>NZ_JAHPZX010000009.1 GCF_021325795.1 Bordetella sp. LUAb4 | reverse complement strand
CCCGCCCCGGCGCGTTTCCGTAACCCCCGCGCGCCCCCCCCCCCCGGCCCGGGCGGGAACCGCCGCGCCCCCCCCCCCCCCCCCCCGCCCCCGGCGCCCCCCCACACCCCGCAGGAAAACCAAACGACAAAAACGAACACCACGCTCGCCCCCCCCCCCCCCCCCCCCCCCCCCCCCCCCCCCCCCCACAACCCCCCCCCCCCGCGGGCGGGCGGCAGGCGGCAGGCGCGGGCGGACCGCCCGGCGGGGCGCCCGCCCGGGGACGCGCCGCCATGCCACGTTCCGGCAGCCTATTTCGACATTGACGTGTCCGAGCTGAACACCAGATATCCCGCGATCGCCAGCATGCACGTGCCCAGCACGCCGTCCTGCGCCTGCAGGAACCAGCGATTGCGCGTCAACCAGTTGCGGATGCGCGCCGCGCCGTAAGCGAAGGTGGCGCCGGAGCACAAGCCGAACAGTTTGGAGATGACCGCCAGCACCAGCATCTGCAACCACACCGGTCCGACCGCGGGATCGGCGAATTGCGGCAGGAAGGCAATCAGGAAGATGAAGACCTTGGGATTGAGCAGATTGGTCAAGAAGCCCTGGATGAACACCTGCCGGCCCGCGCCCTTGGCGGGCACGGCCGCCAGATCGCGCGGTTGGCGGCTGCGGCGCAGGGCCTGGATGCCCAGGTAGACCATATACACAGCGCCGGCCAGCTTGACGAACAGGAATAGCGTGGGCGATTCCTTGAAGATCGCGGCCAGGCCCAGCACCACCAGGGGAATCTGCACGAAGCCCGCGCAGAAGCTGCCCAGCACGCTCAACCAGGCGACGCGAAACCCTTGCGTCATGCCGCGCGTCAGCGTCAATGCCATGTCCGGGCCAGGTGTGAGTTTCAAGGCCAGGTCGGCAGCCAGGAAGAGCAGGAGCATGTGCAGGGTGGGCATGGCGGGACGGTCGATGATGAGAGGGGAGC
Source organism: Bordetella sp. LUAb4 (assembly GCF_021325795.1). GTDB lineage: Bacteria > Pseudomonadota > Gammaproteobacteria > Burkholderiales > Burkholderiaceae_B > Bordetella_C. The sequence continues at coordinate 214,860 of NZ_JAHPZX010000009.1, read as the reverse complement.
GTGGCGGGAATATTACCCGTAGAGCGCGCTGACGGCTTCCCAGACACCGCGCGTGCGCGCGTCCTCCAAGGTCGCCTGGCGGGTGTAGAGGCGCACGTCGATGTCGATGTCCTCGGTCTTGGCGCCAGCGCGGACGATGCGTCCTTGCAGCAGGTCTTCACGGATCAGGCTGAGCGGCAGCCAGGCCAGGCCGACGCCTTGGCGCACCATGGCGTGGATGGAATCGGCCAGATCCGCTTCATAGATGGTGAACAGGCGGTCGCGACAGGCCTGCCGCTGCAAGACGTTGTCCAGGATGGCGCCCAGCGCCATGCCCGGTGCATAGGACAGGTAAGGGACCCTGGGTTGCGACGGGCTCTGCGGCACCGCATATTTGGGATAGCCGGACACCAGGGGCGCGGAGACGGCGACCAGCGCGTCGCGGCCGACCGAGCAGGACAACAGATCTTCCATGCCTGGCGGCATCGCGCCTTCAGGCGCGTGCCCGAGCATGAAATCCGCCCAGCGCTCCCGCAGCATTTCCAGGCCCGGGCGCAGGCTGGTGGTCTTGACCTTCCAGATCATGTCGCCGCAGGCATCGCGGATGTCGGCGACCAGGCGCGGTAACAGCGTATGGGACAGGGTGCGGCCGGCGGCAATGGTGATGGTTTGCAACGCCTGTTCGGGCGAGTGTGCCAAAACAGCACGGGTGTTGCGCAGAATGGCTTCGATCTGCCGGGCGGCGGCGGCCAGCTTGCGGCCTTCGTCGGTGAGGGGGCTGCGGCGGCTGCCGCGCTCGACCAGGGCGGTTCCCGCCCAATCTTCGAGCGCGCGTATCCGCCGTCCAAAGGCAGGGTGCGTGATGCCGCGATGGCGTGCCGCCTGGCTCAGATTGCCGGCCTGGCCCAGGGCCAGCAGGTCGCGCAAGAGGGTCAGATCGAGGTCCAGGTTCTTGGGTAGTAGGCCGGCCATGGCAAATTCCGCGTGAATGTATAGGTGTGCTGATTTGGCACAGCTTAACGTATCCATGCACCAGGATCCGTCATGAAAGCGGCTAAGCTGCGCCGCATTCGACCTGGCTCGCATCATGTCCAACGTTTCCCTACGCAGCATCCGTTCGCATTTCTTCGGCGGCGTCACCACGCAGGTGCAAGGCTTGCCGGTCCAGGACAGGACCGTCGCGGCCGGCACCCCACGCCCCGTCGATATGAACGGCAGCTACAGCGTCGGCCAGATGTATGCAATGCACTATGCCCTGGCGCAGCCTCGCTTTCCCTTGCCCATCTTGCTGTGGCATGGCGGCGGCATGACGGGCGCGCAGTGGGAAGCGACGCCCGACGGCAGGCCAGGGTGGCTGTGGCGCCTGCTGGAGGCTGGTTTCGACGTATGGGTATGCGACGCCCCGGAGCGCGGGCGCGCCTCCTGGGCCATGTTCCCGGAAATCTATCGCTCGTCGCCGATCTTCCGCAGCCACGAGGAAGCGTGGGACGTATTTCGCATCGGCCCGCCTGGTGGGTATCGAGCCGCCGCGCACTTGGACACGCAATTCCCGGTCGAGCATTTCGATCAGTTCGCACGCCAGTTCGTGCCGCGCTGGCTGGACCATGGCGAGATGGCGCTGGCCGCCTATGACGAACTGATCGCCGCTGTGGGACCGTGCATCGTGCTGGGCCACAGCCAGGGTGGCGGTCACGCGGCCCACGCCGCGCAGCGCCACCCTGGGCTGGTGCGCGCCCTGGTCGCGCTGGAGCCCACAGGCATGCCGGCCGCAGCGGAAATCGGGATCCCGCAACTCGTGCTGTGGGGCGACCATCTGGACCAGAGTCCGCTGTGGCACACCTACCGCCAGTCCGTCGACGGCTACGTCCAAGCCATGCGGCAATGCGGCGCGCCCGTAACGGTGCTGGATCTGCCCGCCGCCGGCCTGCATGGCAATAGCCACGCCTGCATGCTGGACCGCAATAGCGATGAAGTGCTGGCACGCGTCATCGCGTGGCTCTCCGCCACATCGGGCAGCTTTTCCCTGGCTCCCCACCCCCCCTCGAAATGATAGTCAACTGGAGATACCTGTAATGCTGAAGCGTTCCATCGTGGCCTTCGCCGCCGCCGGCGCCTTGCTGGGCGCGTCCCCCGCCGCCATGGCCAAGGACTATCCGTCCGCGCCCATTCGCCTGATCATCCCCTTCGCTCCGGGCGGCACGGCCGACGTCATCGGCCGCCTGTTCGCGCAGAAGCTGGGCCAGAAGCTGGACGCCACCGTCGTGGTGGAGAACAAGGCGGGCGCCGCCGGCGTGATCGGTTCCAAGTATGTGTCCGAGGCCAAGGCCGACGGCTACACGCTGCTGCTGGCTTCTTCCAGCACGCACGCCGCCAACCCCGCCATCTATACCAAGCTGACCTATGACGCCGTGGCCGACTTCACGCCGATCACGCAGATCGTCACGGTGCCGGGCGTGTTGAGTGTCAACGAGGATGTGAAGGCGGCGACCCTGGCCGATCTGGTCAGCGACTCCAAGGCGCAGCCGCACAAGTACACCTATGCGTCGTCGGGTGCGGGCACGCTGGGCAACCTGGCCATGGAGCTGTTCAAGAAGAACAGCGGCGCGCAGATCATGCACGTGGCCTACAAGGGGGCTGGTCCGGCCTTCAACGACGTGATCGGGCGCCAGGTGTCGATGATCTGGGAACCGCTGCCGTCTTCGCTGCCGTTCATCAAGTCCAACCGCCTGCGCGCGCTGGCGGTGGCGTCGCCCCAGCGTCTGCCGGAAATCCCCGATGTGCCGACCTTCGCCGAAGCCGGCATCCAGAACTATGACGTGTCGGCCTGGAACGGCCTGCTCGGCCCCAAGGGGCTGTCGCCTGAAGTGGCCGAGACCTTGTACGAGGCGTCGGTGGATGTGTTGCGGGATCCCGAACTGCAGAAGCGCTTCAAGGAGCTGGGCGGCACGGTGGTCGGCAATACGCCGGATCAATTCAAGGCCATCATGACCTCGGAAATCGCCAAGTGGAAGGACGTCGCCGCGGCGGCGAACATCAAGCTGGATTGATGTCTGGAATCAGCAGTAGAAGTACGCAGTAAGTAGTAAGTCGCTAGACCACGGGAAGAACGGCCCCGGCGGCAACGTTGGGGAAAAAAGGACAGGCGGCCCTTCGGAGCCGCCTGTTTCTTTCCGCAGCCGCCGTCGGCGGCCTACAAGGGCTTGATCGCCAGGTCGCCCCGATACTTCGTGCGGGCCAGCGTTTCGGCGTGGGCCAGGAAGGGATCCGGCTCCGTGGCCAGATTCAGCGACAGTGTGTGCTCCGCCAACTGCTGGCACGTCATGAAGCGCACGTCACCCAACTGCTTGATCTCCGTCAGCAGGGTGTCCAGCACGGCGATACGGGCTGCGCGCGTGGAGCCGAAATCGCCACGCAGGTTCAGCGTGATGGGGATCAGGATGCTTTCCGCGTGCAATGCCTGGATCTCATCACGCCAGATCGTTTGCAGGCGCGCATGCGTGTGGCGGGCGGAATAGATGGGGGCGTCGTCCAAGGCAAAGTTCGACGGCAGCTCGACGATCTGTTTCTTCCCGCCGGCCACGCTGAAGACATAAGGATGGTCCGCATCCTGGAAGGTAGCGTCATAGAGAAAGCCCTGGTCGGCGAGGTGGCTCAGCGTGCGCGAGGACAGTTCGCCGCCCGGCGCGCGGAAGCCCACCGGCGCGGTGCCGGTGATGTCGCCCAGGATGGCGCGCGAACTGGCGAGCACCTCGGTTTCCTGGTCGCCCAGGGTAGCGAAGTTTTCCAGGTCGACGCCGCGCGCGGCGATCTCATGGCCGTCCGCGGCCAGTTCGCGCACCAGTTCCGGATGGCGCCGGGCATCGCCGCCGGGCACGAAGAATGTGGCGGGTACGCCATGCCGGGCGAACAGTTCGCGCAGGCGCGGAAAACCGGCGCGTACGGCGTAACGGCCGTAGGAGTAGCGGCCGAACATGCGCTCGGGCGCGGTCTCCTTCAGGTCGAAGGTCTCGGCGTCGAAGTTGACGGTCAGCAGCACCACCGTGCGGGCGCCTTGGGGCCAGGTGTAGGTGTTCATGCGAAAGAGACCTCTTCCAGGTTGTCGCGGTGCTGCTGGCACCATTGCGCGAAGGCGCGGTACTCCATGAACTGGACGCCGTCGTGGCCCTTCATGTAAGTGATCAGGTCGGACAGGGCGCGGGTGCGTGATGGCGTACCGGAGCCCCAGCCCGCGCGCGGATGCAGCGACATCACGAAGAAGCGGTCGACACCGTAGATGGCATCGAATTCGGCCTTCCATTGGCCCAGCACTTCCGACGGCGGCGTATGGCTGAATTTGTAGAAGGGGAAGTCGTCCAGGCTGTAGGTGTTGTTGGGCAATTCGACGATGACGTCTTCCGCGCCCTTGCCGAAACGCAGGCGATACGGCCGGTCGTAGTCCTTGTCGCTGGAGTCGTAGATATAGCCCATGGACTTCAGCACGGCCATGGTGCGGTCGCTCTTGCGGCCGGACGGCGAGCGCCAGCCCAGCACGGGTTTGCCAAGCACGTCGCGCAGGATGCGATCGGTCTTGCGCAGCAGGGCCTCTTCTTCCTCCAGGCCCAGTTCCCAGGCTTCGTGCAGATAGCCGTGTGCCGCCACTTCGAAGCCCCGCTGGTCGATCTGGGCAATGGTGTCGGGGTGGCGTTCGGCGTCGTAGCCTGGCACGAAGAAGGTGCCCTTGATGCCGTGGCGCGCCAGCATGTCCATGTGGCGCGGCACGCCGCAGCGCGCGGAGTAATTGCCCCAGGAATGCTTGCCCAGCGGCGCGATGCCGCGGCCGACCTCATGGCTGGGACCGTCGAAGTCGATGCCGATCAGCACGACGCAGCGCATGTCTTCGGGTAAGGTGGTTTTCTGTCTCATCGTTGTCCCTTGGTGGGTATCAGTCCAGCTTGATATTCGCTTCCCGCACCACCGCGCCCCACTTGTCGCGTTCGCCGGCCAGGAACTTGGTGAACGCGGGCGGCGGCATGTGGGCGATGTCGAATGAGCGCGCGCGCATGGTGGCCTGGAAGTCGGGCGAGTTGTAGACCTTGTCGATCGCCTTGTACAACCTGTCGACCACCGCGGGCGGCAGGTTGGCGGGGCCGAACAGGCCGATCCAGCCTACCGCGTTGAAACCGGGATAGCCGGATTCGGCGATGGTGGGAACGTCAGGCAGCAGCGCGTTGCGCTTGGTGTCCGTCGTGGCGATGGGGCGAACCTTGCCGGCCTTGATATTGCCTTGCTGCGTGCCGAGCAGGTCCAGCATGAAGTCCAGGCGGCCAGCCAGCAAGTCGGTGCTGGCCTGGCCCGCGCCGTTGTAGGGGACCGCACCCGCCTCGATGCCGGCGTCACGCTTGAACTTCTCCACCGCCAGGTGCGAGGAGCTGCCGACCGTGGTCACGCCGTAGTTCAACTTGCCGGGGTTCTTCTTGGCCTGGTCGATCAGCTCCTTGAGCGTGTGGACTTTGGATGACTCGGGCACCACCAGCACGTTGTCGAAGGTCACCAGCACCGAGATGGGTGTGAAGTCCTTGACCGGATCGTAGGGCAGTTTGGAATAGAGGAACTGGTTGGCGCCGTGGGTGCCGGTGGAGCCGACCAGCAGTGTGTAGCCGTCAGGCTTGGCCTGGCCGACGAACGCCGCGCCGATGCCGCCGCCGGCGCCGGGACGGTTCTCGACCACGATGGTCTGCCCCAATTCCTTGCCCACGTCTTGCGCGATGATGCGGGCCATGATGTCCGTGCCGCCGCCCGCGGCGAACGGCACGATCAGGCGGATGGCATGATCGGGATAGCTATCGGCGGCGGCCAGGCCGGGCGCGGCCAGCAGGACGGCGCTGGCGGCCCCGGCGGCCAGGCGCAGCAGGCGAGTGGTGAGGTTGGCTTTCATTTGGTGATTCCCCTTGGTCTTGTGATGAATCGTGGTGTCTTGAATGGGTCACTGCCATGAACGGCTGCCATGTATGGTTGCCATGGAACGCTGCCACGGGCAACCACGATCGGCAACGGCCTTGGACAGCTACTGGCGCCGCGGCAGTTCATAGCGGGTGAAGGTGGGATCGAGGGCTGGCAGGTTGGCGACCTCCATGAACCCGTGGGCGGGCTGCATGATGACGGTGGACACTGTGGCGCTGCGGGTGGCGCGGCCGAAGTCGCCGCGCGGCGGCCGGCATACCGACCAGGGTGATTGATAGTCGTCGAGCAGGGCTTGCTTGACGTCATCCAGCGTGATCTTGCCGACCCGCGGCGCCAGCAGCTCGCGCACGCGCTGTTCACGGTACAGCGTGCAGGGTGAAAAGGCGATGCCCATGTCCTTGAGCTTGGTCAGCGCGATGGGGCTGAGCCAGTGGTTGGAGTGCACCAACAGGCCGTTCTCGGGGTGCAACTGGAAGGTTTCGTCGGGCGCGCATTCGAAGTTGATGATCACGCCGCCGACATGGGCCACCGCCATATTGTTGGAGCCTGTCTTGGGGGTGGCGTACACGGCGTGCATGGCATGCGCGACGAAGCTGCTTTCCAGGGCCTTGCGGCGGATCAAGGGCAGGGGCACGCCGATCTGGCGGTAGTCGCGGTCGGACTCCAGGTTGTTGCCGGTGATGGAAATGCCCGCCGTATTGAAGCCCGACCGTGCCAGCATGCCGGCTTCGGTAAAGGTCAGCAGGTCGGGACCGTCGTCGCGCAGGATGCGCAGCACGACCCCGGTTTCCGCACATTCTTCTTTCCAGTCCCAGTTCTGGGCGTGGATGAGTTCGCCGTCCTGGGTGGCGTCGCGCGTGACCTTGACCGAGGTGCAGCCGTCGTTGGTCTCGCCCAGCAGGCGCGCGCGCAACTCGGGGCGCACGGCCAGCTTCATGACTTCGGTGCGGGCATTGAGCAGGAAGATGTCTTCCAGGCGCACGCCGGCGCCTTCGGCGATGCCCTGCATTTCGGTCAGGTAGTTCTCGTCGAATTTACGTACGACGGGGAGGTAGCCGTGGATGAGTTTGTCGATGTCGGCCGGCGCCATCTTCAGGTTCGCCGCCTGTTCGCTGTAATGCTCGATGGACCGCGCGATGCGTTGCCTGGCCTGTTCGCCGTAGGCACGTCCGCGCGCCAGTGGCACTCCGGCGATTTCATATAGCGGAAACGGCGTCTGGGGCTGCCTGCTCATCAATAATCTCCTGGTTCGCCCCGGGCCGAGGCAGTCGAGGTGTCCGTGGTCGCTTGCGGTCGCTTAGGGTGCTCATGGCCCTTATGGCTATTCATGCGCGTCCGCGGCGCTGTCCGTGGCCATTCACGGCCGTCCTTGGAAATCCTAAAGTTGCCTTGTCATAACATCAAATCATTTATACGAAACATATAATGCTTTTTTTGGTATGAACTCGGTTGGGTCATGGAGCTGGATACCCTGCGCAAGGTCAACCTGAATCTGTTGACCGTATTTGAGCTATTGATGGAAACGCGCAGCGCCACGGAGACGGCGGCGCGGCTGCACACGACGCAGCCGGGCATCAGCCGCAAGCTGGCGGAGTTGCGGCGCCTGTTCGCCGATCCCCTGTTCGTGCTGGTCAAGCGGCAATTGGTGCCGACGCCGCGCGCCATCGAGATCCGGCCCACCGTGCGCGAAGCCCTGGCTGCGATCGGCGGGCTGATGGAAGACGGTGGCGCCTTCGACCCCTTGAAGTCCACGCGTACGTTTCGCATTGCCGCGCGGCACACGCTGGAATGGATGCTGGCGCCGGGACTGCGCCGCTATTGCGATCAGTACGCGCCCATGGTCCGTTTCAGCTTCGTCAATATGCAGGGGGTGGCGTTGCCCGAAAAGCAGTTGGAAGACCACTCCGTCGATATCGCGCTAGGGCGATTCGATGAAGTCGGTGGACGCTTCCGCTGCCAGGGCCTGTTCGACGACGACCGCGTCTGTCTGCTGCGCCACGGGCATCCGGCGGCACGGCGCCGCCTGACGCCGGCGGCCTTTAGTGCGCTGCGTTTCGTGACGACCACGGATATGTACGGCAAGGACAACGAGGTCGATACCTGGCTACGTCATGCAGGGCATCAGCGTGAGTTCGATCTCTACGTATCGAGCATGAGCCACGTGCCGCTGATTCTGCTGCAAACCGACCTGGCGGTGACGATGCCGCGCAAGCTGGCGAATTACATCGCCCGTTTTCATCCGCTGCATGTCAAGGATCTGGCGTTCCAGTTGCCCAAGTCCCACTACAACATGGTGTGGCACACGCGCTGGGATGAGGTGCCATCGCATCGCTGGATGCGCGAGGCGCTGGCGGGACTGATGCGCGATGAGGATCGAACAGGATGAGCTCTATGGCCAGCGCGCGTTCCCGCCGGCGCCGCACGGCCTTGCCGGGGCGGCGCAACAGGCTGAACAGGCGCGCTCGTTGCCTGGCTTCGCGACTGGCCTGCAAGTGTTCGATGTAGACGGCGTCGCAGGCTTCGTTATTGGTTTTGTCGAAGATCCAGCAGAACGAAACCGGCAAGCGGGCGAACCGGTAGCGTGGATGTTCGCGCGCGGCGTCTTCGGCAATCAGGCGCTCGAGCACGAGTTGGTCCCATGCCTGCGGGTCGGCCGCGCAGGCCTGCCGCCATGCTTCGAGCAAGGCGGCCGCGGCGGGCGTGTCGTTGATCAACAGCGTGCCGCTAAGCAGATGCCCTTCGGGTTCGTAGTACGCCGCGATGTCGCAATCCAGGCCCAGCAAGGCCGGCCAGGGATTGCGATGGAATACCGCATCGACGTCCACGTATAGCAGCGCGCCACGATGCCTGGCCCGTAAGGTGGTGAGCACACCGGGCTTCATGGCGGCATTGCGTACCCAATCGCCAGTGGACGCCACCTGCACGACGTCCGCCGACAGCCCGATGAGTTGCGCGGACCGCAAGAAGCGATTCTTTTCCGTTTCGTAGATGCTGTCCTTGGTATAGAAGCCGGCGATCATGCCTTGGGGCTGCGCGGCAGTCGCCGATCGACGGCGTAGTTCCTGTACGTCGGGGAAGTCCACGACCACGCGTTGATGTTCCGGAGTCCATGCGGACTGTTTGCGTTGCAGGCGGCGCCACATGAAAAAACCTATCGTCATTGCAAGAGCAGGCTGAGCTGTTGCGGCGGATTCTAGGGGTGGAGGCGTTGAATTTGCGTAAGCGGATGGACGACTCCATCAAAACTCATCGCTTGCAACGCTTTCATCGATTGATGGAGGGAATGAGGGCAATGTGCAAGTTTCCAGCGGCGCGTGGGCACCGCGAAGGACTTGGGCTGGCTCTCGCGAGGGGGCTAGCTGTCGGGGAGCTGTCAGCCGGTCCGGGCTACACTTGACTGTTATTTTGCAATCGATAGCAAACGCGGATTGCAATCGCGGACCGCAACCGTCAAACGCGGCTGAGTCCCGTCTCCTACGCCTATCCCCCGTCGATGAATTCCCGTCCCCGTTTTCGCATTTCCCCGCATTCCTTCTATTTCATCCTGTTCTGCGGCGCGCTGGCCGCGCTGGCCTCGCTGTCGATCGACGTGGGCCTGCCCGCGTTCGGCGCGGTGGCGCGCGACATGAATACCGATGCGGCACGGGTCGCCTTGAGCCTGAGCATCTTCTTCGTCGGCTTCGCCGCGGCACCGCTGGTCTATGGTCCGCTGTCGGACCGCTACGGACGCCGGCCGGTGCTCCTGTTCGGTCTGGTGATCTACACGCTGGGCGGCGTGGGTTGCACGTTTTCCAATACGATCGATACGTTTCTCGCATGGCGCCTGTTGCAAGGTGCCGGGGCCGGCGCGGGCGCGGTGCTGTCGATGAGCCTGGTGCGCGATCATTTCGAAGGCGCGAAGGTGCGCACCCTGTTGTCGAACATCGCCATCATCCGGGTGATCGCGCCGATGGTGGCGCCTTCGGTGGGCGCCTTCCTGCTGGAGGTGGCAAGCTGGCGCGCCATCTACGCGATGATGATGATAGGCGGGGTAGTGGTGCTGGGCATCGTCTGGCTGGGCCTGGAAGAGTCCGCGCCCCGTTTGCGCGCGGGCGCGGGCCAGCGGCCGCCGTCGATATCCGTGGGCGGCGCTTACCTGGCGCTGCTGCGCAAGCCCGTGTGTGTTGCCTATATGCTGATTTGCGGCCTGGGCTTCGGCAGCCATTTCGCCTATGTCACGGGATCATCGCTGGTGTTGATGGAAGCACTGGGCGTGCAGCCGCAGACCTTCGGCCTGCTGTTCGGCGCGGCCGCCGCGGGCATCATGCTGGCGTCGTATCTGAGCGGCCGGCTGGCGGGCTATGTGTCGGGCGATCGCATGATCCAGGTCGGCTTGAGCATCGCGCTGGTGTCCGCCATCATCATGCTGGGGTTGACGCTGACGCATCTGGTGCGCGCCTGGAACCTGGCGCCGCTGTTCATGTTGAATGCCTTTTGCTACGGCTTGATCACGCCCAGCACGCAGCAGGGCGCGTTGCAGCCCCTGGGTAATATCGCCGGCTCGGCGGCAGCGGTGATGAATGCGCTGATGATGGGTATCGGCGCGTTCTCCAGCTGGCTGGTCAGCGACCTGTTCGGCCGCGTCGGCGTGCTGGCGGTGACCGGCTCCATGGCGGTCTTTTGCGCGTTGGCTCTGCTGGTGTACGGGTTGATGGTGAAACTGCGTACAGCCGTTCCAGCGCAGGGATAGGCATAAGCACAGGTCTGAGCACAGGCCTAGGCAAAGGCAAAGGCAAAGGCAAAGGCAAAGGCATAAGCATCAGCGCCTTGGCCGCCCGCGATCGACGCGGGCACGGTTCGGCCGATTCAACCACGTCGTATTTCCTTATCCCACTTTGTTTATCCCGGCTTTGTATTTTGTGCGTCCCGCGGACGCGCTGATACTGCCGGATAAGCCGCATGACAGCGGATAAACAGGAAAGAGGACATCATGACGCATCGGTTTGGATCCACCGACGGGCAGGCCGGCTTGCCCCGTTCCGGGATGTCGCGGCGCGCGTTGTTGCGTGCGGCCAGCGTGATAGGCGCGGTGGCACCCCTGGGCATGCTGGGGTCGCGAGTGCTGGCGGCCGACGCCGCGCCGCGGACCTTGCGCATCGCCTGGAGCCAGACGGCGGTGTGCCAGTCCCCGGTGTCGGTGGCGCTGGAGCGCGGCTTTTTCGAGCAATATGGCCTGAAGGTCGAGCGCATCAACTTCAGCGGCAGCACGGACCAGTTGCTGGAGGCCATTGCCACCGGCCATGCCGACGGTGGCATCGGCATGGCGTTGCGCTGGCTCAAGCCGCTGGAGCAAGGCTTCGACGTGAAGTTGGCCGTGGGTACGCACGGCGGCTGCATGCGGCTGTTGACGCCAGCGGATTCGTCGATCCAGAGCATCGAGGACTTGAAGGGCAAGCGCGTCGCGGTCTCCGACCAGGCCAGCCCGGTCAAGAATTACTTCGCCATCCGCGTGGCGCAGCTGGGCATCGATCCGGACAGTGTCGACTGGAAGCAGTACCCCCAGGATCTGTTCGCCGAAGTGCTGCGCAAGGGCGAGGTCGACGCCATCGCCGGCGACGATCCCCAGCTGTTCGTGTATCGCGAAGACAATCACCTGCGCGAGATCGCCACCAACCTGCAGGGTGCCTACGCGGACCGGACCTGCTGCGTGCTGGGCCTGCGCGGCGATCTGGTGCGCAAGGATCCGGAAACCGCATCGGCGGCGGCACGCGCGGTGATCGCGGCGCAGAAGTGGACCGCCGCCAACCCCGACGAGACCGCTCGCATCTTTGCGCCCTACATTCCGCAGAAGGTGCCGGCCGAACGGGTAGCTGCCATCCTGCGTACGCATACCCATGGACACGCATCCACGGGCGCCGCGCTGCGCACGGAGATCGTCGGCTATGCGGAAGATCTCAAGGGCATCAAGGTGCTCAGCCCCGGGCTGGATGTGCAGAAGTACGCCAAAGTGGTGGTGCCCGATGTCATCGGTTGATACCACCCTGACCGTCGCCGATGCCGCGGCGCCGGTACGGCGGCCCGGGCGCCTTTGGCTGACCGGGCTGGCCGCCGCCCTATTGTGGGCGGCGGTCGGCGGGTTGACGTTGTCCTGGCCCAACCAGGAGGTCGGCTTCAAGGAATGGGGTTACACACGGGAGTTCGGCTTGGCCGCCGTGGCGGGGGCGGTGCTGCTGCTCGTGGTCGCGGTCAGCGGCGCGGTACATGAGGCGGCGGGGGCTTCGGCCGCGGCGCAAAGACTCCGGCGCGCCGGGCCTTGGCTGGTGCTGCTGGCCGTGCTGGTGGGCGTCTGGGAGGTGGTCACGGCCAAGCTGGCCCTGCTGCCCAGCCCCTTCTTCGCGCCGCCGCAGTCCTTGATCGAAATCTACGTCGGCGACTGGAAGCGTCTGCTCGACAGCCTGCTGAATTCGCTATGGCTGCTGGCCAATGGCTATGTGTTGGGTGCCCTCAGCGGATTCATCACCGGCGTGGCCATAGGCTGGTCGCGCGGTTTGGGATATTGGGTACATCCGGTGCTGCGCTTCCTGGGTCCGGTGCCGTCGACGGCGTTGCTGCCCATGGCGTTTTTCTTCTTTCCGTCTAGTTGGGCCGCGGCGGTTTTCCTGATCGCGCTGGCGACGTGGTTTCCCGTCACCGTCCTGACGTGGTCGGGTGTGGCCAGCGTCAATCGCGCGTTCTATGACGTGGCGCGCACCTTGGGCGCGGATGCCCGGTTCCTGATCTTGCGCGTGGCCGTGCCGGCGGCGTTGCCGCATGTCTTCGTCGGCTTGTTCATGGGCCTGGGCGCGTCGTTCTCGGTGCTGGTGGCCGCGGAGATGATGGGGGTGAAATCAGGTCTTGGGTTCTATCTGTCATGGGCCCAGGGCTGGGCTTCCTACGCCAATATGTATGGCGCGCTGATCGTCATGGCGCTGACGTTTTCAGGCCTGATCACGCTGCTGTTCGCGGTGCGCGATCGCCTGCTGGCGTGGCAGAAGGGGGTGGTGAAATGGTAGGGAAGACCACGGCTGAAACGGCAACGCTGCGGCAACAGGCAGACTCGTCGGCGGTTCACGCGTTGGCTTCGGCACGGGTGCTGACCGCGGTGCAGGGGCGCGGTGCAGGCGACGGCGATGCCGATGATCGCGTTGCCAGCGATACGGTCGGCAAGATCGATGCGGGCGCTCGGGAAGGTAAAGGCGGCGCGCGCCTGGCCGTGCGGGGCGTGAGCCACGCTTTCGCCCTGGACGGCGCAACGTTGCCGGTGCTGGACGATATCGATCTGGATGTCCAACCAGGCGAGTTCGTCGCCCTGCTGGGGCCCAGCGGTTGCGGCAAGAGCACGCTGTTGCGGCTGGTGGCGGGATTGGAGACGCCCGATCAAGGCGTCATCGAAGCCGATGGCGTGGCTGTCACGCGGCCGGATCCCAGCCGCATTCTGGTGTTCCAGGATCCCACGCTTTATCCCTGGCGCACGGTGCGCGACAACGTGGCGCTGGGTTTGCAGGCGCGCGGCCTGTTGCCGCGCCAGGGTGCGCGGGTGGACGACGCCCTGCAGCGTGTGGGGCTGACGGCATTCGGCACGGCGTATCCGCATCAGCTGTCGGGCGGCATGGCCCAACGCGCCGCGCTCGCCCGCGCGCTGGTCAATGATCCGCGCATTCTCATTCTGGATGAGCCCCTGGGCAAGCTCGACTCGCTGACGCGGCTGGCGATGCAGTCGGAGCTGGTCGACCTGTGGCAACGGTCGAAGGTCACCGCGCTGCTGGTGACCCACGATGTCGAAGAAGCCTTGTTCCTGGCCAATCGCATCGTTGTGTTGAGCGATCGTCCGGCACGGATCAAGGACGAGTTGATCAACGACCTGCCTTATCCGCGGCATCGTGGCGATCCCCGCATCGCCGATCTGCGGCGGCGTGCACTAGCCTTGCTGGGGCTGGATGCGACATGGTAGCGGTATGGACATGCCCGCAACGCCGGCGGGCGTGAGCGGCGCCTCGCCAACCACCCGGGCGTGGCGTTTGGCTGGCGCAAGTGGCCTGCTCTTCGCGCTGGCACTGGTGATGCTGTACTTCGCCGTCGGCGTGCTCGCGGCGGGGTTCGATTGGCCGATCCCGCGCTGGCTGGTGCCCGGCGTGCCTTGGCCTTTCGCCTGGCGCTACGATGCCGACCTTCCCGTCAGCCCCTACGTGTGGCGCAAGCTCGCGCTGGCGGGGGGCTTCGTCACAGCCGGAGTAATGCTTGTCTGGTACGGGCTGTGGCATCGTCGCCGGCGCTGGCGTTGGCTGGCGTTGGCTGCCGGCATTCTGCTGGTCGCGAATGCGTCCTGGCCCAGGCCGGCGCTCTATCTGTCGCCAGCATTGCCGACTTCGTTCGAGCGATCCTATTTACCCTACACGCCGGACAACTTGTTGCAGGGCAGGCTGGCCTACCAGGCGCAATGCGCGAGTTGCCATGGCGTAGCCGCCGACGGGCAGGGGCCGCGCGCGGCGTCGCTGGCGCGTTGGCCCAGTACGCTCGGAGAGTCGCTGTTCCAGAATCGTCTGGAGGGCGAGATCTACTGGCGCATCGCGCATCATCCGCTGGTCGGGACCGGGCCTTACGCCAGCCCTGCACCCCACGCCGGCACTGCGCCCCTCGTCGGCACTGAGCCCCACGCCAGCCCTGAGCCCCTCGCCGGCGCCGAAGCCGCGTCCAACTTCGGCGCCGAACCTCATATCGGCGGCGACACGGCGTGGCGCATCGTTGATTATCTGCGTGCGATCGCCTATGGCGCCAGCGGCGGCGCGGGGATGCCATCGGTGCCGGCGCCGGAAATTCTCCTATCCTGCCGGGGGCGTGGCCACATCCCCTTATCGGCGCTGCGCGGCCAGCTCGTGCGCGTCGTTGCGCATGGGCCCGCTACCGCGCAGGACGAGCGCGACGATCCGCGTCTGGTCACCGTCGTCCTGACGCGAGGCGCGGCGGTCGACGCCGAATGCACGAACAGCGACGCCGCTGCCTGGGATGCCTACGCGCTATTGGCCGGCACCCAGTTTCTTGTCGACCGGCAAGGTTGGCTGCGGGCGCGCCATGTCGGCGGCAACGCGCCGGCATGGACCAGCGGCGACGACGTCTGCGGTCCCAGCGGCCGCTTGCACGTAGCCGTCGCCGTGCAGGGCCTGGACCAGATCCTCAAGGCGATGGACGCCAGCCCCATTCCGGTCGATCGTTATCGTCGACGATAGGCAGCCGGCGGGGCGCGTTCCGCCCGCTGCTGGCTACTCCGCTACGCCTTCTTACGACCTCCGTCCGTCTGCCCGACGCAACAACGCATCAACTCGCCACTGCCTCCGCCGGCGCGGCGAGATGACGCTGCGCAGGCGGCAGGCCCAGATGTTCGCGCAAGGTCAGGCCCGTATAGTCACGGCGGAACACGCCCTTTTCCTGCAGCAAAGGCACCACGCGGTCGACGAACGCTTCGATACCCGAGGGAATCAGATGCGGCGCGATGATGAAGCCGTCGGCGGCGTCGGCCTGCACATAGCGGTTGATATCATCGGCCACCTGCGCCGGCGTGCCCACGAACTGCTGCCGGCCCGTCACGCGGATGATCAGATCCCGTATTCCCAGGCCCTCGCGCTGGGCGATCTCACGCCAACGGCGCGCAGTGGCCACATTGTCGTCATGCTGGCGGGTCCGTCCCTTGGCCACCACGCTGCCTTCCAGGTCCGGATCGCTATCCGGCAGTGGCCCTTCCGGGTCGTAGCTGGAAAGGTCGCGATTCCAGACTTGCTCCAGCAGCACGATCGCTGTCCGCGGACTGACTTGCTGGCGCCGCACTTCGGCGTAGCGCAAGGCCGCTTCTTCCGCCGTATCGCCCAGCACCACGCCCACGCCCGGCAGGATCTTCAATTCCGCGGGGGCCCGGCCATAACGCTGCAGCCTGCGCTTGACGTCGGCATAGAAAGCCTGCCCTTCCTCCAAAGCGCCGTGGCGCGTGAAGATGGCGTCCGCGCTGCTGGCGGCGAACTCCCGCCCGGCGCTGGAGTCTCCCGCCTGGAAGATGACGGGATGCCCCTGCGGCGGCGCGGGCACGTCGTAGCGGCCGCGGAGGTCGAACTGCGCACCCTGGTAATCGACGTCGTGGCGCCCGCCATTCCACAACTGGCGTGCCAGCGACACGAATTCCTGCGCGCGCTCGTAGCGCTGGTCGAATGGCAGATAGCCGCCGCGGCGAAAGTTTTCTCCAGTGAAGGCCCCGGGCGAAGTGACGACATTCCATGCCGATCGGCCCGCCGATAAATGATCCAGGGTCGCCAACTGGCGCGCCAGGTTGTAGGGTTCGTTGTAGGTGGCATTGAGTGTGCCGGCCAGACCGATGCGCGATGTCACCGCGGCCAGCGCGGCGAGCACCACGAGGGTATTGGGCCGGCCCACCACATCCAGGTCATGCAGGCGGCCGCGCTGTTCCCGCAGGCGCAGGCCCTCGGCGAGAAACACGAAATCGAGCTTGCCCCGTTCCGCGGCTTGGGTGAAGCGCTTGAAGGATTCGAAATCGATCTGGCTGCCCGCGCGCGGGTCGCTCCAGACGGTCATGTTGTTGACCCCGGGGAAGTGCGCGCCAAGGATGATCTGCTTGCGAGTCATGATTGCCGCGCTCCTTGCGTTGAGGCATCCAAATAGCGGTTGAGAGCGGGTGGCAGGCCGAGCCGGGTCCTTAAGGAAGCGTCTGGGCGATCGCTGTTTGCCGGCAGCAGGCCGGCATCGCGCAGACGCGGCAACACGGCCAGGTCTATGGCCGCCAGATCGCGCGCCAGGTGACGCGGATGGACGCGCACGCCGTCGTATCCACGGGCCTTCAGGTCGACGATGTCGGCGGCCAGGGTGTCCGGTGTGCCCGCGTAGTAAGCGCCGTCCGCGTCACGTTCCCAACGGCTTTCCTCCGCGTGGGCGTCAAGCGTGAAGGTCAGGTCGGCGAAAAGGCGCAGCGGATGGGCCTGTTCGCGCGCCCGCAAGAGACGAACGCGCAGGTCCGCGTCGGCGTCCTTGTCGTCGCTGATCGGCACGAATGCAATGTCGGCGTGGCGGGCGGCCCAGGCGATGTCTTCCCCGTTGCGTATCGTGACGGCGATGGGCGGCTGGCCTTGCGGCGGGCGCGGGACGATGGACGGACCACGGATCGACCAGGCGGCGCCCTCGAAATCGATGTAGTGCAGCTTTTCCCGGTCGACGAAGCGGCCGCTGGCCGCGTCGCGGATGATGGCATCGTCCTCCCAGCTGTCCCATAGCAGGCGCACGGCCTGTAGCGCATCGTCCGCGTCGGCATACAGCGGCTCGCGCCGCGGCGCTGGAAATCCCGCCAGACTGGCGCCCGCCAGCGCGTGAATGGCCGCCGCGGTGGCGGCATCGGGTACCACGGGTACCACGCCGGCGCGGCCGTTCGTCACGTAGTCCAGCGTGGCGATGGCCGTGGAAATGTGGAAGGGCTCATTCAGTGGGACGACGACACCGGGCAGGATGCCGATACGCCGGGTCAACGGCCCCACGCGGGCCGCCAGCAAGATGGCATCCAGCGGCGACTGCCCGGAGCTGCTGTGGCGTCCGGCCCGGTCGTCCAGCGTGACGAAATCCACGCCAGCCGCGTCGGCATCCAGTATGGCTCGTTGCCAATGCGCTGGCGTGTCGCCCGCGGATCCTTCATGCGCGGTCGCGTTCAGCGCCAGTCCGATATGGAAGAACGGATGATGTGTCATGGTCAGCGGTTGCCGTGGCAAGGATGAGGGTCAGGCGGCCAGGTGCAGCCCGTGTTGCTTCGATGCGCCGCGTTGGCCCGGACTGTCGGCCAGCAAGGCTTGGGTGTAAGGATGGCGCGGGTGTTCGAACACGTTTTGCGCCGGCCCTCGTTCGACCACCGCGCCATGGCGCAGCACGACGACCTGATCCGAGATTTGCCGGACCACCGCCAGGTCGTGCGAAATGAAGAGATAGCTGACGCCCAGTTCGCGCTGCAGGCGAGCCAGGAGTTCCAGTATGCGAGCCTGCACCGAAACGTCCAGTGCGGAGACCGCCTCGTCCAGCACCAGGAGTTCCGGTCCGATGGCCAGCGCTCGCGCAATGGCGACGCGCTGCCGCTGTCCGCCTGACAGTTGCGCCGGTTTGCGATCCAGCAGGCCGGCGGACAACTCCACCTGTTCCAGCAGCTCCGCGGCCCGGTGCCGCCGGCTGGCGGCCGTGCCCACTGCATAGGCCTCCAGCGGCTCCGTGATGATGCGCGCCAGGGTAAAGCGCGGGTCCAGGGACGCGTAGGGATTTTGATAGACGACCTGCACGCGGCGACGGAAATCGCGCAGGCCACCACGCGACAGGTGGGTGACGTCCTGGCCGTCGAAGATGACCTTGCCGGCGCTGGGGCGTTCCAGGCACAGCGCGATGCGGGCGGTGGTGGACTTGCCCGAACCGGATTCGCCCACGACGCCGGTGGTGCCGTGGCGGGGCACATCGAAGGACACGGCATCCACCGCCTTGATGCCGTCGCGGAAAATCTTGCTCAGGCCTTCGAGCACGAGCAGAGGTGCGGCGCGCTCCGCGAGCTTTCCGGCGTAGGCCTCACGAATCGGCAAGGGAATGACGTTGCGGCTGTTCCGCGCGCTACCCGTAGAACGATCGGTCGCACTATCCGCGCTATCCATCGCGTGGCTCGTCGTATGCCTGGCGGCGCCATGTCCCGCCAGGATGGGCGCCGCGGCCAGCAGGGCGCGCGTATAGGCATGCCGCGGCTGTTCGAACAAAGCGGCGGTGGTATTGGTTTCGACGACGCGGCCCTGTTGCATGACGACGATACGGTCAGCGCGATCCAGCGCCACGCCCAGGTCATGCGTGATGAGCAGGACGGCGATGCCTTTGCGGCGCGCCAGGCCTTCCAGATGATCCAGGACCTGCCGTTGCACGGTGACATCCAACGCGCTGGTCGGTTCGTCGGCGACGATGAGCGCGGGTTCGTTGGCGATCGCCATGGCAATCAGCACTCTTTGCCGCATGCCACCCGACAGTTCATGCGGAAAGCAGCGGGCGACGCGATCCGTGTCCGCCAAACCCACCTCGGCCAGCAGGCGCGGCACCTGCTGCGCGGCCTGGCGTCGCGGCACGCCGTGCACCGTCAGTGCCTCGCGCAATTGCACACCGATGCGCTGGATGGGGTCCAGGGACAGTCCGGGATCTTGCGGCACGAAGCCGATGCGGCCGCCGCGCAGCGCCACCCACGCGCGCTCGGAGGCGCCCGCCAGGTCGCGGCCTTCGAAGACGATGTTGCCGCTGTGGTGAAGGGCGTTGCCGGGCAGCAGGCCGGTAAGCGCCGCGGCCAGCGTGGATTTGCCGGAGCCGGATTCGCCGACGACCGCGACGATTTCGCCGGCGTCGATGTGCAGGCTGACCTGGTCCAGGGCCGGCGTCGCCGTCGTCCCATAGGAAACCCGCAGGCCGTTGACCCGGAGCAGATTCGACTGGGCTTCAGACATTACGATGCTCCCTGTTCCTGCACGGCGCGAGCCAACTGGTTCGCCGCCAGCACAACCGCCGCCACCACCGCGCCCGGCATGGTCGTGTACCACCAGGCCGCTGCCATATAGTTGCGTCCTTCGGAAATCAGCAGGCCCCATTCGGGCTGCGGCGGCGGCGCGCCGAAGCCCAGGAAACTCAAGGAGGACACGGCCAGCACGGCGGAGCCGAACTCCAATGCCGCCAGGGCCAGCACGGGTCCGGCGGCATGCGGGAGCACGTGGCGCAACAGAATGGTGCCGGTGCGCACGCCGCCGGCCACGGCGGCTTCGACGAACGTGGCCCCGCGCCAGCGCATGACTTCTCCGCGCATCAGGCGGGAGAACGTCGCGATGTAGGACAGGCCCACCGCCACAGCGATATTCACGGTCCCAAATCCCAGCACGGTCACGATGGCCATGGAAAGCAACAAGGTCGGAATCGCCATCAACACATCGGTCAGCCGCATCAGCACGGCATCCGCGCGGCCGCCGAGGAAGCCCGCCACCAGGCCTATGGCGCCGCCGCTGAACAGGGCGATCAGCACGGCCAGCCCGGTGGCGCGCAGCGACGTGGCGGTGCCGTGTACCGTGCGGGCATAGATGTCGCGGCCGAGATGGTCGGTGCCGAACCAGTGTGCGGCCGAAGGAGGCTGCAAAGCCTCGCGGGGAATGCCGCGCAGAGGATCGGTGCTGGTGAACAAGGTAGGCCATAGCGCCCAGCCGATGACCAGCACCAGGACGGCAATGCTGGCGGACAGGGCAGGGCGGCGCAGCGCGCAACGGATCAGGCGGACAGCGGCGAGGGCGAAGGCGCCGCCGCGCGTTGTGCGCGTCAGGGGCAGCGCGCAGGCAGAGTCTGTCACGCGAGCGCCCTTCCTCTTTCGCGGGTGATGCGCGCGTCGAGCAGCGGATACGCAAGATCCACCGCCAGGTTGACGACCACGAAGACGATGGCGGCAAGCACGACGACGCCTTGCACGACCGGGATGTCCTTGACCGCCACCGCGCTTTGCGCAAGCCGGCCTATGCCTTCCCGCGAAAACACGGTTTCCGTCACCACCGAGCCCGCCAGCAGATTGCCCATGATGACGCCGGCCATGGTGAGCAGGGGGATCGCGGCATTCGGCAGGACGTGGCCTAACAGCAGCCGCGCCCGGGTCAGGCCCTTCGCACGCAGCGCATGCACGAAGGGTTGGTGCCACACGCCTTCGAGCGAGCGCAACAGCACCTGTGCCACGGTGGCGCCGGTGGGAATGGCCAGCGTGGCCGCCGGCAGGACCAGGGAACGCCAGCCTTCATTGCCCATGGCGGGGAACCAGGGCACGCCGAAAGATAGCCATTGCAGAAGCAGCAGGCCGATCCAGAAAGTCGGCAGGCAGACGCCCAGTGCGGGCAGCGAATGCAGGACCTGCCGCAGGCGCGGTGCGCGGCTGGCGCTGGCGGCCAGGGCCAGCAGCACGCCCAGCACCAGCGCGGCGCCCAGGGCGGACAAGGCCAGTGCGGCCGTGGCGGGTGCCGCCTGCGCCAGCATGGCGCTCACCCCCTGGCCAGTCTGGATGGAATGGCCCAGGTCCAGCGTCAGCGCGTGTCGCAGCGCGATGCCGTATTGCACCAGCAGCGGTTCGTCCAGGTGATACACCGCGCGCAGCGCGGCGACCTGCGCCGGGTCCGCCAGGCCGTCGCCCTGATTGAGCATGATGCTGATGGGATCGCTGGGCAGGATGTAAAGAATCAGGAACGAAAGCGTGTACGCGGCCCACAGCACGAAGGCGGCCTGGGCCAGGCGGCCGGCGGGATAAGCGTAGGCCGAGGCGCCGCGTTTCATTTGGCGATCCAGGTGTCGAAGAACTGCAGGCGCGAGGACGCTTCGTAATGCAGGCCATGCACGTTCTTGCCGGTGGCGCCGACGGTGGCCAGCTCGACCAGAGGAATGGCGTGGCCGTCGCGCAGCAGCAGCGTCACGGCCTGGTCGACCAGCTTGCGACGAACTTCCGTGTCCAGCGTGGCGGCCGAATGGGCGAGCACGTCGTCCACCGGCGCGGGCTGGCGGAAATTGACGTTGCGGCCGCTGGCCAGGAATACGGTGCGCAGGATGTCCGGGTCGGCGCGGGTCAGGTTGTAGAACTGGATCGGCAACTGGCCGCTGTCGCGCTTGGCGTTGACCTGCCCGATCACGCTTTTCTTCAACTGCAGATCGATGCCGATGGCGCGCAGTTGCTGCTGTATCAGTTCCAGGTACGTGACGGATTGCCAGTATTCCAGCGGAATCGTCAGGCGCTGGCCGTTCTTGACGCGGATGCCGTCGGGGCCTGTGTGCCAGCCCGCGTCCTCCAGCAGTTTGGCCGCGCCTTTGGGGTCGTAGGCCAGTTCTTCGGCGTGGTCGACATAGAGCGGCGTGGTCTTGGCCAGCAAGGACGTGGCCGCACGCTGGTACTGCGACAGGATGCTTTCCAGTTCGGGCCGGTTGATGCCCTTGACCAGGGCGCGCCGCACGGCGATGTCGCCGCCTATGGGCAGGGATTCCTGCGGGTACAGGCTGTAGACCAGGCCGGGATTGCTGCGTGCCA
The DNA here is from genome assembly GCF_021325795.1 of Bordetella sp. LUAb4. Lineage (GTDB taxonomy): Bacteria > Pseudomonadota > Gammaproteobacteria > Burkholderiales > Burkholderiaceae_B > Bordetella_C. The sequence continues at coordinate 192,842 of NZ_JAHPZX010000009.1, read as the reverse complement.
GGATGGGAATCTGTTGCGCCTGCAGCACTTTTTCGTCTTGTGGCAGGACGCTGGTGTTGACGTCGATCTGGCGCGAAACCAGGCTGCCGGTGCGCACGCCGGACTCAGGAATGACGCGGAATTCGATGCCGTCCAGATAGGCCTTGCCGCTGTGGCCGGCCAGCGACGAGCCCCACGCGTAGTCGGCGCGGCGGGTTAGCTTGACGGACTGGTTGTGGACGAAACTTTGCAGCACGAAAGGACCGGAGCCGATGATCTGGCCCTGGCAGCGTTCATCGGGGGACTTGGCCAGCGTGGTCTTGGCGAGCAGGCCCATGCTCATGGTCGAGGTGGCCTGCAGGAACTGTGCGTTGGCCTGCTTGAAGCGCAGCACCACGGTGTGGGCGTCCGGGGTGTCGATGCCATCCAGGCCGGCCAGGTAAGTGGATGCCAGCGTCGAGCGCGCGCCCAGCTTGACGATGCCTTCGAAGTTGGCTTTGACGGCGTCGGCGTCCACCGGTGTGCCGTCGGCGAACGTGGCGCCTTCGCGCAGGACGAAGGTGAAGCGGCGGCTGTCGTCCTCGACGGTCCAGCGGGTTGCCAGCCACGGCACGATGGCGCCGGTCCGCGGATCCTGGTCGGTGAGGGAGTCGGTGACCTGGCGGCCGATGTTCAGGGCGGTGTTATTGCCCGGCTGTTGCGGATCCACGCATTGGGGATCGCCGTCCAGCGCGACTTTGAGGATGCCGCCATACTGAGGCTCGGCGCCGGGCGCCGCGCCGGCGGTCGGCAGCAGGGCCAGGGTGCCCAATAGCATCGCGCCGATCAGGCCCACGCCGCGCTGGCGTAACCGCGCGGAGTGCGGCGTCAATAACGGCGACGTGGTGTTCTTGCCATTCCCTCGGGCACTGCGCTGCATGGACGGGCTGCCTTGAATGTCGTGGAGATCCTTGACACTCTAAACGGCAGATCCGTGGGGTTTAAATACTCTCTGCCCATTTGGAAATGCACGCGGCGTGCATTAAGCAGCATGCAACAAGCAGCATCCAACAAGCGTCATGCAACAAGCATCATGCGAGGAGCCGCTTGCAATCCATGGCGTGGACCGCGCGGCGCAGGGCGCGCCGCGCGGTCCGGGCAGGCCTGCGCTTATTAAGGCGCCGGGTTGGTCCAGCGGGCGTGAATGGCGTCGACCGCCTTCAACAGCTCGGCATCGAAGGCGACGTCCACGCTGTCGATGTTCTCCTTCAACTGCGCCAGGTTGGTGGCCCCGATCAGGTTGCTGGTGGTGAAGGGACGCGTATTGATGAAGGCCAATGCCAGTTGCGTCGGCGTCAGGCCATGTTCACGCGCCAGCTTGCAATACTCGACCGTGGCGGCTTGCGCTTGCGGATTGCTGTAGCGCGTGAAGCGGGTGAACAGCGACAGGCGCGCGCCCTCGGGACGTGCGCCGTCCAGGTACTTGCCGGTGAGCATGCCCATGGCCAGCGGCGAATAGGCCAGCAGGCCCACGCCTTCGTGATGGCTGAATTCCGACAGGCCGTTCTCGTATTGGCGATTCAACAGGCTGTAGGGATTCTGGATCGACACGATGCGCGGCAGGTTGCCTTGTTCCGCATGCTTGAGGAACTGCGCCACGCCCCAAGGCGTCTCGTTGGACACGCCGACGTGACGCACCTTGCCCTGCTTGACGAAGTCCTGCAGCACGTCGAGCGTCTCGGCGATGGGCACGGTGTGTTCGTCCTCGACCCAGGGGTAGTAGGGCACGCCGAAAGTATTGGTCGTGCGATCCGGCCAGTGCAACTGATACAGATCCAGATAGTCCGTCTGCAGGCGCTTCAGGCTGGCATCCAAGGCGGCGGTGAGGTTCTTGCGATCGAAGAAAGTCTTGCCGTCGCGGATGTGGCCGGGGCGCTTGGGGTCGCGCGCCGGGCCGGCGCATTTGCTGGCCAGGATGATTTCCTTGCGGCGTCCCGTGCGGGCAAGCCAGGTGCCGATGAAGCTTTCCGTGCGGCCTTGCGTTTCCGCCTTGGGCGGCACGGGATACATCTCGGCCGTGTCGACCAGGTTCACGCCATGCGCCAAGGCGTAGTCGAGTTGTTCATGGGCTTCGGCCTCGGAATTCTGTTCGCCATAGGTCATGGTGCCCAGGCCGATCAGGCTGACGTTCAAATCGGTATCGCCGAGTTTGCGGTATTTCAAGAAAGTGCTCCGGAGTGGTGGGCCGTTCGTACAGGGGCCGATCTTACTCCCGGCATCCGCCAGTTCGCCATCGTGCTGCGCGCGGCATAAGGCTTTAAGCGAACCGCCAGGGAAACGGGCGATAGCGTGCCGTGCGGCGATCAGCCGGGAGCCGGATACGTTCCGCCCAGGGCGGTCGTCAAGGCGCGCGCGGCCTGTTTGACCGGGGTTTGATACGCCGCGTCGAAGCGCTCCGCCGGCATGGTCAAGGTGATAGAGCCGATGAACTCACCGTCGGCGCCAAACACGGGCGCGGCGATGCCGGCCAGTTCGGGCAGGCGGTCGCCCACCAGTACCACCACGTGTTCGCGGCGGATGCGCGCGTGAATGTCTTCCGTGCCGCCGCCATAAGCCGAAAGAATGCGGCCACCCGCGCCCCGGTCCAACGGCAGCAGGTCGCCGGCGCGGGTGTGATCGCGTACGGGACGAGGGGAATCGACCCGATGCAGGCATAGGCGTTGATCGCCCTGGCGTACGTGCAGGGCGGCGCTTTCCTGGGTCAACGCCACCAGCTCCCGCAGCGCCGGCATCACCACCGATGCCAATGAGAACGACGACGCATACACCTGGTGCAAGCGGGCGATGCCCGGTCCCAATGTGTAGCGCCCGTCCGTCCTTCGTCGCACCAGATGCGCATGTTCCAGCGAGGCCATCAGACGGAGCACGGTGCTCTTGTGCAGCCGTGTGTGCCCGGCCAGTTCGGTCAGGTCCGGCTGCGGCTGCGTCGCGGAAAAGGCATTCAGCAAGGACAACGCGCGGTCCACCGCCGCGACGCCGCCGGCAGCGGCATTCTCGTCGGCAATGGAGGGGATGGCGGATTTTCTGGGCATGGCGGCAGGGGCGAGTCCGTGACGGGTGGGAAGCTGCGAATCCATGAACGCGAGGCCCGCTGGCCCCGCGTGACAGCCGGGCGTGGTGGACACGGCTTGACAGCCCAAAGGAAGGCCAGTCATCATAGATAGAACGATATTCTATCTAATGAAATCAGTCGGTACAAGGCTGATAGGCGGCCAAGACGCCATCCACCACCGGTTCTTATCCGATCCCACACCAATCAGTCCAGGAGACAACATGGATCATCAACGCCGCGTTCTGCTCGCCGGCATGGCGGCCGCTGCCGCTGGCTTCACCTTGCCAGGCTTGGCGCGCGCCGAGTCGAAATACCCCTCGGGGCCCATCACCATGATCGTGCCTTTCCCCCCGGGCGGCGGCACCGACGCCGCATCGCGCCTGATCGCGCAGTTCATGGGCCAGTCCACCGGCTGGAATATCGTGGTGGAAAACCGCGCGGGCGCCGGCGGCAACATCGGCCTGGGCCTGCTGTCACGCGCCAAGCCGGACGGGCTGACGATAGGCATGGGACAGACGTCCAATCTGGCCATCAATCCGACGCTCTATCCCAAGATGCCCTATGACTCGCTCAAGGACTTCGTGCCCATCGTGCTGGTTGCCGGCCAGCCGGTGGTGCTGGTGGTCAGCGCCAACAGCCAATTCAAGTCGCTGGCCGACGTGGTGAAGGCGGCCAAGCCCAAGCCGGAAGCCATCACCATGGCGTCGGCCGGCATCGGCACTGTCGGCCATCTGGCGGGCGCCATGTTCATGCAGGCCGCCGGCGTCAAGTTCCTGCACGTGCCGCATCCGGGCGCGTCGACCGCCGTGACCAATATGATCGGTGGCCAGGTCGACATCTATTTCGCCACGCCCGCTACGGTGCTGCCTTTGATCTCCACGGGCAAGCTGCGCGCCCTGGCCGTGACGTCCAAGGACCGCCTGGCGGCGTTGCCCGATACCCCCTCCATCGCCGAACAAGGCTATGCGGATTTCGACGCGCGCGACTGGAAGGGCCTGGTGGCGCCCACCGGCACGCCCAGCGAGGCGGTGCAGCGTATCAACGCGGTGGTCAATGATGCTTTGAAAAAGCCGCTGACCATCGAGCGCTTCGCCGCCGAAGGCAGCACGCCCATCGGTGGCTCGCCGGAAGACTTCGCCACGTTCCTCAAGTCGGAATACAAGCGTTGGGGCGATACGGTGCGGGCCTCCGGCGCCAAGATGGAATAAGCAGGAAGCGGACACGCCGCTGGCTGGCGCCAAGCCGGCGCGGCGGCCTGCAACCGTGCGTATCGCGTAGGTATATCTCAAGAGGAACCATTCATGTCCAAGCCCCTGCACGGCATCCGTGTGCTGGACCTCACCAATGTGTTGGCGGGGCCGTTCTGCTGCCATCAACTGGCGCATATGGGCGCCGATGTGATCAAGGTGGAAACGCCGGGTACCGGCGACCTGGCGCGCCAGTTGGGCGCCGATGCCGACCTGAATCGCGGCCTGATGGGCGTGTCCTTCCTGGCGCAGAATGCCGGCAAGCGCTCGATCACCGTGAACCTGAAGCATGCGCGCGGCAAGGAAGTGTTCCTGCGCCTGGTGGCGCAGGCCGACGTGGTGGTGGAGAACTTCCGGCCAGGCGTGATGGATCGTCTGGGCGTGGGCTTCGAGGTGCTGCGCCAGCATCAGCCGCGTCTGGTGTATTGCGCCATCTCCGGCTTCGGCCAGCAGGGGCCGCTGCGCGACTACCCGGCCTATGACCAGATCGTGCAAGGCATGTCCGGCGTCATGAGCATCACCGGCGCGCCGGATACCGCGCCTTATCGGGTCGGCTATCCCATCGCCGACACCATCGGCGGCATGACGGCCGCTTTCGCGGTGGCGGCCGCATTGGCCGAGCGTGATCGCGATAGCGCGCGTTTCATCGATGTGTCCATGCTGGAGGCCACCATGGCCACCATGGGCTGGGCGGTATCGAACTACCTGGTGGCTGGCCGTACGCCGACCCCCATGGGCAACGACAACGTCACCGCCAGTCCGTCCGGCACTTTCCGCACCGGTGATGGCCTGTTGAACATCGCCGCCAACAAGCAGGAACAGTTCGAGGCCTTGTGCCGGGTGTTGGGGCGAGAGGACCTGATCGTGCATGCGGATTACGCTGAACGCCAGGCACGCCTGCGTCATCGCGATGCCTTGAAGGCGGAGTTGGAACTGGCCTTGGGGGCGCGCTCGGCGCTGCAATGGTGGCCTTTGCTGACCGAGGCGGGCGTGCCGACCGGACCCGTTTACAGCGTCGAGCAGGCGCTGGCGCATCCGCAGGTCGCCGACCGCGGCATGGTGGCCACCTTCCCGGACGTGCCGGGCGTGGGCCGCGATGTGCGCGTGGTGCGCACGGGTTTCAAGCTGGACGGCAAAGCGCCCGCGGTGGATGCGCCGCCGCCCCAATTGGGACAACACAACGAGGAATTGCTGCGTGAGCTGGGCTACGACGCCGAGCAGATCCGCGGCCTGAAAGAGGAGCGAGCAATATGAGCAACGAGGATACGGGTAAGGGTGTCGTGGCGGGCACGGTCGAGGGTGCCGCAGCGGCGGGTAAGGCTGGCTCCGCTGCCGCATCGGGCCAGGGCGGCTCCGCTGCCCTGGCGGACCAGGACGATGGTCAGGCGAGCCGGCAGTGGTGGCACACCTCCATCATCGATATGAAGCCGGGGTCGATCCGCTATCACGGCTATGCAATCCAGGACCTGATCGGCAATATCGGTTTCGCGCAGATGGCGTGGCTGATGTTGCGCGGCGAGCTACCGTCCGAGCGGCAGGGCAAGCTGCTGGAAGCGGCGTTGATGGCGGCTGTGGATCATGGCCCGCAGGCGCCCAGCATCGCCATCGCGCGCATGGCGGCCACTTGCGGCGTGGGCCTGAACAATGCGATGGCATCCGCGGTCAATGTGTTGGGCGATGTGCACGGTGGCGCGGGCGAGCAGGCGGTCGAGCTGTACCAGGACGTGGCCGCGCGCATCGATGCGGGTGCCAGCCAGGACGAGGCGGTAAGGGCTGGCCTGGATGCCTTCATCGACCTGCACGGTAAATTCGTTTCGGGTTTCGGGCATCGCTTCCACCATCTGGACCCACGCGCGCCGCGTCTGCTGCAGTTGGTGGACGAAGCGGCCGCCGCCGGTGCCGTGCCGGGCCGCTATGCCGGCATCGCGCGCGGCATCGAAGCCGAACTGGCGGCGCGCAAGGGCAAGGCCATTCCCATGAATATCGACGGCGCGACGGCGGTGATCTATGCCGAACTGGGCTTCCCCGCGCCTCTGGCACGCGGGCTGTTCTGCCTATCGCGTTCGGTCGGCATTCTTGCCCATGCATGGGAGCAAACCAACCAGGGCGGCCGCAACAAGGGACCCATTCCACGCCAATACATCCCGGTCTACGATGGCCACCCGCCCCGCGAAGTGCCGCAGGGCTGACGCGGCAAACCCCAACGTCGGCCAGACGCGTTATGAGGCATGCACACCGCAGATCTTGTAACGCCCCGTTCCCCTTATTGGGGCGCCGATTTTGAAGAGCTGTAAGCGGCGGTAGCACCGGGCGGGTTTTAAATCGCTTGTCAGCCTCGCGACGTTACAGTTTTGCGAAATCTCGGTTTGCGGAGGCCGGAATGCGGGGCAAGACTATCGCGGCGACGTTGGCCGGCGTGGTGATAGTGGGCATTGTGGCCCTGGTGGCGCTCATGTGGCGTGGCGCGATCACGGAAATCACGCCGCCCGCTGCGTCTTCTTTCGACCGCGCCGCGGTCGAACGTGGCCTGCGCGTGGCAGCGGCGGGGGACTGTATCTCCTGTCATACCGCGCGCGGCGGAGCGGTCTATGCCGGCGGCGCGCCATTGCGTACGCCCTTCGGCACGCTATACAGCAGCAACATCACCCCGGATCCCGACAGCGGCATCGGCCGCTGGTCTTTGCCGGCATTCGACCGCGCACTGCGCACGGGCGTCTCGCGTGATGGCACCTTGCTGTACCCGGCGTTTCCCTATCCGCACTTCACGCATCTGTCCGACCAGGATGTGCAGGATTTGTATGCGTACCTGATGACGCGCACGCCGGTGGCGACCAAGCCGCCGGATAACGATCTGTCTTTCCCGTATTCCGTTCGGCCTCTGTTGGCACTGTGGAACCTGCTGTACCTGCCGGATGGGCCTTTGCCGGTGGTGGCCGGCCGTAGCGAAGCGTGGCTGCGCGGGCGCTATCTGGTGGAAGGCGCGGGGCATTGCGCGGCCTGTCATACCCCGCTCAATGCGCTGGGCGCGCCGGCCAGCGGCCGTGCCTATGCCGGCGCGGTGATCGACGGCTGGGAAGCGCCAGCCTTGAATGCCTTGGGCGGGGGCAAGGCAGGCGATGCCGGTAATGGCGGTAATGCGGGTAATGCGGGTAACGCGGGTAATGCAGGTAATGCTGCCAGGGCATCCGCGCCTGGTGTGCGTCCGTGGACAGTCGATCAGTTGACCGCTTATTTGCGCACCGGACTGGCCAACGAGCACGGCGCGGCCGCCGGACCAATGCGGGATGTGACGCGACAACTGGCCAACCTGCCCGAGGCGGATGTACGAGCCATGGCGGTATATCTGCTGGATATGCAAGGCACCGGACCCGACGCGTCCAAATCCGCCGTGGCTTCGACACCGTCGGCATCGCCAGTACCGTCAGCAGCACCGTCTGCACCATCGGCACCGAAGCCGCAGCCGGTACAGCAGCCGACACAGCAAACGACACAGCAAACGACCTTGGGCGCAACGCTCTACACGTCTACGTGTGCAGCTTGCCATGATCAAGGCGCACCGATGGTGCGCATCGGCGGCCGGCCCTCGTTGGCATCGAGCCATGCAGCCACCGCAGACGATCCGCGCAACGCCATCAATATGGTGCTGCACGGCATCCCGCAGGAGGGCAGCGCCGCCACCCCCTATATGCCCGCATTCGGCGCCGTGCTGGACGATGCGCAGATCGCGCAAGTGCTGGACTACATGCGCGTGCGGATCGCCGGCCTTGCTGCCTGGCCCAACCTGCAGGACGCCGTCGCCGCCGTGCGCAAGGAAACGGCCGCTGCGCATGCGCAACCGGTCGCACCACCCGGCGCGCAACCCTGGCCGCCGGCCAAGGAGGCTCATCAGCCATGATCACGTTGACTGTCAACGGCAAGGCGCACGAGCTGGATATCGATCCGGCCACGCCTCTGCTTTACGTATTGCGCAACCAGCTGGAACTGAACGGCGCCAAATACGGCTGCGGACTGGGCCAGTGCGGATCCTGTACCGTCATCGTCGGCGACGCGCCGATGTTCTCTTGCCAAGTGCCGCTCGCCGCGGTCGGCGCGCGGCCCGTGCGCACGGTCGAGAGCCTGGGGACGCCCCAGCAACCCGGTCCGCTGCAGCAATCCTTCATCAATCATCAAGCCGCGCAGTGCGGATACTGCATCGCCGGCATGATCATGCGCGCCCAGGCGCTGCTGGAGCACAACCCGTCGCCCACGCGCGCGGAAGTGGTCGCGCATATGGAACCCAATCTGTGCCGCTGCGGCACGCATATGCGCATTGTCGCCGCCGTCGTCGACGCAGCCGAAGGCATGCGCGCCCAAGCCGGTGGCAAGGCGCATCTGTCGTCGCTGCGCCCGGCCGACCTGGTCGAGCAAGCGCCCACCGCGGCGGTCTCCCACGCGCGGAGGAAGCGGCAATGACCAGGGCTTTGAGCCATAAGTGGACAGGCACGCGCTCGCGGGATTGGAGGCGGACGCTAACGGCCACGGCCGTGCCTGCATGGAGGATGCCGCGATGACGCCGACCGGAAAAAACAGCGGCGAGCAGCTTCGCGTGGCGCAAGAGGTCCATACCGCGGATTCGATGGCGCCGGTGGACATGGGGCGCCGGCGCTTGCTGGCGTCGGGCGCCATCACGGGCGCCATCACTGTCGGGTTTACCTTATTTCCCGCGGCAGCCATGGCGCAGGTCGCGGGACCAGGCAAGGGCAAGGCCGCAGCCCCCGCCGCGGCACCGGTGCCGCAACCGGCAGCCCCGGCCGCCAAACTCCCCGGCAGCTTGAACACCACCCCGATGCTGGACGCATGGATACGTCTGGAGCCGACCGGACGAGTGACGGTGTGCACCGGCAAGGCGGAACTCGGCACAGGCGTACGCACGGCGTTCCTGCAGATCGCCGCGGAGCAATTGGACGTCGTCCCATCAGCCATCACCCTGATCACTGCGGATACCGCGCGTACGCCCAACGAGGGTTATACGGCAGGCAGCCATTCCCTGGCCGACAGCGGCACCGCCATCCTGAATGCGGCGGCGCAGGTGCGCGACCTGTTGCTGCAGGCGGCGGCCATCCAATTGAACGTATCGCGCGATACCTTGCGCACGGAAAATGGCCAGGTGCTGGCCGCCGATGGCCGCAAGCTGGGGTATGGCGCGGTGGTCGCCAGCCTGGACCTGCATCGCGCCGCGGCGCCCGTGTCGCCCTTGAAGGACCCGCGCCAATTCCAGGTGATCGGTGCATCCTTGCCGCGGGTCGACATTCCCGGCAAGGTGGCCGGCGGTGCCAGCTATGTGCAGGACATGCGCTTGCCCGGCATGCTGCACGCGCGCGTGGTGCGCCAGCCGTCCTATGGCGCGCGCCTGATCGCGCTGAACGAGGCCGCGGTGCGCGCCTTGCCCGGTGTCGTACAAGTGGTTCGCGATGGCAATTATCTGGCCGTGGTGGCACGCGATGAGTGGCAGGCCATCGTGGCGATGCGCGCCCTGGCCGCCGCCGCGCGTTGGGAAGAAACCGCCAGCCTGCCCCCCGCCGACGATATCCATGCCTATCTCATGCGCCTGCCGGCTCGCGAGATCCTGGTGACCGACCAGCGCAATGGCGCGGCGCCGGCCGGGCGCAAGCTGACGGCGCGCTACACCAAGCCCTATCTCACCCACGGTTCGATTGGCCCGTCCTGCGCGCTGGCGCAATTCATCGATGGCCAGCTCACGGTCTGGACCCATACGCAGGGCGTATTCCCCTTGCGCGGTGGCCTGGCGGAAATGCTGGGGCTGCCGCCGGAACAGGTCCGCTGCGTCCATGTCGAGGGCGCGGGCTGCTACGGCCACAACGGCGCCGACGACGTGGCTGCCGACGCCGCCCTGATCGCGCATGCCGTGCCGGGCCAGCCGGTGCGGGTGCAATGGATGCGCGAGCAGGAGCACACCTGGGAGCCGTCCGGCCCGGCCATGATCACCGACGTGGCGGCCACGCTGGATGCCGACGGCAAGATCGTCGATTGGGAGTACCAGGTCTGGAGCAATTCGCACAACCAGCGTATCGACAACGCCGGCCGCCTGATGCCGACCTGGGCCTTGGCGCAACCCTTCACGCCGGCTCCGCCCAAGCCTATCCCCATGCCCGAAGGCGGTGGCGACCGCAACAGCATTCCGCTCTACGACCTGCCGCGGCTGCGGGTACGGCATCACTTCCTGCCCGATATGCCTTTGCGTGTATCGGCCATGCGCTCGCTGGGCGCGTACATGAACATCTTCACCATCGAAAGCTTCATGGACGAACTGGCGCAGGCGGCCGGCGCCGACCCGGTGCAGTTTCGCCTGCGTCACCTGAAGGAGCCACGGGCTCGCGCGGTGGTGGAACTGGCCGCGCGCCAATTCGACTGGCCGGTGGCCAAGCCGCGCGCGCCGGGGCATGGCGTGGGCTTCGCCTTCGCGCAGTACAAGAACCTGATGGCCTATATGGCGCTGGCGGTGGAGTTGGAAGTCCAGCGCGAAACCGGCGCGTTGACGGTGCATCGGGTCGTCGCGGCGGTGGACTGCGGGCAGGTCGTCAACCCGGACGGCGTGCGCAACCAGGTCGAAGGCGGCATCCTGCAGTCCTTCAGTTGGACGCTGCATGAGCAACTGCGTTTCGACCAGCGGCGCGTCAACAGCTATGACTGGAGCACGTATCCCATCCTGCGTTTTTCCGGTGTGCCGGCGCGGGTGGAGGTGAACCTGATCGATCAGCCGGGCCAGCCTTTCCTGGGCGCGGGCGAGGCATCGCAGGGGCCTGCGTCGGCGGCACTGGCCAACGCACTGGCCGACGCCTTGGGCCGCCGCATGCGGGATACGCCCTTGACCGGCGCGCGTCTGCGGGAAGGGGCCGCGTAAGAAGATGCGGCCACCCGGCATGGTCCGGATCCCACGGGGATCCGGTGCTCCGTGCTTGCTGAACGTGCCGACCCCACACCGCGGGTAGACGTGAACGACGCCTAATCCACGTGCAGGTTGCGCGTCTTAATGATGTCGCCGTAGCGGGCCCGTTCGCTGGCGGCGATCTTGGCCAGTTCGGCGGGCGTGGAGCCGTGTGCCACCGCGCCCTGTGCTTCAAGCTTCTTCTTCACGTCCGCGCTGTCGGCCACGCGGCGGATGGCTTCGGACAGCTTGTCCACCACCGCCGGCGGCGTGCCGGCCGGCGCCAGAACGGCGGTCCACGAACCCGTCTGCGCATTGTGTACGCCGGCCTCGTCCAGCGTGGGCACGTCGGGCATGGCCGGGGAGCGGGTCGGGCCTGTCACGGCCAGGGCGCGCAGCTTGCCGGCCTGCACGTAGGTGACCGTTTCCAGAATGGACGCGAACAGCATGTCGACGCGGCCGGCCATCAGGTCCGTCATGGCCGGACCACCGCCTTTGTAGGGCACGTGCGTGAGCTGCGTGCCGGTTGCCTGCTGGAAGATTTCGCCGGCCAGATGGGGAGCACCGCCGGTGCCGGAGCTGGCGAAGGTGTGCTTGCCCGGTTCCTTGCGGGCCAGTTCGACCAGTTCCTGGACGTTGCGGGCGGCCAGTTGCGGCGAGACCACCAGGGCGAAGGGCAGGTCGGAGAACATGGAGATGGGCGCGAACGCCGTGGCCGGATCGCTATGCAGCTTGTACAGCCAGGGGTTCACCGCCAGCATGCCGGAGTTGGCGAACAGCAGCGAATAGCCATCGTTGTTGGATCGCGCCACCAGGTCGGCGGCGATCTGCCCGCCGGCGCCTGGCCGGTTGTCGACGACCACGGAGGTGCCGCCCAGTTGCGGACCCAGCGCCGCGGCCAGCAGGCGAGCGGAGATATCCGTGCCGCCGCCTGGTGAGAATGGCACGATCAGGTTGATGGGCCGCGCCGGGTAGTTGTCCGCCGCGTAGGTGTTCAGCGGCAGGCCCGCGGCCAGCACTGGCGTGGTCAGCGCGGCGCCCAACAAGCGCCTGCGCCCCTTATCGATCGTCTCCATGTCTCGCACCTTTCTTTGAATAATGAATATTGATTTTTGTGAGATGCAAGGGGCTACGCCCCCTGCACCCCCTGGGCCTGGCACGGGGCTACGCCCCATGTCCCCACGCCCTAAGGTATGGGGCTATATCCCATACCCCACCCAGAAGCGCCGTGAGGCTACGCCCCATACCCCCCCAAAAAAGCCATGAGGCCACGCCTCAGACGCCTGCCTGGTGGGGTATGGCGCGTCGCGGCGTCCCCCGCTTGATAGGGGCAGCATCCTATCCCCCCGCCCAGAGGAGCATGAGGGGCTCAGCCTCCTCATAACCATTACGCCTCTTGATGCGTGCAGGAATGATGCGACGCCCGACTCATCCACTCCAAGGGGAGCATTGAGGGGGCTCAGCCCCCTCATAAACCCTCCGCCTCTCGGCGCGACCCAGTATAGGAATGATTCGACGCTCAACTTCCATCCAGCTATAAATAGCAAAGATCAATACAAAAAATGAATCGATCCCGACGCGCCCCATGGAACTGAGACAACTGGAATGCTTCGTGGCCGTCGCCGAAGAGCTGCACTTCGGCCGCGCCGCTGCCCGCCTCCGCATGACCCAACCCCCTCTGAGCCGCCAGGTCCAGATGCTGGAACGCTCCCTCGGCGTGACGCTGTTCGAACGCAGCAGCCGCGTCGTCACGCTCACCGCCGCCGGCCGCAGCTTCCTGCGTGATGCCCGTCATCTGCTGGAATTCTCCAATCACGCTGCCCTGCAGGCGCGCCGCACCGCCACCGGCACGGCCGGGCATGTCACCCTGGGCTTCACCGCCGTGGCGGCCTACCGCCTGATGCCGGCCATCGTCACCCAGGCGCGCCGTGAATTGCCCGACGTGGATATCCAGTTACGCGAAATGGTCTCGATCGACCTGGGCAGATTGCTGGTAGCCGGCGACCTGGATCTGGTCCTGGCCCGCCATCTGCCACGCGTGGCAGGCCTGGGCCACCGTCTGCTCGAACGCGAGCCGCTGATGCTGGCGGTCCCGCGCGGCTGGCCGTTGGCGCGGCTCGACAGCGTGTCCTTGCAGGCCCTCGACGGCCAGCCCTTCATCTCCTACTCGCCCAATGAAGGCAAGTACTTCCACGAACGCATCGCCGCCGCCCTGGGGCAGGCCGGCGTGCGGCCCGATATCGTGCAGCATGCCAGCCAGACGCACACCTTGCTGGCCCTGGTCCGCGCCGGCCTGGGCGTGGGCATCGTGCCCGCCTCGGCGCGCGAGCTGCGCCTGGATGGCGTGCACTTCACCGATCTCGCGGATTGCACACTGCGCGCCGACATGTATCTGGCCTGGCGCATGCCGCAAGACAACCCCGCGGTGCCCGCGCTGCTGGACTGCGTTGCCCGCATGCCCATGGCGGCAACGGATCAGTCGATGTCCGTGTCGTAGCGCTGCAGCTCAGGCCCCAGGTCGATCGGCGCGCTGGACGGCTGCGGCTCTGGCGCCGCGGTAGGTACATAACGGCCCTGGTTGCGATTGGCCCGCACCAGATACCGGTCCGCCACCCGCTGCACGTCCACCAGCGAGGCATCCCGCACGCGGTCGCGTTCCAGGAAGATCAGCCGCCAGTCGCCGTTGACGCTTGCCTTGGACAGCGCGTCGGTCAGCGCCTGCGGGTCGGCCAAAGTCCGGGTCCATTTATCCATCCACCGGCGCCGTGCGTTATGCAGCTCCTCTTTCGAGTACGGATGCAGCCGCAGCGATTCCACCGTCCGGTTCAAGATACGCTGCGCGCTTTCCGTTTCCATCGTGGGCTTGAGGACCGCGCGGAATTCGATCAGGCCGTAATCGCGCCAACCCAGGCCCTGCGCACTGATCGTGCTGGCCAGCCCCGGGACCACCAATTCCCCCTGCAGCCGGTTGGCACCGCCCGCGGCCAGCATGTCGGCGGCCAGCATCAACAGGGTATGGTCGCGGCTGCGGGTAGCGGGCACGTGATACATGGTGGCCACCAGCGGATTGCCGCCCACGCGACGCAGCGTCACGGCGTGATTGCCGTCCTGCAGCGGCTCGACGCTGTAGTCTTGCGGCACGTTGCGGCTGGGGCGGGGCAGCGCTCCCAGCGTATCGGCGATGGCCGACAGCGCGAGCTCGGAATCAAATTTGCCGGCGATGGTCAGCACGGCGTTGTCCGGCTGGTAGTACTCGCCGTGGTAGGCCTGAAGCCGGTCGATGCGGACGTTCGAGAGGTCCGCGTGCGTTCCCATCGGGTCGTTGCCGTAGCTGTGCCAATGGAAAGCAGCGCCACGCATCTTCTGCCGCAGCACCCGCTCGGGGGATTTTTCCCTGGCCTCCAGTTCCGCGAAGATGACGGGCAGTTCCGCGTCCACGTCGGCGCGCCGCAAGCCGGTGCGCAGCATGGTGTCGGCGTGCCAGCGCAGATACCAGGCCAGGTCCATGTGACCGGGCAGCAGGGTGGCGACGTAACGGGTGCGATCGGCCGAGGTGCTGGCCTTGACATCCATGCGGCGGCGCTGGAACTCGGTGGCGATATCAGGCTGGCTGGGCGTGCCGCGCAGAATCAGGTGCTCCAGCAGGTGCGACATCCCGCTCTGGCCTTCATGCTCGTTGCGCGAACCCACCATGTAGGTCACATCGACGGCGGTGACCGACTGGGCATCGTCGGGCGCCAGCAGGACGCGCAGGCCGTTGTGCAGGCGATACTCCGTGACGCCTTCGGCCGAGAGGATCTTGGTATAGCCGTCCGGCGAGTTGGCGGCATCGGCCTGCAGGCTGACGAACCACAAAAAGAGCAGGGCGGGCAGTCGGCGTGACAGCCCCGAAAAGACGAAAGGCATAAAAGAGATCCCAGGACGTTATGAAGGCCGGGTGTGCTGACCGGCTGCGTGCAGTTGTGACTCCGCACGCGGCACGTCTGTGGTCGGAGTGCCCAAAGCGTTCCCATTCATGGCTGTTTTTTTCAGGGAATAAAAAAGCGATGGGCCGCTCGCGCGGCCCATCGCCTGGTTGCCGGACACCTCACGGACGTCCTTTTCGGTCTTGGATTTCAATCAGGCCCGGGTCCAAGCCCCGTATTTCAGCGCCGAATTTCAGCCCTGGCCCTCGGTCCTGACCCTCCGCCTTACTTCTTGTCCTTCTTATCACCCTTGTATTTGTCGAAATCCCCGGCGTACACAGTGGTGAAGGCGGCCTGGTCGAAATACTTGCGCACGGCCTCGTTCACCTGCTCCAGCGTCAGGCTGGCGATCTTGCGGTCCATGTCGGCGACCCAGGTGAAGTCGCGGCCGCGGCGGATGTAACGGATCCAGGTGTCCGCGACCACGCCGTCCTGCGAATACGCCAGGCGGAAGTAGTTGTGCAGGGAATTGACGCCGTCCTTCAGCTCCTGGGCGGTGAAACCGTCCTTGAGCACGCGGGTGGTCTCGTCGTACAGCGCCTGCTGCAGGCGGTCCCGGTTCTGCGGCGCGTAGATGGCGCGCATGGTCCAGCTGCCTTGCGGCTCGAAGGAGGAAATGTCCAGGCTGCTGCCCACGTCATAGGACAGGCCGTCCTTTTCGCGGATCCGGTCCCACAGGCGCGAGGAACCGGACGAGCCCAGCAGATAGTTCGCCAGGTACAGCGCGGCGTAGTCCGGCGAAGTGTCCTGCACCTTCAAGGGCAGATAAGCGGCGAAGAAGGCATTGGCCTTGTCCGGCGTCTCGATGTTGTAGTCCTTGGCCGGCACGGCGTGGTAAGGCGTCGCGATGCGCGTATAGGGCGCGCCGCGTTGCCAGCCCGCCAGGCCCTTCTTCAGCGCCGCCTGCACGGCGTCCGCGTCGAAGTCGCCCACGGCGGAGAAAGCAATGGTGCCGGTGCCGTAGAACTTCTTGTGGAAGTTCACCAGCATCTCGCGCGTCAGGCCGCGCACGGACGCCAGGGACTCGTCGAAGGTCGGCACATAGCGGATGTCGTCCTTGGGCCACGGATTATCGTGCCGTGCCAGGGTACGCAGGGCCAGGGCCGGCGGTTCGGTCATGGCGTTCTGGATGGCGGTGGTGACCTGGGTCTTGTATTCGTCGACCTGGTCCTTGGGGAAGTTGGCGTTGCGGATCACTTCCAGCGCCAGGCTGACCGCCGCCGGCAGGTTTTCGCGGGTGGTGGAGATGACGACCGACAGATTGGTGCCCGAACCGCTGAAGTGGACATCGGCCTTGAGCTGGTCGAAACGGTCATCGATGGCCTGGCGGCTGAGCTTGCCGGCGCCGCGCGTGAGCAGGTCGGCGACCGCGTCGGCCACGGTGCGCTGACCCCGCAGGCTTTGTTCATTGCCGAACTGCAGCAGCAGCTTGGCATGCACGCGATGGCCGCGCGTGGGCTTGGACAGCAGCGCCAGGTCGACCTTGCCATTGGGCAGGTCCAGCACGCGTCGCAGTGTCTGCTTGTTGATATTGGCGGGCGAGGCGTCGAAGGCGGCGGCCTGGGAATTGGCCGGGTCGCCCTTGTAGTCCTTGAGGACATCGGTCAGGTCGACGCGGGCGTTGGCCGGCGCGCGTTCGGGGGCCGTGGTGGGGATGTAGCGGCCTTCGATGCGATTGCTGCGCAGGAAATACTGCTCGGCCACGCGTTGCACGTCGGGCAGCTTGGCGGCGCGCACGCGGTCGCGTTCCAGGAAGAACAGGCGCCAGTCACCCGAGGCGATGGCCTCGGACAGGGCGACGCCAATGCGTTCGGGGTCGGAATAGGTGCGGTCCCAATCGATCAACCAACGGCTGCGGGCGCGGTCCAGTTCCTCTTGCGTGAAGGGCTTCTGCTTGACGGACTCCAGCGTGTTGGTCAGCGTCTTCATGGCGACGTCCTGATTCATGCTCGGTTCCAGCTGGGCCCCGAACATGGCCACACCGGGATCCAACTGGTCCATGGTGAAGCCGAACGTACCGGCGGCCAGCTTGCGCGTGACCAGGTCATGGTAAAGACGGCCGGAGGGTTCCGACGACAGGATGGTGCTGGCCAGGTCCAGCGGCGCGAAATCCGGGCTGCCGGCGGCGGGGATGTGATACATCGCGGCCACCAGGGGGGTGCCGCCCACGCGCCGCAGGGTGACGGCACGTTCGCCATCCTGCACGGGTTCGACGGTGTATTCGCGGCGCAGCGTGCGGGTGGGCTTGGGCAGTTTGCCCAGCGTCTCGCTGATGGCCTGCAGGGTGCTGTCCGGATCGAACTTGCCGGCCACGATCAGCACCGCGTTATCGGGCTGGTAATACTGATGGTAGAAAGCGCGCAATTGGTCGATGTCGACGTTTTCCACGTCGGAGCGGGCGCCGATGGTCACTTTGCCATAGCTGTGCCACTGGTAGGCCACGCCTTCCATCTTCTGCATCAGGACGGTGAAGGGCGAGTTTTCACCCCGTTCCATCTCGTTGCGCACCACCGGCATCTCGGTGTCCAGGTCGGCGCGGGCGATCAGCGAATTGACCATGGCATCGGCCTGCCAGCCCAGATACCACTTGAGGGTTTCGGGGTTGGCCGCGAAGCTGGCGAAGTAATTGGTGCGGTCCGACGAAGTGCTGCCATTGGCCTGCAAGCCGCGGCGGTTGAATTCGCCCAGGGCATTGCGCGTGGTCGGCGTGCCCTTGAAGAGCATGTGCTCCAGCAGGTGGGCCATGCCGGTCTCACCATAGTTCTCCATACGCGAGCCCACCAGATAGGTCATGTTGACCGTGGTAGTGGGCTTGGAGTCGTCCGGCGCCAGCAGAACGCGCAGGCCATTGCCCAGGCGGAATTCGGAGATCCCCTCGACCGAACTGGTTTCAGTGACGCCTTCCGGCACGGTCGCCGCGCCAGCCTGAAAAGCGATGAAGGAGGAAAAAAGCAGAACTTTCAGTTGGCGCGATAGTGAGGGGAGATAAAGGCGCATGAATCTTGTAATCCCGCGGAGTGGACGAAGTTGTTGGAGTGTATACGGGGGGTGAAGTTCAGCCGCCGAATCCTGTAACAGATTTTTTAGTTGGGAAAGAGGTTTTTTACGGTAACGAGTCTGGGCATGGACGGAAACAGGCTGCCATTGCGTGGCTTCCCCTGGGAAAAACGGGCTGTGGCAGCCCTATCCAGGGCAAAAAGCGGCGCCCTGCAGGCTTACTGAAGAGGATGGCAGTAACTTGGCGCTGTGCCGGGCCAGGAGTAGTCTGGCGGTAACAGAGAGAGAAACCCCGCGCGCCGCGGTTTACCGCGCGGTCCGCCCTTCGCCGGCTCAGCGCGAGGGGCGATGCAGCAGTCCATCGCATCGTTACAACCATCCCTTCCGACTCCACACTGGGTCGACGTTCGTTTCATATGCGGCCGCGTTCGTGGCCCGGGGCGGAAGGTTTGAACGTGCCGCTTGCGGCCGGCGGGGAGCCGGCCTGCTCATGGAGGATCGCATCATGTTGACTGACATCGTCACCCGCGCCCTGTCGCACCTGGTGGGCAGTGAGCTGCCAGATGAACGGCTCAAGGGAACGTTTCGTTATGCGTATGCCAGCGATGACGGCAAGTACGTCGCCATCCTGACGCACGATCACACGACCTACGTCGTCGATCTGCCCGCCCGCCGCTATTGTGCCGAGGGCGGCGGCGCGCCTTGTGGGTTTACCGGCCATGTTCTTGAAATGGAGGGGGAGGGCAAGACCGCCCGCGCTCGGCCCGCCTCTGCCCGTATGTTCGATTTGGATATGGACGGTGACGAGATCGATTGGAGACAATGTCCGGAATCATTCGGACGATTTCGTTCCGGCCGGGTATATTCCTAGGTCGGGCCGTGGTGGGTGTGCCGCCGGCGGCTGAATGAACGCATCCTGGGAATTCGAGAAGTGTTGAAGAAGACGCCGGCGCCGCGCGCCATGACGGGAACCATCCTCTCCATCTTGCTGGGCTGCGGGCTTGGTCTGAACGCGCTGGTCGCGCAGGCCCAGGCGCCCGCGGCGGCCCAGCCCGCGCAAACCCAATCCACGCCGGACAACGCACCCGCCAAGGACGCCACGCCCGCCGCCAAGGATGCCGCGCCCGCTAAGGACGCGGCTCCCGCCAAGGCGCCGGCCAAGGAACCTGTCAAGGAACCGGCCAAGCCGGCGGCCAAGGAAGCACCGAAGGAGCCGGCCAAGGAAGCCACCAAGCCGGCGACAGGCAAGGACGCGCCGAAGGAAGCCCAGAAGGACGCCACTAAGGACGCCGCTAAGGACGCGGGCAAGGATGCTCCGAAGGATGCCGGCAAGGCCCCTGCCAAGGAGGCCGACAAGCCCGCGGCCAAGGAGGGCGACAAGGCGGCTCCCGCAGCGGCCCCCGCCGCCACCGCTCCAGCGGCGCCCGCGGCCGATGCCGGCAAGGACGCGCAGCGCGGCCCCGTGGTGGTGGAAGTCTTCCCGCCGGCCAAGGGTGCGCACCTGCCGCAGTTCACGGTGGGCGAGGACGCCGCCCGTCTGGACGGCCGCCAGCTGGGCATGGCCCTGGGCGCGGTCGCCAAGGACAAGGCGCGCGGTCCCATGACCCCGGTCGCCATCCTGGTTGACGCCAACATGACCTTGGCGGATCTGAACAGCCTGGTCGCCCTGGCAAGCCAGGCCGGCATGAAGCAGGTGCGCTTCTTCACCCTGGACGGTGAGCGCACGATGGTGACCGAAGTGGTTCCGCAATCCGGCTCGGCCTTCCCGCGTGGCCGCCTGGAATCCGAAGTCATGGCAGCCCCCAAGGAACCGGACTGAGCTTCGCATGATCGCAGTCGATTGCACTTATGAGCGCCACGCCGGCGCCATCCTGGCGATTTTCAATCACGCCATCCTCACCTCCACCGCGCTGTACGACTACCAGGCCCGCAACGACGCGACGATGCAGGCCTGGTTCGAAGCCAAGCGCAAGGGCAACTATCCGGTGGTCGGTTTCGAGGACGAAAACGGCGTGCTGATGGGGTTTGCCAGCTACGGCCCGTTCCGGCCTTTCCCGGCCTTCAAGTACTCGGTGGAACATTCGGTCTACGTCGACCAGCGTTTCCGCGGCCGCGGGCTGGGCGAGGCGCTGTTGCGCGCCATCGTCGAGCGGGCGCGCCAGCAGGAATACCACGTCGTGGTGGGCGCCATCGATTCCACCAATGCCGTCAGTTGCGCGCTGCACGAAAAGCTGGGGTTCACGCGGGCGGGCGAGATCAAGCAGGCAGGCTTCAAGTTCGGCCGCTGGCTGGATCTGCTGTTCTACCAACTGCAGCTGGAAACGCCCGCTCAACCGGTCGATGGTTGAAGCGACGCCGGGCTGATCGACAGGTCCGCCCGGCGGTTTGGCTGGCAGGATCGGCTGCGGCCTGTCCTTGCGCGGCGTGTCATGTCCTTATTTGGAAAGCGTCCGCATGGCCTGTTCCAGGCCGGCCACCGTCACCGGATACATGCGGTCGTGCATGATGTCGCGCAGCAGCGCGATGGACTGCCGATAGGTCCAGGACGCGGTCGGTTCGGGGTTGAGCCAGGCCGCCTTGGGCCACGCTTCCAGCAGGCGTTGCAGCCACACCGCCCCCGCTTCCTTGTTGGCGTATTCCACCGACCCGCCCGGTTGCAGGATCTCGTAGGGGCTCATGGTGGCATCGCCGACGATGATCAAGCGCCAGTCCGCGTTGTACTTGCGCAGGATGTCCCACGTGTCGAAGCGTTCATTGCTGCGCCGGCGCGCGCTTTGCCACAGGCTGTCGTACGGGCAGTTGTGGAAATAGTAGACCTCCAGGTTGCGGAACTCGCTGCGCGCCGCGGAGAACAGTTCCTCGACCCGGCCGATGTGATCGTCCATGCTGCCGCCCACGTCCAGCAGCATCAGCACCTTGACGGTGTTGTGGCGTTCGGGCACCAGGCGCAGGTCCAGGTGGCCGGCGTTGCGCGCGGTGCTGGCGATGGTGTCGTCCAGATCCAGTTCCAGCTCGGCACCCGCGCGGGCGAAGCGGCGCAGGCGCCGTAGCGCCACCTTGAAATTGCGGGTACCCAATTCGAGACGGTCGTCGTAGTCGCGGAACTGGCGCATGTCCCAAACCTTGACAGCGCTGCGGTTGCCGGCCGACTCTCCTCCCACGCGTATCCCTTCAGGGTGATAGCCGCCGTTGCCGAAGGGCGAGGTGCCGCCAGTGCCTATCCAGCGGTTGCCGCTGGCGTGGCGCCCTTTCTGTTCCTCCAGCCGCTCGCGGAACATTTCCATCAGCTTGTCCCAGCCGTGCTTCTCGATGGCGGCCTTTTGTTCGGGCGTCAGCGTGCGTTCGAATTGCTTGATCAGCCAATCCAGCGGAATGTCCTTGCCGGCCGGCAAGGCGGCTTCGATGCCTTTGTAGTAGGCGCCGAAAGCCTGGTCGAAGCGGTCGTAGAGCGTTTCGTCCTTGACCAGGGCGGTGCGCGCAAGAAAGTAGAAGTCGTCCAGCGTGGGCGCCATCAGGTCGTGGCGCATGGCATCGAGCAGCGTCAGGTATTCCTGCACCGACACGGGCAGTTTGTGGGCCCGCAAATGGTAGAAGAAATCGATCAGCATGGTACCCGCCGCCCCGTCAGCGCCGCGTGCTGGTGCGCGTCATCGCCGCCAGGCGTTCCAGCAGTTGCATGTCCTGTTCGTTCTTCAACAGGGCGCCGGCCATCAGCGGCACTGCGGTGGCCGCATGGGCTTGGATCTCGGCCGCTGCCACATCCTCCGCCAACAGCAGGCGCAGCCAGTCGAGCAGCTCCGACGTCGAGGGCTTCTTCTTCAGGCCGGGTGCTTCGCGCAAGGCGAAGAAGGTGTCCAGCGCGGCGCGCAGTACGTCCTGCTTGAGATCGGGGTAGTGCACCGCCACGATGTCGCGCATGGTGTCGCGGTCCGGAAAACGGATGTAGTGGAAAAAGCAGCGGCGCAGGAAGGCGTCCGGCAGGTCTTTCTCGTTGTTCGAGGTGATGATCACCAGCGGCCGGTGGCGCGCGCGGATGGTCTGGCGCGTTTCGTACACATGGAACTCCATGCGATCGAGTTCGCGCAGCAGGTCATTGGGGAATTCGATATCCGCCTTGTCGATTTCGTCGATCAGCAGCACCACCGGCTCATCGGCCTCGAAGGCCTGCCACAGCACACCTTCGACGATGTAGTTGCGGATGTCGCGCACCTTTTCGTCGCCCAGTTGCGAGTCGCGCAGACGCGAGACCGCGTCGTATTCGTATAAACCCTGGTGCGCCTTGGTGGTCGACTTGATATGCCATTGCAGCAAGGGCCGACCCAGCGCGGCGGCGACCTCCTCGGCCAGCATGGTCTTGCCGGTGCCGGGTTCGCCCTTGATCAGAAGCGGGCGCTGCAGTGTCAGGGCGGCATTGACGGCCAGCTTCAGGTCCTCGGTGGCAACGTAGCGTTCAGTGCCGTCGAAGCGGGCGGCGGGAGTAGCGGGTTGTGCGGCGGATTGTGCAGCGGACATGAAACGGAAGCCTCCACGGGCAGGGCACGGGGCGGCGCCCATGCGTGGTCGATCGGGCAATTATCGTACAATCGCCAGGACTTTGCGTCCGGCTGGAGGGCTGGCGCGATGTCCTCGCAGCAGTACCAACAGAAGTTCCAGCAACCAAGAACAGCCGAGACAAGAGCCCCCAATGAAGTTGCGAACGAATGTATTGCGTACGGTAGCAGTGATGGCCTTGACGGCATCCTGTGCGATCCCGGGCCTGACCCACGCGGCCGATGCCGCGCCTGCCCCCGCCGCCGCGACCCCCGCGGCGCCGAATCTGCAGGCAGCGCGTGACAAGATTTCGATGTGCATCGGCTGTCATGGCATCCCGGGATACAAAGCCAGTTTCCCCGAGCTTTACCACGTGCCCATGATCGCCGGGCAGAATGCCAAGTACATCGAGGCCGCCTTGAATGGATACAAGAGCGGTGCGCGCAGTCATCCCACCATGGATGCCGTCGCGGCCAGTCTGTCCGACCAGGACATTGCCGATCTGGCTGCGTATTACGCCAATCTCAAGTAAACGGGGGCATCCATGAAACGCTATCTTCTCGCTTGCGCGGGTGCCGCGCTGCTGGCCTCGTCCGGCCTGGTCCAGGCTGCTGACCTGGAGGCCGGCAAGGCCGTCTTCCAGAAATTCAATTGCGCGTCCTGCCATGGCGCGGACGCCAAGACGTCGGTCGATCCGGCGTATCCGGTGCTGGCGGGCCAGCATGACGATTATCTGCGCCATGCGCTCAAGGCGTATCAGCGCGGCCAATCAGGCGCGCCGGCGGCCGCCAATATCCGCAAGAATCCCGTGATGGGCGCCTTCGCGGTGCAACTGTCGCCGGATGATATCGACAACGTCACGGCCTGGCTGGCCAGCCTGCCCAGCGACCTGGGCGTGCGCAAGTAGGACCTTCAGGTCTCCAAGGCCGTCGTGCCGGCGTAGGCGGAGAAATGTCCGCGGCGCCGGCGCGGCGTCAACGTTCTGCGCGCTGGCGTATCAGATCGATATAGGTATCGCTGTCCAGCGGCTTGCCAAGCCGCTGCGCTTCCCATACCACCTGGCCCAGGCATTCCATGATTTCGTGCGCGGCATGATGCGCATCGCTGCGCGCCGTCAGGCGTTGATAGGCGGCGCGGATGCCGGGCGGATGATCGATCGACAACTGCTCGGCGATCGCCAGGTGCATGGACAGGTGCAGGAAAGGATTGCTGCGGCCTTCTTCGACGGCGTAGTCCTTGGTCATGGCGCCAGGGTCTTCCATGTCGCCGTGATATTCGGGATGTTCGACCAACCAGTCCAGGGCCATCGATTCCAAAGGGGTAAGGACTTCCAAAGCCCGGTGCTTGCGCCAGGACTCGATAAAGAATTCGCGGACTTGATCGCGTGATGGATTGAACATGCGGAGTAGGCCAGATACGGTAGTGCGATGCTGTTCTGCGCGTCTGTTGTGCGCTGCGTCATGGCATTTTACTCCCGCCGCGTGGGGTCAAGCGCCCGAGGGGCTCGCGTAGCGATATAGAATGAGCCTTGCCTCGAACGTAACCGCAGAGAGCCGTTGTCATGAGCTACCAGCATATCGTTGTCCCATCCGCGGGCCAGAAGATCACCGCGAACGCCGACCAGACCCTCAACGTCCCGGACCAGCCCATCATCCCCTTCATCGAAGGCGACGGTGCCGGCGTGGACATCACGCCCGTCATGATCAAGGTGGTCGACGCGGCGGTGACCAAGGCCTACGGCGGCAAGCGGCGCATCCACTGGATGGAAATTTTCGCGGGCGAGAAAGCCCGCAAGTTGTATGGCGACGATACGTGGCTGCCACGCGAGACCATCGACGCCGTCAAGGAATACCTGGTCGCCATCAAGGGTCCGCTGACCACGCCCATCGGCGGCGGCTACCGTTCGCTGAACGTCACCTTGCGGCAGGAACTGGATTTGTATGTCTGTCTGCGGCCAGTGCGCTATTTCAAGGGCGTGCCTTCGCCACTGCGCGAACCGGAAAAGACCGACATGGTGGTGTTCCGCGAGAACTCGGAAGACATCTATGCGGGCATCGAGTATCCCGCCGAGTCCAAGGACGCGCGCGCGCTGATCGGCTTTCTGCGTACGCAACTGGGTGCGACCTCCATCCGTTTCCCCGAGACCTCGGCCATCGGCATCAAGCCGGTGTCGCGTGAAGGTACGGAACGCCTGGTGCGCAAGGCGGTGCAGTACGCCATCGACCATGACCGCACGTCGGTGACCCTGGTGCACAAGGGCAACATCATGAAGTTCACCGAAGGCGGCTTCCGCGACTGGGGCTATGGCCTGGTGCGCAAGGAATTCGCCGGTGAGCAGATCGATGGCGGCCCGTGGTGCAAGGTGCGGAATCCGCGCACGGGGCGTGACATCATCGTCAAGGATGCCATCGCCGATGCCTTCATGCAGACCATCCTGCTGCGTCCGGGCGAGTGCGACGTGATCGCCTCGACCAACCTCAACGGCGACTACCTGTCGGACGCGCTGGCGGCGCAGGTGGGAGGCGTGGGCATCGCGCCGGGCGCCAATATGTCGGATTCCGTGGCCATGTTCGAGGCCACCCACGGCACGGCGCCCAAGTATGCGGGCAAGGACTACGTGAACCCCGGCTCGGAAATTCTCTCGGCCGAAATGATGCTGCGCCATATTGGCTGGGGGGATGCCGCCGACCTGATCATCTCCAGCATGGAAAAAGCCATCCTGTCCAAGCAGGTGACCTATGACTTCGCACGCCTGCTGCCTGGCGCCGCGCAAGTGTCCTGCTCGGGCTTCGGGCAGGTCATGATAGGCAAGATGTGAGGCAGGATATGAGGCAGGATCGTCGCGGCGGTGGCCTCATGAACCGCCGCGACGATCCTGTCGTTGCCTGTGTGCTTGCTTGAAATCACCGAGGGCCTTGGTGGCCCGGTCGTCGTGTGGGATGGCCGCGTAGCGCGATGTGGAAGTGGCTCCGTTGACTGACATGGTGGGTGTCTCCTATCGATTGGCTTTAGGAGTCGATAGATGATTGATCCGAGGCTGAAAGTTCCTTAGTTATTCGCCTGTGCCGAGCAGGGTGCCATCCATGACGGTCGGCAGGGACAGGCGTACGGTTTCCAGGAAACGGCGCAAGCGGGCAGGGTAGTAGCGTGCGTAGGGGTGCATCAGGTAGATGGGCAGCGGCGGCGCCTGCCATTCAGGAATCAACTGCCGCAGGCGGCCTGCCTGCATGTCTTCTGTCGCCATCCAGGCGGATTCGACCGCGACGCCCATGCCGAGCAAGGCTGCGTTGTGCAAGGCATACAGATTGTCCGTGACCATGCGCGGGCGAATAGGCAAGCGGTACTCGGTCTGATCCCGGCGGTGCCGTAGCGTGATGGCGTCGCGATAGAAGGTCCGTATCGCCAGCCAGGGCAAGCCGGCCAGGTCGGCCGGATGGCGCGCGGCGTCCGCCGCCGCGGCCACCTCCGGCGTCGCCACGACGATGCGCGGTATCTCCGACACGCGCGTGGCCACCAGGTCCACGTCATCCAGCTCGCCCACGTGCAATGCGCAGTCTATGCCTTCGGCAAGGAAATCCGGCCGTCGATCCTGCAGCAGCCATTCCACCGATACCTTGGGATAACGCGCCAGATAGCCGGCCAGCAGCGGCATCAGTTGCCGTTGGCCGAAGGCGTGCGGTACCAGCACCCGTAAACTGCCTTCCGGCTCGTCGGCCACCCCGCGCAGGTCTTCTTCCATGGCGCGCCAGTTGTCCAGCAGGTCGCGGGCGCGGGCATAACAGCGTTCGCCGTCTTCGGTCAGCTTCATGACGTGCGTCGTGCGCTGGAGGAGTTTCAGGCCCAGAAAGCGTTCCAGTGCCTGCAAACGCCGGCTGATGGTCGGTTGCGTCGTCCCTAAACGTGCGGCGGCGGCGGACAGGCTGCCCGTTTCCACGATGCGGATGAAGGTCTGCATCAGCTCGATGCGGTCGACGCCAGGGATGATGTGCGATTCGGTCATACGTATAGCGTATAAGCTATCTGCGATCCGCGCCACTACCGCAGTGCGTCATTCGTCTGGAGAATGCGAACCGTCAACTCTCACACCGGAATAGCTTCCATGTCTTCCCTAGCCACGACCCAGAATGCACAAGCCGGCGCGGCTGCCGCGCCTACCGCCGCCCCCCAGGAGAACCTGTCCGGCGGACTGATCCTGTTGCTGGCCGTAGGCACCGGCGTCAGCGTGGCGTCGCTCTATTACAGCCAGCCCATGCTGGGTGTGTTGAGCGGCGCGATCCACGCCAGCGAGCGTGAAGTCGGCATGGTGCCGACCCTTACCCAACTGGGCTACGCGCTGGGCCTGTTGCTGCTGGCGCCGCTGGGCGACCGTTACGATCGCCGCAACATCATCCTGATCAAGGGCGCCATACTCGCGCTGTCTCTGCTGGCCGCTGGCCTGGCGCCGTCGCTGGGTTTGTTGCTGGCCGCCAGCCTGGCCGTCGGACTGACGGCGACCATGGCCCAGGACCTGGTGCCCGCCGCGGCGACGCTGGCCCCGGTGGCCCACCGGGGCAGAGTGGTCGGCATCGTCATGACCGGCCTGCTGTTGGGTATTCTGCTGTCCCGCGTGGTCAGCGGTTTCGTCGCCGAGCAGTTCGGCTGGCGCGCCATGTATGTGGCCGCCGCCGTGGGCATGGCCTTGATCGGCGTGGCCCTCTGGCGTGGCCTGCCGCGCTTCGCCCCGACCACGTCGCTGTCCTATGGCGCGTTGATGGGTTCGCTGTTCAGCCTGTGGCGCCAGCATCCGGCGCTGCGCCGGGCCGCCATCGCGCAGGGCCTGCTGGCCCTGGGGTTCAGCGCGTTCTGGTCGACGCTGGCGGTGATGCTGCATGAAGCGCCGTTCCACATGGGCAGCGCGGCAGCGGGTTCCTTCGGCCTGGCTGGCGCGGCCGGCGCCTTGGCTGCTCCTCTGGCAGGCCGCATTGCCGACCGCAGCGGTCCGGAACGGGTGACGCGGCTGGGCGCGGGCCTGGCCGCGCTGTCCTTCGTGGCGATGGCCTTTGCTCCCCTGCTGCCTGATACGCACAGCCAGGTCATGTTGATCGTGGCCAGCGCCATCGGCTTCGACTTCGGCATCCAGGCCGCCCTGGTGGCGCACCAGACCATCGTCTACGGCATCGATCCGGGCGCCCGCAGCCGTTTGAACGCACTGCTGTTCACCAGCGTGTTCGTGGGCATGTCCGTGGGGGCGGCACTGGGCAGCCTGGCGCTGGCGCAGTGGGGCTGGATGGGCGTGGTGGGCCTGACCACGGTGGCGGCGGTGGGGTCGCTGCTGGTGCGATTGACGGCGCGGCGTTTGGCGTAGCAGGGCATGCCTCGAGTGGACGACTCCACGTGGACTACGACAAGCTGACTTTCTTCACGCGGCTTCGCCTTCGGCACGGTCCTGCAACTGCCTCAAATGCGCCAGCGCCTCCAGTTTCAGCGCTGGTGGCAGGCTGTGATAAGCCATCAGCATTTCGGCCATGTCGTCGTCCCGGGTGTAGAACCAGGGCGCGGGAATATCCAGTGCCAGCGCCAACCGTTCGATAAGAAAAAAGCCCGGCGTGTGCTTGCCGCGCTCGTATTGATTCATACGGGAGCTGGCCGACATCTCGTCCAGTCCGGCCAGTACGCCCAGCCGCTCCTGGGAAATCCCGGCGCGCAACCGCGCTTCCTTGAGCCTCGATGTCAGCATATGAGCGACCCAGTGAGAGGGATACAAAGCTCAGGATGGTCGTAGATTTCGCTTGACCGCTTCCTAAGATTTTCGTAGTGCCAGACGCGTCAGAATTTGAAACAATGTTTCTCCGCGCGACATTGTCGACAAGTTGGGCTAAGGTATGCGGCAGTGCGGCGGATATGGTTATTTTGAACCTGCCGCGATCGGTGTCTATCTGGGGAATACCTGTAGGCTTTTTGGGCGCTAATTCGCAATATAGCTGAGCAAATTGGCGCCTTTTTGACCAATACTACCTTGTTACGGAATTCTACAATCCGATGTCCGCGCCGTTGGTATCCGCGCAGTATTGGGGGTTTTGGTCGCTAGGTACGCAAAGACCGGCAAATTTGCGAGCAAGAGTGTATCGGCAGTGTCGTGCCAAATCGACATGGCTGTGCTTCTGCCTCCACATGTGAACGTAAGCGGGCCTGCCGGGCCCGGAGTTGAGTGTGCACGTGATCCCTTCTACTACCCGTGAACTGCAGGCGACGCTTCAGCAGCTGGATGCTGATCTGCGTAAGCTGACCTCGACAGTTCATGCCTTGTTGAATTGTCTTCCTGGCGCGCCGCTCGACGACGCCGCCCTGGTCACGCCCGTCGCGCGCCAGATGCCGGCGCGCGCGCTGCCCAGCGCGAGCGATGCGGTGCCGCTGGCCCCGCCTCAGGCGCTAGTCGCGGAGCCGGGCAGCGAACAATGGCGTTTGCGCGATGGCGGCTGGACGCTGGTGTCGCCGCGCGGCCAGCGCCTGGTGCTGACCACGCTGGAACGCAAATTCATGCTGTCCTTGTTTGGCGCGGCCAGCCGCAGCTTGGCACGGGCGGAACTCAGCGCGTTGGCGCCATCGACTGGCGAGAGCGGGGAGCATCCCGCATCGTCGCCGCGTGGCGTGGATGTCATGGTCAGCCGCTTGCGCCGCAAGGCGCAGGCCATGGGCATGCCGCTGCCGTTGCGTTCGGTGCGCCGTTGGGGCTATATGTTCACCGAGGCCGCGCTGGTCGACTGACCATGCATGGCGGCAGGCGCCGCCGGCAGCTTTTCCAGCAGGCGCCGCAGGCGGCCGGCAAGGGCATTGCTGGCCGGCATCAAAGGCGCGCGCAGTTCGTCCTGGATCAGTCCGGCCATGGCCAGGGCCTTCTTCACGGGGGCTGGATTCGGTTCGGCGAACAACAGACGTACCAGGGGCTTGAGCTGGTCTTGCAAGGCGTGCGCCGCGCTGGCTTGGCCGGCTTGCGCCAGCCGCATCATGGCGACGAACAGATCGGGACGGACGTGTGCCGACGCCGCGATCGCGCTCTGCCCGCCGGCCAGGAAGAAATCACATAAGGCCGAGTCTTCGCCGCAAACCGCGGGCACCTGGCCGCGTTGCAGGATGGCCATCAGGCGCGTGGCGTCGCACTCCTTGACGCCCGCGACCGGCTGGGTGGCGGCCAGCGTTTCCATGCTTTCCACCGTCAGTGCCGAACCGGTGCGCTTGGGGACGTTGTAAAGCATGATGGGGCGGTCGGTGGCCCAGGCCAGCTGGCGGTAATGCCAACGAATGCCTGCTTGCGTGGGGCAAAGGTAGTAGGGCGGCGGGACCAGGTAAGCCACCGGTTCCAGATGGTTCAGCCGCCGCATCGCCGCCGCCACGCCACTGGTATCGACGCCGCCCAGGCCCAGCATGATGGGTAAGGCGGCGGCTTCGGCATCGGCGCGCAGGGCCGTCACCATGGCACAGCGTTCGGGCAGGGTCAGCAGATTGCCCTCGCCGGTGGAGCCGAACAGCACCAGGCCCTCGATGCCGGCATGCCGGTAGTAGCGCGCCAGGCGCACGGCGGCCTGTTCGTCGACGCGGCCTTGGCGCAGCGGCGTCACCATGGGCAGCCACAAACCGGTCAGCGCGGGAATGGCGCCGGCCTTGGGCGCGGCGATGGCCGCGGTCTCATGGACATCCATGGGCGCGTCCATCAGTGCAGCACCGGCAAGTCGCGTTCGTCCTGCGTGCTGACGATGGCGCCGAATTCCGCTTCGGGAATGCCGGCCATGATGGCGTCCATCAACGCCGCCAGTTCGCCGCGGCAGGCCTGCAATTGCAGCGTCGTCACGGCATGGCGTGTATCTACCGCGAGGGTGTAGATATCGATGCGGTCTCCCAGCGCGCGATGCAGGGCGCGGCGCACGGCCTGCGTATCCAGGCTGGGCACGCGTACCGTCAGGTTGACCCGGACGGTACGTTCTTGCGGCAAGGCGGTGGAGGCGGCGGCGCGGCGGCCATGGGCAGCGGGATGGGCGGCGGCGATGAAGTCGGAGATCAAGGGCATGTCGGAAGTAGGCGCCGCGCCCGGCGGGCGGGGGAGGCCGGTGGTTGATGACGATTCCACTGTAGGCCGCTGCGAATAAACGGCAGGGAAAAATGCGCCCGTCCCGTATAAAAATGCTGTCAAGGTGCCGGGTCGGACGCCGCACTTGCACTCGCATCTGTACTCGCACCTGCCCCTGCCCCTGCCCCTGCCCCTGCCCCTGCCCCTGCCCCTGCCCCTGCACCTGCGCGCCGCGCGACCGCGCAGCCGCGTCGCATTGCGCTAGCGTCGCGTCTCGCGTCTCGCGCCTAGCGCAACTCCCCGCCTGCCTAGAACGTTTTCGTCAACGACGCCAGCACCGTGCCGCGGCCCATGTCGCGGCCTTTGGTGTTGGTGTAGACCGCGCGGTCCGCGTTGGTGTCGATATACGCTACGGCGACGCTGAAGCCCTGGCCCAGGTCTTTGGTGAGACCCAGTTTCCAGTCGTAGTAGGAACCGTTGTCGACGTTGCGCAGGTATTGATAACCCACGTGCGCATTGACCGTCAGTCCCCAGACGCCGGTGTCGAAGTTGCCATTCAGTTCTACATACTGGCTGCCTTTGGAACGGGCGAAACCGAACAGGTTGGTGGGCGCGTAGGAATACTTCAAGGCCACCGGACCATATCCCACGCTGCCATAGATTTCCGTGGTGTCGGGGCTGGTGTAGCCCGACGGATAGTCGCCCGGGTAGTAG
This sequence comes from Bordetella sp. LUAb4, assembly GCF_021325795.1. Taxonomy (GTDB): domain Bacteria; phylum Pseudomonadota; class Gammaproteobacteria; order Burkholderiales; family Burkholderiaceae_B; genus Bordetella_C. Next base: position 161,353 of record NZ_JAHPZX010000009.1, on the reverse strand, counting down.
TACCTGAGCACGCCGAAGTCGAAAGGCACGTCAGTGGCGAAGTTGCCGCGATAGCCACCGTAGAAATCCATCTCTATGGGCGCCGACACGTCGCTGTTGCTATCCCCCAGCCAACTGATGCTGGAATTCCAGTTGCCGATATAGAAACCGCTATTGTGGGCAAAGTCGAAGCCGCCCTGGATGGCTGGCTGGTTATTGGTCTGCATGATGCCGCGATAACGGTATTGCGATGCCAACGTCAGGTTCGCGCTGAGGGTGTAGTCGGGCGTCGAGGCAGTGCCGCCGCTTTCCGTGCGGCTGCTTTCAGTGCTGCCGGCTTCCGTGCCTGGGGCATTGTCCGCGCGGCTGCTCGCTGGATAGCCGAACGCCAATGCCGCTGTCAGGGCTGCGGCCAGGGCCGCCTTCGGGGCCGTCGATGCTTGCGTGAACGTGAACTGCATGGTGTTTCTCTCCTGTGTTGCGCCTCGCACGCGCGAGAAGCTGCGCAACGATAGGAAGAAACGTCTAAAGGCCGACTCAAAAGGCGGGCCCTGCGTATCAACAAGCTATAAAAATGGCGCAGGCTAAGCGCACTCTCCGTCTTGCCTCAGCCGGCGAATCGATATCCCACGCCGACTTCCGTCAACAGGTAGACAGGTTGCGCCGGATCCGCTTCCAGCTTTTGCCGCAAATGCCCCATGTAGATGCGCAGGTAGTGGCTGCTTTCCACATGGGACGGCCCCCACACTTCACGCAGCAATTCGCGATGCGTCATGACCTTGCCGCGATGCGCCAGCAAAACAGCGAGCAGACGATATTCCATCGCGGTCAGGTGCACGTGCGCGCCATCGCGCGTGACCACGCGCCGCGCGAAGTCCACCGTCACGCCGCCGAAGGTGATCTCGGCGGCATTGCCCGCGCCGCCGCGGCCGTGGCGGCGCAGCAGGACCCGCAGGCGCGCCAGCAATTCACCTACGCCGAAGGGTTTGGCCAGGTAATCGTCCGCACCGGCGTCCAATGCGGCGATCTTGTCGGCTTCGGCGCTGCGGGCCGACAGCACCAGTACCGGCACTTCGGTCCAGCCGCGCAGGTCGGTGATCAGGTCCATGCCGTCGCCGTCGGGCAGCCCCAGGTCCAGCACCACGGCGTCGGGCTGGCGTGTGCCGGCCTCGATCAGGCCACGCTTGACCGTCTGCGCCTCAAAGACCTGGCAGCCTTCGCTTTCCAGCGCGTCGCGCACGAAGCGGCGGATATGGGGATCGTCCTCGATCAACAGCACGGTGGGTTGGAAATCGAACATGAGTGGCTTCAGTGGATGTCCGCGGCAGCCTCTGGATCCAGGTCCGGGGCTGGCCGCAGCGGTAGCGCGATGATAAAGCGTGCGCCTCGGGGCGAGGCTGCTCCGCGAGTCGCCTCGCCGGCGGAAGGCGCACTACGCGAAGACGTACCCAGGGGAGCGTTGGCCGCTTCCACCCAGATGCGGCCGTCGTGCGCGCTCATGATGGCCTGGCACACCGCCAGCCCCAGCCCGACGCCGGGCGTGGCGGACTCGCGTTCGCCACGGACGAATTTCTGAAAGATGCTCAGCTCGGACCCCGGCGCCACGCCCGGGCCATCATCGGCCACGGCGATGCGCATTTCCGCTTCGTCGGCTTCGGCCTCGATACGCACATGGCTGCCCGGCGGCGTGTACTTGGCGGCATTCTCCAGCAGATTGCACAGCACCCGCTGCACCAACACGCCATCGCATTCCACCAGCGGTAACCGTGACAGCGGCGCCACCGAGACTTGATGCGCGCGCAAGGGTTCACGCGTGTCGGCCAGGGCCGCGCCGACCAGTTCTTCCACCGATTGCCATTCCTTGCGCAAGGTCACCTCGCGACTCTGCAGGCGCGCCATGTCCAGCAGATTCACCACTAGCGCGTGCATGCGGTAGGCCTGCTGGCGCATGGCCGCGGCGATTTCGCGCTGCGACGGCGGCAGGGCGGGCGTGGCGGCCAGCAGGTTCTCGCTCATGCCGACCAGGCTCGTCAAGGGCGTGCGCAGGTCGTGCGAGACGGCCGCCAGCAGCGAGTTGCGCAACTGTTCCGACGTCATGTCGACCAAGGCTTTCTGCGCCACGTCCACGTAGTGCAGACGTTCGATGGCGATGGCGATGACGGTAGCGTAGGTCTCCAACTGGCGGCGCGCTTCCGTGGCCGCGAACGCCGCGCCGCCCGGCGGCTGGATCACCAGCACGCCACGGGTGCGCATGGGCGCTTTCAGCGGCAGGTAGAACAAGGGGCTGGCGGATAGCGTGGCCGTGCCGGCGCCGGCGGGCTGGGCATGGTCGAACACCCACTGGGCCAGCGCCGTCTCCAGGTTCAGCGGCGTGTCCGTATTGGCCAGCCGCAGGCGGTCTCGTTCGTCCAGCACCAGCAGGGCGCAAGGGGTGCCGAAGGCGGCGTCGATGAAGGAGACGGCCGATGCGACGATCTGCTCGGGCAGCAGGGCCGAGGACAATTCGCGCGCGAATTCATACAAGCCGTGCGCCACGCTTGCACGGCGTGCGGACAGGCGGGCTTGCTCACGCAGCCCCGCGGTCAGTTGTCCCACCAGCAGGCCGACAGCCAGCAGCACCAGGAAAGTCAGCAGGTATTGCACGTCCGACACCGCGAAGGAGGCAACCGGTTGGACGAAGAAGAAGTCGAAGGCCATCACGCTGATGACCGATGCCAAGGCCGCCGGTCCCCGGCCATGGCGCAGCGCCACCACCATGACCGCCAGCAGATAGAACATGACGATATTGGTCTGATGTAGCGCCGGATAGGCAAGCAGCGAGACCAGCGTGGCGATGGCGCAGTAGGCAGCCGACCATACGTAGGGCACGACGGACAGGTGGCCACGTCCACCGGTGCTGGTGCCAGTTCGGTTGCCACTGCCGCCGGCACCGCCACTGCGATCGTGGTCGCCGATCCCACTGAAGTTCAAGCCGCCGTCCCTTGCGATGCCGCCGCTACCGGCGTGTCCGGAACCGGACTCGGGCCGGCCCGCCGTGGCCCGGGGCAGCGGTTCGTGCACCGGCGCGGCCAGGCGGATCACATCCAGCTCCGGGCAGCCTGCCGCCAGGCGGTCGGCGAAGCGTTGCCGACGCCACGGGCCGACGCTGGACAAGGCGGCGGTAAGCCAACTGGCCGGGCCGGCCAAGCCAGACCACAGGCCTTGGCTGGTCTCGCCGCGGCCCAGCACCGCCTTGGTGATGTTGTGCCGTCGCACATATGCGCTGACCGCCTCCACCATATCGGTACCAGCCAAGGTTTCGACGTGGGCCTGCAGGCTTTGGGCCAGCGCCAACGCGCCCTGCAAGGCTTTTGCGCGCGACGCCGGCAGCGGCGTGGCGCGCGGCACCTCCACCGTGATGACGTGCAGTTCGCAGTCCAGCTGTTGCGCCAGGCGATGTGCGCCGCGCACCACGGACTCGGCGCCGTCAGCGGCGGCCAGGCAGGCCACGACGGCTTCGCGCGTGCGCCAGACCGTGTCGATCGCGCTGTCACGCCGGTAGGCCTGGACGTCGTCATCGACGCGGTCGGCGGTGCGGCGCAGGGCCAGTTCGCGCAGGGCGATCAGGTTGCCCTTGCGGAAGAAATTGCGGGCCGCGTGGCGTGCCTGTTCCGGCAAGTAGACCTTGCCCTCGCGCAGGCGGCGCAAAAGCTCGTCGGGGGGCAAGTCGACCAGCATCACCTCGTCGGCGGCGTCGAACACCGTGTCAGGCACGGTTTCCCAGACGCGCACGCCGGTGATGCTGCCGACGGCTTCGTTCAGGCTGTCCAGATGCTGGGCGTTGAGCGTGGTCCACACGTCGATGCCGGCCGCCAGCAATTCCTCCACGTCTTGCCAGCGTTTGGCGTGGCGCGCGCCGGGCGCATTGCTGTGCGCCAACTCATCGACCAGGATCAGCGTGGGCCGGCGCTGCAGGGCGCCGTCGAGGTCGAACTCTTGCAAGATGTGGCCGCGATGCGTCAGCTCGGCGCGCGGCAGTACCTCCAGATCGCGCAGCAGCGCAGCCGTGTCGTTGCGGCCGTGCGTTTCGACGACGCCGGCCAGCACCTGGGTACCTTGCGCGCGCAGGGCGCGCGCCGCCGTCAGCATGGCGTAGGTCTTGCCGACGCCGGCCGAAGCGCCGAAATACACCCGCAGCCGGCCACGCGCGGCACGCTTTTCAGCGGCGTCGATATCGCGCAGCAGGGCGTCCGGATTGGGGCGGGCGCGAGCAGAGGCGGACATGGATGAGTGGCTATCCTTGCAATCGATTCAGCCGTCGATGACACGCACCGGCCGGGCCAGCCGCCACTATACGCGGCGGCGGAGGGGACCATGAGTCATTGACCGTCGCGCGTGCAGGGCATGCTGAACGTACGGTACCTGGCTTCGGCAAGTTCTCATGGTCAACACCGTATTTACCGGCTGGCTTTGACGCCATCCAGGTCCAGGTTCAAGGCCAGGACGTTGACACCCGGCTCGCCCAGCAGGCCGAGCCACGGTTTGCGGGTGTGTTTGGCAATGCGCTGCTCCACGTCGGCCAGCGGCAGGCCGCGTTCGCGCGCCACGCGGGCAGCCTGGTAGCGAGCGGCGGCCACGCTGATGTCCGGATCCAGCCCGCTGCCCGAGGCGGCGATCAAGTCCACCGGGATGGGCGCGGTGTTGCCCGGGTCGGCCGCATGAAGGGCGGCGACGCGGGCCTGCACGGCTTCGGCCAGGGCGGGATTGCGCGGCCCAAGGTTGGAACCGCCCGACGCCGCCGCGTTGTACGGCATCGGCGCGGTGGCCGATGGCCGGCCCCAGAAGTAGCGCGGCGACGAGAAGGGCTGGCCGATCAGGTCCGAGCCCACGGCCTTGCCATTGGCTTGCAGCACCGAGCCATGTGCCTGGTAGGGAAACAGGGCCTGCGCCGCGCCCGTGGTGGCATACGGATAGATGATGCCGGTGACTACGCTCAGCGCCAGGAAAACGGCTAGCGCGGGGCGCAGCAGGCCGCCTTGGACAGGCGCTTCATTCAGCGGCACCGCGCCGCTACGTTTGATGTCAGTGGTTTTCATGATGAGTGTCCTTTTCGATGTAACGTCAGTTGCTTGCAGGGCTTCTTTTATTCACAGGCGGGGAGCCGCCTGTACCGCCCCATCGAGGCGCCAGGGATCTCACGTCCAGCCCAGCACCGCCAGAACCATGTCGATGGCCTTGATGCCGGCGAAGGGCACCAGCAGGCCGCCCAGGCCGTACACCAGCAGATTGCGCCGCAGCAGGGTGGCCGCGCCCAAGGGGCGATAACGCACGCCTTTCAACGCCAACGGAATCAACACCACGATGATCAAGGCGTTGAAGATCACCGCCGACATGATGGCCGAGGCCGGCGTGGCCAGGCCCATCACATTCAGCACGCCCAGTTGCGGATACACGCTGGCGAAAGCCGCCGGAATGATGGCGAAGTACTTGGCCACATCGTTGGCCACGCTGAAGGTGGTCAGCGCCCCACGCGTCATCAGCATCTGCTTGCCGATCTCGACGATCTCGATCAGCTTGGTGGGATTGGAATCCAGATCCACCATATTGCCGGCTTCCTTGGCCGCCTGCGTGCCCGAATTCATCGCCACCGCCACGTCGGCCTGGGCCAACGCCGGCGCGTCGTTGGTGCCGTCGCCAGTCATCGCCACCAGGCGTCCTTCGGCCTGATAGGTGCGGATCAGCTTCAGCTTGGCTTCCGGCGTGGCCTCGGCCAGATAGTCATCGACACCCGCTTCGGCGGCGATGGCCGCCGCTGTCAGCTTGTTGTCGCCCGTGATCATCACGGTCTTGATGCCCATGCGGCGCAACTCGCCGAAGCGGTCCTTGATGGCCGGCTTGACGATGTCTTTCAGTTCCACCACGCCCAGCACGCGGTCACCATCAGCCACCGCCAGCGGCGTGCTGCCACGCCGCGCCACATCATCGGCGGCGCGCGTCACCGCCGCGTCCATGGCGACGCCGTGCTCGGCCAGCCAGCGGCGCACCGCATCGACCGCGCCCTTGCGCAATTGGCGGCCATCGACGTCGACACCGCTCATGCGGGTCTGCGCAGTGAAGGGAATGACCTCGAGAGCCGATCCAGGCGTGGCCTCGACGCCGCTTGCGGCGGCTACGCCAGCCTTCCCGACACCGGGAACCGCACGATCCACATCGGCCCCGCGACCCACGCGCGCCTGTGCGGCCGCTGCCATCCCCAGCGTCTTCTCGGCCAGCACCACGATGCTGCGGCCTTCCGGCGTTTCGTCGGCCAGCGAAGCCAGGCGCGCGGCTTCAGCCAGTTCGCGTTGCGACACACCCGGCGCCGGCATGAAAGCCGACGCCTGGCGATTGCCAAACGTGATGGTGCCGGTCTTGTCCAGCAACAGCACGTCGACGTCGCCGGCGGCTTCCACCGCGCGGCCCGACATCGCCATCACATTGGCTTGCATCATGCGGCTCATGCCGGCCACGCCGATGGCGGACAACAAGCCGCCTATGGTGGTCGGAATCAGGCACACCAGCAGGGCCACCAGTGCCGTCACGCTGACCACCACGCCGGCCTTGCCGACCATCACCGCATATTGCGCAAAGGGCAGCAGGGTGACGGTGACCAGCAGGAAGACCACCGTCAGGCCCACCAGCAGAATGGTCAATGCCAGCTCATTGGGCGTCTTCTGGCGCTTGGCGCCTTCGACCATGGAGATCATGCGGTCGAGAAAACTTTCGCCGGGATCCGCGGCGATACGCACGAACAGCCAATCGGATAACACGCGGGTACCGCCGGTCACGGAGGAGAAGTCGCCACCGGCTTCGCGGATCACCGGCGCCGACTCACCAGTGATAGCGCTTTCGTCCACCGAAGCGACACCGGCCAGCACCAGGCCATCGCCAGGGATGGTGTCGCCCGCTTCGACCAGCACGATATCGTCCTTGCGCAAATCGCCGGAAGCGCGCGCGATGACGCGGCGGCGCCAGTCGTCCGGGTGGGCATGGACGATGTCGGCCGGCTTGAAGTCGCGCAGCAGATTGGCCGTCAATGTGGTGCGCAGCCCGCGCAGCGCGGCGGCCTGCTGCTTGCCGCGGCCTTCGGCCAGGGCCTCGGCGAAGTTGGCGAACAGCACGGTGAACCATAGCCACAAGGCCACGCCCAGGATGAAGCCCGCCGGGGCCTCGGCTTGCCCGCGCAGGGCCATGACCCACAGCAGGGTCGTCAGGATGCTGCCGACGTAGACCACGAACATGACAGGGTTCTTGATCTGCGCCGACGGCGCCAGCTTGCGCAGGCTTTCCACGACCGCGGGGAAGATCAGGGTCATGGAAAAGAAGTTGAAGCGCCGCGGCGCCGGCACCAGGTCGTCCTGGGCCGGTGTCACGCCGGCGGCGATGTCGTTGGTAGTAAGGGCCATGATGGTCTCAGCCTTTGAATAAGGGGCGAAAGCCCTAGCGTTGCAAGTGTTCCGCGACCGGTCCCAGCGCCAGCGCCGGCACGTAGGTCAGGGCGCCGACCAGCAGCACCGCGCCGATCAACAGCACGACGAACAGCGGGCCGTGGGTGGGCATGGTGCCGGCGCCGGCCGGAACGCGCCGCTTGGCGGCCAGCGAACCAGCCATGGCCAGGATGGGCACGATGACGGCGAAGCGCCCGAACCACATCGCCAGGCCCAGCAGCACGTTGTAGAAGGGCGTGTTGGCGGACAGGCCGGCGAAGGCGCTGCCGTTGTTGTTGGCGGCCGAGGTCACGGCGTACAGGATTTCCGAGAAACCGTGCGGGCCCGGATTGGCCACGCCTATCTGGCCCGCCGCCACGCTGACGGCCACCGCGCTGCCAACCAGCACCAGCAGGGGCGTGGCCAGGATGACGATGGAAGTCATCTTCATTTCGTGGGCCTCGATCTTCTTGCCCAGGTATTCCGGCGTACGGCCTATCATCAAGCCGGCGATGAACACCGCCAGGATGGCGAAGCCCAGCATGCTGTACAGACCCGTGCCGACGCCGCCGAACACCACCTCGCTCAACTGCATCAGCAGCAAGGGCACGAAGCCGCCCATGGCCGATAGCGAGTCATGCATGGCATTGACCGCGCCGCAGGATGCCGCCGTCGTCACCGTGGCGAACAGCGTCGTGGCATTCAGGCCGAAGCGGGTCTCCTTGCCTTCCATATTGCCGCCCGGACTGAACGCCGTGGTGCTGCCGTCGACCCCTTGCTGCGCCAGCATGGGGTTGGCCGTCGACAGCGGGCTGCCCGTTTCGTAATGCCCGGCAACCAGCGCGAAGACGATGAACAGCACCGCCATCGATGCCAGCACGGCCAGGCCCTGGCGCCGGTCGCCGACCATTTCACCAAAGGTGAAGCACAGGGCGGCGGGCAGGATCAGGATGGCCAGCATCTGCACGAAGTTGGACAAGGCCGTCGGGTTCTCATAGGGGTGCGCGGAATTGGCGTTGAAGAAGCCGCCGCCGTTGACACCCAGCAGCTTGATGGCTTCCTGCGAGGCCACCGGGCCCATGGCCAGGGTTTGTGTCGTGGCGGTGACGTTTTCCGTGATCGGCTGACCGGCCTGGTCCAGCAGGGGCTGGCCAGCCGCGTCCAGCTTGGGTTGCGTGTATTGCACGGACTCGACGAGCGGCACCTGTTTGTACTCGTCGAAGTTCTGGATCACGCCTTGGCCGACGAAGAACAGCGCCACGATGAAGGCCAGGGGCAACAGCACGTATAGCGTGCTGCGCGTTACGTCGACCCAGAAATTGCCGACCGTGCGGGCGTTATGGCGCGCGAAGCCGCGGATCAGGGCCAGCACCACGCCGATGCCGGTGGCGGCCGAAACGAAGTTTTGTACCGTCAACACCAGCATCTGTGTCAGGTAGCTCATCGTCGATTCGCCGCCATAGCCTTGCCAGTTGGTGTTGGTGACGAAACTTATGGCGGTGTTCAGCGCGGAATCGGGTGTCACTGGGCCGAAGCCGGCCGGATTCAGCGGCAGCAGGCCTTGGGCGCGTTGCAGAACATAGGTGGCCAGCGCGCCGAGCACGCTGAACAGCAGGACGGCGGCGGCGTAGCGCTTCCAACCCATTTCCGCTTCGGGGCGGATGCCGCCGATGCGATAGATCAGCCGCTCCAGCGGCCGGCCCCAGGCGGTCAGGCGCGATTGCCCGTCTTCCATGGCGATACGGATATAGCGCCCGACGAAGGGCGCGAGCAGCAGGAGTACAACCAGAAAGCACCCCAGCAAGCCAACAAAACGGCTGTCCATCAGAATTTCTCCGGCTTGAAGAGAGCGACCAGCAAATAGATGAAAAGCAGCAAGGCCAGGGTGCCGCTGATCAGGTAGAGCCAACTCATGAGTGGTCTCCTCGCTGCAGCAGGTCACAAAATTCGCATAGCGCCCACATCAAGGCGGCGCAGATGGCCAGCGTGGCCAGATAGACAACGTCCATATCGTTTCTCCCTAAGGGCGTAGCGCCCGTCAACGCCGGCGTGGAAGGGCCGGCGCGACGGTAGGCAGATTAGGGAAGCGGCGATAAAAACGGGGTAAAGCTTGGCGGCGGGGGTGTAAAGAAGATATAAACGCGGCACGGATGCGGGCATCCCCGTTCATTTGGATGAATCCCGGCGCGGCGTCTTTTTGCACCACTTTGAATACAAATGGCGGCATTTCAGCTGCCTGAAGGCGGCATATATGGCGTTTTCTGCCAAAAGCACCAAGATGGTGCGTAATTTAGCTAAATGAATGCCCCTTCCTAGGGCATACCCCTAGTGTCACATTCCCGTAGTTGGTGCATTATTCGTCCCATGCAGGTGAGGAGACAAATGCCCCTGCAGGGCAAAACCGGGCGGCACCGGTATATATAAAAAAAGCTGTACCTTAATAAAAGCAAAACGCGCAACGGCTGGCACCAGGCAGTGCCAGCCGTTGTCGCATTCAGCGGCAGAATTCAGGGGCAGAAAAAGATGCTGGAGATGCCGGACGACGCTCGCCGCGGACCATCTTCCACCCATGCCGATCTGAGCAATGCGCCCGCATGGCGCCGCAATCGTCGCTGGATCCTGCTACTGCTGTCCGTGTGGGCGGCGCTTACGTTTCTCCCCGCTTGGTTCGCTCGCGACGTACCTTATACCGTCCTCGGCTGGCCGCTGTCTTACTGGATGGCCGCCTATGGCGCTCCCTTGGCTTATCTTCTCATCGTTGTCGTCTATGCCCGCGTGATGAACCGGGGTGACGACGCCGGGGACGAGTAATGCTGTTCGGCGGCGCGACCCAGCGTGAACTGGATGTGCAACTGCGCCGTATCTACGTGCTGTACGCCGCCGGCTTCTCGCTGCTGATCCTGGTGCTGACCTTGTGCGAAGTGCTGGGCATGGCGCGCACCTGGATAGGCTATGTCTTCCTGCTGGTCACCGTCTGCCTGTATGCGCTCATAGGCATCATCTGCCGTACATCCGACTCGGTCGAGTATTACGTGGCCGGCCGGCGCGTACCCGCCTTCTACAACGGCATGGCGACGGCGGCCGACTGGATGTCGGTGGCGTCCTTCATTGGCGTGGCGGGCACCCTGTACTTGAGCGGCTATGGCGGCCTGGCCTATGTGATGGGATGGACCGGCGGGTATGTGCTGGTGGGATTGCTGCTGGCGCCGTATCTGCGCAAGTTTGGCCAATACACGCTGCCGGATTTTCTCGGTGCGCGCTATGGCGGCAACCTGCCGCGGCTGGCCGGGGTGGCTTGCGCCTTTCTGTGTTCCTTCACCTATCTGGTGGCGCAGATCTACGGCGTCGGCATCATCACCACGCGCATGACCGGGATCTCCTTCGAACTGGGCATTTTCGTGGCGCTGGGCGGCATGCTGGTGTGCTCGTTCCTGGGTGGCATGCGCGCCGTCACCTGGACGCAGGTGGGGCAGTTCATCATTCTCATCATCGGCTACCTGGTGCCGGTGATCTGGCTTTCGCTCAAGGTGGCGGGCGGCCCGGTGCCGCCATTGTCGGCCGGCCCGGTCATGCAGCAGGTGATCCAGACCGAAGAACGCCTGCGCGACGATCCCAAGGAAGTGGCGGTGCGCCGTCTGTGGCAGGCCCGCGCCGACCAGATGGATACGCGGCTGCGCAATCTGCCGCAGTCCTGGGTGACCGAGAAAGTCGTCTTGCGCGACCGGCTGGCGGCCTTGATGGCGGCCGACGCGCCGTCGGTGGAGATTCGCTCGGTCGAGCGCGAACTGGCGGCTTATCCCGCCGATCCCGAGCAGGCGCGCCTGGCCTGGTTCCAGGCCCGCAACGATTATCTGGCGCGCGCCCAGCCGCCCGTGCCGGCGGCACAGCCTTATCCGGGCGCCACGCCCGAAGAGCGCAAGGACCTGCGCAACAACTTCGTGGCGTTGGTGTTGTGCCTGATGATGGGTACGGCCGGGCTGCCGCATGTCCTGATGCGTTCGTACACCACGCCGTCGGTGGGCGCGGCGCGCCGCTCCGTGGCGTGGTCGCTGTTGTTCATCCTGCTGCTGTACCTGATGGCGCCCGCGCTGGCGGTGTTGATCAAGCAGGTGATCTACACCACGCTGGTGGGCTCGCCCTATACCGGACTGCCGGACTGGGTGCATGCCTGGAGCGCGGTCAGTCCGGGGCTGCTGGATGTCACCGACGTCAACGGCGATGGCCTGGTGCAGCTGGATGAAATCAGTATGGGCGCCGACATGATGGTGCTGGCGGCGCCGGAGATGGGCGGGCTGCCTTATGTCGTATCCGGTCTGGTGGCGGCGGGCGGCCTGGCTGCCGCCTTGTCCACGGCCGACGGCCTGTTGCTGACGCTGTCCAATTCCCTGTCGCATGACATGTGGTATCGGGTGGTGTCGCCGCGCATGCCGGCCAATCGCCGCGTGCTGGTGTCCAAGGTGCTGCTGCTGGCCGTGGCTTTCGCGGCGGCCTGGGTGGCGGCGCGCAAGCCGGCCGACATCCTGTTCATGGTGTCGGCGGCGTTCTCTTTCGCGGCGTCGTCCTTCTTCCCCGTGCTGGTGATGGGCATCTTCTGGAAGCGCGCCAACAAATGGGGCGCCACGCTGGGCATGGCGGCCGGGCTGGCCGTGACCTTCACCTATATGGCCCACACCCACCCGTGGTTGCGGGAACTGGTGTTCAACATCGACCGCACGCAGCCGGTGACGTTATGGTGGGGCATACAGCCCATCGCCGCCGGCGTGTTCGGCGCGCCGGCGGCTTTCCTCACCATCGTGGTGTTTTCATTGCTGACGCCGGCACCGGACGCCGCGACGCGCGCTTTGGTGGACTATGTGCGCAATCCATCGTCGGACGCCAGCCGGATTGAAGGCTAGTGGAGCCAGTTGCTCAGTAGATTTCCATGGCCGTTCTCGCGCAGGACAGTTTCAAGGCGGTCGCGCGTAAGCATGTTCGCGTCGACGCCTGCCTGCGCATCGCCATCTTCCTTGCTGACGCGCGTGGAAGGTGTGGCGCTGCCGCCCAACCGGGCCAAGGTGATCGCCAGCGGTGGCCAAGCCAGCAGGTAGGGCAGGAATTCAGTCTTCGCTACATGTTCAAAAAATGCCATGTACTCCATTCTCTCCGCTTCCCCGCGATGGTCATAAAAGACTCTGGCCGCGAACTTGGGCATGTGCACGACAGGTGTACCCGTTTCGTTGTTTTGGACGCTAACGGGGGCCTTGCCCTGTTTGTCATAGCGGACTTTGAACTGCGACTTTCCTGGGCCGGTTTCCATCGCCTTTTTCATGCAGAAGCATTCGTAGCCGAGCTCCACCAGCGTGTCCAGTTGCTTGTCATACATCCCTGCGTTGGCGTCATAGGCTATGTTGGCATCGTAGATCCTGTTGTAGACGGCCATGGGCTTGTTCCACACGTCCTCGCCGCTTTTATCGACAATGCCGAATACCGCCTTGCGCAAATCATGCTCTCGCAGAAGCTTGGACAGCATGGGAGGGACGACGGCCTTCAAGTCGCTGGGAACGTAAGCCGTCCACAGTCTTGCCACACCATGCAGGATGAGGCCGCCGGATTGCTTGGTGGCGACTTTCTCATATAAGGCGGTCAGTAACTCGCGGAACGCCTCGGCGCCCTGTTCGCTGCAATGCGCATTCCATGGGAGGGCGTGGGCATCGATGTTGGAGTGATACCAGCGGCTCACGACCTCTTCCATGGGGGACCTTCCAGAAACCGCAGCTATAGGGTGATAGCGCATGCGCCCGGGCGGGTACCCGAGGAAATCGTTCAGTTCATCCAGCCGTACCCGCAGCGCTGTGGTCATTTCCTCCGTTCTTTCGGCGGTCCACTCCCCGGGCTGGCTTGCAAAGTCGATACCTAACGCGTCCTTGGCCATCTTGGTAAGGAGAGGTGCGATTTTGGGATCGAAGACGCCCTGGGGATTGCCGGGGCGGTAGCTTGTTCTCTCGATGGCATCCTGGATGTTGTAGTCCGCCGCGCCTACGACGTTCGTTCGGTAGTTGTTCAGAGAGTGCATGACCAGGATCGGCAGGTCGGGCAGCGTTTGCAAGCCGAGTTGCTGGAATTTGGGCCAGTGGGTCAGCCAATCCATGTCCCGCCGATTCGTCGCCTCATCGGCCAACTCGAGCATGTATCCCGTCTGGTCGTCGCGATCATTCACTTGCCACGCGCTTAGACGTGCGGCGCTCAGTGCATACTGATCCGCGGTTCTGGCCAAGCCGAGGTGTTCAGGGAGGGTCGCCGCATCCCTGGCACGGCGAAGGAAGTCTTCCGCTTCCTCCAACTTATCTGCCTCGCTGATGACGCCGAGCTTTGCGAGCAGCGCGTGAGCCATACGCACGGTCTCGTGCCTGGAGGTATCGCTGTCGCGGTTCTCGTAGAGCTTGGCCAATGCCGGAATCAAGTCCGAAGGGTAGAGCCGCTCGTCGGGCCGAAGCTTGGTCAATGGCGGAGCCAGGCTTGAAGTACTGGCTTCGTCGACAGGCGGGCTGAGCCTCTTGCCGAGCGGATGGTCCAGGCAGGTCTTGCTGCGGTACACAGGTTCCGGGCGGAAAATGGACGCGCGCGAGTGGGCGGCGTCCGCATTCTCAGCGCGGTCTCGCCCGAGGGGTAGGCGCATCAAATAATCGTTCAGCGCGGCTTCGGGGTTCGCGGTCTGACTCGCCGTGTCGCCTGCATGAATGCAGACCAATGCGCCCAATAGCCGCTGGCAAAGACGCCTGAAATCACGGTGGGTTGGTGTGCCGCAATACGCGTCCACCAGCATCAAGTGATCGACCCCAGAGGCCTGGGTTGCCGGGGTTGCTGTCACTTGGTCGAACGGGATTGCGACCTGGCTCGTGGCCGCGGACGGGGCGGTGTTTGCGACGTACATAGGATGCCTCCACATTGTGATGTGGGCATCTGTCACGCAAGGTTACTGTGCGGTTCCCGGACGCGGACGCGGACGCAGACAGCCGCGCCACGCGTTCAACACCTGGCCGTCAGTGCTTCACCGTGTCGGAGAACACATTCATCACGATGACGCCCGCCACGATCAGGCCGATGCCGATGAGCGCGGGCAAGTCCAGGTGCTGCTTGAAGAACACCAGGCCGATGATGGAGATCAGCACGATGCCGACCCCGGACCAGATGGCATACGCGATGCCGACGGGAATTTCGCGCAGCGTCTGCGAAAGAAAATAGAACGACACCAGATAACCGACGACGGTAATGGCCGAAGGCAACAGGCGCGTGAAACCTTCGCTAGCCTTCAAGGAGCTGGTGGCGATCAATTCGGCGATGATGGCAACCGCCAGGTACAACCACTTCATCAAGGATTCCTTTGTGGGCAAGCGTGCGGCACGCGAATACTGGCGCCTTTGATATGCCGCGACGACCTGCTATCGCTTGGCGTCGTCAACCAGCTTCAGTAACACCAGCAGCGCGCCAGCTCCGCCATGCCGTTCCTCGCTTTCGGCGAAGGCCATGACTTCGGGTTTTTGCACCAGCCACGTGCGCACCTTGTCCTTGAGTACCGGCTCCATATCCTGCGAGCCAAGCCCCTTGCCGTGCACCACGCGCACACAGCGGATGCCGTACTCCAGGCATTCGTCCAAGAAGGAAAACAGTGCGTGGCGGGCCTGTTCGACCCGCAAGCCGTGCAGATCCAGTTCCGCACCCGTGCGCCAGGCGCCGCGGCGCAAGTTGCGCGCGGTGTCCGGCGCGGCGTCGTGGCGAACGAAGGCGGTGCCGTTTTCCGACAGGAAGCGCGTGATGTCGGCGCCGTCCGACACGCCGCCGTCGGCGCGTGCGCCTTGTTCGCCCAAGGCGTGGGCGCGACGCATGGCCTGGGCCAAGGTCGGTTCCTTCGGTTCGGCCGGCGGGGTTGCCGGTGCCACGTGCGCGGCGCGCGCCAGCGTCTCGGTTTTTTGAACGTTGCGCATGGCGCGCTGGAACAACTGGGGATCGTCGGGCAGGCCGGCGCCGCTCAGGCCATCGTCCTTGGCGGCGGCCTTGGCGGCCTGCGCGGCCAGCATGGCGGCGGACGGCCGCAGGGCTTGCGCCCGCGACGACTCCCGCAGGCTGTCCCGCAAGTCCTTCAGATCCGCGCTATCCGCCAGGCTGCCTTGGGCGCGCTTGCCGCCGGCGCTGGCGGGATCGGGGCGCGCGCCCGGCTTATTGCTGCCCCGCATTCTCCAACCACCGTTGTGCGTCCAGGGCGGCCATGCAGCCGGTGGCGGCGCTGGTGATCGCCTGGCGATAGACGTGATCCTGCACGTCACCGGCGGCGAAGACACCAGGCACGGAAGTCATGGTCGCCATGCCGGACAGGCCGCTGCGCGTGACGATGTAACCGTCCTTCATGTCCACCTGGCCTTGGAAAATGTCCGTGTTCGGATGGTGGCCGATGGCGATGAACGCGCCTTTCACGGCGATGTCCTCGGTCGCGCCGTCCTTGGTGCCGCGGATGCGCACGCCAGTCACGCCGCTGTCATCGCCCAGCACTTCCTGCAGCTCGGAGAACAGCTTCAATTCCATATTGCCGTTCTGCACCTTTTCCATCATCCGGTCGATCAGGATGGGTTCGGCGCGGAACTTGTCGCGGCGGTGGATCACCGTGACCTTGCGCGCGATATGGGACAGGTACAGGGCTTCTTCCACGGCGGTATTGCCGCCGCCCACGACCACCACGTCCTGGTTGCGGTAGAAAAAGCCGTCGCAGGTAGCGCAGCCGGACACGCCCTTGCCCATGAAGGTTTCTTCGGAAGGCAGGCCCAGATACTTGGCCGAGGCACCCGTGGAAATGATCAGGGCGTCGCAGGTGTAAAGGTTGCCGCCGTCACCGGTCAGCTTGAACGGCCGTTGCGTCAAATCGACGCTGGCGATGTGGTCGAAAATGATTTCGGTGTTAAAACGTTCCGCGTGCTGCTGGAAACGCTGCATCAGATCGGGACCCTGCACGCCGTTCACGTCGGCCGGCCAGTTGTCGACCTCGGTGGTGGTCATGAGCTGGCCACCTTGGGCCAGGCCAGTCACCAATACCGGTTTCAGGTTGGCACGGGCGGCATACACGGCGGCCGTATAGCCGGCGGGGCCGGAGCCGAGGATCAGTAATTGGGCATGTTTCGGAGTAGTCATCGGGCACACTGAGCAAAGTGGATGCCCAATTATAATGAGGCCTATGCCGCGTATTTCAACCGCTTCTCCGCGCGCCTCGCGCAATACCCGTAACGGGCCTTCCCCTCTGCAGACGCGACTGTCTTCGCTGCTGCGGGAAGCCCGTTGGATCCTGTTCGCCGCCATGGCTGCCTGGCTGACGCTGGTGCTGGCCACCTGGAATTCCGTCGATCCGGGCTGGTCGCATTCCGTGCCGGCCGGCGTCATCCATAACAAGGGTGGCACCTTAGGCGCTTATCTCTCCGACATCCTCCTTTATCTTTTCGGATATTCCGCCTGGTGGTGGGTCATCCTGCTGCTGCATCGCGTGCGCGCCGGCTACCGGCGTCTGGCCAGCCACCTGCGTGTGACGGGTAATGGGGACGCCGAGCTGCCCCGCGTGCATTGGGAACAGGGTTTGGGTTTCGTCCTGTTACTGGTCGGTTCCATGGGCCTGGAGGCCTTGCGGCTGTACACCCATGGCTCGCATCTGCCGGGCGGCTCCGACGGCGGGAATGGCTCGGGCGGTGTCATCGGCCATTCCCTGGCCGGCATGCTGGCCAACGCCATCGGCTTCACTGGCGGCACCCTGGTGTTCCTGGTGCTGGTGGCCGCGGGCCTGAGCCTGTTCTTCGCCTTCTCGTGGTTGACCGTGGCCGAGCGCCTGGGCGGCGGCATGGAGCGCATGATTCGGCGCACCCGTGATTCGGTGGCGGCGCGCGAGGATCGCAAGCTGGGCGAGGTAGCCTATGCCGAACGCAGCGAGCAGGTGGTCGCCAAGCAGGAAAAGCTGGTGCACGAGCAGCCGGTGCGCATCGAGCCCGCGATTACGGTGGTGCCCAAGTCCGACCGGGTCCAGCGCGAGAAACAGCAGTCGCTGTTCACCGCCGCGGACGTGGGTGAAGCGGGCGATCTGCCCGCCGTCAGCCTGCTGGATCCGCCGGCCACCAATCAGGAAACCGTATCGGCCGAGACGATCGAGTTCACCTCACGCCTGATCGAGAAGAAACTGGCCGACTTCGGCGTCAGCGTCACCGTGGTGGCGGCGCAGGCCGGTCCGGTCATCACGCGCTATGAAATCGAGCCGGCGACCGGCGTCAAGGGCAGCCAGGTGGTCAATCTGGCCAAGGATCTGGCGCGCGCCCTGAGCCTGGTCAGCATCCGCGTGGTCGAAACCATTCCCGGCAAGAACCTGATGGGGCTGGAGCTGCCCAACCCGCGCCGCCAGACCGTGCGTCTGTCGGAAATCCTGGGTTCGCAGACGTATCACAGCAATGCGTCCGTGGTGACCATGGCGCTGGGCAAGGACATCGCGGGCAATCCCGTGGTGGCCGATCTGGCCAAGATGCCTCACCTGCTGGTGGCCGGTACCACCGGTTCCGGGAAGTCGGTGGGGATCAACGCCATGATCCTGTCCTTGCTGTACAAGGCCGATGCCACGCACACGCGCCTGATCCTGATCGATCCCAAGATGCTCGAAATGAGCGTCTACGAAGGCATTCCCCACCTGCTGGCGCCGGTGGTGACGGATATGCGCCATGCCGCCAACGCCTTGAACTGGTGTGTCGGCGAGATGGAAAAGCGCTACCGCTTGATGAGCAAGATGGGCGTGCGCAACCTGGCGGGCTTCAACGCCAAGATCCGCGATGCCATCAAGCGCGAGGAGCCCATTCCCAATCCGTTCTCGTTGACGCCGGACCAGCCTGAACCGCTGCAGCCGCTGCCCACCATCGTGGTGGTCATCGACGAGCTGGCGGACTTGATGATGGTGGTGGGCAAGAAGATCGAAGAGCTGATCGCCCGCCTGGCGCAGAAGGCGCGCGCGGCCGGCATCCACTTGATCCTGGCAACGCAGCGGCCCAGCGTGGACGTGATCACCGGGTTGATCAAGGCCAACATCCCGACGCGGATCGCCTTCCAGGTGTCCTCGAAGATCGACTCGCGCACCATTCTTGACCAGATGGGCGCGGAAACCTTGCTGGGGCAAGGCGATATGCTCTATATGCCGCCGGGTACGGGGCTGCCGGTGCGGGTGCACGGTGCCTTTGTTTCCGACGAGGAAGTGCATCGGGTGGTCGAGCAATTGAAGTCGCAGGGCGAGCCGAATTATGTGGATGGCCTGCTGGAAGGTAGTGTCGAAGGCGAGACCGGCGAAGGTGGCAGCAGTGTGACCGGTTTCAACGATGCCGAATCCGACCCGATGTACGACCAGGCTTGCGAGGTGGTGTTGAAACATCGCCGGGCGTCGATTTCGCTGGTGCAGCGTCATCTGCGCATCGGCTATAACCGCGCCGCACGCTTGCTGGAACAGATGGAACAGTCGGGCATGGTGTCGGCCATGCAGTCCAACGGCAACCGGGAAATCCTGGTGCCCGTATCCGCGGCCGCATCCGCCAGCGAGGAAGCTTGATGATTTCTTTTATGCAGAGAGTCACCGCGCGGGCGCACGGCCTGCAAGCCCGTGCCGCGCGCGGCGTGGCGGTGTTGGCCCTGGCGCTCGCACCGGTTCTGACGCCGGGCGCCGCCTGGGCGGCCAGCGCTCAGGAACAATTGAAGTCCTTCGTCGCCACGGTATCGTCGGCCAGCGGGAATTTCAGCCAGGCCACGGCCGGTGCCGCGGGCCCGCAGGCCGCGCGCGCCAAGGCGCCGCAAAGCGGCACGTTTTCCTTCCAGCGGCCGGGCAAGTTTCGCTGGGCGGTGCAGAAGCCGTATGAACAGTTGATCGTGTCCGACGGCAAGCAGGTCTACCAGTACGACCCCGACCTGGCCCAGGTCACGGTGCGCAAGGTCGACCAGGCCATCGGCACGTCACCGGCGGCCATCCTGTTCGGTTCGGGTTCCCTGGAGCAGTCTTTCGATGTCAGCCCGCTGCCGGCCAAGGACGGCCTGGATTGGCTGCGCGCCAAGCCACGCAGCAGCGATGCCGGTTTCTCGCGCGTGGACATTGGCTTCAAGGACAACCTGCCGGCGCGCATCGAACTGCTGGATGCGTTCGGCCAGACCACCCGGGTCGACCTGTCCGGCATCACGCCGAATCCGCGGCTGGGTGACAAGGACTTCCAGTTCACCCCGCCCAAGGGCGTGGATACGGTGCAGATGTAATTCCGAGCCTTGCCGCCCGTCGCCTGGAATCCTGCTGATTCAAGGCTGCTTGTACGCGACGCAGTCGACTTCGACCTTGGCGTCGACGACCAGGCGTGATTCCACGCAGGCGCGGGCGGGCGGGTTGTCGCCGAAATAGGTCTTGAACACCTTGTTGAAAGACGCGAAGTCGCGAGCGTCGTCCAGCCACACGCCGCAACGCACGACGTGCTCCGGGCCGTAGCCGGCTTCTTCCAGAATCGCCAGCACCTGCTGGATGGCCTTGTGCGATTGCGCCACGATGCCGCCTTCGATCACCTCGCCGTTCTCCATCGGCACCTGGCCGGAAACGAACAGGAAGCCGCCGGCCGCGACCGCCCGTGCGAAGGGCATATGCGAGCCGCCCTGTCCGGTCCCGCCGGCGACGCCGTAGCGGGTGATGCCATTGGCGTCAGTCTTGGGTGCATTGCTCATGATGCTGCTCCTATGAAAATATTGATGAGTTGGCGAAACTCGCCCGCAAATCGCCCGCCCGCGGGAGCCAGCGCCCCGCGCGGCGGCCGCTGGCGATGCCGTCGCGGTAGGACAGCACGCCGTTGACCCATACCGCCTGGATACCGCTGCTGGCCTGTACCGGCGCGCTGAAGGTCGCTTCGTCCTTGACGGTGAGCGGATCGAACAGCACCAGGTCCGCGTGATACCCCTCGCGCACCAGGCCGCGTTCGGCCAGGCCGAAGCGCGCCGCCGACAGCCCGGTCATCTTGTGCACCGCCTGCGCCAACGGAAACAGTCCCAGATCACGGCTGTAATGCCCCAGCACGCGCGGAAATGCCCCCCACAGGCGCGGATGCGGATGCGGATCATTGGGCAGTCCGTCCGACCCTATCATCGTCAAGCGATGCTTCAACACGCGCTGCACATCATCCTCGCGCATCCCGTGATACACCGCGCCAGCCGGCTGCAAGCGCTTGGCGGCCTCCATCAACGGCACGTCCCATTCGGCGGCGATGTCGGCCAAGGGCCGGCCTGCCTGTTCAGGATGAGGCGTCGACCACGTGATATCGATACGAAAGTCGCTGGTCACCTGTTTCAGGTCCAGGGTCGACGAGCTGGCGGAATAGGGATAGCAGTCGCAGCCCACCGCCTGCAGGCGGCCCGCGCCCTCCAGGCTGGCCAGCACTTCCGTCGTGCGGCCCCAGTTGCCGGCACCCGCGCATTTCAGATGCGACACCACCAAGGGCACGCGCGCATGGGCGGCCACTTCGTAGGCCTCTTCCATCGCCTGCAGGATGGCGGCGAATTCCGAGCGCAGGTGGGTGGTGTACAGCGCGCCGAACTCATCCAGCACCTCGGCCAGGGCCTTGACTTCAGCGGTGTCGGCCTCGTACGCCGACGCATAAGCCAGCCCGGTGCTCAGCCCGATAGCGCCATGCGCCAGCGCTTCGCGCAACTGCCCGCGCATGGCGTCGATTTCCGTCGCGCTGGCCTTGCGGTCGAGGCTGTCCATATGGTTGTTGCGCAAGGCGGTGTGCCCGACCAGGGCCGCCACGTTGACCGCCGGCCGCGCAGCCTCGATGGCCTGGGTGTAATCGGCGAAGCTGGGGTACTGGAAGTCCTGGCGCTGCCCCAGCAGATTCATGGGGTCGGGCGGATCGCCGCGCAAGGTCACCGGCGCCGCGCTGATGCCGCAATTGCCCACCACCACGGTGGTCACGCCTTGCGACAGCTTGGGCAGCATGCCCGGGGTGCGGATGACGTTGGTGTCGTCATGCGTGTGCACGTCGATGAAACCGGGTGCCAGCACGTAGCCCGTGCCATCCACCGTTTCCGCGGCGCCCGCGGCGGCCAGCTTGCCAGGCGCGGCGATGGCCGCGATACGGCCATCGCGCAACGCCACATCGGCGTCGTAACCGGCCGCGCCGCTGCCGTCGAGCACGCGGACAGAGGCAATCAGGGTGTCGTACATCTCTTCAATCTCCCAGGGGCAGCCGGTTCGGCCCGCCCCGGTATTCGTCCAGCGCCAGCTTGATGCGGCGCAGGCGGTCACGGGTCTCCTCCTGGCGCGCCATGGCCAGTTCGGTGGCCAGCAGATCGATGGCCAGCATCATGGCGTAGCGGGAGGCAGACGGTTTGTAGATAAAGTCGGTTTCGTCGGTGCGCACCGGCAGCACCACGTCGGCGATCCGGGCCAAGGGCGAATCGGCATCGGTCAGCGCCACGATGCGGGCGCTGTACTGCTTGACGATGCGCGCACCGGACAGCATTTCGGGCGTCAGGCCGGAGGCCGACAGCATGATGACCGCGTCGCGTTCATCCAGCGTGGCGGCCACCATGCGCATCAGCACGGCGTCGCTGTACGCTGCCACCGGATAGCCCAGCCGCACCAGGCGCGACTGCATCTCCTGCGCCAGCACGGCGGACGCGCCGCCCATGCCGAACACATACGTCATGCGCGCATTGCGCACGATGTCCATGGCTTGCCCGAACAGGTTTTCCGTGTACATCGGCAAGTGGGCGCGCAAGGTGCTTTCGATATCGGCGTAGATGCGGGCGTAGAAAGTGCTTTCTTCCGCCGGCGCGGCGCGATCCAGAAACCGCGTGCCCACCGCGCTGGCCTGCGCCAGCTTCATCTTCAGATCGCGAGTATCGTCGCAGCCGACCGATCGCGCAAAGCGCGAAATGGTGGCGTTGCTCACACCGGCTTTTTCCGCCAGCTGTTCGACCGTGGCGGCGGCGGCGTGGATGATGTCGTCCAGGATGGCGTCGGCCACCTTGCGCTCGGTGGCGCTGAGCGCATCGCGGCGGCTGCGGATCTGGTAGACGATATCGCGGACGGTGTTCATGCGGGGGCTCCGGACAGGGGCATTCAGGCGTTCTGCAGTTCGTCGACTCGCACGCAGGCCACGTGGTGGTTGGTACCCACCACCGTGGCCTGCGGCACCTGTTCGGCGCAGACCGGCAGGGCGTGCGGACAGCGCGTGCGGAACACACAGCCCGAGGGCGGATTCATGGGGCTGGGAATATCCCCCTTGAGCAGGATGCGCTTGCGCGCGGCGCGCGGATCGGGCACCGGCGCGGCCGACAACAGCGCGCGAGTATACGGGTGGCGCGGCCGGGCGTAGACCTCGCGGGTCGGTCCCCGCTCCATCACGCGGCCCAGATACAGCACCACCACCTCGTCGCACAGGTAGTTGACCACCGCCAGGTCATGCGCCACGAACAGCATGGTCAAGCCCAGATCGCGCTGCAGATCCTGCAGCAGGTTCAGTACCTGGGCTTGCACGGAAACGTCCAGCGCGGACACCGGTTCATCGGCAACGATGAAGTCCGGTTCCACGGCCAGCGCACGGGCGATGCCGATGCGCTGGCGCTGGCCGCCGGAGAATTCATGGGGGTAGCGCTTGCGGTGATCGGCATTCAGGCCGACGCGGGTCAGCAATTCGCTGATGCGCGCTTCGCGGCGGTCGCGCGCCAGGCCGTGGGTATCCAGCGCTTCGCCGATGATCTCGGCCACCGTCATGCGCGGGTTGAGACTGGCGTAGGGATCCTGGAACACGATCTGCATACGGCGGCGCCAGGGCAGCATGCGCTTCTCGTCGAGCTTGCTGATGTCGGTGCCGTCGAAGATGACCTGGCCGCTGGTCGCCGCCAGCAGGCGCAGTAGCGCGCGGCCAGTGGTGGTCTTGCCGGAGCCGGACTCGCCCACCAGGCCGACGATGGTATTGCGCGGTACGTCGAAGCTGACGCCGTCGACCGCGCGCACCACCGGCGCATCGCGGCGCGAGGATGTGGGGAAATGCACGCGCAGGTCGCGCACGCTCAATAGCGGTTCGGCGGATGCGGAGGACGTGGCTGACGTGGTGGATGCGGTGGCCGGCCGGTCCGCTATCGCTTGGGCTGATGAGTAAACAGTCATATCGTCGCAACCTTGATGCAGCGCGCGCGATGCTCCGGGCGCACGGGGAGCAGTTCGGGCACCGCGCGGGTACAGTCCGCGTCGGCCAGCGGGCAGCGCGGCGCGAAGGTACAGCCGGCGGGCAGGGCGAGCACGCTGGGTACATTGCCGGGGATGGCGCGCAGCCGTTCACCGGAGGCCAGCAGCGCATCGGTGGGCAGGCAGGACAGCAGGCCACGCGTATACGGGTGCGTGGGCCGCTCGAACAGGTCGTAGACGCCGGCGTCCTCGACGACGCGTCCCGCATACATCACCGCCACGCGGTGGGCGATTTCCGCCACCACGCCCAGATTGTGCGTGATGAACAGAATGCTCATATGCAGCTCTTCCTGCAGGCGCCGCAGCAGGTCGAGAATCTGCGCCTGCACGGTGACGTCCAGTGCGGTGGTGGGTTCGTCGGCGATCAGCACGGACGGATTACAGGCCAGCGCCAAGGCGATCATGACGCGCTGGCGCATGCCGCCCGACATCTGGTGGGGATATTCGCCGATGCGCTTGGCGGCGGCGGGGATCTCCACCCGTTCCAGCATGTCGCGGGCACGCGCCATGGCCGCCGCGCGGCTGCCGCCTTCGTGCTGCAGCACGGCTTCGGCGATCTGGTCGCCCACCGTGTACAGCGGGTTCAGGCTGGTCATGGGCTCCTGGAAGATCATGGCGATCTCGGCGCCGCGGATGCGCCGCAGCGTGGCGGCGCTGGCGTGGGCCAGATCGTGTTCGACACCGGCACGGTCGCGGAAGCGGATGCTGCCGGCTTCGATGCGGCCGGCCGGCTTGGGCAGCAGGCCCATGATGGACAGGCTGGTCACCGACTTGCCCGAACCGGATTCACCGACGATGGCCAGGGTTTCACCCTTTGCCAGTTCGAAGGTGACGCCATCCACCGACTTGGCGACGCCGTCGCGGCTGTGGAACCAGGTCTTCAAGCCCTGAACGGACAGCACCACGTCCTTGTGCAACGCGTCGGCGCTACCGGCAAAGGCGGCTTGGTTCGCATTGCCGACGCCGCGGGCGCTCATGCTCGTACTCATGTTGGCGCTCATCATTCAAAGCTCCTTGCGCAGGCGCGGATCGAGCACGTCGCGCAGCCCGTCGCCCACCAACTGCAGGGACAGCACCGACAACACGATGGCGATGCCCGGAAAAATCATGATCCAGTCGGCCGAACCCATGTACTGCTGGCCGGCGTTGATCATCGTGCCCCAGGTGGGGATGTCGGGCGACACGCCCACGCCCAGGAAGGACAAGCCCGCTTCGGCCAGGATGGCGTAGGCGAAGATAAAAGTCCCCTGCACCAGAATGGGCGACACCAGGTTGCGCAGGACGTGCACGGTGACGATGCGCCAGGTCGACACGCCCAGTGCGCGTGCCGCTTCGACGAAGGGCAGTTCACGGATCACCAGCGTCGACGCCCGCACGATGCGGGCCAGCCGCGGCGTGTACACGATGCCTAGCGCAATCACCACGTTGATCACCGACGGCCCCAACGCCGCCACCAGTGAGATGGCCAGCAGGATGTCGGGAAAAGCCATCATGGCGTCGATCAGGCGCGACACGAACTTGTCGGCGCCGCGGAAGAAACCGGCCAGCAGGCCCAGGGCGATGCCCAGCACGCTGGACAGGATCACCACCGCGAAACCCACGGTCAAGGACAGGCGGCCGCCGTAGACCACGCGGCTGAACACGTCGCGGCCGAAGTCGTCGGTGCCGAACCAGTGCGCGCCGCTGGGCGCCTTGAGCCGGTTCATGATGGACAGTTTGTAGGGATCGTAGGGGCTGATCATGGGCGCCAGCAGCGCGGCGGCGATCAATACCACCAGCACGATCAGGCTGATCAGCACGGTCTTGCGCGACACCAGCAGGCGCAGCACCTGCCAACGATCCGTGCCGGCCTGGACAGTAACGGGAGAGGACATCAGTAGCGCACCCGAGGGTCGACCAGCAGATAGAGCAGGTCGATGAACAGATTGATCAAGACATAGATGGCGGCGATCACCAGCAGCGCGCCCTGGATGACCGGGTAATCGCGCCGCAGCACCGCCGACACCACCAGGCTGCCCACGCCGGGCAGGCCGAACACCGTTTCGGTGACCACGGCGCCGCTGACCAGCAGGGCGGTGGTCAGGCCCAGCACGGTCAGGATGGGAATCAGCGCGTTGCGCACCGCGTGCTTGAGGATGACCTTGCGTTCCGGCAAGCCCTTGGCGCGTGCCGTGCGCACGTAGTCGTCGCGCAGGACGTCCAGCATGCTGGCGCGGATGAAGCGGGTGATCAGCGCGGAGTTGACCAGGCCCAGCACCACGGCCGGCAGGATCAGGTGCGTCAGCCGCGTGCCGATCGATGCATCGGGACCGCCGTAGCCCGACACCGGCAGCCAGCCCAGCTTCACCGAGAACACCTGCATCAGCAGCAGGCCCAGCCAGAAACTGGGCACGCTGGAGGTGAACATCGAGAAGCTGAGGACGGACTGGTCCAGCGTCGTGCCTCGTTTGACCGCGGACAGGATCCCCACCGGCAAGGCGATGGCGCTGGCGATGAGCAGCGCCATCAAGGTCAGCCAGAACGTCGGCTCGGCGCGATCGGCCAAGGCCGACAACACCGGCTTGTTCAGGAAGATGGACTGGCCCAGGTCGCCCTTGGCCAGTTGGCCCAGCCAGGTGACGTACTGCACCGGCAGTGGCTGGTCCAGGCCCAGCCGGGTGCGCAGGGCGGCGATGTCCTGCTGGCTGGCTTCCGGGCCCAGCATCACCGCCGCCGGATCACCCGGCGTGACCCGGATGATCACGAACACGATCGTGGCCACCAGGAACATGACCGCGACCAGGCCCAGCAGACGGTTGATCAGATAGCGCATTTATTTCGCCGCCTTCCAGGCGTTCCAGAAGTAAGGCCACGGGGCCGGGGTCACGCCTTGCAGTGTCGGTGACTTGGCGGCCACGGCGTTGAAGTCGCCGACCTTGATGAAGGGCACTTCATCGAAGATGGCCTGTTGCACGTCGGCCCAGCGCTTGACGCGTTCGTCCTGGTTGGTGGCGCGGTTGAAGGCGTCCAGCACCTGGTTGCGGCGCGGTGTATCCCACCAGCCCGGCGCGTCCTTGGACGGGAAATCGATGAGCGCGGGTTCGGGCAGGAAGGGGCTGTGGGTGATGAAGATGTCCCACAGGGCTGGGTCCTGGCGGCGCTGCGTCAAGGTGGCCCAATCGACTACTTGCATGTCGACCTTGAAGCCGGCCTGCTTCAGGTATTCGGCGGCGACCAGCGCCATCTTGTAGTGGAATTCGTATTGCTGGCTGGTCAGGATGCGGATGGTGCGATCGCTGCTGCCCGACGCCTCGAGCAACTTCTTGGCGCCGGCCGCGTCGCCCTTGTTATAGACCTGGGCGCCTTGCGTCGTGTGCCAGGGGTAGCCTTCCGGGTACATGGCGCCGTCGACCGCGTAGTAGGCCTTGTCGCCGAAGGCGGCGAACAGCATGTCCTCTTCGTTCAGGGCCATCTGCACGGCTTGGCGCACCTTCACATTGGACATGATGCCTTGCTTGGTGTTGAGCACCAGGCGCGGCCAGCCGAAGGGCTTCAGTACCACCGCTTCGGACTTGCTGGATTTCAGCTTGCCGGCCGACTCGACCGCGATGGAGTCGACGTATTCATACTGGCCGGCCACCGCGCTTTCGATGCGGGTGTTGGCATTGCTGACCGGCACGAAGCGGATTTCGTCCAGGTACTGCTTGCGGGCGCCGCCATAGCCGTCCGGTTCGCCGGCCCGCGACTTGTAGCCGTCGAAGCGCACCAGTTGCAGGTATTGGTCGGGCACGCGCGCTTTCAGCTTGTAGGGACCGGTGCCGATGAATTCGGTCAGCGGGGTGGCGATCTTGGCCTTGGGCAGGACCACGGCGGCGGCGTTGTTCATGGCCAGCAGCGCGGTCAGCGGGGCGTAGGGCTGCTTTAACGTGATCGTCACCGTGTGGTCGTCGGTGGCGGTGATGCCGGTGATCAGCTGGGCGGCCTGCTTGCCGCGCGAGGCCACCGTGGTCCAGCGCTGCAGGGACGCCACGACATCCGCCGAGGTCATCTTGCTGCCGTCGTGGAAGGTGACGTCCTGGCGCAGGGGAATGGTGTAGGTCAGGCCGTCGGCGCTGATCTTGGGCAGCGTGTCGGCCAGCAGCGGCGTCACGTTCCACTTGGCATCGAAGGTGTACAGGGTTTCGAAGATGTGCTGAGTGAGGATGCCCACCAGGTCCGCGGTGCTGGCCATGGGGTCCAGCGTGGGCGGTTCGCCGATGGTGGCGACCGACAGGGTGCCGCCTTTTATCGGGTCGGCGGCGTGCGCGCCGCCGGCCAGGAAGGCCAGGCCCAGGGCGCTGGCGAGCAGGAAGTTCTTCAGCCCGTCGCGGCGACGGGAGATCGTTGCGTTCATGTAGCGTGCTCCAAAGGTGGGGATCCCTTCGTACGCGCGACCGCTCCACAAGGGAAGGGCCGCGCTCGGCCAAGGTGATCCCGAAGGGCGTGTGCGGGATCTAAAACGGGCGATGCGGGTAATGCCTTGATGCCTATGTCTTGCAAGCGGCACGGGCCGCTCGCGCGAACAAACGTGCTTCAGAAAAAAGTCTGTACGGCTTCGAGGACTTGGTAGTCGTCGTCCACCAGCAGGACTTGCTTCCATTTGTCGAAGGTCAGGCAGGGGTGCGAGATGTCGAAGCCGATCATGTCGCCGACCTGGATGTCCGCGCCGTCGTCGATCTGCATGAAGGCGTGCTGGTCCATCATGGCCGTCAGCTTCCAGGCTTGCGGGGCGTTGGCGGGTTTGGCCGCCGTTGCTTTCGGGGCTGCCGTGGCGGCTTGGCCGGTCTGCTGCCCGGGGCGGTAGTGCAGGGCGGGCGTGGGCAGGCCGGCGTCGAAGGCGGCGTCGCGTTTACCCAGGCCGATGATGGCGCGGCCCGGCTCGGGCAGCGATTGAACGTAGGCCCAGACCTGCAGCGCGGGCAGCAGGCCCGGTTCCATGTGACGGGCCACGTCGTTGTTGGCGTTGATGCGGGTGGCGGCGCCGCGGTAGATGCCGACGTCGTGGCTCAGATAGCAGCCGGGGCGCAGCACGATTTCCAGCGGTCGGCCGATGTCCAGGCCGGAGAATTCCTCGGCCACCACGTCGTACCAGGCCGAGCCGGCGCCCGAAATCAGCGCCGGCCCGTCGGCGGATAGTTGGCCGTTTTCCTGGAGGCGGCGCAGCGTACCGGTGGCGCGGCGCAGGAAGGCGCGGATCAGGGCTTCGTCTTGCAGCACGCCCTCGTAGATCTCGATGCCGGACAGGGCCAGGGCGTCGGGCCAGCGGGCGATTTCGGCCAGCAGGGTGTCCAATTGCTGGTCGTCGCGCACGCCGGTGCGGCCGCCGGCCACGCCCAGTTCGATCATCACGCGCAGGGTCTGGCCGCGCTCGGCGAAGAAGGCACCCAGCGCGGCGGCATTGGCGGCCGAGTCGACGATGCAGTAGAAAGTGAAGCCGGGATCGTTCA
Source organism: Bordetella sp. LUAb4 (assembly GCF_021325795.1). GTDB lineage: Bacteria > Pseudomonadota > Gammaproteobacteria > Burkholderiales > Burkholderiaceae_B > Bordetella_C. The sequence continues at coordinate 132,215 of NZ_JAHPZX010000009.1, read as the reverse complement.
GCAGGTCGGCGATCAGGGCCATATTGGCGCGGCCGACCAGCTGATTTGCCATGAGGATGCGGCGCACGCCGTGCCGGTAGGCGGCGTTGACCTGGGGCGCCGTAGCCAGCGTGATACCCCAGGCGCCGCCGTCGAGCTGGCGCTTGAACAGTGCCGGGCTCATGGTGGTCTTGCCGTGGGGAGCCAGTTGGACCTTGTAGGCGCGGATGAAGCGCTGCATCCATTCCAGGTTGTGGCGCACGCGGGTTTCGTAGAGCACCGCCACGGGCAGACTGACGTCCTCGGCAAGCAGGTTCCAGGCCATGGCCGGGACCTGCTCCAGACTACAGGAGCCGTCCAGCCGTCCCAGGCCTTTGCCGTCTGGGTCGAGGGGAGGATAGGGGTGAATCGTCGTCATGGATAACCTCGGCTGGCGGGAGTCGGTCCGGTGCCTGGGCGGCACTCGGCTGCGCCTGGGGCAGGGATCGCTATAAGCATCGTGATGGGTATTTTTGAAAATAATTACCAGATCATCGTCATTTTTTAATTATCCTGAAAAGAATTTACAGGCGCAGTCGGGGTTTTCCCAGGGGGAGGGGGGCGTAGTCCCTCAGCTACAGCGCGGGAGTGGGTCGAGGAGGCTTCGCCCCTCTGATTTCTTCCCCCTAGGTAGCGGCTGAGGGCGGAGCCCTTCACCTTCAACTATCTGGTGTAATGTCGTGATGAACGATCTTTTCAAGGCCAAGCCTATCCCTCCCCTGGCCGAAGCTTTGCGGCCAACGACGCTGGACGAGGTGGTCGGCCAGTCCCATCTGCTGGGACCAGGCAAGCCTTTGCGCTTGTCTTTCGAATCAGGGCGCCCGCATTCGATGATTCTCTGGGGCCCGCCGGGCGTAGGCAAGACCACCCTGGCCCGCCTCACCGCCTCGGCTTTCGACTGTGAATTCATCGCCTTGTCGGCCGTGTTTTCCGGTGTGAAGGACATCCGTGCCGCCATGGATCAGGCCGAACGCAATCTCAGCCTGCACAAGCGCACCATCCTGTTCGTCGACGAAATCCACCGATTCAACAAATCGCAGCAGGACGCCTTGTTGCCGTATGCCGAATCGGGCTTGGTGACGTTGATCGGCGCGACCACCGAAAACCCGTCATTCGAAGTCAACTCGGCCTTGCTGTCGCGGTCTCAGGTCTACGTGCTGAAGTCCCTGACGGAAGACGAACTGAAGCTTCTCGTCGAGAAAGCACGTGCGGACGTCCTGTCGCATCTGAATTTCGACGAGAAAGCCATCGAAACCTTGGTCGGTTTCGCCGATGGCGATGCCCGCCGCATGCTCAATCTACTGGAGCAGACCAGCTCGGCCGCGCAAGCCGCGAAGATCACGGACATCGATGCCACCTTCATCGAGAACGCACTGACGTTGAATGCGCGCCGCTTCGACAAGGGCGGCGACAACTTCTACGACCAGATCTCGGCCCTGCACAAGTCCGTGCGCGGCTCCAATCCGGATGCCGCCTTGTATTGGTTCACGCGCATGCTGGACGGCGGCGTCGATCCCAAATACCTGTCGCGGCGCATCGTACGGATGGCATGGGAAGACATCGGCCTGGCAGACCCGCGCGCCATGCAGATCGCCAACGACGCGGCCTTGACCTTCGAACGCCTGGGCAGTCCGGAAGGCGAATTGGCGCTGGGCCAGGCCGTCATCTACCTGGCGGTCGCCGCCAAGAGCAACGCCGGCTACAACGCCTACAACCAGGCTCGGGCCTTCGTGAAGCAGGACCGCAGCCGTGAAGTTCCCATCCACCTGCGCAATGCGCCCACCAAGCTGATGAAAGAGCTGGGCCACGGCCATGCCTACCGCTATGCGCATGACGAACCCAACGCATATGCCGCCGGCGAGACTTATCTACCCGACGGCATGCGCGAACCGGGCTGGTATCAACCGGTTCCGCGCGGGCTGGAAATCAAGATCGGCGAAAAGCTGGCTGTCCTGAAACAATGGGACGAAGAAGCCAGGAAGAAGTAGACAGAGCGATGGCATGATCACAAGCGCGTGTGCGGATAATCCGCGCTGTATGCCGCATGCCATACGCCGCATGCCCCGCACTCCATTCCGCGAAGCTGGCGCCCTGAGTTCGGGTGGAGAGGCGGACGTGCTGCCGACGACGCTTCAAGACTCCGTCGCGCGGAAGATGGTCCGACGTATGGCGTCAGGCAGCACCAAGACCCGGCTCCCGCCTTACGACTTCAAGAAAAACGTCGCTTCCACTTCTACCGTCGCGTTGCGCGGCAATACCGCCACGCCCACCGCCGTGCGCGCGTGTCGTCCGGCCTCGCCGAAGATTTCCACCAATAAGTCGGAAGCGCCGTTGACCACGGCCGGGACCGATTCGAATGTGGGCGCGGCCAGTACGTAGCCGTTGACTTTGAGGCACCCGCCAACGCGGTCCAGGTCGCCGTCGCAAGCCTGGTTCAACGCGGCCAGCATGTTCACGGCGCACAGGCGTGCCGCGGCATAGCCTCGTTCGATATCCTCCGGGCCTTGCACCGGTCCGCTGTAGACGGCTTTGCCATCGCGCGAGCTGGTCTGGCCGGCCAGGAATACGAGATCGCCATGGCGGCGGAAGGGAACATAGCTGCCACCAGGCTTGGGCAGGGCGGGCAATTCAACGCCAAGTTCACGCAGGCGGTCAGCAATGGATAAAGTCATGGCAATCCGTGAATAAGAGTGTGTTGAAAAAAGGCGCGGGACTAGGATAAGGCCTGAACCGCACTTGGACAAAGCGCCTCCCGCTCTTCATCCCGCAACGCCAGCCGGGCGAACGCATCCTCGATCCCAAGAAAGTCGAGCTTCTGCCGCTGGCGGCGCGCCACAAACCCTGCTCCCATACTTCGGTGAATCAGTCCAACAATCAGTGAATCAGATTCGCGCTGCCGGGAATTTATGATTTTTTTTCGCTTCTGATAGCGTTGTCCGTGGACAGCCGGACTTTGTGCAGGCGTCGTTGACAAAGCCTGCGGGAGCGAGCGTGGCGGAGACCACGCTCGGTTGCGTCGCGCCCGATCGCAGACTGTGGCTTGTGACGACCCGCCTGAAAATGCCGGTGACCGGCTGATTCTCCTCCAATTCAGTCATGGGAACCCTTATCCACGGTTCGCAACAGACTCGCCTCATTAACTTCAGATTCAATACTGCTGCCTTGAGTTGACCCGTTCCAGGGCAAGTCTTTACGGCTCAGCATTGCTACTCCCCCCCGCAGATGTTCAGTTTTGCCATTCCGGGCGATCGCCCGTCGAATTCGCTCGTCTCTTATTTTTCCCTTGGAACGGCGTGGGTCTTCGGCTGGGCGATCGCAGCCGATGCCCAGGCCCAACATGTTCATCCCTCGCGGCAAGGCGGCGTCCGCAACGGGGTTGAAATCCAACGCCTGCAGGACCAGCAAACCGATATAGAACGATCGCGTTTTCTAGAACGCCCTGATGTCATCACGCCCGCGCAAGCGCCAGTCCCTGCCTCACGGGATTCGACGTTTCCGCAAGAGACACCGTGTCATGTGATCTCAAGGTTGGAATGGCAGGACGTCGCGCCGCCGGATTGGTTGGCCGAAAGCGCAGGGACCATCGTCGGCCACTGCGTCGGCGTGCTCGGATTGCAGGCTTTGCAGAAGGACCTGTTGGGGCAATTGGTCGATCGTGGCCACGTCGCCGCGCGGGTTCTGCTGCCGGAGCAGACCTTGGCATCAGGCACGCTCGCCTTGCGTTACTTTCCCGGCGTCATCGTCGACGTCCAAAGCGAAGGCATGCCGGGCTGGTGGCGTACTGCGCTGCCCAGCGGTCCCGGGGATGTGTTGGAACAGGGCGACCTGGATCAGGCAGTCGAGAACATACGCCGTCTGATTGGCCAGGCGGATGCCACCATTGACGTCGCCCCGGGCGCCAACCCTGGCGAGTCCACCCTGATAATGCAGCCCGGCTCCGGCAAGCGGCTGCACGGTTATGTAGGCGGCGACAACGGCGGCATGGACGCCATGGGCAAATACCAGCTCAACGCGGGCCTGACGCTGGATTCTCCGCTGTTTCTCTACGACCAGTTGTCCGCCTCCTGGAACAGCAATGCCGACATGGGCAATGACAAAGCGGGAGCGCGGTCCTCATTCCTGGGCTACAGCATCCCCTTGGGCTACTGGTCCCTGTTTGCGAACTACAGCAAGTCGGATTACCACCAAACGCTCGCGGGCTTTCAGGAGCCCATCGAGTACGGCGGCCAGAGCAAGCAGGTCGAGGCGGGATTGGGTTTCGTGCCTTATCGTGGCGCCGACTACAAGGGCAATCTGTCGGCCAAGCTGTATCGCAAGTGGTCGAATAATCGAATCGACGACATCAATATCGATGTCCAGCATCGCGACGTGGTCGGGTATGAGCTTGGCTTCGATCATCGGCACTACTTCGGCCAGGCTTTCCTCGAGGCCGGCGGTGGCATACGGAGCACCTTGACCGGCATGTCCAAGGCACCTGGCGTCATCATCGGCGACCCCGACTGGAATGGACGCACCACGCTGTTGTTGGCCAAGGCTTCCGCTTATGTGCCGTTCGAACTGAAGGATGAGCGGTTCGCCTATCAAGCCTATTGGCATATGCAGCATGCCAAGACAGCGATGACACCTTCGGACTACTTCGTTATTGGCCACCGCTACGCGGTACGAGGCTTTGACGGGCAGATGACGCTTGCTGGGGAAAACGGCTGGGTGTGGCGCAATGACCTTGCGTGGAACCTGGGCGCGAGCGGTCAGCAGTTGTATGCCGGGCTGGATGTGGGGCGTGTCAGCGGTCCGGCGGCGTCGCAGCTGCCCAGCGCCACCTTGGTGGGCGCGGTGGTGGGACTGCGCGGCAGCATCGCCATGCCCTATGTAAAGGCCAACTATGACCTGGCGGCCGGCTGGCCGCTGAAAAAGCCTGACTTCTTGAAGACCGCGGAACCCACGGTCACCGCCTCCCTCCAGTTCACCTTCTGAACGCCACGCCCCGGTCCCCATGTTGAGTCTTCGCCGCGTTCTCGCCTGCCTGCTTGTTTTCGTCCAGCTGTGGACGCCCGTCCTGTCGCAGACCTTGCCTATTACTGTCGACAGGAGCATACGGAGCCAACAGGCCATTGTCGGGGCGGGCGCGAATGGCGTGCCGGTGGTGAACATCGCGCGACCGAACGGGGCCGGGGTATCGAACAACCGGTTCACGCAGTTCAACGTCGGGCCTGCCGGGGTCGTGTTCAACAACAGCGGCGCGCCCAGTCAAAGCCAACTGGCCGGCCCGCTCGCGGGCAACCCGCTACTGGGCAATGGCCGAGCGGCGCTCATCATCAATCAAGTCACCGCGAACAATCCCTCGCAGCTGCGTGGCTGGATGGAAGTGGCGGGGCATCGCGCCAATGTCATCGTGGCGAACCCGGCGGGCATTACCTGTGACGGTTGCGGATTTCTGAACGCGGGTCGCGGCACGCTGACGACAGGGCGCCCCCTGATAGGCGCCGATGGCGGCTTACAGGGATTTGACGTCACGCGCGGACGTGTTTCTGTCGAAGGCCTCGGACTGTACGGCGGGGGCGTGGACAAGGTCGATCTCATCACGCGAGCGCTGGTATTGAACGCCGCGGTTCACGCGAATCAGCTGAGCGTGGTCGCCGGCCCCGCCACCGTGGGCTACGACGATGACCGCGTGCAGGGCAAGACGGGCGAGGGTCCGGCGCCTGCGGTCTGGTTGGACGTGGCCGCCTTGGGCGGCATGTATGCCAACAGCGTTCGGCTGATCGGCACCGAGGCTGGCGTCGGGGTGAACATCGGCGGTCCCATCAATTCGTTGACGGGGCAGCTGCATCTGAGTTCGGCGGGTGATTTGCGCATATTGCCCACAGGCGATGTCCATGCCGCGCAAGGTCTGGACATGCACGCCCGCGGTGAACTGGCGGTCCAGGGACGGGCGAGCACGCCTGGCGATTTGCGCATCAGTGCCGGGCAGGGACTACGGGTGGACGGAGCGGCCGCGCAGCTGGCTGGGGCCAACGTCACGCTGGCTGGAAATGATGTTGCTATCGGCGGCATGATCGAAGCCGTTTCGGGCCGGTTGCAGGTCAGCTCGGGGCAAGGCTTGAGCATATTGCCGGCCGGTGGTGTGCATGGCGCCCAGGGGGTCGACTTGCTGGCAGGCGGCGACCTCTCGGTCCAGGGACGGGCCACCACGCCAGGGGATATGCGGCTCGCCGCCGGGCTCGGACTGCGGGTGGAGGGTGCGGCAGCAGAGGTGGGTGGGAGCAGTGTCACGCTGAGTGGGCATGACGTCACGATCGGCGCCGGGAGCAAGGTGTATTCCGATTCGACGTTGGTTGCGGACGCTCGGGGGCGCCTTGATTCGGCCGGGGACGTGCGCGCTGCTGGCAAGCTCGCGCTGAGCTCGCACGGCGCCATGGGTGTGGCGGGTGTCGCGATTTCGAAGTCTGGCGACGTGCAATTACGGTCGCATGCCCAAGACATCACCCTGTCGCCGTCCGCCATTACGCGTGCCGCTGGGATAGTAAGTGTCGTTGCGCAAGACAAGTTGCTTATCGACGGCAAGTTGATCGCCGGGCAATCGGCGAGCTTGCAGGCGGGCAGCAGTTTGGAGAGCCGTGGGTGGGTGCAAGTCAATGGTCCGTTGACGGCAACCGCGTCGGGTGCTTTGGTCAATCATGGCGAGTTGCATGCCAAGGGCGCCGTCATGCTGCAAGCCAGCGGCACTCTGTCGAACGATGGGACAGTGCAAGCCGGTGCCGACTTAACAGTGACAAGCGGCGGCACGTTGGTCAACGACGGCGAGCTTCTGACGCCCCAAAAGGCGACGCTACGCGCTCAGGCTTTGGAGAATCACGGCACTATCCAGGCCGATGGCGGAGTTCGCCTGGAGGCCGCCGACGGGTTCAATAACCAGCGGGGGAAGGTGCTATCGGCTGGCGACGTGTATTTGGAAGTGCAAGGCGGCGTTGACAACCGTGATGGCCGCATCGACAGCAAAGGCAAGGTCTACGTTGCTGGTGTCGAGATCGATAACCAAAGCGGCATCTTGGGCGGGCGCAGCGTAGATGTGCTCACATCCGGACAGGTCGACAATACGAATGGCTTGATCCGGGCCGACGAAAAGCTCGTTGTTTCCGCTACCAGCGTGATCAACCACGACACCGTCCATCAGGACGGAAAACCTGTGCGCGGTATCCACGCTAAATCGGCCGACGTACGGGCCGACATCGTTGATAACCGTGGCGGTCGCGTGGAGGTCGATGATCAGCTGACGGTAAATGGCAAGCGCCTGCTTAACGCGGACGGTCGCGTGGTATCGCGCGGTGAGCTGGAGCTTCATCTGCAGGGCGCGGCTGGCGTGCAGGCAGCTAGCGTGCCAGCCGCTGGTGCGGCGAAGACCGAACCAGTCAGGGTACGCAGATCCGCCATCGGCGATCTGCCGGACAGTAAGGGGGTTCTGGGCTCCATGCAAGGCGCTGAAGTCGTCCTGGATAACCAGCGCGGCGAGATTCTGGCAGCCGGGGATCTGACACTGGATCTGAATGGCTCAGGAGACAACCGTTCCGGCCGCATCAGGACTGATGGACGTCTGCGCGGTGACGCCACCGGGATCGACAACAGGGGCGGCGTGCTGACGGGACAGCACGTGGATATCAAGACGGCGGGGAGCATTGATAACACCGGTGGACTCATCGCCGCGAGGGATAGGCTGCGCGTGTCGGCCGGGCGTATCGACAACACGCTGACGCGATCCGCGCCGACAGCGCCCCCACTAGGCATCATCGGCGGAGTAGTCTCGCTGGATACGTCGGTCATCAATAACGCGGCTGGCAACATCGTCGGAGGCCAACAGGTCATCATCAACGGCGAGCGTATGGACAACCGCGGCGGTGCGGTGCAGTCGTGGAATGGCATAGGCATCACCATGAATGGCGCGGCGAGAAACGTCGATGCTCCCGCGAGCCGTCGATCCCTCTCCGAGGCGAAGACGGACCAGGTCGGGCTGGACAATCAAGGCGGCTTAATTGGTGGCGCCGGCGAGACCAAGCTGAGCGTCGGCGGCGAGGTTAATAACCAGTCCGGCACGATTCTATCTTCGGGCGTGGTGGTCGTTGACGCTGAAACCTTCAAGAACCAAAGCGGCGAGGCGCAGGGCCAGGACGTGCGGGTCGAGGTCTCTGGTCATATCGACAACACCAACGGTTTGATCAAGGCGGAAGAGGATCTGACGGTGAAGGGCGCTAGCGTCAAGAACGCTGCGACCAAAACGTCGAACGGAGCAACGTCAGCGGAACCGCCCGCGAAACCGGCGGCGAAACCCGCGGTGGAATCCGAGCGCGGCATCATCGGCGGCGAGACCTTGGTCGACGTCGGAGAAATCGACAATCGCAACGGCCATATCCACGGGGAAAAGAGCGTGCGCGCCACATCGGACGCGCTGGACAACGCCGCTGGCCTGACGACGACCAACGGCAAGGCCACCATCGATACCGGCACCCTGACGAACAAGGGCGGCAGCATCTGGTCAGGAGCGGGATCGGAGGTTCATGCCGGCAGCATCGCGGGCGTAGGCACGGTCGAATCCAAGGGCGATATCTATCTCCGCAGCAAAGATTCCGTGGAGAACGACGGAAATATTAGGGCCGATGGCAAGGTCTCGGTAGGCTCGGATGGAAACGTTAGAAATACTGGAGCGATGGTCGGCGGAGAATCGACGCAAGTCGACGCTAACAACATCGACAACAAGGGCACGATAGATTCCGGTGGAGCCACCAAGGTTAGCGCCCGAGATCGCGTGACCAACGAAGGCTTGATCAACGGGAATAAGAGCCATATCGCCGCGCCGTCCGTCGATAACGCCGGCCGTATCTACGGCAACAAGATCGAGATCGAAGCCGATGCCTTGCGCAATGGCGCTTCGAAAGCGGGCGGCGGTGGTCGTGGCAAAGAAGAAGATAGCGGCAAAGTCGGCGTCATTGCCGCCCACGATCGCATCGACATGGGCGTGAAGACCTTCGATAACGACCATGCCGATGTGTATTCGGGCGGCGATCTGAATATCGGCCGTCACCTGGACGTGGCTGGCAACGCGATCGGCAAGGCCGACGTATTCAACAACAGATCCGGCTTGATCGATGTCGATGGCAACCTGCGTCTGGATGCCTCCATCATCAACAACGTCAACGAGCACTTCGTCAGCGAAGTCGTGCCGGGCACGAAGACGCGCAAAGTTTATTACCAGCGCCCCGGCAAAGATGAAAAGCTCAACGCCGACGAGTATTGGCTGTGCAACTACGACAAGCCTGTCTGCACCAAGAGTCATGAGTGGGTTCTGAGAACGTCGCAGCGACGGCTGCTCATGCCATCGAAGCAGGAGAAGTACAACGCGCCGCAGTACGGGCCGGAGCTGACCTATGCCGAACCCAAGCACGAAGACCGGCGCAGGAACGAGGCGCCGGTAAAGGTCCCGTACAGCCCACCGCGCGACGAGGAGGACTCGAGCAGGAACCGCATCCACATCCCGGAGCAGTTCAACTATCCGATCGACGCGCCCATCTGGGATGTATTCGAGGTCAAGCGGCCGGAGCCGCTGCCGCCGCAGCCGACGCAGAAAGAGTGCTTCTCTCACGAGAAATGTCATGGCGAAAACCTCGCCTATGAGAAAGCGCACAAGGCCAAGGTGGCGGCCTATGTAGAGCTCAATAAGCGAGTTCGTGCCTTCAACAAGGATTTCAAGCGCCGGCTGGTCAAGAACTTCGACATTCACGTGACGGATGAGACGGTCTTTGAACCCCGAGTGGTGTCGAGCGATCCGGCCAAGATCTGGGTCGGCGGCAATGCCACGTTCGACGGCAAGGTACTGAATGACAAGAGCCAGATCATCGCGGGCGGCGAACTGCTGACCGTAGGCGGTGATGTACGGAACCTCGATGCGATCGGAGAGCGGCGTACCGAGACGACTGGCCAAACCATACGAACTTATACGAGTAAGGGCGGACGCAAGCACAAGACCGTGAATTACGACGGCACGACCGAGGTCGAGTCGATCAGGATGCCGGTGAGCTACGCGGGACACACTGCCAAGCCAAGTGCGGTGTGGGCGATGCCCGCGGCTGGCGCGGGGTCAGCCGCGGACGCTCCGTTCCAGGCTTTCTCCTTGCGCGTGCCTGGCATCGGAGAGGTGCGTACGGTTATCCCTCCGCTGCGTTTGCCCGATAGCGCTTTGTATTCCTTGCGCCACGAGGCGGGTTCGGCGTATCTGGTGAACACGGATCCTCGATTCGTGGGCGGACGTTCGTTCGTCTCCAGCGACTATCTGTTTGAACGTCTGGGACTACTCGAACGGCTGGGCGGCAATGTTGCCATTGGCGGGCGGACGCCGCCTGGGCACCCCGATGCGCCGCGTGTTGCCGCATCGGCAGGTGGTTCGTCCTACGTGGATAGCGCCAATGGCGCGCTGTTGCTCAAGCGCTTGGGTGACGCGTTCTACGAGCAGCGCCTTGTAAGCAGCCAGATCACGGCCGCCACCGGCCAGCGCTTCATCGGCGATTACCGGGACAATCAAAGTCAGTACAAGGCGTTGTTGACCGAAGGCGCCGCCTTTGGGAAAAAACATGGCTTGACGGTGGGTGCGGCGCTGACCGAAGACCAGATGCGGAGCATGACATCGGACCTGGTCTGGATGGTTGCGCGCGACGTGCAACTTCCGGACGGAGCCACCCAGCGAGTATTGGCCCCGCAGGTTTACCTGATGGTGCAGGACGGTGACCTGAAAGGCGACGGCACCTTGATGGCGGGTCGGCGAGTCAACATGGCCGCCGACGGCAATATTGACAACACCGGCACCATCGCCTCGCGCGATGCCACCGTCATGACGGCGGAGAATATCCGCAATCGTTTGGGTGGACGTCTGCACGGCGGCTCTCTCGATCTGTCGGCGAGACAAGACTTCGACAACATCGGTTCGCGCATCACCGGCGGCGATGTCGCCTTGTCGGCCGGGCGCGATGTCAATCTGACTTCGACGTCCGAACATAGCGCAGGCTCGCATACCTGGCGCGACTACATCAGCAGCGTTTCCAGTATCGACGCGACCAACGTGCGGGTGGTGGCGGCTCGCGACCTGAACATGGCCGCGGGGTCGCTTACCGCGCTGAACGATGTGCAACTGGTGGCGGGTAACGACGTTACGCTAAGCAGCTTGCAAGACGGGCAGGGCGAGCATTTCGTCTTCGGCAAGAAGAACAACAAGCAGACCAGCCGTAGCCAGGATATCGGTGCGATCGTTACTGCGGGTGGCAACCTGAGCGTGTTCGCAGGCGCGGACTTTACCGCCACGGCGGCGCGCATGCAGGCGCAGAAGGACTTGGGCGTGTCGGCGGGGGGCAATATCGCCTTGAATGCGGGGCAGCAGTCCGAGTACTTCCGGGACGAGCATTATCAGAAGACGCGCGGCTTTCTCTCCAGCAAATCGACCCACACGATCGATGCCTTCTATTCGTCGATGGCATTGGGAAGCTTACTTAGCGGCGAGCGCGTCTCTGTGCTGGCCGGCGGCGATATTGCCACCATCGCCGCCCAGGTCGCCGCCGACAAGGGCGTGCGGATGGGGGCTGGAGGTGACATCACGCTGAATGCCGGCTCCGACACCTACGGCGAACAACACTACGAGCGTGTCACGCGTAAGGGCTTCTTTGGCGGTAGCGGAGGCCTTGGTGTTGGCTACGGCAAGGAGATCAAGGCGAAGTGGTCGTCGCTCGACGGTGTGGCACAGAGCACGGCACCGACGCGGATTGGTGCGACAGACGGAAACGTGGCTATATCGGCAGGTGGCGATGTGCGGCTAAACGGCGCACAGCTCGTCGCGGGCAGTGCGGGTAGCGCGGGAACGTCGGGAACGTCGGGAACATCGGGGATATCGGGGATATCGGGGATATCGGGGATATCGGGGATATCGGGGATATCGGGGATATCGGGGATATCGGGGGCCTCGGGTGCGTCGTCGGGCAACATCGGGATTGCCGGGAGAAACGTCAGCATCGATGTCAGCCACGATATCGAGCGTTCGACGCACGGCTCCAGCTACTCTCGTTCAGTGTTTGGCACGGCGGTGGTCGGCACGGTGCTGGACACCGTCAGGAACCTGCGTGAAGGGCACTCGTTGATGGACGTCATCCACGAGGTGGGTGCGTCGAGTCTGTCCGTGCCTCAGGTCGACTTTACTTATGACGCCACGCGCAGCCGTGCGAAGAATGAGCGTATCGCCGATGTGGCGATCGGCTCGACCGTGGATGCGGCCAACAATGTGACCTTGCGCGCCGGAGACCCGCAGGGGCAAAGACGAGGGCAAGGACAAGGACAAGGGCCAGGGCAAGGACCAGGGCAAGGACAAAGGCAGGCACAAGGACAGGCACAAGGACAGGAACAAGGGCAAGGGCAGGGCGACTCTTCCACTGCGGGCCAGATCTCCTTGGTGGGCGCCACGGTGCGAGGCGGCGGCGCGACTTTGCTGGATGCCCAGGGCGATGTTTCGATCAAAGCGGCCTCCCACCAATATTCGGAGAGCCATTCCTCCAAGAGCAAGACGGCACGGGTCGGGACGGCGGCGCCCGGCCTGGGTGATCTCGGTCGTGCGCAATCGGGCGGGCACAACAGCGGCGGCGTGCAGTTGCTGCCGTATAACCACGAACTCTCGAGGGCCAAAGGCCAGACCGAAGCCAGTTCGCAGACGATTTCGACGGTAATTGGGAATACGGTCCTCGCCAACAGCCAGACCGGAGACGTCCTTGTCCAGGGATCGGACGTGGCCGGCGGTGACTCGGTGACACTCCTGGCGCCGCAGGGTGCGGTTCGCATCGAGCCGGGTAGGCATACCGGGACGTCGAACGAGTCGTACAAGCAGAGCACCATCGGGAACACTGGGCGTAGCAATAACAGCGCGACGGTGGGCTATGGCAAGCAGCAGGGATCACAGCGAGAGGCAGGCCAGACACAGAGCGCCGCCGCGAGCCACATCACGGCTGGCACGGGCGATGTGACGCTGGCTGCGCGTGACCAGGTGTCCGTGATGGGTAGCCATATCGATGCGGGCAGGGATTTCAATATCCAGGCCAAGGTCATTGAGATTACGCCTGGGCGCGATTCAGTTGACATGCAGAGCGAGCATGAGCGCAGGAGCGCCGGCGTCACATTCAGCGCCAACAACCCGATCGTAAGCGCGGTGCAGACATCCATCGACATGCGCAAGGCTGCTGTGGAGTCGGATGACCCGCGTATGAAAGCATTGGCGGCGACGGCGGCGGGTCTGTCGATGGCCAATGCGTATAGCGCGGTCGCGCGCAATCCGGCCAGCGCGGGCGGCGTGAGTTTCAACGTCGATGTCGGAGTATCCAATAGCAGGCAACGCCAGGAGAGCTCCGCGTCTGCGGTCTCCTCGTCCACCGTGCAAGCGGGGCGCGACGTCAATTTGAAGGCGAGCGGCGAGGATTCCCGGATTTTGGTAGAGGGATCCCAACTCACGGCGGCACGCAATGCGGCCCTGCAGACCGACGGTGACCTGGTCCTTACGGCGGCGGCGACGACGCAGCAAACCAATAGCAAACAGTCCTCGAGCAGCGCCAGCGTGGGTGTGGGCTTTGCCATTGGAGGTACGCAGAACGGCTTCACGATCAATCTTGCCGCATCAACTGCTCGCGGCAACGCCGAGGGCAATAGCGTCACGTGGACGCCCTCGACCGTGCAAGCGGGTGGCGTCGCGATGATGGAATCGGGCGGGGATACCCAGGTGCTCGGCTCGCAAGTGCTCGCGTCACAGATCATCGCCAATGTCGGCGGCGACTTGACGGTCGAGAGCCTGCAGGACACTGCCGAATACACGTCCGAGCAGAGCAGTGGTGGCTTCGGTGTGAGTCTGTGCATCCCGCCAATCTGCTACGGCGCGAGCTCGGCCACTGGTTATGTCGGCGGAGGCGAGGTAAGGAGCGCGTACGCCAGCGTCACGCAGCAGGCTGGGTTGAAGGCGGGCGATGCTGGCTTCCAGGTCTATGTGAACCGGGAGACCAGCCTCGTGGGCGGCGTCGTTTCGAGCTCGGCTCGGGCGGTGGAGAAGGGGTTGAACTATCTGGATACCGGGACGTTGATCACCCGGGATATCCAGAACAAGGCTTGGTACACAGGCAATCAATTTGCGCTGGGAGGGGGATTCAGCTTTGGCGGCGGTGCGGGCGGCAAGAAGGCGGGTGATGCCAACGCCGACTCGGCTGCAGCGGGGAAGACCTCAAGTTCGTCTAGCGCCGTCGGGACGGATAACCAAGGCAACGCGGCGAGCGGTACACGCGCCGTTCCAGGCAGCACCTTACCGTCATTCAAGGGCGTCAGCGTCGCCCCGCCGGGCGTAGCTCATGCGCGGGAAGAAGTCGTATCAACGACGTACAGCGCGATCAGCGGTGGGACGATCAGGATTCGCGACCTGGACGGGCAACGTGCGCGCACGGGGCTGACGCCTGACCAGATCATTGCCGCGCTGAATCGGGATACGCAGGACACGCTGAACAGGTTGGATCCGATTTTCGACAAGGACAAGGTCGAGGCCAGCTTCGCGATCATCATGGAGGTGCAGGCGCAGGCGGCCACATTCATCGCAGCGCGCGCGGAAGAAGCGACGGAAGTTGAGCAGGCCCTGAAGAAGGAAGAGGCCAAGGGCGCCGCGAAGAATCCTGAGGTAATCAAGTCGCTTGAAGCGAAGAAAGAGGCGCTTAGCCCGTGGTTGCCAGGCGGAAATTACCGGCTTATTGCGACGAGCCTGTTGGCCGGCGCATCCGCGAATATCGCCGGTCCTGCGTCCAGCGCGGTGGTCGCCGCTAGTGTGACTGCCCTCCAGGGTTTGGCTGCTCGGGAGATCAAAGCGCTGGCCCCGCAATTGGGCGGCGAGGGATCGCCCGCGCATGTGGCACTGCATGCCGTATTGGCTTGTGCGGGCGGTGCGGCTCAGGGCGGAAGCTGCGCTAGCGGGGCGGTGGCTGTGTCGGCTGGCATTGTCTTCAACCACCTGCTGGACAAGGTGAATGACACCGACGTTGCGAAGCTCAGTCCCTCTGAGCGAGAAGCCCGTTTGAACATGCTGGGCAGCTTGCTGGCTGGCGTGACCAGCGCGTTGGATCCCGACTCCATGGCGCAAGTGGCGGCTGCGGCAAGGGTCGAAGCGGAGAACAACTTTGCCGGCGTTGCTGGACGGAGTCTGCTGCCGATCTTCGGACAGACGAAATCGGTGAGGCCATCGGCTCAGTCGGAGCCGATGCGTCTCATCAACCGCGGGATGGGCAAAGACGATTCCGGCTCGACCGAGAACCTCATCGCTGCGCAATTGAGTGAGTACCTAGAGTGGGAAGGAAATACAGGTAGCACGCTGGATGGGCAGATTCACACGCCACCGCTGCCCGCGGGACCGATTGAGCTAGTGAAGGGCGCACTTATTCGGTGGATCGATTCCGGCGAGGGCACCAGCGTGCCTGGACAATCATCTGATTTGCTCGCGCCAACGACGGTGCCAGGGTTTGTCAACGATGACTCGAATAAAGCACTAACCACATCAACGCCAATACCCGATGAGGGATCGATTACCCTTCTGTACCAAAGCAGAAGGGACAGCCAAGCCGATGAGGCTCATGTTCTGGTCGAGACGAGGGATGAATTTCGTAGAGTGTCTAAAAATCGGCTCCCCAATACCGTTTACGAGTATGACGGTAAAAAATACACCACGGATGAAATGGGGCGTAGTGTCAGTTCGAAGGGATGGTTGAATGAAAATTCGGGCGGAAATCGATTTCACGATGATAGGCTCATAGGGCATCGTGGAATTGAGGGTGATATAGGATTTCACGGCGGCGCCGATGAGTTTGGGTTCCAGGGTGGGGATTTAAATGTTTCTCCAGGAAATAAATTCCTTAATATTCGAGAGTATCGTGCATTCGAAAGGGAGCTAAGAAGTCATATAAAAAATGGGGATGTAGTGGAAGCTGATTTTCGGAGAGTCTTTGATCCTGGTAATATCGGAGATCGACCTGACAAATTTATCGTGGAATACAGAGTTAATGGTGGAAGGTGGAAGCAGAGAGTTTTTCGCAATCAAGAGGGGGGCTGAGCGTGTTATTTGAAACGGAACCGGACTATTATCAGGCTATTGCGGATGAGCTTTTCTCTATATATAAGAAGCCCTGGCGTGAAGTTAGAGTGGATGTAGAGCGAAGTTCTTCCTCAATGACTTTACAGGTCGTTTACTACGATGGAGTTGGGGGCGAGGACAGCAAAATTCGAATACAGAGGCTAGATGATTATTTTTACGAAATTGCCTATGTGATGAGTACCGAAGAATTGGGGTTCTACAAGAAAGGTGTGTTCATAATGAATAGGGAGGGAAAGTACAGCGCCAATTTTGAATATTGATACTGGAAGCCGGTATTCTAACGAGCATTCACTTGCGGAGCCTTGTCTCCATTGCACAATAGGTGGGCCCTTTTGCGGTACTCCCCCAGTTTTAGCGACTCTGGACTCAGACGGTCAGTGCAACAATTCGTCCAATGCTTCAGCCGGGGTTTTGAATCACAAAGTCTTTCTGGGACGGGGTGTTTGGCTTGGCAGCCACTTCGTCAAGGTTGTATTGCGTATAACTTGCCAAGTCTGTTCTTTTGAATAAATGCTGACGTAATAGGCCGTTCGTATTTTTGTTGGTACCCCGTTGCCAGGGGCAGTCCGGATCGCAGAAATAAACGACCATGTTAGTGTCTATATTCGAACGCCGGTGCGTTGACAACCCCACGTTACGCTTCCATGTCGGGCTTTTTATTAATTGGGTGGGAAGCTGGCATATTTGCTCGATAAGAGCTTGTGTGACGATTTTGGCCCACCTATCGTTGCTTTTGACAAGGCATGGTGAAGTGCGTGCTTCTGTCGACGATCGTGGCGATAGCGCTCTGATTTGATCTCGGAGTGAGATTACCCTCTCGATGCGCCGGCAATGCGCGCTTTTCGATCTCCGCAGGACGAGAACGAATTGAAATAGATTGGGGAATACCGCCTGACATGGCTGTATGACGAGGCCCGGTATGGCGGCACATTCGATGGCTCCGCAAGTGTTTTTTGAGCTCTTCCCGCAGTGCCTCGCGGGCTTGAACTACCAGCGGCTGATAGATTGTTTCGTGTGAAACACACATGGTCTTTCTCTCTGTAGAGAGACGTCTCAGCCATCCCGAGATCTGCTCTGATATCCTGGGTGATCCTGATCGTCCCGCCGCTGATTGGGCTATAAGGGCGGCGGCTGTATCGGCAGGTATTGTCTTCAACCGCCTGCTGAACAGGGTGAATGACACCGATGTTGCGAAGCTCAGTCCATCTGAGCGAGAAGCCCGGTGCCGATTCAGACAGACGAAATCGGCGAGGCCATCGATTCAGTCGGAGCTGATGCGTTTCCTCAACCGTGGGATGGACAAAGACGATTCTGGCTTGACCGAGAACTTCATCGCTGCGCAATTGAGTCAGTACATAGAGTGGGAAGGAAATACAGGTAGCACGCTGGAGGGGCAGATCCACACGCCACTGCTGCCCGTGGGACTGATTGAGGTAGTGAAGGGCGCACTTATTCGGTGGATCGACTCCGGTGAGGGCACCGGTGTGCCCGATGAATCGTTAGAGCTTATGGCTCCAGTCGACGTTCCTGGGCAAGTCAACAAAGGCCCGCACGATGGGCTGACGACTACGACGCCGATCGATGAAAAGGGTGGTGAGGGTAGCTGCGCTGATATAAATAGGCTAGATGTTTATTTTTTGAGCTGGCGTATATGTTGAGCAAGAAGGAGCTCGGGTTGTACAAGAAAGGTGTTTTTCTCATGGATAGCAATGGGGAATACAGCGCCGATTTTGAATATTAGAGTGGTGGCCTGGGTTCTGGGTGAGATCGTGATCACTTGGGCACAATAGTTTTAAAGTGATTCGCGTGTGGAGGCCGCAGAGATGCACTACAGCTCCTTCGCACAGAGCAGACTCAAATACGTTCTTGCAACGTAAGCGCCTGCCGAGCTCATCCTTGACGGCCGGTGCTTAAGCGGCCGGCGACCAACGACGCGGCAGCATCTGGGCTCAGACGTTTCACCAGTCCCAACGCGCCGCTATCCACATTAACCCCAACACCATTCCTTCGGGCGATAATTGGTGTGCTTTTGATAAGTGGACGGTGCAATATTGGAAGCAACGAGTCGCAGACTTTGGGAATTAAACATGAGCCACTCGGAACAAGTTGAAGAGTTAATCTCATTGCATCCAGATGTCGTGTGCTTTGGTAGCGAGGCCGACCAGGTGAGTCAGGACTGGATTGATAAGGCGGAGGACACGCTGGGCGTTGAACTGCCAGTGTCTTACAAGTGGTTTTTAAGGACTTACGCAGGCGGAGAAATCGGGACCGAGGAGATTTACAGTATATATGGTGTGGACTTTGAGGATGTCAACGGGGGAGATATTGTCTTTCAGCATATCGTTGGCAAAAAAAATAATTTGGTAGACAGCAAAAAACTAGTAATCAGCCAAACTGATTTTGGCGAGATTTTTTTCTTTGATTATTCAAAATTCGATGATGGCGAATGCCCTGTGAAACTTCGGCTCCCTTCTGGTGAGAGTGTCCATTACGCTTTAAATTTTTACGAGTTCTTATATAAACGAATTTTGTCTCATATTTGATGATGTTTTTTCTGTCTCTACTGACAAAGCGGATCGCATGATGCTACTGGGTGAGGATCACGGCTCGGAAGAGCCTCCAGGGATAAGAATTGTTGACTGACGTCTCGTCCAGGTGGATCACCGTCACCTGCAGCAGCGCATCGCGCAGCAGGTTGTGCGGCTAGGCTGCGCCAATCACCCGCGTGCCAGCGACAAGCCGTCGACATACGTCATGATCAGCAGCATCACTAGTAGGTCATTGCAGCATTGCTTTTGGCAGCACTTGCGCGACGGAAGCATCTCGCCTCGCCCCAGAACACGCCGTGCCGAATGCCTGTCCGCAGGAGAGCGCGAGTCGATTTCTAGAGGGCTGGCCAGTGGCGCCAGCGGAAACCCCCGACTACGCGATAGATAAGCTCAATTCCGCACTAAACACTTTGCTCGAAAGTGAAGAGATGCGAGCTGACATGGCGCGCTTAGGCTATTTCCCTGCCCAACAGCCTAATCGTCCGCTGGCGCTTCAAACACTCATCGCGCAGGAGACGGAACGGTGTACGGCTATCCTGAGAACGCGAGGCATTTTTTCACTTCATTAAACAGGTGGGTCGCGCTCCTGTCCGACTCGGGTTGTGGTCACAACCGGTCCTCAATGCGCAACGCGCGGCGTTGTTCAGCCAGCTCATAACCCGTGGACTACGCAAGCCCCTCGGCATCCAACGCCTTGCGCACGGCGGGCCGCGAGCGCATGCGCAGATACCAGGCCTTGAGATTCTCCAGCCCGTCGAAATGAATGTTGGCCTTGTATGTGGGCGCCAACCACTCCGCTTGCCCCCACTGCGTCAACGAGTAAAGATAAGCATCGGCAACCGAGTAGTCACCCATCAAGTAGTCCCGATCGGCGAGCTGCTCATTGAGCCAGTGGTAGCGCTGCTCCAACTTGGGCTTGGCCGTTTCGGTCCCGTAAGCGCCAGCCAGCCGTGCATAGAGCAGGGGAATGAACCCCTTGTGGATTTCGGAGGACAGAAAGCTCAGCCACTCCTGCAAGCGATAGCGATCGAGCGTGCCGTGGGCCGGCGCCAGCTTCGCCTGGGGCCGCAGGTCCGCCAAGTATTGGACGATCGCGGATCCCTCTCGCAGCAACGTCCCATCGTCCAGCTCCAGCAGCGGCACATATCCAAATGGGCTCAGTTCGCGAAAGTCGCGCCCGTCCTCAGTGCGATGGGTCCTGTGGTCGACTTTCACCAGTTCTATGTCTAGGCCCAATTCGTTGATGACGATGTTAGGCGACAGTGAGCATGCGGCAGGCATGTAATACAGCTTCATTCCAAAATCCGAAAAGGGGGCAAGGCGGAACGCTTTGCGTGTCCCAGATTGTGGCGGCGTCGGTATAAAAAATGAAGTAGGCACTAAAATGTCATGTAGCTATATTTTTTATACCAAGGTGTTGAATGAAGGTCACGGTGTCGGGATGTTCCGTCGAAGAAGCCATGCGGTTATTAGGAGGGCGGTGGCGACTGCTCATTGCCTCTTACCTACTCGACGGACCCAAGCGGTTCAATGCCTTGCGTAAGCTGATGCCATCCATCTCTCAGCGCATGCTGACGCTTGATCTGAAAGCGCTACAAGAGGCGGGCCTTGTAAAACGGACGGCTTTTCCCACTGTGCCCGTGACGGTCGAATACGAGTTGACCGAAGATGGCGCAAGGCTGGCTCCTGTGGTGGAGGTCATGCGCGAATTCGGGCTTTGGGCGAAGGAACGCGTCGGCGTGGGTGAACCAGGCGACTAACTCAAGTACCCTGTTGCTGTACTTTTTTAAATCGCCTTTTCACAGGAACGCCATGCCCGTCAGATTCCTCCTTTCCTGCATGATCGCGGTCATCAGTCTCGGATTTGCTCCGACAGTCCCAGCCCAAACGAAGGCCGAGATGCAGGAGAGAGAGGCAGCCGACGAGGCGCTTGCACAAGCCACTCAGCACAGCGGCGTCGTTCGCCTGGGTGATCAAGCGACGCTTACGCTGTCACCGGGTGTGGACTTCGTGCCAGCAGCGGCGGCCAATCGGCAGATATTGGCCTACGGTGGTTTGGCTGACGACGCGGTACTGGGCTACTTGAAACCAGCGGCCAACTCTGGGAAAAATTGGTTCATCGAGGTCTACTTCAAGAAATACGGCTACATCAAGGACGAAGATACCAAGGCGTGGGATGCAGGGAAGCTGCTGCAGAATCTGCAATACAACTATGAGTGGTTGAACGAGCGACGACGCGGCGGTGGCGCTCCCGAAATCGAGGCAATAGGCTGGTTGTACCCGCCGCAATATGACCGAGCGCGCCACCGCTTGGTGTATGCGATCGACGCGCGGGAAAAAGGCGTGCCGCGACGCGCCACTTCGCGCGAGCGCTGCACGGCGCTCACGCTTGGACGCGAGGGCTTTGTCGAGCTGAAGCTGACGAGCGACAGGAGCACACTCGCAGCGGATATTCCCGTGGTGCTGAAGCTGCTGGATAGCTTTGCTTATGACGAGGGCAAACGCTACGAGGACTTCAACGCGTCTACCGATAAGGTCGCTGATTTCGGCCTGGCGTACATGATGGGCGCGCACTCCCACGAGTGAGCTGCGTTTCATTTCAGTTCGGCCCGCCTCCGGAACTATCGCCGAATGGCGGAGGAAGAATTGTTGAGTCGGGCACACCTTTCAAGCCGCTTGATGCCTACGCCTATGTGGCTTGGCCGTTGAATGCTCACTGTATTCAGATCAGTTGTGATCGGAATATTCGTTCCGGCTCAGCTGCGCACAAACGTGAGCAGCGATCGGTAGTCGCCTTGATCAGCCATCCGCAGCGCGTTCAAGTAACGCATTCGTATATCGTTGGCGCTTGCCAAGTTCCCGCCACCGCCCCAGGAAAATGGCTGCTGGTCCAGTCTTCGAAGAAGCGCATCAGCCAGTCGTTTAGCTCGTCCTTAGTCAGCAGGTGGCTCGGAATCAATCCGGCCATCTCGTCTGGGTCCAGCGGGGTCTGGCCCTCAGTCTTCGCGCTGCTTAACGCCATAAATCAGACCATCTCCCGCGTAACAACTCCTCTGTCCGTCGCTTTACCTGCGAGTCGATGCGCGCGTCCGTTGGGCGCTGATCTTCAAGAGTCATCGTGTGAGCGACTCGGCCGACCTCTTCAAGTGCAATGGCGCGGGCCTTTTCTTGAATAACGTCCGTAAGAGGTCGCCTCGGGACCAACGCATATACGAGGTCGCAATCGAGGCCATTGGCGAGTTTCTGCAATTGACCAAGCGTGATTCTTCCCTCAGCTTCCGCTTCCTCTGACTTGTGCAGCGTCGCCTGAGCGATACCAAGCCGTTGGGCTTGTTGCCGCCCTGTAAGCCCGAGCGCCTCGCGAATGAGCCTGAGCCACCCGCGGACGGGTGTTTTTCGCGCTGCCAAGCTCGCATAGAGAGCCATGGATCCCTGCAGTTGCTCCAAGCGAAGTTGGTTGAATTCGGACGACATATTGATAGCCTATAGGCTGTTAACAATGTCTTAAATATTAGCCTATAGGCTATCAAATTTGAAGTGTGTGATAGCTCATGGGCTATCAAAAATGTTTGGTACTGCGATCAAGGCGGGGCCATGGTTAAGATTTCAGGATCCGGTGAGTACGCCCAAACTCTAAGTCTTTCCTCGCCTCTGCTGCCGGTCGCCGCAAAAAATTGGACTCTCGTCGGACCTGACCGTCATTCCAGATTCAATCTCCCACTCTCTTGACTCGGCCTTTCACCCTAGGGCAAATCCCTATCCCCGAAATCATCTTCCAATCTGGAAGCCTCTTCCAAATTTGAAGATCCTTCCATAGAATACCCACAACCTCATCACCCCCGCGCCGCCATGAGCAACATCATCGACCGCTGTTTCACCATCCTCCAGGAGCTCTCCTACCATCGGGATGGCCGTACCCTGTCCGAGCTGGCGGAAAAGGCGGACATTCCCTTGAGCGCGACCCACCGCATCCTCAACGACCTCATCGACGCCGGCTACGTCCGCAAAGACGAACGCCATGGCGAATTCACGTTGACGATGCAGATCGTCTCCCTGGCCCTGCGCCATCTGAGCTCCGGCGGAATCGTCGACGTCGCCCAGCCCATCCTCGAACGCCTTGCCGCCAAGAGCAAGGAATTGGTCCGCCTGGCTGTCGTCGACGAGGACCAACTCATCTACGTCGCCAAGGCCCAGGGCGCCACCATGGGCCTGCGCTACGACCCGGAAATGGGCCAGCCCGTCACCTTGTCATGCAGCGCGGCCGGCATGGTGTGGCTCGGCACCAAGACCGAAGACGAAGCCCTGCGCCTGGTCGCCAAGCAAGGCCTGGGCGATCCCAAGGATTACGGCCCGGACGCTCCCGCCACGATCAAATCCTTGATGACCCTGGTCGACGCCACGAAAGCGCGCGGCTACGCCACCACCATCAATGTCTTCCTGCCCGGCATGAGCTCCATGGCCACTCCGGTCTACGGCCCCGGCAGGGAAGTCCTCGCGGTGTTGATCATCGCCGGCCCCACCACGCGCCTTACCCAAGCTCGCATGGATGAACTGAGCACCGCGCTCATCGAAACCGCCAGTGAATTGGGCGCAGCCAGCGCCATCTCTCCCATCTTTCAACGTCGTCCAAACCAGCCCCTGCCCACGCGCAAAACCTAGGGCATCCCCCCGCAACGCTTGGTCAATATACCCATAACGGAGACAACCATGACCAAACCCCTGACCCGCCGCAACCTGCTCGGCGCGCTTGCTGCCGCCCCTGTCCTGAGCCTGCCCTTCATGTCGCGGGCTCGCGCCGCGGAGTACGTGTTCAAGGTCGCCCATCCGCTGGCGGCCAATCACCCTACCAATCTGCGCCTTCAGCAGGCAGCCGAGCGCATCGCCAAGGACACGGACGGACGCATCGAGCTGCGCCTGTTTCCCAACAACCAGTTGGGCGGAGAAGTGGATCTGCTCAATCAGGTCCGTTCGGGTGCCGTGGAGATGTTCGTGGTCGGCGGCTTGATCGCTTCCAGCGTGGTGCCCATGGCCGCGCTGGACGGCGTCGGCTTCGTGTTCAAGGACTCCGCGGCAGTGATGAAGGGCATGGACGGTGACCTGGGCACGCTGATCCGCAATTCGCTCAAGCAAGCCAATTTGTATGCGCCCGCCACGGTTTGGGACTACGGCTTTCGCCAGGTCACGTCTTCGACGCGCGCCATCAAGACGGTGGCCGATATTGGCGGCATGAAGATCCGCGTGCCCGGCGCCGCCGCCTACGTCGACCTGTTCAAGGCCCTTGGCGCCGCCCCTACCAGCATCCAGTTCAACGAGGTCTATCCGGCGCTGCAAACAAAGATCGTCGACGGTCAGGAAAACCCGCTGGGGGTGATCGTGACCTCCAAGTTCTTTGAAGTGCAGAAGTATTGCTCGCTGACCAATCACATCTGGCAAGGCAACTGGGTTCTGATCAACGGCCGCGTCTGGCGCAACCTGCCGGGCAAGCTGCAAGAGATCGTCGAAACCCGCCTGAATGAAGCCGGCCTGGCTCAGCGCCAGGATCTGGCCGGACAGGAACAGTCGTACAAGGATGCCATCGCCAAGGGCGGCGTGGCTTTCAATTCGGTGGACGTGGACGCTTTCCGCAAGAAACTCACGGCCGCTGGCTACTACAGCGACGCTCGCAAGAAATTCGGCGATCCCGCCTGGAAGGTGTTGGAGCAGGCCGCCGGCGGGGAACTGGCATGAGTCTCGCCCCGGCGCCGCGTATCGCGGAAATGACGCCAGCCCCGCGCTGGTTGGAAAGTATCGATGCCGGGCTGGGGCGCATCGTGGACCTGGTGGCGGCCGCGCTGATCGTGGCCGAGGTCTGCCTGCTGTTCGCGGGCGTGATCGCCCGTTACGCGCTGCATAGCCCCATCGTCTGGTCCGACGAGATGGCCGGCAGCCTGTTCCTCTGGCTCGGCATGCTGGGTGCCGCCATCGCCTTGCGCAAAGGGGAGCATCTTGCCTTCAGCGCATTGAGCCGCGGCGCGTCGCCCAAGGTACAGGTCATGCTGCGCGCGACCGTCATGGCGGTGGTTTTCGTGACGCTGTGCCTGATGCTGCATCCGGCCATGGACTACGTGGAAGACGAGTCGTTTGCCGTACTGCCGAATCTGGGCGTGCCGGCGAGCTGGCGCGTGTTCGGCATCGAGTTGGGTGTCGTCCTGTTATTGGTGACCGTGTTCCTACAAGCCGCCAAGGCCAGATTGTTGCTGGCGACGGTGGGCGCGGCAGTGGCACTGGCCCTGATCGGCGCCGGGCTGTGGGCCATCGCGCCCTGGCTCATCAAGATCGGTAATTTGAATCTGTTTGTATTCTTCGTGGTAATCGTGGGCGTGGCGATCTTCATCGGTGTGCCCATCGGCTTCTCTTTCGGTATCGCCACGCTGAGCTATCTGTCGCTGACTACCACTACGCCCATGAGCGTCGTCGTCAACCGGCTCGATCAGGGCATGTCCCAACCCCTGTTGCTGGCAATCCCACTATTCATCTTCCTGGGTTTGTTGATCGACGTCACCGGCTTCGCCAAATCCATCATTGCGTTCCTGGCGGCACTACTGGGTTTCGTGCGGGGCGGCCTTTACTACGTACTGTTGGTGGCGATGCTCCTGGTGTCGGGTATCTCGGGATCGAAGGTCGCCGACATGGCCGCGATCGCGCCGGGGCTCTTTCCGGAGATGCGCAAGCGCGGCGCCAAGGATGGTGATCTGGTCGCTTTGCTGGCGAGTTCGGCGGCGATGGCCGATACCATTCCGCCCAGCATCGTGTTGATCACCTTGGGTTCGGTGACGGGCATCTCTATCGCCAGCCTGTTCGCCGCGGGGCTGCTACCCGCCTTGTTGCTGGCGGTCTTCCTGGCTGCGCTGACGTTCGTCCGCGCGCGGGCCGAACCCAAGCCGGCCCAGTCCCGCCCGGACTGGCGCGTGATACGCACTTCCTTTGTCGCCGCGCTGCCCGCGATGGCCTTGCCTTTCGTTATTCGCTGGGCGGTAGTCGAGGGCGTCGCCACGGCTACCGAAGTGTCGACTATCGGCATTGTCTACGCGCTGGTGGTCAGCGTACTGATCTACCGGCCGGTGCAGTGGAACCGTTTTTATCCCGCCCTGGTCGAGACGGCGTCGCTGTCGGGCGCCATCCTGTTCGTGATCGGCACGGCCACGGGGATGGCTTGGGCCCTGACCCAATCGGGGTTCTCCAGCGATCTCGCGCGTGGCATGACGACGATATCCGGTGGCGCGTACGGTTTCCTCGCGATCACGGTCGTGGTGTTCCTTCTGCTCGGCAACATCCTGGAGGGCATTCCGGCCATCCTGCTGTTCGCGCCCTTGCTGCTGCCTGTATCGCACACTTTCGGCATCAATGACGTGCACTACGCGATGGTGGTGGTGGTCGCCATGAGCATAGGTTTGTTCGCGCCGCCGTTCGGCATCGGTTTCTACGCGGCTTGCGCCATCGGCAAGGTGACGCCTGACGCGGTGATCCGGCATATGTGGCGCTATCTGGCGGTGCTGGTGCTGGGATTGATCGTGATCGCGGCAGTGCCGGCGATCTCCACGGTATTCATCAAGTGAAGGGTATATGGCTCTATTAGGCAAGGCGGCGCTGGCGATGTGGTGGAATATGGCCGGCCCCATGAAACCGGAGTTCGAGGACTGGCACACGCACGAACATTTTCCGGAACGTCTAAGCGTGCCGGGCTTCCTGCGCAGTTCACGCTGGACGGCGAATGGGGGCGGGGAGGGAGTGTTCGTCATCTATGAACTGGACACGCATGGGGTGTTGTCGTCGCCGACGTATCTGAGCCGGCTCAACGATCCCACTCCTTGGTCGCGCAAGCTGATGCCTTATCACCGGGATATGGTGCGCTGCCAGTCCCATGTCCTGGATTCGCACGGCAGCCTGGCGGGGCGGCATGCTGTCACGCTGCGCCTGGCCGGGGAGGGGGCAGACGGCGTCGATCGCTTATGCCAAGGTTTACCGCAGCGGCTCGCGGCGTTGGTAGGACGGCCGGGTGTCATCGGCGCGCATTTGCTGCGTCACGAGACGCCCGCTATCGCTCAGACGACGGAGCAAAAAATCCGTGGGACGCCGGATCAGGTCGCGGATGTGGTGGTGGTGCTGACTGGGTATGACGAGGCGGCGTTGATGGCCGCCGTCGAGGAACTGGATGACGCGTCGCTGCGTGCCCTGGGCGCGTCCGCGGCGCCGGTGGTGGGCGCGTATACGCTGTCGCATTCGGCGCTGCCGGCGGATGTAGCTTGAGCGATGGCGGGTAGGTTCCAGGTCGGCGGCGGCTGGCGCAGCTATTGCGTCGAGACTGTTCGCCTACCTCGTCGACTCAACAACGGAGTCGCGATACGCCACCGCGTACATGGTTGTTACCACGAACGCGATCAAGACGCAGAGTATCGTGCCCAGCAAGGCCTGGATCGGCCCGGTGGCAGTGAAGTCGTGCTTGAGCTCGTACAGGAAACCGTAGGTCAGGCCGGCAACGCTGACCAGCACCAACAGCATTAGCATCAATGGCCAGCGCTTGTAAGGCATGGCGGCCCGTATGCCGCGAAAGCCGTAATCGCCGGTCAGCGCCGTGCGGGGCAGCGTCAAGCCATATACCGCGAGCGCGTACAACACCGGCACCCAGATCAGCGCCAGCAGCACGATCAGCGTGCCAAAGAACACCGCGTCAGCGGGCGCGTTCATGACCACGTAGAGGATGTACGGTACATCCCCGGTCGCTCGTCCCAGGGCCGCGACCGCGATGGTGATGGCCGCGAGTAGAACCAGATGCCGGGCCTCCCCCGTGCTGCCATCAGCCCCGGCGCTATCCTTGGCGTCCCTCTGGTTGACTACCCGATGCCAGGCGAACGTCGTGCGAGCGAACGCTATCAGGTTGACCAAGGCCGCCAAGACGAACAAGCAATCACTGGGCTGGTACAGCCTGGAAACCAGCAAGGCGAACGGCAGCGAGAAGGCGAACACCGCCAGAGACTTCGGTGCCGCGCCCAGCATGGCCCGGCCCTGCCGGCGTATCACACCCGCTGTTGCCGCGATAAACCGACGTGCCCCGAGTTTGCTCGACACGAGAATCCTTTGCGCTGAAAGCGTGGGGCCTCGTTTATACCCCAGTCAGCGGATTTGGCATCCCAGGGGCGGGGCAGGGCGCCGCGCCCGGATTCAGCCGGCGGAGGTGTCCCGGCGAGCATCGGCCGCCGGGACGCTAAAATCAGCCCGATGGCGGCTTTTTGCCGCCTTCCGTTCAACTCACGCTGGATCATCATGCTCGACCCAACTCTACTGCGCAAAGAACTGCAAACCGTCGTCGACCGGCTGAAGAGCCGTGGCGTCGACTTCGACACGGAACGCTTCAACGCGCTGGAGTCTCGCCGCAAGGCCGTTCAGACCGAAACCGAATCCCTGCAAGCCAAACGCAATGCGCTGGCCAAGCAGATCGGCCAGCTCAAGGCCAAGGGCGAGGATGCCTCGGCCGTGATGGCGGAATCGCAAGCCGTACCGGTGCGCCTGAAGCAGCTGGAAGAGGACCTGGCCGAGGTGCAGCAAAGCCTGAACGAGTGGCTGATGGCGATTCCCAATCTGCCGCACGCCAGCGTGCCGGTGGGCGGATCCAGCGATGACAACGTCGAAGTCCGCCGCTGGGTACCCCAGCCCGCCGCCGACGGCAATCCGCAGCCGCTGGGCTTCGAAGCCAAGGATCACGTCTCGCTGGGCGAACCGCTGGGACTGGATTTCGACATGGCGGCCAAGCTGTCGGGCGCCCGCTTTTCCTTCATGCGCGGCCCTATCGCCCGCCTGCATCGCGCACTCGCGCAGTTCATGCTGGACCTGCAGACGAACACGCACGGTTATACGGAGTGCTATACGCCGTATATCGTCAATGCCTCGACGCTGTACGGCACCGGTCAATTGCCCAAGTTCAAGGACGACATGTTCGCCGTCAGCAAGGGTGGCGGCGATGATGATCCCAAGGTCGACGAGCAGGGCAAGAGCTACGCCCGCGAGGATCAGTACCTGATTTCCACCTCGGAAATCACCCTGACCAGCGTGGCGCGCGACACGATTCTGGCCGACGCCGACCTGCCGCTGCGCCTGACCGCTCATACCCCGTGCTTCCGTTCCGAAGCCGGCAGCGGCGGCCGCGACACGCGCGGGATGATTCGCCAGCATCAGTTCGACAAGGTCGAAATGGTGCAGATCGTCCGCCCGGACGCGTCCTACGATGCGCTGGAACAGATGGTCGGCCACGCCGAGAAGGTGCTGCAGTTGCTGGGCCTGCCTTACCGTGTGATGCTGCTGTGCACCGGCGACATGGGCTTTGGCGCGGCCAAGACCTATGACCTGGAAGTGTGGCTGCCGGCGCAGAACACCTGGCGCGAGATTTCGTCGGTGTCCAACTGCGAGAATTTCCAAGCTCGCCGCATGCAGGCCCGTTGCCGCAATGCCCAGGGCAAGCCGGAATTCGTGCACACCTTGAACGGTTCCGGCCTGGCCGTGGGCCGGGCGCTGGTGGCCGTCCTGGAAAACGGCCAGCAGGCTGATGGCAGCGTCGTGGTGCCGGAAGTACTGCGGCCGTATATGGGTGGGATCGACGTCCTCGGTGCTTGAGGTGTCGGGGTTGCCTGACGGCAGCGCCCGATAGTGGCGATAGCCCGACAGGGGCGTTGGCACGGCTGCTTGTCTGAGGAGCCGGTTGTCGAAGCGCGGCCAAGGGCACCAGACAAAAAAGCGCTGCATGGTTCAAACCATGCAGCGCTTTTTTTTACCTTCATCCAAGCCCTGACGTGGCAACCTGCCCGGCATCAGCTCGGCGCGCCGTGTGGCACACCTGCGACTTAACGGTGCCAGCCGGGACCGCCGTGATAGCCGGGGCCACCGTGAGGACCGCCGCGGTAGTAGGGGCGCGGGCCGCCATGGTAGTAGCCTCCGCGGTATCCGCCGTAGATGACGGGGCCGGGGTAGTAATACGGACGGGGTGCGACGACCACCGGGGGCGCGTAGACGGGCGCCACATACACGGGAGGCGGCGCCACATAAACCGGAGCCGGGGCGACATAGACCGGCGCCGGGGCCACCAAGGGCGGGATGCCGATGGCAATACCCACGTCGACACGCGCCATGGCCGCACTGGAAAGCATCAGGGCGGCAGCCCCAAGTCCTGCAACGATCAAACGCTTATTCATGATGTTCCTACGCTTTGCCGCCTGAGCGACCAAGTTAATGACAACGACCCCATTGTCCGCCAAACCTCCCGTTCCGAACCTTTCAGGCGAAGGAGAAGTGGCGACAATCCTATACAGCTTCCCAATAGAATTGGGTGATTTTGTGGATTTGGGGCGTTTTGGGGGATTCGACCACAGGGGGAGGGAATTAGTTCCGAAATCGGGTGAAACAGATCGGAATTAAAGGCCTGGAGCGTGTTGTATTTTCAATTGCTTACGTATTTGATGGAGAGCGTCCGCAGCGCCTGGGGCGGCTTAACTTGGATTCATGATGTTACTAACTTTGAAATCACTGTTCGCTTTTGCTTGCAACTGCGCAATAAAGATGTCGAATGACATCGGCACAATCCTGTCCTGACTGATTCGCTCAACGCCGTCCATGGTGGGAGTGGTGGAGTGACCAGTTCTGCTGTCAGGGGAATCACATCATGAATACTCGAACTGTTAATGGTTTTCGGGTGCGTTGCGCGGTTGAGACCGTGAATCGCCAATATTCGATTCAGATATGGACGCGAAAATTGGGCGCCAATGCGCCGGAGAAGTGCTGGCCTTTGATGGATGGCCGCCATTTCTCCAGCCAGGATGAGGCGGAGAAGAGCTGCGCGGTGCTGTTCCAGGGCATTAGCGGTGTGCGCGCCAATGGCGAGCCCGAGTATTCGCGTAGTGCTGCGTAATTTGTGACCGCGCGCCGTCGCCTTTACACTGCCGGCTCGTCCAGGGGAGGGGCGGCGGCGTGCAATATGAAAACCTGTTTTGGGGCATGGCCACGATCGTGGGCCTGGCCATCGTGGGCGGCGGTGTGTTCGCCCTGTTGCGCAGCGTGGGCAATTCGCTTGGCGCCTGTGTGATTCTCGCCACCCTGAATGCCTGTGGGGTGTTGTATTTCGCGGGCCACGGGCCTGTCGCCGATCAGGCCACCTTGCTGGCTTTGGCGGCCTTCATGTTCACTCTGGTGATTTCCGGCGCCGCGGCCTTGGCCATGCGGCGGGTCTTCCGGCGATCGTGAGATCGCCGGTCGGGGATGGATCAGACGCCAAATCCCTCAGACGCCAAACCCCGATGCTGCGCGCAAGGCCGCCGACGCTGGCGCGGTGAGGGTGCGTACGAATTCGGCGGCCAAGTCCGGGGCGGCGGCGCGGGTGCAGACCGCGGCTGTGTAGACCGTGCTCAGGCCGTAGCCGGACGGCAGGTCGCCGACGAGGGTGACGCCCGGTGTGTAGCGGATCTCCGTCACCTGGGTGCAGCCGATCAGGCCGGGGCCACCGGCTTTGGCCATGGCGGTCATCGCGGCATTGCCGTTGGGGAATTCGTGGATGCGGTCCGCCAGGATCTCGTCCAGGCCCAGCTTTTTCAGCACGCCTGCAATATGGATACCGGCCGTGGACTGGGTCAGGTGCGGGACATACAGGCCGGTGCAGGCCTGGAACGCGGCGCGCAGGGCATCGCCGTCGTGGACCGCCACCGGCGGGCTGCCGGCGCAGACGGCCACACCGGTTTCGACGCGTCCCAATGCTTGCGCGCTGCCTGGCACCAGGTGGCCTTGCTGCGTCAGTTGGTCGATCAATACCTGGGACAGGACGAGCAGATCGCAGGGCGCGCCGGCCAAGAGTTTGTCCCGCATGGTGCCGACCGCGCCGAAGGTGGGCACCACCGTGCAGGTGTGCGTGGCTTCAAAATCCGAGCGCAGTCCATTGACCACTGCTTGCGCGGCACCGCCGCTGAAAAGATGTAATTCCATCGTGTTCCTTTGCTGCTCTGTTTGGCCGGGCCTTTCATCGAGGCTCGGTTTGCCTACGTGGCGAGTGTGCCGTTTGCCGTCTCGGCATGCTGGATTTTGGTGTTCCTATCGTGGTCGTCGGCGCCTGCATGAGCGGATGGCTATCCAGCATCGATGTCCCCATCTTCCATCGCTTGCATGATGCGGTCCGGTGTCAGCGGCATGTCGCGCACGCGTACGCCCAAGGCGTCGGCCACCGCGTTGGCGATGGCGGCGGCGGTGGGGCCCAGGGCGGCTTCGCCGGCGCCCAATGGTGGGGCGTCAACGTGGTTCAGGATTTCGACATTGACCGTGGGGACCTGGCTGAAGCGCATGATGGGATAGCTTTCCCAATCGCCATCGAGCAATCGGGTGGCGTCGAAGTGTGCGGCTTCCTGTAGCGTCCAACTGGCGGCCTGCAAAGCTCCGCCTTCGATCTGCTGCCGCACGCCATCGGGATTGATGGCCAGGCCGACATCGACCGCGATATGCAGCGCGCGCAAGCGGACCTGATCGTCGACCTCGACGTGCGCCACGACCGCGCAATAGGCGCCGGTTCCCTTGTAACGAGCTACGCCACACCCGCGGCCACGTACGCTTTCATCCGTCGTGGGGCCGGCACTGGCACCCGCGTCGGCATTGCCGCCGGCACCCGCATGAGCACCGTCGTGGTCACTGGCTTGCCAGGCCGCGCGCAGGACCGCTTCCATGCGGGGATCGTCGATGTGGGAAAGGCGGTAGTCCCGTGGGTGGACATTGGCGGCCAGTGCCAGTTCGTCCATGAAGGACTCGATGGCGAAGACGTTGGCATGCGCGCCCAGCGCGCGTAGGGCCGATGCCCGCAAAGGCACGTCGCGGACCAGGTGGCAGGCGACGTCGACGCTGGCGAAGGCGTAGCCGGGTTCGGCGTTGCGATCCATGCCGCCGCCCACGGCACGGGGCGCGTCGACCGCGTCCAGTTTCGGGAAAGGCGTTGCCAGGTGCCAGCTGCCGAGGAGCGTTGGCGAGGGGGCTCGTCCAGGACGCAAGCCATGCCCAGGGCTCCATGCCTCATGGCGCCAAGCCAGCACGTGGCCGTCCGCATCGACATCGGCTTCCAGTTCGACGGCCATTGCCGGCCCCAGCGGGGACCAGTTCAGTTCATCGGCGCGGGTCCATTGCACACGCACAGGCTGGCCGGGACAGTGGGTAGCCAGCCAGGCGGCGTCGTAGGCTACATCGTCCGCGCCGTTATGGCCGTAGCAGCCGGCACCCTGCACGTGTTCGATCACGACATCGTCTTCCGGGCGTCGCAAGGCCAACGCCAGGTCGCGGCGCAGGTTATAGATAGCCTGGCTATGCGTCCACACTTCCAGCCGCGCGCCATCATCGCGCGCCAGGGCGCAGGAAGGTCCAATCGACGCATGTTTCAAGAACGGCCGCGAATAGGCCGCACGCAAGGTGCGAACGCCATCCGTCGCGCCGGCGGCGGGGGCGTTCCGCAACCGCGACGTATCGCACGGCAGCGTTTTCAGCCAGGCAGGCAAGGCTTTGTCGTCGGGAAGCGTAGCGGGTTCTTCCCACACTGCTAAAGAAGCCAGACGGGCGAGTGCCCGTTCCGCGATGTGTTCTTGCGCGGCGATGACGCCGACCAGTGTGCCGTCGCGGGGCACGCTGACCACCCCAGGCCAGGCGGCGACTTCCGTATCGCCCAGCTCCAACAAACGGGCAGCGGGCGAGGGCGGCCGCAGCATGCGCCCGTGCAATAGCCCAGGCATTTCCATGTCGTGGATATAGCGATAGCGTCCGTAGACTTTCTCGGCGATGTCATCACGCGCCCGCGACAGGCCCACTTCCCGATACGCGCTGCTGGCCTTGGGCAAGACATCCACATCGGCCGGTCGATCCAGCAACGTGGGATCCATGTCCCAATAGCTGCCCAA
Organism: Bordetella sp. LUAb4; assembly: GCF_021325795.1. Taxonomy (GTDB): domain Bacteria; phylum Pseudomonadota; class Gammaproteobacteria; order Burkholderiales; family Burkholderiaceae_B; genus Bordetella_C. Next base: position 98,529 of record NZ_JAHPZX010000009.1, on the reverse strand, counting down.
GCGATCCGGCCCATGCAGGAATACGCCGTCTTCCACGTGTACCGACGCCACCGGCAAGCCATGCGCGGCAGCCACATGGGCGACATACACCGCACGCACCTGGGCGCAGACATGCCGCAGGGCCTCGCCGGAATGCTGGATGGACAAGCTGCCCGAGGTCACCGCTTCGTCAGGGCTGACGGCCGTGCGGGGCGGGACCATGGCGATACGCGCGAACGTGACCTCCAGTTCCTCGGCGGCGATTTGCGCCAGGGCGGTGCGTATGCCCTGGCCGATTTCCACTTTGCCGGAGCGCACGCGCACCTGACCCGCCGGGTCGAACGCCAGCCAGGTCGACAGGCGCGGATTGGCGCGCAGGCTGAAAGGAAGGGGTTTGGCCGCGGTGTCCATCACGGCTTGCTACCAGCGCCGTCCCGCGCCGCCCGCGCCACCGCGCGCAGCACCCGCGGATGCGTTCCGCAGCGGCACAAGTTGCGCTCCAACCCCGCGCGGATCTCCGCGTCCGTCGGCTGGGGACAGCGCCGTAGCAAGGCGGCGGCCGAGATCATCATGCCCGACGTGCAATAGCCGCACTGCGCGGCCTGTTCCGCGATGAACGCGCACTGCACCGGATGCGGGTCGTGTTCGTCGCCCAAGCCTTCCACCGTCACGACATCCTTGCCCGCCGCGGACCACATCGGCGTATCGCAGGCAGGCACCGCATGGCCGTCCATCATCACCATGCAGGCCCCGCACAGCCCCGCTCCGCAGCCGTAGTGGCTGGCTTTCAGTCCAAGCTCATTGCGCAGGACGTCCAGCAGGCTGCGGTCCGGATCCACCTGCAAGGACAAGGGCTGTCCGTTGACGGCCAATGCGATGCTTGCCGCGTCCATCCCCAAGCCCATCCTCAATCAACCGTGATATTCGCCGACTTCACGATGGCACCCCACTTCTCGATATCCTGCTTGAGAAAGGTGGTGAACTGGGCCGGTGTCATCTTCATCGGGCTGACGCCACTTTGCGCCCACACCGACCGGATATCCGGCTGTTCGACGATATGCGAAATGCGCTCGTTCAAGAAATTCACGACGTCAGGCGGCGTGCCCTTGGGCGCCAGCAGGCCCAGCCAGATCGTCGCCGTGTACCCCGGCACGCCGGCTTCGGCCATGGTGGGCGTATCGGGAAAAACGCTGGAGCGCTCCGCGCCGGTGGTGGCCAGTGCCAGCACCTTCTTGGTCTGAACCAATTCGGTCATGGTGCTGACTGCATCGAACATCATGTCCACCTGTCCGCCCAGCACATCGGTGCGAGCGCCACCGCTGCTCTTGTACGGAATATGGGTGATGTTGACGCCAGCCATGTTCTTGAACAGCTCGCCGGCCATGTGATAAGGCGTACCGGTGCCCGAGGATGCGTAATTGAGCTTGCCCGGCGACTGCTTGGCCTGCGCGATCAGCTCCTTGACCGACTTGATCGGCAGGCCCGCGCGCACCACCAGCACCAGCGGCGCTTCATTGACCGGCGCCACGGCGACGAAGTCCTGCATCAAGTCATAGGGCCGCTTCTTCAACAGCGTCTCGTTCACCGTCTGCGTATTGGACATCATCAGCAGGGTGTAGCCGTCCGGCGCCGCCTTGGCAACGGCCTGCGTGCCGATGACCGCGCCGGCGCCCGGCCGGTTCTCGACCACGAAGGACTGGCCGGTTTCCTGGCCCAGGCGCTGCGCCAGCACGCGTGCATAGACGTCGGCGGAACCGCCGGCGCCGAAGGGCACGATGATGGTCACGGGATGGTTGGGATATTTCTGAGCCCAGGCCGGCGCGGTGGTGGCGCCCCAGGCGGCCACCAGTGCGAAGGCAGCCAGGCCGCCGCGTGTAAATGCGTTCATCGATTGTCTCCTCACGGTGGCTCCTGTGGAGGCCGCGTGTGTCGCCGGCCGCAACGCCGCGTATGCTCGCGGTCGGTGCGCGAGGCAGCCTGTGGGCCGCCTTGCCATGTCCGGTTGGGATGGAGCAAATTGCTCCGGGTTTTTTTAGTTATCGCTGTCGTGTGCTCAAGACCGCGCGCTCAGCACCGCGTGTTCAGCGCGCACGCTCACGACCGCATGTGCAACGCCGAGCCGTTCAAGCCACTGCGTTCTCAAGCACTCCCAAGCCCTCGATCTCGATGCGGATGACGTCACCCGACTGCACGAAGCGCGGCGGCTTGAAGCCGATGCCTACGCCGGCTGGCGTACCCGTGGCAATGACGTCGCCCGGCTTCAGTTCGATACCCGCCGAGATGGTTTCGATCAGCGTGGGAATGTCGAAAATCAGATCCGAGGTGTTGGCGTTCTGGCGCAGTTCGCCGTTGACCCAGCATTTGACGGCCAGCTTGGTGGCATCGACTTCGTCGCGCGTGACCAGGTACGGGCCCATGGGGCAGAAGCCATCCAGGGATTTGCCGAGGAACCACTGGCGATGCAGCTTCTGCAGATCGCGCGCGGTGACATCGTTGACGATGGTGTAGCCGAAGATGTGATCGAAAGCGTCCGCTTTACGGATGCCGCGGCCGGCCTTGCCGATCACCACGGCCAGTTCGGCTTCGTAGTCGATCTGCTGGGTGACCTGCTTGTGCGGCGGAATCGCCACACCGGTACCAATCACGGTGGTGGCCGGCTTGGTGAAGACCACCGGTGCCTCGGGCGCATGCTCGCCTTCCTTGGCGCTGCTGTCGAAGCCGGACTTGCTGAATTCGGCGGCGTGCTCGTGGTAGTTCTTGCCGACGCAGAAGATATTGCGGCGGGGCTGATCGATAGGGGCCAGAATCTTGGCGCCGGCCAAGGGCTTGCCGGCTCCCGCGCTGCTCAGTTTTTCGCGCAGACGGTCGAAATCATGAACCAGTTGGACCATGTCTCCCGCGAAACCTGACGCCAGCTGGGACACAGGCCAAAACTGCTGAGACTGCGTGTCGACCAAGGCAATGGTGGGGATCCCGTCGAGAGCGATATTGGCGAATTTCATGACTCGTAGATAATCCAATTGGTTGAGACAGCCCGTAATTTAGAACCAAAATGGATCTTCATCAATACAATTCTTGATGGATTGTCCGACCAATTGGTTCATGTTGATGTAGAATCGCCGAGTCTATGGGGAGTACCTGAACGTGGATGAACGGGTAGCGGGAGCCGCCGTGCGGTCCGAGGGCGCCAAGGAATTGGCGCGGTATTTACAGGAAGAGATCAGTGCCGGGCGCTTGCGCGCGGGCGTCAAGTTGCCGCCGGAGCGGGAGTTGAGCCTGCGCTTTGGCGCGTCGCGCGGGTCCGTGCGCCGTGTGCTGGCGGATTTGCGCGACCGGGGCCTGATCCGTCAGTCCGTGGGCAGCGGCACTTTCGTGTCGGAGCAAGCCGAATCCCTGCTGGGCGCACCGCCGGCCGCCGTGCCCTGGTTTCACGTGCCGGTCAGCCCCGCCGAGTTGATGGAGGCGCGCCGCCTGGTCGAACCTTTGCTGCCGCCCATGATCGCCCGCAACGCCACGGCGGCGGATTTCTCCGCCATGCAGCACTGTATCGAGCAGTCCGAGGCGGCGACGACCATCGAAGGTTTCGAACACTGGGACGGTGAATTGCATAAAAGCTTCGCGCTGGCGACGCACAACGCGTTTTTCATGCAGATTCTGGAATTGACCAACCGCGCCCGGGAGCAGGGCGAATGGGGGCGGCTCAAGCGCAATTCACTGACGCCGCAGCGTCGCGCTGAGTATGAGCAGCAGCACCGCGCCATCGTCGACGCGTTGCGCGACCGCGACGCTGCCCAGGCCGCCGCCTTGATGACGGGGCATCTGGAGCAGATTCGCCGCAATCTCTTCGGCGAATGAGCGGAAAAAACTAAGCCGTCTGCTTCTTCTGCCGATAGGCATACGACGCATCGTATTTCGCCGTGATGTAGTCACCGGCGATGATGGGTTCGTACTTGGGCGGTGAATCCTGCGTGGCGCAATTGGGCAGGCATTCGACCACGGTATCGAAATCGGGGTCGAAAAACACGGGAATGGAAAAGCGCTCCTGGCCTGAAGCATTGACCACGCGATGCGGCGTCGATACGAACAGGTCATTGGACCAGCGCGCCAGCATGTCGCCGATATTCACCACGAACGTGCCATCCATATAGGGTGCGGACACCCATTCGCCGCTGCGATTGCGCACCTGCAAGCCGCCGACGTCGTCTTGCCAGAGTATGGTGATGCAGCCGAAGTCTGTATGCGGTGCGGCGCCGTACTGCCCGGCAAGGGCATCGGGCGACTGCGGCGGGTAGTGCAGCAGGCGCGCGCGGACCAGCGGATTTTTGTACATAGCGCGAAAAAAATCGCGTTTCAGATCCAGCGACAGCGCAATGCCCTCGAGGACACGTTGACCCAGCTCAAAGACATGCCGGTAATAGGATTCGAGAATAGAGCGCCAGGTGTCCTCGCGCGGCAGCCATTGATTCATTCCGACCAGAGGCTTGCCAGCCAACACTTCCGGGTGATCCGGCGGGAACGGATACGCGAAATTGAAGCTCTCTTTCAAATCGGCCAGGCGTGAACCTTCCAGCACGGTTTGCCGGAAAGCAACATAACCGCGGTGCGCCTCATTGATGGAAATTGATTTTTTGATTTCTTCCGGCAGACGGAAAAAATACTTTGCGCACATATAGACCGCGCGCAGTAAATCGGTCGGGATGTTGTGGTCGGAGATGTAGAAAAATCCAACTTCCACCGCCGCTTTGCGAATCTCTCCCGCAACCCGGAGGGCCCCGTCATGGTCCTTTGTATCGAACATTGGTCGAATGTCGACAATAGGAATAGATCCAAAATCACCCGACTGGCTCGCTGTCATTTAGCAAACTCCTCGCGTTGCTTAAGCCGTTGAAGATGATGCGTAAGCGAACTTATCCGGTTAAGATTGTGCGGCGTTGAACTTGAAACATTGTAATCAACTTCATACAAATGTCCATGCATACGTTGAGCGCGGGAGTCCCGATGTACCACCAGATTGCGCAGGTGTTGCGGCGCCGTCTGGAAGCTGGTGATCTGGGGGCTGGAAATCAGATGGCGACCGAACAGGCGCTGTGCGACGAATTTGGTGTCAGTCGCACCACGGTAAGGCATGCGCTGAGTTATTTGAAGCGTGAAGGGCTGCTGAGCAGCCGGCGCGGCGTCGGTACCCGACGCGTGGATGCGGGGCCGCGCAAGAAATATGTGCGCTCCAACGGCGATCCGCTGCATGCCACGTTGTCGAGCAAGCCACGCATATTGTCGCTGGGTTTGGCCCCGGCGCCGGCGCACGTGGCACGTTTCCTGGGCCTGGAAGAGGGCGCGGACGTATTCAAAATCGTGCGTATGCATGACCTCGATGGCGAACCGCTGTCGGTGGTGATCAGTTATATGCCCTCGTATCTGTCGAAAATCTCCCGCGCCGCCATGCAGCGTGAATCGCTGCACGAGATTTTCTGGCATGACTTCGGTCTGAAGGTCGAGAAAAGCCTCCACACCATACGCCTGGGCCGCGCCGATACGGATATTGCCGGGCTTTTGAAAATCGGCCTGGCCGATCCGGTGATGCATATTCAGGCGCAAACTTTCTTGCGCGGCGGCCAGCCCATACGCTGGACTGAAAACTATTTTTGCGAAGATCGCTACGAGTACACGGCCGAATTCGTCTGGGATCCTCCGCCGCCTCGGCGTAGACCGACAACGGCCAAAACCGGGGAAAAAAAGTGATGTTGTCCAAGCTGTTTGGCGCCTTGTCCTGCAAGGCGCTGCTTATCAAGTCCGCATCGCCCAGCAAGTCGCAGCCCTCTTTGTCGCCGCGTTCCTCCGTGACCCCCGCCGTATTTTCCAGGAAGCCCCTGCTTGGGGCCATGGCGGCTGCCGCCGCCGCGCTGGTGCTGGCCGCCGGCGCGCACGCCGCCGATGGCCAAGCGGATGGCCAAACAGATGGGAAAACGACGTACCCGCAAAAACCTATTCGCATCATCCTGGGATTCCCTGGTGGTGGTGGCGCGGATGTGTTGCTGCGTTCGGTGACCCCTGGTTTGTCCGAAGAATTGGGTCAACCCATCATTGTCGACAATCGCCCCGGCGCGGGCGGCAACCTGGCCATGGATGCGGTGGCGCGCGCCGAGCCCGACGGCTACACCTTGTTGATGGGTTCGCCCGGGCTGGCAACCAATCCCTTCCTGTACAAAGACCTGCCCTTCGACCCGATCAAGGACTTCGCGCCTATCGGGATGGTGGGTAGCGTGCAGAACGTACTGATCGTGCGGCCGTCGCTGCATATCGACAACGTGGCCGATCTGGTGCGCTACGCCAAGGAGCATCCCGGAGTCCTGAACTTTGGATCCTCCGGCACCGGCACGTCCTTGCACCTGGCCGCCGAGCTGTTCAAGCGCGACGCCGGGGTGAATATCGTGCACGTGCCCTATCGTGGCGGTCCGCCCGCCATGACCGATCTGCTGGGTGATCGCGTCGACATGATGTTCAACGTATTGCCGCAGGCGCTGCCGCAGATCAAGGCCGGCAAGCTCAAGGCGCTGGCGGTCACGGCGGCGGAGCGGGCCCCGACCCTCCCGGACGTCCCCACGATGGAAGAAGCCGGCATCAAGGGCTACACCGCGACGACGTGGAACGGCCTGCTGGCGCCCGCGGGCACGCCGCCTGCGATCGTCAACCGGATCAATGCCGCGCTGAACAAGGTGCTGGCCGCGCCGGAAACCAAAAAGCGTTTCGACGACATGGGGCAGGACATCGTGATGGACACGCCCGCCGAGTTCGCACAGATGATCAAGGACGAAACCGCCAAATGGAAAGTCGTCATCCAGGAGGGCGGGATCAAGGCGCAATAGTGCTCCCGGACGCGACGCGGCACCGCGTCGCCCGGGTAGGGCCTGATTCCCGCGACAGCAGGAAGAAAGAAGGGCCCTGAAGGAGAGGCCATGAATAAATGTCGACACATGCGCGACTTGCTCAAGGGGGCAAGGCCGTTGATATCGCCGGGAATCTACGACGGCTACAGCGGCCTGCTGGCGCAAGCCATGGGTTTCAAGACCGCGTCCACCACGGGTGCGGGCCTGGCCAATTCGCTGCTGGGGCAGCCTGACATCGGCTTGTTCAGCTTGCGCGACAATTTAGATGCCTGCCGCCGCCTCACCCACGCGGTCGACATTCCCTTGATGGCCGACGCCGATACGGGCTACGGCAATGCCGTGACCGTCTTCCATGTGGTGCAGTATTTCGAGGAAGCCGGCGTGGTCGGCATCAATATCGAAGACCAGTTCATGCCCAAGCGCTGCGGTGCCATGCGTGGCAAGGAGCTGGTCGAGCCGCTGGAAATGGCCTTGAAGATCGAGGCGGCGCTCAAGGCCAAGAAGGATCCCGATTTCATCATCAACGCGCGTACCGACGCGATCGCCGTCGAAGGCATCGAAGGCACGGTCAAGCGCGTGCGCGAATACGTGGCGGCCGGCGCCGACATGATCTATCCCGATGCCGTGCGCAACGAGGACGACATCCTGCGCGTGCTGGAGGCCGCCGACGGTACTCCCGTGAACATCAATATGGGCTTCGGCATCCGCCAGCGGCCCACCACGCCGCTGATTCCCTTCAAGCGCCTGGGCGAAATGGGCGTGGCCCGCATCAGCCTGCCGCGCTTCCTGCCGGCGGCCGCCTTGCACGGTATGCGCCAGGCCATCCTGGCTTTGCAGGGAGGCCTGCAGGGCGACGAGATCATCGACCGTCCCGATCTGCTGGTGGGCATGCAGGACATTACCGATCTGGTCGGCTATGAACGTATCGCGGCCTTGGAAAGCGAGTTGCTTTCGGCCGAGCAGTTGGCGCGCAAATACCATGAGGGTGAGCGCGATTATGTTGTCAAGGAACACTAATGGAAGCTCGTCGCTACGGCCCCTTTCCCTACATCCCGCAGCCCGCGCGCCCGCCGTTCAAACTGCCCAATGGCGCCCGTGTGGCGCTGTGGATCAATCCCAACGTCGAATACTTCGGCCTGAACGATGTCATGCCGGGGGTGGTCAACGAGCGCATTGCCGCAGGCCACGCCAAGATTCCCAATGTGCGCAACTGGTCGGTGCGCGACTACGGTAACCGCGTAGGTGTCTGGCGCCTGATGGACACGCTCAGCCGCTACGGCATTCGCGCCAGCGCGGCGCTCAACAGCGAGCTGTGCGACCACCATCCGGAAATCATCGAGGAAGCCGTGCGCCGCGGCTGGGAATTCATGGGGCATGGCATCACCAATGCCATCCGCTTGAACGAAATGCCGGCCGAGCAGGAGCGCGAAGCCATCTTTCAGATCATCGATCGGATCGAGAAAGCGGCCGGCGTGCGGCCGGTCGGCTGGTTGGGGCCGGGCTTGGCGGAAACGTGGAACACCCTGGAGTATCTCTCCGAGGCCGGCGTACGTTACGTATGCGATTGGGTCAATGATGACCAGCCCTACACGATGAGCGTGGGCCGCCCGCCCATGGTGTCCTTGCCGTATTCGGTGCAGACCAATGACGTGCCGGCCTATTTCGATATGAAGATGTCGGTGCCGGAATTCGAGGCCACGATCAAGCGGACTTTCGACACGCTGTATCGCGAAGGGGAGACGTCCGGCCGCGTCATGGCCATTGCCGTCCACCCCTTCGTGACGGGGCTGCCGCACCGCATCAGCGCGCTGGATTCGGCACTGGAATACATCTGCAAGCACCCCGGGGTTTGGCTGGCCACGGGCCGGGAAATCGTCGAGCACTACCAGCAGAGCGATTTCGCCAAGGCCATGGCGCCACGCTGATCGGGGTCAGCTTTGCCGGCGCGCGCCGGCGCCGTGTTGGCGCGAACTCCCCTGGTCCTGGCCGGTGCCTAATTGGGTAGCATGGCCGTCTTTCTTGCTGCGATTCTGGGTATCGCCGTGGCTGTACTGCGTCGCGCGCGGCTGGTCATCAGCGCGGCGTTCGGCCCCGGCATTGCTTTGCGACATCTGTGGCTCTGACTTGTGCTTCTTGGTCATGGCTGTACTCCTGCGAGGGACAGTTTAGGAAGACGAGTGGCCCGCGTCAGACCCTGTCTATGGGCCTGGCCGGCGACCAGTTCGGCGCACGTCGCGTGCCCGCCATCCCTGCTCAACAGCCACGACGAACGCCCCACCGAACGGGCAGAATGGCCTGGATCGACTGCCGGCCAGACTCAATAAGCCGTCCCTGATCAGTCCCGGACCTCCCGGGTAACCGCGCCATGCGCAACAACCCAATCCAATCAGGGGCACTGCGGACCGGCGCAGCCGGTCCGCCAGTGCCGCCCCCTGGGGGGAAGGCGCACAGCGCCTTCGGGGGGGACCTCCCTCCCCCGAAGGGATAGCCCCCGTACGGGGGCTATCCCCCCGTACGGGGGCTATCCCTTCCACGTCCAATCTCGGATTTCCTCTTTGTCTATGCCTTCCTCATGCGCATAGGCCGTGTTCTCGATGATCCGGTCGCGTAGCCATTCCTTCACATGCGCGCCCACGACATGCAGCTTGGGCACTCGATCGATGACATCGATGGCCAGGTGGTAACGGTCCACCTCATTGATCATGGCCAGTTCGAAGGGCGTATTGATGTTGCCCCGCTCCTGATAGCCGTGCACGTGCATATTGTGGTGATTGGCGCGCTTGTAGGTAAGCTTGTGCACCAGCGACGGATAGGAGTGGAAGTTGAAGATCACCGGCTTGTCGCTGGTGAATAGCGAATCGAAATCGCGTTCGCTCAATCCGTGCGGATGTTCCGTCTCGGATACCAGGCGATAAAGATCCACTACGTTGACGAAGCGTATCTTCAAGTCGGGAAATTTCTCTTTCAGCAACTCGGTGGCGGCCAGGGCCTCCATCGTGGCGATGTCCCCCGCGCAAGCCATCACCACGTCGGGTTCGGCGCCCTGGTCGGTGCTGGCCCACTCCCAGATCCCGATGCCCTTGGTGCAATGGGTGGTGGCACTCTGCATGTCCAGGTACTGCAGATGCGGCTGCTTGTCGGCGACGATGACGTTGACGTAATCGCGCGAACGCAGGCAATGGTCGGCCACGCTGAGCAGGCAGTTGGCGTCCGGTGGCAGATAGATGCGCACCACGCCAGGGCTCTTGTTGGCCACCACGTCGAGAAAGCCCGGATCCTGGTGCGTGAAGCCATTGTGGTCCTGGCGCCAGACCAGCGAGGTGATCAACAGATTGATGGACGGCACCGGAGCGCGCCAATCCAGTTCCGTCTTGGCTTTCTCCAGCCACTTGGCATGCTGGTTGAACATCGAGTCGATGACATGGACGAAGGCTTCGTAGGTAGCAAAGAGACCATGGCGTCCCGTCAGGACATAACCTTCGAACCAGCCCTCAAGCGTATGTTCGCTGAGTATCTCCATGACGCGGCCGTCGGGCGACAGGGCGCCGCCGTCGGCATCTTCCGGCAGCGTCTGCGCCAGCCAGGTCTTGCCGGTCGCTTCATATATCGCCGTCAACTTGTTGCTGGCGGTCTCATCGGGGCCGAACACGCGGAAGTTGGTCATGTTCCGCCGCATGACGTCGCGCAGAAATCCGCCCAGCACCCCAGTGGGCGACACATTGGAAGAGGCCGGCGAGCGCACCGGTACGCCATAGTCGCTGAACGGCGGCAGGTCCAGGTCACGCCGTAGCAATCCACCGTTGGCATGGGGATTGGCGCTGATGCGGCGATCGCCACGCGGGGCCAGCGCACGCAGCGCTTCGACAGGGGCGCCGGCGGCGTCGAACAGTTCTTCGGGCCGATAGCTTTTCAGCCATTCCTCCAGCGCCCGCATGCTGCTGCGATTGGTCGCGGGGTCGGCGATCGGCACCTGATGCGAGCGCCAGGAGTTCTCCACCTGATGGCCGTCGAGTGTCTTCGGCCCCGTCCAGCCCTTGGGTGAGCGCAGCACGATCATGGGCCAGCGCGGCCGACTCGTAGTGCTACCACCCGCGCCATTACCCCCACCATTGTCCGCCGCGTCACGCGCGCGCCTTTGGATGGTCTGGATCTCCTCGATGCAAACGTCCAGCGTCGCTGCCATCTGCTGGTGCATGCGCGGCGGGTCGTCGCCCTCGACGAAGTAGGGCTTGTAGCCGTAGCCGACGAACAGCGCTTCCAGCTCTTCTTGCGGTATGCGCGCCAGGATGGTGGGATTGGCGATCTTGTAGCCATTCAGGTGCAGAATGGGCAACACCGCGCCGTCGTGGACCGGGTTGAGGAATTTGTTGGAATGCCAGGAAGCGGCCAGCGGGCCGGTTTCGGCTTCGCCATCGCCCACCATGGTGGCGACGATCAGGTCGGGATTGTCGAACGCGGCGCCGTAGGCATGCGACAGGCTGTAGCCCAGCTCGCCGCCCTCGTGGATGGACCCCGGTGTCTCCGGCGTGCAATGCGAACCTATGCCGCCCGGGAAGGAGAACTTGCGGAACAGGCGCTGCATGCCGGCTTCGTCCAGCGAGCGGTCGGGATAGACTTCGGAATAGCGGCCTTCCATCCAGGCGCAAGCCAGCGAGGCAGGGGCGCCGTGGCCCGGGCCCGATATGAAAAGCACATTGAGATCGCGCTGGCGAATCAGGCGGTCCAGATGAACCAATGTAAAAGTCTGGCCAGGCGCCGAGCCCCAATGACCCAGCAAGCGTTTCTTCAGATGCTCAGGCTTGAGCGGCTGGCGCAGCAGCGGATTGTCCCGCAGGTAGATCATGCCAGCCGCCAGATAGTTGGAGGCGCGCCAGTACGCATCCATCAGATGCAATTCTTCTTCGGACAAGGGGCCTGTGAGAGGCGCCGTTGCATGAGTCGCATCATTCATCGGTCTTGCTCCCGTGCGTAAGCGCCGCCCGCGGCCGGGCGGCGGGGTCAGACGGACGCGCCGCGCGCCCGCTCGAAGATGGACACCCAGCGCGCGAATCGGCCGGCGCTGTGCGTAGCTGCCTCCAGGCGCGCCGTCTTCACAGGCCCCCTGGCGCCGTGCGGGCGGGCTGCCACTGCGCCAGTTCGCCGATGTGCTCCAGTGTCAGGTCCGGCGACGGATAGCGCGCATTGCCGGCGCTATCCAGGGCGTAGTGGCCTTGCCGCACGAAGATCGTGGTGACTCGGCTGCCCCACGCTTGCTTGACCGCGGTCAGCAGGGCCAGCTTGTCGTCCACCATGACGTAGTGCCGCGCGGGCTGGGCCCGTTCGATCTGCGCCAGCATGTGCTGCTTGTGGACATAGATGAAGACGCGTTCGTCCACGGCTTCGGCCAGGCCGGCGCCGCGGATCTTGTGGGGCTGGTAGACCGCGTCGCCATCGGAAAGGATGACCGGACGCCCCCAGTTGGCCAGGTGTTCGATGGCGGCCAGGGCCCCATCGAACACGGCATCGGAGAAAGGATATTCGAGGAGAAAGCGGGAAATGCCAGGCAGCAGCAGATCGTTGCGTCCTGGCTGGCGCAGCGCCTGCACCGCGCCCAGATAATCCGCGTAGCCGAAACGGCTGCGCAGATCTTCATAGCGCTGCCAGTAGTTCTGGTTGCCTTCCGCCCCTAAGGTATTGGTCAGATGGTGGCGCAAGTCCGCCTGCAGGCGATCGTTGTCGAACAACGTGTTGTCGACATCGAGCAGGAAGACCCGATCGGGAACAGCGTTCATCGGCGTCATCGGAGGTGACCCATAACCAGTACCCCATTAACCCATCAACCCATTGGCCGTACCGCGCGAACGGCCATTGTGGCAGAGTTTGTGCGCCGCATATGTGTCAGATTGCTTGCGCCGGATCCTCCACGGGTTCGGTCCGCAACCAGGCCTGCACCGATTCGAGCAGGGCGGTCAGTTGCCGTTGCACGCCATCGAGCATCTCGGCGGTGCATGCCGCGTCGGCCATCTCTGCCATATCGGCCAGTTCCTGCTGGGCCAGCGCACAGGCTGTCATCAACGGCTTGGCGTCTATCATGCGCGCCACGCCCAGCACGGCATGCACGGCGCTGTCCATGATGACTGCGTCACCGCTTTCGGCGGCGGAGCACAGTGCCTTGATGTCGTCGTGGCCGGAACGCAGCAGCTCCTCGAACATCGCACGGTTGCTTTGGGGATTGCCGCCGCACAGGTGATCGATGGCCAGGGGATCGAACAACAGGCCGTCGCGCCATGGCGCCTGCAGGGTGCTCGAGCGGGGAACATGGCTGCGCAGATTGCGCCGCAACGCTTCCAGGCCCAGCGGCTTGAACAGGCAGGCATCCATGCCGGACGCGCGGCAGCGCTGTACCTCTTCCTGCCTGGCGTTGGCGGTATAGGCAAATATGACGCAGCGCGGCCCGTCGGCGTGTTCCGCGGCACGGATGCGGCGGGCCAGCGTATGGCCGTCGCCCTGGGCCATATTGCAGTCGGTCATGACCAGGTCGTAGGCGCCGGGGCGCCAGGCACGCCAGGCCTCGTTGCCGCTGTTGGCCTGCACTACCCGATGGCCCAAGTGTTCCATCTGCTTGCGCAGCAGCATGCGATTGGGGGCATTGTCATCGACGATGAGCACATGCAGGGACGCGGCATGTTCCGGCTCGGCGGGCATGGCCGCGCCGTCCTGGTCCGGCAGGTCTTGACGCGTCGCCTCGAACGAGAAACTGACTTCCGTGCCCAGGCCCTGCGTGCTGTGCAGGTGGATTTCGCCGCCCATCAATTCGACCAGCCTGCGGGCGATGCACAGGCCCATGCCGGTCCCACCCAGGGTGCGCGCCCCTTCGCGCGTTTGCGTGAAGGGTTGGAACAACAGCCGTTGGTCCTCTTCGCTGATGCCCATGCCGGTGTCCACCACCAGGACGTCGACCACGCAACGGTCGGCCGACACATGGCGGCTGGCCAGCCGCACTTCGACCTGTCCGAACGCAGTGAACTTCACGGCATTGCTTACCAGGTTGGAGAGGATCTGCTTGAAGCGCGTCGGGTCGATCAGCACGTGGTCCGGTCCGCCTGGCGCCATGGTCAGCTTCAGGGTGATGCCCTTGCTGCGCGCGACGCAGTCGAACATCTGCTGCACCGACTCAGCCAGCTGTGTCAGGCTGGCGCGTTCGGGCAGAAGTTCGAGGCGGTCCGATTCGATTTTCTCGATGTCCAGGATGTTGCCGACGATGGCCAGTAGCGCCTGGGTCGAGGTGTACGCCACGGTGACGTAGTCTTTCAGGGCATGCTCGTCATCGCCCTTGAGGGCCAGTTCCAGCATGCCGGAGATCGCATTCATCGGCGTGCGGATTTCGTGGCTGGCCGTGACCAGGAATTCGGTCTTGGCGCGATTGGCCGATTCCGCCAGGTCCTTGGCGACCTGCAATTCATTGAGCAGGCGTACGCGATCGGACACGTCGATCCAGCCGCCGATGATGCCGGCGATACCGCCCGAGGAATCGTTATAGGGCAGGACCCAGTGATGGATGCGACGGCGCGATCCCCGCACCAGTCCCTCGCGGTCGGCGAACATGGCGCGGCCTTCACGCAGGGCTTCGCTGTAGATGGCCTGATAACGTTGTTCGTCCTCGGGCGTGATGAACTCGATGTCGGCTTCCTTCAGCGTCTTGTTCATCACCTGCTCGCGCTGGACGGCGAATTCTTCCAGATAGCGCTGGTTGCAGGCCACCAGGCGGCTATGCGTGTCACGTACGTAGATAGCGTAGGGCGTGCCGTTGATCAACACGCGCATGAATTCGAGTTGGTCGTTGAGCGCACGCTCCGCACGTTGGCGCTTGCGTATCTGCCGGCGCAGATAGCCGTTCCATGCGGCTAGCAGCAGGCCCAGCACGATCGCCGCCCCCAGCAGGCGGTGCAGTTGCTGGCTGTGCGCGGTGGGCGAGGCGATCAGCGTCTCCTGTGTCGAACGCCAGCGATGGATCAGGGCCGCGGTTTCCTTGGGCGTCAGGCTGTCCAGTGCCTTGTCGACGATGCTTTGCAGCTGTGGTTGCGCGTTGGTCACCGCCAGGCCCATCCGGCTCGGCTCGCTGGCCAGGTGTCCGCCTATGCGCAGGCTGGTGGCGTAGCCATGGGCCAGCGCATACTTCGCGCGCAGTTCCATCAGGACGGCGGCGTCGGCCCAGCCATCGGCGACTGCATCCAGCGCGGCCTGGTCGCTATCCATGCGGACCAGGGCGATCTCAGGGTAATGCTCGGACAGCCATGCTTCGCTACTGCTGCCCGCCACCACGGCCAGATGTTTGTTTTGCAGGCTTTCCGTCGCAATGTCGGAGTTGGGATGCTCCTGCTGTACCAGCAGCACATGGCCATTGTTCACGAAGGCCCGAGTGGTCTGGTAAGCCGGATCGTCGTAGGTGGAAAGATCGACAGGCCCGAGTACATCGAAGTTCTGCTCCGGCCAGAGGGCGGGCGCGTTGCGGGCGCTGTCCACGCTGGTGACCTCGATACGCAGGCCGGTGCGTTGCGCGATGGCGGCCAGGAATTCGTAGACGAGGCCGGGGTCGCGGTCGTGCTCACGCCCATCTTCATCCGTCGCCAATGTCGCGGGCTCGGCCAGGGCCACCTTGATCGAGGGATGCGTCTTGATCCATTGCATCTCCTCGGCCGTCAGCGGCAGCGGCGGCGGGTCCATGTTCAGCCCGTGGAACGCCCAGCAGCGCAGATCATCGACGTCGTTGTCCCAGCCAAAGAGCTTCGCGATCGAGTTGTACAGTTCGGCGAACAGGCCGCCGCCCGCGGCCGTATGGTCGCCAGCGTCGGCAGTCTCGGCGGCATCGTTGGCCTTGACGTTGGACGTCAGCCGTGCCCGCAGGGTGCTGGCGGAGATGGCGCAATACGTACTCTGGATGACCGCGTGCGGATTCGGCGCTAGCGGCTCGGCGGCACCCGCCGGGTTGACGTTCTGCAGCAGGAAGGCCAGGCCCAGTGCCGAAGCCAGACCTAAGGCCCTCGGCAGTCCGAAGGGGACGCGCGGCGTCATCGAACTCACGGGATCAGACCAGGCCGTTGCGGCGCGCCATGTCCGTCAATTCAAGCAGGGAAGTGACGTTCAGCTTTTCCAGCAAACGCGTCTTGTAGGTGCTGACGGTCTTTTCGCTGAGCATCAAGGTGGCGGCGATGGTCTTGTTGAGGGCGCCGCGCGCAAGGTGCTGCAGCACCACCAATTCGCGGTCCGACAACAACCGGATCAACGCGCCTTCGCCGCCCGCGCCATCGGAGGAAGGCCGTAACGCCACGCTGGGGAAATAGGTATTCCCCTGCATGACGGCCTTGGCCGCGCCGATCAGTTCGGTGAGCTCCTTGCCTTTGTAGACGAAGCCCGCCGCCCCCGCGTGCAGACAGCGCGCGGCAAGGTGTTCGGGGTTCTGCGCGCTGAGCACCACGATGCGTGGCGCGCGTTGCTCGTCTTCGCCGCGCAGCCGCGAGATCACCATCAGGCCATCCATTTTCGGAATGCCGATGTCGAGCACGATGAGATCCGGTCGATGCTGACGGGCCGCGCTCAAAGCATCGACGCCGGAGCCTGCTTCAGCGACGACTTTCCAGTGGTTCTGTTCGAAAAGGGTCTTAACGGCGAAGCGGATCATGGGGTGATCGTCGACAATCAAGACGCTGCCTGCGTTTTGCACGGGTTGTTCCAGTGTGAGAGAAATCGGAAAAATCGCGGGGCAGTATACGAAGCCTGTTCACCGGGGGGCATGAGACTTCGCCCATCGAGGTTGCAGAACAGATACTTATTGCGACGGGGTGAAAGTGCGATGGTTTCCAACCGTATCTGTGCTGCTTCGGCAAGGCCGAAATCGCAAATGAACGCAGGCTTGTGCCGCGCTGCCACGCTCGCGGATGAGATAAGTCTGAGGGCGCGCGGCAATTGTTATGGGTGATATGGCCGAGCGGTCATCCGCTGTTATCAGTTTGAATCTGCACCCATACCAGGCTAAAAAAAGAGGCCACGGTGAAAACACCGTGGCCGAATGTCGTGCGTATCGCCCAAGGAAACGATTTCCACTTCCTCCGCTTCGGGCGATAAGAGATAAGTAGCATGCGACGCGCCACTACACGTGTCGCCTGTGTCTAAATGCGACTCGCATTTTTGCGGAATGGCCTGCCGTGCAACCAGGAATCGCCGTATTTAACGGAACGATACTGATGCCAAACGAGAGTTGCTTGAACGAAAGTGGTTAAAAATTTGCAATGACAATGTTGGTCTATTGCGAAGCATTGCGCTGTGTTGAGTCTCGGCGTCCTTCTGCCATGATCCATCGCAAAACCACCGCATTCACTAGTGCATTGGCCCCACGGTCGTGCTATAGAGTGGCTGATGAAAATGAAGGCGGGGGGAAGAGATGGAGCTATACATGGCGGTGGCCGATGGCTACCGGTTGGCCTTGGATGTAGAGCGCGCGGACAACGGCGAGTATGTCTGGCTGATCTACATCGCGATGTCACGCGAGACCGGCAAGGGAACCTTGGTCGATCGCGGCACCCATTACATGGCGGCTAGCGCCGCGGCCGCGGCGGGGATGCGCGCCCTGGAGCGCTACTCCGATGAACAACGAATCACCGTCATGCGGCCGATGTTGCCGGTACCGGCGAATGCGCGCCTGGGATCCGCATGATCGCGGCCGCCATCGCGCCGCGCGGCGCGATGGCATTTGTCCAACCTCGATAAGACCTTATCGATCTTCACCAGCTTGCAATTGCTGCAAGCGTGCGCCGCCCTGGCGTTCCAGCATCCAGCCCGGATATTCAGCGGGCAGCGCGCTGACCCGATCCAGCATTGCCAACTCCTCGTCGTTCAAGCGCAACTGCGTGGCGCCGACGTTGTCGTGCAGTTGTTCGAGCCGCTTGGCACCGATGATGACGGACGTGACTACCGGCTGGTGCAGCAGCCAGGCCAAGGCCACCTGGGCCACGGACACGTCGCGCGTTTGAGCAATCGCTCGCATGGCATCGACGCAGTCATAGGCGCGGTCGCGATTGACCGGCGGGAAATCGAAACTGACGCGCCGGCTGCCGCTTTCGGCTTGGGTATCGCGGCCGTATTTGCCGCTGAGCAGGCCGCCGGCCAGCGGGCTCCACACCATCAATCCCACGCCCTCGCTCTTGAGCATGGGGACGAGTTCGCGTTCCAGGTCGCGTCCGGCAACGGTGTAGTAGGCCTGCAGGGACTCGAAGCGTGCCAGGCCGAGGCGTTGCGAAATACCCAGTGCCTTGGCGATCTGCCATGCGGCCCAGTTGGAGACGCCGATGTAGCGCACGTGACCGTGGCGCACCAGCGTGTCCAGCGCTTCCAGCGTTTCCTCGATGGGCGTGGCCGGGTCGAAGCCATGGACCTGGTATAGATCCAGGTGGTCCAGTTGCAGGCGCTGCAGGCTTTGCTTCACGCTGTCCAGTATGTGAAAGCGGGACAGGCCACGTGAATTCACGCCGCGCGTGCCAGTTTCACCGAACACCTTGGTGGCGACCACGACGTTTTCGCGGGGCACTTTGAGATTCTTCAACGCCTGGCCCGTCAAGATCTCCGAACGGCCGCCGGCATACACGTTGGCGGTATCGATGAAATTGATGCCGGCGTCCAGGGCCGCGCCGACGATGCCGTCGACGTCCTGTTGTTCGAGATTGCCAATCTGGCCCCAGATGCCGTCGGAGCCGCCAAAGGTCATGGTCCCCAGGCATAGCTGGGAAACGAACATGCCGGTGCTGCCGAATTTTTTGTAATGCATGAGGTGACTCCTGGATGCGTTGCGTCGCGGCGCGCGGCAGGGCCGGCATCGGAGGCAATGGGTGGGGGAGGGGGGAACGCGGTCAAGTATGAGCTTGCGGGCGCCTCCGAGGGTGCCCGATCCTGCACGATTCTTGCCTTATTCTCCAAAGCTGGGTGCGTAGACGGTTAGTCTGAATGCCCAAGCCGCGCGAAGGGGATATAGTCTGCGCTGGTGCCTGACAGCAGTTTTGCGCGTGATCCGCTACCAATGCGCTTGCAGGCGCCTGTTTTATATGCCGACGCCGGCTGCCCGATTCTGCACCATTGTTCCATCTTGCCGTCTTATCCGGGAGTATCCATGGGATCTCACGACCTGCCTTATGAAGCCTTGCCGCCGCTCGATCACGATGCGGCGACACAGGCACGCCTGCGTGACGACGCGGCGCGCGACGAATTGGTGGCGCTGGCCGCGCGCCACACCGGTGATCGCCTGGAAGGCTCGGTACTGACCGCCATTCCAGGTTTGCATTTGCACCGGTTGATGTGTGAGTGCGGTCCGCGGCATAGCATCCAGAACCCCATCCTGTCCGTCATCGCGCAGGGCGGCAAACGTCTGCTGGTGGGCGAGGATGTCTATGAATACGATCCTTTCCACTACATGGTGTCATCGGTGGACCTGCCGGTCGTCGGCAAGGTGCGCGTGGCCAGTCCTACCGAGCCTTATCTGGGACTGCGGCTGGACCTGGACGTGGACGAGATCGGCAAGCTGATCCGCGACGAGCATCTGCCGCCGCCCGGGCCCGCGGAAGCGCCGCGCGGGGTGCATGTGCATCCGCTGGGCACGTCCATGCTGGACGCGGTGCTACGGCTGATGCGCCTGCTCGACACGCCGCCCGATATTCCTATCCTGGCGCCGCTCATCAAGCGCGAGATCCTCTATCGATTGCTGATCAACGGCCAGGGCCTGGCACTGCGGCAGACGGCCTTGCAGGACAGCCATACGCAGCGCATCGCGCGTTCCATTCATCAGATGCGGATCTGCTACGACCAGCCCTTGAGGGTCGACGATCTGGCGCGCGACGCGCACATGAGCGTGTCGTCCTTTCATCATCACTTCAAGTCGGTGACGGCGATGAGCCCGCTGCAATTTCAGAAGCAGTTGCGGCTGCAGGAAGCGCGCCGCCTGATCTTCATGGGCGATGGCGACGTCGCTGTCGTGGCGCGGCAGGTGGGCTACGAGAGCCCCTCGCAGTTCAGCCGGGAATACAGCCGTCTGTTCGGTACGCCGCCCATGCGCGACAAGCGCCGCTGGCTGACCACGCCTGGCCCCGAAGCCATGGCCGTGCGCGCGTAACCGCGCGCTACTTCACGCGTTGTTTTTCCAGCTTGCGGGCGAGCGTGCGGCGGTGCATGCCCAGGCGCCGGGCCGTCTCGGAAATGTTGAAGCCGGTCTCGGCCAGTGTCTCGTGGATGCGTTCCCATTCCAGCGTCTTGATGGAAGTGGTGCGCTCGGTGACACTGACGCCGGTATCGCCTTCGGCGCGTTCGAAGGCCTGTTCGATATCGTCGGTGTTCGAGGGCTTGGCCAGGTAATGGCAGGCCCCCAGCTTGATCGCCTCCACCGCGGTGGCAATGCTGGCGTAGCCGGTCAGCACTACGATGGTCATCGCGGGGTCGTGGGCGTGCAAGGCCTGCACGCAGGCCAGGCCAGTGGCCTCGCCTTTGAGCTTGAGATCGACTACGGCATAGGCCGGCGCATGCGCTTGCAGAAGCTGCTCGACGTGTTCCAGGCTGGTGGCATGCAGCACCGTATAGCCGCGTCGTTCGAATGAGCGGCCCAGGGTGCGGGCAAACGCCTCATCGTCCTCGACGATCAGCAGCAGGCGGCCCACGCCCGTTTGCATCAACGGTTCAGCTTGCATGGCCCTGTTCCTTGTTGTTGGGTGCTTGGCGGGGACCTGGACGTAGGGGTCCGTCCGCGTTGGGGGCGGCGGTGCCGGCCACGGCGCTGCCCACGTTGCCGTCCGCATTGTCGTCCATGGGATGGTCCAATGTGTCGTCCAATGCGTCGTCCAGCGTGATGTCCGGGTCTTCGTCATCGTCCAGCGTCAGCGCCGCCAGAGGAAGCGTCAAGGTTACCATCGCGCCCCCTTGCGGCAGGTTCCTGGCCCAGACGCGGCCGCCCAGCGTGCGGGCTACGTTGACGACGAGGAACAAGCCCAGGCCGCCCCCCGGCCGTCCTTTGCTGGATTGGTAAGGCTTGCCCAGTTGCGCCAGCATGGCCGCCGGGAAACCCGGCCCATGATCGGTAATGACCAGGGTGAGATCGGCACCGGCGCGGGTGGCGCGCAGGCCTACCCAGTCCGGTGATGCTTCGAGCGCATTGTCCAGGACGTTGCCGATCATCTGCTTGAGCGCGGAGTCGGAGATGATGCGCAGGTCCTGGCCGAAGTCGTTGTGATAGTCCAGCGTGGCGCCCGGCCGGGTATCACGCCATTCCATGATGAGATCGTCAAGAAACGTGCGTACCGTCGTTTCCACCGGCGCTTCGCCGCGCGCTTCGCCGGCCGATAGCAGGATGCCGCTGACGATGGACTTGCAACGCAGCACTTGCGTCTGCATCTCGCTGATTTCCTGAGTCAGTTCGGGATCGTCGGCAAAGGCCGGCATGCGGCGCCAGTCACCCAGGATCACCGCCAGGGTGGCTAGCGGGGTTCCCAATTCGTGTGCCGCGCCGGAGGCCAACAGGCCCATGCGCACGATGTGCTCTTCTTCGGCGGCACGCTGGCGCAGGTCGGCCAGGTGGGCGTCGCGCGCCCGCAGGTTGTGGCTGATACGGCTGACGAACACCACCAGCAGCACCGCATTGATGGCGAAGCACACCAGCATGCCCTGGATGTACAGGCTGCCCACGCCATTGGCATGGTCCAGCGGCAAGGGCAGGGGCCGCGCGGCCAACGCCAGGCCGCCGATGCAGCAGAGCGCCACGGCCACCAGTATCCATGTGCTCCAGCTCTTGAGCAGCATGGCGCCCAGGGTCACCTGCAGCAGATAGAGAAAGACGAAGGGGTTGGTGGCGCCGCCGCTCAGGTATAGCTGGGCGGTCAGCATGCCGACGTCCACCAGCATGGACACGAACAGCTCGCCGTTGGTGACCTCGGGATAGACCCGCAGGCGCAGCATGCTGACGGCATTGAAGGCTACCAGGCAGCCCAGCACGGCCAGCATGTAGTCCAGCGGCAGGCGCACGTCGAATCCCAGGTAGACGACGTAGATGGTGATCAACTGCCCCAGCGCGGCGATCCAGCGCAACTGGACCAGCTGTTGCATGTTCTTGTGGCCGGTGCTGTCGAAGCGCCGGCGGGGGCTGTCATCCGCCGGCGCGACGGCCGGCGTGCCCAAGGGGGGGATATCGCCGGCCAGCGGGGGCAGGGAAGTATCCGGTACGGCAGGTCCTGCAGCAGGCATCTTCGCAATCTCCATCGGCGCGAAGTTTATCCCCTCCGTGCTCAGCGCTCCGAGCGGCGGCGTTCGTCGCGGACGACGTAAACCGCCGCGATAATGACCATCAAGGCCATGCCATACCAGGTGATGGCATAGACCAGGTGGCTGTTGGGGAATTTGATCACAGTCAGGCCACCGACGGGCGTCGCGGTGGCGGTGGGCGTCGCGGCTCCGCTCGTGGGTCCAGCAGCGGCAGCGGGTGCAGCAGCAGCCGCTGCATCCGCGTCGACGAAATACGGCGCCACTTGCGCGGCAGGCAAGCCGCGCGCGGCGGCGATGGCGGCAACGTCGCGCGAGAACCAGCGGTCCGCGGCGGGGTCGTTCTTGCGCAGGAAACCGCCTCCGGGCTCGCTGAGGCGCAGCAGGCCGGTGACCGTGCCGGTGTCAGGGGCGGGACGTGTTGCCTGGCGTTGCTCGGCCGGGATATAGCCACGGTTCACCAGCACGATGCTGCCGTCGGCCAGGCGCAGGGGCGTCAGTACCCAAAAGCCGCTGCCCAGGTCGGTGACCGCCTGGACCAGCGTGTCCTTGCCGTCGAGCCAATTGCCGTCCAGGCGGACGCGGCGGTATTCGTCGCTGTCGGCGGAGACGCGCGGCCAATCGGTGGGGCCGGGGGCGGGCGTGGGCGCGGCATGCACGCGCTGGTCGACCCGCGCGATCAGGTCCAGCTTCCAGGCGCGTCTTTGCACTTGCCAGGTGCCCAGGGCGCAGAAGACGGAGAACAACAGCAGGCCGATCAGGGCCAGGCACACCAGGCTGGCTTTGCTGCGATTTTTGCCGCGATCACGGTGCGGCGCACCGGCCGGGGGAGAGGAGGGGGAAACCATGGCAAGCCGGCCCACTGGGCGGTTGAAACGCTAAAAAAAAAGCCCCACCAGCATCACCGGCGGGGCTGTGCACACACCCTGTATCAGGACGTCTGCATGTCGTGCATGTTCATGTGCGGCATCATGTTGACGTTCATGTGGTACATGACCCACAAGGAACCGGCCAGCGTGATGACCACCAGAACGATGGTGAAGATCAGCGCCAGCATGTTCCAGCCGCCTTCCGACTTGGCGTTCATGTGCAGGAAGTAAATCATGTGCACAACGATCTGGATCGCGCCCAGGCCAAGCAGGATCATGGCGGTGGTGCTGGAGCTTTCGAAGACCTTGCCCATCACCAGCCAGAACGGAATCACGGTCAGGATGACGGCCAGGACGAAGCCGGTCATGTAGCCGCCGAACGTGCTGTGGGCGGCGCCGTCGTCGTGATCGTCGTGACCGTGGCCGTGGCCGTGATCGTGGTGGTCGTGTGCGGTAGCGGAATGGTTGCTCATGGCAGCACTCCCATCAGGTAGACAAAGGTGAAGACGCCGATCCAGACCACGTCCAGAAAGTGCCAGAACATCGACAGGCACATCAGGCGGCGGCGATTTTCGGGAATCAGGCCATGCTTGCCCACTTGCACCATCAGTGTCAGCAACCACACGATGCCGAAGGTCACGTGCAGGCCGTGCGTGGCCACCAGGGCGAAGAAGGACGACAGGAATGCGCTGCGCTGCGGGCCATTGCCTTCGTGGATCAGGTGCAGGAATTCATACAGTTCCAGGCCAATGAAGGCGGCGCCGAAGAGGCCGGTGATCAGCAGCCACACCTGCACGGCGCCGATGCGTTGCTTGCGCATCTCGATCATGGCGAAGCCATAGGTGATCGAGGACAGCAGCAGCATCGAGGTGTTGATCGCCACCAGGGGCAGATCGAACAGCTCGGCGCCGGTGGGGCCACCGGCGTAGCTGCGGCCCAGCACGCCGTAGGTGGCGAACAGGCAGGCGAAGATGAGGCAATCGCTCATCAGGTACACCCAGAAGCCCAGCAAGGTGCCGTTCTGCGGGTGGTGTTCGTCCTTGAGAAAGAAGTTCAGCTCGCCCGACGTGGCGCCGGGCTGCTGGATGGCGTGTGTATTAGACATGGTTGGCGAGCAGGCGAGTACGTTCAGCTTCGACTTGGGCCACTTCCTCGGCGGGAATGTAGTAGTCGCGCTTGTAGTTGAAGGTGTGGTAGATCGCGCCCAGGATCAGGGCGGCGAAGAACACCACGGCCGGGATCCACATTTGCCAGATCATGGCGAAGCCGAAGGCGCTAGCCAGGCCTGCCAGGATGATGCCGGCGCCGGTGTTGGCGGGCATGTGGATCGGCAGGAAACCGGTCAGGGGACGCTTGGCGCCGCGCTGCTTCATCTGCCACCAGGCATCACCGTCATGGATCTGCGGGGTGAAAGCGAAGTTGTAGTTCGGCGGGGGCGAGGAGGTCGACCATTCCAGCGTACGGCCGTGCCAGGGATCGCCCGTCTCGTCGCGCAGCTTGTCGCGGTTGCGGATGCTGACGAAGATCTGCATCAGGAAGCTGCCGATGCCCAGGGCAATCAGCACGGCACCGAATGCGGCGATCTGGAACCAGATCTGCAGCGAGGGGTCGTCGAAGTGGTTCAGGCGACGCGTGATACCCATCAGGCCCAGGACGTACAGGGGCATGAAGGCGACGTAGAAGCCGATGAACCAGAACCAGAACGAGCACTTGCCCCAGAACGGGTCCAGCTTGAAGCCGAAGGCCTTGGGGAACCAGTAGGTGATGCCGGCGAACATGCCGAATACCACGCCGCCGATGATCACGTTGTGGAAGTGAGCGATCAGGAACAGGCTGTTGTGCAGCACGAAGTCCGCGGGAGGCACGGCCAGCAGCACGCCGGTCATACCGCCGATCACGAAGGTGATCATGAAACCGATGGTCCACAGCATCGGCACTTCGAAGCGGATGCGGCCGCGGTACATCGTGAACAACCAGTTGAATATCTTCGCCCCTGTCGGGATGGAGATGATCATGGTTGTTATGCCGAAGAAGGAGTTGACGCTGGCGCCGGATCCCATCGTGAAGAAGTGGTGCAGCCATACCAGGTAGGACAGCACGGTGATCACGATCGTGGCGTACACCATCGAGGTGTAGCCGAACAGGCGCTTGCCGCTATAGGTCGAGACCACTTCGGAGAACACGCCGAAGGCCGGCAGCACCAGGATGTAGACCTCGGGATGGCCCCAGATCCAGATCAGGTTCACGTACATCATCGGGTTGCCGCCGAGATCGTTCGTGAAGAAGTTGGTGCCGACGTAGCGGTCCAGCGACAGCAGGGCCAGCACGGCGGTCAACACCGGGAAAGCCGCGACGATCAGGACGTTGGTGCACAGCGAGGTCCAGGTGAAGACGGGCATCTTCATCATGGACATGCCCGGGGCGCGCATCTTGACGATGGTCACCATCAGGTTGATCCCTGATAACAATGTCCCGACCCCTGCCACCTGCAATGCCCAGATGTAGTAGTCGACCCCCACGTCCGGACTGGACTGGATACCCGACAGCGGCGGCATGGCCAGCCAGCCGGTGCGCGCGTATTCGCCGACGAACAGCGAAATCATCGTCAGCACCGCGCCGCCCGTGGTCATCCAGAAGCTGAAGTTGTTCAGGAAGGGGAAGGCCACGTCGCGCGCGCCGATCTGCAGCGGCACGACATAGTTCATCAGGCCCGTCACCAACGGCATGGCCACGAAGAAGATCATGATCACGCCGTGGGCGGTGAAGATCTGGTCGTAGTGATGCGGTGGTAGATAGCCGGCGTTGTCGCCGAAGGCCATGGCCTGCTGCATACGCATCATGATGGCATCGCCGAAGCCGCGCAGCAGCATGACGATGGCCAGCACGATGTACATGATGCCGATTTTCTTGTGGTCGATGCTGGTGAACCATTCACGCCACAGATAGCCCCAGACCTTGAAGTAGGTCAGGGCGGCGAGCAGCGCCAGGCCGCCCAGCGCGACGACAGCAAACGTTCCCACCAGAATGGGTTCGTGATAAGGAATCGCGTCGAGTGAAAGTCGACCGAATAGCAGTTTAGTTATGTCTAGATGATCAGGCATCGTTGTTCCCATAGCGGCGGGCCGCTAGGCGAAAAATCTGTCGGATGGCCGGGTTACAGCACTTTGTTTTCGAGCACGCCAGCCCCGGTGGGGTTGCTGGCGGTGCAAATGCTGCCCAGGTAGTCACGGGCGGACAGGTCATTTTTAGCGAGGCTATAACGACCCGGCAGACCCTTGTTGGCTTGGTGGTCCATGGCCATCTGGTCCTTCATGCACGTCTGTCCTTCGAGCACGCAACGGTTCAGGATGGCGTCGTACAAATCGGCCGCCACCTTGCCGTAGCGCTGCACGGGCACGCGCTCGCTGGGCTTGTCCAGTTCCACGTACGTGGGGCGATCCAGCGTGTTGCCGCCTTCGCGCGCCTGTTGCACCCACTTGTCGAAGTCACCGGTGGGCATGCCGTAGAACTTGAAGCGCATGCCCGAGAAGCCGGCGCCGCTGAAGTTCGACGACATGCCGTCGTACGTGCCCGCCTTGTTGATCACGGCGTGCAGCTGCGTTTCCATGCCCGGCATCGTATAGATCATGCCAGCCAGTGCGGGCACGAAGAATGCGTTCATTACCGTCGTCGAGGTCAGCTTGAACTGGATGGGGCGGTCGACCGGCGCAGCCAGTTCGTTCACCGTGGCAATGCCTTGTTCCGGGTAGATGAACAGCCACTTCCAATCCATCGAGACCACTTCGACCACCAGCGGCTTGACGTTGGTGGGCAGTTCCCGGCCTTCGGACAGACGGTCCAGAGGGTGGTAGGGATCGAGGCGGTGCGTGCTCACCCAGGTGATCGCGCCGAGCGCAATGATGATGATCAGCGGCGCCGACCACACCATCAGTTCGATGCGGGTGGAATGGTTCCATTCCGGGTCGTAATCCGGATTATTGGCGGCCGCGCGGTAACGATACGCAAATACCAACGTAAGGATTATTACTGGGATGATGATCACCAACATCAGAATCGTGGATATGATGATCAGGTCGCGCTGCTGGACCGCTATGTCCCCTGACGGAGACAGCAGAACGGCATTACAGCCGCCCAATAACAGGGTGGCAGCAAGGAGGGGGAGCAGGAGTAATCCGCGGGGAGGCTTGTATGGAGGCATTGCGGTGAGACGAGACAAGGGCGCAAATTATGGAAAATAACGCGAAATGTACGCTCATTGATGCGCTGCGCAAAGTGGACATTTTGTCCAAGTGCAACGCATGGCAGAGAGAGCGGTCCGTTCAAGGGCCGCTGAAGTTTAGCTCGAATCGGGAGGCAGCATGATGTCTACAGGTACGCTGGACTACAACGAAAGCGCCCAATCAGACTTGCAGAAGGACGCCCACGCAGACATGGGCGGCTACCAAGGACACTCTGAAGTCGCGCCTGGCGAGATCGCCATCGGCGTCATTATTGGGCGAGCGTCTGAATATTTTGACTTTTTTGTGTACGGGATTGCTTCAGTTCTGGTCTTTCCCAAGGTCTTCTTCCCCTATCTGCCGCCTTTGGACGGCATGTTGTGGTCTTTTGGGCTGTTCTCTTTCGCATTTATCGCCCGACCGTTTGGTACGTCGCTATTCATGGCAATCCAACGGCGCTGGGGACGTAGCATCAAACTGACGGCGGCCCTGTTTCTGCTGGGAACCGCGACAGCAGGGATTGCATTTGTCCCTAATTATTCGTCATTGGGGACACATGCCATCGTTCTGCTGGCTCTCTTCCGGGTCCTGCAAGGCGTGGCGACCGGCGGGGCGTGGGATGGATTGCCTTCGCTGCTGGCCCTGAACGCGCCGGAGCACAAGCGTGGCTGGTATTCCATGATCGGGCAGTTGGGTGCCCCCATCGGTTTCTTGCTGGCCGGCGGCCTGTTCCTGTATTTGCATAGCACTTTGAACGCGGACGACTTCCTCGATTGGGGTTGGCGCTTCCCCTTCTATGTCGCTTTCGCCATCAACGTGGTCGCGTTGTTCGCCCGCCTGCGCCTGGTGGTGACGGACGAATACACCCGTTTGCTGGAGGAGGGTGAACTGAAGCCCGTCGGTACGATGATCATGTTCAAGGGCCAGGGTTACAACATTTTCCTCGGTGCCTTTGCCAGCCTGGCCAGCTATGCGCTGTTCCACCTGGTGACCATCTTCCCGCTGTCCTGGTTGTCCTTGCAGTCGACGCAGTCGGTCAATTCCATCCTGACGGCGGAAATCTTCGGTGGTTTCCTGTCTATCGTGGGGACCATCCTGTCCGGCTGGATGGCTGACAAGTTCGGCCGCCGCAATACCCTGGGTGGGCTGGCTTGCCTGATCGGCGTTTTCGCCTTGTGTACGCCTTTGCTGTTGGAAGGCGGCACGACCGGGCAGGACGCTTTCATCATCATCGGCTTCTTCCTGCTGGGCTTGTCCTACGGCCAGGCCGCTGGGACCGTGACGTCCAACTTCACCCGCCAGTTCCGCTACACGGGTGCGGCCTTGACGTCCGACTTCGCCTGGCTGGTGGGCGCCGCCTTCGCGCCGCTGGTGGCCCTGAGCCTGTCGTCCCACTTCGGGGTGATAGCCGTCAGCGCCTACCTGCTGTCGGGGGTGGTGTGCACGCTGCTGGCGCTGCGCATCAACCGCGCGCTGGAGACGCGGGCGGATTGAAGGAGGGCGCGGTCGGCCTGGGCGCGCGCCCGGCCGTCTACTCCTTGTCGTGGCCATGAAGAAAGCCCTGGATTTCGCGGTCCGGGGCTTTTTTTGGACTACGGCTGACCTGTAGCTTCGCCTGCTATTTGGTTTGCGCTGTGGGGCGGCCCATCAATATATGGAGATGGGATCGAATGCCGGTTGGATCGCGCCCAGGCGGGACATGAAGTTCGCGCCATCCGTGCCGGCACGGGCACTGAGGGCTACGCCCGGCGGCGGATCCAACTGGGTGGCGCGGGCACAGAGCCATCCGGCCATGACGACGGCGACCACGGCGACGCCGTGGTACAGGATGATTTGATACCGCAACCGGGCCTTCGACCAGCGATGCATTACCGTCTCCCTATGCCCTGGCGGAAGCGCCAGGGTTGCTGCGCGGTGCTGCTCTGCTGCAATGGATCGAGCCCGCCATCATGGTGGCGGACTTCAGCTTGTGGGTACAACGCTGCTATTTAACCCGAGTCGCGGCCATTCGTCATCGGGGGCTGCCCGGAGGCGCCCCTTTCCTGCCAGCCCAGTCCCAGGCTTTTTTGCAAGGAAACGAAATCGTCCAGCAGTTCGGCTTCACCGGCCACCACGTCCTGCTGGGCGGCGAATTCGGTGCGCTGGGTGTCCAGCAGGTCGATCAGCGTGGTGGTGCCGGCGCGGTAGCGCTGGCGTGTCAGGTCGGCCGCCCGTTGTGCCGACACCTGGACCTGGCGCAACCGATCCAGGTGTTCCCGCTGATGGCCGTAGCGGGACAGCGCGCCGTTGGCGTCCTGCAAAGCCTGCAATACCGTGTGCGCGTATTTGGCCTCGGCTTCGTCGCGGGCGGCCTCGGCAGCGTGGATGGCACCGCGGGTACGGCCAAAATCCAAAACATTCCACTGTAGATAGGGCACCCCGACCCAGCTGAAGTTGCTCTTGCGCAACAAATGCCCGGGTTCATCGGCGCTGAAACCCAGGGTGCCGAATAGCGACACCTTGGGGAAAAGATCGGCGGTGTGCTCGCCGATTTCCGCATTGGCGGACGCCAGCCGCCGCTCGGCGGCGCGGATGTCGGGCCGCCTGCGCAGCAGGGTGGCCGGGTCGCCGACTTCCACCGTGGCCGGCAGCGTGGGCAGATTACCGACCGGTGCCAGCGTCTGATCCAGTTCGCCGGGTTCGCGGCCCGTCAGCACCGCCAGGCGATCCAGCGATTCGCTGATCTGCTCGTCCAGCGGTACCAGTGTGGCGCGGGTGGTCTGGACCTGCGTGGTCAGGCGTTCGACATCGACGTCGGCCGCGGTGCCGGCGGCGCGGCGTTGCTCGGTCAGGTCCAGCATGCGTTGCTGCAATTGGGCCGAGGACTGGGCCAGGCGCAGGCGTTGTTGCTGGTCGCGCAGTCCGACATAGGCCTGTGCCACTTCGGCCGCCAATGACACCTGGGTATCGGCCAGGTCGGCGTCCACCGCTTCGGCCTGGGCGGATGCGGCTTCGACCGCGCGGCGCTTGCCGCCGAACAGGTCCAGTTCCCAGGAAGCGTCGAAGTCCGCGGTATACAGCGTCATCGGGCCGCTGTTGGTGAAGCTGCTTTCCGGTGTGTTCGTGCGCAGGGCGGCGACCGTGGCCGAACTGGTCGGCATCTCGTTGGCCTGTTGCTGACGCAGTTGCGCGCGCGATTGGCGCATGCGTGCCTGGGCCGCATGCACGTCGGGGTTGTGCGCGAGGGCCGCATCGATCAGGGCATTCAACTGGGCATCGTCGAGGGTGCGCCACCATTGCGCGGGCGCGCTGGCACGCCCGACACCGGCGTCGGGTTGGCGCACGAAAGCCTGTGCCTGACTGGCCTTGGGTGCCGCGTCGGGCGCACCGTGGTAGTCAGGACCGACCGCGGCGCAGCCGGCCAGCAATAGGGCCGCGAGGAGCGGTGTCAGCAGGGGACGCAGGGGGAGTCTGCGTAAGGGTGTGGAGCGCGTGGAGAACTTCATGGCATTCATTGCGGATTCAATGTCCGGCGGACGGCACCGGGCCGCTTGGGGTTTTCAGCAGCAAGGCCAGCGGGACGCAGGCCAGCAGGGCCAGTGCGAGTAGATAAAAGGCATCGGAATACGTCATGACCGCGGCCTGCTGCTGGATTTGCGCCGCGAGTTGTCCCAGCGCGCGCAGTTTCGAATAGGCCATGTCGCCGGTCTGGGCGAACCAGGACGCGGCGTTGGCGGCCATGTGGTCCTGCCCCGCGACGGAGTTGGCCGTCAGGGATTCGCGGATGACGTCGGTGTGATATTTATTGCGGCGGTCGATGATGATGCCGATCACGGCCAGGCCGACCGAGCCGCCCAGATTGCGCGCCATGTTGTACAGGCCGGCGGCGTCACCGGACTCCTCACGCGACACCGCGGCCATCGACGCCTGGTTCAAGGGCATCATGCAAAGCATCTGGCCGACGCCGCGCAGCAATTGCGAGCCGTAGAAGTCATGGCCCACGGCTTGAGCGGTAAGGCCGATGTCCAACAGGCAACTGCCCGTGAACATCAGCAGACCCAGGATCACCAGCACGCGGAAATCGGCCTTGCGCAGCAGCAGCGGCAGCAGCGGCATCATCAGGAAGGCCGGGACGCCGGACAGCAACACCACGGCGCCCGATTGCAGGGCGTTGTAGCCGGAGATCAAGGCGAGGAATTGCGGCACCAGGTAGGACACGCCATACAAGCCGGCGCCCACCGCGAAGACGATCAGGATCACGCTGGCGTAGCGGGGATTGCGCAGCAGGCTCAGGCGCACGATGGGCTTGCGCGCGGTGAATTGCGCCACGCCCAGCACGATGAAGCCGATGAGGGACAGGATGCTCAGCGTGGTGATCATGGTGGAATCGAACCAGCGATCGCGCTGGCCTTCCTCCAGCACCACCGTGAGCGAACTCAGCGCCACCGACAGGCCGGCGATGCCCAGCCAATCCGCCTTGATGAATTCGCTCCACTGCGATCCTTCCGAAGGCAGGCCCAGCAACAGCAGGGCGACCAGGCCCACGCAGACCGGCAGGTTGACGAAGAAGCACCAGCTCCAGCTGATGTTCTCGGCCAGCCAGCCGCCCACCACCGGCCCCAGCAGCGGACCCAGCAGCACGATGAGGCCGAACATGGTCATGCCCAGCGGCATCTGTTCGCGCGGCAGGCGGGTGCGGATGATGGTCTGCGCGGTGGGGATCATGGCGCCGCCGACGAAGCCCTGGCCGATGCGGCCGATGATCATCTGCGTCAGCGAGCCCGACAGGCCGCACACGGCGGAAAACATGGCGAACAGCACGGCGTTGCCGAGCAGGAAGTTGCGCAGGCCGAAGACCCGCGTCAGCCAGGCCGCCAGGGGGATCATGACGATCTCCGACAGCAGGTAGCCGGTGGATATCCAGGTGCCTTCCGTGCCGGTGGCGCCGATCGAACCCTGGATCTGCGGCAGCGCGGAGTTGGTGATGGAGATGTCCAGGGTGGCCATCAGCGCACCCAATGCTCCGGCGGCCACGGCGATCCAATCCGCCGCCGTGGCGCGGGCCGCCGGCTGAATGGACTGGCCGGGTTGGCCTGCCCGGTTCGATCCTCCGGACGGTCCTGGCGCGGACGCGGGCGCGCCCAAGGTGGTGGCTTCAGCCATGACGGGTTTCCGCGGAATCAGTCACCTGCCGGGGCTCGGCAAGTGAGTCAGCGCGCGGTCCGGTGCCTGGCCGGGCGTGCGATGCCGCCGCGGCGGCGCTATTTTCTTCTTGCAGCTTCTGTTCGTCATCACGGGCGCCGCGCGTGTCGACTTCCGCCGTCACGGACAAGCCCGGCAACAGCAGGCTGCGGGTGGCCGGCCCGGTGTCGATGCGGATGCGCACCGGTACGCGCTGCACGATCTTGGTGAAGTTGCCGGTCGCGTTCTCCGGTGGCAGCAGGGCGAATTGCGAGCCCGTGCCGGGCGCGAAGCTGTCCACCACGCCATGCAGTTCGGTGCCCGGCAGGGCGTCCACGTGCAGGGACACCGGCTGGTTGGCGCGCATGTGGCCGATCTGGGTTTCCTTGAAATTGGCCACCAGATAGACGTTTTGCACGGGCACCACTGTCATCGCGCGGGTGCCGGGCTGAACATATTGGCCGACGCGCACGCTGCGATCGCCGACGCGCCCCGGCTGAGCCGCCCGCACGATGGTGTCCTGCAGGTCCAGGTTGGACTGGCGGGTACTGGCTTGCGCGGCATCCAGTTGGGCGCGGGCCTGATCGATCTGTGCGGCGGTGACTGCCAACTGCGCCTGGGCCGCGGCCACGCCGGCGGTGTTGGCCGCCAGGGTGGCCTGGGCCTGGTCGCTGGTATTGACCAGATTCGCCAGCCGTTCGCTGGTTTCGGCGCCGCTGGCCGCCAAGGGGCGATAGCGGCGCACCTCGTCCGCGGCGTGCTGCGCGTTCAGGCGCGCGACGCGTTGCTGGGCCTGGCTTTGTTCCAGGCTGGCCTGTCGTTGCCGCAGTTCGGCCTGGGCGCGGGTCAGGTCGGCTTCGCGTGCTGCCACAGTTGCCTTGGCCTGGTCCAGCGCCGCACGATAGGTGCCGTCGTCCAGGCGCAACAGGGGATCACCGACCTTCACGGTTTGATTGTCGGCGACATAGACTTCGGCGACGTAGCCGCTGATTTTGGGCGCCACGGTAACGGCGTCTGCTTGAAGATAGGCGTCGTCGGTGCTTTCGAAGTAGCGGCCTACCAGCCACCACTGGCCCAGCCAGGCAGCGCCGGCCAGGATGACCAGGCCAGCGCCGGCAAAGAACACCAACCGCTTGCGAGAGGAGGAACGGGAAGGGCTACGCGAAGGAGCGCTGGACCCAGCCGCGGGCGCGGCGACAGGCGCCCCGGGGAGAGGGCTGGGAAGCGTATCAGCAGAGGTCGACATGAGGAGGAGGTCAACGAAAATTTAACGATCGGAAGATTTTTAACGATCGGAACAAATTTATCAAGTGTTATATTTTTGCCTTATGTGGCTTGTTATGGTTGCGGGAGAAAAACAATGATCGACGCCAAACGACCCCGGCGCCCCGCCGCGGGCGGCTATGCCCGCGGAGATGAAACGCGCCTGCGCATCATCGACGCAGCCATCGAACGCTTCGGCGAGGCTGGCTTCGATGGCGCCTCCACTCGGGATATCGCCCAACGGGCGGGCGTCAACGCGCCGGCCTTGCAGTACTACTTCGAGAACAAGGAAGGCCTGTACCGGGCCTGCGCGGAGCACATCGCCGATGAGACGCTGGCGTTTTTCGAGCCTGTCGTGCTGAATGCGCGGCAAGTGCTGGCGGAGAACGGCGACGCGCAACGCCTGATCGATGCGTTCATCCGCATCCAGGAAACCATTGCCGACAAGATGTTCATCGTCAAGCGCGACCCGGATCCCCGCATGTTCTTCGCGCGCGAGCAGGCGGGCCATGAGCCCGGCATTTCCTCGGAGGTGCTGCAGTGCCGGTTGCGCAAACCCCTGAACGATCTTTGCGCCGAGTTGCTGGGGCGCCTGACCGGTAGCGCACCCAACGACCCGGAGAACCTGGTGCGCATGATGAGCTTGAACGGCCAACTGCTGGTATTTCATATCGCTCGCCGTACCACCTTGACCTTGTTCGGCTGGAACGACATCGACGCGGAGAAGGCCGAGTTGATCAAGTCGACGGTGCGCGCCCAGACCCGGCTGCTGCTGGAAAGCTGGAATCGGGCGGCGCGTAAAAACGGTGGGACAGTCTGATATTGCCGTCGTGCAACGGCTGCGGCGGGAGGCGATCAAACAGGCAGGAAGGCAGAGGGCTAACTCCCTCTGTCAGTTTTTCGTCAAGTATCGATGACGAAAAATGAACGGAGAAGGCGCCTGAATCCATGAAATAGCAGGCGGGATAGGGGTTGAGGATACGTCCAGCAATATCTTCGACACATTGCGTAGTCAGAATGCTCCGTTCTTTTGGCCCTATTGAAGAGCGATCGACTCCATGCCTGTAGCTGTTGCCCCTGTTTGCGCCGCGTCGTCGGCTGTCCAGCCGCATGCCCTGGCCTTGGCGCGCCTGCGCCGCCTGGCCGTGGCTGCCACGCTAGTGTTGCCCTTGGCCCTGGCTGCCTGCGGCGGCGGTGATGGCGATGATGATGATTCCCCCGTCGCGACGGCGCCGGTCGAAACCCCCGCGCCGCCTGCCACCCCCGATGTTCCCACCGAACAGCCCGATACCCGCAACCAGGCTTATCTCAAGGCCAAGGCTGGTGACATCATCCAGGTGCGTATCGAGGAACTGCATCCCACGCAGGACGCCATCGGCTACGACCAGATCTACTACAAGCTGGGCCGCTGGCAAGGCGACTTCGACCGTCCTACCTGGGCGGGCAACGTCGCGAATCAGCTCGACTACCTGAACCGCACGGTCGGCAAGAAATTCGACGATTACTGCGAAGATATGGGCATGAGCGAGCGCGCCGCCGATTTTGCCACCATCGCCGAGGCTCAGGCCGCGCGCCTGGACGACCCCAAAACCTTCACGTGCGCCGATGCGCCCGGCACCCATGCCGATATCCTGAAGACCGTGGTGGTGGGGTGGGACGGCAATCTGTACCTGACCGACGGTCATCACACTTTCTCGGCCCTGCGCGAGATCGCCGATGGCGGCCCGACGCTGCCGGTGTGGGTCAAGGTGGATGCCAACAATAGTGATGTCGGCTCGGCTTCCGCGTTCTGGACGCGCATGGTGGACGAGAAGAAGGCCTGGCTGCGTGACGGCAATAACCAGCCCGTCACCGTTGACCAACTGCCGACCCGCGTGGGCCTGCCGCATGACGGCGAGCCGGGTGGCATGAGTGAAGACAAGTACCGTTCCCTGGTCTATTTCACCCGCGACATCGCCTATAGCAACGGCAATCTGCCGGAATTCGCTGAATTCCAGTGGGGCGATTGGCTGCGTGGGCAGGTCTCGGTGGGCAATTTGCAGCCCCTGACCAATTACCGTACCGCGGCGCCCAACACGCTGACGCAGATTCTGGCGGTCAGCAAGTTGAATGGCACGCTGACGCCCACCGACTCGAATGACAGCTATGCCGCCGCCGTGCGCGATGCCTCGTTGAAGATGGCGGCGCTGGCGGACAACGCGGTGGTTTCCGGTAGCGTCACCGCCGCGCAATTGGGCCGCATCCAACTGGTGCCCGGCGCTGCCAGCGGCTCGCCCACCAAGCTGGCACGGGACACGTTGGAGGAACTGCCGCGCAATGACGTCAAGAGCGACGGTACGCCGCGCGGCGCCGGCAAGCTGTGGTTTGCCGCCAACTACCGGGCTTGCGGCAAGCCGGCGGCGGGAACCTGCTGGGGTTATTGAGCGCTGGTGGGGCAGGGCCGCTCGAGCGGTCCTGCCTGCTCGAAGACAGGGCATTGATTTTGCTTGAGAAATTTGCGAGGGCGGGGCGGGATCATTAGGGGCCTCGGGGTTACGAAGAGCTTGCAGCAAGCCGCTTGCGTTCCAGTGAGCGGCTGTCTGTAAGTGGCTTCATCGAAGTGGCTTCATCGAAGTGGCTTCATGAAGTCGCTCATGTAAGTCGCTCTGTAAGTCGCTCTGTAAGTCGCAGTAACGGTACGCCCAATGAATCCCTTTTTGCCCTCCACTCCCTCCTCTCTTCCCTCTCCCTCCTCCTCCTCCACGACGGCGCAGCCGGCTTCGTCGGACATTCTCATCTTCGGCGTCCACGGCCCGTCATCCTCGGCGGGCCCCCGCCTGGTCGGCTGCGTGGTGCATTCGGGTTCTCATGTGGGCCGCGCCGCGATGAAACGTTCGGCGTCCGATCATCAGCGCGAATCGATTCCGGCAAGGAGCAGGTTGCCGTCCGAATCGGGCCTCGACCCGCGCTACGTCGAGGAATTTTTCGCCAACGACTTCGGGGTCGGGCGCTTCCCGGTCAATCACCAGAGCTGCCTGCCTCACTGGCAGGACGACTTCTGGGCGTCGTCCTGGAACGACGAATTTAGCGGGAGAAGGCCGATATCTCCCCCCTTCGTTCTCTCACCCCGGTCCGATCTGTCGCCGCTGTTGCCTTTGTCTCCCGGGGAACATCGCCCGCTATGTGAGTTCGCTGCCCATTTTTCACAAGGCGAATCATCCGAAGTAGGGATTATCGGCGGCCAGGCACGGATGTCTTCTTCGCGCCAGTCTTCGCCCCCTGAAACGAACGAAGTGGGCGGATCCAGCGGCTTGACCCGCAGCGATTACGTCCTGCTGGCGTCCATGAAAGAAGACCATCCGTATGTCGCCATGCCTGACTACATGCGAAGGACGCTCACGGACAAATCCCGCGCCGAGTATGAAGACCGGGTGCGCAAGCTGAACCATTTCGTGGAGCAGGGCTGGGTCACTCTCGACGGCGCGATAGACCCGTTCGGTGGCGACGCCTATCTGATCTCTGGAGAAGGCAGAGCGGTCGTGGCGTGGCAGAAAGCGCTGGATGCGGTGCCCGACGCGGGAAGCTAATGGCGTAAGCAAGGACCTCGTGCAGGACCACCTTCAGGACTCCATGCAGGGTCCCAAGGTCACGGGCATGGCCTTTACCTGACAGCCCCGCCGCGCAGGTGCAGCAGGCCCACCAACAGGTCATCGGCCGCGCGTTCATAGCCTTCCTGGCTGAAATGGACGCCGTCCTTGCGGGCCAGTTTTTGATTCACCCATTTGCGCATCGAGCAGCCGCCGCCCATGGCTTGCTGCCAATCCCAATAGAGCGTGTGCTTTTCCTTGGCGACCGCGCGTTGTTCCTGTTGAACCGCGTTCAAGGACGGCGCGCGCTGCCCGCAAGCGCCGCCTCTAAGAGATGACAACGATTCAGGCGCGCCGATGATGAGAATGGCGCTGTGGGGGAATTTCGCCCGCAATTGGTCGATGGCGGTTGCCAGCGTCCGGCGGAAATCCTGCGGATCCAGATTGCCGCGGAAGGCTTCGTTGGTGCCGTAGGCCAGCGCGATCAGGTCGGGTTTGCCCACCGCCAGGTCGTCCATCCAGCCCGAACGCCAGCGGTCCCATTGCGCCAGTTCCGAGCCATTGATGCCCACCGCGGAGACGATGGCGCCCGGGCGCGCGCTGGTCATCCACCAGCCGCCGATGCGCGTATTGGGGCTGCCCTCGGTGGTCACGATGAAGGGCAGGCGGGCAGTGAACGTGGCTTGCGACCAGGATCCATCGGCACGCTTGGCCTTGATGTCCTGCACCTCGCTGTCCGCGTCGAAGACGTGCAGCGGCGGATCGCCCGCGGCCTGGCTGATCAGCGCGGTGACGTTCTGCTGCGGGCTGTCGTCCGCCTTTGTCTTGAGGGTCAGTTGTCCGCCCACGCCGGTGCCGCGCGCGATCATGCCGCCGAAGGGATAATCGGCTTCACCGGCATTGCGGCTATTGAGCAGTTCCCAGCCTTCTGTTTCGTAACCCACACGGGCCAGGCGTTGGCCGCTGGCATACATCGGCATGGCCCAGCCTATGCCGCCGTCGCCCAGGCGTTGTTGCAACTGGGTGCGCAGATAGTCGGTGAAATAGTCGCCCGCCGTGTGCGAATCGCCGATCTGCACCATGTGGAAAACGCTTTGCCCAGGCGCGCCATGCAGCAGGGAGACGATGCGTGCCGCGTTCCTGTCGCCATAGTCATACAGCGCATTGGCCCGCGCGGCGGGCGTGAGCGCCAGCAGTCCGGCCCCCAGCATCAGGGCGGCAAGAAAGGTACGAGGACGGGGCATCGAAGGCATGGAACTCACTGTGATGAAACTGGCGGCGGCAGGTGAAGCTTATCTAAAATCCGTTGCGCCAGGTATTTCTGGCCGGCGACGGAGAAATGGACGCCGTCGCCACTGCGCATTTTCGTGCTCTTGCCGTCGACGATGATGGAATCGCTGTAACCGGCGTTGTCGCCGGGCAGCAGATGGCGAGTGTCCACGAAGACGGCTCCTTGTTTTTCCACCTCGTCCTGCACGATTTGCATCAGCCAGATCATCTGGCCGTCCAGCTTGCTGGATTTCATGCCGGGGGCGCCTATCCATAGCGTGCTGACACCATGGACCGCATTGGACTGAATGATGCCGGCGATACGCTGCCGATAGACCGTTTCCCATTCCGGCGTCTTGAAGCGAAGAAACTTGCCGCCCTTGATGGCGGGATCCGGCATATCCCAAGGATCGTTGGGCCCGAGCATGATGACCAGCAGCCGTATGCCGGGGTCCTTGAGGATGGTGCGGGAAATCGTCTCCGGCCAATTGAAGGCGCTTGGATAGGACAGGCCCGTACTCTGCTTGCTCAGGTCGACGCCCTCGATGCCGTATTGCGTTTTCAGCGTGCGCAGCAGATGGGGTGCGATGCCCTGCATCAGGGAGTCTCCGGCCATGAAGACCTTGCTGGGCGGGGCGATCATCAGATAATTCGCGCGCCGTTGTTCTTCGGCCCGCTGCTGCGCCTCCAGGGCCAAGGCCCGGGTGCGTTCGTCCAGCGCGGCTTCTTGTGCGGCTGCTTGGGCTTGCTG
Source organism: Bordetella sp. LUAb4 (assembly GCF_021325795.1). Classification (GTDB taxonomy): domain Bacteria; phylum Pseudomonadota; class Gammaproteobacteria; order Burkholderiales; family Burkholderiaceae_B; genus Bordetella_C. The sequence continues at coordinate 59,310 of NZ_JAHPZX010000009.1, read as the reverse complement.
TGCGGCTCGTTCCTGGCGCAGGCGGGCTTCGTCGGCCAGTCTGCTCGCTTCGGCTTCCTGTTTCCGCCGCGCCAGTAATTCAGCGGCGGCGCGGCGCTGGTTTTCCTCTTCCACCTTGGCCTGGCGTTCGCGCTCGTAGAAATCCTCGGTCAGCACGAATTTCTGATTGGCGTTGTCGGTCAGTTTGACGGAGTCTGCATCCAGCGATTTGCTGGCGTCGTCGACGGCGCCATTGAGTCCGGCCCAAATCCGTTGGCCGGATTTCCAGATCTCGCTTTCTTCCAGGACGGCCAGCGGATAACCACGGTGATAGGTCTGCTGATAATAAATACCGATGGGGCTTTGCATCAGCCACAGCGAAGCCAACGCCAGGAAAATCAGTGAAACCAGGGTAGACAGGGCTCGGGTGCGCGAGGATGCCATGGTGAAGTCAGAAGTTGGCATACATGAAGCCGGGGATGCCAGAGGGCGCCAGCAGCACGATCAGGACGAAGCCGGCGAATATCAAGGCCGGACGCAGCAGGGCGGGAAAATGCGTCAAGGCGGCCGCGCAGGTTTCAGGCAGGCGACGTAGTTTGGGATAAGCCAGCCACAGCAGCAGCATGGCCATCAGCACGGGCAGCGTCCAGGGGCCGATGCGGATGTCGTGGAAGTTGTGCACCAGCGCCCCGTATATCTGCGTGACTTCGCTCAGGTCCTGGATGGGAAATAGAACGAAGCAGAAGCAGACGAACTGCACGGTCAGGAATACCGACAGCACCCGCGCCGGTAAACCCAGGCTGGCGATGAAATCGCGTTTGCGTCCGCTGCCACGCCATCCCGGAAACAGGGCCAGCACGTGGTCGCCGATATTCAGCAGCACCAGCCCGGCCCCATGCAGCAAGCCCCATAGGGCGAATTTCCAGCCGTAGCCATGCCAGGCGCCGGATAATCCCATGGCGATTAGCAAATTGATCTGGGTCCGCACAAAGCCGCTGCGGCTGCCGCCCATGGGCAGGTAGATATGGTCGCGGATCCAGGTGGAAAGGCTGATGTGCCAGCGGCTCCAGAATTCGCGCAGATTATGCGCCAGCAAGGGGGCGCGGAAATTGACCGGCAGGCGCAGGCCCAGCAACAAGGCCATGCCGACGACCAGATCGCTATAGCCGGAGAAATCGAAGAACAGCTGCAAGGTATATCCCTGGATCGCGGCGAAGATATCCAGAGAGTGGTATTGCGACGGATTGGCGAAAACCGGTGTCACCACATGTGAGGCCAGCCAGCCGGATAACCACCATTTCTTGGCCAGGCCGGCGAGGATCAGGCACAGCGCAAAGGTTGGCGCAATGATGTGCCGCGGCTCGCGGGTCTTGATCTGGTCCAGCGCACTGCAAGGCGCATCGCTGTAGTCCGTCAGATGCTTGGTGGGGGTGGCGCGGTGGATAGGGCCGGCTGTGACCGTCAGGAACAGGCCGAAGTGGCCGAGCAGATCCACCAGGCTCAGCCGCTGCGTCACGTCGATATCACCGCGGTAGCAGGCGACCAGATAGCTGATGCCCTGGAAGGTGTAATACGACAGGCCCAACGGCAGCAGCCACTGGTTTTGCAGGTCGATACCCAGGCCCTGCTGCGCCAGCAGTTCGGCGAAAGGTCCGCGCCAGTGTTCCGCGTATTTCCAGAAAGCCAGGTTCAGGACCGCGAGCCCCACGCCGGCGATCAACCACGCTTTGCGCGCACGGGCCGAGGAGCTGGCCTGCATGGCCTTGGTCAACAGATAAACCAGCACCGTGAAAACGACGACGCAGGCGAGCATCCGGCCAGAGCCGTAATAACCCAACAGCAGCAGGCTGGCCAGGGTCAGCAATATGTTCTGGATGTCGGGGCGTGGACGGAAGACCCAATACAGGAGAAAGAAAATGGGGAATCCCAAGCCGAACTCTATGGATATCAGGCCCACGAAATACTTCTCTTTTTCCTGGTTGGTCTCTGTGCGTGTGGCCCTTGAAGCAACAAGGCCCCCTGGAGGGGGCCGGTGCGTGAGGCCGACTTTGCGGATATCAGCACGATGGCAGCCGGCAAGCATAAACAGCCGAGTTGACATCCGCATAAACGGATAACCCGCTTGCGCGCTGCGCCCGCATTATCCGTTTAATCTGGCCCGAAGTTTACATTCTTGCTGATCATTAATTGTTGTTAATAGGCATCAGGTGGCGACGGCGGCGGGCGCTGGCTGTTGCCTACGGTTGTGGGCTGCGATGCGGCGTGCGGCGAGTTCGGCAAGGACGAACGAGGCGGCGAGCAGACCGGTCGCGACGTAGGTCAGATAGTGCACGCCCAAGGTGCCGATCGCGCCCGCGCCGATGACGCCGGCCGCTGACACGCCTATATAGGTACACGCCGTATTCAGGCCCAGGAGTACCGGGGCGATGCTGGGTGCAAGCGTGACCAGCCGATGTTGCTGGGGCACCAGCAAGCCCCAGCCCGCGCCGCCCCACAGCGCGATAGCCAGCGCCGCTGTCCAGGGATTGTCCGCCGTCCAGGGCAGCAGGGCGATATCGATGACCAGCACCGTCAGCATGGTCAACAACACCTTGCGCGATCCCACCCTGTCGATCAGGCGGCCGGCGATCAGATTCGTCGCGGTGCCCGCCGCGCCCCAGACGACCAGCAGCATGCCCAGCATGGCGGTGCTGCCGCCGATGGCATCCTTGAAGACAACGGAGAAGTAGGTGTAGACGGTGAAGATGCCACTCATCGCGACCAGTGTGGTGATCAGCGTCAGGCCGACGCGGCGGTCGGCCAGCGGTGCCAGGCGCTGGCGCAAGGTCACGGCCGGCGGCAGGGGCAGTTCCGGCAGCAGGGTCCAGACGCCTATGGCGGCTACCGCGCCGAGCAGGGAAACGAAGGCCATGGTCCAGCGCCAGTCTCCCAAACCGCCGATCAAGGCGCCGATGGGTGAGCCCAGCGCCGTGGCCGCGGTCAGACCCGCGATGATGATGGACAGCGCGTAGCCGCGGCGTTGTGGCGGCACCAGCATCGTGCCCGCGCCCGTGGCCGTGGGGGAAAACATGGCGGCGCCCAGGCCGGCGAGCACGCGCGTCAGCAGCGCCAGGCCCAGGGTCGGCGCGAATGCCGTGGCCAGGTTGGCCAAAACGAAGACGGATAGTCCGGCCAGCATCAAGCGCTTGCGGGGGACTGCCGCCGCCAGCGCCGCGATCGTCGGCGCCAGCAGGGCGTAGGTGATGGCATAGGCGGTGGTCATCTGCCCGGCGGCGCCGATGCTCACGCCATAGGCATGGGCAAGCTGGGGCAGGATGCCGGCCACGACGAAACTATCGGTGCCCAGGGCGAACATGCCCAGGGCCAGGATGAGAAGGCGGCGGTCCATGAAAGAGGTCCTTTGTGCTGACGCACAATAAGTTGCGTGACGAAACTATATCGATTAGAGTTTCGTCACGCAACTGATTTTCGTGGAAAGTTGTGTCATGAAACCTGGGGTGGTAAAAAAACGCCATGTACCGAAAACGCTTTACTGGCATGAATTGCTCGATCGCCCGCGCCCTCGAAGAGGTCGGCGAGTGGTGGAGCCTGCTCATCGTGCGCGAGTGCGGCCAGGGCACGACTCGCTTCGACGAATTCCAGAGTCATCTGGGTATTGCGCGCAATGTTCTGACTTCGCGCTTCGAGCGGCTGATCGAATTGGGCATCGTCGAGCGGTTTCCGCTTGAGGGGCGGGCGAATACCGAGGGTTATCGCTTGACGCCCAAAGGCGAGGCGCTATTCCCGGTGCTGGTGACCTTGAAGCAGTGGGGCGACGATTGGCTGGATGAAACATGCCAGCAGCGTCTGGAACTGGTCGAGGATGGGACCGGGCAGCCGGTGGAGAAAATGACCGTGCACACCGGGGACGGGCGCCCTTTGTCGCTCCGGGATATCCGGTACGTACCGGGACCGGGGGCGACCGATTCCACCCTGGAATTGATTCAGCGCCGCAACCAGCGGGTGCTGGGCGAGACGCCTGAGCCGGACACGGAAAAACGCTAATCGGGCTGGCTTGCTATAAGCCGGTGTGTCCGCGATGGCTGGAGCGTTCTGCGGCAGGGATCGAGCGTCGTCGCGTTGCCATGGGCTTGCGTTAATCTACGAGTCAGCTTGGCGCGGCGTCGGTGCACGTCCGGGCGACATGCTTAGCAGATAGACGGGAGTCAAAATGAAGAAGTTGTATGCCAGCCTGTTGGGCGCGTTCGCCATGACCACGCTTGCACACGCCGAGCCGGTCACTTATCAACTGGACCCGGATCATACCTATCCCAGCTTCGAGGCTGACCATTTCAATGGCGCATCCATCTGGCGCGGAAAATTCAAGAAAACCAGCGGCACCGTGGTGCTCGATGCCAAGGCGGGCCAGGGCAGTATCGACGTCACCATCGATATGGCGTCCGTGGATATCGGCCATGACGAACTGGATAAGCACTTGCGTTCCGATATGTTTTTCGACATCGCCAAATTCCCCACGGCCACCTTCAAGAGCCAGGACGTCAGCTTCAAGGACGGCAAACCGGTCAGCGCGCGGGGACAATTCACCTTGCACGGCGTGACGCATCCGTTGACGCTGGATATCGTTTCCTTCAAGTGCTATGAGAATCCGGTATTGAAGAAGGAAGTCTGCGGCACGGAATCCACCGGGCATTTCGACCGCGATGCGTATGGCGTGGGATTTGGCAAGGAATACGGTTTCAAGACCGACACCGTGCTGCATATCCAGGCGGAAGGGATACGGCAGTAAACGGGACGTTCATATTGGATCGCGGCTGCCGCTTCGGCCGCCTGGGCTGCGGAGGTCGCGGCCCAGGCGGTTTGTGGTCCGCCTGGCCGCGCGCGGATCACATGCTTTACGCCTCTTCCGCTTCTGTCTCTTCCGCGTCGACCTGCGCTGGCGCCTGCGCCGCCATGGCGGACAGGGTGACGTAGTCGACCTTGCCAGTGCCTAGAACGGGCAGGCGGTCCACGATACGAATGTCGCGCGGCGTCATCAATTCGGTGGCGCCGTGTGCACGGCCCCATTGCTGCAAGGCTTTGGCATTCGCCTCGGGGGCGGTGGTAAACAGCACCAGCGTTTCGCCCTTCTTGGGATCGGGACGCGTAACCACCGCATGTTCGAAACCAGGCCAGCATGCGGTGGCATTGTTTTCGACAGCGGGCAGGCTGATCATTTCGCCGCCGATCTTGGCGAAACGCTTGGCACGGCCACGGATGGTGATGAAGCCGGAACTGTCCAGGGTGACGATATCGCCGGTGTCGTGCCAACCATCGGCCGGCGGTTTCAATACGCCCGGTGCGTCCGCCAACATATACCCCGCCATGACGTTGGGACCGCGCACGTAGAGGCGTTGTCCTTCGACTATGCCTGGAACCGCTTCGAGCCGTGTCTCGATACCAGGCAGCAGACGTCCCACCGTTCCCACGCGGAAGTGCATGGGGGTATTCACCGCGATTACCGGCGCGCATTCGGTGGCGCCGTAGCCTTCCAGGATGCGCAGGCCGAATTTCTCGGCATAGGCCTTGTGCGTTTCCTCACGCACCTTTTCGGCGCCGGCGAAGATATAACGCACTGAATAGAAATCGTAGCCGTGCGCCATGCGCGCATAGCCCGCCAGGAATGTGTCGGTGCCGAACAGGACGGTGGCGTTGGCATCGTAGGCGAGCGCCGGCACCATGCTGTAATGCAGCGGGCTGGGATACATCACCGTACGGATGCCGTTGAGCAGCGGCAGCAAGGTGCCGCCGGTCAGGCCGAAGCTGTGGAAGATGGGCAGCGCATTCAATATGACATCGCTGGCGTTGTAATCGACGCGGGACGCCAGTTGCGCGCAGTTCGACAGCAGGTTGCGATGCGACAGCACCACGGCTTTGGGGGTGCCTTCCGAACCCGACGTGAACAGGATCGCCGCCGGCGCATCGGGACTGATGTGGCGCTTTGCGTGACGGGCTGCCGCGCGCCTTGCCGTCAACAATGCCCACATCTTCTCGATACCGCCGATGCTGGCGGCCAGGTCTTCCAGCCACATCACTCGTATGCCGTCGCTTTCCAGCGCGGCGACGGTTTCTCCGAGGCCGCCTTGTTCGACGAAGGCCCGTGCGGTAACCAAAGTGCGTATCCGCGCGGTGGTGCAAGCCGACCGCATATTGGTCAGACCGGCGGTGAAATTGAGCATGGCCGGGACGCGGCCGCTTGCCTGCGCCGCGAAGAAGGCGACCACCGCGCCGTTGATATTGGGCAGCATGATGGCCACTGCCTCGCCGGGCTGGGTCTGCGCCGCCAGGCGCTTGCCCAGGAGTTGCGCGCCGACGATCAGGCGGTCGTAGGTCAGGGGTTTGCGCTTGACGTCCTCCAGGACTTTCGCCTTGCCGCCATGGACGGCCCGCGCTTCGCACAGCGCATCGAACAAGGTGGTGTGGGTGCCCGAGGTCGAGAACAGCATGTCGCTCATCTCGTCATACAGGCGGCGGCCGGCGGCTTCGCGGTGCTGGCGCGCGGTCAGCCCTTCCTCGATCTGGAAGCGGCGTGGTGCCAGCACGGTCAGGCTGATCTTGGGGAACCAGCGCGACCGCACCTTGCCCTTGAGATAGCTGAACGGCGTGTACTGCGGGCCGTCCAGGCGCACGGGAATGATGGGCGCGTCGGACTTGTCGGCCACCATGCCGGGGCCATCGAACACCTTCATCAGCGCGCCGGTGACGGTGATGCGCCCTTCAGGGAAGATCACCAGTGTGTTGCCCTCGCGCACCGTCTTGATCATCGCCTTGGTCGACATCGGATTGGTCGGATCGACGGGAAAGGCCTTGAACAATTTGAGGAAAGGCTTGATCCACCAGGACTGGGCAATGGTCGTATTGACCGCGAAGGTCGGCTTGCCGGGCAGGAAGGCGCCCAGCAGCAGGCCATCGAGCAAGGAGATGTGGTTGACCACCACGACGGCGCGTTCGCCCGGTCGCGGCATGTTTTCCAGTCCTTTGACCTCCACGCGATAGATCACCCGCAGAATCAGGCGCATCACGTCCTTGAACAGCGTCTCCGGCAGCAGCCAGATGGAGACCACCGCGACGATCAGGGTGGCGAAGCCCAGCACGCCGATAATGCCCGGAATATCGACCTTCGCCGCCAGCAGCGCCGCGACCACGAGCACCGCAACGACGGTGACGCCGGCGTTGACGATATTATTGGCCGCCACGACGCGCGAGCATTCCTCGGGCGGGCTCATGACCTGCATGATGGCGTAAAGCGGCACGACGAACATGCCGCCGGCAAAGGCGACGACGGCCAGGTCCACGAGAATGCGGATCGCGCCGGACGTCGCCAGGAATTGGCCCATCGTGGCGTTGGCGGTCTGCGCCACGAAGCTGCCCGTGGAGAGCCACAAGTCGATCAGGCCCAAGGCCATCGCCAGCGCCGAAATCGGCACGTAGCGGGCGGAGACTTCACCTTTCTGCAGGCGATTGACGACGATGGAGCCTGCGGCGATCGCCAGCGAGAAGACGATCAGGAACAGGGTCGCGACGTCCTGCGAGCTGGCCAACCTGTCCGAAACCAGTGGGGCGAATTGCGAAACCAGGACGGCGCCCGCCGCGAACAGCCAGCTGATGCCGAGTATGGCCAGCCACACGCCGCGTGTACGACGCGCGATCGAGAGTATGGCCCAGGTGCTCTTGAACACGTTCCAGTCGATAGGCTGGTGCGCGCCGATGGGCGGTGCTTTGGGGACGGCAAGGCTTGCCACGAAGCCGAGCACGGCCAGGGCGATCAATACGATGCTGGCTTGGTGAATGTCGATGACGCCGGCCAGCAGTTGCCCGGCGAGGATGGCGAGGAAGGTGCCCGCCTCGATCAGGCCGGTGCCGCCCATGATCTCGTTTTCCGCCAGTTGCTGGGGCAGGATCGAGTATTTGACCGGGCCGAACAGGGTCGAATGCAGGCCCATGCAGAACAACGCGGCCAGCAGCAGCGGCACGGACAGCAACCAGAAACCGGCCATCGCCAACATCATGATCGCGATCTCCGCGGCCTTGACCCAGCGGATCAAGCGCGCCTTGTCGTAGCGGTCGGCCAGTTGTCCGGCTAAGGCGGAAAAGAGGAAGTAGGGGAGAATGAACAGGCCGGTGGCAACGGTGGCCAACATCTTGGCGCGCGCCGGGTCGGCGGCATACAGTCCGAAGTTGGCCAGGAACAGCAGGGCGTACTTCAACAGGTTGTCGTTGAAGGCCCCCAGGAACTGGACGACGAAGAGCGGGCCGAGACGGCGTTTGCCTAGCAAGGAGAAATGGGGGGAGGGGGACATTGTGCTCTCTTCCTCAAGGCGACGGGGCGTATTGTGTGCTTCCGGCGTCTCTTCCAGGAGATGCCGATTCTGACTTGCGGAGTGGATAGTGACACGAAATTGATCAGTGTTCAATAAAATTTTGATCAGTGATCAATAAAGTATTGGACAGTGTTCAATTTTGTCTTTATCTTGTGGGAATTGGCGGCCCAGGCCCCTGAACTACCCTGTACGTCCACCTTATGAGCCGCCGATCCGACCACACGCGTGAAGAACTTGCCGAACTCATCGTCGCCGAGGGGCACTCGTTGCTGTCCGAGGTCGGCTTCGCCAAGTTCTCCGCCCGCGAAGTGGCCAAGCGGATCGGCTATTCCGTCGGCACGCTGTACAACGTATTCGGCAATTACGATGGCCTGATCTTGGCGATCAATGGGCGGACGTTGGATCTGTGGCGGGCGGCGTTGGTGGCGAAGTTGGATGGCGCGAGCGAGGCGACCCCAATGGCCCGGCTGGAGCAGGCCGTCGCTGTTTATTTCGATTTCGCGGCCAGCCATCGGCACGCCTGGGCATCGCTATATGACTTCCGTCTCCCGAGCGATGTGGCGTTGCCGGCGTTCTATGCTGACAAGCTGGCCGCCGTGATAGACATTCTGATCAACGAAGTCACCGCCGCGCTACCCGCTAAGCGCAAGGCTGAAGGGCCAGAATTGGCGCGTTCGGTGTTTGCCTTGGTGCATGGCCATTGTTTCTTCGCCTTGAACGGCACGTTCGATCTACTTGGCGAGACTGATCCCCTCGGCGCCGCCATTGCGCGAACCCGCGAAGTCATTGCTGGCATTCCTGGCATGGCGGCGCCCGCGTAGTCAAATGGCGGTACGTGCTAAGGTCCTTGCACGTGATGCAGCCATCGGGGTGCCAGCCAGCCGAGCAGGGCGCCGATCCCGGCCGCGAGCAGGCCCGTTTCAATGCTTTGCGTGAGCCATCCGCCGATCAGCCCGCCGGCCACCGCGCCGCATACGCACTGATACAGCGCAGCGTGCCGAAAGGCGCCGGGTTGGAATTCCGGCGCGGCCAACAAGCCGAGTACCAACCCCAGGACGGCTGCGGCCACGCCTGACACCACGTCGCCCCCGCTGAACAACAGGGCGATTCCAGCAAACAGCATCGCGCCGCCCAGCGCGCATAGAACAGACACCTTCAGGGCCCTCATTCAAGCTCCCGCACATAAAGCAGAGCCTGCCCAGGGCAGGTTCGGAGCCAGCTACGCTATTCATTTGGATCGGCGGAGTCAACTGACGTCACGCAAATCTTCTTTCAGCCACGCGCTATGCGTTTCACGCTCCGGGGCGCGGAGCAGGCGCTTAGGCCCCGCGGCGCGTTGGCATGCGCATCCAGTTCGAGGCTGCCGTACTAACGCAGGCTTCAGGCCCTCCCGGGACCACGCTATTGCCCCAGGACATATGCGCTATGTGGTGAAAACGTCGCAAAGTGGATACAAATTGTTTGTTTGTGAGAATAGGTTCCATTACCATCGGGGCCTGTTTTCTTTCATTTTCATGAAACCCGATCTCATGCGCACCTACCTCACCGCGATCAACGCCGCCGTCTTGGGGGCTTTTGGCCTGACTTGCTCCGTCCATGCCCAGCAAGCGTCCTCCGATGCGCCAGTGCAGGAGATGAGCGCAGTGAGCGTCGTCGGGACGGTGGATGCACTGCAAAGCCTGGACTTCCTGTCGCCCGGCTCGAATTTCGTGATCAGCCAGGAATCCATCCAGGAAAAGGGCGCGCGCAGGCTGGACCAGGCTTTGCAATACCAGGCCGGTATCGTGAGCGAGCCCTTTGGCGGCGACAACAAGGTCGACTGGTTCAAGATCCGCGGCTTCGATGCTTCGACATCGCTGGATGGGACCCCTACGACGCCCAATGGGTTTTTCGTATGGAAACCCGAAATCTTTGGCGTCGAGTCGGTGGAAGTGGTGAAGGGGGCCGACTCGAGTATTTTTGGCGCATCGGCGGTGGGGGGCGTGGTCAACCTGGTGACCAAGCGGCCGCACAAGGAAGAAGCCTTCAGCATGGCAGCCGAGGTGGGTAATAACAGTCGACGTGGCTTGAGCGTCGACTACAACGGTATCGCCAATGAAAGCGGATCGGTGTACTACCGCATCGTTGGACTGGCCCGTGAGGAAGACGGGCAGCAGCGGCATACCGACATGCAGACTTTCTATCTGGCGCCCAGCGTCACGATGGATTTCAGCGACCGTACTTCCCTGACGCTGCTGACCAGCATTCAGCGTGAGAACGGCACGCCGACCAATGGTTTCATGCCCGCGTATGGCTCTCTCATCGGCACGCCCTATGGCCGCATTGGCCGGACCACCAATTTGGGTGAGCCATACTCCGATTATCTGCGGCGCACGCAGGTCAGCGCGGGTTGGCTGTTCCGCCACGAGTTTGCCGATGGTTGGGAATTCACGCAGAACTACAAGTTCACGCGTCTGGACATAGACCAGCAGAACACATTCGCCTACGGTTCGGACGGCAACCGCCAGGCGCTGCGCGGATATAGCTACACCAACGGTGATACCAATAACAACTACATCGACAATCGCGTCAAGGGCAAGATCAACTTGGGCGACGTAGAGTGGATTCCCACGGTCGGCTTCGACTACCTGCATTCCAAGACGGATGGGGACAACAACGGCTTCGGCTTCGTTCCCAATATCGACATGTTCAACCCCGTGTACGGCGCGCCTTTCGACGTCAGCGGGACGCCCTACAACTTGAAGACGCGGCAGCTGGGCGCGTATTTCAATTCGCAGGTGAAAGTGGGGAGCAAATGGCTCTTCACCGGTGGCATCCGTCACGATAAGGCCGAGGGTGACAGCTTGTCCTCCGGCACGAAAGCCGATTACGACGTCAGCCACAACAGCCATAACTTCGGCGCCATGTACATCAGCGACTTTGGCGTGTCGCCGTACTTCAATTACACCGAATCGTTCCAACCGGTGGCGGGTTCGGACGGTTATGGCCGAGGCTACAAGCCGTATGAAGGCAAGCAGCGGGAAGTGGGTCTGAAGTTCAATCCGGATTGGCTCAACGGCACCGCGACCTTGGCGTATTTCGATCTGGAAGAGAAAAATGCGTTGGCGGCGGATGCGACCAATATCCAGACGCAGATTGGCAAGCGCACCAACCAGGGCATCGAGTTGTCGACGGATCTGCGCATTGGCAAGGCAACCAATTTGAAGTTGGCTTATACGCACAACCATGCGCGCCAGGACATCAGTTCCGACCAGACCGTGCGTGTGCCCTTGATCCCCAAGCATCAGTTCAGTGCCTGGGTCAGCCACCGCCTGGTCCTGCCCAGCTCCCAAGCCCTGACTTTGGCGGCGGGTATCCGCTACAACGGTTCTACCGTGGATGAAACCTACTACCCGGACGAGAAGATTGGCAGTTTCACGCTGCTGGATGTGATGGGCTTGTACGAGATCAACCGCAACTGGTCGGTGCAACTCAACGTTCGCAACCTGACCGACAAGAACTATGTCAGCGGTTGCGACTTCTACTGCTATTACGGCCGTGGCCGCACGGTGGATATGCAGGTCAAGTACCAGTTTTAATCTGGCTACTCGGATAGGAAAAAGAGCCCCTGACGCGAGTCAGGGGCTTTGTGCATTTGCGGGACAGCCGGACTGCGACCGTGATCCCAACCTACGGCAGCCTGCGGAAATCATACTTTCAGGTATGTACTTAATGACGAGGTACGCCCGCATGGGCAAGGGTTGTTGGACTTCCCCCACTTGGCGGAGTAGGCTTTTTGGCGGCCATCCCATTTGCGACGAAACGTCGCGCCGCTTGGCCATCTCGCGCTGGCATCCGGCGCGAGTGAGCAAACCGGAGCCGGGTGTCGAGACGGCGCTGGATCTGCCAGCAGCCACATCTCCGGTGCACGATTGCGGAGGTCTCCATGAAAGTCTGTGTCATCGCCAGCGTTGCGCTGGCGCTCTTGCTCGTAGGTTGCACCAGTCCTACCAACAGCACGCGTGCTAGTTCCAGCACAAGCACTGGCATGCAAAATCCATACGCAAGCGCCAACTACCATTCCGACCGTTTTGGGGAAATGAACAACGATCCGTTTATGGGTCAATATGGTTCCCGATAACATCGGATCCCATGGATGCACGCAAAGAAAAAGCCCCTGACGCAAGTCAGGGGCTTTCAGTATTTGGCGGAGAGGGTGGGATTCGAACCCACGGTACGGGGATACCGTACGCCTGATTTCGAGTCAGGTACATTCGACCACTCTGCCACCTCTCCGGGGTACCGCCTTCAATAACCCCGTGGTCGAATCGAGGCTATCGTTTTGCCACCAGCCAAGATCATCTTCAAGAAGAACTCAACTCCCTTTCGGGTACCCAACGCCAGTCAGATTTGACACCTGAAATGTGCGTGGAGCAGCAAAGCTCGCCATTCTAGCAGACATTTCGGAAATTTAGCTAGCCATTCGAAAAGTTGTTGAATCGCCGCGCAACGGGCTTCACCCGCTCGGGTAATTTCTTGTCAGAATGCGACTCTTAGTGCCCCCGCCGCCAGGATGCCCGCATGGAAATCGTCATCATCCTCTTGCTGTCCGCCGTGATCTGCGTGCCTCTGACGCAGTTGCTCGGCTTGGGCGCGATTCCGGGTTATCTGTTGGCGGGCATCCTGATCGGGCCTTATTGCCTGGGCCTGGTCCAGGACGTTCCGGCTATCTCCAATATCTCCCAGCTGGGCGTAGTCATGATGCTGTTCGTGATCGGCCTGGAGATGGCGCCCGCCCGCTTGTGGGCCATGCGGCGCGAGGTCTTCGGCATCGGCGCGCTGCAAATGTTCGTCAGTGCCGCCGCATTGACATTACTCCTGGGCGGCGCGCTGCGCCATCTGATCGGAATGTCCTGGGCCGGCGCCATTCTTTGCAGCCTGGCGCTGTCGCTGTCCTCCACGGCCGTCGCCATGCGCCTGCTCGATGAGCGCGATCTCAGCCGCACCCCCATGGGCCGCACGGCCGTCGGCATTCTGCTGTGGCAGGACATGGCCGCCATTCCCGTCCTCGTCGCGGTGGGCGTCATCGGCGGTGGCGGCACGCGCGCGCCATCCTTCATGGAAGGCCTGATCGGCGTCGCGGTGGTGGTCCTGGGCCGCGGCCTGCGCGTGTTGGGTTGGGCCGAGCGGGCGCAGCTCAAGGAACTCTTCACGGCTGCCACGCTGCTGGTGGTGATCGGGACGGCCCAACTGTTCGACCATGCGGGCTTGTCCGCCGGCCTGGGGGGCTTCCTGGTAGGCGTCGTGTTGGCGAAGTCGCGCTATCGCGAAAGCATGGAAGAGAGTATCGAACCCTTCAAGGGCCTGCTGCTGGGCCTGTTCTTCCTGTCCATCGGCATGGTCATCAACCTCGAGGTCCTGCGTCATCACTGGCTGTTCGTGGTGCTGAGCGTCGTCGGCCTGCTGGTGATCAAAGGCCTGATTCTGTATGGCATCGCGCGCTGGACCGGCCTGCCGTCCTACCATCGCCTGCCGTTTGCCATCGGCCTGGCGCAGGGCGGGGAGTTCGGCTTCGCGATTTTCAACGAAGCCGTGGATAACAGTCTGCTGACGGTTCCCCACCGTGACCTGATTTCGGTGGTGGTGGCGGTGTCCATGGCCATCGTCCCGGTGTGGCTGAAGGTGCTCGAACGCATGCGCATGCGCGCGCGGGCGCGACGCGGCTACACTCCCGAAGCGGCGGCGGACTGATCCCGGCGTCGCCCGACCGCGCTACCGTCTACGAGCCAAGCGCCCGGCGGGCCGGCGGTCCCCCCTTCATCATCCCCTTACGCGGTTAGGAGAATCTTCATGCTCAAAGGAAAAGTAGCGGTCGTCACCGGATCCACCAGCGGCATCGGCCTGGGGATCGCCACGGCGCTGGCCGCGCAAGGGGCGGATGTGGTGTTGAACGGCTTCGGCGACGCCGCCGATATCGAGAAGACCCGTGCCGGCCTGGCCCTGGCCCACGGCGTCAAAGCGCTGTACGACGGCGCCGACCTGAGCCGCGGCGACGCCGTGCGCGGCCTGGTCGAAAACACCGTCAAGCAGCTCGGCCGCATCGACATCATCGTCAACAACGCCGGCATCCAGCACACCTCGCTGATCGAGGATTTCCCCGCCGAACGCTGGGACGCCATCATCGCGCTGAACCTGTCGGCCGTCTTCCACGGTACGGCCGCCGCCTTGCCGCATATGAAGAAGCAAGGCTGGGGCCGCATCATCAACATCGCGTCCGCCCACGGTCTGGTCGGTTCGGCCAACAAGTCGGCTTACGTCGCCGCCAAGCACGGCGTGGTGGGGCTGACCAAGGTGACGGCGCTGGAGACGGCGGGGCAGGGCATCACGGCCAACGCCATCTGCCCGGGCTGGGTGCGCACCGCCCTGGTGGAAAAGCAGATCAGCGCCATCTCTGCCCAGAAAGGCATCAGCCAGGACGAAGCCGCGCGCGAACTGCTGGGCGAGAAGCAGCCGTCGCTGCAGTTCGTCACGCCGGAGCAACTGGGCGGCACCGCGGTCTACCTGGCTTCGCCCGCGGCCGAACAGGTGACCGGGACCACCATCTCGGTCGACGGCGGCTGGACCGCCCGTTGATCGACATCCGGCTTCGCCCGCGCTCACGGCGTTGGCCGTTCGAGCAGGGTATCGCCTTGCCGTAAAGACCTGTCGGGCCCGGCTCAAACCACGGACCGAGCCCCGCGGCGCCACGCCACCACGCTGAATATCCAATATCAAGAGAAAGGAACCTGATTCCATGCTGTATCTGCTGTCCCCTGCCAAGAAGCTGGACTATGACACCCCGGTTCAGGTCCAGGAACACACCCAACCGCTGTTCGTCGACCAGGCCGCCGAGCTGATCAAGGTGCTCAAGACCAAATCGGCCGACGATATCGCCGCGCTGATGACGCTGAGCGCGGCGCTGTCCGAGCTGAACGTGCGGCGCTACGCCGAGTGGAAGCCCAAGTTCACCCAGGCCAATTCGCGCCAGGCCATCCTGGCCTTCAACGGCGACGTCTACGAAGGCCTGCAGGCCGACACGCTGACGCCCGCCCAACTGACGTGGGCGCAGGAACATGTGGGCATCCTCAGTGGGCTATATGGCGTGCTGCGGCCCTTGGACCTGATGCAGCCTTACCGCCTGGAAATGGGCACGCGGCTCCAGACCAAGCGCGGCAAGAGCCTGTACGACTTCTGGGGCGCCAGCATTGCCGAATACTTGAACGAGCGCCAGGCCGATGTCAAAAAGCCCATCATCGTCAACCTGGCTTCCGAGGAATACTTCAAGTCGGTCGACTTGAAGACACTGCAGGCCCGCGTGGTGCAATGCGTGTTCCAGGATTGGAAGAACGGCGCGTGGAAAATCATCAGTTTCCACGCCAAGCGTGCGCGCGGCCTGATGGCGCGCTACGCCATTACCCACAAGGCCGGCACGCCGGAAAAGCTGCAAGGTTTCGACAGCGAAGGCTATGCCTACGCAGCCGACGCGTCGACGCCGGACAAGCTGGTGTTCCGGCGCAAGCTGGAAGGGTGAACGATTCAAGGCGCGGGGCCTGGTACTGACCTGAGTCAGCCGCGGCCATGCTCCTGGGCAAGGGCGGCGCCGCCAAGCCCGCGCCCATCACCCCAACGCCCCGCTCTCCTGGCGGATCATCTGCCCCGCCTTGACCATCAGCTTCAGCGGATAGGCCAGGGCGGCCAGGTCGCCCTGGTTATCCAATTGCTCCGGCAGCGGCGGCACCGGCGGGCGTGCCGGGTCCAGCATGATCACGATGTCCTGCAGGGTGTCCTGGACCGACGCCGGCGGCTCCGCGGCCAGGGTCGACAAGGTCGGCACCGCGGCCGTGGTCTGCGACGCCAGGATATGGTTCTGTATCAGCAGATTGTTCAGCTCAGGCACGAACTGCTGGCGTGAACGCGGCTCGCTGATCATGCGGTAGAACGCTTCGGCGAAATTGCTGAAGGAAATGTGCACGTTCTTGCGCGCCAGGCGCCAGTTCAGGTCGGCTTCCTCCTCGTCCGGCTGCGGCGGCACGTCGGGCTGCGGCCCTTGCACCAGCGCGGCGGTGACGGGGGCCTGGGCCGCCTTGGCCATCTGCTTGCGCCGCAGCACTTCCGCATAGCGCAGCCCGGCGCTCAGATAGTCGCGGTTCGCGTTGATGGCCGCGCGCGCAAGAGGGGCCATATAGCGTGATTCCCACCAGGGGAAGGCGTAGCTGCAAAGCAGGGCCACGCCGCATCCGATGAGTGTATCCAGGGCCCGTTCCCCGATCACCTCCATCGACACCGTGCCCGGCGATACGAAGTGGAAGACCAGGACCACGAACAGGGTGTTGAACACCGCACTGCCCATGTAATTGAGCAGCACCAGGCTGTTGCCCATGACGCAGGCGATCAGCAGGGCCCCGAACAGAATGGCGGGCTTGTCGGTCAGATTCAGCAGGACGGCCGCCAGCAGGCAGCCCAGCAGGGTGCCCATCAAGCGCCAGCCATTACGCTGGCGGGTCAGCGCAAAACCCGGCTTCATGACGATGACGATGGTCAGGATGATCCAATAGTTGTGCGCCGAAAACGCTTCGGTCACCCAGAGTTCGGTGAGGATCATCGCCAGCGACGCGGCCAGCGTGACCCGCAGCGCATAGCGGAAATTGGGAGAGTCCAGGCGCAGATTGCTGGTCAGCATGCCGACCCGGAATTCCTGGCGGGTCATGAAGCGCGTCAGCGACTTGTCGATGCGCAGGGCGCTGGTAGGCATGGCGTCGGGGCTGGCCTGGGTGTGGTCGGCCAGGCGGTCGACGATGCGGCTGGCATTGCGCAGGCGGCGCTGGATCTGGATCAGCACGGCCAGGGTTTCGGGTTCGCGTTCGCTCAGTCCCTGCTGCTTGAGCAGGTCGATCTCGTACTCCATCGCCCGCAACTCCGCCTTGATGCTGGTGCGGCGGCGCACCTTGTCGTTGCTGGACAAGGCCAGGGCCACGCGATTCATCTCCAGCGACATCTTGATCAGCGAGTCGTGCATGAACAGCAACAGGTCGTTGCCGGCGAGAGCCCGCCGCAGGTAGGCGTAATCCGTGTGGGTGGCGAACAGCGTGTCCATCAACTGCAGCATGTCGACGAACATATTCCACACCATGACACGGCGCGCGTCGCCCGCCCCTTTACCGCGGGGCAACTGGCGCAGCACCATATCGCGCGCGGCCTGGTGCTTTTCCGTCATGGCGGACTGGCGCTGGATCACGGTGCTGTAGCAGGTGTCCAGGTCCTCGGCTTCGTCATAGAAGGCGGCGCGCGCCTCCATATAGTCGGCGGTGGCGAACAGGGCCACCGACATGGCCTGCTGTTCTTCGCGCAGCCAGAACATGCGGCTGAAGGTCAGGCTGAACGCCAGGTAGAACAGGGCGCCGCCCAGGGTGCCGGCCGCGTGCAGCAGCACTTCGTCCGGCTGCAGGGGGGAATGCATGGTCAAGGCCATCACCAGCAGGCCGCCGAAACCGATCAGGCCGCCGCGCTTGCCGAATACGGTCAGCATGGAATAGGCGAAGCACTGCAGCGTCACCACCACCCACAGGATGGGGGGCTGGGTCGAGGCAAAACCGGTGATGATCACCGTGATGGTCGCCACCAGGGCGCCACCCAGCATTTCATTTGTGCGGTGGCGTTGCGGTCCGCCGGGCTGGTCGATGATGGAAACGCACTGGGCGCCGAAGGTCGCCACCAGGCCCAGGGTGTAGCGGTCGAACAGCACGCCCAGTATCAGTACCGGCAGCAGCATCCCGATGGCCTGCCGTACTCCGCCGAAAAAATAGTGGCTGTAGAGAAATTTGCGGAGGCTGGTTAGGCGCAAATCCATGGGCGGCGGGTCCGGGCGTGAAGGTGCGTCAAGTATAGAGAGTGTGGCGCCGGCTTTGGGGGGGTATGTCCCCGCAATGCGCGGCGAATTGTGTGGCATTTTTACGGCTGGAGCGGCGTTTTTACGCTTCCGGTCCCGATTGATTTGCCAGGGCCGGGGCAAACACGGTAAAGTCCCTCGCTCGCACCGGCTCGCCATCTGTGGCTGGTGTCGAATGGTCAGCAAGACCGCCGGTCCACCGACCGGCAGCAAGCGCCAGTAGTACCCTGCCATTGGCCGCGCCAAAAGCGTGCAGTCAAGGCTTCCATTTCGATCTCCGGCGCCCATGTGGGCGCATGCACTGCGTTTTAGATGGACGCGTGCCGGATCGGTAGGGCGTTCGGGTGGCGCGGTTCCGTGAACCGCAAAGCGCCGATCGTGTTACCGCAGCCGGTATCGGGTTCCGCCGCCGCCGTATCCGGGCGAGGCACTCCAGAACGCTGGGCCGGAAACAGGGAAAGGAACACAATATGGAACTCAATGGCGCCGACATCGTCGTGCGTTGCCTCGCGGACGAGGGCGTGGAACACGTCTTTGGATACCCGGGCGGCGCGGTGCTCTACATCTACGACGCAATCTTCAAGCAGGACAAGTTCCAGCACATCCTCGTTCGCCACGAACAGGCTGCCGTGCATGCGGCCGATGCCTATTCGCGTTCGTCGAACAAGACGGGTGTCTGTATTGTCACCAGCGGCCCCGGCGTGACCAACGCGGTCACCGGCATCGCCACCGCCTATATGGACTCCATTCCGATGGTGATCATCAGCGGCCAGGTGCCCACCGCGGCGATCGGTGAAGACGCCTTCCAGGAATGCGATACCGTGGGCATCACACGCCCCTGCGTGAAGCACAACTTCCTGGTGCGGGACGTCAAGGACCTGGCCGATACGCTGCGCCGCGCCTTTTATATCGCGCGCACCGGGCGTCCCGGTCCCGTGCTGGTCGACATCCCCAAGGACATCACCCTGGCGCCGGGCAAGTACACGCCGCCCAAGGGCGAAATCACCATGCGTTCCTATGCGCCGGTGACCAAGGGCCACCAGGGCCAGATCAAGAAAGCCGTGCAGATGCTGCTGGCGGCCGAACGTCCCATGATCTACACGGGCGGCGGCGTCATTCTGTCGGACGCGGCGCCCGAACTGGCCGAGCTGGTCGACCTGCTGGGCGCGCCTTGCACCAATACGCTGATGGGCCTGGGCGGTTTGCCGGCCAGCCATCCCAGCTTCCTGGGCATGCCCGGCATGCACGGCACGTACGAAGCCAATATGGCGATGCAGCACTGCGACGTGCTGCTGGCCATCGGCGCGCGCTTCGACGACCGCGTCATCGGCAATCCCAAGCATTTCGCGCAAAACCCGCGCAAGATCATCCACGTGGATATCGACCCGTCGTCGATCTCCAAGCGGGTGCGGGTGGACGTGCCCATCGTCGGCAACGTCAAGGACGTGCTGGTCGACATGCTGGCGCAGTTCCGCGCGGCCGAAAGCAAGCCGCCGGCCCTGGCCAAGTGGTGGCAGCAGGTCAACACCTGGCGCGGCAAGGAATGCCTGAAATACACCAACTCGGATGAGGTCATCAAGCCTCAGTTCGTGGTGGAAAAACTGTGGGAAGTGACCGGTGGCAATGCCTTCGTCACCTCCGACGTGGGCCAGCACCAGATGTGGGCGGCCCAGTACTACCGTTTCGGGTCGCCGCGCCGCTGGATCAATTCCGGGGGCCTGGGCACCATGGGCGTGGGCCTGCCCTACGCCATGGGCGTGCAGATGGCCAATCCGGGAGAAGACATCGCCGTCATCACCGGCGAGGCTTCCATCCAGATGAATATCCAGGAACTCTCCACCTGCCAGCAATATCATCTGACGCCCAAGATCGTATGCCTGAACAATCGCTTCCTGGGCATGGTGCGGCAGTGGCAGCAGATCGACTACGGCTCGCGCTATTCCGAGTCCTACATGGATTCCCTGCCTGACTTCGTCAAGGTAGCGGAGGCCTACGGCCACGTCGGCCTGCGCATCGAGCGCCCGGCGGACGTCGAACCGGCACTGCGCGAAGCGTTCAACAAGCACAAGAAGCGGTTGGTCTTCCTGGACTTCATCACCGACCGGACCGAGAACGTGTGGCCGATGGTCAAGGCCGGCCGCGGCCTGACCGAGATGCTGCTCGGCTCGGAAGATCTGTAAGAGGGCGCCATGAAACACGTTATCTCCATCCTGCTCGAAAACGAGCCCGGCGCCTTGTCCCGCGTGGTCGGCCTTTTTTCGGCCCGCGGCTACAACATCGAAACCTTGACCGTGGCGCCCACCGAGGACGACACGCTGTCCCGCATGACCATCGTCACCACCGGTTCGGACGAAGTGATCGAACAGATCACCAAGCACCTGAACCGCCTGGTGGACGTGGTCAAGGTGGTGGACCTGACCGAAGGGGCGCACATCGAACGCGAGCTCATGCTCGTGAAGGTGCGCGCGGTCGGCAAGGAACGCGAGGAAATGAAGCGCATGGCCGACATTTTCCGCGGCCGCATCATCGACGTCACCGACAAGTCCTACACCATCGAATTGACCGGTGTGCAGGAAAAGATCTCCGCCTTCATCGAGGCGCTGGATCGCAGTGCGATTCTGGAAACCGTTCGTACCGGGGTTTCGGGGATTGGACGCGGTGAGCGAGTATTGAAGCTGTAGCACGGCGGGCGCCTTGCCGGCCGCGCCTTGCCAGACGACTCTGGCCGCGGTGAAAGCCCATTTGTATTTTCGATTTGAACCAGATTCCCAAATAAATATCGGAGCACCCCATGAAAGTTTTCTACGACAAAGATGCTGATCTCTCCCTCATCAAGGGCCGTACGGTCGCCATCATCGGCTACGGCTCGCAAGGCCACGCCCACGCCCAGAACCTGAACGACTCCGGCGTGAACGTCGTGGTCGGCCTGCGCAAGGACGGCGCTTCGTGGAGCAAGGCCGCCAAAGCCGGCCTGAAGGTCCAGGAAGTGGCTGAAGCCGTCAAGAACGCTGACGTCGTCATGATGCTGCTGCCCGACGAGAACATCGCCAAGGTCTACCGCGAGGACGTGCATGCCAACATCAAGCCCGGCGCCGCCCTGGCGTTCGCCCACGGCTTCAACGTGCACTACGGCCAAGTGGTGCCGCGTGAAGACATCGACGTCATCATGATCGCCCCCAAGGCCCCGGGCCATACCGTGCGCTCGACCTACGCCCAAGGCGGCGGCGTGCCCCACCTGGTGGCCGTGTACCAGGACAAGTCCGGCGCCGCCCGTGACGTCGCCCTGTCGTACGCCAGCGCCAACGGCGGCGGCCGTGCCGGCATCATCGAAACCAACTTCCGCGAAGAAACCGAAACCGATCTGTTCGGCGAACAGGCCGTGCTGTGCGGCGGTACCGTGGAGCTGATCAAGGCTGGCTTCGACACGCTGGTGGAAGGCGGCTACGCGCCCGAAATGGCTTATTTCGAGTGCCTGCACGAGCTCAAGCTGATCGTCGACCTGATCTATGAAGGCGGCATCGCCAACATGAACTACTCGATCTCGAACAACGCTGAGTTCGGCGAATACGAGACCGGCCCCAAGATCGTTACCGACGAAACCCGCAAGGCCATGCGCCAGGCCCTGACCGACATCCAGACCGGCGAATACGCCAAGCGCTTCATCCTGGAAAATACGGCTGGTGCCCCGACGCTGACCTCGCGCCGCCGTATCAACGCCGAGTCGCAGATCGAAGTGGTCGGTGCCAAGCTGCGCGCCATGATGCCCTGGATTGCCGCCAACAAGCTGGTGGACAAGTCCAAGAACTAATGGGCACCCGGGGGAGGGTACAATCCTTGCCCCGCCACCTGGGCCGCAACGTGCTTGCGGCCCAGGTACAGAATTTGCATCCGGCGGCATGCTCAGGCATGCCGCTTTTTTTGCCTTGCCAGGGCTCATTCCGTCTCGTCTTGCCACAGCCGTCGGAGGCACAAACGGGGCCATATCGGTTAACCTTCGCCTACGATGAATAAACCCCCTTATCCCCATCCCATCATTGCCCGCGAGGGCTGGCCTTTCCTGGCTGGCGCCGTGGTGATCGCCGTGCTGGTGACGTTCTGGTCGCCCGCCGTATCGGTGATCTTCTGGATCCTGGCGCTGTTCGTGCTGCAATTCTTCCGCGATCCGCCCCGTCTGGCGCCGGATTCGGCCAGCGCCGTGTTGTCCCCGGCCGACGGTCGCATCGTCGCGGTGGAAACCGTGCGCGATCCCTATGCGGACCGCGATGCGCTGAAGATCAGCGTGTTCATGAACGTGTTCAATGTTCACTCCAACCGTTCGCCCGTCGATGGCGAGGTGCTGGATGTGCAGTATTTCCCCGGCAAGTTCGTCAACGCCGCGCTGGCCAAGGCTTCGCTGGAAAACGAGCGCAACGCCATGGTGCTGCGTACGCCCGCCGGCCATACGGTTACCGCGGTGCAGGTTGCCGGCCTGGTGGCCAAGCGTATCCTCTGTTATGCGCGCAAGACCGACAAGCTGACGCGCGGCCAGCGCTACGGTTTCATCCGCTTCGGTTCGCGGGTGGACGTTTACCTGCCGCCGGCCGCGCGTCCGCGCGTGGCCCTGGGTGACAAGGTCAGCGCGACCAGTTCAGTGCTGGCCGACTTGCCGGCTGCGGTTACCGAGTCGTCCGGGGGTTGAGGCGCCGCCGCGCCCGCGCCTTGCTTCCGACGCCACCATCCCTGCCACTGTAGACGCCCGCCATGCCCAAACTTTCGATGCGCGACGCCGAGAACCGCCACCGCAGCATTTACCTGCTGCCCAACGCGTTCACCACGGCTGCCCTGTTTGCCGGTTTTTATGCCGTGGTGCAGGCCATGAACAACCAGTTCGAGGCCGCGGCCATCGCGATCTTCGCGGCCATGGTGCTGGACGGTATGGATGGCCGCGTGGCGCGCCTGACCAATACCCAGTCCGCTTTCGGCGAACAGTACGATTCGCTGTCGGACATGACTTCCTTCGGTGTGGCGCCGGCGCTGGTCATGTACGAATGGATGCTCAACGAGCTGGGGCGCTGGGGCTGGCTGGCCGCGTTCGTCTACGTGGCAGGCGCCGCCCTGCGGCTGGCGCGCTTCAATGCCAATATCGGCGTGGTCGACAAGCGCTTCTTCCAAGGGCTGCCCAGCCCTTCGGCGGCGGCGCTGGTGGCCGGTTATGTATGGCTGGCGGTGGATAACAAGCTGCCCATCCATGATTCGTTCATGGCCTGGACCGCGTTTGTCGTCACCATGTACGCCGGCATCGCCATGGTCACCAACGTGCCGTTCTACAGCGGCAAGAGTTTCGCCCTGGGCCGCAGCGTGCCGTTCTGGGTGATCCTGCTGGTGGTGGCCGCGTTTGTATTCGTTTCCAGCGACCCCCCAGTGGTGCTGTTCGGTTTGTTCGTGATTTACGGTGTTTCGGGCTGGTTCCTGCTGGCCTGGCGCTGGAGCCGCGCCCGCCGCCTGCAGCGCAGCCGGATGCGCCACGGCGGGCCGCAGTAAGCCACGCGCGGCAAGCCCCGCGCAATAAGCCCTGCGCAGTAAGCCCCGCTTCAAGGGCCGGGACGATGCGTTCCGGCCGCGGGCTACATCCAGCCTATGCCGAAGCGGTCTTCCTCGTACATCGGATCCGGGCCGGGATGATGGCGCGTGACACGGTCGCCGTCTCGTCCCATATAGACGTACATCAGCGAATTCCAGACGTCGTTTTCCCGATAACGATAGGACCACACCACCTGGCGCACACTGGGCAGGCCGACCTGGTCGATGATGGCCGGCGGCCCGAATTCGCAGCGCACCCGGTCTGCCGGCCAGTCGCCATCGCTTAGCAGCTTGAAGTGTTCGTCTGTCAGCAGACGCTCGACGCGGTCGATGCGGCCATCGGGGCCGACGTTGGCGCCCCAGGCATATTGGCCCAGGGGCTGCTGCGTCCAGATCACCCGCTGGCCGCCTTCTCGGCCTGGCCCTGGCCCCGGGCTTGTCCGCTCGCAGGTGAAATTGGGGCGGCCGTATTCGGCTTCCACCTGGGTTAGCGGGGCGCCGGGTGGCACCCTGGCCGCCATGTCGGCGCAGCCCGCCAGGACGGTAAGGGTGGTGAGGGCAATTGGCAGTAACAAGCGTCGGGCTACCAAGCGCCGGGCGCCGGCTTGGCGAGCCTCGCCTGGCCACGAATTAAGCGGGGACGGCTTCAGTGGTGAATCGGGCATCGAGGTCTCCTGGCGCCGCCTGAACGCGCGATGAAAGAATGCCGGGGACAAATTCCGGCTTTCAGCTATAATCCTTCGGTTCTCCGGCATTGACGTCCGGAAAACGTGTATTCCAAGGCATACAGTATCTATTTGGCAAGACGCATCGACCATCGATGCCTGGCTCGTAGTAGAGATTATTTTTAACCCACGTCCGGGCGCCTCGGCCCTGACGCATGTTCGAAGAGGTCATTACATGTCCGTCGCTGACATCAAGAAGTCCGATATCGTTGCGAAGTTTCAACGCGCCCAGGGCGATACCGGCTCCCCCGAAGTTCAGGTGGCTCTGCTCACCGCCCGCATCAATGAACTGACCGGTCACTTCAAAGAACACATGAAGGACCACCACTCGCGCCGCGGTCTGCTGCGCATGGTCAGCCGCCGTCGCAAACTGCTCGACTACCTCAAGGGCCGCAACCCCGACGCTTATCGCGCACTGATCGAAGCTCTCGGTCTGCGCAAGTGATCGACGGGGTCGGTTCCCCATGACGCAACCGTGGCCGGTGCGACCTTGTCGCAGCGGCCACGGTTTTTCATTTGTAAGGAATAATCGTCATGTTCAATAAAGTGACTAAAACGTTCCAGTACGGCCAGCACACGGTCGTTTTGGAAACCGGCGAAATCGCCCGCCAGGCTTCTGGTGCCGTGGTTGTGTCGATCGATGACACCGTCGTGCTCGCCACGGTCGTGGCTGCGAAGAAAGCCAAGGCCGGCCAGGATTTCTTTCCGCTGACCGTCGATTACATCGAGAAGACCTACGCCGCCGGCCGTATCCCGGGCGGGTTCTTCAAGCGCGAAGGCAAGCCGTCGGAAAAAGAGACGCTGACCTCGCGCCTGATCGACCGTCCGCTGCGTCCGCTGTTCCCGGAAGGGTTCTACAACGATGTGCAGGTCGTGATCCACACGGTTTCGGTCAACCCCGAGATCGATCCTGACATCCCCGCCATGATCGGCGCGTCCGCCGCGCTGGCCATCTCCGGCATTCCCTTCAACGGCCCCATCGGTGCCGCTCGCGTTGGCTACATCAATGGCCAATACGTGCTCAACCCGACCGCCGCGCAGACCAAGGCTTCGAACCTGAACCTGGTGGTCGCCGGTACCGAAACCGCCGTGCTGATGGTGGAATCGGAAGCCGACCAGCTGTCGGAAGAAGTGATGCTGGGTGGCGTGGTCTACGGCCACGAGCAACTGCAAGCCGCCATCAACGCCATCCATGAACTGGTGCGCGACGCTGGCAAGCCCGACTGGGATTGGGCACCCGCCGCCAAGAACGACGCGCTGATCGCCGCTGTCTCCGCCGCTGGCCAGGACGGCCTGGTTGCCGCCTACCAGATCCGCGAAAAGCAGGCTCGCACCACCAAGCTGCGTGAAGTCTACGCCGACGTGCGCACCCGCCTGGCCGCGCAGGCCGCCGAAACCGGCGCCGGCGAGCCCGACGGCGTCACCGTCGACAACATCCTGTTCGATCTGGAATCGCGCATCGTGCGCAGCCAGATCCTGAGCGGCGAACCGCGTATCGACGGCCGTGACACCCGCACCGTGCGTCCGATCAGTGTGCGCCTGGGCGTGCTTCCGCGCGCACACGGTAGCGCCCTGTTCACCCGTGGCGAAACGCAAGCGCTGGTGGTTGCCACGCTGGGCACCAAGCAGGACGAGCAGATCATCGACGCGCTGATGGGCGAGTACCGTGACCGCTTCATGATGCACTACAACATGCCTCCGTTCGCCACCGGCGAAACCGGTCGCATTGGCGTGCCCAAGCGTCGTGAAATCGGCCATGGCCGTCTGGCCAAGCGCGCCCTGGTGCCGCTGCTGCCCGCGCCCGAAGATTTCCAGTACACCATCCGCATCGTCTCGGAAATCACCGAATCCAACGGCTCGTCGTCGATGGCGTCGGTGTGCGGCGGTTCGTTGGCCATGATGGACGCCGGCGTGCCGGTGAAGGATCACGTGGCCGGTGTGGCCATGGGCCTGATCCTGGACAACGGCAAATTCGCCGTGCTGACCGACATCCTGGGTGACGAAGATCACCTGGGTGACATGGACTTCAAGGTTGCTGGTACCGAGAAGGGCGTCACCGCGCTGCAGATGGACATCAAGATCCAGGGCATCACCAAGGAAATCATGCAGGTCGCGCTGGCGCAAGCCCGTGAAGGCCGCCTGCACATCTTGAACGAGATGAAGAAATCCCTGGGCGAGTCGCGTGGCGAGCTGTCGGCCTTCGCGCCGCGCATGCTGACCATCAAGATCAACCCTGAGAAGATCCGTGACGTGATCGGCAAGGGCGGCGCCACCATCCGCGCGCTGACCGAAGAAACCGGCACCCAGATCGACATCTCCGACGACGGCACCATCGTGATCGCCAGCGTGGATGAGAATCAGGCCAAGGAAGCGCAACGCCGTATCGTCGAGCTGACCGCCGACGTCGAAGTGGGCCAGATCTACGACGGCTCCGTGCTGCGTCTGCTGGACTTCGGCGCCATCGTGCAAGTGCTGCCGGGCCGTGACGGCCTGCTGCACATCTCGGAGATCGCCAACTACCGCATCGCCAACATCAACGACGTGTTGAAGGTGGGCCAGGCGGTACGCGTGAAGGTCATCGAAGCTGACGACAAGGGCCGTCTGCGCCTGTCGGTCAAGGCTATCGGCGGCATCGAGCAGCAGCAAAACCAAGCGGCCGCGGAAACGCCGGCCGCCACGGAAACCCCGGCAGGCTAAGCTGCCTGGGTGGATGTGAAGGTACCTCGCCGCCCATCGCGGCGGGATATCTGAAAGAACGGCGCCTTCGGGCGCCGTTCTGCTTTTGGGCGATGCGGGCACAGGGCATCCTGGCGCAGGGCATCCTGGCACAGGGCATCCTGGCGGCCACGCATTCGGGGGTTTTGCGGCTTTTTTGGGGTAAAGTTTTGTCGGCATTGGGTGGCAAGGGGGGCGGATGATGGACACATGCATGGCTGAGCGTGGGCAAGACGTTGCGCAGGGGTGATGGCGCGACGGCCCGGCGGCGGCGTGGGCTGGCTCTCGTTGCGCTGGCGACCGCGGCCTGCCCGCTGTTCCTGACCCTGGCTGCTTGCATGAATCCGCAGGCCTCTTCGCGCGATGGCCGCGGGCCGCAGAGCGAAAGCATGTCCGCCGACCAGTTCGGTCAGACCGATTTCAACCGCACCGTCACGCTGGAGATGCGTGACAACCTCAACAGCCTTTATGCGCTGGCTGACAAACTTTACCGGCGCAATCCGCGCGAATGGCGCAAGGCGGGCATGACGGATCAGGCCGCGGCCATGACGCATTTGCGCCAGTTGATCGACACCCGTCGGCCGCCCGGCGGCTTGAGCGGTCTGCGTGACATTCAAGTGCTGGCCGTGTCGCTGGATCCCAACTATCAGGGCGACCGGGTGGCCGCCTTCATTTTTGGCCTGGCCGACACGGTCATTGCGGCGCACAACGGCAAGACACGGTTTTACGTGTCCGATATTCTGGACGGCCAGCGGGTCTATAACGCGGCGCGCAACGTCGAGGCCGCCGCGTGGCTGCTGGCCAGCCGGCGCGATAGCGCGGGCAATCCCTTGCTGCTGGCCAACGAAATCAGCGGTACCGCGGTCAATCTGAGTTTCGAGCGTGAATTTGGCGCCATCATCGGACGCCTGGATTTGATCGCCAATCTGCTGGGAGAAAACAGCCGCCGCATCGGGATCAACTATGCTCAAGGCTTGATGTTCTTCAATTTCCTGCCGGTGCGCTAAGCCGTTCTGCTGCTTCGTCCCAGTACTTCTTCGTCCCATTCCTTCTTCATCAGGACGCCATCGTGATCGATCTTTCCGATATCCAAGCCGCGCGGCAAAACCTTAAAGGGCAGGTGCTGAACACGCCCTTCACCCATTCGCGCACGCTGTCCGACATGTTGGGCGCGGAGATTTGGCTGAAATTCGAGAATCTGCAGTTCACCGCGTCTTTCAAGGAGCGGGGGGCGTTCAACCGCATGCGCCTGCTGACCGATGATGAGCGCGCCTGCGGCGTGATCGCCGTATCGGCCGGTAATCATGCCCAGGGCGTGGCTTATCACGCCCAGCGCATGGGCGTGCCGGCGGTGATCGTGATGCCGCGCTTCACGCCGACCGTGAAGGTGGCCAACACGCGCCGCTACGGCGCCGAGGTGGTGCTGGCGGGCGACACCTTTGACGATGCGCAGGCGCATGGCTATGAGCTGGCGGCCAGCCGCGGCCTGGTGATGATCCATCCGTATGACGATGCGGCGGTGATCGCCGGCCAGGGCACGGTTGCACTGGAAATGCTGGAGGTGCGGCCGGATCTGGATATGTTGATCGTGCCGATTGGTGGGGGCGGGCTGATCGGTGGCATCGCCACCGCGGCCAAGGCCTTGCAGCCGAACTTGCAGGTGATCGGCGTGCAGACCGAGCGCTTTCCTTCCATGTATGCGACGGTCGCCGGCAAGGAAATGGCGCATGGGCCGTACACCATCGCCGAGGGCATCGCGGTGAAGTCGCCGGGACGGATCACCCGTGAGATCGTGGCGCGCCACGTCGACGATATTCTGCTGGTCAGCGAGGGCGATATCGAGCATGCGATCGTGGTGCTGCTGGAAATCGAAAAGACCGTGGTGGAAGGCGCGGGCGCGGCCGGCCTGGCGGCCTTGTTGCAAGCCTACGCCAAGGGCGAAACGCGGTTCATGGACAAGCGCATAGGCCTGGTATTGACCGGCGGCAATATCGACCCCTTGATGCTGGGCGAGCTGATCGAACGCGGCATGGTGCGCGCGGGACGGCTGGCTCGCATACGCGTCGACATGCGCGATCTGCCGGGTGCTCTCGCGCAGGCGACTTCGCTGATTGCCGATGCGCAGGCCAATATCACCGAGGTGCATCACCAGCGCGCGTTCACGTCCCTGCCGATACGCAATGTGGAGGTCGATTTCGTGTTGCAGACGCGCGGGCCCGAGCATATCGCCGAGGTCATCGACCGATTGAATGCGGCGGGATTCGCGGCCAGCAACCATGACCATTGATACGGTTGCTGGATGATGCAGCGAGGGAACCGCTGACCGCCGGATGCTGACTCACCCGCCACATGCGAATCGTATTTGCACTCGCATGACTCTTCATTCGGGCAAGGAGGCATCACCGTCATGACATATTCCATCCAACACGAGACGCGGAGCATTGCGCCTGCGGCGCCGCCGCTTTTTCAGGCGGACGAGCAGGGAGGCTACGGCGAGTTGGCGGCAGCCACTTACGTGGACGAATTCATTCCCATTCCTTATGACGAAGGCCCAGTCGTTCCGGCCAGTCATATGAGCTTCGACGTGACCGTTCAGCGGGGCGCCGACACGCAGGGACAGCTGGAGCGGATGCTCGGGCAGATCAAGAACCAGATGCCGGCGGACAAATTCGTCATCCAGGAGATCAATGTACGTGGATTGGTCTTTACCGGTGGTAATCCGGCCGATCTCGGCCACAGTCGGGCCTTGGCGTTGCGCAATGAGGACTACGTGCATCATTTTCTGGCCTTGGCGGAACTACGCCCTGAACTGAAAAGACGTTCCGGGCGTCACGTTCCAGCGGCGCAGGCGCAGAGCGATACCCAACACAATGCCGTGCGGGTGGATGTGGTTTATCGCCGGCGTAGCGAGGATGAAGGGGGCCTGGCGCAGGGGCGTGCCGCCAAGGCTTCCCGATGCGCCAAGGCGGCCGGCACGGTGCCCGACGCGTATCCGACTCAAGGAGGCTCACGTGCCGTCCAGATGGCGCCGGCCGTGACCGTGCCTGTATCCAAGATCTTGCCGTATGGAATGTGGCCGGCCTGGATTCCGCTTCCGGAAGACGCCGCGCCCAGCGAAGACAAGGTTTGGCTGCGTCGCTGCCCGACGCGTCCGCGTGCGTGACAGGGCAATAGGCGATCCAGTCGTATTTTCAGGCTGCCTGCGCGGCGATCATCAGGCCGCGCAGGCGGTGCAGGCGTTCCCGATTCAGCGTCACCGCCAGCGGTTCGGGCTGACGGCCTGCCGTGACCAACTGCTCCATGGTCTGGGCCAGGGCGTCGCGTAGCGTTGCGGGATCCTGGCTCCACCAGAATGACAGCAGGCGATCGGGGTCGTAGACATCCATGCCCAGGCGGCGCATTTCGGAGCGGTTGAAGTCCTTCAGGTTCCAGGTGAGCACGCTGGCGGCGGGCGTGATCTGTTCGCCGCAGCGCGCGCGCCATGCCAGGCCGGCGGCGATCACGTGCCTGTCCTTCGGATCGCTGTAGCGCAGGCCGGCTTCATAAGCGTCTAGGTCACCCGCGTCGGCATGTGGAAAGCGGTCTTGCATGGCTTGCCAGTCCTGTTCGACCAGCGCCTGCTCGCAGTCCCAGATGCGCGCGGCGTTGCGCACCCATTCCCGGCCGATGCGCGCGCTCCACACGGGTCGATAGGCTTGCCGGTCAGCCAGAAGCAGCAAGAGCGGGCGCAATACCGAAGACATCAATACGCAAGCGTCCAGGACCAATAGAGGAGGACCGCCAACAGGTATGGCGCGGCCGGCGATGGGGATGAGTGTGTAGGGCAAGGGCGGAAAGCGGGCCGTTGGGGCGGCGTTCAAAAGGGAGGGAATGCCGGATTTTACCTATCCGCTGCGAGCGGTGCCGTAGGTGGGGCGGCGGCGGGTGGGACGGCTTGCGGGGGTGTTTGCCGCGATGGAGCAAGCGGTGGCGGTGGGGCAAGTTGCGGCGATGGAGCAAGTTGCGGCGATGGAACGACTCGTGGTTCGGAGAGAGGGGTTTGCGCGAACTGCTGGCCGGATGCAACGACTTGGAATGTCGCCAGCATGCTGGAAGTAAGGGTGCCGATGAATGAACCGACGCCGAAGATGATCGACAGCGCGGTCGCCACGGCCGTGACAATGATGGTCGTCCTCATGGAGGAAAACTTATCGTCGAAGGCGGCAAATTTTGCGTCGAACTTTTTTTCCATCGCCTTGTTCTCGTCGCGAATTTGCCCACACGTCTGATCGATCCGCGTAGCGATGCCCAACATCTGGTGCACGGCGGAATCCAGCCGTGCGTCTTGTGCGGCCAATTTGCTGTTCAACTCGTAACGACTGACTGGGTCACTCATCCTGATACGCGGCATGTGGCGTCTCCTCGTGGTTGGCACTGCGCGTGAGTGTCACCCCCGTCGAGTTTGGATCCGGGGCAAGTGGTCATTTTGGCATCGGATCCGTCTGATAATTCGAGAATAAGCCCGTAGGACTGGCCGCAAGAAGCCGTCGGCACACGAGAATGTGTTTCACATAATCTGTAGGGAGTACTCACGGCGAGGCGTACTGTGTACTTGCGGCATTTCGCCGCAATGGCTCAGAAGGTGAGCGCAGTGTTCATCGAAGGGAGACTCATCATGGCCAAAGGTCAAGTGCGCGGCAACAAAGAAGCAAAGAAACCCAAGCAGCCGCCGAAGCCGCCCCCAGTTCCGGCGTCCAGATCCGGCGCGGTCACCTCAGCAGGGGCCGACAAATCGGAAGCCAAGCGAAAGTAACGCGGCGTCCGCCCTGGGACGATCCGGCCCCGATCAGAAGCGAATTATTTGGTGTGGAAAGGCTCGCGCAGCACGCGCGGAGCCTGGCAGCGGCATTGGTCGTCACGCCCAAGCCGCGCCGCGTGCCAACGCTGCGCAAGCGTCTGGACGATAACGCCGCGGTACTGCTCGCCGCCTATCGCGAATGCGCGGTGGAGTTGGAGCGCGGTCGCGGCGTGGAGCCGGCCGCGGAGTGGCTGCTCGACAACTACCATGTCGTGGAAGAGCAAGTGCGCCAGGTGCGCGACGATCTGTCGCCGGGCTTCTATCTCCAGTTGCCCAAGCTCGCGGAAGGCCCGTTCGCCGGTTATCCGCGCGTGCTGGGCGTTGCCTGGGCCTTCGTCGCCCATACAGACAGCAATTTCGACCCGGAAAGCCTGCGTGGCTTCGTCGCGGCGTACCAGTCAGTCCAGGCGCTCACGATTGGAGAGCTATGGGCCGTGGCTGTCACCGTGCGCATCGTCATGCTTGAAAACTTGCGGCGGCTGGCAGAGGAAATGAGCTCGGGCCGCCGTGCACGCGACAGCGCGGACGAGCTGGCGGATACCTTGCTGACCGCGGCGCGCCCGAACGGCGTGCAGGGTCTCGACGCCTGGCGCCGGACCACCGGCCCATTATCCGAGATATTCGCCGCGCAGTTGAGCATGCGCCTGCGCGACAAGGATCCCCGCGAAACGCCTGCCCTGGCGTGGCTGCGGGAACGGCTTGCCGAGCAGGGAAGCTCCGCCGATGAGGTGGTGGAGCATGTACAGCAACGGCAGGGGGCATCCAACGTCAGCGTGCGTAACGTCATTACCAGCATGCGGCTGATTTCCGGGATAGATTGGGCGGATTGGTTCGAAAGCGTCAGTCTGGCCGACGAACGCCTGCGCAAGTTCAGCGCGTTCGGGGAAATGGATTTCACCACGCGCGATCTTTACCGCAAGGAAATCGAGCATCTGGCGCGTGGATCCTCGCTGACGGAACTGCAGGTCGCGCAGGCTGCTCTGGATGCCACCGCCACCGTCACCGCCACCGCGGTGAACGGGGGCGATGAACAGAATAGCGTTCGGATGAATGATCCGGGCTACCACCTGATCGCGCAGGGACGCCCGGCATTGGAGGCCCGAATCGGCTACGTGGCCCCTTGGTCCGTGCGCGCGGGCCGCTGGGCAACGCGCAGTGGCATGGCCGGGTACGTGGGCGCGATCCTGGGTATCGCTGCCGTCGTCACGGGAGTGGCGCTATGGGCGCTATGGGCGTTATTGGCGGCGAGCGGCCAGGCGTCATCCCTGGCGCCGCTTGCCGACGATGCGCGAACCGGCACGCATTGGGGATGGCTGGCGTTGTTTCTGCTGCTCGCGCTGCTGCCCGCCACCGAACTCGCTACTGCGTTATTGAATCGCGTGGTGGCCTGGAAGTTCAGGGCGTCGCCCCTGCCCGCGGTCGACCTCACCCAGAATGTTCCGGAATCCTGCAGGACGCTGGTTGCGGTTCCGACGATCTTGACCAGCGAAGCGGAAATGCTCGCCCATGTCGAGCAGTTGGAAGTTCATTATCTGTCGGGAGCCGGCGGTGATCTGGTGTATGCCCTGCTCACCGACGGACCGGACGCCGACCAGCCGACCATCCCCGCCGACGCAGCGATTCTGGCCGCCGGCGCCGCCGCCATCGCCAAGCTGAATGCACGCCATGGTCTGGCGCCGGCGGGCAGCCGATTCCTGCTGTTGAACCGCCGCAGACTGCACAACGCGGCGGAGGGAAAATGGATGGGTTGGGAGCGCAAGCGCGGCAAATTGCACGAATTGAACCGGCTGCTGCGGGGCGCCACCGATACCAGCTATACGCCCATCGCGGGCTTGGCGCAGCAGTTGCCGCGCAACGTGCGCTACGTTCTGACCCTGGACGCCGATACGCGCCTGCCGCGCGATGCGGCGCAGAAGCTCATCGGCAAGATGG
This sequence comes from Bordetella sp. LUAb4, assembly GCF_021325795.1. GTDB lineage: Bacteria > Pseudomonadota > Gammaproteobacteria > Burkholderiales > Burkholderiaceae_B > Bordetella_C. Next base: position 25,302 of record NZ_JAHPZX010000009.1, on the reverse strand, counting down.
CGCACCCCCTCAATCGCCCGATCTTCGATAGTGCCCTTCAACGCGTCGTCGAGGGGCACGGGATTCTGCAGCCCAGGGTGACGCCGTCTCTTCCCTTGCATCGGGGAGGGTCGGTCTACCAGCGTCTGTTCTCCAGTCCGGCCGGCTTGGATCCTTACGCAGCCGCCGTCTCCGACGTCTATCAGGATCTTTTCGGTGAGGGCTCCTACACGGGCAAAGGTATCTATGACATCGATGCCTTCGAAGCCGCGTTGGCGGGTCGGGTGCCGGACAACACCATGCTTAGCCATGATCTGTTCGAAGGGGTGTTCGCGCGAGCGGGTCTGGTGTCCGATATCGAGGTCGTGGAGGAATTCCCGAGCCGCTATGACGTGGCGTCCAGGCGTACCCACCGGTGGGTACGCGGCGACTGGCAATTGCTGCCCTGGTTGTTCGGACGCCAGGCTGGAAAGGGGGCTTTGCCCCCGGTTGGCCGAGGCAAGATGCTGGACAATTTGCGCCGCTCCCTGCTGGCGCCAGCAACCTTCCTGGCATTCGGCGCCGCCTGGATGATGCCGCTGCCCATGGCTGGCGTCGCGGTCCTGTTTCTTCTGGTGTGCCACGCCGCGCCTGCCGTACTCGCGTCGCTCGATTTCGCGACGGCGCGCCGTAGCGGGGTAACCCTGCGCCATCGCGCCGCGCTGCTCGGCCAGGATCTGTCCCTGGCGTTACAGCAGGAACTGGCCGCCATCGCGTTCCTGGCCGACAACGCGTTGAAGATGGCCGATGCCATCATCCGCACTTTGTGGCGGCTCGGCGTCTCCCGCCGTCATCTGCTGGAATGGACCACTGCCGCGCAATCGGCGGGCACTCTACGCTCGGGCGTGGCCGGTGCTTATCGTGCGATGTGGCAAGGTGTCGGACTGGGTATGGTTGTCACGGTAGGCGTCCTGTTGCTGCGTCCTGCCAACTGGATGCTTGTGCTGCCTTTCGCCCTGTCGTGGCTGGCGGCACCGGCGCTGGCGTGGTGGGTCAGCCGGCCGCGCGCGCGCCCGTCCCGGTTGCGTATATCGCCAGCGACGGCGCTGTCCTTGCGCCGCACCGCGCGGCGGACCTGGCGCTACTTCGAGACGTTCGTGACGGCCGACGATCACATGCTGCCGCCCGACAACTTCCAGGAAACGCCCCGCCCGGCGCTGGCCCGGCGAACGTCGCCGACCAACATCGGCATGTATCTTCTTTCCGTGGTGGCCGCGCGCGATCTTGGCTGGCTGGGTACCGGCCGCGCGGTCAGCCGCATCGAGGAAACGCTGGCGACCACATGCAAACTAGAACGCTACAACGGTCACCTGTTCAACTGGTATGCCACGGACGACCTGCGCGTGCTGGCTCCCGCCTACGTGTCCACGGTCGATAGCGGCAATCTCGCCGGACATCTGATCGCCGTCGCCAACGCTTGCGAGCAATGGGCCGACGATGCGACCGCCGTGGATGCACGTCCGGGCTTGCGGGACGACCTTGCATTGGCGTTCGAGGCACTGGGGCAGAACCGCGCCCCCGGCGATGAGCGCTTTCAACAACTCATGGCTGCCTTGCAGGAAATGGAGGCCATGCTGAAGGGAACGCAGGAAATGGCAACGGTACTGCCGGCGCTGGGGCGGCTGGCCACGAAGGCGGCCAGGTCGGCCCAGGCGCTGATGCCCGTACAGGCTGACGGGTATGGTTCCGATCTCTGCTTCTGGACCGAGGCGCTGGCCACCGCCGTGCAGGAACACCGCGACGACTTGGAGCGCTACAGCGAGAGCCACGACACGGACTCGGCCTTGCTTGGCGCACGCTTGCGTACTGTGGCCGACCAGGCGCGCGCACTGGCCTTGGGCATGGAGTTCGCCTTCCTGATGGATCCGGAGCGCAAGCTGTTTTCCATCGGCTATTCCCTCGCGGAGAATCGCCGCGACAGCAGCTGTTATGACCTGTTGGCGTCCGAGGCACGGCTTGCCAGTCTGTTCGCCATTGCCAAGGGGGACGTGCCGTCGCGCCACTGGCTGCGCCTGGGAAGGGTCGCCACGCTCGTGGAAGGCGGTTCCGCGCTGATCTCCTGGTCCGGATCGATGTTCGAGTACCTGATGCCTTCCCTGGTCCTGCGCGCGCCCGTCGGCAGCCTGCTGGAACAGACCAACCGTATCGTGGTGCAGCGCCAGCGCCAGTACGCGGCGGGCCTGGGCCTGCCGTGGGGATGTTCGGAGTCGGCCTACAACGCACGCGACGTGACGTTCGCGTACCAGTACCTGAACTTCGGCATTCCCGGCCTGGGATTGAAGCGCGGTTTATCCGAAGACCGGGTGGTGGCGCCCTATGCCACCGGCCTTGCCGCAATGGTCGATCCCGAAGCCGCCCGCGAGAATTTCGGCCGGCTGGCCCGCCTGGGTGCCCTGGGTCGCTACGGTTTCCATGAAGCGCTGGACTTCACGCCCGCGCGCCTGCGCGAGGAAGAGTCGGTGGCCATCGTACGCAGTTTCATGGCGCACCATCAGGGCATGACCATCGCGGCCATCGCCAACGCCCTGCTCGAGGGTAGGCTGTGCGAATACTTTCACCGCGAGTCCATGATCCAGGCCTGCGAGGCCTTGTTGCAGGAGCGGGTGCCGCGCGATACCGCGGTGGCCCATCCGCGGGCGGAGGAAGTCAGGGCGTCGACGCTACCGGTCGGCGGCTTCATCAGCGCGATGCGACGTTTCGACGGCCTGCCGGCCGGGCCCCCGCACACGCACTTGCTGTCCAACGGGCGTTATACCGTCATGCTGACCGCCTCCGGCGGCGGCTATAGCCGGTGGGGCGAGATCGCGGTCACGCGCTGGCACGCGGATCCTACCCGGGACCATGCCGGGTCCTATCTGTTCTTGCGTGATATGCAGCGCGACGATGCGTGGTCCGCGACGCCTGGACCGGTTGGGACCCGGCTGGATGAGGTTCGCATCGAACTCTCCGAGGACCGGGCGGATTTCATGCGCCGCGACGGCTCCCTGACGACGACGATGCAGGTGCTGGTCTCGGGCGAAAGCGATGGGGAAGTGCGGCGCGTGTCGCTGGTGAACAGTGGACGTCGCGCGCGTGAGATCGAATTGACTTCCTATGCCGAGCTGGTGCTGGCGACCCCTGCCGCTGATCGCGCGCATCCGGCATTTTCCAAGATGTTCGTGATTACCGAGTTTCTTCCGGAGTTCGGTGCCTTGGTGGCGACCCGTCGGCGCAGATCCCTGGACGAACCGAGCGTGTGGGCGGCGCATTTCGCGGTCATCGAAGGGGAGGAAATCGCGCCGGTGCAGTACGAGACAGACCGCGCGCGCTGCGCGGCGCGCCAGGGCGCCGGCTGCCCGCCAGCCGATGTCTTGCAGGGCGCACCATTATCCAACACCGTCGGCACCGTGCTGGATCCCGTGTTCTCGCTCCGGCATAGCGTACGCATCGCGGCGGGGCGCGTGGTCCGCGTCTCGTTCTGGACCATGGTGGCGGACACGCGTGAAGCGCTGCTCGACCTCATCGACAAGCACCACGACCGCAGCGCCTTCGACCGGGCTGAAACCCTGGCGTGGACGCAGGCGCAGGTACAACTGCGCCACCTGGGCATGCAGGCAGAGGAAGCGGCCGCTTTCCAGCGGCTTGCCGCGCCGCTGCTGTATCCGGACTCCCGCTTCCGGCCGCCTTCCGCGGCCATCATTGGCGGGCTGGGCAGCCAGGCGGGACTCTGGCAGTACGGCATATCGGGCGATCTTCCTATCGTGCTGTTGCGCATCGGCGATGTGCAGGACATGCCGCTGGTGTTGCAGATGCTGCGCGCGCATGAATACTGGCGCATGAAGCGTTTGGCGGTCGATCTGGTCATCCTGAACGAGCGCGCCTCTTCATACGTGCAGGATCTGCAGAACGCCATAGACACTGCCGTACGCAGCAGCCAGACGCGCCCCAGCTTCGGCGAGGAGCTGGCCAAAGGGGCGGTCTACACATTGCGCGCCGATCTCATGGCTGGGCATGGCAGGGGTTTGATTCAATCGGCTGCCCGTATTGTGCTGCTGGCGGTACACGGGACCGTGGCCGACCAGCTCGCGCGTATTCTCGATGCTTCGCCGCGGCCGGATCTGGTCCGCCGCCCGGCTGTCTGGCCGGCCGCCACCGTCCCCATGGAGATCCCCTCCCGTCCCGAACTGGAGTTTTTCAATGGCTTGGGTGGCTTCGACCGGGATGGCCAGGAATACGTGATCCATCTGACGCACGGGACGCGCACGCCCGCGCCGTGGATCAACGTGATCGCCAATCCGCATTTCGGCTTCCAGGTTTCCGCCGAAGGCAGCGGCTATACGTGGTCGGAAAACAGCAAGGAAAACCAGTTGACGCCCTGGTCCAATGACCCCGTCATGGACCCGCCCGGCGAGGTGTTCTACGTGCGCGACGAGGCCACGGGTGAACTGTGGACCCCCACGGCCTTACCGATACGCGATGAGGGCGACTACGTCGCGCGTCACGGCTTCGGCTACAGCCGCTTCGAGCATCGCCATGCCGACATCGCGAGCGAGCTGCTGCAGTACGTGGCCGCGCGGGATCCGATCAAGATCTCGCGCCTGACCCTGACCAATCACGCCGACCGCAAGCGCACGCTGTCCGTCACGGCTTATGTGGAATGGGTGCTCGGGACGGCGCGCAGCGTTTCCGCGCCATTCCTTGTCACCCAGATGGACGATGCCACGGGCGCGCTGTTCGCCGCCAACCCCTGGCGCCAGGCCGCCACGCAACGCATGGCATTCGCGGACTTGAACGGACACCAGACAGCGTGGACCGCGGACCGGCGCGAGTTCCTGGGTGACAACGGAGACTTGGCCATGCCGGCTGCCTTGGCGGGCAGTGATGCCTTGTCCGGCCGCTGCGGGGCGGCGCTGGACCCTTGCGGTGCCTTGCAAACCATCGTCGATCTGCAACCTGGGCAGTCGGTGGAAGTGGTTTTCTTTTTGGGTGAGTGCGACTCGGCGCGGGAGGCCCAGGCCCTGATACGACGCTACCGGAGGCTGGACCTGGATCAAGTTTTCGCGCAGGTCGTGGCTGAGTGGCGCGGGAGGCTGGGGACCGTCCAGGTGAAGACGCCGGATCGCGCCATGGACATCATGTTGAATGGTTGGCTGCTTTATCAGACGATTTCCTGCCGGCTGTGGGCGCGATCCGCGTTTTACCAGGCCAGCGGGGCTTATGGGTTCCGCGATCAGTTGCAGGACACCATGGCTTTGATGTTCGCCATGCCGGACGCGGCACGCGCCCAACTGCTGCGCGCTGCCTCGCGCCAATTTATCGAGGGGGATGTGCAGCACTGGTGGCTACCGCCCTCCGGAATGGGCGTGCGGACCCGCATTTCCGACGATCGGGTGTGGCTGGCTTATGCCGCGGGTTCCTATGTACGGCATAGCGGCGACGCGGGGGTTCTAGACGAGCCAGTGGCTTTTCTGGAAGGGCCGGCTTTGGCTCCCCACGAACACGATATTTTCTTCCAGCCCACGACAGGGGAGCATGCTTCTCTATTCGAACATTGTGCGCTGGGCCTGGACCAGTGCATCGCACTGACGGGCGCCCATGGCTTGCCCTTGATGGGTACGGGGGACTGGAACGACGGTATGAACCGCGTCGGTCAGGCGGGGCGAGGCGAAAGCGTATGGCTCGGGTGGCTGTTGCTGAGCGCCATCGACCTGTTCATGCCGCTGGCGCGCGTTCGCGATCCAGGTCGGGCGGCGCGCTGGCGGGCGCATGCGGATGGCTTGCGCGTGGCGATGGAGACCCACGCGTGGGACGGCGAATGGTATCGCCGCGCGACCTTCGACGATGGCACATGGCTGGGATCGGCCGGCTCCCCGGAGTGCCGCATCGACGCTATTGCACAGTCTTGGGCGGTATTGTCCGGCGCCGCGCGGCCGGAGCGGGCCGCGCTTGCCATGGCTAGTCTGGATAGGCACCTGGTTCGGCGCGAGGATGGCTTGGCGCTGCTGTTCGCGCCGCCTTTCGATCGCAGTGACCGTGATCCGGGCTACATCATGGGTTATCCGCCAGGGCTGCGCGAGAACGGTGGGCAATATACCCACGCTGCCTCATGGACCGTGCTGGCGTACGCAAAGATGGGCGAGGGTGACAAAGCGGCCGAACTCTTTTCGATGCTCAACCCGGTCAATCATGCCAGCACGCCGAGCGAAGTGGCGCGTTACAAGGTCGAGCCTTATGTCGTGGCGGCGGATATCTATTCCGTGGCCCCCCACATCGGGCGCGGGGGGTGGACCTGGTATACGGGCTCGGCGGGTTGGATGTACCGGGCCGCTCTTGAAGGCCTGTTGGGGATACAGCGGGTGGGGACATGCTTGAGCGTGAACCCCTGCATTCCGCGCGCCTGGCCGGGATTCGAGGCATCTATCGACGTGCAGGGCACGCACTATGAGATCCGTGTGGACAATGCGGCGGGGGCGGGGCGGGGCGTGACGGCCGCGAGCATGGATGACGCGGCGCTGGCCTGCACGCTTGGGGATGTGTCGCTGCCCTTGGATGGGCAGCGGCATAGCGTGGTGATTACGCTATAGCTGGCGCGATCATTTGGCCGGGTTGGCGAGGAAGGGGCCTGGAGGGAGTATCGAAGGAGACGGCGGCGTGGGCGCTTCGGTTTTATTCGGGTGCTGGGCGTTCAGTCCTGCTTGAAACGCAGTCAAAATATTCGAACACACAGAGGAATTAAAGGCGGCGACCCCGATAACGACGGCGATGCCCGTGGCGATCATCGTCTTCTTCATGTCTTTGTTATCAGCGCGAATCTCATTACAAACACGATCCATCCGCTCAACAATGCCCAACATCTGGTGCATGGCGGAATCCAAACGCGCGTCTTGCGCGGCTAACTTACTACCCAACTCGTAACGGCTGACCGGGTCACTCATCCTGATGCGTGGCATGCTGTATCTCCTGGTGGTTGCTACTGCTCGTGAGTGCAGCCCCCGTGGGAATTGGATCCATGGCAAGTGGCCATTTCGCCCTCGGATCAGTCCGATATTTCGAGTATGAGCCTGTAAGACCGGGCGCGTGAAGCACGCCGACGCGTGCGTTATTTCGCCGGCCGTCCGCTGGCGCATAGACGCAGGCGATCACGCGCCTTGAGGCCATCGTTGAAGAACGTATCGACCACTTGCTTGCCATTCACCGAAACCTTGAAGGTCGAGCGGTCCTCCATCGAATCAATCATGGCGTCGATGCTGGGCACCGCGAACGCGATGGCGCCGACCTTGCTCTGTCCCACGGTGTAGTTCATCGCGGTGAGCGTTTGCGGTTTGCCGTCGCCTTGATCGAGCGTGGCCTTAACCGGTGTCGGTTGAGCGGGCTTGGGAATGTCCAGCCCCAATAGCGTCAGCATGGCGCCTTTGTAGGTAGACCCGGGACCCGTCAACTGCACGGCGCCTTCGAGGTTCTGGAACAGTGCCATGCAGTGCTGGCCCGACTTGGGGTTCTTGGTGTCGTAGAAATACGTCCAGTAGCCCTTGGCGAATTTCTTGAACTCAGGGTCCTGCTGCAATTTGTTCAGTTCGTTGAGTTGCTGCGCCTGCGCGCGGGCCAGGCCAACCATCGCATTGGCGGCGGCCGCAGCCGGATCCTCACGCGGCGCGCTCTGGTGCGCTCTCCCTCCCCCTGGGGCTGCATCCTGTACGCAGACCGGCACGGATGCCAGGCCTGGACCGCCGCCAGTCATGCCGACTTGCCGCTGGCCCGGGCCGGGGCCCGTAGGACACACGAAGGTCTGGCCGAATGCGGCCGAGGTAACGCCGAAGGTCAGGGTCAAGACGAAGAACGCTTTTCGACTCATTATTGCAATCCGTGATCGTTGACGTCTTGCAAGTATAGAGAAACGCTGCGTGGTGCCCGGGACCGGAATCGAACCGGTACGCCTTGCGGCGGGAGATTTTAAGTCTCCTGTGTCTACCAATTTCACCACCCGGGCGGTGTGGCAAAAGCTCCGCCGAATGGGGAACAGGTGCGGGGCGCAGTTTGAGCGCAGCGGGATTGTACCGTCTGTTTGCGGGTGCCGCCGCGCTGGCGATTCACACCGCCGCAGCGTGTATTTTGCGTAATACCGCGGGCCTGGGTGCATGCCGCGTCCATATCTGAAATCCGATACAATGGCTGCCCTGCGAGAACAGCCACGCGGATGGATGCGCGCGGCGTGGTTCCAGCGTTGCGGGAAGGATGGCAGAGTGGTCGATTGCACCGGTCTTGAAAACCGGCGATGGGAAACCATCCGTGGGTTCGAATCCCACTCCTTCCGCCAGACAACTACAAAATCAACGACTTAGAAGACACTTGACGGGCGTTCCCGCATGATCAAGACGTACTTCCAGCATCGCATGACCGGGGATGAGTTTGCTTCCCTGTTGACGAGCCGCGAGTCATTCGTACTCGAAAGCGTTGGCGATATGGCCGGCGCGGTCAAGGTATGCCAATCCACCTTGATATCGCTTGGCCTTAGCTGCCGTGTCGTTGATCGTCGAAGCTCGTTCGTGGATGACGCAGTAATCTTTCTGCCCTTGCCACTCCGGTTTCTCGTGGCAGCGTGGAAAATAGCAAAGGCAATTTTCCATTGGTGCCTGATCCCCAACCCGGCAGTGCTGGTCGTCATGATGCCGCAAGCCTTGCATATCAAGTTCCGCAAGGGCGGCTGATCACCTCGAGCTGAATCATGCGCCGTCCCAACGTTACCTACGCCCTTCACCACATCGGTATTCCGACCAGCGAATGCCGGCCGGGGGAGCGGTAATCAGGTCGCGGTGATCGACAACGGCGGCATGCCGGTCGAGCTGATCCAGACCACTCTCAGCCCGCAGCGCGACTTCGCCGCGGCAGCTTCATTGGCACGGACTTGCAATAAAAATTGCAGCTGAAAAGATTTTGCAATATATTTTGCATAACATTAGGCATTCGTTCATCCCCGCCTATCCAATCGAGGCTTATCCCAAGGGCCCAGCGCCATGCGCTTTGAAGACCTGGTCGCAGAAAAGAACGACGCGCTGACGCCGTCGGATCTCAAGCTGGTTAGCGTGCTGCTGACGGACCCCACCATTGGCAGCTTCATGCCTGCACAAAAAGTTGCAGCGCGTGCCGGCGTCCATCCCTCCACGGCCAGCCGCCTTGCCCGTAAGCTGGGCTTCGACACCTACAGCGCCATGCGCGAGGCCTTGGAGTTCGAGCAGGATGCCTCGGCGCGGGTGCGCAAACGGGTGGAAAGCGCGGCGGGACGGTCTCTGCTGGAGTCCGTGGTCGCTGGGGAAATGATGGCGCTCAGCCGCTTGATGGCGCAGGTCAGCCAGGACCAGATCACGGCGGCGACCCATGCCTTGCGTCGCGCGGACAGGATCATCGTCATCGGCGAGAGCCACGCGGGCAGCCTGGCGGAACTGTTCGCCCGGCGCCTGAAAAGATCCGGCTATCTGGCCACCGGCCTGTCGCACGCCGATTGGCAGGCGGCCGACGAACTGATCAGCCTGACGCAAAAAGACCTGGTGTTCGGCATGATCTTCCGCCACGACAGCCCCGGCGTCATACGCGCCCTGGCGCTGGCGGCGGAGCGAGGTGCCAACACCATCCTGCTGACCGACCGCAGCGTGGCGGCCGGGGCCAAGACGACCATCACCGCCAGAAGAGGTGAACCCGGCGAATTCCAATCGCTGACGGTGCCCATGGCGATCTGCAATACGCTGGTGCTGGAACTTTCCAAAGTGGATCGAGGCCGTTCGATGGACGCGCTGTCCCAGCTGGAAACCCTGCGCCTGTCCTTCGAAAACCCCGGCGTGCCACGCAAGCGCGGCACGTAACCACAATCATCTACCGCGCAAGCAGAGGAATTGGCATGTTGAAACTCAAACGGCACGCCGTACGCGGCGTCCTTTCGTGCCTGTCGGCCCTGATGCTCCCGGTGCTAGCCGGCGGCCCGGCCCATGCTCAGGATGCGAGCGATACCCGGCCCACTCTCACAGTCGCGGTGAACGAACTGGCGCGTACGCTGGACCCCGCGGCCGGTAACGGCAACGTCGACGTCCGCATCTACTATTCGATTTTCGACACGCTGATCCGCCGCGATTTCAATCATCCCGAAGCCAACGGCGGCGCGAAGCTGGTCCCCGGCCTGGCGACGAGCTGGTCCTGGACCACGCCCACCACCTTCGAGGTAAAGCTGCGTTCGGACGTGACCTGCCACGACGGCAGCAAGTTCAAGGCCGATGACGTCCTGACCACGTTCTCGCCGGAACGCCTGTGGGGCGCTGACGCCTACTACGCCGAAGGTCCCGCCTACTTCGGCACCTTGCGCAAGGTCGAGAAGATCGACGACAACACCGTCCGTTTCACGACGGCCGAGCACGACGCGTCGCTGGAGCAGAGACTGTCCAGCTATATGTCTTTCGTCATCTGCGGTGATGCCTGGAACAAATACAAGAAAGACGGCGTCGCCGCCAAGGTGTGGATGGATGACGCCGCCAAGGCCTTGCGCTGGAACCCCGTGGGTACGGGCCCGTACAAATTCGCCGGCTATCAAAAGAACGACCACGTCACGCTGCAAGCCTTCGATGCGTACTACGGCGGCAAGCCGGCCGCGAAGAAGGTCACCTTCAAATCGGTGCCCGAAGTCGCGGCCCGCGTGGCAGGCCTGGTGGCGGGCGATTACGACATCGCCGCCGAGATCCCACCAGATCAATGGCAGGCCCTGGCCGGCTACAAGGACCTGGCGCTGAAGACCGTGCCCCTGGAAAACAGCCACGTCGTGGTGTTCAACACCAACGATCCGCTGCTGTCCGACAAGAAGCTGCGCCATGCCTTGAGCCTGGCGATCGACCGTCAGGCCCTGATCGATGCCTTGTGGAAAGGCAAGACCTACGCGCCCAATGGCTATCAGTTGCCCAGCTTCGGCAATCTGTACGACAAGAGTCGGGCGGGCTACATCTACGATCCGGAGCAGGCCAAGAAGCTGCTGAAGCAGAGCCGCTACAAAGGCCAGGAGATCTCCTATCGCCTGATTCCGAATTACTACCTGTATAACGTCGAGGCGGCGCAGATCATGCAGGAGATGTGGCGCGCCGTTGGTATCAATGTGCGCATCGATTTCGTCGACAGCTTCAAGGACGTGCGCAAACCCGGCGTGCAGATGTTTGCCTGGTCCAATACCTATCGCATTCCGGACCCGACGGGATCCCTGCTGATTCTGTGGGGCGCGGACTCCGAAGCGCAGAAATCGCAGAAGCTCTACAACGCGAATCCGGAATTCAACACCCTGGCCAAGTCTTTGTATACGGCCACGGATCCGGCGCAACGGCGTGCCACCTACACCAAGGTACTCGATATTTTCGAGGACGACATGCCTATGACCATGCTGTACAACCCGGTCACGGGCTATGCCATGAAGAAGAAAGTGTCGTGGCAGCCTTACTCCCAGTACTACATGGATCTGCGCCCCGACAACCTCTCGTTCGGGACGCCTTGATTGAAGCCCGCCCTGCAAGTCGTTCGGCAAGCCGCTCCACAAACCGCAACCCAGGGCGGCACTGATGCCGTGCCTGAACCGGTACTCAGCGTACAAGGCCTGCGGGTAGGTTTCCGCGGCGCGGCGGGATGGACCGACGTGTTGCACGACGTCGGCTTCAGTGTCCAGCCTGGCCGCACGCTATGCATCGTGGGTGAAAGCGGCAGTGGCAAAAGCATTACGTGCCAGGCCATCCTGGGGATCCTGGCGCGCAATGGACGGATGACGGCAGGCCGCATCCTGTTCGAGGGGCATGACCTCGCCGCGCTGTCCGAAGCGGAGCTGCAGCAAGTCCGCGGCGGCGCCATCGGCATGGTGTTCCAAGATCCCCTGGGATCGCTGAATCCGGTCCACACCGTGGGCAGCCAACTGAACGAAGCCCTGGCGCTGCATACGCAACTGTCGGCGCCGCAACGTGCCGCGCGTGCCCTGGAGTTGCTGGAAATGGTGGGCATTCCGGAACCCAGGCAACGCCTGGCCTCCTATGTGCATCAGTTCTCCGGCGGTATGGCGCAACGCGTGATGATCGCCATGGCACTGGCCTGCGGGCCGAAGCTGTTGATCGCGGATGAACCCACCACGGCCTTGGACGTGACCATACAGGCGCAGATCCTGGATCTGCTCAATCGCTTGAAGATGCAGTTGGGCATGGCCATGCTGTTCATTACGCATGACCTGGGCGTGGTGGCGGAGATGGCCGATGACGTGGTCGTCATGCGGCATGGGCGGGTCGTCGAAACCGCCGCGGCGGCGCAATTGTTCGCCAAGCCTCGCGAGGAATACACCCGCGAACTGCTGGCCGCCATGCCGCGCCTGGACATACGCGCGCCGGTCTATCGGACGCGGGAGACATGGCGATGAGCAAACCCTGCTACGACGGCGACCTGTTGGAGGTCGATGGCCTGCGGCGCTACTTCGGCGGCGCGCGGCCTTGGCTGGGCAAGGCGCGCACGATTCACGCCGTCGAGAGCGTGTCTTTCAATCTGCGTGTCGGCGAGACCTTGGGCCTGGTCGGCGAAAGCGGCTGCGGCAAAACCACCACCGGACGCATGATCGTGGGATTGGACCGCCCCACTCAGGGCGCCATCCGTTTCAAGGGCAAGGATCTGGCATCCCTGTCCGCGTCGCAATGGCGCGCCAAGCGTGCCGACGTCCAGATCATTTTCCAGAACCCACTGTCGGCGCTGGATCCGCGCCTGCCCATCGCCAAGCAGATCCGCGAGCCGCTGGACCTGCACGACATCGGCGCGCCGGACGAACGTAACGCCGAGGTCGCCGGACTCATGCGCGCGGTGTCCCTGCCGGCCGAGCTGGCGGATCGCTATCCCCATCAGATCAGTGGAGGGCAGGCCCAGCGTGTGGTGATCGCCCGGGCGCTGGCCTTGAAGCCCAGCCTGATCGTGTGCGACGAGCCGGTATCGGCGCTGGACGTGTCGGTGCAGGCCACCGTCATCGCCTTGCTGGAGAACCTGCAGCAGGAATACGGCATTGCCTATCTCTTTATCTCGCACGACCTGCGCGTGGTCAGGCGGCTGTCGCATCGCGTCGCCGTCATGTATCTGGGGCAGATCGTGGAGCAAGGCTGGACCGACGAGCTATACGACCAGCCTCTGCATCCTTATACCCGTGCGCTGCTGTCCGCCATTCCGGATGTGTCCAAGGCACCGGCCCAGGGCCGCGCGGCGCGCGTCGTCCTCAAGGGCGAGCCCCCCAGTCCCGCGCATCCCCCCAGCGGCTGCCACTTTCATACACGCTGCCCTTACGCGCTACGCCGCTGCGTCACTGACGCGCCGGCACTGCGCGTGATCGATGGCATCCATGCCGTGCGCTGCCATTTCGCGGAGCAGATCAAGGAAATACGATGAATCGTCCCCTCGTTATCGCCCACCGGGGCTATTCCTCGCGTTATGTCGAAAACACCCAGTCCGCGTATGAAGGCGCCATCGAAATCGGCGCGGACGTCGTCGAGACCGATGCGCGCCTGAGCCGGGACGGGCAGGTGTACGCCTGTCACGACGCCAACCTGGCGCGCATCGCCATGAACGGCGACGCCCGCGCGATCGCCGATCTGGGCGCCGCTGAACTCGATGCCGTGGCCTTGATGGGTAACGAACGCCTGTCGCGTTTGCCTGTGACCTTGACCCGGATAGCGCCACGCCGGCCCATCCTCATCGATGTGAAGACGCCCGATCTGGCCTTGATCGAGGCCGTGGTACGCGACGTCCTGGCGCACGATGCCGTTGGCCTTGCCTGGATAGGCGTGCGTGATGCGGCGCAGATGCGCCGCGCGCGCGACCTGGAGCCAGCGCTGAAGCTGCTGGCCTTTTTGCCGGACTACGCGCGGGCCGACGAATTCGAGCAGGCGGGTGCGCGGGTGTTCCGCGTGTGGGAAGGCGAAGTGGCGCAGCCGGCCGCCGCGCGGGTGCTGCGCGAGAAGCCTACGTGGGTCACCATGGGGGGCAAGGGAACGCCCTGCGCGGTGGGTGACACCACGCCCGAACGCCTGGCGCGCATTCTGGAATTACAACCTCAGGGGGTGCTGGTGAACGATCCCTTGCTGATGATGGCGCCGGATACATCCCGCCATCCTGCCACCGGCTCGTCCCCACCCTCGTCCACTTCTTCGTCCCTCTGAGGCACAGCATGGACTGGCAAGCATTGATACGCAAGCTTGTACGCGGCCTTCTGACGGTATGGGTCGTCGTCACGTTCACCTTCGTCGCGTTGAACCTGTCGGGCGATCCCATCGAAGCCCTGGTCGGCGACCAGGCGTCGCCCGAAGTCGTCCAGCAGTACCGGCAGAAGTTCGGCCTGGATCGCCCGCTGTGGGAGCAATACGTTTCGTACCTGCACAATCTGGTGCAGGGCGATTTCGGCCTGTCGCTGTCCGACCAGAAACCGGCCACGGAACTGATCGAGGAAGCGCTGCCCTATACCTTGCGTCTGGGCTTGACCGCTTTCGGCCTGGGACTGCTGGCGGGTTTGGCGCTGGGCATCGTCGCCGCGCTGCACCGCAATCGTCCGGTGGACCGTTTCGTCATGAGCTTCGCCGTGCTGGGGTTCAGCCTGCCGAACTTCTTCCTGGGCATCTTGCTGATATTGCTGTTCTCGCTGCACTTGCGCATGCTGCCCAGCGCCGGTGCCGACACCATCTGGCATTTGATCCTGCCGGCCATCACCTTGGGCACACACTTCGCAGGGGTGTTCGCGCGCTTCACGCGCTCCGCCATGCTGGAAGTGCTCAATCGACAATACATGGTCGCCGCGCGGGCCAAGGGCGCGCCCCAGGCCAGGCGTGTGCTGTGGCACGCGCTGCCCAACGCCGCGATTCCCATCCTCACCATCGTCGGCCTGAAGCTGGGTGATCTCGTCGCCGGGTCCATCATCGTCGAGACGGTATTCGGCTGGCCTGGTGTCGGCCGCCTGCTGATCGGCGCGGTGACTTCACGGGATTTCGCCGTGGTGCAGGCCATCCTTATCCTGACCGCGATCACCATGGTGTTGAGTAATCTGGCGGTCGACTTCTTCTACACCCTGGTCGATCCGCGCATGCGTTCGGCGCGCAAGGAAGGGTAGGGCCATGTCGCTCGTATTGCCACGGAAGTGGAAAAAACCGGCGGTGGACCGCCCGGAGCGGCGCTATCCGGCGCTGGTCGTCCTGGCCTTGATATTCGTCGTGCTGCTATTGGGCGTGGCTTGCCTGGCTGATGTCCTGGCGCCTTACGACTACCGTACCCAGGCGCTGCGATTGCGCCTGGCGCCGCCGGTCTTCCTGGGCGGTACTCCCGCGCATTGGCTAGGCACAGATGAACTGGGGCGCGATATCCTCAGCCGGCTGCTGTATGCGATTCGCTTCAGCATCCTGGTGGCGCTGGGGGGCACGGCCATTGGGGCGCTGGTCGGCACGGTCCTGGGCTTTCTGGCCGCGCATTTCCGTGGGCTGGTCGAAGAGGCCGTCATGATGCTGGCCGATGTACAGGCATCGTTGCCTTTCCTGTTGATCGCGCTGGCCCTGATCGCCGTGTTCGGCGGCAGCTTCATGCTGTTCATCCTGATCATGGGCTTCTACGGCTGGGAAGTTTTCGCGCGGCTGACGCGGGGCGTGGTGATCTCCGCCAGGAACCAGGGCTATGCGGTGGCGGTAACGGCCTTGGGCGCGTCGCCTTGGCAGCTGTACTCGAAGCACATCCTGCCGAATATCCTCAGTGTGCTGATCGTGCAGTTCACGCTGAACTTCCCGCAAGTGATCCTGCTGGAAACGTCCCTGAGCTTCCTCGGCCTGGGGATACGGCCGCCGCTGACCAGCCTGGGGCAGATGCTGGGTGCCGGGCGCGCCTTCCTGACCACGGCATGGTGGATCGCGATCTTCCCGGGGACGATCATCTTCCTGACCACGATGTCGATATCCATCGTCGGCGACTGGATCCGCGATCGGCTGGATCCGGCCTTGCGTTAGGGCAGTCTGGGGATGGGTTGCGCCAGATCGACGATCCTGGTGTGATTCATGCACAGGCACTGCATTCTGTACAGGAAGAGGTAGTAGCCGATGCCGAAGGTGATGATGGAAATCACGGTCCAGATCAGTACGCTGCCCAGGATCATGGGGAAGTCCATGGCGCAGACCAGGCGGCCGCAACGACGGCCGGCCTCGTCATAGACCGCGGTGCGGCTGATGATGAAGCGCTGCAAGTAATAGGGGAAGACGAATATCGCCAGGCCGAAGGTGACCAGGGTCAACAGGATCCAGATGATCCCGTGAGCCAGGATATCGGTAAACGTGAGTTCGGATTTGAAGGTGTAGGGCTTCATGGGATGGGTCTGCGCGTCGGAGTAGGGCCGTGGCGGGTTGGTGCTTGGTCCCTGTGGTGACGCGTAGTCCGGTCCTCGTTCCCCAAGTGAGCTCGATCTACATCATGTTCACAAGTGCGCAGCTACTGTATCGTCGCTCGACAAAATACGAATTGACGTAAAAAAGGCCGGCATATGCCGGCCTTGCTCATCGCTGGCGCAGTCGCTTGTCGCGACCTTGCCGCGGATGGACTGAGCGTTACTGCTGTTGCAGTGTCGCCGAGTCGATCACGAAGCGGTACTTCACGTCGCTCTTGAGCATGCGTTCGTAGGCGTCGTTGATATCCTGTGCCTTGATCAGCTCGATATCGGAAACGATGCCGTGCTCGCCGCAGAAGTCCAGCATTTCCTGCGTTTCGGCGATGCCACCAATCAGCGAACCGGCCAGGCGGCGGCGCTTGAAGATCAGGTTGAAGACTTGGGGAGACGGGTGATCGTGCTCCGGCGCGCCCACCAGGACCATGGTGCCGTCGCGGCGCAGCAGGTTCAGGAAGGGGTTGAGGTCGTGCTGCGCGGCCACCGTGTTGATGATGAGGTCGAAGCTGTTGGCATGCGCGTTCATCTCGTCGGCATTCTTGGAGATGACGACTTCGTTGGCGCCCAGGCGCTTGCCATCCTCGATCTTGGACGGTGACGTGGTGAACAACACCACGTGCGCACCCATCGCGGCAGCCAGTTTCACGCCCATGTGACCCAGGCCACCCAGACCGACGATGCCGACTTTCTTGCCGGGGCCGGCGTTCCAGGTACGCAGCGGCGAGTAGGTGGTAATGCCCGCGCACAGCAGGGGCGCCACACCGGCCAGTTCCAGGTTCTTCGGGACGCTGAGCACATAGGCTTCGTCCACGACCATCCGCGACGAGTAGCCGCCGTAGGTCGTCGCACCGGTCTGCGCGTCGATGCCGTTGTAGGTCGGCACGAAGCCCTTTTCGCCTTCGCAGTATTGTTCCAGGCCTTCCTTGCAGCTGGGGCAGGCGCGGCAGGAATCGACCATGCAGCCAACACCCACGATGTCGCCGAGCTTGAACTTGGTGGCTTGCGAACCGACGGCGGTCACGCGGCCGACGATTTCATGCCCGGGGACGACGGGATAAATGGTGTTGCGCCATTCATCGCGCGCCTGGTGCAGGTCCGAATGGCAGACGCCGCAGTACAGCACGTCCAGTTGCACGTCGAATTCACGCAGGTCGCGAGTTTCGTAGTTGAAGGGGGCAAGCGCGGCCTTGGGGCCAGTGGCGCCGAATGCGTAAGAGGTACTCATGGGGGATCTCCCGACAGCGAGAAAATTGCGGAATCCGTGGAAGGGCGCAATGGCGATGTGGCGGCGGAAGCCGTCTTGCGGCTGCCGGCGCGATGCGCGGCCACAGGCCTTGCGCCGTGATCCACGTCGGGATCAATACTAGGCTGATTCAGATGCCAAACGCGTGCCTAAATGAAGAAGATGCTTGCCTATTTCTCCGACATTTTTCTGATGGACGGGGAGGTTGCGGGAACGGACGGCTGTAAGTCTCTACAGCCGTTTACTCGGGTCCACCGTTGCCTTTAGCGACTAGCGACTCGCTACTGGCTGCTGGTGCTGTGTACAGGACCGGGCCAGGATAGTCGCAGAGGGGGGACATACGGAATGGGGCATGTCGGGGACTTTCCTCATCATGCGTGCAGATGTTCGAACAGAATCGACGTACCCACACCGATGAGCACCAGGCCGCCAAAGATCTCCGCGCGCTTGCCCACGAATTTGCCCAGCACCCGGCCCAGCATCACGCCTATGGTCACCATCAGCAGTGTAGCCAGTCCGATGACCGACGCGGTGATGAAAATGTTGTTGTCGATGAAAGCCAGGCTGACACCGACCGCCATGGCGTCGATGCTGGTGGCGAAGCCGGTCAGGGCGAGATTCCAGAAAGAGTGCTTACGGCGCGGTTCGCCGGCTTCTTCTGCATCCTGGTCGCGCAGGGCGTTGCGAATCATCAACAGGCCCAGCACGGACAACATGACGAAAGCCAGCCAATGGTCCCATTCCTGGACGTATTTGGCGGCGGCGGAGCCGATGAACCAGCCTATGAGAGGCGTGATGGCTTCGATCACACCGAAGATGATGCCGGTGCGCAGGGCGTCGCTGAAGCGGGGCTTATACAGGCTGGTGCCCTTGCCGACGGCGGCCGCGAAAGCGTCGGTCGACATGGCGAAGGCCAGGAGGATAGTTGCCGCGAAATTCATGGAACTGGGAGTCTCGGCCGGGCGACGCATAGATTCCCAGATGCGCCCGGCTGAGGCATAAGGAAACCCATGGTCTCGCCAAGCCGCAAGGGCTGCCAGCGCCATGGCCGTGGGGCCAAGAATGTTGACGCGGGCGCTTCCGGGGGCTGGAAGCAGGCTACTCCCCAAAGTGAGACGCCAGTTTAGCAGCGCTTCATGACAGCTGGGCGTAAAGATTTGGCCGCGCAGAGGGGTATTCGGGCAAAGGGGGGAAGGTTGAAGTATGTGGCGGGATTGCCCCGCGGATAGGGCTGCGGGGCAGGTTCTCCCACCTGAAGCCGCCGAACAGGATACAATGCCGGGTTTGACCGGGATTTTTTCCGGTGGGTCCGTCTTGCCTGGCGGTCGTGGGTCGAGTCGGGGGATTTCAAGTCTCCCGTAGTACGCGGTCCGTGGCGGCAGAGGAAGGGAACCCGCTGGGCCATATTCCGATCCAACCTCCGGTTTGCGAAGCCTATATATATGACGACGACAGATCGCCAACACCCGTCCACCGCCGAGCGCGCGCGCCTGGTGCTGGGTAACTGGAAGATGCACGGCACGCTGGCTGACAATGCCACCTTGTTGGCGGCCTTGCGCCAAGGCGTGGCTGGCCATTGCGAGATGGGTGTTTGCGTGCCTTTCCCCTATCTGGCTCAGGTCGAGGTACTGCTCAAGGGCGGTCCCATTTCCTGGGGCGCGCAGGACATCAGCGTGCATGAAAAGGGCGCTTATACGGGCGAAGTGGCCGGCGCCATGCTGCAGGACTTCGGTTGCCGCTGGGCCTTGGCGGGCCATTCCGAGCGTCGCGCCATGCATGGCGAGAGCGATCAGTTGGTGGCTGACAAGGCCCGCGCCGCGCTGGCCGCGGGTTTGACGCCGGTGGTTTGCGTTGGCGAGACCCTGGACGAACGCGAGGGTGGCAACACGCTGGGTGTGATCGAGCGCCAGTTGGCGCCGGTACTGGCTTTGGGCGCTGAAGCCTTGGCCAAGCTGGTCCTGGCTTACGAGCCGGTCTGGGCGATAGGCACGGGTCGCACCGCGACGCCGGAGCAGGCGCAGGAAGTGCATGGCGCCATCCGCGTGGCGTTGCAAGGCCTGGGAGTGCCGCAGGTACGTATTCTTTACGGCGGCAGCGTCAAGGCGGCCAATGCCGCCACGTTGTTTGCCATGCCCGACATCGACGGCGCCCTGGTGGGCGGCGCGTCGCTGGTGGCCGATGAATTTTTACGCATAGCCGCTGTTTGAGCAGCGTTTCGGAGTAAGTAATGCCTTTGATTCAATCGATTTTGATGGTCGTTCAGGTGCTGTCGGCACTGGGCATCATCGTTCTGGTTCTCTTGCAGCAAGGCAAGGGCGCCGACATGGGTTCGGCTTTTGGCAGCGGTTCCGCCGGCAGCTTGTTCGGTGCGTCGGGCGCTGCGAACTTCTTGTCGCGCACGACCAAGTGGGCGGCGGTGGTGTTTTTCGCCACGACGGCGGGTTTGGCTTATGTGACGCACAAGGGCGTGGGTGGCCCGGCGGCTGTGGATACGGGCGTGATGGGTGGTTACCAAGCGCCTCCGGCCGACCGTTCCGTGCCGCAGATTCCGGGTGCCGTGGCTCCGGCTGGTGGTAATGCGATTCCGGCTGCGCCGGCGGGTAGCGGTACGCCTGCTGCGCCGGCTGCCAAGCCTGACGCGTCGATCCCTGGTGCGCCGGCTGCTCCTGCTGCGCCTGCGACGTCCGCTGCTCCCGCGACGAGCACCCCGGCCGCGCCGGCGCCTGCTCCTGCCAAGTAATTCGGGTAGATAGAGCGTCAAAGCGTTCGACGGTTCCGCGCCGACACGATGGCCGGAACCGTGCTAGAATTTCGGACTTTCCAGCAGCCGGATCGCTGGGAGAAAATTTGCTTATTCAGTGGCGATTGGGCTGAGAGCAAGAAGTGGTTTCCAGCGGCTGTTGGGCTGGAAGCAAGAAGTACCCTGCCGACGTGGTGAAATTGGTAGACACGCTATCTTGAGGGGGTAGTGGCGAAAGCTGTGCGAGTTCGAGTCTCGCCGTCGGCACCAAAGATTTGTCCAGGGGCGTCCCTGGGTGTGTAAAGAACCCGCATCTCTCCTATGAGGATGTGGGTTTTTTGTCGCCTGGCATCCCGCTTTGTCCATCGGCATCCATTGCGTTTGAGTTGGCTTTTGAGTATGTTTTCGGCCACATACTCAAAACGGGCCCCACTCATGCCTAGCTTGGCAAAAGGACTGACTGACCTAGCGGTCAGGAACGCAAAACGGAGGGATAAGCGCTATACCCTGGCGGACGGGCTGGGGTTACATCTCGAGGTGCTGCCCACTGGCAGGAAATCCTGGTTCGCGCGGTACAGGTTGCCAGATGGGAAGCAGCGCACTGTGGCGCTGGGACTATATCCAGATCTGACACTCGCCGAAGCCCGCATGAAAGCGGAAGACGTCCAGTCGGCTGGCAGGACTGGCGCACCGATCATCGGTGCACGGGCAGAGGCGAAGATGCGTGTTCAAGCGCACGCAGCCGAGATAGATCGTGCTCAACAGGCAGCCGAAGAGGCAAAGCGCTATTCGTTCACTCACTTGTCGGACGCATGGCTGGCATCCCGCAAGTCGGGCTGGGCGGAAGAAAGCTATCGAAAGGCACGATACGTAATTCGGGAGCGCCTTCAACCTGCCATCGGGGAGCTGGATATGCGCGCACTGCGTAGTCTCGACGTGACTGATACGTTGCGAAGCCTCGCGGAGACCACGCCAAGCTTAGCTAAAAAGGCAATCCAGTATCTCAACGGTGTGGTGGACTATTGCATTCATGAAGGTGTCCGCGAGGACGACCAGGTACTCAGGCTGAAAGGCGTTCTTCCCAGGCACCGTGGAGGTCATGTACCGGCCGTTACCCGACAACAAGAAGTCGGCCACTTGCTGAGGGTGATCTATGCCTACGAAGGCGTCATTGTCCGCTCGGCGCTGCTGCTCGCGGCTTGGACGGCATCACGCCCTGGTGTCGTTGCAAGCGCAAAATGGTCTGAAATCGATCTGGAAAGGGGAGAGTGGCATATCGCGGGCATGAATGCCGATGGGACTCGTCGCATGAAGAATGGTCATGACCATTTGGTCAGCCTGCCGACTCAGGCCGTCGCGATGTTGCACGACATGCTGCAGTTTTCCGGCGGCGGCGAGTACGTCTTTCCCGCCGTGGGTAAGTTGAAGAACCCTCATTTGCACCGTGACGCGCTTTCTCGGGCATTGCGCTTGATGGGGTTCGCTGGCGAACACAGTCCTCACGGGTTTCGCGCCATGCTCCGGACCATAGCGCGTGAGCGCTTGAAAATCGACTTTGACGTCCTGGAAGCACAGCTTGCGCACGCCAAGCGAGACCAGATTCAGGCGGCCTATGATCGGACTGGATTCATCGACGAACGGCGCGAGGCGATGCAGAAGTGGGCCGACTATCTGGATCATCAGGCTGCTGCGTCATAAGGAATGCGCGCCAGTGCGGTCTGCTGCCGATGTGGGGCAGTAGGGACCTAAGATCGACGCATCCTTTTCTTCCTAGCACCGATAGAGACCATAGTGAGGAGTGTGAGGGGCCGATTGCTTTCTTTTTTGCCTCGGCTTGAACTGTCAATCTCGACATGCTAGATTACGTTCCGCAGCAACCCGCTGTAAGAGCGTAACGGCCTACCGCTAATCGGCCGTGCTTTCTTTTCCTGCTCCTTCGCTTTTCTAGCGAAGCGACACAGAAGATGCGCCTACGTGGTATAGGCTCCTCCAGTTCCGAGTAAGCCGCTTCTTTTTGCCTGGAAAGCGCGTCGTGACCCATCTTCGTCCATTACCGGGCGTTTACAGATGGGAGAAATCTACCGTGTTGCCTGACAAGCTTATTGACCTCAGAGAGGTCTGCGGGATCGTTGGCCTCAAGAAATCGACGGTCTACTCGCTGATCGCCGAACAGCGCTTCCCGCGCATCATCAAGTGTGGACGCAAAACCTTGTTCTCTGTAAACCAAGTCAACGCTTGGGTTCAGGATCGCATCAAGGAGAGCGAACTCGTAACGTAAACAAGCACGCACACAACTCGTCCTGTACTTGGGGGAAGGGGTCGCCCCTTTTTCCTAGCAAAAAAAACGTGAGTGATGTGAGCGTGCTTGTTTACTTATTTTTTATACCTTTTAAATGGTGAAAAAGGTAATAAGGTGACCGCTCACACTGCTCGCATCTGAGGGAAATTTCTCATGAGTAGTGGAACCAATAACGCTGTAGCTTCTTCCTTTCATCAAGCCGAAGACGTATGCCGGGCGTTGTTCGAGGATACGTGGTTGTTCACGATCAAGCTGATCAAACTCGATGATGAAGGACAGGTAGAAGATGTGACGTATTCGTATGGGAACTTGGCCTTGCAGGTCAAGCAGTTTCCAACGTGGAGGGAAGAACGTCGGCAGCCGTTCATGATGGTGGGGATGACCGATGGCGAAGGTATTGGCGCCCGCAACGTGAATGGGACGTGGGCTATCGCCGTCGACTTCGACCAAGACGTTGATATGTCCTTGTGGATTGATGCTCCATTTCGCCCCACTATTGCGATCAATACGTCGGGTAAACGGCAGCACATGTTATGGATACTGAAGGGACCGATTGACAGTGATACCCATCGCCTGGCGGCCCGTGCTCTTGCCTATCGCCTCGGAGGGGACATGTGCTTTGCGCACGAAGCGCAGGCGGTGCGGTTGCCCGGTTTTGTAAACGAGAAACATGGTACTCCGGTCAAATTGTCCTTGTTCAGCAATGAACGTGCTTACGACTACCCGCGTTTGGCTGTCGCGTTTGATTTCGATTTGGTTGTTGCCACGCTGCAAGCCAACGTGCCCATGATAAGCAAATCGCTCAAGGTCGATGCCATATCCGACGAAGATAAGCAGAAAAGGCTCGGGCACTTGAAAGATGCTTTGCGCCATATTCCCTCGGATGAATACAGCGTGTGGTTCAAGGTGTTGGCCGCCCTGCGGACCTTGGGTCCGGATGGTGAAGGCATCGCAAAGGACTGGTCGAGCAAGTCAACAAACTATGACGAGGCCGAATTCAGGAGGAAATGGGAGGATGTTGAGAAAATCACATCGCTCAATGTAGCGTCAATCTTTTTTCTAGCGGAGCGCAATGGTTGGCGCAATCCAGGTCGTGACACACCAAAGGTAAGCACGCGCGAACCGCTGACGGAACGCATCCTTGGTCGTATGCTGGCTTCGGCCATGCATAAAGATATCGCAGTCGCGCGCCTGGGGCATGGTGATAAGCAGACCTTGCAGGCTTTGAAGTGGGATGGCTGCAAATACGGAGCAATTGATCAGTTCGCATTTCGGCAGTGCCTGGAAGGCTACTGCAAGAACCTGACTGCGGACGGTGATGATGACGCGAAGCGTGCGCTGCTGGCAGCGCTTTCCAAACACACTGGAGATGTTCGGTTGCTGGATTCGTTGGGACGCAGTGCGCTCGAGTTTTTGCTTTCATCGTGCGATTCGTTGTATGCCACTCGCTATCCCTATTTCCCTGTTGCTAATGGCATCCTGAACCTATTGAGCGGACAACTTGTTCCGGACCAAATCAGGGCTATTTCTCATCGACATAGTCAGGTAGCCTTTGATCCTAGTGCCAGAGCCCCCCGGTTCAATCAGTTCCTCGCAGAAATTTTTGAGGACGACGAGGATGTTATCAAGTTCTTTCTGCGGCTTATCGGCTGCATCCTTTTGGGGAAGCCTGTTGATCACATCTTTGTGATTTTTCATGGCCCCAAAGGCCGAAATGGAAAGTCCGTTCTTGTTGAAGTGCTCATGGCGATCTTTGGCGCTTTTTCGAGTTCGGTGGCTGTGGCGACGATCACGGCCAAGCACATGACGACAGATGGTCCAACGACGGCACTGGCTAGGTTGGAAGGCAAGAGGTTGGTGGTCATCAGCGAACCCAACGATAAACAAAAATTAGACGCGGGACTTGTGAAGCAATTGACCGGAGGGGATCGCATAACGGCTAGGCCGCTCTACGGCAACGAGGTTGAATTTCTGCCCGAGTTCACGCCGATCATGGTTACCAATTTCATTCCGAAAATTCACGCCGCAGATGAAGCACTTTGGGCACGCATCAAGATCATCCGGTTTATGCGGACGTTTTCGCCGGAGGAGATTGATCTTGGGCTGAAAGATAAGTTGCTCGCCGAACTTCCGGGGATTCTGAATATGTTGTTATGCGGGACGGCGGACTATCTTGAGAACGGCTTACAGGCCCCTTCCAAGGTGCACTCGGCTGGACAAGAGCAGCGCAAGCTCGCGGATGGATTCGAAGCGTGGCTTGAGGAGCGCACGTTACGGTTTGAAGGGGAGATTCAGTTCAAGCCGCTTCACGAAGATTATGCGGCATGGGCGAAGTTGAACCCTGAGTTCGACCGTCTGTCGCAGACAGAGTTTAAGACGAAGCTGGGCGTTCAATTCACTTCCCGGCTGCACCGTCATAACAGGCTTTTTTCGGGCATTACGTTGAAAGAGTTGGATTAGGTGTCAACGCCGGTTGAAATCTGACCCACTTTCGTCGGAATCGTCGGAGTGAATCTGACCCACCCCAGCATTCTAAAAATCAGTTCTTGGCCTTGACGTTTCCGGCCTTCCTTTTGTCTTTAAGG
>NZ_JAHPZX010000008.1 GCF_021325795.1 Bordetella sp. LUAb4 | reverse complement strand
GCTATCTGGGCGGCGACAACGCGGGCCTGGACTCTACCGGTCGTGACCAGATCAATGCGGGCCTGACGCTGGATTCGCCCTTATTCCTCTACGATCAATTGTCGTTCGCCTGGAACAGCAATGCCGGTATGGCGAACCGTAACGCTGGCACGCGCTCGTCGTCCTTGAGCTACAGCGTGCCGGTTGGATATTGGTCCTTATTCGTCGACGCCTCACAGTCAGGCTATCGGCAAACAGTGGCGGGCTTCTATGAGCCTATCGTCTATGAGGGAACGAGCAAGCAGATCAGCGGTGGCGTGGGCGTCGTGCCGTATCGGGGAGCGAATTACAAGGGCAGCGCCAGCGTCAAGATGTGGCGCAAGTGGTCCAATAACCGGATCAGCGGTTACAGCATCGGCGTGCAGAATCGGGATGTGGTCGGCTATGACGTGTTGCTCGGACACCGGCACTATTTCGGTAATTTTGTCTTGGACGGGAGCGCGGGGGTGCGTACCTCTTTGCCTGGCATGTCCAAGAATCCTGGCGTGATGCTCGGCGAACCAGATTGGAATGGTCGCAGCACCATCCTGATGGCCAATCTGAGCGCCTATGCGCCATTTCAGATATTGGGACAGCAGTTCGCCTATCAGGGAACTTGGCGCTGGCAGCACGCGAAGACCAAGATCATGCCCGCCGACTATTTCACGGTGGGCAATCGCTACGCCGTGAGGGGCTTCGACGGGCAGATGACCATGGCCGCGGAGAACGGGTGGTTCTTGCGCAATGACGTCGCATGGTTGATCGGAAGCAGCGGACAGCAGCTTTATACAGGCGTGGACGTGGGGCGCGTCAGTGGCCAGGCCGTTCGTTACGTCGAGAATCGAACCTTGGTGGGCGCGGTCGTAGGCGTGCGTGGCCGGGTGCCTATGCCTTATGTGGCGGCGAACTATGACTTCTCGCTGGGCTGGCCGCTGCGGAAACCCGACTTCATGAAGGTGGAACCCTGCACGGTCGCCTTGTCGGTCATGTTCACGTTCTGATCGGACGGCCCATCCAGCCGCTGGCCTCATATCACGCGGCGGCAGGTGCTGGTCGCCATCGAGGCCGCCCCACGACGTTAGCGCCACGAATCCCCCTTTACTAACTTTTAGGACTGATCAGGAAACTCCGTAGGCGTGTTGGCCACCAACACGCGAGTTCCTGTGCGTGTGCTCCCAAATGCTAGGACCACCGCATCTCCTTCCGCGTCGACTGCGTCCCAATATGTGTTTACTCCGCCTGGCCCTGGTGTGGCTGATTCTGTTCGTCCAGGTATGGACTCCTGTATTGGCGCAGACCTTGCCGATCGAGGTGGACCGGGGCGCGGGCGGTAGACCGCCTTTTGTCACGGTGGGGCCTAACGGCGTACCCATCGTCAACATCGCACCGCCGGGTGCGGGTGGTGTTTCGGCGAATCACTACAAGCAATTCAACGTTGGCCCGTCCGGCGTGGTGCTCAACAACAGCGGCCTGGGCAGCGGTAGCGTGCTGGCGGGCGGCGTGCCTGGCAATCCAATGCTCGGTAATAGCCACGCGACCACCATCCTGAATCAGGTCACGACGAATAACCCGTCCCTGCTGCGGGGGCTGATGGAGGTGGCGGGGCATCGAGCCAACGTCATCGTGGCCAATCCGGCGGGGATTACGTGTGATGGTTGCGGCTTCATCAATTCGAACCGGGGGACGTTTACGACCGGCACCGCCCTGTTGGGGCCGGGCGGTGTCGCTGGCTTTGATATCACGCGCGGGCGGTTGGCGTTTGAAGGGCAGGGCTTGCAGGGTGAAGCGCTCAGCCGAGTCGATCTGTACGCTCGTGCGGTCGTCCTGAATGCTGCGGTTTGGGCCAATTACCTGGACGTGGTGGCGGGAGCTGCCGATATCGGATATCAGGACGGCAGCGTCGCGCCCAAAGACGGTGTCGGTGAACGGCCGAGCTTTTCCATCGACATGGGCGCGCTTGGCAGCATGTACGCCAACGGCATCCGCATGAAGGGAACGGAAGCCGGCCTGGGCGTGAACATGGGCGGCAACATCGAAGCGTACACGGGCGAAGTGCACATGGACGTGAATGGCAGCCTGCGGCTGCAGCCGTCCGCGCAGCTGCATGCGGCCAGGCTGGCCTTGCGAGGTTCGGATATCAATCTCGCCGGTGCCTTGTACGCGGATCAGGATGTGACGGTCACCGCGGTGAACGACATTTCCGTGGACGATCTGATCGATGCCAAGGGGAACGCGTTTCTGCAAGGGCGCAATATCTTGCTGGGGCAATCGGCTGTCGCTACGGCCGGGTTGAATTTGCATATCGACGCGGCGGGACAGCTACGGTCCCTGGGAACGATCAGGGCAGATGGCCCCGTGACTTTGCAATCCACCGGCGCGACCACGCTCTCTGGCGGGACGGTATCCGATGCTGGGGGCGTCAGCGTTGTCTCGACAGCCGGAGACATCATATTCACGCCGTCGGCCAATACACGGGCGGCCAGTGGAATAGCCATTCGCGGCGCGCGTGATGTGAACCTGCATGGGGAGACCGCGACACCCGGTGCGATAACCGTGGATGCCGGCGGCAAGTTTGGATCCGCAGGGAAAGTCATCGTCGGCGGACCAGTCACGCTGCGGTCGACGACCGGTGCCGTGTTGTCTGGCGCAACGGTGTCCCAGGGCAGCTCCATAGATATCCGCTCGACCACCGGCGACATCGATGTCACTGCGACAGCGACCGCGTGGGCCGCTGGCCCCATAAATATTGTCGGAACACGAGATGTTCAGTTGGGTGGTGCGACATATTCCGCTGGCACGGTCAGCGTGGATGCTGCGGAGCAATTACGGTCCGTGGGTCAAGTCGTGGCGGCGGGGCCTGTTGTCATGCGTTCGGCCGGGGCCGAGATATCAGGCGAGACCGTATCCGAGAACAGCTCGATAGCCATCACATCAACCGTGGGAGATGTGAAGTTTGGCAAAGATGCTCTCACCCAGGCAGTCGGCCCTATAGCGATCCGCGGCGCGCGAGATGTCCATCTTGATGGTTCGACTTCATCAAAAGGCAAGATTGCCCTAGCCGCCGCTCGGGATGTGAGCCTTCATGGCACGACTTCGTCTGAAGGCGAGATTGACGTCGGCGCTGGTCGGGATGTGCGCCATCTTGGCACGACTTCATCGGAAGGCGGGATTGATATCGACGCCGGTCGGGACGTGAGTCTTTATGGCACGACCTCATCTAAAGGCAAGATCATTATCGATGCCGTTCAGGATGTACGTCTCACGGGGCGCGTTGAAGCCGACGGCGGTGATCTTCTTTTGGATGCCGGAAGAAACGTCGCGGTCGCCAGGGACGGCGTGGGCAAAGCGTCGGGAGACGT
The DNA here is from genome assembly GCF_021325795.1 of Bordetella sp. LUAb4. GTDB lineage: Bacteria > Pseudomonadota > Gammaproteobacteria > Burkholderiales > Burkholderiaceae_B > Bordetella_C. Next base: position 263,058 of record NZ_JAHPZX010000008.1, on the reverse strand, counting down.
TTCTGTGCAGGCTGGTGGCACGTTGACGAACGAAGGCTACCTGAAGGCAGGCAAGAAGGGCACCGTTCGAGCCAAAGGGGATGTGAACAACCAAGGCGGTATCTTATCCGGCGACGATCTTGATGTTAGGACGCCCGCGAAGCTAGACAACACCGGCAACCTATACGCCGGTATCAATGAGAAAGGCGAGCTGGCCTTACCTGGGAACCTGAACCTCGACAGTAACGGAGAGCTAGTTAATAGCGGCACGGCAGCCGCGGGCGGTAACGCCTCGCTCAACGGGAAAAGCCTGCGTTTGACGAAAGGCAAGGTATCGGCCATTGAAGCGGCGAGGCTGTCCTCCCCCGGCGTGATAGATACGCAGGCGGCATCTGTCGCGGGAAAGACCGTCACCGTCAATGGCAAGTCTCTGTCCAATCAGCAGGGCACGATCTACGCGGTAGACAAGATCGAATTGAACGCTGCTGAAGAAATCAGCAATCAGCGCGGTTCTATCGGAAGCCATGGCGCAATTCGTGTTAGCGGGAAGAACTTCAACAACCGCGCCGGCAGAACGGCGGGAGGCGCGGTCGATGCTCAGCTATCGGAGACGATCGACAACACCGCCGGATTGATCGACGGCGATGGTGACGTACGCCTGCAAGCGAAGCGCGTCCTCAATGCGAACACGAAATCAGACGACCCAGCAAGACGGCTGGGAATCTTGGGAACTGACGTGCAGATCGCAGGTGGAGCAAGGTCGGCCGGTGATCGCGACTTGCAGCTTGTAGATAACACCAAGGGATACATCCACGCTCGGGACAAGCTGACGATCACGGCCGGCGCTGTAAACAATACACGCGGAAGAATATACGCCAGCAATCTCGTGGACATTATCGCGAAGGACATTGCCAACGAGGCCGGCGAGATCCGCTCCGGCAAGGACATAAAAATCGTCTCGGACTTGAGCGGGGCAGGGACGGTGCACGCCGGGCGTGACTTGGATGTCACGTTTAGAAGCGACAACGTCAATCATACGGGCCAGTTGTTGGCTGACCGTCATGGCAAGGTACAAGCTCCCGGCCATCTGATTAATGGCGGCACGATCTCAGCCCGTGACGATTCGCACATCAAAGCGCGAGAGCTGACCAATTTAGTTAACGCGGAGATCCTGGCGGGCGGCCGCAATTTCTTCGATATCCAGCAGCGACTGCACAACGGCGGTCTTATCGACGGCGGGCTTACCTACATTTCCGTACCGGACGTCTTCAACACGGGTCGCATTTACGGTGTTCGCGGTGCATTGAACGCGGATCACGTGCGCAACGTGCGCTCAGCAACGGAAGCTGAAGCGGGCGTGATTGCTTCGCGCGAAGACCTTGATATGGGTGTCAAGCGGCTGGATATCGGAGAGGACGCACTTATCTACGCGGGTGGCCGAATTGCCATTGGTGGCCAGCTCGACGACGACCTGCGGGCAGTGGGCAAGGCCGAAGCGGTCGACAATGCTTCGGGCTTGATGGAATCCGAGGGCGATGCAAAGGTGTCCGCCGACCGGATCGATAATCGTAATCTGCGGTATGCCGCCAGCGAAGAGATGGAGGAAGTCTCGCGCCGGAAGAAGGTGTACTACCGTCTGAATGGCAGTACGGAAGAACTCGACCCGAACGAGTATTGGCTGTGCGATCAAGTGACGCCCGAGTGCAGCAAAGACCATGCTTGGCTGGGAAATGATCGTGAGCGTCGCCTCTTCAAACCATCGAAGAGCTTCCAGGCCAAGTATCCAGAATCTCGATACGGGCCACCGTTTTCATATGCGAAAGCTGGCTGGCAGAGGGCAAAAATTGATGCCCCTATCGGACTCGCATACGACCCGGCCTATCGCTCATGCACAAGCGATCATGGCTGCGAGGAACGCGAAGAGAAATTCCATTACCCGCTTAACGCGCGAATCTGGACGGTGTTTGGTGTTCCTGCTCCTGCCGAGCCCACTCCCGAACCCGTCATGGGAAAAACATGCTCCAGCTTCAAAGAGTGCGGTTCCCAGAAATTGCTGCATCATCAAAGCCGGAAGGCTTTCCTGCGCCAATACGAAACGCTCAATGCGCGCATCGGTAAATTCAATCGCGCATACGCCCGTCAGTTGGTCCGGGACTTCAATATTTTCGAGGTCGAGGAAACCGTTAGCGAGAATCGCACGCTATCGACCAAACCCGGGCGCATCCTGGCAGGTGGGAACGCCGCGTTTGAGGGGAAAGTCGTCAACGATAAGAGCCAGATCTTGGCGGGCGGCCGCCTGGATATGCTCAATGGGGCGCAGATTGAAAACATAGACGCCATAGGCAAGCGCGAGGTCAAGGAGATCGGCACTGCCATCTCGACATTCGTGACCAGGCGTTGGCGCAAGTACGAAACCGCTCCGCACGAAATGACTGTGGGTGCCTCCGACATTCCACTAAAAATCGTCGCGGCCGAGGGCTATGCCAGGCTACCGCATACGGGTGCGGGTGCGCCGGGTGCCAGTGCGTTGGCCGGGCTAGTCGCTCCGATATCCATCACTAGCGTTGAGCTTGCCGGCGGACAATTCGTGCGCACCGCCGGATTGCCGACGACGGTACCGCTAAACAAACTCTATCGCGTCAATGCGCGCGCCGATGCACCGTATCTGGTGGCGACCGATGCGCGCTTTCTTGGTAGTCGTCCGAGGCTGTCCAGTGATTTCCTCTTCCAACGTCTGGCGGCGGTTCAGCCGGCACCGACGGGCTATTCCCGTGGGAATTCTGAACTGGAACAACTGCGTACGCTCAAGCGCCTGGGTGACGGCTTTTACGAGCAAAAGTATGTCACCGACCAGATCATGGCGGCTACCGGCCAGCGCTTCGTTGGTGACTATCGAGACAACGAGGCGCAGTACAAAGCGCTGCTAGCCGCGGGCGCCGAGTATGCCAGCCGCTTTGGCGTGAGCGTGGGCACACCCTTGACGGCTGCTCACATGCGGGAACTGACCACGGACATGGTGTGGTTGGTAAAGCAGGAGGTCACGCTTGCCGACGGCAGCAAGCAGACGGTTCTGGCGCCTCAGGTTTATTTGGTCATGGAAAACGAGGCGTCGATTGGTACTCGCACGCTCATGGCTGGGCGTGATGTTCGTATTGAGACCGACGGCGACCTACTTAGCAGTGGAGCCATTTCCGCGCGGGACAACGCTGCGCTGAGCGCGCGAGACATTCGCATCCTGTCTCCCGGCCTGGTTCGTGCCGACATCGTGGACTTGTCCGCACGTCAGGATATTCACGTTTCGGGGGGAGAAATCCGCGGGAATAGCGTGAAAGGATCCGCGGTCCGGGATGTGAGATTGTCCAGCACGACGGGTAGTGCGGCATGGAGTCATGACGCGACGCCAGATGGTGGCGCGGCTCGGGACGTGGTCAGCACGCGTTCGTCGTATGTCAGGAACACCGCTCTGATTGCAGCGGTCGATTTGCTCTTGGTGGCTGGCCGCAATCTGGATATGACTGCCGCCAGCGTAGTTACCGAGAGAGATGCGGATCTTCGTGCGGCCAAGGACATCCGCTTCAATACTGAAAATACATCGCAGGAAACTTCGATCGTATTTAACAAGCGGAACACCAGCGCTTTCAGGACCTCCAGCGAGCAAGGAACGTCCGTGCAAGTTGGCGGCGATCTGTCCATGGTCGCTGGTCACGGCGTGGCGATGCGATCCGCCGAGGTGCATGCGGAGGGAAGGTTGTCCGCAACTGCCGGTCACGATATCGACATTCATGCCGGCGAGGCCAGCGGGTATGCCCGTGATGAGCGCGTCCTCAAATATAGAAGCGGCTGGACCAGGGTCAAGGAGCATTACATAGACGAGGGCGTTTGGACGCAGGCGCAGCCCTCGACGGTGACGGCCAATGAAATAGCAGTTAAGGCCGGGGATAGCGTCGACATCGTCGGTTCGGATGTCGGCGCGGTTCAGAATCTGTCGATCGTCGCAGGTCAGGACGTGACCATCACAGGCGCCGAAAATACATTTGATGATTATCACCATCGGAAGACAACTCGCTCCGGCTGGGGCGCCCTGGGCGGCATCAGTCATGGCACCAAGAAGAAAACGGAAACCCTGGAAGGAGAGCGGGTTTCGCACACTGCCAGTACGGTAGGGAGCGTGCAAGGCGATGTGACGATAGACGCCGGCGGAAAGTTCTCGGTTGAGGGCAGCAACGTTCTGGCCCTGGAGGGCGACGTACGGGTCAAGGCCAAGGACGTGGTAATTGCCACGCTCACGGACACCGATTGGGAGAAACACTTCCACGAGGTGCGCGCCAAGGGTTTCTACGTTTCGCTGGACTCGCCCATTCTAGACACGATGAGAAGCCTGGAACGTATGGACCAGGCCAGCGGGAAAACCGACAACAAAATCATGAAGTCTTTGTCCGTGGTGACGCGCGCCATGGCCATCGCGAATCTTGCTGAAAGCATCCCTTCGGATGGCGGTGCGTCCATGACCATCACGGTGAATTACGGCGGTAGTCGTACTACCAGTGTGACGGAGCGGGGCTCATCTACCGCAATCGGTTCGATCTTATCGGCAGGGAAAAATCTGGAGTTGCAAGCGACGGGGGCGGGCGCGAACTCCAATATTCTGGTCGAGGGTTCGACGCTATCTGGTGGCAACGACGTCGCACTCGCTGCGGATGGCGCTATTACGTTGAAGGCCGCGGCCAATACGCATTACCAGCACACGGAGACTTCGAGTACGGATGCGTCGGTGGGCGTTGGCGTTACCGCCGGGGTCTCGAATGGGAGCATTGGTTACGGTGCTGTCTTCAAATTCGGCGTGGCCGCCAGTGAAGGTACGGAAGACGGCAAAGGCCTTAGCTGGACTAACAGCAGCGTCGCTGCAAAGAATCTCCTGTCGCTAAAGTCGGGCGGTGACACCTCCTTCGTCGGCGCTTCAGGGAAGGGAGAGCGCATTGACGCGTCTGTTGGCGGCAATCTGCTTTTCCAAAGCTTGCAGGACGAGAACACGTTTAAATCGAGAAATCAAAGTGCCACGTTAGGCGGTACTTTCTGCGCGGGGTATTGCTCCAGTTCCGCCTATGCAAGCTACTCGCGTGGCGCGATGAAGAGCAATTTCGCCTCGGTGATGGAGCAGACCGGCTTATGGGCCGGCGATGGCGGTTTCCAGATAGACGTGGGGAAGGCGACCAAGCTGGTCGGCAGTGTGATTGCGAGCAGCGATCAGGCCGTTGCCGAGGGCAAGAACCGTCTGCATACGGGCACGCTGGAAACCGAGGATATCGAGAACAAAGCTGAGTATTTCGGCTACCAAGTGGGTGCGAGTGCCAGTGTCGGCTCAAGTTCCGGCGGCAAGCAGGCCGGCGGGGGCACGATCCAGTCGAACAGCAGGGGCGGTGCCAATGCGCCCACGATCGCGGCCGCGTTCGATCGCGAGCGTTCAACTACATATAGCGCCATCAGTGGCGGCGATATCGTCATCCGTGATGCGACTGGACAGAAGGCCCTTACCGGCAAAGCCAGTGAGCGGATGCTTGCAGCGCTGAATCACGACACCGAGGATGCTGCCAACAGTCTGTCGCCTATCTTCGACAAGGAAAAAATCGAGGCCAACTTCGCGATCATGCAGGAGCTGCAGGGTCAGGCGAGCACCTTCATCGCCAGGCGTGTGAGCGAAGCCGATGCGGTTCAAAAAGAGCTGAAAGCGGAGAAGGCTAAAGGCAACGCCAAAGATCCTGCTGTGATCAAGGCGCTAACGGCCAAGTACGACATGCTCAAGCCGTGGTTGCCTGGTGGCAATTACCGTTTGATCGCGACGAGCTTGATCGCGGGTGTGTCTGGCAACGTCGCGGCACCTGCTGCCAGTATGGTTCTTGCCGCCGGCGTAAACGCCCTGCAGGGATTAGGCGCACAGCAGATCAAGGAATTGGCCCCGCACTTAGGTGGCGAAGGTTCGCCGGCGCATATCGCATTGCATGCCGTTCTAGCCTGCGCGGGTGGTGCTGCGCAAGGCGGCCAGTGCGGGGCAGGTGCTGCCGGGGCTTCGGCAAGCATTGTGTTCCAGCACCTGCTAAATAGGCTGAATGACACCAGTGCAGAGAAACTGACGCCCACGGAGCGAGAGAACCGATTAAATCTGCTGGGTAGTCTGCTTGCAGGCGTTGGTAGTGCTATGGACGCGGGTGCGGTTGCCCAGCTAACGGGGGCGGCGCGGATCGAGGCGGAGAATAATGCCCTCACCGTTGCGCAAAACCAGACTCGTATCGCTGAAATGGTGCAGTGCCAGGGCAATATTGCTTGCGAAGACGGAGTGGTTGAAAAGTATCGGGAAATAAATGCCGATCATCACAGGAGCATGGTCGCTTGCAGCGGCGGTCAGGCATGCGTCGATAAGGCGAATGAGGTTAAAGCTCTTCAGGCTGAATACTCCGATAGAATTTCTGCGCTCAACGAAATTCTTAAAAAAAGCGGAGGGCTTTCTTCTTCGCAGCAGCAGGAGTGGGCCTACCTTCACGCAGTCGCAGTACAACTCGAAGCTGATAGAACACAGGCTATCTATAACGCCCTCATGGCGAGAGACTCGCCTGCGGCGAAGCAGCTTGCGATTGACTCAGTGGCGCAAGCCGTGGGAGTCAGCGCTGCTGGGGTTGCCGCAGGCATAAACTCGGCAGTCGGCGCTCGCTCGGTTGCAGCGAAGCGCACGCCGCAGGCCGTCACGAATGCGTCTACTGGGTCGAAGATCGAGAAGGACATTGGGACATCGGTCGCTGCGGGCAATCTCGTTGAAAGTGGCGCGCCGGTGTCGGTCAAAGGCGGAAACCGGGATGGGCTGGAAGGTGCTAGTCCCGGAGTACCCCAGCCGTACCAACAGCCGCCCGCCACGGGTCCGCCGCAGGGCGCCCGTGCGGTCGCCGCCAACGACGCTGGCGACAAGCGGGTGCCGCTACTGCCGCACCGCGATACGCGGGTATTGACGGAGAAGGAGGCACGCGCGCTAGGCGGCGAGAATAAAGGCTTGATCTATGTAGCCGAAGGCCCACGAGGGAAGCAGACGGCGCAGGATTTCCAGGCAGGTACCGCGGGGGCTTTTTCGGATCTGGCGACAGGGAAGCAAGGCGTGCCAGCGCTGCGTTATAACAACTCCAACGCGAAGGGCGTTAATTTCGTCAAATTCGATGGGATCCAACATGATGCTGATGGCAAGACGGTGCTGTTGATTGATGCCAAGACGAAGCTGGCTACTTGGAGCGCCTCTACGCAACGCGCGGTGATTAAAACAATCAGGCGTGTTGAAGAGGCGTTGAACCAAAACCCGGGATTTAGGGTTGTGTATGAATTTCCGAATACCAAGGTCGAAGGGCAGGCTAGAAGTTTCATTCGAGATAATCAGCTTGACCACATCATTAGTACGAGGGTAAGGACGCCGTGAGTTCAGCAGATATTCACCTAATGTTTTATGCTCGGCCAGATAGGTCCATAACGATCGAGCAACGACATGCAGAAGTTATGAACAACATGTCGCGATTAGGCGGCCCGCTAGGCTTTGCAGGTCTCGAGTTGCCGAAAGCACCGAGTTGCGGGGGTGGTTTGGCTGCTCTTTATTCGGTAAGGCTGCCAGTCCGTGGCTTGCGATTTCTAGGAGATTACACATATCGCGGAGAAAGATATAAATACGAAGATAGGGCTTCCTATGATGAGCATTTGCGTTATGGATTCAAAATTTCAAACAAGAGTGTTGATTATAAGAAGGTTTTAAATGAATGCTTGCCACAAGTTGCTGTGGCGTTTGGTGGCTACAAGGCGGTTGTATCCTATGATTTATACTCGTTGAATTATTCGGATCGTCCGAGCCGTGAGACTTCTATCTACAGGAAGTTGCTTGAGACCCCGGGAGTGGACGTTAATGGAAGAAATAATATATATATATTAACTCCTGCTCAATTCTGGGATGGCGAACTTTGCCATCGCGCCCTCGGCTACGGTCCGGACGAGGTCATTGCCAGGCTGCAGGGAGAATGTGCATCTGCGGAACGATTGTTGGATGGAGTCTATCTAGTTCTTAATGACGACCCGCACCTGTCCTACGAGGATTTCGTGGAGATGAACGAACGAATCAAGCCTATTTTGGGACTGATTTAGTGCACTAAATACAAGTCCCTATGCAGGCGTCGGACCGGTCCAACTAATCCGACGGATCGGCAGGCTGGCGGCACGACGAAGATTGCCGACCCGCTGGTTGAATGGCCGCGAAACTGCGATCGCAGGCTCCCCGTCAAGTAGATATTGACTGATAGAGGATCGGAGCAAGGGCCGGCGCTCGCTCGGTTGCAGCGAAGCGCACTCCGCAGTCCCTCACGAATGCGTCTACTGGGGCGAAGATCGAGAGGGACATTGGGACATCGGTTGCTGCGGGCAATGTCGTTGAAAGTGTCGTGTCGGTGTCGGTCACAGGCGGAAACCGGGATGGGCTGGAAGGTGCTAGTCCCGGAGTACCCCAGCCGTACCAACAGCCGCCCGCCACGGGTCCGCCGCAGGGCGCCCGTGCGGTCGCCGCCAACGACGCTGGCGACAAGCGGGTGCCGCTACTGCCGCACCGCGATACGCGGGTATTGACGGAGAAGGAAGCACGCGCGCTAGGCGGAGAGAATAAAGGCTTGATCTATGTAGCCGAAGGCCCACGAGGGAAGCAGACGGCGCAGGATTTCCAGGCAGGTACTGCGGGGGCATTTTCGGATCTGGCGTCGGGGAAGCAAGGCGTGCCAGCGCTGCGTTATAACAACTCCAACGCGAAGGGCGTTAATTTCGTCAAATTCGATGGGATCGAATTGAACGCCAATGGACAAACGGTGCTTTTGATTGATGCTAAGACGAAGTTGGCTATTTGGAGTGAATCTACGCGGAGAGAGGTTATTAAAACATTAAGACGCGTCGAATTGGCTTTGCAGCAGAATCCGGAATATAAGGTGGTATATGAGTTTCCGGATGCGAAGACGAGAGCCCAAGCCCAGAATTTTCTTGAATCTAATCAACTGGGGTATATTGTTACTGCTCGGATAAGAAAACCATGAGTTCAGCAGATATCGAGGTCATTGTTTTTGCCCGACCAAACAGGTCGTTGACTATAGAAGAACGGCATGCGAAGGTCATGAGTATGATGTCGCGATTTGATAGGCCCTTGGGCTTCTCCGGTCTCGATTTGCCTCCCGCCCCGGATTGTGGCGACGCCTTGTCAGCTTCATTTACAGTAAAATTTCCGATTAGAGGGCTTCGGGTTATAGGGGATTATCTCTATCGGGGGGCGGCGTATATCTATAAGGATAGAAGTTCGTTTGACGAGCGTTTGAATTTCTGGTTCAAGATATCAAATAAAAATGTTGATTACAAGAAGATATTAAATGATCAGTTGCCAAAGGTGATTGAAGCTTTTGAGGGCTATAAAGCCACTGTATTTTACGGTTTTTATTCAATGGACTATCACGGTGGTCCGGATCACGATAATCCTGTTTATAAGAGTTTATTCGAGGATCCTGGCGTGGATGTTAATGGGCGAAACAATATCTATACCTTAAATCCTGCTCAATTCTGGGATGAAGAGCTTTGCCATCGCGCTCTCGGCTACGGTCCGGACGAGGTCATTGCCAGGCTGCAGGGAGAATGTGCATCCGTAGAACGATTGATGGATGGAGTCTATCTGGTTCTGAATGACGACCCACACTTGTCCTACGAGGATTTCGTGGAGATGAACGAACGAATCAAGCCTATTTTGGGACTGATTTAGTGCACTAAATACAAGTCCCTATGCAGGATCAAGGCGCTAACGGCCAAGTACGACAGGCTCAAGCCGTGGTTGCCTGGTGGCAATTACCGTTTGATCGCGACGAGCCTGATCGCGGGCGTTTCTGGCAACGTCGCGGCACCTGCTGCCAGTATGGTTCTTGCCGCCGGCGTAAACGCCCTGCAGGGATTAGGCGCACAGCAGATCAGGGAATTGGCCCCGCACTTAGGTGGCGAAGGTTCGCCGGCGCATATCGCATTGCATGCCGTTCTAGCCTGCGCGGGTGGTGCTGCGCAAGGTGGGAGTTGCACGGCAGGGGCAGCAGGCGCTTCGGCAAGTGTCGTCTTCAACCATTTGGTAAACAAGCTGAACGACACCAGCATCGAAGAGCTAAGTCCGTCTGAGCCGAATTCGGTCGATTGGACTCGGACACTCGATAGCGACAACTCATTCTTCTTGGGAGATGCGCAGGGCAGTGCGCGGGATCGGACGGGCGCATTGTCAAACGCATTCGAAATCTGAGCCACTTCGCGCCCAACCGCGCAAAGTAAATGTGAGTCAGTTGATTAGCTTTTTGCTGCCGGCATATGACCAGCCTTGCGTTGCTGTTTCAGTCGATAGCTGTCTCCTTTGATTTGTACGATGTGGGCGTGGTGCAAGATTCGGTCGAGCATAGCGGCGGTCAGTGTGGTATTTCCGCCGAAGGTCTGGTCCCACTGCGTGAACGGCAGATTGCTGGTTAGAATCATTGAGCCCCGCTCATAACGCTTGGCGACGATCTGGAAGAAATGGCTGGCCTGGTCGCCGGACAGTGGCAGATATCCAATTTCGTCGACGATCAACAGGCGTGGCCCGAGCACATTGTGGCGCAGGACTGCTTCGTAGCGCTCTTGCCGGCGGGCGGCTTCGAGCTGGACCATTAGGTCGGCTGCTGTGATGAACTTCGTCTTGATTCCAGCTTGGGTCGCTGCGTACCCGATTGCAATGGCGAGATGGGTCTTGCCTACGCCTGACGGGCCAAGAAGCACGGCGTTCTGTGATCTGTCGACAAACCTCAACGTGGCCAGTTCGTCGATGATCTTTTTCGGCGCACCGACGGCGAAGCCATAATCGTAGTCATCGAGCGTCTTGATTGTAGGGAATCCTGCCATGCGGACCAACGTCTGGCGTGAACGTACCTGCCGGGTATCGCGCTCGTAGGCTAACGTGTGCTCGAGAAAGTCCAGGAAGCTCCGGTCTTTGGTGGCAGCGTCGGTAGCCACGGTACGGTAGCACTGCATCATCCCTTCGAGCTTTAGGCTCTGGCAGTGGGCGTCAATGCGCTCGTGTTGCAGGTTCATGCGCGCACCTCCGTCAACAGTTGCTGGTAGACGGCCAATGAATGCTGCAACGGCATGCCAGGATCGACGGTTGAGGGAAGAATCTCTGCCAGCGAAGGAGCCACGATGAAGGTAGGCAACGGTCCGAGCGCTTGGCGCTTTTGTTGGTCAAAAAGCACGGCAGGAGTGGCATGCGTGATGGGATGAATTCGCTGGTTCGCAACGTCGCGCGACCACTTGCCGACTTCCGCGTTTGCGGTCTCTACATCCAGGGCCAGCCCAGATTGTTTAAGCCAGCTCGCGAGCGGTACGTAGAAATTGCCTCGCAGGTACCGATGGAAATGTTCGACCTTGCCCTTTGTCTGAGCACAGTATGGCCGACAAAGTCGAGGAAGAAAGCCATATCGCTTGGCGAGATCCAGCAACCCAGGGTGCCACCTATGGTGGCCCTGCGCATACGCATCGCGAGTATCGACAATAGTCTTTGCGTTGTCGTATAGGATCTCGCGTGAGACCCCGCCCAGCGTGTCAAACAGCGCATGATGGTAGGTAATGAGCGTGTCGGCTCGTTCATTGGACGTAAAACGGGCCCATCGCCAACGGCTGAATCCCAGAGTTGCTGTGCATGCGTACAGCGGATTGGCACCCCGGCGAAATACCACGAAGTCGCATTGCATCTGCTGGCCTGGCGCCGTCTCGAAACGCACAACGGGATCGGCAACAACCGGGGCTGCGACCAGCTTCATAAAAGCTTGCAGGCTCCGTAGCTCGCCTTGGTAGCCAAGCGAACGGAGCTCGCGCAGAAGTGCCTGACCGGCGATGTGATCAGGCGCGGCGGCGTGCATACGTTCACGAATGTAGTCGTGAAAGGGATCCAGCTTGGTAGGCCGAGGATCACGCGGCTTATATCTTGGGAAGTCGTCAGCCGACAGGTAACGCGTGACAGTATTGCGGGAAACACCCAACTGCCGCGCGATCTCGCGCAACGACAGACCTTGGGACTTGAGCACATGGATCTGCATCCACTGTTCCTTCAGAAGCATCGTCAGCCTTCGCGCGGAAAAGGCTAACTTTACGGAAAAGTGGCTCAGATTCACTTTGCGCGTCGTGGCTCATTATTACTTTGCGCGCAATATAGTGACTCAAACAAACAGTTGATAAAGGGAAGAGCGGCACCGGTTGTCGATGAAGTTTGGGTAAGGTATTTTCCAGAACATAAAGATTATCTAGGAAGTGGGTTGGTACATCATCATTTAGACTATGGGCCGATGGCGATACCGTTACCTAAAGATCTTCATGGTAAACAGCCTGGCTGGGGCGTCTGGCACCTTGAACATAAGGGGGAATGAACATGATTTTGACATCCATCGCTGAGGTCCGGAATTACATGCTGGAACTCAGTCGTAATCTTCCGGGAAGTGGTGAGCGCTTTTCTCTTGTAGCGAATCGAACAGAACTGCTGTCTGAGGTCGTACAAGAACTGAAGTTGCCATCGAAGTATTTGTCTATCGCTCAAAAAAATAGGATATTAGGAATTTCAATCGGGTTCTTTGACTTGAGTCCCTCGCTATCGAGTAATTCGCTGGAAGATTCATTGTTGGACGGAAATGGATCGGACTCACTCGTAAAAATGTTTGGCGACAATTCACTCGTGGCCGTTGCTTGCTGCGAGTCGAATCCGATATGCGTGGCCTCTTCCGTAAGCGATCATCCAGATGTGGTGTACTTTTTAGATACTATGTCAGGTCCACAATGGAATGTCTGTGAGATCGCCGATGACTTCGAGAAATTCATACTCCTTGCTGCCAATCTCCATCAAATATCATTTGATTTTGAGGGAGATCTCGTCGGCGGTAGAGATGAGATGGCGAAGTGTTGCGTTCTGAATTCCTGCTCACCCAAGCAAGCTGCGTTTTGGGACCAGCAGGCAGTGATGATGTTGGCTTAGTAACGATCGTGCGGGTTTGCCGCCGGCTCGCCTGACACCTCCAGAAAAACTGTTTCGGAGCCTGTTAGTAGGCTGCCAGAATTCCAGTAGCTGACACTACAGGGCGCGCGCCTGTTGGGATTTTGATATGAAAGTGACGCCATTGGGCGACAAGCTGATTGGCCCGTCGCCATAGTGACCATGCGATGACAAGGACGTGGTTGATGTGTCGCTGTGCCAATCGGGTCATGACGCCAGAAGAGGTTGTGAGCGCAGACAACCTTTGTGGTTGTTTGGGTACTCACGTAGATCCGCGTGAGCGCCACTGACCTGCCCGGTTTCTTAAGACCACTCCGTTCTAGCAATAACGGCGGTGGTGGAATTGCTTTCTAACCGCTGGCGATACGCCAGTGGCGTGCCGTAATTCAGGCTCGAATGTGGCCGGACTTCGTTGTAATGCCGGCGCCAGTCGTCGATCACGATCTTGGCTTCGATGCGGTTGCGGAACCATTCCATAGCAAGGCACTCATCGCGGAACTTACCATTGAAACTTTCGTTTGTGCCGTTTTGCCATGGCTTGCCTGGATCGATCAGTGCAGACTCGATTTTCTCTGACACCACACGCAGGAGTGGGCCTACCTTCACGCAGTCGCAGTACAACTCGAAGCGGATAGAACATAGGCTATCTATAACGCCCTCGTAGCGGGAGACTCGCCTGCGGCGAAGCAGCTTGCAGTCGACTCAATGGCGCAAGCTGTCGGAGTTGGCGCCGCTGGGGTGGCCGCAGGTGTAAGCCGGGCCAAGAGTGCGAAATATGAGCCAAATAGAAACGCAGTGGGAAATATGGCGGAGTTCTTAAGACAGCCTGGTTTTGGTAATGATGTCAAAAACAAGGCTACAAAAACCAGTCAGCAATTTCAGGGGCAAAGTATTTATAAGGCCAATCATTCTATCGGTGGTGGCATCCGTAAGGGAGACTTATTCTACTTGGACGGCATTCACAAGGATCATATAGAAGTATTTTATAATAACGGATATTTTAAGGCTGTTCTTGATTTGGATGGGACTTTTAATGAAGCGAAGACGAAATCCGCTAAAGGAAGGACGTTGAAATGATAAATCTGAATAATTTGAGAGACAATATTCGTGTCTTGGCCGAAATGGCCAACGGACCGTTCTTGGAGGAGGAGTGGAATATTGATTATGGTAGTGATTTAAATAATTTACTGGACGGTGACCTTGATGGTTTGAAAAAGGCTGCCGGCCTTTTGAACGCGTCGCTAGGAGGTAAGGATTTAATTGTTGCGCAATGCGCGTTATTAAGGGTTCAATTGTATGCTATGCAGATATCAAATTCCTTCTTGAATATCGGCGACGACATAGAAAAAATATTCTTGACTAAGGAAATAAAACTTCCAGACATTCCGGAGGGCTATCAGATTCCTGATTCTTATAATTACAAGGAGGCGGTTTAAGAGGCAGCTGGTGTGCGTATCGCCAAGGGTACCTTCCAGTTGACAAGTATCATTTCCGGGCACTAACGGCTGCCGCAAGGTGCGGTGGGCGCGGTCAGGGATGGGTAAACAGGGCGGGACGAGGGTTATTTACTTCCTGCGTTTGGCCAATGGATAGGTGGTCCTGTTGCTCGTTTATGCCAAAGCCAAGTTCGACAACATTCCCGCCGCATTGCTTGCAAAAATGAAGGGGAAATTCGATGCCTAAAAAAGTTGACCCAGAAATGGCTCAGTTTGAGGCCGATATGCTGCAAAGCATTGACGAGGCACTGAGGGGCCAATACGGGCGTGTCCATACACGGCCCAACTCATTGCCCGCCGGCGAGGTCGACCGGTGTCAGAGGAGCCGAAGACGCAACGATCATTCGTTTCCACGCAGATGTGATTCAAGCGTTCAAGGCGACCGGCCGCGGGTGGCAGACCCGTATCAATGATGTGTTGAAAGATTGGCTGAGAACGCACCAGCCTGGTTGAAATTGGGGCACGGCGCTTACCGTACCCCGCGCGAAAGACTCCTCAGTCCACCGTGGCCCCCGAAGCCTTGACCGCGGCGCCCCACTTGATGATGTCCTTGTCCATGAAGGTCTGATACTCCTTCGGCTTCATCACCATCGGCTCAACTCCCAGGCTGGCGAGTTGCGCCTTGACGTCGGGCGACGCCAGGATTTCCTGGACCGCTTCGTTCATACGCGTGGTGATGTCGGCGGGCAAGCCGGCAGGGCCGAGCAGGCCGTACCAGGGCTTGGCATCCACGCCCTGAATGCCAGCTTCAGCCAGCGTGGGCACATCAGGCAAAGCCGCGGAACGCTTGGACCCGGTCACCGCGAGTACCTTCAGATTGCCCGCCTTGACCTGTTGCATGATAGGCAAGGGATTTTCGAAGGCCAGAGGTACCTGGCCGCCGACCAGGTCATTCAACAGCGGACCCGATCCCTTGTAGGGAATGTGCTGGATCTTCTGCTTGGTCGCCACATTGAACATCTCGCCGATGATGTGCTGCGGCGTGCCCGATCCGGCCGAGCCGAAAGACAGGTTGCCGGCCTTGGCCTTGGCGATCACGTCCTGGATGGAGTTCAAGCCGGATTTCGCATTGACGGCCACCACGAAGTTGGTGTCCGCCAAGGGCGATACGGCGGTGAAGTCCTTGCCAGGGTTATAGGGCAGGGACGTGTAGAGCGTGCCGGCAATCACGATGGGGCCGCTGGCCGCGAGCAGGAAGGTATAGCCGTCCGGCTTGGCCTTGGCGACATAGGCGGTGCCGATATTGCCGCCCGCGCCCGAACGATTCTCGACGACGATGGGGTGGCCGAACTTGGCTTGCAGACGCGGCGCCAACAAGCGCGCCAGGATGTCGGTGGTGCCGCCTGGCGCATAAGGCGACACGATGGTGATCGGGTGGTCGGGCCACGTGTCCTTCGCATGGGCGGCGGGCACGGCAGCGATGGCGGTCACGGCCGTCACGCCAAGCAGCGTCGCCAGACGACGGGCAGAGGTCAAGCTAAAGGGCAGGCTCATTCGGTTGTCTCCTCAATCTTTCGTTGTGGTGACGCCGAGAGTACTGAAAGGACGGCCCGCTGCGAGGCCGTGTTTACCCTTAGGTTCAACTCCAGTTAAGGTTCAGCCCCCTTCAAGATTTAACGCCGCTTGCAGTGCGCGGGCCGCGCCAGGCCCAGATGCTCGCGCAGTGTGCGTCCTTCGTACTCCTGGCGGAACAAGCCGCGTCGGCGCAACTCCGGCAGTACCAGTTCGATGAAGTCGTCCAGGCCACCAGGCAGCCACGGCGCCATGATGTTGAAGCCGTCCGCGCCTTCTTCTTCGAACCATTGCTGCAATCGGTCCGCCACGGTTTGCGGCGTTCCCACCACCTGGTGATGGCCACGCGCGCCGGCGACGCGCAGGTAGAGGTCACGAATGCTGAGATGCTCGCGCCGGGCCAGATCGACCACCACCTGCTGGCGGCTCTTGCTGGCATTGGTCTCCGGCATGTCGGGCAGGGGCCCGTCCACCGGATAACTCGACAGATCGAAACTGCCCAACATGTTCGACAGGTACTGCACGCCAACGACGGGATGGATCAGGTCTTGCAGCTGGGCGAATTTCTCTTCGGCCTCGGCCTGCGTGCGTCCGACCACGGGCGAAATGCCCGGCATGATCTTGATGCTATCCGGATCGCGGCCATGAGCACGCGTGCGTTGCTTGACATCACGATAGAAGGATTGCGCCTCGTCCAAAGTCTGCACCGCCACGAAGATGACTTCGCCGGTGCGCGCGGCCAGGTCGCGACCCGCTGGCGACGCGCCGGCCTGGACCACGACAGGCCGGCCCTGCGGCGATCGCGCCACGTTCAAGGGACCGCGCACCTGGAAGTATTCGCCACGATGGTGCAGCGGATGCAGTTTCTCCGGCTCGAAGTAGACGCCGCTGACGCGGTCGCGCACGAAGGCATCGTCTTCCCAGCTATCCCACAGACCCAGCACGACGTCGTGGAATTCGGCCGCGCGCGCATAACGCTTGGCGTGGTCCACATGCTCGTCGAGATTGAAGTTCTGCGCTTCCCCCTGTCCGCTGGACGTCACCAGGTTCCAGCCGGCGCGGCCGCCGCTGATGTGGTCCAGCGAGGCGAACTTGCGCGCCACGTGGTAAGGCTCGTTATAGGTGGTGGAGGCCGTGCCGATGAGGCCGATGCGCTCGGTGACGGCCGCCAGGGCCGACAGCAGCGTGAGCGGCTCGAACTGATCGCAGCGCGCCGTGCGAGACAGCGATGGAATATCGGTGTTGCGCACGCCGACGGCATCCGCCAGGAAGATGGCGTCGAATTTGGCGGCCTCGGCGCGTCGCGCAAGGTCCACGTAATGGCGAAAGTTGACGGCCGCGTCGGCTTGCGCCTGGGGATGGCGCCAGGCGGCGATATGGTGCCCTGTCTGCAACAGGAATGCGCCGAGCTTGATTTGGCGGGATGGCATGAGTTACCTCCTGAAAATGCGTCCTAGAAGGCATGGGTAACCAGCATCCCGGCAATGCGTTCCTTGCGACGCACTAGCCGATTTTTTTACGTAATACGGCCGCGGCCGGTTCGGTCGCGATCAGGATCAGCTTGAGGGTGGCGCGTGTGGCGCCGACGAACAGCTTGCGGATCGCCCGTTCGTCCAGCGTATCGAAATCGATCTCGGTGAAGATCACGGCCGGGATGGACTGGCCCTTGAAGCGATAGACCGATTCTGCAAGGACGTCGCCATTCGAGTAGACCGGCAACCCCAGCAGGTCGTATTGGCCGGTGAAGCGGCGCAGGCCATGCGGTCCCAGGCGGTCATGCGCCAGCACTTGCGAACGTTGATGGCCGTGATAGCTGATGACGGCGATATCGTCCGCACGGAAGCCATCTGAATAGCATTTGCGTATGCCCTGCTTGACCGCCAGCAGCAGGCTTTCCTCATCGTGATACGACAGCACCTCGACATCGCTGTCGGTGATGGGCGCCTGCGCGTCGATGCGCACGTCATCCGGCAGGACGGACTGCAGCAGATTGACCACGGGCCGTGGGCTGCGGAAATTGCTCTGCGCGCGCAGGCGCACCCAGCCCGGCATTTCCGGCGGCTGATGGTTGTAGAGATTCTGCATGGGATCTTCCAGCCACACCACGCGCGCGTCCGGCTTGGCCAGTCGCAGCACCATGCCGCCCCAGCGGGCATCGAAGTCCTGTCCTTCATCGACGATGACGGTGTCGAACATGAAGTCGGACGGCACGGGCAGCGCCTCGGCATCGTCGACCAGATGTTCGAAGGCCTTGGGCTGCGCGAAGTCCGGACTGCGGCCGACATGCCGCAGCAGGCGGTCGCACAGCAGATGGAAGGACACCGCCAGGCCGCCTTCCGGCGCGATGCGGTTGAAATGGTCGGCCAGCGGGCGGTTGAAGCACACATACAGGGGACGCTTGCCTTGCTCGATGGCGTCGCGATATTCGGCCAGCGCCAGCTGCGTCTTGCCCGAGCCCGCGGTGCCGGTGACGCGCAGGCGGTAAGGGGTGATGTCCAGTTGTCGGGCCCAATGGGCCAGCCCGCCGGCCAGGCGCGTGACCCAGGCGCGCGCCTGGCCGATCAGCGCGCTGACGTCGGTTTCCAGGCGGATGATGTCGCGCAGGAAATGATCGACACGCGCGCGGTGGGGCGACGGCTCGCCTGGCGGCAGGATGTCGCGGATGACGGCGGCCAGCGTGTCGCGCCGGCTGGCGTCGACGATGCGTTCCGGCGACAGGCCGGCGGTGGTGGGGGCCAGGACACGGTGATCCGGGCAGTACAGCAGATAGTCCAGGCCCACATCCGCGCCGTCCAGGCTGCGGGCCAGCTTGGCACGCAGGGTATCGGCGGTGAGCGCCATCTGCACCGGCAGCAACTGGGCCTTGCCCGCATGGCGCTTGGCCAGGCCCGCGGCGGTTTCATCCAGGGCACCGGCTTTCTGCTCGATGACCAGCAGGTCGCCGGCCCGGTTGACCACCACGAAGTCGATCTCGCCATGGATGGCGTGGCGGCCTTCGATATTGGTCCAGTGGATGGCGTGGTAGACGGTGTAGTCGTCGGATAGCGCCTTCTTCAAGCGGGCCAGTGTTTCCAGCTCGCGCTGGGCCGGGCCGCTGCGTTGCAGGTTTTCCCATCCGTCCGGAATGATGTGCGCCACGAAAGCTCCTGTAGGCTGGTCTGCCGTATCGTACCGATTTTGCGGCGGCGCGGGTTTCCAGGTTGATGGTTTGGGGGCTCATGGTTTTGCGCCGGGCTTCGGTTTCGACTTCGACTTCGACTCTGGCTCTGGTTCTGGCTCCGGCTTTGGCCTCGGTCCTGGTTTTGGTTTAATAGTCAGCCAGGCTCTTCAGCCAGCCTTCCGAGTGTTTTTCCTATGAGCGTCGATCCCGCCGCCGGTGCCGGGGCCACGTCCCGTGCCGGTCCCGTCCGTACCTATGCGATGCGCGAACGCAGCGATCGCGGCGATTTCTATATTCGCGCGCAGGACGTGCGGCGGCCGCTGGAAGAGATGCACCGGCATGATTACTTCCAGATCCAGGTCAATCTGGGCGGCGATACGGTCCAGCAGATCAGCGGGGTAACCCGGCCTTTTCTCAAGGGGATGCTGGCCTTCATCCTGCCGCATCGCATGCACCGCATTCCCCATCCGGATGGCGGCCGCTTCATGGTGGTCAATTTCTCCCAGCAGTTCCTGCGTCCAGGCCTGGATTGCGATCCCCTGGACCTGGAAGACGTGCCGCTGAACGACGTGCCCGAACTGGCACCGTTCCGTTTCCAGGAATTCCTCGACTACCAGGTGCCGGAGGCCGATCTGGATGCGCTTACGGCTTTGCTCGAGCGCATGCGGCAAGCGGACCAGGACCGGGTGTTCGGATCCGCCGAGGTATTGCGGGGCTACCTGCTGCAGCTGATAGGCGAGGTATGCCTGCGCCATGGCGCCGCGCTGCAGGCCCAGGCTCGCCGTGACGCGCCCCGCAGCGGGCGGCGCGACGCGCTGGCGCGCGTGCGCGCGCATATCGAGCAACAGCTGAGCAGCGCGGACCTGTCCTTGAACAGCGCGGCGGCGGCAGCCTACCTTTCGCCCAGTTATCTTGCGCATCTGCTGCGCAAGGAGCTGGACCGGACCTTTACCGACCTGGTGCTGGAGCGGCGGATGAATCGCGCCAGGTCCCTGCTGCTGACCAGCGACAAGCGGGTGGCGGACGTGGCGCATGCCTGCGGTTTTGCCGATGAAGCGTATTTTTCGCGGCGGTTCCGCCAGCAGGCCGGCGTGTCGCCGCGGGAATTTCGGCGCCAGGGATAGACGCCTGCGGCAGGATGAGGGACCCAGGACGCCTGGGACAAAACGCCAAGGGCAGAGCCAAGGGCAAGAGCCAAGGGCAAGACGCCAAGGGTAGACGCCAAGGCCAGGCGCCAGGGCAGGGCGTTTGTAGCGCCGGGAGACCGGGGCGCCGGCGGGTAAGGCTTGGGCGTCCCGTCCCATTTGCATGGAAAGTTCCAAATCCTCAGCAAGCCTGTCCAAGTTCCAGGACGAATAGGCAATTAGACTGTGGGTTCTTACCCTGGAGTCTGGAGCAAGCCACACATGTCTTCCTACGTCATCACCCCGGCCGAACAGGCCTCCCTGGCCGTCGCCGGCAGCGACAAGCGCTTCCCCGTCCGCCGCGTCTACTGCGTGGGCCGCAACTATGCCGAGCACGCCCGCGAAATGGGCCATGATCCGGACCGTGATCCGCCGTTCTTCTTCAGCAAGCCCGCCGACGCCATCGTGCCGGCCGAAGGCACCATCGAATACCCGCCCCAGACCGACGACTTCCACTACGAAATCGAATTGATCGTCGCCATCGGCAAGGGTGGCAAGAACATTCCGGTCGCCCAGGCGCTGGAGCACGTGTGGGGCTATAGCGTCGGTATCGACCTGACCCGCCGTGACCTGCAGGCCGTGGCCAAGAAAATGGGGCGTCCGTGGGAGTGGGCCAAGGGTTTCGACGTGTCGGGTCCGTCCACGCCGCTGAAGCCGGCGTCTGAAGTGGGCCATCCTTCGACCGGCCGCATCTGGCTGAGCGTGAACGGCGACGTGCGCCAGCAAGGCGACCTGGCCGAACTGATCTGGTCGGTGCCCGAAGTCATTTCCTACATTTCCGAATCGATGGCCTTGCAGCCGGGCGACCTGATTTTCACGGGCACCCCGGCCGGCGTGGGCGCCATTCGCCCGGGCGATGTGGTGACCGGTGGCGTCGACGGTGTCGGCTCCTTCGAAATGAAGGTCGGCAACAAGCCCTCGAAGTGATGATGACAGGCGCCCTCCAAGGGGGCGCCGTCCGTTGCGCATGAGGCCTGCTGCCTGAGCGGGACGCCCGGCCCTTCAAGGAGGGAGCACCCGGTCCCTCATGGAAGGACACCAGGCCCCTCATGGAAGGGATGCCTGCCGCATCAGCGGCGCGCGAACGTGCCAAGCGAGTTGCTGTCCAGCAACTCCACCGTCAGCGTTGCAGCGCAGTCCGTGCCGCCGAACGCGAAGTCGACGGCGGATACGGAGCCCTCTTCGTAGTTCTCGCCGTGCATGTCGATCACGTAACGGTCGCCGTCCCAGTGGCGCAGGGGAAAACGCATGGCCTTGGGACCCAGCACCAGCGCCAGCCCCGACCGGTCCGGCCCCTCGACGATGTGGGCATCGCCGAAATAGGGATTACCGTAGACGCCCTGGTAGGCGGCCGGTGCGCGCGGTGGCGCGGCATCCTCGGGCGGCTGGCGATCGACCAGTGTTCCCGCCGGCTCGGCGTAAGGGGCGAACAGCGGCTGATACGCGGCGAACCAGTCACGCGTGATCGCGCCGAATTGGACCAGCTCCAGGAATTCCGCGATCAGCGACTCGGCCGCGCCTATGGGGGCGGCATTGGTCAGGACCACGATGCCGACGCGAGCCGACGGGATGACAGAGAAGGCCGTGCCCGCGCCGAGCCCGAATGCCCCCGAATGATTGAAGTCCGTACGGCCGGACGCCTGCACATTGACGTTGAAACCGTAGCCATAGGTGTCCGCCCGTGCGATGGGGCTGGTGGCCGCCCGCGAAACGATCTGTGGCGTGATCGCCGGCAACAGCGCCGCCGCCGGAATGAAAGGCTGGCCTTGCACCTCGCCGTTCTCGATCAGCATGGCCAGCCATTTCGCCATGTCATTGACGCTTGAACTGACGCCGCCGGCGGGAGATTGGGCATCGGGCTCGCGTTGATACTTGGGCACGTATTCGCCCTTGTGCTTGATGTGGCCGTGCGCGCGGTTGTCGCGGGTGGCGAAGTCGGCGTAGCGGGAGCTGGTGCGATCCATGCGCAGAGGGCCGTACAAGGCTTCCTCCGACAGGGTGGCCCAATCGGTACCGGCGGCGGTGGCGACGGCCTCCGCGGCCGCTGTCACGCCGAAGTTGGTGTATTCGTACGTCGAGCGAAAAGGATGCAGAGGCAGGTAGCGCAGGCGCTCGAGGATCTGCATGCGGTCATAGCCGAGTTCTTCGAGATCATCGCCGCCGTGATCGGGCAGCCCGGAGCGATGGGAATACAGGTCGGCCAGGGTCAGATGCGACGAGACCCACGGGTCGGACAATTTGAACCAGGGCAGATATCGAGTGACCAGGTCGTTCCACGTCACGCGCTTCGCGCCGACCTCGCGCGCGACGACGGTGGCGCCGATCGACTTCGATACGGAGGCTAGCTGGAACACGGTGTTTTCGTCCACGTCGCCGCATTCCTGGTCAGCGCGGCTTTCCTGGTTGTTGCGGACGCCATAGCCTTGGGCGAACACCTTCTGGCCTTCGAGCACCACGGCCACCGCCATGCCCGGGATGCCCGTGCGTTCGCGCAGCGCCCGCGCGAGGCCATCCAATCGACCTATCGCCGCGGCGATTTGACCGGGCGCAATGGCGACACCTGGAATTTCATTGGGCAGGGGAGCGGGGGCAGGGGCGGGCGAACTGGGAATCGTCGTCATGCGGCTCTCTTGGATGGGGGCGCAGAAGAGGGATGGCGTGGGATGCAGGCGGGGAGGGCGGACGGACGGTTGCCACCGGCCCCTAGCAACATAGGGGCGTACGCGCAGGCGCACAATGGCTTTGTGGACTGAGAGAAGCACTACGCCCGGTAGGCATCCACGAAAATCACCCTGTCGGCGCGTGGCCTCATGTCGAAACAGGCGTGCTTCACTCGTCGTAGCAGTACAACCACCCTTTGAGAGAGGCAATTCCATGGCTACTGGTACTGTTCGACTCCATCGCGTCCTGCGCTGCCCGCCCGACCGCATCTATCGGGCTTTCCTCGAGCCCGCGGCCATGGCGAAATGGCTGCCTCCCTACGGTTTCACCTGCGAGGTCCAGCAGATGGACGCCAGGGTTGGGGGCAGCTACCGCATGTCCTTCCGCAATTTCCGCAGCGGCAATGTGCACGGCTTCGGCGGCGAATTCACCGAGCTGGTACCCAATGAGAAGATCCGCTATACGGATCGATTCGACGATCCCAATCTGCCCGGAGAGATATTGGCGACCATCACGCTGAAGGCGGTGAGTGTCGGGACCGAATTGCACATCCTGCAGGAAGGCTTGCCCGAGGTGATTCCCGTGGAGGCCTGCTATCTGGGCTGGCAGGAGTCGCTGCTGCAATTGGCCCACCTGGTCGAGCCGGAAATTCCCGATTGATTTACAGCGGCGGGCCGCGCCGCTTTGCCGCGGCGGTTCAGCAGCGGCCGGCTCGAGTACGGCCGCGAACCGAACACCAGGGTTGAACGGCTTACTGGACCGGCGGCACCGGGAAGGACTGTGGCGGGGCGGTCTGGCCCGCGGGCGCCCGGGAGGGATCCAGCGGCGCCGCATAATTCTTCGTCTGCGTCCGCTTGATCGTTTTGCGTTCGCGTGACGCCGCGCCGTGATAGGTCATCGTAGCGAGTTCAGCCTCGGCCTTTTCCTTCGTTTCCTCGTTGTACGTCAGCTTCAGGCCGCCCTTGTTCACACGCACATAGCGCGTTTCGCCAGCGGCTAGTTGCAGCATGAGGGGCGCGGCACTGTTGTAGTCGATGGTGATGCTGTACAGGCCGGCGGCGCGATTCACGAAGAAGAAGTTGCCGGGAGAGGTGCGCCCCGTCTTCCAGCCGTTGACCAACACGTAGGGGTTGCCCGTGGTCGGGTCGCCCGCGCTGGAAGGCTGGTAGAAGTAGATGCGGCCCTGGCCGGCCGGCAACGTGGCGTATTGTTCCTCGACCCTGTCGTAGCTGGGTCTGGCGCAGGCGGCCAGCATTCCGGTAGTCACGGCAAGGATGGCGATCAGGCCCGATCGACGATTCATGATGATGTGTGCTCCTGAAGCAGTGAAGGCGGCAACGGACGTGCGTACAATATGCTTACATTTAAGCATATTGTGAAAGAAACGGAAATTTCCCCGTTCTGCCGCGTCTGGAGCCGAGTGGGTGGCAATTGCCTGCCGTGAGTTGCATGGCAGTGTGCCCAGGGGCACTGAACCGCCTCGATTCAGAAAATTCCCCGTCAGATCAGGAAGGCCGTGCGCGGGAGGTCGCACCGCTCAACGGCTGGCGGCGTCCGGCCTCGGTGTGTTCGCCTGCTGGGGTTGCCTGGTCGACCAGTCCTGCGACGGCGATGTGCTGGGATAGAAGATGATGCGCAACACCGACAGGGCCAACAACGCCAGGATGATCAGCATGCGCGCGTTGAGTTTGAAGGGCGTGCGCGGCAAGCGGACCTTGGGAGCGGAAGGACGCTCGAAGCCGGGAGCATGGTACGCCTGCGACCAGGCTTGCAGAATGTGATTGGGCATGCGCAGGCTCAGCCAATAACCATAGTGGCTCATCAGCGTGTCCATGGCGAAGAAGTGCCGGGTCAGCAATGCCGCGGTAGGTGTCGGATGGGCCAGGGCGGCGTCGATGGCTTCGAGTTGCCGCGCGCGATCCTGCTCGGCCTGGCCACGCCATAGCAGCGCTTCGCCACACGCTTGCACGATCCATGACGCAGTCCAGCGATCGGCGAGTTGATCGCAATGGTCGGTGTCCCAATGGAAGCAGGCGACAGCGGCGTCGAACAGGCCCACCCGCTGCCAGGGATCGTGCGCCAGCACGGCGGCGATGCGCGTTTCCAAGGCCTGTTGCGCGTGAGGCGCAGCCAGGCGTTCGTCCCGCAGCGCTTGCGCGAGCACGGTGGGTAAATCAACCTGCGCATCGTCCCTGGCAGCGGCCAAGGGCGGTGCAGTGAGGCGATGCAGCCATTCGCCCAGTGCGGTATCGACATCCATGGCGGAGGCGTTCGACGCCGCGCTGGACGACGCGGGCAAAGGCGGTGGCGTGGCGCCGCTGTCCGGCCCCGTCGCATGGGCCGCGTTGCCGGCGGCTGCTTGGTCATGCGCGTGCGCCCACGCCGCGGCCGTTTCATAGGCAGCGCGCAGGTTGCCGAAAGCCTCGCCCTGGCTGCCCTGGTCGATCTGCTTGAGCGCGTGGGTATACGCGCGCTCGATAGCGCCGGCGTCCGCGCCCGGCGCAAGCGACAGCCGGGTATAGGCATTCTGAATCTGCTGTGGCAACGCGGACATCAGAGCGGGACCGGGCGCGGTCCCCACGTTGCTTCCGAAATTCATGGTATTCCAAATTCTACGTGTTTATTTCTCAATGTAACGCAGATTGGCATCATACCCTGTTGGCGGATCGTCCGGACTTTAAATCGAGGCGCCTCCATCCACCATCAACAGCGTGCCTGTTACATAGGCGGCATCGTCCGAGGCCAGGAAAAGCGCCGCGCGCGCCACGTCCCAGCAGGTTCCCTGTCGGCCCATGGGGCATTTGGCGTCCCGTTCGCGCATGACGTCGGCGAAGCGCTCCGGCGTCAGATGGCGGTACAGCGTGCGGATGTGTGGGGTATCCATATATCCCGGCACCACCACGTTGCAGCGTATCTGCTGGGGGGCATATTGCCGGGCGATGATGCGCGACACATGGTTGAGGGCGGCTTTCGACGAGTTGTAGGCCAGGTAGGGCACGCCGGCGTAGCGCAGGCTGGCGGTGGACGAGACGTTGATGATGCTGCCGCCGCCATGGCGCTCCATCAGCGGAATGGCTTCCTTGCAGGCCAGGAAGACGCTCTTCAGATTGACGTCGTGCACGCGGTCCCAGGCCTCTTCGGGCGTGTCGACGGGGCCACCCAGGTATTCGATGCCGACGTTGTTGTGCAGGATGTCCAAGCGGTCCCAACGTTCGGCCGCATAGGCGATGACGCGCTTGACGTCGTCGTGGCTGCTGACGTCGGCTTGCAGGGCATGGGCTTCGCCGCCTTCGGCGCGGATCATGGCCACGGTGGCCTCGGCCGCCGCCAGATGCAGGTCAGCGACCACCAGGCGCGCGCCTGCGCGCGCGAAGGTCAATGCAACAGCCTGGCCGTTGCTGATGCCGGCTTCAGGCGCGGACGCGCCGCCGCCCATCACCACGGCTATCTTGTCTTGCAGACGATGGTTCATCAGGTATTCCTTGGCAGGAGGCGTGGCCCTAAGGCCGGATGTAGGCGCCGCCATTGACGTCCAGCGTGATGCCGGTGACGTAGGTGGCCAATTCGCTGGCCAGGTACAGGCAGGCGCCGGCGATGTCGCCGGGCTGGCCCACCCGCCGCAACGGAAAGCTCCTGGCCTTGTCGTGCTTGTAGTCGTCGGATGTGCCGCCGCGCGAGAAGTCCGTGAGGATCAATCCAGGCGCGACGCCGTTGACGCGGATGTTGTCCGGCCCCAGCTCCAGCGCCATGGCGCGCACCAGTCCCAGAATCCCCGCCTTGGCCGCGCAGTAGTGGCTGCCGCCGAATACCCCGCCGCCTTGCAGGGCGGACAGCGAACTGATGCACGTGATGCTGCCGCCGCCGCGTGCTTGCAGATGCGGGATGACGGCCTGCGACATATGCAGCACACCGCGCAGATTGGTATCCAGCACGATGGCGTAGTCTTCGTCGCTGACGTCCATGACGCCGCGCTTCTGCGTGACGCCCGCGTTGTTGACCAGTATGTCGACGCCGCCATGGCGCCGCACGACTTCCTCCACGGCCGCCAGGCAATCGGCGCGGCGGGTGACGTCACAGGCCAGGCTCAGATGGTCCGGACCGAGTTCGGCGGCGGCCTGGCGCGCTTCCTCGGCATCGAGATCGAGGATGGCCACGCGCGCGCCGTGTTCCGCGAACATCCTGGCCGTGGCCAGGCCAATGCCGCGGCGGCGCGCGGCGCCCGTGACGATGGCGACCTTGTCTTGCAGCAGTTTCATGCTGGCTTCCTCAAAGCAGTTTCAAGGCGATCAGCTTGGCGTCGACCGATGTATAGGGGCGTTCGCAGATGATCTTGTCGCTGTCCGGCGCGAATTCGAAGCTGGCGGCCATGCGCACGCGGAACGTACGGCCGGTAGGCTCGTAGCGTTGCCCACGCGCTATCAGCGGCCCCAGGTGAGTGCCTTGCAGCCAGAATTCGACCAGCACGGTGTCGCCGGTAGCGGCGATACAGATAATGTCGTTGATCAGGTCGGGAAAAGCGGCGCGTGATGATTCGAAATAGCCCATGACGTCGTCGGTGCCGTCATAGACCGCGCCGCTGCCGTGCATTTCGTAGCGCGGGTGCTCGAACGTTTCGAGTACCCCCTCCCAATCCTGGACGCATTCCAGCGCCATGTGTTGCCGCACGACTTCGATGCGGGCTTCCTGCAAGGTTGCGGTCATGGAAAAAGTCCTGTTCCGTTGGTTTCAATCAGGCGTGACGAGACCTCGCCGCGCCGGCGGTGCGTGTCGTGTCTTGCGTAGGAACGACGGCGTCCGGATGTCGCTTCGGCGCGCCGCGCGTGCATTACTGCATCTGGATATGGGCCTCGTCGGCGATCTGTTTCCAGCTGGCGTAGTCGCGCACGAGGATCTCGTGCTGCCTGGCGCTGGGCACGAAGCCGGGCTCGATGCCCAGGGACAGCAGGCGCTGTTGTATGGACGGTTCCCCCAAAGCCGCCGCGAGTGTGTCGGACAGCTTCTTGAGCACGGGCGCGGGCACGCCGGCGGGCGCGTACATCACCCAGGTAAGCGGACGGTCGAAATCGATGCCCTGGTCGACGTAGCCGCCTACCTTGGGCAGGCTGGGCGAGGGTTTGGTACACAGGGCCAACGCCTTGAGCTTGCCCCCTTGGACTTGCGGTACGGCGGTCGCCATGTCGACGAAGCCCACCGGGATCTGGCCGCCGATCAAACCGGTGATCACCTCCGTGGTGCCGCGATAGGGCACATGCTCCAGGCGCACGCCGGACTTCAGCGCCAGGATCTCCCCACAGAAATTGCCGGTCGATGCCGGGCCCCAACTGCCGTATTGCAGCGGCTGTTTGCGCTTGGCCTCCAGCGCCTTGAGTTCCCGGATGTCGTTGGCCGGGAAGTCGTTGGCGGCAAGCATGACGATCGGCGAGTTGCCGATGCCGCCCACCGGCACGAAGTCCTTGAGCGGGTTGTATTGCACGCTGGGGTTGGTGATGGGGGCCAGCAGATGAGTGGTCATGCCGCCGATGGTGATGGTGTAGCCGTCGGGTTTGGCGCGGGCCACGTACTGCGTGCCGATGACGCCGCCGGCGCCCGGACGATTCTCGACGATGAGCGGTTGGCCCAATTGCTTGCCGAAGTATTCCGCCAGCATGCGGCCCAGCACGTCACCGCCGCCGCCCGCGGCGAAGGGCAGCACCAGCGTGATGGGATGGTCGGGGTAGTTGTCCGCGCGGGCGGTGTCAGGCAGGGATGCCAGGCCCGCGCTCAGCGCGAGCGCGGCCATAAGGGATCTGCGCAGGAATCCAGGCATGGGGTGTCTCCTCGTTCATTGTTATGACTGCTTTGGTTGCGGCGGTTGCCCATCCGGCCTGCGGCCGGATTTGGCGGAAACGTTTACGCAGTAGGGTAAAAAAAAGCGGATGCCGGTTTCAGTCGCGGCTGAATTCAGCGCCGCCTTTGGGCCGGATGTAGCGCGGGATCGGCAGGCCGGCCTGGCGCGCGGATTCGAGAATGGCATCCTCGATGAAGCCGGCGTCACGGATGCCCATGAATTTGTCGTCGATGAAGTTGATGTTGGCGCCGAAGACCACCATGAAGCCTTCCGCGGCTTGCTTGGCGTCCTCGGGCACACAGAAGGTGTGCACCGAGCCACCCGGTTCGAACAGATAGCTGCCGGCCTTTTGCACGTCCCCGGGATATTCGAGGTAATGCCATTCGCCCTTGGTGGTGTAGAAATGCACGACTCCCGTATGGAAGTGGGTGGGCAGGCGCGTGCCCGGTTCGAATTTGCCATACAGCACCCACACACCGTTCTCGCGGTCGAGGAACAGGGGGATGATGGTCGAGCCGGGGGCTGAACCGGGCAAGGCGATACCGTCTTCGATGTTGACCGACAGCAGCCGGTCCTGGTGGGTGGTGGGAGTGGGGTGGGTCATTGCGTCTCCTGGTTTTTATGCTTGCGGGTACTGCGGCTATGTTGCGCGCGGCTTCACCTGCGCCGTGGCGCGACGCGGAACCTTGGCCGTCGGCGCGTGCAAGGGCGCGCACGAGTCGCGCAACATCAGTTCCGTGGTGATCAGTACGCGTTCGGGGGCCGGCCGTGGCGCGCTGGCATCCAACTGCTTGAGCAGCAGTTCCGCCGCCGCCGTGCCCACGGCCCCGAGATTCCAAGTAAGCGTCGTGATGTTGGGGCTGACCAGCAGCGAAATATCGCTGTCGCCCACGCCCACCATGCTGACGTCGTCCGGAATGCTGCGTCCGCTGTGCCGTATCGCCTGCAAGACGCCCGTCATGATGCGGGTGCCCAGGCAGATGAACGCCGTTGGCGACGGCGCTTCGGCAGTGGGCGCGGACGACAACAGGGCCAGTGCCTCGCTGAAGGCGAACTCCA
Organism: Bordetella sp. LUAb4; assembly: GCF_021325795.1. GTDB lineage: Bacteria > Pseudomonadota > Gammaproteobacteria > Burkholderiales > Burkholderiaceae_B > Bordetella_C. The sequence continues at coordinate 233,099 of NZ_JAHPZX010000008.1, read as the reverse complement.
TGGCCGAGCGCTCCATGCGCACCAGGTCTGAACCTGGAGTCAGGCCCATCTGCGTGTAGGCATCGCGGAAGCCGGCGATGCGCTCGCGGCCCGGGCGTAGATGCGCGCCAGGGGTAAACAGGGCGATGCGGCGGTGTCCCAAATTGAGCAGGTACTGCGTGGCCTTGAGCGCGCCGTTGTAGTGATCCACGTGCACGCCCGCGCAGTCGGGGCCGAAATCGCGGTCCAGCGCCACGACCGGAATATCCTCTGCCAGCCGGCTCAACATATCGGCCGACTCGGTTTCGCAAGCGCCCAGGATCAGGCCGTCGACGCGTCTGCCGCGGAAGATGTCGATGAGCGAACGTTCCTTGGCTTGCCGGTTGTGCGTGCTGGCCACCAGCAGCGAATAGCCGGCCGCCTGGAAGGCGGTTTCAGCGGCGGTGATGATGGCCGCGTACAGCGGATTGGACAGGTCGGAGACCAGGATTCCCACCACCCCCGTGCTGCGGGTGCGCATGCTGCGCGCGACGCCATCCGGCGCGTAACCCAGCTGGCGCGCCGCCTTGGCTACCAGAGCGATGGTTTCGTCGCTGACGCGGCCGGTGCGATTGAGCGCGCGCGAGGCCGTGCCGATGGAAACCCCGGCCTGGCGGGCGACGTCGCGGATGGTGGCGCGGGGCTTGGGTGCGTGCGACATGGCGGGCGTGTTGGAGGACTTGTCGGAGGGCTTGTTCATGCGCTTTTGCCCGCCGCCGTCAGGCGCCGGACGGGGTCGCTGCCGTCCCAGCTTTCACTGGCGGCGCGTACCCGCTGGAAATGTTCGCCCTTGCCGCCGGTCAGTTCGGAAAGTTCGATCATCGCGCTGGGCAGCTCCGGATGAATGAAATAGCTGAAGCGGCCGCGGGTGCCCATGCGGCCGCCATGGCCTTCGACGTAGCCCAGGCCGAGCAGGGTGGCGACATGTTCGTCATAGCGATCCAGCGTCCAATAGGCGACATGTTGGGCCACCTCGCCGGCCTGCAGCAGGGTGTCGCGGTACAGGGACGGCGCGTCGTCGCGCTGCTGGATCAATTCCAGTTGCAGGTCGCCGGAGTTGGCCAGCGCGATCGACAGCGAGGGCGGCGTCGAGGCGTTTCCGTAATAGCGGAACTCGGTGGTGCCCACGTCTTCCTTGTAGAACCAAGGACCTACGCCCAGGCGGGCCCACTGCGCCATGGCTTTCTCGATATCCTTGACCACGTAGCCGACCTGACGCGCGGCGCCGAGCAGAAAGCTCATCGATGTCTCCGGTTCTTGTTTTGGGTAGTGAAATGCGTAAACGTTTCCGCAATTCTAGGCGACAACGGCGCGCCTAGGGCATCCTGGTTTCTACTTATCCCCCTGAAATACGCCTTCGATCCGACAACGTCGTCAGTGCTGGCCTCTGACGCAAGCCTGCAACACCCCGGTTGACAAGGAGCGCTCGCAAGTTCTTAAATAAGAACGATTTTTATTCATTCGTTTTCAGCTGGCTAGCGCCAACCGTAGTCGCGGTGGTTGTAGGTGGTAGTGGCTTGATCAAGAGGCAGCTCGTGAATTCCCCGGCAATTTGCCTACCCACCACCGTGGCCACGCTCTATAGCGATCATCACTCCTGGCTCAAGGGCTGGCTGCAGCGCCGCCTGGGCAACGCCGAACAGGCCGCCGACCTGGCGCACGACACTTTCATCCGCCTGCTCAGCAGCGAGCGGGTGCCTGTCACGCTGAAGGAGCCGCGCGCCTTCCTGACCACGGTAGCCCAGCATCTGGTGTCCAACCATTGGCGCCGCGAAAAGCTGGAAAAAGCTTATCTGGACGCGCTGGCGCAGGTGCCGGAGCAACACGCCCATTCGCCCGAGGACCGCGCCATCCTGCTGGAAACGCTGGTCGAGCTGGATCGCCTGCTGGACGGCCTGCCGGCCATCGTGCGCCGTGCCTTCCTGTTGTCGCAGCTGGAAGGCCAGACCCATGCGGAAGTGGCGGCCGCGCTGGACATTTCCATTCCCTCTGTGAAGCGGTATATCCTCAAGGCACTGCAACGGTGTTACTTTGCCGATCTTTCCGTGGCGTGAAGCCCGCATGGCTTGCGGGTTCGGCACGGAATCATCCACAGCATAGAGGGCTATGTCCGCTTCTCCCTGGTACAGCTCCACGGCCGATGCCGCTGGCGTTCCACCCGAGGTCGCCGAGCGCGCGGTGCAATGGCTGCTGGAATTGCAGGCGCCGGATGCCGCGCCCGCGACAGTGGCCGCGTGGCGCGAGTGGCGCGCCGAAGATCCCCGGCACGAATTGGCGTGGCAGCGCATCGAATCGGTGAACGGTCGGCTGACGCACCTGGCGGATCCGCATAACGCCGCCATCGCGCGCGCGGCGCTGGCGCCCTCGCACCCACACTCGCACTCACACGCGCAGGCCACGCGGTCTACGGGCCGGCGTCACGCGCTCAAGGCGGTAGTGTTGCTGGCCGGTGCCGGCGGTGTAGCTTGGGGCGCGCGCGACTACGTGCCCTGGCGGGCCTGGACGGCCGACTACCGTACCGCCGTGGGCGAGCGGCGCACCCTGGTGCTGGCCGACGGCAGCGAACTGATTCTGAACACCGACAGCGCGGTCGACGTGCGCTTCGACGATGCGCAACGCCTGGTCCGGCTGCTGGCCGGCGAAATCCTGGTGCGCACTGCCAATGCCTGGTCCAGTACGCCGCCCTTCGTGGTCGAGACCGCGCAGGGAACGGCGCTGGCCTTGGGCCCGCGCTACGCGGTGCGTTTGGAGGACGGCGAGACCGATGTCAGCGTGCTCACGGGCGCCGTGCGGATCCAGCCGGCACGGTCGGCGGCGCGCGCGCGGGTGGTGTCGGCCGGCCATCGCGTGCGTTACAGCGCCAGCGCGGTGATGGGCGATGTGCCCGTCGACGATACCGCGGTGGCGTGGAGTGACGGCTATATCGTCGCCCGCAGCATGCGCCTGGCCGATTTCATCGGCGAACTGGCGCGTTACAGCATGGACGCCTTGTCCTGTGATCCGGACATTGCCGACCTGCGCGTGTCGGGTTCCTTTCCGGTGGCCGACGTCGGGCGCGTGCTGGATACCTTGAGCATGACGCTGGGCGTGCGCATCAGGACGGTGACACGCTTCTGGGGCGCGCGTTCCTTGCGGCTGGTGGCGGGGCCGACGGCGCCTGCCGCGGCGCCAGGCGGCACCCTGCCCAGCTAGGCTGGGCGGCCCAGACGAGGCTAAACGACCGCGCCCAAGGCCGCCGGGACGAGGTTTCCAGGCAGGCCGCTAGCCGCTTACCTGCCCGGGCGTGTGCCAGAGCCGGCCGGCACCGAGGTGGCCAAGCCCGCTGTTACAAAATAGTCGGTCCCTATCTGATCCCTTTTTCGCTTTCGCGGGTCATGGCAGATGAGAACGCATTTTTTCATCTTCCATTTACACGCAAGAAAAAGGTTGGATCATGGGTCAGCTCCGGGCGTCACGGCGTCAGTCGAGTACAGGTTTGCGTCGCGCGGCGGTAGCGCGCGCGCTCAAGCGTGCCGTCAGTGGCACGGTCATGGCTGCACCGGCCGTACTGTTGGCGACGCCAGCCGCGAATGCGCAAGCGCAGGCACAAGGACAGGCACAGGCACAGGCACAGGCACAAACGCAAGGGCGCGGTTATGCCATCCCGGCCGGCACGCTGGAAGATGTGCTGGGCCGCTTCGGCCGCGAGTCCGGCATCATGCTGTCGTTCCGGCCCGAGGTCACCGCTGGCCAGATGAGCAACGGCCTGCAGGGCCGCTATACGGTCGACGGCGGCCTGGACGCCTTGCTGGCCAACACCGGCATCAACGCGCAACGCCAGGGCAACGGCAGCTATCTGCTGACGCGTCCGGCGCCGGCCACCAGCGCGGGTCCCACCACGACCTTGGCGCCCGTGGCCGTCACCGCCAGCGGCATCGCACTGCCTGAAGCCTATGCGGGCGGCCAGGTTGCGCGAGGCGGCGGCCTGGGCATCCTGGGCACGGCGGACATCATGGATACGCCGTTCAGCACCACCAATTACACACGCGAAGCGCTGGACGACGCGCAGGCCCGCACGCTGGCCGACGTCGTCCAGAACGAATCGTCGGTGCGCCTGCTGACCTCCAGCACGGGCTTCGGCGAAGATTTCCAGATCCGCGGCTTCACGGTGTCGAGTACCGACGTCGGCTTGAATGGCTTGTACGGCCTGGCTTCGGGCAGCCGCATGCCGGCCATCATCATGGAACGCGTGGAAGTGCTCAAGGGTCCCGGCACGCTGATGAACGGCATGGGTCCCAGCGGCAGCGTGGGCGGCAACATCAACATCGTCACCAAGCGCGCGGGCGAAGAGCCTTTGACCCGCTTGACGACGACCTACCAGAGCCCCGGCTCCTTGGGACAGCAGGTCGACGTCGGCCGCCGCTTCGGCGACAACAATGAATGGGGCATCCGCGTCAACGGCCAGTACCGTGACGGCGCCACGGCCATCGACAACGGTAATCAGCAGACGACCGTGGGCGCGGTGGGGCTGGACTATGCGGGACGCAAGCTGCGCTGGTCGCTGGACGCTTACACCCAGCACGAGGACACCGACAATTTCCGTCCCCAGGTGGGGTTCGCGTCTTCCGTGACCGACATTCCGTCGCCGCCGTCGGGCCATGCCAACTGGTATCCCGGCACCAAGCTGAAGCTGCAGGATTCGGTCGTCGCGTCACGCGTGGAATACGACGTCACCGACAACCTGATGGTTTACGGCGCGGTAGGTTACCGCTACGGCGAAGCCAGCCAGACCTTCCCGTCGGGTGCCGCCAACCAGTTGGGCAACCAGAACGTCCTGAACGCGTACTACGATTCGAACAGCAACACCACGTCGACCGATCTGGGCATGCGTGGCAAGTTCCGCACCGGTGGGGTCGGCCATACGGTGTCGCTGGATTTCACCCGTCTGCAACAACAGCAGTCGACCGCCTATGTGACCGGCGGCACGCGGGCGTCCAATATCTACGATCCGCAACCCCTGGCTCCGATCACCGCTGATCGCCAGCGTCCCAGCAAGGCGTCGGACACCGTGCTGACCAGTATCGCCTTGACCGACACGCTGTCCTTTTTCGACGATCGCATTCTGTTGACGGGTGGCCTGCGCCAACAACGCGTGCAGCTCACCAACTTCTCCACCGCCACCGGTGCGCGTACCTCGTACTACAACGAAGACGCCATTTCGCCCGTGGCCGGTCTGGTGGTCAAGCCTTGGCAGAACGTGTCGCTGTACGGCAATTACACGTCGGGCCTGACGCGTGGCGGTATCGCACCGACCACCGCTGTCAATGCCGGCGAGGTATTTCCGCCGTTCAAGTCCAAGCAGTACGAAGCGGGCGTGAAGGTCGACTGGGGTAGCGTCACGACGACGGCGTCGGTGTTTCAGATCACGCGTCCCAACTCCATCACCGACCCCACGACAAATATCTACAGCTTCGACGGCGAGCAGCGCAACCGCGGCTTTGAACTGTCGGGTTACGGCGAGTTGATGGAAGGCCTGCGCTTCATGGCCAGCGGCACTTTCTACGACGCCACGCTGAAGAAGACCGCTGGTGGCGTCAACGAAGGCAACGACGCCAACGGCGTACCCAACCATACCTATAATCTGGGGCTGGACTGGGACGTGCCGGGCGTGCAGGGGCTGAGCTTGAACGGCCGTATGATCTACACCTCATCGCTGTATTTCAACGCCGCCAACACCTTGAAGATGCCGAGCTGGACCCGGTACGACCTGGGTGCGCGCTATCGCACTCGCGTGATGGGCAAGAATGTCGTGTTGCGTGCCACGGTCGAGAACCTGTTCAACAAGACCTACTGGCTGACCAGCGGCACCTATGCCACCGTGGCCGCGCCGCGCACGGTGTTGTTGTCGGCGCAGATTGATTTCTGAGGATGGGCCGCGGCGGGCGATCCGCCGGGCCTGTGATGTCTTTGAAGATTGCTGCTGTTGTCCCTTTGCTGTCCCGCATCGTGGCCGCCATCGTCGGCGGCTACGGCCTGGCCGCGCTATTCAGCGTGGCGGTGCTGGCCTTGCCCATGACACGTCCGCAAGCGGTGCTGACCGGGCAACTGGCCAGCTTCGCGCTGTATGCCGGCGCGGTGGTCTGGGTGTTCGCGGTGCGTAGCGCGTGGCGGGCATGGGTGGGGCTGCTGGTGGTCGCGGCGCCGCTGTTGTTGGCCGCCAGCCTGGTGACGCGGGGAGGGGCGGGCTTATGACGTTGGCCGCGAAGTCGACCGCTGCAAAGGCCGCCGAGCCCGGCAAATCCGGCAAGCCCGGCAAGCCCAAGCCGCGGGGCATCCGCCAGACCATGTCCGACCTGCATACCTGGTCGGGCTTGCTGGTCGGCTGGTTGTTGTATGCGATGTTCCTTACTGGGACCATCAGCTATTTCAAGGAAGAGCTGTCGGACTGGATGCGCCCCGAAGTGGCGTATCAGGCGCAAACGGATGTCGGTGAAGTGGCGCAAAGAGTGGCCGATCATCTGGGCGAGGTCGCGGCGGGCACCTCGCAGTGGAGCCTGACGCTGCCTACGGAGCGTAGCAATACGGCATCGGCCTTCTGGCGCATGCCGCAAGCTGCCCCGGGTGGACGCCGTACCTTTGGCAGCGCGAATTTCAATCCCGCCACCGGCGAGGAAGTGAAGGCGCGCGACACCTTAGGGGGCGAGTTCTTCTACCGCTTCCATTTCCAGTTCTATTACATGCCGGTGATCTGGGGCCGCTGGCTGGCGGGCTTCTGCGCCATGTTCATGCTGGTGGCCATCGTCAGCGGCGTGATCACCCACAAGAAGATCTTCGTCGACTTCTTCACCTTCCGCTGGGGCAAGGGGCAGCGGTCCTGGCTCGATGCGCATAACGCGCTGTCGGTGTTCGGCCTGCCGTTTCACGCGATGATCACGTATACCGGGCTGGTTACCTTGATGGCCCTGTACATGCCCTGGGGCGACCAAGCGGCCTACAAGTCGCCGGCGCAGCGCCAGGAATTGACCATGCAGGTCAACGCGTTTCTGCAGCCGGGCAAGGCAGCGGGCGTGGCGGCGCCGCTGGCGCCCGTCGATGCGATGGTCAGGGAGGCGCAGGCGCGTTGGGGCAAGGATCAGGTGGGCCGGGTGACGGTCACCAATCCCGGCGACAGCAGTGCCCGTGTCGCCGTGACGCCGGGCGATGGGGCGCGCGTGTCGATGAGCCCGCAGTACCTGCTGTTCGACGGCGTCAGCGGCAAGCTCATCGAGGTGCAGGATAAGGTCGGCCCGGCCGCCGAAGTGCGCGGGGTCATGTATGCGCTGCATCTTGGCCGCTTCAGCGATCTGCAACTGCGCTGGCTGTACTTCATCGTCAGCCTGGCGGGCACGGCCATGGTCGGCACGGGTCTGGTGATGTGGACGGTCAAGCGGCGCCAGCAGTTGCCCGACCCGCAACGGCCGTATTTCGGCTTTCGGCTGGTGGAGCGCTTGAACATCGCGGCGATTGCCGGCCTGTCCATCGCCATGGCGGCGTATCTGTGGGCCAACCGCTTGCTGCCGACGGACCTGGCGGCGCGCGGCGCGGCCGAAGTGAATGTGTTCTTCGGCGTGTGGGGCGCTACCTTGCTGTATGCCATGGCGCGTCCCGCGCGGCGTGCCTGGATAGAGTTGCTGTGGGTGGGCGCGGCGGTATTGGCGCTGTTGCCGGTGCTCAACGCCGTGACCACGGCGCGGCCATTCTGGCACAGCGTGGCGGTGGGCGACTGGGTGTTTGCAGGGGTGGACCTGATGCTGTGGGCGCTGGCGCTGCTGCACGTCATGCTGGCCTTGAAGGCGCAACGCCACAAGCCGCGTGTGAAGCCGGCGCGCAAGGCAAGCCCGCGCGTGGGTGAGCGGGCAGATACGGTCGGCACCGGCACCGGCACCGGCTCCGGCACGGGGACGAGCACGGGCGCTGTCTCCGGCTCTGACGCGGCAAGCGCCGGCGCCGCTGCGCGGGAGGGCGCATGATCCATGTCCTGACGCTGTTGATCAGCCTGGCTGCGTTCGCGGCGCTGGCGTTGGCGATGGACCGGCATCAGGAAGATCTGTTCGGCCGCGCGCTGGCGCCCGGTGTCACACGCCTGCTGCGTATCCTGGGTTGGGCAGGCCTGCTGCTGGCCCTGTGGGTCATCGTCGGCCGGCAGGGCTGGGCGTTGGGCCTGGTCAGCTACAGCGGCTGCACCAGCCTGGCCGCCGGCCTGGTATTCCTGGCGCTGATCATGCACGAGCGGCGGCGGGCGTAAGCGCTTCTGGATCTGCTACGGGTAAAATGCTTTCCGCAGCCGGATGCCGCGGAGGAACGTAGGGTGAAGGGTTCCTGATAACCAGCTGTGCCAACCTGTCAAGGTGGGCAGCCGACTCAATTGGAGGAACTCAATGCCAAGAATGCGTATCAGCAATTTCGGCCCTATTCATCAGGGGCGCGAGGATAACGACGGATGGATCGATTTCACGAAAGTGACCATCTTCGTTGGCAATCAAGGTTCCGGCAAAAGCACGTTGGCCAAGCTCTTCGCGACCTTCGCATGGATCGAGAAAGCACTCGTACGCGGCGACTATGAAAAGAAGTGGTTCGAGCGCAAAAATCGACTGCAAGGCCAGTTCTTGCGATACCACAGACTCGAGAATTATCTTTCGTCGGATGACGCCAAGCCGTCGATGATCGAATATGAAGGCGACGCTTACACGATTACTTTTTCCAAAGGGCAGTTGAGCGTCGAAGAACGGGTGGCAGGTCAGACCTATGATCTGCCCCAGATCATGTATGTTCCCGCGGAAAGGAACTTTATTTCTTACGTCAGGAATCCCCAGGAACTCAAGCTTTCGTCGGATGCGCTCAAGGAGTTCCTTTCTGAGTTTGATAACGCCAAGGCGGCATTGCGCGGCGGTTTGCAGCTTCCTATCAACGGTGCTGAGCTGGAATATGACAAGCTCAACGACACTCTGAACATCCGCGATGACACCTACAAGCTGCGACTGACCGAGGCCTCCAGCGGGTTTCAATCCGCCGTTCCCTTGTTTTTAGTCAGTCACCATCTTGCACATAAAGTGCATTCTGATATCGAGCGCGCGTCCACCGACCAGACGGAGCCGATGAGTGCGGTGGAGGTAGAGCGATTCAAGCATCTCGTTGCTGAAATTTATGCCAATGAATCCTTGACGACCGAGCAAAGGCGCGCCGCTTTGTCCGTGATTTCGGCACGATTCAATAAGACGGCGTTCGTGAACGTCATCGAGGAACCCGAGCAGAACCTGTTCCCGGCGTCACAATGGGCTGTGATGATGCAGCTGCTCGCTTTGAATAATTTGGGTGCGGCGAATCGCTTGGTGCTCACGACGCATAGCCCTTACATCGTCAACTTCATGAGCCTTGCGATTGAAGGTAATCACCTGCGCCACAAGATTGGCGGGCGTACAGGGGGAGAAGCTCTGCTTGAACGCTTGCGTCGAATCATTCCGCTTGAGGCGCTGATCGACGGCGGTGATGTGTCAATTTATCAGTCTGATGAGCGGACGGGGTCTATCCAGAAACTTCCGACAACTGACGGCATTCCCTCCGATCGCAATTATCTCAACGAGCAACTCATGAGGGGCAATGAGTTGTTCGACGGTCTCCTGGATATCGAGCAGGAACTTGCCGCATGAACTTCTTTGAGCAAGCCTGTCAGCAGGGGCCGTTTACGCAAACGAGTTTCGGAATTTGTGATGACGAAGACGGGGGCGTGGCATACGTCACCCTTGTTACGCCCCCTCCGTGGGGCGCAACTGTGAGTAATCCCAGGCAGGAGGCTGTCACTTTTACCGCAATTGACAAGTGTGTGATCAAGGATCACGAGGAAGAGCGCCGGGGACGATGTGATGGGATGCTGACTACGGCAAAGCATCTCTACATGCTTGAACTGAAGAATCAAGGAAGCGGATGGCGGCAGGATGCTATCGAGCAGCTCAAGTCAACGCTTCGTTTTCTTCAGGATTCCGAGGCTGATCTCAGCGGATTTCGCTATAAGAAGGCTTTCGCGTGCAACCGCAGGCATCGCGCTTTCGCGGTGATCGACAACGAAGTAAAAAAGGGCTTTTTCACTGAGTTCGGCTTCCGGCTCGATCTTCAGGCGACGATAGTCATCGAATAACGTCTGATCTTTAGCCGGCCTTCAAATCCCGCCGGGCCGTTTCACCACCATATCGAACAACAGCTGCGCCACGGGGCTAAGCGCACGGCCGTGGCGCTGGATCAGGCCCAAGCTGCGGCTGACCACCGGTTGGGTCAGCTTCAGGCTGACCAGCGCTTCATGGCGTCCCGGCGGCATGGCCAGGCGCGGGACCACCCCCACGCCCAGGCCCGCCTCGACCATGCTGACCAATGCGGGTACGTGCTGTACCTCGCAAGCCCACCTCGGCTTGATCTCGCTGTGCGCCAGCGCCTGGTCGATCAGGAAGCGGTTGCCGCTACCCTGCGCCAGGCTGATGTATTCATAAGCGCTCAGATCCTGCCAGCTCACCTGGCGCCGTCCGGCCAGCGGATGGTCCTTGTGCACCGCCGCCACGAAGGGTTCTTCCAGCAAGGGCTGGAAGTCGATGTCGGCATCCTGGGTGCCGATATAGGTCAGGCCGAAGTCCGCATCGCCGCGCGCGACGGCGGTCAGCACGACCGATGAAGATTCATCGATCACTCGGATGCGAATGCGCGGATATTGCTGGTGGTATTCACGCATGACGGCCGGCAGGAAATAAGCGACCGCCGACGGCACGCAGGCGATGGTGACCTGGCCCGACATGCGCTCGGCCACATCCTGGATGCCCACCAGCGCATTCTCCAACTCGTTCAGCACGTTGCGGGCGCGCGGCACGAAGCCGCGCCCGATGGCTGTGAGTTCGACCTTGCGTGTGGTCCGGCTGAACAACTCCACGCCCAGGGCATCTTCCAGCTTGTCGATGCGCCGCGATAGCGCGGATTGGGATAGATGCAGGGAAAGCGAGGCCGCGCGGAAACTGCCCAGGTCCGCGACCGCGAGGAATCCCCGGAGATCCGCCAGATCGAATTTCATGTGTTTCACGCAATAATCGTTCGAATATTTGCACTTTACTGGATAAGGGCGCGCCCGCATCATCTTTTCCGCACGATGACAGCAGGCCATGCGTGGTTTGCCGTCGCCGATACCTTCAATAAGAAAGGGAAAGGAGACCCCCCGATGTTCAAGACCGGCCCCCTGCTGCTGCTTTTCTCGCTGGCCATGGCGGCGCTGCCTGCCGCCGCGCAACAGCGTTCCGCAAACCCGGCTTCGGCCCCTGCCGCGTGGCAGCCCGATCACGCGCTGCGCCTGTTGGTGCCCTACGGCCCGGGCGGCAGCTCCGATGTGATCGCCCGTGCCATCGCCATGGAAATGTCGCGCGACCTGGGCAAGCAGGTGGTCGTGGAAAACAAGGGCGGCGGCCAGGGCACCATCGCCACGCAGGAAGCGGCGCGCGCCGCCCCCGACGGCTACACCTTGCTGCTGGGCCATGTCGGCACGCTGGCGGTGAATCCCGCCATGATGTCCAAGCTGCCCTACGACCCGCGAAAGGACTTCGCGCCCATCATCCTGCTGGCCAAGCTGCCGATGGTGTTCGCGGTCAATGAGAAGTTGCACGTCAAGGATCTGCCGGCCTTCGTAGCCAAGGCCAAGGCGGCGCCGGGCAAGCTGAACTACGGGTCGGCGGGCAATGGCAGCGCGGGCCATCTGGCCTTCGAGATGTTGAAGACGGCGGCCGATATCGATGTGGTGCACGTTCCTTACAAGGGTACCGGCGCGCAACTGACGGATCTGTTGTCCGGCAATATCGACGCGGCCGCCGCGGGCCTGCCCGGCCTGTTGCCCCATGCGCGCACCGGCAAGATCCATTTGCTGGCGGTCGGCTCGGCGCAACGCCTGGCCGCGGTGCCGGACGTGCCCACGGTGGCCGAGATGGGATATCCGGGGTTCGAAAGCGTGCAATGGTTCGGCCTGCTGGCACCGGCCGGCACGCCGCCGCAGGCCGTCGCGCGCCTGCATCAGGCCGCATTGGCCGCCTTGCGTTCCGACACGGTGCGCCGCCGCCTGGAAGAAGATTCCAGCACGCCGTCCGGTGCCGGGCCACAGGAATTCGCCGCTTTCATCGCCAGCGAACAAACGCGCTGGGGTGAGGTGGTACGCCGCGCGAATTTGCACGCGGATTGATGATCCACCGGGTGGCGATCCACCGGGTGGCGCTCCACCGGGTGGCGCTCCACCAGATGACGACTTACCGGACTGCTGTTTTACGTATGGGAAACACGAAGATGACGACTGCTGCCGCTGTTCCGCAAGACACCCCGCAATTCAACGAAGCCGAATTGACCCAGCTGGGCACGCGCGCTTTCCAGGGCCTGGGCCTGCCGCGTGAAGATGCCGCCGACGTCGCGCGGGTGCTGCTGCTGGCCGATTTGTTCGGCCTGTCCACGCATGGCTTCTCGCGCATCGAGTCCTATGGCGAGCGCTTGCAGATCGGCGGCATCAATGCGCGCGCCCGCATCAAGGTGGACGCACCCGCGCCGGCTTTGCGCCTGGTCGATGGCGACAACGGCGTGGGACCGCTGGTCGGCATGCATGCCTTGCGCGCGGCGATGGACGCGGCCCGTACACAGGGTGTGGGCGTGGCCTTCGCCCGGGGCAGCAATCACTTTGGCCCCATCTCGCCCTATGGATTGATCGCGGCGGAAGAAGGCTTTGCCAGCATCATCGGCAGCAACGCGACGACCACCATCGCGCCGTGGGGCGGCAGCGATGCGCGTTTGGGCAATAGCCCGCTAGGCTTCGGCGTGCCCAATCCGGGGGGCGATCCCTTCCTGCTGGACATGGCCATGAGCGTGGTGGCGCGCGCCAAGATCCGCAATGCAATGAAGGCGGGGCAGGCGATTCCCGATAACTGGGCCACGGACGCGGCGGGCAAGGCGACGACCGATCCCAAGGCCGCGCTGGATGGCTTCCTGTTGCCGATCGGCGGGCACAAAGGCTACGGCCTGGCCTTGCTGGTGGACCTGTTCTCCGGCCTGTTGTCCAACGCTGCGTACCTGACGCACGTGCAGTCGTGGTCGGATGCGCCGGAACAGGCGCAGAATCTGGGACATTTCTTCATCCTCATCGACACGTCCAGATTGGGTTCGCCGCAATGGCTGGCGGAGCGCATGAAGGACTTCGCCGCCATCCTGCACGGCAGCGAGCCGACGGTGGCCGGACAGCCGGTGATCGTGCCGGGCGAAATCGAACTGGGCAAGCTGCAACGCCAGCGTGAGCAGGGCATCCGGCTGGATGCCGCGGTAGTGGCGCTGCTGCGCCAGCACGCCGCCAATGCGCGGGATTGAGCGCGGGCGCCGGTGGCTCGCTGCCGGCGCGCGACGGCAAACACGAGGCACAACGCAGTGAAGCACAACGCAGTGAAGCACAACGCAGCAAAGCACAACGCAGCAAAGCACAACGCAGCAAAGCACAACGCAGCAAAGCGCAACGCGCGGGGAACAGCGCGTGAGGAGACATCATGCATTCAAGCCTAGTTTCAGTACCGGGCATCCCCAGGACACCGCCAGGCGGACGCCGTGCTGCGGCCCGGCGCCTGGCCGCCTTGCTGGCGCTGGCGGGGGCAAGCCTGCTGGCCGGCGCGCCGGCACGGGCCGACTATCCTGAACGTCCCATCCGCCTGATCGTGCCCTATGTGGCCGGCGGGGCGGCCGACATCACCGCACGCGTGGTGGCGCAGAAAATGTCCATGGACCTGGGTGTCGCCCTGGTGGTGGAAAACAAGCCGGGCGCCAACGGCATGATAGGCACCGACATGGTGGTCAAGGCCGCCCCCGATGGCTATACGCTGCTACTCGATGCCAGCGGTCCGCTGGTGGTCAATCCCTCGCTGTACAAAAGCACGCCCTACGATCCGCTGAAAGACCTGGCACCGATCTCGCAACTCACCAGCTATCAATACGTGCTGGTCGTGCCGGCGAAATCTCCCATCCGCGGCGTGGACGAACTGGTGCGCGAGGCCAAGGCGCATCCCGGCCAGGTGACGTATGGGTCGGCCGGCATCGGTTCCGGCGGCCATCTGGCGGGAGAGCTGCTGGGCGTGATGACCGGCACCAAGCTGACCCACGCGCCCTACAAGGGCAATGCGCAGGCGCTGACCGATGTCCTTGGCGGCCAGCTGACATTCACCTTCGATACGGTGGTCACTTCGGTGCCGCACATCCGCGGCGGCCGGCTGCGCGGCTATGCCGTGTCTGGTCCCAAGCGCGCGGGTGTGCTGCCGGACCTGCCCACCATGGAGGAGTTGGGTTATAAGGATTTCAACGTCACTCAGTTCCAGGGTTTGCTGGCGCCGGCGGGAACCGATCCACGCATCATCGCGCGTCTGCACGACGCGGCGGTCAAGGCCGTGAGAATGCCGGATGTCGTGCACAAGCTGGAAACGGAGGGCGGCAACGATATCGTGGCGGGCACACCCGAGGCGTTCGCGCAGACCCTGCGCGATGACCTGGAGCGCTTTCGCAAGCTCATCCAGCAGGCCGGCGTGACCGCACAATAAAAGACGGAGCGAGACATGTACGACATCGATGTATTGGTACAAGGCTTTCCTGGCCGCGCACTGTTCCACGGCGGCCTGGGCTGGAGCACCACCACACTGCTGCGCGGCCAAGGCCGGCAGATCCTGGTCGACGTGGGGGCGTTCGGCGTACGCCATTATCTGCACAAGCAACTGGACGAACTAGGCGTGAAGGCGCAGGACATCACCGACGTGGTGCTGACGCATGCGCATTACGATCACGCGGTGAACTTCACGCTGTTCCCCAACGCCACGGTGTGGATCGGCGACATCGAGCTGAATTGGGCCGCGGCCCAGCCACCGGGCTTCAATCCGCTGCCCGAACTCTATGTACGCGAACTCGCCGCATCCAGCCGCGTGCGCCGTGTGCGGCATGGCGACGCGTTCCTGCCGGGCTTCACCGCCATCGACGCGCCTGGCCATACGCCCGGCCATCTGCTGTTCTACGTCGCCGCGCAACGTCCCATTCTGTTCACCGGCGATGCCGCCAAGAATCGCGCCGAACTGCTGTCGATGACGGTGGCGGACACCGCCGACCTGGATGCCAGCCGGGCCAGCCTGGCGATCATCTGGGATTATTGGAAACGGGTGCCGGCCACGTTGCTGGTGCCGGGCCACGACCTGTGCATGCTGCTCGATGCTGACGGTCAACCCGAATACGTGGGGGAGCGGCGTGCCGCCATTCGTACGTGGTTTGGCGAAACACTGGAAGGCGGTCTGGTCGACCTTTGCTGTGGTGGCGAAACCGTGCGTTATAGCGCTTGAATCCACGCGCCGAAAGGCGGATAGTCGAAGCCTTCAAAAACGCCTGGGAAATTGGCTGAAACCGAGCTGGCTGAAATCAGCCAACGGAAAATCAGCCGACCGAAATTTAAGCGGGCTGAAAATAAGGAGAAGGCAAAATGTCCAGCTTGTCGCGTAGAAGGTTTGTCGAGCGCTGTCTGCTCACCGCCGCCGGGGGCTTGGTGGCGCCCGCTGTCTATCGCGACGCCGCCGCACAAGGTGGCGCCGCGTCGTCTCAATCTCCTGCTTCACCTGAACGTAGAAACGGAAAGCCCATGACTTCTTCCATCGATTCCTCCATCGTCGCCAAGTTCACCCCGACGGGGCGTCTGCGCGCGTCCATCAACGTCGGCAATCCCATCCTGGCACGGCGCGACCCTGCTACAGGCGCCGCGGGGGTGTCAGTCGACCTGGCGCATGCCTTTGCCGAACGCCTGGGCGTGCAACTGGATCTGGTGGTGTTCGACAGCGCGGGCAAGTCCGTGGATGCGGTGACGGCCGAGCAGGCCGACATCGGCTTCTTCGCCATCGATCCGGTGCGCGGCGCGGGCATTGCTTTCACGGACGCCTATGTCCTGATCGAAGGCGCGTACGCCGTGCGCGAGGATTCGCCCGTGCGCGAGATCGCTGAGGTCGATGTGCCGGGACGGACCGTGATGGTGGGCAAGGGCAGTGCGTACGACTTGTATCTGACGCGTGAAATCAAGCAGGCCACGCTGATGCGCGCGCCCACGTCGCCCGCCGTGGTCGACACCTTCATCGCGGAGAAGGCGGACGTGGCGGCCGGGGTGCGCCAGCAGTTGGAACATGATTTGAAGCGGATCCCGGGCCTGCGCATGGTGCCAGGCAGCTTCATGGTGATCCGCCAGGCCATGGGCTTGCCCAAGGGACGCGGCGACGACGCGGCCCAGGTCCTGAGCGCTTTCGTCGAAGAAATGAAAGCCAATGGTTTCGTCGCCGAGGCTTTGCAGCGCCACAACATAGAAGGCGCCGCCGTCGCGCCCGCCAAAGCCTGAGCCGCAATGGCGGCTTAGGCGGCTGAGTCGCCGCGCTATCCAAGGCGGCGATATGCCGGTGATCGTCGACAGCTACCGGCAATCTGTTTTTGGGCATGGCTCGCGAGTTGCCGCGCGCAAATGCGGCGTTCTTTTCAGGCGCCGGGACGCCAGCCCTAGCGGCAAGACAGGTGATGTCGCGGAGAGTCCCCCCGCGACTTAATAGTCCGGCCCAGAGCGCGGACGCCGCGTAGCGGGTGTCGCCCCCTGGGGGGCCGCGCTCCGGGCGGTACGGGGGCAACCTATAACGGAATGTTTAACTCTGCGTGAGGACTTCAAGCGTGGCCCGGGGCTACGCTGCGGACATCCGCTGGGCCAAGGGCCTGGCTTCATATCCTTATGATGATGTCCCCGGAGTCCCGATCATGCTGCTGCTCATTCTCCTTGCCTATCTGGGTGGCGCGCTGACCATAGTCAGCCCTTGCATCCTGCCCGTCCTGCCCTTCGTGTTCTCCAGCGCCAGCCAGCCGTTCCGGCGCAGCGGCTTGCCGCTGCTGATCGGCATGGCGCTGACCTTCGCCTTGGTGGCTTCCCTGGCGGCGGTCGGCGGCGGCTGGGTGGTCACGGCCAATCAGTACGGGCGTTGGCTGGCCCTGGCCCTGATGGCTTTCTTCGCGCTGGCGCTGCTCTTCCCCCATGTGTCGGAACGGCTGACCCAGCCTCTGGTGTCGGTGGGCAATCGCTTGTCGCAGACTGCCCAGGATGGGCAGGGGCGTCCCTGGGCCGCCCTGTTGCTGGGCGTGGCCACCGGCTTGCTGTGGGCGCCTTGCGCGGGCCCCATCCTGGGCCTGGTGCTGACCGGTGCCGCGCTGCAAGGGGCCAACGTGGGCAGCACGGTGCTGCTGCTGGCGTATGCGGCGGGCGCGGCGACTTCCCTGGGGCTGGCCCTGCTGGCGGGCGGCCGCGTCTTCAGCGCGATGAAGCGATCGCTGGGCGCCGGCGAGTGGGTGCGGCGCGGACTGGGTGTGTTGATGCTGGGGGGCGTGGCCGCGATTTCACTGGGCTGGGATACGGGCGTGTTGGCGCAGGTGTCGACCGCGTCGACGGGCAGCCTGGAGCAGTCGCTGGTGGCCCGCCTGGCGGGAGACAAGGTGCCGGGCGCGGCAGGCGGTGATGGCGCGGCGCCAGGCGGCGCGATGACGGGGGCCGTCGGCGGTGCGATGAACGGCGGCGCGATGAACGGCGGTGCAATGAACGGCGGTGCGATGAGCGGCGCTGCAATGAACGGCGGCGCCATGACCGGCGGTGCCATGACCGGGGGCGCGATGACCGGTGCCATGCAAGCCAAGGCCACTCAATCGCTCTCCTTGCCTGACGAGGGCCCGGCCCCCGCCCTGAGCGGCGCGGTGCAATGGCTCAACTCGCCGCCCCTCGACATGGCGCAATTGCGTGGCAAGGTGGTGCTGGTCGACTTCTGGACTTACTCCTGCATCAACTGCCTGCGCGCTTTGCCCTACGTCAAAGCCTGGGCTGACAAGTACCGAGACCAGGGCCTGGTAGTCATAGGCGTGCACGCTCCCGAGTTCGCTTTCGAACGCGATGCCGACAACGTCAAGCGCGCCGCTGCCAAGCTGGGCCTGGACTACCCCATCGCCGTCGACAACAACTATGCGATCTGGCGCGCTTTCAACAATCAGTACTGGCCCGCGCATTACTTCATCGACGCTCAAGGCCGCATTCGCCATCACCATTTCGGCGAAGGCGAATACGACCAGTCCGAACGCGTCATCCAGCAATTGCTGCGCGAGGCCGGCGCGCGCGACGTCTCCACCCAGGTGGCCGACGTGCGCGGCCAGGGTGCGCAATTGGCGCCCGACATGGCCGAAGTCGGATCGCCAGAAACGTATCTTGGCTATGCGCGTGCTGAACGTTTCGCGTCCGGCCGCGTGACGCACGACGACCCGGCGACTTACACGGCGCCGGACAAGCTGAAATTGAATCAATGGGGCCTGGCCGGCCATTGGATCGTGGAAGATGAACAGGCACGTCTGGATCAGTCCGGCGGCCGCATCGTCTACCGCTTCCATGCGCGCGATCTGCATCTGGTGCTTGGCCCGGGAGCTGACCACAAGCCCGTCCGTTTCCGCGTGACGGTCGATGGCAAAGCGCCTGGCGATGCCCACGGCGCGGACGTTGCCGCCGATGGCAGCGGCACGGTCACCGAGCAGCGGCTCTACCAATTGCTGCGCCAGCCGGGCGCGGTGGGCGATCACACCTTCGCCATCGAATTCCTCGACCCGGGCGTATCGGCCTACGCCTTCACTTTTGGTTGACAGGCCGGGACAGGGGCCTGACTAGCCCCTACACGAACCAGGCAGGCAATCGGGTGATAGTCGCTTGCTCAATGCCGGCGCCAGCACGCACCGGACTATCGGCCTGGAAAGGAAGCGGCCCCGCAATGCGGGGCCGCTTCCTTTCCGAGGCCAGGGCCAGGGCGGGGATGCCGGCGGCGCTAGCCTTTCATCAGATGCCGCTCAATGGCGATGGGGATTGTCGGGACGGCGGTCGTGGCGGTCGGGAACGCCGTCGCCGTCACGATCCCAACGCGACGCGGCATAGACCCAGCGGCCGTGGTCCTGGCGCCATTGCGGAGCGCGATAGGCATAACCGGGACGTGCCCGCAACCAACTGCCGCCGATCCAGACGTGATGGTCGCGGCGCCACTCCCAATGACCCGGCGCCCAGATATACCCCGCACGCGGCGCCGGTACGACTTCCACGCGCGGCGGCGGGGGAGCGACACCGATGTTGATGCTGACATCGGCGTGCGCGACGGCCGGTACGGTCATGGCGCCCAGGCTGACGATCAACGCAACACCGGCGGACGTGGCGATCTTGGCAATGGTTTTCATATTCGATGCTCCTTCCTGGAACTGGCATCCGTGGCTGGATGCGTGCAGTGCGATTTCATTATCTGCGTAACGCACCGTCCTGGAAGCCCTTGCCGCGAGGCGCTTATTTCAATCGATTTCGGAATGGGAATTCATGAAATCCGTTGAAACCAGGCCCCGTGGCCATCGGCGGGCGGGATGTGATCAAGCCGTATTACCGCGCTCCGGTACCACCGCGCAGAAGATATAACCCTTGCCACTCATCCCCTGGGTCTTGATCTTTTCCGGCGGGATGGAGGCGCTGGTTTGCTCCAGGACATAGCGCTTCACTTCTTCGGCGATGAACTTTCCGCCGTTGACATCCGCCGGTGGGTCGTTCATGGCGTTCATATTGGCGTTGCCGCCGAGGCCGATTTCGCTGGCGCCGGGTGTCTGTTCGAAGCGGGCGATGACCTGCTTGCCCAGCCTTTCCACCCGTGGCCTCAGCGCGTCGCGCAGTTGCTCCAGCATCTCGGGATACGTGTTTTTGGCAGGGGCACTTTCCAGGACATCGAGTTGCCGCCTGATCCAGGCTTCCGAGGGTTGTGCCGGCGTATCGTCCCGCGGACCTGCGCCCGTCGCCGCCAACGCAATCAGTAGGCCGGCCTGTTCTTCGAACGGACAAACCGCGAGCGTTTCCCTGCGCGCCCGCACGGTGTCGCCAGTGCCCGGCGGATCGAAGGGGATGGAGCTGCTTACTTGCATATTCACGTTCATATTCCTTATGCCGTAGTTCTTTGAAGGGATGAAAGGGGGATGAAGGCGCTAGCCGTAGCGCCGGCCGACGTAGCTCGCGGGAATCAAGCGGGGCGTGCAGCGACGGACGTCTTCGATATCGATGGTGAATGCCACGTTGGCATGCATGTCCCACTCCCTGGATGACTGGGCGATGATCGAGAAGGATACGGCCGCCTCGGTCTGGTCACGCGGGGTTTCGTCGTGCTCGGAGCGGTGGCTGGCCAGATAGGCAAGCAAGGCGTCCGCCATGGCTTTGCCCATCTCGCTGGGCGTCATGCCAAGGACCGCGCCTTGACGCGGCGCGCCGCTGGCCGTGATGGTGATGTGGGCGACCCGGTTGCGCCGCATGGTGTGCAGGATCTGTTCGCCCATACGCTCGATCTCGGGCTGCAGGGTCTCCAGGATGTGCCGCGCGATCGATTCCTTGGGGGCCGAATCCGGCAAGGACGCGAGGACTGTCCGAAGTTTTGTCTTGCAGTTGTCGCTCAGATTGGCGAACAGAACGCCCTTGGGATGCGGATGCCGCAGCAGACAGCGCAGCTCATCATCCCCCAGGACGGCATGGTTGTTGGCCGGATTACTTGCCAGAGTGCTTACCTGATTACCGGCCAGGTCGTCGGCTTGGTCACCGGCCTCGAAGCCGGAAAATCTGGCCGTCCGTATCGGCGGATGAGGCGGGGAGGCGACAAGGCGAGACGACGGGCTGTCGTGGGTGACATGCATGGCCTATCCCACCCATCAGACGTAACGGGACAAGTTGGGCGCGCGCGGCTTCACGCTTGGCACAGGGACGGCGTTGCCATGGCAGGCCGTCATATCCCCATGGATACGCACGTTCAAGCGCCAGTCCGAGTCGATAGTGCCGCGGGCCGTCTTGATGGCGTCCTTGTCTATGCCCAGCCTGATCAGCTCGCGCTTGAGCAAGTGGCCGATCGTCGTGCCCATCAGGTACGTGCGCTTGTCTTTACGCTTCACCATATTCACGGGCGTGGTGCCTTGGATATGAATGGCCGTGATACGCACGGCGTGGTCTTTCGTGGCTTCGTTGATCTGGGCCAGTATCTGCGCGGTCGCATAGGCCAGGTAGGGCTTGAGCAGCTTTTTCAGGACAGGCCGAACGTGTCGATACGCAGCCTTGGAGCGGGGAGGAAAGGCTCGCAGGTAGTTAAGCATTCCCAGGTCGATGGGGCTGATGGTTTCCTTGGTGATCGGAATGTCGCCATTGAAGATCTCCGTCGATGCACGGGTCAGGATGGGTGTGGGCGGCGTTTCACCCGCGTTCTGCGGCGCGGCCGTAGGCGGGGACGCGGTGATGGCCTGCCAGACGGTAGCGGGAAGGGTGTCGGGGACAGCAAACGCGGGGCCATAGAAATTGGCGCGCGCGGCAGAACCATTCAAACTGGTGAGCACGGCGGAACTCCGAAGGGGTTGGGTAGGGCTGGCTGCCGATAGCGATCGCCATATGCCGAACACTATCGGCAGCCAAGCCCCGATTCGTTGCACCTCGGCCTGATTCGTTCCTTGAATCGCCCGTTTCAGGTGCCTGCCCCGATCCCCGCCTGGTTCAGAGCCGGACAATCACCTTGCCCACGTGCCGCCGTGTTTCCACGGCTTCATGCGCCGAGGCGATGTCTTCCAGAGGATAGGCATGGATGGCGGGGTGCCGTAGCGCATCCAGGGTCAGCCAGCCGGTCAGGTCCGTGATGGCGCGGCGCTTTTCTTCCAGGGGCAGGGTGTAGAGCAACAGGAAGGCCACCTGCAGATTGCGGCGCATCAAGGCCCGCACGGGAACGGCCGGCTCCAGGTTGGTGTCGGACGCGTAGACCGCCAACCGTCCGTTGACCGCTGCCAGTTCCACATTGGCGGCGAGATTGGCGGCAAAGTCCAGATCGATGATGCCGTCGAAGCTGGATTGGGTTGCCGCATGCCCCTGCGCCTCCAGCCACTCACGCGCCCGCAGGGGCAGGTCGTCGCCGCGCAGCACGGTTTCGATGCCGGCGGCTTGCGCCACAGCGGCCTGCTGCTCGTTGGAAACGGTCCCCAGCACGCGGGCCCCGCGCAGCCGCGCCATCTGCGCGGCGTAGAAACCGACGGCACCGACGGCGCCGTGCACCAGGACATTGCGGCCCGGCGCCGCACCCGCGCGGTCCGCGCAGAACCAGGCCGTCAAGGCAGGCACGCCCAGCGCCGCGCCTATGTCGAAGGACACGTTGTCGGGCAAGGGCACGGCCAAGGCTTCGGGCACCGTGACATATTCGGCCGCGGTGCCGCCGGCGCGATCGATCTGGCATTCGTACAGCCACACGCGCTGGCCGATACGCTGCGGATCGACCCCGCTACCGACGGCTTCGACCGTGCCGGCGCCATCGTGATGCGGGATGACGCGCGGCCAGGGCTGTGGCCTGGGACTGTTGCCGCTGCGCGTCTTCACGTCGGACGGGTTGATGCCCGACGCCGCGATGCGTAGGCGCAGCATGCCGGGACCGGGTTCCTCGGCGGGAATATCACCGACGCGCAACACCTCGCGCGCCGGACCTCGTGTTTCGTAATACGCCGCCCGCATGGGGGTCTCCTTTGTGATGGCGAGCCCGTGCTGCGTCGTGATGCGCGCATCGGGCCAGCCTTTGTGGGTGCAGGGTCCAATGATTGTAGTGATCAAGCGTAGATGAAGCTCTTGGTCGGCCCCGAGAGCCTTATGCAACTGAACATGGCCGCCTCGGAGAAGTTGGATTCGAAAGTCAGCGAGGCCATCATGTCCGGCTCCGCCGGGCGGACCGGTACGATCTCGATGTACCTTCCATTGCCGATGTTCTCCTTGATCAGGTAGCGCTTGATGGCGTCAGCCATGCGGGCGTCGATGTTATCCGGGCTGAAGGCGAACGGGTCGGCCGGCACCTGTTCCGTGTCGCTGTAGATGTTGATCAGCGGGGGCAAAGGCTTGTTTCTAGCGCCGGCCGCCTTTGTTCGGTAATCCTCGATAAGGGCCTTTATCTCGTCGCCGATACGCCGTGCTTCAGTCTCGATGATGTGTGCCAGGCTTGCCGTCTTCCTTGCCCGCTTTGACGCGTAATCGGCCGTTGCGTCGACGGGTGGAGGCTTGGCCAGCCACGCCCTTTTGTTTTCGATCTTGGTTTGCTCCTGCTCGTTGGCCATGATCTTGTGCGCGGGCGGCGTGGACGACAGCATGCAGCGTCGCATCGCTTCCTTGGTGTCGGGCGCCGCCTCGCCCAGTTTTTCGATGCTGGAATTATCGGCGGCCGTGGCCGGCGCGGACGCGGAGGCGGGGAGGGTATGGCGGACGTTTTCTATCTGCATGATGGCGCCTGGTGGAATTTGAGGACCGATAGGCGGATCGCGTCGATTGCCGGATGGCGGCGACATGAACGCACTATCGCAAGGCGTGCGTGTGCACGGGCCTCTGAGTTCGCACGGGTGCCGCGATTGGTTCCATGGAAGATTGCCGGCGCAGGCCGCCCCGCGCGATGGGGATGAGCCGCGCCCGCCCGCTACGCGCCGGTATGCGTCACACGGCACCTCGCATGATGTTTCACGCGACGTGCTTCCACTACGCGCTGTCGCGCTTCACGATGCTGAAGCCGATGTCCACCACGGCTTGCGCCGGCACGTGGCCATTGGCGCGCGTGGCGATCATGTCGGCTGCCGTGGCGCCGATGGCCGCGCCGTCCACGCGGACGGTGGTCAGGCTGGGCGTCATCGAGGCGGCGATGTCCATGTCGCCAAAACCCATGACCGCCAACTGGCCGGGCAAGGACAAGCCCTGTGCCACGGCTTCGGTGATGACGCCGATGGCCATCATGTCCGACGTGCAGAAAACCGCTTGTATCGATGGGTCCCGGGCCAGCACGGCACGCAGGCCCGCCCGGCCATCGGCGTGCGTGGTGGGTGCCGGCACCGGATGCACCAGGGGTTCCGGCAGGCCCAGCTCTCGGGCGCGGCGCCGGTAGCCTGCGGCGCGGCGCTGCGCGCGCTCGTCATCGCCCGACAGGATGGCGCAACGTGACTTGCCGGCGCCGTGCAGATAGTCGCAGACCGCGCGGCCGATGGCGTCGTGCGACAGGCTGAGCAGCATGTCGATGGGCGTCGGCGTGCTGTCCCAGGTCTCCACCACGGGGATGCCGGATGACTTGAGCAACTGGCGGCCTTGCGCCGAATGCATGATGCCGGTGAGCACGATGCCGTCCGGGCGGCGGCCGATGATGGCGCGCAGCAATGCGTCCTCGCGCGATTTTTCGTGGGCCTGTTCATAGCCGATCTGGCCCACCATGAGCTGATAGCCTTTGGCCTCCAGCGATGCGGTCAGCGCCTCCAGCATGCCGCTGAACAGCGAGCCCGTGATAGTGGGTACCAGGGCCATCACCAGATAACTGCGCGAAGACCGCAGTCCGCCCGCCATGAGATTGGGCACGTAGCCCAGGGCCTGGACGGCGGCGTTGACTTTCTCCAGCGTGATCGCTGAGACCTGCTGGGGATTGTTGATGGCGCGCGACACCGTGATCATCGACACGTTGGCAGCACGCGCTACTTCCCGCAGCGTGACGCCGCCTTTGTCCTGCTGGCGGCCGGGGAAGTCGGTTTGATCGGGGTCTGCGCTCATGATCCTAGGGTATTCCCTGGTGTATTTCTGTCGGCTAACGATGAATACTACGTCAAACGCGGGATGTTAACGTTAACATGTCATCAGACATCTTGTCGGATGTCGCCGACGTTCACGGGCCATCCACAGCGGAATATTCATTAGAAGACTTATCCAGGAGACAACAGAATGAAGTCCAAGGCATTGCAATGCATGGTCGCGCTGGGCCTCTGCGCCGCGGCGGCGCTTTCCACGGCGGCTCACGCCGCCTGGCCCGAAAAGACCGTCAACGTCGTCGTTCCTTTCCCGCCGGGCGGTGCCACCGACGCCGTGGCGCGCGCCGTGTTCAACAAGTTGGGCGACAAGTTCAAGCAGTCCTTCGTGATCGAGAACAAGGCAGGCGCCACCGGCACCATAGGCGCGGCCTTCGTGGCGCGGTCCGCGCCGGATGGCTACACGCTGATGGTGTCCTCCCTGGCTCCCCTGGTGGTGGCGCAGCATCTGATGCCCGGCATCCCGTACAACCCGGACAAGGACTTCACCTACCTGAGCGTGGCGGTGCAGACGCCCAACGTGCTGGTGATCAGCCCCAAGCTGGCGCCCAAGATCAATTCCATCCAGGACGTGCTGGCGCTGCTCAAGGCCAAGCCGGGCGAGATCAGCTTCGCGACGTCGGGGGCCGGTTCCTCCGATCACCTGACCGCCGAGTTGTTCTGGCAGAAGACGGACACCAAGGGCCTGCATGTGCCTTATAAAGGCGGCGCACCGGCGATCTCGGATCTGCTGGGCGGCCAGGTCGACATGTCCTTCCAGAACCTCAACGCGGTGCTGGCGCACATCAAGGCCGGCAAGCTCAAGGCCATTGCCATCACCGGCACCAAGCGTTCGCCGGTGCTGCCCGACGTGCCCACCTTCGACGAGCTGAAGATGCCTGGCTTGGAAGTCTATGCATGGCAGGCCATCGTGGCGCCCAAGGGCTTGCCGGCCGACCTGAAGAAGCAGATCAGCGACGCGCTGGTCGAAGCGGTCAAGGACCCCGCCGTCAGCAAGCCCTTTACCGATGTCGGCCTGGAAGTCGTGGCCAGTTCGCCGGATGATTTCGCCAAGTTCCAGGCCAAGGAAAGCGCGCGCTGGAAGCAGGTCATCGATACAGGGCACATCACTTTGCAGTAAACCTTGGCAGCCATCCTTTTCAGAACTTCGGCCGCGCAGGCGGCCGGCCCAGCAGTTGGAAACCGACCATGTCTTCTTGCTCCCCCCACGAACCTCCGGGCCGCGCGCCCGTCATCACCGATGTGCGTGTCGTGCCGGTGGCCGGCCACGACGCCATGTTGCTCAACCTGAGCGGTGCGCACGCGCCTTTCTTCACGCGCAACCTGCTGATCCTGACCGACAGCTCGGGCCGCCAGGGCGTCGGTGAAGTCCCCGGTGGCGAGAAGATCCGCGCCACGCTGGAGGACGCGCGGCCCTTGCTGCTCGGCCGCGCGCTGGGCGATTACCAGGCCGTGTTGAACGACATGCGGCGCCAGTTCGGTGGCCGCGACAGCGGCGGCCGTGGCCAGCAGACGTTCGATCTGCGCGTCACCATCCATGCGGTGACCGCCGCCGAGTCGGCATTGCTGGATCTGCTGGGCCAGTTCCTGGACGTGCCCGTGGCGGCGCTGTTGGGCGAGGGCGTGCAGCGTACGTCGGTGCAGATGCTGGGCTATCTGTTCTATGTGGGCGACCGGCGCAAGACCAATCTGCCGTATCAGACCGCGCCTGAAGAACAGGACGACTGGCTGCGCCTGCGCCACGAAGAAGCGTTGACGCCCCAAGCCATCGTCAAGCTGGCGGAGGCGGCGTATGCGCGCTACGGCTTCGAGGATTTCAAGCTGAAGGGCGGCGTGCTGAGCGGCGAGGAAGAAGTCGAAGCGATCCGCGCCTTGCATGAGCGCTTCCCACGCGCGCGCATCACGCTGGATCCCAATGGTGGCTGGTTGCTGAAGGACGCCGTGCGCCTGTGCCGCGACCTGCATGGCGTGATGGCCTATGCCGAGGATCCCTGCGGCGCCGAGGGCGTGTATTCCGGCCGCGAAGTCATGGCCGAATTCCGCCGCGCCACGGGTTTGCCCACGGCCACCAATATGGTCGCCACGGATTGGCGCGAGATGGCGCATGCCTTGTCGCTGCAGTCAGTGGATATCCCGCTGGCGGATCCGCATTTCTGGACCATGCAGGGCTCGGTGCGCGTGGCACAGACCTGCCAGGCCTTTGGGCTGACCTGGGGTTCGCATTCCAACAATCACTTCGATGTGTCGCTGGCCATGTTCACGCACGTTGGCGCCGCCGCGCCGGGGCGTGTCACGGCGATCGACACGCACTGGATCTGGCAGGACGGCCAGCATCTGACGCGTAATCCCTTGCGCATCGAGAATGGCTACGTGCAGTTGCCCACGCGTGGCGGCTTGGGTATCGAACTGGATATGGATGCGGTGGAGCAGGCGCACCAGCTGTACTTGCAGTACGCGCTGGGCGCGCGCGACGACGCCACGGCCATGCAGTTCCTGGTGCCGGGGTGGAAGTTCGACAACAAGCGGCCTTGCCTGGTGCGCTGAGGTCGCACATCGGGTCGCATGCCGTGCCTCGCGCGCTGATCTCAAGACACGCGCGCCCTGTCAGAATTCACTGTGCTGTGTCCTGTGTGTCATGCTGATGTTGGAAGCGGGCCCGTCGAACGCTTCCCACAGGATTACCACTCCCTGGACGTCGTCAGGGTGGATGGCGCGCGTTTCCACGGGTATGTTGCCGAACTTGCTGCGCACGGCTTCTCTCAAGCGGTTGGCGACGAGCAGGTCGGCAGCGTCGGGGGAGATACCTTCCACATGCGTGAGGTTGATGCCCATCGATACCGAGATGCGGATGCTGCGTGTGTATTGACTGGCGGTATCCACGAACTCTCTGACGTGGTCCATGAAGGCTTTTGCCTGATAGGGCGCGTAGAACTGGACGATGCCATCGAGCTTATCCAATGCGGCTTCGGCCTCGGCGGTCGTGGTATATCGTGCTTGCCGCAGCGCTTCGAGGTTGTCCGGTATGTCATTGTCTTCGCTATTGACGTGATGGACAAAAATGCGTTGTCCATGGACGACGTCCTTGGTAACGTCCCGTCGCGCGCGCGCCTCTTTCCTGGGTATGGGTAAGCGCAAACCACGTTTCGATGAACCGTCGGCAGAGGGCAGGTCGAACGCTGATTGTTCGTCGATCAGGCCCAGGCCTTGCTTGGGTGATTCATCGGCCAGGAGCCAATAGCTGTTTTCGGGAAAGGCGGCAAGCGGCTGATGTGTCTGTGCGAACGCCGGCGTGGGTAGGTGGCGGGCGATGGATATGCTCATGAGAGAACTCGCAAAGGTGGAAGCGGTGTCGGCTGCGCCGATGTGAGGCCTTAGGTCGCGCGCCATACTTGAATGGTTCCTGGGACTTGGGCAACGCCGCATCCGATCAAAAATCTGCTTCCCCGGCAGGGGGAGCAGATCCCTCAAGAGGTCATGGCATTAATAAACCTAAATAAATAGCCACAAAAAATTTGCCTAGTTTTGTTCCGTATTTTCGCTGTATTTGAATATACATATCGAAAGAACGAAACGCTGCCTGGTCTCCCTCTCTGTAGCCGCGCCCCCGCGCCCACGGCGAGCCCCATTCCCCCTTGCCCGTTTCTCCAGCAATTCGCTCACAAAGCGCCTTTCTTGCAGTCGCAAGGTGAAATTTTCAGCAGCAACTCAGCAGTTCGCGTGATAACGTTCCCGCGATTGGCGGTGCTCGGCCCCTGGTTTTTCTCGCCTCCGTCGCCGCCGCATACAGCAATACGGAATGCCGGCCGCCACGGCCGACTTCTTCGTCACGAGGAAAGACCCATGGAACTCGAAATCAACGGCAAGCTGCATCAGATCCAGTCCAGCGCCGATACCCCTTTGTTGTGGGTGATCCGCGACGAGCTGGGTATGACAGGCACCAAATACGGCTGTGGCCTGGCGCAATGCGGCGCCTGTACGGTGATGGTCGATGGCGTGGCGATGCGTTCCTGTGTGACGCCCGTCGACGGCATGGCGGGCAAGCACATCACCACCATCGAAGCCATCGAGGACGATAGCGTCGGCAAGCGTGTCGTCGCCGCCTGGATCAAGCATCAAGTACCGCAATGTGGCTACTGCCAGTCGGGTCAGGTCATGGCCGCGACGGCCTTGATCAAGCAGGTACCCAATCCCTCTAACGAAGAGATCGCCGCCGCGATGATCAATCTCTGTCGTTGCGGCACGTACAACGCCATCAACGCGGCGGTGCACGACCTTGCCGCGACCCGTACCCCGGGGAGCGTGTAATGGATAATCTCTCGAACCCCACCGTCGCGGACGATGCGTTCCCGACGGCACAAGCCACGAACCTCTCTCGCCGCCGTTTCCTGCTGGCGTCGGCCGGCACCGCCGCCGGCGCTTTCGTGCTGGGCTTCGGCCTGCCCGTCGGCACGGCGCGCGCGCAAGCCGCGGCCGCCGCTCCGGCCCGCGCCACCAAGGTCCCCGCTTTCCTGGAAATCCGGCCGGACAACACCATACGTCTGCAGAGTGCCTTCGTCGAAGGCGGGCAGGGCATCTACACCGCCATGGCGCAGATCGTCGGCGAAGAGCTGGATGCCGATCCCGCGACCTTCGTCGTGGAAAGCGCGCCCCCTGGTAGCGACTACGTCGTCATGGATAGCGGCCGGCGCATCACCGGCGGCAGTTCGTCCGTGCGCTTCGGCTATGCCAATATGCGCCGGCTGGGCGCCCTGGCGCGCGCGATGCTGTTGCAGGCGGCCGCCAATCGCTGGGACATCCCGGCGAGCGAGCTGACCACGCAACCTGGCCGCGTAATGCACGCGGCGTCCGGCCGCGCCTTCACCTATGGCGAGCTGGCGGGTGCCGCCATGGACCTGCCCGTGCCCGATCCCGGCAGCGTGAAACTACGCGACCCGGCCCAGTTCCGCTGGATAGGCAAGCCGGTGCAACGGGTGGACGTGCGCGACAAGTCGACCGGCAAGGCGATGTACACCATCGACATGCGCGTCGACGGCATGCTGCACGCAGCCGTGCAACATGCGCCTCGCCTGGGCATGACGGTGGGCGCCCTGCGCAACGAAGATCAGGTCAAGGCGATGCCCGGGGTGCATTCCGTGCACCGCCTGCCCGGCGCGGTGGCGGTGGTGGCGGAGCGGTGGTGGGACGCCAAGCGCGCCGTGGAAGCCGTGCAGGTCGATTGGCGTGAGGCCGCCGCCGATTCAGCGCTGCGTGTCATGCCCGCTGACTTTTCGACGGCCGCGTTTCGCGACAGCCTGGCCCGCCAGACCGGTCCGGGCGTGGACGCCGAGACGGAAGGCGATATGGCCCAGGCTTTCCAGAACGCCAAGACCGTGGTCAGCGCGACCTACGACAGCCAGTATCTGCGCCATGCGCAGTTGGAGCCGTCTTCGACCCTGGCGCGTTTCAATGCGGACGGTTCGCTCGAACTGTGGATACCCAATCAGGCTCAGGACGTGTTCCTCGCGGACATCGTCAAGCGCACCGGCCTGGATCCCAAGCAGATCACCGTGCATTCGCCCATGTTGGGTGGTTTCTTCGGCCGCCATTTTCTCTACAACACCGCCAATCCTTTCCCGCAGGCGATAGAACTGGCCAAGGCGGTGGGTCGTCCGGTCAAGGTCATCTGGAGCCGCGAGGAAGAATTCCTGCGCGATGTCTGCCGTCCCATGGCAGCGGTGCGTTTCCGCGCCGCGCTGGACGCCGACGGCATGCCCGTGGCCCTGGAAGCGATCAGCGCGACGGAAGGTCCGACTGAAGGCATCGCCAACAAGAAGGCCGACAAGCTCGACCCGGGCGCTGTCGAAGGATTGGCCGGCAAATCCTACGCCATTCCGAACCGGCGTATCGCCCAGCTCTATGTGAAGACCCCGATGATGCTGGGCTACTGGCGCTCGGTGGGCAATTCCATGAACGACTTCTTCTACGAAGCCTTCCTGGACGAGGTGGCCGACAAAGGCGGACAGGATCCTTACGCCCTGCGCATGAAGCTGCTGCAGGGCAATCAACGATTGACCAAGCTGCTGCAGGCCGTGGGTGAGCTGTCCGGCGGCTGGAAGCGCGGACCCTACACGGCCGAGGACGGCACGCGGCGCGCGCGCGGTGTCGCCATGGCATCGCCCTTCGGCACCCAGGCCGCGGCGATCGCGGAAGTGTCGATCGACAAGGAAGGTCAGGTGGTGGTGCACGATATCTGGCAGGCCATCGATCCCGGCTCCATCGTGAACCCGGCCATCATCGAGCATCAGGTCAACGGCGCCGTCGCGCTGGGCCTGTCGCAGGTGCTGCTGGAACAGGCGGTCTACGAGCAGGGCAAGCCGCTCGCGCGCAACTACGACATGTACCCCATCTTGCCGCCAGGCCGCATGGCGCGCGTGCACGTGCGCATCATCGAGAGCGGCGAGAAGATGGGTGGCATCGGCGAGCCGCCGCTGCCGGCCATTCCACCGGCCGTGGCCAATGCGGTGGCCACGCTGACGGGACAGCGCGTGCGCAGCATGCCCTTGTCGAAGTTCACGTTCAAAGCCTGATCCACGCTTCCAGGATAGCGACAGCACATGAAGAAAAGCCGGTTTGGACGTGTTCTTGCCACCGTGGTGGCGATCGTCGTCGTGGTAGTCATCGGGGGCTGGGCTTATGTGACGCACACGCCCTCGTCGCCTTTCGATCCGGGCGGTGTGGCCGACCAGCCTGGGCTCGACACCTCCTCGCCTCAGCTGATCCAGCGCGGCGAGTACGTAGCCCGGGCCAGCGATTGCGTAGCCTGTCATAGCGTGCCGGACCGGCCGCCCTTCAGCGGCGGCCTGGCGATGGCCACGCCCCTGGGTTCGATCTACACGACCAACATCACGCCCGACAAGACGACGGGGATAGGCGCCTACAGCCTGGCGGAGTTCGACCGTGCCATGCGCCATGGCGTGGCGCGTGCCGGGCACAGGCTGTATCCCGCCATGCCTTATCCGTCGTATGCGAAGCTTAGCGATGACGACGTGCGGGCGCTGTATGCGTACTTCATGCACTCGGTGCAGCCGGTGCGGCAGGAAAACCGGCCCAATGGCATCGAGTGGCCCATGAATATGCGCTGGCCCTTGGCATTGTGGAACCTGGCCTTCGCGCCGTCCGGGACGTATCAGGCCAAGCCCGGACCCCAAGCCGCGCCCGCGCAGAATGCCGACGGCAACAGCACCCTGTGGAACCGGGGTGCTTATCTGGTGCAGTCGGCGGGCCATTGCGGCAGTTGCCATACGGCGCGCGGCGTGGCGTTCAACGAGAAGGCTTTCGACGAAAGCAGTCCGCACTACCTGGCGGGTGCCTTGCTGGATGGCTGGTATGCACCCAGCCTGCGCAATGACCCGAACACGGGCCTGGGCCGTTGGAGCGAAGCCGATGTCTATCAATTCCTGAAGACCGGGCGCAATCAGCACGCCGTGGTGTTCGGTTCGATGACCGACGTGATCAACAACTCGACGCAGTTCATGACGGACGAGGATTTGAAGGCCATCGCGTACTACTTGAAATCGCTGCCGGGATCGCCCGAACGTGACGGACCGCCGTGGAAGTACGACGCGTCCTCGAACCAGGCACTGGCGCTGGACCAACGCCTGAAGGTGCCCGGCGCGCAGACGTTCGCCGCGCGTTGCAGCGCCTGCCACGGCGCCGAAGGCCGCGGCCAGGCGCCGTGGATCCCGCCGCTGGCGGGGGCCGCGTCGTCCATGAGCAAGGAGAACGCGTCCAGCATCAACGTCACGTTGAACGGTTCGGGCCGCATCGTGGCCAATGGCATGCCTGACGCTTACCGCATGCCCCCGTTCCGTGGCCAGCTGTCGGACAAGGAGATCGCCGACGTGCTGACCTTCGTGCGCACGGCCTGGGGCAACCAGGGTGGGGCAGTGACGCCGGACGCCGTGAAGGATCTACGCAAACGCACGGATCCGGCCAGCAGCGAGGTGATCATTCTGCAGATGCGTTGAGAAGCGGGCAACGGCGTCCGTCGTTAATCGATTTCCTCGATTCAATCAGCCAAATTATCCATTTATCGGCTTAGACGCCGGGTCTAGGATGCAGGGACAACGACATAAAACCCTGCGAGGAGACCCGCATGTCCTATTCCCCCTGGGCCGGCACCCGCCGGCGGGCTGGCCGCGCCTTGGCCGGACTCAGCC
Organism: Bordetella sp. LUAb4; assembly: GCF_021325795.1. Taxonomy (GTDB): domain Bacteria; phylum Pseudomonadota; class Gammaproteobacteria; order Burkholderiales; family Burkholderiaceae_B; genus Bordetella_C. The sequence continues at coordinate 200,184 of NZ_JAHPZX010000008.1, read as the reverse complement.
TTGCGGTGTGGCTTGCCGCCACCGCGACAACGGCGGCCGCCGCCGACTTTCCCGACAAGCCCGTACGCCTGATGGTTGGCATGGCGCCAGGCGGCTCCAACGATACCGTCGCCCGCATGGTTGCCGCCGAATTGAGCAAGCGCTGGCCGCAGCCGGTCATCGTGGAGAACAAGCCCGGTGCCAACAGCACCATCGCCACCGGTGAGCTGAAACGCGCCACGCCCGACGGCTACACGCTGATGCTGGTGATTTCTTCCCACGTCACCAATACGCTGCTCTATCCCAACCTCAGCTACACGCTGAAGGACTTCGCGCCGGTGTCCCTGATCGCGGACACGCCGTTCGTGCTGGTGGCCAATCCCAAGTTCGGCCCCGACAACGTGCACGACCTCATCGCCCTGGCCAAGACCCAGCAGAAGGGCATCGACTTCGGCACGCCGGGGCAGGGCTCTACCCAACACATCTCGCTGGAACTGCTCGACCAGATGGCCGGCATCCGCATGAACCACATTCCTTACAAGGGCGGCGCGCCAGCGCAGACCGATGTCATCGGTGGACTGATCCCCTTGATCTTCGCCACGCCCACGCAAAGCCTGCCCTTCATCAAGGATCACAAACTGAAGGCGCTGGGCGTGACGTCGGCCCAGCGGCTGCCGCAACTGCCCAATGTGCCCACGCTGGCTGAATCCGGGGTGCCGGGCTACGAGGCCAATGTGTGGTTCGGCATCATCGCGCCGGCCGCCACGCCGCCGCAGACGGTTGCCTTCCTGCATAAGGAAATCTCCCGCGTGCTGCAGGAGCCCGGGGTGCGCCAGCGTCTGACCGAGTTGGGACTGACACCGCTGGACGAGTCGCCGGTGCAGTTCCAGCAGCTGATCGACACGGAAAAGACCAAATGGACCAAGGTGATCCAGGAGGCCAACATCAAGTTCGATTGAGCATCGGGTAGCTCCCGCGCTACCCCTCGTCTTGCCCTGACGGCCCGTTCATGCGCGGGGGGCACGTCCTTGTTTTTCCTAGCCATACGCCGGCACCGGCCACGTCGTGCCCGCCATCGCCACATCGGAGTCCTTCCCCTCATGCCTACCATTGAATCCGTTTCCGTCTGCATCGCCCGTGTTCCGCTGGACAAGCCGGTCACTTTCTCCACGCGTCAGGTCACTGCGCGCGAGTACTGCCTGGTGCGTATCCGCAGCACCGATGGTCATGAGGGCCTGGGTTACTGCTATGCGGTCAACAGTGCCGGCCGCCTGCTGTCGGTGGCGGTGACCGATCTGCTGGCGCCGCGCCTGGTCGGACAGGAATCGCTGCGGGTGGAAGGCTTGTGGCGCGAGATGTATCAGGAGGCCCTGTTGCTGGGGCGCGCGGGCGGCGTGATCCGCGCCCTGTCGGCCATCGACATTGCGCTGTGGGACCTGAACGCGCGCAGTGCCGGCCTGCCGCTGTATCAATACCTGGGCGCCACGGTGGACGACCGCGTGCCCGCCTACGCCAGCGGCGGCTATTACCTGCCGGGCAAGACGCCGGACAAGCTGGCCGCGGAAATGGCGGGGCACGTCAAGGATGGTTTTCGTGCCGTCAAGATGAAGGTGGGGCTGGAAAGCGTGTCGGGTGAACGCAAGCGCATCGCGGCCGTCCGCGAGGCCATTGGCGATGACGTCCGCCTGATGCTGGACGCGAACAACGCCTGGCGCGACTTGCCCACCGCGCTGGAATACATGCGGGCCTTCGAGCCTTATCAACCGTTCTGGATCGAAGAGCCTTTCTCGCCGGACGATATCGACAACCACGTGCGGCTGGCGCGGGCCACGCCCGTTACCGTGGCCACCGGCGAAATCGAGGCTGGCCGCTGGCGCTTCAAGGATCTGCTGGCGCGCGAGGCGAGCACCCTGTTGCAGACGGACGCCACCGTATGCGGCGGGATCACCGAATTCCGCCGCATCGTGGCCACGGCCGACAGCCACGGCGTCACCGTGGCGCCGCATGCCTGGCACGACGTGCATGCGCATCTGGTGGCCAGTTCGCCCAACTGCACCTATGTCGAGTGGATGCCCGACGACCACATCGTCAACTTCCGCCGCTTGATCGACCGCCAGTTGCAGGCCCGCGATGGCCAGGTGCTGCTGCCCCGCGAGCCCGGCCTGGGTTTCAAGTTCGATCCCGCGGCGATCGAGAAGTACGGGGTGATCTACGCCGGAACGCAGGATCGGTGGCAGGTGGTTGGGGGTAAGTAATCCCTGGGCCGGCGGACACCAGGATCAAGTCGGACGCGAGCAATCGATACTGCCTTGCTGGTGTGATCGCTGGCCGAACCCTGCTTTTCGAGTAACTATTAGTATCATCAAATAAACGCTGAGACCTGGGCCATACAGTGTGACCCCCAGTACACAGGGACCTTTTTCCCAGGGGCTTTCCTGTAAACTGCGTCCTTTTTTGGCTCTGGTGCTATGGTGCAACAACCACGGCGCACAGGTCTCAGCGGTCCGGCGCTCATCCGCCTGCTCGCGCGTTTGACGGACATCGAGGCGACCCCGCCAGGGCAGTCGCCCACCGACCGGCTGGGTTCCTGGCTGGCCTGGACCGACGCGATTGCGCTGTCGGCGGCCCTGGATGGCGACCCGCCCGCGGTTCCGGCCAGCGCGCGTGGTGAGGATGGCGAAGCATCGCGCGCCTGTGCCGACGTCCGCGCTTACCTGGAAAAGTCCATCGAGGGCGTCTTCACGCCCCGCCGGCGTGCTGCGCCGACGGGACGCGGTGTCCAGGTGGAAGAGCCGACGGATTTTTCCATCTACCGCCAGCGCTATCTGACGCTGCAGCAGACGATGGAAAACGCCATCGGTAGCCTGCGCGTCCGTCTGCGTACGATGCTTGCCGCCAGCGCGGCCGATATGGCACGCCTGGCGGTTCTGGATGCCGTCATGGAACGGGTGCTGGGCGCGCGCGAGCACAACCTGCTGGCCGGCGTGCCTGGCCTGCTGGAGACGCGCTACCGGGACCTGCGCCAGAAAGAACAGAACGCGCTCGCCGAGGCCGAAGCCGCCCAGCGTCCGCCGCCGGTGCGCGCCGGCGCCTGGCTGGACGCCTTCCGCCGGGATATGCGCGCCGTCATGCACGCCGAATTGGCGCTTCGTTTACAACCGGTCGATGGGCTGCTTTCCGCCTTTCGTGCCTGATAACGGGACACTATGTCCAAATACCTGATCAATTTCGTTGTGTTCCTGGCCGGTCTGGCCGTTGTCGCCTGGGTCGGCGCCGGTTATGCCGGTACCAATACGCTGGCGCTGGTGGTCACCTTGCTGATCGGCGCCTTCTATTTGGGCGGCGTGTTCGAACTGCAGCGTTATCAACGGGCAACCGCGACATTGGCGCGCGGCATCGGCGACCTGGCTGGCCCGGCGGCCGATTTCGGCGCGTGGCTGGACCGTCTGCACCCCAGTCTGCGCAATGCGGTGCGCCTGCGCGTGGAGGGTGAGCGTGTCGCGTTGCCCGGCCCGTCGATGGCACCGTATCTGGTGGGCCTGCTGGTGCTGCTCGGCATGCTGGGCACTTTCCTGGGTATGGTGGCGACGTTGCGCGGCACTGGTGGCGCGCTGGAAGCGGCGTCTGACTTGCAAGGCATACGGGCGTCGTTGGCGGCGCCGATCAAGGGCTTGGGTTTTGCGTTCGGCACTTCCGTGGCCGGCGTGGCGACTTCGGCGGCGCTGGGCCTGTTGGCGGCGCTGGCGCGGCGCGACCGCATTCTGGTTTCACAGCAGCTGGATACCCGCATCGCTCTGAATCTGGGCGGCCAGTCGCGCCAGCATCAACGCGAAGAAGTTTTCCGCCTGATGCAGCGCCAGGCCGAATTGATGCCGGCCCTGGTCGACCGCCTGCAGGCGGTGGCGCTGGCGGTGGAGACGCAAAGCAGGACGCTCACGGAGCGCCTGGCCGCGGATCACGCCGCCCTGAGCGCCAAACTGACCGGCAATCATGAATCGCTGACCGCCAGACTCGTCGACGATCATCAAGCATTGAACGAACGGTTGGGTACCGGCCAGGAAGCCCTGCAGCAACGCCTGGCGACGAGCCACGACGCGCTGGCCAATCGACTGGGCGGGGGGCTGGAGGCGCTCAATACCCGCATCGCCGGCGATTTCGAGGTTTTGAGCAGCAAACTGGGCGGCAGCGTGGCGACGCTCACCACGACGCTGGGCGGAAATTTCGACAAGCTTAGCGAACGGGTCGGCGGCGGTCTGGACAGCCTGACGGAACGCGTGGGCGGCCGTTTGGACGAATTGGGCCGTAGCACGGGCGCCAGTCTCGCGGACCTCGGGACCCGCTTGGGCGATGGTTTCGAAGGCTTGAACGGGCGGCTGGGCCAAGGACAGGAAGCATTGCACGACAGGCTGGCGGCCGGTCACGAGGCGCTCAACGCGCAACTGGATAGCCGCCACGAAGCGCTGCGCCTGGCTTTGGTCAATGGCCAGGCCGAACAGGCAGAGCGCCAGGCTGCGCAACTGGAGACCGTGGAAACCCGCCTCGCCAGCCGCCATGCGGCGCTGCATGAAACGTTGACCGGCAGTCAGTCCAAGCTGAATGACCATATCCGCACGGGCTTCGACACCCTGCACGGCACGTGGGTGGCCGGCCAAGCCGAGTTGACGGATAAGCTCGCGGCCAACCAGGTTCTGTTGAACGACAGGCTCGTCGCCAGCCAGGTGGAAATCGGCACGCAACTCGCGGGCAATCACGCGGCGCTGGAGGAAAAACTGGTTTCCAACCACGCTACGTTGGCTGACAAGCTGGTTGCGAACCATACCGAACTGGAAAGCAAGCTGGGCGCAAGCCTGGCGCAGCTTGGTACACAACTGACCGCCAGCCATGCCGATCTGGGCAGCAAGCTGGGCCGCGACCATGCGACGCTTACCGGCAAGCTGGAAAGCGGGTACGACCGTCTGGCCGGCAAACTGGAAAGCGGCTATGGCACCTTGAGCGACAAACTGGCCGCCAGCTACGACGTACTGAATGGCACGTTGACCGACGGCCAGCAAGCGTTGGCGCAGCAGCTGACGACGGATCAGCAAGCGTTGTCGCTGCAGTTGACGACCGGCCAGCTAGCCCTCGCGCAGCAACTGACGACCGAGCAGCAAGCGTTGGCCCAGCGACTGGGTGCCGATCACGAAGATCTGCACCAACGCCTGGCGCAGCACCAGGAGACCTTGGCCGAACGTCTCGCCGCCAGCCAGCAGTCCCTGCACGAGCGCTCCGCCACGGCCTACGAAGACCTGGCCGCGGCGGTCCAACAGACGCTGCAGGAGAACATCGGTATCAGCGCCCGCATCGCCGGCGAAGCCATTCAGCCCGCCGTGCGCGCGACGCTGGACGGTCTGGCCAACGAGACCGCCACCTGGCGTGCCACCGTCACGGAATCGGTGCGTGAGCAACTGGCCGGACTGGCCGCGCATTTCGAGACGACCACCGGCGATGTCGCCAAGGTCTGGACCGATGCGTTGGCACAGCATAAGCAGGACAGCGAGCAATTGGCCCAGGCGCTGGGCACCACGCTGGACCGCTATGCCGCCGCTTTCGAGCAACGCACCGAACGTCTGCTGGGCGATGTGGCTTTGCACCTGGAAAGCGCCACCTCCGGCGTCACGCAGACGTGGCAGAGCGCGCTGGACAAGCAGGAGCAGTCCGGCGCCCAACGCGCCGAAGCGCTGCTGCACTCCTTGGCGCAGGACCAGGCGCAAGCCCGCGCCGCTGCCGCCGCGCAGGAGCAGCAGCATCTTGAAGCGTGGCGCGAAACGCTTGCCGGCATGACCACGGAGCTGCAAGAGCAGTTGGACAAGGTCGAGCGACGCGCCGCCACGCGCGCGGAAGAAATCAGCGACACCCTGGCCCAGGCCGCGCGCGACATGACCGCGCAGGCGGAAGACCAGGCGCGCGATACCGTCGCCGAAATCGCCGGCCTGTTGCAAGCCGCTGCCGAGGCGCCGCGTGCCGCGGCCACGGTGATCTCCGAGCTGCGTGACAATCTGTCCGCCAGCATGGAACGCGACAACGCGATGCTGGAAGAGCGCGGCCGCTTGCTGCAAACCGTGGCCACGCTGTTGGACGCGGTCAACCACGCGGCCAACGAGCAGCGCGGGGCGGTCGATGCCCTGGTCACGCGCTCGGCCGAGTTGATGCAAGAGATCGGTGTCAGTTTCACCACGCATGTGGAAAGCCAGACTCATGCCCTGACGGCCCATGTCGAACAGGTGACGGGCAAGCTTACGTCTCACGTCGAAGAGGAAACCGGCAAGCTCGCCGGCCACGTCGAAGCGGAAACGGGCAAGCTGTCCGGCATCGCCGCCCAGGTCACCGGCAGTGCCGCCGAAATCGGCAGCATGGGCGAGGCCTTCGGCGCCGCGGTGCAGTTGTTCGGGCAGTCCAACGGGGCGTTGGTGGAGCAGCTGCAACGTATCGAAGCGGCGTTGGACAAGTCGCTGGCGCGCAGCGACGAGCAACTGGCCTATTACGTGGCGCAGGCGCGCGAGGTGGTCGACCTGAGCTTGATGTCGCAGAAGCAGATCATCGATGACTTGCAACAGCTTGCCGTCGCGCGGGCGGATAACGGTACCGAGGCGGCATGAGCGACGACATCGACGCCGGCGTCGAGACTTCCGCGCCGACCTGGGCCGTCTTTGGCGACCTGATGTCGGTGCTGCTGGGCTCTTTTGTCCTGGTGCTGCTGGGCGTGATCGGCATGCAACTGGACCTGAGCAGCAAGCTGCAGGAAGAGGTCAAGCAGCGGCAGGAAGAAACGCAGCGCCGCGAGACGCTGGAAGAGGCGCTGGCGGTGCCGTTGGCGCAAGGGCGCATCACGCTGGTCAATGGCCGCATCGGCATCAGCGGCAACGTGCTGTTCGCGTTGAACTCCGATCAGTTGCAACCGGAAGGGCGCGAGGTGCTGCAGAGTCTGGTGCTGCCGCTGACGCGGTATCTGCAGAATCACGCGGAGATCCTCATGGTCAGCGGTTTCACGGACAATCAGCAGATCCATGAGGGCAACCGGCGCTTTGCCGACAACCTGGACCTGTCCGCGCAGCGTGCGTTGACGGTGACTCGTGCGTTGATCGAAGCGGGCGTACCGCGCACGGTCATCTTCGCCGCCGCGTTCGGCGCGGAGCAACCGGTGGCGTCGAACGAGGATGAGGAAGGCCGCGCCAAGAACCGCCGCGTGGAAATCGCGCCGATTCCGCGGCAGACCGCGGATGGCAAGCCTGGCCAGGACGGCGAGGCGGGGACACCGGCTAGCCCCGCCGCGTCGACGGCCGCGCCCGCTGGCGCGACGGCGACGCCATCTGCTGACGCTGATGCAGCCAAGGCGCTGCCATCGGCTGCTACCCCCGCCGCTACCGTGACGCCGAACGCCGGCGCCAACACGGCTGGCGCGCCGGGCGCCGCCGCTCCCGGTGCCGCGAGCAGTTCTGCACCTGCGTTTGCACCTGCAATCGCGCCGGCAGCCGCCGCGTCGACCGGCAAAGCTGGCGGCGGCTCGGCATCGGCGTCGGGCAATAAGCCCAGCCCCGCCGCTGCCTCGGCATCGGACAAGAAAGCCGGCTCCGCGACGCATACGCACAAAGCCAACACTGCCGCCTCGCACCGATGAACGACGCCGCGATGACGCCCGACGTACAACTTGCCGCCTGGCGCGAGCAGGGGTGGGAGCGTTTGGATCCGGTCGCTTTCTTTTTCATGGAAGCGCTTTCGCGGCGCACCGCAGCACAGGAAGGCGAGGCACGGCAACGCCTGGATGCGCGCATGGCGGAGCTGATCGAGAGTTATGCGGCGCGCATCAAAAAGGCGGGCATCTCTCCGCAGCCTGGTGACGGCGCTGCGCAAGAGGCGCTGCCGCCCTCCGCCCCCCTGACGGCGCTGAGCAAGGCGCTCACCGACCACGCGGCGCGGAACAAATCGGTTTTACCTTGGACCGCGCATTATCCTGAGCTGCCGCTGCTGGACGAATTCCAGCAGCTATGGTCCCGCGTGAGTGCCTCCATGCGCGTGCAGGAATCGCAATTCCAGGTGCCTGACAATGCCGGCCCCTTGAATTCCAGCCACCTCGTGCACCGTTCGCTGGCCTTGATGCGCGAACTGGCTCCCGGGTACCTGCAACATTTCCTGGCTTACGTCGACGTGCTGTCGTGGCTGGAACCGATGGTGGTTCCCGCCATCCCTCAACGCGAAGCGGCGAAATCCGCCGCGAAGTCGGCGACGAAGGCTGCCGCCACGTCTACCGGCAAGAACCCCCCCGGTGCCCGCAAAACCGCCGCGAAGCCCGCCCGCAAAACCACGCGTGCCAAGCCAGCCGACAAAGCGTGACGGTGTTCCCCGCGTTGCACCGGACCGCGCCGTATCGGCTCCACTCATCGACAGATAGCAGGATCAACTTCCTTGGGCGGGACATTGCCCCGTTTTTGGTTTGGCCGGTCTGTCCTCGACCACCAACTCGGGATATCTGAAGACGCCCACCGAGGCGCTGTCGACTACGGCCAGAACCTTGCCATCTGGCGCCTGCACCACCGACTGCGTGACGCTCACATCCGCGTGGCCATCGCGGTGCGCGGGCTGTCCGTTCCACGGAGAGAAGACCCAGGCGTCCGGGTGTTCATTGCGCCAATTGCGCGGCGCCGAACGGACCCGCGTGCCGGCCGTGTAGTGCATCTCGCCTAGCACCAGATCGCAGGGCAAGGTCCCGGTGGGCAGTTCGAAGTAGCGCCGTTTTTCGTCCAGGCGGAGCAGGGGATCTTGCAGCGCCAGGCCGGCAATCCGCAGCACCGTGCCTTCCGGCGGCTCCACTTCCCAACGGTCCGCATCCGTAAAGCCATCGACATAGCGGTTGCCGTCGCTTGCGCGCAGATCGCTGCCCATGGGCAGGGCAAGCGCTGCTGCGTTGATGTCAGCGTCCGCGCTGCGGGCGGGCGTGACTACCGTATTGCCCGGGGCCAGCACGCAATGCGCCATCCTTACCAGCGCGCCGTCGCGCGCCGTATCGAAGGTCACCCCGCGCGACGCATCGCAGCGCCAGCCGTCCACCGATTGCGTCCCCGCAGCAGTCGCCGCCAGCGATGTCGCGTAGGTCGCCGCGAGGGCGTAGGTCTTGGAATCGTATTCGTCCGTCAGCTCCCGCGTCACCCGCGTGGCTTGGACTCCGCCCACCGCGACGGCTTGTGGGAACTCGGCCAGCGTGAATGTCTCTGGCTCACCCGTGCGGCGCAGCGTCAGCCGCGTGCCCGCCGGCATGTCGATGGCACCGATGCGCGCCGCTTGCGTCAGCGACATCTGGCGCGCCGCGGCTGCGCGGGCGCTTTGCTGGTCAACACGCCATATGGCATAAAGAAACGCCAGTGAAGGTGCGCTAAGCAGCGCCACCAGCAGCAAGCCCACGCCGTGTTTGATGGGCGCCGCACGCATTGCGGCGCGGCACCTCTTGCTCACCGCCAGCATGCCCAGCCAGCAGGCCAGACCAGCCAGGCCGCAAAACGAGGCGGCCATCAGGAAGAAAAATCCGGCGGAAGGAAGGGCGACAGGAATCATGCGCGCCATCATAGCCGCCGTACCGCCGTACCGCCGTACCGCCGTACCGCCGTACCGCCGTACCGCCGCAGCGCCACCCCGCCCCCCCGCCACACCGCCGCATGGCCGTTGCCAAGGGGCGGAAGGACTCAGATAGTCAGCCCTCAGGCCGCCGCCGCGACCGGCGCCAAAGCTCGTACCGCCGGTTTCAGCCTGGCCCGCAGCAAGTCCATGAATGCCGCGGCGGCCAGGGAATCGGTGGCGTCACGGCGGCGGGCCAGGCAGATGTCGCGTTCGTTGATAGGCAAGTTCAGCGGCACCGCCCGCAAGCCCGCCAGGCGGAATTGATACAGCGCCAGCGTCGGCGCCACGGTCACTCCCAAGCCGGCGGCAATGAACCCCGCCGCGGTGGACAGACTGTTGACCTGGTGCGCGCGCCGCCATTGCCGCGGATAAATGGCGGCATCCAGATGCTGGCGGATGCTGCTGTTGCTCTCGAATCCGATCAGAGGCAACTCCACCACGTCGCTCAAGCTCACCTTGCGCCGCGCTGCCAGTGCATGGTCTTCGCGGCAGATCAGGTAGAAGGTATCGCGTGCCAGCACCTCGATGTCCAGGTCGATGCTGGGCGACACCGCGGCGCACAGGGCGAAGTCCACCTGGCGATTGCGCACCATCTCCAGGCATACCGTGCTGGCCACGTCCTGCACCTGCACCGAAATGCCGGGATAGCGTTCGCTGTAGCCGGCGATCAGCGCCGGCAGGATTCCCGCGCAGATCGAGGGTAGGGCGGCCATGGCCACCTTGCCCTTGCGCCGCTCTACGTGGTCGCGCATCTCCGCCAGCGCGCGTTCGGTCTCCGGCAGCAGATGCGTGACGATGTGGTGGAAGACTTCTCCCTCGGCGGTCAGCTCGACGTTACGCGTGTTGCGGGAAAAGAGTTTGGCGCCCAGATCGCTTTCCAGATTGGCGATCAGCGCGCTGAAGGCGCTCTGGGTCAGGCAGCAGTGTTCGGCGGCGCGGGTGAAATTGCGCAGATCGGCGAGCGCGGCGAAGGCCCGCATATGGCGCAAGGAAAGATTCATGGCCCTGTCTCCTCGATACACGGCCGGTTCTTGGGCGGCCGTTGTCGTCCGTATCTTAGTAGGCCCAGCCCGCGCGCCGGGCCAGGCCGACCGAAAAGAAGCGCCGCGGAAGGAACCAAGGACGGTATGGAGGACACCGACCCGATTTGCCCCGGAGTGCGCGTAATGGACCAGCGGATCAAATCCCCGATGCAGTGCGACTACCCTATGGCAAGGTGGGGCTGCCGCGCGCTGGCCGCCCTGGGCGCCATCGCCATGACCGCTGCGCTTGCGGTCTTCCCCTTCAATGCCGCGCGGGCCGTGATTGTTGCCCCCGATAACGGCATTCAAGCGCTGATTGCCGCGCTCGCGGCCCAGGAGGCGCGTAACTCCGCGGCGGTCATGCCGGGGCAGGGCGTGCTGTCCGGTGCTCCGCTGCGCAGCGCCGACACCAAACCGCTCCAAAGTCTCGGCAGTTACCAGGCAGTGGTGAACGCCCTGATGAAGGGCGAACGCCTGTCTCTTACTGTCGACCTGGCCACCTGCCGCAACGAAGCCGACGGCCGCGCGGGGCCGGTCGTGCGTGGCGGCCTGCACATCGACAGCTACATGGTAAAGCCGGATCAGACGTTGGCGTTCTCGGACGCTCATGAAACCCTGCGCGAAACGCCGCCCGGCTCCGGCGAGTACATGGCAGTGACCGAGTACCTGCGCTATCGCCTGATGCCCGATGGCGTAGTCAAGCTGCACATTGCGCAGCGTCTCGGAATGTCCGACCAGCCGATCAAGGACAAGAAAATCTACCGTTGCCAGCTGGGCCACGGGGTGATTTTCATGCGTACACCGCGCTAAGGCGGGACGACGCTCGGCCCGGTCAATCCTACCCGCTGAGCATCAGATCCTAAGTCATTGAATATGCTGGGCTAAGCAATTTTTCGCGAGCACGAGCGCTCTTTCGGAAACGCACTGAAACAGAGTCGCGGGCAAATTTGTTGATTTTGTTAGTGAGATTGATTCTCATCATCTAGAATGCCGGCTGTTTTGCTGACGTTCCGATGAATACGCCCTCCTCGCGCCGCTCCTATTGGCTCAAGACTCTGCACCAGTGGCACTGGATCAGCGCCGCGCTGTGCCTGGTGGGTATGCTGCTGTTCGCGCTGACCGGGCTGACGCTCAACAACGCATCCCTGATCGAGGCCAAGCCGCGCGTGATCACACGCCAGGGCGAGCTGCCGGGCGATTTGCGGGAGACGCTCGTGCGCATCCAGGCCGCCGCCGCGTCCAGCCCGGGCCGCGCGGCCACGCCCCTCACGCCAGCCGACGTGGCCGCTACCGGCACCGGCAACCCCGCCGCCAATCCGCGCCGCGCCCGCGCTGCGCCAGCCCACCCCGACCTGCCGCCGGCGCTGCTGGCGTGGTTGTCCCAGCAGATGGACATCGACGCGTCGGGCAAGGTGCCCGAATGGTCGGCGGATGAAATCTACGTCTCCCTGCCGCGCGCGGGCGGCGACGGTTGGGTCTCGCTGGACCTGCAAAGTGGCGCGGTCGAGTCCGAAGTCACCGACCGCGGCTGGATCGCCTACTTCAACGATTTGCACAAAGGCCGCCATACCGGCGTGGCGTGGCGCTGGTTCATCGACGCCTGTGCGGTCGCCTGTCTGGTGTTTTCGCTGACCGGTCTGCTCTTGCTGAAGATGCACGCCGGCCGGCGCCTGGCGACCTGGCCAGTGGTAGGCCTGGGCCTGCTGGTCCCTGTGCTGCTGGCCCTGCTGTTCATCCACTGATCCGTCCCGAATTTTCTGTCTGGAGCGACTTGATGCGCAAACTGCTACTTACCGCCATCCTGGCTGGCGCGATTACCCGCGCTGCCCATGGCGCCGAACTCAACGTCAGCGTGGAAATCCCACGCCTGGACGTGGCCGAGTATCACCGGCCCTATGTGGCGATCTGGATCGAGAATGCCGACCAGAGCGTGGCGGCCGACGTCGCGGTCTGGTACGACGTCGCCAAGCGCAATAACGAAGGCACCGAATGGCTCAAGGATCTGCGCCAATGGTGGCGCCGCAGCGGCCGCAACCAGCAGTTTCCGGTAGACGGTGTCAGCGGGGCCACCAAGCCGGTCGGCGTGCAGGCCCTGCGCCTGGATGGCAAGTCGCCGGCGCTGGCGGCCTTGAAACCGGGCCATTACGGCCTGGTCGTGGAGGCCGCGCGCGAAGTCGGCGGCCGCGAACTGGTGCGCGTGCCCTTTGAATGGCCGCCGGCCAAGCCGGTCCAGGCCACTCAGCGCGGCGAACACGAGTTGGGCGCCATCGCTGTCAGCATCGCTCCCTGAATCCGACCTAGAGGAATATCACCATGCACTACGCAAACCGTATCGCCGCCATCCTGGCCCTGAGCTTGCCCGCGCTGTCCTTGCCTGGCGTGGCGCACGCGCACGATATGTGGCTGCTGCCTTCGTCGACCGTGCTGTCCGGCGAGCAGAACTGGGTCACGGTCGACGCCGCCGTGGGCAATGACAAGTTCTACTTCAACCATGCGCCGCTGCGCCTGGACAATCTGGCCATTGCCGCGCCGGACGGCAGTGCCGCCGAAGCCGAGAACCAGAACCGCGGCAAGCTGCGCAGCACTTTCGACCTGCAGCTCAAGCAACAGGGTACGTATCGCGTGGCGGTGGTCAATGACGGCGTGTTCGCGCACTGGAAGGAAGACGGCAAGGTCAAGCGCATGTTCGGCAAGGCCGATGGCTTGGACAAGATTCCCGCCAACGCGCAGGAACTGGGCATCAACCAGGTCATGAGCCGCATCGAGACCTTCGTCACCGCGGGCAAGCCCAGCACGGTCAAGCCCGTCGGCAAGGGCATGGAGCTGGTGCCCGTCACGCACCCCAACGATATCTACGCGGGTGAAGCCGCCACCTTCCAGATGCAGATCGACGGCAAGCCCGCCGCCGAACTGGAAGTGAACGTGGTGCCGGGCGGCAGCCGCTATCGCGACAAGCTGGACGAGATCAAGCTGAAGACGGACAAGGACGGCAAGTTCCAGGTGAAGTGGCCGCATCCGGGCATGTACTGGGTCGAGGCTTCCCTCGAGGACGACAAGACCTCCGTGCCGCGTGCCACCAAGCGCCGCATTTCGTACTCGGGCACGTTCGAGGTGCTGGCGCAGTGAGGGGCGAGGCGGGGATGTCGGGTGGGGTAGAGCTGTCTGCTTGCTATCGCGCGCGCGTCTTGCCGGACGCCGTGATGGCGCCGGCCACCGTGCGCTTTGAGCGGCTGCGCGGCCTGCCTTGCGCTTTGGCTGGCGCCACCATGGGCACCACGTGGTCGGCCCGCCTGGCGCTGCCGGCCGGTGTGGACGAGGCCATGGCGCGCCGTGCCATCCAGTCCGCCTTGGACGAGGTGGTGGCGCAGATGAGCCACTGGGAGGATGCCACTGCCATCACGCGTTACAACCGCGCGTCGGTGGGTTGGCAAGCCTTGCCGGCGGGGATGCTCGAGGTGCTGGACTGCGGGCTGGAAGTCGCCCGCCTGACCGATGGCGCTTACGATCCCACCCTGGGCGCGTTGGTGCAGGCTTGGGGATTCGGGCCGCATCAGCGCGCCTATGAACCGCCTGCGAGTGCCGCTTTGGATGCCGCTCGCGCACGCGGTGGCTGGCAGCGTGTGCGGCGTGATGGCTGCCATGCCTGGCAGGACGGCGGCGTGCTTCTGGATTTCTCGTCGATCGCCAAGGGATATGGCGTGGATTGTGCGGCGCGGGCCCTGCAGGCCTTGGGCGTGGCGGATTTTCTGCTGGAAGCAGGCGGCGAGCTGCGCGCACAGGGGCTGCGTCCTGATGGTCTGCCTTGGCGTGTGGCAATCGAATGGCCGGATGGCGGCGGCCATGCTGATTACGTCGTGCTGGACCGCCAGGCGATCGCTACGTCGGGGGATTACCGGCGCTATTTCCAGCATGCCGGCAAGCGTCATTCGCATACGCTGGATCCGCGCAGCGGGCAGCCTGTGGATAACGGCGTGGCGTCGGTGACGGTGCTGCATGCAAGCTGCATGCAGGCCGATGCATGGGCCACCGCGCTGACGGTGCTGGGAGCCGAGGCGGGTTTGCGCATGGCCAATGCGCAAGGGCTGGCGGCGTTGTTCTTGATACGTGGGGTTCACGGCCTGGAGCCGCGCGCCAGCCAGGCCTTCGTCGCCAGCCGCAAGACGCAGTACGCGGACGCCGGCGCCGCCGCGGATCCAGCCGCGGGCTTGGCCAGATGAACGCGCGCGCGTGCTGCGCCTGCGGCGCCGTGCTGCTGTGGCTGCTGGTGTGCGGGTGGGCGGCGTGGCAATGGCGGCGCCGGGTCGAGGCGCAACGTATTGATGCGCTTGGACCTGGACCGGTGCCGGGGCAAGGGCCGGTGTTTGACCACAGCCAAGGCCAAGGCCCCAGCCGAGGCCAAGGGCGCAGTGCTGCGCTGGCTAAGGCTTCAGATGCGATTCTGGTCCTGCATGCCAGCCAGACAGGCCAGGCCGTGGAACTGGCGGAGATGACGGCTGGTGCTTTACGCGCCGAGGGCGTGACGGCGCGGGTTGCCGCGCTCGACGGCATGGATGGCGCGCGTTTGTCCGCCTGGCCAAGAGTGTTGTTCGTCGCCAGCACGTATGGCGAGGGCGACCCGCCCGATGGGGCGGCCGTGTTCGCGGGGCGGGTCATGGCGGGGCTGCCCGATCTGCGCGGCATGCAATACGCGGTGCTGGCTCTGGGAGATGCCACGTATACGCACTTCTGCGGCTTTGGCCGCAAGCTGGCGGACTGGTTGCGCGCCAGCGGCGCTGCGGCCTTGTTCGACACGGTCGAAGTAGATCGCGCCGATAACGCCGCGCTGCGCCGCTGGCAAGCGAGTTTGGCGCGCCTGGCCCATGATGTGGCTGATCGCGACCCCAGTCTTAGTTCAGACCACGGCTACGACCACGACGGCGAGCACGATCAAGATCACGGCTTCGCGCCCGGCCCCGCTCATGGCCGGGACCCTGACGCTGTCGGGGCCTTCTTTGTCAGTCATCACGCGTGGATTTTGCAGGACCGGGTCCACGCCAACCCGGGAAGTAGCGGTGCGCCTTGCTATCACCTGACGCTGATGCCAGCCCCAGGAGTCGCCCTGCCTGTCTGGCAGGCGGGAGATATCGCTGAAATTCTGGTCCCGTCCGCCGATGGTCTGCCAAGCAGTGGGCTGCCAGACCAAGAAAGCCTAGAGCCAGAACCCTCGGACCAAGAAACCTCAGACCAAGAAAGCCCAGGCATGGGCCAACTGACGTCAACCGTGCGGCGCGACTATTCGATTGCTTCGTTGCCAACGGATGGGGCGATTCATCTGCTGGTTCGCCAGCGTCATGGCGCGGACGGGGTATTGGGCCTGGGCAGTGGATGGTTGACGATGAATGCCCCGCCGGGCGCCACGGTTTCCTTGCGCATCCGTCGCCATGCGGCATTCCATGCGCCGACGGACGATGTCCCCATGATCCTGATTGGCAACGGTACCGGCATCGCCGGCCTGCGCGCGCATCTGAAAGCGCGCGCGGCGGCGGGGCGTGGGCGCAACTGGCTGCTGTTCGGCGAACGCAACGCGGCTAGCGACAGGTATTACGACGCCGAACTCAGCGCCTGGCAGGCTGACGGCGTCCTCACCCGCCTGGACCGTGTCTACTCGCGTGACGGCGGCGCCCGGCGCTACGTGCAGGAAGCCCTCGCCGCTGCCGCCACGGCCCTGCGCGAATGGGTCGCCGAAGGCGCGGCCATCTACGTGTGCGGCAGCGTCGACGGCATGGCCGCAGGCGTGGACGCCGTGCTGCGGCAGACGCTGGGCGACGAAGCCGTGACCGCGCTCGCGCACGCCGGCCGCTACCGCCGCGACGTGTACTGAGCGTTCGCCTCGCAGGGCGGCCCCGCGCTGACGGCACGGCAAATCGGCGCGGTTCGCGCGCCGGCTGCGATCGGCGGACGTGTAATGAATGTCCGCCGATCGCAGGGCAGTACCGCCTTGCCGCAGGGAAAATCGGCGCGGCTCATACCCACCGGCGGTTACCGGCCGGGCACGTACCCGACTTCCGGCCATGCCGCCTTGATCCAGGTCAATTCGCCGCAATACAAGAGAAATAAAGTGAAATGCCGGTGAAATGGGCGCATTTTTCATAAAAAAGGTGAAAAAAGGCGCCTGTTAGGCGCATCCAAACTGCCCGATGACTCGTATAGTCCGCCTGGGGGCAAGGGCGCCCCCACCGGCTCCGCAGCGATCCTCATCGCGCCAGCCGGCCAGGCGCCCATGCGCCCATGCGCCATCAATGCGTTGCCCTCCCGAATCCGCCCGCAGCCAGACTCCCCGGCACCCGCGCCATTCCGCGCCCGCGCCCTTTGTCCCGTAAGTCCATGTCCATCGAAAATCCCGACATCATGTACCGCCGCCTGATCGAAGGCGTCGTCGACTATGCCATCTACATGCTCGATGCAGAGGGCAATGTGGTGAACTGGAACGCCGGGGCGCAACGGGCCAAGGGCTATACCTCCGCGGAAATCGTCGGGCGCAATTTCGCCTGCTTCTACACCCAGGCCGACCGCGACCGCGGCCTGCCGCAGCGGGGCCTGACCACGGCGCGCGAGCAGGGCCATTTCGAATCCGAGGGCTGGCGCGTGCGCAAGGACGGCAGCTTGTTCTGGGCCAATGTCGTGATCGACGCCATCCATGGCGACCACGGAGAATTCCTGGGCTACACCAAGATCACGCGCGACGTCACCGAACGCCGCGAACGCGACCGGCAATTGGTGCAGGCCAAGGAACTGGCCGAACACTACAGCGCTGAAATGCGCTCACTGTCGACCTTCCTGGAGGCCGTGATCGCCCACATCCCTTCCACGGTACTGGTAATGGATGCGCTGTCGCGCAACATCCTGCTGGCCAACCGCCAGGCCGAGTCCCTGTTGGGACATACGCGTGCCCAGATGGAAGGCCGCAACGCGCAGGCCTGCCTGCCCGCGCACATCGCCGCCACCGTCGAGCGCCTGACCGACGAGGCTTTGCGTGCCGACGGCGTCAAGCGCGACGAAGAAGAATGGCAGACCGCGCGCGGCAGCCGCATCCTGCGCATCGATACCCTGGTCTTTCACGGCAGCGATCCGCGTTCTCGCTACGTGCTGTTGATCGCCAACGACGTCACCGACGAACACGCGGCCCATGCCAAGGTGCGCTACATGGCGCATCACGACACGCTGACCGGCATGCCCAACCGGCGCCTGTTCCGCGAGCAATTGCTGCAGGCCCTGCCGACACAGGGGCGTCATCGCAAGACGGCCGTCCTGTGCCTGGACCTGGATAACTTCAAGAGTGTGAACGACACCCTGGGCCACCAGATCGGCGACGAGTTGCTGCGCATGCTGGCCAAACGCCTGCCCAAGGCCCTGCGCGAAGAGGACACCATGGCGCGCCTGGGCGGCGACGAGTTCGCCGTGGTTCTGCCCGGCATCGAACACGACGAAGACGTGCGCGTGGTCGCCGAACGCCTGATCGAAGTGGTGCAGCCGCCGTTCAACATCGAAGGCCATACGGTCAGCGTGGGCGTCAGCATCGGCATCGCGGTGGCTGGCGCGGAGGACATCTCGGCCGACCATCTGCTGCGCTATGCCGACATGGCGCTCTACGAAGCCAAGCGCAACGGCCGCAATCAGCTGGCCTATTTCCGCGCGGAGATGGAAGAGGCCGCCCGCAAGCGCCGCGAGCTGGAGATAGACCTGCGCGAAGCCATCATGACGCGCCAGCTGCAACTCTATTACCAGCCCATCACCGATTCCTCGCACGTGAACATCACCGGCCGCGAGGCGCTGATGCGCTGGACCCATCCGAAGAAGGGCGTCATCATGCCCGACGAGTTCATCCACATCGCGGAAGAAACGGGCCTGATCCACGAGTTGGGCAGCTTTGCCCTGCATGAAGCCTGCCGCGAGGCCACCACTTGGGCGCCCCACGAGACCGTCGCCGTCAATCTGTCGCCCAGCCAGTTCACCAACGGTTCGCTGGTGTCCCTGGTGGCGTCGGCCTTGCAGGAATCGGGCTTGCCCGCGCATCGCCTGGAAGTGGAGATCACCGAGTCCGTGCTGCTGGCCAATTCCGCCGTCAACATCGCCACCCTGAATGCGCTGAAGAAACTGGGCGTGAAGGTCGCGCTGGACGATTTCGGTACGGGATATTCGTCGCTGGGTTACTTGCGGACTTTCGAGTTCGACAAGATCAAGATCGACAAATCCTTCACGCAGGACATTGCGACCAATCGTGAGGCGCTGGCCATCATCCGCGCCATCAATGGAATAGGCCGCAGCTTGGACATTCCCACCACGGCGGAAGGCGTGGAGACCAATACGCAGCTGACGCGGCTGACGGAGGAGGGCTGCTCCCATTTCCAGGGCTATTTGTTGGGACGCCCCGTGGCGCATCAGCGCCCCGCCGTCCCTGCCGCCGAAGGTGCTCCTCAGTAAACTTTTGTAGCCGCTGACGTCTGCGCGCCCTGGAGGATTTCCGTTACAGTCAGGCTCCGTTTCGCTACCTAGGACTTGCCCATGCCCTCCGCAGCGTTGTCTCCGCTGGCTATTGCACTGTTTCTGGTCCCCGCCGCGCCCCTTTTGGCGCAGACCGCGGCGGCTCCCATCGATCGGATCACACTGTCCTCGGGCGGCGTGGCGCAGGTGCACCGCCAGGTGCAGGTGGATGGCGATGGCGTGGTGCGCATCAACGTGCCGGCCGCGCAGATCGACGACATCCTGAAAAGCCTGCTGGTGCGCGATCCCGGCGGTTCGCTGCAATCGGTCACGCTGGACGGCCCCGCGCCGGTGGACGAAGCCTTCGCCCAACTGCCTTTCGACGCGGGCTTGCTGGGCGCCTTGCCCGACCTGCTCAAGCAGATGCCGGGCACGCGCGTGCGGGCGACCTCGGGCGGTCGCACTATCGAAGGCGCCGTGCTGGGCACGCAGACGGTCGAGGGCAAGCAAGGCGATACGACTTTGCCGCAAAGCACGCTGTCGGTGCTGACGGCCGAACGCCGCATCGATACGCTGCGCCTGGGCGCGGACACGTCCGTCGAGGTGCTGGACGATGGCATGCGCGAGCGCTTCGCCACCGCGGTGGCTGCCTTGGCCAGCGCTGGAGCGGACCGCTACCGCAACGTCGCCATCTCGGTGAAAGGCAGCGGCGCGCGCAAGCTGGGCCTGGAATACGTCAGTGCCGCGCCGGTATGGAAGCCGGCGTTCCGCTTGGTGCTGGACAAGGGCGGCAAGGCCCGCCTGCAGGGTTGGGCCGTGCTGGAAAACGCCACCGGTGAAGACTGGAACAACGTTGATCTGACCTTGACCTCCGGCGCCCCGGTGACGCTGTCGCAGAAACTCTACGACCGCTATTGGCGCGAACGGCCCGACTTGCCCGTGGTGGCGGGCGCGGCCGACCGGCCCCGTACCGACGAAGCCGCCGCGGAAGATGCCGCGCCCGCGCCCAAGGGCTACGCCATGGCGGAGCGTCGCATGATGGCGCGCCCGGCCCCGCCGCCCGCTCCCGCCGCTCCCGCGCCGCTGGCGGAGCCGGCCGGCGGCTTCGCCCCGATCGCGGGTGCCGCCGACG
Organism: Bordetella sp. LUAb4; assembly: GCF_021325795.1. Taxonomy (GTDB): domain Bacteria; phylum Pseudomonadota; class Gammaproteobacteria; order Burkholderiales; family Burkholderiaceae_B; genus Bordetella_C. Next base: position 179,946 of record NZ_JAHPZX010000008.1, on the reverse strand, counting down.
GTCCCGTGGCGCAGGAAAATCTGGTCAGCGTCAGCTTTCATCTGCCGCGCCCGGTCAGCTTGCCGCGCGGGCAGACCTTGTCCCTGCCTTTCGTCGATGCCGAGGTACCGGCGGAGCGCCTGGCCGTGTACCAGCCGGAATCGGGCAGCCGCTATCCGGTGTCGGCGGTGATGCTGAAGAACGCCAGCGGTGCGTCCCTGCCGACCGGCATCCTTACCGTGTACGACGCCGATACCGGCTTTGTCGGCGACGCCCAATTGCCGGCCCTGCCGGTCAGTGAGCAGCGCCTGGCCAGCTTCGCCGCCGACCGCAAGGTCGAGATCTCGTCGGAAATGAAGCCGGAACAGCGCACGGTGAAGATCACCGTCAGCCAGGGCATGCTGCGCACGGAAAACCTGGCGCGCCGCGTCACCACTTACTCGATCAAGGGCGCGCCCGATGCGCCGCGCACGGTGGTCATCGAGCACCCGCGCCTGGCGGGCTGGAGCACCAAGTCGGAGCAACTGGATTCCACCACGCCGACGCATCAGCGCTTGCGCGTACAGGTGGCGGCGGGCGCGACCGCCAAGGTGGACGTGGTCGACGAGCGGCCGGGCGCGGCAACCTATGCGCTGGCCGATGCCAATGCGCAAGCGTTGCTGGCGTGGTCCAACGCCCCGGCCGAGCCGGCGTTGGCGGCGAAGCTGAAGCAATTGGCGCAGGCCAGGGCCAAGGTGGCCGAAGCCGAGCAGTCGCTGGGTGAAATCGATAGCAAGCTGTCCGCGCAGAACGACAACCAGGCCCGCTTGCGTGAGAACCTGGGCGCGGTGCCGGCGGAAAGCGAATTGGGCCGCCGGTATATGCAGATGATGACGGATTCGGAAAACACCATCGGCACGCTGACCGGCCAACGTGACAAGGTCGGCAACAGCGTGCAGGCGTTGCGCAAGGCGTACGCGGACGAGCTGGCCCGGCTGTAGGAGAAGGGACCGTCCTTTCTTCAGGGGCCGTGCCGCCGCGCGCCGGCTTGGCTTGCTCGGTCCGGGTGACGCTCGCTGCGTAACGCTTATTTGTTATTGGGACCGCTATGGCCACCCAATTGCGACAGCCCGGCCGGCGGCGGGGCGCCACCCGCTGCCGCGGGCGTGCCGTCGTTGGACTTGTTGCAGGCAGTCAGGGCCAACGCCATCAGCGATGCCACGAACAGGCTCTTGATCATTTTGGTCTCCTCGATGAGTCCGCGCTCGGCGGGTCGATCCTCATCAAGCAAACCCTGTGCCGCCGCCTGACGATACGCTGTCAGGCGGCCTGCGATCGGGGTCTTTGCTTTCTGTCCTTGCATCCTGCGTGCGTATCGGCGATGGGTGCCGATGCGCAGCGGAGCAAGGCGTTCTCGTGCGCGGGAAAGAAGTAGACCTGCACTGAGATCCGATAGTCGCTTGCGGTTGCGTCACGGGCGTCACCGCTTTGGTCATGCCAGAAGGCGGGGGTGTCCAGCGCCAGATGCGACAGGCCGCGGTCGAGGTCCAGCGTTTCGATGCGTCGGTTGCCCGCGTGCTGCCGGATGCCGTAGATGAGGCGAGGTGTCATCGCAGGTGACGATGTTGGTATCCGTGCCGATGCCGATGCGGGTGTCTGGCGACTCACTTGGACGAGGTCCTGCGTGGCCGCGCAATGCCATAACACCAGACAGGGGCCGCCGTTCTCGGTGTGCCGGCCGATATCGGCAATGACGTCGTCATGCCGCGCATGGGCGTAGATCTTCTTCTCGACGGGGTGGCCCGCGTGCTTCGCCAGCGCTTCAAGTCGACCCAGCGTGGTCGCGCGGATGTCCGCGCGTGCGCCTTGCGTAGCCAGCGCACCGTCTCTCTCCTGCTGCCACAGTGGCGATGCGCCATGGGCATGCATTTGTTCGCTCAGCGACGCACGCTGCAGGCCCGCGTACATCGCCAGATGCCAGGCCACCAACAAGGAACGCAGTGGATGGTTGACCGGAACGGCTTTATCGACAGTTTTCCATTGCCACATGCGGTCATGCCACATGCGGTCTTGCACCTTGTCAGGTAAGGGTGGCGGTAATGGCTGCGCCGGCGCAAGCGCGGACGGTGCCGTATTGCGCCGGCGCATCGCTCGACTGGCCGAGTACAGCAGCTCCAACTCATTGCGGATCGGAAATGAGAACGCAAAGCGCCGTTTGTCTGCCCGCCCCGTCGAAGCATGGGGAGAGTCGGGTTCCAGGCTCGGGACTGGCGGTTTGTTTAGGGAAGTCAGGGAAGGAAAAGCAGGTAGGTAGGAGCGGATCCAGGTCATGTATGTATGCGCATAGAGTTTGCGGCGTGGAAGCCACGAACCCTTTCGTCGCCGAACCTTCGCATCGGGTTCCGAATTCAGGTTGGCGACGATGTCGCCCTATGCAGCGAATATCTCGATCAGGCCTTGCCGGCCAGGTCCCGTGCCACCGCTTCCACCACACCGCTCCAATCGCAGGGCCGGACCTGCCGGTACAAGCGCAGGCTCGGATACCAGGGGCTGTCGTTGCGCCCCAGCATCCAGCGCCAATCGGGCGCGTGGGGCAGCAGCACCGAGGTCGGCACACCCATGGCACCGGCCAGATGCGCCACCGATGTGTCGACGCAGACGACGTGGTCCAGGCCCGCGATGACGGCCGCGGTTTCGGCGTAATCGGTGAGCAGGCCGCCCACGTCCAGCAGCGGCGCGCGAGCCCGGTACTGTTGCACTTGATCGCGCGCGGCGCCTACCTGCAGACTGACCAGGGTGGTATTTGGCATGGCTGCCAGCGGTGCCAATTGCGCCAGCGTCAGTGAACGGCGGGCATCGTTGTCGTGTTCGGGCCGGCCGGCCCACACCACGCCGACGCGGCGGCGCGGCGCGGCTGGCGCCGCCTGGTCCAGCCGGTCGCGCCAATACGTGGCGCGCGTGGCGTCGGCCTTTATGTAGGGGATGCGCAGCGGAATCGGCCCCGCGCCCGCGCCGAAAATGCGTGGCAGGCTGGTCAGCGGGATATGGCAATCGACATGGCCCATGTCCTGCCACTGCGAAAAATAGCGGGCCTGGGGCGACTGCTGCCGTACCAGCGGCAGCACCGGCGGGCTGGCGGCCACCACCAGATTGGGGCAGTGCTCCTGCAGGTGCTCCAGATAGCGGCAGAACTGCATGACATCGCCATAGCCCTGGTCGCAGACCACCAGCAGGCTGCGGTCCGGCAGCGCTTGGCCGTCCCATACGGGCAGCGTGTGGCCTGGCGGCAGCAGCGGCTTGACGTGAGGCATGGCATAGCGCCATTCGTATTCCTGCCAGCCTTCCTGGAATTGCGTCGTCAGCAGCAGGGCTTCCGCCAGTTCGAAATGGGCCTGGGCGAAGCGTGGCTCCAGCGCCAGGGCCTGGCGCAAATGGGCAATGGCCTCGTCCATCCGCAGCGTTTCGGCGTACGCCATGCCCAGGTGGTAATGATTGCCCGCGCGTGCCGCGTTCAGCGCCACCGCGTGGCGGCCCTGGTGCACGGCGTCGTCCATGCGGCCGGCGCGGCGTAGCAGCTCGCACAGATTGCTGCGTGCGATATCGTCTTGCGGATGCAGGTCGACGGCACGCTGGGCATAGGGCAGTGATTGCGCGCTCAGGCCGCAACTGCTGAATGCCGCGACCAGGTCGTTGCAGGTGGCGGCGTCGGTCGGCGCGATGGCGGCGAAGGCATGCAGCATGGGGCCGGCGGCCGGTCCGTTGCCGGCATCGATATGGGCCTGTACCGCAAGCCAGGCCTGCGCGGGCGTGGCGGGAACGGCGGTCGTTGCGGAGGGAGCGGGCGATGTCGTCATGGTTGCAATTGCGCGTGCCGGCGCGAGGGCGATGGTACCATCCGCAGCCGGGGATCACTGGGGGATTACCGTGGCACGCCACGTCCGGGCATGCGCACAGCGCCAGGCCAGCCGGCCGCTATTCGCGATTCATGTGATGCTGTCCGCGACGATGTGCGGGGCGTGGTGGCCCGTCGCCGCGGCTCGGTCGCAGACCCAAAGCCAAAGCCAAAGCCAAGGCCAAGGCCAAGGCCAAGAAGCCCAAGCCCAAGCCCAAGCCTTAATTCCCGGCGGCACATTTCCCACCGTTTCGGTGACCGGCACTATGGCGGACCCGTCCCTCCTGCATCCCCAGGCCACCGTGGACAGCGGTGCCCTGGGGCGGCGCAGTGTCCTCGCTACGCCGTTCTCCAGCACGGTGGTCACCGCCGCCGACCTGCGTGATCGCCAGGTCAGGAAACTGGGCGATGTGTTCGCGCGGGATGCATCGGTGACCGACAACAGCGCCGCCTATGGCGTGTGGGGCAGCTACCTCACCGTGCGAGGGTTGCCGGTCGACTGGCAGAACGGCTTTCGCATCGACGGCAATCCCTTCATCAGCTATTTCACCGTGCTGCCTTATGAGCAGTTCGAGCAAATCGACCTGCTCAAGGGCGCCACGGCTTTCATGCATGGCTTCGGTTCGCCGGGTGGCGTGATCAACTACGTCACCCGCAAGCCCACGGACGAACCTGTGCGCAACATCGATGTCGGCTATCTGTCCAAGGGCTTGTTGCAGCAGCACGTGGACCTGGGCGATCGCCTGGGCGCAAGCGGCGCCCTGGGCTACCGCTTGAATGCCACGCATGAAGGCGGCAACACCTATAACGATGGCCGCTTGAACCGCAATTCTCTGTCGCTGGCCCTGGATGCGCGGCTGTCCGAGCGGCTGACATGGGACTTCCAGACCCTGGTGCAGAACCGCGATGCCCGTGACCAGGAACCTTCCATCTATACCGCCGGCTACGCCGACAGCCGCCTGCCGCGCCCTTTGCGCAATGACGGCCAGACGCTGAACCCCAAGGGCCAGTACGCCAACACCCAGTTCCGCTATTACGCCACCGGCTTGACGTACGTCCTGAGTCCGGACTGGACCTTCAGCACGAACTACAGCTACAGCTCGACGCGTTGGCGCAGCAACCAATCGCTGCTGGCCATCGTGGATCGCGCCGGTGACTACATCGATTTTCCCTCTGACCAGAGCCAGGCCTATTCCTACAATCACTGGCGTGGCATGGCGCAGGGCCGTCTGAGCACGGGGCCGGTCTATCATCAGGTGACCCTTGGTGCCTCATGGTCCCGGCAGAAAAATGACTACAGCAGCAACGGCACTTACTTCGCGGCGGGGCCCGGCAATCTCTACCGCCAGAACCCGATCACTTATTACAGCAACAGCGACAGCATCGACGGCCTGGACCTGTACCGCGCCGCGGAGATCACGCAGAAGTCGCTGTTCGCCAGCGACACCCTGGACCTGGGCGGCCCATGGTCCCTGCTGGCCGGCGTGCGCTACATCGACTACAGCCAGCGCGGCTTCGCGGCCACGGGCCAGGAGACATCCCGCTATGAGCGCAATGGCGTGGCGGCACCCACCTACGCCTTGATGTACAAATTTTCGCCGCGCACCATGGCCTATGCCAGCTATATGGAGTCATTGGAGCCCGGGGTCAGCGTCGGCATCACCTATTCGAATTACGGCGCGCTGCTGGATCCCGTCAAGAGCCGGCAGTACGAGGTAGGCATCAAGACCAGCCAGGAAGACTGGGCTGCCACCGCCGCCATATTCCGTATCGACAAGATGGCTGAATACATCGACGCGGCCGACGCCCTGATGCGTGCTGGCGACGCGCGCTATCAGGGCGTGGAACTGGCCGCCTCGGCGCGGCTGGGGCGCGACTGGACCGTGGGCGGCAGCCTGATGGCCTTGTCCTCCGACTATCGCAACGGCACGGCATACGACGGCAACCGGGTGGCAGGCGCTCCCCGCTGGAGCGCCACCGCACAGATCGGCTATGCCGTGCCGGGCATCCCCGGCCTGCGGCTGCGCGCCGACGCACGGTACACGGGCCCGACCATGCTCAGCGCCGCCAATAGCGTGCCGGTGGACAGCTACACCCTCTTCGACATCGGCGCGACCTACGACACCCGCGTCTCCGGCTATGACACCACCTTGCGTGCCGGCATCAATAACGTGGCCAACAAGCGCTACTGGCAGTACCAGGCCGCGGACTACGTCAAGGCGGGCGATCCGCGCACCGTCAGCCTGAGCGCCAGCATCAAGTTCTGACACCGGCTCGCCCGGGCGCGGGCACCGCGTGCCGAAGGGGACCGGCCAGGCGCCGGCATCCCGCTTCCGACCGGGCCGGCGTCGCTTGTAAGCGGGCGCCGACAGTGCGATTATTCCCCCGGCGGCCAGCGGAGCTGCCGCCATCGCGCATCGATCCTGGGACCATGGACAATAACGACGACATCTACACACGCGTGCGCCCCAGGCTGCACGGCATTGCATACCGCATGCTGGGCAGCGTCGCCGAGGCGGAAGACGTCGTGCAGGATGCCTGGTTGCGCTGGCACGCCGCGGATCGGGCGTCCTTGGACAATGCCGAAGCCTGGCTGGTCACCGTCACCACGCGCCTGGCCATCGACCGCCTGCGCGCGGCCAAGCTGCAGCGCGAACAGTATTTTGGATTCTGGCTGCCCGAACCGCTGCTCACCGAAGCGCCGCCGACGCCGGAGGAACTGCATGCCTACGCCGATGACCTGTCCGTGGCTTTCCTCAATGTGCTGGAGCGTCTGTCGCCGGAAGCCCGCGCGGCATTCCTGATGCATGACGTCTTCGAGGCGGACTACGCCGAAGTGGCCCGCATCCTGGACAAGACGCAGGAAGCCTGCCGCCAGTTGGTGGCCCGCGCGCGAGTGCAGGTGCGCGAAGGACGGACGCGCTACCAGGTGACGCGAGAGACGCATCAACGCGTGGTCAGCGGCTTCGCCCGCGCCATGCGGCACGGTGACCTGGCCGGCCTCACCGCGCTGCTGGCCGAGGACGCCCGCCTGGTGGGCGACGGCGGCGGCAAGGTCCCCAGCTTTCCCAAGCCCATGGTGGGCGGCGAACGCATCGCCTTTCTGTTCTATGCGGCCTACCGCCGGCTGGGTCCGGCCGGGCTACGCGTGGAAACCGTGGAGTTGAACGGCCAACTGGCGTTGCTGCGCTTCATGGAAGGCCAACTGGAGTCGGCGCAGTCTTTCGAAACCGACGGCGAGCGTATCGTCGCGATGCAGGTGCAGCGCAATCCGGACAAGCTGGCGCGGCTGTTGGAAGCGCTGGTGGCGTCAGGTCAATTGTTTCAATAAGAAACATGTTTATCAGGCGGACTTGTCACAGCCGTCTGCCGCCACCCGTCTAGTGATCATGGAAAAACTACCCGCGCCCCAGCCATGACTATTCCACTTGCGACCCTTGCGCCCCTCGGCGCCCCCGCGCCCGCCGGCCCTGCCGTTGCGGGCCTGGCCGACAGCGATACGCTGGCCGCCAGTTTCGCCACCTCCTATGCCGGCGTGGTGGCCTTCCTGGCCGTCGCCGACGCGGGCAGTTTCGCCAAGGCGGGCGACCGGCTGGGCATTGGCCGCTCGGCGGTCAGCCGGGCGGTGCAGAAGCTGGAAGCCCAGCTCGACGCCCGCCTGTTCCTGCGCACGACGCGCAGCACGGCCCTGACGCCGGAAGGCGAACGCTTCTATTCCAACTGCCGCCCTGGCGTGGACCGCATCATGCAGGCGCTGGACGATATGCGGGATATGCGGGAAGGTCCGCCGCAGGGCCATCTGCGCATTTGTTCCGCCGTGGGCTTCGGCCGCAAGGTGGTGGCACCGCTGATCGCCGCTTTCCAGGACACCTATCCGGCCATCACGGTCGATCTGTCCCTGGACGACGGCGCCACGGACTTCACCACGGATCGCGTCGACATTGCCTTTCGCGACGGCCGCCTGGAAGACAGCCAGGTCATCGCGCGCCAGTTGATCCCCATGCAGATGTTGTTGTGCGCCGCGCCGGCCTATCTTCAGGCGCATGGCGTGCCGGCCGCCGTCGACGAGCTGGACCAGCAGCGCTGCATCAATCTGCGCTTGGCGTCGGGCCGGGTCTACGACTGGGAGTTCAAGGTCGACGGCCATGCCCGCAAGTATTCGCCGCAGTCTTCCTGCACCTTCAACGATGCGGACCTGGTGCGGCAGGCGGTGCTCGATGGCCGCGGACTGGCGCAGATGCCCTGCTACCAGGTGTGCGACGATCTGCGCACGGGGCGCCTGGTGAGCGTCCTGGCGCAGCATATGCCGGACGACCGGGGACATTACCTGTGTTATCTCAGCCGCAAGCATCTGCCGGCGCGGATGCGGGTGTTCATCGACTTCATGACCCACCACATCCGTCAGCAGGACCTGTTCCAGCCCTGAGTCACGTTCGCAGGGCGACGATGCTGGTCATGCCCTGGCGGGTCAGCTTGGCATAGGGACAGAAACGTTCCGTGCTGCGTACCAGTTCGCCGGCGGTCTGGGCATCGACCCCCGGCAGCCGGATTTCCACATCCGCCCGCAGGGAGTACAGGCCATCGACCGGATCGCGGCCGAAGGAAACCGTGACCGACACCGTGGCGTCGGGCACCGTCACACCGGCGCGGGTGGCCAGCAGCATCAATGCCCCATGGAAACAGGCGGCGTAGCCCGCCGCGAACAGCTGTTCCGGATTGGTGCCGCCACCCGGTCCGCCCAATTCCGGCGGCAGGCGCAGCGCCAGGTCCAGCTCGCCGTCCGCCGACCGCACCACCCCGGACGCGCGTCCGTGCACGGCTTCGCCGCCACTGGCCGTCACCGTGGTGGTGTAGAGCGGATGGAATTCATCGCCGTAGTATTTGTCCAGCAGGGAAAGCGGAGGCGGTTGTAGCGGAGTCATGGATGTCGGGTGCCTGCAAAAGCACGGGGCGCCGGGGTCGGGTCGACCTTGACCTGGATGGGTTCAAGGATCGCAGTGTAGAGCCTGCCGGCCCGCACGCCCTCGTGCCGGGTGATCAGCTCAGGTTGGCCTTGTCCAGGCCGAACAGCTTGTCGGCCGAGCCGGGCACTGCCTGGAAGCCGACGCCAAGACGATTCCAGGCGTTGATGGTGGCAATGACCCAGGTCAACTCGGTCAGCTCCTTTTCGTCGAACTGGGCACGCGCCTCTTCATAGAGGGCGTCGGGCACGGGATGGCCGTCCAGGCGGGTGAGCGCCTCGGTCCAGGCCAGCGCGGCGCGCTCACGGGCGTCGAACAGGGGCGATTCGCGCCAGATCGGCAGGTGGTACAGACGCAGTTCGCGTTCACCGTGGATCTTGGCTTCCTTGCTATGCATGTCCAGGCAGAAACCGCAGCCGTTCAATTGCGAGGCGCGGATCTGCACCAGGTCGTGCAAGGTCTTGCCCAGGCTGGAATCGGCCAGCAACGCGCTGAATTGGGCGAATTTCTTGAACAGTTCAGGGGCTTGCTGCGGGTAGTTCAGGCGTTGCGTCATGACGATGTCCTTGTTTCGAAAGGGATGTCCGGTGCCGGGGGGCGAGGGCGCGGCGCATGGCGCGTCGCATGAATGGCATCGTAGACGTGGCATCCGGGCCGCGGAAGGCAGCTGGGGGGACGCACCGTGTTGTGCGAGGCGCAACAGTCCCCCCTTCCAGCCGCCCGTTCCAGTCGACAATCCCAGCCGCCTTTCCCGTCGCCCTTCCTGTGGCAGTTTCAATCTTTGGTTTCAGTTGGGCAACGCCGGTCCTGGTAAACACGGGTATATATAATCAAATGCTACTTAATGCCTCGTTACTCGATGACCACAGACCTGCAAGCCTGCGATCAGGAACCCATACGCATACCAGGGCATATCCAGCCACAGGGTTTTCTTCTTTCGCTTGATCGCAAGACGAGCGAACTGCTGCGTATCAGCGCCAACGTCGGCCAATTCGCCGATGTGGACCCCAAGGCGCTGCTGGGGCGGACGCTTGAAGCCACCGGCCTGGTGCCCGCCGACATGTTGCAGGCGATTCTGGCGCGCGAAGCCAATCCGGGGACGCCGCGCACCCACGGCATGGTGCAATTCAAGTCAGGCGACTTTCTGGTCATCTCCCATGTGTCGGGCCGCGAGCGGGTCGTCGAATTCGAATACGTCGATCCTGCCTTCAGCGGTTCGCTGGATCTGCTGTACCCCGACATGCGGGCAGCGATCGAAGCCTTGCAAGCGGATCGCACGCCCGCCGCGCTGTACCAGAGCGCGGCCCGCATCATCCGTGCGCTGACGGGCTACGACCGCGCGCTGGTCTACGCCTTCGACGAACAATGGAACGGCATGGTGGTGGGCGAGGATCGCAACGAACGCCTGCCGTCGTATTTCGACCTGCGTTTTCCGGCCAGCGATATTCCGGCGCAGGCGCGCGAGCTGTATCGCCTGAATCGCCTGCGCCTGATCGCCGATGCCGATTATGTGCCGGTGCCCCTGCTCGAACGCGAAGGCGCCGACCTGGCGCCCCTGGACCTGTCTTACGCCGTGCTGCGCAGCGTGTCGCCCGTGCACCTGGAGTACATGCGCAACATGGGCACGCCGTCGTCGTTCTCGGTGTCCATCGTGGTGGGCGGGCAGTTATGGGGACTGATTTCGACGCATCATGCGGAGCCTCGCATCGTGCCGCAGCATGTGCGCGCCGCCTGCGATTTCCTGACGCAGATCATGGCCATGCAGATCGAAGCCCAGATACGCAGCTCGCATGCGGCCGAGCGGGTCGAGCGGCAGGCCTTGCAGGCCCGCTTGCTGGCCTACATGGCGCGAGAAGAGAATTTCGTGCAGGGCCTGGTCAAGCATCCGGAAGATTTCCTGCCGCTGGTGGACGCGCAAGGCGCCGCGGTCATGCTCAATGGCGTCTGCTACACCGTGGGTGACACGCCGGACGAAGCGGGTGTGATCGGCATCGTGGAATGGCTGACCGAACAGCACGGCGACCAGGACATCTACAGCACGGATAGCCTGGCGGAGGCCATGCCCGGCGGTGCGCACTTCACCCACGGCGGCGCGGCCGCCGCCGGTCTGCTGGCGGTGCAGATTTCGCAGATTCACCGCAGCTATGTACTGTGGTTCCGGCAAGAGTTGGTGCGTACCGTCCGCTGGGGCGGCGATCCGCGCCAGGCCAAGCAGCCCGGCGTGGGGCGGCTGCATCCGCGGCTGTCTTTCGAAAGCTGGCAGGAGACCGTGCGCGATCGCTCGGCGCCATGGACCGAGCCGCAGTTGGACACGGCCGCCTTGCTGCGCAACGCCATTATCGGCATCGTCATGCGCAAGGCCGAGGAATTGGCCGACATCACTGATGAACTCAAGCGCAGCAACCGTGAGCTGGAGGCCTTTTCCTATTCGGTGTCGCACGACCTGCGCGCGCCTTTCCGCCACATCGTGGGCTACGCCGAACTGCTGAAGGATGAAATGCAGGCCATGGGCGAAGCGTCGGCGGGTGACGCCCTGGCCGCTGGCGCCAACGACGGCAGCGGCAACGGCAACGGCAGCGGCAGCGGCAACGGCAGCGGCAGCGGCAACGGCAACGGCAGCGGCAACGGCAGCGGCAACGGCAACGGCAACGGCAACGGCAACGGTGGGGATGCGGCCGCCGCCAACAGTCGTTCCTTGCGCTACATCGACACCATCATCGAAAGCGCCCACACCGCCGGCAAGCTGGTGGATGGCCTGTTGAGTTTTTCGCAGGCCGGCCGCGTGAGCCTGGCGCGCGAAGACGTCGACGTAGACCGTATGGTGGAGTTATGCCGGCATCTGCTGCAGCCGGAATTGCGCGGCCGCAAGGTGGAATTCCACGTCGGCCCCCTGGGGCACGTCAGTGCCGATCCCACCATGCTGCGGCAGGTTTTTCAGAATTTGTTAAGTAACGCGATCAAGTACACAAATGGCCGCGAGGTGGCTAAGATAAAAATCACGGCCACGCGATCCCCCGCTGCCACCGTCTTCATGGTGCAAGACAATGGCGTCGGTTTCGACATGGCCTATGTGGGCAAGCTGTTTGGTGTGTTCCAACGCCTGCATCGCATGGAAGATTTTGAAGGCACAGGTATAGGCCTGGCCAATGTGCGCCGCATCGCCGAGCGTCATGGCGGCTCCGCCTGGGCCGAGGGCGTCATCGATGAAGGCGCCAAATTCTATTTTTCTATCCCTAACCGAGAGACCGCCGAAGATGTCGGTGCTTAAAAACATTCTCCTCGTCGAGGACAACCCTAAAGACCTGGAGCTCACCCTGGTGGCGCTGGAGCGCAGCCGTCTGGCCAATGAAGTCGTCACGGCACGCGATGGTATCGAAGCGCTGGACTGGCTGCTGCGCCGCGGTGCCCACAAGGACCGGCCGGCGGTGGATCCGGCGGTGGTGCTGCTGGATCTGAAGCTGCCCAAGATGGATGGCCTGGAAGTGTTGGCGACCATCAAGAGCGATCCGGCCACCAAGCACGTGCCGGTGGTGATGCTCACCGCCTCGCGCGAAGAATCCGACCTGGTGCGCAGCTACGACCTGGGCGTCAATGCCTTCGTCGTCAAGCCGGTGGACTTCCAGGAATTCTTCGACGCGATCCGTGGCCTGGGTATGTTCTGGGCCATCTTGAACGAACCCTCGCCCGGTCAGTTGCGGACGGGACCGATGAAGGTCACCGAAGCGTGAATACCCGCGCCGGCACCATCGAAATCCTGCTGCTCGAGGACAATGACCTTGACGCGGAGCTGCTGCGCCGCCACCTCGAGCGCGCGCGCGTGGATTGCCACATCGACCGCGTGTGGGAGGAAGCGGATTTCCGTGCCGCGCTGGGTGCGAAGTCTTATGGTGTGATCCTGGCCGATTATGTGCTGCCGGGTTTCGATGGCATGGGTGCGCTGGCCATCGCGCGCGAATTGAGTCCGGAGACGCCCTTCATCTTCGTGTCCGGCACCTTGGGCGAGGAAGTGGCCATCGAGTCACTCAAGCATGGCGCGACGGATTATGTCGTCAAGCATCGCCAGGAACGCCTGCCGTCGGCGATCGAGCGCGCGCTGGCCGAACGCGAGACGCGCCAGGCGCGGCTGCGTGCCGAACAAAGCCTGGTCGAGATCAACGCCGCGCTGGAGGCCATGGTGCGTTCGCGCACCGAGGAACGCGACCTGGTCTGGCGCCTGACGCATGACCTGGTGGCGATCTGCGATAGCGAAGGCTATATCCGCAACAGCAATCCGGCCTGGCGGGAAATGCTGGGCTGGTCCGCCACCGAGCTGCAGGACCGGCGCCTGGCGTCGCTGGTGGCGCCGGGCAGCCAGGACCGCGCCACCGCCGCGCGCGCGGTGCTGCACAGCCAGGCCTATGTGCAGGACGTCGACCTGGAAATGGTCGGCACCGACGGCCGTGCCGGCCGCATGGTCAGCTGGACCTTCGTGCGCACCGACGATGGGCGCATCTGCGGCACCGGCCGCGACATCACGCAGCGCCTGGAGCTGGAAGCGCAATTGCGGCAGGCGCAGAAGATCGAGTCCATCGGGCAGTTGACCGGTGGGGTGGCGCATGACTTCAACAATGTGCTGATGATCGTGCAGGGTAATCTGCAGACCTTGCAGCGCACGCTGGGCGCGGACACGCCTGAACGCGAGCGGCGCTGGCTGGACAACGCGCTCAAAGGCGTGGAACGGGGCGCCAGGCTGACCAAGGGCTTGCTGGCCTATTCACGCAAGCAGCCGCTGGCGCCGCAAGCGGTGGATGCGAACGAGACCACGACACGCCTGGTGAGCCTGTTGACGCAGACATTGGGCGCGCACGTCGAATTGCACACGGAACTGGCGGAGGGTTTATGGCCAGCTTACGTCGATCCCAACCAGTTGGAAAACGCCCTGATCAACCTGGCCATCAACGCCCGCGACGCCATGGCGCCATCGGGCGGCGGCCGCTTGACCATCTCCACGTCCAACCGCGCGCTCGACGAGGCGTATTGCCGGCTGCATCCGGAAAAGACCCCCGGCGACTATGTCCAGGTCGTGGTCAAGGACAGCGGTCCCGGCATGCCGCCCGACGTGTTGGAGAAGGCCTTCGATCCTTTCTTCACGACCAAGAAGGAAGGCCATGGCACCGGCCTGGGCTTGAGCCAGGTCTACGGTTTCGTCAAGCAGAGTGGCGGCCATGTGAAGCTGGTGTCGCAACCTGGACAGGGCGCGGCGGTGCATTTGCTGTTGCCGCGCGATAAGCGTGGCGCCGACCTGCACGGCGTGCCGGCGGCGGACTTCAGCGGCATCGACTATCGGTCGCCGGGTGGCGAAACGGTGCTGGTGCTGGAAGACGATGCCGAAGTGCGCAGCATTTCCACTGAAGTGCTGCGCGAGCTGGGCTATCGCGTGCTGGAGGCGGGCGATGGCCCGGCCGCCCTGCGCCTGGTCGACGAACATCCGGACATCGACCTGGTGTTCTCCGACGTCGGGCTGCCTGGCGGCATGAATGGCCGCGAGGTTGCCGAGAAAGTGCACATGACGCGGCCCGACCTACCCGTGATCTTCACGTCGGCCTACGCGTCGCAGGCCCTGGTCAGCGATGGCGCGTTGATGTCTGGCGTGGCCTTGCTGGAGAAGCCCTTCACGACGCAGCAACTGGCGGCGCGCGTGCGCCGCACGCTGGACCGGGCGCGCGGCTGAATCTCTTGGTTGAATTCCATGGCTGAATTCCATGACTGAAGCCCGCGGCGAGGGGCCTGACGGCGGCCCATCGCCGGCGAAATCATGGAGAAATTGCGGAAGTGATTTGTTAGGAGATGATGCGGGGCGAGAAGAGGGTGCCGCCGCTAAGTCCGCGACGCCGTGGCGCTTTATGCCTCCTGCGCTAAGCGGATCGATACATACTTCGAAATACGCGGATGCCGGCGAGAAAATTCTTACCCGCGCATTAATGCCGCCGTCAGGAAAAACCCTTACCGTCGATCCTTCATATCCGGCCTGCGCGCTTCGCCTGACAAAACAATGATGGCCCTGCCGCGTTGTCTCGCCGCCGGATGATGTCCTTAGGATCGATCATCATGCAGCCTTCTGCTTCAACGCAGTCCGCGCGTTCGACGACGCACGGATCCCCCCTGGCGCTCATGCGAACCGTATTGCGCGTGACCGCGGGCAACTTTCTCGAACAGTTCGATTTTTTCCTGTTCGGTTTCTACGCCACCCAGATCTCCGCGGTGTTCTTTCCGTCCTCCAGCGACTTCGCCGCGCTGATGAAGACCTTCGCCGTGTTCGGTGCCGGCTTCCTGATGCGGCCGCTGGGCGCCGTGTTCTTGGGCACCTATATCGATAAGGTGGGACGCCGCAAGGGCCTCATCGTGACGCTGTTGCTGATGGCCAGCGGCACCGTGCTGATCGCCTTCGTGCCCGGCTATCAGAGCATCGGCATGCTGGCGCCGGCCCTGGTGCTGGTCGGCCGGCTGCTGCAAGGCTTTTCCGCCGGCGCGGAGCTGGGCGGGGTGTCGGTGTATCTCTCCGAAATGGCCACACCGGGCCGCAAGGGCTTTTTCGCGGCCTGGCAGTCGGGCAGCCAGCAGGTGTCCATCATGGTCGCCGCCGCGCTGGGTTACGGACTGAACCAGTGGATGGACAAGAGCACGATCGCGGCCTGGGGCTGGCGCATTCCGTTCTTCGTCGGCTGTATGATCATCCCGGTGATTTTCGTGCTGCGTCGCAGCCTGCAGGAAACCGAGGCGTTCAAGAGCCAGCAGCATCGTCCTTCGCTGGGTGAGTCCTGGGCCGCGCTGTTGCGCAACTGGGGCTTGATGCTGGCGGGTGCCTTGATGGTGGCGCTGACGACCTGCACCTTCTATCTGATCACGGTGTACGCGCCGACCTTCGGCAAGTCCGTGCTGCATCTGAGCACGGAGGACAGCCTGACGGTGACTTTCTTCGTCGGCATTTCCAATTTCATCTGGCTGCCTGTCGGCGGCGCGTTGTCGGACAAGATCGGCCGCAAGGCTTTGCTGGTGACGATTGCCGTGCTGGCCATCCTGACCGCGTATCCGGCCTTGGCATACCTGGCCGCGGCGCCGACCTTCCTGAAGATGCTGGGCGTGCTGCTGTGGCTGTCCTTCATCTTCGGCATGTATAACGGCGCGATGATCCCGGCGCTGACGGAGATCATGCCGGCATCGGTGCGCGTGGCGGGTTTTTCCCTGGCCTACAGCCTGGCCACCGCGCTCTTCGGCGGCTTCACGCCGGAGATCTCCACGTATCTGATCCACGCCACCGGCGACCGCGCCGCGCCCGGCTACTGGATGACCTTCGCCGCCGTGTGCGCGCTGGCCGCTACGCTGGCGGTGTACCGCAAGGGTGGGCAGGTGCATGCCGGGCAGGGGCAGGTTGCGCCGGGGCAGGCTGCGCGAGGCCAGACCGTGGCCGCTCGGACTTGATGCGATAGCATTCGTCGCTTTCGCATCCGCCTCCGCCTTCGCCTTCGCCTCCGCCTCCGCCTCCGCGTTCGCACAGGCATCCGTCACGCTGGCGGATGCGCATTAAACAGCTACTATGGTTGCGGCTGCATCGTCCGCTTCGCCGCATCGTCCCCATCGAATGCAAATTCCGCGCCCCCGCGCGGGGCGGGGCGCGACATAGCCGCAAGAAAAATCAATTTACCCAAAGAGGAGACTTACCCATGAAGCTTTACCCGAAACTGCTGTCGACCGGAATCGCCGGGCTGGTAGGCGCCACCCTGGCCGCCACCGTCTTCGCCACGGCGGCCCAGGCCGCGGAAGTCAGCGTCGTGACGTCCGGCGGCTTCACCGCCGCGTACAAGGCACTGGGGCCCAAGTGGAGCAAGGCCACCGGCAACACCTTGAAGACGCAACTGGGCCCGTCGATGGGCAAGTCCGACGAAGCCATCCCCAACCGCCTCGCCCGCGGCGAGAAGGTCGACGTGGTGATCATGGTGGGCTACGCGCTGGACGATCTGATCAAGCAGGGTAAAGTGATTCCCGCTTCGCGCGTGGAACTGGCCGATTCCCGTATCGGCATGGTGGTGCGCGCGGGCCAGCCCAAGCCGAACATCGCCACCATGGACGCGTTCAAGAAGACGCTGTTGGCCGCGCAGTCGGTGGCGTATTCGGACAGCGCCAGCGGCGTGTACATCGAAAACGAGATGTACAAGAAGATGGGCATCCAGGACGAGCTCAAGCCCAAGTCCACGCGCGTGCAGAAGACGCCGGTGGCCGAGATGGTCGCTGAAGGCAAGTACCAGATCGGCTTCCAGCAAGTGGCTGAACTGTTGCCGGTGAAGGGCGTGACGTTCGTCGGCCGGATTCCGGAAGACGCGCAGTCGGTCACGCGCTTCGCCGCCGGCATTCCGGTGGACGCGCCGCATCCCAAGGAAGCCGCCGCGCTGCTGAAGTACCTGTCGTCGAACGACGTGCAGCCGACGGTGCGCAAGACGGGCCTGGATTCGATCAAGAAGTCGGCGAGCAAGCCGGCAGGTAAATAGGCCTACAGGCCTGGCCAAGCCAAGCCAAGCCTACAGGCACAGACTGCTCATCCGTCCCGCACATCGCGTGCGGGGACGGGTGACTCTCCGTTATCATCGTCGCCTTATGGACATGATGACCATCCCGCTAAGACAGGAGTGCCCACCGGGCGCCTGTGATTGCCGGCGCGAGATTCTGTTGCAGGATCCCGCCGGTGATCGCCGCGTGCTGATGCTGAACAAGCAGGAAGAGAAGCGTCTGCTGGACCGCTTCGAAGCCGTCCAGACCCTGGCGGACCTGCGCCATATGGAACAGAAGCTGTTCCAGCTGCTCGGCATTACCCTGCGCATTGATCCTGGTCCCAACGAAGTGCGCACCGTGCGTGGCTTCATCATCAAGGTGGATGAACGGGCCGGCTTGTGCCGCCAGATCCGCTCTTCCATCCCAGCCGCCGTGCGCCGCTGCCTGGAACGCCATCCCGAGATCTCCTACGCGCTATTGAACGAGCGCGACCTGTTCGGCGGCCTTTGATTCGATTCGGGTAGTACCGTCACCGCCGTTCGACGGACCGTGTGTGCGCCATGGTCTGTGGCGGGGCGCTACGGTCCGCCCACAGGTGTTTCCCGTTCTGTTGCGTGCTCGATCACGTCGGTGGTGGTGCCATCGTGACCCCTCCGCCTTGTGGGTCCGGTCGTAGCGCCACCTGTTGCAGGGCGCGCAACGGGCCGCTGCCTGGGCCGGTGCGCGTGATCAGGTAATAGGGCAGGCGCGGCCACGGCAGGGGGCCGGCCACTGCGCGCAAGCGGCCGCTGTCCAGATGCGCGCGGTAATAGTCCATGGGCAGCAGCGCGATGCCCAATCCCGCCAGCACGAGTTCGCTGATCGCCACCAGGCTGTTGCTGGCCAGCACCCGCTGCATGCTCAGGCCGTTCACGCGCGCCCAGCTGTCGAACACTTCCGTCAGGCCGGATCCGCCCGATTGCGCGAACACCGGCAAGCGCGCCAGGGCCTCGCGGGTAAGCACGCCGGTGGGTACGACCTCGGGGGCCGCCATCATGGAGAAGGCGACTTCGGCCAGGCGCATGGCCGTGAATTCCGGGCCGGGCAGTTGTTGCGGCATGACGGCCATTTCGATCTCGCCTGCGCGCAACCTTGCCGCCAATGCGGCCGACACGTCTACATACGGTTCCAGGGTCACGTGCGGATAGTCGCGGCGCATGTCCGCCACCCAACGTGGCAGCCACGTGCCTGCGACCACCTCGGTCACGCCGAAGGACACCAGGCCAGCGGGTGCGGCGTCGGCGCCGGTACGGGAGTACATCTGCTCGCGCAGTTCCAGCATGCGTTCCGCGGTGTCGAGCACGGCGCGGCCGGCGTCGGTCAGCACGGGCCGGTAAGCGGAGCGGTCGAATAGGGGGATCTTCAATTCTTCCTCCAGCTCGCTGACCCGCTTGGACAAGGCGGACTGCGTCATGCACAGCTTGGCGGCGGCTCGCGAGAAACTGCTCAGCCGGGCGGCCCAGAAGAAAGCTTCGATCTGTTTGAGGGTCAACATACGGTGATGATTCTGATGTCCGAGCACGGAAGACGTAGCGACCCTGCCGCTTACCAGCCGCCACGCGCGCCGGCGGCTCTGCTCGACCCGACCCAGTCTGGTCCCGGGTTCAGTCTGCCTCGAACATCATTCAAAATATTCACTGAGAAGGGCGCAAATTTATCGCTTTTTTTCTTCATATGCCGGATTTAGGATTTGCCCTGACAGAATTATTATCAATAATCGGAGATAAAGGCATGTCCATAGCCGCTAGCGCTGGCCGCATCGAACCCACTTTGTTCGAAGGCCTGGCCACCTCGCTCATCAGCGACTGCATGCAACGCATCGCCGGCTCCCACGGCCTGGATGCGCGCCACGGCGACGCGCCCTTGCTGGGTACGGCTTACACCGTGCGCGTCCGCCAGGGCGACAACCTGTACATCCACGAGGCGCTGCGCCATCTGCAGCCCGGCGACGTGCTGGTGGTGGACGGCGGCGGTTCGGTGGAGCGCGCCCTGGTCGGCGAAATCATGATGCAGGTGGCGCGCAAGCGCGGCTGCGCAGGCTTCGTCATCGACGGTGCCATCCGCGACCAGGCCGCTTTCCGCCACGCCGCCTTTCCCTGCTTCGCCGCCGGCGTGACCCATCGCGGCCCCTACAAGAACGGCCCGGGTGAAACCCGTTGCGCCGTGACGGTGGGCGGCGTGGTGGTCAATCATGGCGACATCGTCATCGGCGACGAAGACGGCGTCGTGTTCGTGGCGCCTGCCCAGGCCGCCGCGGTGGCGCAGGCCGCCCGCGCCAAGCTGGCCGATGAGACCCGCACGCTGGCCGACATCGCCGCCGGCAACTACGACGACAGCTGGATAGACGCCGCCCTGGGCCGCTGATCCCGTGCAGCCGCCGGCGCATGTTCAGGCGGCTCAGACAGCAGACCCGCCGCCGGCGCATGCTCAGGCGGCTCAGACAGCAGACCCGCCGCGGGATTGCGATGCCGCGGCTCAAACATAATTCATCGAACCGGAGACTTTTCCATGCGTTTGCTTTCCCTGTTGCGCGCTTCCGGCGTAGCGGCCTGCGCCGCGGCTGCCTTGCTGGTCACCCACGCCCCCGCGGCCATGGCGGCCGCTTATCCCGACCGTCCCATCCGCCTGGTGGTGCCATGGCCTCCGGGCGGCGCCACCGATGCCCTGGGCCGTATCCTGGCACAGCAGTTGGGCACCCGTCTGAAGCAGACCGTGATCGTCGACAACAAGGCCGGTGCCGGTGGCAATATCGGCACCGCGGCCTTCGTGCGCGAAGCCGCCGATGGCTACACGCTGCTCATGGCGACCAGCTCGACCAATGCCGCCAACCCGCATCTTTACAGCCATCTGGGCTTCGACGCGCAGAAGGACTTCGCGCCGGTGGCTTTTGTCGCTTCGATTCCCAACATCCTGGAAGTGCCGAAGAAGTCGCGATTCAATACCGTGCAGGAATTGCTAGCCTATGCGAAAGCCAATCCGGGCAAGCTGAATTACGGGTCGGGCGGTATCGGCTCATCGCAGCATCTGGCCGGCTCGATGCTGAACCACGCGGCCGGTGTGAACATCGTTCACATCCCCTACAAGGGTAGCGGCCCGGCCGTCTCCGACTTGCTGGCGGGGCAGGTCGACATGATGCTGGACACCGGTTCGCTGGCACAGGTCAAGGCGGGTGCCTTGCGCGCGTTGGCCGTCGCGTCGCAGAAGCGCCTGCCGGAATTGCCTGACGTTCCCACCTTCGATGAGGCGGGTGTGAAGGGCATGTATGCGTCGGCCTGGTATGGCGTGGTGGCGCCCGCGGGCACGCCGGCGGATATCGTCGCGCGGCTGAACAAGGAACTCAACGCCATCCTGGCCGAGCCTGACGTCCGCAAGACCTTGACCGCGCTGGGCGCGGAACTGGCCGAGCCGCAGAGCCCGGCGCAGTTCAGCCAATTCATCCAATCAGAGATTGGCCGCTACAAGACGATCGTGGAGCAGTCCGGCGCGAAGTTGGACTAAACGAGTCGGCGTCGGCGTCGGCGTCGGCGTCGGCGTCATGCCACCGCCGCCGCCGCCGCGGCTTCGAAAACCGTTTCGTTCCACATGCCGTACCGCGTTATCCGCAGGTCGGCATGCGCGGCCCTGACCAGGTCGAGCAACGGCCGCATGGGGTGGGGGAGTTCCAGGCGGAACGCCGGGTCCACCCTCAGCAGTTGCACCAGGGATTGTGCCGCCTGGGTCGTCTTCCTGTTCGCGTTCTCGATATGGAGCAGGGCATCCTCATCGCGGCCGGCCGCGATTTCGTCGGCCCGTCGTTGGTCCTCGATCAAGGCTTCGTCGAAATGGGCACGCGCGATCAAAAGAAGCACTTCCGAGCGTACGCGGGCGGGCGCGCCGCTGTCAAAGGCCAGGCCTTGAGCGCGTGGCAGCCAGGCCGTGCCGCTGCTCCGCGCTTGCACTTGCACTTGCTGCAATTCTTCTTCGAAACGCAGTGATTCCTCTGACACTTGACGCGACCGCATCCGGGTGGGACCTGGCGACACGGGCTTACCCTGTCTCAAGGCCGCCAGTGCTTCTTCGCGAGTGCGCGGCGCGTCGGCGGTTTGCGCTGCCATGGGGGCGGCGCGGGGTGTCGCCGGGATGGAAAAAGCCCTGCGCAATGCGCGGATGCATTTCTTGATGACCATCAGCGGTGTTCGCGCAATGCGCCTGAGACGTTGCCAAGGACCGGGCATCGAGGCTGCCGCGGGCGCACCCAGCTGCGCGATGCGCTGCCTGCTTTCAGTCTGCGTCTGCTCGCGCACATCGGCGCCGATGCGCGAGTCCGACGTGTTCGCATGCGCGTCCTGCTTTTCGATCAGATGCTCCAGCTCCCAGTAACCAGGCGACAAACCGTCCCACGAGGGCAGCATCTCCTTCGTCAGCCCGCCATCCGTGGGACCCTTGCCGACGCACTGGGTCAGCTTTTCCCAGGCCATCGTCATCCCATCGGCCGCCGCCAGCAGACCGCGCCCGTGATCGTTGCCGCTCGCGGACGGCGGATTTTTCGCCGCGGCAAGCACGGCATCGAAGCGGCGTGCCAGGCGCTCGCGCGCGTTGATGAACTCGGTCGCGCGGCGTGCGATGTTCTTGGACACCTTGATGCGCGGCCGCGCGCCAGCTTCGCCCTCGTGGGGAGGGGCCAGCTTGAATAGTTCGATGGCGTAAGTCGCTGCGATCGAGTTCGTCATATTGGGCATCCTGTTTATCCAGCACATCAGCGCCGAGGTGACGACAGGATAGGCAGGCGCATGGCTCCCTGGAATCGGCCACCTCGGACAGGCGTGTCGGAAGTTGGCGATATGCCGCGGGGAAATTTCCGTACCGCCGTGGATGGCCATGGCGCTGCCGCCCGGCTAGACCCCAGTCGAGCAATGCGGGTCCGCGACTAGCGTTGCGCCAGTTCGGCGCGCAGGACTTCGGCGATGGTTCGCTGGCGCGCGGCGGGCATGCGGTCGATCAGGGTGGACACGCTGATCGCCAACCGTGGATAGCCTTCCGCATCGCACCAGGCCATGCCTACCCCAAGCACGCCGGGCACCGCGGTATTGCCGATGACCGACCAGCCACGGTCGCGCGTGCTCTCCACCAGGCGGCGGATGTGCGCGGCCGTCAGGCCGCCGTAGCCCCGCAAAGCGACCTCGTTGCCGGCAATCACGTCGGCTGCCTCGGCGGGGGGCAGGGCAGCGAGCAGCGCCAGGCCGGCCGCGCCTACACCCAAAGGCTGGCGGTGCCCCACGGTAACGGTCAGCACCTGGACGGGGTAAGTGCCTATCTCGCGATGCAGGCACAGCGAGTCGTCGCCCGCACGGCAAATGAGGAAAACCGAATCGCCAATGGCGTCGCTGATGCGGCGCATGGCGGGGCGCCAGCGCCGTATCGCCTGTTCATGCGGATCGCCGCCTTCGGCGTCGGTCTGCAACACCCGATAACGAGGTTTGGCGCCATCGCGCAGCGCATAACCTTCGTCGACCAGGACGTCGAGGAAGCGATACACGGTGGAGCGTTGCATCCCCGTCTGTGCGGCGATTTCCGTCACATGCAGACCGGTGCTACCGGCGCGTCGTAGCGCGCCAAGGATGTGCAGGCCGCGGCGCAGGGTGCGCGGACCGCCATCCCGTTCGCGGCCAGCGTCGGCCGCCTGCGCGGCGGGGGCCGCGGCCACGGTGGCGGCGTCGATGCGGGACGCGCCTCGCGCGCTCCGTCCTTCACTGGCCGTGCCTGTGCGGGCCGTCCGCCGTTTCGCAGTATGGGTGGATATCTTGTTCATTATTTAGACAAATTATCTTTGCTTGCCTCTGTCGTGCAAGCATCATAAGCCCAGGCAAACGCAGATTTGTCCAAAATTCAGACAAACATACGGAGACAAGAAATGATGCTTACACGCTGCGCGCGTGCGCTGACGGCCGTCGTGCTGGGTGGCGCGATAGGCCTGGGGCTGACAACCCAGGTCCAGGCCCAAACCCAGGCCCAGAATCAGGCCAAATACCCCAGCCATCCGGTGACCATGGTGGTCGGCTATGCCGCCGGCGGCGCTACCGATATCGTGGCGCGCCTGTTGGCCAAGTCGCTGACCCAGGAGCTGGGCCAGACTTTCGTGGTGGAAAACCGTACCGGCGCCAACAGCAATATCGGCGCGGAAACCGTGACGCGCGCCGCGCCGGATGGCTACACCCTGTACGTCGGTTCGATCGCCAACACGATCAACATGACGTTGTACAGCAAACTCAATTACGACGTGAACAAGGACTTCGCGCCTGTTGGCATGATGGCTTCCGTGCCCAACATCCTGGTGGTCAACCCCAAGGTGCCGATCAACACGGTGAAGGAGTACATCGCCTATGCCAAGGCGCATCCGGGCAAGTTGACTTGCGCTTCGTCGGGCAGCGGATCGTCCATCCATCTTTCGTGCGAGTTGTTCAAGATGGAAACCGGTACCGACATCCTGCATGTGCCTTACCGCGGCAGTGGCCCGGCGGTGGCGGACCTGCTGGGCGGGCAGGTTGATTCGATGTTCGACAACATGCCGTCCTCGCTGCCGCATGTGCGCGCCGGCAAGCTGCGCGCCTTGGGCGTGACGTCGCAACAACGCGTGGCTTTCGCGCCGGATGTGCCGACGCTGGCGGAGTCTGGCCTGCCTGGTTTTTCGGTGGAGTCGTGGTTCGGCCTGATGGCGCCGGCCGCCACCCCGCCGGCGGTGATCGAGCGTTTGAATATGGCGTTGAACAAGGCGTTGAAGGATCCCGAGCTGCGTGCGGTCTACGAAAAGAGCGGCTTCGTGCTGCCGCCGGCGGACAACTCGCCCAGGGCTTTCGGCAGCTTCGTCGCGGCTGAGACCGCCAAGTGGGCGAAGGTGGTGAAGACGGCAAACCTGAAGGCGGAGTAGGCCTTTCGAATAAGGGGTTTTTTTGATGATGGGGGGTACCCCCATCGCCCCTTTCCTGGGCTATCGCCCCTGTCTTGGGCTGATCGTCTTCGTGGCTAGAGCGGTGGTGGATGCCGGGCCGCGCGTGTTGTCTGCAAATTGCTACCTGTATTCAAGGAGTTCCTGGTGTACCCCATCGATTTCTTTTTCCGCGCGGCGCAGCGCTACCCCGGCAATACGGCGCTGGATGGTCCGGATGGCAGTATTTCCTATGCTGACCTGGCGGATCGGGTGCGGGCCCTGGCCGCGGCGATGCAGGCCTTCGATCCTGCGCCGCAGACGCGCGTCGCGATCTGCGCCGGGAACACGGCCGAACACATCCTGGCGCTGCTGGCGACGCTGGCGGCCGGCAAGATCTGGGTGCCCCTGAACTATCGCAGTACAGCCACCGAAATCGGCCGCATCCTGGAGGCTACGTCGCCGTCCATCATCGCGCTCGACGCCGTCGGCGCTCCCCTGGTCGGCACTTCCCTCGCCGCGCATCGCATCCGACTGGACGAACACGCCCTGCCCACGCTGCTGGCCCGCCATGCCGGAGCGGCACCGCTTGCCTATCCCATGGATCGCGAGGCCGTCCAGGCCATCAAGTTCACCGGCGGCACCACCGGCCTGCCCAAGGGCGTGATGCAGCCGGCGCGCGCCTGGAATGCCGGCATCATCAACCAGATCGCCGGCTGGGGCCTGGGCCCGCAGGACCGCTACGTGGTGGCCGCGCCCATCACCCACGGCACGGGTACCTATCTGCTGCCGCTGCTGGCCCAGGGCGGCGCCTTGCTGCTGGTCGACGCGGCCAGTCCCGCCACCATCACCGCGGCTTTCCGCGAGCGTGGCGGCACGCTCAGTTTCATGCCGCCCACCTTGATCTACATGATCATGGCGCAAGAGGGCGTGTCGCGAGCCGACTTCCCGAAACTGCGCAACCTCATCTACGGCGGCGCGCCCATGCCCGTGGGCAAATTCGAGCAGGCGCGCGCCTTCTTCGGTCCCGTGTTGGGCACGACCTACGGCCAGACCGAAGCCCCGCAGATCGTCACGCTCATGCGTCCGGCTGATTTCGAGGACGCCGCCAACCTGGGCTCGGTCGGCCGCGTCACATGGCTGTCGGATCTGGCGATCCTGGACCCCGACGGCCAGCCCAGCCCCGTCGGCGAAATCGGCGAAGTGGCCGTGCGCGGCGACCTGGTGATGACGGGCTATTGGCGTCTGCCGGAGAAAACCGCCGAGACCCTGGTCGACGGCTGGCTGCGCACCGGTGATACCGGGCTGGTGGATGAACGCGGCTATCTATTCCTGAAAGATCGTCTGCGCGACGTCGTCATCACGGGCGGCTTCAACGTCTACCCGGTCGACGTGGAGAACGCCTTGATCTCGCATCCCGACGTCCACGAATGCTCCGTATTCGGCGTTCCCGACGACAAGTGGGGCGAAGCGGTACATGCCGCCGTGCAGCCCCGCGCCGGCGCCGTCATCGACGCCGATGCGCTCAAGCTGCACGTGCGTGACTTGCTGGGACCCGTGCATACGCCCAAGCAGATCCACATCTACGAGAGCCTGCCCCGATCGTCGGTGGGCAAGGTGCTCAAGAACGCGGTGCGCGACGCCGCTCTCAAGGAGATTGCATGACTGGTACATCGAACGACTCGAATCACGCGAGCAACGGCAAGGGCAAGAACCAGGGCCCGGTCACACGGCTGTGCGCGCATCATCTCACCGGCATGTCCTATCGCGACGCCGACCTGGTCGAAGACCTGATCGGCAAGACGACCTTCACCGAGGTGCTGTTCATGCAGATCACGGGACGCAAGGCGCGCCCGGTCGACTTGCGTATCGTCGACGCCGTACTGGTGACCTTGATGGAGCATGGCCTGACGCCCAGCGCCATCGCCACGCGGCTGATCTACATGAGCGCGCCGGAGAATCTGCAGGGCGCGGTCGCCGCGGGCCTGATGGCCGTGGGCAGTTCTTTCGTCGGCACCATGGAAAACTGCTCGCGCCTGCTGGATCGCATCAAGGACGCCGCCGATCCGCGTGCCGAAGCGCTGGACATCGCTCGCGCGCATCGGGCGGAGAAGCGCGCCATGCCGGGCTTCGGTCATCACCTGCACAAGCCCGACGATCCGCGCGCGCTCAAGCTGCTTACCTTGGCCGAGGCCGAGCCGGAACTGACGGGTGCATCGGTGCAGGCCCTGCGCACGCTGGCCGCGGCGGTGGACGAGGTGGCGGGCCGTCACATCACCATCAACGCCACCGGTGCGGTAGCGGCCTTGCTGGGCGAACTGGGCATCCCCACCGCGCTGATGCGCGGCTTCGCCGTGATCTCGCGCGCCGCCGGCCTGGTGGCGCACGTCGCCGAGGAACAGGAAAGCCCGTCCGGCCGTTTCATCTGGGACACCATCGACAATGCCATTCCCTACGTGGGCAAGGGCAAGTCACATCAAGCACAGGAGTAAGACGGGCCATGGCGATCAAGGAAAACAGGGAAGCGGAAAGCAGGGAAGCGGCGCGCGATGTCTTGGTGACGGGCGGCAGCCAGGGGATAGGCCGCGCGGTGGTCCGGCGTCTGCTGGCCGACGGCGCGCGAGTGATCAACTTCGATCTGCGCGCGCCCGCGCAAACGCTGCCGGGCGAGACCTGCGTGGCGGTCGACCTGAGCGATGCGGCGGCCACCCGCCAGGCCGTGGCGGAACTGACCGCGACGCGGCCCGTGCTGCGCCTGGTGAATAACGCCGGCATCGTACGGCCGGCGCCATTGCAGGATGCCACGCCGGAAGACCTGGCCGCCGTCAGCGCGCTGAACCTCCAGGCGCCTTTGCTGTTGCTGCAAGGCCTGCTGCCGGGCATGCGCGCGGCGCGTTTCGGCCGCGTGGTCAACATTGCCAGCCGCGCCGCGCTGGGCAAGGCCGAACGTAGCGTGTATGCGGCGACCAAGGCAGGGCTGCTGGGCATGACGCGGACCTGGGCGCTGGAGGCGGGGGCTTACGGCGTGACCGTCAACGCCATCGGCCCGGGTCCCATCGCCACCGAGCTGTTCACGCGCGTCAACCCACCGGGCGCGCCGGCCACGCAGCGCATCATCGACAATATTCCGGTGCAGCGCATGGGCCAACCCGAGGACGTCGCGCATGCGGTGGCGTCTTTGCTGGACGACCGTGCCGGTTTCATCACCGGCCAGGTGCTCTACGTGTGCGGTGGCATGACGGTCGGTCTGGGGCAGGCGGCATGATGGCCATCGATTCGCCGCCGCCTTCGCCCGGATCGTCGTCGCGCCTGGCGGGCAAGGTCGCGCTAGTGGCGGGCGCGGGCGCCAGCGGCCCCGGCTGGAGCATAGGCAAGGCCAGTTGCGTGACCCTGGCGCGGCAGGGCGCGCGCATCATCGCGCTGGACCGTGACGCGGCAGCGGCGCAAGACGCCGCGCGGGAGGTCGAGCGTGCCGGCGGCATGGCCTTGCCCCTGTGCGCCGATGTCGGCGACGAAGCCGCCATGCGGGCGGCCGTGGCCAGCGCCATGACGGAATACGGCCGTATCGACATCCTGCAGACCAATGCCGGCATCGGCAAGGTCGGCGGCCCCGGCGACATCAGCGTGGAGGAGTGGGAGCGCATCCAGCGCGTCAACGTGACCAGCCTGCTGATCGCCAGCAGCCTGGTGGCGCCCATCATGAAAGCCCAGGGGGGCGGCGCCATCGTTACCGTGTCTTCCATCGCCGGCATCCGCTATACCGGCTATCCGCACCTTGCCTATAGCGTGACCAAGGCCGCCGTCATCCACTTCGCCCGCATGCTGGCGCAGCAATACGCCGCCGACGGCATACGCGCCAACACGGTCATTCCCGGCCTGATCGACACCCCGCGCGTGCGCCATACCGTGGGCCGCATGTTCGACCCCGAGGACGCCCAGTCCGCCAGCCGTGCCCGCGACCGCCAGGTACCCATGGGCCGTATGGGCACCCCCTGGGAGGTCGCCAACGCCGTCGCCTTCCTGGCTTCGGACGAAGCGTCATACATCACCGGCACGGAGCTGGTGGTGGACGGTGGGCTTGTGGGGAAGTACGCGTAACAGGGGCGCAGGCCCTCATGGCTTGCGGGAAGCCGCGGCACCGCGCCAGCGAACCAGCCCTGTCAATTCAAAGGCAGGCGGGGCGGCCCGTTGCTGCCCTGGGCCGGTGGGGCCATCGTGGGGGACGGCCCGTTGGAGGGCGGCTTTTGCGGGTTCCAGTTGCGGCCCACCAACCAGTGGAGCAGCAGGGCCAGCACCAGCAGCAGGGCCATGATCAGGCCCCAGGTGAACCAGCCCAACACCGTCAGCCAGCCCGACAGGCCGTTCAGGATAGGCAGGGCCTGATTGATATGGTTCAGGGTATCGGCGATGCCGGCCTGCAGGGCGTGCACCCAGCTCGTGTCGATCCAGGGCGGCATCCAGTCGGGCATGGGGGCGGCGGTGGACGGCGCGGTGGGAACCGGCACCCGCACGTCGCCGATGCTGCCCAACAGCCAATGCACCAGTTTCAATGTCATCGACACGATGCCGGTCCAGATAATGGCCAGCAGCCCGAAGATCACCCAGATGATCGTTTTCATTCCCGCCGTTTCCTGATCCATGTCATGGCCGCGGCCACCAAGCTCCCGCCCTCGGTGCCGCGCCCTTGCGGACGACCGCGCGCTGGCGCGCCGGTCTTCGATCGCCGATTATCGCAGCAGGCCGGCGGCGGGTGCTGTACGACAAACGTAAAAAGAAACCACAGACGCCGGACTTGCCGCTATAGTCGGAATTCGCGTTAGATTGCCCTTCCTTTCTTTTTCTTGCAATCCGGCTCCTGGCTAGCAGACTGCCTGCTTCTATCGGCGGCGTCTTTCAGATGGGAACGGCCATCCCATGCCGATGATGCGTGGGCATATTTGACGCGAATTTCCGCTGCAAGGGCGAGTATTGCCCCTGTCTTACCTTTCCGCACTCGTGTTCGATACGGCGATGGAGACAGTCATGTATTCAGTGCTATTCGAAGTCCAACCCAGGCAGGAACGTTTCGCTGACTACCTGCGCCTGGCCAGCACGCTGAAGCCCCGCGTCGACCGGCGCGTCGATGGGCTGATCGACAATGAACGTTTCGAGGACACGCGGCGGCCGGGCTGGCTGCTGTCCCATTCACTCTGGCGTGACGAGCAAGCCGTGACGCGCTGGCAGGCCACGGTCGAACACCATGCGGCGCAGGCGCGCGGCCGTGCCGCCATCTTTGCCAACTATCACGTTCGGGTCGGCAACGTCTGCTACGACAGCCATCCGCCCTCATGCGCCGCGGCGCCGCAGTCCGTGCGCGCCGGACGGACGTCCCGCGCCGGGGCGGCAACCAGCATAGGCCGCTGGGCCACACTCACCGAACTGACCGATAACGCCTTCACCGCCGACGCGGGGTGGCGTGAGCAACTGCCGTCCCGGCTTGGCCTGCCGCTAAACGACGCCGGCCTGTTGGACTACAGCGTATTTGCCAGCATCTACACCCCCGGCAAGCTGGCTTTGCTGGTGTCGTGGGCCAGCTATGACGCCGCTTCGGCGTGGCGGCCGGCCTTGACGGAGGCGCCGGCGGCGCGCCACCGCACCGTGCGCATCATGCGTGAATTGTTCGAAGGGATGCGAGGCTGAGTTCTTTCGTGATTGCCCTTCGTGCCGCGGCGCAACCGCATTGGGGCGGGGCCACCGGCTGATTTACCCGCGCGCTTGCCGCCCCAGGCACGCGGCGTGCTCATCCGCAGCGCATGCCGCGGCGGCGGCGTGTGGATGGCCGCTGTAGCCGTCCCCTCCGGCCGACAAGGCCCGCCGGCCTGGAGTGTCTTTCATGCAGAACAACCCGCTACGCTTGCCGCATGGCAGCCCCCGTCTGCCCACCGCGACGATAGCCAGCTACAGCCTGGAGTTGCGTGAGGGCAAGGGATTCGTCGGCGACCGTGCCAGCCGCACGGCCTTTCGGGCTGGCGTGGAACGCTGGCGCAAACTCTACACCCGCATCCTGGGCGAAGACCCGTTCGGCCTCATCCCCCCCGACGACATCAGCAAGAGCACGCTGGACAAATGGTTGCGCGAAGAGGGGCCCGCCGGCGCCGTCGTCCTGTCCGCGATGGAAGACCATGCCGCGCAACTGGCCCGCGTCGTGCGGCGTTTCGCGCGGCATACCTCATGGCAGGGCGTACAGCGGGTGGCCATCGGCGGCGGTTTCAAGCAAAGCTTGGCGGGGCGCCGCACGATCCGGCGGGCGGACGAGTTGCTGCGCGCGGAAAAGGTGGAGATCCGCCTGCGCGCCCTGCATCATCACGCCGACGAGGGTGGCCTGATAGGTTGGGCGCACGTGGCGCCCACCGCCGTGTGGCGTCACTACGATGCCATGCTGGCGGTCGACATCGGCGGCACCAACGTACGTTGCGGCATCGTCCGTGTGCCGGGTGGCAAGTCCGGCCGCAAGGCGGGTAATCCTGACGCCGCGCGGGTCACCGATGTGCGCAAATGGGGGCATGCCGCGGACAAGGAAATGACACACCGTGAACACCTGGTGCAAGGCATCGCGGACATGCTTACCCGCTTGATCGACAAGGCCGACAAGAAGGGTTTGAGGCTGGCGCCGCTGGTGGGCGTGGCTTGTCCCGGCCACATCCATGACAACGGCTCGATCACCGGCGGCGCGCAGAATCTGCCTGGCGACTGGGAGGACGAGAACTTCCATCTGCCGCACAAGCTGATGGAAGTGCTGCCTTCGATCAACGGCATTCCGCCTCATGTGCACCTGCACAACGATGCCGTCGTGCAGGGCCTGTCCGAACTGCCCTGGATGCGTGACGTCACACGCTGGGCGGTGCTCACGATCGGTACTGGATTGGGCAATGCCAGCTATGTGAACGACGACGAGCGCAGCGATTGATGTCGCCGCGGGTGGCGGGACGTTGCGCCCGCCGCCATGCAACCGTGCCGTGCCGTGCCGTGCCGCGCCGCCGCAAATCCGCTCGCCTGCGTCGCCTTGGTGCACATGAACCAGGGCTGTGCATGAGTTTTACTCGTAGCAATTCGCGCAATTAATCGTTTGCCCAGGCCATCGCGCCGCTCCTAGACTTCGCGCTATACCACTGCCGCGCCCCGCGCGGGCGTGCCCTTTCCATGCGGAGTCCAGCAAATGCGTGATGTGCAACGATCCAAACTCGGCCTCATGGCCATTTTGTGTGCAACGTGGCTGGGGCTCGCGCCCGGCGCCGCGCACGCCCAGGCGGCCGACGACTATCCGTCGCGGGCGATCCGCGCGGTGGTGCCGTTCCCGGCGGGCGGCATCAACGACATCGTTGCCCGTGAAATGTTCAAGGCGCTGGGCGATGCGCTCAAGGGCAATATCGTCATCGAGAACAAGCCCGGCGCCGGCGGGACCATAGGCACCGTCAGCGCCATGAACAGTCCGGCCGACGGCTATACCATCCTGCTCGGCGCGGCCAGCACCATGGCCGTCGCGCCGCACCTGTACCGCGGCGCGGGATATACCGCCAAGGACCTGATCGCCGTGGGCGGCATCGCTTCGGTACCCAGCGTCATCATCGTGTCGGAGGCGTCTCCTTACAAAACCTTCGCCGACCTCGTTGCCGCCGACAAGGCCAAGCCCGGTAGCCTGGACTATGGCTCGGCCGGCTTCGGCACCAGCCATCATATGCAGGCGGAGATGCTTAATATCCGCGCCGGGACGCACTTCCGCCATATCCCCTACAAGGGCGGCGCGCCCGCGACGGTCGACCTGATCGGCGGACAAATCGTGCTGCTGGTCGACCCCTTGCCCACCACCCTGGGCAACGTCAAGGCTGGCCGCGTGCGGCCCCTGGCCATCACCACCGACGTGCGCTCGGCCACGCTGCCCGACGTGCCGACCTTGAAGGAACTGGGGGTCGACTACAATGCCAGCACCTGGTTCGGCCTGTTCGTGGCCAAGGGCACGCCGGCGCCCGTGGTCGACAAACTGGCCAAGGCTTTGGCGGCGGCGCAGGCCACGCCGGCGTTGCAGAACGACTTCCGCTCGCGCGGCATCGATCCCTTGCCCATGACGCAGGCCGCGTTCACGGACTACGTCCAGGCCGAAAGCAAGACCTGGGCGGACGTCATCCGCGACGCTCATATCGAAATGCAGTAATCCCTGGGAGCCCATGCGGCCATGGCCGTGACGCGTAATCTGCCGCCCTTGTCCTCGGTGCGTTCTTTCGAGGCCGCGGCGCGGCATGGTTCCTTCACGCTGGCCGCCGACGAGCTGGCGGTGACGCAGGGCGCGGTCAGCCTGCAGGTGCGCAAGCTGGAAGCGTATCTGGGCAAGAAGCTGTTTTTGCGCCATCCTCGCAAGGTCGAACTGACCGCCGACGGCGCGGCGTATTTCGAAGCCTGCCGGCGGGTGTTGGCGGATCTGGAAAACGCCACGCGCCGCATGCGCAGCCGCGATCGCAATGAACTGTTGATCATCAGCACCATACCCACCATAGGCCAGCTGTGGCTGATGCCCCGGCTGGCGTCTTTCACGGACGCGCACCGGCACATCGAGGTGCGCGTGGTCTCGGACATCCGCCCCTTGGACATGCAGGCCGACGGCATCGACGTGGCCATCCGGGTGGGGCCCTTGGCCGGGCGCCATTACGCGCGCGATCTGCCTGGCATCGACCTGACCCTGGTGCAGCGTTGGGATGGCATCTGCGCGGACTATCTGTTCGACGACGTGATGGTGCCGGTGATGTCGCGGCGCTTGTACGAGCAGGGCGGTCCCATCGACAGCCTGGCCGACCTGGCGTCCTTCGAGTTGATCCACACGGCCAGCCGGCCCAATGCGTGGCGCGACTGGCTGCGCGCGCAGGGTGCGGCGCTGCCGCGCCGGCGCGCCAACCTGGAGGTGGGGCATTTCTATATCGCCTTGCGCGCGGCGCAGGAGCATAAAGGCATTGCCTTGATTCCGGACGTGCTGCTGGATGGCTACCCCGGCCGTGCGGATCTGGTGGTGCCCTGGCGGCCGGCGCGGCCCGTCAAGAGCGCGGGGGAGTATTACCTGTTGGTCCAGGGCGCGGCACTGGAGCGCCCGGCCATACAGACGTTTCGCGCGTGGGTGCTGGAGCAGGCGCGCGAGTTCGCGGGGACGTTGCCGGCGGCGCCGCTCGTGGCCGTGCCGTCCGCGTCGGTGTCGGCCGGATCGATGCCACCCGGATCGACGTCGCCCGAATCGCTGTCATCCGGATCGCTGCCACCACCTATGAGTATCGATCTGGCTGACGCACAGAAATAATCGTTTGCCGCGTGTGGCGGCGCCCGTCTAGGATGGGCGCGCGGCATGGCGGCGAGGACCGTTTACCGTTTTTTCTACAAGGACGTACATGAACCGGATTCGAGTCGGTATTGCAGGATTTGGCGCCATCGGGCAATCGGTGGCGAAGTCATTGGACGCGGGCGTCGTCCCGGGCGTGGCGCTGGCCGCCATCGCGGTGCGCGATCCCTTGCGCCATGCCGGCGTGACGTGGCAGGGCCAGGCGCCGCTGTTCACCACCATCGACGGCCTCGAGCCTTTGTGCGACGTGGTGATCGAGTGCGCGCCGGCCGCGGTGTTCGGACAGATCGCGCGGCCGATTCTCA
Source organism: Bordetella sp. LUAb4 (assembly GCF_021325795.1). Classification (GTDB taxonomy): domain Bacteria; phylum Pseudomonadota; class Gammaproteobacteria; order Burkholderiales; family Burkholderiaceae_B; genus Bordetella_C. Next base: position 146,012 of record NZ_JAHPZX010000008.1, on the reverse strand, counting down.
GCACCGGCAAGAAACTGGTGGTGCTCAGTTCCGGGGCCTTGCTGTCGCATCCCGACCTGATCGAACTGGCGCGCGCCAACGGCGGCCAGATCCTGGTGCCGTCGGGCGCCATCCTGGGCCTGGATGCGCTGACCGCGGCGGCCGAGGGTGTCATCCACTCGGTCACCATGATCACGCGCAAGCCGGTGCGCGGGCTGCTGGGCGCGCCTTATCTGGAGGCGAACAATATCGACCTGTCCGGCGTGACCGAGCCGACGCTGGTGTTTCGCGGTACGCCGCGCGAAGCGGCGGTGGGTTTCCCGGCCAATCTGAACGTGGCGGTCAGCGTGTCGCTGGCCGGCATCGGGCCGGACCGCACGACCCTGGAAATCTGGGCCGATCCCCATCTGGAGCGCAATACGCACCGCGTGGTGGTGGATTCCGACTCGGCGTCGTTTTCGATGGAGATCCAGAATATCCCGTCGGAAAACCCCAAGACCGGCCGCATCACCGCGCAGAGCGTGCTGGCGGTACTGCGTAAGCTCAGCGGGCCCTTGCGCGTGGGGACTTGAGGGAAACGGTCTGCCGGGGGCGCATGGATGTAGCCGCAATCGATGTGGCCTGACAGATGCGGTGGAAAGACGCGGCCCGAAAGCCGTGGCTCCATAGGCGCGGCGCCGCGGACGCGTCCTTAAGGCGGGTCACAGCAGGGCCAGGGCCGCGCGGATCTCGTTTTCGCTTTGCGGGCGCACCAGGCGGGCGACTTCCTGGCCTTCGCGCAGGAAGATCAGCGTGGGCCACAGCTTGACGGTGAAGGAGCGGCCCAGCGGCCGGCCCTTGCCGTCTTCCACCTTGATGTGGCCCACCTGTGGATAAGCGGCCAGCGCGCCGCCGATCAAGGGCTGCGCTGCCTGGCAGTGGGGGCACCAGTCGGTGCCGAATTCCAGCAGCGTGGGCGCGCGCAGGGCGTCGACCTCAGCGCGGGTGGGTTCGGCCGTTGCGGTGGGGGTGGGTCCGGACATGAGCGTATGTCTCCTTCTGCTGTAAGGGCGGTTCGTGGCGATCGCGGCGCCTCAGCGGTGCCTCAGGGATACATCAGGGGCACATCAGAGGCACATTAAGGGGTGCATCAGGGTGCATCATCGCACGCGGCGGGCCTGCGGCAGGGTTCGCCCCCCGCGCATCAAGATGGCGTTTTAAGCTGGATGTAGGCGGCTGTTCAGCCGGCCGCAAACATCATGGCGATACAGTTGAGGCCCGTGAATAGTTTGTGACATCACGCGATCCGCCTCATGCTTACGGCTTCCGAGCGCTCCGAATTTCATGCCGGCTTGCGGCGCAAGGAGCGTCCCAACGTGGAAAATCCTTCCGGCACAGTCCATCACGCCGCCAGCGGCTACACCACCGTGGCCGAGGCCTACGTGCGGGGTCGTCCTGAGTATCCGCAAGAGCTCACCGACTGGTTGCGCGATGAAATCGGCCTGGGCCGAGGGGCGCGGGTGGTCGATCTGGGGGCGGGCACCGGCAAGATGACACCGCGTTTGTTGGCCACCGGTGCCGATGTCGTCGCCATCGAACCGGTGACGCAGATGCTGGACAAACTGTCCACCACTTATCCGCGTGTCGAAGCGTTGACTGGCGCGGCGCAGGCCATACCGCTGGCGGATTGCGAAGTCGATGCGGTGGTGTGCGCGCAATCCTTCCACTGGTTCGCGGGACCGGCCGCGCTGGCGGAGATTCATCGGGTATTGAAGCCGGGCGGCCGGCTGGCCATGCTGTGGAACCTGTCCGATACCCGGGTGCCTTGGGTAGCCGAGCTGTCCGCGCTGATCAACCGCTATGAAGGCGACGCGCCGCGCTTTCACACGGGCGCGTGGCGTGATGCATTTCCGTATGCGGGTTTCGGACCCCTGGTGGAGCGCCGTTATGAGCACCTGCATGTCGGCAAACCGGAGGACGTCATTTTCAACCGCGTCCACTCCATCAGCTTTGTCGCTGCCCTGACCCCCGAGCGCCGAGCAGCGCTGGACCAGGAGTTGCGCCACCTGATCGCCCATGAGCCGACCCTATCCGGCCACGAAGAAATCGCCGTGCCTTATGTCACCGCGGCAATACGCACCGACAAGCTTCCCGCTTGATGCCGTGGGTGGGTCATGCAGTCGAGGCACTGACGGAGTCCTTATTGGCCAGTATGGCTCTCAATGAGGTGTCGTCTCCTTTTGCCAAATCCAGGACGATCTGCTGATACGCATGTTCTTGTCGGTCGAAAAACTCCCGTGGGCTGCGCAGCGTAGGATGGCGATGAAGGGCCTCCAGGAAACTGGAGAGCACCGTCTTTAGATAAAACTCCAAGTTCGCGCATAGCAATGTTGCACTGACGATGCGCTGGGCGCTATGCACGATGTCGCATCTTGCGCGATAGATTCTTTGTATATGCCATCGAAGGCGAAGTTCATGGTTCCGTAGTGTCTCTGCGAGTCTTGTCTGTTCAGCCGCAATTTCAAGGAAGCGGACTGTCTTTGACCATATGAATGGGCGGCTGGAGGTGGCGGCGCGGATCTGTTCCGCATATTTCTCCTGCTTCAGCAAGCCGTAACATTCCAAGAGCCTGGCATGTTTGATCTCTAAACGAGTGCCGTTGGCATCCAGTAGCTCGATGCCGACTGCAAGCAGGATTTCCCGGAGAGCGGTCAGGTGTTTGGGAAGGTACGAGAGCGCTATCGTGGGAGCAAGCGAGTGTTCCACTCCGGCTCCGATGCCTCCGCCGGCGGCTCCGCTTCCCTTTACGAGAAACTCGACAGCGGTCCACCAGTTGACCAGTTTGTTCTCAAAGTTGGCCGTGTCGGCGCCGAGTCGATAGAGACGAAATGCGGCATAAATGCGGTCTTTAGCGTCGGGAGTCAAGGTCCCGCTACTAAACAAGTCCTGCAGGCGGCGCATGAAACCGTCAAGTTGCACTGCGCTCAGTGACGTGTCCGGATTTGGCACGGTGCCTGGCACTTGGAGAAGGATGTGTCTGTTTCGTTCTTCAATAAGAAAGCGATCCGCGAGTTGTATATGCTTTCGCTCATAGTCGAAGCGAACAACATCCAGCACCTGCGCGATGCGATCGCCGGCGATTGAACCCGCCATCCGTCCATCCTGTGCTTCCACCGTTGTCGTCGCGAAGAGCGTGCCTCTTCCGCGGCTGGCGTAGCGCTTAACGTAGTCAGATGTCTTCGGAGCAAGTTCAGGTGCGTTTGCTTTGAACTCGATATCGCCAACTACCTCTGGAAATTGATTGGGCTTGGTCACATTGCTGATCGTGAACGTGACGCGGTACGGCTTCGGGCAAGCGTTAAGCTGCATGCAGACGGCATCAAGTGCTGAGCCAAATGCATATGGCGAGGAAGATCGCATGGTGCTTGCGCAGGCCGGCAATAGTATCAATCGGTAGAGCATGAATAGAGATTCGATGCTCCAGCCCCGTGTGATCAGCGCGCTCAGAAGCGTTCCCAGCACATTCTCGATCGCCTGCAGTCTTGGCCGAAGTTCGACAAGTGAATCGTTCCCATGCGGCTCGACGGCAAGTTCGGTACGAAGCCATTCGATGCTTGATGGGATGAAGTGTTGATCTAGAAATCGAAGAGTTTCTCGGCCAAATGCATCAAGCAATGATCGTCTTTTTTTCAACGACCCCCCCCAACTTTTACTCGCCTCGCTTTCGCTCAACTTGGAACAGTTGTTGGGTTGCGATTCGTTCAGCAAAGCGAGCAAGTGTCGATAGCTCTGGCCGAGTGCAGTGTTGATCAACACTGCCGATTTTTCCAAGACGTTGGCTGCCTCCGCTGCAACACGTCCCACGTCACAATCGCTCGCATGCTCCAAGCCGGTGGTCTTGAGCAGTTCCTGGACAGCATTGAGCGGATTCATTGCCCGCACGCGGAAAGCGTCGAGCGATGCTTCATGGACCAGATTGAACCAACACTCGCAGAAGAAGTGCTGGGGAGTGGAGAGTCTGTGAGCAGGAAATATCCGAGAATCTATACGCACGATTGCAGGACCCGAGGAAAACAGTTACTCTCGCCGAATGTCCGAGAGGCTTACTCTCCGGCAGCAAAAAACAGGGGTTGGGGTTTGTCAGGCCTGGACGGTGTTCCGCTACAATCGCCGCCCCACCTATTGCGATGGCCCGCCTGAAGGCGGGCCATTTCTTTGCCTGATCCTGTTTTCTTACGCTCGTCGCGCTGCCTTGAGCCGTTGTGCGTGGATAGCCTGCGAATTAGGTTCCTGCTGTTAATTCAGTGACTTGTTGTGGGAAATTCTTTCGCCCTCTGAGCCACCGCTCGAGCTGGGTGCCTGTGCCAACCAACCGCGGCCTATGCCGGTAATCGCGCTACCGTCGCACGGCGGTTTTCCAGGCTGATGACCGGCTCGGCTTGCAGCACCGCTTGTCCCACGGCCTGGCCGACGGTGAACAGGCGCATGGCGTCGGCCAGTACGTCGGCGCGTTCAACCAGGCGCTGCGCGGTGGCGGCGGCCTGCTCGACCAGGGCGGCGTTCTGCTGCGTGGCGCTGTCCAGATGGGCCACGGCGTCATTCACCTGCCGGATGCCCTTGGCCTGGTTGCCGCTGGCGTCCGCCACTTCGTGGATCACATCCGCCACGCGATGCACGGCCTGGTCGATGGCGCGCATCTGGCTGGTGGTGCGTCCCACCAGTTCAGTGCCCGCCGCGATCTGCTGCACGCTGCTGTCGACCACGGTCTTGATTTCGCGCGCGGACGCGGCGCAACGCTGCGCCAGATTGCGCACCTCGGCCGCCACCACCGCGAAGGACTTGCCGACTTCGCCGGCACGCGCCGCTTCGACAGCCGCGTTCAATGCCAGGATGTTGGTCTGGAAGGCAATGCCATCGATCACACCAGTGATGTCGGAGATGCGTTGCGCGGCACTGGTGATGCCGGCCATGGTCTGCTCGACCTGCGCGGCGATGCGGCCACCGTCATCGGCCGCGGCCTGAGCTTCATCGACCAGGCTGAGCACGCGCTGGGTGGCGTCGGCATTGCCTTGCACCGACTGCGTCAGATCGTCCATGGCGGCCGCGGTCTGCTCCAGCGACGTGGCTTGTTCTTCGGTGCGCTGCGATAGATCGATATTGCCCGCGGAGATTTCGTGGGCGGCTTCCATCACGCCGCCGATCTGGTCGCGTACGTCCAGCACGATGGCCGAAAGATTGGCCTGCAGCTGATTGAGGGCGCGTTGCACGTCGCCCAGGTCGTCGTGGCGTTCGACTTCCATGTCGGTGGTCAGGTCGCCCGCCGCCATCTGGGTGGCGAAGACCGACATCGCGTCCACCGGCGAGGACAGTTGGCGCGCCAGCAACGCCCCGCTCAACAGGCTGCCCACGACGCCCGCGCCCCAGGCCAGCCAGAAAGGCTGCGGCGGCAGGCCTTGATAGGCCGCCCAGCCGCCCGCCAGCGTAAGCAGCAAGGTGACGACATAGCCCATGCCCACGCGGCGTCCTACCGGCTGGCGGCGCAGGGCGCCCAACCGGCCGGCCAGCCCCGTGCGCACCAGCGCGCCTTCGCGCAGCCGATGGCCGCGCAGCGTTTCCTCGCGCATGGATTCGTACAGCGCTTCGGCCTCTTCGACTTCTTCACGCGAAGGACTCAGGCGCACGCTCAGGTAACCGACTTCAACGCCGTGCTCGACCACCGGCGTGACGTTGGCACGGACCCAATAGTGATCGCCATTCTTGCGGCGGTTTTTCACCAGGGCGGTCCAGGGGCGGCCGGCCTGGATGGTGGCCCACATGTCGGCGAAGGCAGCGCGCGGCATATCCGGATGGCGGATGATGTTGTGCGGCTGGCCGATCAGTTCTTCCTTGCTGTAGCCGGACACGGCCACGAAGGCGGGATTGCAATAGCGGATGTTGCCGGACAGATCGGTCGCGGAGACCAGGCGTTGCTTGTCGGAAAACAGGAACTCCCGCTGCGTAACGGGTACGTTAGTGCGCATGACGGCGTCTCTAGACTGCTGGCGGCCCCGCGCCCACGTGCGCTCGTCCACCTTTTGTTATCGGTTCGCCGACTTTATGACATGCTCGTCCATGGGAAAACCCTGTGAAGGGTGGGGATTTGCCGCTTGTTCCGGTCTTTCCCTGGCGCCTCGCCGCGCCGGCCAGGGCGGTAAGTCCGCGGATCAGCCGGAAAACGCCGCTTCCAGTATCGGCTTGGCCCAATCCGGCGTGGCGCGGGCATCCTGCAAGGTGGCGGGATACACCCGCTGCCCGCCGACGCATTCCAGCAGCAGGACGGGATCGGGCACGGCCGCGCCGGCTTGCACCTGGATGCTGTTGTCGTAGACACGCAGATGGGCGAGTACCGGCATCAAGGCGATCAGGTTGCGCAGGGAGCTGATGCAACGCTGGCGGATACGGTCTTCCGGGATGTCATGGCCGCCGCTGGCGACACGTTGTCTGACCCTGGCGATATGCAGCGCCGGGCTGCCCAGGCCGCAGAACCACATCATGACATCGTGGCTGGCGCTGGCCGCCTGCAGTTTCTTCGCGACGGTGGTGCCGCCCAGGGTCGTTTCGAAAGCGTGCGACGCACCACGCGCCAGGGCATGGTCCAGACGGCGCATGCCTTCGTGCCAGGCCAGGCCGTTGGCATCTTCCTGCGAGTAGCCATGCTCGTGCACCAGCTGGCGGGCGAAGGTGTCGGGGTTGTACCAGCTCAAGCCGGCGCTCGTCAGCAGATGCCCGCCGATCGAACTCTTGCCCGCGCCGTTCACGCCTGCCAGTACGTAAATGACGGGACGGGGCATCAGTACCCGGTGCCGGCTTTCACTTGGCCATTCAGTGTGGCCGGCGCCCGCATCAGGGCACGCAGCCGCTCGCCGGCGTCATCCGCTTGCAGCGAGGCCAGGCGTTGGTCGAACTGCTGGCGCAAGGCTTGCAGGGGATCCGGCGTGGCTTGCCGCGCGGCCGCCAATTCATCCATCAGCTTGCGATATTCTTCGATGCTGAGAATGACCGCTTCGGGGGCACGATGGTTGGTGACGACCAGACGGCCCTTTTCAGTCACGGTACGCATGACCCCGCGCCAGCCATCCCGTTTGACGGAAGAGGCGGGCGCGCAAGGGTAATCGTCCTGGATCTTGGGCAATACGGCGGCCATGGCAGCCTCCAGAAAAGGGAATTTTGGCCATTTTATCCTGAATGGCCTTTTTGTTCCCTCCTGCTGACACGCCTCATAGCCGGGCCTCCCACGGCAGCCCCACGGCGTGCGCTCATCAAGCGTTATATGTCGGCAGAAATTTTTTCTATATTTTGAGATTTTTCTGGCGGATGTTTGACGTTAAATTCAAAATTTGCATAGCTTAATGCTAGTTAAGCTGTTTTTTCTGTTGTCAGCGCCCGCGCGCGCGAGGACAATCCCGGTATCGCGCGTATGCCGATGCCGGCCGCCCAGCACAGGAAAACCATGGACGCCATAGACCGAAAGATAATTTCGATTCTGCAGGAAAATGCGGAAACGCCGATCCAGGCCATTGCCGACGTCGTCAATCTCTCGACCACCCCCTGCTGGCGCCGTGTGCAGAAGCTCAAGGAACTGGGCGTCATCAAGAAGCAGGTGGCCTTGTGCGATCCGGCCATGTTGAACGTCGGCGTAACCGTGTTCATCTCGATCCGCACCAACCAGCATTCGCAAGCCTGGCTCACCAAGTTCGCCGACCACGTCAAGGACATCCCCGAGGTCATCGAGTTCTACCGCATGAGCGGCGACGTAGATTACCTGATTCGCGTGGTTGTTCCCGATATCGCCGCGTACGACGCGGTCTACAAGAAGCTGATCCGCATCGCGGACCTGCACGATGTCAGCTCTTCGTTCGCCATGGAGCAGATCAAGTACACCACGGCCCTGCCCGTGGATTACTGCGACTGAGGTCGAGGGGGGCACTCGCGCAAGAGGGCAGCGCGGGCGCCAACGCCGATGTCACTGCGGGGCAAGCGCCGCCAGGCGATTGACATGGGTAGTCACCCGCGGCCCATCCACGCCGTAGACGTGGATGCTTATCGCCGTCTCGTCGCCGGCGTTGCGCAACCTGTGGATCTGGTCCATGCCCGCGTGGCTGGCGGCGGCATCTCCCTGCAGCCGGTCGATGTAGCCATGCGGCGTCGCGCACTCGGTCGCCGCGTTCCAGGCGAAATGCTCTTCCTGCATCTCCCCTTCCATGATGAAGTAGGCGCACCAGGTGAAATGCCCGTGCACCGGTGTGACCTGTCCCGGCCGCCATACCAGCGCCATGACGGTGAACAGCCCTTGCGGATGCGCGTAGAGGATGTGGCGGGTATAGCGGTCGGCCTGACCCTTGCGTTGTTCCGCGCTCAACAGGCCGGCGGCGGGAAGATGATCGCGCAGGGCCTCGCAGACGGCCGACGGCAATCGCTCCGCTGGTGTCGCTTCGATAGCGCGCGCGATCGCGGCCACCAATTCGCCAAGCGCGGAACGGCGGGCTTGCGAGACAGGCGCAACAGTGCTGGTCAACATGAACGAACCCCCTAGGTCTGGATAGGTTCATGCTACGCGCCGGCGTGTGGAAAAAAGGCGTCTTATTTACGCGCTCAGGCCCGCTGGCGAGCAAGCATTTCTACGTTTTACGCTCTCGGCGGAACAGCGGCGCATTTCGCGCTCAGAAAATTCCTGCCAAGACGGCACTGAAAACGCATCCTGGTCCGGTGGCCCGACGTAATCAGTCCGGCGGTTTTCTGATGTCTGTAAACAGGGCGCGCTCATATCGTTGATTCCCCCCCAATTCGCGAATCACATGAGCAATGATCTACGCAACACAGATTTCACATACAGGGGGCTCGATTGCTCCCTCAGCGCCGCCTGAACGGCCGGCGGGAGCAAATGGCCTTTCCGCCGCGCCCGGCAGCCCGCCGCGCGCGAGCAAAGCCGCATCCTCCCGCTTCTTCAAGTTGCCGAGCATTTCGACTTCGCGGGTGTGGACGCTGTTGTTCGGCCGGCCGAATACCAAGACTCGCGCGCAATCCCATCAGCGCGGCGAAGGGCTGCCCGGTGCCGGTGGGGGTACGCCCGACGCCACGAAGGCGGCGGCCCTCTCATCCAGCCAGAACGCGCAGCCGCAGACCTTCGGTGCTTTGTACGGCGATAACGGATCCCTGCGCCGCGACGTCGTCACTGCGCTTATGGAGCGCCTGGAACAACGGATTCCGGGCTTGTCGGACATGCCAGGCGGTGCACAAGCCGGTGCCGCAAAGCCGAACGCCGCGGACAGGCCGGTCGACGTCACCATGACCGACCCGGAGCTGCGCGGCATGACCGAGAAGCTGATGCGCGCCGAGGCGATGCTGGGCAAGCAAGACAGCGTCGAACTGCGGGCGGTGAAAGCACTGCTCAATCAGGTGATTGGCGCGCGTGCGAGCTTGGGAAAGCCATATATGCTGGATGCCGCCACGAAGAAATCCGCGGAGTTTGCGCGCGAAGGTACGGTGAACGTTTTCGCCATCGGCGGTGTCAAACCCGTCCCGCATTTCCCTTTTCCCACGATAGTAAGTCCCATGATCGGCGGCGCCTATTCCAATGCCGTGAGCGTGAGTGACGATTTATCCGTGAGCGAGACCCGCAGCGTCGAGGCAAACCTGGGTGTGGTAGGCCATATCAATGCTTTTTTCGCCAAACTGGACCTGGGCATTACGGGCAAGGTAGGCCGGAGCAGAGGTCGCGGCTACGCCGACCACGAGCATCTGGTTCGCGCGGAAGGAAGCAGCGTGAACACGACCAAGGTCAAAGTGCCGGAGTTGGAGGACCTTGCACGCGTCGTGTCGAGCGGGGTGCTGCCCAAGTCTTTATCCCCGAAAGAATTGGGCATGTTGAGCGATGACGCCTATGGAAAGTACGACGAATTCGCCAAGACGGCGGCAATGCTGGGCGTCATCGTGCAGCAGCCGCGCGCCGATTCCGCACATCATCCGCTGGGCGAAAGCTATAAGAACAAGGTGGGCGCGGGCGCGAGGATCCAAACCGATACCGCCGGTGTGAAGCTTCATGGCAGCGCCACGCTTGGCCTCAGCGCAACAGGGCTGATGTCCAATGCTGGCGTCCACGGCTCGGCCTCCGTCGAGGGCTCGAAAGCGAGTACAGGCATTCGGGCCTATATACCTTTATGGAAGGCTCTCGACAGCGGGACAGAAAACCAGGCGGTCAAGGACATCACACAGAAGCGCCTGGGCAACCTGCGCGAGGCTTTGTCGCCCATGGTGCAGTCCTTGCAGAAATATCACGGCCAGCCTGCCCGGGCCGGAACGGCCTTTCCCCAGGTATTGGATGCCATCGCCAAGTGGCAACCCGGCCAGCCGCCGGTCGATGCCGCCGCCTTGAGCCACACCTTGAAAGCGTTGACCACTGAACTGGATCTGTATTGCCATGCGAAGCGGCTCGAGTCCAGTGATTCACGCTCGAATGAGGTTTGCCGGTCGATCGAGCAGGCCTGGGGCATCAAGCCCAAGGAGGGCACCTACGGCTATCTGCGCGCTCTCGCCGTCACAACAGCCTTGATTGATCAGCACGCGCGTGACACGCAAACATCCCCCCTCGATGGCTATCAGGATCTGACCTCCCGGCTGGCCTCGCCGGCCATGCCTCACGACGGTGAGAGCTTGCAACGGGCAACGGGCTTCAAGGATACGCAGCGTACCCATACCTATCAAATGGAGGCGACGCTGGGGGCGAACGCGAGTATCCAGCTGCCGTACGTGGGCGCGGGCATCGACGCCAACGGCAAGATCAAGGGAGCGCGCGTCGAGCACTTCAACGTGTTGAAGGCGGGCGACTTCATCGATGTTGAAATCGGCCTGGGCGTAAGCGCCAATGCCAGCCTGGCCAAGCTCGCCGATCCACTGACGAAATGGGTTAACAAGCACTTGGCCGGTGCCATCGGCCCAGCGGCGGATTCGGGGATACCCGCGGCTCTTCTTGGTGCTTTGAGTTCCGCGGCTACCGGCTTGGAGTCGTTGGCGCTATCGGTTGACGGAAAAGCCCATGTGGTCGTCGCGCTGAGATTATCCAAGCCTCTGTCCGCCTCGGACTCGGCTGACGGCGCAGCCGAATCCGTCACGGACAAAGCAAACGGTTCTCCGGGATTCAATCTGGAAAACGTCCGTGTAATGACGCGCCGCGATTTCTTGCTGAATGGCAAGGTCCGGCAGTTGGGCATGGTTATGGGCAAGAATGCTATCAGGTCGGTGATGTCGAACCTGGACGGCATCTATGCGAAGGCAGGCGGCCCGGCAGTGCGCGATGAGGATGCGCGGGCGTCTCTGGACAGGAGTTCGCTGCAACGAGACTTGCCGGCCATGTTCGAAAGCCTGGCCAGTGACGGCAGCGCCGCGACCCGCCAGGTCCATGCATTCGTGCGCGAGGCGCTGAAGGAAGTCAACGGCGAAGCCGCGCAAGGGTTGCAAAACTGTGAGAGCAATTTCTTCGATGCCATGCGGGCCTATGCCGCAGTGGCGGCCAGCCAGACCCGGAATGCCGCGGCGGCAGGAACCGGGCAGGAAGAAACCAGCGCGGTCTCGGCGGGAAGTTCCATGCCTTCAGGCGACGCTGCACTGAAAGCCGGACTGCGTGCCTCGCCGGAGTATGAGGCCGCGAAAAACGCGTTGCTCGACTTGACCAAGGCTTTGCGCGGACCGAACGCTACGCGCCGGGACAGGGCCACGGAGTACGCGGCGACGCTGGGCAAGGTGCCCGCCAACCCGTAATGGCATACACCGTCCGCGTGCGCCCCGGCACTGCTCGCTGGCGCTCGCCATGACCGCCGCCTGCGCCGTTCGGCGCCGGGCTGGCGGCCTGTCACGGCTCCCCGGCCTTGTGCTTCGCGGCGGGCCGCGCCACGCGGCGCGGCGCCACCCGCCGTGACATGTCCGAATCCAGCAGCAGACGGCCGCGCAGCTTGCCGTTGAGTTGCTTGACGAAGCCGGACGCCTCCTGCATATGTTCGGCCATCAGCGCGCGCACCGTGTCCGCATCACGTGCGCGCGCCGCCGTGGTGATACGGCGATGCAGCGTAACGTTGGCATCGCCGAAGCGCCGCTGCGCGCGCACCGGCGTATCGTTTTCGAACACGGTCAGCTGGCGCAGCATCTCATTGATCAACTGGCAGGTGAAACGCAGGAAGCTGTTGGGATTGGCCTGCGCCAGGATGTCATGGAAGTTGAGGTCTTCCTTGCGTTGCGCGATGACGTCGGCGGTATGGCCCGATGACGGATCGCAGCATTCGATGCTGTGCTCCAGCGCGTCGAAATCCACGTCGGTAAGATGCGGCACCGCGCCGGCCGCCAGCTCCGGTTCCAGCAGCTTGCGCACCGTGTAGATATCGTCGATGGTTACCTCCTTGAAGAAGAGGTAGTTCTGCAGCAGCTGGAAGGTACGGTCCAGCGTTACCTCGACGATGCGGCCACCGCCCGCCGGGCCGGTGGTGATGGTGACCAGCCCTTGCACCTCCAGCGATTTCAGCGCTTCCCGCATGGTGCTCTTGCTGACGGCGAACATCTCCTGCAGCTCGCTTTCGCGAGGCAGCTTGTCGCCCGGACGCAGGTCGCGGTCGGTGATCAGGCGCTTGATTTCCTCGGCCACCAGGTCGGCGCGCTTGGGCCGCGCGGTCCGTGCGCGGGGTGGCTTGACTGCGGGATTGCCTTCTGCGGCTCGGGCCATGTTCTACTGCTCCCCCTTTTCTGTTCGGGTCGACGAGGCCGCAGCCCAGGGTTTAACCTGATGCGCGTCTGGTTGACGGCGAAATTGACGCTTCTATATTATCAATTCCATCGTATTTATCATGATAAATAGCGATAGATACGAATACCCTTTCGCGCAACGCCGGCCTTACCCGCGGCTTGCGCGGATTCCGCTCGCGAGCGCGCCGCAACGTACGGACGCGCCCGTCTTTCCATGCAGCACCGCCGGCGCCGATCGCGCCGGCGCCAGCCTAGGGGAATACCTTGAATCGCCGTGAACTGTTGAAAATGGCCGCCTTGGCCGCCGCCGCGCCGGCCTCGCTCTCCCTGCGTTCAGCCCTGGCGCAGGCCGCGGGTGAAACCATCCAGTTTGGCTGTCCCGTTCCGATGTCCGGCGCCTTCGCCGCCAACGGCAAGTACGCGGACCTGGGCATGAAGCTGGCGATCGAGCAATACGGCAAGGCCCTGGGCAAGCCGCTGGCCTATACGCTGCTGGATACCGAAGCCAAGCCCGCGACCGCCGTGCGCAAGCTGCAGGAACTGGTGCAGCAGAAGAACGCGCGTTATTTCGCCGGCGGCATCCTGTCGTCCGAAGCCCTGGCCATGGCCAAGGAAGCGCAGAAGAACAATGCACTCTTCATCACCACCGCCGGGGCCGACGAGATCACGGGTGCCGACTGCAACAAGTCGACCTTCCGCTGGTCCGTGCCCACCTTCGGCGCCATCGAACGCACGGTGCGCCCGCTGATCGAGCAGATGCCCAAGGCCAAGCGCTGGTACACGATCACACCGCAATACGTGTTCGGCGACGGCCTGCTGAACGCCGCGAAGAATATCTTCAAGGAAAAAGGCATCGAGCACGTCGGCAACAGCTACCACTCGCTGGCGGAAAAAGAGTTCAGCGGCTATCTCACCAATGCCATGGCGGCCAAGCCTGACGTCCTGCTGTTGCTGAACTTCGGCTCGCAGTCCTCGGACGCGCTGCGCCAGGCGGTCAGCTTCGGCATGAAGCAGAACACCACCATCCTGATGGCGTGGGCCTCCGGGCTGGAGCAATTCGAATCGCTGGGCGCCGATCTGTGCGAGGGCGTGTACTTCGGCGCGCAGTACTGGCACGGCATCGACTCGCCCGGCAACAAGGACCTGGTCCAACGCACCCAGCAGATGTTCAAGTTCAATCCCAATTACAGCCTGGCGGGCTCCTACATCTGCACCAAGATCTTCATCGACGCCATCATCAAGGCGGGTTCCGATGATCCGGCCAAGGTCATTCCGGTGCTGGAAGGCATGAAGTTCACGGGTCTGACCGGCGACGAGGAAATCCGTCCCGAGGACCATCAGGTGCTAAAGAACTACTACCTGCTCAAGGGCAAGGCCAAGTCGGCGATGAAGGACAAGGACGACTACGCCGACATCCTCAGCTTCGGTAAATCCTTCCTGCCCGTGGCGCAGACCGGCTGCAAGTTGTGAATGTTTACCTGCTGCAGGTGGTCAACGGGGTCGGCGTGGGTATGCTGTATTTCCTGTTGGCCGTCGGCCTGTCCATCATTTTCGGGCTGCTGCGCTTCGTCAACTTCGCCCATGGCGCCTTCTATCTGCTGGGCGCTTATTTCTGCTACCAGGCGGTGGCCTGGGGCTTGAACTTCTGGCTGGCGCTGATCGTGGTGCCGCTGGTGGTGGCCTTGCTGGCTTGGTTGGCCGAGCGCACACTGTTGCGCCGGGTCTACGACCGGCCGCACGAGTTCCACATCCTCATCACCGTGGGGGTGGCACTGGTGCTGCAGGAAGTGGTGATCCTGATCTGGGGGCCGCTGGGCGACAACGTCGCCACGCCGACCGCCTTGCAGGGCGTGGTCATGTGGGGCGGCTTCATCTATCCCAAATACCGGTTGTTCGTCATCGCGTTCACGGCCGTATTCGCTGTGCTGTTGTGGTGGTTGCTGGAAGGCACACGCCTGGGCAGCGCGGTGCGCGCGGGCAGCGAATCGGCGGAGATGGTGTCCTTGCTGGGGATCAATGTGTTTCGCGTGTTCGGCCTGGTATTCGCGCTGGGCGCCGGTACCGCGGCGCTGGCGGGCGCGCTGGCGGCGCCGATTCGCGGTGTCGACCCTTTCATGGGGCTGGAGGCGCTGGGCGTGGCCTTCGTCATCGTGGTGGTCGGCGGCATGGGCAGTTTCTCCGGCGCGTTGGTGGGAGGGCTCTTGATCGGTATCGTGCAAAGCGTGATGAGCACGCTGTGGCCGGAAGGGGCGCGCCTGATGATCTACGTGGCCATGGCGGCGGTGCTGCTGCTGCGCCCGCATGGCTTGCTGGGGAGAGGATGATGAACGCATCCAGGCGTGCGTATCCGCTGGCGAATGTCTTCGCGGACCCGGGCTGGTGGCTGGCGCTGGCGGTGGTGTTGATCCTGCCCTTGACCTTGAACTCGGGCACGCTGGCGACAGAGGTTCTTGTCTACGCCCTGGCGGTGCTGGGCTGCAATCTGCTGCTGGGTTATACCGGGCTGCTGTCGTTCGGGCAGGGCATTTTCTTCGGTATGGGCAGCTATACCCTGGGCATATTGATGACCCGCATGGGGCTGGGCCTGCCGCTGTCGGTGCTGCTGGCCCTGGTGGTCGGCGCGCTGACGGCCGCCCTGGTGGGATGGTTCGCCATCCGGCAGCGGGGCACGTATTTCGTCATGCTGACCTTGGCGTTCGCACAGATGTTCTATTTCCTGGCCTACAGCCTGCCGGATTGGACCGGCGGCGACAATGGGCTGTTGAATATCCCGCGGCCGCCCTTGTCGCTGTTCGGCATGACACTGACGCCGCTGGACACGCCCTGGCGCTTCTACACCTTGGTGGCGGTGTGTTTCCTGGTGGTGTTCTGGCTGTTGCAGCGGGTCACGGCGTCAGTGTTCGGCCGCACCCTGCTGGCGATACGCGAGAACGAAACGCGCGCCAGTGCGGTCGGCTACGACACGCGGCGCTTCAAGCTGGCGGCGTTTGCCTTGTCGGGGGCGGTGACGGGGCTGGCAGGTGCCTTCCATGCCTTGATGACGGGTATCGCGCCGCTGTCGAACATTGAATATCACACCAGCGAGATGATCCTGGTGATGACGGTCATCGGCGGCACCGGCAATCTGTTCGCGTCGGTGCTGGGCGCGGCGTTCTATGTATTGATGTCAGACTGGCTGTCGACGCTGTGGCCGCGCTGGCTCCTGCTGCTGGGTCTGCTGTTGATCGGCGTCAGCCTGTTCATGCACAAGGGACTGTGGGGACTGCTGCAACGCGGCTGGACCGCAATGCGGCGGGGCCGCGCCGCCACGGCGGCACCCGAGGGCGCGCCGGAGGGTGAGCGATGAGTAGCAATCCAAGCGGCGCCAGCGCAATGGCATCGACGGCATCGACGGCATCGACGGCATCGACGGCATCCCCGGGGAGCGCCGCCGCTGCCAAGGCCGACATGAATGCCGCCCCATTGCTCGATGCCCGCGGCGTAGTCAAGCGCTATGGCAAGTTCACCGCCTTGGGCGGGGTCGACCTGCGCGTGCGTGCCGGCACGGTGCATTCGGTCATCGGTCCCAATGGCGCCGGCAAGACCACGCTGTTCCACACGCTGACGGGCACCGTGCCCATCACCGCCGGCACCATCCAGTTCGCCGGCCATGACGTCACGCATGAACCGGACAATGTGCGCGTGCGGCGGGGTATCGCGCGCTCGTTTCAGGTGACCAGCCTGTTCGCCAATCTGGACGTGCGGGAAAACCTGCGCCTGGCCGCGCAGGGCGCGCATCCCGCCGGCGCTTTCGATATGTGGCATGCGCCGGGGCGGCGGCGCGAAATCGCCGAGTTGGCCGATGCCATCCTGCAACGCCTGGGCCTGACCGCCCGCGCCGGCACCGCCGCCGGTGCGCTGTCGCACGGCCAGCAGCGCCGCCTGGAAGTGGGCATGGCGCTGGCCGCGCGGCCGCGCGCCATCTTCCTCGACGAGCCCACGTCCGGCATGGGGGTCGACGACCTGGACGGCATGAAGACGTTGATCCGCGGGCTGGCGGCCGACCATACGGTGCTGCTGATCGAGCACAATATGAACATCGTCATGGACATCTCCGATACGGTGACGGTCATGCAGCAAGGCTGCGTGCTGGTGGAAGGCACGCCGGCGGCCATCCGCGACGATGACCGGGTGCGGGCGGCTTACCTGGGCAATATGATTACCGGAGGCCGCGCATGACGAGCCGCGACAAGCTGCAATTGCGCGAAGTCCACGCGTACTACGGCAAGAGCCATATCCTGCAGGGCGTATCCCTGCGGATCGGCGAGGGCGAGCTGGTCACCCTGCTGGGCCGTAACGGCGCGGGCAAGTCGACCACGCTGCGCACCATAGCGGGTGCATTGCGCCCCGCGCGCGGCGACATCGTGTTCGACGGCACGGCGGTAGGCGGCCTGCCGGCGCACAAGGTGGCGGCCCGCGGGCTGTGCCTGGTGCCGGAGAACCGGGGGATATTCCGCTTGCTGACGGTGGAGGAGAATCTGTTGTTGGGCGCGCGCAAGCGTTCGCCCTGGCAGTTGGCCGACATCTACCGCATCTTCCCGCGCCTGAAGGAACGGCGCCGCAACGGCGGCGCCCAGTTATCGGGCGGTGAGCAGCAGATGCTGGCCATCGGCCGTGCGCTGATGAATCATCCACGGCTGCTGATGCTGGACGAACCCGTCGAGGGCCTGGCCCCGGTCATCGTCGAGGAGATCGTTGCCCAGCTCAAGCTGATCCGGCAGGAAGGTGTCCCCATCCTGCTGGTGGAGCAGAACCTGGAGGTCTGCACGCAGCTGGCGGACCGGCACTACATCATCGAACAGGGGACCATCGTCTACGAGGGCGATAATGCGGCCTTCGCGGCTGATGCGAGCATCAAGGATCGTTATCTGGGCGTGGGCGTGGGATGAACGCCATGCCGCTGGCCGGCGCGCTTTGTACGCCCGAAGCGATGCGTCGATCGACGTAGCGGACGACAACTGGGCGGCGGGCGAGGCAAGTCCAAGGCAAGGCCTGAGCCGGCCGCCGTGGGCCGCAACACGCCCTTGTTTCACTTTTTCTCAGGAAGGCACACCATGGATACCTCTCTTCCCGACACCAAATCGCTGCGCGTGAATGGCCCGCGCCTGTGGGAATCGCTGATGGCGCTGGCGCGCATCGGCGCCACGGACAAAGGCGGCGTGCGCCGGCTGGCCTTGACCGATCTGGACCGCCAGGGCCGCGATCTGGTGGCCGGCTGGGCACGCGAGCTGGGCTGCGACGTGCGTGTGGACGCCATCGGCAATATGTTCATGCGCCGTCCCGGCCGCCGTGCCGACCTGCCTCCCGTCATGGCCGGCAGCCATATCGACACGCAACCCACCGGTGGCAAATTCGACGGTAATTACGGGGTGCTGGCGGGAATCGAAGTCCTGCGTACGCTGCACGATCATGGCATCCAGACCGAGGCGCCGCTGGAAGTGGCGGTCTGGACCAATGAGGAAGGTTCGCGCTTCGTGCCCGTGATGATGGGCTCGGGCGTCTACGCAGGCGCATTCACCCTGGATCATGCCCTGGACGCGGTGGACCGCGACGGTGTCAGCGTGCGCAAGGCCTTGCAGGACATCGGCTACGCCGGTGCCGACGCGGTAGGGGGCCAGGCCGTGGCCGCTTACTTCGAGGCCCACATCGAGCAAGGCCCGGTACTGGAGGCGGCGGACATCGTCATCGGGCTGGTGCAGGGCGCCTTGGGGCAACGCTGGTACGACCTGACCATCACCGGCATGGAAGCGCATGCAGGCCCCACGCCCATGGCGTTGCGCCACGATGCGCTGCTGGCGGCGGCCGATGCCGTCAAGCTGGTCAACCGCATTGCGCTGGACCACGCGCCGCACGCACGCGGCACGGTGGGCTGCCTGGACACCTATCCCAATTCGCGTAATGTCATCCCTGGGCAGGTGAAGATGACGGTGGATTTGCGCGCCGCCGATGACGCCACGCTGGACCGCATGGCGGCTGCCTTGCGGACAGGCATCGCGGCCATCCCCGGTGGGGTGACCATGGATCTGCGTGAGGTGGTGTATTTCCCGCCGCAAGCTTTCGCGCCGGAGTTGATCGGCATGCTGGGCGAGGGCGCGCGCGCCCTTGGGCTGTCGGCCATGGACGTGGTCAGCGGCGCTGGCCATGATGCGGTGTACCTGGCGCGGGTAGCCCCCACGGCCATGATCTTCGTGCCTTGCAAGGACGGCATCAGCCACAACGAAATCGAGGACGCCAAGCCGGAACACCTGGAAGCCGGCTGCAACGTGCTGCTGCAAGCCATGTTGAGCAAGGCGGGCATGGGACAGGCTGGCGCGGGTCAGCCGGGGGCGCGGGGTGCCGTCGAAACCCAGTCCCAGGGAGCTGCTGCATGAAAGTCCTGATTGCCCGCATGAACCACGAAACCAATACGTTTTCGCCGGTTCCCACGCCGCTGGCTTCCTTCGGCCGCGGCGGCCCCCAGTACGGCGAGGATGCGCTGCGCGACAACGACGGCGGCCGTACCGCGATGTCGGCCTTCATCGACCTGGCGCGTGCACGCGGGGCGCAGATGGTCACGCCCTTGTCGGCGTGGGCCAATCCCAGCGGACCGGTGCACGCTGACGCGTATGACGCCATGTGCGAACGCATTCTGGCAGCAGTACCCGGCTGCGAGGCCATCTTCCTGGACCTGCATGGCGCCATGGTGGCGCAGAACAGCGATGACGGCGAAGGCGACCTGCTGGCGCGCGTGCGCAAGGCGGCCCCGGGCGTGCCCCTGGCCGTGGCGCTGGACCTGCACGGCAACGTGACACCGGCCATCATCGACAATGCCGACGTCATCGTCAGCTTCAAGACTTATCCGCACGTCGACATGTACGAGACGGGCGAGCACGCGGGCCGGCTGCTGTGGCGCATGATCGATGGCGGCTTCCGCCCGGTCATGGCCTGGCGCCGGCTGCCCTTGATGACGCATACGCTGCGTTCGGCCACCGATACGGGCGCCATGCTGGCGGCGGTGACCGCTGCCAAGGCGGCCGAAACGGCCGGGGATGGCGTGGTCGCGGCGTCGGTCCTGGCCGGTTTCGGCCTGGCCGATATCGCCAAGCCCTGCATCAGCGTGATCGTGGTGGCTGACGGCGACCACGCGCTGGCGGACCGCACGGCGGCGCGCCTGGCCGGCGCCATCTGGAATGATCGGGATGGCTTCGTCTACCGCAGCCCGCCGATGGCGGATTCGCTGCGCGAGGCAGCCGCGCTGGCGCAAGGCGCTGACAAGCCCATTCTGCTGCTGGACCATGGCGATAACTGTAATTCCGGCGGAACGTGCGACACCACGGCGGTATTGGAAGCCGCGCTGGCGGCGGGCATGGAAGGCATTCTGACCGGTCCGCTGTGCGATCCGGAAGCCGTAGCCGCCATGACCGCGGCCGGCGTGGGCGCGCGCGTCACGCTGGCCCTGGGCAATAAGCGGCCGCTGGACAATATCGGCATCCACGCCCAGCCCATGCAGGCCAGTGGGGTGGTGCTAGCCATTACCGACGGCGAGTACGTGATCACGGGGCCGGCCTATACGGGGATGCGCGTGGGCATGGGCCGCTGTGCGGTGCTGGACATGGGCGCGGCGGTGGTCGTGGTGTCCGAGTTGCCGCACGAGCCGTGGGATCTGGCCGTGTTCGAAAGCGTCGGCCAGGATCCGCGCCGCGCGCGCTTCCTGCTGCTGAAATCGCGCATGTATTGCCGGCCGGTGTTCGTGCCTATCTCCGGGGGGCTGGTGGAGATCGATAGTCCGGGGGTGACGACATCGGACTATTCGATTTACCCCTACGCGAAGCGCGCCCGGCCCTTGTTCCCGCTGGAAGAGACCGGTTTCGACGCGCAGGCGCCCGCGGTTTAGGAGCGTCAAAAAATTGCGTAGCCGCACTTGGCTAGCAGGAGTTCTTGCAGGTGTAGCACGATTTTTGGCGGCGGGCCGGCGTTCGTCGCGGGTTGGACCACGCGCGCGGCGAACGCCAACGCCTTGATGGTATCCAGGTTCTGCTCGGTGAGGAGCTCGTCGAGTTCCTTTTCGAAATTGGGCAGAATGCCCCGTTTCAGGTCCCATTCGTAGAGTTCCTGGTGGTAGCGATGCGAGCCAAGCTTGGCTCGTATCGCATTTATCAGGCCGTGCGAGGGGGGGTGTCCGGTGCCGCTCTCCAGGATATCGTTCGCCATGTCTTCGAGCGGTGATATGAGCAGCTCGGCCATGATGGCGATGCTGTTGCCCATGGTTTTAAGTACTTGCTTGTAGAAAGCTTGATCCTGGGCGGACCAGCGACTGGTAGCGACGGCACCGTTCGCTGGCTCCGATTCGATGTACTCGGCCAGGTCCCGGGTATGCCACTTCGTCAAGACCGCTACGATTTTTTCCAGCTCCGCGGTCTTCTTGTCCAAGCTGGTGCCGGCAGCCTCGATGCCATGCGCAACGATAGCGGCATCAAAGGCAAACTCGACTTTGGCCCGCAGGCTGCGCGGGGTGTCCAGGGGGACGGCGCCGCGCAATCCCTCGGCCAATGACGTAGTGGTTTGCGCGCTTGACGAGTGCAGGTGACGCGATGCAGTCAGATCCTGGGCACGTTGCCGCTTGTTTTCGCCGGATCGAAACGGCAACGCCGACGACGGCGCCGAGGATGGCGGCAAGGAATATTCGGCAAACGCCACGGTAATCATGGGGTCGGGGCCGTGCGCCCGCGCGCCGGTCATGCTGGAAGATAGGGATGGGGTCATGGTGCTGCGTTCCATTGAAACGTGGACAAGCTCTGTCATGGCAAGCTCGATCCAGTTCCCTTTGGGCGCGGGCCGCCCCATGGTCTACCCACGCATAGGAAAAATCGCTGGAACCCTCGGAGCCGCAGTGATACCTAACGAGACTATTCGTGGGAGAGATAGATGGCCGTTCCGGGTACCGTTGGTGCGATCGTAGGAAATCTTCAGAATTTGGGCGAGCCAGAGGTCGTCGTTCACAGGAAAAAAAGCAGCTTCGTTCGCGGAGTGACGAAAAGATGTAGTCGCGCGTCCTTGTTCATCCAGCGGACATCCGCCGAGATCCCTGTCAAGCTGCACGAGTTCTGGCAGTCTCACGGCTCCGAGCCTAGGTCACGCCGGGGCAGCGGCAGCAGTAAGGCTAGCGGGGGCAGCAAGGACAGCGGGATCAGCGGAATCAGCCCGGACAGCAAGGCCGGCACGAGTAGCCAGGCCAGCGTGAGCAGCAAGGACAGCGTGAGCAGCCGGGGCAGCTCAAGTAGCTGGGGCAGTACGAGTAGCGAGCTGCGGCAGCCACGGCAACAGCACTCACCGCTTGGAACACCGGTAGCGCAGGCAATCCCGACACCGGCATCACCGGCATCACCGGCATCACCGGCCGACAAGCCGGCGATACCCATGGAGCGCGCGCTCAACGAACCCGTAGCAAGGGTCACGGACCCGCTTGCGACCAGGCTGCGCTGCCTGCGTGAAGCCGGAAAGCCGCTGGCGAGCGTTCTGGTCGATTTGGCGAACAAGATGGCGGACCGTGGCCGGGCCGGCGACGAAGACGGCGTGGGAGCGCTGACGACGGAGATAGTCAGGCTGCTTGTGGCAGCAGCCAACGCGATCGACTTCGAGGTGACCGACATACCCGTCTCTGGCCCGAGTGACAGGCCGGAAGCCGGGGGCGAGAAGATGATTCAGTTCAAGTCCGCCTATATGAAGTTGTGCGACGAACTTGTCGCTTGCTATGACGATCCTGAGACACTGTTGCAATGCTTCGCCCTGATCATTCCCGACGTTGAACGTGGAGGTCCCGAAGGCGCGCCGTCGCCAGGGCTGCCGTCCGGCGACGGTTCGGCCACACCATCGCAGTATGCCCTCCCGATCTGTTCCAACGACGCGCAGGCCAATAACCTGTCAAAGATGGATATGAGCTGGCTTCAGTACGCAAAGGTCCTGAAGGTGCGCGCCTTGATGCGGCGGGAGAAGCTCCTGCCGAGGCCGAGGGAGGAGGAACTGATCGCGGCCATCGCGCGCGGGCAGGAGCAGGCCGACAAGGCAATGCAGGTGGTGCGCACAATCGCCGAGCTGCCGTCCCCCGACAGGAAGTTGCTGGTCTCGACGACCGGAAGCGCGAAAAGCTGGCTGGCACAGGCAAAAGCGGCGGAGCGGCAGGTAAGCGAACTGAAGCGCGAATTGGCCATTGAGCAGTCGGCTCCGCCGGATGCCCGACTCCTCGGGGCAATCGCCAGGCTGGGTCTCTGGAAGATCCGGGATCTGGAGACTTATTTAGGCAGGACGTGGGCGAGTCCCCCCGCCGCGCGCCCATTGGGCGAGCCGCAGGGGTCACCGGAGGCGGCACAGCCCGCGCGTGCCGGTAAACGCGGCATGCGTGCCAGGCTCGCGAAGAAGTCGCGAAAAGGCCGCATCAGGGTGCGCGCGAGCATCGTCGCGGCAAAGCGCCGCGCGACCGCCGTACGTGCCGCGTTGGCCCGCTTCGTCGCGCGCGTACGTGCTGCACTGTCGCGCCCGGGGCCAAGCAGTCAACACGCCGCCGGCAGCGAACCCGCGGCCCGTGCCGTGAATGAACTCGGCGCCAGCGCCGGCAGTGACGCTGCCGCCCGTTTGAGGCGAAAGCTAGCGGACGCTCAGCATGCCGAGATCGTTGACGCTCGCGAGATCGCGGGCGGAGCCCGCAGAGTGGCGGGCGACGAACTGGCGACGTTGGAGATCCTGTACCGCCAGGCGGCCGGCTTGGACGCAGAGGGGGATGCCGTGCGGGAAATTCCAGGTTTCCCACGGGGGGAAGACACCCGCCTGGTTCGCTCGGCACGCATGGCAGTCGCGCGATGGGGCCTGTTCTTGCGCACCTCTGTCTGGAACCAGTACGCCGAATCCGTACCTGCTCATGAGCTCGATGGCGGGCAGGCGGAAAATGGATCCTACGTGCACCCTTCGAAGCCTCTGCGTGAGTTTCTTCACGTGGTTCAGATCGCGGAGATTCTGAAGACGCTGAGCGAGGAACAACTGGCCGCCGTCTCGTTCGGTCTTCAATGCCAGAAGGGGGGAGACTACATGCCGACCGCCGAGCGGGAAACTTTCGAGCTCATGAGCCATCTGGTGCAGGCCGAGGATGAGGCGCGTCAGGCCACGGGGCTGGCTTCACCGCCGGTATTGGCCCGCGCGGCGTGAGTCGGGGACGCCATGATTGATCGACTGTCCCCCGTCACTGTCGTCGAAGCCCTGGCACCGCTAACGAAAGACGTTGATGACTCCTTCTCGACGCCGCTATTCATCCCCATGCCGGGGAAACAGCGCGCCAGCCGAGGAGGTGCGATATTGGGAGACCGCGTCAATCATGTTGGATTCTCCTCCGTCTGCGCATCATCCCGACGCGCCAGCTTGCGGACGGAAGCGCCACACAGCAAACCCGATGGCGCGCAGGTTCCCAGCCCGGACCGCCGGCTTCCAACCTGGCGCATCGAAGGGCGGCCCTTGCCTGAATATCTCACGATGCTGGCAAGCCAGATGCACGACAAGCTGGAGGGGGCAAGGTCGTCCATCATCTCGCCGCGCTACCACCCGGAGTTGGATGACGCGCGCCGTGAGACTCAGGAGCTCCTGACCAAGCTCATCAACGCGCTGCGCGCCGCTGCCATCGCACAGGAAACCAGTGCCGGCGCGGGCACGACTCATATAGAGCGGGAATACGAGAAACTGTGCGAGGCACTGGTCGACAAGTTGGAGCGCGAAAGGTCGGTCGCGCAAATGTCGCTGCAATCAGGCTTGCACTCCGGCTTGCGATCCAGCTTCAAATCAGACTCGCAATCGGGCTTCAAATCAGACTTGCCATCTTCGAATGCCAAGCTGCCGCCAGGCGCATCGCAATTACTGGAATGCATCGAGTATGTGATGAGCCCTTTGCAAGACAAGAGTGTGAAAGGGCGCAGCATGGCATTGGATGTCCCGCGCTATTTCAAGGCGCTGGAACGCTACGCAAAAGAACGTCGTGGTTTGCCTGAGAGCGCTTCGGCCGAGCACGGATCCTCCGAGAATACTTCCCCTGCAACGACCGGGCGTGATAAGCGGACATCTGTCGCGCAGTCAGAAACGTCGGATCGAAGCCGCTGGTTCACGGCCGAGCGTTTGAGGGGCTGGCTGCGCCGAACGCCATCGACAAACAAGTGATACGTCGGCATTGATGCAGACGTCCGCCGCGCAGCGGCGGCGCCATCCCATGATCCGCGCATATGGGAACAGCGCTGGAACCCTACGAAGTTGCCGTGCTACCTAGTCGGAAACGTTCGTAGGAGAGTTGGATGGCGGGTGCAGATAAGATTGGTTCGAACTCAGGAAGTCATCAAGATTTGACGAATCCGGAGTCGGTTGTCGCCAAGAAAAAAAGCGGCTTCTTCAGGGGGGCGAGAAAAAGCATCAGCCGCGCGTCGCAGTCTTTCAGGCGGAAATCCTCCGCGGTATCTCAGGACATGCCGCATCTTCCTGGATTCATGCCATCGCGCGGCGCCGACCCGCGGTCACGCGGGGGTAGCGTGACTACCGAGGGCAGTTCAAGTAGCGGAGGCAGCCGGGGTAGCACCGCTTCTACCGCAGCGTCTGCCAAACCGCTCGCTCCCCTCGCTCCTTTCCTGCCCGCGATTGCTGCCGGAGCTTCTTCTTCTTCTTCTTCTGCTACTACTGCTGCAACTGAGCCGCCGCCCTGTGCTCTTTCCCCTGAGGCCAGGGTCACGGCGAGACAGAAAAATCGGTCTTTGCCTGCCAAATTGGTTTCCTCCTTTCGGAAGAAGAAAAAGAAGACGGTCGACATACCGGTCGTGATACCGGTCGTGATACCGGGACTGGCGTCGGTAAGTCTGTCAGGAGGGAGCGCGACGAACGGAGCAGTCGCCTCTCAGGCTGCTCCGGCAGAACGCGTGCTTCCCCAGATTAAAGGCAGACCTGGCGAGCCCGTGGCAAGGGTGACCGATGAATTCAGAGCCAGGATGCGGGGCCGGCAGGAAGGCGGCCAGCCATTGGCAGAGTATCTGGTTGGCCTGGCAAACAGGATGGCGGACTGCGGTCGCGCTGCCGATGGTAAGGGGGTGATGAAACTGGCGACGGAGATGATCATGCTGCTCGCCGCCGGGGCCGATGCCTCCGCCTTCGGTTCCGCCCTGAGCGAAGTGAGTCCGGCTAGCGTTCGCGCTGAGGCACAGTCCTTGAACGACCGGCTTGCATCCGAAATGCTATATGTGATGCTGTGTGACGACTTCGTCGCTTGTTATGACGATCCGGAGGTATTGTCGCAATGCTTCAGCATGATCAGGCCCGGTGGCCAGAACCTCGCTAACGACGGCAATTGGTTGGAAGTAGACCCGTCCTGGAGTCGCCGTGGCGACGTCCTCGTGGTGCGTGCCGAGATGCGGAAGGGAAGGCTGGTGCTGAAAGCGAGCCAGGATCGTCGCGCCAGGATCAATATGGGTAAGCAACTACATGCCAAGACTCCAAGCAGCACCGCGAAGGTAAACGCCGCCATGCCGCTGCTGCCGCCGAATGACAGGCCCTTGCGAGGGGAGGCAACCTTCGGACCTGATGCAACCTTCGGACCTGAGGCAACCTCCGAACCTGAGGCAACGTCCTGGCCAGAGGCAAAGCCCGAACCAAAGGTGACGCCCGAACCAAAGGTGACGCCCGAACCAAAGGTAACGCGGGAGCCAAAGGTAACGCCCGAATTAGGGGTAACGCCCGCGCCGGAGCGTGTAACGGCGCCGGCCGATGTGGCGGAGAAGGAACCGACTATACCGAAGCGGCAGCTGATCTGCGACGAGTTGACTTTGGCGAAGGGCGCGGGCGCCGATCCCGCCGGCGGGCGCAGCGGCTGGCGAGTTTGGGATGCGGAGGGCCCGTTCGAACGGGCGAACGCGCCCACGCCAGCCGTGCAACCGCTTCTCGAATCGGGGGCATCGTGGCCATCGTGGGACGCATACACGTCGGAACCGCGGCCGCTCGTCGAACCGCAGGCGCCATCGGATGCCGCGCTTGCCGTGTATGTCGGGCATGCCGAGTCTGCCACGGATGCCGGGCATGGCGCGCCGGCCGCGTATACCATGTATGTCAGGCCGGCCGGTCCGGCTCGCGAACCGCAAGGCTGGTTCGCACGACGGGCCGAACGGGCACGCCTCGGGTTGAACGCAGGGGCCGCCGCGGTAAAGCGTCGCGTGATCGCCGCTTATGGCACGGTGGCCCGCGTCGTCGTTCAAGTGGGCCAAGCACTATCGCGCCTGATCCCCAGCCATCGGCGCGCGGCCGATATCGAACCCGACATCGAGCTTGCACTCCGCGAGAATGGCGCTGATGCGATCGCGCAGCGCACCAGTCTTTTGCAAGCCCATGAGGATGCCGCCGAAGACAAGCAAGAAGCCACCGGCTATGGCAAGCAGGCGAACAAGGAACCGGCGCGCAGGAAACCAGCGAACAGGAACCCGGCGGACACGCGCCGCATGCAGCCCTCTACGTAAGCTCAAAAACGATAAGGGGCGGATGGCAAGGGACCTGTCAGGTTTGACAGCGCCGACGTTGCGGGAGTACACAGTTACCCGCTTCTCATGCCCGGCCGTGCAAGGCGGCCGGCGCCGACCGCCATCCCATCGAGCTGTACCTCCATGCCCGCGCCGCGCCTGTCGTTCTCTCTGCAACATCCCCTACCCATCGGACAAGGCCTGCCGGCCGCGGATCGGCGCCGCGCCGCGCTGGCGGTGATGCTGGGGGTCTGCATGGCCAGCCTGGATACGGCCATCGCCAACACTGCGCTGCCGGCGATGGCGCGCGATCTGGGTGTCAGCGAGGCCGATTCCATCTGGGTCATCAGCGCCTATCAATTGGCCATGGTCGGGGCTCTGCTGCCGCTGGCCTCGCTGGGCGAGATCATCGGCTACCGGCGCGTGATGGTGGCCGGCATGGCGCTGTTCACCATCGCTTCGCTGGCCTGCGGCCTGTCGCCCTCATTGCCCTGGCTGGTGGCCGCGCGGGTGGCGCAAGGGCTGGGCGGCGCGGGCCTGATGGCCGTGAATATCGCCATGCTGCGCTATATCTATTCAGATCGCATGCTGGGTGCCGGCGTGGGACTGAATTCCCTGGTGGTGGGATTTTCCTTCGCCGCCGGGCCGACCGTGGCGTCCCTGATCCTGACCGTCGCCAGCTGGCATTGGCTGTTCCTGATCAACGTGCCGGTGGGCCTGGTCGCCTTGCGGCTGTGCTTGCTGTCTTTGCCCGGCAACAGCGGCAGCGGCCATCGTTTCGATGGCGTGGCCGCGCTGTTCGCCGCCGGTTTCCTGACGCTGCTGGTGTTTGCCTTGAACGAGGGCGCCCATGTGGCACCGCCCCGCATGATCGCCATCAGCGCCGTCGCCGCGCTGGTCTGCCTGCTGGTCCTGCTGCGGCGCCAGGCCGGCCATCCGGCGCCGCTGCTGGCGGTGGATCTGCTCAAGCGGCCAATGTTCGCGCTGTCGGCCGCGACCTCGGTATGCACCTTCGCCACGCAATCGCTGGCCTTCGTGTCCCTGCCGTTCCTGCTGCAGAACGCCATGGGCTATACCCAGGTGCAGACGGGTTTCCTGATCACGCCCTGGCCCGTGCTGGTGGCGGCATTGGGACCGGTGGCCGGACGCCTGTCGGACCGCTATTCGGCTGGCATGCTGGCGGGCGTTGGTTTGGCGGTGCTGGCCGCGGGCATGGTGCTGCTGGCCATACTGCCGGCCAACCCGGGCGTCTTCGATATCTGCTGGCGCATGGCCCTGTGCGGTGCCGGCTTCGGCTTCTTCCAGTCGCCCAATGTGCGGGCCTTGATGACGTCCGCCCCGCCCGCCCGCAGCGGCGGCGCGTCGGGCATGGTCGGTACCGTGCGCCTGCTGGGCCAGTCCACCGGCGCCGCGCTGGTGGCGGCCTGCTTTCATGCGTCGACCGCGCAAGGGGCTTTGCTGGCGCTGTGGCTGGGCGCGGCATTCGCGGCGCTGGCCAGCGTCGCGAGCTTCATGCGGCTGCGGTTGGGCTGACCCGAGCCGAGCCGAGCCGAGCCGAGCCGAGCCGACCCGAGCCGACCCGAGCGCTGCATCAGGCGATCACCGGCTCCTCGTCGGCTTCCCGGTTCTTCAGCACGAAGGTCTGGCGCCACGCGGTGAGGTCATGCGCCCGCATCGGCCGGGCATAGAAATAGCCCTGGCCGAATTGCACGCCATGTGCGCGCAGGTAGTCCGACTGCTCCACGGTCTCCACGCCTTCGGCCACCATCTCCAGATCCAGCTTGCGCGCCAGGCTGATGATGGTTTCCAGGACCACGGCCGACACCGCGTCGGTCCCCGCGCTGTTGACAAAGGCGCGGTCTATCTTCAGATAGTCGGCATCCAGCTGTTCGATGTAAGCCAGCGAACTATGCCCCGTGCCGAAATCATCGATGGCCCAGCGCACGCCCCGTTCGCGCAAGCGCCGCATATTGGCGCGCACCACGTCGGAATCCGGCAACGCCGCGCGCTCGGTGACTTCCAGCACCAGCGTGACCGGCCCGCCTTGCCCGGGCCGCTCCAGGTGCTGCAGCAGCGCTTGGACGTCGTCGACGAAATCGGCCCGGGACATGTGCTGCGCGCAGACGTTGAGTCCCAGGTGGGCATGCGGCGGCAGGCCCAGCGCCCGCAGATCGGCGGCCGCCATGGCGAAGATGTGGCGGGTCAGTTCCGTGATCATGCCTGTCTCCTCAGCCACGGGGATGAAGAGATCGGGCCGTATCGGTCCGGTGGAGGGATGGTTCCAGCGCAGCAAGGCCTCGACGCCGGAGAACGCCCCAGTCTTCAGGTCGATCACAGGCTGATACACCAGATGGAATTCGCCGTTGCGTATGCCTTTGCGCATATCGGCGGCCAGGGTTACGCGGCGGTCGAAATAGCGGCGCGTCAGATAGCCGCTCAACAGGCAGGCCAGGACCAGGAAGGCGAAGTAGTTGTGCCAGATATCGCGCCGGAACGAGTCGATCTGGTGCTTGAGAACAGTGACGCGCACCTCCGCCGCGTAGCTGCCGGACGCGGAGACCTCGGTTTCGTCGTTGACGTCGTGCGCGGGGCGCTCGCGTTCGCCGGCATCCAGCAGGGGCAGGCGGCGTTTGCCCAGCAGGATCTCGATGTCATACAGTCCATCGCGCGCCGCGGCGCTCTTGAGATCATAAAGATACTGGGCGTCGACGAAAGCCACGGCACCCTGGCCGGCGCTCAAGCCATAGGAAACCTGGACGGCGGGCCGGTCCGGTACCAGCAAGGTGCCGGGTACCGGCGTGATGGTCAACCCAGGGCCGATCTCTCCTTCCGAAGATATCGCATACAAGGGCGTCGTCACATCCGTATAAATCGACCAGCAATAGACCTGGTTGTCCTTGACCAGGCTCAGCGAGCGGAAGTAGGGCCGCAGCGTGCCCATGCGAGTGAGATTGCTTCTGACCTCTTCGCAGGGATGGCCGAGGGAGGTGGTGGCGAGGGTGCGGGTTGCATCCTCGGCGTGCATCAGGATGTTCTCGATCTGCTTGCGGACCACCGCCGCGGTGATGCTGGCTTCGTTCTGCGCCTGGTGGCGCGCTTCGGTGGCGACCAGGGGCAGGATGAGAAGAATGGGCGCCAGCGTGCCCAGTATCGTCAGCGCCGCGCTCCAAAGTCTGCGCTTGAATGGTTTGCTTTCAGGCACGCGGTGTCCGGATAGGAGGGTTGTTATTGGTGCGCGACCCACGCTGGAATGGCCCCGCGTGGCGGCCCGTCGGGCTGCCCGCTATGTCAGCAGAATTCAAATCCCTTGTAAATGAGACAAATCGTAGTTGGATGTCGAATGCCCGCGAGGGGGGGCAGGGCGCAGCCGGAGCGGGGCCTGCAAGGGCGGCAGCCCCAGGCAAGCGCCCACTGCGGAAAATCAAGCATGCGGCGGGGCGCGAAACAAGCGCCAGGCCATGCAGCCCAATACGGCGACGGCGGCGATCAGGACGGTCCACAGCACATAGCGTCTGCGGGCACCGGGGTCGTCCGTGCGTGCCGCTACGGCGGCCGGCATGGGCGCCAGTTGCCGGCCTATGCGAGCCTGCTGGGGCACGCCGGCGTCCGCTGCCATCAGATCGGCGAGAGGTACCGCCGCCGGTTCCCAATTGGGATTGCCCACGGCCAGCACGAAGGGGCCGGCGCCGCGCGCCACGAAGGTAATGACCGTGGGCCGCCAGCCCAGGTCGACCGTGGGCAGGCCGCTGCCCAGGCCGCCGCTGCGGGTATCCACCGTCAGGCGCCAGTGCCGGTCGGTATCGGGCTGTACGGCCCAGGGGGGATTGCGCTGTTCACCCGTGGACATGTTCACTTGCGGGGTATCCGATCCGCCGATGTCCGGGCTGCTGACCGGCGCGGCCTGCAAGCGCAATAACTGCCCCTCGGCCACCATGCGCCACGGTGCTTGCGCATCGGCGCGCGAATAGAGCTGGCCGCGCGCCACCGTATTGGCCTGCGGCAGCTCGAATTGGACGCGGTCCACGGGATACGCTCCACCGGTATCGAACAGATATTCACCCGCGCTCGCGCCGGCTTGCGTGGCGATGCCGCCGCGCCATGCGCGGGTCGGCGGCGTGGCATCCACTGGCACGGATTCGGCATCGATGCCGGCCAGCGTCGGCGTACCATCCGGCCAGCGCAGGCGCACATAGCGTGCGCGCAGTCCATCCAGTTCCACTCGTTCCTGCGCCAGCGTGGCATCGCCGCTGCCGGTCTTCAGCAATGGCGCCTGGATCACCGGCGTCCATTCACGCAGGTCCGCACTGACGGAAATATTGACCCGGCCTTGCCATGATTTGTCCTGCAGATGGATCAACAGCGCGGTGAGTGGCGCGCCATTCGCGCCCAGATCGATGATGTCGCCGGCGCGCGTCGCGGCAGCCGGTGGTCGGGACGCCGCGCGCAGGGCGCCATCCGGACCGATGGTGACGTTGAGCCCGCTGTCCGCCGTATTCTGGTCGCCAGTGGCGGGCAAGGGAAACCAGCGTACCGGCCGCAAGGTCGCGGGGCGGGCTGCCGCGATGGCATTGTCGAAGCTGTGGGGCACCGGTTCGCCGGCGCTGTTCAGGATACGCAGGTCGCTGAGATCGCCGCGGCGGCTGGCCGCGTAGATGGCGTCGTTCAAGGTGATCTGGTAGTAGGCGGCACTGGCAAGCGGCTCCAGCGCATAGCGCTGCACCGTCACGGCGGTGGCGGACGAGGGCGATTGCGCGGGGGCTGCCACGGCGGAAGCGGCCCCGAGGACCGCCGCGAAGGCAGCCACGGAAACAGCCTTGACAACAATCCCCACGGCAGACCGTGCGGCAGGCCCCACGCCAGACCCCACGGCAGACCCCACGGCAGACCGTGCGGCAGCTCCCCTGACGGCGTGGGTCACCAGCCGAGTGCGCGCGCCGGGCAATACGGGCGACGGAATCATGACGCATCCTCCGTGGCCCCGGCCTTGCGAGGCGGCAGGGGCGAGAAATAGCCGATCAGGAGCAGCAGCAGACCGATGCCGATGAAGGCGACGATGCGTGAGATCCCCGACAGGTAGGACAGATCGAACAGGAACAGCTTGACCACCGTGATGCCCAGCAGGGCCGCGCCGGTGAACCACAGCGGCCGGCTGCCGCGGCGCGTGGCAAGAATCATGGTGGCCAGGGCGCACACCGTCCAGAACACCGAAACCGCCGCCTGTACCAGGGTCGACGCGCTCAAGGCATCGAGGTCATAGGCTACGCCCGTCCAGTGATGCAGTGTGCGCAGCAGCATGGCATTGATCCACACGAAGCCGGTGAGCGCGGCTAGCGTGCGCGGCAGCGGACTGTCCTTGCTGCAGGCCTTGCCCGCCGGACGCAAGCCCAAGGCATCCAGTCGCCTGACCCACACCACGCCGGCCAGTGCCGCCAGCAGGATCGCGATGTCCAGCGGATTGAGCACGGGCAGGTAGAACAGCGGCGCGGCATCGCCATTGCTGAAGACGCTGAGCAGACTCCAGCCCCACAACAGCACCGCCAAGGGCGTGGCGCCCCAGATCAGGTAAGCGTGCGCATGCCGCCGCACGGGCCAGGCCAGACGCGCGCCGGGGCCGGCCAGCAACAGCAGCATCAGGCCATAGCCGTAAGCCCAGGCACTCCATTGCCAGGCGCCCTCCGGCACCCAGTCGCCCAGCCGCACATAGCCTTCCACCGTCAGCAGGGCGCACAGCGTCCAGAACGACAAGGTGTGCAGCGCGTCCAACAGGCGGGTTGAGAAATCATCCCGTTCCCGATAGAGCAGTAGCCATGACAAGGCCAGCCCCAAAGGCAGCGCCAGCACGTTGGACAGCGGTGCACCGGCCAGGCTGGCCAGGGCGCCAATGGCGGCCAGCGCCGGCGGCAGCGCGACGCCAGGCCAGCGTGCCAGCGGCCAGTCCAGCACGCGGCGCAGGGCATGCGCCAGCCACGCCGTCAGCAGCAGGAACAGCACGTCGGCGTTCAATGCGGACCGCCAACCGGCACCGAGGTAGGCGTTGGGATAGGCGTCGGGATAAGCGTCGGGATAGGCGACATAAGGCACGGAGGCGAAATAGCCGTGGATCTCGTACAGACCGGCGCAGGTCCACCACAGCAGGCCCCACACGGCCATCGCCACGCCGACGCCGGGCAGCTCATGCCGCCAGGCCGCCGCCGCGGGCCTGCGCGCTGATCCGCGCGAATTCAATTGCCAGGCGGTGAACAGCGCCGCCAAGGCGATCAGGACCTTGCCGATATAGGCGCCATTGAGCACGGGCAACCGCGGCACGCTGCCACGGAAGAGGACTTCCGCTTGCACGCCGGCGAACACCAACGCCGCGGCCACTTGCAGCAGCAGGCCGAAGCCAAGTGCCAACAGGCGGCGCTGGCGCACGCTGATCCACACGATGGCCGCGCCTTCGACCGCCCATATGGCGCTGGTGGTGGGTCCGGTGAAGGCCAAGGGCACGGCCAGGGTGGCAAAAATCACGGACACAGCCAGCATGGCTTCGAACAGCAGCGCCAGGCGGGCATGGCCGCGCCGCAGCCAGGCGGCCAGCAGCAGATAGAAGGCAGACAGCGCCAGCGCGCTATACGCCAGCGCGAATTCCTTGCCTTGTACCAGGGCGGCCTGCAGCAGGATGGCCACCAAGGGGGTACCGAACACCAGCGTGCCATCGACGTAATGCAGCAGGGCCAGGTCGCGGCGCAGGGCGTAGAGCAGGGCGATGCCCACGTACATCAGGAAAAAGAGCAGCAGGAAGGGCTCGGTGCTGGCGAACAGTGCCGGTTGATACGCGGACGCACCCCACAAGGCGCCGATGCCGAAGGTGAAGACGAAGCCCAGCAGATTCAGCGAGCGCCAGGCCTTGAACCATGCGATCGCCAGGATGCCGGCGTTGAGCAGGGCGTAATAGCTGAACAGCGTGACGTGGTTGCCGCCGCCGGTCGACAGCAGCACCGGTGCCAGGAAGCCGCCGGCGCTGCCCATGAAGGCCAGCACGGCCGCGTTCTGCCGCAACGCCAACAGGGCGCTCAATACGCAGATGACGATCATCAGGGGCAGGGATGCGCTGGTCGGCAGCAATGCGTAAAGCCGGGTCGCGGCGAAGACAGTCAGGTAAAGAATGCCGATGCCGCCGCCTTGCAGCACCAGGCCATAGGCATGGCGCTGGTTACGCAGCCGCCAGCCGACGGCCAGCAGGGCGATAGCCGCGCCCGCCACGCCGGCCAGGCGGAATTCGACCGGGAACATGTCGTTGTCGGCGGCGTACTTCAGCAGGAAGGCGATGCCGAAGAACAGCACGATCATGCCCACCCGTACGACCGTATTGCCGCCCAGCAGCCACGCGCGGATGGCGGCTACGCCGCGTTCCACGGCATCGGGCTCGCGGGGGGTAGCTGCGCTGGCGGTGGTGGTGGCAGTGGCGACGCGGGTAGCGGACGCGGCTGCGTGCGCGGTTGCACCGGCGTTCGCCGAGGCGGATGCGGGGGGCGTATCGAAGTACCTGTCCAGATCGAAATCGTCGTCGTCGGCGCCTGTATCCGCGTGCGGCGTGGGACGCGGCGCGGGCGTCGCGGAGGGGAATATTTGCGCATCCGCACTGGTCGGCAGCGCGTCGTCTTCGGCGGTGTCCGCCGAGGTTCGCAGCGCCGGGGCGCCTGCCGCGAGAGCGCCGGGGATGCCCTTGTCCGCGCGATCCGTCGCCATGGCGGTGTCCGCTGCCGTATCCATGCCCATGCCGGCCACGCCCTCGGCCGCGGGTACGCGCGTCTTCAGCTGCGCCAACTCCGACCGCAACAGCGTCACTTCCCGCTCCAGGCGCAGCACGCGTTCCGGCAAAGGCAGATTCGCCGTCTGCTGTCCGTACCCTGCTGCACCGGCGGCTCCGGCGCCTGGCTTACGCTTGATCAAATGAGGTAGAAAGAAGCCGGCGACCGTGCAAAGCAGGGCCAGCTCCAGGACAGGCAGGTCATAGCTCTCGGCCAGTCCCGCGCCGAAAACAAAACCCAGGAACGCCAGCAACCATCTCATGGTTCTTCTCTCAGGTGGCGGCCACGGCAGCCCCGCGACAGCCTGTTGCCATTGACGGCCACGACAGCCATTGAAGGCCCGTCGCCATTGACGGTCATCCCGGCAATCCGCAGGGACCCGCACGGCGCATCCGCCGCGATCGGATTATGCCAATGCCGTCCCCCATATGTAGCGTGTGGGACAGCGCAGCACCCCCAAACGGATTTCACGCGCATGCCTGACAGGCCTAAGAGCCGCGCCCCGCCTGCCTCAGCGGGCTTAATTACTGAAATGATCTGTTGGTAACCAAAATATCAAAACGTGTTTTTCCCAAAAGTGGGCACGCAGATTGCTTTGGGCTGGCTCCAAGAGGAGAACTCACGTGGTCCCACCCCCCGCAACGGCAAGCGCGCTTGCACCGCTCTCACCATCACTGACTTGGTCGCCCGCCGACCCTGCGGGCAGCTTGCGCGCACTCGTCAGCGCGGTGGGAGACCTGCCGCTGCCGGGGGCGGGCTGCACGCTGGCGCGCTGGCGCGTCCTGGCCGAGGTGGCCGCCCTGGATGTTGCGGCCATCAAGCTGTACGAAGGCCATACCGATGCCGTCGCCATTCTGGCGGAACTCGATCCACAAGGCCGCATCGACCGGATGGCGCGCGCCCAGGTCCAGGGCGTGCCCATCTGGGCCGTATGGGCGGCCCAGCCGCCGGACGCGCGCGTCGATGGCGTGGCACGGGCCGAGGGCATCGCGCTCACTGGACGCAAAGCCTGGTGTTCCGGTGCTGCCTGGGTCACGCATGCGCTGGTGACCTATTTCAATGAAGCGGGCGAGGCGGCGCTGGCCGCGGTATGCCTGCAGGCACCCGGCACGCGCGTGACCGACGAAGGTTGGCACGCCGTCGGCATGGCCGGCACCGGCAGTGTCGACGTGTGCTTCGATGCCACGCCCGCCTGGCCGGTCGGCGCGCCGGGCGCCTATGTTTCGCGTCCTGGCTTCTGGCATGGCGGTGCCGGCATCGCGGCCTGCTGGTATGGCGCCGCGCTGCCTTTGGCACGCACGCTGGCGGCCGCGCAGGCGCGCCGCGCCGAGCCGCATGCGCAGGCGCATCTGGGGCGTACCGATGTGACCCTGCATCAGACCGCGGGCTTGCTGCGCACGGCCGCTCGCACGATCGATGCGGATCGGGGGGCTGATGCGCAGGCGCTTGCCCTGCGCGTACGCGCGGCCGCCGAAGCGACGGCCTTGACTGTGCTCGACGCCGCCGGCAAGGCTTTGGGGCCGGCCCCCTTCTGCCGTGATGCCGCGCTGGCGCGCCGCTACGCGGATCTGCCTGTCTTCCTGCGCCAGAGCCACGCCGAACGCGACCTGGCGCAATTGGGGCAAGGCGTCGCGCGACTCACTTCGGCGGAGCAAGCATGGCAGCTGTAGATACGGCTTACTTCGAGCAGCTCTATGCGCAACAGGATGATCCCTGGGGCGTGTCCACGCATTGGTATGAAGCGCGCAAGCGCGCCCTGCTGTTGGCCTGCTTGCCCAGCGCGCGACTGGGCCGCGTGTACGAGCCCGGCTGCGCGAACGGTGTGCTGACGCAGGCGCTGGCGCAACGGGCCGATCACGTTTTCGCCACCGACCTCAGCCAGCAGGCGCTGAACGCGGCGCGCGTCCGCTTGGACCGCGCCGGCGTGCGCAATGTCACGTTGGCGCGAGCGGTATTGCCGGAGGACTGGCCCGTCGCGGACCGCCACGCCTTCGACCTCATCGTGTTAAGCGAACTGGGTTACTACTTCGACGCGCTGGCGTGGGATTGCATGGCGGCGCGCGCCGTTGCCAGCCTGGCGCCCGGCGGCACGATCGTGGCCTGCCATTGGCTGCATCCCTTCGGGGAGCGTCGCCTGGATACCCATGTGGTGCATGGTGCCATCGCACGCCAGCCGGCCCTCCATCCTTTGGCGGACCATGCGGAGCAGGATTTCCTGTTGCAGGTGTGGAGCCGCGATCCCGCATCGCTGGCGTGCAAGGAGGGCTTGGCATGATAGGCATCGTCGTTCCCGCGCATAACGAAGAAGCCTGTCTGGCGGCCTGCCTGGATGCGCTGCTGCGCGCTGCGTCACATGCCGACCTGAACGGCGAGCACGTGCGCATCGTGGTGGTCATGGATGCTTGCCAGGACATGTCGGCGCAAGTCGTCATGGCCAGGCCGGTTACCGGGTTGACCATCGAGGCGCGCAATGTCGGGGTGGCGCGTTGCCATGGCGCGGCGCATTTGCTGGCGGCCGGCGCGCGTTGGCTGGCCTTCACCGATGCCGATTCCGTGGTGGATGAGCGTTGGCTGGCGGATCAGCTTTCCCTGCGTTGCGATGCGGTGTGCGGTTGCGTGACGGTGGAAGATTGGTCGGAGCATACCGATACCGTGCGGCTGCGCTATCTGGCGCATTACCGGCACCAGGACGGTCACCGGCACGTGCACGGTGCCAACCTGGGGGTCAGTTCACCCGCGTATGTCGCGGCGGGCGGCTTCCGCGGCCTGGCTTTGGGCGAAGACGTCGCACTGGTGCGGGCCTTGATGGCCAGTGGCGCCGCGATTACATGGAGCGCCCTGCCGCGCGTGGTCACCAGCGCCCGCAAAGCGGCGCGTGCCCGGGGCGGGTTCGCCGATTTCGTCATCGGCCTGGCCGGCGGGGGAGGTGGGGGGTGGGGGCAAGTTGACAGTGTCTGCCGAGGTCACGGCAGGAATGACGAGGGCGGCAGGGATGACGGTGCGGCTGCCGTCCCCGGCGCCGCGGCTTGAGGCCGATGTATGCGCGCCATGTTCGATGCCGGGCGGCTGCTGGTGATCTCTCCACATCTGGATGATGGGGCGCTGGGGTGTGGCGTGCTGCTGACGGCGGCGGTTAGTGCTCGCGTGGTGACGGTCTATACCGGGATGCCGGCGGGCAAGCCGGTCTTGACGAAATGGGATCGGGATTGCGGGTTCGACGATAGCCATGCCGCGATGCGCGCACGCCTGGCCGAGGACGCGCGGGCAATGGCGATATTGGGTGCCGAGGCTGAACATCTGCCTTTCCTGGACAGCCAGTACGCGCCGCTACCGGGGCGGGAACGCCTGGCGAAGGCGCTGGCCCGGACCATCGATGCTTATATGCCGGATGTGGTCGCGCTGCCGTTGGGCTTGCACCATTGCGACCACGAGCGGGTGCGGGAAGCGGCGTTGTTGCTGCTGCCGCATAGGCCACGCTTATTGTGGCTGGGTTATGAGGATGAGCTCTATCGCTATCGGGCGGGGGTCCTGCAGCGCGTGCTGGGAAGACTGGCGCGCCGGCGCATCCACGCCACCCCGATTGAATGCGCCGGGCGCGGCGATCCTCGGCGCAAACGCCTTGCCATCCAGGCCTATGCCAGCCAGTTGCGGGCGATCGGCATCAACACGCCGGGTGCCGGCATCGAGGCGCCGGAACGGTACTGGTGGTTGGATACCGGCCGTATCGCGAGCGGTGGTGATATGCCAGGCAGCGCCGACGAAGATTAGCGGCGCGTAGGGCCGGACCACGCCGAGCAGCGTCGACGGCCCGAGCGGGCAGAGGCAGGTGGGCAAGCGCGCAGCGGTTCAAGCAGCAAGGCAGCAAGGCGGGAAAGGCGGGAAAGGCGGGAAAGGCGGGAAAGGCGGGAAAGGCGGGAAAGGCGGGAAAGGCGGGAAAGGCCGGCTTGCTGTCTGCCAACTAATATTTTAGTATTTTAGTATACAAACAACACAGAGGAGACTAACCATGGCACAAGCTCGTTCGACGCTGCAGCGTCTGTCCCACGGCTTGGCAGCGTTGCTGGCAACGCTGGCGGCAACGCCGGTCCTCGCGGCCGGTGCTTATCCCGATCACCCCATCACCATCATCATCCCCGCTTCGCCTGGGGGTGCCATCGATATCGTCGCGCGCCTGATCGGCCAGAAGATGAGCCTGTCCATGGGCCAGTCGGTCGTCGTTACCAACAAGCCGGGCGCCACCGGCACGATAGGCGAGGACTACGTCGCCAAGGCCGCGCCGGACGGCTACACCCTGGTGCTGGCGGCCAGTTCGCACGCCATCAACCCGTCCATGTTCAAGCTGCCCTACGACACGGTGAAAAGCTTCGCACCGGTGGCGATGACGCACTCGGTGCCGCTGATGCTGGTGGTGACCCCCAGCCTGCCGGTCAAGAGCGTGCAGGAGCTGATCGCGTACGGCAAGGCGCATCCTCATGAGCTGACCTTCGCGTCCAGCGGCCCTGGCGGCGCGCCGCATTTCTCCGGTGAGCTGTTCAAGAGCATGGCCGGGCTGGACATGGTGCACGTGCCTTACAAGGGCAGCACGGCGGCGCATCCGGACCTGACCAGCGGCCGCGTGTCCATGATGTTCGATACCTTGGCTGCTTTGCATGCCCCGGTCTCGGGCCATTCGGTGCGGCCGTTAGCGGTCACCACCACGCACCGCGCGGCGTCCTATCCGGATGTGCCGACCATGGCCGAGGCTGGCCTGCCCGGCTATGACACCAGCACCTGGGGGGGCGTGCTGGCCCCCGCCGGGACCCCGCCCGCCGTCATCAACAAGCTGAATGCCGAGATCAACAAGGCCTTGTCCGCGCCCGACGTGAAGCAGAACCTGGCGCAGATGGGAATCGAGCCCGTGACCCAATCGCCGCAATACTTCGCCGATTTCATCCAGTCGGAGATGGTCAAGTGGCAGAAGGTGGCGCACGACGCCAACATTCGACCGGAGTAAAGGCGGACGCCGCCGCCGTGGTCCTGACCCAAGGCAACGTGGCCCCATGGCTTCAGCAAGCCAGGATGATCTTGCCGATGTTCTGATTCGACTCCATGCGGCGATGTGCTTCGGCGGCTTGCGCCAAGGGAAACACGCTGTCGACGATGGGCTTGAGGTCGCCGCGCGCGAAGGCGTCCAGCCAGCGCTCGCGGAAGCGCCGCACCATGGCTTGTTTCACTTCCGGGGGGCGCGATTTCATGACCGTGCCCATGATCCGCAGATGGCCGAACAGCAGCCGGTCCATGGGCAGGGTGGCGGACTTGCCGCCCATCAGCCCCACTTGCACCAGGCGTCCGCCATCGGCCAGGCTGCGAACGTTGCGTTCCAGATAGGGCGCGCCGACGAAGTCCACAATCACATCCACGCCACGCCCGCCAGTCGCGCGTGCCACGGCGTCGGCATAGTCATCGTTCTTGTAATCGATCACCAGTTCGGCGCCGAACTCGCGCACGCGTTGCGCCTTGGCGCCGTCGGCCGTGGCATACACCGTGGCACCCAAGGCGCGGGCCAGCTGGATGGCGGCCGAACCCACTCCGCTGGCGCCCGCATGGATCAAGGCTTTTTCGTGGGGTTCGAGCTGGCCCAGGTGCAACAAGGCTTCGTGGGCGGTGACGAACACTTCCGGAATGGCACCGGCCTGGCTGGCGTCCAGGCTGAACGGCACAGGCATGGCCATGCGGTAGTCGATACGCGCCACTTCGGCATAGCCACCGCCGCCGACGATACCCATCACGCGGTCACCCGCCCGGTAGCCTTGCACCTGGTCGCCGACGGCGATCACCTCGCCGGCGATTTCCAGCCCCATCAAGGTGGAATCACCGAAGTCGGCCCGGCCGTAGGCACCGCGCCGCTGATTGAGGTCGGCACGATTGACGCCGGCGGCGCGGTTGCGTACCAGCAGGTCATGCGGACGCAGGACAGGATCGGCAACGTCGTGCAATTGCAGGACGTCGGCGTCGCCGAAGTCCTTCATATCGATGGCTTTCATGATGGCCGTAGGCTCCAGGCACAGGTGACGGCGCAGGCGGCCTTGGTCGCTTGCGGTTGCGCGCACCTGATGAATCAGGGGGATGGCGGAATCGGCCGATCATACTGATTCCTGCCGCCTGCCAAGCGCGATGCGGTTCGCCCCGTCCGGACGATGGACACGTCGCCGCCGGCACCCGCGCACCGCCCCTGCCGGCAGTGAGTCGCCTTTTCGTCAGCCGCCCAGCAAGCGGCTGACGAGTTCGCTGAGGGCTGGGCCCACGACGACCATGCCGATGCCGGCGATGACCAGCGTCAGGCTGGCGACCACGCCTTCTTCGCTGTCGCGCTCGCGAGCACGAGCGGCGCCGAAGCCATGCGCGCCGGCGCCATAGGATGCGCCCTGCGCCAGCTTGGATCGCAGCCGCAGCAGGGCCAGCAGGCTGTCGCCGGCGATCATGCCGACCAGCCCCGTGATGATGGTGAACAGCGATACCAGTTCAGCCGATCCGCCCGTGCGCTCGGCCAACGCGACAGCGAACGGCGTGGAGATGGAGCGCGCCATCAGGCTGTGCGTGACTTCGGCGTTGAAGCCGAACATGCGCGCCAACAGGCAACTGCTCACCATCGCCACCACCATGCCCGTGGCGACGCCCAGGCCCAGGGACAAGGCATGGCGCCGTGCGACTTCGCGATACTCGTAGATGGGAACGGCGAAGGCCACGGTGGCGGGACCCATCAGCCAGGTGAGCCAATGGGTTTGCTGGAAATACGAGGCATAGGGGATGTGTGCCAGCAGCATGACCACGATCGTCAGCGCGGGCACGACGATGGCAGGCGACAGCCAGGGCTTGCGATAGCGCAGATATAGCGGCTTGGCGAGGAAGTACAGCAGCAGCGTCCAGGCCAGGCAGAGGATGGGCAACAGGGTATTCATGGTATTCGTTCGGCGTTCTGGTGGGCTGGGCTAGCCAGCGCTTTTCGCGCTAATCCCTGTCGCGCAGGATGCGCAGCTTTCTCAAACAGTCTTGCCGCGTGGATGGCGTTGGGCGAATTGCGCCAGGCCATCTTCCAGGCGGCGTCCCACATGGACGGCCAGGGCGGTGGCGGCCATTACCAGCAAAGTGCCCACGGCGATCGCCAGCACCAGTTGCACCCCTTCACGGCGGAACAGGTCGAAGTACTTCACCAGCGCGACGACGCTGGGGATGAAGAACAGCACCAGCTCGCTCAGGAACCAGTTGGCACCGCCCTTGATCCACTCGACCTTGACGATGCCGCTGAACAACAGCGCCAGCACGGTCAACAGTCCCACCACGCCGGGCGCCAGCGGCAGATGCAGCAGCGTGGTCAGCTGCGCGGCCGCGGCAAAGGCGAGGACGAGAAACAGGCTCTGGCCAAGCCGGACCAAGGCCGGTTGCACGCGTGCGATCGAGGGAAGAAAGAAGGACTTCATGTTGCTGCTGCCAGGGAAATACTTGATGCCAATAAAAAGAAGGACCTGATGCCAATAAATAAGGGTGTGCCTCGTGCCCGCAACAAGGGGGGCGACGTACCCGCGTGATGAGGCATATCCGGCGCGCTAACGCACGGGCCTTCGCCAGTTCAGCGGCCCCGGGCCTCGGGGCCGCTACGCTCATGACGCGAACCGTCCGCGCCATGGAGGGCTGCATACGGCGATGCCCCAATACACGAAGTCTAGGGAAGCGTCCTTGATGTATCCAGTGAATTATCTCTATTTTTATTATTCGAATTAGGCATAATGAACAACCAAGCGCGCATCGCACCGTAGCGGTGCGCGAACCCAAGCCCTGGAGACCCGCGGTGGAATTGCGCGCGCTGAAGTATTTCGCCGAAGTGGTGCGTCAAGGCAGCTTCACCGCCGCCGCCGATGCACTATTCGTGACCCAACCCACGGTCAGCAAAATGGTGCAGGTGCTGGAAGATGAATTGGGCATTCCGTTGCTGGCACGCGACGATGGCCGGCGCAAGCGGGGCGTCACGCCCACCGACGCCGGGCGACTGGTCTATGCCCGCGCGCAGGAAATGCTGGCGACCGAGACCTCGTTGCGCGACGACCTGGAAGGACTGGGCGACCTGACACGCGGCAGCCTGACCATAGGCTTGCCGCCTTTGGGCGCATCGCTGGTCGCACCCGCCATCGCCAGTTTTCACAAGCAGTGGCCGGGTGTCGAACTGAAGCTGCTGGAATCCGGCGCGCGCGCCGTGGAAAGGGCGTTGCGGGAGGGGGAGCTGGACGTGGGCATCTGCCTGGCGCCGGTGGCCGAGGACCTGGAAGGCCTGCCGATCTGCGACTACCCGCTGCATCTGCTGGCACCGCGGCAGGGACGCTGGCAGGGCCGGTCGGAGGTGCGCCTGGCCGAACTGGCGGAGGAGCCTTTCCTGCTATATGGGGAAACCTTCCAGCTCAACGAGACCATCGCCCAAGCCTGCCGCTCGGTGGGCTACACCCCACGCCTGGCCTGCCGCAGCAGCCAGTGGGACCTGATCGTGACGCTGGTGGAGTGCGGCATGGGTATCGCGCTGCTGCCGGCCAACTATGGCGAACGCCTGGACCGCCGGCGTTTCGTGTCCATCCCCATCACGCAGCCGGAAATCCGCTGGCAACTGGTGCTCAGCTGGCGCCGCAGCGCCCATCTGTCGCGCGCCGCGCGAGCCTGGATCGAGGCGACGCGCGGATTTTTCGCCGTCGCCGGTGCGGGTCGGAGCGCGCTCAGCGGCCAGCCCGCGCTCAGTGGCAAGGCTCCGCTCAGCGACCGCCCGAC
Organism: Bordetella sp. LUAb4; assembly: GCF_021325795.1. Taxonomy (GTDB): domain Bacteria; phylum Pseudomonadota; class Gammaproteobacteria; order Burkholderiales; family Burkholderiaceae_B; genus Bordetella_C. Next base: position 102,175 of record NZ_JAHPZX010000008.1, on the reverse strand, counting down.
ACGTCCAGGAACGCGCCCGTCGAGTACGTCGCTTCCTCGGAAAAAAACCACATGATGGCGCCGGCCACTTCCTCGGCCGTGCCGCCGCGCCGCAAGGGCACCATGTGCTTGACGCGGTCCACGCGGCCGGGTTCGCCGCCGCTGGCATGGATGTCCGTATCGATGATGCCGGGCCGGACCGCGTTCACGCGTATGCCTTCGTCGGCGACTTCCTTGGACAGGCCGATGGTCAAGGTGTCCAACGCCCCCTTGGACGCCGCGTAATCGACGTATTCGTTGGGCGAGCCCAGCCGCGACGCCGCCGATGACACGTTGACGATCACCCCGCCCAAGCCGCCCAGGCTGATGGACATGCGGCGCACGGCCTCGCGGCAGCAAATGAAGGGTCCCACCACGTTGACGTCCAGGATGCGGCGCAGCCGCGCGGAATTCATATCCCGCACCTTGGCCTGCTGTTCGAGGATGCCGGCATTGTTCACCAGCCCGTCCAGGCGGCCGTAGCGCTGCTGCACGGCGTCGAAAAGGCCGACGATCTCGGCTTCCTGGCCGACGTCGGCGCAGAAGGCTTCGGCCTGGCCTCCGGCCGCGCGGATACGGGTGACGACGCCCAGCGCTGCCTGCTCATTGCTTTTGTAATTGACGCAGACGGTGTAACCGCGCCGGGCCGCCAGCAAGGCGGTGGCGGCGCCGATGCCGCGGCTGGCGCCAGTGATCAGAATGACTTTGTTCATGGTGCACGTCTCCGATACAGCAATGCGACGAGCGGGGGTGTCCCGGCCGTGAGGTTGGGTGGCAGCTTAGCACCGCCGTCGCGCCAGAGTTTTCTCGTTACCTTTTCGACGCTGAAGTTCAACAATTTCTTCGGATCTCTAGGTAAGCTCGGGTTTACCCGATAGTAATAAAAATCGCCCTAGGACAAATGCCCGGCCCAGGCCCGCGGATTGCTCAAGCGGCGAGCAGCCGCGGACACGGCGGTCATGGCAAACATGGCGCAGCGCTACGCGGCATGGGCCGTCAGGCCCTCCCTCAGTCTCCATATTTGGGTCGACGTTATCGAAGGCAGGAACAGATCATGGCGGCAAATCTTTCACCCTCACTGACCCGGTCCCCGTCCGACGCGCGCGCGCCGGCCACGGCCAAGACCGGCCGCCCCCGTTTGTGGGAATTGGACGCGGTGCGCGGGCTGATGCTGGTCCTGATGCTGTCCACCCACCTGCCGACCAAATTCGCCATTCCCACTTCCCAGCCATTCGGTTTCGTTTCGGCGGCCGAAGGCTTTGTCCTGCTGTCGGCGTATATGGCGGGTCTGGTCTACACCCAACGCTATATGCGTGATGGCCTGACCGCGATGCACAAGGCCTTCCTGCGCCGGGCGCTGGTGGTGTACGCCTGCCAGGCAGCTTGCCTGGTGTTCCTGTTCACGCTCATCGCGGTGCTGGGGCTGGCCATTCCGCAGCCCGATGTGCAGCATCTGATGTGGTACTACCTGCAGCAGCCGACCACCGCACTGCTGTCCGCGTTGGCGCTGATCTACAACCCGCCGCTGCTGGACATCCTGCCTATCTACGTCATTTTCATGTTGATCAGCCCCTGGGTGCTGTCGATCGGATTGCGGCATGGCTGGCGCACCATACTCACGGTCAGCGGGCTGCTATGGTTCGCCACGCAGTTCGGGCTGTCCCAATATCTCTATTCCTGGCTGGTCGAGCTGACGGGATTGCCAGTGCCGTTCAGCGAAACCGGCGCCTTCGAAACCTTTGGCTGGCAACTGTTGTGGATCTTCGGCCTGTGGCTGGGGTCGACGCATGCCCGCGTACCGGCCGAGGCGCGGCGTCCTTTCCCGCGGGTGCTGGTGGTGGGCGCGGCGCTGGTCGCCGGCACATTCTTCATCTGGCGCCACCTGACTGGGCAAGCGCCTTTTCCCGACGGCGTCGCCATCAATTTCCTGTGGGATAAGTGGCACTTGGCGCCGATGCGCTTGCTCAACGTCTTCGCGCTGGTGGTGCTGGCCATGCACTACAACGGCTGGCTCAAGCGCCATATGCCGCGGGTGCGCTTCCTGGAGACCATGGGCCAGTCGTCGCTATCGGTGTTCTGCGCGCACCTGGTGCTGGTGCTGCTGGCGCTGTGCGTGGTGGGCGTGGCGACACCCGCGCGTTCGTCCTGGGTGGACGCCGTGCTGTATATCGGCAGCGTGATCGTGCTCTATGGCGTGGCGGTGATCATGCGGTCCGGCAAGGCCGCGGCGGCGTCGCGCCAGCAGGCCAAGCCGGCCGGCAAGGCACCCACCCTGGCGGGCGCCACGGCGGGCAAGGGCTGCGTCAATCGAGGTGAGCGGTGATGATGCGCTTCCACAGCGCGTAGCCGTCCGCGTTCAGGTGCAGCTTGTCCTCGCGGAACAGATCCGTGCGCGGTTGGCCTTTGCCGTCGAGCATCGAAGAATAGACGTCGATGAAGTCGGCATTGCTGACCGTCAAGGTATAGGCCTTGATCAATTCATTGGTTTCCTTGATCTGCGGCATCAAGGATTCCCGTAGCGGGCTGGGCTTGATCGAGATATAGGCGATGCGGGTCTTGGGCAGATCCGCGCGCACCCCTTCGACGAACTTGCGAAAGCTCTGCAATACCTGCTCGGGCGTACGTCCTTCCGCCAGGTCGTTGTCACCGGCATAGACCAGCACCAGATGCGGTTTGTACGGCGCGACCAGGGCGTGCAGATGCTGCGTGCAGTCCATCATGCGCGAACCGCCGAAGCCGCGCTTCACGACCACCGGCAGCGAGCTGAAATCGCTTTCCAGGTTGTTCCACAGACGGATGGAAGAACTGCCCACGAACAGCACGCCGCCGGGCTTGGGCGGGTGCTCCTTGTCGGCCGCGGCGAAGGCTGCCAGGCTGGCATCCCAGCGATTGTCGACGGCGGCGGCGGCGTTCACATCCACCGGCGCCGTCATGGCCGGCTTGGTGGACGGCGTGGCGGGCGCCAGGACGACGGAGGGAGTGGGAGCGGGTGGGGTGGCCTGGCCCTGAGCGTGGGCGCCAGCGGAAAACGCGGCAAGAACGCCGCACAGCATGAGGCCGCGTGATACAGGGCCGCGCAAGCTGGGGCCACGGCATACCGGGCCGGACAATAAAAGGCCGCACTTCGTCGCGGCGAGGCGCAAAACGTTCATCGAAACCCGAATAGCTGAAAGAGGCCGCCGGATGAACTTGTCTGATGCTGCGTGCGACTCCTGCTCTGCAGCAACAGCCCTGATTCCGGGGGCCGCGGCGTGGCCCGGATGGGGGCTCGCCCGAGGCGCCGTACTGGGTGAGCGGCCTACGCCCAGTGTCCGGAACGCCACCATCATGCGGGAAGTCCTGGACACCTTCAAACGAAAAAATCGGGTGTTACTTCATGCAGACAAAGCTGTTGTTATTCCGGCACAAAATGACTGCCGTGTGACGAAAATTTTACGGATGCGTCCGATATTTGTAATCTGAGTGTCACGTGCACATTTTCAAGGGTATCGGACGATGCGTCCGCAAGATTCGAGTTTTTGGTGGTCAGTGACCGGCGAATGGGTGGAAGAACCCAATAATCGGCGGGGCGGCTTCAGCGGCGTCCAGCGGGTGGTGCTGCCGCAATCGGGTGAGTGCTATTACGTCAAGCGCCAACGCAATCACCTCTTCCGCAGCGTGCGGTATCCGACGGGACGGCCCACGTTGTTGCGCGAATGGCAGAGCATGCGGTTTTGCCAGAGCATAGGGGTACCTACCGCCCCCTTGGTTTTCTTCGACATGCAGAAGGGCAAGGAAGGATGGGAATCCATCCTGGTGACGCGTGATCTGCAGGGTTATGTCAGTTTGGACCGGGCCTATGTGGAAAAGCTCTGGTCCTGTCAGCAGCGCGCGGAGGCCTTGCGTACGGTCGCTGGCGCGCTGATTTCACTGCATCGTGCGCATCGTAAGCATGGCCACCTGTACCCCAAGGAGGTCTTCGTCAATATGTCTGGCGAGCGGCCGGCCGTGGCGATCGTCGACTGGGAACTGAGCCGTTCCCGCCTGACTGCGGCGCAAGCGGCACAGCCGGATGTGCGGCGCCTGTTGAAGTCCTTGCTCAAGGTGGGGATGACGCAGGATGAACTGCATCTGTTCTTCGAGGAGTATCGCGCCAGCGGCATCAGCCTGCCGGCGATGCCTCAGCTGGGCGCTTGAACGGCGGGTCCGTTTCAGGAGGTCCGGGGCCTGGACCCAGGGCCTGGACCCAGGGCCCGGACTTGACCAAGGTCGCCCCGGTCCCCGGCCCCCGGCGCTACGCCCGATAGCCTGTCCCTTCTTCCCGCTCCAACTCCCGCAGCAAGGCTTGCCAACTGCGTTGCACGGCCCCCCGCCGGGGTTGGGCGAACAGGTCCGCCGTGCGCTGCGCGGCCTGGGGGGAAGGCAAGGCCAGCGGCGCACCCGCGGCCAGAATGCGCCACTGCGCTTCGGCGGCGCGTTCCAGGAACACCATCAAGTCATAGGCATGCGCGACCGACGGCCCCGCCGTGATCAGGCCATGGTTGCGCAGTACCAGCGCATCGTGCGGACCGAGATCGCGCGCCAGCCGCGCGCGTTCGTCCAGGTCCACCGCGATGCCCTCGTAATCGTGATATCCGATCCTGCCGTGGAAGCGCATCGCGTGTTGGGTCAGGGGTAGCAGGCCATCGGCCGAGGCTGCCAGCGTCATGCCCGCGACGGTGTGCGTATGCATGACGCAGTGCAGGTCGGGCCGTGCCTGATGCAGCGCGGAATGAATGACGAAGCCCGCGCGATTGATGCCCAGGCCGGCCGGATCGGCCAGCAGTTCGCCCTGCCCATCGACCTTGGCCAGATTGGACGCGGTGATCTCGGCGAAATGCAGGCCGAAAGGATTGATCAGGAAGTGGTCATCGTGGCCCGGCACGCGCAATGAGATGTGCGCATAGATGCCATCGTCCAGGCCGGCACGCGCGGCCAGGCGATAGCAGGCCGCCAGCTCCGCGCGCGCGGCGGCCTCGTCCGCAAGAGGTATGGTCATGGTGATCGGTACACCGCCTGACGTTATTGCGTGGCCAGCGCGCGCGCCTGCACTGCCTTGATGTCGAACTCGGAAAACTGCTGCACCAGTTGATTGCTGAAGATCTTGTCGACCGGGATTTTATCGGTGTTGAACTCACCAGCCTGATGCATGGCGACGACGAATTTCTGGATGGTCTGCAGATCGAACTGGCCCGGCACGCGCGTCTTGCCGTCCGGCGTGCGCAGGGCCTTGCCCATGCGCAGCTTGGTCAGCGTGATGGCTTGTTCCAGCGCTTGCGCGGGATTGTCCGTCTTGGGTTTGGAATCGGGCTGCAGGCGCCAGAAGGCTTCCACGCAGCGCTGCGGGTTGGCATCGCAGGCGATCAGCGACTTCGTGTAGGCGCGGCCGAAGCGTGCCAGCAATTGCGGATTGTCGCGCAGCGTGTCCTGATGCGTGATGAAGCCATTGCTGTTCATATTGCGGAACGTGGGCGGATATTCCAGCCGGCGGATTTTTACGCCAGTGAATTCCAGCATGGTGTGCCACAGGCTGTTGTAGTTCAGGGCATCGATGCGGCCGTCCTTCAACGCCTGGAAACCGGGGCCGAGGATGCCGACCGGGACGATTTCGACATCCTTGCCGGGTGTCAGGCCTTCCTGGCGCAGCAGCGCGCGCGTGCCGGGAATGGTGCCCCAGGTCAGCGCGCCCACGCCGATCTTCTTGCCCTTCAGATCCTTGATGGTCTTGATGGGGCCGTCCGCCAGCACCGCCAGTTCGATTTCGTTGGCGGGGATGGCGTTATAGAAATAAACCACCGGCAAGGGACTCTTGCCGGTCTCGTAGGAGGAGAGCACGGGTTCGGGCAGCGGCAGGCCAATGGTGATGGCCTTGGTGGCCACCTGGGGCAGCAAGGCGCCCGCGCCTTGGAACACCAGGGTCTTCACGTCCAGGTTTTCTTCCTTGAAGAAACCCAGCTCGTAGCCGATGGCGTAGACGCCGCCGCTGTCGACGGTCAGGGGGATGCCCAGGCCGACGGTCACGGTGTCGGCGGCGCGGGCGGTGCCGATCGCGCCGGCGCAGGCGGCCGCCATGGCCAGTCCCGCGGCCCAGCGGGCGAGGCGCGGCTGCGTGGTGGCGCGGTGCGCCGTGTCATTGGATGTCTTGCTGCCTGCCGTCATCATCTTTCTACTCATTCCGCATAACAGGGGGCGCGAGCGCGCCAGTCGAGTAGCGATGATGGGGGCAGGCCCTTCGTACGGCCACGAATATTTCCGTCGATGTTTCAAACAGGAGGTTATATAGCCGTGGCGGGGAGTACCGACATGACGTCGTACGTGAACTATTCGCTACGTTGGTAGCGGTCGTCCGGGCCTGAATGGTAATGCGTTACTGCATTGCCTTGCGCGCCCATGTAGACGTAGAAGTTCATGTGCCAATGCTGGGCCTCGACATAGCGATATGTCCAGACGACCTCGTTCATTTCGCCCAGTCCCGCGGTGCGCACTTTGGCCGGGGGGCCGAATACACAGCGGACCTGCTCCGGTGTCCAGCCGGGTTGGACGCTGCTGAAAAAGTCCGTCCGCAGAACCTGGGCGACGCGGACCACGCGGCCATTGGCGTCAATGTCGGCGGCCCAGGCATAACTGCCTTCGGGTTGATGCGACCAGACTACCCGCTGACCGCCGCCCGGAGCGGGACATTGCGAGCTTGGCGCGCCATATTGTTTTTCCATTTCGGACAGAGGGGTGCCCGGCTTGGCGCTATCCGGATTGGCGCAGCCGGCCAGCACGGCCAGCAAGGCAAGGGCACCGGCGCGCATGATGGAGCGGGGCAGAGCAGAGGTGTACATGGCAGTACTCCAGGACGCCGCCTACAGGGGCGGCAGATAGACGTCTAGCGTACACCGGCCAAGGACGTCTTAGCGCGTTCCTCACCTGCCTTCCTGCGCGCCCGCCGCCCGTCAAGGCTGGATCGACGGCGCGCCGGCGGCGATCTGTAGCGCGCGCGCCAATGACGCGCGGATCATCTCGCCGTGGCCGAACTGGGGAAAGGTCTCGTAGGTGGCATCGGCGGATGCGGCGCGCAGCTTGTCGGCCATTTCCGCTACGACGGCACGGGGATCAGGGCCGTTGCCGTCCTTCGCCACGGGCGGTGGGTTGGGATTGCCGCGGCCGTCCGTGCGCGGCTTGGTGCCGACCAGGATGGCGACGCGTAATCCTTTCGCACGCGCCGGGTCGAAGGCGCGCCACGTTTTCACCAGGGCGCCGTCGTGCCACCAGGCCGAGGGATCGCCGGCGATGTAGGTAGTGAAGCTGTTCGGCTGCGTGAAAAGGACATGCAGGGTGAAGAGGCCGCCGTAGGAGTGGCCCCACAGCATCTCCCGCTCGGGCGCCAGCGTGGCCCGCGTCCTGGCCAGTGGCCGCACCTGCGTGTTGATGAAGTCCATGAACACGTCGGCTCCGCCGCCCACCCGGCCACGATCCTGCGGCTGCGGGATCCGTTGGCCCTGTGCATCGCGCACCGGAGGTGTGTAGTCATAGGCGCGCGATACCACATCGTTGCGCGTGGCGACGTCGTAGCCGATGGCCACCAGCACCGGTGGCTGTGCGCCGTCCATGGCTTTCAGATCCGCATCGGTCAAGGTCGCCATGGCCGCGTTGCCGTCCAGCATATAGAGGGCGGTGTAGCCACCCTTCGGCGCGGCCTGCTTCGGCACGGCGATCTCGATACGGTAATGGCGCTTGCCGTCGGCGGAGTCCAGGCGGTGCTTCTCGAACCGGTAATACGCCGATTCCCGATCCGCCACCGTCGGCCCGACCGGCTCATTGCCACGGCTGACGCCATCAGGCGGCGGCCCGCCGGCCGCGCCGGCGGCCGTCTTCGTGTCTGCCGTGACGGTAACGCGCGCAGCGGGCGCGTGGTCTGTCGTCGCCGTAGCGGCGTTCACCGGCACCGGGGCCGCTACCGCCGCCGTGCAAAACATCAGGGCGATGATCGTCGCCGCGCTGGACATTCGATACATGAAAACACTCCTTCTCAAATCTTCTCGAATCGCCGCTTCAGCTCGCCGCTTTACCAGGCGTAGTTCAAGTTCGCCGTCACGGAACGGCGGGCGCCGTAGTAGCAGCTGGCCACGCCCGAGCAACTCGCCAGATACTCCTTGTCGGCCAGATTGGTGGCGTTCAAGGAAAAGCGCAGTCCCTTCAGCGCCGGGCTCACTTCGCCCATGTCATAGCGGATCGCCGCATCCCACAGATTCACCGCGGCCATGTGATATTGATTGGCGGTGTCGCCATACAGGCCGCTGGTGTGGCGCACCCCCGCGCCCACGCTCAAGCCTGGCGCGATCGTGTTGGGCAGGCGGTAGTCCAGCCACACATTGACCGTGCGCTTGGGCACACGCGGCAATTGATTGCCGAGGTCCGTGCTGTTGCTCTTGGTGACCTCGCTATTCATCAGCGTGCCCGAGGCGATCAAGGTCAGCCGGTCCGTCAGCGCCAGATTGCCTTCCAGCTCCAGCCCGCGCACACGCGCTTCCCCAGTCTGCACGCTGCACTGGCTGCCATCGCACAGATGGGTGGGATCGGGGTCCGGCGTCGTGATGTTCTGCTGGCGGATCTCATAGGCCGACAGCGTCACCATGCTGCGGCTGCCCGTGGGCTGGAACTTGATGCCGGCTTCGATCTGCTTGCCTTCGGTGGGCTTGAACGGCGTGCCGCCGTAGCCGACGCCGTTGTTCGGCTCGAAGGAGGTCGCATAGCTGACGTAAGGCGCGAGGCCGTTGTCGAACAGATAGACCAGGCCTGCGCGCCAGGTATTGGCGTCGTCGTTATAGCCGGTCTTGACGCCGGTGCTGCGCACGAGCGAGTTGTCCTCCGACCAGTCGCGGCGCACACCGAAGGTGGCGGTCCAACGTTCCCAGCGCAATTGATCCTGCATGTACAGGCCGGTCTGGTTGCTGTCGGAACGGCGCGAGGGCGTCATGCTGCCCATGGTCACCGGGCCGCCGTAGACCGGGTCGAATACGTTCAATGAACCGGCCTTGCCGCTGGCCGACGCCACCCGTATGGTCTGCGTGCGGTAATCCACACCGGTCAGCAAGGTGTTGCGTACCGGTCCAAGGTCGAAGTCGTACTGCACATTGTTATCGACCGTGAAACCTTCGGAGCGGATCTCGTTGGCCGAGGCCGTGCGCAGCAGCGTGCGGCCGTCCGCCTGCAAATCGCCCGAACGAGTCACACCACGGTTGTCGGTGTCCACGCGCATGTAGCGCAGCTTCTGGTTGAACTTGACGCTGTCATTGAACGCATGGCTGAACTCGTAGCCTATGGACGACTGGGTGCGGTCATAGCGATTGAAGCCGGGTTCGCCAAGGAAGCGGTTGGAGCCGAAATGGCCATACTGCGTGCTGAAGTAAGTGCCATGCGAGGGCAGGAATTGATAGGTGCTGCCGCCGCGATCCTGCTGGTAGCTGGCGAGCAGCGTCACCGTGGTTTGCCACGACGGCCGCCACGTCAGGCTGGGGGCGATCATGACCCGGTTCAGATCGACGTGATCGACTTGCGTATTGCTGTGGTAGGCCGTGCCCACCACGCGATACAACCATTTGCCTTCTTCATCCAGCGGGCCGCTGACGTCGCCGTTGAAGCGGGCGAGGCCCCAGTTGTCGGTGGAGACGCCGACTTCACCGCGCGCATAGTCGGTGGGGTGCTTGCTGACGGAGTTGATCAGGCCGCCTGGCGCGATCTGTCCATACAGGACGGAGGAGGGGCCACGCAGCACTTCGACCCGCTCCAGGCCGTAGCCGTCGAATTGGGTGGCCGAGGCGGTTGCGCCACTGCTGCTGCCCGGCGGACGCAGTCCATCGAGGTAGTTGTTGTTGGCGAAGCTGCCGGTGCGGAAGCCGCGCACGGATATTTCATCGACACGGCTGTCGGTGCCGTAGCCGCCGATGTTCACGCCCGCGCTGTAGCGCAGGGCATCGGCGGTGTTGGTGGCGCCCAGCATGTCCATCATCTCGCGGTTGACCACGGAGATGGATTGCGGCGTTTCCAGAATGGAAGTGCTGGTCTTGGTGGCGGTCTGGCTGCTCAGCGATAGCGTACCGATTTCCTGGACACTGTCGGCCGATACCGCGACGGAGGGCATCGTGGCGACACCGCCAGGCGCGGGCGGCACGATTTCGAGCCGGTAGCCTTCGCCATTGGGATTGGGGCGGGCGCGCAGGCCGCTGCCGGCGAGCAGGCGACTCAGGCCGTCTTCGATCAGATACTGCCCGTCCAGCGCGGGGGCATGGCCGTTGTCGGTGAGCTCGGACGTGCCGATGATGGTGATGCCGGCCTGCTGGCCGAAGCGCAGCAGGGCTTCGCGCAAGGGCAGGGCGGGCAGGTGGATGCGCACGCTCTGGCCGGCCGTCATGGCCGGCGGTCTGGTTTGCGCAACAGCGGCGGATACGAACAGGGCGGCGGGGGCGCCGATGATGCCGCTGAAGGCCAGGGTCACGGCCACGGCGAGGGGGCGGCGGCGGACGGCGTCGGACCGGCGGGAAACGGGAGAGGAAAACATGGCGATCTTCGTTGGGATTGGGCCTGTGGTGCAGGCCTACACCCGGTCATGACGAAGGGGGCAGGGCAATCTGCCTGGTTATTACAATTGGTTTCAATCGGCTTGTTCCGACTATGCCTGCCGAGCGGACCAGACCCAACCGGCCGCCTGCGTCCATCGGGTTTACCGATCAAGCTTGCAACATCACCCAGTAACGAGTCCGGTAGCGCAACCGCAGCCCCAGGTGATGCGCCAGCGCTTCCAGTACGCGGTCGGTGTCGTGGATGCGGAAGGTCCCTGTCACGCGGCGCGCGGCTACTTCATCGTCGCAGTCCAGGAACCCGTGGCGATAGCGCGCCAGTTGCCGCAGCAGATCGTCCAGCCGCATGTCGTCGGCGATCAGTACGCCTTGGGTCCACGCCAGGTCGCGTTCGCGCCAGGCTTGCGCCGGCTGGAAGCCAGTGGCGTCGAAGCGGCGCGCCTCGCCCGCGTGCAGCGCGGTGTCGAAACGGCCGCCGGCCATCAGGCGTGCCGAGCCTTCCTGCACCGCCGCCAGCGTTTCCGCCGGCGCGCATTCGGGCAACTGGCGTAGCAGCAGGCGGGCGCTATAGGGTTCGACATAGCCATGCCGGGTGTGCAGACGCAGGCCCGCGCCGTCACCGCCTTGCCGGTTGTCGACCAGGACTTCGCCGGCATGCAGCGTGACGTCGATGCGGGCGTGGTTGGCGTCGGCGCGGCGGTTGTCATGGACGTCGATGGCGGTGCGCGTGTTCAGCAGCAGGCGCGTGCCATCGGCCAGCGTCAGCGTTCGCTGCTCGCCCACCGCGGTACGGGTCTGGGCCAGCCAGCCTTGGGTGGTGGCATAGCGCCACGTCACGCCGCCCGTTGCGGCAACCATGCCGCCGCCGCACAGCAGCTTGATCGCCTGGCGTCGCCCGCGTCGGCTGGCAACGGCTTTCAAGGCCTGCGCGGCGGGCGGGATGGCGCGCTCCGCGCCGTCCCAGCCGACCGCTGGAACCAGGTTTTGCAGGTCGGCGTAGCGTCGCCAGACGGCAGCATGCTGCGGGTCCGCGTCGTGCCAACGTTGCCAGGCGGCCAGCAGCTCGGTATCGGGCTGGGCCACGGTTGCCGCATCGGCCTCGGCCCCAGCCCCAGCCCCAGCGTCAGTCCCGGCCCCAGCTTGCAGGCGCACCAGCCACTCGGCCGCCTCCGCGATAACCCGTCGGGTCCTCCCGGCGCTGGCAGGACTGCCGTCCCGCCCGCCGGCGGAAGCAGAAGCGGAACGCTCAAACACGGTCGGCACCATCGAAAGCCAGATACAGGCGCTGCCAGGCCTGGATCAGGTCTTTCTGCACCACGTTCACGCTGATCTTCAATTCACGGGCGATGTCCGTATAGGGCAGCCCATCGATGCGCGCCATCAGGAACACGCGATTCATCCGCGCCGGCATGCGGTCGAGGATGCGGCACACATGGCCAAGCTGCTCGATGACCAGCAGCATGGTCTCCGGCGCGGGCGCCGTCGTTTCCGGCTGCAGGGCCAGACTTTGCAGATACGCCTGCTCCAGCTCCCTGCGGCGATGCCGGTCGATCAGCAGGCGGGTGGCGATGGCGGTCAGGTAGCCGCGCGGCCTTTCCGGCCGCACCCAGCGCGGCTGGCGCAGCAGGCGCTCGAAGGTGTCCTGCACCAGGTCCAGCGCGTCGGCATGATGGCCATGCAGCTTGCGCCGCAACAGATTGAGGAGCCAGCCGTGATGCTCCCGATACAGTGACGCCACGGCCGCTGGACCGGCGCCGGCAAGGGCGTCGGGGGTAGAGATGGGTTCGGCGGGTTCCAACACAGGCTGCGGAAGATGAAATTGAGAATAAGAACAATCCTCAATTATAAGCACGACCTGCGACCCAGGATGGGGAAGGTGGGTCTGGCGAAGAGGGGCGGCCAGGCAGGGGCGCCGGCGCGTCCCTGCCTTCTATCCCAGGGAGCGTGCCTGGCCGCGCCCGTCCCGCAACCTTCTACGCCATCGCCAAGGGCGTCTGGTCTATCTCCCCTTCCAGCGCCAGCGTGCCGTTGAAGGCCGAGACGCAATGGCCGCCCACGTGCGCATACCAGGCACCGTCCTGGGCTCGCGCCCGTGCATACAGGCGGCTCGGCCGCCGGCAATCGTCGCCTTGCGCCACCAGCAGATCCAGGTCTTCCAGGCCGCGCAGGCGTGCCAGCAGGCAGGTCATGGCACCGGTGGCACTGCCGGTGGCGGGATCTTCCGTCATGCGGCCGGTGAACATGCGGGCATGCACGTCGGACGTGTCGCGCGGCCCGTCCAAGGCATAGGCATAGATGGAGTGAGCGCCATCCAGGGGCAATATGCGCGCATAGGCCCCGCGATCGGGCCGGGCACGTGCCAACGCGTCGCGCGTCGCGAGCTGCACGACCAGGAACGGCAGCCCCACCGAAACGACGCGCGGCGCATGGCCATCGATGCGGATGTCCGACTCCTTCAAGGACAGGCAGGCAGCCGCTTGCGTGGCGCGGATCTGTCCACGGCAGGACAGGGGTTCCGGCGCGCGTAATTCGGCACCCACCACATGGCCGTCCCGCCGCCACAACTCGATGGTCACCTTGCCGGCGACTTCCTCGAAGGTGAAAATCTCCGGCACGGGAATCCCGCGCGCCGTCATGTCGTCGGCCAGCGCGTAGGCCGTGCCCAGATTGGGATGGCCGGCAAAGGGAATTTCGCGGTCGGGTGTGAAGATCCGGACTTGCGCGGTATGGCCGGGATCGGCCGGGGGCAGGACAAAAGTGGATTCGGAGTAGCCGAACTCATTGGCGAGGGCCTGCATCTGGCGAGTGGATAGACCCTGCGCGTCGAGCACGACAGCCACTGGATTGCCGGCAAACAGCCGGTCGGTGAACACATCGACGGTGACGTAGCGGCGCAGCATGGAAGCCTCCGATCCGAATCGCGGCGAGGGCGTCCTGTGTCGAGACGTCTCGTGCTCTTCGGGAAACAAATCGGGCCATGGTGCGCCTGGACTGCATATCGGGACAGATACAGTTCAGGGGTTCCTGCGCAGAACAGATTTAACGCCTTTCATCCAGCCCCCTCTCACCAGCCCCCGCCGCCGCCGCCGCCCCCGCCGTCTCCGGACGAGCCGCTGTCCGAAGAACTGCTGGAAGAAGAATCGCTGCTGCCGGACCAACTGCCGCTGCTTCCCGGCGACCCCGACGACGACGATGTCGAGCTCGGCCGCGGCGTCACATCGCTGCCGATGCTGCTGAAGGCCCGATCCGGATCGTCGTCGAAGATGTCATAGCCGCCGTAGATGCCATGCATGGCCTGGACCGCCGCCAGGCCGGCCACCGTGGCGGAAAGTCCGGCGAAGGCGGCCGCCCATTTCTTGCCGACGTCCAGCGCCACTGCGTACGGCAGGTAGCGCTCGTACAGGCGCAGCTTGTCCTCGACCGTGGCCAGCGCTTCCAGGCGCGGCCCTTCGGCCAGCGTCAGGTACTGCTTGAAACCGGCGATGCGGTCCATGATCTCGTAGCCTTCCTCGGTGTAGCCGCGCAGGAATCTGAACGCGCGTATCACCACCGGCAGCAGCACCGCGGGCAACGCCGCCGACAGTGCGCGCAAGGGCGTATTCAGGTTGTCGGCCACCAGTACGCCGACCCCGCCCAGCAGGAACGGCGCGCCGAACAGCAGGCTGAAGATCAGCGCGCCCCAACCGAAGCCCGAGCCTCGGACGATGGCATACGAGGCGGTCAACGCCGCCAGCCCGACCCCCATGAAGGGCAACGATGCCACGGTCCCGGCCACGCCGCCGCCCTGCGAGACCAGGGTGGCGATGCACGCCGCCAGATAGAGCAGCCACAGCCAGACGCCGCGGCGCGCGCGCTGGTTGTGGTCGGCGATGTAGTGGGAATACAGGTTGTCCAGTGAACTGGACAAGGTCGCGCGGGCGTCGCGCAGGCGATTGGCGCCAGCGTTGCCGCGGTAAAAACTTTCGTGCGTGCCGAACATCTTGTGCAGCAACGTGCCCAGTAGCGTGTCGCGCGCCATGTCGCGCTGCCCCTGCGCATCGGGCTTGAGCAGCACGAAGCGGGTTTCCCGTTCGGTGCCGCGCCGGCTCTCGTCGCGGTCGATGCGCAAGGCACGCAGGGCGATCAGTTCGATGACGCCGATCACGAAGCCTTTGTCGTCATTGCCCTTGCGCACCATATAGCGTACCGCCGGCGCCGACATGCCTTCCGGTGGTTCGTATAGCGGCACGATATGCGGCCGCGTGCGGCGGCGCGTGCGTAGATAGATCACCAGGTAATAGGCCGCCAGCAGCACGAAGCCCACCGCCGCCACCAGCAGGGCGAGGTTGTCGCGTAAGTGGTAATAGACACTCAGCAGCGTCGAGGGTGCTTGCACAATGCCCTTGGGCCAGGACACCGCCACCGTCAAGCCTTCACCTTCGGCCAAAGGCGCGGTGCTCTCGAACGTGACGAAGTCGGCGCCGCGCTGGGCCACCCGCGCGTTCCTGTCCCGCGCACCCTGCGGTCCGGTGTAGAAGACGGTGTTGCCGATGTCCGTGTTCTCCGGCAGGCGGATGCGCGCCACCGCGCGGGCAATGGGCAGCGTCCAGCCGTTGCCGGTGACGTTCCAGTAGAGTTCGTCGTGATCCTGGTAGAAACCCAACTGGCGCGTGGTGCGATAACGGATCTGGAAGACGTGCGCGCCCGGCGCCAGCCATTGGTCACCGCTACCGATGCGTATGCGCACGCCGTTGGACAGCTTTTCCAGTTCGTAGGGCTCGAGCTTGTTGTCGCGCCTGACTTCCAGTACGTCGAAACCGACCTCCACGCGCAGGCCATCCTTGGCGCGGTACAGCGTGGGGAAGTCGCGCAGGATGCCATGCTGGATCTGGCGGCCCTTTGCATCGACCAGGATGCGTTCGGTCACCAGCAGATCGCCGTCGCGTTGAACGTCGATATCCGATTCGAATACGGCGATGAATTCGCGCCCGGTGTAGCGGCGCGTCGCCAGATCCCCGGTGGTGCCGGGAAGAGACAGCGCCCCGTTGGCGCTGGAAAGCTGCGCGGACGCGGGCGTGGTCAGCAGCAGCGCGCACATCACGGTGAGCACCGCGCTGGCGAGTATCCCCAGCATGATGCGTATGGGCATGGGGGCGCGGCGCGGCGCATCGTCGCTGCCGGCTTCGCGCCGTTCCAGCCACGGCAGCAGGCGGCGCCGGCGCGGCGTTTCCACGCTGGTGGGCGTGGTCAGCGGGCGGGCGTGACGGGCGAAGCGGGGCAGTTGGCGCGATAGATGGCGAGACAACTGGCGTGGCAGCGCGCGCATACGGCGGGGATCAGAATGAGACATGGGGCACCGCGGCGTCCGCCGGATCATCCAGTTCGAAATAAGGTTCCTGATGAAAGCCGAAGCTTCTGGCCACCATGTTGGCGGGGAAGGACTCGACACGGATGTTCTGCTCGCGCGCGGCGCCGTTGTAGTAGCGGCGCGCCATCTGCAACTGGTCCTCGATTTCGCTGAGATTGTCTTGCAGATGACGGAAGTTGGCGTCCGCTTTCAAGTCCGGGTAGGCCTCGGCCACGGCCATCAGGCGGCCCAGGGCCGAACCCAGCGCCTGTTCGGCACGGGCCTGCGCGGGCACGCTGGTGGCGGAGATGCTGGTGGCGCGATGGGTGGCGATGTCTTCGAACACGCTTTTTTCGTGCGCGGCATACGCTTTGACGGATTCAACCAGATTGGGAATCAGGTCAGTACGGCGGCGCAACTGTACTGAAATGCCGCTCCAGGCTTCGCGGGTCATATTGCGCAGGCGGACCAGCGCGTTATAGGTGACGACGACGTACAGCAGCACGATCACGACGGCGGCGACCGCGACGATGGTCCACATGGCGGCGGACATGGCGTTTCCTCTCTTGTTTTCCCCAGGCCGCCCGATCGTACCAACCGTGGTTACCTGAAGAAACGATACGCGCCGCAGTGAGGTTTCTGGTTGTTACTCCAGGAAACGTCAGTTGGCGCGAACGCAAGCAGGGGCGCTAATCGCCGCTAACGTGGTGCTAGATATTGATACACCTTCCCTCAACGACCCGCCAGCATCACGCCCGCGTGCAACAGCAGCCCGATGACACCACCCACGAGCATGCCGTTGAAGCGGATGTATTGCAGGTCCCGGCCCATGCTCAATTCCAGTTCATCGACCAGATGTCTTTCGTCCCAGCCTTTCACTGTCTGCGCGATGTGATCGGTGACGCCGATGCGCAGCGTCGAGGCCAGCCGCTCGGCCCCGGACAGCACATGCTGGTTGATGGCGCGGCGCAGCTCGGGGTCCTGGCCCAGATTGCGCCCCAGCGACATCAGGGTCTGCTCCAGATGGCGGGCCAGTACCGAATCTTCGTTGAACAAGTCGCGCTTCAGGCTGTCATGCACTTCACGCCAGATGCCGCGCACGTACTCCTGCAATTGCGGATGGTCGATGACGCGCTGCTTCAGTTCGTCCACGCGCGCCTGCACGTCGGGGTCGTCGCGCAGCTTGCGCACGTAGTCGCCCACCCACGTTTCGTAGTCGCGCCGCAGCGGATGGTCGGGCTGCGCCAGTACGTCGTGCAGTTCATCCAGGACGGCGCGCGCCAGGCGGTCGGCCAGGCTGTCGGCGATGTCGTCGACCGATTTCACCAGGTTGATGGCCTTGGCGATACGCGGCCATTCCTTGCGCGCGTATTTCACCATCAGGGCGGCGGCGCGATCCTGCACCTGCTTGTCGTGCAGATAGGCGGCCAGGCGCTGCAGCGCTTCGTCCAGCAGCACGTGATGGCGGCCGTCGCGGCTGAGGACCGTGAGGACTTCACCCAAGGTCGCCGCGGCATTCCATTCGCGCAGCTTGCGCACCACGAAAGTCTGGATGGCGCCGTGCACCGCTTGTTCGTCCAGCAGGTTCAAGGCATGCACTGCCCACGTTCGCGCCGACCCGGCCACCACGCGCGCCTGGCGCGGATCGGCCAGCCACTGGCCCAGGCGGGCGGCCGGATCGAAGATGCGGATCTTTTCCAGCAAGCTGCTGGGGTCGAGAAAGTGGTCACGCACGAATACCGCCAGGCTGTCGGCGATGCGCGCCTTGTTGGCGGGGATGATGGCGGTGTGCGGAATGGGCAGGCCCAGGGGACGGCGGAACAAGGCGACCACCGCGAACCAATCGGCCAGCGCGCCGATGGTGGCGGCCTCACAGAATGCGCGCACCCAGGACCACGCGCCTTGCGCGCCCATCGCGATACTCAATGCGAATCCAGCCAGGGTGACGGCCAGCGAGGCCAGGGCCAGATTCTTCATGCGGCGCAGGGACGCTCGGCGTGGATCGGTGGGCAATGTTGCTCCTGAAATGGCGATACGCGGGTCGCGGACCGGGTCCATTCTAATATCGCGGGCCGTCGCCTATGATCGCGTGTGATCGAAGCGGTCCGCGGCGATGCCCGCGCGATCGCGCACGCACACGTGATATCTGGAGAAATCAGCATGAAGACAGCAGTGATGGGTGCCGGCGCCGTCGGATGTTATTTCGGTGGCATGCTCGCGCGCGCCGGCCACGTGGTGACCATGATAGGCCGGGCCAGCCACGTCGAAGCGATGCGCCAGCACGGTCTTTACCTGGAAGCACAGGCTTTCCAGGAACACATTCCGGTCATCGCCACCACCGAAGCCGATGGCGCGCGCGGTGCTGACCTGGTGTTGTTCTGCGTGAAATCGGCGGACACCGAAGCGGCGGGGCGGGCCCTGCTGCCGCATCTGGCCCCGGACACGCTAGTGCTGAGCCTGCAGAACGGCGTGGACAATGCGGAGCGCCTGCGCGCGGTGTTGCCGCATACGGTGGTGCCGGCGGTGGTGTATGTGGCGACGGAGATGGCGGGGCCTGGCCATGTGAAGCATCACGGGCGTGGCGAGCTGGTCATCGGCGAGTCGGCGGGCAGCGCTGCCATCGCTGAAGTGCTGGAGGCCGCCAAGGTGCCGACCCGCGTGTCCGACAATGTGATGGGTGCCTTGTGGGCCAAGCTGTTGGTCAACTGCGCCTACAACGCCTTGTCGGCGATCGCGCGGCAGCCTTACGGGCAACTGGTGCGGGGGGCTGGCGTGAACGATGCCATGCGCGCGGTGATGGAAGAGTGCCTGGCGGTGGCACGGGCCGATGGCATCAGCGTGCCTGGCGACAGCTGGGCGGCCATCGAGCAGATCGCCAAGTCCATGCCGGGGCAATATTCATCGACCGCACAGGACATGATGCGCGGCAAGCTGACCGAAATCGATTATTTGAACGGCTACGTCGCGCGCCGCGGCCAGGCCCACGGCATCGCGACGCCGGTCAACGGTTTGCTCCACACCATGGTGAAGTTGCTGGAAACCCCACCCGCCGCGGGCGACGAAGCGAGGTGAGGGGGGCGGGGCTTCAACCCAAGGCCAACATCACCGCCGTCTGATCAGCCGAACAACTTGGCAGCCGTCTGCGCAACCAACGCGCCCTGGTGGCGCGCGCCATCCAGCTCGTTCGCGCTGGGCTGGCGCGAACCGTCGCCGCCTGCCAGCGTGGTGGCGCCGTAGGGCGAACCGCCGGTGACTTCGCTCAGGGTCAACTGGCCCTGGAAGCTGTAGGGCAGGCCAACGATGGTCAGGCCGAAATGCAGCAGATTGGTAATGATGGAGAACAACGTCGTCTCCTGGCCGCCGTGCTGCGAGGCAGTCGATGCGAAGGCCGCACCCACCTTGCCGTTGAGCGCACCGCGCATCCACAGGCCGCCGGCCTGGTCCAGGAAAGACGCCATCTGCGAAGACATGCGGCCAAAGCGCGTGCCCGTGCCGACGATGATCGCATCGTAGTGTTCCAGGTCGGCCACGGTCGCTACCGGCGCGGCTTGATCCAGCTTGAAGTGCGCGCCGCGGGCGATTTCTTCGGGCACGGTTTCAGGTACTCGCTTGATGTCCACCTGCGCACCGGCGCCGCGGGCGCCTTCGGCGATGGCCTCCGCCATCTTCTCGATGTGTCCATAGGACGAGTAATACAGAACGAGGACCTTGGCCATGAGGGGGAACTCCTTTGCTATTGCGTGGCGCTAAGCGCCTTAGGCTGGGATGAACGTCGCGCACGCGAGCGGCGCCCGGATGTGATCGGTTTGCGTTGACAGGCAATGTCGCCAGCGTAGGACTATCCGTCCTACAGGAGAAGCCTATATATTTCGATAGAATCCATCGAAAGGAACGATAGATGCTGGATGGTGTATCGCTGGACCAACTTCGTACCTTCCTCGCGGCCGCCGAGGAAGGCAGTTTTTCGGCCGCCGGGCGCAGGCTGCGGCGCGCCCAGTCGGTGGTCAGCCAGACCCTGGCAAACCTCGAAGGCCAACTGGGCGTGCTTCTGTTCGACCGGTCCGGCCGCTATCCGCGCCTGACGGAAGCGGGCAGTGCCTTGCTGGGCGAAGCGTGTGGCGTGGTGCGTGGCATGGAGACCTTCAAGTCCAGGGCGCGCGCCATCGCGGAAGGGCTGGAGCCGGAGCTGTCCGTGAGCGTGGACGTGATGTACCCGATGGCCACCCTGACGGTCGCGGTAGGCTCTTTTCGCGAGGCGTTTCCGCACACACCCTTGCGGCTCTACGTGGAGGCGCTGGGGGCTGTCGTCAAGCCGGTCATCGACGGCACCTGCCGCCTGGCGGTGATGGGGACCTTGCCCTTGGTGCCGGCCGGCCTGGATTCTGAATACCTGCTGGACGTGCCGCTGGTGACCGTGGTGGCCCCCGGCCATCCGCTGGCGGCGCTGCCTGGCCCGGTCACCCGGGGCGCGGTGGAGCAGCATGTCCAACTTATCCTGACGGATCGCTCTTCATTGAGCGAAGGCCAGAGTTTCGGCGTGTTCTCGCCGCAGGTGTGGCGCCTGGCCGATCTGGGCGCCAAGCATGCCTTCCTGCGTGCCGGCTTCGGCTGGGGGCATATGCCGGCGCCCATGGTGCAGGCGGATCTGGCCAGCGGCGAACTCGTACGGTTGGACCTGGAGGGCCTGCCCCCGCTGTTGTCGCGCTTGTCCATGCACGGGGTGTACCGGAAAGACACGCCACCGGGGCCGGCGGGACGCTGGTTTCTGGATCAGTTGAAGCAGGGGGTATGAGCTGAAGTCGCGTTGGGACGCCGTCCAGGAGATCCTTGGCGGCAATCCGCATCGTACGGTCCGGAGCCACCGGCTCGTACGTCAAGCTCCGCTCATGGCTTGACCACACATTGCCTGCGCGCGGCATCCAGGTGCGCGGCCGCGGCGCGCGCGCGGGCCGCCGCGTCGCCCGGCTTGTCCTGCAACTTGCCGCTGGCCAGCGCGATCAGCAAGGTGTCGGGCATGGCGGCCGTATACGTGCGCGCGACGCAGTCGCAATACGTGGCGCGCGCGCTGTCGCTCTTGGGTGCGTAGGGATCCAGTTGTGGCGTCTGCTTGAGCAGCGTCTGGCATTGCTGCGTGTTGCTGGTGATGGATTGCTGGCGCAAGGCCGCGACATTCTGCGCGTTGGCGGCGTGGCTTTGCGCCAAGGCCAGCACGCCCAGCATCACGCATGCGGTGAACCGGCAGGCTTGCGTGTGACGAGGCAAAAGAAACATGGATCGGATTCCTGATGGGAGGATGGGCAGAGATGGGCAGCGCTTCCTGCATGACATTGCCGACGACGCGGGCACAGGCGCGCAGGTGGCTGCACATGCCGCACATGTTGCACATGCCGCACATGCCGCACATGTCGCACATGCTGCATGGGGCCGCCCCGGCAAGCTGGCACGCTGGCGCCGCATCTGTCCGAATAGTCGACAAAATACTGTTCGTACGGCAAAACGTCCCATCATCCCGCTGCATATTGGCGACACGGTGCAAAGAGATTAACGCCGGTCCCTGAGTCGAAAGCTAACGAAAAAAACCATTGATGAGCGCCTTTTCTCCTGCATGACGGTTTTTGTTCGCGGAGCACTAAGGGATTGCACGAAGTAAGGCAAAAAAGCGGCTTTATCCCTTGACCAGGAAGGGCATTGAAAGGATTATCTTGCCGAACGCGACAGATTGTTTCTCTCGATGTTCATATGTTTTCATCAAGGCATACCTAAGCATTCCCTGCTGTCCTGTCCGCTCCATAACCCAGCCCAGTTGGGGGGAAATTCGTGATGAGACTTTTTGCCTGGAACCGTCAATCCGCTACCGAGCACAGCCGTCAAAGCAAGGCCGATCTGGCCGGAAAAATCGCCGCCCTCAATAAGACGCAGGCCGTGATCGAATTCGATCTGGATGGCTACGTACAGATGGCGAACGAGAAGTTCCTGGAGACGTTCGGCTACACGCTGGACGAAGTGATAGGGCAGCATCACCGCCTGTTCGTCGATCCGGCCGAACACAGGTCACCGGAATACACGCACTTCTGGCAAAAACTGGCGTCAGGCCAGTACGACAGCGGCAGGTACCGGCGCATCCGCCGCGACGGCCGCGAGGTCTGGCTGCAGGCCAGCTACAACCCCATCCTGGCGCCCGACGGCAGTCCCATCAAGGTGGTGAAATACGCCACCGACGTCACGGACGAACAACGCCGCAGCGACGATAGCGCCGGGCAGCTTGCCGCCATCAGCAAGGTGCAGGCGATCGCCGAGTTCGATCTGGATGGCACCATCCTGGGGGCCAATCCCTTGTTTCTCGGCGCCATGGGCTACGACGCGGCGGAAATCGTCGGTCGCCACCACGCCATGTTCATGCCACCCGAGGATCGCAAGACGGCGTCCTATGCCGAATTCTGGCGCCGCCTGGGCAGCGGCATCTACGACGCCGGTCAGTACCGGCGCATCGGCAAGGGCGGGCGCGAAGTGTGGATCGAAGCCAGCTACAACCCCATCTTCGACGCCGAAGGCCGGCCTTTCAAGGTGGTGAAATACGCCACTGATATCACCCGCCGCGTGCTGGCCGCGCAGAAGCTGCGGGTTGCGGTGCAAGGGCTGTCGGAGAACGCGGGCCGCGCCTCGCAGGCCAATGCGTTGGCGCAGGCGGCCTGTGAGGTGGCCGAGGCGGGCGGCCGTACCGTCAAGGACGTGGTGTCGACCATGGGCGCGATCTCCGATAGTTCACGGCGTATCGCCGACATCATCGGCGTGATGGACGGCATCGCGTTCCAGACCAATATCCTGGCGCTCAACGCCGCCGTGGAAGCGGCGCGCGCCGGCGGCCACGGCAAGGGCTTCGCGGTGGTGGCGGCGGAAGTGCGCAGCCTGGCGCAAAACAGCGCGGCGGCGGCCAAGGAAATCAAGAGTCTGATCACCACGTCGGTCGAACAGATCGAGCGTGGTGCGTCGTTGGTGCATTCCGCCGGCAGCACCATGGATGACATCGTCGAATCGTCGCGCCGGGTGACGGAGATCATGGCCGAGGTGGTGGACGTGTCGCTGAGCCAATCCAGCACGTTGGGGGGCGTCACGGAGGATCTGACGCAGATGAACGGCGCGGGGGCGCCGGCGCGGTTGGCGCATTGAGCCTTGCCGCGGTCCCTGGTCCTCTTCAAGGCGGAGCGGCGACTCCACGGTTTGTGGTGTCGCCCGCTGCGTTTAGACTGCGGAGATCGCGCGGCGTCGCATCGCGCCTTCACCGGAGGAGACTGCCATGGCAAGTTATTTACTGCTCATCGTTGAACCGCCTGGCCAGCGTGCCACCCGTAGCGCCGAGGAAGGGCGGGAGGTGTACGCCCGCATGGGCGAATTCGCCGGCCAGCTACAGGCGCGCGGCAAGCTGCTGGCCTGCGAGTCCCTGGCCACCGATACGGAAGGCGTACGGGTGCAGGTGCGCGAAGGGCGCAGCCGGCTGATCGACGGACCGTTCACGGAAGCCAAGGAAATGATCGGCGGCTTCTTCCTGCTGGACTGCGAGTCGCGCGAGGAAGCGCTACGGATCGCCGCGGAGTGCCCGGCCGCGCAATGGTGCACGGTCGAAGTGCGCCGTGCGGCGCCTTGTTATGAGTAGCGCGGGATCCTTGTTGGCGATAGCGGTACCGGTACCGATGCCGATGCCGATGCCGACGTCGATGCCGACGTCGATATTGGTGCAGACGCAGATGTCGGTGCAGAAGCCGATATCGATGCAAACGCGGATGTCGATGCCGGGCGGGTTCATTCGTCGTGTTGATAAGCGTCGGAACGCAATTCGACGATCGGCTCCAGGCGATGCCGTGCAGCGAGGCGTCGTCCATTGCGACGGCTGCTGCCGATGCAACGGCAAACTGTCATGACGGACGCATCCGCAGCCATATCGGTGCAGGTGGCCGCCGCCATCGAGACGGTCTGGCGCGACGAGGCCGCCAAGGTCATCGCCAGCGTGGCGCGTGTGGTGCGCGACGTCAGCCTGGCCGAGGACCTGGCGCAGGACGCCCTGGTCGCGGCTCTGGAACACTGGCCGCGCCAGGGCGTGCCCGACAACCCGGGAGCCTGGCTGATGACCACCGCCAAGAATCGCGCGCTCGACCGCTTGCGGCAGGACACGCTGCATGCGCGCAAGCAGGAGCAGCTGGGCGCCGACCTCGATGCACTGGGGGCGCGGGTCGAACCCGACTTCGTGCCCGCCCTGGACGCCGCGCGCCAGGATGATATCGGCGACGACGTGCTGCGCCTCATGTTCGTCGCCTGCCGCCCAGCCCTGTCGCGCGACGTGCGCGTGACGTTGACCTTGCGTTTGGTGGGTGGCTTGAGCACGGCGGAAATCGCGCGTGCCTTTCTCGCTTCCGAGGCCACCATCGCGCAACGCATCGTGCGGGCGAAGCGCAGTCTGGCGGAAGCGAAACTGCCTTTCGAAGTGCCGGGCCCGGCCGAACGCGCGCAGCGCCTGGACGCCGTGCTGGAGGTGATCTACCTGATTTTCAATGAAGGCTATGCGGCCACCTCGGGTGACGACTGGGCGCGGCCAGCCTTGTGCGAAGAGGCCTTGCGTGTGGGCCGCCTGCTGGCGCGGCTGGCGCCGACCGACAGCGAAACCATGGGGCTGCTGGCATTGATGGAGCTACAGGCGTCACGCCTGGCGGCGCGGATCGACGCGCGAGGACGCATGGTGCTGCTGGCGGACCAGGATCGCGACCGATGGGATGCCGCGGGCATCATGCGGGGACTGGACGCGCTCGATCACGCGTTGACGTTGGCTACTGGTGGTCAGATTACTGATGGCCGGGCAACGGGCAGCTCTATCGCACCCGCGGCCACAGCTACAGCCGCACCCGCAGCCGCAGCAGAGCGCAATGGGGCGGGAGCGATACAAGCGGGCGTTGGTCCCTATACGATCCAGGCAGCCTTGGCGGCCTGTCATGCGCGGGCGCGGCATGTCGACGACACGGACTGGGCGGCGATCGTGGGATGGTATGACGTGCTGAGCCGGGTTGCCCCAGGCCCGGTCGTGCGGCTGAACCGCGCCGTCGCGCTGGGCATGGCGCAAGGGCCTGCCGTCGCGTTACGGGAAGTGGATGACTTGGCCGAAGCCTTGAGCAGCTATCCCTGGCTGCACGCCGTGCGCGGTGATCTGCTGATGAAACTGGGCAAGGATGCCGAAGCGCGCCAGGCCTTCAAGGAGGCCGCCGCGCTGACCGACAACGCGCGGGAGCGCGAGCAACTGCTGGCACGCGCTGAGCAATGATCCATGATCCCGGCCCAGAGAGGTATGGCACCCGACTGGCATCGAGGGGCTCCGCCCCCTCAATGCTCTCCGCCATGGGGCCAAGGGGCGGGGCCCCTTGGCCGTTTCCCCGCGGAGCTGGCAAGCGCGGGCGCTAGCTCGGATGGGGCCTGAATGGGTTGGGCAGCCGCTAAGGCGGCTTGAGCCGACCCTCCTGGCCGGCGGGAGGCATGAAAAAAGCGCCCATGGTCAGGGCGCCCATTCACATGCCAAGCGCATCAACGCAAAGCATCAACGCAAATAAATCAATGCCCGGTCGAATCGCCACGGCGGCTGGTTTCGAACAGGAACCAGGTGCGTTGCTCGGTCTCGTCGATCCAGTTCTCGAGCAGGCTGGCGCTGGCGATGTCGCCATGTTCGTCGCACAGATCGTGGGCGATGCGCATGGAAGCGGTCAACTGCTTGTTGTCTTCCTGCAGTTCAGCCAGCATGTCGAGCGGCTGCACGTAATCGGCATCGTTGTCCGAGATGCGCTGGCTACGCGCGATGTGGCCGATGGAGCGCAGCGTGGTGCCGCCCAGCTTGCGGACACGTTCCGCGATCGGATCGGTCATGGCGAAGATTTCCGCGCTTTGATCGTCCAGCAGCAGATGGTAGTCGCGGAAGTGCGGGCCGCTGACATGCCAATGGAAATTCTTGGTCTTCAGATACAGCGCGAAGACATCGGCCAGCAGTTGATTCAGCGCACCGCTCAGGTCGCGCGTGGCGTTGGCGGTGAGGTCGGACGGCGTGGCGAGCGGCGCGAGGCGGCGCTTGACCAGGCTGGCCTTCTTGGTTGCGGATTTGCTCGAGCTGGCGGGTTTT
The DNA here is from genome assembly GCF_021325795.1 of Bordetella sp. LUAb4. Classification (GTDB taxonomy): domain Bacteria; phylum Pseudomonadota; class Gammaproteobacteria; order Burkholderiales; family Burkholderiaceae_B; genus Bordetella_C. The sequence goes on along the minus strand of NZ_JAHPZX010000008.1, from coordinate 76,101 downwards.
TTCATGGGGTCACCTGAGTCTGACAAAGGGATGACGAAAAGACGAAGCATGGCGGACGTGCCGTCCGGTTGCCAGCCTTGTACGAGCGCTCGCGAACCAGAAGCCATGTCGCAGTCTAGCTTGTCATGCCGCCTCAGGGAATAGCACGATAGCGTTATGTGGCCGCAGGCGCGGTCGGCATGATCCAGATCAAGACGGCACCACCGCGTCATCCCCAGCGCATCAGCGCCGCGGCCGCGCGACATCGATGGCGGCATCCGTGGCGGCATCCGCGGCGTCGCCGGCCTGGACCGCATCGGTAGCCCAATCCGCGTCCGCCGCTTCGACCGCATCGGCGGCTACCGTGGTGTCAGCCATATCTGTCGCATCCGCCGCCGCGTCTTGCAGATCCGTTGCGTTCTGGTCGCTCTCGTCGACCTCGTCGCTTGCGTGAGCATCGTCACCCACGCCGCCTCCATGACCAGGCGCGCGTTGCGGCACCATGCGCGGTGGCGCCAGGCTCGAAGGAGGGGGCGCTGCGGGAAAGCGTGGCGTAGCAATGCCTGGCGACAGCAGGTCGGGTGGCAGCATATCGGGCGTCAGCAGGTCTGGCTGCAGCAGGTTGTCGGGCAGTCCCAGCAGCGGCGGCCCCGTCGGCAGGTCGATTTTCGGCAAGGCGATCGTGGGCGGCCGCGGTCCGGCATAGCGCGTCAGCCATTGCACGGTCGACATCGCTTTGCCATTGACCGAGGCACGATCGTCGTCGGTCTGGATGGCAGCCACCAGGTCCGCGCCCTCATTGACGAAGAAGCCGGTCTGGCGCACCCATTTGTGCAAGCGGGGAAAGTCCCGCAGCATGGCGTCAGGCACCCGCGCTTTCAGATCGAAGCCGCGCACCATGTCCAGCACCGTCCACAACGGATCGATGTTCAGCGTGCGCTGGGGCGTCGGCCCCAGCTGCAATGTACTGTCCAGGGTGGCCGTGCCGTCACGTGGCGATTGCCACGTCAGGGCTCGCAGCGCCACGCGAGGCTGATGACCGAGCATTGTCATGCCCGCGCGTGACAAGTCCGCGACAATCGCGCTCAGTGCCGTCGGGCTGACTTGGCCCAGGACCAGCGCGCTGGTCAGCAGGCGTAGATCCTGCCACGCCTGTGTCAGCGCCGCGCCGTCCAGGTGCGACAGGCGGACCTGGCCCGAACCTTGTCCCAATTCGTCCTTGCCGGCGCGCAAGCCGCCCAGCTTGTACTCGATGGCCAGATCCAGTCCACCCTCATCGGATCCCACCTTGGTCTGCCAGTGCAGATCGGTGGCTTCCCAGGGCTGGGCCTTGCCGCGGTCGTCGGTATAGGTATCGCGCCAGCGCTTGATAGCCAGGCTGGCCGTGCCCGGACTCAGTGCGTAATCGCTGGCGCTCAGGTCCAGCGTCAACGCCAGGCCTGTGATCGCGGTGGTCGCGGCCGCGTTTGCCGTGGCGGATGCCGAAGCCGCGTCGTCTGTCGCGCTCATGGTCAGGCCTTCAGCGGATGCCGACATGCGCAATGCGCCATCGCGTTCCACGCGCCCGGTGCCTGTCGCGCCGTGCCAATTCACATGGCTGCCCTGCGCGGCGGCGCGCCAGGGCGGCATGCGCCACTGGACATCGGCGCCGCCGTTGTAGTCGACGCGGGCGTCGATAGCGGCCAAGGCAACTGGTTGCGGCAGTCCGAGGGCAGCGGACAGGGCGGGGGCGCCCTTGATGTCGACGGCGACGCGGCTTGCGGTGAACAGTGAGCCGCCGCGTGCCCCGGGCTTGCCATCCAGCGAACCGGCTGGTCGCAGTGGGTAAGGGCCATGCTCGATAGCGACATTGGCCCAGGCCACCGCATAGCTGCCGCCCGGTGGCAGCAGCACGCCGGGCGCCGTCACGGGCCGCCATTGCAGCACATAGCGCGCATGGGAGGAGAACAGACCTCGGTCATAGCTCTCGGTTTCGATGACCAGTGGAATGCCTGGCAGGAACTCACGCAAGCGCTGGTTCGCATCTTCGACCCATGCCACGGTGGCCCGCTGCGCGCGCTTGCCGATATACCAGGAAACCTCCACCCAGCCGACCCCTGACAGAAGCAGGAAGATCAGCAGGCCGGACGTTCTTTTCATGGTTTTCGTCATGGGCGAAGCTGAAGCAAACGTTACGTCGTGTCGTCCTTGCGGGGGCGGCGCGTGCGCGTGGCTGTCTTGCGCGGCGCGCGCTTGGTGGCGGCCGGCGCGTCGTCGGCTGGCACAGCAGCATCCGCCGTGGGCGCTTGATTCTCCGCCGCGGACGCCGCCGATGCGGACGTGCTCTTGCGCGCCGATCTTCGGTTGGCGCCAGCCTTGCCAGCGTCACGGCCTCCGGCCGCATCGTCGGCCTGCGCCGTCTCCGTGCGAACGGTGTCGGTGCTGGCCGAGTCGGCCGCACTGTCAGCTGCTTTCTTCGCAGCCGTCGTACGACGGCTCGTGCCGCGACGGTTCGAGCTCGTCTTGGCAGCCGGGCCCTGGTCTTCGCCTGTTTCCGCGGCAGGTGCGCGGCCTGCTTGCGCGTCGCCTGTCTGGACGTCGCTCGCCTGGACGTTGCTTGCCTGGGCGCTGCTCACCCGGCCGCCGCGCGCCCGGCCGTTTCTTGCCCGGCCGCTGCCTGCCTGCCCGCTGCTTGCTTGAGCGCTGCCCGCCTGCCCGCCGCTTGCGTGACCTGCGCTTGCACCGCTGTCCACCGCGACGGTCGAATGCGCGTCATCCCAGGGAGCGTCGTCCCTGAAAGGCGACGAGGCAAACGGATTCGCCGATGCACTCTGCCGGCTCGCGTCCTGCGCGGCCTTCTTGGCGGCGCGTGCGGGAACAGGGTGGCGCTTGCGGTTGGTCTTGGCTTCGGCTTCTTGCGCGAAAGGTGTGGCTTCGTTCGTCAACGGGTCGTGCGCTGACGTACCGGTCGGCTGCATCGTCACGTCATGCGCGGCAAGCCCGGTCGCTGCATTCCCACCGGAAAATCCGGTCGTTGCCTCCCCAGCAGCAAACTCGGAGTCAGTGCCGATGCCCGTGTCACCGGGGGACGATTGCGGCGCGAAAATCTCAGCCTGGCCCGCAGGACGCCGCCCGCGATCGCCACGGCCCCGGCCGCGGGAGCGCTGTCCTTCACGTTGCCCTTCTCGCTGTCCTTCGCGTGGTCCCTGTCCTTCGCGCGATCCCTCACGCAGCCCATCGCGTTGTTCCTCACGCATTCCTTCGCGCGGCGCTTCCGCGCGTGCGTCCTGGCGCCCATCCTGCCTTGCGGTCTGGGGTTCTGACTCCCCGCCCGCTCCCTCGCCAGCCCCCGCGTTGCGGTAAACGAACGTGCCCGACTTTTCGTCGCGGCCGATTTCCAGCAGGCCACGCGCGCGCGCTTCCTCCAGCAGATTGCCGAAGGCGCGAAAGCCGTAATAGGACTCGTTGAAATCGGGCTTGCGGCGCTTGATGGCGTCTTTCAGCGCGGACGCCCAGATCTTGCCGCTGTCGCCTCGCTCGGCCACCAGCGCATCGAAGGTTTCGGTAGCCAGCTCGATGGCCTTGCTACGGCGCGCGTCGATTTCTTCCTTGCGGCGCCGTTCGTCTTCAGGCGAGCGGCGGGGCGCGCCATTGTCCCGCGCGTCGCGGCGTGCCGCCGAGCGCTGGGTTTCGCGCACCAGGTCGTCGTAGAAAATGAATTCGTCGCAATTGGCGATCAGCAGGTCCGATGTCGACTGCTTCACGCCCACGCCGATGACGTATTTGGCGTTCTCACGCAGCTTGGACACCAGCGGCGAGAAGTCGGAGTCGCCGCTGATGATGACGAAGGTGTCCAGGTGGGACTTGGTGTAGCAGAGGTCCAGTGCATCGACCACCAGGCGGATGTCGGCGGAATTCTTGCCGGACTGGCGCACGTGGGGAATTTCGATCAATTCGAAATTGGCCTCGTGCATGGAGGCTTTGAAGCCTTTATAGCGGTCCCAGTCGCAATACGCTTTCTTGATCACGATGCTGCCCTTGAGCAGCAGCTTTTCCAGCACCAGCCGGATGTCGAGTTTTTCGTAATTGGCGTCGCGTACGCCGAGCGCGACGTTCTCGAAGTCGCAGAACAGCGCCATGCTGACGTTTTCGTGGGATGCCAAAATTTCTTCTCCAGAGAGGCCGTGAGCACAGCCGGTATGGCCGCGGCCTGAGGTCCGCCGATCGCCTATTGTCGCTTAAGTCGGCCCGGGGCGTTGGGCCCGGGCGCGCGCCCGGGCATCTGCCCGCGGCATCGGGCCGTGGCATGGCATGTAGCATCCGTCCTGGGCGTCGTGCCGTGGCATGGTACGTAGCATCCGTCCGGGGCGTCGTGCCGCGGCATGGTACGTAGCATCGGCTCGCGGCGTCGGGGCGCGACGCGACGGGGAGCTTAGTGAAATAGCGTGGCCACGCGATGTGGCCGACGACATCGGCATCGGCATCGCCCGGCTGGCGCTATCATCGTCTTGCCGGAGCCGACGGCGATACGTGCGATGCCACCGTTGGCAGGTCCGTGCCGCCCCATTCCACGCCGACCTCTACCTTCCAGACATGCCGGATACCCCCATGCCGTCCGCCGCCCCCTTTGGCGCCCAGCCTGCTGCTGCTCCCCTTGCTCCTGCTGCCGCTGCCGCCGCGCCGCTCCCCGCCGTGACTTTGCCCGCCATGCCGCCGGGCGATGCTTTTCCCGCCGCGACCGCGCCCCTGGACGGACCCGCATGGCGTGCGCATTTCCCTGTCTGCGACGATCTGGCCTACCTGGACCACGCCAGTCTCGGCCCCACGCCGTGCCTGACCGCCCAGGCGGCGGCCGCCACCCTGGCCGAGCAAGGCCGGCGCGGTTCGCTGGCCCACGCGGGCCTGCATGAAATCGCCGACGCCACGCGTGCCGAGTTCGCCGCGTTTATCGGCGCGCCAAATGATCGAGTGGCGCACGCGGCCAACGCGTCCGCCGCCATCAGCCTGATCGCGGCGGGATTGCCCTGGCAGCAAGGCGATGAAGTCGTCGTGCCCGCCATCGATTTCCCTTCCGTGGTTCTGCCTTGGATGACGCTGCAAGCGCGGGGTGTGCGGGTGCACGCGGTGCCCTGCGCGGACGGTCGCGTCGACGTGGACGCCTTGCTGGCCGCCTGCGGCGCGGCCACCCGCGTGATGTGCGTGTCCTGGGTGCAATTCAGCAGTGGCTGCCGTTTGGATCTGGCGCGGCTGGGCGCGGCTTGCCGTCAACGCGGCATCCTGCTGGTGGTGGATGGCGTTCAGGGGGTAGGCGCCGTGCAGATGAACGTGGCCGACCTGCCCATCGATGCGCTGGTGGTGCATGCCTACAAGTGGATGCTCGCCCCGCAAGGGGTGGCGTGGCTTTACGTCGGCGACCGCCTGGCCGAGCAGCTCAGCCTGACCGCCGCCGGGCCACGCAGCCTGACGCCGCGCGACTCCTATTTCGATCACCGTTACGAGCCTCGCGCGGGCGCTGCGCGTTTCGAAACCGGGATCCTGGGTTTCCACGGCATCGCCGCGGCGCGCGCCAGTCTGGCCTTGCTGCGCGCCGCCGGGCCGGCGCGGGTCGAGGCCGCGGTGTTGCGTCATGCCGAACACCTGGCGCGCGGCCTGCTGGACGCCGGCTGCCATGTGCAGGGCGGGGCGGATCGCCGCGACTTCGCTTCCGGCATCGTCGTATTCCGTCATCCGCATTACGACGCCGCCACGTGTCGCCAGATGCTGCTACGCGCGGGTGTCGTCACCGCCGCGCGCGAAGGCCACGTACGGGTTGCCGCGCATTTCTACAATACGGACGCCGAGATCGAAACTTTGCTGCGCACCGTGCGCGACATGAAGGGCTAGCATTGCCCAGGTGAGATCAGGGGAGTCCTTGCGATCCGACGCGGCCGGGTTCGAAACCCGTGCAAGGGATTGCTGCCCGGGACGTTGGTCCACCGATGAGCGGCACCTCGCCGACTTGGCTGAACGCAACGCTTCGAGCTTGGCATCGTCCGGGCGCGAAGGCCACAGCCTTTCGTATCTGAATATTCGCTGAAAATTCGGCTCGAATAAGTGAAAAACGGCCTGATGATCCGGGCCATCGTACTTTCGGCAAAAATTTCCCGGGTTTGAGAAATGGACTGAAACCACCTGCTTGAACCTTCCACTTTTTTTCGCCCTTGGGGCGGCGATAACTGGGTAAAGTGAAGGCTAGTGCATCCCTTTGCTGGATGTCCGGAGTACGACCATGAAAAAGCTCACTCTTACAACTTTGGCTGTCGCCACCTTGATGCTGGCGTCGGCAAGCAGCCCTGCCTTGGCGGGTGGTGGCTATTATCGCGGCGGCGGTTACCACGGTGGTGGTTATTACGGTGGCTATCACGGCGGCGGTTATCACGGCTACCACGGTGGCAGTTCCGACGGTTGGTGGGTGGCCGGTGCCCTGGGGCTGGTCGCGGCTGGCGCCCTGATCGCCGCCAATCAACCGACCTATGCGGCTCCCGTCTATTCGACGCCGGTATACAGCGCGCCGGTCTATGCCGCGCCGCCCGCGTACGCCGCGCCGCCGGTTTATGCCGCGCCTCCCGTTGCGCAGTCGGAGTATGCGCCGCCGGCCGCCCGCTCGACTGGTGATTTGATCGCCTATCCTGCGCGCGGCCAGACGGAAGCGCAGCAGAACCAGGATCGCGGCGAGTGCCAGAATTGGGCGGTCAACCAGAGCGGTTTCAACCCTGGGGCGGTCACGCAATATTCCAACAACGTTCAGGTCGATTCGTATAATCGCGCCATGTCCGCATGCATGACGGGCCGGGGCTATTCGGTCAGTTGATCTATTCGGTCAGTTGATTTAATCGGTCAGCTGATACGCTGCCTCTACCCAGCGCCCAAGTAGAAATCGCCACGATCCCCACCGGATCGTGGCGATTTTTTTCGCCCTGAAATAAACAAGCATTAGTGCAGCAAAGAAAGCCACCGAACACAATCCACCACCACCACCACCACCACCACCACCACCACCACCACCACCACCACCACCCACCGCCTCTACCTGCAAAGTCAGCGCCGTGGACCGACGGGTAGGGGACGCGCCGTTGCCTCCACGACGCGCTCGGCGTTGTCGCCGGCCAGGCGCACATCAGTGCGAGCCTGGGCCACGCATGGCAGGATCCAACCCTCTTCGATTTCGTCCCGGCTCAGGCCCGGACGCTCCACGACATACGTGATGGCACCGGACTCCAGGTGGCACATGCAGGCGCGGCAAGTGCCATTGCGGCACGAACTCGCCAGGCGGATACCGGCACGCAGCCCCGCCTGTAACAGCGTTTCGTCCGCCCGCGCCGCATAGGTCCACCCACTGGTTTCCAGCGTGACGGTATAGGCGCCGTCGCTTGTCGTGAGCGGCGTTGCGATTCCGTTGGGTGTAGGCAGGTGGGCGGTCATGGTTGCCATTCTAGGCGGACACCGCCCCCTCATCTTCATCCGCCCGCCGCGCAACGCCCCGACTGCCAACGTCCACGGGCACCGCTGGCCCACCACCCACCACCCACCACCCACCACCCACGGCCCACGGCCTACCGCCCGTTGCCCGCTGCGCGCGGCCGCATCCCCGCCTCACGCCGAGCACAGCAATAGCCATGAGGTCGTCGCGGCGCGCCAGCCGCGCGCCGCCCCGTCCTGCCTGCGGTACACTTTCATTCCTGAAAGTCATCATCAATATGACGATCGTTCATGAATCCATCCCTGCGTGATCTTTCCTATTTCCTCGCGGTAGTGGCGCACGGCCATCTGGGCCGGGCCGCGTCGGCCTGCGCGGTGACTCAGCCGGCGCTGTCGAAATCGCTCAAGAGGCTGGAGGACGAGACGGGCCTGGCGCTGTTCGATCGCAGCGCGCGCGCCGTGCGGCCCACCGCGGCCGGCCTGGCATTCGCCGAGCACGCGCGCAAGGTGGTCGACCAGTACGAAGACGCGATCCGGCACGCCCAGGCCTTGTCCGCGGGCGACGTCGGCCTGCTGCGTATCGGCGCCACCGCGGCCACCATGGACACGGCGGTGCTGCCGGCGCTGGAGCTCCTGTTGGCCGAACGTCCCGGCCTGCGCGTGACCTTGACGATGGGCGTCGCCGACGAGTTGCATGATCTGCTGGAGCAGGGCGTGCTGGACGTCGCGGTCGCACCGATGGAGCGCGCCACGCCCGGCGCCTTGCGCCAGCAGGCGGTCGGCCGCGATGACTTGCAGGTCGTCGTCCGGCGCGGCCATCCGCTATTGAAGCGGACGCCGGTCGGCCTCGATGTCATTGCGCAGCAGCGCTGGATCCTGCCCAAGCGCACCTCGCTATTACGGCAGCAACTGGACGCGGCGTATGCCCATGCCGGCCTGACGCCGCCGACCCCCGTGCTGGAAGTCGACTTCGTCTCGGCCGGCGCCTTGAAGCTGGTGGCCGGCGGCGATTGGTTGACCGTGGCACCCGCGGCCCTGCTGGAAGACGCCAGCGGCGTGGTCGCCCTGGCGGCCGCGCCGCAATTACCCCTGCGCCGCGAAGTCGCCGTGCTGGCGCGCCGCGGGGCGACGTGGTCGCCGCAGATGAAAGCCATGCGCGAAGCCCTGCAGCGCGCCAACCGCAACGTCGATGGGACGGCCTCATGAAGATTCCCCGCTTCTTTCGCACGGGTGCCGATATCTCCAGCATTGCCGCTACCGAACGCGTCGCGCTGGTGTATCTGCGCGGGCTGCTGGTGGCCGCCGCGATGGGCGCGCTGGGGGCGCTGGCCGCCCAGGCCTTCCGTTCCAGCCTGGACCACGCCACCGCCTGGCTGTTCGGCCGCGAAGGCGATATCTCGCAAATCTTCGCGACGCTGCCCTGGTATCTCCGCGTCGTCTGTCCGGCGGTGGGCGCGGCCATCGCGGCGCTGATCCTGGTCCAGGCCCTGCGCCGCGAGCAATCGCAAGGCACGGTGTCGGAATACCTGGAAACCATAGACGGCAAGACAGACCGCATCCCGGTGCTGCCGTCCCTGCTGCGTTGCCTGTCTTCGTTCTTCTCCATCGTATCGGGCGGCTCCATCGGCAAGGAAGGCGCGATGGTGCAGTTGTCGGCCACCGCCGCGTCCTGGCTGTGCCATCCCTTCCGCGCCCGCCCCGGCTTGGGCCGGGATCGGGACAATCCCCAACGCGGGTCCGCCGTCCTGCGCGGCGAAGACTTCCGCCTGGCGGTGGCCCTGGCCGCCACCGGAGGACTCGCCGCGGTTTATCACACACCGCTGGCGGCGGCGATCTTCATCGCCGAGATCGCTTATGGCGGCCTTGAACTGCGCCGCGTGGGTTTTCTCTTCACCGCGGCGGCCGCCGCCACGTGGGTGGTCAGCGTGATGGGCCATTTCACGCCGCTCTACGCCTTGCCGCCTTTCGTCTTCGATGTCACCGGCCCCGGCATGCTCGCCATCATGATGGTGGGCGTGGCGGCGGGGGCGGCGGGCGCTATCTTCCTGCGGGTGGTGCGCCTGGCCCGCACGGGGTTCGCGCGCCTGCACGAGTCCCTGGTGCTGCGCATGACGGTGGGTGGCCTGCTGGTCGGGCTGATCACGTTGATCGCACCGGACGTCGCGGGCAATGGCTTCGCGCCTATCGTCGGCCTGCTGGACGGGCAGACCCTGTCTTCGCCCTTGCTGGTGTTATTGGCCCTGAAGATCCTGGCCACCGCGGCGACGGTCGGCGCCGGCGCCATCGGCGGCCTGTTCACGCCGTCGCTGATGATAGGCGCGCTGGCGGGATCGGCCTGCGCACCGCTGGCGGCGCAGTGGCTGGGCGTGTCGGACAGCGCCGTCTTGCTGGGCGTGGCCGGCATGGCCGCCGGCCTGGCGGCGACCACCCAGGCCCCGCTCATGTCCACGTTGATGGTCTTCGAGATGACGCAGGAATCGACGTTCGTCTTTCCTCTGATGCTGGCCACGGTGGTGGCCTATGCCACCTCCATGGCGCTGGGCGACAGCGGCGCGTATTCCGTCACCGCGCGCCACCGCGCCCGGTCCGACCGCCGCAGCCGTCTGGCCGATGCCACGGCCGGTATGGTCATGCGGCCATTGCCCAACCCGGTCGGGCAGGACACACCCCTGCGCGAGGCCATGGCGGTTGGCCTGGCCGGCAAGAACCGTTTTGTCTTTGTCATCGATGCCGCCGCGCATTTCCAGGGCGCGGTGTGGCTGCAAGATGTGGTGGCGCGCGTGAACGCCGGCGAGGCGGAAGCGGCCATCGGCAGCTCCACCTACGTGCCTGACCTACCCGTGGTCTATGCCGACCAACGCCTGTTCGATATCTGGCAGACCGTCGTCGAATCGCCGGCTGAACGTACCCCCGTGCTGGCGGACCCGCAGTCCCGGCGGCTGGTGGGCGTTCTGAATAAAAGCGAATTGCTGAAGCAGGCGCGGCAGCTCTTTGCGTGACGAAATCCGCGGATTGGTTAACGTCTGGTAACACAGAGATACGTTGTCTGCATCGCCTCGGTGCGAGCATGGCGCTCATTACTTTCGCGTTTTCGCACCTTCATGCCAGGTCCTTCCGAACAAAATGCGCTGGTGCCGGGGCCGCCCTCTATCGCTTTCGACGCCGGTGATCAAGCTGATCTTCCCAGTGAACGGCAGGCGTCCGAACGACCCGAGCAGCTCATGCTCGACGCCCTGTTCCAGCAGCGCAAGCTCAATGCGTTGAGCCATCTCACCGGTGGACTCGCGCACGACTTCAACAACATCTTGCAGGGTCTTCTCGGTTCCTTGCAGCTCGCGCAGCGGCGTCTGGCCAAAGGCGAGGCAGACAAAGCGGGCCGCCTGATCGATGCCAGCCTGGCCGCCGGTCGCCGCGCCGCGGGCCTGACGCATCGCCTGCTGGCCTTTGCGCAGCGCCAGTCGCTCGATCCCAAGCCGGTCGATGTCGCCACGCTGCTGCGATCCATGGAGGAGACGCTGCGGGCGGCCCTGGGTGCGGACATCATCTTGAAGCTGGAGGTGGCGACCAACCTGGCGCCCACGCTGTGCGATCCGCGCCAGTTGGAAAGCGCGCTGCTGGGGATGGCTGCCAATGCGCGCGATGCCATGGCCGCCGGCGGCACGCTGACGCTGGCACTCACGCAGGAAATCCTGACCGACGAGAGCGCCGCGGTGGAAAACCTGCTACCCGGCGCCTACACTTGTCTGACCGTCACGGACACCGGCATCGGCATGACGCCGGACGTCAGCGAACGCGCCTTCGATCCCTTCTTCACCACCAAGCCCATCGGCCAGGGTACGGGCCTGGGGCTGTCCATGATCTACGGCTACGTCAAGCAATCCGATGGCAATATCGTCTTGCATAGCCGTGCGGGCGAGGGCACGCGGCTGCGTATCCTGCTGCCGGAAGTCGTGGCGCTGCCGCAGCCCATACGGACCGAAGGGCAGATCGTGGCCACCGCCGGCAATCCACTGGTGCTGGTGGTCGATGATGACGACATGGTGCGCGAATTGGTCACCCAGGTGTTGGCCGATGCGGGCTACCGAACCATCGCGGCCGGCGACGCGATCGCCGCCATGACGGTGCTGCGCGGCGGCGTCACCCCCGATCTGCTGCTGACCGATGTCGGCCTGCCGGGTTTGAACGGCCGCCAATTGGCCGACGCCGCGCGCGAATTGCAGCCGGCGCAGAAAGTCCTGTTCATGACCGGTTATGCGGCCAATGCCGTGGTGGGCGGCGGCGAGGCGCTGGCCCCCGGCATGTCCATATTGATGAAGCCGTTCGAGGTCGGCGAGTTGACAGCCAAAGTGGCGGAGATGCTGGAAAGCCGACACTGAGCGAGGTCGGCCAGGGCAGAGGAAATGGCTTTGCACCCGCCCCCGCGGGTGAGCATCGGTGGCGGCCACAGCAGTGGTCGCTGCAATGATCGTCAGGAGATAACCATGGGTTTTTTCAAACGGATCAACCGGACTTTCCTCAGGAACACCGCCGTGTGCGCCACGCTAGTGATGTCGGCGAGCGCGGCGTGGAACACCCAGGCAGCGGAGCTGAGCCGGCGCGATCAGCGCTTTCTGCTGCAAGCGGGGCAGGCCGGGTTGTTCGAGATCGCCGCCAGCAAACTGGCCTTGGACCGGTCCAGCAACGACGATGTGAAGAACTTTGCCCAGATGATGATCACCGACCATACGGCGGTGGCGCGTGACCTGCAGGCCTTGGCGGACAGCAAGAACACGCAGTTGCCGACGGAGCCCTCGCGCGCGCAGCAGTCGGTGCTGCGCCAGTTGCAGAACTCGCAACGCAATCGATTCGACCGGGCCTATGCGGAAAAAGTGGCGGTCAGCGCCCACCGCGATGCCGTCAAGCTGTTCACCGACGCGGCGCGCAATGCCAGGGATGCGGACGTCAAGGCTTTTGCCGAGAAGAACTTGCCGGCCTTGCAAGGGCATCTGGAAAAGGGCAGGGCGCTGCGCACGACGGTGTTGAACAGCCACCCCAGCGGCTGGCTGGGCGATCATAAGCAGGCGCCGGTTGCTCCCGTGTCGCCCGCCTCGCCAACGGCGCCCCCCAGCGTGGTGCCTGGGAAGTAATGCCAGGATCGGCCTGCGCCGCGCCATAAAAAAACGCACTGCCATGCAGTGCGTTTTCCTGAACACAGTCCCACTTATTGAGTGACTTCCATCGACTCCAACGCCCGGATGCCATCCAACGCGGCATCCGTCGGCGTGCGGAACACGTGCTCGGATTGGATAACGTGAGGCACGGTCGTCTTACCCGTGTCGACGACCTCCACTTCCCAGCGAAATCCGCCATGCGTAACCGGCGCCAGCCATAACGTAGCGCGCGATTGCTGGATTTCCTTAGTCAGTATTTTCATCGTGCCTCAGTCCCGCCATCTCAGGCAATGTGTGCCTCGATGGTGATCTCGTCCTTGCGTTGCAGCATCTGGGCACCGATGTCACGCAAGTCTTCGTTCATCACGATCAATTTGGGATACAGCTCACCCTCTTCACCATTGACGTGGTGGCTGGTCAACTCACCCAGCACCGCGACCTTGGCGTGGAACATGCTGTCGTCCGTCGTCATGCCCTGGATCTGCGCGATCAGGCTGCGGATGCAGGAATGCTCGACCATGGCTTTATCGATCAGGTAGCCGAAAGCCGCCTCGTTACGAGCCCGGACGTGCGGATAGAAAAGTTCTTCTTCGATTTGCGCGATGACCGTCAGCGTCAGGCACGCTTCATGAGCGATGGCCTCGCGGGTTTCGGCATCCTTCTCACGGCTGAACGCCTTGAAAAGGTGCTTGATCTTGAAATGCTCATCCAGCATCAGGCCCAGAGCGTCTCGTTGGGCGAGAGGGATTTCTGCCTTGTCCATAACATTCTCCTAATCCGCGGGGTGCCGCAATGGCGCGGCGCAGCACTAGAGCAAGTGGCGTGCCTGGCCGAACTGAAGGGGACGGAACGTGCGGCGGCGTCGTCATGGCGCCACCATTTGTTCCGGTGTGAGAGCCTTTTTGCAAGAAGTTCCGCAAGGCTTGGTCGGGCCTTCGAAAGGCCTCTGAGTAGCGGCAGTTTTACAAATGCCCCCGCGCGGCGCCACCCTGCAAAAGGATGAATTTCCCCTTCCTCTGGATGAGAGCGGCGGGGCATGCGTGCGATGCGGCCGTCGTGGCGCCGGCGCGAGGGCGTCTGCGGGCCACCGTGGGGCCGCGGTGAGGCCGCTTGGGGATGAGCAGATTTTTTCAATCCGCCCCCGCTACCAGGGTAAAAATCGCTACGCCGCTGCCGCAAGACCGTGACAGGATTGCCAGTGCGCGCCGGGCTGTCTCTCCTGCATAGGGATGAGGCAGAGCGCGCGGCCTTAATCCTTCTCGGCATTTCTCCCCCTCTCTCCACCAAAGGCAGCGGTTGAAACCCGGCGATGGCATGGCTATGGTGGTCCGCATGTCTTCCACCGCCACCGCCCCGTCGCGTCCCACTCCCGGCCAGGCCTCGCGCTTCCTGGCGCAGGCCACGTTCGGTCCCACGCCCGCCGAGATCGACCGGGTGGTGGCCTTGGGCTACGCCCGTTGGATCGACGAGCAAAGGGCCGCGCCGCATTCGCAGTCCCACTTCGACTGGCTGGTGGCCATGGGCCGGAATACCGAGGCCTTCAAAGGCAACGGCATCAACGCCCCCCTGGAAGCCACGCTGTGGCGCAAATTCATCGCGGCGCCCGACCAGTTGCGGACCCGGGCGGCCTTCGCCTTCTCCGAGATCTTCGTCATCAACGTGCTGTCCATCTCGGCGTCCTGGCCCATGTTCGGCGCCGCTTCCTTCATGGATACGCTGTCGACGCACAGCCTGGGCAGTTTCCGCGCCATGCTGGAGGGCGTCACGCGCAGCCTGGCCATGGGTTGCATGCTCACCTACCGGGGCAGCCGCAAGGAAGACGTCAAGACAGGACGTTCTCCCGACGAGAACTACGCGCGTGAGGTGATGCAGTTGTTCACCATCGGCCTTTATGAACTCAATCCCGACGGCAGCCTGAAGCTGCGCGACGGCAAGGCGGTGGAAACCTATACCAATGATGACGTACGCGGTCTGGCCAAGGTGTTCACCGGATGGGACCTGGCGGGCCAGGAAAGCGATCCGGAATGCCAGCGCCGCCCCATGGCCTTGAATCCGGCCAACCATTCGATGTCGGAGAAGCGTTTCCTGGGCACGGTGATTCCGCCGGGAACCGGCGGCGTCGAGTCCTTGCGCATAGCCCTGGACACGCTGTGCGCCCATCCCAATGTGGGCCCCTTCATCGGCACGCAGCTCATACAGCGGATGGTCACCAGCAATCCCAGCCCGGCTTACGTGGGCCGTGTCGCGGCGGTCTTCGCCGACAACGGCAAGGGCCAGCGCGGTGACCTGGGCGCGGTGCTGCGCGCGGTGCTGCTGGATCCGGAAGCGCGCGAGCCTGATCTGCACTCGCCCACGTGGGGCAAGGTGCGTGAACCCATCGTGCGCTTCGCGGCATGGGCGCGGGCCTTCGGCGCCTCCTCGCGCAATGGGCAATGGTCCATGCCCGATACGACCGACAGCACCATCCGCTTGGCGCAAAGCCCTTTGCGGGCGCCGTCGGTATTCAACTTCTTTCGGCCGCGCTTCACGCCGCCCAATACCGCCATCGCGCAGATGGGCCTGGTGGCGCCGGAATTCCAGATCACGGACGAAACCAGCGTGGCGGGTTACCTGAACTTCCTGGCGATCTACGTCGACCGTGGTTGGGAGGATGTGCAGACCGATTACGCGGCCGAGGCGGCGTTGGCGGACGATACGCACGCGCTGGTGCGGCGCGTGGCCTTGCTGCTGGCAGGGGACGCGTTCAACACCGCCACCGCGCGCGTCATCGCCGATGCGGTGGCGCAGATTCCGGCAGCGCGCAAGCTGGACCGCGTGCGTGCCGCCATCATGCTGGTCGCGGCGACGCCGGAATATCTGGTGCAGAAATGATGGCCGGCTACTGGACGCTTGATGAAACGCTCGATGGAAGACCGAATCGGACACTCAATGGGACGCTCACGGCCGGGGCTTATCACCCTGGGGCTTTATACATGGACATGTTCAAGTACAGGAGATCGTTGTGAAAGCCACGCGACGTGAGTTCCTCCGTCGGGCTTCCCTGCTCGGCGTGAGCGGCACCGCCGCCCCGCTGGCGCTGCAAATGGCCGCGGTGGGCGCTGCCGCGGCGGTGGCGCAGCCCGCTGTTGCCGCGGGCCAGGCGGGCGCTGGGGCCGCTGCCGCAGGCGCTGCCGGGGCCGCAGCCGGGTCTGCTTCCCTCAGCGACTACAAAGCGCTGGTCTGCATCTTCCTGTACGGCGGCAACGATCCCTACAACACCATCGTGCCTTACGACCCTACGCGTCACGCCCGTTACTTCCAGGCGCGCGCCGACATCGCGCTGGCGCGCGACAAGCTGGCCGCCACGGTGCTCAAACCCAAGGACGCCTTGCCGGGCGACCAGGCCTACGCGTTGGCGCCGGGCCTGGCGCCACTGCTGCCGTGGTTCGAGCGTGGCCAACTGGCCGTGCAGTTGAACGTCGGTCCGCTGGCGCAGCCCACCACCAAGCGCGACTACGTCGGCGCCCGCGTGCCGCTGCCGCCCAAGCTGTTTTCGCACAACGATCAACAGGCGTACTGGCAGGCACTGGCGCCCGAAGGCGCGACGTCCGGCTGGGGGGGGCGCCTGGCGGATCTGTTCATCGCGGCCAATGCCAACGCCACTTTCACGGGCGTGACCGCGGGCGGCAGCGCGCTGCTGCTGGCGGGACGCCATGTCAGCGCCTACCGTGTCAGTCCGGCGGGCTCCACGCCTATTGAATTACTGCAACGGGATACCTACGGCTCGACGACGTGTACCGATCTGATGCGTCTGCTGATCACACAGTCCGGCGAGCATCTGTTCGAACGCCAGCATGCGGCCCTGGTGGCGCGCTCGATTCGGGCCGATGCACGCCTGCGTACCGCGCTGGCGCGCGACACCGTGGGCGGCGGTTTCGCCACGCCTTTGGCCGCCCAGCTGAAGATCGTGGCGCGCATGATCGCCGCGCGCGACACCCTGGGCATGCGCCGCCAGGTGTTCTTCGTGACGCAGAACGGCTACGACAATCACGATGGCCTGAACGACATTCATCCGGGCCTGTTGCGCGAACTGGGCGGCGCCATGGCCGAGTTCCAGCAGGCGCTGGACGCCATGGGCGTGGCCGGCCAGGTCACCACCTTCAGCGCGTCGGAGTTCGGCCGCACGCTGGTTTCCAATGGCAATGGCTCCGATCACGGCTGGGGAGGCCATCATCTGGTGCTGGGCGGCGCGGTGCGCGGCGGCCGGTTCTATGGCAAGCATCCCGAACTGGCATTGGACGGGCCGGGGTTCGTCGACCATGGCCGCATGTTGCCGGACGTCGCGGTGGACCAGTTCGGCGCCACGCTGGCGACCTGGTTCGGTGCCAGTGGCGGCACCCTCGACGACGTGTTTCCGAATCTGCGCCGCTTCGACGGCCGTGACTTGGGTTTCATGCAGGATCCAAGCAAGGCGTAGTCATGCCATCCCCTTCAGGGATGGCATGGCTCCCCCATCGGCCTGAGAGACAAGCGCGTCGCCGCTGCGTCATGATGCGTACTCCGGGGGCGGATACAGGCGGCGCGACACGTTGCCCGGGGACCGCGCGTATGCGTCGGGCCATGGAATGCGACGACGATGATGACACTGTGGCCATCCCCGGCAAGGCCGGGTCTTTGCCTCGCCGCTGGACCTTCCCAAGGCGAGTATCGTTTCCAGACAGGGCCTGAGACAGGCGGCCCTTGTGGCAGGGTAGTAACGGCAAGGCAGGTGATGGCGGCAGGCATGCTGGCCGCGGCGGTGTTGGCGCTGTGGCCGGACCGCGCGGCGGCGGGGGATATCTACCGCTATCGCGATCCCTTCGGCAACGCGCGCGCCATGGTGGTGCCCAAGGGATATGCGAAGTACTACCAGCGAGCTCAGACTCGCGCGAAGGCGCGGGCCCCGTTGCGGGTGGCGGACTTCGCGCCGGCCGCGCTGACGATGCCGGACGCCGCCGCCGGGGACCCAGGTGTGGACCTTGGCCTGATCGCCGGTCTTGCCCTCGGCGATGATCCCCGGCGTGTCCGCGACCTGCTGGGGCATCCAGGGATGGAAAGCTACCGCGGCATCATTTCCAAGGCCGCCGCCGCCGCGGGCGTGGACAGTGCCCTGCTGGGCGCCGTCATCGCGGTGGAGTCGGGTTTTCGCAAGGACGCCCGCTCACCGCGCGGCGCGCTGGGCCTGATGCAGTTGATGCCCGGGACGGCGGCCAGTCTGCTGAAGCAGGACGACATCGAGGCGGCGCTGGTGGACCCCGCCACCAATGTCAACGCCGGCTCACGTCACCTGCGCAGCCTGCTGGACCGTTACCCGGGGCGCCTGGACTTGGCCCTGGCCGCTTACAATGCGGGACCCGGGGCGGTGGCCAAGTACGACGACGTGCCGCCCTATGCGGAAACGCGCCAGTATGTGCGCGACGTCATCGCGCTGTACGCGCTGTACAAGAACGGGCACTAGCAGGGCAGGCAGGAAAGGGATGAGGTCGGATGGCCTTGACCAGGCGATCCGCACCCCGAGGCCCGGCCCCCAAGGCCCGGACCCCGATCCCGCCCTGTCAACGTCAAAATCGATCGGTGTGTGGTTCGACCGCATGTGAACTTCCGTTGCGCCGCTCGGTCAGACGGCTACATCTTTTCAGGGCAGGGCATGCATTCCTTTTGGGTTTTTCTATCGGCAATCGGCGAATCGCGTCTCCTGGTGCCGGCCGCCGTCTTGGCGACGCTTTTCCTGGTCACCTCGGAACGCGTCACGGTCTTCAAGTGGGCCTGCGCATTCGCCATCGCCGCGCTGGTCGTGCTGATATCCAAGCTCGCTTTCCTGGGCTGGGGTTATGGCTGGGAAGCGATTGACTTCACGGGCTTCAGCGGCCATTCCATGGTGAGCGCGGCCATTTATCCCGTGCTTGGCTACGCCCTGGGCAATGTCCATTCGGAACGGAGCGCGCGTTGGGGTGCCGCGGTGGGTGCACTGCTGGCGGTATTGATCGGTATCTCGCGCCTGTACCTGCACGCGCATTCGCCGTCCGAAGTCGTGCTGGGCTTGCTGGTCGGCGGCATCGCCTCCAGCGTGGTGCTGCTGAAGTGGCCCGCGCATCGCAGCGGCCTGCGCGTGGGCGCGGTGGCCTTGGGCTTTCTACTGTCCGCCATCGCCAGTTATGGGGTCGCACCGAAAGCGCGCGCGCATGACCTTGTTGTGGTCATGGCGCTGAAACTGTCCGGATCGCAGCAGCCCTACACGCGCGAAGCCTTGAACTGGAAGCCGCTGACCTGGTGAGGGGGAGTGGCGCGCGCTGCAGTCTGCACGTTGATCAGACTGTCGGCCTGGCATCCCCGCCAAGGACGTTGCCGAAGCCTTCCTGAAGCCTTCCTGAAGCCTTCCTGAAGCCTTCCTGACGTGTTTCCGAGGTGTTCCTGAAGCCTTCCTGAAGTGTTCCTGAGACAGGCCTGAATCACGCCATCCATCAGGGGGCTGACATCTCGCGGTGTCATAATCACGGCCTGATTCGATCCCGTCGTCAACCCCGCCGCTTTACCGTAGC
The DNA here is from genome assembly GCF_021325795.1 of Bordetella sp. LUAb4. Taxonomy (GTDB): domain Bacteria; phylum Pseudomonadota; class Gammaproteobacteria; order Burkholderiales; family Burkholderiaceae_B; genus Bordetella_C. Next base: position 56,978 of record NZ_JAHPZX010000008.1, on the reverse strand, counting down.
CATGCCACTCGCCCTGGGCGCCTTCATCGTTCCCCTGATCGTCGCTTGCGCGCTTTTCATGGAGAACGTCGACGCCACGGTGTTGGTCACCTCTCTGCCGGAACTGGCGCGCGATCTGGGCCAGGACCCGATCACCTTGAAGCTGGCGGTCACCAGTTATGTGGTGGGGCTGGGCGTCTTCATTCCTATCTGCGGCTGGGTGGCCGATCGCTTCGGCTCGCGCACCGTCTTTCGCGCGGCCATCGGCGTGTTCATCGCCGGCTCGCTGATGTGCGCGGCCTCCACGTCGCTCTTCACCTTCGTGCTGGCGCGCTTCGTGCAAGGCGTGGGCGGGGCCATGATGGTGCCGGTGGGCCGCATCATCATCTTCCGTTCGGTGGCGCGGGCGGACTTCGTGCGCGCGGTCAACTACCTCACCATTCCTTCCCTGTTGGGGCCGGTGGTCGGGCCTCTGCTGGGGGGCTTCATCACTACGTATCTGCACTGGCGCCTGATGTTCTTCATCAACGTGCCCATCGGCATTCTCGGTATCTGGCTCACCAATCGCCATATCGAGAACACGCAGATGCCGCATCCGGGTCCGCTGGACTGGGTCGGCTTCCTGATGTCCGGCGGCGGCGCGGCGCTGTTCATGCTGGCCATGTCGCTACTGGGCAGCGACATCATCGACACGCGCGACAACCTCATCATGGTGGCCGTGGGCGTGGCCCTGCTGCTGGCGTACTGGGTCTACGCGCGGCGGGCCGCGAACCCCGTGCTGGATCTGAGTTTCCTGCGCGTCCCCACCTTCCACACCGCCGTCATCGGCGGATCCTTGTTCCGCATCGGCCTGGGCGCGATTCCTTTCCTGTTGCCGCTGGCCTTGCAGGAAGGGCTGGGCATGACGCCGTTCGAAGCCGGCACCATCACCTGTGCCTCGGCCTTCGGCGCCTTGTTCATGAAGATGATCGCGCAGCCCGTGTTGCGCCGCTTCGGCTTCGGTCCGGTGCTGATGGTCAACGCCATCCTGTCGGGCCTGGCCATTGCCGTCTATGGCGCCTTCCATCCAGGCATGTCGCGCCTGGCGATCTGGTTCGTGGTGTTGTTCGGCGGCGTGTTTCCATCGTTGCAGTTCACCGCGCTCAATGCGCTGGCCTACGCGGAAATCGAAAGCGCCGACGTGGGTCGCGCGACCAGCCTGTCGGCGGTGATTCAGCAGATGTCCCTGGGCCTGGGCGTGGTGGTGGCGGGCCTCGTGTTGCAGGTGTCGCATTACGCCCAGGGCCATCCGCAAATCGTCTGGACCGACTTCTGGCCCGCCTTCCTGGTGCTGGGCCTATGCTCGATCGCGTCGGTGCCGGTGACGGCGCGCATGCCGCGCGGCGCCGGCGGTGAGCTGGCGGGCAAGCGCTGAGCCGCACGGTTCAGCGCCGCCGCGGACCGCGTGCCGCCACTGACTGCTACAAGAACCCTTTCGCCTGTGCCAGTACCGCGTCGCAGGCCTTCTTGGTCACTTGTTCCTTCAGCCCGCTGCCGCTCAGATCGACGCTCTTGCCGTCGCCGGTCTTCAGCAGTCCCTTGGCGCCGGACAGGAAGTCGTCGTTCTTCTCCGCCGGTTGCCCGCTGCTGCCGCTGATGCGGCTGGTCAGCTTGTCTTTCAGCGCTGTCACGCCGTTGCCGCTCAGGTAATTGTTCTTGATGCAGTATTGCAGGACGCCGGTGGCATTGCCCAGGCTGCCGGACTTGAGATTGCCGGAAGCCAGGTCGCCCAGCGCGGACGCCGCGCCGCCGCTGGCGCTGCCGCTACCCGTGCCTGTGCTCGCGCCGTGTCCGCTGCCGCCCAGCGCGCCCTCGAGCTGCTTGAGCGTCTGTGCCGCGGCCGGCCCGGCCATGGCCAGTGCCAGAGTGATTGCGCCGCAACGCAGTACGGAATGTCGTTTCATAGTGGAACTCCTGGTCGTTCAGGCAGCCGTTCAGGTGATCGCTAATGGATCGCGCGATAATGTGCGGCGTCTGGCGTCATGACCAGACACTTGAACCGTCGCGGCCGCCGCGTTCATCGAAGTGGGGCCGGGCATCGTCGACTCGAATACATACCCAAGGGGACCAGCATGTCCAGGCAGAAGCCGATACACATCCTGCTGTCACGCGCCACGGCGGACCGCCTGCGCGAACGTGTGGAAAAAGTGCTGGAAGGGCGTCCTCATGAATTGCTTATCGCTGAAGCGACGCGCGGTCATGGGCATGGTAACGCCGACGTGGCCTATATTTCCCGCGAAGTTACCGGAAGTTCCACCAAACACGTTCTGACGGAATCGCTCGAAGCCTTCTACGAGTCGTTGCGCGGCTCGCCCACCCTGCAGTGGGTGCATGTGCACTCGGCGGGACTGGATCGGCCCATCTTTCCGGAGCTGATGGGGCGCGGTGTAAAAGTTACGCCTTCGACAGGTGCCAATGCAGAACCTGTCATGCAAAACGCGCTGGCGGGCCTGTTGGCCTTGGCCCGCCATTTTCCCGAACTGATGCGGGCCCAGCGCGAGAACCGCTGGCTCAAGGCCGGCGAACTGACCATGCCGCGTGATCTGCGCGGCCAGAAAGCCGTGATCGTCGGCTGGGGGGTGATTGGCCAGCGGCTGGGCGAGATGTTGCGGGCCCTGGGCCTGCGGATTTCGGTGGTGCGCAGCAGCGCGCAGCCGGTCGAGGGGGCGCAGGAATGCGTGGCGTTCGAGGACATGGGGTCCATCCTGGGCGACGCGGACTGGCTGGTGCTGGCCTGCCCCTTGACCGAACGCACCCGTTTCCTGGTCGATGCCGCCATGCTGGCCAGGTTGCCGGCGCACGCGCACTTGATCAACGTGGCGCGTGGCGAAGTCGTGCGTGAAGACGACCTCATTGCCGCCTTGGGCGAGGGCCGCCTGGGCGGCGCCTATCTCGACGTCTACGCGCACGAGCCCCTGGCCGCCGAGTCACCCTTGTGGCAGATGCCTAACGTCATCTGCACCCCGCACTCCGCCGGCCATTCCGATGGCAATGCGGCGCGGGTGGACAGCATCTTCCTGGATCTCCTGCGGCAATGGAGCGTCGAGCACCCCTGACGCGGGCCGCCCTGACGTTGCCATTCGAGGCGCCGGCGGCGGTTTACTCGGTCGCGCCTAGCTTCCGGGCGAAGGTTTCATACTTCGTCGTCGCTTTATTAAAGGCGTCACGTGTGCTCGCAAGCCGTTCGCTCGCGAAATTCATCGTGTATTCGGCACGGCCCAGCGCCTCGGCGATCTCAGCCCCTTTCTCTTGGACCATGATGAACTCCGCAAAGGATCCGGCCTTTTCGTCAAGGTCCTTTCCGGCCATGGCCCGCTGCTCGATATCGGCCAACTGCTCGAGATTGTCGCTCCTGGTCGCTCTCAAACTCGCCAGCGAGCGGTGGCACTGCTTGAACAGATGCTCGGCAGTCCCGAGCGTGATCTGAGCGGCCTCTTTCTTCAAGCGCAGGGATTCCTTGTGCGCCAGCGCTTTCGATTCTCCGCCGTGACGGATGATGGTCAGCATCCGCATCACGCCGCCGGGCTTGGCGTCGATACGGTCTGCTTGTGGCTGGGGCTGCACCGCCGATGGTCCTGCTGATCCGATACGCATGCCGATTCCTTTTGAAGATTTTGATAGGCCGCGATGGTAGATAGGTGCGATGGACGTGTAACTAAGAGGTGGGCGTGGGCCTGCCGGGAAATCTCGTATTTGTCGGCAGGAGTGCAATGCGCGCCCTCGTGGGAATTCCCGCTGTGGCGCCGTTTCAACGAAGGTGTGACAAGAATTGTAGGCTTTTGAAAAACGTGCATAATTCATTGGCTTGCGGCCAATTTGCCGAGACTTGTGTGCACTGCGGTATCATCCGGTCCGAATTTCAAGCTTCTCTTAGCGATGACAGGGCAACCTCTCCGATTTCCCGCCGACATGATTGCGCCCATCCTGGATGGCCGCAAAGTGCAGACACGCCGTATTCTCAAGCCTCAGCCACCGATGAGCACGACAGGTTGGCTGCGCGAGATGGGGCCGAACGCCAAGTGGGTCGCCGTCGAGGAAACCGTGCCAGGACGCCCGCCGCGGCGCCGGGTACGCCGCGCGGATTGCCCCTACGGCGAGCCTGGCCAGACGGTGCCCCTCTACGATGAAGACGGTAACGCCTTCGCCCTGGCCCTGCTGGTGGGCCTGCGCCTGCAGCGCCTGCAGGAGATCAGCGATGTCGACGTGGCGGCGGAAGGCTGTGTGAACCAGTACACCGCCCGGGGTGGTTTCCTGCCCGGCATGCCCATCAAGTCGATCTTTGCGCTGAGCTGGTGCGAAAACTATGGTGCGCGCGCCTGGGCGGTCAATCCCTGGGTATGGGTGCTTGAATTCCGCATGCGCGAGGCCATCGCCGTTCCCGAAGTGGACCCGCGCCAGCAGGATCTGCTGTCGCCGCCGCGCGCCCCCGGCCGCCCTAACGCCGCTGCATGAGCCTGGGCGGGGGCCATTCTTCGCCCGCCGTTCCCGCGTGAAGCCGGATGTGGGCTGTCCTCGGGCAGCGTTCCCGCGTGAGTTCGGCGGGGGCTTGTAGGTCGGCCAGTTTTCCGCATGAATCCGGCTGAGGGCTGTCCTCGGTCAGCTTTTCCCACGTGATTTCGGCCGCGCGCCGGCCTCGGCCGGCTTGCTCCGCGCGGCTTCGGGCCTGCTTTCGGTCGACCCTTCCTTGGCGCGCCGTGGCGGCGCCCCCTTCACCGGGGTCTCGAAACTGGCGGCCAGGAAGTCGATGAAGCTGCGCACCCGCGCCGACAGATGGTGCCGGCTGGGGTAGTACACGAACAGGTCCGCCGGCTCCAGGGTGTAGGCCGGCAGCAAGCGTCGCAAGCGACCGGTCTCCAGGTATTTCGCCAAGTCCCATTCGGACCGGATGAGGATGCCATGGCCATCCAGGGCCCATCCCAGCACGATGTCGCCGTCATTGCTGGCCAGCGCGCCGCCGACTTTCACGACCTCGGTCTGGCGGTCGCGCGTGAAGCGCCAGGCCCCATAGGCCTCATCGTTCTGCCTGTGGATGATGCAGCGATGTTCCTGCAAGGCCGCCGGCGTCTGCGGCACCCCGTGGCGCTGCAAGTAGGCGGGCGATGCACACAGGAAGCGCCGGTTGCTCAAGAGGCGCCGCGCAGTCAGGCGGCTGTCCGCGGGCTGGCCGAAGCGCACGGCCACGTCGTAGCCCTGCTGCACCAGATCGACGGGCCGGTCGGTGACTTCCAATTGCACCTGCACGTCCGGGTGCAGGCGGGCATAGTCGGAGACCAGCGGCGCGATCACAGTGCGGCCGAAGCCCAACGTGGCGTTCACCCGCAGCAGGCCACGCGGCTCGGCGCGGCTGCCGGCCAACTGATCCTCCATTTCGCGGATGTCGGCCAGGATGCGGGTGGCATGCTGCAGATAGGTTTCCCCTTCGCTGGTCAGGCTGACCCGCCGGGTGGTGCGATTGACCAGGCGCACGCCCAGCCGCTGTTCGATCTGCGCCAGCCGCTTGGTGGCCGCCGGCGGCGTGATGTCCAGCGCGCGCGCGGCGGCCGACAGGCTGCCATGGCGCGCCACCAGGGCGAAGAACACCAGTTCTGAAGCGGCATCGTTTCTCATGCGTTATTTATAACTCAAGGTGAATGGTCTTGTTCCTTAAAGTGAATTTATGGCGGCGCTGGATTCGTTAATCTAGCCTCCATGACAAGCCCCGCCCGACCTCGTGGAGGGCATCCAAGCAGGCGCTGCCGTGGAAGCCTCCAAGCCATACAGGTGGCCAGCGTGTGCCGCTTTCGCTGTTTTCGCCGACGGCAACGGCGCGGGGGGGGCATGTCTTTTAAATCGATATCGCAGGAGACCTCATGAAGATCGTCGAAATCCGGGAAAAGACCGTTCCCATCAGCTCACCCATCCGCAATGCCTACATCGACTTCAGCAAGATGACCTTGAGCCTGGTGGCCGTCATCACCGATGTCATTCGTGACGGCAAGCCGGTGGTGGGCTATGGCTTCAATTCCAATGGCCGTTATGGCCAGGGCATGCTGATGCGCGAACGCTTCATCCCCCGCATCCTGGAAGCCGACCCGGACTCCCTGATCGACGAGACCGGCGCGAACCTGGATCCGCACAAGATCTGGAAGACGATGTTCATCAACGAAAAGCCGGGCGGCCACGGCGAACGTTCGGTGGCGATCGGCACGATGGACATGGCCATCTGGGACGCGGTAGCCAAGATCGCCAACAAGCCCTTGTTCCAGCTGCTGGCCGATCGCTACGGCAACGGCACGCCCAATCGCAAGGTTTTCGTCTATGCCGCCGGTGGCTATTACTACCCTGGTCAGGACCATAGCAAGCTGAAGGACGAGATGCGCAGCTATCTTGACCGCGGCTATACGGTGGTGAAGAAGAAGATCGGTGGCGCCTCGCTGGACGAGGACCTGCGCCGCATCGATTCCATCCTCAGCGTGTTGCAGGATGGCCAGCGGCTGTGCGTGGATGCCAATGGCCGTTTCGATCTGGACACGGCCATCGCCTACGCCAAGGCGCTGTCGCAATACGACTTGTTCTGGTACGAGGAAGCCGGCGATCCCCTGGACTTCGAGTTGCAGGCCACCTTGCGCAACTACTACGACAAGCCCATGGCGACTGGCGAAAACCTGTTCTCCATGCAGGACGCCCGCAACCTGGTGCGCTATGGCGGCATGCGGCCCGACCGTGATTGGTTGCAGTTCGACTGCGCGCTGAGCTACGGGTTGGTGGAATACCTGCGCACGCTGGACATGCTGCATCAGCACGGCTGGTCGCCCAGCCGCTGCATCCCGCACGGTGGCCACCAGATGTCCCTGAACATCGCCGCCGGTTTAGGTTTGGGCGGCAACGAGTCCTACCCGGACCTGTTCCAGCCGTATGGCGGGTTCCCGGATGGCGTCAAGGTGGAAAACAGCTATATCACCATGCCCGACCTGCCGGGTATCGGCTTTGAAGGCAAGGCGGACCTGATCAAGGAAATGCGAGCGCTGTCGGATTGAGGGGGGCGCCTAGCTGCGGGCGGCTAGCCGGGGGCGCCTAGCCGGGGGCGCCGAGCCGCGGGCCCTAGCCGCGGGCGCCGAGCCAGGGTCCCCTAGCCGCGGGCGCCTAGCTCTGGGGTGCGTACCCGGCCGGCGCTTGGCCGTGGACATCAACCCGGGCACACTTAGCCCAAGCCATTCCGCCCCTCATCCATGGCTACCCGTGTCCGTCCCTGTTCCGCCCAAGATAATCTGATCGATCGCCTGCGCCAATCCATCCTGATCGTTGGTCCCCGTGACGCGGCGCGCTTGCGCCCGCACGGCGGCACTGGCCTGGCCCATGGCAATGGAAAACCCGGCGCGCTTGAACATGGGGACGTCATTGTCGCCATCGCCGATGGCGGCAACCGCCGTCAGCGGCACGCCGACCTGGCGCGCCAACGCCGACACCGCGTCGCCCTTGTTGGCGCGCGCATGCGTGATGTCCAGGTAATACGTCTGTGACTGCATCGCCAAGGCATGGGGCGCGATGCGGGCGTTCAAAGTCTCTCCCAGACGGGCCAGCAGGGCGGGATCCGAGCTGGCGGCGACGATCTTGTCGATGCGGTCCACGTAGGGCGAGAAATCCTCGACCACCACGCCGTCATAGCCCAGGGTCATTCTTTCCAGCGGCACATACTCACCGGCCGGGTCGCGCAGCAGCCATTGGTCGTCCGCGAAGACCCATGTTTCCACCTTTTCTCGCAGCAGCACGTCCAGCGTGGTCCTGGCATCGCGGCTGGTCAGCCTTGTCGCTTCCAGGACTTCACCGCGCGCGCCCACGATGGCCCCGCCGTTGAACGCAGCCGTCGGCACCTTGATGTTCAAGGCCTGGATCAGTGGCAGCATGCCGCGTGGCGGCCGTGCACTGACCAGGGTGAAGCGCACGCCGGCCGCGCGCAGGCGGTTGACCGCCTCCAGCGTGGCCGGCGCCAGGCTCTTGTCCGGGCGCAGCAGCGTGCCATCCACATCGGACACCAGCAGGGCAATGCCCGCCGTGCTTACCGGCTTGTCGGCGGCCACGCCCGCCCGCACGCGTATGCGCGCGGCGGCGTTGGCGTCCTGGCCGCCAGCGTTGCGGCGCGGCGCGCCGTCGCCCGTTGCGCCCGCTTCATTCGCCATGCTGCCGGCAGCATCGGCGGAGAGGCTGGCGGGCACCCGGGCGCCGCCACGCGTATCGCCATCTACTTCAAGCTGTGCCATGAACGTCCATCCCGCGCCAGCAAATCGTCGGCCGCCTTGGGGCCGACGGAGCCCGCGGCGTAGGGTTCGACGTGGGGATAATCGCGGAAGGCTTCCTGGAACGGCTGTACCGCGCGCCAACCGTTCTCGATATTGTCGGCCCGCTGGAACAGCGTCTGGTCGCCCGTCATGCAGTCGTACAGCAGGGTCTCGTAGCCGGTGGAGGGCCGCATGGTGAAGAAGTCGGCGTAGGCAAACCCCATCTCCACGTTGTCGATGGTCAGCGACGTGCCGGGGCGCTTGGCCTGGAAGTCGAACCACATGCCTTCGTCGGGCTGGATATTGATCATCAGATAGTTGGGCCGCAACTCATCCACCTGGGTATCGCGGAACGGCGACATCGGCGCCGGCTTGAAGCAGATGGCGATCTGCGTATTGCGTACGCCCATGCGCTTGCCGGTACGCAGATAGAACGGCACGCCGGCCCAGCGCCAGTTGTCCACCCACAGCTTCAGGGCCACATACGTTTCGGTGGTGCTGTCCGGCGCCACGCGGTCTTCCTCGCGGTAGCCCTTTAGAGGCTTGCCGTCGGCATCGGCGGCGACGTACTGCCCGCGCACGGAATTGCGCAATGCCTCATCCGCGTTCTGCGGCCGGATGGCGGCCACCACTTTGGCTTTTTCACTACGGACGGAATCGGCGTCGAAGGCCGCGGGCGGCTCCATCGCCACCATGGCCAGCAGCTGGAACAGGTGGTTGGGCACCATGTCGCGCAGGGCGCCGGTGATTTCATAGAAATTGCCGCGCGTTTCCACGCCCACGGTTTCCGCTGCCGTGATCTGCACGTGGTCGACGTAGTGATTGTTCCAGAACGCCTCGAACAGGCCGTTGGCGAAGCGGCTGACCAGGATGTTCTGCACCGTCTCCTTGCCCAGGTAATGGTCGATGCGATAGATCTGCTTCTCGTCCATCACCGACAGGATGCGGGCGTTCAGCTCCTCGGCGGTGTGCAGGTCCGAGCCGAACGGCTTTTCGATGATCACGCGGCGGAACGTATCGTCGCCTTCCTTCAGCAGTCCCGCCTTGGCCAGCCGCTGCACCACGTCGCAGAAGAAGCGCGGCGCCGTGGCCAGATAGAAGATGGCGTTCCTGGTGCCGGACTCCTCGATGCGCTTGGCGATCTGCTGGTAGGTGTTGTCGTCAAGAAAGTCGCCTTCCAGATACGAAATGCGCGGCGCCAGGCCGTCCCAGATCTGCTGGTCGAAGCCGTCGCCGTCCGCTGCGCCTTCCTTGGCCTTGGGGCGGTTTTCCCGCATGAAGTCCGACAGCCGGTTGCGGTAGTCCTCGTCGCTGACCGTGTTGTGGTCGACCCCGATCACGCGCATGGCGTCGCCCAGCAGGCCGTCGCGCGTCAGGTTGTAGAGCGACGGCACCAGCAGGCGCTTGACCAGGTCGCCATGCGCGCCGAACAGGAACAGCGCGACGGGGGGCGCTTTCTCGGCACGCGATAGCTTGGGTTTCTTTGCTGCCATTATTTCTTTTCCTCCACATGGCCGCCAAAGCCGAAGCGCATGGCGGACAGAATCTTGTCGCCGAACGTCGCGTCCTGGCGCGAGCGGAAGCGCGCGAACAGGGACGTGGCCAGCACGGGGGCCGGTACGGCCTGTTCCACCGCGGCGTCTATTGTCCAGCGCCCTTCACCGCTATCGGCGACTTCGCCGGAGAATCCGGCCAGTTTGCCGTCCTTGGCCAGCGCGATGGCAGTCAGGTCCAGCAACCAGGACGACACCACGCTGCCGCGCCGCCATACCTCGGCCACGTCGGCGACGTTGATGTCCAGGCGCTGGTCTTCAGGCAGTTGTTCGGAGTTCTTGGTCTTGAGAATGTCGAAGCCTTCGGCGTAGGCCTGCATCAGGCCGTACTCGATACCGTTGTGCACCATCTTGACGAAGTGGCCGGCGCCGGCGGGGCCGGCATGGATATAGCCGCGTTCCGGCCTGTCGTCGTGGCCCTCGCGGCCCGGCGTGCGTTCGATGTCGCCCAGGCCCGGCGCCAGGCACGCGAACAGCGGATCCAGATGGCGCACCACCTTGTCCTCGCCGCCTATCATCATGCAGTAGCCTCGTTCCAGGCCCCAGATGCCGCCGGACGTGCCCACATCCACGTACTCCAGCTGTTTGGCCTGCAAGGCCTTGGCGCGGCGCATGTCGTCCTTGTACATGGTGTTGCCGCCATCGATGATGATGTCCCCCGGCTCCAGCAGCCCGGCCAGCGTATCGACCATGTGTTCGGTCACGCTGCCGGCCGGCAGCATGACCCAGATCGCGCGCGGCTTGGCCAAAGCCGCCACCAGCTTCTCCACGCTGTCCACGCCAGTCGCGCCTTCGTCCTGCAAGGCCTTGACCTTCTCCAGGCTGCGGTTGTAGACCACGACCTCATGTTTATCGCGCATCAGGCGGCGCGCGATGTTCGCGCCCATTCGGCCTAGCCCTATCAGTCCGAGTTGCATCGCCATTCTCCTGTCTGGACGGTGTAGGCAGCGACGGCCGGGACGGACATCCGCTGCACGGCGCCGGGTCGGCCGGCGCCAGGTTGTGGCGCCGGACCCACCGGCGCCGTACATAAGGGGGGGATCAGCGTGACTGCAGTACGCGCGTGGCGGCCTCCAGCAAGCGGGTCAGGCCGGCATCGACGCGGCCGCCGGCGATGTGGACGCGCAGGTAGCGGCGGCCGCGTTCGGCCAGCACCTGCAGGTCGCCGATGGCTTGTGCCGCCTGCACCGTACCGAAGCTGATCTTGCGGCCGGGAATGGCCAGGTCGTGCTCGGGGTCGGCGGTGATCTGCAGAAAGACGCCGCTGTTCGGGCCACCCTTGTAGGCCTGGCCGGTCGAATGCAGGAAGCGCGGGCCGAAGCCGCCCACCGTGGCGACGCGGCGCTGGTCGCGGATCAGCGTGCGCAAGGTGGTGACGGTTTCCTCGTGCGCCGGATTGCGGGCGACGTAGGCCAGCACGGCGGCGTAATCGCCGGCCCGCAGGCGCGCCAGGTGCGCGCCCAAGGCGCCTTCCAGCGTGCCGTCGGCCAGCAGCGCGGGATCGCCGTACAGCGTCAGGTCGCCGTCGGTCAGCAGCGGGGTTTCTTCCGTCAGCTTGCCGGTTTGCTCGTAGGCGTCGGTGAGGGCGCGTGTCTTGATCTTGCTGGCCTCGACGTCAGGCTGGTCGAAGGGATCGATGCCGATGACCGCGCCGGCCACCGCCGTGGCGATTTCCCAGCGGAAGAATTCCTGGCCGATGGCGCTGGCGCGCGGTAGCGTGACACGCACCACCGGATGGCCCGCGTCGGCCAAGGCCTGGATGGGTGCGTCCAGCTTGCGGTCGTCGCCTTCGCAGTACAAATAAGCGAACACGCGGTCCTGGCCGTAGTCGCTGGGCTTGCCTACCGGTTCGAGGTCCACCGGCACGATGCCCTTGCCGTGCTTGCCGGTGGATTCCGCCACCAATTGCTCCAGCCACGAGCCGACGCTGGCCAGCGTCGGCGACGCGAACACGGTCAGCTTGTCGCGGCCGGAGACAGCCGCCGCGCCCAGGATGGCGCCCAGGCGCACGCCAGGGTTGGCCGACGGCGGCGCCGAAGGGCCGCAAGCACGCACCATGGGCTGGGTGGTTTCCATGAAGGCGGCGACGTCGTGGCCGAGCACGCCCAAAGGCACCAGGCCGAACACCGACAGCACCGAATAGCGGCCGCCGATGGTGGGGTCACCATGGAAGATGGCGCGGAATCTGGCTTCCTTGGCGGCGGCTTCCAGCTTGGAGCCGGGGTCGGTGACGGCGACGAAATGGCGGCCGGCATCGGCCGCGCCCACTGCCTTGACGGTCGCGGCGTGGAAATAGGCGTTGAGGATCTCCGGCTCCAGGGTCGAGCCGGATTTGCTGGAGACGATGAACAGCGTGCGGGCAATGTCGATAGCTTGTTCGACGGCGCCGATCTCATCGGGACTGGTGGAGTCCAGCGCATGCAGTTTCAGGCCCTTGCCGGCGGCACCCAGCGTGTGCGCCAGCACTTCCGGGCCCAGGCTGGAACCGCCCATGCCCAGCAGCACGGCGTGCGTGTAGCCGTCGGCCTGCACCTCGGCCGCCAGTTTGGCGATGGCGGCCGGATCGGCCTGGCGGCCTTGGCCGGCAGCCAGCCAGCCCACCCATTTGCCTTCGGGGCCGCCGGTCCACATGCTGGCGTCGCCCTGCCACAGGCGGCGCGTCCAGCCTTCGGCGCGGGCGCGCTCGAGCGCCTTGCCGGCGGCATCTTCCAGGGCTTCGGGCAATTGATAGGCCACCGCGTTCAGGCGTTCGCCCAGGAAGGTGTTGCGCTTGCCCGCCACCGAGCCCAGCAGGGCGTCGAAGGCGTCGGAGAACTGGCGCGTGCCGTCGTCCACCAGGTCGGTGGTGACCTTGTCCAGGTGCAGCCCCAGGCGTTGGGTTTCGTCCAGGACGTGCTGGGCGCCAGCCACGTCCTGCGTGAGCGATGCCGACACCGTGCCGCCGTGGCGGAAGGCGTCCATGGTGGCCGAGGGCATGGTGTTGACCGTGTCCGGGCCGATCAGGGTGTCCACGTACAGAGTGGCGGGATAGGCCGGGTTCTTGGTGCCGGTGGATGCCCACAACAAACGCTGCGGTTGCGCGCCGCGCTCGGCCAGCGCCTTCCAGCGGCGGCTGGAGATCAATTGTTCGTAGTCCTGGTAGGCCAGCTTGGCATTGGCGATGGCCACCTTGCCTTGCAGCGCCTTCAGCGTGCTGGCATCGGCGTCGCCGGCGGCCAGGCGGTCGCTGATGGCCTTGTCGATGCGCGCGTCGATGCGGCTGACGAAGAAACTGGCGACACTGGCCAGGCGCGAGATATCGCCGCCGGCCTTGACGCGTTGTTCCAGTCCTTCGACATAGGCGTCGGCCACCTGTGCATACGCGTCGCGCGAGAACAGCAGCGTGACGTTGACGTTGATGCCTTCGGCGATGAGCTGGCGGATGGCGGGTACGCCTTGCATCGTGCCGGGCACCTTGATCATCAGGTTGGGGCGCTTGACCGCCTGCCACAGGCGGCGCGCCTCGGCCAAGGTGGCTTCCGTGTCATAGGCCAGATACGGCGAAACTTCCAGGCTGACGTAACCGTCCTTGCCGTCGAGCTTGTCGTAGACCGGGCGCAGCACGTCGGCCGCGGCCTGGATGTCCTGCACCGCCAGGTGCTCGTAGACTTTGCCGGCGTCGGTATCGGCACTGGCCAGGAAGTCGTTCATGGCGCCGTCATAGGCGCTGCCGTGGCCGATGGCTTTCTCGAAAATGGCCGGGTTGGACGTGACGCCAGTCAGGCCGTCTTCGGCCACCAGCTTGGCCAGGCCGCCGTTGGCAATGAATTCGCGGCTAAGGAAGTCCAGCCAGATGGCTTGGCCGGCCTTGGCCAGTTGGCGCAGTTTGTTGGTGCTGTCAGTGCTCATTGAATGCTCCCGTGCTTCTTTGCCTGTTCGCGCGCGGCGCGAACCACATTTTCTATTGTGAATCCGAATTTGGCTTGTAATTTTGCAATGGGCGCCGAGGCGCCGAAGCTGTGCATCACGATCTTCTCTCCGGTCAGGCCGACGTAGCGGTCCCAGCCCAGCGGGCCGGCCTGTTCGACGGCCACCCGGCCAGGCACTTCGGGCGGCAGCACGCTGTCGCGGTAGGCCTGATCCTGCTCGTCGAACAAGTCCCAGCTGGGCATGGACACCACGCGGGCGGCGATGCCTTCGCTGCTCAATTGCTCATAAGCCTGCAGGCACAGCGACACTTCGCTGCCGGTGGCCATCAGGATGACTTGCGGGGTCTTGGGCGCGCAGTCGGCCAGCACGTAGGCGCCGCGCGTGGTGCCGCTGGCCGGGGCGTACTTGTTGCGGTCCAACGTGGGCAGCGGCTGGCGCGACAGCACCAGGCACGTCGGGCGATGCCCCTGCAACATGGCGATCTTCCATGCCTCGGCCGTTTCGTTGGCGTCGCAGGGGCGCAATACCCGCATGCTGGGGATGCCGCGCAGCTGCGCCATCTGCTCGACGGGCTGGTGGGTGGGGCCGTCTTCGCCCAGGCCGATGGAGTCGTGGGTGAAGACGAAAACCACCGGCAGTTCCATCAGCGCCGCCAACCGCATCGGCGGCTTCATATAGTCGCTGAAGATCAGGAAGGTGGCGGTGTAAGGGCGCAGGCCGCACAGTGCCATGCCGTTGGCGATGGCACCCATGGCGTGCTCGCGTACGCCGAAGTGCAGATTGCGGCCGCCGGGCGTAGCGGCCTGCAGGCTGCCGGCGCCTTCGAACGTCAGTAAGGTCTTGGTGGACGGCGCCAGGTCGGCGGCGCCGCCCAGCAGCCACGGGATGCCCTTGGCGCAAGCGTTGAGGATCTGGCCGCCGGTTTCGCGGGTGGCCTTGCCTTTGGCGTCGGCGGGGAAGACGGGGATGTCCTTGTCCCAGCCGGCGGGCAGCGCGCCGTCGGTCTGGCCGCGCAGTTCGGCGGCCAGGGCCGGATCCAGGGCCTTGAGCTTGTCCTGCCATTGCCGCCGGGCGTCGGTGCCACGCTGGTTCATGGCATCACGCAGGCGGTGCCGGACTTCGTCGGGCACGCGGAACTGGGCGTCTTCCGGCCAGCCGTAGGCTTTCTTGGCCAGGCGCACTTCGTCCTCGCCCAGCGCCTCGCCGTGCGCGGCGGCCGTGTTGTGCTTGTTGGGCGAACCGTAACCGATGATGCTGTCGACCACGATCAGGGTAGGCCGGTCGTTGGTGGCCTGGAACTGTTCGACGGCGCGCGCGAAGGCGGCCGTATCGTTGGCGTCGCGCACGTGCACCGTGTGCCAGCTATAGGCGGCGAAGCGCGCGGCGACGTCCTCGCTGAAAGCCAGGTCGGTATGGCCTTCGATGCTGATGGTGTTGTTGTCGTAGATCCAGCAGAGATTGGCCAGCTTCTGGTGGCCCGCCAGCGAGGCGGCCTCGCTGGCCACGCCTTCCATCATGTCGCCATCGCCGCAGATGACATAGACGTTGTAGTCGAACAGGGTGTTGCCATCCCGGTTGTAACGGCTGGCCAGGTGGCGCTGCGCCAGCGCCATGCCGACGCTGTTGGCGCAGCCCTGGCCCAGCGGACCGGTGGTGGTTTCCACCCCCGTGGTCAGGCCGTATTCCGGATGGCCTGGCGTTTTGGAATCGAGTTGGCGGAACTGCTTGATGTCATCCAGGCTGACGGCGGGCTTGCCGGTCGGCTTGTCTTCGCGGTCCAGCTCCACCACGCCGGCCAGATGCAGCAGCCCGTACAGCAGCATGGACGCGTGGCCGGCGGACAGCACGAAACGGTCGCGGTTGGGCCAGTCGGGGTGCGCCGGGTCATAGCGCAGGAAACGGCTCCACAGGGTGTAGCCCACGGGGGCCAGCGCCATGGGCGTACCGGGGTGGCCGGAATTGGCCTTCTGCACGGCGTCGATGGCCAGGGTGCGCAGGGTATTGATAGCGAGCTGATCGAGCGGATCTGAAACAGGGGAGGGGGTAGTGTTCATCGGAGCTCTCTCGGGATGCCGGTGGGGGGCGCTGCGGCGTGATCACTGTGGAGGGAGAGGTAGCGGGAGCGGTACGCGCGCTGCTTTCGCAAGCACGCAACCGTGGGACGCAACCGGACCACGCAAGCCGGCTAGTTGAATCGCGCATCATTGCAGCGACGTGAACCGCGCAAAACAGCAAGCCGCATGCCGCGTGGAAACGCTTATTTCCTCGCTTTCGAACTTCCCCGCGTTACCTTCGTCGCGGTTGGCTTGCCGGCGGCGCTTTGCCTGTCCGTCTTCCAGACGAAGGCGCCGCCTTCCAGCCCGGCGTCGTTCGACCCGATCGACACGTGCTTGTCCAGCTTCAAGTCCACGCGGGCCGAATTGCCGCCGCCCAGATAGATATGATCCGGCCGCAGCAGGATGTCCATCAACTCG
This sequence comes from Bordetella sp. LUAb4, assembly GCF_021325795.1. GTDB lineage: Bacteria > Pseudomonadota > Gammaproteobacteria > Burkholderiales > Burkholderiaceae_B > Bordetella_C. The sequence continues at coordinate 40,769 of NZ_JAHPZX010000008.1, read as the reverse complement.
AGCGCGCGCGCCAACCGCTTGTTCCAGCGCTTACGCCCGATTTTCTTGCGTTCGGCCTCGCCCAGGTATTCGTCGTAAGTCTTGTTCTTATGGATGGGATGGTGGGCGATTTCCATATGCGGCATCAACTCGCCGTCGCGATACAGGCCGGTGCCCACCCCGGTGCCCAGGGTCATCACCAGTTCCAATCCATGGCCGGAAATCAGCGCCAGGCCTTGCAGGTCGGCATCGTTGAGCAGCCTGACGGGCTTGCCGCCCAGGGCTTGGGAAACCGCGCCGGCCAGGTCGTAGCCTATCCATTCCTGGCTTTCCAGGTGCGCAGCGGTGTAGACGTGGCCCTTGCGCACCACGCCGGGGAAGCCGATGGCGATGCGGTCATAGTCCGGGAAGGGGGCCACCATCTCGCGCAGTTTTTCCAGCAGCAGCGCCGGCGGGCAGGGATGGGGCGTGGCAACGCGCACGCGCTCCACTTGCATATGGCCTCGATCATCGATGACCGTGGCCTTCAGGCCAGTTCCACCAATGTCGATAGCGAGAATGCCGGGCTTCATGTGCAACGTCCTCCTGGTGTACAGCGTGGTGGGTTCCGCGTGATCGGAGCTCCCCGCGAATTGCGGGGGAGCTCTGCGGTACGGTACACCAAGCGGCCGTTACATGGGTATCCTCCGGGTATCAGCCGGCAACCTTGCAGACGGCTGAGCGCGCGGGGTCATGGCCGCCAGGTCAGCCGGCACGCTCCCGTCACGCCACGGATCACGCCAGCGATCATGCCGTCGGCGTGGCCACCCGCACCTTCAGCGCGCCGCCCAGATACAGCGCGGCGACTTCGACACTGCCGGGGCCTACATCGAAGGGTTTGGCCACGGCGCCGGTGGTCACGACGTCATCGCGCTTGAGCGTGATGCCATGATTGGTGGCATGTTCGAAGAGAAAACGCAGGGCCTGCACCGGGTCGATGGCGTCTTCGCCGCCGAGTCCGCGGCCCACCGTCAGGCCGTCGACCTGCTCTTCCACCGTCTTCACCACGCGGCCGATATGGGCCGGGTCGATGCGTTCGCCCAGGATGTGGGCGCCGAAGCCGACGTTGTCGCCGACGAAGCTGGGCCAACCCACCGAGCGGCGGTCGACGAAGCGCGACTGCACCAGTTCGAAGGCCACGTGCGTGGAAGCCACCGCGCGCATGGCATCGGCGGGCGCCGTGCCCGGCGCCACATCGCGGCCTAGCACGAAGGCGATTTCGAATTCGACGGTGACCGGCGCCGCACACGGCAGTTGCACGGTCGAGCCGGGGGGATGGAAACGCTCGGCGAACAGGCGGCCCACCAGGGGGCGTTCCAGGTTGCCGGCCGCCATGGCCGCCACGCTGCCTACGCCCAGCTTCCAGCCCTTGGGCGTTTCGCCTGACGCCTGGGCATAGGCGGCCTGTATGGCATAGCCTTGTGCCAGCGTGCCAGGACGCACGTCGGCGGGCAGTTCGGTCAGTTGACGGCCAGCACGGCCGGCCTGCACCAGCAGACTGGCGGCGGCATTCGGGTCAAACGTTTGTGCCACGGTGAATTCTCCTCGGATTGGTGTCGGTGGATTGGGTTTGGTTGGGGGCGCCTCACAGCAGTTTGGGCACAGAGGCGACCAGCATTGCGATGCCCGATGCCGTCAAGGTGCCCAGCACCATGCGGCGGAAAGTGATGTCGCTGACGCCGACGTAGACGCGTCCGCCCAGCAGGGACGTCACCAGCACGATGGGCGCGACGATGGCGAAGCTGGGCAGCATGTCCCGGGTCACCACGCCGGTGGCGCAGTAGGTGACCAGCGTCACCGTCAGCATGGTCAGGTTGAAGTTCTGGATGACGCCGCGTTGCGTGTCGCGGTCGAAGCCTCGCAGCGTGCACCACAAGGTGGGGATGACGCCGGAAAAACCGCCCATCGCTCCCATGGCACCGCCTACGATGCCGATGCAGCCGTCCGCGCCGCGGCCGCCGACTGTCAGCCGCGGCAGGCGTGGAGCCACCAGCATGATGGGGCACCATACTGCCAGCACGATGCCCAGGAAAGCCTTGAACAGCAGGGGATCCAGATGGGGCAGCACGCGCAGTCCCAGCGGCAGGCCCGCCAGGCCGCCCAGCACGAAGGGCAGCACGTGGCGCCAGTTCGCCTTGCGCCGGACAGTGAAGGCGGCCAGCATCTGGCCGACCCAGCCACCGAATACCGCCAGCGTGGCGGCCAGCAGGGGGTCCAATACCCAGGCCCAGAAGGACAGGGAGACCAGGCTGAAGCCGAAGCCGGTCAATCCTTGCAGGAAGCCGGCACAGGCGGCGCCGGCGATCACGATGGGGAAGTTGCTCATTGCGCAGGCCGGCCTTGCCGCCCAGGGGATGCGCCAGGCGATTTCCGATTCGAAACGGACACTTCTTCCGAAGCCGAAGCCGAAGCCGAAGCCGAAGCCGAAGCCGAAGCCGAAGCCGAAGCCGAAGCCGAAGCGGGTTCCGGACATCCTGCCGCGCCAGGGGCGCACCGCTCTACATACTCATGCAAGGCTGCTTCCACGTGCTGCTTCCACTGTCTGCGCAGACCCTGATCAGGGCCGAAAAGCTGGATTCTGACAAATTTCCGGCGCCGTGGCTTGTTGCACTGCGGCGACAGGGGCGCCCTCGGATGCGGCTTCTGCCTTGATTCGCGAGGGCTTGAGCGCTTGCCCGCCGGCGGCAATAGCGCGGGCGGCGCTGAAGAATGCCTGCATTTGTGACAGTAAATGAGGTTGATATGCAATATCATCGAGGGCTGGCATTTTCTCCCCCCCTTTATTTCCTTTGTTCATGAAAGACACTATCGCCGCCCCGCTGGACCTTGAGCCCGCGCGACGCAAGACCGCTGCTGTCAAAACCAATGGCCGCCGCGGCACTTTTCTCAAATGGTTGCGCAACACGCATAGCTGGATTGGTTTGTGGGGCGCGGTGTTAGGCCTGATGTTCGGCCTGACAGGCTTCTTCCAGAACCACCGGGCCGTGATGAAGATCGACATGGGCGCGCAGCAGGTGGCTAATTTGCATCTGAACCTGCCCACGCCCGCCCCGGCTGACCCGCAGCAGATGAATGCCTGGCTGCAGCAGGAATTGAAGCTGCCGCGTCCGGCTGAGCGTGTGCAGCGCGAAAAGGCGCGGCCGGTGGCGTGGGGGGATACGAACGCAGTCCAGCCCGAGCGCTGGCAGTTGAATTTCCGCGCCCCCAATTATTCGGCGCAGGCTGAGTATTGGGTGGGCGCCAGCCAGGTCACTGTGCGGCGCATCGAGCCTGGCATCCTGGCCGTGCTGGAGAATCTGCACCGGGCCAATGGCGTTGGGGTGGCGTGGGTATTGATTGCCGACACCATTGCCGGCGCCATGATCCTGCTGTCCCTGACGGGAGTTCTGCTATGGACCGGCCTGACCAAACGCCGCAGCATAGGCGCAACCATCCTCGGCGCATCCCTCGTAGCCGTCCTGGCCGTCGTAAACGCGACACTGGGCTGAAGAAATGGTCGATCTCCACATCGCCGGATGAGCCGTTCGAGCTCGTGGTGCATTTGCCCCAGGCGAGCCTTCCCCGCGGTCGGGTCAGGCGCCCTGGAGACAAGGCTTTTGCGGCGCTCTTGAAACCTTCACAAATCAAACGGGAATTTCTTTGGAAATTCCCGTTTATCAATCTATCGGTTCAACGAACCCACGGGCGCCGCAGCCCGGCACCTCAGCGCGCCCGCAGTCGCCACAGCGACGTCACTTCCCGTGACCGCGCCGCGTGCAACGCATCCTCGGTATCGCGAACCTTCCCGTGGCTGGGGCGGGCGTCCAGGCGGCCAGCGACTTCCAGGCCGGCATGGGCAATCCATTCCAGCAGGGTCTCCCGGCTGCGCAAGCGCAGATGTTCCGCCAGATCGGAAACGATCAGCCAACCCTCGCCACCCGGCGTCAGATGGGCCGCCAGCCCGTCCAAAAACCCCCGCAGCATGCGGCTGTCCGGATCGTAGACCGCGTATTCGACGGGCGCGCTGGGCTTGGCCGGCACCCAGGGCGGATTGCACACCACCAGGGGCGCGCGTCCCGCGGGAAACAGATCCGCCTGCTCCACCTGTACCCGATCCCCGCAGCCCAGGCGCGCCAGGTTCTCGCGCGCGCAGGCCAGGGCACGCGCATCCTGATCCGTCGCCACCACGCGTGCCACACCGCGGCGTGCCAGCAGGGCGGCGATCACCCCCGTGCCGGTGCCGATGTCGTAGGCCAACCCGTGGTCCGCCGGCAAAGGCGCCTGCGCTACCAGATCCAGATACTCCCCGCGCACGGGCGAATACACGCCATACCAAGGATGGATGCGGGCGCCGCCCAAGGCCGGCACCGGCACGCCCTGTTCGCGCCATTGCCAGGCACCGATCAAGCCCAGCAGCTCGCGCAGCGATGCAACGTAGGGTTGCGTGGCCGGTCCATGCGCTTGTTCGCAGGCTTCCCGCACATCCGGCGCGCGCCGCAAGGGCAGGACATGGCCCGCCTCGAAGGGCAGCAGAATCATGTTCAGCACGCGCGCGCGCTGGGCGCGGGCTTGCCTGTGCATATGAAAGGCGTGAGGAAAATCTTCCAGCGGATCCGCCCGCTTCGCCACGGTCTTGCCGGCGGCAGCCGTTTTTTTACCGGCCCGCCCCTTCACATCGGGCTTCTTCTTATCCATCCGGCGGGTCAGCGCCTGCAACAGCTGGCGGGCGTTTTGGAAATCGCCGCGCCAGAGCAGGCCGGTTCCTTCATTGGCCAGCCGATACGCCGAATCGGCGCTCATCGTATCGTCAGCGACGACCACGCGGCGTGGCGGCTGACCGCCGCTTTCAGAACGCCAGAGGGCGTGGCGTTCCTCGCCCGCTTCGATCCAATACAGGGTGGCGGGTCCGGCCGAGGGGCTGGCGGTCATGAAAACTCCGGGAGTGGCAAAAAATTGGCGGCCCGTGGCGTAAAACAGGGCCGCGCCGTCATGTTAGCCCGTTCACTGAACTTTCCTGGATAGCCACCGTCCAATCCCCCGATCGACTTCAGATAATGAATCAGACATTTGATATAGATCAATGATTTGTAAAGGTTTTGTTCGTTCGGGACAGAAGCTGGAAGAGTTTCGTAGAATCTCAGCGCACGAATGGGTGGCCCACCCTGTTGCTGCGCCGCAACTCCGTACCCTTCCGGCGATTTAGCCGTGGCCGACATGCATCGGCATGTCAAAATTTGCGTTGCTTACTTCCCGCTTATTAACGAGACACGCTTTGACGCTCCTGCCTTCCTTTGCCGGTTCGCTTTCCCGCACCTTCGCCAGCACGCTTGCGAGCACGCTCGCAAGCACCTGCCTTGCCGCCAGCCTGGCCTTCACCGCCGTCGCACCCGTCACCGCGCACGCGGCCCAGGCCGATCCCATTTTCGTACTGAACTCCCTCGACGCTTCGGTCAGTGTGCTCGAACCGGGCACCTACAAGGAGCTGCGCCGCATTCCCACGGGCAAGGAGCCGCATCACCTGTATTTCTCGCCGGACCAGAAATCCCTCATCGTCGCCAACGCGACCAGTGATTCGCTGACCCTGATCGATCCGCGCACAGCCCAGGTGCAGCGCACCCTGACCGGCATCGTCGACCCTTATCAGCTGCGCTTCTCGCCGAACATGAAGTACTTCGTGACGGCCGCCAATCGCCTGAACCACGTCGACATCTATGAGTACGTGCCGCAGGCGTCCGGCTTCGATCTGAAGCTGCTCAAGCGCGTCAATACCGGCAAGACCCCCAGCCATATCGGCATCGACAGCAAGAGCACCACCACCTACGTGTCGATGCAAGACAGCGACGAGGTCTATGCCATCGACCTGGCCACGCAGAAGACCAAGTGGATCCTGCCGGTGGGCAAGACGCCCGCGGACGTCTACATCGTTCCTGGCGACAAGGTCATGCTGGTGGCCCTGACCGGCGATTCCTACGTCGAAGCCTATGACCTCACCCAGACGCCGGCCAAGCTGATCACCCGTATCAAGACCGACAAGGGCGCCCACGCCTTCCGCATTCAAGGCGACGGCCGCCACATCTTCGTCAGCAATCGCGCCGCCAACACCATCAGTCGCATCGACATGCAGGCACTGAAGGTCACCGACGAGTATCCCGCGCCCGGCGGCCCGGACTGCATGGACGTGCTGGCCGGCGGCAAGACGCTGCTGGTGACCTCGCGCTGGATTCGCAAGCTGACGGTGATCGATCTGGAAAAGAAGGTCGTCAAGCAGCAAACCACCGTGGGACGCTCGCCGCATGGCGTATGGACGCTGGATCATGTCCCGATGCAATAGGACTGGCGCCAACAAGGCAGCCGACACAATGACTGGCGTTAAGAAGGCCGCCACCGGCAAGCCCTCTGCCAATAAGGCTATCGCCGCTGTCCTCCTGGGCGCGGCGGCCTGCCAGGTGGCCGTTGCCGCGCCGGCGCCCGCCACCTGCGCCAAGCCCGTCTATATGACCTTCGATACGGGTCATATGGGCGTGGCGCCGCTGGTGGCGCAGGTGCTGCAAAAGCACCATGTGCGCGCCAGCTTCTTCCTGGCCAACGAACGCACGCTGACCAACGGCTCGTCGCTGGACGATCAGTGGGCGCCATGGTGGAAGGCGCGCGTGGCCGACGGCGACGTGTTCGGCTCGCACACCTACGATCACGTCTATTGGCTCAAGGACTTGCCCGACGGCAAGTTCCTGGTGCGGCCCAGCGCCGGCCCCAACGCCGGCAAGAAGGAAGTCTTCACGGCGGCGCAGTATTGCGACGCCCTCGATGCTTCTGCCAAGCGCTTCCATGAGATGACCGGTGCGAAAATGGCGCCGCTGTTCCGCGCGCCGGGCGGCCATACCTCGCCCGCGCTGTTGAAGGCCGCGCTGGCTTGCGGTTATCACCACGTCGGCTGGGCGCCCAATGGTTTCCTGGGCGACGAACTGCCCAGTGACAAATATCCCAATCAGCGCCTGCTGGAGCGGGCCCTGCAAAGCATACGGTCCGGCGATATCCTGCTCGCTCACCTGGGCATCTGGTCACGCCAGGACCCGTGGGCGCCGGCGGTGCTGGAGCCCCTGATTACCGGCTTGCAAGCCAAGGGCTTCTGTTTCGAGACCCTGGCCCAGCATCCGGAGTACGCCAAGTGGGTCGGCGGTAAAGAGCAATCAAAGCGCAAATAAAGAGCAAATAAAGAGCAAGTAGCAGAGACCGATCGCATGGACACCATCAATCACTTCATCGGCATGGCGCAGGACTGGTTATTCGAAGCCATGATCCAGCCGGTGCTGTATCACCTCGGTTTCGCCGGCGCGCTGGAAGACGCCTACGATGCCACGCTATGGCTGCTGGCCGGCTTCGGCCAGATCATCGTCCTGGTATGCCTGATCGGCCCGCTGCAGCGCTGGCGGCCGGTGGAAAAGGTGTTGGACCGCAAAGAGATCCGCCTCGACGTGCTGTACACGGTGATCCACCGCCTGGGGCTGTTCCGCGTGGCGCTGTTCTTCAGTATCGATCCGTTGTTCGACAGCGTGTTCGGCCAGTTGCATGTGTGGGGCCTGACCACCATGCAGCTGGACAATCTGTGGCCGGGGGTCACCGACAACGCGCTGGTCAGCCTGGCGGTCTACCTGGTGATCTTCGATCTGGTGGAATATCTCTACCACCGCGCCCAGCACAACGTCGAATGGATGTGGCAACTGCACGCCGTGCATCACAGCACGCGGCAGATGACGATGTGGAGCGACAACCGCAACCACCTGCTGGACGACCTGCTGCATGACGCGGTGATCGTGGTGATCTCGCAATTGATCGGCGTGCCGCCGGCTCAGTTCGTGGCCATCGTCGCCATCACCCAGTTGATGGAAAGCCTGTCGCACGCCAACCTGCGGGTCAGCTTCGGCAGCATCGGCCAGCGCCTGCTGGTCGGTCCCAAGTTCCATCGGGAACACCACGCCATCGCCTACGAAACCACCGCCACCGGCAAGGTCGTCGGCAACAACTACGCCGTGCTGTTCCCGTTCTGGGACATCCTGTTCCGCACCGCGTATTTCAAGGGCAACTACGGCGCCACCGGCATTGCCGACCAATTGCCCGAAGGCGGCAGCCGTGATTACGGCCGCGGCTTCTTCGCGCAGCAGTGGCTGGGGTTCAAGCGCCTGGCCGCAGCGTTCCGGCGCCGGCCGCGCGGGGCATGACGATCTCGAACACCGTCCCGGTGTTCGGGGTCGACGTCGCCCGCACGCTGCCGCCATGGGCGTCGACGAACTTCTTCACGATATAGAGACCCAGGCCCAGGCCATTGCGTGATACGCGGCTTTCCTCGCTGGCCTGGAAAGCGTTGAAGATGTTTGGCAGTTGCGCGGGCGGAATCACGCCGCCATTGCGCACATGCACGCCGATGCGGTCGGCCTGGCTGCCGTCGATCTCCAGGGCCACCGGCGCGTCGTCCGTACCGTGCTGCAAGGCATTGCTGATCAGGTTGGACAGCACCTGCGAGAACCGGTCGGCGTCGACCATGCCCACGGTATCGCCGCGGGCGGTGAAATCCACCCGTGCGCGCTGCCCCGGATCGGGAATTTCCTCGATGATGGCAATGCAGATATCGCGGTAGTCCACCGGCGCCGGCTGCAGCACCAGCCCATTGGAGCGAATGCGCGCCACGTCCAGCAACTGGTCGACCATCTTGGACATGCGTCCCGCGCTGGCCTGGATGCGCCGCGCATTGGTATTGACCTTGGGATCGTCGCTGGTGCGCAGCAGCAGCTCCGAACCGTGCAAGATGGTCGACAGCGGGTTGCGCAGATCGTGGCCCAGCACGGCGGTGAACATCTCGTTCAGGGTCAGCGCCTGGCGCAACTCTTCCAGCTGGCGCGCCAACTGCTTGCGTTGCGTATACAGCTCGACGAAGACATTGACCTTGCTGAGTAGCACGTCGTTGTCGATGGGCTTGTACATGAAGTCCACCGCGCCCGCTTCGTAGCCGCGGAAGTGGGCGTCGCGCTCGTGCGTGGCCGCGGTCAGGAAGATCAGCGGCACGGTGCGCGTGCGGTCACTGCCGCGGACCAGCTCGGCCAGCTCGAACCCGTTCATTTGCGGCATCTGCACGTCGACCAACGCCAGCGCCACCTCATTGGCCAGCAGCAACTCCAGCGCTTCGACGCCGGAGTTGGCCTTCAGCACGGTGATGCCGGGTCGGCTCAATAGCGCATCGAACGCAACGAGGTTCTGTGCGATGTCATCGACGACCAATATGTTGATATTTTCGGTCACGGCTAACGGTCCCTTGAATCAGGCAGCATTGTAAGGGCCAAGGCGGCCAGGCTGCGCGCCAGCGCGGCGGGCCCCGTCACCAGATCGGCGCCCGCGCGCTCGATGGCAAAGGACGGCATGGCGGGGGCGTCGGCGCTGGCGGGATCTTGCACCCACGCGCGGCCGCCCATCTGGCGTACGGTTTGCAATCCGGCGGCGCCATCGGCACTGCCGCCGGTAAGCACGATGGCGAGCAGGCGTTCGCGATACGCGACGGCGGCGGACTCGAACAGCAGGTCGATGGACGGACGGGAAAAATTCACCGCCTCGTCCTGCGACAGCGCGAAGCAGCCGTCCGGCTCGACCAGCATGTGGTAATCGGGCGCGGCGAAATACACGGTGCCGCGCTCGACGGGGGCTTTGTCTTCCACTTCCTTGACGGGCAGGGCGCAGCGCGGCGTGAACAAGGCGGGCAGCAGGCTGTCGCGGTCCGGCGGAATGTGCAGCACGATGGCCACGGCCGCCGGGAAGTCGGCGGGCAGCGCGCTCAACAGCGTGCTCAGCACCTCGACACCGCCGGCGGAGGCGCCGATGACGACCAGCTCGACGGCGGGCCGGGGCGACGCGGCCGCGGAGGGCTTGGACGTGGCAGGGGGCTTGGCGGGGTTCATAGACGCTGGTAGATCCGTTCGTTCCGATCCGCTTCCACGAACTGCGCGGCCTGGCCGGTGTAGCGCAGGCTTTCCTTGGAGCCCAGCCCCAGGAAGCCGCGCCGTACCAGCGCTTCGTGGAACAAGGCCGTGGCGCGATTCTGCAGCTCGCGGTTGAAGTAGATCAGGACATTGCGGCAGGAAATGAAATGCACCTCGGAAAACACGCTGTCCGTGGCCAGGCTGTGATCGGCGAAGACCACGTGTTCGCGCAAGCGCCGATCGAAGCGGGCATCATGCAGATTCGACGTGTAGTAGTCCGACAGCGAGCCTTTGCCACCGGCCGCGCGATAGTTCTTGCTGAACTGCGCGATGCGGTCCAGGGAGTAGATGCCGGACTCCGCGGCGCGCAGGGCGTCGGGATTGATGTCGGTGGCGTAGATGAGCGAGCGCGACAGCAGGTCCTCTTCTTCCAGCAGGATGGCCAGCGACCACACCTCCTCGCCGCTGCTGCACCCGGCCACCCACAGCTTCACCGAAGGGTAGGTCTTGAGCACCGGCACCACCACTTCGCGCAGGGCGCGGAAATACGTGGGATCGCGGAACATCTCGCTGACCTGCACGGTGAAGTACTGCAGCATCTGCGCGAATATCGCCGGCTGGTGCAGCACCTTTTCCTGCAGCTGCGACACCGACGCACACTCGAAATGCTCCATGGCCTGTTGCACGCGCCGGCGCATCGACGACACCGCGTAGCCGCGGAAGTCGTGCTGGTAGCGCAGGTACACGCCCTCCAGCAGCAGTTTCAGTTCGATATCGAAAATGGCGTCCATGGCGGGCTGTCTTATTTGGGCATCCAGACGCGGCACAGCGACACCAGCTTATCGATGTCGATGGGCTTGGCAATGTAATCGTTGGCGCCGGCGTCCAGGCAGTTCTTGCGGTCGTCCACCATGGCCTTGGCGGTCAGGGCGATGATGGGCAGGTCGCGCAGGGCCGCCTGCTTGCGGATTTCGCGGGTGGCCGTCAGGCCATCCATTTCCGGCATCATCAAGTCCATCAACACCACGTCCACCGCGCTGTCGCGCGCCAGGAAGTCCAGCGCCTCGCGGCCATTGCGCGTGACGATGATCTCCGCGCCCAGCGGCTCCAGCACGCTGGACAGGGCGAAGATGTTGCGCACGTCGTCTTCCACCAGCAGGATGCGGCGGCCTTCGAACACGGCATCGCGCTGGCGCGCCTGCAGCAGCAGCTTCTGCTGGTCCGGCGGCAGCGAAGCCTCGACCCGGTGCAGGAACAACGTCACTTCGTCGACCAGGCGTTCCGGCGACTTGGCGCCCTTGATGATGATGGAACGGGAATAGCGCCGCAGACGGGTTTCCTCGTCGCGCGTCAGGGCCCGGCCGGTGTAGACGATGACGGGCGGGAAGGCGTACTTGCCGCCGCTGGCCATCTGCTCCAGCAGGTCGTAGCCGGACGCGTCCGGCAGCATCAGGTCCATCACCATGCAATCGAAGGTGTGCGTCGCCACGGCTTCCAGCGCCTGGGCCACCGTACCGCACATGGTGATTTCCACGTCATCGGCCTGCAGCAACAGGGCGATGCTTTCGCGCAGCGTGGCATCGTCCTCCACCACCAGGATGCGGCGCGCGCGCGTTTGCAGCTTTTCCTCGACCTTGGCGAAGGCCGCGATCAGTTCTTCGCGCGCCACCGGTTTGACGGCGTAGCCCACGGCGCCCAGCTCCAGCGCGGTCTGCACGTGGTCGGCCACCGAAATCATGTGGATGGGAATGTGGCGTGTGGCCGGGTCGCGCTTGATCTGGTCCAGCACGCTCAAGCCCGACTGGTCAGGCAGACCGATATCCAGCAGGATGCCCGACGGCCGTAACTCGCGCGCCAGGCGCAGGGCGTCGGCGCCGTTGGCGGACAGCACGCAGTCGAAGCCCTGTTCGTGCGCCACTTCATAAAGGATGTCGGCGAAGCGCTGGTCATCCTCGATCACCAGCACCATGCGGTCGAACTGGCGGTCCTGCACATCGCCGCGCGGCGCGGCGGCAGGCACGGCGGCCACGCTGTCGGCGGCGGCCGCCGCCGCGGCTACCGCCGAGTTCTTGGGCAGCGCATGATCGGCAAAAGAGAAGGCCCGGGTGTCATTGCCGTTCCCGGCCCTGGCACCGATCCTCGCCCCCGCGCCGCCGCCAGCCGCTGCGCTGGACGCCGGGCGCACCGCCGCGAGCCCAGCCGCCGGCTCGGCCGATGGTTGCGCGTTGACCGAGTCATCCTGCGGCGTTGCGCCAGCGCCCTTGGGTGCCAGCGCGGAGGGCGCGATGGTCGCCTGGTCCAGCTGCGCGCTGACTTCGGCGGTAAAAGTGCTGCCCTGGCCGGGCGTGCTACGCACGCGCAACTCGCCGCCCAGCACGCGCGTCAGTTCGCGCGAAATCGACAGGCCCAGCCCGGTGCCGCCGTACTTGCGGCTGGTGGTGCCGTCGGCCTGGCGGAAGGCTTCGAAAATCACGTCCTGCTGGTGTTCCGGAATGCCGATGCCGGTATCGGCCACCGCGAAGGACACGCGCCCATCGTCGCAACCCGCCACCGTCAACGTCACCTCGCCCTGTTCGGTGAACTTGAAGGCATTCGCCAGCAGATTCTTCAGCACCTGCTGCAGCTTGCTGCGGTCGGTGGTCAGCATGGGCGGTGCATTGTTCTCGACGATCACGCGGAAGCCCAGGCTCTTGCTGGCGGCGATCGGCTCGAACATCTGGCGCACGGCTTCCAGCAGGCCGTTGAGCGACACCACGCCGGTATCCATCTCGACGTGGCCGGCCTCGATCTTGGACAGGTCCAGGATGTCGTTGATCAGCGACAGCAGGTCGCTGTTGGACGCATGGATGGTGCGCGCATAGCGCTGGATTTCCTCGGCCGCCATGGTGGCGGACTTGGGGCCGGCCAGCATTTGCGACAGGATCAGCGAGCTGTTCAGCGGCGTGCGCAGCTCGTGCGACATATTGGCCAGGAATTCCGACTTGTAGCGGTTGGCGCGGTGCAGTTCCTGGGCATTGATTTCCAGCGCGTGCTGGGCCTTGAGCAGATCGCGCTTTTGCCGTTCCAGGCGCGCGGTGTGTTCTTCCAGCTGGGTATTGCTCTGAATCAGGTCGGTTTGCTGCTGTTCCAGCCGATGCTGCGATTCGCGCAGGGCGCGGCCTTGTTCTTCCAGTTCTTCGTTGGAAACCCGCAGTTCTTCCTGCTGGGTCTGCAGCTCTTCGCTCTGGCGCTGGGTTTCTTCCAGCAGGTCACGCAGGTGTTCCCGGTACATGGCCGAGCGCAAGGCCACGCCGATGTTTTCACCGGCGCCGGCCAGCAGGCGCAGGACGTCCGAGAAATCGCCCTGGCGCAGGAAGGCCAGCTCGATCACGCCCTGGATGCGTCCTTCGGCGCGCACCGGCGCGAGGACCAGGGTGCGCGGCTGGCCCTGGCCCACCGTGGAGCGCACCGCCGCATAGTTGTCGGGCAGTTCGCGCACGACCAGGGGCTCGCCATGCGAGGCCACTTCCAGCGCCAAGCCGGCGCTGGCCGGGGTGTCGTTGCGTTCGCAGGCGAAACCGCCGATCCAGGTCAGGGCGCCACGCTCCAGCCGGTGGATGGCACCAAGCTGCGCGTCGACATAGCGAGCCAGGGCGTATAGCGCATTGCGGCCGACGTCTTCCACGCTCTGTTCACCCAGGAGGTCCTTGGCCACCGTGGCATTGCCTTCCTGCAGCCAGGCCAGGCCTTGGGCCTTGATGCGCGCGCCGATCACCTGCGTCGCCAGGGCTGCCGTGGCGAAGATCGTGATCACGCCAAAGCTGCGGTTGATCACGTTGCGCAGTTGTATGACGTTGTCCAGCGGCAGGAAGATGCCCAGGATGATCAACACCACTTCGATCAGGGCAACGAAGATCGGCAGGTATTTATTACGCTGGAACACGCTCAGCGTGACGGGAATGATGTAGAACACCCATACCGCGATACCCAGCTCCGTAACGACATCGACCCCGAAAATCAATACGCTGAGCACGGCGATGCCGACGAATAGCGGCATTTCGTCTTTCTTATCAATGATCATGGGGTGGGCTAAGAGTGGGCTGATCGGGTAGGTGCCGTAGATAGTACCGCACGTTACTTACTGTATCTGGAAAGATCGCGCCATCAGCAAGTCGCGTGCCTGAGCCCTTAATCTTCGTCCCGATAAGCCGATGGCGGCGCATCGTTGCTTGACGCCTGCTCATGCGAGTGATGCTTTTTCTGCTTGGCGCTGATGTGCTTGTCGAGCTTGTGCAGCGCGCCAAGAATGATCAGGGCCAGCAAGGTCGCGAACACCGCGGTGGCTTCCCGTCCCATCCCTGCGGCCACCCCGATGGCGGCCGTCAGCCAGATGCTGGCGGCGGTGGTCAGCCCCTTGATCTGGCCTTCCTCGCTCATCTTGATGATGGCGCCGGCGCCCAGGAAACCGATGCCGGCGATCACTCCCTGCAGCACGCGACTGACGTCGTTCACGGGCATGCCGGATTGCAAAGGCACCAGCACGAACAAGGCGGCTCCCAGCGACACCAGCATGTGCGTACGCAGGCCGGCCGGCTTGCCGCTGCTCTGGCGTTCATACCCGAGTATGCCGCCCAGGATGACGGCCAGCATCAGCCGGATGAACACCCGGGTGAAGCTGGCAAGGTCGTGCAGGTCGGAGAACTCCGTCCGTACCGTGTCCCAGATGATGTCGGTGCTGGACATGCGGCCATCCTTCTTGTTGTTTTCGCTTCAGACAGCCGAGGCAAGGCGACCGCTAATCAGGCGCAGGCCGGGCTGTGTTCACAGGCCGCCAGGAAGTCCAGCAGCGCATGGTTGAAGGCGCGCGGATTCCCCAGGTTCATGCCATGCGAGGAGCCGGGGATATCCAGCCGGCGCACATTGGGCAGCAGATTTTGCAGGATATCCAGGATGGCGGGGTAGGGGGCGGGGCTAAGCGCGCCGCCGATCAACAGCACCGGCTTGTCCAGTGCGCGCGCGGCGCTTTCCTTCAAGCGGTAGCTCGCCTCGCGGCCCTGGCCCAGCAGCGTGTTGGCATTATCGATCACCATGTCCTTGAACCAGGGCACCATGCGGCGCCAGGTGTCGGGGCCCGTCACCGTATCGATGAACAAGGCCAGGCCGCCTTCGACGTCGCCCGCCCGTATCGCTTCCATGGCATGCACGCGAAAGTCGCCACGCCGGTCTTCTTCGTCGCTGATCGACAGGCCTGGATCGGCCAGTACCAGGCTGCGAACCAGCGTCGGATGCTGCCGCGCCAGCTCGAATGCGACACGGCCGCCGCGCGAATGTCCGACCACGTGGGCCGCGCGCCCTTCGGCCTGTTCGTGCAGGAACACAGCCATGTCATCGACGTGCTGTTGCAAGGAAAAGTCGTCGCCGTCGCCGTTCCAGGTTTCCGGCCAGTGGTGGCGCAGGCTGACGCTGAAAGTCTGGTAGCAGCGCGCCAGCGGCGGCATCTGGTACTTCCAGTAGCGCAGGTCGCACAGCGAGCCGTGCAGGAACAGCAAGGGCGTGCCCTGGCCAGCCGTGGCATAGGCCAACGCATGGTGGCCAGGCGCGCCGGGCCTGGCGAGGTCGGCGTGGAGAATTTCAGGTGTGAAGTCGGATCGCATCGGGGCGCAGCGCAAACAACGGACAGCGGAAAAAGCGGAACCGCGCGCCGGAATGATCCCCGCCACGCGGACTAGCTTCGATTCTAGCGCTCCGGACCTACCCGGGAGGACCCGGGAGAGCCCATCTTGTCACGGCGCTCCGGCGACGCCTGGCCGCCGGAGTCTTGCATCACCGCGTCACTGCAACAGTTGCAGGCGGCTCTTGGCCGTGGTGGCGGCGGGCGTGGTGGGGTAGTCCTTGACGATGCGTTGCAGCGTCGTCTTGGCACCGGCACGGTTGTTCAGCTCGATCTGGCTGCCGGCCACGACCAGCAGGGCGTCGGGCGCGCGGGCATTGTCGGGCGACTTCTGCACCATGTTGTTGAGTTGTTCGATGGCGCCCTTGAAGTCCTTCTGCGCGTAGCGGCTGCTGCCCAGGTAGAACTGGGCGGACGGCACCAGTTCGCTATTGGGATACAGCGCGGTGAAGGCGGTCAGGGACTCGGCGGCATCCTTGTACTGGCCTTTGCGGTACATATCGATGGCGCCGTCATAAGCGGATTGTTCTTGCGGGTCGCCGGCGGTCGCGCTGCCGGTATCGCCCGGATTGCCACCGGCCCGGTTGCCGCCGGCAGGCTGGCGGGTGGCAAGTTCAAGCTGGTTCTGCAACTGCTGGATCTGCGTCTGCAGGGCCTGGAGCTGGTCAGCCAACTGCAGGCGCGCGCGCACGTTCTGATCGTTCTGTTGCTGGAGCTGCTGGCGCAGATCAAGAATGGCCTTGCGCGCATCGTCATCGGCAAATGCGTGGGCGGGGGAAGACAGGGCGGCGAAAGCCAGGCCGGCGGCCGCTACCAACATACGCAAAGGGGATACTCGATCGCTCATAAAAATTCCTGGGAAAGAAGGGGACCCCACAAAAAACAAGCGCCGGGCGGCCATGAGACCGTCCCGACGCATTGTGGGGCTATCAAATATCAGGCGTTGTTGAGATTAACGCAGATAGTTGATGTCCGCGCGGCGGTTTTCCGCGAAATCGGCTTCGGTCGTACCCGTCGACTTCGGCTTTTCCTTACCGAAGCTGATGGTTTCGATCTGCTGATCGCTGACACCCAGCAGCGTCATCGTGCGGCGTACCGAATCCGCGCGGCGCTGACCGAGGGCCAGGTTGTACTCAGCACCGCCGCGTTCGTCGGTGTTGCCTTCGACTTTCACGCGCTGCTGCGGATGCGAAGCCAGGTAGCGGGCGTGGGTTTCCACGAGACCGCGGTACTGGTCCGACACCGTGTAGCTGTCGAAGTCGAAGTACACCGAGCGCTGTTGCGCCAGGATGCTTTGGGGGTTGAAGGGATCAAGGATCTCGCCGGTGTTGGCGGACGAGCCTTGGCCAGCGCCAGCGCCCTGACCCGCTTTGTCGTCGAGAGGGACGGAGCTGCAAGCTGCCAGCGTGGCGGCCAGAGCGGCAATGGTCAAGCTTTTGGCAATGCGCGACTTCATGATAGTTCCTTTGAAGAGAGAGTCACACGTGTTATCGGGTAAATGGGCCCCAAGTTGGTTCACGTATTTCCCCATTCAGTACCGAAAGCGTCTGCCGTACGCGGCCGTCACTCGATACCCCCGCAAGAACACTACGTCCGCCTTGGATGGCGGCATAGAGTACCTGCATTCCGTTCGGCGCGAAACTGGGAGACTGATCATCACGACCATCAGTCAACAAGGATTCGCTACCGGACGACAGGTTTAACGAAGCGATGCGAAACGCACCGTCGCGTCTAGCAACGTACAGGAGCGTCGAACCGTCTGGGGAAATTCGGGGTGATATGTTGTAACCGCCATTAAACGTCAGGCGACGCGGTTCGCCACCGTCCAGACCTACCTGGTAGATCTGCGGGCCGCCGCTACGGTCACTCGTGAAAACAATGGAACGGCCGTCAGGCGTGAACGCGGGTTCCGTATCGATGCCCGGCGAGCGGGTGATACGGCGCAGGTTCGAGCCGTCGGCATTCAAGACATAGATCTGGGACAAGCCATCGCGGGTCAATGCCACGGCCAGCATGCTGCCGTCCGGCGACCAGGCCGGCGCCGAGTTGTTGCCCTTGTAGTTGGCGATAGGCACGCGCGCGGTGGACGACAGCGTGCGGATGTACACCACCGGCTTGCCTGATTCGAAGCTCACATACGCCAGGCGGCTGCCGTCAGGTGACCAGGCCGGCGAAATGATGGGTTCGCGCGAACGCAGGGCGACCTGCGGGTTCTGGCCATCAGCATCGGCGACCTGCAATTCGTAGGTGCTGCCCAGCTTCAGTACATAGGCGATGCGGGTCGAGAACACACCCCGCACGCCCGTGATTTTTTCGTAGATGCGATCGGCTATCTGGTGCGCGACGCGACGCAGCTCTTGCTCCGTGCCGGAGAAGGCCACGCCGTCGAGCTGACCCTTCTTGACCGTATCGGCCAGGCGGTAGCGCACATCGTAGCGGCCATCGGCGCCACGCTGGATGCTGCCGTAGGCGAGGAAGTCCGCGCCCTTGCCACGCCAGTCGTCGTAGGCCACGGGGCTGTCGACGTTGAGGCCGGCGCCGGCGGCGTTGATCAGGCGGAATTGGCCGGTGCGATTCAAGTCCGCACGGATGATTTCGGCCAGGGCGCGGCCATGGGCGTCGTCCACCGCGAAGTCGGCGATGGCCACGGGGTATTGGGTGGCGCCGGTGCCGGAAATGTCCACGCGCAGTTGCGCGTGGGCCGGGCGCCCGATGAACAGGGCCGCCAGCAACAGCAGCAGGCCCAAGGCATACATCCGCAAAACAGGGTGTTGCGCAGGTCGGCTAGAGACGGGGGTCATGAAAGGCAATCTCCTGTCAGTCGTACATTCGATAAATTACGTCGATCAGCGGCTCGTACCGTCCAGTCGAAGGCTTGGGGAACGGATTGCAGCGGCGGATTCCGGTTTCGACCGCGCGGTCGAAACCTGTGTTGCCCGAAGAGCGCGTCAGGGTCAGGCCACCAACGCTTCCATCCGAACGTAACTGTACCCGGTATTCGGTCGTCGGATTTTGCGAACCGGCGCGCGGCGGTGTCGGGTACGACACGCCAGGCTGAATGCAGGCACGCACCTTGGCGCCGTAGCCGTCGTCACGTCCACCACCTGCCTGATTGCGGTCGGCGGTGCCGTTTGGTATGCCTGCGGCGCCCATGGCGTCGTTGCGGAAGGCATCGCGCAGCGCCTTGTCGGCCGCGGCCTTCTTGGCAGCGGCGGCTTTTTCGGCGGCCGCCTTTTCAGCCGCCGCTTTTTCAGCAGCAGCCTTGTCGGCGGCCGCTTTCTCAGCCGCGGCCTTGTCCGCGGCGGCCTTCTTGGCGGCGTCGTCCTTGGCCTTCTTTTCAGCAGCCGCTTTGTCGGCGGCAGCCTTTTCGGCAGCGGCTTTGTCGGCGGCGGCTTTTTCAGCAGCCGCTTTCTCCGCGGCGGCCTTGTCGGCAGCCGCCTTGTCAGCGGCTGCCTTCTCTGCGGCAGCCTTGGCGGCGGCCGCTTTCTCGGCGTCCTTGCGTTGCTGTTCCAGCTTGGCCTTTTCCTTCTCGGCCGCGTCCTTGCGTTCCTGTTCCAGGCGCGCCTTTTCCTTGGCCGCTTCAGCGGCCTGGCGGTCTTTTTCTTCCTGCTCTTTCTTCTTGCGCGCCTCTTCCAGCGCGATTTCCGGATCCGGCTCGTCCTTGGGCTGGGCTTGCGGCGCCGGTGTAGGGGGCGGCGGGGCAGGCGCCGGCTGGGGCGGCGGCGGCGGCGGAGTTTGCGGCTGCGGTTCCGGCTGAGGCTGTGGCTTGGGTTGCGGCTGCGGAGGCGGCGGCGCGGCGTCGGGCGTATCGCCCTTGGCCCACAGCTGCACCTGCACCGGACCCGGATTTTCCGTGCGCCAGTTGACCCCGAAGATCAGAACCAGGAACAACAGCAGGTGGGCCAGCAAAGCCAGCCCCAGCGCCTTCCAGTTGTCCTGGACAGGCGGGCGCTCGGGCGGTCCGCTGTGGTGTTTGATGATCGGAGGAGGCGTCATGAATAGTGCTGTGGAAGGTTCGACGGCGCGGCGCGGCGGCGGGGCGCCTTAGCGACGCCGGGCCGGTTGCGCCTGCGGCTGGCCGGCGGCACTGGCCGCGGCGCCGGTCGAAGACTGCTGGTCGACCAGCAGGCCCAACCGCGTCACGCCATTGACGCGCAGCTCGTCCATGACCTTCATCACCGATTCGTAGGGCACCTTGCCGTCGGCCGCGATCACCACCGGCGTTTCGGCGGTGATGCGCTGGCGCACCTGATTGACCAGGTCGGCGCGGGCGATGGTTTCAGGGTTCGCGCCCGGCTCCCGCATGCGCAGCGCGATCTCGCCATTGGACGAAATCTGCACTTCCAGCGGCTTGACCGGCACATCGGACGCCGCGCCCACCGAAGGCAGGTTGATCAGCCCGGGCGTGATCAGGGGCGCCGTGACCATGAAGATCACCAGCAGTACCAGCATCACGTCGATGTAAGGCACCACATTGATGTCGGATTTCATGCGGCGGCCGGCGCGGCCGCCCGAACGCATCGATCCCATCAGCGCACCTGCCGTTGCAGAATGTTCAGGAACTCATCGACAAAGCTGTCGAAACGGATCGAGAGGCGGTCGATGTCATTGGTGAAGCGGTTGTAGGCCACCACCGCCGGAATGGCGGCGAACAGGCCGATGGCCGTGGCGATCAGCGCTTCGGCAATCCCGGGCGCCACCGAAGCCAGCGTGGCCTGCTGCATATTGGACAGGCCGATGAAGGCGTGCATGATGCCCCAGACCGTACCCAGCAGACCGATATACGGGCTGACCGAACCGGCCGACGCCAGGAAATTCAGGTGCGACTCCAGCGCATCCATCTCACGCTGATAGGCGGCGCGCATGGCGCGGCGCGGGCCGTCCAGCAACGCGTCGGCGCTGGCACTGCCGCGCCGGGCCTTGAGGAATTCGGTCATGCCGGCATCGAAGATGCGGGCCAGCGCGCCCTGTTCGGCACGCCGGCTGGCGACTGCCTGCTGCAGCATGGACAGGTCGCCACCCGACCAGAAGTCATCTTCGAAGCGGCGGGTCTGCTGATGCGCCCGCTTGATGGCGATCAGTTTGCCGAAGATATACGTCCAGGACATGATGGAAATGCCCAGGAGCATCAGCATGATGAGCTGGACCGGCACGCTGGCGTGGCCGATCAGCGTAAACAACGACATGTCGTTGGAGACTTGCATTTTTATCCCTGAATAGATTCCAGTGTTGCGCGGAGGTCCTTGGGTAGTTCCGCGGGCCGCAGGCTGCTTGCATCCACACAACCCACTTGGATGTTCCCGGCGGCCAGCAGTTCCCCCTCGCGAAGCACCCGCTGCGCGAAGTGTATCGAAGCTCGCCCGAGTCGTGTAACCGAGGTTTCAACTGTGAGGAGATCGTCGAGTCGCGCCGGCTTGCGGTAAGACATGTCCAAACCGACCACCACGAAGATGCGGCCGGCCTCGGCGGCCATACGGTTTTGCCCATACCCGAGGGTACGCAGCCATTCCGTACGAGCGCGCTCCATGAATTTTAGGTAGTTCGCGTAGAAGACGATTCCGCCGGCATCCGTATCTTCGTAGTAGACACGGATGACCAGCGTCGAAACCTGAGAGGGGGAAGCAATCAAAGGGTGTCCAGCTTGGCCAATATCTGATCCAGCGCTTCGTCCAAGCCTACCTTGGCCGCTTCAGTCTCACGCCGGGCCTGCAATTCCAGCACGCCATCCTTGAGACCGCGCTCTCCAACTGTTACTCGCAGCGGCACGCCGATGAGTTCCCATTCGGCGAACATGACACCCGGGCGGGCATCGCGGTCGTCGAGCAGCACATCGATGCCACGCTCGCGCAGCGATTCGTAGAGATCGTTAGCGGTGTTACGAACTGTTTCACTTTTGCCCCAGCCCACCGGGCAGATCACCACCTCGAAGGGGGCGATGGGGCGGGGCCAGATAATACCCTTGTCGTCATGATTTTGCTCGATCGCCGCGGCGGCGATGCGCGTCACGCCGATGCCATAGCAACCCATCTGAATGGTGGCGGGCTTGCCGGTCTCGTCCAGGAAGGTGGCTTTCAGCGCTTCCGAGTACTTGGTGCCGAGGAAGAACACGTGGCCCACCTCGATGCCGCGCTGGATCGCCAGCGTGCCCTGGCCGTCCGGGGCGGGGTCGCCGGCCACGACGTTGCGCAGGTCGGCCACCGCTTCCGGCTCCGCCAGGTCGCGGCCCCAGTTCATGCCGACGTAATGGAAGTCCTCGCGGTTGGCGCCGCAGACGATGTCGTGCATCTTCGCCACCGTCGTGTCGGCCACCACGCGTACGGGTTTTGCCGTCTTGATCGGTCCCAGATAGCCGGGCTTGCAGCCGAAATGCTCGACGATTTCAGCTTCCGTGGCGAAGCGGAAGCCGTCCTTCAAGCCCGCCACCTTGGCCGCCTTGATCTCGTTCAGGGTGTGGTCCCCGCGCAGCAGCAGCAGCCAAATCTGGGCCGGGCCTTCCTTGGGTTCGGTGGCCAGCACAATGGACTTCACCGTGGTTTCCAACGGAATCTTCAGGAAGGCGGCGACGTCCTCGCACTTGGCGGCGCCCGGGGTGGGCACCGCTTCCAGGGCGCGGCCGGCGACGCCGCGTTCGGCGATCAGCGGGCCGGATTCGGCCAGTTCGATATTGGCCGCGTATTGGCTGTCGGGGTTGTAGACGATCAGGTCTTCGCCGGTATCGGCGATGACCTGGAATTCATGGCTGCGCGTGCCGCCGATCGAACCGGTGTCCGCCGCCACGGCACGGAACTCCAGGCCCAGGCGGGTGAAGATCTTCATGTACGCGGCGTACATGATGTCGTAGCTGGCCAGCGCGCTGGTTTCATCACGGTCGAAGGAATAAGCGTCCTTCATGGTGAATTCGCGGCCACGCATCAGGCCGAAGCGGGGGCGGCGTTCGTCCCGGAACTTGGTCTGGATGTGGTAGAAATTCACCGGCAACTGGCGCCAGCTATGGATTTCGTTGCGCGCGATGTCAGTGATCACTTCCTCGGAAGTGGGCTGCAGGACGAAATCGCGGTCATGGCGGTCCTTGATGCGCAACAGCTCGGGACCGTACTGCACCCAGCGGCCCGATTCCTGCCACAGCTCGGCGGGCTGCACCACCGGCATCAGCAGTTCGATGGCGCCCGCGGCGTTCATTTCCTGCCGGACGATATTCTCGATCTTGCGGATGACGCGCAGGCCCAAGGGCATGTACGTATAGATGCCGCCGGCCAGCTTGCGGATCATGCCCGCACGCGTCATGAGCTGATGGCTGACGACTTCGGCTTCGGCCGGAGCCTCTTTGAGGGTATTGATGTGATAGTTGGAGGCGCGCATGGTTTCCAGGTGACGGCAGGTACGTATAATCAGGCGTAATTGTATTGAATTTGCTGGGGGTGGCCCATGCTTGACCGCGAAGGCTACCGTCCCAATGTCGGCATCATTCTCGTAAATAGCAAAAACGAGGTCTTTTGGGGTAAGCGGATCCGGGAACATGCGTGGCAATTCCCGCAGGGTGGCATCAAGTACGGAGAGAGTCCCGTACAGGCCATGTACCGCGAACTCCATGAAGAGGTAGGGTTGAATCCCGAGCATGTCCGGATATTGGGACGTACACGCGATTGGCTGCGCTACAACGTGCCGGACCATTTCGTCCGGCGCGAATGGCGTGGCCATTACAAAGGGCAGAAGCAGATCTGGTTCCTGCTACGACTTATCGGGCGCGACAGCGATGTCTGCCTGAGGGCGACGCAGCATCCGGAATTTGACGCTTGGCGTTGGAGCCAATACTGGGTGCCGCTGGATGCGGTCATCGAGTTCAAGCGCGACGTCTATACCAACGCGTTGAACGAGCTGTCGACGATCCTGTTCCGGCGTCACCATGAAACCCGCTACCTGCGCCAACGCGTGCACGGGCAGCGGGCCGGCGAAAACTCGGGCGGAGGAGCCGACGGGCATGCGCATATTGCTGGTTGAAGATGAAAGAGATATGGCATCGTGGCTGGTGCGTGCCCTGGCTCAGAGCGGTTTCGTACCCGACCATGCGGCGGATGCCCGCACGGCCGAGGCTTTCATGGCGGGTACCGAGTACGACGCCATCGTGATGGACTTGCGCCTGCCGGACAAGCACGGCCTGGTCGTGCTGCGTGAAATGCGCAACCGCGACGACCGTACGCCGGTCCTGGTGCTGACCGCGCAGGGCGCCCTGCAAGATCGCGTGCGCGGGCTGAATCTGGGGGCTGACGATTTCCTGACCAAGCCGTTTGCCCTGGAAGAGCTGGAGGCACGCCTGACCGCCCTGGTGCGGCGCAGCCGTGGCCGCCAGCATCCGCGGCTGCAATGCGGCTCGCTGGCCTATGACAGCGAAAGCCGTGCTTTTACGCTGGACGGCTCGCTGCTGTTCCTGACGCCGCGCGAACACGCCGCCCTGGCCGCGCTGCTGACCCGCAGCGGTTATCCGGTGGACAAGTCGCAGTTATTCGGCAAGGTCTTCAACCACGACAGCGAGGCCAATCCGGACGCCATCGAAGTGGTGCTGCACCGCCTGCGCAAGAAGTTGGCAGGCAGCGACATCCGCATCGTCACGGTACGGGGGCTGGGCTATATGCTGGAAAGCGTGGCCAGCACCAGCGAATCGGCCGAGGCCTGAGGAACAGGCCTTTCATGATCGTTTTCGGGGGGCGGGCACCGCTGCTGCTGTTGCTGTCGCCGCCATATCCGCAACGGCGCCGCCATGGCCCGTCCGCCTAGCGCCCGCGCGGCCCGCTTGCGGCTGCTGCGTCCGCGCCTGGGCATACGCACGCTGCTGTTCATGCTCCTGCTGCCGGGCGTGGTCGCCCTGCTGGTCATCGACAGCTGGAACGACTACCAGACGCTGTCCGAGATCACCAACGACGCCTACGACAGCGCCTTGCTGGAGCCGGCGCGGGTGTTGGAAAGCAGCATCGAATTCACCGCGGAGGGCGCCCTGCAGGTGGCGACCCCCCTGTACGCCCAGGTCATGCTGGAGTCTCGCGCGGGCTTGCGCAAGTATTACCGCATCGAGGAAATCGACCCGCCGGTGCCGGACGGCCAGCCGGTGCCTGCCTCGGCCGGCCGTACCTTATTGGGGATGCCCGACCTGCCGCGGCCGCCGGCGTGGCCGCGCAGCAATGGTCCGCCCGTGTTCTTTGACGGCATGTACCGCGACGATCCCGTGCGCCTGGTGGCGATCCTGCGCGATCTCTATTACCACGGCGTGCACCGCCAGGTGCTGGTCCTGGTCGGCGAAAGCACCAGCAAGCGGATCGAGGCCGAGCGCGCCGCGCAACGGCAGGAATTCTTGCGCGACGCCCGCATGCTGGCGTTGGTGATCCTGATGGTGTGGTGGGGCGTGGCCTGGGCGCTGCGGCCGCTGCATCGCTTGCGCGCCGACATCCGCGCCCGCTCGCCCGATGACCAGACGCCGCTGGACGCCAGTGGCGTGCCTTCCGAAGTCGCGCCGCTGGTCGAGGCCGTCAACCACCATATCGAACGCCACCGGCGCATGCTGGCGGAACAGACGCAATTCCTCGACGACGCCTCGCATCAACTGCGCACGCCGCTGGCGATCATGCTGACGCAGGCCCAATACGCCTTGCGGGAACGCGATCCCGACGGCATGCGTGAAGGCCTGCGCGGCATCATCGCCCAATTGGGGCGCAGCCGGCGCCTGACCGAGCAATTGCTGCAACTGGCGCATGCCAGCCAGGGCGAGGTGATGCCGCGCAAGATCCTGGACATCAACGACGTAGCGCGTGACGTCGTCTTGCAATATCTTCCGTTGGCTCACGAGAAGCAACAAGATCTCGGTTGGGACGGCGTGCAAGAAAATAACGAAGGGAACCCAAACAGTGCAGTTAGTGACGAAAGCTGTCTGACAGCCGCCGCACCCGTGGCGGGCAGCGAGGTCGAACTGCATGAAGCCCTGTCCAATCTGGTCCATAACGCTGTCAACTACGCGCCGCCCGGCGCGCAGATCACGGTTTCAGTCGTCCTTGCGCAAGACCGGGTGGAGGTCCGCGTGGCCGACAATGGTCCCGGTCTCGAACCCGCGTCACGCTTCCGTGCCTTCGAGCGATTCGATCGCGCGGGGGCGGACGGCGTGCAGGGCGCCTCCAGTGGTTCGGGCCTGGGCCTGGCCATCGCGCGAGCCTACGCCCGTCGCAACAACGGCGACATCCTGCTGGAAGATGGCGAGCCCAATGCCCAAGGCGGCGTGGGTCTCTGCGCCATATTATGGATTCCCCTCTTAAGGGATAACCCTGTGATTCAGGGTCTAGACAGCATAAAGAAAGCGGATTAGCAGCTTCTCTCCTTATTCTGCGTTCCAGGCTCACATGGGTTGTGAGAGGGTCGTGCTCAACCGGGCATTGCCCACGGGCTTTTTTCAGCCCTGGTTTTCGGAGGATTGCGGTGGAAACATCCAAAAGAACAATTAACAAGGACTATTACGGCGGTGCGCTGATGGTCCTGACGGGTTTGGGGGCGATATATGGCGCGGTCAGCTATAACATCGGCTCCCTGAGCCATATGGGACCGGGATTCTTCCCGGCGGCCATCGGGGGCTTGCTGGTACTCACCGGCATTCTGATCGCGATTGGCGCACGTTCGGACAAGCCGGCGGAACCCGTGCCGGGCGGCCATGCCCATGGCATGCCCGACGTTCGTGGCGGCGTCTGCATCCTGCTCAGTATCGTGGCGTTCATCGCCCTGGGTGAATACGGTGGCCTGCTGCCGGCCACGTTCGCCATCACCTTTATCGCGGCGCTTGGCGATCGTAAGAACACGATCTTCCAGGCGGTTCTGCTGTCCTTGGCCATGGTAGTCATCGCCATCGTCGTGTTCTGGTGGGCTCTGCAACTGCAGCTCCCGCTGTTTCGTTGGGGTTGATCGCCATGCATCAAGCACTAGTTGATCTTTGGTACGGTTTTGGCGTCGCGTTCGAACCCCATAACCTGATGTGGTCGTTCTTCGGCGTGCTGGTGGGTAACCTCATCGGCGTGCTGCCCGGCATGGGCGCGCTGTCGGCCATCTCCATCCTGCTGCCGCTCACGTACGTGATGCACCCGGTGCCTGCCATCCTGATGCTGGCCGGTATCTTCTACGGCTCGCAGTACGGTGGCGCCATTGGCGCGATCCTGCTGAACCTGCCCTCGCACCCGCCGCATGCGGTGACGTGTCTGGACGGGTACCCGATGACCAAGGCCGGCAAGGGCGGCACGGCATTGGGCATCACGATGATTTCGTCGTTCTTTGCCGCATCGGTCGGCATCATCGTGATGATTTTCGCTTCGCCGCTGCTGGTGGAAATCGCCTTCAAGTTCGGCCCGACGGAAATCTTCTCCATCATGCTGCTGGGCCTGCTGGCCGGTGCCACGATGTCACGCGGTTCGCCCCTCAAGGGCGTGGCGATGACCTTGTTCGGCCTGCTGTGCGGCGTGGTCGGTACCGACGTCAACACCGGCACCATCCGCTTCTCCTTCGGTCTGCTGGATCTGTCCGACGGCCTGGAACTGGTGGCGATTTCGATGGGTCTGTTCGGTGCCGCCGACTTCCTGGTCAGCGTCAACAAGATGTCCGCCATCACCACGTCGACCAAGCTGAAGCTGCGCGACATGCGGCCTTCCATGGCTGAAATGAAGGAAGCCTTCCTGCCGATGGTGCGCGGTACGCTGGTGGGCACGCTGTTCGGTGCCATGCCCGGTACCGGCCCGACCATCACCACCTTCATCGCCTATGCGCTGGAGCGCAAGGTCTCGAAGACGCCTGAGCGTTTCGGTACCGGCATGCTGGCTGGCGTGGCGGCTCCCGAAGCGTCGTCGCACTCGAAGACGCAGGTCGACTTCATCCCGACGATGAGCCTGGGTATTCCTGGCGACGCCGTGATGGCGCTGATCCTGGGCGCGCTGCTGATCCAGGGCATCCAGCCCGGCCCGCAGCTGATCACCGAGCATCCGGACATTTTCTGGGGCCTGATCGCCAGCTTCTGGGTGGGTAACGTTCTGCTGATCGTCTTGAACGTGCCGCTGATCGGTGTGTGGGTCAAGCTGCTCAAGGTGCCGTACAAGTACCTGTTCCCGTCCGCGCTGTTCTTTATCGCGGTGGGTGTGTTCTCGACGCAGAACAGCCTGTTCCAGATCTGGGAAGTGCTGGCCTTCGGTATCATCGGCGCCTTGCTGATGGCACTGGATTTCTCGGTCGCGCCTATCCTGTTGGGCTTCGTGCTCGGACCCATGGTCGAAGAAAACTTCCGTCGCGCCTTGCTGCTGTCGCGTGGCGACATGATGATCTTCGTGCAACGTCCGATCAGCGCCTGGTTCGTCGCGGCCAGCGCCCTGCTGATCATCGTGCAGATCTGGGCCCGCTTGCGTAAAGGCAAGGGCAAGAAGGACTTGCTGCCGAAGACGGCCTGACCTCCTGCCGCGCGTGCTGCGGCCCCCCAAGGGGCGGCACTGGCGGACCGGCACCGCCGGCTCCGCGGTACCTGCGATCAAAGAGACCTGTGCAATATGCACAGGTCTCTTTTTTTTTGGAACCTCCGCGCGCAGGCCTGTGCCTGGTGACGTGCTATGGTTTTGGACTTCGCAGTGTCCGCTTTTCAACCCTCAAACCGGATTCCTCATGCACGTACTGTTCGCGCTCCCTCATCGCAATCCCGACGAATGGCTTCCTGGCCTGCAGGCCGCGATGCCCGACTTCACGATCTCGGTGTGGGACCCGGCCGGTCCGCCCGCCAACGCCGACGTGGCGCTGGTGTGGAAGCCGCCTGCGGCGCTGTTCGCGCACGAGACCAATCTGAAGGCGGTGTTCAACCTGGGTGCCGGCGTGGATGCGTTGCTGAAGATGAAGGAAATCCCCGCGCACGTGCAGATCGTTCGTCTGGAAGACGCCGGCATGTCCGTGCAGATGGCCGAGTACGTGTTGTACGCGCTGTGGCGTGAGTCGCGCCTGTTCGCGCGCTACGAGGCGGATCAGGCGGCAGCGCGGTGGGATCCGCGCGAAGGCCTGCGGCGCGAGCAATGGCCCGTGGGCGTGCTGGGCTTGGGCGTGGTCGGTTCCCGCGTGGCCGAAGCGCTGGCGGCTTTCGAATATCCCGTGGCCGGCTGGTCGCGCACGGCGCGCGGCATCGATGGCGTGCAGACCTATTCGGGCGCGGACCAACTGCCGGCCTTTCTCGCTCGCACGCGGGTGCTGGTCAACGTGCTGCCGCTGACGCCGGAGACCGAAGGCATACTCAACCGTGCCACCCTGAGCCAGTTGCTGCCCCATGCGCACCTGATCAACGTGGGTCGTGGCGAGCACCAGAACGAGGACGACATCCTTGCCTTGCTGGAAGAAGGCCGCCTGGACAGTGCCTCGCTGGACGTATTCCGCACCGAGCCGCTGCCGGCCGCGAGCGGCCTGTGGCAACACCCGCGCGCGCACGTCACCCCGCACATCGCCGCCAGCACCCTGCGCGAGGAAACCATCGCGCAGATCGCCGGCAAGATCCGCCAGATGGCCCGCGGCGAACCCATGACCGGCGTAGTCGCCCGCGATCGCGGCTATTGAGTCCGCTACGGGCGTAGCGTCCGTCCCGAGCGATGTGGGCATCTGGGCGCTACGATGTGCCTCCGCTGGCGCCCAGGCCGTCGAGGCCGATCAATCGCGCAGGCGCTTGACCAGGCTCGACGTGTCCCAGCGCCCGCCACCCATCTTCTGCACGTCGGCGTAGAACTGGTCGACCAGCGCCGTCACCGGCACGCGCGCGCCGTTGTGGCGGGCTTCGGCCAGCACCAGCCCCAGGTCCTTGCGCATCCAATCCACGGCGAAGCCGAAGTCGAACTTGTCGTCGACCATCGTGCCGCCGCGATTCTCCATCTGCCAGCTTTGCGCGGCGCCTTTGCTGATCACGTCCAGCACCAGTTTCATGTCCAGGCCAGCTGCCTGGCCGAAGGCCACGCCTTCGGACAATCCCTGCACCAGTCCGGCGATGCAGATCTGATTGACCATCTTGGCCAACTGCCCGGCACCCGGCTCGCCCACCAGCGTGACGGCGCGGCCGAAGGCTTGCGCCACGGGCTGGATGCTGTCGAAGACCGCCTTCTCGCCGCCGCACATCACCGTCAGCACGCCATTGACCGCACCGGCCTGGCCGCCCGACACCGGGCCGTCGACGAACTGCAGGTCCAGCTTGCGCGCCGCGGCATACAGCTCGCGCGCCACATCGGCCGAAGCGGTGGTGTGGTCGACGAAGACAGCGTTCCTGGCCATGCCGGCGAAAGCGCCGTCAGCGCCCAGCACGACGCTGCGCAGGTCGTCGTCGTTGCCGACGCAAGCGAACACGATGTCGGCGCCGGCCGCGGCTTCACGCGGGGTGGCGGCAGCCTTGCCGCCGAATTCCTTGACCCACTCCTGCGCCTTGGCCGCCGTGCGGTTGTAGACGGTCACTGTGTGGCCGGCGCGCGCCAGATGCCCCGCCATGGGGAAACCCATGACGCCCAGGCCGAGGAAAGCGACTTTCTTGGACGCGACGGTGTCGTACGTCTTGGTACCGATGGATGCCATGCAGAATCTCCGATTGAAGGCTGGGTAGCCATGAATTGCCGCGCCGGACCGCATGCTGCCATCGTCCGCCGCCATTTCTCAGGAGCAGTACCTTACGGCGATGCCGCGCCGACGGCAAGCGTCGCGATCCGCCCGGCGCCACGCCGCACGATCAGAATCCCGCCGCCAGCCCATCGCGGCGGCTGTCGCTGGCGGCCACATAGCCATCGACCGCCGGATCGCCCAGGCGCCAGATGAATTGGCCGGAGCCGAAATCCATATAAGGATCATCCAGGCCTTCCAGCACATGGCCGCGCGCCCGCAGCGCTTCCTGGACGGCGTGCGGCATCGCGGGCTCGACGTCCACCGAGCGGCCGTGATTCCACTTCCAGCGCGGCGCATCGCAGGCGGCCTGCGGCTGCTGACCGTAGTCGAGCATGCGCACGAGCGTCTGCAGATGGCCCTGCGGCTGCATATTCCCGCCCATCACGCCGAAGCTCATGACAGGCGCGCCGTCGCGCATCAGGAAGCCGGGAATGATGGTGTGGAAGGGGCGCTTGCCACCCGCCACGACATTGGGATGATCGGGTTGCATGCTGAAGCCGTGGCCGCGGTTTTGCAGGCTCACGCCAGTGCCCGGCACCACCACGCCCGAACCGAAGCCCATGTAGTTGGACTGGATGAAACTGATCATCATGCCGTTGCGATCGGCGGCGGTCAGATACACCGTACCGCCGCGCGGCGCGTGGCCGCTACCGAAGTCCTGCGCCCGCCCCATGTCGATCAGGCGCGCGCGCTCGGCCAGATAGGCGGGATCCAGCAGCGTGTCCGCCGTCAAGGCCATGTGTGCCGCGTCGCCCACGTGCGCATAGACGTCGGCGAAGGCCAGTTTCATGGCCTCGATCAGCAGATGCTGCGTATCGGGGTGATCCACGGGCCGCGCCGCCACGTCGAAGTGCTGCAGGATGCCCAAGGCGATCAGGGCCGCGATGCCTTGGCCGTTGGGCGGAATCTGATGCAGGGTGTAGCCGCGGTAGGCCTGCGCCAGCGGCGTGACCCATTCGGGCTTGTATTCGCGCAGGTCAGCGAGGGTCATCGCCGCGTCGTGCGCCTGCGCATGGGCGACCAGCTTGTGCGCTGTCTCGCCTTCATAGAAATCGCGGCCGCCGCTAGCGGCGATACGCCTGAGCGTATCGGCCGCGCCCTTGAGCACGAAATGTTCGCCGACGGCGGGCGGCCGGCCGCGTGGCAGGAAGTGTTCGGCGAAGCCGGGCAGCGGCTGCAGCACGTCTGCCTGCGCGGCCCATTTCTGCTGCACGATCGGTGACACCGCGCAGCCGCGCTCCGCATATTCGATAGCGGGGGCCAGCACGTCGGCGAACGGCAGCGTGCCCATTTTCTCGTGCAAGGCCGCCCAGCCGGCGACGCAACCGGGCACCGTCACGCTGTCCCAGCCACGCATGGGAATGGCGCCGTTGTGCTTGCGCTTGAAGTAGTCCACACACCATGCGGAAGGCGCGCGGCCGCTGGCATTCATGCCATGCAGACGGGCGCCGTCCCAGATGATGGCGAAGCAATCCGAACCCAGGCCATTGCTGACCGGTTCGGCGAGCGTCAGGACGGCGGCCGCCGCGATGGCGGCATCCACTGCATTGCCGCCGCGTTCCAGAATACGCAGCCCGGCCTGGGCAGCCAGCGGCTGCGAGGTGGCGACGACGTTGCGGGCAAAAACGGGAGCGCGGGTAGTGCGATAGGGGTTGTGCCAGTCGAAGGTCATTGGGTGCTCGGGACGGAGACAGGTACGGGGTAAACCCGTACTGTAGCGTAAGCGATTGTGTGCGCTGCACCAATTCCAACGCGGGCCTCGATGAGACCGTGAAGCAAGGGCTGCCGGGCAGCGGCCGTGGCGAATTCAACGGGCAAGGCAGAGGGCAGAGATACAGGGCAGAGAGACAGGGCAAAAAGGCGGGACAAAAAAAGGGCACCTTGCGGTGCCCTTCGAGGGAGTGCGTCGAGCGGACCGCGGGAACAGGCCCGGGTCCGGTTGGCATCAGCCTTCTTCGACGAAGGTTTCGTCGCGCTTCTTGCGGATCGAGGGCAGCGCCACGATCACGATCAGCGCCAGGGCCGCGGCCAACAGGCTGGCCGACAGCGGACGCGTGATGAAGGTGGTGAAGTCGCCACGCGACAGCAGCAGGGCACGGCGGAAGTTTTCTTCCATCATGGGGCCCAGCACCAGGCCCAGCAGCAACGGTGCGCCTTCGCACTTCAGCTTGGACCAGACGTAGCCGATCACGCCGAAGGCAGCGGTGGTCATGATGTCGAAGGTGTTGTAGTTCAACGAGTACACACCGATCGTGCAGAACACCAGAATCGCCGGGAACAGCACGCGATAGGGCACTTTGAGCAGTTTCACCCACAGGCCGATCAGCGGCAGGTTCAGGATCACCAGCATCAGGTTGCCGATCCACATCGAGGCGATCAGGCCCCAGAACAGTTCCGGGTGGCTGGTCATCACCTGCGGGCCGGGCTGGATGTTGTGGATGGTCATCGCACCCACCATCAGCGCCATCACGGCGTTGCCCGGGATACCCAGGGTCAGCAGCGGGATGAAGGAGGTCTGGGCGGCCGCGTTGTTGGCCGATTCCGGACCCGCCAGGCCGGCCGGGTGGCCCTTGCCGAAGCGCTTCGGTTCCTTGGCGATCTTCTTTTCCAAGGTATAGGAGGCGAAGGACGACAGCACCGCGCCGCCGCCGGGCAGGATGCCCAGGGCCGAACCCAGGGCCGTGCCACGCAGAACCGCGGGCCAGGCTTCCTTGAACTCTTCCTTGTTGGGATAGAGCGAACCGATCTTGTCGGTGATGTCGACGCGGTTTTCCTTCTGCTCCAGGTTGGTCATGATTTCGGCGAAGCCGAACACGCCCATGGCCACGATCGCGAAGTCGATGCCGTCCTGCAGTTCGGGGATGCCGAAGTCGAAACGGGCCACGCCCGAGTTCACATCGGTACCGACCATACCCAGCAACAGACCCAGGAGGATCATGGAGATGGCCTTGGGCAGCGAGCCCGAGGCCAGCACCACGGCGCCGACCAGGCCCAGGCACATAAGGGAGAAGTACTCGGCGGGGCCGAACTTGAAGGCCACTTCAGCCAGCGGGGGCGCGAAGGCGGCCAGCAGCAGGGTGGCCACGCAACCGGCGAAGAACGAGCCCAGCGCGGCGATAGCCAGCGCGGCGCCCGCGCGGCCATTGCGTGCCATCTGGTGCCCGTCAAGCACAGTCACCACCGCGGATGTCTCTCCCGGCAGCGCCACCAGAATCGCGGTCGTCGAACCGCCGTACTGCGCGCCGTAATAGATACCGGCCAACATGATCAGACCGGCCACGGGCGGCAGCACGTACGTGATCGGCAGCAGCATGGCGATGGTCGGGACCGGACCGATCCCGGGTAGCACGCCGATCAGCGTGCCCAGGATGCAGCCCAGCAGGGCGTAAGCGAGGTTTTCGGGCGTGAAGGCCACGCCGAAACCCAGCATCAGGTGATCAAGCAATTCCATGTCTGGCGCTCCTTACGAACCGAGGAAAGACGGCCACAGCGGGAAGATGAGTCCCAGGCCCTTGATGAACGCCAGATAGGAGAACACCACGAGAAAAATACCGTTCGCCACGGCGATCTTCCAGCTGAACTCATGGCTCGCCAGGCTGCTGACGACCACCAGGAGGAACACGGAGATATAGACGCCGAGGAATTTGAGCACCAGGCCGTACAAGACGACCGAGCCGATCACCAGGAACACGACACGCCAGTCGAAGCGGTCGATATGGGTCTCGGTAGCCTTGGGCAACATCGAGCCGATCAGGACGATCGCGCCGAGGAGGGCGAGGACCATCCCCAGCCAGAAGGGGAAATAGCCAGGCCCCATCCGGGCAGCGGTGCCCATCTGGTAGCTGGCGCCTTTGAACGCGAATCCCAGGCCCAGGGCGATGAACATCACCCCCGACCAGAAATCCTGCTTGTTTTTAAGCTGCATGGTTGTCTGCTCCTAGTTACAGCATGTGATAAACGAATTCAGGTGTGTGTGTGCAGAGTGAAAGTAAATTCAAAGTTCGAAGATGGGCGAATGGTAAAGGCTCTACTGCCAAACTGAAACCCTGTAATTTGGCTGAAAGGCTATGGTTTTCCCTAGATTTAGGGTTCATCCGGCAGGAAGTTGTAAGGATTACGCCGAAATGGCAGTCCAATGAAAGCTAATTGAAAGTAGAAAGAAAGTGGGGGGAAAGGCGGGGCAGAAGTTTGTCTCACGAAAAATACATAGCCGGGGAGGCGGCGAGACCTTCAAACCCCAAACCTTTCGTGCTTCTGTCACCGGATCCGGTCGAAGGTGCCAGAAGTCAGGCTTTCAAAAATCCGGCGCGTTGACAGTTCCTGAACGGAGAAGCGTGGGCACGCCTCGGCGCCCCTGCCGGGTATTGAACCCCCGGCCTTACTGAATATTGCCAGGTATCACACGGTGCATTAGCAAGTGTTTCGGCGCGCGAGATGGTTTACGATAGCGCCCATGCTGCAAGACCTCGACAATCTCGCTGCCCGGATCGGGCAATTGGTGCAACGCACGCGCCAGCTACATGCTGAACGCGATGCTTTGCGTGCACGCCTGCATCAGGCGGAGCAGGAAGCGCGCGGCTTGCGCACTCGCTGCGACGACGCGGACACGCAAGTCTTGCAATTGCAAGAGCGCTTGCAGAACAACGATAGTGAAGTGGGCGAGCGCCTGGCGCGGGCCGAGGCGGCCGAAGCCACGTTGCGCGCCGAACTCGAACGGCATGTGCTGCAATTGCAGTCCTTCGAGTCACAGGCCGCCGCGCGCGAGAGCGAATGGCAGTCGCGTCTGGCTGCGCGAGATACCGATATGCAACGCCTGCGTGTCGCCGCGGTCGCCGCGCGCGAACGCATCGATGCCGTGCTGGCTCGCCTGCCCGGCGCTTCGGTGGGAGAGCAGGCATGAGTATGGAACGTTTTGAAGTTTCCATTTTGGGCCGTGAATACTCCATGGCCTGCTCGACCGAGGAAAAGCCGCATCTGCTGGCCGCCGTGCGTCACGTCGATGTACTGATGCAACGCATACAAGGCACGGGCAAGGTTTCGAGCAACGAACGCATTGCCGTGATGGCGGCTTTGCAGATCGCCGGCGAGCTGCTTGCAGTGAAAGCGCCCGATGGTCCGCTGGGTGGTTTGGCAGTCGGCGACTTCAAGCGTAGAATCGAGGACATGAACTCTTTGCTCGATGACGCACTGTCGGGTCAAGAGAAGTTGCTGTAAGCAATACGACGAGTTTTAAACCTGACCCACGAAGTCAGGTTTCAGTTTGTCCCTGCTGTGTTCGTGACTGGACCATACATTCTCTGAACCTATGTCTTACGGCATACCGGTTGTGTGAATGTGGAGCTAGCGTGATCGTCTCTCTGTCAGACGAACCCAAAGTTCCGCCGAGCGCGACCACCTTGAACCTCAGGGTTCGAGATGCCGGTCCTGACGGCACATGCGGGGCATCTTCTAAAGCGGGCCTGCCGGGTTGAACTGGCAGGTCCGCTTTTCTTTTCAGGGAGCCCGTTCATCATGCGCAAGCTTACGATCTCGTCCCCAGTCGAACACCGACTTGGATGCCAACTTGAACAACCATCCGAATGCGAGTCCGCGCGGGGTTTCGAGCCCCGTCCTGGCTTACGTGTCTCGCGCAATGCCTTGATGCTGGCGGCCGTGGCTTCGGTGTTCGCGTTCGCCGCGCCGATGGCGCGGGCGCAATCCTCGCACGATGCCGCGGCGGCGCCCGTCGCCGGCGCCGTGCAAGCCCCCAGCGCCAGCGCGCCGCA
Source organism: Bordetella sp. LUAb4 (assembly GCF_021325795.1). GTDB lineage: Bacteria > Pseudomonadota > Gammaproteobacteria > Burkholderiales > Burkholderiaceae_B > Bordetella_C. The sequence goes on along the minus strand of NZ_JAHPZX010000008.1, from coordinate 4,722 downwards.
GATGGCGCTCACTGCCTCTGCCTCGATGGAAGTCCAGCCGGATACCGTGTTGATCACGCTAAGCGCGGAGGTTGATGCGCCCGACCAACCGGCTGCTGGCCGCAAATTGAGCGCCGCGCTCGATGACCTGGTCAAGCGTGCGGGCGGCACCGAGCATGTGACGGTGCGTACCGAAGGCTTTGGCGTGTGGCCGGTCAGCAATGACAAAGGCAAGATAGGGAGTTGGCGCGGACAGGGCAGCATCGTGCTGGAGTCTGCGCAATTCGAGGCTGCCTCGGCGCTGGCGGCCAAGCTGTCCGACAAGAGCGCGATCTCGAATATCGCGTTCCGGTTGTCGCGCAAGGCGCATGACGCAGCCGAACGCAAGCTGCTGAACGACGCCGCGGAGAGCTTCCGCCAGCGTGCCGTGGCCGCGGCATCGGCCTTCGGTTTTTCCGGCTATCGCATCGTCAAGCTGGACTTGGGCGGTGGGGGCGGCAATATGGTGCCGGCACCGCGCGCCATGATGGCAATGGCCAAGGGAGGGGGCGCGGCACCGCCCTCGGAAGTGCCGCTGCGCCCCGATACCATCACGGTTTCGGTTGATGTGTCAGGGACGATCGCTTTGCAGTGACGGCGTAGATGCCGATGCCCAGGAGCACCATGGGTACCGACAACCACTGGCCCATGCTCAGGCCGCCGGCCAGCAGGCCCAGGAAGTTGTCGGGTTCCCGGGTGAATTCCACCAGGAAGCGGAAGCAGCCGTAGCCAATCAGGAATACCGCGCTCACTTGCCCTGTGGGTCGCGGTTTGCGCGCGAACACCCACATGATGATGAACAGGGCGATGCCTTCCAGGCCCAGCTCATAGAGCTGGGAAGGGTGGCGTGCCAGGCCGTCGCCCGATTGCGGAAACACCATGGCCCAAGGCACGTCCGTGGGGCGGCCCCACAACTCGCCATTGATGAAGTTGCCCAGGCGTCCCATGGCCAGCGCCAGTGGGATCAGCGGAGCGATGAAGTCGCTGACCATGAACAGCGACTGGCCGCGGCGGCGGGCGAAGAACAGCATGACCAGGATGACGCCGATCAGGCCGCCGTGGAAGGACATGCCGCCTTGCCACAGATAGAAAATCTCCAGCGGATGCGAGAAGTAATAGGCGGGCTTGTAGAACAGGACATAGCCTAGCCGCCCGCCGGCAACGACACCCACCACGCTATAGAAGATGATGTCTTCCAGGTCCCGCGCGGTGTAGCCGCCGGCGACCTTGCCGTGCGACAGGCGCCAGCGGCCCAACAGGTAGACCAGGCCGAAGCCGAACAGATACATCAGGCCGTACCAATGCACGGCCAGCGGGCCTATCTGTACGGCGATGGGATTGAATTCGGGATAGCGCAGCATGTATGGGTTCGATAAACAGAGTTGGCCGATGTGCGGATTTGCTTGAGCGATATTAACCGGCTCGGCGTACGGGCTCCTGAAACCCATGGCGTCATGGGCCGGGCAATTCGGTTACGATCGACCGCCATGAGGGTTGTCATGGAATCGTTCGATGTTATCTAGGATCAGCAGCGCATGGCGCGTGGTGTTCTGTAGTCTGGTAGCCGCCGCGGTCCTGCCGCTCGCGGCGCGGACCGCTGCCGCGCAGGACGCGATTCCAGCCCAGGTGGCTGAGCTTCTCAGGAGCAAGGTGTGCCTGGGCTGCCATCAGGTCGATACGCCGCGCGTCGGCCCGCCGTTTCTTGCGGTGGCGCAGCGCTATGGCAGCCAACCCGAAGCGCTGGACTATTTAGTGCAGTCCATCCGCAACGGCGGCCGCTATCGCTGGGGCAAGCTGTCGATGGCGGCGCAACCGCAAGTCAGCGCGGACGAAGCCAGGCTGATCGCGCAATGGATACTCACGCTGGCTCCTGCTTCCACGCCGGCAGCATCGGCCACGCCGACTGAAACGGCCACGCCACCCGCATCGGCTGCAGCGCCGGCAGCGCCGGCATCGGCGAGCAAACCCTGACGAGATCCGCCCGATCGGCGCGCGCCTTGGGCCATGCCCCTGAGCGGGGCGGCCCAGGCCCATCTGCTTCAGATATTCGCGTCAGCCGGCTTCAGGACGCCGCGGCGCATCTGGTCCAGTTCGATTGATTCGAACAGCGCTTTGAAATTGCCTTCGCCGAAGCCATCGTTGCCTTTGCGCTGGATGATCTCGAAGAAGATCGGGCCGATCTGGTTCTCCGTGAATATCTGCAGCAGCAGCCCGCCGTCCGGCGCGCCATCCAGCAAGATGCGATTGCGTTCGAGGCGTGGCGTATCTTCCCCATGTCCCGGCAGGCGTTTGTCCAGCAGCTCGTAGTAGGTTTGCGGCGTGTCCAGGAAGCGCAAGCCATTGGCGCGTAGCGCCTCCACCGTGGCGTGGATGTCTTCCGTGGCCAGCGCGATGTGCTGTATTCCTTCGCCGTGATAGAGGTCCAGGTATTCCTGGATCTGGCCTTTTTCCTCGGTCCCTTCCTCGTTGATGGGAATGCGGATATTGCCGCAGGGCGACGTCATCGCCTTGGACTTCACCCCCGTCACCTTGCCTTCGATATCGAAATAGCGCACCTCGCGGAAGTTGAACAGGCGCTCATAGAACTCCGCCCATTCGCCCATGCGTCCTTTGTGAACGTTATGCGTCAGGTGATCGACGAGGGTAAGGCCGGCACCGGTGTGATGCAGGTCGGTCTTGGCGGTTTCCGGGTTGATGGGTTCGAAGTCGACGTCATAGATGCTGATGTCGCCGATGCCGCCATGGCCAGCCTTGCCGCGCCAGCGATCGACCAGATAGATCAGTGAATCGCCGACGCCCTTGATGGCGGGGATGTTCAACTCCATCGGCCCGCTACGTGAGTCGAAGCCCCACGCGCCCAGCTCCAGCGCACGGCGGTAGGCCGCGGCGGCATCGTCCACGCGCAAGGCGATGGCACAGATGGACGGCCCGTGCAGGCGGGCGAAGCGCTGCGCGAAAGAATCGGGCTCGGCGTTGACCAGGAAGTTGATGCCGCCCTGGCGGTAGACGATCACATCCTTATGACGGTGCCGTGCGATGGGCTTGAAACCCAGCAGCTCGAACACCCGGCGCAGCGCGGCGGCGTCAGGCGCGGCGTATTCGATGAATTCAAAGCCGGACGTGCCCATGGGATTGTCCCAGGGCTGGAATGCGGTGGTCATGGTGCGAGTCCCCTTGTAATCGCTGGTGGGTGCCGGACAGGCGCGCCCGCGGCAGCTGCCGGCGCGCAAGCGAAAATTGTAGGAAAAACCGGCTGGCAGGCGATTGCGAAAACGATTACAGAAAGCACTTTTCTGGCAATAAAATTGCTGATATTTAAACTTTAGGGGCGGATCGTGGCGGAAATTGACTTGGATAAAACCGATCGGCGCATTCTGGCTGAACTTCAGCGGGATGGACGCCTATCTAATCAGGAGCTGGCGGACCGGGTGTCGCTGTCTCCCAGTCCGTGCCTGCGCCGCGTGCGCCGCCTGGAAGATGAGGGTTATATCCGCCGCTACGTTGCCTTGGTGGATCCCGACAAGGTGGGATTCGGCCTGGTGGCCTATGTGACGATACGCCTGAATAAGCATAGTGGCTCCAGCCATGCCCCCATGGTGGAATTCGCCCGGGACGTCCAGGCCTGGCCCGAAGTGGTGGCCTGCTACGCGATGACGGGAGACATGGACTATCTATTGAGAGTGCAGGTGCGCGACCTGGCCGACTTCTCGCGTTTCGCCATGGATACCTTGATGCAGCACCCGGCGGTAATAGATATGCGATCCAGCTTCGCATTGCAGAAGCTGAAGGAAACCACCGAGTTGGCGCTGGAAGGTAGATAGCGCTTATTCGATCTCTTTGGTAGGGAGCGTTGCGTGGCTACGTGCTTCTCCGGGCGAATAGCTGATAAGGCGTCCTGCTTGATCGGGTCTCCTGGTTGGCAGGGCGACTCGGGCAGGAGTCTTTCTAGGTAGTGGGCGTTCTATCTAGTTAGTAGGCGTTCTAGTTAGTAGGTGGACTAGTTAGTAGGTGGACTAGTTAGGTGGACTAGTTAGGTGGACTAGTTAGGTGGACTAGTTAGGTGGACTAGTTAGTGGGGGGAACTAGGCAGTGGGCGGCGTAAGTCGTGGGGCGAGCATGGGCCGTGAAGCGTGTACAGCGGAGGGGCAGGGAAAAATTTCCGATATTTTTGAGTTTTTCATACGGCTGACTTGCGCGCTCCGAAAAAACCGTGCTAATATCTCTTTCTTCGCTGCTCAAACGCAAACGCGACAACGAACCAGAAGCCTCCGGGTGATGATTCGAAAAGCGCCAGCCGGGTAGTGAAGGTGAAGTGAGATGAAGCGGTTTTCTGGTTGAGCGCATAGCGCCACTAAAAAGCAGCTTCAGCGAGATCCGGCAACGGATTGAGCAAAGCAGCATTTCAAATGCAAGCGGTGACTTCTCGGAAGCACGCAGCGTTTGAAAAGAAGAAAAAAGTTCAGAAATGAATTTGACAACTTCGAAAAACTGCTTCATAATCTCGTTTCTCTGCTGCTGAAACAGCGACGCGGCGAAAGCAGCGACGCGGCGAAAGCAGCGAAGCGAGTGAGTAAGCGGCAAGGTAGTAAAGCAGTTTGGCAGTACCGCTCTTTAACAACGAAACAACCGATAAGTGTGGGCGCTTGATGCGGATTGCGCTGTCCATCGAGAAATCGATGGCGCCAACGAAATCAAACGCTCACA
>NZ_JAHPZX010000007.1 GCF_021325795.1 Bordetella sp. LUAb4 | reverse complement strand
GGCCGGCCACGGCGGCGGGCCGGCCACGGCGGCGGGCCGGCTGCCGCGGCAGGCCGGCTGCGGCCCGGCGACCGGTGGGGCGTCTGCCGCGCAAAGAGATAACCGAACATCAATATTCATGAGCATTGACCTCACATGAGCACTGTCCGATTTCTTCGTACGTTTGTCGCCGTCTCCCGTTACGGTTCCTTCTCAGAAGCCGCCGAACGGGTGGCGCTGACTCAGGCGGCGGTGAGCTTCCAGATGCGGGCGCTGGAAGAGGAACTGGGCCGCGAACTATTCGACCGTAGCGGTCGGCTGGCCATTCTCAATGCGGCCGGCCGCGACCTGTTGCCGGAAATCAAGCAATTCCTGGATCTGTACGAAAGGATACGCTCGCCCCGCCGCCCCGGCCCGGGCGAATTGGCCGGATCCGTGGCCGTGGGCGCCATCGTGTCATGCATGGGGCTTTTATCCAAGGCCGTATCTACCCTGAAGCGTGAACACGACGGCCTGGACGTGCGCCTGTTCTCGGGCAAATCCAGCGAACTGGCGGGCAAGGTCGAAAGCGGTGAACTGGATGCCGCCCTGGTCGTCGAATCGGGCCGCCGCGTGGCCAGCACGCGCTGGACGCCGCTCTACGAAGAACCGTTGGTGGTCATCGCGCCCGCGAAGGCCACGGGCGACACACTGCATGAACTGCTGGAAGGCAATCCCTTCCTGCGCTTCGACCGCACCCAACGCACGGGCCTGCAGATCGACCGCGTACTGCGGCGGCTGAACGTGCACGTACACGAGTTCCTGGAGCTGAACGCGATCGAAACCGTGGTGGAATTGGTGCGGCAGGAAGTAGGCGTCACCCTGCTGCCCCTGCTGAAGGCCGCACAATGGGCCACGGCGCCAGACCTGCGGGTGTTGCCGCTGCCGGAAGACATCGGCGGAGTCGTACGATCCATCGGTTTGATCGACCGGCGCGAACACTCCCGCCAGGCCATCACCGATTCAATCTTCAAGCGCTGCTCGCAACTGCAGGACGAGCGCTAAAATCCCAATGCCGGCTACGAACCCTAGCCCATCGAAGACACCGTGGAGCCGGGCCCCCCGGTTCCGCCGGTGTCGCCCCCCTGCGGGGGCCGCGCGCAGCGCGGTACGGGGCGAGCCCTACAGGGCTTCGTCGTCGGCCTCGCCGGTGCGAATCCGGATGGCCTGTTCCACCGGGGTGACGAAAATCTTGCCGTCGCCGATCTTGCCGGTGCGCGACGCCTTGACCACGGCCTCGATGGCCTGCTCGACCAACTCGTCCGGCAGCACCACTTCAACGCGGATCTTGGGCAGGAAATCGACCACATACTCGGCGCCCCGATAGAGCTCGGTATGACCCTTCTGCCGGCCAAAACCCTTGACCTCGGTGACGGTCAACCCGCTGACGCCCACTTCGGCCAGCGCCTCGCGCACTTCGTCGAGCTTGAACGGTTTGATGATAGCGGTGACTTGTTTCACTTGAAGTCCTTTCTACTTTATATCGGGGCTCAGGCGGTTTCGCGAAAGCCGTTGGTGACAGGATAGCGCCAATCCCGGCCGAATGCCCGCGGCGTGATGCGCGGCCCCGGCGGTGCCTGACGGCGCTTGTATTCATTGATGCGGATCAGCCGTACGACCTGCTCCACCGCTTCCGGCGGAAAGCCCGCGGCCACGATCTCGGCGGCCGATTCGTTGCGCTCCATATACCGCTCGATGATGCCATCGAGAATGTCATAGGGCGGCAGGCTGTCCTGGTCCTTCTGGTCTTCGCGCAGCTCGGCCGACGGCGGCCGGGTGATGATGCGTTCCGGAATGATCTCCTGCTCCCGGTTGCGCCACACCGCCAGGCGATACACCAGCGTCTTGGGCACGTCCTTGATGACGGCATAGCCGCCCGCCATGTCGCCATACAGCGTGCAATAGCCCGTGGTCATCTCGGACTTGTTGCCGGTGGTCAGCACCAGCCGGCCCGTCTTGTTGGACAGCGCCATCAGCAAAGTGCCCCGCGCGCGCGCCTGGATGTTCTCTTCCGTGGCATCCACGGCCAGTCCGGCGAAATGCGGCGCCAGCATGGATTCGAAGGAATCGACCACCGTACCGATGGTGATGACGTCGTAGCGCACGCCCAGGCGCTTGGCCATGTCCTCGGCGTCGATCTGCGAAATATCCGCCGTATAGCGCGACGGCATCATGACGGCGCGCACGTTCTCCGCGCCCAGCGCATCCACCGCCACCGCCAGCACCACGGCCGAATCGATGCCGCCGGACAAGCCGATGATCACGCCCGGGAAGCGGTTCTTGCCCAGGTAGTCGCGTACGCCCAGCACCAGGGCTTGCCAGACCTGCGCCTCGGTCTGGAATTCCGGCCGCAGGTCGGATTGGGGTTCGGCATGGGGCACGGTTCGCGATCCCGCCCCGGGCTTGGCAGCGCCGGCCCCGTCGCCCGCAACGGGCGCCTGCGGGGCCGCCAATGCCCGCACATTGCCGTCAGCATCGACTTCCACACACTGCACATCTTCAGCGAAATCCGCCAGCCGTGCCGTCATCTGCCCGGACCGATCCATGGCGAAGGATGCACCGTCGAACACCAGCTCATCCTGTCCGCCCACCAGATTGGCGTAGACCACCGCACAACCGCCGACGCTCACGCAGTGGCGCGCCACGCGCTGGCGTTCGTCCTGCTTGCCGGTGTTGTAGGGGGAAGCATTGGGCACCAGCAGCACCTGGGCACCGGCCGCGCGCGCGGCGGAGGGCGCGCGGTCGAACCACATGTCCTCGCAGATCACCACGCCGAACGTAACGCCGGCGACCTCGAAAGTGAGCGGCGTGCCGTCCGCCTGGAAATACCGCTGCTCGTCGAATACCGAGTAATTCGGCAGCTCGCGCTTGCGGTAGCAGCCCAACACCTGCCCCTCGAACAGCACGCTGGCGGCGTTGAATAGCGACCGCCCCGCCCCGTCGACGTGGCCGACCACCACCCGCAAACCCTTGAATTGCGCCAACTCGCGGCGCAGGCCGTCGAGCACCCGCGCCTGTTCCTGCACGAACTGCGGCCGCAGCAGCAGGTCTTCGGGCGGATAACCGGTCAGCACCAATTCCGGCGTAAGCAATATGTCAGCGCCCTGTTCATGCGCCTGGCGCGCGGCCGCCAGCACGCGCTGGGCGTTACCGGACAGGTCTCCGACACAAGCGTTGATCTGCGCGATAGAGACTCGGGCTGTGCTCATTGCTGGGGATGCGGGGGCGGAAAAAGGAGGGATGAAATTATCGCATGCCGCGTTCTCGGTCGGGTTCTATAATCCCCCCCACTATGGCAAACACCAACGCAAACTCCCCCTCCTCTTCGCAAGACCAGTTCGCCAACAAGGCGCAAGCCTGGTCCGCCCGCTTCTCCGAGCCGGTTTCCGATCTCGTCAAGCGCTACACCGCTTCGGTGGATTTCGACAAGCGCCTGGCGCGCCATGACATCCAGGGTTCACTGGCCCATGCCGACATGCTGGCCGCCCAGGGCATCATTTCCGCCCAGGACCTGGCTGACATCCAGCGCGGCATGGCGCAGATCCTGTCCGAAATCGAGGCTGGCGGTTTCCAGTGGCTGCTCGATCTGGAAGACGTGCACCTGAATATCGAAAAGCGCCTGGTGGAGCTGGTTGGCGACGCCGGCAAGCGCCTGCATACCGGCCGTTCGCGCAATGACCAGGTGGCCACGGACATCCGCCTGTGGCTGCGTGGAGAAATCGACATCCTGGTGGACCTGCTGCGCCAACTGCGCCATGCCCTGGCTGTCGTGGCCTTGGAAAACGCCGCCACCATCATGCCGGGCTTCACCCATCTGCAGGTGGCCCAGCCCGTGACCTTTGGCCATCATTTGTTGGCGTATGCCGAAATGTTCGGCCGCGATGCCGAGCGCCTGGCCGACTGCCGCCGCCGCGTCAACCGCCTGCCGCTGGGCGCGGCCGCCCTGGCCGGTACCAGCTATCCGATCGACCGCGAGCGCGTGGCGCGCACGCTGGGCTTCGACGGCGTGTGCCGCAACTCGCTGGATGCCGTCTCGGACCGTGACTTCGCCATCGAATTCTGCGCCGCCGCCGCCCTGGTGATGACGCACGTATCGCGTTTTTCGGAAGAGCTGGTGTTGTGGATGAGCCCGCGCGTGGGTTTCATCGACCTGGCCGACCGCTTCTGCACCGGCAGTTCCATCATGCCGCAGAAGAAGAATCCGGACGTGCCTGAACTGGCGCGCGGCAAGACTGGCCGCGTCAATGGCCACCTGGTCGCCCTGTTGACCCTGATGAAGGGCCAGCCCCTGGCGTATAACAAGGACAATCAGGAAGACAAGGAAGGCCTGTTCGACACGGCCGACACCCTGCGCGACACCCTGACCATCTTCGCGGACATGGCCGGCGGCATCAAGGTCAAGGCCGACAATATGCGGGCCGCTGCCTTGCAAGGTTTCGCCACTGCCACCGACCTGGCTGACTACCTGGTCAAGCGCGGCCTGCCCTTTCGCGACGCCCATGAGATCGTGGCGCATGCGGTACGCGACTGCGAACAGCGCGGCTGCGACCTGGCCGATCTGACCCTGGCCGAGCTGCAGGCCTACAACCCTGCCATCGAGGCGGACATCCACCAGGTGCTGACCCTGGAAGGCTCCGTCGCCGCCCGCGACCACATCGGCGGCACCGCCCCTGACCGTGTCCGTGCCGAGGCGCAACGGGTGCTGGACGAAACCAAGGGCTAGTCGTCCGGCAGCCTTTGGTGCTTGGCCCTTGGCCAATCCGCCTTCAGCGATAAGTAAAAACAGGCCCGCTAGCGCGGGCCTGTTTGCTGTCGTCGGAAAAAATTGGGGCGCGCCGACGCCTGCCCCTATTCATTGATGGGACTATGCAGCGTCAACCGCGGTCGCGGCGGCTGCCGCGGCTGCCGCCGCGGCAACCCCTTCTGCCTGCAATTGCTCAGCCAACAGCTTCTTCTCCGCGGCCTGCTTCTGTGCAGCCTCCACCCGCTCCGCATCCAGCGATTCAAACACGGCGATGGACTCCACGTGCCCCGTATGCGGGAACATATTGATCACCCCCGCGCTACGCAACACATACCCACCCTCGTGCACCAGAATCGCCGCATCGCGTGCCAGCGTCGCCGGATTACAGGACACATACACAATCCGCCGCGGCCGTTCATCAACCGACAGCAGCGCCAGGGCCTGGGCCACCGCATGGGCCCCTTCCCGCGGCGGGTCGATCAGCATGCGGTCGAAGTAACCCAATCCCCGCAGCCACGACACATCCACCTCGAACAGATTCAAAGTGGAGAAACTGGTCGTCGCCCCCAAACCATGCTGGCGCGCCGCGTCCAGCGCGCGATCGGTCAGCGCCTTGCTGCCCTCGACCCCCACCGCCTCACGCGCCAGCGTCGCCAACGGCAGCGTGAAGTTGCCCAGGCCACAGAACAGATCCGCCACGCGATCCGTGGGCTGGACCTCCAGCAACGTCAGCGCTCGCGAAATCAGCGCCCGGTTGATGGCGTGATTCACCTGCGTGAAATCGGTAGGCTTGAACGGCATCCGCAGCCCGAACTCCGGCAGCGAGTAAGCCAGCGTATCGGCATGCTCACGTTCCAGCGGATGACAGGTATCCGGCCCCTTGGGCTGCAGCCACCATTGCACCGCATGATGCGCGGCGAACTCGCGCAGGATGGCGATATCGTCGTCCGTCAGCGGTTCCAGGTGCCGCAGCACCAGCACCGTCGCCACATCCCCCACCGCCACCTCGATCTGCGGCATCCGGTGCGGTTGCGACATGCGGGTGACCATGGCGCGCAGCGGCAACAGCAGGCCAGCCACGTGCGGCGGCAGCACATGGCATTCGCGCATGTCGGCCACGTAGCTGCTCTTGCGCTCGTGGAAGCCCACCAGCACCCCGCCCTTCTTGGCCACCACGCGCACCGACAGACGCGCGCGGAAACGGTAGCCCCAGGTAGGACCATGCAAAGGCGGCAGCACACGGGCCGGGCGCATTTTGCCGACGTGCCAGAAAGTATCTTCCAGTGAGCGCTGCTTGATCGCCACCTGGGCCGAAGGCTCCAGATGCTGCATGGCACAGCCCCCGCAGACACCGAAGTGCGGGCAGCGCGGTGTCACCCGCTGCGACGATGGCCGCAGCACATCGACCGTACGGGCGATTTCATAAGACGGTTTGCGGCGCACGGTTTCGACCGTGACGCGTTCACCGGGTAAAGCCCCTTCGACGAATAAAACCTTGCCGTCGCGGCGGGCGATTCCCCGAGCTTCAAGATCCAGGGATTCGATATTGAGAACTTCGGCCATTAAGCTATCCAAGGCATGACACAGTCACAAGCAGGCCGGCATTGTAATAGAACCCCAAATCCTGTGGCGGATACGCATTCGCAGGCCACAAAAGACAGCGCCCGCCGTATACCGGCGGGCGCTGACCCCTTGGGAGCTGGCGGGCTATGACCCGCTCGAGAAACGCTTGAAGCAAACCGCTTAGAAAGTGCGCTGGATCGAAGCCAGCAGGCCCAGGCGTCCAGCAGGATGGCCGTTCTTGGTGTTGTACCAATTGTCCTTGGACGCCCCCACCGCGGCCAGGCCAAACACCCAGCCCTTGACGTCCTTGGTCACGCCCAGCTTGTAGTCGACGTAATGGCCCAGGTCATCGCCATCGGTATCGGTGGCGTTCTTCAGCTTCTGATAGCCGACGTGGCCCAGCAGGCCCCAACCGTCGCCCAGGTCGAAAGTGGCCGACGCATCCAGGTACCAGGTGCCCTTGGAGTTCGGCGTGCTGAAGAAGTCGCCCGGGGTATAGGAGTACTTCAACGAATAATTGGCGTAGCTGCCGCCAATATAGATATCCGTGTTGTTGTAGTTGCCGCCCTTGGGGGAACTGGAGCCGGGATAGTAGTAGTGCAGCGCACCGACATCCAGGCCGAAGCCATTACCGACGTCGCCTTTCCAGCCGCCGTAGAAATCCATTTCCAGATTGCCGTCGGTGTAAACGGAATCGGACACATTGGAGTTCCAGTTGCCCAGGTAGAAACCGGACGAATGAGTCAGGTCCAGGCCCAGTTGGGCGGCGGGGCGAAAGTCGGTTTGCGAATAGCCGCGGAAACGGTAGTCGTTCGTCAGCGTGGCATTGCCGCTCAGGGAAAAGCCGGCGCCCAGGTCGGTGGCTTCCGCGGCGATGGCGGGCACGGCAGCCACGCATGCGGCCAAGGCAAAGGGTACAGCGAGCAGCGTCTTCTTCATGGTTCGGATCCTGGTGTTAGACAAGGTGAGACTTTGGAGACGGGTGGACTCAAAACCGCCTCCCGTCACATGCTTGGAAATTGCCGTACAAGCCAGGCAGGTCCTTCGCAACATTTTTCCCTCCTCTGGAAAATGTCGGACCCGGCTGGCCCTACTCCTTTCAAAGCACGATCCATGCCAACTTTTCACCAGGTAAAGAATCTATCCAAACTATTCAGAGCGCACCGTTTTGGTGCCGATCGGCGTGCATCGTCATCGTTTCACGCACAGAAATGAAGAAATGCCCGATCCGGTGAACCGGATCGGGCACTTTGAAGTCATGAAGCGCGATGCCGCCGCGCCGAAGCTGGCTGGCTGGCTGGCTGGCTGGCTGGCTGGCTGGCTGGCTGGCTGGCTGGCTGGCTGGCTGGCTGGCTGGCTGGCTGGCTGGCTGGCTGGCCTGCCAGCCAAGCCTGGCGCGGCGTCAGCGGATCAACCCGCCGGCTTGTCAGCCGGCGCCGGCGCACCCGCGGGCGGGGGCGGCGGACGGTGACCGTCGGGACCGCGGCGATGTTCCTGGCGGGCGGCTTCCCAACGCGCCTGGCGCTGCTTGACGAACTGGGTCACCTGGCCGCGTTGGCCCTCGCTCAAGCTATCCCAGACCGCCAGCCACTTCTGCTTGACCTGGTCGACCTGGCCTTCGAACTGTTGACGGCTCTTGCCTTCCTGGTCCATCAGCGCGTGCGGGTCCAGTTTGCCGCTATTGATCTGGTCATCCAGCAGCTTGTGGCGCGCGCGGCCAGCTTCGTGCATGGACTTGCCGAGGTCGCGCTGGGCGTCCTGGGCGGTCTTGAACAGGCCTTGCTGCTGCGTGTTCAACTTCAGCTGGTCGACTTCCTTCTTGCCGATGGGACCCAGGCCGGGAATCATCAGCGAATCGCGCATGCCTTCCCAGCGGCGATGGTCGCCGGGGCCGGCTTGCGGGCCCTTACCGGGGCGGCCGGCATGCGAACCGTCGGCAGGAGCCGTGGCCGCGGGGGCGGCAGTGGAAGCATCAGTGGCGGCGGCAGCCAGGGCCGTGCCGGACAAGGCGCCGGCAGCAAGGGTCAAGGACAGGCCAGCGATGATGGGACGAAGTGCGAAACGGGACATGTTTGGTCTCCTGGGGAGTGTTAACGCGAGACCATTGTCTGCCCTGCTTGATTACGAGTTGGTTTCTTATCCGAGGAGGATTATTTCAGTCGGTTGCGAAATGGGGGTTTTCGTCCCGACTCCGCAATCCCTCCTCATTCCGCGTCCCAAGCCGCCAGATATTCGCGCCAATGCGGCGCCGGATTATTGGCCAGCGATTCGCGCACCAGCGCGATTTCCTCGTCGTACGAGACGCGATCCAGCTCACCGCGCAGGAAGCGCCAGCGGCAATACACCAGCCAGGTATTGACGACGTCGGTCTCGCAATAAGCGCGCACGTCGTCGGCCCCCCCCTGGCACCACGATTCCCATACCTTGCCGCCATCCATGCCCAGCTTGCCGGGAAAGCCGCAAAGCTTGGCCAGTTGATCCAACGGCGCATTGGCGCGGCCGTTGTACTTGGCCAGCACGTCCATCAAGTCGACATGGCGCGTGTGATAGCGGCCGATGTAGTTGTTGAACTTGAACTCGCGGTCGTCCTCGCCCTGGTCCCAATAGCGGGGGGCGGGCACGCCGTGGATCAGGCTGCGGTAGTGCAGCACCGGCAGGTCGAAGCCGGAACCGTTCCAGCTCACCAGCTTGGGCGTATAGCGTTCGATGGTCTTGAAGAACTGCGCCAGCAAGGCCGGCTCGGTGTCGTCCGCATTGCCCAGCGTACGCACGCGAAAGCCCTGCTCGTCACGGAACACACAGCCGATCACGGCGATCTGCTGCAAATGCAGCGGCAGGAAATCGCTGCCGGTGGCCTCGCGCCGCGCGGCGAAAGCGCGCTCCGCCACTTCCAGATCCGGGACCTCGGGTCCCCAGCCATTGAGCTTGCGCAGACCCTGCACGTCCGGCAGGGTCTCCAGGTCGAACACCAGCGTCGGCGTCATCGCTGCGGCAGGTATTGCAAGGGATCGACCGGCGTACCCTGGCGCCGGATCTCGAAGTGCAGGCGCGGCGAAGCAGCGTCGGTCTGGCCGATTTCCGCCACCTTGGTGCCACGCTTGACCTCCTGGCCGGTCTTCACCAGCAAGGCACGGTTGTGGGCGTAAGCCGTGATGAAACCGTTGTTGTGGTTGATGATTATCAGGTTGCCCAGGCCACGCACACCGTTGCCGCTGTACATCACCTTGCCGTCAGCCGCCGCCGTCACGGGATCGCCGGCGCTGCCGCCTATGTCGATGCCCTTGGTGTTGGTGTTGAAGGTCTGGATCAGTTGGCCATTGGCCGGCCAGGCCCAGTTGATGACCCCGGCGTCAGGCGCGCGCGCCACCTTGGGCGTTTCGGCCACGGCCGGCGGCGGCGCCGTCGGGGTGGTCGATGGCGTCGTTTCGGGCGGCGTCGCGGGGGGCACCGTTGGCGTGCCCGGCTCGCCAGGCGGCGGCAGCGGCACCGGCTCCGTGCTTTGCTCAGAGGGCTTGGCGACCGGACGCGACCCCACCGGCGCGGCGGCGCTGCCGGCGGCGGGCGCGGACAGCTTGAGCACCTGGCCCACGGACAGCACATTGGAGTCGCTCATGCCATTCCAGCGCTTGAGCGTGTCCACGTCGACACCGTTGCTGCGGGCAATCTTGTATAGCGTGTCGCCAGGCTTGACGACATACGTGCCACCGGTCGCGCTGCCGCTGGCTGGCGTGGGCGGTGCATTGGTCAAGTCGACCACGGGTGCACGCGGGCCGGTCGTACAACCGGCAAGCAGGACGCATCCCAGCAAGCCCGCAAAGATGACGCTACGTTGCAGGCGCGCAATAGCGTCGGCCCCTGCAAAATGACTGATTCCGGTCAGTGACAACTGCCCGTTGAGCATATGATTCTCCTGGTTGCTCAAGATTGTATGCCGGCCCTTAGCGGAACAAAACGCACCGCTTCCAATTCCGTACGCTTCCACGCCGTCGCGCTGGTTCGCTCGACCAGCACCAGGCGCTGGTTCGAAGTGCCTTCCGGTGCGATCAGGCGGCCGCCCGGCGCCAATTGATTCAACAGTGCTTGCGGGATGGCGATGCCCGCGGCGGCCACAACGATAGCATCGAAAGGCGCCGAATTAGGCAGCCCCAACATGCCGTCGCCATACGTTAACCGCACTCGGGTATTCAGGCGCAGGGATCGCAGATGATCGCGCGCCAAATCAAAAAGTCCGCGTATTCTTTCAATGGCGTAGACGTCCCGCACGATGTGCGACAGCACGGCCGCCTGGTAGCCGCAGCCGGCTCCCACTTCCAGCACGCGGGTCGGCGCCCTGCCTTCGCAGACGGCGGCGATCATGCGCGCCACCACCCACGGCTGGGAAATCGTCTGGGAATGGCCGATCGGCAGGGCCGCATCGTCGTAGGCACGGCTGGCCAGCGCCTGGTCGACGAAGATATGGCGCGGCACGGCTTCCATGGCGGCCAGCACGCGCTCGTCGCTGATGCCCTGGGCCCGCAGCCTTTGCACCATGGCCGCCCGCAAGCGACCGGAATTCAAGCCCAGGTTGCTTTCTTCGCTGCGCGCCACCGGCGCCGCCACGGGGCGCTGCAACGTGGCGGAAGAAATACGCGTATTGCTGTTGGCCGCCGTCACGCCCTTGGGCGCCTGCCCGTGCATGCCCGGCGTCGAGCCATAGGCACTGCCACGTGTGCGCGCCGGATCGGCATGGGAAGTCGTTGGCGGGTTCACCGGCTTGCGCATAGCGGCTCCGCCCAGGCACGCACCGGGTCGAGTTGGCCCTGGTGGGTAAGATCCAGGCGCAAGGGGGTGATGGAAACCTTGCCTTCGGCGACGGCATGGAAGTCGGTGCCGGGTGTCGCGTCAGCGGCGGCGCCGGCCGGGCCTATCCAGTAGATAGGGTCGCCGAATGGCGTCGTGGTGCGGACCACCGGCTCGGACGGGTGGCGCTTGCCCAGGCGGGTGACGGACCAGCCGGTCATGGCCTCCAGGGGCCGATTGGGAAAATTGACGTTCAACAGCACCGGCGCCGCCAAGGGCTGCGCGATCTGGTGCTCGACTACCCGGCGTGCCATGGCGGCGGCCGCGTCCAGGTTTTCCCAGCCTTTTTCCGCCAGCGAAAAGGCGATGGCGGGAATGCCGAACAGATAGCCTTCGGTCGCCGCGGCGACGGTGCCGGAATACAGGGTGTCGTCACCCATGTTCGCGCCGTTGTTGATGCCGGACACGACCAGGTCCGGACGCGCGTTCACCAGGCCACCCGTCAGGGCGACGTGGACGCAATCCGAGGGCGTGCCGTTGACGTACAGGTAGCCGTTGGCCGCTTCGCGCACGGAGAGGGGCCGGTTCAGCGTCAAGGAATTGGACGCGCCGCTGTGATTGACCTCCGGTGCCACCACCGTCAATTCGCCCAGTCCCCGCAACGCCTCGACCAGCGCCACCAAGCCGGGCGCCGTATAACCGTCGTCGTTGGATACGAGAATCCGCATTGTGCTTCCAAAAGAAAATAAAGCGCCGGAGCGCGTCGAATTGTACCCGCTGCGTCTGGACGGCGCCGGCTTGAATAGGTGAACCGGGTGATTGAGGTAGTAGAATCCGCGGCTGTCGTCCCAACGGAAACATAGTCATGGTGCAGGAACCTCATTCCATCTTGTTCAGCCTGGGCCTGGTCGTACTGGCTTATGTGATCGGGTCCATCCCCTTCGCGGTCGTGGTAAGCAAGCTGATGGGACTGAAGGATCCGCGTAGCTATGGCTCCGGCAACCCGGGCGCCACCAATGTGCTGCGCTCCGGCAGCAAGCTGGCTGCGGCGCTGACACTGCTGGGTGACGCCGCCAAAGGCTGGTTCGCGGTGTGGCTGGCCCAGCGCCTGGGCACGCCGTCGCTGTCCTGGAACGTGGTGGCGCTGGTGGCCCTGGCGGTATTCCTGGGGCATTTGTTTCCCCTGTTCTTGCGCTTTCGCGGCGGCAAGGGCGTGGCCACCGCGCTGGGCGTGATACTGGCGATAGAGCCCTGGCTGGCCCTGGCCGTCGTGGCAACCTGGCTGATCGTGGCGGTGTGCTTCCGCTATTCGTCCCTGGCCGCGCTGGCCGCGGCGGTCTTCGCGCCCTTCTATTACATCTTCGGCAGCGGCCTGGCCTGGTATGCCCAGGCGCCGCTGACCGTGGCCCTCGTCATCATCGTGCTGCTGCTGATCGTGCGGCACCGCGCCAACATCACGCGTCTGCTGAACGGCACGGAATCGCGCATAGGCAGCAAGAAGAAGGCGACTTGAGAGGCAGCTCAAGGGGTAACTTAAGGGCTACTTGAAGGGCTACTTAAAGAGCAACTTAAGGGCTTGCGGGCCACTCAGGGGAATCCCCCAGGATCTCAGGTTGCCGAGACGTCGGCCAGATCCCAACGCGGGCGCACGGTGAACGCATGTTCGTCGCGCCGCAGCGTGACCAGGCCCGCCTTGACCCGCTCGCCGGCAGCGAAGGCGATCATGGCGCCGTTGTCGGTACATAGCTCCAAAGGCGGGAAGTAAGCCTGCGCCTTCAAGCGCGGCAGCGATTGTGCCAGCCGCGCGCGCAGGCGCTTGTTGGCCCCTACTCCGCCGGCCACCACCAAGCGCTTCAAGCCGGTCTGCTTCAGGGCTTTTTCCGCCTTGGCCGCCAGCACGTCCACGATGGCGGCCTGCGTGGCGGCCGACAGATCGGCGCGCGCCTGCTCGTCCAGGCTGCCACCGTCTTTTTCGGCGGCCTTGACCCGGGTCAGTACCGCCGTCTTCAAGCCGCTGAAGCTGAAATCCAGATCGCCGCTGTGCAGCATGGGGCGCGGCAGCTCGAAGCGGCTGGCATCGCCCTTTTCCGCCATCGCCGCCAGGGCGGGGCCGCCCGGATAGCCCAGGCCCAGCAATTTGGCCGATTTGTCGAAGGCCTCGCCGGCGGCGTCATCCAGCGTTTCGCCCAGCAGCTCGTAGCGGCCCACGCCGTCGACCCGCATCAACTGGGTATGGCCACCCGATACCAGCAGCGCCACGAAAGGAAACTCGGGACGCGGGTCGGCCAGCAGCGGCGACAGCAGATGGCCTTCCAGATGATGTATGGGAATCGCCGGCAGGTCGCGCGCCCAGGCGAAGGCCTGGGCCACGCTGGCGCCCACCAGCAACGCGCCCGCCAGGCCGGGACCCGCGGTATAGGCCACGGCTTCGACGTCCGCGACGGTCAGGCCCGCATCGGCCAAGGCCTTGCGCGTGAGCGGCAGCACGCGCCGCACGTGATCGCGCGACGCCAGTTCGGGCACCACCCCGCCATAGGCCTGGTGCATGGCGATCTGCGTGTGCAAGGCGTGCGCGAGCAATCCGCGCTGGGTGTCGACCACCGCCACGCCGGTCTCGTCGCAAGAGCTTTCAAAGCCGAGAATGATCATGATGGCCGGGAGTTTACCTTGAGGCAGCTAGGGCTGGCCGGCTTGGCTTGGCTTGGCTTGGCTTGGCTTG
Source organism: Bordetella sp. LUAb4 (assembly GCF_021325795.1). Classification (GTDB taxonomy): domain Bacteria; phylum Pseudomonadota; class Gammaproteobacteria; order Burkholderiales; family Burkholderiaceae_B; genus Bordetella_C. Next base: position 263,197 of record NZ_JAHPZX010000007.1, on the reverse strand, counting down.
GCTTGGCTTGGCTTGGCCGGGCTGGGCTGTGGCGGCCGGGCGTGGCTGGCGGCCCTGGCACCAAGCCGGTCTGGAACTGGCCACGGGCTAACATGGCGGATTGCTTATCCCCCCGAAGATCCGTACCATCGCGCCCCGCCCCCGGGGGGCGGAACCCAAGAACGGAGAAAAAATGCTGGAGAGACTGTTTCACCTGCGCGAGCATGGCAGCAATACGCGCACCGAGGCCGTGGCCGGCCTGACGACCTTCCTGACGATGTCCTACATCATCTTCGTCAACCCGACCATCCTGTCCACCACCGGCATGGATCGCGACGCGATTTTCGTGGCCACGTGCCTGGCCGCGGCACTGGGCACCCTGATCATGGCGCTGCTCGCCAACTGGCCTATCGGCCTGGCGCCGGGCATGGGGTTAAACGCATTTTTTGCGTTCACCGTGGTCGGGACCATGGGGTTCACCTGGCAACAGGCCTTGGGCGCGGTCTTCATCTCGGGCATCATTTTCCTGATTCTGACCGTCACCGGCATCCGCGCGTGGCTGGTGCGCGGCATCCCCAATTCCCTGCGCAGCGCCATCGCAGCCGGCATCGGGCTGTTCCTGGCCATCATCGCCCTGTCCAATTCGGGCATCGTGGTGGCCCACCCGGTGACCAAAGTCACGCTGGGCGACCTGCGCGCCCCCGGCCCGCTGTTCGCCATCCTGGGCTTTTTCATCATCGCCACGCTGGATGCGCTGCGGGTGCGCGGCGCCATCCTCATCGGCATCCTGGTGGTGACGATGTTGTCCATCCTGCTGGGCTACAACGAATTCAAGGGCGTTTTCTCCGCCCCGCCCAGCTTGGCGCCCACGCTGATGCAGCTGGATATCCGCGGCGCGCTGCATGGCGGCCTGTTCCACGTCATCCTGGTTTTCGTGCTGGTCGAGGTCTTCGACGCCACCGGCACCCTGATAGGCGTGGCCAAACGGGCCGGCCTGGTGCCCGAGGGCAAGCCCAACCGGCTGGGCCAGGCCCTGTTCGCCGATAGCGCGGCCATCGTCGCCGGCTCGATGCTGGGCACCAGCAGCACCACTGCCTATGTGGAAAGCGCCTCCGGCGTACAGGCCGGCGGCCGAACCGGCATGACCGCCCTGGTGATCGGCCTGCTGTTCCTGGCGGCGCTGTTCATTTCGCCGCTGGCCAGTTCGGTGCCGCCCTATGCCACCGCGCCCGCGCTGCTGTACGTGGCGGGCCTGATGATGCGCGAGCTGATCGAGGTCAACTGGAACGATGTGGCCGAAGCTACCCCGGCCGCCCTGACCGCCCTGGTCATGCCCTTCACTTATTCCATCGCCAACGGTCTGGCCTTCGGTTTCATCAGCTATGTGGTGTTGAAGACACTGACCGGCCGGGCCCGTGAGATCCACGCTGCTACCTGGCTGGTAGCCGCGCTGTTCGTGGTGCGATTCGCGTTTTTCCCGGGTTGACGGAGCTGCCCGCGACCGGCTTGCTAAAATCACCGGTTCGCTCCGTTTTTCCCGCCACGCCATGACCTACGCCGCCAAAGAGATATTCAAGACCCTGCAGGGGGAAGGCGCCCAGGCCGGTCGCGCCGCGGTGTTCTGCCGCTTCGCCGGCTGCAACCTGTGGTCGGGCCGTGAAAGCGACCGCGCCACTGCCGCCTGTACATTCTGCGACACCGACTTCGTCGGCACCGATGGCCCCGGCGGCGGCAAGTTCACCACCGCGCAGGCCTTGGCCCAGACCCTGGCCGCTACGTGGGGCCCGGACCGTGACCGGCGCTACGTCGTGTTCACGGGCGGCGAACCGCTATTGCAGATCGATGCGGCCCTGCTCGACGCCGTCCATGCCGAAGGCTTCGAGGTGGCCATCGAGACCAATGGCACGCTGCTGCCGCCGCCCGGTATCGACTGGATCTGCGTCAGTCCCAAGGGCACGGCGCCGGTGGCGCTGCGGGCAGGCAATGAACTGAAGCTGGTCTATCCACAACTCGATGCGCCGCCGGAGTCTTTCGCCGGCCTGGACTTCGAACATTTTTTCCTGCAGCCCATGGACGGCCCGCAACGGGTCGCCAATACCGAGCGCGCCGTGCGGTACTGCACCGAACATCCGCAGTGGCGCCTTAGTCTGCAAACCCACAAGTACATAGGCATTCCATGATTACCGCCCCCCAGGCCTGGAGCCTGGCATGATTTCCGTTACGCGCAAACTGGAGTTCGACGCCGGCCATCGCATCCCCGACCACCGCAGCCAATGCCGCAATATGCACGGCCATCGGTATGTGCTGGAGGTAACCTTGCAAGGCGACGTCGTCAACACGCCGGGCAGTTCGGACAACGGCATGCTGATGGATTTCTCCGAGATCAAAGCCATTGCCAAGAAGGAATTGGTCGACCGTTGGGACCATGCGTTTCTGGTCTATTCCGGCGACCAGGCCGTACTGAATTTCCTGCAGAGCCTGCCGGGCCATAAAACCGTGGTCCTGGATCGCATACCGACGGTCGAGAACCTGGCACGCATCGCCTTCGATACTTTGACACCGCACTATCACGGCCATTACGGCCTGGACCTGCGCCTGACGCGAGTGCGCTTGTATGAGACGCCCAATTGCTGGGCGGATTGCGACGGTTGATGGCGTCTTGCGGCTGGCGCTTCAGGGCACGTCGCGAACGCTGGGTGCCGCCAGCACGCGATCTTCGGCCATGACATAGATGTGTCGCCCTGGGCGGGCTTGCACGGGCCACGTGCCAGTGAACGCGCCGAAAGCCGGCAACACGGCGTGATCCTCATCCAATACGAAACACGGTAGACGCACGCTGTCGCGACCACGGCCGCGCAGGATATGGGACGGGTGCAGGTGGCCGGCCCAGGCGTAACGTCCCACGGCGGTCGTGCCCGGTACCGGCGGATGGTGCCGGCAATCGAATGGCCCCAGGCGATACGGCTCATCGACGACTTCGAAATTCAATTCCTTGGGCGGGTCCCCCGCGTGGCTGTCGTGATTACCGCGCACCAGCACGCCACGCAACTGGGGATGCCGATTACGCCAGGATTGCAGAGCTGCCAACGTAGCCTGCGCGCGCGCGGCCCGCGCATGCAGGAAGTCGCCCAGCACCACGCACAGGCGCACCGGCAGCACGGACAACAAGCTATCCAGACGCGCCAAGGTAGCGGCGGTCGTTCCAGCCGGCACCGGCTGCCCGAGTGACCGATAAGCGGCCGCCTTGCCGAAGTGTGGATCGGCCAACAGCAAGGTATCCCGCGCGGGCCACCAGACGGCCCGCTGCGGCAGCAGGTACACCCGCTCGCCCGCTACGTCGACGGGCATCGCGTGCAGCAAATCACGCTTCGCGCCGGACATTGCTTCTCCTTCTCGTTGCCGTTTTTGGCGGCGCATCGGCCGCCTTCTCCAGATCCGCCAGCATGCGGGCCACCCGTTCCGCCAGCTTTTCGGTCGACAGTTTCTCTCGCAGGCGCTCCACCATCAGGGGAAAGGACAACGGCGTGGCGCGCGCCAGGGGCTGCCATTGCAAGCGGCTCGCGCGCATACGCGTCAACACGCGGCGCAAACGCCCAAGCTCCAACTCTTGCGCCAGGACTTCGCGCTCGGCCTGCGTGAGCAGCATATTGCGCGGGTCGTATTCCCGGAAGACCTGGTAAAACAGGCTGGACGAAGCCTGCAATTGCCGCGCGCTCTTGTGCGCGCCGGGAAAGCCCTGGAACACCAGCCCCGACACACGCGCGATCTCGCGAAAACGCCGCTGCGCCAGTTCGGCGGCGTTCAGGCTGGCCAGGACATCCTCCAGCAGATCGCCTTCCTCCAGCAAGCCGAGCGAGGCATCCGCGAACAGCGCCGGCCAGTCCTGCTGCTCCGGGCACAACAGCTCCAATCCATAGTCATTGACCGCCAGCGTGAACGTCGCCGGCGCGCGTTGCGCCACCCGCCAGGCGATAAGGCTGGCGACGCCCAGATGCACATGGCGGCCGCCGAAGGGATAAAGGAACAGGTGCGACCCTTCGCGCGAGCGCAGCGTTTCCGCCAACAGCAGGCCCGGTTGCGGCAACGCGGACCAGCGGGCCTGCAAGGCCAGCATGGGTTCGGCGCGGGCCAGCTCGGGGCTGTCGTAGCGTCCATGCGCCGCCAGCGAGAACTGGTCGACCACGGCATCGGCCAATTCGCTGGATAAAGGCATGCGCCCGCCATTCCAACGCGGCACGGCGGCTCGGCGACCCAGGGCGCGCCGAACAAAAGCTGTCATCTCATGCACACGCACCAGCTCCAGAAGGCGCCCTGCGAACAGGAAGCAGTCGCCGGGCCGCAGGCGTGCGATGAAACCTTCCTCCACCGTACCGAGCCGCGCACCGCCGCCGCGGCCGGACCAGTAGCGCACTTGCATGGTGGCGTCGGCGACGATGGTGCCGATGCTCATGCGATGGCGGCGCGCCAGGCGGGCGTCGGGCACGCGCCAGACACCTTCGTCGTCCTGGGCAATGCGCCGATAGTCGGGATAGGCGCCCAACGAGCGGCCGCCGCTGGCGACGAAGTCCATGGCCCATTGCCATTCGTCGCGGGATAGGTGGCGGTAAGCATGCGTGCGCCGCACTTCCGCGTAGAGATCTTCCGACGTGAAGCCGCCGCCCAGGGCGATGGTCACCAAGTGCTGCACCAGTACGTCCAGCGGGCGGTCCGGCGGGTCGCGCGATTCGATGTGGCCAGCTTCCGCCGCCGCACGCGCCGCGCAGGCTTCGACGAGTTCGAGACTATGCGTCGGCACCAGGGTGACGCGGGACGGCCGGCCGGGCGCGTGGCCGGAACGGCCGGCACGTTGCAGCAGGCGCGCCACGCCTTTGGGCGAACCTATTTGCAGCACACGTTCGACCGGCAGGAAGTCAACGCCCAGATCCAGGCTGGACGTGCAGACCACCGCCTTGAGTTGGCCTTGTTTGAGGCCGGCCTCGACCCACTCGCGGGTCTGGCTGTCGAGCGAGCCATGATGCAGGGCCAGCAGGCCGGCCCAATCCGGCCGCGCTTCCAACAGGGCCTGATACCAGAGTTCGGCCTGCGCGCGGGTGTTGACGAATACCAGCGTCGTCGCACTGACTTCGATCTCCGCGCATACGGTGGGCAACATGGACATGCCCAGGTGGCCTGCCCATGGGAAGCGGAGCGGATCCGGTGGCAGCACCGTGTCGATGATCAATTCCTTGGGCAGCGCGCCGCGGACCAGACGGCCCCGCCCGGGCCGCTGCGGTACTGGCGCCGCATGTGCCTCGGACACCGGGCTCACGGCGCTCGCCCAGGCGTCGGTGCCCAGGCCAGCGTTGGCGTTGGCGTTGGCGTTGGCGTTGGCGCTGGCGTTCGTGTCGGCATTGGCGTCGGTGTCGGTGTCGGTGTCGGTGTCGGTGTCGGTGTCGGTGTCGGTGTCGGTGTCGGTGTCGGTGTCGGTGTCGGTGTCGGTGTCGGTGTCGGTGTCGGTGTCGGTGTCGGTGTCCGTGTCCGTGTCCGTGTCCGTGTCCGTGTCCGTGTCCGTGTCCATGTTGGCGGGCTCGTCCTCACCTAATAAGACTTCCAGGGCGACGCGAGGATTGCCGAGCGTTGCCGACAGGCCCCATGTGCATAGCTCAGGATTCCACCGGCGCAGCCGGGCGAGTGCGAGTTGAGCCTGGACGCCGCGCTTATTGCCTATCAGTTCGTGCCATTCGTCGACAATGACGGCGCGGACGCGGCCCAGTAGCTCGCGAGCATTGGCGCGAGCCAGCAACAGAGAGAGGCTTTCCGGCGTGGTCACTAGCGCCGTTGGCAGCGTACGGTCCTGCGCCGCACGGACCGCGCTGCTCGTATCGCCCGTGCGTACGCCGACGGTCCAGGGGCAATCCAAATCCGCCAGCGGCCGGATCAAGGCCTGCGCGGTGTCCGCCGCCAGAGCACGCATGGGCGTGAGCCACAGCACCGTCAGAGGCGGCGCTTTTTTGGTAACGCGTTTCGTCCGCGATGGACTCGCCGCAGCAGTGGCAGCAGTGGCAGCAGTGGCAGCAGTGGTGGCAGTGGTGGCATTGGTGGCATTGGTGGCATTGGCGGCAGTGTATGACGCGGTTGAAGCGGCTTTTGCACTGGCCGAAGAGGCCCCGCCGGCTTCATAAGTCGCATAGGCCGCCAACGCGCCGAGCCAGACGGCGTACGTCTTCCCCGCCCCCGTGGTCGCATGCAGCAAGCCGCTTTCCCCTCGTGCCATCGCGTCCCAGATCTCAAACTGGAAATCAAACGGCTTCCACCCCTGCTGCTTCATCCACGCGACGTTACGAGCAATGGGATCCGCTGTCTTACGCGTGGAACGCTTCGGCATAGCCTTCTTCATAGCCGAAGACTTGGTTTTATTGCCCTTGGCGGCAATGACGGCTGAAGGCTGTTTTATGACTCCCATATCGGTCGTATCGACCAGCGACCCGGCGTCTCCGCCATCGCGCGCGGTATCGTCGGAAATCTCGATGTCCTTGCCCTGCCGGGCAACATCCGCCGCTTTCCTCGTGCCGGTGCCTCCTCGCGTCATGACGGTAGCAGCTCCGACAGCGTCTGCAGGGTATCGGCGTCGGCGACGCTTTTGTCTTGGCGCCAGCGCAGCATGCGCGGAAAGCGCACGGCGACGCCGCTCTTGTGGCGAGTGCTGCGGGAGATGCCCTCGAATCCCAGCTCGAAAACCTGACTGGGTTCAACACTGCGCACCGGTCCGAATTTCTCCACCGTGGTCTTACGTACGATGGCATCGACCGCACGGATCTCCTCGTCGGTCAGACCGGAATAAGCCTTGGCGAACGGCACCAGTCGGCGCTCCGTCGATTGCAGCGGGCCGTCCCACACCGCGAACGTGTAGTCCGTATAGAGACTGGCACGACGCCCATGGCCCCGCTGCGCGTAGATCAAGACCGCGTCGATCGAATAAGGATCGATCTTCCACTTCCACCAGATGCCCGTCTCGCGCGTGCGCCCGACGCCATAGGTCGAGCCGGCCGCCTTCAGCATCATGCCCTCCACGCCCAGCGCGCGCGACTCGGCCCGCTGCGCGTCCAGCGCCGCCCAATCATCGCCGCGCAATAGCGGCGACAGAACCATGAAAGAAGACGCATGCGCGGGATCAGCGCGCGGTGCCTGCACCTCATCCGCATGCCGCCCGTCCACGCGCGACCGCTGCGCGACCTGGTCCGCGAGATGCTCCAAGGCCGCGCGGCGGGCGGCCTGCGGCTGATTGCGCATATCTACCCCTTCCAGCTCCAGCAGATCGTAGGCCAGCAATACCACCGGTGCGTCCGCCAGCAATCGCGCACCGACATTCTTGCGGCCCAGCCGGCGCTGCAATTGCGCGAAAGGCTGCACACGGCCTTCGCGCCAGACCACGATCTCGCCATCGATCACCGTCCCATCCGAAAGCAACTCACCAAGACGCAGCAACTCCGGAAAGCGTTCGCTGACCAGCTCCTCGCCGCGCGACCATACCCACGTCTGCCCCGCCCGCCGTACGACTTGAGCGCGGATCCCATCCCACTTCCATTCCACCAACCAATCGCTGGTCGGTCCAAGCAAACCGGGCAGGCGTTCCAGCGGCACGGCCAGCGGATGGGCCAGGAAAAACGGATACGGCTGTCCATCCGAGCGAGCTTCGGCGTCGAAGGACACCGGTGCCAGCAAATCCAGATAAGCCTGTGGCGCGGGCCGCGCACCGATATCCGTATAGCCGATCAGGCGCTGCGCCATGTGAGTGGCTTCAATACCCGCCACCGTGGCCAGCGCCCGCGTCAGCAGCAGCTTCGAAACACCTACCCGCATGCTGCCGGTAATCAGCTTGGCGCAAACAAAGCGGCCATGCGCGTCCAAGCGGTCGAACAACGATGCGAGACGCGCCGGCACTTCCTCGGGCGGCAGTCCACGCAAAGGCAACAGGCGTTCTTCCACCCACTGAGCCAGGCCAGCGTCATCCGCAACACCGGGTTCGGGCAGCAGCAACGACAAGGTCTCCGCCATATCGCCGACCGCCTGATAGCACTCCTCATACAGCCATTCCGTAATCCCGGACGCCGTCATGACGTACTGTCGCAGCAGCTTCACCGGCACCAGTTGGCGGGGCTTGCCGCCCGCCAGGAAGTAAGCGGCCCAGGCCGCGTCCGCCGGCGGCGCCGCGCGGAAGTAGTCGCACATGGCGGCCAGCTTGGCATTGCTGGAAGTGGTCGCATCCAGGCGCGCATAAAGATCGGCGAAGGCTTTCATTGCGCCTCCTCCGATCCCGCCGCCGGCCCGGCCCGCGGCCGCGCGTCGGCCCGCTGCGCTGCGCCTTTCTCTGAACCTTCCGCTACATCTTCAGCCGCAGCTTCCCCTGAAGAACCTCCAACCTGGGACGGACCGTCCGTCGGGCCGTCCGGCGGATCCCCCGCGGATCCAGATGCACTCGCCCCCTCATCCTCCTCATCCCCATACGCCGTCTCGAACGCCTGGGCCGTGATACCTGCCTCATTGAGCCAGCGCACCAGCACCGGCACCTGTCCGTGCGTCACGATCACGCGGCTGGCCCCACAAGCACCGATAGCGGTCTGCAAACCGGGCCAATCCGCATGGTCCGACAGAACAAAACCCCGATCCACACCGCGACGGCGCCGCGCGCCCCGCACCTGCATCCACCCGCTGGCGAATCCATCCGCATGGTCGCCGAAGCGGCGCGTCCAACTCGTGCCCCGCGCCGACGGCGGCGCCAGCACCAGCGCCCGCCGCATGGCCCCCTTGTCCGCCTGGGCCTCGTCTACCCGCAACACCGGTGGCAAATCCACCCCGGCCGCGCGATATCCACGATTGACGTTCTCCACCGCACCGTGCACGACGATCGGCCCGATCCCCGGATCCAGGCCACACAAAACGCGCTGAGCCTTACCGAAGGCATAGCAATACAGCACCGACGCCCGCCCGGCAGCCGCATTGGCGGCCCACCATGTATTGATCTGCTGCGCCAGCACGTCACCCGGCTCCCAGCGATAAATGGGCAAGCCGAACGTCGACTCCGTGATGAACACCTCGCAAGGCACCGGCTCGAAAGGCACGCAGGTCGGGTCGTCCCCCAGTTTGTAATCCCCGGACGCTACCCACACCTCGCCTTCGTATTCCACCCGCACCTGGGCCGATCCCAATACATGTCCCGCCGGATGCAGGCTGATGCGTACCCCGTTGTGGGTAAGGGCCTCGCCATAAGCCATGACTTGCAAGTCGATGTCGCCCAAGCGCCCACGCAGCACCGCTTCACCCCCCTGCGCCGCCATGTAATGCCGGCTGCCCGAGCGCGCGTGATCCGAATGCGCATGGGTGATGACCGCCCGGTCGACGGGCCGCCAGGGATCGATATGGAAATCCCCCGGCGGGCAGTAAAGGCCTTCAGGACGCGCGACGATCAATTCCATCGAATCAGAGGCTCCCGTACCCCATCGAACGACAAGGCCAGAAGCAGCAATTTAAGAGGCTGACGGCCAAGCAATTAACACGCCACCATCGATACGGCCCCGATATTGCACTGCGGAAATTTGGTAACCAATCAATTCGTTGCTTACTCATCGCTACGGGGGCCGCCCCTATGAGCGCCCCCGGGCACACTGTTTGCTCAACAAACAAAATTCAAAGGGCGGCCGATATCCAAACCGAAACATTCGGCGTAGAAATTGTCTTGTCACCGCTTTCCTTGCGCCGCAGCATTTGGGAAGACGATGACATGCAGCCAGCCTCCCCCGAATTTGCCATCTGTCCCCATTCCTATCGTCGCCCCTGGAGCAGGTATCGTGTCGATCAAAATTTTGGCTGTAACGTCGGAAGCATATCCCCTCGCCAAGACTGGCGGTCTCGGGGACGCGGTGAGCGGCATGGCCCGCGCCCTGCATGCCGCCCCCGGTGCCTCTATCCAGATTTTGATGCCCGCCTATCGCGGCGTTCTGGAGCAATTGCCCCACGCGCGTGAAATCGCCCGTTTTGATGACTTGCCCGGCGGACCCGCCCGCTTGTTCAAGGCGCCCTGCGCGGCCCTGGGCGGCGTGCCGGTGCTGCTGCTGCAGAACGACGCCTTGTATGACCGGGACCACCTGTACGTCGACGACAAGGGCCGCGAGTACGTCGACAATCCCCTGCGTTTCGGCGCACTGGCCCACGCCGCGGTGCGCATCGCGGCCGGCCGCGCCAAGACGGATCGCCCGGACATCGTGCACGCCCACGACTGGCATGCCGGCCTGGTGCCGCTGCTGCTTCGCGATGCCGGCCTGCATGAGGTCAAGAGCGTGCTCACCATCCACAACATGGCCTTCCAGGGCGTGTACGACATGGAATGGGCGGAATCGCTGGGCGTGGCCGATAAATATCTGACCTGGGACGGCGCCGAATTCTGGGGCAAGCTGAGCTTCATGAAAGCCGGCCTGCGCTACGCCGACCGCATCACGACCGTCAGCTACACCTACGCTCGTGAAATTCTTACCGAGCGTTTTGGCTGCGGCTTGCAAGGCTTGCTCGCCTCGCGCCAGCATGAGCTGCTGCCGGTGCCCAATGGCATCGATGCGCGCGAATGGGATCCGGCTCACGACCCTCATTTGGGCATCTATCGTTTCCACGCTGGCGACATGGCCAACAAGGCGCGCAACAAGCGCGACCTGCAGCGTCGCTTCGGCCTGAACCTGGATGCGGACGCGCCCCTGCTGGTCATGGGTAGCCGCCTGACCCACCAGAAAATGGCCGATCTGGCGCTGCACGCGGTGCAACGGGCCTTGGACGATCATCCTGAATTGCAGGTCGCCGTTCTGGGACAGGGCGAGCGAGCATTGGAACAGGAATTCCAGCGGCTGCCTCATCGCTATCCGGGCCGTTGCGGCGTGCGCGTCGGCTTCGATGAAGACACCGCTCACAAGCTCCACGCCGGCGGCGACATGCTGCTGCATGGCAGCCGCTTCGAACCCTTCGGCCTGACGCCTTTGTACGCCATGCGTTACGGCACCATTCCCATCGGTTCGCGCGTGGGCGGCATGGCCGACACCATCGTGGACATGGGTGCCAGCGCCGGCCGCGATGCCATGCGCGGCGCCACCGGGGTGCTATTCGATGGCGAAACGGTCGACGCCATGGCCGGCGCCATCACCCGCACGCTGGGCCTGTACCGCCGTCCTGAAATCTGGCGCGCCATGCAACACAAAGCCATGGCTGCCGACTTCAGCTGGGAACGCGCGGCGCCCCTGTATATGACGCTGTACCGCTCCATCCAACCCGCCCGCGTGGCCGCCGAAAGCATGGTGGCGCCGGAGGTGACCTCGGTGGGACGTCCCAGCCTGCTCGATCAGGTCAGTGCCGCGGCACGCCCGCTGAAGGCACTAACTGGCACGCAGTCCGTGCCCATGGCCGCCGGTGCGGGAGACTGATGCCGCGGACGGCCCCGCACATACCCCTCCATCTTCCAATGCCAACGTCGAACCAGGCCTGCTCATGCGTATCTATTATGTCCATCCCTTGCACGTTGGCTCCCTCTCCGGGGACAGCCTCAGCCACTGGCAAGCCAGGTGCGCACGCGCCAAATCCCTCGGTTTCGACACGTTGATGACGGCGCCCATCTGGGCGCCCGATCCCGCCGGCAATCCCTACGTTCCCTCTGATCCCGACAACCTCCATCCCGCCCTGGGCGAGATGGACATGGCCGCCGCCATCACCACCTTGGCACGTCTGTGCGGCAAGCACGGCCTGGCATTGATGCTGGACCTGCCCCTGGACAAAGTCGCGATCGACGGCGCCGCGGCGCGGGCCCACCCCGCTTGGTACGAAGATGCGGGCGGCGAAGCCGTGCGCGATCCGCGCCGGCCCTGGGAAGACCGTCATGCCCTGCCCCTGCGCCGTGACCAGGGCCGCGCGCCCTCGGGCTTCGTCGATCATTGGGTAGAGCGTCTGGGCCTCTGGGTGCAGAACGGCGTGGCCGGTTTCCGCTGTGAAGGCCTGGCGCAATTGGCGCCGGCCGACTGGCGCGAGCTGATGCAAGGCGTACGCGCCGTCCGCCCCGACTGCCGCTTCCTGGCCTGGACACCGGGCGTCGCGGCCTGGGACCTGGCGCCGCTGGCCGGCGTCGGCTTCGATGCCGTGTTCTCGTCCTTCCCCTGGTGGGATTACCGCGCCGAATGGCTGATCGAGGAAACCGCCCGTCTGCGTGCCATCGCGCCCGTCATCGCACCGGTGGAAGCCCCCTACGCCAAACGGGTCGCGTCCTGGCGCAACGACCCCGCGCTGCGCTATCGCAATGCCGCACGTGCCATGTGGACCGCGGCGGTAGTCGGCGACGGCCTATTCGTTCCCATGGGCTTCGAGGATGCCGCCACGCAGTCGCTGGAACGCGACGGCAGCGGCGTGCGCGAGGACCCGCAAGGCGATCCCGACCTGCACATCGACATCGGCCGCGCCAATCAGTGGTTGGCGCGCACGGCTGCCGCGCGCGGACCCCTGCACAGTCTGCAGGGCCCGCACTCCGGCGTCACCGCCTTGTTCCGCGGCGACGGCGCGGCAACGGCGCTGACCGGCAATGGCCGCAACACCGGCAATGCCCGTCTGGTCGTCCTGAATCCTGATGACGACCAGTCCGCCACGCCGGACTGGGACGCCATCCGCGCCCGCTTGCCCGAAGGCTATGGCCGTCTCGACATGTGGGACGCCGATCGTCCGGCGCAGGACCTGCCGTCCACCCTGGCGCCGGGCGACATGTTGCGGTTGGGCGCGAGCCGCCTGCCGCCGGTCACCCTGCCTGGCTCCGATGAGTCGCGCCTGTCGGTCACCGCCGCCATGCGCCAATCGCGCCTGGCCATCGAGCACGTGACGCCAGCGGTCGACGACGGCGCTTTCCCCATCAAGCGCGTGCTGGGCCAACCCATCACCGTGCAGGCCGACGTCTTCTCCGACGGCCACGACTACATCGCCGTGGCCCTGCTGTGGCGTGCCGCCGACGACAAGGAATGGCAGCGCGTGCCCATGAAGCTGGACAGCAACGATCGCTGGGTCGCCACGTTCTCGCCCGCGCGTATCGGCCGCCATTACTACGCGGTGCAGGGTTGGGAAGATATCTGGACGACCTATCGCAGCGGCCTGGAAAAGAAATACCGCGCGGGCGTCGACATCGCGCTGGAAACGGCCGAAGGCCGCACGCTGGTGCAGGAAGCCTTGGAGCGTTTGACGGACAGCGAAGCCGAAAGCGTCACCGTGCTGCGGCAAGTCCTGCACACCCTGGGTGCCGCGCCTGCCGAAAAACCGCGCCGCGGCCGCAAAAAATCCGCTGAAGACAATGCGGCGTCCAGCTTCCCGGCGCCCACCCCCGACCAGATCGGCGCACTGCTGGATGCGGGCACGGCGCGCGCCATGCATCACGCCGACGATCGCCGCTTCGAGACCACTTCCGTCGAATATCCGGTCACCGTGGACCGGCCGGCGGCGGTGTTCTCCAGCTGGTACGAAATCTTCCCCCGCTCGCAAAGCGGCGACCCGCGACGCCATGGCACTTTCAATGATGTCATTGCTGCCTTGCCGCGTGTGCGCGCCATGGGCTTCGATACGCTGTACTTCCCGCCCATCCACCCTATCGGCACCAGCAATCGCAAGGGCCGCAACAACAGCCTGCAAGCCGGACCGGACGACCCTGGCAGCCCCTATGCCATCGGTGCGCCCGAAGGGGGCCACGACGCACTGCATCCGCAACTGGGCACGCCCGATGATTTCCGCCGGCTGGTCGCTGCCGCCCGCGCGCAGGGCCTGGAGCTGGCGCTGGATTTCGCCATCCAGTGCTCGCCCGACCATCCCTGGCTCAAAGCCCATCCCGAATGGTTCGACTGGCGCCCCGACGGATCGCTGCGTTACGCGGAGAACCCGCCGAAGAAATACGAGGACATCGTCAACGTCGATTTCTACGGCACCAAACCCGGCGCCTCCCGCCAGGCCCCGCTGTGGCGGGCGCTGCGCGACGTCGTGCTGTACTGGGTCGGCCAGGGCGTACGCGTGTTCCGCGTCGACAATCCACACACCAAGCCGCTGCCCTTCTGGCAGTGGATGATAGGCGACGTGCAAGCCCGCCATCCCGACGTGCTGTTCCTGTCGGAAGCCTTCACGAAGCCGAAGATGATGTACCGCCTGGCCAAGATTGGCTTCACCCAGTCCTATACGTACTTCACCTGGCGCGAAAAGAAACAGGAATTCATCGAATACCTGACCGAACTGACGCAGGGGCCGCCGGCGGAATTCTTCCGTCCGCATTTCTTCGTCAACACGCCGGACATCAACCCGCGCTTTCTGCAGCAGTCCGGCCGCGGGGGCTTCCTGATCCGGGCCGGCCTGGCCGCGACCCTGTCCGGGCTATGGGGGGTCTATAACGGCTTCGAACTGTGCGAAGCGGCGGCGGTACCTGGCAAGGAGGAATATCTCGACTCCGAGAAGTACGAGATCCGCGCCTGGGACTATGAGCGGCCGGGCAACATCGTTGGCGAGATCACCCGCCTGAACGCCATACGCCGCGCCAACGCCGCCTTGCATACGCATCTGGGCCTGCGCTGGCACATCGCCTGGGACGATCAGGTGCTGTTCTTCTCCAAGTCCACGCCGGCGCAAGACAACGTTCTGCTGATCGCCATCAGCCTGGACCCGCATCAACCCCATGACGTTACGTTGGAAGTCCCCATGTGGGAATTCGGCCTGCCCGACGATGGGCCATTGCAGGTGGAGGACCTGATCGATGGCAACCATATGGTGTGGCGCGGCAAGCAGCAAGGCGTGCATCTGCACCCCAACCAGCCCTACCGCATCTGGCGCGTGACGCCTGCTTGAGGCGTCTGGTCCGCCATATCGCTACATCTCTATACCGCCAGACCGCTATACCCGCTTCAGCCGTCCACGCTGCGCCATGGCCGGCAAACCAATAAAAGGATATCGGCATGTCAGATAACCACGTCAACAGCCCCAATCACGACGATCCGCTCTGGTACAAGGACGCCGTCATTTATCAGTTGCACGTCAAATCCTTCTTCGATGCCAATAACGATGGCGTCGGCGACTTCGCCGGCCTCATCGAGAAGCTGGATTACATTGCGTCGCTGGGCGTGAACACCATCTGGCTGCTGCCCTTCTATCCTTCGCCGCGCCGCGACGACGGCTATGACATCGCCGAGTATCGCGGCGTGCATCCCGACTACGGCACCCTGGCCGACGTGCGCAAGTTCATCAAGGCGGCCCATGCGCGCGGCCTGCGCGTCATCACCGAGCTGGTGGTCAATCACACGTCGGACCAGCATCCCTGGTTCCAGCGCGCCCGCGCGGCCAAGCCCGGTTCGGCCGCGCGCAACTATTACGTCTGGTCGGATAACGACCAGGCCTATGCCGGCACCCGCATCATTTTTCTCGATACGGAAAAGTCCAACTGGACCTGGGACCCGGTGGCGGGCGCCTACTTCTGGCATCGCTTCTATTCGCACCAGCCCGATTTGAATTTCGACAACCCACAGGTGCTGAAGGAAGTCATCAGCGTCATGCGCTATTGGCTGGATCTCGGCGTCGACGGCCTGCGGCTGGACGCCGTGCCCTACCTGGTCGAACGCGAAGGTACGAACAACGAGAACCTGCCGGAAACGCACGCGGTGCTGAAGAAGATCCGCGCGCAGCTGGACGCCGAATATCCCGGCCGCATGCTGCTGGCCGAAGCCAATCAGTGGCCCGAGGACGCGCAGGAATATTTTGGCCAGGGCGACGAGTGCCATATGTCTTTCAACTTCCCGCTGATGCCGCGCATGTACATGGCCATCGCGCGGGAAGACCGCTTCCCCATCACCGACATCATGCGGCAGACACCGGATATTCCGGACACCTGCCAGTGGGCCATCTTCCTGCGCAACCACGATGAGCTGACGCTGGAAATGGTCACCAGCAACGAACGCGACTACCTGTGGGACACGTACGCGGCCGATCGGCGCGCGCGCATCAACCTGGGGATCCGCCGCCGGCTGGCGCCCTTGATGGAACGTGACCGCCGCCGCATCGAATTGATGAACAGCCTGCTGCTGTCCATGCCCGGCACGCCCGTGATCTATTACGGCGACGAACTGGGCATGGGCGACAACATCCACCTGGGCGACCGTGATGGCGTGCGTACTCCCATGCAATGGTCGCCCGACCGCAATGGCGGGTTTTCGCGCGCCGATCCGGAGCGCCTGCCGCTACCGTCGCTCATGGGCCCCTTGTACGGCTACGAGGCCGTCAACGTGGAAGCGCAGCAACGCGATCCGCATTCGCTGCTGAACTGGTCGCGCCGCATGCTGGCCACCCGCGCCAAGACCCAGGCCTTCGGTCGCGGCACGCTGCGCTTCCTGTTTCCGGGCAATCGCAACATCCTGGCTTATCTGCGCGAACACGAAGACACCACCATCCTGTGTGTCGCCAACCTGTCGCGCGCCTCGCAGCCGGTAGAGCTGGACCTGTCTTCCCTGAAGGGCCGCGTGCCGGTGGAATTGCTGGGCGGCACGCCCTTTCCCGCCATCGGCGAGCTGACGTATCTGCTTACCTTGCCGCCGTATGGCTTTTATTGGTTCGACCTCAGCGACAGCGCCTCGCCGCCGGAGTGGCACGCCACCCATCCCGAACGCATGCCGGAGTACTACACCCTGGTGCTGCGCGGCCGTACCGGCTACGAGTTGACCGAGGGCGCCGTGCGCTCGCTGCGCCAGGACGTGCTGCCCATGTACCTGGCGCGCCAGCGCTGGTACCCGAAGGACCGCAAGGTGCAGATGGCCCAGGCGGCCTACGCGGCGCAGATCAAGGGCGCCGACCACGAATGCTTCATCACCGAGATCCAGGTGGATTTCGAAGGCAAGCCAGCGCGCTTCCTGTTGCCGGTGGCGCTGATCTGGGGCGAAACCATGCCGCCCATGGCGCAGCAATATGCGCTGGCGCGCGTGCGCCGCGCCGCCGAAATGGGCTTCGTCACCGATGCCTATACGCTGCCGTCCTTCATCCAAACCTTGGTGCAAGGCCTGCGCGACAATCTCAAGATTCCCGTGCCGCAAGCGCACCCGCCCGCGGTGCTGCACTTCCGCGGCGAGCCCACTCTGAACAAGATCGAGCTGCCGGCCGACGCCGAGGTCAAGTGGTTCACGGGCGAACAATCCAATAGTTCGGTCACGCTGGGCGGCATCATGATGCTCAAGCTGCTGCGCCGCATCGTTCCCGGTGTGCATCCGGAAGCCGAGATGACCCGCCGCCTGACCGAAGTCGGTTATGCCAACGGTGCGCCGCTGTTGGGCGAGATCCAGCGCATCGATGAGGATGGCACGCCACACACGCTGGCCTTGATGCATCAGACGATCACCAACCAGGGCGATGCCTGGACCTGGACGCTGAACTACCTGAAGCGCGTCCTGGAAGCAGCCGCGTTGACGGCGGAAAGCGCCGAGGACTACGACGAAGACCTGCGCGGCTACATCAATTTCGCCCACATCATGGGCAAGCGTCTGGGCGAATTGCATGCCGCCCTGGCCCTGCCCACCGACGACCCCGCCTTCGCGCCCCACCGGGCGACACGCAAGGATGCCGAGAAGCGCGCCAAGGACGTCATCGCCATGCTCGACCAGGGCCTGGCCACGCTCAAGGCCAATCTGGGACGCCTGGATGCCGGCAATGTCGAACGCGCCTCCTGGCTGGCCGAGCACCGCGACGCACTGGTCAAGGTGGTGCAGGACCTGGCCGCCAATGAAGAAGACACGCTGCACATCCGTATCCACGGCGACTTCCACCTGGGCCAGGTGCTGGCGGGGCAAGGCGACGCCTACCTGATCGACTTCGAAGGCGAACCCGCCCGCACGCTGGAAGAGCGGCGCGCCAAGACCAGCGCGGTGCGCGACGTCGCCGGCTTGCTGCGCTCCTTTGACTACGCGGCAGCCACCCTGGCGGACGGCGCGGGCAAGGGTAAGGGCCACTCGGAAGAAAGCAGCGGCGATGGGCAAAACGCCGAGCAGCAATTGCAAACGCGGCGCCTGGGGCTCATCGAGCGCTTCCGGGTGACGGCTGGCGAAGCCTTCCTGGCGGGCTACCGCGAAGTGGCGCACTTCACCGAACATCCTTGGATAGTCCCTGCAGTCGAGCTACCCTTGATCGATCTGGCCCTGATCGAAAAGGCCGCCTATGAAGTCCGCTATGAAGCTTCGCACCGCCCCGACTGGGTGGGCATCCCGCTTGCCGGACTGACGACCCTGGCTGCCCGCCTGCTGTCGCATGACAGCACCGCCACGCCCAATATTTGATTCAGGAAAATGATTTCATGACTTCCGGCTCTTCGTCCTCCCCCGGTGCCAACCCAGCCGGCACGCCCGTCGACCACGGCGCGCACGACGCGCTGGACGATCTACTGGCCGGCCGCCACGCTGATCCTTTCCACGTTTTGGGACCGCATGCCGACGGCTCGCGCAGTTGGGTGCGCGTCCTGGTGCCGGATGCCGAGCAGGTCACCCTGCTGCTGGGCAAGGATGACAGGCAAATTCCTCTCACGCCTATCCGTCACGGCATGTTCTCCGGCCTCATCGACAGCCGCTTGGACGCTCTTAGACCCGGCCAGCCGTCGGCCTACCGCCTGCGTATCCAATGGCCCACGGGTGAGCAGATCACGGAAGATCCGTATGCCTTCGGCGCGCTGCTGGGTGACCTGGACCTGCATTTGATCTCCGAAGGCCGTCACGAAGACCTGGCCGAATGCCTGGGATCCCATGTCATGGAGATCGACGGCGTGCGCGGCGTGCGCTTCGCCGTCTGGGCACCCAATGCGCGGCGCGTGTCCGTGGTGGGCGATTTCAATTCCTGGGACGGCCGCCGCCACGCCATGCGCTTGCGGCATAGCGCGGGCGTGTGGGAGATATTCATTCCCCGCCTGGAAGCCGGGGCGCGCTACAAATATGAAATCGTCGGCATCGAAGGCAACCTGTTGCCGCTGAAGGCGGACCCACTGGCCCGCCAGACCGAGGCACCGCCCGCGACCGCGTCCATCGTGCCCGATCCCACGCCCTTCACCTGGTCCGACGACGCGTGGATGGCACAGCGCGGCGCGCGCCAGGCCCAGGACGCGCCCATCTCCGTCTACGAAGTCCATGCGGGTTCCTGGCTGCCCCGGAGCGGCAATGACAACGGCAATGACAATGGCGAATGCGTGTGGCGCCAGTTGGCCACGCGCCTGGTGCCTTATGCGCGCGACCTGGGCTACACCCATCTGGAATTGATGCCCATCATGGAGCATCCCTTTGGCGGTTCCTGGGGCTATCAGCCGCTAGGCGTGTTCGCCCCCACCGCGCGCTACGGCACGCCGCATGATTTCGCCGCCTTCATCGACGCTTGCCACGCGGCGGACCTGGCGGTCATCCTGGACTGGGTGCCGGCCCACTTCCCCACCGATACCCATGGCCTGGCCCATTTCGACGGCACCGCGCTGTATGAATACCAGGATCCGCGCGAAGGCTTCCACCCCGACTGGAACACGCTGATCTACAACCTGGGCCGCACGGAAGTGCGTAACTTCATGGTGGCTAGCGCCCTGGAATGGGTGCGCCGTTATCACATCGATGGGCTGCGCGTGGATGCCGTGGCGTCCATGCTGTACCGCGACTACAGCCGCAAGGCCGGCGAGTGGATACCCAACCGCCACGGCGGCAGAGAGAATCTGGAAGCGGTCGATTTCCTGCGCGACATGAATGCGACCGTGCATCGCCTGTGCCCCGGCGCCATCACCATAGCGGAAGAATCCACCGCCTGGCCCGGCGTATCGGCGCCAGTCGAAGAAGGCGGCCTGGGCTTTTCCTATAAATGGAATATGGGCTGGATGCACGACACGCTGCGTTATATGGAAAACGACCCCGTGCATCGGCGCTACCACCATAACGACATGACCTTCGGCATGGTCTACGCGTATTCGGAACGATTCATCCTGCCGCTGTCGCACGACGAGGTGGTGCACGGCAAAGGCTCGTTGCTGAACAAGATGCCCGGCGACCGCTGGCAGCGCCACGCCAATCTGCGTGCCTACTACGGCTTCATGTGGAGCCATCCCGGCAAGAAACTGCTGTTCATGGGCGGGGAAATCGCCCAGGAACGGGAATGGAACCACGATGCTTCGCTGGACTGGGCCGCGCTGGACGATGGGCTGCATCGCGGCGTGCAGAAGCTGATGCGCGACCTCAACCACGTCTATGCCGACGTGCCGGCGCTGCATCGCCATGACAACGATCCCAGCGGCTTCGAATGGGTCATCGGCGACGACTATGTCAATAGCGTGATCGCCTTCCTGCGACGCGATGGCGACGCCCTGGTCCTGGCGGTCAGCAATTTGACCCCGGTGCCGCGCGACGACTATCGCATCGGCGTGCCGCGCGGTGGCTGGTGGCGCGAACGCATCAATACCGATGCGGCCGACTACGGCGGCTCCGGCGTGGGCAATGGCGGGGGCCGCAATACGGATCCCATCCCCGCGCACGGTCGCGAACAATCCTTGTCGCTCACGCTCCCTCCCCTTGCCACGGTGATCTTCCAACTCGAAGGATAAAGGTACATGTCCGGCGTGCTTCCCGACAGGCTCGCCCCCGGCCGTCCTTACCCGCTGGGCGCCACCAGCGATGGCCTGGGCGTCAACTTCGCGGTGTTTTCCGCCAACGCCAGCCGCATCGATCTGTGTATCTTCGACGAACGGGGCCGCAAGGAACTGCAGCGCATGCCCTTGCCGGAGTGCACCGATGAAATCTGGCACGGCTATTTGCCTGATGCGGCACCGGGCCTGGTCTACGGCTACCGCGCTCACGGCCCCTACGATCCCAAGAACGGTCATCGCTTCAATCCGCACAAGCTGCTGCTGGACCCCTACGCCGCCGAGCTGACCGGCCCGCCGCGCTGGTCCGACGTGTTGTTCGGCTATCGCGTGGGTGGCGCGCGCGGCGACCTGACCATAGACCGGCGCGACAGCGCTCCCGCCATGCCCAAGGCGGTGGTCACCGACAACGCCTTCCATTGGGGCGAGCGGCGGCGCTCGCCCACGGCCTGGGAACACACGGTCATCTATGAGGCCCACGTGCGCGGCGTTTCGATGCAGCGCGAGGACGTGCGCACGCATCTGCGCGGCACGGTGGCAGCGCTGGCCGATCCGCGCTTCATCGAGCATTTGCACAAAATAGGCGTCACTGCCCTGGAACTGCTGCCGGTGCAAGCGTTCCTGCAGGACAAGTTCCTGGTGGAAAAGCAGTTGGGCAACTACTGGGGCTACAGCACGCTGTCCTATTTCGCGCCCGAACCCGCCTATTTGCGTAATGGCGGCCCCAACGACTTGCGGATGGCGATCCGGCGCCTGCAGGCCGCCGGCATCGAAGTCATCCTGGATGTCGTCTACAACCACACCTGTGAAGGCGACCAGACCGGCCCGACGCTGTCCTGGCGCGGCCTGGATAATGCCAGCTACTACCGCCTGATTCCCGGCGACGAGCGCCACTACATCAACGACACTGGCTGCGGCAATACGGTCAACCTGTCGCATCCACGCGTGCTGCAGATGGTGATGGACTCGCTGCGCCACTGGACCGAGACCTACCGGGTGGATGGCTTCCGCTTCGACCTTGGTGTCACGCTGGGCCGCGAAGGCCATGGTTTCGACCCGGGTGCGGGATTCTTCGACGCCATCCTGCAGGACCCGACGCTGTCACGCCTGAAGCTGATCTCCGAACCCTGGGACATCGGTCCCGATGGCTATCAATTGGGACGCCAGCCGCCCGGCTTCGCGGAATGGAACGACAAATTCCGCGATAGCACACGTAAATTCTGGCGTGGCGACGCCGGCCAGCGCGGTGAAATGGCGGAACGCCTGGCCGGCTCCAGCGACCTGTTCGACCGGCGCCACCGCCGGCCCTGGGCCTCCGTCAATTTCGTGGCATCGCACGACGGCTTCACCACCCGCGATGTGGTCTCTTACGAACGCAAGTACAACGAGGCCAATCTCGAAGGCAACCGCGACGGCCACAGCAACGACTACAGCCACAACTGGGGCGTGGAAGGTACCACCGACGATTCCTATATCCTGGAAATGCGCGGCCGTGTGCAGCGCTCTCTGCTGGCATCGACCTTTCTGTCCTATGGGACGCCCATGCTGCTGGCGGGCGACGAGTTCGGCAATAGCCAGCAAGGGAATAACAACGCCTACTGCCAGGACAACACGGTGTCCTGGCTCGATTGGCAACAGGCCGCCAGCACCGATGGCCGGGCCTTGATCGATTTCGTCGGCCGCCTGGTGGCCGCGCGGCGCAATCATCCCAGCCTGCGCGTCAACAATTACAAGAACGGCCGGCAGGAAGTCGCGCCGGGCAAAGAGGGTATTACCTGGTTCGATATCGATGGGCAACCCATGTCCGCCCACGCCTGGCACGACGTCGAAGGCCGCGCCTTGGCCGTGCGGCGCATGGTCGCCACGGAACAAGGGATGGACATCACCCTGACCCTGCTCAACGGCGGCAATAGCGACGAAGTTTTCGTGCTGCCCGACGAGGGTACGGCATGGCGCATGCTCTTGGACTCCACCCGGCCGACCGCGCCTGCTGAACAGGTGCACGGCCACCATTTCAATCTGCACGCGCATGGCATCGCCCTCTTCAGCGGCGTACCGCGCTCCAAGGAGCATTCATGAATTCCCCGGTTCCCGCCGTTTCCTTCAGCTACGGCGCGGTGCGCCTGCCTGACGGCCAGACCCGCTTTCGCCTGTGGGCGCCCAATGCGCGCAACGGCGTCAGCCTGGAAATCGCCGGCAGCGAGCCGCTCGGCATGCGCGCCGCCGCCCATGGTTTTTATGAAATCGACGTTGCCTGCCCGGCGGGCACGCGTTATCGCTACCGCGTGGGTCCCGACCTGGCCGTGCCTGATCCCGCCTCGCGCCTGCAGGCCCACGATGTGCACGATGACAGTGTCGTGGTCGAACCCGGCGCCGCCTATGCCTGGCGCCATCCCGACTGGCGCGGACGGCCCTGGAAAGAAACCGTTCTCTACGAACTCCACCCCGGTCTGGCGGGCGGCTATGCCGGTATCGAGGCCCGCTTGCCGGAGCTCGCGGCCTTGGGCATCACGGCGGTCGAGCTGATGCCCATCGCCGATTTTCCCGGCCAGCGCAATTGGGGCTACGACGGCGTGCTGCCCTATGCGCCCGACCGCGCCTATGGCGAGCCGGACGACCTGCGGCGTCTGATCGACACGGCTCACGGCCTGAACATGATGGTGTTCCTGGACGTCGTCTACAACCACTTCGGCCCCGACGGCAATTATCTGAACGCCTATGCCGCGGACTTTTTCCGCGAGGACCTGCAGACGCCTTGGGGCGCGGCCATCGATTTCCGGCGGCCGCAAGTGCGCCAGTATTATGCCGAGAATGCGCTGTACTGGCTCACCGAGTATCGCTTCGACGGCCTGCGCCTGGACGCCGTGCATGCCATCAAGGACGTCGGCTGGCTGGAGGAAATGGCAGCCTTCGTGCGGGCGCGTGTCGACCCCGAACGCCATGTCCACCTTGTGCTGGAGAATGACGACAACCAGGTGCATCCCCTGCAGCATGGTTACGACGCCCAGTGGAATGATGACGCCCACCACGTGCTGCACCATCTGCTGACCGGCGAAAACGAAGGCTATTACGAAGACTATGCCGAGCTTCCCGCCCAGCGCCTGGCGCGCGCCCTGACCGAAGGTTTCGTCTACCAGGGCCAGCCTTCGCGCCATCGGGGGGGCGAGCGACGCGGGGAGCGCAGCAACCTGCTGCCGCCCACCGCGTTCGTGCTGTTCCTGCAGAACCACGACCAGACCGGCAATCGCGCGCTGGGTGAACGGCTGGCCCCGTTGGTGCGCGATGCGCGGGTGATGAAGGCCGCGGTCGCGCTGCAACTTCTGACGCCGCAGATTCCCTTGATTTTCATGGGCGAGGAGCGCGGAGCCGCCACGCCCTTTCTCTATTTCACCGACCACGCCAATGCCGAGTTGGCCCAGGCGGTGCGCGACGGCCGGCGCAAGGAGTTCCAGCACTTCCGTGCTTTCGCCAATCCTGCCACGCGCGAACGCATCCCGGACCCTAACGAGCCCGCTACCTACAGCAAGTCCAACCCTTATGAAGCACCAGCCGATGACGCTGTACTGGCGACCTATACCGAACTACTGACGCTGCGCCAGCACCAGATCGTCCCCCGCCTGGATGGCGCCCGCGCGCTTGGCTCGCACGTGCTGGGGATGCGCGGCGTGGTGGCGCAATGGAGTCTGGGAGATGGCGCTATTCTTTCCCTGTACACCAATCTGGGCACTGTCGACCTGCGCCCGGACTGGTTGCAGGTCGACTTGATCGATCAGACCGTGCTGTACGAAAGCGAAGCCGGCGCGGGCGCGGCACTGTACGAAGGCCTGTTGTGGCATGGCTGCACCATCGCCCTGCTGCAGACTCCCGCATGACGCTGGACAGAAAGGAATCCGCATGACTACCTCTGGCATCGATGGTTCGGCTTCGGTTTCCGCCGACCTGGCCGCACTGGCGTCGCAAGCCGCCATCGCCGTGGACTGGGTGGACGCACGTGGCCAGCCGCGCCGCGTCGCCGACGACGTGCTGCGCACCATGCTCGGCGCGCTGGGACTGCCGGCGGGCGACGCCGCGCAGATCCACGAAAGCGCCGCGCGCTTGCGCGAAGAATCCCGGCAGGACCCCGGCTTGTTGATCGTCGACGCCGGCGCGCCGGTTGAATTCGAAGCGCGTCCGGATACCACTTATCTGCTGCTGGGCGAGGACGGCGAACAGCGTACCGTGGCCGCCCACGACAGCGGCGACGGGCGCACCCGGCTGCCTGCTATCGACACCCCGGGCTACTACGTCCTGGAGACCGATACCTGGCGCCGTAACGTAGCGGTGGTGCCTGCGCGCAGCCCCGGCGTCGCCGAACTGCTGGAGACTGAACATCCGCGCGCATGGGGTGTTTCCGCCCAGTTGTACAGCCTGCGCCGTGACCATGGCGGCGATCCGGCTCAGGCCGCCGGCATCGGTGACTTCACCGCACTCGCGCGCCTGGCGGGCGCGGCCGGCCAGCGCGGCGCGTCGGCCTTGGCCATCAGCCCCGTGCATGCGATGTTCACCGCCGATCCTGGGCGCTACAGTCCTTACGGCCCCTCCAGCCGCCTGTTTCTCAACAGTCTCTACATCGATCCCGCCGCGGTGCTGGGCGACGCCGCGCTGGGCAAGGCGCTGAGCGGTGTGGGCCTGGGCGACGAGGCCTTGCGCCTGGACGGCCTGTCCCTGATCGATTGGCCCGGTGTCGCCCGCCTGCGCGTGAAAATACTGCGCCGCATGTACGACGATTTTCGCGACGACGCCCATAGCGACCTGCAGGACGCTTTCACCCGTTTCCGCATCGCCGGCGGCGAGGCCCTGGAAAGCCATGCCCGTTTCGAAGCCCTGCACGCGCGCCATCTGCCGCCGCTGGGCGACGCCACCGACTGGCGCCACTGGCCGGCCGATCTGCGCGATCCCACCGGTGCTGGCGTGCGCGCCTATGCCCATGCGCATGAGCGCGACATCGCCTTCCACATCTTTTTGCAATGGCTCGCCGCGCAAGGATTAGCCGGCGCCCAGCAGGCGGCACGCGCGGCCGGCATGGGCATCGGCCTGATCGGCGACCTGGCGGTCGGCACGGATCCCGGCGGCAGCCATGCCTGGAGCCGTCAGGCCGACATCCTCGAAGGCCTGTCGCCCGGCGCGCCGCCCGATCTCTACAATCCTCTGGGCCAGTGCTGGGGCTTGACCGCTTTCTCGCCACGCGCCTTGCACCTGACTGGCTATGCGGCCTTCATCGAGATGCTACGCGCGGCTCTGGTCCATACCGGCGGCCTGCGCATCGATCACGTACTGGGCCTGGCCCGCATGTGGCTGGTGCCGCAGGGGGCGTCGGCCAAGGACGGCGCCTATCTGCGTTATCCGCTGGACGACATGCTGCGTCTGGTGGCGCTGGAAGCCTGGCGCCATCGGGCGCTGATCATCGGCGAGAACCTGGGCACCGTACCCGATGGCTTCAACCACCGCATCGAACAGGTTGGCATGCTGGGCATGGATGTGCTCTGGTTCCAACGCGATGGCTGGGCCGGCAATCCCGCGCCCTTCCAGCAGCCGCGCCATTGGCCCGGCGCCGCCATTGCCACGACGACCACGCACGACCTGCCCACCATCGTCGGCTGGTGGCGCGGGACAGAGGTCGGCTGGCGCGACCGTCTGCAACTGCTCGGCCAGGGCGAAACCAGCGAGTCCCTGCTGCAGGAGCGGGAACGGGATCGCGGCGCGCTGTGGCAGGCCTTGCGCGAAGCGGGCTGCATCGGCCACGACCAGCCGGAAGCGCCGCCCGCCGATGCGCCCATCGAAGCGGTGCTGCGCTTCGTCGCCAGCGCGCCCGTGCCCTTGATGCTGGTGCCGCTGGAAGATCTGCTGGGCTTGGAGGAACAACCCAATCTGCCCGGCACCATAGATACCCATCCGAACTGGCGGCGCAGGCTGGACGTGGACGCGGCGCGATTCTTCGAAGACCCTGGCGTGGCGAAGCGCGTGGATGCCATCGAAACGGCACGTCGGGGGCTCGCATGACGCCGCGCCATTCTTGTACCGATCCATCGCGCCAGGACGGCCTTGCCGCCGCCCCTGCCGGCGGCGACGCCGCCACCACACCTGCATCCACCGCTACGGCTGCCGCCATCGCCAACACAACCGATACGGTTACCACTGACATCGTCGCCATGCCACAAGAAGCGTCCAACACGTCGACCATGCCGGCCCCCCAGACAGGCACGCCGCGCGCCACCGTGCGCCTGCAATTCCACGAAGGCTACACACTGGACGACGCCATCTCACAGGTGCCGTACTTCGCGCGCCTGGGGATCAGCCATGTCTACGCCTCTCCCTTGACTCGCGCACGCCGTGGTTCCACGCACGGCTATGACGTAGTGGACCATGCCCAGGTCAATCCGGAACTGGGCGGCGAAGCGGCGCTGCGGCGCCTGGTGCGGGCCCTGCGGGCGCATGACATGGGGCTGATTCTCGACATCGTGCCCAACCACATGGCCACCAGCCCGGACAACCCCTGGTGGTGGAGCGTGCTGCGCGACGGCCGCGCCAGCCCGCATGCCACCTGGTTCGACATCGAATGGGAGCCGGCCGATACCGGGCTGCACGGCAAGGTGTTGGCGCCCTTCCTGGGCAAGCCCTACGGTGAAGCCCTGTGCGACGGCGACATCCGCCTGCGGCTGGGCGATGCCGGTTGGTACATCGACGCGCACGGCGCGCCCTATCCCCTGGCGGATGGCACCTTGGATACCAGCGTGCCCGATCCGGCCCACGCCTACGACACCACGACGTCCGCCGGGCGTGAGCGTCTGCACGAACTGCTTGAGCGCCAGGCCTATCGCCTGGCCTGGTGGCGCAGCGCCGCCGATGAAATCAACTGGCGCCGCTTCTTCGAAATCACCGACCTGATCGGCGTGCGCGTTGAGCAGACGGAGGTCTTCGACGCCGTCCACGGCATGGTGCTGGGTTTCTATGAAGAAGGCCTCATCGATGGCCTGCGGGTCGACCACGTCGACGGCTTGAGCGACCCGCTCGGTTATTGCGCGCGCCTGCGCGGCGAACTCGAAGCGCGATCGCCACGACGGCCCGGCGCGCTGGCCGGCCAGACACCCTATCTGGTCATCGAAAAAATCCTCGCCAGCGACGAAATCCTGGATGAACGGTGGAAGGTGGATGGCACCACCGGCTACGACTTCATGGACCAGGTCGGTGCCGTTCTGCACGACGCCGGCGGCGTGGGTCCCATCACCGACCTGTGGGAAACGCTGGCGCGCGATACGCGCTCTTTCGCCGAGATCGCCGACGAGTCGCGCGAGCTGATGCTGCTGCGCCACTTCCCCGCCGAGCGTTATGCGGCCGCGCGCGCGCTGCATCAGGTCGCTGCACTGGACCCCATGACCCGCGACTGGGGCCAGGCCGCCATCCTGCGCGTGCTGTGGCAGTTGCTGCGCGGTTTTCCCGTGTATCGCACGTATGCGGATGCCGAAGGGCGCCACGCGCTGGACCAAGTGCGTTTCGACGCAGCCGCCGCGGCCGCGCATGCGCACTTCCGCAGCGATCGCGACGGCGACGACGGCCCCTTGCTCGAACTGATGGGCGATTGGCTGGGTGGCCAGCCCTTGCACGGCCTGCCGGCCGAGCAACAGGCCGCGCGGGCCTTGGCCACGCGCCGGTTCCAGCAACTGACACCACCGTTGACGGCCAAGTCCTTGGAAGACACGGCTTTCTACCGTTATGGACGCCTGCTTTCGCGCAACGAAGTGGGCGCGGACCCTGGCGAATTTCATCTGGCGGTGGAAGCTTTCCACCGCGGCTGCTCAGCGCGCGCGCGCCGACTGCCGCGGGCGATGCTGACCACCGCGACGCACGATCACAAACGTGGCGAGGACACCCGCGCGCGCATCATGACCCTGAGCGAAGTGCCGACGGAGTGGAGCCGTTTCGCGCACGACTGGATGCATGTGCACGCTCCCGCCACCTATAACGGTAATGGGCAGCTGGCACCGCATCCGGCCGATCTGTATATGCTGTTGCAGACGCTGGTGGGCGCCTGGCCGCTCGATCTGCGGGCCGACGATGCCGCCGGCCTGCAAGCCTATGCCGAACGGGTCGGCGCATGGCAGCTCAAGGCCCTGCGCGAGGCCAAGGTGCGCACCAGCTGGGTGGTGCCGGACGAAAGCTATGAACAGGCTTGCGCGGACGCGCTCGATGCCGTGATGCAGCCGGGCGCGGCCGATGACATCGCGGCGTTCGCCCATCGCATCGCCGCCGCCGGGGCGGTCAACAGCCTTTCACAGACACTGTTGCGCCTGACCGTGCCGGGCGTGCCCGATCTCTACCAGGGCACTGAATTCTGGGATTACAGCCTGGTCGACCCTGACAACCGCCGTCCCGTTGACTATGCGGCGCGTGCGGCGGCGCTGGACGCCGAGGACGCCCACGACGTCGACCGCCTGCTGGCCGATTGGCGCAGCGGACGCGTCAAACAGGCCGTGGTGCATGGCGCGCTGGGCGCGCGGCGCGCCGCGCCTGACTTGTATGCACAGGGTAGCTATGTGCCCTTGCCCGTGCTCGGTTCGCGTGGTGACCACATCATTGCGTTCGTGCGCAGCTTGGGCGACCAACGGGCCTTCGTGTTGGCACCACGGCTGGTGGGAACGCATTTGCGCGCCGACGATGGCGATGCCGCCGATGCCGACGCGGGGCTGTGCCTGCCGCGCATCGATCCCGCCTTCTGGGAATCCACTGCGGTGGTATTACCCCATCGCTATGCGGGCGCTACCCTGCGCGATGCACTCAGCGGCCGCGAACGGCGCGTCGGCGCCGACAGCATCCTGCCACTGGCCGAAGCCTTGGCGGATTTCCCGGTGGCGTTGCTGTCGGCGTATTGACGGCCGGGCCGCGGCTGCCGGGCGGATGCGGACGCGTCCGGGCCGTGGCGCGGGGAGGCCGACCGAAGGTTCACTCGCCCTCGGGAAAGTCCGTGGCGTCCGCCGCGCCGCGCCACGCAACTGGAAGGCATCGCCACCACTCATTGAAACCTGAGCATCAACCTCGGGTAAACGCGCATGATCATTTTGCATAGGGTGCGGGCGTAAAAGCATTATGCGACCGCCCCGCTCCTGCCCATAATTCCGTCATAAGAACAGCGCGCAAGCGAAGCAACTGTCACGGGGCACCGAGGGCTCGCGCCACGCGCGGCCTTGCCCCCAACCCGCCTCAGGAGGAGCTGGCCCCAAGCCGGGTGGACGACATGACTTCGAAAAAGAACCACTCCACACAAGGCGGAATCATGAACAAATTTTTCGCGGCCGCGGCCGCGTGCGCGGCGATGCTCTCTTTTGCCGCAACCTCCGCGCATGCCGACACGTATCCCTCCAAACCCATCCGGTTGGTCGTGCCCCTGGCGCCCGGCGGCAGCGCCGACGTCCTGGGACGTCTCGTCGCGCAGAAGCTATCCGAGAAATACGGCCAAAGCGTCATCGTGGAAAACCGTCCCGGCGTGGGCGGCAATATCGGTGCGGAGAATGTGGCCCGTGCCGAGCCCGACGGCTACAGCCTGCTGTTTGGCACCATAGGCATCCATTCGACCTACAAGATCTATCCGAACCTGAAATACGATCCCGCCAAGGATCTCAAACCGGTCGTGCTGCTGGCAGAACTTCCCAACGTGCTGGTGGTGCCCAAGGACAGCGAACTGGCCAACACCAAAGCCGTCATCGCCGAAAGCAAGGCGCATCCGAATACGCTGTTCTTCGGCTCGGCCGGCTTCGGTTCCTCCACCCACATGGCTGGTGAACTCTTCAAATACCAATCCCACGCGGACATCTCGCACATCCCCTACAAAGGTAGCGGCCCCGCGCTCACCGACTTGGTCGGCGGGCGCCTGCAGCTGATGTTCGAGAATCTGCCTACCGCGCTGCCGCTGATCAAATCGGGCCAGTTGCGTGCCCTGGCCGTCACCAGCGCGACCCGCGCGCCCAGCCTGCCCGACGTGCCCACCATCGCGCAGGACGGCTTGCCAGGCTATGCCTTCACCGCCTGGTTCACCATTGCCGCGCCGGCCCACACGCCGGACGCCATCGTCGACAAACTGAATCACGATATCCGCGAGATCATGTTGTCCAAGGACATGGCGCCCAAGCTGGCCGACCTGGGCGTCACGCCCGTGCCTGGCAATCGCGATGTGAAAGCCACCGCGACCTTCATCGCCGGCGAAACCAGCACCTTCAGCCAGATGATCCAGACCGCGCATCTCACCGCGCGCTAAGGTTGAACAAACCGGTTTGAACAAACCGGTTCGAACAAACACGTTCGAACAAACATGTTCGAACAAACGTCAGCCAACCATCCGCGCAAATGGGAACGCGCGGCGATGCTGAGCTCATCCCCACGTATCGCGCAGCGGCGCCATTGCCTCATGCAAACGTTCGATGAACAGCGCGGCGATGCGCGACGGCGGCGTATCGACCGCCGTCATCAGCATCAGCTCGATCGGCAGGCTCGGTTCAAAGCGCTTCACCACCAGCCCGGCGCCGCGCAGCGACAGCGCGGCGAACGGGCTGACCAGCGCGACTCCCGCGCCTTGCAAGGCCAGCACGCACATATTCATGCCATAGCCGGTCTGCACCACCACTTCCGGCTCCACCTGCTCCTGCGCGAACATACCGGCGACCGACGCGTGCGAAGCGCTGTCGCGCGAAGGCAGGATCATCGCCACCCCCTGCAAATCCTTGGCCTTGATGGCTCGCTTCGCTGCCAAGGGGTGGGCCTTGTTCATCACGCAGACCGTGTTGACCTGCACCAAGGGTTCGGCGTTCACGCCCGTCACGTCGATGGATCGCTCGGCGATCCCCATGTCCGCCTTGCCCGAGATGACGCTGTGCCGGATCAGCCCGGATGTCACCGTCTCGATCTGGATCTGGATGCCGGGCCGCTCCTTGAGAAACGCGGTGGCAATGCTGGCCAAGGGGCCCATGCCGAAGGAAGGCTGACTGCCCACGATCAGCTTGCCGCTATGGCCACCCCGCAACTCCGCGATGGTCTGGGCGATGTGCTCCATGCCCACATACGTGCGTTCGATAGTGTTGAACAGCACGCGCGCCTCGGGCGTGGGCACCAGCCGGCTCTTGTGCAGCTCGAACAGCTTGATGCCGATATGGCGCTGGAAGCGCGCGATCAGCTTGCTGATCACCGGCTGCGAGGTGTGCATGAGCACCGCGGCATCGGTCGCCGTGCCACGGATCATCACCGCTCGAAAGGCTTCCACCTCATGGATTTTCAAAGTCTGCGCACCGCGCAGGTCGGACGCTACGTTGGTGTTCATGGAGATCCCCTTGTCGCCGCGATCGAACGCCGGCCTCCATGGCCATGTATGTTCGTTTGGCATGCCCTACGGCGAAATAAACATTATGAAGACATAGTCTAAACCGCCAGAATCGTTCTGTGCCATCAATTACGCCGCATCGATGCAAATGCGGAGCAAACAAGGGAACCGTGATGACCAAGACCTTAGACGCGATCACGCTGGAGCTGCTGTGGACCCGCATGATCTCCATCGTCGACGAAGCCGCAGCCGCCATGGTGCGCACCTCTTTCTCGACCATCGTGCGCGAATCCAACGACTTCGCCTGCGTGCTGACCACCGCTGACGGCCGCTCGGTCGCGCAGGCGACCAACAGCATTCCTTCCTTCATGAACACCATGCCGCGCACCATCCGGCATTTTCTTGAAGAATTTCCGCTGGACCAGCTGGAGCCCGGCGATGTGTTGATCACCAACGACATCTGGCAAGGCACCGGGCACTTGCCGGACATCTCCGTGGCCAAGCCGATTTTTCTCGGCGGCAAGGTAGTGGCGTGGGCGGGCTCGGTGGCGCACGCGCCGGATATCGGTGGGCGTATCCGTTCCGCCGATGCGCGCGAGGTCTATGAGGAAGGCCTGCAGATCCCCATCATGAAAGTGATGCGCAAGGGGGAAGTCGACCCGACCTTCGAACGTATCCTGCGCAAGAACGTACGCGAGCCCGATCAGGTCATGGGCGACCTCTACGCCCAATTCACCGCGCTGCGCATGATCGAATCGCGCATGCTGGCCCTGATGGCCGAACGCGGCCTGAGCGAAATCGACACCCTGGCGGGTGAAATCCATGCGCGCTCCGAAAAGGCCATGCGCGACGCCATCCGCACCTTGCCCGAAGGCGTGTATCACCGTACCGCCATCAGCGATGGCCTGGACCACCCGATCAAGTTGCAGCTCACGTTGACCATCAAGGACGGCGAGATCACCGTCGACTATGCCGGCACCGACGCCCAGGTGCCGCGCTCCATCAACGTTTGCCTGGCCTACACCATTGCGTATACCTGCTACGGCCTGCGCGCGGTGCTGCTGCCCAACGTGCCGAACAACGAAGGCGTGATGGCGCCCATCCACGTCACGGCACCCGAAGGCAGCATCCTCAACTCCAGGCCGCCCGCCGCCGGCGGCGCCCGCGCCCTGATCGGCCATTTCGTTCCCATGATGGTCATCGGCGCGCTGGCCGAAGCCATGCCCGAGCGGGCCATCGCCGCGGTCGGCTCGCCGCTGTGGTGCGTCAATCTGTCCGGCACGCGTGAAACCGGCACGCCCTTCACCAACCTGTTCTTCATGAACGGCGGCTACGGCGGTTCGCACAAACAGGACGGCGCCAACGTGCTGTCCTGGCCCAGCAATATTTCTTCCACGCCGGTGGAGATGATAGAAAAAATGTCGCCCCTGCATGTGCGTCACCGCCAGTTGCGCAGTGGCACCGGCGGCGCGGGCCTGCACCGCGGCGGCACGGGCCAGGCCATCGCCTTCGAGAACCGCAACAAGACGCCCATCGTCGTCAGCTTCATGGCCGAACGCACCCGGGAAGAGGCCGCCGCGCAAGGACTGGCCGGCGGCGAGGCAGGTGCTCCCGGTGCCGTCATCCTGAATGGCAAGGTGGTCAATCCCAAGATCCAGCATGTCCTGAATCCTGGCGAAGTCGTGGAACTGCTTACTCCCGGCGGCGGCGGCTTCGGGCCGGCCCGGCAGCGGGACCCCGCCGCCACGCTGCGCGATGTGCAGGACGGCTATGTCGGCGCGGCCGCCAAGCGGTAATCGAATAATCGACTCATAGAGTCATAGCGTTATCGAGGAAGAACATGCAAGCAGGTAACTATGCACTGGGTATCGACATCGGTGGCACCTTCACCGACATCGTCGTCTACGACACCCTTGGCGGCACATCGACGTCGCACAAGGAATTGACCACGCCCAAAGCTCCCTACGAAGGCGTGATCCGCGGAGTACGCACCCTGTTCGAACGCGAGGGCCTGCCCTACGCGAACGTGGACCGCGTCATCCACGCCACCACGCTGTTCACCAACGCCCTGATCGAGCGCAAGGGCGCGCTGACCGGCCTGATCACCACCGCGGGCTTTCGTGACACGCTGGAAATGGCGCGTGAACACAAGTACGAGCTGTTCGACCTGCACATTGAATTGCCGCGCCCCATCGTCCCACGCCGCCTGCGTCTGGAAGCCGTCGAACGCATGGGCCACGACGGCATCGTCCAGCAGCCGCTGGATGTCGCCCAGGTCGTCGAGCAGGCGGGCCGTTTGGCCGCAGAGGGCGTGACGTCCATCGCCATCGTATTCCTGCACGCCTACGCCAACCCTGCCCATGAACGCCTGGCGCGCGACGCCATCGCGGCGGCCCATCCGCGGCTGTTCATTTCGATCTCGTCCGACGTGTCGCCGCAGATCCGCGAGTTCGAACGCACCTCGACCACCGTCGCCAACGCCTACGTCAAACCGCTGGCCGACGGCTATCTCGACCGCATGACCGCCGAAATCCAGCAATTGGGCATCCAGGCACCGCTGTTCATGATGCTGTCCAACGGCGGCCTGACGCACGTCGATGAAGCCAAGCGTGTACCCATCCAGCTGCTGGAGTCCGGGCCCGCCGCGGGCGCCCTGGCCGGCGCCTTCTTCGGCAAGCGCTCGCACATCGAAGACGTGATGGCGTTCGACATGGGCGGCACCACCGCCAAACTGGCCATCATCGATGCCGGCAAGCCGCTCATCGCGCACCACTTCGAGGCCAGCCGCGAGAAACGGCTGACCGAAGGCAGCGGCCTGCCCATCTCCATCTCCACCATCGAGCTGATCGAGATCGGCGCCGGCGGCGGCAGCATCGCGCACCTGGACGCTCTGGGCCTGCTCAAGGTCGGCCCCGAAAGCGCCAGCTCCCTGCCCGGGCCCGCCTGCTATGGCCGCGGCGGCACGCAAGCCACCGTCACCGACGCCAATCTGGTTTTGGGCTTCCTGGACCCGGCGGCCTTCGCGGGCGGCACCATGTCCATCGACGTCGACAAGGCGCGTGACGCGATGCGGCCGCTGGCCGAGCAATCGGACCTGTCCGTCCCGGATTTCGCCTGGGGCATCTATTCCATCGTCAATGAGAACATGGCCGCGGCCGCTCGCGTGCACGTGGCCGAGCGTGGCCACCACGCCGCCAAATTCGCCTTGCTGCTCACGGGTGGCGGCGGGCCCCTGCACGGCTGCGAAGTCGCGCGCCGGCTGGGCATGACCCGCGCCATCTGCCCGCCGGGCGCCGGTGTTGCCTCGGCCCTGGGCCTGCTGATGGCGCCCGCGCGCATCGACCGCATGGTCAGCGTGGGCTGGAAGCTGGAGACCGTGGACTGGGCCGCCCTGGAAGCGGAGTACGAGCGCATCGAAAGCGATGCCCGCGCCGTCATCGACGCCACCTTGCCGGGCCAGGGCGCCACCGCGCACAGCCAGCGCGCGGCCGACCTGCGTTTCGCCGGCCAGGGCTTCGAAGTCATCACCGACCTGCCGCCCGGCCCCTATACCGCCGAGACGTACGCGGCCATTCGCGAGGCCTTTCTGGCGACCTACGCCAAGACCTTCGGCCAGGTGCCGCCGCGCGGCGACATCGAAATCATCAACCTGCGCGCCGCGCTGGCCGCGGGCGGCGGCGAAGGCGATCTACAAGTGGACACTGGGGCCATCTCGGCCGCCGGCGCCACGCGCGGTACGCGCCGCATGTACCTGCCCGGGATCAAGGACTACGCCGACGTCCCGGTTTATGAACGTGGCGCCCTGCGCTGCGGCCAGACCTTCCACGGCCCGGCCATCGTGCAGGAGGCCTCATCGACGCTCATCGTTCCGCAACACGCCACCGTCGACGTCGACGACAGCGGCAGCCTGATCGTGAACCTGGATGCCACGTCCTCACGCCGGCAGCCCCCCTCTTCCGCCATCGAAGAAAGCGAGAAACAAAGTGCATGCGCAAACTGAATTCCCCATGCCCGCCGATCAAGGACAACGCGAAGGCCCGCTCAAGCGCTTCCGCATCCTGGACCTGACACGGGTACGCGCCGGCCCCACATGCATCCGCCAATTCGCCGATTGGGGCGCGGACGTCATCAAGATCGAAAGCCCGGAATACATGGAGGTCAGCGACGGCTGGGGCGGCCTGCGCGACGGACCAGACTTCCAGAACCTGCATCGAAACAAGCGGTCCCTGACGATCAATC
Organism: Bordetella sp. LUAb4; assembly: GCF_021325795.1. GTDB lineage: Bacteria > Pseudomonadota > Gammaproteobacteria > Burkholderiales > Burkholderiaceae_B > Bordetella_C. Next base: position 226,994 of record NZ_JAHPZX010000007.1, on the reverse strand, counting down.
TCAAGGACCCCAAAGGCCGGGAGATTTTCCTGCGCTTGGTCAAGGAAGCGGACGTGGTCGCCGAGAACTTCCGCCCCGACGTCAAGTTTCGTCTGGGCATCGACTACGAGACCCTGAAGGCCATCAATCCGCGCATCGTGTACGCCAGCATTTCCGGCTTCGGCCAGGACGGGCCATATGCCAAACGCCCTGGCTTCGACCACATCGTGCAGGGCATGGGCGGCTTGATGTCCATCACTGGCGATCCGGCGCACGGACCCATGCGCACCGGTATCGCCGTGGCGGACACCGGTGCGGGCATCTATGCCGCCATGGCCATCATGACAGCACTGCTGGAACGCGAGGTGTCCGGCCAGGGGCAATGGGTGCAGGTCTCGCTGCTGCAGGCGATGATCGCGATGTGCGATTTCCAGGCCGCGCGTTGGCTGTTCCTCAAGGAGATCCCGGGGCAACCCGGTAACAACCACCCGACGTCCATCCCTACAGGGGTCTATCCCACCGCCGACGGCTACATCAACATCGCGGCGGGTGAGCAGGCCATGTTCCGGCGCCTGGTCAACGCCATGGGTGTGCCCGAACTGATGGAACGCGAGGAATACAGCACCGAGCAAGGGCGGTCCGACCATCGCGACGGCCTGAACGCCGAACTGTGCGAACTGACGCGCCAGCGCACCACCGCGCAGTGGATGGCGTGCATGGAGGAAGGCCAGGTCGCGGCGGGCCCCATCAACCGCATGAACGAGGTATTCGCTGATCCGCAGGTGCAGCACCTGGGCATTGCCACCCCGGTCCAGCATCGCCGGCTGGGGGAAGTGGAAATGGTGGGGCAGCCATTCAGCCTCAGCCGCACGCCCAGCCAGATGCGCAGCGCGGCACCGGACCGTGGCGACGACACCGACGCATTGCTGCGCGAGTTGGACTATACAGAGGAAGACATCGCACACTTGCGGCAGGACGGCGTGATCTGAGGGGCGCCGCTCCGCGTGTTGCCAGCCGTCCGCGACTGGCCATCCGCGACTAGCCGTCCGCGACTAGCCGTCCGCCTCTTCCCACACGCTTCCTGGCAAGGCCTGACATGCTGAAGATCATCGACGACGGCGGTCCGTTATCGGCACCGCTGCATATCGCGCACGTGAACGTCCGCTGGGGCGACCTGGACGCGGATGGGCACGTGAACAACGCCACTCTCCTCGCGTATGTGGAGGAAGCCCGCATGCAGTGGTCCGGCCGCTTGGCGCTGCAGCGGTGCGCGCCAGCGCTGATGTCCGTCGTCGTCAGCCAGGCCTGCACCTATCACGCCCCCATCGGCTATCCCACCTGCCTGGCCGTGACGCTGCATTGTGGCCACATCGGCAACAGCAGCGTCGGCCTGATCTTCGATCTACGCGACACCGGGGACGCAGGGCAGAACGGCGGCCGGACCGGGGACTCGAATGGAGACTCTAACAAGGACTCGAACGGGTGCCCAGACGAGCGTCACTACGCCACGGCCGCTATCACCTGGGTTTGGGTCGACCGGCAGGACAAGCGGCCGCGGCCCATGCCCACTGCCCTGCGCGCCGCGTGCACGGCAGCTTTCATACCAATTGAACCTGGAACGTCCAATGACGACCTCTAAGCACATCCTTTCCCGCAAAACCGGCGCCATCGGCTGGCTGATTTTCAATCATCCGGAAAAACACAATGCCGTGTCGCTGGAAATGTCCGCGGCTGTCGCGCCCATCATGGCGGACTTCGACGCCGATCCTGATATTCGTGTCGTCATCGTCACGGGCGCGGGCGACCGTTCCTTTATCGCCGGCTCGAATATTTCCAACTTCGATGCCGTGCGCGCGAATCCGGAAGAAAACAGCAAATACCAAGCGATCAGCCAAGGTTCATACGACGCGGTCTATCAGTGTTCCAAACCGACCGTCGCCATGATCAAAGGCTATTGCATGGGTGGCGGCATGGACTACGCCGCCAGCTGCGACATCCGCATCTGTTCCGACGATTCGGTCTTTGCCATTCCGGCGGTCAAGCTGGGACTGGGTTATGGCTATCAAGGCCAGATCCGCCTGAATCGTCTCATCGGCAGCAGCCGCGCGCGCGACCTGTATTTCACCGGGCGCCGCTATGACGCCGCCGAAGCGCTGGCTGCGGGACTGGTGCACGAAGTGGTGCCGGCGGCGGGGTTGGAAGAGCGCGTGCGCCAGTATGCGGAATCGATCGCGGAGAACGCGCCGCTGACCATCAAGGCGCTGAAGCGGGTTTTCCTGGAGCTGGAGAAAGCCCCTGAAGAGCGCGATATGGGCGCCGCGCATGCGCTGATCGGGGCTTGCTACGACAGCGAAGACTACCGCGAAGGCAAGGCGGCCTTCGCCGAAAAACGCAAGCCGCGCTTCAGCGGGCGCTAAGACCCGCGCGCCGTCAAATCGCGTAGAGCGCTTCCAGGGTACGGAAGCCTTTCACCTCGATGGGGTTGCCGAATGGGTCCATGAAGAACATGGTCCATTGCTCGCCCGGCTCGCCTTCGAAACGCACCTGCGGCGCCAGCACGAAATCGATCTGGCCGCTGGCCTTCAGGCGCTCGGCCAGGGCCTGCCATTGCGGCAGCATCAGGGCCAGGCCGAAATGCGGCATGGGCACCAGCTTGTCGCCCACCTTGCCAGTACGCGCGGTCTTGAGCGGTTCGCCCAGATGCAGCGACAACTGATGGCCGAAGAAATCGAAATCCACCCACGTGTCCGTGCTGCGCCCTTCCCTGCAGCCCAAGGCGTCGCCATAAAAGCGGCGCGCTTCATTCAGATCCAACACATTCAAGGCAAGGTGAAAGGCATTCGGCGGTACGGCGACGGGCGTGTCCATAATTTCCAAAGCGAGATTCAAGGATGGATTTTCATGCCGGCAAAATCGGCAGCCCGTGATTTTGCTGCATCGCGGCATCCTAGGCCAATGATTTTTTAAGCACTGCCTGGTCGATTCGGACATACCCCGGCGGGTGGCGTCCGGAGATCGCCAGCGCGGCCCAGGATGCGCCGGAGGTGCCAGCCGCCATCGCGCACGGCAACGTCACTTGGCAACACACTTGGCAACACACTTGGCAACGTCACCTGGCAACCGCACTGGCAACCTTGCTTTGGCAGCCTCACTTGGCAATCATGGAGCTGGCGCGCACCTTGAATTCAGTTGCGATCATATGGGATTCAGGGTGTGCCAGCGCGGCGGCGGCCTCGTCCGGATTCTGGATCAAGCGCAGCACCAGCTGGGCAGCCCTGCGGCCGATTTCGTAGCGTCCTGGATGCACGGTGGTCAACGCCGGCGTCAGCCGCCTGGCCAAGGGGAAGTCGCCAAAGCCCACCATGGCGCAATCTTGCGGCAGCGACAGGCCGCGCCGCGGCGCATCCAGAATGGCGCCCGCGGCCATGTTGTCGTTGGCGAAAATGATTCCCTGCGGACGGCGTCGTGCGGACTCCAGACTGAACCGCGCCATCGCCTGCGCCCCGGCCTCGAAAGGATCCTGCTCCGCGGGCGTCACGATATCGGGCTGCAATCCCCGCCCTGCCATCGCCCGTGCATACCCCAACGCGCGCTGCTGCGCGCGGAAGTCTTCCGGCAGGCCTGTCCTGATGAAACGGATGCGCCGCAGCCCCTGTTCGAGCAAATGCATCGTCTGGTCATACCCGACCTGGTCGTGCGAAAAACCCACCTGATGAAATGGCCGGTTCGGCCGCACATCCCACGTCTCGACCACGGGAAACGATGCGGCGCGCATGACGGCATCGACCCGCTCGCTATGCGTGGGTCCGGTCAGGATCATGGCCGCTGGCCGCCAGCCGGCAAAAGCACACACCGCGCTTTCTTCCTGCGCCATGGAATAGTTGCTGCTTGCCAGCAGCAACTGGTATCCGGACGAATTCAACGCGTCGGACATGCCCTGGACCGACTCGGAGAACACGGAATTGGCAATACTGGGAATGACCGCGCATACCACTTTGGAATGCGCCGACGCCAGGCCGACAGCTACCTGGCTGGGAACGAAACCGGTCTGCGCGACCGCCGCCTCGATGCGCGCGCGCAGCTTCGGCGACACCTTGTCCGGACTGTTGAAGAAGCGGGAAACCGTGATCGAGGCAACGCCTGCCAGCGCCGCGACATCATGGATGGTGTAAGCCGCGATCTTGCGCCGGCCGGCGGGTATGGCCTGCTCGGTTATCTGTGCGTGTGCCTTGCTGCTAGCCAAAGATAGTCCCTGCAATGCGCCGTTGCGGTTGACGGCGCGAAGGCACGCATTATAGACTTCCCGGCAACCGATGGTACCGGTACCAAATATTCTCTCGGGACATCTTCATCGAAAAATGGTACCGGTACCTTCCAGACGACGGCCCTGCGAAAGAGGCCTGGAAAAAAGGAGGAGACATGCATGAACCGACGTGAATTCACACGCGCCGCGGCTGGCCTCGTCTGTGCCACCGCTTGTGCGACCCCTGTCCGCCCGGCCTTCGCCCAGGCTCTCTATCCGGACAAGCCCCTGACCTTCGTCGTGCCCTACCCGCCCGGCGGCGCCGCGGACCAGTTCGCCCGGCCCTTCGCGCAGTGGCTCGGCGATGCCGTGCATCAATCCGTGATCATCGAGAATCGCGCCGGCGCCAACGGCAACATCGGTTCGGCCTATGTGGCGCGGCGCATGCCGGCCGACGGCTACGCCTTCCTGCTGGGGTCCACCAGCACGCTCGCCATCAACCCGCACATCTACCCGTCCATGGGCTATTCCGTGCTCGATGACCTGCAGCCCGTCACGCTTACGCACCGCATGCCCAACGTGCTGGTGGTCGGCGCCGACACCCCCTACCGCACCCTCGATGAATTGATCGCGGCGGCGCGCCAGCAGCCGGGCAAGTTGGAATATGGCTCGGCCGGCATCGGCAACACCATGCATATGGCCGCCGAGCTGTTCCAGTTGCGCGCCTCCATTCGACTGCTGCACATCCCCTACAAAGGGGGCCCCGAAGCGTTGAACGATCTGCTGGGCGGACGCATCCCCATGATGTTCCACAACCTGCCGGCCATTGTGCCGCTGGTGCAGGCCGGCAAGCTGCGCGCCTTGGCCATTGCGGACGACAAGCGCTCGCCTTTGCTGCCGAACGTACCCACGCTGCGGGAAAGTGGCGTGCCCGACGCCACATCCGTGGTCTGGAACGGGACTCTCGTACGACGCGGCACGCCCGCCGCCATCGTCGAGGAATTGTCCGCCCGCATGGGGTCGGTACTGGGCAATCCCGAATTCCGCCGCAACCTGACCGCGCAGGGCTACGAAGTCCTCTCGTCGACGCCCGCGCAGTTCGACGCACTTCTGCGCAAGGACTACGCCGCCATGGGCGACCTGGTCAAGCGCGCCAATATCAGAATGGAATAAGGCATGTCCGAAGCAAAGCGCAAGACCCTGGCAGACCTGCGCAGCCAGAAGTGGTTCGCCACCGACAATATCCGCGGCTTCGCCCACCGGCAGCGCATGCAGCAGCAGGGCCTGAGCCGCGACGAGTTCATGGGCCGGCCGGTGATCGGCATCCTGAACACATGGAGCGACCTCTCACCCTGTCATGCGCATCTGCGCGAGCGAGCGGCCGCCGTGAAGCGCGGCGTGCTGCAGGCAGGCGGCTATCCCATGGAGTTGCCGGCCATGAGCCTGGGGGAAGTCATGGTCAAGCCGACCACCATGATGTACCGCAACCTGCTGGCCATGGAGGCCGAGGAATTGCTGCGCAGCCTGCCCCTGGACGGCGCGGTGTTGATGGGTGGCTGCGACAAGACCACACCTGGCCTGATCATGGGTGCCCTGTCGATGGACCTGCCGGTCATCTATTGCCCGGCCGGCACCATGCTGAACGACCGCTACAAAGGACGGCAGGTGGGCGCGGGCACGCATACCCGCATGTATTGGGACGAGTATGCGGCCGGCAACATCGGCCAGCCGGAATGGATCACGCTGGAATCCAAGATGACCCGCACATCTGGCACGTGCAACACCATGGGCACGGCCAGCACCATGACGTCCATCGTCGAGGCCATGGGCCTGTCCCTGCCCGGTGCCAGCAGCATACCGGCCATGGACGCCGCCCACACGCGCATGGCCTGGGCATGCGGCAACCGTGTCGTCGACATGGTCTGGGAAGACCTGCGGCCATCCCGCCTGCTGACGCAGGATTCGCTGCGCAACGGCATCGTGGCCTATATGGCGCTGGGCGGGTCCACCAACGCGGCCGTGCACCTGCCCGCCATGGCTGGCCGGGCAGGCCTGAAGCTGGACCTCGATGACCTGGACGCCATCGCCCGGCAGGTACCCGTACTGGCCAATCTGTTTCCCTCCGGCGACCGCCTGATGGAGGATTTCTACTATGCGGGGGGCCTGCCCGCCCTGTTGAACAAGCTGCACGCGCACCTGGCGCTGGACGCAATGACCGTGACAGGCCGCAGCTTGCAGGCCAATATCGCTGGCCTGCATTGTCAGGACGATGATGTCATCCGCGATCCCGCGCGGCCCTTGATCGCGGCCACCCAGGAGTGCCCCGAAGCCGGCATGGCGCTGGCCGTGTTGCGCGGCAACCTGTGTCCGGAAGGCGCTGTCGTCAAGCCTTCCGCGGCCACGCCGGCCTTGCTGCGCCACAGCGGACGCGCACTGGTGTTCGACTCCAACGAAGCCATGCTTGCAGCCATGGCCGACCCTGACCTGGACGTCGACGCCAACACGGTATTGGTGCTGCGCAATGGCGGCCCCGTCGGCGCGCCCGGCATGCCCGAGTGGGGCAACCTGCCCATCCCCAAAAAACTCTTGCGCCAGGGCGTGCGTGACATGCTGCGCCTGTCGGACTCGCGGATGAGCGGAACCCACTACGGCACCTGCGTGCTGCACATCTCGCCGGAGTCCGCGGTGGGCGGCCCGCTGGCGCTGCTGCGCACGGGCGATGTCGTCACGCTGGACATCGGCGCGCGCAGCCTGAACATGGACGTTTCGGAAACCGAACTGCAAGCGCGCCGCGCCGCGTGGAAGGCACCACCCGCCGCCTATGCGCGGGGTTACGCCCGGCTCTATCAGCAGCAGGTCACGCAGGCGCACGAGGGCTGCGATTTCGCCGTACTGCAAGGCGCTGAACCAACCCCCGAACCGCCCATTTACTGACCGGGGGACGTCACCCGGGACCTTCGCCATGACGGGGGCGCGCGACCAATGAGCCGCCTCACTTCACTTCTTCACCTGCAAGGATTTTATGACCGCCAACCACGATCTGCTCGTCAATCCGTTTCGCCAACGCCTTTCGCAGCCCGAGGTGCCGCTGGGCACCTGGCTGATGTCCGGCACCACCAGCACGGCCGAGGCCATGGGCCGCGCCGGCTTCGACTGGCTGCTGGTCGATCTGGAGCACGTGCCCATGGATGCCAGGGACACCCTGTGCACACTGCAGGCTATAGCAGGCACTTCGGCTTGCCCCATCGTTCGGCTGCCCGCCAACGATGCCGTGGCCGTGAAGCGCGCGCTGGACATGGGCGCGGGCACGTTGATGTTCCCATTCATCGACTCGCCCGAACAGGCCGCGCAAGCGGTCGCCTATTCGAAATACCCGCCGCTGGGCATCCGCGGATTCGCCGCTGTCCATCGAGCCAGCGGATATGGCACCGCGGCAGGATATGGTGAACGGGCTAACGACTCGGTGTTCACCATCATCCAGCTGGAAACGCCCGCGGCCGTGCAGAACCTGGAGAAGATCGCCGCGGTTCCGGGCGTCGACGCCTTCTTTCTGGGGCCGGGCGATTTGTCGGCGAACATGGGCCATATCGGCAACATCACGCATCCCGACGTCATGGCCGTGATACAGGACGTGGCGCGCCGTTGCCAGGCCATCGGCATTCCCTGCGGGATCGTCGGCCCGACCCCCGAAGTCGTCAGCAAATTCCTGGCGCTGGGCTACCGCTTCGTCGCCGTGGCATCGGACATGGGAATGATGATGCGGCAAGCCACCGCTTTCGTGCAGGCCATCAAGCCCGACCTGGCGCGTGAGTTCAGTAGCACGGTTTATTGAACGTCTACCACCCTCAGCCAAAACTAAAACACCGGAGACCCCACCATGACACCCTTGCGCCTGTTCCCGCGCGCGACCCGCCTGCGTGCATTGCGCCATGCCAGCGCCGTGCTTTTCTCAGCCACCTGCGTTGCCGGTACGGCGCAGGCGCAGGACGATTTCCCCTCCCGCCCCATTACGATGATCGTGCCCTTCGGACCGGGCGGCACGTCCGACATCATGGCGCGCATCCTGCAGAAGTCGCTGACCGACGTCCTTGGCAAAGGCGTGGTCATCGAGAACAAGGCGGGCGCGGGGGGCGCGATAGGAATGGCCGAGCTCGCGCGTGCGGCCCATGACGGCTACACCTTGGGACTCAGCGTGGTGGGACCGGAAGCCATTCAGCCGGCGATCCGCAACACCGGCTACACGCCGGATAGCTTCGACCACATCTGCGGAACCTACAACGTGCCGCTGATGATGATGGTCAAGCCCGACTCCTCCTGGAACACCTTGCAGGACGTGATCGACGACGCGAAGAAAAAACCCGGCAAACTCAACTATGGCTCGTCCGGCACCGGCACGGTGTTGCACCTGTCCATGCAAGGACTGATGGACGCGGCCGGCGCCAGCGCCCTGCACGTGCCCTATAAAAGCTCCGGCGAGATGGTCACCGGCCTGATGGGTGGGCAGATCGACATCTTCGACGAAACCCCGACCGTCTCGCGGCAGTACAAGCTGCGCCCCATTGCCCTGTTCAGCGAGACCCGCCTGCAGGGCTATCCGGACGTCCCCACGGTGAAAGAACTCGGTTATCCGATCACGTTTTCGGTCTGGGGCGGGCTGATTGCGCCGAAAGGCTTGCCGCGAGACGTGCGCGGCAAGCTGGAAGCCGCTTGCGACAAGGCGGTCCATACGCCGGCCTACCAGGACGCGGTAGCCAAGCTCGACACCCCGCTGGTCTATAAGGATGGCGCGGCGTTCGGCGCCTTCGTAAGCGCCGAGTTCGCGCGCTATGGCGAGATCGTGAAGAAAATCGGGCTGGACAAGCAGCAGTAGCGCCCGCCGCCAGCTGCGGCTCCGCTGCCCCTTGGCCACGGGGCGCGGACAGCCTCATCCCTACGTAGCGGGATGAGCCGCCAGCGATAGGGAGCAGGCAGGTGACGAACCTCTGAAGCCTGAATCGGTTATCCTTGCGCCCGCCGGTTTGCGGCATCACCTCCCCTCTGCCCCTCGCGGCCCCTCCCTGCATGATCCGTTTTCAGCAAGTCTCCCTGGCAAGAGGCGTAAAGCCCTTGCTGGACAAAGTCGACCTCATCCTCAACCCCGGCGACAAGATCGGCCTTATCGGCGCCAACGGCGCGGGCAAGTCCAGCCTGTTCGCCTTGTTGCGCGGCGAACTGCACGCCGACCAGGGGGACCTGAGCTACCCGCCCAACTGGCGCGTGGCCTATGTGGCGCAGGAAACGCCGGCGCTGGAACGTTCGGCGATCGACTACGCCATCGATGGCGACGTGGCCTTACGGCGGCTGGAAGCCCGGCTGGCCGAGGTGGAGGCCGCCCCCGATACGCCCGAAAACGGCCTGCTGATCGGCGAGCTGTATGGGGCGCTGGCCGACGCCGACGCCTACACCGTACGGTCGCGCGCGGAACAATTGCTGACCGGCCTGGGTTTTTCGATGGCGCAGATGGATCAGCCCCTGACCAGCTTCTCGGGTGGCTGGCGGATGCGGCTGAACCTGGCGCAAGCGCTGATGTGCCCGTCCGAACTGCTGTTGCTGGACGAGCCCACCAACCACTTGGACCTGGACGCGATCTTGTGGCTGGAAGACTGGTTGAAGCGCTATCCAGGCACGCTGCTGGTGATTTCGCACGATCGCGACTTCCTGGATGAAGTGGTCAACGTGGTGGTCCACGTGGACGAGCGCAAACTGAAGCGTTATGCGGGCAACTATTCCGCATTCGAACGCCAGCGCGCCGCGCAACTGGAACTGGCGCAAGGCGCCATGGAAAAGCAGATGCGCCAGCGCGCGCACCTGCAGTCCTTCATTGACCGCTTCAAGGCGCAGGCTTCGAAGGCGCGCCAGGCGCAAAGCCGTATCAAGGCGCTGTCGAAGATGGAAGAACTGGCGCCCCTGCGGGCGGCGGCGGAATTCTCCTTCGAGTTCCGCGAACCACAGCGCTCGCCCGATCCCTTGCTGCGCATGGATGAGGTCAAGGCGGGCTACCCGGCCGCGGATGACGGCGGCACCGACAAGATCATCATCAACGGCATCAATTTTTCGCTGCAGGGCGGCCAGCGTATTGGACTGCTGGGCGTGAATGGCGCGGGCAAATCCACCTTCATCAAGACCATCGCCGGTGAATTGCAGGCGCTGGGCGGCGAGGCGATTTTCGGCAAGGGCCTGTCGATCGGCTACTTCGCCCAGCATCAGGTCGAGATGCTGCGCCATGATGAGTCGCCCTTGTGGCACATGATCAAGGCGGCGCCTGGTGTGCGCGAGCAGGAGCTGCGCAACTTCCTGGGCGGATTCAACTTCGCGGGGGCGATGGCGACCAGCAGTATCGCGCCCTTCTCCGGCGGGGAAAAAGCGCGCCTGGCCCTGGCGCTCATCGTGTGGCAGCGGCCGAATCTGCTGCTGCTGGACGAACCGACCAACCACCTGGATCTGGAAACGCGCGAAGCGCTGACCGTCGCGCTGGCGCAGTTCGAGGGCACGTTGATGCTGGTGTCCCACGACCGCCACCTGCTGCGCGCCACCACCGACCAGTTCGTCATCGTGGCCGACGGCAAGGTCGAGCCCTTCGACGGCGATCTGGACGATTACCGCGACTGGTTGTTCAAAACCAAGCTGAACGCCAAGGCCAACGCCGCCTTGCAATGATCATTGCGCTTCCCGGACGAGGCCCCTCCACGGCGGCCATCGCTCCGGGCGGCAGCCTCCGGCCGCCTGCCATCGCGCTAAGCACCGGAATCTCACGCTCCAGGCAGTAGCCCTCCGCCGCCTGCTGCCGCGCTACGCACCGAAATCTCGCGCTCCAGGCGGTAGCCCTCCGCCGCCTGCCGCCGCACTTCGCACCGAAATCTCACGCTCCTGACCGCAGCCCTCGGCCGCCTGCCGCAGCGCTGTGCACTGAAATCTCCCCCCTGACGGCCTCGCGCTGGCCATGCCCCTCAGCGTGCCCGGCCACAAATGCAAAAAATGATGGTCGCCCGCAGGGCGGCCATCTCCCCCTCCCTGTCCCCCAAATTCAGCAATTTCTCAGAATTCGATAAAAAGCTAATTGATAGGATACTAATAATTAACCTATAATCAGCTTTATGAACACTCCAGCCGACTCCCGCCTCATGGCCCTTACGGCCCATTTGATGGTGATCCATCGCGCCTACCGCGCCGCGGCCGACAAGGCCCTGGCCGATTACGGCCTGTCGCAGGCCACGGCGTGGCCCGTGATCACCGCCGGCCGCCTGGGCGACGGTGTGCGCCAAGGGGTGCTGGCCGAAGCCATGGGCGTGGAAGGCCCTTCCCTGGTCCGCGTGCTGGACCAATTGGTCGCCGCCGGCCTGATCGAACGCCGCGAAGACCCGCTGGACCGCCGCGCCAAGACGCTGCACCTGACGCAAGCCGGCAACGATCTGCGCGAGCAAGTCGAAACCATGCTCGTGCACCTGCGCCGCCGCCTGTTCGCCAGCATCGCGCCCGACGACCTGGACGCCTGCCTGCGTGTGTTCGAAGGTTTGAAATCCTCCCTGGCCCACCACCAATCCGAACCCGGCACCGCCTACGAGCCAGTGCCTGCCGTCGTCACGCCGGGCAGCACGGCCCCGGGCGCAAACATTGCTGCCGGCGACGAGGATCCGCCACACACGGAGCAGCAGCCATGAAAGCGCCCACCGGCGACGAGGTACTGTTCTCGCTCAAGGCCTATGTCGCGGCCATGGCGGCCTTATACCTGTCGTTGATGATCGACCTGCAACGCCCGTTCTGGTCGGTGACCACCGCCTACATCGTGTCGCAGAACTGGGCCGGCGCCGTGCGTTCCAAGGCGATCTTCCGCCTGGGCGGCACCTTCATCGGCTCCACGGCCATGGTGTTCGCCGTGCCTAGGCTGTCCGCCTACCCCGTGCTGATGGTGGGCGCGCTGGCATTGTGGGTCGGCGTCTGCCTTTACATCGCCGTGCTGGACCGCACGCCACGATCCTATATGTTCATGCTGGCCGGCTACACCGCGGGCATGATCGCCCTGCCCAGCGTCACCAACGCCGCCACTGTGTTCGACACGGCCCTGACCCGCGTGGAAGAAATCAGCCTGGGCATCATCTGCGCCACGCTCGTGCACAGCCTGATCCTGCCGCGCGGCATCGCCCCCGTGGTGATGAATCGCCTGGACGCCGCCGTGCGCGATGCCCGCCTGTGGGTACAGGCGGTATTGCGGGGCGACCCCAAGGCCCGCACCGCACGCGAACGCCGCGCCATCGCCAACGACATCACCCAGCTGCGCCTGCTGTCCACCCACGTCCCCTTCGACACCGGCAACATCCGCTGGACGGCGCGCTCCATCACCGCCATGCAGGACCGCATGGCCGGCCTTACGCCCATCGTGTCATCGCTGGAAGACCGCCTGCGCACCTTGCGCGCCAGCGGTGCTCCCTTGCCACCCGATCTGGAGCCCTTGCTCGGCGACATCGCCGCCTGGACCGAAGCGGGCCGCAGCAGCGGCGACGACGCCAACCGTGCCACCGCCGCCGCGCTGCGCCGCCGCATCACCGACGTGATGCCCGCCGTGGACGCCGGCTCGGACTGGAATACCATGCTGCTGGTCAGCCTGTGCACCCGCCTGCGCGAAATGGTCGACCACTTCGAAGAAGGCCTGGCGTTGCGCCGCGACATCCAGGCCGGCTTGAACGGCGCGCCGCCGCCCATGCCGCGCATGCCCATCACGTCCAACCGTGCCCTGCATCACGACCACGGCATCGCCCTGCTGTCGGCACTGGCGGCCGCTTTTGCCCTGGCCGCGTGCTGTGCCTTCTGGATCGGCACCGCCTGGACGTATGGCGCCAACGCTGCCCTGTTCGCCGTCATCTTCAGCTGCTTCTTCGCCACGCAGGACAACCCTGTGCCGGGCATCATGGAGTTCCTCACCTACATCACGCTGTCCATTCCCATCTCGGCCATCTACCTGCTTGGCATCCTGCCCGCCCTGCATTCCTTCGAGATGGTGGCGCTGACCATCTTCCCGACCGCCTTCATCCTGGGCATCTTCATGGCGCGGCCGACGACGTTCGGCAAAGCCATGGCCATGCTGTTCGGCTGGACCGGCACGCTGGCCCTGCACGACACCAACACCGCCGACCTGGTCTCCTTCATCGACAGCACCATCGCGCAGAACATCGGCGTGGCCGTGGCGGCTATCATCGCCGCGTTGTTCCGCAAGATCAGCGCCGAATATAGCGCGCGCCGCATCCAGGAAGCCAACTGGAAAGAACTGGCCAGCATGGCCGGCGCTGACGGGCCGCCCGCGCGCGCCAGCTTCACCGTGCGCATGCTGGACCGCATCGGCCTGCTGCATACCCGCCTGGCCGAACGCACCAAGGACAGCGAGCCGGTGGAAGAAGACACCCTGCTCGATCTGCGAATCGGCAACGAAATCGCGGAACTGCAACGCGCCCGCCAGGAACTACCCGTCGTGGATGTCGCGATCCGTCCAGTGCTGGATGGCCTCGCGGCGTGCTTCCGGGCACGGGCGGCGGGCACGGCCGAACGGCGTGAAGGCGTGCTGCGGAAAATCGACTATGCGCTGGAACGCGTGAACGGCGCCGCGCCCTGCGTGCCGCGCCACCGCGCCATCGTGGCTTTGGTCGGCCTGCGCCGCTCGCTGTTCCCGCAGGCCCCGGCCTATCAACCGGTGCTGGCAGCGGCGCCTTCCGCAACCCCTGACGTCCCGTCCGCATCATGATTGGCGAATTCAATATCTACGGCATCTTCATGCCCTGGCTGCTGGTCCTGGCATTCCTCACGCTGGGCGTGTCCTGGATCGTGCGCCGCATTCTGGCCCGCATCGGCATGTATCGCGTGGTGTGGCACCCGGCCTTGTTCGATCTCGCCTTGTATGTCGTGCTGCTGTACGGCGTCGTCCTGATTTCACCGCATATTTTCTCGAGATAGCATCATGAAGCTCCCTTCCGCATTACGCCCCGCCGCTTTGGCCCGCTTCGCCGTGACGACCGTGGTCGTCGTCGCCGCGGCCTATGCCGGCTGGCAGTTGTGGGATCACTACGAAGTCGAACCGTGGACCCGTGATGGCCGCGTGCGCGCCGACGTCGTGCAGATCGCGCCGGACGTGTCCGGCCTGGTCACCGCGGTGCCGGTGCGGGACAACCAGACCGTGAAGAAGGGCGACGTGTTGTTCGACATCGACCGCGCACGCTATCAACTGGCGCTGGATCAGGCCCAGGCCGCGGTTGCCTCGCAAAGCGTGGCGCGCGACCAGGCTCAGCGCGATGCCCGCCGTAACCGCGAGCTGGGGCAACTGGTGTCGGCGGAAGCGCGTGAGCAAAGCCAGACCAAGGTCGAACAGGCCGAGGCCGGACTGGCGCAAGCCAAGGTGGCCTTGGACATCGCCAAGCTCAACCTGCAGCGCAGCCGCGTGCTGGCCCCCGCCGATGGCAGCATCACCAACCTGGACTTGCATGTTGGCGCCTACGCCGCCGCCGGCCGCGGTGTCATGGCTTTCGTGAATTCGAACTCGTTCTACGTCGAAGGCTACTTCGAGGAAACCAAACTGCCGCGCATCAAGGTGGGCGACCGCGTGTCGGTTCAACTGATGGGCGAAGCCCGCAACATCCAGGGCCACGTCGACAGCATCGCCCTGGGCATCGCCGACCGTGACCGCGGCACCAGCGCCAATATGCTGCCTTACGTGAACCCCAACTTCAACTGGGTACGGCTGGCGCAGCGCATTCCCGTGCGCATACACATCGACGAGGTGCCCGCCGGCGTGCGCCTGGTGTCCGGCCAAACCGCGACCGTGGTCGTGCAGGAAAATGCCCAGGGCGACAACGCCGCTGGGGCGGCATCCACGCCGGCTTCCGCGACAACGCCGGTCGCGACGCCACCCGCAAACCCTGCCGTCCCCTCCGCGACACCGCCAGCTTCCACCCCTGCCACGACGCACACCCCGGCGCCGCGCTCGTAATTCAAGAGTCCCGCCATGCGTATTCCTCATCTTCCCAAACTCTCGGTGCTCGCCGTGGCCGTCGCCCTGGCCGGCTGCACCACGGTCGGCCCCGACTACAAAGTGCCTACGGACGCCGCCGTGAATCGTCCTGAAGCCGCCGCGCCATTCAGCGGTGCGCAGAACGCCGCCTTCGCCCAGAATGCGGTGCCCGGCAAATGGTGGCGCCTGTACGACGATCCGCAGCTCGACGCGCTGATCACCAAAGCCCTGGAAGCCAATACGGACCTGCGCGTGGCGGCGGCGAACATGGAACGCGCGGCGGCCGCCACGCGCCAGGCGCAAGCGGCTACCCAGCCCTCGTTCAACGTCAACGCCAAGCCCTACTTCGGCCATCCTTCGGGCTTCGAAGAACTGGCGCCTGGCGTCGATCCTCCCAGCGAGTGGTTCTACAGCATGGGCGCCGGCGTCTCGTACACGGTCGATCTGGTCGGCCAGATCCGCCGCGCCATCGAAGCCGCCGACGCCGATCAGGCATCCGTGCAGGCCGCCTACGACGCCATGCGCGCCAACATCGCCGCGCAAACCGCCCTGGCCTATGCCACCGCATGCACGGCCGGCATGCAGGTCAAGTCGGCGCAGCACTCGGTGGACGTGCAGAGTGAGTCCGTCAAGGCCAATGAAAAGCTGCAGAACCTGGGCCGCGGCACCTCGCTGGACGTCACGCGTGCGCGTGGCCAGCTGGAGCAGTTGCGCGCGGCCCTGCCGCCGCTCGAAGCCAAGCGCCGCGTGGCCTTGTATCGACTTGCCACGTTGACGGGCGAAACGCCCAACCAATTTCCGCGGCAGTTGGCGCAGTGCGCGGCAGCACCGGCACTGAAGCAGCCCATCCCGGTCGGCGACGGCGCGGCCCTGCTGCGCCGCCGTCCCGATATACGGGAAGCAGAACGCGCGCTGGCCGGTGCCACCGCGCGCATCGGCGTGGCCACGGGCGACCTCTATCCCAAGATCACCCTGGGACTGTCCGCCGACTCCGGGTATTTCCTGGATCAATTCGCCAGCCGCGGCAGCTTCGGCTACAGCCTTGGTCCCCTGATCTCGTGGACGATACCCAACACCGGCGCCGTCCAGGCCCGCATCGCCGAAGCCCAGGCCAGCACCAAGGCAGCGTATGCCCGCTTCGACGCGACCGTGCTCAATGCCTTGCGCGAAACCGAAAGCGCGCTGACGATCTATGCCCGCGAGCTGGACCGCGACGAGGCATTGAAAGCTGCCCGCGACCAGAGCACCGAAGCGGCCGATCAGGCACGCAAGCTGTATCAGTACGGCAAAACGGACTACCTGACGGTGCTCGATGCCGAGCGCACGCTGGCCAATAACGAAAGTGCACTGGCCGCCTCGCAAGCGGAAATGGTGGAAGATCAGATCAAGGTCTTCCTGGCCTTGGGCGGCGGCTGGGAACAGGACGCGCCGGCCAAGCCAGGGAATGCTGTCGTCCCTGGCTCGGCGCAGCGTCAATGAATGACGGTGCCGCTGGGTGGGTGCTGGTTCAGGCCTAGCGCGGCTTCCCAGCTGCGCAGCGGCACGCAGGTCTGCAAACGCACGATGGCGCGGGCGATCAGGGCCGGGTGCAGTTCATGGCCCACCCGCGTGGCCACGTCTATGGTCGAGTCGCCGTGCAGCTCGTTCAGGCGCGCTTGCGCCTGTTCGGCCAGCGCTACCGGCATGACGGTATCGCTGGCGCCATGCAGCAGGTGGATGGTGGTGTATTGCGGCGCCCATTGCGGCACGCTGGCATAGCGGCCGCTGAAGGCCAGCACCCTGCCAGCCAGGCCATCATGCGCCACCACGGCTTCCAACGCCATGATCGCCCCTTGCGAGAAACCGGCCAAGGCGGTGTCGCTTTGCAGAAGATGAAAACGCGCTTGATTGGCGCGGATGTATTCCACCAGCGGCGGCAAGGCTTGCACCACGCGCGCCGGACGGTTGGTCTCGTCGACACCGCGCACCGAAAACCATTGGCGTCCACCGTGGTCGCCTTGCCCACCGTCAAAGGGCTCGAAACCCGCCGGCGCCAGAATGGCCGCCTGCGGAAACGAGGCACGCAAGGCCTCGGCCAGCGGCCGCATGCTGGCGGGCGTGGCGCCGACGCCATGCAACAGGATGAACAATTGCCGCGCATCGCCCTCCTGGGGCAGCAGCTCGAATGCGTCGGTCGACACGGATGAATCGGACGGCAAGGACGGTACAAACGGTACAGACATAAAACAAACCCCTGATACGGCAGGACGCTCACGCGCCCCTCATGGCCGCCATTCTAGGCCTGTTTATCGGCATGCCGGCCTCCCTACTTCCCCAGGATAAGATCCGCCGCCTTTTCCGCCACCATCATCACCGCGGCCTGCGTATTGCCCGATACCATCTTGGGCATCACCGACGCATCGACCACGCGCAATCCTTCTACACCACGCACACGCAGTTGCGGATCCGTCACCGCGGCCTCGTCCTGGCCCATGCGGCAGGTACCGATGGGGTGATAGATGGTCTGGCCGTTCTGCCGCGCGAACGCCAGCCAGTCGTCGTACGTGCGCACCGCGGCGCCCGGACTGGTCTCGGCCTCCACGTAGGGCGCCATCGCGGGTTGCCCAACGATGCGGCGCGCCACTTCCATGCCATGCACCAAGGCATCGCGGTCGACCTGGGCGGCCAGGAAGTTGGGCCGAATGGCGGGCGCGTCGGCGGGATCCGGCGTCCTGGCATGAATGCTGCCAACAGATTCCGGCCGCAATTGCGCCACTCCCAACGTCATGCCTGGGTGGCGATCAAGGATACGCTCGGCCGCGTTGGCGTAGCTGGCATGCACGAAGAAATACTGGACGTCGGGCTCAGCCAATTCCGGTCGCGACTTGATGAAGCCATGCACCAGGCCCGTCCCCAAGGTAAGGATGCCGCGCCGCGCCGCATAGTAAAGCCCTACCTGACGCAACAGCCGCCAGCCACGCGACATCTCGTTCAAGGTAACCGTACCCTTGACCCGCCAGTTCATGCGCGTCGCGTAGTGATCGATATAGTTCTCGCCCACCTGCGGCGCCGCCTGCACCAGCGTGATCCCCAGCGCCTGCAGACGTTGCGGGTCGCCAATGCCGGACAGCTCCAACATCTGCGGCGACTGCACCGCCCCCATGCACAGCAAGGTCTCACGCGCGGCCCGCACGGTCACATCCTGGCCCCGCTGGCGATACACCACACCGACGCAACGCTTGCCCTCGAACACCAGCCGCAACACGCGCGCGTCGGACTCCACGCGCAGATTGGGGCGCCCGCGCGCCGGCTTCAGATAGCCGTCGGCCGCGCTCCAACGCCGGCCATCCTTCTGCAGCACCTGGTAGTAGCCGAAGCCCTCCTGGCGTTCGCCGTTGTAGTCCTCGTTGAGAGGCTGACCGTCTTCGCGCGCCGCGGCGATGAAGGCATCGGCCACCGGATAGCGCTCACGCACCTGAGTCAGATGCATCGGCCCGTCCTTGCCGCGCAAGGCACCGCCTTGCGCATAATGCTCGAGCCGGCGGAAATAAGGCTCGACGTCCGCATAGGCCCAGCCCGTCGCGCCCGCCGCTGCCCAGGCATCGTAGTCCTGCCGCTGGCCCCGCACATAGATGCCGCCGTTGATCAGCGTAGACCCGCCCAGCCCCTTGCCGCGCGGCACGGAGATCACCCGTCCCTGCGTGTTTTCCTCGGGCTCGGTGGCGAAGCGCCAGTTGAAGCGGGGGTCCACCAGCAGCTTGCTGAAACCGGCGGGAATGCCGACCCACATGCTGGCCGCATCCTCGCCCGCTTCGATCAGCAGCACGCGATGGCGGCCGTCGGCCGTCAGGCGATTGGCCAGGATGCAGCCGGCCGTGCCGCCGCCCGCGATGATGAAATCGAAATCCGCCATGGCCCTTCCTTCAAGCCACGGCCGTCGGCCCGCGCACGCCCAGGAACCGCGCCATCAGGGCGATCTGCGCCGCCAGCATCGGGGCGCCGTAGTGCACGCGGCACCCGCGCTGTTGCGCATCCCGCAGCAAGGCCGTTTCGCGCGGCTGCATGATGACTTCGCAGACCAGCTGATCGGGCGTCAGGCGTGCCGTCTCCAGTGGCAGCGCGTCGCCCTCGCGCAGGCCTAGCGACGTCGCGTTGACCACCAGGTCATGGCCGGACGGATCAGGCGTGCCCACCACGACAACGGCCGCCGGATCCAGCTGCGCCAGGCGCTGCTTCAGGTCATCGGCCTTGGCGCGGGTGCGATTGGCGATGGTCAGGCGCGACACACCAGCCTGCACCAATGCGAACGCGATGGCATTGGCCGCGCCACCGGCGCCGGCCAGATAAGCACTGCGACCCCGCGGCTCCACGCCATTGGCGCGCAGACCGCCGACAAAGCCCTCGCCATCGAGCATATGTCCCACCAACCGCCCATCGGCTTCGCGGCGTACCACGTTGACGGCACCGATCAGCCGCGCGCTGTCGGACACTTCGTCGCACAGGCCGGCGATGGCCGTCTTGTGCGGCACGGTAACGATGACGCCACCCAGATTGCGCAAGCCACGCAAGCCGTCCACCACGCGCGCCAAGGTGTCGGCGCCCGCATGCAGCGGCACCAATACACCGTCGTGGCTCAAGGCCGCGAAATGCTCGTTCATCCGCTGCGGGGTCTGCACGTGATGGATGGGATCGGCCAGGATGCCGTAGACCCGCGTTTCGCCAGTAATGATCTTCATCCTTGCTTCCCCTTGGAAAGTTGTTCGCGTGCCACCTGGGCCACGCCCGCGGCGTCCAGGCGGTAATGGGCATACAGCGTGGTCGGCGGCGCGATCAGGCTGTATTCGTCCTGGATGCCATGCCGGTACAAGCGCACGCCCAGCCCCTCGTCGGCCAGCACTTCGGCAACCGCCGACCCCAGGCCGCCCAACACATTGTGTTCTTCCACCGTCATCATCAAACGGCAGCCGCCGGCCGCGCGCAACACCGCGGCGCGGTCCAGGGGCTTGATGGTGGGCATGTCGATGACGCCCACCGAATAGCCTTCTTCGCGCAAAGCCTGGGCGGCATCCAGCGCCGCGCGCACGCCGATACCGCAGGCGATCAGCGTCAGGTCCTTTCCTTCGGCATGCACGATGGCCTGACCGAAGGTGAAGGGCTGGCCGTCCTCGTAGACTTGCGGCTCGCGCCCCCGGCCGATGCGGAAATAGATGGGCTCGGGCCAGTCCACCGACGCCTTGATGGCCGCCGCCAACTGCGGCCCGTCGGCGGGCGAAACCACCGTCAGGCCCGCGATGGCACGCATGGTGGAGATGTCTTCCGTCGCATGATGCGAAGTGCCATAGAAACCCAGGCTGATGCCCGTGTGATGCCCAATCAGCCGCACCGGCAGCTTGGTATAGGCCACGTCCATGCGGATCTGTTCGCAGCACAGCAGGCCCAGGAACGAGGCAAAGGTGGCGACGAAAGGCATATGCCCCGTCGTCGCCAGGCCGGCCGCTGCCGACACCATGTTCTGCTCCGAGATGCCGAATTGCACATAGCGGTCCGGATACGCCTGGGCGTAGCGGTTCAAGCCGTTGGAATACTGCAGGTCGGCCGCCCCGGCCACGATGGGATGGCCCGCGCGCGTCAACTCGATCAGCGCATCCGACAAGTAGGACAAGCCAGGGTTGATCGCATTCAGCGCGCGATATTGCCAGGAATCTGGTGACCGGGGGCCGGCGGGTGCAGTGCCGCTAACTGCCGGGTCGCTAAATGGAGGTTCGCTAAATGCAGTTTCGCCCACTGCATGCCGTCCCGAATCCGCACCTTGGAGATTCATTTGCCGTGTCATCGTCAGATCTCCCGCGCCATGATTTCTTCACGCGCCCGCTGGGCGTCGTCCGGGGCCAGATAGCCCAAATGCCAACCCGGCTCCGTCTCCATATAGGACACACCTCTACCCTTGACCGTGCGCGCGATCACGCAGGCCGGCTGGGTACGCGCCGTATCCGCCTTCAACTGGCGCAGCAAGGGCGTCAGCGCCGTCAGGTCATGGCCGTCGACTTCATGCACCTGCCAGCCGAAACTGGACCATTTGTCCTTGAGCGATTCCACGCCCATCACGTCGTCGACCTTGCCGTCGAGCTGATAGCCATTGCGATCGACGATGGCCACCAACCGGCCCAAGCGATGATGCGCGCCGAACAATGCGGCTTCCCACACCTGCCCTTCCTGCATCTCGCCGTCACCCAGCATGACGAAGACATTGAAATCCTCACCCGCCATGCGGCCGCCCAGGGCCATGCCGGCGCCATTGGACAAGGCATGGCCGATGGACCCGGAACTGAAATCCACGCCCGGCACCTTGGTCATGTCCGGATGGTCGCCCAAAGGACTGCCCAGACGCGTATAGCCATCCAGTAGCGACTTGTCGAAAAAGCCATGGTCCGCCAGCACGGGGAACAAGCCGACGGCGGCGTGGCCCTTGCCCATGAGAAAGCGGTCGCGGCCGACCCAGGTGGGATCGCCATCGCGCAAGCGCATGACGTCGTAATAGAGGGCGGAAAAGATCTCCGCGCAGGAAAACACCGAACTGTAGTGGCCGATCTTGGCGATCTCGATCAGGCGCAGGGTTTCCAGGCGGATGAAGCGGGCTTTCTCGCGCAGGCGCGCCAGTTGTTCAGGCGCCAGGGCGTACGCCCCTTCTACGAACTGCGCCGCAGCGGGCGCGGTGGGGGATATGGGCGGGGCAAAGGCACCGGGCGCTTGAGCCGTATGGGCCATGGTATGTCTCCTCGTCGGCCTTAGAATATATGATATATAATATAGCGACTGTACCGAGAAAAGCGCATCGCAGGCTAAAATTTCCTCTCCCCTTTTTTCGACGCGCAACATGGTCAACCTCAAACCGGTCAAGAAAGAAAACCTTTCGGTCCGGGTCTATAACGAAATCCGCGAAGCCCTGATCAACGGCCAGTACGAGCCGGGCGAACGGCTGATCATCGGTGAACTCGCGCAGGCGCTGGGCGTTTCCATCACCCCCGTGCGCGAAGCCATCTTTCGCCTGATCAGCGAACAGGGCCTGGAAATGCAGGCGGCCACCGCCGTCTATGTGCCCTACGTCAATTCGGCCAAGCTCAGCGAAATCCAGCAGATCCGCTTCCATCTGGAAGGCATGGGCGCCGCTGAAGCCGCGCGGCAGATCACCACCAAGCAGTTGGACAACCTGGTGGCCTTGCAGGCCCAGTTCATCAACTGCACCGCTACCGATCCCAAGCGCGCGAGCTTTCTCAACCGCAAGTTCCACTTCGCCATTCTCGAAGCCAGCCGCATGCCGGTGCTGCGCAATACGGTGGAATCGTTCTGGGTCATCACCGGCCCTATTTTGAAAGTCTTCCACGTGAAGACGTCCGTGCTGGACTATTCGCAAGACCAGCATCGGCACGAGGCCGTGCTCGACGCGCTGAAGGCGCGCGACGCCGAGGCCGCGCGCCACGCCTTGCAAGACGACATCGCCTGGGGCGGCAAGATCATGATCGATTGGCTGATCGAAAAAGAGAACGAACAAGAGACGCCGCGGGAGATCGCGTCCGCGAAGAAATAAGCACCACGCCGCAGGGCGCAATAAGAACGAGGAGACATCATGCTGAAAATCTTCGGCGGCCCCAGCCGCTACATACAGGGGCCGGATGCCGTCGCGCGCCTGGGCGAAGTCATGGCGCAGTTCGGGCCGCAAGCCGCGCTGGTCATCGACAGCTACGTCCTTGACGTCCACGGCACACGCCTGCGCGCATTGTGCGAAGCCAGTGGCGTCAACACCCACGTGCTGCCGGTCGAAGGCGAGATGACGCCGGCCTCGATCCAGGACCTGTGCCGGCGGGCCGCCGCCACACCCGCACGCGCCGTAGTGGCCGTGGGCGGCGGCAAAGCCCTGGATGCAGGCAAGGCGGTGGCGCGCGCCCTGCACTGCCATCTGGTCACCGTGCCGACGGTGGCTTCCAATGATGCGCCCACCAGCAAGAATTACGTCCTCTATGACGAACACCACAATCTGGTGGCGGTCGAACACATGTTGTTCAATCCGACCACGGTGCTGGTCGATACTGCCCTGGTTGCGACCGCACCCGCGCATTTCTTCCGCGCCGGCCTGGGTGATGCGATTTCCAAGAAATTCGAAGCGGAGCAATGCTACGCGGCGGGCGGTCCCAATATGTACAACGGCGCGTCCACGCTGACGGCGCAGTTGATTGCCGATGGCTGCTACCGCACCTTGCTGGCCGACGGCGTCCAGGCCCTTGCGACCGCCGGCAGCGGCCAGCCCACCGCGGCATTCGAGCGCGCGGTGGAAGCCATGATCCTGATGAGCGGCCTGGGTTTCGAAAGCGGCGGCTTGTCGATCGCCCACGCGCTGACCCGCGGCTTGCCGCGTATCGCCGGGGTAGGTCATGCCATGCATGGTTTGCAGGTTGCCCTGGGGCTGCTGGTTCAATTGGAACTGGAACGGCGTGACGATCAAGTGCTGGCCGGCCTGGAGGATTGGTACGCCGCCACCGGCTTGCCCACCACGCTGAGGGATCTGGGCGCGCAGGCCATCGACGACGCGCAATTGCGCGTCGCCGCCGAACTCACGCTCAAGGCCCGCCACGCCGCCAACTTCGACCATGTACTAAGCGTGGACGAGTTGGCCGCCGCCTTGAAGCGCCGCGCGGGGTAAGGGGCCGGCGCCGCTCGCTCAGAACGCCACGTTGTCCCCGCCCTTCAAACCCAGCTTCGCCCGAGCCTCATCGGGCGTAGCCACATCCAGGTTCAGGGCCTCGATGACTGTCCGGATACGCTCGACCTGCTCACGATTGGACTGCGCCAGCTGCCCCGGCCCGATCCAGAGTGAATCCTCCAGGCCAACGCGGACGTTCGATCCCATCGCCGCACCCATGGTCGCCAGCGGAATCTGCGCGCGGCCGGCGCCCAGGATGGACCACTCATAGCCACCCACGCCGAACAGCCGGTCCGCCGTGCGGCGCATATGCATCAGATCCTCGGGGTCCGGTCCGATGCCGCCCAGGATGCCGAACACTGACTGGATGAACGGCGGCGCCTTGATCAGCCCGCGGTCCATGAAGTGCTTGAGGTTGTACAGATGGCTGATGTCATAGCATTCGAATTCGAAGCGAGTGCCGTTGGCATTGCCGATGGTGAGAATGTCCTCGATGTCCTGATACGTGTTGCGGAAGATCAGCGAGCGGCTGTTCTCCAGATGCTCACGTTCCCAATCGTGCTGGAATTCCGTGAATCGATTGAGCATGGGAAACAGGCCGAAGTTCATCGACCCCATGTTCAGCGACGCCACCTCCGGCTTGAAGGTCGACGCCGGCCGCATGCGTTCGGCCACCGTCATATGCGGGCTGCCGCCCGTGGTGATGTTGATGACGGCATCGGTTTCGGCCTTGATGCGCTTGAGGAAAGGCTCGAACAAGGCCGGATCCTGCGACGGCTTGCCGGTTTCCGGATCGCGCGCATGCAGGTGCAGGATGGCGGCGCCGGCGCGGGCCGCGCCGATGGCGGCCTCGGCGATTTCGTCGGCCGTCACCGGCAAATGCGGCGACATGCTGGGCGTATGGATGGCGCCAGTGACGGCGCAGGTGATGACGACTTTTCTTTTGGTGGCCATATGTCTCTCCGTGGTGGATCCTGGGTTTGATCCCGGGGTTGATCCAATCTATTCGTCAGCCTGCTGCTTGTGGCGCAGCAACTGCATCAAGCGTTCATCGCGCCAGAAGCGGCGCGCATGCAGATCCGCCGCGGGCAATTGCTCGCGGCGCTGCGTCTCCAGGTCTTGCACCGCCGGTCCCTGCCATGCCGGTTCGCTGGTCTGGCTGGCACCGATGGACCGGTACATGCCGTTGTAGCGCGCGCAGTAATCCGCGATGCCGCCGGGCGCATTGAGGTCTATGGTTTCAAACGGCCCCATGAAAGACCAGCGCAGACCCAAGCCGTCCTTCACCGTCGCGTCGATATCCTCGACGCTGGCGTAGCCCGCTTCGGCCAGCCGCAGGGCTTCCTGCAGCAAAGCGCCCTGCAGCCGATTCAGAATGAAGCCTTCGATTTCGCGGCGCAGCACCACGGGCTTCTGCCCCACCTCGCGCATGATGGCGCCACAGCGCTCGATGGTTTCGGGCGCGGTCCAGGGCGCCCCGCTCAGCTCCACCACCGGCACCAGATAAGGCGGATTCACCGGGTGGGCGACCAGGCAGCGCGACTGCCCCGGCACATCGCGCGAAAACAGGCTGGCGCGGATGCTGGACGTGGAGCTGGCCAGAATCGCCGTGGCCGGTGTCAAGGCATCCAGCCGCAGGAACAGGGCCTGCTTGATGGCCAGGTCTTCGGGGGAGTTCTCCTGCACGTAGTCGACACCCGCCACGGACTCTTCCAAGGTGGCGGCGATGGCCACCCGCGCCAGGATGGCCTCGGGCTCTCCCGCCAGGCCATGCTCGTGCAAAGTGCGCAGCTGCTGCGCTACCAGCGTACGCGCTTGCGCGGCACGGGCGGCGTCGGTATCGAACAGGCGCACCGACCAGCCGGCGCGCGCGAAAACGATGGCCCAGCCCTGCCCGATCAGGCCTGAACCAATGATGGCGGCAATACCCATGTCGGCATGCTCCGCATCAATAAAGTTTTTGCGTCAGGCCATCGATGACGATGGCCTGGCCGGTGACGCTGCGCGCCGCATCGCTGGCGTTGAACAGCACCATATTGGCGATGTCGCGTGCGGTCACCATGCGCCCCAGCACCGCCTGGTTCTCGTACTGCGCGGCGATATCCTGCACCGGCTGCCCCAACGTCTTCGCCTTGGCGTCGATCACCGCGCGGATACGCGGTCCTTCCACCGCACCGGGCAGGATGGCGTTGACGCGAATACCGTCCGCCCCCAGTTCGATGGCCAGCGACTTGGTGAAGCCGACTACCGCCCACTTCGACGCCGAGTAGGCCGAGCGGCCCGCGAAACCCAGGTGACCCGCGGCGGAAGACAGGTTGATCATCACGCCGGCGGCGGACGCCTTCAACAGGGGCACCGCCAGGCGGGCACACAGGAACTGCCCCGTGATGTTCACCGCCAGCGTGCGGTCCCAATCGGCTTTGGAGAGGTCCTGCACGAAGCCCGTGGGCCCGGCCACGCCGGCGTTATTGATCAGAATATCCAGACCGCCCAGCGTCGCGCCGACCTGCTCGAACAGTTGCGCGACGCTCGCCTCATCGGCCACATCGGCCACCGTCGTGGCCACGCCGGGCAGCTCGCGCCGCAGATCATCCAGCCGCGCCGCGTTGATGTCGCACACCAAAAGCGAAGCGCCGGCGGCGTGGAACAGACGTGTCATCTCCAATCCCAAGCCATCGGCGCCGGCGGTGATCAACACCTTGCGGCCACGCAAACTGCAATCCTCGAACATGCTTAGTCTCCTGTGTCGCCTTGGGTCGCGGCCGGAGTCCGGATGGCTCCTTGCCGTCGCCCGCGATTCTTGCGGATGGCGCCTCGGTGTTGGGGAAATCCCCCATGCACTCACTCGGGCCGCCCTCTAGAATAAATCACCTGCCGGTGTGCGTTTTCAGAAAATATATCATATATTATGTACCATCCAACGCCGCAGGGAAGGCCGCAAGCAAGCCCGTTCAACAGGCTGTGAAGCGGCCTGATGAATCATCGACACCCGAAGAGTTCCCATAGTGGAAACGCAGGGGCCGCGCAGGCGGCAAGGCGTCGCGATCAGACCATCAACAAGGAGTGAGACATATGTTCAAGATCAGGAAAATAGCCCTGGCGCTGGGCGCTTGCGGCATGCTGGCCAGCGCGGCGGCGTATGCGGACATGAAAGTCGGCGCACTATTCCCCTTCAGCGGCGCGCTGGCCCTGCTAGGCCAGGAAAGCTTCCGCGGGCTGGAACTGGCGGTCAATGAAATCAATGCCGCCGGCGGCATCAACGGCGAAAAGATCCAGCTCATCAAGGCTGACGCTGTCGATCCCAACCAGGCCGTGTCGGAAACCAAACGCCTGATCTCCTCCGACGTGGTGGGCGTGTTCGGCAGCTATGCTTCCGGCATTTCCTACGCCGCTTCGCCGGTGACCGAACTGGCTGGCGTGCCCTATTTCGAACTGGGCGCCACCGCGCACAAGATCACCACGCGCGGCTACAAGTACCTGTTCCGCAGCAATCCCAACACCGCGCTGTATGGCGTATCCGTGGTCAATGCGCTGCACGACATCGTCGCGCCGGGCATGGGCCTGAATCCGAAAGACATCAAGATCGGCATCATCCACGAAGACGGTCCTTACGGTACCGACGTGGCCGCCACCGAGAAACAGCGCGCCGCGGAGCTGGGTTACACCGTTGCCGAAGTCCTGCCCTACTCCGCCAAGACGGTGGACTTGTCCTCGCTCATCCTGCGCTTGAAAGGCGCCGGCGTGAACGTGGTGCTGCAGACCGCTTACCAGAACGACGCCATCCTCTATTTCAACCAGGCCAAGGCGGCGGCCTTCAAACCCAAGGTCGTCATCGGCGCGGGCGGCGGCTATTCGCTGGCCGACACCGCCAAGGCCGTGGGCACGGGCATGAATGGCGTGTTCGACCTGGACTTCCCGCAATCCTCCATCAATCCGGCCGGCGCGCCGGGCCTGGACAAGTTCCTGCAAGCTTACAAGTCCACGTACAAGAGCGATCCGCAGTCCGGCCACAGCCTGACCAACTACGTCGGCGCCAAGGTCTTCTTCGAAGCCATCGCCAATGCCAAATCGACCGACAAGGACAAGATCCGCGCGGCCGTGCTGGCCTACAAGAAACCCGCCGGCCAATCAGCCAACGGCTGGGGCTTCGACTTCGGTGAAGACGGCCAGAACAAGGCCTCCAACTTCTACGTGATGCAGTGGCAGGACGGCAATCTGGTCACCATCTCTCCCAGCAACCTCGCGTTGGGCAAGCCCATCTTCAATAAGTAAAGCCGGGCTGGGACCACGGCGCGCCACGCAGCGCGCCGGGCAACCCCGAGATAAGTTGTCGGAGGAACGTCGCGAGCGCCTGCGGGAGGCGCCCGCGGCGTCCTCCATACGCGAGGCTGCTCAATGGATATTCTGATTCAACTCATCATCAACGGCCTGTTGCTGGGTGGCGCGTACGCCATCATCAGCCTGGGCCTGACGTTGATTTTTGGCGTGGTGCGCGTGGTGAACTTCGCGCACGGCGAATTTCTCATGGTGGGCATGTACCTGGTGTACCTGGCCGCCAGCCAATTCGGCATCCACCCCTATGTGGGCCTGGTGCCCGTGGCGGTCATCCTGTTCGCGCTGGGCGCGGCGACCCAGCGGCTGGTGATACAGCCGCTGCTCGATGCCGACGAACATATCCAGATCTTCGCCACGGTGGGTATCTCCACCATTCTGCTGAATCTGGCCTTGGTGGTGTTCGGCGCCAACGTGCTGCGCGCGCCAGTGGAGCTGGGCACCGACTCGATCTCCGTCGGCAACTACGCCATGGTGACCGGCCAGTTGATCACCTTCATCGCCGCACTGGTGCTGGCCGTGGGGCTGCATCTGTTCATGCACCGCACGTACATAGGCCGCGCCCTGCGCGCCGTCGCACAGCACCGCTACGCGGCCATGCTGATGGGGGTGAACGTCAAGGCGGTCTATGTGCTGGCCTTCGGCCTGGGCACGGCCT
This sequence comes from Bordetella sp. LUAb4, assembly GCF_021325795.1. Classification (GTDB taxonomy): domain Bacteria; phylum Pseudomonadota; class Gammaproteobacteria; order Burkholderiales; family Burkholderiaceae_B; genus Bordetella_C. Next base: position 198,079 of record NZ_JAHPZX010000007.1, on the reverse strand, counting down.
TCGTCGGCATCGCGGCCGGCCTGTTGGCACCGCAATATCCGGTGTTCCCCACCGTGGGCACCTACTTCGTGCTGACCGCCTTCGTCATCGTCGTGCTGGGTGGCATGGGCAGCCTGTACGGCGCCGTCGCCGGCTCGATGATCATCGGCGTGGTCGACACGCTGGCTGGCTACTACATCGCGCCCGACCTCAAGGAGGTGGTGTATTTCGGCATCTTCCTGCTGATACTCGTCTTGCGTCCGACCGGCCTGTTCGGCGTTGGCACGGAATAAAAGGAGCGAGACATGATTCCGGATTTTCGTAGTCCCAAGGCTTATGTCAGCCTGATTCTGTTGATCGCCATGTTCGCCGTGCCCGCGTTGTTGGGTACCGCCTTCTGGACCAATATGTTCGTGCTGCTGTTCGTGTTCTCCGCCATGTCCGTGGCCTGGAACATCGTCGGCGGTTATGCCGGCCAGTTGTCGCTGGGCCACGCCGTGTTCTATGGCATCGGCGGCTATACGGCCACCCTGTTGACGCAGAACTTCGGCATCACCCCGTGGCTGGGGATGCTGGTGGGCGCGGCGATTTCCGCGCTGGTGGCGGTGGTGATCAGCTACCCTACCCTGCGCTTGAAAGGCCCTTTCTTCGCGCTGGCCACCATCGCCATCCTGGAAGTGGTGCGGCTGCTGGTCATCCATGAAGAAAGCTGGACCGGTGGCTCCAGCGGTATCAGCCTGCCGCTGAACATCGGCTGGACCTGGATGGTGTTCCGCGAGAAATTAAACTACCTCATCATCGCCTATGGCCTGTTCCTGATGGTGGTGTGGGCATCGTGGATGGTCCGCAAGTCGCGCATGGGCCATTACCTGATCGCCATCCGCGAACGCGAGGACGCGGCGCGCGCGGTGGGTATCAATACGGTCAACATGAAAATCTGGGCGGCGGTGATCTCCGCGGCCTTGACCAGCATCATCGGCAGCTTCCACATCACCTACCTGACCTTCGTCGATCCGGGCTCGGCGTTTTCGCTGGACTTGTCGGTGCAGATCGCCATGTTCGCGCTTATCGGCGGCCTGGGCACGGTGGCCGGGCCTATCGCCGGCACGTTCCTGGTGCTGCCCATCGCCGAACTGGCGCGAGGCTGGCTCAGCGGCGTGGGCAACGGCATGCACGGGCTGATCTACGGCCTGATCCTGGTGGGCGTGGTGCTGACCATCCCGCGCGGCCTGGCCGGTGCGTTCGGTCCGGCAGTGGAACGGATGCTGGACCGCCTGCCCTACCTGGGCACCCGGCGCCCGGTAACGGCGCGCGCCAGCGTCGCAGCCGCGCCCGACGGCGGTGCGCAGGCCACGCCGGTACTCAAGGCCGAGAACCTGTTCAAGAACTTCGGCGGGCTGCGCGCCACCAATGATGTCTCGCTGGAACTGGGGCGCCATGAGATTCTCGGCGTCATCGGTCCCAACGGCGCCGGCAAGACGACGGTGTTCAACCTGCTGTCGGGCTTCCTGGCGCCCGACCAGGGCCAGGTGTCGATGCGCGACGCCAGCGGAGCGTGGGTCCATTGCGCCACGCCCAGCCAGTTCGCCCGCAAAGGCCTGGGCCGCACCTTCCAGATCGCCAAGCCTTTCACCGGCCTGTCCGTCCTGGAAAACATCATGCTGGGCGCGTTCATCAACACCGCCAACCGCGACGAAGCGGAGCAGATCGCCCGCGAAGTGGCCGAGCGCACGCACCTGACCCGATTCCTGCACACGGAGGCGCGCAATTTGACCGTGGGCGGCATGAAGCGCCTGGAGATTGCCCGCGCCCTGGCCACCCGCCCGCGCATCCTGCTGCTGGATGAAGTGATGGCCGGGCTCAATCCCACCGACATCGAGGAAGCCATCCGCATGATACGAGGCATCCGCGACAGCGGCGTGTCCGTGCTGCTGATCGAGCACATGATGCAGGCCACCATGGCGCTGTCCGACCGCATCATCGTCATCAATGAAGGCAGCGTGCTGGTCGCCGGTACGCCCCGCGAGGTGGTGGAACATCCGGCCGTGATCGAGGCCTACCTGGGCAAGGACTACCAAGATGCTTAAAGTCTCCAAACTCTGCTCCAGCTATGGCAAGACCCAGGTGCTCAACGGCCTGGACTTCGAGGTACGCAGCGGCGAGATCGTCACCTTGATCGGTGCCAACGGCGCCGGCAAGACCACCACGCTGAAAACCTTGTGCGGCGCCATGGCCAGCACGGCGGGCCACGTGGAGTTCATGGGCCAGGATCTGACCAACCGCACACCCTATGACATCGTCGATGCGGGCATCACCATGATCCCCGAGGGACGCCAGCTGTTTCCCCACTTCACCGTGCGCGACAATCTGCTGATGGGATCGTTCAAGCGTTCCGCGCGCGCCGGCGCCCAGCGCAAGATGGCTGAAGTGCTGGATATTTTTCCGCGCGTACGCGAACGGCTGACCCAATTCGCCGGCTCCCTGTCTGGCGGCGAGCAACAGATGGTGGCCATTGCACGGGGCATGATGGCGGATCCCAAATTATTGATGTTTGACGAACCTTCCCTGGGACTTTCGCCGCTGCTGGTGCAGCAGATGTTCGACGTCATTCGTCAGGTCACCGCCGTCGGCGTGACCGTCCTGCTGGTCGAACAGAACGTCTTCCGGACACTGCGATTGGCGGATCGCGGCTATGTGCTGGAAAATGGAGCGATCGTGCGCAGCGGCACCGGTGCGGAGCTGCTCAACGACCCGCACGTGAAGAAAGCTTATCTCGGACACTGAAACGGAATTCATCATGTCTAAATTCAAGTACATCGATCATGGCCAGGGCGGCGCGCCCGAATGCATGGTGCTGGCCGAACGCGAGTGGGAACAGCCCAGCGGACGGCAGGTGCTGATTGAAGTGGCCTATGCCGGCGTGAACCGGCCCGACTGCCTGCAACGCGCGGGGGCCTATCCGCCGCCGCCGGGGGCGTCTCCTTACCTGGGGCTGGAAGTATCCGGCCGCATCGTCGCCATCGGGCCGGACGTACAAGGACGCAAAGTGGGCGATACCGTGTGCGCCCTGACGCCCGGAGGCGGCTACGCGGAATATGCCCTGGCCGATGAGCGGCATTGCCTGCCGGTGCCCAAGGGGATGGATCTGTTGGCCGCCGCTTGCGTGCCGGAGAATTACTTTACGGTCTGGACCAATGTGTTCGATCGCGCCCGGTTGGTCAAGGGCGAGAAATTCCTGGTGCATGGCGGCTCCAGCGGGATCGGGCTGACGGCTATCCAGCTGGCGCACGCGTTTGGCGCCGAGGTCTGGACAACGGTTGGGAACGAAGAGAAGGCGGAGGCTTGCCGCAAAGCGGGCGCCGACCATGTGATCATCTACAAGAATCAGGATTTCGAGAGCGTCGTGAAGGCCGACACCGGCAAGCAAGGCGTGGATGTGATCCTGGATATGGTGGGCGGCGAATACATCAACCGGAATATCCGGTCGCTGGCGGTGAATGGCCGTTTGGTGCAGATCGCTTTCCTGGAAGGCAGCAAGGCTCAGATCGATGCCACGCCCATCATGGTCAAGCGCTTGAACTTCACCGGATCGACCTTGCGGCCGCGCAGCGACGAGGACAAGGGGCTGATGGCTCAGGCGCTGGCCGAGAAGGTGGTCCCGCTGATGGAACAGGGCAAGTGCCTGCCGGTGATCCATAAGGTGTTCCCCCTGGCTGAAGCCGCGCAAGCGCATGCGTTGATGGAAAGCAGCCAGCACATCGGCAAGATCGCTTTCAAGGTGCAGGAATGAGCGGGGCCGGCGGCGGGGCTCAAGGCGGCGGCGCACAAGCGGGCGTTGCGGTGGGCGCAACTACGGGCGCTGCGGTGGCGGGCACGGCGGGCATGCGCTTCGTCGGGCAGACTGCCTATGTCACGGGCGCGATCGGTGGTATCGGCTCCGCCATCGTGCGCGCGCTGGCGGCCGAAGGCGCCGCCGTCGGCCTGATCGACCGCGACCCTGAAGGGGGTGCGCGGCTGCAAGAGGAACTCGCGGGCGCAGGGCATCGCGTCCTGTATGCCAACGCGGATGTGCAGGATTTCTCCGCGTGCCAGGCTGCATGCGACAAGCTGGGCGCGGCGCTGGGTGGGGCCGACATCCTGGTCAATAACGTCGGCATCTCGCCCAAGACCAATGGCCGCGCGCTCAAAGTCTGGGAAATGCAGCCCAAGGAATGGGAGACCGTCATGGCGGTCAACCTGAACAGCGTGTACTACATGGCGCATCTGACCACGCCGCATATGGTGCAGCGGCGCCAGGGTCGGATCATCAATATGTCTTCGGTGGCTGGCAAGGCGTATTGCGACATCGTCGCCGGGCACTACGCCGCGACCAAGGCGGCTTTGATCGGACTGACGCGCCATTGGGCGGGCGAATTGGGCGAGTACAACATCACCGTCAACGGCCTGGCGCCGGGGCGCATCGCGACACCGCTGCTCAAGAGCGTGCCGCGTGAGATCAATGACGCCGTGGCGGAAATCACCGCCTTGCGGCGACTTGGGACGCCGGAGGAAGTGGCCGATGCCTGCCTGTTCCTGGCATCTGATCAAGCGCGCTTCATTACCGGGCAGGTGGTGGATGTGGCGGGTGGGTGGTTGATGACCTGAACGGTACAGGGCCACGAAAACCCTTCAGCCTTGGTCCTGCTGATACAGGGCCAATCTTGCCGCGGCATTGTTCAAGTGGGTGGCGGCGGCATGGCTGGCCGCATCGGGGTCGCCCGCTTCGATGGCGCGCAAGATGGCTTCGTGCTCCTGCTGCACCTGCCAGACCCATTCGGCGGAACGCGTGCGGGTGTTCTTGCGCGCCAGGCGGATCATGCGCCGTACGCGCGCATCGAGGAAATCCGCGAACGCGATGAAATAACGGTTGCCGCTGGCGGCGACGATGGCACGGTGGAATTCGCCGTCCTCGTCGGCGCCGTCCGCGGCTTCGTTGCCGCGTGTGGTTGGGGCAGCGTCCACTCCCCTGTTCGTCACGTCATAAAGCCGGGCGTAGGCTTGCTGTATGGCCAGCAAGCCTTGCGGATCGCGACGCTCGGCCGCCAGACGCGTGGCAGGCACTTCGACGGACAGCAGGAACTCGAACAGCTCGCGCAAGTCTCCGCTGCTTTCGACGTTCGGTTCCAACCGGAAGACATTGCTGCCGGCCGGGTTGACGAACTGGCCGCGTCCTTGATGCGCGATGACCAGGCCATCTGCCTTGAGCAGCGACATCGCCTCGCGGATGACCGGGCGGCTGACGCCATACACCTGCGCCAATTCCGCTTCTGACGGCAGCTTGTTGTCCTCGTCGACGATGTCGCGGCGACCGATGGCAAGGCGCAGGCGTTCGGCGACCTCCGCCGGCAAAGTGGCGGCGCGCGCGATGGGTGGTTCACCGCGCAACGCGGCAAACGTGGAGGATTTCTTCGCGGCGTCGGTCATCAATGTACGTATGTCCTGGTTCCGATTGCAGGGCCGCAGCGCTGGTTGGTCGAGCTGGGCAATGGCGATGGCAATGGCAGTGACGGCAACGCCAATGCCGCCGGCTTGCCCGCTGCGCCAGTTCGCCAGATCTGGCGTCCCGACATGCTAGCCCGGGACATACAGCCCGCCATTCACATGCAGCACCTGCGCAGTGATGAAGCTGGCGTCCTCACTGCACAAAAACGCAATGGCCGTGGCGACCTCGTGGGCTTGTCCCAGGCGCTTGAGCATGGACTGCGCCACCGACTCATCCGCCCGCGTTTTCAACAAGTCAGCCACCATGGGGGTCTCGATGATACCTGGAGACACGGCATTGACCCGCGTGTTCGGGCCCAGCTCGCGGGCGATGCTGCGCGTGAAGCTGAGCAAGGCCCCCTTCGAGGCACTGTAGTGGGCATTGTGTACCGCCCCACGATGCGCCGCCATGGAACCGAGATTCACGATGGCGCTGCCCGGACGCAGCAGCGCAAGCAGCCGCTGGGTCAGGTAAAACACGCCATCCAGGTTGATGGCCAGCGTCTGACGCCATTGCTCGTCGCTCATCGCGGCTATCGGGGCGATTGGATAGATGCCCGCGGCCGGCACCAGAAAATCCACCCCGCCCCAGGCAGCGGCGATGCGGCTCGCGGCGGTATCGGCGTCCGTGGACGAAGAAACGTCCATCGCATGCGTCAGCACGCGTGCGGATCCCAACCCTTGGGACAGGACCTGATCGTTCTTTTCAGCGGATGCGTGTTGAGGGTCCGCGCCTAGTTCACGAGCTAGCGCGGCCAGTGCGTCCGCGTCCCGGTCGATCAAATACAGGCGCGCGCCGGCGTCATAGAACAATGCCGCCACGGCCCTGCCGATGCCGCCCGTCGCGCCGGTCAGTACCAGGACGCGGTCTGTGAAGTCATGCTTTGCCATGATGATTCCTTGCAACCCTATAACGAACGGACAGCGCCGGACCTGTTTACCTGTACCTGCGAGCTTCCGTCCCGCCTGGTGTTCCCGCCAGCCTCAATCGTGATAGCGGACATTTCATACCAACATGGTCGCCGGATGCTCCATGTAATGTTGGAAACGTGCCATCCATTTGGCCGCCAGCGCACCATCGATGGCGCGGTGATCGACCGACAAGGTGTATTCCATCACCACACCCGTACCTAAACTTCCATCTGGTTCCACCACTGGAACGCGGTTGCTGGCGCCTACGGCCAGAATGGCCGATTGCGGGGGATTGATGATGGCGGCGAATTCCGTCACGCCATACATGCCCAGATTGCTGATGGAGAACGTACCACCTTGATACTCATGAGGCAGCAAACGGGATTCACGGGCGCGGGATGCCAGCTCGGCCATCGTGGTGCTAAGTTGCGACAAAGACAAGGTTTCGACCGCGTGCAGCACCGGGGTGATCAACCCTCCCGGTATGGCGACGGCTACCGCAATATCGACCTGGCGGTAGCGCTGCATGGCGCTATCGGTCCAGATCACATTGGTATCGGGCAGATCCCGCAAAGTGCACGCGGCCGCCTTGATGATGAAATCATTCACGGAAAACCTGCGAGCACCGTGTCGCTCGGCGGCGGAATGCTTATGGTGGGCTTCACTGGACGGCCGTTCCTGTCCTAAATCCTCGTCTCGCTGTCCCGCGTGATTCAGTTGCGCACGCAGGGCGTACAGCGCCTCCATCCGGCACTTACCCCGCAGGTAGAAATGGGGGATATGCTGCTTGCTCTCCCTCAACCGCCGCGCGATGGTGGCGCGCATGGGGGTATGGGGGATGGACTCGAAGGCGGGGTTGACCGCTGGGTTGATCGCCGGGTTAGCGGCCTGGTTGAGCGCAGCCTCGCGAGCTGCCTGGGCTCGCTCTATGTCCCGCTTGACGACTCTGCCCAGCGGGCCGCTGCCGTGCAGTTCCTCAAGAGGAATGCCCGCCTGCCGCGCCAGCTTTCGCGCCAGCGGGCTGGCGAAGGAGCGTTCGGGCGGGTGAGCGGCCGGTGTTTGAGGCGCGGGGCTTGTCGCTGCTTCATTCGCAATCGCTTTCTTGCCATCCTGCGCCAGCAAGGCATCGACCGCATCCGCCCGTTCCCCTTGCCCTAATACCACTGCCACGGCAGCGCCTACCGCGACCTGATCACCCGCCTTGGCCAGCCGGCGCACCAGCGTCCCAGCCGCACCGGCGTTCAAATCCACCACCGCCTTGTCCGTCTCGATGCTGGCAACCACATCATCGGCGGCCACCGTGGCGCCCTCTTCCACCAGCCATTCCACCAACTGGGCCGCGGCTGCGTTCGCCGAAATCTCCGGCATGCGTATCAAAGTGGGCATCACGCGGCTCCCTGGTTGGCCATGACTTCGCGCAGTGCGGCTTCGACCTCGTCGGTACGCGCCGCGGCAGCCCGTTCCAGCACCTTGGAAATACTTGGCGCCGCCAGTCCCCCCGTCACCCGTTGTACCGGCTGATCCAGCCAATCGAAGTAGCGCCGTTGTATTTCATCGGCCAGCCAGCCACCATAGGATGTCCCGCGCGCCCCCTGCTCCACGATCAACACATTATTTGTCTTGCGTATGCTGGCTCCTAGCGTATCCCAATCCAGGCTGGCGCGATCCAGCCAGCGCAAGTCGACCAGATCACCCTGCACACCACAGCGATCCATCGCCTCGGCCGCATGCCCCACCATCGACAGATAGGTGATCACCGTCACGTCGGGCCCGCTGCGCCGCAGCGCCGCCTTGCCGACGGGCAGGTAGTAGTCGTAATCGTCGACCGGCCCCAGCCCTTTGCTGTTGTATAGATCGACGTGCTCGATCACCAAGACGGGATCGCGGCACTGCAAGGCCGAGTTCATCAGTCCCACATAGTCATAAGGATTGGACGGCGCCACGATGCGCCATCCTGGGCAGGTCGCAAAAATTCCCGCCGGGTCCATCGAATGTTGGGATCCGTATCCCGTACCAATCGCCACCTTGGTGCGCAGCACCAGCGGCACGTCATCGCGTCCGCCGAACATGTGGCGTACCTTGCCGATCTGGTTGAACACCTGGTCGGCGGCGACCCACATGAAGTCCGGATACATGAACTCCACCACTGGACGATAGCGGCCGTCCAGCGCCATGCCGCCAGCCAGGCCCACGAACGCGTTCTCGCTGATCGGTGTTCCCAGGCAGCGATCGGGATAGCTTTTGCTAAGCCCACGCGTGGCCCCGTTGGTGCCGCCCTTCAGGCGATGCACATCCTCCCCCATCACCACTACGCCGGGGTCTTGCGACATACGCCTATCCATCACATCGGCCACCACATCGATGAAGGGGCGCTCGGCCAGCGGCACTGCCCCGCTATCCTGGTCCGCGTAGCGCAAGCCCTGCATCTCCGACAGATCGCCCAACATGCCGACATCGCGAAAATCCGTCGAAGGCCATAGCGAGGGGCGAATGCGCCGCTTGCCCTCCCCGGCTTGCGGGTCGGCCTCCGTCAATTCCGCCACGGCGTGGCGCATTGCCTGCAGCACGCGTTCACGCAATGCCTGCACGCCCGCCTCGTCGATTAGGCCGCGCGCCTGCATGCGCGTCGCCATCAGGGCCAAGGGATCGCGTGCGCGCCAAGACTGTTCTTCTTCCTTGCTGCGATAGCCGAAGGCGCTGCCGGCATAGGGGCCGTTCTGATGGAAGAAACGATAGACGTCGGCCTCGATCACCGTAGGCCCGTTGCCCGCCCGCATATGGGCCAGCGCGGCCTGCATCGCCAGATGAACCGCCAGGGGATCCATGCCGTCGACCTGCCAGCTGGGGATATTGAATCCCAGGCCGCGTGCGGACAAGCGTGGCTCGGCGGTGCTTTCATCGACGTGGGTCGATACCGCGTAGCGATTGTTCTCGATGAAGAAACAGAGTGGCAGCTTCCAGGCGGCGGCCAGGTTCATCGTCTCCAGGACGGAACCGATATTCACGGCGCCGTCGCCGAAGTAGCTGACCATCACCGCGTCGGTGCCGGCGTGGCGATGCGCCCAGGCCTGCCCGGCGGCCATCGGCACCCCACCGCCGACGATGGCATTGGTGCCCAGGGCGCCCGCTTCGGTCCAGCGCAAGTGCATGGAGCCGCCACGGCCGTTGCAGAAACCTTGGGACAGACCCAGGATCTCCGCCAACGTCCGCTGTAGCAAACCTTGAACTGCGGGTGTCAATTCAGCGCGCGGGTCTATTCCCTGCGGGCACAGATACGCCAGTGACTTCGCCAGGAATTGATGATGGCCACGATGCGAGCCGTTCACGCCGTCCTGCGCTCGCAAGGTCACGATGGAACCTGCCGCGCCGCCCTCCTGGCCGATGCTCGAATGCGCCGGCCCGTGTACCAGGCCTTTGCCGGCCAAGTCCAGCACGGCCTCTTCAAATCCTCGGATCAGATGGCAATGGGCCAGCAATGTCCCCAGCAGCGTGGGGTCCGCGGCGTCCCAGTCTTGATCGGTCGTGGTCAGCGCGGTCCAGGGAGATTGCGGTGTCAGGTTTGTGAATTGGGGCATGGTGATTCCTACATATATCCGTTGGCGGTCCAACCGCCGTCGGCCAACATGGCGTGGCCGGTCACGAAAGCCGCCGCATCGGAGGCCAGGAAGCAGGCGACGGCGACCACGTCTTCCGGCGTGCCCAGGCGCCCCATCGGCGTACGCGCGCTGATGCGCTGCGCGTCCAGCGCGCCCCGTTCAATCAGGGAGTCCACCAGCGCGGTGCGGATGTAGCCGGGGCACAGGGCGTTGACGCGTATGCCCAGCTCGGCCCATTCGACGGCAAGCGATTTGCTCAATGCCACGACCCCTGCCTTGGCCGCGCAATAGGCGGCACGTTCGGGCGCCGCCACCACGCCATACATCGAAGCCGTATTGATGATCACGCCGCCGCCGGTGGCCTGCATCGAGCGCCCGGCCTGCTGGCAGCAATAGAACACCCCGGAGAGGTCAATATCGATAGCGCGCCGCCAATCAGCCGGCGTCAATTCCAGCGACGGCCGATTCATGGAAATACCGGCGTTATTCAGCAGCACATCGAGCCGGCCGTAGTGGGCGCGCACGGCATCGAATGCCTGGGCGACCTGGACATCGTCGGCAACCGATGCCGTCACGCAAAACGTCTCAACGTCGGGATAGTCCCGCTGCAATTCACTCTGCGCCGCCGCCAGGCCATCGGCGTCAATATCCAGCAAAGCCAGCCGCTCGCCTTGGGCGGCGAAGGCATTGAGCATGGCGCGTCCTATTCCTTGCGCCGCGCCTGTGCACATCACCACCCGACCAGCGGACGCGCCGGCCCCCTCCTTGGAATTCGCCATGGTGTTGTCTCGTCATATAGGAATTATTGGAGACGTCCACGCGAGGCGCGCAAAGGCAAGTCAGCGCCACAAATGAACATCTGGCGCCAAGCTTATCTGCCTATCAACTTATCTTACAAGCGTGGGTTTACCCTATATTGCGTTCACGTCCCAACGCAGTGAGCTCTTAAACCGACCGACTAACCAAGATGGAGGATTCTTGGCCCGCAAACCCCGAACAACGCCTTGAGGCGATGGCTATTTTTAAGTCGTCCCTTTAGCCGAGATGCCCAGTTCAGCGGCATAGTCTGCAAGCTGCTCGCCCACATATAGCTTCAGCGTGTCCACGAACAGCTTGATCTTGGAGTCGACGAACTGACGCGATGGGTACAGCGTATAAACGTTGCGCTGGTTCGTGTAGTACTCGGGCAATACCCGCACCAGCGTACCTCGGCGAAGATCCTCGATCGCTGAGAAGCCCGCCAGCAGACCAATTCCGGCGCCATCGCGCAGCGCGGTCGCCATGGCGTCCATGTCGTTCACGCCAAGATGGCCGCCCGATGGCCGATGGGAAAATGTGCCGCCCTCGCCTTCAAGATGCCATTCGTCCGGGGCATAGTCCACCGTAGTCAACAACACGCAAGCGTGCTGGGCAAGGTCCTCGGGGGTTTGCACCAGGGGATGCTGTTCAAGGTACCCAGGCGATGCCACCAAGATGCAATGGCTGACGCCAATCTTCTGGCTGACGTAGGTGGAATCCGGTAAGGCCCGCGCTATCACGATCCCGACATCAAGCTGTTCTTCAAGCAGGTTCGGCATGCGCTGAGATAGAAGAAGGTCCACCGAGACGTCGGGGTAGGCCTTTCTATAGGCCAAGGCTGCTCGGGCGACCAGTGTGCGCCCCAAGCCGGGCACGGCGTGAACGCGTAATACGCCTCGTGGTGCGACAGTTGCATGGCCTGCTTCGGCTTCGGCTTGCTCGACGTCGCCCAGGATCGCGATGCAGCGATCATAGAAGCGATGCCCCACGTCGGTGACGACCAGGCGGCGGGTGGAGCGCTGAATCAGCCGGGCATTCAGGCCTTCTTCCAACACCGTGACGGCGCGTGAAATGTTGCCGACCGTGGTGGAAAGGTGGTTAGCCACGGCAGTGAAACTGCCCATCTCCACCACTTTCGTAAAAACCGACATGTTGTATAGCTTGTCCATCGTGGGCCCATTATGTTCGTGCGACTTTTCCTCTGAAAGGGAAAGTCATTCTTCCGTACGGGGCTAAATCCGCGCGCCCCTCATGTCTAGACTTCTTTCCCAGGGATCGAACAATCTTATCGGAGTTTGTAGACATGAACGGCAACTATGACCCGCTTTACCTCTTCATCGATGGCGAATGGATCGCCGCTAGCCAACGCGACACGGCCAGCGTGGTGAATCCTGCCACGCGCAAGGAACTGGGCCGCGTGCCCCTTGCGACGACGGCGGATCTGGACCGCGCGCTTGCCGCCACGCAGCCGGCCTTCAACGCCTGGCGCACGGCATTTCCCAACGAGCGCGCTCGCGTTCTCAAGCGCGGGGCGGAATTGATGCGCGAGCGCGCCGAACACATTGCCACGCTGATGACGCTTGAAGAGGGAAAGCCCCTGGCTGAAAGCCGCGATGAAGTGTTACGCGCCGCGGAATACTTCGAATGGTTTGCCGAAGAAGCAAAGCGGATTGACGGTCGTGTCGTGCCCGCCAATCGTCCCGGAGTGCAGCAATTGGTCAAGCGGCAGGCGATCGGCCCGGTGGCGGCGTTCACGCCCTGGAATTTTCCCGCGATCACCCCGGCGCGAAAACTCGCCGCCGCGCTTGCCGCCGGTTGTAGCGTCATCATCAAGCCGGGTGAAGAAAGCCCGGCAACTGCGCTGGCGCTTGCCCGTGCCCTGGACGATGCAGGGTTGCCCAAAGGGGTGCTGCAAGTGGTTTTTGGCGTCCCGGACGAGGTTTCCCGGCATTTGATTGCGTCGCCGGTGATCCGCAAGGTGACATTCACGGGATCCGTACCGATCGGCAGGCTGCTGTCGGCGCGCGCCGCCGAAGGCGTGAAACCCATCACCCTGGAACTGGGCGGACATGGGCCGGTTCTTGTGTTCGACGATGCCGACGTCCAGCGCGCCGCGGTCGAGGGCGCCGCCAACCGATTCCGTGGCACCGGCCAGGTCTGCATCTCGTCCACACGCTTTCTGGTTCAGCGCGGCGCCTACGACGAATTCCGCGAGCACTTCGTCAAGGCTACTCGCGCTCTGAAGGTCGGAAACGGCCTTGATCCGGATACGCAAGTCGGGCCGCTGGCGAACCCGCGCCAGTTGGAAAAGATGCAGGCATTGATTGCTGACGCGGTGACATGTGGCGGCACGGTATTGACCGGGGGCAAGCCCATCGATGGCGCGGGCTACTTCTTCGAACCGACGGTGCTAGCCGATGTGCCGATGCACGCCAAGATCATGCACGAAGAGCCCTTCGGCCCGATCGCGGTGCTGATGCCCTTTGATGAACTGGTGGACGGCTTGCAGGAAGCCAACCGGCTGCCTTATGGCTTGTCGGCCTATGCGTTCACCCGCGATGCCCGTACGGCGATAGACGTGGCCGACGGCCTGGAAGCCGGAATGATTGGCATCAACCAATATCGCATTGTGGCCACGGAATTGCCCTTCGGTGGCATGAAGGAAAGCGGACACGGCTCGGAGGGCGGCGTGGAAGGCATCGAGTACTACCTCACGCACAAATTCATCAGCCAGGCCTGAGCAAGGAGCCCCCCATGTCGAATATCGATTTCAGCCGTCCGCGCGAAGCCGCGCGTGCCTTCACCCCGGCCCTGTCGGCCTTCGTCGACAACACGCTTTACCCCGATATCTGGAGCGACCCCGCCTTGGCTCCGCGAGACCGTAGCCTGATTACCCTGGCCACCTTGATTGCCGCGGGCCACACGGATGAGTTGCCCGCGCATCTGCGCCGCGCGGTCGGCAATGGGCTGACGCTGGATGAACTCTCGGCCGCCATCACGCACCTGGCGTTCTACGTCGGGTTTCCCGGCGCCATTACCGCCTCGGCGATTGCGCAAGCCACATTGGCCGTGTCACACGAAAGCGACCTGAAGGATAAGCAATGAAAGCGATTGTTTTTGAACAATTTGGCGAGGCCGATGTGCTCCGGGTGGCCGATGTTGCCCAGCCCGAAATGCGGCCCGACGATCTCATCGTCCGGGTCCATGCCGCCGGCGTGAATCGTGCCGACCTGACCCACCGCCGTGGCGGTTACGGCAGTCCGAATTTCGGCGACTCCACCATCATCGGCCTGGAGATCGCGGGCGAAGTGCTGCAAGCAGGCAGCGCCGTACGGGGCTTTAAAGCCGGTGACCGCGTGATGGGCGTGGTGGGTGGCGGTGCGTATGCGGAGATCGCCAGATTGGACTGGCGCATGGCCTTGCCCATTCCCAAGGAACTGGACTACGTCCACGCCGCTGCCATCCCCGAAGTGTTCGTTACCGCGCACGAAGCCATGCTGCACTTGGGGCGCCTAAAAGCCGGCGATTCGGTGCTGATTCACGCGGCAGCGGGCGGCGTGGGGTCGGCGGCGGTCCAGCTTGCCCGGGCAACGGGCGCCACCGTGTACGCAACGGCCGAGGCCAGCAAGCTTGAGCAGGTCAAGCGACTGGGAGCCGATTTCGGCATCGACTATCGCACGCAGGACTTTACGCAGGTCGTGGCCAAACAGACCGCGAAGCGTGGTGTAGAGGTGGTAATCGACTTTATTGGCGCGCCCAACTTTGCGCGCAACGTTGCCTCGTTGGCCAACGGTGGGCGGCTGGTTCAGGTGGGAATCCTAGGCGGCGGCGGCCAAGTCAGTATTGCGTTGGAGGATATACTGTATCGTCATCTGCAAATTTTTGGCACCGTCATGAAATCGCGTCCGCAGGCTGAAAAGCACGCCATGGTGCAGCGCTTTCGCGAGCATTGGCTGGACCGCTTTTCCAGCGGCGCTGGGCTGGTTCCGGTGGTTGACAGTACCTATCCGCTTGAACGTGCATCGGATGCACATCGCCGGATGGAGTCGGCGCAGAACGTGGGGAAAATTATTCTCACGATGACCGTTTAGTTTGGTCGCATTCGAGGGGAGGTCGGCTAACGATTTGCCGCGCCGGTGCGAAGCAGGCGGATAGTAAGGAAGCTGGCGCTCGGGCAGAGCGGGTCGATCTTGCAGAATCCTTGCCCGTCGGCTTCTGGCCGTCGGCGGAAGTTCGCCGCTGACCGATGACATCATTATCGGCGAGAACCAGACGCTCCGACGCCGCGTGCGTGATGCACAGGAATATGTAGTCTACGATTCAATGAGATGCAACGATTCTTGCAAGCGTCGCGCATGCGGTGTTTATGTTGTCGCGGTGCAGGTTCGTCACGCTGAGTAGCAAGCCACGTTGCGCGTGAGCGCGGCGAAGGTGCCAAGCGGAGAGCGCCGAAGGCGCGAGGCCATGTGCGCGGGCGATTCGCACCACAGCCATGTCGTCGGCAGGCTGTTGCAGCGGTGCGATCAGGCCTAGGCCAGCCGTCAGCGTGCCCGGCAGAAGCCTGCTCACATGCATTAGCGCGAGGTTGCGGCGCTCGATATAGAGAGCCTTCATCTGCCGCAGGTGCCGCAGGAAGTGCCCATTGGATAGAAACTCCGTAACAGCCAACTGAGTTGTCCGGTTCGGAGCCGGGGCCAACACAGCGGCGACCTCGACCAGACGTTCCGCCAGCGAACGTGGGGCGACGACGAAACCGAGGCCAAGCGCCGGGCTGAGCGTTTTGCTGAACGACCCGATGTGAACCACGCGCTCGGCGCCTGCGCCTGAGGCAAGGGCCGGTGCCGCCCGACCGTCGAGCTGAAGTTCTCCGAGATAGTCATCTTCGATGATCCAGGCGTCACTTGACGCCGCCCAGTCGAGCAAAGCGTGTCTTCTTGCGCGCGACAGGGTCACGCCTAGCGGCGCGTGTTGGCCTGGGGTGACCAGTGCCAGCATGGCGTCTGGCGCACGGGCGATGCCATCTTCCACGCGCAGCCCCTCGGCGTCAACGGCGACGGGTTCGAGCGCGGCGCCGATCAGCTCGAGCCCGCGTCTTCCCAGCGGATAGCCTGGCTCTTCGATCCACGCCTTGCGCCCGTGAGCGCGTAGCGCCGTCAGGGCAAGCAGCAGGCCCTGCCGGTATCCACCGGTGACGATGATTTGATCGGGATGGCATCGCATTTGTCTACTAATGGCAAGGTGGCTCGCGATCTGGGCCCGCAGCATAGGTTCGCCTCGCGGGTCAGCGTAGGCCGTGTCAGTGATGGCGTCGTCGCGCACGGCACGCGCTCGCATTCGGGCCCAGAGCTTGGAGGGAAATGCGTCGTGAGCTGGCACACCCATTTGGAACGGCAGTGGAGCGCTCGAAAATGGACGGGTGAACGCCGCCAGAGGCCGGTCGATTGGCACGTCGTCGACCGCTTCTATGGTGGGCGGCCGAGCGCATACGCGCGTGCCTGCGGGCCCGGCACCGAATACCAGGTTCTCGGCGATTAGCCGATCGTAAGCCACGCGGATAGTGCCGCGCGCAACGCCAAGCTGCACGGCGAGGTCCCGACCGGAAGGCAAACGCTGTCCCGGCGCAAGCCGGCCGTCGAGGATCGCCTGTCGGAGGCTCGCATGGATCTGGTCGCCGATTGGCGCGACGGCGGCTCGGTCCACCTGGATGGATAGCACATCTAACGTATTTGGGTCAGTCATCTTGGGTCAGTCGTTTCGGCAGTTTTTGGGCCTATTTTTCCAATACCCGGTGGAGTAATGTCTGCTTATGACATGGATCGCGGCCAAAGTCGATAGGCGGCCCCCGGGGCACGCCGGCCGCGATCCTACGCATCATCAACGACATGAAAGGACTGTGATGACCCGCTTGAACTGGCAAGAGATCGCACCTGAAGGCGCGAAGGCACTTTTCGGTATCCACCACTACGTCACGAAGAAGACGAACCTCCCCGAGGAACTCGTGCACCTCGTGTTCCTCCGCGTTTCGCAAATCAACGGCTGCGCACACTGCATCGACATGCACAGTCGCGATCTCAGGAAAACCATGTCGATCGACAAGATCACGTTGGTACCGGTATGGGACGAGGTGCAGCATCTATTCTCTGACCAGGAGCGCGCCGCGCTGGCCTGGGCTGAGGAGGTGACCCGTGTCAGCGAGACGCACGCCTCTGATGAGGCGTATGCCGCCGCCTCGGCACAATTCACGCCCAAGGATCTGGTTGACCTCACGATCACGATCGCGGCAATGAACGCGTTCAATCGCCTGGGAGCGCCATTTCGGCTTCCTGTCGCTGCCCAGTCGTGATCTGGTTTCCGCACGCAGATTGGAAGTGATGCTTCACGGCGGCCCGAAGATTGCGGGAAGACTAGGCGTGGATAATGCAATTCAGGCTGAGTTGCGCGAAGCGCAGCTTTAGCTCGGAAACCGCCTGAGAGCGTCTGCTTCCGGCCGTGATGCATCAAACTTCCGTTCGCTCCGCCATCTCAAGAGCATCGTCGACCTCGATGCCAAGATAGCGAACAGTGCTTTCCAGCTTCGTATGCCCGAGCAGCAGCTGTATCGCCCGAAGATTCTTCGTCCGGCGGTAGATTAGCGAGGCCTTTGTACGGCGCATAGTGTGGATGCCATATGCGGTGTGGTCGAGGCCAATCGATGCGACCCACCGATGCACACTCCGGGCGTACTGCCGCGTCGACAGATGGGGCGACGTATGCAACCGGCTCGGAAACAGAAAATCCCTCGACTTTAGCCCTCGCGCCTCGATCTATGCTTCAAGGCTCTCACGGGTTTGCTCCGTGATCTCGAATTGGACCGGACGCTGGGTCTTTTGTTGCATGACGGCGGCTCTCGCGGCCACGCGGCTCCCGTGACGGATGTCCTGCACCTGCAATCGCGTGAGTTCGCACGCTCGAAGCTTGTTATCAATTGCGAGATTGAACATTGCAAGTTCGCGGATGTTAGACGCCATCTGAAGTCTCATTGGGATAGCCCAAATTTCTCGGAGCTTTAGGGGTGGCTTCTGCCCGGTGAGTTTTCCCTTGTTCCATGGCGCACGACGGCCAACGGTGGCATTCTCGGATTCCATGACACACTCCTTTTGAGTAAAGGGAGATTCAGTGTGCACCTACGGAGGGGCGCTATCCGACCCATTACGGATGTTCGCTGCGACTTCATTGAAATTCCCTTAGTAGTTGCAACCCCTCCCGAGAAATCCGAATAACGGGTAAATTCGTTGCCATTGCTTTTCAGCATCCTGCGACGCCAGCCGCTGGTTGGGCAGCTTCAGTGCAGTGAATAATTTGACTCCAAAAGGCGGGCTCATGCATTTGCAGAAGAAATCCATACCGAAGGAGGCACCTCCTCAACCTTCCAGGCTGCGCATGTCGTTGCTAGGCGAGCAGACTGCTGAGAATGACGGGAAACTGCTGATCGGAAATTTCGTTGAGACTGCGGAGTACCGTTCGTTACTCGAAACCAAGGACAGCACTGTAGTTGTCGGCAGGCGAGGAACTGGCAAGAGCGCAATGTTCGCTAAGCTACGGGATTTTTGGAGCTTGCAGAAGTCGACAAATGTAATTGCCATAGCGCCTGAGGACTATCAGACGATTCGATTTCGAGCTGCGTTTCGCCCCTTGGACGGTAAGTACTCGTATGTGAGGTCGGTATCTCGAATGACGTGGAAGTATGGCCTCATAATGGAGATGTTGGCCCACCTAGCCAAGCACTTCAAGACGAGGCAGTTGCTAGCGCAATGCCAACTAGCGACCGAGCATTTGAAGAAATGGAATTCCCAGGCCGGAGACTACTTCAGCAAACTTTCTGATCGGTTGAGTGCCTGCATCAAGGGGCAGGACGAATTGGAGCAAGCTATCGGGTCGTTGAGCACCGCGCTTGACATCAGTGCGCTTGAATCCGAGCTTAAGATGCTGATGGGCAGCGCCGCAGTGCGTTTTTATATTCTTATTGACCGCCTGGACGAAGGGAACGAGAACGACGAGACGGGTGCAGCAATAATTTCTGGCGCCATTTCAGCGGTGGCGGAGATTAACAAGCGACACGAGCACATTCGGCCAGTGTTGTTCCAGCGTGACAATATTCTGCGCTCGGTGGAAAGATTCGATCCCGATTACAGTCGCAATATCGAGGGCGAGATTCTTACAATTCATTGGGATACGCATCAGCTACAAACTCTAGTCGCGCGCCGGCTAAATTCGGCCTTTTCGTTAGGCCTCGAAAAGGCGCAGCGAATTTGGGATCGATGCACGGCGGACGAGGGTGTCGGTCGGGAACTGCAAGGCCTGGATGGGTTTAAAAAGTGTTTGCAGTTTACGTTGTATCGACCGCGCGATCTTCTTTCGCTTTTGAACCACGCGTTCTTCAATGCTGGCAAGGAAGATCGCTCAACGATTGTGCTTAAAGATGTGGAGAGCACAGCAAAGGCGATTTCCGCTACCAGACTCAGTGATCTTAAGAAAGAATACAGTTCTGCCATCCCTTCGCTGCCGATCGCCGTCTCGATGTTCGAGCATGGCAGTCCAGAGTTGAGTTATGGGGATGCTCTCGGAGTGCTAGACGATCTACCTGCTGCAATGACCGCCGCGGGCGCCAGTGCGGCCGCCCAGCAAGATTACGTGATACTCAAAAGTGATGGCGTCCTCAGGGCGTTGTATAGCGTGGGATTTCTCGGTACACATGACGAAGTATCCAACAGCTTTACGTTCTGTCACGATGGTCGACAAGCAGAGAGAGAATTTGTTCCGGGTGATCGCATACTCGTCCATCCCTGTTATTGGATTGCACTTAATCTGACACGCGATGCGCTTGCGCCGGCGGAGGCGGAACAGATTAATGATGAATACGAAATTAAAGTTACCTCCAGTTCGCCCGAGCTGCGCGCACAACGCATTGGAAGTCTTATCGCTGAACTCGGCACGATCGAGACTGGCTTCGGTCCCCACAACGATTTTGAACAGTGGGCACTAACTGCCGTTCAAGCAGTTTTCGCCGGGCATTTAGGCAATGTTGAGCTCAAAGCGAATGGGATGGCGGTCCAGCGACGTGACATCATTGGAACCAATTTGGCGCGTAGCACCGCCTGGGGAAGAATTGAAAAAGACTACGGGGTTCGGCAGGTCGTTTTTGAGGTGAAAAACTATGCCGGCGTGGCTCGGGATGAGTATAGGCAAATGTCGACATATCTGAATGGCGCGTACGGGCGTCTAGGTTTCCTTATCACTAGAGATGACGATGAAGCGTTGCGCAACGGATCAGAGCTCGATTGGGTCCGCGAGATCTACACGACCCAGAAAAAACTCGTTGTCAGGTTGTCCCAGAAATTTTTCCAACGCGTTCTTGGCAAGCTGCGAAAACCTGACAACCATGACTTTGTTGACACTGCACTAGCCGCCGTCCTAGACCAGTACGAACGGCGATATTTGAATCTAGAGTCAACAAAACCGCTCAGGGGAAAGGGACGACGTCGCTAGATCGGCCTTTCGGTTCTATGTCGTCTTCAATAGAGCGTAGACGATAACTCCTGCAGCATCGTGCTGGCAGAGCACCAGGGCTCCGGACGATAATCGGGCGCCTTCGCCCGCAGTACAGTTGTCGAAGTTTACGGGGGATGAAATTTTGTCCCCGCAACTGGAGCAGTCGTGATACCGAGATTCGCAATCGCCCGCCTGCGACCTGTTGTGGACAGTCCAGCATGAGACCTAGAACCCGTCGATCCAGTGACCCTAACCCCGAATTAGTCCGGATCAGAAGTGGAGATTTCCGGCTCATTGAGGTTGGCGTTTTGGCCGTCGGCCAAGCGCTGGCGCGCGTATTCGGCAGGTGCCTGCCACTTCAGCGCGGAGTGGGGACGAACCTCGTTATAGTACGTCCGCCAGGTGTCAATTTTCTCCTTGGCGTCAGCAAATGACAAGAACCAATGGCTGTTCAGGCACTCCTGCCGGAATCGTCCGTTGAAGGATTCGCACTGCGCGTTATCGGTTGGCTTACCCGGCCGACTAAAGTCGATTTCTACGCCGTTCTCGTATGCCCATTTGTCCATGGTCTTGGAAATGAATTCGCTGCCATTGTCTGCCTTGATGACCCGCGGAATACCGCGCGTCGCACACACACGGGTCAGGGCTGCTACCACGTCGTCCCCACGCAGATTCTGTCCGATATCTATGGCTAGGCATTCACGCGTGTAGTTGTCGACCAAGGTCAGCGCACGCAGCCGGCGGCCATCAAATAGTTGGTCCATCACGAAGTCCATGCTCCAGATGTCATTGATCGCCTGTGCGACCGCTTTCGGCTGGCGTCGTTGCGCCGACTTGTTTCGCTTAGGGCGTTTGTGCCGTAGCGACAGGCCCTGCTCGCGGTAAAGTCGATAAACCCACTTATGGTTGTCTCGGTAGCCTTCGCGACGCAGCATCACGTGTACACGCCGGTATCCATAGTGCACCCGCGTATGTGCGATCTCGTGGATTCGCATGACCAGGGCACCACTTTCGCGACGGCACGACTCGTAGCGATATAGCGAACGGGAAATCATCACCACGGCACATGCCTTGGTCACGCCCACGCCGTAGCGCCCCATCAGGTCGTCCACGAGCGCGCGGCGTCGCCAAGGCTTCAGAGCTTTTTTGCCAGAACGTCCTGCAGCATCGCCTTGTCCAGCGACAGGTCGGCGACCAGCCGCTTGAGGCGATTGCATTCTTCTTCCAGCTGGCGCAGCCGCCGTAACTCGGACGGCCCCAGGCCGCCGAACTTCTTCTTCCAGTTGTAGAACGTCGCTTCGCTTACGCCCATCTTGCGGCAAACCTCGGGCACTGCCGTGCCCAGCTCGGCCTGCTTGAGCGCAAAGGCGATTTGCTCCTCGGTGTACTTCGATCGCTTCATGGCAAAGCCCCTTTCCATATCGTGAAATTACGCCGAATTTCTCTAATTTAGAACGGGACTAAAAATCGGGGTAGGGTCAGGTCAAGTAGGCGCTCTTGCCCGTGCATTTACATAGTCGCTCGGGCAGTTGCCCGTTATCGCCGATTCAGGTAAGTTCGACCAATCGAGAAGTGTGCAACCTTAATGTAACTACGTAGTAAACTAATGATTCACTTTCGGATAGACTTTAAAAAGGTTTGAGAAAAAAGTGGCATATGAACTTGATAACCGCCTTGTTATTGGCGTCGCGTCTAGCGCGGTATTTGACCTAAGAGAATCGGACACAGTATTTCGCACACAAGGCGAGCAGCAATATCGCAAATATCAAGAGCACAATCTCGATGTCCCCCTACCCAAAGGAATTGCTTACCCGTTCATTAAACGTCTATTGGCACTCAATGACCTTAGTCCTGATGCGTCCGATCCATTAGTCGAAGTAGTGCTGCTTTCACGAAACGATCCCGATACCGGGTTACGGGTTATGAAGACAATTGAGCACTACAGTTTGAGCATGACGAGAGCAATCTTCATGCAAGGACAATCTCCTTATGAGTACATTCCAGCATTAAACATTGCTCTGTTCTTATCGCGCCACAAACCAGACGTGGACGCGGCTATCGGACTTAGCCACCCAGCCGGCCAAGTGTTGGACTCGCAATTTGATGATGACGATAATGATAAATCTCTGCGCATCGCGTTCGATTTTGACGGAGTTTTGGCGGGAGACGAATCCGAGTCGGTCATGCAGACGTCAGGCTTAAATGCGTTTCATGATCATGAAGTTAAAAATGTAATGCAACCTCACAATCCCGGACCGCTCAAAGAGTTTTTGGTTCGTATTTCGAAAATTCAATCTATAGAAGAAGCGCATAAGACACAAAATCCAGACTACAAGAATAGGATTCGGGTATCAATCGTTACCGCGCGAAACGCGCCTTCCCACGAGCGAGCGCTTAAAACATTGAAGAGTTGGGGAGTCATGGCGAACGATGCTTTCTTTCTAGGCGGGATTGAAAAGGGCAAAGTCCTCGGTATCCTAAGACCACACATATTCTTTGACGACCAGTCCGGACACTTAAAGGCTGCCAGCGCGGTTGTCCCGTCAGTCCATATTCCCTTCGGAATTACAAACCACCCTAGAGTGGGAACTGAACTGCATAGTTCTTAAGCTGAGGTCGGATACGCACACCGGTGTAACTTCGCGCACGTTGTGCAAACGTAGCCTCAGCTTTAATGTTGCATCTACATAGAATTTAGCATATTCTGTTTCTGCGTAAGCGTACCGCCTACTAGCCGCGGTCGAGCAAAGCAAAGTGTTGGCGTTTGCCCATAGAGATATGGGCGCTTGTCAGACAGACAGGCTAGTGCGGATGGCCGTACTCTCCGTCTCCTCGCGACCCCGAGGAGAGTTGGACGATAGGCCCGACCAAGTGAGGAATGGCAGTTGCCGGCATCATGCTCGACGTAGACCACATTCTTCATTGTTCTCTATAGTATGGGATGGTCGGACCTATATTTACGTCATGACAAATGCACCCATTAAGACTTCACACGCCGCCATCGCAAGTATAAAGAACTTGTGTAGCGCGTTAGATATCGGAATTGACGAGCTGGAGTTCGCCTTAGGAATTCCCAACGCCGAAAAATACACTCGAATCGAAATACCTAAAAACGATGGCACCTTTCGGGTGGTGTACAACCCGGCTCGTCAAGTACGGCGAATTCAACGTCGAATTAACAACTCTCGCTACAAGTTGACTTCGGCGATTATCCACGCACGAGTTGGTGCCGCAGCATCACACCCAGAGAGCCTCAATGGCGGCTTGGTTATTAATGCACTTGCGCCGCTCACGTGACACGAACTGGTGTAGGGACGGCAAACCGGTCCAGCCCCACTTATACGGCGGCAAGCGACGTCGACCGTCCACACGACGGGCCTTCACATTGGCATATCCAAGAAGCCCCTGACATCTCGGCTGAGGAGGTGACGAATAGACTCCAATGGGATCTCTGCACGTTGCGGGCCATCTGCGAAAGATGCGACTGCGTAAGGTGGAAAGTGAATCGACATCGATTTATCCGAAAAAGAAAAGTGACGGAAGTCCTCCCAAGAGCTTGTCCCGTCGGTGATCCACTCTATAAACGCCGCGTCACCGGTCTCTCCCTCATCAACAAGAAGGGACTTTTTTAGTGACTCTCGAATAAGTTTCTGCAAATGCGGAAACGCGATTTCCTCATCCGCGAAGACACCCCTAAGATTATCGATCAGGCATAAAGGGTTAAGAAAAAAATTGAATATTTTAAAGCCATAATTTGAGTGAGCCGCACCGGCACCATAAAAATCAAGTATAAAAACAATCGACAAAAGGCGACCAACCACTCGATACTCAAGGATATTTGCACTGAATGAGTTTGTCCTACGATACGACGGATCAGACCAGTGATATACATTTGTATCTTGGGTAAGTTTCTGTTTTCGATGCGCCAGTCGAATTGCCAGGAACTCACTTTCAATAAGCGTGGTGATCTCTTGCAAACTCGAGTAAACGTTGGATTGAAATTGAGGAAGCCAGTATTCCACGTCATAACCCGGGAGGCCCTCCCAATTTTCTCGCACTTGACGTTTAGACATTCGGACTTCCTGATGCTCTTCCGTCTGTGCTATATCGTGCCCTAAATTGCTCAGTTGCTTCTCGATGGCACTAACTAGTACATCTTCAAAACCAGCTTCGTTGGCGGAAATGTACTGGATATCACTCAGAGGGCCTTCCAGCTTGACGCCCTTGTCTAAAAGAATGGGAATCGCATATATGTCCCCAGGAAGTTTTTCTTCTAAATGATTAATAGCCAGTTTCATCTCCCGTTGAACGTAACCTCTGCGCTCAATAGAGGAGCTTGATACCAAGAACAGGACAATGTCAGACTGTCTAAGCGCACGCTTAATTTCGAAGTCCCAACGCTGACCAGGAAGCAATTCCTCTTTATCGAACCAGACGTTTAGCCCCCGAGCTTTGAGTCGATTATAGAGCGTCCGGGCTTGTGCAAGATCCGGGCTTCCATAGCTTAGAAAAATTTGATGCTCGCTCATCGTTTTCGGCCTGTTGAGATCGTAGTTCGGTGCAAAGTGTAGATGAAATCGCCTGAATGTTAATGATATCAAGGACATTTCCCGGTCTGATAGCGCGCTCATGTCCCATCTAGGCTGCGTCGCGCCTAACATGAACGTCTTTCAGCGCTAGTCGATCGGGAGTTGATGGTTGCGCTTGGAACGACAGGTCAGTCGGCTTAGTTGCTTCTTCCAATGCGATAGCTCAGTAGGCGGTTAAGGACGATGGCACCTGGCCGTCCTTCAGCAACCGACCGCTTGCGGTTTAAGACTGCAATGGGGGATCGAATGGATAACAGAAGAATCCGAATATGACCAAAACGCCTCGCGCGGCCTGTTCAAGAATCATTCTCGGGGTAACCTGCGATTCCGAATTCGCCGGCCAATCATGCCCGGATCGTCTGCTTCTCTGCGGTGCACAAACGGGTTATGGAAGTCGCTCAGAACTGCAGCTCCATTCAGTAGATCCTCTGGAAGCGGCACAACTGCGTAACAATGTTTGATAGCATCGGTTATTGTGGCAGTTCGCTTCTCTAGGAGCGCCAATGGTGGCGCGCCGCTGATATCGTGCTCGACGTAAGCTGGCGCCAAAATTAGCGTTGCAATGAAGTTGCCGTGGAGAATCTGCTACGGGCCTGCAGTACTGCCGAGGTTTTCAACCGTCCGCACTAGTTTCCACTGACGCCAACTTGATATTTCCCTATCTAGATGTGGCGCTCAGCACACTTGAGGTGGGTTATCGCGTCTCGTTGTTTAATACAGCCAAATCCCTCTCATGAAGCCCCTATCGGTTTCTGGATCTACGGTTCTGTCGGGCCTGCGCGGCGGTGTAATCGGATACTGCGTCGTGGTTGGCAGCGCTTTTATGGCTGTATTGGACCGAAATCGGGTCATGATATCGAAAGGCAACAGATGGCCGATATCGGTCACCGCCAAGCCATCGAGCTTGGGTCGCTGCGCCGCCGGAGGCGGTCAAGACGTCTGTTCGAGTAGAGGCCGGCAAGCGCCTGGCGGCATCGGGAGGCACAGCGCCTGAAATGCCCGGTATACCAGGCCAGCCGGGACGTCGCGCGGAATAGGATCGGCGCAGGTCGACCCGCTTGTGTCGCCACATTGCCGGCGACCATAGCCGTTCTTAAGCGCGAAAAATTCGACGGAACGCGATCCGAGGTGACCGCCCTGCCGTTGCTTAGCCAGCTACAAGGCGGTTCAAGCTGAACGCCGCAAATCCAGCAGCACCTTGCCGCCATTCTGGGAATAGGCAATAGCCTGGGCGAAGTCCTTCATCGGGTAGACCCCGTCGACCGCCAGCTTCAG
This sequence comes from Bordetella sp. LUAb4, assembly GCF_021325795.1. Classification (GTDB taxonomy): domain Bacteria; phylum Pseudomonadota; class Gammaproteobacteria; order Burkholderiales; family Burkholderiaceae_B; genus Bordetella_C. The sequence continues at coordinate 171,882 of NZ_JAHPZX010000007.1, read as the reverse complement.
TTTTCCTTTTGCCATCAGGTCGACGGAGAGCTGGACTGCATGCGGAATTGCCGCAGCGTATTCGGGCAGTCCCTGGTAGATGCCGCGAACGACGATGCCTCGCGCTTGAAGATCGAGCGCATTGACCGGTATGGCCGTCTCGCCGCTGAGGAAGGAATAACTCACGAGCACGCCGTTCTGTGAAAGCAGATCAATCAGCCGCGCCGCACCGGAGCCGGACAAACCATCAATGGCCAGGCGTACTTTGCCATCGCCAATGATCTGGCGGATGCGATCGTTTGCGTCCTGCCCGTCGATCAGCACCAGGTCGCCGCCGGCGTCGGTCAATTCTTGGACGAGCTCCTGGCGGCGCACGAAACTGACCGTTCGCAGGCCCTTCTCCCGCGCAAGCGCGATGATCGTGCGGCCGATACCTGAATTGCCCATGTTCTGAACGATCCAGTCTCCTTCTTGCAGGTCGACAAAATTTTCGAGCAAGAGGACTGCCGTGACTGGATTGATCCGCAGCATTGCAAGCTGGCGCGGATCAATGTGGGTGGGCAAGGCGAACAAGCCTTCGGCCGGAACGATCATCTGTTCCCGCCAGGTCCAGCTGTAAAGGGGTGCCAGGACGAGATCGCCGGCCGCCACGTTATCGACGTTCGCTCCAACGGCGATCACGCGACCAACGCCTTCATTTCCTACGACCGACGGGAGCGCAGTCTCGAACTTGAACTGACCAGTGATCACCAGCATATCGTTGCCGTTGATTGGCGCAAACTCCAGGGCGATCAGGACTTCCCCTGGCCCGGGTTGGCCCGGCGCTTCGGAGTCGATCAATTGAAGGGTATCGGCCGGATTGCCGAAGGCGGTATTTTGAATGGCGCGCATGGTAATTCCTTCAGGAAGCAGCACAGGGTTGCGCTACTGGTAATGGGTCGGAAGACAGCGCCTGAATGCGGCGCGGTGTTGCCCCTGAAGAGAAAGATAAAGACTGGCCATGCGGCCCACTAGACGGCATGGCGGTATTTCACTTATTCACTTGGTACATGAGTGCGCGGTATGCACGGTCTGCCCGCGCAATTTGGCCCATGTCGGCGCAGTGCATGCCGTCGGGTCAACCGATGCCGAATTGTCCGACCTGTCCGCGCAGATATTCGATGTAGGCCTTTGCTGCAGGTTTCGCGGAGCGGCCGGCAGGGAAAAGCGCATTGATTTCGATCGAGCCCATATCCCAATCCGGTAGCAGGCGCACCAGTTCACCGGCATTGATCTCGCGCTGGCATCCGGCCAAGCTCAAGCACGTGATACCGATCCCGGCAACGGCACTTCCGGTGGCTGCTTCGTTGAAAGTTGTCGTGACCGTGCCTTCGAATCGTACGGACACGACTTGGCCACCACGACGGAATGACCACGATTGCCCCGTCGTCATCGGGCCGATGATGATGCGATGTCGGTTCAGGTCATCCGGTTCCTGCGGCGTGCCAAGCTGCGCCAGGTAGGACGGCGAAGCCACGATGACACGGGGTGTAGTACCCAGCTTGCGTGTGACTGCGGTAGAGTCGGCAAGGGGCCCGAAGCGTACGCTGACGTCGACGGCCGAGGCGGTAAGGTTCTGGCGCATGTCATCCAACATATACTCCACGCGCAATTCGGGGTGGCCGGCCAGGAAGTTCGTCATCGTTGGAACAACAGCGCGTAGCGCAAACGATGATGAAAGGCCAAGCCGCAATGTGCCGCGCAACTGCCCGTCGCCGCGAATGGATTCCTCCGCTTCTTTCCAGCGCGGCAAGTATGGGGTCGAGCCGTTCAAGGAATTCCGTGCCTGCTTCGGTAAGGCTGACGGCACGCGTCGTTCGATTGATCAGCAGCACGCCGACCTCTTGCTCGAGGGACGAAATGATGCGAGACACCGTGGGCTGAGGAATGTTCAAGTCGCGGCCCGCAGCCGAAAAGCTCCCCCGCCTGGCGACGCGCACGAACAATTTCAGCGCGGCAAGATAATCATTCATTAAATATGAGCATAGGGGTAGGTCGTCGTGCCCGATTGGCTGCATGCAGGCTCCAAGTATAGATCGGTCGACGAGCGCGTTTTCACCGATGGCCGGTGGATGGCCGCGTCATGCCTATGCCCCGCACCGCGGCTTGCGCCGGATGCGCGTCCTTACACGTTGTAGCCTCCATCGGCATCGATGATCGTGCCTGTGATGTAGGAGGCGGCGGGGCTGGCCAGGAATGCGATCGGCGCGACAACTTCTTCCAGGCGGCCAAATCGCTTGAAACACAGGTTTTGCAGCAGCGGGCGGATCGAATCGCGAAAATCAATGTTGATGTCGGTTTCCATGAAACCGGCGTGAACGACGTTCACCGTGATCGCGCGATCCGCAAGGTCTCGGGCGACCCCGCGTGCATAGCCGTCGATCGACGCCTTGATCGACGCCATGTCCGACATGCCCGCCGCGCCAGGGCGCACGCTCAGGTTCGATCCCACGAAAACGAAACGGCCGCCGTCGGTCATTACCCTTGATGCGGCACGCACGATGGCGCGCAAGCCGGTGTTGGCCACGGCCCAATACCGCTCGAAATCCTCGTCGTCGCGTTGCGGGTCGTCGACGTTGCCAAATCGGTCTATCGAAGCGTTATTGATCACGATGTCGAGTCGGCCGAAGCGCTCGATGATCGACCCGATCATTTGCGGCGCAGTGCTCACATCACCCTGGTCGGCCTGCAAGGCGATGCCGCGCCCGCCCAACTGCTCGATTCCGGCCACGATTGCCGCTGCTTTCGACACCGATGATGGTGAAACGAAGGTGATGGCGATGTCGGCGCCCATTTCCGCCAATTTCCTGGCGGTCGCGGCACCCAGGCCGCGAGCTCCGCCTGTGACCAAGGCAACCTTTCCTGTTAGCGGCTTCGACGAGGCGCTCATTGTTTTTTCCTGAATATTTTCCATCCGCTGTGCCATTCGTGCAGCGGTTTCTTCGTGTGTCATTCGGGGCGGGTGCCTTCCATCATCACGCATTTTCAAGTGTGAAACGGCACCCAGAACATTTTCACTTCGACATTCAGCATGCCCGACTGGACGGTGGGATCCTCGGTTCCGATCCTGATGGCTTCAGCCCAATCGGCGGCCTTGAAGATCGTCATGCCTCCGTCTGCCAGTACGCCATTCAAGCCGCCTGCCTGTTCCATGAACGGGCCGCTGAGAACGGTCAATCCTCTTTCCTGCAGTTGGAGCATGTAGTTCACATGGTCCATGAATTCGGGTTGCTCGTTGTATTTCACGCCCTGCACCCACTTAGGGCCGGGGCTTTGGAACGCCACGAAATAATGGGGGCCGTTTTCGTCGATCATCGCTGTTCTTTCCTGTGAATTGCTGTTGCGGTGGAGAGGTTGCTCGAGATTTTCTCCGGCAGTGTCGCTGCGAAGGCGCCACGAGCGTCGCACCGATTCGGTAGGTCAATATAGTCCCTGGAAGATCGATATATTCATACGGGACATGGATAACTGAAATGTGCCGGCGGCATCTAGGAAGACTCGCACGGCCCATATATATTGAGGAGGCGGTTTCGTCCGGGAGATCGGAGTAATCGCACCAGCGCCCCTACTCGCGCAGCCTCGGAAGAAAAATTCCCGGTTTGGATTTTCCAATTGCGCGCCCGGCGTGAGGCGCACGGCGGCATCAGCACTATGGTTCCGCAGTCCTACAAAGGAGCAAGGCATGAGTAATCTTTTGACTGTTACGCCGCGGCGCCGGGATTTTTTAAGGCAATCTCTTGGGCTGATGGCGGCATCCGCCATTGCCACGCCCAGATCCGTGCTTGCACAATCGACCATCCCATCGAGCGCGGATCCGTCGCCGCCGGGATTCGGCGAGCATTACGTTACGCGTGCGGATAACCGCATCTATGTCCGCGACTATCCCGGCGAAGGTCCTGCATACGTGATGATTCACGGCTTCCCGGATAACTGCCGCATTTATGAGGACCTGGCCCCTTTGCTTTCCGCGGCCGGACATCGGGTGATTGAATTCGACTTCCTCGGCTTTGGCGCCTCGGACAAGCCGATGAACTTTCAGTACAGTTTTGCCCAGCAATTGGAAGACCTGAAGGCAGTCGTAAACAGCCTAGGCCTTCGCTCGGTAATTCCGGTAGGGCATGACGCCGGTGGCCCTGCGGCAGTCAACTTTGCGTTGGATAATCCGGATCGAGTCGACTCACTGGTGCTTTTCAATTGCTATTACGCCAACTCGCCTGTGCTGGCATTTCCCGACTTCATAGAGCTGTGCAGTAATCCAAAAACCCGGCTGCTGGCTCACGCCATGATGTCCGATCCTAAAGAGGCGGCTTATCTATTTCAATTTCAGCAAAGCCTGCTCAGGACGAACATGACGCCGGCGATCAAGGCGCGTTGGGATAGCCGACTGCAGCCCATCATTGCGGAAAACTTTACTCAAACACCCAGCGCCATGCCGGCGTTCCTGGCGATGACGGGCGACGCCTATGCCAATCTGGCGGCGAACGATCGGCGAGTACCTGAAATGAGGAAGTTCGACAAGTCAGTCAAACTCATCTGGGGAGCTTGGGATAAATATCTAAGTCTTCCCGTCGCCAACGACATTGCGGCGCATTTCCCGAACGCCAGCCTTACTTCGCTACAGGCCGAGCATTGGCCGCAGTTCGATTTGCCAGAGCAGGTTTCGCGGGCGATGCTGGGTTAATAGCAGACATGTCTGGTCGCGCGCTGCGTCGTCGCACCCGGGCGCAATGAACTCGCGCTTTCGGATATCAAGGCGCGCTTCGACGATCGTGTGCGCCCGTGCTTATCGATGCGGCCACAACCGGCAATACGTCTGGCTCTCATCCCCAGCGCGCATGCCGGGTAACGATGGCGCTGAGCGCGTCGATCACTTGCGCATCCCGTTCAGATGCCGGTGTTGGCCTCTTTCTCTGTAAACCTGCTTTTCCTCAAAGAAATCCCCGATTCAAGGAGGCACCGAAATTCTGCTCGCCGATGTCTACCCAGTCGGGGCGCTTACGCAACGATCCAGACTGGAGGCGTCAGCGATCAGCGCCGCATACGGCGATTCGACACGAAGCGCGGGGCGTAGCCCTCGAGCCCGACGGCGGAACGCTCGGATACACGGCTATGCCTTGTCGTCCTTGAGGGACAGCGCGCCGCGAGATTCGAGCAGACGCCGCGTTTTCTCCAGCTCTCTTTGCAGTAACTCGGCATCCGGCAACACCGTCCGATAGTTGGCCGCCATCACTTTGGTCGGCAGGCCATCCAGTGCATACCGTGCAAGAGCATGGCCCTTGTCAGCGCACAGGATCAGGCCTACCGGCGGGTTCTCATCCGGGTAGGCCCAATGCTCCTTGGCATAGTTGCAGTACATGTGCATCTGCCCAACATCGGCATGGGTCAGGCTACCCAGCTTCAGGTCAATGATGACCAGGCAGCGCAACTTGCGATGGAAGAACAGCAGATCCACCCGATACCAGGTCTGGTCGATGCGTAACCGGCGCTGCCGTCCGACGAAGGTGAATCCTTCGCCCAATTCCAGAAGGAAGTCTTCCAACCGCTGGATCAAAGCCGCTTCCAGATCGGATTCCGAATACTCGTCCTTGAGGTCGAGAAACTCCAGCACATACGGGTCTTTGATCGCGTCATTGGGCGTGACGACATCCTCAGGCTTGGCCACGGAACCCTTGACCAGCATCGCCGCCTTGTCCTTGGATAAGGCCGTGCGCTCGTAGAACTGACTGCCGATCTGTCGGTCGAGCTGACGCACGCTCCAGCCACCACGCAGAGCCTCGACCTCATAGAACCGACGGGCGTGGTCATCCTTGACCGATAACAGCCGGACATACGCCGACCACGGCAGGGTGAAGACTTGCGACAGTTCGGAGAGGTCGAATTTCCGAAACACCGTCTCGGAATTCCCGACGGACTGTCCTTCTCCTGATTTCCGAGACAGTGTCTCGGAAATTGCAGTGAGAGGGTATGCGAGGAAGAAGCGCCGCATGTTTTCCAGGTTGTCCGGGCTGAACCCGCGCCCAAATCGAGCCGTCAGGTCGGCGGACAACCGCTCCATCAACTGCTCGCCGTAACCGGCCCGCCGCCTGCCTTTCTGCTCGGCTTCGACGACCCGGCGGCCAATCTCCCCGCCACCGCAGACGTCTTCCTTGTCACGCCGTCACCTCCATAGAACCCAACGCCCCGGTAATCGCCAGCCGCCGATTCGCCACCAATTCGACCGCATCCCGCACCAGCTTGTCCTCGGTAAGAACATAATGCATAAACATCGCCACGGTCTTGTGGCCCGTGAGCTTCATGCCCACCTTGGTCGGAACGCCTGAGCTGGCAATTTCGGTCATCGCCCGGTAGCAGATGCCATGCGTACCGGAGTGCGGCACGCCAGCGGCGACCGAGGTTGCCACCTTTGCGCACGTCGGCTAGCCATTCGTGCGCCTGATCGATGGTCAGTTCTCCATACTGGCCGGAGGTCCGGCTGGTACCGAGTATTACTTTGCGGGTACGCTGCGGCCCGCTCCCGAGCCAAAGCCGGCAGTGATGAAGTCCCTAAATTCCCAGAACCGTGACACAGTCATACGCCGATTGCTGTCGCTTGGTCCATTCTTCAATTTGTCGTATCAGGGCACCGAACGCTGCGCAGTTTTGATCCGCATGCTCTGTGAATTCGTGTCTTGAATTCATGAAGATAAAACCAATCTGATCTAACGCCGTCGACCGCGAAGCTTCGATGTTTAGCAATTCACTCACGTTCGAAAGTTCCGCGACAATTTTTCTCCAATCAGTCATATTTATCTGCGTGAAAGCGAAATGGTCGTAAGACGATACGTAATTTTCGATCGTTGGTTCGAGATAGCCGAACACTTCCTCATGAAAGAACAGCGAACCCTCGTTCCAACACTGATTTTCGTAAGCACCTCCCATGAGTTCAACATATGCGGTGCCTTCAAGCGTGGAGCGCTCAGTGATCGCCTGGAACCGGTAAGTTGTTTTCATTACTTCAACGTCCTCCCTGAGAGCTAGTTCGTGGATTTTCGACGAACTCGTCCTCAATGTTCTGTTTTTCCGTTGCGACCGCGATTGCGCCAACTGTCAACGGCATTCGCCACCCCAGAATTCGAGGAGCCTTCGAAGCATTGCGCCAAGGTTTCGCATATCGACACCAATGCTCTTCGACACTCGTCAAAGGGAACTATCAGCGGGGGCAAGCCGTCGGCATAAACCCAGCACATTTTTCCGTTGCGCATCAACGTCAGCGAGGGCAACGAGAGTCCCTTCCAAGCCGACGCTAGATTGTGCCTTCGTTCAAAAGCGAGAACTGCAAGCTCTTCCGCATCAGCGATATCCTCACCTAGTCTGGCCCATCTTCGCTCCGCCACATTCCAGACATCTCCCGGATGAGCAGCCTCATTGAGCCAAGGGAAAGGATAAGATTGTTCGAAAGCCAACGCGCCCCAGTTGGCCGCGACGTACTCAAGGAAATCTACCCAAGTCCATTCGATGGGCTCAGGTTGGGCGTTGTTGTTGGCGTACCAATATGGAACGCCTAGAACGTATAGGGACCCGTGGCCCCACCCATTGTTGCGGGCAACGTCATCGTCCGAGGGGACGAAATCGAATCGCAGCGGACAATCGGGACTCATGTCGCTTCAGACAATCTTGAAACCCTCTTCATAACTAGTGAGTTACCGCTATCCCATTCGATCGCCCGCTCCAGGTAATAGGATGGCAGTTGACCGCTCATATAGCCGCGTCGGTACGGGCCGCAATCGATTTACATCCGAACCTTCGCGCAGCCGCCCCACTCAAGTAACTAACCCCCAGACGGCGGTTCCCATAGTTCGACCTTGTTCCCTTCCGGATCGATGACCCAGCCGAACTTGCCGAACTCGGAGTCTTCGGCTTTATCCAGCACCTGGCAGCCCTCCTCCTTCAGCACTTGCAGCAACGGCTCCAGCTCCGTGACCCAGTAGTTCACCATGAAGGGAGATCTGCCCGGCGCAAAGGTATCGCTGTCGGCAGCGGCTATCGACCAGATGGTGGTGCCGCGCACGGGATTGCCTGCTCCATCGGTCCACGCGAAGGCCGTTCCGCCCCACTCCTGCACGTCTATGCCCAAATGCCGCTTGTACCAGGCGCGCAAAGCCACGGGGTCTTTCGCTTGGAAAAAGATGCCGCCGATGCCCGTCACTCGCTTCATATGAATCTCCGAACCGCAGGGTCAGCCCGCTCGTTCTTTATATACTGCGGCTCGACGATCAGCGATATGAGACGAGGGCGCAATCTTTCGTAAGTCCGGCGCGTCGTGTTTATCGATGCGGCCACAACCTGCAATAGGTCTGGCTCTCTTCAAGATTTGGGCCAGTACTGCCGTCCGCCCGGACCACTTTGATCCAACCATTGGGATCCGACTTCGTCGGCGTATCGCCGCAGTTGTTATGTACCCAATGGATTCCGCCATCGAAGGGGATGCCGCAGACCTCGAGCTTGTCGCCCACCTCGATCGTATCCAAGGGCGCCGGCACGGCCTTTGAGTTCGGCCGGTATCCCGACGCGAAGACGTTGTCGATCGCCACGTCGTACTTCTCTCCCGCCTTATCCCGCAGCGTCAGATGCGTATGCGACAGCTCGACACCCTTCTTGTACATGCCGTGTTTGAATTTCGGCGGCGAAACGACCTCGCCGATCAACAGCTTGCCACCGGCCGCCCGGCACTCCCGCGCGTCGCTGGCATGTGCGGAGAACGCAAACAAGGCCAAAACGAGGCCCGCGAACACGCGGGCCGGCATTAATGAACAACGACGTTGTTCGACACTGGGAAGCGACATAGGCTGTTCTCCGACTCCGTGGGTGACCGCCCCGTGGTCTACGGCTACTCCGAGGCAGGAGCAGCGCTCAAAGACACGATGCTTGGCGTGAGCAAGATTATGCGCCCACTTCCTTATCAGTCGAACGGAACACGGCAGGCAGCCTATCAGGCGAAAAAGGGTAAGTGAGCTCGGAACAGCTCAACGACGATATGCGGTTTGCTCAGGTCCAGTCATCATCGGAACCGCCACCGCTATCCCAGGAATCGCCACCGCCACTGTCGCCGGACGAGTCGCTGCTGTTGTTCCAGGGATAGTCGATATTCCAGGTCTGGCCGTTACCGTCATCGTCGTTGCCCTTCAACTTACGGGTCGGATCATCGTCGTCCCAAGAATTGGCATCGCGAAGGCCAAAGTCCTTGCCGCCCATGTCATAGCTGGAATCCGCGGCATTCGAAGCCGATGCAGTATCGCGTGCTCCACTGGTGTCCACAGCGGAGCCTGACGAGCCGCCGTGCAGCACGCGATTCATCAAGGCCTCACCCGCGACCACGCCCGCGCCGACCGCCGCACCGGTAGCCAGACCGCCCATGATGCCCGAGCCCAAGCCGCCACCGGCCTGCCCTGGTCCCGCAGCGCCGGGATAACCATAGCCCCCTTGCCCGCCGTATTGGTTAGGACCCATGGGAGGCTGACCGCCGTAAGGCGTTGAACCACGCATGCCGCCCCCGTAATCATAAGGACCGCGACCCGCAGCGGCATACGCGGCACGGCGACGCGCCTGCAGCACCAGCGACGCAATGATCACCACCGCCGCAATGCCCAGCACCATCCCCCAAGGAATGCCGCCGAACGTGCCGCCGGCACGGGATGCGCCGTTCGACACGTTGTTGGCCGAGATGCGCGTGCGCAGTTCATCCACAGCGCCGGGTTTAGCGAAGCGCTGGTTGGGATCCAGACGCAGCGCATTGTTCAACTCCCCCTGCGCCTGCGGCAGCTTGCCCTGCTTGGCCAGCAACTCGGCCTGCACGAAATGCGCCTTGGCGCTGTTGGGATGATCGCGCAGGATCTGATCCATCATCTCCTGGGCTTGACGGTAATTTCCGGCCTGCGCGGCCTGATAGACCTGATCCGGCGTCGCATCGGCAGCCAGGACGCTGCCGCTGAACAGCAAGCAGCTAGCCAGCAGTAACGATCCGGCAAATGATTTCGCGTGTGCGGGGTACATAGTGAGCCCTCCCATAACCCTTCATAAGATAGGGCCGGAAAGGGGAAGTTCAACGCGGCCTTGCGTGTGCGGAGGAGCGCGACGGGCAGTTTTACATGTGGACGCGCATGACTGACGACAAACTGACAACATTTCGCTTGGGACGAGCAAAGTCCACTTGCCGACCTCGCTTGTCCCAACATATGATTCGTATACGTTTCATATAGAGAGTAAGCCATGGGTATCGTGAACATCGATGACGACCTGCATGACCAGATACGCAAAGCGAGTGGCGTATCGTGCCGGTCCATCAACGCGCAAGCCGCATTCTGGATCAAGATCGGCATGCTGTGCGAAATGCATCCAACGCAGAGTTTCAATGAAATCGTCGCGCGTGAACTACGCGCTGCAGGCGTGGCACCGCAAGCCATGAAGGTCGCGGCGGCATGATCAAACGGCCAGAAGAAATCGCCTTGATGGCGAAGTCAGGCGAGTTGCTGGCGCAAGTGTTCAGCCAATTGGACAGCCTGGACCTGATCGGCATGTCAACCATGCAGGTCAACGATCTGGTAGACAGCTTCATCGTCAACCAGTTGAACGCGCGCCCCGCCAGCAAAGGGCAATACGGCTACGCTTACGCGCTGAATTCCTCGCGCAACAATGTCGTCTGCCATGGCGTTCCGTCTCCCACGGAGATTCTGCAAAGCGGCGACATCGTCAATTTCGACATCACGCTGGAGGCCAACGGCTATATCGCCGATTCCAGCAAGACCTATCTTGTCGGCACCGTCTCGGCGCCGGCCAAACGCCTGGTGGAAGGCACCTACGATGCCATGTGGAAAGGCATCAAGGCCGTGCGCCCGGGCGCAAGACTGGGCGACGTCGGCTATGCCATCGAGCGCCACGCACGCAAGAACGGCTACACCGTCGTGCGAGAATATTGCGGCCACGGCATCGGCCGGGAAATGCATGAATCGCCCGAAGTGCTGCATTGGGGCAAGCCGAAAACCGGTCTCATGCTGCGCGAGGGCATGGTGTTCACCATCGAGCCGATGATCAACCAAGGCCAGCATGCCGTTCATACCGAAGAGGACGGCTGGACGGTCGTCACGAGTGACGGCAAGCTATCCGCACAGTTCGAACATACGGTGGCGGTGACCCGCAACGGCGTGCGGGTACTGACCTTGCGGCCCGGGGAAAAAGCGCCTGGGCATCAATGATCGAAATGCAGCAGCAGATGCCCTTCCTTGCCTCGCATGCCATTGACCACGCGATCCGCCCAATGCCGCACCAAGGTGCTCGACACCCGCGCCACCGCTTCTTCAATGGCGGCATCGAAACCCTTGTCATCGAGATCGTCCACTGACAGCTTGGGCGTGGCACCGCCCTGCTTGCTGGGCAACACCAGGGCCGGGCCTTCATACAGCAGCTCGATATCGAAATTGAATTCGTCGAACATCCCGCGCACCCCGCGTATCTGTCGCCGCTCGTCTTGCTGCAAGACATCCACGGCCTCAAGCGCGGCCATGGCGGCGCGTTGCACGACATCACGCCGTGCGCCCCATGCGCCACCCTGACGCTCGACGAAAGCGATCACCTGCTCGCCTACCGGGTTTCCTTCCGGTTCAATGGCACGTTCCACCTGCCGCGCCGTACCCAGGCGGAAAAACAGATTCAATGTGATCGCCGTGATACCGGCGACGATGAAACCACTGCCAACCAGCAATTGCATGGAATCCGGCGCGTGCTTGGACATGGAAGGAATGAACATGACGGCCAGCCCGGCGCACATGGACAAACCCACCGTGAAGATCCCCCGGCTATCCACCGCCCGCGAGGCGATCAGCTCGATACCGGACACGATAAGGAAAGCCGCCGCATACAACTCCACCGCGCCCAGAACGGCAGTGGGGATCAAGGTCAGCGCCAAGGTCACCTGCGGTAAAAAGGCGATGGCCGCCATGAATACCGCCGTCAACAATCCTATGCGGCGCGCGGTCGACCGCGTGGCATGGCACAGCGCGATGTTGGCCGACGAGATCGCCGTGGGATAGCCGCCCAGCAAGCTTCCCAACATATCTCCCAGGCCGTTGGCCTGGACGCCGCGCCCGATACTGCGCATGTCCGCGCGACGCCACTCGGCATCCTCGATTTTCTCCATCATGATGACGCTGCCCACGGTGTCCAGCTGCGACAGCACGGAGATCAATGCCACCGCGATCAACAGGTCCGACGTCACCGAAAAATCGGGCGGATGTATGACCGGCAAAGCCATCCACGGCGCCTGCGACAACGCTAGGCCGCCATGAATCTGGCCGAATAGCGCGGCCGTTATCACCCCCGCGCCGATGCCGACCAACAACGCCAGCAGGCGCACACTGCGGGCGCCCCATACCGAACACAGGATGATGGCCCCCAAGGTGACGCCCGCGATGGTGAGACTGACGCCGTCCATGCTGCCGTCCGCATCCAAACCCACGGCATGCCGCACCGACACCCCGATCAAGGAGATGCCGACAAAGCACACCACCACACCAGCCACGGTAGGCGGAAACACAGCCCGCAGCCGCTGCATCAAAGGGCTGATCGCCAGGGCGACCACGCCACCGACGAAGGTCAACGTCGCCATGCCGCCCATGCCGTGGCGCTGCATGGCGATGGCGGCAAAAGTGATCATGAAGGGATTGGGCATATGCACCAGCAAGCGCCCCGCGCCCAATCGGCCACCCCATGCCTGCATGGCAGTGGCCAAAGCCATGCCGATCAGCGTCACCGACAACAGCGATTGAGTATCCGCGATATTCAGTTGCGCGCTACGCGCGGCAGCCAACAGATAGGCAATCAACGCCAGCGCCGTCGCCAGATGCTGCACTGCCAGCAGACCCAGGGTGGTCCGCGGAAGACGATCGTCGGCGCCGTAGATCAGATCGGTAGGACGCCGGCGAGGCGGTGGAACGACAGGTGGCAGTATCGTTGTAGGCATATCGCTCCATGGTTGGGCCCGCAAAACGCGATTCTATTACCGGCATCGCCTTTGAACTTCAATCCGCATGATTCATCGTTTGCCGCGCTTTTTACGGTATTTGGGACACGCTTGAGGGCGCCCCGTACCAGGCTGCCTGGTCCGCCCACAACTGATACGCTGATCCCCACGACCGCAACGTTTTAGCATGACAGGCGAACACCGCTAAGCCCCTACAATGCCTTTTCCCAACATTTGGCTGCCCACGTCATGGCTACCTACGCTTTCCGTCTTATCAACGTCTTCGCTGAATCAACATTCGGCGGCAATCAGTTGTGCGTATTCGAGGACGCGCGCGGACTGGACGATGCCACCATGGCGGCGTTGACGCTGCAGTTCAATCTGTCGGAAACCACCTTCATCCTGCCGTCGGATCAGGCCGATGCGCGGGTGCGCATCTTCACGCCAGGCTATGAGATGCGGTTCGCCGGCCACCCGACTCTGGGCACCTCGCAGGTCGTGCGCGATCTGCGCGGCACGGGGCCAACGCTGAAGTTGGAATTCCTTGCCGGCGTGGTGCCGGTGTGGGCGCAAGACGATGTCTGGACCTTCACGGCACCCCAATCCGGGCCGCTCAAGCATCGCGCCGAACCGACACCGCCCGCGCAACTGGCTGCGATGCTGGGACTGGAAGAAGGCGACTTGCTCGACGCGCCGCGCTGGATCGACACTGGCGCCGATCAACTGCTGGTCCCTGTGCGCAACGCCGCGGCGGTACGCCGCGCCGTGCCCGATACCGCGCTGTTCGACGCATGGCCGGCCAGCAGCCTGGGCCGCAAGACCGCCTATGTGTTTGCCTTCGAAGAGGAGCCCGCCGGCGGCCAGCCTGGCCGCGTCCTGGCACGCTACTTCTTCAGCAAGGGCGGCGCGGTGGTGGAGGACCCTGGCACCGGTTCGGCCTGCGCCAATCTGGGGGGCTGGCTGTTGCAGCAGGGCCGCGCCTTGCCCGCGCGCTATCTGGTCAGCCAGGGCGAGGCAGTCGACCGGCCCTGCACGCTGCATTTGCACGTCACGCAAGACCAGCAGGTGCAGGTCGGCGGACGCGTGATCGAGATCGGACGGGGAACGGTGACCATCTAGGTAGCGGATTTTTCCGGTCAGAGGGCATCTGGCCGCCGCTTACCTGACGCCGCCCTCGCCTTCCTTGCGGATGCGCTTGATCTCGTACATGCGACGGTCGGCCACCCGCACGGCGGCTTCCGCGGTCAGCTCTCGGGGGTCGATCGCGACGACGCCAGCGCTGGCACCGCCGTAGTCGATATCATGGGCGAGAACGTGATATTGCCCCGCCGTCGATTCGATCAGGCGATTCTGCACGAGCAGGACGGCTTGCGCGGCGGAGGCGGCATCGCCCACCGCCATGTCAGCGCCCGCCTTGCCGTGGTCCAGCTCAGGGCCGGGGCCGACGAACAGGAACTCATCCCCGCCCATGCGTCCAACCATGTCGCTGGAGCGGATTCCGCCGGTCAGGCGCCGGGCAATCTCCTGCAGGAAGATGTCGCCAGCCTGGTGGCCATAGGTGTCGTTGATGGACTTGAAGCCATCCAGATCCAGCATCCCTACCATCACGCTGCTGTTGGCACGGCGGCCGCGCGACAGCAGCCGCACCAATTCGTCGTAGAGCGCACGCCGGTTGGGTAAACCTGTCAACGCGTCGGTCAAGGCATAGGACGTCAACCGTTCATTGGCGACCTGAAGTTGTTCCACCAATTCTTCCCGCTGGATGAAAATCCCAACAAGGTTGGAGAACAATTGCAGCAATTCGTCCGTCCCCGGGCGCAGGGGCTTGCGCGAGGCGCTGCAAGCGCACAAGGTGCCCAGGATCTCACCGTTTTCCTTGCGTATAGGCGCGCTGATATAGGTCTTGATACCCAAGGCACGCGCGGCGTCCGAGTCCCCCCATTTGCCGGGTACATCGTCCGTGTACATGCGCCCATCATCGAGTGCGCGCTTGCACAGGGTGTCCCCCCAGGGTACCGCCATGCCTTCGGGAATGGTCAAGGCGCCATCATTGCGCGCATAACGCGTCTGCTGGACGCCACGCTCAAGGTCGACAGATGTCAGGAAGGTGGATTCCAATCCGGTGGCGTCTCCCAGCATTTGAAGCATGGGGCGCGCCAATTCATCGAGCGACTTGGCTTGAGGTAGCGCATTCGATAGTTGGGAAAGAAGACTGTCCAAGACTCACCTTGCAGACAAACTACATGCCGCGAATTTAGCAAATAAAAATGCCGCAACGGGCTACAGGTGATTGCGTTAATTACCTTTTTACTCCGGGCCAGCCCTAGCTCGCCTGGCTGGAGACCCTCGATTAATATGGGCCGGCACGGAAATTGATTTCAGATGCAATTGTCAGATTCACCAAATATTGCTGACAATATCCGCCTTTGCATTTCACTCCTAGAACAATTTATTTCGCGGAAATCTCATCCTGGCGAGAAAAGCTCGCTGTTTCTTTATCCTGGATCTCGGACTGGCCATGAAAATTCAAAAGATTGCCGCATTGCTGCTATCCACCTTCGCGCTGGGTGCCGCCGTCACGGCGCAGGCGCAAACCGCGCCCGGCACGCTGGCACGAGTCACCCAAAGCGCCACTTTGCGTGTGTGCACACCGGGTGACTACAAGCCTTTCAGCTTCCAGCATGCACCCGGCGAGTTCGAAGGACTGGATATCGATCTGGCGCAGTCGCTGGCGGCATCTCTCAATGCCAAGCCGCAGTTCATCAAGACGACATGGGCCAATCTGCTGCCCGACTTCGGGGCTGGAAAATGCGATATCGCCGTGGGCGGGATATCCGTTTCGCTGGAACGGCAGAAACAGGCCTATTTCAGCGCGCCCTACATGATCAACGGCAAGACGCCCATCACACGCTGCGAGAACGTGTCGAAGTACCAGAGCATTGCCGACATCAACAAGCCTGACGTGCGGGTTATCTTCAATCCGGGCGGCAGCAACGAGAAGTTCGCCCGAACCAAGCTGGCCAACGCCAAACTGACACTGCATGGCGAGAACGTCACCATCTTTGACGAGATTATCAAAGGCAACGCGGACATCTTCGTCACCGAAGCGGCCGAAGCGATCGCGCAAAGCAAGCTGCATCCCGAATTGTGTGCGGTCAATCCCGACAAACCGCTGCAATATGCCGAGATGGCCTATCTGCTGCCCAGCGGCGACGAAGTCTTCAAGCACTACGTCGACCAATGGCTGCATCTGGCCCAGGCCACCGGGGAGTATGCGCAGTTGAGCGCGAAGTGGCTCGGCAAGTAAGCAACTTGGATAAGCCGTCGCAGCGCAAGACGTCGCTCACAGGCATTTCCTAGCGCCCCTTTGCCCCATCGCCGCGCAAGGTCATCACCACGCTGGCGATGGTCGCAACGGGCTTGCCGTCTTCCCGCAGGATGTCACAGACGTAATGGCTGACGGTACGCCCCCCATGCGCCACGCGCGCATGGGCGCGCAAGCGTTCCTTCCACACCGGCCGCAGGAAGGTCGCCTTCAGGTCGATGCTGGTAAATGACTCCCCTTCCTGCATCACCGTGGAATGCGCGGTGCCGATGGCGGCGTCCGCAAGTTCGCACAGCATGCCCCCGTGTACCGTGCCCTGCTGGTTACCATGGCGCGCGGCATCCGCGTCCAGTTCTATCACCGCCATTGCCGGTCCCACATCGATCAGGCGGAAATCCAGAAATTGGGATATCGCGGTGGGATAGCGCAAGAGGGTTTGCGCCCCTGCGTGTAAGGTTCCGTCGATCTGGCGGCGCAGAAAATCCAGGATGGGCAGGGGCGCGGGCGTATCCATGACGGAGCGTTCTCCAAGATGTGATTCAGTGGATGATTCCGGCAGCGTACCGACGTAGACTATGACAATCAAAAAATTGTCCTAGGTACGCGTCATGGCCAATCGAGTGATCGAGTACGGTGACAACGACCGCGGCGCCGACGCAATCGCCCGCCTGCTGGCCGCCGACATTCGCAACGGCCGCCTGGTGCCCGGCACGCGGCTGCCCACCCACCGTGAACTGGCCACGCGGCATGGCGTGGCCGTCGCCACCGCCACCAGCGTCTATGCGCGGCTCAAGGCCATGGGCCTGGCCGTCGGCGAAACCGGCCGGGGCACGTTCGTGCGTGATCGACCGCCGCAACATGAATGGGACCCCGGTGACGAGACACGGCGCGGCGCCAGTGCCGCGGATCTCTCGTTCAATCATCCGGACTGGCCCGGCCAGGGCGACATGCTGCGCGATGCCCTGCGCCAACTGGCCATGGGTGGCGACCTGGCCGCGCTGTTGCATCAACAGCCACCCGGCGGCCGCCGCCATGACCGCGCCGTCCTGCGTGACTTCCTGTTGAGGGAACGCGGCATCGACACCGACGTGGAAAGGCTGTTCCTGGTCAACGGCGCGCAGCATGGCCTGGATTGCGTGATACGTGCCTTGCTGTCGCCCGGCGACGCGGTAGCCGTCGACGCATTGACCTATCCCGGCTTCAAGATGGCAGCGCAGGCGCACGGCCTGACGCTGCATCCCATCCCGGTCCTGGATAGTGGACCCCATGAATCCCACCGATCCGAGAGTGGATCCCATCGCCCCCATCGATCCAGTGACTCGAAGCGATCCAATAAGCAGCATCGCGCGCCGACCGCCAACGTAAACACTGGCCCCGACCTGGATGCCCTCGAAATCCTTTGCCGTCGGCATCGCATCAGCGCCATCTACACCATGCCCACCCTGCACAACCCGCTGGGCTGGGTCATGTCCGACGCGCAACGCCAGCGCCTGGTCGCATTGGCCCGCCAACACGACATCCTGATCATCGAGGATGGTGTCTACGCGCACCTGGCCGCGAACGCGCCCGCGTCCTTGGCGGCGCGCGCGCCGGAACGAACCGCCTATGTGTCGAGCCTGTCGAAAAGCCTGGCCAGCGGTTTGCGCTACGGCTACGTGTCCGTCCCGCGAGAAGCCGCCGGACGCGTGAAAGCCCATATCCGCGCCAGCCATTGGAGCCTGCCCACGCTGGTGACCGCATTGGGGACGCGCTGGATAGCCGATGGCACCTTGGCACGCCTGGAGCAACGCCAACGCGGCGATGCCCGGCAACGCCAGCACTGTGCGCGGCAGGTATTCGAGGGCATGGGCTTGATCGGACACCCGGACTCGCTGTTCGCGTGGCTGCCCTTACCGCCGGAGGTACGCATGGACCGCATCGCCGAAGCACTTACACAACGGGACATCGCGGTTTCCAGGGGCGAGGCCTATGCCACCACCCGGCATGCCCCGCACGCCTTGCGCCTGGGACTCAGTTCGGTGTCGCTGGAAGATCTGCCACGCGTATTGCGGGCCGTGCGCGAAACGATAGAAGGCTTTCCGCCATGAGTGGAGCGAGGAAAGCCGACCGCCCGCACGCGCCATCACGGCAACGCACCGGCTTGCAACATGTGGCTTGCAACACGGCTCGCCAACCATGCTGCTACACCACCGTTCCCTTTTACTGCGCCGCGCCCTTCCCCGGTCCTTTGTAGCGTGACAGCCAATGCGCGTAAGGCGCGGGCAGCACCCAGGCGGGGTTCTCCTGGCCCAGCGCCACCGCCAAGGCATACGGATAATGAGGATCGGCCAGATGCGCGCGAGCGATCATGACCAGGTCCATCTGGCCTTCGGCTATCGCGCGCTCGGCGACCTGCGGGTCATCCATGCACCAGCCCGACGCCACCGGCATGCCGGTTTCGCGGCGTACACGCGCGGCCACCGGTGCCAGGAAGCCGGAACCCCACGGCGCACGCCCTTCGATCGTCGAAAAGCCGATGCTCGCATTCAGCATGTCCAAGCCGCCCGCGTGCATCTTGCGCACCAATTCGATGGACTCGACCAGCGTTTCCTCATCGCGACCATCGAACTCGATGACGCCGAAACGCGCGGTCAGCGGTAGATTCTCCGGCCACACTTCGCGCACGGCCGCCAGCGTCTCAAGCAGGAAGCGGCCGCGGTTTTCGGCACTGCCGCCATACATATCGTTGCGCTTGTTGGCATGCACCGAGAAGAAGCTTTGCGCCAGATAACCATGCGCGAAGTGCAGTTCCAGCCACTGGAATCCGGCATCGCGCGCCCGGCGCGCCGCAGCCACGAAGTCGCCGCGTACACGGTCGATGTCTTCCAGGGTCATCGCACGGGGCACCTTGGGCAGGCCACCGCCAAACGCCACGGCCGACGGCGAGATCGTCGGCCAGCCGCGCGGGTTGCCCTCGGCGATGTGATCGTCGCCCTCCCACGGCAGATTGGCGCTGGCCTTGCGTCCTGCATGGCCGATCTGGATGCCGGGCACCGCGCCCGCCGCCTTGATACGCGCGGCAATGCGCGCCATGCCCTCAGCCTGGGCATCGTTCCACAAACCGGTGCATCCCGGCGTGATACGGCCTTCCGGCGACACTGCCGTGGCTTCGACGATGACCAGGCCCGCGCCGCCGCGCGCCAGGCCGGCGTAGTGGGCGTCGTGCCATTCATTGACCATGCCGTCGACAGCGCTGTATTGGCACATGGGCGGGACGGCGATGCGATTGCGGAGCGTGACGTCTTTCAGAGAGAAAGGGGTGAATAAAGCAGCCATTGTGATCCAGGAAAATCAAGAAACAGGAAGTTCCGCATGACGCGTTGCGCGGCCATGGGCCCAAAAACTGGAAAGCCATGAACGGAACTTGGGAAGGTGTCCAGACTACCTGTCTCATACCTAGTCGTAAACTAATGGGACGTTATCAAATCGATAAGAGATGCTTATGCTAAATCCGCAATGGCTGCGTACTTTCGCGGCGGTGGCCGACCTGGGCAGCTTTACACGCGCGAGCGAACGCCTGGGCTTGACACAGGCGGCAGTCAGCCAGCACGTCCGTGCATTGGAAGATGAATTAGGCCCCCTGTTGATCCGCCGCCCCCGCCAGCTGGAGCTGACACCGGCGGGCACGGCCTTCCTGGCGTATTGCGCGGAGGTCGAACAGGCTGACCAACGCTTGCGCGCGCGGCTCACCGACGCCGACGCAACGACCGGGCTGATCACGCTGGTCACCCCCGGTAGCGTGGGCCTGGCGCTTTACCCTCGCCTGCTGGATCTGCAACAACGCCATCCCGGCCTGATCATCCGCCATCGCTTCGCCCCGGATCCGGAAATCCTTACGGCGGTACTAGACCGCAAATACGAATTGGGATTGGTGACGCTGCGTCCTGATGATCCACGCCTGGCGTCCGCGCGCTATACCGAAGAGCCGCTTGAGATGGTGACGCCGGCCGGGACCCGGGTGGACGACTGGAGCGACCTCGAAGCGCTGGGCTATATCGACCATCCGGACGGACAGGCGATGGCGACCCGCTTATTGAGCCGCCATTTTCCCGGCAACCCCGGCATCCGCTCCCTGCGCTGCAACGGCTATACCAATCAGGTTGGCCTGATTCTGGAACCGGTCGCGCGCGGCCTGGGCTTCACCGTCCTGCCCCAATATGCGCGCATGGTATTCAGGCATCAGGACAGGATCAATGTTGTCGACTGCAGGGCGCCGGTCGTGGACACCCTGTGGTGGACCTGGCGGGGAGAATGGCCCTTGTCGGCCCGGGCGCAGCGACTTGTCGACATGCTGTGCGAACACCCCATGCGGGAAATCGAAGGGCTCGAAATATAGCGGCATCACGGTAGTGGCATCACCCATACGCCATCGCCCTGTCATCCTGCGGCGGACGGCGCGCCGCATGGCCGAAACTTATGGCCAAGCCTTCGCTCAAGCTACCCACCGCATAGTGCGCGATGCCGAAAGCCTTGCTGGCCCCGCGCCCCCGCTGTGCCGCCGCTTCCCGCCGTTGCGCATCCGCCTCGATCACCACCAAAGCGGCGCACATCCGCGCCAAGGCGTCGCGGTGCTCCTTCAGCCAGATGCCGCGCCGCTTATAGTCCTCATGCGGTTCCTCCGCGGGCGTCTCCAGATAGAGCACCGAGAACGGTTCGCCATATTGCAGCAGCATCTCCATCTCCGCTGCCCATTGCTGCGCATAACCCGGCTCGATGGCAGTGGGTCGCACGATGACGGCGGGGAAGCGCGTCACATCGTGGACAGTAAAGAAATCGTGGTCCAAAGTTTTCATGAATGATCTCCATCAGCGTTTGCGGCAGCAAGGGGGAAACTCGATTCCCAGCCGCCGCCTAGCGCTTTGAACAGGCGCACCAATGCCAGGTCCATCCCGGTATCGCTGCGCGCCAAGGCTTGTTGCGTGGCCAGCAGATCCTTCTGCAAGGCCAGCACATTGAGAAAATCCGCGGCACCGGCCACGTACTGCCGGCGGGCCTGCACCAGCGCGGTCTGGTTCTGCGCCACCGCCGCGCCAAGTTTTTCACGTTGGCGCTGCAAAGCGCCGTAATCGCCCAACGCATCCGCGACCTCATGCCAGGCCCGCAGGACGACGCGCTGATAGTCGATCATGGCCTCCTGCTGGCGTGCCTGGCTCAAGGCCAATTGACCACGCAGCCGACCGCCGTCGAACAGCGGTACATGCAATACCGGTCCAATGCCGAAAATGCGTGAACCCCAGTCGCCAAGATCGTTCAACTGCAACGCCTGCAATCCAAAATCACCGGACAAGGTGATGCGCGGATAAAAATCCGCCACCGCCACGCCTATGCTCGCGGTCGCCTGGTGCAAGCGGACCTCCGCGGCACGGATGTCCGGCCGGCGCCGCGCCAGCTCGGCGGGCAGGCCAACCCTTGCCACGGCGGGTGGCGTGGGAATGGGCGCGGCTGCCCGCAACTCGTTCGCCAAGCCGGCGGGCGGCAACGCCAGCAGTTGGCTCAGGGCGTTGATCAAACGGTCGGCGCGATTATCCAAGTCCGGCAAGCGCGCTTCGATGGTGCTCACTTGCGCCGCGGCTTCGGCGACGTCCACGCCAGTTGCCACGCCATCGTCATAGCGACGCTGGGTCAATGCCTGGCTATGGCGTGCGATATCCAGGTTCTGCTCGACGATCGCCCGCTCGGTCTGAACACCGCGCAAGGACATATAGTCTTGCGCGGTGTCCGCCAGGGCCGCCAGCAGAACGTCGCGTTGCAGCTCGGCGCTGGCCTGCGCAGCGGCGCCCGCCACTTCCGACTGGCGCCGCACGCGCCCCCACAAGTCCATTTCCCACGCCGCGTCGAAGCCGCCTTGCCACAGATCGTAATCCGCCTTGCCCTCGCGGTTCGAAGCATCGGACAAGCCATTGGCGCTCGCACGCGCATGGCGATAGGACGCGTCCGCGTTGATGTCGGGCAGGCGACTCGCGTCCGCCACCCGCAGTGCCGCGCGCGCTTGCAGAAGGCGCGCTGCCGCGGCCTGAACATCCAGGTTGGCGCCGGCGACTCGCGCCAGCAACCCATCCAGAATGGGATCCTTGAACGCCTGCCACCACGCGGCATCTGGGGATTCAGCCGTGACCACGGTCTTGCTCGTGTCCCACTGCGCCGGCAACACAGCCTGGGGAGCCTGGAAATCCGGCCCGACAGCGCAACCCGCCATCTGCGCCAGCAATAAGCCCGTCAAGGCCGTCGCCACCCAGCGGATGGCCCCCGTGGGCAAGCGCGCCTGCGCGGGCATAGGTATTGGATGCTTCATTGCGAACCTCCTGCTTCAGCCGCATGCAGCGTCGCCTCCACCGACATGCCGACCCGCAAACGATCCAGCCCCGGCTGTCCCGCGTCCAACCGTATCTTCACCGGCAGCCGCTGGACGACCTTGGTGAAGTTGCCCGTGGCATTGTCCGGCGCCAGCGCGGCAAACGTGACTCCGGTGGCCGGCGCCACGCTGTCCACCGTGCCGTGCAGCACCGCGTCGGGAAAGGTATCCACGCGGATGTCGGCCCCCTGCCCTGCCCGCACGTCCGCCAATTGCGTTTCCTGGAAATTGGCGATGACATAGGCCTGCTTCAACGGCACCACCGCCAGCAGCGGCGTACCCGGTGTGACGTAAGCCCCGACGCGCACCGAACGTTGGCCAACCATGCCATCCACCGGCGCCTCGATGCGTGTCCACGACAGACTCAGTCCGGCGCTTTCCAGCGCCGCATTGCCCCGCTGCAAGGTCGCATCCGCATGCTGGCGCTGCGCTTGCAGCAGATTCACTTGCTGCCGCGCGGCCTGCAGAGCGGCCTCCTGACGTTCGACCTCGGCGGACGCGGTATCGATGCGCGCGCGGGCTTGTTGGGCGTTCTGCATGCTACCCGCGCCGTGCTTGGCCAGGTCCGCGTAGCGTTCGTAGTCCGAGCGGGCGAACACCCGGGCGGCGCGGGCCGCGGACAAGGCAGCCTGCGCCTGGGCGATCACGGATTGCTGCTGCGTCAGCGCGGCGGCGGCACTGGCCACCGTCGCCTGGGCCACCGCGACATCGGCCCGCGCCGCATCGACCGCTGCCACGTAGTCACGATCATCGATACGCGCCAGCAATTGGCCGGCGTGCACTTGCGCGTTGTCATCGACCAGCACTTCGCTGACCTGGCCGGCGACACGTGGCGCCAGCACGGTGTAGTCGGCGCCGACGTATGCGTCGTTGGTGGTCTGGCCGCCGCGCGCCTCCATGCGATACGCACCCAGCAGGCCGCAAAGCACCAGCGGCGCGCCCAGCGTCAGGACGATCTTCAATTTCTTGTTGCGATGGAACATACCAGTAAAACCTTCAAATAAATCTTGGGATAAAGACTTGGCGCCGCACAAAGGTGTCCGACCCAGATCCTGCTCAATCCGCGGCGTGCTCAGGCAATCGCGTTCACCCTTTGGGCGGCTCGATTCGAGTCGGCACGAAAGGGATCGCCAGGATGAACAACACCGCGATCACGGCCATGGTCCGCAACACATCGGCGGATGCCAGAATCGATGCCTGGGCGCGGATGCGTTCGTCCATGATGGCCAGGGCCGCATGGGCATCGATGTTCAGACGACTGGACACTTCGCGCAGTGCCCACGTCCAGGCCTGTGGACGATTACCCATCTGGTCCACCAGCACATGGGAATGCAGGTGTTCGCGCCAGGTGTAGAGACCTTCGGTGACCCCGGCCCCGAGCACCCCGGCAAAACCCTTGACCGTGTTGAACCAGGCCGAGGCAAACGGCCCTTCCGTCGGTGCCATGCCATGCGTGGAGAGCATCAACAGCGGAATCACAGCCATGGGCTGGCCCAGCACCTGCAGCATTTGCAGCAGGTAGAAGTTGTCGCGTATCCAGTCACGCGTCATGAAACTGGCGCCGAGGCAGCTAAGCGCGATCAAGCCCAGTCCTGAAGCTAATACCCAGCGGCAGTCGACCCGCCGCATATTGCACAGCGCGGCCACGGCGGGCAACGCGATCAGCTGCGGCACGGCCACGATCAATGCCAACGGTGCCATCTGCAAGGGCCGATAGCCCTGGATCTCGGCCAGATAAGCCGCCGGTACCGCGCCCCACGCGACCAGCACCAGCAACACGCCGCCCACCGTCACCAAGCCGAACGTCAGATTGCGGCGCGCCAGGAATTGGATCTTGAAGAAAGGCAGCGGGTGGAACCATTCATTGATGACGAACAGGACCAGCAGAAGCGCGGAAGCCGCGAACATCAGGACGATAAACGGCGAGTCCAGCCATCCCAGCCGCGTGCCATGCTCCAACGCGACCACCAGCATGGCCATGCCCGGCGCACCCAGAAGCACGCCGCGCCAATTGAATTGCTTCAGCCGTTCATAGCGAGGCGGATCCTGCGGTAGACCCCACGCCACCAGGGCAGCGGCCAGCAAGGCCATGGGCACGATTTGCCAGAACAACCAGCGCCAGCCGACGTAGTCACCCCAAAACGCCGCCAGCGGCGTGCCCAGATTCGGGGCGAAGGTGGCGGTCAGCGCATAAGCGCCCAGCCCATAAAGCTTGATGCTGGCGGGCAGGAAGCGCAGCGCCACGGTCATCAGCATAGGCGGCAAGCAGCCGCCAGCCAGGCCTTGCAAGCCGCGCAGCAGATAGAGTGAGCCGAGGCTGGGCGCGAACGGCATGCACAGGCCAAGCAGGGCGAACGCCGTCAACGCGGCTAGTGTCAGACGGCGCAAGGTAAACGTGGCCGAGCACCAGGGCGCGTACATCGCCGCGATGACCTGGGTGGCGTGATAGAGGGTGGTCAGCCAGGTGCCATCGTCGTGGCTGACACCGAAGATGCCGCGCAGATCCGGCAGCGCGATCTCGGTGACATGATCATTGATCTGCGCGCTGACCACTGCCAGCAAGACGCCGGCGAGACCGGCGGCGATGCGTCTGCCACCGTAGGCGGGGGTAACCGCCGGAGCCGGCATGGACAGCCCGGCGCTCGTCAGGGTGTTCACTGCAAACCTTCCTAAATGAGAGAAGATCTCATCTTAGGCAGGTGCTATCCGTTTGAAAATTGATAATTTTGCAGCGCAGGCATGCGCTGGACGCATGGATCAGGGTTTAGGACTGCCAGGCACCGCGGCATCGGGCGCGCAGACTTCACGCACGATCTTGCGTATCCATCGGTGCGCGGCATCGTTCTGATATCTGGGATGCCAGCTTTGCACCACGACCAAGGGCTCCAGGGGAAACATGGCGAACGCCCGCACTTTAAGCCCCTGGCGTTGCGCCTCGGCGGCCATCAGATCCGGGACCGCGACGATCAGATCGCTGTCGCGCAGCATGAATATGCCGGCAAGCGAATTGGGCACCACCACCGAAACCCGTCGCGACAGGCCAAGCGCAGCCAGCTCGGTATCGATGGGGCCACTGATCTTGCCCAGGCGCGACACGCTGATATGGTCGAAAGCGGCTACGGATTGGGGGCTTATCCCCGCCGAAAAAATAGGATGGCCTTCCCGGGCAACCCCGACTATGCGCGTCGTGAACATGGTCTGGACGTGCATGTCAGGGCCCAGCGGCCGCAGCGAGGTGATGAAAATATCGACGGACCCGTCACGCAGCACGGGCTCCGCGCTGTCGTTTTCCGGCGAGAAGCGTACTCGCACGAGCGGCGCTTCGGCCCGCACCCGTTCGATCAAGGCCTGTCCGAAGGCGCCGGTATAAATATCGTTGGCGCGCACATTGAAACTGCGTTCCAGCGTGGACAAGTCGAGGTCGGCTTGCGGACGCAGCAATTGGCGGGACTGCTCCACCGCATTACGCACCTCTTCGCGCAGGGCGAGAGCACGCGGCGTGGGCGTCAGGCCACGGCCCGATTTCACCAGGATGGGGTCGCCCACGGTTGCACGGATACGAGCCAGGGTGCGGCTCATGGCGGGAGCGCTAAGGTTCATGCGGCGCGCGGCGGCGGCCACGGAACCTTCCTCCAGAAGCGTGTCGAGGGCGTAGAGCAGGTTCAGGTCAGGGAATTGCATGAAGCGCATTTTATCTTTATGTGGGATGCGTTTCATGCAATCTTGGCTTACTGCCAGCCGCTGAAGCGCGGCCAGTTCGCTTGCACGTCCGTCCCGCCCGCTACCACCGTGTACGCACCGAATTGCGCCGCCGTGGCGCAAGCGTGGTTGGGAACGATGCGCAGCAGCGTACCCACCGGCAACATGGGAGTCTTTGCGGCGTCATTACGATTGCGCAAGATGCCGTGCTCCTGATTGGCGTCTGTCATCACAAGATCCGCGATGATCCGTCCGGCCTCGTCGCACACCAGGCCATAGCCCTGATCGACCGGCTGCTTGGCCGTGCCACGGTCGCGCGACAAGGCCATCCAGCCGGCGTCCGTGATCAGCCAGCCCTTTTCCCGCTGATGACCAATTACGGTGCATAGCACCGACAGCGCGATGTCCTCGACGGCGCATACGCCTATGCCATGCATCACCAGATCGAAGAACACGTAGACGCCCGCGCGCACCTCGGTCACGCCATCCAGGGATTTGGCGAAATGCGCGGTGGGCGTGCTACCCACGCTGACTACCGGCGCCGCGTGCCCGTCCGCGCGCAAACGCTCGGCGGCGCGCACTGCACCGGCACGTTCCTGCTCGGCGCACGCCACGATGGCGTCGCGCGACCGGCAGTTGTAGGACTCGCCCGCATGCGTCAGCACGCCGGCCAGCCACGCCCCCTGGCCTGGCGCGCCACGCAGGTGCGCGCCGATCCGCAACAACACCTCGTCCTCCGGTTGCACGCCTGAACGATGGCCGTCGGTATCGATTTCGATCAGCACTGGCAGGTCAAGGCCGCGCGCGCTGGCGAACGCCGCCACCGCTGCGGCGGTTTCTTCGTTGTCGAGAATGATGGTCAGCCGCGCGCCACGCCGGATCAAGCGCTCGACATGCGGCAGCTTGGTAGGGGCGATGCCGACGGCGTAAAGGATGTCGTGCCAGCCGTGATCGAGGAAATACTCAGCCTCCTTCAGCGTCGACACGGTGATGGGCGTATCGGTCCCACCCAGACGCCGCGTCACGTCCGCGGATTTGTTCGTCTTGACGTGTGGACGTAGCGTCACGCCGAAGGGCGCCAGGCGGGCACGCAGGCGTTCGACATTCCGATCCAGGCGATCACGGTCGAGAATCAGTTGCGGGGTTTCGAGGTCGGCGAGTTGCATGGCGAGAGGTATTTTGGAGGTGGATGGAATCTGGCGATGGGCCATTAGTGCCATTGGCGCTTGGCGCTGGCCGTGCCTACGGCTACGGCTACGGCTACGGCTATGGCTATGGCTGCGGCTGCGGCTGCGGCTGCGGCAGTGAGGCCCGGTGACCTAGTGTAGGACGCCGGATCCATCTGAAGGTTAATTCAATATCATTCTTGCATTAACCTATGGGTTAATAATCCCAACCTACGGGACGGCCGCCATGCAGCGCCGCCGCAAGCCATCCCAGACGTGCTCCCATGAAACTCGACATCGAAGACCTGCGCTTCATCCTTGCCCTGGCGCAGCACGGCAGCCTGGCGGCGCTGGCGCGCGCGGAGAATGTCACGCCGCCGGCCATCACCAAGCGCCTGAACCAGTTGGAAGCCCGTCTGGGCCTGCGCCTGGCCTTGCGCACCACGCGCCGCCTGCAGCTGACCCACGAAGGCCATCTGCTCACGCGCCATGCGACGGACGTGCTGGACCGCATGCAGGCCATCGAGGACGCCCTGCAGGAACGCAGCCAGGTGATCTCCGGCAAGCTCAAGGTCCATGCGCCCTTCGGCTTCGGGCGGCGTTATCTGGCGCCCTTGCTGGCCCGCTTCCACGAAGATCATCCCAACGTCGAGGTCCAGCTTTCTCTCTCCGACAGCCTGCTGCCCCCGCCCAGCGCGCACGGCCGCGATGCCTTCGACGTGGTCATCAGCATAGGCGAATTGCCCGATATCAGGTGGGTGTCGCATCCTGTCGCGCCGAACCGGCGCCTGCTCTGTGCCGCGCCGGCTTATCTGGCACACGCCCCCGCGTTGGACAGCCCGCAAGACCTGGCGGCCCATGCTTGCCTGGTGCTGCGCGAGAACGACGAGGACGTTACGCTGTGGCGCTTCGCTTACGCGAAAGGGGCCAGAAAGGAGAGCCGTGGCGGTAGCGTGGCAAATGCGCAGCCGCACACCATCCGGGTCCATCCCACCCTGGAAAGCAATGACGGCGACGTCATCCACCAATGGTGCCTGGCCGGCCAGGGCGTCATGATCCGTTCCGAGTGGGACGTCGCGTCCAACCTCACGACAGGCAAGCTGGTCGCGCTGCTACCCCACTACCGCCTGCCCGATGCCGACGTCGTCGCTCTGGTCCCCGCCGCGCACGTCGAATCCCCACGTGCCCGGCGCTTCATCGATCTGTTGCGCAAAGCCTTCCGCCCGCAGCCGCCTTGGCGGGTGCATACCGCTGGCCAGCAAATGGCGTCCGTCCCAACCGACTCATAGAGCAGTCCACGCTTGATCGCTCCCACGTGTCCCGGCGGCGGTGTCAGTGGTGACGCGCCGGCAGGAGCAGCGCGCCCAAGACATGACGCACCAGATCCCCCGCCGAGGGCGATCGCACGAACGTCATGGCGGGTGCGTGTGTCAGCTCGAACACCACCGCGCCCAGCGTTTCCGCATCAGCGACACGACTCGGCGCGAAGGCGGCCAGGCGCTCGCCCAGGCGCTTCCAATGCGACCGGAAGACCGCCTCCTGGGTTTTTTCGAAACGCTTGCCGGGCTTGGCATAGCGTTGATGCTCCAGCACCAGCAAGGACCAGTTTCCTTCCCGGGCGGTAACGTCCGCCCAAGCCGCCACGGCTTCGATCGCGGCTTCGGTCGCCGCATCGATGGCGGCTTTGGCGCTACGAACATCATCCAGCGCAACCAGCAACGCGCTCAGGCTGGCTTCGCCATGGGCCTCGAGCAACTCCAGGAAAATTTGTTCCTTGCTGTCGAAGTTCGAGTAGAACGCGCCTTTGCTGAACCCTGCGGCCGCGGCAATGCGGTCCACCGACGCGGCGCCGTAGCCTTCGCGCGTGAACAGCTTCGAGGCCGCGGCCAGCAGCTTACATCGCGTCGCCGCCTGGCTTTCTTCCCGTGACATGCGCGTGGCCATGAGGTTTGTCTCTCCCTGCAATAACACTTCATTATTTAAGATACTTTTGGGTATCCAGATACTGTATAGTATTCGAAATACCCTGCTCCTAGCCAGCTTTTACTCAAGGAGATGCTTCGTGGATCACCCCACCCAACGCGTCCGTTTCGAATTGAAGAGTCGTCGAGTCGTCGTGCAGAGCACCGAACGGCTTACCCCGCATATGCAGCGCATCGTCTTCAGCGGCCAGGACCTGGCGGATTTCGCCAGCCTCTCCCCCGACGACCACGTCAAGCTATTCTTTCCCGGCAACGGCCGCCGCGATGGCGGCCACCACGATGGCGCGCCCGTCGAACGGCGTGACTACACGCCGCGCCGGTACGACGCCAAGGCGCAGTCGCTGACCATCGATTTCGCCTTGCACGATGCCGGCCCCGCCACGCATTGGGCCCTGCAGGCCAAGGCCGGCGACACCCTGGACTTCGGTGGGCCGCGCGGATCCATGGTGGTCGAATGGACCTACGACTGGTGGCTGCTGATCGGCGACGAGACCGCCCTGCCCGCCATTGGCCGCCGGGTGGAGGAAGCGCCTGCCGGCACGCGCATCATCACCATCGGCATCGTCCCTGGTCCGGAAGATGAACAGCGCTTCGACACGCGCGCCCAGCACACTGCCTTGTGGGTACACCGCTCGCCCGATCACGCCGATGACGCGGGGCCGGTGCTGCAGGCCCTGAAATCCCTGGCACTGCCGCAGGGTGAAGGCTATGTATGGGCCGCTGCGGAAGCAGGTGTGGCAAAGGTCATACGCACCTATCTACGCGAGGAGATCGACCATCCGCGCGCCGCGACCAAGGTAGTCGGCTACTGGAAAAAAGGGCACGCGGACGCTCACGAAAAATTCGAGGACTGACTACAGCACGATGTCCCTGTCCTTGATCAGCACCGGCAAGTCCGCGCGGCCGTGCATCTGCTTGACGTCACGCTCGATGAAGGTGCTCAACTGGCTGATGGGAACGTCGTTGGCACCGCCTTCGAAGGGATTCTCGGTACTCTCGCCCACCTGCTCCAGCGAGGTATAGATCCACGAAACAATCAGGCTGAACGGCACCGAGAGCCACACCATATGGCCTTGCATGAAACCGCCGACGCTCTGATTGAGCTGGTCGAACTGACTGGTCAGGCCAAAAGGCAGCACCACGCAGAAGAACCGCACGAAAAGCCGGTCGACCACGGCGTACTGGCGTGGATAGGGAAAATTCTTGATGCGCTCGGCTTGCCCTTGCAGGTCCAGCAGTTCCCGCAGGCGGCTGTTGCATTCGGCGTATTCCGACGTGGTGATCACGCCGGCGCCAAGCAGTTCCCGCAAAGCCGCTCCTTGCGCCGCCAGCAGTTGCACCGCCTTGCTGTCGGCCAGTGCAAGGGAGCGGATTTCGTCAGTAGGCAGGTAACGCGCCAACGCCGCGTCCAGGGATTCGGTCCGCTCCGGGATGACGTAGTTCTTCTGATACTCGGCATTGGACCGGCTGTCCGCGCTTTCCCACACGCGGTAGGCTCGCAATTGGTAGCGCAGTGCCGTCAGCCAGGCCATATGGCGGTCGACCAGCCGCGCGCCCTGCTCCGCGTCGCCGACAAAATTGCGCACGATCAGCCCCCAGAAGCGGCTGGTGCTGACGATGTTCATCCAGATCTTTTGTGCCTCGACCGTCCGCGTGTAGGTCTGCACATTCTTGAAACCCACCACGAAGGTCGCCGCCGTGCCCAGCAACGAGACCACGGACAATGGCAGCGACAGCCATTTGAAGCCCAGCACTTGATACAGCAATGCCGGCAGCACGCTGAGCGCCAGCAGACCATAGATGTTCCTGCGAGTCCAAACCACGAACTCGAATGGACGATAGGATTTTCCCAGGTGCATGACAGCGCGCTCGTGTGTTTGTCGGCATGGGAATCGTAGAGGCGGCACTCGAGCGACGGTAGACCTTCGAGCGGATGCACCATGTTGTCCGCAAGACAACAATCGGGACGCTCAGGTCAGCGCCATGCCCCCGTCCACCCTGATATTCGTACCCGTCACGAAACGGCTTTCGTCGCTGGCGAGAAACAGGGCCGCGCTTGCCAATTCATCGGCTTGGCCCATGCGTCCCAGCGGTATGGCTTGCGCCATGGCGCTATCGAAAGCCGCGCGAGCGCCGTCATCGATGCCCAGTTTGGCCAGGATGGGCGTATCCACGGGGCCGGGGCTGATGACATTTACCCTTATCTTCCGATCCTTGAGCTCCAGGGCCCAACTGCGCGCGAATGCCTCGATGGCCGCCTTCGTGCCGGCGTACACCGCGTGTCCATCCAACACCTTGGCGCTGGCGATGGAGCTGATCAAAATGATGCTTGCGCCATCCTGCATCTTGGGCAGCGCCTTCATCACGCCGAAGAACGTGCCTCGCGTATTGATCGAAAACTGGGTATCGAAATTATCGACCGAGACGGCCGCGGAGGGCTCGAGGATCGCCGTCCCCGCATTCGCGACATAAATATCCAGGCCGCCAAAGCGTTGATGCACCTCGGCGATCAAGCGATCGTGCGTGGCCAGATCGGCCACGTCGCCAACGATGCCGACGGTGTCCGCGCCGATACGAGCGACCGCCGCGTCGACCGCATCCTGGCGCCGGCCCAGGATGACGACCTGCGCCCCGGCTCGAGCGAACGCCGTTGCGATAGCCAGGCCTATGCCGCTGTTTCCGCCGGTGACGACGGCGACTTTGCCGGAGAGCTGTTTCATGATGATTCCCGCTGATTGTTGGAATCCCGACTCTATCTAGTCCTGCAGGATTGGAATATATTCGCGGCGGAACATCATTTGTGCCATATAGTCCGGAATAAGTCCTAAATATGCCTCGCTCCAGGTCAATATGCTCCCCTACGCGCCCGCCCTCATCGCCTTTGTCACGACGGTAGAAGCGGGATCCTTCAGCGCCGCCGCCAGGTCCCTGGACACTACGCCTTCGGCAATTTCCAAGGCGGTTGCGCGCCTGGAGCGGCGCTTCGGCATGCGCCTGTTCCAGCGGTCCACGCGCGTGCTGTCGCTTACCCAGGAGGGCGCGGCGTATTACGAACGCATTGCGCCACTCCTGCGCGCCCTGGACGATGCCAGCGACGTGCTGCATCCTTCGGCCACGGCACAGGGCGTATTGCGGGTGTCCGCGCCGGGTGATCTGGGCCGGCTCTTGATGGAGCCCATCGTCCGCCATTTCCTGCCCGCGCATCCGGCACTGAAGCTGGAGATGAGCCTGGTGGACAGGCATGTGGATCTGCTCCGCGAGGGCTACGACATCGCGCTGCGGGCTGGCAATATAGGTGCCTCGGAACTGACGGTGCGGGAATTGGCGCGGCTGCCCTTGGTGCTGGTGGCCGCCCCGGTTTACCTCGAGCGCCATGGCGTACCGCGTACCATCCAGGATCTGCGTGAGCACGCGCATATCCGCTATACGCTGGATGGCAAGCCCTATCCAATCACATTCGAGAATGGCACGGAATTGACGCCACCTGGCGTACTGGATGCCGACAGCGGCGCGGCACTGCGCATTGCCGCGGTGGCAGGCTTGGGCATCACGCAAATATTGCGGCTGGCCGTGCAAAACGATATCGATGACGGCAGCTTGCACGTGCTATTGCCCGACGTCCCGCTTCCTCGCGTTCCCGTGTCGGTATTGCACGCTTTCGGCCGCCAATCGCCCGCGCGCGCTCGGCTATTTGTCGATTTTCTCGCTCAAGCGTTGAAAAAATTGGCATGAGCAGTCAATGCTTCAGGTTTTCCAAACCGGCCGGCAATTGCGCATCCGGAAAATGGGTCGACAGCGTCACATCGCGCCAATGCGCCTGTTGCGCGGCGCGCTGGGTTTCGGCCTGCTCGCAGACGAACAGCGCGTCACCACCCAGCAGCAGGCGCTGTGGCAGATCATCGCGGCGGGACAGGTCCACGATCAGCGCGCCTATCCTGGCCGGATCACTGACTTCATTGCCGCCGTAGGCCGCCAGCAATTCCAGGATCTTGCCTACCGACGGTTCGTAAGCCGGCATGACCGCCGTCCCGTCACGGCGGGCCTCGCCGGCCCATTCCGTGCGCATGCCGCCCGGCTCCAGCGTGCAAACACGGATCCCCAGGGGCGCCACTTCCTTGGCCACCACGTCGCTGAAGCCGCCCACCGCCCATTTCGCGGCCTGGTAGGCGGACATGCCGGCGGTGGCGGTACGGCCGCCTACCGAAGACACCTGGAAGATGTGGCCGCTGCCCTGCTCGCGCATCACCGGCACCGCCGCCCGCGTGAGATTCACCACGCCGAAGAAATTCGTGTCTATCTGGCCGCGGAAGTCATCCGCCGTCATCTGCTCGAAAGGCAGCGCATGGCCGTAGCCCGCGTTGTTGACCAGGACATCCAGACGGCCGAACTGCCGCAACGCCGCTTGCACGGCGCGCTGGCCCGCCGCCGCGTCGGTGACGTCGAGCTGCACGGGAAGAATGCGATCGCCGTAGCGTTGCACGAGGTCTTGCAGGCTATCGGTCTTCCTTGCGCCAGCGACCAGGTGGTCACCGGCGGCCAGTACTGCTTCACTGATACTACGTCCCAGGCCGCGCGCGGCGCCGGTGACCAACCAGATTTTGGGATGGGAATTGTGGGACATCGTTGACTCCTGTTCTTGCGGTTGAGTGGCCTGGATAGTGGGATGACCATTCCACGGCGGCATGGGTACACTCTTTAGTTGACTACGTACTCACTCATTTAAAGATCAAAAAATTTTGCTGGCTTTGCATATCCTGGGACTCCGATAGCTCGGTACGTCAGCGGCCGCCCCCCTTCACCGCGCCCCAAAAGGCACGAAAACCCGCTTCGCGGTAATAGTCTGCTTTTGCACCATCCCGTGCGATGAAATCCAACGCGTTGTCGGCCATGGTGTTGAACACGGATCCGATGAAAGCCAGGGCATCCATGGCCGGTACGGAACTGCCGGACAGCTTTTCCAACAGCAACTGGCTCAGTGCGCTGAACCCTTCCGCCCCCGCCGCCCGGTGCTGCGCGTCGATACGGTCGCAGAAACCCAGCTGGCGCAGGGCCCGATGCCCGTCGGGATAGGCCACGCCCCAATCCAGATAACCATTCCAGGCTTGCCGCACACGGTGTTCGGCTGAACCCTTGGTGGTAAACCCCTTCATCATCGACTCGCGCACGCCTGCCTTCAAATACAAGTACAGCTCGTTGAACAGCACATCCTTGTTCTCGAAATAGGTGAACAAAGTGCCTTCCGCAACGCCTGCATCCTTGGAAATCCGCGCAGTGGCAGCGCTCACGCCCTCACTCGACACCACGCGTGCGGCGGCGGCAAGAATGGCGTTGCGTTTATCTTCACTGCGTGGTCGGGCCATGGCGCGGATGACTTTAAATGAGTGGTCACTCAATTATAGGCGCAACACCGCCTTCGTCAAGTGCCTTCGTCGATGGTTTAGCGGGCCGCCACCGACCCGAGCATTCCCATGCGCATGCCCGCCGGCGCCGACGCCGTAGCCATCGCGCAAGACCGCAAGGGTTACGTACCAGGCTGGAAGGCTGCTTGCGGCGCTAATCCGCCTTATCGTTGATCAAGGCCCAGCGCTCGTGGTCCTGCCACGCGCCGTTGATGCGGAGATATTGGGGTGAATACCCTTCCTGCTTGAATCCCACGCGACGCACCAGCGCGATGGACGCGTGGTTGGCGGGTTGGATATTGGCTTCCAATCGATGCAGGCCCAGCTCATCGAAAGCGAAGCGCACCGCCGTGCGCAGAGCCGTCGTCATCAATCCCTTGCGCGCGTGCGCCGCCATGCCGTAATACCCGAGATAAGCGCTGAGAAAGATCCCCGCGACAATCTCGTTGATGTTGATGACGCCCACTATTTCGCCCGAGCCGGCCTCGCGCGCCACCAGGCCGACATTCGGGCCAGTCAATGTCTTGTTGAACCAGGCGTCGAAACCCGCCTGGTCCGTGAACGACGGCACCCAAGGCAGGTGATGCGCCTGGCTTGCGCGGTTGGCGGCGATCAAAGCCGCGGCATCGGCGGGCGTGACCCGGCTAAGCACTACTGCACTCATCGGCTCACCCACGTCGCGCCGCTTCGATCGCGGCGACATCGATTTTCTTCATCTGCATCATTGCCGTGAAGGCCCGCTGCGCCGCCGCCCGATCGGCATCGGTCACCGCCTCCATCAAGACCCGAGGCGTGATCTGCCACGACAAGCCCCATTTGTCCTTGCACCACCCGCAATCGCTCTCACTGCCGCCGTTGTCGACGATGGCGTTCCAATAACGGTCCGTCTCGGCCTGGTCTTCGGTGGACACCTGGAACGAAAACGCTTCCGTATGCTTGAAGGCCGGCCCACCGTTCAATCCCACACAGGGAATGCCCAGCACGGTGAACTGCACCATCAAGATGCTGCCCTGCGTGCCCGAAGGAAAATCGCCCGGCGCATGATGTACCGCGACCACCTCACTGTCGGGAAAGGTCTTCGCATAAAACGTCGCGGCGTCCAGCGCAGTCCCGTCAAACCAAAGGCAAATCGTGTTCTTGCTGATCATCATTGGTCTCCTTGTCGAACATCCTCGTGGCCCGGTGCTCTTCCTTCAGGCAGCGCTCAAGGAAGCCCCAGCGGCTTCGCCGAGCCATTCATTCTATGCGCAAGCATGTATGGACAACAGGCACGAGGATGCCCAGTTGCCCGGATTCGGCCCTTACACAGGCAACTGCCGCGCCTCGTCGAGCAGGGTGCGCACCATTGCTGCATTGACTCCGTTGGCATCCCAGAATACGCCCATGCGCCGCATCGGCGTGGCCTGCGGCAGTACCATGCGCGCCAGCCCCAGGCTATCGAGCCACCCCGGCGACCAGTCGGGGACCAGCGCTACGCCGACGCCATCCCGCACGAGATAGGCGATGGTGATCAGCGTATCGATCTCCAGCCGTTCCCGCGGCTGTATGCCGTGACGCCGCAAATAGGTTTCCACGGCCTGCCCCCCGCGCAAGGACCGGTCGAAACGCAGAAAGGGCTGCGTGGCCAGCAGATGATCCGGCTCCATTCCCTTCATCTCCGCGGGTGCTATCAGGACCAGTCTCTCTTCCTTCAGCAGCCGCCATTCGAACCCTTTGGGCGAGGCATGGACCGGCTCGGCCATGATCGCCGCGTCGATGTCACGCGATACCACCCGGTTGTAGAGATACGTGGACGCCCCGGACTCGACATAGATACGCAATGTCGGATGCAGCCGATATAGCCGCTTCAGCAATTGCGGCGTCAATTCCGCCAGCGTGGACGTCGCCACGCCCAGCCGCAACTCACCCAACTGTTCATCGTTGTTGGCGATGGCGCGCAGGGACCGCGCGTCTTTCAGCATCGCGCGCACTCGTTCCAACACGCGCACGCCCGCCTCGGTAGGCCGCGCCACCCGTCCTGCGCGGGTCACCAAAGGCGTGCCGATCTCCTCTTCCAAGGTCTTGATGCGCGCTGCCAGCGCCGCCGGCGTCAGATTCAAATAGCGCGCCGCCTCCGCGAAAGACCCGTGGTCGCAAATGGCCACAAAGCTTTGCAGATAACGCGTGTCCATGGCAGGCCCTTGTCTCGATCATTAATATTTTTGATGTTTGAATATTAGCGGAGTGATGCCATGATCCAGGACGGCCAAGGAATAATGGCCGGCTACCATCGTCGCATCCACGACAAAAACAGGAGACCAGCAATGACCGCAAGCAAGCCCGGCGCACTCACCGGCGTGTTCTCACCTGTCCTGACCCCTTTCGATCAGCAAGGCACGACGTCCGCCAAGCGCTTCATCAAGCATTGCCGCTGGCTGGTGGACCAGGGCGTGGGCCTGTCCATATTCGGGACGAATTCCGAAGCCAACTCCCTGTCAATGCAGGAAAAACAGGATCTGCTGCAGGCGCTGCTGGAAGCCGGCATCCCAGGCAATGTACTGATGCCAGGCACCGGCCTGTGCAATCTGCCCGAGACGGTTGCGTTGACCTCCCACGCCGTGCAAGCCGGCTGCGCCGGCGTGCTGATGCTGCCGCCGTTCTACTACAAGGGCGTCAGCGACGAAGGCCTGTTCCGCTTTTTCTCGACCGTCATCGATAAGGTCGGCGATGACAGGCTACGCCTGTACGTCTATCACATTCCCCCAGTCAGCCAGGTGCCCCTGTCCGCCAACCTGATCGAACGGCTGATCGCCCGCCATGGCAAGATCATCGCCGGCATCAAGGACAGCTCAGGCGACTGGAACAACACGCAGTTGATGCTGAAGCACTTTCAAAGCGCCGACTTCAGCGTGTTCGCCGGCAGCGAGACCTTCCTGCTGGCGAATATGCGCGGCGGCGGCGCCGGGTGCATCACCGCCACGGGCAATGTCAACCCAGGCGCCATCAACCGGCTCTACCGGACATGGAACGAGGACGCCAAGGCGGCCGACGCGCAACAGGCCGCGCTGGACAAGACCCGCGCCATTTTCCAGTCCGTGCCCATCATCCCCGCCATGAAACGCACCCTGGCAGACCATTCGGGCGATGCGGCCTGGGCGACTGTGCGGCCCCCGCTGGTGGAATTGGACGACGCCCAAGCCGCCAAATTGTCCGCGGCCTTGCAAGCGGACGGATTCACCGTCCCAAATGCCAGGACCTTGGCGGTGGATTGACGAAAGGGCCTATCCCAGGCGGCACACCCGTTTGATCCCCGCCAGCGCGATCCATCCCATCGTCAGCGCCACCAGCGCCAAGGCGATGCGCAACGACGTTGCGTGGGTGATGCCGCCAATCAAGGGCGGCCCCAGCAGCATGCCGACGTATGCAAAACGCGCCACGCCGGCGACACCCACTGCCGGGCTCAGGCCCGGCAGCTTGGCGCCCGCCAGGAAAAAGAATGGCATCAGATTGGCCACGCCCAGGCCCATCAGGGTGAAGCCGACCAAGCTGGGCCAGGGCCACGGCGCGGCGATCACCAGCGTCATGCCGATGCAGCCCAGCCAGGCGCTGACCGTCATCAATCGTTCGTCGCTGAAGCGGCGCCGCAGCAGGTCCGCGCTGAATCGGCCCACCGCCATGCCGGTGGCAAAGGTCGCATACCCGTAGCCGCTCTGCGCCGTCGGCGCGCCGGCCACGTCGCGCATATACACGGCAGCCCAGTCGTACATGGCGCCTTCGCACACCAATCCCAAAAAGGCCACGGTGCCCAGGATCCATAGCACCCGTGGAATGCCGCTGCCGGCCGCGGCTTCGCCCTCGGCCACATGCGATTCGGCATCAGTCAACAAATAGGACGTTGCCAGCAGCGCTGCAAGCACCGTCATCGAAGCGATGATGAAGCCGTGGACCTGCAGCGACACGCCCGCCCCCATCAGCAGGCCGCCCAGACCCGCGCCGGCCATGCCGCCCAGGCTGAACATGCCATGCAGCGTGGACATGACCGGCTTGCCCAGGCGTGCCTCGACGGTAGCCGCCTGCACGTTCATGGCGACGTCGAACGCGGCCATGCCCATGCCAAACAGGACCAGGACCAGCAGTAGCACGGGGAAATACGTCGCCCAAGGAATGACAACGAGCAAGATCGAATAGGCCACGCCGCTGAGCGCCAGCACACGGGCGCTGCCCGCCCGTCCCACCCAGCGGCCGACACCGTTCATCGCCAGGATGGCGCCGAACGAGACGGCGAGCATGGCCAGGGACAGCACGGCATCGGAGACCTGGAAGTTGGCCTTGAGCACGGGAATCCACACGCCCCAGGTGGCGAAGGTGGCGCCATTGACGAAAAACTGCGCCATGGTGGCCCAGGTCGCTCGCCGGGCAGCCTGGAGATCGGCGCCCGCGGACGCATTCGGTAAGACGTTTTCGCTGCTTTTCATGAAACGGGGAAAGCAAAAGCTGAGAGGAAACTGACAAGAAGACTGACAGGCAGTCCTACCGATGATGTCACAGAAGCGGGGCATGCCGGGTTTGCTCCCCCTGTTTTGAAAATTGTATTTCGTATACGATCAGACAATTCGATAACAATCTTCAGGCCAAAAAGAGCCCGAGGCACCATTTTTTGAACACGCTCCGTCCCCCCGCGGAGTTAGAGAGGAGACCACCCCATGCACAAGCCCCTTCCACCGGCCCGCAGGCTGACGCGCGCCTTGTCCGCGCTGGCCCTGCTGGCGCTCGCCCCGCTGCCCCCGCTGGCCCAGGCGCAAGCCACGTATCCCGATCACAAAGTCCGCGTCATCGCCCCCCAGGGTGCGGGTGGCGGCGTCGACATCATGGCGCGCTCGCTGGCCGAGCAATTGAGCAAGCGCCTGGGACAGACGTTCTACGTCGACAATCAGGGCGGCGCCGGCGGAACCATAGGCGCTACGGATACGGCGCGCGCCAAACCGGACGGCTACACCTTGATGGTGGCGTACGTGGCCACCCATGGCACCAACCCCGCCGTGCGCAAGACCCCTTATGACCCCGTCAAGAGCTTCACGCCCATCGCCATGATCGGCGGCACCGCCAACGTGCTGCTCACCACGCCCGCCGTGCCCGCCAAGACGCTGCAGGAATTCGTGGCCTATGCCAAAGCGCATGGCGACACCTTGAGCTACGGCACCTCCGGCAACGGCACGCTCAACCATCTGGCCATGGAGGAGTTCAAGTCCGAAGCCGGCTTCAAGGACTTGCCCGTGCCCTACAAAAGCATGACCGAAGCGCAAACCGACATGATCGGTGGGCGGGTGCAGTCGGTTTTCCCAGGTGTGGCCGCGGGGCTGGCCGTCATCAAGTCCGGCAAGGCCGTGCCGCTGGCGGTGACGGGCGACAAGCGCAACGCCATCATTCCCGATGTGCCCACGTTCGCCGAGCAGGGCTATCCCAAGATGCAGGCCACGACCTGGTACGGCCTGATGGGCCCCGCCGGCATGTCCCCCGAGATCACCGCCAAGCTGAACGAAACCGTCAACGACATCCTGAAGTCCGACGCCTTCACTCAACGTTTGCAAAACCTGGGTGTGGATGCGATGTCGATGACGTCCCAACAATTCGGCGACTACATCGCCCAGGACATCGACACCTGGAAGCGCGTTGCCCACGAGAACAATATTTCCCTGGATTGAACCCATCATGTCCGATAAGCATTCCGTACCCGAAGTCTCGATCTCGCAACGCCTGGCCCAAGGCATCGTCGACGCGCGGCCTGAGCAGTCGCCAGAAGCCCGCAGCACCGGCCGCCGCATGTTGATGGACATCGCCGGCATCGCCGTTGCCGCGCGTGCCCAACCCTATGTGCGCGCGGCGCTGGACGCGCTCGACCAGGATGGCCCCTGCACCGTCTTCGGCCATACGCGCCGTCTGGGCGCGGAAGGCGCCGCTTTCGTCAACGGCACCGCCGCGCACGGCGAAGACTTCGACGACACGTATGAAGGCGGTCCGGTGCACGCCGGCGTGGTCATCGTGCCGGCCCTGTTGGCTGCCGCCGAGCGTCATGGCATGCGCGGCAGCGATTTCCTGCGTGGGGTGGCCGTTGGCGCGGAAGTAATGTGCCGTTTATGTGCCGTGGCGCCGACCAAGGTTCACAAAGCGGGCTTTCATCCGACCGCGGTGTTCGGCGTGTTCGGCGCCGTGGCGGGCATCGGCGCGGCCCTGCGCCTGACGGAGCAGCAATTGACCGACGCGTTCGGCATTGCCGGCAGCCTGTCGTCGGGCATCATCGAGTACCTGGCCGACGGCTCCTGGACCAAACGCCTGCACCCGGGCTGGGCGGCGCAATCCGGCTATCGCGCGGTGCGCCTGGCGCTAGGCGGCTTCAAAGGCCCGCGCACGGTATTCGAAGGCAGCCACGGCGTCTTCCATGGTTTCGCCAATACCCTGGACGGCAACTTCGACGCCATGCTGGACGGCTTCGGCCAGAAGTGGATCTGGCCCACCATCGCGTTCAAACCCTATGCCTGCGGCACGATGTGCCACCCTTATATCGATTGCGCACGCGAATTCGGCAAGCTGGGCCTGGATCCGGCCACCATCGCCAGCATCGAATGCGAAGCGGCCGAAGGCGTGCTGCATCGCCTGTGGGAGCCGCTGGACTTGAAGCAGGCGCCGCCCAACGGTTATGCCGCCAAGTTCAGCGTCCCTTACGCCATCGCCGTGGCCATCCTGCGTGGCGACGCCGGCTTGGGCGAATACGACGATGAGATCGTCAAGGAGCCCTCCATCATCGGCCTGGCACGCAAGGTGACGTATGTCGTCGACCCCGACAATCCTTATCCCAAGCAGTTCACCGGCCACGTGAAGGTGACCTTGACGGACGGCAAGATCCACGAGTTCCGCCAAGGCTATTTCAAGGGTGGCGTCGACCATCCGCTCAGCGATGACGACCTGACCCGCAAGTTCCACGCGAACTGCGCCTACGGAGGACTCACGGCCACCGACAGCGCCGCCCTGCTGGCTCACATCGACAAAGTGTTCGACAGCGAAAAAGTGGACTTCTCCGCCTTCGCGCGCTGATACGGGCTCATGCGGTGCGCTTCGTGCCCACCGCAAGATCACCGATCTGCCGTGCCCGCCCGGCCAGCGTACCGAACGCCGCCATCAGCAGGGACAGGGCCACGCCTATCGCCAGCGGCAAGGTCCAGTCACCGGTCAGCGTGTGCAGCTTGCCCGTCAAGGTGGGGCCGCAAGCGGCCAGGGTATAGCCCACGCACTGAGCCATGCCGGACAGTGCCGCGGCCTGGCGCGCATTGGTGGCGCGCAAGCCCATGAAGATCAGCGCCAGCAGTATGCCGCCACCCGAACCGAAGCCGAACAACACGGCCCAGGCGGTGGCGCCTGCCGGGACGAACAGCAAGCCCAGCAGGCCGACGGCCATCATCAGCGCCATGGCGGCTGCTACACGCGTCTGGTCCTTCATACGCCCCACCAGCGGCGCCAGCACGATCCCGGGGATGGCCGATGCGAGCTGCATGCCGCCATGCACGGCGCCGGCATGGGCCGGCGTATACCCGGCATCGGCCAGGATGGAAGGCAGCCAGCCGATCAAGACGTAATAGAGCAAGGAATTGATGCCCATGAACAGCGTCACCTGCCAGGCCAGGGCGGAATGCCAGACCGGACCGCCGTGCGGCGGCGCCGCCGTATCGCGGGCCGGGCCGGTGTGCGCGCCGAGCTGGGTGGTCCAGACCGCCACGGCGGCGATGGGAAAAATGATGATGCCGACCAGCGCGCCCTGCCAACCCCAAGCCGCCGTCAAGGGCACCACGCAAGCCGATACCAGGGCCGCGGTACCGCCCATGACCAGCGCGCAGATGCCCATGACGACAGGCACCTTCAACGGGAAGTCCCGCTTCACCAGGCTGGGCAACAGCACGTTGCCCACGGCAATGCCCGCGCCACTGATCGCCGTCCCCAGGTACAGGCACCAGAGCGGGCCGGCGGAACGCACCATCAGGCCGACGGCCACCAGCCACATGGCAGCGAACAACGTACGTTCCAGGCCATATTCGCGCGCGAGCAAGGCGGCAAAGGGGGAGATGAAACCGAACGCCAGCAGCGGTAGCGTCGTCAGCATTCCCGCCTGCGCGGGCGACAAAGCAAAGTGAGCCTGCAGCAGGTCGAGAATGGGCGCCAGCCCGGTGACCGGTGCGCGGAGATTGCTGGCAAGCAGCAGCAGGCCAATGATCAGGACTGCCGGCCGCGCGAGTGATTGGTACGGGGTATCGGTTTTTGTCATGGGCGTAACCTTAACGCCGGCGGGAAGGATATGAATTCAGCTAAGATGACAAGAAATCGCTAAATCCTGCCAAGCGTCCGCTGCAGCGCCACCATGCGCCGCCCCTAGCAATGCCCACCCGCGCCCGCCCCGCCCCCCGCCTAGTCCTCAACGTCCCCTCGGCCCCGGACGGCGTGTTGCTGGGCCCCCTGAAGATCTTCGAGGAAAGCCCCCGGCTGGGGCCGATATTCGGGGTGCGCGTGCGGGCCGCGGATCATCGCGCGGAGGTTCCGACACACCGTCACCCTCAAGGGCAATTAGTGGTGGCACTACGCGGCGGCGTGGTGTGCGAAGTTCCCGACGGCGTCTGGATGGTGCCGCCGGCGTGCGCCATCTGGGTACCTAGCGAGCTCCCGCACAGCATCCGGGCCACCGCGAATGCCCACATGGGCTATCTATTCGTCCAGCCGGGCGCGTCCAGCCTGCCCGATCACTGCTGCACCCTGGCCATCTCGCCGCTGGTGCGCGAACTGGTGCTGCACCTGGCGGATCTGCCCTCCGAGTACGAAGTGGACAGCCCGACCGGCCGCCTGGCCATGGTTCTGCTGGAGGAATTGGCGCGTATGCCGCAAGAACATCTGCGCCTGCCGACGTCCGCCGAACCGCGCCTGCAACGTATCGCCAAGATGCTGACGGACAATCCCGCCGACCGCCGCACCCTGTCCGAATGGGGCCAGGTGGTAGCCACCAGCGAACGAACACTTGCCCGCCTGATCCGGCACGAGACCGGCTTGACCTTCGGACGATGGCGCCAGCAGCTGCACCTGATCGTTGCGCTGCATCAGTTGTCCGCCGGCCAGTCCGTGCAGCGCGTGGCGGAAGCCCTGGGCTACGACTCGGTCACGGCTTTCATCAGCATGTTCAAGAAATCATTGGGCAAACCGCCGGGGAAGTATTTCGCGGCCATCGCTAGCCCGCCTGCACCCGTACCAGCTGATCGACGCGCACCACGCGGCTGACCTCCAGCACGGCCTGCGCCACCGCATCGTCCATGCTGGACGCGTCGCGATCGAACGCGAGCGCGACAAAATTCCCCTGCTTCCACGCCAATTCGACTTCCTCGCAGCCGTTGTACTTCAACAATCTCAACAACTCGCTCGTCAAATTTTCATGGCGTGAAGCGTCCTGCAAGTTATAGATAAGTTTGAACTGATAAGACATTTTTACGGCTTCCGCGACCAAGTTAGAAGGAACAGTCCCCGCGCGCCGCAGTCTTGCACGCGCCGACAGGTCTGTAACCCGAACTCGATTAACGTCTCAGACCGTACCGAGATGCATTAGTCGCAGTATCTGGTCGCGCTCGTTGCGCATCAGCGGCAGCAATTCGGCCTCGATGCGGGCCGCATCGTAGTCCTCGTCATTGACCGACAAGCCCAGCGACAAGGCCCGTGCCTCGCTGGTGAACAAGGCAATGCCCACCGTCGTCACCCGGCGGTCGGGATACTTGGCAATGGCCCATTGCTCCCGTGGCAACCCCAAGGCCGAACCCAAGGCGCTGTCAGCGGGCAGCGAACTGCCCACCCGTAAATTGACGACCAGGATTTTGCGGCGTTCCGATGCCGAA
The DNA here is from genome assembly GCF_021325795.1 of Bordetella sp. LUAb4. Taxonomy (GTDB): domain Bacteria; phylum Pseudomonadota; class Gammaproteobacteria; order Burkholderiales; family Burkholderiaceae_B; genus Bordetella_C. The sequence continues at coordinate 127,018 of NZ_JAHPZX010000007.1, read as the reverse complement.
CTGGCGCGCGCAATGATGATCACGTTGTCCTTGGCCTGCTCGCCGATATTGACCGTGCCGTCACAACGGTCCGCCAGCGCCTGCAGGGAAGCCTGGATCAGATCATCAACGCCCGTGTTGGCCAGCGCCGCGAACCCTATCTCCAGCAGTTGCGGCGTCAGTGACCAACGTGTCCCTTCCTTGCGCACATAGCCCTCCCCTTGCAGCGTATTCAGCAGCCGCAATACGGTGGCATGCGGCAGATCGACGGTCTGCGACAGCGTGGTTAGGGATTGCCCTGGGCCGGCGCGAAAAGCGCGCAAAACGGCTAGACACCTCTGGACCGACCTATTATCATTCATTTTGATCACTGGGTGAAAGTATTGTTCATCTAGTGAAAAATGATAGTGCATCTTGCGAGGGCCCGCAAGGGGCCTTCCCTTTCGAGATCAGCAGAATCGGGGGGTATTCATGGGGTATCGAGTTGGCGTCGACATTGGCGGCTCATTCACGGACTTTGCCGTCTTCGATGAAGACAGCGGCGAAATCAAGAGCCTGAAAGTTTTCTCCCGCCCCGATCAGCCGGGCGAGGAAGTGATTGCCGGGGTGCGCATGCTGGGCGAGCGCTACGGCATCCAACCCAGCCAGATCAGCTACTTCACGCATGGCACGACCGTGGGCATCAACACGGTCATCCAGCGCAAGGGGCTGAAGCTGGCGCTCTTCGCCACGCAGAATTTTTGCGATGTGCTGGAGCTGGCACGGCTGAAGACGCCGGATATGTACCACCTGCTGTCGCGCCGGCCGGCGCCGCTCATCAAGCGCAGCATGGTGTTCGGCATCGACGAGCGAATGGCGCCGGACGGCTCGATACGGAAGCCGCTGGACGAGGCTAGCGTGCAACGCGCGGTACGGGCGGCCCAGGCCGCGGGCGCCGAGGGCATCGTCATTTCTTTGCTGCACGCCTACCGCAACCCCGCGCACGAATTGCGCGTCAAGGAACTCATCGCCACGCTGGCGCCCGATCTGCCTGTGTCGTGCTCCAGCGAAACCTGGCCCATCATCCGGGAATACGAGCGCACCATCACCGCGGTCATAGGCGGCTATGTCCAGCCACGCGTGGCCCACTATCTGGGATCCTTGCAAGCCGCCTTGAAAAACGTCGGCGTGCAGCCCGAGCCGCGCCTGACCAAGTCCAACGGCGGCGTGATGACGGCCGAGCAAGGCAAGCGCGATTGCGTGCAGATGATCCTGTCCGGCACCGCCGCCGGCGTGATCGGTGCGGCGCACGTCGCCGCCACCGCCGGCATTCCCCGCTGCCTCAGCCTGGACATCGGCGGCACCAGCGCCGACATCGCGGTCATCATCGACGGCAAGCCCCAATACGGTGTCGGCGAATTGATCGGCGACTTCCAGATCCACATCCCTTCCGTATCCGTGTCGTCGGTCGGCGAAGGCGGCGGATCCATCGCCTGGGTTGATCCGCTAGGCGTGCTCAAGGTCGGCCCGGAAAGCGCCGGCTCGCGTCCCGGCCCCGCCTGCTACCGGCGCGGCGGCACGCGTGCCACCATCACCGACGCCTTCGTCTGCTGCGGCCTGGTGGGTCATTCCGACCTCGGCTACAAAGCGGTCGAAGTCGATGTCGAGGCCTCGCGCAAGGCCGTCGGCGAACTGGCTGATCGCTTGGGGCGCGGCATCGAGGAAACCGCCGAAGCCATCATCCAGATCGCCGTATCGGGCATGTATTCGGAAGTCAGCGGCCTGGTGTCACGCTACGGCATTGACCCGCGCGAATACGCCGTGCTCGCTTTCGGCGGCGCCGGTCCCATGCTGGGCTGCTTTCTGGCCCGCGAAATCAAGGTCAAGGAAATCGTCATACCACCCTCGCCCGGTACGCTCAGCGCGTTGGGCGGCCTGATCGCTGATCTCAAGAGCGACTTTCTCAAGACCGTCTATACCGACCTGAATCCCGCCAACCTGGCTACCATCCACGCTGAGTTCGCCACGCTGCGTGCGCGCGCCGAAGCATGGCTGCGCCAGGAACAGGGTCACATCGACCAGGCCGAACTGATCTATTCAGCGGAGATGCGCTACCGCGGCCAATCCTATGAAATCGACACGCAACTGGACCCCGCGCATCTGGCCGCCGGCGATGTCGCGGCGGTGGGCCAGGCGTTCCACGCCATGCATCGCCGCCTCTACGGGCACGCCGATGAACGCGCACCAGTGCAGGTCGTCAGTCTGCGGGTGGTGATTTCCGGCAACAATGACAAGCCGCGCTTTCCACGTCAGGAACCGCGCTCGGGCACACCCGCGTCGGAACGCCAGGTACGCGTCTGGCTGGACGGCGCCTCGCGCCAGGTCGATCTTTATAGCCGCACGGGCTTGAGCGCCGGCCAGCAGTTCCAGGGGCCCGCCATCGTCACCCAGGATGATTGCACTACGGTCATTCCCGCCGGCCATGTCTGCCGGGTCGATGAATACGCCAATCTGCGCATCAGCGCCGAAGGAGACGCGTCGTGAGCCATACCGTGGATAATTTCCGTTTGCAGGTGCTGGCCAACCACTGCACCGCGGCCGCCGAGGCCATGGGCTACACGCTGATGCGCACGGCCTATTCCACCTTCGTCAAGGAAACCGAGGACTTCTCGGCCCAGTTGATGACACCGTCCGGCAAGACCTTCGCATCGCCCAAGACCTTTGGCGCGACCTGGTACACGGGGCTGGACTACGGCCGCGTGATCCAGATGACCGACGACTACCGCGAAGGCGATATCTACCTGACGAACGACCCATACAGCGGCTTCGTTTCCACCCATACACCCGACATGCACGTGTGGAAGCCCATCTTCCGCGACGGCCGGCTGGTGTGCTTCGTCGGCACGCACATCCACAATACCGACATGGGCGGCGCCGTCCCGGCCTCGTTGTCGCGCACACTCACCGAAGTGCATCAGGAAGGCATCCGCATCCCGCCCATGCTGCTGATGCGCGATGGCGTCATCGACGAGAAGCTGCTGCGTATTCTCGAAGTCAATGTGCGCATGCCAGACCAGAACCAGGGCGACCTGAATGCCCAGATCGCCGCGCTGAACGTCGGCGAGCGCAAGGTACACGAAATCATCGACCGCTTCGGTGTCGAGGAATTCATGCAAGGCGCGGAAGCCATCCTGGATTATGCGGAGCAACAAACTCGCGCGCTGATCAGCGACATCCCGGATGGTGACTACGAATTTTCAGAATATGCGGACGAGGATTCCGTGGGCGGCTATCCCTGCCGCATCCACATCACGCTGCGCGTGCGCGGCGATGAACTGACGCTGGACTTCACCGGCAGCGATCCGCAAGTGGCGTCGTCCTTGAACGTGCCGACCGGCGGCGACGGCCATCACTCGGTCATCACGGTGGGCCTGATTTACGTCATGCACTCTCTGGCCCCGCGCAATATGCTGAATTTCGGCTCCGTGCGGCCCTGCCACGCGGTTCTACCCGAAGGCACGGTGGTCAATCCGCATGCACCGGCCGCCGTCGGCATGCGCAGTCTGATGGCCGCGGTGATCCAGGCCTGCACCTTCGGTGTCTTCAACCGCGCCCTGCCCGAGCGCTTGCCGGCCTGCCCCGCGGGCGGGTCGACGCTGCTCAACGTCAAGACCGCCACGCGTGAAGGACGCCAGGTGCTGTCGTCCATCGGACCTTGCGGCGGCGGCGCCGGCGCGGGTCCCGAATACGACGGCGTGGAAGGCTGCGGCGCCAACAACGCCTTCCTGAAGAACACGCCCGTGGAAATCAACGAGGCCGAAGTTCCCGTCGAGATCATCCGCTACGGCCTGGTGCCCGACACCGGCGGCGCGGGCCGCCTGCGCGGCGGCAATGCGGCCACCATGGAATTCCGGGTGCTGGCGCCCAATGGCGTGGTCACCGCACGCAACCGCAATCGTTCGGAACTGGCGGCATGGGGCGTGGTCGGCGGCAAGGCTGGCGCCAACTCCCGCTTCACCAGGAATCCGGATTCCGACAACCCGGAAGAACTGCGCAATACGGATCTGGTCAATTGCGCGCCCGGCGATGTCATCCGGCTGGAAGGGCCTGCCGGTGGCGGCTACGGCCATCCTTACGAGCGGCCGGTCGATCGAGTCGTCGAAGACGTGCGTTGCGGGTTCGTGTCGATCGCCCATGCGCGTGACGCCTATGGCGTGGCGCTGCGTGAAGACCTGACGGTCGACGACAGCGCCACCCGCGCCCTGCGCGCCGGCCAGCAGGCGCAGGACGGCCACTTCGATTTCGGGCCGGGCCGCAGCCGCTTCGAAAGCATCTGGACCAGCGCGCGCTACGATGCCCTGACCCGCATCATGGCGGCCCTGCCGGTCAGCTGGCGCCACTTCGTCAAGCATCAGATGTTCGCGGCGCTGACCGGTACCGCGGCGCCTTCCGATGGCGGCGCGGCGGATATCGAGCGCATCTACGCCACGCTGGCCGATCGTTATGCCGACCTGCCTCGACCGGCGGATATTGCCGCTGGTGCTGGTGCGCGCGCGTAAGAGCAAGGAGATGGCATGGCCTCGTCCGCCGATATCTTTACAACGGACTTTCGCAAACTGCCCTATTGGTGGGAAGCCTACACGCCGCCCGAAACCGGTGATGACGCGCTGCCCGCCAGCGCCGACGTCGTCATTATCGGCGCCGGCTATACCGGCATCGGCTGCGCGCTGACGCTGCGCGAAGCGGGTATCGACGCTGTCGTATTGGAAGCCGAGCGACCCGGCATAGGCGCCAGCACGCGTTCCGGCGGCCAGGTGTCGGGGGGCGTCAACGTCCAGAAGAAAGCCCTGGCGGCGGTCGGCGAAAGCGACGCCCAGCGCAACGAACGCCTGTCCGCCCGCCTGCGCGACGCCGACGCGGCCATGAGCTATGTCGTGGGGCTGATCGACAAGCACGGCATCCAGTGCGGCTGGCAGCCCACGGGCCGCCTGACCACCATGTGGCTGCCACGGCACTACGAAGCCTGGCAGGGCCGTATGGCGCAGCTCAACGCCAACACGAGTTCGCACGCGCGCATGATTCCCCGGGATGCACTGGCCGCGGAGATCGGCTCGTCCGTCTACCACGGCGCCGCCCTGATCGAACGTGCCGGGCACTTGCACCCGGCACAGCTTTACGGTGGCATGCTGGCCGCGGCGCGCGCGGCCGGCGCCAAGGTTCACGGGCAGACGCCCGTCCAACGCATCACCCGCCTGCCGGGCGGCGTCTACGACGTCACCAGCACGCGGGGAACGGTACGGGCGCGCCAAGTGGTGATCGCCACCAATGGCTACACGGGACCGGGCATGGTCGGCCTGGATCGCAAGGTCGTGCCCATCATGACGTACATGATCGCCACCGACGAGTTGCCGGCGGGACTGGCGCAAGACATCCTGCCGACCAACCGCGCCGTGTCCGAGTCGCGCCGCGTGGTCAACCACTTCCGCCTGTCGCCCGATGGCCGCCGCTTGCTGTTTGGCGGGCGCGCCCGTTTCACGCCAACCAGTGAAGAGACCACGGCACGGCTGCTGTACCGGGCCATGCTGAAGCGCTTTCCGCAATTGGCGGGGACGCGCATCACGCACAGCTGGGGTGGCAAGGTTGCCATGACACTGGATTCGATGCCGCACATCGGCGGCGCCGACGGCTTGCATTACGCGCTGGGCTGCAACGGCAGCGGCGTGGCCATGATGAGCTACCTGGGCCACAGCCTGGGACGCAAGATCGCCGCGCAATCGCGCGCGCCCATCAACGCCTTCGACATGGGGGAGATTCCCGGCCATCCTTTCTATTCCGGCAACACGTGGTTCCTCTTTGCCATTGGCAGTTGGTACCAGGCCCGTGATGCCTACGACCATTGGAGGGCTCGCTGAAGCGCGGGCGCGAGGTAGACGCAACAACCCGCATTTGGAAATGCGGAAATGTGGAAACGTCCGATGCGGACGGCGGTCAGCAGGCCGGCGCCGTGAATAAGGGATCGGACGCAACAAGATAATCAGGAGTGATCCGTGAACCATCCACGTCGCAATGCCTTGAAACTGCTGTCCTGCCTGTTGGGAGCCGCCGCGCTTCCTGCATCCCGCCACGCCTTGGCCCAGGGCAGCGGCTATCCTTCCGGTCCGGTCAACGTCGTCGTGCCTTATGGCTCGGGCGGCAGCACCGACATTCTTGCCCGCCTGCTGGTCAGTGACGTCGCCGAGCGCCTGCATGGCAATTTCATCGTGGAAAACAAGGCGGGGGCCGCCGGCAATATCGGTACCCGCCAGGTCGCCGTGTCGCGGGCCGATGGGCTGACGCTGCTTTATTCGACGGCGACACCCTTCTGCATCAACCCCTACGTCTACAAGACGCTGCCCTTTGATCCCGACCGCGATTTCGCGGCGATTTCGCGTACCGCGAAGCTGCCGCTGGTGCTGGTGGCGCCGACGTCGCTGGGCATCAACAACATTCAGGACTTCATCGCGTACCTGCGCAAGGATCCTACGCAACGCAGTTTCAGTTCTTATGGAATTGGCGCATCGAGCCATATCGCCGGCGCGACCTTCGCCCGCGCCATCGGCGCGCCGGGGATCCTGCACGTGCCGTACAAGGACATGACGGCCATGTCCGACCTGGCCGCCGGCCGCAACAGCTTCCATATCGATGCCTGGTCGGCGGTCGATCCGCTCGTGCGGTCCGGCAAGCTGGTCGCGCTAGCGGTTTCCAGCAAGGAACCCCTGCCCTGGGCGCCCCAACTACCGACCATCGCCAGTGTCACCAAGAGCGATTACGAGATCGTCACCTGGCACGGGGTATTCGCGCCGCGCAAGACGCCGGACAGCGTGATCACCTTGCTGAACCAGGAATTTCAGAAATCGATAGACAAGCCCAAGGTGCAGAAGACGTATGCGGACCAAGGGTTCTTGATCTATCCGCCGTCCACGCCCAAGGAGGTCGATGCTTTCGTACAGCAGGATAAGGCGCGCTGGAAGGGGTACGTGGAGGCGGCGGGGATCACGCCGTCGTAGTGGGGATGGCAGGATTGGAGGCCAGGCGCCGAGGTTCTGGAGTCGGGGTCGGGACCGAGGCCAGGACGGTAGGCTGGAGCCGGGCTCGGGACCGGGGCTCGGACGGTAGGCTGGAGCCGGGGTCGAGACCAGGGCTGGGGCGGTAGGCTGGAGCCGGGGTCGAGACCAGGGCTAGCCGTGGGCTAGGGCTAGGGGTAGGGCTAGGGGCTGGGGGCTGGGCGTGCGATCGCCCCTAAACGAGGGCGCTCCCTCGGCCATTAAGATGCCTCGATGTGCGACTGCACAAGAAATCACTTAATGAATTAGAATCATATGCTTATTTCATTAGGTAATTTAGCGTGGTCACTGCGACACTCCTCGGTTTGGCAATCGGCGCGCTACTCGGGCTGACGGGCGCCGGTGGCGGCATACTCGCCGTCCCTGCCTTGATGTTCGGTCTGCACCTGGGCCTGGCCGAGGCCGCGCCGGTGGCATTGATCGCCGTGGGATCAGCCGCAGCGCTGGGCGCCATGCAGGGGCTGCGGAACGGGCTGGTGCGCTACAAGGCCGCAATCTTGATGGCCATTGCGGGCGGGCTGACCGCGCCTTTTGGGCTATTGCTTGCGCGGCAGTTGCCCGCGGCTTCACTTAGCTTGGGCTTCGCGGCGGTGATGCTGATCGTGGCCGCTCGCATGGCACGGCAGACGATGAGGCGGTCGACGCCACAACCGATACAGCCGATACGGCCCGCTCAACCGATCCAATCGACGCGACCGACGCCGTCGATGTCGTCGATGTCACCGATCAAACCTTCGCTCGGCGCCTCGTCCGAAGTTCCAGGGGGATCGCCACCACCCAACGATCCCCAGCCTGATTCCCATGACAAGCCCTGCCGTCTGTCACCAACCACCGGCCGCTTCATCTGGACACGCCGTGCCGCGGTGACCCTGGGTTCCATCGGCGCGGTGTCCGGCGTGTGCACGGGACTGCTTGGCGTGGGGGGCGGCTTCATCATCGTCCCCGCCCTCACGCGCTTCAGCGATGCGCGCATACACAGCATCGTCTCCACATCCCTGATGGTCATCGCGCTGGTCTCGGCGGTTACCGTGACATCGGCGGCAGCACACGGACTGGCGCTTACGGCTACCGAATGGGCCTTCGTCGGCGCCGCCATCGCAGGCATGGCGCTGGGCCGGACCTTCGCGTCGCGCGTGCCACAGGCGGCCTTGCAGCGGGTCTTCGCGTCGGTCTGCGTCGTGGTGGCCGGTGTATTGGTGTGGCGCGCCGTAGGTTGACCTCTGACTGCCCGATAGCCTGGAGAGCCCCGATAGCCTGGAGAGCCCGATAGGCCGGATGAGCCGATAGCTCCGCTAGCCCGAATAGCCCGACTCCCGGGCTACCTGACCACCTGACAAGCGCACACGGCGGTCCGTACAATGGCCGGCCCCCCTCCGCCAGAAAGAACATGGACACCGACGCCTCCGCCCCGGCCGCCGCCCAGCCTCACCGCCTGCGCCGCATGGCCGGCCATGATCCGCAGGAAAGGCACCGCACCGCCACCCCGCTGGAAGGCCTGTTCGACCTGACCTTCGCCACCTGCTTCGGCCTGGCCGCCGCTCAATTGGCGCATGCGCTCGCCCAAGGACACACTGGCACCGCGCTGATCGGTTTCGGCTTCGCCAGTTTCGCCATCTGCTGGGCGTGGATCAATTTCTCGTGGTTCTCGTCCGCCTATGACACCGACGACTGGATCTTCCGCCTGGTGACCATGGTGCAGATGGTGGGCGTACTGGTCCTGGCGACCGGCCTGCCGCGCCTGTTCGATTCCGTCGACAAAGGCGCGCACCTGGACGACACCATCATCGTGCTCGGCTACGTCATCATGCGGGTCGCCATGGTCATGCAATGGCTGCGCGCCGCCCGCCAGGACCCATCGCGCCGGCGCGCCTGCCTGACCTATGCCACCGCCATCTCCATCGCGCAGGTGGGCTGGGTCATCCAGATTCTCATCGACACCTCGGTCGTCGTCACCCTGCTGTTCGCGGCCGTGCTTGCCGTCATCGAATTGGCCGGCCCGGTCATCGCGGAACGCATCGGCGACGGCACGCCCTGGCATGCCCACCATATCGCCGAACGCTACAGCCTGTTCGCGCTGATCGCCCTGGGCGAAGGCGTGGTCGGCACCATCGCCGGGCTGGCGGCCGTCGTCGAAGTCCAAGGCTGGAGCCTGGATGCCGCCCTGGTCTGCCTGGCCGGCATCGGCCTGACCTTCGGCATGTGGTGGATCTACTACCTGCTGCCCTCGGCCGAGGTCCTGTATGCCCATCGCAATCGGTCATTCGTCTGGGGCTACGGCCAGATTTTCATCGTCGCCGCCATCGTCGCCACCGGCGCGGGCCTGCATGTGGCGGCATATGCCATCGAGCATGAATCGCATATCGGCGCGTTGGCGACGGTGCTTTGCAGTGCCATACCCGTAGGCCTGTTCCTGATTCTTGTCTATGCCTTGCACACTTATCTGGTACCGCGCTCGCCAGTTCCGCGCGGTGCATTACTGGCTGGCAATCTTGCCTTCATCGCCGTAGCGCTGGCGGCCGCCGCCTTCGGCGCGAGCATCGCCACCTGCCTGGTCATACTCATGCTGGGCCCCGCCCTGACCGTCGTCGGCACCGAAGTCTCGGGCCGGCGCCAGGAGATGTCCGCATCCCACAAGCAAGCCTGAACCGATACGCGCCGGATCCGATGAGCGATGCCGCCGCGTCAGGACGTTGATGCGGGCGCATTCAGCAACCAGTTCCTGAATGCTGCCAGCGGCGCATACGCTGCCTTGTGTGCCGGGTAGGCGAATTGGTAATGCTTGCCGCTGGGATAGCGGAAGCTGACAGGCGCCATGAGCTTGCCGGATTCCAGTTCATCTTCCACCAGGAAGTCCGGCACCAATCCCACGCCTATGCCCGTGACCACCGCTTGAATCAGATGGGAGGTCACCTCGAACGTTGGCCCGAAAACGAGTTGCCGCGGCGTTCCCCCTTGCGCATCGAACCATTCAGACCAGACATTGGCGCGGCTGGCGACCCGCAGCAGCAACACATCGCGCAGATCGTCGGGGCCGGTGATGGGATGCTTGTCCAACAAAGCCGGACTGGCCACCAGCACGAGCTGTTCTTCCAAAAGGCGATGCGAGATCAGCCCCGGCAGCGGCCCTTCTTCCGCGCGGATCACGGCATCCATCCCCGCCGCTTCCAGATCGAAATCGCCGATACGCGAATGCAGATGAACGAGAACATTGGGATTCGCGGAATAAAAGTCATGCAGCCGGGGCATCAGCCACTTGGCGCCGAAGGTCGGCAATAGCGCCAGGTTGAGGCTGCCGCCCCCCGACTGCATGGCCGTCACCTGCAGCGTCGCATTACGGATACGGCCGATGGCCATGCCTACTTCGCGCATATAGATGCGGCCAGCGTCGGTCAGCACGATGGAACGCCCCTTGCGCTCGAACAACTGAATGCGCAGCAGATCTTCCAGCGCCTGTACCTGGCGGCTGACCGCACTCTGGGTCAAGGAGAGTTCGGCCGCCGCCTTGGTGTAGCTCAAATGCCGGGCTGAAGACTCAAAAGCCAGCAGCAAGGACATGGACGGCGTCAGCGTACGGGGATTCATTCAAAAAACTCATGCTTTAGCGGAGAAAAATACATTTTATATACGAAGCCAGGACAAATAGACTTCATAAAACGAATTTCTTCCTTTCTCAAAGCCATGTCTGCCCTGCCCCGCATGATTCCCCGTCTCGATCGCGTTCCCCTCACGAATGACCTTTATGCGTCGTTCGCCGCAGCGCTGCGACTGCATGGTTTCGAGGGAGATATCGAGGACAACTACGCCACCCGAACGGTCCTGGCGACCGATAACTCGATCTACCAGGTGTTGCCGCAGCTGACGGTATTTCCCCGCACGACCGTGGATGTGACGCGCGTCGCGCGCTTGCTGGGAGATGCACGCTTCGCCGGTATAAAGGCGTATCCGCGCGGCGGCGGCACGGGAACCAACGGGCAGTCGCTGGGTGACGGCATGGTGGTGGACATATCCCGCCACATGAACCGCATCCTGGAGATCAACGTCGAGGAGCGTTGGGCGCGCGTGCAAGCGGGTGTGGTGAAGGACCAGTTGGAGGCAGCCGTGCGCGCGCACGGCCTGTTCTTCGCACCGGAACTGTCGACGTCCAATCGGGCGACCATCGGCGGGATGGTCAGTACCGATGCCAGTGGCCAGGGGTCCTGTCAATATGGCAAGACGCGGGATCACGTGCTCGAACTGACGACCGTGTTGCTGGATGGCGAGACTTGGCATTCGCGGGTTTTGACTGACGCCGAGTTCGCGGCTATCAGCGCGCGTGATGATCTGGCGGGTGCGGTGCATCGCTGTATCGATGGGATCCATTGCAGCGACGCTGAATTGATCGAATCCCATTTCCCACCCTTGAACCGCTGCTTGACGGGGTATGACCTTGCCCACATTCGGGACGACGAGGGGCGCTTCAACCTGAACAATATCCTATGTGGGTCCGAAGGCACGTTGGGATTTCTGGTCGAGGCCAAGGTCAATCTCTTGCCGATCCCCAAGCACGCGGCGCTTATCGTCGTCAGCTATTCGTCGTTCGATGCGGCCTTGCGGGATTCCCCGCGCTTGCTGGCCCTGGATGCCGCGTCGATCGAGGCCATCGATCCGATGGTGATCCGTCTGGCGCGTGACGACAATGCGTGGCCGACGATTTCGCGCTACTTCCCTCCGGAGACAGAGAAGTTCGACGGCGTGAATCTCGTCGAATTCACCAGCGATGATCCCGATGAATTGCGAGCGGCCTTGCAACGGGCGATCGCGACTTTCGATGGAGGTGGCGGTGGCGGTGAAGGTGGCGGTGGCGGTCATGACGACAATGGCGGTGCGCGCGGCGTGCTCAGTCATGCCATTGTCGAGGGGCATGCCGCCGTCGAGGATGTCTGGTCCATGCGCAAGCGCTCGGTGGGGCTGCTTGGGCGGATGAAGGGAGATAAGCGGCCGATTCCGTTCGTCGAAGACACGGCAGTGCCGCCCGAGCAGCTGGCTGACTATATTGCCGAGTTCCGCCAACTGCTCGATAGCCATGGGCTGGTATATGGGATGTTCGGTCACGCCGATGCCGGCGTACTGCATGTGCGGCCCGCCATCGATATGAAAGACCCCATGCAGGAGCCGCTGATTCGCGTGGTTACGGATGGTGTCGCCGCCTTGACGCAGAAATACGGCGGCGTGTTGTGGGGCGAACATGGCAAGGGCATGCGGTCGGAGTATTCCCCGCGGTTCTTCGGACCGCTGTATCCCCGCTTGCAGGAAATCAAGGCAGCATTCGATCCGCGTCAGCAATTGAATCCCGGCAAGATTGCCACGGTGGCCGGGGCATCCCTGCTGCGCATCGATGAGGTGCCAACGCGCGGCCAGCTTGACCGTGTCATTCCGATCGCCGTGCGGCGTCAGTTCGAAGACTCGCTGCATTGCAATGGCAATGGGGCCTGTTTCAACTTCGATCAGGACGACGCCATGTGTCCTTCGTGGAAGGCGACGCGGGATCGGCGCTATTCGCCCAAGGGACGAGCGGGATTGCTGCGGGAGTGGTTGCGGCTGGTGACTGTGTCCGGGCAGGCAGCGGTGCTGGATGCGCCTGGACGGGTTGAATCATCGGCGTTCTTTTCCTCGTTGAAGACCTTGCCTCAGCGGTGGCGTAACCAGCGTGGCAAGGCGCGGGGAGAATATGACTTTTCCCATGAGGTGAAAGATGCGATGGACACCTGTCTCGCGTGTAAGTCCTGCGCGGGGCAATGTCCGATCAAGGTGGATGTGCCGGCCTTCCGCGCACGCTTCCTGGAGCTGTATTACTCGCGGTATCTGCGGCCGGCCAAGGATTGGTTGCTGTGCGCGCTGGAACCTATGCTGCCCTGGATGGCGAAAGTACCTCGTTTGAGCAATGGCATGTTGAACATGGAGCTGGTCCAGTGGGCACTGCGGCGGCTCAATCTGCTGGCCATTCCTTCCTTGAGTACGATCAGCGTGGATAGCGACTTGCTCGCCGCCGGCTATGCCATGGCCTCTGCCGCAACGGTGAAGGCAGCGCGGCAACGGGGAGAGAAACCGGTCATCATCGTGCAGGATGCGTTCACGACGCACTTCGAGGCGGGCCTGGTGATGGACACGTTCCAGCTGCTGCGCAAGCTAGGTTTTCAGCCCTTGCTGGCGCCCTATCACCCCAACGGCAAGCCGCTGCACGTGCATGGGTTTCTTGGACGCTTCAGGCGCGTCGCGCGGCGAAATTCAGCGCGCTTGCGGAACTTGGCGGCTACGGGGGCGGATCTGGTGGGTATAGATCCGGCGATGACGCTGGTTTACCGCAGTGAGTATCAGGAAGTACCCGAGACGAAGGACGGTCCGCAGGTCTGGTTGCTGCAGGAATGGCTTGCGCGTGAGTTCGAAGCCATGCCGCCGCGGGTTTCGGCTTCTTCTGCGTCTTCTGCGTCTACCTCGGCTGCATTTGGGACGGCTGCTGCCTCGGACTCCTGGGAGACGTCCTACTTTCTGCTGCCGCATTGCACGGAGAAAACCAACGTCCCGAATGCCATGGCGCAGTGGCGCAAAGTGTTCGAAGCCTTGGGACTGACGATGAAGGTGCTGCCCAGCGGCTGCTGCGGCATGTCCGGCACCTTCGGCCATGAAGCGCGCAACCGGGCTACTTCCGAAGCCATTTATCAGCAGAGCTGGGCCGGCAGTGTGGAAGAACACGGTGCCAGCGGCAGGTTGATGGCGACGGGATATTCATGCCGCAGTCAGGTGAAGTTGATGGAAGGCACTGCACTGCCGCATCCGGTATCGGTGCTGCTGCGTAGCTTGTGAAAGTGTTTCGCAAGCCTTGGACGACACGCGGCTGATATCATGATGGGCCAGGCCGTCTTTACCCCCCTATCCAGATAACGCGCCGGCCCATCGGTCGATGGGTCCGCGCATCGCGCCTTCATCGTCCATGTCTTCCTCCAACGCCAATTCTTCCGCTCCGCTTACCCCAGGTAGGGAGCGTGCTCTCCTATGGCTGCTCGCGCTGACGCAGTTCACCATCGTCGTCGATTTCATGGTGATGATGCCGCTGGGTCCGCAGATCATGCATGCCTTCACGATCAGCCCGGCCGCCTTCGCGGCGGCGGTATCGGCCTATTCATGGTGCGCCGGCATTTCCGGCCTGCTGGCGGCGACGTATGTCGACCGATTCGACCGCCGTACCATGATGCTGGTGGTCTACGCCTTGTTCGCCTTGTCCAATCTCGTCTGTGCGATGGCGACGAATTACCACGCGCTGCTGCTATCGCGGGCTTTCGCCGGGTTGACGGGGGGCGTGTTGAATTCGGTGCTTCTGGCGATCATCAGCGATGTCATTCCTCCGCAGCGCCGTGGCGCCGCGATGGGTACGGTCATGACATCGTTTTCGCTGGCTGCCGTGGCTGGCGTCCCACTGGGCGTGGTACTCGGCGCGCATTACGGCTGGAGCTCGCCGTTCTTCGAACTGGTTCTGCTTTCCGTGCTGATCTGGGCCGGCGCTTGCAAGGTCGTGCCCACGCTTACCGCGCACATCCGCGTTCCCGCGATTCCGCTGTCGAGAACGCTTCCTGATTTGTGGTCCTTGATGCGCGACCCCGCGCACATACGCGGCTTCGGCCTGACGGCCCTTGTCATGGGTTCGCATATGTTGATCGTGCCGTTCATATCGCCCACGCTGGTGGGTAATCTGGGCGTGGAACCCGAGAGCATCTCGCTGATCTACATGGCGGGTGGTTTTGCCACTTTCTTCACGTCCCGAATGGTAGGACGTCTTTCCGACCGATACGGCAAGCGCCGGGTTTTCCAGGTGGCGGCGATTTGCTCCCTGTTGCCCGTCTTGTTCATTACCCACCTGCCGCAGTTGCCGCTGTGGGGGTTGATCGTCTTCTTCCCGTTCTTCATGGTGTCGGGCAACTCCCGCATGATTCCCACGCAGGCGTTGCTTACGACCGTGCCTGAACCGCATCGTCGTGGCGCCTTCATGAGCGTGAACTCCGCGGTTCAGCAAATCGCCACGGGGACGGGCGCGTGGATCGGTGGATTGATGCTGACCACCTCCGACAGTGGCCAGATTTCTGGTTATGGCCTGAACGGATGGGTATGCTGCGCCTGCATTCTGGTTGCAATGTGGTGGATAGGCAAAGTGCAGCCCTATGCTGCTCCCGTGCAGGAGCGAGCCGCTGTTCAGACGGCGTAGCGAGCAAGAGCGCGACACAAGTCCGGTAGTGGCATCCTTTGGTGGCATCCTCTGGCGGCCTCCGATATTGGCAACCGGTATTTGCATCCGGTGGTCGCGATCCGGTTGCGGCAATCGAGATAGGGCATTAACCTTTCTGGGCTTACTCGCAGCGGGCGCCTGGTGCGGTGGGCCTGTAACGGCATATCGCCACCCTGCTGACTGGAGCTTGAAACGTGAAATTCCCGATCGCGCTGATTGCCGCATCCACTTTCGCTTTCGGGCTCGCGTCGTGCGCCCAACCGCCGCGCGCCGAAACAAATGCCGCGATCACTGCCGCCCTTGCCTCGCCTGACCGCCCTGCCGGGGATGCGCAACGCGATGTCGCGCGCAAGCCCGCCGACTTGATGAGTTTCGCGGGGATCAAACCAGGTGATCAGGTGGTGGATCTGATTCCGGGCGGCGGATACTTCACTCGTCTCTTCAGCAAGGCCGTTGGTCCGAGCGGACACGTCTACGCCTTCGTGCCCGAGGAGTTCCTGAAAATCGCGCCGAAGTCGCTGGCATCGGCGCAAGCCATCCCCACCAGCGCATATGCCAACGTCACGGTCGTCAGCCAACCGTTGGCTGACCTCTCCGTATCCGTTCCGGTAGATGTTGTGTGGACCTCAGACAATTATCACGACGTCTACGGATTCGTCGGCGCGGCGGCGGCCGCACAACTCGACGCCGCGGTGTACCGCGCGCTGAAGCCGGGTGGCGTATTCATCGTGGTCGACCACGTCGCCAATGCGGGCACCAGCGATACCAGCGCACACACCCTGCACCGTATCGACCCTGAAACCGTCAAGCAGCAGGTCCAGGCCGCGGGCTTCAAGTTCGAAGCGGAAAGCAGCTTGCTGCGCAACCCTCAGGATCCCCATGATGCGCCCGTGTTCGCCCCGACCATACGCGGCCATACCGACCAGTTCGTGCTCAAGTTCCGCAAGCCGGGCTGAAAGCGCTGTCCCCGCAGTTGGTTCTCTATATCAGTGCAGTGTCTGTTTCCACTGCCGGGATTCCTGCGCAACCAAGTCTTCCAGATTTTCCGGCGTGTTGTTGGGCAGCTTCACCATGTAGCCAAGCCCGGTGAGCTGTTTCCGCACCTTGGCATCAGCAAGGATCTTGTTGATGGAGCGATTCAGGCGAGAGATCACGTGCGATGGGGTTCCGGCTGGGGTGAAGACAGCTGACCAATCGCTGTTTTGGAGCGCCGGATAACCGAGCTCTTTCATGGTAGGCGTGTCCGGCAACTGAGATAGTCTATTGTGCGAAAGTACGGCGATTACTCTTACGCGATTGCTATTGATAAACGCCCATGCCGACGGCACTGACGTGATCATCAGATCGGCCCGCTCTCCCAAGATATCTGCGAAGGCAGGTGCGGCGCCCAGGTGAGGAATGTGATGAAACTTCACGCCTGCAGCTTCCTGGAACGCTTCGCCGAAAATATGCCCAAGGGAATTGACGCCGGGCGATACCATGTTTAGTCTGCCAGGATTCGTTTTGGCAAGTTGGATCAGCTCTTGCAGAGTGTTCGCCTTTACGTGGTTCCCAATGACGATGACGCTGGGAGCAATAGCAACTTTTCCGACGGGAGCCAGCGCTTCTGAAAGGTCGAGCGCGGGCTCCATTTGGGCTGCCAAATAAATCATTACCGCGCTTGAGCTAAGGTAAACGGTGTAGCCATCCGGCGCGGCCCGCGCAACGGACAAGGCGCCGACACTTCCGGTCGCGCCCGGACGGTTTTCCACAATGACCCGCTGGCCTAATTCGTCTGTCATAGCTTGTGCGACGTGTCTGCCAAGTATGTCGACCATACCGCCGGGCGGAAACCCAACAACTAGCGTAATTGGCCGATCTGGATACACCCTAACCTCGTTCTCGTAAGCCATGGCAGGAATGGAAAATTTCAGGGCTCCGCTGACAACGATCAATGTGCCCATAATCGTCTTCCAAAATCTCATCATCGATCTCCCCGACCCATCGCTGAGACGCGATCGCCGGCCGTTTTTTCCAATTGATGAGTATGGGTGTGTGAGGCGCTGAGGATGGTTCCATCCACCATCCGGCCGTCCCCTTGGCGGGCAGAGAATAAGGGTTCCATGACTACCGTGAAATCGCGTCGCCACCTTGTCCTACTTGCCTCGATAGGCCGGCAGAGTTTGGGATCGATCTTGGGCGCCGACTTTACCGGCTTGCAGTAAACCGTACGACCGACACGTCGAACCAGCGACACAACTTGGCTATCGAGACGGTAACTCCTTCAGCTTGCAGATCCTGGCGGATCATCTTGATAACTTCTCGTCCGCACCCAGTAGGGAATACAGTTTTTCTGGTGAGCAGCTCCAGCATCGCCCCATCGTATGCTCCCTGAAGCCGTCTGTTGGAGTAAGCGGACATTGATCGGTCATCACATCGTCATCGAGCAAGTTGCCGGCGCACTCTCCTCGCCACCTCATAAATAACAGCATCAGGACCAAATACAGTAATACCTATGAAGGTCTCTGATTCGATCTTGATTTTTTCACCTTTCACTTCCAACTCTACAGCCTCAATTTCTTGAGAGCCCCCGACCGCCCAAGACCTATCGAGCCCTATGGCTCCTAGCCCACCCAAGACAATTTGGAGCGCGTCGCGTAACGCTATATCGCACTCGTCGCCCAGCACTATTGAAGAAATTCGATCAGTCATCCGGCCGAGAACGAGGTTATACAACCTGGAATGCAATCCGAAGAGCCGTTTTACTTTAACGAAACAGCCTCCAGGATTCCCTGGGCGATTCACTCAGAGTTTTTCAAGCTAATTTTCAAGCAGCTCCAAATTCCTTAACTGCTGATCGACAAATTTTGCCTCGTCTTCTCTGAGTTCTCTGCGGACAATCGCCGCTACGGCATTGATCTGCTCTAGGTTAATAACTACCTGAAATACGGCGTCCCCCCATCCACTCCTGTCGTCAACGATTAGGCGCAGGTCTTCGACCTTCTGGACCAGCGAGTTCAACCCCACCTTGCCGGCTTGATAGCGCTCGATAAGGCTTAAAAAATTTGCTGACTGCCTCACAAACAATTCATTCACCATAGTCAAATCGTGGCGCATCACTTGCTCAGTAAAGGCAGTCTATCCAGATCAAGTAAATCAGGATTGATGGTTTCAAGCCTTTGGCACCGATTTCCATGACCCTATCTTTTTTGCCGGCGCAAGCCGGAGCGCTTACCACCGAAAGACTACATCTTTTCGAACTATAGGCATACTTACAGCTGAATCTATTTGAGGAATATGATTACTGAAACTGGAATATCATCCTCCAGCTACCAGTGCCAGACTGTCTCGAGAAGAACAGGGTTCCTTGCTGTGTACGGCGCCCTCCCAGGCGGCGGGCGCACCATCGTGCAGCCAGACGAACGAGTCGCCGTTATCCGTAATGGCTTCAGGGAGAAACGCATCCTTATATCATGTCTCTTACAGCCGACACGCTGCATGAACAGTTTACTCAATAAGTAAATCTGGTCGTCGCTTTACCGCTAGGATTTATATTCACAATAAATTTTTTCCAATCCCCCCCCGTATGCGCCTTCATCAGATCGTGCAACTCATGTACGTAACTAGAGGCTTTATCTTCGGGATCATCCAAAAATTCGCTGAAGGACAAGTGATCACGAACAAACGAATATTTCGAATTGACAGACCATCCTCCGTCATAAACTTCATGTTCGAATTCACAGCACATTTCTTCATATTTGCCATTAGCGGAGTCATGCATAATTTGAACGAGCGCATTCAAGATCCGTACTTGTTGCTCGATGCTCATTGTCCGGCCTCATTCCTGAATGATTTACGCATTTTCTGCCCATTGATTGAGTAGTAAATCTCGAGTGAATCTGGTCTTACCGAAGTTGGGTCAACTCTAGAGAAACGCACTGTCACGGAGCCGACCTGATCGCCGTTGCTCAACCCTCTCTTGACTTCAAGCCCATCGCTTATAGGCAGAGTTGTTGAGATTTCCGTTCTGCGGAAATAGGTTAAATCGATCTAGGTTAATTCAAAGCAATCTACATATCGCACAAACCGGAGAAGCATTTAATCCTCGATCAATCCAAGAGCTTCGCCCAAATCTTGGACAAATTCTGCTTGCGCAGCCATGTATTCCATTGCTATTTTTTGAAACTGTGAACGCAAAGACGATTTATTTTTTGATTCCATTTTTTGCAATGTCGAAGCCAATTGCTCGAACACCTGCACGGCAGCATCTGGATTAATAGCCTGCTCGTCCGAAAATTCAAGGAATACAGTAACCTCCACAAGAGCCCGTACAACTTGCCTATCAATTTCCTGGCTCATAAACCACTTTCACTGAAATCGCCATTCCATGCACCTACAAGTCGTACTCTCGGCGACAGAAGACAAAACCGCCGAAGCGCTCAAGACTTCCAATCGAACCCGATTCAAACTTACACTTTACGTCTATGCGAAGAATTCTGTCGGGACCAATTGCGGCTGAAATATTTGTAGCAACGACCTCTAAGCTTTCCCAGTCAAAATCTGTGGGAGGCCTATCAAGGTAGTAGCAAATAAGCAACGTTCGATCATCCGCTAGAGAAAGAGCGATCGCTCTTATCGCAGGATATACCTCACCAATCAGAGCTCGCCAAACACACAAAGCCAGCCAATCAGGCAAGATTTTCATGATTTCTCTCTAAAAGTAGCGGGGTTTGTTGGAACAATATGAGCTCCACTTTTTGCCTGAATGAATTGTTCCATATGTAGTCGCCAAGCCTGAGGCGCCAGCAACACCAATATTTTGATAGATAAGTATTGGCCCACCCTGCTTTATCCCAGTGTTGACCTCCCACTGGCGGATCAGCTCATTTTTCCTTCAATTAAAGTCAGCACGATGTTCCTTAGCACTTCTCCGAAATCCACAAGGGGTTCATTCCCCTGCTCTATGCACGGCTGGCTGGCGCTTACGGGACCGAAACGGCCAAGCCCAAGTTGGAGCAGCGCTACCACTGGCTCAATGAGCAGCTCGCCGATCAGGACTACTTGATGGGGGACTACTCGGTTGCCGATGCCTATCTCTACTCGCTGACGCAGTGGGGGCAAGCGGAGTGGTTGGCGCCCACATACAAGGCCAACATTCATTTCGACGGGCTGGAGAATCTCAAGGCCTGGTATCTGCGCATGCGCTCGCGGCCCGCCGTGCGCAAGGCGTTGGATGCAGAGGGGCTTGCGTAGTCCACGGGTTATGGGCTGGCTGAACAACGCCGCGTGTAGCGCATTGAGGACCGGTTGTGACCACAGCCCGAGTCGGACAGGAGCGCGACCCACCTGTTTAATGAAATGAAAAAATGCCTCGCGTTTTCAGGATAGCCGTCCACCGTTCCGTCTCCTGCGCGATGAGTGTTTGAAGCGCCAGCGGACGATTAGGCTGTTGGGCAGGGAAGTAGCCTAGGCGCGCCATGTCAGCTCGCATCTCTTCACTTTCGAGCAAAGTGTTTAGTGCGGAATTGAGCTTATCTATCGCGTAGTCGGGGGTTTCCGCTGGCGCCATCAGCCCAGCCCACGAGTCCAAGTCGAGCATCGGGTATCCCTGTTGCCCCAACGTCGGCACCTTGACGGAGTGGCCGTCAGCCTGCTGAGACATTAGTGCGACAGCACGGACGGCGCCGGCAGAAATGTGCGGGGCGGCTGCGGGAAGCGTGGTGAAGAGAATATCGACCCGGCCACCGACCAGGTCGATATAGCCTTGCTCGCTCCCTTTGTATGGCACATGGTCGATCTTGGTGCCGGTCTCCTGCTGGAACATTTCACAGAGCAAATAGCCGGTCGTGCCTACTCCGGAGGACGCACACCGCAATCTGCCGGGATACTCAGTCGCAAGATACAACAGATCATCAAGGTCTTTGATCAACGTGTGCTCGCCGGTCACGATGATGTTGGGACTCGTGCCAATCAAGCCAATCGGTCTCAGATCTTGTGCGAAATCGAACTTCAGGTTTGCGTACATCACCTTGTGGATGGTGTTGGGCCGCGCGCTCATGAACAGGGTGTACCCGTCCGGCTTCGCTCTGCGAGCTACAGTTTCCGCACCGATATTGCCCGCGGCACCCGGCTTGTAGATGATTACGACTTTTTGCTTCAGCTCCTTGCCCAAGTGCTTGGCTAACACTCGCGCCAATACATCCACACCCCCGCCCGGGGGATACCCAATAACAATACTGACCTCTCTGCTTGGATAGGTGCTCTCGGTGGGCTGCGCCATCGCTAGGAATGGAATCGCGCTCATCGCGAGCGCCACGGTTTGAGTCGTCACTACCTGGGTTCCGAATTGCACCTGGCATCTCCTTTGGTTTTGGCCCCTCTTGAGGACCCTGGCCCGGACAGCCCTTCATGAGGACTGTCTCCTGGGTGGCGAAGTGATACGACCCGTTCCTTACTAGTCGATTCTTTCTGCCTATCAATTCGAATTCGGCCAATCGGCGTGCCCGCCGAATCTGCATTTGCTGACGGGCGATGCAAGTGGGGTCCACAGCCTGTGGCTGTATGCTTGGCGACATACCCGGGACATGCGATGTGCGGTCGAGTCATCCAGAAGCGCAACATCAACGACTATCTCGAAAAGATCATCCGGGCGCCGACACCGGAGGAGATTTTCCGTGCGGACCTCGTCGGTCCCGCTACAACATTCCACCAAGAACACGCCCCTGGTGATTCACTGCTTCGGAAGACAGGCTTCGTATTTCGAATGATCTTCTGCAGCTACACACCCGCCAGATGGAAGCGCCAGCCAAGCAGCAACGCCCGGCTCGAAACCATCGCCGCAGCGAAGTGGCCGTGGCAACGGCTGATGCGAGAGCACGGGCGGGTGATTGTGCCGGTGGACGGCTGGTATGAAGTGGCTTTCGGAAGATCCTAGGGGTCCCAAGCAGCCTTACTACATCTATCCAGTTGTCGACGAACCCGTGTTTCTCGCGGCGGTATGCAATTGGCGCCCGGGCCAGGAGCATGGCAGGGAGCACGGGATGGCGATCGTCACGAACGATGCACGGGGCGGCATGGTGGATGTCCACGATCGGCGTCCCGTCGCCTTGCCAGTCGAGCTGGCGCGCGAGTGGATTGACCCATTAACGACATCAGAACGATCGGCCGCCATTCTTTGCGCTGGATTGCCAGAATCTATCTTCCGCTGGCACCCCGTAAAGTGTGAAGTGGGCAACTCTCGATACGAACTCCCCGACGCCGTTGAACCCGTCATCAACTAGCGAACTCCCTCGCGCGCAGCATTTTCGTATCGGACCTCTTCCAAACGGGCGACCTAGGCGGCAGCGCATTTCGCCCGTCGCAGGTAATGCGTCAGGGGCGCTCAGTTGCTGGTTCATCACATAGCTATCACACGGCGTTGTGGCCTACAGTCACTAGGGCTCGCCATACAAGGTTAAGTGCCGCACCATAAAAGAAGAAAAATCAGAGGCAATAAGCGAATCAATTCGCCTACCGAAAATATCAAAACTCACCACCGGACACTCTCCATTCACAAAACTACTGGTATCCAGACACCAACAAATCTCATCTTGATGAAAGTAAATAACGGCCAAGTGCGCAGGCAGGTCGTACCCAGCTCGACACGTCATCGTATCGCCAAAAACCGTCCCACCGGAGTCGATTTCCGCATTATTGCGAGCGATACCTGAGACGTCCGCACTAATGATTCCGCCGCCACCATAAGTGCCTAGGAAATCTTTAAATGAATTAGGAAGACTAATAGAAGTGATCAGCTCTAGCCTCTCAATTTGTAGCGGATCAACTGCTCCGTACCATTTCACCTCGAAACCAGCCGCTTCGACTTTTTTAACCAAAATATCATATTCATCCATTTTTATCTCTCAACGTCAGACGCTCGTTTTCCCCACCAATCCCAGCGAAATTTAGTGTAGCTTCGCTTCAACTCTGATGAGTTTCTGAAGCTCCTTCCTCTTTCAATCAGCCTATGCAACTGGCGCGAAAATCTAGGTGCGTCGAGGCCGTAAGTTACGCAATCGTTCCCGGCTCGCCCCAAAATATGGTGAAAGTTCACCTGCCTCCCGTCCGGACCACAGGGCACGTACCCGACGCTCATCAGATCAGGGCTTGACCAACCAGCGTTTATTTTTTTAATGGACTCCTGCACGCTAGCGTAAACAAACTCCGGAACATCGAACGTTACTTTTGTGGCGTTTTATAAATACACTGAATGCGCAGCATCGCTGCCACGCGCTGTCGTTCTGGTAGCGGCTCTCTTCACCGCCTAACTACGTAGCGCCACGCCAAACTTTTTGGCCCCCGGTACGGATGCCCGCAGACTCCGCTGCCTCGTCTTTTGCTCTGCGATTACCTCTCGGAACATTATCGGAGGAGTTTAGAGATTAACGGTGCGCGCTCTCCCCACGCCCATAACGAGAGCCGCTGAACCAGGGGGGACCTTATGAGTTTTCAGGAACAAACATTGCAATATCGTCTAAGGCATCGGATATTTGACCTGCGATGGAAGCATCGCCTGAGTGTTTGTCTAACGCCGACAAAACTTTATTCCTATCAAGGCAATGGTGGATCCTGGCGATATGGCCCAAGCAAGTGGCCGCCACACCCCTAACCTCAGGAACTGGACTGGCTAAAAATTCTAAACATCTATCCTGAACCCAGTTCCAGTCCGAATCGTAGAAAGCAATAGAAACCAGCATTTTGCAGATTTCGCTCGAATTGCCCGACAGAAAGGCCTTTTCGGCCAACCCTCTATCGGCACAGGGGGCACATTGATCATTCATCACTGTCTTCTTCGTCCTATCGAAAACAACAAACTCCTGGGTGGGTCGTAAGCACCCCTGTCAAGTAGACAGGGGAAAATAGATATTCGGAGTGAGGGTAAGCCTAGGCATCAACGGCACCGGCGGGACGCCGCCCAGCGCTTCATGCGGACGGTATTCGGTTAATCGATCAACCATTGGTCAGTAATGGTTTGGACCTGCTCCAAGTTGGCGAACAGGTGCGCATTAAGCACTTCGGTACGGTAGGTCCGGTTGAATCTCTCGATGAAGGCGTTCTGGTTTGGCTTGCCAGGCTGGATATAACGAGCAGCGACGCCTTTGGCTGCGGCCCACCCCCTAAACGCCTGCAGAATCATCTCCGGGCCGTTATCTAGACGAATCGCATCGGGCGCCCCGTAGCAACTGACCAAACGATTCAGGACGCGGATCAAGCGGGCCGAAGGTATCGACATTCCCACCTCAATGGCCAGGCTTTCACGATTTGCCTCGTCAATGACATTGAGCGTTCGGAACCGTCGCCCGCGATACAACGCGTCATGCATGAAGTCCAACGCCCAGCAGTGGTTGGGGTTGCTCGTCAAGTCCAACGCTTGTCGGGGCCGCTCAGGCAGCCGTTTCTTGCATCGCCGTGGCAGGTTCAGACCCATATCGCAATACACCCGATGCACGCGTTTCTTGTTCCAACTTCGCCCGTCGAGTCGCAGTCGGGTAAAGCACTTCCAGAATCCCGACCGCTCATGCCGGGTAACAATCGCGTTAAGCGCGTCAATCACTTGCGCATCCCGTTCAGATGCCGGTGTTGGCCTCTTGTCGTACGCCGACCGAGACAGGCATGCAATCCGACAGGCACGTGTGATCGAGAGTGTTTGCACCAACTGCTCGACGACTTCGCGCCTGGCCGGCGGCGTCAGGATTTTCGGTTAAACACATCCTTGATCGCTGAGTTCTCCAGCGCCAGATCGGCGTACATGCGTTTGAGCTTGGCGTTCTCGGCCTCGAGCTCGCGCAACCGCTGCAACTCGGACACCTGCATGCCTGAGTATTTGCTCTTCCAGATGTAGTGCGTGGCATTGCTAATACCGTGCTTGCGTCACAACTTGGCGACCAGCATGCCGGACTCGCCTTCTTTCAGCACCGCAGCAATCTGGCTTTCCATAAACCTGCTTTTCTTCAAAGGAATCTCAACCCAAAGAAGCTCCGAAATTCTAACGGCTGACGTCTACTCAGAGGGGGAGCTTACGGGTCATCGAGGGACGCTTACAAAGACAACTATTCATAGACTTTCGATGCACACAATATCTTTGCAAAAGTGCTCCAGCTAGGGCTAACAACATCTATATCGCTCGAATTTTTTGCATATATATCTATGGACCTAATCCAATTTTCCATTGCAGCTAAAAATCTTTCTAAGTCCAGATTTTCCCAGGCCTCAGGATTGGTGAACAATTCCTCTCTGAATGTGCCAACAAAATCTACAAAATCTTCCTTTGTGTTTATTTCGCCAAATTTTTCAAAACTCATACAAATTTCATTACGAACATCTCAAATGCCACACATATCACAAACGTATATATTCAAACCATTACTTAATGTTTGAGAGCAGACGCTTTGATTTTCTCAATTACTCAGCGTCAATCCATGCTTGTTTTATCCAAGTGGCGAGATTAGGCCAGGCTTCATCAGAGTATCCATCGTGCGCCCAGTATCTGACAACGCCGTCCTCAAGCAGACAATAGTAATTTCCATTGCCCTCACAGATGGGCAACCATGATTCCGGAACACCCTGCTCTCGCGCCTCAATCACAGTGCTCAAAAGCTCCCTCGGACTATCTCTATTCGCCGTCAGGCAGAGCGCATCCTTACCGTTAAAGATACTGTCGCTTGCTTTCTTGAGAAAGACCTTGTAATCGTCCAAAAATTTAAGCCCTAGCTCAATCTCATAGGCAGCAATCAGAGCATCATCAGGCAGTTGCTGGGTGCACATGACAGTCATTCTGACGCTTTTCAACTCTGCGAGAGCATCATTTATATCAATATTCATAATTGGCGCTGTACTCTCCCTCGCTGTCCATTATGAACACTCCTTTCTTGTAAAGTCCCAAGTCTTCGGTGCTCAACATATAAGTGACCTCATAAAAATACGCACCCAACATGCGAAAATTTACGTCGCTATCTTCTCCGCCGACCCCGTCGTAGTAAACCACTTGTAGATTTATAGCGGATGCACCTCGCTCAACACCCACTCTCACTTGCGACCATGGTTTTGTATAAATAGAACAAAGCTCGTTCGCTATTTCCTGATAGTAATCCAAATACGATTCAAACAGCATAATCAGCCCCCTTTTGATTACGAAACACCTTTTGCTGCCACCTACTACCATTGATGCTATATCTCGCCGCGAACAGAGGGGCAGCCCGCCGGGCAAGCCGTTGATGCTGGACGACTATGAAGCAAGCCGCTCTGCGCAGATGCCGGGGCGACCATTAACATCAACAGCGGGATTATTAAGCAGTCTTTTATAGATAGGATTGTCGTGATCCGGACCAGAATGATAGTCCATCGAATAGAGCGCGAAGAATGCGGAGGCTTATAACCGCCAAAGGCCTCGATAGCTCTAGGAAGCTGATCAATTAAGATTTGCTGGTAATTGATGCTCTTATTCGAAACTTTGAATCCATACTGCAGATGCTCATCGTAGGAGCCCGTGTCCTAATATATATTTCTCGCCACGATATATATAGTCCCCTATGAGCCGCAACCCTCGGATAGGCCACTTGACCGTATACAGGGCAGCCATTCCATCTCCGCAGTCTGGGGCCGCAGGCAACTCCAGCCCTGCAAAATCTAGAGGGCTGCCGAGCCGTGACATCTTGTCCATCACCTCAGCGTGACGCTGTTCTATCGTTACAGACCTATCTGGCCTCGCGTAGAACATCAAGAAAATATCTGCTGAACTCATTGTTTTTTTACTTGCCACCTAGCGGAGCTCGCGAGCGCCGCGTATTTATCATATTCTCTTTCAAATGGGTGACTCGGTTGACAGCGCACTTTGACAAGTGTTCGCGACTCCACTTTTAAGGGACTTTGCCGAAAAGCTCATCTATCATAAGTGATTTATTAATTGCATTGGGGTACCAATATCCTGGCCTTAAGCAATTAATTTTGAGGCCGACAGAATTTCAAAAAACACAAATATCAGCTTATGCTTGTTCAGATCGCTTATAAATTTCTATTGCTACA
Source organism: Bordetella sp. LUAb4 (assembly GCF_021325795.1). Lineage (GTDB taxonomy): Bacteria > Pseudomonadota > Gammaproteobacteria > Burkholderiales > Burkholderiaceae_B > Bordetella_C. Next base: position 99,664 of record NZ_JAHPZX010000007.1, on the reverse strand, counting down.
TATAAATTTACTGACTTGAGATTAGCGTTGCCTTCCACAGGCAACCATCTTCCGAGAATTCCATACGCAAAGAGTGTGTTTTGAACTCATACTTTATCCAATGCTGTACATAGCCAATCAATGTATCAAATTTACTTGGCACCTCGTAGTCAGGTGGGCCTAGTGCTGCTATAACATCTTGTATGCGCCACGTTTGAGCCTGACGATCGAGCACATCCGCTTTATATGCCGAATATCCTTCGTGACGTTGCACGAAAAAATGAATGTGATTTAACCGTCCCGAGCGAAATCCGAACTCCAGGCCGGATTTAGCAAATATATAAAATTTCGTCTTCCCCTCTGGATCATTATAGGAATCCGGGGTTTCTGACACTACTAACGGCTCTTCGATTTTTCGGAGCAATTCAGTGACTGCTTCCGCATCTTCGCCGTGACCAAGAGCTCGAACAAAATACGACCAACTATTCATTATTTAATGACCCCTATATTACGATTTCTTTCCATTATTTTTTTATGACTTGATCCACAGATTTTGAATCATAACCTCGCTTGATCAGATTTTCTCGCAGTGCTTCTGTGTCGCGACAAACTGCACGACATAGATCCGCTGCATCTCGCTGAATCTGAGACTGACTATTCCTTCCCCCGTATGTAGGGCTTTCAGTATGTACATTTCGCGGCACCTCTACTGCGGTGGCATTTTCGTAGAGAGCCTTGGTTTCCGATGCGGTCAGGGGACGGCCCAACTCTCCCTCCTTTGCTTTACGCAACGCAGCAAAAGAGGGAATATGATCGTGCTCTAGACTGTCACCGGCAACCTCTCTTGCCTTAAGGGCTTTATAGAAATCTACCTCAAGCTCTCGAACCGCCACTTTCGGAGGCACAACTGCCTTCGCATCGCTCCTCAGCCCACCGCCATCAGACTTATCGCCATCGCGCCTGTTATAGATAAGTATTGGTCCACTCTGCTCAATCGACGGCGTCGTAGTTGTCAGCCCTCGACGCGGACCGTCGTTTACAACCCCTGGCACCATCGCTGGCGAGAGCAGATCGGATGATTGTCCAGGCACGGTGGTGCCCTCACCGGAATCGATCCACCGAATAAGTGCGCCCTTCACTAGCTCAATCGGTCCCACGGGCAGCGGTGGCGTGTGAATCTGCCCATCCAGCGTGCTACCTGTATTTCCTTCCCACTCTAGGTACTCACTCAATTGCGCAGCGATGAGGATCTCGGTCGAGCCGGAATCGTCTTTGCCCATCCCGCGGTTGATGAGACGCATCGGCTCCGACTGAGCCGATGGCCTCACCGATTTCGTCTGTCCGAAGATCGGCAGCAGACTCCGTCCAGCAACGCCGGCAAAGTTGTTCTCCGCTTCGACCCTTGCCGCAGCCGCCACTTGCGCCATGGAGTCGGGATCCAACGCACTGGTCACGCCAGCCAGCAAGCTGCCCAGCATGTTCAAACGGGCTTCTCGCTCAGAGGGACTGAGCTTCGCAACGTCGGTGTCATTCACCTTGTCCAGCAGGTGGTTGAAGACAATGCCAGCCGACACAGCCACCGCCCCGCTAGCGCAGCTTCCGCCCTGAGCCGCACCGCCTGCACAGGCTAGTACGGCATGCAGTGCCACATGCGCGGGCGATCCCTCGCCGCCCAATTGCGGGGCCAGCGCTTTGATCTCGCGGGCAGCCAAGCCCTGGAGGGCAGTCACGCTAGCGGCGACCACCGCGCTGGAAGCAGCACCGGCGATATTCGCGGATGCGCCGGCCAACAGGCTCGTCGCAATAAGCCGGTAATTTCCGCCTGGCAACCACGGGCTAAGCGCCTCTTTCTTCGCTTCAAGCGACTTGATTACGTCAGGATTCTTCGTGGCGCCCTTGGCCTCTTCCTTCTTCAGGGCCTGCTCAACCTCCGTGGCCTCTTCCGCGCGCGCTGCGATGAATGTGGCCGCCTGCGCCTGCACCTCCATGATGATCGCGAAGCTGGCCTCGACCTTGTCCTTGTCGAAAATCGGATCCAGGCTATTCAGCGTGTCTTGCGTATCCCGATTGAGCGCGGCGATGATCTGGTCAGGCGTTAACCCCGTGCGCGCACGTTGCCCGTCCAGGTCGCGAATCCTGATCGTGCCGCCGCTGATTGCGCTATACGTTGTTGATACGACCTCTTCCCGCGCATGAGCTACGCCCGGCGGGGCGACGCTGACGCCCTTGAATGACGGTAAGGTGCTGCCTGGAACGGCGCGTGTACCGCTCGCCGCATTGCCTTGGTTATCCGTCCCGACCGCACTGGACGCACTGGACGCGCTGGACGTCTTCCCCGCTGCAGCCGAGTCGGCGTTGGTATCGCCTGCTTTCTTGCTGCCGGCATCGCCACCAAAGCTGAATCCCCCTCCCAGTGCAAATTGATTGCCCGTATACCAAGCCTTGTTCTGGACATCCCGAGTGATCAACGTCCCGGTATCCAGACGGCAGTGTCCTGCAGGCTCTCAACCGTCAAGTCGCCGCCGACATTGGCGATGATCTGTGACGCGAGCGCTTGCGAGCCAAGCACCTGGGTATCCCCGCCCGGTTCCATCACCGCGACGCCACCCGCTTGCACGGTCGAGGGCGTCCACGTGACGCTATTGCCCTCGGCGTTGCCGCGAGCGGTCGATGCGGCAAGATTGATCGTGAAGCCGTTCTGCGTACCTCCAATGGCAAATCCGACACCCACGCTGGCGCTGCTCGAGGACTGTTTGCTATTGGTTTGCTGCGTCGTCGCCGCCGCCGTAAGGACCAAGTCACCGTCGGTCTGCAAGACGGCGTTGCGCGCCGCCGTGAGTTGGGATCCCTCAACCACAATCCGGGAATCCTCGCCGCTCGCCTTCAAATTGACGTCGCGCCCCGCCTGCACGGTGGACGAGGAGACCGCAGACGCGGAGCTCTCCTGGCGTTGCCGGCTATTGGATACCCCAACATCGACGTTGAAACTCACGCCGCCCGCGCTGGCCGGATTGCGCGCGACCGCGCTGTACGCGTTGGTCATCGACAGACTGGCGCCCGTGATCGCGTCAGACGCACGCGCGCTAGGTTATCGGCACATCCTGGTCATTGCAGCTCGTCCAGAACCTGCTGCGCGATGCGCTGCTGCAGTCGCCGGCGATCCACCTGGACGAGACGGTGGTGTAGTTTCGCTTGGCACACCCGCTGTGCTCTACGACTATGATGCCAGTCGCACTGGGTAGATGCCGGTGCGCTTGTTCGAAGGGTGGTGTGCACCGATGGTATCGAGGACGTAGCATGCTGGACGCATGCGCGGCGCGGCTTCGTCGAGGGTAAACGCCTGCGGAACACCCACTTGACGAGTAGCGTTTAAGCGGCCGGCCCCCCACGATGCGGAAGCAGCGCGGCGACCTGGTGATTCTTCTGTGTTGGCAGTTGCGTAAGCACGTCCTTCAAGTAGACACACGGTCGTGCCCGTTCAAGGTAAACGTCTGCCTATCCCATATTGCCTGTTGGCCGCTCTCGGGCATATCGGATAGACTTGTTGGCGGTTAGAACCGTGCTCCTATAGGAGAAGAGATGAGTCTGGATTTCATCCTCATAAAATCGCGTGCCCCTGCCCTCTCAATGGACGATGTCGATGTGGACGATGCGTTCAAGCAAGACAACTACAGAGAACTCGCAGAGAGGCTCTTCGGACCTGTCACTTGGACTGTTGGCGGCGCAATTGCGGCTCGGGGAAAGATGAGTTTCGAGCTTAGCCTGAACGATGTTTCGCTTTCAGTGACGGCCCGAGGCCCAGGCGATACGGTTGCTTTCATGGATAACATCGTCACCCTCGCGCTCCAGGAGGGCATAGTGACCATTGACGTTCAATCATCTGAGGTACTACTGCCGCTAAGCGACTAACGCAGGATTCCGCTTTTTTCCACCTGGGGAGAGGCAGCGCGGTAAACCTTTCGTTGTTTGCGTAACGTAAGTAGATGAGAACTCAACGTCCCTTGCGTGGATTATCCCGTCATCTTGCGATCACCAGCTTCCAGCCGTGCGGCAGCAGCTCACCAATAGCGCTATCGCGTTGCGTCGGCAGTTGCTTCAGAACGTCCTTCAAGTACGCGGTAAGCACCTGCCGAACAGCACCAACGCCTGTCACTGCTCACCGTCCAGCACGATATGGGCGCCATGCATGGCATCGGCCCACACAAACTTGCCTCGGTTCGGTCCCCACGCGGCCAACCAGACATCGATCCCATCATGCACCAGCACCTTCATTCGATTGGCCCAGCGATTAGCGAAGCGATAGGTATGGTGCGGGCGCGCAATCCCGAAACCTGCCACTACCCGCGCCACCGCGGTCTCGGCCCCCGGTCACATGTCCAGTCGCTCGGTCGACAGCCAGATTGCATCAATGCGGATCACCGCAGAACTTCTCGAAGCCAGGCCGCGCTCTGCGCAATCTGCGATAGTGCCCACGTCACCGACACGGCTGTGCCATTGCGCTGCAGTTCGATGTGGATGCGTTCATCAGATGGCGCATCGCACTTCGCTACACGCCTTAGCAACGTCAATGCCGCACCCTTCTCCCTGCGCTCCGGCATGCCCCGGACCTACGGCAACCTGGCCGCAGGCCTGGAATAGGTAACGGCCAAGAAGTGGGAAATGAAGGCGGAATGGTGTGCGGGCCAGCGGCAATTATCGGGACCAGACCTAGACGCTGCGGACGGCTTACCGGTGTTGAATGCTGGTCCGTGATTGTTTAACTCAGGTAAATACCGTACTACTTGGCGCTCAGGCGAGATTACCGAGAATAAAAATCAGGCCCGCGATCAAATCATTGCATCACTTGCTAAGTAGAGGCGGTCGATCCAGATCAAATAGATCAGGATTTCTGGTTTCGAGCATATTTTCAAAATAGTCCCAACCGTCTTTCTTCACAGACTCGCACTCCGAGCCGACCAAGGGAATAAGCCAGATCGCTATCGTCGGAGGCGATGAGCCTAAATATTTCACAATTCCGTCTGGAAAAATTGCCGGCATAGACGCATAGACACCATTTGCGGCAACGCCTGGAATCAAAGATGTGCTCGGTCCGACGACGTCCCCGCGCAGCAACGCCTTGCCCTTCGAATGAACAAAGCCGGCAAACGTCAGAAGAAATGATGCAACCTCGGATGCCGGATAGATATCGTACGTAGCGAAGAGCAACTCTTGACGCATTGAGCGTCCGCGCGGGAGGTCTACTACGGTTCTTCCGAGCCCCACAGTTGCATACACCGACGCTTCGGGAAATGGCTGTCCGGCGAAACGAACAACTCTTGCGCTTTCCTCGATCGAGCCGCCTTCGGGATCCGCCCAGCCCTCGGCTAGCTGCCCCAGGTACTGCTCCAAATGGTCTATATAAATCATGTAATTGCTATGCGGCTTTTGCTCAGCATGCTCGGTGGCAACCTCAGTAATATTCCCCCAAAACCCCGACTGATGCGTGAGCAAACTGTTGCGCTAACCGTCGGAATCCACACCCAGTAAGAATGCGCCATTGCCATTTCTTAATGCATACACGCTAGGACGGAACTCCATACAACTCCAAGTGGTGCTTGAAAAAGGAGAAAAAATCGGTCGCTATCACTCTATCAACTCGCTCGCGAAAAACGTCGTAGCTAACCACCGGGCACTCTCCATTCTTCGACTGACTGGTATCAAGACACCAGCACACTTCATCGTCATGGAAATAGACAACTGCCAAGTATTGAGGAAGCTCGTATTCCTTACGACATCTCATCGTATCGCCGAGAACTGTGCCTCCAAAATCGATTTCGGCATCGTTATCCTCAATTCCCGATACATCAGCGCTTACTACCCCACCGCCACCGTGACTCTGCAGGAAATCCTTAAACGAGTTTGGCAGATTAATCGCGAGCAACTCTTCCAGCCGGCACACCTGTTCTCGTGAAACGGGTCCATACCATTGAATTTCAAAACCCGCCCTCTCCACACGCTTAGCTAAATAATTATAAATATTCATCGCATCCCCATGTGCCATTTGACCAACTTATGGAGCTCCTGCGTTATGTTGCCCAGTGAAGAATCTACAGTTTCGGCATCTAAATAAGTTTAGACAAATAAAACGTCTAACCTATCGACCCGCCACGAAATCAGCTTCCCTTTCAGAAAACCAAAATCCGCCAGCAAAATCTCATCACAAAAAATCAACCCACTGCAGCACAAACAGCCCTCCCTCAACTCACCGACAATTTTGTATGAATAATCTGAACCGTTTTTAAGGATCGAGGGTGTGACATGAGAAGTCTCTTGAACAATATATTCACTAAAAACCATAGGCAACAACTCCGCCCGATACACTCGCCCCACCTCAAGCTGATAGGGAAGACAGCTTGCAAAGCAGGTAAGCCGCTGATCACACACGACGATCGAAACTTCTTCTTCTATTTCAGGATTGATACCATCAACAAGCACTGAATAAATCATGGCACAGGCCTTATGGTTTTATCTTTGGGATTACCATTAACATCTTCCAAAAGCTCTTGCCACTTTCCACATGGATTGTGGTGATGGCACCATCAGAATTGGTTCCTACAAACCATTATTTCGCTTCTCCACGAGACGAATTACCCATGAATTTCACGTAGCCAGTTCGCATTTCGCCCTTGTACAGATGACCTGCCCCGGGAATTTAAGGCCAAATTGATCTAGGATAACGGCACATTCCGACGGAGCGCGTCATGAAAAGAGTCGATATAACGATAAGCAGATAGTCCGCATTCTGCGCGAAGCGGACACCGTCCCAATTGGAAGTGGCCAAGCGTCACGGGGTGAGTGATGCTTCGATATCCGCCTGACGCAAACACTGTGGGGAAATGGTCAGCGACGATGTCAAACGGCTCAAGGCGCTGGAACTGGAGAACACGCGCCTGAAAAAGCTGATGCGGAACGAAATCTGGAAATCGAGGTGATGGAGGAGAACTTGGCAAAAAAAAATAGTGAGCGCAGGTGCGCCGCGAGCAAACCCGCTTCGCGATTTCGCGCGGGTTGAGCCAGCGACGCGCGGGCGCGCTGATTCAGGTGAGTCGAGCTAACCTCGGTTATATCCGCAAGATGCCCGTCAAGAACGGTGCCGTCATTGAGACGATGCGCTGACTTTGCGCCGGATACGGATCATGCTCGAGCGCGAGGGTCTCATTGTCGGTAAGGAACGCTGTAGCCGACCGTGGGCGCAGACAGGTCTGCAAGTACCCGAAAAACGGCGGCGCCGCCGTATTGCGGGTTCGCGCCCGCGGCCGCTTGCACCGCTCGCGCGCAACGCAGTGTGGAGCTGGAGCTATGACTTCGTCTTCGATGCTTGCGCCAACGGTCAGCAGTTGAAGTGCCTGACGGTAGTAGACGAATACACGCGAGAATGCTTGACCATCGACGTCTATATTGCGGGAGCGGAATGGTCTTAAGAAGCCGGGCAGGTCATTCGGCCACTTAGCGCCTAGTGCATCAGCTCAACTCCCCAATTTTGTATCGAATAAATGTCTGAAAATCGGCAGCCACTTCAATCACTTCCGTATCGGCCGAATCGATCTCTACAACAGCCCAATCCGTGACTCTGAAACCAGCATTGAAGCCTTGGAAATCGTCTCCGAAAAGCAGTATCTTAGCCAAACCCGGCGTTAGCCTCCCATATATCTCCTCTGGCTTGATAGGTCCGTCATACAACATGTATGCTGCATCACCAAGCTCCCCGAAACCAATTTCCCACAAGAACGCCAAGTAGTCCTCAGGGACGCCTTCATGCCCGGCACGGATCCTGCTTATCTTGCCTACTTCGAGAGATATCAAGTTATCGATTGGGGTGCCAGTTCCCTTTGTTGCCGATATATCCTCATACATCATTCACCTCTTTCTTCAATTCCTTAGAAAAATAGATCGCCCTGGCCCTCCACTTCTTTGTGAGTGCCTCTTTGATGTCGCTCTGGGTAGCGAGCGGCATGAAGATTCCACCATTCGTGTGGTCCACCATACTTACTCTCGATAATATGGTGAGCATCGAAAGTAGCACCGATTCGCCGAGTTATTTTGGCCATTTTTTGATAGAACGTCTTCTGAGTAGGTCGGCCAAATTCTCCCAGTGTTGACCTCCCACTGGCGGATCAGCTCATTTTTCCTTCAATTAAAGTCAGCACGATGTTCCTTAGCACTTCTCCGAAATCCACAAGGGGTTCATTCCCCTGCTCTATGCACGGCTGGCTGGCGCTTACGGGACCGAAACGACCAAGCCCAAGTTGGAGCAGCGCTACCACTGGCTCAATGAGCAGCTCGCCGATCGGGACTACTTGATGGGGGACTGCTCGGTTGCCGATGCTTATCTCAACTCGCTGACGCAGTGGGGGCAAGCGGAGTGGTTGGCGCCCACATACAAGGCCAACATTCATTTCGACGAGCTGGAGAATCTCAAGGCCTGGTATCTGCGCATGCGCTCGCGGCCCGTCGTGCGTAAGGCGTTGGATGCAGAGGGGCTTGCGTAGTCCACGGGTTATGAGCTGGCTGAACAACGCCGCGCGTAGCGCATTGAGGACCGGTTGTGACCACAGCCCGAGTCGGACAGAAGCGCGACCCACCTGTTTAATGAAATGAAAAAATGCCTCGCGTCTTCAGGATAGCCGTCCACCGTTCCGTCTCCTGCGCGATGAGTGTTTGAAGCGCCAGCGGACGATTAGGCTGTTGGGCAGGGAAGTAGCCTAGGCGCGCCATGTCAGCTCGCATCTCTTCACTTTCGAGCAAAGTGTTTAGTGCGGAATTGAGCTTATCTATCGCGTAGTCGGGGGTTTCCGCTGGCGCCATCAGCCCAGCCCACGAGTCCAAGTCGAGCATCGGGTATCCCTGTTGCCCCAACGTCGGCACCTTGACGGAGTGGCCGTCAGCCTGCTGAGACATTAGTGCGACAGCACGGACGGCACCGGCAGAAATGTGCGGGGCGGCTGCGGGAAGCGTGGTGAAGAGAATATCGACCCGGCCACCGACCAGGTCGATATAGCCTTGCTCGCTCCCTTTGTATGGCACATGGTCGATCTTGGTGCCGGTCTCCTGCTGGAACATTTCACAGAGCAAATAGCCGGTCGTGCCTACTCCGGAGGACGCACACCGCAATCTGCCGGGATACTCAGTCGCAAGATACAACAGATCATCAAGGTCTTTGATCAACGTGTGCTCGCCGGTCACGATGATGTTGGGACTCGTGCCAATCAAGCCAATCGGTCTCAGGTCTTGTGCGAAATCGAACTTCAGGTTTGCGTACATCACCTTGTGGATGGTGTTGGGCCGCGCGCTCATGAATAGGGTGTACCCGTCCGGCTTCGCTCTGCGAGCTACAGTTTCCGCACCGATATTGCCCGCGGCACCCGGCTTATAGATGATTACGACTTTTTGCTTCAGCTCCTTGCCCAAGTGCTTGGCCAACACTCGCGCCAATACATCCACACCCCCGCCCGGGGGATACCCAATAACAATACTGACCTCTCTGCTTGGATAGGTGCTCTCGGTGGGCTGCGCCATCGCTAGGAATGGAATCGCGCTCATCGCGAGCGCCACGGTTTGAGTCGTCACTACCTGGGTTCCGAATTGCACCTGGCATCTCCTTTGGTTTTGGCCCCTCTTGAGGACCCTGGCCCGGACAGCCCTTCATGAGGACTGTCTCCTGGGTGGCGAAGTGATACGACCCGTTCCTTACTAGTCGATTCTTTCTGCCTATCAATTCGAATTCGGCCAATCGGCGTGCCCGCCGAAGCTGCATTTGCTGACGGGCGATGCAAGTGGTTCGCAACGTGTGGCTGTATGCTGGGCGACATATCGGGGGGCTGTGAGATGTGCGGTCGAATCGTCCAGAAGCGCAACATCAACGACTATCTCGAAAAGATCATCCGGGCGCCGACACCGGAGGAGATTTTCCGTGCGGACCTCGATGCTCCGCGAACACTAGAGCTGCTGCCCGAAATCCGCAAAATAATTCAATTAACAATATTCAATTTAATTTGAGAGCCGTCTGGCAGATCTTTGATTTGCACTGCGATATCAGCTCTAAACCTCATTCCCTCCACGGCATCAGCAAGATACAAATTTCCCAAGTCAAATGCCCCACCCAGCGTGAAAGGCACCTTCGGCAACAAACGCTTTCCTGCGGGGATTTGCCCGTTGTTCTTTTGCCATTGATGCGCCAATGGATAACCAGAAAGCATTTCGTAATCACTAAGAAGTGTTTTAGCCCAACCTTCGATATCGTCGACCAAGGACTCTAACGCCCCGGCTTCCGGGTCAAAAATGAAAACCCTGTTGTCTTTAATACAAAACTGCCCTCCAAAGACATCTTCAGCAAAAAACAAGCAATCATCCGCCAAGCCTTTATAGGCGCTACGCCACAGCGTATCTTCATTCCACTCAGCAAGACCAATCCCACTCACTAGAATGGGTTGGAAACACATGAAGCGCACTTTCCAGAGCATAAAAACCATTGCACTGAGACAGCATTCCCAAGAGCTGATCAGCCAAAGTGCCTGCTAGCCTAAGCGATTCCCCTGAGATATCCGCTCCATGTTTACTCAAAGATAAGCTTGCGATCGATAATAATTTATCTAAATTTCGCATTTTCTAATCCACGACTTCTATTTGAATTTTTGTTCCATTTGACAGCTCTCTACATTGAGCGCCAATACAAGCACCAGCGCCACGGCTGTCCCGAGAGTTGATATGTTTTACTGAAGCGCCTTGACCACCTTCTTGGAACATCGCGGGTGGATATTCATCCCGATCCAAGCCTCGTCTGGTTTCGACACCGCGCAAAGTGTCACGCCTACGTGATGGCGGTAAAAAATAAATTATTCTGCCTACTCAATATCGAATCCAACAGTTGAGATTGCAGCTCCTCTTTATGTTCAAACCAATAGTCGAAGCCTTCAACATCACCGTTCTTCAGGTACAGATAGTACCCACCGGTATCTCCGGCACGGTCATCATCGATATGCACTTTCCAGCCAGAATACTCACCACTGACAACTACACCTGCCCAAATTATTGTCATGCCTACACCTAATCCACATAAGGAACATGATTACACGTCGATGAACCGCATGATGAGCTGCCCGACCTTCGTCGGCGAGAACACCATCCGGCGCGAGGGCAACTGCACGTGGACGCGTGTGGACACCAACTGGACCTCGCGCGACGGCACGGCTTCCGATGAAGCCTATCGCATCCGTCAGACCACGCTCACGGTGGGCGGCCAGCACGAGATCGCCCGCAACTGGTTCCAGGGCGGCACTTTGGACTATTCCTACGGCAAGACCACCGCATCGGGCGTGCGGGCCTATAGAGATACGTATGCAGGCGGCCTGGCCTCGAAGTACAACAACGCGCCCTGGCAGATCTCGATGGCCGTGCATGCCGGCGTGGACAACAGCCGCATGTCGCGCGATACGCTGGACGGCACGGCCAAGAGCACCCCGGACGCCGCCTTCGTCGCTGGCCGCTTGCGCGCCGCGTACGAGTTCAGCCAGCCGTCCTGGTATCTGCGGCCCTATGTGGATCTGGATGTGAACCATGTCCGCCAGAAGCGGTACCAGGAATCCGGCAGCGACCTGTTCGACCTGAAGGTGACCGGCAATCGCACCATGTCCTATATGGTGTCGCCGATGCTGGAGCTGGGTGGCCGCCATGACCTGAAAGGCGGTGCCACCTTGCGCAGCTACGTCGCCGCCGGTGCCAGCTTCCTGAGCGGCGGTGACGTCGTGACCAGCATGCAGCTGAGCAACGTCAATGCCGCGCCGTTCTCCCTGCGCTCCGGCATGCCCCGGACCTACGGCAACCTGGCCGCAGGCCTGGAATATGTGACGGCCAAGAAGTGGGAATTGAAGACGGAATATGCCTTGCGGGCCAGCGGCCATTATCGGGACCAGGCCTTGACGCTCGGACGGCCCATCGGTTTTGAACGCTAATTTGTAGCTGCTTACTAACCCAGGGGAAGCGCACTATTCTAGTGGTAAGAATTCATGGGCAGTCTTTCCATGAGTGAGAAGCTCGCTGGGCAAAATTGCGGATGAGACCTCCCCTCGCAGAAGCCCAGCGAGAAAATCAACGCAACCGAGCATGTATATTTCCTCGTCCCCCTGATCTTTGCTATGCAAAGCAACCTTCCAACCAGCAGGATCGCCATCCACCAGCCAGATGAACGAATCGCCGTTATCCGTAACGGCCCAGGGGAGAAACGAGCCGGTCTCAGGATATGCTGGTCGAGGATAGTCCTCGGGAAAAAGCTGCTTCATCACCAAGTACGCGCTCTGGAAAGACTCCGCCTTTTCAAAATTCAAATTAGGATTCGGAGAAAACGGATCAAGCACGTAGATGAAATCGTCAATAACGCCGCTCCCATACGCCGAGATAAAGGCCTTGAAGTCGCTGGGAAATATCTGACCACTTTCCGCTTCGTACCTAACCCAGGCGTCACTATTCCGAGGTTTTCTGCTCGGCGGCGGAAGCATCCTAATTAACTCGTTTAGCATTTTTCTTAGCTCCGGCTACATTGCGAATCGAAACGTCGAGAGTAAATCCTGCCGACCCCCGCGCATTTAAAGTAACGCCAGTCGGAACCGGATTGTTCCCGGAGTAGACGGGAATGGCACGGTAACTAACGGTCTCTCCTGACATTACGGCTTTTTTTACCTCGCGCTCAAACGAACTCATATTCGGATGATTTGCATGGGTTTGGAAAAGTGTGATTAGGTTTCTCGCGTCTTTGCCGCTGCCCCCCAACATCCTCGCAAGCAAATGTCCACGTGCGTGGTCTGAACCTTGTCCTTCGAAGCCGGGTGGACGAATGCTCTGATTGGCATGGGAACCCTGCTCTAACAGCTCTCTCGTAATTACCGCCGTTACTCCTGTTGGGCGTCCGAGCGAGTCTAGTTCACCCAGAATAACGTTACTAGAGGTGCTGGCGTCAGGCCGGGCAAGCGTCGGCGGCGCGTTATCTACTTCAGTTTTACTGCTGCGATGATGAGAAGGGGCGACCGATGCCGTCGAGCCCTTACCGAACTCCGATCCACCCGCAGCTTTGGTGCCTTTGTCGACCTGCGCACCCGCAGACACCGGATGCCCCTTCTCGACCTTCGACGCCACGACTGAACTCTTAGCAGCGGACGTTGCCCCCTTGACAACACCAATACCAGGACTCGCGTCGACAACCGCCGTTCCGATATCTCCCACTACATTCCAAGGATCATTCTTCAGGATCCGGCCCTGAGACTCGCTCAGATAACCAAGCTCCACCATCTGCTCGGCTCGAACCACGCCATCCTGGCTGATAGCAAGCTCCTTCTGCGCGTACAGAACCGTCCGATACTTACTGCTCGCCTGCGTTATCTGCGACAGCGCAGCCTTGGCTTCCTCCGCGTTTTCTGCCTTCGCCAGTTCGGCGAGCCCAGCTATGTCCTTTTCAATCTCGCTCAGCTGCGCGCTGTAGGCGGCCTTGTCTTCCGGCAAGGTTTCCAAGCGGGCGTTGCGCTCCTCGTTGATCGCAACGAGTTGGTCCAGCGTGGCTTCTTCGGCCGCCCGGCACGCCTCGTCGCGACACTGACCCAGGCGGTGCGTTGCGGCCACGCGCTCCCTGGTTTCCACAGCATTCAGGTAGTTGTTCTCGGTTTCGATCGTGGCCGCAGTGACGGCCGTGACGGGGTTCGAGCCGGAGGCCGCGGCTATTCCCGTCACCAACGTGGCGACCGTGTTGCGCCAAGTCTCCTTCTCGGACGCGGTAAGCGACTTGCCCTCTCCTCCAGGCGTTGCGCCACTCGGACCGTTGGCGGCCTCGCGCCGGCGAATCTCGTCACCAAGGCTATTTAGAATTGATCCTGCGCCTGCACCCAAAGCACCCGCGCTACAGCTTGCCTGGCTCGCCGCCGCGCCCGCGCAGCCCACGATGGCGTGCAGCGCCGCTCTGGCCACTTCGGCTTGCGACCCTTCACCCAGCGCGTCGGCAATCTGCTTCACGGCGCCGGCGGCCTGACTCTGAAGGTAAGACACCGTGACCGCCTGCAAGGTCCCCGCACCACCAGCCGCCACGTTGCCACTCACGCCAGCCAGGATCGCACCCAGCACACTGCGATATCTGCCGCCAGGCCCCCACAGCTTCTGATCCTCCGCGTGTTGCGCTGTCAGTGCGTCACGCTGCGGCCCTTCCGGCATCTTTTCCAACGCCGCTTTGATCTCGTCCGCATCCCTGGCCTTGTTCGCGAAGTAAGTCCCAGCTTGCTGGCTCGCTTCTATCGCGATGTCCAGCCCAGCCTGTACTTTCTTGAGATCGAAAATCGGATCCAGGCTATTCAGCGTGTCCTGCGTATCCCGATTGAGCGCGGCAATGATCTGGTCAGGCGTCAGCCCCGTGCGCGCACGTTGCCCGTCCAGGTCGCGAATCCTGATCGTCCCGCCGCTGATCGCGCTGTACGTCGTTGATACGACTTCTTCCCGCGCATGAGCTACGCCCGGCGGGGCGACGCTGACGCCCTTGAATGACGGTAAGGTGCTGCCTGGAACGGCGCGCGTGCCGCTCGCCGCGTTGCCCTGGCTATCAGTCCCGACGGCGCTAGACGAATTTGAGGTCTTACCCGCTGCAGCCGAGTCGGCGTTGGCATCGTCCGCTTTCTTGTCTCCCGCACCGCCACCAAAGCTGAATCCGCCTCCCAGCGCAAATTGATTGCCCGTGTACCAAGCCTTGTTCTGGACATCCCGAGTGATCAACGTCCCGGTATCCAGATAGTTCAACCCCCTCTCCACCGCCCGAGCCGAGCTCGAAACGACGCCGCCCACGAGGCTGGTCTCCCGGTTCACATAGACCTGGAATCCACCATCGCCCGCCTTCAACCCAGCCTGCTGCGTGACGCTGGCGTACGCGCTCCTTACCTCGCCTCCGCCGACATAACCGGTGGCCGAGCTCGCGCCGTAGCAGATTGGCGGGATGCACAGACTCACACCGAAGCCACCACTGCTCTGCTCGGACGTGTATTCGGCAGTGTCCTGCAGGCTCTCGACCGTCAAGTCGCCGCCGACATTGGCGATGATCTGTGACGCGAGCACTTGCGAGCCGAGCACCTGGGTATCCCCGCCCGATTCCATCACCGCGACGCCACCCGCTTGCACGGTCGAGGGCGTCCACGTGACGCTATTGCCCTCGGCGTTGCCGCGAGCAGTTGATGCGGCAAGATTGATCGTGAAGCCGTTCTGCGTACCGCCAATGGCAAATCCGACACCCACGCTGGCGCTGCTTGAGGACTGTTTGCTGTTGGTTTGGTGCGTCGTCGCCGCCGCCGTAAGGACCAAGTCACCGTCGGTCCGCAGGGACGCATTCCTTGCCGCCGTGAGTTGGGATCCCTCTACCAAAATCCGGGAATCCTCGCCGCTCGCCTTCAAATTGACGTCGCGCCCCGCTTGCACGGTGGACGAGGAGACCGCCGACACGGAGCTCTCCTGCCGTTGCCTGCTATTGGATACTCCGACATCGACGTTGAAACTCACGCCGCCCGCGCTGGCCGGATTGCGCGCGACCGCGCTATACGCATTGGCCATCGACAGACCCGCCGCCGTCGCCGCCAATGCTTTCATACGCGGGTCATCCGACTCCACGGCAGCCTTGCGCATGTCGATGGATGTCTGCACCGCGCTTACGATCGGGTTGTTGGCGCTGAACGTGACGCCGGCGCTCCTGCGCTCATGCTCGCTCTGCATGTCAACCGAATCGCGCCCAGGCGTAATTTCGATGACCTTGGCCTGGATATTGAAATCCCTGCTCGCATCGATATGGCTACCTGTCACGGACACCTGATCACGCGCAGCCAGTGTCACATCGCCTGTTCCGGTCGTGATGTGGCTTGCGGCGGCGCTCTGTGTCTGGCCTGCCTCTCGCTGTGATCCCTGCTGCTTGCCATAGCCCACGGTCACACTGGTATTGCTACGCCCAGTGTTCCCGATGGTGCTCTGCTTGTACGACTCGTTCGACGTCCCGGTATGCCTGCCCGGCTCGATGCGAACCGCACCCTGCGGCGCCAGGAGTGTCACCGAGTCACCGCCGGCCACGTCCGATCCCTGGACAAGGACGTCTCCGGTCTGGCTGTTGGCGAGGACCGTATTCCCAATTACCGTCGAAATCGTCTGCGAACTGGCTTCGGTCTGGCCTTTGGCCATCGAGAGTTCGTGGTTATACGGCAGCAGTTGCACGCCGCCGCTGTTGTGCCCGCCGGATTGCGCACGACCGAGATCACCCAGGCCGGGCGCCGCCGTCCCGACCCGTGCCGTCTTGCTCTTGGAGGAATGGCTCTCCGAATATTGGTGGGAGGCCGCTTTGATCGAAACATCGCCCTGGGCATCCAGCAAAGTCGCGCCGCCGCCTCGCACCGTGGCGCCCACCAAGGAGATCTGGCCCGCAGTGGAAGAGTCGCCCTGCCCTTGCCCTTGCCCTTGCCCTTGTCCTTGTCCTTGTCCTTGTCCTTGTCCTTGTCCTTGCCCTCGTCTTTGCCCCTGCGGGTCTCCGGCGCGCAAGGTCACATTGTTCGCCGCATCCACGGTCGAGCCGATCGCCACATCGGCGATACGCTCATTCTTCGCACGGCTGCGCGTGGCGTCATAAGTAAAGTCGACCTGGGGCACGGACAGACTCGACGCACCCACCTCGTGGATGACGTCCATCAACGAGTGCCCTTCACGCAGGTTCCTGACGGTGTCCAGCACCGTGCCGACCACCGCTGTGCCAAACACTGAACGAGAGTAGCTGGAGCCGTGCGTCGAACGCTCGATATCGTGGCTGACATCGATGCTGACGTTTCTCCCGGCAATCCCGATGTTGCCCGACGACGCACCCGAGGCCCCCGATATCCCCGATATCCCCGATGTTCCCGACGTTCCCGATGCTCCCGCGTTACCCGCACTACCCGCGACGAGCTGTGCGCCGTTGAGCCGTACATCGCCGCCCGCCGATATGGCCACGTTCCCGTCTGTCGCACCAATCC
The DNA here is from genome assembly GCF_021325795.1 of Bordetella sp. LUAb4. Lineage (GTDB taxonomy): Bacteria > Pseudomonadota > Gammaproteobacteria > Burkholderiales > Burkholderiaceae_B > Bordetella_C. Next base: position 82,646 of record NZ_JAHPZX010000007.1, on the reverse strand, counting down.
GCGTCGGCGCCGTGCTCTGCGCCACGCCGTCGAGCGACGACCACTTCGCCTTGATCTCCTTGCCGTAGCCAACACCAAGGCCTCCGCTACCGCCAAAGAAGCCCTTACGCGTGACACGCTCGTAGTGCTGTTCGCCGTAGGTGTCGGAGCCAGCATTCAGTGTGATGTCACCCCCGGCCCCCATCCGCACGCCCTTGTCGGCGGCGACCTGGGCGGCGATGGTGGCAATATCGCCGCCGGCCAACACAGAGACGCGCTCGCCGCTAAGTAAGCTTCCCAATGCCATCGACGAATAGAAGGCATCGATCGTGTGGGTCGATTTGCTGGAGAGAAAGCCGCGCGTCTTCTGATAGTGCTCGTCTCGGAAGTACTCGGACTGCTGGCCCGCATTCAAGGCGATATTGCCCCCCGCCGACACGCCCAAGTCCTTCTGCGCCTGCATGCGCGCCGCCGTGGCGGTAAAGTCCGCGCCTGCGAACACGCTCAGGTTGCCACCCGCAGTAACGATCGCACCGATATCCTGGCTACGGCTGGTCTGCTTGTTGTTCTTCTTGCCGAAGATGAAATGCTCGCCCTGCCCGTCTTGCAAGCTGCTCAGCGTAACGTCGTTACCCGCCACCAGTTGCACATCGTTCAGCGCGGTAAGCGATCCCGCAGCCATGTTCAGGTCGCGGGCCGCTACGACGCTCAAGTTGGTCGCGTCGATACCGGAAACGCTGCTGATATAGTCGCGCCAGGTATGCGAGCCTGCGCTATGTTCGGACGTCGAAGTCAGATTGACATCGCGCCCGGCCGACAAGGCGACATCGCCACCCGTGATGCGCGAACCGATGTTGTCGAAGTCTTGTCTCGCCGACAGATCGAGAGAACCGCCGTGCAGACGTCCACCCAAACGATTGCGGATATTCTCCGCCGTCATAACGGTGGCATCGCGCGAGGCAATGGTGCCGGTGTTGTCGATATTGCCGTCGGCAGCCATGTTGACTCGCCGACCCGCCATCAAAGTGCCGTCGCCTTTCAGGTCGCCGTCCTGCACCATCAGGTAAACCTGCGGGGCCAATACTCGCTGGGTGGCTCCGTCCGGAAGTTGCACGTCGCGCGCAACCATCCAGACCAGGTCCGATGTCATGCTCCGCATCTGGTCTTCGGTCAGCGCCGCACCCACCGTCAAGCCGTACTTCTGGCCAAAGGCGGCGCCTTCGGTCAACAACGCCTTGTACTGACTTTGATTGTCCCGGTAATCGCCGATGAAGCGCTGGCCGGTGGCGGCCGTGATCTGGCTGCTTACAAGGCGCTGCTCGTAGAACGCGTCACCCAAGCGCTTGAGCGACAATGCGCCGTTGAAACCTTGCGCATAAGACGCGCCACCTGCCGACCCGGCAACACGCGGCGCATCGGGGTGCCTTGGCGGCGTCCGCCCGCCAATGGCAACCTTGCCGCCCAGCCGTTCGAGTAGTCCCAGACGTTCGAACAGATAGTCGCTGGAAACGAACGAACGTCCGCCCACGAATCGAGGATCCGTGTTCACCAGATACGCCGAACCCGCTTCGTGGCGCAAGGAATACAAAGCGCTATCGGGCAAACGCAGCGGGGGTATGACGGTACGCACCTCTCCGATGCCAGGCACGCGCAAGGAGAAAGCCTGGAACGGAGCGTCCGCGGCTGACTCTGCGCCCGCCGCGGGCATCGCCCACACGGCGTTCGGCTTGGCGGTGTGCCCCGCGTAGCTCGCCGGCATCCTGATCGACTCGACCTCGGTCGTGCCGTCGTAATTCACAGTCTTGTGCTTGCGTCCGCCCTTACTCGTATAAGTTCGTATGGTTTGGCCAGTCGTCTCGGTACGCCGCTCTCCGATCGCATCGAGGTTCCGTACATCACCGCCTACGGTCAGCAGTTCGCCGCCCGCGATAATCTGGCTCTTGTCGTTCAGGACCTTGCCATCGAACGTGGCATTGCCGCCGACCCAGATCTTGGCCGGGTCGCTCGACACCACTCGGGGTTCAAAGACCGTCTCATCCGTCACATGAATGTCGAAGTTCTTGACCAGCCGGCGCTTGAAATCCTTGTTGAAGGCACGAACTCGCTTATTGAGCTCTACATAGGCCGCCACCTTGGCCTTGTGCGCTTTCTCATAAGCGATGTTCTCGCCATGACATTTCTCGTGAGAGAAGCACTCTTTCTGCGTCGGCTGCGGCGGCAGCGGCTCCGGCCGCTTGACCTCGAATACATCCCAGATGGGCGCGTCGATCGGATAGTTGAACTGCTCCGGGATGTGGATGCGGTTCCTGCTCGAGTCCTCTTCGTCGCGCGGTGGGCTGTACGGGACCTTTACCGGCGCCTCGTTCCTGCGCCGGTCTTCGTGCTTGGGTTCGGCATAGGTCAGCTCCGGCCCGTACTGCGGGGCGTTGTACTTCTCCTGCTTCGATGGCATAAGCAGCCGTCGCTGCGACGTCCTCAGGACCCATTCATGACTCTTGGTGCAGACAGGCTTGTCGTAGTTGCACAGCCAATACTCGTCGGCGTTCAGCTTTTCATCTTTGCCGGGGCGCTGGTAATAAACCTTGCGCGTCTTCGTACCCGGCACGACTTCGCTGACGAAGTGCTCGTTGACGTTGTTGATGATGGAGGCGTCCAGACGCAGGTTGCCATCGACATCGATCAAGCCGGATCTGTTGTTGAATACGTCGGCTTTGCCGGTCGCGTTGCCAGCAGCGTCCAGGTGACGGCCGATATTCAGATCGCCGCCCGAATACACATCGGCATGGTCGTTATCGAAGGTCTTTACGCCCATGTCGATGCGATCGTGGGCGGCGATAACGCCGGCTTTGCCGCTGTCTTCGTCTTTGCCACCACCGCCGCCCGCTTTCGAAGCGCCATTGCGCAAGGCATCGGCTTCGATCGCGATCTTGTTGCCGTAGATACGGCCGGCGTTATCAATGGACGGCGCGGCGATATGGCTCTTATCACCGTTGATCAAGCCTTCGTTGGTCACGCGCTCTCGGGCGCTAACCTTGGTGGCTCCACCGGAATCTATCGTGCCCTTGTTATCGATGTTGTTAGCGTCGACTTGCGTCGATTCTCCGCCGACCATCGTTCCCGTATTTTTAACGTTTCCATCCGAGCCTACCGAGACCTTGCCATCAGCCCTGATATTTCCGTCGTTCTCCACGGAGTCTTTACTGCGCAGATAGATATCGCCCTTGGATTCGACCGTGCCTACGCCCGCGATGCTGCCGGCATGAACCTCCGATCCCGCGCCTGACCAGATGCTGCCGTCCTTGTTCTTCAACGTGCCGGTATCGATGGTGGCCTTGCCGTTGGTCGTCGTCAGGCCAGCGGCGTTGTCCAGCGCGTCCGATTTGGCGCGCACGCTCTTTTCCCCGTGGATATGGCCGTTGCGATTGTCGATATGGCCTGAGACCTTGACGCGCACTTCCTGCCCCTGCGCCTCTCCGCTCTTGTTCTTGAAGTTGTACGCGTCGACGGCCAGTTCGCCTGAAGACGAGATCGTGCCGGACTGGTTATCCACCGTTCCGCCGACGTCGAGCTTGGTCTCTCCGCCGCCCTCGATCACACCGCCTTGATTGTCCAGCAGGGCCTGATCCGTGCTCTCCTCAAGATGAGACTGACGGTTCGCGGGCGCGTCGGCGCTGACTACCGAGCCGTTCATGGTGATGTCGATGCCATCCCACGACCGCACCCAACCGCCGCCGTTGTGCATGCGCTTGCCATTGATGGTCACTTGTTGGCCACCAATGTTGCCCGCCATGTTGTTGACTACCGGCGCGTCCAGCGAGACCGTCTTGCCGATGATGCCTAACTGGGGCCCGGTCGGCGCGGATCGCGTCTGCGCGTTGTCGATGTTCCCGGCTGACAGGCGCAACCTATCCCGAGCACCGATGAGGCCATCCCTGTTATCGATGGTTCCAGCCGCGTTGAAATCCCCGTGCCTCCCAATCAGCACGCCCTTCCTGTTGTCGATCGCGACGGCGTCACCGTGCAGATGCCCATCGGTGTAGATGCGGCCGGAACGGTTGTCTCCTGCGCCATTCAGATCCAGTGTCAGATCCCCGGCTGCCAGAATCTCGCCGCGCTGGTTATCCAGGACGACTTCAGCGCCTTGCATGGAGCCCAGAACCCCATTACTGTCCGGCAGATCGGTGATGGCGGATCTGCGTACCCTGACTGGTTCAGTCTTCACCGCGCCGGACTTTGACGCGCCCGCCTCGCCTTGGAGATGAAGCTCCATCTCGCCCCGCGAGACCACGCGACCGTCCGAGTTAAGCAGGCGCTTGCCATTTACCGTCAGCTGATCATCGACTTCGATGCGACCGCCACGGTTATCGAGAATGTCGGCCCGTAGGTCGGCCGTCTTAGCGTGGATGCCCCGCACGGGTTTCCCGTCCTGATGGACGGTGTCGTGGTTGATCACGCTGGTCGCGGACACGACGAGTTTGTCGTCGGCCCGGATCAAGCCGTTCGTATTGTCGACTTGTCCGGATGTGAGCACATCTACGCTGCGCCCGCCCAAGATGCCGCTTTGATTATCGATCTCGACACCAGCAACGTAGACCTTGCCTTTGCTGTCGATGCGGCCATCACGGTTGTCAACGCTGCCTTGCACTTCCAAATGCACGTCGCCAGCCGATAGCACCTTACCCCGCTGATTGTTGAACCCGTCGGTGGCTTCCAGGCGAACTCCGCCATTGGCCTGGATGGTGCCGTGATTCTCCAAAGCCTGAGCGCGTAGCGTCGCCTTTTGTGGCGTCAGGAGCTCGCCGTCGTTGACCAACCTGCCGCCGCTTGTCACTGTTAAATCGGCACCGGCTTGCACTGTCCCATCGTTCGACAGAGCGCCGCTGGCTTGCAGCGTGACGGCGTTCTTGGCATGCAACTCGCCATGATTGACCAATGCACCCGACGCGGTTGCCGTCAACGGGCCATTGACTTGCACCCACCCACGGCTCTCCAGACTGCTGCCCGCCTGCAAGCTCGCCGATTGCCCGGCGATCAACTCGCCGTCGATAAGCAGCTTGTCTTGCGCAACGACACTTACCATCCCGGCGGCGCGCACGTCGCCGGCCGAATCAAGACGCCCCCGAGCGTCCGCAATCAACGTCGAATCGGAATACACCTTGCTCCCGGTGCCGATCACGACGTCATGCCCACTCAGCGTGACACTGCTCCCACCCACCTCTGCTGCCGCCCCCTCGACCCGCAGTCCGAGCCCGGCGGCGAGCCGCATATCCCCTGGCGTGGTGGCGCGTCCCTGGACCGAGAGTTCGCCGCCTGCCAGCAAGTCGACCCCCTGGGCGCCATGCACACCACCGGCCGGCAATATGCTCAAGCCTTGCCCCGCACTGACCTGCAACCGGCCCGAAACGGCTTCGATCATGCCGCCGATAGCAACATCATTTCCAGCCAGCGTGACGTTGGCCCCAGCCAGCTGCGCGGCCGCTCCGTCCACCCGTAGTCCCTGCCCGGCACTGATGCGCAAATCGCCAGGCGTGCTCGCCCGTCCCTGGACCGCCAGTTCACCGCGGGCGTGCATGTCCAGACCTTGCGCGGCATGGACATCGCCTGTGGGCAATATGCGCAAATCACCCGCCGAACTCAGATGCAGCTGCCCCGTCAACGAATTGATGGGACCGCCGATGTTCACCCCGACGCCAGCCTCGGTGCCGATCAGCCGAACACTGTTGGCATACATGCCGCCCAAGGCGGCCACGTCCAACCAGACCGCAGGCGCCGGACCCTGTCCCGTCTTGCCCTGCACGCGGTCATCGTCGTAGCCCACGGTGGCGGGGCCGGCGACCACGCTCAGCCGATTCGCGTGAACCGCGGCGTTCAATACCAGCGCTCGCGTGATGAGATCGACCTTGTCCACGCCCCCGCCGTACAGTCCGAGGCCTTCGACAGAAACACGTCCGCGCGTGACGTCAAATCCCTGCAGGCCCCCATCGGCGCCTATCAGGGGGCGCCCTGTCGTCAGCGTGCCGCGACCCGCGTTCAGAAATCCGCAACCGTCACAGGTAATGCCCGCCGGGTTCGCCACGATGACATTGGCGCGATGCCCCGCCACTTCCATCCAGCCACGCAGCTGCGAGGGATTGTTCGCGGTGACTTGATTGATGATGAGCGCCGCTCGGCCATTGCCGAGCAAAGGGTTGCCCGCGAGCGGGCCGGCCAGTTGGCTTTGACTGGGCGCGCCGCTGTTGTTGAACACGACCCCGGCAGGCCCGACGTTGAACTGCGTGAACCGGTTGTTCGATACCCCGGCGCCGTTTGGTCGCGCGATGTTCACCACCGGCACGCCATTCGCGCCCGCCCCGACAATGGCTTGTTGGCTCCGTATGCTCCTGTCGACAGTAATAGGCAAGGTCTGCGACAGGACGGGCGTCCACAGCTGGACGAAAACAAGCAGGCAGGCGAGAACGCGGCGAAGACTCAACATGGGGACCGGGGCGTGGCGTTCAGAACGTGAACTGGAGGGAGGCGGTGACCGAGGGCTCAGCGGTCTTCAGGAAATCCGGCTTTATCAGCGGCCAGCCCGCTGCCTGGATGTCAACGCTGATGCTTGCACCGCCCTGCTGCGATGAGCGAGCTTGCTCGACCTGAGCAGGGGTCGTGATTCCCCCGCCGAGAACCCACGCTGTTCCGAGGAGGAAATAAATGACGAGCGAATTCGGCCGGCGATCGCCCGGAATGGCAAAGCTGAACATCTGCGGGGGGAGTAACAATGCCGAGCCGTGCGGACTTGCCCTGAAACAGGACTAATTCAAGGCAGCAGGATTGAAATGTGAAGTTGATGAGGCGAGTCTGTAGCGAACCGAAGATAAGGGTTCCAAGACCTGAGGTCCACGACTGCCGTAAAATCCGACCGCTCCTGATTGCTGTTGCCGGCTCGGCGCATCCCATTGACCGCGTCCGCTTGATATCGCGGGACGAGGGCCATACGCGGTCGAGCCAGCCAGCTGCTGCAGAGTACCGAATGCCTCGTGCTGTTTAAAGCCCGTAAAAAGAAGTTCTGCCCTCGCCGCCCTGGCCTTAGGCCAATCGAAGAAGAAATGAATCTGAACGCCTCTTCCGTATCTCTCGCCGCCGCCGACGACGTGGTGGCGTTCTGGCTCCGTGGCCGCAATGACTGGTTCCGCAAGAATGCGGACTTCGACCGCCGCTTTCATGATGGCTATATCGACCTGCACATGGCCGCCGCGCGCCGGGATCTCGACGATTGGAATCAGTCGCCAACGGGCGCGCTGGCGCTGCTTATCCTGCTGGACCAATTTCCGCGCAATGCATTTCGCGGCACGGCGCATATGTATGCGACCGATCCCCTGGCACGGCACTATGCCCGCGAAGCGATCGCGCAAGGGCACCCCGAACACGCGGACCCGCGCATGCGCCTATTCTTCTACCTGCCGTTCGAGCACTCAGAGGATCTCGCTGACCAGGACCTATCGGTCGCCCTGCATGCAAACATGGTGGGCCAGGATCAGTCATACGCCGAACGTCATCGCGACATCATCCGCCGCTTCGGGCGTTTTCCGCACCGGAACGCGATGCTGATGCGGGAGACGACTGAGGAAGAACAAGCGTTTCTTGATGACGGCGGATTCGCAGGATAAGGATTGCACTTCGCTGGTGGGCAGGCGCCCTGTCCGCGTGGCCGGCGGCCGTCCAACATTCGCCGCCTGTCAACGTGTCAGCGTGTCCGCCACTCCGCCTACTCGCCGTCCTCGTGCCCCGCGAACATGTCCACCAGACTCTGCGGCGCTTCGGCCCCGAAACACACCTCGAGCAATTCCCCTGACTCCGCGGCGGCGGCCGCGCTGCGGGGGAAAAGTGCTTTCTCGTAGACAGTGAGCGCAGCTTCCAGATTGCCAGGACTGGCGGCGATGGCTTTCGCCAGCTCGGCGCCATCGAACATGGCCAGGTTGGCGCCCTCACCCGACGGCGCCATCAGATGCGCCGCGTCGCCGACCAAGGTAACGCCCGGGACGCGCTTCCACCGGTGATCGGCCGGCAGCGCATGGATAGGACGAAACACCGGATCCGTTTCGCCATCCGTGACTAACGCGGTCAGCGCCGGCGCCCAGCCGGTGAACTCCTTCGCAACGCGTTCCAGGGTTTCCTTGGGCCGCGCATAGTCGATACTGGAAATCCAATCCTGGGATTTGGATAGCGCCACATAGGTGTGCAGCACACCCTCCGGTTCCCGGTGCGCGAAGATGCCCTTCTCCGGTGCCAGCGCGAACAATGAACCGCCACCTACCGCGGCAGCGCTGGGTTTGTGATGGACATCGCTATTGAACAAATAGGTCTCGATGAACACCCTGCCGACATACTCCGGCTTCGCCGCGGACAGTAGCGGGCGGACCTTGGACCACGCACCGTCAGCGCCCACCACCAGGTCGGCAGTCGCGGTCGTCCCATCTTCAAAACTCAAGGTGTGGCGGCCATCGCCCAGCGGACACGCGGCCGCCAGCTTGTGCCCCCAACATATCGCTCCCTCGGGCAGCGCCTCGATCAGGATCCGTCGCAGGTCGCCCCGGCGTACCTCAGGCCGGCCGCCGGTCCCATCGTCGGGCTCGTCGAACAAAACCTTGCCGCGCCGATCGAGTACCCGCGAAGCCTGGCCACCCACGTGGATGATTCTCTCGAAGGCCTCGAACAGGCCCGCGTCCTTCAGCGCGAGCTGCCCGTTGTAATCGTGGATATCAAGCATCCCGCCTTGCGACCGGGCATCGGCCGAAGCTTCCGCTTCATACACCGTCGATGCGATGCCGTGGACGTGCAGAACTCGAGCCAACGTCAGGCCACCCAGGCCAGCGCCGATGATCGCGATTGACGTACTCATGCCCGTTCCTTCTTAGCGTTTAGCCCACGCCGCCGCTTCAACCTTGAACCGCATCCCGAAAGCTGGATCAATCCCCAATTTCCGGAATGCGGTTCAGTGGGACTCGCACTTTTTACTTGTCCCGAATCATCCCTTGATGAAGGCCAACAGATCCGCGTTGAGTACGTCCGCATTGGTGGTCAGCATGCCGTGCGGATAACCAGGATATGTCTTCAACGTCCCATTCTTCAGGAGCTTGATCGACTTCAAGGCCGCATCGGCGTACGGCACGATCTGATCATCTTCGCCATGCAGCACCAGCGTCGGTACGCTGATGGCCTTGAGGTCTTCCGTCTGGTCGGTTTCGGAGAACGCCTTGATGCCCTCGTAATGCGCTTTGGCGCTGCCGATCATGCCCTGGCGCCACCAGTTCTGGATGACGCCCTGATAAACCTTGGCACCCTCGCGGTTGAAGCCGTAGAAAGGACCGGTGGGCACGTCCAGGAAGAACTGCGCGCGGTTGTCGGCCAGCGCCTTGCGAAAGCCATCGAAGACTTCCAGGGGCAGCCCTTCCGGGTTGTTCGCGGTCTTCAACATCAGCGGCGGCACCGCGCTGACCAGTACTGCCTTGGCGACACGGCCAGCCGGCTCGCCATGCTTGGCGACATAGCGCGCCACCTCTCCGCCCCCCGTCGAGTGGCCGATGTGAACCGCATTCTTCAGGTCCAAAGCCTCGACGACGGCGAAGGCATCCGCCGCGTAGTGATCCATGTCGTGACCTTCCGACACCTGCGTCGACCGGCCATGGCCGCGTCGGTCATGGGCCACCACGCGATAGCCTTTCTGCACAAAGAAAAGCATCTGGGCATCCCAGTCGTCCGAAGAAAGGGGCCAGCCATGATGGAAGACTATGGGCTGCGCGTCCTTGGGACCCCAGTCCTTGTAGAAAATCTCAACCTTATCTTTCGTCGTCACAAATGGCATGTCGGACCTCATTGGTATGGGGAGGTGAATTCAGGAAGCCGCTGGACGGCTTCCCCGGCGTGGCGTCCCAAGTCTTGCGGATAAGCATAGACTCAAGCGGACAAAGCCATCGGACATTACACGTTTGCCGCGCTCCGGGGAAGGCTCTACTTCAAAGATTCATATGCCGATACCGCCCGTCGCAAAGCATGTGCTACCTGCACCAGAGTGGTGATCCTTTTGATTCAGCCATGCCCACGCACATTGAAATTTCCTATGGATTTTTGCAAGAAGTACCAATTGGACAAATGACTGCCTGCTACCTAAAGTTCGTCTGGAGAACAACCTCGGTGGATGCGGGCGTACTTCCCCCAAGCGCCCCTGCCCCCGCGGACCCGACGCAATAACAAAGAGACAGGCTACATGCAAAGCAATACCCCGGCTCCCGTCGCGCCCAGCCAGGCGCGAGCGGGCGACGTCCAGCGCGTCGATTGCCACGCCCACATCATGATTCGGGACGCCAAACTGGTCGAAGGGCGGCATTCAGAACCCAAGCATGACATCACCGCGGAAGACTTCCTCGCCCTGCTGGACGAACATGGCATTTCCCATGGGGTACTGACCCAACCCAGTTTCTACGGCACCGATAATTCGCTCCTGCTCGATGCCTTGCAACGCTATCCCGACCGGCTGCGCGGCACGGCCATCGTGGCGCCGGACATCAGCGACGCAGACCTGGACGCGCTCTACCGCGCCGGCATGCGTGGTCTGCGCCTGAACTGGCTGCGGCGCGACACCCTGCCCGATGCGGCCGGCCTGGAATACCAGCGCCTGTTCGCCCGCGCGCGCGAACACCGCTTCCATATCGAGCTGTACGTCGAAGGCCACAAGATGGCCGCCATCCTGCCCGCCATTCGCCGTGGCGGCGCGGCGGTGGTGGTGGACCATTTCGGTTCGCCGGAGCCGGACACGGGCGTCAATGGCGAAGGATTCCGCGAAGTGATCAAGGGCGTGCGCGCTGGCGACACCTGGGTCAAGTTGTCCGCCCCCTACCGCCTGGGCGGCCGCGCACCCCAACCCTACGCGCAAGAATTACTGGATGCGGGCGGCCCTGAGCAACTGTTGTGGGGCAGCGACTGGCCCTGGGTGTCCCACGAAGACACGCAACGCTACGAGCAATGCCTGGCGGATTTTGAACTCTGGGTCCCAGATCCCAAACAGCGCGCCATCATCTGGCGCGACACGCCGCGCCGCCTGTTTGGCTTCTAAGAAAATATCCCGGAGACAACTCATGCAAAGCCACATCAACGCCGCCACCGATGACGCGGAACGTGCCGTCATCAAGAAAATCGCCTGGCGCTTCCTGCCTGTCCTGATACTTGGCTATCTGCTGAATTATCTGGACCGCACCAACATCGGTTTCGCGGCGCTGACGATGAACAAGGACATCGGCCTTAGCGAAAGCCATTTCGGCTTTGGCGCCGGCATCTTTTTCCTGGCCTACTGCCTGTTCGAAATCCCCAGCAACATGCTGCTGTTCCGCTACGGCGCACGCTTGTGGCTGGCCCGCATCATGATTACCTGGGGCATCTGCTCCGCGGTCATGGCGCTGGTCGTCGGCCCCTACAGCTACTACGGCGCGCGCCTGCTGCTGGGTTTGTCCGAAGCCGGCTTCTTCCCCGGTGTCACGTTCTTCCTGTCCAGCTGGTTTCCCGCGCGCTACCGCACCAGCATCCTGGCCTGGTTCCTGCTGGCCATTCCGCTGTCCTCGTTGATCGGCAGCCCCTTGTCCGGTTCGCTGCTGTATATGGACGGCGTCTGGGGCCTGAGCGGCTGGAAATGGATGTTCCTGCTGGAAGGCACACCGACGGCCCTGGTCGGCATCTGGGCCTTGTTCGTTCTGGCGGACAGCCCCGACAAGGCCAAATGGCTGACCAACCCGGAACGCGGCCTGATCAAGAACATGCTGGCCAGCGAACAGAGGGAAAAGCCGCGCAAGGATTTCGCCGCCGCCCTGCGCGATCCGCGCGTGCACTTGTTGGCCTTGATCCAGTTCGGTTTCACCGTCGGATCCTATGGCGTGGGCATCTGGCTGCCCTTGATACTCAAGCAATTCCTGTCCACGCCGCTGGAGATCGGCCTGGTGTCAGCCATCCCTTACGCCTTCGCCAGCGTCGGCATGCTGCTATGGGCACGTCACTCCGACCGCAGCGGTAACTCGCTCGGTAACCTGGCATGGAGCTGCGCGGTGGGCGCGGTCGGCCTGGGTTTCGCGGTGTTCGCCCACGGCAGTGTGAGCTCGATGGCCAGCCTGACCGTGGCCCTGGTGGGCGTCACCGCGGCGCGCGCCATCTTCTGGGCCATTCCCGGACGCATCATGACGGGCATAGGCGCGGCGGCGGGTTTCGCCTACATTAACTGCATCGCGGCGCTGGGCGGTTTCGCCGGCCCCTACGTCATCGGCTGGGCCAAGGAAAAAACAGGCAGCTTCTCCGCCGGCCTGGCGGTCATGGGACTGATCCTGGTCATTACCGTCGTACTCGTGCTGCCGCTGCATCATTTCCGCAAGCAGGCGCAGGCCGCCGTCCCCGCGACGTCGTAAACTCGCGCCACTACGTCCATAAGCAATAAACCATCCGAAGGAGAACACAATGTCTGATTCCGCCAAACGCCGCGCCGACTTCCGCGCGCTCATCGAGCGCCGCCAGGGCTTGATGATGCCCGGCGCTTTCAATGCCCTGAGCGCCCGTGTGGCGGCCGACGCCGGCTTCCAGTCGCTGTACCTGAGCGGCGCGGGCGTGACCAATATGTACCTGGGCCTGCCCGACCTCAGCTTCATCGGCCTGACCGACATGGCCGACCACACTGCCCGCGTGCGCGATGCGGTCGACCTGCCGCTGCTGATCGACGCCGACACCGGCTATGGCAACGCGGTCAACGTGGGCTTCGCGGTGCGTACCTTCGAACGCGCGGGCGCCGACGCCATTCAATTGGAAGATCAGGTCAACCCCAAGAAGTGCGGCCATTTCGCTGGCAAGGCGGTCATCGAAACGGCGGAAATGCTGGGCAAGATCCGCGCCGCCGTGGATGCCCGCCATGACCCCAACCTGCTTATCGTCGCCCGTACCGACGCCTGCGCGATTCACGGCTTCGAAGCCGCGGTCGAACGCGCGCACGCTTTCGCCGAGGCCGGTGCCGACGTGCTGTTCGTCGAAGCCGTCACCACGCTGGATGAAGTGGAAAAACTGCCCAAGCTGCTGCCGCGCCCGCTGCTGATGAACATCGTCATCGGCGGCAAGACGCCGGCGCTGTCGCGCGACCGCCTGGGTGAGCTGGGCTACGGCATCGTGTTGTACGCCAACGCGGGTCTGCAAGGCGCGGTGCTGGGCATGCAGAAGGCCTTCAGCGCCCTGTCCAAGACCGGCATGCTGGAAGAGGATCCCAACCTGGTGGTCCCCTTCAATGAGCGCCAGCGCCTGGTGGACAAGCCGCACTACGACAAGCTGGAAAAGCAGTACGCCGCGCCGTAAGGGTTGAATGGGCCTGGCGCCTTGGGTTCCAGGTCCCATAATGCCTCGGGCTCCCTGCTGGCGAGCCCGTCAAGCGAGTGAAAGCCGCTGCCAGCATACGCACCCACGGCATCCTTCATGCCGACTCGGCGGCCCCTGCCCCCATAGGCGTGATCGGCGAAACATAGGCCCCCGCATTGGCCACCACGTCACGCGCGATGTCGATGATGACGCGCGCCGCCCGCCCCCGCGCCTTGGCGCGATGAGCGGCATAGATCACCAGCGGCGCCAGCGCCGGTACCGTCTTGTGCCGCACGATGCCGCCCATCGCCATATCCTGTTCCACCAGGCACACCGGCAGCACGCTGGCCGCCACGCCCAACCGGACCAGGCGCACCAGCGTCGCCATGTCATTGCAGATATCCAGCGTGGGCAACGGCACTTTGGCCCGCGCGAACCACTCGCTGATGATGATGTGGAAAGGCGAAGCCGGCGGCATCGTCACGATGCGTCGATCCCGCAGATCCCCTGCTCGCAGCGTACGCACCGCCCCGGTGGACGCCGGTCGCGAGAACCACGCGATCTCGCACAGCGCCAGCGGCTCCACCACATGCAGCGGGTCGGACGGCGCATCCACCAGAAAAGCGATGTCGAGTTTCTGCGCATCCAGTTGCTGGCGCAAGGCGGCGCTATTGGTGATGGTCAACTCCACCCGTAGCGTAGGATGACGCCGTTCCAGCTCGGCCAGCAGCGCCGGCAGGCAGCTCAAGGCAAAGGTGTTGGACGACCCCAGGCGCAGCGACCCCGTCAGCGGGTCTCCGCTGCTCAAACGCCGCTCCATTTCCTGCAATACGTCGAAGCCGCGTTGTACATACTGCTGGGCGATCTGCCCCGACTCCGACAAACGCACACCGCCTTTGCCGCGCACGAACAGCGAACATCCCAGCGCGGATTCCAGATCACGTATGCGCAAGGAGATCGACGGCTGCGTGATTCCCAGCCGTTCCGCCGCGATGCGGAAAGAGCCGCACTCGCTGATGGCGAGAAAGGCCTCCAGCTGGGCTACCGTGTAGTGCTTCATGATGTCGTGCTTTTGTATGTCGTGCTTTTCAGCGCTTCACGCCTCATTGAATGCCTGGGCGAATTCATCCGAGAAGATGTCCGCCAGGGACTGGCGCAGGGCGGCCGCGCGCTCGACGCCATAGACTTCCTCGAAACGTCCCTGCGCTTTGCGCCAGAGCTGGTTGGACTCGGCCAGCTTGGCCTTGCCCCGCGCCGTCAGCACCACGCGGCGGCTACGGCCGTCGCGTTCGTCACGCTTCTGCAGCAGATAACCGTCCCGTTCCAAGGGCTTCAGGCTGCGCGCCAAGGCAGACAGGTCCAGCACCATGGCATGGGCCAGCTCCGACGGCGTGGGCTCATCGCCGCGATCGATATGCACGAGAACCGAGCGCTGAACGATGGTCAGCCCACAAGGCGCCAGCACGGCGTCGTAAAGCTGCGTCAGCCGGCGCGTGGCCTTGCGCAAGGCGGCGCCGTTGCAGACCAGAGGATCCTTGATGCTCGAAACAGGAGGCCGTGGCATGTGTATCTCCAGGGAAGCCCCCACTTTAACGCACCTTGACCAATACTGGCATATGCCAGTACATTTGCCGAATTACTTGCATATGCCAGTAATTGATCGAGGAATCCATGTCGGCCAATCCCACCCTCAATGCTGCCCCGCCTGCCTCCAATGCGCGCTTGCGCGGCATGCTGGAGGCACCGATCGCAGCGACGCTGATCCGCATGGGCTGGCCCAATCTGCTGATGATGTTGGCGCAGTCTTCCACCGGCCTGGTGGAGATGTGGTTTCTTGCCAAGTTGGGCACCGACGCGCTGGCCGGCGTCGCGGTGGTCATTCCCCTGCTGATGTTGATGCAGAACATGTCGCAAGGCGCCATGGGCGGGGGCATCTCCTCGGCCATCGCCCGCGCGCTGGGGGCCGGCAACGGCGCCCTGGCCGACTCGCAGGCGCGCCACGCAGTGGTGCTGAATGCACTGGTGGGGATCGGCTTCACCCTCATCTTCCTGTCCTTCAGCAGCGTATTGTTCCAACGCCTGGGCGCCACCGGCCCTTCGCTGGAATACGCCAGGACCTATGGCCACGTACTGTTCGTCGGCCTGCCTCTGATGTGGACCATGAACGCGCTGGCCAGCGTGATACGCGGCACCGGTAATATGCTGATGCCGGGCGCGGTCATCTGCGGCGGTGCTTTCCTGTTGATCCCGGCAGCCGCGGCTTTGATTTTCGGCATCGGTCCCATACCGGCGTTGGGCGTGGCAGGCGGCGCCTGGGCGCTGGTGGCCTACTACGGCGCGGGCACGCTGGTGCTGGGCTGGTATTGCGTCAGCGGGCGCAATCTGGCGCGCCTGCACCGCGGCCCTCTGCACTGGGCGCCCATGCGCAACATCCTGGCGGTCGGCGGCATCGCCTGCCTGAATCCGGTCTTGACCAACAGCCTCATCGCCATCACCACCGCCATTGTCAGCGCTTACGCCGGCACGCAAGCATTGGCTGGCTATGCGACGGCGGCGCGGCTGGAATACTTGATCATGCCCATCGCCTTCGGCCTGGGTGCGCCCATGGTGGCCTTGGTCGGCGCCAACCTGGGGGCCGGCCAGCCTGAACGCGCGCGCCGCATCGCGTTGACTGGCGCCGCCATGGCCTTCACCTTGGCGGAAACCGTCGGCATCCTTGCCGCGATCTGGCCCGAGGCCTGGCTGCGCCTGTTTGGCAGCGACCCGTTGATGCTGGAAACCGGCGCGCACTACCTGCGCATCGTCGGTCCCTTCTTCGGTTTTTTCGCGCTGGGCTTTTCCCTGTATTTCGCCTCGCAAGGCGCACGCAAACTCAAGTGGCCATTGCTGGCGGGCGCGATTCGGCTGGTGCTCTATGCGGGTGTCGGCGGCATCGCGTTGTCCATCACCGGTTCCTTGACCGCGTTCTTCACCGCGGGCGCCGTGGCCATGGTCGTCTATGGCGTGTGCATCTGCGTCTCGGTGAAATTCGGGCAATGGGCGGCGCCGTCATCGGCCGCGAAAGGCGCGTGACACGCGCGCGCCACGCCTATCACCAACATCACGAACTCAGGAGTTGATCATGAAGATACTGGTCGTCGGCGCGGGCGCCATCGGCGGATACTATGGCGCACGGTTGATCCAGGCGGGCGCGGATGTCACGTTCCTTGTCCGCCCTAAACGCGCGGCCGCATTGGCTGAGCGCGGTTTGCAAGTGCATAGCCCTTTGGGCGATTTCTCCGGCCACGTCCGCAGCATCAACGCCGCCTCGCTACAGCCGGATTACGATCTGATCCTGCTCAGTTGCAAGGCCTATGACCTGGACGCCGCCCTGGACGATATCCAAGGGGCCGTCGGCGAACACACCCCCCACATCCTGCCCTTCCTCAATGGCGTCGGCGTCTACGACCAGCTCGACGCGCGCTACGGCAAGGATCGCGTGATCGGCGGCGTGTCCTACATCGCCACCATGCTGGACGCGCAAGGCGACATCCGCCACCTTGCCAATACGGATGTCGTCATCGTCGGTGCGCGCACCGACGCCGCCGCCGCCAAAGCCCAAGCCTTCCATACGCTGATCGCACAATCCCCGGGCGTGCGCACCCTGTCGACCGACATCGAACAAGCCTTGTGGAACAAGTGGATGATGCTGGCCTGCGGCGCGCTGATGAACTGCCTGATGCGAGGCACCATCGGTGACATCCTGGGAACGCAGGATGGTGCCAGGCTCATGCATCAGGCCATTGCCGAATGCCTGTCGGTCGCCAAGGCGGAGGGTCATCCCATATCTCGGGAAGAGGTCCGCAAACTGGAAGAGCGGCTGCTCGACGTCAATTCGAAGTGGGCGGCATCCATGATGCGGGACATTGCCCAAGGCGCCCCACGCCTGGAATCCCAGGCCATCGTCGGCGACCTGATCACGCGTGCCACACGGCACGACATCGACGTGCCCTTGATACGCGCGTCCTACTGCCACTTGCAAGTCTACGCACGCCAACAGGCGGCGACGGGATCCTGAGGCTGCAAGGACCGCCGGCGCTGACGCGGCCTTGGACCTGCTACCCTCCTGCCAAGCCCAAATCGAGGAGACGCAAGCCATGACCCTGCCTGCCCCGGCAAATTCCACCGACCGCCCCGTCGCACTTGTCACTGGATCGACATCCGGCATCGGCGCCGCCGTCGCACGGCGGCTAGCCAGCGAAGGGTACGCCCTGATCCTGCACTCGCGTGAATCGGTGGAAGCCGGCAAGGCATTCGCGGCGGAGCTCGGCAACGCGGTCTATATCCAGGCCGACCTGGGCGATGACGTGCAGCGTGGCCGCCTGATCGCCGAGGCCGTCGCGACATGGGGCCGCCTGGATGTCTTGATCAACAACGCCGGCATCAGCCGCGTCATCCCCCATGGCGACCTGGCCGCCGCCACGCCGGACGTCTGGCACGAGTTGTACGAGGTGAACGTGGTCGCGCCCTTTCGGCTGATCACCGAGGCACGGGACGCTTTGCGCGCCGCCGTCGCGAGCCGGGGCCGGCCCGCCAGCGTCGTCAACATCAGTTCCCATGCCGGCATTCGGCCCAAGGGCGCCTCCATTCCGTATGCCGCCACCAAGGCGGCCTTGAATCACGTCACCAAGCTGCTCGCCGTGACGCTGGCACCTGACATCCGGGTGAACGCCGTGGCGCCGGGTCTGGTCGACACGCCGCTGACGGCCAGTTGGACCGACGCCCAGCAGCTATGGAAGGAACGCTCGCCCATGCGGCGCGCGGCGAGTCCCGCCGATATCGCGCAGGCGGTCGCGCTGCTGGTAGCGTCCGATTACCTGACCGGCGAAGTGCTGCTCTCGGATGGTGGACTCAATCTTGTTTGACCGGGGGCATACGGCTATAGCTAATACCCCCTTTATATAAGCCACGCCCCTAGAATACGGGCTTCTCATTGCACCTGTTACCCCTGCAAATACCTTTGCATGAGCACGCATGAAGGTGAATGGCTGCGTACCTACCCTGCGGGCGTGAAGTGCGAGGTCATGTCCAGGGTCGACAGGCCATTGGCTTATCGCGACCGACGAAATGACCGCTACGACATCATCCTCTGCATCGTTTTCCGCCGTTGAAGATCTGCTGACCGATCGCTACGGCGCCGAAGTCGCCGGCGGCTATCCCGTCCTCGACAACCCGACCATACGCCTGGCGCTGGGCCACCGCTCCGTGCGCGCCTTCGCGCCTACGCCCTTGGCGCCCGAAGTATTGCCGACCCTGATCGCGGCGGCGCAGTCGGCGTCGACATCGTCGAACCTGCAAGTGTGGAGCGTGATCGCGATCCAGGATCCTGAGCACAAGGCACGGCTGGCCGTGGGCACGCGCAATGAAACCTTCGTGCGTCAGGCGCCCCTGTTCCTGATCTGGCTGGCCGATTTCTCGCGTGCAGGGCAAGTATCGAAAGACCAGGACAAGGCCATCGATGGCGGCGACTTCATCGAATCCGTGGTGCTGGCATCGGTGGAAGCCGGACTGGCCGCGCAGAATGCCGTGCTCGCCGCGGAATCCCTGGGCCTGGGTGCTGTCTACGTCGGCGCCATACGCAGCCACGTACGGTCGCTGGCGGCGGATCTCAAGCTGCCGCCGCACGTCTTTCCCGTGTTCGGCACGGCCATCGGTTACGCCGATGAATCCACCTCGCACCACGTCAAGCCGCGCTTGCCGCAAGCCGCCGTGCTGCATCACGAGTATTACGACGGCGCCGCGCAACTGAAAGCCGTAGCCACCTATAACCGTGCACTGGATGCGTTCTGGAAGAAGCAGTCGATCGAACATCCGCTCTGGACCGATCACATCCTGAACCGCCTGAACGCCAACCCGGCCGACCAGCGCTACGACCTGCGTGCCATCCTGAACGAATTGGGCTTCCTGCTGCGTTAAGGAATAGCGGCCCCCACGCTGGTCGATACGCGAGGACCGGCACCCCCAACGCGTCAGGACTCAACGCCCCCGTGCGCGCATATCCGCCAAGGCCCAGGCGTGGATGCCCAGGCCCGCGAGCGCCAGCAGGCTGCCCACCCATCCGGTCGACGACCAGCCCAGGCCCGCATCGATGGACAGCCCGCCCAACCATGCGCCCAGCGCGTTGGCGATATTGAAGGCGGAATGGTTCAAGGCAGCGGCCAGCGTCTGCGCATCACCGGCGACATCCATCAGGCGGGTCTGCAGCGTCGCCGCCAGCGCCACCACGGTGCCGATCAGAAGCACGTTGAGCGGCCCCAGGAAGGGGCTGCTGGCCGACAGATAAAACGCCCCCATGACTATCGCCGCCCAAACCAGCACGTAGCGTATGGTCTTTTCCATATTGCGATCGGCGAAGCGCGAACCCATCAGGTTGCCGCTGACCATCCCCAGACCGAATAGCGCCAAGACCACGGGGACCCAGGCTTCCGGCATATGGGCCAGCTCGGTCATGGTGGGCTTGATGTAGCTGAAGACCGTGAAGATGCCGCCCGAGCCAATGGCGCCGATACCCAAGGTCAGCACCACCTGCTTGTTGCGCAAGGCGCCCAGCTCGCGCAGGGGGCTGGCGCGCTTGTCACCGGCGGTGTAAGGGACCCAACGCCACACGGAATAGGCCGTGAGCAAGCCGATGGCGCCCACGATGGCAAACGCCGAACGCCAACCCAATACTTGCCCGATGGCCGCGGCAATGGGCACGCCGACCAAGGTTGCGATGGTCAATCCCAGCAGCACCATGGCGACGGCCTGCGCGCGTCGATGCGGTGGCACCAGGCCCGCGGCAACCAGGGCCGCGACGCCGAAATACGTTCCGTGGGGAAAGCCGGTGGCGAAACGCGCCAAGGCCATGGAGCCGAAACCGGGTGCGGCCGCACTGACGAAATTGCCCAGCGCGAACACCAGCATCAGACCGATGAGAAAGCTGCGCCGCGCCCACCGCGCACCCAGCACCGCCAGCAAGGGCGCACCGATCACCACGCCCAAGGCGTAAATGCTGATGAGGTGGCCCGCTTGTGGGATGCTGATCCCAAGATCGCGCGCCGCGTCCGGCAGCAGGCCCATGATGACGAACTCGCCGGTGCCGATGGCAAAGCCGCCGACGCCCAGGGCAAACAGCGCACGCCGTGTTTCAGCGCGGGAAAGCGCAATGGAAGCAGGGGCGCGGCTGTCAGCCACGCCAGGAGAAATGGACATAGGGATGCAAATGAAGAACAACGGAGAGGAACAACGTCGCGCGCCGTGTCCCCGCGACGGAAGCGGCGACCAAAGTCCACGCGGCAGCGATGGACCGTTATGGTAACCGCTGAAGATGAACGTCATGTCACAGGCGGGAGCAGAAGCGGAATCACAGGCGTGGGATCGTCGGCAGATTCTCCGCCTCGCGCGCGAACCGTTCGATAAGGAAATCCAGCAAGGCCCGCACACGCGGCACCATGTAGCGGGTGGGATGCCATACGGCGTACACGCCCGCCTCCTCCCAGGCATAGTCCTGCAGCACGATACGCAGGCGGCCGGCGCGCACTTCCGCGGCCGCGTCCCACATGGGCTTGCGCACGATGCCGCGCCCTTCCAAAGCCCATCGGCGGGCCAACATACCGTCGTTGGTCTCCCATGCCTGCGCCATCGGCACGGTGAACCGCGAGTGTGCCCCGTCTTTGCGGAAATGCAATTCATTGAGCGGTCCGGTGGACGTCACCAGCACGATGAACTGATGATCGTTCAACGCGTCGGGCGTGAGTGGCTCGCCATGGCGGCGCAGATAGTCCGGCGACGCGCACAGCACGCGGCACATGGGGCCCAGCCTGCGCGCCACCAGGGTGCCTTCCTCGGGCGGGGAGAAACGGATGGCGAGGTCGATGTCGTCGTGGACCAGGTTGGTGATCGAGTCCGTCAACGTCATGGACAGGCGCACGTCGGGATGGCGCGCGGTGAAATCGTCCAGCCATGGCGACAGGATGTGCAGGCCGAAATCCGTCGTGGACGACACGCGGATCTTGCCCTGGATGGCGCCGGTGCCCACCTGCAGCGCGGCCTCGCCGTCATCGATCGCTTGCAGGGCCACCTGGCAGTGCGCCAGATACAGGCGCCCTTCGTCCGTCAAGCGCAGCTGCCGGGTCGTGCGCACGAATAACCGTGCATTGAGTGCCGCCTCCAGCTTGCCCAGGCGCGCACTCGCCGCTGCCGGGGACATGCCCAGTTTGCGGCCCGCGGCTGAAAGGTTGCCCAGGGTCGCAGCCAGTGCGAACAAGCGCATATCGCCGAGTCTGTCGGTTGCCATTATTCATTTACATTTGAAAGTGAGTCTCACTGGAGACCAATTATCAAATATACCGGACATATTCATACTGACGCCCGTTGCCCCCACCCTGGGGGCTCTTCACAAATGCATCCCCATGAGTTCCAGTTTCACGCCCAGCGCAACCCTAGCGCCCGCGGATTCCGTGGCGTCCGTGGCGTCCGCAGTGCCCGCGGTGCCCGTAGCCCCCGTCGTGCCCGCCACACCGATAGCCTCCTCCGACGGGCCAGACACCGCCCTGCATTGGCCCGGCCTGTTCGCGCTGATGCTGGCCAGTTTCGCCGCGACCGCCAACGAAAGCGTGCCGGCCGGCCTGCTCCCGCAAGTCGCTACAGGCCTGGGCGTCTCCCAAGCCTGGGCCGGGCAGTTGGTCACGCTGTGTGCCCTGGGCGCCGGCCTGGGCGCCGTGCCCTTGGCCACCCGCCTGCGCCATTGGCCAAGGCGCCGCGTCCTGATCCTCGCCCTGTTCGGCTTTTTTCTGTGCAATGCCATCACCGCCCTGTCACCGGATTTCGTGCTGACCCTGGCCGCGCGTTTCGTGGTGGGCGGCGCGGCGGGCCTGGCCTGGAGCGAGATCGCCACCTTCGCGCGCCGGCTGGCGCCCCCCGCGCAACAAGGCCGCGCCCTGGCCGTCGCCATGCTGGGGATACCGCTGGCGTTGGCCTTGGGCGTACCGTTGGCGACGTGGCTGGGCCAGTGGGTCGGTTGGCGCTGGATCTTCGCCGGCCTGTCCGCCCTGCCCCTGACCTTGATCGGCTGGCTGCTGCTGGCCGTGCCTGACGTGGGCGGCGAGAAGGACCAAAACCCGGAAGGCAATGCGTCGCCCACCCACGACGACCGCCCCACCCTGACCCAAGTGCTGACCATGCCCGGCGTGCGGCCCGTGCTGACCGTGGTCCTGCTGTGGGTGCTGGCGCACTACACCCTCTACACCTACATTGCCTCCTTCCTCGCGGCAGTCGAGTTGGAAGGTCATCTCGGCGTCGTCCTGTCCACCTTCGGGCTGTGTACCCTGGCGGGCTTGTGGCTGGTTGGCTGGTTGGTCGACCGGCATTTGCGCAGCCTTGTCCTGGGTTCGCTGGTGCTATTCGTCGGCGTCACGGTGGCGTATGGATTCTGGGGCGCATGCTGGCCCGTCGTCGCGGGCGGCGCCGCGCTGTGGGGCCTGAGCTTCAGCGGCGCGCCGACGCTGCTACAGACCGCCCTGGGCGACGCGGCCGGCGCCCACGAGACCATGGGGCAATCGATGCTGGTGACCGTGTTCAACCTGGCTTTCGCCGGCAGCGGCATCCTGGGCGGCGCCATGCTCGGCACCGTCGGCGCGCGAGCCTTGCCCTGGGTCTTGATGGTACTGGCCGTCGCCGCATGGTGCGTGGTCTTCCTGGCGCGGGAACACGGCTTCCCTGCTCGCCGGCTCAGGCCGTGATCGGGGCTTGCGTCCTGACGAAATCGACGAAGGCCTTCAGCGCCGCGGGCATGAAGCGGCGGCCGGAGTAGTAGAGATAAGGCCCTGGAAAGCGCTGCCACCATGGTTCGAGGATAGGCACCAGCGCGCCGCTATCCAGATGCGGTCGCAGCCATTGTTCGAACAGATACACGATGCCGCTGCCCCCGATGGCCGCATCGACGGCAAGGTCCACCCCGCCGCCGATCAGGACCACCAGGGGTCCCGTCGCGTCTATGCGCAGGGTTTCGCCGCCGCGCTCGAACTCCCACACCGCCATATTGCCGCTGGGAAAGCGGCCGCGCAGGCAAGCATGGTTCATCAAGTCGCGCGGATGCTCGGGCTGGCCGTGCCGCGCCAGATATGCAGGCGCGGCCGCGGCGGCCATGCGCTGGGTGCGTGGCCCGATGGGCACGGCGATCATGTCCTGCTCCAAGCGCTCGCCGTAGCGTATGCCCGCGTCGCAGCCTTCCGCCAGGATATCGACGAAACTTTCTTCCGCCACGACGTCCAGACGGATGTCCGGATAGGCCGCCAGAAAAGGCGAAACGATGGCCGGCAAGACCAGGCGCGCCACGCTGACGGGAACGTTGAGCCGCAGCGTGCCGGCGGGCCGGTCGCGAAAAACGTTGACTGCCTCCAGCGCCGACTGCATTTCCGTCAGCGCCGGTTCCAGGCGAGTGAGCAGGCCTCGGCCTGCCTCCGTCAAGGACACGCTGCGCGTGGTCCGGTGCAACAACCGAACGCCTAGCTGCGCCTCCAGGCGGCGGACGGCATCGCTCAAGCGGGAAGCGCTGGTGTCATGCAGCCGCGCGGCGTCACGGAAGCCGCCGGCCATGGCCACGGCGGCAAATGCGCTGAGATCATTCAGGTCGATTTTCACTGTTCTAAAATCCGTACAGCTCGTACGGATTGTACGGGATTATCAACGACGGCCAGAATGTTTATCTTGTAGCCATGGCACTGACGCAGCACCGTCAGTGGATCCCTTACCTTCCGACTTCCCTGCAAGGAAACCCATGTCCCGCAATCAATATCCCCACACCTACCCGCTGGCTGGCCGTGATGTAAAGCGGCTCGGCTACGGCGCCATGCAGTTGGCCGGCCCGGGGGTCTTCGGTCCGCCCAAGGACAAGGCGGCCGCGCTGGCGGTCTTGCGCGCCGCTATCGAAGCCGGCGTCGACCACATCGATACCAGCGATTTCTACGGCCCCCACGTCACCAATCAGTTGATCCGCGAGGCCCTGGCTCCGTATTCCGATACCTTGCGCATCGTCACCAAGGTAGGCGCGCGGCGTGGTGCCGATGCATCGTGGCAACCAGCGTTTTCCCCTGAGGATTTGACCGCTGCCGTCCACGACAATCTGCGCAATCTGGGCCTGGACGTGATGGATGTGGTCAATCTGCGCCTGATGTTCGACGTCCATGGTCCTGGCGAAGGCGACATCGAGCCGATGCTGACCGTGCTGGCCGGATTGCAGCAGCAAGGCCTGATCCGCCATATCGGCCTGAGCAACGCCACCGCGAAACAAATCGCGCAAGGCCGCGGCATCTGCGACATCGTGTGCGTGCAGAATCAATACAACCTGGCGCACCGCCACGATGACGCCTTGATCGATGACCTCGCCCGCGACGGCATCGCGTATGTGCCCTTCTTCCCGCTAGGCGGCTTCAGCCCGCTGCAATCGTCCATCCTGTCCGACGTCGCCGCACGATTGAACGCGACGCCGATGCAAGTGGCGCTTGCCTGGCTGCTGCGCCGCTCGCCGAACATCTTGCTGATTCCGGGCACGTCCTCCGTCGGCCATCTGCGGGAAAACCTGGCCAGCGCCGATATCGACCTGCCTGACGACGCGATGGCGGCGCTGGAAGGGATCAAGGCCTAGTACGACTTCGGCAGTCCCAAGGCCTTTTCCGCGATGAAGCTCATGATCATCTGCGGGCTCACCGGTGCGAGACGTGGTATCCATGCCTCGCGCAGGTAGCGTTCCACGTGATATTCCTTGGCATAGCCCATGCCGCCGTGCGTGAAGATGGCGTTCTCGCATGCCCTGTAGCAGGCCTCGGCGCCCAGGAATTTCGCGCTGTTGGCTTCCGCGCCGCAAGCTTCCTTCTGGTCGTACATCCACGCGGCCTTTTGGACCATGAGGTACGCGGCTTCCAACTCCATCCACGACTTCGCCAGTGGATGCTGGATGCCCTGGTTCTTGCCGATCGGACGGTCGAACACCTCGCGTTCGTTGGCGTATTTTGCCGCCCGGCGCAACGCCGCGCGGCCCAGGCCCACCGCTTCGGCGGCGATCAGGATGCGTTCCGGATTGAGACCGTGCAGGATATAGCTGAAGCCCTTGCCTTCCTCGCCGATACGGTCCTCGACGGGAATGCGTAGATCATCGATGAACAGCTGATTCGAATCGACGCACTTGCGGCCCATCTTCTCTATCTCATGGACTTCTATGGCCTTGCGGTCCAGGTCGGTATAGAAAAGACTGAGCCCTTCACTGCCCTTGCACTCCTCGATGGGCTTGGTGCGCGCCAGCAGAAGGATCTTATTGGCCACCTGCGCGGTCGAGATCCACACTTTCTGCCCGGTGACCACGTAGTGATCGCCTTGGCGCACGGCCCGGGTCTTCAGCTTCAGCGTATTCAAACCCGTATTGGGTTCGGTGACGCCAAAGCACGCTTTGTCCTTGCCCGCGATGAGCGACGGTAACCACCGTTGCTTCTGCTCGTCATTACCGAACACGACCACCGGATGCAGGCCGAAGATATTCATGTGCACGGCGGATGCACCGGACAGGCCCGCACCGGTGGCGGATATCGTATGCATCATCAACGCCGCTTCGCTGATCCCCAGACCGGCGCCGCCGTATTCCTGCGGCATGGCGATACCCAGCCAACCCGCCTGCGCCAGCGCCTGGTGGAAATCGAAGGGAAAACCGCCCTCCTTATCCTTCTTGAACCAGTAGTCGTCATCGAAAGGCTCACACAAGCGTTCGATGGCGGCCTTGATCTGCTCTTGTTCGTCACTCAGACGGAAATCCATTGCTGCATCCTGCTGGCTAGGGTTTCAAAAAACGCACGGGCGATGCCGCGAACGGCGCACGCCCCATGCCGTGGTTCTACGTTATCGATCCGCCATCGACGGCCTGGCGCGTGCTTCTTTCGCGGTATCGATCATGGCGGAAGTGGCGTACCGGCGAAGCGGACTCCGACCAAACCGAGGGCTACCACCACCTTCATGGACCAGCGGATCATCTTTGTCTCCTCGGTCTGATTTTTTCGGCCACGCTCTTGGTCGCGGCACTTGTGTAGCGCCAGCTTAGGTACCTTCTGCTTCAGGCACGAAAAAAATATATCACACGAAATTCTTATCTGTGAATATTTATTCACCACCATGAATTTTGTTAGACTTAGGTGGTTGGGATATTTGGACGATGAATTGTCCGTTCCCCTCTGTTCGGATCTGGCGGGTTGCTGCCGCTCTCCCGCGTTATCTTCAGGATCGAATCATGTCGGAAGTAAAACTGGTGGCCCGAACGCTGGATCTGTTCGAATGCTATGCGGGCAAGGGGGAACCCCTTTCGCTGACGGAACTCGCGCAGGCGCTGGCGGCGCCCATGTCCAGTACCTTGGCGCTGGTGCGCACGCTGGTCTCACGCGGGTATCTGTACCAGACCCGTAAACGCACCTATTACCCGACCAAGAAATTGATGGGAATATGCGCGGCGATCGACCTCCAGGATCCCATCCTGGATATCCTGCGGCCCTATCTGGCGCGGCTGCGCGACGAGAGCGGGGAAACCGCCGTCCTGGGGACCCGTGAGGACCTGCAGGTGATTTATCTGGATTGCGCCCATTCGCCCCAAGCCATTCGCTACACGGCCCAAGCCGGCGAGGCGCGTAGCCTGCATTCGAACTCCTTGGGCAAGGCCTTGCTGTCCGTCCTGGACGCGGAAGAACTGAAGAAAGTCCTGGACAGCCTGGAGATGAAGGCCCTCACCAACAAGACCCTCACCAGCAAGAAAGCGCTACTCAAGGATCTGGATCTGGCGCGCGAACGCGGCTGGTCGGCGAACATCGCGGAAAGCGTACCCGACCTGGCCGCCATCGCCGCGCCCTTTTCCATGGCGGGGAAAGGCTATGCCTTGTCCATCGTGGGACCGATCGGGCGGATGGAGTCCGCCTGGAGCCAGCACGTCAAGGTGCTGGTCAAGATCGTGGCGGATCTGTCGCGGCATCAAGCCATCGACAATCTCTAAGGCGTATAAGGCGCGGCCTTGAATGCATCCTGATCTTCCGCCAGCGCGGACCAGGCGGCCTGCAGCGGATAGTCTTCCGGGGCGATCAGACCCGGCAACATCCGCTGGGTGAAATGCCAGGCCACGGCAATGCTGATACCGTCCTGCTCGACGGGTGCTTCGTCCGAATCCGTCGCCCAGACCAGGGGTGATGCACCCAGATCTTTTTCGATCTCGCCGAACGCCGCCCGCAGTTGGTTTTCGACCCGGTCCACCCACGGCTGGTGTTGCTTGTCCTGCGGGCGCAAGTTGCGTTCGTAGGCGATCTGGATCGCCTTCTCGCTGGCCACCAGGGCCAGGCCCGTCAGACGCAGGACGGGCAGGCGCGCCTCGGGTTCCTCCGGAACCAGGCGGCGTTCCTCTGGCACCAGCGATTCCAGATACTGCAGGATCAAAGTCGAATCCGTCAGCACCACGCCATCTTCCGTGATCAATGTGGGCGCTTTGACCACGGGATTGATCGTCTTGAAGGCGTCGTACCCGCGAAATACCGAGATGGCCTGATGGGTGTAGGGCAAGCCCATGACCTGCATCGAAATGGCAACTCGCCTCACATAGGGCGAGTCCAGCATGCCTATCAGCTCGAATTTCATCGCGTACCAATGCTCCAGGAAGACCAGCCCCGCGCGTCCCAGGATAAGGGTTATTTCACTCCGGCAGAGCAACGCCCGAGATATTCGCACAAATTTCAATGAGTGCGTCCTGTAATTCAGGATCTCCTGCCTGCGTATTGAACTTCAGCCGTTTCAAATGACAGAACGGACATGGGCGCCGCGCACCAGCATAGCGCCCAGCAAGGCGCAGACCGCGCCAAAGAGATAGACCGCGGCATAGCCCGCCTGGCCGGCGATGAAGCCCGCTACCGGTCCCGCAATGCCGTAGGCGATATCAAGGAATGCGACGAACGCGCCCATGGCACTGCCCCGGTTGGCCGGCGGCACCCGCTTAAGCGCCTCCACGCCCAGCGCGGGAAAGATCAGGGCACATCCCAGCCCCGTCACCAGCGCGCCTGCCAACGCCACCGTCTCTTGCGTAGCGCTCCACACCATGAGCTGGCCGATCGCTTCGACGACCAGCGACCAGAGCGCGACGCGGTAACCGCCGATGCGGTCAGGCAAATGTCCCAACATCAGGCGTACGACGATGAAGCCAATCCCAAATGCCGTCATCACCAGGCCCGCATGCCCCCACTGGCGATAGGCGAAGTACAGCGATGCAAAGGCGGTCAAGCCGGCCAGACCCACGCCTTGCAGCATCAGGCCCAACCCTTCCCGCCAGATCTGGCCCACGACGCGAATAAAGGGCAGCCGCACGCCACCTGGCGATGCGTACGCCGTCGCGGCCAGCATGATCGCCATCGCCAGCAGAGGCGCGGCGATGCACGCGATCATGACCGCCGCCAAGCCCCAGGCCTGATACAGCGCCATCCCCACCGGCGCGCCGATGGCCAGCGCCGCGAACATCGCGCTACCTGTCCAGGACATGGACATGCCCGCTCGCCGCGGCCCGACCGACGCAATGGACCACGACACGCAGCCCGTGACGAATTGGCTCTCTCCCAGCCCAGCCGCCAGCCGTCCCGCCACCACGGCCGCCAGGCTGGCGGCGGGCGCCAGGCCGGGCATGGCGGCGAGCAGATACAGCAGCCCTCCCAGGGCGCAGAACGCCGCGCCTTGCAAGGCGGAGCGCTTGCCGCCTCGCTTGTCGGTGATGTAGCCGGCATAGCCGCGCGCCAGCACGGTGGCGACGAATTGAATGCCGATCACCAGTCCCACGATCAGCGTGCCGAAGCCAAGCTTCTCGTGGATGAACAGGGGCATGACCGGCAAAGGCAGGCCGACCGCCAGGTAGCCGGCGAACAAGGCCGCGATGACAGGCAAGGATGGGCGAGCCAAGGTGGTGGATGCGGCATCAGGTGCGCCGGCCGGATCCTGAGCCGCGACGTGTCGAGTACCGGATTTCGTCGCGGGCTTCATGGTCACTGAAGACATGTTCGGCTCCTCGCTCATGCCGCGGCGACGGGCGTCGCAACAGCAGCAGCAGCCGCAGCCGTGGCAAGCGAACCCGACCGATAGCCGCTCGTCTCGACCAGATGATCGCGCGACGCCATCACCTCCGCACTCAACTTGTCCAGATCCACGTCCACGAGCCTGCCGCCCCGTTTGCGCACCTGCCCCGCCACCATCACCGTATCGACATCAGCCCTATCCACGGCCTGCACGATGGTGCCGAAGACATCGTTGACCGGGAACACGCCGATACCCTGGGTACGCACCATGATGATGTCGGCTTGCTTGCCGGGCGTCAGCGTGCCGATCTGCGAGGCCAAGCCGGCCGCGCGCGCACCGTTGACCGTTGCCGACTCCAGCACCGCCTGCACCGTGATCGGCGCCGGCACGTCCTCCTGGCCACGGAACTTGCGATAGCGCATGGCCGCGCGCTGATGTCCGAACAGCGCCTGCATTTCACCGAACATATCGCTGCCGAAAGCCGTATCCAGGTCGATGCCCAAGGCCGGCTTCAAGCCATGGCTGACCGCTTGCTGCCAGGCGAACCCATCGTCGTCGAAACCGAACAAGGCGTCCGACCGGGGATTGACCGTCACGTTCACGCCACGGTCCGCGAACAATTGCCAGGTCTGGGCGGGAATCCGCGTGCAGTGATTGAAGATATTGTGCGGCCCCAGAACGCCCGGCTGCGCGAACTCCGGGCCCAGCGTAGCCAGGTCGCCGATGAACTCCGTCAGGATCTGCATGTCCAGGCTGCGCGCCACCTTCCACCAGTCCAGGTTGAGTTGGCCGAACAGACCCGCGCGCACCAGGCTGTCGGCGTTGTTCCAGGCGCGCGCCAGGCGTTCCAGATCGCCCGGCAGATGCGCGCTGGAGGCCTGTTTGTCCATCGCCGCGCCCACCATGTGCAGCGCGCGTATCCCGGAAGTCGCCAAGGCATCCAAGGCCGCATCCGTATGCTCGGGGGTGCGCGAACTGTGGCAGGCATCGACGATGGTGGTAATGCCCGCATCCAGCGATGCCAGCGCCGTAAGCCGGGTGCTCAGGTACATGTCCAGCGGGCGGTAATGCGCGCCCAGCTGCTGCGCCACGACATCGATGTAGGCGAACAGGTCGTCGACATCCGGCATGAGCCGGCGCATGACACCGAGCCACGCATGGTGGTGGGCGTCGATCAAGCCCGGCATGACGATGCTGCCCTTCGCATCGATGACCTCGGCGCCGGCGGCCGGCAGGTCGACACCGATTTCGGCGATACGATCGCCCACGACCAGGACATCGCTCACGGTGGGATGAGCCGTGCCGGCGTCCATCGTCACGACGATGCCGCCTTTGAACAGAGTGCGTTTGATTTCAGACATGGAGTGCTCCGATTGAATGTTTGCCATCACCTTGCTTGCAGCCCCCTGCCAGGCGGGAGGCGCTTGGACGAGCGATCTGCTGCGTCGGTGGTGGAACGATAGGCGTCGGCGCACTTTTGATTAAGATAGAGGCACTCAAATCATTTTTGCTGAAATTCAAAGGTGAAGTGCATGAGCTTTGATGGCAGACTCCTATCAGGCATGAGCGTGCTGGCCGCCGTGGTCGAGACCGGCAGCTTCACCAAGGCGGGCGAAGCGCTGGGGCTATCCGCCTCTGGCGTCAGTCGATCGGTCTCGCGGCTGGAAGAACGCATTGGCATCCGCCTGCTCGAACGCACCACGCGCGCGTTGCGCCTGACGGGCGAGGGCGCCCGCCTCTATGACCTGGCCGCGCCGCACCTGTCCGGCATCGAAGAAGCCGCCAACGCGGTTTCCGGCGCTGCCACGGTCGTGCGCGGCACCCTGCGGGTCAGCTTGAATCCCATCTTCTCGCGCCAGGTACTGGCGCCGCGCCTGCCGGAATTCCAGGAACGCTATCCGCAGGTCGAATTGTTGTGGGTGTCGCCCGCCGAAGCCCGCGACCTGGTCGCCGAAGGGATAGACGTGGCCGTGCGCTTTGGAGAACAGGTGTCGTCGGGAATTTCCTCCCGGCTGTTGCTGACGACGCGGGTGCTCACGGTAGCGGCACCGGCTTACCTGGCCAGGCATGGCGTACCCAAGGCGCCGAAGAAACTGGCGGCCCACGACTGCATGCAATTCATCGATCCGCAACGGGGCCGGCCCTTCCCGTGGGAATTTCACCGCGGCAAGGAGGTCCAGCGAGTCGATACACGGGGACGGCTGACATTCACCGATAGCGAAACCATGGTGAATGCCTGCCTGGCGGGAGCCGGCATCGCGCAAGTTTTGGCCTTGGGCCTGGAACCGCTGATCGCCAGCGGCGCCTTGGTGGATCTCTTTCCCGATTGGCCAGGCGAGATCTTCCCGCTTTACATCGTCCGCCCCTCGCGCCGCCTGCCGCCGGCGGCCGTCGAGGCCTTCATCGGCTTCTGCGTGGATATCTGCGGGCCCCGGACCCGCAAGCGTTGAATTTCACGGGGTCCACCACCGGCATCCTCCGGCCGCGGGATTCACCACCATCGACGCATCAGTGCCTCTGATCAATCCCGCGCCACGTGGACATGCGACTTGATGTGCTTGAGGTTGATCACGATGGTGAAGGTCATGATGACCAGCAGCGACCACGAACTCCACTTGCCCAAATGGACGGCCGACCAGGCACCCAACTGATTGGGATAGGCCCACAACTTGAAAAAGGTACTGATGTTTTCGGCCAGCCAAAGGAAGAAGCCGATCAGGACGAACGCCACCAGCAGGGGCATGCGGCGATCCTCGTGCAGCGGCCGGAAAATCACCGTCGTCCTGGCGTAGAGTCCCAAGGCGCAGGCGGTGATGAACCAGCGGTAGTCGCCGATGTAGTGGTGCGTGAAGAAGTTCGCGTAGATCGCGATGGCGATCAACCAGGACATCCAGAATGGTGGATGGTGCCGGATGCGTAACTGGAACAGCCGCCAGGCCTGGATGATGTAGCTGCCCACGGCGGCATACATGAAGCCGGAAAACAGCGGCACGCCGAACAGCTTGGTATAGGCGAAATCCGGATATGTCCAGGAAGGCATGCCACGCGAGGTCTTGAAAACCTCCAAGGCGAATCCCACGACGTGGAACAGGCAGATCGCCTTGAGTTCATCCACGGTTTCCAGGCGCGCCCACAGCATCCATACCTGGATGGCCAAGGCGTAGATAAGCAGCAGATCGTAACGGGGTATGCCCAGCGTATCGCCACGCGGCATCAGGAAAACGCCCGCGAAGAACAGGCCCGCGAACAGGCAAGCCCGGGCCTCCTTGATACCGAAATAGAGAAACTCCACCACACCGCGCCGCCAGCCCGCGCTCATGGGCGGCATCGCCGGCTGCATCAGCGCACGATCCAGGGAATGCAGACTCATTCTGCTCAGCCATCCGAGTTTATGTCGGCGCTTATGATAGCAGCGTCCCTATTTTCCATGGCCGGCGTCAGGCGAGGCTTTTATCGCCCGCCCGCGAGCTGGGCGAGCCGTGGTCGCGCTCCGTCCCGCTTATCCCAGCTGCGCCAGCCACGCGGAAAGAACCCCGCGCGCGGTGGCGGCGAGTTCGGCACCGTGCTTCGCCGCATCGCCGCGTATCGTCCGCGGATCGATGCCGCGCGTCGCCAGTTCGTGCGCATGGCCGATCAGCCAGCGTTCGATCTGCTTGTCGTCGGCTTCCAGGTGGAATTGCAGTCCCAGGATATGTGGCCCGATGGCGAAAGCCTGGTTGGGGAACCCCGAGGTTTCGGCCAGACGCGTGGCACCATTCGGGATTCCGAACTCATCCCCATGCCAATGCAGGACCGGCACGGTGCCCAGGCCACTCAGGACCGACGACCGCCCTTGCTCCGTCAGGGTCAGCGGGGCATAGCCGATTTCCGCCCCTCCCGTGGACCTCACCTCGGCACCCAATGCGCGCGCCATCAACTGCGCGCCCAGGCAGATGCCCAGCATAGGCTTGTATTGCCGCAGGCGTGCCGCGATGGCTTCACGCTCGTCCGCCAAAAAAGGATAGGTGTCCGTCTCGTATACGCCGATCGGTCCGCCCAGGACCACGACCAGATCCGGCTGGGTCAGGGTATCGACATTCAGCGCATCCACGCCCGCTTCCAGATAGCGCACGGCATAGCCTCGCTCGGCCAGCAATGGCGCGAGGATTCCCAGATCCTCGAAAGCGACGTGGCGAATGGCCAAGGCCGTTTTATGCATACTTTCAACTCCATTCAATTCTGCTTGGGCGTGCCAGCCGATCGGTCGGCACTTCCCTGATTACGTACGACCGCGCCCCGGGCGGCCTGCCGGCGCCAACAGCAGTTCAGCGCTGCGCGCCTCGAACGTCAGCCGCAAGGCCGCCACGACCTGGTCGCAGGCGGCGGCAACCGCCTCGAATACGGTGGCGCCCGTCACCAGGTGGCCGGTCACGGCCGCGCTGAACAAATCGCCCGTGCCCTTGGGCGTGGCATCGATGCGCGGGTGATTGAAAACCTCGTGGCGGATGCCGTGCCCCTCGCGCATCACCACGATCACGCGCATTTCGCCGTCGGCCCACGTCTCGGGCGCGGCGCTGGTCACTGTCACCCATTGGGTGCGGCCGACCAGCAAGGTCTTGGCGGCGGCGACGACGCTGCCTACGTCCCACACCGGCAGGCCCGTCAGGCGCTGCAGTTCGAAGCCGTTGGGCGTCATGCCGTCCGCCAGCGATAGCAAATGCTGGCGGTAGGCTTCGACCATGCCGGGGCTGACGTACTCACCGCTGTCATAGTCTCCGATCACCGGATCGACCACGACGCGCACGTCCGGCCTGGCCTGAACCACCTG
Organism: Bordetella sp. LUAb4; assembly: GCF_021325795.1. GTDB lineage: Bacteria > Pseudomonadota > Gammaproteobacteria > Burkholderiales > Burkholderiaceae_B > Bordetella_C. Next base: position 48,421 of record NZ_JAHPZX010000007.1, on the reverse strand, counting down.
GCTGATCCACGTGCCGAGCGCCCGCACCTGGTCGGCGCTGCCCATGTATCCCGCCAGCACCGCTTTCAGGTGACCGAGCGCGTCACGGGCGAACAGGTCGCGCAGATAGCCCTCGAACCATTCGATGGGAATCGGCCCGCCATGGATGGTCGGATAGTGCGGCGTGTTGCTGAACGCCACCGTCGGTACGGCGGCGGTGGTCAGTCCCATTGCATCCAGGGTCGGCAAGGCAACGTTGTTGCCCACCCTGCCGTAGACCACCTGTGACTGTACGGACACCACGTCGACAGGCAAGGGCAATAGCCGCGTCGACGCCGCGCCCACGGTCGGATCGAAGCTGTCCATCAGCCTTGCTCCCCTGCCCCTGCCCCAGCCGCCGGCCAATAAAGCGCGTCGGGTGTGGCCCGCGCGCCGAAGATCGCCTGGCCCACGCGCACCACGGTGGCGCCTTCCTCGATGGCGATTTCATAGTCGCCGGACATGCCCATCGACAGCTCATCCAGCCCTATACCTGCGGGCGCGTCCTGGCGCAACCGGTCACGCAGCTCGCGCAGGCGCACGAAGCACTGCCTCACCTGCGCGGCGTCGGCCGAGAACATCGCCAGCGTCATCAGGCCGCGCACCCGCAGCGCCGAAAATGCCGGCAAGGCGCGCAGAAACGCGGCCACTTCGGTGGGGGGCAAGCCATACTTGCTGTCTTCCATCGATGTATTGACCTGCACGAACACGTCCAGGGAACGTCCTTCGTCCTGCAGGCGGCGCTCGAGGGCTTCGGCCACCCGCAAGCTGTCCAGCGCCTGGAATTCCGCGGCGAAGCGCGCCACCAGCTTGGCCTTGTTGGTCTGCAGATGGCCGATTACCGACCAATGCAGATCGCCCAGGTCCGCCATCGCTTCCCATTTGCCGTAGGCCTCTTGCGGCTTGTTCTCGCCGAAATGGCGGCAGCCAGCCGTGTAGGCCAGGCGCAGGATGGACTCGGGCTTGGTCTTGCTGACGGGAAGCAGGCGCACGCTGGCGGGGTCTCGCCCAACCCGCTCGCACGCCGCCGCGATGCGCGACTGTACTGCCGCGATATTGTGGCGAAAATCCTCCACGGATTCGGCCTGCGGCCAGTGACCATGCTGGTCGTGCAAGGTGGATGTGTCCAAAGGGATGCCGGTGTTCACTTGCTCGCGCCTCGATACTTGAATGCGGATGGCTTTGATGCCGATGTCGCGCGGAAAGCCTCCGCGCCACCGGCATAAATGTATCACCCATGTCGGCCATGACGTTCGAAGCCGCTCGGTATACTTCCTGCATGCCCCGCGCCCACCCGTGCCGCCCCATCGATGACGTGCTGTCCGCAGTCGCCCGTCGCTATCGCATCCCCGCGATCCCCTCGATTCCATGCGTCGTCGCGGCAGCGCCGATGATCAATCCTGCCACTGAACTGGCGCTCATCATCGAGCAGGCGCGAATCGCCACGACGCAGGGACACACGCCGGATCCCACATTACAGGACGCATTTACGGACCGGCTCGCGCGGTTGATCCAGGATGCAATGCGCCCGATGCACGGCGATTTTGCGTTCCAGGCGATGGTGCTGCGGCACCGCGTCCCGCGCGTACGCGAATATGCGTCGCTGTCGGCCCATGCCGAGCAGGATCGCCGCGCCGTCCTGTCGAGCGTGAACGCCATCGCTCATCCGGGCAAGCAGCAACGGCTGCCGCCGGGTACGTTACGCGACACCTTGGCGCAATTGCAGGCCTCGGCTGCGTCGGCTTCCTGGTCGGCGCTGGCCGACATCGCGCGGCTATCCCTGTCGGTGCCGGCCTTCACGGAAGATTCCGCCATCGAGCGCGGCCTGCAAAAACTGCTGGACGATCCTGCCCTGGCTCGGCTCCAACGCCTGGCGGTCCTCGACGCCGACGATGCGGTACGCCAATACGAAACGCTGTGGGACAGACGCGGCCCACGCTCCGGCAGTGTCCAAGCCGCCGCGCTGGGCAAGACCACGCAACAGCGGGGCGCCGCTGTCGAAGCCTTGGCCGCGCAGGCGCTACAGGCCTGGGCCTGCAAACTTGGAGAAGCGCAGGGCGATCCCACATCCTTTCGCGTCGTTACGTCGATGCGTGTACCCGCGTCGCTTGCGGCAAACGCCGACCGAGCCAAGACGGAGTGGGACGCGGTCCTGCTACGGCGGGCGCGTAAAGACGACTGTTGGGACATCTGCCTCGTCGCCGAGGTCAAGTCCTCGGTCGACGCCGCCACCACCGACTACCCGCGCCTGTTGCGCGGCCTGCGGCTGCTGACGCAGGCCAACGGCACGGCACGCTATCCCTTTGCTTGCCAGGAGGGCGTGATCGAAGTGCGTGGCGCCTCGCTGCAAGCGTTGCCCACGGATAGTGATTGCGCGGCCGCCGCCGTCCTCTATTGCTGCGACGCCTCGACCGAGGAAACACCCCGCCTGCTCAACGCCGCCAGCCGGATGCAGTTGTTGTCGGCAGCGGAAAGCCTGGCTTACGCGGCACACCTGGAGGAAAACGCAGCGGCGGATCCGGCGCTGCTGCAAGCCGTCTGGAACAAACTGCTGTCATCGCCGCAATGGCAGCCCGTTCTGCGGCAATACGCCACCCTGCATCAGGTACGCGAACTCATGGTCCACGTGGCTGACCTGGCCGATGCCATCGCCAAAGATCGGCCACCAGGCGCCTGCCCAACCCTCGCCGACAACACCCGGTGAAACAAGGGCGCGCATACCGTGGACGTCTTCACAACGGCGTTGCAACGTTCCCGGTGATCGCCTCGTCGCGCATACCGCGGCCGACCAGATGCGCGGACGATCGCCAAGCGTGATGCGCAAGGCGCGCCAACCGTCTCACATTGTCGATCCGTGTCAATGCCTCCGTGGCCGTCAATCCGCCCGGGGAGACGGCTGCAAGGGTAGCCGCGCGATGGTCCCGCTCGATGGCGTCCAGCTCGCGGGTCGCGCTTTCCAGTTCAGCGAGTTCGGACGCTACCTCGACGGATACCGTCCAGCCGATGGGATCCGTGTGGCCACTGAGCGCGGCTTGCGCGGTAATGGACGCGCCGACTTCTTCCGCGCCACGCATGGCCCTGACGCACAGGGCAGTGGCCTGCAGGTCCAGCGCAACGGCGGCGTCCTGCGTGTTAGACGGGGCGATGAAACGTCCCGTCGCCATGTTCTCCACCAGACGCGTGGCGTGGTCGAGCGCGTGCAGCGTACTGGTCAGATGCAGGTGGTCGACATCCGCTTCCGTTTCGGCTGGCCCATGCAATTCGGACAGGAAATCCTTGACCTCTCCCAGCGTGGCCGCCGCAGTGGCGGTACCCGGCACGCCATGCGGATCGACGTTACCCGACAGCGCGGCGGCAATCGATGCCGATGCCGTCTTCAAGACGTCGGCCACCACGCGCCGCGCTGCTTCGACGGCCACCACCGGATTGGCCAGCACGCTGCGATCCAATGCGCGCTCCAGTGCCGTCTCCTTGGACGGCATGATGCGCTCGACGACCCGCGTGAACCATTGTGTCGCGGGCAGCAGCACGGCGACGCCCGCGACATTGAACGCCGTGTGATACGCCGCCAATAGCGTGGTGCCGTCGACCGACAGCGCCAGCCGGCGCATCAATCCCACCGCGAACGGGAAGGAAAAAATAGCGATCAGCGCGGCGATGAGCTTGAACAACACGTAGGCGAGCGCCAGCCGCTTGGCCGTCACGCTGGCGCCAATGGCAGCCATGGCGGAACTGGTGGCCGTGCCGATGTTCTGTCCGATAATCAGGGCAGCACCCTGCTCCAGGCTGATCGCGCCCGCGTAGAAGGACGCGATGGTGACCGCGGTGGACGCGGTCGAGGACTGCATGACCGCCGTCATCGCCAGGCCCACGATGATCAGCATCAGCAGCCCGCCCGTCCCCGTCAGCCAGCTGACGTCTGCCATCCCCAGCACGGAAGGCAGGTCGGAAGGATTCAGGCTTTCGGCCAGGCCGCCCATACCCTGTTGCAGCGTGGTCAGGCCATAGAGCACCAGTGCGAAGCCGGCGAACGCGCCGCCAGCGGCGGAGATACGCCCCTTGCCCAGGAGCTTGGTCAGCGCGCCGATGAAGATCATGGGCAGCGCGTAAGCCGACAGCGAAACGCGCACGCCCACCAGCGCGATGAGCCACGCCGTGCCTGTGGTGCCGATGTTGGCACCGAATACCAGCCCCAGGCCTTTGGCGAACGGCAGGATGCCGGCGCTGACCAGGCCTATCGTCGTCATCGTCACCGCGCTGGACGACTGCACCAGCAAGGTGACCATCGCACCCCAGAACGCCCCCGACCACGGCGTGGCGGCTGCTTTACCGAGCACCGTGCGCAGCGCCGATCCCGCCAGCGCCTTCAACCCGTCCGTCATGACCGTCATGCCGAGCAAAAAAAGCCCGACACCACCCAGGATGGCAATTGCGGTAGACATGTACAGCCCTCGCTTTTGTCGCTGGAACGTCTCCCGCGGGTAGCGGGCCACGGCACACTGGCGTGCGCGCTTATCTTAGCGCTATCCCTGCGCATCAGGAACCATCGCCATCTAGGCCGCGCACTTCTCCGCGCCGAGGCCCATCCACCACAGGCAGCCGGTCACCAGGGTCAACAAGCCCCCGATACCGGCGGACAGATGCATACCCGTCATGAAAGCCGCCGGCGCGGTGTCTCGCACCAGGTAGCCACAAACGGCCACGCCCAGCAACCCGCCGATCTGGCGCGCCGAGTTGAGCACGCCGGAGGCGACGCCCGCCCGCGCCGGATCCACCGATGAGAGCGTGACGTTGGTCATTGTGGGAACCGTCAACGCAGTTCCCGTCGCGGCCAGCAGCATGGGCAGCGCCAACCACACGTAGGCACCGTCAGTGCGCACGGGCAGCAGCATCAGGTAACCCGATGCCGCGATCGACAAACCCAGCACCATCAGCCTGCTCGCGCCCATGCGCGTGATCAGCCGGCTGGCGGCGAGGTTGGCCCCCATCAGCACCACCGTCATCGGCAGAAAGGCCATGCCGGCCTGCGCCGGCGACATGCCCTGTTCAATCTGGAAGAACAGGCTGAAAACAAAAATCAGGCCGTAGTATGCGAAGTTGACCACGACCCCCGACACGGAGGTCATGGCGAAAGCAGGCACGCGAAACAGCGTCAAGGGCAACATTGGTGACCGGCTACGGGTTTCGATACAAAGGAATGCGGCAACGGCCATGCCGCAGACCAGCAGTACACCCTGTACCCACGCGCTGGTCCAGCCGAGCCGTCCGCCTTCCATGAGCCCGGTGGTCAGCGCCGTCAGTGCCAGAATCGCCGTTCCCTGCCCTGGCCAGTCGAGGCTGCGTGCACGCCCCGGCTGGTCAGCCGCGACATACTTGAGCGTCAGCCAGATTCCCAGCACGCCGATAGGCAGATTGATGGCGAAGATGCCGCGCCAGCCCCACTGCGCGACCAGGAGCCCCCCCAACACGGGACCGGCCGCCAGCGCCAGGCTCGCGATGCCGCCCCACCATCCCACCGCGCGGCTGCGCTGTAGTTTGTCGGGAAAGGCGCGCTGCAGCATGGAAAGTGAGTTAGGTACGAGCAACGACGCACCTATACCTTGGAGGGCGCGCGCGACCGTCAGCAAGGCCAAGCTGGTCGCCAGTCCGCAAGCCGCGGAAGCCAGGGTGAACAGCAGGAAACCGCAAAGAAAGATGCGGCGCGCGCCGACGCGGTCGCCCAGCGCACCGCTGGTCAGCAGCAGCGCGGCAAACGTCAGCGTGTAGGCATTGACCACCCACTGCAGGCCGGCGACATCGGTATCGAACTCGTGGCGCAGCGCATCGAGCGCTACGTTCACGACGCTGACATCCAACAGGACAACGACGAAACCCAGGGCGGCCGCGACCAGGGTACCGCGTGGCGAGGGGGTGAAAGAAAAATGGGAAGGACGCATGGCTGACGATTCTGATTCGGAAGCAGACGATGCTACGCATGGGTGATATCCGCGTAAATTCCCTAAAATTGCACTTCAAACTGTAGAAATCGCACAGATGTTCGATTGGGAAAATTTGCGTCATTTCCTGGCCGTGGGCCGCGCCGGGACCTTGTCGGGCGCGGCGCGCGCATTGGGTGTGGACCATGCGACGGTCAGCCGCCGCCTCGCGGCGCTGGAAACGCAAGTCCAGGCTGTCCTGGTCGAACGTCTACCGCGTGCCTGTCGCCTGACGCCCACGGGTTTGCAGGTACTGGAGCAGGCCAAAGCCATGGAGATGGCGGCTTTTTCCATTGAAAGGCTGGCGCGCGGGAGCCAGATGGGACTGAAGGGGCGGGTATCACTGAGCGCGCCGCCGGTATTGGCCACGCATTTCCTGGCCGCGCACATGGTGAATTTTCAAGCGGCCTATCCGGGTATCCAACTTTCCGTGTCGTCCGAAGCCGGGCGGGTTTCGCTGGCGCGCGGCGAAGCTGACGTGGCGTTACGGATGGCCCGTCCCACGGAAGCCAGCAGCGTGGCCCGGCGCATTGGCCGGATGCCTTTCGCGCTTTATGCCAGCCGTCACTACCCCGCCCTCCGCGAGCCGAAGCAATGGGCTTTCATTGCGTATGAGCAACGCTATGGTCGCCTGCCCTTGGCGCGTTGGCTCCGAGAAGCTGCCGGCACGCGTCCCATCCATTGCGAACTCAGCGATAGCAACAGCCATCTGATCGCCGTGCGATCCGGCGCCGGCGTAGCGGCCCTGCCCTGCTTCCTGGGAGACGGCGACAAGACCTTGGTCAGGCTGGAAAGCCCGGCCACATCTTTTTGCCCCGACCTGTGGCTGGTCACACACCGCGACTTGAAGCGCGCCAAGTCCGTGAGAGCAGTAATGGACTATTGGGCAGAAACCTTCCTCAATGATCCGCAATTAGGACCGGCGTTCGGATCGCCATAAACGCGCGCCTTACACAGACTCCGCGAAAGCCGGCTGGCACTTGACGCTGGGGCGTTCCCGCATCGTGGCATACCACGTACGCAAAGCCTCGCAATCCGTGGGCAGCGGCAGCTTCACGAGATCGGCGAAAAGCAAGCCGGCGATCAGGGTGATGTCGGCCATGGAGAACGCGTCCCCGGCGACAAAGCTTCGTGTTTCAAGAATGCCGTTGAAATACCGCATGCCGCGTAAGGCCTTGTCGCGTTGACGGAAACCCCATTCCGGGTTCTGGTAGACCTCCACATCAGGCCCCAAGCCCGGCGTGCCGTGGTGAAAATAGACACTCACCGCGTCCAGCACTTCCAGCTCGGCGCGCTTGCTCATCATATGGATCAGCCCCTGCTGCAAAGGCGTCGCGCCGGTCAACGTGGGGGCGCCGTCCAACGCATCCAGGTATTGCGTGATCGCCGTGCACTCGGCGATATGGGTGCCGTCCGCAAGTTCCAGCACCGGCAAGGTGCCGGAGTAATTCCTGGTGGCGAGGAACTCGGGCGTCTTGTGCTCGCCCTTGTACAAGTCCACAAACGCGAATTCGACCCGCGCTGTCAGGTTCTTCTCCGCCAAGGCAATCCGCACGCGGGTGGGATAAGGCCCTGAGGGGAAATCGTGGATTTTCAGCAAAGGCGCATGCGCCAGGTCGTGATCGGCTGCTGGGGCAGTCATGGATGACTCTCTCTAACAAGGATTGGAGGGGATGCGATGGCTGGCCTACCAGCTATCTGAACGATCTACGCATAATCTACCTAAGGATCGCATCTACCTAACGATCGTTAGGTTAAGAATAAGAGTTATATTCGCCCACGTCAATCTTTCCTGGGAATCGCTGTGTCGAAGACAGAGCCGGGCGTCAATGCCAAGGAACGCATCCTCGCGGCGGCCACCAAGATGGCCCAGGCCCATGGCTACGGCGGCTTGAATTTCCGCGACCTCGCGGCGGACGTCGGCATCAAGGCCGCCAGCATCTACTACCACTTCACCAATAAGGCGGATCTGGGGGCTGCCGTTGCCCGGCGCTATACGGAAAACGCCGCCGCCACGCTGGATGGCTTGTTGGCCGAAGAAGGCGACCCGCGGCGCGCGCTGCGCCGCTATCCGGAGACGTTTCGCAAAGCCCTGGAAGCCGACAACAGGATTTGCCTGGGCAGCTTCCTGGCCGCGGAAACCGTCGATCTGCCGGAGGAAGTGAACAAGGAAGTGCGCACCTTCGGCGACATGAATATCGCGTGGCTGAACAAGGTGCTGCTTGCCGCCGGGACGGTCGGGCCTGAAGCCAGCGAACAGCGGGCCCGCGCCATCTTCGCGGCCGTGGCCGGCGCCCAGTTGGTCGCGAGAAGCCGCGCCGACCCCGCGGTCTACGATAGTTTGATCGAAGGCTACCGAGAGGCCGGACTGTTGTAAGCCAGGTTTCTAAGCCAGGCTTGTAAGCCCGGCTTGTAAGCCCGGCTTGTAAGCCCAACTTCTAAGCCGGATTTTTGTAAGCTTACTTGCGTAACCTTCTCGCTTACTCCAGCCCACCGATACAGAGAGACCGCCCCCATGACCTGGTCCGCGCAGCAATACTCACGCTTCGAAGCCGAACGCACCCGTCCCGTCCGTGACCTGGTCGCGGCAATTCCGAACGATGACGTCAAGGTCGCCGTCGATCTGGGCTGCGGTCCCGGCAACTCCACCGAAGTGCTGGCGCAGCGCTACGCACAGGCCCAGGTCACCGGCCTGGATAGCGATCAGGACATGATCACCGCGGCCCGCAAGCGCTCGCCGCAAACCGCCTTCGAACTGGCCGATATCGCCAACTGGTCGCCCGCCGCCCGATACGACGTCATCCTGGCCAACGCCTCGCTGCAATGGCTGCCGGATCATCAGACGCTATATCCGCGCCTGGTCGACTGCCTGGCGCCCAACGGCACCCTGGCCATCCAGACGCCGGACAATCTTCAAGAGCCCGCCCACCTGCTGGCGCAGGAAGTCGCGGCCGACGCGCGCTGGGGCGGCAAGCTGGCGCAAGTCCGCCATCACAGCCGCCATACGCCGCAGTGGTATTACGGTCTGCTGCAGCCGCACTGCCAGCACATCGACGTGTGGCGCACGACGTATTTCCACCCGCTCGAGGACGCCCAGGCCGTGGTGGAATGGTTCAAGGGCTCGGCTCTGCGCCCCTTCCTGGCCAAACTGGACGACAGCGGCAAAGCCGAGTTCCTGCAGCTGTACAAGCAACGCATCGAGCAAGCCTACCCGGCATTGCCCAGCGGCACGGTGCTGCTGCCCTTCCCCCGACTGTTCATCCTGGCGACGCGCTAAACGCAAGACCAGACAGCGCAGGACTGAACGAAGCAGGACTGAACACCGCGGGACTCAGTCCAGCTTGATATTGCGTTCCTTCGCCAGATCGAACCATTTCTTGTAGTCCGCGGCGACGAACGCCCGCGATTGCGCCACCGACATATGCTTGATCTCGGTCGACTCGCGCGCGAACAGTTCGGCCATGTCCTTGCTGGCGATGACTTCATTGATCGCCTTGTTGTAGTAATCGAGCAAGTCCTTGGGCGTGCTGGCCGGCGCGAAGAAGCCCCACCACACGTCCACCGTATAGCCCGGATAAATCTCGCTCACCGATCTGACATTGGGCAGCAAGGGCGACGGCGCCGCGCTGGTCACGCCCAGCGTCACCAGGTCGCCCGACTTCATCTGTCCCAGAATGGATGCCGGCGTCGAAATCATGAAATCGACGCGTCCCCCCATCATGTCGATAGCGGCATTCGACACGCCTTTATAGGGCACGTGCTGGAACTTGCCGCCCGAACGCTGCATCAGCAGCTCGGAGGAAAAATGAGCGATCGACCCCAAACCCGGCGTCCCGTACGTCATGGTCTTGCCGGAAGTCAGCGCCGTCTTCAGGTCATCCAGGTTCTTCAGCCCCGACGCCCGCGACGCCACCAGCACCATGGGTCCTTCGGAAACCACCGAGATCGGCGCCAGGTCCTTGGCGAAGTCGTAATTCAACTGGCGCCCCACCGTATTGGTCACCACCGAGGAGGAACTGAAAAGCAGCGTCGCACCATCCCCCTTGCTCTTGGCCACCTCGCCGGTGCCGATCACGCCCCCTGCCCCTGGCTTATTCTCGACGATGAAATTCTTGCCGGTCTTCATCGTCAATTCCTTGGCGATGGCGCGGCCGAACGTGTCATTGCTGGCGCCGGGGGAAAACGGCACGATGATCCGCACGACGCTGGGCACCTCCGGTTCGGCCCGCGCTGCACAGGTCAGGCCGAACGCAGCCACGGACGCGACGGCCAACTTCCAAAGCGATCTCATTTTGTCTCCTGATCTTGTTCTGGTGACACTCGCGCGCGCATCGAGGCGCAACGCTAAAACCAGAATATCATCATGAGATCATGATATCAACGGAAGAAAATCCCCCTTAAGACGGAGCCGTAGCCACGTTCAGGACGCTGTCTTGGCCGCCCGATTCAACGTCATCTTGTACGTGAAGGTATGGCCGGGATAGGTGTTCACCGTTACCTCGAAGGGCTCGGGGTCTTCGAAGAAATAGCGCCGCACTACTTGCAGCGCGGGACTGTAGGGCGTGGCGTGCAGCAGCTCGGCCTCTTCCGGCGCCACGAACACCGCCTGGATTTCCTGCTCGATCTTCTGGATGGTGCTATCGAAGGCTTCGGCGATCTGCGTGTAGACGGCGGTGTCCATCTCCCGGTCGTGCGATACCGCGCTCAGGTACGGCTTGCGCACGTAGATGCGGCACACCGAGACCACCAGGTCGGGGTCGGCGCGATTGACGCGCTTTCCCGCCAGCCGCAATACCGTGTCGCCAGCGGGCATCTTCAGCACGGGCGTGTCCTCGGGGCGCAGCACCAGCGATTCCCGCCGCGAGATCAGGTAGCGCGTCGGCCCGGCCCCATATGACACCAGTTCGGAAACCGAGCGCGAGGTCAGCATGAAGCTCTGGTTCTGCGCCCGCGCCACCACTCTCGTGCCCACGCCGTGGATGGTCTCGATCAGCCCCTGCGACACCAGCCGCTTGAGGGCCTCGCGGATGGTCGTGCGGCTGACCTCGAAGCGCTCGATCAGGTCGCTTTCCTTGGGCAGCAGCTCGCCGACAGCGGGAAAGCCATTGGAGATTTCCTTGGACAACAAGTCGGCGACGAGCAGGTATTTCGGGGCGTTGATCCTCATGGGCTTCTTTCGGTCTTTCGTTTTTTCGTGCTTTTGGAAGAGGTGGAATTGCCAGCCCGCATCTTACCGCCCCGCATACGACCCGGTTGGATGCCGATAGATATAATGATATCCTTATTTCAAGAATCACCATCCGCCTATACCGATGACCGACTTTCCCGCCGCCGAATTCAATCCCAACGCGCGCGGCCCGCTTACCGGCGTGCGCGTGCTCGACCTCTCCCGCCTGGTCGCGGGCAATGTCATGACGCTGCAACTGGCCGATTTCGGCGCGGACGTCATCAAGGTCGAACCGCCCGGCGGCGACACCCTGCGCAATTTCCGCAGTGACGGGCACGACACCTGGTGGAACACGTACTGCCGCAACAAGCGCAGCATCGGGCTGGATTTCCGTCACCCCGACGCCATTGCGCTGTTGAAGCGGCTGCTGCCGACGATAGACGTGTTCGTGGAGTCATTCCGCTCCGGCACCTTGGAAAAAATGGGATTGGCGCCGGAAGTCATCCATGCGATCAATCCCAATATCGTCATCGTGCGCATCACGGGCTGGGGCCAGACCGGACCCTATCGCGACAAGCCGGGCTTCGGCACCCTGGTGGAGGGCTACACGGGCTTCGCCGCCATCAACGGATTCCAGGACCGCGAGCCCGTCCTGCCGCCGATTTTCCTGGGCGACATGGTCAGCGGGCTATATGGCTTCGGCGCGGTGATGACGGCTCTGTGGAACATGCGCGCCAACGGCCAAGGCGGCGAGATCATCGATCTCTCGCTGTTCGAACCCACCGTGTCGGTGCTGGGCCCGCAAGTCGGCACGTACGAGCTCACGGGCAAGCTCAAGGCCCGCACGGGCAGCCGGTCCAACACGACCGCGCCGCGCAATGTCTACAAGACGGCCGACGGCAAGTGGATCTGCATTTCCACTTCCACGGAAACCATGGCCCGGCGCTTCTTCAACCTGATCGGCCGCCCGGACATCCCGGAACATCCCGAATACGGCGCGGCACGCGGCCGCCTGCGCCACGTCGAATACATCGACGGGCTGGTGGCCGATTGGTTCGCCGGGCAGCACTTCGCCGAAGCCCTGGCGCTGTTCGATCGGGAAGGCGTGACGGCCGGGCCGGTCTACGACGCCAGCGATCTGATCGACGACCACTACGTGCGCGAACGCGAAGTCTTCGTCCGCCTGCCCGAAGAACAGGACCGCCAGCTCGCCCACAACATCACGCCGCGCTTCGCGCGGCATCCCGGCGCGTTCCGCTATCAAGCGCCCTACGTCGGCGAACACAACGAGGAAATCCTGGCGCCCATCATCGGCCAGGAAGCATTCCAGACTTTGCGGGCCAGCAAGGTGGTCTGCACGAACAAGGAGACTTGAATGACATTGCTAGGAACGCAGCTGCAAGGGCCGGCGGTATGGAAGGGCCCGGACATCGACTGGCGCACCCATGGCCTGCATGTGCTGTCGCCCCAGGAAGTCGCCGAGATCGACGCCGCGCTGGCGCACCTGAAGGCGCAGGGCGACGTCGACTTTCCGGACATCACACCCGAGAATTTCCCGCTGCAGAAGGTGGGAACCCTCATGCGCGGCTTGCCGCAACGGCTGCAGGACAGCGTCGGTTTCCTGATGCTGCGCGGCCTGCCGCGCGAACGCTACAGCGACGACGACATGGCGAAGGTGTATTTCGGCCTGGCCTCGTATATGGGGCGGCCCATGACGCAATCCTATCTTGGCGACATGCTCGGCCACGTGATGGACGTCAGCGACCTGGAACCCAAGTCGCGCGGCTATCGCAAGGGGGGCGGCCAACTGATGCATACGGATTCGTGCGACGTCATCGGCCTGATGTGCCTGCGCACCGCCAAGTCTGGGGGCGACAGCCGCATTACCAGTGCGCTGACCGTGCACAACTACATGGCGGAGCATCACCCAGAACACTTCCGCGTGCTATGCGAAGGCCTGTGGCTGAAGCGCGCGGACGAAGACGGGCGGCACGCCACGCGCACCTACAGCGAAAACAAGGTCCCCTTCTTCGTCGAACAGAACGGACGGGTCGTGTGCTACCTGCCAACCGGCTACGCCCGCCTGTGCGAAAAGAGCGGCCAGCGTCCGTACACGCAGGAAGAATCCGATGCCTTGTACCGTGTGCGCAAGGTCGCCGCGATGCCCGAGCACTTCCTGGACATGGGCTTCAAGGATGGCGACATCCAGTTCCTGAACAATCGCAGCATGGTGCACGGCCGGACCGATTACGAGGACTACCCTGAAATCGAACAGCGCCGCCATCTCATGCGCATCTGGATCCGCGCCAAGGATTGGGATGCCATGCCGCCACGGCAGGTCTTCCATACGGATGAAGACATGCGCCTGTGGTCGCAACACCGCAAGCCGTTCGCGGAATTGCCCTCGGTCCACGACGCAAGGCTGAAGGCAAGTACCGCGGACGCGAGGATGGTGGACTGAGCAGCGGTGGCGTAGTCAGTGGCCTTGCGCCGCCCGCGCAAGGAAATCGAGCACCGCGCGATAGGAATCCGCATTGCCCGCCGCATTGGCGGGCGCACTGCCCCCTGCGTCCAGCAGCAAGCCCGACATGGCATGCGCCTTGTTGATGAGGGTGCTGGGCAGCGTGGGATAGTGCACGTGATGCCCGGCCCCCGCGCAAACGAAATGCGCGACTGGCAAACCGGCCGCCTGGCGCTTGCGCACCACCATCTCCGAATACGCGGTACTCGGCCAGAAGCCATCGTCCGACGCGCTGACCAACAGCATCGGGCCCGGATACCGCTCGACCGGAATCCGCGCCCGCTCGAAGGCGGCACGGTCGCGCGTGGCGCTAAGAAATGCCAGCGTCTGGCGATAGGGCGGCGGCGTGGAATAGGCCGCATCCCAGTCGGCTGTGGCGTTGTCCTGCCACAGATGAGGCAGCGGCTTGCCGCCCAGGGTCCAGACCTGCGCATCGCGGCCTGTGCCCGGGGCGCCCGCGCTGACCGCGCCATGCATCACGGGCGACGGTACATAGGCGACCACCGCGCTGACCAGGGCGGCGTAATGCGCGGCCAGCAAAAGCGACATCTCCCCTCCCCGGCTGATCCCCGCCACGGCCACGAAATCATTCCTGGGCTGCAACGTGCGCCGCGCCCACAGCAGCGCCTGCTCGAAATATTCGAGCGGCATGTCGTTGAGATACTTGGGCCGTCCGGGGTAATTGAATACCGCCAGCGCCAGGCACTGATAACCCTGCGCGGCAAACAAGGCCGCGCGGGGCGCATTGACGCCCCCCGACGATCCGTTCATATGGATCACGACGGGATGAGGCCCCGGCCCGGGCGGCGTATATAGCTCGCCCGACAGCGTCATGCCGTCCATGTCGACACGCAGCGACTCGTGCCGCACGCCTTGCGCAAGAAACTCCTGGATCAGGACGGCGGATGCCGACACGCCGCCGCTGCTGGCTTGGATATCGATGACCAAACCATCAGTGCTGTCTGGTGGAAACACCACCCGGTCCATCTCCTGGCAACGCATGGACCAGACGATGCCCATGACGGAAGGCTGCGCATAGGAGCCCGCCACGGGACTGTCGCGCGACAAGTCCAGGCACCCATCATGGCCCGCCAGGAAAACCGACTCGGAAGTCCAGAGCGCACCGCACATGCGCATGCTGGCCGCGACCGTCACGAAGGCATAGGGCGCGAAACCTTCCAGCCGGATCTCGCGTTCCACATCGATCAAGGCACGTTCCGGCGTGACGACGATGCGGGCAATCTCGCTGTGGTCCGCCACGTCAGCTGCTCAGTTCGGTCTTGGGAACCTGGTTATCGCGGATGACCTTGGCCCACAAGGCATTTTCATCGGCCAGGATCTTGTCCATCTGCGCCGCGGACGCGAATTCGATGGCGACACCCTGGTCGGCGAACTGCTTGATGAAGCCCGGATCTTCCGTACCCTTTTTCACCGCGGCTTCCAGCACCTTGACCACATCGGCGGGCATGCCGGCCGGACCCGAGATCATCATGCGGGTGTACAGCACCATATTGGACACGCCGGCCTCGGCCATGGTCGGCACGTCGGGCAGGCTGGACAAGCGCTGGTCACCCGTCACGGCCAGGGCCTTGAGCTTGCCGGACTTGATGTGCGCCAGCGCGGAAGTGGGGAAATCGAAAGTACTCATGACCGTACCGCCCATCATGTCGATGAGCGCCGGGCCGCTGCCCTTGTACGGCACCCCCTGGAACTCGGTGCCCGTCTGCGACTGGAAGTGCAGCATGGCCAGGTGGTTGATGACGCCGATGCCGGCATGCGCGCAGGTGATGTCGCCCGGCTTTTTCTTGGCCAGCGCGATGAACTCCGCCACCGTGTTCACGCCAAGCGCGGGATTCACGATCAGCACCATGGGCGATTTTCCCATGGAGCCCAATTGCTTGAAGTCGGATTGCTTGTACGGCAGGTTGGTGTACAGCAGCGGATTGAGGATCATGCCGTTGGTCCCGGCGAATCCCAAGGTATAGCCATCGGGCCTGGCCCGTGCCACCGCCACCGTGGCGATGATGGCCTGGCCGCCCGGACGATTCTCCACCACCACGGTGCCGCCCATGGCCGGCCCCATGCGCTCGGCCAGCGCCCGCGCGGCGATATCGGTCAGGCCGCCTGGCGCGAAGCCGACCAGGAGCTTGACGGGATGGTCGGGAAATTTGTCCGCGGCCCAAGCGCTACTGACGGCATACGGCAATGCGGCCAGCGCGCCCAGCATATGACGGCGTGTCAAAGGCATATAGCGCTCCGTGATCGGCAGGGAAAGCCGTATGGTCGTGCAAGACCCCCGGGTGCAGCTATCTAGGACTTTCCCTCAGCAGGACGATCCGTCCGACGCCCGCTGTGCCGCGACGCGCCAGGCCCTCGGCGGTCAGTCAGGCCAGCCGGCCAACAGCTTCTTCAATTCCTGCGCGGACGCGTCCGTCAAAGGCCATGCCGCCGGCGGACGGGGCGCGCCGCAGTCCTGGCCCAGCAGCTGCAAGGCCGCCTTCACGACGCTGACGTTGCAGCCATTCTGCTCTTCCGCCCGCAACGATTCGAAGGCCCGCATCTGCTCGATCAGCGTGCGCGCGCGCGGGTAGTCGGCCGCTTCCAGCGCTTGATGTATCGCCACGGAGTGTGCCGGTTTGACGTTGATCAGCCCGGACGTGAAACCGCGCGCACCCATGGCGTACAGCGGCGGCGCCCAGATTTCGGCCAGGCCGCACACCCATGCCAGGTCCAGGTCGGCGGTGCGCCGCATGGCTTCACCCATCAGCAAAGGCGTGGGCGATGCCCATTTGATGCCGACCACGCCAGGCAGGCGGCACAGCGCCTCGATCGCCGCCAAGCCGATGTTCTCATTACGCAGATACAGCACCACGGGCAGGCCGCCGCTGGCGTCGCTGACCCGTTTCACATACTCGACCACGCCGCGCGGCGCGACGAAGGGATCCGGCAGTTGATGCACCATCAGACCGCTGGCGCCGGCGCGCGCCGATTCGCGCGCCAGGCGGCAAGCCTGGCCGATATCGCGCCCCACGCCACCCAGCACCGGCGCCCGGCCGCCCACTTGCTCCGTCGCCGCGTGTGCCATCGTCACGGCTTCCTCGGGCGACAAGCCGTAGAATTCGCTGGTATTGCCGTTCACGACCAGGCAGTGCACCCCCGCGGCCACCGCGCGATCAACGATGGGCGCGAGCTTGTGCGGCGCCAACTGGTCCTGCTCATCGAAAGGCGTCACCAGGATGCCGGAAATACCATTCAGCGCGGCACGCAACTGCGGAAAAGCGAAAGCGGTCATGAAAAAGTCTCCAGGATATAGGCATGGGCACCAACGCCAGCGGTGCCGCGTCTGCCGCGCGGCAGCTCGGTAAAACACCCGCGCGCGCTTGCGACTTCCTGGAAGATAGCATTTGAACCGGCAAATGCAAGGCGGCGGCGGGAAGCCGCGCTTGCAGCGCCGCTGCATCGACGCCGCGCAAAAGCCGGTTCAGATGGCCGGGCGTGCAGCGCTCAGTAATCCCAGAACACCGGCACCCAGCGGAATGCATCGCCATTGATCGCCACTCGGCCAACGGAAGGGAACGGCATGTGCGTCGCCACCAGCAGCGCTCCGGTCTCCGCCATTTCCCGCAGCAGACCGAGACGCACGCGCACAGCCTCTTCGGGGTCATGTTCGAAGCCGTTCTGCCAATCCGGGTGGTCGAAGCCGACCGGGAACACGACATCGCCGGCGAATGTCAGCTTGTCACCGCCCGACGCCAAACGAACCACGCTATGCCCCGGCGTGTGGCCGCCAGTGAGACAGACCGTCACGCCCGGCGCAACCTCGTATTCTTTCTCGAACGTCCGGATCTGCTCGCGATAGTCGTTCAAGAAGCGCGTGGCGGCCGACCTCAGCACGGGCGGTACCGCTTCCGGCATGTCGGTGTGCGTGAAGTCCGGCGCGGCCCAGAAGGCGACCTCGGATGCCGACACGTGGATGCGCAGGTCCGGGCGAAACTGCTCTCTGATGCCGTCGACCAGCAGGCCGCCGACGTGATCCATATGCATGTGGGTAATCACCAGATCGGTCACGGACGACAGATCGATGCCGGCTGCCTGCAGTCGCAGCGGCACTTGTCCGGCGCGCGGAAAGCCGGGAAACTCCCCGCCCAGGCCCGCGTCGATCAGAATGGTCTGCTCGCCGCTGCGCGCCACCATCACGTTCAAAGGCCAATCGAATCCATCCGGCGGCAGGAACATCTCTTCCAGCCAGGCGGATCGATCTTCCGGCTCGACATTGGTGGACATCGTCACCGCCGGTAGCGGCAACACGCCGTCGCTGATGACCAGCACCTCGATGGCGCCGATATTCAGCGCGTAACGCGACGGCACCAGTTCGTTGGGGGTGGCTTTACCGGGGATATAAGCGTTGTTCAGGCTAGGCATGAATGAAAATCTCCAAGGGGCGACTCGATAACCCGCGCCGGATCGGTCGGGCGACGATCACGGCGCAAAGCCGTATGTCGTCATCGTAGATAGCCAAGGCTCGGGGCGGTAGGCTTGCCGACGGACGCGCAGTGTTGCCTCAGGCGCACCAAAGAGGCCCGGTCGAGGCGGGGAATCAACGCTCAAAACAGGGGTGATACACGGCCACAACGAACGAAAAAAAGCCCCGCATCGATGCGGGGCTGGCTTCAAGACAAGGGACGCCGTGTCGAACTACGCGCCGTTGATCTCGCGGCGAACGATATCCGTCCCGTCCACCATCGCTTTCATCTTGCCGAAGGCCACTTCGCGCGACAGGTACTTCAGGCCGCAATCGGGCGCGATGATGACGTTCTCCGGATCCACGTGCGGCAACGCGCGACGGATGCGGGCAGCCACGATGTCGGGCGTCTCGATAGTGGGCTCCGACAGATCCAGCACGCCCAGGATGATCGTCTTGCCACGCAGCTTTTCCAGCACTGCCGTATCCAGCGACGATTGCGCGGTCTCGATGGAGATCTCATGCACGCAGCAATCCGCCAGTTCAGGCAGGAAAGAATAGCCGGACGGACGCGCATGAATGACCGCGGCGTAACCAAAGCAGATGTGCAGCGCCGTGCGGCCGGTAATACCTTCCAGCGCACGATTGACCGCCGCAAGGCCATACTCGCGCGCCTTCTCCGGACGTGCCTGCATATAGGGTTCGTCGATCTGCACGATGTCCGCGCCGGCGGCGAACAAGTCGCGGATCTCCGCATTCACGGCTTCGGCGTAGTCCAGCGCCATCTCCGCTTCGCTGTCGTAGAAATCGTTCTGCGCCTGCTGCGACATCGTGAACGGACCGGGCACGGTGATCTTGATCAGACGATCGGTATTGGCGCGCAAGAAGGCTACGTCGCGCGCTTCCACCGCATGCCGGCGGCGAATACGCCCGATCACACGCGGCACCGGATTCGGATGGCCGCTGCGATCCAGTGCCTCTCCGTGATTATCCATATCCACCCCTTCCAGGGCGGTAGCGAAACGGTTCGAATAACTTTCGCGGCGCATCTCGCCATCGGTGATGATGTCCAGGCCCGCGCGCTCCTGGTCGCGAATCGCCAGCAGCGTCGCGTCGTCCTGCGCCTGTTCCAGGAATTCCGGCTGCACCCGCCACAGCTCGGTGGCCCGGACGCGCGGCGGGAATCGGCCGGCCAGTTTCTGGCGATCGATCAACCAATCGGGTTGGGGATAGGAGCCGACCAGCGAGGTCGGTAGCAGAATATTCTTCATGATCATTCCTTACAGCTGAAAACTGACGCGGCAGAAGCTTGAGCCTGGCGTCCTGGAATTCGTCGATGGCGCGCCCGATAAGGACAGGCATCCCACCGGCGTCATCGCGGCATGCCTTTCCCGCGCGTTTCCGGCAGGAACCAGGGCAGCACGATGCCGAGCACATAAACCGATCCCATCACCAGCGCGGCCTGCGCCACGCCACCAAAAGAAGTGATCAGGTTTCCCGCGATGATCGGGAACATCCACGCCACCAGCCGCGCCGCGTTGAACACAAAACTGATCGCCGTCGAGCGCACCGTCACGCCGAACAGTTCGCCGGGATAAATCGCCATCCAGGCGAAGGCGAAACCAAGCGTGAAGAAACCATTGATGGGTGCGATGACCGCCATCATCTCCACGCTGTCCGTCAGACGGTACGTCACGAACGTGCTGACGAGGCAGCCCAGGAACGTAAGTGAAATGAATGCGCGCCTGCCGATGGCGTCCACGACGAAGCCCGTCACCAGGTAGGCCACGATGGCACCTACCGTGTAGATGATCGAAACCCGCGAGCCCCAGGCGGCCGCGTCGGCCAGGCCTTGCGCTTTCGCGATCGATACCGTGTAGGCGGGCAGCCAGCTGGAAATCGCCCACCAACCCACGATAGTCACGAACGACAGCGCCAGAAGCAATAGCGAACGCTGACGGGCCGCGGGGTCGGCAAACAGTTGCGTGAGCGTGAATGGCCGCTGATCCGATACAACAGGCGCATTCGCGGCGTTCTCGCTGCCCGTCACACTCCAGCGCTTTTCGCGCACCGCGTTCAGCCATTCTTCCGACTCATTCACACCGCGGCGAATATAGAGAACGAAGAACGCGGGAATCGCACCAAGCAGAAACATCAGACGCCACGTATCCGCGCCCAGGGGCTGGATCGACGACAGCCAATACCACACGACGGCAGCGACCAGCGTGCCCCATCCCATGCCGGATTGCAGGAAACCCGCGCCCTTGGCCCGCGCCTTTTCCGGCCAGGTTTCAGAAAGCAGTGCGATGCCGGTGCTCCATTCGCTGCCCATCGCCAAGCCTGTCACGAAACGCAGGACGCACAGCATCCAGAACGATTGGGAAAACGCGGTAAGGCCCGAGAGCACGGCGTATAAAAACACCGACCACAGCATGACGCGTTTACGGCCGATGTAGTCGGCGAGCACGCCGCCCACAAGACCGCCGATGCCCCAGCCCAGCAGCGTGATACCGATGACGAGGCCCGCGTAGACAGGCGTCGATGCGGCCTGTGCCGGCGTCAATACCGAATGCAGCATGGGCGCCATGACGATGACCAGCACCAGTGCTTCATAGCCGTCGAAGATCCAGCCGAGAAAGCTGGCCTTGAGTACCCGCCAATGCATGGGGGTCAGGTCGGAATACCAGCGATTACCGCTGGCCGACAATGTTTCCTGCTGTACTGCCTGTTTCATTACGTCTATCCAGAGTCCTGTTACGCCGAGCGAACGGGTGCGCCCCGCTGCGTGCGGGGGCACGCGTGCGTAACCATGGGGTCGCGTTTTGCGCGACCACGACAACGGACCCTCTATCCTCGGGTGCCGCGGATTCTACCGAGCGCCGCAGGAATCTGAACGACATTCATTCATCGCAAAATGAGCCATGCTCATGTTGCGATGCGTCTTCAAGGTGCCACGGTGGGCTGGGTGTTGGGCTCGATGGCGGGTTCCGGTCCCGCGGCATCGGGCAGGCGCTGGGCATTTTGAATATCCAGAACCTCCCCCATCCACAGCGCGTGTTCCAGATGGTCGGTTCTGGGGCGCCCCGTATTGGGATGTACCAGCACCACCAAGCCACGGCGATTGATCAACAGCCAGGGCACGAAGCGCGCGAATTCACTGGGGGCGAACGCCACCTGATACATGGGCCGCGCATGCGGGCCTACCAGCGTGTCGTGCCAGCGGCCGAGAAGCACGGGAAAGCGCTGGGCGATTTCGTCGCGCAGGGCCTCGGCTGCCTGGCGCTGTGCCTGGTTATCGAAATAGATATGGGCGTGATAGCTGCGGATCGTATCCAGCGTTTGCACCGCTCGATCCTGTGCCGAAGCCGCGGGCGTGGCCGCAGGGTTCTTGTCCATGCGATTTCCCCAGTGTCCGGAAAATGAATCTGGCGAATGCGGGCACGCCGCGCATTCGCCGGGGATGCTCTGGCCGCTGAGCGGTCAGGGTCAGGCCAGATAGCGCTTGAACCACGCGATGCTGCGATCCCACGCCAATGTGGCTGCTTTCTCATCGTAGCGCGGTGTCGAATCGTTGTGGAAGCCGTGGTTGGTGCCCGGATAGACGTACGCCTCATACGTCTTTTCGGCGGATTTCAGGGCAGCCTCGTAGGCGGGCCAGGTGCCATTGACGTTTGGATCGGTTTCGGCGAAGTGGAACAATAGCGGCGCCTGAATGCGCGATACATCTTCCGGCTTGGGTTGACGCCCATAAAACGGCACCGCCGCGGCAAGCTTGGGATTGGCCACGGACGCCACGTTGGCGACGCCGCCGCCATAGCAGAAGCCGGTAATACCCACCTTCCCGGTGGTCAGCTTGCTGGCCTGCAGATAATCGACGGCGGCGAGGAAATCGTTCATCAATTTTTGCGGGTCGACCTTCTGCTGTAAATCCCGGCCTTGATCGTCATTGCCAGGATAGCCCCCTACTGAACTCAGGCCATCGGGCGCCAGGGCGATGAAGCCGGCCTTGGCCGTGCGTCGCGCCACATCCTCGATGTAGGGATTCAAACCGCGGTTCTCGTGCACGACCACGACACCGGGTACCGCCCCGTTCGCCTTGGCCGGGCGCACCAGATAGGCGCGCACCTGGCCATGACCATTGGGTGACGGGTATTGGATGTATTCCGCGACGATGTCGGGATCGGTAAACGACACCTGCTCCGCCAGCGCGTAATTGGGACTCAGCGAAGCCAGGATCCCGGCGGCGGTAAGCCCCCCAACCGCATACTTGGCCGCACGATCCAGGAAATCACGACGGCTGATCCGGCCATGAACGTAGAAGTCGTAAAGCTCGAGCAGTTCCGGGGAGAAATCCTTGGCGGTAAGTCGATTCATACAGCGCTCCTGATTCGCGGGACGGGGAATGGCGATAGTGCCAGAAGAACCGGAGTTTGGGACAGCGTCGTCCGTTTGCGCTTGTCGTTTCAGTAGAGGTTATTGCGCACGGCCTGGTAATACGCGTCGTCCATGGTCTGGACTTTTGCCGGGGCGTCGCCGGTCATCACCGCTTTCATCTCGCCGAGCGAGGGCACGCTGCGGCGGTCGAGCCTGGCATCCTCGCTCCACAACTTCGCCCGGTTTATTGCTTTGCCGCAATGAAACAGCACTTCATCCAGGTGGACCACGATGGCGGTTTTGGGCGACCTGCCGCCTTCGGCGAGATTCGCGAGTAAGCCTGGCGCCGTGGAAATCGCACCGCGACCATTAATGCGCATGAAGACTTCCAGGCCGGGGAAGAGAAAAAGCATGCCGACGCGATCGTCGTCCGTCAGGTTACGCAGAGAAGCAATACGGTTATTACCGGGCCAATCCGCGAACGCGACCGTCTTTTCATCCAGCGCCCGTACGAAACCCGGTTCACCGCCCCGCGGCGACGCGTCCAGCCCTTCGCTGCTGCCCGTTGCCAGGCAAAAGAAGCTGGCGACCTTGAGATAAGCGATGTGAAACGGCAGAAGACGCGGCATCACACCCTTGACGATCGCGTCCGACGGGGCTTGGTATAGCTGATCGAGATCAGCGGCATTCAAGGACATGGTGGGCTCCTGCAAGTCGATGGCCCCCATGGTAATTGCAGGCTTGATGGCGATGATAGACTATTCAGGACATTCCATAGCTCATTGACGCCATGCCACAGTCCGACCAGATGCTGCAGAAAATGGACCGCGCACAGCGGATGGATGATAGCGATCCACCGATCATTGCCTTGGCTGGACGCCAGGACACGCCCCGTGAATCGGCGCCCCATCATCATCCGTCGGGTCAGTTGCTGGGTATTTTTTCCGGTTTGCTAAGCGTGCGTACCATCGCGGGTGCATGGGTGATGCCAACGACCCGCGCGGTGTGGATTCCGCCTTCGCACACTCATTGCGCGCACTCCCACGGGCCGTTCGCGGGCTGGGCCGTCTATGTCGCCGCGCGCCATTGCACGCAGCTGCCTGCGCAACCGCGGGCGCTTGCCGTATCGGGATTACTCCGCGAGGCCGTGCTGCGCGCTTCGCAATGGGAGCTGGGTGCGCTTTCATCCGCTCAGGAAAATGTGGTTGCGGTCATTCTGGACGAGATCGGACAAAGTCCCATCGATCAATTCCACCTACCCATGCCACAGGATGACCGTCTCGTGCGCATTGCCAGGAAGCTGGCCGACGCGCCGGCCGATGAGCGGACATTGGAAGCCTGGGCCGAGTGGGCGCACGTCACGACGCGCACGCTCAGCCGCCGATTCACGCTGGAAACCGGCCTCACCTTCACGATATGGCGCCAGCGTGCGCGCCTGCTGCGTGCCCTTGAATTACTGGCGACCGGAATACCGGTGACGTCCGTGGCGCTTGAGTTGGGCTACGACAACCCCAGTGCTTTCATCGCCATGTTCAAACGTCACCTGGGTACCACGCCCGGCCGATACCTGAATCCGCCGCTTGAAACGATGGTGCTGTAGGAAACAGCTTAGGGGGTCCGGCGGTTTACCGTGCCCCGCGCCCCAGTTGTGCGCCGATACCGCCGCCCACTCACTGCGACGGCGACAGGCCACCCTCGATTCTAAAATGGCGAATTACCCACCGCTCGCAGAGGGCCCATAGCTCCGGCGCCCCGGACTTGATCGCGGGACCATATCGGGCGAAAACCTGGTCCAGGGAAACGCCGCTCTCCGCCCAGGTGCCGCCGCCCGTGAACACATTGATAAGGAGAGGCTGAAACCGATCCAGGGCCTTGGCGAACTTCGCGTCTTCTGTCTCCGCATTCTCGAACTCATGCCATAAACCGATGAATTCATCGCGCTGCGACGGCGGCAATAATCCAAACAAACGTGCCGCGGCTTTCGATTCTTGCTCGGCCTGCACTTCCAGCGAAGATCCACCGTGTATCGGAAAATCGCCCACGTCGATCTCGACGACATCGTGCAGCAACAGCATCTGAATGACCCGATTCGTATTTACGGTCCCGGCGGCGTACTGGTTCAACACCATGGCATACATCGCCAAGTGCCAGGAATGCTCCGCCGAATTTTCCTTGCGACTCTGATCCAGCAACGGCGACTGCCGCATAATGCTTTTCAGACGATCGATCTCTTTTAGAAACCTCAGCTGCTGTTCCAATTCGGTCATTGCGTAGTCCTCTGCCCTGGCAAGCCGACAGCATAGTGTACGAACCGGCAAGGTCCCTGAACAGAAGCGGCCGGTCTCGTTCGCTCACGGACATTCAAAGCCGGCCGTCCCCGAGCAACTTGAACCAGCCCCAGCCCAGTTACATTGCATTTTCTTGCATTTTCCTTGTAAGCCGTTGATAGGTTGTCGGGCACAATTCGTCCCAGAAAAAACGCGCTAAACAGGCGCGCCGGCGAATTGGTAGTAGAAAATCCGGCCATTCAGGCCGAGCAGGAAATGCAAGTACACGTCCACTCTTCATCCCTAGCGTCACCGGCGATTGAGCCGGTTATCACGGCAAATCAGCGGAGCGCCAAGCGATTGGCGGCAGGCACGGACTGGATCCGCTTGACTTCACTCGTCATGCTCGCGGGCTTGATGAGCGCTGTTTGCACTGCATGCAGCTCTCTGTATTCGGAAGGTGCCCAAGCAGGAGCCGGTGTCGGCGGCGCTTTGCTCGCATCGCGCGTCACGAACAATGCGGCGGTTGCGACCGGGATCGGCCTGGGCGCGCTGGCGCTGGCCAAGGCCGGCGTCCAATACTCAGAACGAGTCGTTCACCAGAATACGCAGAACAGCATTGCCAGCGTTGCGGGTCCGCTAAAACAAGGCGCGATTGCGCCCTGGTCGGTCAACCACTCGTTTCCCATCGAGGACGACGCGCATGGCCGCGTGACA
Source organism: Bordetella sp. LUAb4 (assembly GCF_021325795.1). GTDB lineage: Bacteria > Pseudomonadota > Gammaproteobacteria > Burkholderiales > Burkholderiaceae_B > Bordetella_C. The sequence goes on along the minus strand of NZ_JAHPZX010000007.1, from coordinate 22,920 downwards.
GTAAGCCGTCAGATCAGTACTGGCGCGCTCGACTGCAAGGAAATCGTATTTTCCGTCGAACACGACGCGACCAAGGATACGGCCGCATCGAGCGCGTTTTACGTGGCATCGGTGTGCCGGGACGGCAAGACGTGGAAGTGGGCGTCGGCCGAGCCATCCACCGACCGCTGGGGTTCATTGCAGTGAGCGGCGTGGGCGGAGGGCATTCCGGCAACACGGGCAGCCGCGCCATGGCGTACTTCCTCGCTGCCATATGCGGCTGCGTCGTGGCCGTGACGAGCGGCTGCTCGTCGATCGGAGCCGCCAGTGGCGCGGTTGCCGCAGTGGCCTCGGGCACATTCACGGCCAACCCCGCCGTGGGATTGGGGGTAGGTATTACGGTGCAGGCAGCCACGGACGAGGCCGTCAATCGCTTCGTGAAGAATATGCATGCGGACCAGCAAAAGCTCATCGCCGAGACCGCGGGCCGCCTGCCGGTGGACGGCAGCGCCACATGGAAGATCAAACATTTCCTGCCGGTGGAGAATGGTCACGGTCAGGTCCGCGTCACCCGCGAATTCTCATCCGTGCTCGCGTCCTGCAAGGAGTTCGCTTTCTCCGTACAAGACGGCGACACGCCCGCGGCGCCCGAGCAATGGTTCACCGCCACCGCGTGCTTCGATCAAAGCGCCTGGAAATGGGCCAGCGCCGAACCGGCCGTGACACGTTGGGGATCGCTGCAATGAAGTCGAAGGCCTGCGTTACGCAGGCATAGCGCCGCGTCAACACCCTGGCAGATGCGGGATCACGTGCAGCCCTGCGCGGAAGGCGCTGAAGGCCGGCGACAAGGCCCCCGCTTTCACGCTGAACGACCCGGACGGCAAGCCCGTTCCGTCGGCGAGCGGCCTGTCGAATTTTTGAATATTTTCATGATGAAAATGCCGAGTTTCGGATCGGGTACATGCGCCTGCCGACAGGCTCGCGACCAACCGATCCTTACCATGTAGACAGCACTGCGTAAAAACCTGACAATCCTCTTGCATCACGGCCTCGCACTCTCCCACGAGAGGTACACCAACCGGATCAGCCGACTTGAGGCGGGTTCGTATCATTCGAGCTCTACGAGTCTATGGCGTCGGTCAACGTTTACTCTGGTACTCCCCTGATTCGGGTGCACGACAACCGCGGCCTGGCGGTACGCACCCTGCGCTATAACCGCAGCGTGCCGGACGAGGTCGCGGCCCAGCTCGTCGAGTGCAACGCCTTCAATGCCCTAGGCCAGTCCGCGTCCTCGCAGGATGCCCGCTTCTTTGCCCAGGGCTCGCTCACGCTCAATTTCCAGCACACGCCTACCCTCTCGGGCCACGTGCTGCAGACTGTCAGCGCCGATGCCGGCCAGACCCAGACCTTCAACGACATCGCTGGCCGTCCGATCCGGCAACGCGATGCCCGCGGCACGATCCAGCAGTTCACCTACGACGCCCTGAGCCGGCCCCTGACGCGCACCGAGACGCTTGAAGGCAAGAGCGATCCGGCCGTGCGCGAGCGTTGGATCCATGGCGATGCCGCAACGCCGGCGGCCCGCTACGATGCTAGCGACAAGACCGATGCGCGCAACCTGAACCAGCGCGGCCAGGTCGTTCAGCGCTACGACACGGCCGGCCTGCTCGACACTCGCGGGGCAGGTTACACCGTGCCAGGCGCGCCCCAGCGACAAGACCGCACGCTGTTGCCAGCGGAAGCCACCAGCGATTGGACCGATGAGGCCGTCGCACACTGGCCAGCTACGCTGACTGCCGGGACGACCTCGGTTTACGCAACAAGCTGGGCGTACAACGCCCTGTCCCAGGTTCTCGGCCAGACCGATGCCAAAGGACATTTGCAAAACACAAGCTACGATATTGCCGGACGCAAAAACGCAAGCTCGGTCACGCCAAATGGCGGCCAGATCACGCACGTCACCACGTCCACCACCTACACCGCCAGTGGCCAGATGGAAAGCAAGGTCGACGCCAATGGCGTGACCACTGGCTACAGCTACGAGCCGCAGACGACCCAGCGCGTGCTGACCATCAAGGTGACTCGGGGGATGGGGGCAAGCACGACCGTCCTGCAGGATCTGAGTTACACCTACGATCCGGTGGGCAACGTCACTACGTTGAACGATGGCGCCCAAGCCATCGCCTTCTTCAAGAACCGCGCCGTCAGCGCTGCGCGCACCTACACCTACGACGCGCTCTATCAACTCATTAGCGCCAGCGGACGCGAGAACGCCGCCGGCACGCCGTCCGGCACCGACTCGCCGCAGGCATTTGCGCCACTGAATGTGGCCAACTACCGCCCCTATACCCGCCGCTACGCCTATGACCTGGGCGGCAACCTGACGCAGATCGCGCCGGGCAACAGCTTGCCCACCCGCAACATGACCGTGGCCGCCACCAGCAACCGCGCCGTCAGTAATGCCAATGCCCAGAGCGTGACGGCCGCGACGGTAGGGACCTATTTTGACGCCGCCGGCAACGCCAACTGCCTGGACGGCAACTCGCTGCAACCAATGCGCTGGACAGGCCTGAACCAGTTGCAGCGCTTGGTGACGAGCAAGAACGGGTCGACGAACCCCGCGGCATTCAATCGCGAGAGCTACGCCTACGGCGGCGATGGCCAGCGCGTGCGCAAGACCGCATTTGCGCAGACAAGCGGAGCGATGCAGCAGTCCGCCGACGCCATCTACCTACCGGGCTTGGAGCTACGCGTCAGCGGTAATGAAGCGTTGGAAGTGATCGTGCTCGATGACGGCGCGCGGGTGCTTAACTGGACAGCCAACAAACCATCGGATATCGCCAACCGGCAATTGCGCTATCAGTACCGCGAGCGGCAAGGCTCCTGCCAGATCGAGACGGATGACCAGGGCGCGGTCATCACGCAAGAGGAGTATTACCCCTACGGTGGCACGGCAGTGTGGGCGTCGCGCAGTACCAGCGAAGCCACGTACAAAACCATCCGCTACTCGGGCAAGGAACGCGATGCGGCAGGGCTGTACTACTACGGTTTGCGCTATTACCAACCCTGGATCGGGAGGTGGGTCAGCACGGATCCGGCCGGCACCGTGGATGGGCTGAACCTGTACTGCATGGTGGGAAATAATCCGATCACGCGGCGGGATCTTGCGGGTTTGGTCGGAGAAGATAGTGATGACTCGCCGCCGATGAAGCGCGCGAAACTCGCTTCGATTTCGGAAACTACTCTGCCGGGCAGCTCGGCTGGCGCGCAGCCCGCAACCATAGACCCTGACCTACTGGACTTTCTGATCGATCTGGATCGTTTGTCCAACGCTGACTTCAACGAAAAAAAGCAAGAGAGGTCGACAGCGGCACTTGAGAGTCAAGAAGAAGACATCGATGCCACACACGAAGAAATCGAGGAAGGAGCGTACGAATTCGATGAGGCAAAACGCGGCCATTACGAATCAGAGCAACTGAGCGCGGCCATTCAAACTTATACCCTTGAGAGCAGCCAGCCAAACCGTTACCTTAGAGAGGGTTCAGAACAAGGGGCGACTTCTCAGGAGATTTCCGACACGAAATCCCTGGCGCTACACCTGCAAACAGCGATCGAGGCATTGCCGAGCAGATCAAAGACTAAGCCGCCCCTCAAGATTTATCGTGCAGTAACGACGGAAACGACCGATCAATACCCTCACTCTGGGCTAGAGGTGGGTGACGTACTGATCAGTCAAGATTTCCTTTCCTTTACAGAAAATCCGTATGTTCTGACTGAATTCTCAGAAGCTTTGGAGAGCGGAAAAATCATACAAACCGCCTACTTCATAGCCCCCAACGCGCCTAGCGCCAAACCTATCTCTCCGTTTGCCGAAGATCCTGAAGAAGAAGCCGAACACCTGGTGCCTATGGGGATCGCCTTTCAAGTCGAATCGATCGGAAAGTTCAACCACAATGGCCACGAATTTACGCAGATCATGATCAATGAGGTCAACGGCTTCCACATCTCCGAGCAGCGCGCTCTATCAGACGCGCAAGGCCCCTCGGCTTTGAACGGAAGACGAGTGCTGAACATCGGTACAGGCGAGCCGTTCGATTTGAGCGAACTTCATTCCAGGCTCGGTGAGGGGATAGACCACATAGTGCGACGGTATGCGCCTAAGTGAGCGCGGTGCGGCGCAGTTCTTGCCAGTAGGCGCCCAGTGATCGTAGGCATCCGCCGGACCCCCTCTTGACGAATGCGGCTTATGCGGCCGGCGATCAACGATGCGGCAGCAGCTGTCAGCAGAGGCGTAAGGGACTGCGACTTTCGCTCTAGACCAACGAGTTACCATCGACCGGCTTACCCGCGCCCACTCTGCCGTTTGATCTTTCAGGTTTGACGACTACACTGCAAACGACTGCTTGTACAGACGTGTGGATCCAAGGGGAGAAGCATGGCGCAACTGGTTTTCGTTCATGGGGTCGCAACGCGCGACACACCCCAGTATCGAGCAGCGGAAAAAAACAGAGACAAGCTTTTCAGACAGCTGCTCTTCACTGATCTCAATCTCAAGATCCACTCTCCCATGTGGGGCCAGCACGTCCCGGTCATTCCGGCAAGCGTCTTCGAAACCGATAAAGGAGTACCAACGTATTCTCTCAATATCGGTTCAACGCCGGGATCAGGCGGCGGGGGACCCGTGGGTGGACAGGAAGAAATCAGCGCATCGACTGTATCCATCGGCGCCCTAGGAAAACAAGACCCAGTGGCCGCGCTCGACGCGATCTGCTCCCAGATAGCAGACCTGGCCGCACAAGAATCCCGGGAACTTCAGCCTGAAGAGCTCCAGGCGTTTCGCAGGGCGGCCGAACTCATCTCGTCGGATAAGGCGGCCACCGCTTTCTCTGGCGACGCTAGTCCGGGAATGATTGCGGACCAACTCCGCGCAGGGGGGGTCACGCCCCTCGGCATAAACAATCCCGTACGAGCTGCAGTGTCGGCCGTTACGAATCGCGTGCGAAATGCGGCATCAACACTTGGCTTTGGCGCTGTCAGAGGAAAGCTCAGTCCCGCCGTTGGCTTGTTCATGGGAGACGTTTTCGTTTATCTCAAGGATGGCGACCAGCGCCAGCGCATCCGCGACGCGGTCGCTCAGGCGCTCGCCCAGGCCCATGCCGAAGCAAAGGCTGGCGACGGCCCTCTCGTCGTCGTCGGACATAGCATGGGCGGCGTCATCCTCGTCGATATGTTGGCAGATCCCGGCTCTGCCGGCCTTCCAGACGGGATCGACGTCGACGCGCTATTGACAGTCGGGTCGCAGCCTGGCCTCTTTGCTGCCCTCGATCTCATCGCGAAGCATCCACCTCGCCGCAAGCCCGATTGCGTCAAGCATTGGCTCAATGTCTTCGATCCGATCGACCCGCTCGCGTTCAGGACAAACATGATATTCAAAGACGCGGTCGATCTCGCTTTCAACTCCGTAACCGGGATCACCGAAGCGCATTCGACGTATTTTCAGCGGCCGCAATTCTATGTCCGCTCGCGCGCACACCTTCAGAAAGTCGATGTCTTGCGAGGACATAGATGAGGCTACTACTGGATCGACCTATTACAGGTCCCAAGACCCATGCCTTCGTCCTTGGCGTCGGGGAATACCCACACGCCAAAGAGAATCGCGGTATCCGCGATGATTTGCGTGGCGTCCCCGACCTTCCCAGCGCGGCCGACAGCGCCAAGCTCATGTGCGACTGGCTGCTCGACAACCAGGACAGGCTGGCCGCCCCCCTCTCCACGCTAGAGGTCCTGATCTCGGATCCTGCCGATCCCGACCATCGATACCAATGGACTAGAGGCCCGGTCGAGTCGGCATCGTTCGTCAATGTTCTGGCCGCGGGTCAACGATGGATCCAAAGACTATCCGATCAAGGAAGCCACGCGTTCTTTTACTGCTGCGGCCACGGAGCCTCGTACCTGCAGGAACCCGTGTTGTTTCTCGATGACCTGAACAAGGAAGACCACAATATCTGGTCTCATGTCAACGTCAGCCTTTTAGCCTATGCACTCAGAAAGAAGCCTACCGTGGCCGCCGCGGTTTTGCTTTCCGACGCGTGCGGAGAATTCGTTCCCAAACTGGAAATTGCAAGAAAAGAGCAGGACTGTCGCTTTTTCAACGTATCTCCGGCCGGCTCCCCTCACAATCGTGTCGCGCTGCTGTGCGCGGCGGCCGAAGAAGCGCTTGCATACGAAGGAACGGACAAGCCAGGCAGCGACCTCAAATTCGGCCGATTCACCCTGGCGGCGCTCAAAGGCCTCAATGGTTCGTCCGCGCGCTGGTCTCATCATGGATGGAGCGTCTGCAGCCGTGATCTGCTCGGAGACCTCAAATCGCTGCGTCGCGTGTTCTTCGATCATTGGGACGACCTGCCGTTCGAGCCATACCACGCCGTCGCCCAGACGGACCCACTCCCGGTCGTCTATCCCGAGGGGTTCGAGCTGCCGCTCGTGATCATGACGGATCCACCAGACCGAATGCGCCACTACACGTTCGTCATCAGCCCAAAAACCGATCCTGCACCACCATGGCTCAAGAACCGGGCGGCGGGCGACCCCAGCGCTTGGTCCACCACGGTTCCTCCCGGCCGCGACGTGCTCTATGCCATCGCGGTCCAGGGCAAGGTTCACTACCCGCTTCTGTTCCTGCCTAAGGAACCGTTGTTCGACCAGTGGGTGTCGGTACCATGAAAACCAGCCTGCACTTCGAAGCACCAGGTGATTTGTCGGTCGGAACCGTCCGGATCACGGGCGAAGGCGAGACTATCGCCAATTGGATCGCCACGCCCGACAACCGCAGCTTCCAACAGGACGATCTCAAGCCAGGCATATATTCGGCTGAAATCGCCCCTACCGGTGTCGCGCCACAATCCGTCGTGTTCAAGATCGAGAACGGACAGGCCAATACGGTCGTTTTGCCTACGTTTTCATCGCTCTCTTCCTCTGGCAGCAATACGAGCTTCTTCGATTCGAGCAATCAGCAAGCGCTCTCGGAGGTACCCTCTTCGTTGAGCGACGATATTCTGGAGAACCAGGATGCGATTCTTCTAAGTGAGGCGATCCCCGAGACTCCTGGCGAGGGCCTTGGCGATCCATGGCTCCAGCAGCCCATCGAGGGCATCCGGCCTCAGGAGAAAAGGCGCGTATCGATCGGCTTGTCGGAAGAAAAGAACGAACGTGAGTCTTTTGGCATATTTCGCGGCCAATCGCGCATGGAATTGTTTTACGGACGACTGGAAATCGAAATCCCGGAACCTCAACACCTCGATCCGTGGGCCGGTAATCGCGTCAGGCTATCCATCTCGATCGAGCGGAGGCGCATCGAAAGATGCCTGCTCCCACTCTATCGCGGCGGGACTCGGATCACATTGGTTGCTCCGCCTTTTGAGCCTGCGGATCTCCAACTGCGCGTCGTGCCGATCGATTCGAAACTGCGAGCACTACTGAGGACATTGGATGCCGGAACCTCTGCCGAGGCCACCGCCGTTCGCAACGATGTGCTTGGCACAAACAATCCCCTCGCACTGCTCGATAAAGATGCCGATCCCTGGGGCGCCATTCTCGTCGGGCTGCTGGCGATCCGCTTTCCGGAGATATTCCGGCACATCGATCCGGCCTGGGCGCAAGCGCTTACCGAGCGCGCCGGCTGGGCGTTCGACGCCCACGTTATCCGAGCAAGCCAGACGCTAGCCTTGGCGGGCGACGACTCAGCCGAAACGCAGTACGAAGCCGTATCAAAGGCGATTGGCTTTCTGGCGGAGGCGCAGGGAACGGGATCCCCCTACTTCCGCTACACGAACCAGCTTTTCGCGGAGATGGCGGCGGGAATATCCGATTACCTGAAAATGACTCGGCCCGATGAAGAGTCCACCGCCTTGACAAGGTTCCGCCGGCTCTACGACCGCTGGTATCGCGAGCTTCCTCTACAACGCGGGGCCGGCCCGACGTTCACATGGCTTGCGCGCGATCAGGCAGCGCTGCAGGAACGCCAGGTACTCGTGCCTCATCGGCGCCCCTCCGGGAAGTTGCGCCCACAAGATACGCTCGTCATATTTGACGGGCAGATAAGCGCGAGACAAATCACCTTCATCGGCGAAGACCCGACCGCGTCCCAATCTTTCGCCGCCGAGCGGTCGACGGACCCGACAGAATATGAATACGCAATGTTGCCCGCCCACGAACGCCCTCCAGGGCCCGACGACGATCCCAACAAAGGACGGTTCGGCGGAGAGGCGAGCCGTGGCGGCTTTCATTTAACAGCCTCTTTTGAAAATGCCAGGGGCAGGCACCTGACGAATGTCCTGCTTACGGTAGAAGCCGATCGTTCGGAGAATATAGCGCTCGGCGATTTCGTCTGGTTCATTCTTCATCCGACCTTCTCGCCAGCGATGCTGAAGGTCGCCTTCCGAGGTCGAAGAGCGCAATTGCGGCTGCAAGTGGGCGGGAGATTCACGGTGGGCGTGTGGGTGCCCAAGGCCGTCGTCGAGCTCGAAAGGGAACTATCAGAAATTCCCGTGCTGGTTGGAGCGGAGCCGGTTTGACCCTGACTCCGAATCAAGGCGGTTGAGCAGGCGATGCGCATCTTTTGGCAGAACGGCTACTAATCCACGAACATGCGGACGAGACCGCTCCACTGACGCGCTCTCGTGCCCGGAGGCGGGCAGGCATCACGTCACGCGTACAACGCGGTATCGACAGTTGTTTGGATGTTGATTCAGGCCAATCGAATCGATAGTTCCACGTCCTCGCCGAACGGCACCGACAGGTAGCCCATGTCCGGGGAGCGCACGCGCGCGAGATATTCCGGGCTGTAGTCGGCGTTGTCGGCGACTATCAGTGCGCCGGGCCGCAGACGGCTCTCGACCAGATCGAGAACTTCGCAATAGATCGACTTGGCGCCATCGAGCAGCAGCAGGTCGATTGACTCGGGAAGGTCGGCGGCCAGGGTTTTCAGGGCGTCGCCTTCGCGGATTTCGACCAAATCCTGCACGCCCCCTTCGGCCAGATGCTCGCGGGCCTTGGCGACTTTCGACGGTTCGAACTCGCTGCCGATCAGGCGGCCACCACCGTTGTCGCGCAGCGCCGCCGCCAAATACAAGGTAGAGATTCCGAACGAGGTACCGAATTCGATGATGTTGCGCGCGTTCGTGCTGCGTGCCAGTTGGTACAGCAGTACGCCGGTCTCGCGCGCAACCGGTAGCCACAGGTCCTTGGCGCGGCCATAGAAGTCGAGGTATTCGGTCTTGCTGAGCATCAGGCGCTCGCGTTCTTCGCGAGAAATGCCGGCCATTGCCGGGCTGGTGGCCTGATCGGCCTGCTCGAACAGGCGATCCAGCAAGAGCGCCAGTGGTGCGTTGGTGAGAGTGGAAGTCATGGAATTGTCCAGTCGACGGTTGGAAAGTGAAGCGCCCTGCAGCTGAGCGCCTATAAACGCGATTAAATATTCGCATTTACGAAATAATATGGTTAATCCGTCGCACTGAAAATTCGCATTGGAGTTCGCGTTTTGGGGCGGCCCGAGGTGAACTGAGAATTGCCGGAAATCCCTGGAAAACAAGGCGATTTAACCGATTCGGCCAGAGCGGCGAAGTCGGGATGTGTGCAGAAGCGTCAGGTTTTCCGTCAGGAAAATCGACTGCATTGCTGTGATCCGGAACGTTCATCCGAAGACCCAGCCGTGACAGGCCCCACCCCGGCCAGATATCGGCATGACAGCCAATGTGCGACCGTTGATGCCGCCGGTGACGCGCCCGCGAAATCTCGCGGTCGTGGCTCCAGCCCCCACTCAGGCCATCGCTCAGGATTGAGCCGCTAGCCGACACCGCGCTAATATGCGATTGTTCCGTCGCATATCGGGATGCCTTCGAAGGCTGGATTACGTGCCTTGAGACCTGCACCGCCATACCGCCATGACCACTCGCCGCCGCCTTCAAATCACCTCGCGCAAGCAACCCCAACAGGCACGTTCGACCGAACTGGTCGCTGCCATCCTGGAAGCGGCCGTCCAGGTTCTGGTTAAGGAAGGCGCCACCCGGTTCACCACGGCGCGCGTCGCCGATAAGGCCGGCGTCAGCGTCGGGTCGATCTATCAATATTTCCCCAACAAAGCGTCGATCCTGTTCCGCCTTCAGGTCGATGAGTGGATGCAGACGACCAGGATGCTGCGAAGCATCCTCGAAGACGCCGGTACGCCTCCCTTGGAGCGATTGCGTACCCTTGTACATGCATTCCTTCGCTCCGAGTGCGAAGAAGCCGAGGTTCGCGGTGCGCTCAATGACGCGGCTCCGCTCTATCGCAACAGTCCCGAGGCGCGCCAAGCGCGGGCTGAAGGCGATCAGATGATCGATGCTTTCATGGTGGAAACCTTGCCGAAGGTGTCTGCTGCATCGCGCGAGCTGGCGGGCGATCTTATTTTCACGACGCTCAGCGCCGTCGGCAGCAGCTTTTCCCAAACCCGGCGGACCAAGGCGGAAATCAAAATTTATGCCGATGGCATAGCCGATATGCTCTGCGCGTACTTGCAGGCGCTTCGTCAGGATGGACAGCCGCGGGCTTGATGGAAAGCCGGCGAATCGGATGCGACCGGCGCCAGACGGTCAATGCTTCAACCGATACTTGGATAGCGCGAGCGCCCGTATTCCCAAGACGCCCCGCCACGGCGAGTCGATGCGTGCCACTGGTTTGAAGACTTCAACCGTCGCGCAATTCAGCCGATGCGCGTAAGCAGTTGTTCTATGACATCGCTCGCTTGCCGCTGACGCAAGATCCTTGCTTCTCGCAGCTCTGGATCGTTGCCCTCTCCAACCTCGAACCTGGCGACCGCAACAGGGCCATCTTTCCTGAAACCCTCAACGCCGTCATCCGCAGCGAAGCGACGCCGCAGAATTGAAAGTGACGCTTCAATAACGGCACCATGCTGTCCATGCCGTTCCTGCCGAAAGGTTGCTGCCACCGAGTCCATACCCTCGGGAGCATGCTCAATGCAATAAATGAGATCGTGCGCGTCCTTCCGCTCGAATCGTTGGTCGTATGCCAACGACTTCAGGCAGGTAAAACTGACAAGATTCGCGTGCTTGATTGTCTCGATTGCTATGCCGTTCCCGCCTAGCAACTCCGCTCGTATCTCCGCAGTCTGATGCAAATCGAACACGATCGAAGAGTGCGGAATGTTAATTGCCGAAATAGTCCCATCCGTAGGCAATGGTTGGACTTTTCCGCCCACGATTTCGGTAGCATCCGTGAGCAATTCCAGCACCATCAAAGCGCCATGTTCCATGCGCGTCTGCCAACGCCATGACAGCTTCTGCTTCTTGTCATTCTCCGCACGCTCGAAGCCCATTCTTTTCAGGTTGTCTTCCAGCGTGTGATACGCGTCTGTGTCCACGAGGATCTGAAGATTGATGACGACATCTATATCCATGGTGCCCGCGTGCGCAGGCACCATGGGCGGCCTGGCGGCGACGAGGTATCTCGGAGTGAGGCCGCCGACAAGGTAGACCGACTCCTTCCACGGCCCCAATCCCCGAAACAACGTCACGAGAACGCGTTCACAATCTAACGTGCACTGATCACTGTAGCCATCGAGTGTTGAAGGCTTGCGCATTAATATCCAATCCTTTCGCGACGTAAATGTTCGGCCATTTCCTTGGCACGACCTTCACCTCGCAGCAGGTCAAGATAGACCTGAATCGGACTCGCCAACCAGACGCCGTCGATCTGCTGGCGGAACAGCAGTTCCCCTGCCGATTTCGTATCGATAACCACGAGGTTCGCTCCTTCGTGGACATTGCGCGCACCGAGTTCCGTGAGAGCGTCGTCGGTGTCATTACCGGGCAGTAGCCTAGTGCGCACCTGCGACACGTTCGACAAAAACGGCGCGTAACGTTGTGCCGCCGCTTCGGAACTGAGGGCGTAGGAGATTTGATACGCCTTGCAGACCTCATCAAGCCGATCTGCCAAGGCACCAGCATTGTGCCCAGGTACGTAGTACCTGTGCACTGCTGGCGCGCGCTCGATGGAGATCTGTCTCGCCCACTCATCCAACAAAGCGCCAGGTTCACGCAGAAGCCGTTCCTTTCCAGGCCCCTTCCCCCGACTCTCCAGCCAGTCGAATCGCTCCAGCCCTGCCAGCACATCCGACACGGTCGAGGCGGCCACCTGGGCTCGATTCGCCATCGCAACAACGCCGAACCATTCCTTGTGATCCATCAGGAGCGCATGCAGTACCTGGGCACGCCTACCCGAGAACATGGACCCTATCGCTTTTTCGAGCGCCTTCGGTGGCGGTTTGTCGATGTGGATATAAGCGCCCGGCACTGACAGGAACAAACTTCCGCCCCTGTCGCAGTACGCTACCCGCTCCTGTCTGAGCAACTCTTTGGCACCCGGTGAAATAGATTCAGCCAGGAACAGGCGCTGAACGCCAGGAGCCGCAGGGTCAGCAGCCATTGAGGAGCGCCACAGACCTTGCCGAACATCCCGCGGATAGGCGTCCTTTTTCGTCTCGACGGCTAGCCGTATGGATCTGCCGGCAATACTCAGCTCAATCTCGGCATCCGGCAGTTGATGCTCACTCCGAGTATCCGCGCGCCCTGCTACGCGGGCACGCACGTCCGACAATTCCTGAACGTGATCGAGGAAGTGCGTGAGCAATGCGGATTGCTGGGAATCGGACGGCCTAGCCATACATAAGCCTGCTGATTTACGGGGAGAGGAAGAACAAGTGTTCTGGCAATATTCATTATAGAAGCCATATTCACTGAACAGCGAATATACCACTTATGTCGAATAACAAGTGACCGCCGCGTTATGCGCCGAGGCAAAAGACCCCACCATCAAGCCGACTGACTACCGCTAGCAGCCTCTCTTACGAAGAGATGATGAACTCCGTCCTCATCAGGTCGTTGCCATGGCGCCAATTTGCCGAAATGCCTGGCAACTAGAGCTAATATCCTGCTAGATGGGTAACAGTGCGTAATGCATGTTACGACGAGGTAGCACAGGGGATTCCATGGACGAGACACAACCGAAAGAGTCAGCCATCACTGCCGAACTGAAGATCGACGTAACCCTGATCGCCAAATTGAACTTGGCGGACTTTCAGAATGCGGTCCCGTTGGTCCGGGAGTTGTGGCTGATCAACGAGACCGACCAGACACATGAGCAGCTCGAATTGGTCCTGACCTCCGACCCGCCCTTCCTGAAGTCGCGCCGTTGGCGGATCGATGCACTGGCGGCAGGTTCCCGATATCCGATCCGCGATCTGAATGTGAACCTCGACGGTGGATTACTGGCCCGGCTGACCGAAGCCGAAACAGCCACGGTCTCATTTGCACTCCGCAAAGTGGACGCCGATGCCTCCACCCCTGCCTTCGTGCAACGCGATATACAGTTGGAGTTGCTGCCGCGCAATCAGTGGGGCGGCATCTCGCATTTGCCCGACTTGGTCGCCGCGTTCGTCCAGCCCAACGATCCAGCCGTGGATCGGCTGCTCAAACGATCCGCCGAAGTGTTGCGTCAGAACGATCGAAACCCTTCGCTGGACGGCTATGCGGGAGGTGCCAAGCGCGCCTGGGAATTGGCCTCGGCCATCTGGGGGGCGACGGCTGGGATGCGGTTGGACTATGCCCTGCCCCCGGCCAGTTTCGAGCAGTCAGGCCAGAAGGTGCGCAGTCCCAGCCAGATCGAAAGCTCAGGCCTAGGGACGTGTTTCGACCTCGCGTTGCTGTTCTGCGCCGCGCTCGAGCAGGCAGGGCTTAATCCCCTGCTGGTGTTCACCGAGGGCCACGCGTTTGCCGGCGTCTGGCTTCAACCCGAGGAATTCTCCGTTACGGTCGTCGACGATGTGACCTCCTTGCGCAAGCGCCTTAGGCTCAAGGAGCTGGTGGTGTTCGAGACTACCCTTATCACCCAACGCCCCACTGCTCCCTTCAGCTATGCGACCGAACGCGGCGCTCAGCAGGTGGACGAATCTCAAGAGGCGGGATTCCGTCTAGCCGTAGACATCCGTCGGGCTCGGCTGCAACGCATCAAACCATTGGCCAGTGCCGAAGCGGCAGTTGCCAAGACGTCGGACACCGAAGCCCCACCGTCAACACCCGCCCCGCCAAACATCGAAGATGCACCTGACCTTCCCGATAGCGCGCCGGCCAATGCAGACGATGCCAGCCAGCTTGATCCCAAGGACCGGTTGCTGCGCTGGCAACGCAAACTGCTAGACCTTTCGCTTCGCAACAATCTGCTCAACTTCAAGGGCGGCAAGAAGGTGCTCAAGCTAGAAGCGCCAGATCCCGCCGCGTTGGAAGATCTCCTGGCCAGCGGCCAGCCCTTGAAGCTGCGCCCGCGTCCAGATCTAATGGACGGCGCCGATCCTCGTAATCAGGCCATCTACGAAGCCCGCGAACGAGAGAACGTACGCCGAGTGCACGCACTGGAGGCTCTGCAGAAACGCGAGGTTTTCGTCGGCGTTCCCGAAACCGAGCTCGATTCACGTCTGACCGAGCTGTTCCGCGGCGCCCGCACGACGTTACAGGAGGGAGGTGCCAATACGCTGTATCTCGCCCTGGGCTTCCTGTCATGGACACGCGAAGACCGCGACGGGCAGCGCTACCGCGCCCCTTTGATCCTGGTGCCGGTCAGCCTGCAACGCAAAAGTGCCCGCTCGGGCTTTACGCTCTGCCTCCACGACGACGAGCCTCGTTTCAATCCGACCTTGATCGAGATGTTGCGCCAGGACTTCGAACTGAGCCTGGGCGCCCTCGAAGGCGAACTGCCGAAAGACGATACCGGCCTGGATGTCGCCACAGTCTGGAAAATCGTCGGCCACGCCATCAAGGACATCAAGGGCTGGGAAGTGACGGAGGACGTGGTGCTTTCCATGTTCTCGTTTGCCAAGTACCTGATGTGGAAAGACCTAGCCGAGCGCAGCGAACAGTTGCGCGAGAACGCGGTCGTGCGTCACCTGCTGGACACCCCGCGCGATGCCTATCCACCGGGCGCTCCGTTCCCGCAGGTGCGCGAACTGGATCAGCACTTCGATCCCAAGCAGGTGTTCTGCCCCCTGCCTGCGGATTCCTCGCAGTTGTCGGCCGTGCTGGCCGCCTCGCAGGGAAAGGACTTCGTTCTGATCGGCCCACCCGGCACCGGCAAGAGCCAAACCATCGCCAACTTGATTGCCCAATCCCTGGCGCAGGGCCGGCGCGTGCTCTTCGTGTCCGAGAAAATTGCGGCGCTGGACGTCGTATATCGCCGCCTGCGCGAAATCGGCTTGGGCGAGTTCTGCCTGGAACTGCACTCGAGCAAGGCCCGCAAGCTCGACGTGCTCGCACAGTTGCAATCCGCCTGGTCCAGCAGCGGCCAAGCCGATGCCGAGCAGTGGCGAGCCGAAGCCGATAAACTCAAGCGCCTGCGCGATGCGCTGAATATCTATGTGGAACGCCTTCACCAGCGACGCCGCAATGGTCTAAGCCTGTTTGACGCGATCGGCACGGTCAGCGCAGGACATGACATCCCGACAATATCGCTGGCCTGGCCCTCTGCTGATCAGCACGATAACGCTGGCATCGAACAGCTACGCAATGCCGTGGACCGCTTGGAAGTTAACGCACAAGCCATTGGCCATGCCGCGCTGGTGCGGCATCCCCTGGCCCTGATCGGCCAGGGAGACTGGTCGCCTACCTGGCAGCAACAAGTGATAAGCGCGGCGCGTGGCGTAATTCCCGCCGCCCAGACGACAATCGAATCCGCCGATGCTTTTGTCCAGGTAGTCGGCCTGCCTTCGCCTGCATTGACACTCGACACTTGCGAGGCGTTACTCACCCTTGCCCAACGCCTGCCCTCGGCAGCGGGACACGATTGGCGCTTCGTCCTGCGTCCAGATGCCCGAACCCTGAGCAAACGCCTGCAGGACGGCGCATCGCTGGTCCGCCAGCACAAGGAACTGAACACGCAGCTTTCCACGCCGTGGCCCGCTTCTGTCATTAGCGCCTGCGCCAACGGGCTGACTCAGCTCACCGAGCATCGGCAAACTCACGCGGAGCTCAGCCAGCCCTGGCCGGTTCGCATCACTGAGCAACTCAACCAAGGGCTGAGTCTACTGTCGCAACTGGGCGAGCACCACGCTGCGCTGTCGGTTCCCTACGGCAATACGATCGAACAGCTCGACGTCGGCCAATTGCAGCAAATATGGGAACATGCCGAGCAGGCGGTCTGGCCCAAGTCCTGGCTAGGTAAGCGCAAGGTCACGGCGCAACTGACCACCGCCACCACGGGCGCTTCGCAGCCCGACGTCGCCAACGATCTGCGGCATTGGAATGCCATCCGTGCCTTGCACCAGCAGATCCAGGCCATTGCTCTAGGACAAGAGTGCTCAGACGTCTGGGCAGGACTGGAGACCCAAGAGGACACGGTGCGCGCGGCTTTGCGCTGGCAAGCCGCCCTGCCTGCCGTACGCGAGGGTCTGATCTGGGAAGACGACGGTTTCGACGCCATCGCAAACGGCCACTGTGGATCTGACCTACAGGCCGATCTGCAGCGAGCACGGCGACTGCGCCAGCTCGACCAAGACATTGCTGCACATGCGTCGCTGGAAACGGTAACCGAAGGCCTATGGGCTGGCCATGCCACGCACATCGACCGCTTGCGCGCCGCGCTCGACTTTCTGGGCGACTGGCGTAACCATCCCCAGCAAGGTGCATTGGGCGCCCACACCTTGGTCGAAGAAGGCGCTTGTGGCCCTACACTGGCACGCGACCATCAAATGCTTCGTCAGCGGGCGGACGCGGAGCAGGGGTTGACTGCCCTGGACGACTTGCGAGAGTCTACCGCCGGCTTGTGGAAAGGTCTCGCCACCAACCTCGATGACCTCGAGCACGCGTGCCAGCTCCGCGAGGAGCTGGCTACCGTGCTGGCCCGCCTGGCCAACACACCCGACGAGATCTCTGCCTACAAAGCACCGCTGCATGCGCTATTGGGTGATGCGAACGCACTGCTGGAACCGGGTGGTCGACTCGCGCTATCTGGCGCTCAGTATTTGGAGAAGTGGAGACAGTTGCTACCCCAGCGCGAGGCACTCGCGACAACCGGACATTTTGCCGAAGCCGCTCAGACGCAGTGGCAATTGCTATCACTCGACAGGCTTATTGAGCAAAGCGAGTCCATCGTGCGCGCCGAACACGGGCTGCGCAGTTGGTGCGCATGGCGCCATGCGCGCAATGAGGCGCTGGCGCTCGGGCTGGGTCCCCTGGTGCAGGGCATAGAGCAAGGCCAGGTCGGCCCGGACCAGGCACGCCGAACCTTCGAGACCAACTACGCGCGCTGGTGGCTCAACGTCGTGGTCGACCACGAGCCGGTCATTCGCGGTTTCGTCAGCGCCGAGCACGAACAGCGCATCCGTGATTTCCGCGAACTCGATGAGCGCTTCACCGCCTTAACCCGGGATTGGCTGCGTGCCCGCCTGTGCGCCGACCTGCCCTCGCATGACAACGTCAGCCGCAACTCCGAATGGGGGCTGCTACGACACGAGATGGGCAAGAAGCGCGCGCACCTGCCCTTGCGCGAGTTGATGGCCCAGATTCCTGAGGCGCTGACCAAGCTCACGCCCTGCCTGCTGATGAGCCCGCTGTCCATCGCGCAGTACCTCCAGGCCGGGGCCAATGCCTTCGACCTGGTGATCTTCGACGAGGCCTCGCAGATCCCAGTTTGGGACGCGATTGGTGCCATAGCCCGCGGTCGACAGGTCGTCATGGTCGGCGACCCCAAACAGTTGCCGCCGACCTCCTTCTTCGACCGCGCCGAGTCTGGATTGGACGACGGGGATGTCGAGGCCGACCTGGAAAGCATCCTTGACGAGTGCATCGGTGCCAATCTGCCAACACGGCATCTGAACTGGCACTACCGCTCCCGCCATGAAAGCCTGATCGCGTTCTCCAACCATGCCTACTACGACGGTGAACTAGTCACCTTTCCTTCCCCCGTCACCAACGATCGCGCGGTCAGCCTGCAGTTCGTCTCCGGCACTTACCAAAAAGGCGGTGCGCGGACCAACCCAGCCGAAGCGAAGACTCTGGTCGCCGACGTTGTGGCGCGCTTAACGGCACCCGGGTTCCGCCAAAGTGGACTGACGATTGGCGTGGTCACCTTCAACGCCGAGCAGCAGAAGCTAATCGAAGACCTGCTGGACGACGCACGACGCAAAGACCCACGATTGGAGCCGTACTTCTCCGAGGACGAGTTGGAGCCGCTGTTCGTCAAGAATCTGGAGAGCGTGCAAGGCGACGAACGCGATCTTATCTATTTCTCTATCACCTACGGCCCTGACCCCGCTGGCCAACTGGCCATGACCTTCGGTCCACTCACCCGCCAAGGCGGCGAGCGCCGGCTCAATGTCGCTATCACCCGTGCACGCCACGAACTGCGCGTTTTTGCCAGCTTCCACGCCGAGCAAATGGACTTGGCGCGCACCCAGGCCATCGGTGTGCGCGATCTTAAACACTTCCTGGAATTCGCCGAACGCGGCGCTCGCGCACTGGCGGAAGCGAACCGCGGCAGCCTCGGCGGTTTCGAAAGTCCCTTCGAACAAGCCGTGGCCAATGCCCTCGTTCAGCGAGGTTGGCGCGTTGAGCCACAGATAGGAGCGTCCTCGTTCCGGATCGACCTCGGCATCGTCGATCCCGACGCACCTGGACGCTACCTGGCTGGTGTGGAATGTGACGGCGCCACCTATCATCGCAGCGCCACGGCACGCGACCGCGACAAACTGCGAGAGCAAGTTCTGCGCGGTCTGGGATGGGAGATCGTACGTGTCTGGTCTACCGATTGGTGGATCGATCCTCACGGCACGCTCGATAGGCTGGATGCCCGGCTGCAAACAGTGCTCACAGCCCAGCGCGAGCGGCGCGTCGAAGAGGCCGACCGCGAAGCCGAGGCCCAGCGGCTGGCGCAAGCGACCATCGCACAAGCCATGGCATCGGAAACAAAGTCGGACGAAGAAACGGCTGTCCCAATCAAGGATGCGGAATTGATTGCACGTGAAGTTCCTGCGGCAGCTCCATCACCGCAAGTCGAAGAAGTTTTTGCTCGCCAGGTCCTCGCAGCACCAACCCATGCGGATGCGGCAGGAACAACGTCATCGGTAGTCTCGCTTTATCGCATCGCCAACCCAGCTGATGCGATAGCTGGGGCCAATCCCGATCGCTTTTTCGACGAGGATTACAACGACATCCTGTCGGTGATGATCGCTCACGTGATCGCTCATGAGGGACCAGTACTCGATGGCCTGCTGGCTCGCCGCATTGCCCGCGCCCATGGCTGGCTGCGCACAGGCGGACGCATCCGCGAGCGCGTGTTCCAGCTCGCACGAACCCGATATCGGACGACCGATGAGGAAGTCGGCACATTCTACTGGCCCGAGCATCTCGATCCTGCGGCAGAGCCGCCCTTCCGCGGACCTGCCGACGAGGATAGCGTGCGTGCGGCTGACGAGATCAGTCTCCAAGAACTGGCCTCGCTGGCCCGTACTGTGATCGCACAAGGCACAGAAGGCGAAACCGTGTATCACGCAATGGCGCGGAGACTAGGCCTCCAGCAACTGCGAGCATCCAGCCGAATGCGCTTGCAGCAAGCCGTGCATTCGACAGGACATTAAGTAGCCATTCTCAGAAAGGGAGCGATGCCGCACTGACCCTGCCTTGATTTCTAGTCCCGTTCTAAATTAGACAAATTCGGCGTAATTTCACGATGTGGAAAGGGGTTCTTGCTCATGCTGCGGCAGTGCGGGTGGGCGGATGCGGATTGACCGCAGCGTGGAGCTATTCCACGCTCACTCAGCAGGCCCAGCCGTCGGTTTCGGCTTGCCGCATTAGCGCGTGGGATCCCCAGCCTAGCCCTAGCTCCCTCCATCAATGCTTCCAAGCGTTCGCCTTCGAACAGCAGAAATTTCGAAGGGACGCCGCCAGAGAAGATCAGGGAAACGCATCGGATCCGCTGCGAGCAATCGAACGACCGTGGCCATCAACTTAGAGTTCGCGCAGCTAGCCGGAACGCACCTTCCATCTGCTGCTGCTCTCTGTAAGAGATCGACAAAGATTGGGCGATGATTCGCCACTGCGACACAACATGAATCTGATGTGAAATGATCTTATCGGCCTGTCCAGCGGAGAGCCTGAAGTAAGGCGCAACGGACTGTGCCAGCGCCAGATCCATTGCGTTGTCCGACTCGCTGATATTGAGCTTCAACCCATGGGCGCGAGGCACCGGGTTCATGTCGTATGCAGGAGAGAGCACCCACCCTCTTCTAGGCTCCAGCAGGAAACCGTGATTGCGTAGATGATCGTCGGTATTCGACACGAGAAGATTGAAGACAATGCGCGACCACAGCTCTCGCAGATCTGCGTCGGTACTCGCGCCATCGGTCATCAACACTTTCGCAATCTCCAGGTAGCTTGCGCCTGTCGAAGCATCATCACCATCTTGATGACCAGTCAGATTCATCGCGGACGCAAAGTGCCGTCGCCGCCCCTGTGGAGTACGATCGAACCGCTTAACCAGGAAGGTATGGTGAGCACTGCCAAACCGCCGGACAAGCGCATCAGGAACGTCCAGACCGCAGGCTTTGGCCAGTGTGTACACCACCATTTCCCAAGCGCCGACGTCATTGTCGTCCCGCACACTGGGAAACTTGGCGATCCACAGATGTCCTGCCGGATCGACCACACTGGCTTTGGGGCGCGCCCCGCCTAGTGAACCGCCAGGTGCGATCAACATACGCAGCCATTCATCGGCTCCGTTCTCTGTATTGTCTTCATCACGTTCGAGGGCAAGGCTCGCGGCCTCAAGCGCGCGTAATTGCACAAACGGCGGCGCTGCCCTATCGTGTTGATCGTCCAGGAAGGGACCTTTGTCATCGCGCCGAAAGCGCAGCGCGCCCGCGCGGTATGCGTCATGAACGCCCATCAGGTAGTCTGATTCATATAGCCGCGCCTTGGGGTCGACTAAGCCCGCGCGCTGCGCTCGCTCCAGCCGCCGACGCATCAACAAGCGCCCCCATCGATCCGGGCTGGCGTCGCTGAATGCACCAAACACGCCTTGCCGCTGTGGCGGATACTGTCGACCAGTGAACCAACCGAGGCGCGGGTCGAGCTTCAGAGCAGGAAAATCTGGCCGGTTCAGGACTCCCTCGTCAAATTCAAATTCGAAGACTTCCTGAGCACCCGCAGGGCGCGTGTACAGCCTGCCTAATGTCACAGGCTCGGCGAGGCCTTCCCAATCGGCGTAGACCGCAATCAGCCCGTTGCTCATTTCGGCAGCCCTTTCTGGTCCGCTTTTTCCGTCTTGATGAGAGACACCAAGTCGTCGGTGCTAACGAAAGTGTCATCTGCCATCCACTTGCTCGCGGCTGGCTTTTTAGTCTCTTCGAATGGGGTTGAGCTATCCGCTCGAGGTTCGGGCGTTGGGGGCGCAACTCGCTTTGCCGCCCGTGCAGGCCTTAAAAGCGCTGCATCTTGCAGGGTTCGGCCAAGGGGGTCGTCCTTCAGCAGAAGATCCAGGTCTTCCTCGGCCCCGAGTACCTGCATAACTGCAAGATAGGCGCCTATCGTGACCCCGGCACTCCCCTTCTCCAGGCTCCGCAACGTGACTGTCGTCATTCCCGCCCGTTCTGCGACCTGCTTGCCGGTCAGGCGCCGACGCAATCGTGCCAACCGTAATCGCTCGCCGAACTGCATCAAGCGCAGCTCGGTCATTGGTAGCAGAGGGGAGGTTTTCTTTGCCATTATGGTAATATTATTCCTCTTTTAAACTTAAAAGCAAATAATATTATCCTTTTAGATCACCACGACTCCTTTTGAGCCACGCAGATCAACCAAGGGGGAGTCAGAGTGGCCGGAGGCCGCCCGCATTGCAGCCCACTCTTTGGGAGCAACCTGACTTGCTCCATCCTCATATGGTCTTCAGCAACCGGGCAATTGCTTCGGGCGACGGCAACTGATCCTTCAGCTTCTTCGGTAGTGTCTTGGTGATCTCATAGGTCGCCACGCCGACGGGCTTGCGCGCAGCGCGCAGCGCGCAGCGCGTACTCAACGATGGTGCGAGTTTTCTCCTTGCACAGGATGATGCCGATGGACAGGTTTTCGTCCTCCTGCCGAACCTGCGCATCCAGCGCGGCAAGGTAGAACTGCATCTTGCCGACGAACTCCGGCACAAACTTGCCGATCTTCAATTCAATCGCCACTAGCGCACGCAGCCGCCGGTGAAACAGCAGGAGATCAATGAAAAACTCTTCGCCATCCACCTCCAGTCGATACTGGCTACCCCTGAAGGCGTACATACCGCCCATCGCGCGCAGAAAATCCTCGATGCGAGCGATCAGCGCGCGTTCCAACTCGCGCTCGCTGTGCTGCTCACCCAGTTCAAGGAAGTCGAAGGCATACTCATCCTTCACCGCCAGCTTGGCTTGCGCGCGCAGTGCCGGGGTCAGTGTCTGGTCGAAATTGGTCTGGCCGAGCAGCGACTTCTCGTAGCTCTGATTGTCGATCTGATGCGCGAGGACGTTCTTCGACCAGCCAAACTTGCGCGTCATGCGCAGATAGAACTCACGCTCCAGGTTGCCTTTGCACCGTTCCAGAATCAGCAGGTTATGGCTCCAGCCAATTTCTCGCACCAGTGGTGCGAGTTTTTCCGTGTCGTTGTAGGTCTCAAAGAAGCCCTTCATGCGCCACAAAGTGGAAGCCGAGAAGCCACCTGAGCCCGGATAGCCTGCCTGAAGATCTGCGGCAAGCTGCGCCACCTGTCAACGCCGGTTGAAATCTGACCCACTTTCGTCGGAATCGTCGGAGTGAATCTGACCCACCCCAGCATTCTAAAAATCAGTTCTTGGCCTTGACGTTTCCGGCCTTCCTTTTGTCTTTAAGGCGA
>NZ_JAHPZX010000006.1 GCF_021325795.1 Bordetella sp. LUAb4 | reverse complement strand
AGGACAGTGAAACGACTTTGCGCCGATGATAGTGGACGGACGTCTGTGAAAGTAGGTCATCGTCAGGCTCTTATTGCTCAAACCCCCGCTGGTATCCCCAGCGGGGGTTTGTCTTTGAAGGAAAGGAATTCCCCCTACCGCGCGTGGCGCGGCCCCCCAGGGGGCGACACCCGCTTCGCGGTGTCTGCGATGGACTCGGGTTCTTTAGTGAAAGATAAAAGGTCCACCTGGTAAACCAGGTGGACCTTTGCTGTTTGGCTGCCTGAGGCTGATCGGTACCGGGACGGTACCCGCCGTTGCGGTCTCCACGATTGGCTGCGGTTCTTGAGTGAAAGATAGAAGGTCCACCTGCTAAACCAGGTGGACCTTTGCTATTCAATTGCCTAAAGAAAGAAGGTCCCTGGTTTACCAGGGACCTTCTTCATTTCAACAACGCGGCAGAAAGATCGCGTTCCACTTCTTGCGCGGCACACACCAGCCCGGATTGAACTCCAGCCTGCGTGTCCAAAAGGTATCGTGAAGCTTGATGATCACCGCACTGGCGGAAAAGGAGTAGCGCACGTTGAGAACAATGCCCTGCGCGGTCTCTTCGATCGCGTCCAGCATACGGTAACGCCCGTTGATTTCGAAAATACAAGGACCATGCGCGGCAATGCCGTCCTTGAGTTTCTGGACCTCTCCTTCTAGCGTCAAGCCATCTCCTTTGACGATCAGTGGCGTGCGTCCGGATCTCGTTTGCAGCGACCAGCAAAGGCTACCCATATCTCGAGGCGTGGACTCCCGCCAACCCTTTACAGGACACAATCGCGAGGAAGGATCTTCCACTTGCTTGACTACCTCTGACGCTGGCAGTCCCGCGGCGAGCAGCATCTCCTCGCAAGCATAACTGTCGGCCTCGAAGTCAGGTGCCGGAAACATATATTGCTTATCCGGCAGGGCAAAGGCGGTTCGATGTGTGGAGATGGACGAAACCGGCGTGCCGCCGACTTCGAAATGCACTGTCCCCGCCTGCGCGTCTATCGCATATCCAGCTTTCGTCTCTTGGATCGAGTCCGGATGGACGTCATAGCTGCAATCGAACTGCCGGGCAAACGCATGACCGATCTTCTCGACGTGGTCGAGACCCGCCGCGCTATATCCTTTGTCGAAGGGACAACGCTGATATTTCCCTTCAGTACTTTCGATGAAAATTCCTACAGCACAACGTCCGTAAAGGTTCGGAAACTTCGAACGAAGTTCCGCGGAGTAGACCGTCAGTGGCAATGCGTCTCCATCCCCCATTTGCAGGGCTGGGGTAACTGCATTGACCTGCCTGTTGGAACCGCCAATAGCGCCAGACGTGGACCCACCTGTTTCGTGTCCTGCGCTCGCTCTACGCAAGGATGCACGGCTTGCATCGGTATGGCTGGACAGGATTTCGGTTTGGCCTTCGGTGGGGCGAGGTCGTTGCGACGGGGGCACTGCGGTGCGCTGCATGCGCATGGGGAGAACGACATGCCGCGGCTGAATGCGCGCTGCTTGCGATCCCTGTTGGGATGCGTCGTGCGGATCGTGCGTGCCCGCTTGGGGCGTGTCGATGCCAGGCGTGTGGGTACAACCGACCGCATTGACCGTGGAGATACGAGAACCCATCGAGACTTACCTTTTTGATTGGATGCAGACGCGAACGTCACTGCTTGCGCTTGTGCCGCAAGGCATGCCGATAAGTAAGACCCGACCTGATAAAGTTCCGCCGCGCAACGGGCTCGCATGCTTCTTCAGGTGGACGCTTTGTCGTCCGACGCCACGGGGGAATGTCGCGAACGGGGCGACTGAGGTGAACCGGGCAAACCGGACAGATCGGGCGACTCGCCGGCGCTAGCGTCCGCAGCGTCTGACGCTTCTGCGACCAGTGCCGTCCCCTGGACCCAGGCGCGCAGCATGGCTTGCGTCACCGCCAGAACCACCGGGCCGATGAACAGCCCCACCAGCCCGAACGCCAGCATGCCGCCGATGACGCCGCACAGGATGAGCAATAGCGGTATGCGTACGCCGCGGCTGATCAGCCAGGGGCGCATGACGTTGTCCAAGGTCCCTATCACGATGGCCCATAAGAGCAGCACGGTCGCCGTGATGTTGGCGTCTGCCCGATACAGGAAAATCACGCCGGCCAGCATGGGCAGCAAGGGCCCTATCTGCGCAATGCAAAGCAGTAGCATGATGGCGGTAAGAATGCCGGCCACGGGCACATCGGCGACCCACAATCCCAGGCCGCCGAGCGCCGTCTGGGTGGCGGCAGTCAGCACGATACCCATGGCCACCGCACGGATCGCCTGGCCTGCCAGCGTCACGGCCACCTCGCCCGCGGGACCGGCCAGCCGCGCCGCGCCGTTGGAGATGAAGCGGGCGGCCACTTCCCCCCGGACATACAGAATGCCCGCGAACACCAACGTGATCACCATGTGGATAGCGAAAGCACCGAGTACGCCGGCGTGGCCCAGCAGCCAGCGCGCCGCCATCGTCAGATAGGGTTCCGCTCGTGCCAGCAGGCCACCGGGCCCGACATCCGAAAGCCGCTGCCATTCGGTCATTGCACGCGGGCCGATCAATGGCACATCGATGACCCAGGAGGGGGGCGGAAACAAGGTATAGGTCGGCAGCTTGCGTATGGCGGCCGTGATGTCATCGGCCCGCTCCGCGAACGTGTCGATCGTCAGGTACAAGGGCAAGACCATGCCCACCACCAGACAGGCCATGAGGATGAGGACCGCCAGCCAGCGCCGATTGCCCAGGCGACGCTGCAACCACAGCAGCAGGGGCCAGGTGGCGACGACGATGGTACCGGCCCAGATCAGCCCAGGTAGAAAAGGCCGCAGGATGTACAGGCTGCCGGCGAGCAGTGCCGACAGCACTACGATCAGAAAGAAGCTGCGAGCGACGTCGTCGCGAGGACGCACTGCCATGCGGATTCCCCCTTCTTCGTGGCGTGGCGGCACGCGGGGCCGCCGGCAAGGCACGGTCATGGTGCCAGAAGCCGGCCAAACGATCTATACGGCTTTGGTCCATGCCTCGGACGTGCAGTCATGCAAGGGACGGCACCTCAGCGCTTGACCGCCCCCCATGGCCCCGCACCCCACATGACACGTCACTACGCTGCGGGGCCATCCGCAAGAGCCTGGGGCCGCCCGCGGATGCGCCAACAACTTTACTTGCACCCCTCGGCGCAGCGGCCGTTCGAATCGAACGCCATCGTCTTACCCGAGAGGGGTACGTACGACGGTGCATGGACCAATTTGATGAAGGCTTCGGTCTTGCTGCCCGGGCGGACCTTGCCGTTGACTGTGCCGACCTCGTTGGCATGCGAGGGGATGACCGAAACGGGCTTGACCAGATCGTTGATCACATAAGCTGCTTCCTTCGGCCCGGTGGTGAACCCGTCACCCATGTTCATGACCGCGAGCTTGGCGTGATAAAGGCCTCGCACCACCCGATCCTGGTCCGCCGTCACGCCTGTGTCACCAGACAAATACGTGACCAGGCCGTTGCTGAAGGTCAGTACGAAGCCGGTTGGCTGGCCCACGTCGCCATAGATACCGGCGGCCTTCATGTCCTTGCCCAGTTCGCCGCCGATGAAGTCCGGATCCAGGCCGTTGCTATGCATCGCAGTGACCGTGGCGATACGCACGCCACCCAGCGTCACGCTGCCGCCGAAACGCGCCAGGACGGAGTTCGCGGGATCGCCTCCATTGGCTTTGAGCTTGGCCGCAAAGAAGGGCGGCATGTCGCTGCCGGTGACGATCTTCGACTTTTTCGCCAGTGCGATTTCCACGGCAAGCGTATTGGGCACCGAGGACACCGACACGTCCGGGTTGGCGCAGGTGCCGGAATTGGGCGCCTTGTTGTGCGCGTTGCCGACGTGATCGCCGTGCATATGGCTGATCAGGATGAGGTCGATCTTGCCCAGGCGCGGGTCGTCGGCGCCCGCTACGGTACGGCCGGGGTCATAGAGGATGCGCGTGCCATTGGGATCCTCGAAGATCAGCGCGCGATCCTGCGGGCAGAATTCGCCGTCGATGCCGCCCAGCGGCGTGACGCGAACGTTCTTGTTGTCCGCCGCGAGCGCGGCCGTCGAGGCCAGCGTCAATGCGGCAAAAAGTGCGGTAGTGACTATTCTCATGACAGCTCCTGGGTGGACCAACTGAGGTGGCTGCGCGAGTATAGAAGGGAGTCATTTAATTGTCTAAAAGTATACGATCGACCGAATGGTCGAACCTTGGGCGATCCGAAAGTGGCCCAATTGGTAGGGCCGCCGTCCTGCGGCCTGCTCCGCGCGGCGCGTGCGAGGAGCGCGTGGCCCTTGCTCCCTTATCCGTTTTCCCTCATTTATCGTGGATGTCGCCGTCCACGTAAAACCAGCGGCCATCTTCCAGCACGAAGCGGCTGGTCTCGTGCAGGCGTTCGCCTTTGCCTTGCCAGCGGCTGCGGGCGACGAACTCGACGGTGGCGTGGGTTTCATCCTGAAGCTGATGCGCCTTGATGCTCAGCCCCAACCATTTCAGCCCAGGCGGATTGGGTTCGATATGGGCGGGCCGAGTGGCTGGGTACCAGGTATCGCGAAGATAGTCGGTCAGGTCCAGGACAAACGCGCTGTAACGCGACCGCATCAGCGTCTGTGCATCAGGGGCCCGCAGGTGCAGGGCACCGGCATGCCAACGGCCGCAGCAACTGGAATAGGGGTGGCCGCTGTCGCAAGGGCAAAGGGAGGCGTTGAGGGCCATTGAAATCTCGGGAACACGTATCAGGCGGCACGATACCCCATCCGGGATAGCGCGCGGCCACTTCGGGCTCCTCGACATCATGCCGCTGTATTCAGTGGCCTGTGGTGGTAACCGGGGAGAGATAGCGCCACACCAGGCCAACGCCTGCCAGATAGACCACGGTGATGGCCCCGAAGGCGATAGGCAACGCTACGCCCCAGTCGCTCTGGCCATGCAGGATGGTGCCCATGAACGCGACGCCCACCAGTACCCCGATCTGGCGGTTGGCATTCAGGCTGGCCGCGGCCACGTTCGAATGCACCCGCCCGGCGACCTGCATGACGGTGGCCGTCATGACGGGAACCGCGACGCCCATGCCCAGGTTGGCCAACGCCAGCAGCAGGGCGAAGATCCAGTAGGCGGTGTCGGGGCGCAGCACCAGGGTCGTCAGTGCCGCGAATACGGTGGAACTGATCATGCTCACCAGCAGCGTGCGACGGGGACCGAAACGTCCCACCAGATTCGGCACCGCCAGATTACCCACGGTATAGACGGCGATGGTAGGCAGCAGTTGTATGCCGGCCTGCAAGGGCGTTGCGTGGCGGGCCTGTTGCAGGAACAGGCTGAGCAGGAACAATTGGCCGAAGCCGCCGAAGTTGATCAGGAAGCCCAGCAGATTGGCGGCGCCAAAGCGGGGCGTCTCGAACAAGGCGCGCGGCAGTAGCGGTTCCGCGCTGCGGCGCTCGTGCAGGATGAAGGCGCCAGCGGCCAGCACCGTCAATGCGGCGGCGCCGAGGATCGGTGCCGACAGCCAGCCTTCGACCGGTCCCTGGATCAATAGATAGCTGAGCGCGCCCAAAGCCGTCATGCCGCAACCGTGGCTGAGGAAGTTGATGATCTTGGGATGGCGCGCCATCGGTGTGATGACTTTGCCGGCCAGTATCAGGCCCACCAGGCCAAGCGGCACGTTGATGAGAAAGATACTGCGCCAGCCGAAACGGTCGATCAGGATGCCGCCCACCAATGGTCCCGATGCGGCGGCCACTGACACGATGGCCGACCATAGGCCCAGCATGCGTTGGCGCACTGTTTCGTCGGGATAGGCGTGGGCCAGCAGAGACAGTGAACTGGGCATGAACAGCGCCGCGCCCAGGCCTTGCAGGAAACGCGCGGCCACCAGGGACGTACCGCTGGGCGCCAGGCCGCACAACACCGAGGCCAGCACGAACACCGCCAAGCCGCTCAGGTACAAGGTCTTGGCACCATAGCGGTCCGCCAAGCCGCCGCCGGCGAGCAACATGGCGGCGAAGGTCAAGGTGTAGCCGTCTACTACCCACACGAGTCCCGCCAACGGCACGGCCAGTTGCTTGGCGATATCCGTCAGCGCGACGTTCACCACGGTGACATCGAGGATGGCCATGACGAAGCCGATGGCGAGCGTGACGAGAGGCAGCAGGCCGGCGGCGGGGGCAGCAGCGGTGCGCCGTGTAGCGGAAGTGGTGGAGGCGGAAGTGGAGGTGCTAGTTGAGGTGCTCATCTTGCGGCGCATCATAACGCTGCCACGGCGATGCAAATATACGTATTATTGCTGTTCGAGGATGCAAATATGCAGGGTAAACCATGGACTGGGACAACACCCGGATATTCTTGTCGGTCTACCGCACCGGTACGCTGCGTGCCGCCGCGGCGCTGTTGCAGATAGACCAGGCCACGGTGGGCAGGCGTCTGGCTGCCCTGGAAAAATCGCTGGATGCGCGCCTGTTTTTACGGACGTCCAACGGCTACGTGCCTACCCGTGCGGGCGAATTGGCCCTGCAGGCCGCCGAGGCCATGGAGCGCGCGGCGGATCAGCTGGTGCGCCAGACCCAGGGCACGGACGAGCGGGTATCGGGCACCGTACGGGTCGCCACCTCGGACACCATAGGCAGCCATCTGATGATCGCCGCGGTGCAGCAGGTACAGGCGGCGCATCCGGATCTGCGGGTGGTGCTGACCACTTCCATGCAGCTGACCAACCTGGCTCGGCGCGATGCCGACATCGCGGTGCGCAATGTGCGGCCGGACAATCCGGATCTGATCTCGCGCCGGCTGGCGCGGCGGGAGATGGGCCTGTACGCCAGCAAGGCCTATCTGAAAGCCCATGGCGAACCGCGCCGGGGTACGGCCTTCGAAGGACATGCGGTGGTGATCTACCAGCGCGCGCTGATGATGACCCGGCCGGATACCTTGGTGGGTGAGCCCTACGCCAACGCCCGCGTGGCGATGGAGGTCAATTCGGGCTTGGTGCTACGGGAGGCAGTGCGGGCCGGTCTGGGGCTGGCCGAGCTGCCGGTGTATCTGGCGGAAGGCGACCCGCGGTTGAAGCGGGTGTGGCCGGATCGCGCGGAGCACTATGACATCTGGATGGTGCTGCATGGCGATCTGCATCGGTCGGGTCGCGTACGGGCGGTGGCCGATGCGATCGTGGACGTCTTCGCCACGAATGCCGCCGCCCCGCCCCTGTGTGATCGGAGAAGCTGAATGGTTCATTCAGCCCTTGTCCTGCCTGCCGGCCCGTGTTGCTCCGACCACGGGCTGGGCCTTGGCCTTGGCTTCGCGGGTTTTCGAACTTATTTATCCAGCTTCACTTCGAAGCCGCGCTTGACGCCGGGGCGGTCCATCAAGGCTTCGTACCAGCGTTTCACATTCGGGAAGTCCGCCAGGTCGACCTTATGTTTTTCATGGCGCCAGGCCCATCCCACGATGGCGAAGTCGGCCACTGACAGAGGGCCTGCCACGAACTCCGCTTCGGCCAGGCGGCGGTCCAGCACGCCGTACAGGCGGCGGGTTTCCGCCACATAGCGTTGCGCGCCGTAGCGGCGGTCCGCTTCATTGTCCAGACCCAGGAAGTGATGGGCTTGGCCAGGCATCGGGCCGAACCCCCCCATCTGCCACATCAGCCATTCCAGCACCGGGATGCGGTCGGAGAGTTTGGCCGGCAGGAACTGGCCGGTCTTTTCGCCCAGGTACAACAGGATGGCGCCGGATTCGAAAATGCTGACTGGTTTTCCTTCCGGACCTTGCGGGTCGATGACGGCCGGAATGCGGTTATTCGGGCTGATGCGCAGGAATTCCGGCTTGTGCTGTTCGCCGTTACGGATGTCGACGGGGTGCACGGAATAGGGCAGGCCCATTTCTTCCAGCGCCACGCTGATCTTGCGGCCGTTGGGCGTATTCCAGGTATGAAGTTCGATGGTCATGGATGCTTTGTGACGTAGGATCGGGACGCCATTGCGCCGCCAGCGGCGGCGCAATGGCCTTGGATCGTTGCTATCGAGATCGCTTTCGACGGTTCAAGTCAACGCCGGCGCGACGTAGCGTTGGAAGGCGGGGCGTTGCTTCAAGCCCTCGTACCACTTGCGCAGGTTGGGCAGGTCCGGACGCTGGATACCGTCCAGGTCCAGATAGCGGCGGCAGTAGGCGCCGAGCACGATGTCGGCGAGAGAGAAGGCATCGCCTTCCGCATACGTGCGGCCGGCGAGATGGGTGTCCAGCATCTGCCAGAGCTTGCCGCAGGCGTCAGCCCCTTTCTGGATGGCGGCCATGTCGCGTTCGGCGGCCGGCGTACGCACGATGCCCCAGAACACATTGCGTTCCGCGGGCTGCAATGTGGACAGGGTCCAGTCCAGCCAGCGGTCGATACCGGCGCGGACGCGTGGTTCAGCGGGATACAGGTCTGGCCGGCTGGCGCCGTATTGCATGGCCAGATAACGCAGGATCGAATTCGATTCCCACAGGACGAAATCCCCATCCTCCAACGTCGGCACGCGGCCGTTGGGATTCATGGACAGGTATTCAGGTTCCGTGTTGCGGCCATGTTGCAGGCCCGCATCGATACGGTCATAAGGCAGGCCCAGTTCGTCACAGCACCACAGGACCTTTTGTACGTTGACCGAGTTCGCCCGGCCCCAGATCTTGATCACACGCGTCTCCTCGCGAAAAACGCAAGCTTGAACGCAAAGGAGCGGGGACGCAATGGTAAGAGACCAATCCGCGACGCCGCCGAATCCGAGGCGTGGCGGCTTCAGGGTGGCGACAGCACCAGCGATGCCGCGGCTTGAGCGCCGCCCTGCATCAGCACTACCGCGGCATCAACGCCGCAGCAGCATCAGCGTCCACAGCACGATCATGGCGATCAGGCCGATCCAGCAGCCCGCCCACAGGCCCATCAGCGGCCATTTGAGGCGCAGGGGGACTTTCTTGGGGTCGACATGCGCGAGGATGCGGTTGGCATAGCCGAACAAACCGAACTTCATGGTGGGGAAGAAGAGATGCAGGAAATAATCCTGCAGGATCCCTGCCTGCAGCACCCGCGGCAGCCTTTTGAACGGTTGCTTGGCCAGCAGGGGATGGCGCATGGTGTCGTTCAGCTCGTTGAGCTTGAACAGATAGATCCAGGCCAGGGAGACAACGGCGATGAAGAAACAGGCGATGAAGACGTTGAAGGCAACGACCAGCGCGTAATTGAGCGTGGGGGACATTGGGAAACGGAGGGGGACAACTTTCAGGAAGCGGAAAGGGTAACCCGATCTCTTACATAATTCCTAAAAAAAAGCGGGTTATCTGCTTAAAAACAGACATTTCGTTCGCATGGCAACGATTAAAGGGCGCCGCCGTCGATGGCGCTGGCGCGGCAGCGTCGCACCGTGGCGGCCGGCAGGCCGCCACGGTGCGACGCTGCGGCGATGCGGTGCTGCGGTGGTGCCACTGCACCAAGTGGCCCAGTCGTTCAGCGGCATCGCCGCGCTGGGGCCGGCCCCCATGCCCCGCGCGCCCTCAAATCACGTAAAGATCCACATATTCATGCACCGGCATCGCTTCGAGCCTGGCCTGGTCCAGCGACACCTCTAGAATCTTCCCTTGCTGCCGTGCAGGGAACTGGCGCGCCAGATTGGTCCGGAACTTCGCTTCCAGCAGAGGAATGCCCTCAGCGCGGCGCCGCTTGTGGCCGATGGGATATTCGCAGACCACCTCGTCCAGCGTGCTGCCGTCCTTGAACTCCACGGTCAATGCATTGGCGATCGAGCGTTTGTCGGGATCGTGGTAGTCCTGGGTGAAGGCGGGATCCTCGACGCAGACGATGCGGTCACGCAAGGCATCGATGCGCGGGTCGCGCGCCACGTCGTCCTCATAATCGCCAGCGGTCAGGCGGCCGAACAGGACAGGCACGGCGACCATGTACTGGATGCAATGGTCGCGGTCGGCTGGATTATTCAGCGGCCCCTTCTTGTCGATGATGCGGATGCACGCCTCATGGGTGCGTATGGTGATCCTGGCGATGTCATCAGCGCTCCTCCCCGCCTGCCGCAACAACGCATGGATCTGCATCGCGCACTCCACCGCCGTCTGCGAATGGAATTCGGCCGGAAAGGAAATCTTGAACAGCACGTTTTCCATCACGTAGCTGCCGTAGGGCCGCTGGAATTCGAAGGGCTGGCCCTTGAACAGCACGTCGTAGAAGCCCCAGGTCTTGGCGGTCAGCACCGATGGATATCCCATCTCGCCGGTGCGTGCCATCAGCGCCAGGCGCACCGCGCGGCTGGTGGCGTCGCCGGCGGCCCAGCTCTTGCGACTGCCGGTGTTGGGCGTGTGGCGATAGGTGCGCAGGCTTTGTCCGTCGACCCAGGCCAGCGAAACCGCATTGAGGATTTCCTCGCGCGACAGTCCTAGCATGTGGGCCACCACGGCGGTAGAAGCCACCTTGACCAGCACCACGTGATCCAGGCCCACCTTGTTGAAGGAGTTCTCCAGCGCGATGCAGCCCTGGATCTCATGGGCCTTGATCATGCCGGTCAGCACGTCGCGCATGGTCAAGGGCGCCTTGCCGGCCGCCACGGCGTTGCGCGAGAGCCAGTCGGCGGTAGCCAGGATGCCGCCCAGGTTGTCGGACGGATGACCCCATTCCGCGGCCAGCCAGGTGTCGTTGAAGTCCAGCCAGCGGATCATGGCGCCGATGTTGAAGGCGGCCTGGACAGGGTCGAGCTGGAATTGGGTGCCCGGCACCTTGGCGCCGTTCGGCACGATAGTGCCAGGAACGATGGGCCCCATCAGCTTGCGGCAAGCGGGATATTCCAGCGCTTCCAGGCCGCAGCCCAAGGTGTCGATCAGGCAGTTGCGCGCGGTTTCATAAGCCAGGGGGCTGGCGATCTCGTAGTCCAGGACATAGTCGACGATGTCGACGAGAACCTGGTCGGGGGCGGGGCGTACGTTGGAGAGGTGCGTGGACATGATCGTCGGGTCTCCCTTTGCGCGAAAAAACAAAGCCGGAAATTGAAACGCGGCCGGCCCGCACGAAACGCAGCCGGCAAATGCAACGAAGCCGGCGGCTGCCGGCTTCGTTTTCATCACTTGCGCTTTTCGATCGGTACGAACTTCTGATCTTCCGGCCCCGTGTAGTTGGCGGTCGGGCGGATGATCTTGTTGTCGATACGCTGCTCGATGATGTGCGCGGACCAGCCGGCCGTACGCGCGATGACGAACAACGGCGTGAACATGGCGGTGGGCACGCCCATCATGTTGTAGCTGACGGCCGAGAACCAATCCAGATTGGGGAACATCTTCTTGATTTCCGCCATGGTGGATTCGAGGCGTTCGGCGATGTCGTACAGCTTGGTGGTGCCGGCCTGCTTGGACAGCTTGCGCGCCACGTCCTTGATCACCTTGTTGCGCGGGTCGGAGACCGTGTACACCGGATGGCCGAAGCCGATCACCACTTCCTTGTTCTCGACGCGGCGGCGGATGTCGGCCTCGGCTTCGTCCGGCGTGTCGTAGCGGCTCTGCACTTCGAACGCCACTTCATTGGCGCCACCATGCTTGGGACCGCGCAGCGCGCCGATGCCGCCGGTGATGGCCGAGTACATGTCCGACCCGGTGCCGGCCACGACGCGGCAGGTGAAGGTCGACGCGTTGAACTCATGTTCCGCGTACAGGATCAGCGACGTGTGCATCGCCTTGACCCATTCATCGGACGGCTCCTTGCCATGCAGCAGGTGCAGGAAGTGCCCGCCGATGCTGTCGTCGTCGGTTTCGACGTCGATGGAGCGGCCGTTATGGCTGTAGTGATACCAATACAGCAGGGCCGAACCCAGGCTGGCCATCAGGCGGTCGGCGATGTCGCGCGCGCCCGGGGTGTTGTGATCGTCTTTCTCGGGCAGCACGCAGCCCAATACCGACACCGCGGTGCGCATCACGTCCATCGGGTGGCTGGAGGCCGGCAGCGCTTCCAGCGCCACCTGCAACTGCACCGGCAGGCCGCGCAGGGCGCGCAGCTTCTGCTTGTAGGCCTTCAGTTCGGCCTTGTTGGGCAGCTTGCCGTGGACCAGCAGATAGGCGATTTCCTCGAACTCGCTGGTGTCGGCGATGTCCAGGATGTCGTAGCCGCGATAGTGCAGGTCATTGCCGCTGCGGCCCACCGTGCACAGGGCCGTATTGCCGGCTACCACGCCGGACAGGGCCACCGATTTCTTCGGCTTGAAACCCGGCTTTTCCTGCTCTTTGGTTTCCTGGGTGCTGGGGTTGCTCATTTGTCTGCTCCTTTCCTCAACGATGGGGTGTTCGATGACTCGGCATGCGGGCTGAAAAAATGGGCCCGTTGTGCGGGCCCATTTTCAGCTTCTGCCGGATTACTTCAGCAGGTCTTTCACGCCATCGCGCTCTTCGAGCAGCTCTTTCAGCGTGAAGTCCATGCGTTCGCGCGAGAACGCGTCGATTTCCAGATCCTTGATGACGGTGTATTCGCCATTGGCGGTGGTGACCGGCACGCCGTAGATGATGCCTTCGGGGATGCCGTAGGAACCATCCGAGGGCACGCCCATGGTGACCCACTTGCCATTGGTGCCGAGCACCCAGTCACGCACGTGGTCGATGGCGGCGTTGGCGGCCGAGGCAGCCGACGACAGGCCGCGCGCTTCGATGATGGCGGCGCCGCGCTTGCCCACGGTGGGGATGAACGTGTCCTTGTTCCAGGCGTCGTCGTTGATGATCTTGTTCAGGGCCTGGCCGCCGACGGTGGCGAAACGGGTGTCCGGATACATCGTGGGCGAGTGGTTGCCCCACACGACCAGCTTCTCGATGTCCGCGACCGGCTTGCCGGACTTGGCCGACAGTTGCGACAGGGCGCGGTTGTGATCCAGGCGCAGCATGGCGGTGAAGTTCTTGGCGGGCAGGTCCGGCGCCGACTTCATGGCGATATAGGCGTTGGTGTTGGCGGGGTTGCCGACCACCAGGACCTTGACGGTACGCTTGGCCACTTCATTCAAGGCCTTGCCTTGAGCGGTGAAGATCTGGGCGTTGACGGTCAGCAGATCCTTGCGTTCCATGCCGGGGCCGCGCGGGCGGGCGCCAACGAGCAGGGCGACGTCGATATCCTTGAAGGCGGTAAGCGGATCGCTGTGCGCGGTCACTTCCTGCAGCAGCGGGAAGGCGCAATCGTCCAACTCCATGATCACGCCCTTGAGGGCTTTCTGTGCCTTTTCGTCGGGGATTTCCAGCAGTTGCAGGATGACGGGCTGGTCTTTGCCGAGCATTTCGCCGGAGGCGATGCGGAACAGCAGGGCGTAGCCGATTTGACCGGCGGCGCCGGTGACGGCAACGCGCATGGCGGGCTTGGACATGAAAATTCTCCGTAAGGGTCGTCGAGAAAAAATCTCGCCGAATAGTGTAATCGTTGAGTCCGTGAAAACGGATCCCTGCTGACTTTGGAAAAGTCTTTTGCGCCTGCGGAACGATTGCCTATTGCAGTGCAATGACACTACGGTGGAAGCCCCGCTAAGCAGGGCGTATCCTAAGACGAACATGACGTTTACGTCAATTTGGACTTATATCTTATATAAGACATAAGACGTTGGACACGCGTCATGCCGTTGTGCAACAATAGCGCCGCTCGTGCGACAGCCCCGTTTCAGGTTCCTGCCTGTGACGTCGCGGCCGCCGGCAAACCGAAGAAAAATCAATGGCAGATCCCCGGCTAGAAGCCCCCGCTTGGAGTAAGAATGCCGCTGGCCGTCCGGCCGGCGCGAGCGCCGCTTTCAGTCCGCTCTATCGCCAGATCAAGGACCTGCTGGTGCAGAGCCTGGATCGCGGCGAGTGGAAGCCGGGTGAACTCATCCCCAGCGAAATCGATCTGGCGGCCCGTTTCCAGGTCAGCCAGGGCACGGTGCGCAAGGCCGTCGATGAGCTGGCCGCCGAGCACGTGCTGCTGCGCCGCCAGGGCAAGGGCACTTTCGTCGCCACGCACCACGAGGCGCGTGTGCGTTTCCGCTTCCTGCGCCTGGCCGCTGACGAAGGCGCCGAAACCGAATCCGCTGAAAGCCGTATCCTGGACTGTCGCCGCTTGCGCGCGCCGGCCGATGTGGCCCGGGCGCTCGAGTTGCGCGCCGGCGAAACCGTCTTCGCGCTGCGCCGTTTGTTGACCTTCGGCGGCGTGCCCACGGTGCTCGATGACATCTATCTGCCGGGATCGGCTTTTCGTGGCCTGACCGTGGAAGCGCTCAGCGCCAACAAAGCGCCCCTGTATGGTTTTTTTGAATCCGAGTTCGGCGTGAGCATGATCCGCGCCGACGAAAAATTGCGCGCCGTGTCCGCGACGGACGAGGCCGCCACCGCGCTGGACCTGACGGTGGGAGCGCCCCTGCTGCAGGTGGAGCGCATTTCCTACACTTATGGCGATCGGCCCATGGAAGTCCGTCGTGGCTTGTACCGTACCGATCGCTATCACTATCGCAATAGTTTGAATTGATGGAGTTTTTCAGTCGATTTGATAGCAACCCGTTACATGGGCGAAAATAGACAAGTTTTACCCCCGAGGGTTGAGTCTGGAGATCCGTCCAGGGTCCGGCATTCCCGCCATCACGAGTTTTAGTTTCGAGACAACCGAGGTCGTCATGTCCGACACAGCTGCCAAGCCGCGTCCGCAGTTTCGCAATATCTCCATTGGTCAAATCGCCAAGTACC
This sequence comes from Bordetella sp. LUAb4, assembly GCF_021325795.1. Lineage (GTDB taxonomy): Bacteria > Pseudomonadota > Gammaproteobacteria > Burkholderiales > Burkholderiaceae_B > Bordetella_C. The sequence continues at coordinate 267,039 of NZ_JAHPZX010000006.1, read as the reverse complement.
GCCTGCCTCTGGCCGGCCGTCTGTCGATTCTTCATCGCGTCAGCGGCGCGTTGTTGTTCCTCTGTATTCCCTTGGTCATCCTGCCGTTGCTCGGCGCCAGTCTGGCGTCGCCCGAGAGCTTCGCCAGCGTGGCCGCGGTGGTGGGCCATCCGATCGTCAAATTGATTCTGCTGGTTCTGATCTGGGGCTATCTGCACCATTTCTGCGCTGGCATCCGCTACCTGATGCTGGATCTGCATATCGGTATCGACAAGGAATCGGCCCGTAAGTCGGCCGGTGTCGTGTTCGGGGTCAGCCTGGCGCTGACCGTGGTGTTCGGTCTCAAATTGTTCGGAGTCTGGTAATGGCCGCTACTAAGAATTACGGGCCCAAGCGCCTGGTCGTCGGCGCCCACTATGGCGTGATGGATTTCCTGGCCCAGCGCGTGACCGCGATCATCATGGCGGTCTACACGCTGGTGCTGTTCATCGGCGTGTTGATCATGCCGGGCTTTACGTACGAAAGCTGGAAGGCGCTCTTCACGTTCCACGTATACGCGCTGCCGCTGGGCCAATTGCTGGTCACGCTGGCTTTCCTGTCGCTGGCCTATCACGCCTGGATCGGCGTGCGTGACATCTGGATGGACTATGTGCGCGCCGCGGGCGTGCGCCTGCTGCTGCAGGTCCTGACCATCCTGTGGCTGGTCGGCTCGGTCGTGTATTTCGCGCAAATTATCTGGAGGCTCTAAGCCGTGGTCGCTGTCAAGAAATCCTTGCCGCGCCGCCAATTCGATGTGGTGGTGGTAGGCGCCGGCGGTGCCGGCATGCGCTGTTCCCTGCAACTGTCCCAAGCGGGACTGTCCGTGGCGGTGCTGTCCAAAGTATTCCCGACCCGTTCGCACACCGTGGCGGCGCAGGGCGGTGTCAGCGCTTCGCTGGGCAATATGAGCGAAGACAACTGGTACTGGCACATGTACGACACCGTCAAGGGGTCGGACTGGCTGGGTGACCAGGACGCCATCGAATTCATGTGCCGTGAGGCGCCCAGTGCCGTCTATGAGATGGAGCACTTCGGCATGCCGTTCGACCGTAACCCGGACGGCACCATCTACCAGCGTCCCTTCGGCGGCCATACCGCCAACTTCGGCGAGAAGCCGGTGCAGCGTGCCTGTGCCGCCGCCGACCGGACGGGCCATGCTTTGCTGCACACCCTGTACCAGCGCAACGTCGCCACGCGGACCCAGTTCTTCGTGGAGTGGATGGCGCTGGATCTGGTGCGCGCGGAAAACGGCGATGTGGTCGGCGTGACCGCGCTGGAAATGGAAACCGGCGAAATCTACCTGCTCGAAGCCAAGACCACGGTGCTGGCCACCGGCGGCGCTGGCCGTATCTGGGCCGCGTCCACCAACGCCTTCATCAACACGGGTGACGGCCTGGGCATGGCGGCGCGCGCGGGCATCGCCCTGCAGGACATGGAATTCTGGCAATTCCACCCGACTGGCGTGGCCGGCGCGGGCGTGCTGATCACTGAAGGCGTGCGTGGCGAAGGCGGCATCCTGTTGAACAAGGATGGCGAACGCTTCATGGAGCGCTATGCGCCCACGCTGAAGGATCTGGCACCGCGTGACTTCGTGTCGCGTTCGATGGACCAGGAAATCAAGGAAGGCCGCGGTTGCGGTCCGGACGGCAGCTACGTGGTGCTGAAGCTGGATCACCTGGGCGCGGACGTCATCAACAAGCGTCTGCCCTCGATCCGTGAAATCGCCATCAAGTTCGGCAACGTCGACCCGATCAAGGAACCGATCCCGGTCGTGCCCACCATCCATTACCAGATGGGCGGCATTCCGGCGAACTACCACGGCCAAGTGGTCGACTGGAAGGACGGCGAGGCCAAGATCGTCAACGGTCTGTACGCCATCGGCGAATGCGCCGCGGTGTCGGTGCACGGCGCCAACCGCCTGGGCACCAACTCGCTGCTGGACCTGATCGTGTTCGGTCGTGCCACCGGCAACCACATCGTCAATTCGCACCCGGAGCGCCAGCGCGCGCACCAGCAGGTGTCGCAGTCGTCCATCGATTTCTCGCTGGACCGCGTCAACACGCTGGAAAACCGTACTGGTGGCGAGAAGACCCAATATGTCGCCAACGCGATCCGTGCCTCGATGCAGCGTCACTGCGGCGTGTTCCGCACGCTGGACCTGCTGAACGAAGGCGTGGGTCAGATCGAAGAGCTGGCCGAACAAGCCAAGCACATTTCGTTCAACGACAAGTCCAAGGTGTTCAACACCGCCCGTATCGAAGCGCTGGAACTGGCCAATATGACCGAGGTGGCGCGCGCCACCATCAAGTCGGCGGCCAACCGCACCGAGAGCCGTGGCGCCCACGCCCTGGACGATCACCCGACCCGCGACGACGAGAACTGGCTGAAGCACACTCTCTGGTACACGGACGGTAGCCGCCTTGACTACAAGCCGGTTCAGATGAAACCGCTGACCGTCGAGTCCTTCCCGCCCAAGGCGCGTACTTTCTAAGCAGGATGCTGGCATGAGCACCAAGCGTATCGTTAAATTCGAGATCTACCGCTACGATCCTGACAAGGATGAGCGTCCCTATATGCAGAAGCTGGAGGTTGAACTCCAGCCCACCGACAAGATGCTTCTCGATGCGCTGGTGCGCATCAAGAACGATGTCGACGACAGCCTGGCCCTGCGCCGCTCCTGCCGTGAAGGCGTGTGCGGTTCGGACGCCATGAACATCAACGGCAAGAACGGGCTTGCCTGTACCACCAACCTGCTCGAGCTGAAGGAACCCATCGTTCTGAAGCCCCTGCCGGGTTTGCCGGTGATCCGCGATCTGATCGTGGACATGACGCACTTCTTCAACCAGTACCACTCGATCTCGCCGTATCTGATCAACGATACGCCGCCGCCCGAGCGTGAGCGTCTGCAGTCGCCGGAAGCTCGCGAGGAACTGGATGGCCTGTATGAGTGCATCCTGTGCGCGTGCTGCTCGACGTCTTGCCCGTCGTTCTGGTGGAACCCGGACAAGTTCGTCGGCCCGGCCGGCCTGCTGCAAGCCTACCGCTTCATCGCCGATAGCCGCGATGAAGCGACGGGCAAGCGCCTGGATGACCTGGAAGATCCGTATCGACTGTTCCGTTGCCATACCATCATGAACTGCGTCGACGTTTGCCCGAAGGGGCTGAACCCGACGAAGGCCATCGGTAAGATCAAGGAACTGATGGTCCGGCGTGCTGTCTAGTATTGGAAGGTGTGAACATGAACGAGCTGACCGATCTTGACCGCACCCGCCTGCGCTGGCGGGCGCGCCGCGGTCTGCTCGAGAACGACCTGATTATTACGAAGTACCTGGACGCGTACGAGTCGTCCTTGACGAATGAGGACGTTGCCGCATTGACGGAACTGTTCGAACTCGGCGACAACGACTTGCTCGATCTGTTGCTGGCGCGAAAAGAGCCGGAAGGTGACCTGGACACGCCGAAGCTACGCGAAATCATCCACAAGATGCGCGAGCTATAACTTAGAGAGGAATGTGATGAAACTGTCAGACAAAAAAGCCACCCTATCATTTTCGGACGGCTCCGCCCCGATCGATTTTCCGATTTACCAGGGTACGGTAGGTCCGGACGTCATCGACATTCGCAAGCTGTACGGCCAGTCGGGCATGTTCACGTACGACCCGGGCTTCATGGCCACGGCGTCGTGCTCTTCGGCCATTACCTACATCGACGGCGACAAGGGCGAGCTGCTGTATCGCGGCTACCCCATCGAACAGCTGGCGGTGAAGACCGACTTCCTCGACATCTGCTACCTGATCCTGAATGGTGAACTGCCCGATGCCGCTCAAAAGGCGGACTTCGACTCGCAAGTGACCCATCACACGATGGTCAACGAGCAGTTGCACTTCTTCCTGCGCGGCTTCCGCCGTGACGCGCACCCGATGGCCGTCCTGACCGGCCTGGTCGGCGCGCTGTCGGCGTTCTATCACGACTCGCTGGACATCACCAATCCGCAGCACCGCCACATCTCCGCGATCCGCCTGATCGCCAAGATGCCGACCCTGGTGGCGATGGCGTACAAGTATTCGCAAGGCCAGCCTTTCATCTATCCGCAGAACGACCTGTCGTACACCGGCAACTTCCTGCGCATGATGTTCGCCACGCCGTGCGAAGACTACAAGGTGAACGAAGTGGTCGAGCGCGCGCTGGACCGCATCTTCATCCTGCATGCCGATCACGAGCAGAATGCGTCGACCTCGACCGTGCGCCTGTGCGGTTCGTCGGGCACCAACCCCTTCGCCGCCATCGCGGCCGGTGTGGCTTGCCTGTGGGGTCCGGCTCACGGCGGCGCCAACGAAGCTTGCCTGCAGATGCTGGAACAGCTGCAAGCCGAAGGCGGCGTGGCCAAGGTTGGCGAGTTCATGGAGAAGGTCAAGGACAAGAACTCGGGCGTGCGCCTGATGGGCTTTGGCCACCGCGTGTACAAGAACTACGACCCGCGCGCCAAGCTGATGCAGCAGACGTGCAAGGAAGTGCTGGCGGCTTTGGGTCTGGAAAACGATCCGCTGTTCAAGCTGTCGATGGAGCTGGAGCGTATTGCTCTGGAAGATCCGTACTTCGTCGATCGCAAGCTGTACCCGAACGTCGACTTCTACTCGGGCATCGTGCAACGCGCCATCGGCATCCCGACCGCGCTGTTCACCGCCAACTTCGCGCTGGCGCGTACCGTGGGCTGGATTGCCCAATGGAACGAAATGCTGTCCGATCCCGACTACAAGATCGGCCGTCCGCGTCAGCTGTTCACGGGTTCGGTGACCCGCAACGTGCCGGATCGCAAGAAGAAGTAATCGCTGCGGCCGCCGGAACCGCGTAATGCGCGGTGTTTCCGGCAGGCGCTAACTGTGCCGGATCGCTCCGGTGCCGGCGAAGAAAGCCTGTGCTCGCGCACAGGCTTTTTCCATTTCAAGGTACGCGTGCCATGCAGCGCGCCGCCAAGGCCTGGCCCGGGGTCACGGCCATGGGATTCACCCACGCCTGTCTCGTCGGTCCGCGGATCAATAAGAATTTCTCAAGCTAAACCAGATTATTTATCGTTTTACGTTATTAGTTGTGAGCGCTATCGTTCAGCTTCTATTGATTGCGTAGATTCATAAACGCAAATGGGAGATTGGATGATTGCCGCGTTGCTCGCCTCGGTTGCCCCTATCGCGATTTTGATTGCGCTGGGCTGGGAGCTACGCCGCCGCAAAGTCCTATCCGATCCGTTCTGGGCACAAGCCGAGCGTCTCAGCTACTACATCCTTCTGCCCGCGCTGTTCGTCCACGGTTTGGCGACTGCCAAGCTGGACGGTCTGCCGATCAAGGCGATGGTGGCAACGCTGGTCTGTTCGACGACCATCGTGGCGCTGGTGGTGCTGGCGACGCGCCGCACGGCCGCCGTTGGCGACCCGGCGTTCACGTCCATCTTCCAGGGCGGTATCCGCTTCAACAACTATGTGGGGATCTCCGCCGCGGCGGGCCTTCTGGGAGCCCAGGGCGTGGCGCTGGCGGCGGTGGCCAATGCCGCCATCATTCCCACGGTGAACGTGCTGTGCGTGCTGGTATTTGCCCGCTATGGGAACATCGGCCAGTTGTCGTTGAAGAATGTGTTGAAGCAATTGGCGTTGAACCCGCTGGTCGTGGCGAGTGTCATCGGCATTCTGCTGAAGGCGACCGACTTTCCCTTGCCGGGCGTTTTCGAGCAAGTGCTGAAATCGCTGGGCCAGGCTTCCTTGCCGCTGGGCTTGCTGTGTGTCGGTGCTGCCCTGGACTTCGGGGCTGCCCGCACGTGGATGCGGCCGACCCTGTTCGCATCGCTGTTCAAATTCGCCCTGATGCCCCTGGTCACCGTGCTGGCGTGCCACGTTTTCAACCTGAGCGGTCCGGCCGCCACCGCCGCCATCATCTTCCAAGCCCTGCCCACCGCGTCGTCTTCCTACATCATGGCGCGCCAGTTGGGTGGCGACGCCCCGTTGATGGCCGGCATCATCGCTGTCCAGACCGTCATCGCCGGCATCTCCTTGCCCGCGTCGGTCTTGCTGCTGACATCGTGGCTATGAGCAACAGGCTTCAGGCCTGTCCAAGCCAGGAACGGTAGTGCGGCGGGGTCGCGGCATGCCGAGCAAGGCTTGGTCACTCGACTGCGCGAACATGCATCTCGACACGCAGACCCGCTGCCGCGGCCATATTGACGAGCGCATCCAGGCCGAAGAGATTGATCTTGCCTCGCATCAGATCGGAAACCCGCGGCTGGGTCACGCCGAACACGAGTGCCGCCTGTGCCTGACTCATTTCCGAGCGGGCGATGTGGCTCTTCAGGGCAACCATCAACGCTGATCGAAGCTTCATGTTTTCCGCTTCTACCGGCGTGCCCTCGATGGCGTCCCATACGCTGGCATATCTCTGTTTACTCATAGTCCTTGCTCCTTCATCTCTCGATAGCGCTTAGCGGCCAGTACCATGTCTGCGTCGCGGGTCTTGGCCGTCTTCTTCTGAAAACAATGCAGAACATAGATGGCATCGGCGCACTTGGCGACGTACATCACGCGAAACGCCCCATGCTCATCACGGATTCGTATCTCCCGGACTCCGGAACCCACGGTAGGCATAGGCCGCCAGTCATCTGGCTCAAGGCCACGCTGCACCTGATCGAGTTGATGGCCTGCCTCGCGTCGGGCGGTTTCGGGAAAAGCGCGCAGATCCTCCAACGCGCTGCCCAGGAACTCGACCGGTTTAGGCTCTAGAGGAGAAGAATTATACAAAATTTTGTATGTATGGTGCACGTGTGGACCCTGGAAAAAAAGCGCAGACCGTTAAAGGCGCCTTGATCACGGATGTCGACGATGAAATCGCCTTGAGGGGCGATGAACCTGCCCCCTGCGTATGGGAAATTTTCCGCCTTGCCGTTCCACTCTGCTGAGCAAATAGGACTGATCCGACACGCTCGCGCAGGGGCGAGGCGCGTTTACGGCGGATGCGCTTGCGCCGGCGTTTTCGCTTCAGTTGGAGATGACGGCCTTGGCTGAATGCCGGCTGGTGCATTCCCGTATCTCGTCCGCGACGGCCTGGGCGAAGGGCTGAGCCGGGCGGCCTTCGCGTTCCAGGATGACGACCTTGCGATGGCGTTGCGGGCTGCCGAAGGGCAGACAGGTCAGGCCTTGCGCGGTGGCTTGTTGGCTGGTGAACAAGGGCACGATGCCGGCGCCAAGTCCCTTGGATACCATCTGGACGATGGCTTCCAGGTCGTCGAGTTCCATGCCGATTTCGAACCTCAGCTTTTGTTTGCGCAGTTCACGGGAGATGCTGCGGCCGGCCCAGGAGTGTTGGTCGAAGCGGATCAAGGGGTATTCGTGCAGGATGCGTCGCGCATCCTTGTTGGCGGCTTCGCGCGGCGCCACGATCCAATAGTCTTCCCGATAGAGGGGCGTGCTGAACAGGCCCGGTGGGTGCGGCTTGACCGGTTCCGTGGTGATGGCCACGTCCAGTTCATCGTTGGTCAGGCGCACCGCCAGTTCCGCGGACAGGCCGGACGAGACGAGTATGCGCAGTTTGGGATGCTTGGCCTGCAACTGCGCCAGCGCGGAGGGCAGGATGTCGGCGAAGATCGAACGTATCGCGCCAAGACGCAGCCGGCCCGACAGTTTTTCGCTTTCCACCAATTCGTTATGCAGGCCATCGTAGAGCGCAATGATCTCGTGTGCCCGCTCCAACACGATCTTGCCCGCATCGGTCAGCGTCGGCACGCGATGCGACCGGTCGAACAGCATCGAGTTGAACTCTCGTTCCAACTGGCGCACCTGCAGGCTGACCGCGGACTGGGTGAGAAACACCGCCTCGGCGGCACGTACGAAAGACCCATGCTGCGCGATGGCAACCAGGGTTCTCAGCGCGCGTAGGGACATGGTCAGCGTCCCACGCCGCGGGCCATCATGGCCGCGCAGAGGGGGAGCAGCAGGAATAGGTGCGCCTCGATCATCACCCAGCGGCGGATGCGGGCGATTTCCTGGTTGGTGGGGACGAAGCCCGGCAAGTGGCTGGCCTGTCGCCGCCATTTGATGAAGGCAATGGTGGGCCGCACTGAGCACAGGGCGATGAGGACGAACAAGGTCATCTTGGCGTGGAACCAGGGATTGGGGGTGTAGAACTGCACACCCTTGGCTCCCAGGAAAAGGCGCAGCAGGCCCGTGGCCAGAACCAGTACCGCACAGCCCGCATAGAACATGTCGTAGTTCGCCAGGCGCCGCACGGTGGCGGCCTGCATATTGGGCCGCAGCAGCACCGCCTGGGCGGTCATGGGCACGAGCAGGCCGAAGATGGCCAGGTAGTGCAGCCAGGCAAGCAGAGCGTCGGTCACCATGATGTCTCCTTCAGAAACCGCAGTGTTGCAGTGAGCATGAAAGCCTCGTTGAGAAACCGCTGTATTGCAGTGAGCACGAAAGCCCCGTTGAGAAACCGCTGTGTTGCAATGCGCATGATGCCTCTTTCAGGACCACGGTGCTGCAGTGGTGCCCACGGAGCTGAGATAGAGATTGGCGCTGATGTCAGGCAGGCGCGGCAATGTGGCGGCGATGGACTGCTGTTCGACCACCGCGACGAAGGTGTTTATAGTCTTTGAATCATAAAAATCCAAGGAGACAGCGATGAAACAGCAGCAGCCGTTGCACGGCAGTGGGGCGGTGGGTAAGGCCGGCATGCGGGCCGGCGTTGGGGCCGGCGCCCCTCTGGACCCCGATGCCCTGCGCGCATTCGCCGCCGCGGTGTATCGCAGCGTGGACGTGCCGGCGGACGATGCGGCCCTGGCCGCGGATACCTTGGTGCAGGCCGACCTGTGGGGCCATCAGTCGCACGGCATGTTGCGCTTGGGCTGGTACTACGCGCGGCTGCGGTCGGGGGCGATGAAGGCCCACACGGAATGCCGTATCGCGGTGGATGGGGGCGCGGTGGCGGTGCTGGATGGCGCCGATGGCATCGGCCAGGTCGTGGCGCGACGTGCCACCGACGAGGCCGTGCAGCGGGCGCGCAAGCACGGCGTGGCGGTGGTGTCGGTGCGCAACTCCAATCACTTCGGTACCTGCATGTACTACACGCGCATTGGCGCGCAGGCTGGGTGCGTGATGATGCTCATGAGCAATGCGGGGCCCAATATGGCGCCGTGGGGCGGCTTGAAGAAGAAGATAGGGACCAATCCCTGGTCCATCGCGGCGCCCGCCGGTGCGCGTCCGCCCATCGTCATGGATATGGCCAACTCAGGCGTGGCGCGCGGCAAGATCTATTTGGCGAACAATCGCCACGAGTCGATACCCAGCCACTGGGCTGTCGACAAGCATGGCAATCCCACTACCGACCCGGCTGCCGCGTTGGAGGGTTTCATTCTGCCGATGGCGGGGCACAAGGGGTATGTGATGGGCGTCATGATTGACGTGTTGTCCGGGGTGCTGTCCGGCAGTCAGTTCCTGGACGGCGTGCATGGGCCGTATGACCCGGTTAATCCCAGCGGGGCGGGGCATTTCATGCTGGCGGTGAATGTGAGTGCCTTGATGCCCGCTGAGGAATTCGATGCGCGCATGGATGCCTATATCGCGTCGCTCAAGGATGTGCCGGTCGCGCCGGGCCATGAGCAGGTGTACTACCCGGGGGAGATGGAAGCGCAGGCTGATCAACGCAACCGCGCTGCGGGGTTGTATCTGGCGCCAGAGACCTTGGCCGATCTTGCCCGTGTTGCGGAGGAGGCTGGATTGCGTTGGGGGGATTATTTTTCGGCCTGAACGCTGTCGCTGCCTGGGGAGGCCAATGCAGTTTGGGAGATAGGTTAATTTTTTTTGGGGGGGAACCCCCCCAATGGCCCCCCCGGTCGAAGAGGTGTTTTTCGGCACCGGTGTCGAAGCCCCTATCGCCACTGGGAGATAGGGGCTTCGTTTCGTGGATCGGCGAGACAAGGACGCGAGGCGTCTTTTTTTGAGGGCAATTTGGGGGACCTTTCCCGAAAAAATCCAACCCACTTTCAAGTTGCCTCAATTCCCAAGAACGCCCTCCTTGTTGCGGAATGGTGAGGGCTTTAATGGCGCGCTGGCATCACCGCCAAAAATCAGCGCCCCTGATCAAGGCCAACTATCAACGACGGCATTGCATCGCTTTTTTGGGGGGCATGGGGGGGATCCCCCCCAAGAAAACTTAACCCTCGTGGAATTGCCGCGGACCACGAACAAAAGCCCCACCGTTGCGCAGCGGTGGGGCCTGGAAGGCGCGCTGGCGTTAGCGCCAAGAAAAATCCGCGCCCCTGATCAAGGCCAACTATCAACGACGGCATTGCATCGCTTCTTGGGGGGGGGCATGGGGGAATCCTCCCCAAGAAAACTTAACCCTCGTGGAATTGCCGCGGACCACGAACAAAAGCCCCACCGTTGCGCAACGGTGGGGCTTGGAAGGCGCGCTGGCGTTAGCGCCAAGAAAAATCAGCGCTCGTGGTCAGCGCCAACAATCAGCGCTCGTGGTCAGCGCCAGCGATCAACGACGCCGTTGCGTCGCCTCCTGCTGCGCATCAACCACGGCCAACGCCGTCATGTTGACGATGCGTCGCACGGTGGCGCTGTTGGTCAGGATGTGCACCGGACGCGCCGCACCCAAGAGAATCGGACCCATCGCGATACCGTTGCTGCCCGTCATCTTCAGCATGTTGTACGTGATGTTGCCAGTATCCAGGTTCGGCATGACCAGCAGGTTGGCCGGTCCCTTCAGCTTGCTGTCCGGATACGACGCCGCCCGGATCTTGGCCGACAAGGCAGCGTCAGCGTGCATTTCGCCATCCACTTCCAGATCCGGCGCGCGCTGTTCGACCAACTCACGAGCCTTGGCCATCTTGTTCGACGACTCGGTCGGACGGCTGCCGAAGTTCGAATGCGACAACAAGGCGATCTTCGGCGTCACGCCAAAACGCAGCATCTCGTCAGCGGCCTGCACGGTGATGTCCGCCACCTGTTCCGCGTCCGGATTCTCGTTGACGTGCGTGTCGGTGATGAACAGCGTCTGGTCCGGCAGCATCAGCACATTCAGCGCGGCATAGGTGGACGCGCCTTCCTTGCGGCCGATCACTTCGTCGATGTACTTCAGCTGATTGTCGTAGCGGCTGCTCACACCGCACAGCAGCGCATCGCCGTCGCCGCGACGCAGCAACATGGCGCCGATCAGCGTGTTGTGCTTGCGCACCATCGCCTTGGCGATGGTGGGCGTCACGCCGTGGCGGGCGCGCAGCTGATAAAAGGCATTCCAGGTTTCATTGAAACGCTCATCGTCTTCGGGATCGACGATCTGGAAGTCCGTGCCGGCGGCCAGGCGCAGGCCGAACTTCTCGATGCGCATCTGGATCACGGCGGGGCGGCCGATCAGGATGGGCTGGGCCAGCTTTTCATCGACCACGGTCTGCACCGCGCGCAGCACGCGTTCGTCTTCGCCATCGGCGTAGATCACGCGCTTGGGCGCCTGCTTGGCCTGCTGGAACAGCGGACGCATCAGTTGGCCGGAGTGGTACACGAAGCCCATCAGCTTCTGGCGATAGGCCTCGATGTCCTGGATGGGACGCGCGGCCACGCCCGAGTCGGCGGCGGCCTGAGCCACGGCCGGCGCGATCTGCACGATCAGGCGCGGATCGAAAGGCTTGGGAATGATGTATTCCGGGCCGAAGGTCAGGTCCTGGCCGGGATAGGCGCGCGCCACTTCATCGTTCTGTTCGGCTTCGGCCAGTTCGGCGATCGCCTTCACGCAAGCCAGCTTCATTTCTTCCGTGATGCGGCTGGCGCCGGCGTCCATGGCGCCGCGGAAAATGAAGGGGAAGCACAGCACGTTGTTGACCTGGTTCGGATAGTCCGAACGGCCCGTGGCGATGATGCAGTCAGGGCGGGCGGCCTTGGCCACTTCGGGGCGGATTTCCGGATCGGGATTGGCCAGGGCCAGGATCAGCGGCTTGGTGCCCATGGTCTTGACCATGTCGCCCGTCAGCACGCCAGCCGTCGAGCAACCCAGGAACACGTCGGCGTCCTTGACGATGTCGGCCAGGGTGCGCGCGTCGGTCTTCTGCGCATAGCGCAGCTTGTTGGGTTCCATATTGGCTTCGCGGCCAACCCAGATCACGCCGCGCGAGTCCGTGACGTAGATGTTTTCCAGGCGCACGCCCAAGTGCACCAGCAGGTCCAGGCAGGCGATGGCGGCAGCGCCGGCGCCCGAGCACACCAGCTTGACGTCTTCGATGCGCTTGCCGACCACCTTCAGGCCATTCAGGATGGCAGCCGAGGAAATGATGGCGGTGCCGTGCTGGTCGTCATGGAAGACCGGGATCTTCATGCGCTCACGCAGCTTCTTCTCGATGTAGAAGCACTCGGGCGCCTTGATGTCTTCCAGGTTGACGCCGCCCAGCGTGGGCTCGAGCGCCGCGATGATGTCGACCAGCTTGTCCGGATCGGTTTCGGCCAGTTCGATGTCGAACACGTCGATACCGGCGAATTTCTTGAACAGGCAGCCCTTGCCTTCCATCACCGGCTTGGCGGCCAGCGGGCCGATATTGCCCAGGCCCAGCACCGCGGTGCCATTGGTGATCACGCCCACCAGGTTGCCGCGCGAGGTGTATTTGGAAGCGGCATCGTCGCCTTCGGCATGAATGGCCATGCAGGCGGCGGCCACACCAGGCGAGTAGGCCAGGGACAGGTCGTCCTGCGTAGCCAGGGTCTTGGTCGGCGTGACCGAAATCTTGCCGGGCGTCGGATATTGGTGATAGTCCAACGCCAATTTGGTCAGGTTGTCATCCATTGCTTACTGCCTTTAACGATGCGGAAAAGTGGGCGGCCTAGCCGTAAACGGGAGGGCGGCGTAGCCGTCAATCGGAATTCGAAAGACGGCAAGAATAGCGCTTATTGCTGTCATTGGTCACTTCGAACGCATGGCGCAACAGCACCGTTTTTATGCTGCGGCGCCGCAAAACAGGGTATAAGCGCTCCCTGCCATGGTCGCGGGATCGCGGTATCCAGGCATCCCGACAGTCGGCACCAACGCTGATGCTTTGCAAGAAACCCGGGCAGGCAAGCTCTGGCATGCTGTCATGGCTGTGCATAAGAACGCGGAGCCCCCGCTCCGTTCCATGAAGTGGAGACGATCCCCCGATGAATCGAACGTCCGCAAGTCCGTTGCTGGCCATTCCCCCCGACCAGTCCTTGCCCGAACTCACCGTGCGCGGAGTGCTGTTGGGCGCCTTGATCACCGTGGTGTTCACGGCCGCCAATGTGTTCCTGGGCCTCAAAGTAGGCCTGACTTTTTCTTCATCCATTCCAGCGGCGGTGATTTCCATGGCGGTGCTGCGGCTGCTGCCCGGCGCCAATATGCTGGAAAACAATATGGTGCAGACCCAGGCCTCGGCGGCCGGCACCTTGTCTTCGGTGATCTTCGTGCTGCCGGCGCTGGTCATGATGGGATGGTGGCAGGGCTTCCCCTTTTGGCTGACCCTGGCCTTGTGCGCCGCGGGTGGCATGTTGGGCGTGCTGTTCACGATTCCCTTGCGCCGGGTGATGGTGGTGCAGAGCGACCTGCCGTATCCGGAAGGCGTGGCCGCGGCGGAGATCCTGCGCACGGGCGCGGCGGCCGCCGGCGACCGCGCGGGCGGCGGCGGGCTGGCGGACCTTGCCGCCGGCGGTGTCGTGGCCGGCCTGGTGAGCTTCGCGACCAGCGGACTGAAGGTACTGGGCGATGGCCTGAGCGTGTGGTTCAGCGCGGGCGCGGCGGTGTTTCGCCTGCCCATGGGGTTTTCGCTGGCGCTGGTGGGCGCCGGGTATCTGGTGGGCATAGGCGCGGGCGTGGCCATGTTGCTGGGACTGGTCATCGCGTGGGGCGTTGCGGTGCCCTTGCTGACGGGGCTGCATGAAGTCGCCGCCGCGGCGACACCGCAGGCCACTGCCGCCGCGGCTGCGGCCCAGGTGCGGTTCATCGGCGCGGGCATCATCGCGGTAGGCGCGGTGTGGACATTGGTGATGCTGTTCAAGCCCATCACGCAGGGCCTGAAGGCGTCTTTCGCCGGTATGTTCGGCGCAGGTGCGGGTGTGGCCACTGACGTGGGTGCAGGTGCAGGTGTCGCCACAGGCACAGGCACTGGCAATATCGCCGCAGCCGCGCCCCCACGCACCGAGCAGGACCTACGACCCCGCTGGATCAGCGCATTGGCCCTGTTGCTGGTCGCCGCGCTGGCCGCGACATGCGCCATGTTCCTGGTGGGTGCGCCCCAGGGCGGGCGCGGCGTCGCGGTGCTGGTCGTCTGCGCCGTGGCCTTCGCGGTGGTGTTCGGCTTCCTGGTGGCGGCTGCATGCGGCTACATGGCCGGCCTGGTGGGTTCGTCGACCAGTCCCATCTCCGGGGTGGGCATCGTCGCCATGGTGCTGGTGTCCGGCATGTTGCTGGCGATCGGTGCCGAAACGGGGGAGGGCGGCGCGCGGCTGGCCGTGGCGCTGGCGCTCTTCACCACGGCCGCCATCGTGGCGGTGGCGGCGATCTCCAACGACAATCTGCAGGATCTGAAGACCGGCTGGTTGGTGGGCGCCACGCCCTGGCGCCAGCAGGTGGCCCTGTTGATCGGCTGCCTGGTGGGCGCCGCGGTGGTCGCGCCCGTGCTGAATCTGCTGTATCAAGCCTATGGCTTCACGGGCGCCTTGCCACGCCCCGGCATGGATCCGGACCAGGCCCTGGCCGCGCCCCAGGCCACACTGATGCTGGCGATCGCGCAGGGCATCATCACGCATCACTTGAACTGGACCATGATCCTGACCGGCATCGCCATTGGCGCGGCGCTGATCATCGTCGACGAGGTGCTCAAGCGGACGACCTCCTCGGCGCGGCTGCCGGTACTGGCGGTGGGCATCGGCGCCTATCTGCCCCCGACGGCCACGGCGCCGCTGGTGGTGGGGGCGCTGCTGGCCTGGGCCGTGGGCCGCTACCTGCGGCGCTCAGGCGCCGAACGCATCGAGCGGGCCGAACGCCGCGGCACCCTGCTGGCCTGCGGCCTGATCGTGGGAGAAAGCCTGGTCGGCGTGGCCCTGGCGGCGGTGATCGGCTTCAGTGGCCATCCGGCGCCGCTGGCGCTGGTCGGCGCCAGTTTCGAGGACATGGCCCAATGGCTGGGCCTGGCGGTGTTCGCGGCGGTGCTGTTCGCCTACGCGCGCCGCCTGCTGACCACGCGCTGAAACAAAGCCCCGCCTTGTTTCTACCGCGGCGGGCGTTGTTTCTACCGCAGTATCAAGGCCGGTCATGCAAATTTAAAGATCCGTTTGGGGAACCCTCCCGGCCTTTCTTTTGCCAAAGCGCTATACTCGCCCCGATAGGCTATTGAGGCTTGTACGTGCCTTCTGCCCCGCTATCCGCTAATCGGTGAAGCCGTGTCGCGGAAGGTTTTCCTGCATCGCACGGGTGAAGCACCCGGTAAGGTGAAGCAACACATGTCGACTGAGAACGAATCCAGACTTAATTCTTATCTGTTCGGGAGCAACGCTCCCTACGTCGAGGAGCTCTACGAAGCCTACCTCGACAATCCGGCGGCGGTATCGGACAACTGGCGTAGCTATTTCGATCAGTTGCAACACCAGCCCGCGACGGATGGACAGGAAACCACGCGCGACCGCGCCCACGCACCGATCATCGAATCTTTCGCCCAGCGCGCCAAGGCCAATGCCTTCGTGCACCGCGGCCAGGAACCTGATCTGTCGATGGCGTCCAAGCAAGTGTCGGTACAGTCGCTGATCGGCGCCTACCGCACGCTGGGTTCGCGCTACGCCGACCTCGATCCGCTCAAGCGCCAGGAACGCCCGGCCATCCCCGAGCTCGATCCGGCCTTCTACGGGTTGACGGAAGCCGACCTGGACCAGGTCTACTCCGCCACCAATACCTACTTCACGACCGCCAGCACGATGACGCTGCGCGACATCCTGAAGGCATTGCGCGATACGTACTGCCGTACGATCGGCGCGGAATTCGCCCATGTGTCCGATCCGGTGCAGAAACGCTGGATCCAGGAACGCCTGGAATCGACGCTGAGCGCGCCGGCCGTGACGCCGGAACATAAGCGCCATATCCTGCAGCAGTTGACCGAATCCGAAGGTCTCGAGCGCTTCTTGCACACGAAATACGTGGGTCAGAAGCGCTTTTCGCTGGAAGGCGGCGAAAGCTTCATCGCCTGCATGGACGAAGTGGTCAACCACGCCGGCGAAAACGGCGTGCAGGAAATCGTGGTCGGCATGGCCCACCGCGGCCGCCTGAACATGCTGGTCAACATCATGGGCAAGATGCCTGGCGATCTCTTCGCGGAGTTCGAAGGCAAGCACGCCGAAGGCCTGTCCGACGGCGACGTGAAGTACCACAACGGCTTCTCCAGCGACCTGTCCACCCGTGGCGGTCCGGTGCACCTGTCGCTCGCGTTCAACCCCTCCCACCTGGAAATCGTCAACCCGGTGGTCGAAGGCAGCGTGCGCGCACGCCAGGAACGCCGTGGCGATCATGAAGGCAAGCAGGTTCTGCCGGTGCTGGTGCACGGCGACGCCGCCTTCGCCGGCCAGGGCGTGGTCATGGAAACGCTGAACCTGGCGCAGACCCGCGGCTACGGCACGGGCGGCACCATGCACCTGGTCATCAACAACCAGATCGGCTTCACCACCTCCGACCCGCGCGATTCGCGTTCGACGCTGTATTGCACCGACGTGGTCAAGATGATCGAAGCGCCGGTGTTCCACGTCAACGGCGATGATCCCGAGGCCGTGGTGTTCGTCACCCGCCTGGCGCTGGACTACCGCGCCCAGTTCAAGCACGACGTCGTGGTCGACATCGTTTGTTTCCGCAAGCTGGGTCACAACGAGCAGGACACGCCCTCGTTGACGCAGCCGCTGATGTACAAGCGCATCGGCCATCACCCCGGCACCCGCAAGGTCTACGCCGACAAGCTGCTGGCCCAGGGCGTGCTGGCCGAAGGCGATGCCGAGCAACTGGTCAAGGACTATCGCCAGTTGATGGAAGACGGCCATCGCACCATCGAACCGGTGCTGACCGACTACAAGAGCAAGTACGCCATCGACTGGTCGCCCTTCCTGGGCGCCAAGTGGACCGACCAGGCCGACACCGCCGTGCCGCTGGCTGAACTCAAGCGTATCGGCGAGCGCATCACCGCCGTGCCCGAAGGCTTCACGCCGCACCCGCTGGTTGCCAAGCTGTTGAACGACCGCCGCAATATGGCGCAAGGCACGCAGAATCTGGATTGGGGCATGGGCGAGCATCTGGCGTTCGCCACGCTGGTGGCGTCGGGCTATGCCATCCGCATCACCGGCCAGGATTCGGGCCGCGGCACGTTCACCCACCGCCACGCCGTGCTGCACGACCAGAACCGCGAGCGCTGGGATGACGGCACGTACATCCCCCTGCAGAACGTCTCGGAAGGCCAGGCGCCTTTCGTCGTGATCGACTCGGTACTGTCCGAAGAAGCCGTGCTGGGCTTCGAATACGGTTACTCCAGCGCCGAGCCCAACACGCTGACCATCTGGGAAGGCCAGTTCGGTGACTTCGTCAACGGCGCCCAGGTCGTGATCGACCAGTTCATCAGCGCCGGTGAAGCCAAGTGGGGCCGCCAGTCGGGCCTGACCTTGATGCTGCCGCACGGCTATGAAGGCCAGGGTCCGGAACACTCGTCGGCGCGTATCGAACGCTTCCTGCAGCTGTGCGCGGACAACAACATGCAAGTGGTGCAACCCACCACCGCCGCGCAGATCTTCCACCTGCTGCGCCGCCAGATGATCCGCCCGTTCCGCAAGCCGCTGGTCATCCTGACGCCGAAGTCGCTGCTGCGTAACAAGGACGCCGGTTCGCCCCTGACGGAATTGGCCGGCTCCAGCTTCAAGCCGGTGATCGGCGAGTTGGACGACTCGATCAAGGCCGACTCGGTCAAGCGCGTGCTGGCTTGCTCGGGCAAGGTGTATTACGACCTGATCAATGGCCGCAAGGAACGCGAGCTGGACAACGTCGCCATCGTGCGCGTCGAACAGCTTTATCCCTTCGCACACAAGGCGTTCGAAACCGAACTGCGCAAGTATCCCAAGGCCACGGAAGTGATCTGGGTGCAGGACGAGCCGCAGAACCAGGGCCCCTGGTTCTACGTGCAGCATCATCTGTACGAAAACATGAGTGAAGGGCAAAAGCTGGCGTACGCTGGCCGCCCCGCGTCGGCTTCGCCGGCGGTGGGCTATATGGCCAAGCACCAGGAACAGCAGAAGGCGCTGGTTGAACAGGCGCTGGCTCCGAAGTACAAGGGCTTCATGCTGACCAAGTAAGCGCTCGATAAGCGTAAGGGCGCCCGTGGCGGGCGCCCCACGTCACGAACATTCACTATACGGATACATAAAAATGGCTATTACTGAAGTTGTCGTCCCCCAGCTGTCCGAATCGGTTTCGGAAGCCTCCCTGCTGACCTGGAAGAAGCAGCCCGGCGCCGCCGTGGAAGCGGACGAAATCCTGATCGAAGTGGAAACCGACAAGGTCGTGCTGGAAGTGCCGGCACCCGCCAGCGGTGTGCTGGCCGAGATCATCGAGGCTGACGGCGCCACCGTGACCTCGGGTCAACTGATCGCCCGTATCGACACCGCCGCCAAGGCCGCCGCCGCGCCGGCGACCGCGCCCGCCGCTGAAGCGCCCAAGGCTGCCGCCGCTGCCGCCGCGCCCGCCGCGGCATCGGCCGCCGCGTCGTCGTCGACCCCGGTCGCTTCGCCCGCCGCCGCCAAGATCCTGGCCGACAAGGGCGTTGCCGCCGCTGACGTGGCCGGTTCCGGCCGTGGTGGCCGCATCACCAAGGGCGATGCCCTGGAAGCCAACGCTGGTGGCGCTGCCGCCGGTGCTGCCAAGCCCGCCGCCGCCGCCCCCGCGCCGACACTGTCCCTGGACGGCCGTCCGGAACAGCGCGTGCCGATGAGCCGCCTGCGTGCCCGTATCGCCGAACGCCTGCTGC
The DNA here is from genome assembly GCF_021325795.1 of Bordetella sp. LUAb4. Lineage (GTDB taxonomy): Bacteria > Pseudomonadota > Gammaproteobacteria > Burkholderiales > Burkholderiaceae_B > Bordetella_C. The sequence continues at coordinate 248,000 of NZ_JAHPZX010000006.1, read as the reverse complement.
AATCGCAGTCCGAAAACGCCATCCTGACGACGTTCAACGAAGTCAACATGAAGGCCGTTATCGACCTGCGCAACGCGTACAAAGAGAAGTTCGAGAAGGAACACGGCGTGAAGCTGGGCTTCATGTCCTTCTTCGTCAAGGCCGCTGTGGCCGCCCTGAAGAAGTACCCGGTCCTGAACGCTTCGGTCGATGGCAAGGACGTGATCTACCACGGCTACTTCGACATCGGTATCGCCGTGGGCAGCCCGCGCGGCCTGGTGGTGCCGATCCTGCGTAATGCCGACCAGCTGTCGATCGCCGACATCGAGAAGGCCATTGCCGACTTCGGCCGCCGCGCCGCGGACGGCAAGCTGGGCATCGAGGAAATGACCGGCGGTACGTTCTCCATCTCCAACGGTGGTGTGTTCGGTTCGATGCTGTCGACCCCGATCATCAACCCGCCGCAAGCCGCCATCCTGGGCATCCACGCCACCAAGGAACGTCCGGTGGTGGAGAATGGCCAGATCGTCATCCGTCCGATCAACTACCTGGCCATGTCCTACGACCACCGCATCATCGACGGCCGCGAGGCCGTGCTGGGCCTGGTCGCCATGAAGGAAGCGCTGGAAGATCCGCAACGCCTGCTGCTGGAAATCTAAGCCTAGCGCTGCCGGCCTCTTGCCTGGATCGTCCCGGCAAGGGCCGGCAGCCGGCACGCCCAGGGATGCGCGCGGTTCGCGCATCCCGGCAATCGATCCCTATGTCGATTCGTCCCTGTGAGCGTGCCGGCCAGCCGGTTTGACCGGCGCCTTCTTTCACCCGGGCGGGGCGTGTGCTTATTCCGCCGTCCGCCTCCTCTAGCGAGAACAGCATGTCCAAACAATTCGACGTCATCGTCATCGGCGCGGGCCCTGGCGGCTACATCGCCGCCATCCGCGCGGCCCAGCTGGGCATGTCGGTGGCGTGCATCGACGCCTGGCAGAACGAGAAGGGCGGTCCGGCCCCCGGCGGTACGTGCACCAACGTGGGTTGCATTCCCTCCAAGGCGCTGCTGCAATCGTCCGAACACTTCGAACAGCTGAACCACCACTTTGCCGATCACGGCATCGAGACCAAGGGTGCCAGCGTCAACGTCGAGAAGATGATTGGCCGCAAGAACAATGTGGTCAAGCAGAACAACGACGGCATCCTGTACCTGTTCAAGAAGAACAAGATTTCCTTCTTCCACGGCAAGGGCGAGTTCGCCGGCAAGGCCGATGGCGGCTATGCCATCAAGGTGACCGGCCCGACGTCGGAAGACCTGGTCGGCAAGCACATCGTCGTGGCCACCGGTTCGGCCCCGCGCGCGCTGCCGGGCCTGCCCTTCGACGAGAAGACCGTGCTGTCCAACGACGGCGCGCTGGCCATCGGCGCCACGCCGAAGAAGCTGGGCGTGATCGGCGCCGGCGTGATCGGCCTGGAAATGGGCAGCGTGTGGCGCCGCCTGGGTGCCGAAGTGACCGTGCTGGAAGCCTTGCCCGAGTTCCTCATGGCGGCTGACCAGCAGGTTGCCAAGGAAGCGTTGAAGGTCTTCACCAAGCAGGGCCTGAACATCCAGACCGGCGTCAAGATCACCGAAACCAAGGCTGGTGCCAAGGGCGTGAACCTGACCTACACCGATGCCAAGGGCGTCGAGCAGAAGCTGGCCGTGGACAAGCTGATCGTCTCGATCGGCCGCGTGCCTTACACCGACGGCCTGAAGGCCGACACGGTGGGCCTGAACCTGGACGAACGCGGCTTCGTCGCCGTCGACGACGAGTGCAAGACCAATCTGCCCAACGTCTGGGCCATCGGTGACGTGGTGCGCGGCCCCATGCTGGCGCACAAGGCCGAGGAAGAAGGCGTGGCGGTGGCCGAGCGGATCGCCGGCCAGCATGGCCACGTCAACTTCGCCACCGTGCCGTGGGTCATCTACACCTCGCCCGAAATCGCCTGGGTCGGCAAGACCGAGCAGCAGCTCAAGGCCGAAGGCCGCGAGTACAAGGCCGGCAGCTTCCCCTTCCTGGCCAACGGCCGTGCGCGCGCCCTGGGCGACACCACGGGCTTCGCCAAGGTGATCGCCGATGCCAAGACCGACGAGGTCCTGGGCGTGCACATCATCGGCCCGATGGCCTCGGAACTGATCTCCGAAGCCGTGACCATCATGGAATTCCGCGGCGCCGCCGAGGACATCGCGCGCATCTGCCATGCGCACCCGACGTTGTCCGAAGCCGTCAAGGAAGCCGCGCTGGCGGTCGACAAGCGCACGTTGAACTTCTGATGACGGGGCGCGCCCCGGGCGCGGGCGGTTCCGGTGCGATACGCATGCGGGACGGCCGGCTCGGGGGACGTTATCAGATGCGCGCACCAGGGTGATGCCCGGGTGACGTAATCCGGGGGGCGGGTTGTCATGGCTCGCTCCCTTTTCTTTTGTGACGTCGGGCTGCCCTTGGGCCCATGAATTCCATGAACGTACGCGAGTACTACCAGCAGGCCCTGTCCGAACGCGGCTTCCAGCCCGACGATGCCCAGCAACGGGCGGTCGACCGGCTGCAGAAGTATTACGACGACTGGGTGTCCTTCAAGGCCATGCGGTCGAGCAAGCTGAAGAAGCTGCTGAATCGCCCCGAGGTGCCGCGCGGCGTCTATTTGTGGGGCGGGGTGGGGCGCGGCAAGAGCTTCCTGATGGACGCCTTCTACGCCACCGTGCCGGTGATGCGCAAGACGCGTGTGCACTTTCACGAGTTCATGCGCAGCGTGCATCGCGAGATGCAGGAAGTGAAGGGCATGGCCGATCCGCTGGATGAAGTGGCGCGGCGCATTTCCAAACGCTACCGGCTGGTCTGCTTCGACGAGTTCCACGTGTCGGACGTGGCCGACGCCATGATCCTGCACCGGCTGTTGCTCAAGCTGTTCGAGTACGGCGTGTCCTTCGTCATGACGTCGAACTACGAGCCCAAGACGCTGTATCCCGATGCCTTGTATCGCGAGCGCATTCTGCCGGCCATCGAGCTGATCGAGGCGCGCATGGATATTCTCAACGTCGATGCCGGTGTCGACTACCGGCGCCGCACGCTGGAACAGGTGAAGTCCTACCACTGTCCGCTGGACAAGCCGGCCGAGGATGCGCTGGAGTCCGCCTTCAACAGCCTGGCGGACCGGCCGCGCGAAGAGCCCGTGCTGCATATCGAGCATCGCGAGATCCGCTGCGTGGCCCTGGCCGGCAGCGTGGTGTGGTTCGATTTCGCGACGCTGTGCGGCGGGCCGCGGTCGCAGAACGATTATCTGGAACTGGCCAGCCGCTTCCAGGCCGTGATCCTGTCTGGCGTGCCCAAGCTGGAGCCGCGCCATGCGTCCGAGGCGCGCCGCTTCACGTGGTTGATCGACGTGTTCTACGACCATCGCGTCAAGCTGATCATGTCGGCGGCGGTGGAGCCTGAACAGATCTATACCGAAGGCACGCTGTCCAACGAATTCCACCGTACGGTGTCGCGCATCCTGGAGATGCAGTCCAAGGAGTACCTGGAGTCGAATCGGCGGGATACGGTGGCGCTGTAGTTAGCGCTGTATGGCAGCGCTTTGTGCAAAGTAGGCAGATAGGCGGGTAGGCGAGCAGGCGCGGCGATGGGCAGATAGGCGGGCACGTTAAACTACGGCCTTTCCTGCTTCCTTCGCGAACTGCCGCCATGAACACCCGCGTCCTCACCGGCATCACCACCACCGGTACTCCCCACCTCGGCAACTATGCCGGCGCGCTGCGCCCGGCGATCGAGGCCAGCGCCTCGCCCGGGGTCGACGCGTTCTACTTCCTGGCGGATTACCACGCGCTGATCAAGGCGGACGACCCGGTGCGCGTGTCCCGTTCGCGCCTGGAAATCGCCGCGACCTGGCTGGCGGCGGGACTGGATCCGGAACGGGTGACGTTCTACCGCCAATCCGACATTCCCGAGATTCCCGAACTCAGCTGGATTCTGACGTGCGTCACGCCCAAGGGCTTGATGAATCGCGCCCATGCCTACAAGGCCTCGGTGGACCAGAACACCGAGAAGGGAGTGGAGCCGGACGACGGCGTCACCATGGGCCTGTTCTCCTACCCGGTGCTGATGGCCGCGGACATCCTGATGTTCAATGCCAACAAGGTGCCGGTGGGCCGCGACCAGATCCAGCATCTGGAAATGGCGCGCGACATCGCCCAGCGTTTCAACCACACGTACAAGGGCGACTACTTCGTGCTGCCCGAAGTGGTGATCGCCGAGGAAGTGGCCACCTTGCCGGGCCTGGACGGCCGCAAGATGTCCAAGAGCTACAACAACACCATTCCGCTGTTCGAAGGCGGTGCCGCGGCGCTGCGCGCGGCGGTGATGCGCATCGTCACCGATTCACGCCAGCCGGGTGAAGCCAAGAATCCCGACGACAGCCACCTGTTCACGTTGTTCCGCGCCTTCGCCACGCATGAAGAGTCGGCCGAATTCCGCGCCGCGCTGCTGGCGGGCATGGGCTGGGGCGAAGCCAAGCAGGCGCTGTGCGATCGCTTGGAACGTGAACTGGCGGAGAAGCGCGAGCGCTATGACGCGTTGATGTCCCGTCCGGACGATATCGAAGACATCCTGCTGGCGGGAGCCGTGAAGGCGCGCAAGCTGGCTGCGCCGCTGATGGAGCGCGTGCGCGAAGCGGTCGGTCTGCGGACCCTGCGTGGCAGTGCGGTGGCCAAGGGCGCGGGCAAGAAAGCTGCCGCGAAAAGCGCCCGCTTCGTCAGCTTCCGCGACGAGGATGGCAAGTTCCGCTTCCGCCTGATGTCGGCCGAGGGCGTGGAATTGCTGCTGTCGGTGGCCTATGCCGATCCCAAGGAGGCGGGCGCGGTGGTGAAGCGCCTGCAAGGCGAGGGCGTCAAGGTGTTGGCCAATTATTCGGCCAACCCTGAGACGCCGGCGGACGCGGTTAAAGCGGACGCTACGGAAGTCGTCAAGCGGGTAGGCTATGCCGTCGAGGTCGACGGCGCGATTGTCGCTTTCAGCCCGGCAGGCCTGGATGCGGAGTCGGCCGATGCCGCCGCCCAAGCCACGCGCGCCGCGCTGGCCAGCTTGCAGGCGGCTTGATGGGCGGGTTGCAGGATCTCACCGGTTTCCGGGAACTGGCCAATGAAATCGGCGTGGCGGTCCCGCCGGTCCTGGCCGACTGCATCGAGCGCGGCTTGACCGTTTATCCGGACGATTTCCGCGACAACTACAAGGCCATCCTGCAAAGCCGTCCACCGGCCTTGGCCAGTACCTATGATTTCGAATGGACCGGCCTGGACGAGGCCCGCACCTTGTGTGAAGAGTGGCTGGTGCCGTCCAGCCAGCATGGCAATGCCTTCCTGCCATTCGGAATGTCCGGCGCGGGCGATGTGTATGCCTTGATACGCCTGGTCGACGGCGGTACCGGCTGCGGCGTCGTCTTGCACGACCAAGACGACAGCGAAATGCGCTACGGCAGCTTCGAGGATTTCGTCTGCGCCCAGTTGCTGGACACCCTGCACGACCTCAGCCACCTGACCGACGATTTCGACATCGACGCGGCCGCGCAATGCGTGCGCGCCGACATCATGCGCCTGGCGCCCCTGCTGCCGGGCCAGACCGGCATGCTGCTGATGGGCGCCGCATCCCGCGAACCTTTCTCCGCCGCCATCCAACGCGGCCCCAAAGCCAAACCCGAACAGGTTCCCGCCTTGATCACGGCAAAAGAGCACGCGGATCTTATCGCCCGCTTTCTGCTACTTGCGCCGGTGACTTTCAATACCACGCCGCCCTGGGAAATCTGAATCGCGCCCGGCGGGGGGCTGTCAATTTTTCTTTTTGGGATATCCAAGATAGACGTATATCTGGTCCGCCGCGTCTTTTCCCATTACGTCTTCACCAAGGCAATTCGCCGGTGGGTTCGGTGGATTGCCGCAGGTAGCTCTGTAGACAAAAGCAGGGTCGTCGTTTGGGTTTGCCTTGTCGGCGTTCAAGGCGATGATCTGGGTATACCAAATGGTGCCTATCTTGCGATGCCAGAACTGGAACCTGCCCTGTCCGACCACGTCGTATTTTATTGATCTTCCTACCGTCACTCCCTCGGGGTAGTTGCGGATCTCGAAGCGCCAGGTATTGTATTTCTCTGTCCCCGCGCAACTGAATGAATCCTTATCCTCTATCTTTACCCAAATGTATCTGTCGGAATACTCGCCCATGCCGATCTGCGCAGGAGCCGATGGTACCCGCCAGGTTTGCATGCATACGCTGTTAGGCGCATTGCCCTCAGGTGGAAAAATGACGATGATGTATCGATCACTCGGCAGAGTCCACGCTGCCATCGTCACGATGTACTCATGCGAAGCCCGTGCAGCAGGCGTCAGGCACATTCCCAGTAATAGAGCGGCGGCTGATTTCACGAACAGATATCGGAACATGATTGGATCCTCTGACAGTTTTTCGACGAAGCAGGTGAGGCCTTGTCGGAGACTGTAAGAAAAACCTTGAGGGATCACGGTTGTTTCTCGTCCGGTTTGTTTTGATTTCCTGCTTCGTTACCGCGGTTGCATCGTTATAACGGGACCTTTGAACCGGGTGCCCGCATGTCGATCACGAATTCAACCAGCAACGCGTTATTCAGCGCGGCGTTATATGGACCTCTCGATGCAGTGGTAGCGCCTGCGTCGAAACCGCGAGATGGCGTCCCGTCAGTGGGCGACGGGTGGCGGGTGACCTATTCGGCGGCGAAGTATGGCGACTTCAAGTCCTTCCGCGCTTCCGATGACTTTGTGATGTTCAGAGAGGACGCCGTACGCCATCTCGATAAGCTGGTGGGCTTTTACTGGGAACGAGGCCGCGCGGACAACGAATCGGTGTACCAGAATACCAGTCAGTTCTGCGACAACTGGCTGGCGCACCCCACGTATTTCGACACCTTCAACGAGATCGCCGATATACATATTCCCCAGTTGCTGACGGAGTTGTGCAATGCGGTGGACGACGCGCGCATCCCACTCGATACGCGGCTGGCGGCAATCGAAAATCTGTCGGCCGGCATCACCGTCTGTGGTCCAGGCGCTTTCGCCAACCTGCAACGCTGCGTGCGCGGGCTGGCAATGTCATCTCAGGACGATGCCAAAGCACGCCTGTGGCGCATCAAGGAAGCGGTAACGATGGCGGTGCTGGAAGAGCAGGTACGCAAGGACTTTCCGCCTGCTCGTGTGGGTGCGCTTCGGGCAGGGATCGATATGAATGCCGGCAACCAGGTCCATATCGTCAATGAAGCGTGGAATCGACTTGCGCCCAGCCTGGGATTGCCGGAGATCCAGGATCGCGTCGTCAACTTTCTCAGCGAAGGCCAGGTGGACAGATATCTCCATGCCGTGTGCGAGCAATTGACCCCCGATCGCATCGCGTCGAACTGGGCGGAAGAATGCATGCAGTCGTTTACCGACGCGTTGGGGAGCCAAAATATCGCCATGGAAGGGGAGCTGACCGAAGCGGTGTGGGAGAGCGTCACCGCGGCGGCCAGGAGCGTCGGCGTGACGATGTTCGGCAAGGAGGACGCGTTCGAGGTGTCATCCTTTCTGCGCTATGGGTTCGACGACAGTACGGGCCTGAGCAACTACACGCTGCGCGGCGATAAAACGGCGTTGACGGTCGATGTGCTTGCAAGCATGAAACCGCTAGGGGTGCTGAACGACGAAGTTGGGATAGCGGATCTTGGAAGCTGGTCGGATGCCGATCTTGGGTCTGTCCACATGCTGGCTTACGGCGACATGGTGTGGAAGTCTGTCGTGCCGGCATCGGTGGGCGGCCAGCCGTCATGGGAAAACCGCCGTGAATGGTCAGCCGACGCCCTTAACGTCGGCGACCTGTTGGCCCAGCGGCGAGGCAGCCGCTTTGACGACCGCCCACTTCCCAGCGTGATCAATGAGGCGTTGGCGCAGAGCGACCTTGACACCTGCATGCGCACTCCCCCTGAATGGGTGATGGGCTGGTCCGGGTTGCCGGCTTTCACGCAGCGGGTCGGTGCGTACAAGTCCGCGGAATACCAGGCGCGGCATGCGGCCGTGTTTCTCGGCGCCCGGCCCGAGGCCCGCAAGGCAATGGTCGCGGACGTCAGCGATAGAATTGGTCCCGCCGCCTACATGGAGGTGCCGCCGAAGACCTTGGGTCTGGACGCGCTTACCTATTTGTTGGAACGCCTGCCCCGAGCCCAAGCGGCGGAGTACTTGGCCAAGCATGATCAGGAGCTAGGCCAGTCGTTCACTTCCGTGCAGCGTGCGGAGATGCAGCCATTGATCAGGAAGATAGGCGGCGGCGCCGCGCGCGCCATCTTGAATGCCTGGCAGCCCGACGGCAGTCGCCAGGCGCCCAACGACGCCCGTGAACCCAGTGCTGCACCTGCGGGTATCGATGCGCCTTTGACCAAGGTCCAGGTGCTCGAACGAGTGCAGAGCGAGGCGCCCAGGAGCATCCACGAGCGCGGCGCACCACCTGCCGGTGTGGATGCGCCATCGACCAAGGTCCAGGCGCTTGATCGAGGACAGTACGAGGTGTCCAGGGATACCCGCGAACCCAGCGCGCCGCCTACCAGTGTGGATGCGGCGAGTGTCACCTCCTTGCTGCAGCGCCTGCCTCAATCCGAAGCCGCCGAATACCTCGCCGAGCATAGCCAGGCACTGATGCAGTCGTTCACGGCCGTCCAGCGGGCGGATATGACGATATTGATCGAGCGGGTAGGCGGTGACGCTGCCCGTGCCATCGTGGACGTATGGCAGCAAGAGGCCCTGCGCCAGATGGACAGGTACATCCGCGAACACGGCGCGCTGCCTGCTGGCATCCGGGACCCCAGGAACTCGCCGTAGCAGTAGCGATCGATGTCCAGATCGAGAAGAAAGTCTCGTCCAGCGCAGCAACGGAAATGAAAAAGGGAGATCTCAATTTGAGATCTCCCTGCGTATGCGTACTGGCGACAGCGCCATCGTCACGGCTGTGGCACTGCACTGGCACAGTGTCATCGCCTCGCCGCTGGCGAGCAACCCCGCCTTAGCGTTTCAACTTCGCAAATGCATCGGCCATCGCGCTGTTCATCGCGGCGCCGGCGCCACCGCCACCGCCGTTGCCGCCACGGCTGTCCTGGCCGCCGCGTCCACCGCGATTGCCCTGGCCACCACCGGGACGTCCAGCACCCGCCCCACGGCCGCCACCTTCAGCTCCCGCCGCACGACGCGCAGGCTGCGCGGTGTCGTTCAAGCGCATGGTCAGCGCCACGCGCTTGCGCGCCACGTCGACTTCCAGCACCTTGACCTGCACGGTCTGCCCAACCCGCACCACATCGCGCGGATCCTTGACGAATTTCTCCGACAGGGCAGAGATGTGGACCAGCCCGTCCTGGTGCACGCCGATATCCACGAAGGCGCCGAAGTTGGCGACGTTGGTCACCACGCCTTCGAGGATCATGCCTTCGTGCAAGTCGTTCAGCGTTTCCACGCCTTCCTTGAACGTCGCCGTCTTGAACTCGGGACGCGGATCGCGGCCCGGCTTTTCCAGTTCGGTGAAGATATCGCGCACGGTCGGCAGGCCGAAACGCTCATCGGTGAAGTCCGACGGCGAGACGCCCTTGAGCGCTTCACGCTGCCCCATGATCTGGCGCACTTCAGCCTTGATGCGGTCAAGGATTCGTTCAACCACGGGATAGGCTTCCGGGTGCACGGACGATGCATCCAGCGGATTCTCACCACCCTGGATACGCAGGAAGCCGGCGGCCTGTTCAAAGGCCTTGTCGCCGAAGCGCGGCACCTTGCGCAGCGCTTCGCGCGAGGGGAACGCGCCGTTTTCGTCGCGCCAGGAAACGATGTTCTTGGCGAGCAGGGAGTTCAAGCCCGACACCCGCGTCAGCAGCGGCGCCGAGGCGGTGTTGACGTCCACGCCCACCGCGTTCACGCAATCCTCGATGACCGCATCCAGCGAGCGGGCCAGCTCGCGCTGGTTGACGTCGTGCTGGTACTGGCCCACGCCGATGGCCTTGGGCTCGATCTTCACCAGTTCCGCCAGCGGGTCCTGCAGACGGCGCGCGATGGAAACCGCGCCACGCAGGGTCACGTCCAGATCCGGGAACTCCAGTGCCGCCAGTTCCGACGCCGAATACACCGACGCGCCCGCTTCGGACACGACCACGCGGGTCAGCGCCAGGGCAGGGTAGGCAGTGGACAGATCCGCCACCAGCTTCTCGGTTTCGCGCGAAGCGGTACCGTTGCCGATGGCCACCAGTTCGATCTTGTGCTTGGCGCACAGGGCAGCCAGCACCTTGATCGAACCTTCGCGGTCGCGGCGCGGTTCGAAGGGATAGATGGTGGCGGTATCCACCACCTTGCCGGTGGCGTCGATGACCGCCACCTTGCAGCCGGTGCGGATGCCGGGATCCACGCCCAGCACGGTCTTGGGGCCGGCCGGTGCGGCCAGCAGCAGATCCTTCAGGTTGGCCGAGAACACGCGGATGGCTTCGGCTTCCGCTTCTTCCCGCAGGCGGCCGACCAGTTCGCTTTCGAACGTGGTGAGCAGCTTGACGCGCCACGTCCAGCGGCACACTTCGCCCAGCCAGCGGTTGCGCGGCGTGGCATCCAGGCCGAACAGATTGTTGCCCAGCTTCAAATGGCTGGCGACGCGCGTGACGCAGGGGTGCGGCGTCTGCGCTTCGAGTTCGGCTTCCAGGCCCAGGCGCAGCTCCAGCACGCCTTGCTGGCGGCCGCGCAGCAGCGCCAGGATGCGGTGCGAGGGCAGGGTGCGCAGCGGTTCATTGAAATCGAACCAGTCGCGGAAGTTGGCGCCTTCGGCTTCCTTGCCGTCGGCCATCTTGGAATACAGCAGGCCGGTGCCCCACAGATGGGCGCGCATGTCCGCCAGCAGGTTGGCGTCCTCGGCGTAACGTTCGGCCAGGATGTCGCGCGCGCCATCCAACGCCGCCTTGGTGTCGTTGATGGCGGCTTCGGTATTCAGGTACTGCTCGGCCAGCACGGCGGGATCGCAGTTGGCATCGGCCAGAATGGCTTCGGCCAGCGGCTCCAGGCCGGCTTCGCGGGCGATCTGGGCGCGCGTGCGGCGCTTGGGCTTGTAGGGCGCGTAAAGATCTTCCAGGCGCTGCTTGGTGTCGGCCGCGCGGATTTCCGCTTCGAGCTCGGGCGTGAGCTTGCCCTGCTGGCCGACGGAATCCAGGATGGCGATGCGGCGCTCTTCCAGTTCGCGCAGATAGCCCAGGCGGACTTCCAGATTGCGCAGGACGGTGTCGTCCAGGCCTCCCGTGGCTTCCTTGCGGTAGCGCGAGATAAATGGCACGGTCGCGCCATCGTCGAGCAATTCGACGGCAGCGGCGATCTGCGTGGCGCGCGCGCCGAGTTCTTCAGCCAGCTGAGCAATGATGCGGGCTTGGTCGACGCCGGCTTGGCCGGCGCTCGTGGTAGCGGAAGTTTCGGACATCTCGATACAACGACAAAATGGAAAAAGAAAACCGTCCCGGGCGGGCTTGCCGCCCGGGACGCCCCGTGGGCAAGAGGCGGATTGTGCCACACGCTCAACATGGGCTGAGTTGCACGGCGGGGGATTTTGTCCCTTTTTACCGCGAGATACACGCTGGAACGGTATCATTGCGGTTGGCGACTACGTCTGCACGTTGTCGCTTCATTTTTTACTGCTCCCCCTATGCTGGACCTGGATATCTCCGAATTCTTCGCCCCGGACGGCCCGCTGGCGCGCGCCCTGCCGGGCTACCGCATGCGCGAGTCGCAAGTGGCGCTGGCTCAGGCCATCGAACGCGCCATCGCGGAACGGGGCACGCTCGTGGCCGAGGCGGGCACCGGCATCGGGAAAACGTGGGCGTATCTGGTGCCGGCTTTCCTGGGCGGCGGCAAGGTGCTGGTGTCCACGGGTACCCGTACGCTGCAGGACCAGCTTTTTTCCCGCGACCTGCCCCGGGTGCGCGCGGCACTGGCCGTGCCGATCACGGCCGCCCTGCTGAAAGGGCGGGGCAACTATCTGTGCCACTATCACCTGGATCGCCTGTCGGGCGATGAGCGCGCGCTGAAATCGCGCGCCGAGGTCAGCCAGCTGCGCCATATCCAGAAATTCGCGGTGCACACCAAGACCGGTGACCGCGCCGACCTGGCGCAGGTGCCGGAAGATGCCGACATCTGGTCGCGCGTGACGTCGACCCGGGAAAACTGCCTGGGCCAGGAGTGCCCGCGTATTCGCGACTGTTTCGTGGTGAAGGCCCGGCGCCAGGCCCAGGAGGCCGACGTGGTGGTGGTGAACCACGCGCTGTTCATGGCCGACCTGGTGCTGCGTGAGGAAGGCGTGACGGATCTGCTGCCCGAAGCCGATACCGTCGTCTTCGACGAAGCGCATCAACTGCCTGATACCGCTACCCGTTTCCTGGGCAGCAGTGTTTCCACGCATCAATTCCTCGATTTCGGCCGTGCCACCGAGGCCGCGGGCCTGGCCTATGCGCGCGAAGCCACCAACTGGAGCGACGCCGGCCGCCTGGTCGAACACGCCGCGCGCGAGCTGCGCCTGGCCTGTGCGGCCGTCGAGCGCATGCCGGGCCGCAAGGCCACCTTCGAAGCCATGCCCGACGCGGACGAATTCGATGCCGCGCTGGAAGCCTTGTCCAACACCATCAAGACGGTGACCAAGGCCCTGACCGAGGTGGCTGAAAGGCATCCCGACCTGATGGCGGCGGCCCGGTTGGGCGCGGATCTGCTGGTGCGCCTGAAGCGTTGGGCGACGCCCGCCCGGCCCGGCGGCCCGCGCGCCGATGATGGCCCCGATGACGCCGAGATCCTGGCGGCCTGGGCCGCCTCACAGGATTCCGTGACGTCGCTCGACGGCGTGGTGGAGATGTCCCGGGGGGCCGAGGAAGCGCTGGCCGCCGAGCTGCTGGAAGGGGCGACCCGACGGTCGGCCAATGCGGCCGACCGCGCCGACGCCGCCCATGCGGCGACCGCCGCGGCCCATGCGGCCGGCAAGCCGGCTCCCAGCTTGGGCAAGCTGCAATGGACGGGACCGGCAGTGCGTTGGGTCGAACATGGCCTGCATCATGTCCGTCTGCATTCGGCGCCACTGTCGGTGGCGCAGGCGTTTTCGCGCTTCCGCAAGCCGGGGCAGGCCTGGATCCTGACTTCGGCCACGCTGTCGGTACATGGCGATTTCGGCCACTTCACCCGGCAACTGGGGCTGCGCGACGCGACGACTGGGCATTGGGAGTCGCCTTTCGATTACGGCAACCAAGGGCTGCTGTTCGTGCCCAAAGGCCTGCCGGAGCCGCAGGCGCCGAATTATGCGGAACGCTTCGTCGAAACGCTGATGCCTTTGCTGCACGCCAGCCCGGGCGGGGCTTTGGTGCTGTGCACGACGCTGCGTGCGGTGGAACGTTTCGCCAACCTGTTGGAAGACGAGTTCGATCGCGCCGGGGTGGAATGGCCCCTGCTGCGCCAGGGCGAGAGCACCCGGCGCGAACTGCTGGACCGCTTTCGCACGCTGACCCATCCGGTGCTGGTGGGCAGCGCCAGTTTCTGGGAAGGCATCGACCTGCCCGGAGATATCCTGACGCTGGTGGCCATCGACAAGCTGCCTTTCGCGCCGCCCGACGACCCCGTGATCGAGGCGCGCCTGCGTGAATGCCGTGAACGTGGCGGCAATCCTTTCGCCGAATATCAGTTGCCCGAAGCCGCGATCTCGCTGAAGCAGGGTGCGGGGCGCCTGATCCGCACCATGTCGGATTGGGGCGTGCTGATGGTGGGGGACGGGCGTCTGGTCGAGAAAAGCTACGGCAAGCGGCTCTGGCGCGGGCTGCCTCCCTTCGCCCGCACGCGGGAGCTGAACGAAGCGCTGGGCTTCCTGCAACGCAAGGGCGATGAGGCGCGCGAGGCCAAAGGGGCCAGCGATGGGGCCGGCGCGCCGTCGGCCGCGACCGAGGCGGAGCAGTCAGGTGATTAAAACGCCACGCAAAAAAATATGGGCCGCGCAATGCGGCCCATATTTTTCTTGATATCTCCTAGATCGAATGTGCTTCGATCAGGCACCTATCAGAACCAGCCCCAGGGATCCCACCATTCCTTGTCCACCTTGAAACCCTGCGACGGGTACTTGCTGTTGGGATAGTTCTTGTCCAACACGCGCTGCGCATCGCTCTTGAGTTCCGGCATGTTCAGCTTGTCGTAGGACAGCACCATCACATACAGGGCTTCTTCGGCAGCCGGGGCGCCTTCGAAATCGGTGATCACGGTCTGCGCGCGGTTGGCCGCGGCCACGTAGGCGCCCCGCTCGTAGTAGTAGCGTGCCACGTGCACTTCGTTCATGGCGATGGCATTGACCAGCCAGGCCATACGCTGCTTGGCGTCCGGCGCGTACTTGCTGTCCGGGTAGCGGTTGATCAGCTCGGTGAAGGCGTCATACGACGCGCGCAGGCCCTTGGGATCGCGTTCGCTGGGGTCCTGGCCGGTGACGCTGGTCATGAAGGCGCTGGCCGGCGTGAAGTTGATCAGGCCCTTCAGGTACAGCACATAGTCCGTGCCCGGATGATTGGGGTAGAGCTGCTGGAAACGGTCGATGGCCGCGAGCGCCTGCTCGTTTTCGCCGTCCTTCCAGTTGATGTAGGCGACATCGATCAGCGCTTGCTGGGCATAGATGCCGAAGGGGTAGCGGCTTTCGACGGCCGTCATACGCTCGCGCGCATCTTTCCAATTGCCCGCCGACATTTCCTGCTTGCCATCGGCATACAGTTGCTCGGCGCTCCAGCCGGCGGTTTTGTCGTACTTGGAGTTGGTCGTGCCGCACGCGGCGAGGACCAGGGTGAAGAGCAAAAGGAAGAATGAACGCGCGACCGACCCGAATCGGGAGGCGTGAATTGGATGGGCGGGAACGCGGAGAATCACGACGGTTATTTCCTTGGTGTTAGCATGGCTGCGGTCGATTATATGATTTGTCTCCATGTCCGATACAGCCGCGAGCGCGGAATTCCCGTCCGACGACGAACCGCAGACTCTGCGCCTCCCTCTGAACGCCCCTTCTGACCGCCTGGATAAAGTTTTGGCGGGCCTTTTAACGGAGCACTCCCGCAGCCGCCTGCAAGGCTGGATCGAAGGCGGCCACGTCCTGGTCAATGGCGCCCCGGCCAAGGTGCGCCAGACCGTGGGACCGGGCGATATCCTGACGATTTGGGAGCAACCCGCCCCCGAAAGCCTGGCTTATACGCCCGAACCGGTCGATTTTGGCGTGGTCGAGGCCAGCCCGGACTGGATCGTGGTGGACAAGCCGGCCGGCTTGGTCACCCACCCCGGCGCCGGCAACTGGACCGGCACGCTGCTCAACGGGCTGCTGTACCGCTACCCCGAGCTGGCCTCCGTGGCGCGGGCCGGCATCGTGCATCGGCTGGATAAGGACACCTCGGGCCTGATGGTGGTGGCGCGCACCGAGCGGGCGC
Source organism: Bordetella sp. LUAb4 (assembly GCF_021325795.1). Classification (GTDB taxonomy): domain Bacteria; phylum Pseudomonadota; class Gammaproteobacteria; order Burkholderiales; family Burkholderiaceae_B; genus Bordetella_C. The sequence continues at coordinate 232,532 of NZ_JAHPZX010000006.1, read as the reverse complement.
AGACCCATTTGGTGCGCCAGTTGCAGGCGCGCACCATGGGGCGGGAATACCTGGCCCTGGCGCACGGCCAATTGACGGCGGGTGGCAAGGTGGACCGTGAAATCGGCCGCGATCCGCGCGTGCCGGTACGCATGAGCGTGGAACGGCCCGTGGCGCCGAAACAGGCTGTCACTCATTACGAACCGCGCCGCTGGGGCCTGGCCGAAGGCGCGCCGGCCACCTTGGTGGCGTGTCGCCTGGAAACCGGCCGTACTCACCAGATTCGGGTCCACATGGCCAGCCTGGGACATCCCCTGTTGGGTGACGTCCTCTACGGCGGGCGCTGCGTGGCGGGCGCCACGCGCCAGATGCTGCATGCCCGCGCCCTGCATTTCGACGATCCGGGCGGCGCCGGCGAGCGCGCCTTCGAGACGACGCCACCCGCGGACATGCAGGCCGTCCTCGATGCCGTGCAATGGCAGTGATCTTGGCATTCACCTCAGAGAAAGCTTCATGCAGCAAAACCCCTTGCCTGATACCTCCGTCCTGCCCGTCGTCACTGGCCCGGCCTGGCCCGGTGTGCGCTATTTCTGTACGACGCGCGGCGGTGGGGTAGGGCGCGCGCCGCACGATACCCTGAACCTGGGCCTGCGCGCGGGGGATGATCCCGACGCGGTGGTGGAAAACCGGCGGCGTCTCCGCGCCATGTTGCCCGCGGAGCCCTTGTGGCTGCGCCAGGTGCATGGCAGTGAAGTCATCGATGCGGACTTGCCGCGCGGGGTCGCGCAACGCCTGGCGCAAGCCGCGCCGCAAGAAGCGCCGGCGCAATCGCGGACGCAGGTCTCGGCCCAACCCGACGAGGATCCCGCCGTCGACAGCGCGGTCACCGCGCAAGCCGGCCGCGTGCTGGCCGTAATGGCCGCCGATTGCCTGCCGGTCATGATCGTCGACCAGGACGCCACGGTGCTGGGCGCGGCGCACGCGGGCTGGCGCGGCCTGTCCGGCGGCGTGCTGGAAAACGTGCTGGCGGCCTTGCGCCGCAAGAATCCCTCGGCGACCCAATGGCGCGCCTGGGTCGGCCCCGGCATCGGCCCCGATGCCTTCGAGGTCGGCGAAGACGTGCTGCGCGCCTTCACGGCCGACGATGAGCAGGCCGCCACCTTGTTCCGCCCCTATCCCGGTCGGCCCGGCAAATGGCTTGCCGACCTGGCCAGCCTGGCGGCCCTGCGCCTGCGCCGTGCCGGCGTGCAGGAGGTGCACGTCAGCGGGATGTGCACCTATACCGACCGCGAGCGCTTCTTTTCCTATCGCCGCGATGGCGCCACCGGCCGCATGGCCATGCTGGCGTGGCTGCAGCCAGGCGCTGCGGCGCAATACCCCTGAGATTACCCGCATTGACAGTAGCAGTGACCGCAATGCACCATCCCCGCAAAAGCCATTCATAACAAGGTGTCGAGGTGACAGCCCATCCATCCGCAGCATGGCCCGTTCCGGTGGGCGTGGCGCCGGACGTCCTGGCCCAGATCCAGGCGGAGTTCGCCCGCGACTGGCAGGTCCTGATGGACGACGCCCGCCAGGGGCGGCTCGCCGCGCCCGCCGATCGCCGTTTCGCCGGCGAGGCCTGGAGCAGCAGCGCCCAGCATCTGCTGATGGCGCACACGTATCTATTGTCCGCGAAGGCCATGCAACGCATGGTCGACGCCGCCGACGTCAGCGACGCGCTGCGCGCACGCCTGCGCTTTTCCGTGATGCAGTGGATCGACGCCATCGCGCCGTCCAACTTCCTGGCGCTCAATCCGGAAGCCCAGCAGTCCATCGTGGCCTCGGCCGGCAAGGCGCTGGATGTGGGAATGTCCAATCTGATCAGCGACTTGCGCAAGGGCCGCATTTCGCAGACCGACGAAAGCCAGTTCGAATTGGGCGTCAACGTGGCCACCACGCCAGGCCAGGTCGTGTACGAGAACAAGCTGTTCCAGCTGATCCAGTACGCGCCCGGCACGGCCAAGGTGCACGAACGGCCGCTGGTCATCATTCCGCCCAACATCAACAAGTTCTACATCCTGGACTTGCAGCCGGCCAATTCCTTCGTGGGCCATGCGGTGGCCGCCGGCTTCACGGTATTCATGGTGTCCTGGCGCAATCCGGTGGCGGGCGACGAAGATGGCGCGGATCAAGCCACCTGGTCGGACTACCTGGACGAGGCCGTGCTGCGTGCCCTGGCGGTGGCGCGCGAGATCAGCGGCCAGAAGCAGGTCAACGCGCTGGGCTTCTGCGTTGGCGGCACGATGCTGGCTTCGGCCCTGGCTTTGGCCGAGGCACGCGGCGAGCAGCCCGTGGCAGCCCTGACGCTGCTGACAGCCATGCTGGATTTCCGCGATACCGGCGTGCTCGATGTCTTCGTCGATGAAACCCATGCCTTGTTGCGCGACCGGCAGTTGGGTAGTGGTGGCCTGATGCTGGGCCGCGAACTGGCCACGACCTTCAGCTTCCTGCGCCCCAATGAATTGGTGTGGAACTATGTGGTGGGCAATTACCTGAAGGGCCAGACCCCGCCCGCCTTCGACCTGCTGTTCTGGAACGCCGACGGCACCAATCTGCCGGGGCCGTTCTTCGCCTGGTATTTCCGCAATACCTATCTGGAAAACAATCTGAAAGTGCCTGGCCGCTGCACCGCCGCCGGGCAACCGCTGGATCTCACTCGCCTGGCAATGCCCGTCTATATCTACGGGTCGCGCGAGGATCACATCGTGCCCTGGCCCGCGGCCTATGCATCGACGCAATTGCTGCGGGGCGATCGACGCTTCGTGCTGGGTGCGTCGGGCCATATCGCCGGCGTCATCAATCCTCCCGCCAAACAGCGGCGCAGCTATTGGGTGGTGGACCAGGCCGCGGGCGGCGATGAATTTTTGCCGGGCGATCCAATGGCGTGGCTGGCCCAGGCCTCCGAACATGCCGGCAGCTGGTGGCCGGATTGGCTGGCATGGCTGGGGCCCCGAAGCGGCCGCCAGGTCAAGGCGCCCGCCGAGCAAGGCAGCAAGGCCTATCCGCCGCTGGAACCAGCGCCGGGCCGCTATGTAAAAGTACGTGCGATGTAGCACGAGTTCCGGTTTGAAAAACCGTGGCTGCACCTCCGGAGCATGCATTCCCGGATTGAAATACCCCCGCGAAAAAACAGGAGAATTCTATGAGCGATAAATTGGCATATGTGACGGGCGGCATGGGCGGCATCGGCACCGCGATTTGCCAGCGGCTGGCCAAAGACGGGTTTCGCGTGGTTGCGGGTTGCGGTCCCAGCCGCAATTACCAGCAGTGGCTGGACGAGCAGGCGGCCCAGGGCCATACCTTTTATGCGTCCGTCGGCAACGTGTCGGACTGGGACTCCACCCAGGCCGCCTTCGACAAGGTGCGGCAGGACTACGGCCACGTCGACGTGCTGGTGAACAATGCCGGCATCACGCGCGACGGCCTGTTCCGCAAGATGTCCCTGGACGACTGGCGTACGGTCATCGATACCAACCTTAACAGCCTGTTCAACGTCACCAAGCAGGTGCTGGATCCCATGGTCGATCGCCAGTGGGGCCGTATCATCAACATCAGCTCGGTCAACGGCCAGAAAGGGCAGTTCGGGCAGACCAACTATTCCACCGCCAAGGCCGGTATCCATGGCTTCACGATGGCGCTGGCGCAGGAAGTCGCCAGCAAGGGCGTGACCGTCAACACCATTTCGCCGGGCTATATCGGCACGGACATGGTGCGCGCCATCCGCCCGGACATGCTGGAAAAAATCGTCGCCACGATACCCGTGCGGCGCCTGGGCACGCCGGAGGAAATCGCCTCCATCGTGTCGTGGCTGGCGTCGGATCAATCGGGCTTCGCCACCGGTGCCGACTTCTCGCTCAATGGCGGCCTGCACATGCATTGAATGCGCTGACGATGCGCGCGCGGTATCCAGGCCAGGCGCCGCGCGTGCATGCGACAGCTGTGGATGACAACCCTTTTCTCATAAGTACAACGCGATCGACCCAAGCTGGGGACAACCATGACGCAGACACAAACAGGCGCGGCACTTCGCCTGATCAAGAAATATCCGAATCGCCGTCTTTACGACACACAGACCAGCACCTACATCACACTGGCCGATGTCAAACAGCTGGTGCTGGCCACCGAAAACTTCCAGGTCATCGACGCCAAGAGCGGCGAAGACCTGACGCGCAGCATCCTGCTGCAGATCATCCTGGAAGAAGAGGGGGGCGGCGTGCCCATGTTCTCGTCGAACATGCTGGCGCAGATCATCCGCTTCTACGGCAACGCGATGCAGGGCATCATGGGGTCTTACCTGGAAAAGAACATCCAGGCCTTCATGGAAATCCAGGACCGTATGGCTGAACAGTCCAAGGGCCTGTACGGCAATCAGTTCGGCCCCGAAGCATGGACCCAGTTCATGAACGGGCAGACGCCGATGATGCAGAACATGATGAATAGCTACATCGAGCAGAGCAAGAACCTGTTCGTGCAGATGCAGGACAAGATGCAGGACCAGACCCGCTCGATGTTCACGAACTTCCCTTTCCCGGGAACGACGCCGAACAATCGCAAGTGAGATTGATCGGGCCGGCCACGTACCGGCGCTGAAGATACGGCTGGGTTCGCCCGGCCGTTTTGCTGTGTGGCGTGGGCGCGGGTCGGGCCGCCGCGTTGATGTTTTGTTGACATCAGGTCTGCTAATTTCATCGCCGCGGAGGGATGTATTACCATCCCGTGACGCGTCACTTAACCCTGCTCCCGACCCCAGCTTATGCGGCTCTTTTTAAGGCTATGGTAAGCTTCGCGCGTTAGGCTTATGCGAACGGTTCTTGTTTGCATTATTCTTGTGGTTTCGGAATGATGATCGGGAACGGTATGCAGAGCCGACGGTCTATTTGGTCGATTGCATAAAACGAAGGAAGAAATCCCATGATGAAGAAGGCCTTGGCCCTTGCCGCCGGTATCGTGTTTTCCAGCGCGGCATTGGCTGCTGAATATCCGATCGGCAAGCCGGTGGAAAAGGGTGGCATGGAAATCGGCGCGGTGTATCTGCAGCCGATCGAAATGGATCCTCCCGGCGTGATGCGCGCCGCCAAGGACTCCGACATCCATCTGGAAGCCGACATTCACGCACTGGCCAATAACCCCACCGGTTTTCCGGAAGGCGAGTGGATGCCCTATCTGGTGGTGAAGTTCGAACTGCAGAAGCAGGGTAGCCAGAACGTGATCAAGGGCACGCTGATGCCCATGGTCGCCAACGACGGCCCGCACTACGGCGACAACGTCAAGCTGGATGGTCCGGGCAAATACCACCTGAAGTACTATGTGGCGCCCCCGACGGCGGACAGCATGAGCCACTTCGGCCGCCATATCGACAAGGAAACCGGTGTGGGTCCGTTCTTCCAACCGTTCGAGCTGGAATATGACTTCGTCTACGCCGGCACCGGCAAGAAGGGCGGCTACTGATGAAGAATCGCCGATTGCCTTGGGCATCGGCGGTCCTGTTGCTGGCCTTGGCCAGCGCGGGCACGCCGGCGCTGGCTGATGAATTACCCACGTTCCAACTGACCTTCAAGGCGGATGGAACCTTCGAACCGCAACGGCTGGAAGTGCCGGCGGGGCGTTTCAAGATCGAACTGAGCAACGAGAGCAAAGAGCCGGTCGAGTTCGAAAGTATTCCCCTGCGCAAGGAAAAAGTGCTGGGGCCCGGCGTCAAATCCTTTGTCGTCATCACGATTTCGCGGCCTGGCGAATACCCTTTCTTCGATGATTTTCATCAGGATGTAAAGGGCACGCTGGTCGTCAAACCCAAGGAATGAAACGGTCCGCCTCGTGCGGACCGGCAGTGCCATGGAACAGGTTTCTTTTATCGTCTGGCGCGAAAGCGTCGAAGCCCTGCTGGTTGTAGGCATTCTGTACACCTGGCTGCGCGCCTCCCCCGAGGGGCGCCGCGGCCTGCCTTATCTGTGGGGTGGGGTGGCTGCGGGCCTGGCGCTGGCGGGCGCGCTGGCGCTGGTGCTGCTGGGCGTGTCGTCCTGGCTGTCGGACGAGGGACAGGAATGGTTCCAGGCCGGCATGGCCCTGGTGGCTTGCGCGCTGGTGGTGCAGATGGTGCTTTGGATGAAGAAGCACGGGCGTACCCTGAAGCGCGAACTGGAAACCGGGGCACGCGACTCGGTCAGCAACGACAACTGGTGGGGCTTGCTGGTCCTGGTCATGATCGCCGTGGCCCGGGAGGGCAGCGAAACGGTGGTGTTCCTGTACGGCACGGTCTCTGCCGGCGATGCCAATGGCGGCACGTTGATGCTGGCGCTGGCGGGCCTGGGCGGTTTCATCGCGGCGCTGTTGACCTTCTGGCTGCTGCAACTGGGTGGCAAGCTGATCACCTGGCGGCGCTTCTTCGCCCTGACGGAATTTCTGCTGTTGCTGTTGGCCGGTTCCCTGTTGATCGGTGGCCTGGACCGCTTGATCTCCCTGGACGTGGTGCCGACGATCATCGATCCGGTCTGGGACACCAGCTGGCTGCTTAGCGATAGCGGCGGCCTGGGCAAGGTGCTGGCGGACTTCGGTGGATACCGCGCCATGCCCGCCTTGATTTCGGTCCTGGTGTTCGCGGTGTATTGGGTCGGTGTGTGGCTGACGCTGCGCATGGTCGACGCCAAGGCGGCGCGGGTGCAGGCGCAGAAGACGCAGGCCGTGAAGCAAGCGGGCTGAGCGGGCAGGCGGCGCTGATCCGGTTGTCAGCGCCGAACTGTTAAAGTCTAGGGCTCGAAGTCTGAGGCTCAAAGTCTGGGACTCAAAGTCTGGGACTCAAAGTCCGGACTCAAGCAACACAAGGCGTGCCGGCCGCGGTACGCAAGGCAGGTTTTACGATGGCTGTTGTGGCAGCGGGGCGATTGGGGCGGGCTAGCTCGCGGGTGGCCGATTTCCTGCGCGACCATGCCTCTTTGCTGCGCAAGCTGCAGTGGGGCATCGTCGCGCTTTACGCGTTTCTGTTGATCGTGCCGGCGGCCATGCCCCTGCCGGACAACACCGCGTCCGTCTTCAACAACCTGACCATCGTTGCCCAGTTCGCTTTCTGGGGCATCTGGTGGCCCTTCGTGCTGGTGTCCATGCCGGTGATGGGGCGGGCCTGGTGCGGGCTATTCTGCCCGGAAGGCATGCTTACCGAGTGGGCCAGCGAACGGGGCCAGGGCCATGCGATTCCGCGCTGGATGCGCTGGGGCGGCTGGCCTTTCGTGGCCTTTGCCTTGACCACGATATACGGCCAGATGGTCAGCGTGTATCAATATCCCCTGGCAGTGCTGGCGGTGCTGGGCGGGTCTACCGTGGCCGCCATGATCGTGGGCTGGCGCTATGGCCGCAGCAAGCGGGTCTGGTGCAAATACCTGTGTCCGGTCAATGGCGTGTTCAATCTGCTGGCCAAGCTGGCGCCCTGGCATTTCAAGGTGGACGAGCAGGCCTGGCGCCATCCTGTCATCCGCATCGAGCCCATCAACTGTGCGCCGCTGGTGCCCTTGCGCCAGATGAAGACGGCGGGTGACTGCCATATGTGCGGCCGTTGCAGCGGTTATCGCGGCGCCCTGACGCTGGGTCCCCGTTCGCCTGAACACGAAGTCGTGGAGACGTCCGAGGGTGACGTCTGGCAGACCGTGCTGATGGTGTTCGGCATGATGGGCATCGCCATGGGCGCGTTCCTGTGGACATCCAGCCCCTGGTTCGTGACCATGAAGCAGTGGCTGGCCACCTGGCTGATCGAGCGCGACATCACCTGGCCGCTGCTGGACAACGCGCCCTGGTTCATCTTGACGCATTACCCGGAAGTCAACGACAGCTTTTCCTGGCTGGATGGCGCCTGCTTGCTGATCTTCGTGGCAGCCACCACCGCCGTGATCGGTGGCGCGCTGTACCTGGCCCTGTGGCTGGCCGACCGTATTCTGCCGGCGCTGGCCCCGCGCACCTGGATAGGTGGCGCGGGCCTGCACAAGCTGGCGCAGCCCTTGATTCCCACCGCCGGCATCGGCGTGTTCCTGGGACTGACGGCTACCACCATCACCTTGCTCAAGCACGAGGGCATGGCCGCGCATTGGGCTAATCCCGTGCGCTTCACGCTGCTGACGCTGGCCATCGCCTGGACCCTGCGCCTGGCCTGGCGTGTGATGGGCCAGCGCCAAGGCGCCGGCGTGGGACGCCGCCTGGCCGCGTGGCTGGTGTTCGCCGCGGGCCTGGCGCCGTTCTGCATGGCTTGGGTGCTGTTGTTCCTGGTTTGGTGATTCAGCGCGTCAGTGTGGCGAGATCACTTGCGGGACCAGCTTCCCGCGGTAGAAAGCAAGCTGTCCAGTGATTGGGGTACAGTGCCCACCGGCCTTCCTCTTCGTCCAGGCAGCCCGTCCATAGTGTTTCGTGATCTTCGCACTCGAACCTGGTCCCCGTATGCGGATCGCTCATGGTCATCATGATGATCCCTTCTTCCGTCTTCCGCAGCGCATGCAGAATGCGGTGGTGGTTACCCTGATTCACGAAGATGCATGGGCCGTTCCTTGCAATAGCGGCTTGCAGCTCCTCGAATTTGTCGGGGGTCAGTCGTTGGTCTCCTTCGATCAGTACTGCCTTCTGTCCTGATAGGTGCTCCAGCAACTCGTTTGTCTTCCAGCTGCTCTTGAGTCTTGGGTCATTGAAAATCATGGAGACCAACTTGGCCACCTCATGCTCAGGTTGTCCCGCGGCCCACAGCATGGCTGCACAGGCCAGGGCGCTGCTTCTGGCCCACGGCTGCGGAATCATCCATTGCATGTCTGGAAGAGGATAAACCTGAAAGCTGGGGCTGATCGATTTGACGGGATGGCCGTTGACCTGGAACTGCGCGGTCCAGGTTTGCTGATCCAGCACGAATTCGGTGTGTCTGGCGCGGACGTAGGCGGGGTTGCCATCGAGGGCGAGATGCAGCGCGGATGAAAATCCTTCAGACGCGATTTCGTGGTGTTCGAGCTTTAGCCGGTTTCCGTCTCTGTCGCGCGGCTGACCCGCTGATGTCAGATGACTGGCCCCATATGAGGGGTGACGCCGTACCCTTCCGTCCAGCCCGATGACGAAGTAGTCCAATTTACCGCGAGCTAGACATCCCGGGTAGGCTTTGAAGGCTTCATCCGAGAAGGGAAGCAGTTCGATGCTTGTGCTTTCGTAGGGCCTATCGCACCCAATGATCGAGCTGACATCACGAGGCGCTTGCAGCCCGTCCAAGGGTATGACCAACGCGGTCAGGTCATCGGTGGAGAACTTGCTCGCGGCTGCCTCGACGAGTCTCGCGGAGATAAGGGCGTCCGTATAGCCTTTTGCGTCCCCGTCCCTGACGATATCCGCCATGTCGTTGGTCGACAGGTAGTCGTGGATGCCGTCGCTGACGATAACGATGCGGTGGCCCGCGCGTTTCGCCGCGTCGGGCATTTCCACCCAGGTCACTTTCGGCCGGGGGTTTACGGCGCCTTCTTCGCGGTGATCGCCCACGGCGTGCGTGATTGCCAGGTTGCCGTTGACCCGGCCAAACACAAGGTGTCCTCCGCGACTTTCCACGCTCTTTCTGAAGCGCTGATTGGGAGTCCCTTCGGGGGTCAACGGTTTTGCATCCTCGCTGAGCTGTGTGGTCTCTTCCGGCGTAATGTAAATCGCTCTTGAATCGCCCACGTTCGCTATATAAGCCTTGTTGCCGTGGATAAGGGCGAGGCAGACCGTCGAGCCTTCATGCGCGTGCTGGAGCGGCTGCGTGTCGGGTTCGCCACTTTCGTCTACCTGGACCAAGGCCAGCTTGAGTGCATTGTAGATACCCAACAGGGTCAAGCCCTCAGGGTTGAAACGCTGCAGGTTCTGCATGAGCGCGCCTTTCAACGCTGTCCGTGCGTACTCCGAGTAGTAGGAACCTCCATGGCCGTCCAAAACGGCGAACATGTGGAAGCTTTCAGGTTTGCCTGCCAGCGGGATGGTGAAATGGACGCCGACAGATCGGTCTTCCCTCTGATATTTAGAACCGCGGTTATTGATTTTGTATGCTTGCCCCGCGCCGGTTTGCTGGGTTCCATACGTGACGGTAAATAGGTCAGGCTTGTTGACCATGTCTGACCGAGTTTGGTGATCAGGGACGGCGCCGCCCAGCAGGTCGATTTGGCCATGGGTGCTGTGCGGGTCGGCAGGCGTGCTCATGGGGCAGGTGAATATCGGCTGCCGGGCAACGAAATCCTTGTGCGTGTTCGCCGCCATCAGGTTTCGAGCGCATTTGGCCTGGACATCGTCTTCGTCGGTACAGACCCGGCGAGCCAGTGCGCGGATGCGTTGCTGATCAGGCGCTGTGGAAGATTCGCTGTCGCGCTCGTTTAGCGGTAGGTATGCGAAGCGCGGCGACGGGTCCGACGGTGATTTGAAATAGCTGACCAACTGCTCGGGCATGAAGCCACGTGGGTCGCCCTTGCTGAATTGCGCGCTTCTTGGCGCGCCGGATTGCATGCTGAGATCGGCCAGCTGAAACCTCAGCTCCCCGATGCCGCCTTGATTGGAAGGGGTGGTCGCCGCTGTCGATGCGGGAGCCGTGTCCTGGGGGAGTGAGGAAATTTCCATTTGAAGCGTACGTCCGTTTCACGATTGAGGCGGATGCAACGGGGGATCCGTCAGGGCACGGTGGGCCAGTCATTGCATGCTGAACCGGTTTGTGCCGGGCGGCCTTTTTTTGTTCCCCGCACCTGCGTGAGCGCATGACGCGCAGGCCATGCGCCCAGGCGCGAACTTACCCGTACGACCTGGATGCATCGATCTCTTGTGTCGTCTCGGTCTCATGGTTGGCGTCATCAATGTCCGTTGGTGCTGACGGCCGCCGCAGCCGCTGGTCCAAGGGTGTGACCACCGCCGTCAGGTCATCTCGGGAACCCAGGCGTGCGGCTTCCTCGACGAGCCTGCTGGCGATGACTGCCGGCGTATAGCCTTTCGCGTGTCCTTCATTTACACGCTCCGCGATGGTGTCGGGCGACATGACGTCGGTGATGCCGTCGCTGACCTGGACGATGTAATGACCTTCACAGGCGGCCGCGTCAGCCAGCGGCACCCTGATCAGTTTCGGACGTGCGCTTACCGTTCCTACCTGGGCATGATCGCCCAGGGCGCGCGTGATGGCCAGGTTGTTATTGACGCGCCCCTGATACCCGATCTCTCCCCCTCGCTTGACCACGCCATCAATGAATTTCGGATTGGGCTGCTCTTCACCCGTGGTGGGATTGTGAGTGACGGCCTTGGCGTCATCGGAGAGTTTTGTCGTTGCCGTGGGTGTGATGAGGATCGCGCTTGAGTCTCCCGTGTTCGCCACCCAGAGTTTGTCGTGGAAGATGAGGGTGACGTTGGCCGTTGTGCCATCATCCTGGTGCTCGAAGTTCTCCGTGTCGGGCTCTCCACTGCGGGCTGTCGCAACAAAGCCTAGCTTGAGTCCATTGAACATGCCCAATGTGGTCAAGCCATCGGGGTTGAACAGTTCCAGCTTTTCCTTGAGCGTGGGTACGATGACCTTCTGCGCGTGTTCCGCGTAATGACTGCTTCCATGGCCGTCGAAGACGCCGGAAAGGTAGACCTCGGTATTTTTGCCGCCTGCCGAGAGGGAGAAATAGTCGCTGAGGGTTCGGTCTTCCCGTTCCTTCTCGGGGCGTTGATTGATCCTGCTTGCTTCCCCCGCGCCGGAGGGCAGCGTCTGATACGTGACGGTAAAGAAATCGGGTTTTTCACTCAACATCGCCCGTTCCCAGTTACCGGGGGCTTCACCGTCCAGAAGGTCGATTTGGCCAGACGTGCTTTGCGGGTCGTTCGGCTCGCTCAAGACAGGTAGATCGCAGTAATCCGCCATCTCAGGATAATGCAGGTTTCGGTTCGACGTTTCCAGCTCCCGAGCGAGTTTGTCCTCCACATCGTCGGCCTCGGTATAGACCCGGTGTTCGTGGTTGTTGTTGCGTTGCAGATCCAGCTTTCGGGCAAGCGGGCGGTCGAACCGGTTGGTGGGCAAGGGGGCTTGGTGTTTGAGCGTGTAGCGCGTTTCGCCCGATTCGGTTTGATAGGGTATCGTCGCTGCTTTTTGCTTGTCGTCGAGTTCCACGCTGTCAGGCGTGGGCTGCGTACCAATGTCGCGCGCTTGGAACGTCAGGCCTCCCGCGCTGCCGTGATTGGCCCGCGCGCTCGCTATTGCCGCTTGCCCAGACGTCGCTCTGCGGCCCTCACCGGCTTGCTGGACGTCGACCAGCGCGGGCTGCAAGGGGCGGGCGTTGCGCGGCACGGTCGTGGTGTGCTGACGCACGTCGTGGCCGGCCGAGTAGGGTGAAGTGGTCGTAGGGGCTTTGGAGATGCACGAACCCATGGAAATTTACCTATTGGTTGGATGCTGGCGCCAGGATCAGCGTTAACGGCGGTGCCGCCAGGGGCGGCGCCAATAAGTGAGGGCTGACCTGGTAAGGTTCCGCCGCTTGCGCGCGAATTCCAAAGGAGCGTGTTCGCTACGGGGTTCTGAATTAGCGTGCCTTTCACGATCGAAAAAATCGCCGCGATCCGTATGGATTGCGGCGATTCTATTTGCGCGCCGCTAGATGGCGCGCGGCGTGCTCATTGGCTTATTTGTGCGACTTGGAGGGGTCGACCTTGAGGTTGTTCTTCACCTGGGTCACACCCTTGACGGTGCGAGTGAGGCGAGTCGCTTCGTCGCTCTGAGCGGCGGTGGCGACCGAGCCGGTCAAGGTGACCACGCCGTTCTGGGTTTCCACGGCGATGTCCAGTGCGCTGAGTGCCGAGTTGCCGACGATTTCCGCCTTCACCTTGGTGGTGACGACGGCGTCGGACGTGTATTCGCCGACCGATTGCTTGGGCTTGCCGTCATCGGCGGCATGAGCGGCCGAAGTGACGAGGGCGCTGAATCCCAGCGCGGCGGCGGCGATCAGTTTACGGGTTTGCGTCATGAGGGTACCTCCTGGTTTGCTATGCGAAATTTTGAGAAGACATGCGGCGGCGAACGATGCCTGTTGCCATGTCATTCCAGACTGATATCGCGATCGGTCCTGAATACGGGGTGGTGCTTGCTGCATGCAGGCGAGTCGTTGGCGATAGGCAACTCGCTAGTTGGGGAGCTTTGCTGCCGCAGCGCGCAGTGTGGGGCCGGTCAACTCCGAACGGCCGCCCGTCCTGCACGTTGCGCGTCCCCTGGCTTCAAAAGCCAGGCCATTCTTGCGTCATGGCCTGATTTTTGAAGTCAGGGACGGGGCAGCATGGTCACTTCCTGCGGAAGGCGCCGCTGAGGATGGACAGCAGGGCCAGCACGAGGAAGACGAAGAACAGGATCTTCGCGATACCGGCCGCGCCCGCGGCGATACCACCAAAGCCGAGCACGGCCGCGATGATGGCGATGATGAAAAAGACGACGGCGTAGTGAAGCATGGGGAACCTCCTGGTTGAAGGGCGCCGGGCATCGGGGGATGGCCGCGCTTGTGCTCTGGGGTAGAGCAATAAGCGTTCCCGGGAAAAGTTCCCTAATTGCTTTATTGCGGGCACTGCATGGGGAATAGGGAGGGGGTCAAACGCTGTAGTTTGAAAATGTAAGCGGGGGGATGGATTGCTCTGGTTTTTTAGGACGTTGTCCCGTTTGTTACCGCTGAGCAACTTTCTTGTAGAAAGACTCGCCTCGCCCGCGCGCCCCCGCGCGTGGCATCGGCTTGTAGAAAAGATAAAAGTGCAATGGGCGCCCTGCGGGCGCCCATTGCTTGTTCGGGATTGCTTGTTCGGGATTGCTTGTTCGGGATTGCTGGAGGCGGGGGCGCGGATTGCGGGACGTCCCAAGTATCTCGGGTACAGTCGTCCCAAGCAACAGACGCCCCAAGGACCTACGCCTTGGCGCCGCTCTCCGCGATCCGTTGCGCGATATGCGCCAAGGCTTCTTCCACCTGATCCACCAGGATCAAGCACAGGTCACCGGCTTTCAAGCGCCCCAGCGCCGTATCGATGGCAACGAATTCGCCGTCGATCTCGTCCGAGTACTTCGTCCGACTGGCATTGCGCAAGCCTTCGCGCAGCAAGGCGATGACTTCTCCGTCAGCCCGCCCCCGTTGGCATTGATCCTGGTAAAGCAATACCTCATCAAACGCTTCGCCCAGCAACTCCGTCTGCCGGCGAATATCCTCGTCGCGCCGATCACCCGCGCCGCTGATCAAGGCCACGCGATGCTTGGCCGGCATGGCGTCGACCGCCTGGATCAAGGCGATCATGGCATCCGGGTTATGGCCATAGTCCGCAATCACGGTGGCGCCGCGATAATCGAACACATTGAAGCGTCCCGGCGCAGACGCCGCATCGTTCACGAAAGACCCCAAGCCCCGCTCGATCCGCGTCCAATCCACACCAAGCGCCCACGCCGCGGCCACCGACGCCATGGCGTTTTCCACCTGGAAGGGAATGCTGCCCTTACGCGTCAACGGAATGCTGGACAAGGCAATCGCATGCTCGTCGGCACCCTGCGCGGCGACGATGCTGTCGCCGTCGCGATACACCACCCGCAGGCCCTGCGCACGATGCGTGATCATGCGCGGATGGTTCTTGTCCTGCGCGAAATACGTGACGCTGCCAGGGCAGGCCAGCGCCATCTCGGCCACGATGGGATCGGCCGCGTTCAACACCGCCGTCCCCTTGCTGGCCACGTATTGCACGATGACGCGCTTCACCACCGCCAAGTCTTCGACCGTGCTGATATAGCCCAGGCCCAGGTGATCGCCCATGCCGATATTGGTGACGATGGCCACGTCACAGCGATCGAATGCCAGGCCTTCACGCAGGATGCCGCCCCGCGCCGTTTCCAGCACGGCCGCATCCACCTCCGGATGCAACAGCACACTGCGGGCACTGCGCGGCCCGCTGCAATCGCCGGTATCGATGCGGCGGTCGCCGATATACACGCCGTCCGAATTGGTCATGCCGACCGTGCTGCCGTCCTGGCCCAGGATATGCGCGGTCAAGCGCACGGTGGTGGTCTTGCCGTTGGTGCCGGCCACGGCCACCACCGGAATACGGCCGTCCTCGCCTTCCTTGTACATATTGGCGATGATGGCTTCACCCACCGCGCGGCCCTTGCCGAACGACGGATTCAAATGCATGCGTAAACCCGGCGCGGCGTTGATTTCGACGATGCCGCCGCGCTGGTCTTCCAGCGGCTGGTGCACCGATTCCGACACCACGTCCACGCCGCACAGATCCAGGCCTATCATGCGCGCGGCCGTGACCACGCGCGCCGCCATTTCAGGATGCACTTCGTCGGTGACGTCGGTGGCCGAGCCGCCCGTGCTCAGGTTGGCATTGTTGCGCAAGACCACGCGCGCGCCCACCGGGGGCACGGAGTCAGGCGTATAGCCCTGCTTGGCCAGCACCCCCTTGGCGATGTCGTCGATCCGGATCTTGGTCAGCGTGGTGGCATGGCCGTCGCCGCGCAAGGGATCGGTGTTGACCACGGCCACCAGTTCGCTGATGGTATGGGTGCCGTCGCCGGACACTTGCGGCGGGTCGCGGCGCGCGGCGGCCACCAGCGTGTCGCCCACCACCAGCATGCGGAAGTCGTGGCCGGGGATATAGCGTTCGACGATGACGTCGTCGCTGATGGCCTCGGCGGCGGCGTAGGCCGCTTCGATCTGCTCCCGGGTTTCGATGTTGACCGCCACGCCGCGGCCCTGGCTGCCGTCACGCGGTTTGACCACCACAGGCCCCTGCAGCGCTTGCGCGGCGGCCCAGGCGTCTTCGACATTGTCGACCGTGCGGCCCAGCGGTACCGGCACCCCAGCGGCGTCCAGCAGCATCTTGGTCAAATCCTTGTCCTGCGCGATCGCTTCCGAGATGGCGCTGGTCAGGTCGGTCTCGGCGGCCTGGATGCGGCGCTGGCGCGAGCCCCAGCCGAACTGCACCATGCTGCCTTGCGTCAGGCGGCGGAAGGGGATGCCACGCGCCACGGCGGCATTCACGATGGAACCGGTGCTGGGCCCGAGGCGCAGGTCTTCGTCCATGTCGCGCAGGCGGAACAATGCATCGGCCAGGTCGAAAGGCTGGTCGGACAGCGCTGCCAGGCAAAGCTGTTCAGCCAGCTCCAGCGCCAGGCGGCCCACCGATTCCTCGCTGTATTCGAACACCACCTGATAGATGCCGGGTTCGATGGTGGTTTGCGTGCGGTAGAAGGTGACCGGGCACCCGGCGTGGGCCTGCAGCGACAGGGCGACGTGCGCCAGCGTATGCGCCAGCGAGACGTCTTCCAGGTGGCCTTCGGGCCGCAGCAAGCCCAGTTGCGGAAAACGCATGCGCAGTTGGGCTTCGAACTGCGGCAGGCGGTCGATCGAGCATTCGGCATCGGAGCAGGTCACGATGGCCTCGATGCCGGTATTGCGGCTCCACAGATTGGGGCCGCGCAGCGCGCGTATGCGGGAGACTTCCATGCGGATGATTCCTGTCGTCAGCTTTGCTGGATCCAGCGACGGACCAGGTTGATAGTGGGTTCGGAAGCGCCTTCGTCGGTTTGCAGCAGCACGAAGTCACCGGGACGCAGGCGGGCCAGCACGTCGCTGGCGGCCAGCGCGTGGTCGGGCTCGTCGACGATTTCCTTGACACGCTGGGCCTGCTCCAGGCCAGCGCGCAGCAGCGCGCGCGCTTGGCCGGCCGGCCGCTTGGTGGGCACGGTGGCGTCGTCATACAGCACCACGCGATCGAACACCGCGCCCAGTGCCAGGCCCTGTGCCACGAGGTCTTCGTCGCGCCGGTCCAGGCCGGCGCCGTAAACGACGCTGCGGTGCTGGGCAGGGAAGTGCTGGATGGCGTCGGCCAAGGCATGCAGCGCCGACACATTGTGCGCGCCGTCCACCACCACGGTGGCGCCGTCGCGTTCATAGGCGGTGAACTGCCAGGGCGCATCGGCCTGGTCGACGTCGAAGGTTTCGATGCCGACACGGATCAAGTCGACGGGCACACCCAGGGCCCATGCGGCGCCGACGGCGGCCAGCACGTTTTCCAGCTGGAAGGCGACGCGTCCGCCGTGGGTCAAGGGCAGGATGGCGGCTGACGCCAGCGCTTCTTCGTGCGAGCCGGTGGCCATGATGACCTGGCCGTCGCGCACGTAGACCGCGCGCTTGCCCAGCGCCACATGCGAAGCGATGACGGGATTGCGCGGATCGATACCGAAATAGAGCACGTCGCCATCGCACAGCTCGGCCATTTCGACGACGCGCGGATCGCGCGCGTTCAATACGGCCGTGCCGGAGGGCAGCACCACGTCCACTTGCGTGCGCAGCACATTGAACATGCGGTCCGCATCGCTGATGTCGAAGTCGCCCAGGTGATCGGCGGCGTCGATATTGGTGACCACGCCAACCTGGCAGCGGTCGTAGGCCAGGCCCTGGCCCAGCACCACGGCGCTGCTGTTCTCGATAACGGCGGCGTCCACGGAACGGTTCATCAGCACGCGGCGGCCGGACGCCCAGTTGGCGCAATCGCCTTTCTGCACTTGGCGGCGGTCGAAATACAAGCCTTCGCTGCAGGCCACGCCCACATGTTTGCCCCATAGCGACAGCAGCCGGCCGATCAGGCGCGATACCACGGTCTTGCCATTGGTGCCGGTCACGCCCACGACCGGGATGCGGCCGTCTTCGCCCGCGGGGAAAAGATGGTCGACGATGGCGCGGCCGACCGGGCGCGGGGTGCCTTCGGCCGGCTTCAAGTGCATCAACAGGCCGGGGCCCGCATTGACCTCGACGATGGCGCCGCGCTGTTCTTCCAGCGGCCGCGAGATGTCTTCGGCCACCAGGTCCACGCCGGCCACGTCCAGGCCGACGATGCGTGCGGCCAGTACCACTGCCCGCGCGACCTCGGGGTGGACGGCGTCGGTGCAATCGAAAGCGACGTTGCCGTTGCGCTGGATCAGCACGCGGCGGCCGGCTTCTGGCACCGCTTCCGGCGTCAGGTTCTGGCGCGCCACTTCCAGACGGGCGGCGGAATCCAGGCGCACGGGGTTCAAGGGGCAATCCTCGCCGCGGCCGCGGCGGGGGTCCGAATTGATCTGGCTGTCGATCAGTTCGTCGATGGTGGAGGTGCCGTCGCCCACCACCCAGGCCGGTTCGCCCCGGGCGGCCGCCACCATGCGGTCGCCCACCACCAGCAGGCGGTGTTCATTGCCCACGACGAAGCGCTCGACCATCACGCCGCTGCCTTCCTCGTCGGCCACGGCATAGGCCGAGGCGACTTCCTCATAGGTCGTCAGGTTGGTGAAGACGCCGCGGCCGTGATTGCCGTCGTAAGGCTTGACCACCACCGGCAGGCCGATGTCCTGCGCGGCCTCCCAGGCCTCCGCGGCGGTCTTGACCAGACGGCCTTCCGGCACCGGCACGCCGCATTCTGACAGCAGCGACTTGGTCAGGTCCTTGTCACGCGAGATGCCTTCGGCGATGGCGCTGGTCTTGTCGGTTTCAGCGGTCCAGATGCGGCGCTGGCGGGCGCCGTAGCCGAACTGCACCAGATTGCCTTCGAACAGGCGGATATAGGGAATGTCGCGGTCGTCCGCGGCATCGACGATGCAGGCCGTGCTGGGTCCCAGGCCGTGGCGGTCGACCAGGCGGCGCAAGCGCGTCACGGTGGCGTCGACGTCGAAAGGGCGGTCCTCGATGGCCGCCATGACCAGGTCGCGGCCCTCGGCCAGCGCGGCGCGCGTGACCTGTTCCTGCCAGGCCCGCACGACCACCTTGTAGACACCCCGTTCAGAGGTCTCGCGCGCCTTGCCGAAGCCGCCGGGCAAGCCGGCCAGATTCTGCAGTTCCAGCGTGACGTGTTCCAGGATATGGCCTGGCCACGTGCCTTCGCGCAGGCGCTGCAGGAAGCCGCCGCGTACGCCGGGGCTGCAGCGATGTTCGATCAGCGTGGGCAGCCAGGTCGACAGGCGTTCGTAGAAACCGGGGATGGTATTGGAGGGAAACTCTTCCAGTTCGCCAATATCGACCCAGGCTTCCAGCACCGGCCGGTAGGTCCAAATGTTCGGGCCGCGCAAAGCCACGACATCGAGAAATTCAATGTCTTTCTTTTTCATGTTTTAATTTGAGCAGATATCCGATGGCGGACGGAAGGGCATCCAAGCATTTGCGGCAGGGCCGCGGTAGGACCGAGGCGCGTTTCAAGCGCTTTTTGTTTGTCTGCGCGATTCTGGCAGATGTTGCCGATTATAGAAAATGAGGCCCATTTTGTCGGGCATTGCACAGCGCTCATGGCGCCCGCTCTGTTGTAAGGAAGGAACACGTTTTCAGCCCCCCAGCTGGAACCGCGAACTTGCCTTGTTGGTCCGATCGCGGTTTTGAACGTTTTCGATGAAGAATCACTCGTCTGTTTCCACATACGACGGTCAGTTATTGCCCAGCAATTTGCCTGCTGACGTCCGGGCCCAATTGGGTTCGGATGAGTCGGTCCTGGCATTGCTGGAACTAGACCTCGATACGGAGCTTAAGTTCCGGCCAGGCTTGCTCCTGGTAACCGATCGCGCCATTTTGGCGCATGATCCTGATCATGCCCAGTGGCGTCGTTGGACGCTGGCCGACACGCGCGTCTTGAACCTGTCGGATCACGCCGGGGCGGGTGCCTTGGAACTCTACGGCGACCATGAACGGCTGGCGGTCTGGCGCTATACGCTGGGCCGCAACCCTGCGGCGCTGCGCCTGCTGGACGCCTATACGCGGCGGCATGCGGCGCTGAAGGCACCGCTCGGCACGCCCGTCGCGGCGGAAATCATCGACGATGTCCGGGTTTGTCCCAGTTGCCAGGCGCCCCTGCCGGCGGGGCAGGAAGAGTGCCCGACCTGCGACGCCGAAGCCATGGCGCCTTCTTCGACCTGGGCCTTGTTGCGCCTGTGGCGCTTTGCCCGGCCGTATCGCGCCCCGCTGATCACCGGTTTCGTGCTGACCTTGCTGGCGACCGCCGCCACCTTGGTCGCCCCTTACCTGACCATGCCCTTGATGGACGACGTGCTGATCCCGTTTCAGAGCGGCGCGCCGATCAACTACGACACAGTCCGTTGGCTGCTGTTGGGGCTGTTGGGGTCCGCGCTGCTGGCCTGGGTGCTGGGCTGGGCGCGCACCTATATCCTGGCGTGGGTGAGTGAGCGCATAGGCGCCGACATGCGTACAGCCACCTATGCGCACCTGCAGAACCTGTCGCTGGAGTACTTCGGCGGCAAGCGCACGGGTGACCTGATTGCGCGTATCGGTAGCGAAACCGACCGCATCTGCGTCTTTCTGTCGCTGCACCTGCTGGATTTCGCCACCGACGTGCTGATGATCGTGATGACCGCGGCCATCCTGATCTCCATCAATCACTGGCTGGCGCTGGTCACCCTGGTGCCCTTGCCGTTCATCGCCTGGATGATCCATGTAGTGCGCGATCACCTGCGCCATGGCTTCGAGAAGGTGGACCGGGTCTGGTCGGAAATCACCAATGTATTGGCGGATACCATCCCGGGCATCCGCGTGGTCAAGGCCTTCGCCCAGGAAAAACGCGAAGTGCAGCGCTTTCGCGATGCCAATAACCGCAATCTGGAAGTCAATGATCGCGTCAACACGGTGTGGGCGCTGTTCTCGCCCACGGTGACGCTGCTCACGGAAATCGGTCTGCTGGTGGTGTGGATCTACGGTATCTGGCAGGTGTCCAACCACCAGATCACGGTGGGGGTGCTGGCGGCGTTTTTAGCTTATATCGGCCGGTTCTATACGCGGCTGGATTCGATGAGCCGCATCGTGTCGGTGACGCAGAAGGCGGCGGCGGGTGCCAAGCGCATCTTCGACATCCTGGATCATGTGTCCAGCGTGCCGGAGCCCGCCAGGCCGGTGCCGGTGCCGCATCTGGAAGGGCGCATCGAGTTGCGTGGCGTGGGCTTCCGCTACGGCAACCGGTCGGTAATACGCGGCCTGGACCTGAACATCGAGCCGGGCAAGATGGTGGGCCTGGTGGGGCATAGCGGTTCGGGCAAGAGCACGCTGATCAACCTCATCTGCCGCTTCTACGACGTGTCGGAAGGCGCCATCCTGGTGGACGGCATCGATATCCGTGCCATGTCGGTGGCGCAGTACCGCGGCAATATCGGCCTGGTGCTGCAGGAGCCTTTCCTGTTCTTCGGCACGATTGCCGAGAATATCGCCTACGGCAAGCCGGACGCCTCGCGCGAGGACATCATGGCTGCCGCCCGCGCGGCGCATGCGCATGAGTTCATTCTGCGTTTGCCGCATGGCTACGATTCGCTGGTGGGCGAGCGCGGGCAGGCTTTGTCGGGGGGCGAGCGCCAGCGTATTTCCATCGCGCGTGCTTTGTTGATCGATCCGCGCATCCTGATCCTGGATGAGGCGACTTCGTCGGTCGATACCGCCACGGAGAAAGAAATCCAGATCGCCCTGGACAACCTGGTGCGCGGGCGTACCACGATTGCCATCGCGCATCGTCTGAGTACTTTGCGCAAGGCGGATCAACTGGTGGTGCTGGATCGCGGGCAGATCGTCGAGCAAGGCGGCCATGACGAGTTGATGGCGCGCGAGGGCGCTTACTATCGTCTGTACCAGGCGCAGGCGCGCGCGGCGGAAGCCGAGGCGCAAGTCGAAGACGATGATGATGATCTGGTGCTGTCATGAGTTCAACCGCTTTCACATTGCATCGCAACGCCCAGGGGCGGCTGGTCCATACCGGCGGCGACGGCAGCGTGCGCGAAGGCGTGCTGCCGGTGCGCGCCTTTCCCATCAGCGACCCTGACCGCGGGCTGTCGCTGGTTGATGCGGAAGGCCATGAGGTCGTCTGGATCGAACGTCTTGAAGACCTGCCGGTGGATGTCGCCGCGCTATTGCGTGAAGAACTGGCCAGCCGGGAATTCATGCCGGAGATCCAGCGCATTGTCGCGGTGCAGGGTTATGCCACGCCCAGCAGCTGGGACGTCATGACCGATCGGGGGCCGACCACCTTCGTGCTGCGCGGCGAGGAAGACATCCGCCGCCTGGGTGCGCATACGCTATTGATCGCCGACAGCCACGGCATCCATTACCTGGTCCGTGATCTGTCCACGATGGACAAGCCGAGCCGCAAGTTGCTGGATCGGTTTCTCTGATTCAGCCCGGCTGGCGCGCACGGGGTTTATTGCCCCGGCGGCTGTTGCGAAAAATCCTGCCAGGGGCCAGTCCAGTTGAGAAAAAGGGTTGGATCGTATTCGTCGGGTAATAAGTTCTCGAGAGCCTGTCCCTGGGCCATGATTTGCCTGGGTATCGGGGCACCGAACGGCTGGGCCGGCTGCGCTGGCATGGCTTGCTGCCACGGGTTGAAAGGGGACAACGATGCGTGCGAAGGGCCTGCCCCAAAGGGATCGCCCCAGTAAGCGTGTGGCTGCGTCGCAGGCGTATTGCCCGGATCAAGGGTGGCCAACGCTGCGGGAGAAGAGAGCGTTTCCAGTTCTTGTTGGAGCATGGGCGTGGAAGGCCAGAAGTCGTTCATGGATGACCACTGAGGCATCCCAAACGCTGGAGGGTTCGCCCGAAGAGGGCCTTGTGGGAGCATAGGCGTGGGTGGGGCGGAGAATTGTTCCGTGTATGCCTGCTGGGGCATTGCATGCGCCGGCGGTGCTTGCATGCTGGATATCGGTCGGGGGACCTCCACAGGCGAAAGGGGCCGTGCGAACGCCAAGGAAGGACCTGGTAAAGAGGCATCCCGTTGTGTAGTCGGATGAGCGCGGCGACTGGCTTTGCTTGCTGCGCTCCCGTCAGCAGGGCCAGCTTTTCGTTTGCGCGTAGGGGGCTCGCTTTTATCAATGAGCTCTTCTCTCGTTTCAGCGTTACGAAGGTACCCGTATAAAAACTCCTGACCAGCATTGAAATCAAGGCCCGCTTGCTCTATGTGGGCTTGCAACCTGTCCACGACTCGAATTTTTGCTTTATTCCACCTCCATATGGCGGCGTAATCACGATGGTAATCGCCTCGATGGCTATCGCCTCCCCCCCTGCCCCTGTCGAACCCCGCCTCATCCGCTGCTCGAGTGGCCACTAAATGCACAAGGGCAGCGCGCGCTGACGTCCGTACACCCTCGGGGTCCTCATAATAATCCCGTACCACCTCAGCAAAGTTGGTTTTTCTGTTTGACCCCATATTTCTCACAAGTGGTACCACTGCATATTTGAGCTCTTCATAGGATGGAGTGGCTCGGGTGCCATCACGCAGAAAAACAGGCCCAGACGAATAGGTAGCGGCTTGTGTACTAGAGAATTTTTCAGTGCCAGGTACCTCGTCGAAGGTTCGCATAATGGTCAGGTTGAACTGACTCCTTCGAAAATGGAATATTTTGTCTACTACTTTCTTACCCGGTAGACAGATGGGTTTGTCCCAATGATGCCCAATCTGGAATTCAGGCCGATCACGGTGGCTGATATCAAGGGTCGCTCCAGGCCCGGCGTTCGGGTCGCTGGGTTTGAGATACCCCTTCCATTCCCAGTCCGCCCAAATTTCTGGCGCGAGGGGCTCTTCGAATGACGCCCCCCTCAGTACTGCAGCTCGCGATTTCTTGCCTGTTGGCCCTTGCTCGGGATCGGAGGCGCCTGCCATCATGCCAGTCCGGTCTTGCGAGGTGACAGGATTGTTGCGCACCATGCAGTAAAGATTCTGTCCGTCGACAGTTCCTGCGGGGTCGGGATTGACCCATCGCCCTATCCAGGGTTGGTAATAACGTAGGCCGTAGTAATAGAGGCCAGTTGCGTCGCGTTCCTTGCCCGAGTAGCGGATGTATTTGTACTTGGCCTCGCTATTGCTGCGCGATGCCAATACTGCCGTGCCGCCATAGGGGTAGTACTCCTCCTGGGTGATCATGTTGCCATCGCTGTCGGTTTCGATTTGGCAGGAATTTTGGCGGTCGCTGTATTGGTAGCGCAGTTGCAGGTTGGGGATGTCGCTGGGCTTTCCTGCGCCGCCGGCCCAGTTCAATACACGTGCGCCGTCGTCGAGCAAGATGACTTCGAGGTTTTCTCCCGTGGCAGAGTTGCCGCGCAGTTCAAGGCCCGGTAGATAACGGGTGTCTAGAGAATTCCAGGCATTGTTAGCTAAGTTGCTGGCGTATTTACGCACGCGTTGGCCGCCGCCGTCGTAGGCATACTGTTCGCGATCGCAGTTGGACCAATCGCCAGTGCCAGTGCCAGTGCCAGTGCCGCCCGAAGGCGGACGGTAAGTCGTGACGACGCAGTAAAGCTGGTGGAGCGCGGTCCAGTACATGGGCTGGTTGCGGTTGGCGTCCAGGCAGATGCTCTTGCCGGAGAGGTCGAAGTACGTGTCGATGTTGGCCTGCGTTGCTCCCGCATTATTGGTCGTGCACACGGCACGGTTGCTGTCGCTGCCCACCACGAGTTCTCGCGTAGGCGGCGTGGCGCCGTTCCAGTTGGAACTGCGGATCGCAGTGAGATTGCCGCCGATGTCGTAGGTATAGGAGCGGGTATAGGGCCGATAGTTGGGCGTGGCCGAAGGACTAAATTGTCCGCCACCAGGCCAGTCGGTGCCTTGCGGTGTGTCGCTGACATAGTTCTCGCGGCCCGTGGCGCTGGTGAGTTGGTACAGCGCATCGTAGGTATAGCCGCGATCCGGCGTGACCGCGCGATTGCGGAAGAAGCTGACTTGCGCGCTGGCGCCGCTGTCGGCCAGGGATACGACATTACCCACGCCGTCGTAGGTATAGGTCAACGCCTGGAGCGGTGTGGTGCTGGCCCGCACAAGTTGGGCGTGGAGTGATCTATCTTCGCTTGCCAGCTGCTCCTGGCTTGATCTCTTCGCTGGCCTCTGGCTTGATCTCCTCGCTGCATTTCCTCCGGCAGCATTGCGCGAGGCGGTGATTGAGATCAGACGTTGCGTCGTCTGCGGCTCATAGGTATAGGCGACCTGAATGTTGTTGGCATCGCTGCGCGTGTCGATCGCGCCGGCTGCGGTATAGGTGATGCCCGCGCACACCGGGGTGAGGGCGCCGCCGTTAGGCGTGACCGAGGCGGAGTATTTGCGGCCGGCGGCATCGTATGCAGTGTGCTGCTGATGGCCTTTGGCGTCGATTTGAGTCAACGTCTGACCCAAGGCGTTGTAAGTCCATCGGGTGGAATACAAGTTGGCCGGATCCGTGTCCGGCTCCAGCCACTGCTTGTTCAAGCCATACAGCGCTGGCGGCGTGCCGGCCTGCCAGTGGGTGGTGGCGTCACACGCAGTGGCCTGGAAGCGTCGATCCTGCCGCAAGGCGGTGCCCTGTACAGCATAGCCCTGCGCGCCGATGTCGATCAGGCCCGCGGTATCGAAATGCTGCAACACTTGCCCGCGCAGGTTGGCATTGCGTGTATCGCTGATATCCATAGGATCGTAGGTGGCGCCAGGCGGCCCGTCGTAATCGCCATAACACCAGATATCGGAAGTGTCGCTGACCGGACTCGTGGCGGAGACATCGACCGTAGCGTCAAGCTGAACTGCGGTTTCGACATTGGCCATGGCGTTGATCTGACCCGCGGTGGCGACGCGGGACATGATGCGTTGCACGGATCGTCCCAGCGCGTCGTAATACAGCTGGACGGTGATGTCGTTATCCGATTGGATATCGGCATCGCGTCCCTGGCTGCGCTGCCAGATGGACTGACTGGCGATATCGGTGCAAGTCTTGGCCGTACCGGCATCCACGCTAACCGTCTTCAACACTTGGCCGGACACCGCTGGGGTGTATTGGAAATTCAGCGTCGCGCCGCCGAAGAAACGAGGATCCTGCGACGACAGCTGCTGGCCAAGAACGTTATGCATCCGCGCATCGACATACTGCGTCGCCACCGCGCCGTCGACGCTGCGGTTGTAGCGCAAGCTGCGCACATCCAACCCGCGATTATCGCGAACGGTGATGGTTGGTGTGCCGGGGCAAAGTGTGGCCACTGCTTGGATCCTCGGAAGCCGCTTGGTGGAGCGTCTTGTATAACGCACCGCCGTAAAACCGGCTTTCGGAAACCGTCACGCTTCTTTTGAATTCCGGCGCTAAAGCCGCCAGACCAGCCCGCCGTAGGGGGTGAATTGCTTGCTTGCGGGGCGCCGGGTTTTGTTTCCGGCCCCGCGCGCCCTCACTCCTGCGCCATGACCCGATTGCGGCCGTGGCGTTTGGCCTCGTACAGCCCACGGTCGGCGGCATCGATCAACTGGGTGAAGGAGTCCAGCCGTTCCGGCATCAACGTGGCCATGCCGACGCTGACGGTCAGCCATTCCGAAGTCGCCGAGTCGCGATGGGGAATGCGCAGGGCTTCGATGGAACGGCGTATCTTCTCGGCGATCAGCCGCACTCCGCCGGCTGGCGTGCCGGGCAGGACCACGGCGAACTCCTCGCCGCCGAAACGCGCCGGCAGATCGGTGGAACGGTCGCAGCAATTGGCGATGGTCGTGGCGACTTTCTTCAGCACTTCATCGCCGGCCATGTGGCCATAGGCGTCGTTGTAGCTCTTGAAGTGATCGACGTCGATCATCAGCAGGCTCAGGTCCAGTCTTTCGCGCAGCGCGCGTTTCCATTCGGCGCCAAGATAGCCGTCGAAATAACGGCGGTTGGCCAGGCCGGTCAGGCCGTCGGAATTGGTCAGGCGCCGCAATTCCAGATTGGTTTCCAGCAACTGCTGCTGGCTTTGCCGCAAGGCCTGATAGGCTTCGTCGCGCTGCAGCATGGCAAGGTAGCTGCGCGAGTGGTAGCGGATCCGCGCCACCAGCTCGATGGTGTCCGGCAGCTTGACCAGGTAGTCGTTGGCGCCCGCGCTGAAGGCGGCGCTCTTGACCACGGCGTCTTCCTTGGTCGACAGCACGATGATGGGGATGTCGCGCGTGGCGGGATTGGCCCGATACGCGCGCACCAGCGTCAACCCGTCGACGCCAGGCAGCACCAGGTCTTGCAGGATGACCGTGGGCCGGGTCTGGGTGGCGACGTGGAGCGCCTCGTGCGGATCGGCACAGAAGTGGAAATCGATATTCGGTTCATCGGCCAGGGCGCGCCGTATCGCTTCGCCGACCATGATCTGGTCGTCTACCAGTAGCACCATCGCGTTCTGCGGGCGCTGGCCCAATCCGCCGGTGTAATCCATGACGGGTTCCATATGTCTTCCTTGTTATGTTCTCTGTACGCTGGCGGCCGTCCCTAGCGCGGCGACCAACCTGGGCGCAATGCGGTCCAGCGGCAGGATCTCCACGGCGGCCTTGAGTTCGGCGGCGGCTTTGGGCATGCCGTAGACCGCGCTGGAGGCACGGTCTTGCGCAATCGTCAGCATGCCGCGTTCTCGCATGGCCCGCAGGCCCAAGGCGCCGTCGCGGCCCATGCCGGTAAGCAGCACGCCGATGGCCGGTGCCCGGCCATGCCGGGCCACGCTGTTGAAGAATACGTCGATGGAAGGCCGGTACAGGCCTTCGGCCGGTTCCCGCGTATATCGCAAAGTGCCGTCATTATGCAGGACCAGATGATCGTCCGTTCCCGCCAGCAACACAGTACCGGGCTGGGGGCGTTCGCCGCTGACGGCCAGGCGCACGGGTAACGCGATCTGCTCATCCAGCCAGCTGGCCATGCCGGCCGCGAAACTGGCGTCCACATGCTGCACCAGCACGATGGCGGCGGGGAAATCGGCCGGCAAACCGCCGAGCAGCGTGGCCAGTGACGGCGGGCCCCCGGCGCTGGCACCGATGCCTATCAGGTAGGGGGTGGCACCGGCGGCCAAGGGTTGCGCGGCCGTTGCGGCCTGGGCCGGGCGGCCGCGGTCGTAAGCCCCGATCAACCAACCGACATTGCGGATCTTGCGCAGCAGGGGCGCCGCCGCCGCGTGCGGGTCGGCGGCGCCCAGGCGCGGCGTGTCGATCACGTCCAGGGCGCCATGGCCCATGGCGTCGAAGACACGCGAGGTATTGCGGTCCATGTCGCTGGTGACGATGATGATGGCGCAGGGCGTTTGCGCCATGATCAGACGCGTGGCTTGCACGCCATCCATCACCGGCATCAGCAAGTCCATCAGGATGATGTCCGGGCGTTGCGCCGCGCAGGCATCCAGGGCCTGCGCGCCATCGCCCGCCACCCAGGCCACCTGTAGCTCGGGATCGAGCGCGAGCGCCCTTTGCAAGGCTTCTACCGCCAGCGGCATATCGTTGACGATGCCTATTTTCATCGAGCGCGTCCGATCAAATCTTCAACCGCCTGCAGCAAGGCGTCGTCGTGAAAGCTGCTTTTGCCCAGGTAATAATCCGCGCCGGCATCCAGGCCACGTTGCCGGTCTTCGGGGCGGTCTTTATAGGACACTACCATGACATGCATGGATTGCAGGCGGGCATCGTGGCGGATGCGCGTCACTAATTCGATGCCATCCATACGCGG
Organism: Bordetella sp. LUAb4; assembly: GCF_021325795.1. Classification (GTDB taxonomy): domain Bacteria; phylum Pseudomonadota; class Gammaproteobacteria; order Burkholderiales; family Burkholderiaceae_B; genus Bordetella_C. The sequence continues at coordinate 204,115 of NZ_JAHPZX010000006.1, read as the reverse complement.
CATATCCACATCGGTCACGACCAGATCGTAGGTGCCGGCGCGCAGCATGTTCCAGCCGTCCATGCCGTCGACCGCCACGGCGACCTCATAACCGCGGTTCTGCAGCAGCTTGCGTTCCAGTTCGCGTACCGTCAGGGAATCGTCGACCACCAGGACCCGCTTGCTGCGCTGGGCCTCGGTTTGCGTGCCGTCACCCACCCGCAGCAGATCGCCGCTGGCTACCCGCTTTTCGATCGAGCGCAGCAGGTCCTCGACGTCGACGATCAGGACCGGCGTGCCGTCGTCCATCAGGGCGCCCGCCAGGATGTCCTGCAGTTTGCCCAGGCGCGGATCCAGGGGCTGCACCACCAAGGTGCGTTCGGCCACATAGCGGTCGACCGCCACGCCGAAGGTTTGGGTGGCGTCACCCAGCAGAATCACCGGAACGTCGCCAGTGGGGGGCGTCCCTGGCGGGTATTGCAGCAGCAGGCGGCCGGCCACCAGGCCGATCTGCCGGCCCTCGTGGGTGAAGTGCTGGCGCCCCTCCAGTTGGGCGATCGTGTCGCGCGGAATCGTCAGGGCGCGCTGGACGTAGGCCAGCGGGAAGGCGTAGCGTTCATCGCCGATGTCGACAATCAGGCAGCGCGCGACCGACAGGGATAGCGGCATTTCCAGCGTGAAGCGGGCGCCTTCGCCCGTTCTTTGGTGGACGCGGGCGGTGCCGCGCAGTTGGCGCATCATGTCCTGCACCACGTCCAGCCCGACGCCACGGCCGGACACCTCGGTCACCGCGTCGCGGGTGGTGAAGCCGGGCAGGAACAGGAAGCTGAGCAATTCGCTTTCGCTGAGGGCAGCGGCGGTTTCGGCGCTGGCCAGATGGCGTTGCACGATTTCTTCGCGCAGGTGGTCCAGGTCGATACCCGCGCCGTCGTCGGTGACGTCGATCAGCAGCATGCCGGCGCTGTGGCGGGCTTCCAGCGTGATGGTGCCCAGCGCCGGCTTGCCTTGCGCCAGCCGTTGCGCGGGCAGCTCCACGCCATGGTCCAGAGCATTGCGCAGCAGGTGATTCAGCGGGGCATCCAGTCTTTCCAGGATGTCGCGGTCGACGCGCGTGGCGTGGCCCTGGACCACCAGGCGTGCCTGCTTGCCGAGGTCGCGGGCGAGGTCGCGTACCATGCGCGGCAAGCCGCCGGTGGTGTCGCCGAAGGGGCGCATGCGGCAGGCCAGGGAAGCATCGTAGAGCCGTTGCGCCAGGTCGCCGATGCGCCAGCCGAATTGATCGGCTTGGGCCATGCGGTCGCCCAGGGTCTGTTGGCAAGCGTCGGCCAGTTGGCGCGCCTGCGCCAGCGTGGCGCGCAGGGTGTCGGCATCGGCCGGGGCATGCTCGGCCCCGGCCAACGTGCGGGACAGCTGCTCCTGCATACGCTTGAGTTGCAGCAGCGAGGCGGCGAAGGGACCCAGGCGGTGGGACTCGACCAGGGTTTCGCTGCTCAGGCCCAGCAGGCGGTCCAGCGTTTCGGCATTGACGCGCAGGTCGCGGTCGGTGTCTGGTTGCGGGCGAACGGGTAAGCTGGACTTCGTTGCGGGCTGCTGTGTTTGTCCCGCGCCCATCGAGAGTGCCGATGCCGAGGTGTGGTCATCAACGCCGGCAAGGAGGCTGGGAGGTGGCTTCGCGCCAAGATGTTCGGTCAGATGCCCGAACGTCACCGGGCCGCTATCCAGAGCGCTGCCGCCAACGGCGGACCCCACCGGCGCGAGACCGGCTTGAAGATGCGCCGCCAACACGGTGACGTAGGCATCGGCTTGCAGGATGGCATCGGCGGCGCCCATGCCGGGCAGCTTCAGCAGCAGGTCGGCGCCTCGCAGCAGTAGATCGATGTCCGCCGCGCTCAGACGGCGCCGGCCGGCCTGGGCATCGACCAGCAGGTCTTCCATCACATGCGCGACGCGCACGCCGCCTTCCAGGCCGACGATGCGCGCCGCGCCCTTCATCGAATGGGCCGCGCGCATGCAGGCTTCCAACTGGTCGGCGGCGCTGGCATCTCGTTCCAGCGCCAACAGGCCCGTGTTGAGCACTTGCACCTGCGTGCGCGCTTCCAGCAGGAACAGATCGAGCAGGGATGCGTCGCGGATGTCGTCGCCGGGATTCATGCCAGGCTCCGCTCGATGGCCTGCAGCAGGCGCCTGCCATCCAGCACACCGATGGTGCGCTCACCATGGCGGGCGATGGCGCTGGTGTAGCGATCGGCGCCCAGCGTGGCGGGGACGGGGCCCAATGCGTCGGCGGGATAGGCGCGGATGCCTTCGACTTCATCGACGGGAACGACGACCGTGCGCGGAGCGCTGTTGATGATCAGCAAGCGCGGCAGCGCTTTGGCCGCCGGGGCTGATGCCGCCGGCGTGGCGATGGGCGCGGCTTGCGCCGTCAAGCCCAGCAGCACCGGTAAGGAGATACAGACCAACAGGCGGCCGCGGATATTGCATACACCCGTCACGACACCGCTGCGGCGCGGCAGCGTATGGATCGCCCGCATCGTGGCGACTTCAGCCAGTGTCGAGGTGGGCAGCGCCAGCCATTCCGCGCCCAGGCGGAAGACGAGGGCGGAGATCGCGGCGGCATTTCCTGAGTGGGCGGATGCATGGCCCGCTGCATCTGTTGCGCCGAGCGAGCCCGCTGTGTTCAGTGAGCCCGCTGCGATGGCGTGGTCGCTGCCAATCCCGCGTTGAACGTGGGCGGCCGCGGGCCGACTGCTTGCCGTGTCGTCGAAAGTGGCAGGGTGGCGGTCCAATAGGCGCCTGGCGGCCGTGGCGTAGACGGGGCAGTTGCGGCAGTGGATATGTTCCCGTAGCCGCGGACAGGACATGTCGCCCTGGACGCCGATACGATTCCAGCAGTCATCGATGGGCGCGGTTTCGTGTTCAACCATGTCGGCCTCCCGCGCGTGCGGCGCGTTGGCGCAGTTGTTGCGCCGCCGTGGCGTCGCCACGCGCCTCGGCCATCGAGGCCAAGTGCAGGAGCGCCTCGTGATGGCCGGGTTCCAGATAGAGCGCCTTGCGATAAGCCGCCTCCGCCGGGGCGCTGGCGCCGGCGGCGTCATGCAGCACGCCGATCAGGTAGTACGCCGACGCGGACGCGCCATGCTGCTCCAGATGCCGCGCCCCCGCGTCCAGGGCGGCGCTGATCCGGCCGGCGTCGGCCAAAGCCTGGACGGCGGCCAGTGAAGCGGATGCGTCGGTATCGGCCGCCGCCGTGGCGGTAGTAGACCCGTCAGTGTTCGAAACGGCGACGTTAGAAGCGCGAGTGGTCGATGCGGCAGGATTTGACGCTTTGGCGGAAAGAGACGCGGCGCGCGCGGCAGGTGCGCTGCGGGGCGCGCTGCCGGGGCGTGCCTGGAATGCAGGCAAGGCGGACGGCCTTGCGCCCGATCCCGCCGGCGCGGTTGCCGTTGCCCCGGCTCCAGCCCTGGCCCCGGGACGATAGCCCCCATTGGAGCTGGCCATTGAAGCCGCCCGGGCGCCTGCCGCGGTGCCACGCGTCGCATGTCTGGCCGTTGCCGGAAGCCGGCTTGGCGCCGGTACCTCGCGATGAAACGCGAACGCCCCAGGCGCTTCGATCTGCCGTAGGCCCATGCGCGTCAGCAGGCTGGCTTCGGCTGGGCCGACGAAGAGACAGCCGTCCGGCCGCGCCAGTCCCATCAAGACGTTGACGGCGGCGCGCTGGGTGGCTTCATCGAAGTAGATCAACAGGTTGCGGCAAAACACGAAGTCGAAGCCGGCAGCCGGCAGATCCAGCACGGGGTCCAACAGGTTGCCGGTCTGGAAGGACACTTCGGCACGGACTCGGGGCAGCACGGAATAGCCGGCGGCCGTATCGTTGAAATGCCGCGCGCGAAAGCCCAGCGCTTCGCCTCGGAAGGAGTTGCGGCCATACACGCCCTGGCGAGCGTGCTCGACCAGTCGCGCGCTGATGTCCACCCCGATCACCGAGAACCGGCTGGCGTCGATGCCGGCGTCCAGCAGCGCCATCCCCAGCGTATAAGCCTCTTCGCCGCTGGAGCAGGGCAGGCTGAGCAGCCGCAACTGGCCGCCTTGCGCCAAGCGCTGGCGCGCCAGCAGTGCCAAGGTATCCATCGATTCCGGATGGCGGAAGAAAGAGGTCTCCGGCACCACCACGGTTTCGATCAACTGCTGCTGCTCTTCGCGGGAGCCGACCAGTTGCCGCCAATATTCCGCGGTGTTGTCCGCGTGACAAGCTTGTGCGCGCTGACGCACGGCACGGTCGATCGTGGCCTGGCCGATGGCGTCGGCGTCCAAGCCTATTCTTTGCTTGAGCAAACCATTGAAGGCAAGCTTCATGGCCGCATCGTCGGCCGGCGTGGCACCGGCGGCAGGCCCGGAGGCCGACCCGCTGCTTGGTCCAAGGCGGCTCATGTTCGGGCCTCAGCGGCGGCACCGAACAAACGCGCCCGCAGCGCGGGGGGCACCAGTTCATCCACGCGCAGCCATTGCAGCAGCCCGTCGCCGGTATCCAGGACCGGCCCCAGATAGGGCGCATCACTTTGATCCAGACCCGACGGCATGAACGCCGAGGGATCGTAATGCGACGTCTCCGTGGCTTTCTCCAGGATCAAGCCCAGAGGCGCGCGCCCACCCGCGCCACTCGCACTGTTCACCACCACCACGCGCGTGCTCGTCAACCGCGCGGCTGCCGTGCCGGTGGCCAGCGCGGTCACGTCGATGACCGGCAGGGTGCGCCCGTGATACATCGCCAACCCGGCCACCCAGGCCGGCATGCCCGGCATCTGCTTGTAGCGCCCGAGCGGCAGCACTTGCACGATCTCATGCGTATCCATGACGTACGTGTCGGCACCGATGGCGAAGCGCAGGAACAGGCGCCGCTGCGTGGCGGCGCGGTGACCGGATACGGGCGTGCCGGCAGATAAGCTCATCACACGAAACCCATCACACGAAGCTCATCAAAGTTTGAAGCGTGTCACGCCGCCGCGCAGGTCGCCGGCCACCGTGTTCAGGTCGTCGATCGCCAGGCTGGACTGGCGCAGCGATTCGACGGTCTGTTGCGTGGCATCGGCCAATTGCGTCAAGGCCTGGTTGATCTGTTCCGCGCCGGTGGCTTGGGCCTGCATGCCCTCATTGACCACCTGCACGCGCGGCGCCAACGTCTGCACGTGCTGGATGATCTGCGACAACTGCTCGCCGACCTGCTGCATATCGTGCATGCCGCGCCGCACTTCCTCGGAAAACTTGTCCATGCCCATCACGCCGGCGGCCACCGAGGACTGGATCTCGCGCACGATCTGTTCGATGTCGTAGGTCGCGACCGCGGTCTGGTCGGCCAGGCGACGGATCTCGGTGGCCACCACCACGAAGCCGCGGCCGTACTCGCCTGCTTTTTCCGCCTCGATGGCGGCGTTCAAGGACAGCAGGTTGGTCTGGTCGGCCACCTTGTTGATGGTGGTGACGACCTGGTTGATGTTGCCGGCCTTCTCGTTCAGCACGCCCAGCTTGCCATTGACCGTGCCGGCCGCTTCGACCACGCTGCGCATGGTGTGTTCCATGCGCGCCAGATCGTGATGCCCACCATCGGCCAGGGCCGCGGTCTGGTCGGCGGCGGTCGACACTTCGCTCATGGTGCGGACCAGGTCGCGCGCGGTGGCGGCGATTTCCCGCGAGGTGGCACCGATCTCCGTGGTGGTGGACGCGACCTCCGACGCCGTAGCCTGTTGCTGCCGCGAGGTGGCGGCGATTTCGGTCACCGAGGTCGCCACCTGGATGGCGGAGCGCTGGGCCTTGCCGACCAGGTCCGTCAGTTCATCGGCCATGCGGTTGAAGCCAGACTCGATTGCACCGAATTCGTCCTGGCGCGCCAACTGCAGGCGGGCGCTGAGGTCGCCGTTGCCGAATCGTCCCAAACTATCGACGATCTTGCGCATGGGATGGTTGATGGCACGCGTCAGCAATGCAGCGCAGGCGGCGGCGGCCAGCAGCGCCAGGATCAGTCCCGCCAGCAGGATCAATTCGGCGTGGCGCAGAGTCTGGATGATGTGTCCGACCGATTGGTCGGCGCGCGTGCTGTTTTCTTCGACCATGTGCTCCAGTTGCGCATGGCCATCGGCATAGACGGCGGTCACGCCGTCGTGCAGCTGTGTCAGCGCGCGCGCGGCGTCGCCGGCTTGCAGGCTGGACAGCAGGTCCGCGCGGGTCTGGCGGTAGGCGGCGAGCGTCTTGCGGAAGGTGTCGTAGACCTGGCGGTCATCCAGGATGAATACGGTCTGCGAATAGCCGCGCAATTGGGCGTCCAGGCGGGTATCGGCCTGGTCGAGGGCGGCGCGCAATGCCGGCAGGGAAGTCTGCCGCACGACGCCCTGGATCAATTCGTCATGGCTTTTCTGCCAGTCACTGAGGATACGGGCGCTGTATTGCAGGCCAGGCAGGGAATCCTCACTGATGCCCTGGGCCTCGCTCTCGATGGCCAGCAGCCGGCTGTAATCCACCAGCGCCATCAGCAGCATGATGACGAGGATGGCGCCGAAGCTGGCCAACAGGCGCTGCCGCAGTGTGAGGTTTTTCATGGTCGTCTGTGTCCCATTGCGTTATCTGATCACGCAGGCGGCGTGCTCCCTGGTCCGTCGCGCGCGGGAAATTTCAAAGACGAGCAAGGATCCGACACAATACGCCGAACGGTTACATCAGTTCAAGCATCACTCGAACTTCTGGGGTATTCGATAGGACGTTGCCAAAAAAAGACAGGCGGCGGCCCTGGGGCTATGCGGTTCGATGTCGCCATGCTTGGGCCAGCCGAACCGGCAGTCGGTAGTCGTGGCCGCCGCCGAGAGAAGGCGGAGCTTTACCTTTTCGCTTCACCCCTTTGCTTCAGCCTTGTTCGCGCCGGAAAGGCGTATGTCCTTCCAGATCTTCGCGATAGGCGGTCATCGCGTCGCCCTCGCGCTGCAGGAAATCGGCGATGGCTTCGGCAAACCGGCGGTCGGTAATCCAATGTGCTGAACAGGTGGGCGTGGGCAGCAGACCGCGGGCGATCTTGTGTTCGCCCTGGGCGCCGCCTTCGAAGCGGCTCAGGCGGTTGGCCAGACAGTACTCGATGCCCTGCAGGTAGCAGGTCTCGAAATGCAGGCCGGGTACGAATTCCATGGCACCCCAATGGCGGCCGTACAAGGCCTCGCCGTCGCTCATGTTCAGCGCCGCCGCCACGGGGGCGCCGTCACGGCAGGCAAGGATCAGCACCAGGGCGCCGGGCAACTGCTCGCGCAGGCGCTGGAAGAAATCCAGCGTCAGGTAGGGGGACGACCAGTGGTTGCGGTAGGTTTCGACGTAGCAGGCGTGGAAAAACGACAGCGCCGCATCGTCGATGGCCGTGCCGGCCAGCCAGCGGAAGGTGATGCCTGCCGCCGCGACCTTCTTGCGGTCCTGGCGGATTTTCTTGCGCTTGTCATGGCTGAGCGCGGCCAGGAACGCATCGAAATTGCCGTAGCCGGTGTCTTCCCAATGGAATTGCACGCCCTGGCGCACCAGATAACCGGCTTCTTCGAGCGCCTGCTGGTCTTGAGCCTGGGGAAACAGCACATGCAGGGAAGACAGCTTCAAGCTTGCCGTCAGTTCGATGGCGCCGCGCGCCAGCAGCACCCGGTCGGCGTGCGTACGCGCGAGCAGGCGTGGGCCGCTGACCGGGGTGAAGGGCACGGCTGCGAGCAGCTTGGGGTAATAGTCCAGGCCATGGCGCTCAAACGCCTCCGCCCAGGCGTGGTCGAAAACGTATTCGCCGCGCGAATGGGTCTTCACGTACAGGGGCATGGCACCCGCCAGCTCGCCGGCACGCCGCAGGATCAGGTAGTAGGGGACCCAGCCCGTGGCGGGCGCGGCACAGCCGGTGTCGTGCAGGGCGGACAGGAAGGCGTGCGATACAAAGGGCTGGGGGCCGGCCAGGGCATCCCATTGGGCCGGGTCAACGGTAGCCAGCGTACGCGTGACCGTAAGGCGGGGATCATCGGGATCGGCGGTGGGGTCGGACGCTTGCTGGGGATCGGTCATGGTGGAGATTATAAGAACGTAGCTGTTAACCTGCGGCGATGGAAGACATACCTGTTTCCGCCGCCAAGGAGTTGCGCCAGGGCGCCCTGGCGGCGCTGGCTCTGGACGACTGGCCGCGCAAAATGATGGCGGTCGACGCGCTGGACGAGTCCATGCCCGTGGACCCAACGGTCGTCCTGGACGAACCCGCGCACTTGCCCGGGCGGCCGCCCCGGCCCGAGCTGGTGCCGCCCGCCCAGCTGAAGTCGCGTCCGGCCGGAACCCCGCAAGGGCGCGCGGCCTTGCTCCATGCGTTGGCGCATATCGAATTCAATGCCGTGAATCTGGCGCTGGACATCGTCTGGCGTTTCCCTGGCATGCCCGCGGATTTCTACCGGGACTGGATCGGGGTGGCACGCGAAGAGGCCAGCCATTTCCGTCTGCTCAACGAGCATCTGGCGACCTTGGGCCATGTCTATGGCGATTTCTGCGCGCACAACGGCTTGTGGGACATGGCCGCGAAAACCCACGATGACGTGGCCGCCCGCCTGGCCCTGGTGCCGCGCATCATGGAGGCGCGCGGCTTGGATGCCTCGCCCATGATTCGCGACAAGCTGGCGAGGGTGGGAGACGCGCGTGGCGCGGCCATCCTGGACATCATCCTGCGCGACGAGATTGGCCACGTCGCCATCGGCAATCGCTGGTACCGCTGGTTGTGCGAACAGGGCGGGTATGACCCGGTGGCATGGCACGCCGAGCTGGCGCAACGCTATGCGGCGCCGCGCCAGCGCGGTCCCTTCAACCTGGACGCCCGCCGTGCCGCGGGTTTCGACGAACGGGAGCTGGCGGTGCTGACGGCGGGCGATGTCAGCACCTGACTGCGTGCGCGTCGCACCGCGCGGCGAAGCTGCATCCCGTGGCTGCGCGGCGCTTTGCTCAGTCCCGCCGCGTGGCCTCGGGGCTGCGGGCAGGCTTTGGACAGAAGCTACTTTCTCTTTACACCGGCCAGGAAATCGATGATCTCCGGCACGGGCGCCTGGGCAATGCCCGCAACGCTGGCGGCCGCGTAGGTGGCGCGGATGGCCTCGGCGGCGGCGTGCGGGGCGCCGGTTTCTTCGGCCATCGCGGTGTAGTAACCCATGTCTTTCGTCGCATTGGCGATGGAAAAGCGAAAGGCATTGGTGTCGCCGTGTTCGATATAGGGGCGCAGGCGGCCCAGTACCACACCGTCGCCACCGCCCTTGGCCAGAATTTCCATCAGGACGGCCGGGTCCACTTGGGCCCGCTCGGCGCAGGCAGCCGCCTCGGCGAGTACGGCGGAAAAGCCCAGGGACACGTAGTTGTGCAGCAACTTGAGCCGATGGCCCGACCCGACCGGCCCGGCATGCGTGATGTTTTCCGCGTAGCTGCGCAATAGCGGCAGGCACTGTTCAAACAGCGCGGGGTCGCCACCAACGATCAGGTTCAGGCGGCCTTCGGCGGCTTCCTTGGGGGTGCGCGTCATCGGCGCATCCAGGAAGCGTCCACCGGCCCGCGTCACCGCCTCGGCCAGTCTCAAGGTGGAGGAGGGGATTGCGGTGGAGCAATCGATGACGATGGCTTGCGGCCGCAGTCCGGCCAATACGCCTTGGTCCTGCAACAGAACCTGCTCGACCTGGGGCGTGCCGGTGACGCACAGCACGATGATGTCGGACTGGCGCGCGACGTCGGCCGGTGTCGCGGCGGTTCGGGCACCGGCCGTCAGCAGGTCGGCGACAGGCTGGTTGCCGGAATGATCCAGCAAGACCAGCGGATAGCCGGCCTTGAGGATATTGCTGGCGATGCCGTGGCCCATCTGGCCTACGCCGATGATGCCGACATGCGGCTTGTCGTTGAGGGTCTTGCTTGTCTCCATGCTGGTCCCTTCGATGGTTGTTAGCGACAAGCTCAACATCTTACGCCCGGCGGCGCGGGCGCCTTGCGTGGGGGGGCACCCGCCGTTTCCCCGCACTCAACTCAAATCAGGAGCTCAGGTTCGACTCTCGGCCAATTCGCGGATGTCGGCGAGCAGGGCATCGGGCACGTTCACACCAGCGGAGCGGGCGCCGTCGGCCAGGGTTTCGCGACGCTGGCCCGGCAGGCGCACGTTGCTGTCTTCCAGCATGGCGGCAACCAAGGTCTCGACACGTTCGAGATAAGCCGACTGGCCGGCCAACGCGCCTGGATCGATGACCAGGAATGCCTGGCCGATGCGCGCGCGATTGCCTGCCTCCGTGAAAAAGGAATCGGCTTCGAAGCCGAAATGCGCGCCGGTCAGCGCGCAGGCCAGCAACTCCACGACCAGCGCCAGCATGGCACCCTTGGCCCCGCCCATGGGCAGCATGCTGCCTTCCAGGCCGGCGCGCGGGTCGGTGGTGGGCTGGCCTTGCGCATCCAGTGCCCAGCCCAAGGGGATCTCGCGGCCTTCGCGCGCCGCCACCATCAGCTTGCCGCGCGCCACTTCCGACAAGGACAGGTCGATCACCAGCGGCGCGGCGTCGCGGCGGGGAAACGCCGCGGCGATGGGATTGGTGCCGAAGAGCGGGCGCTTGCCGCCATGCGCCGGCATGGCGGCCGGCGAGTTGCCCATGGCCAGGCCGACCATGCCGCGACGAGCGACGGCGTCCAGGTGATACGCGGCCACGCCGAAGTGATGGCTGTTGCAGACGCCGGCATAGGACACGCCGTATTCACCGGCGCGGCGGATGGCCTCCTCGATGGCCAGGGCGCATGCGGGAAAAGCCAGGCCGTCATGGGCGTCGATCAGCACCGCGCCGCCGCGTTCGCGGGCGATGCCGGCCACTGCCGTGCCGTCGGCGCGGCCATTGCGCAAGTGGGTGGCGTAGAAGGGCACGCGCGAGGCGCCATGCGAGGCGATGCCGCGCGCTTCCGCGTACATCAGCGCGGCGGCGGTGCCGCGCGCCATCTGTGGGCTGGCGCCGGCGCCTTCCAGCGCGGCGCGGCAAAGGTCTTCCAGGGTATCCAGGTCCAGCGTGCTCATCTCGGTAACTCCGTGGTTCTGCGATTTATCTCGACGATTCAATTCAATGACTCGTCTTAACGATTCAGCTCAATGATTCAGTTCAACGATTCAACTCGACCATCGATGCTTGTTTTTGCTGCATCGTACGCCATGGTGGCAGGGGATTGCAGCCGCACCTAGTGGGCCGTCCGGTGGTGAGCCGGCGGCTGTAGCGTGGGCAGCAGAATCGGTCGTCGTGCCTGTCAACTGCTCGTGTTTGTTGCGGCGTGAGTGTCAGTGGGTTCCTCTCGACTCGCTTCAATTCGCGCGCAGGGCATGGGCGACGCGTTGCGCGGTCATGTCTGAAACACGGGTGTTGGCTTCTTCGGTCAGGCCGGCGATGTGCGGGGTCAGGATCAGGTTGGGGACATCGGCGAGAGCGCTGCCTGCTGCCAGAGGTTCTTTGTCGAAGACGTCGATGGCGGCGCCCGCCAGTTTGCCCGAGCGCAAGGCATTGGCCAGCGCGGCTTCGTCGATGATGCCGCCACGCGCGGTGTTGATCAGGATGGCGCCGTCTTTCATCCCCGCCAGGCGCTCGGCATTCAGTAAGCCCCGGGTTTCGTCTGTAAGCGGGATGTGCAGCGTCACCGCGTCTGCTTGGCGCAGCAGGTCGTCCAGTTCGGCACGGTCCGCCAGGCCTTCGCGCCAGGCGGGATCTTCGGCTGTCAGGATGGGGTCGGACGCGATGACGCGCATGTCCAGTCCACGCGCCAGACGGGCAACCAGGCGGCCGATGCCGCCATAGCCGACGATGCCCAACACGCGTTGATTGGCCTCGCGGCCATTGGACAACGCGTTACGTGGCCAGTCGCCTGCCGCCACCTGGGCGCTGGCATGATAGGCGCCGCGTAGCAGCAACAGGACGGTGGCGATGACGTACTCGGCTACGGAACGGGCATTCGCGCCGGTAGCCGGGAAGACGTCGATGTGGCGGGCCGCGCAGGCGGGCATGTCGATGTTATCCAGGCCTACGCCCAGGCGGCCGACGGCTTTCAGCTTCGGCGCGGCGGCAAGGAGGGGGGCGTCGACGCGCGTGCGGTTGCGGACGATCAAGGCGTCGGCCGATTGCACGGCGCGTAATAGATCTTCGCGACGGTCTACCAGGTCGGGTTCGTACTGGACGTCGAAGTCCGCGCGGAGGGTGTCCACGGCTGGGCTGTCCATGAATTCGGAGATGACGATGCGCATGATTGCCTGATTCCTGTCTGCGGTTTTTGGATGCGTTTCTTGCTGTTGCTTCGGTGCTAGCGGGATTTGTACCTTCGGTTCCTTCGGCGTTTTTACCTTCGGTTCTAGCGGAGGCTGTACCCTAGGTTCTCTCTCAGGCTGTACCCGAGGTTCTCTCTCAGCCTGTACCCGAGGTTCTAGCGTACGTCCCGGCCAGGGGGCAGTCCGCGGGCGGCAGGTCCGCGGTTTGGCGCTGCGCGCCAAACTACCCTCGGCCACACCCGTGCGCCCTGAAGTCCATCTCTCTCGGCGCTTCCAACAGCCGCCCGCGGACTGCCCCCTGACCGTGACTGAAGTTTCTTGGACTCGTAGCGCCGCTTAACCCTTCTCTGTTTACCCGACTTGAATATTCGCGTCGCGGATGATCTTGGCCCAGCGTTCGACCTCTCCTTTCAGATAAGGACCGAACTGTGCGGCTTCCATGGGTTGGGCGCCGAAGCCCAAGGTGACCAGGTTCTTGGTCATTTCGGGTTCCTTGATCTGCTTCACGATGGCTTTGCTGATACGGTCCACTACGGGCTGTGGGGTGCCGGCCGGGGCCATGATGCCTGTGAAGTTGGCGACCACCAGACCCGGCAGGCCAGACTCTTCCACGGTAGGGACGTCAGGCAGGTCCGGGCTGCGCTTCTTGCTGCTGACCGCCAACGCGCGCAAGGCACCGCTCTTCACGTAAGCCAGCGACTCCGGATAGTTGGAGAAGATAACGTCGACCTGGCCGCCCATCAGGTCCGTCAACGACGGCGCGCCGCCTTTGTACGGGACGTGCAGCAGCTTGGTGCCGGTCAGGCTCTGGTACAGGGCCAAGGTCAGATGCGGCGGGGTGCCGTTGCCGCTGGAACCGGCGGTCAGCGACCGTGTCTTGGCCGCCTGCAACAAGTCGTCCATGCTCTTGATGGCGCTCTTCGGATTGACCACCACCATCATGGACGACGAGGCCATACAAGCCACCGGCACCAGGTCCTTCAACAAGTCATAACCTGCCTTGCCCTGGAACAGGGTGGCGTTGGCTGCATGCGAAAGCGTCATCGCCAGCCAGGTATAGCCGTCAGCCTGCGCGCGCGCCACATAAGCCGCGCCGATGTTGGCGCTGCCGCCAGGCTTGTTCTCCACCACCACGTTCCAGTTCTCCGCCATGCCCAAGGCCTTGGCGGCCTGCCGCGCCGCCACGTCGGTCAGGCCGCCAGGCGGAAAGGGCACGACGTAGTTGATCGGCTTGTCCGGCCACTTGTTGGACGCATCCGCGGCCCACGCCGGCAACCAAGGGGTCAGGGTCGCCAGGGCGCCCGCGCCCAACGCGCCCAGGGTCGAGCGGCGCCGCGCCGATGCGGGCGCAGCCTGGTTCGCCGCGGGCGTATCGTAGGCAGTGGATGCCGCTGTCGTTGTCGTTGCAGTTGCAGTTGCGGTTGCGGTTGCAGTTGCAGTTGCAGCGGCAGCGGCAGGCGCAGTCATAGTGGTGGGGCGGGTACCAGCGGTAACGGTAATGGCGGGGTTGTTGGTGTTATTGACGACATCGTTCTTCTTCTGCATGGTCGGTCTCCTCCGGTGGGCCCGCCGGGCGACGGGCGAACAGGCGCCCGGCCGTCTTCGGGCCGGTGCGCCTGATGAGCCTGCATGGAAGCCGCCGGCGAAGTGCCGGCGGCGGATGATGCCTGAGCGGCGCGATACTGCCGTCCGCTGCGGGTAGAACACCGGGGCCCAACGGCTGGCCCCGGCCGTCGCACGGGTTTTAAGCCCGCGCGGCTTACGTCACTTGCGCGCTTAGCTTATGCGCTTTCGTACAGACGCGTCAGCACGAATTCGCGATGGCCCAGGGCTTCAGCGGCGGTCCATCGGCCATTGGCCGTGGCCAGCATGCACTCCAGCAATTTGTCGCCGGCCTGGTCCAGATCGATGTCGCGCTGCAGCAGACCGGACGTGTCGACATCCACGTGTTCGGACATGGTGCGCACGGTCCGCGGGTTGGCGCAGATCTTGATCACGGGCAGGATGGGATTGCCAATGACGTTGCCTTGCCCGGTCGGGAAGAAGTGCACCGCATAACCAGACGCAGCGCACAAAGTCACCATTTCGGCCGCCGCCGACGAAGAATCCATGAACCACAAGCCTGATCCCGTGGGGATCTCGGCCTTGTCCAGGACGCCGTCGACGCGGCATTTCTTGCCGATCTTCTGGATATTGCCTAGCGCCTTTTCTTCGATGGTGGTCAGGCCGCCGGCGATATTCCCCTTGGTGGGCTGGGACTCGGACAGGTCGCTGGTTTTCCAACGATCGATCATGTCCTGGTAGCGGTTGAACATGGTCATGAACTGATCGCGCACTTTGTCATTGGCGCAGCGCGCGGCGACGATGTGTTCGCCGCCAGTCAATTCCGACGTCTCGCCGAACACCAGCGTGGTGCCCAGGGTGTAGAGCTTGTCGAAGGCATTGCCGACGGTGGGGTTGGCGCCACAGCCGGATGTCGTGTCCGATTCCCCGCACTTGGTCGAGACCCACAGGTCTTCGATGGGGCATTCGGTGCGATACAGCGCCGTGGCGTAGTGCACGAATTCCTTGGCCTGCTTGGACGCGCGCATGATGGTGTCATGGTCGCCATGCAGTTCGATGCTGAAGCCGGCCACTGGCTTGCCCGTGCTGGCGATGCCGTCGACCACGCGCTTGGTCCAGCCTTCTTCGATGCCGATGACGATGACGGCGGCGACGTTGGGATTGCAGCCGGTGCCGATCAAGGTGCGGAAATGCAGTTCCAGGTCTTCGCCGAACTGCAGGCGCCCATAGGGATGGGGCAGGGCCAGCGTGCCCTTGATGTTGTTGGCGACCGCTTCGGCGGCAGCATTGGAAATATCGTCGACCGGCAGCACGATGACGTGATTGCGTACACCGACGCGGCCGTTGTCGCGGCGATAGCCGCGGAAAGTGGTGGAGGCGGAAACGACAGCCATGGGGAATCCTCGCAGCAGGGAATGGGGTGGGAAGGCTTACCAGCGCTTGGTCTTGATGTTGTGGACATGGGCGTGCTGGCCGACCTGGATGGGGGCGACCACTTTGCCGATGTCGACGCCATACTTGAAGATGGTGTCGCCGGTGTTCATGTCCTTCAGGGCCACCTTGTGACCGATGGGGATGTCCTGCTTGGCCGTCACATGGATGATCTTGTCTTCATCCATGATCCAGGCATTGAGTTCAGTGCCGGCGGTGATGCCTTCCACCACCGCGACAGCCACCGTGTCCTTGGCGTCGTGCAGTACAGCGTGAATCATGTCTTCCTCCTGGTTGCGGCGGCCGCTCGACGGGTGCCGGCGGCCGTTCATCGATATGCCAGGCCATGATATTTTCAAATCTCATTTGAGTCAATCAAATCATATATATGAATTTGAGGGAGAAGCTTGGGGGAGTTTTGATATCTCCTGGAAATAAAAAAGGAATTCCGTCAGGAATTCCTTTTTTCCTACCTGCAGGTCAAGCACCAGGCGCGATCACCCGCGGGCCAGGCCCTCGCGCCGTTGGCGAACAGCTCGTGCCAATTGGGCCAGGACCGGTTCGGTCTGCGACCAGCCTATGCAGGCATCGGTGATAGACACACCGCGCTTGAGCGGCACGCCCGGCGTCAAGTCCTGGCGGCCTTCTTCCAGATGGCTTTCGATCATCACGCCGCAGATGCGCTGCTCACCGCCTATCATCTGAGCGCCGATGTCCGCGCTGACCTCGATCTGGCGCGCATGCGACTTGTTGGAATTGGCGTGCGAGCAGTCAACCATCACCTTCTCGCGCAGGCCCGCCTTGCGCAGGCTCTGGCAGGCTTCCTCGACACCGGCCGCGTCGAAATTGGGTCCTTTCTTGCCGCCCCGCAGGATGACATGCGTGTCATCGTTGCCGCGCGTCTCGAAGATCGCCGCCATGCCCATCTTGGTCATGCCCATGAAGGCATGCTTGGCACGCGCCGCGACGATGGCGTCGGAGGCCACCTGCACGCTGCCATCGGTACCGTTCTTGAAACCCAGCGGGCAGCTCAGGCCCGACGACAGTTGCCGGTGACTCTGGCTCTCGGTGGTGCGCGCCCCGATGGCGCCCCAGGAAATCAGGTCGGCGATGAATTGCGGACTCAGCAAGTCCAGGAATTCGGTGCCCACGGGCAGACCCAGCTTGCCGATATCCAGCAGCAGTTCGCGGGCGCGGCGCAGGCCTTCATTGATGCGGTAGCTGCCGTCCAGGCGCGGATCGTTGATATAGCCCTTCCACCCCACAGTGGTGCGCGGCTTCTCGAAATACACACGCATGACGATCAGCAATTCATCGCGCAGGCCGTCGGCCGCCGTCTTCAACAGGCGGGCGTACTCCATGGCCTGGTCGTGATCGTGGATGGAACAGGGGCCGACCACCACCACCAGGCGATCGTCGCGGCCATGCAAGATGTTGGCGATTTCGCCGCGGCTACGCTCGACCAGGTCTTCCAGGGCCGGCGTGATCGGCAGCTCGTCCAGCAGCAGGGCGGGCGAAATAAGCGGGCGCACGGCACCGATGCGCACGTCGTCGATGCGGGTGGTGTCGTGGGTGGAGTCCGCGTTGCCGACTTCGCGGTCGCGGCTGGGGTCATCGATGCGGGTCAAGATTCTCTCCGAGGGAAGCGGGGATTATCGCATTTGGCGATGTTCGGACGGAGGAGGGGGGCGATATCGGTCCGCGGGCGGCGGGCGTAGAGTCGTCCGCGTGCGGCTGAGCAACACTGTGTGAACCTGCTTTCGCGGGAGTCGCTTTTTGTCACGGTTTGTTGTCTTGTGTGCTGCTGGATGTCTTTCTAGCATGGCGAACGTAACTTCTTCCCTGATGGAGACCTTCATGACCAAGCGATTATTCGCAGAGTTTTTCGGGACTTTTTGGTTAGTCTTGGGCGGTTGCGGATCGGCGGTGCTGGCGGCCACGTTCCCGCAATATGGCATCGGCTTCGCCGGGGTGGCGCTGGCCTTCGGCCTGACCGTGGTTACCATGGCGTACGCCGTCGGCCATATATCGGGCGGCCACTTCAATCCGGCGGTTACCTTGGGATTGTTCGCCAGCGGTCGCACGCCGGCGGCTGACGTCGTCCCCTACATCGTGGCGCAGGTCGTCGGCGGCGCCGTGGCGGGGGCTGTGTTGTTCCTCATCGCCAGTGGCAAGGCTGGTTTCGATGTAAGCGCGGGCTTCGCCAGCAATGGCTATGGTGAGCACTCCCCGGGTGGCTACAGCATGGTTGCCGCCTTGATCACGGAGGTGGTGTTGACGGCGATGTTCCTGATCATCATCAACGGTGCCACCGACGAGCGCGCGCCCAAGGGTTTCGCGCCGCTGGCGATCGGGTTGGCCTTGACCTTGATCCACTTGATCAGCATTCCGGTCACCAATACGTCCGTGAACCCCGCGCGCAGTACCGGCGTGGCGCTGTTCCAGGGGACCTGGGCCTTGCAGCAGCTGTGGCTGTTCTGGCTCGCACCCTTGGTCGGCGGCGTTCTGGGCGGGGTGATCTACCGTGTGTTCCTGGCCGCGCCGGCTCCTGCGCGCGCCTCGACGACGCCCGCCGCGCCGCCTGGAGCCGCCCCAGCCTGAACAGAGGGGAGCAGGCCGTGGTGAAGGCCAAGCCGTTGGCTTGCCCTGTGCCCGGACAGGTCTCTCCAAGGTTGTTGATGGTTGATCGTTAATGGACTGAGGGACGCCCTGGGCGTCCCTTTTCTTTTTCGTCAGGGCAACAAATCAGCTGGTTCGCGGAATTGGTTCGTCAGCCCCTCCAAATATTGAAAAGCCCCACGCGAGGATGAACTACACCCCAAGAGTTGGATGTAGATCCGACTTTTGGGGGGCAATCCAGGAGCGTGGGGCTTTTCGTTTGCAGCGATGGGGCGACCGAGTCTTCGGTTGCCGGTCGCGGTCAGCTGACCGAGATAATGACCGTCTTGGAGTCTGCGCCAGGGTAGGACGCCAACAGGGTCGCCGAGCCGGCCGCATCGGCGGAGTACACGGTGACCAAGGCAATGCCGCTGTCATTGGTCGTGGCGGTTGTGCTTTGCATGGTCGGATCCGTGCGCGAAAAACTGACCGAGGCGCCGCCGGTGTTGCCGATGTCCATCTGCATGGGTTGATTGGGGACGATCCTTCCGGTCACGGTGTTCGTGAGTTTGAACTGTGGCGAGGCCTGGCCGTGTTTGGACATGGAAAGACGGGAACCCGTCAGGACATCGATGCGATAGGTGTCCCCATCGCCGGGATTGAGGGTCCCGGACTGGACATGCAGGGTGTATGTCTGCGTTGCGGCGACGGGCGTACTGACCTGGACCTTGACATCACCGGTAGCGCTGCCGGCAATGATGTTGGGCGCCGTGGCCACGCCGCTGGCATTGGTGAGAACGCGCGCGGTCGACGCGGTGACATCCACCAGCAGGTCCGGCTTGTCGTTGATATCGAAGGTGGCGCCACTGGGAATGGTGAAGGTGAGCAGCAGATTCTCCACGGGCTTGGCGAAGGAATCCTGTACGCTGGCCTGCAAACGGGTGCCGAAGGCCTGTCCTGTTGACGTGGTCTGTCCGTCGTGCAGCAGCGTGATCTTCGCGGTGGCCCCGAGCCAGGTACGCTCGGTGTAGATGGCCACTTGACTGGGCGGCGCATTGGTGGGATCGACCCCTGTGGGATAGGCACGGACCCTGAACGTGCCGTAGTCCGATGTCGCGCTCGAACTGAAGATCGAGAAGGGCGTGAGGCTGGACGCGGTGGCGATGCCGTTGACGACAGGGCAGGGAGCAGAGCTGGCGAATGAACCAGCGGCGGTGTCCCCGCCCGGCACGTCGAAGGTGATGGAGCCTGTGGTGACAGGCTGCCTGTTCTTGTCCAAGACCGACGCGGTCAGTGTGATCGGATAAGGCGTACGCAGTATCTGGTCCTGCAAGTCGCCCTTGTCGACCTCCACGTAAAAGATATCGGCCCCGGGTGCAGCCGCCGTGATGGTCAGGTTGAAGTTGGGTTTTTGGGTGGCGTTGGACGCGCTGGCGGTGATCGTGACGGTGCCGGCGGCGCTGCCTGCCAGGATCTTCGGCGAGGTGGCCAGGCCTGAGCCGTTGGTCACACTGCTTGCCGAAGTGGAAGAGATCTCGGTGACCGTGGTGGTTGTCGCGTTGTAGTCGAAGGTGGCGTTGTTGCTGGTGATGGTGAACGTCACCGTCACATTCGGCATGGCACTTCCCGACGGGCTGCCCGCCATTTTGGCCACGACCGCGGAAGTAAAGTCCGTGTTCGCGGGCGCACTTTGCTTGTCGCCGTCATATGCGCTCAGGACAGGGGTATCCTTGGGCGGGGCGGGGGCAGTTATGGTCAGATCCGTGAAGTCCAGATAATTCACGGCATTGTCCGCGGTTGCCCTCACCGTGACTTTCCCCGCGTTGGGACCCGCCAATATGTAGGGGGATGCAGCCAGATGGGAAGACTTGCTCGTGCAAACGGCGACCGTGGGGCTGATTTGGCGCACGGTCGTGGCATATGAGGAATCTAACGGCCGGCTGTAGTCAAAGGTGGCATTCCCAGACCTGATCGTATATGTGACCGGAACGCCGGGTAGCGCGCCGCCGGTAGCCTGATCGACGACCGCGGTGATGAGCGGCTTGGAAAAATCCGTATTGATATTCGTCGCTTGCGGTTGGCCGCTCCAGACAAACAACGCAGGCGTAGTTTTCCCGCCCGGGGGCGAGGGCGGGGGCTTGGTTCCGTCGGTGATCGTGAGCGTAAAGTATTGGGGCGCATCAAGGACGCCAGTAGGGGCGCCTACGGCAATGATCACCTGACCCGCGTTTGGTCCAGCGATGATCTGGGGAGATTCACATATCCCTTGGTTTGGGTACCTGTTCGAGACATTGCATGAGTTAGATGTCCGGTTCGTCCACACTGCCATGTTATCGGTGCTGGGGTGGTCGTAGTTGAACGTGGCCATCCCACTCCAGATGTTGTAGTAAAGCGTATACCCTGGTACGGGATTCCCCCCGTCGATCTTCACGCACGCGCTAACTGGGTACGCGAAGGCGGTCCCCGTTGCGGTTGTTTGGTTGTTGCCTCCGACGAAGGTCAGGCGGGGCCACGAGTCTGCATTCGATGGCGGGGCGATCGATCCAGGACGTGACTCGCCTTCCTGATTGGCTGGGGGGGCTTGCGGGGTAATGCTATCGGGCGCGCTTTTCTTGTTCATGTGACTCTTCCAGGTTTCGCTGTGCGGTTCGAATGGCGTTTGGCGGATTCACTCAACTGACCGAGATAATGACCGTCTTGGAGTCGGCGCCAGGGTAGGACGCCAACAGGGTCGCTGATCCGGCCGCATCGGCGGCGTACACGGTGACCAGGGCAATGCCGTCGTCATTGGTCGTGACGGTGGTGCTTTGCATGGTCGGGTCCGTGCGCGAAAAACTGACCGAGGCGCCGCCGGTGTTGCCGATGTCCATCTGCATGGGTTGATTGGGCACGATCCTTCCGGTCATGGTGTTCGTGAGTTTGAACTGTGGAGAGGCCTGGCCGTTTCTGGACATGGAAAGACGGGAGCCGGTCAGGACATCGATGCGATAGGTCCCTCCGCCGCCGGGATTGATGGTCCCGGACTGGACATGCAGGGTGTATGTCTGCGTTGCGGCGACGGGCGTAGTGACCTGGACCTTGACATCACCGGTAGCGTTGCCGGCAATGATGTTGGGAGCCGTCGCCACGCCGCTGGCATTGGTGAGAACGCGCGCGGTCGACGCGGTGACATCCACCAGCAGGTCCGGTTTGTCGCTGATATCGAAGGTGGCGCCACTGGGAATGGTGAAGGTGAGCAGCAGATTCTCCACGGGCTTGGCGAAGGAGTCCTGTACGCTGGCCTGCAAACGGGTACCGAAGGCCTGTCCCGTTGACGTGGTCTGTCCGTCGTGCAGCAGGGTGATCTTCGCGGTGGCGCCGCGCCAGGTACGTTCCGTATAGATGGCCACCTGGCCAGGCGCCGCGGTGGCCGGGTTGACACCTGTGGGGTAGGCGCGGACCTTGAATGTGCCGTAGTCCGAAGTTGCGCTCGAACTGAAGATCGTGAATGGGGTAAGGCTGGAAGCGGTGGCGATGCCGTTGACGACAGGGCTGGGAGCGGAGCTGGCGAACGAACCAGCGGCGGTGTCCCCCCCCGGCACGTCGAAGGTGATGGAACCGGTGCCGGCTGGCAGTCTGTTCTTGTCCAAGACCGACGCGGTCAGTGTGATGGGATAAGGGGTACGCAGTATTTGATCCTGCAAGTCGCCCTTGTCGACCTCTACGTAATAGCCGCTCGAGGTCGATGGAGGCGTAACGGGGGTAGAGGTAGATGTGCTGATCAGCAGTATGAACGTGGCGAGTTGCGTTGCCGCATCGGTGCTTGCCGTGACCGATACAACCCCGTTTGCGGTCGTCGGCGACAGGTAGGGAGATGGCGCGAGATAGGATGAGGACGAAACACTCTGCGCCTTCGTGTCGGAAATCCGTGTGACCTGTCCGCCGGACACGGTTCTCGTGTAATCGAATACCGCGTTTCCGGTCGTGATCTCATACGTGACAGTGACGCCGAGCCGTGGCGTCGCCGGCGTCACGCTGTCGTTGAATGTCGCTGTCACCAGGTTGTGGGGAAATGGCGTATTTGGCAGCGTGCTCTGTATGTTTCCGGTGCTTGGAAACAGCGCCGTCGCATTCGCGGGAACGGTATCCGTGCCGTGCCAGTTGAACGTAAGTGCCCCGGCGCCAGGTACCGCGACCGTTACTATTCCCGTTTCGACGATCGTGTCCGGCCGGAAAGGAATGGTTGACGATGGAAAGCCGTTTTGGGTCGTTGCCTTGATGGTGTAGGCACCTTCCTCCTGGGGCAGATCTCCGAGCAGACTCTGGAACATCACGATCTGCTGGCCGTTATACGTCGCGGACGGCCCTGTCACGATCGTGGAGTCGCCTTCATTCACCGCGATGGCCAGTAACGGGCTGGACCTCAGGCCCTGTTCCGGCTTGAAAATGAATTGCTTATCACCCGCGCCCATGACCAGTCGGCATCTGTTGCTCAAGGCCACCGGCTTCACGGCGATCTTTACCGTGAAGAGAGCCATGCGTGGCTTATCGGCGTCGGTGAAAGGCGTGCCGGAAATGTCCGCGGAATGCGCATAGATGTATGCCGTGCCAAATTGGTCGCGGTCGCTCTCCTGGCGATAGATATCGCTCGTGCAGACGCCGGCCGTGAACCCCGAGCAGCTTCCCTGGCCATTGACGATCGACACCGTCTGCGACAAGGGCCAGACGCTGGCCGTGGACGCTCCACCTCGCCGGGGATCCCCATAAAACGCCGGGCAAAATGAGAAAACGATGTTGGCCGACGCCACGGGCTGCGTATTCGCCTGATCGTAGAAGGCCTTCACATAAAGCGTAGGCAGGGCTTGGTTCGGCAAGAGCCGGATCAACGACGGACTCTTCTCGGTGTCGACCGTGATCCAGATGGGGGTTCCGGCGGCATTGGACACTGCAGCGTTCGCTGTTGTCACACTGGCTTTCGACGAGGGGGCGGTAGTGGCGGGGCGTTTGTTGGTCATTTCGTTTTCCAATTCGTTTTTAAATAGGAAGGAATCAACTGACCGAGATAATGACGGTCTTGGAGTCTGCACCGGGGTAGGACGCCAACAGGGTCGCCGAGCCGGCCGCATCGGCGGAGTACACGGTGACCAAGGCAATGCCCTCGTCATTGGTTGTGACGGTTGTGCTTTGCATGGTTGGGTCCGTGAGCGAGAAACTGACTGAGGCGCCGCCGGTGTTGCCTACGTCCATCTGCATGGGTGTGTTGGGCATGCGCCTGCCGGAGGTGGTGTCCGTAAGGGCGAACTGTGGCGAGGCCTGGCCATCTCTGGACATGGAAAGACGGGAGCCGGTCAGGACATCGATGCGATAGGCATCTCCATCGCCGGGATTGATGGTCCCGGACTGGACATGCAGGGTGTACGTCTGCGGGGCGGCGATCGGTGTGGCGACCTGGACCTTGACGTCACCGGTGGCGTTGCCGGCAATGATCTTTGGCGCCGTGGCCACGCCGCTGGCGTTGGTGCGAGCGCGCGCGGTGGATGGCGTGGCGTCTTCGAGCAGATCCGGCTTGTCGTTGATATCGAAGGTGGCGTCGCTGGTGATGGTGAAGGTGAGCAGCACGTTCTCCACCGGCGCGCCGAAGGAGTCCTGCACCTTTGCCTGCAGGCGATTGCCGAACGCCAGTCCCGGCGAGGTGGTCTGGCCGTCGTTGATCAGTGTGATCTTGGACGTAGAGGAAGGCGTACTGGGGATAGGGGCTGAAGCGCTGATCAGCAGTGTGAAAGTGGCGGTTTGCAAGGCGTCGGCGCAGGTCGCCGTGATGGTGACCACACCGTTATCGCTCGTTGGCTTGACGTATGGAGACGGGACGAGATAAGAGGAAAAGCAGTAGCAGTTCGCCTTGGTCGGGGACACCGGTGTGAATTGGCCATCGACTACCGTCTCGGTGTAATCGAATACGGCGTTGCCCGACGTTATCTCGTACGTGATGATGGCGCCGATCAACGGCGTCGCGGGGTTCACGCTATCGTTGAATACGGCCGTCGTCAGGTTGTGGGGAAATAGCGTGTTTGGACGCGTGCTCTGCATGTTTCCCATGCTGGGAAACAGTGCGGTTGCATTCGCTGGAGAGACGGCCGAGGTGTGCCATTCGAATGTAAGTGGTGCTACGTCGCTCATGCTTGGGACCGACACAGAGACAGGTTGCGGGGTTGGTTCTTGGCTCTCCGCGCAGTAAGGAGTGGTGGATGACGGAAATCCGTTGCGGGTCTCTGCGACGATCACATACACACTATTGTGAGGATTCGGCTGATCTTTTACGAGGTCCTGGAAATAAAGGTTAATCCTGCCGCTGTACTCGATTGGCACCCCTGTCACTATCGTGGAGTCGTCCTCATTGACCAACATGCCGAGAAGTGGACTGGACATGGGGCCAGGACGTGAATAGCCCGGCGGCTCGAACATGAACTGGTTATTCCCCGCTGCCATGACCAATCGGCATTTGCTGCTTGCCGCCACTGGCATGACAGCTACCTTTACGGTGAAGGCCGCCATGTAGGGCTTGTCCGCATCGGTGAAAGGAAGGCCTGAAATGTCCGTGCCATGTGCATAGATGTATGCGGTACCGAACATGTCACGGTCGCTTTCCTGGCGCCATATGTCGCCTGTGCAGACACCGGCGGCGAACCCCGAGCAGCTACCCTTGCCGTTGACGATGGACACTCTTTGCGACAAGGGCCACACACTCGCAGTCGATGCCCCGCCGCGTCGGGGGTCGCCGTAATAGGCGGGACAAAACGAGAAGACGATCTCGGCCGATGGGACGGGCTGCGTGCCGGCCTTATCGTAAGAAGCGTTCACATACAGCGTGGGAATATTGCTGTTCGGTACGGCATGGATCAGCGATTGGTTCTTGTCGGTGTCGACCGAGATATAGATGGGCGTGCCTGCTGCATTGGACACGGTTGCGCTTTCTGCTGCCATGCCGGTTTTCGACGGATTCGAGGTGGTGGTGGAGCGGTTCTTGGTCATATCGTTTTCCAATTCGTTTTTAAATAGGAAGGAATCAACTGACCGAGATAATGACGGTCTTGGAGTCTGCACCGGGGTAGGACGCCAACAGGGTCGCCGAGCCGGTTGCATCGGCGGAGTACACGGTGACCAAGGCAATGCCCTCGTCATTGGTCGTGACGGTTGTGCTTTGCATGGTTGGGTCCGTGAGCGAGAAACTGACCGAGGCGCCGCCGGTGTTGCCTACGTCCATCTGCATGGGTGTGTTGGGCATGCGCCTGCCGGAGGTGGTGTCCGTAAGGGCGAACTGTGGCGAGGCCTGGCCGTGTTTGGACATGGAAAGACGGGAACCCGTCAGGACATCGATGCGATAGGCATCTCCATCGCCGGGATTGATGGTCCCGGACTGGACATGCAGGGTGTATGTCTGCGTTGCGGCGACGGGCGTGCTGACCTGGACTTTGACATCACCGGTGGTGTTGCCGGCAATGATGTTGGGTGCCGTGGCAATGCCGCTGGCGTTGGTGCGAACGCGCGCGGTGGAAGGTGAAACGTCCACCAGCAGGTCCGGCTTGTCGTTGATATCGAAGGTAGCGCCGCTGGTGATGGTGAAGGTAAGCAGCACACTTTCCACCGGCGCGTTGAAGGAGTCCTGCACCTTCGCCTGCAAGCGCGTGTGGAATGCTAGTCCCGGCGATGTGGTCTGTCCGTCGTTGATCAAGAAGATCTTGGCGGAGGGCCCGCGCCAGGTGCGTTCCGTATAGATCGCCACCTGGCCTGGAGCAGCCGTGGCCGGGTCTACACCCGTGGGATAAGCGCGGACGGTGAACGTCCCGTAGTCTGACGTTGAACTCGAACTGAAGATCGAGAAGGGCAAAAGACTGGACGCCGTGGCGATGCCGTTGACGATAGGGCTGGGGGCAGTGTTGTTGAATGCACCGATGGCCGTATCCGGTTGCACGTCGAACGTGATGGAGCCGCCGCTGACTGGCTGTCTGTCCTTGGTCCAGGCCGATGCGGTCAGGGCGACCTCATAAGGCGTACGAAGGAGCTGATCTTGAAGGTTGCCCTTGTCGACATCGACGTAATAGGTATCGGACGACGACGATGGCGAATTGGGGATAGGGGCGGAAGCGCTGATCCGCAGTATGAACGTGGCGAAATGCACTGCATCATCGGTGCTCGCCGTGATTGAGACAACGCCGTTGTCGCTTGTCGGCGAGACGTAGGGAGACGGTACGAGATAGGAAGAGCCGGAGAAACTCTGTGCCTTCGTCGTGGAAATCTGTGTGATTTCTCCGCCGGCCACCGTTCTTGTGTAATCGAAAACGGCATTTCCGGACGTTATTTCGTACGTGACAACGATGCCGAGCAGCGGTGTCGCCGGCGATACGCTGTCGTTGAGTGTCGCCGTTGTCAGGTTGTGCGGAAATTGCGTGTTTGGCTGCGTACTCTGCATGTTTCCTGAACTTGGAAACAGCGCCGTCGCATTGGCGGGAGGGGAAGACGCGGTGCGCGCAACGAACGTAAGCGTGTCGACTTTTGGCATGCTTGGTACGGATGCCTTGGCCGTGCCCTGGTTGGCAGAGGTAGTGTATGGACGGGATGATGACGGAAAGCCGTTGCGGGTCGTCGCCGCTACCGACCATTCCATATCAGTCTGCACTTGGTCTTGGCTAAGGTTCGGAAACTCCGTGTTCTTGTTGCCGTAAAAGCCGTTATAGGCAATGGGAACGCCCGTTACGATGGTGGAGTCGTCGTCATTGATCAATACAGCGAGCAATGGGCTGGACAGGGGAAGCTTGTTACCTAAGGGGAGAAACTGATTGTCTCCGCCGGCGATGATCAATCGACATTTGTCGCCCGCCGCCACCGGCTTTACTGCGACCTTTACCGTGAAGACAGCCATACGTGGCTTGTCGTCATCGGTGAAGGGGGCGCCGGAAATATCCGTGGAATGCGCATAGATATACGCGGTGCCAAACTGGTCGCGGTCGCTTTCCTGGCGATAGATATCGCCGGTGCATACCCCAGTGGTGAACCCGGAGCAACTTCCCTCGCCATTGACGACTGATACCGTCTGCGACAAGGGCCAGACGCCGGCCGTGGACGCCCCCCCTCGCCGGGGATCGCCATAAAAGGCCGGACAAAATGAGAAAACGATATTGGCCGATGCCACGGGCTGCGTATGCGCTTGATCGTAGAAAGCCTTCACATACAGCGTGGGCAGGGCTTCGTTCGACTGAGTCCGAATCAGCGATTGGTTCTTGTCGGTGTCGACCGCGATATAGATCGGCGTTGCTGCCGCAACGCTGGCTTGCGCGGCGTTTCCGCTGGCGCCGGGTAGTGAAACTTTTGCGGGAGCAGGGGAGCGACTGTCGTTCATATCAGCATCCAAAGTGGAGTGAAGCGGCAGGTCGGCGCTTGGCCCCCTACGCGCTGAGTGTTGTGCGATGAGACAAAATGTTCCGAAAACAGTCTCGCAGACGAAGCGGCATGGGTGCCGTTCAGCGACCGTAATAAGCTGTGAACAATAGAAATGGCGCTGCGGCCGGCGGCAGCGCGTTCGAATGTCAGTCCGGGAAAACCCCGCCCGGGAAAGCCCTTAATTCGAATATCTTGTAAATATATTTACTCGATATTAATCTGCCTCCCATCGGATTCGACATCGGAATCCATGTGGCGGATACCCGCCGCCCTATCCAGGAGAAGCAGGTGAGCAACGCGCGCTGGCAAGGGGTCTTCCCCGCCGTTACGTCCAAATTCAACGCCGATGAGACGCTGGACCATGAGGAAATGCGCAAGCATTTCAGCTTTCTCATCAACAACGGAGTGCATGGCCTGGTGACCGGCGGCTCGCTGGGCGAAGCCAGCACGCTGTCGCTGGAAGAGAAGGTGGCGGTGGCCAAGACGGCCGTCGAAGTCAGCGAGGGACGTGTCCCCATCCTGGCCAACGTTTCCGAAACCAGCACCCGCGAGGCGCTGCGCTACGTCAAGGCTGCCGTCGACGCCGGCGTCGACGGCTTCATGATCATGCCCTCGCTGATCTATGTCGCCGATTCGCGCGAAGCGATGCTCAGCGTACGCACCATTGCCGAGGCCGCCAAGAAGCCTTGCATGATCTACAACAACCCGGTGGCCTACCGCGTCGACCTGAAGCCCGAGCACATGGCCGAGCTGGCGGATTGCGAATGGCTGGTGGCGATCAAGGAAAGCTGCGACGACATCCGCCGCATCACGGACCTGCGCAACACGCTGGGCCAGCGCTATCAGCTGTTCATCGGTGTGGACGACCTGTCGTTCGAAGCCCTGGCCCTGGGCGCCGATGGCCTGCTGGCCGGCCTGGTGACCGCATTCCCGCGCGAAACCGTCGCCCTGTACGACCTGATGAAGGCCGGCAAGTGGGCCGAGGCGCTGGCCCTGTACCAATGGTTCACGCCCTTGCTGCACCTGGACGTGTCGACCAAGCTGGTGCAGAACATCAAGCTGGCCGAGACCCTGGCCGGCGTGGGCAACGAAAACGTACGCCGTCCGCGTCTGCCGCTGGTGGGTGCCGAACGCGAGCGCGTCGAACGCATCATCCGCGCCGCGCTGGAAAAGCGTCCGGCCGAGTACCAGTCGCGCTAAGCCTGCCGCGCCAGATCCGCCTTAGCCGCAAGCCGAAAGCGGCCTGAGCCTGCTGCAAGGGTTGCAAGGATCTGGCCCGGCCCGTTCTTCAAGACGCCTTCCGCGTCCTTTCCCGCAAAGTCATCCGGCGGCGGCCGCAAGGCCGCCGCGCGGGATGCGTTCGTCCTGACTCTGACATGCAAAGCGACATCATTCTGCAGACGCGAGGGCTTACCAAGGAGTTCCGCGGCTTCGTGGCGGTGAACAACGTCGACCTGGCGGTGCGGCGGGGCGCCATCCACGCCCTGATCGGACCGAACGGTGCGGGCAAGACCACGTTCTTCAATCTGTTGACCAAGTTCCATGCGCCCACGCGCGGTGCCATCCTGTTCGATGGCATCGACATCACGCAGGAAAAGCCGGCGCAGACAGCGCGGCGCGGCATCGTGCGGTCTTTCCAGATCTCCGCGGTGTTCGGTCAGCTGTCCGTGCTGGAAAACGTGCGCGTGGCGCTACAGCGGCGCCTGGGCGTGGATTATTGCTTCTGGCGCGCGGAGCGCACGCTGGAAAAGTTGCACCACCGCGTCGAGGAACTGCTGGATCAGGTCGGCCTGCGCACGCATCTGCACACTGCCGCCGGCGACCTGCCATATGGTCGCAAACGCACGCTGGAGATCGCCACGACCCTGGCGCTTGAACCGGAACTTCTGCTTCTGGACGAGCCGACGCAGGGCATGGGGCATGAAGACGTCGACCGCATCAAACACCTGATCAAGGCCGTGTCGGCGGGCCGCACCATTCTTATGGTCGAACACAATATGAAGGTCGTGGCCGATATTTCGGACACCATCACCGTGCTGCAGCGTGGCGAAATCCTGGCCGAAGGGCCGTATGCCGAAGTGTCGATCGACCCGGCCGTGCGGGAAGCGTATATGGGAGCGGAAGATGAGTGACACGATGCTGGAAATCCGCGGCTTGAACGCCTGGTACGGCGAGTCGCATGTCCTGCATGGCATCGACCTCGACGTGCGTCCCGGCGAATGCGTGACCCTGCTGGGGCGCAACGGCGCTGGCCGCAGCTCCACGCTCAAGTCCATCCTGGGATTGGTGGGTCGGCGCCAGGGATCGATCAAGGTCGACGGCGTGGAAACCATCGGCCTGCCGTCGCACCGCATCGCCCGCCGCGGCATCGGCTATTGCCCGGAGGAACGCGGCATCTATGCGTCGCTGACCGCCGAGGAAAACCTGCTGCTGCTGCCCAAGGTCGGTCCCGACGGCATGTCGCTGGACGAGATCTACGCTATGTTCCCCAATTTGCGCGAACGGGCCCAAAGCCCGGGCACCCGCCTGTCGGGCGGCGAGCAGCAGATGCTGGCGATGGCGCGCATCCTGCGTTCGGGCGCGCGCCTGTTGCTGCTGGACGAAATCACCGAAGGCCTGGCGCCGGTCATCGTGCAGGCCTTGGGTCGCGTCATTCGCCAGTTGAAGGAACGCGGCTACACCATGGTGCTGGTCGAACAGAACTTCCGTTTCGCCCAGCACCTGGCTGACCGCCACTACGTCATCGAGCACGGCAACGTCGTCGCGGTCATCGATCGCAGCGAGGTGCAATCGTCGCAGGATCGTTTGAATACCTTGCTGGGCATTTGAATTGTTGGGCATCCGCAGTAAGCAACACGCATCACCATCTTCTTCCCAAACGTTGTCTTCCAGACCTCATATCCATCCATGGAGCGTTTCGAATGAAAATCAAGAAAATCGCGGCAGCGCTGTGTTTCCTGGGCTACGCCGGCGCGTCCCAGGCGGCCGGTATCAGCGATGATGTGGTCAAGATAGGGGTCTTGACCGACTTGTCCGGTGTCTATTCCGACCTCGCCGGCAATGGTTCGGTCGTGGCGGCCCGCCTGGCCGCCGAGGAAATGGGCAACAAGGTGCTGGGCAAGCCCGTCGAAGTCGTGGCCGCCGATCACCAGAACAAGCCGGACGTCGCCGCCAACCTGGCGCGCGAATGGTTCGACCAGGGCAAGGTCGACATGATCACCGACTTTCCCACCGCCTCCACGGCGCTGGCGGTGATGGAAATCGCCAAGCAAAAGAACCGCGTCACCATGCCGTCGGCTGGTCTGTCCACCGCCATCCTGGGCGAAAAGTGCTCGCCCCTGAACGCGCAATGGACCACCAACACCTATGCCTTGGCGGCCGGCACCGCGCGTGCGCTGGTCAAGGAAGGCAAGAAGACCTGGTACTTCATCACCGCGGACTACACCTTCGGCCACTCGCTGGAAAAAGACGCCACGGAAGTGATCAAGGAGAACGGCGGTGAAGTGGTGGGCGTGTCGCGCCATCCTTTCCCGGGCAATGACTTTTCGTCCTTCCTGCTCAAGGCCCAGGCCTCCAAGGCCGATGTGATCGCGCTGGCCAACGCCGGCAACGATACGGTCAACGCGGTGAAGCAGGCGGCCGAATTCGGTATTTCCAAGAAGCAGACCGTCGCGCCGTTGTTGACCTATATCTCGGACGTGCACAGCATGGGCCTGCAGAAAGCGCAGGGCATGTACCTGACGGAAGCTTTCTATTGGGACTACGACGACGCGTCGCGCGCCTGGGCTCGCAAGTTCTTCGACAAGACCAAGAAGATGCCTACCGCATCGCAGGCCGGCGTGTATTCCGCCACGTTGAACTATCTGAAGGCCATCGAAGCGGCCGGTACCGACGACGCACCCGCCGTCATGGCCAAGCTGCGCGAGATGACCATCAACGATGCGGTGATCCGCAATGGCAAGCTGCGCGCCGACGGCGCCCTGGTGCATGACATGCTGCTGCTGCAGGTCAAGACGCCGGCGCAGTCCAAGGCACCTTGGGACTACTACAACGTCAAGGCCGTACTGAAGGGCGAGGACGTGTTCCCCAAGCCGCAGGCTGCCTGCCCGCTGGTCAAGTCGTGATGCATTGACCCGTGCCGCGCGGGGCGGGCGGCGCAGGGTGGGATGAGCCGCCCCGCGCTTCACGCTCCGTGCCCCACTCCCCATGCATCACTCGGCAAGCCACGCCTGATATGCCCGTGCCGTCGTCGACGGCGCCAGCCCCGGTGCCCTATATGTTCGATATCTCCTACCAGTCTCTTCTGGCCCAGCTCCTGGTGGGGCTGATCAACGGCTGCTTCTACGCCATCCTCAGCATGGGGCTGGCAATCATCTTCGGTCTGCTGAACATCGTTAATTTCACCCACGGCGCGCAGTTCATGATGGCGGCCTTCCTGGCGTGGATCGGTTTCACCCAGCTGCCGCAATGGCTGGGTGAAAGCGTGCAGATCGATTTCTGGGTTGCCCTGTTGCTGGCGCCGCTCATCGTCGGTGGCGTGGGCATCGTCATCGAACGTACCCTGCTCAAGCGGCTGTATCACCTCGACCACCTATATGGCTTGCTGCTGACGTTCGGCATCGCCTTGATGATGGAAGGGGGCTTTCGCTATTTCTTTGGGATTTCCGGCGTGGGCTATGAACCGCCAGAGCTGCTGCAGGGCGGTTTCGATCTGGACTTCATGTATCTGCCGGGCTATCGCGCCTTCGTGGTGGTGGCGTCCCTGTCGATCTGCCTGCTTACCTGGTATCTGTTCGAAAGGACGCGCCTGGGTGCGATGCTGCGCGCCGGCACGGAGAATCCGCGCCTGCTACAGGCCTTCGGCGTGAACGTACCGGTAATGATCACGCTGACTTACGGTTTCGGTGTGGCGCTGGCGGGTGTGGCCGGGGTGTTGGCAGCGCCGGTCATGCAGATCAATCCATTGATGGGATCGAACCTGTTGAACATCGTGTTCGCGGTGGTGGTGATCGGCGGCCTGGGGTCCATCATGGGCGCTATCGTCACCGGCCTTGCACTGGGGCTGCTGGAAGGGCTGACCAAGGTGTTCTATCCGGAAGCATCCACGGTGGTGGTGTTCGTGGTCATGGCCGTGGTGTTGCTGGTGCGTCCAGCCGGCCTGTTCGGCAAGGAGAAATAAGATGGGTCGTATCGCGCGCATGCCCATGGCCATCCGCATTCTTGCCATTCTGTTGGTGCCGGCGCTGCTGGTGCCGCTGTTTCCGCAAGTGGTGTATCCGGTCTTCGTCATGAAGGTGCTGTGCTTCGCCCTGTTCGCGGTGGCCTTCAACCTGCTGACGGGCTACACCGGGCTGGTTTCCTTCGGCCATGCGGCGTTCTTCGGGTGGGCTGGCTACACCACGGGCCAGATGATGCTGCTGTTCGGTCCCAGCGGTTTGCCGCCGGAACTGGCGATCGTGTTCGGCGTGGCCATGGCGGCGGGCGTAGGCTATGTCATCGGCGGCCTGGCCATACGCCGCACGGGTATCTATTTCGCGATGATCACGCTGGCCTTGTCGCAAGTGGCCTATTTCATGGCGGTGCAGGTGCGTTGGACACGGGGCGAAGACGGCATGCAGGGCATCCCACGCGGCAAGTTCCTCGGACTGGTCGATCTGAGCGTCGACAATCATATGTATTACTTCACCCTGGCCGTGTTCGTGCTGGGTTTCCTGTTCGTCTATCGCGTGATCCATTCGCCGTTCGGACAGATACTCAAGGCCATCCGCGACAACTCGCCGCGCGCGGTATCTCTGGGCTATGACACCGACCGCTGCAAATTGCTGGCCTTCGTCCTGTCGGCGGCGGTCGCCGGGTTGGCGGGATCGCTCAAGGCGCTGGTGCTGCAGTTGGTGGCGTTGAACGATGTGTCCTTGCCGACGTCCACCGAAGTCCTGCTGATGACGCTGCTGGGCGGCTTGGGCACGGTTTGGGGGCCGATACTGGGTGCGACCTTGGTGGTCAGCCTGCAGAACTACCTGGCGACGCTGGGCGATGTGGTGACCATCGTCATCGGCCTGATCTTCGTTTTGTGCGTGTCCTTCTTCCGGCGCGGTTTCGTCGGCGAGTGGCTGGCTCTGCTGCAATGGAGCAAGGCCCGGCGCGCGGCGGCTTCCGGCGGGCCGGGAGCGGCCGCAGGGGATGCCGGAACGGGCGAGGGCGGTGCTGCTGGCAATGTCGACAGCGCGCCGGTGGGCCGCGCCACATGACCGCCGGCAAGGCCCCGCCGCCACGGGCGGCGCGGCGCGCGGCGGACGTCGCCTACGACCGCTTGGAAAGCATGATCGCCACGCTGCAACTGGCGCCGGGCAGCGCAGTAGCGGAAGCGGAGTTGAGCGCGCGCATCGGCCTTGGGCGCACGCCGGTGCGGGAGGCGCTGTTGCGCATGGTGGCGGCGGGGCTGATACGTCAGGAACCCAGGCGCGGGCTGCGGGTCGCGACGATAGAACTGGCGGAGCATCTGAACGTGCTGCACACGCGGCGTGTGCTGGATCAGCTGATTTCCGGCGCGGCAGCGCGGCGGGCGACGCCCCTGCAGCGCGACGCGATTCTGACTCACGCAGCCCGCATGCGGGTAGCGGCCGATGAGGGCGACCTGGATCTCTACATGGCGGCCGACCAGGCACTGGATGCCGTGTGCCACGAGGCCTGTCGCAATGTTTCCGCGGTCAATGCCGTGGCACCCCTAGTGATCCAATGCAGACGCTTCTGGTACGCCTATCGTCACGAAGGCGATCTGATGGCGGGAGCTTGCCAACATGGCCTCATGGCCGAGGGCATCGCCACGGGGGATGCTGTCGTGGCGCAACTGGGCGCCGATGCGTTGATGGATTATCTGGAAGCGTTCACACGCAAGGTCATCGACGCGTGAGTGCGAGCTGCGGGATTGCATGGCAGCTTGATGTACGACCTCACGACCTCACGACCGCATGACCTCACGACCGCACGACCGCACGACCGCACGACCGCATGACCGCATGACCGCATGACCGCAAGACCACATGACCGCATGACCGCATGACCGTGCGGCAGCACGGCCGCGCGGCTGTGTGGCCAAGCCACACGGCGCCGCGCCATGCTCTTCAATGAGGCCGCGCGGGTGCCTGGGTCAAGACGCGGATCAAGGCGTCGCGCTCTCTACGCAGGGACGCCAGCTCCGCTTCCAGGCGGAAAAACTGCGAGGCCGCTGCGCCGGCGTCGTCGTTGCGCAGCTGCAGGGCTTCCAGATGATGTTGTTGGCGTTCCAGTTGATAAAGGTTCTCGGCGATCAAGCGATCGGTGTTACGCAGGGCGCGGAAAGGAGCGTGCGGGTCGGACATGGGAACTCCTGCATCGGGGGGGAGGGAGGTGCGTGCGAGACCGGTTTGATTATCGGACGCACGGTGGGTTTCCGATGTAGAAAATAGGTATGCAGCGCAATCGATGCTAGCCATTTGGTTGAGGCGCCGTGCGGCACTTACAACCAAAGCAGGCCCTGCAGGAGCCGGCGTGGGTATGAGGGCAGCGGTCGCACATAGCCATAGCCATAGCCATAGCCATAGCCATAGCCATAGCCATAGCCATAGCCATAGCCATAGCCATAGCCATAGCCATAGCCATAGCCATAGCCATAGCCATAGCCGCGGTCTGGGCTGCGGCTAAGTACTGTGCACCAGGGCGAGGGGCTATCAGGCGTGCCGGGCCGTACCGTGGCCGACATGCGCCACGACACCGTAAGGTCTGTGGGTAGAGAAAGCCGCGGATGCATCCAGCGCTCGGCGCCCGGTTCCAGAGGCCAGGTCGCCGATGGCGGTGATGCGTCCGGCGCGGGCGGGGCGGGTTGGGGCGGGTCCGGTAATATGCCGAAGCTTTATTGAAGCTCACTGCCCTCAATGGCCAAACCGTTGGTTTGTCAGCCCTATTTTGTAGATCCATGCAGCCGTTCTCTGCTTTCATCTCGCTTTTCCATCCGACCCGCGAGGTCGCGCCATGAGCGTCGTGCTGGCCTGCGATCTTGGTGGAACCAGCTTCCGCGCCGCGCTTTATGACGCCCAGGGGCAGGCGTGGGCGGAACATGCCCTGCCGAGTCCGGCCGATGGCGCTGCTGCGGCAGGTGGCCAGGCGGAAATCGAGGCGGACGAATGGTGGGCCATACTCATCGCCCTGGTCGATGCGCTGGCGACCCAGGCACCGGCGCGGTTCGCCGAGATACGCGGCATCGCGATCTGCGGCGTCACCCGCACGCAGATCCTGCTGGATGACGCCGGCCGGCCATTGCGCCCGGCGCTGACGTGGCGCGATACACGCGCCGCCCCGGGCATCGACGCCTTGCTGGCCCGGCTTCCGCAGGGTCACCCCGAGTTGCCCCAGGTCAATGCCTTCCATCCCCTGGCCCGGCTGGACTGGCTGCGCCGCCACGAACCCGCCATCCTGGCGCAGGCGTGTTGCGTGCTGGAACCCAAGGACTATTTGAACTTCCGCTTGACCGGCGTTCGCGCCAGCGATCCGGTGTCGATGGCACGGCTCTCCGCGTCGGCCCCGGCGGGGGTGACGCCACCGTCGCCGAGCTTGCTGGAGGCGGCGGGTTTGGATGCAGGTTTGCTGCCGCCGTTGCTGTCACCGACCGCAGCGGTGGGGCCGGTGTCGGCGGGTTTGCCGGGCGCATTGGCGCAACTTGCCGGCGTGCCGGTGTTCTGTTGCGCCAACGATACCTGGGCGGCGGTCGCCGGCCTTGGCGCGCTGCGCGCGGGCCATGCGTACAACATATCCGGAACCACCGAGGTCTTTGGCGTCATCGCCGACGTCCCCCATGGCGCGGCCGCACCGCGTGCGGCCGGCCTGATGACGGTGGACTGGGGCAATGGCCTGCATCAGATCGGCGGCCCGGGTCAGAATGGCGCCGATACGATGGCCTGGTTGCTGAGCGTGCTGCAAGGCCAGGGAGCTGCGTTACAAGGTCGGCCCGCAGATTCGCAGTGCCATCCGTCGAATCCGCACGCGCAGACGATGACTTCGCACGATCTGGCAAGCAGCAAGGGCACCGTGGCTGCCCGGGTCGAAGCGCTACTGGCCGCGCCACGGGATCCTCAGCCGCTGCTGTTTCTTCCCTATCTCCAAGGCGAACGCGTGCCGTATTGGGATGCCGATCTGCGTGGCGCCTTCGTCGGCCTGAACCGCCGGCATGGCGCGGGCGACCTTGCATGGGCAGTCCTGGAAGGCGTCGGCTTTCTCAATCGTCTGGTGCTGGAACGCGGTGAGGCCGCACTGGGCGCGCCCGTGACGGAAATCCGTTTCGGTGGCGGTGCCGCCGCCAATGCGGCCTGGTGCCAGGTCAAGGCCGACATCTGCGGCCGTCCGGTCAGCGTCGGCACGGCGCGCGAGCCGGGTGCGCTGGGCGCCGCGGTGGTGGCCTGGACCGGCCTCGGCCATTTCTCCTCATTGGCCGCCGCGCAGGAAAGCGTCGTCCGGGAAGCCCGGCGCTACCTGCCCGATCCCGCGCGACAGCGGTATTACGATGCCTTGTACCAGCAATACCGCGCCGCCGAGGCCGCCCTGGCGCCCGTCTCCAAAGCCCTCGCGGCAATGGCGAAGTGACATCAACACTTCACTTGTGACCCGTTTTCCACGAAAATCGCGGTCTTTTACCGCTTCCTGGCCAAGCCGACAGGCTCACGCCTACTCCCGACGTTTGCCCGAATCCGATGCGTGATTTTCTCGAAACCTACGGCACCGCCGTCGCCGGCCTGGCTCTGCTGATCTTCTTCGCGGTCGCCGCGCCGAATTTCGCTTCCCCTGGCAACCTGCTCAATGTCCTGAAGGAAACCAGTTTCCTCGCCATCCTGGCACTGGGCTTCACGCTGGCCTTGATCAACGCTGAACTGGACCTTTCCGTCGCCGATGTCGCCAGCCTGTCGGCCGTGGTCGCCGGCGCGCTGATTCAGGGCGGCCACCCGGTCATCACCGGCGTGGCTGGGGGGCTGCTGGTCGGCCTGGTCTGCGGACTGGGTAATGGCATGGCCGTCACGGTGTTGCGCGTGCCATCGCTGATCGCCACCCTGGGCATGGCCGCCATTGCCCGCGGACTGGCTTTTGCCCTGACCGACGGGGTCTCCTTCGTGGGCCGCTGGCCAGCGGGGTATACCGGCCTGGGCCGTGGCGCCTGGCTGGGCGTGCCGGCGCCGGTCTGGTGGTTGGCAGGTGTCACTTTGGGCGCCTTGTTCCTGGTGAAGTGGACCCGTACCGGTGCGCGCATGACCGCCACGGGCGAGGCGGGCGAATCGGCGCGCCTTGCAGGTATCAACATCCGCCTCATGAAATGCCTGGGCCTGGCGCTGGCCGGTCTGCTGGCCGGCGCCACCGCGGTGCTGCTTACGGCCAGCCTGTCGTCGGCCGCGCCCAATATGGCCGGTGACTATTTCCTTTACGCCATCGCATCCGTGCTGTTGGGGATGACCATGTTCGAACCCGGCCGCGCCAATGTGCCGGGTACGTTGGTGGGCGCATTGACCTTGAAAGTGCTCGGCAACGGCCTGGTGCTGATGGGCGCGCCTTACTATGTGCAGGACATCGTGCTGGGCGCCATCATCATCGCGTCGGTCGCTTTGTCCGCCACGGTGCTGAAGAAAGCGGCATTCAAGTTCTGACCGTTCCATCCAGTCCTGGTCGTTGCTTCCCAGCCTGGCCGTTGCACCCGAGCGTGACCGTTTCATCCAGGCTCGATCGTTTCATCCAAGCCTGAGCGTTACCATCCTAGCCTGGCCATTTCACCCTAGCCTGATCATCCATCCAAGAACTCCGGGGACTTCCATCATGCGCAAGCTGATTGCCAAACTTGCATTCCCATTCGCCGCATTCGCCTCCGCTGCCGCGATGATGCTGTGCACGTCCGCGGCCCACGCCTTCGAGCTGGGCATCGTGGCCTTCCAGATGTCTTCGGAAACGCATGCGCGCGTGGCCAACGCCGCGGCCGCCGAAGCCAAGGCCAAGGGCTGGAACGTCACCTTGCTGAACTCCGAAGGCTCGCTGCCCAAGCATGCGGAACAGCTGGACACGCTGATCAACCGCAAGGTCGACGCCATCGTCGTCGCCATGGGCAAGCCGGTGGAGGCCGACGCCCAGCTGCAATCGGCCAAGGAACACGGCATTCCCGT
This sequence comes from Bordetella sp. LUAb4, assembly GCF_021325795.1. Lineage (GTDB taxonomy): Bacteria > Pseudomonadota > Gammaproteobacteria > Burkholderiales > Burkholderiaceae_B > Bordetella_C. The sequence goes on along the minus strand of NZ_JAHPZX010000006.1, from coordinate 165,670 downwards.
CATCGGCGTGATGTCCGGCGCCAGCCCGCATATGCTGTTCGACGTCGAAAGCAATGAGTACACCGTCGGTGCCGACGCCGCGCTGTATCTGCTGGGCCAGTTGGGCTATCGCGGCAACATCATCACCGCGCGGTTCGAGAACAACGCCGGCACGCGCATCCGCGGCAAGGTCCTGGATGTGGTGCTGTCGGAGAACACCGCCGTCAAGGAATTGGCCAAGTTCTCCATGGCCCGCACGCAAAGCTGGCGCGATGACGTGCGCAATGGCATGCGCGCGCTGCTCATGCAGAATCAAGGCAAATTCCAGGGCATCTGGGCGTCCTTCGACGGCCAGGCTTATGTCATCGACGACCTGCTGCAGCAGGCGGGCATGAAGAAGGGCGACATCACGCTGGTGTCTATCGACGGCGGCCCCGAAACCTATCGCCGTATCGCTGATCCGCAAAGCCTGATCACGGCCACTGTCATGATCCCCTTCGAGGACATGGGCAAGCGCGCGGTGGACTCGCTGGATGCCATCGTGGTGAAGAAGCAGTCCAAGGACAGCATCACCACCGGGCCGTATCTGTTCGCCAACGCGGTGTTGGTGGATAAGAACAATGTCCAGAATTACCTGAAGCCCTGAGGCTCCGAAGTTCTTCTTTCCAGATTCCGATTCGTCAACTGCGCTTCTTATGTCCGTCGTTCTGTCGCTCAAGCAAATCAGCAAGTCTTACGGCGCCGTGCAGGCGCTGCATGGCGTCGATCTGGACGTGCATGCGGGTGAGGTATTGGCCATCTGCGGTGACAACGGCGCGGGCAAATCCACGCTGATCCGCATCGTCTCCGGTGCCCAGCCACCCAGTGGCGGCACCATCGCCCTGAAGGGGCAGCCCGTCCGTTTCCGCTCGCCGCATGACGCCCTGCAGCAGGGCATCGCCACGATCTACCAGGACCTGGCGCTGGCTCCGCGCCTGTCCATCGTGGAGAACATCTTCATGGGTGCTGAACACGTGCGGCGCCTGTTGCCTGGCATCCAGGTGCTGGACAAGCCGCGCATGCGGCGCGAGGCGCTGGGTTATCTGCAACGCCTGTCGGTGCCGATCGAGGACATGCGGCGTCCGGTCGAGCGCATGTCGGGCGGGCAACGCCAGGCGGTGGCCATCGCCCGCGCGCTGCATTGGAACGCGGACATCGTCATCATGGACGAACCGACCGCCGCCTTGGGCGTGAAGGAAACGGCCCTGGTATTGGGGCTGATACGCCGCCTGCGGGAAGAGGGGCGCACGGTCATACTCATCAGCCACAATATGGCCGACGTCGCGGCCTTGGCCGACCGCGTGGCCATCCTGAAGGCGGGTACCAAGGTCATCGATCGTCCCGTCGCCGGGTTGAACGCCGATATGCTGGCGCACATGGTGATGACGGGACAGGACGTGGCCCCGGCCGTGGCAGGTTCCTGACATGTTCTCTTTTTCCGACGCGCTACTCCTGGCTTTTGGCATCATGGTCGTGCTGATCATGCCCGGCCCCACCAACACCTTGCTGGCGGCCGCCGGCCTGCGCCAGGGCGTGCGCCGGGCCGCGCGCTTGACCGCGGCGGAACTGGCCGGCTACACGGTGGCGATCACGGTCTGGGGCGTATTCCTGGTGCAGGCGTCGCGCCAGTTGCCCTGGCTGCCCGCGGCCACGCGTGTGGTTTGCGGCGTTTACGTTGCCTGGCTGGCGGTGAATATGTGGCGTAGCGCGGTGGCGCTGCCCACGGCGGATCGCCGCGAGATCGGCATGAAGACCCTGTTCGTCGCCACCATGCTCAATCCCAAGGCGGCGCTGTTCGCCGGCACCCTCTTTCCGGCCGTGGCCTTCGCCACGCTACCGGCCTATCTGGCGGCGATGGGCATCTTCACCGTCCTGCTGCTGCCCATCGGCCTGCTGTGGATTGCGTTCGGCGCCCAGTTGGGCAGCGGCCGCGTGACGTGGCTTAACCCCGCGCATGTGCAACGCGGCGCCTCGGTCGTCCTGGGCGCCTTCTCCGCGACCCTGGCCTGGGCCGCCTTTCACTGATCGCGTATTCGACGCTCGTCCGTGGGCGGGCGCCGTCCCCTTGTGCAACGCGCTCAAACCGTCGCGATTGGCGTCACCGGCGATCCGATCGCATGTGGCAGCCGCAGCGGCGGGGCGGTCAGCATGAAGCGATGGCGGCCATGGGCGTGCAGCCATTCCGCCAACGCCTCCAGATACCAGAGTTCGGCCAGCGGCAAGCCCAACTTGAACAGGCAGTGATGATGTAGCGGCAGCATGGCGCGCGGCCCCTGCCGTTCGCGGGCAGGGTAGGCCTCCACCGCGTAGTTGTCCGCGCACAGGGCGGCGATGCCGCTGTCGCTGATCCACTGCAGCAACTCGGCGTCGGTGCCATCCAGCGCCGCGCCGTAGTGGTGCAGCACATCGGCGTCCGGTTGGCCCGCCATCTCCACCACGGCCTCGGCAAAGCCCGTACGCAGCAGCAGCATGTCGCCCCGTTCCACGTCGATGCCGTCGGCCGCCAGCACCTGCAGCAGCTCCTTCGCGCCGATCAGGGTGCGGCCGGTACCGAAGTGGCGCTTCAGGTCCACCAATACGCCGCGGCCCTGCATGCCCTTGACGGCCATGTTGTCCACACCCAGCTTCAGCGCGGCCGACGGGCCTTCGCCGTCACAGCCGCAACCGGCATGGGTGGCGTCCTTGGGGCCGATGACATCGACGCCGGCCCGGTAGCCGTTGTAGTAGCAGACTTCGGCACGGCCGTCGCCGTCGGCGTCGAACAGCGCGCCCACATGCGCCAGCGAATCCCATTGCGTTGAATACTGCGTGGACAACAGCACCTGGTCGTCGCTCAGCACGTCGACCGCATCCGGGTTGAGCGTGCGCAGGGGGAAATTCACATACGGCGTGTCCTGCATGCGGGTGGGGCTGAGCTGGGGCGGATGGCGGCGCGGATTCAGCACATTACCGCCCGGTAGATCCAGCGGCAGCGACAGACAGAAGGTCTTGCCCGCGCGGATCTCGCGCGCGCCTTTCAGTACCTGTTCCGCGCCGATCAGGTTGACGCGGCCCAGTTGATCGTCAGGACCGAATTCGCCCCAGTTCGATCCCGGCGGACGTTGTTCCCAGCGTGCCATGGCTCACCCCTTCAGAAAGTCGACCAGCAGACGTGCGTAGGCTTGGGGCTGCTCCCAGTTGGAAATATGCGCGGCGTCCAGTTCCTCGTAGCGCGCGCCCGGGATGGCGGCGGCCAGTTCCCGGCCTTGTTGCGGCGTGGTCGAAACGTCGTGCGTACCACTGATCACCAGGGTAGGCGCGGCGATGCTGCCGACCTGCTCGCGCAGATCGGCGTCCCGCAGGGCGGCGCAGTTGCCGGCGTAGCCCACGTCGGAATGGCGGCGCATCATGTCCACCAGCACCTGGGCCAGGCCGGGATTGGCAGCGTGCCATTGCGGGGTGACCCAGCGCTCGATCAGGGCCGGCGCCATCGCATGCAGCGTATCGCGCTTGACGGCTTCGATACGCTGGTTCCAACCATCGACACCGCCGATGCGGGCCGCCGTATTGCTCAACACCAGGCGGTTGATGCGGTCCGGATTGTCCAGCGCGAATTGCAGGCCGGTAGGGCCGCCCATGGACAGGCCGCAGAAGTGCACGCGGCCGATCTTCAGATGGTCCAGCAGTTCGGTGACGTCGCCCGCCAATTGCTTGAAGGTGTAGTCGCCGGCCGGTGCGGAAGACAGGCCGTGGCCGCGCGTGTCATAGCGCAGCACGCGGAAGTGGCGCGCCAGTTCGGGGATCTGCGGCGCCCACATGTCGGCGCTGGATCCCAGCGAATTGGACAGGACCAGCACGGGCGCATCCTGCGCACCGTCCAGGACGTAATACAGACGGGCTTGGCTCAAATCGGCGTAGGACATGGGGACTCCGGTTGATACAGGTTCAGGGCGATGGTCAGGGCGTAGATCGAGGCGGCAATCAAAAGCGAAGTCTGGACGGAATTCACAGATGGCATTTGCCATCGACATAGGCCTTGCGCCAGCGCGTGATCACCACTCGCTCGAACAGATCGGCCTTGGAAAAAGGATCGGCGGCGATGAAGCGTTCGGCTTGCTCTCGCGTATCCAGCGCGACCACATACAAACCGCCGCCCAGATCACTGCCGTCGTCATGCAGCTTGGCACCGCAGGCCAGCAGCAGGTCGCCGTTTTCCTTGAGGAAATCCAGGTGCGCGGGACGGTGCTGCTGGCGCACGTGCTGATGATTCGGCTTGTCGAAGGTCTCGATGATGTAAGGCATGGCGGTTCTCCGGCGGGGGCTGCGGGAAGCTGTGTAAAGCGAGGCTGGCGTCAGACGCGAGGCCTGTCGTCAGATCGCCGACGGATGGCGGGCCAGCGCGGTCACCTGGACGTCCATGTACGGGAACAGCGGCAGCGACGAGATCAGCGTATGCAGTTCGTCATTGTCCGCCACGTCGAAGATGCTGACGTTGGCATAGCGGCCGGCCACGCGCCACAGATGCACCCATTTGCCTTCGCGCTGCAGGCGTTGGGCCAGGGCTTTCTCGTCCGACTTCAGCTTGTCGGCGATTTCGGCGGGCATGTCGGGCGGCAGGTTGACTTGCATTTGGGCCATGAACAGCATGATGGTGCTCCTAGTAGAAATCGCGCCCCTGGGTCAGAGGGGCGCGGAGGAAAATCAGATGGGTGCCACGCCCAGCGTGGTGCCGCCGCAGACATACAGGATCTGCCCGGTGACGAAACCGTTCTCCGGCGCCAGGAAGAACATCGCGGCGCGTGCCACGTCTTCCGGTGTGCCCAGGCGCTTGACGACGATGCTGTTGATGATGCGCTCGGTTTGCGGTGCGCCTGCCGGATTGCTCTTGGTGAACAGGTCGGTGGCGATGGGGCCGGGGCCGATGGCGTTGACCGTGATGCCGTCGCCGCCGAGCTCCATCGCCAGGGTGCGCGTCATGCCGATCAGGCCCGCCTTGGTGGCGGAGTACACCACGCGTTCCGGCTTGCCCAAGGCCGCGCGCGACGCCATGTTCACGATGCGGCCGAAGCCGGCCGCGCGCATGGACGGCAGCACGGCCTGTGTCAGGATCAGCGCGGTGCGCAGATGCAGGTTGACGACGTAGTCGAGGTCGGCCATCGAGGCCGTATCGGCGGTGCCGGGGCGCGTGGCGCCGGCATTGTTGACCAGGCCGACGATGTCATAGGCTTCGGTCACCTGGCGCGCGACGGCTTCAGTCTGGGCCTGGTCGGTCAGGTCGGCCTTGAAAGACACCAGGCCGGCGGGCGGATGCTCGGGCAGGCGATAGTCGATGTTGACGACTTGGCGGCCGGCGTCGAGCAGGGCGCGGGCGATGGCGGCGCCGATGCCGGCGCTGGCGCCGGTGACCAGATAGGCTTGCGTTTTCATGGCGTAGCTAGCTTCCGTTCTTTGGGTTGCGTTCTTCAGTGCGTCAACAGGCCCCAGGCCAGCACGGTGATGATATGCAGCACACCGACCCACACCATCATGATGACGGTATAGCCCATGATGTCGCGCAGTTTCAGCTTGGACAGCGCCAGCGCCGGCAGGATCCAGAAAGGTTGTACCAGGTCGTTCCAGGCATTGCCCAGCATCACCGACATGGACGTCTGGTCGATGGCGCTGCCGATGGTCTTGGCGGCTTCGATCATGAAGGGACCCTGGATCACCCAGTGGCCGCCGCCCGAGGGCGCGAAGAAGTTGATCACGAAGGAGCTGATCAGGCCCCAGAAGGGCAAGGTGCCGGGGGTGGCGACGTCGACGAAGATCTGCGAGATCGTGTTCACCAGGCCGGATCCCGCCATGATGGCCATGATGCCGGCGTAGAAGGGGTATTGCAGGATGATGCCGGCGATGGTCTTGATGCCTTCATTCAGCTTGGTGACGTAGGCCAGCGGCGTACCCAGCAGGATGATGCCAAGGAACAGGATGATGAAGTTGATCAGGTTCAGGTCCAGCGTGCCGCCGTCGATGAAGGTGAACGTCACATAGGCGATACCCATCAGGCCGATCAGCATGCTCAGAATGCGGCTGTTGTTCAGGCGGGAGGCCAGCGTATTCTGGTCCTCGTCATCGCTCGCGGCCTTGGCCGGCGCGGCATCCAGGGCCGGGTCGATCTCGCGGATCTCGTTGGCGTTCTTCGGATGCAGCCACGCATTGAGCAGCGGCAGCGTGATGATGACGGCCAGGCTCAACAGCAGGATGGGTGTGGCGAAAATCGTCTGCGACAGCGGGATCACGCCCATCTGCTTGGCCAGCGGATGGCCGGGCGTGGCGATCAGCACCGGGATGCTGGCGGACAAGCCCAGGCCATACATGGTGAAGCCGCTATAGGCCGCCGCGATGATCAAGGGGTAGTGCACGCCCTTGACCTTGGTGGCCAGTTTCTTGGCGACCACGCCGCCGATCACCAGGCCGAAGCCCCAGTTCAGATAGCTGCCGATGCCGCCCACCAGCGTGGCGACGATGATGGCGGTGCGCGGTTGGTGCACGTGGCTGACGATGCGGTCCAGCAGGCGGTCGGTCAGCGGCGCGGTGGCCAGCACGTAGCCCATGGCCAGGATCACGGCCATTTGCGTGGTGAAGGCAAGCAAGCTCCAAAAGCCCTTGCCCCACTCGCGCGTGATGGCGCCCAGGCCCTGGCCTTCGACGCCCCAGGCCAGCAGCAGCGTCAGCAGGGTCAGCCCGATGGCGAATACAAAAGGATCGGGCAGATACTTGCGCATCAGCTCGGTGAAGAAACTGGCGAGTCGACTCATGATGCCTCCAAACGGCTCGTAATGTTGTTATCGGATGATGGGGGTGTTGGCATGCGTGGCGCCGATCGCGATTTGGATCCTTCGCTGCGGATCCAGATGTCTGTCGCCGTTACGCGCATGCCTGGAAATCAGGCGGGCGGCCGTTGGCCTAGCCAGGCCGCCAGTTCGGCCAAGGCGGCGCTCTTGTCGCGCAGGACGCGGTCGCGGCGCTCGGCGTCCCAGGTGTAGAAGCCCTGTCCGCTCTTGGCGCCGAGATGGCCATCACGCACTTTTTCGCGTAGCAGGTCGGACGGCGTCGTACGGTTTTCCAGGTCGGGATAGAGGTATTCAGCGATGGCGCAGTGGACGTCGATGCCGTTCATGTCGCGCTGTTCCAGCGGCCCGGTCAGCGCCAGGCGGATGCCCAGGCTCCACTTGACCACTTCATCGATGTCTTCGGCGCTGGCCACGCCGTTCTCCAGCAGAGAGATGGCTTCGCGCGCCAAGGCGTGCTGGATGCGGTTGGCGATGAAGCCGGGGATGTCGCGGCGCACCAGCACCGGGCGCTTGCCCGCGTCGCGCAAGGCGGACATCACGCGGGTGACGGTGTCATCGGAGGTGTCGTCGTTGCGCACCACTTCGACCAGCGGGATGACATCGGCGGGCGTGAAGAAGTGCATGCCGACGAAGCGATCGCGCCGGGTCACGGCATCGGCCAGGGCGTTGATGGACAGCCCTGAGGTGTTGGTGGCGAAGAGGGTATGGGGCGGACAGAGGCTGTCGAGGCGGGTGAAGATGTCGCGCTTGAGTTCCAGCTTCTCGGGCACGGCCTCGATGACCAGTTCGGCGCTGCAGGCGGCTTCCAGGCCGGTTTCATAGCGGATGCGGCGCATCGTGGTGGGCACCGCGCCGGCGGTCGAGGACAGGACCTGGAGCTGGCGATCGATATTTTGCGCCGCTCGTTCGAGCGCGCCTTCCATCGGGTCGATGAGAACGACGTCCAGGCCGCGCGCGGCGAACAGGGCGGCAATGCCGCTGCCCATGGCGCCCGCGCCGATGACGGCCAGGTGTTGCAGAGGAGAAGTCATGCGGATCTCTCGCAGTGGCCCTCGCCTTTTGAGGCAGGCCGGGTGCGTCGTCCGAATCGGGGGGCGTCTCTTCCGTGCGTGCCTTTCCGTGCCCTGGGCCAGAAAAATCATTGTGTTCTACATGCGAACATATGTGCGTATATAGAATTTCTGCGGCAGATGGTAGACCGGCTTTCAGCTCGTGGACAATTGCGGTTGCAAGATATGTCCACAAGGTGGACGCGCAAGGATGGAGAACTGTTTTCCACGTTCATGGGTCGAACGCGGCCGGTCGGTGCCACCCGCGGCCGGTGCCGCCCCGGCCGGGGATGCGGTCATACGGCGGATGCTTGTTCGCGCGATCGCGGGGTCCATGAGGAAGGCCTGCCGTGATCTCGATCGCGGTTCGTCCATAAGGCCGACGATTCATTCCCCGTTGTTATGAACGCATCAGCGCGCGGAAATTGTGCGTGGATACGTTGCGGCCAATACTGCCCGCACAGCCGCCAGGACCCGTGAATCTTTCAAGAGCCCTGTGCCGAAACCGGCACCAGAGCGGCGCATGTTCGACACCAGAGGAGATTTTCATGCATGCACGCTTTTGCGCGGCATTGGCCGCGTTCGCCCTGACGTTTGTGATTCAAGGGACCGTTCAGGCCCAGGGGCAGAGTTCGAAGTCGATCCCGGGGGCGACCGCTGCTTCGGCTTCGACATCGGCTCCTATGTCTGCCCTTACATCGGCCTCTACATCTGCCCCTGCCTCGGCACCTATCTCGGCCCCTATCTCGGCCCCTATCTCGGCTCCTACCTCGGTCACGGGCCAGACCTCGCGCTATCCGACTGCGCCTGTAAAGGTGGTGGTTCCCTTTGCGGCCGGCTCCTCCACTGACATGGTGGGGCGCGAAGTGGCGCGCATCCTTACCGACGACCTGCATCAGTCCTTCATCGTTGAGAACCGGCCTGGCGCGCAGGCGACGATAGGTTCCGCGCAGGTGGCGCGTGCCGCAGCGGACGGCTACACCTTGCTGCTGGGCAGCAACACGTCGATCGCCGCGGCGCCTTTCCTGATCAAGGACGTACCGTATAAGCCTTTGAAGGATTTCGTGCCGGTGGCGCGTGTCGGCTCGGTGCCGTTCGTACTGATCGTGCGTCCGGATCTGCCGGTGAAGACGGCGGCGGAATTGATTGCGTACGCGCGCCAGCAGCCGGGCAAGCTCACCTGGGGCTACGCCAATTCGGCCAACCAGGCCGCTGCGGCGGGGATGACCAAGGCGGCGGGCCTGGACACCACGGCCGTGCCGTATACCGGCGTGCCGCAACTGGTCGTTGACATGCTGGGAGGGCGCCTGGATTTCGCCATCATCGACGTGACCAATGCCGCGCCGCAGATCAAGGCGGGCAAATTGCGCGCTCTGGCGGTGACGCCGGCCCAGGAGATCAGCGCCTTGCCGGGCGTTCCGCCTTTGGGCGCCACCTTGCCCGGCTTCGAGCTGGTGGGGTGGTATGGCCTGTATGCGCCGGCCGGTACACCGCAGGCCGTCGTCGACCGGCTTTCCGTGGCGCTGCTCAAGGGACTGGGGGATAGCACGGTGAAGCAGCACTTCGCCCAGGCGGGTCTGGAGACCTATCCCGCCAGTGCCAAGGATCTGGCCAGTTTCGGACAGGCCGAAACCGTCAAGTGGGAGCGCTTGGCGCATGACGCGGGCATCACGCCGCAGTAGATGTTGTGATCATTGGAGGCGAGGCTGTCGGGATGGTGGGATGGCGCGGGAGCATATCCCCCGCGTCGCCCATGCGCCCATGCGCCGATCCGCTAATCCGCTAATCCGCTAATCCGCCAATCCGCCAATCCGCCAATCCGCCAATCCGCCAATCCGGCCGGGTCGCAACGGCCAAATGGCAGCGGGCGACCGGTGGCGCAGGTGGTGTGAGGTCGGGAGCCACCGGGCATTTGGCGGATGACGCGTATCACGAGGATGCGGCGGGTGGGAGATCCGGCAGGAAGTGGTGCAAAGGCGTATACTACGCAGTCCAACTGGGGCCGATCCGGATTCGACGTGGGTCGCGAAACAGTCAGGGCATGCCGAGCACCAGTCAGCTCGTAAATCCACTGGAACACTTACAAACGCCAACGAAGACGTTTTCGCTCAACAGCCCGCCCTGCGTGCTGCCTAAATGAGCTGCGGCACTGATTTGTCTTTGGGTCAGTTGGAGGAAGGCAACTTCCTAGGAGAGGTAACTCTTCGAACCATAGCCGTATCATTAACAAAGAATCGGCGTACACCGGGGTCTGACGGGGTGCGTTTAAATTACATGACTCGCTTCGGTCCGGCCTGTCGACTGGCTAAGATTCGAAGTTAAATCCAAATAGGTCGACTACGCATGTAGAACTGCCTGCGGAGGGCTTACGGACGGGGGTTCAATTCCCCCCGGCTCCACCAAATTAACGCCAAGTGATTGATTTCACTTGGCGTTTTCTCTTTTGGCTTGGGTTTTCCGCGCAAGTGGGCCACTTCGGTGTGCCACGTGAGTGACCAGAGGAGACTGCATGACCATCCGACTTGCCGCTTGCTTTCCTCGTAGGCGAGGGCGCCTAAGCTATGAAGAGGGCAATAAAAAAAACGACAGCGCCCAGGATACCCGCCGCACTTCCAGCAATCGTCGCAACGAACAGCGTCAGGGCTTCGCGCTCATTCCAGTGAGGAAACATCCGACGGGCAAGTGAAGACATGACGAATTCCTATCTTGGCGTGGCCCAGAAATGAGCCACAGTAAGGGCGGTAGCAGCTAACACGGCGAAAATGGTAGTCCAGAAAGCGATGCCGTAGTGATCGATCCACTCACGCAGCGAACCAGTCTGTTTTACGGACACCGAAACTACAGCGCCATACGACGCATAGACACCCGCAACGAAGATCGTGACGGCCACGGTCAGGAAAAAAAAGATAGTCCACCAAGGCGCGGATTTGTGATGCATCAACAATCCATCCGAGAATTCAGAAATAGCGGTGAAGCACATCAGGAGGGCGACCCAGCCTAATTGACCGTCTTTGAACAACAGTACGTATCGCCGACTTGCCAGCGCTTTATTGCGCCCTTCACGGTCAGAGGGTTTTGGTAGAGACACTCGCATCATCCAGAGTCCGCCGGCTGGTAAGACTATGGGAAGCACCAGGTTGATGACTACCCACAAGCAATCAGCTAAGCCGAGCGAGCTCATCCCGGTTTCCATCTTGCATTCTCCAAGTCACATCCACACGGGGGAATTGTGCCGAGCACAAGCCTCGTGAGGGGCGCGGCGTGCCATTTACGTGACGCGGCATGGATGCGTATCCGCGGTGGCGCGAAGCATTTTGATACCAACTAAGCGCACCATTGGCCATTGCGATTTTGCGGGCAAGATCAGGCTCGTACCGACATAACTTTCGCCAAGTTCGCGAGGTTGTCTACAACGTACTTGCTACGTCCGTCGAACTCCGGATTTGCACGGACGCCGTTGGCCTCCCTACGATCGCCGCCGTTATTTCGCGGAGATCTCGAATGCAGCCCTCTACCCCCGATCTGGTGACGCGCAGTCTGCGTGCGGTGTGGCATCCCTGCACGCAGATGAAGCATCACGAACGGATTCCCCTATTGCCGATCGTCCGGGCCCAGGGCGCGTGGCTCCATGATGCGCACGGGCGCCGTTATCTGGATGGAATCAGTTCATGGTGGGTCAATCTGTTCGGCCACGCCCATCCGGCCATCAACGCCGCCGTGACGGAGCAACTGGGTACGCTGGAACACGTCATGCTCGCGGGCTGCACGCATGAACCCGCCGTACTCCTGGCGGAACGGCTGTCGGCCTTGACGGACGGCACGCTGGGACATGCCTTCTTCGCTTCGGACGGCGCATCGGCCGTGGAGATCGCGCTGAAGATGAGTTTCCATTTCTGGCGGAATCACGGGCATGCCGACAAACGGGATTTCGTCTGCATCGATAACGGCTACCACGGTGAAACGCTGGGCGCGCTGGCCGTCACCGATGTCGCGCTGTTCCGTGATGCCTATGGCCCGCTGCTGCGGCACGCGCATCGGGTGCCGTCGCCAGACGCGCGGCTGGCGCTGCCGGGGGAGTCGCCAGCGCAGCTCGCCACCCGTGCCTTGGCCGAGGTGGCCAGGCTGTTCGAGGCGCGCGCCAGCCACATCGCCGCGATCATCGTCGAACCCCTGGTCCAGTGCGCCGCCGGCATGGCCATGCATCATCCCTCGTATCTGAGCGGCCTGCGCAGGCTCTGCGACGCGCACGGCGTGCATCTGATCGCCGATGAGATCGCTGTCGGTTTTGGCCGCACGGGTACCTTCTTCGCGCACGAACAGGCGGGTATCCGGCCAGATTTTCTATGCCTGTCCAAGGGCATCAGCGGCGGCTATCTGCCCTTGTCCGTGGTGCTGTCTACCGACGACGTTCACGCCGCGTTCTATGCGGACGAGGTCGCGCGCGGCTTCCTCCATTCACATTCCTATACCGGCAATCCGCTCGCGTGCCGGGCCGCGCTGGCGACGCTGGACCTCTTCGAGTCCACGGATGCAATCGCCACGAATCAGGCGCGCTTCGACGCCCTGGAGCAAGGCTTGCACGCGCTCGCCTCTCATCCGCGGGTCACGCACCTGCGTCGCCGCGGCGCCATCCTTGCCTTCGATGTCGACGATCACGTTCAGGCTGGGCAACTTGGTTTCGCACAACGGTATGCGAGGCATGCGCTGGCGGCAGGAGCGCTGCTGCGCCCCATCGGGCGCACGGTTTATCTGATGCCGCCGTACATCCTGGATGAGGAAGAAATCGCGCAGTTGATCACGGCCACCCTCGATGCCCTTGAGAGGACATTGAACGAAAACCAGTAAAGGAGCGCGGCGGGATGGACCCCCGCCCATTATTCCCGACTTTCGCCGGACCTTCCCCGGCCTGGCCCGGACTTTGCTCGGACTCCGTTCCAACCTTCCTCGATTTTGAATGGAGTCCTATGACACAGGCCATCCAATGCATTCGCCACTCCTCATGGAACCCCACGTAATGAATAGCACCCACCCTATCGATGTTTTGCGCATAGGCCTGGCTGACCTGCACGCCCGTGACCTGACCCGCCGACGCCGTATCGCCGATACGCCCTGCGCGCCGCGCGTTCGCATCGATGGCCGCGACGTGGTCGCCTTCGCCAGCAATGACTATCTGGGCTTGGCGAATCATCCCGATCTGATCGGGGCCTTGGCGGAGGGAGCACGGCGCTACGGTGTCGGCAGCGGCGGATCGCATTTGCTGGGGGGCCATTCCCGCGCACATGCGTTGTTGGAGGACACGCTGGCTGAATACTGCGGCGGTTTCGCCCGCCAGCCCCGCGCGCTGACCTTCTCCACCGGCTATATGGCGAACCTCGCGACGTTGACCGCGCTGGCCGGGCGCGGCGCGACGATCTATTCCGACGCCTTGAACCACGCTTCGCTGATCGACGGCGCACGCCTGGCCCGCGCCGATGTACGCGTCTATCCGCATGCCGACACGGCCGCGCTGGGCGCGATGCTGGCGGCGGACAGCGGCAATGGCAATGGCAATAGCAACCGCGAGGGCGAGGGCAGGCTCCATGACAAAACCTTCGGCACCAGCACCAGCACCAGCACCAGCACCGGCACCAGCACCAGCGCCAGCACCAACATCAAGATCATTGTCACCGATGCCGTGTTCAGCATGGACGGCGACATCGCTCCGCTGGCGGCCCTGCTCGCGTTGGCCGAGCAGCACCAGGCGTGGCTGGTCGTCGATGACGCCCACGGCTTCGGCGTGCTGGGCAAGGACGGCGCCGGCAGCATCGCGGCGCTGGGATTGCAATCATCGCTGCTGATTTACATGGGAACGCTGGGTAAAGCGGCCGGCACGGCAGGGGCTTTCGTCGTCGCGGAAGACACGGTCATCGAATGGTTGATCCAGCGGGCGCGGACCTACATCTTCACCACCGCCGCCGCGCCGGCATTGGCGCATGCGACGATCCAGAGCATAGCCATCATGCGAGGCGACGAAGGCTTCGCGCGCCGAGCCAGCCTGAGCGCCCACATCGAAACAATAACGATGCAACTGGCACGCAGCGTGAAGTCCTCATGGGCTGGGACCACCGCGACAACAGCCGCCAGCCCCACGTCCCTCAGCGCTCAGGCCCCAGGCACCATTGTGCCTGCAGCGTCACCTGACGTGACGCCCTTGCCGCCATCGCACACCGCCATCCAACCAATACTGGTAGGCGAGAACCACGCCGCGCTTGCTTTGGCGGACCGCTTGTTGACGCATGGATTCTGGGTGCCCGCCGTCCGCCCGCCGACCGTGCCCGTGGGCACCGCGCGCCTGCGGCTGTCCCTGTCCGCGGCCCATGAGGCGGCAGAGATCGAACGTCTCTGCGAGGTGCTGTTCGCATGACACCGTCCGCCACGACCCGGCCGCCGCGCCTGTCCTATTTCATCGCCGGCACCGACACCGAAATCGGCAAGACGCTGGCGAGTTGCGGCCTGCTGCATGCCTTCGCCGCCAGGGGCTATTCCACCGCCGCCATGAAACCCATCGCCGCAGGGGCCGAGCAGGATGCCGACGGCGTCTGGCGTAACGAGGACGCGGAAGCCCTTGCCGCCAACGTCACGGTATCCGTGCCGCGTGCACTGTCCACGCCTTACCTTCTGCACGAGCCCGCCGCGCCGCACCTGGTGGCCCGGCAAGCGGGCGTGACCATGAATATTGCCCACATCGTTGACTGCCACCGCGACATCATCCAGCGCGCCGACGTCACCATCGTCGAAGGGGTAGGGGGCTTCCGTGTGCCCTTGAATGACGAACAGGACACCGGCGACCTGGCCGTCGCCTTGAACCTGCCCGTGATTCTTGTCGTCGGCATGCGTCTTGGCTGCCTGAGCCACGCCTTGCTGACCGCCGAGGCGATCACGCGCAGCGGTCTGACTTTGGCCGGGTGGATAGCCAACACCGTCGATCCGGCCATGCGCTTGCTATCCGAAAACGTCGCCACCCTGCAGGGCCGCTTCATTCGTCACCATGGAGCGCCGCTACTGGGCATGATCCCGAGGCTAGGTACGCCCTGCGGCGGCACGGTGGCGCAATACCTGGACGTCGAGCGCTTGCCGCGCAGGGACGAGCTGCCCATGTCGGGCGCGACAATTGGCAAACGAGCACCAGTCGCGCCGGGCCCACTTGGTCCGGCATAAAATGGGCCGCTGTCATCGCACCCATCACCATGAACCCCGAAGACCTCAAACTTCTCGTCACCTGGACCATGCCATTCGGCAAGTACAAAGGCCGCCTGCTGGCGGACCTGCCTGGCTATTATTTGACGTGGTTCGCGCGCGAGGGCTTCCCGCCGGGACATTTGGGCCAATTGCTGGCGTTGATGCACGAACTGGATCACAACGGTCTGAAGCCATTGCTGGATCCTCTGCGCGGCGGCGCGATCCCCAAGCGTCAGGCCTAGGCGGAAGGCCCAGGCGACGCGCCTGAGCAGTTAGCTTGAACAGCAAGCCCGAACAGCAAGCCCAAACAGCAAGCCCGAACAGCAAGCCCAAACAGCATGCCCAAACAGCATGCCTGACGGCGGTGCTGGCGAGTGATCCACGATCGCTCGCCAGCACCGGGCCAAGCCCCGGTACAACCTCGGCCAAACTGCTGCCGAGCCCTACTGCGTAATGACTTCCAGTACCTGTTCGTGCAAAGCGTGCGTGGGTTCGGTCAGCGGCACGAAGATATCGAAATGGGTGCGCCCAGGTTCGATGATGAGGTTGGTATTCAAGCCACGCTGGCGCAGCGCATCGTGGAAATGCGTACTCTGCGTAAGAAAGCCCGGTGTCTCGCCGCCGCCCACCACCAGGAGATAGCAGCTGGCATGCAGCCACCGGCCTTCGGGCAGGCTCTGTTCCGCCGCGACTTCGGGCGTGAGCTGGATCTCGTCCTTCAACGTCGTCGCCAGCAGCGGCGGCAACTGATACACCCCGCTGACCCCGATCACGCGCAGATGCCGGCCCAGGATAGGCATCTCCTGGGGATAGGCGCTGGTCATCGCCGCCAACTGCGCCCCGGCTGAATGGCCCGACAGCGTCACGCGTTCGGGATCGAAACCCAAGGCCCGCTGATTGCGCAGCAGGAAGGTGACGGCCGAACGGATCTGTGCCGCGATGGTCGTTACGGTCACGGCCGGTGCCAGTTCATAGCCGATGAAGGCGCTCGAAATACCGGCCGTACGCAGATTCTCCGCGATGAAGCTGAATACGCGCTTGTCGCCGCCACGCCAGAAGCCACCGTGCATGAATATCAGCAGCGGTGCGCCCGCGGGATGCTCAGCCGGGAACCAGTCCAGCGTGCAGCGCTCGGGTTTGTCGTAACGCAGGCTTTGCCAGGGCACGTCCGCGCGCAGCGCTTCACTGCGGCGGGCATAACCTGCATAGATCTCCGTGCGTTCCGGGTGCCGGCGTTGCACGTTGTAGTCGGACTCGTTGCGCAAGTCCGGCGCCGCGTCCGTGTCGGTGCGCTGCGCAAGGTTCTCGGCCAGCATGTTCATGGCAGTCGGCCTCCTCAATCGAGTTTGATGTTGGCTTGCTGAACGATGTCCTGGGCTTTCTTGATTTCGGCGGTAAGGAAGGCCTTGAAATCGGCCGGGGTGCTGGCGACCGGTTCCAGCCCCAGGTCCTTCAAGCGGGTCTGGATTTCCGGTTCGGCCAGGACGGCTTTCATTTCCTTCTGCAGGCGGTCGATGATGGCGGGCGGCGTGCCGGCGGGCGCGAACATGCCGTTCCAGTCATAGCTCTGGAAACCCGGAAAGCCCGATTCGGCGATGGTGGGCAGGTCGGGCAAGGACGCCGAACGCGTTGCGCCGGTCGTGGCCAGGGGCCGCAGCCGCCCTTGCTTGATATGTTCGGATGCCGTGGGAATGAAGGCGAAGAAGGACTGCACGTGGCCGGCCAGCAGATCGGCCATGGCCGCGCCGCCACCCTTGTAGGGCACGTGGGTCATGGGCGCATCGGCGGCGCGGGTGAAAATCTCCATCGCCAGATGTTGCGATGAGCCCAGGCCCGAAGACGCATACGTCATCGCGCCTTTCTGCTTCTTGGCGTACTCGATGAACTCCTTGACGTTGTTCACCGGGACGCTGGGATTGACCACCAGGACATTGGCCGCGCGCGCCGTCTGCGTGATGGGCGCCAGATCGACCAAGGGCTTGAAGTTCATGTCCTTGTGCAGCGCTGGATTGACCGTGAAGGTGGTGATGTCCACCAGCAAGGTATAGCCGTCAGGGGCCGAGCGCGCGACAAAGGAGTCGGCAATCATGCCCGAGCCGCCAGGCTTGTTCTCGATGACGACACTCTGTCCCAGGCGCTCGGCCAGCTTGGGCGCGAGCAGACGCATGGTGACGTCGGCACCACCGCCCGGCGAGGTGCTGAGGATGATGTGGATGGGACGGTCGGGGTACGACGCGGCTTGGGCCTGCGCCAGGGCAGCGCACGTCAGGGACAGAAACACGACAAGTCGCGCGAGGATTTTCATATCAGCTCCGGGAAGACATTCAACTTGGTAATTGGGTCAAGCGGTCTTGCGGTATAGCGGTATTGCGGCCTTGCGGTATTGCCGTAGTTCAGACTGGCGCAGTGCGGACGGCCCCAGTGCGGACTGCACCAGCGCCTATTGAGCTCAGGTCAGCCCGTCATTGCCGACGACGTCGTCCGCATGCAAACCTCCCACGCGCGCGTTCAGACGTCCCCGGTTCGCCACGGCGAAGATCAACGCTATCTCGTCCGGCAAGGGCGATTGCGCGAGGCTCAAGGTCATGGTGTCGTAATGCGATCGGACATAAAGCGCATCCTTGTGTGCCAGCGGCACGTCCACGGCCGTCCCCCCCGGGCCCACTTTGGTAACGGAAGGGATCCAGGCCTTGGCACCGCCGATGGCGTCGCGCAAGGGATTCGCGAACGTGGTGGTGAGCAAGGCATTGGCGTGTTCCTGCTCACCGCCGATACCGACGATGCCGGCCTTGCCGTAGCTGCGCACATCGTACAGCTCGATGGCCGTCGCAAGCTGCCGCGCCATGGCGCTGCCCAACGCCGCGCTGGCCTCGATGCCTTCGGTCAGGTCCGCCTGGCCGACGGAGAAGGGGTTCTTGACGATGGCGACGACCGCCACTTTACGCAAGGGCGGGCCATCCTCGCCTTGCGGCACCGGTTGGGTTTCGTTGATGAGGATCCACTTCGTGACGTCGATTTGCATGCCTGTCTGCCTTGCATCCGTGTAACGCGAATTTACGTGTATTGTCGCTGCTATTGTGGGATTGTTCAACAATCTAGCAAATGAACGTTAACCCGTATAAGCTAGGCACTAGCTGCGTATTCCTTATTATTCCTTGCGTAGTTGCTCCATCGCTCCGTTGCTTCACTGCTTCATTCCTGCGTCCTTCCCGTCAATCCGCTTGCCCGCACTCCCTCATGGATTTGAAGATCTCCCCTCTAAGCGTCCAGCGCGAAACCGTGCGCAAGTTGCGCGAAGCCATCATGACGGGCTATTTCGGACCGGGTGAGCGGCTGGTCGAGTCCACGTTGTGCGAGCGCCTGGGGGTGAGCCGCAATTCCCTGCGCGAGGCGATGCGCGTGCTGGCGGCCGAGCAGTTGGTGGTTTTGACGCCCAATCGCGGCCCCTCGGTCGCCACCATGGACTGGGAGGACGCCGAGCAGCTTTACGAAACGCGCATCCTGTTGGAAAGCGAGGTCGCGGCCCATGCCGCCCGCCACGCGACAGCAGAGAATCTGGCGGCCATGCAGCTGGCGCTGGATGCGTTCGCGCAAGCGGTGTCGAAGGGGGATCGCCTGTTGCGGATCACCACCACCACGGATTTCTACGAGGCCTTGATCAGTGCCAGCCGCCATCGCATCATGGGCGACCTGATCCAGGGCCTGGTGGCGCGCATCAATGTGTTGCGCGCCAAGAGCATGGACAATCCCGGGCGTTCGCTGCAAAGCTTGAGCGAAATGACGGCCATGCACGAAGCCATCGCGCGCCATGACGAGGCGGCAGCCCGCCTGGCCGCCAGGCTGCACGTGGAGGCCGCCCGCGAGTCCGCGCGCACCATGTTCGAACGGGCACGCGTGGCGGGCGCCTAGACGCTGGCCGTGGCCCGCGCCGCGGGCTTTTTGTGAAAGGCCCGGACCGTTTCCAGAAACGCCGCCAGCGCGCTCGACACGTAGGCATCCTGGCGCCGGACGAACTGCGTTTCCACCCTGGCTTGGGGCGCGGGCAATCTGTGCAGACTCACACGTCCGGTCCTTGCGGCGTCCGCCACGACCACGCGCGGCAGCATCGTCACACCCACACCGGCCGATACGCAGCTGATGATGGTGTCCAGCGACCCGAATTCCAGCGGCTGCGTGGCCACGATGCCTTTTTCTCCCAGGAACGCTTCCAGTCTTTGCCGATAGGAGCAGCCGGCCTGGAACACGACCGTGCGCAAGTCGGGCAGGCCGGGCAGGTCCTTCAATGACTTCAGGGCCGGGCTGGCGACCAGCACCAGTTCCTCGACGAAAAGGGTAGTCGCGTCCAGGTCCGGATGATGGACGGGACCGGCGACGAAGGCGCCATCGTAGCGGTAGTCGATGACGTCCTGCACCAGTTGCGCGGTAGTGCCCGTGCTCATCACCAGGCGCACGTCGGGATAGGCGCGCGCATAAGCGGTCAGGGCGGGCGACAGGCGCAAGGCCGTGGTCGTTTCCAGGCCGCCTAGTGTCAAGGTGCCCCGAGGCCGGCCGTCGTCGCATGCCGCCGCGCGGGCTTCCGCCAGCAGCTTGGCGATGCGCCCGGCGTAAGGCAGCACGCGCTGGCCCGCCGGGGTCATGACCACGCCGCGGGCATGCCGTTGAAACAAGGGTAGCCCCAGCGCGTCTTCCATCGCCCGGATCCTCGCGGTGACGTTGGATTGGACGGTGTGCAGCTCCGCCGCGGCTTTGTTCATACTGCCGTGGCGCGCGACGGCTTCGAAGGTTTTGAGGTCTGCCAGATCCATGTTTGCTCGCATGAAGTGCGTTAGCCTTGCTGCCTATCGTCGGCATGAAGAGCGCCGATACCGCATCCACCAAAGGATTTGGATGCGGCGGCTATGTACGTTGCCTGCTACCTTAGCGCGGTGCCGAGCGCTACGACATATCAAAAATACAGATAGCCACAATCCAATATAGTCGCTTCTTCAGATTAATGATGGCGCGTAATCTGCAGCTATCTGGATTTGAGAAGGGACGTTCATCATGGACGGAGCGATGACAGCAGGCGCCAGGCGGACAGGCGCGACTTGGGGCATCCTGGCTGGGTTCTGCGCGAGCCTGGTGGGGATAGGACTGGCGCGCTTTGCGTACACGCCCTTGTTGCCGGCCATCATCGACGCGCACTGGTTCGAGCGCTCGGTGGCGGCGTACCTGGGCGCCGCCAATCTGGCGGGCTATCTGGCCGGTGCTTTGGTGGGGCGGCCCATGGCGGCCCGGGCTTCGAATGCCATCATCCTGCGCGCGATGATGCTGTTGGCCACCGCTGCTTTCTTTGCCTGTGCCTATCCGGTTTCCTTCGCCTGGTTCTTCGCGTGGCGCTTTCTCGCGGGTCTGGCGGGCGGTGCGCTGATGGTGCTGGCCGCGCCCGCGGTTCTGCCGCTGGTGCCGCCGTCGCGGCGCGGGCTGGCTGGCGGGATCATTTTCACCGGCGTCGGAGTAGGGATTGCGTTGTCCGGCACGCTGGTGCCGCTGTGGCTGCGGCAGGGTGTCGGTGCGACCTGGTTGGGGCTGGGCGTGCTGTCGCTGGTATTGACCGCTATCGCCTGGAAGGGCTGGCCGGCCGCCGAGCGTGGGGCGGCCGCGCCGACGGCACCCGTGCATCACCGCGCGCCGCCGGCGCCTGGGAGGACCTTGCGCGCGGTCTATGCCGGCTATGCGCTGAATGCCGCCGGCTGGGTGCCGCACATGATCTTCCTGGTCGATTTCGTCGCGCATGGGCTGGGCAAGGGCTTGCAGGCGGGCGCGGAGTATTGGGTGCTATTCGGCATCGGCGCCACGGTGGGGCCGGTACTGGCGGGTTTGCTGGCCGACCGGGTGGGATTCGCCTGGGCGCTGCGCGCGGCCTTCGTACTGGAGGCGGCCGCGGTGTTGGTGCCTGCCTTGGGGTGGAGCGATGGCTGGCTGATCGTATCCAGCGTGGTGGTGGGGGCTTTCGTCACGGGCACCGTCCCGTTGGTCCTGGGCCGTGTGCATGAGTTGCTGGCGCATCATCCGGCGCGGCAGGGGCCGGCCTGGCGCACGGCGACGGTGGGCTTCGCGCTGTTCCAGGCCGTCGCCGCCTACGGCCTGTCCTTTCTCTTTTCCAACAACGGCCACGATTACGCGCAGTTGTTCTATCTCGGCGCCGCCGCCATGGTGCTGGCGCTGGTGATTGACCTGGCCGTCGCGGCGAGTAATCGCGGCGTTGCAGCGCAAGCGCGCTGAGTGCCGCGCGAGGCTGAGCGAACGCGCTGAATGCGGACGCGGCGGCGCGGGGCGCTTATGCGGTGCCGGCGGGCAGCAGGCCTTCTATCGCCGCCCACAGTTCCTGGGGACGGTCCGCGCATGCATCGGCTTGCCACAACGTGATGTCCTCGTCGCCGCCAAGATAGCCATAGCCCGCCGCGATGGCGGGCATGCCGGCCGCATGCGCGGCCTGTACATCGCGCAGATCGTCGCCGACGTAGACGCAACGGTCCGGCGTGTAGCCTGCCTCCTTGGCTGCGTGCAGCAGCGGATCGGGGTAGGGCTTGGCGCGGCCGACCGTGTCACCGCAGACCAGGACGGCCGTGGTTTGCGCCAATCCCAGATGGGCGACGATCGGCTCGGCCAGATACGTGACTTTGTTGGTGACGATACCCCAGGCATGGCCACGCGCCTCGATGTCGTTCAGAAGTTCTGGGATACCTGGGAACAGCGTGCTGTGGACGGTGGACTTGGCGGCGTAGTCCGCCAGGAACTGCGTGCGGGCGTCTTCGAATTCCGGGTGATCCGGCTGCATGCCCAACGCGACACGCAGCAAGCCGCGCGCGCCTTGGGACGCCACCGGGCGCAGCAGCTCGTAAGCCATGGGCTCCAGCCCGCGCTTGGTCCGTTGCAGATTGGCGGCGGCCGCCAGGTCGGGGGCGGTGTCGGCCAGCGTGCCGTCGAAGTCGAACAGGATCAATGCTTTCATTTGCGGGTCGCCATCAGGTAGTTCACCGAGGTGTCGCCGGACAGCCCGTAGATTTTGGTGAAAGGGTTGTACTGCATGCCTGCCATGCGGGTGGCGGTCAGGCCTGCCTGCCGCACCGCGGCCGCCAGTTCGCTGGGCTTGATGAAGTTTTCGTAGCTGTGGGTGCCGCGGGGCAGCAGCCGCAGGATATGTTCGGCGCCGACGATGGCGTACATGAAGGACTTGGGATTGCGGTTCAAGGTCGAGAAAAAAACCAGGCCGCCGGGTTTGACCAGGTCGGCACAGGCACGCACGATGGAGGCGGGGTCGGGGACGTGTTCCAGCATCTCCATGCAGGTGACGACGTCGTAGCGTTCGGGCTGCTCGCGCGCCAGGTCTTCCACCGGGACGGCGCGGTATTCCACTTTCACGCCAGACTCCAGGCCATGCAGGCGGGCGACTTTCAGCGATTTCTCCGCCAGGTCGATGCCGGTTACCGTGGCGCCGGTGGCGGCCATGCTCTCGGCCAGAATCCCGCCGCCGCAGCCCACGTCCAGCACTTGCCTGCCGGCCAGGCTGCCGGCGATCTCCTGGATCCAGCCCAGGCGCAGCGGATTGATGGCGTGCAGCGGTGCGAATTCGCTGTCCGGATCCCACCATCGCGCCGCCAGGGCACTGAACTTGGCCAACTCGGCCTCGTCGACATTTACACGGGATTCAGTAGAGGTGCTCATCGCTATCCGGGGAAAAATTCAGCCATCAATTATATAGAGGGCTGATCCGAGGGGCGGGAGGCCAGCATTGCTGACGGAAAGGATGTTTCTAATGTTGGGGGAGACCCCAACACTCCTTTCCTGGGCTATCGCCCCTGCGGCCGAGGAAAGCGCGCCATTGGGATCCGCCGCAATTTCACGGCGTTGGCCATCGGCGCCAGCCCAAGAAAAAGGGCTGGGGGACCCCCAAAATCAAACAAACTTTCTTCGCCAGCCGAGCCCGGACGTTCGTCCCGAACAATCTCGGGCGTCGGCCACAAGGGCGCTAGCCCAAGAAGGGAGGCTTGGGGGATCCCCCCAAAATCAAACAAAACTCTCTTCACCAGAGGCGCCCCTGGCAGCTTCGCCAAGCGCGCACAAAAAAAGGCCTGCGCTATAAGCACAGGCCTTTGATTCGTAGCGACCGGCGCTACGGCGGTGTTCGCAATTACTTGCGGGTACCGACGATCTCGATTTCCACACGGCGGTTCTGAGCACGACCTTCTTTGGTCTTGTTCGTCGCCACGGGCTGGCTCTTGCCCTTGCCTTCCGTGTAGATACGGTTGGGATCGATGCCCTTGCTGACCAGGTACGACTTGACCGCGGCGGCGCGGCGTTCGGACAGCTTCTGGTTGTACGCAACCGTACCGATCGAGTCGGTGTGGCCGACAGCGATGATGGTTTCCAGATCGATGCTGCGAGCTTGCGTAGCAACTTGATCCAGCAGTTGACGGCCTTCCGGCTTCAGAGTCGCCTTGTCGAAGTCAAAGAAGGTGTCGGCATTGAAGACGACCTTGCTTGCCATCGGGGTGGGAGCGGCCGGCTTGGCGGCTTGAGCGACCGGCACGCCATCACAACCGGGGACGCCGGTAGCGGGGGTCCAGAACGCATCGCGCCAGCACAGTTCGTTCGTGCCGTTCTTCCAGACGTTGCCGAACGGATTGCGCCAGTTGTCGACGGTCTGGGCCGAGGCTGCACCGGAGGCCGTGACGGCAGCAAAGGCAAGCGCCAGAGCGAATTTGGAGGGTTTATTCATGTTTCTCCTCGTTGAGCTTGAAGCTGGATAAGTGACTCGCAGCGAACCCCCGCCGCATATCAGGAAAACGGGGCCAGTATAAGCAACGCCAAAAACGACTTCAAGGGAATCGCGACTGGGTTTCCTGCGTGCTGGAAACAATCTTAAGGCATTTGTCGTGCCCTGGCAGGCGCATTCACGTCCGAGAGGACCATTTCGCCGCCCATGGCAGGCCCGTTGTTGGTTTTAGGCAACAGGCGAAGCAGGGCAAAACGCAGGTCGGCGGCGCAGCGGCATTTTGTTACAGGGCGCCAGCGCATGCAAGAGGGCGCGGTCCGCCGGGTGGCTCGGCTAGCGAAAAACGGGCGCTTGAACCCGCGCTCGAGCACGTTCTAGCCCCGTTCCAGCCCCGTTCAAGCGTCGTTCTGGCCCGGTTCCAGTTCCGCTCAAGCGTCGTTCAGGCTCCGTCCAGGCCCCGGGCAGCGTCCGCACGGCGCCCCCAACTGGTGCCTGCAAGGAGACACGCCACCGTCAATGCCCCGTGAAATGCGCTGATGTGGTGCTTACTTAGAATGCTCATATAAGAGGGGCCCAGGCGGCGGCGAGCCCACGCCGCAGCGGGGTGATGTCACCTCCCGAGCCACCCGCTCCATGGTCAGGACAGGCCAATTTCGGCGGAGTGATAGAATTTCCTGTTCGCCGCCCCTCGGGGTGTGCCCGCCTTTTAGCTTCCGTCCCTACGTATAAATATATGGATTCCTTTGCCAAGGAAACGCTTCCAATATCCCTGGAAGAAGAGATGCGCCGCAGCTACCTCGATTACGCAATGAGCGTGATCGTGGGGCGGGCACTACCAGACGTACGCGACGGCCTCAAACCCGTCCATCGTCGGGTTCTGTTCGCGATGCACGAGCTGAACAACGATTGGAACCGGGCTTACAAGAAGTCGGCCCGTATCGTTGGCGACGTCATCGGTAAATATCACCCGCACGGAGACCAGGCGGTCTACGACTCCATCGTCCGAATGGCGCAGGACTTCTCCCTGCGCTACATGCTTGTGGATGGGCAGGGCAACTTCGGCTCCATCGACGGCGATAACGCCGCCGCGATGCGTTACACCGAAATCCGCCTGGCCAAGATCGCCCATGAATTGCTGGCCGACATCGACCAGGAAACCGTGGACTTCGGCCCCAACTACGACGGCAGCGAAAAAGAACCGCTGCTGTTGCCGTCCCGCTTGCCCAACCTGCTGGTCAACGGCAGCTCCGGCATCGCGGTGGGCATGGCCACCAATATTCCGCCGCACAACCTGTCGGAAGTCGTCGACGGCTGCCTGTACTGTCTGCGCAACCCCGAGTGCACCGTGGATGAGCTGATCGAGCTGATCCCGGCGCCCGACTTCCCCACGGGCGGCATCATCTACGGCATGGCGGGCGTGCGCGAAGGCTATCGCACGGGCCGCGGCCGCGTGGTGATGCGCGCCAAGACGCACTTCGAGGACATGGAAAAGGGCAACCGTCAGGCCATCGTGGTCGACGCCATTCCCTTCCAGGTCAACAAGAAGTCGCTGCAGGAACGTATTGCCGAGCTGGTCAACGAGAAGAAGATCGAGGGCATCTCCGATATCCGCGACGAGTCGGACAAGGACGGCATGCGCCTGGTCATCGAGCTCAAGCGCGGTGAAGTGCCTGAGGTGGTGCTCAACAATCTGTACAAGAATACCCAGCTGCAGGACACCTTCGGGATGAACCTGGTGGCGCTGGTCGACGGCCAGCCACGCCTGCTCAACCTGAAGCAGATGGTCGAGTACTTCCTGCAACACCGGCGCGAAGTGGTGACGCGCCGTACCGTGTTCCAGCTGCGCAAGGCGCGCGAACGCGGCCATGTGCTGGAAGGCTTGGCGGTGGCGCTGGCCAACATCGATGATTTCATCGAGATCATCAAGGCGGCGCCGACGCCGCCGGTGGCGCGCCAGGAGTTGATGGCGCGTTCGTGGGATTCCTCCCTGGTGCGCGAGATGTTGCAGCGGGCCGACGGCGACACGCCTGGGGGCATCGCCGCCTATCGTCCGGAAAGCCTGTCGCCTTCGTATGGCATGCAGGCCAATGGCATGTATTCCCTGAGCGACACGCAGGCGCAGGAAATCCTGAACATGCGCCTGCAACGCTTGACCGGTCTGGAGCAGGACAAGATCGTCGGCGAGTACAAGGAAGTGATGGCGAACATCGCCGATCTGCTGGATATCCTCGCCAAATCGGAACGTATCACCACGATCATCAGCGACGAGCTGCAGGCCATCAAGGCCGAGTTCGGCACCGGCGCCAAGGACGAACGGCGTTCGGAAATCGAGATGAACGCCACCGAACTGGATACCGAAGACCTGATCACGCCCACCGACATGGTGGTGACGTTGTCGCATGGCGGCTACATCAAGAGCCAGCCGCTGTCCGAATACCGCTCGCAAAAGCGCGGCGGACGCGGCAAGCAGGCCACGGCCATGAAGGAAGACGACTGGATCGACCAGTTGTTCATCGCCAACACTCACAACTACCTGTTGTGCTTCTCCAACCGCGGCCGGGTCTATTGGCTGAAGGTGTGGGAAGTGCCGCAGGGGACGCGCGGTTCGCGCGGCAAGCCCATCGTCAACATGTTCCCGCTGGCTGACGGCGAGAAGGTCAACGTCGTGCTGCCGGTCAAGGAGTTCAGCGAAGATCACTACGTGTTCATGGCGACGTCGCGCGGTACGGTGAAGAAGACGCCGTTGTCGGATTTCTCCAACCCGCGCAAGGCCGGCATTATCGCGGTGGACCTGGACGAGGGTGACTTCCTCATCGGTGCCGACCTGACCGACGGCAAGCATGACGTCATGATGTTCTCCGATTCCGGCAAGGCCGTGCGCTTTGACGAGAACGACGTGCGCCCGATGGGCCGCAATGCCCGCGGTGTGCGCGGCATGATGCTGGAAGACGGCCAGGCGGTGATCGCCATGCTGGTTGCCGGCGACGAAGCGCAGAGCGTGCTGACCGCCACGGAAAATGGCTACGGCAAGCGTACGCCGATCATCGAATACACCCGCCATGGCCGCGGTACGAAGGGCATGATCGCCATCCAGACCAGCTCGCGTAACGGCAAGGTGGTCGGCGCGGTCCTGGTCAATACCAGCGACGAAATCATGCTGATCACCACGGGCGGCGTGCTGGTGCGCACCCGCGTGTCGGAAATCCGCGAAATGGGCCGCGCCACCCAGGGCGTGACGCTGATCAGCGTCGACGACGGCAGCCATCTGTCGGGTGTGCGGCGTGTGGTCGAGAGCGACGCCGACGTCGATCTGGAAGCGGAAGGCGAGGATGGCGCGAATGGTGACGCGGCGGCGGATGGCGCCGCGGATAGTGCGGCGCCCGGCGACGTGCCGGATACCGATCCTTCGGAACCTACGGAAGAATGATGAGTCGTCCCTGGAATTTTTCAGCGGGACCTTCGGCTTTGCCGGAGGCGGTGTTGCGGCAGGCCGCCGAGGAAATGCTCGACTGGCACGGCAGCGGCATGTCGGTCATGGAGATGAGCCACCGCGGCAAGCAGTTCGTGCAAATCTGCGACGAAGCGGAAGCCGACCTGCGCGAGTTGCTGGGCGTGCCGTCCGACTACGCCATCCTGTTCATGCAGGGCGGCGCGTCGGGTGAGAACGCCATCATCCCGATGAACCTGATCAATCGCCGCGGCACCAACAAGGCGGATTTCGTGCTGACCGGCCAATGGTCGGTGAAGTCGCAGAAAGAAGCGTTGCGCTACGGCGACATTGCCGTCGCCGCCAGCAGCGGCAGCGAAACCACGCTGGATGGCCAGGCGTTCAAGCCCTGGACCTGGGTGCCCGCTGTCGATACGTGGCAGGTGCGCAAGGATGCGGAGTATCTGCACTTCTGCAGCAATGAAACCATAGGTGGCGTCGAGTTCAACGACTGGCCCACGCCGGCAAGCCTGGGCGCGCCGGATGTACCGCTGGTGGTCGATGCCTCGTCGCACTTCCTGTCGCGTCCGATGGACGTGACGCGCGCCGGATTGGTTTTCGCTGGCGCGCAGAAGAACGCGGGCCCGGCCGGCGTCACCATCATGATGGTGAGGCGCGACCTGATCGGCCATGCCCTGCCCATTTGCCCGTCGGCCTTCGACTACGCCAATGTCGCGGCTGAGCATTCGCGCTACAACACGCCGCCCACCTACGCGATCTATATCGCCGGCCTGGTCTTCAAGTGGATCAAGGCGCAAGGTGGCGTGCAGGCCTTGGAACAGGCCAATATCGCCAAGGCCGAGCTGCTGTACAACTATCTGGACCAATCGTCCTTTTATCGCAATCCGATTCACGGTCCCGTGCGTTCGCGCATGAACGTGCCTTTCATCCTGCGCGACGAATCGCTCAACGATGCCTTCCTGAAAGGCGCCGAAGCGGCGGGTTTGCTGGCGCTGAAGGGGCACAAGAGCGTGGGCGGCATGCGCGCCTCCATCTACAACGCTGTGCCGCTGCAGGCGGTGCAGGATCTGGTCGCCTACCTGCGTGATTTCGAGCAACGCCATGGATGAAGCCCTCGCCGCCAAATTGAAACCTTTGCGCGAACGCATCGATTCGATCGACGCGCAGATTCTCGACCTGCTGACGCAGCGGGCCCGTACGGCGCAGGAAGTGGGCGACGTCAAGCACGCCTTCCATGCGGACGGCCCGGTGTTGCGTCCCGACCGCGAAGCCGAAGTGATCCGGCGCCTGCAGGGACTGAACCAGGGACCTTTGCCCGGTGCCGCGGTGTCGGCCTTGTGGACCGAAATCATCTCGGCGTGCCGGGGCCTGGAGAAGGGCCTTACCGTGGCGTTCCTGGGGCCGGAGGGCTCCTATTCGGAACAGGCCGCGATGGAGCAGTTCGGCCATGCGGTCAACAAGCTGGCCTGCCCGTCTTTCGATGAGGTCTTCCGCGCCGTCGAGGCGGGGCAGGCCGACGTCGGCGTGGTGCCGGTGGAGAACTCCACCGAAGGCGCCGTCAATCGCACCCTGGACCTGCTGCTGAACACGCCTCTGAAAGTGATGGGCGAGCGTTCGCTGTTGATACGCCATTGCCTGATGACCCAGAGCGGTTCGATGGAAGGTGTGCGTACCATCATGGCCCATCCGCAGTCGCTGGCGCAGTGCCAGGGCTGGCTCAATCGCAATCATCCGCAACTGGCGCGAGCCGCGGCGGCAAGCAATGCCGAAGCCGCGCGCGTGGCTTCGCAAGACCCCACGGTTGCCGCCATCGCGGGCGAGTCCGCGGCCGCCACCTGGGGCCTGCAGGTCGTCAGCGCCGGCATCCAGGACGATGCGCAGAACCGGACGCGTTTCCTGGTGCTGGGTAATATCGCTACGCTGCCCACCGGCAAGGACAAGAGCAGCCTGATCCTGGCCGTGCCCAATCGCGCGGGAGCGGTGTATGACATGCTCGCGCCACTGGCCGAGAACAAGGTGTCGATGACGCGCTTCGAATCGCGGCCGGCGCGCACGGGGCAGTGGGAATACTATTTCTACGTCGACGTTCTGGGTCACTCAGGTGAAGCCCACGTGGCGCAGGCTTTCTCGACCCTGCAGGCGCAAGCGGCGTTTTTCAAGCTGCTGGGTTCCTATCCGGCGCAATAGCGGTATTCGACAACCGCGGTGTTCGACCACTGCGGTATCCGGCAATCATTTTCGACACCGTCTGTCCGTTTCCTATTCGAAGCAAGTCCATGACGACCGATCACAAAACCTACGACGCCCCCGCGCATGTCACCGCCATCGCTCCCTATCAGGCCGGCAAGCCGATCGAGGAGCTGGCGCGCGAATTCGGGCTGGACCCGGCGCGCATCGTCAAACTGGCGTCCAACGAAAACCCGCTGGGCATTCCCGACTCGGCGCGCCAGGCCATGCTCAAGCTGGTGGGCGGCCTGGGCCGCTATCCCGATCCCAACGGCTTCGATCTGAAGTCGGCCCTGTCCAAGCGCTACAACCTGCCGCTGGAATGGATCACCCTGGGCAATGGCTCCAACGACATCCTCGAACTGGTGGCCCTGGCCTTGCTGGACGCGGGCACGTCGGCGGTCTACGCGCAGCACTCCTTCGCGGTCTATCGCCTGGCGACGCAAGCACGCGGTGCCCGCCATATCGTGGTGCCGGCGCGCGATTACGGCCATGACCTGGACGCCATGCTGGCGGCCATCGAGCCGGATACGCGCGTCGTCTTCATCGCCAACCCGAACAATCCCACCGGCACGTTCCAGCCGGCCGCGCGTATCGAGGCCTTCCTGGAGCAGGTCCATGCCCGCCACGGCAATCGCGTGGTGGTGGTGCTGGACGAGGCTTACAACGAATATCTGGAGCCGGAGCTGCGCTTCGACAGCACCACGTGGGTGAAGCGTTTCCCCAACCTGGTGGTGTCGCGCACTTTCTCCAAGGCCTATGGCCTGGCGGGGCTGCGCGTGGGCTTTGCCGCCGCGCAGCCTGGGCTGACCGACATCCTCAACCGCGTGCGCCAACCGTTCAACGTGAACTCGCTGGCGCAGGCGGCCGCGATCGCGTCGCTGGCGGATACCGACTTCCAGGAACGTTCCTACCAGGTCAACAAGGAAGGCAAGGCGCAGTTGTGCCAGGCCTTCGACGCGCTGGGCCTGAAGTACGTGCCCAGCTTTGGCAATTTCGTGCTGGTGCACGTGGGCGATGCCCCCCGTATCAACCTGGAACTGCTCAAACGCGGCGTCATCGTGCGCCCGGTGGCCGGTGATGGCCTGCCGGAATTCCTGCGCGTCAGCATTGGCTTGCCGGAAGAGAACGAAACGTTCATCGCGGCGCTCAAGCAGATTCTGAAATCATGAGCAAAGCCGCCCGGCCGCCCGCTGGCGATTCCTTCAACAACGTTGCCGGGGCCGCGCCGGGGGTGATCCGGGTGGTCGAGCCCTCGGGTGACGTACGGCCGGCGATTCCGCTGCTGGCGGTGGTCGGTGTCGGCCTGATCGGCGGCTCCTATGCGGCGGCCCTGCGCCGTGCCGGCCATGTCGGCCGCGTGCTCGGCGTGGGCCGTAATGCGCAATCCCTGACGCGGGCCTATGAACTGGGCCTGATCGATGACACCGCCACGGCGGCCGAAGCGGCGGCGCAGGCCGACGTCATCATGCTGGCGGCGCCGGTCGGTGCCATGGCCAAAGTGCTGGCGGAGATGCGCCCCCATTTGAAGCCCGGCGTGGTCATCACCGATGCCGGCAGTACCAAGGCCGAAGTGGTGCAAGCCGCGCGCGCCGCCCTGGGGGATCGCATCGCCTGCTTCGTGCCGGGCCATCCCATCGCCGGCGGTGAACGTGTCGGCCCCGACGCCGCGGACGGCGAGTTGTATGCCGGCCGCAATGTCATCCTCACCCCCTTGGCGGAAAACGCGCCCGCCGACGTCGCCCGGGTGCGTGCGTCGTGGGAAGCCTGCGGCGCCCACGTGCGCGAAATGGACGTACAGGCGCACGATCGGGTGCTGGGTTCGGTCAGCCACATGCCGCATTTCCTGGCATCGGTCTACGTAGCGCAGGTAGCACGTAGCGCGGACGCCGCCGAGCGGCTGGCGCTGGCCGGTTCGGGTTTCCGCGACTTCACCCGCATCGCCGCGGGATCGACGGAAATGTGGCGCGACATTTTTCTGTCCAACCGCGAGGCGATGTTGACCGAGCTGGCCGCGCTGCGCGCCGTGCTGGACGACGCCGAGCACGCCCTGGAGCAGCGCGATGGCGCCGCCCTGGAGGTGCTGCTGGAAGAAGCCGCGCTCTGCCGGCGCGGTTGGCGCCTGGGGAATACGAAATGAGTAGTCTGTCTTATCTGGATCTGCCGCACGCCGAAGACGCGCGCGGCGTGGTCGCCATGCCGGGTTCCAAGAGTATTTCGAACCGCGTGCTGCTGCTGGCCGCCCTGGCGCAGGGCACCACCGAAATCACCGGCCTGCTGGATTCCGACGACACCCGGGTCATGCTGGCGGCGCTGCGCGCGCTGGGCGTGGGCCTGCAGGAACACGGTGAAGGGCGCGTGACGGTGCAGGGCGCCGGGCGCTTTCCGGTGGCCGCGGCCGATCTGTTCCTGGGCAATGCGGGCACCGCCATGCGGCCCCTGACCGCGGCGCTGGCCTTGATGGGCGGCGATTACCGCATGTCCGGCGTGCCGCGCATGCACGAACGTCCCATTGGCGATTTGGTGGAGGCTTTGCGCGAGCTGGGCGCCGACATCGAATACACCGGGCAGGAAGGCTATCCGCCGCTGCGTATCGGCGCGGCCCAGCTGCGCGCCGGCCAGGCCGCGCGGGTGCCGGGCAATGTGTCCAGCCAGTTCCTGACCGCCTTGCTGCTGGCTTCGCCCATTCTCACGGCGACCACCGGCCAGCCCCTGGTCATCGACATTGTCGGCGAGCTGATCTCCAAGCCTTATATCGAAATCACGCTCAACCTGATGGCGCGCTACGGCGTGCAGGTCGAGCGCGCGGGCTGGAATCGCTTCACCGTGCCGGCGCAGGCGCGCTATGTCAGTCCTGGCCGCATCGCGGTCGAGGGCGACGCTTCGTCCGCGTCGTATTTCCTGGCGCTGGGCGCCGTCGGCGGCGGCCCGGTGCGTGTCACCGGCGTGGGCCGCGACAGTATCCAGGGCGATATCGCCTTTGCCGATACGCTGGAAGCCATGGGCGTGCACATCGAGGCCGGGCCGGATTGGATCGAGGCCAGTGGCGTGCACGCGGCCAGCGGCGGCAAGCTGCGCGCCTTCGATGCCGATTTCAACCTGATCCCCGACGCCGCCATGACGGCCGCGGCATTGGCGCTGTTCGCCGACGGCCCGTGCCGGCTGCGCAATATCGGCAGCTGGCGCGTCAAGGAGACCGACCGCATCCACGCCATGCAGACCGAGCTGGAGAAGCTCGGTGCCCAGGTCGAATCCGGCCCGGATTGGTTGCGCGTGACGCCGCCCGCCCGTGACGACTGGCGTGACGCGCACATCGGCACGTGGGATGATCACCGCATGGCCATGAGCATGTCCTTGGCCGCATTCGGGCCGGCCGCCGTGCGCATTCTGGATCCGGGCTGCGTCAGCAAGACTTTCCCGACCTATTTCGACGTCTACGCGGACTTGGTCAGCGGCGTCGACAGCGCGGAGCAATCCGGGGGGCAACCATGAGCGACGTACTCGCGCCTGTGATCACCATCGACGGTCCGACGGCGTCGGGCAAGGGCACCGTCGCCCACGGCGTGGCGCGCCGGCTGGGCTGGGCCGTGCTGGACAGCGGCGCCCTGTACCGCCTGACCGCGCTGGCGAGCCTGCGGCGCGGCATCGCTGCCACGGATGAGCAGGGCGTGGCGGCCGTGGCCGAAGCGCTGGACGTGCGCTTCGACGGGGGCCACATCTATCTGGAAGGCCATGAGGCCGGCCTCGATATCCGCCAGGAGCAGGTGGGCAACTTCGCCTCCCAGGTGGCGGCCTTCAGTTCGGTGCGCCAGGCGCTGCTCGAGCGCCAGCGCGCGTTTCGCCGTGCGCCGGGCCTGGTGGCCGACGGCCGCGATATGGGGACGGTTGTATTTCCCGACGCCGCCCTGAAAGTGTTCCTGGTGGCCGACGTCAACGCGCGCGCGGAAAGGCGGCGTAAGCAGTTGATGGAAAAGGGTATTTCTGCTAAATTGCAAGACCTTCTGCGTGATATGCGAGAGCGTGACGCGCGAGATACCCAGCGAGCCGTGGCGCCTTTGGCCGCGGCAGCCGATGCCCACACACTGGATTCGTCCAGGATGACCGCGCAGGAGACCGTGCAGGCCATTCTGGAACTCTGGCGGGCCAAGGCCCCGGCAAAGTCCTGATCGATGCTTCGACCCGTACCGCGTATTCGTACGGTCCGATCGATGTGGTCGAAGCGACTTTGTGATTGCCGCCGCGCTGGTTTTTCTGCTTTGCTGTAGATCGTAGTAGTACCTGTGCCATCAGCGGCGCACCCCGGTATTCGCCGGCCGCCAACGATGGAATTGTTCAACTCCGCTGTCTCGGATTTTGCGGGATGGCGTGCTCTCAACCTGGCTCAATCCCGGGCCTATGGACCTAACCTTAATGTCATCTCTTCCCAACACCTCCGGCGGCGAAAGCTTTGCCGACCTGTTCGCTCAAAGCCTCCAAAACCAGGACATGAAGTCCGGTGAGGTCATCAGCGCGGAAGTCGTTCGCATCGACCACAATTTCGTCGTCGTCAACGCCGGCCTGAAGTCCGAAGCGCTGATCCCCCTGGAAGAGTTCCTGAACGATCAGGGCGAACTCGAAGTGCAACCGGGCGACTACGTCTCGGTGGCCATCGACTCGCTCGAAAACGGCTACGGCGACACCATCTTGTCGCGTGACCGCGCCAAGCGCCTGTCGGCCTGGCTGCAACTGGAACAAGCCCTCGAAAACGGCGAACTGGTTACCGGCACCATCACCGGCAAGGTGAAGGGCGGCCTGACGGTCATGACCAACGGCATCCGCGCGTTCCTGCCCGGCTCGCTGGTCGACCTGCGTCCCGTCAAGGACACCACGCCGTACGAAGGCAAGACCCTGGAATTCAAGGTCATCAAGCTCGATCGCAAGCGCAACAACGTTGTGTTGTCGCGTCGTCAAGTGCTGGAAGCCAGCATGGGCGAAGAGCGTCAAAAGCTGCTCGAAACCCTGCACGAAGGTGCCGTGGTCAAGGGCGTGGTCAAGAACATCACCGACTACGGCGCGTTCGTCGACCTGGGCGGCATCGATGGTCTGTTGCACATCACCGACATGGCCTGGCGCCGTGTGCGTCACCCCTCCGAAGTCCTGCAAGTGGGTCAGGAAGTCGAAGCCAAGGTCCTCAAGTTCGACCAGGAAAAGAGCCGCGTCTCGCTGGGCGTCAAGCAGCTGGGCGAAGATCCGTGGGTGGGCCTGGCCCGTCGTTACCCGCAAGGCACCCGCCTGTTCGGCAAGGTCACGAACCTGACCGACTACGGCGCGTTCGTCGAAGTGGAAGCCGGCATCGAAGGCCTGGTGCACGTTTCGGAAATGGACTGGACCAACAAGAACGTCGATCCGCGCAAGGTTGTCACCTTGGGCGAAGAAGTCGAAGTCATGGTCCTGGAAATCGACGAAGACCGTCGCCGTATCTCCCTGGGCATGAAGCAGTGCCGCCAGAATCCGTGGGAAGAGTTCGCCACGAACTTCAAGCGCGGTGACAAGGTTTCGGGCGCGATCAAGTCGATCACCGACTTCGGCGTGTTCGTCGGCCTGCCCGGCGGCATCGATGGCCTGGTTCACCTGTCCGACCTGTCGTGGACGGAAACCGGCGAAGAAGCCGTGCGCAACTTCAAGAAGGGCGACGAGATCGAAGCCGTGGTTCTGGGCATCGATACCGACAAGGAACGCATCTCGCTGGGCATCAAGCAGCTGGAAGGCGACCCCTTCAATAACTTCGTTGCCACCTACGACAAGGGCGCCGTGGTTCCGGGTACCGTCAAGTCGGTCGAAGCCAAGGGCGCGGTTGTGACCCTGTCGGTGGACGTCGAAGGCTACCTGCGTGCTTCGGAAATGTCCGCTGGCCGTGTGGAAGACGCGACGACCGTGATGAACGCCGGTGACAACATCGACGCCATGATCATCAACATCGACCGCAAGACGCGTTCGATCCAGTTGTCGATCAAGGCTCGTGACAACGCCGAAACCGCCGATACCCTGCAGCGTATGTCGGATGCCAGCGCTTCGTCGGGCACCACCAACCTGGGTGCTCTGCTGAAGGCCAAGCTGGACCAACAGCGCAACGACGGTTAATGCCACGTGACCAAGTCGGAGCTGATCACCGCCTTGGCGGCTCGCTATCCGCAGTTGGCCGGGCGTGACATCGTCTACGCTGTCAAGACCATGCTGGATGCGATGGCCCAGGCGCTAGCCTCGGGTCAGCGCATCGAGATCCGCGGTTTCGGCAGTTTCTCGTTGTCGCAGCGGTCGCCGCGTGTGGGCCGTAATCCGAAGTCCGGCGAACAAGTGCTGGTGCCTGGCAAGCAGGTGCCACACTTCAAGGCGGGTAAGGAATTGCGCGAGCGCGTCGATCTGGTGGCCGATCCCGCGGAGCCGGGCGGCAAGTCTTCTTCGGAAGGCTCGTCCGATTCAGTACCGTCGGCCCTGGACCTGCATGCCATGCATTGAGCTGGTGGCATAGCCAAACGGGTGGTCCGCCCCCGTCTTGTCGTCTCAAGAACAGAAGACCCCATTCGGGGTCTTTTGTTTTGGGCGAACGGGAAGCGACCGCGGGCCGACCGGCCCCCTCGATTTTTGCGCTTCGCTTACAATCACCGGTTCCGCTGTTTGCTGGAGCATGCGCCATGCGCTACCTGATCTGGGCCCTGAGATTGATTGTGTTTGTCGTGGTGCTGATGTTCGCACTGAAGAACACCAATCCGGTCGCCGTGAATTTCTATAACGACTTCGTCGTGCAGGATGTACCGCTGATCGTGGTCATGCTGATCACCTTCGTCGTCGGTGCTTTGTTCGGCCTGTTGCTGACAGTGCCCGCGTCGATGCGCCGCCGCCGTGAAGCGCAGCGCCTGCGCCGCGAACTGGATCGTATCCAGGCGGCCGTCAATGGCCAGCAGGTGCCTGCCCAGGTGGCGCCGGAAACCATTGCGCCGATGTCGCCGCTTTGATTGCCGGTTGCCTGATTGCCGGCTCCTTTTTTATCGCGACGCGCCTGCGCGCGTGTAGTCCCTTTTTGTTGCGAGAGCGCGCATCGTGGATTTTGAACCCTGGTGGTTGATTTTCGTCCCGGTCCTGTTTGCCCTGGGCTGGCTGGCGGCACGGTTCGATATCCGGCAGATGTTGTCGGAAACCCGAGTCCTGCCTGACTCCTATTTCCGTGGCTTGAACTTCCTGCTCAATGAAGAGCCGGACCGCGCCATCGACGCCTTCGTCGAGGTTGCCAAGCTCGACCCCGAAACCACCGAGCTGCACTTCGCCTTGGGCAGCCTGTTCCGCCGCCGCGGCGAGATGGAACGGGCCATCCGGGTGCACCAGAGCCTGTTGAATCGCGCCGATCTGCCCACGGCGGAGCGCGAGCACGCCCAGCACGAGCTGGCGCAGGATTTTCTCAAGGCGGGCATGCTGGACCGCGCCGAAGCCGGCTTCAAGTCCCTGGGCGACAGCCGCTATGCCCTGGACGCCTTGCGGTCGCTCATTCGCATCTACGAGTCCGAACACGATTGGCCGCGCGCCATCGAAGCGGTCAAGACCTTGCGCGGCCTGGTCGACGAGCCGGTGCCGCAATTGGTGCATTATCACTGCGAGCAGGCGCAGCACGCGCTGTCGCAGAAGCCGCCCAACACCGACGCCGTGCTGGTGGCACTGGATGCCGCCGACCATGCCGCTAATGTCTCCGCCAAGGGCCATGTCGCCAGCAAGGCTTCGCGCGTGCGCATCGCCATGCTGCGGGCGGCGCTGGCGCGCCTGGAAGGCAATACCAAGCTGCAACGCATGCATCTGGAATCCGTGCTCACCGATGAGCCGGAATTCGCCGGCCTGGTGGCCGAGGCGCTGCTGGAAAGCTACCGCCAGGCGGGTGAGTCGGTCGAGGCCCTGGATCTGCTGCAAAAGCAGTACACCCAGCATCCTTCCCTGGACCTGTTCAACATTGTGTTCCGCGAATTGCGGGCACAACGCGGCTCGGAAACGGCCTGGGCGTTTGCCCGCGGCGCCTTACGCCTGCATCCGTCGCTGCTGGGCCTGGATCGTCTGCTGGAGGCCGAACTGTCCGCCGCGGGCGGGGAGGGGGATGCCAGCCCCAGCCCTGTCCCGGGCGCCGACCTGACCTTGCTGCGCAGCCTGATCCATAAGCACACCCAGCGCCTGGACCGCTACGCCTGCCGCAATTGCGGATTCCAGGCGCGCCGCTACTATTGGCAATGTCCCGGCTGCAACGCCTGGGAGACGTATTCGCCGCGCCGGATGGAAGAATTGGAATGAGCACTTTTCCCGTGGACGCCATCGCCGCCCGCCGCATCCTGGTGGTCGGTGATGTGATGCTGGACCGTTACTGGTTCGGCGAAGTCGAACGTATTTCGCCGGAAGCGCCGGTACCCGTGGTGCGCGTGGCGCGCCGCGAAGACCGCCTGGGCGGTGCCGCCAACGTGGCGCGCAATATCGTGGCCTTGGGCGCACAGGCGACCCTGGTGGGCATCGTCGGCAGCGACGAGGCGGGCCAGTGTATCGAGCGGCTGGCCAGCGAGGCGGGCATCCAGGCGGCGCTGGTCGCCGATGCTGCCCTGCCGACCACGCTGAAGATGCGCGTGCTGGGCCGCCAGCAGCAACTGCTGCGCGTCGATTTCGAGGAGCATCCGGGCGCCGCTGCGCTGGACGACATCGATGCCGAAGTGGCGAGCCATCTGGCCGGGCATGACGTGGTGGTGTTGTCGGACTACGCCAAGGGCACGCTGACGCGGGTCCAGGGCTTGATCGCCGCCGCGCGCGCGGCCGGCGTGCCGGTGCTGGTCGATCCCAAGGGTGATAACTACGTCCCTTACCAGGGTGCCACCCTGGTCACGCCCAACCGTTCGGAAATGCAGCAGGCAGTGGGACGTTGGCAGTCGGAAGCGGACCTGGACGAGCGCGCCCAGCGGCTGCGCGGCGAGCTGCAATTGGAAGCCTTGCTGGTGACGCGATCCGAGCAGGGCATGACCTTGTTCACCGGTGCTGGCCGCGAGCATGTGGATGCGCAGGCGCATGAAGTGTTCGACGTGTCGGGCGCGGGCGACACCGTGCTGGCCACGCTGGCGGTGACGCGCGCGGTGGGCATGGACTGGCCCGATGCCATGCGCTGGGCCAACCGCGCGGGCGGCATCGTGGTCGGCAAGCTGGGCACGTCCACCGTCAGTGCGCAGGAATTGGGAGAATTATCATGATCGTAGTGACTGGCGCGGCCGGCTTCATCGGCAGCAATCTGGTACGGGGGCTCAACCGCCGTGGCGTGCGCGACATCATCGCGGTGGACGATCTGACCGAAGGCGACAAGTTCGTCAATCTGGTCGATTGCCAGATCGCCGACTATCTTCACAAGGACGAATTCCGCAGCCGCGTGCTGGCCGGTGATCTGCCGGAATTGCGCGCGGTGCTGCATCAGGGCGCCTGCTCGGACACCACCGAGCGCAATGGCCACTACATGATGGACAACAACTATCGCGTCACCCGCGAGTTGTTCGAGTATTGCCAGACGCAGTGCGTGCCTTTCCTGTACGCGTCGTCGGCGGCCACCTACGGATCGCCGACGGCTTACGTCGAGGATCCGGCCAACGAAGCGCCGCTGAATGTCTACGGTTATTCCAAGCTGCTGTTCGATCAGGTGTTGCGCACGCGCTTGCATGCGCTGACCGCCCAGGTGGTGGGCTTGCGGTATTTCAATGTCTATGGCCCGCATGAGCAGCACAAGGGGCGCATGGCGTCGGTGGCTTTCCACAACATGAACCAGTTCCTGGCCGAAGGGCATGTGCGCCTGTTCGAGGGCTGGGATGGTTACGAGAACGGCGGGCAGAGCCGGGACTTCATCTCGGTCGAGGATGTGGTCGCGGTCAACCTGCACTTCCTGGACAATCCGGGCAAGTCGGGCATTTTCAATTGCGGCACGGGCCGGGCACAGCCTTTCAACGATGTGGCGGCGGCGGTGGTCAATACCTTGCTGGCCGAGCAGGGGCACGCGGCGCAGCCTTTGGAAGCGCTGGTGGCGCAGGGCTTGATCCGCTATATCCCCTTCCCGGAGGATTTGAAGGGGCGCTATCAAAGCTTCACGCAGGCGGATACGACGCGCCTGGTTGCCGCGGGGTTTACGCAGCCGATGCGCGACGTGCAGACGGGCGTGGCGGAGTATGTGCGCTATTGGCGCGAGCGCGGCAAGGGCAAGACCGCGTAGTCTTCCGCATGGATGTTTTGCTGACTGAAGGCCTTGCGGCGCTTCAGGTCAGCGCAAGATGAATGGCGGCGTGCATGAGGCACGTCGCCATTTTTTTCACCTTGCGGGCAGTGTCCGGCTGTGTCCGGTGCTTGCCCAGGAGACGTTCATGAACCCTTTT
This sequence comes from Bordetella sp. LUAb4, assembly GCF_021325795.1. Taxonomy (GTDB): domain Bacteria; phylum Pseudomonadota; class Gammaproteobacteria; order Burkholderiales; family Burkholderiaceae_B; genus Bordetella_C. The sequence goes on along the minus strand of NZ_JAHPZX010000006.1, from coordinate 125,741 downwards.
CTGCATAATCCCGTTGCTGTTTCTTTGGCGCCTGAGGGCGCGCCTGTTGTCGACGCTGCAGCGAACGCCGCGCTGGCGCCTGTGTCCGCGAGTGGCACCTCGGCCGGTGCCAAGGCGCTTCGCGCCGCCTGGGCTCGCTCGGTGCGCGCGCCCGCGGCCGGGCGCAGGACGGCCAGGCATTGGGGGCGCCGGCTGGGCATGCTGGCGTTGGCGGCTGGCATGTCGCTGACGGCGGCGTCCGCGTTGGCGCTGGACGTCAACAGCGCGACGGCGGAGCAATTGCAAACCTTGCGTGGGGTGGGGCCGAAGACGGCCGCCATCATCATTCACGAGCGCCAGCGCGGCGGTAATTTCCAGTCATTGGAGGACCTGTCCGACCGTGTGCGGGGGATAGGCGCTAAAAAAGCGCGCGCGCTGAAGGATGCCGGCTTGAGCATAGGCGCCGGGGCAGGTGCCGCCACGGGCACCAGCCAGCCCGGGGGGCCCGCAGGAACGGAGCCTGGCGCTGCCGGCGGCGCGGGGGCCGAGCCAGCCAAGCCCGCGGGTCGTGCGGGACGGCAAGGCGCGCGACGGGGCAGCGGCCGGTCCTGAACGGGGCGTTGCAAGAGGCCGCTGCAAGGGGGAGCCGCAAGAGGCCACTGCAAGGCGAGCTGCAAGAGGCCACTGCAAGGGGAGCTGCAAGAGGCCACTGCAAGAAGAAGCTGCAAGAAGATGCTGCAAGAGGCCGGTTCGAGTATCGGCGCCGGGGCAGCGGCCGGCCGCAACGGCGGTACCCCTGGCAGCGTTGCGGCCATCTGTTGCGGCATTCGCGGGGGCGGGTATATTCCTGGGATGAACTCCGCTACCTACCCCACTATCGAGCAGACCGTCGGCAATACGCCGCTGGTCCGTCTGCAACGCATTCCGGGCGCCGACAATGACGCGCGAGGCAATGTCATCCTGGCCAAGCTGGAAGGCAATAACCCGGCCGGTTCCGTCAAGGACCGGCCGGCCTTGTCCATGATCAGCCACGCCGAGGCGCGCGGTGAAATCCAGCCGGGCGATACCCTGATCGAGGCCACCAGCGGCAACACGGGTATTGCCTTGGCCATGGTCGCGGCGATGCGTGGGTACCGCATGATTCTCATCATGCCGGACAACCTGTCGGTGGAGCGTCGCGCCGCGATGGCTGCCTACGGTGCGCAACTTATCCTGACGCCGGCCGACAAGGGGGGCATGGAGTACGCGCGCGATCTGGCGCTGGCCATGCAAAGCGAAGGCAAGGGTAAGGTATTGGACCAGTTCGCCAATCCTGACAATCCGCGCGCGCACATCGAAGGCACCGGGCCGGAGTTGTGGACGCAGACTGGCGGGCGCATCACGCACTTCGTCAGTGCCATGGGCACCACGGGCACCATCATGGGGGTGTCGACCTATTTGAAGTCGAAGAATGCCGCCATCCAGGTGATCGGTGCGCAGCCGGCCGAGGGGTCGCAGATACCGGGCATCCGCAAATGGCCGGAAGCGTATCTGCCGGCCATTTTCGACCGCAGCCGTGTCGATGGCTACGAGTCCATCGTGCAGGTCGACGCCGAAGTCATGGCGCGCCGGCTGGCGGCGGAAGAGGGGATCTTCGGCGGCATCTCGTCGGCAGGTGCCTTGGTCGCCGCCATGAACGTGTCCGCCCGCGTGGAAAACGCCACGATCGTATTCATCGTCTGTGACCGCGGTGACCGGTACCTGTCGACCGGTGTGTTCAACGGCTGCTAGGGGATCGCGGGGCTATGGATTTTTCTATTCAAGGCTTTAGGCTTGCCTGGGGCGGAGGACTGTCCACGCAAAGTCTTGGGGTCTCGCCCCTGAAAAATATGAAATCCCTTTAGGGATTTCATATTTAAAACTCTTCCAATTTTCCCGGGTCAGGAATCCGTGGCGCAGCAGGATCCCTGCGACCCCTGGCCTACCGTCCAGCGACAAGATTCATCCTTTGCCGCACAGCCTCCGCCAGATCCGCCACCGACGTGGCATAGAAGTAACTCCGGTTGTACTGCGTCAAAGCAAAGAAATTCACCGTCGCGGTCCGGTACTCCGCGGTACCGGCCGATTCCTCCGGCAGGTCGATCACCCCCAGCGGCCCCTGCTGCCAGGCGTTGCCAACCCCCGTCGACGTCGTGACCGGGCGCGCCGCCGCGCCGGCGGCCTGCAAGCCGCGCCAGTCGCGTTGCGGCTTCAGCCCCCCATCGACCAGGGTCGAAGGATCGGCCGGTAACGCCACCGGCGCGAATACCGGCAACCCCCGCTGCCAGCCATGCTCCATCAGGAAGTTGCCGACCGACAGAATCGCATCGTTGGGACTGTTGGCCAGATCGATATGCCCCGTCCCATCGCCATCGATGGCATAGCGCATCACGCTGCCCGGCATGAATTGCGGCATGCCGATGGCACCCGCATAGGACCCGCGCGTCTGCAAATCCAGCTTGCCCTGCATCACCAGGGTCAGGAAATCGCTGAGCTGGTCGCGGAACATCTGCGCGCGCTCGGGCTTGGCGGGATCCGGATAATCGAAGGCCAATGTCGACAGTGAGTCCAGTACGCGGAAGCTGCCCATATTGCGGCCATAGCGCGTCTCCACCCCTATGATGGCGACGATGACCGAGGCCGGCACGCCGAAGCGCTGCGCGGCGCGGTCCAGCGAATCATGGTTTTCCTGCCAGAACGTGACCCCCCAACCTATGGTCTTGGGTTCGACCACGCGCGACCGGTAGGTGATCCAGCTGCGCGATATCTTCTTGCCGGGGGCCGGCGCGATCAGGCGCGCCACGGTCTCGCTATAGCGGGCGCCCGACAGCGCGCTGACCACCGCATCGACCCGCAGGCCGCGGTCGGCCGCCAACTGCCGCGCATAAGCCTGGACTTCAGGCCGCAGTTGCCCGGACGCGGACAGCACGGCCGAGGGTTCGTCGCCGGGCTCGCTGTCCATGCTGGCCAGGGCGCCCTGGGCGGGCGCCGGCCCGATGCGGATGCGCGCGACTTCGCCGTCGGCGGCGGCCGGCGCGCTATTGCCCGGCGTGCCCGCGCTCAGTGCCGGACCGGCATGCGGCGGGGTGCTGGCGCAACCCGACAAGGCGGCCGTCGCCAAAGCGATTTGCAGGAATCGTCGACTGATGAACATAATCTTCCCTATGGAGACCCTGTATCTTACTCACCCCTCATGCCGGCTGCATGAAATGGGGGATTGGCACCCGGAAAGTCCGCAGAGGCTTGGCGCCATCAACGACCAACTGCTGGCCAGCGGGATCATGTCCTATCTGGCGCAGGCTGAAGCCTTGCCGGCGCCCGGCGCAGCCATCCTGCGCGCGCACTCCGCCGAGCACCTGGCCAGCCTGCGGCGCCACTTGCCCGCGACGGGTTACTACACGGTCGATCCGGACACCGTGATGAATCCGCACACGCTGGAGGCCGCGCTGCACGCCGCCGGCGCCGGTATCCAGGCCGTGGACGCGGTGATGGCGGGCCAGGCCCAGACCGCGTTCTGCGCCGTGCGGCCGCCCGGCCACCATGCCTGCCGCGACCACGCCATGGGATTCTGCTTTCTCAACAACATCGCCATCGCGGCGCTGCATGCCCTGGCGCATCATGGCCTGGCGCGGGTCGCCATCATCGACTTCGACGTGCATCACGGCAATGGCACCGAGGACATCCTGGCGGGCGACGACCGGGTGCTCATGTGCAGTTTTTTCCAACACCCGTTCTTCCCCAACTGCGGCACCCATAATCCGGCACCGAATATGTTGAACGAGCCGGTGCCGGCCTATACCGATGGTGTGCTGGTGCGCAAACTGGTCAGCGAGCACTGGCTCCCGCGCCTGGAGGCGCACCGGCCCGAGCTGATCCTGGTCTCGGCCGGTTTCGATGCCCATCGCGAGGACGACCTGGGGCAGATGGCGCTGGTGGAGGCGGACTACGCCTGGATCACCGAGCGGCTGGTGGAAGTGGCCGCGCGCCATGCCGGCAACCGTATCGTCAGCATGCTGGAGGGGGGCTATGACCTCTCGGCGCTGGGGCGCAGCGTGGTGGCGCACATCCGTGCCTTGGGCGGTCTGTGAGACGCAATGAACCGCCCCACGCTGAAGGCCCCCTTCACCAACCGTGAAGCGCGGCCGCTAGCCCGGCCCCATCGTCCGCGCTATGGTCAAGTAGCCGGCACCCGGGCGCGATGGGCGGCAACAGGCTGTAGAATCGGGTAGCTTGCCGGTCTGCGCTGCGCTGCAATAGCCGCTTGCCGCGCGGTCCGCCGCTACGAATAATTGTTTCGCCAATATAAGGCAATCACCCCTCTGGAGGCTGCTGGATGAAGGTCCTGGTACCTGTAAAACGCGTCGTCGACTACAACGTCAAAGTGCGCGTGAAGTCGGATCAAACCGGCGTGGACATCGCCAACGTGAAGATGTCGATGAACCCGTTCGACGAAATCGCCGTGGAAGAAGCCACGCGCCTGAAGGAGAAGGGCACGGCGACGGAAGTGATTGCCGTATCGGCTGGCGTGCAGCAAAGCCAGGAAACCTTGCGCACGGCCATGGCCATCGGTGCCGACCGCGGCATCCTGGTGCAGACCGACGTCGAACTGCAGCCCCTGGCCGTGGCCAAGCTGTTGAAGGCCGTGGTCGACAAGGAACAGCCCCAGCTGGTCATCCTTGGCAAGCAGGCCATCGATGACGACGCCAACCAGACCGGCCAGATGCTGGCCGCGCTGCTGGACTGGCCGCAGGCGACTTACGCCAGCAAGGTCGACGTGGCCGGCGACAAGGTCACGGTCACGCGCGAAGTGGACGGCGGGCTGGAGACGCTGACGCTGAAGCTGCCCGCCATCGTCACCACCGACCTGCGCCTGAACGAGCCGCGTTATGTCACGCTGCCCAACATCATGAAGGCCAAGAAGAAGCCGCTGGATACCGTCACGCCGCAAGACCTGGGCGTGGACCCCGCGCCGCGCCTGAAGACCTTGAAGGTCTCCGAGCCGCCCGCGCGCAAGGCCGGTATCAAGGTACCCGACGTGGCCACGCTGGTGGACAAACTGAAGAACGAAGCGAAGGTGGTCTGAAGATGACGACTCTGGTTATTGCCGAACACGACAACGCCCACCTGAAGGGCGCGACCCTGAACACCATCGCGGCAGCCGCCAGGATCGGCGGCGACGTGCACGTGCTGGTGGCCGGCAGCAATGCCAAGGCGGTGGCCGACCAGGCCGCGCAGGCCGCCGGCGTGTCCAAGGTGCTGCTGGCCGATGCGCCGCAACTGGCTGAAGGCCTGGCCGAGAACCTGGCCGCGCAAGTGCTGGCCATCGCCAAGGACTACTCGCATATTCTTTTCCCGGCCACCGCGTCGGGCAAGAACGTGGCGCCGCGCGTGGCCGCCAAGCTGGACGTGGCGCAGATCTCCGACATCACCGCGGTGGAGTCGGCCGATACCTTCCAGCGTCCGATCTACGCGGGCAACGCCATTGCCACGGTGCAGTCGGCTGATGCGGTGAAGGTCATCACGGTGCGTACCACCGGCTTCGATGGCGTCGCGGCGACGGGCGGTTCGGCGGCAGTCGACACTGTCAGCGCGGTGGCCGATTCAGGCCTGTCATCCTTCGTCGGCCGCGAAGTGGCCAAGAGCGACCGTCCGGAACTGGCCGGCGCCCGCGTGGTGGTGTCGGGCGGCCGCGGCCTGGGCAGCGCTGAAAACTTCAAGATCCTGGATCCGCTGGCCGACAAGCTGGGCGCGGCGCTCGGCGCGTCGCGCGCCGCGGTCGACGCGGGCTATGCGCCCAACGACTGGCAGGTGGGCCAGACCGGCAAGATCGTCGCGCCGCAGTTGTACGTGGCCGTCGGCATTTCGGGCGCCATCCAGCATCTGGCCGGCATGAAGGACTCCAAGGTCATCGTTGCCATCAACAAGGATGCCGAGGCGCCGATTTTCGGCGTGGCGGATTACGGCCTGGTGGGTGATCTGTTCGAATTGGTGCCGCAGCTGGCCAGCGCGCTTTGAGTTCAGCGTTCAAGTTCAGCGTTTAGGTCCAGCGCTCAAGTCTGCTTCAGCGCTTGAGTCTGCTGCCTTGCGCCGGACGCTCCAAGCCGTGCTTGCGTCGCAGCAAGCAAACCGGCGCATCTCCGTGCTGCGCCGTGACAACGCCTCGACCGCAACGTCGAGGCGTTGTCGTTTAGCGTAGACTGGCGCTTGCATAGAAAATCAGAGCGCGCGGGTTACGTCGTAGCCTCACGCGCCCATGCAGCCGTTTCGGAGACGACATGACGTACACCGTACCGCTCGCGGACATCCGCTTCGTGCTCAAAGCGCTGGCTGGCCTGGACGAGGTCCTGGCCCAACCTGGCTTCGAGGACATTTCCCCTGATCTCGTAGACGCCATCCTGGACGAGAACGCCCGTTTCGTGGAAGGCGTGGTGGCGCCCTTGAACCGGCCTGGCGACCTCCATCCGCCCATGTGGCGGGACGGCGCGGTGACGACTTCGCCCGCGCATGTGCAGGCGTTTCAGTCGTATGCGTCCGGCGGCTGGCAAGGCTTGCAGCATCCGGTGCAGTGGGGGGGGCAGGGCCTGCCCAAAGTGGTGGCGGCTTGCGCCAATGAGAACATCAATGCCGCCAGCCTGGCATTTTCCCTGTGCCCCTTGCTGACCGATGGCGTCATCGAAGCCTTGCTGACCGTCGGCAACGAGCCACTGCGCCAGACCTATGTCCCCAACCTGATCTCGGGGAAATGGACCGGCACCATGAACCTGACCGAGCCCCAAGCGGGTTCGGACCTGGCCCTGGTGCGCACCCGCGCGGTGCTGCAGCAGGACGGCCCGTATCGCGGCAGCTATCGCGTGAGCGGCCAGAAGATCTTCATCACCTACGGCGAACACGACCTGGCGGAAAACATCATCCATCTGGTGCTGGCGCGTACGCCTGATGCACCGGCCGGCGTGAAGGGTATTTCGCTGTTCGTCGTGCCGAAATTCCTGGTGGCGGAAGACGGCAGCCTGGGGCCGCGCAACGACGTCTGGTGCGCGTCGCTCGAACACAAGCTGGGCATCCACGCCAGTCCGACGGCGGTGCTGATGTACGGCTCCGGCAAGGGCGACGTGGAGGGCGAGGGCGCGATCGGCTATCTGGTGGGCGAGGAAAATCGCGGCCTGGAATACATGTTCATCATGATGAACGCTGCCCGTTATGCCGTCGGGCAGCAGGGCATCGCCGTGTCCGAGCGCGCTTATCAGCAGGCGCTGGGGTACGCGCGCGAGCGGGTGCAGGGGCGTGCCATCGAAGGCTCGGCCGGCCCGGTCACCATCGCGCATCATCCCGACGTGCAACGCATGCTGCTGACGATGCGGGCCTTGACCGAGGCGACGCGCGCGGTGTCCTACGTGGCGGCATCGGCGCGGGATCTGGCCACCCATCATCCCGACGCGCAGACCCGTGCGCGCAATCAGGCGTTTTACGAATTCCTGGTGCCGGTGATCAAAGGCTTCTCCACCGAATGCGCGGTGGAGGTCGCCTCGCTGGGCGTGCAGGTGCACGGCGGCATGGGCTTCATCGAAGAAACCGGCGCGGCGCAGCATTACCGTGACGCGCGCATCCTGCCGATCTACGAGGGCACCACCGCCATCCAGGCCAATGACCTGATCGGCCGCAAACTGTTGCGCGATGGCGGCGCCACCGCGCAAGCCATGCTGGAGGCCATGGGCCAGACCGCCGCGGAATTGGACGCCGAGGCAGCCGCGGCGCAGCAGGCCAAACAAGAGGCGGACGCGGCGGCCATCGGCCTGCTGCGCGATAACCTGCGGCGCGCGATGCATGCCCAGGGCGAGGCCTTGGTATTCATGCGCACCCAGGCGGGCGGCAATTTGCGCGCGGTCTTCGCCGGCAGCGTGCCCTTTCTGATGCTGACCGGTGTGCTGCATGGCGGCTGGCAAATGGCGCGTGCGGTGCTGGCGTGCCGGAAGATGATCCAGGAAGGACAGGGCGGCGACGCCACTTTCCTGCAGGCCAAGCAGGCGACGGCATTTTTCTATGGCGCGCACATCCTGCCGCGTGCGGGCGCCCTGGGCGCGGCGGTGCGGGCGGGCGAGATCGTCGATATCTGGGCCGCGCGGGCCAATATTACTTGACGTTATTTAGACTCGTGCTTTTTCCTGCTTTACCTGCCTGATGAAATGATGAAGAATGCGCGCCATGCGGGCAGGGCCGGGGCTTCCGCTAAACCTTCACACAACGAGGACCACCATGACTCAATTGCGCTTGGGCGATACCGCCCCCGATTTTGAACAGAAATCGTCTGTCGGGACGATCAAATTCCACGAATACCTGGGCGACAGCTGGGGCGTGTTGTTCTCGCACCCGGCGGATTTCACGCCGGTATGCACCACCGAACTGGGCTTCACCGCCAAGCTGGCCGGCGACTTCGCCAAGCGCAACGTCAAGGTGCTGGCGCTGTCGGTGGACCCCGTCGACTCCCACAACAAGTGGATCGACGATATCAACGAGACCCAGAACACCACGGTCAACTTCCCCATCCTGGCCGACGATGACCGCAAGGTTGCCGAGCTGTACGACATGATTCACCCGAACGCCAGCGTCACCGCTACCGTGCGTTCCGTGTTCATCATCGATCCGAACAAGAAGGTGCGCCTGACCATCACCTACCCGGCCAGCACCGGCCGCAACTTCAACGAAATCCTGCGCGTGATCGATTCGCTACAGCTGACCGACAGCCACAGCGTGGCCACGCCGGTGAACTGGCAGGACGGCGATGACGTGATCATCGTGCCGTCGCTGAAGGACGAGGAAGTCATCAAGCAGAAATTCCCCAAAGGCTACAAGGCGGTGCGTCCCTACCTGCGTATCACCCCGCAGCCGAATAAGTAAGCATGCGGTCTGAGTAGCACGCCCCGGGGGGCGGTCTGCCAGACCTGGCGCTGAACATCGAACGCCGGCATCCGAGAGGATGCCGGCGTTTGCTTTTTACGGTCTCCAGTGGAGAGGAATCGCCCCGGGGGTATTTCGTCCAGCAATAAAGAACAAAGATCTTATTCGTTGGGAATAGGGACGCTGCCCCGCACAATGCCGTACGCCTAATGCCTTAGACGCATGAAAACCACATATCGACACTACTGCGAGAAATGATGAAAACCAGCTCGAACAAGCGCACGTTTCTAAAGCAATCCCTGGCCCTCGGTGCGGCGGCGGCCAGCGGCAGCCTGGGTGTTTTGGGCAGCGTAGCCACGGCGCGCGCCGCCGATGCGCCCAAGCCCGTCGAGCTCCTGAATGTTTCCTACGACCCGACGCGCGAGCTGTACGCCCAGTACAACCCGGTGTTCGCCAAGTACTGGAAAGCCAAGACCGGCCAGGATGTGGTCATCAAGAATTCCCATGGCGGTTCGGGCGCGCAGGCACGCACCGTCATCGACGGCGCCCCCGCCGACGTGGTGACGCTGGGCCTGGCGCCCGACGTCGAAGCCCTGGTCACGCATGGCGGCTGGGTCAAGGAAGGCTGGCAGCAGCGCCTGCCGCACAATTCCTCGCCTTATACCTCGACCATCATCCTGTTGGTGCGCAAGGGCAACCCCAAGAACATCAAGGATTGGGACGACCTTATCAAGCCGGGGGTGTCCGTCATCACGCCCAATCCGAAAACGTCGGCCGGCGCGCGCTGGAATTATCTGGCGGCGTGGGAATACGGCCGCCGCAAATTCGGCGGCGACGCCGGCGCCAAGGATTTCGTCTCCAAGCTGTTCAAGAACGTGCCGGTGCTGGATTCGGGCGCACGCGGCTCGACCATCACCTTCGCCCAGCGCGGCGTGGGCGATGTGCTGATTTCCTGGGAAAACGATGCCTTCCTGGCCTTCAACGAATTCGGGCCGGGACAATTCGAGATCGTGGCGCCCAGCGTCAGCATCCTGTGCGAGCCGACCGTGGCCGTGGTGGACAAGAATGTCGACCGCAAGGGCACGCGCACGGTCGCCGAGGCCTACCTGAACTATCTTTACTCGGATGCGGCACAGGATGTCATCGGCCGTAATTTCTATCGTCCGACCGGCGAGCAGGCCAAGGCCAAATACGCGAAGCAGTTTGCCCAGATCGATCTGGTCACCATAGACAAGAACTTTGGCGGCTGGCCCGCGACCAACAAGACCCATTTCGCGGATGGCGGCGTTTTCGATCAGATCTATGTCAAGCAATAAGCCAGACACATCGCCCGGGGCTGCCGCGGGCGCCACGGGCGGCGCGCGCGGAGGGCAGCCATGACCCAGGTGCCCGTCGCCCATACCCCCGATACCCTGGAGGCCGCCGTGCTTACGCACCGTGGCCTGTCCGGCCTTGGGACTCCAATCGGTTCACCGCCGGCGCGGCGTGGGCGGCGCGTGCTGCCTGGCTTCAACCTGACTCTGGGCGTGACCCTGTTCTACCTGGGGCTGCTGGTACTGCTGCCGCTGTCCGCGTTGTTCATCAAGTCCTTCGCACTGACGTGGCCGCAGTTCGTCGCGGCGGTGTCCTCTCCGCGCGTGCTGGCTGCCTATCGCGTCACGTTCGGGTCGTCGCTGATCGCGGCGGTCATCAATCTGGTGTTCGGGCTGCTGGTGGCCTGGGTGCTGGTGCGCTACCGGTTTCCCGGCAAGCGCATCCTGGATGCGCTGGTGGATTTGCCATTCGCCTTGCCCACGGCCGTGGCCGGCATCTCGCTGGCCGCGCTGCTGGGTCCCAATGGCTGGATCGGCCAGCACCTGACGCCGCTGGGCATCAAGCTGGCCTACACCCCTGCCGGCATCGTGGTGGCCTTGACCTTCATTGGCCTGCCTTTCGTGGTGCGTACGGTGCAGCCGGTGCTGCAGGACGTGGAAAAAGAACTGGAGGAAGCTGCCTCCAGCCTGGGCGCGACGCCCTTCCAGATCTTCCATAAAGTCATTTTGCCGGCCATTACGCCCGCGCTGTTGACCGGCTTCGCCATGGCGTTCGCCCGCGCGGTAGGGGAGTACGGCTCGGTGGTATTCATCGCAGGCAATATGCCCATGGTGTCGGAGATCACGCCACTGCTGATCCTGGTCAAGCTGGAACAGTTCGACTACGCCGGTGCCGCCGCGGTGGCGTCCGTATTGCTGGTGACGTCATTCCTGTTGCTGCTGGCGATCAACGGTCTGCAGTTCTGGCAGCGCCGCTTGCACGGAGGTAGACCATGAACGCAGTGAGCCGGCCCGCGCGCCGTAAGGATGCCGATGCAGGGGCGCGCTGGGTGCGCGTGGTGCTGATCGCGCTGGCGGTGATCTTCCTGCTGACCTTCCTGGTGCTGCCCTTGGCGGTGGTATTTTCCGAGGCCCTTCGCAAAGGCGCGGACGCCTATCTCAAGGCCCTGGCCGATGACGATTCGTGGGCGGCCATCCGTCTGACACTGCTGACCGCCGCCATCGCCGTGCCTTTGAACGTGGTGTTCGGCGTAGCCGCCGCCTGGTGCATCGCCCGGTTCGAATTCCGCGGCAAGTCGATACTGGTCACCCTGATCGACGTGCCGTTTTCGGTGTCGCCGATCGTCGCCGGCCTGGCCTATATGTTGGTGCTTGGCGCGCAGGGCTGGGTAGGACCCTGGCTGATGGATCACGATCTGAAGATCATCTTCGCCGTGCCTGGCATCGTGCTGGTGACGACCTTCGTCACGCTGCCGCTGGTGGCGCGCGAGTTGATTCCCTTGATGCAGGCCCAGGGCAGCGAGCAGGAAGAAGCGGCCGTGGTGTTGGGCGCCAGCGGCTGGCAGACCTTCTGGCATGTCACCCTGCCCAATATCCGCTGGGGCTTGATCTACGGCGTGATTCTTTGCAATGCCCGGGCGATGGGTGAGTTCGGCGCGGTTTCGGTGGTGTCGGGCCATATCCGCGGCCTGACCAATACAATCCCTCTGCAAGTCGAAATTCTCTATAACGAATTCCAGATCCAGGCGGGCTTCGCGGTGGCGTCATTGTTGGCGCTACTGGCGCTGCTGACGCTGTGCGTGAAGTCCTTCCTGGAATGGCGCCACGAGCGGCATGCCCGGAAATTGGCCCTGACCGCGGCGGATGCGTGGCCAGCGGGCACGCAGGCACCGGCATCGAACTTGCCGTTGCGGGCGGCCGCCTGACGCGCGCGAGTACGCGTTCAGCAGAGACGCCCACCAGGATCACCGCGCCCGCGCGACGTGGCAAGAACAGACAGGATAGACATGGACATCGAAATCAAGGCAGTCAACAAGCGCTTCGGTAACTTCCAGGCCTTGCGCGACATCAATCTGCATATCGATTCAGGCGAGTTGGTGGCCTTGCTGGGGCCGTCGGGCTGCGGCAAGACATCCTTGCTGCGCATCATCGCCGGCCTGGAAACGCCCGACAGCGGCAGCGTGTATTTCTCCGGCGAGGACAGCACGGACGTGCACGTGCGTGACCGCCAGGTCGGTTTCGTCTTCCAGCATTACGCGCTGTTCCGCCATATGACGGTGTTCGAGAACGTCGCGTTCGGCCTGCGTATCCGGCCGCGGTCGCAACGGCCGACGGAAGCCGTCATCCAGGAAAAGGTCCATGCCCTGTTGAACCTGGTGCAACTGGACTGGCTGGGCGACCGCTATCCCGCGCAATTGTCCGGCGGCCAGCGCCAGCGTATCGCCCTGGCGCGCGCGCTGGCGGTGGAGCCGCGCGTACTGCTGCTGGACGAGCCGTTCGGCGCGCTGGATGCCAAGGTGCGCAAGGAATTGCGCCGCTGGTTGCGGCGCCTGCATGACGAGCTGCACGTGGCCAGCGTGTTCGTGACGCATGACCAGGAAGAAGCGCTGGAGGTTGCCGACCGCGTAGTGGTGATGAATGCCGGCCGTATCGAACAGGTCGGGACGCCGCGCGAAGTGTGGGAACAGCCCGCCACGCCTTTTGTCTACGGCTTCCTGGGTGACGTCAACCAGATCGCCGGTCACGCGGCCGGCGGTATCTGGCGCGCCAGCGGCGTGTCGTTGCCGGCGCCGTCTTTCGACGGGCTGGACGAGCAGCAGGCGGTGGCCTATGTGCGGCCGCATGAACTGGAGGTGCTGCGCTACGCGCCCGCCACCGACGGTATCGCCGTACGGCTGAATCACGCCTACCTGGCGGGTCCCAGCGCCTTTCTGGAACTGTCGCGCGAAGATGGCGGCCTGCTGGAGGCGCAAGTGCCCGAGGAAGAGTTCCGTACGTTGGGGTTGAACGAAGGGGAACCGTTGCTGGCCCGCCCGCGCCGTGGCCGTATCTTCGCTGCCCAGACCGACGCCCAGGCGCGGCGTGCATAAGGGAGTTCGCATCATGAGCCCTGTCTCGACGATAGAGGAAAACGTGGCGCACGCCGACACGAAGCCCGCGGACCTGCCGGCCGGCCTGGTGGACAAATGGCAGGCCTTGGGCCTGCGCCTGGCTGCCATCGCGCGCCGCTATCCCGATGCCGCGCTGGCCTCGTCGCTGGCGGCCGAGGACATGTTGCTGACACACGCCATCCTGGACGGCGGCATCGCCCTGGGCATCTTCACCCTGGACACTGGGCGCCTGCATGCCGAGACCCTGGCGCTGCTGGACGTGACCGAAGCGCGTTACGGCCGCGGCCCGGAAATCTACCGGCCTCACGCTGCCGCCGTGCAGGCGCATGTGGAAGCGCACGGTGCGTTTGCCTTCTATGAAAGCGTCGATCTGCGCAAGGCCTGTTGTGAGATCCGCAAGGTGGAACCGCTGCGCCGGGCGCTGGCGGGACGCAAGGCGTGGATCACCGGCCAGCGCCGCGCGCAATCGACCACGCGCGCCGAGCTGCCCGAAGAGGAGCAGGACAGCACCTTCGGCCTGTACAAGTTCAATCCGCTGGCCGATTGGAGCGAGGACGAAGTCTGGGCCGTCATCCGCGCTCTCGGCATTCCCTACAACCCCTTGCATGATCAGGGCTACCCCTCGATCGGTTGCGAACCCTGTACGCGGGCCATCCGCCCCGGCGAGGATGTGCGCGCCGGCCGCTGGTGGTGGGAGTCCTCCGATTCCAAGGAGTGCGGCCTGCACGCCGGCAATCGGTTCCCGATCAAGCCGCAGACATAGCAGCGATAGGTCCCAAGTGTCAGGTCTTAAGTAATAGGACTCGCAGTGTTCGGTCCGAAGCCATCGGTCCGAAGTCATCGGTCCGAAGTCATAGGTCCCCCCAGTTTTTCGAGAGCCATATGTCCACCGTACAACACACCCGCAGCCATCTGGATTGGCTGGAATCCGAAGCCATTTTCATCCTGCGCGAAGTCGCCGCCGAGTGCGAGCGGCCGGTCCTGCTGTTTTCCGGCGGCAAGGATTCCTGCGTCCTGCTGCGGCTGGCGGAGAAGGCCTTCCGCCCCGGGCGGTTTCCTTTTCCCCTGCTGCACGTGGACACGGGCCATAACTTCGACGAAGTGATCGCCTTCCGCGATGTCCGTGCCGCCGAGTTGGGCGAGAAATTGATCGTGCGCAGTGTCGAGGATTCCATCGCCCGCGGTTCGGTGGTGTTGCGGCGCGAAAACGATTCGCGCAATGCCGCGCAGGCGGTGACGCTGCTGGAGGCCATCGCCGAATTCGGCTTCGATGCGTGCATCGGCGGTGCCCGCCGCGATGAAGAGAAGGCGCGCGCCAAGGAGCGCATCTTTTCCTTCCGCGACGAGTTCGGCCTGTGGGATCCGAAAAACCAGCGGCCCGAGGTCTGGGACCTGTACAACACCCGGGTGCATCGCGGCGAGAACATGCGCGTGTTCCCCATCTCGAACTGGACCGAGCTGGACGTCTGGCAATACATCGAGCGCGAGCAGTTGGCTTTGCCGTCCATCTACTACGCCCATCAGCGCGACGTGGTGCGGCGCAGCGGCCTGCTGGTGCCGGTGACGCGGCTGACCCCGCCCAAGGATGGCGAACAGGTCGAAAACGTGTCGGTGCGCTTTCGCACCGTGGGCGATATCTCCTGCACCTGCCCGGTGGCATCGGATGCCACCGACAACATCGCCATCATCGCGGAAACCGCCATCAGCGACATCACCGAGCGCGGCGCCACGCGCATGGACGACCAGACTTCCGAAGCGTCCATGGAACGGCGCAAGCGTGAAGGGTATTTCTAAGCTGTCGACCGGAACTGAACATCACTATGAACGCCATCAATGAATCCTTCCTGCCGTCCACCGACGGCGGCGTCATTCGCCTGATCACCGCCGGCTCGGTCGATGACGGCAAGTCCACGCTGATCGGCCGCTTGCTCTATGACAGCAAGGGCGTGTTCGCCGACCAGCTCGACGCCATCGCGCGCGCCAAGCACAAGCGTGTCAGCGGCGACGGCATCGACTTCTCCTTGCTCACCGACGGTCTGGAAGCGGAGCGGGAGCAGGGCATTACCATAGACGTGGCCTATCGCTATTTCGCCACGCCGCAACGTAAATTCATCATCGCCGACGCCCCCGGCCACGAGCAGTACACGCGCAATATGGTGACAGGCGCGTCCACCGCCGACGTCGCCGTGATCCTCATCGATGCCACGCGCGCCGCCGACGGCCAATTGCTGCCGCAGACCAAGCGGCATAGCGTGCTGGCGCAGCTGCTGGGCATCCGCCACATCGTGGTGGCGGTCAACAAGATGGACCTGGTGGATTGGGATCAGGCGGTGTTCGCGCGCATCGACGCCGCCTATGCCGAGCTGGCGCGCCGCATCGGCATCGAGCGTTATCAAGTTTTGCCGATCTCCGCGCTGCGCGGCGACAACGTGGTGAACCGCAGCGACGCCGCGCCCTGGTACGAGGGCCAACCGCTGTTGCCCCTGCTGGAGGCGCTGGACACGCGCGATGCGTCGGCCGATGCGCCGCTGCGTTTTCCCGTGCAGTGGGTCGCGCGCCATGATGGCGATACCGCCACCGACTTTCGCGCGTATGCCGGCCGCGTCGCCAGCGGCACCTTGCGGGTCGGTGATGAAGTGCTGGTGCAGCCGGCCGGTGCGGCCGCCCGCGTGCGCCGCATTCTCGCGCATACGGAAACACGCGACAGCGCATACGCGGGTGACTCCATCATGGTCGAGCTGGATCGCGATGTGGACGTGTCGCGCGGTGACGTGCTCGCGCATGCGGATGCACCCGCGCGGGTCGCGCGTGAGTTCGAAGCCGAGTTGTGCTGGTTCGATGCACAAGCCTTGAATCCCGCGCGCAAGTATCTGCTCAAGCACGGCACGCGCTTGACCGCGGCACGCATCAAGGAAGTGCGGTCGCGTCGCGATATTCACGAACTCGATGAGATCGAAGCGGAAGGTACGAGCCTGTCGATGAACGATATCGGTCGCGTGGTGATCGCCACACGTGAAGTATTGACGGTCGATTCCTATGCGCAAAATCCGTCCACCGGCGCCTTCATCCTGATCGACGAGGCGACGCATCAGACGGCCGCTGCCGGCATGTTGCGGTGAACGCCGCCGAGGCACTTTGTCAAGCCCCGCAGCTGCGTTGCTGAAGTGAATACTCTCGCTGAGAGGCGCTGTATATAAGGGTTTTGCTTCAAAGCCACAGCAGAAAAAATATAGCTGCTCATGCTGCTCGGTCTTGGAGTAAAGTGAACCGTCGTCGCAAAACGACGTTCAGTGGGTTGCATAAAGTACTGGATGCTTGTACAGTACTTTCATGGAACGCACTGAACATTTTGCTTCCGCCGGTTCTGGGTCCCCGGCTGCCGCCCCCGCCGCCTTGCGCGGTCGGGGTGCGGTTACTAATGTTGGACATCGGTTCCAGCAAGACGAGCGCAATGCCGCCGTCGATCACGACCCCGCTCAAACCGTCCCCGTTTATTTCCAGCCGCCGCGCGGATTGGCCACGACCGTGGCAGTCGAGCAGGCGCGCCGCATTCTGTCCCGCAACGACTCGCCGGACATCGGCTTTGACCAGGCCATCAATCCCTACCGCGGGTGCGAGCATGGCTGCGTCTATTGCTACGCCCGGCCCACCCATGCCTATCTGGGCTATTCCCCCGGGCTGGACTTCGAAACCCGCCTGGTTGCCAAGGCCAATGCCGTGGACGCGCTACGCGCGGAATTGGCGCGGCCAGGCTACCGGGTTTCGCCCATCAACCTCGGCTCGGCTACCGACATCTACCAGCCCATCGAGCGGGACTGGCGCCTGACGCGCGGCCTGCTCGAATTGCTGCTGGAAACCCGGCACCCTTTGACCCTCGTCACCAAGAATGCCTTGGTGGAGCGCGACCTGGATGTGCTGCGCGCCCTGGCGGAACGCAATCTGGTCTCCGTCTACATCAGCATCACTTCCCTGGACAACGACCTGTCGCGCACGCTGGAGCCGCGCGCTTCGGCCCCGCAGCGGCGGCTGGAAGCGGTACGGACGCTGGCGGATGCGGGCGTGCCGGTGGGGGTGCTGGTCGCTCCCGTGATTCCTTTCATCAACGACGTCTATCTGGAACGCATCCTGGAGGCCGCCGCCAAGGCGGGCGCCTACTACGGCAACTACACGGTGGTGCGCCTGCCGTGGGAAGTGAAGGATGTGTTCGAACAGTGGCTGCAGACCCATTTTCCCGATCGCGCGCAGCGTGTGCTGCATCGCATCGAGGATATGCGGGGCGGCAAGCGCAACGACCCCCGTTTCGGTACGCGCATGCGCGGCACTGGTGGTTGGGCGGATCTGCTGCGTCAACGTTTCGAATTGGCCGTGCGCAAGCACGGCTTGAACCGCCAGCGCTTGGAGCTGGACACCCAACGATTCGTCGCGCCGTCCCCGGCGGGCGGCGCGGCGGGACGGCAGGTCCGGGCGCCGTCCCCGCAATTGAGCTTGTTCGACCCGCCCGGCCCCGCTGTATCACCCGCCGTGCAGACGCCTAAGCGCTAGCCGCTAGCCAGGAGCCCACCATGACCGTTGCCGCTCAGCCGCAATTTTCCACTTCGTTTTCCCATGACTTCTCCGGCAGCATCGCCGGAACTTTTGGCGCGCTGTCGGGCGCCACACCGGGCACGGCGCCGCGCGGTAAGCGCCTTGGTGGCCGCTCGGCTGCCAGCTTGCCCAGCAAGCTGGCGGGTAAGCTCACTGGAAACTGGCCTTTCCGCCCGGCACCGCAGGATCATGTGCCGAATCACGTTCCGGCCGGGCGGGGCGCCGACGGCAGCCGGACGCGTCCCGTACCGGAGGACGCCGGCCGCGCTGCCCCCGTGGGTAAGACCGTGAAGCCCGGCGTAGTGGGCGAAAAGGGGGGTGAAGTCAGCGTCCGTGAAATGGTGACGGATGTCTTGCTGGTCGGTATGTGGGCCGCCATGATTCCCGGCATGATG
Organism: Bordetella sp. LUAb4; assembly: GCF_021325795.1. GTDB lineage: Bacteria > Pseudomonadota > Gammaproteobacteria > Burkholderiales > Burkholderiaceae_B > Bordetella_C. The sequence goes on along the minus strand of NZ_JAHPZX010000006.1, from coordinate 107,450 downwards.
TGGTTGGGTTCCGCGCTGGGATTCTGAGCAGAATGGTTTACGTAACTGACTGATTTCATGTAGAATTGCCCGTTTGCCAAAACTCATCCTCTGCGTGCGGCTAAAACGGAAGTCTCTTCCGGACTGCATTCCACAGGGCCTCTGGGTCCATACGGTTGCAGTGACACATAGTCGTGGCGAATTTACGGCAGAACATCCCGGCGGTTTACGTGGGCCTTCTTCGCGAAGGTGCGCGCAAGCCATTGTGGTGGCCACGAATCCCGCACAGACATGATGAATCAGGAGTTCATATGAACCTCATCCAGATCCTGGAACAGGAAGAAATCAAGCGCCTGCTCGGCGATAACAAGACCTTGCCCGAGTTCGCCCCCGGCGACACCGTGGTGGTCAGCGTTAACGTCGTTGAAGGTAACCGCAAGCGTGTCCAGGCCTTCGAAGGCGTGGTCATCGCCAAGCGCAACCGTGGTCTGAATTCGGCGTTCATCGTGCGCAAGATCTCGTCGGGTGAAGCCGTCGAGCGTACGTTCCAGCTGTACTCGCCGCAAATCGCTTCGATCGAAGTGAAGCGTCGTGGTGACGTGCGTCGCGCCAAGCTGTACTACCTGCGCAACCGCTCGGGCAAGTCGGCGCGTATCAAGGAAAAGCTGGTCAGCCGTCAGGCTGCCGCTCAGTCGGCCAAGGCCGCGTCCTGATCGCGATGTCCGTATCCGGCATGCGAGGCTGGCTTCATGGCCTGTCCGCGTGCCAGGATGCGGAGATGAAAGGGCGGCATTCGTATGCCGCGCTTTCAGCGACTGCATGGGATAAGCTCCCATGGGAAAGGCACCCTGCAGGGTGCCTTTTCTGTTTCTCATAGGCACATTCGCATAGGCATATGTCAGATCCATCTTCTCCTTCGCGGCCGCGCCGCCCCGCCGCGGGGCCAGCCTTCGATCCCGCGTCCACGCCTTGGGTGGTGGCCAATGAGGGCCTGCCGCCTTTGCCGTCCGCGCAATTGACGGAGCAGGCGCTGCGCGAGCATTTGACGGGGGCCGGATCCTGGTCGGTGCAACTGCCGCTGAATGACGACACGCGCTATCCCGGTCGCGAAGGCAAACCTGTGATGGCCGCCGTCCTGGTGCCGCTGGTGACGCGCCCGGATGGCGTGTATGTGCTGTTGACGCAGCGCGCCGCGCATCTGCACGACCATGCGGGGCAGATCAGTTTTCCGGGCGGACGCATCGAAGACAGCGATGCCAGTCCGGTGGCCGCCGCCTTGCGCGAGGCGCAGGAAGAAACGGGCCTGACGCCCGATTATGTCGACGTGTTGGGCACCATGCCGCCTTATATGACGGCGACCGGCTTTTCCGTCATTCCCGTGGTGGGACTGGTGCGGCCAGGCTTCACGCTGGCGCCGGACGCCTTCGAAGTGGCGGAAGTGTTTGAAGTGCCGTTGCGCTTCATCGTCGACCCCGCCAACCATCGCCTGCATCGCGCGGAATTGCCCGATGGTCGGGTGCGGCAGTACTACTCCATGCCCTGGGAGAATTTCTTCATCTGGGGCGCGACCGCCGCCATGCTGCGCAATCTGTATTACCTGCTGGGCGGCGGCCGGCAAGCGTCCGCCGGCAACTAGTCCGCGACGAGCCGCGGCGAATGGCTACAGGGCGGTTCTGGTCCTTGCCAGCGCCGGACCCGTCCGCCACCCATCCTTCAGTAACGCCCCTGCGCCGCGTTTTCCGCGACGATGCGTTCGTACAAGGCATGCCGCGCCGGCTCGATCTTGCCTTCGCGCAAGGCCGCCAATACGCCGCAGCCTGGTTCATGCAGATGCGCGCAATTGTAGAAACGGCAGTGCGCCACATAGGGCGTGAATTCCGGAAAGCCCCGCACGATGTCCTCGCCCGACAAATGGCCCAAGCCAAAGGCCTGGAAGCCGGGTGAATCGATCAGGTCACCGCCGCTGGGCAAGTGATAGAGCCGTGTGCTGGTGGTGGTGTGCTTGCCCATGTCCAGCGCGGTGGAGTGTTCGCGCGTCGGAGCCGCGGCGCCTGGCACCAGCACATTGAGCAGCGTCGACTTACCCATGCCGCTCTGGCCCAGCAATAGATTGGCGTGCCCGCTCATAGGTGGCGCCAGAACCGCGCGAGCCTGGTCCTGGTCCTGCGCGCTGACTTCCAGCACCGGCACACCCAGGCGCGCCAGCGGCGCCAGGCGCGCGCGCGCTTCGGCCAGGCCGGCCTGCAGATCCACCTTGTTCAAGATCAGATAGGGCTCGATACCCGCGCTCCAGGCGCCCGTCAGCGCGCGGCCGGCCAGGTCGTCGGAGAAGGTCGGCTGCACCGCCACCACGATGAAGAGCCGGTCCACGTTGGCGGCGAATTGCTTGCTGCGCATTTCGTCGGAACGGTACAGCAGGTTCTTGCGCGGCAGGATGGCATCGATGGCGCCGTCGTCTCGTCCTTCAAGGGACACCATGACCTGATCGCCGACGGCGGCGCCGGCCTTCTTGCCGCGTGGAAAGCACAGACGCTGCGTACCGTCCGTGAATTCGACCAGGAAATGGCGGCCGTGCGCGCCGATCACGCGCCCCTGGACCAGACCGGGCCGGCTGGCGGGAGAGGGGCTGTTCTGCGGACGCGGCCTCATGGGTGAACCGCCACCGCCGGCGCGACGGGCGCCAGGTTCAGGTGCCGGATGCGTATGGCCGCGGGCGGATGGCTGTCATAAAAGGCCGAATGAACGGGGTCGGGCGTCAGCGTGGCGGCGTTGTCGTCATAGAGTTTGACCAGGGCCGACACCAACTGCGTGGACGAACTCTGCTGCGCGGCATAGCGGTCCGCCTGGAATTCGTCGCGACGCGAATACCAGCTGCTCAGCGGTGTGAGCAGGTAAGTGAAGACCGGCACCACCATGAACAACAGCAGCAGTGCCATGGCATCGTTGCGCCCGTTCAGATGAGGCAGGACACCCAGTTGCGTGTAGAACCAGGGCTGCCCTGCCAACCAGCCCAGCAGGGCGAAAAAGCCCAAGGCCAGCGCGAAGCTCATGACGATGCGCTTGATGATGTGGCGGTGAGCGAAGTGGCCCAGCTCGTGCGCCAGCACCGCCTCGATCTCGGCACCGTCCAGGCGGGCCAGCAAGGTGTCGAAGAACACGATGCGGCGCGATTTACCGAAACCGGTGAAGTAGGCATTGCCGTGACCGGAACGGCGCGAACCATCCATCACGAACAGGCCGTTGATGGCGAAGCCGCAGCGTTGCGCCAGTTGCTGGATGCGGGAGGACAGTTCGGCGTCCTTGAGCGGGGTGAATTTATTGAACATGGGCGCGATCACGGTGGGCGCCAGCAGCAAGGTGAGCAGGCTGAAGCCTATCCACAGGGCCCAGGCCCAGACCCACCAATAGGCGCCGGCCTGCGCCATGAGCCACAGTACGGCGGCGGCCAGCGGCAGGCCGATGACAGCGGTCAGCAGCAGTCCCTTGACCGCGTCGCGGAAGAACAGGCCGGGCGTCATGCGGTTGAAGCCGAAGCGGCCTTCCAGATGGAACTGACGGTACAGGGTGAAGGGCAGCTCCAGCAGCGCGAACAGCAGGCCCACCACGGCAATCAACAGCAGCTGGCGCAGGAAGTCGTGGCTGGTCAGGCCGGATACCCAGGTGTCGATGGCCTGCAGGCCGCCCAGCAGGGTAAGCCCCACGAGCAAGGCGGCGTCGAAAAACCTTTCCTTGATGCCCAGGCGCACGCGGGCCACGGTGTAATCCGCGGCGCGCTGGTGACTGGTCAGGCCGATACGGGCGGCAAATTCCGGTGGCACGGCGTTGCGGTGGCGCACCACATGCCGGATTTGCCGGCTGGACAGCCAGACCCGGACGATGATGCCTGCCAGCAGCAGGACGACGAACAAGAGTGTAAGCATGGGAACGATGGGCAGCCGGTGTGAGAAAATCGCGTTTTTATAAGGCAAATTATATGGCTCTGAACGAGAACCGCCTGGTTTGGTTGGATATGGAAATGACCGGACTGGATCCGGAGAAGGAACGCATCATCGAAGTGGCGGTGGTTGTGACCGAACCTGACCTTACCGTGGTCGCCGAAGGGCCGGTCATCGTGGTGCATCAATCCGACGCTTTGCTCGACGCCATGGACAACTGGAACAAGTCCACCCACGGCAAGAGCGGCCTGATCGACAAGGTCAAGGCGTCGACCATCGGCGAAGCCCAGGCCGAGGACATCCTGCTGGAATTCCTGGCCAAGCATGTGCCGGCCGGCAAGTCGCCCTTGTGCGGCAATACCATCAGCCAGGACCGCCGCTTCATGTTCGCCTACATGCCGCGCCTGGAGCAGTTCTTCCACTATCGCAATCTCGACGTCAGCACCCTGAAGGAACTGGCGCGCCGTTGGCGTCCCGAAGTCTATCGCGGCTTCGACAAGAAGAGCCGTCATGAAGCGCTGGCCGACATCTACGAGTCGATCGCCGAGCTGGCGTATTACCGCGAGCATTTCCTGAAGGTGTGACGGCAGAGGGCGGCCACGCCCGGAGGAGACTTACGAGAATGTCCTATCAAGACATCCAGTTCCAGATCGAGGATGGCGTCGCCCGTCTTACCCTGAACCGCCCTGACAAGCTGAACAGCTTCACCGCCGCCATGCATGAGGAAGTGCGTGACGCGATGAGCCGGGTCGAGGCGGGCGAGGGTGGGGCGCGCGTGCTGCTGCTGACGGGCGCCGGCCGTGGTTTCTGCGCCGGGCAGGATCTGGGCGAACGCAAGCGCGAGCCTGGTGCACCCCCCGTCGACCTGGGCCAGACCCTGGGCGAGAACTACAACCCGCTGATCCGCCGGCTCGATGCCCTGGCCATGCCCGTACTGGTGGGTGTGAATGGTGTCGCGGCGGGGGCCGGGGCCAATCTGGCGCTGGCGGGTGACATCGTCATCGCCAAGGAATCGGCCAGCTTCATCCAGTCCTTCTGCCGTCTGGGCCTGCTGCCGGATTCGGGCGGAACCTACGCGCTGCCGCGTCTGGTGGGCCGCGCCCGCGCCATGGGCATGGCCCTGCTGGGCGACCGCATCAGCGCGCGCCAGGCCCAGGAGTGGGGCCTGATCTGGCAGTGCGTGCCTGACGAGCAATTCGATGCCACGCTGGACCAGTTAGCCCGGCAATTGGCCCAGGCGCCGACCAAGGGCCTGGTCTACACCCGGCGCGCCTTGCGGGCCAGCCTGGGTAATGACCTGGCGCAGCAGCTGGAGCTGGAACGGAGCATGATGGCCGAGCTGGGCCGCAGCGAGGACTACGTGGAAGGCGTGGCGGCGTTCATGGCCAAGCGCGAGCCGGTCTTCAAAGGCCGTTGACCAACCTCCACGCCTGATACCGATGCGATTCAGTCTGCGCCAGATGGAAGTGTTCCGGGCAGTGATGCTGACCGGGTCCATCAAGGGCGCGTCCAAGCTGCTGTTCACGTCGCAGCCGGCCCTCAGTCGTATCGTCGCCCATACGGAAACCACCCTGGGCCTGGCGCTGTTTCGGCGCATCAAGGGCAAGCTGGTGCCCACCGTGGAGGCCGAGGCGCTATACCGCGAGGTCAACCACTGCTATGAGCATGTGCTGCGCATCGATGAGTTCGCGCGCGGCCTGGCCAGCGGGCAGTCCGGGACCCTGAATCTGGCGTGCAGCCCCGCGCTGAGCCGGGGCGTGGTGGCGGCGGCGATCACCGCCTTCGTGGGCCAGTATCCCAACATCCAGGTGAATTTCGTCCAGACGCTGCTCAATGGCATGGCGCAGGAAGTGCTGAGCAAGAAGGTCGACCTGGCGATTTCGGTGCTGCCCATCGAGCATCCCAATCTGCGCGTGGAGCCCTTTCTTGAAGGGCGCATGGTGTGCGTGGTGCCACGCGGCCACGCTTTGGCGCGCAAGCGCCGGGTCAGCCTGGCGGATTTAGGCGGCTATCCGCTGATCGCCCATCACCCTAATATTCCCTTTGGCCAACTGGTCGTGTCCGCCTTCGAAAAAGCGGGGGTGGCAGTGCGCGTGTCCGTGCACATCCACCAGACCGATATGGCATGCAGCCTGGTGCGGGCCGGCGCGGGCGTCGCCGTGGTCGACCAGTTCACCATGGCCGGCATGGCCTGGCCCGACGTCCAGGTGCTGCCGCTGGCGGAAGACATTCCGCTTTATCCCAGCATCGTGCGGTCCGTCTTCGATACCGGGCGCAGCCACGCGGACAAGTTCATCGAGCTGCTGCGCAAGGTTTCAAGTCAGTGACCGCCTGATCAAAACTCTTCCAGAAAGCGCATGCGGAAGCGTCGGCCCTTGATATTGCTGTTGGAGATGCGGGAAAACGCCTGCTTGGCGATCTGCCGGTCCAAGGCGACGTAGGCGTTGAATTCGGTGATGTTGATCTTGCCCACTTGCTCGAACGTCAGGCCGCCATCGCCGGTCAGGGCGCCCAGCAGATCGCCGGGCCGCAGCTTGTCCTTCTTGCCGCCCTGGATGCACAGGGTGACCATGGGCGCGCGCAGGGGCCGGTCGGCCTTGGGCCGCAGCCCCTTGATATCGGCCCATTTCAGCGGCGACCCCTGGTACTGTTCGACCAGGTTGGCGAAGCGCGTTTCCTCGGGCGAGCACAGGCTCAGCGCCAGACCCTTTTGGTCGCCACGGCCGCTGCGGCCGATGCGGTGCACGTGGACCTCGGTGTCCTTGGTCACGTCCACATTGATCACGGCGCCCAGGTTCTGGATGTCCAGGCCGCGTGCGGCCACGTCGGTAGCGACCAGCACGGCGCAGCTCTGATTGGCGAACTGGATCAGGATTTCGTCGCGCTCGCGTTGCTCCAGGTCGCCGTTGAGGGCCTGGGCGCTGATGCCCTTGGACTGCAGGTGTTCGACCAGATCATGGCTGCGGATCTTGGTGTTGCAGAACGCCAGGGTGGACACCGGGCGGAAATGGGCCAGCAGCGTGGCCACGGCTTCCAGCCGGTCGGCTTCGCTGATTTCGTAGAAGATCTGTTCGATGCGGCTGGCGTCGTGCTGCGCTTCCACCTTCACTTCGGCCGGATTGCGCAGGAAGCGGGCGCTGAGCTTGCGGATGTTGTCGGGATACGTCGCCGAGAACAGCAGGGTCTGGCGCTTGGCCGGGCAGTGCGAGGCGATGGCGGCGATGTCGTCATGGAAACCCATGTCCACCATGCGGTCGGCCTCGTCCAGCACCAGGGTGTTCAGGCCGGACAGGTCCAGGCTGGCGCGTTCCAGGTGGTCCTGGATGCGGCCCGGCGTGCCCACCACGATGTGCGCGCCGCGGGCGAGCGATTCCGCCTGGGGACGAGCCGGGGCGCCGCCAGTCAGCGTCAGTATCTTGATGTTGGGAATCTGGCGGGCCAGCCGGCGCAGCTCCTGCGCCACCTGATCGGCCAGTTCGCGGGTGGGGCAGACCACCAGCCCCTGTGGGGCCAGGCGGTTGACGTCCAGATTCTGCAGCACGCCCAGGCCGAACGCCGCGGTCTTGCCGCTGCCGGTCTTGGCTTGCGCGATCAGGTCGCGACCCTCCAGGATCAGCGGCAGGCTGTGCGCCTGGATCGGCGTCATCTGTTCGAAGCCCAGCCCTTGCAGGTTTTCCAGCAAGGCGGGCAAGAGGGGCAGGGAGGAGAAATGCAGGGAGGTATCGGTCACGGTAGGGCGGATCGCGAGAACCGCTGAGTATTCAATTGATTTCTGGGTTGACCGACAGTGTATGCCTTTGCCGTCGGCCTCATCCGCCGACGCCCATCGATTAGCTTCAGGTTATACCCCACCGCCGAATCAGCACTCGCCACCGGGGTCGCCGCTGCCTAGGATGCGGGTAGAGGGATCCGCATCCGGCATCCCCATGCATCGTTGGAGCGAGACTGAGATGAAACTGGGCTTGATCGGGGTCGGCAATATCGGCCGCCATTTCGCGCAACGCCTGCTGGACGCGGGCCATGAACTGCTGGTGCACGACCGGTCGGCCGCGGCGCAGGCGCGCGCTGTGCAGGCCGGGGCGCGTGGCATGGACAGCGTGCGCGCGCTGGCCGCCGCCACCCCGGTGGTGCTGTTATGCCTGCCGATGCCGGCCATCGTGGCCGAGGTGGCGAGGGAACTGGCGGACGTGCAAGGGCTGCGCATTCTGGTCGACATGTCGACCACCGGGCCGTCGGTGACCAAGGAGGTTGAGGCGATCCTGTCGGCACAAGGCGTGACGATGATAGGCGCGCCTGTCAGCGGCGGCACGGTGGCGGCGGAGAAGGGCACGCTGGCCGTCATGGCGGCCGGACCGCGCGCGGCCTTCGAGGAAGTCGAGGCCGTGCTGCGAGTGATCGGCAAGAACCTGTTCTATCTGGGCGAAGACGCCAGCCTGGGCCAGACCACCAAGATCATCAACAACACGCTGTACGCCACCAGCATGATCGCCAGTTGCGAAGCGCTGGTCTACGGTGTCAAGGCGGGCCTGGACCCGCGTACGCTGCTGGACGTGCTGAATGTTTCCAGCGGCCGTTCCTTCGCCACGCTGGAACGCATTCCACAGTGCGTGCTGGATCGCAGCTTTCCGGTGCGCTTCACGACCGAGCTGCTGCACAAGGACGTCAAGATGTGCCTGGACGAGGCGGAGAAGCTGGGCGTGCCCATGCGGGTCAATCCCGCCGCGCGCCAGTTCCTGGCCTTCGCGCTATCGCAGGGTGATGGGCCGCGCGACAACGTCGAAGTCATACGCCACATCGAACGCTGGGCCGGCGCCGAATTCGGCGCGGCGCCGCGCGAGTAAGCACCGCGGCGGCCTGCGCCGGCCAGCCCTGACCGCTGCAGGAAGCGTGGATGCATGGATCACAGGTGCAGGAATAATGCGGATGGTCCTGCTAGCCGCAATGCACGGCGCGGGCGGGACCATCATCAAAATAAAAAGGAGACTTCGATGTTGCGACATTTCGCCACAGCGCTGCTTTGCATGGCGCCTTTGCTGGCCAATGCGGCCTATCCGGACAAGCCGGTGCGCCTGATCGTGCCGTTCCCGCCCGGCAGCATCACCGATGTGGTGGCGCGCAGCCTGGCACAGGGTCTGAATCAGGAATTGAAGCAGTCCATCGTGGTGGAGAACCGCGCCGGTGCCAACGGCATCGTGGGTACGGGCTCGGCGGCCCGGTCCGAAGCGGATGGCTATACCTTGTTCATGGTGGGGGTCAGCACGGGCGCCAGCAATGTCAGCGCGTTCCGTTCGCTGCCCTATGATCCGCGCAAGGATTTCGCGCCGATCGGGCTGGTGGCCGAAGCGCCCTTCATGCTGGTGACGCGTGCCGACCTGCCGGTGAAGGACGTGCAGAGCTTCGTCAAGTATGCCAAGGCCCATCCGGGCAAACTGTCCTATGGCTACGGTTCGGGCAGCGCGCAATTGTGCGCGGCGCAGGTGGTCGCCATGGGCGATTTCCAGGCTACCCCGGTGGCTTACCGTGGCGTGCCGCAGGCCATGACGGACCTGATGGGCGGCACCATCGATTTCACTATCGCCGACATGGTCAATGGCATGCAGCAGTCGCGCGCGGGCCGCGTGACGGCGCTGGGCGTGACCAGCAAGGCGCGTTCGCCGCTGGCGCCTGAATTGCCGTCGCTGTCCGAGGGCGGATTGACCGGCTACGACCTGACGGTGTGGTTCGGCATGGCGGCGCCGGCCGGCACGCCTGACGCCATCGTGCAGCGTGTGAACGAGGCCTTGAAACATGCGCTGAACGAACCCGCCTTGCGCGAGCAGTTCACGTCCAATGGCCTGGCCGTGCGCTATTCCTCCGCGCAGGAGTTCAAGCGCGTGATCGATACTGAAATCGACAAATGGGGCAAGATTTTCGCGGACGCGAACATGACCCCTCAATAAATGCTCGCGGATCGAACGCTTGCCGATGCCCCGGCTTGCGCAGGCTTCATTCGATCCTTGCTTCATCTGACCCTTGCTTCATTCGGCCCTTTTCGTTCTTTCCTTCATCCCTTTCATCATTCCTCCCTATCTACTGGAGAGCTGGACATGCCCGTGGAAATCCGCAAGAAGCTGTTGACCGTTGAATCCATCTATCACGAAGGCGGCCCGGCGCGCAGCGAGCCGATCAAGATGGCCTGCATTGCCGTGGTGCTGAAAAATCCCTACGCCGGCCGCTACGTCGAAGATCTGTCCGGCTTGGTGGAGGATGCCAAGGTGCTGGCCAAGGCCATCGTGCCCGAGCTGCTGGCCGCGGTGGGTGGCGCGGACAAGGTGCAGGCCTACGGCAAGGGCGCCATCGTCGGCCTGGATGGCGAGCTGGAACATGGCGCCATCTGGCACGAGGCGGGTGGCTGGTCCATGCGTGCGGAACTGCCCCAGGCCAAGTCCATCGTACCGGCGGCCAAAGTAGTGGCCTCGGCGGGGACTCGCCTGCAGATCCCCTTGCATCACATCGAAGCGGCTTATGTGCGCAGCCATTTCACCACCATGGACGTCGGCGCCATCGACAGTCCCCGGGCCAATGAGCTGCTTTATGCGCTGGTCGTGTCCACCGGCACGCGTGTGCATGAACGGCTGGGCGGCCTGCGCGCAGACAAGATCAGCGTGGGCGACGGCCAGCGTTGATGCGATTACCCACAGCGGACGAGGACTGTTCGCCGTGGCTTAGCCGCGCGTCTTGCGGTCCCGATGGCGCTGTGGCTGTATCGGGAAGGCGCGGGGCTGAATAGCAGGGTCCGGACGGCCGGATCCCTTCATACCTGATAGAGCGGACGCGATAGTTCGCCGGAGGAGACATCATGACAATCCGATTCGCGGCTGCTTGCACAGCCTTGTTCTGTTCATTGACATTGCATGCGACGGCGCAGGCGGCGGCCGCGGCTGATGCCGCCGGCGGTTGGCCGGCGCGGCCCGTGACATTGGTGGTGCCGCTGGCGCCGGGCGGCAGCACGGATTCGACTGCGCGGCTGCTGGCGCAGCGCCTGCCGCAATACCTGGGGCAGCCGGTGGTGGTGGAGAACCGGGCCGGCGCGGGTGGCAACGTGGGCGCGGATCACGTGGCCAAGTCGGCCGCCGACGGCTACACCTTCCTGTTCTCGACCACCACGCTGATCGCCAACGTGACGCTGTACGCGAACATGCCCTTGAACGTGCAGAAAGACCTGCAGCCGGTTTCGCGGGTGTCGCTGATTCCCAATGTATTGATGGTCAATACCAAGCTGCCCGTGACGTCGCTGAAAGGCTTCATCGACTATGCGCGCGACAGCAAGACGCCTGTTTATTACGGGTCGGCGGGCAACGGCACGTCGCAGCATCTGTCCGGTTCGCTGTTCAACGAGATGGCGCATCTGAACATGCACCACGTGCCGTACAAGGGCGGTGCGCCGGCCAATATGGACTTGTTGTCCGGACAGATCCAGGCCGTGTTCTCCCCGCTGGTGGAGGTATTGCCTTTCATCGACAGCGGCAAGCTGCGGCCGTTGGCGGTAACGACCGCGCAGCGTTCGCCGCGTCTGCCGGACGTGCCGGCGGTGGCGGAAAGCTTGCCGGGCTATGAGATCGTGCTGTGGAACGGCGTGTGGGCGCCGGCCGGCACGCCGGCACCGATCGTCGACAAGATGAACAAGGCGATCAACGCCGTGCTGGCGGAGGCGGCCGTGAAGAAGACGCTGGCCGACCAGGGGTCGACACCCGCCGGCGACAGCCCCGCGGCGTTCAGCAAATTGGTCGATGCCGAGATCATCAAATGGGGTAATCTGGTGCGCGCCTCGGGGGCGAAGGTGGAGTGACATGGCTGCGCACGGTGCCGGCCGTTGTGCCAGTGGCATGATGCCCCGCGGCTCACGGCTCACGGCTCACGGCTCACGGCGGTCATCGCCCGGCAGTATTTCAACATCCCGGCGGCCGCCAGGCCGCCGGAATCATTTCCCCCTATGGGGCAATAGAAGGAATCGAGACAAGCATGAAACCTGTTTTACTCGTGCTGGTGTTTTTGTCCGAGGAACATCGCGCCCTGGTCGCCGAACGCTTCGACATGATCTACGCTCCCAACGCGCAGCTGGGCGCCGACCGCTCCAACGGCGAACAGCAGATCGCGGCCCGTGGCCATGAGATCGAGGTGGTCCTGACCAATGGCACCAATGGCCTGCTAGCCAGCGAAATCGACCGCCTGCCCAAGCTGCGGCTGATTTCCACCGTCGGCGTAGGCTACGAAAACGTCGCGGTGGCGCGGGCAAAAGCGCTGGGCATTGCCGTGTCCAACGCCGCCGGGACCAATGACGACGCGGTCGCCGACCACGCCATGATGCTGCTTCTGGCGGCCGTGCGCCGCCTGCCTTTCCTGAATACCGGCGTGCGCAATGGCCTGTGGCGCGATGACATCCCCCGTCCTCCGCAGGTCTCGTTTCGTCGCTTGGGCATCCTGGGCATGGGTGCCATCGGCAAGAAGGTCGCAAGGCGCGCGCAGGGTTTTCATATGGAGATCGGCTATCACAACCGCAATCGCCGCGACGATGTCGATTTCACCTACTTCGAAGACCTGGCCAGCCTGGCCCGGTGGTCCGATTTCCTGGTAGTAGCGGCACCGGGCGGCGCGTCGACGTACCACATCATCAACCGCGCCATCATCGACGCGCTTGGGCCGCAGGGCGTGCTGGTGAATATCGCGCGCGGCACGCTGGTGGATACCGACGCCGTGGCGCAGGCCTTGCGCGATGGCCGCTTGCACGCGGCGGCCCTGGATGTCTACGAAAACGAGCCCACTCCGCCCGCGCCCCTGCTCGAGTTCGACAATGCGGTGCTGACGCCTCACATCGCCGGCATCTCGCCCCAGGCCATCGACGCGTCGGTGCGCAAGTTCCTGGAAAACGCCGACTGCTTTTTCGCCGGCAAGCCGCTGGTCACGCCAGTGTATTGATTAGCTCGGCCACGGCCACGGCCGGGGCGCCGCGCGCGTGCGGGAGCGATCCAGGGCTGCACGGTTCCCCCGCGTCGCGACACCCACGGCTTCACGCCGTGGCGGCCTCCGGCCCTGTCGCGCGCAAGGTCCGGCGCACGATGTGCCAGTACCAGGCGTGCAGCAGGGCGGCTGACAGGGCCAGGCCGACCATGGCCATCAGCCACATGGTGCCGGCGCCCCGCGGCGAGCCAGGGATCAGTACATTGCGCAGCCAGTCCAGGCCGCCCGCGGCGGGGCCGAAACCCAACCACCAGCCGCCGATCAGGCCGACCAGGCCCAGGGCCAGCACTTGCAGCAGCAAGGGCACCACCGCCACCTTGTAGGCGCGCAGCAGATAGCTGTTGATGCATTGCATGGCATCGAACAGGTGGAAAAGCGGAATCACATGCAGCAGGCTGGCGGCCACCATGGCCACTTGAGCGTTGTCGGTGTACGCCGCGATGATGAGCGGCTGTCCCGTCCACAGCACCAGCGCGGTCAATACCGCGCCCATCACGCCCAGCGCCAGGCCAGCCAGGCCGGTACGATGCGCCAGTTGCGGCTGGCCCGCGCCGATGGCCTGCGCCGTCAACGCGGCGGTCGCCACGCCCAGCGCCATCGGCATCATGTAACACAGGGCGGCCAGGTTGGACATGATCTGATGCCCGCCGCTGACCAGCGTGCCTTCGCGCGCCACCAGCAGGGCCATGAATGTGAACGCGCAGACCTCGACCAGATAGGAGCCGCCCATGGGCAAGCCCAGGCGCAGCAGTTCCTTCAGCGGCGCCCAGCGCGGCCGTCCCAGGCGCAGATGGAAGCGCTGGTAAAAGCTGTCGGATCGCAGCATCCACAGGCCCAGCCCCAGGCTGATCCAGGACACGATCGCGCTGGCCAGGCCGGCACCGGTGGCGCCCAGCGCCGGTACGCCCAGCTTGCCGTAGATCAGCACCCAGTTCAGCAAGGCCTTCAGGGCCACGCCCGCCAGGTTGATGCCCATGACCAGCTTGGGCCGCGAAACCGAGGTGCCCAAGGCATAGATGGTGCGGAAGACCAGGGCCGCGGGCAAAGCCAGCACCAAGGCTTGCAGATAAGAGGCAATGCGCGCGCGTACCTGCGGCGCGACATCGCCCGACAGCGCCAGCCACATATCGGGAAACAGCATCAGCGCGGCGCCAATCACGGACAGGCCGAGGGCCAGCCAGATGCCCTGGCCCCATGTCGCGCCCACCTCACGGTGGCGGCCGGCGCCGTAATGCTGGGCCAGGATGGGGATCAGGGCATGCACCACGCCCATCAAACCGACGAACACGGTGATGTATACCGACGCGGATAGCGACATCGCGGCCAGGTCGTCCGGGCTGGAGTGTCCGGTCATGGCGGTGTCGAGTACGCCGAAGGCGATACCTGCCCACTGGCTGATCAAGACCGGCCAGGCCTGGCGCGCGATGGCGCGCAACGCCGCGCCGAAGGACGCGGTGGGCGGTATGGACGTGCTCATCGCGACCCGAGCGGCAGGGGAGGAACGCGCAGCAGGCGGAAGATTTCCGTACGGTCGGCGGTACGGCCGCCTTGCCACAACACGTCGGCGCCATCACTGTAGGCGGCGGTGCCGTCTCGCAGGCTGTTGCGCGTGGTCTGCTGCAGCACCAGTGTGCATTTGCTGTCGTAGGGGAAATTCAGATTGTCGAAGACCAGGAAGGACGCCCGTTGGCCATTGCCCAGGCCCAGGCCGCGCACGCATTCCCCCGGACGCGCATTCTGCCCGATGGCGGCCGCCAGCTCGTGGGACGCCTGGCGATAGCTGCGCGCGTAGTCCACCGGCGGTTGCCACAGCAACACCAGCAGTATCCACGTCGAGGCCAGGCCCGCCGCCGACATCACGGTACCGCGCCACAAGGCGGTGGGCCGGACGCGCAGGCGCCAGACCACCATGGCGACCCAGCCCGCGGTGACCAGCAGCCCCAGCAGGGTGGCCGGCCAGGAGATCTCCGACACATAGCCCGTGGTCTGGCGCGCGATGTTGTGCGCGATCTTCGACGGGATACCGAAATTCAAGGCGACCCAGCCCAGCCAGGCGGTCGCGGCGGTCAAGGAAAAGCACATCACCGCGAACCAGTCCAGCGTGTTGACCACGGCGCGGCGCAGGGTGGGCAGGGAAAACGCCGCCAGCACCGCGCAAGGCACCGCCAGCATCACGAATTCGGACTCGCTGGGTTCATCGATGAAGATCAGCAGCAGCACCGAGCAGATCAACAGGCTCAGGGGCAGCCAGATGTGGGGCGAAAAGCACCAGGCGCGCCAGCGCCAGATCGCCAGCAGCGCCAGCGGCCAGGTTGGCCACAGATACCACGGCAGGTCGCGCAGCGTGCGCAACAGGTCGGGTGCATCCGGCCAATCGAAATTGTTCAGATTCCACAGTTTCCAGTTGCGCACCCAGTACTCGCTGGCATGGGTGGCGGGGATCCACCACGCCAGAATCAACAGGGTGGTCAGGATGGCCACGAGGGGCAGCCAGCGGCGCTGCGCCCACAACGCGCCGCGCGGATGGAAAGCCAGCAGCGCGGCCAGCATGACGGGCGCCCCACCGACCCAGCCGCGCGTGAGAAAGCAGCCCGTCAGGGACAAGGCCAGGGTGATGGCGCCTGTCACGGGCCGATCCAGCATGCGGGCCAATGAGTAATACACCAAGGCCTGGCCGGCGATGATGGCAGGGATCTCGGAAGTCTCGTGCAGGCGCTGCAGGATGCCCACCGTCGCCAGGAACAGCAGCAGCGCGGCGTCGGCCAGCATGCGGCCGTAGTCGCGCACGGTCGGTTCGCCGCCGAACGGCAACGCCAGGGGCTGTGCCTCGGCGCGGCGGCCCAGCAGGTAGGTGCCGTACCACACGCAACTGGTGGTGATACCGAACCACAGGAGATTGGGCAGGCGGCCGGCGCTTATGTCGCCGACCCAGGGGCCGAATAACTGTACCGCTACCGCGCCTACCCAGGTGATCAGCGGGCCTTCCTCGGCATGCGCCAGATGGCCTACCTGAGGCAGCAGCCAGGCGCCGTCGCGCACCGCCGTCAGCATGGTCGCGAGACCGACGACGTCGTCCGTTTTCCACGGGTCGCGCATGAACAGACCCGAGACGATATAGGCCAGGGCCAGGACGATGAGGACCAGGCGGGGCAGCTTGACGGTGGCGGGGGCGGTCAGCCGTGCCGGTGTGGTTCGTGAGAGTGGTGACACGTACGTAATCTACCGGGTAGAAAAAAAAGCAGCCCGCAGGCTGCTTTCTTTGCGCGTGCGCTTTGCCGTATCAGGCAGCAGCGGCGGGCTTGGCGGCGCCGGTGGCACGGGCGAAACGGGCGCGGAACTTTTCCACGCGGCCGGTTTCGACGATGCGGGTCTGGGCGCCGGTGTAGAAGGGATGCGAATCCGACGTCACGTCACACTTGAACAACGGGTACGTCTTGCCATCGAGTTCGATGGTTTCACGGGTGTTGATCGTCGAGCGGGTGATGATCTTCTTTTGGGTCTGGACGTCCAGGAACACCACTTCGCGGTATTCGGGGTGAGTATTCTCTTTCATTTCTTCCTCGGAGGGTTGGGCGGGTCGCCAGCCGGCGCTACTGCTTTGCGCTTGCCTGCCGTCGCGCTCTTCACCGGAATCCGTCAAGCCTGTTCAGGTTTTTGACAGAGGGGGCGGTGACGCGGCGAAGTGACGGTAAGGGCCACGTATCCAAAAAGTAACTCACGATTCTAGCCCGGTTCCGGGGAGCAAGGCAAGGCTTATCCCAGTTTGCCGTGTTCCGCCAGCGACATCACCGTGGCGCCGGCCACGATCAGGTGGTCCAGCAGGTGGATTTCCACCAGCGCCAAGGCGCGCCGGACATGGCGGGTCAGGCGTAGATCCGACTCCGAAGGTTCGGCGCGGCCGGACGGGTGATTATGCGTCAGGATGAGCGCCGCCGCATGGTGGCGCAGGGCATCGCGCACGATCTCGCGCGGGTAGACGGCGGCCTTGTTGAGGGTCCCGCGCGCCACTTCGCCGGTGGCGATCAGGCGCAGGCCGCTATCCAGATACAGCGCCAGGCAGTGCTCCACCTTGCGGTGCCCCAACAAGGACAAGCAATATTGCTTGACCCGGTCGGGTTGATCCAGCACGCGGCCGTGCGCCAGTTCTTCGTGGATGGCACGGTGCGCCAGCTCCAGCACGCTGAGCACCTGGCAGGTCTTGGCGGTGCCCAGTCCCGGCGTGGCGCGCAAGGTGTCGGGGGTTGCCGCCAGCAGGCCGCGCAGGCCGCCGTAATGGTCGATGATCTGCCGCGCCAGTGCCAGGACCGGTCGGCCGGGCAGGCCGGTGCACAGCACCACGGCCAGCAGTTCAGCGTCGCTGAGCGCGGTCGGGCCGTCGCGCAGCAGCCGTTCGCGTGGTTTATCAGGGGAAATATCGGGATGCCTTGGCGCCGGGTCTTCAGCAGAAGGCAGGGCGTGGGCCGCGATGGGGGCGGGGGACGCGTCCGGGGCGGGGACTGGGGACATGGGCATGTGGGCGACAGAAAATAGGGGGGGCGCCGGGGCGCGGCGGGTCTGGAAAAGCGCGCGAAAAAAAAGCAATCGAATAAAGCTTTAAAATCACGGTTTTGCTTTTCGCCTTAACGGTGACAGACCTTGAGCGCCGCAGCTGACTCCACGCAAGTTTTTGTCCGTCCGGATTCCTACCTGACCCTGCACTATCGCATCGTGCTGGCATCGGGTCCGGCCGCGGGTTCCACCTTTGCCGATACCTTCACCGGCCGTCCCGCCACCCTGCAAATGGGCACGGGCCAATGGGCGCCGGGCATGGAGGCCGCGCTGCTGGGCCAGCCCGAAGGCAGCGTCTTCAGTACGACGCTGACGCCGGCCGAGGCCTATGGCGACCGCAATCCGGACCTGATCCAACGCGTTACTCGCGCCATGCTGACCGAGCATGCCGGTGCCGACGCCACCTTCGCACCGGGCGATCTGGTGGAGTTCAAGGCACCCAACGGCGGCCGCTATTCCGGCGTGCTGAAGAGCCTGGACGACACCGGCGCGGTGTTCGACTTCAATCATCCGCTGGCCGGCACGGCCCTGCGCCTGGACGTCGACATCCTGGGGGTGTTGTGATGCGTGCCGGTGTCACCATGGTCACCGCGCTGGACGCCGAAGTGCTGCTGGCGCAGCCGCGCGGATTCTGCGCCGGGGTCGATCGCGCCATCGACATCGTCGAGCGTGCGCTGGAGCTGCACGGCGCACCGATCTATGTCCGCCATGAAATCGTCCACAACCGCTATGTGGTGGAAGACCTGCGGGGCAAGGGCGCGATCTTCATCGACGAACTCGAGGATGCTCCGGCCGGCGCCATCGTGGTGTTTTCCGCGCATGGCGTGTCCAAGGCGGTGCGCGCCGAAGCCGAGTCGCGCGGCCTGCGCGTGTTCGACGCTACGTGCCCGCTGGTGACCAAGGTTCATGTGGAGGTGGCGCGCATGCGCGGCGCCGGCCGCGAAGTGGTGATGATCGGGCATAAAGGCCATCCGGAAGTCGAAGGCACGCTGGGCCAGGCCGCGGGTGGCATGTACCTGGTGGAAACCGCCGAGGACGTCGCTGCCCTGGTGGTGAAGGATCCGGCCAACCTGGCTTATGTGACGCAGACCACGCTGTCGGTCGACGACGCCGCCGCGGTCGCCAGTGCCTTGAAGGCGCGCTTCCCCACCATCGCCGAGCCGCGCAAGAGCGATATCTGCTACGCCACGCAGAATCGCCAGGACGCCGTCAAGGTGTTGGCCCCGGCGTGTGATCTGGTGCTGGTGGTGGGCAGTCCCAACAGCTCGAATTCGAATCGGCTGCGTGAAGTGGCCGAACGCATCGGCGTGGCCGCGTATCTGGTCGACGGCGCGGCTTCCATCGAGCCCGAATGGCTGCAAGGACGCCAGCGTATCGGCATCACGGCCGGCGCATCGGCGCCCGAGGTGCTGGTGCAGCAGGTCATCGACCGTGTCAAGGAATTGGGCGCGGTGTCGGTGCGCACCATGCCCGGGTTGGAGGAGAACATCGCGTTCCCGCTGCCCAAGGAGCTGTCGCGCAAGCTGACGGCTGATTCGGACAAGGCGGCGGAATAGGCGCGATTGCCTCGCGAGGCGGCCTTGCCGGGGCGCGTGGATAGCGGACACGGCAGTGGCAACGCACACCGGCAACGCACACCGGCAACGGCGTTGGCACCAGGCGGACACCATTTACCGGGGACCGGTCAAAACAACCTGGTGCCGCTTGGGGCTATTCAAACTTGCTGTCAGCGGACAGGCGTAGTATCGGGCGGGTTCATATCCATATAACCACAGTCCCCGATCGAGGATGTCCTCATGCCGCTATATCAAGTTTCCGTTCCCGTTTTCCTGCGTGGCCTGAACGTGCTGGCCGAACTCCTGCGCAAGGGCGAAGCCCATGCCCAGGAACAGGGCGTACCCGCTGACCAATTGCTGCAGGCCAAGCTGGCGCCGGATATGTTCAACCTGGTGCGCCAGGTGCAATCGGCCAGCGATGCGGCCAAGGCCGGCGGCGCGCGCCTGGCCGGTTTGCCCGTGCCCGCCATGCCCGACACCGAGACCACTTTCGCGGAACTGCGGGAACGCATCGCCAAGACCGTGCAGTTTCTTGAAACCGTGTCCGAGGATGACGTCAACGCCGACATGCAACGTCCGATCGAGATCAAGACCGGCCGTGGCACGTTGAAGTTCACGCCCGTTCCTTACCTGACGACGTTCGCGCTGCCGAATTTCTATTTCCACGTCACCACCGCCTACGACATCCTGCGCAATCAGGGCGTGCCGCTGGGCAAGCTGGATTACCTGGGCGATCTGTCCTTCGCATTGCAGGCTTGAGTTTTAGCCTTAGCCAGGCCAGGCATCCGCCGCCTCGACGCCGGATGCCTGTCCCGCCTCAGGTCACCGGCGCCGGGTTGAACAGGGCCAGCGAATTGTGCAGGCCCAGTGCTTCGGCGCGGCTCTTCTTGCGGCCGCTGGCGACGTCCAGCATGCAGTGGAACAGCTCCCAGCCCACGTCGGCGATAGTGGCCTGGCCGGTGGCGATGCTGCCGGCGTTCACATCCATCAGGTCGAACCAGCGCCGTGCCAGGTCATCGCGCGTCGCCACCTTGATCACAGGTACTTCGGCCAGGCCATAAGGCGTGCCCCGGCCGGTAGTGAAGATATGCAGATTCATGCCGGCCGCCAATTGCAGCGTGCCGCAGATGAAATCGCTGGCGGGTGTCGCGGTATAGATCAGGCCTTTGGTCTTGAGTTTTTCGCCGGGCGCCAGCACGCCGGAAATCGCCGAATGTCCCGACTTGGCGATCGAGCCCATGGCTTTTTCGACGATATTGGACAGGCCGCCTTTCTTGTTGCCAGGCGAAGTATTGGCGCTGCGATCGGCCATGCCGCGCTGCAGGTAGCGGTCGTACCAATCCATCTCGCGGATCAAGGCTTCGGCCACTTCAGGCGTGGCCGCGCGCGCGGTGAGTTGGGCGATGCCGTCACGCACTTCCGTGTTTTCCGAGAACATTACCGTGCCGCCGGCGCGCACCAGCAGATCGCTGGCGAAGCCGACCGCTGGGTTGGCCGTGACGCCAGAGAACGCGTCGCTGCCGCCGCACTGCACGCCGACCACCAGGTCGGAGACCGGACAGGTGACGCGGCGCCGCTTGTTCAGTTCTTCCAGGTGCCGTTCGGCGGTCTGCATGATGTGCGTCACCATGGACTCGAAACCGACATGGGCTTCGTCTTGCAAGGTCACCGTATCGACGCGATTGCCGCGGTCCAGCAGGGGAATGCTGCCCGGCGGCAACAGGCGGTCCGGCTGCAGCTTTTCGCAGCCCAGGCTGACCATCATGGCCGCGCCGCCGAAGTTGGGGTTCTGGCTGATGTTGCGCAGCGTGCGGATGGGAATGATGGCGTCGGGCGCGTCGATCGCCACGCCACAGCCGTAGGTGTGTTCGATGCCGACGACGTCGTCGACATGGGGATAGCGCGGCAGCAATTCGGCGCGGATACGCTTGACCGCGTGTTCGACCACGCCGGAGACGCATTGCACGGTGGTGGTGATGGCCAGGATGTTGCGGGTTCCCACCGAGCCGTCGGCATTGCGATAGCCCTCGAAGGTATAGCCTTCGAGCGGCGGAGCGGGCGGCGGCACGCGTGTGGCGATGGGCAGGTCGTCCAGGCCGGGCGCGGCGGGCATGGTGGTCACGCGTTCGTTGACCCAGCTGCCGCGCGGCAATTCCTGCGCGGCGTAGCCTATGGTCACGTGGTAGCGCACGATGGCGTCGCCCGTGGCGAGGTCGCGCAGCGCCACCTTGTGGCCTTGGGGCACGTGTTCGCGCAGGACCAGGCCGTCAGGGAACTCAGTGCCGGCGGGCAGGCCACCGTCATTGACGACGATGGCCACGTTGTCGTCGTCGTGGATACGGATGTAGAGGGGGGCGGGCTTGGCTTGCATGGGGACCAGCGTCTCCTGGGCGGTTCGCGATATGTTTGTCATCGTACAACTTGCAGGCCGCATCGTGATGTCGAGCCCGTCTGTTGACGGCCACAATATAAACCGATTGCGGGTATTGTGCTTGTAAATCCTCAAGCTGAATCGCAGTCTATAGTCATACGATGACGTACAACACTGGCCTGTTAGAGGCGCCTGCTTTCCGCCCGCCCACGGCTTCAACTGATCGTCGTATGTTCCTGGCCAAGGTATTCATAGGCCTCGGTATTCACGTGCGAGACGCGCCATTCCACCGGCATGCCGTGATACGAATAGGCCACTCGGCGGATCTGCAGTAGTGGTTGACCTTCGGCCACGCCCAGCCATTGCGCGTGCGTGGGACCCGCCGCGCCGGTACGCAGGCGTTCATCGGTGCCGATCACGTTCACGCCGAAGGCATCCTGGTACAAGCTGTACAAAGTGCTCGGGCGTTCACGCAACTGCTGTTCGGTCATATTGGGAAACAAGGCTTCGGGCAGGCAGATCTCGTCGACCATGACCACGTCGCCATTGAGCGACAGTACGTTGTTGAATTCGAAGACGTGCGCGCCGCTGGCCAGTCCCAGCTTCTCGCGCACCGGCGCGGCCGCGCGCACGCGGCGAAAGCGCATCAGTTGTGTGGCGGGATAAGCCTTCTTGCCGTCTTGCCGCACGATGCGGAAGAACTTGAAGAAGTGGGGATTGCGCGTGTGCACGGCGACGTAGGTGCCGCGGCCTTGATGGCGTACTAGAATATTTTCCGCCGCCAGTTCGTCGATGGCCTTGCGCAAAGTCCCTATCGAAACGCCGAACCGTTCCGCCAGGATTTTTTCCGGTGGAATGGCGTCGCCTTGCTTCCATTCGCCATGCGCCAAGGCCGTCAGCAAAGCATGCTTGATCTGTTCATACAGGGGGCTGCCCAAGGGCATGGCGGGAGAGGACAGGTTATTCATGAAACACGTTCCGGAAGCAGGCGTGGAGTGTACCGCACAGAAAGGAATTATTTATATATATCATATAAATGAATTTATATGAGATTGATGTGGCGATGCGAGCGATACGCGCTTAGTCACAAGCGCTGAATCCACGTGGCGATTGGGACCGTTCAGGGGGCAGTGTCGCCGGTGTGTCCTTGACGTTGCGTCCCGCGCCGCTACTGGTCGGTCGCCGCCGGTCGGACCGTCCCGAATGCGATGATTGCGGATCCGAACCGAGGTCCGAGCAGAGGTCCGAGCAGCGATCTGATCGCAGCGCGGATCAACGCAAGATTTTTCCACGCAGCGCTATTCAGTCCGATTTCTTGTGCTATAGTTGCGGGCTGTTATCGAACGGTCCTCAGCAGCGATGCCGGGAGTGATCCGAGCGGTGAGCACAAGTTTCAGCCGGCATAGCTCAGTTGGTAGAGCAGCGCATTCGTAATGCGAAGGTCGTAGGTTCGACTCCTATTGCCGGCACCAGAAAGTGAAAAGGGCAGCCCACAAGGGCTGCCCTTTTTGCTTGCGTGTTGCCCTGGTGAGTGCCCGGCACCCAGCGCAATCCAGATTAAAAAACTCCGCTGCCGCTAAGTGAACGACTGCGTTCAACCAGCGGGCCGGGGCGCGGGCATGCTGATATCGATGCCGCTCGACAGGGCATAGCCTTGGCCCCGCACGGCGTGCAAGGGCAGGTCGACGCCATCGGCGGTCGCCTTCTTGCGCAGGCGGCTGATCATCACCGACAGAGCGGCGGTATTGTAGTGATCCGATTCCAGCGTGTCGTTGATGGTCCTGACCAATTCGTCGCGCTTCATTTGCCGTGCCGGATGGCGGGCCAGGGCGAGCAGCAGGGCTCTTTCCGCATTGCCCAATTGCAGCTTGCGATTATCTGGCGTTACCAGTATCCAACCTTCTTCCGACAGCCGCCATGCTGCTTCGACACGCGGTTCGAGATGCTGCCGCAAGTGTTCGAGCGCACTGTTGATCATGCGCAAGCCGGCGTCGAGTTGGATAACCGTGGAGCGCAGATCTGTATTCATACTCGTGCTCAAAGAAATCTGGAGAAATCGGCGGGATCACCACCAGCGACATGGGCAGAATTGCCGCTACCCTGAAAGCGTCATGTCTGTATGTTATCTCTTAAATACAAAAAGGGGATCGCCATTTTCAAGGGCGTGTAGAGAGACATGGAACAAAACGTCAAAAACTGCGTTTTGATGAAATGAACCGGCATAACACTTGAAACTGGCGTTCAACGCTCGCGACTTTGCGAGCAACTACGCCGGCGCGATGTCGCTATCGCGCCACGACCATTGCGGTGGGCGGTCGGGCAAAATGCCAAAGGCCGCCTTGCGGCGGCCCCACGCAGACCCGCCCCGCAGCGGCTCAAAGCAAAAACCGCCTTTCGGCGGTTTCTGGTGTCGGATTTGCGTCGTAGGTCATGGCGTGACGCCGGAGATGCATGCCAGTCGTGCAGGAGAGCGGCCGCCTTCCCCGACGGCTTTGGGGGAAGGTAGGCAGGGGCAGCGTTGATTTCGGACCGTGTCTGATATTCGGTCTCAAAAGAGGCTTCCAGAAGGGGGCTTCCAGAATGGATCCCGCAAAAGCAAAAACCGCCTTGCGGCGGTTTCTGGTGTCGGTACTTCTCTTCACAACCTTTTGTTTGGCTCCCCGAGCTGGGCTCGAACCAGCGACCTGCGGATTAACAGTCCGTCGCTCTACCGACTGAGCTATCGGGGACCGGCGGTGAAGAAGAAAGAATATAGCACGTATTTTTCGACGTGCGCAAGTCAGTCTGCGATTTTTTTCGATAAAGCAGCGAAATTTTTCTGATCTCACGGTGTTTTGATCAGAGATTGCGCAGTTTTCTTCGAGTTTGCGCAAGGATTGCGCAAACTCGATCCAGAATAAAGCACGACGACATGCTGCTGCACACGGATACCGAACCACACCGGCACGCCGCAGCCGCCGCCACAGCCGCCGCCACAGCCACAGCCACAGCCGTCCCAACATCGACGCCGCAGCCGCATAGCCCCCAGTATTCCCGGCTATTCCGCCTGTTGAAAATCCAGGGTGTTTGTTCTCCGCGCGGCCCTCTAAGCTTTGCAACGGTGGCGTCATTGGTGGCGCGACCAAAAAAGATAAGCCGGCTCACGCCGTGACGGAGACGAGACATGACCCCAGGATTCATGCGCAAGGTGTTGACCTGCGCGGGTTTGGCATTGTTGGCGAGCACCGCCACCCATACGGCCCTGGCCGCTTTCCCGGATAAACCGATACGGCTGGTCGTGCCGTTCGCGCCCGGCGGTGGCACCGACACCATCGCCCGTACCCTGGGAGCCGGCATGGGCAAGGTCTTGAAGGAGTCGGTCATCGTCGACAACAAGCCCGGCGCGGGCACCATCGTCGGGACCGACTACGTCGCCAAAAGCGCCCCGGACGGCTACACCATCGACATGGCTTCGTTCGCGCATGCCGTGAATCCCAGCCTGCAACCCACCATGCCGTACGACTACAAGACCGCCTTCGCGCCGGTAGCCTTGATAGGAACCGGTCCGAATGTGATGGTGGTTCCCGCCAACAGCCCGTTTCACAGCGTGCAGGACGTCATTGCCGCGGCCAAGTCCAAAGAGAAGGGCTTGACCTATGCGTCCCAAGGCATAGGAACGTCGGCTCACCTGGCCGGCGAGTTGTTCGCCAATCTGGCCAAGGTGCCCATGACGCACGTGCCTTACCGTGGCGCGGGGCCGGCGCTGACCGATCTGTTGGGCGATCGTATCGACGTGATGTTCGCTACCGCCGCCGCGGTGTCCGGCTTCGTCCAGCAAGGCAAGCTGCGAGCGCTTGCCGTGACCAGCCCGCAGCCGTCATCGGCCTGGCCAGGTATCCCCACCGTAGCCGCGACGCTGCCGGGTTATTCGGTGGAAAGCTGGTACGGCCTGTATGTGCCGGCGCAGACGCCCAAAGACGTCGTCCAGAAACTCAACGCGGCCGCGCGGGAAGCCACGCAGTCAGAGGATTTCCGTAAGCGCATGGAATATGAAGGCTTGACCGTGCGCACGGGCGATCCTGCCGAACTGGATGCTTACGTAAGCAAGGAAGAGGCTCGCTGGCGCAAGGTCGTCAAGGAGAACAACATCAAGCCTGAATAAGGCAACATCAAGCTGGAGTAGGACTCCAGGGTGTTCTTTCCGGCCTTCTTGGAAATGCCGTAGCGGCAGTTCATCGAGGCGTCGCTATCCTGCTTCGAGATAGCGGGCGGCCGGGCCGCGCCCGGCGCCGATTGGTCTCTGGCCAAGAGCGAATGACATAGGCGGCCAAAGTCACGTGCGTCATTCCGCGAGGTTCCAAGTGCCACGTCTATTACGCCGGCACTTAAGAAGAGTATTAGTTTTTCTTAAATCGGTGGTGGATGAATCCCATCCTGCCTACGATATGCAGAAAATCTAATATTCAAAGGGAGCCTCAATGAAAAGTACGCCGGGTCTGGACGTCCGCGTCCTGAGGATGTTCGAGGCTGTCGCCGCTTCCGGCAGTCTGTCCGAAGGGGCCAAGTCCTTAGGCGTCACACAATCCGCGGTGTCCCAAGCCATCGCGCAGATCGAAGCCATACTGCAGACGCAGGTCCTGGATCGCTCCCGACGCCCCTTGCGCCTGACGCCCGCCGGCATCGCCTTGAGCCGGCGCGCACGGCAGATCATCGATGATGTCGATCGCCTGGTCATCCACGTACGTGACGCCGACTTGGCCAGCAAACCCGCGATCCGGGTCGGCATGATCGACTCTTTCGCCGCCACGGCGGGACCGGAAATCGTGCAGCGACTCACGGCGACCGCCAGCCAGGTCCTGTTCTGGTCCGGCCTGGCCTATAGCCAGTCGGCCGCTCTGCTCAATCGCCAATTGGATCTGATCGTCACGCCCGACCCGGTCGAAGACGCCGATCGGCTGATCCGCCGCTCCATCTTCTCCGAACCCTTCATCGTCGTCGTCCCGGCCACGCGTGCCGCCGAATTCCGCAAGGTGGAGCTGAAGACGCTGATCGAGCGCCTGCCCTTCATCCGTTTCAGTGGCCGCTCGCATTTCGGCAGCGGCATCGAACGATACCTGCGCCGCTGCGGCCACAGTCCACGGCCTTTCCTGGAAATAGATACGTCCGATGTCGTCATGGGCATGGTGGGCGCCGGTCTGGGATGGGCGATCACCACGCCACTCTGTTATTTCCAGGCGCGCGCCTATGCCGCGCAGGTCGTGGCGATGCCGCTGCCTGGCCCCGCCTTGAGCCGCAGCATCTACCAAGTGTCACGTGAAGACGAATTCGAGGAGTTGGCGGAATCCTGCTTCCAAGCCAGCCGCAACGTGCTGCAGGACGAGATATTTCCCCGGATAAGAGAGCTGCTGCCGTGGATAAAAACGGGCATAGCACTTAGTTAGTCAGGGCTCGCTGGCACGGAAATGCCTCGCATCAGTACGCAAGCCGGTAACGGCAAGCGCGAGGCGCTCCTGTGTTGACAGGTCCTGGTCGCGTTTGAATCGAGGAGACAAAACAATGAAGATGACACGTAGAACGTTCGCTCAAGGCATGCTGGCCAGCGCCAGCCTGGTCGCATTCCCATCATGGGTGCGAGCCGCAGACGCCCCTGCGACTCGCAATGTGGTGTACGGCGGCTCGCCCTGGCTGGGCCATTACCCAGCGTATCTGGCCGATAGCCTGGGCTACTACAAGGAAGCCGGCATCGAGCAGACCTGGCAGGGCTTTGCCACCTCGTCGGCGCGCATGAGCGCCTTCATGTCCGGCGATGTGGATATCGGCTGCGCGGGCATCGTTTCGGCGCTGGCCCTGATGTCCCGTGGCGCCAAGCAGTTCGCCATCATCGGTATCCCGGAAAGCTTCGGCCGGGTCGAAGGGATAGCCGTGCGTCCCGGCATCAAGTCCGTCGAGGACCTGAAAGGGAAAAAAATCGGCGTGACCTTCGCGGCCAGCACCCACGTGCTGGTCCTCGATGTCCTGAAGCAGGCGGGATTCAAGCCCAACGACGCCACGGTATTGAACATCCCCGGCCCTGAATTGCAGGCAGCCATCAAGACCGGGCAAATCGATGCCGCGGCCGCGTGGACGCCGCACTTCGAAAACATCCTGCGTGAACCCGGCGTCACGCTGCTGGCGGATGACACGAAATTCAGCCTCTATCAATCGCACAAAGTCACCCCGGGGCCGGACGTGCTGCTGGTGCGACGCGCGTTCGCGCAAAAGAATCCGGACCTGGTGAAGGCTTATCTGGCCTGCTACTACAAGGGTAGCGATGTCCTGCGGGAAAAGCCGGAGCAGGCCGCCGCGGCATTGACCAAGCTCACCAATCTGCCCTTGCCGGAGCAGCTGGCCGCCGTCAAGGGCGCGGACTGGTATGCGGCTGCGCAGCAGAAGGAACTGCTGACCGGTGTTTATCCCGACGGCTTGCAGAAGCTGGCGGAATTGCTGGTCGCCTACAAGCAGATCGACAGTGCGCCGTCCGTGAAGGACTGGATCGACCCGTCGTTTGCCTGAGCGATGGAGTCAGCGCGATGAAAAGAAAAATGTCACGCGCTGCGCTGGTCACGATCAGCGCAGCCTCCGTAATGGCGTTCCTGTTGCTGTGGGAAGCCGTCTGCCGCCTGGGCAAGGTCGACCCCATCTTCCTGCCGCCGCCCAGCGCGGTGTTTGAGAAGGGCGGCACGATGTGGCGCGACGGTGCGCTGTGGACCAATGTGCTGGCGTCGGCGCGCCGGGTCATGGTGGGGTTCCTGGCCGCGACCCTGGTGGCCATTCCGCTGGGCATCGTGCTCGGAACGTCGTCGGTTTCGCGGGCGATCTTCGATCCCATCCTGTCCTTCCTGCGGCCGCTGCCTTCCATGAGCTGGGTGCCGCTTTCGCTGCTGTGGTTTGGCATCACCGAGACGCAGAAGTACAGCATCGTCTTCATGGGTACGTTCGCGCCGGCGCTGGTGTACGTCATCGAAGCAACGCGTGGCGTCGATCCCCTGTTGATCCGCGCGGCCCGCAACCTGGGCGCGTCGCGCTGGCAGGTAATGCGCGAAGTGGTGCTGCCCGCCAGCCTGCCGCAGATTCTCAGCGGCCTGAAAGTCATCCTGGGGCTGTCCTGGACTTGCGTGATTTCGGCGGAGCTGGTGGCCGCGCGCGAAGGCTTGGGCTTCCTGATCATGAATGGCAAGGAATTTTTCCAGACCGAGATCGTGGTGCTGGGAATGATGTTGATCAGCGTCACGGTCTTGCTGATGGACTTCGTTTTCCGCGCGCTGGAGGGTTGGGTACTGAGGTGGCGCGAATGAATCGGAACGGAGAACAAAACATGATTTCGATCCAGGGTATTTCCAAGCACTTCGGCGAATTCCAGGCGCTCCAGTGCGTCGATATCCAGATCCAGAAAGGCGAATTCGTCGTGTTGTTGGGCGCGTCGGGTTGCGGCAAATCAACCTTGCTGAACCTGATCGCCGGCTTTGAACAGCCGACGGCGGGACGCATCGACGTGAACGGGCGCCAGGTGGTCAATGTCGATCCGCATTGCGGCATGGTGTTTCAGCAATATGCCCTGTTTCCCTGGCTGACGGTGGAAGAGAACGTGGCCTTCGGCTTGAAGATGAGAGGGATCGCGAAAGCCGAGCGTCTGGATACCGCGCATCGTTACATCGAAATGGTGGGCTTGAAGGGCTTCGAAAGGAAGTTTCCAGGCGCTTTGTCGGGTGGGATGCGCCAACGTGTCTCGATCGCGCGGGTACTGGCGAATGACCCCGATGTCATTCTGCTCGACGAGCCGTTCGCCGCGCTGGATGCCATGACGCGCCAGGTGCTGCAGGATGAACTCCTGCAGATCTACGAGAAGAGCAGGAAGACCATCGTCTTCATTACCCACTCGATCGACGAAGCGCTGTTGCTGTCGTCCCGCATGTTGATCATGAGCGCGCGCCCCGGCCGAGTCGTGACCGATATCCAGAACGATCTGCCCATGCCGCGCAACGCGGACGTGCAGCTATCGCCCCGCTACAACGAGTTGAAGTCGCGCATCTGGGGCACGGTCCAGTCCGAAGTGATGCGCAGCATGCAAAGCGCCGGGAAATAACGAGAAGAAGATGATGAGCAAAACGATGAAATATCCCACCTATCAGGCCGGGTCGGGCTGGAATGCGCTATTGCCCGCCCGCGTGCCGCGCACGGAGATGCCCAAGGAAACGCATTTCCGCACGATCGTCATCGGCGCGGGCGTGACGGGCATGGCCGCCGCGCGCAGGATCGCCGAAATCGAGCCGGATGATGCCGTACTGCTGATCGACGCGGCGACCGTGGGGGAGGGCTCGTCGGCCCGCAACTCGGGGTTTCTGATCAATCTGCCGCATAACACCGGCATGTCCGGGCATGGCAGCCCGATCGATGTCGCCCGCAAGCAGATCGCGCTGTACAAGGAGGGCCTGGCCTGGCTCAATGGCCTGACCGACGCACATGGCATCGAATGCGGCTGGAACCCGGTTGGAAAATTCCATGCGGCGGCCACGCCGGACGGCAGGGAAAAACTGCGCGCGGCCTTGCGTAACTACGACGAATGGGGCGTGGCGTACAGGGAGTATGACCAGGACGCGTTGTTCGCAGCCTTGGGCACGTCCCATTACCAGTACGGCTATCACTCCGACAACAATGTCTTCGTCAATCCCGCCGCCCTGGTGCGTGGCCTGGCGCAGGCCTTGCCGAAGAATGTGGTGTTGTGGGAGGGGATGGCGGTCGACGCCTTGCATGCTGGCAAGCCCTGGAAAATACGCACGGGTGCAGGGGAGCTGTGCGCCGATCGCGTGATCGTGACCAACAACGGTTTTGCCCGCAAATTGGGCTTCGCGCGCGATCGCGTGTTCACCATCTACACCTATGCCGCCCTGACGGACGAACTGGACGCGGAAAGCCTGGAGAAGCTGGGCAAGGCAGACGAGTGGGGCGTCATCCCGGCGCAACGTCTGGGTACCACCTTGCGTAAGGCCGCATGCAAACGCTTCATGGTGCGCAGCGGCTATTCCTATGAACGTGAAGCGTCCCTGGAGAAGATTCGCGCCGACCTGCAGGCATGTTATCGAATGCGCTATCCGGATATGCGCTCGCATGCCTTGCCGCTGATCTGGGGCGGCGTCACGGCGCTGACGCGTAACGGTGCTCTGTACTTTGGGCAAGCCGCGCCTGATTTATATATCTCGATCGGGTGCAATGGGGCTGGCATGCTCAAAGGCAGTGTGTTCGGCAAATTGCTGGGAGAGATGGCCTGCGGCCAGCAGTCGCCCCAACTGGCCGACGCCCTGGGTTTCGAGCGGCCCAGCTGGCTGCCTCCCGAGCCCTTGCGCGGACTGGCGGTGCGGGGCGCCATCGCGTACCAGCGCCGTATCGCGGGCGTGGAGCGATAAGCGGCGGGGCAGTTTCTGGCGTATCCTTTCCAGCGCGAACCATCCTTCTGGTGCTGACAACAAGAACGGAGAGACATGCCATGAAATGCTATTGCGTCGTCGACTTCCACCAACCCTTGCAGTTGCTCGAGCAGGCCATGCCAGAAGTGCAGGGCGCCGAGGTGCTGCTGCGGGTGCGGGCGGCGGGGGTGTGCCACAGTGACATCCATTTGTGGGAGGGCGGCTATGACCTGGGGCAAGGCAAGCGCTTGTCGCTCAAGGATCGCGGCGTCAAGCTGCCCTTGACGCTGGGGCATGAGACGGTCGGTGCGATACACGAAATGGGTCCGCTGGCCAAGGGTGTGGAAGCCGGCCGCAACTATCTGGTCTATCCCTGGATCGGTTGCGGCGACTGCCCCGCCTGCGCGAGCGGACGCGAGAATCATTGCGCGGCGCCACAGTCTCTCGGTGTCTATCGGCCGGGCGGCTACGCGGAATATCTGCGGGTGCCCGATGCGCGCTACCTGATCGACATTGGGGACCTGGATCCCGCCACGGTCGCGCCTTACGCCTGCTCGGGCCTGACGACCTATTCGGCCTTGCGCCAGATTGGCCCGGAAATCTATCGCGAGCACGCCGTCGCCATCTTCGGCGCCGGCGGCCTGGGCCTGATGGCGGTGGAGATCCTGCATGCCTTGGGCGGCAAGGGTGCCATCGTGGTGGACATCGATCCCGCCAAGCGCGCGGCGGCGCTGGCCGCGGGCGCGCTGGCCGCCATTGACGGCGCCGCGCCCGATGCCGCACAGCAGATCATCAAGGCCAACGGCGGCAAGCCCTTGCAGGCGGCCGTCGACCTGGTGGGGGCCCCCGCCACGGCGGGCGCCGCCTTCGATGCGCTGATCAAGGGCGGCAAGCTGGTCATCGTGGGCTTGTTCGGCGGCGGCTCGACCTGGCCGTTGGCGCTGATCCCCATGAAGGCCATCTCCATCATCGGCAGCTATGTGGGTAATCTGCAGGAGCTGCGTGAGTTGATGGCGCTGGTGCGCGAGGGCAAGGTCAAGCCCATACCCGTGCATCGCTATCCCCTGGACCAGGCCGACGCGGTGCTGGCATCGCTGGTGGCTGGCAAGGTCGTGGGCCGCGCCGTCCTGACGGTTTGAAGGTGCGACCCGCTCAGATCCCGCTGAACCAGTTATAGCCCTGGTCTTCCCAATATCCCCCGGGATAGGTGTTGGTCACGAAGATCGCCATGATGTGCTTGGGGTTCTTGAACCCAAGCTTGGTCGGCACCCGCAGGCGCAGCGGGTTGCCGAAATCGGGCGGCAAGGCTTCGCCACCGAAATCCAGCGCCAGGATGGTCTGCGGATGCAACGCGGTTGCCATGTCGATGCTGGAGTAATAACGGTCGGCGCACTTGAATCCCACATAGCGCGCGTTCAAGTCCGCGCCGATATGCTGCAGGAAAGTCTTCAGGGGCACGCCGCCCCATTGCCCGACGGCGCTCCAGCCTTCGATGCAGATAAGCCGCGTGATCTGGCTGGCCTGGGGCAGGCGGCGCAGGTGCTCCAAGGTCCAGGGCTTCTTGTCCGCCACCATGCCCGACACGTCGAGCTGGTAATCGGACAGATCGATCTCCGGCACGTTGTATTCAGGATAAAAAGCGTTGAAGGGGAAGGGCTTGGTGATGTCGCTGGCGCTATAGGTAGGCGCCAGCTTGTTGTCGTTGAACAACCAGGCCTGCACCTTGTCGTTCCAGCGGGACATGGCCCACAGCACCTTGTCGAAGGTGTCGCCGTCCTGCAGATTGCAGCCGGACAACATGGCCAGGCCGCCCAGGCTCAAGCCGCCGCGCAGCAACAAGCGCCGCTGGGTGTTGACCAGCGCGGTGCGCTGCGCCGGTTCCAGGACCAGCTTGGAGGTCTTGCGTTCAGGCATCGTGACGCTCCCCGGCCAGGTGCCGCGATGCTCGCCCCGTGATCATGGGCGGTAGCGTGCGCGGCACCAGCAGCACCATCACGAGATGCACGACCACGAACAGGCCGATGCCCGCCATCGCCAGGAAGTGCACCACGCGGGCCGCCGCGAAACCGCCGAACAGCGCGGTCAGCGCCTGTAATTGCACCGGCTTCCATATCGCCAGCCCCGACAGCACGAGCAGCAGGCCCAGCAGCAGAACGCCCAGATACATCGCCTTCTGCACGGCGTTGTACTGTCCTATGCGATGGCCCAGCCGCATGCGCAGGGCAGCGGCCAGATCATGGCGGATATCCGCTACGCTGACGTTCAACAGGTCGCGCCGCAAATGGCCGTTGAATATTCCGGCCAGCAGGTAGACCAGCCCATTGGCCACCAGCAGCCACATCACCGCGAAATGCCAGATGGTGGCCGCGCCCAGCCAGCCCCCCAGGGTCGCCCACGCTGGAAAAGTGAAACCGAAAATGGGCGAGGCGTTGTAGATGGCCCAGCCGCTCATGAACATGCAGGCCATGGCGTAGACGTTCAGCCAATGCGTCAGGCGCACCGGCAGCGTATGGACCCGCACGCGGGGCGGTGGATGGGGGGAGTGGGAAGTATTCAAGCGGATGTCCTGAACGGCACCAGCGGAGCCGGTCGTTTGATGTGGGTGGCCGGGAGAGGCATCGGATGCCTCTCCCCCCGGGGCTTACATCGGCGGTATGGTGCCGTCCTTGCCGATGATGACGTTCAAGGCCGTCAACGCGCCGCCTTCGCCCTTTTGCGCGAAGACCAGCGCCGGCGCGCCGGTCTTCATCAAGCTGGCGTCACCCGGCTCCAGGTAGACCACCGGTACATCCGGCGGCACCACGACCGTCTTCTCTCCTTCCTTGTATTTCACTTTCATGGTGGTGCCGCTGGTCGTCACCACGCTGCCCACGGTTCCATTGGTCATGCTGCCCTTCTTGCCGTCGGCGCCTTCCCAGGGACGGAAGCCTTCACCCATGCCGCGCAGCGAAGCCGCGAAGACGTGGACTTCCAGGGCTTTCAGCGTGCCGTCGGGTTGCGGCACGGCGGCGGTGCCGACGTAGCTGTCGGGCTTGATGTCGCTGAGTTTGGCGATGGACACCGCGGCCACGCGCACATCGGCCGGCAGCGTGATCGTCGATTTCGTGCCGTTACGGGCAGTGACTTCCAGCGAGGTGGCGCTGACCTGGTCTATCGTGCCACGTACTGCCGTGCGGGCGGGTTGCGCCGGTTGCGCATGCGCCGCGGCCAATCCGCCGGCCAGGAGTACGCTGGCGGCAAGGGCTCGAATCTGGAAAAATTTCATCGCATTGATCTCCACGGAGTCTGTCTGAGACGACTGAATTTGAGATGACTGAGGGCCACAGGGCTGAGGTTCAGAAGGGCCGAAAAGTCCATGAGGTCGGGAACAGCTGGGTTGATCATCCTCCCGGACGGGGGACGCCAGCATGACCTGTGGATGACAAAAATGTCATGAAGCGCCAGGCGCCGGATCGATAAAATGCAGCATCAGAGACAGAGGTGACGCGTGCGGATATTGGTGGTCGAGGATGATGCAAAGACCGGGGAATACCTGAAAAAAGGTCTGGGCGAATCGGGCTATGCCGTCGACTGGACGCGCAATGGCGCCGATGGCCTGCACCTGGCCACGGAGACCACCTATGACCTGGTGATACTGGACGTCATGCTGCCCGGCATGAACGGCTGGCAGGTCATGCAGGCCTTGCGGGCGCGGCAGGACGTGCCGGTATTGTTTCTCACTGCCCGTGACCAGCTGCAGGATCGTATCCAGGGCCTGGAGCTGGGTGCCGACGACTACCTGGTCAAGCCGTTTTCATTTACCGAACTGGTCCTGCGCATCCGCACCTTGCTGCGCCGGGGTGTCGTGCGCGAAGCGGATCAACTGCGCCTGGCCGATCTGCATATCGACGTGCTCAGGCGCCGCGTCACGCGTATGAGCAGCACGATCGCGCTGACAAATAAGGAATTCACCTTGCTGCATCTGCTGGTGCGGCGCGAAGGCGAGGTGCTGTCGCGCACCTTGATCGCTTCGCAAGTGTGGGACATGAACTTCGACAGCGACACCAACGTGGTCGATGTCGCCATCAAGCGCTTGCGCGCCAAGGTCGACCGGCCCTTCGAGCCCAAGCTCATTCATACCGTGCGTGGCATGGGTTACGTCTGCGAGGTGCGCGAATGCGCCGAAAGCGCTCCCGCTCCCTGACGCTGCGCACGGCGTTGCTGTTCGCCCTGCTGGCCGCCGTGGTGGTCAGCGTGGTGGGCCTGTACCTGTACATGTCGATGGAAGCGAACATGATCGCGCGCAGCGATGTCGGCCTGGTCGGGCGGGTCGACCGCTACCGCTCGCTGATGCAACAGACGCTGAGGCTGGACGACATCCGCGCGCGGCCGCAGTTGTTCGAGAACATGCTGGGCAACGAACAGGACATTCTGGTGTTTCGCCAACCGGGTCAGGCACCTCTGGTGAACGTCAATCCGGGCAAGCTGGCGCTACCCGACCTGGCACCGGTGCCGCTGCGGGAAGACTTGACCACGGCAGCCGTGCACGGGCAGCAGAGCGCGCTGGACGTGCCCGTGCGCTGGGTCGCGGCCATGACGGGTACGGCCGACGGCGCCGCGCTGGAGGTGATCGCCGGGCATGTGATGCTGGGCGAGACGCGCATGTTGCGCCAGTACCGGGCGCAGATCGCGCTGTCCGTGCTGGTGGCCTTCCTGTCCATCGCGGTGTTGGGCTACGTGGCGTTGCGGCGCGGCTTGCGGCCCCTGCGAAATCTGGCGGCGCAGGCGGCGGGCATTACGCCGGGCAGTCTGGATCGGCGTCTGAGCATACGGGACACGCCGCATGAGTTGCGTGAAGTCACCGCGTCATTCAACGAAATGCTCGATCGCCTGGCGGATGGGTATGAGCGGCTGGCGCAGTTTTCGGCCGACCTGGCACACGAGATCCGCACGCCGATCGGCGCCTTGCTGGGCAACTGCCAGGTGGCCTTGTGCCAGCGGCGCAGCCCGCAGGAATATGAGGTCGTGCTGGCGTCCAGTGTCGAGGAACTGGAACGTATCGCGCGCCTGGTCGAGAATATCCTGTTCCTGGCGCGCGCGGACAATGCCCAATCGGCCTTGGATTATGCGCCGCTGGATCTGTCGGTGGAGTTCGAGCGCATCACCGAGTATTTCGAAGGGCTGGCGGAGGAGCGGGGCATACGCCTGGCGTCGCGCGCGCAAGGCAGCGTGCAGGCCGACCCCATCCTGTTCCGGCGTGCCCTGGGTAATCTGGTGGCCAACGCCGTGCGCTACGCGGATGCCGACAGTGTCGTGACCTTGAGTGCGCAGGAAGGGCCGGACTTCGTGATGGTGCATGTGGAAAACGTGGGGCCGTACATCGAGTCCGAACGTTTGCACAAGCTCTTCGACCGCTTCTACCGCGCCGACGTATCGCGCAGCGCGGACTCCGATGCCAGTGGGTTGGGCCTGTCCATCGTGCGCGCCATCATGGTGCTGCACGGCGGTAGCGCCACGGCGGAGTGCGTGGATGGCGCCGAGGACGGCATGTTGAATGGCAAGGGGGACGGCAAGGTGGACGGCAAGGGGGACGACACTTCGGGCCGGGTCCGCTTCACCTTGACCTACCCGCGCGAGCCGGGCGGCTTGCTGGGCGCCAGGAGGTAGGCGCTACGTGCCGGGAATTTGCGTCGTCCCGCACGGATAGTTTCGGTGCCGTTGCGCGCGCGGATCTCATATCGCGCGCGGGCGGGCGTTCCTACTATCGCCACGAGCCTCAACCTGACAAAGCATTGAATATGTTTTTTTCCAAGGTCACTTCGACCGGTTCCGCCCCCATGCCTGACGCCGGCATGCCGCAGGCACGTGCGCCCGATCAGCGCAACGTGTTCCAGCGAGCCTTGCAGTCGGTGCTCATACGGTTCACGAGCGCCAAGGCAGCGAGATGTGCGCAAATGCCCCGGTCGTCGTCGCTGTTAGTGACGGTAGTCGTTGCGGCGCCCTGCGTCGTATTCCGTAATGACGATGCGGCCCGTGTGTCAGCACCCAGAGCAGGGGCCAATCACAGGGCAGGGCTGCTGGTGGCGGACGCCATCGGCTATCCGGACCAAGACATCCATGCCGTCACTTCACCCGTTGATTCGGGCAAGGGGACGGCGATACGCTGGAACGCTTACTCGCTGGAATTTCGCTTGCTCTATCCCAAATGCCTCGGGTATTGCGAGTACGGTATTTTCGTCGAGGGCCCGGACAGAAAACCACGGCGCTTTCCCTTCGATAAGGGCGGCCTCTTCTTCCCGATACCCAACGGTTGCGAGGCGATCGGTCGAAGTTTCGTCTTGCAGATCGATCGGATCTATGACGCTCCCCGGAACAGTATCCACAGGGTGATCGCCGAATATGCGATCGACGAACTGGCCGGGACGGTGGCGTTCGTCGTGGAAGGCGTGGCTGTTCCGTCCGTTCTCGCCGATCTGGCTGTGTATGTCCTGCCCAATGGCAAATGCATGATTGCGCAAACCGAAATTCGGGGCTGCAGTTACGCCTGCGTGGAAATGCTGCTTGCCGAGGGAAAGTCCAGGTCGGAGTTGCTGCGGCAATTGAGCCGTGCCTCCTGTTCGATCCGTGAGCAGAACGGACGATCACGTCGAGAGACAGCCGAGATGTGGCGATCGCTGGAAGAGCAGTCCGGACGCAAGTCCGTGGTCATCGAGGGAGATGCTTTGAAGCCCGCGGACGCCATTCAGAAACTCAAGCAAGGTATTGCCGCGTTTGGTCCTTGTATCTTCAGCATCGACGGGCATGCCCGTATCCTTGATGAGATCAAGCAGAGTGCGCGTGGTCCCGTGGTCACCCTGCGGGATCCCTTTTGCGCGAGTGTCTTGGAGATCGATGCCAGCGAAATATTCCGGCCATTCGGGGTAAATGGGTTGGCTGATTCTTCGTGGGAAGCGATCTTTTTGCCCGAGATTTAAGGTTATCGTGGGCGGCTAACTGTGACCCACCTTCTTCGACCCGCTTTCTTCGACCTGATGGAGATCCGCATGGCCAGGTTTGCCGCCAATCTCAGCATGATGTACACGGAGCACGATTTTCTCGACCGCTTTCAGGCAGCGGCCGACGATGGCTACCGTGCGGTCGAATTCATGTTCCCCTACCAATGGCCGGCGCTCGACATCGCGGCCCGGCTGCGCGCGGCGGGCTTGCAACAGGTGCTGTTCAACGCTCCCCCGGGAGATTACGCGGCAGGCGAGCGTGGCCTGGCCAGTCTGATCGACCGGCGCGAGGCCTTTCGCGACAGCATCCTGCGCGCGCTGGAATACGCGGAGGTGCTCGATTGCCCGCGCATGCACGTCATGGCCGGCGTGGCGCCGGCGGACGTGACCTGGCAGTCCTTGCGCGATGTCTATCGGGAAAACCTGGCTTGGGCCGCGGCTCAGGCCAAGCCGGCAGGCCGGGAGCTATTGATCGAACCCATCAATACGCGTGACATGCCTGGGTATTTCCTCAACCATCAGGCGCAGGCGCATGCGATCGTCCAGGAAGTGGGCGCGCCGAATCTGAAGGTGCAGATGGACCTGTATCACTGCCAGATTGTGGAAGGCGATCTGGAGACGCGTCTGCGGACTTATCTGCCCACGGGGCGCGTGGGCCATGTGCAGATTGCCGGTGTACCGCGACGGCAGGAGCCAGACACCGGCGAGGTGAATTATCCCTATCTGTTCGCCGTTTTGGATGAGCTCGGGTATGACGGATGGATCGGGTGCGAATATCGGCCGCGCGGGGCGACGTCGGCGGGCTTGGCTTGGTTGCGCCAGTGGGAAGCCAGGGCGGCGACTCCCGCTGTTGTTTCCGCCGTTTGAGGTGGCTCCGCCTTGGCCTGCCGGTCTCGGTCTTTTCCGTGTCAGTCTGCGTCATTGAGTCATCTTCCTGGCCATTTGGCGGGTCGGCTGGTAGCGATTGCCATGGCTCCGGGTTATCCCCATCATCAGTTCTGATGCTGTATCGGCCGAGGGATCGGGGGTTGTTGCTTCGGGCGCAGCTTGTTTGCAAGCGTCGATTGCAATATGCCGGCGCGGCGTGGTGGTAGCGGGTGGCCTGGCGCACTATTGGTAACACCCGGAAAGAGCCTGCATTTCACTGATCCGGCATTTGCGCGAGCATGGCGGCATAAAAACGTCCCGGAGGAGCGTGCTGTGATCAGATGGCATCATGTCGCGCGCGGCATCATACGTGGCCGCGCTTTCACGATCGAAATCGCCTCGGTGGAGGCAGGGTTTGTCGCCCGTGCATTGGTCGACGGGATTCCCCCTTTGGGAGATCGCTCGGTCTCCCACTCCGAACAGGTAGCGGTGGGCAAGGCGATGAGCCTGGCGTATGCCTACGCACATGGGTTGGCGTCGCGGGGGAGTGGCGGGGCGCTGGGGAATGCGGGCGCCGAGGGGCAGCGACGGGCGGCTTGAGCGATTGACGGCTCAAGCGGATGGCCGCGTGGACCTTTGACTGCTTTTCCGCTTTTCCGTTTTTCCGCTTTTCGGCGGTCCATCGAGCGGGCCGCGCAGGGGTTCGATATAGTCCTGGTTTCCAGAATATCGGATCGCTTCAATGATCGAACGTATCGAGACGTCCCGCGCGCCGCTGCCGGCGGGGCACTACAGCCAGGCCATCAAGGCCAACGGTTTTGTCTTCGTATCCGGGCAGTTGCCATTCGCACCTGGCCCGGATCGCCAACTTCCCAACGGGATCGAAGCCCAAGCCCGGCAATGTCTCGATAATCTGGCCGCTATTCTGGATGCCTCCGGTTCGTCGGTCGATCAACTGGTCAGTGTGCAATTGTTCATTCCCGATGTGGCGCTTTGGGGCAAGGTGAACGCTGTCTATGAGGCGTTCATGGGCACGGCGCGGCCGGCGCGAACGGTGGTGCCGACGCGGGATCTGCACTACGGGGCGTTGATTGAATTGAATGCGGTCGCGGTTGTCGATGCAAGGTAAGCAGGCGGGTGATAGCCGGATCGGCGTGACGGTGCTTACCGGGTTTCTCGGTAGCGGGAAAACGACGCTGCTCAATCGCCTGGTCCATACGCCGCGGTTCGCAGGCGCGGCCGTGGTGATCAATGAGTTCGGCAGTGTGGGTATCGATCACCACCTGGTGCGCGATAGCGCGGATACGGTGACGGTGCTCGAGGGTGGATGCATCTGTTGCCTGGTGCGCGGGGCACTGGCCGATACGCTACGAGATCTATTCATGCAGGCGCTGCGGCGGACGATCAAACCGTTTCGCCACGTGATCATCGAAACCAGTGGGCTGGCGAGTCCGGCGCCGATTTTGTTCACGCTGCGGCATGAGCATTTTCTGGCGGAACGGTATGTGTATGAAGGGACGGTTGCGGTTGCCGATGCGCGGCAATTGGCGCGGGGGGCTTTGTCTTCCTCTTCCTCTTTTTCGGTGCCGTCTGCGCCTTTAGCTGCGTTGTCGGTTGGGCCTTTGCCCTTGCCCTTGCCCTTGTCGGTGGAGATGACGCAGCAATTGGCACTGGCGGATCAGATCGTCCTCAGCAAGGCGGATCTGGCGTCGCCGCAGGAGATCGAGCTCGCACGAGCGCGGGTTGCCGCGATCAATCCATCGGCAGCGCTGCATGTGTTGGAGCCAGATGCGGAATTACCATCCTTATTGCTGGCGGACGGCGGGTATCGAAAGGGCGCTCATGCCGCTGGGACAGGGTGGTTGACGCGATTCGCCCCGGCTGGCGCCAGTGGTCTGGCACACGATGCAGCGGTTTGTACCCATGTCTACACCGAGCCGGTCGCACGAGCGGCGTTCCTGCTCCGTATGTCTGCGTTGCAGGAAATCCTCGGGGAATCGCTGCTACGGGTTAAGGGGCTGGTCGCTTTCTCTGACGGCAGCGGGCCTTGGGTGGTGCACGGGGTGCACCGGGAGCTTTATCCAATGACCCAATTGGATGCCTGGCCCGACGAGGATCATCGATCGCGAATGGTATTTATCGTTCGTGGGATGTCCAGTGAGGCGTTGGCTGCAATGCTGCGGAAAAGCCTGTAGCTCGGTTCTTGCGTCGCTCTGGTTTTGAGGGTTTGGGTGATTTGTACGCGAGGTCTGTGCGGGCAGTACTCCGTGCTGAAATTCTCTGATAGTCCGTATCTGAGGTTCTTAGGGAGGCTGTACCCGAGGCTCTGTTGTACGTCCCGGCCAGGGGGCAGTCCGCGGGCGGCAGGTCCGCGGTTTGGCGCTGCGCGCCAAACTACCCTCGGCCACACCCGTGCGCCCTGCAAGTTCATCTCTCGGCGCTTCCAACAGCCGCCCGCGGACTGCCCCCTGACCGTGACTGAAGTTTCTTGGATTCGAGACACCGCAGTTTGGGATTACGCATCGGTCTCCTTGGATTCGAGGCGTCGCCTCCTGGACCAAGCTTCGGCTGCCTCGGATTCAAGGAGCCGCCTTCTCGGACGCGGTATGGCGTGTCTTGAGTTCAGGGGGA
The DNA here is from genome assembly GCF_021325795.1 of Bordetella sp. LUAb4. Lineage (GTDB taxonomy): Bacteria > Pseudomonadota > Gammaproteobacteria > Burkholderiales > Burkholderiaceae_B > Bordetella_C. Next base: position 66,173 of record NZ_JAHPZX010000006.1, on the reverse strand, counting down.
GGTTTGGGCGGTCCGGATTGTGTCCCGATTTTTTCCCATTCGGGATAATGCCGCGTATAATCGACCGAATACCTGCAGCGCGGTCCGGGTTATTTCAAAGCCGCTTTGTTTCTGGATCTGCCGCGGGGTGCATGCAGCCCATCCGCGACTTCCGGAATCCCGGATTCTCTCGAATACGGTCGCCACTGTGTGGTCACGCCGCTAAATGCGTTGCGGCGTCCAGTGAGACAGCGCCGGCACCCCGTTTGCTCAGGATTGCATTCCAGATCGAAATTTGACGCAACGCCGGATCGGACTCTCGCTTGATGTCCCTTGCCTGGTGTCATGCCGCACGGTCGGCCATTCGCCCCAACCTGACGTGTTTTCGCTGTCCTGTTTTCGCGCCCAACCTTGTTGGTCGAGGTCTTTTTGCAAGCACCCCATTCGTCTGTACCGCCGTCGATATCAGCGATAAACGCCCCGGCGTTCACGCTTGCCGGCCGTCGCCCCTATCCACCTCGCCGCGTCGCCGTGCCCGCTGCGACGCTGTCGACTCGCGTGCGGGCGGCATTCACGGTTGTCGATACAGGCACGATCATCGAGGCGGCCACGGCCGTTGAGGCAGGTGCGGTCGTGGAGGTTGCCGTGCTCGTCGAGACAGGCTTGGGCGTCGATGCTGCCGTGGCCGCGCCGGGCGCGACTGGGTTCAGTGCTGCCGTGGGCGCGAGTGTCGTTGCGGGCGAGGGTGTTGCTGCGCGCGCTGTCGTTCAAATGAACTTTGCGGCCGAGAAACAAAAAAGGCTTGGCGGATTCGCCAAGCCTTCTCTGTGTATCTGGTTGCGGGGGCAGGATTTGAACCTACGACCTTCGGGTTATGAGCCCGACGAGCTGCCAGACTGCTCCACCCCGCGTCTGAGAAAAGAATATTAACCCCATTTTTGAACCTTGGCAAGTCCTTTGTCTGTTTTTAAGAAAGATTGAACATATCGATGAATGAAAGCGAGGCAACTATAGTCATCGAAGCCGCGTTGCTCTGCGCAACGCAGCCGATGCCGCGCGGCGAAATCCGCAGACTGTTCAACGATGACGATGACATCGATGACGCAAAACTGGGCAGCTTGCTCGAAGCGCTGCAGCAGCTCTGGACCGATCGCGGTCTGGAGCTGGTGTCGCTGGCCAGCGGCTGGCGCTTCCAAAGCCGCCCCCACATGCAACGCTATCTACAGCGGCTCGATCCCGAGAAACCTCCTAAATACTCGCGCGCGGTCATGGAGACGCTGGCCATCGTGGCCTGGCGTCAACCCGTCACCCGCGGCGATATCGAGGATATCCGCGGCGTAACGGTGTCGTCGCAGATCGTCAAGACACTGGAAGATCGCGGCTGGATCGAGGTCATCGGCCACCGTGATGCCCCTGGACGCCCCGCCTTGTTCGGGACGACACGGCAGTTCCTTGACGATCTGGGACTGCGCGCCCTGGATGAGCTACCCCCGCTCGAAGCCCAAGGCGCAGCCGCGGCACTCGCCGGCCTGGACCTCGGCGGCATCGAGATCGAGGAAATCGCTTCGCCTGCACTGCAAGCTGTCCTCGACAGCGCCTCTGCCGAGCCCGGCGGGACTGCCACTGCGACAGCTGATGCTACCGCGGCGGATGGTGGCGCTAATACTAATACCGACGTCGATGCAGCCGCCGAGGTCGCGGGTGCCTCCGCCGAGGCTGGTGGGACTGAGGAGGCGGATGTCGGTGCGAATCCGCAGGCCGGCGCCGATGATGCTAGTGCAGGCGCGGGGGCAGACGCGGCAGCGGCGCCAGGGACCGGCGCTGATACCGATGCTGATGACAAGGCTCAGCCACGCGATCCCGAAGGGGACGCTGAATTGACCAATGTGTTCGGAGGATCTGATGCGTCCGGGACATCCGGCGTGCCGGAAGAACTTCCCAAGGACGACGCAAATGTCGTTTCCGGGGCCACTCAAACCCCTCTCAAGGAAGGAATTGTGGATATTCCAGGCGATGAGGATGCACGGGCGGCGGCATCTGGCGTAGAATCTCCCCTATCGCCAGCCGCTGACGATGCCGCGCACGATGTGCGCCAGGCGACGGAGCGGACCGGCGCGGCCCGCGCGGATATGGCTTCCGCGGAAGATTCCGGAACTGCCGGGAACGCGGCCGACGCCGATTTGTCCATCGATCATGAGAACGAGCAGGTGTCCGCCTTGGCGGCGCCCGTTGCCGGCCGGCCAGATATGCCGCCGCCCGGGCACGACACCATAGATCAGCCGGGCGACGGGGCGCAGGTCCCTCAACCTGCTCGTACACCAGAGATAACGCCTCCCAACGTCGCGCCGGAAATCGAGCCGCGAAGTGGGGAGCCTGAAATTCCGTCACCCACGCCGGACACCTCGCTTAAAGGCTCGTCCGAGCGGTCCGACGATGAGGATGCGCACGCCGCCTCCCGCAAAGATAGAAATCCGGAGTAGTTCTAGTGACCATCAATAAGAAAGCGCAGGACGAAGTCGTCCCCGTGAATGAACACGCGAATGCTGCCGGCGCCGCCGCGCAGGATGACGCCGCGGCGCCCGCTCGTAAGCCGCGCGCACGCCGCGTGACGCGCGCCGACGCCGACGCTTCGGTGACCAGTTCGGCCGCGCCCGTGGTCCCGGCCGCCAAGCCGGCACAGGAAACGGCAGACGCGCCCCCGGCGCGTGCCCCGCGCAAATCGACCCGCGCGAAGGTCGCGCCGGAGTCGGCGGTCGCTGGACAGCCCGAGACAGTCCCGGCACCGGCCAGCCCCGCCGGCGAGGCAAAAGCCCCCGCTAAGGCAAGCCGCTCGAAGGCAGCCGCAGCGGAAGCAAGTGAAGCGGGCTCTAAGGCAGCGGCAGTGGAAGCAAGTGCATCGGGCTCGAAGGCAGCCGCAGCCGCCGCAAATGCGTCGGACGCTGATTCATCGAAGGCTGGCTCGGCAAAATCAGGCGAGTCGGATGCGGGTCAGGTCGACGCCGCGCCGGTCAAGAAACCCCGTGCACCACGCACGCCGCGTGCGGCGGGTGCCGCCGGCGACGCTACGCCCGCCATCGAAAAAGCCGACGCCCGCGCCGCCTCCGCGCAATCGGATAAGCAGGCCGGATCCGTGCGCGGTGAAGCCGCGGACGTGGCCGCCGTGCAGGCCGAGCCCAAGCGCATATCGGCTCGCAAGCCTGTGGTGAAAGCGGAATCCGCTGCGGCGCAGACGCCGACCGCTTCGGCGGAATTCGTGCCCACATCCGCACCCACATCCACACTTGCATCGGCGCCTCGCTCCGCGAGCGCTGCCGACGGTGCAACGGATGCCGTGTCGGCCGCCGCGGCCCCCGCCGGTGAAGAATCGCCGGCCCCCCGTGCGCGGCCACGCCGTCGTAACGATGCCGTCGATGCATCGGCTGGCATGGACGGTACGCAGGGCGAGCGGCACGCACAAGGCGAGCAAGGCACGCAAGGCGAACAAAGTACGCAAGGTGAGCAGGGCACTCGTGGCGAACGGCGCCGGCAAGGCGAACAGCGCACACAGGGCGCGCGCGCGCCTTCCCAGCGTGGCGGCAAGCCGCCCCGTGATCGCTCCGCACGCGGGCCCAATGCCCAGGCGGGCAATGATTATGCTTCGAATGAATACGCCGCCGCGTCTGCCCAAGGCCAGAACGGTGACCTGTTCGCGGCGCCGGCCCAGTCCACGCCTGCTTTCGAGCCGGTAGCCACTGGGTATGGCGATGCGCCCAACCAGGCCGCGGGCCAGGGGCAAGGCGGGGACGGTGAAAACGGCGCTCGCACGCGCGGCCGCAAACTGCGTACGCCTTTCCGCCGTCGCCGTGGTGACGCTGGAGAAAATACGGGCGCTCATGGCGCGCAAAGCGGCGCGGGTGCTAATCAAGGCGGTCATGCAGGCAGTAACGCCGGCAATGGCGGCGCCAACACGGGTGAAGGCTACGCGGCCTCCGACGCAGGAGATCAGCGCCACGATCGCGGCAATGAGCGCGAGGCCGAGCAGGCGCTGACCTATCTGGAAAAGAGTGCGCGCATGGAGCAGCGCCTGGGCAAGTACCTGAACAGCGAGGTCGTCATGCCCAAGCTGCACAAGGTCCTGGCCGACGCCGGTATCGGTTCGCGCCGCGAGATGGAAGAACTGATCGTCGCCGGCCGCGTCTCGGTCAACGGCGAGCCGGCCCATATCGGCCAACGCGTGGCCGCCAATGACCAGGTACGTGTCAATGGCCGCGTCATCACTCGCCTGAATACGCGCAAGCCGCCGCGCGTGATCCTGTATCACAAGCCCGCCGGTGAAATCGTCAGCCATGACGATCCCGGTGGCCGTGCCAGCGTGTTTGCCCGCCTGCCCAAGCTGCGCACCGGCAAATGGCTGTCGGTCGGCCGGCTGGACCTGAATACGGAAGGCCTGCTGATTTTCACGACGTCGGGTGAAATGGCCAATCGCATCATGCACCCGCGCTACGGCACGGAGCGTGAATACGCCGTGCGCGTACTCGGCAACATGGACGATGCGCAGCGTACTTCGCTGGTCGAGGGCATCGAGCTGGAAGACGGCAAGGCCGCTTTCGGATCGCTGGACTTTATCGGCGGCGACGGCAGCAATCGCTGGTACAGCGTCACCTTGCAGGAAGGCCGTAATCGCGAAGTGCGCCGCATGTTCGAGGCCATCGGGGTGACGGTGAGCCGCCTCATCCGTACGCGTTTCGGTGACATCGTGCTGCCGTCGACCTTGCGGCGCGGCCGCTGGGAAGAGTTGGATCCTAATTTGTGTACGGCGCTGATGGTGCAACTGGGCCTGCTGCGTGACGACGACGATGGCGATGGCCGCGGCCGTTCCAAGCAGCCCCAGTCGCACGACAGCGCGCTGCCACCGGGCTTCGGCACGATGGAAAACAACGGCATGAACGGTGCGCGCATCGGCCGGCGCGGCAAGCTGCAGGGCGGCAAGCCCGGCCGTAGCGGCCAGACGGCGTCGTCGCCCTCCGATCCCTTCGGTACCGGCTTGATGATCACCGGCGGTTATGCCAACGGGCATCCGCTGGGGCACGACGGTGCGCGTGGCAAGAATCAAGGCGCTGGCGGTGCCGCGGGTGCCGGCAAGGGCGGCCGCCGTGGCGGCAAGCGCGGTCCCGGCCAAGGTGGCCAGGGCGGCCAAGGCGCAGGGCAGGGCCGTGGCCAGCAGGGTCAGGGCTACCAGGCGCGCGGCGAGGGTTACGCCCAGGGCCAAGGCCAGGATCAGGGCGCGGGACAGGGCCAGGGTCGGGGTCAAGGCCAGGGCCGCGGTAAAGCGGGCCAAAAGCCCCGTGGACCGCAGGGCGGCAGGAAGCCCAATGCCCGTCATGGCGACGGTCCGCGTCAGAATGCCCAAGGTGACGGTGCTCGTCAGCCGGGGCAGGGCGAAGGCCCGCGTCAGCACGCCCAGCACGGCGGGGAAGGGCAGCCCAAGGGGCCGCGTTCGCCGCGTCCGCCCAAGGGCAACCGCAATGGCAAGCCGGCGGGTCCGCAGGGCAAGCCGCGCGGTAATCGCAATGCGGGCGGTGCCGGTGCCGGTGGCGGTGGCAATGGCGGTGGCTCGCGCGGCGACGACTGGCAGCCGCGCGGCGCCTCGGCGCACGAGTCGCGCATCGGCATCGCGGAGTTGCGCGGCCGCGGCAACCGCTAAGGCCGTTGCGGCGTCTGGGCGTCAAGGCGTTTTGACGTTACGGCGCAGCAACGAAATACGGGGCGGAGGCCGTCCCGTATTTCGTAACTCCTAGACGTAGCAAGCAATTTCCCGAAAATCTGATAAAATTCCGGGTTTCGCAGGCTCGTCGTTTGTGCCTGCCTGTGTTTGCAGCTGTTCGTACCACGTACGCGTACTCCATACGTACAGCAGGGCACAGGCGGGTTTTGGCGTTTCCGCGCGGTTGGCAACAAGGCAAAAAATCTTTGCGTGCCGCTGTCACGGTTACCCGGCTTCCCGGTCAACGACGAGTGAACAAATAAATGCGTGGGTGTAGCGCCGCTTGCAGGCGCGCTTCCCGCACAACACGATGGGCTGGGCGTACAGCCCATTTTTTTCGAGCATATGGCTGATTTATTCGCAATGACCAAAGAGGCGCTGGCCGGCATGGACGTCGAACTCGTCGACGTTGAACGTGCCGCCCTGGGCCTGCTGCGCGTGACCATCGATCGTCCCGAAGGGGTACGTATCGAGGATTGCGAGCAGGTGTCGCGTCAGCTGTCGCGCGTGTTCGAGGTCGAGAATATCGATTACAAGCGGCTGGAAGTGGGCTCGCCTGGCATAGATCGCCCTTTGCGTAGCGAGTCCGACCTGCGTCGTTTCGCCGGCGAGCGCGTGGAAGTCAAGCTGCGCGAAGCGGTCGAGGGCCGCAAGGTCTTTAACGGCATCCTGGTCGCCGACGAAGCGGCGCAGGCGCAGGAAAAGACCACTTTCGGTGTGGAATTTGAGGCAAAGAAGAACGATATCCAGGTGGTGCGTTTCACGTTCGATGATGTCGAACGCGCCAAGCTGGATCCCGTTCTGGATTTCAAGGGCAAAAAGCGATGAGTCGCGAAATTCTTCTGTTGGTCGACGCCTTGGCGCGCGAAAAGAACGTAACGCGCGAGGTTGTGTTCGGAGCGCTCGAAAGTGCGCTGGCTTCGGCCATGAAAAAGCGGTTCAAGGACGATGCGGACATCCGTGTTTCCATCGATCGTGAAACCGGCAGTCACGAAGGTTTTCGCCGTTGGTTGGTGGTGCCCGATGAAGCGGGCCTGCAGGAACCCGACAAGCAGGAAATGCTTTCGGACGCCCGCGAAATCGTGCCCAATATCGAAGTCGACGAATACATCGAGGAACCGCTCGAGCCCATCGAATTCGGTCGTATCGGCGCGCAGGCGGCCAAGCAGGCCATCTTGCAGAAGATCCGCGACGCCGAGCGCGAACAGGTGCTCAACGACTTCCTCGATCGCGGTGAAACCATCGTGTCCGGCACCGTCAAGCGCATGGACAAGGGCGATGCCATCATCGAAACCGGCAAGATCGAAGCTCGTCTGCCGCGCTCGGAGATGATCCCCAAGGAAAACATCCGCGTGGCGGACCGCGTGCGCGCCTTCGTGCTCAAGGTCGACCACGCCGCGCGTGGCCAACAGGTCATCCTGTCGCGCACCGCGCCTGAATTCATTCGCCAGCTCTTCGAAAACGAAGTGCCCGAGATCGAGCAGGGTCTGCTGGAAATCAAGGCGGCGGCACGTGATGCCGGCGTCCGCGCCAAGATCGCCGTGATCGCCTACGACAAGCGTATCGATCCCATCGGCACGTGTGTGGGCATGCGCGGTTCGCGCGTGACCGCCGTGCGTAACGAACTTGGCGGCGAACAGGTCGACATCGTCCTGTGGTCGGAAGAACCCGCCCAATTCGTCATCGGCGCCTTGGCGCCGGCGAATGTCGAGTCGATCCTGGTCGACGAAGACAAGCACGCCATGGACGTGGTGGTCGATGAAGAAAACCTGCCCAAGGCGATCGGCGCCAAAGGCCAGAACGTGCGTCTGGCCTCCGAGCTGACCGGCTGGCAGATCAACATCATGACGCCGGAAGAAAGCCAGAATCGCCAGGAATCCGAGCGGTCCACGCTGCGTACCACGTTCATGAACAAGCTGGACGTGGATGAAGAAGTGGCCGACATCCTGATCGATGAAGGTTTCGCGGGCTTGGAAGAAATCGCCTACGTGCCGATGCAGGAACTGCTGGAGATCGAGGCCTTCGACGAAGACACGATCAACGAACTGCGTACCCGCGCACGCAACGCTCTGCTGACCGAAGCCATTGCCCAGGAAGAAGCCCTGGAGACGGCGCAGGATTTGCTGACGTTGGAAGGCATGACGTCTGAACTCGCCGCGAAGTTGGCCGAACGCCAAGTCCACACCCGGGATGACCTGGCGGAATTGGCTACCGACGAGCTGGCGGAAATTTCGGGCCTGGATGAACAGGCTTCGAGCGATCTGATCATGCGCGCCCGCGCGCACTGGTTCGACGAGAAGGAAGGGGGGTAGGCTGCTGAGCGGCCCGCCTGGTAATCGTTTTATTGGATTGCGCTAGTCATATTGTTAGATCGCCGTACACAGGAAGAACGCCTAATGTCGAGCAACACCGTCGCCCAGTTCGCTACCGAGCTGAAAATGCCTGCCAATGTGCTACTGGAACAGTTGCGCTCGGCTGGCGTTGAACTCAAATCGGTAGACGATTCCGTCACCGACAGCGACAAGGCGAAACTGCTCGACTCGCTGCGCCGCGCCCATGGTGGCGCCGCGGAGGGCAAGAAAATCACTTTGACCCGTCGCCAGACCTCGGAAATCCGCCAGGCTGACGCGACCGGGCGCTCGCGCACCATCCAGGTGGAGGTGCGCAAGAAGCGCGTATTCGTCAAACGTGATCCGGCCGAGTTGGCCGCCGAGGCAGCCGCCGAGCAGGAAGGCCTTGCGGTCGAGCCGTCCGATGAGCAGTCCGCTGCCGCGCCGGTAACCGCCAGCGCCGCGCCTGCCGTCGAGGCCGCCCCGTCCGCCGCGGCTGATCAAGCCAGCCCCGCGCAGTCGGCATCCACCGAATCGGCATCTGCTGAGTCGACCTCCGGTTCGACCTCTGATTCGGCCAATGGCGCCGCGGCAGCTCAGGCGGCCGAAGCGAAGCCCGCCGCGGTTGAACCTGTGAGCAGCACGCAGGCAGCTGCCACGCCGGCGCCTGGCGCCGACGCGGCGAGCGCGTCCAAGACGGCCGAAGCGCCGGCCCAGCCGCAGGCGCAGGGCTCGGCGCAAACCCCGGCGCAAACCTCGGCCCAGTCTCAGGCATCCGCCAAGACCGCGTCCGAGGCGACCGCCAAGGCTGCTCCGGCGGCTGCCGCTACTTCCGCTGATAGCAAGCCGGTGGCCGAAGCCCAGTCCGCCGTTGCGCCCCAAGAGAACGTTGCCGAAAAATCGGCCGCGACCGAAAAACAAGCAGAACCTGTTTCCCGACAGCCGGAACCCGAACACGAGGCATCCGCGGCGCCCGCCGCCGGCCCCGCCGCCGAGCCGGTCGCCGCCGTTGCCCAGCAAGAGCCCGTGAAGATTTCCGAACCCGTCGCGGTTGCGCAGTCCAGCGCAACGCCTTCTACCAAGCCGGCCGCCGAGAGCGCCGCCAAGCCGTCAACCTCGGCGTCCGCGCCCGCGTCGCCCGCCAAGCCGGCGGCCAGCGTGCCGCCCGTTGCGACCCGCCCTGGCGTACCCCAAGGTCAACCGGCTCCCCAGGGTCCGCGTGGCCCGCGCGCTGGCGAAGCCCGCCGTGGCCCGCCGCCCGTCGCCGCGTCGGCATCCGCCAACCTGACTTCCGCGCAGCGTGACGACGCTCGTCAGCGCGCCGAAGCCGAGGCCGCCGCCCTGCGCGAGATGCTGAACCGTCCGCGCAAGGTGCTGCGCGCGCCCGAACCGGAAGCGCCGGCCAATGCCGCGAACCTGCAAGGCACGCTGCACAAGCCGGCCGGCAAGCCCGCGGCCGCCAAGAAGGATGCCAAGCCTGGCAGCGCTGGCGCACCGGGTACCAAGAAGACCATCAAGACCACCGAAGTGTCGTCCTCCTGGAGCGACGACAACCGCGGCAAGAAGCCCGCCGAGAAACCCGCCGCTCCGGCCAGCCGTGACGGCTGGCGCGCGGGTGGCAAGGGCGGCGGCAAGGGCGGCGGCCGACGCGGCCAGAATGATCGTCGCGGTGGTGGCAACCAGCAGGAAGCCGCATCGGCGGAGTTCATCTCCCGCGAAGTGCACGTGCCGGAAACCATCTCGGTTGCCGACCTGGCCCACAAGATGTCCGTCAAGGCCGCCGAGGTCATCAAGCAATTGATGAAGCTGGGCCAGATGGTCACCATCAACCAGGTGCTGGACCAGGAAACGGCCATGATCGTGGTCGAGGAACTGGGCCACAAGGCCATCGCCGCCAAGCTGGACGATCCGGAAGCCTTCCTGGTTGAAGCCCCGGTTGCCGAAGACGCGGAACTGTTGCCGCGCGCTCCGGTGGTTACCGTCATGGGCCACGTCGACCACGGCAAGACCTCGCTGCTGGACTACATCCGCCGCGCCAAAGTGGCCGCGGGCGAAGCCGGCGGCATTACGCAGCACATCGGCGCATATCACGTCGAAACCGAACGCGGCATGGTGACCTTCCTGGACACCCCGGGCCACGAGGCCTTCACGGCCATGCGTGCCCGTGGCGCCAAGGCCACCGACATCGTCATCCTGGTGGTGGCGGCCGACGACGGCGTGATGCCGCAGACGCGCGAAGCCATTCACCACGCCATGGCGGCCGGCGTGCCGCTGGTGGTTGCGGTGAACAAGATCGACAAACCGGGTGCCAACCCCGAGCGCGTCAAGCAGGAATTGGTGGCCGAACAGGTCGTGCCGGAAGAGTACGGCGGCGAAGTGCCGTTCGTCTCGGTGTCGGCCAAGACCGGCGCCGGCATCGACGACCTGCTCGAACAAGTGCTGTTGCAGGCGGAAATCCTGGAACTGAAGGCGCCCGTCGAAGCCCTGGCCAAAGGCCTGGTCATCGAAGCCCGTCTGGACAAGGGCCGTGGTCCGGTGGCGACCATCCTGGTGCAGAGCGGTACGCTCAAGCGCGGCGACGTCGTGCTGGCGGGTGCCAGCTTCGGCCGCGTGCGCGCCATGTTGGACGAGAACGGCAAGCCGGTGCAGACCGCGGGTCCCTCCATCCCGGTGGAAATCCAGGGTTTGACCGAAGTGCCGGCCGCCGGCGACGAGCTGATGGTACTGGGCGACGAGCGCAAGGCGCGCGAAATCGCGCTGTTCCGCCAAGGCAAGTTCCGCGACGTCAAGCTGGCTCGCCAGCAGGCCGCCAAGCTGGAATCGATGTTCGACAATCTGGGCGAGGGCACGCAGACCCTGGCGCTCATCGTCAAGACCGATGTGCAGGGTTCGCAGGAAGCGCTGGTTTCCGCGCTCACCAAGCTGTCGACCGAGGAAGTGCGCGTGCAAGTGGTGCATGCCGCCGTGGGGGGTATCTCGGAAAGCGATATCAACCTGGCCATCGCCTCGAATGCCGTGGTCATCGGCTTCAACGTGCGTGCTGAACTGAGCGCCAAGAAGCTGGCCGACAGCAACGGCATCGACCTGCGCTACTACAACATCATTTACGACGCCGTGGATGAAGTGAAGGCGGCGATGTCGGGCATGTTGGCGCCGGAGAAGCGCGAGGAAATCATCGGCCTGGTCGAGATCCGCGAGGTGTACTCGATTTCGCGTATCGGCAACATCGCCGGTTGTATGGTTCTGGACGGCATCGTGCGCCGCGACTCGCAAGTGCGCCTGCTGCGCAACAACGTGGTCACCTGGACCGGGCATCTGGAATCGCTGCGCCGCTTCAAGGACGACGTGCGCGAGGTCAAGTCCGGCTTCGATTGCGGCCTGACGCTGCGTGGCAACAACGACATCCAGGTGGGCGACCAGCTGGAAGTCTTCGAGATCAGGGAGATCGCGCGCACGCTGTAAGGCGAGCGTCGCGTATCGGTGATCATGAGCCGTCACAAGTCCAAAGCCATTCCGGGCCGCAACCTGCGGCTGGCCGACCAGATCCAGAAGGATCTGGCCGTGCTCATCCAGCGGGAAATCGACGTCGCGCGCGGCGGTCTGATTACGCTGTCCGGCGTGGAACTGTCGCAGGATTATGCCCATGCCAAGGTGTATTTCACCGTCATGGGCGCGGAGCCGGAAGCGGCTACCACCCTGCTCAATGAAAAGGCGGGCTGGCTGCATTCGCAGCTGTACCGCATGCTGCACATCCATACCGTGCCCACCCTGCGCTTCTTCCACGATGAGCAGATCGCGCGCGGGATTGAAATGTCGCAGCTGATCGATCGTGCCAACCGTCCCGATTCCTATCGCGACAAGCCCGACGAGCCTGAAGACCAGTCCTGAGCGGCTGTCGTCACTGCTTTTTTCCTGGAATACGACGATGGCCAAACGACGCGGGCAGGTGCTCGACGGAGTAGTGCTGCTGGACAAACCCGTGGGACTGTCCAGCAATCATGCCTTGCAACGCGTGCGGCGCACGCTGGATGCTGCCAAGGCAGGACATACCGGTACGCTGGATCCCTTCGCCACCGGTCTGCTGGTGTGCTGTATGGGCAAGGCGACCAAGATTGCAGGCGCGATGTTGAACGCCGACAAAAGTTATGTCGCGACGTTGCGCTTCGGTGAGGAAACCGATTCGGGTGACCTGACCGGCAACGTGGTGGCGCAGGCGCCGGCGGGATTCGCCGGCGTGGAAGAAGCCGCGCTGCGCGACGTGCTGTCACGTTTCGTCGGCACCATCGAGCAGATTCCGCCGATGTATTCGGCGCTGAAGCGTGATGGCAAGCCGCTGTATGAGTACGCCCGCGCCGGCATAGAACTGGAGCGGCCACCGCGTCAGGTGACGATTTACCGCATCGAACTGCTTTCCTGCGAAGGCATGACAGCGCAGATCGATGTGTCGTGCAGCAAGGGGACATACATTCGGACGCTGGCCGAGGATATCGGGCGTGCGTTGGGATGCTACGGCCACTTGTCCGCGCTGCGGCGCACCCAGGTGGGACCGTTTTCGCTGACGCACGCGGTGGCGCTGGAAGATTTGCAAGCAATGCCTGATCCCAAGCAGACGTTGCTGCCCATGAATGAATTGCCGGCGGGCCTCGCGCCTGTCAAAACCTAAAGGATCCGTTATGAGTCGCGCATTGCGCAACGTCGCCATCATCGCCCACGTCGATCACGGCAAAACCACGCTGGTCGACCAGCTGCTGCGCCAGTCGGGCACCTTCCGCGAGAACCAGGCCGTGGCCGAACGGGTCATGGACTCGAACGACCTGGAAAAAGAACGCGGCATTACCATTCTGGCCAAGAACTGCGCGGTCGAGTATGAAGGCACGCACATCAACATCGTCGACACCCCGGGACACGCCGACTTCGGCGGCGAAGTGGAACGTGTGCTGTCGATGGTCGACGGCGTCCTGCTGCTGGTCGACGCGGTCGAAGGTCCGATGCCGCAGACCATTTTCGTGACGCGCAAGGCGTTGGCGCTGGGCCTGAAGCCCATCGTCGTCGTCAACAAGATCGACCGTCCCGGCGCGCGCCCGGACTTCGTCATCAACGCCACGTTCGAACTGTTCGACAAGCTGGGCGCGACGGAAGAGCAGTTGGACTTCCCGGTGATCTACGCATCGGGCCTGTCGGGCTATGCCGGCATGACCGCCGACGTGCGCGATGGCGATATGCGTCCGCTGTTCGACGCCATCCTGAAGTATGTGCCCCAGCGTGACGACGATCCCAACGGCGCACTGCAACTGCAGATCATCTCGCTGGACTACAGCAGCTACGTCGGCAAGATCGGCGTGGGCCGCGTGAACCGTGGCCGCATCCGTACCGGCATGGACGTGCAGTATCGCTTCGGTCCGGACGGCGAAACCGGCAAGGGCCGCATCAACCAGGTGCTGAAGTTCAAGGGCCTGGAGCGTGAAGTGGTCTCCGAAGCCGAAGCCGGCGACATCGTGCTGATCAACGGTATCGAAGGCCTGGGCATCGGCTGCACGGTGCTCGACAGCGCGTCGCCCGCCACCGAAGCGCTGCCCATGCTGCGCATCGACGAGCCGACGCTGACCATGAACTTCATGGTCAACACGTCGCCGCTGGCCGGCCGTGAAGGCAAGTTCGTCACCAGCCGCCAACTGCGCGATCGCCTGGACCGCGAGCTGAAGTCCAACGTGGCGCTGCGCGTGCGCGATACCGGCGACGATACCGTGTTCGAAGTGTCGGGCCGCGGCGAATTGCACCTGACCATCCTGCTGGAAACCATGCGTCGCGAAGGCTACGAGCTGGCCGTGTCGCGCCCGCGCGTGGTGTTCAAGGAAGTCGACGGCGAACGCCAGGAACCCTATGAACTGCTGACCGTGGACGTGGAAGATCCGCACCAGGGTGGCGTGATGGAAGAACTGGGCCGCCGTAAGGGCGACCTGCTGGACATGCAGCCGGACGGCCGTGGCCGTACCCGCCTGGAATACCGTATTCCGGCGCGTGGCCTGATTGGCTTCCAGAACGAATTCCTGACCATGACGCGTGGTACCGGCCTGATGAGCCACATTTTCGACGAGTACGCCGCTGTGCGCGAAGGCAGCATCGGCGAGCGTCGCAATGGCGTGCTGATCAGCCAGGACAACGGCGACGCCGTGGCCTATGCGCTGTGGAAGCTGCAGGATCGCGGCCGCATGTTCGTGAGCCCGGGCGAGCCGCTGTACGAAGGCATGATCATCGGCATCCACAGCCGCGACAATGACTTGGTGGTCAACCCCATCAAGGGCAAGCAGCTGACCAACGTGCGCGCGTCGGGTACCGACGAAGCCGTGCGCCTGGTGCCGCCGATCCAGATGTCGCTGGAATACGCGGTGGAATTCATCGACGATGACGAGCTGGTGGAAGTGACGCCGAAGTCGATCCGCCTGCGCAAGCGCTACCTGACGGAAAACGAGCGCAAGCGTATGGCGCGCGCCGAGCAGGTGTAAGGAAGACGGCTCCACGGTGCCTGCAAGCAGGGCACCGTGAGGGCGGTATGAAGTCCTTGGCGGTATCAAACGAAGGGCCGACACGTCTGTCAGACGCGTCGGCCCTTCGTTTTGGGTAGCGTGGATCAGTGTGGTGCCTGGTGGGCAATTCTCGCTGTTGCCGCTCCGGTCCGGGTGCTGCTTACGCCCCGGCGTAGGGCGCATAATCGATCAGTCCACGCGCACCGCCACCGTAGTAAGTGCCGCGATCGGGCTCGGTAAGCGCCCATCCATTGCGCAATCGGGCCACCAGGTCGGGATTCGAAATGAACGGTTGCCCAAAACCGGCCAGGTCTATCGTCCCATCCGCGATCAGGCGTTCGGCCCGTGCGCGGGTCATGCCGCCCGCCAGGATGAGCGCGGTCCTCGGCAGGGCTGCGCGGAATACTTTCAGCAACTGCTGGATCCGGTCGGAGACGGAGGCACCGGAGGTCTTGATCGTGTCTGCGACCGCAAAGCCCGATTGATCCATGATATGCACATAGGCCAGGCCACGCTCGCCCAGGGCCTTCACCAACGCGGTATAGGTCTCATCGATCTGGTCGTAATGCGGCATGTCGAACAGTTGGCCGTAGGGTGACAGGCGAATCCCCACGCGTTCCGCGCCGATTTTGGCAATCACGGCATCGACCGCCTCGAGCGTGAAGCGCAGCCGGTTGTCCATCGTATCGGCGGCATATAGGTCCCTGCGGTCATTGACCTCAGGATTCAGGAACTGTTCGAACAGATAGCCGTTGGCGCCGTGGATCTCGACGCCGTCGAAGCCCGCGTCGATGGCGTTGCTGGCCGCATGGGCGAAGTCCTGCACGATGCGCGGGACTTCCTCGGTCGTTAGCTGTTGGGGGGCGGTGACGGGAATCAGTGCCGGCTCACCTTGGTCGTCATAGCCGTATGCCGTTGCTCCTTCGGCAAGCCTGGAGCTGGCGCTCACGGGTGCCTTGGCATTTTCCTGAATCGAGGGATGCGACACGCGTCCGACATGCCACAGCTGCGCGAAGATGCGTCCGCCGACGGCGTGAACGGATTGTGTCGTCAGCCGCCAACCGGCAATCTGGTCAGCGGTGAAGATGCCGGGATTGAAGAGGTAGCCCTGGCCTTCTCGTGAGATCGGGGTGCCTTCGCTGACGATGAGGCCCGCGGTGGCGCGCTGCGCATAGTAAAGCGCGATCGTCTCCGTCGCGATGTCCCGCGGCGCGCGCGATCGCGTCATCGGTGCCATGACGACGCGGTTTTGCAGTGTCATGCCGGACAGATTGAAGGGTTTGAAGAGGTCAGCCATGAGTTTCCTGAATGTCGCCGCGCGTGATTTGGTGGCCGATATGCATGGGTTGGCGAAATCGGTTGCGGACGCGCGGTGAGCAGAATGAATGGGAAGAACTCATGCTAGGACGGTGGGCCTTATTCGACAATCCGGCATAATCACATATCGCTAATGCGATTTAAGCAACTCTATGAAAATCAGTACCTTACGCTACTTCGTCCATGTCGCGGCTGCCGGCAGCTTCGTTATGACCGCGCGGCGATTTGGTGTGCCCCAGTCGACAGTGTCGCGCCAGATAGCGGCGCTGGAGGCGGAACTCGGGCAGCAGCTACTGTTGCGTCACACCAGGGCGGTCAGGTTGACGGAGGCGGGCGCGCAGTACCTGGCTGACGTGCAGCCGGCCCTGAACCTGCTCGACGCGGCGGCGGATGGCTTGGTGGGGGAGGACGCGCCCTTGAGAGGGGTGATTCGTGTCAACGCGCCAGTAAGCCTTGGGAAGATGTACATCGCGCCGCTGCTGGCGGCGTTCCAGGAGCTGCACCCGGCGATCGCCATCGAGTTGACGCTGACCGACATGCTGGTCGATCCGATTCAGGAGAGCATGGACATCACGGTTCGCATCGGCAAGCTTGCTGATTCAGGGATGGTTGCGCGAACGCTGGGCGCACAGGCGTATTTGCTATGCGCCAGTCCGTCCTACCTGAGCCGGATGGGGCATCCCGCCAGCCCTGATGACTTGAAGACGCACAATTGCCTGCTCTATAGAGGACAGTCCGGCGATCAGCGATGGTATTTCCGCAGGCCGGGTGCGTCTGATCGAATGGTGTGCGAGGTTACGGGAAACTTCAAGAGCAACAATGCCGAAGCGCTGGTCGATGGCGCGCTCGCCGGGCGGGGGATCGTGCTCTTTCCGTCCTGGATTTTCGGCCCGCGCGCGTTCGCGCAAGGGCGTCTTGTTCCCCTGTTGCGCGAATGGGATGGCGCGGGGGAACCCGAGCCGTACGATATCCATCTGCTGTATCCGCAAGGGCGGCTGCGATCGAGGAAGGTCAAGGCGCTGTCGAATTTCCTGCAGGCGCGGATCGGATCGCCACCGGACTGGAATGTGGTGCTTTGATCCGCTGAGGAGTCAGGCAGAGCCGATCTGTGACCTTGGGCGCCAGATGCCAGTTCAGCGGACAGGTGGTGGCTCGCCGCTGGGTTTGAACATGAAGATAGCGACGTGGTCGTGGACATAGACGCGGTAAGCGGCGCGCGCGATGTCGGGTTTCTGGTCGGCCAACGCTGCCAGCGTCTCCGGTGCGACCGTGCGCATGGGCGGGACGGAGCCGAACATGCGCAGTTGCTCCGACGCCCAGCCCCAGCCCTGCGTCAGATGCACGGGCAGCAGTTCGGTAAGGATGGGATGCTTGCGCATATTGTGGCGCACGATGGGCGGATGGCCCGCGTCGCCGATCAAGGCGATGCCGGTGAGCCGTGTTTGCAGGCGCAGGGCGGCGACGTCGTCCACCATATTGCCGGACAGATTGTCCTCGTAAGCCTTCTGCTGTTCGAGGGAGTTGCCGTAGACCGAGGCAATCAAGACCATGACGGCGGCCGGCAGCACGAGCAGGCCGATGACGTGGCGATGGTCGGCCCGCAAGCGCGGGGCCGCGGCCGTCAGGATCAGGGCCGACGTGGTCATCAAGGCCCCGAAGCCTATCATCACGCGCGGCGCGAACACGGGGTCGGCGAGCACCAGCATCGGCCCCCACGGTGCGATCAGCAGGGACAGCGGCAATAACGGTACTGCCAGGACAAGTGCGATGCGTACGCCGACGCTGGCTTGCGGCCAATGCCGGTAGGCGTAATGCAGCGCGGCGAGCAAAGTGATGGGTACCGCTACACCTGCCAGGATCAGCAAAACCCAGCCGCGCAGCGTGGTCAGGGTCATCAGCACGTAGTGCCAGAAGTGGCCCAGGTTCTGGATGATCAACGTGGGATCGATAGCGCCATGCTCATTCGAATAACCCCCGCGCACGGTGTGTTTGAGCACCACCACGTACAGGATGCAGGCGAGTAGCGTGGCGCCGATCTGGCTGGCCAGTTGGCGCAGCAAGGTGCGTGGATCCGTATTGCGCAATTGCCCGACGACGACTTGTGCGATGACCAGCAGCACGTACACATTGGCGGCGGGCTGATAGAGGCATAGCGCCATCAGCAGGAACAGCATCTTGCGCAGCGGATGCAGCCTGCCGCGCATGGGATCCAGTGCCGCGATCGCCGCCAGCACCAAGGCTGACGTCATCGTCAGTACATCGAATTTATAGGACAGGTTTTCCAGGTAGTAAGGGCTGCCGGCCAGCGGCAGCGCGCACAGCGCCGCCAGCCAACTGCCTGGCAGCTTGAAGCGCCGGCCTATCAATGCGGCCAGGCCGGCCAGCATCAGCAGGGCGGCCAGTTGCGGCACGGGCGTGATGTCGGTCAGCGGCGTACCGGCATTGACCACTTCCATCAGCACATTCGCCAGTGGCCGGCCGTCCGAGCCCCAGCCCAGATAGCCTTCGCTGGCGCGTCCCATATCGTCGATGTAGAGGCGATCCGCGTGCAGGATGGGCCAGAGAATCAGGCCAAAGAGTATGAGCGCGGCCGAGAATGGGCGGCGGGGGAAGGAGCGATGCATGGAGACGCGCGTGAGTGCGGGGGCGAAGACGGCGGCCAGTATATCGACGGCCGTGGCGAACGGTGCAGACTTCGATTAGATAGCGAAGGTACTGTGGCGGTTCAGCCATGAAGTGTCTTCGTGTCTTCAAAATTTGACGAAAAAATCACGGCGATGATATGGCTTCGCGGCGTGCGTCAGGGAAAGTCCGACGGCACGTAAGACTATGGCTTGTCGTTTGTGAGGG
This sequence comes from Bordetella sp. LUAb4, assembly GCF_021325795.1. GTDB lineage: Bacteria > Pseudomonadota > Gammaproteobacteria > Burkholderiales > Burkholderiaceae_B > Bordetella_C. The sequence goes on along the minus strand of NZ_JAHPZX010000006.1, from coordinate 47,430 downwards.
AGAGCGTGCCGCGAGATTCGAGCAAACGCCGCGTGTTCTCGAGCTCCTTTTGCAGTAGCTCGGCATCCGGCAGCACCATGCGGTAGTTGGCCGCCATGACTTTGGTCGGCAAACCATCCAGCGCATACCGCGCCAGGGCATGGCCTTTGTCGGCGCACAGGATCAGTCCGACGGGCGGGTTCTCATCCGGGTAGGCCCAATGCTCCTTGGCATAGTTGCAGTACATGTGCATCTGGCCCACGTCGGCATGGGTCAGGCTGCCCAGCTTCAGGTCGATGATGACCAAGCAGCGCAGCTTGCGATGGGATCTTTGATCGCGTCACTGGGTGTGACGGTATCCTCGATTTTGGGTACGGCCCCCTTGGCCAGCATCGCAGCTTTGTCCTTGGACAAGGCCGTGCGCTCGTAGAACTGGCTGCCAATCTGCCGATCAAGCTGGCGCACGCTCCAGCCGCCACGCAGCGCCTCCGCCTCGTAAAACTGTCGGGCATGGTCATCCTTGACCAACAGCAGCCGGATATAAGCCGACCAAGGCAGGGTGAAGATCTGTGCCAATTTGGAGAGATCCAATTTCCCAGACAGTGTCTGGGAAATCTCAGGTTGGGGGTATGAGAGAAAAAAACGCCGCATGTTCTCCAAGTTGTTGACGCCGAACCCGCGCCCGAATCTAGCCGTCAGGTCAGTAGACAGCCGTTCCATCAATTGCTCGCCATAACCCGCCCGCCGCCTGCCTTTCTGCTGGGCTTGGACGATCCGGCGGCCAATTTCCCAGTAGCTGGCCGTCATCAGCGCATTGACGCTACGCGCCGCGGCCTGGCGCGCAGCATCCAGCAGTTCCACGATGCCGCCGTGGATGCCGGCGTAGCCAGTTGGTAAGGCAGCAGATTTTGTCGTCGCTGCAAGCGTCTTGCGTGTCACGCTGTTAACCCCCATGGAACATGGATGCCTCGATCATCGCCTGCCGTTGGGTAAGTGAGCCGCCTGCGACCCATGCCGGCACGGACCGCAGGCCCGCCTTCAGACTGTGGTCGGATCCGCTGAGGGACTGCCTTTAGCCCTTTGCTCGTCTCGTTCCTTGCGCAAGGTCTCGGCATCGATGTGGAGGATGTTCCCATCGTTATCCTCGACCACGATGCCTGTGTTGAATTGGATGGCGATATCACGCGCCTCCTGCGCTGCATGCTGCATGGCCGCTACTGATGCAAGCAGGTCAGGATTTTTAGCTTGGGACAGATCATTGACGCTCATGGGTTTTCTCCAAAGCTGATAACTTGAGGTCCAGATTTGAGGGTACGAAAGGTGATCCAGTCGTTCACGATATGGCGGTAATGACCTTCAAAATTCCGTAGCCCAGCGGCGAAACGTCTGCGTATCACTGCCTCCGGGATATCATGCCCACCCTGCCTGACACGTCGGGCGACCCGCTCTATCGCCACATCTGCCGAACGGAGCGTCAGGAAGAACAAAGAAACCCGATATCCCGCTTCACGCCACGCCGCTATGCGTTGCGCATAAGAGAGGCCTGCCAGGGTCGTCTCGAAAGAAAAGCTCTCTTTACGTGCCACCAGGTCCGCAATCTCTCCCAGCATGATGCGTCCGGCTTTGATGGCGGCTGCTTCGGGGTTGAACGGGGAGAGCCCGGCCGCGATCAGATCGGCATTCACGAACCGTGGGCAATGCGCCGCGTGTGGCAAGAAAGATCGGGCAAACGTTGTCTTTCCAGCGCCATTCGGCCCAGCAAGGATAATGATTTTCTTGACCATCGGCGGACTCTATCACGCCGCGTTCGGACCGCTGGCTGTGCCGGCGATAAGGCCAGGGTGGCTCTTTCACGGTGCGCCGCGGCGGAGCGGCGGCGAAAGGACGAGTGGTTAACGCTTGTTGTCTGATTTACCCACAGAGCTTGCAATCGTGAGCGGCTCGTCTTGGCTCGGAGCGGTAGGGCCGGCGCGATCGGCACGAGAAAATTCAGTGATTCATTGGTGTTATTGGTCCAATTGGTTCGATAAGGACGAAATGGTTGAGTCCGATAACAAAGCTTATATTGCTGTGTTTTATGGCTGGCTTCGGATATTCTTACGAGCATAAGAAAACAAAAGAATACCAATTGGTATATGCGATGGTGTTGTTCATTTCTTGATGACCATGCCAACGGGTTGCCGATAGGTATCCATAACGAGCAGCACTAGCCAAGGCCGAACCGCGACGTACGGTGGGCCTGGAGGAGACGGACATGGGATTGCGCACGCTGGTCAGACATGCGGCAGTGGCCGCGTTTTGCATGGGAGCCGCTGCCGCGGCACACGCGGAATATCCGGAGCATGCGATCAGCATGATCGTGCCGTTTCCGCCAGGGGGCGTGGCGGACGTGGTGGGGCGGCCCTTGGCGCAGGCGCTGGGAGAGAAGCTGGGGCAGCCTGTCATCATCGAGAATCGCGGTGGCGCAGGTGGCGCGCTGGGGATCGGGCAGGTGGCCAGGGCCAAGCCGGACGGCTATACGATTCTGATGAGTCTGTCGTCCATCTCCATCCTGCCCGAAGCCGATAAGGTGCTCGAACGCAAGCCTGCTTATCAACTGGACCAGTTCGTCCCGATCGGGCGGATTACCGCGGATCCGACAGTGCTGGTGGTGCGCGCGGACAAGCCCTGGAATAGCGTGCAGGATCTGGTCGATGCCGCGAAGAAGCAACCCAACAAGCTCAGCTACGGCAGTTCGGGCATCTACGGCACCATGCACGTGCCGATGGCGATGCTGCAGAACGCCGCGGGCATCAGCATGCTGCACGTGCCGTTCACGGGGGCGGCGCCGGCGGTGCAGGCCTTGATGGGTGGGCAGGTGGATGTGCTGGCGACCGGACCGTCGTCGGTGGCGCAGTTGGTGCAATCAGGCAGGGTGAAGGCGTTGGCCCATTGGGGCGATGCGCCGTTGGAGAGCATGCCGCAAGTGCCTACCCTGAAGTCCCTGGGCTACGACGTCACCTTCGTGCAGTGGTCCGGCGTGTTCGCGCTGGCCGGAACGCCGGAACCCGTACTGGACCGGCTGCGGTCCGCGGTCAAGGCCGCGGCCAATGACGACAAGGTCAAGGCCCTGATAGCCGGGACGGGCAGCCCGGTGCAGTATCTGGATGCCAAGGACTTCGACACCTACTGGCGCAAGGATTCGGCATCGCTGGCGCTAGCGGTGCAGAAGATCGGGAAAGTGGAGTAAGCCGGCTTGCCGGATTGCCGCTGCATCGCCGCTTGGCCGCCATCGGGCGGCACACGCAATTGCAAGGGCGCGCGGCGCCATCCGGCGTCGGGTTCGTCGGTGTAAGCGGACGGGGCGGCGTGAACTTCGACCCTTCATGCCTTCATGCCGTGAGCAGTCCGCGTTTTTCGATGAACGCGACGATGTCGGGCAGGCCCTGGCCGGCTTTCATGTCGCTCATGACGTAAGGGCGGTCGCCGCGCATTTTTCGAGTATCTTCTTCCATCACGGGCAGGGATGCGCCTACCAGCGGGGCCAGGTCGGTCTTGTTGATGACCAGCAAGTCCGACTTGGTGATACCGGGGCCCCCCTTGCGCGGGATCTTCTCCCCGCCGGCCACGTCGATGACGTACAGGGTAAGGTCCGACAGTTCAGGGCTGAAGGTGGCGGCCAGGTTGTCGCCACCGGATTCGATGAAGACGATGTCGGCATCCGGAAAGCGAGTCAGCATGCGGTCGACCGCTTCCAGGTTGATGGACGCGTCTTCCCGGATGGCCGTGTGCGGGCAGCCGCCGGTCTCCACGCCCATGATGCGCTCGGCGGGCAGGGCGCCGGCCACCGTGAGCAGGCGCTGGTCTTCCTTGGTGTATATGTCATTGGTGATGACCACCAGGTCGTACTTGTCCCGCATGGCTTTGCACAGCATTTCAGTGAGGGTGGTCTTGCCGGAGCCCACCGGGCCGCCGATGCCGACGCGCAGGGGAGGATTCTTCTTGTTGCGGGAAGTCATACGAGGGTCCTGATGATGAGTGCGGCAACCCTGCCGCGACGATGTGAATGGCGGGACCGCGCTGCGCACGCGGTCGGAAATGGCGCTTCGTCGTTGCGGTATCGCGTTGCGTACGAAACGCCCGCTGATGATGCACCGCGGGCGCGCGTTGCGAGGGGCGATGCATCGCGCCCGCGTAGGAATGGACGAGCCCACGCGGCATATGCACCGAGGCGTCGATTATCGAGCAGGCTCGACGGGAGCCGCGGGGCCGGCGTCATGACCGGAACAGCCTCGAATACTGCGATTCGTGGCGCGCGGACAGGATGCCCAGCATCGGCGCGAAGGTAGAGGCGTCTTCGATGGACGTGACGGCGGCGCGTGCGGCGGCGGCAGCGATGTCGTGGCGCAGGCCGAACAGGATGCGTTGGCCGGCTACCTGGCCCAGTGGCACGGCCTTGAGCGCGGCGGCGACCTGGTTTTCAGTCCAGGCGAAAAGCCAGGCTTGCAAGCCTTCATGCAACAGCACGCCGGCGCTTTGCATGGCATAGGCATAGGCGGTGGGCAAACTCAGCGGACGCATGCCGCGCAGGATGGCGCGGTTTGATTCCGGGCCCCAGGCCAGCTCGTCCAGCAGACGGACGAGCGACCAGCCCATCTGCTCGGTTTCCTGACGGAATTCGAAGGACTCGCGCATGGCCAGCAATTCGTCATTGCAGTCGGCAAGCGCGCCGGTGTCGGCGGAGTCCCAATTGCGATATTGCTGGGCCAGCAGAACCGCCTCGCCGCGCGCGGCCACGTCCAGGCCGGCGGCGATCCAGTCGCGCGCGCTGCCGGCGTCGTGGATCAGGCCGGCGTCGATGGCGGCTTCCAGGCCCTGCGAGTAGCTGAAGGCGCCGATCGGCAAGGCCGGCGACGCCAGATGCAGCAGGGCGATCAGCTCAGTGCCGGTGCTTGCCGGGGCCGGTGACGCCAGCAGGTTTGCCGTGGTTGTGTCCGTGCTCATCGTGTCCGTGCGAGTGATCCCCGTGGCCGTGATCATGGCTGTGATCGTGGCCGCAGTTGGCGTGGTCATGATCGTGCTCGTGATCGTGGCCGTGCTTGTGCGCATGCTTGTGATCGTGTGCATGATCATGATCGTCATGGCTGTGGCCATGATCATGCTTGTGATCGTGGCCGTGCTTATGTGCGTGTTTGTGGTCGTGGCCATGCGCGTGATCATGATCTTCATGGCTGTGATCATGCCCGTGCTTGTGCTCGTGCTTGTGCGCGTGCTTGTGGCCGTGGTCATGCGTGTGGTCGTGACCGGGTTCATGCCCATGCCTGTCCTGATACACCTGCTGCGCCAGCGCGTAATCCTCGGCGTAGGTCTCGTCATGGCCATGCTTGTGGCCGCCGCCGTAGGCGCCGGCTTCAGGCTGGAAGGGCGCTTCGATCTCGACCACTTTCAAGCCCAGGCGCAGCAGCAGATCGCGCAGTACGGGATCGAGCTCCAGTTGCAGATAATCCGCGCCCACTTCCACCGGCGTGTGCCGGTTACCCAGGTGATAAGCAGCCCGCAGCAGGATATGCGGATCGACACAGGTCGCACGTAAAACCGGTTGTGGCGCGGCGACCACGCGAACGAAGCTGCCATCCTCGGCGACCAGCGCATCGCCGTCGCGCAGTATCGTGCCGCGCGGCAGGAACAGCGCGACTTCCTCGCCGTCGTCCAGCGTGGCGGCCAGGCGGCTGCGGCTGCGCTGGTCGTAAGGCAGCGTCAGCGTGGCCGCGCGCCGCAGCAATGCCTTGGCCACGCCCTGGCCGGGTCCGACGATTTTCTCGATGCGTTTCATAATGCCTTGTTCCTGCGATAAAGCGCGCTGGCCCAGGGGAGCAGAATCCTGCCAGAGCCACTTTCAATGCTCCGGCAAGTGCCGCCGGCCGGGCTGTGGCCGGGCAGACAGCGATTCCTCCATCGCCTAGAACAGGAAATAGCGCTGCGCCATCGGCAAGATCTCCGCCGGTTCGCAGATCAACTCCTGTCCATCGGCCAGCACGCGGTAGGTTTCCGGGTCGACCTCGATATGCGGCTGCCAGTCGTTGTGGATCATGTGCGACTTGCGCACTGCGCGCACGCCATGCACCGGCACCACTCGCTTGGCTAAGCCATAACGCGCGGCCACGCCCGCCTGGTACGCGGCCTGCGACACAAAGGTCAGCGATCCACGTGACAGCGCGCCGGCGCGCGCGCCGAACATCTCCCGGTAGTGTACCGGCTGGGGGGTGGGGATGGACGCGTTGGGGTCTCCCATCAAGGCGGTGGTGATGATGCCGCCCTTGAGCACCATTTCAGGTTTGACGCCGAAGAACGCCGGCTCCCACAGCACCAGGTCGGCCCACTTGCCCGGCTCCACCGATCCCACTTCATGCGCGATGCCATGGGTCAACGCCGGATTGATCGTGTACTTGGCGATATAGCGCTTGGCCCGCGCATTGTCGGCGCGGCCGTCGCCAGGCAGGGCCCCGCGTTGCACCTTCATCTTGTGGGCCGTCTGCCAGGTGCGCATGATGACTTCGCCGATGCGGCCCATGGCCTGCGAGTCGCTGGAGATCATCGAAATGGCGCCCAGGTCCTGCAGGATGTCCTCCGCGGCAATGGTCTCGCGGCGGATGCGCGACTCGGCGAAGGCGACGTCCTCGGCGATGGCGGCATCCAAATGGTGGCACACCATCAGCATGTCCAGGTGCTCGTCCACGGTATTGACGGTATAGGGCCGCGTGGGATTGGTGGACGAGGGCAGCACATTGGGCAGGCCCGCCACCTTGAGGATGTCCGGCGCGTGGCCACCGCCCGCGCCTTCGGTGTGATACGTGTGGATGGAGCGGTTCTTGAAGGCGCCTATCGTGGTTTCGACGAAGCCGCTTTCATTCAAGGTGTCGGTGTGGATGGCGACCTGGGTGTCGGTGCGCTCGGCCACGTCCAGGCAGCAATCGATGGCGGCCGGGGTAGTGCCCCAGTCCTCGTGCAGTTTCAGGCCGATGGCGCCGGCTTCGATCTGTTCCAGCAGCGGGCCCGGCTGGCTGGCGTTGCCCTTGCCCAGCAGGCCGATATTGATAGGCCAGCCGTCGACCGCGGCCAGCATGCGTTCCATATGCCAGGCGCCGGGCGTGCAGGTGGTGGCGGCGGTGCCGGTGGCGGGCCCCGTGCCGCCCCCCAGCAGCGTGGTCAGGCCGGCGGACAGGGCTTCGTCAATGAGTTGCGGGCAGATCAGGTGGACGTGGGAATCGATGCCGCCAGCCGTGACGATCTTGCCTTCACCCGCGATGACTTCGGTGCCGGCACCGATGACGATGGTCACGCCGGGCTGGATGTCCGGGTTGCCGGCCTTGCCGATGGCCATGATGCGGCCATCCTTCAGGCCGATGTCGGCCTTGACGATGCCCCAGTGGTCGAGAATCACGGCGTTGGTGATGACGGTGTCGACGACGTCGGCGCCGGCGCGCTGGGACTGGCCCATGCCGTCGCGGATGACCTTGCCGCCACCGAACTTCACTTCCTCGCCATAGGTGGTGTAGTCGCGCTCGATTTCGATGAGCAGGTCGGTATCGGCCAGGCGCAGGCGATCGCCGGTGGTAGGGCCGAACATTTCCGCATAGGCGCGGCGGCCGATTTTCAGGCTCATGCGGGGACTCCAAAGGCGCTGGTTGCGCGGGTGATTGCGTCGGCCGGTGCGCAGACGATCGCGCAGATGCTCGCGCCGGCACTCGCGTGTACGTTTGCGCAGGCGCTCGCTTGGGGAAGGCGGGGCGGCCGCATCACAGCTTCCCCATGATGCGGCCGGAAAAGCCGTATACCTTGCGCTCGCCGGCCAGCGCCACCAGTTCGACGCTGCGGCTTTGCCCTGGTTCGAAACGCACTGCGGTGCCGGCGGTGATGTTCAGACGAAAGCCACGAGCCAGCGCGCGATCGAAACGCAGCGCATCGTTGACCTCATGGAAATGGAAGTGCGAGCCGATCTGCACGGGGCGGTCGCCGGTGTTCTCCACCGTCAAGGTGATCGTGTCACGACCGACGTTCAGCTCGATCTCGCCGTCGTCAACCAGCAGTTCTCCGGGAATCATGATGGTGTCCTTATTGGGTCCTGGCGGTCTGGTGTATGGGCATTTACGTGCGCGCCGGCGGGCTCGGCGCGCGCGGGACTCAGGCGGCGAGCAGGAGCACGCCATAGGCGGCCACGCCCAGGCCCGCGAGGCGCGGCAGCCACGCAGCGCCACGGCGCAGCGTCAGGCCGCCGGCGATACCCACGCAGTGCAGGCCGGTGGTCGCCACCATGAAGCCGGCGATGTACGGCAAGGCGATCGCGGTCTCGGGCAATTCATAGCCGTGCGCATGGCCGTGGAACAGGGCGAATACGCCAGCCACCAGGGCGCCGGCGACTTCAGGCAGACGTGCGCGCGTGGCGGTGAGCAGGCCCAGCACCAGCAGGGACGCGGCGATCATCGGCTCGACGGCGGGCAGAGGCACGCGCGCCAGGCCCAGCAGGGCGCCCAGCAACAGCACCGAGGCGAAGGCGAGCGGGGCCAGCCACACGCGGCGGCTGGTCATGGCGCTCCATACGCCAAGGACGATCATGGCGCAAAGATGGTCGGCGCCGGTAAGCGGGTGCATGAAGCCGTCGATAGCGCTGGTGGCCCAGCCCGCGGCTTCGGCAATGTGCTCATGGCCGGGATGAGCATGGGCGGCGCCGGCCGCCATGAGAGCGAGCAAAACGGCGGCGGGGGCGATGCGGGAGCGGTGCATGTGGGTCGTCTCTTTTTGGAATGCTTTCAGGGGGGAAGGGCAGGGGTTTGCGCGAATACTTGACTAAGGAATCGGGTGATGCACGGTGACGAGTTTGGTGCCGTCGGGGAAGGTGGCTTCGATCTGTACGTCGGGGATCATTTCGGGTACGCCTTCCATGACATCGTCGCGGCTTAGCAAGGTGGTGCCGAAGTCCATCAGTTCGGCGACGCTGCGGCCGTCGCGCGCGCCTTCCATCAACGCGGCGCTGATGTAGGCGATGGCTTCCGGATAGTTGAGCTTCAACCCGCGGGCCTTGCGCCGCTCCGCCAGCAGGGCGGCGGTGAAGATCAGCAGTTTGTCTTTCTCTCGGGGCGTGAGCTTCATGAGGTTCCAAGAAGAGGATGTAGAGGGAAGTTCAAGTTCTCAGGGCTGAGGGGCCGACGGTGGATAGCGGTAGAGCGCGATAGGGAAAGGCCTTCATGTCGCCCACAAACGCAAAGGCCTGCCGGGTACGCCATGGACCAGCGGCCGCAGGCGCAGCCAGAGATCGTTGAAGAGAAGTCGTATCGGTTCGATGTTGTCGGCGACGGCGCGTACCAGCAGCAGGCCAGGCACCGGACTGGTGATGCCAGCCCGCAGCCGCAATCCCGAGCCCGAGCCCGAGCCGGAGCCGGAGCCGGAGCCGGAGCCGGAGCCGGAGCCCGAGCCAGCATCCGGTCCCGTGTCTGTTCCTACTCCTGCGACGGGCCTCGCTCCAGCCTCGTACGCCAGTCCGCCCGCCCAGGCTTCCGCCAGCGCGCTGTCGCAAGCGGGCGCGACGGCCCAGAGCGTGCCGTAGGCGGGAAAACCCCCCAATCCTTGCGGCGCATCGCGTAGGGCGGCGTCGGCTTGCAGGACTTGCCGTTCGGTCCACAGCAAGCGGCCGTCGGCGTCGCGCAGGCGGGTCAGCGTGCGCAGGGAGCCCGCGCGCCACGTCTCGCCGGAAGCCTGGCGGCCCAGCAGGGCTGCATCCCAGCCTATCGCGGTAGCGCCTACGGCCAAGCGCAGTTCCAGACTCTGGCGTGCTTCGCTGTGGTCGAAATAGATATTCTCCAGGGGCAGCCAGTCCAGCCGCGCGCCGCGCCCCATCGTGATGCGGACATCCTGATGGGCGGGATGATCGGGGCTGGTCTTGTACCACTTGGTCGCGCCGGGGGTGGTCAGCACCAGATGGGTATCGGCCTCCAGCTCCAGATCCAGCGCCAGGCGATCGCCGCCCGCCAATCCACCGGGCGGATGCAGCAAGGTCAGATGGCATATAGCCGGATCCGGCTCGGGATAGAGCGCCTTCTGCACGTTCAACGGTCCGACGTGCGTCCGGCGTGCCAGAACCGTACGTGGGCCTTGCCGCGCCAGGCCCAAGGCCAGCGAAGCGCGCCAGCCGCCCGTATGGGGCGCGCCGAGCAAAGGCAGGAATCCATTCATGCGGTCGGTCAGTGGGCGGCGCAGCGCTGGTTGAAAATCGGGGACGCGCCAGATGGCGCGCTCCCTGACCGTATGCAAGATGTATGCCAAATTGCCACATGCACCGCCCCGGGGCAGCGCATCGCCCTGGGCCATGCACGGCACCGAATGGGATAAAAAAATGCCCCAAAAAGGGGCATCTATGCGTCAAATGAGCAGAAGTGGTGCAATGTGACCTTATGCTCCGCAGTAGCGTGGCGTTGACGCCGCCGCGATCGGCCGGGTCCTTGATTCAGGCCGACAATTCCGCGACGGCACGCGCCGTCAACACACACCCATCAAGCCGGCAGCGATGGCTCGTAGCTTTCCTGCGACAGCAACCGCGTGTGGAAATCCACCACATGCTTGACGACCTTGGCGGGATCATCCTCGATGATGAATAGCTCCAGATCACGCTGGCCTATCATCCCATTGCCGAACACCGTCTTCGCCAGCCACTTGACGGCACCCTCCCAAAACTCGCTGCCCATCAAGATGATGGGAGCAGGCGGCACCTTGCCGGTCTGCACCAGGGTCAGGGCCTCGAATAACTCATCCAGCGTGCCGAAGCCGCCCGGCAGGGCGACGTAGGCGAAGCTGTGCATGAAGAACGTCGCCTTGCGCGAGAAGAAATACTCGAAGTCCAGACTGATGGTCTGGAATGCGTTATTGCTGGCCTCGTGCGGCAGCTTGATGTTCAAACCGACGCTGGTGCCCTGGGCTTCAAAAGCGCCTTTGTTGGCGGCTTCCATGATCCCCGGCCCACCGCCGGCAATCACGGCGAACCCCGCCTGCGCCAGCGCGTCCGCCACCGCGTGCGCCTTGTCATAAAAAGGGGATTCCCGGCTGATGCGGGCACTGCCGAATACACTGACGGCCGGGCCAATATGGCCCAGCTTTTCTGCTGCGTTATGCAACTCTGACATAATCACCGGTATTTGCGTACCGGCAGGAGTCTCCTTGCCATCTGCCACTTTCAACATGAATAAAACCCTGTTATTGGTTGACGGTTCCAGCTACTTATACCGTGCCTATCATGCCATGCCCGACTTGCGTAATGCACAGGGCGAGCCAACTGGCGCGATTTATGGCGTGATCAATATGTTGCGCAAGCTGGTCCAAGATCATAAGGCAGAGTATGCCGCTTGCATTTTCGACGCAAAAGGCAAGACCTTTCGCGACGACATCTACCCTGAATACAAGTCGCATCGGCCTCCCATGCCCGAGGACCTTGCAGCACAGATCGAGCCCATCCACAAAGCGGTGCGCGCGCTGGGCTGGCCCGTGTTCGCGGTGGAAGGCGTGGAGGCCGACGACGTCATCGGTACGCTGGCCCGCATCGCTACGGAACACGATTTGAAAACAGTCGTGTCCACCGGTGACAAGGATCTTGCGCAGTTGGTCGATGACCATGTGACGCTGGTCAACACCATGAGCGGTGAAGTGCTGGACCCGGCCGGCGTGGTGAAAAAATTCGGCGTGCCGCCGGAGCGCATCGTCGACTATCTGATGTTGATCGGTGACGCCGTCGACAACGTACCCGGCGTCGACAAGGTGGGGCCCAAGACCGCGGTGAAATGGTTGACCGAGCATGGCACCGTCGACAAGCTGATCGAGGCCGCCGACGGGATCAAGGGCGTGGCGGGCAACAATCTGCGCACGGCCATCCCCAATTTTCCGATGACGCGCGAGCTGCTGTCGGTCAAGCGTGACTGCGACCTGGGCGAAACCATCGTATCGCCCGAGAATCTGCTGCCGCGCGACGAAGACAAAGAAGTCCTGCTGGAGCTGTACGAACGCTACGGCTTCCGCACCTGGCTGCGCGAAATCAGCGGGGAAACCGAACGCGTGCCGACGGGCGACGCCCGCTCGCCCGAGGTCATTCCCACGCCGCCGGCCGAAACCGATTACCAGGTGATCACCGACTGGGCCGCCTTCGACCGTTGGCAGGCCTTGATCGAGGCCGCGCCGCTGGTGGCCCTGGATACGGAAACCACCTCCCTGGACGAAATGCAGGCGCGGCTGGTGGGTATCTCCCTGAGCGTGACGCCTGGCACGGCCTGCTACATCCCGGTGGCGCATCGCGGCCCCGAAGCCGGCGAACAATTGCCCAAGGCCGAGGTGCTGGCGCGCCTGAAGCCTTGGCTGGAAAACGCGCAGGCGGGCAAGCTGCTGCACAACGCCAAGTACGATGCGCACGTCTTCGCCAACGAAGGCGTGTCCCTGGCTGGCGTGCGCGAAGACACCATGCTGCAAGCCTACGTGCTGGAGTCGCATCGCGGCGTCAGCCTGGCCGACCTGGCCCAGCGCTGGCTCGGGCGCAAGGGCGTCACCTACGAGGAGCTGTGCGGCAAGGGCGCCAGCCAGATCTGCTTCGATGAAGTGGCGGTGGAGAAGGCCGGTTTCTACGCGGCCGAGGATGCCGACTTCACCATACAGATGCACAATCTGCTGCTTCCACGGGTCAGCGCCGAAAGCGGCCTGGACTTCGTCTACAAGCTGGAATTGCAGGTCGCCGAGGTGTTGCTGCGAATCGAGCGCACCGGCGTGCGTGTCGATGCCGAGGAGCTGGGCCGCCAAAGCCACGCCCTGGGCCAGGAGATGCTGACGCTGGAGGCGCGCGCCTACGAGCTGGCGGGCCAGCCCTTCAACCTGAACTCGCCCAAGCAGCTGGGCGAAATCCTGTTTGGCAAAATGCAGTTGCCGGTGATGCGCAAGACCGCCAGCGGCGTGCCGTCCACCGACGAGGAAGTGCTGACCAAGCTGGCGCAGGACTATCCGCTGCCGCAGGTATTGCTGCAATACCGGGGCCTGGCCAAGCTGAAGTCCACCTACACGGATAAGCTGCCGCGCATGATCAATCCGGCGACCGGCCGCGTGCACACGCACTACGCGCAAGCCGCGGTGATCACCGGCCGCCTGGCGTCGTCCGATCCCAATCTGCAGAACATCCCGGTGCGCACGGCGGAAGGCCGGCGCGTGCGCGAGGCTTTCGTGCCGCAGCGCGGCGTGCTGGTGTCGGCCGACTATTCGCAGATCGAACTGCGCATCATGGCGCACGTGTCCGACGACGCCAATCTGCAGCGTGCTTTCGCGGCGGGCGAGGACATCCACCGCGCCACCGCGGCGGAGGTGTTCGGCGTGGCCCTGCAGGATGTCGCCACCGATCAGCGGCGCGCGGCCAAGGCCATCAATTTCGGCTTGATCTACGGCATGGGCGTGTTCGGCCTGGCGTCCAACCTGGGCATTACGCGCGATGCGGCGCAAGCGTATATCGACCGCTATTTCGCCCGCTATCCTGGCGTGGCGCAATACATGGAATCCACGCGGGTGCTGGCACGCCAGCAAGGCTACGTGCAAACGGTGTTCGGCCGCCGCCTGTGGTTGCCGGAAATCAATGGCGGTTCGGGACCGCGCCGCCAGGCGGCCGAACGTGCCGCCATCAACGCGCCCATGCAGGGTACGGCCGCCGACCTGATCAAGATGGCGATGGTGGCGGTGCAGGGCTGGATCGAGACGGAGCAGTTGGCCAGCCGCATCATCATGCAGGTGCACGATGAACTGGTGCTGGAAGTGCCCGATGACGAGCTGGAGCGCGTGCGCGAGCGCCTGCCCGCGCTGATGTGCGGCGTGGCCCAGTTGCATGTACCGCTGGTGGCCGAGGTAGGCGTGGGTAAGAACTGGGAACAGGCGCATTGATACCGGCCTGCGCCGCTTTAGTTGCCGGTCAGTGAGGCGCAGGCATAATCAGGGTTTCCCCCGCGCCACGACAAGGAATCCACCATGAGTTTTGCTCCCGCCGCCGGTTCCGTGCAGCCCACGGTCATCCACACCAGCCCGCAAGGCCTGACCCATGGCCTTATCGATCTGCCCGTCAAGGACGGCACGGTGCCGGCCTACTACGCCTTGCCCGAAGGCAAGAGCAGCCTGCCCATCGTGCTGGTGGTGCAGGAAATCTTCGGCCTGCATGAACATATCCAGGACGTCTGCCGTCGCATCGCCAAGGAAGGCTATTTCGCCATCGGCGTGAATCTGTACGAACGCCAGGGCGATGCGTCGACGTATACCGATATTCCCAAGCTGGTCGCGGAAATCGTCGCCAAGGTGCCGGACGAGCAGGTCATGTCCGACCTGGATGCCAGCGTGGCCTGGGCCGCGCAGAACGGTGGCGACGCCAAGCGCGTGGGCATCACCGGCTTCTGCTGGGGTGGCCGCATCACCTGGATGTATGCCGCGCACAACCCGGACGTGAAGGCCGGCGTGGCCTGGTACGGCAAGGTGGCGACCGGCCACGGCCCACTCATCAAGCAGTTCGTGGTGGATATCGCCGACAAGGTGCACGGCCCCGTGCTGGGCCTGTACGGCGCCAAGGACGAAAGCATTCCGCTGGACACCATCGAGCAGGTCAAGACCAAGCTGGCGCAGGGCAATGCGGCGGCCAAGGCTTCCAAGTTCGTGGTGTATCCGGATGCCGGCCATGCCTTCTACGCCGACTATCGCCCAAGCTACCGCGAAACGGAAGCCAAGGATGGCTGGAAGCGCCTGGTGGACTGGTTCGCGCAGTACTTGAACTAAGGCCCCGCGGTACCTTGGTTCAGGTACCTTGGTTCAATTCCCGGCTTCGTTGACGCTTTCGCGAAGCCGGTTCGGCAGCAGCTCGCCTTGCTTCGCCAGCACCGGGTACGCCGCCGCGCCCACCAGGTAAGAGTTGACGTTCTTCACGTCGCGCAGGATGTCCAGGTAGAGCTGGCCGACTTCGGCGGCGTCTACCTGGCCGGACTTGATCTTGTTCAGATGGGTTTCCGACGCGCGGATTTCCAGTCCCCGCAGTCTTTCCTTTTCGCCTGCCAGCGCGCGTGCCTGACGCACGTCCGCATTGACGAACAGGGCGGCGGTGCGCCGCTCGGTACCCAACAACTGGCCCAGCACTTCATCCAATTCTTCGCGCTGCTCCGACGCCAGCGTCCAGCCCTGCTTGCGCAGCTTGGTCGCGTGCGACAGCAGGCCGTGATAAGCGGCATCGGCGGCATGGCCGATATTGCTGGCGAAGGCCAGGATCTCTTCCATCCGCTGCGTGTCCTCGCTGGTCATGTTTTCGCGATCCAGCGTGGCCAGGTACAGGGTGATGGCCGTTTCCAGCTTGTCCAGGGCGCCGTCCAGCTGGCGCGCCTGCACCAGCCGATGGCGGTTGTCGCGCTTGAAACCCGCGCGGGCCAGCAGCAGCAAGGTCTGCAGCATGTCGGCCATGCGCAGCGCTTCGCGCGAGGCATTGCCCAGCGCCACGGCCGGCACGTCATGCGCGGCCTCGTCCAGGTAGTGCGGCAGCGCAGGGTCGTCGGGGTTGGCGCGCTTGGGCAGCCAGCGCGTCAACAGCGCGCCGTAGGGCGTGAGGACGGGCAGGAATATCAGCGCGATGACGGCGTTGAACAGCGTGTGGAAATTGGCCACCGCGCGCGCCGGGTCGTTGGAAAGCCCCTCCATCCAGGGTTGCACCCAGGGCAGCAGCAGCAGGCCCAGCACGACGCCGGCCAGGCGCGTCAGCAGGTTGCCCAGCGGCAGGCGTCGCGCCGCGGGATCGTCGCCCGTGACGCCTTCGATAATGGGGTTGATCGCCGTGCCCAGGTTGGCGCCCAGCACCATGGCGAAGGCGGCCGGACCGCCGACCAGGTGGTGGCTGGCCATGGACATGATCAGGACCACCACGGCTACGCTGGAATGGGCCGCCCAGGTCAAGGCCGCCGCCAGCAACATGGCGGCCACGGGCTGAGTGGCCAGGGCATCCAGGATGGTGCGCAACAGCGGGGCGGTTTGGAAGGGTGCGAACAAGTCCACCAGGGAGTGCAGCGACATCAGCAGCAGGCCCAGGCCGATGAAGACACGGCCCAGGTCGCGCGTGAGTCCCGGCGGGTAGCGGCGGAACATCCAAACGCCGACGAGGATCAGGATAGGTGCCAGCGCCGTCAGGTCGAAGGACAGCAGCTGCACGATCAGCGTGGTGCCGACGTTGGCGCCCAGCATGGCCGCCAGGGCCGGCACCAGGGCTACCACGCCGCCCGCTGCGAAGCCGGTGATCATCAGGCCGGTGGCCGTGCTGCTTTGCAAGGCGGCGGTGATGGCCAGCCCCGCGCAGAAGGCGCGCAGGCGTGTGCCCAATGCCCGTCCCAGGAACGTACCCAAGGCGGCACCGAACGCGCGCTGGACTCCCGTCTGGACCATATGCACGCCCCACAGCAGCAGGGCGACATAGCCGGCGAAGTCGAGTAGCGTGATGATTCCGGACATAGGCAGGTAAGGACAGTAAAAATGCTCAGGGCCGCGCAATCGGCTGTACGCATGGGGCCTTATGCATCGGGCTTAACGAATCGGGCCTAACGAATCGGACTCGACCCGTCGAAATGCATGGAGCCCCGCGCGACCATGATAGTTCAGGGAATGGGGTGCGTCCCCATCATCGCACGAGAAGTTACCCCGGGTCTAATTACCCCTGAAAACGTTCTCATAAAAATTTTTATGAGCGTCATAAGCGGCTTTTTTGACGGCCCGGCAGGGACACCGGCCGGCCTTCGAATCGCCGGGTATATGATGGCGGCACGGTGATCGCGGCGACGCGGACGCGGGCATTGCGGTCAGCGGTCACGACAAGATATGGGGTTACCTTGGCTGTTTCTGTTTTCGACCTGTTCAAGATCGGCATAGGCCCTTCCAGTTCGCACACCGTGGGGCCGATGCGGGCCGCCTTGTTGTTCGCGACGGGGCTCAAGCGTGACGGCCTGCTGCCGGCCGTGGCCAATGTGCGGGCCGAGCTGTATGGCTCGCTGGGCGCCACGGGCAAGGGCCATGGCACCGACAAGGGCGTGTTGCTGGGCCTCATGGGGCACGCGCCGGATACGGTGGATCCCGACGCCATCGCTGGCCTGATCCAGCAGCTGCGGTCCAGTCGCAGCCTGGTCCTGCTGGGCGAACACGCCGTGCCCTTCGTCGAGAAAGAGCATCTGATGTTCTATCGCCGCGAGGCGATGGCCGAACATCCCAACGGCATGAAATTCCACGCCTACGATGCGCAGGGCGGGAGCCTGCGCGAAGCGCGCTACCTGTCGGTGGGCGGTGGCTTCGTGGTGACGGCGGGGGCGTCGAACAGCCAGGTCATCGCCGCGCACGATCAACTGCCTTTCCCGTTTCGTACCGGCCGCGAACTGGTGCGCATGGCCGAAGACGCCGGTTTGTCCATCGCCGGCTTGATGCTGCGCAACGAGCAGATCTGGCGCACGGAAGACGCCGTGCACGCGGGGCTGGACGATATCTGGCGCGTGATGCAGGACTGTGTGACGCGCGGCTGTGGCATCGGGCATCCGGAAGCGGATGGCGAATTGCCCGGGCCCCTGCGCGTGCGCCGCCGCGCACCAGAGCTGTACCGGCACCTGACCCAGCGCGCGGAACGCACCTTGTCCGATCCCTTGTCCGTGATGGACTGGGTCAATCTGTACGCCATGGCGGTCAACGAGGAGAACGCCGCCGGCGGCCGCGTGGTTACCGCGCCGACCAACGGGGCGGCCGGCATCATTCCGGCGGTGCTGCATTATTACGATCGATTCGTGCCGGGCGCCAGCCGCGCCGGAATACACGAATTCCTGCTGACGGCCGCGGCCATCGGCTTGCTATACAAGTACAACGCGTCGATTTCCGGCGCCGAAGTGGGATGCCAGGGCGAAGTGGGCGTGGCCTGTTCGATGGCGGCCGGTGCGCTGGCCGCCGTCCTGGGCGGCAATGTGTCGCAGGTGGAAAACGCCGCCGAGATCGGCATGGAGCACAACCTGGGGTTGACCTGTGATCCCGTCGGCGGCCTGGTGCAGATTCCCTGTATCGAGCGCAACGCGATGGCGTCGGTGAAGGCCTTGAACGCCGCCCGCATGGCGCTGCGCGGCGATGGCCATCATTACGTATCGCTGGATTCGGTGATCAAGACCATGCGCGAAACCGGCGCCGATATGAAGACCAAGTACAAAGAGACGGCGCGCGGCGGGCTGGCGGTGAATATCGTCGAGTGCTGAGAGGCAGCAGGCGCGGGCCTGGGGCAGATGGCGCGGGCCGGGGACAGCAGGCTGGGACGTGGGGCAGCAGGCGTGGGCCGGGCCTTAACGCACCATCTGGTTGATTTCCATGATGGGCATCATCACCGCCAGCACGATCATCAGCACGAAACCCCCCATCACCAGGATCATGGCCGGTTCAAGCAAAGCCGTCATGGCCATGGCGCGCCGTTCCAGTTCGCGCGCCAAGGTGGACGAGGCACGGTCCAGCATGGCCGGCAGCGTGCCGGTTTTCTCGCCGCTGGCGGTGAGATGCACCAACAGGGACGGGAACACCCGCTGCACCTGCAGCGACGAGGCCAGCGACGCACCTTCGCGCACGCGCGCGGTGGCGTCGTCGACGGCACCACGCAGGCGATCGTTGCCCAGGGTCTGGCGCGCCGCATCCAGGGAACGCAGCAGTGGCACGCCGCTGCCGGTGAGAATCGCCAGGGTCGAGGCGAAGCGTGCCACGTTCACCCCCATGACGAAGCGGCCCGCCAGCGGCAGGCGCAGGACCCGCGCATGCCATGCCAGGCGGGCAGCGGGCAGGCGCAGCGTGCGGCGCCAGGCAAACACCGCGCCGGCGATCACCAGCCCGGTCAGCCAGCCCCATTGCCGCACATAGTCGCTCAGTGCCAGCATGGCGCGGGTCAGGAAGGGCAGTTGTTGATGCGTTTGGGTGAAGGCCGACACCACCTGCGGAACGACGTATCCCAGCAGGAAAATGACGATCACCACGGACACGCAGCCGACCACGCAAGGATAGATGAAGGCGGTCAATATCTTGCTGCGCAAGGCGTTGCGGTCCTCGATGTACACCGCCAGCTTGTCCAGCACCGTCGCCAGCTCGCCGGACTCTTCGCCCGCCGTGACCAGCGCACGATAAATCTCGGGGAAATCCCGCGGGCGCGCGGCCAGCGCCTCCGCCAGCCGGTGGCCGGCGCGCACGTCGGCACGCACGCCGGACAGCACTTCGGCCACGTGCTTGCGTTCGGCCTGGTCTTGCGCGGCACTCAGCGCGGCGTCCAGCGGCAGCCCGGCGGCCAGCAGGCTGGCCAGTTGCCGGGTGAGCCACGCCAGGTCGTTGTCGTTGAGCTTGGGGCCGAACAGACCGCGGCTGGTGCGCGCGGCGTCACCGCCGCCGGCGGCGGGTTCCGCTGTCAGCGGCAACAGGCCGCGGGCGCGCAACTGGTTGCGGGCGCCGCGGGCGGTGTCTGCATCGATCAATCCGCGCACCGTCTTGCCCAGGGCGTCGGTGGCGGTGTAGCGGAAGGAAGGCATAGATAACTGCGTGAGGATGCTGCGTGGCGCAGGGGCGCCGGTGGATGGCCGTCGCATGCCAGCCGGCCCATATTATGACCGCCTTTGCTCGATTGTTTATGACAGTAATATTGCGACGCGATCAGTATAATCGCCGCGCTTCTGACCATAACGACGATGGATCATGACCCGCCTTTTGTACCGGCTGACAGCCGCCGCTTTGTCCCTCACCCTGACTCTCGGAGCGCCTCTCACGGCGCTCGCGCAGCAACCGGTGCGTAGCGCCGACGACAAAGTGTCGTTGAATTTCGTCGATGTCGACATCCCGGCGGTGCTGCGCGCGCTGTCGCTTTTCACCAAGCGCAATTATCTCTATGACCCTCGGGTCAAGGGCAAGATGACGCTGGTGTCCGACCAGCCTGTGGACCGCCAGACCGCGATGAACATGCTGGCCGGTTCGCTGCGCCTGCAAGGCTATGCCATCGTCGAAGTGGGCGGGGTGACGCGGGTGGTGCCGGAAGCCGACGCCAAGCTGCAGGGCAGCGCGATGTCGGTGGAGGAGTTCGATCGGCGCGGCCCGGGCGCGGGCGGTGCCTATGGTGCCAATGGCTCCAATGGCCGCAACGGCGGCGCCACGGCCACGCCGCGGGTGTCGAGCGGTGAAATGGTCACGCGGGTGTTTCCGCTGAAGTACGAGAACGCGGCCAACCTGGTGCCGGTGCTGCGCCCCATGGTGCCGCCCAACAATCCGGTCAACGCCTACCCCGGCAACAACACCGTGGTGGTGACCGACTACGCCGACAACATGGAGCGCATCGCGCGCGTCATCGCCAGCATCGACGTGCCGACGTCGATCGACACGGCGGTGGTGCCGGTGCGTTATGCCATTGCTTCGGACGTGGCGGCCTTGGCGTCGCAATTGCTGGATGCCCAGCAGCAAAGCGCCGATGCCACGCAGCGCATCGCCGTGGTGGCCGATCCGCGTACGAACAATGTGGTGATCCGCTCGGGCAGCCCGGCGCGCACCGCGCTGGCGCGCGATCTGGTGATGAAGCTCGATACGCAGCAGTCCGGCGCGGGCAATCTGCACGTGGTCTATCTGCGCAATGCTCAGGCCGTACGGCTGGCGGCCGTGCTGGGCGGCTTGCTGACGGGGCAGGGTGCCAACGCGCCTGGCGCCAATGGTGCCGCGGGCCAGGGCCAACGCAGCGGCGGCGCTGGGGCCGCACAGCAAGGCGCCAGCCAGACCAGCCAGAACGGCGCCGGCAACACGTATACGCCCACCGGCATGGGCAGCGGCGGCACGACCGGCGGCACGTCCGGCAGCGGGATCGGATCCGGCCAGCAGCAGGCTATCGCCCGGGTCGACGGCAGCAACAACATGCAGCCCGTTTCCTACTCGGGCAACGGTGCGACGGTGCAGGCCGATCCCGCCACCAACACCTTGATCATTTCCGCCAACGAGCCGCAGTACCGCAGCTTGCGTGAAGTCATCGACATGCTGGACCAGCGCCGCGCCCAGGTGCTGGTGGAAAGCATGATCGTCGAGGTCACCGAGAGCCAGGCGGCACAGATCGGCGTGCAATGGTTCGGCGCGACCAACGGCGGTTTGAATACCAATGGGACATCGGTCATCGGCGGTTCCAATTTTGGCGGCACCGGCCTGAACCTGAGCAATGCCGCGAGCACCATCGACGCCTTGCCCAGCGGCCTCAGCGTGGGCCTGCTGCGCGGCACCACCAACATTCCGGGCGTGGGGCAGATTCTCAACCTGAACCTGCTGGCCAATGCGCTGAAGACCAACGGCGGCGCCAATATCCTGTCCACGCCGAACCTGATGACGCTGGACAACGAGGCGGCCAGCATCATGGTGGGCAAGACCGTGCCCTTCGTGACGGGGCAGTACGTGACCTCCGGCAGCGGCAACAGCAGCAATCCTTTCCAGACCATCGAACGCGAGGACGTGGGCCTGAAGCTGAACATCCGGCCGCAGATTTCCGAAGGCGGTTCGGTCAAGCTGGACATCTACCAGGAAGTCAGCTCCATCGATACCGCCAGCTCCACGGCTACCAGCGGCATCGTTACCAACAAACGAGCGATCGACACCAGCGTGCTGATCGACGACGGCCAGATCATCGTCCTGGGCGGGTTGTTGCAGGACAGCGTATCGACGGGCAGTTCGGGTGTTCCCGGCCTGAGTTCCATCCCCATCCTGGGCGCCTTGTTCCGCGACGACTCGCGCAGCCGCGAGAAGACCAACCTGATGGTGTTCCTGCGGCCGCATGTGGTGCGCAACGCCCAGGACAGCATGGGTGTGACGCTGGATCGCTACAACTACATGCGGCGCGCTCAAAGCGTGGTTCAGCCCGGCGATCACTGGGCCTTGCCGGACATGAACGCGCCCATCCTGCCGCCAGCCAACGTGCCGGGTGTGCCCGCGGGTACCTATGACCTGCGTCCGGCGGCCGCCGCCGAGACCATGAAGCAGCCGCCGCCGCAGTCCACCCAATCGTTCGCCGTGCGCCAGTTGCCTGAGACGCCGCGCCCGCCGGATGAAGTGATCCGTGCCAATCTGCCGATAGGCGTGACCATCGCCACCGATCCCTCTGCTTTGTATGGCGATACGAAGGCCACCAAGACCACGCTGCAATTCGCCACGGCTTCCGGACAGGACCAGGCCGAGAGCATCGCCGCGCGGGTGCGCATGAGCGGCCTGGACGCCTATGATCAGCCCGGTCCCGGCGGCCAGGGCTATGTGGTGCGCTCGCAAGTGCCGCGCGATGCGCGCAGCGTCGACACCGCCTTGTCGCTGCTCAAGCAACTGGGCTACAAGCCGGAGCTGGTGACGCAGCCATGAGCGCCGTGTCGCCGCTGCCGTATGCCTGGGCGCGCGCGCAGCGCGCCGTGCTGTCCACGCAAGCGGGCCGGGCGCGCCTGACCATCAGCGCGCGCACGCCGGCCTGGGCGCTGGCCGAGATACGGCGCCGGCATGGCGAGCTGCCCGTCGAGGTGGTCGACGATGCGGTGCTGGAAACCTTGCTGACGGCTTCGTACAGCGATACGGGCGATGCCGCCACCGTGATGGGCGCGGCCGAGAACGAGATCGATCTCGACCGGCTGATGCAGGACATTCCCGAGGTCGCCGATCTGCTGGAAGCGCAGGACGACGCGCCGGTCATCCGTATGATCAACGCCTTGTTCACGCAAGCCGCGCGCGACAACGCCAGCGATATCCATATCGAGCCTTTCGAAACCCATTCGGTGGTGCGCTATCGGGTCGACGGCACGCTGCGCGACGTGGTGTCGCCGCGCAAGGCCCTGCATGCCGCGCTGATCTCGCGGATCAAGATCATGGCGCACCTGGACATCGCCGAAAAGCGCCTGCCGCAGGACGGCCGCATCGCCTTGCGCGTGGGCGGACGGCCCATCGACGTGCGCGTGTCGACGCTACCCACCGGCCATGGCGAACGGGCCGTGCTGCGTTTGCTGGACAAGGAAGCGGGGCGCCTGGAGCTGGAGAAGTTGGGCATGGCCGCCGGCCTGCTGGGCCAGCTCGACAAGCTGATCCGGCAGCCGCACGGCATCGTGCTGGTGACCGGTCCCACCGGCAGCGGCAAGACCACCACGCTGTATGCCGCGCTGGGGCGGCTGGACGCCAGCACCAGCAATATCCTGACGGTCGAGGATCCCATCGAATATGACCTGCCCGGCGTCAGCCAGACCCAGGTCAACAGCAAGATCGACATGAGTTTCGCCCTGGCCCTGCGCGCCATCCTGCGCCAGGATCCCGACGTCATCATGATTGGTGAAATCCGTGATCTGGAGACCGCGCAGATCGCGGTGCAGGCCTCGTTGACGGGGCACTTGGTGCTGGCCACGCTGCACACCAACGACGCCGTGTCCGCGGTGACGCGTCTGACCGACATGGGTGTCGAGCCCTTTCTGCTGGCTTCGTCGCTGCTGGGGGTGCTGGCACAGCGCCTGGTACGCCGGCTCTGCAAGCATTGCCGCACGCCGCAAGAGGAAGAAGGCCAGGTGGTCTACCGCCCGGTCGGCTGTCCGCACTGCAATCACACCGGCTACAGCGGCCGTACCGGCATTCATGAATTGTTCGTGGTGGACGAGGAAGTGCGCCGCCTGGTGCATGAAGGGCGCGACGAGCAGGCGCTACGCCACGCGGCCGTGGCCGCCGGCATGCGGTCCATGCGCCAGGATGGCGAACGCTGGGTGCGCGATGGCGTGACGTCGCCCGAGGAAATCGTCCGCGTCACGCGGGATCATTGATTCGCCGCGCGATCTCTGGCGCGCCGAGCATGAATGGCCAGACTAAAGCCTTCCATGAGGGATGACTTGGCCGAAGCCTTCCATGCCAAGCAAAATTCCATGAATCCCAGAAAGGAGAATCCCTTTAGGGATTCTCCTTTTTTTCCATGGTGGTCGCGTAAGCACTGGTCAACCACTGAGCTACTGCCCGGTGCCGAACACGCTTTGTGGTCCGTTGCGCCGCCCGATGGCGGACAGCAGCGTGTCCAGGCCTGCACGCGCGCTGTCCGACGCGCCCGCATCCGGTTCCGCGCTGCCGTTCAGCGTCAGCCGGCGGCCGTTCCAGACGCCGATGGCCTGCACCTTGAGTGGGCCATTCAAGGTCGTCAGCGTGACCTGCACGTCATCGCCCCCGTCACTGCCCCGGTCGTTGCCCCCGTCATTGCTCTTACCGTTGCTCTTACCGTTGCTGCCTTTGCCCTGCACTGCCTGCAGGCGATAGCTGCCCAAGGGCCGCACGATGGATAGCGCCGACGAGGCGTCGCGCCATTGCACCTGCAACAGTTCCGGCCCGCGCGCGACACCGGCATCGTAGTCGGGCCAGCGCAGTTCCAGATTGCCGCCAGGCGCCAATGTATTCACCGGCGAACCGAAGGCGGACAGGATGTCCGCGGGCAGGCGCATGGTGCCGGCCGATAGGGAAAAAGTGGGCGTGGCCAGGCCGCGCCAGGCCGGTGCCAGGCGCACGGCGCCGCCCAGCCAGGGATGGGACAGCATGACGCCGTGCCAGGTCCATTGCCAACTGACGGGCTGCGGCAAGGTGCGGCGGGCGCCCGCGGGACCCAGCGCCAGCAAGGCCGTCCCGTTCCATATCGTGCCACTGGCGTCGACGATGGCGTACAGGCCATCGTCATCGACGAAACGCATCAGCCAGCGTGCCGGCAGCACGGCCAGCGCGGCGGCCAGCGCCACCAGCACGCCGGCCACGATCAGCGCATAGGGCCGGGGCGCGTCCGCGGCGCGGCGCGCGCGCCAGTTGTCCAGCAGTTCCATCAATTCCCCACAGACGCGGCTAAGCGCACGGTGCCGTTGACCTTGCCGGGAATAGGGCGGCCGTATTCGGTGCTGGCGCGGATCAGTTCCACGTTGGCCACGCGCAGGCGCAATTCGGCCGGCACGTTATCGCTCCAGCGCATCAAGGCGGTCGAAGGTGCTTGCTTGAGTTCGACGCGCCAGACGGCAGGCTTGCCGGCATTGCCGTTGCCGCCGCCATTGCCATTGCCGACTTCCTGTGTGATGCGCCAACTGTCGGGCGCGAAACCGGCGCGGCGCAGGCTCTCGTCGATATCGGTCTGCGCCAGCGGCGCGTTGGACGTGCGCCCGCCATGCTGGCGCAGGCGCTGAGCCTCGTTGGTCAGGCTGGCGACCGCGGCGGCCTGCGCGCGCAGTGCCGGCAGTTCGTTGCGTGACCGCGCGATGGTGGTCAAGGCGGGGTCGATGGCAAAGGTAAAAACCAGGAACAAGGCCAGGACGATGCCGCCCACGTCCACCAGACGGCGTTCACGCGGCGTCAGCGCGGCGTGCCAGGCGGCGACCGGCCGCAGCGCGTCGCGCAGCTTCAAGCGCCACGTTGCGAACGTGGGGGCCAGGCCGCGGACGGGCGCCGGCGGCGTATCGGGGCCCCGGGCGCTTTGCCGGCCGGCGTTGGCGGGGACGGACACGTCCTTGTCGTCGGGGCGTTTCATGGCTGGCTCCTGGAAATACGCCAGGTCAGCGGCGCGTCCTGTTTTTCGATGCGCAGGCCCAAGGCAGCGGCGGCCTGGGCCATGGCGGGGGCCTGGCCCAGTTGATCGGGATCCTTGCTGTCGGCGCCATCGAGCTTCAGCGTGATGGCGTCATCGGCATAGCGCAATTCAGCGGTGTGGCTGGCGGCGAAGGGCAGGGCCTTGGCGCTGGCCAAGGCCAACGGCACGAAGTCGGCGTTGCTGCTGCTGCCCTGGCCGGCCAGCAGGGCATTGCGGCCTTGTTCGGCCTGGCGCAGCGCATCGACCACCACCGGGATATCGGGGAAGGCCGCGCGCACTTGCGCTTCCATGCCGGCACGCAGTGCCACGGCTTCGCCACGCAAGCGCGCCGCGTGGATGTTCAGCCCCACCACCCATACCACCACGGCAGCCGCCGCCCACCATAGCGGCGCGCGCCAGGGCGAGGTCTGGCGCGGACTCAAGGCGGGCAGTGCCAGCGACCAGCGCGGCGCGTCGCTATGCCAGCGGGCGTCAGCCGGCAGCATCAAGCGTTGCTCCGGGTGGGCGTCGTCGCGCGGCAGCACCAGTTGCGCGGGCAGCAGGGCGTCCACCCGCAGGCCGGCCTGGGACAGCAGCCGCCACGCGCGGACCAGGGCTTCGCGTTCGGTCCAGGCCACGGTCACCGTACCGTCGGCGGCGCGCGGGCCGTGGCCCAAGGCCAGTTCTTCCAGATCGCCGAGCACCAGCGGTTCGGTGGCGCCGCGCACGGCGGCGGTCAACAGGCGGGCTGCTACGGCGGGCACCTGCACGGTGGTGACGATGGCGTCATTGGGCACCAGCACGGCTTCGACGCGGGCGCCCGCGAATCCGGTGGCCAGGGCAGCGGCCGTCAGTTCGCCGCTGCGCGCGCAACGGCCCTGGCGGTCGAACCAGGCGTAAGCCAGGGGCATCGTCGCGGACAGCTCGGCCAGGTCGGGGAGCGCGATGCGTAGGGTGTTCTTCAATGGATTTCCCGTTTCCAGATAATTTCGGTGGATTGATCCGCGGCGCTTTGGATCAGGGCCCGCATCACCAGATGCACGCGTTCGTAGGCAACGGTGCCGGTGGCCGCGAACCAGGCGCTGGTCGCGCCTATGCCTTCCGGCGTGCCTTGCACGCCGAGGCCGCCCAGGCGGTTGCTGAAGTCGGCGGCGTCGTTGAACCAGGCACCCCGCTCGCGTTCGCCGATCAGCACACGGGCCTGCGCCAAGGTCATGTCGGGAACCAGGGCGGCTATCACTTCGGCCGGCGCGGTGTTGACGTTGACGGTGGTGGTGGCGGGCAGATAGGTCAGGGTTCGTTGCAGGTCGCGGCGCAGCGCGGGTTCCAGGTTCAGGTTGGCGAGCAGGTCGTCGATGCCGCGTGGTGACGGCGCGCGGGCCGGCGCGCCTTGGCGGATGATGGCGCCGTTCTGATCGGTGACGGGCTTGCTGGGTTGCGTCAGCGCGACGCGCTGGGCCAGTGTCTGCGCCAGGCCATCATGGACGTCCAGGGCCGCGAGCACGCGGGCGAGCACCAGCACCTGGTTCGGCATGATGAGGCCGCCGCGCGCCACGTTGTAGACATTGAACTTGCCCTGTTCGTCTTCGACGAAACCGGAAAAGATGGCGACACGGCCATCGCCGGGGCGTTCCAGGCGCGTGTCCTGCACGGGTACCGTCCACAGTTGTCCTGCGTGGACGGTGGCTTCGCGGCGCAGGCTTTCGCGGATCACCAGCCGCGCCCAGTCCAGGCCGCTGACCAGCAGCCAGCGCGCTTGCACGCGGGCCTGTTCGTTTTCCACCTGGCGCAGGGTGGAGGTCTGGCGCATGAACAGCCCGGAGGTCAGGGCCGCGACCACGGCCACGACGATCAGCGCGCTGACCACCGCCATGCCGCGCTGGCGGCGGCGCGGGCGCGCGCCAGGCGGCAAGAAATGAATCTTCATCGCAGCACCACCACGCGCGTGTAGCGTTCGCGCGCGCCATTGTTCGTGCGTTCCAGCGCCACCTCGATGCCGGTGGCCGAATGGCCGCCCGTGGCGGCCGTGGCGCCGGCGGCGTTGGCGGAGGGTGTGACCCAGCCTTGTCCCGGTATCCAGAAGCGGACCGACAGTTGCACCACGTTGGCCATCACTTCGGCGCCGGCCAGGGCTGGCGCCAGCGGATACTGCACGCCGGCCTTGCCGGTATAGCGCCACAAGCCGCCGTTGTCGAGGCGCCAGACCACTTGCTGCCAACTGCCGTCATCGGCCGGCGCGGCGCGCACGATCTCCAGTTGCAGGGGCTTGCCGGGCGCCATATCGACGTCTACGCCGCTGAGCAATTGCCCAGGCTGGGCGACGTTGTCGGCATTGTGGCCGTCATTGGACAGGGTCAGGTCGCGTTCGAGCTGGCCCAGGGTGCGCACGATGACGGCGTTGTCGGCGGCATCGCGTTCCAGCCATGCGCGCGTGTCGGCGACGCGGCTCAGGCCGCGATAGGCCAGCAGGCTGACGAGCGCCATCAGGGTGATGGCGATGAGGACTTCGATCAGCGTGAATCCGCGCTGGCGCCGGCGCACGAGCGCCGTCCCGCGCAGGCAAGCGCGTGGGATAGCAGAAGTGGCGCGGACGGGAGTATTCATCAGGCGGGTTTTTCAGCGGACGGCGGGTGGCGGCGGAGCGTGGTTCTCGGCGGTGGTTCTTATCGGAAGGTGATTCTTATCGGAAGGCGATTTTCATCATCGAACGTTGGTCAGCAAGCCGGAGAGTTCGGCCAATGTCAGGTCGGGCTGGCCGCGCAGATAGACTCGCACGGAGACTTGCCGGAACGCGCGGTTCAGCGAATAGGTGAAGGTGCTTTCGCACAGCATGTCCAGCCGGCCTTCGGGGCAGGGGGCCTCCTGCTTGCCGGGCCCGGGCAGGATGTCGGCCAGGCGCAGTTCCGCCATGCGGTTCTCGGCGGCCACCAGCGCCAGTGTCTTGTCACGCAGCGCTCGATTGTTCTGCGCCATCACGCCCGTGGCCCGCAGGGCGGCAGCCAGCGCGACGGCGATGATGGCCAATGCCACCAGGACTTCGATCAGCGTGAAGCCCCGCTGGCCGCGGCGGCGGCCTTGCGGGCGAGCGCGCGCAGCGGACGTGCCGTCACTGCACCGCATAGGCACCGCCGGCATCACGGTTGATGGTCACGTTGCGGCCGCCGGCGCTGAGAACGATCTGCATGGGGTCGGCCATCCACTCGGTGTCGAAACGCAGCCAGCCCTGGGGGCCGGAGGGCGTGACGGACACGGTGCCCGCCGACCATGCATGGGGCCGCAAATCAGGGTCGTCGCGGAAGTCGTCAGGGGGCGGGATCGCCTCGTCGTCGGCGCTACCGGTGCTACCTTTGCGCCGTCCCGGACGTTCGAAGCGATAGCCGCCGGCGTCGGCGCGCCAGGTGATGATGCGGCCATCGCTGCGGGCTTCACTTTGGGCAATCGCGAGCGCCTGCACCAGGCGCTCGGCGTCGGCGTGCAGGCGCCGGTCCGGCGCGGCGACCGCGGACAGGCCGACCATGCCGGCCGCGATGCCGATGATGACCAGCACGACGAGAATTTCGATCAGGGAAAAGCCGCTCTGCCGCGCGCAGGCTGCATGTCGGGGCAGTACCGCGGCGATGGTCCTAGAGGTCCCAGGACCCGATGTCCGCATCGTTTTGCTCGCCGCCGGCCTTGCCGTCGGCGCCAAAGGAAAATACATCGACTTCGCCTTTCACGCCGGGGCTGAGGTACTGATAGGGGTGGCCCCAAGGGTCGTTGGGCAGGCGGTCGAGATAAGCGCGCCAGTTGGACGTATTTTCCGGCCGCGTGACCAGGGCCTGCAGGCCTTGCTGCGTCGATGGGTAGCGGCCATTGTCGAGGCGATACAGCTTGAGCGCCTGCATCAATCCACCGATGTCCTGGCGGGCGGCGACTTGGCGCGCCTGGTCTGGACGGTCGAGTACGCGGGGGACGATCAAGGCCGCGAGGATCCCCATGATGACCACCACAACCATGATTTCAATCAGGGTAAAACCTTGCTGACGCACAATGGCGGCACTGCCTCGCTGACGCACAACCCACTCCGTTTGAGCTCGAGGCCGTCATTATACCGATCAATATGTCAGTAATATGATGGCCAGGCCGCCATTCAGGCGGGTGCCAAGGGGCAGAGCCCTGCTCGGTGCGCCGTCAGTTC
The DNA here is from genome assembly GCF_021325795.1 of Bordetella sp. LUAb4. Taxonomy (GTDB): domain Bacteria; phylum Pseudomonadota; class Gammaproteobacteria; order Burkholderiales; family Burkholderiaceae_B; genus Bordetella_C. The sequence continues at coordinate 17,674 of NZ_JAHPZX010000006.1, read as the reverse complement.
TTGACGGCAATGATGCCCGCGGCGGCGGGCGGCAGGGGCGGGGCGCTGATGGTCGTGGTGGTGCCGTTCTGGTCCAGGACGACTTCGTTGCGATCGACGCGCACGAGCCGCAGCCCTGGCGTGATTTCCTGGCCCGCGCGCCAGGCCTGGGCCGGGCCGCCGTCCACACTGAGAATGGCCGCGCCCTCATCGCCACTGGCGATCAGGCCGGCAATCGTCACCTGCGTCTTCAAGGTTCCATCCTTACCGAACAACAGCGCCGCGGGCGTGGTGTCGGTGGCCCGCAGCGTCGCCGGACGCAAGGCCGGCGGCAAGGCATCCGGACGCGGCGCGAACAGGATCGCGCCCCAGACCCCCAGGCCTGCCGCCACGGCCAGGATGGCAAGGACTCGGGCAAGCTGCGGCAGGGAGGGGCGGCGAAGGGCAAGCATGGCTGCGGGGTGTTGCGCTTATGAGGGCGATGGAGCGAAGCGGGACCCTGGAAAAGGGCCAACGAGAAAGGCCAATAAAAAAAGCCAATAAAAAAAAGGCCAACTGATCGCGGCGCAGTATAGCCCCACAAAATGTCAGTTGGCCTCACATGCGCCGGACCTGGGCCCGGCGCGGTGTTCTGTCGTGTTTTCTTTACCCGCCAGGTCCCGGCCCGGCGGCGTATTCGCGCGCCTGTTTCAGGCCGCGCCGCGTTGCAGCGCGGCGATGCGCTGCTGGATGGGCGGGTGCGAAGCGAAGATCGCGCTGATGGCGTTGCGTCCGCTGATGCCCGATGCTTCGAAGGACTTGGGCAGTTCGCCCGCTTCCAGGCCGCCCAGGCGGGCCAGCGCGCGGATCATGGGATCGCGCGAACCCAGCAGATGGGCCGAGCCGGCATCGGCGCGGAATTCGCGTTGGCGCGAGAACCAGGCGACGATGATGGACGCGGCGATGCCGAACAGGATTTCACAGACGATCACGGTGACGAAGTAGCCGGCGCCCAGTCCGCGCTCATTGCGCAGTATCGTGCGATCGACGAAATAGCCCACCACCCGCGCCAGGAACACCACGAAGGTGTTGACCACGCCCTGGATCAGGGTCAGCGTCACCATGTCGCCATTGGCGATGTGCGCCACTTCGTGGCCCAGCACGGCGGCCACTTCTTCTTCCGTCATGCTTTCAAGCAGGCCGGTGCTGACGGCAACCAGCGAATCGTTCTTGAACGCGCCGGTGGCGAAGGCATTGGGCGCGCCGTCATAGATGGCGACTTCGGGCCGGCCGATACCGGCGCGGTCGGCCAACTGGTGCACGGTATCGAGCAGCCAGGCTTCGCGCTGCGAGCGCGGCGCGTTGGGGTCGATCACCTGGGCGCCGGTGCTCCACTTGGCCATCGGCTTGCTCATGAACAGCGAAATGATGGAGCCGGTAAAACCGACGATGACCGAGAAGATCAGCAGTTGCGTGACGTTCAGGCCATTGGCCATCAGGAAGCGGTCGACGCCGAAAATACGTAGCGTGGCCGACAACACCAGCATGACGGCCAGGTTGGTCAGCACAAAAAGAATGATGCGTTTCATGGTTGTTATCGATCCTCTGCGAGCGCGGATATAGCTTTGACGTGACGGCCCGGTCTGGGTTCCCGGCGGCCCGCACCGCCGGTTCCGACCGGCTCTCCGTCGGAACAGCGAGTATATTATCGGTTCCGTTTCAGGTTCTTATCATGAGAGCCTGCGCACCCTGGAAAAATAAGTCGCATCGCACTTATCCGGGCGTGGGTTGTTTCAACCCCGTGCTTCAACCCCGTGCCACCACCCTTTTTGGAATCATGCAGGCTCTTTGGATGTTGTTGGCGTCGCTCATGTTCGCCATCATGGGTTCTTGCGTGAAGCTCGCTACCGAATACGAGGCGTCGTTGGCGCAAGTGGTGCTGTTCCGGGGCATGCCGTCCGTGGTGCTGATTTTGATGTGGGCGCGGGCCGGACGTCATTCCATCATACCGTCCAAATGGCGGCCTCATCTGTGGCGCAACCTGGCCGGGGTCTCCTCCATGTGGCTGGGTTTCTATGCCCTGTCGCATCTGCCGCTGGCCACGGCCACCAGCCTGAACTACACCTCGCCGCTGTTCATCGCCGGCTACATGCTGGGCTGGGGCGGCGCGCAGCGTGATCCCGTTCGCATCCTGTCCGTGGCCTTGGGCTTCCTGGGCGTCATCGCCGTGCTGCGGCCCAGTATCGGCGACGACCAGTGGCTGGCGGCCCTGATGGGCCTGGGCGCCGGCGGCGCCGCCGCCATCTCGATGATGCAGATCCGCGAGCTGGGCCGCATCGGCGAACCGGAATGGCGCACGGTGCTGTTCTTTTCGCTGGCGGTCACGCTCAGCAGCGTGGTTGGCCTGTTCGTCCATGGCTGGGGCAACGCCGGCTGGGAGGGCTATGCGGCGCTGATCGGCATCGGCTTGTCCGGCCTGTGCGGCCAGCTTGCCATGACGCGGGCCTTCGGCCTGGGCTCGGCCTTGTTGACAGCCGCGCTGCAGTACTCGACCATCATCTTCGCCGCCTGCCTGGGCGCGGTGTTCTGGCACGATCATCTCGATGCCATCGCCTTGTCCGGCATGGGCCTGATCATCGCGGCCGGCTTGCTGTCGGTCTGGCGCACCATGCGTGAACGGCGCCCCATCCCCAAGACTGCCAAGGAGAACACCGTATGACCATGACTTTGATTTCCGCATCCGAACTGGCTGTCCGCCTGGGCGACGCCGATCTGCGGCTGTTCGACCTGCGCCACGATCTGATGGACCATGCCGCCGGACGCCGCCAGTACGAGCAGTCGCATATCGCGGGCGCCCGCTATCTGGACAACGAAACCGAACTGGCCGCGCCGCGTACCGGCAAGAACGGCCGCCACCCTTTGCCGGAACGCGCCGCGCTGGCCGCCTTGCTGGCAAGCCATGGCGTCACCCCCAATACGCTGGTCGTCGCCTATGACGCCAGTGGCGGCCAGTTCGCCTCGCATCTGTGGTGGATGCTGCGCTGGCTGGGCCACGATCGCGTGGCGGTGCTGGACGGCGGCTGGCAAGCCTGGTCGGCGGCCGGCCTGGCGGTGGAGAGCGGCACGGGTCCGCAAACCGATCCGGCGGCCACGAGCGGCGGTTTGACGCCGCGCGCAGCGCTGACCGAGCCGGTGAACGCCGATACCGTGTTGGCGAATATCGCGCAGCCCGCCTTCACGGTGCTGGACGCCCGCGCGGCCGCCCGTTATCGCGGTGAAATGGAGCCCATCGATCCGGTCGCCGGCCACATCCCGGGCGCCTTGAACCGGCCCAATACGGACAACCTGGCCGCCGACGGCCGCTTCAAGTCACCGCAGGAATTGCGCAAGGAATTCGAAGCGGTGCTGGGCAAGCGTGCGCCCGATGCCATCGTGCACCAGTGTGGTTCGGGCATCACCGCATCCCACAATCTGCTGGCCATGGAAGTGGCGGGCCTGAGTGGATCGCGTCTGTATCCGGGCTCGTGGAGCGAATGGGTCAGCGATGCTTCGCGGCCGCAGGCCAAGGGCTGATCGTCGCGGTATTCGGCACAGCAGTCGGTACAGTACTCGGCACGGTACTTTGCAAAGTACTTGGCGTTGCGCGCTGTCGTGCCGCCGAATGACGGGTCGTGGGTTGACCAGATGATTCTTGCGGCAGCGAACCGAGGCGGGGCAGTCGCATGGCCTGATGGCGTTGTGCCACGCCGCTCGCTATTTCCAGGAAATAGGATAAAGGCGGTGGCGGTTCGGCGCTGATCAGGCAGGCCTGATCGTCCCAGCGGCGCAGGCGTATGGCCTCCGGCGCCCAGGGAATGGATGAGAACTCGCTGGCCTGGGTGGCGTCGAAGACGCCGCCGGCCTGGTCGAGCGCCCGGCGCGCGGCGCTGTTGCGCGGCCCCAGGTAATCCGGTTCGACGAAGCACAGATAGCGGTGCGCCTCGACATGCAGGCGTATGGGTTCGAGCACGTCGCTGCCGAACAGCCCGCGCAGGAACGGCAGAACGAAATACTGATGCTTGTAGTCGGCGCCTTCGATGCGCACGATGTCCGGATGCTGAATGATGAGATGCCCGAGGTCATGCAGCAGGGCGGCGGTCACCAAAGGCGCAGCGGCGTCTTCGGCCAATGCCAGCGCGGCGGTCTGGCGCGCGTGTTCGGCCTGCGTCACCGCGGTGTCGCCGTAGGGCAGACTGCCGGTAAGGTGAAAGAGGTTCGCTATCTGATCCAGTGTCAATCCCATGGCCGTGCTCCTTGCGGTCGCGCAGCGCGGCGCGCTCCGTGGTCCTTTTCAGTTGACCAGCACGAGTTGGTTTTTTGATGACGGTCACAAGGAGAAACACAGGCGTTGAGTAACGGTCTGTGTGAACGGTGGCCATGAAAATGGCCTGAAAAAGCCTGGAAGAGGTTAAAGAAGAACCTCAAAAAGGGTCAGCTTCAAATGCCACGCGGGCGGTCCCCGGTAGAGGACCGCCCGCGTGGCAAATCAAACAGGCATCGCAAGCACAGCCAAATCAGGGATGAGGTTCGGTCTCGGCCATGATGGTTCGATACCACTCATGGAAATGCTGCATGCCATCTTCCATGGGCGACTGATACGGACCCGCTTCGGTGACGCCGCGCAGCATCAAAGCCCGGCGGCCGGCATCCATGCGTTCAGCGATCTCGTCGTCCTCGATCGCCGTTTCCATATAGGCCGCGCGCTGCGCCTCGACGAATTCGCGCTCGAACGCGGCGATTTCCTCGGGGTAGTAGAACTCCACCACGTTGACGGTGTCCTGCGGACCGCGCGGATGCAGGGTCGACAGTACCAGCACGTGGGGATACAGCTCGATCATGTGCGTGGGGAAATAGGTTGCCCAGATCGCCCCGAAATCCGGTGCATCACCCTCCCGGTATTGCATCAGGGTGTCGTGCCAATGGCGGTAGACGTCCGAACCGGGCTGCGCCAGGGCGTTGTTCACGCCCACGCGTTGCACGCTATGCCAATTGCCGAATTCCCATTCCAGATCGTCGCAGGTGACGAAGTGGCCCAGGCCCGGGTGGAAGGGCGCAACGTGGTAGTCCTCCAGATAGACCTCGATGAAAGTCTTCCAGTTGTAGTTGCACTGGTGGACTTCGACGTGGTCCAGCACATAGTCGCCGAAATCGAACTCGGGCCGCTGGAACAGGGTGGCAAGGTCCTTGGCGGGATCGCGCGGGCCTTCGAACAGCAGGCCATGGCAATCGCGGAGTCGGTAACGCGGCAGGTCCATGCACGGCGTGGAGGCGAATTGCGGCGCGCCCAGCAACTGACCCTGCTTGTCGTAGGTCCAGCGATGCAGCGGGCAGACGATATTGCCCCCGGTGGTGCGCAGATTGCCCCCCGTGTTGACGTTGCCGGCCACATTTCCCGGCGCACCGCCCAGCATCAAGGCCTGGCGGTGGCGGCAGACATTCGAGATGAGCTCGATGCCGCCCTTGTCGCGCACCAAAACCCGCCCGCCATTTTCCTGGACGAGCGTGCGCCAGTCTCCTACCTCGGGAACCATCTTCTGATTGCCGACGTATAAAGAAGACTGCTTAAAAATGATTTCTTGCTCGCGCTGAAAGCGTGCTTCGTCAAAATAAGCGCTGACGGGTAGCTGCGTACGAGCCGGCACAAAATGCGCCATCCGACCGACGTCGGTCATGATTCCCTCCGCTCGGATAAAAAAGCCAGGACGGCACGGATCCGTTCTGGCGCGAAGAAAAATCGGGCTGGCCGATCAAAGTGGTCGATTGTACCCCAGGGGGGAGCGGGGGCCAAACCGGACGCGCTTTTTACGCAAGCGCCCGGCCAATTATCCGCGGATAGGGCAGGTGTCTATTGCAGCACCACATTCGCCTGTTTCACCAGGGTCTGGATCACGGGCAGCTCGGACTTGATCTGGGCGGTCAGCGCCTGGGGCGTGCCGTCGCTGGGCTGGATGCCCATTTCGAGCATTTTTTTACGCACGGTCTCGTCCTTCAGTGCATCGGCCAAGGCGGTTTGCAGCTTACCCAGGACCTCCGGCGGCGTGCCCTTGGGGGCGACGAAGCTGAACCAGGCGCTCATATCGAATTTGCTGTAGCCCTGTTCGGCGATGGTCGCCAGCTTGGGTTCGCTGTCCAGACGCTGCTTGCTGGTGATGCCGAAAACCTGCACCTTGCCCGCATTGGCTTGCGGCATGCCCGTGGCAACCATGTCGAAGAACAGGTCGACATCGCCGCCGATCAGCGCCGGCAGGGCCTGGTTGGCGCCCTTGAAGGGGACATGCAGGATGTCGATGCCGGTCTGCGACTTGAACAATTCGCCGGCCAGGTGCGACGACGTACCGGGGCCGAAGGACGCGAAGGTCAGCTTGCCCGGGTTCTTCTTCGCGTAGGCGATCAGGTCGGCGGTGTTGTGGAAGGGTTCCTTGGGGCCGGCCAGCAGGACCAGCGGACCGATGCCCACCATGCCGATGGGCGCATAGCCGTCCGGGTCGTAGGGCAGGTCCTTGTACAGGAAGCGGTTGGTGACCAGGGTGGAATTGGTGGCCATCAGAATGGTGTAGCCGTCCGGCGCTTCGCGCTGCACATAGGACGCGCCGATCGCGGTGCCGGCCCCGGCGCGGTTCTCCACGATCATCGAGGCTTTCAGGTCCTTGCCCATGCGTTCCGCCAGCAGGCGGGTGAGCACGTCGGTGGCGCCGCCAGCCGGGAAGGGCGAAACGACCTTGATGGGCCGGTCTGGATATTGGGCGTTGGCAGCGCCGCAGGCACCGACAAGGGCGAGGGCGGCAAAGAGTTTGAGCCAAGGTCGCATGAAAAATCCCCTAGAAAGAGAGCGTTTGAAAAAAAAGTCGCCGCTCGTTGAATTTCGTTTTAAATTCCGTATATCGGAATTAAATTTTGTATTACGGAATTCAATATAAAAAAGGGTGTCGCGGAATGCAATCCTTTCCCCCTCAAGGAAAACCCCAGGTTGATGAGCCGGGCGCTGTGCCACGGGAGTCCAATGCCGCCGTCGCTCCCGCCCGCGACCGTGCCGGGCGGCGCCGGCGTGCGCCGGTGGCGGAAGGGGCGCAGCGCTCGGCGGATTTCATAACGGCCCTCGCGCGGGGCCTGCAAGTGCTGCGCTGTTTCCAGGCCGGCAGCGGTGCCTTGGGCAATCTCGAACTGGCGCGGTTGACCGGGCTGCCCAAGGCCACGCTCAGCCGCATCACCTATACCCTGACCGAACTGGGTTATCTGCGCTATGACCGCGACAGTGGCCGCTATGCCCCCGGCCATGGTGTGCTGGCCTTGGGGCTGGGTCTGCTGTCGGGCCTGGAAGTCCGCCAACTGGCCAAGCCGGCCATGCAGTCCCTGGCGCAACAGACGGGCGGCGCCCTGGCGCTGGGGACTTGCGATGGCGACGCCATGGCCTATGTCGAAGCCATTCACGGGTCTTCCGCCCTGTATCTGCGCCTGCCGGTGGGTTGCCGGGTGAGCATGGACAGCGCCATGGGCCGCGCCTACCTGGCGCTGCTGCCGCCCGCGGCGCGGCGCGACCTGTTGCTGCGCCTGGGGCCCTTGGCGCCGATGCCTGATGTGGTCGACCGCTGCGTCGCCGACCTGGCCGCCACGGGCTGCTGCTTTGCCTTTGGCGAGTGGCAGTCCGGCATCAACGCCGCCGCCGCGCCCTTCGAATCCGCCACGGGAGAGGGCATCTTCGTCATCAGTTGCGGCGGCCCGGCCACCTTGCTCTCGGAAGCCGTCCTGCGCGACGAGGTCGCCCCGGTGCTGCAGCGCACCGCCCAGGCGTTGTCGCGTCCCGCCTGACGTCGTGTAGGAGGAGCCTGCCCCTTGCTACAATCCCCGGATTATTCTCAAGCATTCCGGAGATCCGCTTGGCGTCCAAGCAAGTTCCCCCTGTCACTCCCGCGGCCGATACGGCTGATACCGCCCTTCTGCCGCAGGATTTCGAAGGTGCGTTGGCGCAACTGGAGGATCTCGTCGCGTCGATGGAAGACGGCTCGCTGCCCTTGGAAGCTTCCCTGGCCGCTTACAAGCGCGGCGTTGCGTTGACGCGCATCTGCCAGGAACGCCTGGCGCAGGCCGAGCAACAGGTGCGGGTACTGGAAGGCGATTTGTTGCGGCCGCTCGAACCCGGCGCGCTGGACGACGATACGAACGGATGAAGCAGAACCACCTTGCCTTCGCGGACTGGCTGACGGCCCGCGCGCAGTACATCGAGCAGAAACTCGACGAGCTGCTGCCGCCGGCCGATGCCGTGCCGGCGCGCCTGCACGAAGCCATGCGCTACGCCGTCCTGGGTGGCGGCAAGCGCGTGCGTGCCGCCCTCGTGTACGCCGCCGGCCTGGCCTGCCCGGTCAGCGGTCCCTCCACGGCAGTGGAAGCGTCGCTGGACCGCGCCGCCGCGGCCGTCGAATTGATCCACGCCTATTCCCTGGTGCACGACGACCTGCCTTGCATGGACGACGACGTCCTGCGGCGTGGCCAGCCGACCGTGCACGTGCGCTATGACGAAGCCACCGCCATGCTGGCCGGCGATGCCTTGCAGCCGCTGGCCTTCCAGTTCCTGGCGGACATGCCCATTGCACCGGCGCTGGTGGTGCAGGCCACGCAAGCGCTGGCGCGGGCCGCCGGCAGCCGCGGCATGGCGGGTGGCCAGGCCATCGATCTGGGCGCCGTCGGCCGTACCCTGACGCGCGACGAGCTGCAGCAGATGCACGGCATGAAGACCGGCGCCATGCTGGCCGTCAGCGTGGCGCTGGGCGGTATCGTGGCGGGCGCCAGTTCGGTGTCGCGCCGGGCGCTGGATGAGTATGCCCAAGCCATTGGCCTGGCTTTCCAGGTGGTGGACGACATACTCGACGTCACCGCCGACACGGCAAAGCTGGGCAAGACCGCGGGTAAGGACGCGGCCGAGAACAAACCGACGTATGTTTCACTGCTGGGCTTGGAAGAGGCGCGCCGTTTCGCGTCGTCCTTGCGCGACACCGCACTGCAGGCCCTGGCGCCGCTGGGCGAAGGTCGCGCGCGCCTGGCTGAATTGGCCGATTTCATCGTTTTGAGAGATCGTTGACGTTCGTGCGGACCGGCGCTGCCAGTCCGCACGATGTGCATCCGATTGCCCGCGGGGCTATTCTTCACAGCATGACCACAGAACTTCTGGACACCATCGCCAGTCCGGCCGACCTCAAGCGTCTGGACCGCCGCGAGCTGAAAAAACTGGCCGACGAATTGCGCGCCTTCGTGCTGGAGTCCGTCTCCAGGACCGGCGGCCATTTGTCCTCGAACCTGGGTACGGTCGAGCTGACGCTGGCCGTGCACCATGTCTTCGACACGCCGCATGATCGTATCGTGTGGGACGTCGGCCATCAGTCCTATCCGCACAAGATCCTGACCGGCCGGCGCGCGGAGATGAGCAAGCTGCGGCAGCAAGGCGGAATCTCCGGCTTCCCGCGCCGTGCGGAATCGGAGTACGACGCCTTCGGCACCGCGCACTCGTCGACCTCGATTTCGGCGGCCCTGGGCATGGCGGTGGCTTCGCGCAATGCGGGCATCATGCGCCAGCACATCGCCATCATCGGCGACGGTGCCATGTCGGCGGGCATGGTCTTCGAGGCCATGAACAACGCCGGCGTCACGTCCAATATCAATCTGCTGGTGATCCTGAACGACAACGACATGTCGATCTCGCCGCCGGTGGGGGCCTTGAACCGCTATCTGGCGCGCCTGATGTCGGGCCGCTTCTACGCCGCCGCCAAGAACGTCGGCCGTGCCGTGCTGCAGCGCGTGCCGCCGGTGCTGGAGCTGGCCCGGCGCATCGAGGAACATGCCAAGGGCATGGTCACGCCGGCCACGCTGTTCGAGGAGTTCGGCTTCAACTATGTCGGGCCCATCGACGGGCACGATCTGGATTCGCTGGTGCCCACCTTGCAGAACCTGCGCGAGCTCAAGGGCTTGCAGTTCCTGCACGTGGTCACGCGCAAGGGCCAGGGCTACAAGCTGGCCGAGGCGGATCCGGTGCTGTATCACGGCCCCGGCAAATTCGACCCCGCCGTGGGCATCGTGCCCGCCAAGGCGCCGGCCAAGGTCACCTTCACGCAGGTCTTCGGGCAATGGCTGTGCGACATGGCCGCGTCCGACGAGCGGCTGGCCGGCATCACGCCCGCCATGCGCGAGGGTAGTGGGCTGGTGGAATTCGAACGCCGTTTCCCTTCGCGTTATTTCGACGTGGGTATCGCCGAACAGCATGCCGTGACGTTCGCCGCCGGCCTGGCCTGTGAGCGGCAGAAGCCGGTGGTGGCCATCTATTCGACCTTCCTGCAGCGCGGCTACGATCAACTGGTGCATGACGTGGCCCTGCAGAATCTGGACGTCACGTTCGCGCTGGACCGCGCTGGCCTGGTGGGGGCCGACGGCGCCACCCATGCCGGCAACTACGACATCGCTTTCCTGCGTTGCATTCCCAATATGGTGGTGGCCACGCCTTCGGACGAAGCCGAGGCACGCCTGCTCCTGACCACCTGCTATCACTACCCCGGACCGGCGTCCGTGCGCTATCCGCGCGGTGGCGGCAGTGGCGTGGCGGCGGGTACGGATCTGGACGAGGTGCCGCTGGGCAAGGGCGTCATCCGGCGCGAAGGCCATGGCCGCATCGCCTTCCTGGTATTCGGCACGCTGCTGCCGGCCGTGCTGCGCGCGGCCGAGGCGCTGGATGCGACGGTGGCCGACATGCGCTTCGTCAAGCCGCTGGATCGTGAACTGGTGCTGGAGTTGGCCGCGCGCCATGATGCCCTGGTGGCCGTCGAGGACGCCGCGATCATGGGCGGCGCCGGCAGTGCGGTGGCCGAGGCGCTGAACGAGGCGGGCGTGCTGTGCCCGCTGCTGCAACTGGGCTTGCCCGATGTCTTCATCGACCATGGCGATCAGCAGGCGCTCATGGCGGGCCTTGGTTTGAATGCCGCGGGTATCGAGGCGTCGGTGCGTGCACGGTTTGGCGCGCTGCTGGCGGTCGAGGCGCCGCGGGACCGGGCTGTCGCCGGCTGATGCCGCTGTCATCGTGTCCGGCGCGGTCTCGTTGGCCACGCTGCAGGCGCCGGACGCGGTACAGGCACTGAACGCGGTACAGGGGGCCGTACGTGGTACGCAAACTCTCCCGGGGTTTGTCGCAACCTCGCCACGTTGTCCCTGTTGTTGCGCCCGGTTAACTATCGCTTGCCTATCGGCAATAGGGTTTTCACGGGGTTTACGCAGTTTTTACGCAATAATGCAAGTCCTTCAGCTATTTGGGGCGGTCGCGAGGCGACTGCTCGTGGCAGGTAAACGAATATGAATTCCCCGATCGATCCCGCCCTCGTCATGCCGGACGTGCAGAGTTCGGCCGACACGCGGCACATTCCCATCCAGCGTGTGGGCATTCGCGGCGTGCGTCATCCCATGCTGGTGCAGGCTGGGGACGGCAGCGCCATGGCCACGGTGGCCAATTGGACGTTGACCGTGGCGTTGCCGGCGGAAGAGAAGGGCACCCATATGTCGCGTTTCGTGGCATTGCTCGAAAAGTATCGCAGCACGCCGATGACGCCGGCCCTGTTCCGCGCCATGGCGCGTGAGATGCTGCCCTTGCTGCATGCGGAGAAGGGCGACCTGACCGCTGCCTTCCCGTATTTCATCAACAAGTCGGCACCGGTTTCCGGCGTGCAAAGCCTGATGGATTACGAAGTGCAGTGGATTGCCCGTGCCAGCGGCGAAGAAGTCGAGTTCGAATTGGTGGTGCAGGTTCCGGTCACCAGCCTGTGCCCGTGTTCCAAGGCGATTTCCGAATACGGTGCGCACAATCAGCGCTCGCACGTCACGGTGACGGCGGTGCTGGGCGATGACGTCGGCATGGATGACGTCATCCGCGCGGTCGAGGAAGAAGGCTCTTGCGAACTGTGGGGCCTGCTCAAGCGTCCGGACGAAAAGTACGTGACCGAGCGTGCCTACGACAATCCCAAGTTCGTCGAGGATCTGGTGCGCGACGTTGCCGCCCGGATGTCGGCGCGCCAGGGGATCAGGCGCTACCGCGTCGAGGCGGAGAACTTCGAGTCCATCCACAATCACTCCGCTTACGCGGTGGTTGAAGGGTGATTCGCCGCGTCGAATAATGGCGCGACGGCCCCGTGGCGGGGGTTTTCCGGGCGGCCGTGGGGGTAGGGCAGGTGCCGTCTTCCGGCGCCAGTCCCTGCTAGGTGAAGAATCGTTCTTGTCCAAGACAACACTGGCGGACCGGTTTACCGGTCCGCCAGTGATCTTTTCGGGGTAAGGGCACGGCCCCTGTCTCTCCGCAGCAACGGCTACCCTCGTCGAACCCCTTGATTCGACACTCGATTTGCACTATCTGCCAGTTCCGGCAATAATCGAGGGCTTTCCTGCTCGACTCCTGACTGTTGGGGGCGGGCTGACCCTGGTCTGATCCGGCACCTGCCTTGGGGCATGGTGGACGAATCAGACTGGACATCCACTAGGAGTGTTACCCATGCGTCACTACGAAGTAGTGTTCATCGTCCACCCCGACCAAAGCGAGCAAGTGCCCGCCATGGTCGAGCGGTATCAGGCGCTGGTCACCGGCCAAGGCGGCTCGGTGAATCGCCTCGAAGACTGGGGCCGTCGCCAACTGGCTTACCCCATCCAGAAGCTGGTCAAGGCCCACTACGTGTGCCTGAACATCGAATGCGGCCAGGCCACCCTGGACGAGCTCGAACATTCGTTCCGCTACAACGACGCCGTGCTGCGCCACCTGGTCATCAAGACCAAGAAGGCTCAGTCGGGCGCCTCGATCATGATGAAGTCGGTCGAGCGCGAAGAAGCCCGCAAGGCGTCGGCTGAAGCGGCTACGGCTGCGGCTCAACCCGAATAAACGGCCAGGCGGATCGTGGCGCATGCGCCCGGTCCACAACCGGAACGCCCCCGGGACACTTCATGAATCAGGTCGTACTCAGCGCCCAAGTCCTCGAAAGAGAAGCCTTGCGCTACACCCCGGCGGGTTTGCCCGCGCTGGAGATGCTGCTGAGTCACCAGTCCGAAGTGATCGAAGCTGGACATCCCCGTCGCGTCGAAATGACGATTGCGGCGGTGGCGCTGGGAGACCTGGCGCTGTTGTTGGCGGATGTCGGTTTGGGGGCGCAGCTGCAGGTCCAGGGTTTCCTGGCACCGGTACGCAAGGATGCGGTCAAGCTGAAGCTGCATATGCAGCAGGCGACACGTCTTTCGGGCAGCGATCCGGTCACCGTTTAGTTTGGATAAACAGGCGGCCTGGAACGATCCAGGTCACACGTAAAGAATTCGGGTCCACGGACCCCTGAAAATCAAGAGGCACATCATGGCTTTCTTTGGCAAGAAGAAGGAAAAGCGCAAGTTTCCGCAGCAGAACCCGCTGTTCAAGCGTCGCAAGTTCTGCCGCTTCACGGCTGCTGGCGTCGAAGAGATCGATTACAAGGATCTGGACACGCTGCGTGATTTCATTCAGGAAAACGGCAAGATCATTCCCGCTCGCCTGACCGGTACCAAGGCGCACTACCAGCGCCAGCTCGACACGGCCATCAAGCGCGCCCGCTTCCTGGCTCTGTTGCCGTACACCGACAACCACAACTGATCCGGGGCCAGACATGCAAGTTATCCTGCTCGAAAAAGTCGTCAACCTGGGCAACCTGGGTGAAGTGGTCCGCGTGCGTGATGGCTACGCCCGCAATTTCCTGATCCCCCAGAAGAAAGCGACCCGCGCCACTAAGTCCGCGCTGGAAGCGTTCGAAGCGCGTCGCGCCGAACTGGAAAAAGTCCAAGCCGAACGCCTGGCAGCTTCGCAGACCGTGGGCGAGCGCCTGAACGGCTACGTGCTGAAGATCTCGCAGAAAGCGGGTGTCGACGGCCGTCTGTTCGGTTCGGTCACCAACGCCGACATCGCCGAAGCCCTGCGCAAGGCGGGTTTCGAATCGGTTGAGAAGGGCTTTGTGCGTCTGCCCAACGGTGCTCTGAAGGCGGTTGGCGAGTACCCGGTGCAAATCGCACTGCACGCCGACGTCGTCAGCGACATCTCCGTGGTGGTCGAAGGCGAAATGGCCTAAAGCGCATGGGCGCGGCTGCTCACGCGGCCGCATCCCGATTCGCCGCTGGTCCGCCGCCGGTCCGCCGGTGCGGCGCGATCGACATTTGCGTTATCAGAGCCGGCCGGGTGCCGGCTCTGATTTTTTGTCAGACGCCAGATTCTCCATCCAAGGTCCGTCAGTGAGTTCCTCGCCCATCCACCAGTCGCCTCCGCCCGATTTGCAGGCGTGGCTGGAAGCTGCCGCCAAGCGGCCGCAGCCCCAGGTGTTGGAGACCGAGCTGGACGGCATCCATTTCGTGGTCAAGCGCCGGCGCGCCAGCCTGGGCGGTGGCATCAGCTACGTGCTGCGCTATCTGCGCGCGTTTTTCCTGGGCATAGGCTGCAAGCTGTTCCTGGGTGAATTCCCCAACCCCGGCGTTCTTTTGCGCAACGGCCTGGCGTTCGAGGCGCAACGCTTGCGTCTGCTGCTGGCCGACGGCTGCAGGGTGCCTGCCATCTGGCACGAGGAACCCGGCCTGCTGGTGCTGGAGCACGTGGGCAAGGACCTGTCGTCCGTGATCCGTCATGGTGACGATGCCACGCGCAGCGACTGGGCCTGGCGCGCGGGCCGCGACCTGGCTGAATTCCATCTGCGTGGCCATTGCCACGGGGGCGCGCAGATCCGCAACCTGACGGTACGCGACCACGAGTTGTGGCGTATCGATTTCGAAGAAAATATCGGCGAAGCCTTGTCAGCGCCGCTGGCGCAGGCCTACGATCTGTTCCAACTGGTGGCGTCGCTGCTGTCCTTGCGCGCGTTGGACTCGGATATCAAGCCCGAGTTGGCGCGAGCGATGGTGCACGGGTATTTCGAAGTCAATCCGGACGCACGGGTGCAAGCCCGCCTGGCGCGTCTTGGACGTGTGTTGGGAGGCGCCGCGCGCGTGCTGCGTCCCTTGCTGGGCCGTCTGTCGTCGCGCGATGTGCAGGGCTTTTTCCGGGTAGCGGATGTATTGCGGGATTTGACGCGATCCTGATTGCGTTTTCTGCCGCAAGCCCCACATTGAATTTGGCCTTACCCTGCAGCTTTGCCGGCTTCTTGATTGCCCCGTTGTTCGCAACCCCGCCGGAACGCTGGCGATAACGTCGCCTGTCACCTCGATTCCGCAATTTTGAGTGCATCCATGAACTCGCCCACCGCCGCCAACAGCAACGATTCCTCTCTCGAATACCTGCGCGTGCCGCCTCACTCCATCGAGGGCGAGCAGTCGGTGCTGGGCGGGCTGCTGCTGGACAACGCTGCGTGGGACCGTGTCGCCGATGTACTGGTGGAAGAAGATTTCTACCGCCATGACCATCGCCTGATCTGGCAGGCCATGGCCAAGCTGATCGGCTTGTCGCGTCCCGCCGACGTGGTGACCGTGCACGAGGCGCTGATCACCAACGGCAAGTCCGAAGACGCGGGCGGCATTGCGTATCTGAATTCGTTGGCGCATAACACGCCGTCGGCGGCCAATATCCGGCGCTATGCGGAGATCGTGCGCGAGCGGGCCACGCTGCGCAAGCTGGTCACCATTGCCGACGAAATCTCGTCGGCGGCGCTGAATCCGCAAGGCAAGGAAGCGCGCCAGATTCTGGACGAAGCGGAATCCAAGGTTTTCAAGATATCCCAGGATGGCCAGCGCGGTGCCGGGGGCTGGCATGAGATCCAGCCGCTGCTGACGCAGGTGGTGGAGCGCATCGACGAGCTTTATCACCGCGATACCGAATCCGACGTGACCGGTGTGCCCACGGGCTTCACCGACCTGGACAAGATGACGTCCGGTTTGCAGGGCGGTGACCTGGTCATCGTGGCGGGCCGCCCGTCCATGGGCAAGACCACTTTCTCCATGAACATCGGCGAGCAGATCGCCATCGAGCAGGGCCTGCCGGTGGCGGTGTTCTCCATGGAAATGGGTGCGGTGCAACTGGCGATGCGTATGCTGGGTTCGGTCGGCCTGCTCGACCAGCATCGCATGCGTACCGGCAAGCTGACCGCCGAGGACTGGCCGCGCGTGACGCATGCCGTACAGCTGATGCAGGATGCGCAGGTCTACATCGACGAGACGCCGGCCTTGACGGCAATGGAAGTGCGCGCGCGGGCGCGTCGCCTGGCGCGGCAGTGCGGCCAGCTGGGCCTGATCATCATCGACTATATGCAGTTGATGGCGGGTAGCGGCAGCAGCGAAAACCGGGCGACTGAAATTTCGGAGATCAGCCGGTCGCTGAAGGGCTTGGCCAAGGAGCTGAACTGCCCCTTGATTGCGCTGTCGCAGTTGAACCGCAGTCTGGAACAGCGGCCCAACAAGCGTCCGGTGATGAGCGATCTGCGCGAATCAGGCGCTATCGAACAGGATGCCGACTTGATCCTGTTCATCTATCGCGACGAGGTTTATAACCCCGACTCCCCGGACAAGGGCACGGCCGAGATCATCATCGGCAAGCAGCGTAACGGGCCTATCGGCACGGTGCGGCTGACCTTCCAGGGGGCCAGCACGCGCTTCCTCAATTTCTCGGGGCAGCAGTCCTATTGATTCTGGCAATCAGCGCCCGTTCTGAGGTGACTTTTCATGAACTTCTATCGGCTCGTGGATGGAAGAACGCTTGCGAAGAGAAAATTCGCCTCTGAAAAGCCGGTTTTTACTTAGCATTTGCTTCGTTATTACGTGGCGAAACTGAACCCGTGGCTTGATCATCGGATCCTTTGATTCGAGCCAGTAGGGATCGGGTATGTTTGCCAAGCTCTCCAATGTGTTTTTCACGGTTTCCCGTGAACTCAACAAAGCCTCCGTCGCAAATATCGCTACAGCCTTTGACCGCCCAGCGGTCGATAAGATATGGAAAGGCGTCAACGCTCCAACTAGCAGGGAAGGTACTCCCCGCGCTACCGTGACGAATAGCAATACGCCCACGCGGCAGCCTGTGAAATTCCGCACGGCAAGTCCGGGTGACGCCGCACGTGCGATTAGCAACCGGCGCAATGGCATAGTCATCGTCAAGGCCCCGCCGGTGCGACCCCTCGCGACGCCACAGCGAGGCGGCATGGTCCTTATCGAGAACCAACCGATGCTGCCCCGTGCGACGTCACCGCGAGGTGGCATGGCCATCACCGAGGATCCGCCGGTGCCGCCCCCAAGGACGTCATCGCGAGGTGGCACGGTCGTTACCGAGGATCCGTCGGTGTTGCCCCTTGCGCCGCCTCGAGGTGCGAACGCGTTGCCTCTGGAAATGTATTCCGAGGGATTCCGCTCGAAATTCCCGGGCCTTCACGCACATTGTGCCGCAGGCGTTTTCGTCAAAAGTCCGGACGGAAGATATCGGCGCTTTCCTGACGATCGAGGGACCAACACCGGGACTTTTGAACCTTTCGAGAGGATCGGTGTGAAGCTTGTCCGGGAGATCAAGGGTCTTGCTGACGCTCCCAAGGACTGGGTCCACGAGACGAAGGCCGGGTTGTGTCAACGCCGGTTGAAATCTGACCCACTTTCGTCGGAATCGTCGGAGTGAATCTGACCCACCCCAGCATTCTAAAAATCAGTTCTTGGCCTTGACGTTTCCGGCCTTCCTTTTGTCTTTAAGGCG
>NZ_JAHPZX010000005.1 GCF_021325795.1 Bordetella sp. LUAb4 | reverse complement strand
GCCATTACTTTGATCTCCACTGCTTGCTCCTGAGTCAACATTGTTGATGGCCAAAAGGCCACCATCATTGCTCAGGTGGGTCAGATTTACTCCGACGACGTGGGTCAGTATCACACCGGCGCCAACAGCCACCACCGCCTTGCCCCAGCCTTCGCTCTGCTGCCGCTCAACGATCAGTCGCCCGATGTCCCAATATAAGCCGACCAGTTCCTTGTTGACCGCGCGCAGCGCTGCGTATTGCGCGGACTGTAGTTGTCTTGCGGGTAGCTTTCTTCTTAATCGTCGCCATCAGCGACCTCCTCGTCGGTACTGCGTGCCGCACCATGGTAACCGGCTGGCGAAGGCGTCTTGAATGAGTTGATGTTCGAAGCGATAGTGTGCACGAGGAGATCGCGCACACTATGTCTAACCAAATGCTATCAGGGCAGCCGCGACGGCGGTATTACAGCTTGCCGGCGCCTGGCTTGAGCATCTGCACTGGCGTCTCGTCGGCATGCAACACCGGCTTGCCCAGCAGCTCGACCTTTAGCGCATCGACCAACGGCTGCAACCGCAGGCCGCATACGCCGACCCACTCGCCCAATGTCGACCGCGGCAGCGCCAAGCCGGCGCGAGCAAAGACACTTTCCTGACGGTACAGCGGAAGGCGGTCAGCGAACTTCGCCACCAACACCTGTGCCAGCAGACCCGCCGTCGAGATTCCTTTGTCGATGACCTGCGCGGGCACCGGCGCCTGCGTAAGCGTCTCGCATTGGTCGCACACCCACTTGCCGCGGATGTGACGTTCGACCGTAAAGACGCCCAGCAGGTAGCCCAGCTTCTCGCTGACATCCTCGCCGATGCGCTTCAGGCCGCAGCCACAGCGGCACGTCGTGGACGCAGGCCCGTGACGGGTATCGGTGCGCGGCAACTCGGCCGGCAGCCGCATACGACGCGGTACTTGCGGCGTCGTGGGCTTGGCACCGATCGCCTCGCGTAGCGCGTTGACCTTCTCTTCGATGGCCGCCATGTCGGCATCCATCGTCTCTTCCAAGAGGCTCGCTTGCGCGGGTTCAACTGCTCGCCGCGCTTGCCGTAGCGCCAGCGCTTGTACAGTGCCAGTTCCTAGGTCAGTTGGTCGATGTGCGTCTGTTTGACGTGCAAGACCTGGTCTCGCTTGGCGATCTGAGCGTCTTACGCAGCAATCTGTGCATTACGCGTGACCAGCTCTGCCTCACGCGCGGCCACCTCGCCCAACAGGCGTTCGGCCAGCGCGCGTAGCTGCTGCGGGTCAAGGTTATCCAGGGAGTCGGTACTCATGCCGCCAGTATGCCGCAGAGCTGGCTACGACCATATTGGCGTCTTGCCGGATTGCCCGATCTATAACACCGAGATCGCGCCAGCCGCGCCCACGCCCTGCCAGGGCAAACCCAGCACCAACGCCTGCCACTGCTCGTCGTCCAGCGCGATCTGGGGGCCATGCATGGCGTCGACCCACGCGAACTTGCCTCGGTTCAGTCGGCGCGCCGCCAGCCAGACACCGATCCCATCGTGCACCAGCATCTTCATTCGATTGGCCCGGCGATTGGCGAAGCAATAGGCATGGTGCGGGCGCGCAATCCCGAAAACCGCCACTACCCGCGCCAACGCGGTCTCGGTGCCCGCTCGCATGTCCAGTGGCTAAGTTGCCATTTAGTCATACACGCCGCGTGTCACATTACGTCGATGTATTGATGAATCCGAGCCACCAGCGCATCAAAATCTGGCTGACCCTGGTAATACAGCGCTTGCGTTTTGCGGTACTCCAACGCAAAGCGCTCGCGTTGTGCAGCGTCAGCAAGGACAAAGGCCTGATTTTGCGCAATCACCTGCTCATCACCGCTCCGAAAGCGCTGCGCCTTGCGCTCCTGGTAGGCCGGTTCCCGCATGAATGCCTGCACCTCCTCCAAACCCAGAAGGCAGTACACGTCATAGTAGTGCCGAAGGAAATTTCCCGGAAACGCCTCCGACTCACCCAAGCGACGGTACTTGGTGGAAATTGTCTGAAGCTTCTCGACGAAAGTGTGTGTCGGCGCATAGCAAGGTACCGCTACTGCGCGGTTGTCGAATACGTCTACGCCGCGATCTCTGGCAACATCGAAAGCCCATGACGAGATCGTGACAGCTCGATTGGGTGCCGTGTCGTCAAACCCAAGCTCCAACAAAATTCCATCTTTGACGCCTGCCAATGCCGATACGCGCGGCGTGTATATCAAGCGGATGCCGGCGCTGCGCATTTTATCGTCGTCAAATTGCGTGTCGCGCTCAACGTTGCCGATGCCTGGGATACGGATACGCGCCGCCAGTTCGTCGTAATACGTACGGCGCGAAAGGACGTGTGCTGGCTTGTCTTGATTGCGTCCCGTCTTCACATCCATGTCGGCGGGCGGCTCGATGCGAATGTCGATGTCTTCGGAAAAACGGTGGATGACGCCAAAGCCCTTCGAGAGCGATGTCCCTCCCTTTAGTTCGAACTGGAAGCCCTGTGCCTGCAACCCCCACAGGCAATGCATGATCCAGTAGTCCTTCTCGACCAACATAGGATCAAGCCCTCGTTCGTCAGCGACAAGCGCAAGCAACTGATCAAAGTCCTTCCGCGCGTGCAGTAAATCAGGCACTCATCCACTCCCGCAGGCGCTTACGCGTCGCCACATTGCCAAAACTGTCGGCGGCCCGCTGCAGCCGGACTGAATCGAACGAGGACAGCTTGCTGCGCGCTTGGCGCAAAACGGCATCACGATCCTCGGCCAACTCTTCAAGGTTGTTTAGCAGATCGACATACAGAAAATCGGTGGTCAGCTTCTTCGGGAAGCGCGGCTTCATTCGGAAATCGAACTGCCGGTTGCCAAGTTGGAAAACACCATGGCGCTTGTGGTTGTAGACCAGCGTTCGGTTATAGAGCTGAGTGGTACCAAGACCCACGGCGTTGTAGGCCGAGGGTGAAAACACCAAAAAGTCCTTGTCACGAAGAAAGCCCCCCACCACTTGGTCATCAGTTGGTGGCAGCGGACCAAAGCTGGACTGCTTCGGTGCGTGGTAGAGGCCCTGAGCAAGTTTTTTCAGCTTTCCTGTGGCTACCAGCTCACGGAGATGCCTATCCACTGCGGTGGACAGACGTGCCAGGTCCTCGCGCCGATAGACACGACCGGCTTGCAACTCATCCGCAAGATGAGCTGCGGCCCCGCGAAGGGGCCCAACGGCAGATAGAGCGGCTACAGGCATGACTAACTCCTCATTGAAGTTTCATGCATTTTATCGCATTCTACCGACTACGTCAGCCCCAAAAAGTGTCCAAAGGGTCACCTCCAATCCGTCGCTGCGTCCTGTGGAGGGGGTCTGATTTCAACCGACGTTGACATTTTGGGACGTGTAGATCGACCGGGCGAATCAGAGCGGCCGAGTACACTTCCCCAACCCTGGCGCCAACCCGCCCAGCGAACCCGGGCATTTTGCTATTCGTTCGAGCCACACCGACATACCTCGAAGGTGCTGATTGATGAGCCTGAGGAAGGCGCCGGGCGGTCCGATCTTACTGAAGGAAGCCACAAAAATGCCCGCATTAAGCGGGCATTTCTACTATTGAAGCTGGTGGGCGACCACCGATACTTAGCGCGGGATCACTCCCACTCAATCGTCGCCGGCGGCTTGCTGCTCACGTCATAAACCACCCGGTTAATCCCCCGCACTTCATTGATAATCCGCCCGCTGACCTTAGCCAGCAGCGAATAAGGCAACTGCGCCCAATCGGCAGTCATGAAGTCCGAAGTCTGCACCGCGCGCAGCGCGACGACGTAATCGTACGTCCGGCCATCACCCATCACCCCCACCGACTTCACCGGCAGAAACACCGCAAAGGCCTGCGAAGTCAGGTCATACCAGGACTTCCCGCTCACCGGATCCAGCGTGCTACGCAACTCGTCGATGAAAATCGCATCGGCACGGCGCAGCAGATCCGCGTATTCAGTCTTCACCTCGCCCAGAATACGAACGCCAAGGCCAGGCCCAGGGAACGGATGGCGATACACCATTCCAGGCGGCAGGCCCAGAGCAACACCCAGTTCACGGACTTCGTCCTTGAACAATTCACGCAGCGGCTCCAGCAGCTTCAGATTCAACGTCTCCGGAAGACCACCGACGTTATGGTGCGACTTGATCGCCACCGCCTTACCCGTCTTCGCGCCAGCCGACTCGATCACGTCGGGATAAATGGTGCCCTGCGCCAGCCACTTGGCCGCCTTCAGCTTGCCCGCCTCGGCCTGGAACACCTCAACGAACTCACGGCCAATGATCTTGCGCTTGGCTTCGGGGTCGCTGACACCTTCCAGCTTGCCCATGAACTGCTCGGTGGCATCGACGTGAATGATCTTCACGCCCATGTTCTCGGCAAACGTCTGCATGACCTGTTTGCCTTCATCCAGGCGCAGCAAACCGTGATCGACAAAAACGCAAGTCAGCTTGTCGCCAATCGCCTTGTGGATCAGCGCAGCCGCCACGGACGAGTCGACCCCGCCCGACAGACCCAGAATGACCTCGTCTTCACCCACTTGATCGCGAATACGGGCAACCGCTTCCGAAACGTAATCAGGCATATTCCAATCGCCCGAGCAACCGCAGATCTCGTTGACGAAGCGGCCCAGCAGCGCCTTGCCCTGGATGGTATGTGTGACTTCGGGATGGAATTGCACCGCGTAGAAACCGCGCGACTCATCCGCCATGCCGGCGATGGGACACGAAGGCGTCGACGCCATCAGCTTGAAACCCGGCGGCAACGCGGTGACTTTATCGCCATGGCTCATCCAGACCTTGAGCATGCCGTGGCCTTCAGGCGTGGTGAAGTCCTCAACACCTTCCAGCAAACGAGTATGGCCATGCGCACGAACCTCGGCATAACCGAACTCGCGATGATCAGACCATTCGACCTTGCCGCCCAATTGCTGTGCCATGCTCTGCATGCCATAGCAAATACCCAGAACCGGAACGCCCAGTTCAAACACCACACCCGGCACCCGCATGGACGCTTCGTCGTAGGCGGAAGCGTGGCTGCCGGACAGGATGATGCCCTTCAGACCCTGCGCGACCTGGCCGCGCACGAACTCGTCATTCACGTCGCCCGGATGAATCTCGCAATACACGCCCGCTTCGCGGACGCGGCGCGCGATCAACTGGGTGACCTGTGAACCGTAATCGAGAATGAGAATGCGCTGGTGCATAGTGGGCTCTGGCTGGATTTTGCCGCCGCTGAAAACGGCGGCCAATGGCTGAAAACGGAAATCGTTGAGTGCCAAACAACAACGGCACTATTAAGCAAAAGCGCACCGGCGGGAAGCAGGCTTCCACCGGTGCGCGTTGGCCGCTAGGCCTTACGCCGAAAATCAATCGGCGCGGTAGTTCGGTGCTTCCTTGGTGATCTGCACGTCATGCACGTGCGACTCACGGAA
Source organism: Bordetella sp. LUAb4 (assembly GCF_021325795.1). GTDB lineage: Bacteria > Pseudomonadota > Gammaproteobacteria > Burkholderiales > Burkholderiaceae_B > Bordetella_C. The sequence goes on along the minus strand of NZ_JAHPZX010000005.1, from coordinate 286,130 downwards.
ACCGGCCGACGTGATCTGCACGAACTCGGTCTTGGTCCGCATGTCGTCGATCGAAGCGCAGCCGCAATAACCCATGGAGGCACGTACGCCGCCGGCCAGCTGATAAATGATCTGCAGCACGCTGCCTTTGTACGGAACGCGGCCTTCGATGCCTTCCGGCACCAGCTTGTCGGCGTTGTTGGCGGGATCCTGGAAGTAGCGATCGGCCGAACCATCGGTCATCGCGCCCAGGCTGCCCATGCCACGGTAAGACTTGTACGAACGGCCTTGGAACAGCACCACTTCACCCGGTGCTTCGTCAGTGCCGGCGAACATGCCGCCCATCATGCAAGCGTAAGCGCCGGCCGCCAGGGCCTTGGCGACATCGCCCGAATAACGGATACCGCCGTCAGCGATCAGCGGCACGCCGGTGCCTTGTAGCGCCTCAGCCACATCGGAAATCGCGGTAATCTGCGGTACGCCCACACCCGCCACCACACGCGTGGTGCAGATGGAGCCAGGACCGATACCGACCTTGACGCCGTCGGCGCCATGATCAACCAGTGCCCGCGCAGCCGATGCCGTGGCGATATTGCCGCCGATGACGTCGACCTTGGGATAGTTCTGCTTCACCCAGCGCACGCCTTCCAGCACGCCGCCCGAGTGACCGTGCGCGGTATCGACCACGATCACGTCCACGCCCGCGGCGACCAACTTTTCAACACGCTCTTCGGTGTTGCCACCAACACCGACCGCCGCGCCCACGCGCAACTGACCCTGCGCGTCTTTATTGGCTTGGGGGTGAGCGGTGTTTTTGACAATGTCTTTGACGGTGGCCAGGCCACGCAGCTCGAAGCGGTCATTGACGATCAGCACGCGCTCCAGGCGGTGCTTGTGCATCAGTTGCTGGGCTTCTTCCAACGTCGCGCCTTCGCGCATCGTGACCAGACGCTCTTGCGGGGTCATGATGTTGCGCACCGGCTCATCCAGGCGCGCTTCGAAACGCAGGTCGCGGTTGGTGACGATGCCGACCACTTTGCGCCCTTCCACCACCGGCAGCCCGGAGATGCCGTGCTGCTGCTGCAGGGCGATCGCATCGCGAACCTTCATCTGCGGCGTCACGGTAACGGGGTCGATGACAATGCCAAATTCGTGGCGCTTGACGCGAGCCACTTCACGGGCCTGTTCGTCGGCGGTCAGATTCTTGTGGATGATCCCGATCCCGCCTTCCTGGGCCATGGCAATGGCCAGGCGCGACTCCGTCACGGTATCCATGGCGGCGGACACGAGCGGGATATTCAGGGAGATGTTACGGCTGAGGCGGGTCTGGAGAGATGTATCGCGAGGCAATACATTCGAATACGCGGGCACCAGTAGGACGTCGTCGAAGGTGAGCGCGGTTTTGATGAGACGCATGGGAAGCTCCGGGCGCAAAGCGAGATTATACGCCTTTGAGGCTTATTTACTAGGTGTTTACCATTAAGAATGCCTATGCGGAGGGGAAAAAGGTCCGGCTCTGCAACAGGGGCAACCGACCAGCGGCGTGGTTGATCCGGCCCTTAAATGTAACTTCCCTGGTGGCGGGGTAGTTGAGGATGCTCCTGTCCTGTGGGGTGGGACCGGCAAATAGGCCTAAACCCGCAGGGCTTCGACTTCACACTTCGGGAGACATCGCAGCCATGGAAACCGTGCCTCCTCCGGCCGCGTCCACGCCCAGCTCACTCCTGCACTGGTCCATCCTTCAGTTTCCTGTGTATCGCACGTAGAAACGAAAACTGTCGGCAGCGCACGACAGCTATCGCCCAAGTGTCGACACAGCGCCACAAGTTCCGATGGAACGTCCTGTGGCATCGGCCAACTAAACCGGGCATGCGGCGTCCATGTGAGCACCGCATTGAATCAGGAGACGTGAATGCAATTCAGCAAGCGCAAAGTCTGGGCTGCGTTGATGGCGGGAAGCGTTATGCCATTTAGCGCCCATGCGTCGAACACGGAAGACGTGTATCCCGTTAAACGGGTGACCATCGTGGTGGGTTTCTCTCAAGGCGGCGGCGTAGACATTCTTTCCCGATACATTGCAAAAGAGCTCGAACTCGAATTGGGAGTTAGCGTCGTCGTGGAAAACCGCCCTGGCGCCACGAGCAATATCGCAGCCGAACACGTGGCTCGGAGCATGGCTGATGGACATACTATCTTCGTTTCTTCACGATCCAACGTCACTTACGGTGCCTTGCAAGAGCAACCGCGCTACGACTTCCGCAAAGACCTGCAATCAGTCGGATTGATGGCTACGGTACCGAACGTCGTCGTTGCGGGCAGGCATACCAGCATCTCCACAGCCAAAGAAATGGTCGCGTTGGCGAAGGCCCAACCGCAATCACTCAGATGTGCGTCATCTGGCGTGGGGTCCACGGGGCACCTACTCTGTGAAGAGTTTCAACAAGAAGCAAAAGTAGAAATGGTGCATGTTCCGTATACGTACACTGATCAAGCCTTCACCCATATCCTGGGCGGCCATGTCGATGCGATTTTCATTTCGCTACCCGCTGCCCTCCCCTATATACGCGCGGGCGCCGTGCAGGCTATTGCGATTGCGGGCAATGAACGAGCACCGTCGGCCCCGGGCATTCCTACCTTCCAAGAAGAAGGGCTCGACAACATCCACGGCGAATCGTGGTTCGGATTGATGGTCCCGGCGGCAACACCGAAAAAAGCGGTCGAAAAGCTGAACGTTTCCCTCAATCGCGTTCTGGCCAAGCGCCAATTACGCGAACAGCTTTCGGGCCTGGGCTATGTACTTCCCTCACAGCTCAATAGTCGCGATGCGTTCGAACAGTTGATCGTCGAAGAAACAGCGCACTGGACCGATCTGATAACCGAACGCCGAATCGCACCCGGGTCGCACTGAACTGTCGTCAAGAGAATACGCAGCTTGACCGAGGTCCGCCTTGGGCCTCGGTGGTTGCCGTGTGCGCCTTGACCCGCGCTCTCCGAGCCAACCATGGATTTCGATGGAACGTCCTGTGGCATCGGTCAACTAAAGCCGACATGTGGTGCGCCGATGAGTACCGCAATGACTATGGAGACGTAAATGCTATGCAGCAACCGCAAGGTGTGGGCGGGATTGATGGCTGGCAGCGTTATGCCGTTCAGCGCCCATTCATCAGGTACGGAGGCCGTTTATCCAAGCAGGCGGATAACCCTGGTAGTAGGAGGATCTCAAGGCGCTGGAGTCGACATTATCTCTAGACACATTGCCAGAGAGTTGGAGCAAGAACTGGCGGTGGATGTTCTCGTAGAAAATCGCCCTGGTGCAGCAGGCAACATCGCGGCCGAACATGTGGCGAGGAGCATGCCGGACGGCTACACGCTCCTGGTAACGTCCAGACCAAACGTTACGTATGGCGCTTTGCAGGAACATCCGCGATATGACTTAAGACGAGCGCTACAGCCCATAGGACTGATGGCGTCGGCACCAACGGTCGTTATGGCGGGAACAAATGCCATGATAAAGACTACGGCGGAGATGATCGCTCGCGCGAAAAACCATCCTTTGTCCGTCAGATGTGCGTCCGGCGGCATTGGATCCACGGGACACCTTCTCTGCGAAGAATTACAGCAGAAGGCGAAAGTGGAGCTGATGCACGTTCCATACACCCATGCCGAACAAGCCTTTAATCACATGCTCGGCGGACACGTTGACACCGTCTTCCTGACGCTGGCGGCAGCACTACCTTACATACGTGCGGGTGTCGCACACGCCATCGCGATCTCCAGCGCAGAGCGCGTTCAAGCTGCGCCAGACATCCCTACCTTTGCCGAAGAGGGCTTTGCCAACAGACACGGCGACGCCTGGTTTGGTCTGACGACACCGACCAAGACTCCGGCCGACAGAGTCAAGCGCTTGAACAAATCACTGAATCGTGTCCTCGAGAAATCAGATTTGCGGCTAGAGCTTCTCAGCCTGGGATGGCTCCTGCCTTCGCAACCCAACAGCCCCGAAGCATTCGACAAACTAATTGCCGACGAGTTTTCGCATTGGACCGATGGGATCCCCGCATATCGATTCGCTCCTACACGACACTGACTGTCAGCGGGTGATCGATGGTTGCGCTACCGGATCCGGATAGCGCAACCATCGATCCGACCTAACGACTCAGTAGCCAAACTGCTTATAGAAATTCCAGCTCAGTGCCTTGGTGCCACAACCAAAAGCCGAAGCAATTGACGTACACCGAAACCAGCAAGAACGCAGGAGACAGGTATGCAATTCACTCACCGTAAGCTCTGGGCCGCCTCGATGGCGGCAAGCGTGATGCCATTCAGCGCCCACGCATCACTAGTCGAAAACGTTTATCCCAACAAACGGGTGACCATCGTTGTAGGGGGATCTCAAGGCATTGGAGTGGATATCATCTCCAGACACCTTGCGAAGGAACTCCACCGGGAGTTGAGAGTCGACGTCATCGTCGAAAATCGTCCGGGCGCTACAGGCAATATCGCTGCTGAATTCGTGGCGCGAAGCGTACCTGATGGCTATACCCTTTTCATTGCATCCAGACCTAACGTCACCTACGGCGCCTTGCAGGAGCACCCTCGCTACGACATGAGGCGAGACCTGCAATCCGTCGGACTTGTAGCCACCGCACCGACTGTCATCGTTGCAGGAAGAGGAAGCAAGATCACATCCACGGAAGAACTGATTGCTCGAGCGCGAGCAAATCCTAACTCGGTCAAATGCGCCTCAACGGGCGTGGGATCGACGGGACATCTTCTCTGTGAAGAGCTTCAGCAAGCGGCGAAGATGGAAGTGATGCACATCCCCTACAACCAGATAGATCAGGCGTTCACTCATATCATCGGCGGCCATGTCGACATGATCTTCATCACCCTGTCGGCAGCCCTCCCCTATATCCGCTCCGGTGCCGTCCAGGCCATTGCTATCTCCGGCAACGAGCGCTCACCGACCGCTCCTGATATTCCCACTTTCCAGGAAAAGGGTCTCGTCAATCTGCATGGTGATGCCTGGTTTGGCTTGGTGGTTGCAGCGGGCACACCACCGAAAGTCGTCGAGACTTTGAACCTCGCCCTGAATCGTGTTCTGGCGCAACCGCTACTACGCGATCAACTACTTGATCTCGGCTACGTTCTGCCCCGGCAACCTAACGGCGTCGCGGCGCTGGAACGGTTGATCAGTGAAGAGGCGGCGCACTGGACGGATTTGATAGCCGAGCGCGGCATCGTAACCGTGCGACATTGACTTTTCCCTGCCCCTCCCACCGACCGGGACTTTGGGTCGGTGGGCATGCGACCAGATTCAGCTCCCGGTCGTCGCCTGAATCGGGGGGCAGAAATCAGAGCTGCGCCTGGCCTGAGTTGAACTTACCAGGCCGCGGGCTCCGCGTGTTCGTCCGATGTGCCAGCACCCTCACCCATCTCTCGGTGTCTTGCGCAATGAACGTCCCAAGCGCTTGTGGCGTGTTTTCCGCCGCTGGAGCCGTGTAGCCCAGCTGCATGAGCTTCTTCCCTACCGACACGCCAGCTAATGCCTTATTCACCACTTGATTCAGCCTTTCAATGAAGTTCGTTGGGGTTCTGCTTGGCACCACAAGCGCGAACCACCCTTGCGCCTCGGCACAAGAAAGATCGAACTCAGCGATGCTGGGAACTACTGGAAGAAATGGTAGTCTGCTGCCGGAAAAAACGGCCAGCGCCCGCAATCCACGCGACCCGAGGTGGGGCACCGCTGAAGGAACACCGATAATGGCGAAATTGGCTCGTCCCGCGATTACCGCCGTCAACGCGGAAGCGTCCGTGTCGCAGGGCATATCCAGCCAACGCAACTCCGCGCGCTCGCGCAAGACCTCATAGATAAGACGCGGAGTCGAGCCGACATCACCGTCTGAGGCGCAGGCCAAACCGTACTGAGTCGAGCGATCCTGAGCAAGCAGCTCCTGTATCTTCACCCCTGGAACATAGTTACTCGTGACTAGAACGTAAGGCACGTGAGTAATCATCGCAACTGGCGCGAAGTCCCTGGCAAAGTCATAGCCGCGGTTCTTGTGCAGCCGCTGATTTAGCACCGTCGGGCGGGAGGCCATATACAGCGTGTAGCCGTCTGGAGCGGCCTTGGCGATCGACGCGGCGCTTGAGCCCTCCCCATCTTCCGCCCTGTTCTCAACGATCACATTTAGTTGGAGCTGTTCCGCCATGTGCCTGGCCAGCCGCCGAGCAATGAAATCGGCACTGCAGCCGGGTTGATCGTCAACGACCAAGATTATGGGACGCTTTGAAGACATTTTTGACCACCTTACCAACAGCATTGTGACCGCAGTAAACGCGCATCCGACAAAGATCACTACTGAAGCGCTCGGGCTCGGAAAGACATCAGTGACCTCTGAACCACTGGATGAACTGGAGAGCTAATGGATGCCAACGCTTTGACGCGACTCCAGGATTGTTGTCCACCTATGGGTATCTTCTTCAAGGAACACTTCAAGTGCTTCAGGCGTGTTGTCTGACGACGGGAACGTGTAGCCTAGCTGCGTGAGTTTTTCGCGAACAGACTGACTGGAAAGGGCCCGGTTGATCGCACGGTTTAGCCGAGCAATGGCGTGCGTCGGTGTCCCTGTCGGTGCCATGATGGCAAACCATCCCAATGCCCCTGCATCCGGATAACCAAGCTCGGCGACGCTAGGTACCGACGGCAGGGCAGGCAGCCTGCTATCCGAGAACACGGCCAGCGCGTGCAAATTATTCGATTCAAGCTGCGGCAATACCGCCGGAGCAGTGACGATGGCAAAGTCGGCCCTTCCCGCGATCATTTCAGTCAAAACCGGCACGTCCCCTTTGTACGGCACGTACAGACACTGAAGACCTGTGCGTTCCCGCAGGGCCTCGTATATCAGGTGCGGCGTTGATCCGATGTCTCCTGACGCGCAGGTATATCCGTCGGGTTTAGCGCGCGACAGCGAAATAGCACCTTGCAACGTCGTTTCGGAAATATGCTTTGCCGCAAGCAGAACGTAGGGGACGCTCGTAACCATCGCGATAGGGACGAAGTCCTTGGAAAAGTCATAGTTGACGCCCTTGTACATCGTCTTGTGCAACGCCGAGGGCCGCGCTGCCATATAGACCGTGTAGCCATCCGGATCAGCCTTCGCGACCGACGCAGCAGCTACGTTTCCGGCGGCACCCGCCCGATTTTCAATGACAACCTTCTGGCCCAACTCTTCCGTCATGTGCTTAGACAGATGACGAGCAATAAAATCCGCCGTGCCGCCGGCCGGGTAACCAACAACCAACGTTATGGGACGCTTTGGATACACTTCGGCCACCACCTCTGTAGACATCGCTGCGAAGGGAAATGTGCTTCCCGCGACTACCAACACACCTACACTTCGTTTTCCTAAATACATTCTGGACCTCATCACTACGCCAAGTGCAAGAACAAAATTCACTGCCACGCGAGGCAGCCAATGATTAAGGGTTATCGAGGCATTGAAGCGAGACACTTCTCCTGCCGCCGCTCTTCTCGCGGCGTGACGGGCAAAGAAGTCTCCAGCTGCCATCAGGGCACCGTCTGACCAACCTGCCTTTCCCTCAAGATATCGGTCCACTTCTCTGTGTCCTCGTCGATGAAAACCTCAAGGGCCTCGGCCGTATTCCTCCCTGATGGGAGCACATACCCAAGGCCCACGATCTTCTTTCGGACTTCGGCGTTAGACAGCGCCGCGTTAATGGATCGATTCAAACGAGCAATAGCATGGGTGGGAGTGCCCGTCGGAGCGACAACCGCGCACCAGCTTTGATCATGAATATTTCGGATCCCAAATTTATCGAGGCCTGGGACCGACGGGATGACCGAAACTTTATCCCGTCCCAATACCGCCATGGTTCGCACAGTGTCCGCCTTAATAAACGGTAGTGCCGCAGGGACTGAAACGACAGCGAAGTCGACTCGCCCACCCGCGACATCCAACAGCGCGGCCGCATTGCCAGCATATGGGACATGCACCCAAGGCAGGCCAGCTTTCTCCCGCAGCTCCTCGCACAGCAGATGAGAGGTTGTCCCGATTCCACCGGAACCGCAGGTCATTGCCCCGGGGTTCCTGGTCGCCTGGGCAAAAGCCTCTTGCAAGGTCGTCGCGGCAACATGCTTTCCCATGACCAAGACATAGGGAACACTGACGATGATTCCAACGGGTGTGAAATCCCGCGAAAAGTCGTAGTCGACTTCTCTGTACAAAGTCTTATGCAGCGCGATGGGCCGTGCCGCGACGAAGATGGTGTATCCGTCTGCCTTGGCCCTGGCCACGGATGCGGCAGCGATATTCCCACCCGCACCGGGTCGATTTTCGACGATGACTCTCTGCCCCAAATCGTTCGACATATACATTGCCAAATGACGGGCAATGATGTCTGCGCCATCGCCAGGAGGAAACCCCACGACCAACGTTATAGGGCGCTTTGGATACACTTCAATTTCCACATCGGTAGACATCGCGGCCAGGGGGAAGGTGCTCCCCACCACGATCAACAAACCCAGTCCTTTCCTGCAAAGGCCCATCTTCGATCTCCTTATCTCTATCACCGAAACAGAAGCCTCCGGTTCGCCGAAAGCTATTGGAGCGCTCTCGTCTGCACCTCTCGCAAGACATCGGTCCAAGTCTCTGTATCTTCTTTAAGGAAGCCCTCAAGTGCTTCCGGCGTGTTTGCCGGACTCGGTAAGACATAGCCAAGTCGAACAAGTTTTTTTCTGATTTCGACATTGGCGAGCGCCGTATTAAGCGATCGATTCAAGCGGGTGATCGCATGCGAAGGCGTTCCCGTTGGAGCTACCAGCGCACACCAGCCGTGCGCACTGATCTCCGCGAATCCGAACTCGTCTATGTTTGGCACGTTGGATATGGTCGGGACACGACCATCAGAGAACACCGCCAACGGCCGAACACTTTCGGCGGCAATATGCGGCAAAGCCGCCGTAACCGCCGCGACGGCGAAGTCCGCGCGACCGCCCAACACATCGGTCAATGCCGCCGCACTTCCGGAATACGGGACATGCACCCAGGGCATCCCAGCCTTATCCTTCAATGCCTCGCAGATGAGATGATTTGTCGACCCCAGGCCGCCGGATGCACAGGTGTACTTCCCAGGATTTTCACCAGTCAATGCGATCGCCTCCCGCAGAGTCGTGGCATCCACGTGCTTGCCCATGACGAGGACATAAGGAACCCTGACGACCATGCCAACCGGAACGAGATCTGCGGAGAAGTCGTATGCGACTTGCTGGTACATGACCTTGTGAAGTGCCACCGGCCTGACCGCCATGAAGATCGTATAACCATCTGGTTCGGCCTTCGCGACCGACGCCGCGCCGATATTCCCCGCAGCACCAGGACGATTAGTGACGACAACCTTTTGACCTAGATCCTCACTCATCTGGAGCGCCAGCTGTCGGGCGACGACATCCGCCGCATCTCCTGGAGCAAACCCCACGACCAACGTTATAGGACGCTTTGGATACACTTCAATTTCCACATCGGTAGACATCGCGGCGAGAGGGAAGGTGCTCCCTACCACGATCAACAAACCCAGTCCTTTCCTGCAAAGGCCCATCTTCGATCTCCTTTATCTCTATCGTCGAAAACAAGAATCATGCAGCGCGCGACAATTACTGCTGAGTAGGGAGACATGGCATGCGGGTTCCGCCAAACAGGAAAAAAACTGCTCCCATAACAGTTGATTCGAGACAGCTTCGAACTAACGCCGAGCGGCTTCCTGGCATCGTTTTCCACCCTCCTGCGCCAGACGCGCACAAGGCCTACACGAGGCCTACGCCGGGCACGCAGCGGCCCTTCGCCCGACGTAACCAAGGAAAAAAGCCACGCCAAAAAAAGCCGGCGCATAAAGCGCCGGCTTCGTCCTTCCAGCTCCAGACCTGCTGCTACTGAAGCCCCTGAATCTGCCTCTGCTGCAACACCTCACTCCACTCCGCTGTATCTTTCATAAGAAACATATCCAATGCTTCGGGCGTGTTAGCTGGACTCGGTAGGACGTACCCGTGAGCGACGAGCTTTCGCCGGACATCTTCACTGGACAGCGCTATGTTGAGAGACCGATTCAGGCGAGTGATCGCATGCAATGGCGTACCAGTCGGGGCCATAAGGGCGCACCAACCTTGTGCGCTGATATCTTCGAACCCAAGCTCTTCGATGTTGGGTACTCCTTCAATTGCGGGAATACGTCCATCCGAGAACGCAACTAACGGGCGAAGACTGCCCGCGGCGATGTGGGGCAATGCAGCCGATACTGCCGCAATAGTGAAATCGGCGCGACCGCCCAACAGATCCACCAGCGCTGCAACACTGCCCGAGTAGGGGATGTGAGTCCAAGGCAAACCCGCCTGATCCTTGAGCGCCTCGCAAATGAGATGACTAGTCGCGCCCAATCCGCCTGATGCGCACGTGTACTTTCCAGGATTCGCACTCACCAATGTGATCGCTTCCTGAAACGTCGTTGCAGGAACATGTTTTCCTGCGACAAGAACAAAGGGAATGCGCACGACCATGCCAATGGGAGCCAGGTCCTTGGCAAAGTCGAACTTGATCTGCTTGAACATCGCCTTATGAAGCGCTACTGCCCGCGTTGCCAGGTACACCGTATATCCGTCTGGATCCGACTTCGCGACCGCAGCCGCCGCAATATTTCCAACAGCGCCAGGCCTATTGGAAATGATCACCTTCTGGCCTAGCTCCTCGCCCATCATTACAGCTAACTCGCGAGCAATGAGATCGGGAGAATCTCCGGGAGGGTACCCGACGACCAACGTTATAGGACGCTTTGGAAACACTTCAATCACCCTATCAAAAGGCATCGCAGCCAAGGGAAATGCGCACCCCGCCACGACCACCAAACCAACTCCATTTCTGCGAAGGCCCATCTTCGATCTCCTATGTAATAGATCGTCGAAACAAGAATCCTGCAGCACGCGACAGCTATTGCTGAGTAGAACCAGGAGACACCTGGTTCCAGCACTCGCACAAAAAACTGAACGCATAACAGCTGATTCGCCTTCGCGACAACGGAGGGATGACTTATCAGAGCCCCTTCATCCCCCGCGGCTCCAGGACTTCGCCCTGTCGCTCAGCGTCTCCACTGATGAAGGCCCGGACTGCATCTGGCGTGTTGCTCTCCGGCGATGGCAGCACATACCCCAGCTTGACCATCCGCTTCTGCAATTCCACGTCGGAATACGCCTCATTGATGGCACGGTTCAATCGCGACACCGCCTGTGGCGGCGTGCCGGACGGTGCGACGATGGCGTACCAGTCTTGCGCTTCCAAATCGGCGTATCCATGTTCCGCGATAGCCGGCACCGACGGAATCGCCACGACCCTGCTTTCCGAAAACACCGCCAATGGACGCACCAGATCCCACTTGATGAATCGCAAGGCCGACGCGACGGTGACGACAGCAAAGTCGACCTCACCTTCGATAACGTCCGTGATCGCGGATGTACCACCGGCCCCATACGGCACATGGGTCCACGACACACCAGCCTTTTCCCCCAGAGTGTCACACAGGATATGAGTGGTCGATCCAGAGCCGGTCGAAGCACACGTGAACTCCCCCGGACTCTCCTTCGCCAGCGCGACCACGTCCGGCAATGTCTCCGCCGCGACATGCTTGCCCATGACCAAAACATGAGGCAGGTGCGCAATCAAACCGACAGGCACCCCATCTCGGGAGACATCGATGCCCCTGGCGGAAAACGGTCCGCGAGAATGCCCCTCGGGAACGCGCTCCACCGCAGGCTCAGGCGTTGCCGCGGGCCGCATGGCCAGCCGGACGGTATAGCCGTCCGCATCGGCTTTCGCCATAGCCGCCATAGCCGCCATAGCCGCCAAGGCGGCATTGCCCGCGCCACCTGGCTGATTGCTCACGACCACCCTCTGTCCCAAATCATCCGCCAGGGCCTCGGCCAGATGTCGAGCAACCAAGTCCTCGCGATCACCAGCAGGAAATTCGATCACAAGCGTTATTGGACGTGTCGGGTACGCGTCATCCCCCACCCCCGACGCGAACACCACAGCAGGAATCAAGCTTCCTACCCAAATCAAAAAGCCTAATCCTGTTCTACGTACAGCCATCCTGAATCTCCTATGGGTCCAACACGGAAGCAAAAGCAGTGACAAACACGCAAAAAGAAAGCGCGCAATGCGCGCGATCACTATTCGCTATGTAATGGCATGAATCGCTATGGTTCCGATGCTGCGTAAAAAAAACAGCAAACCCCAGAAACAGGAGCAAGTAACAGGGCCCCGATCAGACAGGATGAGAATTGGGCGCGCCTTGCCAGACGCGCCCGTGAAAAAACCGCCGACGCATAACGCGCCGGCGGTTCAGGTACTACTTATACGGCCGCAGCCAGATCAGCGACCCGTCTTCTCCGCCATGACCTGGTCGGCGATCTGCTTGGGTACTTCCGCGTAATGCTTGAACTCCATGGTGTAGGTCGCGCGCCCTTGGGTCAAAGACCGCAGCGACGTGGAGTAGCCGAACATTTCCGACAACGGCACCTCGGCACGCACCAGCTTGCCGCCACCGCCGGCGATGTCGTCCATCCCCTGCACCATCCCTCGCCGCGACGAGAGATCGCCCATCACATTACCCATGAAGTCCTCGGGCGTTTCCACCTCGACGTGCATCATCGGTTCCAGCAGCACGGGCTTGGCGCGACGCATGGCTTCCTTGAAAGCCATCGAACCCGCCATCCGGAAGGCGTTTTCGTTCGAATCGACATCGTGGTATGAACCAAAGGTCAGCGTCACCTTGACATCCACCACCGGATAACCCGCCAGAATCCCCGCCTTCAAGGTATCGACAATACCTTTCTCCACGGCCGGAATGAATTCACGCGGAATCACACCGCCCTTGATGGCATCGACGAATTCAAAGCCCTTGCCCGGCTCCTGCGGCTGCAAGGTAATCACCGCATGGCCATACTGACCGCGCCCGCCGGACTGCTTGACGAACTTGCCTTCCACATCGGTCGCCGTTCCACGCACGGTTTCGCGATACGCCACCTGCGGCTTGCCCACCGTGGCTTCCACGCCAAACTCGCGCTTCATGCGATCGACCAGGATCTCAAGGTGCAATTCGCCCATGCCCGAGATAATCGTCTGGCCGGATTCCTCGTCCGTGTGCACGCGGAAGGACGGATCCTCCTGCGCCAGGCGATTCAAGGCAATACCCATCTTCTCCTGGTCCGCCTGGGTCTTGGGCTCCACCGCTTGCGAAATCACCGGCTCCGGGAACACCATTTTTTCCAGGATGATCACGGAAGTCGGATCCGACAACGTATCACCCGTCGTCACGTCCTTCAGCCCGACCGCGGCCGCGATATCGCCCGCGTAGACTTCCTTGATTTCCTTACGCTCGTTGGCATGCATCTGCAGAATGCGGCCCAGGCGCTCTTTCTTGCCCTTGCCGGGAATCAGCACGGTATCGCCGGATTTGATCACGCCCGAGTACGCGCGGAAAAACACCAACTGGCCCACGAAGGGGTCGGTCATGATCTTGAATGCCAGCGCCGAGAATTTCTCATCGTCAGCCGGATGCCGCTCGATTTCCTTGTCGTTGACGTCATGCCCGGCAATAGCGGGCACGTCCAGCGGCGACGGCAGATAATCGATGACGGCGTCGAGCATCGCCTGCACACCCTTGTTCTTGAACGCGCTGCCGCACAGCATCGGCACGATCTCGTTCTTGATCGTGCGCGTACGCAGGCCTTGCTTGATCTCTTCTTCGGTCAGCGGCGTGCCGCCCAGATACTTCTCGAGCAGTTCTTCGCTACCTTCGGCGGCGGCTTCCACCATCTTGTCGTGCCATTCCTGCGCGGTGGCCTTCAGGTTCTCCGGAATATCTTCGTACTGGAACTTGACGCCTTGCGTGGCATCGTCCCAAACGATGGCGCGCATTTTCACCAGATCGACGACACCTTCGAAATGATCTTCCGCGCCCACCGGAATCTGGATCGGCACGGCCACACCCTTCAGGCGTTCGCCGATCTGGCGTTGCACACGGAAAAAGTCCGCGCCGACACGGTCCATCTTGTTGACGAAGGCAATGCGCGGCACTTTGTATTTGTTGGCTTGGCGCCAGACGGTTTCAGACTGCGGCTGCACCCCGCCAACCGAGTCATAAACCATACATGCGCCGTCCAGCACCCGCATGGAGCGCTCGACTTCAATCGTGAAGTCGACGTGCCCCGGGGTATCGATGATATTGATGCGGTGCTCGGGATAATTACCAGCCATGCCCTTCCAGAAGGCGGTGGTGGCGGCCGAGGTAATGGTGATACCGCGTTCCTGCTCCTGCTCCATCCAGTCCATGGTCGCGGCGCCATCGTGAACCTCACCTATCTTGTGATTCACCCCGGTGTAGAACAGAATGCGCTCGGTCGTCGTGGTCTTGCCAGCGTCGATGTGTGCGCTGATGCCGATGTTGCGGTAGTTCTCGATACGGGTCTTGCGGGTCACGGTGGTTTCTCCAGCGGATGGACTTGCCCAGCCAAACCTGTGGGCTGGCCGGGGCTGGCGCTATCTTCACCCTGCGTGGGGCGAAACGCAAGAGCGCCCTGGGCGCCCTCGCGGCCGACCAATGGGGTCAGCCTGCGCAGGTCCAAAAAATGAGGGCGAAACCCGGGATTTCAAGCATATGACCCCATTAACCATGGTGTTATTGACGCGATTGATTCGGACGAGGCTGATTCAGGTTTTGGGCCGCGCCACGCCCCTGGAATACCCCCGTCGGGCGGCCCGTACCCCGCCCCGCTAAAATGGCGCAATTCCATCTCCGCCGCACGCTTACGCGGCCCCCGCTGTTGTCATGACCAAGACCCACGATATCCGTCCCGGCCAGTCCGAAGAACTGCTCAAGGAACTCCACATCCTGACGCGCGATGGCAAGCTGAACCAGGACAGCCGGCGCAAGCTCAAGCAGGTCTACCACCTGTTCCAGTTCATCGAGCCCCTGCTGCAGACCCTCAAGCAGGAAGACCGCGACATCACCTTGGTCGACCACGGCGCCGGCAAGTCGTATCTGGGCTTCATCCTTTATGACCTGTTCTTCAAGACCTTGCACGACGCCTCGCACATCTACGGCATCGAGACGCGTGAAGAATTGGTACAGCGGTCCCAGGAATTGGCGGCCCGCCTTGGCTTCGGCCGAGGCATGTCCTTCGTCAACTTGTCAGTGGCCGAATCCATCGTCTCTGAGAAGCTGCCGCCGCAAGTGGATGTCGTCACCGCCCTGCACGCCTGCGACACCGCTACCGACGACGCCCTGCGCTTCGCCTTGAAGAAGCACGCCCGCTACATCGTGGTGGTGCCCTGCTGCCAGGCCGAGGTGGCCAGCGTGCTGCGCAAGCACAAAGGCGAAACCAAGCGCGATCCCCTCTCGGAGATCTGGCGCCATCCGTTGCACACGCGCGAATTCGGCAGCCAGGTGACCAACGTCCTGCGCTGCCTGCAACTGGAAGCGCATGGCTACCAAGTCAGCGTCACGGAACTGGTCGGGTGGGAACATTCGATGAAGAACGAGCTGATCATCGCTCAGCACAAGAACGCGCCGCAGCGGCGCGCGGCCGATCGGCTCAACGAAATGCTGGACCGCATTGGCTTGCAGGAACTGCGCGACCGTTTCTTCGCGCCGGAAGCGCCGGGCGCCGCGGCCTGACGTGGCGCACTGCTGCCATCGCCTGAAAAAGCCATGGCATGGCCTGAGAACCGCCCCCTAATCCCCTTCCCGCATCAACTTGCGCCAGCCCTCCAAACCCAGCCGCCGCATCGTCTCCTGATTCTTTTCGTAGATGTCATCCGGGTCAGGATAGGTTTCCAGCACTTCCTCGATGCTGTCTTCCCGCAGCAGATGCAGGATCGGAAACGGCGCGCGGTTGGTGTAGTTCTCGATGTCGTCGGGTTGCGTATCCGCGAATTGGTAATCCGGATGGAAGCTGGCGACCTGCAGCACGCCGCGCAGGCGCATGCGCTTCAGCAAGCGATCGCCCGTATCCAGGAAATCGTTGAACTCGTAGAAATCCGCCATGCCGTCGGGCAGGATCAACAGCGTCGTATCGATCTCCTGCGCATCGGTATCCGCCAGCAATTGCAGCTCGGATTCCAACTCGGCGGCAATGTCCGCCTCTTCCGTGGCGGCACTGACCACATAGCGGATTTGCCGCTTCACATGCACCCGCTTGGCGAATGGGCACAGATTCAAGCCAATGACGGCGCGCGTCAGCCAATGCTGCGCAATCCGCGCGACTTCCTCGATATCGGGATGATTCCCCGCCAGATGGCGGGCGTCGAGCGCAATGGCTTCGACCGCCCCTTCTTCGTTCCCCTGCTCCATCACGCCACCGGCAAGGCCGCCATGGTCTGCGCCACGGCCGCCGTCAGTTTCTTGCCATACGGCACATGCAGGAATTCATTCGGTCCGTGAGCATTCGACTTCGGTCCCAGCACGCCGCACACCATGAACTGCGCCTTGGGAAAGCCCTGCTGCAGGGTATTCATCAGGGGAATGGTGCCGCCCTGACCGATATACCCACAGGGCGCGTCGTAGTACTGCCGGGACGCGGCGTCCAGTGCCTGGGTCAGCCAAGCCTGCGAGGCCGGCGCATTCCAGCCCGTGGAGGCGCCCGCATTGGGATTGAAGGTGACCTTGGCGTTATAGGGCGCGTCGGCTTCCAGCAACCCTTTCAATTCCTGCGCGGCGGCCACGGCATCGACCAGCGGCGGCAGGCGTAGCGACAATTTGAAAGCGGTGCGCGGACGCAGGACATTGCCGGCATTGGACAAAGGCGGCAAGCCGTCCGCCCCCGTCACCGACAGCGTCGGCCGCCAGGTGCGATTGAGCAAGGCCTGTTCCGGCTCGGTGGTCATGGGCAAGACGAACCCCCCATCGGCGCCACAGCTCCAAGGGAAGCGGCGCCACACCTCGTCGCCCAGTATCTTGGCGGTCGCGTGAACCTGTTCGACACGCTCGGCGGGAATTTCACAGTGGAAACTTTGCGGCAGCAGGCGTCCCGTGCCGCTATCTTCCAGGCGATCCAGCAAATGGCGCAGGATGCGGAAGCTGGACGGCACCACGCCGCTGGAATCGCCCGAGTGCACGCCCTCGTCCAGCACCTGGACCTCCAGGGTGCCGGACACCATGCCGCGCAAGGACGTGGTCATCCACAACTGGTCGTAGTTGCCGGCACCCGAATCCAGACAGACCACCAGGGCGACATTGCCCAGGCGCTCGCGCAGCGCGTCGACATAAGGCAGCAGGTCATAGCTGCCCGATTCCTCACAGGTCTCGACGATGCCCACGCAACGCGGGCGCGGTATGCCCTGCTTGTCCAGCGCCATGATGGCCGTCAGCGACGCATAGATGGCATAGCCGTCATCGGCGCCACCACGGCCGTACAGCTTGCCGTTTTCGTACTTGGGCGTCCACGGCCCCAGGTCGTTGCGCCAGCCGGAGAACTCCGGCTGCTTGTCCAAGTGACCATACAGCAGCACGGTGTCGCCGTTGTCGGCGCGCGTGGCCGGGGCCTCGAAGAAGATGACCGGCGTGCGGCCGGGCAGGCGCACCACTTCCAGCTTCAGGCCAGCCACTTTCTGCGCCTCTACCCATTGCGCGGCGTCACGCACCACGCGCTCGATGTAGGCATTCTTTTCCCAATCGGCGTCGAACGCCGGACTCTTGGCGGGAATGGCGATGTAGTCGGTCAGCGCGGGAATGATTTCCTTATCCCACTTTTCGTCGACGTAGGCCTGCAGGGCCTGCGGATCGAGGGGACCGGGCAACGCGGAATCAGGCACACGAGCATTCATGATGACGATCCTTTACTTGAGCCAAACACGGGCGTTACGGAAGGCGCGCATCCACGGGCTGAACGCGCCGCCGGCGTCCTTGTCGCCCCAGCTTTCGGGCGCCCACGACATCATGACGTTGCGCGAGACGCGTTCCGGGTGCGGCATGATGGCCATGAAGCGGCCATCGGCGGTGGTGACCGCGGCCAGGCCGGTCGGGCTGCCGTTGGGGTTGTAGGGATAGGTTTCAGTGCGGCTGCCGTAGTTGTCCACGTAGTAAGCCGCCCCAGCCGCCTTGCCGGCGTCGCCTTGCTGCGAGAAATTGGCATAGCCTTCGCCGTGCGAAACCGCCACGGGAATGTGGCTGCCGGCCATGCCCGCGAAGAAGATCGAGGGCGACTCGGCGATTTCCAGCATCGACAGCCGTGCCTCGAACTTCTGCGACTGGTTGCGCGTAAAGCGTGGCCAGGCTTGCGCGCCGGGGATGATGGGCGCCAAGGCGCCGAACATCTGCGCGCCATTGCATACGCCCAGGCCGAAAGTATCCTGGCGGGCGAAGAAGGCGGCGAACTGGTCGGACAGGCGGTTGTTGAAACGGATGGTGCGGGCCCAGCCTTCGCCAGCGCCCAGCACGTCGCCGTAGCTGAAGCCGCCCACCGCAACCATGCCATTGATGCCGGCCAGGTCGATACGGCCGGCCAGCAGGTCGGTCATGTGCACGTCCACGGCTTCGAAACCGGCCGTGTCGAAAGCCCAGGCCATTTCCACATGGCTGTTGCAACCCTGCTCGCGCAGGATGGCCACACGCGGACGCTTGCCCGTGGCGATGAACGGCGCGGCCACATCTTCCTGCGGATCGAAACTCACGCGGGGAGTGAGGCCGGGATTGGCCGTGTCCAGCCAGGTGTCGAATTCCGCCTGCGCGCAGTCCGGGTTGTCGCGCAAGGCCATGATGCGCTGGCTGGTTTCGCTCCAGGCGCGCGCCAGATCCACGCTCGGCTGGCCCCAGATCTTGCGGCCATCGCGATAAAACTCGATTTCATCGCCGCCATTCAGGCCGCCGATGACATGCGAGAACTTGGACAGGCCCGCGCCGCGCAGTACTTGCATGACCGCATCGCGTTGCGCCGCCGGCACCTGGATCACGGCACCCGCTTCTTCCGAGAACAGGGCCTTCAGCGTCAGCTCGTCGCGCTGCACCTTGACCTGCTCCGGACGAATCTTGTAATCGCCCCAATCGGCCGAGTTTTCGTCGATCGTCAGCATGTCCAGGTTGACCGACACGCCGGTGCGGCCGGCGAAGGCCATTTCGCAAAGGGTGGCGAACAAGCCGCCATCCGAACGGTCGTGATAGGACAGCAGCGTGCCGGCCTCGGCCAACGTACGAATCGTGATGAAGAACGCACGCAGGTCCTGCGGCACGTCGATATCGGGCACGCTGTCGCCGACCTGGTTGTAGACCTGGGCCAGGATGGACCCCCCCATGCGATGCAGGCCGCGGCCCAGATCGACCAGAATCAGCACGCTGTCGCCGGCATCGGCGCGCAACTGCGGCGTCAAGGTGTTGCGGGCGTCCTTGACCGGCGCGAAGGCCGTCACCACCAGCGACACGGGCGCCACCACCTGGCGCGACTCACCGTCCTCGCTCCACGCGGTTTTCATGGACAGGGAATCCTTGCCCACGGGAATCGACAATCCCACTGTCTGGCACAGCTCGCTGACCGCCGACACCGTGTCATACAAGGCCGCGTCCTGGCCCGGCACGCCGCAGGCGGCCATCCAGTTCGCCGACAGCTTGATGTTTTCCACCACAGCCACATCGGCGGCGGCCAGATTGGTCAGCGCTTCGGCCACGGCCATGCGGCCCGACGCCGGGGCATTGAGCACGGCCAGCGGCGTGCGTTCGCCCATGGCCATGGCTTCGCCGCGGAAGCCTTCGTAGTCCGCCAGGGTGACGGCCACGTCGGCAACCGGGACCTGCCACGGGCCGACCATCTGGTCGCGCGCGGTCAAACCGCCCACCGTGCGGTCGCCAATGGTGATCAGGAAGGTCTTGTTGGCCACGGTCGGATGGCGCAGCACCCGATAGGCAGCCTCGGTCAGGTCGATGCCCGCCAGGTCCAGCGGCTCGGCGATCGCCGGCAGGCGCTGGACGTCGCGCGACATGCGCGGCGGCTTGCCCAGGATGACGTCGATGGGCACATCCACGGGACGGACGGGGCCCGCGGCCTCGCCCGCCGGATCCAGGCCCGGCAGGCCTTCGCCCTGCACCACGCGCAGTTCGCGTTCTTCCGTCGCCACGCCGATCACGGCGTAAGGGCAGCGTTCACGTCGAGCGATCTCGTCGAAACGCTCCAGGTCGTCCGGCAGGATGGCCAGTACATAGCGTTCCTGCGACTCGTTGCTCCAGATTTCCGCCGGCGACATGCCCGACTCTTCCAACTGCACCCGCGCCAGATCGAAGGTGGCGCCACGACCGGCGTCGTTGACCAGTTCCGGGAAGGCATTGGACAAGCCGCCCGCGCCGACGTCATGGATGGCGATGATGGGATTGGCCTCGCCCTGCTGCCAACAGCGGTCGATGACTTCCTGCGCGCGGCGCTCGATTTCAGGATTGCCGCGCTGGACCGAATCGAAGTCCAGGTCGGCGCTATTGCTGCCCACGCTCATGCTGGAAGCGGCGCCGCCGCCCATGCCGATACGCAGGCCGGGGCCACCCAGCTGGATCAGCAGCGCGCCAGGAGGAATGATGTCCTTGTGCGTCAGGCCGGCATCGATGCTGCCCAGGCCACCCGCGATCATGATGGGCTTGTGGTAACCCCAGCGCGTGCCGCCCGCCGTCTGCTCATAGCTACGGAAGTAGCCCAGCAGATTGGGTCGGCCGAATTCGTTGTTGAACGCAGCGCCGCCGATCGGGCCGTCGATCATGATGGACAGGGGCGAGGCAATGCGATCCGGCAGGCCGTGATGGTCGGCCTCCCAGGGCTGCAAGGCGTCGTCGAAACGCAGATGCGATACGGTGAAGCCCGTCAGGCCGGCCTTGGGCTTGGAACCGCGGCCCGTCGCGCCCTCGTCGCGGATTTCGCCGCCCGCGCCCGTGGACGCGCCGGGGAAAGGCGCGATGGCGGTCGGGTGATTATGGGTTTCCACCTTCATCAAGGTGTGGACGGTGGTTTCGCGTCGCTTGTACACCAGCGCATCGGCCCCCTGCCCGGCCAAGCCCGCGTGGAAGCGCTGGGCGACGCCCCCTTCCATGATGGCGGCGTTGTCCGAATAGGCCACCACGGTACCTTCCGGCTGCGCGGCGTGGGTGGCGCGGATCATGCCGAACAGCGTGTTGGGCTGCGCCTGGCCGTCGATGGTCCACTGCGCGTTGAAAATCTTGTGGCGGCAGTGTTCGCTATTGGCCTGGGCGAACATCATCAATTCGACGTCGGTGGGATCCCGTTCCAGCTTGCCGAAGGCTTCCGCCAGGTACTCGATTTCGTCTTCCGACAGTGCCAGGCCCAGCGTGGTGTTGGCTTCGACCAAGGCGGCGACGCCTTGCGCCAGCACGGGCACCGTGCGCATGGCGCGGCCGTCCAGCGGCGCGAACAGGGCCTGGCCGTCGAAACTGGCATCGACCACGGTTTCGGTCATGCGGTCGTGCACCAGGGCGGCGGCGCGGCTCAGCATGTCCGCGTCGAACGTCTTGCTGCCCAGCAGGCCGCGTTCGGGCACCAGCATGTAACGCACGCCGCGCTCGATGCGGCGTACGGTAGCCAGGCCGCAGTTGTGGGCGATATCCGTGGCCTTGCTGGCCCAGGGCGAAATCGTACCCAGGCGCGGAATCACGCGCAGGGCCAGGGCCTTGGGATTGTCGGCGATCTCATAGGGATCGCCGTATTGCAGCAGTTCCGCCAGACGCTTCTGCTCATCCGCGGACAAGGCGGCATCACAGTTGACGAAGTGTTCGTAGCGGGCGGAGATATCCGCTATCGGCAGGCCGGCCTGCTTCAGTTGCGCAAGCAGCCGCTCGCGGCGAAATGACGACAGGACGGATGAACCGGGCAGATACTGGACGATGGACACGATGAGCGGCGCCGTAGGGAAAAAGGAGCAAAGCGGGATTTTAACCGCTCCTGGCGCCGATGCCCGTGGCGCCCCTGGTCCCTTTTATCCCTCTACGCCGTCAGGGGTAACGGACTTCCAGGATTTCCAGCGTCTCCACCCCGCCCGGCGTACGCAGGGTCACGGCATCTCCCTCGCGCGCCTTGATCAGGGCACGGGCCACCGGGGAGATCCAGCTGATCTTGCCAGCCAGCGGTTCGGCCTCGTCCACGCCGACGATGGCAACCTCATGTTCGTCCCCGGCTTTGTCCAGATACAGCACCGTCGCGCCGAAAAAAACCTGGTCGCGATTGGGTTGGGTGGCCGGATCGACGACCTCGGCGATATCCAGGCGACGCGTCAAAAAGCGCATGCGGCGGTCGATTTCGCGCAGGCGCTTCTTGCCGTACAGATAATCGCCATTTTCTGAACGGTCGCCATTGGACGCCGCCCACGACACCACCTGCACCACAGCGGGACGCTCGACGGTCATCAGGTGGGCCAGCTCGTCGCGCAGACGGGCATAGCCCGTGGGCGTGATGTAATTGCGCGTGCCCGGCGGCAAAGCCTGGGCTTGCGGGATATCATCGTCGTCGTCCTGTTCGGACTCTTTCACGAACGCTTTGTTCATCGCGGCGGCACCCTTATTGCCAGTCGTGCCAGACCGTGCGCAGGTCCGGCGGCAGCGGCGGCAACTGACCCAGGTCCAGACGGCTTTCCTGTGGGCTGTGGAAATCCGAGCCGCAGGAAGCCAGGAAGCCGCGCTGGCGGGCGATGTCCGCGTAGCGGCGCGCTTCCTCGGCGGTATGGCTGCCCGTGTTGACCTCGATGCCCTCGCCGCCCAACGCCAGGAACTCGTCGAACAGGGCGTCGAATTGCAGGGGGGTGTATTTGTAGCGGCCCGGATGCGCGATCACCGCGCGGCCGCCGGCACCGCGGATCCAGCCCACTGCTTCGGCCAGGGTCGCCCATTGGATGGCGACTTGGCCGGGACAGTCATCGCCCAGATATTTGTTGAAGACCGTCTGCACATCCGGGCAGTAACCCGCTTCCACCAGATAACGGGCGAAATGGGTACGGCTGATCAGCTCGGGATTGCCGGCGAAGGGCAAAGCCCCTTCGAACGCGCCCGGCATGCCCATGTCCGCCAGGCGTTCGCCGATCCTGCGGGCGCGGTCGGCGCGGCCGGCCCGGGTGGCGCGCAAGCCTTCAACCAGGCCGGTGTTGGTGGCATCGAAGCCCAATCCGACGATATGCACGGTCTGGGCGGCCCAGGTGACGGAGATTTCCACCCCGGTGATAAAGCGCAGGCCCAGCTCGGCGGCCGACGCGCCGGCTTCGGCCAGGCCGCCCACTTCGTCGTGGTCGGTCAAGGCCCACATGTCCACGCCATTGGAAAAGGCGCGCGCGGCCACGTCGCGCGGCGACAGGACGCCGTCGGAGACGCGGGAATGGCAATGCAGATCGACGTTGGAGTAGCGGGTCTTGGTCATGGGGCTATTGTAGGCGCCTTGGGATCGAGCGCCTTTTGAGCTTGGCTTCAGTGTTTGGCGACTTGCAGTGCTTGGGCCACTTCCCGTGCTCGACCACTTTCAGTATGTGGCCAATTTCAGTCTTCCAGCAGGAAATGGGCCACCGGTGCGATCTGGCTGTCGTCCATCAGCGTGGGCGCATGGCCAACGCCGGGAATTTCGATCGCGCGCGCGCGTGCATTGCGGCGGCACATATCGGCCACCGTGTCCGCCTTCAGCAGATCGGACTGCTCGCCACGCAGGACCAGCACCGGGCAATCCAGCGCTTCGAAGGCCTGCCACAGGAATTGCTCGCCGGCCGCCATCACGGCCTCGTCGCGCACGGCGAAGGGGACGGCGATCTTCACGTCATAGTGCTTGCCCCAGCGGCCATTGCGCTCGACGAATACATGTTCGGCCAGTTCGCGCCATTGGGCATCGCTGTGTGGACCGAATGAGCCGGATACCTCGCGTACGTACGCCACCGCGGCGTCGAAATCCGCCAGCTCGACCGGCGACCCGACATATTCGCCGATGCGTGCGATGGCCTGCGGTACCAGGTGAGGACCCACGTCATTGATGACCATCTTGCCGATGTGCCAGCCGCCTTGCGGCAAGACCGGACCGCCTTGAGGGCGCCCCACACCGGCCGAGCGCATGCGCTCGGAGAGGATGGCAGACCCGCCCAGCGCCATGCCGATGAGGCCACCCATGGACGTGCCGACCCAGTGCAGGGTGGCCGGCTGCAGCCGCGCCAGCAAGGTGATCATGTCCGCTACATATTGGGGCACGGTATAAAACGCCGGGTTGACCAGCCAGTCCGAGGCCCCGCGGCCGACTACGTCAGGACAGATCACGCGATACTCGCCCGCCATGCGCCGAGCCAGCGTGTCGAAATCCCGGCCAGTGCGGGTCAGGCCATGTACACACAGCAGGACCTTGTCGTTGTCCGGATCGCCCCATTCCCAATAGGCCATGCGATGCGTGCCGGTCGGGCTGGCACAAGTGACAAAATCGAGACGGGGAGACGACATCCGGGGTTCCTGGCAAAGTTGAAAATATCGGCGCGCACGATGCGCCGCGTTGCCCTATCTTATGCCAGGACCGTGTGTCAGGAACGCGAGCCAGTGGCCAATGCGAGTACGGCGCCCGCCATCATTGCCCGTGCCAGTAGCGCGCACGTTCCTCGGCCAAAGCGCGCACGCGCAGGCCCGCCGCCTCTGATTCCACCAGAACCGCGCCGTCAAGGTCGGTGCGCCAGATATCGGCCCCCGCGCGCTGCCATCGCCTCAACACGCGTTCGGCGGGATGGCCGAAGCGATTCCTGTATCCCGCCTGGACGATGAGATGCGTGGCCGCGGCGGCCCGCACCAGGGCATCGCCAGACGACGTGGCAGAACCGTGATGCGGCGCCAGCACGAGGTCGCTACGTCCCAGCGTGGGAGCCAACGCATCCTCCTGGTCCACACCAATGTCGCCCGGCAGCAAGGCGCTGTGATAGTGCCCCCGTACGCGCAGGACACAGCCGTTTTCATTGCTTCGGCCGGCACGGCCCGCGGACCGTGCACCGCTGTTATCGCGACTGCCACCGCCAGCATGCGGCGCCGCCGGATGCACGAAATCGAAACGCACGCCATCGACAGTCCACGCCTGCCCCGCCTGGCAGCGCCGAAACGTTCCCAGCTTTGCCACGATTCCATCCGCATCGGATTCCTCGGCGGCACGCAGCCGCGCGGGCAGGTTGAAGGACGCATAGGTATCGATCGCCGCCACACCTTGCAGCACGCCACGAATACCGCCGGCGTGATCCAGATCTCCATGCGAGATCGTCAAGGTGTCGAGGTGCGAGATCCCTTGCGCTCGCAAATACGGCCAGACCACCCGCGCCCCTGCATCGCTGCCGCTACGCGAAAGCGGCCCGGCATCGAACAGCAAGGTGTGGTGACTGGTAGTTAGCACGGCCGCGCCGCCCTGCCCGACATCCAGCACGGCCAGGCGCCAGGCACCGGGGGCGGGCCGATCCGGCCGCCAGGCCAGCGCCGGCAATAGCAGCAGCCACCCCCACCGCCTTGCGGGCCAACCGGGAGCCATCAAGGCCCAGGCGGTGCCCGCCAGGGCCAGCACCACCAGCCCGGTCGGCGGTGCCGCCAAGGGCCGCAGCGCCCAGTCCTGCGCCGCAAGCCATGTCAACGGCGCCATCGTCCATTCGATGACGGTGTGCGCCGCCCATGCAACCCATCCCGCGCCGGCCTCCCATGCCGCGGCGGCCGTCCCCGTTCCCCCCTCATGCGCACCGGCAGCCGCTGTACAACACCCCGGCAACGCATGCAAGGCGGCGGCCAGCAGGGCCAAGGGCGTGGCCACCAGACTGACCGCCGGAATTGCGAAGGCGTTGGCCAGTGGCGCCGCCAGGGACAGTTGTTGCGTCAGCACAGCCAGAATCGGCGCCATTGCGATATTGATGGTCAATTGCAGCCGCGAGCCGGCCATCAGCCGTACCCCTTGCCGACCAAGCGCGCCGCGCAGACCCCCGCCGTCCATTGGCACCGCCGGTCGCCGCAAACTGCCTGCGTCGCAAGCCATCAACACCGCCACCGCACCGAAGGACAACCAGAACCCAGGCGCCAGCGGCGCCCAGGGATCCAGCAGCGTGACCACCGCGGCCGCCAGCACCAGGGCCCGGCTTGCAGACAGCGGCAGGCGCAGCAGCCAGGCCCCAACCACCACCGCCAGCATGAAAAACGTCCGTTGAGCAGGCAACCCCCAGCCGGCCATCGCGCAATAGATCGCGGCCACGACAAGCGCCGCGACACCGCCCGCGATGCGCGCCGGCACCCATTCGGCCGCGCCCAGACCGCGCCAGCGCAGCCGCCGCCAGCACCACGCCCAAGCCAGGCCGGCCAGTCCCGCCACCAGGCTGACATGCAGGCCACTGATGGACACCAGATGCGTCACCCCGGTGGCATTGAAGATGGTCCAATCCCCCGTATCGATCGCAGCCTGATCGCCCAAGGCCAAGGCAATCACCACGCCACCGTAGCGCTTGTCGCCCAAGGTTTGCGCCAGACGTTCGCGCAGCGCGTATCGGGCCATATGCACCCGCAACGTCGACCAGACCGGCAAGGCCGGAATGGCATTTTCCGCTACACGCCGTGGCCGTCCACGCACTGTGCCCAAAGCCCGCACGCCGTCATGGAACAAGCGAGTGGAAGCATCCGCGGCGTGCGGGTTGAGCGCGACATGCGGCCGTCGTAGCAATAATGCGGTCTGCCAGACTTGCCCCGGCGCCAGCCTGGGCAACCCGGCACCACGCCCTTGCGCCCACCAGTCGACGCGGATTTTTCTTGGTATCGGGCCTGGAACAGCTTCAAGTACCTCCGCATCGAAGCGTGCGTGGTCGTGATGTTGTTGATGCTGTTGATTCTGCTGATGTTGTACTGGCAGACCGGTAATCCGTAGCGTAACCCGCGCAACTTCGTTGTCATGGACCTCCGGCAAGGCTTGAGCGATTCGCCACGCCGCGCGCTCCGACGCATACGCGACGCCGGCACAGGCCGCCGCCAGGCAATAGGCGAACGTAAGCATCCCGTTGCGCCACCACGCACGTGGGCCAAGGTGTAGCCATGATGGGAAGAACGCGAAGCACCGCGATCCGCCCAGCCATGGTCGAAGGAACGCAAAGCACCGCGATCCATCCAGCCATGATCGGAAGCAGCCAGAGCACCAGCGTCCGACATGGCAACAACAGATCAACGCTAACGCGCTTACCGCCAAACCGCAGCGCGCCATGCCGCTCGGCAAGGCCGCAAAAGTCTGCACGGCTGCGATCGCGCCCACCCACGTCAACAACGCCGCGCGCAGTCGCATACGCGATCCCCAAAGATCTCGATGCTAGCGAGGCTTTCGACGGCGAAAGGCGGAACGCGACAAATCGGCCACGGCCCGCGGGCGGACGCGCAGCACGGAAAACCTCAGACGCAGCAGGGACGGCCAACGACGCCATACGAAAACCTGCGACGCGACGAGTAAGACCACCGACGCAGCACCAGGCATACAAAAAAAATCGGCCCCGAATAAACGGGGCCGATCATCTTCATCGAGAGGACTTCCTGCTGCACCCCACCTCTCGCTGGGGACCACCTTGGTGAGGGGGGACCAAGGTGGAGGGGGTCTATCAGCCTTGGAAAGGCACGTTGTTCAGATCGCCGAAAGCGGTGGCGCCGGGCGTCTTCGCAACTTCGTCGGCAACCTGGGCACGCGTCAGGGTCGAATCGGCTTGCGCTGCGAACGGGGTGTTGTCCACGTCACCGAAGGCAACCAGGCCTTCAGTCTTGGCTTGTTGCAGCTCGGCCTGCACTTGTGCACGGCTCGTCGAGCTGTCGGCTTGGCCGTAGGTACCTTGGAAAGGTACGTTGTCGGTGTCGCCGCGGGGGGTACCGGCTTGAGCGGCACCAATCAGGGCAAACGAAATAATCAGCGAGGTAGCGATGGTCTTCATGGCAGTTCTCCAGTCCTTGACGTTGGGAGCAGACCGGGCCGGCTAATTCCGGGGGTCTGTTGCTGTTCCCGATGGATTGAATTCTGCTCCGCAACACCCTAGGGATAAACCCTTATATGCCGAAATCACTATTCCATATTCACTACCAATAGATGACAACGACGCCAAAAGCACAAAATAAAAGCGGCCCCGTCTTCTTGACGGAGCCACGACAATGCCCGGTGGCGGTACGACTGCCTGCACGTCATTCGTGCCGGCTTATTGCTACTCAGCTACCTTGAAAAGGCGCGTTGTCCGTGTCACCCATCGCCGTCTGGCTGATCTGATCCTGCGGCAATTGCTGGACACTGTTCAAGGCCTGCGGCGTAGCTTGATCCGACTGGAAGTCCGATTGGCCAGTGCCTTGGAACGGTTCATTGTCTGAATCACCGCGCGGCGTGGCTTGAGCGGCGGCGCCAACCAGGGCAAACGAAAGAATCAACGAGGTAACGAGGGTCTTCTTCATGGCAGTCTCTCCTAGTCCGTAAAACCGGGTTTAAGGCCTGCGATGCAGACCCTTGTGCTGAACCCGTTGAGACTATTCTGCCCCTCACATCACCTGGGATTAACCCTAGGCAATGGAATACTTGATTCCATTCATCGTGCTTATCCATGGTCGATATCAATCCGTAACTGCTGAATCGAAGCAAGACGGAAAGAATCACCCCAAGACGTGTGCCAACCTGGGTAACACCCGCAACGCCGTGGCAGCCGTTCCGCTGGCCACCACCGTCTCGCTCACCCCGCGCAATTCCGCCAGCGCGCGTGCGACACCCGCTACCTGGCCTGGCGTATTCCGGCGATCCGGCTCGTGCAGCCACGCCGGCGGAATATCTGGTGAATCCGTCTCCAGGACCAGATGCTCCAGCTCCATGTCCTTCGCATGCCGGCGGATCTGCAGCGCGCGCTCGAAGGTCATGGCTCCGCCGATACCCAAGGCGAATCCCAGCTCGGTAAAACCGTGGGCCTGCTGCTCGCTGCCGTTGAAGGCGTGGGCGATGCCCGTGATTCCCTTATGTTGGCGCAAATATTTGAGAATGATGTCCTGCGACCGCCGCACATGCAGCAGCACGGGCAGCTTGAATTCAAGGGCGAGATCCAATTGCGCGGCGTAGTAGCGTTCCTGCTTGTCCCGAGCTGCCCCCGACGCGATCTCTTTCACGAAGAAATCCAGGCCGATCTCGCCTATCGCGACAAAGCGCGGGTCGCCCATGGCCTGCTCGACCGCCGAGCGCAAAACCGTGAGGTCGTCGTTCCAGGCCCGTTCAACATACAGGGGATGAATACCCAGGGCGTAAGCGCCGCCGGGTGTGGCATGCGCCAAGTCGCGCACGGCTTCGAAATTAGCGCGGCCGATGGCCGGAATGACGATACCGCGCACCCCGGCGGCCTGGGCCTGGGCGGCCACTTGTTCACGATCCGCGTCAAACTCGGCGGCGTCCAGATGACAATGCGTGTCGATCAGCATGGCAGCTCCGGAAAGGATGGGGACGACCGCCCCATCCGGCGATCAGACCAGCCGCCCGTTTTCCATAGCCAGTTGCCGATCGGCCCGTCCGGCCAATTCACGGTCGTGCGTGACGATGGCAAACGCCGTACCCGATTCCTTGTTCACCCGGGTGAGCAGCTCGAACATATTGTGTGCGGTTCCGCGATCCAGGTTCCCTGTCGGCTCGTCGGCCAGCACGCAGGCGGGCCGCGTCACCAGGGCGCGCGCCAAGGCAACGCGCTGGCGTTCGCCGCCCGACAACTGGCCGGGATAATGCGTGGTCCGCGCCGACAAGCCCACCTGGTCCAGCACTTCCTCGGCGGCGGCGCGGGCCTTGTCACGATTCATGCGACGCACGATCAAGGGCATGGCCACGTTGTCCGCGGCCGAAAATTCCGGCAACAGGTGATGGAACTGGTAAACGAAGCCCAGGCTGCGGTTGCGCAGCGCGCTCTTGGCGGATTCGTTCAAACCCGCCGCGGCCACGCCGTCGACGGTGACGGTGCCGGTGGTGGGCGTATCGAGCAGACCCAGGATGTGCAGCAAGGTACTTTTGCCCGAACCGGACGCGCCCACGATGGCCAGCATCTCGCCACGGGCAATGGTCAGGCTGACACCACGCAGCACGTCCACCCGGGTCGCGCCTTCGTCGTAATACTTGACGAGGTCTTCGGCATGCAAAGCGTGATCAGTCATGTCGCAGCACCTGCGCGGGTTGCAGGCGCGAGGCGCGCCAGCTGGGATAAAGCGTGGCCAGCAGGGACAGCACCAGCGAGGTCACGCCGATGCTGATGATGTCCGCGGATTGCGGATCGGACGGCAGCTCGCTGATGAAATAGACCTGGCGCGGCAGGAAATGAACGCCGAACAGACGCTCGATGAAAGGCACGATGACGTCGATGTTATAGGCCAGCAGCATGCCGCCCAAGACACCCACGATGGTGCCCACCACGCCGATCAGCGCGCCCTGCACCAGGAAGATACGCGCCACCTCACCCGGGCTGGCACCCAGGGTGCGCAGAATGGCGATGTCCGATTGCTTGTCCTTGACGGCCATCACCAGCGAGGACAGAAGGTTGAACGCCGCCACTGCCACGATCAAGGCCAGGATCAGGAACATCATGCGCTTTTCGGTCTGCACGGCAGCGAACCAGGTGCGGTTGTTGCGCGTCCAGTCGCTGGCGCTGACGTAGCGCGGCAGGCTTTGCTGGAGTTGCGCCGCCACCTCGGGCGCCTGCTGCATATCGGCGATGCGCAGCCGCACGCCGGCCACGCCGGTATCACGGAACACGCGCGCGGCGTCCTGGTTGTCGACGAAGGCCAGCGAAGAGTCGTATTCGTAATGCCCTGAAGAGAAAATGCCCACCACCGTGAACTGCCGCATGCGCGGCGCGAAACCGGCCGGGCTGACCGACGCTTGCGGCGCCAGCATCAACACGGTATCGCCCACATTCAGGCCCATGCTGCTGGCCAGGTCACGTCCCAGCACCACGCCGAAAGCGCCCGGCTTCAGATCGTCCAGCTTGCCGGCCACCATCTGTTTGGGGATGTCGGAGACTTTGCCTTCGAGGTCCGGCGCGATACCGCGCACCTGCACGCCGTGCAGGCTCTGGCCCCGTACGATCATGCCTTGCGCGGCGACGAAGGGCGCGGCGGCCTTGACCTCCTTGTTGCGCTCGGCGGCTTCGGCGATCTGCTGCCATTGCCCCAGCACGCGTTCGGAGTCCGCGCCCGGCACATAGAGCTCGATGTGCGGCAGCACCGACAGCATGCGGTCGCGCACTTCCTTCTGAAAGCCGTTCATGACCGAAAGCACGACGATCAACGCCGCCACGCCCAGGGCGATGCCCGCCATCGAACTGGCGGCGATGAACGAGATAAAACGATCGCGGCGGCCGCGACGCTTGGTGATCCGGGCCATACCCGCATAGCGGGCGCCGATCCAAAATTCGTAGGGTATTTTCAGCACCCGCGCATTATGGCATTTCGGATCGAGGCCGCCAGTCCCAACTCCGCCTTGTTTGCAAATATATGTGAGGGTGTGTAGATGGCAGGGTTTCGACCACGCACTACAATCCCGCCATGCTTATTGTCCTTCCCGGCGCCTTGCCGGCCAGCCCGCCCATCGCGGACGAACTGGCCAAACGGCTGCCCAGTACCGCCCCTACCCTGCACGCCTGGCTGCGGGCCGCCGACGCCCGTGCCAGCCATTTCGATCCCCACGAGGCTGGCTGTACGCCCTATGAGGCGTGGCAGTTGGAACGGGCCGGCTTCCAGCCCGCGCCTGGACAGCAGATCGGTGCCGGCCTGGGTCCGCTGCTGGCACCCGGCTCGACCGCCGCCAAGCGGAACGCTGAGACGACTTTTGAGACGAGCCCGGCGGCTGGCCCGGCCCCCGTCTGGATCGCCGACCTGACTCACGTGGCCTTGAGCACCGAAAGCGCCAACCTGTTACCGCTCGAAGCGCTGGCGCTGAACGCGGAGGAAGGCGCTGCCCTGTTCGCCGCCGCGCAACCGCTGTTCGAAGGCACCGGCTTCGCCGCCCAGCCTCTGGAACCCGGCCGCTGGCGCGTACAACTGCCGGCCGATTTGCACCCGCGCATCGCCAGCCCCGCTGCCGTTGGCGGCCAGTCCCTGTCCGGCTGGTGGAACCAGGATGCCGCCGTACGTCCCTGGCGTCGCCTGATGAACGAGATCCAGATGGTCTGGCATGACCATCCGGTCAACGAAGCCCGCGCCGAGCGCGGCCTGCCACCCGTCAATACGCTATGGCTGTACGGCGGGGCGGCGCCCTGGCGTGATATGTCCGTTGCCCCCTCATCGCAACAAACCCAACTCATCGAAGACCTGTTGCCCGCCTTCGCCGCCGAAGACTGGGGAACCTGGCTGAACGCCTTGCAACACATGGACTCGCGCGTGCTCCGGCCGCTATCCGACGTCCGCGGCCTGCCCTTGCGGCCGGTCGAACTGCTGCTGCTCGGACGCGACCGCCGCGTCGACCTCACCCTGAAACCGCGTAGCCGCCTCCTGGGATGGCTACCCTCGTCCGCAAAGAACTGGAGCGCCTGGTGGTCCCCCCGCGCCTGACCGTACGTCCCGCCGATTTTCAAATCACCCGTGTGCTGGAAGCCGCGGGCATCCACCCCTTGCTGGCGCGCCTCTGGGCCGCCCGCGGCGTCACGCATCCCGATGACATCCGCCTGGGCTGGCCCGCCCTGCTGCCCCCCGCTGGCCTGACGCACTGCGAACACGCCGCCCGCGTCCTGGCCGATGCCATCCAGCAAGGCCGCCGCATGCTTATCGTGGCCGACTACGACTGCGACGGCGCCACCGCTTGCGCGGTTGGCCTGCGCGCCCTGCGCATGATGGGCGCCACGGTCGACTTCCTGGTGCCCAACCGCTTCGAGACCGGCTACGGCCTGTCGCCCGCGGTGGTCGAACTGGCCTGCCGCCATGCCGCCGGCAAGCCCGACATGCTGGTGACCGTGGATAACGGCATCGCCAGCGTCGACGGTGTTGCCGCGGCCAACGCGGCCGGCATGGACGTGGTCATCACGGACCACCACCTGCCCGGCGACGAATTGCCGAACGCCCTGGCCATCGTCAATCCCAACCAGCCCGGCTGCGGCTTTCCGTCCAAGAACCTGGCAGGCGTCGGCGTCATTTTCTACCTGATGCTGGGCTTGCGCGCGGAGCTGCGCCGGCGTGGCGTCTTTCCCGCCGATGGCGGCCCGCGCCTGGATGCGCTGTCCGACCTGGTGGCCTTGGGCACCGTGGCTGACGTCGTCAAGCTGGACGCCAACAATCGCCTGCTGGTCACGCAAGGCCTGCAGCGTATGCGCAGCGGCCGCATGCAGGCCGGGCTGCGGGCACTGTTCGCGGTGGCCGCGCGCGAGCCCCGCAATGCCAACAGCTTCGACCTGGGCTTCGCCCTGGGCCCACGCATCAATGCCGCCGGGCGGCTGGCCGACATGAGCTTGGGCATCGCCTGCCTGACCACCGACGACGAAGGCGAAGCGTTGGACATCGCGCGCCAGCTCGACGCCATCAATCGCGAGCGCCGCACGATCGAAACCACCATGCGCGAACAGGCGCTGGCTTCCCTGGAGACCAGCGCTGACGTGGTCGGCGCCACGGTCTGCGTGTATGACGACAGTTGGCACCAAGGCGTGGTCGGCCTGGTCGCCTCGCGCCTGAAGGAAAAGTACTGGCGTCCCACCCTGGCGTTCGCGCCGGCGGGCGATGATGAACTACGTGGTTCCGGCCGCTCGATTCCCGACGTCCATCTGCGCGACGCGCTGGACCTGGTGTCCAAGCGGCATCCCGGCCTGATACGCAAGTTCGGCGGCCACGCCATGGCAGCCGGCCTGACGCTGGGCCGCGAAGGCCTGGCGCAGTTCGGCCCGGCCTTCGACGCGGCCGTGCGCGAACTGACCGGCCGCGACAGCTTCGAGCCGGTCATCGAAACCGATGGTTCGCTGGAGTCGGGCTATGCCAACGCCGACGTCGCGGGCCTGTTGCAGCAGCAGGTATGGGGTTCCGGCTTCGCCGCGCCGCTGTTCTTCGACACCTTTCAGGTGCGCAGCCAGCGCTTGCTGGGCGAGAAGCATCTGAAGCTATCGTTGGAACGCGGCCAGCAGCGCTTTGAAGCCATCTGGTTCGGCCACGCCGAACGACTGCCCGATACGGTGGATGTGGCGTATCGCCTGGAACAGAACATCTGGAACGGCATGGTGTCCGTGCAATTGGTCATCGAACACGCATCCTGACTCGCTGCGCGCGCTGCCTCGTCAGCGATTCACCAAACGCGCCGGCTGCGCCAGCGCCACCAATGCGCCCACACACAGGCAGGCCGCCAGCACATAGATACCGGTGCTGGTCGACCCCGTGGTGTCCTTCAGCCAGCCCACCAGATAGGGACTGATGAAACCGGCCAGATTGCTCACCGAATTGATCAAGGCGATGCCCGCGGCCGCCGCGGTGCCGCCCAGCAAGGCCGTCGGCAGGCTCCAGAACAAGGGCAGGACGGTGCAGATGCCGATATTCGCCAGCGTCAGCGACACGATGGCCAGCCACGTGTTGCCCGCCCAGATGGCGGAACCCACCAACCCCACCGCACCGACCAGCGCCGGAATGGCCAGGTGCCAGCGCCGCTCACGTCTGCGGTCCGAGTTGCGCGAGATGATGATCATCCCCACCACCGCGAACAGATTGGGAATCGCGGTCAGCAGACCAATCGCCAAGGGGTCCTTGACGCCCGTATTGCTGATCAGGGTCGGCATCCAGAAGCCGACGCCATACAGGCCCATGACGAAAGAAAAATAGATGCTGGCCATGGCCCACACCCGTGGCTTGGTCATTGCCTCGCGGATGGGCGGATCTTCCTTGGCGCGTTCTTCGGCTTCGATATTGCGCGTCAGCACGGCTTTCTCGCTATCGGTCAGCCATTTGGCATGGCTGATGCGGTCATCCAGCCACAGCAGCACGATCACGCCGATGATGACCGACGGAATGCCTTCCAGCAGGAACAGCCACTGCCAGCCGGCCATGCCGTGATCGCCATGGAAGGTGTGCATGATCCAGCCCGAAATCGGTCCGCCGATCAGGCCCGACAGCGGCACCGCCGTCATGAAGAACGTGGTGATGCGCCCACGCCGTGCGTGGGGAAACCAATAGGTGAGGTAAAGAATGATGCCGGGGAAGAACCCCGCTTCGGCCAGCCCCAGCAGGAAGCGCAGGCCATAGAACATCGCCGGCGTCGTCACGAAAATCATGGCCGACGAGATGATGCCCCAGGTGATCATGATGCGCGCGATCCAACGCCGCGCACCCACCTTGTGCAGAATAATGTTGCTGGGCACTTCGAAGAGGAAATAGCCCAGAAAAAATATCCCTGCGCCAAGCCCGTAAACCGTGTCGCTGAATTTCAGGTCCGACAACATCTGCAGCTTGGCGAAGCCGACGTTGACGCGGTCCAGATACGCGACGACATAGCAAAGCACCAGGAAAGGCACCAGCCGTAACGTGACCTTGCGATAAAGCCTGTCTTCCGTGCTCACGGAAGCCGGGGCTTGCCCCGGCGTTGCAACGTTCTCCATACCGTCTCCTCTCTTTTATAAAGAACCGCCGCGATGGACGGTCTCCCAGCGCCGCTGGCGCCTTTTCGGGCATGGCGCCTGAAGCGCCATTTTTTTCTTTCCTGGCGGAATTTAGCACCAGCGCCAGGCGCGGCCCAGCCGTTGCCGCCCTGCGCTGTTGCAAATCCGCCGCGAGCCGCGGCGGGATCGGAGGTGAGTAGGCGCCGCGGACCTACCTTAGTGGCTCAGGGCAGCGGATTGCTCCATTCATGCGCCAGCGGCTTCGACCAGGGAGAAAGACTGGTCCAGTACAGAGTCATCGTCCGCAACGGTCCTCGCATCGGATCCGTCATAGGGCGTGAGTGAGGCGTGGTTGACATGATCCCAGGAATCGTCGAGAGCCTCCATATCGTCTGGCGTTTCTGCTGCCACCATGTTCGCCTGCGCCGTAGCGGCCGCTTGCTGGAGCGGCACCACCGTCATCGACATCGCAACCGGCCCCAACTGACGCACTTCAGGCCGCCCGTCCGGATAGTGCGAGACAAGGATGCACTTACGGAACATGGCCCTGCTTTGAGCAGGATCCAGTTGGATACCGTCCTGCACGCCGGAAGGCAATAATTTGCTTACGTTTGCCATCGCATCGTACCGCGCCTCGATCTCTATCAAGGTATCGCCGTTAGGCCGCATATCGATCTCAAACGACACGCCCGAATATCCGTTTCCAGGTGGGCTATGGATAGCCTCCGCTTGCTGCAAACCGAGCGATATGAAAGCGAACTGCGCCTGATCCATATAAGGCATGAGTTGCCTCACCGAACCAGGACGCACTTTCTCCATGGCAGTCAGGAAATCATCGATCTCGGACTCGTGCCCCAGCCCGCCCTGCATCGAAGCAAGGACCCGCTGTCCATTCGCGTCTACGCCCCTCAGCGCGAATCGATATTTGGATCGATCGATGACGTCGAACTTGAACCACTTGGAAATCTCATGCTTGGGAGCCGATGAATCGGGCCCCGCCCCCCAGCTTATCCAATCGTGTGGCTTAATCTCGTTGGCCGCCTTGGCACCTTCCGAATACGGCCGGAACGCGTCTTGAAGATGCAGTGTCTCACGGATAAGCACCCGCTCATTCTCGTCATTCATGACCAATCCCAATTCGCAGACCAAGGCGTCACGCCACGCGCGTTCGTCCTCTTCGCGCAAGATCGGAAGAATATCGTTCTCGAACGGTTCACAAATCAAGTCGTACAACCAACCCAACATGTAGTGGGCATCGGTCGGCACCACTTGCCTGACGACACCAGGCAGTTGACGGCCGTACAAAGCGGTACGTAGCTTCGACACACCAAACGCCAATTCTTGCCCTGGCGTTTCGAGGCCATGGTGGGCACGGAAAGCCGTTACCAGCGCAGGTGGGATGTCCCATAGGTCGATTCCGTCCGATCGCCCGAGCAGCTCTGCTCGCTTGTCGGTGGTATAGCGGATGACATTGAGCACGCGGCGCAGCTTGCCCGCCAGACTACGCAGATCTCTAGCGTCGCCGGATACGCCGCTCATGGAGACCCCGGCCATGATGTCGCGGATGGCCTCGGCCCCCGCCGCTTCATGCGCCGCATACCGTTCCCGCGCCAACTCGCCTGCCTTCTGAGAGAGCAAATCCGAGTAGGGGACCAGTTTTTCAAGGAGTCCCACCAGCCATGTTTGCCTCCCCACCACATTGGATAGGACCAGCGAGTGAGTGTTGTCGATAGCGCTCGCCGAATAGGCGTCATTGACACTGGTATCGCCAAACAGCTTCAGCAGCGCGTTATCCAGCACAGCCCGGTCCAGCGCCAGCGGAGGTATCTCCACTTTCTGGCCGAACTGACGATGCCGCGTTTGCAACGCGGCGCTGTCGTCCTCGTAGGCGCGGACTTGCTCGTTCAGCGAGGACAGCAATTTTTGGCACCGCTCTATATATACGTTCCGGTTCGTCTCTCCCAGGCTGGTGGCAAGCTCCGACATCGTGCGGTCAAGCCCGGCTTTCTTCTTCTCCAACTCGGCTTGCGCCTCCACCCGTGCCAGACTCGTGCTGACGACCGTCAACACTGACTTGCAGAAGTTGCTGATATCCGCTGACAACGCCTCGCCCAAGACCGCAACACCGGGTTCGACAGCGCTGGCCTCGGCACCGCTGAAGCCGTCATTTCCGGTCGGCTCCCCAGCGCCTTGCAGTTTCTCGAGGTGCTCCTTCAAAAGGCGCAACGTCTGCGCATCGCCCATCCGCTGGACTTGTCCCACGGCAATGCGAGCCAGGTAATCGGGCTGCGCCACCGGCCCCTTCAAACTGCCACGAAGGTTTTCCAGATCCCGCGCCGTCAAAGTCTTGCAGCTGTCGAGGTGATCCAGCAACTGCTCGAATTTGTCCCGGTTAGGCATTTCGTAGCGCTGTTCCATCCAGTTGGAATAAGCGTCCTTATTGAATATATTTCTCAGCAAGGTGACGAACAGCTTGACTCTCTGGCTCAACGACAGATCCTGCCTGTGCACAGGTTGAAAAGCGCCCGCAACGACGCCGATTTCGCTTTCGACCACGCGCGGCGGCCTATCCTTCGCGCGCAGAAGACGCGTGACAGCAGGCGACATCGATCCGCTGTCTTTGCGTGGCAGCTTGGCAGCGCGCCCCTCGTCCACACCGGCTCCCCGCTTTGCGCCCAAGACCGCAGCGCCAACAGGCACCGCGTCGGGTGCGCTGCCGGCATCCGGCAATTGGCCGAATCGGCTATTACTATGCGCGAGCGTATCGTGGGCGATGGGAGACATCGTGAGGATTCCTTGAAGTCAATGTACTAACGAGAAAAAAGAAAAGCCGGCGCGCGCTGCTCGTCACCCACGCACCGCCGGCGGTCCTGCATCAGATCGGCATAACCCCGAAGTGGGCATTCCCGCCGTCGGCATCGACAGCGGCAGCGGCGCCGCCACGGGAACCCTGCCCTTGGCGTCAGGCAGCTGGCGCCGCCGCGTTTGCTGGTACCAACTCATCCTCGCTCGCTTGCTCCAAAAGCAACGCCCACTCCGCCGCTCTCTTTTCGAGCTCCGCGGGTCTATCGATCACAGCGAGCAGCGCGCGACGCAAGTCCTTGACCACTTCAAAATTCCCGTTATCCAGCAAGGTAGGCGGCAGGAATTCGCCTGTCGGGCCCAGCGGGGCATACAAGTCAGGGTTCATAGGCATCCACTTGATCTGCCTGCGCTGATACATCTTCCATTGCTCAGCGATGGGCTTGGCGCGGTAGACCTCTTCCTCCAGTTGCTCGATGTCGAGCGCGTCGACCTGCTGCCGCAGCGCCAGCAACGTCTCCTGGTCCATGCCCTTCAAGGCCCGTTCGACAAGATGGTCGAGCTTCCCATAGCGCAGCTTGGTGCGACTGGCCACCTCTTCGAGCCCCCTCCAATCCAACTGCTGGACGTTCAGCGCAGGCTCCAGCCGCGCGCGCGCTTTGCGCGCATGCCTGCCTTCCAGCCACCCGACCAGCGATCGATACAGCGCTTGGATCTTGTTCTTGATGCCCTTGTCCTTGCTCGCCCCCACGGCATCGACCGCGACCGCCGTCCGCACAGCGTGGGCTTGCGTAGGGGCAATGGCCACGCCAACGGACTGGCCGGCAGGCGCGGCTATCGGCAGCGCTGCGTCGCCATCGACCCGTGTCACCACGAACGTCTTTTTGCCTTTGCTCTTTTTGCCGGCGCTTATGTCGCTGAGTCCAGGCTTGGCCTTTTCGGCCAGGCGCGATGATCCGTCGGAGGGATGAAAAACCAGATCTTCATTCAAACGGGCTTTGCCTACCGCCGGCAGCACGTCTATCCCTGTATCCTGATCCTGCAAGAAAAGAGAAGCCAACCGCCCTGGCATTTCGATGTCGTAGCCCATAATCAACCTCTGCATCCTGAATCCATAAAACACTTCCCCGATCAGCCAGGCGCTGGCCTCTATCACCCTTGGCGGCGCCAAATAACCTACTCGGCATAACGGAAATGCACACTCCGCAAGAGTGCCTTCCCTGCGGGATGCCAGGCTTCAGATTCCCACGC
The DNA here is from genome assembly GCF_021325795.1 of Bordetella sp. LUAb4. Classification (GTDB taxonomy): domain Bacteria; phylum Pseudomonadota; class Gammaproteobacteria; order Burkholderiales; family Burkholderiaceae_B; genus Bordetella_C. The sequence goes on along the minus strand of NZ_JAHPZX010000005.1, from coordinate 246,507 downwards.
CGCATCACCAGGAAATTTCCCAAATTTCGACCGGCATCTTCCTGGACCTCCAAGCCCTGCCCTCGCCCTGGCCCGGCCCTGCTCCCGCTACCGTCACCGCCGCTGACAATGCCAGTTCCACTCCTCATCCCTGCCCGCCGCCAAGGCAGGCTAAAATGGCGGGTTTAGTCAATAAGACAGCCTTAGGATTGCCATGGAAGCCGAACGCCAGAACCAGCTCGCCGCCCGACTCGCCGACTACGCCGAGCGCGAACGAGCACTTCGGAGGTATCTTTGACTACGATGCCAAAGATGAGCGCCTCCAGGTCGTAAACGCCGAGCTGGAAAACCCCGAAGTCTGGAACGATCCCAAGCACGCCCAGGATCTGGGCCGCGAAAAGAAAAGCCTCGAAGACGTCGTTGGCACCTTGTCCGCGCTGGGCAGCGGCCTGGCCGACTCCAACGAGTTGTTCGAACTCGCCGCGGCTGACGCCGACGATGCCACGCTCGAATCCATCGAACTCGACGCCGACGCTTTCCAGCAAAAGCTGGAAGGGCTGGAATTCCGGCGGATGTTCTCCAATCCCGCCGATCCGCTGAATTGCTTCCTGGACATCCAGGCTGGCGCCGGCGGCACCGAAGCGCAGGACTGGGCGTCCATGCTGCTGCGCCAATACTTGAAGTATTGCGAGCGCAAGGGTTTCAAGACCGAAATCCTGGAAGAATCGGAAGGCGAAGTGGCCGGCATCAAATCCGCCACCATCAAGATCGAAGGCGAGTACGCCTTCGGCTACCTGCGCACGGAAACCGGCGTGCACCGTCTGGTGCGCAAGAGCCCGTTCGACTCCTCGGGCGGCCGCCACACCTCCTTCGCCAGCGTGTTCGTCTACCCCGAGGTGGATGAATCCTTCGAAGTCGACGTCAACCCGGCGGATCTGCGCATCGACACCTATCGCGCCAGCGGCGCCGGCGGTCAGCACATCAACAAGACCGACTCGGCGGTGCGTATCACGCACAACCCGACCGGCATCGTCGTGCAGTGCCAGAACGACCGCTCCCAGCACCGTAACCGCGCCGAAGCCATGCAGATGCTGAAATCGCGCCTGTACGAGCTGGAAATGCGGAACCGCATGGCGGAACAACAGAAACTGGAAGACTCCAAGACCGATGTGGGCTGGGGCCACCAGATCCGTTCCTACGTGTTGGACCAGAGCCGCATCAAGGACCTGCGCACCAACGTGGAAATCTCCAACACCCAGAAAGTGCTGGACGGCGACCTCGATCCCTTCATCCAGGCCAGCTTGAAGCAAGCGGTTTAAGACCGGCCGCGGCGCCGCAAGGCGCCGTGCCGGCGGCTTCGCACGACGATTTTCCTTTCAGTCAGAACAACAAGGACCCGGCATGACCCCAACCTCTGTCGTCCTCACCGGCGCTTCGCGCGGCATCGGCGCCGCCCTGGCCCGTGCTCTCGCCAAACCCGGCGTGCAATTGATCACGCTGGCGCGCCGTACCGACCCCGAGTTGCAAGCCCACGCCGAGGCCCAAGGCGCCACACTGACGCAGATCGACGTCGACCTGTCCGACCTGGCCGCGGCCAGCGACGCCGGCGCGCGCGTCGCCGCCGCCCTGCCGCGCGACGCGGCCCGGTACCTGTTGATCAACAATGCCGGCACGGTACAGCCCGTGGCCCGCGGCGATCAGTTGGACGATGCCGCCGCCATCACTACCGCATTCAATCTGAACGTCACCGCCGTGATGCTGCTGACCACGCGGTTCCTGACGGCGACCCAGGGGCTGAAGGCCGACCGTCGCATTCTCAACATTTCCTCGGGCGCCGGCCGCAACCCCAACCCGGGCTGGGGTGTCTACTGTGCCACCAAGGCGGCACTGGACATGTACACCCGGGTCCTCAAGCAGGAACAAGGCGCCGACGGCGCGCGCGTGGTATCGCTCGCCCCCGGCGTCGTCGACACGGACATGCAGGTGGCCATCCGCGGCAGCGATCCCGCCGCCTTCCCTGCCCTGTCACGCTTCCAGGACATGCACGCCAGCGGCAAGCTGTCCGCGCCGGCCAACGTCGCCGCGCGGATCGCCGCCTATCTCGACCGTGACGATTTCGGCCAGACCGAAATCGACGACATCCGTAATTACGACTGAACCTTGCCATGACCGATACTTCGACCGCCAACCCCGCGCAAGACGAAAACCGGCTGATCGCCGAGCGCCGCGCCAAGCTTGCCAAGCTGCGTGAAACCGGCGTCGCCTTCCCCAACGACTACGTGCCCGATGCGCACGCGGACGAACTGCACGCCGAATACGGCGACAAGGACCAGGAAGCGCTGGCCGCCACGGCCCGCGTAGCCAAGGTAGCCGGCCGCATGATGCTCAAGCGCGTCATGGGCAAGGCCAGCTTCGCCACGCTGCAGGACGCCACCGGCCGCATCCAGATCTATCTGGACCGCGGCACGCTGGGCGAAGAGCCCTACGCGGCTTTCAAGCAGTGGGACATCGGCGACATCATCGCGGTCGAAGGCACTATCTTCAAGACCAACAAGGGCGAACTGTCCATCCACGCCACGCAGGCCCGTCTGCTGTCGAAGTCGCTGCGTCCTTTGCCGGACAAGTTCCACGGCGTGGCCGACCAGGAGCTGCGCTATCGCCAGCGCTATGTCGACCTGATGATGACTGAAGAAACGCGCCGCACGTTCGCCGCGCGCAGCAAGGCCATCGGCGGCATCCGCCAGTTCATGCTCGACGCCAACTTCCTGGAAGTCGAGACGCCCATGCTGCACCCCATCCCCGGCGGTGCGGCGGCCAAGCCTTTCGTCACGCACCACAATGCGCTGGACATGCAGATGTTCCTGCGCATCGCGCCCGAACTGTATCTGAAGCGCCTGATCGTCGGCGGTTTCGAGCGCGTATTCGAAATCAACCGGAATTTCCGCAACGAAGGCGTCAGCCCGCGGCACAATCCCGAATTCACGATGATGGAGTTCTACGCGGCCTTCACGGACTACCGTTGGCTGATGGACTTCACCGAACAAGTCATCCGCCAGGCCGCCATCGCCGCGACCGGCAGCGCCGTACTGACGTATCAAGAACGCGAACTGGATCTGTCGCGTCCCTTCGACCGCCTGACCATCTGTGAGGCCATCCTCAAGTACGCGCCGGGCTACACCCAGGCGCAACTCGACGATGCCGCCTTCGTGCGGGCCGAGCTGAAGAAGCTGGGTGCCAACGTCGACAATGCGCCGCTGGCGCGGGCCGGCCTGGGCGCGCTGCAATTGGCGCTGTTCGAAGAAACCGCCGAAGCCAAGCTGTGGCAGCCGACCTACATCATCGACTACCCGATCGAGGTTTCGCCGCTGGCACGTGCGTCGGATACCCGTGCAGGCATCACCGAGCGCTTCGAACTGTTCATCACCGGCCGCGAAATCGCCAACGGCTTTTCCGAGTTGAATGATCCCGAGGACCAGGCCGAGCGCTTCCGCGCCCAGGTCGAAGCCAAGGACGCCGGCGACGAGGAAGCCATGTTCTACGATGCCGACTACATCCGCGCGCTCGAGTACGGCATGCCTCCCACTGGAGGTTGCGGTATCGGCATCGACCGCCTGGTCATGCTGCTGACCGACAGCCCCAGCATCCGCGACGTCATTCTGTTCCCGCACCTGCGGCGAGAAGACTGAGCCTGGCGGCACAGGGCTTTGGTGTAAAAAGGCCACCCCAAGGGGTGGCCTTTGATCGTCCGGTCATGATGCAGGTCTCTGGCGGAGCCATGCGGGCCGGTCAGATCAGGTCAGGTCAGGTCTGGTCTGGCCTGGCCTGGTCTGGTCTCGCCTGGTCCGGTCTGGCCTGGCCCGGTCGGTCAGGACAGAACACTCTCCGCGGAGTTTGCCGGCAGCAAGCTACCCGCCCAAGCGTTGCAACCGCAACTCCATCGCCTGCGCCCACCGGCGCGCGACGGCGGGCGACGTGGCGCAGGACGCCGTCGCGGTCACTACGCGTACCGCACGTTCAAGCAATTGGATATCGGCTTCGTGCTGCCGCGCCACATGGGGATCCTCGAAGAAGATCACCCGCTGGCACTGATGCTCCAGCACCAGCTCGCCGATCTGCGCGTCACCGCCCAGGGGTCCGCTCAGATAGCGATGCACCCAAGGCTTGTCCGACGGCCAGCCACGCGACCACGCCAAATCGTTCAAGCGGCCGCCGGTCGTCCCGGTAGCCACGCGGCGCGCGAAACGCGACAACAGATCGAAATGCGTATCCGCGAAATCGACCATCTGGTCCTTCAACGCGTCGTGCGCGATCAAGGCCATCGTCTGGCGCGAGAAATCCAACAGGCGCGAACTGGCCGGATCCGGCGCCAGGCCCGCCAGCACACGCTCGACCTCCACCCACTCGATGGCGCCCGCCAGCGTGGACACGAAAGGCTTGCCATGCGTGATGCACTGGCGCTTGAGCGCCAATGCTTCGGGGAAGATCGACGAAGGATCGACCGGGTCGATCAGATAGATGGCCCCATCGAAAGGCTGGCTGCCGTCGCGCCCTTCCGTCACGCGCGCCACCAGCTTCATCAAGCCGCCTTCCCGGCCATACGGATAGCGAATCAGGCCGGAATAGCCTTGCAGCATGCCCTCGCGCGAAATGGCATCGTGCGTGCGGCCCACGGTGTAAAGCTGGATGCCCATCTCGCGGATGGAACCCGAACAGCCGCGCAACCAGTCGAACAGGGCCGCATTGGGCGCCTCGTGATGCAGCCGGTTCGCTGCCAAGCCAAAACGCAGGGTCGGAAGAGACATGAATCGCTCGATGGTTGAGAGTAGCGCCACGCTTCACCGGAGCGCCTGGGCCAGGCTAACGTCCATCCGGTGAAATGCAAAAAGGCCGGCTGTCCTCGGGGGACCGCCGGCCTGCATGATACCGCCGCGCACGGGCAAATACCTGTCTTGAAGGACTGCCCCGCTCACCTGCCTCGAATAGCTGCCTCAGGCTGCCTCTTCGATCCAGGCCTGCTGGATGGCTTCCAGGATCTTTTCCCCCGAACGGGCGGGATCATCCTCGAAGCCCGGCAGCGCCATCACCATTTCGCGCAACTGCGTGAAACGCACCGTAGCCGGATCCACGTCCGGATGAACGTCGAACAAGGCTTCGGCGATCTGATACGTATCGACCCATTTCATCAATGGTTCTCCTTGGCGTGATTGATCGTATAGCGGGGAATTTCCACGGTCAGGTCGGTATCGGCGATCTTGGCCTGGCAAGCCAGGCGCGACGTCGACGACAGGCCCCAGGCCTTGTCCAGCAGATCTTCCTCGGAATCAGTGGCATCTTCCAGGGAGTTGTATCCCTCGCGCACAACGACGTGGCAAGTGGTACAGGCGCAGGACAGCTCGCAAGCGTGCTCGAGTTCGATGTGGTTATCCAGCATCACGCGGCAGATCGACACGCCCTGCGGGGCATTCTCGATGACGGCGCCATTGGGGCAGACGTCGGGATGGGGCAAAACGGTAAGTTTGGGCATATGAAAAACTCAGGCGATTTCGTCCAGCTTGCGGCCCGACAGGGCGCGGCGGATGCTGCGGTCCATGCGGCGGGCGGCGAAGTCCTCGGTGGCGTCGGACAAGGCCTGTACCGCGGCACGCACCGCGTCGGCATCGGTCAGTTCCTGGGCCGCGGCGGCACCGGTCAGGGCGGCGTCCACCTTGGCACGCTCGTCGGTGTCCAGCAGATCGGCGTCAGCCGCCAACGCGGCCTGTACCGACTCCAGCAGTTGGCGCGCCTCGACCTGCTGTTCGCGCAGCATGCGCGCCTGCGCATCGGCATCGGCCTGGTCCACACTGTCGGCCAGCATGCGGGTGATTTCTTCGTCGGACAGTCCGTAAGACGGCTTCACCGTCACGGAGGCTTCCACCCCGGTGCTCTGTTCCCGCGCCGTCACACCCAACAAGCCATCGGCGTCGACCTGAAAGGTGACGCGGATGCGGGCGGCACCGGCCACCATAGGTGGAATCCCGCGCAATTCGAAGCGCGCCAGCGAACGGTTGTCGCTCACCAGTTCACGTTCGCCCTGCAGCACGTGGAAGCTCATGGCTCCCTGCCCGTCCTTGAAGGTGGTGAATTCCTGCGCCCGCGCCACGGGAATGGTGCTGTTGCGAGGAATGATGCGCTCGACCAGCCCGCCCATGGTTTCCAGGCCCAGGGACAGCGGAATCACGTCCAACAGCAGCCAGTCCTCGCCCGGCGCCCGATTACCCGCCAGCAGATTGGCTTGCAGGGCCGCGCCCAGCGCCACGACTTGATCCGGATCCAGATCGGTCAATGGCGTCTGGCCGAAGAATTCGCCCACCTTGCGGCGTACGACCGGCATGCGCGTGGCGCCGCCGACCATCACCACACCGCGCACCTCGGATTTCTGCAGATTCGCATCCTGCAGCGCACGCCGCGCGCAGGCCAGCGTACGATCGATCAGCCCGGCAGCCATGTCCTCGAACTGCGCGCGCGTCAGCGGGTGGCTGAGCTGGCGGCCATCCTGCAGACGCACGTCGACCGTGGTGGTCTCCACATCGGTCAGGCGTTCGCGCGCGGCTTTCACGGCAACCGTCAACGCGCGCCGGTCATGGCGCGACCAGGCGGCGCCATCCAGGGCGTCCAGCACATGGGACGCGATCAAACCGTCGAAATCATCGCCGCCCAAGGCGGTATCACCACCCGTGGCGATCACTTCGAATACGCCCTTGGTCAGCCGCAGCACCGAAATATCGAACGTGCCGCCGCCCAGGTCGTAAACGGCATATACCCCTTCCGCGGCATTCTCCAGCCCATAAGCGATAGCGGCCGCGGTGGGTTCATTGAGCAGGCGCAACACGTTCAGTCCCGCCAGCCGCGCGGCGTCGCGCGTGGCCTGGCGCTGTGCGTCGTCGAAGTACGCCGGCACGGTGATCACCGCGCCCACGAGGTCGTCGCCCAGTACCGCTTCAGCACGCGCGCGCAGACGCTCCAGAATATGTGCCGACACCTCGACCGGGCTCAGCTCGCCTTGCACGGTGCGCAGGCGCGCCATGCCGGGCGCATCGACGAAGTCGTAGGCGGCGCCGCTGGCGCGCGCGTCGTCGGCCGAGCGGCCCATGAAGCGCTTGACGGAAACAATGGAATTGGCCGGATCTTCGGCCTGCGCCGTCAGGGCGTCATACCCGACCACGCGCTGCCCGTCGGCCAGGTAGCGCACCGCGGACGGCAGCAGGGCACGCCCTTGCTCGTCCGGCAGCACTTCGGGCACGCTGCTGCGCACCGCCGCCACCAGGGAATTGGTTGTACCCAGGTCGATGCCCACCGCCAGCTTGCGCTGATGCGGCGCGGGCGATTCACCGGGTTCTGAAATCTGCAATAGAGCCATGATGGATTCGTATCGTTGAACAGCGCCGGCCAGGACCGTAACGCCGTTGCACAGCCCCGCGACACCGCGGAGCCGTCGTCGCTAATCGGCCGGATGCCCGGACTGCACCGCCTGCGCCACTTCCTGGCTCATCTTGCGCACGAACATCCATTCCCGGACTTTCGCGCCGGCCGCGGCGTGATCATGACGCGTGTCCAGCAAATCGGTGAGGGTCGTCTGCATGGCCGCATCGGCTTGCGCCAATTCTCCGCGTAAGGCATCGAAGGCGTGCGCGTTGTCGCGGTCAGCGCGGGCGTCGTCCAGCATTTCACGCCATTCCATCTGCTGCATCAGGAACGCGCGGTCCATGGCGGTGTTGCTCTCGGTCTGCAGGTCGATGCCCGCCTGCTCGCACAGGTAGCGCGCGCGCAACTGCGGATCCCGCAGCGTCCGGTAGGCTTCGTTGGCACGGGCCGCCCATTGCATGGCCACCCGCTTTTCCGCGGCCGACGCCGTGGCGTAGCGATCGGGATGCACTTGCGCCGCCACGGCGCGCCAGGACTGCTCCAGGGCCTGGGCATCCAGCGCGAAACGCGCCGGCAGGCCAAACAAACTGAAATGATCGTCAGCGGCCAACACTACACCGTGAACGACTCGCCGCAGCCGCAGGTCGCCTTTTCGTTGGGATTACGGAACTTGAACCCTTCGTTCAGGCCTTCGCGTGCATAGTCGAGCTCGGTGCCGTCGATGTACGACAAGCTCTTGGGATCGACGAACACCTTGACCCCGTGGCTTTCGAACACCTCGTCGGCCGGATCCGGCGCATCCACATATTCCAGCTTGTAAGCCATGCCCGAGCAACCGGTCGTCCTGACGCCCAAGCGCAAGCCCACACCCTTGCCGCGGCGCTGCAAATAGCGGTCGATGTGGTTCGCCGCCTGCTGAGTGAGCGTAACAGCCATGATCAGTTCACCGAGTGCTTTTCTTTGTAATCCTGGACAGCCGCCTTGATGGCGTCTTCCGCCAGGATCGAACAGTGAATCTTCACCGGCGGCAGGGCCAGTTCTTCGGCGATCTGCGTGTTGCGGATGCTCATCGCTTCGTCCAGCGTCTTGCCCTTGACCCACTCGGTGACGAGCGAGCTGGAGGCAATGGCCGAACCACAGCCGTAGGTCTTGAAGCGCGCATCTTCAATGACGCCATCCGCGCCGACCTTGATCTGCAGCTTCATGACGTCGCCACAGGCGGGCGCGCCCACCATGCCCGTTCCCACCGTGCTGTCGCCCTTTTCGAACGAACCGACGTTGCGGGGGTTTTCGTAGTGATCCAGAACTTTTTCGCTATATGCCATGATGTTTTCTCCCACTTCGCACCGGGCGAAGCTTACCGATATCTTGGATTCAGTGGGCAGCCCACTGCACGGAATTCAGGTCGATGCCTTCCTTGGCCATTTCCCACAACGGCGACATGTCGCGCAGCTTGCCGACACGGCTCTTGAGCAGATCGATGGTGAAATCGATTTCCTGCTCGGTGGTGAAGCGACCGATGGTGAATCGGATCGAGCTGTGCGCCAGTTCGTCGTTGCGGCCCAGGGCACGCAACACATAGGACGGCTCCAGGCTCGCGGACGTGCAGGCGGACCCGCTCGACACCGCCAACTCCTTGACGGCCATGATCAGGGACTCGCCTTCCACATAGTTGAAGCTGACGTTCAAGTTATGCGGCACGCGCTGCTCCAGGTCGCCGTTGAGGTAGACCTCCTCGATCTGCGACAGTCCGGCCCACAGGCGATCACGCAACATGCGGATACGCTCGTTCTCGGTACCCATTTCCTCGCGCGCCAAACGGAAGGCTTCACCCATGCCGACGATCTGATGCGTAGGCAGCGTGCCCGAACGGAAACCCCGCTCGTGGCCACCGCCGTGGATTTGCGCTTCGATACGAATGCGCGGCTTGCGACGCACATACAACGCGCCGATGCCCTTGGGACCGTAGGTCTTGTGTGCCGAAAACGCCATCAGGTCGACTTTCAGCTTTTGCAGGTCGATCTCCACCTTGCCCGTCGCCTGCGCGGCGTCAACGTGGAAAATGATGCCCTTCTCGCGGCAGATTTCACCCAGCGTTTCGATGTCCTGGATCACGCCGATTTCGTTGTTGACCATCATCACCGAAACCAGGATGGTGTCCGGCCGCAGCGCGGCCTTGAACACGTCCAGATCGATCAGACCATTGTCCAGCACGTTCAGATAGGTCACTTCGAAACCCTGGCGCTCCAGTTCGCGACAGGTATCCAGCACCGCCTTGTGCTCGGTCTTCACGGTGATGATGTGCTTGCCGCGCTCGGCGTAGAAGTTCGCCGCGCCCTTGATCCCCAGGTTGTCGGATTCAGTGGCGCCCGACGTCCAGATGATTTCGCGCGGGTCGGCATTGACCAGCTTGGCAACCTCTTCACGGGCACGTTCGACGGCGTCTTCCGACTCCCAACCGAAAGCGTGGCTACGCGAAGCCGGATTGCCGAAATTTTCGTACAACCAGGGCACCATCTTGTCGACCACGCGAGGATCGACGGGGGTGGTGGCGGAATAATCGAGATAAATGGGACGAGTGGTCATCTTCGTACAGCTCCTGATCTTTTATATCTTTACGCAGCCGCCGCGGCACCGCCGGGCGCGGGCGTCGCCGTTCCCCCGCTGGTGTTGCCGGGCACGCGATTCACGCGCACCGTGGAATTCTGGGTGGTGTTGTTCGCCTCTTGCAGCTGGCGCACGCGCTGTTGATCGACCAGATCCTGCAAGGAAACGGAGTCGAGGTAATCGACCATCTTGCGGTTGAGCGTCGCCCACAGTTCATGGGTCATGCACTTGCCCGACTTACCGTCCTTGCCGCTCGTACAGTCTTGTTTACCGGCGCAACTGGTGGCATCCAAGGGCTCGTCGACGGCGAAAATGATGTCCGCGACAGTAACGTTGCGCGCCAGGCGGGCCAGGGAATAGCCGCCGCCGGGGCCGCGCACGCTGTCGACCAATTCGTGGCGACGGAGCTTGCCGAACAACTGTTCGAGATACGAGAGAGAAATATTCTGACGCTGGCTGATGGCCGCGAGAGTGACCGGACCGCTATGCTGCCGCATAGCCAAGTCGATCATGGCAGTCACCGCGAAACGCCCTTTGGTGGTCAACCGCATGGTGGGTTTCCTAAAATCCGGTGGAAGCACAGGTAAGCCGGGGGGGCAAAACTAATACCTGAGCAATTACGTCAAGTATAACCAATTCCCGACTAATTTGGTACAGAAACCCTGGCGATACCAGGGTAGCTCTGCCATGCCGCTCGGAAGGCACCCTTTTCCGCAAGTAACCTTGCAAGCCGAGCCATCACGTTTGAACCCGAAAGGCCAAGTCCTGAGTCCGGACGTGAAAACGGCGGCCTGATGCCGCCGTCCGATTCCTGCCCCGCGCACGCTGCGCGGGAGCCGGTGTTCTCTACCTTACTTTGCTCAACCTCAGGCTGCCTGATACTGGGTCGCGCGCTTGCGCACCAGTTCAAGCAAGCCCTGACAGGCGTCTTCCAGGTAATCCAGGACTTTGCCGAAACCTTCCGGACCGCCGTAGTACGGATCGGGCACGGTGGCCTCTTCGTACTCGTTCGCAAAGCGCATGACCAGATTCAGCTTGTGCTGATAGGCCTTGGGGCATTGGCGCTGCAGGTCGGACAAGTCTTCCCAATCCATGGCGAGAATCAGGTCGTACTCTCGAAAATCATCCGACAAAACCTGACGGGCTTCGCGATGGTTGATTTCATAGCCGCGCTTGCGAGCGGCCGCCTGGGCGCGCGCATCCGGCGCCTCGCCAATATGGAAAGCATGCGTTCCAGCGGAATCGACGCGCACGACTTCACCGAGTCCGGCGTCATTAATCAGCTGACGGAACACACCTTCTGCGCTCGGCGAGCGACAGATGTTGCCCTTGCAAACGAAAAGTACCTTGGTCATCATGTGCGCTAGTCTGCGGGAAAACCCGCAAGAAGGCAAGCTTTTTTTGCCGGTCGGCCAATCGGATCAAGCCTGCCTTCAGGCGAATAAGTCCAATAAAATTAATTACTTATTAATAAAAACTAAGGGATCGATTGATACTCTGAATCCCTGCCCTGGCCGAAGTTGACATTCTGCTGACACAGAAGAACATCGGCAAGAAGTCCGGACCGCTCGATCTATACCGCCCCATCGAGCAAGATCCGATCCTTCAGTGCATTCAAGGCATCGCGTGCCGCCGCGGCCTGCTCGAACTCCAGGTTGCGCGCATGGTCCATCATCAGCTTTTCCAGGCGTTTGATTTCTCGCGCCACGGCTTTCTCGTCTTTCAGCACGGATGCGGGCAACGCGTCCTCGAGCGTGGAGTGCTGCTGCGGCGCCACTATTCCATCGATGAGCTCGCGCACCGCCTTCGTGACGCTGCGCGCCGTAATGCCGTGCTCCGCGTTGAAAGCTTCCTGCTTCTGGCGGCGCCGTTCGGTTTCGCCCATCGCACGGTACATGGAATCGGTCACCCGATCCGCATAGAGAATGGCGCGGCCATTGAGGTTGCGCGCCGCGCGCCCGATCGTCTGGATCAGACTGCGTTCCGAACGCAGGAAGCCTTCCTTGTCCGCATCCAGAATGGTCACCAGGGAAACTTCCGGGATATCCAGGCCCTCGCGCAGCAGGTTGATGCCGACCAGGACGTCGAAAGTGCCCAGGCGCAGGTCGCGAATGATCTCCACCCGTTCCACGGTGTCGATGTCCGAGTGCAGATAACGCACGCGCACGCCGTGCTCGGATAGATAATCCGTCAGGTCCTCCGCCATGCGCTTGGTCAAGGTCGTGACCAGCACGCGCTCGCTGACGGCGACGCGCAGCTTGATCTCGCCGAGCAGGTCGTCCACCTGGGTACGCGCCGGGCGCACCTCTACGATAGGATCGACCAGCCCCGTGGGCCGCACCACTTGCTCGACCACGTTGTCCGCGTGCTCCTGCTCGTAGGCCGCCGGCGTGGCGGAAACGAATACACACTGGCGCATACGTGCTTCGAATTCCTGCAATTGCAGGGGCCGGTTGTCCATCGCGGACGGCAGGCGGAAGCCGTAGTTGACCAGGGTTTCCTTGCGCGACCGGTCGCCCCGATACATGCCGCCCAACTGGCCGATGGTGACGTGGCTTTCGTCGATGAACATCAACGCATCGTTCGGCAGGTAGTCGATCAGCGTGGGCGGTGGATCGCCCGGCGCGGCACCGGACAGATGGCGCGAATAATTTTCGATGCCTTTGCAGAAACCCAGTTCCTGCAGCATTTCCAGGTCGAAACGGGTGCGCTGCTCCAGGCGCTGGGCCTCGACCAGCTTGCCGTCATCGACATAGAACTTGGAACGCTCGCGCAGCTCTTCCTTGATGGTTTCGATAGCGCGCAGCACGGTGTCACGCGGGGTCACGTAATGCGAGCCCGGATAGACCGTGAAGCGGGGCACTTTATGCCGCACCTTCCCGGTCAGGGGATCGAACAACTCCAGCGTTTCCACTTCGTCATCGAACAGGGTGATGCGCAGCGCCAGCTCGGCGCTTTCCGCCGGGAAGACGTCTATGGTTTCCCCGCGCACGCGGAAGGCGCCCCGCGTGAATTCGGCATCGTTGCGGGTGTACTGCATCGACACCAGGCGGGCGAGAATCTCACGCCGCGACACGCGGTCGCCCGCGCGCAAGATGAGCACCATGGCGTGATAGTCGCCAGGGTTGCCGATACCATAGATGCACGACACCGTCCCGACGATGACGGTGTCACGCCGCTCGAGGAGGCTTTTGGTGGCCGACAGCCGCATCTGCTCGATGTGCTCGTTGATCGACGAGTCCTTTTCGATGAACAGGTCGCGCGTCGGCACGTAGGCTTCGGGCTGGTAATAGTCGTAATACGAAACGAAGTACTCCACCGCATTGCGGGGGAAGAATTCGCGCATTTCGGCATACAGCTGCGCCGCCAACGTCTTGTTTGGCGCCAACACCAGGGCCGGCCGCCCGAGACGGGCGATGACGTTGGCCATGGTGTATGTCTTGCCGGAGCCCGTCACGCCCAGCAGCGTCTGGTACATGAGGCCATCCTGCACGCCTTGCGTCAACGCATCGATGGCATTGGGCTGGTCACCGGCCGGTGGGTAGGGCTGGAACAGCTGAAAAGGGCTGTTCGGGTACTCGACGAATCCAGGAGAGGACATGCTAGACTGTCCAAGGGCAAACCCCTGATTATCCGCCGCACTGCCCGCTGCGTCCACCCTTCCTCTGTTTTCCTCTGTTCGATCCGATGACCACTCTTTTCGACTCCGTAGAGTTAGCCCCCCGTGACCCCATTCTGGGGCTGAACGAGCAATACAACGCCGACACGCGTCCCGGTAAGGTCAATCTGGGCGTGGGCGTGTATTACGACGACGCCGGTCGTATTCCATTGCTGGCCGCGGTTCGCAAAGCGGAGACGGCACGTATCGAAGCCGCCGCCGCGCGTGGCTACCTGCCGATCGAAGGGATTGCCGGTTACAACAAGGGCGCGCAAGCCCTGCTGCTGGGCGCCGATTCGCCGCTGGCCGCCGCCGGCCGCGTGCTGACGGTGCAGGCCCTGGGCGGCACCGGCGCGCTGAAGATCGGCGCCGATTTCCTGCGCCAATTGCTGCCGGGCGCCAAGGCGTATATCAGCGATCCCAGTTGGGAAAACCACCGCGCCCTGTTCGAGCGCGCCGGTTTCACCGTTGAAAACTACACGTATTACGACGCCGCCACCCGTGGCCTGAATTTCGAGGGCATGCTGGCCAGCCTGAAAGCCATGCCGGCGCAAAGCGTGGTCGTGCTGCATGCCTGCTGCCACAACCCGACCGGCGTGGACCCCACGTTCGAGCAATGGCAGCAGATCGCCGCCACCGTCAAGGAACGCGGCCTCGTGCCCTTCCTGGATATTGCCTACCAGGGCTTTGGCGACGGCCTGCAGGAAGATGCCGCGGTCGTGCGCCTGTTCGCCGATCTCGACATCACCATGCTGATCAGCTCCTCGTTCTCGAAGTCGTTCTCGCTGTACGGCGAGCGCGTCGGCGCCCTGACGGCCGTGGCCGGCAACAAGGACGAAGCCACGCGGGTGCTGAGCCAGCTCAAGCGCGTCATCCGCACCAACTACTCCAACCCGCCCACCCACGGCGGCACAGTGGTGGCTTCGGTGCTGAACTCGCCCGAGCTGTTCGCGCTGTGGGAAGAGGAATTGGCCGGCATGCGCGATCGTATCCGTCTGATGCGCGCGCAACTGGTCGAGAAGATCAAAGCGGCCGGCGCCACCCAGGACTTCAGCTTCGTGCTCAAACAGCGCGGCATGTTCTCCTACTCGGGCCTGAATTCGGCCCAGGTGGACCGCCTGCGTGAAGAGCACGGCGTATACGCGGTCGGCAGCGGCCGTATCTGCGTGGCCGCGCTGAACAGCGGCAACATCGACAAGGTGGCCAAGGCCATCGCCGAGGTGTTGAAGGGCTGAGTTTTCACGGAAAGCCTGGTATAGCCCTTCGCCCCGGGTTTTTGTGGGTCATCGAAGGGCTCGGCACTGCTGACGAAAGGACCTGTGCATAGGCTTGCACAGGTCCTTTTCAGTTAGTCATTGGCAAAAAGGCTTGCAATTCCGAGCTATGTCCCCCAAAATTCCGAGCTGTATATCCATACAGCCCGAAGATTCTTGGAGACGGACGCATGGCTACCAAACTCACCGAACGTCAGCAGCAGATTCTCGACCTGATCCGCCAGACGCTCGCCAGCACCGGATTTCCTCCTACCCGCGCTGAAATTGCCCAGGCCCTGGGTTTTCGCTCGCCCAATGCCGCGGAAGATCATCTGAAAGCCCTGGCACGCAAGGGCGCGATCGAACTCACCGCCGGCGCATCGCGCGGAATCCGCTTGAAGGAAGCGCCCACCGGTGTACAAGCCATGCTGCCGATGCCCGCGCTGGCGCAACTATTGCTGCCGCTGATAGGCCGTGTCGCCGCCGGCAGCCCCATCCTGGCAGCCGAGCATGTCGAACGCGATGTCGGCGTGGATCCCGGCCTGTTCGCACAACGCCCTGATTACCTGCTCAAGGTGCGCGGTATGAGCATGCGTGACGCCGGCATCCTGGATGGCGACCTGCTGGCTGTCAAGAAAGCGGGTGAAGCGCGCGACGGGCAGATCGTCGTGGCACGTATCGACGACGACGTCACGGTCAAACGCCTGCAAAGGCAAGGTGGCCGGATCCAGCTGCTACCGGAGAATCCGGATTTCGAAACCATCGTTGTGCAGAATGGCCAGGAGTTCGCGCTGGAAGGCATCGCCGTCGGACTGATCCGCACGCAGGCTTTGCATTAAGGCATGCATTAAGGCATGAGGTGAAAGCAGTGCGTGAAGGCCCTGCATGAACCCAGCGCATCAAGGCAGGACCGGGCGAAAGAAAAAGGCGAACCGCAAGGTTCGCCTTTTTACTTGCAGGGTTGTTGCTTGCAAGCGATGCTTGCGAGCACGGGGCCGAAGCCCCTGCCCCACGCTTAGTGCTTCGTCACCGGATCGGCGGCGGCTTCCCCAGCAGCTTGGGCCGATACCAAGGGCTTATCCTTGGATTCTTCCTCAGCCAGCGGCTCGGGCGCACGCTCGAGTGCCAGTTCCAACACCTTGTCGATCCAACGCACCGGCACGACTTCCAGATGGTTCTTCACGTTGTCCGGAATCTCCGCCAGATCCTTGACGTTTTCCTCCGGGATCAGCACGGTCTTGATACCGCCACGGTGCGCGGCCAGCAGCTTTTCCTTCAAGCCGCCGATGGCCAGCACTTCACCCCGCAAGGTGATTTCACCCGTCATGGCGACGTCCGCGCGCACCGGAATACCCGACAAGGCAGACACCATGGCCGTGGTGATGGCGATACCCGCCGACGGACCATCCTTGGGCGTCGCGCCTTCCGGCACGTGCACGTGCATGTCGCGCTTCTCGAACACGCTGTCGGCAAAACCCAGGCGGCGGGCGCGCGAACGCACTACCGTACGGGCCGCTTCGACCGATTCCTTCATCACATCGCCCAAGGAACCCGTGCGCTGGATGGCGCCCTTGCCGGACATGTCGGCGACTTCGATGGTCAGCAAATCGCCGCCCACCTCGGTCCAGGCCAGACCGGTCACCTGACCCACCTGGTTTTCCTTCTCCGCCATGCCGAAAGAATAGCGGCGCACACCCAGGTAATCGTTCAGGTTGTCGGCCGTGACGACCACACCCTGAGCGACCGGCGCGGCGGCACCCTTGCCGGTCTTTTCCGTCGCGGCATCTCGCTTGGTCAGCAATTCCTTGACGACCTTGCGGCAGATCTTGCCAATCTCACGCTCCAGCGCCCGCACACCGGCTTCGCGGGTGTAATAGCGAACGATATCGCGCAAGGCCGATTCATCCACCGACAGCTCGCCATCCTTCAGCCCGTTGTTCTTCAACAGCTTGGGCAGCAAGTGGTCACTGGCGATATGCACCTTCTCGTCTTCGGTGTAACCCGACAGGCGAATCACTTCCATACGGTCCAACAGCGCCGGCGGAATGTTCAGCGTATTGCTGGTCGCCACGAACATGACGTCGGACAGGTCAAAGTCGACCTCGACGTAATGATCCTGGAAGGTGTGGTTCTGTTCCGGATCCAGCACTTCCAACAAAGCAGACGAAGGATCGCCGCGGAAGTCCATGCCCAGCTTGTCGATCTCATCCAGCAGGAACAGCGGATTGCGCACGGCAACCTTGTTCATGTTCTGCAGGATCTTGCCCGGCATGGAACCAATATAGGTACGGCGATGGCCACGGATTTCCGCTTCGTCACGCACGCCACCCAAGGCCATGCGCACGAACTTGCGGTTGGTCGCCTTGGCAATCGACTGGCCGAGCGAGGTCTTGCCGACGCCCGGAGGGCCGACCAGGCACAGGATCGGCGCCTTGACCTTGTCCACTCGTTGTTGCACGGCCAGATACTCGAGGATGCGTTCCTTGACCTTGTCCAGGCCATAGTGATCGTCGTCCAGCACCGATTCGGCGTTGGAAATCGAGTTGTTGACCTTGCTCTTCTTACGCCACGGCAGATTGATCAGCGTGTCGATGTAGTTGCGCACCACGGTGGCTTCGGCCGACATGGGCGACATCAACTTGAGCTTCTTCAGCTCGGAATCGGCTTTCTTGCGCGCGTCCTTGGGCATGCGGGCGGCGAGGATCTTCTTTTCAAGCTCCTCGATGTCAGCGCCCTCTTCGCCTTCACCCAGTTCTTTCTGGATGGCCTTGACCTGTTCGTTCAGGTAATAGTCGCGCTGGCTCTTCTCCATCTGCTTCTTGACGCGGCCACGGATACGCTTCTCGACCTGGAGAATGTCGATTTCCGTTTCCAGCTGGGTCAGCAGACCTTCCAGACGCTCGGCAGTGCCGAAGATTTCCAGCATCTTCTGCTTCTGCTCGAGCTTGAGCGGCAGATGCGCGGCGATGGTGTCGGCCAGGCGGCCGGCATCGTCGATACCCGCCAGCGAGGTCAGGATCTCGGGCGGAATCTTTTTATTCAGTTTTACGTATTGCTCGAACTGGGCCACGATGGCGCGGCGCAAGGCTTCGGTTTCCGAGCCCTGGGAAGCATCCTGCTCGATCGGTACGACTTCGCAAGTGAAGTGCGAATCGACGTCCTCGATGCGGGTGATGCGTGCGCGCTGCGAGCCCTCGACCAACACCTTGACGGTGCCGTCGGGCAGCTTGAGCATTTGAAGAATACCGGCGACGCATCCAATTTCGTAGACATCCTCGGGCGAGGGATCATCCTTGCCAGCGGATTTCTGCGCAACCAGCATGATGCTCTTGCCGGCTTCCATGGCGACTTCCAACGCCCGAATCGAGCGGGGACGTCCCACGAACAGAGGAATGACCATGTGCGGAAACACGACTACATCGCGCAACGGCAACAGTGGCAGGTCGATAGGTTCGGAAGGCAGGGTCTGCGTACCAGACATAGAGTATTCCTCGGTATGACAGTCGGAGATGCTATCGGCGTGCCCGTAGGAACGATCCTGTCAAACATCAGTTACGACCGATATGGGAACGATAGCTTAATTTTCAAGCCCGCGGCCCCACCCCGGCAAAATGAATGAAAAAACCCGTAGAGCACTACGGGTTTTTCACACGAGAGGAACTCAAGCAGCCGCGTCGCGGACTTCGCCTCGTTCCGGTTTGGCAGGCTGACTGGCTTCATCTGCATAGATGAGCAGTGGCTGGCCATCACCGTCGATGACGTTGTCATCCAGAACGACTCGGCTGACGTTGCCCTGCGAAGGCAACTCGTACATGGTGTCCAACAAAGCCGACTCCAGGATGGAACGCAGGCCGCGGGCACCGGTTTTGCGCTTGAGCGCCTTACGTGCGATAGCCTTTAGAGCCATCGGACGCACATCCAGTTCCGCCCCTTCCATCGCAAACAGTTTTTGGAACTGTTTCAGCAGCGCATTCTTGGGCTCGGTAAGAATCTGCACGAGGGCAGCTTCGTCCAGTTCGTCCAGGGTGGCGACCACCGGCAGACGGCCAACCAATTCGGGAATCAGGCCGAATTTGATCAGATCTTCCGGCTCGGCTTCACTGAACAGTTCGCCGACACCACGTTCGGACTTGGCGCGTACCGAAGCCGAGAAACCGATGCCCGACTTTTCCGTACGGTCGCGAATCACCTTTTCCAGGCCATCGAAAGCTCCGCCGACGATGAACAGGATATTGGTGGTGTCGACCTGCACGAAGTCCTGGTTCGGATGCTTGCGGCCACCTTGCGGCGGCACCGAGGCAACCGTGCCTTCGATCAGCTTCAGCAGGGCCTGCTGCACACCCTCGCCCGACACGTCGCGCGTGATGGACGGGTTGTCGGATTTGCGTGAAATCTTGTCGATTTCGTCGATGTAGATGATGGCGCGCTGCGCCTTCTCGACCTCGTAATTGCAATTCTGCAACAACTTCTGAATGATGTTCTCGACGTCCTCGCCGACATAACCCGCTTCGGTCAGCGTGGTCGCATCAGCCATGACGAAGGGCACATTGAGCATGCGCGCCAGCGTCTGCGCCAGCAGCGTCTTGCCCGAACCGGTCGGTCCGATCAGGAGAATATTGCTCTTGGACAGCTCGACCTCGTCGCCCTTCAGTTCGCCGTGGCGGATACGCTTGTAGTGGTTGTACACCGCGACCGCCAGCAAGCGTTTCGGGCCGGTCTGGCCGATCACGTACTGATCGAGGAAAGTTTTGATTTCGGCCGGCGTGGGCAATTCCGAGCGGATAGCCGCCCGTGCCGTAGCCTGCGCCTCTTCACGAATGATGTCGTTGCAGAGGTCTATGCACTCATCGCAGATGAACACCGACGGTCCCGCAATCAGCTTGCGGACTTCGTGTTGGCTCTTGTTGCAGAATGAGCAGTGCAGGACCTTTGCGTCTGCCGATCCCTTTTTTTCAGGCATAAATATCTCTGGTGACGGCGAACAGCCGAATCAACGGCTGCCCGCGCTACGCTGGCTCGAAAAATATGACGGCTTGATCCAGGACCCGCGCGAAAACTTAACGCTCTTCCGAACGCGAGTTCAGGACCTTGTCCACGAGCCCATACGATACCGCATCTTCCGCGGACATGAAGTTGTCACGCTCCGTGTCTATTTCGATGCGTTCGATGGGCTGTCCGGTGTTTTCGGACAGGATGCGGTTCAGGCGGCTACGCAGATCCAGGATCTCGCGCGCCTGGATCTGGATGTCGGTAGCCTGGCCCTGCGCACCGCCCGAGGGCTGGTGAATCATGATGCGCGAATTGGGCAGCGAGTAACGCTTGCCCTTCTTCCCCGCCGACAGCAGGAAAGCGCCCATGCTGGCCGCCAGACCGGTGCACAAGGTAGACACATCCGGTTTCACGAAATTCATCGTGTCGTAGATGGCCATGCCCGCGTACACCGACCCGCCCGGCGAGTTGATATAGAACGAGATGTCCTTATCAGGATTTTCCGACTCCAGAAACAGCAGCTGCGCGACGACGAGGTTGGCCGAGTTGTCGTTGACAGGCCCGACCAGGAAGATGACGCGTTCGCGCAGCAGGCGCGAATAGATGTCGTAGGCGCGCTCACCGCGCCCCGACTGCTCGATGACCATGGGGATGTAGCCCAGGCCAGTCGGCGTCACCGAAGCGCCGCCGTGCATTGCCGCATAGAAATCGGTAAATCTTTCCATCAAGCCATCCCCATCAACTGATCGAAAGGCAGTTGCTCGTCGGTCACTTTGGCCTTTTCGAGCACATGTGCCACCACATTGTCTTCCACGACGATCGCCTCGATTTCGGCGCGGCGCTGACGGTCAGCCAGGTAGTAGCTGACGACCTGGGCCGGTTCTTCGTAGTTCTGCGCGAACTCTTCGATGCGCGTGCGCACCTGTTCCGGCTTGGCTTGCAGATTGTTCTGCTTGACCAGTTCGGACACCAGCAGACCCAGGCGCACGCGGCGTTCGGATTCGGTGCTGAAAGCTTCGGGCGGGATCGGTACCGACTCGGCATTGGGAATGCCGCGCTGCTTCAATTCCTCGCGAGCGGCGGCGACGCGGGTTTCCACGTCGCTATCGATCAGGGCCTTGGGCACGTCGAACTTGGCGGCTTCGACCAGGGCGTCCATGACGCTGGTCTTGGTCCGGCCCTGCACGCGCACCTTGGCTTCGCGCTCGACGTTGCCGCGGATGTCAGCCTTGAGCTTTTCGACATCGCCTTCGGCCTGGCCCAGCGACTTGGCGAATTCGGCGTCGACGACAGGCAGCACGGCTTGCGCGACTTCCTTGACCGTGATGGTGAATTCGGCGGTCTTGCCGGCCACTTCGACGCCCTGGTAGTCAGCCGGGAAAGCCAACGGGAACACCTTGGTTTCGCCAGCCTTCAGGCCGGTTGCGGCGGCTTCGAACTCGGGCAGCATGCGGCCCTGGCCCAGCACGAACGGGAAATCTTCAGCCTTGCCGCCTTCGAACGGTACGCCGTCGATGGTGCCGGCGAAGTCCAGGGTCACGCGGTCGCCATCCTGGGCGGCTCGGCCTTCGCTGGCTTCGTAGGTAGCGCGCTGCTTACGCAGGACGTCCAGCGTGCGGTCGACTTCGGCGTCGCCCACGGGGCTTTCAAAACGGGTCACGGTCAGGGCGCCCAGGTCGGGCAGCGCGACTTCAGGATAGACCTCGAACGTGGCGCTGAAGGCCAGCGCGTCATCGGCCACGCCTTCAGTCTTGGGTTCGAGCTTGGGCGAACCGGCGATGCGCAGTTGCGCGCCGTCGACGGCTTGCTCGAAAGCACGGCCAACCAAGGAATTGATGACGTCATAGCGGATGCCAGGGCCGTGGCTGCGCTCGAGCATGGCCAGAGGCGCTTTGCCGGGACGGAAACCGGGTACCTTGGCGGTACGCGCAACGCGCTTCAATTGCGCCTGAACTTCTTTTTCGACGTCTGCCAGAGGAACGGACAGATCGACGCGGCGCTCCAGGCCGGAGAGGGTTTCAACCACAGGCTGCATTAGAAAAGACCTATATTGCGAGTGAATGGACGAAGGTGGGTCAAGAATCAACCGCCCATTTTACCGGAAAAAGAAAAGCCCCCCATGGCGGGGGGCCGACCGGCTCGATGACCCCGATTCGCGGGGCGGATACGGGACCGAAGCAGGACCGACGCGGCAGGCCGGACCCGCTTGTCGAAGCCTGCTTATTTATTGCTGGCGATACGCTGCTGGATATGTTCCGCGCGCTTGGTCGACGAGGGGTGCGAGCTCATCATGTCGCTCTTGCCGCCGTCCAGCTGGGCCAACTTCTGGAAGGCCGTGACCAGACCCTGGGTCTGCAGGCCGCGCGCTTTCAGTTGGTCGAACGAATAGTCGTCGGCGGCACTTTCCTGGGACTGCGAGAACTGCGCATTGACGAACTTCTCCGTCAGATCGCCCAGTTGCGAGCTGTTCAAGGCGGCAACCGTGGCGCCCCCGGCGGCCGACGCGGCATCGCGCGCAGCCGATACGGTATAGGCGGTCTGCATGGCCTTCTTGCTATGGCCCAGTGCCACGTGACCCATTTCGTGGCCGATCACGCCCAGCAATTCGTCATCGGTCATCATGTCCATCAGGCCACTGTAAACGCGGATGCAGCCATTGCCCATGGCCCAGGCGTTGACGTCCTTGGTGATGTAGACCTTGTAATTGACCGGCTGGCCGTTGATATTGTTGCCGAGCTGCTTACCCAGCTTCTGCACGCGCACGTCGTACTTGCTGCCGGCGGGCGCCAGTTTTTCCTGCTTGTCGCTTTGGGCGCAAGCCTTGTCGGACAGCGTCTTGATGTCGGCATCGCTCAAGGTGGCGGCCTGCACCATCTTGCTGCCGGCGCCGACCAAACCGCCGATGTCGAAAGCCAAGGCAGGACGCATGGCGAAAGCCGCGCAGGCGGCGGAAATAATTGCGGCGTATTTGACGGTCTTGTTCATTTATTGAGCTCCCACTCCCGTGCCCTAATCGGGCTGAGCGCAGATTCTATTGATGGGGACCTGTGTTTGATCCACTTCGGCTACACAATATCTCCCAATTTCAAATTTATTTACATTTGATTAACTTATGCTTGCCAATTCCGTTACTTCCCCCAGGGAAATAAATTCGCCGCGACATTTTTTACGCGCATGATCTTTTTCGCCCGAGGACCGAAAAACGGGCGCCGTCCGCTTGATAGAATCCGCGCAGAACGGCTTACAGGAAACTGTCCGCCGTGCCAGGCGGCGCGCTGCCAGCCTGGCACCGATACACCCCAGAAAGGCTGAACACATATATGGCATCTCCTCCCTTGACCCGACTGCATCCCCTGGCGGCGATTATCTTCAGTTCGCGCTGGCTGCAACTGCCGCTTTACCTGGGCCTGATCGTCGCCCAAGGCGTATACGTGCTGCTGTTCGTCAAGGAACTGTGGCATCTGGTGAGCCACGCCACCAGCTTCGGCGAGCAGGAAATCATGCTGATCGTGCTGGGCCTGATCGACGTGGTGATGATTTCGAACCTGCTGGTGATGGTGATCGTGGGCGGTTATGAAACCTTCGTGTCGCGCCTGGGACTGGAAAACCATCCGGATCAGCCGGAATGGCTGAGCCATGTCAATGCCAGCGTGCTCAAGGTCAAGCTGGCCATGGCCATCATCGGCATCTCGTCCATCCACCTGCTGCGCACATTCATCGAAGCAGGCAACCTGGACAGCGCCACCAGCCGCTACACGTCAACGGGCGTGATGTGGCAAACCATCATCCATTGTGTGTTCATCCTCTCCGCCATCGGTATTGCGTTGGTCGACCGGCTCATCGTGGTGCCGCATTTGGCGGAAGACTCGGAGGGGAAGAACAAGCATTGAAGAGGGAAATGCGGGCGCCGCGGTAAGACCGCCGGGTAGACAAAGCCCCGGATAGACAAAGCCCCACATGTTTAAGCATGCGGGGCTCGTTTCCCTAGTCGCCGGGTCGTGGGAATTACAGGACCTGGATGTTCTTCGCCGAAGGCCCTTTCGGACCATTCTTGTCAATTTCGAAGCTGACGCGCTGGTTTTCCTGCAGAGTTTTGAACCCTTCGGTGCGAATCTCCGAGAAGTGCACGAACAGATCCTTGCTGCCATCGTCAGGAACGATGAAGCCATAGCCCTTTTCCGCGTTAAACCACTTCACGATACCGGTTGCCATATTGCCACCCCAAAAATATGAACGAGAGAATGCCAGATTATCAAGGAAGTGGAAATCGGCAACTACAGTACCTGTGACGGCGACAAATAGAACTAAGGACCGCGTCGCTTGAATATCTCGCGCGCCAAGTGTAAACGGGAATTTTTTGCGTGGTCAACATTACGCGCCCCAACATGTATCGGGGCGTCATCGCCAGTTTCACGGGCTAAAAACGCCGTGTCGTGAGTCGCAACACACTCGACATGAACATACGTTCATGTGTCACTGAAGGGCAAAAGTAAATCGCCCGGGCCGGGGTCGCGTGACCCTCCGGCCGTCCCACGGAATCAGGCGATCTGGCCGCGCATCCATGCCACCAGCGCGGCGCTCAAGCCACGCAAGTCGGCTTGCAGGCGCGCATAGCCTTCATGTGGACGCAGGGTGACTTCGTCCATATAGAGTTTGCGATTGACTTCGATCTGCAGACTGTGGCGGCCGGCCGCCGGATTGCCGAATGCACGCACCAGCTCGACGCCCTTGTAAGGATCGTTCTCGGTCACGTTGTAGCCCTTCTCACGCAGCCACGCCGCCACGAATTGGCGGAACGCCGGCGCGCTGGTGCTGCCGTCGCGATCGCCCAGGACGAAGTCGGGATGGACCAGGCCAGGCTTGTCGGTCGCGTAGGCACCCGCCACGCTGGGCATCGAATGGCAGTTGATATGCCAGACCTTGCCGAAGCGCTGATGGGCGGCATCCAGCAATTGGCCCACGGCCTGGTGATAAGGCTTCCAGCAGGCGTCGATGCGGTGGTGGACTTCGGCCACGCTCAGCTTGCGCTGGTACAGCGGTGTGCCGTCGTCCAGCATGCGCCAGATCAGGCCCTTGCCCAGCTTGACCTTGCCGGTCTCGTTCACCGGGCCGTCCCACGGCGCGTCCAGCAACAAGGCGTCGATTTCATCGGCGGCGCGATTGGCGTCGATATAGGCGCGCGGGAAAGATGCCGCCACCATGGGCACGCCGATCTCCAGGGCACCGCTCCACAGGTCGTCGATCCAGGTGTCTTCCGCGGTACGCAGCGCGCCGAAATCGATGGCGGGCGCGAAATCAGGAGGATAAGTGGTGCCGCTGTGCGGCGAATCGAGCACCAACGGGGAGGAAGTGGCGGCCGCCGGGTAATCGGTCGGCGCATGAAGGCGGTAGGAGAGCGGCTGGGATTTCAGCATGATGAGGTCAGTACGTATTCGGGAAAACGGGCCGCCGGGGGGGAATGTCCCGCGCGTGTCGCCGCGGGCACCCTGCCCTGACGGCCCGTTGTTACGGTCAGTCGACCTTGACGTGGGCTTCGGCGGCCACACGCTTGTTCTTGGCGATTTCAGCGGCGATCTGCTTGGCGAACTCGTCGGGGGTGTTGTTGGCCGGCGCGGCGCCCAAGCCTTCCAGACGGGTCTTGACGTCGTCTTCGGCTTCGACCTTGGCAACGGCGGCGTTCAGCTTGTCGACCACGGCCTTGGGCAGCTTGCCCGGACCGATCAGGCCGAACCACGATGCGTCATTGACGGCGGGCAAGCCCACTTCGGCGAACGTCGGCACATCCGGCAGGGCCTTGACGCGCTGCGGCGCGGCCACGGCCATGGCGATCAGGCGGTTGGCCTGCACATGGGGCAGCGTGGAAGGCAGGTTGTCATACATGACATCGACCTGGCCAGCCAGTACGTCGTTCAGCGCGGGACCCACGCCGCGGTAAGGCACGTGAACCAGATTGGTGCCCGAAGCCATCTTGAACAGTTCGCCCATCATGTGCGAAACCGAACCGTTGCCGGCCGACGCGTACGTCAGCTTGCCCGGCTCGCTCTTGGCCAGCTTGATGAATTCGGCCATGTTCTTGGCGCCAACCTTGGGGTTGATGGCCATGATGTTGGGCACGGCGGCCAGGTTGGTGATGGGTGTGAAATCCTTCTCGGCATCGAACGGCAGCTTGGCGTACACGGCGGGGTTGATGCCGTGGGTGCTGGCGGTGGCGATGCCCAGCGTGTAGCCGTCCGGGGCGGCGTTGGCGATGGCCGCGCTGCCGATGGAGCCGCCGGCGCCGCCGCGGTTTTCCACGATCACGGTCTGGCCCAGTTCACGGCCCAGCTTGTCGGCGAACAGGCGACCGACGATGTCGGTGGTGCCTCCGGGCGGGAACGGCACGATCAGGCGGATGGGCTTGCTGGGATAGGCGTCATCGGCGTGGGCCAGGGCAGGCACGGCGGCGAGGACGGGCGCAATGACGGCAGCGACGGCAGTCAGGCCCAGAAGGCGTTGCTTGAGAAGCATGGGATCCCTTGATGGAAAGCGTTTTGAATATGTCGGCAATTTGCGAACCAGAAGATTCTTGGCTTTCGCAACAAATTGTGCAAACGAAGAATTCTCCGTATGCTATGACTTAATTTCATACCTCACTGCGGATCTTTCATAGGACCCGCCCTTCCCAGGCCTTGTTTTCATGCGCCGGCTCTGTCCTTCCCTCACCGACCTGCAAGCCTTCGAAATGGCCGCCCGCCATGGCAGTTTCACGCGCGCCGCGCAGGAGCTGTCGGTCACGCAGGGGGCCGTGAGCAAACAGGTGAAGCAACTGGAACGCTTCGTCGGCGTCGAACTATTCCTGCGGCTCCGGCATGGCCTGGTGTTGACCGAGGCGGGGCGGCTGTATCTGGCGAAGATCCAGGTCGGCCTGGGGCAGATCGAAGCCGCCACGCTGGAGCTGATTTCGCATCAGGGCCAGGGTGGCATGCTGCACCTGACCAGCATGCCCACCTTCGGCGCACGCTGGCTGATCCCGCGCCTGGCCGGTTTCATGCGGCTGCGGCCGGACATCCATGTCGAGTTCCTGCCGCATATCAAGGGTTATGACTTTTCGGCGCCGGAGCTGGATGCCGCGGTGCGCTTCGGCGAAGGTTTCTGGCCGGGCAGCGGCGCGGACTACATCGTTGGGCGCGACGTGGTGCCCGTAGGCAGCCCCAAGCTGTTTCCCCATCTCTGTAAAACGCCGCAGGACCTGCTCAAGCACCCG
Organism: Bordetella sp. LUAb4; assembly: GCF_021325795.1. Lineage (GTDB taxonomy): Bacteria > Pseudomonadota > Gammaproteobacteria > Burkholderiales > Burkholderiaceae_B > Bordetella_C. The sequence continues at coordinate 219,377 of NZ_JAHPZX010000005.1, read as the reverse complement.
CTGATGCATCACACGTCGGCGTTGGAGGGGTGGACCGACTGGTTCACCCAGGCGGGCTGCGATACCCGTCGCGCGCGGGAAGGCGCGCGCTTCGATCAATACAACCTGCTGTCCCAGGCCGCCGCGGCGGGCTTCGGCATTGCACTCATTCCCCGTTGCCTGATCGAGGACGAGCTGCGCGACGGCAAGCTGGCGGCCTTGATCGACCTGCCCATCCGCGCGCGCCAGGGCTATTACCTTTGCTATCCCGAGACGAAATCCAATCTCCCTACCCTGCAGGCGTTCCGGCAGTGGCTGATGGAGGAGTCGCTGGCAGCCGAACCCCGCGCGAGCTGACGGCGCCGCGCATCAGCGACGCGACACCGTTGCGCGCGCCATGGATCCGGCGTGCCGCAGGGGTGCCTGCTGACGCCACGGGCGCCGCCGGCCTGCGCATCAAGTACCGAAGTCCTGCGCGGCTTCCGGCTGGTACAGGATCTCCGCCAGCGTGGCCCGGTGGGCAACACGGTCCGGGCCCTGCCAGCGTATGGGCTGACCGACACGGTGGCCGATAAGGGCCAGGCCCAGCGGTGACAGAACGGAAATATGCCCGGTGGCCGCATCGCTTTCAGGCGGGTACACCAGGGTGATCACCATATCGTCCCCCTGGTCGCCCTGCAACTTCAGGCGCGAGCGCATGGTGGCGATATCCGAGTCGATCAGATGCACGGGCACGGTCACCGCGGAATCGATGAGGTCATAGGCGGCATCCTCGACGTCCTGGGACAAGCCATCGGCCGGCAAGCGTTCGAGCATGCCGTTCAGGCGCGCATGGTCGAGATCGGTCAACACGCGATCATTGGTGGGGGTTTGCATGTGTCGTTCCTTCATGGCCGTGCCGCCAGCCCTGTGCCGGCACGACAGATCCTCGCGCGGGAATGGGCCCGACGACCTGAAGAACTGCGCGTGTGAAAAAGGGAGTGGCGGTCGCCGGGCTCAGGCATGTGCGGCAAGAGCCGCGCAAGCCGGTCCGGGTTTGTTCGCCCGGGGCAAGGCTGCCCAAGGCGAAACCGCACGGGGCAGAGCTGCCCGCGGCGAGCGTGCGCGCAAACGCGCCGGGCGCGCAGGCGCCCCGGCTTGTGCTGCTCTTGCGTATGCGGTGGACACGGAAGTCATGTGCTCGATTCTAGTGGGGTATCGGGATGCTGTCCAAGCCTGACGGGGAAATAAGGTCGGTGCGCGTATGACGGAACGCAAATCCGCCTTGTGAGACTAGAGCAAAGTTGCCCTGCCAGGTAACAGACAGAGCAACGATCACCGGTCATGGAGCATGCCAACGGCATAGGCCGTTGAAGGGCTTCGTTCGATTCATCAGGTTCTCTATCTCACATACACATGGCTACCATTTCATCCTCCCTCGCGACAGCGCGCGGGTCCGCCGGCAGCGCCGGTGACGGCCCAACCTCTGAAACAAAAGAGTCGTCCATGCTGGCGCTGGCACAAGCCGGACAACCGCCGGTGCTGGACGATCCCTTGTACCAGTATCAATGGCATCTGAAAAACACGGGCCAGCGCGTATTTGGGGATACCCTGCCCACCGCGGGTATCGATCTGAACATCGGCTCATTGCATGAGCGGGGCATTACAGGCAAAGGGGTTGTCGTCGCCGTCGTGGAAAATGGGCGCATCGATGTTGCCCATGAGGATCTTGCCGCCAACCTGTTCGCGCGTGATTCCCTGGCGCCGGCGCACATGTGTTCACATGCCACCCAGATGGCGGGCATCATTGCCGCGGTGGCTGGCAATGGTAAGGGGGGCCGCGGCGTGGCGCCGGAAGCGACCATCGTCGATCTGCTCGCGCCTGGCGCGAGCAACGCGCCGCCGCCTCGGCTGTACAACGAAAGTCTCGGAACGAACCGGCCTTTTTTCACGCCCTACAGCGGGTCTGGAGAAGCGCACCGCGACGTGGAGACGCGAGCCGGCGCGACACTCATCAAGTCCGCGGGCAATGGATTCCTGGCCGGGCACCAGATTGGCTTGAACGAGGACCAATGCCGCGATGTGACGCGGGGAACCGGTATCGGCTGCATCAACGCGGCAACCCAGCGAAAACATGCGGAAGCGCAAGTCATCACTGTGGGCGCAATGAGTGCGTTTGGTAAAAAGGCTTCCTATTCCGAAACGGGGTCTGTGCTTTGGGTGTCAGGATTGGGGGGAGAACATGGTTACGAAAACGCCATGACGGGCCTGGCCTATGACACGCGGGTGTTCAACCCAGCCATCGTCACAACGGACGCTTCGGGACTGCGCTTCGGCAACAATCGTGACTTATCCGATATGGAGCCACGCAATCGCCTGGATCGTGGCGGTGAGTCCGAGATCGACCCCACCGGCAACTACACCGCGCAAACCAATGGCACATCGGCCGCGGCGGCTACCGTCACCGGCGTTGCCGCCTTGATGTTGCAGGCGAATCCGGCCTTGACCTGGCGCGACATCAAATACATCCTGGCCACCACGGCGCGCAAGGTCGATCCCGAGCAGGGAAAAATCGATTTTGACGGGTTGCGCTTGGACGACGGCTGGGTGACCAATGCCGCGGGGCGTGCGTTCAGTAACTGGTACGGCTTCGGTCTGGTCGACGCCACCGCGGCAGTCGAGGCCGCGCGCACGCACACATTGCTAGGGCCGCTGCGCGACAGCCGATGGCTGGAAACCTGGGCGCTCGACACGCCTGTCGCGCTTGCCAGCACGCCTGACCCCGTGGGGGCGCCCATCGTCTTTCACAACGATGTCGCGATCGAAACCGTACAACTGCGCCTGCGCACCACCCACAAGATCCCATACGGACTGCAGATCCAGTTGACGTCGCCTTCCGGCACCAAGAGCATCGTCCTGCCGGCGCTGACGTATCTCAAAGACCTGGATGGTGGATCCTTTTCGATAGACCTGACGGCGAGCAACGCCTTTCTCGACGAATCCGCCCGCGGGACCTGGACTTTGCAGGTCATAGACATCATGAACCGCTTGCCGCGCAGCGAAATCACGTCGTGGGAGTTGCGCGTGTTGGGGCGAACTCCCCCAGCTCCACGCCACTGATGTTGCGCCGAAACCACGAAAGGCCCGCTTGCCCGGGCGATGGCGCAAGAGGACCCCGCTCTTGCGCTTTGCTGGCGTGAATTTGGCGTAAAGCGCCAGGAGAGATTGCGATCACCGGGCCAGCTTCGGACGATCTGAAAACATAAAAGGCGCCCCGTAGGGCGCCTTTTATGTAGGACATTGCCGGCATGACGCCGGTCTAATGACCGAAAAAGACTGGTGCGAAGGAGGGGACTCGAACCCCTACACCTGTTACGGCGTCAGGACCTAAACCTGGTGCGTCTACCAATTTCGCCACCTTCGCATTTAGGCAAGCCTGCTATTGTAGCTTGCTTGTTAAAATTCCGCCCATGAACCCGCGTCTCAATGCTCTTCAGTCCTATCCCTTCGAAAAACTGCGCCAGTTATTGGCCGGCGCAGGCACGCCGCCCAGCGGTCTAGGGCCCATCAATCTGTCCATCGGGGAACCCAAGCACGACACCCCGCAGCGCGTGGCCCAGGCCATGGCGCAGGCCCTGCCCGGCGGGCTGGCTTCCTATCCGCCCACCAAGGGCGAACCGCGCCTGCGCGAAGTGATCGCGCAGTGGATCGGCAAACGCTACGGCATCCCCCAGCTCGATCCGGATACCCAGGTGCTGCCGGTGCTGGGCTCGCGCGAAGCCCTGTTCTCCTTCACCCAGACGGTGATCGATCCGGACGCCGACGACGTCGTCATCTGCCCCAACCCCTTCTATCAGATCTATGAAGGCGCGGCCCTGCTCGCCGGGGCAACGCCGTATTACGTCAACGCCGACGCCACCCGCAACTTCGCCCCCGACTGGTCGCAAGTGCCCGAGGACATCTGGCGCCGCACCCGCCTGGTGCTGGTGTGCTCGCCCGGCAATCCCGCCGGTAATGTGATGTCGCTGGACGACTGGCGCGAACTGTTCGCACTGAGCGACCGCTACGGTTTCATCATCGGCTCGGACGAGTGCTACTCCGAGATCTACCTGAATGAAACCGCGCCGCCGCTGGGCGCCCTGCAAGCCGCCGTCCAACTGGGCCGGCCGGATTTCAAGCGCCTGATCACGTTCTCGAGCCTGTCCAAGCGCTCCAATGTACCCGGCATGCGGTCCGGCTTCGTCGCCGGCGACGCCTCGCTGATCGCGCCCTACCTGCTGTATCGCACCTACCACGGCAGCGCCATGAGCCCCGTGGTGGCCGCCGCCAGCATCGCGGCCTGGACCGATGAGACCCATGTGCGGGACAATCGCCGGCTGTATCGCGAAAAATTCGATGCGGTGGTGCCCATCCTGCAACGCGCGGTGAACTTCACGCGGCCAGCGGCGTCTTTCTATCTGTGGCTGCCCACGCCCGGTTCGGACACCGACTTCGCCCGGGATCTCTATGCCCAATGCGCGGTGACCGTGCTGCCAGGCAGCTACCTGGGGCGCGAGGCCCACGGCGTGAATCCGGGCGCCGGCCGCGTGCGCCTGGCGCTGGTGGCTCCGCTGGCCCAATGCGTGGATGCCGCCAACCGTATCGCCGATTTCGTGAAGAAAACCGCCTGAACCCCGACCCATCAACTCCCACCCCTTGAACACTATGACTCTCGACCTCCAAACCACCATCGAAGCCGCCTGGGAAGCCAGGGCCACCCTGACCCCCGGCGACGCCGGCGCCGAAGTTCGTGAAGCCGTCGAACACACCATCGACGGCCTGGACACGGGCCGCTTGCGCGTGGCCGATAAGAGCACCGGCGAATGGGTCGTGCACCAGTGGATCAAGAAGGCGGTGCTGCTGTCCTTCCGCCTGCAGGAAAACGCCATCATGGGCCAGGCGCCCATGCAGTTCTACGACAAGGTGCCGCTGAAGTTCGCTGAGTACGGCAACGCCGCGTTCCAGCACGGCGGCTACCGCGTGGTGCCGCCCGCCGTGGCCCGCCGCGGCTGCTTCGTGGCCCGCAATGTGGTGCTGATGCCCTCCTACGTCAACATCGGCGCCTACGTCGATGAAGGCACCATGGTCGACACCTGGGCCACCGTCGGTTCGTGCGCGCAGATCGGCAAGAACGTCCACCTGTCCGGCGGCGTCGGCATCGGCGGCGTGCTGGAGCCGCTGCAGGCCAACCCCACCATCATCGAAGACAACTGCTTCATCGGCGCCCGTTCCGAAGTCGTGGAAGGCGTGGTGGTCGAGGAGAACTCGGTGCTGTCGATGGGCGTGTTCCTGTCGCAAAGCACCAAGATCTTCGATCGCACGACCGGCAAGATCACCTACGGCCGCGTGCCCTCGGGTTCGGTCGTGGTGCCCGGCACGCTGCCGTCGGCCGACGGTTCGCACAGCCTGTATTGCGCCGTCATCGTCAAGCGCGTGGACGCGCAGACGCGCGCCAAGACCAGCATCAACGACCTGCTGAGGGCTTGATGAGCGCATCCCCGGTACTCGATCTGGTCAAGGACCTGATCGCCCGCCCGTCGGTCACCCCGGACGACGTCGATTGCCAGCAGTTGCTGACCCAGCGGCTGCAGGCCGCCGGCTTTCATTGCGAAAGCATCGTCAGCAAAGATGTCACCAACCTATGGGCCCGGCGCGGCAGCACCGGCCCATTGCTGGTGTTCGCCGGCCATACCGACGTGGTGCCGCCGGGGCCGCGTGAAAAATGGGAAAGCGATCCCTTCGTGCCCGTCGAGCGCGATGGGTATCTGTATGGCCGCGGCGCGGCCGACATGAAGAGCTCGATCGCCGCCTTCGTGGTGGCGGCCGAGGAATTCGTGGCGGCCCACCCCGGCCACGCCGGCTCGATCGCCCTGCTGCTGACCTCGGACGAGGAAGGCCCCGCCACCGACGGCACGGTCGTGGTGTGCGAGCGCCTGCGCGAGCGCGGCGAGACGCTGGACTACTGCATCGTCGGCGAACCGACCTCGGTCGACAAGCTGGGCGATGTCTGCAAGAACGGCCGCCGCGGCTCGCTGTCCGGCCGGCTCACGGTCAAGGGCATCCAGGGCCACGTCGCCTATCCGCAACTGGCGCGCAACCCGGTGCATCAACTGGCGCCCGCACTGGCCGAAATCGTCGCCATCGAGTGGGACCAGGGCAATGAATACTTTCCGCCCACGACGTTCCAGGTGTCCAACCTGAATGCCGGCACCGGCGCCACCAATGTGGTGCCGGGCGAAGCGGTGGCCCTGTTCAACTTCCGCTTTTCCACCGCCAGCACGCCGGACAGCCTGAAGGCGCGGCTGACCGAGGTGCTCGAGCGCCACGGACTGGAATACGACATCGAATGGAATCTGGGCGGCGAACCGTTCCTGACGCCGCGCGGCACCCTGAGCGCGGCGCTGACGCGCGCCATTGCCGACGAAACCGGCCTGGCCACGGAACTGTCGACCACCGGCGGCACCTCGGACGGCCGCTTCATCGCCAAGATCTGCCCCCAGGTGATCGAATTCGGACCGAACAACGCGACCATCCACAAGGTCAACGAGCGGATCGAACTGGCGGCGCTGACGCCGCTGAAAAACATCTATCGCCGCACGCTTGAAAATCTTTTGCTATCCACTGAATCCGCCGCATGACCCTCCCCGACCATCCGGAATTGACCACCGTACGCGACTTGATCCGCTACGGGGTATCGCGGCTGAACGCCGGCGAAGTGACCTTTGGCCACGGCAGCGACAACGCCTGGGATGAGGCGGTCTACCTGGTGTTGCATTCGCTGCATCTGCCACCCGACACGCTGGATCCTTTTCTCGACGCCCACGTGTTGGGCGACGAACGCCAACGCGTGCTGGAGGTGATCGAGCGGCGCGTGCACGAACGCCTGCCGGCGCCCTATCTGACCAATGAAGCCTGGCTGCGCGGCCACCGCTTCTACGTCGACAAGCGCGTCATCGTGCCGCGCTCGCCTATCGCCGAATTGCTGGACGATGGCCTGTCGCCCTGGCTGCACGACCCCGAAACCGTGGAGAACGTGCTGGACATGTGCACGGGCTCGGGTTGCCTGGCGGTGCTGTCGGCACTGGCCTTCCCCTTCGCGCACGTGGACGGCGTGGACATCTCGTCCAGCGCGCTGGAAGTGGCGATGCACAACGTCGGCGCCTACAACCTGCACGAGCGGGTGGGCCTGCACCTGAGCGACCTGTTCGACAAGCTGAACACGGGCCGGCTGTACGACGTGATCATCTGCAATCCGCCCTACGTCAACGAGGATTCCATGGCCGCGCTGCCCGCCGAATTCCGCCACGAGCCGCAATTGGCCCTGGCCGGCGGCGACGACGGCATGGACCTGGTGCGCCGGATCCTGCGCGACGCGCCCAAATACCTGAAACCCGAAGGCATCCTGGTGCTGGAGATCGGCCATGAACGCAGCCATTTCGAGGCGGCCTTCCCCGACTTGACGCCGGTCTGGCTGGACTCGTCCGAAGCGTCCGACCAGTTGCTGCTGCTTACCCGAGAGCAACTGGCGTCGTGATCCGTGCTCAAGGCTTGACGCTGCGGCGTGGCACCAAGGTGCTGCTCGACAGCGCGGAATTCGTGGTCAATCCAGGCGAGCGGGTCGGTATCGTCGGCAAGAACGGCGCCGGCAAATCCACCCTCTTCGCCCTGCTCACTGGCGCCCTGGACCAGGATGCCGGGACGTTGACGCTGCCTGAAGGTTGGCGCATCGCCAGCGTCAAACAGGAAATCGCCGCCGATGACCGGCCCGCGCGTGACTTCGTCATCGACGGCGACGTGCATCTGCGCGAACTGCAGCAGCGCCGTGCGACACTGACCGACCACCAGGGCACGGAGATCGCGGAAACCGAGGCGGCCCTGATCGAAGCCGGCGCGTGGAGCGCCAACTCGCGCGCCGAACAGCTGCTGGCGGGCCTGGGATTCAAGCCCGCGGAATGGACCCAGCCGGTCAACAGCTTCTCCGGCGGCTGGCGCATGCGCCTGGCATTGGCGCGCGCGCTGATGGCGCCGTCCGAACTGCTGCTGCTGGATGAACCGACCAACCACCTGGATCTCGACGCCATGCTGTGGCTGGAAAAGTGGCTGGCTTCCTATGATGGGACCGTGCTGCTGATCTCGCACGATACGGAGTTTCTCGATGCCGTGGCGCGATCCATCCTGCATTTCGATCATGCCAAGCTGGTGCGCTATCGCGGCGGGTATCAGGACTTCCTGACCCAGCGCGCGGAGCGGTTGCGCCAGACCAGCATCGCCTATGAACGGCAGACGCGCGAAGCCGCACGCCTGCAAGGCTTCATCGATCGCTTCAAGGCCAAGGCCTCCAAGGCCAAGCAGGCGCAGAGCCGGGTCAAGGCGCTGTCGCGCATGGAAGCGCTGGCGCCGCTGCACGCGGAAGCGGGCATCGATATCCGCATCCCCTCCCCCGACTACATGCCGGACCCCTTGCTGGTGCTGGACAAGCTGTCGGCCGGCTACACCGCCGACGATGGCCAGCAGGTGTCGATTCTGCGCGACGTCACGCTGATGGTGCGCGCGGGCAGCCGCATCGGCGTGCTGGGCGCCAACGGCGCGGGCAAGAGTACGCTGATCAAGACGCTGGCCGAGGAATTGCAGGTTCAGGCCGGCGAACGGCGCGCCTCGCGCGGCCTGGCCATCGGCTACTTCCATCAGCATCAGCTGGATATGCTGGATCTGGAAGCCACGCCGCTGATGCATCTGGCGCGCATCGCGCCAGATGTGCGCGAGCAGGAATTACGCAATTACCTGGGCGGCTTCGGCTTTTCCGGGGATACGGTCAACGGCAAGGTCGAGCCCATGTCCGGCGGCGAGAAAGCGCGCCTGGCGCTGTCGCTGATCGTCTGGCAGAAGCCGAACCTGCTGCTGCTGGATGAACCCAGCAACCACCTGGACGTGGAGACCCGCGAAGCGCTGGCCACGGCGCTGGCGGAGTTCGCCGGCAGCATGCTGCTGGTATCGCACGATCGCCATCTGCTGCGCACCACGGTGGACAGCTTCTGGATCGTGGCCGACGGCGCGGTGCGCGAGTTCGACGGCGACCTGGAGGATTACCGGGAGTGGCTGGCCGCGCGCAATGCGGAGGAAAGAGCCGAGCAGCGTGCGGCCGACAAGGCCGACAGGGCCGATACCGCGCGCGCCGATGACGGCGGCGAGGCGCCGGTCGATCGCAAGCAGCAGCGTCGCCAGGAAGCCGAGCAAAGGCAAAGGCTGGCCGTGGCGCGCAAACCTTTGCAGGCCAAGCTGGCCAAGGTGGAAACGGCGATGGAAAAAGCACGGGTGCGCCTGGCCGCGCTCGATGCCCTGGTCGCGGATGCGGATCTCTATACCGACGCGCGCCGTACCGAACGCCAGCAGGTCATGAGCGAACATGGCGAACTGAGCAAGCAGCTGGAAACCCAGGAAGAGGAATGGCTGATGCTGCAGGAAGAGATCGAGGCGATCGAGCGCACGGTGGAGTAAGCGGGCGGGCGGCGAGTGGGTGATACGTGCGGCGTGATTCACGAAGTCGCTGGCGGGATGATTCATGGAATCAAAAGCGGAGGACTGACCACTCACCCTCCTCTCAACCGCCGGAATTGCCTCACCATGATAGCGCCCAGCTTCCCCCTGCAAACGATGCCCGCCGCGACTTCAGCCGGCGCTGCGCCTGAAGACGACTCCGGCAGCGACAGTGCCATCGAGATGAGCAGGCAAGGCAGTTCAAGAGCCGCCAATCACGCACGTTTCGACTCTGGCGCGGACCATGCCCTGCCCTCTGCCACCGCGAGCCCCTCACGAAGCCGCCGTGCGTCATCCGATGTGAGCATGGGCAGCAATCCGGATACAGCCCGTGATCAGAGAGCAAACCCTGGCACCGTCCCGAGCACAACGCCGTACGCAACTCAGGACGCAACCCGCCATTCGGAAACGGCCTCGGTATCGACACAGGGCTGGCAATTCGACGAGGTCAATCTGGAGAATCCGCCGCCCTACTCGGTGCAGGACCCGGCCAGGCTGGAATGCGCCGAGCCCCCGGACCAGGATCCGGATGAGCCGCCGGCAACGGATGGCCAGTGCTGCGGGATGCAACCACGAAACCGCGTCAAAGTGCTGTGGGGCGCGGGGGCTGCGCTGGGGTCCGCCGCGATAATCCTGGGCTTTGCCCCGCTGTTTGCCCCCGACCTCGGTGCATCCATGACCGTGAGTCCCTGGCTATGCGCCATGCTGTCCGTCGCGAGCCTAATCATGTTTGTCAGAGCCTGCCAGGCCGGCCGCGTACAACAACACTGAGCCGCTGACCCAGCAAGCCTCGATCCAAGCGGCTTGCGCTGCGAAAAAGCCCTCGAGCGGTGTCGCTTCGAGGGCTTGGGACTTACCGCCTTACGAAATGCGGGCAGGCTTCTGTCAGCTAGGGACGACATCCAGCTTGGCGATACCCAGCGCCAGCGTTTTGGTGCCGACATCGCGGAACTGGATCTGTGCCTGGGCATCCTGGCCGCTGCCGCTCAAGCCGACGATGGTGCCATCACCGAAGCGCGCATGGCGCACACCCATGCCGATACGGAATTGGCGGTCGCCCACCGTGACGCCAGTGGTGACCGAACGCGGTGTGCGCGGCGCCGCCGTGCCGGTGGGTTTGCGGCCGAAAGCATCGCCACGTGATGCCCCGCCTCCGCTCCACCGGTCTTCCCCGAAGCTCCCTTGATTCGCACCATAGCCCTGGCTGCTGCCACCCGTACGTGGGGTCAGCCACTTCAGGTGCTGCTCCGGGATCTCGGTAAGGAAGCGCGAACGCAAGGCATAGCGCGTCTGGCCATGCAACATGCGGCTTTGCGCCAGGCTCAGGTACAGCCGTTCACGCGCGCGCGTGATGGCCACATACATGAGGCGGCGCTCTTCTTCCAGACCCGCCTGTTCCAGCAAGCTGTTTTCATGCGGGAACAGGCCTTCTTCCAAGCCCGTGATGAACACGGCATCGAACTCCAGGCCCTTGGCGGCGTGCACGGTCATCAACTGCACCGCATCCTGCCCGGCTTGCGCCTGGTTATCGCCCGCTTCCAGGGCCGCATGCGACAGGAAGGCAGCGAGCGGCGTCAATCCACCGTCGGCCGGCGCGCCCGGCAGGACCTCGCCCGTGGCCGCGTCCGTAACCGGCGGCTCGTTCTGCGGCACGACGCCACCGGGCAGGCCATCGAAGTTTTCCTCGGACGCGAACACCGCCGCGGCGGTGATCAATTCGTTCAAGTTCTCGATACGCTCGGCGCCTTCGCGCTCGCCCTTGTAGTGTTCCAGCAGGCCGCTGCCATGCAGGATGTGTTCGACCATCTCCGGCAAGGGCAGTTGGCGCGTCTCTTCGGCCATGCGCTGGATCAGCATGGCGAACTGCGCCAGGTTGGCACCGCCCTTGCCCGGCACCCGTGCCACGCCGCCATAGAGACTGGTGTCCTGCGAACGCGCCGCATCCGCCAGTTGCTCCAGGGTGCGCGCGCCTATGCCGCGGGCCGGGAAATTGACCACCCGCATCCAGGACGTATCGTCGTCGGGATTGGCGAGCAGGCGCAGGTAAGCCAGCGCGTGCTTGATTTCCTGACGCTCGAAAAAGCGCAGGCCACCGTAGACCTTGTAAGGAATGCCGGACGAAAACAGCGAATGCTCCAGCACGCGCGACTGCGCGTTGCTGCGATAAAGCACAGCGATTTCGCGGCGGGAACGGCCATCGTTGACCAGGGCGCGGATCTCATCGACGATCCAGTGCGCCTCCATGCCATCGGAAGGCTGCTCGACCACGCGGATGGGCTCGCCTTCGCCCTGTTCGGTCCACAGGTTCTTGCCCAAACGGCCACTATTGTGGTCGATCAGCGCATTGGCGGCATCCAGGATGTGCCCGTAGGAACGGTAATTCTGCTCCAGCCGAATGACGGTGCCGTGCGCGTAGTCGCGCTCGAAATCGGCCATATTGCCGACATTGGCACCGCGGAAAGCATAGATGGACTGATCGTCGTCACCCACCGCGAAGATGTGGGCGCCACCGCCCGCCAGCAGGCGCAGCCATTTGTACTGCAGCTTGTTGGTGTCCTGGAACTCGTCGACCAGAATGTGGCGGAAACGGCGCTGGTAATGCTCGCGCACGGGCGCGTTGCGCGCCAGCAGCTCGTAGGCGCGTAGCAGCAATTCAGCGAAGTCCACCACGCCTTCACGCTGGCACTGCGCTTCGTAAAGCTGGTAGATCTCGACCAGGCGGCGCCGGTGGGCATCCCAGACTTCAACGTCGCCGGGGCGTTCGCCCTCTTCCTTGGCGCCGTTGATGAAACGCTGCACGTCGCGCGGCGGAAATTTCTCGTCGTCGATGCCATTGGCCTTCATCAGGCGCTTGATGGCGGCCAGTTGATCGGCGGTATCGAGAATCTGGAAAGCTTGCGGCAGACCGGCATCGCGATGATGGGCGCGCAGGAGACGATTGCACAGGCCGTGGAAGGTACCCACCCACAGGCCACGCGTATCGATGGGCAGGCTGGCGGTAAGGCGCGTCAACATCTCGCGCGCCGCCTTGTTGGTAAACGTGACGGCCAACAGCCCAAATGGACTGGCCTGGCCGTTTTGAATCAGCCAGGCCATGCGGGTAATCAGGACCCGGGTCTTGCCGCTGCCCGCCCCGGCAAGTACCAGGGCGTGCTGCGGTTCAAGTGTTACGGCTTCGCGTTGTTGCGGATTTAGCTTCTCGATCATGCCGCGAATTATGCTGCATAACGACGCAGCCGGATCGCGAACTGCTCAAGACCTTCGATACCGCTTTGCTGAGCACGCTGGCACCAGGCCTGCAGATCAGCAAGCAACTGCTCGCTGCTGGCGCTGGAGCTTTCCCACAGGCGGCCCAACTCACGACGCATCTGCACCAGGGTCGACAGCTTCTCGCTACGGGCGATGGCCTGGTCAACCTGGGCAACCTGCTCCGGCTGCAGCACGTCTTCGTTGCGATGCAGCCAGCCACGCACACGGCGCAACATGGTCACGTCTTCGCCCTGAGGAGCCGACTGCAGCTTGGCCAGTTCCTGACGGGCCGTGCTCTTCACGACGTCGGCATAACGCGCCATGACTTCGTAGCGGTGGGTGATCACGCCTTGCAGCGTGCTCAGGTCGATCATCGGCTTCTGGCCGTCTTCCAGCTTGAGCTTGGGCGCAACCTTTTTCACCTTGGCCAGGCGGAAGAACTTCAGCACGCTGATGTAGAACCAACCGATATCGAACTCATACCACTTCGATGAGAACTTGGCCGACGTACCGTGGGCGTGGTGATTGTTGTGCAGCTCTTCGCCGCCAATCACGATGCCCCAGGGGAACACGTTGGTGCTGGTGTCCGGGCTGTTGTAGTTGCGGTAGCCCCAGAAGTGGCCGATACCATTGACCACGCCAGCGGCCCAGAAGGGAATCCACGCCATCTGGACGGCCCAGACCGTCAGGCCCATGGCGCCGAACAAGGCGACGTCGATGGCCAGCATGGCCAGGATGCCCCACAGGCTGTGGCGCGAGTAGACCTTGCGCTCGAGCCAGTCATCGGGCGTGCCGTGGCCGAACTTGGCCAGGGTTTCCTCATTGTGCGATTCTTCGCGGTACAGTTCGGCACCGCGGAACAACACCTTCCAGATGCCGAACAGCATGGGCGAATGGGGATCACCGTCGCGCTCGCATTTGGCGTGGTGCTTACGGTGAATGGCCACCCATTCCTTGGTGACCATGCCCGTCGTCATCCACAGCCAGAAGCGGAAGAAGTGCATGACAGCGGGATGCAGATCGAGCCCCCGGTGGGCCTGGCTGCGATGCAGGAAGACCGTGACGGAGACAATAGTGATATGCGTCATCACCAGCGTGTACGCGAGAATCTCCCACCAGGAAGCTTGGGACAGGCCACCAGAGATGAAGGAAAGGATGTGATCCATAGACCGTGTGTGTACCTCGGAATTGAGTAAGGCGAGTTTAGCTTACCTTTGGGGGGTTATGACAGTGGCGTTTCAAAATAGTTCGACGCTTTTTTGACCCTTATCAATGACGAAGGTTATCATTTCGCCGATTTTGACGCTCAATCAGCCCTAAGCAGGGCCACCCGTGCCTCATAAACAGCGTGCGGCAAAGCATAACGGCCACCTCGCCCCTGTTGTATTTTTCCTATTTTCCACGTATGCGCCTGTTTTGCCCAATCCGTAGCGGCATCGTTTTGTCCGGTTTACGCGGCTTTCGTTCCCTGCGGGGCCGAGCCCTCGCGCAAGCGGCGAGCCGCGCCCTGCTGCCCTGTATGGCTGCTGCTGCCCTGATTTCAATGCCGGGGGCACACGCCGCCGGCAACAACAACATCCCCCGGCCGCGCGCCTGGTCGGTGCCGCCCAGCAAGGCCACCCTGCTGGCCACCTACTACGAGATCGTCGACGCCAACTGCCAGGCCTTGAAAGCGCCGACGGTGCGCATCACCGACCGGCCGACCTTGGGCACGCTGACGATCAGCCAGGGCCTGGGCCTGGCGGACAACCCGGCGAAGTGCGCGAACATCCAGGTGCCCGTGACCGAGGTCTATTACCAGGCGGGCACTAGGCTGGGCCAAGACAACTTCTCTTGGGAAGTTCGATTTCAGTCGCAGAACCTGGGCACCCAGCGCGTGCAGGGCGCCGTGGCGATCACGCCGGGCGCGCGCTAGGCGGGGCCAGGACAGGGGCTTCCTGGGTGCTTTCCCCGGCTTCCTCAGTCGGCGCTACGTCGGTGGCATCGGCGACGGCGTCGACGACGGCCGCCGCGGCGGCGGCTTTGACGACGGCGGCGGCTTCCTCTTCGGCCACGCGCGCGGGCGTCTTGCGGCGTTCGAACACCGCGGCGAAGAAGCCATCGGTGCCATGCACGTCCGGACGCAATTGGACATAGGGGCCAGCCAGGATCAGGCCGTCGCAGCGCGCGGTCAGCAAGGCAGCGGCGTCCACGCGTTCGAATTCAGGATGCGCGGCCAGGAAGATTTCCGCCTGCGCCTCGTTTTCTTCGGGCAGCAGGCTGCACGTGGCATAGACCAGGCGGCCGCCCGGCGCCACGCAACGCGCGGCCGAAGACAGGATGCGCGACTGCAAGGCGCAGAGTTCGGCCAGCGCATCCGGATGCTGGCGCCACTTGAGATCGGGATTACGGCGCAAAGTGCCGATGCCGCTGCACGGCGCATCCACCAGCACGCGCTGCGCCTTGCCTGCCAGGCGCTTGACCCGGGCGTCGTTCTCGCTGTCGATGACCACGGGAACCACATTGGACAGGCCGCTGCGCGCGAAGCGCGGCTTGGCTTTGGTCAGGCGCGACGCCGAGACGTCGAAGGCGTAGAGCCGGCCGGTCGAACGCATCAGTGCGCCCAGCAGCAGGGTCTTGCCGCCGGCGCCCGCGCAGAAGTCGATGACCATCTCGCCCCGGCGCGGGGCCACCAACAGGGCCAGCAGCTGGCTGCCCTCGTCCTGGACTTCGATGCCGCCGGACTCGAACAGGGGCCAGCGGTTGACGGACGGACGGCCCTGCAGGCGGATGCCCCAGGGCGAATAGGGCGACGCTTGTGGGGCATAACGGGATTCGGGACCGACCTGCATGGCGCCAAGCACTTCATCGCGGTCGGCCTTCATGGGATTGACGCGGATGTCCAGCGGGGCCTGCTGGTTCAGGGCATCGATCAGGGCATCGGAATCTTCCAGGGTGCCCAGGCGCTCGTCCAGCCAGTCCGGCAGGCTTTGCCGAACGGCACGCGGCAAGGACGCGGGGTCGATATTCGCGACGTGGTCGAGCCAGTCGGATTCGGTCGGCGCCAGGCCAGATTCAAGCTCCCTGCGGCCCTGGGTTGCCGCCAGGCCCAACACGGCCAGCCGGCGCGAGGCCGGGCCGACGCCGCTTTCACCGTAGTGACGGTAGCGGCGCAGGTTGCGCATGACGTCGAACACCGCTTCGGCGACTTCGGCACGGTCGTTGGCGCCCAGTTCGCGGTGGGCGCGCAGCCAGCGCGACAGGGTGGCGTCGGCCGGCCATTGCCATTGCAGAATTTCACCCAGGACGCTTTTCACTTGCTCGATGCGGACACCCGCCATGGAAAGCGGCGCGCCTTCGACACCGGGGCCGCGCGATTCACGGGGGCCGCGCGGGCCGCGGGAATCGCGGCCGTCGCGCTGGCCACGGTATTCGCGGCTGTCACGCGCATCGCCGCCTTCGCGCGGGCCACGGGTCTCACGGGAGCCACGCGTGTCGCCACCCTCACGGGATCCGCGGTATTCACGACTGTCGCGGGCATCGCTGCCTTCGCGCGGGCCACGGTTGTCGTACGAATCGCGAGCGCCACGTGAGCCACGGGCGTCGCCGGTGTCACGGGGGCCACGATTGTCGTACGAGTCACGGGCGCCGCGCGTATCACGGCCATCGCCGCCTTCGCGGGGACCGCGGCTGTCACGGGTATCGCGAGGGCCGCGGGAATCGCCGCGAGCGGCTCCCTTGGAAGCGGCACCCGGGCGTGGACCAGCGGGACGGCGAGCGGAATTTCGCGGATTGTTCATGGTGATTCCAAAGGGCGAGCGCCTCAGGCGACTCGCTAATTCAAAAAAATACTGCGACGACAGCCCGGCGGGCAATGTCGTGCCATGCCGCGCCGGCATACTCGATACCGACGCCGTTCATATTGCGATCGGCGCGGGACCAGATCCCGACACCTCAATTCGTACTACTGGAAACAGAATCCAGGTCTCAGCGCCCTGCTTCGGCGTGCTGGCGCCCCGATCCCGGTCCCGACGCCCTACTCGGCGGCGGCAGCCGGCAGGCCGAACAGCCGGACAGGCTCCCCTTGCACCTCGACACGATGGTCGGGGGTCATGCTTACCCGGCCTTCGGCCAGCCAGCGCACCGCCGCCGGGAAAGCCTCGTGTTCCACCAGCAAGACGCGTTCGGCCAGCAGATCCGGCGTATCGTCGGCCAGTACGGGCACCCAGCCCTGGGCGATGATGGGCCCGTGATCCAGCAACGGCGTGACGAAATGCACGGTACAGCCATGCACTCGCACACCCGTGGCCAGCGCCTGCGCATGGGTGTGCAGCCCCGGAAAAGCGGGCAGCAGCGACGGATGGATATTGACCAGCCGGCCAGCGTACCGATTCACGAAAGCGGGCGTCAACACACGCATGAACCCGGCCAGAATGACGTAATCCGGGGCATGGCGGTCGATTTCCGCGGCCAGGGCGGTGTCGAAGGCGTCGCGGCCATCATAATCGCGGTGGTTGACGGCAGCGGTTGGCAGGCCCCGTTCCCGCGCCCACGCCAAGCCCCCGGCGTCCGGCTTGTTGGCGATGACGGCAACAATATCGGCCGGCCAGCGCTCGCGCTGACAGGCGTCGACCAGCGCACTCATATTGCTGCCGCGCCCGGAAATGAGAATGACGATCCGGCGCCGGCCGGTGGTTGGAGCGGGTTGCGCCAAAGTAGAACTTCCATTGAAAACAGGCAGGGGTCAGGAGCGCCCCGGTGCAAAATTGTAAACTCTGCGTCGTGAAACCATCGCTGCATATTTTCCGCTCCCTGCCGCCGCCGTCCGCGCGCCGGCCCTGCGCCCTGACCATCGGCAACTTTGACGGTGTCCACCGGGGCCATCAGGCCATGCTGGCGCGCCTGTGCGACGTCAGCCTGAAACATGGCCTGACGCCCACGGTAATGACCTTCGAGCCGCATCCGCGCGAATACTTCGCCACGCTGAACCAGCGGCCTGAGCTCGCCCCCACCCGGATCTCCGGTTTGCGCGACAAGCTGGACGCCCTGGCCCGCGCCGGCGTCGAGCAAGTCGTGGTGGAGCGCTTCAACGCCCACCTGGCCGACATGGAACCCGAAACCTTCGTCGAGCGCCTGCTTGTGCGAGGCCTGGGCGTACGCCAGGTCCTGGTCGGGCCGGACTTCCGCTATGGCCGCAAGCGCCGGGGCGACGTCGACCAGTTGGTCGCCGCGGGCGCCCGCTACGACTTCCAGGTCGAAATCCTGGACGACGTCACCGACGCCCACGGCCACCGGGTGTCCAGCTCCGAGGTTCGCACCGCCCTGGCGGTGGGCGACCTCGCCCGCGCCGGTGACCTGTTGGGCCACGCCTATCATTTGAGCGGCCACGTCATCCACGGCCAGAAGCTGGGCCGCACCCTGGGATACCCCACGCTGAACCTGCGGGTGGCGGAGCGCTGCGCCGCCCGTTCCGGCATCTATGTGGTGCGCGTACACGGCCTGGCCGACCGCGCCCTGCCCGCCGTCGCCAGTCTTGGCGTGCGGCCGACGGTCGAAGACCACGGCCGCGTGCTGCTTGAAGCACACATCCTGGATGAGCGCGTTGACGCTTACGGTAAACTCGTAAGGGTTGAATTCCTGCACAAGCTGCGGGACGAAGAAAAATTCCCCGATCTACCCACGCTGACCGCCGCCATCGCCGACGACGCGCGTAACGCTCGCGCCTATTTTGCCGTTCATGGACTCTAAAAAGACTCTCAATCTGCCCGATACCTCCTTCCCCATGCGGGGCGACCTGGCCAAGCGCGAGCCTGCCTGGATTGCCGAATGGGAGGAAAACCGTGTCTACCAGGCCATTCGTGCCGCCAGCAAGGGGCGTCCGCGCTTCGTGCTGCATGACGGGCCGCCCTATGCGAACGGTGACATCCACATCGGCCACGCGGTCAACAAGATCCTGAAGGACATCATCGTCAAGAGCCGCAACATGGCCGGCTATGACGCGCATTACGTGCCCGGCTGGGATTGCCACGGCATGCCGATCGAAATCCAGATCGAAAAGAAATACGGCAAGAACCTGCCGGTCGCCGAAATGCAGTCCAAGGCGCGGGCCTACGCGCTGGAGCAGATCGACCGCCAGAAGAAGGACTTCAAGCGCCTGGGCGTGCTGGCCGACTGGGACCGTCCCTACATGACCATGCGTCATGCCAATGAGGCCAACGAGATCCGCGTGCTGGGCCACATCATGGACAAGGGCTATGTGTTCCGTGGCCTGAAGCCGGTCAACTGGTGTTTCGACTGTGGCTCGGCGCTGGCCGAAGCCGAGGTCGAATACGCCGACCGTGTCGACCCCGCCGTCGACGTGGCCTTCCGCTTCGCCGACAAGCCTGCGCTGGCGCGGGCTTTCGGCCTGCCGCAGGTGGACGACGGCGCCATCGTCATCTGGACCACCACGCCCTGGACCATTCCGTCGAACCAGGCGCTGAACGTGCATCCGGAAATCGAATACGCACTGGTGCGCGTGACGCCGGCGCCCGCCAACGGTCCGCTGCTGCTGGTGGCGCGCGAACGTGTCGACGCCTGCCTGCAGCAATGGGGCCTGCAAGGTGAAGTCATCGCCACCGCGTCCGGCGCCAAGCTCGAAGGCATCACCTTCAAGCACCCCCTGGCCCACGTCGACGCCGGCTATGACCGGGTGGCTCCGGTCTACCTGGGCGACTACGTCACGGCCGACTCCGGTACCGGCGTGGTGCACTCGGCGCCCGCCTACGGTATCGAAGACTTCGTGTCGTGCAAGGCGCACGGCATGCGCGACGAGGACATGCTCAGCCCGGTCATGGGTGATGGCCGCTACGCGCCCAGCCTGCCGCTGTTCGGCGGCCTGTCGATCTGGGACGCCAATCCCAAGATCACCGAAGCCTTGCGCGAAGCCGGCTCGCTGATGCACGCCGAAAAGCACAAGCACAGCTATATGCACTGCTGGCGCCACAAGACGCCCATCATCTACCGCGCTACCAACCAGTGGTTCGCGGGGATGGACGTACAGCCCAGGGACGGTGGCCCGACCTTGCGCGAATCGGCGCTGGCCGGCATTGACGCCACCGCTTTCTACCCGGCCTGGGGCCGCGCCCGCCTGCACGCCATGATCGCCAACCGCCCGGACTGGACGCTGTCGCGCCAGCGCCAATGGGGTGTGCCCATGGCGTTCTTCGTGCACAAGGAAAACGGCACCCTGCATCCGCGCACGCTCGAACTGCTGGAACAGATCGCGCAGCGTGTCGAGGTTGGCGGCATCGAAGCCTGGCAATCGCTGGATGCGCGCGAACTGATCGGCGACGACGCCGACCTGTACGAAAAGAGCCATGACACGCTGGACGTCTGGTTCGACTCCGGCAGCACCCACGCCACCGTGCTGGGCGGCAAGGACGGCGCCTACAAAGGCATGCACAGCGAAGAGCTGGCGTGGCCGGCCGACCTGTACCTGGAAGGATCCGATCAGCATCGCGGCTGGTTCCACTCGTCGCTGCTGACCGGCTGCATGCTGTACGGCCAACCGCCCTACAAGGCGCTGCTGACGCACGGTTTCGTGGTCGACGGCCAGGGCCGCAAGATGAGCAAGTCGGTCGGCAACGTGATCGCGCCGCAGAAGGTGTCCGATTCGCTGGGCGCGGAAGTGCTGCGCCTGTGGGTCGCGTCCACCGACTACTCGGGTGAGCTGTCGATCTCCGACGAGATTCTCAAGCGCGTGGTGGAAAGCTATCGCCGCATCCGCAATACCCTGCGCTTCCTGCTGGCCAACGTGGCCGATTTCGATGCCACGGCCGATGCGGTGCCCTACGCCGAACTGGCCGAAATCGACCGCTATGCGCTGGCGATGACGGCGCAGATGCAGGCCGAAGTGCTGGCGAATTACGAGAACTACGATTTCCACCCCGCGGTTTCGCGTCTGCAGACGTTCTGCTCCGAAGACTTGGGCGCTTTCTACCTGGACATCCTCAAGGACCGGCTCTACACCACCGGCACGTCGAGCAAGGCGCGCCGTTCGGCCCAGACCGCCCTGGTGGAAATCGCCCAGGCGCTGATCAAGCTGATGGCGCCCATCCTGTCCTTCACGGCGGAAGAGTCGTGGAAGGTGCTGGTCGACTCGGCGCTGAAGCATCAAGCCGATGCCGCGCGCACCACCATCTTCACGGAAGTCTTCCACCTGCTGCCGCCGTTGGGCGAGGGCGACGCACTACCGGCCAAGTGGGCGCGCCTGCGCGCCATTCGCGCCGACGTGCTGCGCAAGCTGGAAGAAGTTCGGACCGCCGGCAACATCGGCTCGTCGCTGCAGGCCGAAGTGGACATCAGTGCCTCCGGCGACGATCTGGCCTTGCTGCGCAGCCTGGGCGACGATCTGCGTTTCGTGTTGATCGTTTCCCGCGCGGACGTGCATGAAGGCGCGGGCGAGCTCGACATCCGCATCACGCCGTCGACGCACGCGAAGTGCGAGCGCTGCTGGCACTATCGCGCCGATGTGGGCGCCGACACGGCCCATCCGCTGATCTGCGGCCGCTGCGTGACCAATCTGTTCGGTACGGGCGAGACACGCGACCATGCCTGACGCCACGCCGCAGTCGCAGTCGTCCGCGGGCGCAACGAGCCAGGGGCAGGCCCGGGGCCCGCTCGAGGGTGAGGTCCAGGTTCAAGACCAGACCCAGACCCAGGCCCGCGGCCGCGGCCTGGGTTTCTGGTTGATGGTGGCCCTGGCCATCATCGTCGTGGACCAGGCGACGAAGTTGTACTTCGACCAAGCCTTGACGTATGCGCAGCGCATCAACGTGCTGCCCATCTTCGACCTGACGCTGGTCTACAACCAGGGAGCGGCCTTCAGCTTCCTGGCCAACCAGCCAGGTTGGCAGCGCTGGTTCTTCACGGCGCTGGGCTTGGTGGCGGCGGTGATCATCGGCGTCATCCTGCGCCGCACGGCGGGCCGCCAGCCGCGCCTGTCGCTGGCCCTGGCCATGATCCTGGGCGGCGCGCTGGGCAATGTGATCGACCGCGTTGCCTACGGGCACGTCATCGACTTCCTGCTGTTCTACTGGAAGGACTGGTACTACCCCGCCTTCAACCTGGCGGACGTGGGCATCACCTGCGGCGCCATTCTGCTGGTGCTGGACGAGTTGCTGCGGATGCGCAAGCCCAAGGCGGCATAGCGCCCACGCCGGGACGCGCCGTTTTAGCGGATAATCGCCTCAATACGAATTCGCGGCGCTTCCCCATGCAAGATCTAGCCAAGAAACGCATCGTCCTCGGTCTGACCGGGGGCGTCGCCTGCTACAAAATCGCCGAACTGGTCCGTCGCATGACGGAACAAGGCGCCACGGTGGACGTCGTCATGACCGAGGCCGCCACGCAGTTCATCACGCCGGTGACCATGCAGGCGCTGTCCGGCCGCCATGTCTATGTCAGCGCCTGGGATGCCCGCATACCCAACAACATGCCGCACATCGACCTGAGCCGCGGCGCGGACGCCATCGTCATCGCCCCCGCCAGCACCGACTTCATGGCCAAGCTGGCGCACGGCATGGCGGACGATCTGCTGTCCACGCTTTGCGTGGCGCGGGCCTGTCCCTTGATCGTGGTGCCCGCCATGAACCGCGAAATGTGGGCCAATCCGGCCACCCAGCGCAACGCGGCGCAACTGGTCGAAGACGGTATCACCATTCTGGGCCCCGCTTCGGGGGATCAGGCCTGCGGCGAAATCGGTAGCGGGCGCATGCTCGAACCGCATGAGATCCTGGCTGATCTGATTGCCTTCTTCCAGCCCAAGCCGCTGGCGGGCAAGCACGTGCTGCTTACGGCGGGCCCCACGGTCGAGCCGATCGACCCGGTGCGCGTGATCAGCAACCGCTCCTCCGGTAAAACGGGTTACGCCCTGGCGCGCGCGGCGCGTGAAGCCGGCGCCCGCGTCACCCTGATCAGCGGGCCGACCGCCCTGCCCGCTCCGCGCGGTGTCGATGTCTATCCGGTACAAACAGCGCGGCAGATGCATCAGGCCGTGATGGCGCAGGTGCGCCAGGCCGATATTTTCATCGCGGTGGCCGCGGTGGCCGACTGGCACGTGAAGAACGCCGCCGCGCAGAAGATGAAGAAGACCGAAGGCGGCGCCGGCGCGCCGGTGCTGGAATTCGAGCCCAATCCCGATATCCTGGCTGACGTTGCGCGGCTGGAAAGCGGCCCCTGGTGCGTGGGTTTCGCCGCCGAAACGGAAAATCTGTCGGAATACGCCCAGGCCAAGCGCAAGCGCAAGAACATTCCACTGCTGGTGGGCAATATCGCCCAGGAAGTCATGGACGCCGACGACACCCGCATGGTGCTGTTCGACGAACAAGGCGAACATGCGCTGCCCGCCGCCGCCAAACTGGACGCGGCGCGCCGCCTGATCGCGGAAATCGCCACCCGGCTGCCGCGCTAGTTACCGCGCGCCGCCCATGTCTGCAAGGGCAGGGGCGGTTGTTCGGTCACGATGCGGCGCAGGATCAATTGCAATTCCGGCCAGCCGCCCCGCTCGCTTTGCCAGCGCGTGGGCGTGACCGATACCCAACGGCCGCTGGCATTCTGCTGCCCCATTTCGTAGCGGAATATGAAATACCCCGGCATGCCCATGCGCAGATCGGTAACCACCAGATCCTTGCCCACCGCGTCGTAGCGCAGCCAGCCGCGGGTGAACCAGTTGAACCGCGCCACCAGCGGATCACCATCCAACGCCGCCCCCAGCTCCGTATGCAGCGGCTGGCGCAACATCTCGGGTTGCCCCCGATCGAAGGCGCCCGTCACGGCTTCGTAATAATCCCCGCCCGGCACCCGCGCGATGACCCGCCACAGCAAGCTATTCAGGGGCATGGGCGCCGAAAAAATGGCTTCCACGTGCGTGCCTTGCTGCGATAGCGCGTGGCGCACGCGGCGCTCGGCCACATGCTTGCCAACCAGGGTGCACGCCAGATAGAACGCACAAAATATCAGGGCGCCCGCGCGCAGGCGGCTATGCCGCGCGCCCTTCCACAGGCAACTGACGAATGCCGCCAGCAAAGGCAAGGTGAATATGGGATCGATGATGTAGATGCTGGAGATGCTGACCGGTGGGTAAGGCAAGGGCCAGAACAACTGGGTCCCGTACGTGGTCAGCGCAT
Source organism: Bordetella sp. LUAb4 (assembly GCF_021325795.1). GTDB lineage: Bacteria > Pseudomonadota > Gammaproteobacteria > Burkholderiales > Burkholderiaceae_B > Bordetella_C. The sequence continues at coordinate 195,450 of NZ_JAHPZX010000005.1, read as the reverse complement.
CCAATAGCGGATGGGTGATCAGCAGCAGCCAGATCGTCAGCAGCAAGCGTGGGCCGCTATAGGGTGCGTTCGGCCAGCGCTTGCGGATCAGCCACGCCAGCAACAATGCCAGCCCGGTCAGCATGAACACCGAATGGCTGAAACCGCGGTGATGGGTCAAGGACGAGACGGGATCGGGATAGGAAGCGAAGACATCCAGGTCCGGCACGGTCGCCAGCAGCGCGCCATACAGCATCGCCTTACGCCCTTGCCAGCGCCCCATCAACGCGCCCTGCAAGGCGGCCCCCATTACCACGTGCGTCAACGAATCCATCGGCGTCCTTGTCGATATTTCGGGTATTGTGGCCACGACACCGGCAAACGCGCGTGACGCGGGCGTGACATGCAACGACGGGTAAGATAACGCATCCCCCCAAGGGCCACTCCTCCTAAAGGGTTCGCGCATGGCAGATTTCATCGAACAGGTTCGCCGTTTCATCGAGACCCATCAGGAATGGGCAGGTTTGGTCACGGGTCTGCTGACCCTGGGCGAATCGTTAGTGCTGGTCGGTTTGTTCGTGCCCGCCACCGCCCTGATGCTGGTCACCGGCGGCCTGGTGGGCAGCGGCACGCTGGACGGCTGGACCATATTGGCCTGGGGCATCGCCGGCGCCATCATCGGCGATGCCATTTCCTATGGCCTGGGCCGCTGGCTGGGACCGGGCATCCTGCGGCGCCGGCCGCTGAACCGCCAGCGCCAGACCGTGGCGCGGGCCCGCCTGTTTTTCTACCGCTACGGTTTCGCTTCCGTCCTGCTGGGGCGCTTTCTTGGCCCCATCCGCGCCATCATTCCCACCGTCGCCGGCGTCATGGGCATGCCCAATGGCCGTTTCCAGTTGGCCAATGTGCTGTCGGCCGTGGTCTGGATGCCGGTCATGCTGGCGCCCGGCTACCTGACCGCACGCGGCATGGAGGATGGCCTGGCGGGCGGTGGCGGGCAGATCGTGATGTTCATCGGCACGGCTATCTCAGTGGTGCTGGGGTTGTGGCTGCTGGCCACCCTGCTGCGCCCGCGCCGCCAAACGCCCGCATCGCGCCGGGCCAAGATCTGAAAGGTAAAGCTCATGGCGCTGGATGGCGAACCCAAGGACGGCGATTACGTCCGCTACGTCGAACGGCTGGTGCATCGTGGGATGCCCGCGCCGGGACAAGTTGGCCGGCAGGCGGGACGCGGCGCGACGGGCGGCGCGGCAGGTCCGTCGCCGGGGGACACGGCGATGCGTGGCCGGGAGCGGGACCAGACTCGTCCCGACAGGAATTCGGCGACCGGAACGGGGCCAGGTAAAAGTAACGGGGCCGGCACGCGCGCGGCCGAGGCCGCCCATCGCGCCTATCCGGCGGGCAGTCCCGCGCGCGATGCTTCCCCCGATAACGGCCAGGCGCAAGCCATGCAGACCGGCAGCGGTACCGGCCAGGCGCCTTCCCTGGCGGCCCGCTCGGCGCAGAGAAAAGTGTCCAGCGTGGTATTCGTGGTGGCGCTGTTGATCGGCTGGCACGCCATGCGCTTGATTCTCGCCGCCATCGATGACGGCCATGTCGACGTATCGGCCATACTGCCGGGCGCGTTTCTACTGGCCTTCGCGCTGATGGTCTACGGCATCAGCCGCAATATCCGTCGCAATGCCGAGCGGCCCGCGGGCAAACTGCCGCCTCTGACCACGGTTTCCGTGAAGAAGCCGGGACAGGGTAGATAGAAAGCCGCCGGCCTGCACAGCCGTGAAGGCGACAGCGCGGGTGCTGACGCCGAGCCTCAGGGCTCAGGGCACAGTGTCGAGCGTGGGTGCCAGGCGCGGGTGCTAACATTCTCCGCTTCCCATTTTTTTCGATGTCGCGCTGGCCACCGCACGTGCCCGCGCGGCCTGCTTTGAACGGAGTGCTCGTGCCCCAGACCCCTGCCGGACTATTGCCTGCCCAGGCGGCGACCATGCTGAAGCTGCAAGACCAGCTCAACTGCCGCATCAATCCCGACTGGACGCGCGCCGGCCAGCGCTTTCTGCGCGCCGCCTTCGTCGAAGCGGCCGAAGCGCTGGAGCATCACGGCTGGAAGTGGTGGAAAAAACAGACGTTGGACCTGCCGCAAGTGCAGATGGAGCTGATCGACATCCTGCACTTCTATCTGTCGCATGTCATCGTGGTGAACGACGGCGCGGAGGGCGCGGCGCGCACGCTGATGGCGGACCTGGCGGGCAGCGATGACATCGTGCTGGACGGCAAGACCTACGCCCTGCCCGGCCTGGACATTCCCGAACTGCTGGAATTGCTGGGTGGCCTGGCCGTGTGCGGCCGCGCCAGCTTCAAGGTGCTGGCCACCACCATGGCCAAATGCCAGCTGACCTGGGACGAGGCGTTCAAGCAATACGTATCGAAGAATGTGCTGAACCTGTTCCGCCAGGACCATGGCTACAAGGAAGGCAGCTACATCAAGATCTGGAATGGCGAGGAGGACAATGTCGTCCTCGCTCGCCTGATGGCTGGCCTCGACGCCGCACGGCCGGACTTCGCGGAGCAGTTGCTGGCGCAACTGGAACGAGCTTATTCGGCATTGAAGTGAGCAGCCAGCGGCGCGAGGTTGCCTGAAGGGGGCACAGTAGCCGTCTCACCCCACGGGGAGCGAGACGGCCGGGCTGACCAAAACGCGGCGGCCTATTTCAACGCCCGCCGGTCGTCGCATCGATGAACAAGTCCTTCAGCTCGCGCGGCTGCGAACGCCAGTATTGCGGCGGCGCCTGTACGTGATGGCCCAGCTCGGCCGCCGCGTGCCAGGGCCAGCGCGGGTCGTACAGAATGCCACGCGCCAGCGACACCACATCGGCTTGTCCGCTGGTGATGATCTCGTCGGCATGGCGTGGCTCGGTGATCAGGCCCACGGCCATCGTCGGCAAGCCGGTCTCGCGCTTGATCTGTTCGGCGAAATGAACCTGATAGCCCGGCGACAGCGGAATCCTCTGCGCCGGCGACAAGCCGCCCGACGACACATCGATGTAATCGAGGCCACGCGCCTTCAAGGCTTGGGCATAGACCAGCGTCTGCTCGATATCCCAACCGCCTTCGACCCAGTCCGACGCCGACACGCGCACGCCCACCGCCTTGTCCGCGGGGAAAGCCGCGCGGACCGCATCGAAAACTTCCAGCGGGAAGCGCATGCGGTTTTCCAGGCTGCCACCGTATTCGTCGGTGCGCTGGTTGGACAGCGGCGACAGGAATTGATGCAGCAGATAGCCATGGGCGGAGTGCACCTGCACCGTGTCGAAGCCCAGCCGGGCGGCCCGCTTGGCGGCATCGGCGAAGGCCTGGCGGATACGATCCAGGCCGGCCTTGTCCAGGGCATGCGGCGGCACTTCGTCCTTGCCGTGCGGGATGGCCGAAGGCGCATCACAGATCCAGCCGCCTTCGGCGACGGGCAATTGCTGGCCGCCTTTCCAGGGGGCCTGGCTGGAGGCCTTGCGGCCGGCATGCGCCAGTTGCAGGCCCAGCTTGATGGGTGAATAGCGGCGTATCGCCTGCACCACCCGGGCCAGGGCCTGCTCGTTGTCGTCGTTGTAAAGGCCGACATCGGCCGGCGTGATGCGGCCACCCGGCTCGACGGCCGTCGCCTCGATGGTCAGCAGGCCGGCACCGGACAAGGCCAGGTGACCCAGATGGATCATATGCCAATCGGTGGCATTGCCGTCTTCGGCGGAGTATTCGCACATCGGGGCGATGGCAATGCGGTTGACCAGCGGCAGCTTGCCCAAGGCGACGGGCGAGAACAGGTGATTGCTCATGCGAGCTCCAGAAAGGATGAACCCGTCGTTTATACCTTGGCGCAGGGCACGCGAGCCTGAAATCCCCACAGGCGGCGGGGCCGGGGCTGGCGGCATGGGGATCAGGCGGCAGCCGCCCCCTTTTCATTCCGCTTCGATCACCGCTTCCAGGAACTGCTTGGCGCGCGGATGCTGGGGATCCGTGAAGAAGCGCGCCGACGGCGCGTCTTCCACGACGCGGCCGGCGTCGAAGAACAGCGTGCGATCGGAAGACTGTTCGGCGAATTTCATTTGGTGGGTAACGATCAGCATGGTCATGGTCCGCTGGGCCGACAGCTCGCGCATGATCTGCAGGATACCGCCCACCAGCTCCGGATCCAGCGCCGACGTCACTTCGTCGAACAGCATGATCTCCGGGCGCATGACCAAGGCGCGGGCGATGCCGACGCGCTGCTTCTGGCCACCGGACAGTTGCGCGGGATAGGCGTCGCACTTGTCGCCCAAGCCCACTTTGTCCAGATATTCCCGGCCCAGCTTCTCCGCCTCGGCGCGTGGCAAGCCTTGCACGGTCATGGGCGCCTCGATGACATTACCCAAGGCGGTCAGGTGCGGGAACAGATTGAACTGCTGGAACACCATGCCTATCTTGCCGCGCACCTCGCGCAGGTGCGCGGAATCCGCCTTGGCGAGCCGGCCTTGCGCATCGACCCACATCGGCACGCCATCGATCTCGATGCTGCCTTGCGTGGGACGGTCCAGCGTCATCAGCACGCGCAGCAGCGTGGACTTGCCCGATCCCGACGGACCGACGATGGCCACGGTCTGGCCGGCCGGAATGTCCAGGTCGATGCCGCGCAGGATTTCCAGGTCGCCATGGCGTTTACGGATGTCGGTCAGACGTATGCTGGCGCTCATGCTCGGGTTCCCGCGGAAGTGGTTGTCGGTGACGGCGTAGGCGTGGCGGCGCGCTGGTCTCGCAGCGCGAGGCGGCGCTCCACGGCGGCCACGCCACGCGCGGCCAGCAGGCTCAATACCAGGAAGATCACGCCGATCAGGGTCAAGGGTTCGGTGTAGCGGAAGGTGGCGGCGCCGATCACCTTGCTTTGCTGCAACAGCTCGACCACGGTGATAGCCGACAGCATGGGCGTGTCCTTGAGCATGGCGATCAGATAGTTGCCCAAGGCTGGCACGATGGGCGGCAAAGCCTGCGGCAGTACGATGCGGGTCAGCGTGCGCCACGGCGACATGTTCAGCGCCAACGCCGCCTCCGGCTGGCCGCGCGGCACCGATTCCAGCCCCGCCCGATAGACCTCTGCGCAATACGAGGCGTAATGCAGGCCCAGGGCCAATACGCCAGTCGCCAGCGGCGACAGGCTGATACCGGTCAACGGCAAGGCGTAGAACAGGAAATACATCTGCACCAGCAGGGGCGTGCTGCGCACGAACTCGATCAGCAAGGCGGCGGGCGTGGACAGCGCCCGTACCGGGGAGCGCCGCCAGATCGCCAACGCCAGGCCCAGCACCGCGGCGATCAGCATGCCCAGCACGGTGGCGGCCAGCGTCACCAGCAAGGCGCTCCCCAATTGCGGCAGGATGTCCCAGGCATATTGCCAGTCGAAGCGGACGGGGGCGGTGGGGGTCATTGGATTCTCCGTGGCCATTTCATTCGGGCCACATTCAACGGACGGCGACCCGTTTTTCCAGGAACCGCATCACGGCGGCGATGGCCTGTGCCGCGATGAAATACAGGACCAGCACCGTCAGGAAGACAGGCGTTGTACGCAAGGTGTCGCTGCGTACCAGTTGGCCGCTGAAGGTCAGGTCGGTGATGGTGATCAAGGAGACCAGCGCGGTGTTCTTCAGCAGCTCGATCAGCAGATTGGTGGCCGGCGGCAGCATGGCGGCCATGGCTTGCGGCAGGACGATACGCCGCATGGCCAACGCTGGGGACATGTTCAAGGCCCGCGCCGCTTCGCGCTGTCCGGCCGGCACCGCGGCGATGGCGCCTCTGACCACCTCCGCTCCATACGCCCCCGTGTTGGCCGCCAGCACGGCGATGCCGACGGCCATGGCGGGTAGTTCCAAACCGAATAGCGGCAGGACGAAGTAGAACCAGAACAGCTGCACCAGCGCCGAGGTGCCGCGGAACACCTGCACGTAGACCGTCGCGGGCCAGCGCAGCCAGGGATGTGCCGACAATCGGCCAAGGCCGGCCAGCAGCGCCAAGGGCAGCGCCACCAAGGCAGCCGCGGCGGTGATCTGCAGGGTCACGCCCAAGCCGCGCAAAAGCGGCAGTATGAGTACCTGGAACGCTTCCATTCGCTATTGCCCCGCGCACAGGCGCGCGGCCGTCATGCCCTGCGGCAATTCCTTGTCGGTGAAGCCGAACGGCGCCACCAGGCGTCGATGCTCCGGCGTGCCGATGAAGCGTTTGAGTTCCCCGTTGAACGCGTCGGCGAGCGGCTGGTCTTGCTTGCGAAAGGCGTAGGCGCCGTAGCCGCGCACGGGCTTGCCGTCGATCACCGGATCGCTGAAAGGCGCGGCGCGTTCCAGGCCGCCGTCGGGCGGGAGTTTGCCCAGCAGATGGTTGATGGTCAGGGCTGTCGCGCCGTAGGCGTCGGCGCGGTCGACCTGTACGCCGGCCAACGCGCTGACGGAATCGGGAAAGACCACCACCCGGTCGGCCGGCACGCCGACAGCAGCGGCGTAATCGCCTTGAATGGCGCCAACGACGACGCCCAGCTTGGCATCCTTGTCGCGCGCCAGGTCTTCGTAGCCATGCAGATTGCGCGGGTTGTGCGTGGGCACCAGGAAGGCGTCGCCCACCCCATAGGTGGGATCTGAAAACAGCACTTGCTTGCAACGATCCGGCGTCACGTACATGCCGGCGGCGATGATGTCGAAACGGCCCGCGTTGAGGCCGGGAATCAGTGAGCCGAACTCGGTCAGCACGGCGTCCACCTTGGGAATGCCCAGGCGCTGCGCAATCAGGCGAGCAATTTCCACGGACTCGCCGGTCACCTGGTTGCTGCGGCTATCCATATAGGCAAAGGGTGCCTCGTTGGCGTAGCCGACACGGATCTCGCCCTTGGCACGGGCCTCGGCCAGCGTATCCATGGCGGGCGGCGCCGCACCCGTTCGGGCGTCGTCCTCGCCTGGACCGCTCGCGCGCACCGCCGCGTATCCCAGCATCGCCGCTATCAGAACAGCGGCCACGGTCGCCAATCTTAGGGTTTTAGGCAAACCCTGACCTCCCTGAACAAAATTAGATTTAGGCGAAATGATATTGCATAAAACCATTTCACTACAAATTAATTGAATAGTAATTAATTTGTAGTGAAGCGGCTTTTCTCGGTATAGCCAAGTAAACAGGGATGCGCGCTGATCTGGAGTGGGACAGCTTAGTCAGCGACGTAGACGTAGCGGCCGCTGCGAACAGCGCCGATCAGGGCGGCTTCGGCACCGAGGCCTTGGTGGTCAGCGGGGCTCAGGTTGAGGATGCCGTTGGGCACGGCGAGGCGCCGGGTGTTCTCCAAAGCCGTGCGCAAGGCGACGCGGAAGGCTTCGGTGCCGGGACGCACCCCGGTGCGCGCGACTTCAGCAACGGCGTGGTCCAGCAGCAGCCAGGCGCCATAGGCATCGGCGGAAAATTGCGTCACGGTGCCTTTGCCATATTGCCCTTCATACAGATCCGCGAAGGCGACGGCGGCGGACTGCGCCGGATGTTGCGCCGGCAAGGCCCGCGCGAACATGGCGGGGCCGGCGGCGAATAAGGTGCCTTCGACATCCGCGGCGCCCTCCTGCAGGAACGTGGGCGTGGCGATGCCGTGCGTCTGATAGACCTGGCCGCTGAAACCGCGCTCACGCAGCGTGCGCTGCGGCAGCACGGCGTCGGCGCCGGTCGCCGCGACCAGCACCGCCGCGGGCTTGGCCGCGATGATGCGTTGCGCCTGGCTTACCAAGGTCTGGGCGCTGCGCGGATAACGCTCCTGCGCCACGATGCGCAACTTGCCGGCCGCCGCCTGCTCGAGCGCCTGCCGCCAGCCTTCGCCGTAGGCGTCATCGAAACCGAGAAACGCGATGTCGCGATAGCCGCGCCTGACCATGCTGTCCACCAGGGCGCGGGCCATGAGGTCGTCGTTCTGCGACATCTTGAAAACCCACGCGCGATCCGCATCCATGGGCTGGACCAGGCCAGGCGCACCCGCGAGGAAAATCAAGGGCGTGCGCGTGCGCGCGGCGTCCGGCAACACCGCCTGCGCCAGCGGCGTGGTGACAAAGCCCACCACGGCATCGGCCGCGGTGCCGTCCTTCGGCGGCTCGGTGAATGCCCGCATATTGGCCACGGCGCGCGCTTGCTCACTGCCGTCATCCAGGACGACGTAACGGGCTGGCAGGCCGCCCAAGGTCGGCGGCCACAAACGCACCGCGTTACGGCTTTGCAAGCCAAGTACGTTGGCACGACCCGTCAAGGACAACGAGACGCCCACCACGACAGGCACGGGCGCGGCATCCGCGGCATCCGCGGCCGGCGCGCTGAACCCGGGGACCGGCAAGCAAGCCGCAAGGCTCAATGAGACAACCGCGGCGATCCACCACGGCCGGGCGCGATGACGCGACGGCAGGACAGCAAACATGGCAAGGCTCCGAATACAGGCGGAAGCGCGTATATCCAGGATTTTGCCCTAATCCTCACGGCTTATGCGCTTCGTAAACCAGCGCCGCGGCGGTCAGATCTTCCAGCGCGCTGCCGACCGCCTTGAAGATGGTGATCTCATCGTCGCGCTGGCGCCCCGCCACCGTGCCGCGCGTCAGCGCCTGCAGGTCGCCACGGATATCGCCGCGAGCCAGCGTACCGGCCTCGAAGGCGCGCAGCAGATCGCCTGCCTTCGCCGGCGCTTCGTCGGTATCGACATAGACGGACGCGCCACGGAAGCAGTCGGGATGCGCTTCCAGCATCTCGGGCTTGAAGCTGCCGATGAGATCCACATGGGTGCCGGGCCGCAACCACGCCGCCTGCACCAGCGGTTCGGTCGACAAGGTGGCGCAACTGACGATGTCCGCCTGCTCGACGGCCGTGCGCGCATCCTCGACAGCGACAGCGTCCATGCCGGTTTCACGCAGGCTGGCCGCCAGCGCCTGCGCCCCCGCCGGCCGCAGGTTCCAGACCAGCACGCGCTCGATCGGCCGCACGGCGCACATGGCCTGCGCCACCAGACCAGCGATACGGCCGGAACCGATGATGGTCAACACTCGCGCATCGCGGCGCGCCAGATAGTCCGCGCCCAAGGCCGCGGCGCCGGCGGTGCGATACACGGTGAGCACATCGCCATCCACATGCGCCAGCGGGATACCCGTATGGGCGTTGTACAGCGTGTAGGTGGCATGCAGCCCCGGCAAACCCTGGGCGCCATTGCCGGGATACACATTGATGATCTTCACGCCCAGGTAACCCTGCTCGTTCCAGGCCGGCATGATCAGCGCCGTGCCATGGTGGCCACCTGACTCGACGGCGTGGTTGTGCCGCAGCGGCACCGTGGCGCCCTGCTGGAATGCGGCACGCAAGGCCGGGATGAGTGTGTCGAAGGACAGGGCCGAACGCGTCTGTTCGGTATTGATAAGCAACATCGGACTACCTCCTGATGGTGGAGGATTATCCCGAAGGGAAGTTCGCACTGCTACAAGAGATATCCCGGCACGGGGTATATGATGGCTTTTCGGTTTCGCTTGGGCGATGCCGTGTCCTTGTCGACTCCGTGGGCCCGCCGCAGGCGGTTCCATGGGATCGAGTCCTCAGCGGCCTCATACCTGGCCTCTTACCTCTTATCGAACCAGGTACGCCCGGGTCCTTGGCGACCTGGCCAGAGGCCGCAACATCCTTCCTGGGAGTAGCAGCATGAAGAAGAAAGCATCCGCAGTCTGGAAAGGCGACCTGAAAACCGGCAAAGGCCAGATCTCCACCGAAAGCGGCGCTTTGAAGGACGCGCCCTATGGCTTCAAGACCCGCTTCGAAAATGCACCCGGCACCAATCCGGAAGAACTCCTGGGCGCCGCCCACGCAGGTTGCTTCTCGATGGCGCTGTCCAACATCCTCGGCGAATCCGGCCTGACCGCCGACAGCATCCAGACCGAGGCCGTCGTGACGCTTGATCAGGCGGACGGCGGTTTCGCCATCACGGCCGTGCACCTGACCGTCGTGGCCAAGATCCCCGGCGCCGACGCCGCGGCATTCGAGGCCGCTGCCAACAAGGCCAAGGCAGGCTGCCCGGTTTCCAAGGTGCTCAACGCCACCATCACCATGGACGCCAAGCTGGCTTGAGGCCACGTCCTGTGCGCCGCCCGCGAAGCGGGCGGTCGGCGCCTTTATTTCATCCGGATCCTTCCCAGTTCGCGCGCTCGCCCCCGCCCCTGGCACCCGGCTTGCGGAGGCTCCCGCGAAAGCTTCATACGAAAGCTTGCCGTGGCAGTCCTGCCCAGGCACACTCCCGAGATAGATGAGATTCGGACTTCGCGCGCAATCGATAGTTTTTATTAATCGAAAACTAAATTTCTATTTAGTTGACCGAAGCCAGCGAAATACTCACAATGGGAATCATTCTCAAATTTGTCCGACTGGCAAGATTTTGCCCGCGGATCACTCGAAGCAGTAGCTCCCCGGTCACAGGGAGGGCAAACAGCCTAGGGACAACAACCGGCGGCACCCGTGACCAAATTCATCCTGGCCATCACTGGAAATAGAGCGATTGCTGCCCATGACAGGCAGGTGTCGCTTGGCTTGCGCCGCCTGGTCGGTTCCGGCCTGCTGGTCGCCGTCGGCTACATCGACCCGGGCAACTGGGCCACCGACATCGCCGGGGGCAGCACCTTCGGCTATCACCTGATGATGGTCGTGTTCGTCGCCGCGTTCCTGGCCTTGGGATTCCAGGTACTGGTGTCGCGTCTGGCGCTGGCCACGGGTGAAGACCTGGCCACCCTGACCGTCCGCCACCTGCCCCGCCCGCTGGCACGCATGGCCTGGCTGGCGGGCGAAGCCGCCATCCTTGCCACTGCCCTGGCCGAACTCATCGGCGGCGCCATCGCCTTGCGCCTGCTGTTCAACCTGCCGCTGATGGTTGGCGTGGGCGTGACCGCCACCGGCACCTTCGCCGTGCTGGCCGTGGCGCGCGGCAATGCCGATCGGCACGAGCGCATCATCGCCGTGCTGCTGGCCATCGTCTCGGTGTCGTTCATTTTCCTGGTGTTCAAGGTCAAGCCGGATTGGTCGGCCGTGGCCGCCGGCACGGTCGATCCGGTGCCGGCCTTGCGCGACCCCACCGGCTTTCTGATCGCGCTGGGCATCCTGGGCGCCACCTTGATGCCGCACAACCTGTATCTGCACTCCGGCTCACTGGCCAGCCGCGCCCGCGAACTGCCGCGCGAGGCCCGCTCACTGGCCATGCGCATCGCGCGCAACGACACGATCTTTTCGCTGGGCATCGCCACGCTGATCAATGCCGCCATCATCATCGTCGCGGCGGCTTCGCTGTCGGGCGGGCCGATGCCGGTCACCAGCCTGGACGAAGCCCATGCCGTCATCGGCAAGACGCTGGGCGTGGGTGCCGCGGTGGTGTTCGCGGTGGCCTTGTATGCCGCCGGCCAGAGTTCCACCATCACTGGCGTGCTGGCCGGCCGGGTGTTGGCCAATGGCTTTCGCGCCAGCAAGTGGTCGGACCGCAAGCGTGCCCTGATCACGCGCCTGGTCGCCGGCAGCGTCGCCATCGGTTTGCTGGTCGTCACCGGCGGGCATGACCCGGATAACCTGCTCGTGCTCAGCCAGGTCGTGTTGAGCCTGGCCCTGCCCTTTGCCCTGGTACCGCTGGTGTGGTTGACGATGCGTACCGACGTCATGGGCACATACAAGCTGCGCGGCTTGTGGGCGACGCTGGCCATCCTGGCGACCACGGGCATCGTCGGGCTGGATGGCTACCTGCTGGTGTTGCAGGCGGTGTAAGCAAGGCAGAGACGGCAAGACGAAGCCAGCAAGAAAGAAAAAGCGCGGCGCCGGTCCTGAACAGACCCCGGACGCCGCGTTTTTTTTACTCAGCCTGACTGAACATCGGCCGCGGGCCTGCCTGCTTACGCCCCGACCGGCGCGCTATCCGGGCGACGGATCACGATGGTCGATGAGCGCGGCGTGCGGCCCGCCTCGGGCCAGGCCTGCGTGGGATGCTGGATGTTGACGAAGAACGTCGTCAGGTCCGGCGTGTAGGCAATGCCGGTGATTTCGCAGCCCACCGGGCCGACCAGGAAGCGCTTGGACACGCCCGTGGTCGGATCGATGCAGTACATGCCGTTGTTGCCGAACACCGTGGTCGACGCGGTCGACCCCAGGTTCATGTCGGTCTCCACCCACAGGCGGCCGGCGGCATCCAGGCGCAGGCCGTCCGGGCTGCTGAAGGCGTCGCCGTTGATGTTGCCCGCCAGATTGGGCTTGCCCAGGGTCGCGGCCTGGGCCGGATCACCGGCCAGCAGGAAGATGCTCCACGTGAACGTGGTGGCCAAGGGCGAATTGCCGGCCTCGTTCCAGCGGATGATGTGGCCGTGATGGTTTTCCACGCGCGGATTGGCCGCATCGACCGGCGCGTTGGTGCCGCGGCCGCTGTTGTTGGTCAAGGTGACGAAGATGTCCTTGTTGGGTCCCACCGTGATCCATTCCGGACGATCCATCACCGTGCCGCCCACCGATACCGCCGCATCCTGGCAGTCGATCAGCACATCGGCTTGCGTGGCGAAGCCGTCCGCCGAGGTCAGGCCCGCGGCGCCTTGAACCAGGGGAATCCACACGCCGCCACCGCCCGCGTTGAACTGCGCCACATACAGCGTGCCCTCGTCCAGCAGATTGGTGTTGGCCGCACGATTGACGGGATCGTAGGCGCGGGTCGGCACGAATTTGTAGATGCAGCCCGGCGTGGTGTCGTCGCCCATGTAGAAGGCGACGCGATTGTTCTCGTCCACCAGGTACGCCACGTTCTCATGCGCGAAACGGCCCATGGCGGTGCGCTTGACGCCTTGTGGCAGCAGTTGGCCCTGCGGATCCAGTTCGACCACCCAGCCGTAGTTGATGTTGGGTTGGCTGCTGTCGAAGTAGTTGCTGGTGGTTTCTTCGCACGTCAGGTAAGTGCCCCACGGCGTGGCGCCGCTGGAGCAGTTGTTCAGGGTACCGATGATGGTGGCGCCCAGGCGGCTGCGCGCGGGACCACCGACGCCGTAGGCCGTGTTGCCGGTGTAGCGGCGGTTGTAGGTGGAGTCTTTCTTGACGCTCCAGGTGCCGTTGGCCTGTGCCACTTCGATGACCGACACGCCCACGGCGGACAGCGCCAGGCGCTTCTGGTCCAGGGTGGCCGTGGCTTCGTTGAACGAACCGCTGAAGGTACCGGCGGGGAAGTAGACCTTCAGGTCGACCTGCTCGTGGTTGATCGCCAGCAGGCCGCCTTGCTGCGGGTCCACGCCCGGCAAGGCGAAGTAATGCATGCCGTCGTTGTCGCCGCCGGCACGCTTGTCGGTGACGTCCCACGCCGGGAACGCGCCTTCGGTCCAGGCCGTCGAGCCGGCTTCCACGGCGTCACCGGTGGAGAACAGCACCTGCACCTGGTAGCCCGAAGGCACCGTCACCGTGTCGGCGGTGGTACGCGCCACGGATTGGAAACGGATCGAGTAGTCCTTGTCGGGATCGAGGCCCGGTTCACGCGGCGTTTCTTCCGGGGTTTCGGCCGGTGGGTCTTGCGCGGGCGGATCGTTGCTGACGGGCGTGTCATCGTCATCATCGTGATCGCCGCCGCAGGCGGTCAGCGACGTGGCGCCGAAGACCGAAAGCGCCGCCATGCCGAAACCGGATTTCAGCCAGGTACGGCGCGCCGGATCGGCGGCCAGGACCTCGTCCAGGCTCTGGCCCGGCTTGGGGCTGATACGGCCGAAGGACGGAGTACAGGTGGCTCTGGCTTCATCGGTGCTGTGGGACATGCGGCTTCTCCAGTTGAGAATGGGGGGTTGAGAGCCACGCATGATGCCGGTGGAATTTGACAGGATCTTGTCAGTTAATCAAAAGGAATTTGATAGGTAGATTGTTTGTGCTCGTCCGGATCGACGAGGGGATCGGGCCGGCTGACGCCGGCCCGGTTGCTGGATAGCGCTAGCGCGCTCTGCACGCGGGGCGGCGCGATGCCCAGCCAGGGGGTTCTGCCGCCGGACTGTGTCTGTGGCCGTGTCTGTGGCCGTGGCCGTGGCTGTGGCTGTGGCCGTGGCCGTGGCCGTCGCTGTGGCCGTGGCTGTGGGCCGCTAAGCCGCTAGCTCCGCGCTAATGCAAAGGGCTGGCAACCCTATGCCAGCCCTTTCGTTCACGCTGCCACGCGCGCGGCGCGGATCCGACCTACCCTCAAATCTTCGCTTTGAACTCTTTGTTCCAGTAGTCCAGGAAGTCGTTCTTGCTGTCGACCAGGGCTTTCAGATCGTATTTGTGAATACGCTTGATTTCATCCTCGGTGAAGCCCACGCGCGCCTGCAGATCGGGCGGTAATTGCGCGTTGTGCACGGTCGGGGCATATCCCATGGCCTTGGCGAACTGCAACTGGCCAGCGGGATCCAGCATCGCGTTGAGATACTTCCAGCCGTTTTCCGCATTGCGGCTGTTGCGCGCCAGGCCGCCTTCGAACGTCACCGGAATCGCGCCCTCTTTCGGGATCACGAACTCCAGCGGCAAGCCCGCATCGCGCCACTGCAACGCGCGCGCCTTCCACATGCAGGCCATCCAGATTTCGCCGGACTTGAAGGCGGCCGCCACGGCTTCGTTGGACGGATAGACCCTGGGCTGGTTCTTCACCAGCTCGGACAGGAATTTCTTGCCCGGCTCGAAACTGTTGGTGCCGCCGCCCGCCGCCAGGCCGACGAAGATGCCGTTGAAGTTGAACAGAATGTCAGAGAACCCGGTGCGGCCCTTGTACGCAGGATCGAGCGCAACGTTGAAGCTGTCCGGCGGGGTCTTGAATTTTTCCTTGTTGTACACCAGGACCATGGCGCTGAAGATGTGCGGAATCGAGTACGGTGTCTTGAACTGCTCGTACACGTTCGCCAAGTTCGGCACCTGCTTGGCCGTAACGTCGTGCAGGCACTCGCTGCGCGCCACGTCGTACATGTCCAGGTCGCCCAGCAAGGCCACGTCCATGGACCCGCGCCGCGAATTCTTTTCCGCTTTCAGCTTGGTCATGCGGGGCACCGCGTTACCGGTATCGAACACCACATCCAGGCCCAATTGCTTGGCGGTCGGGCCGATGAACTGCTGGAGGAAATTCTGATAATCACCGCCCCAGGTGCCGACCACCACATCGCCGCCGGCGGCGCGCGCCACGCCCGGTATCAAGGGAAGCGCAGGGGCGACTGCCAGCCCCGCTGCCGATTTCAAAAAAGTACGCCGATTGCGATGCCAGGTTTGCATGCCGAGACTCCTTCCATGAAAAATTACCGCGCTTTCTGTCGCGCGGTTGCGCCTCATTGTGGGCGGAGTGCGACCTCGCCTGAATTGGAGATAACCCTCAAGGAATCCGCGCCCGATGGCCGTGACGCCAGCACCGTGACGGCCGCATGCTGCACCATGGTGTTGAGCGCTTGCGCGTCCAGGTCGCGGGTGATGATGACGAACAGGTTGTCCGTCACATCGCCAGCTCGCAAGCGGCGCGGCGCGCTGAAGGTGGTGCCGACGCTCTGGATGAGGATGGGGTCGTCGCAATCGCTCACCCGCAGCACGGCCTTCACGCGCAAGAGGCGCTCGCCGCAATAGGCGGACAAATCATCCAGCCATAAGGCAAGGTCTTCCCACGCGGCGCCTTCGGCCAGCGCGGCCGTCAGCACATGGATGCGTGGATGATCGATGCGCCCGCGGTCCGGCACCGTGCCTGCCCTCTGGATGGAAGTGGCTTTCTCCTTGCCAGGCGCGCCGGTGGGCCACAGCGCACCACTCGGGCCGCCCCGGCCCGATGCCCGCAACGCCGCCACGGCGGATGCGACGCCCGCGTCGCGCGCTGGCGCCGTATCTTCGAAGGCGCGGCGCGCGGCCTGCAAGCGTGAAGACGCCTCGACGATATCCGCCAGCGGATTGATACCGGCAATCACCGCGCGGTGGCGCGCGATGTCCTGCTCGTCGGCCAGGTCGAGCTTGGTCAACACGATGCGTTGCGCCGCTGCCAGTTGTGCGCTGGCCTCGTCGAAGCGTTCGGCCTGTAAAGCGCCCGTGACGCAGTCATAGGTGCTGACGACAACCACCCGCAGCCGGCGTTGCGCAAGTTCGGGATCGGCCAGGGCCGCGAGGATGGGCCCAGGGCGCGACACGCCGCTGGTTTCAAGAATGATGCGGCGTAAAGGCTCACGCTTTGGCCCGAGCTCGGGCGCATGCTCGGACCCATACCCCGGCCCCGTCCCGTTCCCCCGCTGCTGCCCCGCCGGCCGCCGCGCGTCGAGCAATGCGGCTACCGTATCGACCAGGCTGCTGCGCATCGCGCAGCAGACGCAGCCATTGGCCAATAGCGTCATCGGCACGGCATCGCTGCCATCCGCCACGATCACGCCGTCGACGCCGATCTCGCCGACCTCGTTGACGATGACGCCGGTGTCGGCGGTGCCCGCATCATTGAGATACTCCAGCAGCAGCGTCGTCTTGCCACTGCCGAGGAAACCGGACAGGATGATCAAATCAATCGGCGTGTCTTCGCTCGATGCCGTCGCCGTTCCCTTCGTTGCATTCGCTGTCAACCTGTACGACGCGGCGCTCCCCCCTTCATCGCGCATGCGGCGGCCCCTCCGGATCGCCGTCCCAGCTGCCGCGTACGAGTTCACGCACATCCGCCAATAGCTGCGCGGTGTCATACACCATGCCGGCCTTGATGGTGTAGCGCAAGGCCCGTTGCCACTCGACCTGGCCTGTATCGTCGTTCAGGCGCATCGCACCCGTGCCGTATAGCAGCTTGAAATCCTCAAGGGGATTCTGGTCATGTACCAGCAGGTCCGCGCGCTTGCCCAGATCCACCACCCCGGTATCGCCATCCAGGCCCAGCAAGGCCGCGCTTTCCGATGTCGCCGCGCGCAGGACCTCGAGCGGATGGAAGCCGGCTTCCTGCAACAGCTCCAGCTCGCGGATGAAACCGAAGCCATAGATCTGGAAGATGAAACCCGAATCACTGCCGGCACACACCCGGCCGCCCAGGTTCTTGTACTCGTTGATGAACTGCATCCACAGCCGGTAGTTCTGCTTCCACTCGATTTCGTTGGTGGTGCTCCAGCGATACCAGTAGGCGCCGTGGCCGCCACGCTGCGGCTGGAAGTATTTCCACACTGCCTTCCACGTGTAGTCGTCGTGCCAGTCGGCGCGCCGCGCGCGCATCAGGTCGCGGTTGGCGTCGTAGATGTTGAAGGTCGGCACGAAAGTGTGGCCCGCCTCCAGGAAAGCATCCATGACCTCGCGCCATTTGGCGCTGCCCGGCTGCGCGGCTTGCATGAAGGTCTGCCCGGCCAAGGCGAACCGGAAGTACTCGTCGCCGTAGTTGTAATCCGTGGGGAAGTTCTGCACGACACGGTTTTCGAACAGCGCTTCCGGCAAGCCATAGTAGTGCTCGGAACTGGTCAGCCCCCACTGCGCCGACTTCAAGGAGTTCACCCGCGTTACCGCCATCTGCGCATGATGGCAGCCCGACCGCAGGCCTTCGATGCGCGCCTCGTCCAAGGCCGCCTGCATGATGGCGGGCGGAGCACCGAAGAACTTGATGCCGTCGGCGCCGCGCGCCTTGATCTTGCGCACCCATTCGCGCGCCTGCTGCGGCGTGTGGATGGTCTTGACGCGGTCGTTCACCGCCGGGAAATAGGCGTGCGCCAGAATGTGGGGCGCGGCGATTTCATTCTTTTCAGAGGCCGCCTTCTGCTGCAGGTTCCAACCCAGGCCATTGATCGAGCCCATCTCGCGGATGGTGGTCACGCCATGGGCCAGCCACAGTTTGTAGATGTAGTCGGCCGGCGGCACGATGCCGCTCATCGAATGATAGGGAGTGCCGATGTGCGCATGCGCATCGACGAAACCCGGCGTGACGAACTTGCCGTGGCAATCGATCTCGTGATCGCCCGGGCCTGGCCGCCGCGCGGGATTGATCTCCTTGAGCGGCGTGCCCACGTTGACCAGCCCCACGATACGGTCCCGTTCGATGACGATATCCACAGGCCCCCACGGCGGCGCCCCCGTACCGTCGATGACGGTGGCGCCACGCAGCACCAGGCGCCCGAATGGCCCCTCACCGCGATCCCGCGACGTGGCGGCGACGGCGGGGTGCCATCCTTTGGCGGCATTGAGGTCTCGCAACTCTTCGCCCACTTCGGAATCGGCGTAAGACGGGTCGGCAGACATGAGAATCCTTCGGCACGAAATGGCGCATGCGGCAGCGCGACGGCGCCTGCGTGAGCCGGGTTGCACTCGACAAGACTAGGAATGGAAAGTCTTGCTCCAGAACGTATTCAGATCGGTTTCACTACGGGCCAGCAGATCCAAATCGCGCTTGACGATCCGCTCCACTTCCGCGGGCGCGAACGCCACCGCCTGGGTTTCCGGCGGCAGCGCGGCATCGTCGATGGTGGGCGTCAGATACAGGCGCGCCGCGAAGGCTTGCTGCACGGTGGGATCGAGCAAGGCGTTCAGATAGGCGGCGGCGCAGGCGCGGTCGGGGCCGGCGGCCACCGGCGCGGCCTGGAACAGCGCGGGAATCAAGCCTTCGCGCGGCACCACCGAAGGCAGGTCCAGCCCGTCCTTCTTCCATTGCAAAACGGTGGAGCGCCAGACCAGCGCGGCTCTGACATGCCCATGGCGGAAAGCCCGCGCCAACGCCGCGTCATCGGCATAGGCGCGCGCGCCTTGTTCATGCAGCGCGGTCAACCAGGCCCGGCCCGCTTCGAGGTCCGCCGCACCCTTGCCCACCGCCAGCGAACCCGCCACGGCCAGCGTGGCGGCCATGCCGTCGAGCAGGCCGATGTGGTCTTTTGCAGCCGCTTCGGCAGAAGCTTTCGCCGTGCCGTCCTTGGCCGAATTCGCGCTCGAATTTCTGCCCGACTCTTGGGCTGCGTCCTTCCCCGCGCCGCTCTCCGCGGCTGGCGTTTCCACCAACGCCGCCAAGCTGTCGGGCGGCGTCTTGAACTTGCTCTTGTCGTAGACCAGCACCAGCCCGGTCCATGCGTGGGTGATAGCGGGCAAGCCTTTGAAAGGCGTGGATAATTGAGCCATGCGAGGAACGGCCTGTGCGTCGATCGCCGCCAGGCCGCCTTCGCTCTGTATCGCATGCAGATCACGGTCGCGCAGCACCACCAGATCCAGCGAGGGCCGGCGCGCGCCGACTTCAGCGCGGATGCGCGTGCGTTGCGCCAATGCGCTCGCGGTCTGGTACACCGGCACCAGGCCGGCCGGTGCCAGCAAGGGATCGAGCACTTCATGCAGCAAGGCCTGGCGCGCGCCTGTGGGCATACCTACCAGTACGCCGTTACCGCATTGGGCCGCCGCGCGGGCCAGGCCAGGCAGTCCCAGCAACGCCGGTGCCAGCCCCAGCGCACTTGCGTGGAGCAGGAACGAGCGGCGCGCGCAATCCCGCTGCGCGGACGGCGCCGATGCGTGGCACCGCGACGAAGCGCGTTGGAACGAAACACGCTCGGACGACAACCGCCCCAACGAAAGCCGCTTGAACGCGGTGTGCAGAAACGATAGGCGGGCGCGCATAGCGGCCATGTCAAGAACTCCAATGCCTGGTGAGGGTCTTCATTGTCATCCCATGTCCGTCCGCTTGTCACGCGACCGTCCGTTACCGTTTCCCGCAGCGCTTCCTGCGCCTACCCTTGCGCCTACCCTATCGTCATCAGGTTGGCGTTGCCGCCCGCGGCGGCCGTATTGACGCTGATGGAGCGCTCCGCCAACAGGCGATCCGTCACATACTGCTCGCCCTGGCTCAAGGCCTCGCTGGTCAGGCCCTGTACCGGCACGATGGCGCCATCACGCGCGGCGATGCGGCGCTGGAACACCAGCAAGGCATCGCCATCGCCCTCGAACAAGGCGGCCTGGTAGTCGGCCTGGTCCAGGTCGGCATCGGCCACCAGCGTCACTTGCGTGCGCTGTTCGGCGTCCAGCCCCTGCTGCACGGCGCGCGTAGCGGCGTTGTCGACGAACAGGACGCGGTTGCCGCTGGCGCGCGCCACCGCCACTTGCGCCAGCGCACCAGCCTCGGTGGCCGCCGCGCACAGCACGATGCCGCGCGGCTCCAGGCGATAGGTGTTCGATTCCCCCGTCGGGCCCGGCAAGGTCACGGAAAAAGGCAGGCTTGCTCCATTCGTGGCCGAACCCGCGGCCGAACCCGATCCCGCCGCCAACCCCGCCGGCAGTCCCTGCGGACGCTGCGACAACAGGCGATACATATACAGTGGTCCGCCCGCCTTGGGGCCCGTTCCCGACAAGCCTTCGCCGCCGAAGGGCTGCACGCCCACCACCGCGCCGACGATATTGCGGTTGACGTACATATTGCCGGCATGGATGCGCCGGGTGACGTGGGCGATGGTTTCATCGATGCGCGTATGCACACCGAAAGTCAGGCCGTAGCCGCTGCCATTGATGTCGTCGAGCAGGCCATCGAGCTGGTCGCGCTGATAGCGCACCACATGCAGCACGGGACCGAACACTTCACGCTTGAGTTCACGCAGGCTGCCGATCTCGATCAAGGTAGGCGGCACGAACGTACCGTGACGCGCCGCCGCCAGCGGCGTGGTCTGCGCGACCTTCTTGCCGGCCGCGCGCATGGCGTCGATATGGCGCTGGATATTGTCGCGCGCCTCGGCGTCGATGACCGGACCGACGTCGGTCGACAGATGATCGGGATTGCCCACCCGCAATTCGTCCATGGCGCCGCGCAGCATGTGCAGCACGTGATCCGCGCTGTCTTCCTGCAGGCACAGGACACGCAGCGCCGAGCAACGCTGGCCGGCCGAGTCGAAGGCCGACGTCAACACGTCGAACACCACTTGTTCGGCTAACGCCGAGGAATCGACGATCATGGCGTTCTGGCCGCCCGTCTCGGCGATCAGCGGAATGGGGTGGCCGGCGTCGTCCAGGCGTTCGGCCAGGCTGCGCGCGATCAGGCGCGCCACTTCGGTGGAGCCGGTGAACATCACGCCCTTGACGGCGGGATTGCCCACCAATGCCGCGCCCACCGTCTCGCCGCGTCCCGGCAGCAGTTGCACCGCATCGGCCGGCACGCCGGCCGCGCGCAGCATGGCCACGGCCTGCGCCGCGATCAGGGGCGTCTGCTCGGCCGGCTTGGCCAGCACGGTATTACCCGCCGCCAGCGCCGCCGCCACCTGGCCGGTGAAAATGGCCAAGGGGAAGTTCCACGGACTGATGCACAGCACCGGGCCCAGCGGCCGATGGCTGTGATTGTCGAACTCACGCTCGGCCTGGTCGGCGTAATAGCGCAGGAAGTCGACCGCCTCGCGCACTTCGGCGATGGCGTTGGACAGGGATTTACCCGCCTCGCGCACGATCAGGCCCAGCAGGGTCTGCATCTGCTCTTCGAACAGTTGCGCCGCGCGGCGCAGGCATTGCGCGCGCTCCGGCACGGGCGTCGACTGCCAGATCGGTGCCCCCGCCACGGCATGGCGCAGTGCGTCCTCGACGTCGGCTTCACGCGCTTCCAGCACGTGGCCCACCACGTCACGCAGATCGGCGGGATTACGCACCGCTTGCGCACGCTCGTCGTCCCATACCAGGTTCTCGCCCACCGTAGGCGTGGCGCGCCAGGGCGTGGCCGTGCTGGCCAACAAGGCCGCGGATAGCGACGCCAGACGATGCTCGTTGCTCAGGTCCAGGCCTTGCGAATTCAGGCGCGCGCCGCTGGCAGCGGTACCGTACAACTCGCGCGGCAAGGGAATCTTTTCATGCGGCGCGCCCAAGGGCACGATGGCCTGGGCGGCTTCGACGGGGTCCTCCACCAGCTCGTCGATGGACACGCTGTCGTCGCCGATGCGGTTGACGAAAGACGTGTTGGCACCGTTTTCCAGCAGGCGGCGCACCAGGTAAGCCAGCAGCGTTTCATGCGTGCCCACCGGCGCGTAGATGCGGCAGGGACGATTCAGCTTGCCCTGCCCCGCCGCGCCGACCACCTCGTCGTACAGCGATTCTCCCATGCCGTGCAGGCACTGGAATTCATACTGGCCAGGGTAGTAGTTCTGGCCCGCCATCTGGTAGATGGCGGACAGCGTGTAGGCGTTGTGCGTGGCGAACTGCGGGAACACCGCTTCCGGCGCGGCCAGCAGCTTGCGCGCGCAAGCCAGGTAGGAAACATCGGTGTAGATCTTGCGGGTATAGACTGGGTAGCCTTCCAGGCCGTCGATCTGGGCGCGCTTGATTTCGCTGTCCCAGTAAGCGCCCTTGACCAGGCGGATCATCAGGCGATGGCGGCTGCGGCGCGCCAGGTCGATGACATAGTCGATGACGAATGGCGCCCGCTTTTGATAAGCCTGGATGACAAACCCTATGCCGTTCCAGCCTTCCAGTTCCGGATCGAAGCACAACGCTTCGAGCAGATCCAGCGAGATCTCCAACCGGTCGGCCTCTTCGGCATCGATGTTCAGGCCGATGTCGTAGCTGCGCGCCAGGCGGGTCAGCTGCAGCACGCGCGGCAGCAACTCATTCATGACGCGTTCGCGTTGCGCGCGCGAATAGCGCGGATGCAGCGCCGACAGCTTGATCGAGATGCCCGGTCCCTGATAGATGCCGCGGCCCGCCGATGCCTTGCCGATGGCCTGGATGGCCTGTTCGTACGACGCGTAATAGCGGTCGGCGTCGGCCGAGGTGGTGGCCGCCTCTCCCAGCATGTCGTAGGAATAACCGTAACCCTTGGCTTCCATCTTGCGATTGTTGGCCAGCGCTTCGGAAATGCTCTGGCCCGACACGAACTGCTCGCCCATCATGCGCATGGCGATGTTCACGCCCTTGCGGATCAACGGCTCGCCGCCCTTGCCGATCAGGCGCGTCACGGCGCGCGACAGCGACTGCTCGCTGTTGACCGCCACCAGCTTGCCGGTCAGCATCAGCCCCCAGGTCGCGGCATTGACGAACATGGACGGCGAGCTGCCCATATGCGACTTCCAGTCGCCGTGCGAAATCTTGTCGCGGATCAAGGCGTCGCGCGTGGCGCGGTCCGGAATGCGCAGCAGCGCTTCGGCCAGGCACATCAGTGCCACGCCTTCCTGGCTGGACAGGGAAAACTCCTGGATCAGGCCCTCGACCCCACCGCCCGTGCGCTTGCCACGCAAGGACTTGACCAGGCCGGCGGCCATGGCGTGGACTTTCTCGGGGTTGGCGACGCGGGCCTGGCCCAGCAACAGCGCCACGCACTCGGGCTCCGGCCGCCGGTAGGCCGCCGTGATGGCCGCGCGCAGCACGGACTGCGGCTGCACGTCCTGGCCGAACTCGAAGAACGGCGGCGTCTGTGCCTGCGAGGGCAAGTCGGCGTCTTCCGCGCCGGCGTGCAGCCCGCCGTTGTAGTGCGAAATCTCCGCCGGTAGCTGGCCGCGTTCGATACGGTCCAGATACGACACGATGGCCTGCTTGTGCAGCCAGTGCGGAGTGCAATTGAGTTTTGCCGCGGCGTTCTTCAGTCGATCACGCAATGCGTCATCGACTTTGACGCCTAGAGTAGTGGTAGCCATGCTGCCTGATGCTTGATGCTAGTTGAGGTAATTGTGGTAAATCTTGCCGCCCTTCATGACCAGGGGAATGCGTTCGCCCTGGCCCAGCAGGCAGGAAATATCTTTGTAGGGATTGCCGTCGACCACCAGGACATCGGCGTGGGCACCGGCCATCAGCCGGCCCAGCTTGTCCTGCATGTTCAACACTTCGGCGCCGATCAGCGTGGCGCTCTGGATCACTTCGTGATTGCCGAGGACTTCGGCGCGGATGCGGAATTCATCGCTCTGCAGGCGCTGCGACGGGCCAAGAAGATCCGTGCCCAGACCCATCTTCACGCCGGCGCGCTTGAACAGCTCCAACGACTCCAGGCCGGCCTGGCGCACCGATGCGATCTTGATCACGCTTTCCTCGGGCAGGCCGTATTGCGCGCCCTCATTGGCCAAGGCTTCGTAGGTCACCAGCGTGGGCACCACATAGGCGCCCTTCTCCGCCATCAGGCGGGCCACCCGTTCGTCGATCAGATTGCCGTGCTCGATGGTACGCACGCCCATGTTGACGGCACGCTCGATGGCCTCGGCCGTGTAGGAGTGCGCCATCACATACGTCTGGCGGGCCCGCGCTTCATGCACCATGGCGCGGATCTCGTCGTCCGAATAGCCCCAGGACGCGATGGGATCGGTGGGCGACGCCACCCCGCCGGACGCCATGATCTTGATCTGGTCCGCGCCCATTTGCAGTTCCTGCCGCACCGCCTTGCGCACGTCGTCCACGCCATCGGCTACCCGTCCGATGTCGCCGGCGCGGAAGCAGCAGCCGCAGAAACTCATCGGTCGCAGATGGTCCGAGCGCGGGCGCGGGTCGCCATGGCCGCCGGTCTGGCTGATGGCGCGGCCCGAGATGAACAGGCGCGGGCCGATCACCGTATCTTCTTCGACCGCGCACTTCAGGCCCCAACCGGCACCGCCCGCGTCGCGCAGCGTGGTGAAACCGCGCCGCAGCATGGCGGCCATGATGGGCACCGACCGCATCATCACCAGCGCATCGGGCAGCACGCCCTGCGTGCTCAGGTTCAACTGGGTGGCCATGACGTGGCCGTGCAGGTCGATGAAGCCGGGCATGACGGTCTTGCCCTTGGCATCGATCACCTGGGCCGACGCCGACTGCAGCGGCCGGTCGGAAACTTCCTTGACCAGGCCGTCCTCGACCAGGACGTCATGGCCTTCCAGCAATTCACCCACGGTGGGGTCGAGCAGATTTCCATTCTTGAACAGGACAGCGGTCATCGACGGGGCTCCGGAAACGTTCAGCGAGTGAGAGGGGAAGAGGTGGTCAAGGAATCAGGCAAGCAAAATCAGGGCGACGAGATCAGGCAACCGTCTTACGACGTCATGGTCTTCACATAGCGGCGATGGATCAGCCAGTTCGACAGCAAGGCCATCAACAAGGTGGCGCACACCAGCACCAGGGCCAGCGCCGAACCGAAGGGCCAGTTCGAACCGCGTGTGATCTGGTCGTACAAGGCCGGCGCCATCATGGTGATGCCGCTGCCGCCCAGCAGCACGGGCGTGGCGTAGGCATTCATGCACAGGATGAAGACCAGCACCGTGCCGGCGGCCACGCCCGGGGCGGCGATGGGCAGCACCACGCGGCGCAGTGTCGTGAAGAAGTCCGCGCCCAGGTTCCGCGCCGCTTCTTCCACGGAAAAATCGATGCCTTCGAGCACGCTCTGCAGGGTCAGGATGAAGTACGGCAGCACCACCGCCGTCGTGCCGATCACCACGGCCAGCGGCGTATACAGCAGCTTGATGGGTTCGGCCGTCAAGCCCAGGCCCACCAGCAGCGCGTTGACCGCGCCCGCGTTGCCCAGGATGATCATCCAGCCGGCGGCGCGCACCACATTACCGACCAGCAGCGGAAACACCAGCAGGATGATCAGCAGGCTCTTGTAGCGGCTTTGCGTCTTGGCCAGGAAGTAGGCCACCGGAAAACCCAGCACCAGCGCCAGCACGGTGCACAAGGCGGCCACCCACAGCGTGGTGAAGAACACGTTGCGGTAATAGGCGTCGGTGAAGAACTTGACGTAGTTCTCCAGGGTGAAACCGGCCTGCATGGTCTTCACCGGATCGAAGTGCTCGAAGCTGTAGCGGAACAGCATGAGGATGGGCACCAGTACGATCACCAGCACCACCAGCGATGCGGGAAAGGCCATGCTGGCGCCACGCGCGCGGCCGTTGCCCGCCGCGGCGACGGGCGCCACGAGGGCGGAGACCGAAGGGTCGGAAGCCGAAGGGTTGGAAGCCGATGTCTGCATGGCGGGCCTCCTCAAGCGCTGAACGCCACGCAATCGGCCGGATGGAAGCAGGCGTACACCGGCGCACCTTGCGCCAGCGCCGGCGCGGGAGACCCCGCCAACCCGGCGGCGGCATGGGCGGACCCCGCATGGGCGGACCCCGCGTGGGCGGACCCCGCATTCGGCGCCCGGCAACCGAGCACATCGCCATTGTCCAGCCGCACGCGCACGTCGATGTGCGCGCCCAGATACGACACCGCATCCACTTTGCCGGCCAAGGCATTGGGACCATCCGCCTGGGCCCGCAGGGCCACCCGCTCAGGCCGCACGCCTACCCGCGTACTGCCCGACGCGGCATCGCCCACCGCCAGGCGCAGGCCGCGGGCGGTCGCGAATACGCCGGCGCCGTCCATGCGGCCGTCGAAGAAATTCATCTTGCCCAAAAAGTCGGCGACAAAAAGATTGGCCGGTTTTTCATAGAGCGCTTCCGGCGTCCCCACTTGCTGCACGCGGCCATCGTGCATGATGGCCATGCGGTCGGCGATGGACAGCGCCTCTTCCTGGTCGTGGGTAACGAAGATCGTGGTCAGGCCCAGGCGCTGCTGCAAGGCGCGGATCTCGTCACGCACTTCCAGGCGCAGCTTGGCGTCCAGATTGGACAAGGGCTCGTCGAGCAGGAACACCTTGGGCTGGATCACCAGCGCACGCGCGATGGCCACCCGTTGCTGCTGCCCGCCGGACAGCTGGCGCGGATAGCGGTCACGCAGTTCGCCCATGCGCACCATGTCCAGCGCATCGGCGATGCGGCGCTGGCGTTCGGCGGCGGCCACCTTGCGCATTTCCAGACCGAAGGCGACGTTCTCGGCTACCGTCATGTGCGGAAACAGGGCATAACGCTGGAACACCATGCCCGTGTCGCGCCGATGCGCGGGCAGCGCGGTAACGTCGTTTTCACCGATGCGTATGCTGCCCGCCGTCGGCGTGATGAAGCCGGCGATCATGCGCAGCGTCGTCGTCTTGCCGCAGCCGCTGGGGCCCAGGAACGCGACCAGTTCGCCGTCGGCGATGTCCAGCGAAAAGTCGGCCACGGCCAGCGCGCCGCCATACTGTTTACGAAGTCCTTCGAGCACGACATTGGCCATGTTTCACACCACCTGACTGAGTTTGACGTAGCGATCGGTGACCAGCATGACGATACCGAGCAAGAGGATCTGCACCGACGACACCGCGGCGATGGTGGGATCCAGGTTGAACTCCAGGTATTGCATGATGGCGATCGGCAGCGTCGTGCGGCCCGGCCCCACGAGCGACAGGGACAGCTCCAGGTTCTCGAAAGACACGATGAAGGAAAACAGCGCGGCGGCCACGATGGCGGGCCGCAGCATGGGTAGCGTGATGCGGAAAAAGGCCACGCGGCCGCTGGCGCCCAGATTGCGGGCCGCTTCCTCGATGGACGGATCCAGGCCGCTCATGCTGGCTGACACCAGCCGCACGGTCCACGGAATGGTCAGGCACACATGCGCCAGCACCAGCCCGCCGTAGGTGCCGACGATGTCCATGTCCAGCGTGTTTTCCGCGCGCAGGTAGAACAGGTAGATGGCGACACCCGCCACGATGCCCGGCACCAGCAAAGGCGACAGCAACAGCGTATTGACCGCCTGCGAGCCGCGAAAGCGGTGGCGAATGATGCCCAGGGCCGCCAGCACGCCCAGCGCGACGCCGCCCAGCGCCGCGATCAGCGCCACTTGCAGGCTGAAAAGGAAGCCGTTGGCGAATGCCGCGTTATCCCAGGCCTTGACGTACCAGGACAGCGTGTAGCCCGACGGCGGGAAGTAGAGGATGGCGTCTTTGAAGAAGCTGAGCCACACCACGAAGAGCAGCGGGCTCAGCATGAACAGGTAGATCAGCGCGACGAACCCAAGGTGCAGCCAGCGCAACCAGGGCAAGGGAGTGCGGCCGCGGCGGCTGTGCGCGGACGTATGGGTCTGAGCCTGGTCAGGACCGGGCTTTCGATCAAAGCCAGGCGGACCGCCCGCGGTCTGCCCGCCAAGCGCCCCACCCTGCGTAACGGGAGCTGCCACGACGTGATTTCCCCTTGAAACGCTGGACGGCTAGTACCGTCCGGTCTGTAGTGAAACCACATCCTACGCGTCGGGTTACCTGAAAGAAATAAAGGTTAACCCGAATTTACGAACAGGTGCAACCTATTCCGAAACCTGGTTGCACCCCAGCAGTTGCACCTGTGCCGAACCAGGACGCGGATGGCCCGTTCCATCCTGGATCGCACTGGCGATGGTCAGCGCCAGATCCCGCGTGGCGTCACGCAGGCCGCGCACGGCCGCCTCGGCATCCGTGCCTTGGACCGGCACGCGGCTGATGCTGCGGCACTGCCAGGCCTGACCCTTCAAATTGACGGGCCGCACGCGCCACGTGGCATCCACGATGGCCTCGACGCCGGTCGTGCTGTCCAGGCGCTGGACGTCCACGGTGACCCGCCATACCGGCGCGCCTTGCGGTGCCCGCAAGGCCTGCACATCCGGCGCCCGCAACGCCCGCGTCAGCGTATCAGCCAGTGCCCCGCGCACCTCGTCGGCCAGGGGCGCCGACCAGCGTTCAGAGTACAGCGGCGTCAGCCCACCCCCCTTTTCGCGCATCATCAGCTGAGGCTGATCGGCCGGCGGCGGTACCGTCACCGGCATCACTTCCAGCATGAAGGCCGGCGTGGCCTGCGCCTGGATCTGGCTGCCGTTATCCGGCAGCTCCGCGCCGGTCAGCGTGTAGTAGTGCACGGGCGGCGAGCTGCCGCAGCCGGCCAGCAAGGCCAGGCCCAGAACAGCGAGGCAAGCTTTCATGTTTTATTTCCTGATCGAATTGCGTCCGGGTATCGGATCGTCGCCGCGTCCGCGCAGCAAGGCTTCCGGATTGACCTGCAGGAACTCCGACAGGACGCGCAGCGAGCGCGCGGCGCGGGTGAGTTCCTGGATGGCCCGGTCCGAATTCGCCAGCACGCCATTATCGGAAGACAGCATCGAGCTGATCTCGCTGAGCGACTTGCTGGCCTGCTTGATCATGGCCTGGGCTTCCGGCGCCACCTGCTTGTCGAGCTTGTTCATCAAGCGCGACGCACTGGCCAGCGTGGTATTCAGCTCATTGCCGATCTTGTCGAAGGGAATCTTCTCGATCTTGTTGACGATGTTGGTGATCTGCTGCTGCAACTGGTCCAGATTGCCTTGCGTGGTAGGAATCTCGGCCCGGCCCTGGCCATCCCAGTGGAAATCCACCGGCGGCATATTGGGGAAGACATCCAGGGCCACGTAGAGCTGGCCGGTCAGCAGGTTGGCCGTACGTAGTTGCGCCCGCAGTCCATGCTCGACCATGGAGCCGAGCAGGCGTCCGCCCGGATGCACCGTCACCGAACCTTCCTCGGTAATGGCGAAATCACGCACACGCTCGAACACGGGGCCCAGGCGTTGCGGATAGAGATTGGCGTCGATCACGGCATAGAAGCGCTTCTTCTTGGTGTCGAAGTCCATGTTGATGGCGTCGACCTGGCCCAGCACGATGCCGTTGAAATCGATATTCGCACCCACGCCCAAGCCGCGGATGGACTGGTCGAAACGCATGCGGACGAGGAAGGGCTCGCCATCGGGCGTGGCCTTGGCGGCGCTTTCGCTGCCATACAAGGTGAAGATCGAATCGGCCTTGGCGACGCGGGTATTGCCTTGCACCGCCGGAGATGGCGTGGAGGGTTTGGCGCTGGACCCGGGCGCCTGGATGGCCTGGGCCGATCTGGGCGCCCCCGAGCCTGGCTGCCCTGGCTGCGCTGCCTGCCCTGGCTGACCTGCAGCGGCGGCAGCGGTGGCTTGCTTGCCGGCGTTGTCCTCCGGCTGGATCTGGCTGCCCTGGCCTTGAGCCTGGCCTTGGCCTTGGCCTTGGCCTTGCCCACCACCCTGCCTGCCTTGATTGCCCTGCCCCGCGCCTTGGTTGTTCGCACCGCCCTGCCCGGCACCCTGGCCGCCAGCCTGGCTCGCCCCCTGCCCGCCCGCCGCATCCTTAGCCGCGGCATTCTTGGACTGCGCGGCGGCAGCGGCCGTACGCAACGCCGCACTGGCCGTCTGCTCCGGCGACATGTCCGCACCATTGGTCGGCCCCCCCTTGCCGGCCAGGGCCGAAGGCGGCAGGCCCTGGGGCGCGGTGCTGGCACCCGGCGCCGCGCCGCTGGTGCTGTCGTCCATATCCTCGAAGGCGATGCCGCCCACCGCCACCGACAGCAGCGACTGCGTCCGCACTTTCAAGCCATCGGCATTGACCGTGAAGTCGACGCCGCTGGCATTCCAGAAATGCGTGCTGGTGGTCACGAACTTATCGTTGGGCGCGTCGATGAAGACCTGTATGTTGACGCTCTTGCCGGAGCTATCCAGTTGATAGCCGATCACCTGGCCCACGCTGATGCGCCGGTAGTAGACCGGCGAACCCACATCCAGCGAACCCAGGTTGTCGGCCTTGAGCGAAAACCGCTTGCCCGGCCGGTCGTGCGTCACTTCGGGCGGCGACTCCAGCCCGACGAATTCCGTTCTGTCCGCCTTGGTGACACGCTTGCCGTCGGCCGTTGTTGCCTCGGCCGGCGCATCGACGCCGATATAAGCCCCGGACACCAGCGTGCTCAACCCCGACACCCCGCTCAAGCCCAGGCGTGGCCGCACCACCCAGAAGCTGCTGCCATCGCGGGCCAGGCTGGCGGCGTCCTTGTCGATATCCGCCGTGATGATCACTTTGGAGCGGTCTTCGCTGAGCTTGATGGCCTTCACCAGGCCGACGTTGACGTCCTTGTAGCGCAGCTGAGTCTTGCCGACTTCCAGCCCTTCCGCCGTCTTGAATGAAATGGTGATGCTGGGTCCGGCTTCCAGCCAGGTGCGCAACACCAGCGAGCCCCCGGCCAGCGCGGCCACCACGGGCACCAGCCAGATCCAGGAGATACGGCGCTTCTTGCGCGTGACCTCCGGAACCTTGATCCGACTGGTCTCGTCGGGAGAATTTGGATCGGACATGCTCGCTGCTTTCCTTCTGATTTTTTAGAGGCAACAGACGCCCTGGCGTGAAGCAGCACGGTTGCGGATCGCCCAGTATCCGTCCACCCGCCACACCAGAATGCCTATACGGCCTTGCCTGATCGCCGACTTTTCAACGGACCCCGCGTCCGTCGACGCCCGCGGAAATCTGCTCGACGCCAGAGGGCGGCGCGCGGTCGGCAATTTGCGTGCCCGCGGCCTCCATATCCCAGCCACGGCGCGGATCGAAACTCATGGCCGCCAGCATCGTCAGTATCACCACCGTTCCGAACGCCGCCGCGCCCGGTGCCGCGCTGATTTCCATCAGGCCATGGAAATTGGCCAACGCCGCCAGCAGGATCACCACGAACACGTCCAGCATCGACCATTGCCCGATGAACTCCACCATGGTGTAAAGCCGAGTCCGTTGACGCAAGTTCGAAGTGTTGCCGAATTGGATGAAAAGCGCCAGCGCGGCCAGTGACAATAGTTTGGTCAAGGGCACCAGGACGCTGGCGACGAACACGATGGTGGCCAGATCCCACGACCCCATCTGCCATAGCTCGATGACGCCCCCCAGGATGGTGTGCGCGCTATCCCCCAAAAGGGAATCGATCGACATCACCGGCAACACGTTCGCGGGAATATAGAAGACGGCCGCGGAGATCAGCAAAGCCCAGGTGCGCGCCAGGTGATCGGGTTTGCGCAGGTGCAGGGGCGCGTCGCAGCGGTGGCAGCGATGCAGCGCCTCCGGGTCGGCCAGCGCCACCGCCTGCACCTGGCCGCAAACGTGGCAGCCGGTCAGGATCTCGCCCTGCCGCTCTTGCGGCACGTGCGCGTGCACCACGCCGGTATCTTCCGCGTAGCGCCACAAGGTGTGGGGCGACAGCCGGCCCAGCATGGTCAACAGAATGGTGAGCAGCGCGAAGCCGGCCAGGCCAAAGCCCGGCTGCACCGATGCCATGCCGGACAGCTTGACCACCGCCACCAGCACGCCCAGCATGAACACGGGGACCATGCACCAGGGCCGCAGCAGGCCCAGCAGGCGCATGCAGAAACGAAAAGCGGGCGGCAGGCGCCCGCGCGACAAGGGATACAGCACCCAGAGCAGCAATGCCAGCTGCGTCATGGGCAGGGCAAAACCCGCAGCCCCGGTCATCAGGGCGACTACCCAATGCTGCTGTTGCCAGGTCACGGTCAGGGCATCGAGCAGCGAGGCCTGCTGCTCCATCCCCTGTACCTGCATCTTCGCCACCGGATAGGCGTTGGCGATCATGAAGACGATGGCGGCGGTCAGCGCCAAGGCCAACCAGCCACCAAGCGTAAGGCCGCTATAGCGCCACAGGGTGGTGCCGCAGCGGCCGCAGCTCGCAACTTCGCCCGGGGCGAGTTCATGCCTGCGAAAAATGCTCGCGCAGTGTTCGCAGGCAATCAAGGGGCGCGGACTGGCCATTGCTACATTTGTCCTTCAGACCAGCCGCCGGCCACCATCAATCCGCCAGCGCCACTTCCCGAGCATCCGGCGTGTCCGACGATGGCTTCTCGCCATAAGACAGCACGACCTTGCCTTCGCCGTCCAGATCCACCGTCACCGCGCCGCCATCGACCAGCTTGCCGAACAAGAGTTCGTCGGCCAATGCGCGGCGGATGGTGTCCTGGATCAGGCGCTGCATCGGACGCGCGCCCATCAAGGGATCGAACCCTTCCTTGGCCAGATGCTCGCGCAAGGCATCGGTGAAGACGGCTTCGACCCGGCGCTCATGCAACTGGTCTTCCAGCTGCATGAGGAACTTGTCGACCACGCGCATGATGATCTCGCGCGACAAGCCCGCGAACGGAATGATGGCGTCCAGGCGATTGCGGAATTCAGGCGTGAACAAACGCTTGATTTCCGCCATCTCGTCGCCAGCCACGCGCGCATTGGCGAAGCCGATGGACGGCCGGTTCAGCGTTTCCGCGCCCGCATTGGTCGTCATGATCAGAATGACGTTGCGGAAATCCGCCTTGCGCCCGTTGTTGTCCGTCAACGTGCCGTGATCCATCACCTGCAGCAGGATGTTGAAGACATCCGGATGCGCCTTCTCGATTTCATCGAGCAGCAGCACGCAATGCGGCTGCTTGTTGATGGCCTCGGTCAGCAAACCGCCCTGGTCGAAACCCACGTATCCCGGCGGCGCGCCGATCAGACGCGACACGGCATGACGCTCCATGTACTCCGACATGTCGAAGCGCAGCAGCTCCACCCCCAGGGTGAACGCCAGTTGGCGCGCCACTTCGGTCTTGCCCACCCCGGTCGGACCGGAGAACAGGAAAGCGCCGATGGGTTTTTCCGGCTTGCCCAGGCCCGAGCGCGCCATCTTGATGGCGGCCGACAAGGCCTCGATGGCATTGTCCTGGCCGAACACGACTGTCTTCAGATCGCGGTCCAGTGTCGCCAGCTTGCTGCGATCGTCATTGGAGACCGATTGCGGCGGAATGCGGGCGATCTTGGACACGATGTTCTCGATGTCCACCTTGCCGATGACCTTCTTCTGGCGCGAACGCGGCAGCAGGCGCTGCGCGGCACCCGCCTCATCGATCACGTCGATGGCCTTGTCGGGCAGATGGCGGTCATTGATATGGCGTGCCGACAGCTCCGCCGCGGCCAGCAAGGCAGCGGACGAGTAGCGGACGTTGTGGTGTTCCTCGAAGCGCGTTTTCAGGCCACGCAGAATCTGCACGGTCTGCTCCACGCTCGGCTCGCTGACGTCGATTTTCTGGAAACGACGCGACAGCGCGTGATCCTTTTCGAACACGCCGCGATATTCGGTATACGTGGTGGCGCCGATACACTTGAGCTGGCCCGAGGAAAGCGCCGGCTTGAGCAGATTGGACGCGTCCAGCGTGCCGCCCGACGCCGAACCGGCGCCGATCAGCGTGTGGATTTCATCAATGAACAGAATGGCGTCGGGATTGCTGCGCAATTGCTTGAGCACGCCCTTGAGCCGTTGTTCGAAATCGCCGCGATATTTGGTACCGGCCAGCAAGGCGCCCATATCCAGGGCGAACACTTGGGCCGCCTGCAGGATTTCCGGCACTTCGCCACGCGTGATGCGCCAAGCCAGGCCTTCGGCGATGGCGGTCTTGCCGACACCCGCCTCACCCACCAGCAAGGGATTGTTCTTGCGGCGGCGGCACAGGACCTGGATCACCCGTTCAACTTCCGTCTCGCGGCCGATCAAAGGATCGATGCGTCCGGCCAGCGCGGCGGCGTTCAGATCAGTGGCGTATTGATCCAGCGGGGACTGGCGTGATTCGCCCTGCTCCTCGGGATTAGGCTGCTGTTCTTTCTGCGTCGCGGCCGATTCGACCTGCGGTTGCTTGGTGATACCGTGCGACAGGAAATTGACCACGTCGAGACGAGTCACACCCTGCTGTTGCAGGTAATAAACCGCGTGCGAATCTTTCTCGCCGAAAATAGCCACCAGCACATTGGCGCCGGTCACCGGTTTTTTGCCGGTCCCACCCGCCGATACATGCATGATCGCGCGCTGGATCACCCGTTGGAAACCCAGCGTAGGCTGCGTATCCACTTCGGCTCCGCTCGGAATCACAGGCGTATTTTCAGAAACGAACTGCCGCAGATTGCGACGCAGATCGTCCAGATTCGCCGCGCACGCGCGCAACACTTCGACAGCCGAAGCGTTATCCAGTAAGGACAGCAACAGATGTTCGACAGTAATAAATTCATGTCGAGCCGAACGGGCCTCGACAAAAGCCATATGCAGGCTGACTTCAAGCTCTTGGGAAATCACGCTTCCTCCATAACGCATCGAAGCGGGCAAATACACAAGACATATTCTATGCCTATCGAGCAGTAACGCCAGCGATTTCAAAACCTACCCGATCGTAACGTCCACGGCTATCCATCACCGTGAGCGTATAACGACCGTCGTTCGCCAACGACACCGTAAAAGGACGACCCGCCGGCCCATGCCCCAGCACGCGCCCATCGAGCATCCACCAAATTTCCCCCTCAACCCCTTGCGCATCGACGTCCACTGCCACCCGGTTGGCGCCCGGCACTGGCCGCAACACCGATCCATCCGACAAGCCCATCAAACGCAGGGGAGCCTGCGTACCGTCCGCATAACCCGCGAAGGTCGGCGGAACGGTGTCATTCAATGCCCAGGCAGGCCGCTGCTCGGGGCACGTGCCATCCAGCACACTACCCAGACGCAGCCCCAAGGGCCAACACGTCACTACAGCCTTGACAGTATCAGGCCGCGTTCGTTCCCGCGGCGGACCATCCGGCAAAGCCGATACGATATCCTGTAACAAAGGCGCAGCCACATTGGCTCCGAAATACCCCGGATTGGGTGTGCCATCAGGCCGGCCCACCCAAACGCCTATCGTCCAATTGTCCGTCACACCCACGGCCCAGGCATCACGGAAACCAAAACTGGTGCCAGTCTTCCACGCCAGCCGCTTGCCCGGCGAACCGGACTGCGACTGGTAAAAAGGCCGGTCGGGATGCCCCCCGCCTTCCAGGATGTCCCGCACGATCCAGGCCGCACCGGCACTCATCATACGGGACTCGATCCGTGGCTGATCCGGACGCAGACGCGGTTTGCCGGACAAACCGCCCCGCGCCAGCGCTCGGTAGGCACCCACCAGTTCTTCCAATGTGGTGCCACCCCCGCCCAAAATCAAGCTCAGGTTGGGAATCGCGCCGGCAGGCATGCGCAAACGGACACCGCCACCTAGCATAACCGATGCAAAATGGGTCGGCCCGACACGATCCAAAAGATCGACGGCGGGCACGTTCAAGGACCGCTGCAAGGCTTGCGAGACGCTGACGGGGCCGGAGAACGACGCCTGGAAATTACCTGGCGCGTAACCGCCGAAGGACATCGGCACGTCCATCAGCAGGCTTTCCGAGTGAATCAAGCCGTCGTCCAGCGCCAGGCCATACAGGAAGGGCTTCAGCGTGGAGCCGGGCGAGCGGATGGCGGTCACCATATCCACGTGCGCGTATCGGCTATCGTCGGAGAAGTCCGCCGAACCGGCATAGGCCTTGACCGCCAGGCTGTCGTTGTCCATGACCAACACGGCCATCGAAACCTTGGGCGGCAGATTGTCGACGCGATCCAGCAACATCTGCTCGACCCGGTCCTGGATCTCCACATCCAGATTACTGGCCAATAGCGGCGGACGCTTGTCGCGCCGGCCACCCGGCGGACGGGCTTCGCGCAACAGGCGCTGCGCCGCCAACGGTGCCACCCAGCGGGCCCGCAGCGGCGGCGCCACGACTGTTTCGATCCTGGCGTCCGCCACCTCTTCCGGCGTCCAGCGGCCCAATTCGACCATCCGTTCCAGCACCTTGTCGCGCGCTTGCCGCGCGGCGTCGGGATGGCGGTCGGGCCTGAGCCGGGTCGGCGCCTGCGGCAAGGCGGTCAACAGGGCGGCTTCGGCGGCGCTGAGATTGCGCGCCGACTTGCCCAGCCACAACCGCGATCCCATTTCCACGCCCTGCACGATACCGCCCATGGGGGCGCGGCTCAGGTACATGGAAAGAATCTCGTCCTTGCTGTAATGCATCTCCAGCTGGACGGCGCGCCAAGCCTGGCGCGCCTTGGCGGAGAAGGAGCGCGAAGGCTTGCCATTGAGTTGCGGGTCGATCAGGCGCGCCACCTGCATGGTCAGCGTGGAGCCGCCCGACACGATACGGCCGTGCACCAGCCACTGCCAGCCCGCGCGGGTCATGGCTACCGGATTGATACCCGGGTGCCAGCGGAACCAGCGGTCCTCGTATTTCAGCAGGGCTTGCAGGTACAGGGGCGACACTTGGTCGCGCGTGATCGGATAGCGCCAGATGCCATCACGGCTGGGATAGTTGCGCAGCGGCGTGCCGTCGGCGGCCACCACCACGGTGGCGCCGTCGGCATAAGGCGCCGGCAGGGGAAACAACGCATCCAGCACCAGCACCAGCACGGCCAGGCAAGCCACCGACGCCAGCGCGCCGATACCGAAGCGGCGCAGGCGGCGGCGTCCGGGCCGCGGCGGGCTTACTTGCTCCGCGGGGCGTTGCGGTCGCGTACTTCTATCTTGCTCCATTGCTCGCCTACGCCACGCAGTTCCGGACGGTACATATCTTCAGCCACCGTCGAGGGGACCGCGAACTTGCCAGGCGTGACCACCCGGAGCAGATAGAAAATATCCACCGTGCCGCTGCCCAGCGACACCGCGGCGACATAACGGTCGTCACGGAATTCGGTGTGCTTGATATTGGGGTTGGACAGGGCGTCGGCCACGCGGCGGTTGCCGATGGTCCAATCGTTCATGTCCGGATTCGCCGTCAGGTTCAGGTTCTCCACCTCCAGGCCGGCCGGCACGCGGTCGACCACGAGGCCGTCAGGGATGGGACGCGTCGCATCCGCGCGGATCCAGGCCACCAGCATGTCGCCCGTCTGCAGCGTACCGCCATCCCATGCCTTGCCGTCCGGACGATACCAGCGGCGCTGCACGCGAATGACGTCGGCACGCGGCGCCGGCGGGGTGATGCTGCTGCCCTGGATGTCCAGTTCGATGAACACCGGCTGGCTGCCCGAGTTGATCAGTTGCAGGCCGCCCATGTCGTTGGCCTTCAAGGAGATGCTCTGGTCACCCGTGGCCTGCACCACCTTGCGCACGGTACCGTTGGCCAGCGTCATTTCCCACGGCGCGTTCTGCTTGCCGCCGGCGGCGCGCGCCGCCAGCAACAGGGCCATCTGCTCCTGCGTGGAGAAATACGACCGGCCGCCCAGGCGCGACGCCAGGTCGGTCAGCAGCACTTCACGGCGCTCATGGCGCAGGTCGTACTGGGCCATCAGCGCATAAGACAGCGCCAGATCGCGTACGGGCGTGCCGTAATCCCCCATCCACTCGTCGACATAGGCCGATGAACCGGAGATGAAAGCCATGCCGTACTGGCGCGTCATGGCCTTGTCCAGCGCGGCCTTCATGCGACCTTCGTCACCCATCAGCTTGAAGGCGGCGGCCAGTTGCACCAAGGGCAACGGTGAACGCGCGCGTTCCTGATAGTTGTCGAACAGCTGGCGCACGGTGGACAAAGGCGCCTTGCCGTCACGAGCCAGCACCAGCGACGCGGCGGCCAGGCCGGCGAAGCGGCGATGGTCTTCACGCAGCACGCCCAGTTCATTGTTGCCGACCCGGCCGGCTTCGACACCGCGCTTCAGATTGGCCGACCACGTGCCAAAGCTGCTGCCGGTCTGCTGCACTTGTTGCAGCAGCCAGTTGCGCGATCGCTCGATGGTCGCTTCCGGCACGCTGAAGCCGCGCTCGCGGGCGTCCTGCATGAAACCGGTGGCGTAGGCCGACAGCCAGACGTCGCGGCTGCTGGTGGAGTCGCCGCCCCACAAGGAGTAGGAGCCGTTGGACGCACGCATGCCCGACAGACGTCCCAGGGCGCCATTGACCTTGTCTTCACGCAAGGCGGGCGAGAACTTGTCGACGTTATAGCGCTTGGCCGTGTCGGCATCCATCAGCAGCCAAGGCATGGTGGCGCTGATGGTCTGTTCCGTGCAGCCGTAGGGATACGACAGCAGGTCATGCACCAGGCGCGCGACGTTGAACGGCGGCTCGGTCGACATCGTCAGGCTGACGGTGGTGGAGTCGGGGAAGTACTTCGCCACCCAGTCGGCCTGCGTGGCCGAGGTTTCGCCCGGCATGATGCGCAGTCGGCGCACCTGGCGTTCGGCGGCCTGGGCCGGCTGCACCTGCAGGACCGACTCGCGCACGATGTGCACCGGCTTGTCACCGCCCTGCCCGTCCACGGTCAGGCGCATCAGGCCCAGCCCATAAGAACCGGACGTGGTGGCGTTGAAGCGGACGGTGGTGCGCTGCTTGTCCTTCAGCGTCAGGGTGCGCACGCCGTCGGTGATGGCCAGCGGATCGTTGGCCTCCAGCTTGACGGTGACCTTCTGCGTGGCGCCGCTGAGGTTGGTCACGTCCAGCGCGATGGCCGCTTCATCGCCAGGGGTGATGAAGCGCGGCGTGCTCAGTTCAGCCACGATGGGCGCGGCCACCACCATTTCGGTGTCGGCGCTGCCGTATTGCTCGTTGGTGAAAGCCACGGCCATCAGGCGCAGCGTGCCGTTGAAGTCCGGCAGGTCCAGCGGGATCTCCGCCTCGCCCTTGTCGTTCAACGCCACCGGACCGGAGAACAGATCCACCAGCTTGACCTTCTTGGGCAGGGTCTTGGTGTCGCCGCGCATGGCCGCGTCACCGCCCCACTTCAGGCGGCCCTGGGTGCCGTCCATCTTCTCGATGAGCTTGCCGTACATGTCCAGCAGATCGGGCGCGTAGCGGTGCTTGCCAAAGAAGAAGTTGAAGGGATTGGGCGTCTGGTACTGGTCGATGTTCAGAATCCCGACGTCCACCGCCGACAAAGTGACCGTGGCCTTCTTGTTGGCCGCGCCATCCACCTTGATCTTGACCGTCGTGCGGGTTTCCGGCTGCACCTTGGCCGGGGCCGTCAGTTGCACGTCCAGCTTGCGCCCTTCGGCCTGCAAGGGCAGATAGGCCAGGCCCACCGCGCGCGCCGGCGTGACGCGGTCTCCCGCGCTGCCGGGGCGGAACACCACCGCGCCCACATACAGGTCGTGACGCTTCCACGAGGGATCGACGGGAATCTCGACTTCCGTGCCGGTAGCCTTGGCCGTCACCCAGGTCGACCACAGCATGCGGTCGCCTTCCACGGTGACCAGGGCCTGGCCGTCGTGCGGCGGGGTCAGCGTCAGCTTGATCTTGTCGCCCGGCTTGGCGGGCACGCCTTCCAGCTTCATCTGCACGCGGTCGGGACGATTGCCGGCGGCTTCGTCGTCCTGCGCGCCCCAGCCCGCGTAGAAGCGGTATTTCAGGGTCTGCTGGGTTTCGGGGTCGTTGACTTCCAGGCGATAGCGGCCGTAGTTGACCGGCAAGCTCATCGGCAGGCGGCCTTGCAGGGCCACGACGCGCGAATCCACCAGTTCTTCGGTATCGGTGTAGCCGCTGTTCCAGCCGCGCTGGTCGTCATAGCGCCAGTAGTACTTGCGCTCTTCCTTATACAGACGCACCTGGGCCTGCGCCAACGGGGCCAGTTCACCCTTGCCGTCGACGCGGATCACTTCGAAATTCGCCGGCGCGCCTTCGCGCGTGACGTCGCTGTCGAACAGCGGGCGCACGGCGATCAGCTTCGCGGCGGGCCAGATGCTGCGTTCGATCGAGCGCACCACGGGACGGCCGCCCGATTCCAGCAGGCTGGCCGAAACGCGTACCTTCAACGGCGAGGATGCGTCCTTGTAGTTGCCGGTATCGACGTCGATACTGCCCTTGCCCTGGTCGTCCAGTTGCGATTCAGGCAGCTCTTCGTAGTGCTTGATGCTGTCGTCGTTGACGTCGCCGAAGATGAAACCCGGCCACTTCTGCGACTGCGCGTAGCGGTCGCGCTTGACCGTATAGCTGGACAGCAGGCGGTTGCCGGCGGCCGGCGCACCATATAGATAGTCGCCCTGCACGTCGATGCTCAGCGCACCGCCGGGGCCCAGCGGACCGTCCTCGGCCTGCAGCGCCAGCTTCATGCGTTCAGGCAGGAATTCCTCCACCTTGAATGCCCACGTGGCATCGGCCCGGCGCGCGGCGGGGTCGACACGCAGTTCCAGCATCCACGTACCGGTCTGGGCATCCAGGGGCAAGTCGATGGCGTGCTGCACGTAGCTGGGACGGTCCTTGTCCTTGTCGGCACTCCACAGCGCGGTCTGCACCGTGCGGCCGTCGGGGCGCTTGATCGTCGCGGTCAGGGGCGCGCCCGACAGCGGACGGCCGTCGGCGTCGCGCGGCAGCACGGACACATTGAAGGATTCACCCGGACGATAAAGATCGCGTCCGGCGTAGACGAACAGGTTGTTGTCGACCGAAGCCAGGCCCTGGATGTCGAACTCGGACAGGTCCAGCGCCGGATCACCCAGCGACAGCACCGTCATTTCCTTGCCGCGCGAAGCACGGATGACGCGCGCCTTGTCGAAGGAGCCGTCGAAACGCACATGGCCCTGGGCGTCGGCGGCGGCCTTGGCCAGCGTCTTGCCGTTGGCGTCGATCAGTTCGACCGTGTCGCCTGAAATGGCCTGGCCTTGCTTCAGCGAAACCGTATAGGCCTCGATGCGGTTGGCATAGCGGCGCGCGTGCAGGCCGATGTCGCTGACGTAGAAATACGTGGTCTGGTATTCCTCACGGAAATGGCCCGGCTGGCTCATGACCGCGATATAGATACCGGGTTCCTGCAATTCCTTGATGCTTTCGACCGGCAGGAAAGTGACATGGCTGCGATTCGCCTTGTCGTCGGTCAGGAAACGGCCCTGATAGACGCTGCTGCTCAAGGTGGTCAGGCGTTCCAGATCCCAGGAACTGACCAGGCCCTTGAGCGAGCGATTGCCGTAGTAGTCGTCGTAATCGCGACCGCCTTCGTCATCGTCACTCGAATTACCGCGGCCGGCCACCACGGCATCGAAGAACTCGGGCACGCGTTCGGGCGCGACACGCAGGAACTGCACGTCGACTTCCGGCATATTGACGGTGGTCACCGGCAGGCCGCCATTCTGGCCGGCCGGCAGCACCACGCCCTTGCTGGCGAAATAGAAGGACGGCGGCATGGCTTCGGTCACGACTTCGCACGTCGACGTCGAACCCAGCGTCACCTTGTCGCCCCCGCCCGGCAGGTCCGCGCGCAGGCGGATGACGTAGCGGTGCTGCGGCACGACGTAGGGGAAATAAATCATGCGGGGGTTGTCGCCCACCGTCCAGGAACCCTGCACCGTCTTGCCGGTATCGGTCGCGGCAGCCTGGGCCTTGGACTTGGCGTCGGAAGCGGATGACGCGGCATCGCCGCTCTTCATCGGGCCCGTATCGATCACTTCGATATAACGGCTGAGTTCGGTTTTGCGATCGACCGGCTGGGTGAACGTCACCGCCAGCGACAGGCTGTCGGCATACTGGCGCGCCTTGCACGCCAGGGTGCCGAAAGGATCGGCCGCGCCCACCGTCGCCGTGGACGGCAGCGCTGGCGTGGCCGGCGTGGGGGGCGCCGCCGCGGGCGTCACTGTCCCCGAGGCCGCTGGGGCCGCCGTGGGCGCGCTGGACGGCTGGACCGTCGGCGCTGGAGGCTCTGGAGACCGTTTCAGGAATACCCCGACGGCCACAAGCAAGACTATGACGACGGCCGCGACCGCCCCCAAAACGCCCTTGTTTTTGCTCACGCTAAACCCCTCTCCCGCGCCTCAAAGGCGAACCTACCCATTAAATGTCTTGATTAATATCAACACATTTAAAAAAAAGCATTTTGATTTTGAATTTATGCCGGCGTGTTAAAGCGCCAGGATTTTACGCACAAAGCCGGATCAAACCGGTTCCATGACGCATTGCAATGGATGCTGCTTGGCGCGCGCATATTGGCCGACTTGGGCAATACGCGTCGCGGCGACATCGCGGGGATAAACCCCGCATACCCCTCGGCCTTCGTGATGAACTTGCAACATGATCCGGGTAGCTTCTTCTTGATTCTTGCCGAAAAATTTCTGCAGCACCTTCACCACGAACTCCATGGGGGTGTAATCGTCATTGAGCAGGACGACCTGGTACATGGGAGGGGGCGCGGTCTTGGCGGCCTCCTTTTCTACAACCAGATCGTGTTGGGTATCCATACTTGAGCTCATAGCGGCCGTATTTTATTTAAACCTTCAATAAGTGGCACACGGATTGGGCCACTTTTACATGTAGAAATGCGTAGTTTCCATACTTGACGCACGAAAGAAAACGAGCGCATTATTCGCCGAATTCGTGCCGTTTTCA
Organism: Bordetella sp. LUAb4; assembly: GCF_021325795.1. GTDB lineage: Bacteria > Pseudomonadota > Gammaproteobacteria > Burkholderiales > Burkholderiaceae_B > Bordetella_C. Next base: position 152,742 of record NZ_JAHPZX010000005.1, on the reverse strand, counting down.
GGCGACTGTTAGCGACAGGAATGAATAAAGGGGGGGGACGGCCTGGCCGGGGAGCCCTTCTGTCAACATACGATTCATGAGGCAGTCCGCATGTCTGATATGACCGCACCCGCTGTCCAAGGGGACAATCCAAAATCAACCGGAACCGTTAAATGGTTCAACGACGCGAAAGGGTTCGGCTTCATCACGCCGGACGATGGTGGCGAAGATCTGTTCGCCCACTTTTCGTCGATACAGATGAACGGTTTCAAGACCCTTAAAGAGGGCCAAAAAGTATCCTTCGAGATCATCCAAGGCCCCAAGGGTAAGCAGGCTCTGAATATAACCGCTGCCTGAGCGATCCGGCCTGGTTTTCTCGGCGTCTTCGAGTACCATACGACGAAGGCGGGGCGTTCATCGCCCTGCCTTTTTTGCCTTTCCGCTTCCCTACCCTTATTCAAGTAGTCATCATGCAAACCAGCGCTGTCCTGCCCTCGACTCGATCCAGTTTCAAACGAGGGCGCGGCGCGGCGTTGACCGCCCTGCTCCTTGCCTTCGCGGCCAGCTTCACCGCCGGCGCGAACGCGGCCCGGGCCCAGGAACCGACCACAGCGCAGGCGCCCCTGCGCACCGTGCAGTTGTCCGCCGGCATCCATGTGATCCACGCCGAACTGGCCAACACCGATGAGACCCGGCAGCGCGGCCTGATGTTCCGCAAGGAACTGGAAGCCAACGACGGCATGCTGTTCGTGTTCGAACGGCCGGACATGCAGTGCTTCTGGATGCACAACACACCACTGCCGCTGTCCATCGCCTTCATCGCGGACGACGGCACCATCGTCAACATCGCCGACATGGCGCCACAGACCGACGATACCCATTGCTCGAAGAAACCGGTGCGCTATGCGCTGGAAATGGCACAGGGCTGGTTCGGCGATCACGGAATCAGTGCCGGCAAGAAGATCGACGGCCTTCCATGAATTATTTTGCAACGAATTTAAGGTTTATTCGTTAGTAGATGTAAAAGCCCCCAGGAGGACCCTGGGGGCTTTTGTTTGGATGCGGAGCGCGACGCCGGGCGGGGCGACACGCCACGCCGCGACGACGGGCGGCCTAGAGGCGGGCTTGCACCTCAGACACGTTCCAGGATCAGGGCGATACCCTGGCCCACGCCGATGCACATGGTGCACAGCGCGTAACGGCCGCCACTACGTTCCAACTGGTTGATAGCGGTGGTGGCCAGGCGCGCGCCACTGGCGCCCAGCGGGTGTCCCAGCGCGATGGCGCCGCCGTTCGGATTGACGCGTGGGTCGTTGTCGGCGATGCCCAGATCGCGCAAGACGGCCAGGCCCTGGGCGGCGAAGGCTTCGTTCAACTCGATCACGTCCATCTGGTCCAGCGTCAGCCCGGTCAAGGCCAGCACCTTGCGCGTGGCCGGCGCCGGGCCCATGCCCATGATGCGCGGCGGCACGCCGGCGGTGGCCATGCCCACCACGCGGGCGCGCGGTTTCAGGCCATGCCTGGACAAGGCGCTTTCATTGGCCAGCAGCAAGGCCGCGGCGCCGTCATTGACACCGGAAGCATTGCCCGCCGTCACCGAACCGCCTTCACGCACCACGCCCTTCAAACGGGCCAGCGCCTCCAGGCTGGTGGAACGCGGATGTTCATCCTTGTCCACCACGACGGCATCGCCCTTCTTCTGCGGCACCGAAACCGGCGTCAATTCCGTATCGAAGAAGCCGGATTGCTGGGCCTTGACGGCCTTTTCCTGGCTGGCCAGGGCGAAGATGTCCTGGTCTTCACGGCTGATCTTGAAATCGTCGGCGACGTTTTCCGCCGTTTCCGGCATGGCGTCGACACCGTATTGCGCCTTCATCAGCTTGTTGACGAAACGCCAGCCGATGGTGGTGTCGTAAATCATCGCGTTGCGCGAAAACGCGGTTTCCGCCTTGCCCATGACGAAAGGCGCACGGCTCATGCTTTCAACGCCGCCCGCCAGCATCAGGGCGGTTTCGCCGGCGCGAATGGCGCGCGCCGCGGTGCCCAGCGCATCCAGCCCCGAGCCGCACAGGCGGTTGATGGTGGAACCCGGCACGCCGACCGGCAGGCCGGACAGCAGCGCGGCCATGCGTGCCACGTTGCGGTTGTCTTCACCGGCCTGATTGGCGCAGCCGAAGATGATGTCGTCCAACTCGTCCCACTGCACTCCGGTGTTGCGGGCCATCAGCGCCTTGATCGGCACGGCGGCCAGATCATCGGCGCGCACCGCGGACAGTGCGCCGCCGTAACGGCCGAAAGGAGTACGGATGGCATCGCAGATAAAGGCTTGCTCGCTCATGGCAGGCTCTCAGAAGATAGGAGCGACGATGGTAGCGCACCGGGCTTTTGCACACTCGCAGTGCAGCGCAGCAATGTCCATTCAATGGACGTCTACTGGATGGACACCGGGCCGGCAGTGCCCGCCGCAACCGCGGGCAATCGAACACGCCGCGGACAGGGCTTTTTCCGTGCAAGCACCATCATCGTGCCGAACTCGACCGCCGCGCGCGCCGGCGAACCGCAGCGTTCAAGCCCCTGTTGATTGCTGGGCGCGGCCGGTTTCCACCAGGATCTGCCGGCGGAAACGCCCGGCCGCCATATGGTAGAAGGCGTGGGGACTGAATTGACGCGACACCATCGACGCGGTGAGCGCGGCGGCGATCAGCCAGAACAGCATGGGCTGGCTGCCGGTCATTTCCATCACCACCACCGCGGCCGTCAGTGGCGCTTGCGTGGCGGCCGCCAGGAACGCCGCCATCGACACCAGGACCAGCACGCGCTGGTCGACCGCCCCACCGGTCCAGGACCAGATCTCCTGGCCGATGCCTGCCCCGGTGGTCAGCGCCGGCGTGAAGATGCCGCCAGGAATGCCGGCCCAATAGGAAAGCAGCGTCGCCAGCCACTTCAACAGGCCGAAACCATCGTGGCCGACGGACTGGCCCGACAGCAGCGCCGCCGCCGCGCCATAGCCGGTGCCGTAGATGACGCCGTGCGTGGCATAGCCGACGGTCGCCAAGACCAGACCGATCAGTGCCGCGGTCAGTACCGGATGGGCGCGTATCCTGGCGCGCCAGGCCAGCGGCGCCAGCACCGTGACACCCTTGCCGAGCAAGCGCGCGAACAGGCCGCCCAGCGCGCCATTGATCACGCCGCACAACAGCACCCAGCCCAGCATATTGGACAACACGCTGCCGCCGAACACGCCGAAATAGGGATTGTTGCCGATCACGGCCACCACCATGAAACCGCAGGCCAACACCCCGAGCAGTACCAGCCGCTGCCAACGCAGCGCCGTGCCACGGCCCAATTCCTCGATGGCGAAGATGACGCCGGCCAGCGGCGCATTGAAGGCCGCTGCCAGCCCGCCGGCCGCGCCAGCGGCGATGAGTTCGTTATTGTGGAAACCTTGCAGCGGGAGTTGGCGGTTCTTCCAGAACCGGCCCCAGGCCAGCATGACGGCCGCACCCACCTGTACCGACGGCCCTTCGCGGCCGATCGATGCACCGACCAGCATGCCGGCGAAAGTCAGCGGGATTTTCCATAGCGCATGCCCCAGCGTCACCAGACCGGCCTGCGCCTGCGGCTGGCCTTGCAGGGTCAGGGCCCCAATCACCTGCGGAATGCCGCTGCCCACGGCATAGCTTGCATAACGCAGCGTCAGCCAGCGTATCGCCGCCAGGCCCAAAGGCATCACGATGAAAGCGGCCCAGCCGGCGCGCGCCACCCATTGCGCGTTCCATTCCAGGGCCACATCCGCCAGCCTGGCAAACGCCAATGACGCCAGCGCCACCAGGGCGGCCCCGCCCAGGACCAGGCCCAGTTGCACGGACTTGCGGGAAAGCCGGCGCGCGTGGCGCAGTTGCCGGCGAGACAGCAGTCGCAGCCGGCGCATCAGGGAGGCGAATGGCATGGTCGGGGGGGTATCCGGGCGAACGGACGAGGCGGGAAACCGCTAACCATAGCACTGACCGCGGCACCATGACCTGAATCAGGTGATAACGGCGCGAATCAAATTAAACGGTGCTGAGTAAATCCAAGGGGCCGGCCCCCTTGCGGATGGCCGGCCCCGACGCGATGCCAAAAACTCGGCGTGAAACTGGATCAGCCCAGGTTCTGCGTCGCGAATTCCCAGTTCACCAGCGCCCAGAAATTCTCCAGATACTTGGGACGCGCGTTTCGGTAGTCGATGTAGTACGCGTGTTCCCAGACATCACAGGTCAGCAGGGGCTTGTCGGCGGTGGTCAGGGGGGTGGCGGCGTTGCTGGTATTGACGATATCCAGCGAACCGTCGGCCTTCTTGACCAGCCAGGTCCAGCCCGAACCGAAGTTGCCGGCGGCGGACTTGTTGAAGGCTTCCTTGAACGCGTCGGCGCTGCCCCACTTGGCCTTGATGGCGTCAGCCAGCTTGCCGGTGGGCTCACCGCCGCCCTTGGGCGACAGCGAATTCCAGTAGAAGGTGTGGTTCCAGACCTGGGCCGCGTTGTTGAACACGCCGCCGGAGGACTTCTTGACGATGTCTTCCAGGGAAGCGTTTTCGAACTCGGTACCGGCGATCAGGTTGTTCAGGTTCGTGACGTAGGTCTGATGGTGCTTGCCATAGTGGAACTCCAGCGTTTCCTTGGAAATGCGGGGAGCCAGAGCGTCCAGGGGGTAAGGCAGGGGGGGAAGCGTATGCGCCATTGTCGTTTCCTTCTTGGTTGAGAGCACGATCACAGCCGAGCATTGTATCGGCTGTTTTGCGGGTGACCGCCTTATCCCTGTTTGAACCCGGGATAAAAAATCGGTCTTAGGATATTCCGGCCAGCGCTGGCGCCTCAGCCCAGCAGATCGCCTTGGACGCCTGCTTCGCCCGAGGCGCGGGAATCGCTCTCACCGCCCTTGCCGCGCTTGCTAGCGGTCTTACTACCGGCCCTACTACCAGCCTTACCGCCGGCGTTGCCACCGCTCGGGGCCGGCGTGCCGTTCCGCGGATCGCCGGCATCCACCACATCGACCTGCGCGCCGCCACGGGCGAACTCCAACGCCAGGCGCTGACCCGGCGCCAGCGCGGCGGCATCGCGCACCAGCTTGCCCTCGCTATCGCGCGCCAGCGCGTAACCGCGTGCCAGCACTTGACCAGGATCGAAGGCCCGCAACTGCGCCGCCAACGACTGCAGACGGCTGCGTCGCTGTTCCAGCAAGCGCCGGTGCGCCTGCACCAACTGACGTGCCTGCCGCGCTACCGCGTCGCGGGCGCGCGCCACGTCCGGGCCCCGGTGGCGCAGCCGCTGCGCCACCATATCCAGCCGGGCCTGGCGCCGTCCCCGCGGCCCGGGCCAGGCGCTCAGCAGGCGATGGCGCAAGGCGGCCAGGCGATCGGCCTGATGCGCCAGCCGCTGCTGCGGCGACTCCAGCTGCGCGGCGGCCCGATCCAGGCGCTGCGCGGCACGGTCGAGCAGGCGTTGCTGCACGCGTTGCAACTCACGCGCCATGACGCGCACGCGCTGATAAAGCTCCTGGCGTGGCAGGCAGGCCAGTTCGGCCGCCGCCGTGGGCGTCGGCGCCCGCACGTCGGCGACGAAGTCGGCGATGGTGAAGTCGGTTTCGTGGCCCACCCCGCAGATGATGGGGATGGCGCTGTCCGCCACCTGGCGCGCCAGCGCTTCGTCGTTGAAGCTCCACAAGTCCTCGATGCTGCCGCCGCCGCGCACCAGCAGCAGGGTCTCGACTTCGGCGCGCCGGTTGGCGGCGGCGATGGCGGCCGCCAGCCGTGGCGCCGAGTCCGCCCCCTGCACCGGCGCGGGATAGATGATCACGGGCACTTGCGGCGCGCGCCGCGCCAGGGCGGTCAACACGTCGCGCAGCGCCGCCGCATGCAAGGACGTGACCACACCGATGGCGCGCGGCAGCAGCACGGGCGGCCGCTTGCGCGCCTCGTCGAACAGCCCTTCGGCCTCCAGCTTCTGCTTCAGCCGCAGAAACGCCTCGAACAGGTCGCCCAGGCCGGCACGCCGCATACCGTCGATCTGCAACTGATAGTCGCCGCGCGGCTCATACAGCGTGACACGGGCGCGCACTTCGACCTTGTCGCCGGCCCGCGGCGTGAAGCCCACCGCCGATGCGCGGCCGCGGAACATGACGCCGCGCACCGCCGCCTGGCTGTCTTTCAGGGTGAAGTACCAGTGGCCTGAAGACGCGGCGGTGAAGTTGGAAATCTCGCCGCGAACCCAGAGGGCCGGGACATTGCGATCCAGCAACCGCCCCACTGCTTGGTTCAGCTGGGCAACCGTGAGGATATCCCGCGTAAATACGTCGTCTTTGACCGTAAATTCAATTGTCATAAGGCTTTCCGGGGCGAACCTTTCCACAGGCCAAAGAAACACGGGCTGAATGATACCTCGACCCGAAACCTTGTCGCAGCGTGCATACTTACATTAAGAAATCGCTATAACTCACTGATTTAATTCAATTTATGACTTAAACGCCCGTTTTGCCCATTTACGCGCACCGACGCGCAGCCCGCGAGAATGCGGGTTCCGGCCAAGTTCTGCACAGAATTATCCACAGAATCTGTGGATAGATTGAGCTATCGTCCGGACGGTCGAGCCGGAGAGCCCAGGCCAGCCAGCGCGGTGACGGCCCACTATTGCCAGGGCAGCGCTCCGCCCGTTACAGTTCGCCCTGGTGCCACCGATTCCTGCCCTGCGGACGCCGTCCACGGCGCCCAACCTGGAGCTCCCTTTTGCTGTCCATCCTTCGCGACGCCGGCTGGCCGATCTGGTTCTTGCTCGCCACCTCGGTCCTGTGCCTGGCCCTGATTTTCGAGCGGCTGCTTTCGCTGCGCCGCAGCCTGGTGGTGCCCGCGGGCCTGCTCACGCAGGTGCTGGACATGGTGCGCAACCGCCAGGACAGCCCGGAAGCCATCAACCGGCTGGAACGCAATTCCCCCTTGGGCCGCGTGCTGGCGGAAGTCTTGCGCTACCGCCACGCGCCGCGCGACGAAATGCGCCTGGCGGTGGAAGACGCCGGACGCGCCGTCGCCCATGACCTGAACCGTTATGTCGCGGCGCTGGGCACCATCGCCGTGGTGGCCCCCCTGCTGGGCCTGTTCGGCACGGTGGTGGGCATGATAGACATCTTCGGTTCCTACTCGCCGGTGGGGGGCGATCCCGCGCAGCTGGCCCACGGTATCTCGGTAGCCCTGTACAACACGGGCTTCGGCATCCTCATCGCCATTCCCGCCATGATCTTCCACCGCTACCTGCGCGGCCGCATCGAGGGCTATCTGCACCAGATGGAACAGGCCGCCGGTCGCGCCGCCCGCGTGCTGGGCGGCGGCACCCGCGCCCGCCCGGCAGCCGACGAGGACGCCGGCCTGCGCGACCCGATGTTCCAGGACGCCTTGTCATGAATTTCGGCGGCTCGCGGTCGCGCCACGGCGACGAGCTGGAGATCAATCTGATCCCGCTCATCGACGTGCTGCTGGTCATCCTGATTTTCCTGGCCGCCACGACGTCCTTCGCCCGCTTCAGCCAGCTCAAGGTCACCCTGCCGCAGGCCGCCGCCGAGCAGCAGACCATCGCGCCCATCGAAGTGGCGATCAGCCAGGACGGCCACTATGCGCTGGACGGCAAGCTGCTGGACGCCAGCAGCGCCACGGACATCGCGGCAGCGCTGCGCGGCATCGCGGCCAGCCGCCAGGATCCGGTGCTGGTCATCAACGCCGACGCCCTGGCCACCCACCAGACCGTGGTCAATGTCATGGAAGCCGCCCGCCAGGCCGGCATCGCCCGGGTGAATTTCGCCACGCAAACCGCGCGGTGAGCGCTCGATGAGTTCCTTCACGTGAATACCTTCACCGCGCGCCTGATCAAACGGCAATGGCAGCACGCAGGCTGGCTGTCCAATCTGCTGCTGCCCCTGGCCGGCCTGGCCTGGCTGGCCGTCAACGCCAAGCGGGCGGCATACCGGCGTGGCTGGCGCCAGGCCTACCGGCCGCCGGTGCCCGTCATCGTGGTCGGCAATATCTACGTCGGCGGCACCGGCAAGACACCGGTGGTGGTGGCCCTGGTCAAGGCGTTGCGCGACCGCGGCTATACGCCGGGGGTGGTCAGCCGCGGCTATGGCGTGAAAGTCGGCCAGCACGCCCACGTCGGCCGCGGCGACCTGTCGGCGGACCGCTTCGGCGACGAGCCGGCCCTCATCGCCCGCGCCACCGGTGCGCCCATTTCGGTACACCCGGACCGGCCGCGCGCGGCGCGCACCCTGCTCAGCGCGCATCCGGAAGTGGACGTCATCATTTCGGACGATGGCCTGCAGCACCTGGCGCTGGCGCGCGACATCGAAATCGTGGTGCAGGACGACCGCGGCGTCGGCAACGGCCGCCTGCTGCCGGCGGGCCCGCTGCGCGAACCGCCCAGCCGCCTGGCCGACGTCGACGTCATCATCCACAACGTGGCCGACGCCGAAACGCCAAGCCCGGCGGCGACGACAGCGACGGCCACGGCAACCGGCCAGCGGCCGCGCCGTATCGACATGTGGATGGAATTGACCGAGGCCTGGCGCCTGCGTGACGGCCAACGCCGCACGCTGTGGGAATTGCGGGATGACTTCGCGCAGGACCGCATCGCCGCGGCCGCCGGTATCGGCAATCCGCAACGCTTCTTCGCCTCGCTACGCGCCAGCGGCATGCCCCTGGCGGCCACGGTGCCGCTGCCGGATCACTACAGCTACAACCGCTCGCCCTTTCGCCAGGTGGCCGCCGACCTGATCCTGGTGACGACCAAGGACGCCGTCAAATGCCTGGGGCTGGGCGACAACCGCCTGTGGGTGGTGCCGGCCGTGCCGCGTTTTTCCGATCCGCATTTCTTCGACTGGCTGGCCAGCGTGCTGCATTCGTCCACGGCCCCGGCGCAGCCCGCCAAACTGCACTAGAATTCCGCCCATGGAATCCCGACTGCTCGACATCCTCGTCTGCCCTATCTGCAAAGGCCGCCTGCAATACGACCGCCAGCAGGCTGAACTTACCTGCAACGCGGACCGCCTGGCGTTTCCCGTCCGTGACGGCATCCCGGTCATGCTCGAATCCGAAGCGCGCGCGCTCGATGGCGAACGCAATACCGCCAGCCAGCCGCAATGAGCTTCATCGCGATCATCCCGGCGCGCGCTGCCTCCACCCGCCTGCCCGACAAGCCGCTGGCCGACATCGCCGGCAAGCCCATGGTGGTGCGCACGGCTGAACGCGCGGCCGCCTCCGGCGCCGCCCGCGTGCTGGTGGCCACGGACGACGAGCGCGTGGCCCAGGCCGCCCGCGCGCATGGCATCGAAGCCTTGATGACCCGCGCCGATCACCCCACCGGCACCGACCGCCTGTCGGAGGCCGTGCAGGCGCTGCAATTGGCCGATGACGCCGTCGTCGTCAACGTGCAAGGCGACGAACCGCTGATCGAACCCGAATTGATAGACGCCGTGGCCAGCCTGCTGGCCGCGCGCCCCGACGCCGACATCGCCACCAGTGCCTGCCCGATCGCCGACGCGACGACGCTGTTCAACCCCAACGTCGTCAAGGCCGTCTGCGCCGCCGACGGCCGTGCGCTCTATTTTTCGCGCGCACCGATTCCCTGGGCGCGCGACGCGCTGGCGGGCGGTGAACGCCTGCTGGCGCCCGGCCTGCCCGCCTGGCATCACATCGGCCTGTATGCGTATCGCGCCAGTTTCCTGCGCCGCTTCCCCACCCTGGCGCAAGGCGCGCTGGAACGCTGGGAAGCCTTGGAACAACTGCGCGCGCTCGAACATGGCCATGCCATCGTGGTGCATCAAGTCAGCCAGGCGCCCGCCGCGGGCGTGGATACGCCGGAAGACCTTGAACGCGTGCGCCGCGTCTATGCAAATCGGTTATAAGGGCTCATCTCAAGCGGTCTAGCCCGGCGTCAGCGGGGCAGTTCAACGCGCATTGCGGCATAATCGGCCCGACCACAAAATACACACCCATCCCAGGAGCTTTCATGCGTCTCATCCTGCTCGGCCCCCCTGGCGCCGGTAAAGGCACTCAAGCCGCCTTCATTACCCAGCATTTCGGCATTCCGCAGATCTCCACCGGCGACATGCTGCGCGCGGCGGTGAAGGCCGGCACTCCGCTGGGCCTGGAAGCCAAGAAGATCATGGACGCGGGCGGCCTGGTGTCCGATGACATCATCATCGGCCTGGTGCGCGACCGCCTGACCCAGCCGGATTGCGGCAAGGGCTATCTGTTCGACGGCTTTCCCCGCACCATCCCGCAAGCCGACGCGCTCAAGGATGCCGGCGTCAAGCTGGATTACGTGGTCGAAATCGAAGTCCCCGAAGACGACATCATCGAACGCATGAGCGGCCGCCGTGTCCACCCGGCCAGCGGACGCAGCTATCACGTGCGCTTCAATCCGCCCAAGGTGCAAGACAAGGACGACGTCACCGGCGAAGCGCTGGTGCAGCGCGACGACGACCGCGAGGAAACCGTGCGCAACCGTCTGACGGTCTACCGCAACCAGACGCGCCCCTTGGTGGACTACTACGCCAACTGGGCCAAGGCCGACGCCCAGCAGGCGCCGCGCTACCGCAAGATTGCCGGCGTCGGTCCGGTCGACGAAATCAAGGCGCGCGTGTTCGGCGCCCTGCAAAGCTGAGGCCCCGCGGATGGAAATCGCCAACAAGGTATTCATCGTCACGGGCGGCGCTTCGGGACTGGGCGCCGGCACGGTACGCATGCTGGTGGCCAACGGCGCCAAAGTCGTGATCGCCGACCTGCAGGACGAAGCCGGCGGCAAGCTGGCCGAGGAACTGGGCCAGCACTACGTGCATTGCGACGTCACGCAGGAAGCCGACGCCAAGGCGGCGGTTGCCGCCGCCGTCGCCATCGGCCCGCTGTTCGGCCTGGTCAATTGCGCCGGCGTGGCGCCCGCCTCCCGCATCGTCGGCAAGAACGGTCCCCACCCGCTGGACCTGTTCCAGAAAGTCATCTCGATCAACCTGATCGGCGGCTTCAACATGATGCGCCTGTGCGCCGAGGCAATGGGCAGCAATACGCCCGAAGCCACCGGTGAACGGGGCGTCCTGATCAACACGGCGTCCGTCGCGGCCTATGACGGCCAGATCGGCCAGGCCGCCTACGCCGCCTCCAAGGCCGGCGTGGTCGGCATGACGCTGCCGATCGCGCGCGACCTGTCCAAGGTCGGCATTCGCTGCATGACCATCGCCCCCGGCATCTTCGGCACGCCCATGATCTTCGGCATGCCGCAGGAAGTGCAGGATTCGCTGGCCGCGAGCATTCCCTTCCCCGCCCGCCTGGGCCGTCCGGAAGACTATGCCAAGCTGGTGCAAAGCATCATCACGAATGACATGTTGAACGGCGAAACCATCCGTCTGGATGGCGCCATCCGCATGCCGCCGAAATAGGCCTAGATTCCAGTAATGAGCTTGTTGCGGTCGGCCTCGACGGTCAGCAGTTTTACCTTGTTGTCGCGCGTCGCGGGCCTGGTCCGTGACATTCTGGTGGCGCGCGCCTTTGGCGCCGCCCCGCTGACCGACGCCTTCTGGGTCGCCTTCCGCATTCCCAACCTGCTACGGCGCTTGTTCGCCGAGGGCGCGTTCGCGCAAGCCTTCGTCCCCATCCTGGGCGCCGCGCGGGCCAAGCACGGCGACGACGGCGTGCGGCCTTTGCTGGACAAGGTCGCGTTGCTGCTCACCGTCGTCCTGATGGTAGTCACCGTGATCGGCATGGTGGCCGCGCCCTGGGTGGTCATGGCCATGGCCAGCGGCTTGCGCAGCGGCGCCGATGCCGCCGGCTTCGACGGCGCCGTGTGGATGACGCGCGTGATGTTCCCCTACATCCTGTGCATGTCCCTGGTGGCATTCGCATCGGGCGTCCTCAACACCTGGCGCCACTTCGCCGTGCCGGCCTTCACCCCGGTGCTGCTGAACGTGGCCATGATCGCGGCCTGCATCTGGCTGGCGCCCCATATCAACCCGCCCATTTATGCGCTGGCGATCGGCGTGCTGGTGGGCGGCGTGCTGCAACTGGCCATCCAATGGGCCGCCCTGCTGCGTTTGGGCATGGCACCGCGCTTTTCGCTGCGCATGGGCGAAGCCTGGGCCGATCCCACCGTACAACGCATCCTCAAGCAGATGCTGCCGGCGACACTGGGCGTGTCGGTGGCGCAGATCTCGCTACTGATCAACACCAATATCGCGACCTGGCTGCCCGCCGGCAGCGTCACCTGGCTGTCCTATGCCGACCGCCTGATGGAATTTCCCACCGCCATGCTGGGCGTGGCGCTGGGCACGGTGCTGCTGCCCAGCCTGTCGGCGGCCAATGCCCGGGCGGACAAGCAAGCCTACAGCACCCTGCTCGACTGGGGCTTGCGGCTGACCCTGCTGGTTGGCCTGCCCGGCTCGGTGGGCCTGGCGCTACTGTCCGACGGCCTGGTCGCCACGCTCTTCCATTACGGCGCTTTCTCCGCCCACGACGTGGCCCAGACCCGCATCGCCGTCATGGCCTATGGCGTCGGCCTGATCGGCCTGTTGTCGGTAAAGATCCTGGCCCCCGGCTTCTATGCGCGGCAGGACATACGCACGCCGGTCAAGATCGCCGTGGTGGTGCTGGTGCTGACCCAATGCTTGAACCTGGTACTGGTACCGCGCCTGGCGCATGCCGGCCTGGCCTTGGCCATAGGCTTGGGTGCCTGCCTGAATGCGCTGCTGCTGCTCGTCATCCTGCTGCGCCGCGGTGTCTATCGGCCCGGCCCGGGTTGGGGCGCATTCGTGCTGCGCTTGCTGCCGGCCCTGCTGGCCATGGCCGCGGTGCTGGTCTACGCGGACCGCCATCTAAACTGGATCGCCCTGCAAGCGCATAGCGGCGAGCGCGCGCTCTGGCTGGCCGTCGTCCTGGCAGGCAGCGCCGCTACCTATGGCGCCGTGCTGCTGCTATGCGGCGTGCGGCCGCGTGATTTCAAGCGGCGCGGCATCGAATCGCACTGAAGCGGCGACAGCGAATGCCACCGAGGCCGCGCCGCCGGCCGAGGGTTGAACGGCAGGGTATGCCCCAATACCCCTAGGCCCGTCCCCGGAATTAACAATATTTCAATAAATTTCCGTATATTTCTACCCTGATCCTCATCCGTAAGGGCGAGGTCCGGACTACTCCTCTTTAAATTCATTGGGGAAACCACCCCATAGTTCAGAAAACGCTTTAATATTTACAATCCGATTTACAATGCAATATCCCCTCATACCGACGACGCTCGCCCTGGAACACCTGTGAGACAGGACGCAATACCGGAACCCTCTTCGCCCGTGGCAGACCAGGTCGTCAACTGGCTGCTGCTGCTGCGTTCCGGCCGCGCATCGCCTGCCGATTACGCGGACTTCATGGCATGGCGGGAATCGGATCCCCTGCATGAGAGCGCCTGGAACCAGCTGACGTCCGCGTTGGGTTCGTCCTTTGGCCGCCTCAGCGACTTCTATCCCGCCGGCTATGCCCCGCAGGCTCAATCCCAAGCAGTGACCGGCGCCAGCCGGCTGCAGGTCGGACCTGGGCGCGCGGCCGCCAATACGGCCCTGGTATCGCCCAAGCTGGTACACGGCGCCGCGCGGCGGCGCTTGCTGGTCGGCGGCGGCGCCTTGGCGGCCAGCCTGGTCGGGATGACCGTCATCAATGAGCTGTATCCGCTGAAGAACCTGGCGGCCGATGCCGCCACGGCAACAGGCGAGCGGCGCCAATACCTGCTGTCCGATGGCAGCCAGATCCTGCTGGACGCGCGCACGCGTATCGAGTTGGATTTCGCCGGTGCCACGCGCAACGTGCGCCTGCTGGAAGGCGCCGTCACGGTTTCCGTGGCGCGCGATCCCAACCGGCCGTTCTACATCCACACCGAACAAGGTTCGGTGCGGTCGTTGGGCACGCGTTACATGGTGCGCCAGCAGATGCGCCGGTCGCTGGTGGTGGTGCACGAGCATGAAGTGGAAATCGTCACCAGCAACCAGGCCCGCGCCACGCTGGGGGCCGGCATGGGCGCGCGTTTCGACGATATGCAGATCGACACGCCGCGCGCCGAACTGATGGCCGATGCCGCCTGGGAAACCGGCTGGATCGCCGTGCGCAACCGGCCCCTGGCCGATATCGTGGCGGCCCTGCGGCCCTACCGCAGCGGCCTGTTGCGCGTGTCGATACCCGCGGGCGGCCTGCTGGTCACGGGGCAGTTTCCGTTGGACGACTCCGACGCTACACTGGAAACCCTGGCGCGCACCGTGCCCATTACGATCAAGCGCTTGCCCTGGCTGGTTTCCATCGACGTCTTGCAAGCCTGATTTCAGACAACTCGAAGACAAACGCTTGCATTCGCGTCGATTCTTGTTAGAATGTCGAGCTTTGCCGAATTCTTAACTTAATAGCAATATGGCCAACACTGCCCAAGCCCGCAAGCGTGCCCGTCAATCCGTCGAGCGCAACAAGCACAACTCGAGCCTGCGCTCGATGCTGCGTACCGCCATCAAGCGCGTGCGCCAAGCCATTGAAGCGGGCGACAAGGCTGCCGCCGCCGCTGTGCTGCAAAAGTCGACCAGCGTGATCGATCGCGTGGCTGACAAGAACATCATCCACAAGAACAAGGCCGCTCGCCACAAGAGCCGCCTGGCTGCTGCCGTCAAGGGCCTGGCCTGATTGTGATTGTCCGGATCTCCGGATCCGGACCTGTCCTGCGTAAACCGCGCGCGCTGGTGTCTTCGCGCGCGCAGCAGGGCAACGCCGTAAAGCAAGGTAGGCAAATCAAGGGCTGAGTCCTCGTGGATTCGGCCCTTTGACTTTGTTCGCCTTATCGCCGCGAAAGGTGGCGAAATGCAGAGACCCCAGCCGCTCAGCCGGGATCCCTATGTCCTGCTTCAGCGGAAAGCCTCTCGCAACGCGAACGTGGCCTGCTTGAACACGCCCAGGTCCGTGCCGACCGCGATGAAGTGCATGCCCATGTCGATATACCGACGCGCGTCTTCCACGACGGGCGCCAGAATGCCGACGGCCTTGCCGTGCGCGGTCGCCCGGTCGTACAGGTGGCGGATGGTCTTCTGCACGTCCGGATGGCCGGGATTGCCAAGATGGCCCAAGGCCGCCGCCAGATCCGAAGGCCCGATGAAAATACCGTCCACGCCAGGCACCGCGGCAATCTCGTCGATGGCATCGACACCGGCCTGGCTTTCGATCTGCAGCAGCACGCAGATATTGTCGTTGATGGTCTTCAGGTAATCCGGCACCGTGCCGTACAGATTGCTGCGATGCATGCCCGCCACACCGCGAATACCCTCAGGCGGATAACGGGTCGCGGCCACGGCCCGGCGCGCCTCGTCGGCCGACTCGATGAAGGGAATCAGGAAGTTGTAGAAGCCGATATCCAGGAAGCGCTTGATCTCCACCGGATCGTTCTGTGTCGGCCGGCCCACGGGCGCGGCGTCGCTGCCCTGCACGGCCTGCAGCTGCTGCAGGAACATGGGGATTTCATTGGGCGAATGTTCGCCGTCCAATAGCAGCCAGTCGTAGCCGGCCAGGCCGGCCAGTTCGGCCGTGATGTGGCTGGACATGCACATCCAGAAACCGATGACCCGTTCACGCGCAAGGATGCGCTGACGGAAACGATTGGGTAAAGGTGAAGTCATGGTGCTTCCTGCTTCCTGTGTAAACCCGCGGGCGAGTTGATGTGCTATTCAATGAGCGGTGCCGCGGATGCCTGGGGCCTGGCAGGCAGCAAGCCCGCCAGACGGTTATTTGGCATGGCGCCGATGCGCGTTGCGCAGGCATGCACCGGCGATCCGTGGCCATTACGTGGCCATTACGTGGCCATTACGTGGCCGTTAAGCGGCCAACAAATACGGCGCGCCACAGCGTTCGCAGATGGCGCGCAGCTTCTCGTCCAGCGCCGGCGGAATCGGCACTCCCTCCACTTCGCGGCGGGCGCGCTGGGCGGCTTCCGGCTCGCCGGCCACCATCACGGGCACGGCCGGATCGGCACGCGGCATGTCGTGCACGGCATCGATCATTTCATCCAAGTCGGCCTCGAACGCGCCCGCGTCACGGAACGCCGCCGGATTCAGGGCCAGGAAGAAGTGGCCGATATTGTCGGGTTGGCCCGCCTGGCGCCGCTGCGCATAGGTCAAGGCAAACTCGCTGCCGGTCAGCGTCGACCCCAGGATCTGCGCCATCATCGCCAGGCCGTAGCCCTTGTGGCTGCTCATCGCGGACGTGCCGCCCACCGGTGTCAGACCGCCTTCCGGACGATCGAAGATGTATGCCATGGCCTCGGCCGAATCAGTCACCGGCCGGCCTTGTCCGTCGACGGCCCAGCCCGGCGGCAGATCCTTGCCATGGAAGTCATAGACCTTGACCTTGTTGGCCGCCACCGTGGTGGTAGCCATGTCCAGCACGAAGGGCTCATGCTTGCCGGCCGGTGCCGCGAACGACAAGGGATTGGTGCCCAGCATGGGCCGCGCCGCGCCGGTGGGAACCATGATCACGCCATTGGCGCTGCTGGTCACCAGGCCGACCACGCCACGGCGCACGGCGATACGCGCGTACACACCCGCCGCGCCGAAGTGATGCGAATTGCGCACGGCCACCGCGCCCACCCCTTGCGCCAAGGCTTTGTCCACCGCCAGGTTCATGGCCTGCGCCGCCGCCGGATAGCCCAGCCCGCCCTGCGCATCGAGCAAGGCGCTGGCGGGACTGTCGCGCACCACGCTCGCGCGCGCGGCGATGTTCAAGGTGCCGGCACGCACTTTGTCCTCGTAGTTGGGCAGCATGGAAATGCCGTGCGAATCGACGCCCAGGGCGTCCGTCTCGCTCATCAGCGCGGCGGTGGTGTCCGCCAGATCGGCCGGCATGCCCCACGCCCGCAGCACTTGCAGAATCTGTTCGCGCACCTTGTCCAGGGGCGCTTTGAAGATCTCACTGTCCTTGACTGCCACTTCCTGTCTCCTGTGGAATGTTCTGGCTTGGCTCAATCACGCTCTCTGTCGACCAATCTATTGCGCGCCTGTCCCAGATGGAATTGCATGGCGACGCGCGCGCGTTCGCCATCCTGCTCGCGTATCGCGGCCAGGATGGCGGCATGCTCGTCCGCCACCCGTTCGGCGCGTTGACGCGAACCGGTCCGGGTCAGGTTCAGCGACAGGCGCATGAAACCCTGAATGGATTCATGGATGGTTTCCAGCACGGCCAGGTAGAAATCGTTGCCGCTGGCCTCGGCGATGCTGGCGTGAAACGCGAGATCGGCCTCGGCGGAGACACGGCCATGGGCCAGCCCTTCCGAGAACGCGCGGTCCGCGTCGACGATTTTCTGCAGTTGATCTTCGTTGCGGCGCGCCGCGGCCAGACGCGCGGCATCGCCTTCCAAGGCCATGCGCACTTCCTGCGCGCGCAAATAAGCGCTGACGTTCTGCACGTCACCCAAGGCCTTCAGGCGTGGCGCAGGCTGATGGCTGACGAAGGTTCCCAAGCCTTGATAGGCATTGACCAGACCATCCGCGCGCAGGCGCAGCAAGGCTTCCCGTACGACGGGCCGTGACACGCCGAACTGTTCGCAGATCTCGTGTTCGGACGGCAATTTGTCGCCGACATTCAAGCGCCCCGAGGCGATCCGGTCGAAGATCTGCCCATACAGCTGATCTCCCAGCCGCACGCGCTGGCCGCGGTCGATGGCCAGCGGTTTTGCATCCGGCACGGGCGCGCTGGCGTTCCCCATCGTACCGTTGCGGGTGGCCGGCAGGCTGCGCGGTTTGGGCAATGATGTCTCCTGTCCCTCGGAAGGCTCGCCAGTATACTTGGTTGACATATGGACGGCAGAATCCATGCATTGTTTAACAAGCTAGACATCGGACAACCGATCACATAAGCTGCGAGCGCGGGCATAGCGCCGAGGTCGGGCCAGACCCGCCGACAAAAAAACCAGGAGACAACATGAAGCCCATCATCCGCACCCTTGCCACAGTCACCGCGGGACTGCTGCTTGGAAGCGCCGGCGTTGCCCAGGCCGCATCCTACCCCGACAAAGCCGTTACCGTCATCGTTCCTTTCGTGCCGGGGGGTTCTTCCGACATCACGGCGCGGGCCGTCACGCCGGGCCTGTCCCAGCTACTCAAGCAGACCTTCCTGGTGGAGAACAAGCCGGGCGCCAACGGTGCCATCGGCGCGCAGGCGCTGGCCCGCTCGGCCCCGGACGGCTACACCATGATGGTGGGCTCCATCGGTACTTTCGCCATCAACCAGGCGCTCTACCAAAACTTATCGTACAACCCCAGCAAGGATTTCACGTACCTGACCCAAGCGGTGCGCAATCCCAATGTGCTGGTGGCCGCGCCCAAGTTTCCGGCCAATAACGTCGCCGAACTGATCGCCTATGCCAAGGCCAATCCCGGCGCGGTGTCCTACGCGTCGTCCGGCACGGGCTCGTCCGACCACCTGTCGGCCGTGCTGTTCCGCCAGAAGACCGGCACCACGGGCGTGGATGTGCCCTATCGCGGCGGTGCCGCGGCCATCAGCGACCTGATGGGCAACCAGGTCAACGTGTCTTTCCAGAATCTGGGCGCGGTGCTGACGCATATCAAGGGCGGCAAGCTCAAGGCGCTGGCCACCACGGGTGATGCCCGCATCCCTGATCTGCCCGACGTGCCCACCATGGCTCAGGCCGGATTGCAGGACATGGTCGTTTATTCCTGGCAAGGCTTCGCCGTGCCGGCCAGTACGCCCAAGCCGGTGGTCGAGCAGCTTTCCAACGCATTGCGCAAGACCCTGCGAGAAAAGCAGGTGCAGGAGACCCTGCATGGCCTGGGCTTCGAAGTGGTCGCCAACAGCCCCGCCGAATTCACCGCTTTCCAGCAAGGTGAGGTCAAGCGCTGGCAGGATGTGATCGCCAAGAGCGGCATCAAGATGGAGTAGCATGCGTGGACCCTGCGCCCTTGCCCGCGACCTGGCTTACGCGATCGTTTTCCCGTTCGCTTTCGTTTTCGTTTTCGGGTTCGTTTTCGGGTTCGTTTTTATATGAAGCCGCAGGGTCCGATTTCTGCTCCTCCCCTTTCTTCTTTCCCCTTCCCCTTCACCCACTCAGCTACAGATACACATCATGACCGCCAAGACCCGCATCCTTCAGGTCGGCTCGTATGCCGGCTCGCCCACCGCCAACGATCGCCTGGCGCGCGCCTACGACATCGTCGAGCTCTGGAAATATCCGGATCGCAAGGCGGCGCTGGCCGAGCACGGCAAAGGCATCACCGCGCTGGTGACGTCGGCCAACTACGGCTGCTCGGCCGAGATCATCAATGCCCTGCCCGACCTGAAGGCCATCTGCAGCTGGGGCGTGGGCTATGAGACCCTGGACATCAAGGCGGCGCATGCACGCGGCATCCAGGTAAGCAATACGCCCGACGTGCTGACGGATTGCGTGGCCGACCTGGCCTGGGGCCTGATGCTGGCGGGCGCCCGCCGCATCGCCCACGGCGACCGCTTCGTGCGTGCCGGCCAATGGGGCCAGGTGCACGGCGGCATTCCGCTGGGCTCGCGCGTCAGCGGCAAGAAACTGGGCATCGTCGGCCTGGGCCGCATCGGCGAAGCCATCGCCAAGCGGGGCCTGGGTTTCGACATGGACGTGCGGTACCACAGCCGCCGCCAGCGCGACGGCGTGTCCTACAAGTATGAAGCGTCGCTGGTCGAGCTGGCCAAGTGGGCGGACTTCCTGGTGGTCGCCACCGTGGGCGGCCCGACCACCTTCCACCTGATCAACAAGGAAGTGCTGGAAGCCCTGGGCCCGACGGGCACCATCATCAATATCGCGCGCGGCCCCGTCATCGACGAAGCGGCGCTGATCGAATGCCTGGAATCGGGCAAGCTGGGCAATGCGGCGCTGGACGTGTTCGAACAGGAACCCAAGGTGCCGGACGCGCTCAAGGCCAATGAGAAAGCGGTGCTGTTGCCGCACATCGGCAGCGCGACCCTGGAAACCCGCAAGGCGATGGAAGACCTGATGGTGGAAAACCTGGAGTCTTTCCTGAAGACAGGCAAGGTGATCACGCCGGTCGAAGGCTGATCCGGAAGGCGCAGGTATCAGGGTGGCAGCGGCGGATCAAGCCGCTGCCACCCTGAACCCGCAATTGCTCGACGTGCTGTCCGGTGTATTGGAATTGCGCGCGGCGACGCGATAGCGATTGCAGTACGACACGTGGCAAAGAAAGGAGCCGCCGCGCATCGAACGTCGGCCTGTCTGCTCGGTATGGACGGGATCGACCGCGGCGGTGACCTCGTGGTAGCTGGGCGTGAACCAGTCCGCGCACCATTCCCAGACATTGCCGGCCATGTTGTACAGGCCGTGGCCGTTCGGCTCGAAAGCCGTCACCGGCAGGGTTCCCGGCTGCCAGCCTGGCGCCGGCCGGCCCGGAAATTCGCCGCGCCAGATGTTGCAGCGAGCCTGGCCACCCGGCGCCAGCTCGTCGCCCCAAGGATATCTCCGGCCTGCCAGCCCCCCGCGTGCCGCGTACTCCCACTGCGCCTCGCTGGGCAGGCGCCGGCCCGCCCAGGTGCAATACGCCTGCGCGTCGAACCACGACATATGCACCACGGGATGGTCCAGGCATTCGTAGATGTGCGAGCCCGGCCCTTGCGGCCGTTGCCAGCAGGCGCCCTGCACGGGTAGCCACCAGGGCAGGCCGGACGGCACGCGCCGGATCGCGCCGCGGATGGCTTCCGGCACCTGCAGGTAAAACACGAAAGACGCGCCCGCCCGTTCGGCGGACGTGACGTATTGCGTGGCGCGCACGAAGTCGGCGAACTCCCGGTTGGTCACCGCGGTACGCGCGATCGCGAAAGGCTGCAGTCGGACCGCGCGCACCGGCCCTTCGCCGTCGGTGGCGAAGCCGTCGGGATCCTCGCTACCCATCATGAAACTGCCGCCCGGCAGGCGCGCCAGGCCGTCGTCGTCGTGGCTCGCGCGGCGCGTCGGCACCGCGGCCTGGGCCGTGTGATCGCCAGCGGCGCGCGAGGCAGACGGCATGCAGCAGGATTTTCCTGGTGGATGGCCCATCGCCGCCCTACTCCTGATCCTCTTCCCAGAACGCCGGCGTCGTCTGCTGCTTCATCAGCGCCAGTATCTTCTCGCGCGGAATGACGCCGCAGCGCTGCGCCCATTCCTGATAGCGTGCCGCCATCTCCCGCACGCGGTCCGGTTGCCGTGCCGCCAGGTCATGCAGCTCGGTGCGATCGGCGTCCATGTCGTACAGTTCCCACGCCCCGGGATACTTGCGCACCAGTTTCCACTTGCCGATGCGTACCGCCGCATTGCCTTCGTGTTCCCAGAACATGGGAGGCCGCTCGGCATCGCCGCGGGCCTCATCGCCGAACGTGGCCCGCAGGCTGCTGCCTTCCAGCGGCGCGATGTCCTTGCCCTCCCATTGCACGGGGTATTCGGCGTCCGCGATATCAAGGATGGTGGCCATGATGTCGGGCAGATAGCCCGGCGCGTGGCGTACACCGCCCCGGTCGGTGATGCCGGCGGGCCAGTGGAAAATCAGGGGCGTCGAAATTCCGCCCTCATGGATCCAGTGCTTGTAGAGGCGGAACGGCGTATTGGACAGATTGGCCCAGGCGGTGCCGTAGCTCTGATACGTATCTTCAGCGCCGGGCATGATGGACGGATCATTGCCGAAGCGCACCGGCTTACCTTCCCGAGTATGCGACTTGGCGATCATCAGCTTGTTGACCAGCTCGTCGACCGTCACGGTTTCCGGAATGTCTTCAGCGCAGGCGCCGTTGTCGGCCAGGAAGATGACCAAGGTGTTATCGAGCTGCCCCGTCTGCTCCAGCGCGGCCAGGATGCGGCCGATACCCTGGTCCATCCGGTCGATCTGGGCCGCGTAGACTTCCATGCAACGCAGCAGCCACGCCTTCTCCTGGGCGTCGTCCCAGGGCGGTTGCGTGGGATCGCGGTCGCTCAGCTTCCAGCTGTCCTTGAGCACACCGCTGTCGACGAGACGGCGCAGGCGTTCGGCCCTCAGCGCGTCCCAACCCGCATCGAAGCGGCCCTTGTACTTGGCGATATCCTCGTCGTGCGCATGCAGCGGCCAATGAGGCGCGGTGTAGGCGACGTACTCGAAGAACGGCTGGTCGGGATGCGTACGAGCATGTTCACGGATGTAGTCCGCCGCCTGGTCGCTGATGGCGTCCGTGTAGAAGAATTCCTTGTCCTGCGTGGCCTCGTGTTCGATGTTGTCGTTGCCGCGCGTCAGCGTATTGGGGTCGTAGAAACTACCCGCGCCGATGATGGTGCCGTAGAACGCGTCGAAGCCGCGCTGCATCGGCCACGTGTCGGTGGGCTTGACCAGGCTGCTGGCGACGTGCCATTTGCCGCTCATGTAAGAGCGATAGCCGCCGGCCTTGAGCGCCTGGGGGATCGTCACGCAGCGCTTGTTGAGATTGCCCGCGTAGCCTTCGGGACCGAAGTCGTAGGTAAGGATGCCCACGCCGGTCTGATGCGGATGCAGTCCCGTCATCAAGGACGCCCGCGATGGGCTGCAGCGCGCGGTGTTGTAGAACTGGGAGTAGCGCAATCCGCCGGCCGCCAGGCGGTCGAGATTGGGCGTGTCGATCTCGCCGCCGTAGCAGCCGATATCGGAATACCCCATGTCGTCGTTCAGTATCAGCACGATATTGGGCTTGCGTTGCGTATCGCTATTCATGCTTTCCTCGCCAGATGATCTTTGAATTCAGCCTTGGATTCGACACCCTGATGCGCGGTCGAACAGGTGCATCGCCTCGGGTGCGAAGGACAGGCGCACCGCCTGGCCTTCCGCGAGCGCGACCCGGTTGTCGTGGCGCGCTTTCAAACGCTGTTCGCCCGCCTTCAGGTTGACGATGGCGCTGTCGCCCAGGTCTTCCACGAACTCCACGGTGGCCGCGATGCCTGCGTCGGCCGTAGCGGCTTCGACGGCCGTATCGTTGCCAGAACCGGCACCGGCACCGGCACCTACGCCTACGCCGTCGACGGCGATACGCAGATCGCCCGGCCGCACGCCCACGATGACGTCACCGTGGGCGGCCGCTGCCGCCGCCAGCGCCGGCGCGGTGCAACGGCTGCCGCCGATATCCACCTGGCCATCGCGCCACTGCCCCGGCAGCAGGTTCATGGCCGGCGTGCCGATGAAAGCCGCCACCCGCACATCGGCCGGGCACGCATAGACTTCCCTGGGCGTGCCGACCTGCACCACCCTGCCTTCCATGAACACCGCCATGCGGTCCGCCACCGTCATCGCTTCTTCCTGATCGTGGGTCACATAGACGGCGGTGACACCCAGCGATCGTTGCAGGCGGCGCAGCTCGGCGCGCGTCTCGATGCGCAACTTGGCATCGAGGTTGGATAGCGGCTCATCCAGCAGGAACAGCTTGGGTTTTCGCACGATGGCGCGCGCCAGTGCGCAGCGCTGCTGCTGGCCCCCGGACAGTTGTCCAGGCCGGCGCGCCAACAGATGCGCGATATCGACTTTTTCCGCCGCCTCGCGCACCGCGCGAGTGATTTCCGCGGCGGGCGTGCGCACCATCTTCAAGGGGAAGCCGATATTCTCGGCCACCGTCATGTGCGGATACAGGGCATAGCTCTGGAACACCATGGCCACGTCTCGTTCACCGGGCGCCGCGTGCGTCATGTCCGCCTCGTCCAGCCAGACGCGGCCGCCGTCGACCGCCTCCAGCCCGGCCAGGATGCGCAGCGTGGTGGTCTTGCCCGACCCCGAAGGCCCCAGCAGCGCGAAGAACTCCCCCGGCTGTATATCGAGATCGATGCCGTGCAAGGCTGTGAAGGCGCCATGCCGCTTCACCACCCCCTGCATGCTTACCCGTCCAACCTGGCTCATCGCCGTCCCCCTCCCTTGACCGCGCCGACGGTGAGCCCCTTGACGATATGGCGCTGTGCCGCCAGGCCAATGAGGATGACCGGGGCCATCGCCAGCATCGCGCCCGCGGCCAGGCGCGCCCATTGCGTCTGCTCCACCGAGATGAAATTGAACATCGCCACCGTCACCGGCCGCACGTTGTTGCCGCCCAGTACGACGGCGAACAGGAACTCGTTCCACGCATTCAGGAACACGAAGATGGTGGTCACCGCGATGCCGCCCCGCACCTGCGGCAGGATGACGTACCAGAAGGTGCGCAAGCGGCCGGCGCGATCGAGCAGCGCCGCCTCTTCCATCTCGAAGGGAATGTCCTCGAAGTAGGACACCATCAACCAGATGGCGAATGGCAGTGAAAACGTCAGGTACAGGACGGTCAGTCCGCTATAGGTATCCAGACCGCCGATACGCTGCAGCATCAGGTAGAACGGAATGATCAGCCCGACCGGCGGCAGCATCTGCGTGGCCAGCACATAGAAGCCCGACGCGCGCTTGCCTGGATAGCGCAGCCGCGCCAGCGCATAGGCCGCCGGCACCGCCACCAGCATGGTCAGCACGGTGGACCACGTCGACAACACCATGCTGGACCACATATTGGGCAGGATGGAGGACGACCCGAAGATGACCTCGCGATAATTGTCCAAGGTGGGCACGAACAGCAGCTTGGGCGGATACGCCAGGACGTCACGCTCGGTTTTGAACGAGGTGAGCAAGCCCCACAGCACCGGAAAAGCCCATACCGTCAGCAGCAGCGCCGCGCCCAGCCATGCCGCCGTGCGGCCGGCCCGCACTTTGAAGGTCACCGCCGCGCTCATCGTGGCCTCCGCAGGCGGAACATGAAATAGGAGATGATCAACGTGATGACCATCAGCACCACCGCCAGGGCCGACCCATAGCCGATGTTCAGCTCGGTGAACGACGTGCGGTAGGCATATAGATTGAGAATTTCGGTGGCCGAACCGGGGCCGCCGCCGGTCGCCGCGAAGATAGCCGCGAAAGCCGACAATGCGGTCATCATGCGCATGATCACCACCACCACGATGGCGGGACGGATCAAGGGCAAGGTGATGTAGACGAAGCGCTGCCACGGCGCTGCCCGATCCAACCGCGCGGCTTCGTAGATGTCCTCGGGCAAGGTGCTGAGCGTGGCCAGCAAGACCAGGAAGGCGAAAGGCGTCCACTGCCACGTATGGATGGCGATGACCGAGATCAGCGCCATGCGGGGGTCGCCCAGCCAGTTATAGCTGCCCAGGCCCAAGGCGCGCGTGACCAGGTCGACCAGGCCGACATCCGGCGCCAGCACCAGCGTGCGCCAGAACAGGCCCACCACCACCGGAGCGAGCACGATGGGCAGAATGGCGCCGACCCGCAGAATGCCCTGCCCTTTCGGAATCCGCAGCACCAGCAGCGCCAGTGACAGCCCCACGACGATCTGCAACGCCACGGTGCTGCCGGTGTAGATGATGGTCAGCCACAGGGAATTCCAGAAGCGCGGATCGCCGCCCATCTTGGCGTAATTGTCCAGGCCGGCGAAACCCGCCAGCCACGGCATGCCCAGGTCCAGGTGCTGCAAGCTGTTCCACAGCAGATAGACCAGCGGCGCGGTGGTGATAAGCAGCAGCAACAGCAGCGCCGGCGCCAGCAAGGCCAGCGCGAAGCGGCGTTCCTGCGCGGCCAGCGTGCGCGGCGCGCGCGCTGATGCCAGCGCGCCGGTCGCCGTGGCGGACGCGGAAGGGGACGCCGTGGCGCAGGCCGTGACGGACGTGGCGGCGGACGCGGAAAGCGGCCGGCCCTCCATTTTTGCGTTGCTCATGACGCGTCAGCGCTTCATGAACTGGGCGATGCGGGTCTGCGCTTCGGCCAAGGCATCCTTGGACGACTTCTGGCCCACCAGCGCCGACTGGATGGCGGTGGCCATGGTGTCGCCGATGGCCGGCCATTGCGGCACGCGCGGACGCCAATCCACATCCGTATCGTGTTCCAGCGAATCCAGCGCGGCCGGGATGAAATTGTCGCCCGCCCCCGCCATCGCCGCGGCGAACTCCGCCGACTTCCAGCTCGACAGCCGGTTCAATCCGGACCGCTTGGCCGGGCCCTTGAATTTCCACGATGTGCGTGCCTGAGTCTCGGCCGAGGCGGCCCAACTGATGAAGAGCCAGGTGGCGACTTGGGTGCGCGGCTTGAGCGCCGCATTGATGGGAAAGCCCCAGTTCCAGATCGACGTGACGCGCTTGTCGGCGGGCCCCTTGGGCCAGCGCGCATAGGCAATCTTGCCCACCACGCGCGATTTTTCCGGATTGTTGATCACCGCGGCGGAGGAATGGGCGTCGATGTAGCAGCCCAGCGTGCCTTGCGAGAACGCGTCGGCGATATCCGGCCAGTTCCAGTTGCGCACCGCGGGCGGCGCGTACTGGCCCAGCGCCTTTACATACCAATCCAATGCTTCGATGGCCTTGGGACTGTCCACCTTCAAGGCGCCCGCATCGAACCACTCACCGCCGAAGCCCCTGAACAGCGACGGATAGATGTACATATTCTGTCCGGCGCCGGCAAAGCCACGCAGTGCCAGCCCGTACATGCGGTTGGACGGATCGGTCAGCGCCTTGGCATTGGCGAGCAGCTCGTCATAGGTTTCGGCGGGCTTCAGGCCCTTGGCTTGGTACAGGTCCTTGCGATACACCTGCACGGTGACTTCGCCATCGTAGGGGATGCCGTAAGGTTTGCCGTCGATCGAGTCGGCGTCGCGCCAGGCCTTGAAGATATCGTCATAGTCGAACCAGGCCTTGTCGGTCAGCGCGGGATCGTTCAAATAGCGGTCCAGCGGCTCGACCCACTTGTTGGCCGCATAAAGCGGGTAATACATGGGGTCGGCGGCATGGGTGGCATAAGTGCCCGTGCGCGAAGACAGATCCAGCATGGCTTTCTGGCGGATCTGGCCGGGCGGCACTTTTTCCACCCGCAGCTTCACGCCCGTCAAGGCCTCGAACTGCGGCACCAGGTCGACCAAATTGTCGAAATAGCTGGCGGGGATGACGGCGACGGTAATGGATTCGCCTTCCGCCTGCCGCCAATTGATCTTGGCCTGCTTGTAGGGGGCCAGGTCGTCGGCGCCGGGCTGTGCCGGCTGTTGGGCCCAGGCGCTGTGCAGAGGCAGCATCGTGGCGCCGCCCAAGGCCAGCGCGCCGAGGCCGGCCGCCTGTTTGAGAACCGTGCGCCGCGCGGGGTCGCTGGCGCCATCCGGACGAATGGAAGCGGGGGAAATCTTCAAGGGCGTCTCCTCGTGTATTTCCGCGCGACTGGCGCCGGGCGGCTCGTCTTACCGTTTTATGAGGCCCACGGTTTTCTATGTAAACGATTACAGAGGAATTTATCAGCGACGGCACGGCAGGACAAGAGATAAGGATTGGGAGTTTCCCGCAGTGCCCTTTTCGTCCTAAGCCTCGTTATGATGTAAACGATTGCACATACTCTTTTTTTATAAATTCGCGTTATGGCCGAAACGTCCCGAGATTCCCCCGATCCTTCAGGCTCATCAGGCTTGCCCGGCGAAGACACCAAGATCCGGGCTGCCGCTCGGGATGTGGCGCGGCTGGCCGGTGTTTCCACCGCTACGGTATCGCGTGCGCTCAACACGCCGGATCAGGTGGACCCCGATACGCGCCGGCGCGTGCTGGATGCGGCGGCCAAGCTGCGCTATGTTCCGCATGGCGCGGCACGATCGCTGCGCAGCCATCGCAGCAAGATGATAGGCGCGGTGGTGCCGTCTTTCGACTACGCCCTCTATGCGCGCACCACCAGCGCGATCCATCAATATCTGGACGAACGCGGCTATTCCCTGGTCCTGGCCGAACAACATTACGACCTGTCCGCCGAGGTCCGCGTGGCCAGCCAGTTGATACAACATGGGGTCGATGCGTTCGTGTTCGTCGGACTGGACCACGATCCCGCGCTGTTTGCCCTGCTGGAAGATTATGGCCGGCCGTATGTGCTGACGTGGGGGGTCGATCCCCTGCACCGCCACCCCAGCATAGGCTTCGACAATCAGGCGGCCACGTTTGCCGTGACGCGGCATCTGGCCAGCCTGGGCCATCGCCGATTCGGTTTGCTGAGCGCGCCGCTACCCGGCAACGACCGCGCCTTGACGCGCGGCGCGGGTGTGCGGCAGGCATTGGCCGAACATGGGCTGGCGCTCGATGACGCCTATGTGCAGTACGCGCCGATTTCCTTGAGGGCCGCGGAAGATGCGATGAATCGCTTGCTGGCGCTGCCCGAGCCCCCTACCGCCGTGATCGCCACCAATGACGTGTTCGCGGTGGGCGGGATGATGGCCTGCCGCCATGCGGGCTTGCGGATACCGGACGACATCTCCATCACCGGGGTGGACAACACGGACCTGGGTGCTACCCAGACGCCGGGGCTGACCAGCATCGCCACTCCCATCACTGAAATCGGCCGGGCGGCGGCGGCTCAATTGGTAGCCCGTCTGAATGGCCAGGCCTACGAGGCCTTCCAGTCCTTTCCGGTGGAGATCGTGCATCGCGGCAGCACGGCGCCGCCGCGGCGGTGAATTGGCTTTTTGACCCCGGCGGTTGACCCAGGCTTCTGAGCCGGCCTTTTGACTCGGCCTTTTGACCCGGGCGTTTGACCCGGGCTTTTGACCAGAATTCTGGAGTGGTTCAGGCCGGCGGCGCCGACTCCGGATTGTCGGTGTCGTGCTCTTTCGTCTGCAGGCCGTTATCGCGGGCGAAGTCCACCACGAATTTCCAGGCCAGCGGTTCGAGTTCGCGCAAGCGTTCGTCAACGACGACACTGCGGTTGCCGTCGACGATGACAGGCAGCACGTACGGCGAGTACGTGATATGGCTAGGTGCCATGCCGGGCGGGCGGAATTGCGCCATGACGCCGGCCAGGCGCTCCGCCCAGTCGCTGGGGCGGAAGCGATGACCGTCTTCCGTGACACCGAGGATAAAAAGTTGTCGCACGCGGAATACCGTTGATTTGCTACTTGGAACGGATGCATGAAGCGCCCGGATGGGACGCCCTCGATCACCCGAGCCGCGCTGCGAATTGTATATGATAGGCCTTGACCGATCATTTCAGTCCGCGTTCAGCCCACGTCTGGCCCACGTTTAGCCCTCATTCAGCACTCCGTCACCGTTCACGCCCGTTCCGCGCCCGCTCCTGCGCGGGAACCGGGGCCGGGGCCGGGGCGGCACAGGCCCCGGTGCCCGGCGCGGACCTCCCCCAAAAAAGCAGCAAACCGCGCACAATGCCGGCGATTTCACACAAGAAGCCAATTTTTCGCGCCACCCCCCCCGGACTAGGGCTTTTTCATGTGGACAAGGCATAATGAGCACCCCACCGACGAGGTGGCGCGGCCTCAACGACCTGCAAACCATCATGACGACAGCCAGCACCCAAAACGGCCCTCTGCGGCATTTCCTTCAAGTGCGTGACTTTTCGGCTTCCGAGCTTAACTATGTGTTCGATCGCGCACGCCTGATCAAAGACAAGTTCAAGCGCTACGAACCGCACATGACCTTGCACGATCGCACCTTGGCGATGGTGTTCGAAAAGGCCAGCACCCGCACCCGCGTTTCTTTCGAAGCGGGGATGTACCAGATGGGCGGGTCGGTCATCAACCTGACGTCCAACGATTCGCAGTTGGGGCGGTCCGAGCCCATCGAAGACACCGCGCGCGTCATCTCGCGCATGGTCGACATTGTCATGATCCGCACGTTCGAGCAGACGCGCATCGAGCGCTTTGCCTCGCACTCGCGCGTGCCGGTGATCAATGGCCTGACCAACGAATACCATCCTTGCCAGATCCTCGCCGACATCTTCACGTACATCGAGCACCGCGGCCCCATCACCGGCAAGACCGTGGCATGGGTGGGTGACGCCAACAATATGGCCTATGCCTGGCTGCAGGCCGCCGAGTTGCTGGGCTTCACGCTGCACGTGTCCACGCCGTCCGGCTACGAGCTGGAGCCCGCACGCATCGGCACGCAGCCGGCATCGGTGCTGCGCCAGTTCAAGGACCCGATGCAAGCCTGCCAGGGCGCCCACCTTGTCACGACAGACGTATGGACCAGCATGGGCTACGAGGCGGAGAACGAACAGCGCCGCGCGGACTTCGCGGACTGGTGCGTGGACACCGAAATGATGCAAGTCGCCGCGCCGGATGCCATCTTCATGCACTGCCTGCCCGCTCATCGCGGCGAAGAAGTCACCGGCGAGGTCATCGATGGCCCGCAAAGCGTGGTGTGGGACGAAGCGGAGAACCGCCTGCACGTGCAGAAGGCCTTGATGGAGTTCCTGCTGCTGGGACGCTTGGACTGATTCCTCACACCGATTTG
Organism: Bordetella sp. LUAb4; assembly: GCF_021325795.1. GTDB lineage: Bacteria > Pseudomonadota > Gammaproteobacteria > Burkholderiales > Burkholderiaceae_B > Bordetella_C. The sequence continues at coordinate 122,446 of NZ_JAHPZX010000005.1, read as the reverse complement.
CCGGATAGCACGGAAGAATAGCTCCGCCGCTTTACGACCAACGCCCCGCTGCGCCGGGGCGTTGTCTTTGCCGGTCCCGCTCTCGTTACAGCCCGCTATTGCAGCCCGCTATTGCACCCCGGTGATCCCGTGCTCCTCCAGTAGCGGCACCCACCTTCTGGTGTGTTGATCTATCAACGCATCCAAAGCTTCCGGGGTATTGCTTTCCGGCTTGATCACGTAGCCCAGCTGCGTCAGGGGCGCGCGGATCTGCGCGTCGCCCAGGACCGTGTTGATCGCACGATTGAGCCGGTCGATGGCATACGGCGGCGTTTCGGTCGGCGCCATGACAGCGAACCACTCGCTGCCTCGGGCGTCCTTGAAGCCGTATTCCGCGATGGCGGGCAGCTCCGGAACCACGGCAAGCCGGTCATTGGTCAGGACCGCCATACCGCGCACCCTGCCCGCTTTCAGATGGCTCAACACCGAGGGCAAGGTGGTGATCATGAAATCAGCGCGTCCGCCCTGGACGTCGGTCAGCGCGGGCACGGCCCCCTTGTATGGCACATGCGTCAGCCTGACGCTCGCGGCCGCCTGGATGGCCTCACTCAGGATATGCCCCACCGACCCTATGCCGCCTGACGCGACAGTCATCTTGCCGGGGTTCTCCCTGGCCAATTGGATTGCGTCCGCCAACGTGCGCGCGGGCACGTGCTGGCCCATGATCAATACATACGGTGCGCTGGCGGCCAGGCCTACCGGCGCGAGGTCCGCCGCGAAGTCGTAATGGACCTGGCGGTACAGCTGCTTGTGCAAGGTGGCGGAACTCAGCGCCAGGTAGATGGTGTAGCCGTCCGGCAGGGAATGCGCCACGGCTGCCGCGCCCACGTTCCCTGCGGCGCCGGGACGGTTTTCCACAATGACGCGCTGGCCCAGTTCCTCGGCCATGTTCTTCGCCAGGTGCCGGGCCAGCGTATCCGTCGCGGCACCGGGAGGGAAGCCGACGACCAGTGTGATCGGGTGCTGCGGATACATTTTCACTTCCGCGTCCGAAGCCATTGTCACCATAGGCATCGGCAGCGTGCTGCCGATCATCACCCACGTCGCCAGTTTCTTCTTTGCCAGACCCATTTATCCATCTCCATGTGTCAGCGCCGGGCGAGAATCGCCCGCGCGAATCAAGACGCATGGGTAGCCAAAGAATCAGCGAAAGTTCCGATAATCACACCTGGGCCATGCCGCCGTCGACGAAGAATTCGATGCCGTTGACGAAGCTGGCGGCATCGGACGCCAGGAAGGCCACGGCCTTGCCGATTTCCTCGGGCTCGCCGATGCGGCCAAGCGGCACTTGGGCTGCCAGGGCATCGAACAGGCCTTGGCGGGCTTCATCAGGGACCAGGCCACCCAGGCCAGGCGTGCGCACCGGGCCGGGGCTGACGGCGTTGACACGGATGCCGCGGTCTTTCAGGTCCAGGGCCCATGAGCGGGCGAAGTTGCGCACGGCAGCCTTGCTGGCGCTATAGACGCTGAAGTTGGCGGTACCTTTGACCGACGTCGTCGAAGACGTCAGGATGATGGACGCGCCATCGACCAGCAGCGGCAAGGCCTTCTGCACCGTGAACAGCACACCGCGCACATTGGTGCCGAAGATGCGATCGAAGTGTTCTTCGGTGATGGCGCCCAGCGGCATCATGTCGCCGCCGCCGGCATTGGCGAACAGGATGTCCAGCTTGCCCGTGGTCTTGGCGATCTGAGCGTACACGGCATCCAGGTCGGACAGCTTGGCGGCGTCGGCCCGGATGGCGGTCGCGCCCGCGCCGATGGTGGCGACGGCTGCATCGAGTTCGGCTTGGCGGCGCCCGGTAATAAAGACCCGCGCACCTTGCGCCGCCAGTTCTTGCGCGGCCGCCAGGCCGATACCGGTGCTGCCGCCGGTGACGAGGGCGATCTTGCCGTTGAGTTGCTTGTTCATGGTTTGCTCCGTTGTGTGAGTTTGGCTATCCCTCGATTGAATGAGGGTACCGATGAGCCTGGGACGACGCTGCCTGCCTCTTTGCCTGCTTGTCTTGCCTGCCTGTCCTGCAACGCGTCGTTCAGTGCATGGGTGTCACTTTAGAGGCCTGGCGGTTATTGATAAATACTGAATAAATTAAATAACTATCCACCCACATGTACAATCTTCGGTAACCGTGTTTTTCCGCGCTGGCTCGATGTCGCCGTCTCGGTATCCACGTCTTTTACGTATTTGTCTTTTGGGGACGACGCCTGGATGGATCAATTACTGGCAATGCGCGCCTTCGCCCGCGTGGTGGAAGCGGGTAGCTTCACCCGGGCGGCGGACTCGCTGGATATGCCCAATGCGACCATGAGCAAGTTGGTGCAGGATCTGGAAGCGCACCTGGGTACTCGACTCTTGCAGCGCACGACGCGACGGGTCACGGTGACACCGGAAGGCCAGGATTACTACGCGAAAGCCACGCGCGTGCTGCGCGACATCGAGGACATCGATACGTCGTTCAACGTGGCGCGCGGCAAACCGCGCGGGCATCTGCGCATCGACGTGGGCGGGTCCACCGCGCGGGACGTGTTGATTCCCCTGCTGCCGGATTTCCTTGGCCGCTATCCGGACATCCGCATCGATCTGGGCGTGTCGGACCGCGCCGTGGATCTGATCGGCGACAACGTCGACTGCGTGATTCGCGGTGGTCCCTTGGACAATTCATCGCTGGTCGCGCGGCATATCGGCGATGCGGTCTTGATCACCTGCGCCACGCCGGCGTATCTGAAGCAGTTCGGCGTACCCGCCTACCCTGACGAGCTGAAAAACGGCCATCGCCTGGTCAGCTATGTCTCGACGCAGAACGGCAGGGCCATGCCTTTCCGTTTCCTGCGTGATGGCGAGCGCACCGAGATCAAGATCGACCACCGCATCGGCATCAACGAGAGCAACGCCCACACGGCGGCGGCCATGGCGGGCATAGGCATCATCCAGACCTTCACCTACGCGGTGCAGGCAGCGCTGAAGGAAGGAACACTGGTGGAGATCCTGAAAAAATGGCGCCCGCCGGCTTACCCCTTCCATGTGGTCTACCCGCAAAGCCGCTACGTAACCCATCGGCTACGGGTATTCATCGACTGGCTGGTCGAACACTTCCCCGCGAAGGTCCGCGGAACATAGCCGCATCCGCGATGCCTTGCCCCAAAACCGACTGCCATTCCGTCGACACCTTCGACCGTACGCTGATTGACTGGCACCGCGCCTTCGACCCACCGCTCGACATGAGCGGTGATCCGGTTATCCCCAATCGATGCCCGTCAATACTCGATTCGACGCCAAAGGCCGACAATGCTCACGCTGGCGGCGCGGCAAATACCTTTAGAAAATCCGGGTCCTTGAACAACTTGCCTACTAGCGTCTGAAAAATGGCCGACGCTTGCATGAGACCGTCTTGAACTGCCAAGACGCCGATGAACTGCACGCTCCAGGAAGTATGTGCTTCAAGGCTCTTGTCATACACGACGTAGCCTCCTTGCTGAACCATGAAGCGCGCGCTCGCGTCTGCTCTACCGTCGCCGATTTCGGCGGAACAGAGCTTCCTTTATGCAGAGGCCATCCTCTCGGACCCGGACGAAGTGTTTCGTCGCGCTGAGCAGGCAAGTAAGATGGGGCGCCGCCGAGCGCGATCGACGCGGCCTCTACATTGGGTGCGGCGCAGCTAGCGGCGCATTGCGCCGGCCGCCCGCCAGGCGGCGCGCGGCGATTGCCTTGCCGATAGAACGAGGCGGATCGTCAGGACGTTGCGCCCACGCGTCTTCACGCAGGCATCAAGCGGTCCAGGCGTTGATGTCCAGCACCGCGGCGGCGAAGGTCTGTGCGGCCTCCTGGGGCAAGTTGTGGCCGGCATTGGGGACGATGCGATTTTCGTGACGCCCCGTAAAGCGGAGCGCGCCTGCCGCCCTGCCGCCAGGCGGTGACACGCCGTCCGCATCGCCTTCAAGCGTTATCGTGGGCACGCTGATGGCAGGCCTGGCGGCCAGAAGACGCTCCATCTCGTCGAAACGAGGATCGCCATCGACCAGGCCAAAGCGGTGCCGATAGGAATGAACCACCACATCGACGAAATCGGGGTTGTCGAACGCCGCGGCCGAGCGCTCGTAGACATCATCGTCGAAGCGCCACGTCGGCGACCATAAGGACCAGAGAAGACGGCAAAACTCCTGCCGCTTCTCGGCGAGTCCGGCCGCGCCGCGTTCGCCATGAAGGTAATACTGGTACCACATCCGGTATTCCTTCCGCGGGTCGGCCGGCAGCCCGGCGCTGGCTATGTCCTGGATGTTGTAGCCGTTAACCGAAACCAGCCCGCGCGCGCGGGCCGGATACAGCGCGGCCACCACGCAGGCGGCCCGGCCCCCCCAGTCATAGCCGGCCAGCACTGCCTGTTCGATTCGCAGGGCATCGAGCAGCGCCAACAGGTCGGCCCCCAGTGCCGCCTGCTGGCCCGAACGCAGGGTCGCCGACGACAGGAAGCGCGTCGGACCATAGCCGCGCAGATAGGGCGTCAGCACGCGCGCGCCTTGCGCGGTCAGACGCGGCGTGACGTCGCCATAAGCATGGATGTCGTAAGGAAAACCGTGCAGCAGCACGACCGGCCATCCACCCGGATCACCCTGTTCGTCATAAGCGATTTCCAACTGCGGGGTCGTGACGGTCTTGAGCATGGCGGTCTCCTTTCGAGCCATAGCCGGAAGTACTTCCAGCATACCCGCGGCGGCAGGAGCCAGCCTATTCCACCGCCTTGAACATCGTCCGTTTGGTGTTGCGGAACGACGGACGGACGCGGTCGCTCCAGGCGCTCGCGCGCACGGCCAGCCAGGGCGGGCTGCCGAAAGTCTCGCGCGTATGCAGGTCGTAGCAGGCGTGATAGCGCGGCGCCGCATCGCAAAGGTAGCGGCGCGCGCGCACTGAACCAGGCACCGACGCCAGGCCAGGCAGATGCTCTTCTTCGTACCAGGCGTTGAAGTCGTCCTCCGCCTCGGACAACACATCGGTTTCGACGATGTAATGCCAGGGCGCGGGCAGACCCGCTGACGCGCCGGCACGATCGGTCGTCAAGCGCAGGATGCGCGCGTCCGCTTCCGGATAACGCCGCGTGGCCATGGCACGCAAGGCCGCCAGGCTGTCCTCCACGCAGCGTTCATCCGGATAAAGATAGACATAGGTCTCGGCATGCTCGACCGCCGCATACGCGCGCACCTGGGCGGCCCCCGCGCCGGCAAGCGCTCCAGACCCGCCCTGCGCGGCGCCACTCGCCGTCGCGATCTCCGCGCGCAAGGCCTGCACCGCGGCGCCGTCCAGGCGCTGCCCTCGCAGGCGCAACAACAGTACTTCCGTCATCCTTTTACCCCTCAGTGACCGATCCGCAACGCGGACAGGAAGCGCGACACCATGTTGTAGGCGGCAACCGTCGCCGCCAGCTCGACCATGCCCTGCTCGCCCAGGGCCGGCGCCAACGCGTCATACGCCGCATCGCTGACATCGATGTCGCGCGTCATGGCATCGGTGAACGTCACGACGTCACGCTCCTGCACAGTCAGACCCGCGATGTCGGCGGGAGCACGTTCAGTGCGCAAGGCGTCGACGAGGGCTTCATCCATGCCTGCCTTCAAGGCATGCGGCACGTGCGCCTCGAATTCATAAGGCGCGCGATTGAGCACCGCCACACGCAGGATGACCAATTCCCGCAAACGCGGCGATAGTCCGATGCGGTTGCGGATGGCGGTAAGCATCGCCTCCCACCCCTGCACCACCGCGGGGCTGTTCAACAACACCTGATACAGCGGCGAGATGCGCCCGCGCTCGGCCAGAATGCGTGCCTCCATCTCCGCCAGCTCCGGCCGGGTGCCCGGGACTACCGGCGCGACACGTGGTCCTTTATGAGAGGAGCCTTCATGTGACGGGTCTTTATGTGACGGGTCCTGCCGTGAAGGGTCCTGCCGTGAAGGGTCCTGCCGCGACGAGTCTTGCTGTAAGTCTGCCGTCCGTGACGGGCTTTGCCGAGGGTCTGCCATGTCTCAATCCACCTTGATGTTCTTGCGTTGGATCAGATCGGTCCACTTCTTGCGATCGCTGGCGATCAAGTCCGCCAGCTCCTGCGGCGAAGACGGCGCGGGCTCGGCGCCGAAACCTTGCAGCTTCTTGTTCGCCTCCGGGTTCGCCAAGGCGGCGCGCACCGCGGCATTGAGTTTATCCACGATCGCCGGCGGCGTGCCGGCCGGTGCCAGCAAGCCATACCAGTTGTTCGATTCGACGCCGGGGATGCCCTGTTCGGCCAGCGTCTTGACGTTGGGCAATACGGCCAGGCGCGCCGGGGCGGCCACGCCCAAGGCCGTGAGCTTGCCACCCTGGATATGCGCGATCAGCCCGGGCACGTCGCCGAAGAAACCCGCCACCTGATTGCCCAGCAGGTCATTGATCACCGGCGCGGCGCCCTTGTAAGGCACGTGCAGCACATTGGCCTTGCTGGCGTCGGTGAACATCTCCAGCGCCAGATGCGGAATACTGCCGACGCCCGACGAGCCGATGGCCACCGGCTGCGAAGCGGCTTTCGAGCGCGCGACGAAGTCCGCGGCATCGGTGGCCGGGTTCGCCGGATTCACCACCAGCACGGTCGCGTTGTTGACCACGCGCGAGACCGGCGCGAAATCCTTCACCGGGTCGTAGGGCAGGCTCTGGTAAAGCGCCGGGCTGATGGCCACCGCGCCAACGCTGGTCAGGAACAAGACGCTGCCATCGCGCGGACCCTTGGCGACGTAGGCCGCGCCGATATTGCCGTTGGCGCCGGGTTTGTTCTCGACGATCACCGACTGATGCAGCTCGCGCGTCAATTGTTCCGCCAGCACGCGGCCTACCAAGTCCACCGGGCCGCCCGGCGGGAACGCCACGATGAGCCGGACCGGACCGTCGGCCCAGGCGTTGCCGCAGGCGGCCAGCGCCAGCACGCCGGCGGCGAAAATTCGTTTGAACATGGCAAGTCTCCTTTGAATTCTTGTTTATCCGCGCGCATGGACATCGAGGTTTTGATGTACGCACGCGGGGCACTCGTCGTGCGATGCAAAGCGCGGCATTGCGATCGCATATCTGTTCGCGGGCAGCAGCGCGGTCAAGCAACGCGCGCCGTGACCACGGCTGCAAATCAGAAGCCGTACAGCCGCGCCGGGTTATCGACGAGGATGCGTTGGCGCGCGGCGGCATCCGGCACAGCCTGGAAGAACAGGTCGACCAGTTCTCCATCGTCGGGCATATCGCCCGCCACATTGGGATGCGGCCAATCGGTCCCCCACAGCACGCGTTCCGGCATGGCGTCGACCAGGGCACCCACGAAAGGCAGGCTTTCCGCATAGGGCCGCCGGCCCAGGCTGATGCGATCGACGCCCGATACCTTGACCCAGGCCTGCTCCACCTCGGCCAAACGCAGCAGCCCCTGGAACGCAGGCTGATCCAGCCCGTCGCCGGCACGCACCCTACCCATGTGATCCACCACGAAAGGCACGGGCAGTGTGCGCAGTGCCGGCAGCAGCGCCGTCAAGGCCGGCCCATCGACATGCAGGCAGACGTGCCAGCCGAAGGCCGCCACCTGCTGGACGATGCGGTCGAAGACCTCCGGCGCGGGCGGCTTGCCCAAATGCGCGACGAAGTTGAAACGGGCCGCGCGTATGCCGCCCGCATGCAAAGCCTCGATCTGTGCATCGGTCGCATCGGCACCCAGCAGGCCGACGCCACGATAGCGGCCTTCGCTGCGGGCGATGGCATCCAACAGCGCCGAGTGATCGGCGCCATGGCAGGCGGCCTGCACGATGACCGCGCGCTGCACGCCAAGATGACGATGCAAGGCGGCCAGTTTCTCGAAGGGCGCGTCAGGCGGCGTGTACGACCGCTGCGCCGCGTAAGGAAAGACGGCCGCGGGGCCGAAGATATGGCAGTGGCTGTCGCAGGTCAGCGGCGGTAGAACGTGGCTGGGGCGCGAAGGCGCATCCAGCGGAGGCGGACAATCCGGCATGGGTATGTGTCTCGAAATTCGTTGTCGTTATGCACCGGCCGCCGCGCTATCTCTGCGAGATGAAAGCTTGAGCGCGGCGTCGCTGCCGGTGTCGCCAGCGCGGTCGCGTCGGCATCGGCGTCGGCAATCGGCATCGGTACGACATGTTGAGGGAAAGCCGAAATCAAAACAACGCTATATCTTAGATTTCTGATATAGCAAAATTCGATATCATGAACACTATCGCGCGCCCGGAGGGTACATGCACCACCCTCTCCGTGCCGCGCACGGAGGGCAGCAGAAGAGCGTGCCAGCCGGAGCCACCCAGCCGACTTGTCCTTTTGCCGACCGGCCTTGCCTTTACCGAACGGGCTTGCCTTTACAACGGGCTTGCCTTTTAACGAACGGACTTGCCTTTACCAACGGGCTTGCCTTTTAACGAGCGGGCTAGCCTTTCACCGAAAGGCCTTGCCTTTTACCGACAGATGCCATGGATCTGCGCCAGATCGAATACTTCGTCCGCGTCGCCGAAAACCGCAGCTTCTCCCGCGCCGCCGGGCAGTTGGCCATATCCCAGCCCTCCCTCAGCCGTCAGGTCGGCCTGCTGGAACAGGAACTGGGCCAGCACCTGCTCTATCGCAATGGCCGCGGCGTTGAACCGACCGAAGCGGGGCTCCGCTTCCTGGACCATGCGCGCGCCCTGCTGGCGCTGGCCGCGCGCGCCAAGGAGGACCTGCGCAGCATGGGCGACACCCCCAGCGGCAAGCTGATCCTGGGCCTGCCCCCGCGCATCGCACTGGTACTGACGCCGCCGCTGGTGCGAGCCTTTCACCTGGCCTTTCCGGATGCTTCCATCACCGTGGCCGAAGGCCTCAGCGTGCAGGTGCGTGAATGGCTGTTGGCCGGCCGCGTCGACCTGGCCATGCTCTACGATCCGCCGCCCTCGCCGCAATTGACCTACGAATCGCTGTTTCGCGAAGAACTGGTGCTGGCCGCCGCTCGCGCCCATCGCCCCGATCTGCCGGCCCGCGTCACTGTGGCGCAATTGCGCGATTACCCCTTGATCCTGCCGTCGGCGCCGAACGCCATCCGCGCGCTGGTGGAAAGCGTCTGCCGGGCCCATGGCGTCCATCTGCGGGTGATCGCCGAAGTCGACGCCGTGCACACCCTGGTGGAGCTGGCCAACCAGGGCCCCGCCTGCGCCATCCTGCCACGGTCGGCCGTGCGCGGTCCGGAACCGCAGCCGGACCTGGCCGTGGCCAGCATCGTGGCGCCGCGCATTCTCAACGACCTGGTCCTGGCCAGCCCGCGCCATCGGCCGGCCACCCGACTGGCCGGCGCCACCGCGACGCTGTTGCGGGGCCTGGATTTGGCCGCGCTGTTCCAAGGCCGCGGCATGGCGGCTTCCAAGCCGGCTCGCAGGTAAGCGAGCCGGCTTGGAAAGGTCTCGAAGGAAACCGTGCCGCCGCCGTGGACGACCGGCCGTGGAAGACCTCTAGCGACGAGCCTTCGCAAGCGTGGCCTGCTCTCTTTCACGGATCGGCGCCAAATCTTTTCTCATCTTTGCCGCCAGCGTAATCAGCTCGCCTTTCCCGAACTTCTCCAATTCCAGCTTCGCGGCCTTCTCGCACTCCGCAGTGATGGCAGGGAACAAGTACGGTCCAAGGTCACGCTCCAACCCCGCGGCCTCTTTTCCGATCCAAGCGTAATAAAGCTTGGGCATTACCGATTTAAGTTCCGTCACCGTCTCTTGCAAGGCATCCTCCAGGTCATCCAACGCGTCCGGGCAATCAGGTGCGGGAACAGCCTGTTGGGCCTCCTGCAAGGCGCCCAGTTTGTTTTGCAGCGTCGACAGGAATTGGTACACAAGCTCGTCTGGTTCCCGGCCATTCAAGCTCTGCGTCAAGGACGTGTCGATTTCCTTGTGAATGCCGTGGTAGAACTCATGGCGCAACTCACGGTAAAACGCATCCGCGCACGGATTGGCGTCATCCAACCAGTGCGCTTCCTCGACGCGCCTCAACAACGTCCAACCCTCCCGGTCCTTTTGGGTAGCGAGCGTCAGCAGGCTCAGGCCTTCGGCGCCGATGGTCACCAGCTTGGGTTCCGTCCTATCCGTGCTTGCGCTCAGCGCCTCGACAAGGCATTTGCGAAAGTCTTTACGGTTGTACCGCTCGAGCAAGCGCTCTGTTGGAGTCTGCTCGGAACGAGCCCCTAACGCATCCCTGCACCGCGCGTAACCCTTCCGCACGAGGCTGATGGGCCAGTTGACAAGCTGTCCCAGAAACGTGGCCACCCGTTCGCCGAATCCCCGGGCGCGCGGCGAGGCGCCAGGTGCGACATGGAAGGCGGTTCTGTCGTCAAGCCTGCCGGCGAGTCCGACGGCCCCCTCTGCAAGAACGGGCTCGCCGCCAGCGACGTTCGGCTGTTCGTTGGCGTAGACAAGCGGGAAGCTCAGGGGGGTGGTCGAACTGGCGTTTTGGATGTCAGGCATGGGTTGGAATCTCCGTTCAGAAAACACATCCGCCCTGCCGTTTAGTTCGGGACGGTTGAGAGCCCTCAGTCTCCTGTTTCCATGTAGCCGTTCCATCGCGTCCAGGCCCCTGAAAATGCTTGGTTTCACGGATTTTTCCCAGGAGCAGCATGCTGCATTGCTCCAGGCCCGGCGCTTGGGAAGATTCTCCCCACCCCGCGCGCCGCGGCAGCCCCCCTACCAAAATACGTTCCCGAAAGCAGAAAAATCGCCAGCCCAGGGGCCGGAGCCCCCCGAGGCCGGCAAACGCCCTGTAAGCTGGCCGCAAACGCGATAAAATCCTTGGTTTCGTCCTTTTCCTAGCGATACGCAATGGCAACGATCCTCCAGCACACTCCCACCGGCCAGAAGGTCGGCATCGCGTTCTCCGGCGGCCTGGATACCAGCGCCGCGCTCCATTGGATGCGTGAGAAAGGCGCGGTGCCCTATGCGTACACCGCCAACCTGGGCCAGCCCGACGAACCCGATTACGAAGACATCCCGCGCCGCGCCATGCAGTACGGCGCCGAAAAGGCCGTTCTCGTCGACTGCCGCCAGCAGTTGGCGGCCGAAGGCATCGCCGCCCTGCAGAGCGGCGCTTTCCACATTTCGACGGCCGGCGTCACCTACTTCAACACCACCCCCATCGGCCGCGCCGTCACCGGCACCATGCTGGTGGCCGCCATGAAGGAAGACAACGTCAACATCTGGGGCGACGGCAGCACCTTCAAGGGCAATGACATCGAGCGTTTCTACCGCTACGGCCTGCTCACCAATCCCGACCTGAAGATCTACAAGCCCTGGCTGGACCAGACCTTCATCGACGAACTGGGTGGCCGCGCCGAAATGTCGGCGTACATGAACCAGGCCGGTTTCGAATACAAGATGTCGGCGGAAAAGGCGTACTCGACCGATTCCAACATGCTGGGCGCAACCCACGAAGCCAAGGATCTGGAACACCTGAATTCCGGCATCAAGATCGTCCAGCCCATCATGGGCGTGGCGTTCTGGCGTGACGACGTCGTGGTGAAGGCTGAAGAAGTGCGGGTGCGCTTCGAGGAAGGCCGCCCCGTCGCCCTGAACGGCGTCGAGTACACGGACCAGGTCGAACTGCTGCTGGAAGCCAACCGCATTGGCGGCCGCCACGGCCTGGGCATGAGCGACCAGATCGAAAACCGCATCATCGAAGCCAAGAGCCGCGGCATCTATGAAGCCCCCGGGCTGGCGCTGCTGTTCATCGCCTACGAGCGCCTGGTCACCGGCATCCACAACGAAGACACCATCGAACAGTACCGCGAGAACGGCCGCAAGCTGGGCCGCCTGCTGTACCAAGGCCGCTGGTTCGATCCGCAAGCCCTGATGCTGCGCGAAACCGCGCAGCGCTGGGTGGCTCGCGCCATCACCGGTGAAGTCACCATCGAACTGCGCCGCGGCAATGACTACTCCATTCTGAACACGGAGTCGGCCAACCTGACCTACAAGCCGGAACGTCTGACGATGGAAAAGGGTGAATCGGTATTCTCGCCCGCCGACCGTATCGGCCAGCTGACCATGCGCAACCTCGACATCGTCGATACGCGCGAGAAGCTGATCACGTACGTGCAAACCGGCTTGCTGTCCGCCACCGGCACCGCCCTGCCGCAAATCAAGGAAAAATAAGCGTCTGCAGGCCGATACCGCGGATTTGAGATCGCGGTGCCGCCGAAGAAAGCAAAGAAAAACGCCCGTCAGGGCGTTTTTCTTTTCCTACAGTTCTACCTGCATCCCCATCTCCACCACGCGATTGGGTGGGATCTTGAAGAACTTGGTACTGCGGGTCGAATTGCGCGCCATGAAGGCGAACAACGCGCGTCGCCAGCGCCGCATGGCCGGCCGCCGCGACGACACCACGGTCTGGCGCGACAGGTAGAAGGACGTGCGCATCGGCTCCAGATCCAGCTCCGGATAGGCTTCGGCGATTTCGCGCAGCACTTCCGGGACGTCGGGCTCTTCCTTGAAACCGTAAGTGACCTCGGCCTGCCAGCTGGACGCACTGAGCTTGGTCAAGGTGAAGCGCTCTTCCTCGCTCAGCACGAAAGGCACGTCGGCACTATGTATGGTCAGGAACAGCACGTGGTCGTGCAGCACCTTGTTGTGCTTCAGGTTGTGCAGCAGGGCCGGCGGCACGTAGCCGGGGCTCATGGTCATGAAGATGGCGGTGCCATGCACGCGCGCCGGCGGATACGCTTCCAGCTGCTCCATGAACTCTTTCAAGGGCTGGCGATCACGCTGTTGCAGGCCACCCAGCAGATAACGCCCGCGCCGCCACGTCACCATCAGCGTGGCCACGATGATGCCCACCATCAGCGGCAGCCAGCCGCCCTCATGCACCTTCAAGGCATTGGCGGAGAACAGCAGCAGATCGAAGATCAGCAGGAAACCCAGCACCACCGACCACATGATGCGCTTGGCTCCGGCATTCAGGCGCATGGTCAGGGAAAACAGCAGCACTGACGTCGTCAGCATCGTCCCGGTCACCGCGAAGCCATAAGCGGCCGCCAGGTTGTCGGAACTGCGGAACACCAGCACCAGCACCATCACCGCGGCCAGCAGCAGCGCATTGACCTGCGGCAGATAGATCTGCCCTTTTTCCACGATCGAGGTATGCAGGATTTCCATGCGTGGCCAGTAGCCCAGCTGCACCGCCTGGCGCGTCATCGAATACGCGCCGGAGATCACCGCCTGCGATGCCACCACGGTGGCCACGGTCGCCAGCGCCACCAGGGGCGCGACGAACCAGTCCGGTGCCATCAGGAAGAAGGGATTCTTGATCGCGCCCGGATCGCGCAACAGCAGCGCGCCCTGGCCGAAATAGCACAACGTCAGCGACGGCGCCACCATCCAGAACCAGGCCCGCCGGATGGCGCTGCGGCCAAAGTGACCCATGTCCGCGTAGAGCGCTTCGGCGCCGGTCAAGGCCAGCACCACGGAGCCCAGCAGCACGAAACTGGCCCCGGGCGACTCGATGACGAAGCGCACGGCCCAGATCGGATCCAGGGCTTGCAGAATTCCGGGCGTCTGTACGATCTGGTAGCCGCCCAGCACCGCCAGGGTGCCGAACCACAGGGCCATGACAGGCGCGAACAGCTTGCCCATGGTGCCCGTGCCGCGCGACTGGATCATGAACAGGGCAATCAGCACGACCATGGAAATCGGCACCACCCAGTGCTCCAGGCGGTGCGACACCACGCTGATGCCTTCCAGCGCGGACAATACCGAGATCGCCGGCGTGATCATGCTGTCGCCGTAGAACAGCGCCGCGCCGAAGATGGCCAGCATGATGAGGAAAGTCCGTAACCGGCCGGTACGCCCACGGATGGCCAATTCCAGCAGTGCCAGCGTGCCGCCCTCACCGCGGTTGTCCGCGCGCAGCACCAGGGTCACGTACTTGAACGAGACCACCAGCATCAGCATCCAGAACAGGATGGACAACACGCCCAGGACGTGGCCGGGCTGCAGGTCGCCATAACCGGTCAGGCAGGCACGCAAGGTATACAGCGGACTGGTGCCGATGTCGCCGTACACCACCCCCAGCGCGCCCATGATCAAGGCGGCTTTCGAGGAGGGTGCATGCGTCACCGGGCCCTTGGCCACGGTTGCGGTGCTTGAGGTCATACCTGTTTATCGTGTCGGGTCAGTTGCGCGCCCTTGCGCGGGCCGGGAAACACCACCGACAGGCGGGTACCCGGATATTCGGGCCGGCTGGAAAGTTTCCACCAGGCGCCGTGTGCGTGGGCAATCTCGCGCACGATGGCCAGGCCCAATCCAGAACCGCCCGCCGTGGCCGACGGCGAACGATAAAACGCTTCAAACACGCGATCCTGGTCTTCCACCGGAATGCCAGGGCCATCGTCCATCACCGTCAACGAGGGCGGATTGCTGCCCACGTTCAGCGTGATACATCCGCCGGGATTGCCGTAGCGCATGGCATTGTCGATCAGATTACCCAGCAACTCATCCAGCAGCAAAGGATCGGCATCGATCCAGACCGACTCTTCCGGCGCCACCAGGTCCAATTGGACCTGCGCCGCCCGCGTGCGCGGAATCCATTCGGCACCACTGGCACGCACCCAGTCGCACAGGTCGATCCGCTGAAAACTGTCCTGCGGCCTGGCGTTGGGGTCGGCCCGCGCCAGCACCAGCAATTGCTGGCCCAGGCGGATCATGCGATCGCTGACGGCCTTGATCCGTTCCGCGCGCGCCCGCACGTCATCGGGCAAGGGCCGCGACAGCATCAGTTCGGATTCCAGCCGCAGGCCGCTGAGCGGCGTGCGCAATTGGTGTGCCGCGTGGCCGATGAAGCGCCGCTGGGCCGCCAGCGAGGAATCGAGGCGGGCCAAAAGGTCATTGGTGTGCAGCACTAGGGGTTCCATCTCGGCCGGCACCCCCGCCACTTCCAGCGGCTGCATGTCGTCGATGGAACGCTGGCGGATCTCTTCGGACAGCAGGTTGACCGAGCGCAGCCCGGAGCGCACCCCGTGCACCACCACCCACCCGAAAGCCATCATCAGGATGATCTGCCCAAGCACCATCAGCCAGAAGAAATCCTCCAGCATCCAGATGGCCAGGTCGATCTTGTGGGTGATGACCCAGGTGGCCGCCAGGTCCAGCAACACCAGCAACAGGATGGTGGGCAGCAGGCGCACCACCAGATGGCGGGCCAGCGAGCCGGCGGGCAGCAAGCCGAGGCGGGTCACGGCGCCGGCGGCGCCCAGCCCTGCCGGCGCTGCCGTTGCATTATCCCGCTGAGCGTGATCGAGCGGGTCGATGGAGGCCATCGCCGGTCAGGCCGAGGGGGCCGCTTCCACGTCCAGCAGATAGCCGAAACCGCGTACGGTCTGGATGCTGGCGCCCGTGCCTTCCAGGCGTTTGCGCAGGCGGTACACATAGACCTCGACCGCGTTTTCGCTGAAATCCGCATCCCAGGCCGACAGCGAATTGACGATCTGCCGTTTGGTGACCACGCGGCCGACCCGTGCCATCAGCATTTCCAGCACGGACAGTTCGCGCACCGACAGGGCCAGGCGTTCGCCATTGACCCGCACTTCGCGGCCGACGGTGTCGAACACCAGCGGACCGACTTCGATGAGCGGCTGTGCCTGCCCGCTGCGGCGACGGGCGAAGGCGCGTGCGCGCGCCGCCAGTTCCGGCAGGTCGAAAGGCTTGGTGACGTAGTCGTCGGCGCCGGCGTCCAAGCCCGCTACGCGGTCTTCGATGCCGTCGCGGGCCGTGAGGATAAGGACGGGAACCTGGTTGCCGTCCAGCCGGAGCTGGCGCAGTACATCCAGGCCGCTCATGCCGGGCAAATTGAGATCCAGCAGTAGAAGGTCGTAAGGCTGACCGGCCAAGGCGCCCAGCACCTTATCGCCTTCAGTCAGCCAGTCGACCGCATACCCCTGGTCCGCCAGGAATTCCTGGAGCGCGTGGCCCAGGGTGGTGTCATCTTCGATTACGAGTACTCGCATGGCGCGATTCTAGCGCGATCCAGCTTGCAACGACATGACCTGCTCAACCTCGCAACAATTTTTTTACGCTGGCCGTGGCGCCCTGGCCCTGATCGGCCCTCCGCAAATGACGAGACCCCGCGATCGGCAGGATGGCGGGGTCTCGTTCCGGGAATTAATGCCGAGGTAAAAGCGCGGGCGGCCCGCTTTTTGAGGGTGGCCCTCTTTCTTTTGGGGGCCGCCCTCTTTCCCTCTTTATTACTTGGCGGGCGCCGCCGCCGGCGGGATGGCCGGTTGCCCCGCCGCCGGGGTGGTGACGAAGCCGATGCGGCCCAGGCCGGAGCGGCGCGCCGACGCCATCACCTTGGCCAGGGTCTCGTAACGCGTGTTCAGGTCGGCGCGGATACGGATCTCGGGTTGAGGCTTCTTGCCGGCCTCGGCGCCGAAACGCGCCTGCAGGTCGTCGAGGAAAACCGGCTTCTCGTCCCAGAACAACTGCCCCTTGTCGTCGATGGCCAGGTCGATCACCTTGGGATCTTCCTGCACCTGCTCGGCGCTGACCTGCGGCATATTGATACGGATGGAGTGCGCCAGCAGCGGTGCCGTGATGATGAAGATCACCAGCAGCACCAGCATCACGTCGATCAGCGGCACCATGTTGATCTCGGACATCGCATGGCTGCCCGAGCCCTTGTTGTCGAAACCGCCGAAGGCCATTTATTCGCTCCCGCGATGATTGGCGTTGGGCACACCGGCCGAACGGCGCAGTGCGCGTACCTTGCCGTCGGACAGGGCCACTTGCTGGCCCGTCATCAGGAAGGCGAACAGGTCGTGCGCGAAGGCATCCAGGCGCGACAGGAACACCCGGTTGTTACGCACGAACATGTTATAGGCCAACACCGCGGGAATCGCCACCGCCAGACCCAGGCCGGTCATGATCAGCGACTCGCCCACCGGACCGGCGATGCGGTTGATGGTCATGCCGTCGGCCATGCCGATGCCCACCAGCGCGTGGTACACGCCCCACACCGTCCCGAACAGACCCACGAAAGGCGCGGTGGACCCGACCGAGGCCAGCACCGTCAGGCCGTTTTCCAGCTTGGCGGTTTCCTCGTCCATCACCTTGCGCATGGTGCGGGTGACGAATTCGCCGTTCGAGCCGGTTTCTTCCAGCTTGGTGGCGCCGTACTTGGCGTGATGGGCGCGCGCATGCATGGCGTGGCTGGACAGGTGCGAAAAAGGGTCACGCGCGCCGTGCGTGGCGATCTCGTTCTCGACCTGCTCCAGCGAGCTGGCGTTCCAGAATTTGTTGAGGAATTCGCGCGAGCGCTTGCGCAACAGCATGTTGTTGGTGGCCTTGACGATGATCAGGTACCACGTCACCACCGACATCACCAGCAGGATGATGAACAGCGCCTTGCCGACACCGTCGGCCTGGGCGATGAAATGCATGATGCCCATGTCCGGCGCGGCGGGGGCCGGCGCGGGCAGCGCGGCGGACGCTTGCGACACGGCATTGGCCGCCTGTTGGACGGCGTTAGCCGCGGCCGGCAAGGCGGCGGCTCCCTGTTGCGCGACGCCCGGCGCCGCCGGCGCGGCGGAGGTCGCCTGCGCCACCAGCACGGCGGCAAGGTCAAGAGCGTTGGACATGTCAGTTCCTCATGTTGAAATCGAACGGAATCCGGGCCTGCACGGTGTAGGCCACGCCGTTGCGTGTATACGGTTTGAAGTGGACCCGGCGCAGCGCTTCGAGCGCGGCCTGGTCCAGGCGCGGAAAGCCGGACGACTGCACCACCGTCGCCTTCTCTATCGTGCCATCGGTATTGATCACTACCAGCACCATGACCCGGCCCTCTTCGCGGCTGCGGCGCGACGCTTCCGGATACACCGGGCGCGGGCCACGGCCGTCGTAGGCCACGTTGGAGACCAGCTCGGGCTGGTCCGGCGGCGGACCCTGCGTCGGTGCCTGCGGCTTGCTGTCACCTTGCGGCGTGCCCGAAGGCGGCGTGGCCGGCGGCGGCGGCGTTTCCACGGGCTTGGGCGGCGGCTCCACTTTCTTGGGCTGCGGCTTGGGCTGGGGTTTGGGTTTCGGCTTGGGCTTAGGCTTGGGCGCGGGCTCCGGCGGCTTCTCGATCACCGGCTCCGGGTCGGGCTCGGGTTCCGGCTTGACGTCGGGCGTCGGGTCCGGCTTGGTGTCGGGCGGCGGTGTTTCTTCCTGCGGCGGCGGGGGCGGCGGTTCTTCCACCGGTGGCTGCGGCTGCTCCGGCGTGGGCTCGGCCTTGGCCATCTGCGGCACCGGCGCTTCCACGACGCTCACCATGATGGGCGCATCCTGCGGCAATTCCAGCTTGACGTCGTCATTGACGAACAAAGCAGCCGCGACGCCCACATGCAGAAGTGCTACCACCACGCCCGCGCCGATACGCAGGCCTGGAGAAATCGAGGAGGAGGTTGACCAACCGCTTTTAACGCTGGGCATGAATCAGCCGGGAAACAATATCTGTGCGCACCCCACGGGAAAAACAAAACGCAGGGCGAATGAAGCCCAAGAATATATATTAAATAGGAATTATTCGCAAATCGATTCAGAATATTCTTAAATCTGCTCCAGTGTGGGGACCGGGGCGAGAGGTCGTTGCCGACCGGACGCCTGCGGCGGATCATCCCGCCGGCGTCCACGCCCCGCGTGCTCAGGTCCCGTGGGAGGCCACGATGTAAGGACGCAGCCGGTCGAGATCCGGTGTCACACCGAGTCCAGGCGCATCGGACAGCGTGACCTGCCCTGCCTTGACCGCATGGTCTTTCGGCAAAAGCCAATCGCGCAGGGCATTGGGATTGGAGTCGACCTCCACATAGCCGGCGCCGCCCACCGCGGCCTTCAGGTGCATGGACGCGGTCAGCCCTATGCCCCCGCCCAGCCAGTGCGGGCAGAAGGTGCGTCCCAGCCGCAGGACATCGCGCGCGACCGGCAGGCAGGCGCTGATACCGCCCCACTTGCCCAGATCGGGCTGGATCACGGACAAGCCGCCCTCCTCCATCGCCGCGACGAAGGATTCCCCGCCGCGCAGGTTCTCGCCGCCGGCGATGGGCAGTGGCGCCCCCGCCGTCAACGCGCGCCATACCGGCCAGGGCGTGTCGGCCGGCAGCGGCTCCTCCAGCCAAGCGAGGCCATGCACCGCCAGGCGGTCCGCCATTCGCGCAGCCTGCGCCGGCACCCAGGCCTGGTTCGCGTCCACCATCAGCGTTGCGTCCTGGCCCATGGTCCGGCGCAAGGCCCGCACATTGTCCTCGTCGCGCTGGTCGCCAAAGCCTACCTTCAACTTGAAGGCGGTATAGCCCTCGCGCGCCTTGGCTTCAGCAACGCGCTCCGGCTGGTCGGGATTGATGCCCGAGGTATACACATTGATCGTCGCCTGGCCGCCAAGCAGTTGCCAAAGCGGACGTTCGGCACGCCGGGCCAACATGTCCCAGATGGCGGTATCGACCCCGGCCAGCGCCTGGGCCAGCGGACCAGGCTCGCCGGACTGGATCGCCAGAATGCGCAGGCTCTCGCTCAGCGTAGCGAAACAATCCTGCGGCGTGGACCAGGCATGGCCCAGTACGAGCGGCTTGATGCAACTGTCCACCAATCTGGCGCGATGCTCGGCCCCCACGGCAGGGAAGTTGCACCATACTTCGCCCCATCCCTGCACACCATCGGCGCCGGTGACGCGCACCAGCACGGCGGGGCGGTCATGCATGACGCCGAAAGAAGTGCGTACCGGCGGATCGGCAGGCACGCGCAAGACCAGGGTTTCCAAGCGGGTGATTTCGAAGGCTTTGTCGTAATCCATGTCGGCAAGGTCGTAGAGAAAAACCATTCACAGGAAAAAACCATTCACTTGGCCATCGCGCTGCTCGCGCGGGCCACCAGTTCGCAGGGCACATCCTGGCGCAGCGCCACGCCGTCGATCGGGCCAGGACTTGTGTCAGGACTTGGGCCAGCGCTTGAGCCACTGCTCGGGCCGTCGATCTGGCCACCGCCGGGGCCACCGCCCGGGATCAGGCGCAAGACCGTCTGCGCGGCCGCCGTGCCGATGGCATAGGGGTCCGGACGCACGGTGGTCAAGGCGGGCACCAGCAGCGGCCCCAGTAGCGCGTCGCCATAGCCCGCCACGCCACAATCGCGCGGCACGGCCACCCCATACGCGGACGCGCGCAACAAGGCCGCCATCGCCATATTGTCATTGGCAAAGGCCAAGGCGCGGGGACGTTCCGCGGGAGGCTCAGCGGCGAACGCCGCAATGGCGGCCTCGCCGGCGGCGAAGTCATCCGCGACGGCGGCACGCACGCACTGTGCGTCACCGCCGCCGGCGCGCAGGGCCAGCGCGAAGCCTTCGCCCCGGCGGGTCGCGCGACTATCCTGGGCGCTCGCGGGCAGCACGTACCGCGCGCGCGCCACCCCTTGTTCGAGGAAATGGCGCGCCACCAGCGCGCCTGCGTCCTGCTGGCGAAAGCCGACCTGATAAAAGGGCCGGTCGTCAGCCAGGTCCCAGGCTTCCACCACGGGCACGCGGGTGCCCCGCAGCAAGGCTTCGATCTCGGGCGCATGGTCGCCCCGAGTCAGGATGAGCGCGCTCGGATGCCAGCCCAGGAAGGTGCGTATCGCCCGCGCTTCGGCATGCTGCAGGTAGTCGCTGCTGGCCAGCAGCAGTTGCAGGCCCTGGCGGTCCAGCACCTCGGTGATGCCCTGCACGACACGCGCGAAGGTAGGACTGCCGACGTTCTGCATGACGGCGCCCACCACGCCGCTCTTGGACGATGCCAGCCGGCGCGCCACCTGGCTGGGCACATAGCCGGTTTGCGCGATGACCTCGCTCAGGCGCTCGCGCACGCCCTCCGAAACCAGCTCGGGCGAATTGAAGTAGCGTGACACGGTGACCACCGACACCTGCGCCAGGCGCGCGATGTCGCGGTTGGTGGTCGCAAGCAGCTTGGGCCGCGCGCCGCGGCGGCGGGCTGCGCTGTCGTCCGGCACGTCGGCGGTCATAGGTTTTCCGGGCTGGGCGCGACACGTCCAGGACGCATCGCGATGGATTGACGGATGGCGAGGGGGAATAATACACTTTCGGCATGGAACCGGTTTCATATTGATCGTAACGGTAAGCTGGCCTTGACCTGGCAGTTGCCATCACGATGGCAATGACGACGTCCGCGAAAGCGCTGGCGTCTTTTTTTGAATGAACGATGAAACCGGTTCCATAAGCAAATTTCCCAGACTTATAAAACCGCCGACGCTTCCGCTCGGCCGACAAAGACTACGGAGACGACAGCCATGCCATCGACAGCCATTGCGCGCGCCTTGCTCACCGGCGCGCTGACCCTGACCGCCGGCGCGATCCTGCCCCAGGCCGCGCAAGCCAGCTCGGACTACCCTACCCAGCCCATCACCATCGTGGTCCCCCAGCCTGCCGGCGGCGCGGCCGACCAGTTTGCCCGGCCCTTCGGCCAGGCACTGGGCAAGGCGCTTGGACAATCCGTCATCATCCTCAACCGGCCGGGCGCCAACGGCAACATCGCCGCGGCCAACGTGGCGCGTATCACCCCGGCCGACGGCTACACCATCTTCTTTGGTTCCGTCAGCACCCTGGCCGTGAATCCTCACCTGTACAAGGATGCGGGCTTCGATTCCATCAAGGATTTCCAACCGCTGACCCTCACCAACCAGACACCCAATGTGCTGCTGGTGGGCGCGCAAACGCCTTATCGTTCCGTGGCCGATGTGGTCGCCGCGGCCCGCGCAAAACCGGGCACCCTCGCCTTCGGCTCCGCCGGCAATGGCAACACCATGCATCTGGTCGGCCTGCAGTTCCAGACCAAGGCCGGCGTGCAGCTCATGCATATTCCCTACAAGGGCGGGCCCGCTGCGTTGAACGATGTGCTGGCCGGACAGATACCGATGATGTTCCACAATCTGTCGGCGGTGGTGCCCTACCACGAGTCGGGCAAGATCCGTGTGCTGGCGGTGGCCGATACCAAGCGTTCGCCGCTGCTGCCCGACGTCCCCACCATGGCCGAGGCCGGCTTGCCCGGTGTCGAGTCGGTGGCCTGGAGCGGCATGCTGGTGCGTTCCGGCACGCCCGCGCCCATCGTGGAGAAGTTGAATGCGGCCATGCGCAAGATTCTCGACGATCCGGACTTCCGCAAGCCGCTGCAAGCACAGGGCTTCGAAATCCTGTCCTCCACGCCTGACGACTTCACGGCCCGCCTGAAAAAGGATTACCAGTCCATGGGCGAGGTGATCCGTGCCGGCAACGTGCATATCGACTGACCGCCAGCAGCGCGGCGACAGCACTCGCACGCACGGCAACAGCAACAGCAACAGTTATTAGCAACATAGAGATCGCACCATGCCTTTGCACAATCCCTTCAAGCACGCGCTGCGTGCCGGCCGGCCGCAGATCGGCCTGTGGTCCACCCTGGCATCGCCTTTCGTGTCCGAGCTGATCGCCGGCTCCGGCTACGACTGGCTGCTGCTGGACACGGAACACACGCCCAGCGACGTGCCGCTAATGCTGCAGCAACTGCAGGCCGTCGCCGCCGAACAGCGCCGGCCGGCCCATGCCGTGGTTCGCCCCGCCTGGAACGACGCCGTGCTGATCAAGCGCTACCTGGACATCGGCGCGCAAACGCTGCTGCTGCCTTTCGTGCAGAACGCCGAGCAAGCGGCTGCCGCCGTGGCGGCCATGCGTTATCCACCGCACGGCATCCGCGGCATGGGCGGCACCATGCGCGCCAGCCACTTCGGCCGCGATGCGGACTATGTGCGGGATGCCGACAAGGAGCTGTGCCTGCTGGTCCAGGTGGAAACGGAAGAGGCCCTGGACAATATCGAAGCCATTGCGGCTATCGACGGCGTCGACGGTATCTTCGTCGGTCCGGGCGACCTGTCAGCCAGCATGGGTTATCCCGGTGAGCTGCAGCATCCCAAGGTCAGCGCCGCCATCGACGATGCCATCCGCCGCATCCGCGCTTGCGCCAAGGCGCCGGGCATACTGATGCTGGACGAGCCACGTGCGCGCGCCTGCCTGGACCAAGGCGCTTTGTTCGTCGCGGTCGCCACCGACCAGGTGCTGTTGCGCAAGGCGGCCGATGATGTCGCCGCCCGTTTCGCGCGGCAGCATACGCCCGTGACTCAAAGCCAATACTGACAGCCAATATTGATAACCAGTACTGACATCGCAGCAAGGAGACATCCTCGTGAGTCCCACCCGCCCCGCCGCCCGCAAGACCTTGGACCAATTGCGCAGCCAGCGCTGGTTCGCCAACGAAGAGATCCGCGGTTTCGCCCACCGCCAGCGCATGCAGCAGCAAGGCTTTGCCCGCGAATCCTTCCTCGGTCGGCCCTGCATCGGCATTCTCAACACCTGGAGCGAACTGTCGCCTTGCCACGCGCACCTGCGCGAGCGCGCCGAGTCGGTCAAGCGCGGCATCCTGCAAGCCGGCGGCTTTCCATTCGAATTGCCGGCCATGAGCCTGGGCGAAGTCATGGTCAAGCCCACCACCATGATCTACCGCAACTTTCTGGCCATGGAGGCGGAGGAGTTGCTGCGCAGCCTGCCCCTGGATGCGTGGTGCTGATGGGCGGCTGCGACAAGACCACGCCCGGCCTGGTCATGGGCGCGCTATCCATGGACATTCCCGCCATCTATCTGCCGGCCGGCCCCCTGCTCGATGATCGTTATCGTGGCCAGGCCGTCGGCGCGGGCACGCATACCAAGAAGTTCTGGGCCGAATACGCCATCGGCAATATCAGCCATGCCGAATGGGTGCGACTGGAAGGCAGGATGGCGCGCTCGCCGGGCACCTGCAACACCATGGGCACGGCCAGCACCATGACCGCGATCGTCGAAGCCATGGGCCTGTCGCTGCCTGGTGCCATGGCCATACCGGCGGTCGACAGCGCGCATCCCCGCATGGCCTGGGCCTGTGGCCAGCGCATCGTGGACATGGTGTGGGACGATTTGAAGCCATCGAGCCTGATCACGCGCGCCTCGTTCCACAATGCCATCGTCGCGTACATGGCCCTGGGGGGATCGACCAATGCCGCCGTGCATTTGCCGGCGATGGCTGGCCGCGCGGGCATCGCGCTGACCCTGGATGAACTGGATGCGGTGGCGCGGCGCGTACCGGTGATCGTCGACCTCTATCCTTCGGGCAAGGGCCTGATGGAAGACTTCTATTACGCGGGCGGCCTGCCGGCGGTCCTCAAGCGGATACGCCAGCACCTGGACCTGTCCGCGCTCACCATCACGGGCCGTACCCTGGGCGAGGAATTGGATGCCTGGCCCGATGCGGACGAAGGCTCCGCGGCGCAGGCGGCCCCTACCATCCGCGGTTGCGACGATCCCCTGATCGCCGCGACGGCCGACTGCCCGGAAGCGGGTATGGCCCTGGCCGTACTGCGCGGCAACCTGTGCCCGGACGGCGCCGTCATCAAGCCCTCGGCGGCCAGCCCACGCCTGCTGCGCCACACCGGCCGCGCGCTGGTGTTCGACTCCAACGAGGAAATGCTGGCGGCCACCGACGATCCCGATCTCGATGCCGACGAGAACACCGTGCTGGTCTTGCGCAACGCGGGGCCGGTGGGCGGCCCCGGCATGCCGGAGTGGGGTAACTTGCCCATCCCCAAGAAACTGCTGCGCCAGGGCGTGCGCGACATGGTGCGCATTTCGGACGGGCGGATGAGTGGCACGCACTACGGCACCTGCATTCTGCACGTGGCGCCGGAATCGGCGGTGGGCGGACCGCTGGCCCTGCTGCGCACGGGTGACCTGGTGCGCCTGGACATAGGCGAACGGCGCCTCGACATGCTGGTGGCGGAAGAAGAACTGGCCCTGCGCCGGCAGGCCTGGGTGCCGCCGCCGCAACCTTATCAGCGCGGCTATACCCGCATCTATCAGGCGGAAGTCACCCAAGCGGACCAGGGCTGCGATTTCCGCTCGCTGGCGGGCACGGCCCCCACGCCGGAACCGCCGATTTTCTGACGCGCACAGGGCGGGGGCGGCGGCGGCAACCCCGCGCATGCATCGGACGATCCAGGACGCTCGGTCAGGCTCGTCGGGCGTCTTTGTCTCGATCAGCGAGCCAGATTATCCTTGCATGTCCAACGACCGCCGCCATCGCCATGCCTTCTTTCGATTTCAGCTTGACCGACCGCTTGCCTTCCTACCCCGCCGGCGCCGGCCGGCTGCTGCTGGGCGCGCCGCCCTCGCATGGCCAACCCCTGTTGCTGTTCGTGCATGGTGCATACCACGGGGCCTGGTGCTACGCCAACTATCTCAGCTATTTCGCGCGGCAGGACATCGCCTGCGCCGCGCTGGATCTGCCCGGCCATGGAGGCTTGCCGCAGGATGCGACCTTCCTGCACGCGGGTATCCGCGACCTGGCCGTGTCGGTGCAACGCGCCACGGACCGCATGGAAGGCCCCGTGGTGCTGGTCGGCCATAGCATGGGTGCCCTGCCGGTGCTGGTCGCCGCCACGGAAATGGCGCGCGCGCCCGCCGGCGTCGTCCTGCTCGCCCCCTCCCCGCCCGCCAATCTGCCGGGTGCGGCCGCCCTGCCGACGGTGCCGGAAGACGTGCTGCGCGCGCCGCCCGGCGACGTCGAAATCCGCGAACGCTTCGCCGGCTGTGCGGCGGACGTGGACGTCAGCGCCATCCGTCAGCGCCTGTGCGCCGAAAGCCCGCAGGTGCTCAACGACCGTTACGCCTTGCGCGTGGCCGTCAATCCCTTTGCCATGCGCAGCCAGGGCCTGTGCCTGGAAGCAGGCCGCGACGATCCGGCGCGCCATCCCGCCGGCCAGGACCGCGCCATTGCCGATTTCTTCGGCTTCGAGCACCAGGCGCTGGCCGACCAGCCGCACGCCATGATGTACGGCGAGCAATGGGAAAGCAGCGCGGCGGTATTGCTGGACTGGTACCAGCGGACTTACGACCGGCGGCGGCGCGGCACGCGTTAACGGGAACGCAGGGGCCAGCCGCGCACTGCGGGCGGGCGGCCGTCATGTCATTGTCACCCGGCGGTCATAGCATCGTTGTACCCCCCAACGATAAGCCACCCCCGAGAGGCAAAACCCATGAATACCGCAACCGAGACCGCGGCCCTGCCGCCTTCTCATGGCGCGGCGCGTTCGCGCTTCGACCAGAAAACCGGTCCCACGACCGTGATCGTCTTCATCGGCCTGCTGGCCGTCGGCCTGTTCTACACGGGGCATAGCCTGTTCCGCGACATGGACAATTCCCATGCCAATTTCACCGCCTGGTTCTCCTTCGTCCTGCTGGGCCTGGCTCTGCTGATCGCGCTCGGCTTCGAGTTCGTCAACGGATTCCACGACACGGCCAATGCCGTGGCCACGGTCATCTACACCAACTCTCTCGCCCCCAACTTCGCCGTGATGTGGTCGGGCCTGTTCAACTTCCTGGGCGTGCTGCTGTCCAGCGGCGCGGTGGCCTTCGGCATCATCTCCCTGCTGCCGGTGGAACTGATCCTGCAGGTGGGCTCCAGCGCCGGCTTCGCCATGGTGTTCGCGTTGCTGATCGCGGCCATCCTGTGGAATCTGGCGACCTGGTGGCTGGGTCTGCCGGCGTCGTCCTCGCACACGCTGATCGGCTCCATCATCGGCGTGGGCGTGGCCAATGCCATGATGAACGGCCGCGACGGCAGCGCCGGCGTGGACTGGGCGCAAGCCAAGAGCGTGGGCATCACCTTGCTGGTGTCGCCCATCGTCGGCTTCGTGTGCGCGGCGCTGCTGCTGATCGTGCTGCGCGCCTTCGTCAAGAACCGCGAGCTGTACCAGGAACCCAAGGGCAATGCGCCGCCGCCCTTGTGGATCCGTGGCCTGCTGATCCTGACCTGCACCGGCGTATCCTTCGCCCACGGTTCGAATGACGGCCAGAAAGGCATGGGCCTGATCATGCTGATCCTGGTCGGTACCGTGCCGCTGACCTATGGCCTGAATCGCGCCATGCCGGTCGAGGAAATGAATCGCTTCGCCGCGGTGGCGCAAGCCACCCAGGCGTCGCTCATCCGTACGGCGCCCACCGCCGCGCCAGCCGATCCGCGCAAGGCGCTGACGACCTTCATCCGGACCAATGAAATGAATGCCGAGGTGGTCCCGTCGCTGGCCGCGCTGACCGGTTCCATCGGCACTCAGGTGCGCCAATACGGCTCGCTGGCCGCGGTGCCGGCCGACGCCGTGGGCAACGTCCGCAACGACATGTACCTGGCTTCGGAAACCATCAGCCGGATGAAGAAAAACAGCAGCATCACCTTCAACGACGAAACGAAGTCCAATCTGGACGCGTTCAAGCGCTCGCTCGACGACTCGACCAAATTCATTCCGCTGTGGGTGAAGGTGGCTGTGGCGATCGCACTGGGCCTAGGCACCATGGTGGGTTGGAAGCGCATCGTCGTCACGGTCGGTGAGAAGATCGGCAAGACGCACCTGACGTACGCGCAGGGCGCTTCCGCCGAACTGGTGGCCATGGCCACCATCGGCGCCGCTGATGTCTATGGCCTGCCCGTCTCCACCACGCACGTGCTGTCGTCCGGCATCGCCGGCACCATGGCGGCCAACCGCTCCGGCCTGCAATGGAGCACGCTGCGCAACCTGGCGCTGGCCTGGGTGCTCACCTTGCCGGCCGCCATGCTGCTGGCGGGCGTGCTGTATTGGGTGTTCCGGCACGTGTTCTAGGCCGCACGCGTAGCCTGCATGTTTCAGCAGGCGCGCTAAGCAGTGCGAGTAGCCCCGGTTTCGGCACCTGCTTCAGCACCTGCTCTAAACGGCACGAATATCGCTCCTCCATGATGGGCCGCCGCGCTTGCCGCGCCGCGGCCCATTTCTATTGATGAGGAAGGCGCGTGCCGCCGTTCCCATAGGCATCCCTCTTGCGGCTTGCGTCGGACTTTCCGATGCCTATAATACTGTTTTTATATACAGTATTCGTGCAATCGAAGCGGGGCCGGAAGGTCGCACTCCGCGCCCCTGTTCGACGCCCCGCAGCCCGACTCGCTTCTGTCGCCAGGCAGCACCCTTTCACCCTCAGCCGTACCCGCCATCATGGACGTCCTAACCAAACTCGAAGTGCTTGCGGACGCCGCCAAATACGACGCGTCTTGCGCCAGCAGTGGGGCGCCCAAGCGTGACTCGATCGGCCGCGCCGGCCTGGGCGCGAGCACCGGCGCGGGTATCTGCCACAGCTTCACGCCCGATGGCCGTTGCGTCTCGCTGCTGAAGATACTGCTGACCAATTTCTGTCTGTACGACTGCCAATACTGCGTCAATCGCCGCTCCAGCAACGTGCCGCGCGCGCGCTTCGCACCGCGGGAAGTCGTCGACCTGACGCTGGATTTTTACCGCCGCAACTACATCGACGGGCTGTTCCTCAGTTCCGGCATCATCCGCAGCGCGGACTACACCATGGAGCAGCTTGTGGAAGTGGCGCGCTCGCTGCGTGAGGAACATCTCTTCCGCGGCTACATCCACTTGAAGACCATCCCCGACGCCGATCCCAAGCTCATCGCCCAGGCCGGCCTGTATGCGGACCGGCTCAGCGTGAACATCGAATTGCCTACCGAAGTTGGACTGCTACGGCTGGCGCCCGAGAAAAGCAGCCACACCATCAAGCGCGCGATGGGCTCGATACGGCTGGCGCAGGAAGAGGCCGAGGGCACGGCGCGCGACGATGCCCGGCGTGGCGGCGCAAAAACCGCACCGCCCCAGCGCGAGCCGGCGGCGACGCGCTCGCCCGCCGGACAAAGCACCCAGATGATCGTGGGGGCCGACGACGCCAACGACCGCAGCATCCTGCAGACCGCGCAAACCTTGTATGGCGCCTACAAGCTCAAGCGCGTCTATTATTCGGCCTTCAGTCCGATCCCCGACAGTCCGTCCTCCCTGCCCGCGCAAGCACCACCACTGATGCGCGAGCATCGGCTGTATCAAGCCGACTTCTTGATGCGCGGTTACGGCTTTCAGGCGGAAGAGCTGTTCCAGGATGACGGCGACTTGCCGCTGGACATCGACCCCAAGCTGGGCTGGGCGTTGGCGCATCGCGAGACGTTTCCTGTCGACTTGAACCGCGCGCCGCAACGGATCATCGCGCGGGTGCCCGGCATAGGCATGCGCAACGCACAGCGCATCGTTGAACTGCGGCGCCTGCGCGCGGTGCGCTATCAAGATCTGATCCGCTTGCGCTGCGCCATGGACAAGGTCAAGCCCTTCGTGGTGGTGAAGGACTACAAGCCCGCTGCCGCTGAGTGCGCGTCCGAACAGTTGCGCCGGGCCTTGGCGCCGCCGCCTCGACAACTGTCCCTGCTATGAGGCAGGCGGACGCATGAGCGGCGCGGCTTCGCATCGGCTGGTCATTGATGGCAGTTATGCCAGTTGGCGTGCGCAAGCGCTGCGGGCCCTGGCCGCGCAGTGGCCGCCGGAAAATGTGAGCTGGGTCGGCAAGGATAGCGCGACTCGCCACGGCGATACCCAGATGACGTTGGACGTCTTCGCGCCGGACGAAGGTAGCACCACGCCTGATGACGGCGATGTTGCTGAGCGCGGCGCCACTTCTGATAACGACAGCAGCGCGCGGACTGACGCTGCTCCCCTGAACGTCCGGGTCTCGAAGGCGTTCGCCGAACTCATGCAGGACGCGGCCCTCTACCGTTCTCCGCAACGTTGGGAGCATCTGTACCGCGCGTTGTGGCGCTGGCAACACGAGGATCGGGCGGTGGTTTCCCCCGCCGACGAAGATGGCGCGCGGCTGTATGCCATGGCCAAGGCCGTGCGCCGGGCCAAGCACGACATGATCGCCTACGTCCGCTTTCACCGCCGCGCGGCGGACAGCGAACCCGAGTACCTCGCCTGGTACGAGCCCGACCATGACGTCCTGCCCTGGGCGGCGGACCACTTTGCCAAACGCATGGGCGCTTCCACGTGGTGCATCGCCACGCCGGCGGGCGCGGCGTTCTGGGATGGCATCGCCCTGCGCTTCTCCGACACGCCGATCGACGGCACAGCCCGCACGGCCCTGCGCGCGGACGCGTCCGCCGACGACATCGAGCCACTGTGGCTGGCCTATTACCGCAGCATTTTCAACCCCGCCCGCTTGAACGAAAACGCCCTGCATCAGCACATGCCGGTGCGCTTCTGGAAAGGATTGCCCGAAGCCAACCTGATCCCCGCCATGGTCGCCGATGCCCGCAATGGTGCCCGTCGCATCGGCCAAGCCCAGGCGGTCGGAGACATGGGCGGTAAACCGGTGATGGTCGATGCCCAGCGCGCCCAACCGCAGCGCGATGCCCCGTCTTCACTGGATCAATGCCGGCGCTGCGACCTGTGGCGCAATGCAACGCACGGCGTGCCGGGCAGCGGCCCGTCGTCGGCCCGCATCATGCTGATCGGCGAACAGCCGGGCGACCAGGAAGACTTGGCCGGCAAGGCTTTCGTCGGCCCTGCCGGCCGCATTCTGAACGAAGCGCTGGAGCGTGCCGGCATCGCGCGCGAGGACGTCTATCTCACCAACGCGGTGAAGCATTTCAAGTGGATTCCGCGTGGCAAGCGGCGCATGCACAAGACGCCCGCGCAACGCGAAGTGGATGCCTGTCTCTATTGGCTGGACCAGGAACTGGACCGCATACGTCCGCCCGTCATCGTCACGCTGGGGGCCACCGCGTTGCGCGCCATGCTGCGGCGGCCGATCCACATGCAGGACTACCTCGACCAGTCCGTCAAGCTGGGCGAAGCCTGGCTGGTGGCCACCTGGCATCCCTCCTATGCGCTGCGCGTCAATGACGAAGCCGAACGCGAAAGCGTCATCGTCGCCATCACCAAAGCGCTCGTGCGTGCGCGCAATCTGGCGGCCAAAGATACTTGAGGGAAAAGGTGTGGTGGGTGCTACAGGGGTCGAACCTGTGACCTACGCCTTGTAAGGGCGCCGCTCTACCAACTGAGCTAAGCACCCGGATTTGTGCGACATGCGGTGCGAGATTTGCACTGCTGCGATACGACACAATTGCGCGGGTAGCCACGCCTTGATTTCGAGTTCGCGTCTGAGATCCAAACGACGAATCGAGCAAGAAGACGCGAATTATATATGGCTGCGGTATGGACTGCAAACGGCGGCATGAAGGCCCCGCAGTCCGGACGATCCCGGTCCACCGCGCGCATATTCAAAGATCGATACGCCTGAGATAAAGACGCCAAAGATGCAGATGGCAAGCTACAAATGAAAATGGCGAGCATCTGATTGCTCGCCATCTGTGCCGTCTTCATAGACGGCGTCCTTCAGAGGACTCAGTTCACCGCGTCCTTCAGGGCCTTGCCCGGACGGAACTTCGGCACTTTACCCTTCTTGATCTTGATTGCTTCACCGGTGCGCGGGTTGCGACCCGTACGAGCGGCGCGCGTGGTGACGGCGAACGTGCCAAAACCCACCAGCGTGACCGTGCCACCCTTCTTCAGCGTGGCTTTGACGGCGCCGATCAGCGCGTCCAGGGCACGACCAGCGGCGGCCTTCGAAATGTCGGCCTTGCCGGCGATGTGGTCGATGAGCTCAGTCTTATTCATTCAGTTCTACCCCTCACAGGTAAATAGAAGTCCACCGGCCTGCGGCTGGCAATGCGGCCGGCAAAACATTCGAACGGTTTTTTTTCAAGCGAGTTTGCACTGCAAACCACTACATTCAGTGCCACGTCGCCTAAGCAGCAGGCGCTGATCACCGCGGGCGAGCGCCGACGACGTAGAGGCGTATTAGGCCTCGCTGCGATTGGACTGTCAAGGGAGATCACCCCCCAAGAGCCGCGCCGTTACTAGGTTTGCTCGGCGTTGGATTGACGCCTTGCCAACCTTGTGCCTAATCCACACAACAGATTACCTATTGGGCACAACAAGACGATCGACAAACGATAAGCGGCAGGTCAGACCTGCCGCTGATGGCCATCACCTATTCAGGCACGCCCGCAGCGCCTGATCGAAATCGCCCAGCAGATCGGCCTCGTCTTCGATGCCGACAGAGACTCGCAAGAAACTGTCAGCAATGCCCATTTGGGCACGACGCGCCGCGCCCATTTCGTAATAGATGGTGTGGGCGGCGGGCAACGCCAGCGTACGGGTATCGCCCAGGTGCGTCGCCAATATCACGACGTCCAGACGATTCAGGAAATCGAAGCAATCGATGCCGTCGACCAACTCCACGCCCATCAGACCGCCAAAGCGGCCGCCGAACAGATCCTTCGCGCGCTCATGCTGCGGATGGTCTTCCAGGCCGGGGTAATACACCTTGGACACGCCGTCGTGGCCTTGCAGAAAACGCGCCAGCGCCAAGGCGTTGTCGCAATGCTTGCGCATGCGCAGCGCCAGCGTCTCGGCACCCACCGCGATTCGATGCGCCGGTTCGGCCGCCAGCGTGCCGCCCATGTCGCGCAGGCCTTTCTTCTTGATTTGCAACAGCCCCCAGCCCGTCGGCGCGCCCTTCTTGTAGGCATCATGAATGGCTGGGTAGTTAGACCAGTCATAGAGCCCCGTGTCCGTCACCGAACCACCCAGCGCATTGCCGTGGCCGCCGATGTACTTGGACAGCGAGTTCATCACCAGCGCGGCACCCACGTCGATGCCGCGGAACAGGTAAGGCGAGGTCAAGGTATTGTCGATGACGTACACCAGATTGTGCTGCTGGCACACCGCGCCCACGCCGCGCAGGTCCGCCACCTGGGTCCCGGGGTTCGCCACGGTTTCGACGAAGACCATGCGGGTATTGGGCCGCAAGGCGGCGCGCACTTGTTCGGCATCGGTGGCATCGACGAAGCTGATTTCCACGCCCAGCGCGGCCATGGTGCCGAGCAGGCTGGTGGTGTTGCCGAAGATGAACTGGCTGCAGACCAGGTGATCGCCAGCGCGTAGCAAGGTGCTGAAAATCGCCGACAAGGCCGCCATGCCCGTGGCGAAACCGACCGAGGACACACCGCCTTCCATGCCGGTGATCTTGGCCTCCAGCGCGGTGGTGGTGGGCGTGCCCTGGCGCGCGTAGGTGAAACCGGCTTTGCCTTGAAACACCGCCGCCAACTCCCGCGCATCCTCATATCCATATTCCGACGCGGTATGCATAGGCTTGTGCACCGCGCCATGTTCGATAGGGCTGCGACGGTCGGAATGCAGGATGGAGGTGGTGAAGCCGTTCTTTTTCATGGTGCGCTTGGTGTGCAAGGTTACTGGGCCGCGTTACTGGAAAATTGCGGAGCAAAAGTGCCGGTCGACGGTTGCCGGCCGCATGCTTCGAAGCGAAGCCTGTCCGGCGATGGCAGCGGGTTCCCATGAAACGCCATGGTGGCCCCGCCCTTTCCGGAATGCCTACGCCCAGGCATTCTACCGCCGCCGCCTCTTGCCCGCCGCGCCCGTGCGGGCGGCGACATCGCGCCTCGATCAATGACCGGCGCGGAACATGGCCTGCAGGGCCAGGTCGCGGGTCGCGGGCGGCTGCTTGAGCAGGGTCTCATAGAAGGAAATATTGGCGTCGCAACTCAAGTCCGGCCGATCCTTGTAAGCCCGCTCTCCGGTGAGCACCTCGCGTAACGGCGCGGGCATGGCGCCCAACACGGCGTTCAGCGTCTGGTTGGCCGTCCTGGCATCGGGCGCCGGCGTGCGCGCGGGTGGCGCGGCCAATAGTTGCGTCACCACCGCCACTTCCTCTGCCGCGATGGCCGGCGGCAGCGTGCGGGTGACATCCAACGTGCCTTCGGACACCTGCACGCAGGCCTGTGGGCTGACGGCACGCGCCGCATTCAACTCGGTCAGCACCAAACGGCCGAAGCGTTCCAGGCCCGGCACATCGGTGTCGCGCAGCAAGGCAGGCAAGGTGGCAGCCACCACACCGCGCATCGCCGTCATGATTTCCCCATCATTGCCGCCGCGCTGCTGCACGGCCCAGCCTTGCTCTACTGCCTTGTCTATCGTGCCCGGAAAGCGCCGGTCGTAGGCGACGAAGATGGGTTCGCGCCGCAAGGCTTGCAGCAGGCTGTCGCGGTCCTTGAGCAAGGCAAAGCGGTTGGCTTCACCCCCCAGCGACACCCGTGTCACCACCCTGGCGTCGGTCAATTGCTGTTCAGTCGGATACCAGACCGACTCGCTGGGTGTATCCGCGACACGCTCGATGAACCAGTCGGGCAAGCCGGCCTCACGGTAGCGCTCCATCATGTCCTCGCCGGCGATGACGTCGATGGTCTTGCCGCCGAAGGGGGAATATGGGCGGTGGAAACCAATCCGCGCCTGCGGCGTGGCCGCGCGCTCGTGGCCTGCCAGGAAGGCATACGTGCAGGCGCTGGCGCAATACTCATCGACATAGGTGTCGAGCTGCCGGGTCCGCACCAGGTTGGCAAGCAACTCGCCTTCCTGCAGGCGCCCGCCTGGCGAACTCAAGACCAGCGTCTTCGCCTGCGGCGCGGCGTCGAGCGCCTGACGCACGCGGTCCGCCGCGCCCTGGTGCAGGAAGCCGACAAGGATCACGGACCTGCCGTCCGGTGCGACCTTGACATCGATGTCGCCGCCCAGCACGTCCTTGCCGATGGCCAGCATCGCCAGGTCCTTGATGGGCCCAAGCGGTGCCGTGGTCGCCACTTCCAGCGTGACCCAGGCCAGGCATACCAGCATGATCTGCACCATGACCGACCGTTTGCGGGCGCGGCCGTGGGCAAGCCGCACGTCCGCGCAACGCCACAGGCCGACCGCCCACCACATCAGCCCCAAGAAGGCCAGCACCAGGGCAGCCACGCTTTCCAGCGACAACAACTGCAAGGAAGAATGGCCTTTCATGGACAAGGCAAGATAGCCATGCGCGAACAGGAACAGCAGGCCGAACAGGACACCGTTGATCCAGAACGCCAGCCACAAGGGCAGTTGGCCGCGCCAATGACGCAGGAAATAGTTGCCGCGCCGTGAAGGGACGGCGGATATCGCTTCAGAGGTGGCTGCGGGCGTCGCTTCGGGGATGACTGCGGCGGCGGCATCCGCATGTCCCACGCCTGCAGCCATCCGCGGACCCGCCCGCCGCAGAGCAAAGGCATTGAACGGCCCCAACACCCCCGCAAGGACGACGAAGATCATTCCCGACCGCGACACGATCTGCGCCTGGACATCCGGCGACACCAGCAATGCCACGCCATCGACGATCGTGAACACCGTCACCGCCAGTGCGCATGCCAGCGCGAACCGGCGCAGCCACGGCGGCGCGGCGGCCCGCAAGCCCAAGCAGGCGGTCACGGCCGCAAGCCCGCAAAACACCCCGTCGCTGAAGGAATTCCAAGGCTGGCCACCCTGCATGGCCACCCAGACCGACATCGCCACCATGGCAAGCACGAACAACGCATCGATGCGCCGCATGGAACGGACAAACCAGGACTGCTGCATGCTGCTGCCTATTGTGGTCGTTGCGGCCCCTGCCGCTGCTCGCTGGCCGGATTCGATCTGCCCTTATTTCGTTTCGCGTTGGCGCACCGATTCAAACAGGCACACGGCGCTGGCCACGCTGACGTTCAAGCTTTCCACCGAACCCAGCATGGGAATCCGCACCAGCTGATCGCAGGTCTCGCGCGTCAGGCGCCGCATGCCCTCGCCTTCCGCGCCCATGACCCAAGCCATCGGTTGCCGCGCATCCACCGCGTGCATCGTGTCGCTGGCCTGATCATCGGTACCCACCAGCCAGACCCCGCGGTCCTTCAGGCTGCGCATCGTGCGCGCCAGGTTGGTGACCATCAAGTAAGGCACCGTATCGGCGGCGCCGCAGGCCACCCGTTGCACTGTCGTATTCAGGCCGACGGCACGATCGCGCGGCGCGATCACCGCATGGACGCCGGCGGCATCCGCGGTGCGCAGGCAGGCGCCGAGATTATGGGGATCGGTAACGCCGTCAAGAATCAACAGCAGCGCCGGCCCTTCGATCACGTCCAGCACCTCGTCGACGTCGACCGCCAATTGGCGCGCCTCGGCCAGTGCCACCACGCCCTGATGGCGAGTGCCGCGCGCCAGGCCTTCCAGCCTGTCGGCCGCCACCGGGTGCACCTTGCAACCCGCATTGCCGGCCTGCTCGATCAGCGTGGTCATGCGCTTGTCGCGCCGATTGGCCTCGACGTAGATATCCTTGATGGAATCCGGCGCATGGCGCAGACGCGCCACCACTGCGTGAAACCCCGCGAGAACCTGGGTTGCCGCCATATTGAACCTCTCAAAAAAACATGCCGAACGGCCATTGCCGCGTGCGCCCCGACGGGGTCGCTACCTGCAACGGCCTGGCGAAAAAATGTCGTCGCGAACCTGCGCTCCCCGCAAGGCGGGGGGCGCATTATTCATCATTTCAACGCCGCTTGCGCGGCGCCGATGCCGGGCGCGCGGGCGCCTTGGCGGCTTTCTTGGCCTCGGCGCGCCGCACCTTGGCGGTCTGACCCTTCAAGGCGGCGGGCTTGGTGCCGGCCGCTTTCTTGATACGGCGCGGCGGCTCGTCCGGGCCGCGCGTGGCCGCCTTGCGCAGGGAATCGAAGCTGGTGCCCTTGACCAGGCGGAACTCGATGCGGCGTGCTTCCAGATCGACCCGTGCCACTTGCACCTGCACCTTGTCGGTCAGGCGGTAGCGCATGCCGGTACGCTCGCCGCGCAGCTCGTGCAAGGCGTCGTTGAACTGGAAGTACTCGCCGCCCAGCTCGGAAACGTGCACCAGGCCTTCCACGTGCAGCGTATCCAGCGTCACGAATATGCCGAAGCTGGCGACGCCGGTCACCGTGCCGCTGAAGTCCTCGCCCACGCGCTCCTTGACGAACCAGCACTTGAGCCATGCCTCGACGTCGCGCGAGGCGTCGTCGGCACGGCGTTCCGTGGCCGAAAGAATCAGGCCCAGCTTTTCCCAGATGGCGTGTTCCTGCTCTTTGTGCGAACGCCCCACCGCCACCGGCGGTTCTTCCAGCGAAGGCACGTAGCGCTTGCCCACCAGCAGGCTCTTGATGACACGATGCGTCAGCAAGTCCGGATAGCGGCGGATCGGCGAGGTGAAATGGGTGTATGCCGGATAGGACAAGCCGAAGTGGCCGACATTGTCCGGGCTGTACATGGCCTGCTGCATGGAGCGCAGGCACATGGTCTGCAGCAGCGGATAGTCCGGCCGGCCACGCACCGTATCGAGGAATTCGCCGTAGTCCTTGGCCGTCGGCGAATCGCCGCCGCCCAGCGACAGGCCCATGGTGCGCAGAAACTCGCGCAGCGACTGCAGGCGGTCGTGAGTGGGGCCTTCGTGAATCCGGTACAAGCCCGGATGCTTGCTGCGCGCCATGAAATCGGCGGCGCAGGTATTGGCCGCCAGCATGCACTCTTCAATCAATTTGTGGGCGTCGTTGCGCACCACGCCGACGATCTGCTCGATGCGGCCCAGCTCGTTGCAGACGATCTTGGTCTCGACGGTATCGAAATCGATGGCGCCACGTTTCTTGCGCGCCTGAACCAGCAACTGGAACAGGTCATACAAATGCTGGACTTGCGGCAACACCGCGCGCATGGCTTGGGCCGTGGGGCCGGTAGGCTGCTGCAAGGCGGCCCACACATTGGTGTAAGTGGTGCGCGCATGCGAATGCATGACGGCGTTATAGAACTGGTACGCCGTCACCGTGCCGGCCTTCGCGCCGCTGGCCGGAATCACCATGTCGCACACCAGCACCAGGCGATCGACATTGGGATTGAGCGAGCACAGGCCGTTGGACAGCGACTCCGGCAGCATCGGGATGACCCGGCGCGGGAAGTACACGCTGGTGCCGCGCTCGACGGCGTCGTCATCCAGGGCATCGTTGGGCGTGACGTAGTTGCTGACGTCGGCGATGGCCACCAGCAGGCGCCAGGCCGGACGCTTGCGCTGCCCCGTTCCCAGCTCCACCGGCTCACAGTAGACGGCATCGTCGAAGTCGCGTGCATCTTCGCCATCGATGGTGATCAAGGGCACGTCGCGCAGATCGACACGGTCCTTCAGGTCGCTCTTGCGCACCACATCGGGCAAGCGCGCCGCCTGCTTGCGGGCGGGCTCGGAGAAATCGACAGGCACATCGAACTTGCGCACCGCGATCTCGATTTCCATGCCGGGATCGTCGATCTCGCCCAGCACTTCATCGACCCGGCCCAAAGGCTGCGTATGGCGGGTGGGCTGCTCCATGATCTGCACCGACACCACTTGGCCATGCTGCGCGCCGTTGGTATCGCTGGGTGGAATCAGGATGTCGTGCTTGATGCGCTGGTCCTCGGGGACCACGATGGAAAGACCGTGCTCATGCAAAAAGCGGCCCACCAGCTTGTTGGTGCGCCGCTCGATGACCTCGACGATGGAGCCTTCAGGCTTGCCTCGATACTCGCCGCCTGGTTTGACCAGGACACGGTCGCCATGCAGTATCTTGAGCATCTCGCGTGGCGACAGGAAGATGTCCGGACCACCGTCGTCGCGCAGCAGGAAGCCGAAACCGTCCCGATGGCCCTGGACCCGTCCAGCGACGAAATCCAGTTTGGTCGCCAGCAGCAACACGCCCTTGCGATTCGGCAGCAATTGGCCATCGCGTTCCATCGCGTTCAGGCGGCGGTCGAAGCCCACCTGGGTGGAATCACGATTGACGCCCATGCGTTCGGCCAATTCGGCCGGCGACAGCGGGCCGCCCGCGGAACGCAGCGCGCGCAGAATCTCTTCGCGGCTGGGAACGTCCGGATCGAAGTCAGGGGGTGCCTCGGGCACGACAGCAGATCTGTTCTTGTTATTGGAGTCGTTGCTTGATCGTTTTGCCAAAGCGAAAAATCCTGTTTATAATGCGCAGCTTCTGTGGGTCGCCCACTGGATGTGCTGCAAAGCAGTATTCTAACTAAATACTGCAATAGTGCCCAGGTGGCGGAATTGGTAGACGCGCACGGTTCAGGTCCGTGTGCCGCAAGGTGTGGAGGTTCGAGTCCTCTCCTGGGCACCACAGAATTCAGAAACCCCCGTTCAACGGCAACGTTGACGGGGGTTTCGCTTTTGCATGCGCGCAACAACGCTGCTTCGATGAAGAAAATTTCTTGGCAAACTTGCACAACTTTAAAAACGTGTGCATAATTCAATTCTTCGCTGAACGACGCGCAAGCGCCGAGATAGTGATAGTGCCCAGGTGGCGGAATTGGTAGACGCGCACGGTTCAGGTCCGTGTGCCGCAAGGTGTGGAGGTTCGAGTCCTCTCCTGGGCACCATAGTTTTCCGCAAGCAGTACAAAGCAGTTCAACAAACGACCCCGCAAACTACATGTTTCCGGGGTTTTTTGTTGCCTGGCTGGGATTGCGACTGGGGTTGCCCCTGGGGTTGCGCCCCATATTTCGGTTCGGCTCGTTTCCGATTACTTGCCGTTCTCCCCCTGCCCTCGCCTGGTTTGCAACGGATTTAAACGCCGTCCATTCCCCGCATCCCGCTCGGCTATTATCGACCGCCTTAATAACACTAATCGAGTCGATTCAACGCCGTATGACCCGCCGTGTAACCTTGCAAGCCCTGATTTCCAGCGCATTTCTATTCGCTGCCGCGACCTCCCTTAGTATGGCCTCGCCCGCCGACGACTATCTCAAGCAGAAGAAG
The DNA here is from genome assembly GCF_021325795.1 of Bordetella sp. LUAb4. Lineage (GTDB taxonomy): Bacteria > Pseudomonadota > Gammaproteobacteria > Burkholderiales > Burkholderiaceae_B > Bordetella_C. The sequence continues at coordinate 82,794 of NZ_JAHPZX010000005.1, read as the reverse complement.
CAGATAACCGCCGACGTCGAACAAGCCGTCGCCAAGGGACCGATCGAGGACGCGGACAAACTGGATCAGCAAGCCCTGCTTGAATTGCAAGCGACGCTGCGTAAACTGGTCGGCCCGCTCGATATCGAGGGTTTTCCGGCGGAAGGAAAGATCGCTTTGGAAACCCTGGAACAGGATCAGGAAGGTTCCGGCGGCCTGGATGGCCTGTCGTACACCTCCGCCGACGGCCAGAGGCAATTGCTGGTGACCACCAAGGCGCTGCTGACGGCCTGGTTCAATACCAATGGCCAAGTCGTGGAACGTGACGACGCGCTGGCCGCGGCCATCACCACGCCGGAGTTCTACACCGCCGTGATCAACGACGGCGCCGCCGTCTATCGCTACGCCGCCCTGCCTGTCGAGACCGACAAGACGGGCACGATCGCCAAGGCGATCCTGTTCAAGCAGGGTCAGGATGACGTGGCCCCCGCGGCACCCGATCAGATCGGCGTGACCGAAATCCATGGCAACCGCGTCTATGTGCTGTGGCAGAAGATCACTGTCCACGACGTGGCCCAGTGCAAGAACGCCTATAAGCCGGCACGTGACACGCAGGAGACGTTCGAAAGCTGCTTCGCGCAGCACCTGCCCGCGCAGGGCGATTACTCCGCCCTGGTCAAGCAGGCCCAGGGCATCACCGACGAACTGGCCGGCGCCCGGTAATCCGGTACGGTAGGCTCAGGGCGCGAAAGCGCTGAGTCCTGAGCCTGAGTCCTGGGCCCCTTAGCCCTTAGCCCTTAGCCGCAGGCTCGTCCGCCAAGCGCAGCCGCATCGCCACGTGCGGCATGCCGGCGTCCAGAAAGGTCTCGCCGAAGGCGACGAAGCCCTGCGCCTGATAAAAACCGGTCGCATGGGTCTGCGCATTGAGCAGCAGCTCCTCATGCCCGGCATCACGCCCTACCTCGATCAAGGCTCCCAGGATGGCGCCGCCCACGCCGGCGCCGCGCGCCCGCTTGTGCACGGCCATGCGGCCGATATGGCCATCGGGCAGCAGACGGCCCGTGCCCAGGGGCTCGTCGTCAGGGCCATAAGCGACCACGTGCACGCAATGTGCGTCCTGGTCGTCCATCTCCAATTCGGGCGGCACACCCTGCTCCTCCACGAACACCGTCTGGCGCACCGACGCGGCATCGCGCGACAGGCTGGCCCAGTCGCCGATTTCGATGCGTAGCGGAATTTCTTTCATGGTCATGTCCTTGCTTGTCGATATCAGGCGCCATTCTGACAGGCCCGCAACGACCAAGCCAATCACCAGCGCTATCTTGCCGCTCGCCGCGAAGCCGCGACACGCCCGCCCAAGTAGAATGTGCAGCTTTCGCCTACCCCCCCTCCCCCATGTTGGCCGTCCTTAACGCCACCTTCCCCGTCTTCGCACTTATCCTGGCCGGTTGGTTAGCCGCGCGCCGGCAACTACTGGGACCGCATGGCGGCGACGTACTCAATCGCTTCGTCATCTACCTGGCCCTGCCCGCCCTGTTGTTCCACGCCATGACGCAGGTGCGGCCGGATCAATTGGCGCACGGCGGCTATGTGCTGTCGCTCCTGATCGGCTTCATGGTCCCCTTCGCCATCGCCTACTGCGTCAAACGGCCGCCTGGCACGCGCCGCACCGACGTCGCCATCGAAGCGCTGGCCAATGCCTACGCCAATGCCGGCTTCATGGGCATACCCCTGTGCCTGGTCGTGCTGGGTCCCGACAGCCTGGCGCCCGCCATCATTGCCACCCTCATGACGGCCTGCGTGCTGTTTGGCATCACCATCACCCTGATCGAGTTCGACCAGCACCAGGGCCAGCATCCGGTACGCACCGTGCTGAAAACCGGTCGCGCGCTGTTGCGCAATCCCCTGTTGATCTCGCCCCTGCTGGGCCTGGCCTGGGCCGGCGCCGGGGTACCACTGCCGCTGGCTCTGGACCGCTTCATCGTGCTGCTGGGCGACGCCGCCAGCCCTTGCGCGCTGGTGGCCATCGGCCTGTTCCTGGCGCAGGCAGGCGCGGGCGGCGCGCCATCGACCGTGGCCCGCATCGTGTTCGCCAAGCTGGTCGTGCAACCCGTCGTCACCGCCGTCCTGGTGCTGATGGTGTTCGATACCCCACCGGTATGGGCCTGGACCGCCATCATCATGAGCGCCTTGCCTATCGGCACCGGCCCCTTCATGCTGGCGCAGATGTACCACCGCGATGCGCAGGCGTCGTCCCGCGCCATCCTCGTGTCCACGGTGATTTCGGTGCTGACGATTTCCGCCCTCATCGCCCTCATCCAGCACCAGGGCCTGCTGCGGCCCTGATCCTCGCTCTCCCGTTCTTCCAACCAAGGCCCCATGCTCGCCCTCGCCATCTTTGTCGCCACCCTGGCGCTCGTCATCATTCAGCCGCGTGGCCTGGGGGTGGGCTGGAGCGCCAGCGCCGGCGCCGCCGTCGCCTTGCTGCTGGGTGTCGTGCACCTGGCCGACGTGGCCGCCGTGTGGCACATCGTGTGGAACGCCACCGCCACGTTCATCGCCATCATCGTCACCAGCCTGATCCTGGACGAGGCCGGTTTCTTCAAGTGGTGCGCGCTGCACGTGGCGCGCTGGGGCCGCGGCCACGGCCTGCGCCTGTTCGTCCTCATCGTGCTGCTGGGCGCGGCGGTGACCGCCCTGTTCGCCAACGACGGCGCGGCGCTGATCCTCACGCCCATCGTCATGGAAATGCTGCTGGCACTAGGCCTGTCGCGCGCCGCCATGCTGGCCTTCGTGATGGCGGCGGGCTTCATCGCCGACACCGGCAGCCTGCCCCTGATCGTCTCCAATCTGGTGAACATCGTGTCGGCGGATTACTTCGGCATCAGTTTCGAGCGCTATGCCTCGGTGATGGTGCCCGTGAATTTCGTCGCGGTGGGCGCATCGCTGGTCATGTTGCTGCTGGTGTTCCGGCGAGATATTCCGCGCACTTATGACGATAGCAATCTGCCCGATCCGGCCAGCGCCATCCGCGATCCCCTTACCTTCAAAGCGGGTTGGATAGTGCTGACGCTGCTGCTGGCGGGCTTCTTTCTGCTGGAACCCCTGGGCGTGCCGGTGTCCGCGATCGCCGCCGTGTGCGCACTGGGCCTGCTGCTGGTGGCCGGACGTTCCCATATCGTGGGCACGCGCCGCATCATGAAGCATGCGCCGTGGAATATCGTGGTGTTCTCGCTGGGCATGTACCTGGTGGTCTACGGTCTGCGCAATGCCGGCCTGACCGAATACCTGGCGCGCTTCCTGGCGTGGAGCGCCCAGGGTGGCGTATGGGGTGCCGCGTTTGGCGCGGGGGGCGCCGCGGCCTTGCTGTCCTCTGTCATGAACAACCTGCCCGCCGTGCTGGTGGGGGCCTTGTCGATCGCCGACGCGCACGTCACCGGCGCGGTCAAGGATGCCATGATCTACGCCAACGTCATCGGCAGCGATCTCGGCCCCAAGATCACGCCCATCGGCAGCCTGGCCACCTTGCTGTGGCTGCACGTCCTGGCGCGCAAGGGGCTGACCATCGGCTGGGGCTATTACTTCCGCATCGGCATCGTGCTGACCCTGCCAGTGCTGGCGGCGACGCTGGCGGCGCTGGCCTGGCGCCTGTCTTAAAGCATCCGCGCCCACTCGCGGTCAACCGACTCGGAGCGGAAGCTGGGGGCCGGAGCCGGAGCCGGAGCCGGAGCCGGAGCCGGAGCCGGAGCCGGCCCGGGGTCGAGGCTGGGCCGAGGCTGGACTGGACTGGACTGGGCTGCGCTGGGCTGGGCTGGGCTGGGCTGGACTGGGCTGGGCTGGACTGGGCTGGGCTGGGGCCGGGGCCGAGAGCCGCCGCCCGAGGCATGGGTGGCGGGGTGCGGGGGCTCGTGCCGGAGCCGGGAGCCGGGCGGCTCGCGAGCGGGCGCCGGGCGGTTTTATTTCCTCTAATTATTAAAAAAGACGAATTCATTATTTTTAATGATTTCGAACATGGCTTACATTCCCTGATTCACTCCAAAACTCCGAATTCAAGTCACCCGCGGCCCACGAGCCCGGGCTCGACGCTCTCCCCCCCATCATGTCCGCCAACGCCTCCTCCCTGGATTTCACCCCGGCCCTGCCGCCCATCCGCAGCAACCGCGCCCCCCTCTGGATTGCGCTGCTGCTCCTGCTCGCCGGCGTCTTCTATTTCAACGACCTGGCCGGCTGGCGCCAGGCCGCGCTGTGGATCGTCGGCGCACTGCTGGGCGTCACGCTGTATCACGCGTCTTTCGGCTTCACCCAGGCCTGGCGCGTCTTCGTCTCCGACCGCCGCGCCGCCGGCCTGCGCGCGCAGATGCTGATGCTGGGCGTCGGCGTCTTGCTGTTTTTCCCCGTGCTGTCGCAAGGCACCCTGTTCGGCCAGCCGGTCGCCGGCCTGGTATCGCCGGCCGGCGTCTCGGTGCTGTTGGGCGCCTTTCTGTTCGGCATCGGCATGCAACTGGGCGGCGGCTGCGCCTCCGGCACCCTGTTCGCAGTGGGCGGCGGTAATACCCGCATGGTGGTGACGCTGCTGTTCTTCGTAATCGGCTCGGTCATCGCCACGTACGTCTTTCCGTGGTGGTCGGCCCTGCCCGCCATCAAGCCCACTTCCATGGTGCTGGCGTGGGGCCCCGTGCCCGCCATCGCGGCCAACCTGGCGGTGTTCGCGCTGATCGCCTGGATCGCCACACGCCTGGAACGCCGCCGCCACGGCGCCGTGATTTCCTTCGCCAGCCGCAACGAGCGCCCCGCCAGCCTGCTGCGCGGCCCCTGGCCGCTCATTTGGGGCGGCATCGCCCTGGTCGTGTTGAACTTTGCCACCCTGGCCCTGGCCGGCCGTCCCTGGGGCATCACGTCGGCCTTCGCGCTGTGGGGCGCCAAGGCGCTGGCCACGTTGGGCGTCGATGTCGGTAGCTGGACCTACTGGGCCAAGCAGCAAAAAGCCCTGGCCGCGCCGGTGGGCATGGACGTCACCACCGTCATGGACATCGGCCTGATGCTGGGCGCCCTGGCGGCCGCATCCGTCGCCGGCAAGTTCGCGCCCGTATGGAAACTGCCGCTGCGCTCGTTGCTGGGTGCCATCGTCGGCGGCCTGCTGCTGGGTTTCGGTGCCCGCCTGGCCTATGGCTGCAACATCGGCGCTTACTTCAGCGGCATCATCTCGGGCAGCCTGCATGCCTGGCTATGGCTGCCGGCCGCGTTCGCGGGCAGCGCCCTGGGCGTACACCTGCGCCCGTTGTTCGGCCTGAACGTGGAGAAGACCGCCGCGCCCGCCGTCTGCTGAGCCCGCCCCCATACCGCGCCTCGCGCGGCACGGCGCAACGGCGGCTTGGTCTCACACGTGCCTGCCAGAAGCCGCGGTGCTTCGCGCGGCTCTTCGCCACCGCTGACGAACGCAAAACAGACCTCCACGTCTCCCATATTTACCGCCATCACTTTCTGTTATGGTTGCCGGCAAATAAATCGCCGCAACGCGTACCGCGCGCCGGCACGGATTCTGGAGATCCGCACATGCATTGGTTGGCGATCCGCTTCACCACACTGGCCCTGGTCGCACTGGGCACTGTCATCACCTTGGCCCTCAGCGCCACCGAATCGGCCTGGTGGCTGTTCCCCTCGGCTCCGCTGCTGGCCCTGCTGGCCCTGGGCATCTATGACCTGATTCAAACCCGCCACGCGATCCGCCGCAATTACCCCATCCTGGGCAACCTGCGCTTCCTCTTCGAAGCCATCCGCCCCGAAATCCGCCAGTATTTCCTGGAAGACGACACCCAGGCCGCGCCGTTCTCGCGTGCCCAGCGCTCCATCGTCTACCAGCGCGCCAAGAAGGAAGTGGACAAGCGTCCCTTCGGCACGCAAAAAGACGTCTACGACGATCGTTACGAATGGATCAACCATTCGCTGGCGCCGGCCCATGTGGCCGACAGCGACTTCCGCATCACCGTGGGCGGCCCCGACTGTACCCAGCCCTATTCACTATCCGCCTTCAACGTCTCCGCGATGAGCTTCGGCGCCCTGTCCGCCAATGCCGTCCTGGCCTTGAACGAAGGCGCACGTCTTGGCAACTTCGCCCATGACACCGGCGAAGGCGGCATCAGCAGCTACCACCGCAAGCCGGGCGGCGCCCTGGTCTGGAACATCGGGTCGGGCTACTTCGGCTGCCGTGACGAGCAAGGCCATTTCTCGCCGGAAGCCTTCGTGCGCAACGCCTGTACGCCGCAGGTGAAGATGATAGAAATCAAGTTGTCGCAGGGCGCCAAGCCTGGCCATGGCGGCATCCTGCCCGGCGCCAAGGTCACCGCGGAAATCGCCGCGGCGCGCGGCGTGGCCATCGGCCAGGACTGCAACTCGCCGGCCGGCCACAGCGCCTTCGACAGCCCCATCGGCCTGATGCGCTTCGTCGCCCAGTTACGCCAGCTGTCCGAAGGCAAGCCGGTCGGCTTCAAGATGTGCGTGGGCCATCCCTGGGAATGGTTCGCCATCGTCAAGGCCATGCTGGAAACCGGCATCACGCCCGACTTCATCGTGGTCGATGGCGCCGAAGGCGGCACCGGCGCAGCACCGGTCGAATTCGTCGACCATGTGGGCACGCCCTTGCGCGAAGCGCTGCGCCTGGTTCACAACACCCTGGTGGGTGTGAACCTGCGGGAACGCATCCGCATCGGCGCCTCGGGCAAGATCATCACCGCTTTCGACATGGCGCGCGCCATGGCCATGGGCGCCGACTGGTGCAATTCCGCGCGCGGCTTCATGTTCGCCGTCGGCTGCATTCAGGCGCAGGCCTGCCACACCGACAAATGCCCGACGGGCGTCACCACCCAGGATCCGCTGCGCCAGCGCGCACTGGTGGTGCCGGACAAGGCGCGCCGCGTGGCCAACTTCCACGACAACACGCTGCACGCGCTGGCCGAACTGATCGGCGCCGCCGGCCTGACCCATCCCAGCGAATTGCGGCCGCACCATATCGCGCGCCGCATCTCGCCGTCCGAAGTGCGCCTGCTGTCCTCACTGTTTCCGGAGCTGGCGCCGGGCGAACTGCTGGAAGGCAAGTTCCGCCATCAGGTGTTCGAAGTCAATTGGGCCATGGCGCGTGCGGATTCCTTCCAGCCCGCGCGCGACATCACCGCCACCATCGCGCGTGAGTCGCAACCGCCGGAGCCCGTGCCTGCTTGATCCAATGGCCTGCCCCCGCGACGTCAGGACCGGCGTCCCAATTCGCGAAAGCGTTCTTCCAGAAAATCAATGAAGCTGCGCACCCGCGACACCATCTGATGGCGCGGGTGATACACCGCATAGATATCCGCCTCCGGCGTCGCATAGTGGGGCAGCACCGGCACCAGACGGCCGCTGGCCAGATAACGCTGGATGTCCCACTCGGCACGCATGACGATGCCATGGCCGTCCAGGGCCCAGCTCACTGCGATCTCGCCATCGTTGGTGGTCAGATTACCGCGCACCCTTATCGTTTCCGCCCGTAGCGCATGAGCGGCGCCACCGGCCTGCTTCGCGCGCGTGCGTCGTAAGGGTGTCAGACGCCACACGCCATAGGCATCGCTGCCCTGCCGGATACCAATGCAATTGTGCCGCGCCAGGTCCGAAGGTGTCTGCGGCACACCGTGCGCGCGCAGGTATCGAGGTGATGCGCACAGCAAGCGCCGATTGGGCGCCAACGACCGGGCCACGCAACGCGCATCGGGCGGTGCGCCGAAACGCACGCACACGTCGAACGCGTCATCCACCAAAGCGGGCGGATCGGCGGACAACTGCAACTGCACCTCGACCTCCGGATAGCGTTTGCAGTAATCGGAGATGACCGGCGCCACATGCATGCGCCCGAATCCCAGCGTCGCGTTGACCCGCAGCAGGCCGCTGGGGCTGTCCTTGGCCCGGCCCAGCAACTGTCGCAGGTCATCGATCTCGCCCAGGATGGCGCGCGCCCGCTCCAGCAGCACTTCTCCTTCCGGCGTCACCCCGCTGCGACGCGTGGTGCGCACCAGCAAGGGCAGACCCAGCCGGCTCTCCATCTGCGCCAGGCGCTTGCTTACCGCGGCGGTAGTGATGCCCAGGTCGCGGGCTGCCGCGCTAAGGCTGCCGGCGGTGGCCACGGCCACGAAAAACCCCAGATCGGCGGCCTGGATTCCAGCGACATGATTCATGGAGCACCTCGCTCGATGTGAAGTGGTTTGACTGGCAACGGTCTGATTGTTCGCCGCCTGATTATCAACTTCAGGTTAAAGGTACTTCAACTTTAGCCCCGTCCGTCAACGCCGTCCACGAGACACAATCGAAGCCGCCCATTCAGCTGGAGAGCAGAACATGAAGACGTACAAGATCGCCACCATCCCCGGCGACGGCATCGGCAAGGAAGTCGTGCCGGCGGGCCGCATCGTCCTGGAGGCCGTGGCCTCGACGCAGGCTGGCCTGCGTTTCGAATTCGAGGATTTCGATTGGGGCGGGGACTACTACCGCGAACACGGCCGGATGATGCCGGAGGACGGCCTGGACGCCCTGCGCGGTAAGGACGCCATCCTGTTCGGTTCGGCCGGCGACGCGAACATCCCCGACCACATCACCTTGTGGGGCCTGCGCCTGAAGATCTGCCAGGGCTTTGACCAATACGCCAACGTGCGCCCCACGCGTATCCTGCCCGGCATCGACGGCCCCCTGAAGCGCTGCGCGCCGGAGGACCTGGACTGGGTCATCGTGCGCGAGAACTCCGAAGGCGAATACTCGGGCGTGGGCGGCCGCGTGCATCAGGGCCATCCCATCGAAGCGGCCACCGATGTATCCATGATGACGCGGGTGGGCGTCGAACGCATCCTGCGCTTTGCTTTCCGCCTGGCCCAGTCGCGGCCCCGCAAGCACCTGACGGTCATCACCAAGTCCAACGCTCAACGCCATGCCATGGTGATGTGGGACGAAGTCGCGGCCCAAGTCGCGACTGAATTCCCGGATGTCAGTTGGGACAAGGAATTGGTCGACGCCGCCACGGCGCGCATGGTCAATCGTCCCCGCACGCTGGACACCATCGTCGCCACCAATCTGCACGCCGACATCCTCAGCGATCTGGCTGCGGCGCTGGCCGGCAGTCTGGGCATCGCGCCCACCGGCAACATCGATCCGGAGCGCCGTTATCCCTCGATGTTCGAACCCATCCACGGCTCGGCCTTCGACATCATGGGCAAGGGCTGGGCCAATCCCGTGGGCACGTTCTGGTCGGTGGTGATGCTGCTCGAGCATCTGGGCGAAGCCGCCGCCGCGCGCCGTGTCATGGCCGCCATCGAAGCCGTGACCGCCAATCCCGCCTTGCACACGCGCGACCTGGGCGGCCAGGCTGGCACGGACGATGTCACGCGCGCGGTCTGCGAGTATCTGGCGCGCACCGATGCCGCGCGCGCCGCGTAGCCGCCAAGGAGCTACCCCGTAGCGGACGCAGCATGACAACAAAGAGGAGACAACGATGCGCTTATCCCTATCCCTGCCCCGGTCCCTGTCCTTATTGCACCCCCTGTCACGGCGCGCCTGCGCGTTCGCGCTGCTGGGCGCCAGCCTGGCCGCCAGCGCGACCACCAGCGCGGCCGACTGGCCTACCCACCCGATCACCCTGGTGGTGCCCTTCCCGACCGGCGGCACCACCGACGTGCTCGCGCGCGCCCTGGGCGACCAGTTGTCCAGGAACCTGGGGCAGCCCGTCATCGTCGAAAACCGGCCCGGCGCGGGGGCCACGATAGGCGCGGACTACGTAACCAAATCCAAACCGGACGGCTACACATTGCTGATGGGCGCCGTCCATCACACCATTGCCACCAGCGTCTATAAATCGCTGACCTACGATTTCCAGAAAGACCTGGCGCCCATCGCGCCCATCGCCATGGTGCCCAATGTATTGACCATCAACCCGACGTACACGCCCGCGCACAATGTGGCGGAATTGGTGACGCTGGCAAAGCAGGCGCCCAAGGGCTTGACCTATGGATCGAACGGTTATGGCACCGCCCAGCATCTGATCGGCACGCAATTCCAGGCCGCCACCGGCGCACCGCTGCTGCATGTGCCCTACAAGGGTAGCGGCCCCTTGACCACCGATCTGCTGGGCGGCCAGGTCGCCATGTCCTTCGATACCATCACCACCGTGCTGCCTCACATCAAGGCCGGCAAGCTGCGCGCCCTGGCCGTGACCACCGCACGCCGCAGCGACGCCCTGCCCGACGTGCCCACCTTGGCCGAAGCGGGATTGCCCGGTTTCGACATCGGCACCTGGTTCGGCGTGTTCGCGCCGGCGGCGACGCCCAAACCCGTTCTTGAGCGCCTGAGCAGCGAAGTGGAGAAGGTCACCGCCTCGCCCGAGTTCAAGCAACGGATGGTGGCCGCGGGTGCCGAGCAGATGAACGAAACACCGGCCCAGTTCGGCCAGCGCATCGCCGACGAAACCCGCAAGTTCGCCAAGCTGGTGAAAGAAGGCAACGTGAAGGTGGATTAAGGGGGCCATGGAGGGCCGCACCCTAAACGACCGCGGCAAGCCCGGGGGGCATAGGTCTTGCTGGAGTACGGCCATCCCGGCCAGCGCGCCGGCCCCTTCAATCACCGTGGCATTGCGCCGCAGGAAGGATCACATGGCAACCCGCAAAACCAATTTCCGAGCTGACCCCGACAACGACAACGATGCGCAAGACAACGAAGAGGAGTTCTACGAGGACGACGCCGTCGGCATCGTCGATCCCCTGGACACCGCGGGCATATCCGATGCCGCCAGCGGGATGCCACCGGGGCACGGCAATCGCTCATTAGGCCCGGGCGACTCGTCAGACTCGGGCAGTGATCTGGGCCCTGATGCCCCCGATACCGACACCGACTCCGTCGGCACGGGCGAACGATCGGACGTTGAAAACGATCAGGGCGACTTCCCTGCCCGCGACATCGGCATGGACCGGATCGTCGATGACGATGGCGCCGGGCTGTCCCATACACGGCCCAATCCCGTCCGCAACGGCGGTTGATTTCACGTAGCCGGGCAGCCCGGCTGGTGATAAAAGGGCGCAAGACTTGTACTGTCTTGCGCCCTTTTATCACCAGCGATCACCATGCAAAACGGGGCGGCCCCAAGGCCGCCCCGATTGGGTATCACCCACACATGCAATGCGCCTACTTCGATTCGCTCAATGCAGCCTCGCCCTTACCAGCGCCATCCGACACCTTGGGGAAATGCCCGGCGGCGGCATATTCTTCCAGCCGGTTATAAAGCGTCTTCAAGCTGATGCCGAGGATCTCCGCGGCATGCTTCTTGACCCCGCCGCACTGCTCAAGCGTCGCGAAGATCAACTGGCGGTCGGCATCGGCCAGCGCCACGCCCACCGGCACGGTGATCTGCGTTCCCACGATCGCCCTCTCGGGCGCTACCTGCAAAGGCACGACGTTGGCACGGATCTCGTTGTCATCGGCCAGGATGAAAGCGCGATGCACATAATTCTTCAGCTCGCGCACATTACCCGGCCAGGCATGCCGGCGCATGGCCTCTACCGTGCCCGGCGTGAATTTCTTGTCCGCGCCGCGCTCCTTGTTGAGGATATCCAGATAACGCTGCGCGATCAGCAAGACGTCATCGCCCCGCTCACGCAAGGCCGGCAGCTCCAGCGGGAATACGTTCAGGCGGTGATACAGATCCTCGCGCAGCTTGCCCTCGGCCACCGCCTCTTCCGGATTACGGTTGGTAGCCGCCACGACGCGCACGTCGCTGGCAATCTCGCGATTGGTCCCCACCCGCATGAACAGGCCGGTTTCCAGCACCCGCAGCAACTTGACCTGCAAGTCGACCGGCATTTCGGTGATTTCATCCAGGAACAGCGTGCCGCCTGCCGCTCTTTCGAAATAGCCCTTGTGCTGCCGATCAGCACCGGTGAAGCTCCCGCGCTCGTGGCCGAACATTTCGCTTTCGATGAGATTGGGCGAAATCGCACCGCAATTGACGGGCAGGAACGGCCCCTTGCGCCGCGCGCTCAACTCATGGATGGCCTGCGCCGCCAGTTCCTTACCGGTACCGCTATCCCCCATCAACAGAACAGTAGCCTCGGTGGGAGCCACTTTGGCGATTTGCTTGTAGAGCAGCTTCATGGGCTCGGAACGGCCCAGCATCTTGCCAAAACGCCCATCTTCCTCGAAGGGTCCGCCCCACGGCGACAGATCCGCATTGCGCGGCATACGGCCCAGCACCATCTTCAGGCGCTGGATATTTACCGGCTTGAGCAGGTAATCGATAGCGCCAAGACGCAAGGCGTCCACCGCGCTTTCCACGCTGGCATGCCCAGTAATGAAAACGACGTCCACATTGGGCGAACTGAGTGCCTGGAAAATATCCAGGCCAGTGCCATCCGGAAGCTGTAGATCAGACAGCACCAGATCCGGTGCCTGCCGCAAGATCTGAATCTTCGCTTCGCGCAAGTCACTAGCCTGCGCAACGGTGAAACCCTCGTCTTTGACGATCTCCGCCAGTGCTGTCCGCACGGGCGATTCATCATCGACGATCAAAACATGTGGCATTCGCAATAGTTCCCGGGAGTACGATCTTTTTTATTCCCTGTCGCGTGCGTCTTCCATCCGCGGCGCGACGGGATTACCATTCGGCATTCTAGCCGGTCATCGAGTAAGGTCACCGCTTTCATAAATCGGTGCCATGGACGTGACCTGCGAAGAAGCTTATCTTGGGGTCAGCCAGAAAATCGTAATCAATTTGTACAGATGGCTAAGATTTTCATCCGCTTTCAAGTGCTTGCAATGGCAGGTATTCTTGATGAGTACGATGAACAAGATAGTGTCGCCTCATCGCAGGCGGACAAGCTCCCAAGAAAGGTAAGACTCCATGCCCAGCCCCTCTTCGACGCGCAGGAACGCGTCGCGCGCCGATCGCCTTCCTGTTCCCGCACCCGCCGCCATGGGTCGCTGCCCCGCCATGCAGCAACTGGCCCAACAGATCGAGAAAGTCGCCACCACGGAGGCCAGTGTTCTGGTCGTGGGAGAAAGCGGCTGTGGGAAAGAATTGGTGGCGCGCGCAATCCATGCGGGCAGCCAGCGTTGCAGCCAACCCTTCGTGCCCGTGAACTGTGGCGCCATCCCGCCGTCGTTGATCGAGGCCGAATTGTTCGGCCACGAGAAAGGCAGTTTTACGGGCGCGGTCGCCCAGAATATCGGTTATTTCGAACATGCCTCCGGCGGCACCCTGTTCCTCGACGAGGTCACGGAAATGCCGCTGGACATGCAGGTACAGCTACTGCGCGTGCTGGAGACAGGGGTTTTCCACCGGGTGGGCGGGTTGCACCCCGTCAAGGTAGATGTCCGTATCGTTGCCGCCACCAATCGGGATCCTTACGCGGCGGTGGAACAGGGACTGTTCCGGGAAGATCTGCTTTATCGCCTGGCGGTCGTCCCGTTGCGGGTGCCGCCGCTGCGCGAGCGGATCGAAGATGTCCCCTACCTGGCCCAGCGTTTCCTGGACGGCTTCAATGCCGCCGAGGGCTCCAGCAAGGTCTTTGCCAAGGGCAGCATGGAAGCGCTCAGCGCCTACGACTGGCCGGGCAATGTGCGGGAACTGAAAAATACCGTACATCGGGCCTTCATCATGGCCGACGATCAGGTGGAGATTCCCGCTTTGGCGGCCACGCGCAAACCGACGAAGGTGACCGGGATTGCCACCGGCACCGTACAGATGGCGGTCGGCACGTCGCTGATGCAGGCCCAGCAGGAATTGATTCTGGCCACCCTGGCCCATCACCAAGGCGACAAGCGGCGGACGGCGCGCACGCTGGGTATCAGTCTGAAGACGCTGTACAACCGGCTGGGTAATTACGAGTCGGCGACGACCGGCGGTTGAGCGGCGCCCTTAGTCGAATATCTGCTGCACATGGCCCACGGACGGCAACGTCACGCCGGCCTCCGCGGCCACCCTGCTTTGCAAGGCGGCCCAGGCCTCATCGGCCGAATCGGGCCAATTGTCCTTATCAAAACCGCGCGCTTGCCGCAGCTTGTCCAGGTCGATATCGAGCAGAAAGCATTTGCGATCCGTGTCCAGCGTCAAGGCATGCCAGGGAATCGCGAACAGCTTCTCGCCGATGCCCAGAACCCCGCCTCGTTCCAGCACCGCATAGGCAATGCGGCCCCTGGGCACGTCCAGCATGATGTCCTGCAAGACGCCCAGCTTTTCACCGGACAGGTTGAGAACATCATTGCCTTCCAAGGTCTGCGCCGCCATGATGGCCGGCCCTGGCCCGCTGGCCGAGCGCTTGCCCGATCCGACGATACGGCTTTCTTCCAGCCCGCCCACGGCCACCGCATCGCGGCGGGCTTCAGGCGGAGTCATGGCGGCAGCCGGATCCGTCGCCGAAGCCATGGTCGGGTTGATGGCCGGGGTCATGGCTGGGTTATCGACCGGGTTGACGGCCGGCTTCCCAGCGCGATTTGCAATGTGATCGTCAGTCATGACCCGCTCCTGCTTCGATAGGACGAACCGCGCCCGCCGCGGCCCTTTCCTGCCTGGTCTCCTCGGTTTTTCTGCACTTCTTACACTGACCAGGTAATTCCGCCAGCCTCGGGCCGCAAGTTCAGTGCCCGGGCGATCTCGCCGGGTTTGGCGGCAGCATTCGCCGTGCCGCGCAAAGCCAGCATTGGCGCGGGTTTGCAGGGAGTCATCAGAAAAATTCCGGCGCCTTTTGAAAATTGGCATGGACTTTGCTTTCATCAGTAATGAATGAGCGAAAAGGTCTTCGCTCAATACGCTTTACGGAGACAGCAATTGGCACAAGCCACCTACGAGTTGAGGGCACGGCAGCAGACCAGCCTGACCCCCCGCTTGCAGCAATCCGTGAAACTGCTGCAAATGTCCGCCCTAGAGTTCACGCATGAAATCCAGCAGGCGCTGGCGACCAATCCCTTCCTGGAAGAAGTGGAAGACGAAGGCCCCGCATTGGCAGATGCCCAGCAAGCCAACGAAGTCGACCACGGCATCGATGCGGAAGCCATGATGGCCAGCGCACCGCCCATGGCGGAACTGGACAGCTCCACCGCCACGGCGACCGAAGTTCCCGCCGAGTCGGTGACCGAACTGCCTGAACTGCCGGACCCGCAGGCTGAATATTCCGGCGACTACCCCGCCGCGCGCGGCACCGGCGATGGTGAAACCGACGTCGGCCAATGGGCTCGCAGCGTACTCGACCTGCGCGATCATCTGAGCAACGAACTATGCAGCTACCGCTTGGCGGAGCGTGATCGCATGTTGGCCGCTTACGTCATCGAAGGCCTGGACGAAGACGGATATTTACGCGCCGACCTCGAAGAGCTGGCCGGCGAAGGCGCCTTCGATCCGCTGCCGGAACGCGAAGAATGGGAAGTGGCCTTGAAGCTGGTACAGCAGCTGGACGTGCCTGGCATCGCCGCCCGCAATCTGGCCGAATGCCTGACCTTGCAGTTGCAGGCCTTGCCGCAAGAGGTGGAAAACCGCGAATTGGCGCTGCATATCGTCGCCAACGAATTGGAGCGTCTGGGCAAGCATGACTTCTCCGGCCTGGGCCGCAGTTGCCAATGCAGCGACGATGACCTGCGCGCCGCGTGCGCCCTGATTCGCAGCCTGGATCCTCGTCCCGGCCTGCGCTACGCCAAGCCCGACTCCAGCTACATCGTGCCGGACGTGACGGTGCAGAAATTCAACGGGCGTTGGATCGTTACCCCCAACCGCGCCTCGATGCCACGCGCGCGACTGCATCGTGCCTATGCCGACCTATTCCGCACCGCACGCTATAGCGACCGCTCGCCGATGGCGCAGGAGCTGCAGGAAGCACGCTGGCTGATCCGCAATGTCGAACAACGCTACAGCACCATCCAGCGTGTCGCCGAAGCGATCGTGCTGCGCCAGCAGACCTTCTTCGAATACGGCGAAATCGCCCTGCGGCCGCTTATGCTGCGCGAAATCGCCGACGAGCTGGAGATCCACGAGTCGACAGTCTCGCGTGCCACCAGCAATAAATACATGGCCACGCCGCGCGGTATCTTCGAGTTCAAGCATTTCTTCTCGCGCGAGTTGAATACCGATACCGGCGGTAGTTGTTCGGCCGCGGCGGTACGCGCGTTGATCAAGGAAATGATCGATGGTGAAGACGGCAACTCGCCGCTTTCGGATGTCGACCTGGCGCAGAAACTGGGGGAACAAGGTGTCGTGGTTGCACGTCGCACGGTATCGAAGTATCGCGGCCAGTTGAAATACCCGCCTGCGGAAATGCGCAGGGAATATTGACCTTTGAAGCAATGAAAATGGGGCGCCGGATAAATCGGCGCCCCATTTTTTCGACTTCATCCTCGGCCCTTGCCCGCAATCACAAGCGCGCTTTCGATGCTCGCCTGGAATCACGAGCGCGGGACCGTAGGTTCATACGGCCCCGCGCCGATGAGTACTGCCAGACTGCTTACTTGTTGCCGGTGTTGGGATAAGGCGCCTTGCCACCTTGCGTCGGCGTGACGTTGGTGTTGCCCATATCCGACGGCTGGCGCGGCTTGCCGTTTTCATTCTTCAGGTCGCTGTGCGAAGCGTCGCGGTCGACCGGTTGCGTGGCGGTCGGCTTGCCCGAATAAGGCGCGGGAGCCGGGGTTCCCGGGGGCACCTTGGCGTTGTTGGGCGGCGTGGCCGTCGTGTCGTTAGGCGTGGTCGACGGCGTGGTGGGTTGAGCCATGGCGGCACCCGAGGCGCATGCAGTGGCCAGAAGCAAGACAGAAACAAGACGGCTGGTTTTCATGAAGTATCTCCCTACTTGGTTGACCTGAAAGGACTTGATGATTGGATCATCAGGTGTCGGAGATACAGCAAACGGCGTACCCACCCCATCGCATTATCTTCACCAGCGTGCCGTTTCTCTTGCGGGGCGAGATCGACAACGCTCTGCCTGGACACGATGCCCGGCAGCCACTGCAGTGGGTCGAACACATGGGCATACGGGTTGCTATGGCTCATCAAGCTCAGGCATACGCCGAGCCCCTGATGAGCCATGGCGGCCTCGCAAGCATTACCCGCCATGAATGAGGAATAACAGGAGAAGCACATGAACATCATCAAACCTACCCTCGCGGGTGCCCTGCTTGGCTTGTCCGCCATGTCTTTCGCTGTCCACGCGCAAACCGTGATGACGCCCAAAGAGATCGACGCACAATACAAGTCCGATCAGAAACGCTGCGATGCGCTGAAGGGCAATGACAAGGATGTCTGCCAACAGCAGGCCAAGGCCACGCGCGATAACGCCAAGGCCGATGCCAAACAGGCCAAGGAACAAGCGGAGTCGCGCCATGATGCGACCAAGGAAAAACGCGCCAACGATTACAAGGTCGCCAAGGAAAAATGCGACACGATGTCGGGCAACGCCAAGGATGCCTGCATGGCCGACGCCAAGACGCGCTACGGCAAATAGTTCACGCGCGTGCTGACGCGTCCCGTCACGTAGCAATGCGCACGCGATAAAAGTGGACCGGCTGATGCCGGTCCACTTTGCATTGAGACGGCAGCCACGTGCGCATACAAGCAGCGCTCGAATAAAGCGCCTACAACCAGCGTTCGAATAAACGCGAAAAAGTTTCCATGAAACGTTCGTCGAAACCTCGCTTGGCCCACTCTTCTTTGCTGATGGGCGTGGCCTCAGCTACGTCCCGCTGAAACAAGGCTTCCATTTCGCCACCGAACTCGGCCCCTAGAATGACGGCATTCAATTCGTAATTCAGCGCGAAGCTGCGCCAGTCCATATTGCTGGACCCTACCGTGGACCACACCCCATCTATCACCGCGGTCTTGGCGTGCAGCATGGCATCTCGCCGCTCGTAAATATGCGCACCGGCTTCCAGCAAGGGCGTGTAGTAGGACCTGCCCGCATGCCACACCAGGGATGAATCGCTGAAGCCCGGCAGCACCATGCCCACATCCACGCCACGCTGCGCCGCATCGGTCAACGCCTGCACGAACGCGGGATCGGGCACGAAGTAAGCCATGGTGATATGAATGGAACGTTGCGCGCTCTTGATCGCGGAGATCAAGGTCAGGTACAGCGTATAGCCATCCTTATCGCCGGGCCGGTTGGCGACGATGCGCATCGCCGTGGGTCCGATCGGCGTGGCGCGTGGATAGAACTCACGTGCATCGAGCGGCGGCCCATGCTGTTCGGCCCAGCCTTCCTGCATGACCCGTTCGATCTCGTTGACCGCCGGCCCTTCGATGCGGATATGGGTGTCGCGCCACGGGGACGTCTTGGCATCGGGCGTGGCGCCATCGGGAGTCGTGCCATCAGAGGCCGTACCCGCGGGCTTGACGTCATCGGACCTCAAGTCAGCGGGTTTCACGCCATCAGGCTTGACCTTGGTGGCCTTGCGCCCGCCGGAGAACGACAGCGCCGATCCGGCACTGCCGCCCTGCGAGGGGGCCGACGCATACACGCCGCTGATATTGATCCCACCCAGGAAGCCGACCTTGCCGTCCACCACCAGCAACTTGCGATGATCCCGGTTATTGGGCGCCCATCCAGCCTTGGCGCGCACGGGATTGACGGGATTGAACACCACCACCTGTACACCGGCATCGCGCATGCGTTTGAAAAGCGCGTCCGGCGTGCCTAGCGTCCCCACCCCATCGACCATCAGCGCCACCGCTACGCCCTGCGCGCGCTTGGCGATGAAGGCATCGGCGAAAGTGCGTCCGACTTCGTCATCGTCGAAGATGTAGCTTTCCATGTGCATGAACTGACGCGCGGCGCGTATGTCGCGCAGCATCGCGTCATACGTGCGCGGCCCGTCCGTCAGCAGGGTGACGCGGTTGCCTATCATCAGCGGCGCGCCGCTGATGGCCTCCTCTACCTGCAGATGGCGCGCAAGAAAATCGCCCTCCGCGGTAGCGGAGGGCTTCTGCGCGTCCAACTTCTTGACGATGTCCTGGCTACGGTTGTAGTTCGACCACCCTGAATCGGTGGCGGCCCGGATCTGGCTTCCGGGCCCGGACAAATGGTCGGTGTCGGGCACGCTGGCACAACCGCCCAGCATCCCCAGCACCGTGACCGCCACGCCCAGCAAGCGCGCCAGCCATTGCATACTCGTACTCCTTTAGCGCCGCGTCCTGGTCAGTTCGGCGTGCTCTTGATGGCCGCGTGCCCAGTACCCGCCAGCATGCGGGACGGCCGCGGCGGATGATTATTTCTTCTGGTCCTGCTTTTTATCCTGCTTTTTATCCTGTGTACTGGACGGCGTTTCATCCTGCGCGCCGCTGGCGTCCGGCAGCCCCTCACTTTCGGCGGGCGCGAAACCAAAGTCGCGTTTCTCGTACTTGCCCTGGTCGTAGTCGCCTTTGTAGCCGCCCTGGTCGCCTTGCTGAAAACCGCTGTCGGCCGCAGCCTCGTCCCATTGCCCTTGCCGGTCGAGTTCGTGCGCCACCCGCGGCGGCCCTTCCCGCTCGGTCTGGTTGCGCGTGCGCTCCGGCGTCTCCGCGTCACCCTTGGCATCACCCGTGGCGGGTGTCTTGTGGTCGTCGTTGTGTGTGGCTGTCATGCTAGCCTCCCTTGGCCTTGATCAGTCGAAAGTCCCGCTTCCTTGCGGAACTCCCTTGGGATGCAACGGCGCTTGCCGCTTGTGCCCAACCCTGCCAGCGCGCGCCGCGGCGCGGCACGCCAACACCACCCGCGTCCGCCAGCAGTTGGGCGCCTTGCATTTCCTCGCCGGCTTCGGCCAGGACCGCGACCAGTGCCACCCGGCGTGGGCGGCCCAACCAGTTGCGATGCAATACAGAAAAGAGTGCCGCCGCGCCGGCGCCCAACAGTGCACCCAGTGCGGCAACCCCTATACCTATGGCCCCTGGGACGTCCATATACATCGCGCCGGCCGCGCCCAGCGCCGCGCCGGCAGCGGCCAGGATGGCCGTCTGCAGCACAGCGGCCCGAGCCGCACGGCGCATGACCGCCAGGTATTTCGCGTCGCCATCCACATCGAAGATGTGCACGGCGTCCTCGCGAAAACCTTCAGTCAATAGCGCGTGCATGGCGCTCTCGGCGGCCTCCACGCTTTCAAAACCCGCGACGATGATGGACGACATGATCGAATGCTCCGGCGCGCCCCATTAACGGGACGCGCACACCGCATCAGCGACGGTCGTTGGACGACAGGCAGGCGCCCAGCAGCAAGCCTACCAATGCAGCCACGCCTATCGATTTCCAGGCGTTTTCATGGACATAGTGGTCGGTCGCCTCGGAAGCCCGGCGATAACGTTCCGCAGCGGTCTGTTCCCATTCTCCCGCCATGCCCCGAGCAACTTCCAGTTGCTCGCGCAGGCGCTTGCGGGAACGTTCGACCTCTTCGCCTGTATAGGATGCGGTCGAACGCAGCAGATCTTCCGTGCCGGCGACCAATTCGCGGAAGCTGGCAGCGACCTTGTCCTTGTTAGCGGCGATCTCGGCGGAATGTGAATTCGTTCTCATGGGCGACTCCTTGAAGGATTCCCCGCATCTCGAAAAGTGGAAATGCGGCGACGGGCCGTGAAGCCCGTCTGACACCATTATTGTGGCGGCGGGGTGTTAGCGCTTTGTTTTGTATTCGCAACCAGCGGTAAAGCGCTATTTCAGCGTGCACGGCGCCAGGCGGAACAGGGTATTGTCCGAATGTCGACGGCATCGGCGCGGCTGCGGATTCGTGATCTGGTCCGCCCGACGGTTGACCGGCACGAAGCTTGCTCAGTCGGGCGACTCAGTGCAATGCCGCTGTTGGATCCCCACCCCCGAGGGCTGACCCATGTACAACCCGTCTTACTCGCCGCACGTTCCCGCCTATAACACTTACATCAAGACCGTACCCTCCCCGCGTTTTCATCAATTGCATTCCGAGGACAACGACGCCGTACGGGCGGAAATAGAGAGGGGTTTACAGGCCGAGCGCGCCAGCATCAGCCCCAAATACCTGTACGACGAACTGGGTTCCAATCTGTTCACGGCCATTACGCAGGTGCCGGAGTACTACCCCACTCGTTGTGAACGCGAAATCATCGAGCGCCATGCCGCGGCGATATCGCGCCATGTGGGTCCGGTGCGCACCCTCATCGATCTGGGGGCTGGCGATTGCGTCAAGGCTGAGCGGCTGTTTCCCTATCTGGCGCCGGCGCAGTATGTCCCGGTGGACATTTCCGTCGACTATCTGCGCCAGGCCGTTGACCGGCTGGGTGCGCGATACACGGATATGGACCTGGTGGCCGTCGGCACCGATTTCTTCGAAACGCTGAACCTGCCGCCGGATGTGGGTGAAGTCGAGCGTTTGTTCTTCTACCCTGGTTCCAGCATCGGCAACTTGTCGCCCGAGCATGCCGCCAGCTTATTGGCGAGGATCAGGCGCGCATGTGTGGGCGGCGGACTATTGATTGGCGTGGATCTGGTGAAACCGCGCGCCCTGCTGGAGCCGGCTTATGACGATGCGCTGGGGGTCACCGCCGCGTTCAATCTGAATATGTTGCGGCATGCCAATCGCATCATCGATGGCGACTTCGACGTGGCGCAATGGTCCCATGTCGCTTTCTACAATGAAGCGCAATCGCGTATTGAAATGCACTTGCAGGCCGACACCGACTTGACCGTGACGTGGCCCCGGGGGCAACGCAGCTTCGGCCGCGGCGAGCGGATCCACACCGAGAATTCGTATAAGTATTGGCCGTCCACGTTCAAGGCCATGCTGGAGCGGGCGGGTTTCCACAATGTCCGTTACTGGACGGATGAGAGGGAGTGGTTTGCCGTGTTCGGCGCGCGCGGATAAAAGATGGCCGGGAGGACTTGTTGGATGAAGTTTTTCCGTGCTAGAATCGCGTTCTTTCCTAGGGCGTGCTCTGGATCGCAACGAAGCCGTCACGGCGTAAACAAGGTGATGGAAGCGGGTGATACTGGCAGGTTGTTAGTGAAATGGCGCATTAGCTCAGCCGGTTAGAGCGACGGAATCATAATCCGCAGGTCCCCTGTTCGAATCAGGGATGCGCCACCAAGTATTTAAGCGGCCCGCAGAGATGCGGGCCGTTTCTGTTTCGCTCCGCAAAACTAGATCTGCTCCGCAAAAATAGGTTGATCGCCACCGTGTGGGCAGTCGAAGACCTGAGAGGCAAGACGGTTCATGGACGGGATCAAGGCAGCGCTCGATTATCTTTCTCTTGGTTGGGTTGGAACGATCCTCGGGATTATTGGTATCGGTCTTTCCGTTTATTTCTATTTGGCGGCAAAGAGCAACAAGCGGCTTTATTGGTGTCACGAAGGCAGTTTGCTGCTAGGAAGGGCAAATGGACAATTGCCTCCCGGGATTACTGTTCAGTACTATGATCAGCAGATTCCGCGGCTGACTCGAACTAGGGTATGGATCTGGAATCCATCGGACCCGACCATTCACAGGGCTGATATCGAATCGACCGATCCTCTGCGGATTCATTTCGACACTGATGGGCAAATTCTGGCAGCTACCGTCCAAAAATCGCATCGAAATGTAACGGGTTTTTTTGTCGCGCCAGCGCCGAACAGCGCGACAGACTTGGTCATTGAATTCAATTTTCTGGATCGTGATGACGGAGCGCTCGTGGAGATATTGCACACGGGCAGCAGTGTGCGGCCCGAACTGATGGGGACCGTGCGTGGCATCCCGAAGGGATTTTCAAATAAAGGAAGCGTCGGTTCGCTGCCGCCG
Organism: Bordetella sp. LUAb4; assembly: GCF_021325795.1. Lineage (GTDB taxonomy): Bacteria > Pseudomonadota > Gammaproteobacteria > Burkholderiales > Burkholderiaceae_B > Bordetella_C. The sequence goes on along the minus strand of NZ_JAHPZX010000005.1, from coordinate 60,075 downwards.
CTTATGCCCTTGCGGATGCGACGTGCGCTTCGAATAAATCCAGTAATTCTCGGGATTTCACTTGTTCTTGCAGGCGTCGTCATGTTGATTTCGTCGGTCATCAGCTCTGAGCAGGCTGCAATCCTGGATCCGGCCTGGCTCAAAGCAGCCGTGGGTGCTACCTATGTCGTATTTGGGCTCGCATTTACTTACCGAGTCCGGCGGCGCCATCCGAAAGCCCTGGAACTGTAAAACGTAGCGCAGCCTCAAGGAGGCCTCCATGTGCAGCCACTATCAAGCGGTGAAGAAGGCCGAGCAAATGGAGAAGTTTTTCCGTGCGCGTGGCCTTCCTCCCCTCAAGGCGGATATGTGGCCAAAATACCAGGGGATTTTCGTGCGCCGGGCGCCGGGCGCCGGAATTAGATTGAGGAGACAAGGCAGTCTCGCAGTAAGAGATGGTCATTGGCGCTGGGGGCTGGCATGACCAAGCGCGGATGAACTCGCCCCTCTCCAGCTCGGTCTGCGGTTGTACCCTTTGGCAGGGTTGTTGGCCTCCAGAGAAATGATGTAGTTACGCTCAACCTCATTGACTTCCTGCTGTGTCGCCGTCTCCGACTCCCAGAGGATGTCGCGAATGATCATGAAGCTGCGCCGTTCTTCGCGGGTGAAATCCGCAGCAACCAACTCAGGCGATGCGCTACCGAAATAGACAATACAGTCGGTGATGTCTTGCCCGACATAAATCTTTCCGTTCGGATAGGTGATGCGGTAGACAACTTTCATCGGCTAAGATCCCGAACGAGCGTACACGTGCCAATATGACACGCCGCTTCGGCCTTCCTTTGTTTGAAGTCTTTATTCAAGGAGCGGATATGCGTGGAATTGGTCGATGGTTTCGACGTGCTGCCATACCGTCCCCCACCAGATTGTATGAGTGGTCATCCACAGGTAGATACCCCACCGCTGTAGTAGGCGAGTCGCACTATCAAGACACACTGCAAGCGGAGGCCGGGGACTACGACCGCAGTCAAGGTGCGTGCAAACCGTGTGTGGTCACGCTGGAATGTGAGGACGACAATCCGCACGATAATTTTGCCGTGGCGGTACGTCTCCACGATCACCGTATCGGCTATTTGATGCGACGTGACACCGAAGCTTATCGTAGGAAGCTGGACCGGAAGGGGCTAGGCACGCGAGCGACCGTCTGCGATGCGATCATCATTGGTGGGTCATTCGACAAACCTAGCCTTGGCGTATGGCTGGATATCGACGTCAGCTAACACCAAATTTGGAGCGATGCGGCAGACGGTCAAAGAGCGTCGAGGCCAGGATGCATCTCGAATGTGGCGCACCGGGTTCTGACGATACGGTTGGATGTCGCGAGGATGCTGTGGCGCGACATGTAGCGTTGATGGACGAAGACCTGCAGAAGGTCGGCATCAGCGCCTGGATACGCTGACCCGTTGAATGCTTGAACCACCTCTGCGTCAGAACGAATGGTAGTTGCGAATACTGCAACGGATTAGGTAACGTCCGCCCTAGGTCAAAAGCCGTACAGGTTCGCCTTGCGCGGCCAGAAGTCTGACCGCCTTCTTGTCGAAGGACACGAACGTTTCGCCGCCTAGCCACTTGCCTTCATGCGCCATGATGCCATCGGCGAAATCGCCCCCCGCATCCAGTAGTGCGAGCCCAGCTTCCACGGCGGGCCGGTTCATAACGACATTGCCCGCGTCAAGCAATGCCCGAATAGCAATCGACACATCCTCTTTGGGCACCTTGGCACCTTGTCGCAATATCCAGACAAGTTCGCACAGTGATGGCAGCGACACCGCGATCAGTGTCGCCTCTTCTAGCAAAACGCGCGCTTTTTGGCATTGTGCGGCGTCATCTTGCAGGATTGCGCGGGCCAGCACATTGGTGTCCGCAGTAATTTTCATTCGTCGTCCAGTTCACCGGCCCAACCCGCCGCCGCTATCCTATTCATTGCCTCGATCGTCAGTGGCTTTTTCAACTGTACCTTGCCGTCCAATGCATGAAAGAAGCCGCCGATCGTGCCATCTGGCCGCGCCGCGCGCACTCTCAACTCACCACCGGGCAGCTTTTCGAACTCGACTCGCTCCCCCGGCTGGATGCCGAGATGCTGTAGCAGGTCTCGTTTCAGCGTGACCTGCCCCTTTACTGTGACCGCAAGCGATGCCATGGCAATCTCCTTTTTCGATCCCCAATGTAATGTGATTTTCAATTACCGTCAAGATGGAGGTTTTCGCCGCCAAGCACGTCGGACTTTACCGCGTCCGTTTTACTCCGAAGGCGGTTTATGCAGCTCTCCCGCCTTTACTCGGCGGAAACGGCGCTTCTCTGTAGAAGCGGCGCGGTCGCCGAGAGCTTGTAGTTGGGATTGGCCACTTCGCGGGCGAAGCCTTTGATGCTCACGATATCGGGATCGGCGCCGGTCGGCCAGGCGAAACGCGTGGTCGGGGTGTCCTCGTACCAGCGCACCGCTTTCTTCTCATTCGCGATCTGTAGATAGAAAGCGAATTCGACCGACGCCACGGACCAGTTCTTCGGCAAGTCTATGCGGCCAACCAATTCGTCGCCTTCACGCCAGGCCATCACCGTCAGCGCCGGCGCCGGCGCCGGCGCCGAGGAAATCATAGGCGCGAATGAACCATGTCCAGACGCGTCCTGAGAAATTCCCTCCGGCTCGGAACGGGCCGCGGCAACCTCAACCGGGGATGCCTGACTCGACGAATGCACCGGTGAGGACTCAGTCGGTGACGGGTCGCTAAACGTAATGCCAAAAAGATCGCCCAGTGCTTTTTCCAGGTAGCTCGGAAAATGCTCCCCCAGCGCGCTGTGCTCCGCATAATCACCGATGTCCAGGCTGACCTTGCCGCCCAGCTTCCTGACGTGCTTGACGTAAGGAAGCACGTGACGCTGGTAGTGGTGATCACCCTCGCCCACATGGATGCGGCAATCAACATCCTTGCTCAAGGGCAAGTCGAAGATCAAACGGTCAAGCCAATCCAAGGCCTGCGCTTCGCTCTTGCCCGGGCACATATAGTCCGCCAGCCGCCGGCCGCTGGCGACAGCCTGGCGCAGGAGAAAATGCCCGATCCGCGTTTGCGGGGCGCCAGCCAGGACATGGCCATAGCCTAGCCGATGAGCCAGATACAGCGCGGTCGTTCCACCCTTGGACGATCCCGTGAATACAACGTTGCGCTTGTCTATACCCAGACTGGCCCGCTCGCTTTCGATCAACGCGCACACCGCGTCGCCGAGCTGCGCATTGCCCTCCGACGCGATCAAATACGAACCCTGAGGACCGAAGTCATCCAGGATGAACAAGCGGTTCAGCGGCGCGCGCCGCAGCAACTTCAGATAGTTGATCCGGTAATCGAATTCCGCCGCCATGGCAGGAAGTACCACACAGAGAACCTCGCTTTGCGCGTGCGCTTCCAGACGATGCTGGATAGGCCACTGCCCAGGCATGGTCTCGAACGGCAAGCTGATACCCCTCGCGGAACGTTGCGGAAATATAAACGTCGTCGTGCAGCGCCAGCACAAGGCGCTTCCCACCGCGACACGTAGCGTCGTCCCGTCGACGCTGGGTTCAACGGTCGTGTCCGCCTGCATGCAGATCTTTGCGACCTTGGTGTCGCCCTTCAACAGATGCACTTCACGGCCCACGATCACCGCGGTCAGGCCAGGCGCCAAGCGCCACACCAGAGACATCCGGTGCAACTCGGCGCTCTTTACCACGTCTTCGATGACCACGACCGGACGGGTTCGGCTGACCGTAAGCGTGCGGCGATGCTCAACGCCGGGATGACGACGATTGATGCCGCGGACCTGTGTCGCCTCCTCGGTTTCGCTGGGCTCGTCGATAGTGACCAAGCCAGCCTCGGTATCAGTCGACAGGCGATTCGTGACCGAACTCGCCTGAGTGCCGATCGACAGGCGACTCCAGATCGAACTGGCCTTAGTGCCAGCCGAGAGGCGTTTCCAGACCGAATTGGCCTTCCTGCCAGTCAAGAGGCGATTCCCGACCGAATTGGCCTCGGTACCGATCCCGGGGCGATCAATGACCAGGGCGCTGGGGCCGACCTCCGAAACTGCCCCAATCGGGACGGCGAACTCCTCGCCGCCGGGGCCGCTTTGGTGAATTACCCAGCCGCCCGCATACAGCAACACCGACAAATCCTCAGGCGGTCCCGCGTCAGACCGCGCACCCGTCAACACCGCATAGGTCTGCTGACCCATTTTCTTGGCGTCATTCCTCAGCACAGCATGCACCGTCATGCGATCTATCCATGGACCCACGATGAAAGGGGGTACCGGAACAGCCATCCGGAACCGGGTCCAGCGATGGTAGCGGCTTTTGTAAGTGGCAGAACCAAGCGAGACAGACGCGTTGCACCTCATACTTAAGCCGTAAAACGCGGCTTAAGCCAAAAATAGGAGGCCCAAATTGCGTCACACACCAGCTACCTCACTGCTGGAGACGTTATATCCTAGGGCAAACCCGTACTAATTACGGTCATCCCAGGGATTATCTCGGCGCTTAAAATTTACATAAAGATACGTAGTATTGGCATCCAAAGCATTATTTGTATTCGACTAGAGACATTATCTCCGCGACATTTTTATTTCACGCCAGGATCGTAAAAGGCGGCCACGATGACCCCCAAAACAGACGCACCGAGAGCAATTTTCACCAGTAAGCGGAGCTCGATATTGGTCAAGGTATGAGGCAGGTACTGGTTCACGAACGGACCGGGAAACCAGAGCCGCAAGCCCTGCGGAAACAAGACGATGGCAGCCACGATAACAATTCGCCCCGCCCACAGCAGGCCATGCGGCCAGGCCTGACGGCGCAGCCAGGCTTCGCACAGCCATGCCAACGCCGTGCCGGCGATCAGGCTCCAGATCCCTGTGCTCAAGGCAGCTCCAAGGGTGCCCGTCATGCTCATCACAACCCACGCTCCAGTCTTTCGGAATTTTTCTCATTATCACCGAGCGCCAAGCCGGCGATCGGGCTGGGCGGCGGCGTCACGCCATAAGGGTGGCGCATTGGGTCGTGACGTTGTAAAAAAGCAGCGGCGGCGGGCAGCATTGCGGCGCAGAAGAGCTCGCAGCAGCTTGCAAGCCATAAAAAAAGCCCCGACGATGACGGGGCTTCCCTCACTTCAGCCGCTCATAGAGCCGCTAAAGTTGGTCTTCAGCAGCTTACTGCGGCTGAATTTTGGTAGCTTGCGGACCCTTGGGGCCGTTAGCAACGACATAGCTGACGCGCTGGTTCTCTTCCAGGGAACGGAAACCCGCGCCTTGGATTTCGGAGAAGTGAGCGAACAGATCCTTGCCACCCGCATCCGGGGTAATGAAGCCATAACCCTTTTCAGAGTTGAACCACTTAACGATGCCGGTTTCTTCCATACCGTCGTGTCCTTGCATAAATAGGGCAATCAAAAGCCCGGGATAGGAGCGCATTCAAGCAAGGGAACATGACAATAGGGAGACCGGGAAGAACTCAACAACTGTACAAATACCGCACGCTTGAAAACCTCGACGACACTATGAGACTGTCGATGGTTTAAGTCAAAAACATTTTCGTGGAAAATAGCTTTAATTGAAACTGGATGCTACAGGCGTCGAAAAACTAAAGGTCACACTTACTACACGTTGCACTTACACGCGCTTATAACCCCACGTTTGGCGAATATTTCACTACACGCTCCGGTAATGCTGCTTATTTTTTAAGCAATACCGCATTCGGAGTATGCAATCCAACCCAGGTGAACCCATGGAAATTATCAGCACCCACCGTCAGGACATCGTCGGCGGCATCGCTATGCACACCACGCTCGACGGCGAGGCAATTCGCACCTACGCCGTGATCAGCGCGCCGGATTTGAATGCGATCGCGCACATCGTTCCGCCCGAGGAATTGGAATCCGGCGGCGAAATCCACGCTACCGCGGTCACTGACGCCGACAGCGCGGAGAGCCAGGTTCTCGATGTACTGGAGAACATCAACCCCAATGATATCGCCGTGTTCCTGTGCGCCAATGAGACCGCCTACGCCGCCGCCCTGGCCCTGCTGGCCTTGAGCGACGAGGCTGACAACGGCCTGCACTGAACCCGGGCGCACGGACGGGCACGCTCCTTGCATATAGCCGGATGAACGGTCAACGCCGACCGGATTTGCATAAGGAGACCGACATGCGCGGCATTCTGCTTTGGCTACTGGGCATTCCCATCCCCTTGATTATCCTGCTGTGGCTTTTCCATGTGATCTGACAGCCTGGCACTAATCGCCGCCTTCCGGCATACGAAAAAAAGCCACGCTCAGCGTGGCTTTTTTTCTCCCCAATGCTTGTACTCATACTTCCGTGCAGCAATCCGGCAAACCAGATGACAGCCTCCAAGCGCTGCCATCTGCCCGGGTTTAAACCCTCTGTACCCCTTCCCCCTCGGTCGCCGGCACTTGATATATACGCTTTTCAGCCATGCGTGCAGGCGTCTCGGTATAAATGAAGCGGGGCCGCGCGCCGGTTTGCACCGGAGCCAGGCGGAAACCCATATCCATGCCCCAGCGATCGGTTTCGCGCACCCACTGCGTGTGGCAGCAGGAGCAACGATAACGATCCTCGCGGTGATTCTCGCGATGCTTCTCCGTGGGTCGGACGAAGCCCTCATGCACCAGGCTGGGATGGGCTTGCAGCCCGGAAGTCGCGACGGCAATGCTCTGGCAAGGCAGGCACATCATGGCACTCATATTATTCTCCATGTATCGAGGTAGATATAAACGGAAGCGGCAGCTCGCCTCCGTCCGCAGCGCAAAGAAGACGGAAAAACGGGTAGATGGTTGTCAATTCAAATCGTCGGGAGTCAGGGCTTCCAGCACCGCCCGGCCGTCGTCGATACTTTCTCCGACGGACGTGAAACTCGCCGGCGAAACAATGAAGCGGAGTGACGGGGGCGCGGAGCGCCTGTCTTCCACCATGATTCGCCAGTTGTATTTCCCGTTCTCGGCCGGATCGACCAGCAAGGTGGCTCCCCACCCATTCGAATTTTTTGCAAAAACTTCCATTACGTTTCGCAGTTGCTGTGGATGGTGTCCATACGCAAGTGGCGTGCCTGGCCCGTCCCACTGGGCGCAATCAGCCCTTCTTCCCTATGGAGATCATTACGTTGACGGGATAAAACCGCGTCGCCACGGGAACGCAAACTGGCTAAAGGGCTATGGAAATAGATACAAAGCCGTGTGTACGAGTAACCCAATTTTTCCCACGGCATATTCCGCGAAGGGGCTGACGGGCACCCGTCCCAAAGGAAATACACCCACCCGAAACGAAAAACGCCCCAAAGCCGGATTCACATCCAGCTTGGGGGCGTCGTCCAGTTCAGAGGCACTTGGGCGACCGCAGTGCAATCAGAACAGCGATTGCAAAGGTCTTGCCGCGAATCCGCGGCGGTACGACTTAAACCGCGCGAGCCAGTTCAGCGGCCAGGCCGATATACGAACGGGGCGTCATCGCCAGCAGGCGCGCCTTGGGCTCCTCCGGCAAAGCCAGGCCCTGGATGAACTCGCGCAGCGCACTTTCCGTAATGCCCTTGCCGCGAGTCAGCGCCTTGAGTTGCTCATAGGGCTGCGGCAGGCCATAACGGCGCATGACCGTCTGCACCGGCTCGGCCAGCACTTCCCAGGCGTCGTCGATATCGGCGTCGATGGCGGCCGTGTTCACTTCCAGCTTGTCCAGGCCGCGCAGGCAGGCATCCCATGCCACCATGCAATAGCCGAAGGCCACGCCCAGGTTGCGCAAGACCGTCGAATCCGTCAGGTCGCGCTGCCAGCGTGATACCGGCAGTTTGTCCGACAGATGGCGCAAGGTGGCATTGGCCAGGCCCAGATTGCCTTCGGAGTTCTCGAAGTCGATCGGATTGACCTTGTGGGGCATGGTCGAGGAGCCAACCTCGCCTTCTTTCAGGCGCTGCTTGAAATAGCCCAGGGCGACATAGCCCCAGATATCGCGGTCCAGGTCCAGAATGATGACGTTGGCGCGCGCCACGGCGTCGAATAGCGACGCCATCCAGTCATGCGGTTCGATCTGGATGGTGTGACGGTTCTGCGTCAGCCCCAGCCCCTGCAGGACGCGCTGGCTGAATGCCTCCCAATCGACTTCCGGGTAAGCCGACATATGCGCGTTGTAGTTGCCGACGGCGCCATTGAGCTTGGCCAGCGGCTGCACGGCCGCCACGGCATCGATGGCACGCAGCAGGCGGGCGGCGACGTTGGCGAATTCCTTGCCCAGCGTGGTGGGGCTGGCCGGCTGGCCGTGCGTGCGCGACAGCATGGGCTGGTCGGCATTGGCCTGGGCCATCGAAGTCAGCTTGGCGGCGACTTTTTTCAGCGTCGGCAGCAATACATTGTTGCATGCGCGCGACAACATGAGCGCATGCGAGGTGTTGTTGATATCTTCCGAGGTGCACGCGAAATGGATGAATTCCGCGGCGCTGGAGAGTTCGACGTGATCCGCCACCTTTTCTTTCAGCCAATACTCGACGGCTTTGACGTCGTGGTTGGTGACGCGCTCGATTTCCTTGATGCGCGCGGCGTCAGCCTCGCTGAAATCAGCCACGAGCTGGGTCAGCCGGGCGCGCGCCTCGTCGGAAAACCGGGGCAGTTCGGGCAGACCAGCGTCGGCCAGCGCCACCAGCCAGGCCACCTCGACCTCGACACGATGCGCCATGAAGCCCGCCTCCGACAACAGGCCACGCAAAGCGTCGCCGCGCGAGGCGTAGCGGCCGTCGAGCGGCGAAAGAGCGTTGAGTTGGCTGAGTGTGGGAGCGATATGCATGAGATAGGGCTGAAAGAGAAGAAACCGTTGAAAAGCGACGCGATTTTATCATCCGTGGCCGCCCCACCCCGACCGCGCCGCCTGGCGCGCCGGACCGGCACCCGCCCTCCAATCATTACGGCGGCATCCTGCTATACTGCGGCCGCTTTCCGACTATGACAGTGACACCATGAAACTTATCGGTTCTCATACCAGCCCTTACGTACGTAAAGTGCGTGTCGTCATGGCGGAGAAAAAACTCGATTACCGGATGGATGTCGAGAACGTCTGGTCGCCCGACACCAAGATCCAGCAATACAACCCGCTAGGAAAAGTGCCCTGCCTGGTCATGGAAGACGGCGGCGCGCTGTTCGATTCGCGCGTGATCGTCGAATACCTGGACACCTTGTCGCCGGTCGCCCGGCTGATCCCGCAGTCCGGCCGCGACCGTGCCGCCGTCAAGTGCTGGGAAGCCATCGCCGACGGCGTCCTGGATGCTTGTGTCGCCATCGTCAAGGAAAAGCAGCGTCCCGAGGCGCAGCAAAGCCCGGACTGGATCAGCCGCCAGTATTCCAAGATCCACGCCAGCCTGGATGCCATGGACAAGAGCCTGGGCGAGCATGCGCACTGCATGGGGATCAATTACAGCCTGGCCGACGTGGCCGTCGGGTGCGCCATCGGCTACCTGGAACTGCGCTTCGCCACGCTTGACTGGCGCGAAGGCCATGCCAATCTGGCGCGGCTGTATGAGAAGCTGATGACGCGCAACTCGTTCATCGATACGGTTCCGCCCGCGGCCTGAGCCGGCCCGGCAATAAAAAACGCATCCTGACGGATGCGTTTTTTATTGGGGCTGACGTTGTTGCGAACGTGGACGCCGCGGTCTGAGCAAAGCCAAAGCCAAAGCCAACGCTAAACGATAATCCCCCCACCCAGGCAGACATCACCGTCATACAGCACGGCCGACTGCCCTGGCGTGACCGCCCATTGCGCCTGCTCGAAATCCAGCGCAAAACCATCCGCCGTCCCGTCGCGCAGCGTGCAGGCCGCATCGGCCTGGCGATAGCGGGCCTTGGCGCCATACAGACCCGCCACGGGCGGTGCACCCGCCACCCAGCTGGCGTCCTGCGTGGTCAATGTCTTGCCCAAAAGCCAGGGATGGTCGTGCCCCTGCACCACATATAGCGTGTTCGTTGCCAGATCCTTCCTGGCGGAGTACCAGGCGTCAGCCGTGCCGTCTTCGCGCTGCGCCCCTTTCACGCCCCCCACACCCAAGCCCTTGCGCTGGCCCAGCGTGTAGAACGACAACCCCTCATGCGTACCGACGCGCTTGCCTTCCGGCGTCAGGATGGGCCCCGGCTCGGTAGGCAGGTAGCGATTGAGAAACTCGCGGAACGGCCGCTCACCGATAAAACAGATGCCCGTGGAATCCTTCTTCGCGGCGTTGTGCAAGCCGATTTCGTGGGCGATGCGGCGCACTTCGGTCTTGGGGATTTCGCCTAGCGGGAACAGGGTGCGCGCCAGCTGCGCCTGGTTCAGGCGATGCAGGAAATAGCTCTGGTCCTTGCTGGCGTCCAGTGCCTTGAGCAATTCGAAGCGCGGGCCGGCGGCCTCGTCGACGCGGCGCACCCGTGCATAGTGCCCGGTCGCGATACGCTCGGCGCCCAGGGTCATGGCGTGATCAAGGAAAGCCTTGAACTTGATCTCGGCGTTGCACAGGACATCGGGATTGGGCGTGCGACCGGCCGAGTATTCACGCAGGAAGTCGGCGAATACGCGGTCCTTGTATTCGGCAGCGAAGTTCACCGCCTCGATGTCCACACCGATCAGGTCCGCCACGCTGGCGGCATCCAGCCAGTCCTGACGCGTCGAGCAATATTCGGAATCGTCATCGTCCTCCCAGTTCTTCATGAACAGACCGACGACTTCATAGCCCTGCTGCTTCAACAGCCAGGCGGTGACGGAGGAATCGACGCCGCCGGACATGCCGACGACGACACGGCCTTTGGAGGAGGAATGCGACATAAGAAGAGAAAAGCAAAAACCAGGAGGAAGACTGGCATTTTAGCCCCGTGCCCCCACCCGGCCCCGATAAGCCCCACAAAGTGCCCCAAACACGGCATCATGTCACCCGGCAATACCGCTACACGGCATCACCTTGAAATGCAAACCGCCCCTGCAGGGGGCCGCGCCCGGCGCGGTACTGGGGCCACTTCTGGAGGATTCATGATAGTCGGAGTTCCACGCGAGACCCTGCCGGGTGAAACTCGCGTCGCTGCAACACCGGAGACGGTGAAGAAGTATGTGGCCGCGGGACACGCGGTCTGCGTCGAACAGGGCGCAGGCACGGCAGCCCGTTACCCCGATGAAGCCTACACCGCGGCGGGCGCCAGCCTGGGATCGACGGCGCAAGCCATGGGCGCGGAGCTGGTGCTCAAGGTGCGCGCGCCGGCCGGTCCTGAACTGGGCCTGCTCAAATCAGGCGCGGTCGTGGCCGGCATGCTGGATCCCTTCGACGCCGCGGGCCTGGCGGCGCTGGCCGCCACCGGCGTAACCGGCTTTGCGCTGGAAGCGGCGCCCCGCATCACGCGGGCACAGGCGCTGGACGTGCTGTCCTCGCAGGCCAACCTGGCCGGCTACAAGGCGGTGCTGCTGGCCGCGCACTATTACGGCCGCCTGTTCCCCATGATGATGACCGCCGCCGGCACCTTGAAGGCCGCGCGCGCCGTGATTCTTGGCGCGGGTGTCGCCGGCCTGCAGGCCATCGCGACGGCGCGCCGCCTGGGCGCGGTGGTGGAAGCGTCCGACGTACGCCCCGCCGCGCGCGAACAGGTGGAATCGTTGGGCGCCAAGTTCATCGACGTGCCTTTCGAAACCGACGAAGAACGCGAGATTGCCCAAGGCACGGGCGGTTATGCGCGGCCCATGCCGGCTGCGTGGATGGCGCGCCAGGCGGCCCTGGTGTCCGAACGCTGCCGCCAGGCCGACATCATCGTCACCACCGCGTTGATCCCGGGCCGGCCCGCGCCCACCCTGGTCAGTGCGGAAACCGTGCAAGCCATGAAGCCGGGATCGGTCCTGGTCGACCTGGCCGTCGAACGCGGCGGTAACTGCCCGCTCACGGAAAAGGATCGCGTGGTGGAAAAACATGGCGTCACCCTGGTGGGACTGACCAATCTGCCGGCCCTGGTCGCCACCGACGCCTCGGCGCTGTATGCGCGCAACCTGCTCGATTTTCTCAAGCTGATCACCGCCGCGGATGGCGCGCTGGCGATCCAGCGCGAAGATGAAATCGTCGCGGCCTGCCTGGTCTGCGAAGGCGGCAACGTTTTGCGGAGTGCGTGAATGGACACCATCAGCCCTACCCTCATCAATCTCATCATCTTCGTGCTGGCCGTGTACGTCGGCTACCACGTGGTGTGGAACGTCACGCCGGCCCTGCATACGCCGCTGATGGCCGTGACCAATGCGATTTCGGCCATCATCATCGTCGGCGCGATGCTGGCGGCCGCACTGACCGAAGGCGGACTGGCGCGCGCCATGGGCGTGCTGGCCGTGGCTTTGGCCGCCGTCAATGTCTTCGGCGGCTTCCTGGTCACACGGCGCATGCTGCAGATGTTCAAGAAGAAGGAACGCCCCGCTCCTGCCGCGGCGGCGACGGTAGCCAAGGGAGGCCAGCGATGATCTCCCTGAATCTGGTCACCCTGCTCTATCTGCTGGCTTCGGTCTGCTTCATCCAGGCGCTCAAGGGCCTGTCCCATCCCACGACATCGCGCATCGGCAATGCCTTCGGCATTGTCGGCATGACCTTGGCGGTGCTCACCACGGCGGCGCTGATCGCCGGGCTGGCACGCCCGGGCACGGCGACCATGGGCCTGGGCTGGGTGCTTTTGGGCCTGCTGATAGGCGGCAGCCTGGGTACCGTCATGGCCCTGCGCGTGGAGATGACGAAGATGCCCGAACTGGTGGCTTTCATGCACAGCATGATAGGCCTGGCGGCCGTCGCCATCGCGGTAGCGGTAGTGGCCGAACCGCATGCCTTCGGCATCGCCGGGCCCGACGGCGGTCTGCCGGTGGGCAATCGCATCGAAATATTCATCGGTTCCTTCGTTGGCGCCATCACCTTCTCCGGCTCGGTGATCGCCTTCGGCAAGCTGTCGGGCAAGTACAAATTCCGCTTGTTCCAGGGCGCACCGGTGGTGTTCCGCGGACAGCATGCCTTGAATCTGCTGCTGGCCCTGGCGATGCTGGCATATGGCATCTGGTTCATCACCAGTTCGGGGGCCGCGCAATGGACGCCTTTCGTCGTAATGCTGGTGATTGCCTTCGTGCTGGGCGTGCTGATCATCATCCCCATCGGCGGGGCCGACATGCCGGTGGTGGTGTCGATGCTCAATAGTTATTCAGGCTGGGCGGCTGCCGGCATCGGCTTTTCGCTGGACAATCCGATGCTGATCATCGCGGGCTCGCTGGTGGGTTCGTCGGGCGCCATCCTGTCCTACATCATGTGCAAGGCGATGAACCGCTCTTTCTTCAACGTGCTGCTGGGCGGCTTCGGCAATGGGGCGGGCGGCGCCGATGCCGGCGGCGCGACGGCGCAGCGCAGCGTCAAATCGGGTAGCGCGGAAGACGCCGCCTTCCTGATGGAGAACGCCGAATCGGTGATCATCGTGCCCGGCTACGGCCTGGCGGTGGCACGCGCCCAGCATGCGCTGAAGGAGCTCGCGGCCAAGCTGACCGCCAAGGGCGTCACGGTGAAATACGCCATCCATCCGGTGGCCGGGCGCATGCCGGGGCATATGAACGTGCTGCTGGCCGAAGCCGAAGTGCCGTATGACCAGGTGTTCGAAATGGACGACATCAACGGTGAGTTCGGCCAGACCGACGTGGTGCTGGTGCTGGGCGCCAATGACGTCGTCAACCCGGCCGCCAAGAATGACCCGCAATCGCCCATCGCCGGGATGCCCATATTGGAGGTCTACAAGGCGCGCACGGTGATCGTCAACAAACGGTCCATGGCGGCCGGCTATGCGGGGCTGGACAACGAGCTGTTCTACATGGACCGCACGATGATGGTGTTCGGCGATGCCAAGAAGGTGATCGAGGACATGGGCAAGGCGGTGGAGTAGGCGCGCCCGCGTCAGGACGCAATCGCCTGCGCCAGCCGTTCGTCCAGCGATTCGATCCAGTGCCGTACCGGTGTGGCCGTGCCGCTCTGCAGATGACCGATGCAGCCGACGTTGGCCGAGAGGATGATGTCCGGCCGCGCCGGCTCGATGGCCGCCAGCTTGCGGTCGCGCAAGGACATGGAGATGTCCGGGTTCAGCACCGAATACGCACCCGCCGAACCACAGCACAGATGCTGCTCGCTGAAGGGCTGCAGTTCATAGCCCAGATCGGCCAGCATGGCTTCGGTGCGCGGCCGCAGTCCCTGCCAATGTTGCAGCGTGCACGGCGGATGGAAAGCCGCGCGTATCGGCGCATACGCATCGTGCAGTCCCGCTTCACCATGTTGCCGCGCCACGTGCACGGCGCCGGCCAGGCGCGCGCGCAGTTGCGCGGCGTGCGGCGCGACGATCTCCGAGACGTCGCGCACCACGGCCACGATGCGAGCCGCGCGCTCCGCATAGTCGGCATCGTGGCGCAGATGATGCGCGTATTCCTTGACCATGGCGCCGCAGCCCGACGCGTTCATGACGATGGCCTCCACTTCGCCATCGCGCACGGCCGGCCACCACGCGTCGATATTGGCGCGCATCTGCCGCAGCGCGGCTTCCTGATCATCCAGATGGAAATTCACGGCACCGCAGCAGCCCCCCACGCCCAGGCGCACGCCCACGCCGATGGCATCGAGCACGCGCACCGTGGCGGCATCGATGGTAGGCATCAAGGCCGGCTGCACGCAGCCCGCCAGCAGCAGCACCTGGCGCGCATGGCCACGGGTATCCGGCAAGGCGCCGGCGCCACGCCGCTCGGGCACCTTGCGCCGCAAGCTCGCGGGCAACAGGCCGCGCACGGCCTGCCCCAGCCGCAAGGCCGGTGCGAATAGCGGCGAATTCAGGCCCTTGCGCAGCAAGGCACGGGTGAACCGCTGGCGCCAGGGGCGCGGCACACGCTGCTCGACCAGATTGCGGCCGATGTCCAGCAAATGCCCGTATTGCACGCCTGAGGGACAGGTGGTTTCGCAATTGCGGCAGGTCAGGCAGCGATCCAGGTGGGTCTGGGTCGACGGTCCCGGCGCGGCGCCCTCCAGCATCTGCTTGATCAGATAGATGCGGCCACGCGGGCTGTCCAGCTCATCACCCAGCACCTGATAGGTGGGACACGTAGCGGTGCAAAAGCCGCAGTGCACGCAACGCCGCAGAATGGCATCGGCCTCCTGGCCGAAATCGGTGTCGCGCGCCCATGATGCGATTTGGGTCTGCATGATGCGTCATAACTCCAGGATCAGCCGGCCTGGGTTGAACAGGCCCAGAGGGTCGAGCTCTTGCTTCAACCGGCGCGTGAGTTGAGCCACGCCCGGTGCCAAGGGATGGAAGACGCCATCGGCGGGAATGTCGCGCTGATGCGCCGGCCGGAACAGCGTGGCGTGGCCGCCGCGCGCCTGGGCCGCCGCGCGCAAGGCATCGGCAGTGGCAGCGCCATCGCCATCGCCGTTGGCGCCCACGGAGAGCCAACGCTGGCCCGCGCTCCACTCCATCAAGGTGGGCCCCAGGCCCAGCGCAGGCGTCGCGGGCGGCACGGCGATTCGCCACAGACTGCGATCACGGCCGAAGAAGGAATGTGTGTGCTCGCGTAAAGACGTCCAATGCTCCGCCGCCAGCTCGGCATCGACAGCCTCGCCGCCGATGCGCGCCTGCGCCGCCGCGATGGCCGGCGGCGCGCCTGACAGCCGTACCCATAGCTGACCAGGCAAGCCCGGCACCGGCACCCAGGCCGTCGCCGACACTGGCATGGGCAGGCCGCGCCAGCGCGCGAACAAGGCCAGGGCCTGCGCTTCGTCAGCGTCCAGGCACAGCGTCAATTCTTCCATCGGCCGCGGCATCACTTTCAGCGAGACTTCCAGGATGACGCCGAATATGCCCTGCGAGCCCGCCAGCAGGCGTGATACGTCATACCCCGCGACGTTCTTCATCACCTCGCCGCCAAAATTCAGCACGCGGCCTTGGGCGTCGAGCAAACGGGCGCCCAGCACGAAATCGCGCACCGCGCCCGCGCTCATGCGGCGCGGGCCCGACAAGCCGGTGGCCACGCAGCCGCCCACGGTGGCGGCGGGGCCGTGATGCGGCGGCTCGAAGGCCAGCATCTGGCCCTGCGCGGCCAACTCGGCCTCCAGGTCTTGCAAAGGCGTACCGGCGCGCACCGTGACCATCAGTTCGGAAGGCTGATAGTTGACGATGCCTTGATAGGCGTTGACGTCGAGCAGGCAGTGGCCATCCTGCGGCCGCAAGGGCCGATGGTTGCCATAGAAGGCCTTGCTGCCGCCACCCGTGATGAAGATGGGTTTGTGCCCGGCGTGCGCGGTCATGACCTGGTCGCACAACTCCGACAGGACGAATTCCATGAACTGGCCCGGGCTTAAAAGCGCGAAAGATCAGGAAAACGCAATGCGCCACCGTGTACATGCATCTTGCCGTACTCGGCGCAGCGCGCCAGCGTCGGGATCACCTTTTGAGGATTCAGCAGGCAACGCGGATCGAACGCCCGCTTTACAGCCAGGAAGGTGTCGAGTTCCTCGCGCGAGAACTGCACACACATTTGATTGATTTTCTCCATGCCCACGCCGTGCTCTCCAGTCACGGTGCCTCCTACTTGTACGCACAGTTCGAGTATCGCCACGCCAAATTTGTCGGCGCGTTCGGTCTCTTCCGGCTTGTTTGAATCGAAAAGAATCAGGGGATGCAGATTGCCGTCGCCCGCGTGGAAGACGTTGGCGCAACGCAAACCGAATTCGTCTTCCATCTGTTCGATGGCGTTCAACACGCGCGCCAGATGGCGGCGCGGGATGGTGCCATCCATGCAGTAATAGTCCGGCGACACACGGCCCGCCGCGGGAAAGGCGTTCTTGCGCCCGGCCCAGAAGCGCAGGCGCTCGGGTTCGGACGTGGATACCTGCAGCCGCGTGGCGCCAGCGGATTGCAGCACGGCTTCCATGCGTTCGACTTCGTGAGCGACTTCTTCGCGCGTGCCGTCTGATTCGCACAGCAGGATGGCCTGCGCGTCCATGTCGTAGCCGGCCTGCACGAAGGGTTCCACCATGTGGATCGCCTGACGGTCCATCATTTCGAGTCCGGCGGGAATGATGCCGGCGCCGATGATCTTCGTCACCGCGTTGCCCGCGGCTTCCGCGCTGTTGAAGCTGGCCAGCAGCACTTGGGCACAGGCGGGCTTGGGCAGCAGCTTGACGGTGATCTCGGTGACCACGCCCAGCATGCCTTCCGAACCGATGAAGACCGCCAGCAGGTCCAGGCCGGGCGCATCGGGCGCTTCCGAGCCCAGTTCGACGATGTCGCCGTCGATGGTGACCACGCGCACGCGCAGGATGTTGTGGACGGTGAGTCCGTACTTCATGCAACGCACACCGCCGGAGTTCTCGGCGACGTTGCCGCCTATCGAGCAGGCGATCTGGCTCGATGGATCGGGGGCGTAGTACAGGCCATGAGGCGCGGCGGCTTCGGAGATCGCCAGGTTGCGCACACCGGGCTCGATGACGGCGGTGGCGTTGTCGGTATCGATATGCTTGATGCGGTTGAGCTTGGACAGGCCCAGCAGCACGCCCTGCGGATGCGGCATGGCGCCACCGGACAAGCCGGTGCCGGCGCCGCGCGGTACCACGGGGGCGTTGAGTTTGCGGCAGATGCGCATCACTGCCTGGATCTGCGCCTCGGTTTCCGGCAGGCAGACGACGGCCGGCAAGGCACGGTAGAGCGACAGGCCGTCGCATTCGAAAGGACGGGTGTCTTCTTCTCGATGCAGGATGCAGTGGGCGGGTAATACGGCCTGGAGGGCCGCGATGAGATCGGGCGCGGCGGGGGGTGCGCTTTGCGCGTCTGTGAGGTCGGTCTCTGCCTTCTTATCCATGTGGGACACGATAGCGCGAGGGACGGATTAGCACAGGCCGGGATTTACCCTGGGGGTATGGGGTGTTGATCCTGGAACACAGGTCGTACCCAAGGTTATTTGTTTGGGCAGTCCGCGGGCGACAGGTCCGCGGTTTGCCGCTATTGTGTTCGGAACCTTGGAAAACAGTGCAGTCCTGCTATTGCGCTCGAAGCTGCGGCAAGCAAGCCTGTCCTGCTACCAAGCGAAGATCTTGCCGGGGTTGAGGATGTTGTTGGGGTCGAAGGCGTGTTTCAGGCTGCGCATCAAGGCCAGGGCGTCGGCGCCGTGCTCTTCTTCCAGGAACTGCATCTTGTGCAAGCCGACGCCATGCTCGCCCGTGCAAGTGCCGTCCGCCGCAATGGCGCGATGGACCAGGGCGTGGTTGATGCGCTCGGAAGCCTGCCACTCCTCGGCACTGTCCGGGTCGAGCAGCATGAGGACGTGGAAGTTGCCATCGCCAACATGACCAACAATGGTGAACGGGAACGGCGCGTCGGCCAGATCCTGCGCGGTTTCCCGTACGCACGCAGCAAGCGCCGAGATGGGTACGCACACGTCAGTGGTGCTGGCCCGGCAGCCAGGCCGCAGTTGCAAGCCGGCAAAATAGGCGTTGTGGCGCGCGGACCACAAACGGCTGCGGTCCTCCGGACGCTCGGCCCAGTCGAAATCCATCGCACCATGCTCCCGCACGATGTCCTGCACCGCCTGGGCATGCTCCTGCACGCCCGCGGCACTGCCGTGGAATTCAAACACCAACAATGGCGTCTCACGCAGTTCGAGCTTGCTGTACAGGTTCACGGAGCGCACGGCATGTTCATCCATGAACTCCACACGCGCGACCGGAATGCCCATCTGCATGATCTCGATGACGCTGTCGACGGCATCGCCCAACGTCGAGAAATTGCACACCGCCGCCGATACGGCCTCCGGCTGCGGATACAGCTTCACGGTCACTTCGGTAATGATGCCCAGAGTGCCTTCGCTACCCACGAAGATGCGCGTGAGGTCGTAGCCAGCCGACGACTTGGGCGCGCGGCTGGCAGTGCGCACCACACGGCCATCCGCCGTCACCACGGTCAGCGACAACACGTTCTCGCGCATGGTGCCGTAGCGCACGGCATTCGTGCCCGACGCCCGCGTCGCCGCCATGCCGCCCAAGCTGGCATCGGCACCAGGATCGACCGGAAAGAACAAACCCGTCGAGCGTATTTCTTCGTTCAGCTGCTTGCGCGTCACCCCGGCCTGCACGGTCACGGTGAAGTCCTCGGCATTGAGCGTCAACACCGCATTCATGCGCGACAGGTCCAGGGTGATACCGCCCTGCACCGGCAATAGATGCCCTTCCAACGACGAACCCGCGCCATAAGGCACGACCGGCACCCGGTATTCATTGCATAGGCGTGCAAACGCGGCGACTTCGTCGGTGCTCAGCGCGAATACCACCGCATCGGGCAAAACGTCCGGGTACGGCGACTCGTCATGGCCATGATGCTCACGCACGGCCTGCGCCACCGACAATCGATCACCAAAAATTTCACCCAACTCGTTCAGACAGGCGGCGGGAATCGGGCGACGCAAGGTATCGGCATGCAAGGGAGCGTTCATGGCATTCCTGAGAATCGGACCGGCGCCGCGGAGCGGCCCCGAAAACCCACATTTTACGCATCCGCAGTACGGCCTATGAACTCCCGCCCCATTCAAGAAGTGCAGTCCGCTCAAGAACCCTGTTCTGGGACCGCTGGCCTGCTCAAGAGCCTTGCCCGACTCGATAACGCCAACTCACTCAAGAACGCTGCCGCATCAAGGACCACGCGGAGCCGGGTCCCCCGGCTCCGCGGGTGTCGCCCCCTGGGGGGCCGCGCTCCGCGCGGTACGGGGGGGCCTACTTCCCGCTGGCCGACCCGCTGCGGCGGCGTTCGCGCACGGCCTTGGCCAGGCGCTCCAGCACTTGCACCGAAGCATCCCAGTCGATGCAGCCATCGGTGATGCTCTGGCCATAGGTCAGCGCCTGCCCCGGCACCAGGTCCTGACGCCCCGCCAGCAGATGGCTCTCGATCATCAGGCCCACGATGCGCGTATCGCCAGCTTCCATCTGGCGGGCGATGTCATCAGCCACCATGGGCTGGTTTTCCGGCTTCTTGCTGCTGTTGGCATGGCTGGTGTCTATCATCAGGCGCTGCGCCAGGCCTGCCTTCGCCAGGTCCTGGCAAGCCACCTCGACGCTGGCGGCATCGTAGTTGGGCACCTTGCCACCGCGCAGGATGACGTGGCAGTCCTCATTGCCAGCGGTGGATACGATGGCTGAATGGCCACCCTTGGTCACCGACAGGAAATGGTGCGGTTGCGAAGCCGCCTTGATGGCGTCCACCGCGATCTTGATATTGCCGTCGGTACCGTTCTTGAATCCCACGGGGCACGACAGGCCCGATGCCAACTCACGATGCACCTGGCTTTCCGTCGTGCGCGCCCCGATGGCCCCCCACGACACCAGGTCCGCAATGTATTGCGGCGTAATCATGTCGAGGAACTCACAACCGGCGGGCACGCCACGGTCATTGATTTCCAGCAAGACTTCGCGGGCCAAACGCACGCCTTTGTTGATATTGAAGCTGCCGTCCAGATCGGGATCGTTGATCAGCCCTTTCCACCCCACCGTGGTGCGCGGCTTTTCGAAATACACACGCATGACGATTTCCAGATCCGCCTTCAACGCCTCGCGTACTCCCTTCAAGCGATCCGCATATTCCAGCGCCGCCTTGGTGTCATGAATGGAGCAAGGGCCGATTACCACGGCCAGCCTGTCGTCCATGCCATGCAGAATGCGATGCAGGGCCTGACGCGTATCGTGCACCACCGCGGAAGCAGTCTGGGTACACGCAAATTCACGCATCACATGCGCGGGTGGCGTCAGTTCCTTGATTTCGCGGATTCGCAGATCGTCGGTATTGTGAGACACGTTATTTCCTTCCTGGGTGGGGTAGCCAGGCTGGCGGACATAAAAAAAGCCGCCAGTTAGCTGGCGGCTTTTTTGGGGGGATTCTGTGCAAACTTCAGTATGCGCGCAATCCTTCCTCCGCCAGCGGCATCGGAAAGCCAAAATAAAAATAAAATCGGCCTGCGCCGACGGACTGGATCGCGGTATTCATGGCGGCAACCATAGCACAAATTTTTGTCATAAGAAAGCCGCCATGAAAAAATCACGAATCAAAAATTCGCGAATCACCCATCACCAGTCCGCGCGCCCCGCGCGAATCACGCGGTACCGCCCACCGTCAGGCCTTCCATCCGCACCGTGGGCATCCCCACGCCCACCGGCACGCTCTGGCCTTCCTTGCCACACGTGCCAACGCCGGAATCCAGGCGCAGGTCGTTGCCTATCATGGTCACCTTGGTCATGGCGTCCGGACCATTGCCGATCAGCGTGGCGCCCTTGACGGGATACGTCACCTTGCCGTTTTCGATCATATAGGCCTCGGACGCGGAGAACACGAATTTGCCGCTGGTGATATCCACCTGGCCGCCACCGAAATTGACCGCATACAGACCACGCTTGACCGATGAAATGATTTCTTCAGGCGGCGTCGCGCCCGCCAGCATGTACGTATTGGTCATGCGCGGCATGGGCAAATGCGCGAACGATTCGCGCCGGCCATTGCCCGTGGCGGACGTTTTCATCAAGCGGGCGTTCATGGTGTCCTGCATATAGCCACGCAGGATGCCGTCTTCGATCAATACATTGCGCTGCGTCGGATTGCCTTCGTCGTCGACGTTCAAGGAACCACGGCGGTCCGGTATGGTGCCGTCGTCGACGACGGTCACACCCTTGGACGCCACCCGCTCGCCGATACGGCCGGAAAACACGCTGGAGCCCTTGCGGTTGAAATCGCCCTCCAGGCCATGGCCCACGGCCTCGTGCAGCAGAATGCCCGGCCAGCCGGAACCCAGCACCACCGTCATCTCGCCGGCGGGCGCGGGCCGCGCGTCCAGATTGACCATGGCTTCATGCACGGCGTGCTCGACATAGCCGCGCAGGATGTCGTCGGTGAAGTACGCCAAACCGGAACGGCCCCCCCCGCCCGCGTGGCCCATTTCCCGGCGTCCGTCACGCTCGGCGATCACCGTCAGCGACAGGCGCACCAGGGGACGCACGTCAGCGGCCAGGCGGCCGTCGCTGCCGGCCACCAGGATCACGTCGTATTCGGCGCCCAGGCCGGCCATGACCTGGATGACATGCGGATCACGCGCGCGCGCCATGCGTTCGACACGCTCCAGCAGCGCCACCTTGTCCGGCGCGCCCAGGGTCAGCAAAGGATCGATGGCCGGATACAGGTCACGGCCCGGTCCGGGGTCGGCCGGCGCCGTGACGCGGGCCTTGCCCGCACCCTGGCGCGCAATGCTGCGCACCGTTCGCGCCGACGACAACAAGGCCTCCGGCGACAGCGAATCGGAATAGGCGAAAGCGGTTTTCTCGCCACTGATGGCGCGCACGCCCACGCCCTGACCGATGGAAAAACTGCCGGTCTTGACGATGCCCTCTTCCAGGCTCCAGCCCTCGCTACGCGTGTACTGGAAATAAAGATCGGCGTAATCCACCTTGTGGGTGAATATTTCTCCGAGCGCGCGCGCCATATCCACCTCGCTCAATCCCCAGGGGTCGAGCAACAGAGTTTTAGCGGTAGCGAGCGACTGAATGGCAGGATCGGTAATTTTCATGGCGAGACTCGATGTCAACTTTCACAATTTCTTCACGCGGACTGGATAAGCCGGTAATTGCCTGGCTTACGCAATATGCGCATTACATGACGCGGTGCCGTAGCGCCGGCAAAGCCGTCCGGACTTCCCGCAGGCGATCAGCGTCTATGTTACCCGCCACCACGCCTGGCCCCTCGGGCAACTGCGCGACAATTTCGCCCCACGGGTCAATCAGCATGGAATGCCCCCAGGTGCGGCGCCCGGTAGGGTGCACGCCGCCTTGCGCCGGGGCCAGCACATAGCACTGGTTTTCAACCGCGCGCGCCCGCAGCAGCAGTTCCCAATGCGCTTTGCCCGTCGTATATGTGAAGGCGGCTGGAACCAAAATCAAGCTTACGTCTCCAAAAGCTCGATACAGCTCAGGAAACCTAAGGTCATAGCACACCGACAAACCGATCTTTCCGATAGGCGCATCGAAAACTCGCGGCGTCGCGCCCGGCTTTATGCTCGTCGCTTCGTCAAACGATTCGGTGCCGCGCTGAAAGTTGAAGAGATGAATTTTGTCATAGCGCGCAATCTGCCCACCATCTGGCCCATATACAAACGTGGTGTTATAGACTCGCCCCGGATCCGGACATTCCAGCGGCAAGGTGCCGCCCACTACATATATGCCGTGCTGGCGCGCCTGCTGCGCCAGGAATGCCTGGATCGGCCCGTCTCCTTCCATTTCGCGCGCAGCCACCTTATCAGTGTCTTTACGCCCCATCAGGCAGAAATATTCGGGCAATGCCACCAGTGTGGCGCCCTCTTCCGCTGCCTGCCCGATCAACGCACCCGCTGCATCGAGATTCTCCCGCACGTCCGGTGTACTGACCATTTGAATAGCGGCGACTTTGAAGGACATGGTTGATTCATTCCTTGAACAATCATTAGGCTGAAACATATGGATTCAAGAATTCTGAGGATAATAGCCATATAAATTTTGTACCATTGCGGATACAATAACTTCCATCCTGTCGGGAAAACCGAATTTCCATAATAAGGATCACAGCACCATGGTTAGAGAAAACTACGCGGCACAGCAGGCCAAGATAGAAAAGGAAATCGGCAAACTCCGCAAGCGTGCCGAACTGCTCCACACCAAACGGCGCAAGCCCGTGGTGGCATCGATCATTCGATCGATGCGTGAATACAATATCACTCCCGAAGAAATCGCCGCGGCTTTCGGCAAGCCGGCCCGCGCCCCTGCCGCCGTACGCAAGGGCGCCGCGCCCGCCGCGCCCCGCGCCAAACGCGCGGTGGCCCCCAAGTATCGCCACCCTGACACGGGCGAAACCTGGAGTGGCCGCGGCAAGGCGCCGCGCTGGTTGACCGCCGCCGAGGCGGAAGGCGCCAAGCGCGACAGCTTTCTCATCCAGTAAACGCCATCGCTTTCAACGGTGCCGCGGGGTTTTTTCCCACAGGCTGCCACAAAAACATCGCGCCTGTCGGCGCGATGTTTTTTTTGCTTGCTTACCTACCTTACTCTTTCGTACACAGCGGAGCATAAGCAGACTGTTTGTGACCGGCAATTATTCGGTACTGCAGCGTAATTATCCGTATAAATACAGCTGGCACCTGACTTATTTCATTGCTTAGTACATTGTATTTCGATTAAAACAAGCAATATATCAATAACCTACCGGAAATTCGACCCTGCGCTCAGAGCCATTATTGCCAGGGAACTGGTCGAAAATCGCACGAACCAGGTAAGGCATGACCTGCAGCAGGCGTTCGCTGCCGGATACGCTATAAGCAGTGGCTCGATACACTTCAGCGCCACCATTGCTATTGTCATGGATCGAAAGCGTCAGCGAATTGCGATAAGCCACGGTGGGCACATCCACCCAATCAGGTCCCCAATAACCGCCGAAGCCGCCCCAATAGCCGCGCGGCCCGTAGAAGCCGGGGTAGCCGCCATAGAAATAGGGATCATAGGGCCGCCGCACCGTCACCTGCGTCTGCGCGACGCCATAAGTAAACGACACGTTGAAACGCGCCGGCACACCCTTGGCCGCTTCCACCAGACCGGTCGCGCCTATGCCGGCACGCACCATGTCCTGATAAGACTGATATTCCAGATTGTTTTCCTGGCCGGGATTGGCGGCGATGAAGCGGTATGTCTGCCCGGTGGCATTGTCGGGCCAATGCTGGAATGACGTCACCCGCGCCGATACGGTATTGGTGGTGGCGCAACCCGCCAGCATCAAGGCCAACATGGCGACGCCGCATGCCTGGACCCAGCGCGAAAGTGACGAATAAAGATAGCGATTCATGGAACGACTCCTCGGGAACGGCCATACTGTTGTCTTGGTGGCCGCGACGCATCATACGTCTTGCTCATTCACTTGAGACCGGCCGCAGCGTATAAAGTTTTGCACAGCAAGCCTCAGGCCGCGTCCTACAATAGCTATCTGATTACTTTTTCCCGGGGAAAATAGCCCATGCGCACCGATACTTCCGTGACCATCTATCGCAAGGACTACCAGCCCTACCCATTTGAAATCGCCGAGGTGGCACTGGCGTTCGATCTGGAACCCGAGGTGACCACGGTAACGTCGCGGCTGACCCTGCGCCGTCGCGTGGCCGGCGACACGGCACCGCTGGTGCTGGATGGCAGCGAGCTGGAACTGGTCAGCGTGCATGTCGACGGCGCGGCCTGGGATGCCAGCCGCTACGCGTTGACCGCGCATACCCTGACCTTGCCCGCCCTGCCCGACGCGGCGGTCCTGGAAATCGTCAGCCGCTGCCGGCCTCAGGCCAACTCGACGCTGATGGGCCTGTATGTGTCCGGGGGCAATTTCTTCACCCAGTGCGAGGCCGAAGGCTTTCGCCGCATCACATGGTTCGCGGACCGGCCCGACGTCATGTCGCGCTATCGCGTCACCCTGCGGGCCCAGCCCGACTATCCGCACTTATTGAGCAATGGCAATCTGGTCGCCAGCCGCAGCTTGCCCGATGGCCGCCAGGAAGTGGAATGGGAAGATCCCTTCCCCAAGCCCTGCTATCTGTTCGCCCTGGTGGCGGGCCAATTGAGCTGCCGCGAAAGCCGCACTCGAACGGCCAGCGGCCGCGAAGTGCTGCTGCAGGTTTATAGCGACCCGGGTTCGGAGGACCGTACGGCCTGGGCCCTGGAGTCCCTGGAGCGCGCCCTGCGTTGGGATGAGACCCGCTTCGGCCTGGAACTGGACCTGGACCGCTTCATGGTGGTTGCCGTGCGCGACTTCAATATGGGCGCGATGGAGAACAAGGGCCTCAATATCTTCAATGCGGCTTATGTGCTGGCCAACCCGGATACGGCTACCGACGCCAATTACGAAGGGATCGAATCGGTCATCGGCCACGAGTATTTCCATAACTGGACCGGCAATCGCGTCACGTGCCGCGACTGGTTCCAGTTGAGTCTCAAGGAAGGCCTGACGGTTTTCCGTGACCAGGAATTCAGCGCCGACGTGATGGCGCATGGCATGGACGCGGCGGCGGCCGCCAGCGCGCGCGCCGTCAAGCGGATCGACGACGTGGCCACGCTGCGCGCGGCGCAGTTCCCGGAAGACGCCGGCCCCATGGCTCACCCCATCCGGCCGGAAAGCTACCAGGAAATCGGCAACTTCTACACCGCCACCGTCTACGAGAAAGGCGCCGAGGTGATTCGCATGCAGCACACGCTGCTGGGCGAGGAAGGCTTTCGCGCGGGGATGGACGAGTATTTCCGCCGCCACGACGGCCAAGCCGTGACCTGCGACGATTTCGTCGCCGCGATGGAATCGGTGTACACGCGCCAGCATCCTGGCCGTGACCTGTCCGTCTTCCGCCGCTGGTATCGCCAGGCCGGCACGCCGCGCGTCAGCGTGACGCTGGACTACGATGCCGGCGCGCAGCGCTGCACCGTAACGCTGGCGCAGCGCTGCGCGCCCGTCGGGGTCGAAAAGACCGCCGGCCGCGGTGGCGACCCAAGCAACGTCAAGCTGCCCGTGCATATTCCCTTCGCGCTGGGCCTGCTGGACCGCGCGGGCCAACCCCTGCCGCTGTCGCTGGACGGTGCCGCGACGGCCGATACCGTGCTGCTGGAACTGACCACCGACCGCCAGCAATGGGTGTTCGACAACATTCCACGCGAACCCGTGCCTTCGCTGCTGCGGGGCTTTTCCGCGCCGGTCATCGTCGAATATCCCTGGCGTGACGACGAACTGGCTTTGCTGTCGGCCCACGACCCCGATCCGTTCGCCCGCTGGGAAGCCGGCCAGGAACTGGCCACGCGCCAGATCCTGGCGTTGACGGCGCGCGCCCAGGAGGGTGCGGCGCTAAGCCTGCAGCCGGCTTTTGTCGACGCCTGGCGCACCCTGTTGACGGATCCCCGCCTGGATGCGGCCTACCGTGCCCGTGCGCTGGCCCTGCCTTCGGAAAAGACGCTGGCCGAACGCATGGCTGACATCGATCCCCCCGCCTTGGCAATCGCGCGCGATTTCGTGCGCGCCGAACTGGGCCGCCAGTTGGCGCAGGCCTGGGGCGATGCTTACGAGAACCATCAGACCCCGGGTGCCTACAGCCCCGCGCCGCTGCCCGCGGGCCGGCGGGCCTTGAAGAACCTGGCGCTGTCGCATCTGATGGCGGCGGGCGACGCGCGCGCGCTGGCCTGGGCCCGCGCGCAGTACGAGCAGGCCAGCAATATGACGGACCGCCTGGGCGCCCTGGGCGCGCTGGTGAACCACGGCCCGGCCGACGCTGCCACACAGGCCTTGGGCGAATTCTACGAACAATGGCAGCAGGACCCGCTGGTCATCGACAAGTGGTTCGCCTTACAGGCTACTGCGCGCTCGACGTCGGTGGCCACGGTGCGCGGACTGATGGCGCACCCCGCGTTCACCCTGCGCAATCCCAATCGCGCGCGGGCGCTGGTGTTCCAGTTCTGCCTGAACAACGCGCGTGGCCTGCACCTGCCCGACGGCAGCGGCTACGACTTCTGGGTCGAACAAGTGCTGGCGCTGGATGCGCTCAACCCCGAAATCGCCGCCCGGCTGGCGCGCGGCCTGGACAACTGGGCCCGCTATACGCCGGCCTTGCGCGCGCCCATGCGGCGTGCGCTGGAAACCGTGCGCGCGCACGCAGGCCTGTCGCGCAACGTCAACGAAATCGTGTCCAAGGCGCTGGAACTGGCTGCCTGACTTCATTCATCCTGGGAGATTCATTTGAAACGCAAGACACTGACCCAATACCTGGTCGAACAGCAGCGTGAACACGCGGTTGTCGGCCCGGAAGTCCGCCTGCTGATCGAAGTGGTGGCACGCGCCTGCAAGGCCATCAGCCACGCCGTCAGCAAGGGTGCGCTCGGCGGCGTGCTGGGGGCGCTGGACACCGAAAACGTGCAAGGCGAGGTGCAGAAAAAGCTGGACGTCATGTCCAACGAAATCCTGCTCGAAGCCAATGAATGGGGTGGCCACCTGGCCGGCATGGCATCGGAAGAGATGGAAACCATCCATCCCATCCCCAACCGCTATCCCAAGGGCGAATACCTGCTGTTGTTCGATCCCCTGGATGGTTCGTCGAACATCGACGTCAACGTGTCCATCGGCACCATCTTCTCGGTGCTGCGCGCGCACCACGACACGCCCGGACAGGCGGTGACCGAGCAGGACTTCCTGCAGCCGGGTACCAAACAGGTAGCCTCGGGTTATGCCGTCTATGGACCACAGACCATGCTGGTCCTGACCGTGGGCAACGGCGTGGCCGGCTTCACGCTGGACCGCGAAATGGGCTCGTGGGTGCTGACGCACGAGGACATGCGCATTCCCGAGGACACCAAGGAATTCGCCATCAATATGTCGAATATGCGCCACTGGGCACCGCCCGTGAAGCATTACATCGACGACTGCCTTGCCGGCAAGACCGGCCCGCGTGGCAAGGACTTCAATATGCGTTGGGTGGCGTCCATGGTGGCTGACGTCCACCGCATCCTGACGCGCGGCGGCATCTTCATGTACCCGTGGGACTCACGCGAGCCGAACAAGCCGGGCAAGCTGCGCCTGATGTACGAAGCCAACCCCATGAGCCTGCTGATCGAACAGGCCGGCGGTGCCGCCATCGACGGCACCCAGCGCATCCTCGACATCCAGCCCACGCAACTGCATCAACGCGTCAGCGTCATCCTCGGTTCGAAGAACGAAGTCGAAACCGTGGCACGCTATCACCAGGAACACGGCCAGGGCTGAGCGCCCCCTGCCCCCTGAGCCAATGAAAAGGCCCGCGCCATGCATACGTGCAATGGCGTGGGCCTTTTTTTGCGCCAGTTCAAGCGCGTTGCGGATGATTCGGCGCGATCGATTCAAAGCGACCGGATCCTCGCAGCTACTTCACTTCCTGCATCGAATGGACGTCGTCCTTGTTGATCTGGACTTTCTTGCCATTATCTTCGTACTGATAGGTACCGGACTTCTTGTTGTATTCGGGCTCGTCCGGAGCGACGATCTGCTGTCCGTCCTTGGTCTGCACAACGGTCGGATGGGAGCAGGCTGCAAGGCTGCCCACCGCGGTGCAAGCCAGTACCAAAGCCAATAGTTTTCGAGTCATGTCGCATCTCCTTATGTCAGGGACACATTCACCTTAGCCTAGCCGCAAGGATGAGAGACGTGACCGACTGTGGTCAAAATGCGAGTGACTGTAATGTGACAGGGGCGCAACTTTGTGCGCCCCTGTCAGCGAAAACCAAGCGCGCGGCGGCCGCGAGACCGCCACGCACGGGCTTTAATCCAGCGTCAAGATCGTCGCACCCGTGGTCTTGCGGGCCGCCAGCGCGGTATGCGCCTCGCCCACGTCGGCGAGCGGATAGCGCTGGCCGATGTTCAGCTTGATCTTCTTCCTGCTCACCAGGTCGAACAGCTCGCTGGAAGCGGACTGCAGCTTATCCAGCGTGTTGATGTGCAAACCCAGCGACGGCCGCGTCAGGTACAGGCAGCCCTTCTGGTTCAGAATGCCAACGTTCACACCGCTGACCGGACCGGAAGCATTGCCGAAGCTGACCATCAGACCGCGCGGCTCGATGCAGTCCAGCGACGCTTCCCACGTGTCCTTGCCGACGCCGTCGTATACCACCGGCACCTTCTTGCCACCGGTCAGCTCCAACAGCTTCTCCGCGACGTTCTCGCGCGAATAATCGATGGTGGCCCAGGCGCCGTGCGCCTTGGCCAGTTCCGCCTTTTCCGGGCTGGATACCGTACCGATCAATTTCACGCCCAACGCGCGCGCCCATTGGCAGGCGATCAGGCCCACGCCGCCGGCGGCCGCATGGAAAAGAATCGTCTCATTACCTTGCAGGCGGTAGGTTTGGCGAAACAGGTATTGCACCGTCAAGCCCTTGAGCATCATGGCGGCGGCATCGTCGAAGCTGATGCCCTTGGGCAGCTTCACGACATTCACGCCCGGCACGTTGCGCACCGTGGCGTAGGCGCCCAGGGGGCTGTGGCCGTAAGCGACGCGATCGCCCTTCTTCACGTGGGTCACTTCGCTACCCACGGCTTCGACCACGCCCGCGCCTTCCGAGCCCAGGCCATGCGGCAAGGGATGCGGATAGAGACCGGTGCGGTAATAGATGTCGATGAAGTTCAGACCCGCGGCGTGCTGGCGGATGGTGACCTCCTTGGGGCCGGGCGGCGGCACTTCCAGCTCGACCAGTTTCAGGACTTCGGGACCACCATGGGTTTCGAGCTGGATTGCCTTTGCGATAGTGCTGGCCATGCAACGCTCCTTTTTTGCGTTTATCGTTGGGTACAGGTTGGACGGAAAGTGTACGGGTTCATGCCGAGGCGCTTCCGGTCTTCGCCTCTTTCAGGGGCGCGCGCCGGCCGCCGGTAAGCGCGAAGACACCGGCCAGGACCAATCCAGTCCCCGCCAGTTGCCACGACGTCACCGGTTCGCCCAGGAACCAATAGGCGAGAAACAGCACGGAGACCGGTCCCAGCATGCCCAGTTGCGCCGCCAGCGGCGCGCCGATGCGCGACACGGCCGCCATGATCATGAATACGGGCAGCACGGTATTGATGGTGGCGTGGATGACCGACAGCCCGTAGAAGCCCATGGGCTGGAGCAGCCCCGACACGGGATGCAGCACGAAAAACTGGATCAGGCAGGCGATGCTGGACACCGTCATGGCATAGGCCGTCAGACGCGTGGACCCGACCCGCTTGACCAGCTCGCCCGAGCCGATCAGGTACACCGCATACGTCAGCGCCGAGCCGAAGACGAAGCCCGCGCCCAGCCATATCGCATCGCTGCGCGACTGCGACAGGTCGTGGGCGAAAACCAGCACCACGCCGGCGTAGGACAAGCCCAAGGCCACCCACTGGCGGCGCGCGATGGGACGCTTGAGCCAGAACGCCGTGATCAGCAGCACCAGGGTCGGCGACAGGAAAAGAATCAGGCGTTCCAAGCCGACGCTGATATAGCGCAGGCCCAGGAAGTCGAGAAAGCTGGACAGATAGTAGCCCAGCAGACCCAGCACCACGACGCGCGCGCGCTCGCTCATCGTCAGCACCGGCAATTGGCCGCGCCGCGCGCGGCGCGCCTGGTCCAGGGCGATCACCGCGAAGAACGGCAGCGAAAACAGCATGCGAAAGGCGATGAGCGTGACCGCGTCCACACCGTACTCATAGGTGAACTTGACGACGATGG
Source organism: Bordetella sp. LUAb4 (assembly GCF_021325795.1). GTDB lineage: Bacteria > Pseudomonadota > Gammaproteobacteria > Burkholderiales > Burkholderiaceae_B > Bordetella_C. Next base: position 28,762 of record NZ_JAHPZX010000005.1, on the reverse strand, counting down.
CCTTGCCCGAGAAGAGGATGGCGCCCAAGGCGGCAAGCATGAAGCCGACTGCGCGGTGGGTAAACCTGGAAGGCGTGGCAGGGATCTTGGCCGATGCGGCAGGCGTCAATGTCATGCACGGGATTTTATGTGCGCGGACGCCTCGTTTGCACTTAATTTCTGCGCGCCCGGCCAGGATCGGCGGACCAGGGGGGCCGACCAGGCGGCAGCGACCAGGCGAAGCAAGCTGGTCATTTCGGCATTGCCGCAACACGATTCCCGTGCCCGCCCATCGATGATCAAGTCTGCGTTGACATTAACTGCTTAGGCAACTATATTTCTTCCCATGGACAATGAAATCCCTGACAACGCAGACACCCCGGACGCCCCAGACACTTGGGACGCCGCAGACGCGTCGCCCCCTTATCGGTGCGATCGCATGCAGATGTTTGAAGAGAATCCCGGGTATCTGATCAAGCTGGTGACCAATTCATTCAGCCGGGCCCTGGATCAGGAAGTTTCTCCGCTGGGATTGACCGCCAGCCAATGGCGCCCGCTGGCCATGGTAAGCATGGGACGCGCCGAGACGGCTGCCGAATTGGCACGCATATCCGACGTCGACACCGGCGCCATGACGCGTACCCTGGACCGCCTGGAAGCCAAGGGCTTGCTACGGCGCCAGCGCAGCGAGCAGGACCGGCGCGTGGTCAAGATCGAAGTCACCGAGGAAGGCGCGGCCATCACCCGGCAGATCCCCGCCATCATTGCCCGTACCCTGAACCACTTCATGCGCGGCTTCACGGAAAGCGAGGCGCGGATGCTGTCGCATTTCATGCGCCGCATGCTGGCCAATGGGTCGGCGCCCGTGCCGCCGCCCAAGTGACGGCGTATCATGACGAGGGCCCTTTTTCGCCCTAATTGCTGCCTAGTCAATTACATCCTGAACAACTACTGAACGCCACACTCTTCATTCTTTCGTCCTATGAAACGCTTATTGAGCTCCTTGCTGGTCCTGACGTTGGGCGGTTGCGCGCTGATGGAGCCAGGTACCCAACCGGTCAAGCAGGTCGACGGGGCCGCGCTGGGCCTGAGCACCTCGACCGCCGACTGGCCCACGGACAAATGGTGGCAGCGCTACCAGGACAGCCAGTTGGACGCCTTGATTGAAGAAGCGCTGGCCAACAGCCCCACGATGGCCTCGGCGCAGGCCCGCCTGGCCCAAGCCAATGCCGCCGTGGGCAGCGCCCGCGCGCCTTTGCTGCCGCGCGTGGATGCGAACTACAGCCTGCAGCGCGAGCACATTTCCAAGAACTACATCTACCCCGCTCCCTTGGCCGGCTCGCTGCAAAGCGACACCCGTCTGGGCCTGGACTTCAGCTATGAGCTGGATTTCTGGGGCAAGAACAGCGCCCACCTGAAAGCGGCGCTGTCGCAGCAGCAAGCCGCCGAAGCCGACCGCCAGGCGGCGCGCGTCATGCTGAGCAGCGGCGTGGTCGAGGCCTACCTCAATCTGCAGGATGCCTTCGCGCAGCGCGACGTCCTGCGCAGCATCCTGAAGCAGCGCGAGAACGTCCAGTCCATCACCACGCAGCGCTTCGGTGCCGGCCTGGATACGCAAGTGGAGGTCAAGCAGGCCGACGCCGCGCTGGCCGCCGGCAAGGTGCAGCTGACCCAGATCGAGACCACGCTGGCGCAACTGCGCAATCAGGTCGCCGCCCTGGTGGGCGCGGGTCCCGAACGCGGCCAGCGCCTGACCGCGGCCAGCATGACGACGCCCGCAGGGCTCATCCCCGCGAACGTGCCCCTGGAACTGCTGGGCCACCGCGCCGATGTCACGGCCGCGCGCTGGCGCGCCGAAGGCGCCAACAAAGAGATCGACGTCGCCAAGGCGCAGTTCTATCCCAACGTCAACTTGACGGCCTTCATCGGCTTGCAGGCCTTGGGTACCGGCAATCTGTTCGACGCCGGCAGCCGCGCCGCCAATATCGGTCCGGCGATTTCGCTGCCCCTGTTCAACAACGGCGAGCTCAACGCCAACCTGGCCGGCCGCCGCGCCGATGCCGACCTGGCGGTAGCCGACTACAACCAGACCGTGCTGACCGCCGTGCGCCAGACCGCCGATGCGCTCGACGCCTTGCGCCTGCTGGAACGGGAAACCACGGAACAGCGCCAGGCGCGCACGTCCACCGACGCCGCCTATGAACTGGCCGTGAACCGTTATCGCGCCGGCCTGGGCAACTACCTGACCGTGCTGATCGCACAGGACAGTGTGCTGGTGCAGGCGCGCCTGGACACCGATCTGCGCTTCCGCGCATACAAGCTGGACGCCGACCTGGCCAAGGCCCTGGGCGGCGGCTACGTGCAAACCAGCGCCCCTGCCGGCGCCGACCCCGCACAGACCGCTGCCCCCGCGGAGCCGCGGCCGGCCACCGCCAAGAACGACACCCATTGAACCCATTGGACACTACGTCATGAATGCCCCGCAGACTTCCAATCCCGCCCGCAAACGCCTGATGTTGCTGGCCACCGGTGTTTTCATCCTGATCGCCATCGCCTATGCCATCTGGTGGTGGATGGTCGGTTCGCACTTCGAAAGCACCGATGACTCCTACGTCCATGGCAACCTGGTGCAGATCACGCCGCAGGTGCCCGGCACGGTAGTAGCCATCGAAGCCGACGACACCGAAACCGTGCAGGCCGGCGCGCCCATCATCCGCCTGGATCCGGCCGACACCGACATCGCATTGGCGCAAGCCGTCGCCAAACTGGGCCAGACGGTGCGCCAAGTGCGCACGCTGTACGTGCAGAACGATGCGCTGGCCGCCGACGTCGACGTGCGCCTGGCCGATATCGAACGCGCCCAGGCGGATCTGGCGCGGGCCCGCAGCGACCTGTCGCGGCGCCAGGCCCTGGCCAAGTCCGGCGGCGTCAGCGGAGAGGAAATCCTGCATGCCCAGACCACGTTGAAGAGCGCCGAATCCGGCCTGGCCCAGGCCAAGGCATCGCTGGCGGCATCCAAGGCCAAGCTGGCCACCAACCAGGCCCTGACGCACGGCACCTCGGTCGAACAGCATCCCGATGTGCAGGAAGCGGCCGCCAACGTGCGCAACGCGTGGCTGGCGACGTCGCGCACCGTGCTGCCGGCCCCGGTGACCGGCATGGTGGCGCGCCGCGGCGTGCAGGTGGGCCAACGCGTGGCCCCCGGCAATACGCTGATGAACATCGTGCCGCTGGACCAGGTGTGGGTGGAAGCCAACTTCAAGGAAGGCCAGTTGCGCAAGATGCGCGTGGGCCAGGACGTGGAGCTGACCGCCGATCTGTACGGCAGCGACGTCAAGTACCACGGCAAGGTGATCGGCCTGGACGCGGGTACCGGTAGCGCGTTCGCCCTGCTGCCGGCGCAGAACGCCACCGGCAACTGGATCAAGGTGGTCCAGCGCGTGCCCGTGCGCATTGCCCTGGATCCCAAGCAACTGCAGGAACATCCCCTGCGCATCGGCCTGTCGATGGACGTCGAGGTCGACGTCAGCAAGCAGGAAGGCGCGGCCGTGACCCAGGCTACGCGCACCGAACCGGTATGGTCCACGCGCGCCTTCGAGCCCGATCACAAGGAAGCGGACGCGCTGATCCAGAAGATCATCGCCGCCAACCTGGCTCAATAACGCCAACGCCGCCAATCCCGCCCACGCGCCCCTCCACCGTTCCGATCCAGTACACGCCATGAGCGAGCCAACCTCCAACGCCGGCACGGCACCGGCCGGCACCTACGCTCCCCTGCAAGGGGCGACGCGCATCATCGGCGCGGTAGCGCTGTCCACCGCGGTGTTCATGAACGTGCTGGATACCTCCATCGCCAATGTGTCGATCCCGACGATCTCGGGCGACCTGGGGGTCAGTACCAGCCAGGGCACCTGGGTCATCACGTCCTTCGCGGTGGCCAACGCCATCACCGTGCCGCTGACGGGCTGGTTGACGCAACGCTTCGGCCAGGTGCGCTTGTTCGTGGCCTCCACCCTGCTGTTCGTACTGGCCTCATGGCTGTGCGGTTTCGCGCCCACGCTGGAAGCCCTGATCGGCTTTCGCGTGCTGCAGGGCGCCGTCGCCGGCCCCATGATTCCCCTGTCGCAGGCGCTGATGCTGGCCAGTTTTCCCAAGGAGAAAGCCGGCATGGCGCTGGCGGTCTGGGCCATGACTACCCTGGTGGCGCCCGTGGCGGGGCCTCTGCTGGGCGGCTGGATCTCCGACAACTACACCTGGCCCTGGATCTTCTACATCAACGTCCCGGTCGGCTTGCTGGCCGCGTGGATCAGCTGGCGCATCTACGGCAAGCGTGAATCGGTCACGCAGAAACGGCCCATCGACAAGGTCGGCCTGGTGCTGCTGGTGGTCTGGGTGGGTGCGCTGCAAGTGATGCTGGACAAGGGCAAGGAGCTGGATTGGTTCCAGAGCTCCACCATCCTTACCCTGGCCGTCATCGTCGTCATCGCCTTCGTGTTCTTCGTGATCTGGGAACTGACCGAAGCGCACCCCGTGGTGGACCTGCGCCTGTTCAAGATCCGCAATTTCACCGTGGGCGCGATCACGTTGGCGGTCGCCTACGGCGTGTTCTTCGGCAACGTCGTGCTGCTGCCGCTGTGGCTGCAAAGCAATATGAACTACACCGCGACGGACGCCGGCATCGTCACCGCACCGGTCGGCATCCTGGCCATCCTCCTGACACCCGTGGTCGGCAAGCTGCTGGCCACGCGCGATCCCCGTCATATCGTCACGTTCGCCTTCTGCGTGTTTGCGTTGGTGTGCTACCTGCGCTCCGGTTTCACGCCGCAGACGGACATGCGCAACCTGGTCATCCCCACCATCATCCAGGGCGCGGCCATGGCGGCGTTCTTCGTGCCACTGACCTCGATCACGCTTTCCGGCATCGAGCCCTGGCGTATTCCGGCCGCCTCCGGCTTGTCCAATTTCTGCCGCTTGACGATGGCCGGCTTCGGCACGTCCATCGCCACCACCGTCTGGGAAAACCGCGCGACCATGCACCATGCGCACCTGACCGAAACGGCCACGGCGGGCACGCAGGCATTCGACCAGACCGTGCAGTCGCTGGCGGCCGCCGGCATGTCGCCGCAGCAGTCGCTCACCGCGGTGGATGGCCTGGTCAATGCCCAGGCGTTCACGATGTCGGCGCTGGATGTGTTCTACGCATCGGCGGTGATCTTCCTGATGCTGATCGTGCTGGTCTGGTTCGCCCGTCCGAACAGGAACAAGGGCGGTGGCGGCGCGGCGGAGGCCGCGGCCGGGGCGCATTAATGATTCGGGCCGCGTCAGCGGCCCGAATCACGTTGCTCATGACCGTCGGCAGATGCTGCTATGCCTCAGCCGTTTCCAGCAAGGTGCGCCAACTCAGTTTGGGAATGATGCGCTCGGACAGCGCGCTGTCCAGCGACAGGTTGTAGAGCTCCACGCCCCGTTCCTGCAGCAGATGCGCGGCATGCGCGAAGGACGGCTCTATCATGCGCTCGAAATTACGCACCAGGCGACTGGTTTCCGGACGTGCCCCTTCGTCGTAGAAGCGGCGGCCACTGGAAAAACCCAGATCGAGCCCATGCACGTACATCTTCTTCACGCCGCCAGCCACCATGACCTGCAGGGCCGCATACGCCACGGTGTCGGCATCAAACACGCCGCGGGCCACATTGAAGCTGAACCCCAGCGCGCGTTCCGCGTCGAACACCGACATTTCCGGGCGCGCCTCGGCCAGCGCCAGCAAATCGGCCGGCGTCGATGAAGGCTGGAAAGCGCGTTCGGACACCACTTCGATGACGCAGATGCGGCACTTGTACGTGGCTGGAGGAATCCCCTGCATCAGGTAACGCAGCACGTCCGGCGTGACGAACAAGGTCAGGTCGCGCGTTACCACGTCACGCATCAGGTCGATACGGCGACGGACGAAGTTCTGATCGATGACGCAGTAATACTTGAAGGGAATATCGAACTTGCGCAGCAGTGCGATGGAGCCGTTGACGCCCATCGCGGCTTCGATCGGCAGGCGGTCGTACTGGATCTCCGCGATCGACGGACCGCTGAGGATCAGATGCAGCAGTTCCGGCTTCTCGGGGAAGGCCTGGCTGATGGGTGTGAGGGGCACCGAATGGCCAAAAGCCTTGAACGCCGAGATGGCACCGGTCGTGTCGCGCTTGATCGACACATAGGGCCACAGGTGGCGGTTGTGCTGCATGCGGCGGCTACGCATGGCCGAATAGAATTTGCGCCAGAAACGATCCAGGCGATGATTTCCTACCTTGCCATTGAACAGCACAGCGCCGCCGCCGTCACCATAGGTACGAGGCGTAGCGGCACCGGGAATGCCCTCAGCAGTGTCGATAGTCAAACTTGTAGAAGGTAACAATGCCAAACTCTAACTCTGTGATCATGTGGTGCGGATAAGGATGCAGCTCCACCAGTGTCACTGGACGCCCCCGCGCCCGCCGGTCCGGCACTGCAGCGGAGACTATAACCTTACAACCGCATTCAAAATTGAAAGTTTGATGAATCTGAGATGCTAAATCCTCGGATTCCCGTCAGATACCTTGCGATTTTCGTAAATTTATGGTCAGCCATGCCAATCCGCATTGGACTGTTACATCAAATGTCACTCCATACCACCTCGGCGTGACAAGGCATGCCGGCGAGCGGAGGCAAGGATCGCGCGCTGGTGATGCGTCAGTAACACGGGCAACGCTTTAGTTCCCCGTGTCGGTGCAAGACGGTCTGAACGGACTTTTTACACTAGGCCTTGGCCAAGCGCTCGGCGACCGCCTTACCCACGTCCGTGGTCTTCGCGTCGCCCTTCATGTCAGGCGTGCGCGGGCCATGCTCCAGCACCGCCTCGACGGCCCGCACCACCGCTTGCGACGCCTCCGGATAGCCGAGGAAGTCAAGCATGAGCGCGCCGCTCCAGATCTGACCGATGGGATTGGCGATGCCCTTGCCATGGATGTCGGGCGCCGATCCATGGACGGGCTCGAACAGCGAGGGGAACTTGCGTTCCGGATTGAGGTTGGCCGAGGGCGCGATGCCTATCGTACCGGTGCAGGCCGGCCCCAGGTCGGACAGGATATCGCCGAAAAGGTTCGAAGCCACCACCACGTCGAAGCGGTCCGGATGCTGCACGAAGTGCGCGCACAGGATATCGATATGGAACTTGTCCCAGCGCACGTCCGGATACTGCTCGGCCATCTCCGCCACCCGGGCGTCCCACCAGGGCATGGAAATGGAAATGCCATTGGACTTGGTGGCGGCGGTCAGATGCTTGCCCCGCTTGCGCGCCAGTTCGAATGCGAACTTGAGCACGCGTTCGGCACCGATCCGGGTGAAGACGCTTTCCTGGATGACGATTTCGCGCTCGGTGCCGGCGAACAACGTGCCGCCGCTATTGGAATACTCGCCCTCGGTATTCTCGCGGACGATGAAGAAATCGATGTCGCCCGGCTTGCGGTTGGCCAGCGGGGACTCGACACCCGGCATCAAGCGCACGGGGCGCAGGTTGATGTACTGGTCGAAATCGCGCCGGAAGCGGAAAAGCGAACCCCACAGCGCCTCGTGATCCGGCACTTTGTCGGGCCAGCCGATGGCACCGAAGAAAATCGCCTCGTGGCCGCCGATCTGCGTGCGCCAGTCATCCGGCATCATCTTGCCGTGCTTCTCGTAGTAGTCGCAGCTCCAGTCGAAATGGTCAAACTGGAAGTCGATACCGAAGCGCGCCGCGGCCGCATCCAACACCCGCAGGCCTTCGGGCATGACTTCCTTGCCGATGCCATCGCCGGCGATGACCGCGATCTTGTGTTTCTTTGCCACTGAGGTGTCTCCTTGTTCATCAGATTATCGGGTATGCCGGCATATCCCGGCAACGGCCCTTGCGCGCCCACCGCAGCTTGCGGGATAACCCCAGGTCATGCGAGATATTTGGCCCTGTCGAGAGTACCAAATATTCGATACGATACGCTGCGCTCTACAGTTCAAAGACAGTCCACAAAAAATGCGCATTGAGCCTGGAGAGGAACCCGCACAGGCCCGCGCCAAGGAATTCAAGGGGAATATCTTGCAGCCGGACTTCACACCATCACTGCCCGAGGGCCCGCGCCACCGCCGGTGCCCGCGTCTGGACTTTGGCCGCCACATCCAGGCCTGAGTCCGCATTGCCGCTTTCTTCCACTTCTGGTGCCCCCACAAGGCGCGCCAGGCGACGCACTTACTCTCCCTGCTTCGGAGGCTTGTTGTGAAATTCGACCCTTGCTTCAAACTCGGTCTGGCTGCGCTGGCCATCGCGGCCGCGCTGCCCTTCGGCGCGCAGGCCCAGACGCGCGGCGGTACGCTGAACATGATCGTGCAGCCTGAGCCGCCGGTCATCGTCACGGCCATCAACCAGCAGGGCCCGACCCAGTTCGTGGCCGGCAAGATATACGAAAGCCTGTTCACGTACTCGGCCGACCTCAAGCCGCAGCCCAGCCTGGCCAAGTCCTATGAAGCCTCGGCCGACGGCCTGACCTACACCTTCCATCTGCAGGAAGGCGTGAAGTGGCAGGACGGCCAGCCCTTCACGGCGGACGATGTGGTGTTCTCGCTGGCCGACATGCTGCCCAAGACGCACGCCCGTGCGCGCGTGCTGCTGAACCAGTTCGTGGCATCGGTCAGCAAGACCGACGACCTGACCGTGGTGGTCAAGCTGAAGTCACCCTTCCCGGCCTTCCTGCTGGCCTTCGAGCCGGGCTTCGCGCCCATCATGCCCAAGCACATCTACGCCGGCACCGACTACATGACCAACCCCGCCAACCAGAAGCCGATCGGCACGGGGCCCTTCATGTTCAAGGAATGGAAACGCGGCGAATACATCAAGCTGGTGCGCAATCCCAATTACTGGAAAGCGGGCAAGCCCTACCTGGATGAACTCATCTTCAACGTCATCCCCGACTCCGCCTCGCGCGCGGTGGCGTTCGAGCGCGGTTCGGTGGACGTGCTGCGTGGCGGCGATATCGACAACGTCGACGTCAAGCGCATGCGTGCCCTGCCCAATGTGCAGTACACGACCGCCGGCTGGGAAATGTTCTCGCCGCAGGCCTACCTGCTGATGAATATGCGCAAGCCGCCCTTCGACAACGTCAAGGTGCGCCAGGCGGTGATGGCCGCGCTCAACCGCAAGCTCATCGTCGACAACATCTTCTTCGGCCTGGGTAAACCATCGACCGGCCCCTTCGTCGCCACCGAGATGTTCTACGACAAGAACACGCCGGCGCTGGATTTCAGCATGAAGAAGGCGCGCGACCTGATCAAGGAATCGGGCATCAAGCCGGGCGACTACACCATCCGCCAGCTGGCCTTCCCGTATGGCGCGACGTGGGACCGCCTGGGCGAATACGTCAAGCAGGCGCTGGAGCAGTTGGGGTTCAAGGTCGATACCGAATCGACCGACGCGGGCGGCTGGGCCAGCCGCACCGGCAACTGGGACTTCGACGTGACGATGAGCTTCACCTACCAGTACGGCGACCCGGCCCTGGGGGTGCAACGCCTGTACATAGGCTCGAACATCGTCAAGGGCTCGCCCTTCGCCAATGTGCAGGGCTATAACAATCCCGATCTGGACAAGGTCTGGAACGAGGCCGCCTCCGAAGTGGACAAGGCCAAGCGCCAGGAGCTCTATTCGAAGATCCAATCCACGCTGGTCGGCGATGTCGCCAACGGCTTCCTGCTGGACCTCGAATATCCCACGCTGTACCGCGCCAAGGTGCACAACCTGGTGAAGACGGCCATTGGCCTGAACGAGAGCTTCGACGACGTCTACATGGACAAGTGATGCTGGTACGCCGCGGCCGCGCCGGTGGTGGCTGAAGCTGCTATCGCCGGCGCCGCGGCATGCCCGGTTCCCGGGCATAGGGATAGGGATGTCCGCATGAAATTTTTGTCTTTCTTCCTGTCGCGCGTCGGCAAGGCCCTGGTCGTCGTGCTGGGCGTCGTGATCATCAATTTTTTCCTTATCCGCATGGCGCCCGGCGATCCCGCCGCGGTGCTGGCGGGCCAGGCCGGCGCCAGCGATGCCGCTTACGTCGAGCAGTTGCGTACGGCCTTCGGCCTGGACAAACCGGTGCTGACCCAGCTGGGCCTGTACCTGAAAGGCGTGGCCACGCTGGACCTGGGCTTTTCCTATCGCAACCATGTGCCGGTCATCGACCTGATCACCGAGCGCCTGCCGGCCACTTTCCTGCTCATGAGCTGCGCCTTCGTATTCTCCATCGTGCTGGGCGTGCTGCTGGGGGTGGTGGCGGCACGCGCCCGCTATGACAATCGCGGCCGCTGGCTCGACAGCGTGGTCACCAGCGGCGCGCTGCTGCTATATGCAACGCCGCTGTTCTGGCTGTCGCTGATGGGCATTCTGCTGTTCTCGGTGTTGCTGGGCTGGCTGCCGGCCTTCGGCATGGAGACGGTCGGCGCCAACCTGACCGGTTGGGCGCGCGTCAGGGACATTGCCGAACACCTGGTCTTGCCCGTGATTACGCTGGGATGCTTCTTCATGGCCGTGTATGTGCGGCTGACGCGCGCTTCCATGCTGGAAGTCATCGGCATGGAATTCGTCAAGACCGCCCGTGCCAAGGGCGTGGCGCCGGGCCGCGTCATCCGCGCGCACGTGCTGCGCAACGCGCTGCTTCCGGTGATCACCTTCGCCGGCATCCAGCTTGGGCAGATGGCGGGTGGCGCGGTGCTCACCGAAACCGTGTTCGCCTGGCCCGGCATCGGCCGGCTGATGTTCGATGCCCTGCTGCAGCGCGACTACCAACTGCTGCTGGGTATCTTCCTGGTGACCTCCGTGCTGGTAGTCGTCTTCAACGTGATCACGGACATCATCTATCGCCTGGTCGACCCCCGCATCGGCGCGGGCGGACAAGGAGCGGGCGCATGAAGGCCTTTTTCAAACGCTACGCACGTAACTACGGCGCGGTGATCGGCCTGGCCATCATCATGGTGGTGATACTCGCCGCCATCGCCGCGCCTTATCTGTACGAGGATTCGCCCTGGATGATGGTGGCCTCTCCACTGATCAAACCCTTCACGGATCCGGCCTATCCCTTCGGCACCGACATGCTGGGACGCGACATCACCGCCGGCCTGGTGTGGGGCGCGCGGGTGTCGCTGATGATAGGGCTGCTGTCGACCGGCGTGGCTTTGCTGTTCGGCGTGGTGGTCGGCGCCACCGCCGGCTACTGCGGCGGCCGCATCGATGACCTGCTGATGCGCTTCACCGAGTTCTTCCAGACCATTCCGCAACTGGCAATGGCGGTGGTGATCGTGGCCGTGCTGGGACCTTCTATCCACTCCATCATGGGCGCCATCGCCGTGGTCTCGTGGCCGCCGGCGGCGCGGCTGGTGCGTTCGGAGTTCATGACGCTGAAGCAGCGCGAGTTCGTGCAGGCGGCCATCGTCATTGGCCAGAAGCCCTCGCGCATCGTCGCCACGCAGATCCTGCCCAATGCCATGTCGCCCATCATCGTATCGGCGTCCTTCATGGTGGCGACGGCCATCCTGACGGAATCATCGCTGTCCTTCCTGGGCCTGGGGGATCGCAACCTCATGAGCTGGGGCTTCATGATAGGCGCGGCGCGGACCATGATCCGCGATGCCTGGTGGATGAGCGTGTGGCCCGGCGTGGCGATCCTGTTGACCGTGCTGGCCATCAACCTGATCGGCGAAGGCCTGAACGATGCCTTGAACCCGCAACTGCGCCGCCGTGGCGAATGAAAGGCCGGACCCTAGCCATGACCGTGACGATTCCTACGCGCCCGAACCAGACGTCTTCGCCGGCGCTTCCCACCGAGCCGGCGCCGCCCACACTGCCACCGCAAGCCCCCGGCCCCGCCGTACCGCTGCTGTCCGTGCGCGGCCTGAGCATCGCGCTGCCGCCCGGCGGCGACCGGCCCTACGCGGTGAGCGATGTCAGTTATGACATCCACGCCGGCGAAATTCTTTGCATCGTCGGCGAATCGGGCTCGGGCAAGTCCATGAGCGCCAACGCCATCATGGGTTTACTGCCAACCTATCTGCGGCCGCAACGGGGGCAGATCGTATTCCGCGGCCAGGATCTGCTGACCCAACCGGAAAGCGCCTTGCGCGACATGCGCGGCAAGGACATGGCGATGATTTTCCAGGAGCCGCTGTCGGCCCTGAATCCCCTGATGACGGTGGGCGAACAAATCGCCGAAGTGATGCGCGTGCACGATGCGTATCCCGGCCCGGCCCGCGAGCAGCGCGTGCTGGAGATGCTCGAGTTCGTTGGCCTGCCCGATCCGGCCACCCTGTTCCATACCTACCCATTTCGTCTGTCCGGCGGACAGCGCCAGCGCGTCATGATCGCCATGGCCCTGGCGCTGGAGCCGGCGCTACTGATCGCCGACGAGCCGACCACGGCATTGGACGTGACGACGCAGGCGCAGATCCTGGCCCTGATCGCCCGCATCCAGAAGCAGAAAGGCATGGGGGTGATGTTCGTCACCCATGACTTCGGCGTGGTAGCGGAGATCGCGCACCGGGTGGTGGTCATGGAGCAAGGCCTGGTGGTCGAGCAAGGGCCGGCCGAACAGGTGCTGAATCGGCCGGTGCATCCCTACACGCGCCGCCTGATCGCCGCGGTGCCGCATCGGCGCGCGCCAGACAGGGAGGAGGCAGCGCAACGGGAGGAGGTGGTGCTGGAGGTCAGGAACCTGTGCAAGACCTATGTCACCGGCCATGGCTGGCTGGGCCGGAAACGCGTGGTGCGCGCGGTTGACGATGTCAGCTTCCGGGTCCGCCGCGGCGAAACCCTGGGGATCGTCGGGGAGTCGGGGTCAGGCAAGTCGACCATAGGCAAATGCCTGCTCAAACTGGTCGGCATCGACGGCGGCCAGATGCTGTTCGACGGCCAGGACATCGCCCCGCTATCGGAAAGCGCGTTTCGGCCGCTGCGCAAGGATATCCAGATGATATTCCAGGATCCCTTCGCCTCGCTCAATCCGCGCCAGACCGTGGGCCGCATCATCAGCGACGGACCGATGGCCGCCGGCAAGACGCGCGAACAGGCCCACGCCCGCGCGCGCGAACTGCTGGAACTGGTGCGCCTGGATCCATCGGCATTCGATCGTTATCCCAACCAGTTCTCCGGCGGGCAGCGCCAGCGCATCGGCATCGCACGCGCCCTGGCCCTGGATCCCAAGGTGCTGGTGGCCGACGAATCGGTATCGGCGCTGGATGTATCGGTGCAGGCGCAGGTGCTGGCGCTGCTGCGCGATCTGCAGCAGCGCCTGCGCATCGGCCTGGTCTTCATCACCCATGACCTGCGAGTGGCGGCGCAGATCTGCAATGCCGTGCTGGTGATGCATCAGGGCAAGGTGGTCGAATACGGCAGCCCGGCGCAGATCTTCGATGCGCCCCAGCATGCCTACACCCAACGCCTGATCGGCGCGGTGCCCGGCCGCGCCTGGGACAGTACCCGCGTGGATACCAGCCCGGTCATCGAGGCACGGCCATGAAGGCTTTCCGCGCCAAGCAGCCGCAACGGGCCAGGCAGGTTCCGGCGCCATGAGCATCATTGCCCGCGGTAAATCGTTCGCCATGCTCACGCCCGCGTCCGCGCAGCGCACGGGTTGCCTGCTGTTCATCGGTGCCCTGGTGGCATTCGCCACGTTCGATGCCGGCTCGAAGTACATGATCACGCGCTATCCGCCCACCTTTCTAAACCTGATGCGTTATACGGCGGTGGCGCTGGTGGGGATCGTGTGGCTGTTGCGCGTGTGGCGCCGCCGTGCGCGCGCACAGGCCGGACAGGCTGCGTCTGCCGCCTCCGGCGACCGTGCCGCGGCCGCCGCGCTGGCACGGGCCGCGGCGCCCCGTCCCACCGGCATGCTGGTGGCCCGGGGACTGCTGCTATGCACCGTGGGCACTTGCTATATGACCGCCCTGATCTGGATGCCCTTGTCCGAAGCGACCGCGATCTACTTCACCGCGCCGTTGATCATGGTGGCGCTTTCGCCCTGGCTGGTGCACGAGCGCGTGCGGGCCATGCAATGGCTGGCGGTGGCGGTGGGTTTCGGCGGCATGCTGTTGATCGTGCGGCCAGGCGGCGACCTGCCCTGGATCGGCACGGCCTTGATGGTGGTGGCGGCCGTCTGCTATGCCCTCTTCCAACTGGTGACGCGCCGGCTCGCGGGACAAACGGCCGGCCACACGCAGTTCGGCTACGCCACCGCGGTCTGCTGGATCGCTGCGGCGCTGCCGGCGCCATTCTTTCCGCCGGCGGTCACGCCAGGCGCCGGCGAATTGCTGGCCTTGCTGGCCCTGGGCATGTGCAGCGGCATCGCACAGGTATTGCTGATCGCCGCCTTCCAACGGGTGGCGGCTTCCACGCTGGCGCCGCTGAACTACCTGCAACTGCCGATGGCGGTGGCCTACAGCACCTTCCTGTTCGACCGCCCGCCGGATCTGATCGCCGCGGCGGGCATCGTCCTGATCTGCGGCGCAGGGGTGTTTCTGGCGCTGGGCGGACGCCGCCCTGCCCGGCCCGCCGCGGCACCCCGCTGACGCGAACTCCGCTCCCATATATCATCCAGGTATTGGCCGCGCCTTCCAACGCGTTTTCCCTGTATTGCCGCGCGGCCGCCAACGCAGGAAACCTCATCATGTCCTCCAACGACACCCACAGCACCGACGTCCGCAGCCATCTGCACCCCTATACCAACGTCATCAAGCACCGTACCACCGGCCCGCGCGTGATCGACCGCGGTGAAGGCATCTACGTCTACGACGATCAAGGCAAGCAATACATCGAAGGCATGGCCGGCCTGTGGAGTGTCGCGGTAGGCTTCGGCGAACAGCGCCTGGTCGATGCCGCCACCCGCCAGATGAGCAAGCTGCCCTACTACCACACGTTCACGCACAAGTCGCACGTGCCCGCCATCGAGTTGGCGCAGAAGCTGGTCGACTACACGGAAGGACGCATGGCGACGGCCTTCTTCACCAACTCCGGTTCGGAGGCCAACGACACCGTCGTCAAATTCGTCTGGTACTACAACAATGCCCTGGGCCGGCCGCTGAAGAAGAAGATCATCGCGCGCCAGCGTTCCTACCACGGCGTGACGGTGGCATCGGCCAGCATGACGGGCCTGCCCGGCAATCATCGCGATTTCGACCTGCCGCTGCCGCAGATCAAGCACACCACGTGTCCGCACCATTACCGCAACGCCAACCCTGGTGAATCGGAAGAGGATTTCGCCACCCGTCTGGCCAATGAGCTGGAAGCCATGATCCAGCAGGAAGGCCCGGAAACCGTGGCCGCCTTCATCGGCGAGCCGCTGATGGGCGCGGGCGGCGTCATCGCGCCCCCGCGCACGTACTGGCAGAAGATCCAGGCCGTGTGCCGCAAGCACGACATCCTGGTGATCGCCGACGAAGTCATCACCGGCTTCGGCCGCCTGGGCCAGCGCTTCGGCAGCGATGTGTATGGCATCGAGCCGGACATCATGGTGCTGTCCAAGCAGATCACGTCGTCCTACCAACCGCTGGCCGCCGTGCTGCTGTCGGCCAAGGTGAACGAGGTCATCGCCGAAAACAGCGGCAAGGTGGGGACCCTGGGCCATGGCTACACGGCCAGCGGTCATCCGGTGGCCACCGCCGTGGCGCTGGAAAACCTGAAGATCATCGATGAGCGCAAGCTGATCGACAATGCCGCCGAATGCGGCGCGCTGCTGCATGAACAATTGCGCGCGCTGGCCGACCACCCGCTGATCGGCGAAGTGCGCGGGGTGGGCCTGATCGCGGGCGTCGAACTGGTGGCGGACAAGGCCACCAAGCGGCCTTTCGATCCCTTGGGCAAAGCCGGCGCCTATGCCTATGAAAAGGCGCACGACCATGGCCTGATCATCCGCGGCATCCAGGACACCGTGGCCTTCTGCCCGCCGCTGATCATCACGCCCGCCGAAGTGACCGAGATGGTGACGCGCTTCAAGCGCACGCTGGACGACGTTACCCGCTACGTCGCCGGTTGATCCGCCCGGCGGGAATCCCGCGTGCCAGCGGCAGGGAGTGAAAAAGGCCGCCCCATCCAAGAATGGAGCGGCCTTTCAGTATGCCGAACAGGCAAGGCACTGCACGTCCGAAGCGTGTTGACGCCGTGGTGCGCCCTCAGCGCCGGCGCGACCCGGTCAGCGATCCCAGGACACCGCGCACGAGTTCGCGCGCGGCCTGGCGCAGGGCGGTCTTGGCCATGCTCTGGACCACGCCGTCGTGCCTGCCGCCGCGTGGGCCGGTGGAACCGAACAGGACGTCGCTGACTTCTTTCATGAAGCCGCCGCCCTCCTGTTCCTGACCTCCCTGGCCGGTGCGCGCATCGACCGGCGCGGTGCCGATGGGCGCTGCCGGGGGCTGACCGGCCGACGGTGCCGGCACGCTGGCAGGCGTTGGCCCGGGCACCGAACCAGCCGTCCCGCCCTTGCTCACATCATTGCCCAAGGTCCGCTGCGTCAGCACCTCATACGCCGACACACGGTCCACCGTCTGCTCATATTTGCCCCGTAGCGGCGACGCGTCGCGCAATACCTGCCGTTCGGCGGCGCTGCACGGGCCGATCCGGCTGGCCGGCGGCAGGATGAAGGCGCGCTCCGTCATTCCCGGGCGCCCTTTCACATCCAGGAAGGACACCAGCGCTTCGCCCACGCCCAGATCGGTGATAGCCGCCTCCAGGTCCAATCCCGGATTCGGCCGCATGGTCTGCGCCGCGGTGCGCACGGCCTTCTGGTCGCGCGGCGTGAACGCGCGCAGGGCGTGCTGCACGCGATTGCCCAACTGCCCCAGCACCGTGTCCGGAATGTCCAGCGGGTTCTGCGTGACGAAATACACGCCGACGCCCTTGGAGCGCACCAGGCGCACCACCTGCTCGATCTTGTCCAACAACGCCTTGGGCGCGTCGGTGAACAGCAGATGCGCCTCGTCGAAGAAGAACACCAGCTTGGGCTTGTCCAGGTCGCCCACTTCCGGCAACTTCTCGTACAGATCGGCCAACAACCACAGCAGGAAGACGGCGTACAAACGCGGCGCCTGCATCAGTTTGTCCGCAGCCAGGATGCTGACCAGCCCGCGTCCCTGGGCGTCGGTACGCATCAGATCGTCCACGTCCAGCATGGGCTCGCCAAAGAATTTCTCCGCGCCCTGCGATTCCAGCGTCAGCAGACTGCGCTGGATGGCCCCCACCGAAGCCGCCGACACATTGCCATAGCGGGTTTTGAGCTCGGCGCTGCGATCGGCCACGTTTTGCAGCATGGCGCGCAGGTCTTTCAGGTCCAGCAGCAGTTGGCCTTCGTCGTCGGCCACCTTGAACACCAGGGCCAGCACGCCCTCCTGCGTATCGTTCAGTTCCAGCATGCGCGCCAGCAGCAGCGGCCCCATGTCGGAAACGGTGGCGCGCACCGGCTGCCCCTGTTCGCCGAACACATCCCAGAACATCACCGGGCTGCCGCCCCAGGCGGGTTCGGGCACGTCCAGCGATTTCAGCCTTTCCATCAACTTGGGCGCGGGGGTGCCGGGCTGGGCGATGCCGGTCAGGTCGCCTTTGATATCGGCCATGAACACCGGGGTGCCGATGCGCGAGAACTGCTCGGCCAGGACCTGCAGCGTGACAGTCTTGCCCGTACCCGTGGCGCCGGTGATGCAGCCGTGCCGGTTGGCCAGCGCCGGTAGCAGGGCCAGTTCGGTGGCGCCATTCTTGGCAATCAGCAGCGGAGAAACGGAAGCGACAGGGTCGGACATAGCAAAAACTCCGTAAAAAGCCGGTTGCGGCTAGTGTAGAGCTAGCCGTCGCCCCTGTGTATGGGGCCGGACGGTGCGTCAAACCAACACTGTTACCGGGCGGCGCGCCCGGCGGCACGCTAAAATAGCCGTCTTTGCTCAAATCAAAAATCGGAAAGCCATGGCCGGACACAGTAAATGGGCCAATATTCAGCACCGCAAGGGTCGCCAAGACGCCAAACGCGGCAAGCTGTGGACCAAGATCATTCGTGAAATCACCGTCGCCGCGCGGGCTGGCGGCCCCGATCCGGACAGCAACCCCCGGCTGCGCCTGGCGTGGGACAAGGCGACTGATGCCAATATGCCCAAGGACAACGTGCAGCGCGCCATCCAGCGTGGCGCGGGCGGTGCGGACGGCGTCAATTATGACGAAATCCGTTATGAAGGCTACGGTATTGGCGGCGCGGCGGTCATTGTCGACTGCATGACCGACAACCGCACCCGCACTGTCGCCGAAGTGCGCCATGCCTTCGCCAAGAACGGCGGCAACCTGGGCCAGGAAGGCTCGGTGGCCTTCATGTTCAAGCATTGCGGCCAGTTCATCTTCGCTCCGGGCACACCCGAAGACAAAGTCATGGAAGCCGCTCTGGAAGCCGGCGCCGAAGACGTGGTTACCGACGACGAAGGCGTGATCGAAGTCATCACGGCCCCGGCCGACTACGCGGCCGTGCACCAGGCTTTCGACGCGGCCGGCCTGAAGGCCGAAGTCGACGGCATCATCATGAAAGCCTTGAATGAAACCGACTTGGCCGGCGATGACGCCGCCAAGATGCAGAAACTGCTGGACGCGCTGGAAGCGCTGGACGACGTGCAGGACGTCTACACGACGGCCGTACTCGACGAGGCGCAGTAACGCCATTCTCCTTGTCCGGCGCCAGGCGGCGCCGGATCCGTACCCAGAATCTTCCAGACGCAGAACCCTCCATCATGAAACTCCTGGTAATCGGCTCGGGCGGCCGCGAACATGCCCTCGCCTGGCGCCTCGCGCAATCCCCGCGCGTGCACAAGGTCTACGTTGCCCCGGGCAACGGCGGCACGCAAGGCGGCAGCCTTGAAAACGTCGCACTGACCAGCGCCGACGAACTGGCCGACTTCGTCCAGCGCGAAGGCATTGCCCTGACCGTCGTCGGTCCCGAAGCGCCGCTGGCGGCGGGCGTGGTCGACGTCTTCCGTGCCCGCGGCCTGAAAATCTTCGGCCCGACCAAGGCGGCCGCGCAGCTGGAAAGCTCCAAGGATTACGCCAAGGCCTTCATGGTCCGGCACAACATCCCCACGGCGCGTTACGGCACCTTCACCGACCCGGTGGCGGCCCACGCCTACATCGACGCTGAAGGCGCGCCCATCGTCATCAAGGCCGATGGCCTGGCCGCCGGCAAGGGCGTGGTGGTTGCCACCACGCTGGAAGAAGCCCACGGCGCTGTCGACGCCATGCTGGGTGACGGCTCGCTGGGCGCCGCCGGCGCTCGCGTGGTGATCGAGGAATGCCTGGTCGGCGAAGAAGCCAGCTTCATCGTCATGGTCGACGGCCGCAACGTACTGGCGCTGGCCACCAGCCAGGACCACAAGCGCCTGCGCGATGGCGACGAAGGCCCCAATACCGGCGGCATGGGAGCCTATTCCCCCGCGCCCGTGGTCACCCCGGAATTGCATCACCGCATCATGCGCGAAGTGATCCTGCCGACGGTGCAGGGCATGCAGCGCGACGGTATCCCCTTCACCGGCTTCCTGTACGCCGGTCTGATGATCGCGCCGGGCGACGATCCCAACCGCCCCATCAAGGTGCTGGAATTCAACTGCCGCATGGGTGATCCGGAAACCCAGCCCATCATGATGCGCGTCAAGAGCGACATGCTGGACGTGTTCGAACATGCCGTGGCGGGCACGCTGGACCAGGCCGACATCGTCTGGGACCGCCGCACCGCGCTGGGCGTGGTCCTGGCCGCGCACAACTACCCCGGCACGCCGCGCACGGGCGATGTCATTTCCGGCCTGCCCGAGGACGCGGCGGACTGCATGGTGTTCCATGCCGCCACCCAGCGCGACGGCGATGGTGTCAAGACCTCCGGCGGCCGCGTCCTGTGCGTCACGGCGCTGGGCGACTCGGTGCGCATGGCGCGCGAGCGTGTTTATGAAACCGTGGATCGCGTGGTCTTCGACGGCCGCCAATACCGGGGCGACATTGGCTGGCGCGCCCTCAATCGTGCCCCGGCCAAACCCAAGGCGGGCGCTTGAGCCGCGGCTCGGCACGGGTAAAGGCATGAACACGGGCATCATGAACATCAATGCTGCTTCGGCCTTGCCGGATGAACTGCCCATCACCGCGGCGCGCGACTATTTCACCGGTCTGCAAGACCGCATCGTCGCGGCGCTGGAGCAGGCCGATGGCGCCGCGTTTCGCAATGATCCCTGGCAGCGTCCGGAGGGCGGCGGCGGGCGTTCGCGCCTGCTCGAAGGCGGCCAGTTGCTGGAGCGCGCGGGCGTGCTGTTCAGCCACGTGCACGGCGCCACCCTGCCGCCTTCGGCCAGTGCCCGGCGCCCGGAACTGGCGGGGCGCCCGTGGCAGGCCATGGGGGTTTCGCTGGTGCTGCATCCGCGCAACCCCTACATACCGACGGTGCACATGAACGTGCGCCTGTTCGTGGCGCCGGCCCGCCACAGCGGGGAATCCGATGTGTTCTGGTTCGGCGGCGGCATGGACCTGACGCCCTACTACCCTTACGAGGAAGACGCGCGGCATTTCCATCGCACCTGTCGCGACGCTCTGGCGCCGCACGGAACGGACTACTACGCCCGCTATAAAAAATGGTGCGACGAGTATTTCTACCTCAAGCATCGCGACGAGACGCGCGGCATCGGCGGTATTTTCTTCGATGACCTGGATGAGGGCGGCTTCGACGCGGCCTTCGCCCTGGTGCGCGATGTCGGGGACGCTTTCCTGCCAGCCTATATGCCCATCGTCGCCTTGCGGCGCGACCTGGCCTACGGCGAGCGCGAGCGCGACTTCCAGGCCTATCGACGGGGCCGCTATGTGGAATTCAACCTGGTCTACGACCGCGGCACCCTGTTCGGCCTGCAGTCGGGCGGGCGTACCGAATCCATCCTGCTGTCCATGCCGCCGCTGGCCCAGTGGCGCTATGACTGGCATGCGGAAGCCGGGACGCCGGAAGCAGTACTGGCCGGCTATCTGAAGCCACGGGAGTGGTTTTGAAAAAAATCGGCCTGCTCGGCGGCAGTTTCGACCCTGTGCATCTGGCACATCTGGCGCTGGCGCGCAGCGCGCTCGACGGCCTGCGCCTGGACCAGGTGCAACTGCTGCCCGCGGGCCAGCCCTGGCAGCGCTCGCCCTTGCAGGCCAGCCCACGGCAGCGCTGCGACATGATCCGGCTGGCCATCGCCGGTACGCCCGGCATCGCCCTGAACCCCATGGAAGTGGAGCGTGACGGGCCCACCTACACGGTGGAAACCCTGCGCGCCCTGCCCCCCGACGCCGCCTACGTGTGGCTGCTGGGCGCCGACCAATTGGCCAATTTCTGCACTTGGCAGGCTTGGGAAGACATCATTGCCCTGGTGGACCTGGCTGTTGCCACCCGCCCGGGCAACTCGCTGACCCCGCCGCCGCCCCTGGCAGCCGCCCTCGGCCGCGCGGGACGCCAATTGCAACAGTTGCCTTTTTCCGACATGCCTGTGTCAGCGTCCGAAATCAGGCGCAGACTGGCACAAGATCTGCCGGTCGACGATCAGCTGCCCCAGCCGGTCATCGATTACATCCGGACCCACCATCTCTATCACGACTGAACTCGCCGGCACTTGTGCATCCGGCTGCACATTTCCGGCGCGTTGATCGCCGGAGGTTATATTTGCGACTATGGACATATCAAAACTGCAACGCGCTGTCATCGATGCCCTCGAAGACGTCAAGGCGCAAGACATCAAAGTCTTCAATACCACTCACCTGACCAGCCTGTTCGACCGCGTCATCATTGCCAGCGGCACATCGAACCGGCAAACGCGTGCGCTGGCGGCCAGCGTCAGCGAAAGCGCGCGCGAGTTTCTCAAGATGAAACCGACGATCGAGGGCGAAGACACGGGTGAATGGGTGGTGGTGGATCTGGGCGATATCGTCGTCCACCTGATGCAACCCGCCATTCGCCAGTACTACAACCTGGAAGAAATCTGGGGCGGCAAGCCGGTACGCGTCAAACTGCTCCCGCAGTCGACGTCGCCGGCCCTGTCCGGCACGGTAAGCGGTGTTACTTACGACGATGGCGACGAAGTCTGAAGCGCCTTTCCGGCTTCCTTGCCTGCTTCTTGACTGACGTAGATACGCCGTGAAACTCATCGTCGCCGCCGTCGGCAATCGCATGCCGGCCTGGGTCGAAACGGCCTGGGATGACTATGCGCGGCGCATGCCGCCCGATTGCGCGCTGGAACTGCGTGAAATCAAGCCCGAACCTCGCACCAGCGGCAAGACGCCCGCCCAGATGATGGCGGCCGAAGGCCGCCGCATCGAGGCTGCCCTGCCGCCGCAGGCCCTGCGCATCGCCCTGGACGAGCGCGGCCGCGACCTGACCACGGTCGCCCTGTCGCAGACCCTGGAGCAGTGGCGCGCCGGGGGCCGCGATGTGGCTTTTCTGGTGGGGGGACCGGATGGCCTGGACGCGGCGCTGAAAGCCTCTTGCGGCTCGATGATCCGGCTGTCATCCCTGACCCTGCCGCATCCCATGGTGCGGGTGGTGCTGGCCGAACAGCTGTATCGGGCCTGGGCCATCATGACGAACCATCCTTATCATCGGGCCTGAAGCGGTGGATTGAAACGGTGGCCTGAGGTCATCGGCCAGCGCCTTTGCCGGGATAATGCATGATCGCGTGCGCAGTACGCGCGCGATGGCGCCGCCATTTGCAGCCAGCCATGCACAGGCGGATGGGCTCCCTTCAACATTGACCTCATCTGGAAAACTCGTGACGTCCCCTTCCGATTCCGCGCCGGACGCACCTCGTATTTATCTGGCTTCGGCCAGCCCGCGCCGGCGTGAGCTGCTGGCCCAGATCGGCGTGGCGCATCGCGTCCTGGCGGTTCCTTCCCCGCCGGGCGAGGACGAGCCGCGCCATGCCGGCGAAGCGGCGGAAGTCTACGTGCGGCGCACGGCGCGCGACAAGGCCGAGCGGGGCGTGCGCTATCTGCACGACCAGGCCCTGCCCGGCTTGCCGCTGCTGGCCGCGGACACCACGGTGATCCTGGATGGCGATGTGCTGGGCAAACCGGCCGATCGCGACGATGCCATCGCGATCCTGCGGCGCCTGTCCGGACGCGCGCATCAGGTGCATACCGCCGTGGTGGTGGCAGCCGCCGGGCAGTTGCACGAAGCGGTATCCGTCACCGAAGTGCGCCTGCGCACGCTGAGCCAGCAGGACATCGAACGCTACTGCGACAGCGGTGAGCCTTTTGGCAAGGCTGGCGCCTATGGCATCCAGGGGCTGGCCGGCATCTTCGTCGAACACATCGCTGGCAGCTATACCGGGGTGATGGGCTTGCCGGTGTTCGAGACTGCCCAATTGCTGGGGCGCGCGGGGCTGTTGCTGCCCTGAAGCTGCGTCATAACAGCACTGAAGCAGCACTGAAGCAGGCCTGCCCTTGCGCCTGCTGTTGCACTGATGTGGCCCCGGGTGGTCTCAATATCCTCGGCGATCAAGCCCGTTGCCAGCCCGCCTGCGCAACTGCGGGTGCCACGGCGTCCATGGCAGGTTCGGCGGCGAACGGCAGCCTGATCGGCGTACCGTTCACAGAGCGCCCCTGCAGAAGGCCCAAGGTCACCGGCAGCAGGCTATCCAGCCGCAGGCGGCGCGCGACCGCTGGACCGGCATCCTTACGGGCGTCATCCCGCGCCGCGCCATCGTCTTGGCCCAAGGCCACCGGCACCACGGCGGCGTCGAGATCGGCCTCGAAGGTCGCTTCAAGCGCCCTGTACAACTGTGCCTCGGCCTGCGCGTAGGCGTCCGCCGCCTGCCGCTTCAGCAACTGGGACCAGGGCGCATAATCGAGCGCCAGGAAGGTCAAAAACTCGCGCGCACCGCGGCGCCGCACTTCTTCCACGGCCAGCGGACGTATCCGCTCCCCATCGATCTGACTGGACTCGACCATGGCCCGTTCCGGCGCCAGCGCCCATAAATCGAGGGCGTCCGGAGCACTCACCAGACACTGCAGCGCCAGCCGGAACTCCAGTTCGTCCAGCACGAAATCCCGATTGCTGCGCCTGTCGACGCGGTACTCCAGTTCGCGGATTTCATTCAACGCCTCGGGCGCGCCAACGAGTTCGACGCCCGGCGCGCCGCCATTCGTCCTGTAATGGAAACCTTCGAACTCCTCCATACGATTCCCCGGGCGCACGAGTCCTGCCCGGTAGACGGCGGCCTCGACCGAATCGCGCCGGATCTCGAACAACAACTGTGCGGCGACATCGTCCAATACGCCAAGGGTGTACACCTGCCTGGCGATATCGACGACGCGAGGAATGTCCCGGTCCAGCAAACCTTCCTCGATATCGCTGTTCAGGCGATGAATCATCAGACGGTTGTAGGCAAGCACGATACGGTCGTCGCAGCTCTCGGTGGCT
The DNA here is from genome assembly GCF_021325795.1 of Bordetella sp. LUAb4. Classification (GTDB taxonomy): domain Bacteria; phylum Pseudomonadota; class Gammaproteobacteria; order Burkholderiales; family Burkholderiaceae_B; genus Bordetella_C. The sequence goes on along the minus strand of NZ_JAHPZX010000005.1, from coordinate 4,319 downwards.
TCCAGGCAAGCGCCCAGCGTCGTATCCAGCAACCCCGGGCGCGCGGCGAGATCGACGATCCACTCCCGCACGCCAAGGCGGAAATTCTCGTGCTTCTGGTATGCGGGAGTTTGTCCCAGGCGCTTGAGGAATGAGCAGAAGGCATTGACCTCCAGCCTGCGATCGTGGTCGGCGACCAGCTCGCCGCTGATCGTGCCCCATTGCGCGGCGGCCGTTTGATAGCGCTGTGCGTCCGCGGGTGCGCAGCCTTCAGGGGACTTCAGGAAATCGCCCAGCAGGTCGCGCAGCGACACCTCCAAGGGCGTGGCGGTTGGGGCCGGGGAAGGCGTCAGCTCGATGTACAAATTCGCATTGCGCTGCAAGCCCTCGGGCACCACCAGACCCTGGGTTGAAGCCGAACGCAGATACAAGCAGCGCAAACCGGCCGGCAAGCTGCTCATGTCCTGCGGCAAGGCCTCCAGCGGATTGCCCCGCGCGTACAGGAACACCAAGCCGGGCGGCAACCCCGTCGGTAAGGCGCGGAATTGATTGCCGCTGATATCCAGTGATATGACCGCGTTCGCGACCCTGGGGAGTACGCTGATGTTCGTATCTCTGAGCGACAGGCTGACCAGGTAGGGTAATGGGTACAAGCTTTCCAAAAACGCCGCCGGCGCATCCGCCAAATTGCTCTCGGACAGATCCAGTTCGACCAGCTCCACAGGCAAGGCGACGTCCAGCGGCCACGTTCCTTGATGACCGCGCAATTCCAGGGCGCGCAGCGTCGACGGCATATTGCTCCAGTCGGAGATCATATTGCCCGACAGATTCACGGCGTCGATCGACGGCGGAATGGGCGGAATGCTGTCCAGCCCCAGGTGGGCCAGATCCAAGGACATGTATATACATGGTGTGTCGCGTTGGCCTGCGCTCAGCACCTTCAGCAGATCCAGAAAGCGACCATGGTCCAGGCCACCGTAGCAGCGCATCTCGACCAGGCACTCGCGCATCCGTTCGATGGCGAGCTGGCGCGCCTGCCGCGATGCGCCCTCCGGGGCAGCGGTCAGCCACTCATTCCACTTGCGTTCCAGCTCAGGCTCGATGGCGAGTAGGGGATGATCCACGGCCAGGCTGGCGTAGGCCTGCCCGAATTGCACGTTGGTCACGTCCTTGAACCGGTTCGCCAACTCCTTGACCGCATCCTCCGGCGAGGCCTGTGCCAGATAGTCCAGGTCCACCAACCAGCCCATGCCGCCTGCGGCGCCCAATGACGCATCTTGAGCCGTGGCGCGAGGCTCGCCCCCCTTGCGCCAGATGATGTCAGGCGTCCTGTCGTGCGTGCTGGCCCAGGTCGCGTATGCCTGTAGCAGGTTGCGTCCGTTCGGATCGTCGGATACGCGCTTCAGAACCGCGTGCATGCGCTCGTATTGAATCGACGGCAAGGAACCGGGCAACCACGGGGCCAAGACCCTGTCGGTACACAAAATGGGAGCCGGCGAGCTGTCGTCGGACGCGAGGCCCCACATCACATCGCTGCTCGACAAAGCAGTCACTGGCATTCCTGGATCTCCGCTCAGGTAAAAAGCAACAGCGTTCAGTTACCTAACATCCATATTCGTTCCCGCTTCTTAACACTTTCGACCTGAAGAAGGTCGGTCTACGCCCCCGCTTGCCACGCATGCGCCGAGGGAACGTGTTCAACGAGCGTGTGCTGGCGTGCCCTGACAAACAAAAAGGGCTACGTCATGGACGTAGCCCTTTGCGGCTAGCCAGGCGCTTGCCGCGCCTGGCTGCTGGGGATCAAGATATCAGTGCGATATCGTCGCTGCGGGAGTGGAGGTCGGCGTCGGCGCCGGGGTGCCATTGAGCGCGGCGTCCAGTGCGTCCTTGTCCAACTGCCCTTCCCAACGGGCCACGACGATGGTGGCGCAGGCGTTGCCGACCAGGTTGGTCAAGGCGCGGCACTCGGACATAAAGCGGTCCACGCCCAGGATCAGCGCCATGCCGGCCACCGGCAGGTCGGGAATCACGGTCAGCGTGGCAGCCAGGGTGATGAAACCGGAACCCGTCACGCCCGCCGCGCCCTTGGAGCTCACCATCGCCACCAGCAACAGCAGAATCTGCTGCGACCAGGTCAGGTGAATGTCGCAAGCCTGCGCGATGAACATCGCGGCCATCGTCATGTAGATATTGGTGCCGTCCAGGTTGAAGGAATAACCCGTGGGGACCACCAGGCCGACCACTGATTTGGCGGCGCCCGCGCGTTCCATCTTCTGCATCAGCGTGGGCAGGGCCGCTTCCGAGGAGCTGGTACCCAGCACCAGCAGCAGCTCTTCACGGATATAGCGCACCAGCTTGATGATGGAGAAGCCGTTGTAGCGCGCCACCGCGCCCAGCACCACCACCACGAACAGCACCGCCGTGGCGTAGAAGGTGCCCACCAGCGCGGCCAGGTTGATCACCGACTTGATGCCATAGGCACCGATGGTGAACGCCATGGCGCCGAACGCACCGACAGGCGCCGCGCGCATCAGAATGGCCACCATCTTGAAGACGGGGATGCTCAAGGACGTCAGCAGGTTGTAGATGGGACGGCCACGCTCGCCCACCAGGGCCAACGCCACGCCGAACAGCACGGCCACGAACAACACCTGCAAGATGTCGCCCGAAACGAAGGGGCCGGCCAGCGAGCTGGGGATGATATTCATCAGGAAGCCGGTGATGGTCGAGTCGTGCGCCTTGGTCACGTAATCGGCCACCTTCTTGCCGTCCAGCGTCGCGGGGTCGATATGCATGCCCACACCCGGCTGCGCCACGTGGCTGACCAGGATGCCGACGATCAGTGCAACGGTGGAGAACGTCAGGAAGTAGATGAAGGCCTTGCCTGCGACGCGGCCCACTTTCTTCAGGTCGCTCATGCCGGCGATGCCGGTCACCACGGTAAGGAAGATCACCGGCGCGATGATGAGTTTCACCAGCTTGATGAAGCCGTCACCCAGGGGCTTCATGGCTTCGCCCAGGTCGGGCTTGAAGTGGCCCAGCAGGATCCCCAGGATGATGGCGATGATCACCTGCACATAGAGAATCTGGTACCACTTGGTTGGTTTGCTCGGGACTTCGATGTTATCTGCGTCAATCATTTAATAATCCGTGATGTCGGTCGCCAGGCTTCCATCATGGGTAGGACGGAAACCGGACATTCTCATTTACTACCCTTCTCACCTATAGGTGTCTCGGCAGTTATGGTAGTTCATGTAGGAACAGATGTCGTCCTCATCCATGCACGGCAATAGGAAATGTCCACTTGTCCGCAGCCCAGGTGTGGGCTTCGCGTGGATCCAGACCGCGATATCCAGACGGCCCACGTAAAGCAGGCCCTTCTTTCTTCAGGCAACTGGATAAGCAATGGTCCACCGCGTGGGGCATTACGCTTGACTCAAGATCACGGCCAATCGCAGAGACCGCGGCGGCGGGTATCGCCCCGTCCGGTCAGCTTCAGGCAATCGAATAGCAAAGGTCGACTTGGTTTAGCAGGTGGACCTTCTTTCACTCAAGAACCGCAGCCGATCGTGGAGAGCGCGGCGGCGGGTATCGTCCCGGTCCGATCAGCCTCAGGCAACCAAACAGCAAAGGTCCACCTGGTTTAGCAGGTGGACCTTTTATCTTTCACTTAAGAACCCGAGCCCATCGCAGACACCGCGAAGCGGGTGTCGCCCCCTGGGGGGCCGCGCCACGCGCGGTAGGGGGGATCCTTTCCTTCAAAGACAAACCCCCGCTGGGGATACCAGCGGGGGTTTGAGCAATAAGAGCCTGACGATGACCTACTTTCACAGACGTCCGTCCACTATCATCGGCGCAAAGTCGTTTCACTGTCCTGTTCGGGATGGGAAGGAGTGGGACCAACTCGCTATGGTCGTCAGGCGTAAAGGGTTGTGCATCTTGAACGCGTCAAGACACACCAATCTGGGAAGAAGCAAACGCTTATGTGTTCGGGGAATTTGGATCGTGACCGCGTCGCACGCGATGCCACATCAAACTACATTCAATCGTTGGGGGTTGTTGATGCCTGTGCTGAGGCGCACTCACTCATTCACACAGACCAACCATCAGGGTTATAGGATCAAGCCTCACGGGCAATTAGTATCGGTTAGCTTAACGCATTACTGCGCTTCCACACCCGACCTATCAACGTCCTGGTCTTGAACGACCCTTCAGGGGGCTCGAGGCCCCGGGATACCTAATCTTCAGACGAGTTTCCCGCTTAGATGCCTTCAGCGGTTATCTCTTCCGTACATAGCTACCCGGCAATGCCATTGGCATGACAACCGGTACACCAGAGG
>NZ_JAHPZX010000004.1 GCF_021325795.1 Bordetella sp. LUAb4 | reverse complement strand
CCGCGGCCGACCCACTGCCGTGGCCGGCCCGCTGCCGCGGCCGGCCCACTGCCGCGTCCGGCCCACTGCCGCGTCCGGCCCACTGCCGCGGCCGACCTGCCGCCGCAGCCGACCCGCTCCGCTGGGGCGCCGCCCGACGCGCCCACGCAGCCCATCCCGACCAAAACGGGCGCGGCCGGCAGGCCGCGCCCTCCTCACCGGTAGGTGCCCGCCGCAGGCAAATAAGACCCCTCTATGACTCATAAACTTTTCTTGTATGACACAACAAAAAATCAAATTGATTTAATTAAATCACGCGTGTACCTTGCGTGGTTTGCTTGACCCACGCCATTTACTTCCTGCCGAGCGTCATATGAAGAATTTCATCTGGGAAAACCCTTATCCGACCATTCGCGCGCCGTTGTTCGCCCGCAATATCGTGTCGACGTCGCATCCTTTGGCCGCGCAAGCCGGCCTGCGCATGCTGCTCAAGGGCGGTAGCGCCATCGACGCCGCCATCGCCGCGGCCGCCACCATCGCGCTGACGGAACCGGTCTCCTGCGGCCTGGGCAGCGATTGCTTCGCCATCGTGTGGGACGGCAAGGAACTGCAAGGCCTGAATTCTTCCGGCGTGGCGCCCGCCGCCTGGAACGTCGACTACTTCAAGAACAAGTACGGCACCGGCAAGGACGGCCTGGCCGTCCAGCCCAAGCGAGGCTGGGACAGCGTCACCGTCCCCGGCGCCGTCGCCGGCTGGGCTGCCCTGCACGAGAAATTCGGCAAGCTACCCTTCGAAACCCTGTTCGAACCCGCCATCGAAGTGGCCGAGCGCGGTTATTCCGTGCCGCCTATCACCGCGCGCAAGTGGGAAGCCGCCGCCGCCGAACTGAAGGACCAGCCCGGCTTCGCCGAGGCCTTCATGCCCAACGGCCGCGCCCCCGGCGTCGGCGAGCACTTCCGCATTCCGGAAGCCGCCTGGACCCTGCGTCGCATCGCGGAAAGCAAGGGCCGCGACTACTACGAAGGCGAAATCGCCGCCAAGATCGTCGCGCACAGCAAGGCCAATGGCGGCGCCATGACCCTGGACGACCTGCGCAACTACCGTCCCGACTTCGTCAAGCCCATCTCGCGCAAGTACCGCGGCTACGAAGTGCACGAAATTCCCCCGAACGGCCAGGGCATCGCCGCGCTGATGGCGCTGGGCATGCTCGACCACTTCGACCAGGCCGGCCTGCCGCTGGATTCGGTACGCGCCCAGCATCTGCAGATCGAGGCCATGAAGCTGGCCTTCGCCGACCTGTACAAATACGTCGGCGACCCGCGCTCCATGGAAGTGACGCCCGAGCAGATGCTCGACGACGCCTACCTGGCCTCCCGCGCCAAGCTCATCAATCTGGACCGCGCCACGCAATTCGCCGCGGGCCGCCCGCACGCCGGCGGCACCATCTACATGACCACCGCCGATGAAAGCGGCATGATGGTGTCCTTCATCATGTCCAACTACATGGGCTTCGGCTCGGGCGTGGTGGTACCGGGCACCGGCATCAGCCTGCAGAACCGCGGCGTCGGTTTCTCCATGGACCCGAAGGCGGCCAACGTGGTGAAGGGCGGCCATCGTCCTTTCCACACCATCATCCCCGGCTTCCTGACACGTGACGGCAAACCCGTCATGAGCTTCGGCGTCATGGGTGGCGACATGCAGCCGCAGGGCCATTTGCAGACAGTCTCGCGCATGCTGGACTATCATCAGAACCCGCAGGCCGCCTGCGACGCGCCGCGTTGGAAGGTCAACCGCGACTTCACGCTGGACCTGGAATCGACCATGCCCGTCAGCACCGTGGAGGGCCTGAAGAACCTGGGCCACGTGCTGAAGAGCGTGAACGACCCCTATATGGACTTCGGCTCCGGCCAGTTCATCTGGCGCATGTCGGAAAACGACCATGACCTGGGCTACGTCGCCGCCAGCGATAGCCGCCGCGACGGCCAGGCCGTCGGTTTCTGAAACCGTGTTCGACCGTTAACACTTAGGGGATCGGGAAAAATGAAAAAACTGGCAAGCGCCATCGGCGCCGCGGTCCTGATGCTGGCCTCGGGCGCCACGTTGGCCCAGGAAATCCGCATCGGCCTGCAGGAAGATCCGGACGTGCTCGACCCGGTGCGCGCGCGCACCTACGTCGGCCGCATCGTCTTCACTTCCTTGTGCGACAAGCTGGTCGACATCGACCCGCGCCTGCACATCGTGCCGCAGTTGGCGACCTCGTGGAACTGGAACACCGACAACACGGTGCTCACGTTCAAGCTGCGCAAGGACGTGGTGTTCCATGACGGCAGCAAGTTCGACGCCGCCGCCGCCAAGGCCAACCTGGACCGTGCCCGCACCTTGCCCGACAGCTTCCGCAAGGGCGAGCTGGCGTCGATCGACAAGGTGGACGCGCCTGACGCCGAAACCCTGGTGCTCACGCTCAAGGGTCCCGACGCCACGCTGCTGGCCCAGCTCAGCGACCGCGCCGGCATGATGCTGGCTCCCGCGTCCTTCGATCCCAAGGATCCGAATGCGGTAGGCCGCAAGCCGATCTGTTCGGGCCCGTACAAGTTCGTCGAGCGGGTGCAGAACGACCGTATCGTGCTGGACAAGTTCGACAAGTACTACGACGCCAAGGACTACCACTTCAGCCGCATCACCTTCCTGCCCATTCCCGACACCACCGTGCGTTTGCAGAACCTGCGCGCCGGCGGCCTGGACATGCTGGAGCGCCTGAGCCCGTCGGACGCGCCGGACGTCAAGAAGGACGCCAGCCTGCACTTCTCGTCGGTGGCCGGCCTGGGCTTTCAGGAAGTGGTGTTCAACTCGAACAATGGCAAGCGCGCGGAAAGCAACCCTTTCCGCGACCCGCGCGTGCGCGAAGCATTCGAGCTGGCGCTGGATCGCGACGCCATCAACGAAGTGGTGGGCGGCGGCATCTACGAGCCGGCCAACCAGCCGTTCCCGCCGGCCAGCCCCTTCCACAGCGACAAGTTCCCGCTGGTCAAGCGCAACGTCGAAAAGGCCAAGGCGCTGCTCAAGGAAGCCGGCAAGCCGCAGGTCAAGGGCGAACTCGCTTTCGGCAACAACACCACCACCGCCGCGATCGCCGAAATGATCCAGGCCATGGTGCGTGAAGCCGGCATCGAGCTGAGCCTGCGTCCCACCGACTACGCCGCGCTGCTGGGCCAGATGCACAACGGCAACTTCGAAGTGGCGTTGCGCGGCTGGTCCGGCCGTCCCGATCCCGACGGCAACATCACCCAGTTCGTCAGCTGCAATGGCGAGTTGAATGACGGCAAGTATTGCAACGCCGACGTCGACAAGCTGCTGTTCGATGCCCGCAAGGTGCCGGACGAGGCCAAACGCAAGGCGCTGTACGACCAGGCCCAGACGATACTGCGCAAGGACGTGGCCGATACTTTCCTGTACTTCCAGCCGTGGCCTTTCGCGATGCAGCGCAAGGTCCAGGGCTTCATGCCGTACCCCGACGGCATGATCCGTCTGAAGGGCGTTTCCTTCGCCCAGAAGTAAAGCAAGCTTTGGCGCGCGGCGTCTTCCCCCGTGGGAAGATCCCGCGCGTTTAGCATTTTTCAGGTCTTACCCATGCGGTCTCACCCATGATCAAGCTCATCCTGCGTCGCGTGATCGTCGCGATACCGACACTGATACTGGTGTCGATCATCGTGTTCACGCTGCAAAAACTCCTGCCCGGCGACCCGGTGCTGACCCTGGCCGGTGAAGAACGCGACCCCGCCGTTCTCGATTATCTGCGCGAGAAATACCACCTCAACGACCCCATGCCCGTGCAATACGTGGCCTGGGTCAAGCAGGTGCTGACCGGCGACCTGGGCAAGTCCCTGCGCACCGACGTGCCCGTTACCGAGCTCATCGCCCAGAAGCTGCCCGTGACCCTGCAACTGGCCGCCATGGCCATGGTGCTGGCCTTGATCGTGGGGATACCAACAGGCATCCTGGCGGCCGTGCGCAAGGGCAAGCTCACGGAGTACGGCGCCAACGTGGCGGCGCTCTCCGGCATGTCCATACCCAATTTCTGGCTGGGCATCATCCTGATCATGGTGGTGTCCGTGCAGTTGCGCTGGCTGCCGGCGTCCGGCTATGTGTCGCCCAGCGAGGATTTCTGGCTGTCGATGAAGACCATGCTGATGCCCGCCATCGTGCTGTCGACATCGCTGGCGGCCTATTTGATGCGCCATACGCGTTCGTCCATGCTGGAAGCCTTGGGCGCCGACTACGTGCGCACCGCGCGCGCCAAGGGCGTGTCGCCGCGCAATGTGGTGTTGCGCCATGCCTTGCGCAATGCGCTGATGCCCATCATCACCCTGGTCACGCTGCTGTTCGGTGAACTGCTGGCGGGTGCCGTGCTGACCGAACAAGTGTTCACCATCCCCGGTTTTGGCAAGCTGGTGGTCGACGCCGTGTTCAACCGCGACTATGCGGTGGTGCAGGGCGTGGTGCTGTGCGTGGCCGTGGGCTTCATCGCGATGAACCTGCTGGCCGACATTCTCTATATCGTCGTCAATCCCCGTCTGAGGCACTCATGAGCGCAACTTCCGCCGCACCCGCGCCCACTGTGCCGCCACGTAGCGGCAACCGGGCCTGGGGCAAATTCAAACGCAATCGCATCGCCATGGTGGGCGCGGCGATCGTGCTGTTCTTCGTGGTGGTCGCCATCCTGGCGCCGCTGATCGCCAACCACGATCCTTTCCAGACCAGCTTCTCGACCATCCGCAAGGCGCCCTCGGCCAATTTCTGGCTGGGCACCGACGAGCTGGGCCGCGATATCTTCAGCCGCATGGTCTACGGTGCCCGTGCGTCCTTGATGGCGGGCCTGGCGTCCGTGGTCATCGCCATGGTGGTGGGCGTGCCTTTCGGGCTGGCGGCCGGCTACTTCGGCGGCTGGACCGACAGCGTGATCTCGCGCGTGACCGAGGCCCTGCTGGCGATTCCCTTCCTGATCCTGGCGATCGCGCTGGCCGCGTTTCTCGGGCCCAGCCTGGTCAATGCCATGATCGCCATCGGTGTGTCGGCGGCACCCAAGTTCGTGCGCCTGGCGCGCGGACAGGCACTGGCCGTGCGCAGCGAGGACTACGTGCAGAGCGCCCGCGCCCTGGGTGCATCGGATACCCGCATCCTCGTGCGCCATGTGCTGCCCAACATCATGGCCCCCTTGATCGTGCAGGCCACCATCACCATCGCCACGGCCATCATCGCCGAGGCCAGCCTGTCCTTCCTGGGCCTGGGCCTGCAACCGCCCAATCCGTCCTGGGGCTCGATGCTGAACACGGCGAAGAATTTCATGACGCAGGCGCCCTGGATGTCGATTTTCCCGGGCTCGGCGATTTTCCTGGCGGTGCTGGGATTCAACCTGTTGGGCGACGGCTTGCGCGACGCCCTGGATCCGCGTCAGGACAAGTAAATACCATGGCCATGATCGATACTCAGCGCGTGGTGCAGGTCGAGGACCTGACCGTGCGCTTCAAGACCCATGAGCGCACCGTGGAAGCGGTGCGCAATGTTTCCTTCCATGTGGACCGGGGCGAGACCCTGGCCATCGTAGGCGAATCCGGTTCCGGCAAGTCGGTGACGTCGCTGGCCTTGATGCGCCTGGTGGAGTATGGCGGCGGCAGCATCGCCAACGGCAGCATCCACCTGCGCCGCCGCAATAATGAAGTCCTGGACATGACCGCCGCGTCGGAGCAGACGCTGCAGCGCGTGCGCGGCGCCGACGTGGCCATGATCTTCCAGGAGCCGATGACCTCGCTGAACCCCAGCTTCACGTCGGGCCGGCAGATCGCCGAGGCGTTGCAACTGCACCAGAACCTGGACGCCGGCGCCGCGCGGGCCGAAGCCCTGCGCATGCTGGAACGCGTGCGGATTCCCGAGGCCAAGTCGGTGCTGGACCGCTATCCGCACCAGTTGTCGGGCGGCATGCGTCAACGCGTGATGATCGCCATGGCGCTGTCGTGCAAGCCGCAACTGCTGATCGCCGACGAGCCGACCACGGCGCTGGATGTCACCATCCAGGCGCAGATCCTGCAATTGATCCGTCAACTGCAGGAAGAGATGGACATGGGCGTGATCTTCATCACCCACGACATGGGCGTGGTGGCGGAGGTGGCGGATCGCGTGCTGGTGATGTATCGCGGCGACAAGGTGGAAGAGGGCGGGTCCGATGACGTGTTCGCCCATCCGCGCCACGTCTACACGCGTGCGTTGCTGTCCGCGGTGCCGCGCCTGGGCGCGATGCATGGTACGGACGAGCCGGCGCCTTTTCCGCTGTTGAAGGTCGGCGATGTGCCGCCAGCGGCCGGTACCGTTGGCGCAGCGCCCGCCCCGGCCGCTGCGGCGATCTCCGCTTTGGCTGCCGAGTTTGCCGACTTTGACGCTGCCACGACGGTCGAATCCGTCGCTACGCCTGCCGCGGTCGCGCAGGGTGAATCGGGCGAGCCGCCCGCAGGCAAGCCGGTGATCGAAGCTGCGGCGAGCACGGTACGACGTGAGAACGGCCCCGTGCTGAAGGTTCGCGACCTGGTCACGCGCTTCGACATCGCCGGCGGTGTGCTGGGCCGTGTGCAGCGTCGCGTCCACGCGGTGGAGCAGGTCAGCTTCGATCTGTATCCCGGCGAGACGCTGTCGCTGGTTGGCGAGTCCGGCTGCGGCAAGACCACGACGGGTCGGTCGTTGCTGCAACTGGTCAAGAGCCAGGGCGGCTCCATCCAGTTCGACGGGCGCGACATCGGCGCGCTGCGGGGCGCCGCCATGCAGACATTGCGCCGCCACATCCAGTTCATCTTCCAGGATCCCTTCGGCTCCTTGGACCCGCGCATGACCGTGGGCGATTCCATCATGGAGCCGCTGCTGATCCATGGCGTGGCCAAGGGCAAGGCGGCCCAGGATCGCGTGCGTTGGCTGATGGACAAATGCGGCCTGCTGCCGGAGATGATCAGCCGCTATCCGCACGAATTCTCCGGCGGTCAGCGCCAGCGCGTGTGTATCGCGCGTGCACTGGCCTTGAATCCCAAGGTGGTGATCGCCGATGAATCGGTCTCGGCCCTGGATGTATCGATCCAGGCGCAGATCGTCAATCTGCTACTGGACCTGCAGCGCGAGCTGGGTGTGTCCTTCCTGTTCATTTCGCATGATATGGCGGTGGTGGAACGGATCAGCCACCGTGTGGCCGTGATGTACCTGGGGCAGATCGTCGAAATCGGCCCGCGCCGCGCCATTTTCGAGAATCCCCAGCATGCGTACACGAAGAAGCTGATGGCGGCGGTGCCTATCGCCGATCCCCAGCGCCGTCATCGCCAGCGTTCGCTGCTGGTCGACGAGATTCCCAGCCCGGTGCGCAAGGTGGGCGACGAGCCGGTGGTCGCGCCGCTGGTGGAGGTGGGTCCCGGCCACTACGTGGCCCGGCACACGGTTGGGGTTTATTGACGCCGATTCAGGATCTCGCGTAGTCGCTTTTTTACGCCGCCTAGCGTCGCCACGCAGGCGGCGTTTTCTTGTCGAGCCGCCGCGATGGCGGTCTTCAGCGCTTTTTCCAGTGCTGGAACAAAGTCCGATGGGAGGGTACGCACGCATGCGCGGTTGATTCAGCCGCGTGTTGTGTGTGTACGCGCGTGGCGCTGTGCTGCGCGGATACCGCAAGCAGGCACGCGAGCGCGATTTCTTCCAGCGTATCCGGAGAGCGCCCGATGTTTTCTTCCACGACCAGCGCGGGCACTGCCGCGCCTATGGTTCCCCTTGGCGATGATTTTCCCGTCGCGGTGCGAGCCGGCACCCTCGGGGCGATTGCCTTTGAAGCGCAGGCGGGTACTTCCAGAGCGGGATCCGGCCAAGGCCCTACCTCGTACGCGCGAACGGTCGACATGGCGGCGGGAGTCCCGCAGGATCCGGCGCATCCCATGCGCGCCTCCCTCGCGGGGCAGTCCGGCGAGTCACCAACGACTGCACAAGGACTCGGCTTGAACCGCGACATCCCCTTGGACGATGCTCTGGTGGAGGCGCTTCTGGACAGCGATATCGATTGGGCCTCTCTGATCAAATACTGGGAAATAGATGTGGGGGAATTAGGTCCGACAATCAGGAGGTTGAGTGCCGAACTCAAGGGATTGCCCGCCACGCTTCGTAGTGCGGCGGCATTGGCCAAGGGTAATGCCACCAAGCTCGCCAAACTGCGCGCCACGGCGAAGAAGCGCAAGAATAGCTTGCAGGAGGACATTCAAATATTGGCGGAGCATCGGATCAGGGTTGTCAAGAATCGCCTTGCCGATGACAGGACGAAAGCGCTGGTTGGTTTTCACAACAGAGAACTGTGGAATCGCTTCGTAGAGGAGCTGTTCGCGTTGCAATCAGTGTCGGATGACAAGATCGTGGATCTTGCATTCGCGACTGCACGCCGGGCCATGGAGTATTGGGCCGGGATGATTGGCCTGTGGGAGGGCGTGGCACAGCAGGTCGAAGCGAAGGGCGGGCGCGTGGAGCTTGCCGAGTTCGACGCGTTCGCCATCCAGAGGATGGCCAGGAAGGTCGAGTTGTTGCTTGGTGCCCAAGTCCTGGAAAACCAGCAATTGCTATCCAAGGGGTCTCACCCGATCCTGCCGCTGGACCAAACGACGATAGGCAAGGGCGCCCTCAGGCGCGCAAAGCCGTTACTGCACGCCCGCCTTGCCGTCCAGGATACGAGCACGGCGATGACCTGGTTCAAGATGGTGTCCATGGATCGCAAACGCCCTGGGCATAGTTTCATCAATCATTTTTCACCGGGCATCATTCAGTTCCATGAGAATTGCACGCCGCGCAACGCGGAGTATTACCTGAGCCATGTGGTGCTGTACCAGTTGCTGTCGCTCAAGGAAATGGATCCTGCCAACATCACGACGCTGGAGTTCGTCGATGTGGGCCGGGATGTGCTCAGTTGGCTGGCTATCCACGCAAGCGCCCCCCAGGGAATCGGCAGCGGCATCACCTGGCAGCACGTGCCGGTGGCTCGTTTCGTCAACGACACCCCGCAAGGAGGCCTGGCCCGCGAGATTGCACACGCGCTAGGCAAGGAGATCAGACAGGCATGGTGCATCGATTACCTGCCGTCCGCCGCGGGTGCGCCGGCGTTGGAGGGGCAAGCTGCCACCGCTTCGGCGCAGGAAATGCGGGCGGATATTCTGTTGTTCATCGCCTCCGCGCCGACCAAGTCCAGACCCAAGAAATCCAAGGCCATGGCCAGAGCCAAGGCCAAGCTGAACACGGCCAATGCCAGGGTTCACCAGGCGTGATAGTCGGTTTGGTTCCTGCCGCCTGCTGGAAGGCATGGACTTCGCCGCATTGCAAGCGGTGACCGGCTTGCCCGGAGCTGGAACGAAGGTGGTTCCGCCAGTACTCATGCTACCTCGGGACCTGCGTACCCTTTCAGCCATCCAGAGAGAGCCTGATGTTTTCCATATCCATCAACGCGGGCGATGCCGCGTTGACGATTTGGTCTGACGACCAGTTGCCCGGCGCAACGCCAGCCGCCAATACGACTGTTATTCCCTTGAACGGCAAGGCGGGAACGCGCAGAGCGGGACTGAACGAAGGACCTGCGCCGAAACGGCAAGCCGTCGAACTGATGGCTGGCATCACGCCGGCTTCGGTGGTGTCCCTGCGCGCCCCGCTGGCAGGGCAGACCGTTCCCGTACCGGTGGGCGCGCCTGAAGGCAGGTCCGCCGGCGCGGCGGCAGTCTTCGGCGAGGCGGGTCGCAAACTATTGGCCAGCGACCTGCAGGCCAAGCTTCTTGACAGCGATATCGATTGGGCCGCCCTGCGGGGGCATTGGGAAAGAGATAGCAAGGGCCTTGGCCCGGAGGTGCAGAAACTCAAGGACGAGTACGAGACCTTGGCCGCGGAGGCGCTCGCAATCGCACAATTGACCGTGGATGATGACGCCGGAATCCTCGCGCGGATACAAGAGGTGGAGCAAGGCTTGCAGAAGAAGATGCGCAGGCTTCGGGACCGGCATCTGAATGTGGTCCAGGCACGCCTCTTCGATAACAAGACGAAATCGTTGGTCACGGGCAAGAACAGGGAATTGTGGATGCGATTCCAACTCGCCCTGGAGGGCTTGATGAAAAGGCCGGGCCGCAAGGCCGCGGAAGCGGCTTTGGATATTGCCAGTGACGGTATGGCGAATTGGGAGGAGTCCATGCGGAATTGGGAACACTGGGTGCAGTGGCCGGGACCCGATGGGCTGAGCTTTGATGTCTCCAAGCGCGACACGCCCGACATTGCCGTGATACCGAGGAAAGCCGAATTGGTGCAGGAAGCCTATGAACTGGAGACCATCCGCTTGCGATCAGCAATATATGTTCAGGTCAAGCCATTGCACAGATCGGCGGTCGGCAAGCGCGCCCTTGCGCGCGGCAAACCGCTTCTGCACTCGCGCAAGACGGTCACGGACACCAGCACGAATACGACTTGGTTCGAGATGATGTCCGTGGATCGCAAAAGGCCCAACCACTACTACGCCAACGATTTCTTCCGCGGCATCATCAGGTTGCGGGACTACGAACGGCAGCAGAACACGAAAGAGTATTCCTTGAGCGATGTCGTGCTGTACCAGCTGTTGTCACTGGAAGCGCAAATCGATCCCGCCGAGATCTCGATGATCGAGCTGGTTCACGTCGACAACGATCTGATTCGGTGGGTGAGCGAGCATGCGTCCGCGTATAAGGGCCTGGACGTCGGCAACGGCATTCCCTGGCAGGATATACCCGTGGATCTTTTCATCGAGGAGACCGAGCAAGGGCGCGTGGTGCGTGAGCTTGCCCACGCGCTTGGCAAGGAGGTCAGGCACGTATGGAGTTTCGACTACTTGCCGCATGCCTGGGGTGGGCCGGTGCCTGAAGGGGAGCCTGCCACCGCTAGCGCGGAGGGGGTTCGGCTCGATGTCCTGGCGTTCATCGCGCCGGCCTTGCGCTGATCAGGGGTGGACATCCTGGGGAGTGGATTCATCTTCCTCTCTCCAGCTCGTCACCGCTTGCACCAGCCTGTCCGCGGTAGTGAGAGCTGTCTCCCGGGCGGCATTGAGGTGGGGTACGCCGCTGCACTCGTCGGCGACGGCGTATAGCTGCGTGATGACCGATTCAGCAATGTCGGGCCTGCCGTGCGCTAACGCGACCATAGCATTATGTTCCAAGGCATTGATCGTAGCTTGATGTTTCGCGGCCAGGATCGCACTCACATGCTGCAAATGTATTACCTCTTCGTACTGCCCCGCCAACGTCGCGAGTGTCTCGAGCCTTGCGCGAATGGCATCGTTGAGGTCGGTCGGCGTAGCGACCTGCGCTGGCGTATTCACGTTCACGCTGGGAGAGCCTGGCGGCGGGACGCTGGACGTACTCGCATGCAAGGACGCCTCGGCGGCCGAGGCGGTCTCCCTTGTTTGTGCGAGCTGGTCCAGACTTTCGCGACGGCGTTCAAGATATGCGTCGACGTCTTCTGGAAACTGTCTCTTCACTGTTTCCAACACCTTGTCCTCGATGCTGAGGGTCGCTGCGCGATTGCCGGCGGACGCACTGGCATAGCCGGCTGGCTCAGCGTCATTTCCTGCCGTAGCGGGCATGCCAGCCGATACGGTCGAGCGTGCAGGTTGGGGCTGCAACGATGCGCTCGCGCGCGGGTGGCCGTCCGTGGCGCGTACCGGCGTGCCGGCGTCGCGCGGGGGCGTTGAATCCGCGCCGCTTTGATTGACGCCGTCGGTGTGCGGCAGGGCGTTGCTGTTTCCGGAGATGGGGGCGGGCATGGCAAAGACTCCTGTTGGGATGGAGTCAATTTCGGACCAGTGCAGGCGCTTTAGTTCCCGCGCATCAGGGCGGCTTTCGGCATCGGAGCATCCGGGGTTGCCTTTGCTGGGAACGATGCCAGCCCCGGGCGTACTTACGCACGGCCTATGTGCCCAATTTTTCACTCTATCCGGAGAACGTCCTATGTTTCCTTGTTCGATCGGCTCGGACAACGCCGTGCCGAGGATTGCGCTCGACGCCAGCGTGCACCGTACGGCGCAAACCGCCACCGATGGTGCGATGTCCTTTGAAGGACGGCCCGGAGCGAGTAGGGCGGTGCTACGCCTAGGGCGCGCACCGCAACAGGAAGTGTTCGACCTCAGGGCTGGCTTTCGACAGGATCCGACACTTGCGATGCGCGCAACGCCTGCGGAGCAGGCCGGGCCGTTACGAATGGAGGCGCCAGCTTTCAGTGTGCGCGCCACCCCGGTACACGAGGAATTGGCGGAGGCGTTGATTAAAAGCGATATCGATTGGTCCGCGCTGTGCGACTACTGGAACGAGGACACCGGGCACATCGGCCCGGAAGTGGATGCCATCACGTCGCGCATCTTCGATGAAGCAAGCAGGGAGCTGGTCGGCGCTCACAATGAAGCCCTGTGGAATCGGACGCTTAACGCACTGCTCATCTTGCGGAGAACGTCGAGCCACAAAGCGCTGACAGCGATCGCCGCCATCGCTAACCGCGCGATTTGGGCTGCCGCCATATGCAAGTGGGATGGCTTGGTGCAAGGGACGGGGCCGACCGGGTTGGAAGGAACGGTTCTCCAGCGCGATTTGCCTGACATCGGCGTGCTGGCGTGGAAAATCCACTTGGTGAACGACGCCTTCGAGCGGGAGGCCGCCAAGTTGCAGCACGCAAGTTACTGCTCGCCTGTGCCATTGCGGCTATCGGCGCTGGGGAGGAGCGCGCTCCATCGAGCGGAGCCGCTACTGCAAGCGCGTCTGGTCATCGCCGAAACGAGCACGGGGGCGACCTGGTTCCACATGATGTCCCTGGATCGCGAACGGCCCGGGCGCCATTTCGTCAATCACATCACCCGGGGTACCTTGCGCCTGCAGGGGGGCTACGGGCAACAGGACACGGACAACTATTCGGTGAGCGATGTCGTGCTGCGCCAGCTGTTGTCCTGTCCGGAAATCGATCCAGCGGAAATAGCGACCCTGGAGCTGGTCGATATCGATGCCGGTCTGACGCGATGGTTGGGCGCCAATGCGATCGCGCCCCATGGTGGCGGAAGCGGCGCCAGTATCCCTTGGCAGCATGTGCCCGTGGATAGGTTCATCCGTCAGACCAGGGAGGGCAAGCTGCTTCACGAGCTGGCCAGCGCCCTGGGCGGGAGGATCAGACACGCGTGGTGCTTTGATTACATTCCCTATGCGCGGGGCGGGCCGGCGCCCGAGGGGCAGCCTGTCACGGTGTCGGCGGACAAGGTACAGGCGGATGTCCTGGTGTTCATCTCGCCGGCGTTGATGTGGTAAAGCGGGGGAGTCAGCTCACTGGCTGGGGGCGTTCGCTTCGCGCGTCTGCTGTTTCGCGCACGCGAGCCTGAGGGCCTTGACCTCAGCCTCGAGGGCTTCCTGTTCTTTTGTGCGTGCTTCTACCTCGGCCTCCAGCAGCTTGATTTCACATGCGTAGCTTATCTCGGCTGCGGCGGCCACTTTCTGCAGGAAGTCGTCTTGCGGAGCGCGCATTTTGATTGTCATCATGGCGTGGTCGGCGGGAGCAGCGTCGCCTTCCTGCACGATGGGAAAGCCCGGCGTTACGCTGGAACCCTGCGCCTGAGGCTGTAACGATGCGCTGGCACGCGGCTGGCCGGCGGAAGCGCGCACCGGTGCGCCGGCGGTGCCCGTCGCTGCTGGCCCCGCAATGTCTCGATCGACGATGCCAGACGGCGGCGGGACGTTGCTGTTTGCGGAAATGGCGGGTCTCATGGCGATCACTCCTGGTCGGATGGAGTTATCTATGGACCAGTCTGTGCGCTTCAGTTCCGGCGGACCGGATAGCGGGAGTCGTGCAGGATGCGGGCGCGTTCCCAGAAGCCGGGCAGGAAGCCTTCGGCGACCAGCAGCGGTTGTCCCATGCGCCAGAACACGGAGCGGCGCGCGAGTACAACCGGGGCGGAGAGCTGGCCCGACGCCGATACGCTTGCCGCGCCTGCCACGCCTGGTGTGTCCGACACGTCCGATGCGCTTGATACGCCCGATGCGTTTGATACGCCGGCTACGCGCGATGTGCCTGCTTCACCCGATGCGTGCGCCACGCCAGAGGCGGTGCGATGGAACGGCACCGGCGATGCCAGGCGGCGGCAGACGAAAGGGGAGCGACGCACGCTGCTGTCGTGGTACAGCATGTCGGCCAGCGGCCGCGTGCGCAGCCGCCGCATGCCTTGCCACATGGCACGCGATGCCGCCAGTGGCGTGATGCTGCGGGCGACCACGCTGTCGATGCCGTCCACCGACATCAGGACCTCCCGCACCCAGACCGCCGCGCCCGGCGCCACGCGCAATGCGAGCGCTTCGTCGGGCCGCGCGCCTTCGGCGTACTCGGCCAGCACGCGCAGGCGCATTTCGCCCAGCTGACGCAGGCCGGCCGTCAAGGCGCCGGGGCGGAACAACCAATATTTTTGAACGGCGGTAAGACGGGGAGGGACGGCGGGCAACCAGCCACCCGCGGGCAGATGTGGAGTCTTCATGGCACCGTATTATCCCGTGCCCACGCCGCACTGCAAAATCGAGTGTCAGCCATCACCGGCTATGATTACGCCCTTGCGCCGGCATGGGCGCGTTCTTTGGATCTTCGTGCATGGCATTGCGCGCCACCATCTACAAGGCCGATCTGCATATCGCGGACGGCGACCGGCATTACTACGGCAGCCATTCCTGCACCGTGGCGCGCCATCCTTCGGAAACGGACGAACGGCTCATGGTGCGTCTGTTGGCCTACGCCATCAACGCCGACGCCGAAGACACGCTGGCGTTCACCAAGGGCTTGAGCGAGGCCGATGAGCCGGATCTCTGGCGCAAGGACCTGACGGGGTCCATCCAGACCTGGATTGAAATCGGCCAGCCCGACGAGCGCCGCCTGCTCAAGGCCTGCGGCCGCGCCGACCGCGTGGTGGTGTATTGCTATGGCCATGCCAGCGATATCTGGTGGAACGGTATCCGCAATAAGCTGGAGCGGACACGCAACCTGAACGTGGTCTATTTCCCCTCCACCGCGACCCAGGAGCTGGGCCGGCTGGCCCAGCGCACCATGGATCTGCATGTGAACGTGCAGGACGGCGAGTTGTATGTCACCGCGCCGGGCGGCGAGGTGACCGTGTCACCCCAGATCTGGCGCTGATCCGTCAAGGGCACGGCTTGCAGCTTGCATCGCTTCGAGTACCTGCCTTTGGTTCGCGTTGCCCTCAAGGGCACGCCTGGCTGCCCGTATATCCTCGAGTGCCCGTCTTTGGGCCTCGATGCGACGCTGCGCGGCGGTATTTGAGGTTCTAAGCTCGTCCACTTGGGTCTCCAATTGCGCGATGCGTTCCTGGCGCGCCTGGCTGGTCGGGGGAATGATGATGCTGTCCTCGACCGCCATCTCAACGTCCGCCGGCATGTCCATGATCGCCGGCGGGGCGGGTGGCAGAGGGGCACGCACACGCGCGCTTACAGGCGTCTCCGCGGCCGCCATATCCACCCTTGCATTCGCTCTTGCGTTCGAGGGCAGGGCTTCCAAGACCGCGCGCGGGGCCGTGTTTCCCGCAGCGGACTGCATCGTCAGGCCCGCGCGCGGCTGGCTGTCTCTGGCGCCGACCGGACCATCGGCAGTACCCGCCGGTGGATGTCCGGCGTCCGCTCGATCGATATTGCCGGTGTTCTGTAAGGCGTTGCTGTTTCCTGAGATTTGGCTCGGCATGACGTTTACTCCCGTTGAGATGGAGTAAGTTTCGGACCCGCAAAGACGATTCAGTTCCGCCGCGACGCCAGTCTTCCGCTCCGACGGCAGCCGGCCAGCCTGTCGGCGGGCGGCCGCGCAGGGCGCGGCGGGTCCGTCCGCAGGCCACCAGCGCCCCATGTATCCGCGCACCACGTAAAATGCCGGTTTTACCCGCCTCCGTCCCAATGGAAAAAGTACGCATCTCCAAGCTCATGTCCGAACGCGGGCTGTGTTCACGCCGCGAGGCCGACAGTTATATCGAGCGCGGCTGGGTCCGGGTCGACGGCGTGGTCGTCGCCGAACTGGGCGCACGCGCCTTCCCCGACCAGGTCATCACGCTGGAACGTGCCGCGCAGGCGCGCCAGACCTCGCGGGTGACCATATTGATCAACAAGCCGATCGGCTACGTGTCCGGCCAGGCGGAAGGCGGCTATCAACCCGCGGTGGTGCTGGTCACCCCCCGCAGCCGCGCCGCCAACGACCGTGCGCCGCTACGTTTCGAGCGTGCCCATCTGCAGGGGCTGGCCGTGGCCGGCCGGCTCGACATCGACTCCACGGGCCTGCTGGTGCTGACCCAGGACGGCCGTATCGCCAAGCATCTGATCGGCGAAGACTCCGATGTCGAAAAGGAATACCTGGTGCGGGTGCAGGGCCGCTTGGGGCCTGATGGCCTGGCTCTGCTCAATCACGGCCTGGCGCTGGACGGCAAGGCGCTACGCCCCGCGCACGTGCAGTGGCAGAACGATGACCAGCTGCGTTTCATCCTCAAGGAAGGCAAGAAACGCCAGATCCGGCGCATGTGCGAGCTGGTCGGCCTGAAAGTCGTGGGCCTGAAGCGCGTGCGTATCGGCCGCGTGGCCCTGGCCGACCTGCCCCTGGGCCAGTGGCGCTATCTGCAGGATCACGAAAAATTCTAGATCCGCGCAGATAGTGTCTGCCGGTTTCGCCGGCGGCGCGTGGACAGTTCCAGGCCCTACGCGTCAGCCAGACTTGACGCTACGCACGAAGAGAATGTGCTCTCCCCGAGGGGAGAGCACGCTTGCTGCGTTATTGCGCGCGAGCGGAGCGGGTAAGGGCGGGCTGCCTTCGCCTCCCATCCAAGTACGGCTCATAGTTGCCAGGGCCTAGGCGTTGCGCACCCGATACGCCAGCTCTTCCGACAGTTCCTTGATAATTGACGTGACGTGTCCTACGTTGGCCCCCCCGGCCGTCCTCCAGCGTGCTACGCAATTTCTGACTTTACGTACTGGCGTTTCGTCATCGCTAGCCTGGGCGCGTAATTCAGCCTCCGCGCGGAGGGCTGCAATATCGATTTTTGGGCGCTCGACCCGCGGAGCGCGCAAGTCCGATAAAAAGCCGGCCACTTCCGTCTTGTCGGGTTCGACCAACTGCGTCAGGAGCGCTTCGAGACTTTGCATGCACACCTCGTGCTCCGCTCCCGAAGCGACCAAGGACTTCAGGGTGAGGATGAGCGCGCTGGCGGTCGGCCAGTCTCCGGCCTCCAGCAGTTCCATTCCCAGCTTCTTAAGTTCTCGCGTCGAATCCCTGACTTCTTTCTCGAACGCGTCCACAATGCACATCCATGCCTCGCGCCCGGAGGCTGGCACGTTGGACGCAGCGGCCGAACCTAAGGCACCGAGACCCTTTGCGCCCGAAGCGTGTAGGTAAGCTGTCTCCATGGCGGAGCACAACTCATCGTCCGTAGGCGCTACATCCTGAACAATGGCCACATTTCCACTTTTGGGCGTCCAATACGCCACCGCTATCTTCTGCGGCTCCTTTGGCACAGGGGGCGGCGCCGACGAGGTTGCGCGCTGCTGTCCGTTCGTGACGGTGGGCTGCGTGCCGCCAGTGGCCGGCATTGTTTCTTGGACGGGGCAAATAGCTTGCGAGCTATCGAGGTTTCCGGAGATTCGGTTTCCCATGGTTCTATCCCAATTAATCTAAAGCGATTTTGTCGCGGCAATGGGAAGCCGGTTCCTCGGCTGCTGGACGGACGCTGGCGCAACATTTGACGTTCCGTTTGTGCTCGACATGACAGCAGGCATGACGTCAACGGCGGCACGAAGGCGCAGGGTGAGAGCGACACAGACGCAGCAAGGTGCCGGTAAACGGCGCACAAGCCGCTTACGCTGCGGTCGAACCTCAGGTCGTTCGATTCAAGCCGCTGCGCAGCCTTTCCGCCAGGAAGTCCACAAAGATCCGCGTCTTCGCCGGCAGCAGCCGCGTCTCGGTCACCGCATACACCGGAAAAGGTCCCGCTTCCCAATCCGGCAGTACGCGCCGCAAGGTGCCGGCCGCCAGTTCCGGGCGCGCGCTGTCTTCGGCCAGGATGGCGATGCCCGCGCCCAGCACGGCCAGGCGCCGGATCATGCCGGTGCTGTTCAGCGAAAACCGCTTGCCGGGATGGAACTCGATGTGTTCTCCTCGGCTGTGCAAAGGCCAGCGGGTCACGCGTGACCCCTGGGTGGCGCGGAACTCGATGCATTCATGTTCGGCCAGATCGGCGGGATGGGTAGGCGTGCCATGCTCGGCCAGATAGCGCGGCGCCGCGTAAAGATGGGCGGACATGACACCCAACTGGCGCGCGATCCGGGTCTGGGCCGGCTGCTCGCCGATTTCGATGGCGACGTCGCAAGTCTGGAACACTTGGCCGGCATGCTCCGGCGCGGCCAGATCCAGGCGAAACGTCACATCCGGAAAGCGGCAGGAAAATTCCATGAAGATTTCTGCCAGGAAGTCCGTGCCGAAGTCCGCCGGCATGTTCACGCGCAGGGGGCCGAAGGGCGTGCTCGCAAGATCCATGATTTCTTCATGAGCCACCTGGGCCTCGGCCACGATATGCTGGCAGCGGGCAAAATAGCGCTCGCCAGCGTCGGTCAGCTCCACTTTTCGCGTGGTTCGGCTGAGTAGACGTAGGCCAAGGGAACGTTCCAGCTCCGCCACCTGTCTTGAGAGGGTGGATTTCGGTACGCCGAGGACCAATGCAGCGCGGCTGAAGCTCTTCGCTTTAGCGACCTCGACGAACAATTCCATAGTTTGTAACTGTTTGCTCATGTCGCTATTATCCCATGAGTGGAACTATGTTTTCGCAGGACCTTTTCTTTGCTAGCCCAGTGGAATAGTGCACAATGCACCCTTTTGCACCGCAGCAAATTGAACAAGTGGTAAAAATTAGGCTTTGCTGATTTGGCTTAAACAAAGCTTAATCAGCGGTTGACACAATCGGCTTGCGGCCTGCAGGCGTCCCAGCCCCGCTTTTGTTGGAACCAGGAAATGCTACAGATGAAAAACAAGACCGCTGCGCGCACGGGCGCGGTAGTGGCGATCGCTGCGCTCACGCTCGCCCTGGCGGCGTGCGGTAAACAAGATGCGGCGCCGCAGGGCGGCGCCAAGCCCACGGTGGGCGTGGTGACCCTGAAGACCCAGCCGGTTTCGCTGACCACTGAATTGCCGGGGCGCACCTCGGCTTATCGCATTGCCGAAGTCCGGCCGCAGGTCAACGGCATCGTGCTCAAGCGCACCTTCACCGAAGGCGGCAACGTCAAGGCCGGCCAGCAGCTGTATCAGATCGACCCCGCGCTGTACCAGGCGACGCTGGACAGCAACCGCGCCGCGCTGGCGCGGGCCGAGGCCTCGGTCAAGACCGCCGCCTTGCTGGCTCAACGCTACAAGCCCCTGGTCGAAACGCGCGCCGTCAGCCGCCAGACCTATGACGATGCCGTCGCCACGCGCGACCAGGCGGCCGCCGACGTGCTATCGGCCAAGGCTGCTGTCGACACGGCGCGCATCAATCTGGTCTACACGCGCGTGCTGTCGCCCATCGAAGGCATCATCGGCCGTTCCTCGGTGACCGAGGGTGCGCTGGTGACCGCCAACCAGACCACGGCGCTGGCTTCGGTGCAGCAGATCGACCCCATCTACGTCGATGTCGTGCAGTCCAGCGCGCAACTGCTGCGATTGCAGGACCAATTGAACAAAGGCTTGATCAAGCGGGCCGAAGGCGACCAGGCGGCCCAGGTCAGCCTGACGCTGGAAGACGGCAGCCAGTTCAATCAGCAAGGCAAGCTGCAGTTCTCCGAAGTCACCGTCGACCAGAGCACCGGCGCCGTCACGCTGCGCGCGGTGTTCCCCAACCCCGACCACCGTCTGCTGCCCGGCATGTTCGTGCGTGCCCGTTTGAGCGATGGGATCAGGGAGCAAGGCCTGCTGGTGCCGCAGAAGGGCGTCGCGCGCAGCCAGAACGGCTCGCCCACCGTGATGCTGGTGAACGCGGAGAACAAGATCGAGCTGCGCGAAATCAAGACCGACCGCGCCATCGGCAGCAACTGGCTGGTGACCGACGGTCTGAAAGCCGGCGATCGCGTGGTGCTCGAAGGACTGCAGACCATCCGTCCCGGGGCGGAAGTCACGGCCAATGAAGTCGCCGCCAATCCGGCGCCGGCCGACCAGAACAAGGCGGCTCCGGCCGCGGCGGCGCAAGCCCGCTAGGAGCCCGCAGCATGGCAAAGTTTTTTATCGAAAGGCCGGTATTCGCCTGGGTGATCGCCATCGTCATGATGTTGGCGGGCGCCTTGTCGATCTTCGGCCTACCCGTTTCGCAGTATCCGAATATCGCGCCACCTTCCATCGCCATCCAGGTGACCTACCCGGGCGCGTCCGCGCAAACGGTGCAGGACACCGTGGTGCAGGTGATCGAACAGCAGATGAACGGCATCGACGGGCTGGAGTACATGTACTCCGAAAGCTCGGCCGACGGCAGCGTGACCATGACGATCACGTTCCGCCAGGGCACCAACGCGGATACCGCGCAGGTGCAGGTGCAGAACAAGCTGTCGCTGGCCACGCCCTTGTTGCCGCAGGAAGTGCAGCAGCAGGGCATCCGCGTGACCAAGGCCACCAAGAACTTCTTGATGGTGGCCGGCTTCATCTCGCGCGACGGCAATATGAGTCGTGCCGACTTGGCCGACTACGTGGCGTCCTACGTGCAGGATCCCATCAGCCGGACCAATGGCGTGGGTGACTTC
The DNA here is from genome assembly GCF_021325795.1 of Bordetella sp. LUAb4. Classification (GTDB taxonomy): domain Bacteria; phylum Pseudomonadota; class Gammaproteobacteria; order Burkholderiales; family Burkholderiaceae_B; genus Bordetella_C. The sequence goes on along the minus strand of NZ_JAHPZX010000004.1, from coordinate 825,438 downwards.
CAGCTGTTCGGTTCGTCCTACGCCATGCGGGTGTGGCTGGATCCGGCCAAGCTGCTGAACTATGGCCTGACGACGGTGGACGTGGTCAACGCCATCAGTGCGCAAAACGTGCAGATCTCCAGCGGCCAACTGGGCGGCTTGCCCGCCGTGCGCGGGCAGCAGCTGACGGCGACCATCATCGGTCCGTCGCGCCTGCAGACGCCTGAGCAGTTCGCCAATATCCTGCTGAAGGTCAACCCGGACGGTTCGCAAGTGCGCGTGCGCGACGTCGGCCGCACCGAACTGAACGCGTCGTCCTATACCATCGACAGCCAGTACAACGGCCGTCCGGCGGCAGGCCTGGCCATCAAGCTGGCGCCGGGCGCCAACGCGCTGGATACCGCCAAGGCCATCCGCGCCACCATCGCCGGTCTGAAACCCTTCTTCCCGGCCGGCATGGACGTGGTGTATCCCTACGACACCACGCCGTTCGTCAGCCTGTCCATCGAGGAAGTGTTCAAGACCCTGGGCGAAGCCATCGTGCTGGTGTTCCTGGTGATGTATCTGTTCCTGCAGAACTTCCGGGCCACGCTGATTCCGACGCTGGCGGTGCCGGTGGTGCTGCTGGGCGCCTTCGCCGTGCTGGCCCTGGCCGGCTTCACCATCAATACGCTGACCATGTTCGGCATGGTGCTGGCCATCGGCCTGCTGGTGGATGACGCCATCGTGGTGGTGGAGAACGTCGAACGCCTGATGGCGGAGGAGGGGCTCACACCCCGGCAGGCGACACGCAAATCCATGGAGCAGATCACCGGCGCGCTGGTGGGTATCGCCATGGTGCTGGCCGCGGTGTTCGTGCCGATGGCTTTCTTCGGCGGTTCCACGGGCGTGATCTATCGCCAGTTCTCCATCACCATCGTGGCCTCCATGGCGCTGTCGGTGATCGTGGCCCTGGTGTTCACGCCGGCGCTGTGCGCGACGCTGCTCAAGCCCATACCCAAGGGCCATCACGGCGCCAAGACGGGCTTCTTCGGCTGGTTCAACCGGACCTTCGACCGCGGCAGCCATGGCTACGCCAATACGGTGTCGCGCGGCTTGAACCGCACCAAGCGCCTGATGTTCATCTACCTGTTGCTGGTCGCCGGCATGGTGTTCATGTTCATGCGCGTGCCGACCTCCTTCCTGCCGGAAGAAGATCAAGGCATCCTGTTCGCGCAGGTGCTGGGTCCCAACGGCTCGACGGCCGAGCAGACGCAGCAGGTGCTGGACCAGGCCACCAAGCACTTGCTCGAAGACGAGAAAGACACGGTCGAATCGGTGTTCGCCATCAACGGCTTCAACTTCGGTGGCCGTGGCCAGAACGCCGGCATGATGTTCATCAAGCTGCACGACTGGGCCGATCGCGGTTCGGCCAAGCAGAAGGTGGGCGCATTGGCCGCGCGCACGCAGGCATGGTTCGGCAAGAACATCCGCAACGCGCAAGTGTTCGCCTTCGCGCCGCCCGCGGTGCTGGAACTGGGTAATGCCACCGGTTTCGACTTCATGCTGATGGACCGCGCCGGCGTGGGCCACGAGAAGCTGCTGGCCGCGCGCAATCAGTTGCTGGGCCAGGCCATGCAGAACAAGCTGCTGACAGGTGTGCGTCCCAACGGCGTGGAAGATGCGCCGCAGTACCAGTTGAACATCGATCGCGAGAAAGCCCAGGTGCTGGGCCTGTCTATCGCCGATATCGACAGCACGTTGAGCACCGCCTGGGGTTCGTCCTACGTCAATGACTTCATCGACCGTGGCCGCGTGAAGAAGGTATATGTGCAGGGCGAGCCTTCGTCGCGCATGCTGCCGGACGATCTCAACAAGTGGTACGTGCGCAATAGCAGTGGCGGCATGGTTCCGTTCTCGTCCTTCGCGACGGCGGAATGGACCTTTGGCGCGCAGAAGCTGAACCGCTACAACGGCGTGCCCGCGTATGAAATCCTGGGCCAGCCCGCGCCCGGCCAGAGTACCGGCCAGGCAATGGCGGAGATGGAGCGCATGGCATCGACGCTGCCGCAAGGCATCGGCTTCGAGTGGACCGGCTTGTCTTACGAGGAACGCATGTCGGGTTCGCAGGCGCCGGCGCTGTACGCGATCTCCCTGATCGTGGTGTTCCTGTGCCTGGCCGCCCTGTATGAAAGCTGGTCGATTCCGACGGCGGTGATGCTGGTGGTGCCGCTGGGCATCATCGGGACACTGGCCGCGACCTTGTTGCGCGGGCTTTCCAACGACGTGTACTTCCAGGTGGGGCTGCTGACCACCGTGGGCCTGGCGGCGAAGAACGCGATTCTTATCGTGGAATTCGCCAAGGAACACTACGAAGCCGGGGCCAGCCTGACCGAGGCGGCGGTGCATGCGGCACGCCAACGTCTGCGTCCCATCCTGATGACGTCGCTGGCCTTCATCCTGGGCGTGGTGCCGCTGGCGATTTCCACCGGCGCCGGTTCGGGCAGCCAGAACGCCATCGGTACGGGCGTGATCGGCGGGATGTTGTCCGCGACGTTCCTGGCCATTTTCTTCGTGCCGATGTTCTTCGTGGTCATGCTCAAGGTGTTCCGTGTGAAGCGCGCGAGCGAGACCGGCGATCCGCACGATCCCAACGATGCCCGGCATCAACCCCGGCAGCCTGCTTCCGAGCCATCGGGAGGGCATGCTGAATGAACGCCATAGTCATGCATAAGAACAAGATGTCGTCCTTGTCTTCGTCATCATCCTCGTCTTCGCGCTCGCCCTTGCGCGTCCTTCGTCCCGCACGCCTGGCGGTGGCGCTGGCCTTGGCCACCGCCCTGGCCGGGTGCACGCTGATCCCCGACTACCAGCGTCCCGACGCGCCGGTGGACGCGGCGTATCCCACGGGGGCGGCGTACACCATGCCGGACGGCGCGGCGGCCAAGCCCGCCAGCCAGGCAGGAGTGCCGACCGCGGATATCGGCTGGCGCGACATGTTCCCCGATCCGCTGCTGCAACAACTGGTCGATCTGTCGCTGTCGAACAACCGCGATCTGCGCATTGCCGCGCTGAACGTGCAGGCAGCGCAGGCGCAGTACCGCATCCAGCGTTCCGACATCCTGCCGACGGTAGGGGTAGGGGCGACGGAGAGCGCGCAGCGCACGCCGCACGACCTGACGTCCAGCGGCACCGCGGTGACCTCGCACACCTATCAGGTGGGCGCATCGGTGTCGTGGGAGCTGGACCTGTTCGGCCGCATCCGCAGCCTGTCTGAACAGGCCCTGCAGACTTATCTGGCGCAGGATGAGACGCGCAATGCCACGCAGCTGACCCTGGTGGCGGAAGTGGTCAATGCCTATCTGAGCTTGCGCGCGGACCAGGAACTGCTGAAGTTGACCGAGGACACGCTGAAAAGCCAGCGCGATTCCTACGATCTGACCAAGCAGAGCTACGACGGTGATGTCGCCACCGCCCTGGACCTGAGCCAGGCCGAGGTATCGGTGCGTACCGCCGAGCGCAACCAGGCGCAGTATGTCCGCCAGGTGGCCCAGGACATGAATGCGCTGGTGCTATTGCTGGGTAATCCGGTACCGGCCGAGCTGCGCGCGCAACTGGACGCGCCCGGACATCTGGACGACGCGCTGGTGCCCACCGCCTTGCCGGCCGGGCTGCCGTCCGACCTGCTGGAGCGCCGTCCGGACATCCGTTCCGCCGAGCACAGCCTGTTGGCGGCCAACGCCAATATCGGCGCGGCGCGCGCGGCGTTCTTCCCGACCATCTCGCTGACCGGCAGCGCGGGCACCGCCAGCGCCACCTTGGGCGGTTTGTTCAAGGGCGGTTCGGGTGCCTGGAGCTTTGCGCCGCAGATCACGACGCCTATCTTCGCCGGTGGTTCGCTGTTGGCGGGCCTGGATGTGGCCAAGCTGCAGAAGCAGATCCAGGTGGCCACGTACGAGCAGTCCATCCAGACCGCTTTCCGCGAAGTGGCCGACGCCTTGGCGGGTCGCGGTACGCTGGATCAACAGATCCAGGCGCAACAGCTGTTGGTGGCCGCCGACCAGCGCGCTTATGACCTGTCGCAACAGCGCTTCCGCCAGGGCGTGGATAGCTACCTGACCGTGCTGGACTCGCAACGCTCTCTATATGACGCGCAGCAGGTCCTGGTGACGACGCGCTTGGCGCGCCTGACCAATCTGGTGACCTTGTACAAGGCGCTGGGCGGCGGGTGGACGGATAAGACCGTGCAGGCGCAGGCGGCGGCAGGGGAGCCGTCGGCGCCGGCGCAGCAGGTCGCGCGCTGAGGTTCGAATCCGTATTGACGGGTCGCAAGGCTCGGCACCGGGAAACCGGTGCCGAGCCTTTTCGAGGATTCCTGCTTACCCCGCGCGGTGTTCCAGCGTGAAGCTGGCACGGTCGTCTTGCGCCAGCAGCTTGGTCAGCCAGGGCATGGCTTCCTTCAAGGCGGCATGCAGGGTATATGGCGGGTTGACCAGGAACATGCCGCTGCCGTGCAGGCCGAAGCCGTCGGCACCGGGCTTTTTCACGGTCAGGGCCACGTGCAGCCAGCTCTTGACCTCCAGGCGCTCCAGCTGGCGCGGCAGCTCGTTGGATTCGCGGCGCTGTACCTGCGGGTACCAGACCGCGTAGGTGCCGGTGGCGAAGCGCTTCACGCCTTCCTTCACCGTGGTCAGGGCACGGCGATAATCCTGCTTGTCCTCGTAGGACGGGTCGATCAGCACCAGGCCGCGGCGCGGTGGTGGCGGCAGCAAGGCCTTCACGCCCTCGAAGCCGTCGGTGTCATAGATCGTGGTCTGGCGCAGTGCCACGCGGCCCTGGTGCTCGAGGTTGCGCACCAGGACTTCCGCTTCGCTGGGATGCATTTCGAACAGGCGCAGGCGGTCGCTTTCGCGCAGCGCTTCGAGCGTAAACCAGGGCGATCCCGGGTAGTTGCGCAGGTGGCCATCGATGTTATGGCTGCGCACCAGCTCCATATACCGGGCGAACAACGGCGGCAGGTCGTTGCGGTCCCACAGGCGGGCGATGCCGTCGGCGTACTCCGCATTCTTGTTGGCCCAGTCGCTGTCCAGACGGTAAAGGCCGGCGCCGGCGTGGGTGTCGATCACCCAGTAGGGCGTGTCCTTGCGATTCAGGTAATCGAGGACGTGGGCCAGGACGGCATGCTTGAGCACGTCCGCGTGATTGCCGGCATGGAAGGCGTGGCGATAACTGAACAAAAGGGTTCCCCTCAGGCTTGGGCGGATTCTGCCTGCGCCGGGAAGGGCGGGCGGATGGTATCGAGCATATCGGTGAACAGGCCGTCCACCCCCCAGGCCAACAGGTCACGGGCGCGCTGGGCGTCATTGACCGTCCAGGCGCACAGCCGGTAGCCGGCCGCGTGGACATCGCGCACCAGCTCGGGCGTGACGTCCTTCTGGTTGACGTTCAAGGCCACGCAGTCGTGCTGGACCATGCGGTCGCGCCAGTCCGAAGGAATCTTCTCCACCAGCAGGGCGCGCGGCAGCAGCGGGGCGGCGACGTGCGCCGCCGCCAGGGCGTCCTCGGAGAAGGACGACAGCAGGGGCGGCACTGCGGCGCCTTGCCACAAGCGTTGGACGGCCAGCGCCACGGCGGTGCCGGTCTCGGACTCGCGGCCGGGGCAGGGCTTGATTTCCACGTTGCTGGCGATGGCCTGCTGCAGCGTAAAAGCGGCCACCTCATCCAGGGTGGCCATGCGTTCACCGGCAAACGTGGGCGACAGCCAGGAGCCGGCGTCCAGGGCGGACAGTTCGGCCCAGGTTCTGGCCTTGGCCGGACCCTGGCCATTGGATGTACGGTCGAGGTCGTCGTCATGCAGCAGGAACAGCACGTCGTCCTTGCTCAGCTTGACGTCGTACTCGAACATGGTGAAACCGTGCGCGGCGCCCACCCGCATGGCGGCTGGGGTGTTCTCCGGCGCCAGTTTGCCGCCGCAGCGGTGCGCGATCAGGGACGGATAGGGCCAGGAAAAAGAGGAGGCAGTCATAAGGGCAGACTCAGGGCAGACTTGGAGCGTAATTGGGGGCGTTGGACCGGGTGAAGGCTGACGCCGCGGCCGCGCAGCGGCGGGGCGTCACGAGCTTGTAGCCGCCAAGGATACCGCAGGCGGGGACCGTGGCGTTTGGCGCCCTTGCCAGTGGTGGTAAACTGCTTGCCCGCTGATCCGATAGTATGCAGTGTCGGCTGCGTAGTATGAGAGCAAGGCGAATTTGTTTCGCCTTTTTTTATGCGTTTTGTGTGGCATGTCGCTGGGATGTTCGTAGCGGCCGCCGCGTTGGGTCTCAGGTACTCCATGTTCGAATTTATTCGCAATCATCAGCGCTGGATGCAGGTCATCCTGCTGATTCTGATCGTGCCGTCCTTCGCCTTCTTCGGCGTGCAGAGCTATAGCAGCTTCGTGTCGGAAGAACCCAAGATGGCCACGGTGGCGGGTCACCCCATCACCCAGCGGGAATACGATCAGGCGCGCCGCAACCAGCTGGATCAGTATCGCCAGATGATGGGCGCGCGTTTCGACGCGGCTGCCCTGGACAATCCGGCCATGCGCCAGCGCCTGCTGGACCAGATGATCGACCAGCGCGTCCTGGCCGCCGCGGCCGCCGACAACCGCTTTTCGGTGTCGGACGAGACCCTGCGCAATACCATTGCCTCCAATCCCGCGGTGCAGGACGATGGCCGCTTCTCCGCCGAGCGTTATCGTGCCGCCTTGGCTGCCCAGGGCTTGAGCCCGGGTGCCTTCGAAGCCAACCTGCGCGGCCAGCTGGCCGTCGATCGCGTGCTGCAGCCTATCGGCCAGACGGCGCGCGTGCCCAGTGAGGTCGCTGGTAGTGTCGAACATGCCCTGACGGAAGTCCGCGGCGTGCGCACGCGCCGCTATGCCGCGGCCGATTTCCGTTCGCAGGTGCAGGTCAGCGACGCGGACCTGCAGGCCTGGTACGACGCCAACAAGCAGCAGTTCCAGATCCCCGAGCAGGTCAAGGCGCAGTATCTGGTGCTGGACGAAGCCGCGGCCAGCAAGGACATCACCGTCAAGGACGAGGACGTCCAGCGTTACTACGATCAGAACAAGAACCGGTTCGGCCAGCCCGAGCGCCGCCGCGCCAGCCACATCATGATCGAGCTGCCGGCCAATGCCACCGAGGCGCAGCGCAAGGAAGCGCAGGCCAAGGCGGATGATCTGGCCAAGCAGGCGGCTGCCAATCCGGCCGGCTTCGCCGACTTGGCCAAGAAGAATTCGCAGGATGCCGGTTCGGCCGGCAAGGGCGGCGACCTGGGCTGGCTGGTGCCGGGTGTGATCGCGCCCGCGCTGGAAAAGGCCATCGACGGCCTGAAGAAGGATCAGGTTTCGGGCGTGGTGCAAAGCCCGTACGGCTTGCACATCATCAAGCTGACCGATTTGCAGCCCGGGCAGTTCAAGCCGCTGGCTGACGTCAAGTCGCAGATCGTCGACGAGATCCGCAAGCAGATTGCCGCCTCGCGCTTTTCCGACATGGCGACCAAGCTGACCTCGCTGGTGTATGACCAGCGTGACAGCCTGCAGCCGGCCGCCGATGCGCTGGGCCTGAAGCTGCGCGAGGCCGGTGGTATCGGCCGCACGGAATTGCTGCCGCCGGACCAGGCGGGTGCGGGTTCGGCCGCCGGCAGTCCGGATTCGGCCTTGCTGGACAGCCCGCGGGTGCGTCAGGTGCTGTTTTCGCCTGAAGTGCTGCGTGACAAGCAGAATTCCGGCGTGATCGAGCTGTCGCCCGACACCATGCTGGTGGTGCGCGTGGCGGCCTTGACGCCGGCGCATGTGCCGCCGCTGGATCAGTTGAAGGACAAGATCCGCGCCAAGCTGACTGACGAGCGTGCCGCGGATGCGGCCGCCAAGGCGGGCGAGCAGGCGCTGGAAGCGCTGCGCAAGGACCCGGCCGCGTCGCTGGATGGCTTTGCCGCGGCGGTGGATATTTCGCGCGACAATCCGCAGAAGCTGTCGCGTCCGGTGCTGGACGCCGTGATGCGCGTGCCCGCCAAGCCGCTGCCGGCTTACGCCGGCGCGCGTGAGTCGAACGACTATGTCGTGGCGCGTATCGAAAAGGTCGAAGCCGGCAAGAACGATCCTGCCGTGACCACCGCCTTGAGCCAGCAGTTGTCTTCGGCTTGGGGCCAGGCAGAAGACGCCGCCGTGTTGAAGGTCTTGCGCGAGCAGTACAAAGTGCAGATTGCGCCGGAAGCGGCGAAGATCCTCAACGGGGATGATATCCAGACCGAGGCGGGTTGATGCGCCGGCGGGAGTACCGCCGCCCCGTCCTCCAGGTGCCCGTTTGTTTCACGAGCGCCTGGAAACAAGGAACCCGGCTTGCACCGGGTTTTTTATTGCATTGTCCGTATTGCGCTGTCCGTATTGCGCTGTCCGATCACAGGGTGGCGCACCCTCCTGTGTTCTGCAGCAGAGCGCATCTATTTCAACAACGGTTCCAGTACTGGCCAGACATTGTCCAGAAGATGCGGTTGGCCCGCTTCGTTGGGGTGCATGCCGTCGGCCTGGAATAACTCACGGTTGGTGGCGATACCTTCGAACAGGAAGGGCACCAGGGTGGACTGGCTTTCCTTGGCGATGGTGGGGAAGAGGGCGGCGAAGCGGGTGGTGTAGTCGCGGCCATAATTGGGCGGGATCTGCATGCCCACCAGGACGACCTTGGCGCCGGCGTCCTTGGCCTTCTGCGTCAGGGTGCGCAGGTTTTTCTCGGTCATGTTCAATTGCAGGCCACGCAGGGCGTCGTTCGAGCCGAGTTCGATGATGACGATGGCGGGATGATGCTGGGCCAGCAAGGGCGGCAGGCGCGTGACGCCGCCGCTGGTGGTGTCGCCGCTGATGCTGGCGTTGACCACCTTGTAGTCCAGTTTCTTTTCATCCAGGCGTTTTTGCAGCAGCGGTACCCAGCCGCTGCCACGCTCTACGCCATATTCGGCGGAAAGGCTGTCACCCAGGACCAGTATGATGCGCGTTGCGGCGGAACCTGGCGCGGCGGGTGCGGTCTGATCCGCTGGGGCCTGGGCGAAGGCGGGGGCGATCAGCAGGGCTGTGGCGGCGACCGCCAGCCCGAAACGGCAATACAAGGAACGGAAAAACAGGCGCATGGACACAGGCAACTCGATAGAGGTCAAGGATCTGGGCAAGCACGTTGCCGACGCGGGAGGCCAATTGGCCATCCTGGAGGATATCGCTTTTACGGTGCGCGCTGGCGAGGCCCTGGCCATCACGGGCAGTTCGGGCTCCGGCAAGTCGACCTTATTGGGACTGCTGGCGGGGCTGGATGTTCCCTCGGCGGGCAGCGTGCATCTGGCGGGCCACGATCTGTTCGGCCTGGACGAGGACGGCCGCGCCCGGCTGCGCGCCAGCCATGTCGGTTTCGTGTTCCAGTCGTTCCAACTGCTGCCCAATCTGACAGCGCTTGAAAATGTCATGTTGCCGCTGGAGCTGGCGGGCCAGCCGGCGCGTGAGGCGGCCGAAGCAATGCTGGAGCGCGTCGGCTTGGGCCAGCGGCTGCATCATTATCCACGCACCTTGTCGGGTGGCGAGCAGCAACGCGTGTCGCTGGCCCGCGCCTTCGTGGTCAAGCCGACGCTGCTGTTCGCCGACGAACCCACGGGCAGCCTGGACGCCGCCACCGGCGACCGCGTCATCGACCTGATGTTCGCCCTGCAACGCGAGCAAGGCGCCACGCTGGTCCTGGTCACCCATGATGCCGCCCTGGCATCGCGCTGCGAACGCCAGTTGGTCCTGGCCGCGGGACGAGTCGTCAATTCGAACTAAAACGTCGGATTCCCTGTAAATGGCACTTCGCGGTCAACGCGCAACCGCGGCTGAGCGGCGGGGGCGTTGCAAATGCACAATCCCCGCTTCGCTCCGTAGCCAAGGAACGTTATCGACCGCTGATAGCACTCAAGAGCACTGATCTTGATGTTGTTATCAGCGGGTGATAATATAAATGGGCAGCAACAAGCCTCTAGGGCTGGATACTTTGCTTCTGCTCGATGGCGAGTCATTTGTCGCCGATGGTGCTGGCAAGCTCTGGGTCAAATTCGAGGTAAAACTCGTGGCCGCTTGTGCTCAGCGTCCCCATGGCGTCAAGTATTCGCTTACGTTGCATGACGAAGCGGGGCAGCGGGTCCTAGGCTTCGACAACGCACATGCTGTAAAAGTGGGTACGGGACCGGGCGCGAAGACGAGGGTCGAGTACGACCACAAGCATGAGGGCGAGCGTGTGCGCTTTTATTCCTACACGGATGCTTTTGCGCTGCTGAGTGACTTCTGGCGAGAAGTTGAGTTGATAGTGCAAGAGAGGAGTCCCTGATGAAGATGCTTAAAGTCGGTATCGCCTCGTTGGAGCAGTACAAGGCCCGAACGCTTGCCATTGCGCGTGGTGAGTATGTGCCTAAACCAGGCGAACCAAAGATCTGGTTTCAGTCCATCGATAGCTTGGCTCAGGTCTTGTCTGACAAGAATCGTGCTCTGCTTGCGCTAATTGCGGCTACGGAACCCCAATCTCTCAACGAGCTGGCGCTGAAGAGCGGCAGGGCTAAGTCCAATTTGTCACGGACGCTGCGTACCTTGGAGCAGTATGGCCTGATCCATTTCGAGCAGGGTCCCGGTCGACAGTTGGCGCCCCGTGCGAATTACGGCGGAATTTCGTTGGAAATGGCGTTCTAGGGTCTGCTCGTGCGTGCGGCAGGGCGGCGGGTGCCGTGCCATTCGAGCAAGGCGATGCCGATGCCGCTTGAGCAGATGATGGCGATGCCCAGCCAGGTGATGGCGTCGGGGAAGTGGCCCCAGATCAGCCAGCCCGTGGTGGTGGATGTGACGATCTGCAGATAGGCGAAGGGCGCCAGGGTGGACGCGGACGCGTTGCGGTAGGCGCCGATCTGCAGCAAATGCCCCACACAGCCGGTGAAACCGGTAGAGAGCAAGACCAGCCAGTGCTTCATGTCCAAGGCATGCAGCACCGGCAGCGCGGCAGGCAGGGCGAAGGGCAGGGCCAAGGTAAGCGCGATGGCACCCATGCCGCCGCTCCAGATCACCGACGTCAAGGGATCGTCGCCGGCCACCCGCCGCGTGGCGATGTATTGCGCGGCGAAACAGCAGGCGCCCAGCAGGCCGCAGATCACACCGGTGGTGTCCAGGCCGCCGCCCGGGCGGATGATGACCACCACGCCGCCGAAGGCGATGGCCGCGGCGATCCAGCGCGACAGGCGGGGCGCTTCGCCCAACACCCACGGTGCCGACGCCAGCACGATCAGCGGCGCCAGGAAGTTGATGGCAGTGGCTTCGGCTTGCGGCAAGAAATGCAGGGTGGTGAAAAACATCAGCGTGGCGCACAGCATGGCCGTGCCGCGCAAGACCTGTTCACGCGGCCTGCGGCTGCGCAGAATGCCCCAGCCGCGCAGGGGCACGATCAACACCAGGGCCAGCAGCAGATGCGCGGCATAGCGCACCCAGCACAGAATCAGCAGGGACACGCCACCCGCCATCACCCATTTGCCGGTCGCGTCCAAGGTGGACAGGAAGCACATGGACAGCAACAGCAGCACGATGCCCACGAAGGGGCTTGGCGTAACCGTCGTCGTAGGCCTGACACGAGGCGGCGCGGCGTCAGCGTTCCGCGCGATGGCCTGAGCCCGCGTCATGGTGTGTCTCCTCTGGGTCATGGCTTGTAGTCGTGGCTCTGGTCGTAGCTTTGGGGCTATGGCTACAGCTCAGCGCCCGGGGCATGTCGTCTGGGGCGTAGATCCGGTCACGGCTCTGGGGCGTAGCTCAAGGTCGTAGCTCAGGGTCTCAGTTCTGGGTCATAGCTCTTTTCGGGCGTCATGATACGCTCACTCCGCAGTGCTTTCCCGTGAATCTCCTCCTCGATCAGCCCGCCTGATCGCCCGCAAGAGCCGTCCCCCGCATGATCGATCTGCGCAATATCGAGACCTTCTTCTGGGTTGCCCGCCTGGGCGGCTTCCGCGCCGCCGCGGAAAAGCTCAATGCCACCCAGCCGGCGATCTCGCAACGTATCGCGTCGCTGGAGTCCGGCCTGGGCGTGCGCTTGTTCGAGCGCGACGCGCGCGGAATCAAGCTCACGGCCAAGGGGCACGAACTGCTGTCGCACGCCGAACGCATGCTGCAGATGCGCACCGATATGCAGCAGGCCGCCCGCGCGCAGAACGTCATGAGCGGTACCCTGCGCCTGGGTGTGGCCGAGACCATCGTGCATACCTGGTTGTCGCGCTTGATGGAATACATGCACGAGGCCTACCCCGCGCTGGCGGTGGAGATCCAGGTCGACACCACGCCCGCGCTCAAGGGCCTGCTGACTTCCCATCAGATCGATCTGGCTTTCCTGTTGGGACCCGTGGATGAACCGCGCGTGGAAAACATCCATCTGTGCCGCTATCCGCTGGCCTGGCTCGCCAGCCCGCGCCTGAAGCTGGGACGCGAGCCGATACCGCTGAAGCGCCTGGGTCAGTGGCCCGTGCTGACCTATTCGTCCAACACCGAACCGCATCGCACTGTGCGCCGCATGCTGGTCGAGGCCGGCGTGGAAACGCCCCGCATGTATGGCAGTTCCGCGTTGAGCGTGATCGTGCGCATGGCGATGGACGGCATCGGCACGGCCGCCATTGCGCCCGTTTTCCTGGATCGCGAGTTGACCCGCGGCGAGCTGCGCGTGCTCAACGTCCGTGCACCTGCATTGCCGCCCTTGAGTTTCACCGCCAGTTGGATGCAGGGCCCGGACAGCCACGTGGCCCGTACCATCGCCCAGGCCGCACAGTACATCGCCCGCGATCAGGCGGGGGCGGGTATCCCGGGAGCCACGGTCGCGCCGGACGGGGCGACGCCGGACGGGGCGACGCCGGACGTGTCGGATAGCGTTGAGACGGAGTAGGGGCGAATCGTCGTGAAACAGGTCCATGGGCAAGGGTCGTGGGCGACGGCCCTTCACACAGTCGTGGGCAAGATCCGTGGAGGGTCGCAGACGGAGACGCGCGGAAAAGCGGCGCTGAAAAGCAGGTGCTCAAAAGGAAACCTGACGAGCGCGGATCAAGCCTAGTACTAACCCGATCAGTACTAACCCTATATTTTATTTATCAGTGTGATAAGTAATTCTTATCACCTTTCATCGCAACATGTGATTGGACACCCTTGTGCCTGATGCGATGCAATGACGCATCGAAAAGAATCGTTCTGGCTTCGGAATCCGCATAGGATCAGCTCAGATTCGATCAAGCGCAAAATCAGGCTCAATCAAGCTCAAGGGGAGCACTTCATGTCGTCGCCAGTTTCGGTCAGCAACGCCACCCATACTGCGTCATACCAGGCTCGCCTGGACGCTCGCAATGGCGTGGCCACCGGCCCCACCGCGAACGTCGCGCCTGGCTACGTGCAAGCCAATCTGGCCATCCTGCCCAAAGCGATGGCCGACGAATTCCTGCGCTTCTGCCTGCGCAATCCCAAGCCTTGCCCCATTCTTGCCGTATCGGAACCGGGCGATCCCAGCCTGCCGGAACTGGGCCTCGACATCGACATCCGCAGCGACATCCCGCGCTATCGCGTGTGGAAAGACGGCGTGCTGATCGACGAGCCGCTGGATGTGCGCAGTGTGTGGCGTGATGATCTGGTGTCCTTCCTGATCGGCTGCTCCTTCTCCTTCGAGGAAGCGATGCTGGACAACGGCCTGCCGGTGCGCCATATCGAGCAGGGGTGCAACGTGCCGATGTACCGGACCAATATTCCGACGCAAGCGGCCGGACGTTTCCATGGCCCGCTGGTGGTGTCGATGCGTCCGCTCAAGCCCGCCGACGCCATCCGCGCCATCCAGGTCACTTCGCGCTTTCCGTCGGTGCATGGCGCTCCCGTGCACTTCGGCGATCCCGCCGCGATTGGTATCCAGGACATCGGTCTTCCCGACTATGGCGATGCGGTCGAGATCCGCGCCGGTGAAGTGCCCGTGTTCTGGGCTTGCGGCGTGACGCCGCAGTCGGTGGTCGCCGCGGTCAAGCCGGAGTTCTGCATCACGCATGCGCCGGGCCATATGCTGGTCACGGATCTGATCAACAGTCGCGTCGCGGCGTTTTAAGGCGAAAGGCGAAGCGCGAAGGGTGTAGCGCGGGCGTGGTATTCACAGCCGGTTGTGCGTAAGTTTTCGATGCCGGTGCGATGCGACGTGGGTGTCGATGCGATGCGATGTGATCTCGATGCCACGCACTGCCGAAGCAGTGATTCCGGCATCCCAAGACCGCGCCCACCATGTTCCCGATACGCAGCGCCGCCTGTGCCGCAGTCCAACCGCTTTCGCCACAACAACAGCTTGATCAGGGTTTCTACCGTCGCAATTTCGACTCAGGTACGAGTAAGTTAGTGCGCGCAATGCAAGGTCTCGTAACTTTTTTAGTAAGTCCTCCCAGTTCTTAAAGTTTTCCCAGGAGCAAGGTAAATGAAGATGAAGCTGATAGCCGGCGTCGCGGCATGCTTGGCGCTGACGCTAAGCGGGGGCGCCTTAGCCCAACCGGCCGCCGCGCAGGAAAAAACCGTTCGCATCGGCGCGATCTATCCGCTGAGCGGCGCATTGGCGTCCACCGGCGCGGAAATCAAGGCCGCCATCGAACTGGCTGTAGACATCATCAATAACCCCCATCCGGAACTGGAAGGCTTGCCCCTGGCCGCCGGCGCGGGTCTGCCGAAGCTGAACGGCGCCAAGATCGAAGTGGTGTTCGGTGATTCGCAAGGCAAGCCCGAAGTGGGCCTGGCCGATGCGCAGCGTCTGATCCAGCAGGAAAAAGTGGTGGCCCTGACCGGCGCCTACCAATCCGCCGTCACCAAGACCGCCAGCCGCGTGGCCGAACAAAGCGGCATCCCCTACCTGAACGGCGAATCGAGCAGCCCGGACCTGACCGACCGCGGCTACAAGTGGTTCTTCCGCACGTCGCCCACGGACGATACCTTCGTCGAAAACATGATGCAGTTCCTGGACGGCGTGAAGAAAGTGCCGACCAAGAAGATCGCCGTCGTGTACGAAAACACCGACTTCGGCGTCAACACCTACAAGGCCGTCGAGCGTTTCGCCAAGAAGTACAACCGCGAAATCGTCGCCAACATCGCCTATGCCGCTGGTTCGCCGTCGGTGACCGCGGAAGTGCAGAAGCTGGCCGGCGCCAAGCCCGACGTCGCGCTGTTCGCCAGCTACACCTCGGACGCCATGCTGTTCGTGCGCACCATGCGTGAAAGCAAGTACGCGCCGCCGGTGCTGCTGGCCAACGACGCCGGCTTCATCGATTCGCGCTTCGTGCAGGAAGTGGGTCCGCAAGTGCAGGGCGTGCTGACGCGTGACGTCTGGAGCAATGACGTCGCCGCCGCCAAGGCTGGTCTGAAGAAGATCAACGACATGTACAAGGCCAAGACCGGCAAGGATCTGAACGGCAATAACGCCCGTTCGATGCAGGGCGTGCTGGTGCTGGCTGATGCCATCAACCGTGCCGGCTCGACCGATCCGGAAGCCATCCGCAAGGCGCTCGCTGCCACCGACCTGAAGTCCACGCAGATCGCCATGCCTTGGGAAGGCGTGAAGTTCGACGAGAAGGGCCAGAACCAGCTTGGCGCCGGCCTGATCCTGGAACTGAAGGGCGCTGGTTACGTGCCCGTGTGGCCGGACGCGTACCGTACCGATGCGTCGCTGCCGACGCTGCCGTTCGCCTGGAAATGATCGACAGAACCTGCGCGCGTGAAAGCGTGCGCCCGGAACTGATCGCCGGGTAACCCTGGGCGCGCGCCAACGAGTCTGGCGCTTGGTGGCCGCGCCCCACATTGCAACAGCCGGCGGATCCCCGTGCATCCGCCGTGGGAGTACCGCATGCTCGAAGCATTAACCGCCGGCCTGTTCAACGGCTTGATCTACGCGGCCGTCGCCGTGGGCCTGGCGCTGATCTGGGGTATCACCGACGTCATCAACTTCGCCCACGGCGAATTCCTGATGCTGGCGATGTATGCCGCCTATTGGCTCTTCACCCTGGGCCATATCGACCCCACCTTGTCGGCGCCGCTGGTCGCCATCCTGCTGGGCTTCGTTGGCTTCCTTTCCTACGCGCTGATCATCAAGCGCCTGCAGAAAGGCCCACCCATGGCGGTCATCCTGGCAACCTTCGGGCTGGGCATCGTCCTGCGCCAGGTCGCCTTCATCGCCTTCACCCCCGACTACCGCAGCCTGCCCGACACGCTGGTGTCCGGCAGCGTCAGCTTGCTCGGCATCTCCATCGGCCGTCCCCAGGTCATCACGGGTTTGGTGGCGCTGGTGGTGGTGATCGCGCTGTTCTGGCTGGTCTATCGCACCCGCTGGGGCCATGCCCTGCAGGCCGTCGCGGAAGACCGCGACGTGGCCGCCCTGGTGGGCATCTCGCCGGACCGCGTCAACGCGCAGGTCTGGATGCTGGGCAGCGCCGCGGTGGGACTGGCTGGCGCGCTGCTGACGACGTTCTTCTACGTCTTCCCGTCCGTGGGCCTGGTGTTCGGCCTGCTGGCTTTCGTGGCGGTATGCATGGGCGGCTTCGGTTCGCTGCCGGGCGCCTTCATCGCGGGGATCCTGATTGGCATCATCGAAGCGATGACGGGCTATTTCGTGGCGCCCGCGCTGAAGACGGTCAGCATCTTCATTCTTTTCATCCTGGTTCTCTGGTACCGGCCGCGCGGCCTGTTTGGGCGGTGGTGATATGACGATAGAAAACAAACTCGATCCGGTCGCGGCGGCGGCGCAAGCCAGCTCGCCGGCCAAGGCCAATCATTCACGCGCACCCATCGCGATAGCGGTGGTCCTGGCCGCGCTGTTCGCCCTGGCGCCCGTGTTCATCAAGGACCAGTTCACCATCCAGGTGCTGTTGCAGATCATCCTGTTCGGCGCGCTGGGCGCGGCCTGGAATCTGGTGGGCGGCTTTCTTGGCCGCGTGTCCTTCGGCCATGGCGTGTTCGTCGGCGTGGGTGCCTACACCACCATCCTGTTGCTGCAGCATCTGAAGCTCACCCCCTTGATCGGTATTCCGGCAGGCGCGCTGATCTCGGCGCTGCTGGCCTATATCGTCGGCGGTCCCACGCTGCGCCTGTCCGGCCATTACTTCGCCATGGCCACCATCGCGCTGCTGCAGATCGGCCTGTTGCTGATGATCAACTGGGATTGGGCGGGCGGTGCCGTCGGTCTCGAATCGCCCATCGGTGATGCGCCCTGGATGCTGCAGTTCCGCAGCAAGGTGCCGTACTACTGGATCGCGGTGGGGATGGGGCTGGTGACCTTCCTGGTGACCTATTTCCTGGTGCATTCGCGCATCGGTTTCTACTGGCGCGCCATCAATGGCGACGAAGCCGCCGCGCGCAGCCTGGGCGTGCCGGCCGATCGCTACAAGATGCTGGCCTTCGTCCTGTCGGCCGCGTTGACCGGGGCCTGGGGCGGCTTCTTCGCCATGTACATCGGCTTCATCGATCCCGATTCGATGTTCAGCCTGACCATGTCGGTGCAGATGGTGCTGGTGGCCATCCTGGGTGGCGTGGGTAGTTTGGTCGGGCCATGGATAGGCGCGGCGTTGCTGCTGCCGCTGTCCGAGGGCACGCGTGTCATGTGGGGCAGTTCGGGCCTGGGCCTGGATCTGCTGGTGTTCGGTCTGGCTATCCTGCTGGTGACGATGTTCCTGCCGGGCGGTCTGGTGACGTTGAGGGGGCGCCGTGGCTCTGCTTGAAGTAAAGGAACTGACCAAGCGCTTCGGCGGCCTGGTCGCCAACAAGGACATCAATCTGACGGTGGGCGAGGGCGAGATCGTCGCCATCATCGGCCCCAACGGCGCCGGCAAGAGCACGTTGTTCAACGGCCTGGTCGGCTATCACGAACCGACTTCCGGCACCGTGACCTTCAACGGCCAGTCCATGCTGGGCTTGAAGCCGGAGCAGGTGGCCGCGATGGGGCTGGTGCGTACGTATCAGATCCCGCGCAACTTCGGCCAGATGACCGTCCTGGAGAACGCCATGGTGGGCGCCTTGCTGCGCCATCCTCGCCTGGCGGACGCGCGTGCGGCGGCGCGCAAGGTGCTGGAGCTGGTGGGCCTGGCCGACCGTGCCGACGTCAAGGCGGCCGGCTTGAACGTGGCCGGGCAGAAGCGGGTGGAACTGGCGCGCGCGCTGTCCACCGAGCCGAAGATGCTGTTGCTGGACGAAGTGGCGGGCGGTTTGAACCCGACCGAGGCCATCGCGCTGGCGGAAATCCTGCGCGGCATCCATCAGGCCGGCGTTACCCTGGTGATCGTCGAGCATGTGCTGGAAGTGGTGATGCGGCTGGCCCAGCGCGTCATGGTGTTGAACTTCGGCCAGACGATTGCCGAGGGGCCACCGCAGGAGATCGTGCGTAATCCCGCCGTCATCGAGGCTTATCTGGGGAGAAAGCACCGTGCCTGATGTGATGTTGAAAGTCGAGAACCTGAGCGTCGCCTATGGCGGCGTGCAGGCCGTGCGCAATATTTCCCTGGAAGTGCGGCCGGGCGAGATCACCGCCTTGCTGGGTGCCAACGGCGCCGGCAAGTCCAGCACCTTGGCGGCCGTCATCGGCAAGGTCAAGCCGGCCGCGGGCCGCGTGATCTTCGAAGGGCAGGACATCACCGGTACGCCGCCGGACAAGCTGGTCACGCGCGGCATCGCCCTGATTCCCGAAGGCGCGCGCGTGTTCGCGCGTCAGCCAGTGGAGCAGAACCTGCGCCTGGGCGCGTACACGGTGCGTGACGAGGCGGTGTACAAGCGGCGCCTGGAGCACGTCTACACACTGTTCCCGCGTCTGCGCGAGCGGCGTGAGCAGTTGGCCGGGACGATGTCGGGTGGCGAACGGCAGATGCTGGCCATCGGCCGCGCGCTGATGAGCGGGCCCCGCCTGCTGCTGATCGACGAGCCCAGCCTGGGATTGTCGCCGCTGCTGGTGGAGCAGGTGTTCGACGCGCTGGCGGCGTTGAATCGCGAAGAGAAGCTGTCGGTATTGTTGGTCGAGCAGAATATGGCGGCGGCGCTGGAAGTGGCGACGCAGGCTTATGTGATGCAGAGCGGCGCCATCGCTTTGTCGGGGAATGCCACGGAGCTGGCGGCGTCCGATGAGGTGCGGCGAGCTTATCTGGGGATGTGATCCAGAGAGAGGGCGGTCCCCGAGTTAAGGTTATCCGCAGGGCGTTCAGCTCCTGTTCAAGCTAGACTGAAACCGGCGATGGAGTTGTGAAACTCTTCGCCGGTTTTTCTTTATGAGTAAGACGTTTATGTAACCTGGATGGAGTCGAGGGAATCAGTCAGCTGCCCTTGCCACGAAAGTCGCGCAAATGCCGCAAAGCAGAGGTGTATTGTTACGTCCCTAATTATGTGCGTTAAAAAAGTATTAGGGACGTGCCAAAAATCTCTGGCAAAATGGCGGCATCCTTCCTATGGAGCCATTGTTCATGTCGCAAACGCCTACTCACGCCTTGCCCTCGTATCTGGACCCGGAGCATCTGGGCCCTTGGGGCGTCTACCTGCAGCAGGTCGACCGTGTCACCCCCTACCTGGGTTCCCTGGGCCGTTGGGTGGAAACGCTGAAGCGCCCGAAGCGTGCGCTGATCGTCGACGTACCGGTGGAACTGGATAACGGCCGCATCGCCCACTTCGAGGGCTATCGCGTTCAACACAACACGTCGCGCGGCCCGGGCAAGGGCGGCGTACGTTTTCACCAGGATGTGACGCTGTCGGAAGTGATGGCGCTGTCGGCCTGGATGTCGATCAAGAATGCCGCGGTGAACCTGCCTTATGGCGGTGCCAAGGGCGGTATCCGTGTGGATCCGCGCACGCTGTCGCAAAACGAACTGGAAAAGATCACGCGCCGCTACACCAGCGAAATCGGCGTGATCATCGGACCGTCCAAGGACATTCCGGCACCTGACGTCAACACCAATGCCCAGATCATGGCGTGGATGATGGACACGTATTCCATGAACGAAGGCGCCACTGCTACTGGCGTGGTGACTGGGAAGCCGATCACGTTGGGCGGCAGCCTGGGCCGGGTCGAAGCGACCGGCCGCGGCGTGTTCGTGGTTGCTTGCGAAGCCGCGCGTGACGCGGGTATTTCCGTGGAAGGTGCGCGGGTGGTGGTGCAGGGTTTCGGCAATGTGGGCGGCACGGCGGCGCGCCTGTTCAGCGGCGTCGGCGCCAAGATCATCGCGGTGCAGGATCACACTGGCACCATCCATAATCCGGCGGGCCTGGATGTACCGGAGTTGCTGGTGCATGTGGCGCAGCATGGTGGCGTGGGTGGCTTTCGCAAGGCCGAAGCCTTGGATCCCAAGGAGTTCTGGACGCTGGAAACCGAATTCCTGATCCCGGCCGCGCTGGAGTCGCAGATCACTGCCGAGAACGCGCCGAACATTCGCGCCAAGATCGTGGTGGAAGGCGCCAACGGCCCGACCACCCCGCAGGCTGACGACATCCTGTTCGAAAACGGCACGCTGGTGGTGCCGGACGTGCTGGCCAATGCCGGCGGCGTGACGGTTAGCTACTTCGAGTGGGTGCAGGATTTCTCCAGCTTCTTCTGGACCGAGGAAGAGATCAACCAGCGTCTGGAGCGCATCATGCGCGAAGCGTATTCATCGGTGTCGCAGATGGCGCGCGATCAGAAGGTGACGCTGCGTACGGCTGCGTTCATCGTGGCTTGCACGCGGATCCTGCAGGCGCGCCAGGTGCGTGGGTTGTATCCGTGATGGGAAGGTGACGGTCAAGCGTTGGTCGCGCGGTTGCGGCGGCTGACGCGGTGATTGGTTTCGAAAAGCCCGCGTCCTTAATGGCGCGGGTTTTTTGTTGTTGCGTCGGGCGTAGGTGCATTATGTGGATGAACGGCTCGCCGCAATTTGTCTTGCAGTGATTGCGGCAGGTCGTCGATACGATCAGCGCGTGCGGTCGTCTCGTCTGTCCATTCCGGATTGTCGTCGTCGGGCTGGTCGGCTTGGTTCTTCATAGCGACGTAGCTCGCGTATTTTTGTCTTGAGCAGGCTGATGACCCGACAATGACGTTGCGCATGGATTTTTCTGGAAGGGCGGTGGCGAGTACGTATAGCTGCTGTGCTGCCTCGGCGACGCTAAAGATGTACGGGGCGACCAGTCGTTCGTCATTTACTTGAGCAATGAGAGTCTCATCTTCCCAGCTCACTGAGGAGGTTCCACGAAGATCCTCGATCCAACGTTGAACCGGGCGTGCTCCCATGTCGCCTCCGGCGAGACTTGCCAAGAACGCCGCTTCCCCGTTGTCATCGATTCGAAAGCCTGATGCAGAGGGGCGGACCCGGACAATAACGCGATCACTGGTTCCAGAGTATTCGAGGGGGGTGACTACCCTCAGAACTCCATGTTCATCTTGGTAGGCCTCGAATAGAGCGCAGATGTCATTCTTGATATTCATGCGAAGGGCCATAGGGATGAGACTTGTCTTTACTTTCGAGCATGATTCCGCATATCTTGCACACACAGCGGACAAGCCAGAGCCCGACATGCAAGTGGCGAGTTTGTGGGGTGCATGCCACGGGCTTGCGGCGAACGCATGACTCAGAATATCAGCCACTGGCGTCCGCTCATCATCTTGACGACCAAATCGGACGGATCCGACCTCTGCGGCTGCCGTTGGTGACCGCTAAATCACTCAAGGAGCAAGCGTTATGAAAATCGATCTGACTGGTAAGACGGCCATTGTTACGGGCTCGACCAAGGGCATAGGTTTCGCGACTGCGAAGGGCCTCGCAGCCACCGGCGCCACGGTGGTCATCAACGGACGTAACCAGCAGGATGTCGATGCCGCCATTGCCGAAGTGGAGGCCGCAGTGCCTGGTGCCGAGGTTCTTGGCTTTGCTGGTGACTTGGCCACAGCCTCGGGCTGCGACGCATTGCTCGCGGCTTATCCAGCCTGCGACGTGCTGGTGAACAACGTCGGCATCTTTGGGCCGCAGGATTTCTTCGAAATTCCTGATAGCGAATGGACGCGGTTTTTCGATGTCAACGTCATGTCGGGTGTACGGCTCTCGCGTGCCTATGTGCCCGGGATGCAGACCAAGGGTCGGGGGCGGGTGATTTTCCTATCCTCCGAATCGGGCTTCAACATTCCGTCGGACATGATCCATTACGGCATGACGAAGACCGCCTGCACGGCCATCGCGCGCGGTTTGGCCAAACGTATGGCGGGTACGGGGGTCACAGTCAATTCCGTGTTGCCCGGCCCGACGCTTTCCGAGGGCGTTGCCGACATGCTCAAGGACGAAGTCAGCAAGACCGGGAAGTCATTGGAAGAAGTAGGCAAGGCCTTCGTCATGGCTCATCGTCCCACTTCGCTGATCCAGCGATTGGCGACGGTGGAAGAGGTCGCCAACATGATCGTCTACGCCTGCTCGGAACAGGCCAGTGCCACCAGCGGCGCGTCGCTGCGGGTCGACGGCGGCGTGGTCGATAGTCTGTAAGACCATTGCCTGGATGATGCGCACGGGCTGGCTGACCACTCCAAGCGTTGCGGCATCCTGATCAGCCCTTGCTCCGACCCTCTTCGATCACACGATACGATGCTCAAAACAAGCCCCGAAGAACTGATTTCGCGCCTGGCGCTTCAACCGCATCCGGAAGGGGGGCATTTCAGGGAGACCTATCGCAGCCAAGAGCGTGTCAAGCGCTCGCACGGCGATTCGACACGTTCTGCTGCCACTGCCATCTATTACCTGCTTCGTGGAAAGGAAAGGTCGACATGGCACCGAATCAGATCGGATGAGATGTGGCACTTTTACGATGGTGCACCGTTGAATGTGTACGTGCTTCTGCCGGAGGGAGAGCTGAAGGTCTTCCGCCTCGGTAATCCGTTGGAGCACGATGGAGCGGATTTTCAGGCGCTGGTTCCAGCAGGCGAGTGGTTCGCCGCGGAGTGCTCGGTCGCAGAGGGCTATAGCTTGGTCGGCTGCACCGTAGCTCCTGGCTTTGAGTTTGAGGAGTTCGAGATCGCGCAGGCAGACGTTCTTCTGAAAGACTGGCCACAGCATAGGAAGCTAATTGAGCGCTTGGCATAAATATGCCAACGGCTCTGAAAAGAGCCGAACTATGTCGGTACGAAACGAGCCAGCGCTACTAGAGGTGCGACCTGCAGGTTCGATGGGCAGTGTGAATTGCAAGCTGCCATATTGCGCGCAACGGGCTGCGCATGTTGTATGGCCCGAAAGTATGGGGCAGGGCATTTCTATCCCTGCAAATGAAATCCCCGGCTCAAGGCCGGGGTGCGTACTACAGGTATTACATGATGGGTCGTAGACGCGAGCGCCCATTGGAAGCCATCACCAACCTGCCGGAATTCTATGCTGTTCTGCGCCGGCGTCAACCGGAACTTGGGTTCAGGGGAACGCGTTGGCGGCACTAAAGCCTTCCTTACCCTTCACAGTGCACGTCCCGTGCTGATCAACAGTAAGGATCCGGCGAACCCATTAGCCTAGCCGGTCTCGATTTTGGAGCATATGTGTCCGCGGTGTGGATCAACGCGGCGGGCGGGTTGCACCACGCCGGAGGACTGCCAGCTTTGCGACAAGCCCATGGCCATCCTTGATGGGTTGGTTCGGAGTTTAGGACGGCTTTTTGGGGCGCGGGTTTGTGCAGGGGCTGGGTATAGCCGCTGTGCGTGGCAGGAATTGTTGTTCCGCTGCTATGCTTGGCTCGCTGGCCGCCACGCTGCGGCCATGGCGACAGTCCAACCGCAACCGAGGAGCATCGACATGAAGCTATCCATTCGCGCGTTATTAGCAGGGCTGGCGCTGTCCGCGCTGTCGGCAGTGGCCCCCAGGGCCATGGCGCATCACGGTTGGTCTTGGGCGGAATCCGAACAGATGACCTTGCAAGGCACGGTCGAACAGGTGCAGGTCGCGCCGCCCCATCCCACGTTGAGGGTTCGAGCCAAAGACGGTGTCTGGGTGGTCGAACTGGGCAATCCCACCCAGACGAAGGAAGCGGGATTCGTCGAGGGTTCTGCCAAGCCGGGCGATGCCATTACCGCCATTGGCAACCGCGACCAGGACGCCGCCAACAAGCGCATGAAGGCTGTCCAGATCATGGTGGGCGGCAAGACCTACGACATTTATCCCAGCCGCATTAAGAAACCCTGAACCCACGGCTTTCAGCCATGCCCGAACTGCTTCGGCTGGCCCTGGAACAGCTTACGGCCCTGCCGCCGGCGCTGTGGCTGCGACGGTCCAGCACGCTCTATCTTTTGGTCAACGCCGCCCATATCGGCGCCATCGGCCTGTTGATCGGTTCAATTGTTCCGCTGGACCTGCGGCTGCTCGGCGTCCTCAAGCCCACTTCCTTGGCGGTCCTGGCGCCGGTGCTGGCGCGCACGGCCGCGGTCGGCCTTGCGCTGGCCGTACTGACTGGCGCCACATTGTTCACCGTGCGGGCGCAGGAATACCTGCAAAATCCGGCATTTTTGGTGAAGATGGGCTTGTTGGGCGCGGGCACGATCAACGCTTGGTTCGTGCGCCGGGGCGGGGCATGGGGGCAGGTATTACAGGGAGACTGCCCGTCCACCGCGCTGCGCTGCCGGGCCGCCGTCTCACTGCTGTTGTGGACTGGCTGCCTGGTCGCCGGCAGATCGATCGGGTTCCTGTAGCCCGCCGCTCACATGATCTGGGCAGGTAGGCGCATTGGCATCGGGTTGTAAGCGGAGGTGCGCGGTGATGAATGACCGGCTCCGACCCTTTTCTGGTCTTCGACATATACCCATGCGTGCCTCAAAGTCGCCCAGAGCAGACGTTCCCGACTCGACGAGCAAGTCTGAGAAAGGCAAGTCCAACCGAATAAACAGCGGCTACGATTCGCTGTCGTGAGCGTTAATGACTGGATGCGGCTGCGTCCACGTACCATGAAATTCCACTTTCTGAACCCGATGAAAAATCGGTGTGCCGAACGGCTCAAGCGGAAATTCCACGATCTGCCTGTCCGGTTCGTCGAAAATGGCATAGTTTCTTCCGCCCTCATCCTGCACCGATCCAAAGGTGATGCCGTCGAATCCACCCTCGACTTCATAATGCAGAAACTCCGCCATTGCCTGGGTCATGATGTAATCCGTTTCCTCTGTACGCACCGGCTGGGCAATCAGACGATGCAGATATTTCAGCATTACCAGTGCCTCTTCCCGTCTGTCATAATCATCGCGCCAGTGACTCGTCATCTGACGCTCTAACGGCAGATCGAAACGGGAAAAGTCGAACAATTTGAGATCCCGTGTCGTCTGAAATTTACAGATGGCGACCTCGTCGCCGATTGAAGGGCGGACCTCGGAAATCGCCGTCTGAACACTCTTGGCACCATAAAACAATGGTATGCCTGCCGGATTCATGCGATTCTGCTTCGAAATTGTCGGCGGCGGCGCCCCAAGTTGGACCTTCGGGTCGGCCAGAATCGATTCCTTCAGTGCAGAGATATCTGCGCCTGCGACGCGTCTCGCCCGGATAATTGTCTCCCCCGCCCCAAGCACTCGAATGGCGGCAAGCTGAGGGCCGAACAGTGATCGATTCTTTGCTTCCAGCGCCACGTTAAAAAGTGTCGAAAAAAACGCCTTTGCTTCGTTATTAAAATAGCGCCTCGAATGCTTAAAATTTCGTGTCTGCTCGGTCCAGCGCTGCTCCGCAAAGATCTGCTCATGCTCTGGCTCGTCAAACCTTAATCGCTTACTTTTGTACCGCATGCCCGGTGCGAAGAACTTCCGGTCAGCAGCAGGACATACCTCACGATAGTATCGGGCGGCCACATCGCAAGCACCCTCATCCTCAATAGTCAAGATTTGTCCTAAGGCCTGGGAAAGGGTCAGACCATGCCGATAATCATGATATGTATCGTCGAATTCCTCGAATCGGTCGCGAAACATACTCCCGGCAACTCGGACCAGAACACGCAGGTTCCCCGCATCAGTGGTACGGCCGCATGAACAGCATAAACGTCCGCTTGCCTCCATCATCATGGCCTGCAGGGTCGGGTCCATGACGCACACACGGCATATAAACGGCCCCGTGTCCTCGATCTCGACCGCAATCCTTCTCATCTTCAATTCTTCCTCACTATTGCACCAGCTCGTGGCCTGACTTCCAATACCTATCGTAGAGCCTCAGTTAATTCGCCTGACAGTGATGGGGAGACTACCCGTCGCGCCGGAACTATACCGCGACCGCGCAACGACATTAGCGTGTTATGGGCCCAACGAACCACCAGAACCAGCGCTCCCCAGCACGGCTCATACTGATCCTGCTGACGGCAGCGCTGCGTGTGAATGTCTTATATCGGTGTGACAACGGACTGGCGTCGAAGTGGCCTGAATAACTCAAACTGGCCGATTGCGGTCCTTCTCGCAACCAAACCAAGCGCGCGCTGCAACAAGCGCAATATATCCGTCGTGACGTCGGGCCATGCCATGCGCTCGCGGTATGCGTCTGCTAGCTTTTGCCGCCGTCGAGATCTTCGCCTAATTGTTTGGGTCGCGTTAGGACGTGGCGGGAAAACAGCATCTTGAAATTGCGCGGTCATCTTTATACGATATCGCAAGTCGGTAACGCCGACCTAATAAAAACACTCACAGAGGCAACCATGGCAACAGGCAAAAAAGCCGTGTCAGACGCGGCGAAGATTTTTCGGGATCCCAAATCCTCGAAAAACGAAAAAGAGGTCGCTGCTTCTAACTCGTCGGGGCGTAACGGCGCGACAAAGGCGAAATCGAAAATAAAATTGTGGTGACGCGGTTCGGCTCGCTGTGCCGATGTCGGAACTGTATGGGGGTAAGATGAGTAAATCTTCATTCGAAGAATGGCTGGCCGAGCGCCCGCATTGGATGCAAACGGCAGCAGCCCGGTTGCTCGGGTCGCAGCGTCCGCCGGAAGACAAGGATATAAGTGCCCTTGCCGATCTCTGCCTTGCGGAGGCGTCAACAGATCCCGCCGCCATATTCGAGACGGTACCAGCAGGCGCATTTTCCGCTGCGGTGGCTTCACTGAATGTCAGGTTGTCTAAGATCGAGAAAGTGAATGGAGTGAATGCCATCCGCCAGGATGCAGCACTCGATCTCGGCAACAAAGATTTCGCGATTGTCTATGGCCCGAACGGAGCCGGGAAATCCGGCTTTGCGCGGCTGGTGAAAAATGCGTGCGGCGCGCGAACGCGCTCAGATCTTCTTCCCAACGTGTTTTTGGCCAAGTCCATTCCACCTTCGGCAGAATTCGTGGTGATACAGAATGGCGTAGCCGAATCCGTCGCGTGGGTAGCTGCCGGTGGACCTGCGGCAAAGCTCCGGCATATCCATGTCTTCGACTCAGCGGTCGCGGCGTCATACGTGAACGACAAAAATGTTGCGTCATATGAGCCACGCCGCATGCGATTCATCTCCCAACTCATCGACATATCAGAACGCGTAGCCACCGAGTTATCCGGACGGAAAAACGCGTTGCCGACGAAGCTTCCGTTGATGCCGCCGGACCACGCCGAGACAAAAGCGGCGGGATTCTGGTCGACGATCAAACCATTAACAACTCAGGCTGCCGTTGATACCGCGTGCGTCTGGACAGCAGAGGACGCGGACGAGCGACTCAAGATCGAGACGAGCCTAAAGCAGCAAGACATTTCCGGTCGCCTGAAGGAACTGACGCGTCAGAAAGAGCTCCTCAGACAGCTTGAAAATGAAGTGAAGACCTTGCGTGACGCGTTGTCCGACAATACGTTGCTCGCAGTTCTGAATGCGCGGCGTGATGCAGCCGAAAAGCGCAAGGCGGCTACCGACGACGCCGAGCGCGTATTTGCTAATGCGCCACTCGATGGCGTTGGCAAGCAAAGCTGGCGCCTCATGTGGGACCAGGCAAGGCTGTACTCCGAAGAGCTTGCGTATCCTGGAAGATCCTTCCCTGCCGTCGAAGACGAAGATAAATGTGTCTTATGCCAGCAGCCGCTTGACGAGGCGGCCTGTACGCGGCTTTCGAGCTTTGAGACATATGTGAAAGGCGGGCTTGAAACCGGCGCGAAGACTGCCGAAAAACTGTGCGACTCCTTGATCAAGGCACTGCCTGCATTACCGTCAGCTGATAAATGGCGTTTGGATGTTGGACTTGTGAAGCTGGAGGCGATTGACGCTGACCGCTTGCTCGATGGTATCCAGACTCGGCGCGCGGCGGCGGAGACAGCCGCTGTCGTCGCGGATTTGCCGCCCGTCGACTGGGCGCAGCTGGATGAAGGAATAGCCGTTCTCACAGCGTCGCTGGTAAAAGAACAGGCAACCCTCACCGAGTTGCAGAAAGATGGAAAGAGAGCCGAACATGAAAAAATGCTGAAAGAGCTTCGCGCGCGCGAATGGATGACTCAGCAGAAGACCGCTCTGGAAGCGGAAATTGTACGGAAAGGCATCATCGGCAACATTGACGACGCGATCCGTTTGACGGGGACGAATGCTCTCACACGCAAAAAAAACGATCTCACGGACGAGGAACTTGCAAAGGGGTATCAGGAGCGGTTCCTCGCGGAGATTTCAGCGCTTGGTGGCAAGCGCCTGCTCGTCAGCCCAGAGCCGTTGCAGCAGGGCAAAGGCAAGATCTCGTTTGCGCTTACTCTGCGCGACACAAAGCAAAACGCTGCCGCTCACGCCGTTTTGAGCGAAGGGGAGAGCCGGATCGTTGCGCTAGCGGCTTTTCTCGCGGATATAACGGGCTCTGGGCAGCCCACGCCCTTCGTTTTCGACGATCCGATTTCATCCCTCGACCAAGAGTTTGAAGAGCGCGTTGCTGATCGGCTAGTTGAGCTGTCGCGCACCCGGCAGGTGATCGTGTTCACACATCGACTTTCGCTACTGGCGCTTTTGGAAGATGCCTTGGACAAGGCTAGCAAGAACGCGGCGGCCACCGGCGGCGCATTCCCGTCACGAGCTTTTATATCACTGCGGCGGCTCGGCACGCTGGTTGGCGTAGTGGATACGCTCGATGTGAGACGGGAGCGTCCTGATAAAGGATTCGCGAAGTTGCGCGACCATCGGTTACCTAGTTTGCGGAAGCTTTTGGATGCTGCCGATGTCAGCTACGACAATGATATGAAGGCAGCCTGCGCCGATTTTCGAATACTCGTCGAACGGTCCGTCGAAAAGATCATGTTGAACGGATTAATTGAGCGTTTTCGGCGGTCAGTCCAAACTCAGCAGATCCGATCGCTGTCAAAAATTACGGCGGATGACTGTATTCTGGTCGATCATATGATGACTAAATACTCCATTTTCGAGCACTCTCAGGCCGATGAGGTTGATGCTAATCTTCCCGGCGTTGATGAACTGGCTAACGACCTCTCGGTCGTCATTGATTGGATCGGGGAATTTGAAAAGAGGATTGCTGCGTGAGATCGAAACTGTCTAAACGGTCATTCGGCTTCTTCGGAAGTTGACCGCTTCTGCCGCGGTAGTGGCCTGAAGCATAAGAAGTACTGTCTCGCTTAGGTCACCGGACGGGGTTGGCTGCGTCTGGTGTCAAAGAGTCAAAGAACTCGCGCTCCCCGTGTGGCTTGATCCCAGGCCGGATGAATTTCGCCGGATACCAAGCCGCTTCACGCGTAGGTACGTATCGGGTAGTTGACGAGCACGAGCCGCGGCGGGCCGGTGCTTCATCGGTCTAGCAACGACAGAATGATGTCTGAAAAGATCCGGCGTCGCTTTGGCTGGCCAGACCGAGGCCGACTTCCCGACTAGGTAGGATCTGCAAGATGAGGAGAGTAGAGCATGAGCATCGATATGTACCGTCGCCAAGTCATCCAACTGCGCACAAACATTGCGAAATTGACGGAGCAAAAGGCGCGTGAGGTACAAAAGGCGGCGGACGCAGGAATGAAATCCATTGCCGCAGCGGCCGCCGCGAGCAAGACCAGTTCTACATCAACCGCTCAATCCAAACTGCGCGAAGCCAGTCGGTACGCCGACGACCAAGCCAAACATGAGCGCGAGATTGCGAAACTCGAGAGAAAGATCGCCGATGAACAGAAGAGGTTCGGTATTGTTCAAGGGCGGCTGGATAGCGAGGAAGCTAAAGCACTCAAGAAACGAAACGACGAGCAGAAACGTCAGCAGGAGACCCATACGCGGCGGTTTCGCGCCATGGAAGCGAGCTTGACTCATCACGGGTCGCTACATCGCGAGACCATTGCGCGTGTGGATCGTTGAGTGAGTTACCAGAGAAAATTGTGGTTGCATTCTTCGCGACTGATCCTGCGACTCACTCTGAGCGCCGGCTCCTGCTGGATGAGGAGGCCCGGGAAATACAGCAGAAGATCCGTTTGTCGGACCACCGAGACGCGGTCAAGCTGGAGTCGCGCTGGGCGTTGCGGCCTGGAGACATACTCCAATACATGAATGAGCTGGCTCCCACTATTGTTCACTTCAGCGGACACGGCACCGCGGAGGATGAACTGGTCCTCCAGGATCGCAATGGCGACGCTGATTATGTTTCATTCGAACGTATTGTGGGCACTTTCGAGCTTTTTGACTCCGTCAGGCTGGTGTTTTTTAACACCTGCCATTCATACATCCAAGCAGCTGCATGTACGCAATACGTAGATGCAGCAATTGGGATGAATCAAGCAATTGGCGATACCGCGGCTCGAATATTCGCCGCGCAATTCTATTCAGCGATTGGCTTCGGAAAGTCAATACCTAACGCGTTCAAACAAGCTAAACAAGCATTGATGCTTGAAGGTATACCTGAAGCGTCGACACCAGAACTTCACTTGAGAATGGGTGCCGAGGAGGTTGACCTGGTGCTGGTCAAACCCAGGTCCTAGCGATGCGCAAGGAGAAAGGCCGTGAGCCTCTTCGGCTTTCGTACTAGGTTATTTGACCGCATCTGTGACGAGAATTCCCACGAGATGTCCTTCGCACCATTTCGCATTGCGCCTGGGATCAGCGCGGTGTTGGGCGCGGTCCTCAGTGCCTTGCTCAATTGTTGAACGGGTATAGCTGCAGAAGCAGAGCTGGAATCTGCAGCGGCGTCAAGGCGCCGCGCATCTGCACTGCTGTCAGACTTCACTGCAGTACAACTCTAACGTGTAGAGTGGATTGCAACTGTCCGTTTTTGGCCGTTTCCCGTCATTCGGCTGTTCGCGTCAAGGGCCTGAAATGCGGCACATGCTACGGAGCCTGGCGCGGCGATATTGGGCGGACATTTCCAGTGCATCTCTTTTGGCGAGCCATTCATAGGGTGTGCGCTTCCGGGTGCTTGACGCCATAAGCAACCTTGACATCAGTACCAAGCAGCGGCGTTTGCAAAACCTGAACGATCTCGGCATTGCTTGGATCATGATCGTTCATAGCCCAGCAACGTTACTTGCGGCGTACCTGGGATATAGCAGGTGGGTTGCCCCGTGGCATGTAAGTGCGCCGATGTCCATTGTTGACCATCGTGTTGGTCCTATAAGGAGGATTTATGCGATAGTTCTGCAAAATTGGCTGTTTGGAGTCCATTATGCTGCTGCGTTTCGGAGTCGAGAACCATGGTTCAATCGCCTCTTACCAGGAGCTCCAGCTCACGGCGACCGCTCTCAAGGATGACGACACCGGCGTCATGACAGCCGAGGGCGCCTCTGCGGATAACGCTCGTGCGCTGCGCGTGCTTCCGGTCGCAGGAATCTACGGGGCCAACGCCTCGGGAAAATCCACGGTGCTAAGGGCCATCGACTTCTTTGTTCAGGCCATTGCGCACTCGCACTCACGCATGGCAAGCCGAACAGGCACGCCTTACGATCCCTATCTGCTGGACGCCGAGTCTCGCAACAAGTCTTCTCGATACGACGCCGATATCGTGCTGGGCGACACCCGGTACCACTACGGTTTCATCCTGGATGGAAAGTACATCCTGCAGGAATGGCTGTACTCGTTTGATCTGACCGCATCGCGCCAAGCGCGCTCGGTCATGTTTGGACGGGAGACGTCAGGCGAGGGTGCCGTCGAGATTGTCTTTCCTGGCAAGAGCCTCAAAGGAGAGAATAAGCAGATCGCCAAGCTTGTCCGACCCAATAGCCTGTTCTTGTCCGTTGCGGCGCAGAACGCTCATCCGCAGATCACGCCGATATTCGAGTTCTTCGAGCAAGTCGTCAGCCGCCTCAATGCGAACCTCAACGAATTCTTCGTTGTCGATCAGCTGACAGCCTACTTTGCGCTGGATGAGCACCGGCGGGACGCTGCGCTTCAGTTCCTACGAGCCGCGGATGTGGGCATCTCAAGCATAGACTTTTCCAGGATTCCCTTCGCGGAGAAGGATTTGCAGGTTCTCAAGGGAATCGAGCAATTGATCAGGCAGCACGCGAACATGCCCGAGCCGGAGAAAGGCGGCATGTCCTCGGATCTCATGAAAGAGAGGGTCTCGGTCAGACTCGGGCGTCGGGGCAAGGATGGTGAAATCTACCCGATTGCCTTGGATGCTGAGAGCACGGGAACCCAAGCACTGCTGCAAGTGTTAGGGCCAGTCTTTGCGAAGCTGCACGCCGGCGGAACCATCTTGATTGATGAACTCAACACCGCGCTGCACCCTCTGGTGTCTCGTGAACTCATCAAGCTTTTCCAGAACCCCATAACGAATCCCGGAAAGGCGCAACTGATCTTCTCCACGCATGACACCAACCTGCTCACAGGTTCGTTGCTGCGCCGTGACCAAGTGTGGTTTGCCGAGAAGGACGCGCAAGGCTGCACGCATCTCTATTCGCTGAGCGATATCAAGGTCCGCGCTACTGACAACATCGAGCGCGGTTACCTGATGGGCAGGTTCGGCGCGACGGCGAGAGGGAGGCCGTCAAACCGTGCTGTATGAGGGAGGCTTTGGACGTAGACCACGCCACGAAGACGCCGCGATAAGCCACGCTCTGCGCGCCCGCGTCGGACATGGCGGCCGATTATGGGATGCTAGGGAACTGTTGGCGTTGAGTGTAGTGATCGCATCTACGCATACAAATATGGTTCATGTATGTAATTAAGGGTCTGCCGACTTCCCCTGTTAAAGCGGCAGCCCCCGCAAATGCTTAGCTAGACCACTGCAGCGATACTCGGCACCGGCCGGACCACAAGTAGATTTCCCAGCGTTTCAAGCGCCTGCGCCAGCGCTTGCTGGTTGGGCGCCCCGCCCAGCGATATCCGGATCGCGTCAGTGGGACCATCGTCGATGCTGAATGCATCCGCGCCGGTCAAGCCCAAGCCATGTTCGTGTGCCGTCTGGATGAGACGATATCTATCCAGCCCCCTGGGCAAATCGAGCCATAAATGCAGGCCGTGTTCGTGTGATGCAAATGGGACGTGAAGGCCACGACGCGCGATGCGTTGGCGATCCTTTAATTCATTGCGGACCCGGGTCAGATGCTCGTGGGCCTTGCGCGAATTGATGGCGCTGGTTGCTATGGAAACCATGCACTGGGAAGACATCAAGGAAATCGCGCGAAGCGCGTCAAGGATCGGGCCGACGGATTCTGTTCGTGGCACCAGCAGGTACGCCGTGCGTAATCCCGGTGCGAGACACTTCGACAACGTTGAAACGTAATAGACCGCGCCGCCTGAGATACTCGCCAGGGGAGGGGGCGCGTCGCCGGCGAGTAGCCAGTAGGGATCATCCTCGAGAATGGCTATGCCGCGCGTGGCTGCGATGCGGTGCAGGGCATCGCGTCTGTCGGCGGGCACTGTGACAGTTGTCGGGTTCTGAATCGTTGGATTGAGATAAAGCAACGCCGGTGTGTGCTGCTCGCACGCTTGCTCCAATGCTTCGGGCAGCATGCCGTTCTCGTCCCCAGATACCGCAATCACCGTTCTCTGCAAGACTCGCGCACTTGCCAGGATGCCCGGATAAGTCATTGCATCCGCCAGGATGACATCGCCAGGCTGTGTGCGGGCGAGCAACACCGCGGTTATCGCTGTCTGTGCGCCAGGACAGATCACAACCCTATCTGGATCGACAGAACCCAAAATCGGCTCCAGCCACACGGCGCCCGCTTCCCGGTCTTCGCGCGTGCCAGCGCCCACGTGATAGGTGAGGATCTCGCCGGCCGGGATCGCTGCACGCAAGGGACCGGACGCGGTTTGGAACAGTTCAACCATGCCGGGGCTGCTGAGCAATGGCGGAATGTTCATGCTCAGATCGACCGTCGTCCTGGTCCGCGCGCCCACGTTCGAGACATATGAGCCGCCCGCGCCTTGTGCCTCGATGAGGCCGCTCTGCCGCAGTTCTGTGTAGGCCCGTGTCACCGTCGTGAGATCGACGCCCATCTCTTGCGCGAGCTCCCGCTGCGGCGGAAGCCTGTCGCCGGGCTGCAACACGCCGTCGGCTATCCCGCTCGATACCTGCTTGATGATCTGCACATAACGCGCGCCCGCACCCGCCTGTAAGGGGGTGATCCATGCGAGGTTCGGCTTCTTGAGTTTGCGAGACGACTGCTGATCGGTCATGTCTTTATCTTGTAGGGGTTTTAATCCATGCAAATAGTCCATACAATATAGCTAATGCATGGATATTTGTACATCCGAGTCGAAGTCAGGACTAGGGGTTGAACAAATGGAAGCCGCTGAAACAGCGTTTTGGGGCAGCGCCCCCAAGATAGTTACCGTCAAGTCATAGCCTGGAATACTTAAATCATGGATTGGGTCCCAGTAGTCTTCATCACGTTCAAGGTGCTCGCGTTCGGCATCTGCATGTTCTTCGCCATCAAATGGCATTACGACCAAGGGAAGAAGGGGAAGGACACGCGCGCACTGCTACGCAACAGCGCCAAGGTGGCGGTCATCTTCATCGTGGTGCTCGGTGGCGTGCTATTCCTTGCCTTCAGCCTTGCCAAGACGCTCGGTCTGGACTTGAGCCTGCCATAATGGCAACGCTTAATCCAATGGATTGACATATCGGGAAATCCCGATATCATGCATCCATGGATTTACTAGAAATCTTCAAAGCCCTCTCCAACCGGACTCGTCTTGAGATCCTGAACCGGTTGAAAGATCCCGAAAAGAACTTCCCCCCGCAAGACGAAGGGGACGTTCATACGGTAGGGGTCTGTGTAAGCAGTATCCAGGAGGGCGTTGGATTGTCGCAGTCCACGGTCTCGGACTATCTGGCCACTTTGCAAAGAACCGGCTTGGTTGAGGTCCGACGCATTGGCCAGTGGACCTATTACAAGCGAAACGAAGAAGCCATCAAGACGCTCGCCAGCCTCATCGGCAAAGACCTGTAAATTTTTTACCCCAATATATCGACAATTCCCGATATCCCTTTTTACCGAATTGAGAAACCTATGAAAGCCATCACACTTAACGCCTTTGGCGGTCCAGACGCATTTGAACTCCGTGAAGTCGCCACGCCACTACCCGGCGCCGGAGAAGTGCTCGTTCGGGTCCACGCGACGTCCATCAACCCCTTGGACTTTCAGGTGCGGCGGGGCGACTACCCCGACTTGGTGCAGCTACCGGCCATTACCGGACACGATGTTTCTGGCGTCGTTGAAGCAATCGGCGCGGGTGTCACTGCCTTCGCTCCAGGAGACGAGGTTTGGTATACGCCTCGAATCTTCCATGGCGCAGGCAGCTATGCCGAGTACCACGTCGCTGCCGAAAACATCATCGGGAAGAAGCCTGCTACGTTGAGTCACCTTGAAGCCGCGAGCCTGAGCCTGGTCGGGGGAACGGCATGGGAGGCGCTAGTGGTGCGGGCCGCGCTTAGAGTCGGAGAGCGTGTTCTGGTGCACGGCGGCGCGGGCGGGGTGGGGCATGTGGCGATCCAACTCGCGAAGTCCATCGGTGCGCGGGTAATGACCACGGTGCGTAAGGCAAATTTCGAGTTCGCACGCAGCATGGGAGCCGATGTCGTCATCGACTACGAGAATGAAGACTATGTCGAGGCCGTCATGCATGAAACAGGAGGTCGTGGCGTCGACGTCGTTTTCGACACTATCGGTGGCGATACGCTTTCGCGCACGCCTCACGCCCTTGCACAGCTCGGCCGGCTCGTCACGATCGTTGACATCGCGCAGCCACAGAACCTCATTCACGCCTGGGGTAAGAATGCGAGTTATCACTTCGTGTTCACTCGCCAGAACCAAGGCAAGCTCGATGAATTGAGCGCGTTGGCGGAGCGCGGTCAGCTTCGGCCCCATGTGGGGGCTACTTACTCACTAGCTGAGATTCCTCTTGCGCATGCACGTCTCGAAAGTCGTGATAACGGGCTGAGAGGAAAAATCGCCATTGACGTCATGTAAGGCTCGCGCACCGGGGGCACGCGGGAAACAGTCCGTCATCGCCACCGAGGACCTGGGCCAGTTGGCTTCGCGCCAGACGCTGGCTGGCCGCAAGTCCTTGAATGCCGCGCTTAGCTGCCCGGTGTTTGATGGCAACACCGCGTTCTCAGAAGCTGACCGCCAGTCCTATCGAGAAGCCGGACACATTTTTGCCCGTCACATATCTGCCTACCAGCCGCGTCCGGGAGATGGGAATCTTGTAGGCGCTGGAGTCCAGCTCCAGGCCCAGCCCCACGGACGTAAGGCGATCGAAGCCCAGCGCACCTTTTTGATCGCCGAGAAACTCGGAATGTGTCAGCTCCAGCACGTAACGCAGAGGACGCTGGAGCAAGGTCGCGCCCGTCGGGGCGCGATAGCGTGCCCATAGGTTCGCTGACCGGGCCGCGGCGTTGCCCTGGACGGCGGCCGAGCTTTCGAAGCTTTTCAACCTGATGTCCGAATAGCGCAGTTCCACGTCGACTTCGTAACCCGGCCGGTAATGCTCGTAATCCAGCATCAGCGACCCGCCAAGGCCATAGGCATTCAGGGATCCACGGTCGAGAAAGTTGATGTCCTTGTCGGTCTGCTTGCCCACATACCAACTGGCCGCGCGCAGGTCGCTCGTGACATTGCCCAGCGCAACATTGAATATCGGACGCAGCTTCAATTCATCGGTCAATTTGAAGTCGTAGCCTATACCTCCCGTCGCAGACAGGCTGTTCCACCGGGTCGGAACCCGTCTTTGTTCCGTGCCCTGCGTCGCCACGAACGTGGGGTCGTAACGGCTGGCCGCGATCACCCCTTCCAGATAGATCGGTACCGACTTGGAAATCGTGTCTCCGCCGCCCAGCTGTGTCATGAAGAACTCGGACGATCCCGAGGTGGCCGTCGCATTGCCGCTGCCTATGGATAGGGAACTGGTGGTGATGTCCGGCACGATGGAGAATGACATCAGCGCCAGCACACCATTTGCGCGCTTCTGCAGATCGTCTTTCGTCAGCCTGATGCTTTGCGCGTCGACCGAGGTCGCCGTCAGACCTATCGCCACAGAGGCATACAAGGAAAATGCCTTTTCCATTACGGCGCAGGCTCCGCGGCGCCCATTGAAGCTCGCTGCGATTCCAGCAAGCTATCGATCTGGTCCAGGCGTATGTAGCCGACACGCGGAAATTCCAGATCGACTATGACATACAGCGTTGCCGTCATGACCAGGGCATAGAGCGCCTGGTGAAACCATCCGCGGCCGCCGTCGCTACTCAGATTCAGCCCGACGATACAAGCGCATAGCAAGGCGAGTACACC
The DNA here is from genome assembly GCF_021325795.1 of Bordetella sp. LUAb4. Lineage (GTDB taxonomy): Bacteria > Pseudomonadota > Gammaproteobacteria > Burkholderiales > Burkholderiaceae_B > Bordetella_C. Next base: position 787,838 of record NZ_JAHPZX010000004.1, on the reverse strand, counting down.
TAGAAGAATGTATATCGCCGGCGGCGGGTGGGCATTCTGCGCGACTGTCACCGTGGTCAAGGCATCGAACATGTCATTCATGGCCTGCACGAATGAAGACATGAACTCCGGATCGATATTCTTCCGCTTCATCATCGCGGTATTCCAGATATCGTTCTGTAGCGTCGCGGACCGCGCCGCGATGGCATCGCGCCCCGTTAAATCGCCGATGTTGTGAAAATAATCGAGCCGGCTATCGACGTAGTCGCGGAACAGGTTGCGCATACGCGCCTGGTCGGGTGCATCCAGGAGGCCTATTCGCAGCCACGCCGTCCCGATGGCGTTTACTTCCTGCACGATCAGATTGCGCCGCTCGACCAGTCTTTGTGCCGCACCTGAGAACGTGAAGGCGATGAGCAGGCCCAGTAGGGCGAAGACGGCCGCTTCGATCGCGCCAGCCCCGGCCTGGGCCGTATGTTTTCCGGCCCGACGGTGTTGGCCTATGCGGCGGCCAATCTGCATGGCGACCAGCAAACACACGAAAAATGCCGCCGCGACGCTGCCCAGCAAGAGTGAATAGCTCATGAACCCACCGTGTAGTCGGAAGCAAGCTCAGATGCGGAAATCCGCGGCCATGTCTTCATCGCTGCGGGCTTCCAGCTTGCCGGAGCGGCATGCCTGGATGAACGTCGCATAGTCCGCTTCGTTCTGGTCCGCGTAGGCATGGGCGTATTTGACCAGCGCGTCGGCGAAGCTTCCACCGCGCCCCAGATAAGCGGAAATTTCCACCGCCTTGCCGCCGGCCTTGGCGTGGGCTCGCGCCATCGCCCAGCCGCAGAAGCGGGCATAACCCTGAAGCAAGGTATTGCTCATGCGCTCGACCTCGACCGACACTTTCATATCGCGCAGCTGTCGGAAGTAGAAGTTCCGGCCAGCAGGGCCTGAGGTCCAACCAAGGAAAGCATCGCTCGCGCCCTGCAACAGCCGTTGTCCGATCACGACACGCTGGCCTTGATGCTCTTCACCATGCGCAGGGTAGTAATCGGCGATAACCGAATTGCGCGCTTCCTTGACCTGTAGGAATAAGGGTTTGCCGCGGCCATCGATAAACAGCATCGCCAGGCAGAATGTCCCCACGCTGCCGACCCCGACGACCTTGAAGGCGATATCGTGCAAGCGATACTGGCCCATCAGGGAGCGCTGGTCAGCCGCAAGGGTTTCGGTATAAGCCTCGAAGGCTTTGGCCAGCTTTCCCTGCCACGCCTTGGTATTGGACCAGTTGCTGGCGGGTCCCAGCAAGGAAGTCGGACCGCCAGGATGAAAAAGGGCAGGCGGGGCGTCCTGTATGGTCCAGGCCCCGTCACGCTGCACGGCCATTTTGCTTAGCACGCTGTCGTGTGTCCGGGTTCCGGCTTTCGCGATGATTTTGTCGATGAGTTTGCTGCCGTCCTCTGTCAGGGCGTTATCGCGCAGGCGCTCGAGCGAAAGTATTTCGTGCCAAAGGTCAAGCGAGCTGTATGTCGAGTATTCCCGCATCCGCTCGGCGTATTCATGCACGGCGGTCTGTATGAAGTCGCCTATCGTCGCTTTTCCCGCGCCGGCATGTCGTCCGGCAATAGCCAGGCTGGCCACCAGGCGCTTTACGTCCCACTCCCATGGTCCGGTGGCGGCTTCGTCGAAGTCGTTCAGGTCAAATACCAGTTGTCGTTCCGGCGTGGCGAAACCGCCGAAGTTCATCAGATGGGCATCGCCGCAGATCGGAAAAACAATGCCGGAGTCGACGGTTCCGGCAAGGTCATGGGCCTGCAGGACCGCGCTGCCTCGAAAGAACGTGAACGGCGAAACCGCCATGCGCCCATGGCGCAATGGCACCAGCGCTTCGACGCGTCCGGCGCTGTTGGCGCGCAAGAGGTCAACGGGATCGCGGGCGGTATTGCCGATAGCCCCGTGTTGGGACCGCTTTGCCCGCGTCCGCGCTTGCCGCCCGACCGTTTTCCGGTCCGCCAGAGTCTGTGCTTCGACCATTTGCCCACCTCGTGCAATCAAGACGGTTGATGCTTACGGGAATCGGCGCGGCGGCAGACCTGGCCGACGCACCGCGACTGTGCGGCCTTATCGACATGACAGGCGGTGCATTTCAATTACGGGTCTGCGACGCCACCTTCCATTGCCCATCGGCGCGTCGGCAGAACAGGAAGGTCCAGGCTTCTTCGGTCGTCCCACGGCGCAGCGTGGCGTGCAGTGGCCGGCAAGGCATGCCGTTTTGGTCGCGCGCGGCATCGGCATTGACTTCCCCCGTCAACGCCCCCGGGCCGGCGGCGCCGGGCGCTTTCCAAGGGAAACGCTTGCCTGCCTGCGGATCCTGTAGCGCCTGCACGACGGTCTGGTCGAAGCTGTCTCTTTCATTACGCTTGAGTGTGCCGTATAGCGTGTCGTTACTGAACGCGCCATACCCTTGGGCGCAGGCGAGCACTGGAGTCCCGCACAAAATGAGAGCCATCAACCCGCGTCGCGCGAAAGATTTACGCATCTATTGTCTCCATGGATTCGTGGGCGGCTGACCTGTACGGACCCAGCCAGCCGCCCGCAGGACATTACGGCGTAACGATGTTGAACCAGAAATCAAAGGTATCCAATGAAGTCAACAGATCGGATACTCCCGCCTGGTCGCCAGTGGTTCGAAAGAGGTCTTGTCCGAGAATGGCAGTTCCTTCTCCAAGGCCGCATTCGCTTGTTTTGTCGCCGGCTCGGCCGTTTTGGGGCCATCCGCCGCTGCGGTTGGGGTAGCGGACAGCCATGTTGCCCCAAGCACCGCGAACGCCATCATGCTTCGTGCACGGCTCAGTTTGCTCGGGGCGATCTTTGTCAGGGAAGGACGCGCGACCGAAAGGGCGCGGGGACGGGCAGCTGGCAACAAGGTCTTCATATCGACTTACTCCCACACGATGGTGACGGGGTAACGAATAGAGGACTGCGATGTTTCTTGGCGGGGTGCTAAGTGGCCGATGCTGGAGATGGGTGGAGCGAAACGCCTCAATCGATTTTCAATGCAACTGACCAACCTATGGTGGCCAGAGGGGAACTGCGAGCTGGAGATGAGGGTGCGGTCATACTAGCGACTATTTGCAATGTTGTGCAATATATTTGCTAGTGCATTAGAAGGACGAGAAACGAGCGAGATTGTGGCGAGCGTTTAAAGATTTATCCGAGAAGGCATTCAAGATCGTGTGGCTAGCCTGTACGGTCTGTATGGTCGGCTTTTTATAGCCAATCAGGCCGCTGGTCATGCACAGGCTCTCCAGGCGTCTAGCCGTCGAACCCTATGCGCAAGGCGTGATCGCAGACGTCGTTTGGCCATGAGTCGGTGTGACTGATGAAAGCGGCGCGGTCGTCGGCGAAGAGGGCGCGGGCGGCTTCTTCGAAGCCGGGGAGGTCGCCTGCGACGGTCTGCATGAAGTGGTAAGCCGCGTCGCGCGCCTGGCGGATGCGGACCTTTTCCTTGCCCGCTCGGCGCGCTTCCTCCACCAGTCCGCGCAGCGCGATGGACGCGCCGCCCGGTTGAGCCGCCAACCATTCCCAATGGCGGGGCAGCAAGGTCACTTCACGAGCGACAACGCCCAGCTTGGGACGGCCGCGTCCACGCGGGCGAGTGGCCTCGGTGCCCGCAACTTGGCCGGCGGCCGCCGTTGCCGCCGCCTCCGCGGCCGCCTGCGTCTCGGCCATCTCGATCACCAAAGGATGATCGGCGAGGCGTGCGATGACTTCGGCACTGTCGCCCCGTGCGTCGATATCCACGGTGCGCCCTGTGCTGTCGTCAAACAGCAGCAAGGGACCTCTCGCGCCACCGTCGAGGGCGCGCTTCAACGCCGTGGCCGCGACTTCGATGGAGCCGGTGGCTAGACGACGATGACCGTCGAAGCTGCTGAAAGAGGGAGCGTGCTGCGAAGTGAACGTCGAGGACGGTGCGGCGGATGGGGTTATGGCGTAATCCGGTGGCATGAATTGTCTTCAGGGTGGCGCGTGATTCGGCATTGCCGATAGCCGTGTCGGAACTTCTGAAAAGGAGTGCGTCAGGAATCGCTTTCTACGACGCCAAGACAAATTAAATATAAACGATAATCATTCTTATATGAAAAGTACAGTCCCTAATTCACGGAGCGGCGCCGTGTCTTTCGATCAGTCGCATTTCATGCAGTCGTTTTGGAACTGGGCGGCCGCAACGAATCATGTGCAGATTGGAGTTGGCGCTGAACGCTGCGCTGTTCAATTTCGGCGTTGGCCGATGACTGCCGTTGCGGCCCCGCATCAACCAGAGATGGAGCCCGTGGCCGTGGAAGCTTGGCTAGATTGCAGGTGATGACGCACAAAGACGCCGCCGCCGGACGTGCGCTGATGCTGCTCCGGCAGAACTACTTCTTGGGCAGAACTGCTCCTCGGGCAGAACTATTTCTTAGGTAGAAAGTCCGGCTTGAGGATGCCCACCAGAGCGTCATAGGGAATGGTCAGTTCCGGTTCGCCATATACGTACGGCGCGATGCTGTACGCGTCGTACTTGATCACCACGCCGTCGCGCGTCAGCGCGAAGTTGTCGCTTTCAGAGAAAGGGAAGGTACGGGCATAGGCGGCGGGATCGCGCTTGGCGTCGTCGTTGCCGGACAGCCACTTGTCGTACACCTTGCGCAGGGCGGCGGTGAATTGATCGTGGCGGCCGGGGATGATGGCCTCGTCCAGAGCCAGGACGCGGCCGGGGGTGCGCTGCCAGTTCAGGTATTGCGTAGCGGGAATTCCGTGCGCCGCGCCGGCGAAGTACTGCTGGGTATGCAGCTCGACCGCGATGATGTCGCCCACCGTGTCCTTCACGCTGGCCTTGAAATACGTCGCGTCGCGCGACTGGGCGGTCTTCCAGAACCACGCGGCATACTCGTCCAGTGTCTCGTAGGGACCACGCAGGCGTTGATCGGTACCGGTCATATAGGCCAGCACGTGGTCGATCAACTGCGTCAACCGCGGGATGGCGGGGAAGGCCACCGAGTCGACCTCGATGCGTGGGCAGTCATCACCCTTGCAGTTGGGCTTGCTCCGCTTCCACTCGATCGACTTCACCTCGACGTCGCCTTTCTGCACGCTAGGACCCGCCTGTTTCGATGGCAGGCTGATGGTCTCCGGCGGGGTGCTGCCGCAGGCGGCCAGCAGGGCCAGGCACAGCGCGGTGCCGGCGGCCCGTAGCGCGCGCGGGCGCCGGGTATTGGAGCGCGGGCTGGAGAAAGGACGGGTAAGAAGGGAAGAGATCGGCATCATCGGTCGTTCCTGCGGTTGTCGCGAACGCGACGGCCTGGCGCCGCGCCACATGATGATATCGGAATCGGCTGGCGGCACCGCATGCCTCTGGTGTGTCCGCCGGGGATGCATTTCACGGCACTTGCTGCAGCCAGGCTTCCGTGCCGAAGCGCTCGCGTGCCTGCTGGTCGGCCTGTGCCAGCTCGTCCGCGCTGACCGCGCCCTCCGTCAGGCCGTGGCGTGCCTTGAATACCTCGATCATGCGCGCGATGATCTGATCGCGCGGCAGGCCGGTCTGCGTCAACAGGGGATCGACGCGTTTCTTGGCGCTGGTCGTGCCCTTGTCCGACAGTTTCTCCCGGCCGATACGCAGCACCTGCACCATCTTGTCGGCATCGATGTCGTAGGCCATGGTCACGTGATGCAGCACCGCGCGTCCCCGCCGGGCCTGGGCGGCGCCGCCGATCTTGCCCGCCGCCGACGTGATGTCGTTGAGCGGCTGGTACCACGCCTTGATGCCCACCGACTCCAAGGCCTCCAACGTCCATTGGTCGAGGAAGGCGTAGGATTCCTGGAAGCTCATGCCTTCCACCAGCGACAGTGGCGCGTAGATGGAATACGTGATGGTGTTGCCGGGTTCGACGAACATGGCGCCGCCACCGCTGACGCGGCGCACCACTTCGATGTGATGGCGCTGCGCGCCTTCCGGATCCACTTCGTTGCGCACGGACTGGAAGCGGCCTATCACTACCGCGCCCGCGGACCATTCCCAGAAACGCAGCGTCGGCGGGCGGCGGCCGGCGCCGACCTCGTCGCACAGGACGGCGTCCAGGGCCATGTGCTGCAGGGGCAATCGAGGGCCTTCGTTGATCAACTGCCAATCGTGATCGCGCCAGGTGCTGCGTGTCATGCCAATGCCCTCCGCACCGCGATCGCCACTGCTTCGGGCGAGAAGCCGAACATCACCGCTTCGGGCGGCAGCGCGGCGGCCACCGCCAGCGCCAGCTCGGTTTCGCTGGCATCCGCGTGCTGTCCTAACAGGGCCTTGTCGATATTGCCCAGCGCTTCGGGCGGCTCCAGGAAGAAGTCGCCGCTGATCTGCACCTGCGCCAGGCGGCCGGCCTGGACGCCGATGTCGGCGACCACCAGCTTGCCACCAGGGACCTTGTATTCGCCGTGTCCGTTCATTGCTTGCACCGTGCGGGCCATGTGTTCAAAAGACTGCGTGTATGAGGCGGAATAGTACCGGTTTTGCATTGCACGGCCAGGCATCTCGCCCTGGCTTGCCTGGCTAAGCTACTGCGCGCACGCAGCCTGGACTGCCCCCGCCAGGGATTCCGGCTTGTCGGTGGGCGCATACCGGCGGATCACCTGGCCGTCGCGGCCGATCAGGAACTTGGTGAAATTCCATTTGATGCCCTGCGTGCCAAGCAGCCCCGGCTTTTCCTGCTTGAGCCATTGGTACAGCGGATGGGCTTTGTCGCCATTGACCTCGATCTTGGCGAACAGGGGAAAATCGACTTCGTACTTCAGTGTGCAGAAATTGCGGATCTCCGCTTCATCGCCAGGTTCCTGGTGGCCGAACTGGTCGCAGGGAAAGCCCAATACGCTGAAGCCTGCTTCGCGATGGGTCTTGTAGAGTTCCTGCAAGCCCGTGTATTGCGGCGTGAAGCCGCATTTGGATGCGACGTTGACGACCAGCAGCACTTGGCCCGCGTAGTCGCGCAAGGGGCGTTCGACGCCGTCGATGTCGCGGGCGGAAAAGTCAAAGATCGAGGTCATGGTCAGGGCTCCTTAGTACTATCTGCTCACGGTTGCGGCCACGGGTTTGCGGCCACGGACGGCGGCCGCGGTTCATAGTAGCCTGCATCCCGACTAAGGTACTGCGGATCCACGCCATGGGTACGCGTATAGTCCCCCGTGACAAGGAGACGGATATGACGCAGGCCACGCCAATGGTGGACCGGTTGCTGGGAATGCTGGCGGCGGGCAAGGACAACATGCTGCTGCGCTATACCTTGGGCAAGACCTATGCGGAGCAGGAGAACTACGAGGCGGCCTCCGAGCATCTGCGCGCGGCGCTGGCCTTCGATCCCAAGTACTCCGTGGCGTGGAAGTGGCTGGGCAAGGCCAGATTGGGCCTGAACGACCGTGCCGGCGCGCGTGCAGCCTGGGACCAGGGGCTGGCCGCCGCGCACGAGCGTGGCGACGCGCAAGTGGTCAAGGAATTGAGCGTGTTCATCAAACGGCTGGATCGTGAGGCAGGCGGATAGGTCCGCGCAGGTTGCCGTAGGCCTCCAGCGCGCGCAGCCGCGTTTCCTTCAGATCGCACAGGGGTTCGGGATAGCCGCAAGCGCGTCGTTGGGCGTCACTGGGCGCATGGATGGCGCGCGCATCCAACTGGGCCAGTTCCGGCAACCAGGTGCGCAGGAATTGCCCTTGAGGATCGAATTTGCGTGACTGGGATTCCGGATTGAAGATGCGGAAGTAGGGCACGGCATCGGCGCCGGTGGAAGCGCTCCACTGCCAGCCGCCGTTGTTGGCCCCCAGTTCGCCGTCGACCAGGTTTTCCATGAACCAGGCTTCGCCGGCGCGCCAATCGATCAATAGATTCTTGCTGAGGAACATGGCCACCACCATGCGCAGGCGATTGTGCATCCATCCCGTGGCCATCATCTGCCGCATGGCGGCGTCGATGATGGGAAAGCCGGTGCGGCCCGCGCGCCAGGCCTCCAGGTCGCCGGCGGCATCGCGCCAGGGCACGGCATTGGTCTCCGGCCGCATGGGCTGATGCATGGACAGGGCGGGGTAGGCGGCCAGCAGATGCTGGTAGAACTCGCGCCAGAGCAGTTCGGTGATCCACGTGCGCACGCCTTGCTTGCCGCTGTCGATCTCGCCCTGGTTCGCCATCAAGGCGCGATGCAGGCATTGCCCCGCTGACACGACGCCCGCGGCCAGATAGGGCGACAGGCGGCTGGTGCCCTCGTGATCGGGCCGGTCGCGTTCCTGTTCGTAGGCGCCGATGTCGTCCGCGGCGAAAGCGTCCAGGCGTTGGTGCGCCGCTTCTTCACCAGCCGGCCACCGTTCGCGCACTTTGTCGGCTGGCGGCTTGCGGCGTCCCAGGAAGGCGGCCTCGTCCGGCACGGCGTCGGCGGCGATGACGTGGCCCTTTCCTTTTGTGTCGGCAGTGCCGGCAGCTCCGGCAGCGTCAGCGGCATCCCCCTTGGGCGCGGCGCGTGGCGCCTGCTCTTGCGCGCGCGGTAGGGGCAGAGGCTGCGGCGGCGCGCTGATCAGGCGCTCGCGGCAAGCGCGCGAGAAAGGCGTGAAAACTTTGTAGCACTCGCCCTTGCCGGTCACGATGGTGCCCGGCTTCAGCAGGGTGTTGCCCTGGTGCAGGGTCAGCGAGACCGCATCCTGCGCGAGCCGTTCGCCCGCGTCATAGTCACGGCGGCGTTCGTTGATGGCCCACTCGACGTTGGCGTGTACCGAATCGACATCATGGTCGCGGCAGAAGCCGGCCAAGGCGCGCGGCACCTCGGACCACTTGTGCACGGTCAGGAACTTGAGCGGGATGTGGCGTTCGGCCAGGGCTTCGGCCAGGGACAGCAGATTGCGCCGCCAGAAGTCGATCTTGACGACCGCATCACCGTGGGACTCCCATTGAGCGGGAGATACGATGAACAGCGCCAGTGCAGGGCCGTCTTCCAGCGCGGCCGCCAAGGCGGGGTTGTCGCGCAACCTCAGGTCGGTACGTATCCACCATAAGGTGTTGCGGCCGTCGGGGCGGTTCATGCGAGGGGTCTCCTGTCTGGCTTGGGGTAGGCGAGGATGATCTCATAGTGGCGACTATTTGCACCCGGCACGGTGTCCGAATGGTCTCGCATGGCGTGCGCTGAAAAGTGTTGGTCTGACGTCACACCGGCCCTGTGAAAGGCGTAGGGATAGGCCACAAAACGCAAACGAATGTGACGGGTGCGTGACGCTTCGACAGACTTCTCTCAGCGTGCATGCATAGCGCGTGGGCGCTTTAGTCAAACCATGAAACACGCGTCACGCCGTACCAGGTTGACGCTCACGTTGCGGCCGACTTGTAATGCAATGGGACTAGCCTTGGCAGCCGCAATGGGATACTTGATGGATTTTCGTCCACCCTTTTTCAGAGGGGGTTCTTCCAACCGTAAAGCAACGCACGGTGCGCTGGACGCATTGTGGCGGTTGGTTGATTTGCCTGGCGAGGCGCTGGATTACATTGATTTGCCCGGAGCCGACCCGGTACTGCCATCTTCATTTTCCGTTGGCATGGCGGCGCAATACAGCATGGGCGCGGCGGCACTCGCCGCGGCGGAAATCTGGCATTTGCGCGGTGGCGGCAAGCGCCAGCGCGTCACGGTCGACATGCGGCATGCGGCGCAGGAGACCCGGGGCTATTACACCCTCGATGGCGTGCCCTCCGCACGCTACGACAAGATCACCGGCGTGTATCGCTGCGCGGACGGCAATTGGGTGCGTATACACGCCAACTTCGCGCATCACCGCGACGGTGCCCTGGCTTTGCTGGGGTGTCCGACCGGTGCGACCGTGGACCGGCGCATGGTCGAGAAGGCCTTGTCCCGCTGGAATTCCTTTGAATTCGAGCAAGCCGCCGCCGATGCTGGCCTGGTAGTGGCCGCCATGCGTTCCTTCGATGAGTGGGACCGCCACCCGCAAGGCATCGCGGTGTCGCAATTGCCCGTGGTCAGCATCGAACGCATCGGCGATGCGCCGCCGCGCGCGCTGCCCAGCTATGGCGCCGACCCGCGGCCGCTCAAGGACATCCGCGTACTGGATCTGACGCGCATCCTGGCGGGGCCCGTGGGCGGCCGTACGCTGGCGGCCTATGGCGCCGACGTCATGCTTTTGAACTCCCCCAATTTGCCGAATATCGACGCGATCGCGGAGACCAGCCGCGGCAAGCTGTCGGTGCTGGCGGATCTGGACACGGCTACCGGCCGCATCACGCTGGGCAATCTCTTGCGCAGCGCAAACATTTTCACGCAGGCTTATCGGCCTGGCGCCCTGGCGGATTTGGGCTTCGGCGCGGAGGATGTGGCGCGTCTGCGGCCGGGGATCGTGTACGTCTCCCTGTCGGCCTACGGCCATGTCGGGCCCTGGGCGGGGCGGCGCGGTTTCGATTCCTTGGTGCAGACGGCCAGCGGTTTCAATCACGCTGAAGCGCACGCCGCCCATCAAGAAGCGCCGAAGCCGCTGCCGACGCAGATGCTTGACTACGCCACCGGCTATCTGATGGCCTTTGGCGCACAGGCGGCCTTGGCGCGCCAGGCGACCGAGGGCGGTAGCTGGCACGTGCGCGTGTCGCTGGCGCAGACGGGACGCTGGCTACGGGGTTTGCCGCGCATGGCGACGGGGCTGGGCTGTGCCTTGCCGCCCCTGGATCCTTACCTGGAAACCACGGAGTCCGGATTCGGCCGCCTGACCGCGGTGCGCCATGCGGCGCGTTTCTCCGTGACGCCGCCACGCTGGACGCGGCCGTCGGAACCACCCGGCACCCATCCTACGGTGTGGCCTTTCAGCTGAGATCGGATCAAGCGGATTTTATGTAGACTTGCGGCGCCGGACGGTGCACACGGGTGTATCGTCACTGGTACCCGCGCGCTTGCTCGCGTGGGGGTGTCTCCCATTCACTGGAGCATTGGGCGCGGCAACCCTGACGCCAGCCGTGCACGGATAAGACGTGTGCGCCAGCGCCGCCGATTTCAGTGTTTCAGTGGACGAATAACTAAACCAGGTGTCCACCATGTCCACGACCATTTATCACAACCCGCGCTGCGGCACGTCGCGTACCGTGCTCGATCATCTGCAACAGGCAGGGATCGAACCTACCGTCATCGAGTATCTGAAGACGCCGCCAACGCGCCAGGCCTTGGCGGCCATGATCAAGCAGGCCGGCCTGACAGTGCGTGAAGCCGTGCGGACCAAGGAAGCGGTCTATCAGGAACTGAATCTGGATGCGGAAGGCGTGGACGACGAGCAGTTGTTGGACGCCATGATCGCCCATCCCATCCTGATCAATCGTCCTTTCGTGGTGACGGAACGCGGGGCGCGGCTATGCCGGCCCGCGGACGTGCTGGAAGAAATTCTTCCTGGCTAGCAAGGGCGGGTCAACGGCGCTGCGATAGCGCCTGGCGTGCGGCTTCCGCGGCTTGTGCCGCTTGCTGGCGAGCCGCTTCCGCTGCCGCCTCCGCGACTTGCTGCGCCTGTTCCCGGGCGGCTTCGGCCGCTGCCGCTGCTGCTTGTTGCGCTTGTTCCCGGGCGGCTTCGGCGGCTGCCGCTGCTGCCTGTTGTGCTTGTTCCCGGGCGGCTTCGGCTGCCGCGGCCGCCGCTTGTTGCGCTTGCTGGCGAGCTGCTTCGGCCGCGGCCGCCGCCGCTTGCTGCGCCTGCTCACGCGCGGCTTCTGCTGCTTGTTGTGCTTGCTGGCGCACTGCCTCCGCCTGCTGTTCCAGTTGCTGCTGAGCCTGCTGGCGGGCAGCTTCGGCAGCTTGTTCCGCTTGTTGTCGAGCCGCTTCTTCCCGTTGCTGCACTTGTTGGCGTGCAGCTTCCGCCGCTTGTTCCGCCTGCTGGCGGGCGGCCTCGGCTTGCTGCTGTAAATCCTGCTGCGCCTGCTGCCGCGCTTCCTCGGCGCGTTGCTGCACTTGCTGCCGGCTTGCTTCGGCGGCTTGTTCCAGCTGTTGGCGTGCTGCTTCTGCTTGTTGCTGGGCCTGCTGCCGAGTTTCTTCTTCCCGTTGCCGCACTTGCTGGCGGCTTGCTTCGGCGGCCTGCTGGGCCTGCTGCTGTAGTTTTTGTTGCGCTGCTTCTGCCGACTGCTGTACCTGCTGGCGAGTGGCTTCGGTCTGTTGTTGCAGTTGCGTCTGCAGCTCTCCTTCTTTTTGCTGCACTTTCTGGCGGGTTGCTTCTGCTGCTTGTTGTACCTGCTGGCGAAGCACTTCCTCCCGCTGCTGCACTTGCTGGCCCGCTTGTCCTTCCTTTTGCTGGATTTGCTGGCGCAGTTGTCCTTCCTTTTGCTGGACTTCTTCGCGCACCTGCTCTTCTCGTTTCTGCACTTGCGGGTCGTCTTTTTTGATTCCTAGCAGCTGTTGTCCGCGTTTTTCCAGTGCCTGTACTTGCTGGCGTAGCTTTTGTCCGAGTGTCTGTGGTTCCGGCTCTGGCTTGGCATCGGGCGCGGACTTCGGTTCGGCTTTTGGGTCAGCTTTCGGGTTGGCTTCTGCTGCGGTTTTCAGCTCGGTTTCCAGCTCGGTTTTCAGTTTTTCATCCGGATTGCCTGCTGCTGCGGTCTTCAGCTTGGCCTCCAGCTGCTGCGCGATTTTTCGCGCCTGCTTGCCGGCGGCATCAGGTTGAAGTGGTGGGGTCTTGCCACTCTGGTTCGGCCCGGTAGCGTGTTCGGGCTGCAGGCGCCGCATCAGGTCTTCGCGCATTTTCTGTTCATCCTGCTGTAGCGGTTCTTTCTGCAGGATGTTGAGCAAGCCCGCCTTGGCGGCGGCGACCTTGCCTGGCGGCAAACTTTCGACGCGATCGTCGGCTGCCTGGCGCAAATCTTTCAGGGTGCTGAGCGCGGCCAAGGGTGGACGGCCGTGGTTGGCGTCGAGAAACTGACCAGGGCTGCGGCTCGCCTCCAACTGGTTGCGGACCTGCTGTGCAAGCGGTTTGAGCTGGCGTTCGTGCTCGGCCGCCAGCTCCCGGGCATCGGGAAGTCGGCCGATACCACCGAGCCCCCCGTGGTAGCTGACATAGCTTTTTACCGCGGCCACGGCCTTCTTGTAGACGTACTGCAGTTTCGTATTGCCGATGTTGGTCACGGCACCGTTGTAGTGGAAGTACTTGCCGTTCCAGTACCCGCCGACATAGTTCACGCCGAAGTAGCCATGGCCGTAATTGATGCCTCCGTAAAAGCCTACGGTCAGCCCCCAATGGCCGCCGGTCCATTGGAAATAGCCGTTGACGTCAGCCCAGTAGCCTGGCGTCCACACCGCCCCTTGAAACGGCGCTTGTATCCAGATAGCGGCCACCCAGTAATAGCCTTTACCGTTGTGGCTCCAGTAGCCGGGTATCCAGATATAGCCTTCCCCAGGCACCGGGGGCTGAGAGTAGTCCGGCAGCGGGGGAGGCGCTTCGGTCGTAACGTCCATCGTGGCGAAATCAGTGCCGAAATCGTCGGGCCACGATTGGTCGTCTGCGTAGTCGGCGTACGTTTGGCTCGCCGTGCTGGTGGGGTAAGCAGGTCTACGCGTAGTGGCAGGATTGCCGGGAGGGCTCGATCGTGGATCGCGTGCCGGGTTGGATGGAGCCGCCGGATAGTTGGCCGGATCCTGGGACGGATAGTTGGAAAGCCGGTGAGAAGGCTGGTTGGAAGAGGTATTCGGCGAATCGTTCGACGGGTAGTTCGAAGCGTCAGTTGAGGGGCAGTCCGATGGGTAATTCGGTGCGTAGTTGGATGGATAGTTCGAAGGGCAGTTCGAAAGGTAATTTGAAGGGTAATTCGAAGCGCCGTTGACGGAATACGCACCAGGAGGTGTCGACGCGGCGAATGCGGAATACCTTGTCTGGCTTGGAGAATATGTGGGGAAGGTCGACGCCATGGGATCGGCATACTGTCCCATCGGGGCCACCCTGGGCGCACAGCCTGACAGGCTCAGCGTCAACGTCAGGGCGACCAGGCCGGCGCGGGGATATTTATTAGCTCTCATGCGAATTTCGAGCGGCTCAAGCCGTTCGCCTTGCTCTCGTGGGGTTGCTCAAACGCCGTGGGGACGAAGGCGGAACCGGCTTATGTGTCTGCCGTGACCGCGTTTGTCCCTACGTGCGATGGCAATGTAGAGAGGCGCAAGAAAGCTGTGTTCGGTCTGAAACCGATTTGAAATAGGCTGATGGTTACTGGGATTACCAAATCCTACGCGGAGGGGGGCAGGGCGCAGCCTGCCGTTCGGCGCAGGGGAAGGTGCCGGGAACGCGACAAAAGGAGAAGAAGGAGAAGCGGCGGGAGAGGAGGGAGAGGAGGGAGAGGGAGAGGGAGAGGGAGAGGGAGAGGGAGAGGGAGAGGGAGAGGGGCGGAGATCTCCAAGTAGGCACGGGACCAGCCCAGCCCAGCCCAGCCCAGCCAGACATACCGACCCACGCGCCCAACACAACCGACCCAACGCACTCGGCGCAGTCCGACCGATCCGGCTCGCCCCGATTTAATTCGCTCCGACTCGCACTGACCGGAATCGGACCGAACCTAATATGGCACCGGCACCAGCACCGGCACCAGCACCAGCACCAGCACCAGCACCAGCACCAGCACCAGCACCAGCACCAGCCTTAGAGGCCTACTTCATTCTTTGCTGGGGTGCTGGGCGCGCCATGCCCGCAACGCTTCCAGGGTGTTGGCGACGTGCTTGTCGGGGTCGGAGTCGGCGTAGGAATAGATCACCTTGCTGTCCGGCGTAATGACATAGGAAATGCGCTGGGCGCGTTCCGCATTGCGTTCGTGCACGGCGTCATATGCACGCATGATCTTGCCGTCGCCATCCGCCGCGACGGGGAACTTGCTTTGGCATTCGCTGACGGAGAAGGGCTTCAGTACGTCGATGCTGTCGGCGGAAATGCCGATCACGCGCGCGCCCAGCTTTTCGTATTCCGGCACCGCTTCGGCAAAATCATGGGCTTCAATCGTGCAGCCCTTGGTAAAGGCGGCGGGGAAGAAGTAAAGGACCAGTGGGCCTTTGTGCAGGGCCTCTTTCAGGTCGAACTGGAAGGTGTCGCCGCCCTGGGCGGCCTGGGTCTTGAAGTCGGGCGCGTTGGCGCCGTTAGGTAGCGCCGCCCAAGCCGACGGCAGGCCAATCAGCGAGCAAGCGAGGACAGCAACAGCCAAACGTTTTTTCATGATCGCACCTAAGGGGAGGGGCCTGGAGCGCGGACTGGATGCAGCGATCCGGATCGGTCGATTATAGGAGCGGCCTGGCTCACCCGTCCGCCGCAGACAAACAATTGTTGGCCGAGACGGACGTCAGGCGGCAGCGGAACCGCCCATCGTCGTTCCGAATCTGCCCCAACGCCTGCTCTGGCCGCCGCGGCGCCACACGGCCACACGACCACGCCGCCACGCCGCCACGCCGCCACACCGCCACACTGCCGCCCCGGACGTGGACCACGCGGAGTTTCCGCATCGGCTGCCGCCGCTTCCGGATCAGCCGTTCTGCGACTGGCGTGGTTCGCGCCGCTGCTCGTGGCGGTCCTGACGCTGATCGCGGCGATCCGATTGTTGTTGGCGCTGTTGCGGCTCCCGTTGCTGCATTTGCTGGCGCTGCTGTTGTTGCTGCTGCATCTGTTGTTGCTGCATCTGCTGACGCTGCTGTTGGTCGCGCTGGATCTGTTGTTGCTGCTGTTGCTGCTGCTGGGATTGTTGGCGCAACTGCTGCTCGCGCTGCTGCATTTGTTGTGTCTGCTGGCGCTGTTGATCTTGCATCTGCTGCATGCGTTGCTGCTGCTGTTGCTGAACCTGCTGTTGTTGTTGCAACTGCTGTTGGTTCTGCCGTTGTTGCTGCTGCAGATTCTGCTGGCGCAGGTTCTGCTCCTGCTGCCGCGCGCGCTGCTGCTGTTGCAACTGCGTCTGCTGCTGGTTTTGCTGCTGTTGCAGCAATTGCTGTTGCTGCGCCTGTTCGCGCTGCAATTGGTTCTGCCTTTGGTTGGCCTCCTGCTGGCGTCCCGACAGTTGAGCTTGCGCGCGCTGCTGTTCCCCCATCCGCTGCTGCTGCTGGCGCGCTTGATCGGCTTGCAGTTGTTGCTGCTGGCGCTGCTGATTGGCTTGCTGCTGTTGCTGCTGGCGTTGCTGGTCAGCCTGCTGCTGTTGTTGCTGGCGCTGCTGTACCGCTTGCTGCTGCTGGAATTGGCGTTGCTGCGCCGGACTCATCGGCCCGTTCTGCGGTCCCGCGCCTCCGGGCTGCTGAGGCCCACCGGGCCGTGTTCCCGGACCATCGGGACGCTGTCCGGGGCCGCCGGCTTGCCCGACCTGCCCATTCGCTTGTGCGCCGGAACCGCCGGGTCTTTGGCCGGGGCCCGCCTGTCCATTGTGATCGCCCGGTCGCTGACCCGGACCGCCAGGCTGTGCCGCGGCGCTTCCAGGCCGTTGTCCCGGGCCACCAGGCTGTGCCGCAGCGCTCCCAGGCCGTTGTCCCGGGCCACCAGGCTGTGCCGCAGCGCTCCCAGGCCGTTGTCCAGCACCGCCAGGCTGTCCGCCCGGTCCGCCCGGGCGATCGCTGCCAGGCGGCTTCGCCCAGTTGTTGCCGTTACCCATGGGGCGGTCGAAGGCCGCTTGCGAAGGGCGTCCGCGATTGTTGTTCACGAACTGCCCGCGTTCGCGGCCGGCGTCGTAGGCATGGCGGTCTTGCATGGCCATGGGCGGCATGTGCCGTTCGCGCTGGGCCGCGACTTCATGGGGATCGGGGCCACGCTTGATGCCTCCGGGGCCACCGTGATAACTCACGCGATCGTGCTTGTTGAATGGGACGTTATGGCTGTAGACATAGTTGAGGTGCGACGGGCCGACCCGGGTTACCGACCGGTTGTAGTAGAAGTGCCGATCGCGCCAATAACCACCGGAATAGCCCGTGCCGAAATATCCGAAGCCATAATTGATGCCGCCGTAAAACCCAATGTGCGGGCCCCAATAACCAGGCGACCAGCTGTAATAACCACTGTTGAATGCCCAATAGCCGGGTGTCCACAATGCGCCTTGATAGGGCGCCAGGACCCAGGCGCCAGGCACCCAGTAGAAGCCGTAGTAATTCCTGGCCCAATACCCCGGCACCCAGATATAGCCATCACCGGGCACCGGCGGTTGCTCGTAGACGGGCAGCGGCGGCGGTGCTTCCTGCACCCTGGTGATGGGTGCCAGATTGGCGTTGGACGGATCGACCGCAACCTGGCCCTGATCGGCGGGATAGGCTTGTTGCTGCGCCGGATAGCCCTGCTGTTGCGCCGGATAACCCTGTTGCTGCGCCGGATACGCCTGCTGTTGCGCGGGATACGCCGGCTCCTGCTGATAAGGCTGCCCTTGCGCATCCGTCGAATATGGCTGGCCCTGTGCGTCGACCGGACTACCGTTTTGGTCGGTCTGCGGATAGGGTACCTGGCCGGCGGGATAAGCGGGATAGTTCGACGGATAAGGGTCGGCCGCCTGCGCCTGTGCGGTGATCGGTGCCCAGGCGGACAAACCAAGTGCCAACGTCAAGACAAAAACGCCGGCGCCCCGCGGCGCCGGGCCATAGCCACTGGAGTGGGAGGATTTATGCGTCTTCATGCGAGCATCGAGCGGCTCTCGCCGTTCGCCCTGTTGTCATGGTCTTGGTCCGGGTCCTGGCCTGCGGCTGAGAGATATCAACGGCCGTAGTAATAGGGCGACGGTGCCGGATAGTAACGGTATCCACCATGGTGATAATGGCCGCCGCCACCGCCGGCTGGAACGACAATGCAGCCGCTCAACGAGCAGGCAACGGCGAGCAAGGCAATAAGCTTCTTCATGCTGAACTCCTGATGGAACGCACATACATGCATGCGGACAATTCCAGTGTAGGGAGACGCAAGAAGGCTGTGGGGCGCTTGAAACCGATTTGAAATGTGGACGGGGTTACCAATTCCTACCCGTGTCGCGGAGAGTGTCCAGGAACGCGTAGTACGTGTCGAGTCGTTAGCGAAGTCGTCCCGGTACAGCATGATTCCTGTTCAACGGAATCGGTCACCAAGCCGCTCAGTTCATGTAGTTGCGGTCTTCTTTTTCGCCGGCCCACTTGCGCAATGCCGCGATGAAGTCCGGGCACACATTGCCCTGCACCTTGGTTTCGGTGATGACGCTGTCCTTCATGCGCATATAGACACCGCACTGATAGACCGCCACGCGATTCTCGTAGTGTCCATAGTTGGTGGTCTGCATCACCGGCGTGGCGGCGATGCCGTTGCTGGCGGGAATCATCCCCACCATCTGCGAACTGGAACCGTCGACCACCCAGGACTGATAGGGCGAGGTCTGGTAATCGCTCCATTCCAGCACCGTGGCGTCGCCATCCGGATGGGTCTTGTTCGGCTCGCCCAAGGCGGTGATGGCGTCATCGATCGAATGGCCTTCCATGTTCTTCGCCACGTTGACGCTGGGCGAAAAGGACAGGCCGGACGAAAACATCTTGCCGAGCGAAGGCAGGGTCGAGCTCCCGCCGGTAGGCGCGCAACCCGCCAGGGCGGCCAGCGCGGTCAACAGGATCGCACCCACGACGTACCGTGCGGGTGGGCTCGAAGCGTTCTTGCTGGACTTCATGGCGACGTTTCCATGCTCCCCGATCCGGATTAGGCCCAGGCGCGCCGCGCAGGGAGCAGGTCGCGCGGCGAGGGCATTTTGTTTCTCGGAGTAACTTCTGGCAGGGAGTCGATCGACGCCGCGGCCACCCGCCTCCGAATGGAAGACCGAGGCATACGTTACCGAGGATCGACATTCTCTCCGTAATTCGTCACGGAATATGAATGAATTGTTATTAAAATTGTTACGCAATATGCCGAGCCAGATGCTGTGCCGCGCGCGAACCCCGCTACCATGCTGGTCGATCTCGGGTATGGCGCGTAGCCGCCGTGCCGCTTCCTCCTGCAAACCGATGATGACGATGCCCCGCCATTTGCCTTCCCGTTCGCACGCCGATTCGCAAGACGACTTGCAAGACGTCCCGCAAGACGTCCCGCAAGACGTCTCCCAAGCTGAATCGCAAACCATTTCCCAGATCCTTTTGCGCGCCGCCTGCGCCGTGCTCACCCTGTGCGCCTTGATGCTCGTGCCTGTCGCTCATGGTGCCGACACGCGTCAATATGGCGGCGTGGCGACCGACAAGACGCAGAAAAAACTCTTCTGGACGCTACCCGTGGCCACGGGCAAGGACGCCGAGGCTGCCGCGGTGGCGGAATGCCGCCGCAAGGGTGGCGATGGGTGCAAGTCGCTGGGCTGGTTCGCCGATAGCTGCATGGCGTGGGCAGCCAATACCCGCCAGGACCTGTTCCCCGGCAATAGCGCCGGGCCTGAAATCGCTGCCAAGGCCGCCATACGCAAATGCACCGCGCAAAGTGCCGACGGCAAATGCCGTCTGGCGATGCTGCCGATCTGCGTGGGACCCGGCTACAGTCCCACGCACAACGCCGCCGCGGCGCGCGCCCGGCCGGCCGATCTGGAGGCCTTGTCCGCCAAGCTGGACAAGCGCGAATACTGGGGCACCATCGCGGAAACCAATACCGGCCACGCCATGTACGCGGACGACTATCCCAGCGAGAAAGAAGCAGTCAAGAGCTTGAAGGACTGGGAGGAGTGCAAGGGGTGCTCCACGCTCATTACCTATAAGGACACTTGCGTGGGATTGGCCTGGCCCAAGGGCGCTCCCAAGGAGACCGGCCATAACTACACGGTATTGAATCCGGAGCCGCGCAGCGCCCGGGATCAGGCGCGCCTGACTTGCAATGAAAAGGAAAAGACCCAGGCCTGCGTGGCCATGGTGCGCTGCTCGGGCCGTGCTTACATGGACGGCTACGTGGGCATGGATCAGAAGGCTAGCGGCGAGCAGGCGAGCCCGCTGCGGGCGCATTGATCCGAACATTGATCCGAACGCCCCTTACGCCCGGCCCCAGCGCGGGGCCGGGAAGCCGACTCAGTTGTAGCGGCCGTTGGCGCCGCCCAGGCTGAAACGGCCAGCGCCAAACAGGGCGACAGCCAGTGCCGCCGCCAGATACATACCCTGCAGCTCCAACTGCCAGCCGCCTTGATTGTTGATCTGGAACAGCTGGCCGGAGTGCACCAGGACAAAGGCGAAAACCATATTGATGGCGATGATCAAGCCACCCAGGCGGGCGAACAGGCCGACGATGACGAGGATCGGGGCGATGACTTCGCCGATATAGACCAGGTAGGCCACGAACGACGGCAAACCGTGCTGTTGGACCATATTGACAATGAAACCGACGCCATGCGTCATTTTGCTGATACCGTGCAGCAGGATCAGGATGCCCAGTACCAAGCGTAGGATCAGCTTGCCGGCGTCGTCATTACGGTTCATGTTGAGGTCTCGTGGATGCAGTGTCTGTTGAGGGATAAACCTTGGCGCCCATCAGACAGTGCTGGTGGGCAAGGCCGGCAATTATCGCAACAGAGTGTGAACCACTCAAGGACCACGTAAGCGGCGCGGACCCGCGCACTAGCGCCGGATCAGCGTCGACTTCCCGAACAGGCTTTCCACCAAGTCGACCACCACTTCCGCCGTCTGATTGCGCACGTCGCAGGCCGGGTTCAACTCCATCAGGTCCAGCGAGGACAGGCGCCCGGTATCGGCGATCATCTCCATGCACAATTGCGCTTCCCGATAGGTCGGACCGCCCAGGACCGGAGTCCCAACCCCTGGCGCCACCACCGAATCCAGAAAGTCCGCATCGAAGCTGACATGCAGGTGGGTGTCCTCGTCGACCTCGGCCAGGGCCTGCTCCATGGTCAGGCGCATGCCGTTTTCGTCGATGTGGCGCATGTCGAAGACACGCAGCCCCAATTCGCGTAACTGGCGTTTTTCTTCAGCGTCGACGCTGCGGATGCCGACCTGGCGTATGGCCGCGGCATCCACCGCCGGATAGGTATCGCTCAGGCGGGTGAGGGCATCGGGGCCCTGGCCGCACAGACAGGCCACCGGCATGCCGTGGATATTGCCGGTGGGCGTGATGTCGTGGGTGTTGGCATCGGCATGGGCGTCCAGCCACAATACGACCAGTTTGCGGCCTACCGCACGGCAATATTGCGCGACGGCGCTGATCGACCCGATCGCCAGGCAATGATCGCCGCCCATCAATATGGGAAAATGCCCCGCTTGCAAGGAGCCCAACACCGCTTCATGGACCGCCCGGTTCCAGTGCGCCACCTCTTCCAGATGCCGAAAGCCGTCGCGCGGGGGGTGCCAGGGATTGGTCGGACCGGTGAGGTTGCCTGCGTCGAACACCCGCATGCCCTGGTGTTCCAGGGCCGGTGCCAAGCTGGCGACGCGCAACGCTTCGGGGCCCATCGAGGCGCCCCGTATGCTTGCCCCGACGTCGGTGGGTGCTCCGATAAGATCCACTTGCGTGATTGCCATGCCAGCCTCGCGTAATACAAACGCCAAGGCTAACATCGTTTGATATCGCGCTGTTGCCCGTCCAGGATCACGAATGATCGTCATAATTTACGCCCATCCCTATCCGCGCCATTCCCGCGCCAACAATGCCTTGCTCGACGCCCTGGAGGATATGGACGGCGTGCAACTGCGGTCTCTCTACGATCTGTACCCTGACTTCAGCATCGATGTCGCGGCCGAACAGCACGCGCTGGCGTCGGCGCGGCTGGTGATCTGGCAGCATCCCATGCATTGGTACGGCTCACCCGCCTTGTTCCGTTTGTGGATGGACAAAGTGCTGCAATACGGCTGGGCCTACGGCAAGGGCGCGGGCGTGTTGAGCGGCAAGGACGTGATGTGGACGGTGACCACGGGCGGCGACGAGGGCAATTTCAGCTGTTGCGGCGAGAATCATCTGGGCATGCTGGGGCAACCGCTGCGCAGCGCTGGCGAACAGTGCGGTATGCGTTGGCTGGAGCCGTTTTCGCTGCATGGCGTCACCACGTTGTCGCAAGAGCAATTAGCCGGGGCCGGCGCACGCTACCGTGAACAGTTGGAGGCGCTGATGAGCCAGTACACGAACGCCGGAGCTCCCGTCCATGAATGAACAACTGTTGTTGCAGGGTCTGGTCTACCTGGGCGTCACGGTGGTGTTCGTGCCGCTGGCGGTGCGGGCCCGTATGGGGTCGGTGCTGGGCTATCTGATCGCAGGCTGCGTGATTGGCCCGTGGGGGCTGCGGGTGGTGGACGATCCCACGGAGATCCTGCATTTCGCCGAGATTGGCGTCGTCCTGATGTTGTTCCTGATCGGCCTTGAACTGGACCCGCGGCGGCTGTGGAATCTGCGGGTGCCCGTGTTCGGCGGCGGCGCGCTGCAGATGGCGGTGTGCGGCGCCGCGCTAGGCGCCCTGGTCTGGTGGCAGGGCCTGGATTGGCGCGTGGCCCTGCTGGTGGGCATGACGCTGGCGCTGTCGTCCACGGCCATCGCCGTGCAGGCGATGAACGAGCGCAGCCTGCAGCAGACCGTGCTGGGACAACGTGCTTTCTCGGTATTGCTGTTCCAGGATCTGGCTGCGATTCCCCTGGTGGCCTTGATCCCGCTGCTGGCGGGCGGCCAAGGCGGCGAGGGCGATTCGCTGTGGCTGGCGACGTTGAAGATAGTCATCGCGCTGGCCATCGCGGTGGTGGGGGGGCGCTATCTGGCGCGTCCGCTGCTGCGTTTCGTGGCGCGATCCGGCTTGCGCGAGGTGTTCAGCGCGGTGGCCTTGTTCCTGGTGATCGGCGTGGGCCAGTTGATGGAAAGCGCCGGCCTGTCCATGGCCATGGGGGCTTTCCTGGCGGGGGTGCTGCTGGCCAGCTCGGAATACCGCCACGCGCTGGAAAGCGATATCCAGCCGTTCAAGGGTTTGCTGCTGGGGCTGTTCTTCATCGGCGTCGGCATGTCGATCGACTTCGGCACATTGCTGTCCCATCCCTGGCAAGTATTGGGACTGCTGCTGGCTTTTCTGATCGTCAAGTTCGTGCTGCTGTGGGCCATGTCCCATGTATTGGGCATCGGCGGCGGGCGCTGCGTGCTGTTCGCCACGCTGCTGGGGCAGGGAAGTGAGTTCGCTTTCGTGGTGTTCGGCAGCGCGCACGATGCCGGCGTGTTGCCGGATGACTGGGCGCGGCTGTTGACCCTGGCGGTGGCATTGTCCATGGCGGCGACGCCCATCGTGCTGGCGGTGCTGGACGTGCTGGAGCGGCGCCGGCCGCGCCAGCAGCGTGCCGATGACGAGATCGATGACGACGGCGCCAGCGTCATCATCGCGGGTTTCGGCCGCTTCGGCCAGATCGCCGGCCGTCTGCTGTTGGCCAATGGCGTGAAGGTGGTCGTGCTGGATCACGATCCGGACAATATCGAAACCCTGCGCAAGTTCGGCATGAAGGTGTTCTACGGTGATGCCACCCGCGCGGAGTTGCTGGAAACAGCGGGTGCGGGGCGGGCGCGGGTGCTGGTCAACGCCATCGACACGGTGCCGGAGAATCTGCGCCTGGTGGATCTGGTGCAGGAGCAGTTTCCCAATCTGCGCATCGTGGCGCGGGCGCGTGACGCGGTGCATTACTACCAATTGCGCCAGCGTGGCGTCGAGGTGGTGGAGCGCGAGTTATTCGAGTCGGCGCTGACGGCGGGGCGGCATGCCTTGCAGGCGCTGGGCATGGACGCGTACGAGGCGCGCGAGGTGGCGGATGCGTTCAGGCGCAACAACATCAATATGCTGGAAGAGACGACCGCCAATTTCGAGGATGAAGGCTTGCGGATCACCGTGGCCAAGCGGGCGCAGGAGACGCTGGAACAGTCGATCGCGCGGGATCGGCGGCTGGCTTTGAGTACGCATCGGGATTCCTGGGGACCGCAAAGCGAGGAGACGGCGGGGCAGGAAGAGATGCCGCGGACTGCTGGGTAGGGGGCTGCCCGTGGCCTGAGGGCTCGGGAGCCGCGCTGATCCCGATTTTCGAGAAATTATCGGAAATAAAACGACATATAAGAAATATAAGTCCGAATTCATCGGCTTTTTGTCAGAAACCTGGCGGTTTTCATCCGGATCTGTTTCCCAAATCCCGAAATTCGCCCGCTATTCGCAAATTTTCCTCAGGAAATGCTTTGCGACAATCAGCCATATGGCTATGATTCCGCCACGAAATTTACTAAAAAATTTCAAAGTGATTCCGAGTCGGCCGACTTTTGTTGAAAATCGTGCAGTCGGGTGTTGCGATATGTGACTCCGCCCGCAGGAGACCGTCCGCCGCGCAACACTGGGGTAGGGGAGTGTCGGTGATGAATGCTGTTGAGCAATTCTTGAAACGCCTGGGCCTGTCTGGCGGCGGCAAGAAGGGCGCCCTTACGCGATCCGGGCGGGGGGTAGCTCCTTCTCCCTTGATCATGGCGTTGGAACCCCGTGTGGTCTATGACGCGTCCGTTGCCGCCGTCGCCGCTCAACAGCATGCCGCGCCGGCCAATGCCGGCGCCGACGCCCACCCGGGGTCAGCCGCGTCGAACGACGCCACGGTACCCGCCGCGCCGAAGCCGGTCGCGGAACACGACGTCGGGCAGGGCGGCAGCCGGGCCGATGGCCAGGGCAGTCACGGCAAGACTGGCGCGGGCAAGCCCGCCGCCGCCGGGGTCAACGACGGCAAGGTCGACGGCAGTCAGCCAGCCGGCGCCGGCAGCGACAAGACCCCGAGTGTCAGCAGCGCTACCACCGGCAACATCACCACGAGCGGCGACACCGCCAGTGCCGACATAACCACCAGCGGCGACACCACACGCGGCGACATCACCACGAGCGGCCACACCAACAGCGGCGACACCACCAACAGCGGCGACACGATCACTACCGGCGACCCGGCAAGTACCAGCAAGACGACCGCGACCAGCGGCACCGTGGCTGGCGCCGCCACCCCTACGACCGGCGACTTGGCGGCCAAGTCCACCTCCGCCGCGACCGATGCGGAGAAAACCTTCCTGGTCGTCAATGCCGTGACCAGCGGCGCTGGTTCGCGTTCAGTGGTCTTCATCGATTCCACCGTCGCGAACATGCAGACCCTGATCGATGGCCTGCCGCAAGGCACCGAGTACGTCATCTTGAAGAGCACCTCGGACGGCTTCGCGCAGATGGCGGATTATCTGCAGGCCCACCCGGGCGCGGACGCCATCCATCTGATTTCGCACGGCAGCGACGGCACGGTCCACGCGGGATCGACCACGCTGAATGCTTCCGACCTGCTCGCCGAGAGCGCGCAACTGGCCCGCATCGGCGCCGCGATGAATCCCGGTGGCGATTTCCTGATCTACGGTTGCGACGTGGCACAGAGCGTGGCCGGCCAGCAATTGGTGCAAGAGATCGCCGCGCTGACGCATCTGAATGTCGCGGCGTCCACCGACGCGACCGGCGCTGCTGCCCTGGGTGGCGACTGGACGCTGGAATACCAGTCGGGCGCGGTGCACACGGCCGTGATCGAATCGGCCGCCGCGCAGGCGCGGTACGACACGCTGCTGGCCGTGACCGCGGAGTCCTACGATACCGCCGCCGATAATAATTTCGCCGCGATCGGGTCGTCTCAGTTCGCCCTGGACGGAATCGTCTACACGTTCGACCAAGCCGCGAACAGCTTCGCCTACAACACCTCCAATTCGCCGCAAGGATGGAGCGATCTCATGGACACACCGACGGACGGTGTGCTGATGATCAACGCCGACGGCGCCTCGGCGATGAGCAACGTGACCATCTCGCTGTCGAACGGCCACACGTTCAACCTGATGGGCTTCGATCTCAGCTCGTTCAATGGCGATCTCTACATCCAGGCGCATTACGCCAACGGCACGAGCAGTGCACTGATTCAACTCGCCACTGCCGCTGTCGGCGGATTCGTGGGCAACGTGGCGTCCCAGCTGGGTTCCGCCTTCAACAACATCCTCTCTTTCTCGTTGATAGACCAGAATGACTCCGGCGCGTTCGAGCCAACGCTGGACAATCTGACGTACCAGGACACGGGTCCCTCCGTCGCCACGAGTAGCGGCAGTGCCTCTTGGTCGGCGGCCGACAACGGCGTGGGCGCGGGTGGCGCGCCGGTCGCAATAGACCCAGGTTTGACGCTTTCCGATGGTGGCAGCGCAACCGCCAAGAACGCCACGATCCAGATCACCAATATCCAAACCGGCGACGTATTGGGCTTTACTGCCCAGAGCGGCATTACGGGCATTTACGATTCCTCGACCGGCACGCTGACCCTTTCCACCGGTGCCGGCACGGCGACCATTGCGCAATGGCAGGCGGCGCTGGAGTCAGTCACTTTCTACAGTTCGCTGACTTCCCCGAATCTCAATACCACGACGCGCACGATTTCGTTTTCGTTCAACGATGGCACGTTCGCCAGCAACATCGCGACCCGCAATGTGGCCGTCATCGCCACCGACCAGACGCCGGTACTCACCGAAGGCGGCGCCACCAGCACGAATTATCTGGCCGGCACCACCGCTTCCGCGGTAGACGCCAATATCCACGTCAGTGATGCCGACAACGCTTCGCTGGCGACGGCGACGGTGACGATAGCCAGCGGCTACGTGGCCGGCGATACCCTCGATTTCACCAACGACAACGCCACGCTCTACGGTGACATCCAGAAGTCGTACAACCCCACCACCCACGCACTGTCCTTGTCCTCGGGGAGCGGTACCGCCACGATAGCCCAGTGGCAGGCCGCGCTGGACGCCGTCACGTTCGCCGCTTCGTCGTCCACTACCGGCGGCACGCGCGACATCACGTTTACTATCTCCGACGGCACCAAGACCAGCAGCGCCTTGCATCACAGCGTGATCGTGACGGCCGGTCCCGCCGTGATCACGGATTCCGGCTCGGCCTCTTTCGTGACGGGCGATAACACCGGGTCGACGCCGGTTGCCGTCGACCCCGGCATTACTATCAGCGACGGTAGCAGCACCACGCTCGAATCGGCGACGGTACAGATCACGGGCAACTTCCAAGTCAGCCACGACCAACTGTTGTTCGTCAATAATCCGGCGACGATGGGCGACATCAGCGCCATCTACACCACGAGCACTGGCCTGCTGACGCTGTCTTCGGCCAGCGGTACGGCGTCGCTGGCGCAATGGCAGGCCGCGCTGCGCTCCATCACCTTCACCAGCGACCTGGTCGTGCCGTCGAACGCCACCCGCACCATCAGCTACCAGATCAAGGACGGCAGCCTGACCAGTCCGGTCGCGACGCGCACGCTTACCGTGACGGCCACCGACCAGACACCCATCATCGGTGGCGGCGGCAACACAGCCAGCTTCGTCGCGGGCGACAACGTGTCTTCCACCCCGGTGGTGATCAATAATGCCGTGACGGTGGCGGATGCGGATGGCGGACCGCTGCATACGGCGACCATCACCATCACCGGCAACTACCAGGCCACCGATGCGCTGGGGTTCACCAACACCAGTGCCTCACTGTACGGCGATATCGTGGCCGGCTACAGCAGCGGTGTGCTGACGCTCACTTCCTCGAGCAATACCGCGACCCTGGCCCAGTGGCAGCAGGCATTGCGCGCGGTGACATACACCTCGTCGGCCATCACGCCGAACAATGCGTCGCGCACGATCACTTTCTCCATCAGCGACGGCATCAAGTCCAGCACGACGATAGCGTCGACCGTCACCGTGACCGATACGGACCAGACCCCGCTTATCAGCGGCAGCAGTGGTTCGGTGACGCTCACGCAGGGCGACAATACGAACTCGACCCCCGTCGTTGTCGACAGCGGCATCGTCGTATCGGATCTCGACAACACCACGCTCACGTCCGCCACCATCACGATAGGCAATTTCGACGGTAGCAGCGACGTGCTGCTGTTCGTCGGCAATCCAGCGACGATGGGCAACATCAACGGTTCGTACTCCAATGGCGTGCTGACGCTGACGTCGGCAGGTGCTTTCGCAACGCTCGCCCAGTGGCAGGCCGCGTTGCGTTCCATCCAATTCCAGAACTTGAGCTCGACACCGGATACCACGGCACGCATCATCAGCTTCGAGATCAGTGACGGCAGCAAGACCAGTTCGGCCTGGAGCCGCACGGTCAATGTGGATGCGACGGCCCAGACGCCCATCATCAGCACGACGAGCAGCGGCTCGGTAGCGTTCGTCGCGGGCGACAACGTGGCTTCCACGCCCGTCGCCATTGACAGCGGCATCTTGCTTTCCGACGGCGACAGCAGCACGCTGTCATCCGCGACGATCCAGATCGGCGCCGGTTTCCATGCGGGCGAGGATGTGCTCGGCTTCACCAACGACGGTGCGACGATGGGCAATATCTTCGCTTCGTATGACGCCGCCACCGGCACGCTGAAGCTGACCTCGGTTGGCGCCACGGCGACGCTGGCACAGTGGCAGGCCGCGCTGCGGGCAGTCACCTACACGGATACGGCCGTCACCCCCGATACGAGCACGCGCAGCATCTCGGTGACGGTCAGCGACGGCACCAAGACGAGTGCCGCGTATTCCCGCGCCGTCACGGTGGCGGACACGGACCAGACCCCCATCATTGATTCGAGCAACGCCGGGGCCACGTCGTTCGTCGCCGGCGACAACACCGTATCCACGCCGGTCGTCATCGACAACGGCATCGCGATTTCGGACCTCGATAACGCCACGATGGTGTCCGCCACTATCCAGATCGCCGTCGGATTCCATGCGGGCCAGGACGTGCTCGGCTTCGCCAATGACGGCTTGACGATGGGCAACATCTCCGGGACGTACGACGCTGCTACCGGCGAGATGACCTTGCAATCCGCTGGCGCCAGCGCCAGCGTGGCGCAATGGCAGGCCGCGCTGCGATCGGTCACGTACACCAATACGGCAATCAGCCCCGATACCGCGACGCGCACCATTGCCTTCGCGGTCAGCGACGGTACCAAGACAAGCGCGTCGCTTTCCCGTGATGTCACCGTGACGGCCTCGAACCAGACGCCTGTCATCAACAGCGGCAGCACCGGGGCGGCGTCCTTCGTGGCCGGCGACAACGCGCCGTCCACGCCTGTCACGGTCGATAACGCCATCACGCTTGCCGACCTGGACAACGCGACGCTGGCGTCCGCCACCGTGCATGTGGGCGCGGGCTTCCGGGCCGGCGAGGACGTGCTGGGCTTCACCAACGACGGCGTGACGATGGGCAACATCTCCGCCACCTACGATCCGGCCACCGGCACGCTGACGTTGACCTCGGCGGGAGCAACCGCGACATTGGCGCAGTGGCAGGCTGCCTTGAGCGCGGTCACTTATACCGATACCGCGATCACGCCGGATACGACGACCCGCAGCATCGAATTCGTCGTCAGTGACGGCAGCAATAGTAGTAGCGTCCATACGCGCGATGTCACCGTCACGGATACCGACCAGACGCCCATCATCACCGGCAGTGGCGGCGCGGCAGAATTCGTGTTTGGTGACAACACGGCGTCGATCCCGCTGGT
Source organism: Bordetella sp. LUAb4 (assembly GCF_021325795.1). Classification (GTDB taxonomy): domain Bacteria; phylum Pseudomonadota; class Gammaproteobacteria; order Burkholderiales; family Burkholderiaceae_B; genus Bordetella_C. Next base: position 758,388 of record NZ_JAHPZX010000004.1, on the reverse strand, counting down.
CATCGACAGCGGTATCTCGGTGGTCGATCTCGACAACGCGACACTGGCATCCGCGACGGTGAAGATCGGCGGCGGCTTCCATGCCGGCGAAGACGTACTGGCATTCGTCAATGACGGCGCGACGATGGGCAACATCACCGCGTCGTATGACACGGCATCCGGTACGCTGACGCTGACCTCGGCCGGCGCCTCGGCGACGCGGGCGCAGTGGCAGGCCGCACTGCGTTCAGTCACCTACATCGACACGGCCACCACGCCCGCCACGGCAACCCGTAGCATCAGTTTCACCGTGAGCGATGGCACCAAGACGAGCGCCGCGTTCACGCGAACGGTCAGTGTCGCCGCGGCGCCCGTCGTGACGCCGCCTGTGGTGACGCCGCCCGTGGTGACGCCGCCCGTGGTAACCCCGCCCGTGGACGAAGTGCCGCCCGCGCCGGCTCCGGTGCCGGACCAGGTACCGCCGGCCCTCATCTCCTTGCTGCCGGCGCCGCCAGGTGGGTTGGCCAGCCGGCCTGGCGCGCTGGGCGGCTCGGCCGCGGCCGCGCGAGGCATGGCAGCACCTGATGTGATCACGTTCTTCCCGATGAACCTGACGGACGCGATTTCCAATCCGCTGATCGTGGCGGATGCGTTGACGGACGAGCCGGCCATCGGGGCGATTAGCGGCGTCAATACGGTCACCTTCACCGCCACGGAAATCGGCGAAGTGGGCGATACGGGTGGCATCAATGCCTTCGGCACCGCGGGCGGCCCGCAGGCGCATGGCTCCTTGAGCCGGACCACGGTGGACACCGCGACGTCTATCCCCGCGCCTGCGTTGCATGAACTGGCCCTGGCTCAGGCCGAGCAGATGGTGCGAGTTGTCGCCGGCCCCAACCAGGCCTTCTCCATATCGCTGCCGCTCATCGTGGGTACGGCCGGCGCGCCGGCGGCGGCGGAGGCGCATGTCAGCGTACGCATGGCCGATGGCCGGCCGCTGCCGGCCTGGGTGCGCTTCGATCCGGTGCGCGGCACGCTGGAGGGCAGGGCGCCCGCCAATGGCGCCGCCCCACTGGAGATCCAGATCGTGGTGCGCGACGCGGCGGGGCGTGAGAGCCGCCGCGCGATGACGATACAGTTCGTCGAGCGCCCGGGCCAGGCGGATGCCGGAGCCGAGGCAGGGGCAGGCCATCCCGCCGCGGCCCTCGCCGTCGCTGGCGCCTTGGACGCCGTTCGTGCGGAGGCCATCTTCGGACGCTCGTTCGCGTCCACGGAAGGCGCCGTCCATACGGATCCCGCCGGCGTACGTGGACCGGCGCCGGCCGCCGGCCCCATGCCCATGGCGCAGGCGGGACATCCAAGGGATGCCGCGCCGCCCGCCAAGCCTTCGCTTTCCGAACAATTCGCGCGCGCCCATGCGTCGCTGCACGCCGCCGTGCCGGTGGCCGTGGCCAGTGCCGCGGCGGTGCACGCGCCGGCGGATCGTCCGCACGCTTGAACATTGATTCCCGATCATTCACATCCATCTTTCGTAGAAGAGCAGCCCAAGTGAACACGATGACCATGGCGGTGCCCACCTCGCGCCCGGCCCTGCACCCCTCGCGCCCGGCACTGCTGGCCCTGTCCCTCGTGACGGTGCTGCTGGCCGGCTGCGCGATCAGCCCCAAGCCTTTCACCGCCGAAGAACGCGCCCAGACGGCGCAGAACGATCGCGCGACGATGTTCGCGCAGCAGCCAGCCATCACAGGCCCGGTCACGCTGGAAGAAGCGATGGCGCGGGCCATACGCTACAACCTCGACCACCGCTTGAAGATGATGGAAGAGGCGCTGGCCCAACGCCAGCTGGACCTGTCCAACTTCGACCTGCTGCCCAAGCTGACCGCCGCCGCCGGTTACACCACTCGCAATCACCCGCTGGCATCCTCCTCCACCAACGTCTTCACCAACGAACAGTCGCTGGCGCCTTCGTACTCGACGGACAAGACCGACCGGACGGCGGACCTGTCGTTCTCGTGGAATGTGCTGGACTTCGGCGTCAGTTATTTCGAGGCCAAGCAGCAGGCCGATCACGTGCTGGTGCTGGAGCAGCGCCGCCGCAAGGTCGTGCAGTTGCTGATGCAGCAGGTGCGCGAAGCCTATTGGCAGGCCACGGGCGCGCAGCGCCTGCGTGATCGCATCGGGCCGCTGCTGGACCAGGCCGGCGCCGCCTTGCAGGATTCGCGCCAGGCGCAACGCGAGAACCTGCGCGCGCCGATGGACACGCTGAACTATCAGCATGCCTTGCTGGACCTGATGCGCCAGCTGGAAGATATCCGCGACAACCTCGAACAAGCCAAGCCACGCCTGGCGTCCTTGATGAATGTCGACCCGGGCCGCGACTACCAGTTGGCGCCGCCGGCGCAGTTCTCGGTGCCGCAGTTCGACATGCCCATGGCGCGGATGGAAGAAACGGCCCTGGAGCGGCGGCCGGAGCTGGTCGAGGCCAGCTATAACGAGCGCATCAGCGTCAATGAGACGCACAAGGCCATGGCGAAGCTGCTGCCGGGGATCGAACTCAGCTTTGGCCAGCATTACGACAGCAACAGCTTCCTGGTCTACAACAACTGGCGTTCGGCCGGCGTGAGCGTGAGCTGGAATCTGTTGAACCTGCTCAACATCGACAATATCCGCGGCGCCGCCGACGCGCAGCTGGAAGTGGCCAAGACGCAGCGCCTGGCCTTGAGCATGGCGGTGCTGACGCAAGTCCACGTGGCCCGCGCGCAACTGGGCGCCAAGCAGCGCCAGTTCGATCTGCTCAAACAGATGAACGACGTCGACCAGCAGATCCTGCAGCACACCCACAATGCCACGCAGGCCAATGCCCAGGGCAAGCTGGACGAGATCCGCGCGGCCACTGGCGCGATGATGTCCGAGCTGCGTCTTTACCAGAGCTATGGCGAGCTGGAGAATGCCTACGGCCAGGTGCTGGCGACGCTGGGCCTGGATCCGGTGCCGGACAACGTCCAGGCCAAGGACTTGAATACGTTGGAACAGGCGCTGCGCGGCGAACAGCAACGTTGGGCCACCTTGGGGCAGGCCGGCGCTGCCGGTGCTCGATGATCTAAGCGGTACCAGAGGTAGAACGTAATGAAATGGATGGAGAGGGCAGGCGGGGTGGGGTTCGCGCTCACGCGCTGCCTCGTTATGATGGCGGCCGCTGCGCGGGCGCCCGGGTTGGCGCTGGGGTTGGCCTTGGCGGGGGTCGTGCCGGCCGCGCAGGCGCAGTCCGCGCCGCCTGATGGCACCGCTGCCGCGCCGGTGCTGGACCATGCCGCCCCTGCGGCGGAAGACAGCCGTATCCGCATCCAGCTGGTATCGCGCGACCAAGTCGACATCTCCAGCGAGATCGCCGCCAAGATCGCCACGCTGCCGCTGCGCGACGGCGACGCCTTCAAGGCGGGCCAGCCGCTGATGACGCTGGACTGCTCGTTGTTCAACGCGCAATTGCGCAAGTCGCAGGCCGAGGCCGGCGCCGCCGGCGATCTTCTGCGCGTCAACCAACGCCTGGTGCAGTTGCGTACCGTGGGTGAACTGGAAGTCCAGCAGGCGGCCGCCAAGGCCAAGGCCGCCAATGCTGAAGTCGCCTATATGCAGGCGACGGTGAGCAAGTGCGTCGTCACCGCGCCTTTCGACGGGCGGGTATCCAAGCGCATGGCCGCGCCGCAGCAGTTCGCCGAGCCGGGCAAGCCGGTGTTGACCATCGTCGACACCGGCCGCCTGGAACTGAAGATGATCGTGCCTTCCAAATGGCTCGCCTGGCTCAAGCCGGGCCACAAGTTGAATGTGCAGGTCGATGAAGTGGGCAAGACCTATCCGGCGCAGGTGGCCCGCATCGGCGCCAAGGTCGATCCGGTTACGCAGACGGTGGACGTGACCGCGGAAATCACGGGCAGCGTGCCGGACCTGCTGCCCGGCATGAGCGGCTGGGCGACCTTCGCGTCGCGTTGACTGGCATGGCGACAGGTCCCGACGTTTCGGTCTCCGCGGTTCCCGGTCCGGGGACACCCGATGCCCACAAGGTGCACATCGACGCGCAACAACTGGCGCTGCTGTGGCAACTCGCCGCGCGGGCGCGCGCCGCCGACAGCGAAGCCACGCTGGGCTTCACGCTCGTCAACGAGACGCTGTCCCTGATCCCTTATCGGCAGGCCGCGCTGTGGCGTGGCGCGGCGGCGGGCAAGGTGGCCGCGGTCTCGGGCCTGCCGCACAGCGATGCCAATGCGCCCTATGTGCAATGGCTGGACAGTCTGTGCCGGGCGCTGGGCCGCGGGGCATTGGCGGGTCCCGATGTTCCGCCCGATGTGCGCCCACGCTCGTTCAATGCCGCGGACCTGCGAGCCGCCGCGCCGAACGTGGAGGCTGAAGTGGCGGCCGATTGGGAAGCCTGGTGGCCCGCGCATGGGTTTTGGTTGCCGTTGCCGCAGCCGGGCCGCGAGGGCAAGACGCTGGGCGCGGTGGTCTTCGCGCGCGAAGCACCGTGGACAGCCAGCGACCTGGTGCTGCTGAGCGAGTTGGCGCAGGTGTGGGGCCATGCCCTGGCGGCATTCGGGCCGCGTCCGTCGCTGTGGGAGCATGCCCGCAAGATCCTGCGTCCGGGGCGCACGCAACGCTGGGCCTTGATCGCGCTGGTGCTGGTGTGCCTGATCCCGCTGCGCCTGACGGTGCTGGCGCCGGCCGAGGTCACGGCCAAGAATCCTTTCGTCGTGCGCGCGCCGCTAGACGGCGTGATCGACAAGCTGTACGTGCAGCCCAACCAGACCGTCGCCGCCGGCACGGCCTTGCTGGGGCTGGACGCCACCACGCTGAAATCGCGTTATGCGGTGGCGCGCAAGGACTATGACACTGCCCAGGAAGAGTATCGCCAGATCGCGCAGTTGGCGGTGACCGACGACCGCAATCGCCTGGACATGGCGGACAAGAAGGGCAAGCTGGACCAGAGCGCGGTGCAGCTGGAATATACGGCCGCCCAACTGGCGCGCGTGCAGGTCAATGCGACGCGGGCGGGAGTGGCGGTGTTCAGCGATCCCAATGAGTGGACGGGCAAGGCGGTGTCGGTGGGTGAACGCATCCTGCTGCTGGCCGATCCCGCCCACGTGGAATTGACTGCTTATATCCCCGTGGCCGACAACGTCGATGTCGGACCGGGACAGGCCATCACCTTGTACCCCAAGAGTTCGCCGCTGGTGTCGTATGAAGCGAAGATCGACTCGGTCGCCTACCGCGCCGAACTGACGCCGGACGGGGTGCTCGCTTACCGTGTCAAAGCCAGCTTCGCGGGCAGCGGCGCTGATGCCGACGTGCACCCGCCGCTGGGCGCCATGGGCAGCGCGCGTATCCAGGGTGTATGGGTGCCGCTGATCTATTACGTGCTGCGCCGGCCCCTGACGCTGGCCCGGCAGTGGCTGGGCTGGTAGGGCGATCGCCCTACGCCCGTTTCGTAGCCCGCGCACCCATGGCCATACTGCCGCAACTTCGCCAGGAACTGACGCTGACACCCGCCGCGGCGTCGCCCGAGGGCGCGCCCACCTGGATGTTGCACGACCCGGCCGCCAATCGCTTCTTCCAGATCGGCTGGCCGGCTTTTGAGATCCTGGCGCGTTGGGCCATGGACGACGTTGCGGCCATCGTGGCCAGCGTGAACCGGGAGACTACGCTGCGGGTCAGCGTGGCCGATGTCGAGACCTTGTTGCGGATGTTGAGCCAGCAGAACTTGCTGGTGGCGCGCACGGCGGCCGATACGGAGCGGATGAAGCAATACAAGGCTTCGTCGCAGTCCAGCAGCGCCATGTGGCTGCTCAAGCATTACCTGATGATCCGCATTCCCTTGTGGCATCCGATGGATTTCCTGCGGCGGACAGCAGGGCTGGTCGCCTTCGCCTACAGCAGGCTGTTCTGGCTGCTGGTCGGCGCCAGCGCCTTGGTGGGGCTGTTTCTGGTGTCGCGGCACTGGGACGAGTTCGTCCATACTTTCCATGGCTATGCCGATGTGCAGGGCATCGTCGCGGTGGGCATCGCCCTTGGGTGCGCCAAGGTGCTGCATGAGTTCGGCCATGCCTACACCGCGCAGCGCTATGGCTGCCGGGTGCCGACCATGGGAGTGGCTTTCCTGGTAATGCTGCCGGTGCTGTATACCGATACCACCGAGGCGTGGAAGGTCTCCAGCCGCGCGCGACGCCTGCGTATCGGGGCGGCGGGCATGCTGACGGAGATCGCGCTGGCGGCCTTCGCCACACTGGCCTGGAGTTTGTTGCCCGATGGGCCGTTGAAGGCCGGTGCGTTTCTGCTGGCGACGACGTCCTGGGTGGGGACGCTGGCGATCAACGCCAGTCCGTTCATGCGCTTCGATGGCTACTTCTTGCTGTCTGACTGGCTGGACATGCCCAATCTGCATGAACGGGCGTTTGCGCTGGGGCGCTGGTGGTTGCGGGAAGCGTTGTTCGGCTTCGGCGATCCGCAGCCCGAGCCTTTCAGGCCCGGCCGGCGCTGGTTCCTGATCGCGTTCTCGTTCGCTACCTGGCTGTATCGGCTGGCGGTGTTTTTCTCCATCGCCTTGATCGTCTACCACGCGTTTTTCAAGGTACTGGGGATATTGCTGTTCTGCGTGGAGTTCGGCTGGTTCATCATCCGCCCGATCGCGCAGGAGGCCGCGGTGTCGTGGAAGCGGCGGGGCGACCTGGCGTGGTGCCGGCAGACGCGGCGCACGCTGGTGGTCGCGGTGCTCGTTCTTGGATTCCTGCTGCTGCCGTGGCACGGCGGGGTCAGCGCGCCGGCGGTGTTCGCACCGCGGCAGGCGCAGGGTTTGTATACGGCGGCACCAGGGTATCTGGCTGGGGAGGCGGGGGCCGCAGTACCCGTGACGGCGTCTGCCTTCGCCGCGCCGCTGGGCCGTGAAGGGCAGCAGGTCAAGGCGGGCGATGTATTGGCCGTGGTGGTCTCGCCGGATTTGTCGTATCAGTTGAAGGCGGCGCAGGCCGAAGAGGCCGTCTTGCGCTGGAAAGTCGAGCAGCAATCCTTCGACGACCGCCTGCGGCAGCAGGGCGTGGCCTTGCGCAGGCGTTGGGACGCCGCCCGCCAGACGGTGGACGGACTGAAAGCGCAGATCGACCAGTTGACGATACGCGCGCCGTTTGCCGGCCGCATCAGCCTGCCGGGTGACGCGCCGGTGGCGGGGACGTGGCTGCCGCGTGGGGAGTATCTGTTCGACGTGATCGGTCCCGCCGGGATCAAGGGCGATGCCTATGTGGATGAATACGACGTCAGCCGCGTGCGCCCGGGCGATCCCGCGACCTTCGTTCCATCATTGGCCGAAGCCGCGACGTTGCATTGCATTGTGCAGGCGGTCGACAAGGTCAACCTGAGCGCCTTGGACGAGCCGGCCGTCGCGAGCGTCTATGGCGGGCCTATCCCCGCCGAGCAGGATCGCAAGAATCACCAGCTCGTTCCTTTGCAGGCTATCTGGCGGGTGCGGATCGGCGATTGCGCGGGTGCCGCGACGCTGGCGCGAGAACTGGACGGCGTGGCCACCCTGGGCGCCAACCGCGAAAGCTATGCGGGCCGCTGGATTCGCGAGGGGATCGCGATTATCCAGCGGGAAGCGGGGTTCTAAGCGGCTTTCGCCGCGACGAGGGGGCGGCTGGCCATATAGCCGGCTGGCTATATATCTGGCCCTCGGAAGATTTCGTCGGCCCATTCGATGAAGGCGCGCAGGCGGGGCGAGGGCAGGCGCGTGCGGGCGTAGACGATGGAGACGGGATTCGACGGCGGCGGGTAGTCTTCCAGCAAGGGCATCAACTGGCCCGCTTCGAACAAGGCTTCCAGCCTGTAACGCGGCGACTGGATGATGCCGAAACCGGCACAGGCCGCGCCGACATAGGATTCGGCGCCGCTTACGCGTACGCGGGACGGCAGGGTGACGGCGTGCACCTGGCCGTCGCGCCGGAATTCCAGGGGCAGCAGGGCGCCCGTCGCGGTCGACTTGAAGCCGACCATGAAATGGCCCGCCCCACGGTCGGCACTTTGATCAGCTATGGGATCGTTCGTACGATCGTCGCCGTTGCGGTGCCGTCCGCTTAACGCTTCGATGTCGCGTGGCACGCCGTGGCGCTTGCAATAGTCTGGCGATGCGGCGGTCGCTTCCTTGAGGTGCGTCAGTCGATGCGCCACCAGATCGCTGTCGCGCAGTTTGCCCACGCGCACCGCGCAATCCACGCCCTCGCGGACCAGATCGACATAGCGGTCGCCCTCGCTGACGTCCAGTTCGATGTCCGGATACCGTTGCAGGAAGGCCGGCAGGTGGGGGAACAATAGATAGCGCGCCATGGTGCCATGCACGTCGATGCGCAAAGGACCTTTCGGCGGCGCGCCGGCAAAGGCTTTTTCGGCGTCTTCCATGTCCGCGATGAGGCGCAGGCAGCGGCCGTAGTAGGCCTCGCCTTCCAGCGTGGGCGTGACCTGGCGGGTGGTGCGGCGCAGGAGTTGCACGCCTAGCCGGGCTTCCATGGCCTTGATGGCGTCCGTGACGGTGGCGCGCGGCAGGTTGAGATCGTCAGCCGCCCGGGTGAAACTGCGGCGCTCCACGATCCGGGCGAAGACGCGCATGGCGTCGAAGCGGTCCATTATTCGAAATTCCGAACAGTTATGGCGGATCTCGGGAGATTATCCGAAAGCGGATAAAAATTAAAGTGTCGTTCATGGGCTGACGGCAGGTGGCCTACCCCGGGCCTCCGCAGCAAAGCCAGTCCCGGCGGTCTTATTCCCCGGATCGTCCACGGAAACCCAAACTTTTCCTGACCAAGGAGCTACACCATGAATACCCAGACCAGGCAGCAAGCGCCCACGCAAACGTCCTCCGCGCTCAAGGTGGCGCTCGTCACCGGCGGATCGCGCGGCATCGGCGCGGCCATCGTCGAACAACTGGCGGCTGACGGCTTCGCTGTTGCCATCAACTATGCCGGCCGGCGCGAAGACGCCGAAGCGCTGGCGGCGCGTATCGAAGCGGCAGGCGGCAGCGCTGTCGCCCTTCAGGCCGATGTCGCCGACGCCGTTGCGGTGCAGCGGCTTTACGATGCGGTCGAGGCCCGTTTCGGCGGCGTCGATGTGCTGGTCAACAATGCCGGCATCATGAGCCTGGCGCCTGTCGCCCAATTCAGTGACGCCGATTTCGACCGTCTGATCGCCATCAACCTGAAGGGCAGTTTCAACGCTATGCGCGAGGCAGCCCGCCGTGTGCGCGATGGCGGCCGCATCATCAACCTGTCCACCAGCGTGGTCGGCCTGCGCCTGGAGAACTACGGGGTTTACTCGGCGACCAAGGCCGCGGTGGAAGCATTGACGGGCATCCTGTCCAAGGAACTGCGCGGCAAGTCCATCACGGTGAATGCGGTGGCGCCTGGCCCCACGGCGACGGATTTGTTCCTGGATGGCAAGTCGCCGGAGCTGATAGACCGCATGGCCAAGATGAACCCGCTGGAACGCCTGGGCACGCCCGCCGACATCGCCAACGTCGTCGCGTTCCTGGCAAGCCCGCAGGGCGGCTGGGTCAACGGCCAGATCCTGCGCGCCAACGGCGGCATGATCTGAACGGGTTTCATCCCTGCGTATCTCTGGCGGGATAGCGTAAGCAGTTTGAGCAAAAGGATGCCGGCTAAATCGCAAAGCTCGCCCACGCTAAGCAGGCTCGGATTTCGTCTCTCTAGAACAGGGAACGTTTTTGAATGCCCGACCCACTGACGATGGCAAATCCCAGTGACTGGCCACTTTTCTCTGTTGCAAACCTTCGAGGGCAATATGCGTTATCACTTACCGATTCTTGTGTTTTTATTGAGCATTTCTGCCGCAGCACATGCTGAAAATGCGGCACCAGGCGTGACGGTTGAGGCTGATCAAATGAAAAGCGTTACCGCGGATACGGTGCAAGCCGTAGGACACGTTGTGATTAAGTCAGGAGCAACAGAAATTCGAACGGACAGGGCAAAGATTGTCACTGGTGAGCATGAGGTTAAGGTCTACACCGATACGTTTACCGCCTTCGTCAAAAAGTAGCCTGTACGCGGCAGGCATCTGCCAGTGCAGCTCACTGTCTGTGAGCTGCACCGAAACCGCATTGCCCCCCATGGCTCAGGTGTTCGACGCGCATGCGTTGGCGTACTGCGAGTGCGCCAGCACGGTAACGGGCGCATTGGCGCTGGCGCCGCTCGGGCCCTCTCAGCTCCGCCATCGGCCTTGGCAGCGATCGAGACGACGCGGCAGCTTTCCGGCGAATATCCTTGATTCGGCTCGCGCCGGATACGGATCATGCTCGGGCGGATTCCGGCTTGCCCCTCAATCCTAACTTGTAGATCGGCAAATCTCCCTACCCAGGCACGCAAACTGCAGAGCAGGGCGCCAATCCGCCGCTCCGATCTCCCACGCCGGTGCGGCGCCGCCAGGATATCGGCAGCAGCCGAAGAGGAATGCACCATGAGCCAGCCACCAAACACCCCCGCGCCCGCCCAGCCCCTGAGCATCGACGACATCACCGTCATCGACAACGCCAAGCTCAAGAAAGCCGTCACGGCCGCCGCGTTGGGCAATGCCATGGAGTGGTTCGACTTCGGCGTGTACGGTTTTGTCGCCACCGCACTGGGCAAGGTCTTCTTCCCTGAAGCCTCGCCCGCGGTGCAGACCATCGCTGCGCTGGGTACATTCTCCGTGCCTTTTCTCGTCAGGCCGCTGGGCGGCGTGTTCTTCGGCGTCATGGGCGATCGCTTCGGGCGGCAGAAGGTGCTGTCGCTGACCATCATCATCATGGCGATCAGCACTTTCTGCATCGGCCTGATTCCTTCCTACGAGGCCATCGGCCTGTGGGCGCCGCTGCTGCTCCTGCTATGCAAACTCGCCCAGGGCTTTTCGGTTGGGGGTGAATACACGGGCGCGGCTATTTTCGTGGCTGAATACGCCCCGGACCGCCGCCGTGGTTTCCTGGGCAGCTGGCTGGATTTCGGATCCATCGCCGGCTTCGTGCTGGGCGCGGGCCTGGTGGTGCTATTGCATTCCACGCTGCTGGAGCAGGCTTTCCTCGACTGGGGCTGGCGCCTGCCGTTTTTCGTGGCCGGGCCGCTAGGCCTGCTGGGCCTGTATCTGCGCCACGCCGCCGAAGAGACGCCGGCCTTCACCCAGCAACTGGAAAAAATGGAAAAAGAAGACCGCGACGCCGTGCAGGAACGGCCCACGGTCTCCTTCAAGGAGATCTTCTCGAAATACCGCAAGGCATTGCTGATCTGCATAGGCGTGGTGCTGGTGACCAACATCACCTACTACATGCTGTTGACCTATATGCCCACCTATCTGTCCAGCAGCCTGGGCTATTCCGAGGAGCATGGTGTACTCATCATCGTCGTGGTAATGATAGGCATGCTGTTCGTGCAGCCGGTGGTGGGCTTCTTCAGCGACAAGGTCGGGCGTAAACCCTTTCTGCTGGCAGGCAGCATCGGCCTGCTGATCCTGGCCATTCCCGCGTTCCACTTCATCGGTAGCGACAATACGGGGCTGATCTTCCTGGGCTTGCTGTTCATCGCGGTCCTGCTGAACTGCATGACCGGCGTGATGGCGGCCACGCTGCCGGCGCTATTCCCTACGCGCATCCGCTATAGCGCACTGGCCAGTTCTTTCAACGTCGCCATCATCGTCGCCGGCCTGACTCCCACTGTCGCGGCCTGGATGGTGGAGGGGACCAACAACTTGATGATGCCAGCGTACTACCTGATGGTGGCGGCCGTGATCGGGTTGGTGACTTCCTTCTTCCTGCCGGAGACCGCCAATCGGCCTTTGCGCGGCGACACGCCCAATGCGGCCAACAAGCGCGAGGCCAAGGTGCTGCTGCAGCAGGCCTATGACCACATAGAGGAAACCGTGGGGGAAGTCGACGCCGAGATCGCCGAGCTGGAAGAGCGGCTGGCGTCCCTGCGCCAACGCCGCCAGCGCCTGGCCGACCGCCATCCGAATCTGGAGTAGGCGGTCCCAGCTTCCGCGCTCAGCCTCCAACCATCAGTCTTCGCCCATCCGCGCTGCGCGGTGATGCGCGGTGCCGACGGCGCGACGGCCGGCGTCGATGGTCGGGACTGTCAGGCCTCGATCGTCACCACCCCGCCGCATAAGCCGGCCGGCGCGGATCGGCGCCGCCCCAGCGCACGCCTGTCGTCAGATCATGCCGCACCGCGCACATGGCGCCCGCGCGCCAACTGCGGTCCTGCCACCATTTGACGGTGTGGCCCATGGCGGTCAGCGCATCCCCGACGGCGGGATCCACCAGGTTCTCGATCATCAGCCGGCCCGGCATGGCGTTATGGGGCTCGAAGGAGGAAGGAAAGCTGAACGTGGCGAAGCGCGGTGCTTCGATGGCCTGCTGCACATCCATGCCGAAGACCTCCATGTTCAGGAAGGTCTGCAGCATGGCCTGGCATTGGACGTCGCCGCCCGGTGTGCCGAAGGGCATGACATATTGCCCCGGCCGGATCGCCAAGGACGGATTGGGCGTCAGACGCGGCCGGCGTCCGGGACCGACGGCGCAAGGATGACCGGCTTCGGCCCAGGACTGGCTGCCGCGCCCGGATGCGCAGATGCCCGTGCCGGGAATCACCGGGATGTTGTAGGAGCCGTCACTGGGCGTGGCCGAGAACGCGTTGCCGTGCTTGTCCACGACGGCGACGTAGGACGTGTCCAGGCGCGGATCGGTGCGGGCCATGTCATCGGGACCCGCCTGGCGCAGGTCGATGGCGCGCGCGAAGGGGAGCTGCCCCGCTGCGGGCATATCGGGCCCGGCGCGATGGGGATCGATCATGGCCAGGCGTGCGCGCGCGTACTCCTTGGACAGCAGCGCGTCCTGCGGCACGGAAGTATGGCGGGGATCGCCGTAATGCACTTCGCGGTCGGCGAATGCCAGCTTGATGGCTTCGGTCAACAGGTGCACGTACGGCGCCGAGTTGTGGCCCAACGCATGCAGATCGCGCGGTTCGAGGATATTCAGCATCTGCAGCAGCGACGGTCCCTGGCACCAGAAGCCGCAGCTGTGCACGCGCGTGCCGCGGAAGTCGGTGGCGAGTGCGGGGTCGACCTCCACGGAGAAATCGCGCAGGTCTTCGTGCGTGACCAGGCCGCCTTCTTCCTTGTGATACTTGACGATGGCCGCGGCGATATCGCCTTGATAGAAGGCCCGGCGAGCCGCGGCCAGGCCTGCCAGCCGGCTGTCGTTTTGCTGCGCGCCTTGTCGTGAGCCCTGTTGCGCGCGTTCTTCATCCGCCATGTACTGGATGCTGGCCGCCAGGTCGGTCTGGCGGAAGATATCGCCTGCCGCCGGCGGCTTGCCACCCGGCAGGTAGACCGCGGCGCTGGACGGCCAGCGGGCGTAGTTCCTGGCATTCTCCGCCAGCACTTCCGCCATCAAGGGATACATGACGAAGCCCTCGCGCGCCAGGCGGATGGCGCCGGCCGCGACTTCGCCGAAGCTCATGGTGCCGAAGCGTTCGAGCGCGGTGATCCACGCGTCGGGCGCGGCCGGAATGACGGTGCGCAGCACCCCCGCCGGAATGGTGCCGCCGTGCTTTTCAAGAAACGTCTCCAGGCGGGTGGCCTTGGGCCAGTAGCCCAGGCCGGAGATGCTCCACACCTTGCCCGTTTGCGCCTGATAGACGAGGATGGGTGCCACGCCGCCGAAGTTGACGATGTCGCTCTGCACCACGCCCAGCGCGATCCCGGCGGCCACGCCCGCATCGACCGCGTTGCCGCCGGCCTGCAGGATGTCCATGCCCACCTGGGTGGCCAGGTAGTGGCCGGCGGAGATCATGTGGTTCAGGCCGGCCAGGGCCGGGCGCATCGAAGTGGGCGCGCTGCCGGCGGTGAGATCGGGCGCGTAAGGCGTAGTGGACATGGGTGGCTCCTGTTATTGCGGCTCGATGCCTAGTTTCTCCGTCACACCTTTCCAGCGCTTGAATTCCGCCTGCAGGTACTGACGAAACTGGTCCGGCGAACTGCCTTCGACAATGACATCGCGGGCCTCCATGGCGCGGCGCACGTCCTCGCCCGACAGCGCTGTCTTGGTGGCCTGATACAGCGCGTCGACGATGGCCGGCGGTGTGCCCTTGGGCAGCAGCAGTCCATACCAGGAACCGCCGACCAGGTCTGGGAAGCCGGATTCCTTGGCGGTGGGAATATCCGGTGCGCGCGCCAGCCGTGTGTCGCTGAAGATGGCCAGGGCCTTGAGTTTGCCGGTATGGATCAGCGGCAGCGTGGTGCCGGGAGTGTCCAGGGTGTATTGCACCTGTCCCGCCATGACGTCGTTGAGCAGCGCCGCGCTGCCTTTGTAGGGCACATGGGTGGTTTTGATGCCGGCCTGCATGTTGAGCAATTCCGAGAAGAAGAAATTGGCCGTCATGGTGCCGGGCGACGCGTAGTTGACATCGCCGGGATGCGCTTTGGCGTAGGCGATCAGTTCAGGCAGGGTATTGGGCGGGAATTGCGGATTGGCGACCAGGATGAAGGGGCCGCCGCCGATGCGGGTGACCGGGATCAGGTCGGTCATGGGATCGTAGGTGAGACCCTTGACGGTCAGCGGTGCTCCGGTCAGCGGCGAGGCGGTGGCGAACAGCACGGTATAACCGTCCGGTTCGGACCGTATCACCTGTTGCGTGGCGATGGTGCCGCTGGCGCCGGCGCGGTTCTCCACGACGATGGACTGCTTCAGGGCCTTGCCCAACTGCTGCGCCAGCACCCGCGCCACCGTATCCGTGCCGCCGCCCGGGGGATAGCCGACGATCATGCGTATCGGCTTGTCGGGCCATCCTTTGGTGTCGGCGTCCGCCGCGTGGGCGGGGCGCGGCAGGATGGCGCTAGCGATGCACGCTGACAGCGCGGCGGCTGCCAGATGCAGGGTGCGGCGACGGCTGGGGTTGCGCCGGCAAAGCGATGCAAGTACACAGGCAATCATCGAGATCTCCTTGGTGCTGCAGGTCTGGCCTTACTTGTTCGCTGCCAGTCCCAGCTTGCGGACGATCTCCGCTTCCAGCTGGTACTGTTTGGCTGCGTAGGCAGCGTAGTCCTTGCCGTCCATATAGACCAGTTCCTGCCCGTACTGCGTCAGGATCTGCTTGAACGCATCCGTCTCGGCGACCTGCTTGAGCACGGTCTGCAGTTTGGCGACGACCGCGGGAGGCATGTCCTTGGGGCCGGCGATGCCGAAGGGGGCATTGGCCGGCGGCGTGCCGTCCAGCTCGTGCAAGGTGGGCGTTTCCGGATACTGCGCGCTGCGCTGCTCGCCCCACGTCACCAGCATGCGCATCTTGCCGGCCTGCACCAGCGGTTGCACCGTGGTGGAACCCGCATACGCCGTCACCTGGCCACCCATGACCGCGGTCAGCACGTCGGATTCACCCTTGTACGGGATGTGGCGCCACGTCACGCCGTTGCGGGTGGCAATGTCTTCCATCATGACGTTGGATGCGCTGCCCACGCTGGCCGTGCCGTAGGTGACGTCGTTCGGATGCGACTTGGCGTAGCTGATGAAATCCGCCCAGGTCTTGTAGGGCGAATGGGTGGGCACGGCGACGCCCAGCGTGTAGCCGCTCAGCATCATGATGTAGGTAAAGTCGTGCACGGGGTCGTAGCCCATGTCCTGGATGTGCGGCATGCGGAATACCGGGCTGGGCAGGATGGCCAGCATGTAGCCGTCGGGCCGCGCCGTCTTGATGGCGCGCGCGCCGAGCGTGGCGCCCGCGCCGCCGCGGTTTTCGATGATGATGGGTTGGCCCAGCTTGGGCGCGGCCAGTTCGGCGAACTTGCGGATGACGATATCGGTGGAGCCGCCGGCCTGGTAGGGCACGACGATGTGCACGGGATAGGCGGGGTAGGCATCCGCCGCGCGGGCGGTGGCGGGGGCCAGGACGGCGGCGGCCGTCAGCGTGGCGGCGCAGGCGGCGTAGGCCAGGGGCGGGCGATGTAGCTGAAGCAGGCGTGCGATAACGTTGGTCAGTTTGGTCATGATGATTTCCGCGATGTTCAGGCCGAGGCTCAAGCCGACGATGTTCAAGCCAATGATGTTCAAGCCGACGATGTTCAAGCCGACGATGTTCGATCCGAATATGTTCAAGCCGGCTTTTAAGCCGCAACCCTGCCAGTGCTCCCGGCTGTAACCCCCGCCTGAGCCCCATCCGCGGCCCAGGCCTGCGCCAGCGCGCGCTGGAAGTTACCGCCCAGCACGCCCAGGATCTGGCTGTCGGACAGGCCGGCCTGGTGCAGTGCTTCGGTGAAGGCGGAGAAGTGCGCGGGCGTAGGCGTTTCCACGGGATAGCGCGCTTCCATGACGTCGCCGAAGGCGTCGGAGAAGTCGCCGCCCGACTTGGCGTATTTGGTGCGCGACATCACCATCACATGGCGCACGGCTTCGTAGGTGTCGACCGAGGGGAAGTCGGTGCCGATGCCCACATGCTCATAGCCGACCAACTCGCCGATGTACTTCACGTTGGCCACGAAATCGGCCAGCAGCGGCTGCTGGCGGGGATCGCCGCGCCAGCTCAGGTAAGCGTGGATGCTGCAGCCGATGACGCCGCCGGTAGCGGCCACGGCCTTGATCACCTCGTCGGATTTATTGCGCGGGCGCTTGATCACCGCATTGGCGTTGGCATGCGTCAGGAAGACCGGCTTGCGGCTGAGGCGCGCGCTGTCCAGGCAGGTCTGCGGCGCGCAGTGGCTGAGGTCGATGGCGATGCCGATGCGGTTCATCTCCTCGACCATCTTCACGCCCAGGTCGCTCAAGCCGGCGTTGCGCTTTTCCAGGCAGCCGTCGCCCAGCAGATTGGCTTCGTTATAGGTCAGTTGAATCACGCGGATGCCCAATGTGTGGAACAGGGCCAGGCGGTCGACCTGGTCGCCCAGGGGCTTGCCGTTTTGCCAGCCCATGATCAGGCCCAGCTTGCCGGTCTGCTTGGCGCGGGCGATGTCGTCGGCGCACTCCACTAGCAGCCACGGGCTGTCCGGCGCGGCACAGCGCTGGCGCCATACCATGGCGTCCTTCAATGCCTGCTCGAAATCCGCGCCCATGTCGCTGACGGTGACGTTGATCGCGCTGACGCCGCCGGCGAGCATGTCGCGCGTACTGCCGTCGCTGAAGAAAACCAGGCCATCGATGATGGTGGCGCGGCGATGCAGATCGGCGCTGTGGCTGTCCATGTGATGTTCCTTTGCTTGGATGGTCGAATGGGGTTCTTGGCTGATTGGGTCGGTCTGTTCGGTCGCCGTTGGCGTCAAGTGCCGTAGCGGTCGAAGCGAAAGGGGTACATGTCCACGCTGGGGGTAAGCCCGCGGATCAGTTGCGCCATCGCTTCGCCGGCGGCGGGACCGATGCCGAAGCCGTGGCCGGAAAAACCGGAAGCCAGATACAGCCCGGGCAGGCCGGGCACCTGATCCATGACCGGCATGGCGTCCGGTGTCACGTCGATGTAGCCGGCCCAGGAGCGGGCGATCTGTGCGTCCTGAAATACGGGAAAGGCATGCCGCAGGCGCTCCCACGCCTGGGCGATGCCGTTGCGCGAGGGCTGCGGGTCGAGCACCCGGTGCAGTTCGAAAGGCGATACGCGGTCCGCGCTGAAGTGGCGCGGCAGGGACCATTCCTCGAAGAAGCGCTTGCCGAATCGCAGGCGCACGAAGTTGTGATTGCTCATCCAGGCACGCAGGAAATGGCGCATCAGGCGGAAGCTGTCCGGCACGATGTCCGCCATGGACGCGCCGAACTGCGATACGGTGTAGCCGCCGTCGGCGCGCTTGCGGCAGGTGAAGTCCTTGCCGTTGACCGCGGTGTCCAGGCCAGCATCGAAAGGGCGCGTGCGCAGCACCGAGCCGCGTACCTTGAGCTGGGGGAAGTCGGCGCCCAGGTTGCCGCAAAACAGTCGCGACCAGGCGCCGGCCGCGACCAGCACCGCCTGCGTGGCGACCGTGCCGCGTTCCGTGACCAGGGCGGACACGCGGCCCGCGCTGCGTTCGATGCCACGCACGGCACAGCCTTCGTACACCAGGCCGCCGGCGGCGCGGGTCAGGGCGGCGATGGCGGCCGTGGCCAATTGCGGTTCGGCCACGCCGTCGGTGGGGCTGTACATGGCGCCCGTCCAGTTGCGCTGCGACGCCGGCAACAGTTGGCGGGCGGCGCGGCGGTCCAGCAGGCGGGCGTCGATGCCGTAGGTCTTGGCGCCATCCATCCAGGCCTGGTGGCCGGCCGCGTCGTCCTGGCTTTCCTGCAGATAGAGCATGCCGCTGCGGCGGAAGCCGACGTCGGTGAGGGACTGGATTTCATGCCACAGCTGGTTGGACCGCAGGGCCAGCGGAACTTCGGGCAAGTCGCGGCCCAGGGTGCGGACCCAGCCCCAATTGCGCGAGGACTGCTCGCAGGCCAGGGTGCCTTTCTCGAACACCGCCACGCGTACGCCGGCGCGGGCCAGGGCATAGGCGGTACTGATGCCGATGATGCCGCCGCCGATGATGGCGACGTCCACCGCGATGGGCAGGCGAGGGGAGGCGGCTGGCGGATTTGTGGAATGGGTGGGCGGCGCTTGCGTCATCGTGTCGTTTTGTGGTGTTATCGCTGTTCGATAATTAAATACGAATAGCGATAGTCGATTGGCGTACTTATACTGCGCGTCGGCGAACGCAACAACGTAAGGGTTTCCCTAGGTGGTGGGGTTATGGGCCTTAGGGATGCTCGCTTTCAAGTTTCAGGAAATGCCATGTCCGAGTCTTCTGCCCTGATGATCCAATCCTTGGAAAAAGGCCTGGCGGTGCTGCAATCCTTTCGCGCGCATGCGTCATTGAGCATGCAGGAAATCGCGCGGGAGAACGGCATCACGCTGGGATCGGCGCAGCGTGTGGCTTACACGCTGGAGCAGACGGGCTATCTGTATCGGGATCCGCGCAGCAAGCGCTACAGCGTGACGGTCAAGGCCGTGGGCTTGGGGTATAGCTACCTCTATCGCCAGCCGCTGTTCCAGAATGCCCACTCGGTGCTGCATCAGGTGAATCAGGAATGCGGGGAGATCGTCAACCTGGCGGTGCCGGATGGCGAGGACAATATGGTCTTCGTCATGCGCGTGGCGCCGGCGCGGCACATTCCGGTGTATTTGCCGGCGGGGGCAAGGATTCCCTGCGTGGCCTCGGCGTCCGGACGAGCATTATGGGCGCAGCTTCCGCCGGCCGACCTGGAGCGCAAGCTGCGGGAGGTGGCGCGTATCAAGCACACCCCTCAGACCACGACGGATGTGGCGGCCTTGCGGGTATTGATCGATGAGGCACGGCGCGATCATTACGCCTATGCGGACGAAGAGTATTTCCCTGGCGATCTGAATGTCGCCGCCGTCATTCAGGACGACCAGGGTGCCGCGATAGGGGCGGTGAACATATCGGTGCCGAAGCCGAGATGGTCATTGGCTCGGGCCCGTGAGGAACTGGGGCCGCTGGTCATCCGCGCGGCGCGGGCGGTGGGCAAGCATAGTTGAGGGGCGGCGGGCAGGTCTCAAACGGGTTTCTTTGCCAGCAAGGCCCAGATACCCGCGGCGGACAGCAGCGTGCCTCCGGCCAGATGAAATCCGCGTTGCGCGCGGCGCGTCGCCAACAGGCGTCGTGCCGAGTTCGCGAAGACGGCATACAGCGTGGCATTGAGGGCGGCCATGGTGACGAACGTCAGGGCCAGCACCAAGAGCTGATGGGTGACATTGCCCTTGGCGTCGACGAATTGCGGCAGGAAGGCGACGAAGAAGACGATGCCTTTGGGATTCAGCGCGGTGACCAGGTAGGTATTGAGGAACAGCCTCCAGCGGCTGTCCATGCGTGGCGCCTGCATCGGTTCACTGGGCGCTACACCGGCGCGCAGCAGCTTCAGCCCCAGGTAAAGCAGATAAAGCCCGCCCGCGTATTTGACGATGGAGAACCAGAAGGCCGATGTTGCGAGCAGCGCTCCCAATCCCAGCAGCGACAGCAACAATGCTGTCGAATCGCCCAGCGCCACCGCCATCACCAGGGGCACATTCGCCTTGCGCCCATGCGAGATCGAGTAGCTGATCACTGTAAGTATCGTCGGCCCCGGAATGGCCAGCAGCACCGCCGAAGCGGCAACGAACCCCGCCCATAATTCGATCGACATCCGCTGGCTCCTTGATCGGTGCTTGATGGTTCACCGAAGTGTAGCCGGCATCGCGATGTGATACACGACGCCCGCATACTTGGGCGTATTGCGCTGCTCGGCAACGACGCCGCCCAAACTTTCGGCGATTCGTCGGCTCGCGGTATTTTGCTCGGCGACCGGGTAGGTGAAATGCGTGATGCCTAAATCGCTGTTCGCCCATTGCGCGGCCAAGTGGGCTGCCGCGCGGCCTGTGCCTTGCCCATGGCGGTCTTCGCGCATCCAGATGCCGATTTCGGCGCTGCCATCCGTGATGTGCTGGATGCCCACCACGCCTTGGAATTCACCGTCTTCACGTCGGCGCACGACGAAGATCACGTCGGTTCCCGCTGCCAGCGCCGGCCCCCAGGTGTCCCGCCATACGCTGTCGTATTCCGCACGGCTGGCGGGCGGATCCCAGGTCATGTAACGGGTGAGCGTCGGCGTGATGCAGGCGTACGCTTCGTCCGCGTCGGCTGCGCTGAATGGTTTGAGGACCAGTCGATCGGATTCGATCCGGATATCGGCGGCGAGGGGGCGCATGGCTAATTCCATCGGGTGGCGTCAGCAAGCATTGTGGCCGGGCGCACTCGGACTGTCGAACGGGCGTCTTCGGGCGTTTACGTCTGTTTCTTCACTTCTGCGCCTTCATGTCTGCGCCGTCACGTCTGCTGCGCCAGCAGGGCGCAGATGCCGAAGGCGGCGAGGAGGCCGCCGCCGGAGATCTGGAACAGGCGTTGTGCCCGACGGGTGGTCAGGAAGCGGCGGGCGGAGCTGGCGAAGATGGCGTAGAA
Source organism: Bordetella sp. LUAb4 (assembly GCF_021325795.1). GTDB lineage: Bacteria > Pseudomonadota > Gammaproteobacteria > Burkholderiales > Burkholderiaceae_B > Bordetella_C. The sequence goes on along the minus strand of NZ_JAHPZX010000004.1, from coordinate 737,406 downwards.
CGCGGAGTTCATCATGCCCATGACGATGAAGGTCAGGGCCAGCGTCCACAGTTGGCGGCTCACATTGCCATCCGGATCGACGAATTGGGGCAGGAAGGCGACGAAGAAGACGATGGCCTGGGGATTGAGCGCGGTCACCAGATAGGTGTTCAAGCTCAATTTCCAGCGCGTTTCCTCGCGACAGGCGCTCCCCAGGTTCGCAGGCAACGCGCCGGCACGCAATAAGCGGTAGCCGAGGTACAGAAGATAAAGTCCCCCCGCGTACTTGAGCACCGTGAACCAGAACGGCGAAGCGGCCAGCAATGCGCCCAAGCCCAGCAGGGACAAGGTCAGGCCGGTGGAGTCGCCCAGGGCCACGGCGGTCACCAAGGGCGCATTGACGCGTCGACCATGCGAGATCGAGTAGCTGATGATGGTGAGTACTGTCGGGCCGGGAATGACCAGCAGTACCGCCGACGTGGCGACGAAGGCAATCCAGAGTTCGATTGACATTCTCTTTGCTTCCTCTTGGCTGGGTATGACGACGGCGTTGCCCCGGGCAGCCGTGATCTCGCCAGAGAGGAATCACCACCACCGCGGCCAGAAACACGCGATCGCCATCCGCGCCCACTCGCCGCCAACGCGTGTGGGTAACCAGGGCGTGCGATTAGTTCGCACCCAAGAGGGAAAAGGATTTTGCGGTCGGGCCAGGACGGCCCGTGATCGCCGCAGAAGGTCAGTGAATCACTGATGGGTGAATCAGTGGGATGGGGGCACTGATAAGGCACTGATGGCACACCAGTGCGCGGAGGCCGCGGTTGGGAGCGAGTGGCTGAATCCGCGTGCCCCGTGGCGTGCAGGCTTGGCCTGCGGCGTATCAGTGCGTTTTCTTGACCTGCATCGACAGCGAAGGCGATCGAATCGCCAGCCTGCATCCCGCCCTCAATGTCGCTCGCCTGCGAGGTTTGCGGTCGGATTCGATTTTTTTCCGGGACTCCCGCGCCTTGCTATAGGCTTCCTCAGAAAGCTGCTCCACGCCTGGCGGCAGAAACCACCCCACGATGCAAGCGGGGTCACGTACGGCAATCTGGATATGGCTGTTATGCCGGAATCCTGATCGAGGCGCGAGTTCCTTTCCCTGATGGAACGCGCCGCGGACGGCTTGAACAGCTTCCATTCCAGTCCCGAAGTTCGCCTTGCGAATGACGTTGAATACCGCAGCGTCGAGGTTGCGTAGCAAAATGTCCTGGTCGGCGGCATCCACGGCTTCATTCGTAGGTTGGGGAAGCCCCTCACGCTCTAGTGCGTCGGTCAATTCATGAAGCGCGCCGCAAAAGATCTTGACGCCCCATTGCGTCGTCATATCCAGGCAATGCTTGATGCACAGCGCGGCCCCGACAACCGCCGGGGTGCCGATTGCCCGGCGCGTGTACATCTTCCGCGGATTCTGGTGCGAGTTGTGCGCAAACATCAAGGCCCGGTCGATATCGCCCTCGAAAAAGTAGATTCCTTCTCCCAGCCAGTCATAGCGGTTCCGACTCGGGTTCAGCGTGAGCAAGCGGCCAGACACCAGATCATCCCGGGTGGTTGCATCGCAGCCGTGATACGCAACAATCAATTGACCCGGCGTCATTTGTAGCGTGAGGAAAGTTTGCCGGACGCAGTGATGATGCCGGCTGCGCGTACCATTTCCATCATGCGTTCGTGTCCTAATGGAACCCAGCCATTCTCTGTTTCATTAGTCGGTTTCGCGACCACCACGCCATGTTCTCTCTTGATCTTCTTGACCAGAGTGGCGAACGGCGAGTCAGCCCTGGCTGCCGCTGAGCGACGCTTGGGTGACTGGATGGTTGACGCCTGTAATTCAGGCGCGGGCGGAGTCTTTTTGGCGGTTTTGCTCGAAGAGCGTTTCGGTGAGCCAGGCATTTCTGAATCCCTGCAATTAGTACGCCCCCAGTCTTCCACAATGCCCCCCACCTCCACAAGCTGTCAGATCTGACAGGGGTAGGCGGTTTTGCGCCGGGTTCGGTCAGGTCGCAGCGTGCCTATCGCGTGAGTCTTTTACGCATCAAGGCGTTGGGAATGACGACGCCACGGCGTTCGGGATAGCGCAGCTCGACGATCTCGAAGCCGTGATGGGCGTAAAAAGGCTGGGCGCTGCGGCTGACGTCGGAGGTGAGTTCCGTCAGTCCCAGGCGGGCGGCTTCTTCGTGAATGCGTGCCATCAGGGCCTGGCCTATGCCTCGCCGGGGATGATGGCCGGATACGAAGAAATGATCGATGTAGCCGCTTTCCTGGACGTCGGCATAGCCGACGATGCCGCCGCTGGCCAGTTCGGCGACGAATGGGCGTATGGTGCGCATGCGCTCGCGCCAGATGTCCTGGTCCAGATCCGCCGGAGCCCAGGCTTCGATCTGCTCGGCCGTGTAGTCCCGCGCGGCGACCAGGTGGATGGACGAATGAAAAACCTGGAAGAGGGCAGGCTCATCGCCAAGCCGAAAACGCCTTATGCGCATAATATTGTCCGCGTTCATCACAAAACCTACCTCATTCCGACGCCGCATGAAAAATCAAAATACCACCCGGCCTTCGTCTTACTTCGAATCGATCAGCGCAACGCGCTTCGTGCCCACGCTGCACGTGGGCGGCGGCTGGAATCCCGCCGAGCAGCATATCGCGCCCGCCGTGGGCCTGCTGGCTCACGTGGTGGAAGCGCATCGCGATGCCCGTCGCCAGGATGGCTTGCAGATCGGCCGCGTCAGCTACGACATCTACGGTGTCCTGCCCATGGAAGCGTGCGATGTCGAGATCGAGGTCATCCGGCCGGGCAAGACGATCGAACTGGTGGAAGCGCGCCTGACCCACGCCGGGCGTGTGGGACTGACGTTGCGGGCCTGGCTCATGACCGCGTCGGACACCACCGCGCTGGCGGGAAATGACTTCCCCCGCCTGCCGTCACCGGATGCCTTGCCCGCCACGGACATGTCGCGCATATGGCCCGGTGGTTTCGTCGCGAGCATCCAGTTGCGCCGCAGCGAAGTGGCTCCGGGCAATGCGATCAGCTGGATCAATTCGGACGTGCAACTCCTGGCAGGCGCGGATGTCAGTCCCACGGCACGCATGCTGGGCCTGCTCGACACGGCCAACGGCGTCACCCCGCGGGCGCAACCCAGCGAAGTCGCGTTTCCGAACATCGACCTGAGCGCTCATCTGATCCGGCAGCCGGTGGGCGACTGGCTCGGCTTCGATACCAAGGTCGCCTTCGGCCCCACCGGACTGGGCGTGACCCACAGCATCGTCCACGATGTGCAAGGTCCGGTAGCCGTTCTCAGCCAGTCCCTGACCGTGCGGCCCAAGGCGCGCTGAGCCGGCGTGAACGCGTGCCGTGTCCCGTGCCGTCAGTCCCCAGCGTGACTGCGGAAACATGGTGCCAGCGCGCTGCCGCGCCGGCCACCGCGCCGAACGCATCGAGCCAGGAAACCGCCGCGCGGGCGGCTCCTGGCAAGGAGACTCGTTCAGGTCCCCTGCATCCGCTTGCCGCTGACGGCATCGAACCAATGCAGTTCGTGCCGGCCATCCGGGCCGATGTTCAACTGGTCGCCGGGCTTGATGACCGCTTCCTGCATCTGCCGCGTCGTGCAGCGCACCACCACTGACGCCTTGCCGCAACGGCCGTGCACCAGTTGCTCGGACCCCAGCGTTTCGACCATCTCCACCTCGACCCGCAAGCCGGGCGAGTTCAGCACCATATGCTCCGGCCGCATGCCCACGATGACATCGCGGCCGCGTACGGCGCCCGGCACCGCGGTGGGCGCGATGGCCAGGTCCAGGCCGTCGTCGGTCTTCAGCGTGCCGTCGCCATGGGCGTGCACGTTGATCAGGTTCATCGGCGGCGAGCCGATGAAGCTGGCGACGAACGTGGACGCGGGCTTCTCGAACACTTCCATGGGCGTGCCGATCTGCTCGGGGATGCCCTTGTTCATGACGATCATGCGATGCGCCAGGGTCATGGCCTCCACCTGGTCGTGGGTCACGTACAGGCTGGTGGTGCCCAGGCGCCGATGCAGCTTGAGCAATTCCAGGCGCATGGCCACGCGCAGCTTGGCATCCAGGTTGGACAGCGGCTCGTCGAACAGGAAGACCTTGGGTTCCCGCACGATGGCGCGGCCCATGGCCACGCGCTGGCGCTGGCCGCCGGACAACTGACGCGGGCGACGTTCCAGCAGCGGACCCAGTTCCAGAATCTGCGCGGCGGCTTCGACCCGCTTGCGGATCTCGTCCTTGGGCATCTTGCGGATCTTCAAGCCGTAGGCCATGTTCTGGAACACGCTCATGTGCGGATACAGGGCGTAGTTCTGGAACACCATGGCGATGTCGCGCTCGGCCGGCTCCAGGTTGTTGACTTCTTTGCCGTCGATCTCGATGGAGCCGCTGGTGACCTCTTCAAGGCCGGCCACCATGCGCATGAGCGTGGATTTGCCGCAGCCCGAGGGGCCGACGATGACGACGAACTCGCCATCCACGATGTCCACGTCGATGCCGTGGATGACCGGCACGTTGCCGGCGTAGGTTTTCTTGACGTTGCGGAAGCTGAGAGTAGCCATACGATGTTCGCTGTTTATCGCTTTGATTCAAAGGGGCAGGGTGCGGAGCGGGCGGGGAAGCGTCACTTCTCCGTATCCACCAGGCCCTTGACGAACCATTTCTGCATGAGGATCACGACCAGCACGGGCGGCAGCATGGCCAGCATGGCGGTGGCCATGGTGAGATTCCATTCGGTCACGCTGTCGCCGCCGCTGACCATGCGCTTGATGCCGATGACCACCGGGTACATGTCTTCCTTGGTGGTGATGAGCAGCGGCCACAGGTACTGGTTCCAGCCATAGATGAACTGGATCACGAACAGCGCCGCGATGCTGGTTTTCGACAGCGGCAGCAGCACGTCGCGGAAGAAGCGCATGGGACCGGCGCCGTCGATGCGGGCGGCTTCCACCAGCTCGTCCGGCACCGTCAGGAAGAACTGGCGGAACAGGAACGTGGCGGTGGCCGATGCGATCAGGGGCAGCGCCAGGCCGGCATAGCTATTGAGCAGCCCCAGGTCGGCAACCACCTTGTAGGTCGGCGCGATACGCACTTCCACCGGCAGCATCAGCGTGACGAAGATCATCCAGAAGAAGAACATGCGGAAGCGGAAGCGGAAATACACCACCGCGAAGGCCGACATCATCGAGATGACGATCTTGCCGATGGAAATCGACAAGGCCATGATCAGGCTGACGTACATCATGCGGGCCACCGGGGTGCCGCTGGAGCCGCCGCCGGAGCCGGAGAACAGCGCCTGCATGTAGTTGCCGACCATGTGCGATCCGGGAATCAGCGACATGGGCGCGGACGCCACTTCCTGCGCGGTCTGTGTGGACGCGACGAAAGTGACGTAAAGGGGAAATGCCACCACGGCCACGCCGCAGAGCAGGATCAAGTGGGCCAGTACATCCAGCCAGGGACGGCGTTCAACCATATACCTAATGCCTCGGAAAAATCAGTACTGGACCTTGCGGTCGATGTAGCGGAACTGGACCACCGTGAGTATCACGACGATGAACATCAGGATCACCGACTGCGCGGCCGACGACCCCAGGTCCAGCCCGACGAAACCGTCGCGGTATACCTTGTAGACCAGGATGGACGTGGAGGTGCCCGGGCCGCCCTGGGTCGTCGTATCGATCACCGCGAAGGTGTCGAAGAAGGCGTAGATGACGTTCACCACCAGCAGGAAGAAGGTGGTGGGCGACAGCAGCGGGAACACGATGGTCCAGAAACGGCGGATGGGCGAAGCGCCATCGATGGCGGCCGCTTCGATCAGCGAACGCGGAATGGACTGCAAGCCGGCCAGGAAAAACAGGAAGTTGTACGAGATCTGCTTCCATACCGCGGCGATCAGCACCAGGATCATGGCCTGGTTGCCGTTCAGGCGCGGATTCCAGTCCACGCCGATATTGCGCAGGGCCACCGCCAGGATGCCGACGGCCGGCGAGAACAGGAACAGCCACAGCACGCCGACCACGGCGGGCGCCACGGCGTAGGGCCAGATCAGCAGGGTCTTGTAGACCGACGCGCCCTTGAGCACGCGGTCGGCCATCACGGCCAGCAGCAGCGAGACGGACAGGCCGACGAAGGCCACCAGGACGGAAAATACCGCCGTGGTCTTGAAGGAATCCAGGTAATCCTGCTGGCGGAACAGGTCCATGAAGTTGGCCAGGCCGACGAATTCCGACGACAGGCCGAAAGCGTCTTCCAGGCGCAGCGACTGCCACATGGCCTGTCCCGCGGGAAGGAAGAAGAAGACGATGGTAATGATCAACTGCGGCGCGAGCAGCAGGTAGGGCAGGGTCTTATGGCCGAATACGACGCGTTTTTCCATGGGGCGGACTATGCCTTGCGGCGCACTGCGGGGGCAGCACGCGCGGGGTAACAAACGTGTAATGGTCCCGGCGCGACGCGCTGGGACCACCGTGAATGCATCCAGACAAACGACACAATGCGGATTGCCGGGCCAGCCTGCAATCCGCATGAACTCGATGACGCATGTGTATCTGTACGCATGCCCAGGTGTTCACACCCGGGCAAAGCGCGCTACTTTACACTTTTTTGGAACTTCTCGAGCAACTCGTTGCCGCGTTTCGTGGCATTCGCCAGGCCTTCCTTGGCGGTTTCCTTGCCGGAAACGATGCGTTCGATTTCCGCGTCCTCGATTTCACGGATCTGCGGCAGGAAGCCCAGGCGCACGCCGCGCGACTGCGCGGTGGTTTGCACGTTCAACTGCTTGACGCCGACGTCGGTGCCGGGATTCTGGGTGTAGAAGCCGGCCTTGTCGGTCAGTTCATAGGCAGCCTTGGTGACGGGCACATAGCCGGTCTGCTGGTGCCACTTGGCGGCCACTTCCGGGCTGGAGATGAACTTGAAGAACTTGGTCACGCCCTTGTAGACGGCCGGCTGCTTGTTGCCGAACACCCACAGCGACGCGCCGCCGATGATGGTGTTCTGCGGCGCGCCCTTGACGTCGGCGTAGTAAGGCACGGAGCTGGTGCCGAACTCGAACTTGGCGTTCTTCATGATGTTGGCGCGCAGGCCGCTGGAGCCGGTGATCAGCGCGCACTTGCCGGAGATGAACAGCGCGTTGGGATCGTCGCCGCGGCCGCCGTACATGAACTCGCCATCCTTGGCCAGATTGGCCAGGAATTCGAGGTGGCGCTGGTGCAGCGGCGAATCGATGGCCAGGCGGGCATCGAGGCCGCCGAAGCCGTTGTCCTTGGTGGCGTAGGGCACGTTGTGCCAGGCCGAGAAGGTTTCCAGCTGGGTCCACGACGGCCACGAGGTGGTGTAGCCGCATTCCTGCCCGGCGGCCTTCAGCTTCTTGGTGGCGGCGGCCAGTTCTTCCCAGGTCTTGGGCGGCTTGTCGGCGTCAAGGCCGGCCTTCTTGAAGGCGTCCTTGTTGTAGTACATGACCACGGTCGAGCTGTTGAAAGGCATCGACACCAGCTTGCCGTCGGACGACGAGTAGTAGCCCGCGACCGCGCCGATGAAGCCCTTGGGATCGATGGGATCGCCGGCTTCTTCGGACATTTGCTGGACCGGCTTGATGGCGCCCTTGGCGTACATCATGGTCGCGGTACCGACTTCGAAGACCTGGAGGATGTCGGGGGCGTTGCCGGCGCGGAACGCAGCGATGCCGGCGTTCATCGATTCGCCGTAGTTGCCCTTGTAGACGGCCTTGACGACGTAGTCGGATTGGCTCTTGTTGAACTGATCGACCATTTCATTGACACGGTCGCCCAGAGCTCCTTCCATGGAGTGCCAGAACTGGATTTCAGTGGCGGCCTGGGCAGACGACGCGCCGAACGCGGCGAGCAGGGCCGCTGCCGCGAGGGCTAGACGGTGGGAGCGCATGGGGTATTCCTCCTATTTACACAGATGTGCCGCCAGAGGGTTGTCCTCGACGCGCACGACACCATATGAATTGTTTGTGACGAATTCGTGACTGTTACACCGGCCCGGTTGGCTGTCAAATTCGGAGTGTCCCTGAGGCGCGGCCGCCGCGTCTTTGCGGCGCCGATGCCACGCCTGGCAAAACCACCGGATCCCCCGATTACAATCCCACCCCATGGACACGAACCTTTCCCCCCGCGACTTGCGCGTCGCCTTCGTCGGCGGCGGCAATATGGCCACCGCCCTGGCCATAGGCATGGCCGGCAAGATCTGCCCGGCCGGCCAGATCCACGCCATCGACATCAACCCGGATGGCCACGCCGCGTGGCAGTCCCGCGGCGCCACCACCGCGACCACGCCGGACGAACAGCTGGCGCAATGCAACGTCTGGTTCTTCGCCGTCAAACCGCAGTACATGCGTGAAGCCGTCAAGGCCTGCCAGCCCTGGCTGCGCCCGGGCACCCTGGTGATCAGCGTGGCCGCCGGCTTGCGCGCCGATGTCCTGTCCCGCTGGCTGGGCACCGACGGCCAACCCTGGCCCAACCTGGTGCGTTGCATGCCCAATACCCCGGCCCTGGTTGGCGCCGGCGTCACCGGCATGCTGGCGTTGCCGGCCGTCAGCGCGGCCGACCGGGCCCTGGCGCAGACCATGCTGGAGTCCGTGGGGCAGGTGGTATGGGTCGATGACGATGCCGGCATCGACGCGGTGACCGCCTTGTCGGGCAGCGGCCCGGCCTACGTCTTCCGCTTCCTGGAAGCCCTGATCGCGGGCGGCATCGCGGTCGGACTCGATGCGGAGCAGGCCCGCCAACTGGCGTTGGGCACCTTCGAAGGCGCCACCAAGCTGGCCAAGGAATCCACCGATCCGCCGTCCGTCCTGCGCGAACGCGTGACGTCCAAGGGCGGCACCACGGCCGCCGCCCTCAAGGTCTTCGACGACAACGACTTCATGAGCCTGGTGGCCCGCGCCATGGCCGCGGCCGCCCACCGCTCCCGCGAACTGGCGCAGGAATTCGGCAAATGAACGTGGGTGTGCAGCGTGGCGGCGATCCGGGGCGCGATCCGAGTCACCAACCCGGCCACGAACGCGGCCATGAACTCGGCCATCACCCCGGCCACCATGGCAGCGGCCACCCCCGCCGCTTCGAACCGATGCGGCCAGCCCATTTCCTGGTGGCGGTCTTTTGCATGGGCCTGGTGGTCGTCGGCTCCAACGTCCTGGTGCAGATCCCGCTGAATCACTGGCTGACCTGGGGCGGCTTGTCCTACCCGCTGGCTTTCCTGGTGACGGACGTCCTGAACCGCCGCTTCGGCCCCCAGGCGGCGCGCCGCGTGGCCTGGGTCGGCTTCGCCGCGGCCCTGGCTGTGTCGATCTGGCTGGCATCTCCTCGCATTGCGCTGGCTTCCGGCGTCGCCTATATCTGCGCGCAATTGCTCGACATCCAGGTGTTCGACCGCCTGCGCGACCAGCGCTGGTGGCGCGCCCCCCTGGTGTCCGGCGTACTGGGCGCCTTGCTCGACACCGCGCTGTTCTTCAGCATCGCCTTCGCCGCCACCGGGGCCCCCTGGATGACGTGGATGATGGGCGACGTTGCCGTCAAGCTGGCCGTGAATATCAGCATGCTGGCGCCTTTCCGCGCTTTGATGTGGAACTTGGCGAGCCCATCTGCTACGAAGAGGGTTCCTGCTTCGCCCTGAGCGTGATGAGGCAGGCGCCAGGCGTTCGCAGGAAAGGCCCGGGTTAGACGCCCGGGCCTTTTGTTTTTCGTATTTTTTTGCGTTTTGCCCTCGCTGTACCCCCGTTGCACCCTGGCGGCAGTCGTTCCTTGTGTCTGTTCATATTTAGACCTGGGGAATACACGCAGTGACAGTCTGACTGCTTGCTTTCAGAATGGCTGCCACGTCGTGTTTAGCCCTAGAGTTTTGCCCAAGAAGCCGGTGACGCGCGATGCGTTGGGGGGACTATCATTCCCGCCCGACGCCATGTGCCGAGCCGCTCAACCCTCGCGGAGACCATCGCATGAAGTTGTTGAAACGCGTTACCCCCCTCGCACTGGCCCTGGGGGCCCTTACGCTGGCCGGCGCCGTGCATGCCGCCGATACCATCAAAATCGGCATTCCGCAGCCCATGACGGGCCCCAATACCCAGTATGGGGACCAGATCCAGGCGGGCGCGCTGACCGCCATTGAAACCATCAACGCCAAAGGTGGCGTGAAAGGCAAGAAGCTCGAACCCATCCTCATCGATGACGGTTGCGAACCCAAGCAGGCCGTGCCGGCCGCCAACCGCGTGGTGAACTCGGGCGCCAAGTTCGCCGTGGCCCACGCCTGCTCCGGCGTCACGGTGCCGGCGGTCAACGTCTACGAACAGGAAGGCATCGTCGGCATCACCCCGGGCGCCACCTCGCCCCTGGTGACCGACACCACCAAGCCCAAGATGTTCTTCCGCACCATCGGCCGCGACGATCAGCAGGGTCCGTACGCCGCCCATTACATCGCCAAGACCATCAAGCCCAAGAAGGTCGCCGTGCTGCACGACAAGCAGACCTACGGTTCGGGCGTGGCCACCCAGGTCAAGGACACCCTGGTCAAGGACGGCGTCAACGTCGCCTTGTTCGAAGGCATCAACGTCGGCGACAGCGATTACTCGGCGGTCATCACCAAGCTGAAGTCGCAGGGCGTGGACTTCGTCTACTTCGGCGGCTACCACCCCGAACTGGGCCTGCTGCTGCGCCAGTCGCGTGAACAGGGCCTGAACGTCCAGTTCATGGGGCCGGAAGGCACCGCCAACCAGGATCTGGTGGCCATCGCCGGTCCGGCCATCGCCGGCCTGCTGGTGACGTTGCCGGCCGACTTCACCAAGATGCCGGGCAATGAAGGCATCGTGAAGGCCTTCCACGACAAGAAGCGCGATCCGGACGGCGCCTTCCAGATGCCCGCCTATGCGGCGGTGCAACTGATCGCCGAGAGCATCGAGGCCGTTGGCGAGGACCCCGTCAAGGTCGCTCAGTACATGCACTCGCACACCTTCAACACCGGCATCGGCAAGGTCGAATACGACGCCAAGGGCGACTTGAAGGACTTCGAGTTCGCTGTCTACAAGTGGGACAAGGACGGCAAGAAAACCCAGCTGTAATGGCGATCATCCCCGTCTGGGCGGGGTGTCCAACGAAGTAAATCCAGGTTTCCGGCTCCGGGGGCATTTTCCGGGGCCGGATCTATTTGGAGCATAAGTAATAATGTCTGACCTTCTTCCTCAATTGACACAACAGTTCTTCAACGGACTGTCATTAGGTGCCATTTATGCCCTGATCGCCATCGGCTACACGATGGTGTACGGCATTATCGGCATGATCAATTTCGCGCACGGCGAGATCTATATGATCGGCGCCTACGTCGGCCTGGTGACGCTGACGGCCATCGGCACGCAGAGCGGCATGCCGGTCTACCTGATGGTTGCCGCCATGCTGGTCGTCGCCATGGCCGTGACCGGCGCCTACGGCTTTGCCGTGGAGCGCGTGGCCTACCGGCCCTTGCGCGGCAGCCCGCGGCTGGTGGCGCTGATCTCCGCCATCGGGATGTCCATCTTCCTGCAGAACTGGATGGCGCTGGGGCAGGGCGCGCGCGACATGGCCGTGCCCAACATCATCTCGGGCGCGCTGCAATTCCACATGGGCAGCGACTTCGACGTCACCATCCCGTACTCGCGCGTGATGATCATCGTGGTGACCGTGGTGCTGATGGTCGCGCTGTCGCTGTATATCCGCCATTCGCGCATGGGCCGGGCATCGCGTGCCTGCTCGCAGGACATGCACATGGCCAACCTGCTGGGCATCGACACCAACAAGGTGATCTCCTTCACCTTCGTGCTGGGCGCCATGCTGGCGGCCGTGGGTGGGGTGCTGGTGGCCGTGACCATCGGCAAGCTCAATCCCTTCATCGGCTTCATCGTCGGCATCAAGGCCTTCACGGCGGCGGTGCTGGGCGGCATCGGCAGCATTCCCGGCGCCATGCTGGGCGGCGTGCTGCTGGGCCTGGTGGAAACCTTCGCGGCGGCTTACCTGTCGTCCCAATACAAGGACATCGTCGCCTTCCTGCTGTTGGTGTTGATCCTGCTGTTCCGCCCCACTGGACTGTTGGGCAAACCCGAGGTGGAAAAAGTCTGATGGCGCAAAACATACGCAACGCCTTTATCGCGGCCATCATGACCGCGGTCATCGTCACGCCGGTGTTCGGCCTGCAGCTGGTGCGCCAGGGCGCACGCACGCTGATGAACCCGCAGTGGACCAATGTCCTGATCGCCATGGCGGTCGTCTTCGTCGGCCAACTGCTGCGCCCCTGGCTGGGCCTGCCGTTCAAGCGCATGAAGTCCGCGCTGCCGACGCTGCCGGCAGCGCCCGCCAGCGGCCACAAGTGGGCCGCCATCGCGCTGGTCGTGATCGCCGTGGTGTGGCCGTTCTTCGGCGACCGCAGTTCGGTGGACATCGCCACGCTGGTACTGATCTACGTCATGTTGGGGCTGGGCCTGAACATCGTGGTGGGTTTCGCCGGCCTGCTGGACCTGGGTTTCGTCGGGTTCTACGCGGTGGGCGCCTATACCTACGCCTTGCTGTACCACTGGGGCGGCTGGGGCTTCTGGGAAGCCTTGCCTTTCGCCGGTGCCATGTCGGCGCTGTTCGGCTTCGTGCTGGGCTTTCCGGTGCTGCGTCTGCGCGGCGACTACCTGGCCATTGTCACGCTGGGCTTCGGTGAGATCATCCGCCTGCTGCTGATCAACCTGAACTGGTTGACGGGTGGCCCGGACGGCATTTCCGGCATCCCCAAGCCGTCGGTATTCGGCATCGAGATGGCCCGTTCGTCCAGCGTCGAAGGGCGCCAGACCTTTCACGAAATGCTGGGACTGACGTTCCAGAACCAGCACGTCGTCGTCTGGCTGTATCTGATGGCCCTGATGCTGGCCCTGATCACGCTGTTCGTGTCGACGCGACTCAAGCGCATGCCCGTGGGGCGCGCCTGGGAAGCGCTGCGCGAAGACGAGATCGCCTGCCGTTCGCTGGGCTTGAATCCGACCCGCATCAAGCTGTCGGCCTTCACCCTGGGCGCCATGTTCGCCGGCTTCGGCGGGGCGTTCTTCGCCGCGCGCCAGGGGCTGGTGAATCCCGAATCCTTTACCTTCATCGAATCCGCGTTGATCCTGGCCATCGTGGTGCTGGGCGGCATGGGCTCACAGGTGGGCGTGATTCTCGCCGCCATCCTGCTGACGGTGCTGCCGGAACTGGCGCGTGAGTTCGCCGAGTACCGCATGCTGATGTTCGGCCTGGTCATGGTGCTGATGATGATGTGGCGGCCGCAAGGCTTGCTGCCGATGCAACGTCCTCACGTGGAGCTGGACAACAAATGAGCGAGGCTTTGCTAAGAGTATCCGGTCTGTGCATGCGCTTCGGCGGCCTGCTGGCCGTCGACCATGTGGCATTCGATGTGCGGCGCGACGAAGTGTTCGCCATCATCGGCCCCAATGGCGCCGGCAAGACCACCGTGTTCAATTGCGTAGGCGGTTTCTACGTCCCCAGCGAAGGTGAAATCGAGATGGACGGCGTGTCCATCACCGGCCTGCCCAGCCACCGCGTGGCCCAGCATGGCCTGGTGCGTACCTTCCAGAACGTGCGCCTGTTCAAGCAACTGACCGTGTTGGAAAACCTGCTGGTGGCGCAGCACACGCAAGTCGAGACGCGGTTGTTGCCGGGCTTGTTGAAACTGAAGTCCTATCGCCAGGCCGAAGCCGACGCCTTGAAGCGCGCCGCCGAATGGCTGGATTTCATGGGGCTGCGCGAGTACGCCAACCGCGAAGCGGGCAATCTGGCTTATGGCCACCAGCGCCGGCTGGAGATCGCGCGTTGCATGATCACCAAGCCCCGCCTGTTAATGCTGGACGAGCCGGCGGCAGGTCTGAATCCGCAGGAAAAACAGGACCTGCAACGCTTGATCGACCGCCTGCGCCGGGAATTCGGCGTGGCGGTGCTGCTGATCGAGCACGACATGAGCCTGATCATGGGTATCTCCGATCGCATCTTGGTGATGGAGCATGGCAAACCCATCATCACGGGAAATCCGCAGCAGGTGCGCAGCGATGAGCGCGTCATCAAGGCGTATCTGGGAGAGGAATGATGCAGCATCCGGACAAAGCACACAGCATGCTCAAGCTGGAGAACGTGCACACCTACTACGGCGCCATCCAGGCGCTGCACGGTGTGTCGGTGGAAGTGAACAAGGGTGAAATCGTCACCTTGATCGGTTGCAATGGCGCCGGCAAGACGACGTTGCTGATGACGATCTGCGGCACGCCGCACGCGCGCAGCGGCACCATCACCTTCGAAGGGCGCGACATCACGCGCGCCGACACGCACCAGATCATGCGTACCGGCATTGCCGTTTCGCCCGAGGGCCGCCGCGTGTTCAAGGACCTGACGGTGGAAGAGAACCTGATGATGGGTGGGTTCTTCGCCAACAAGGTGCAGATGCAGCAGGGACTGGCCTATGTCTATGATCTGTTCCCGCGCCTGAAGGAAAGGGCCCAGCAGCGCGCCGGCACCATGTCGGGTGGCGAGCAGCAGATGCTGGCCATCGGCCGGGCGCTGATGACGCGTCCCAGCCTGTTGCTGCTGGACGAGCCGACCCTGGGCCTGGCGCCGCTGATCATCGCGCAGATCTTCGACATCATCCGCACCATCCGCGACCAGGGGGTGACGGTGTTCCTGGTGGAGCAGAACGCCAACAAGGCGCTGCAGGTGGCGGATCGCGGCTATGTGCTGGAAAACGGCAGGGTGGTGCTGCACGACACCGGCGCCAACCTGCTGGTCAACGCCGATGTGCGCAAGGCTTACCTGGGCGCCTGAGTCGGGACAGCACCCGCCGGGATGAAGACGGCGGTGACGCCGGCGAAGGGGTTGGGAGCTTGCGCCGCGTGCGTGAGCTTCCTCAACTTCTTCTCCAGCCAATTTCTCGACACCTTGATCGGCGTGGCAGTGGTGCTGGCGACATCGTTCTGCCAGAATTCCTTGTGATTCGATATTACGTGCTGTTCCCCGGTGATCGGCTCACGGATGGTGAGGCGGTCTTGTTCGACGGCGTCGACGATGTGGCATAGGCGAGCCGCTTTCTGTCCCAGCGTCGCCTCATCGCGAATGATGATGGCAGGGCCATACATTGCAATGTGCTCGCGCAGCTTCTCCAAGGCCATGTCGGCATTGTCCTGGGACATGTCGAGGCGATGCACTCGTTGGCCAGGGGTTTGCACCGCGCGGATCACGGCTTCATTGTCGAAGGCGCTCGCCCACATAAGGCCGTCGTTCTCCCCGCCGGTCCATCGATCCAGGTGGTCTTCGACGGCATTCGCGTCCTTGCCCCTGGCACTGACCGCCATGGCGCACAGCAGGAACGAGATGTTGTACGCCGGCAAGAGGCCAGGGTTGTCTCCGGATCCTTTTGGGGTGACCATCCATTGCTTGTTCGCGAGCTGATACGCCATCACGTCGCCACGCATGTTTTCAACGCATTTCACCGCGATGCGCTGGCCGGATGGGTCGAAGCGCACGAAGGTGGTTTCGCCGATGAGTTCATGAGCCGGAAATTTCCATTCATCCAAGCTCGTCATGCAGTCTTTTGAATGGTTGAATGGCTGGGCGGCGTTCATGCGCAGGTGCAATCGCCAAAGCTCTTCTAGCACGCCGGCGGGCCGTCTTTGCGCGAACTCCAATGAAAAGCCCGCGAGACGGCTTGTCCTGGCGACCAGGCGCGACGGGTCATCGCCGAATTCGATGAGATCGTTATCGGCTTGGCGGCGTGAGCTCCGAAATGCGTCACTGGTGATTGGCAAGTCGACCAACGGCGGGATGTCGACCCATTCGTGGTAGTCGGGGAGCTGGATCGGGACCATGGGTTTAGCCGGGTAACGGACGAGTATGATCCGGTAAGAGGAGTTGTTCCCGTCACCGTCGGGCAGGATGTCCTTGACGACGAACACATGTCTTTCGTTGGCCGCGAAGACGCGGCTTCCCGGTACTAATTCGTAGGCCAGGGGGGGGCGCTGGTATGCCACCGTGCCGTGCTTGGTGTACAGGCCGGCTTGATACTTGGTGATGACAAGGTCCGCCTTGCGTCCTGCCTTGTACGAATCGTTCAGGCTGATCAATTGCTCCCGGTGCGCGGCGTTCGATGACGTTGCCGGGGGGGCTGGTTCGGTCGCACGCGTAGTTGTCCCGGGTTGTCCATGGGAAAGCGTCGTGGATGACTGAATCGGTTGGCCCTGCAGATGGGCGGGCTTGGTTGCGCGCTGGATGGGCGGCGCGCTGCGGTGTATCTTCCGGTCTCTATGCGGTGGTACTGGTGGCGCGGTTGACACTGAGGGGGCCGTTGACACTGATGGCGCCGGATCATCAGGCGGGGCTTGCCACGAAATCAGGCTCGTATCCGAGTCCGCGAAATCGCGATTTTTAAGTCCTGAGGAAAACATGATGGGGATCTCCTTACGTCGTTAGGGTTCAACAGCAGTGCTGCTAAGTGCCCTCCGTCCGGAGACTGTTCCCCTCTGTCTATGCAGCCTGGCGCGCCGTATTCATGTCTTTTTGATAGCGCTGAATCACGGCCAGCGCCAACGCATCGATGGAGTCCGTCAAAGGCACGTCGAACTCGGCGCGCCGGTCGTGCGGGATGGCCAGCGGCAGTTCGGTGCAGCCCAGGGCCACGGCCACCGCGCCGCGCGCGGCCAGGGCACGGATGCAGGCGGCCGCTGGCTCGAAGGACTCGGCCAGGCGGTTGGCTTTCACCGCCACGATGGACGGCGTGCAGTAGGTCGTCATCTCTTCTTCAGTGGGCACCACGCATTCGTAGCCATGGTGTTCCAGATGACGCTGGTACAGGCCCATGCGCAGCGTGCCCTCGGTGCCCATCAGGCCGATGGGACCGCCGTGGATGCCACGCCGGCGCAGATCCTCCACCACCGATTCGATGATGTGCAGCACCGGCACCGACGAGGCCGCTACCAGTTCGTCGTACCAAAGGTGGGCGGTGTTGCAGGGAATGGCGATCAGGCGCGCGCCGGCGCCGGTCAGCAGCCCGATGCCGCGCGCCATGGCGGGCAGGGGATCTTCACCGCCTGCCAGCTTGGCGGCAGTCCGGTCGGGCACGCGGGGGTCGTTCAAAAGCAGCGCGGGGATGTGGTCCTGGTCGCGCGCGGCCGGCGTCAGGGCCACCAGCCTTTCGGCAAAAGCGGCGCCGGCCATGGGGCCCATGCCGCCAAGAATGCCCAGATAGAGGCCGGATATGGATGTCGTCACGAAAAATACTCCGAATGATGCAGCGGGCCTTGGCCGGCGGGGCGCAGCGGGGCAGGCAGTCCATCAGCCTGGATGGCAGCCGGGTCGCCGGCACAAATCATCGCGCCAGTCCCGCGCCGACTACCGGTCGTGAATCATAGCGCCAGGTCCCGCTATCGCTGCATCGCCTCAGGCAGCGGACTGTCCACCGCGCATGGGCGTCAGCACCTGGCCAGGCCTGGCGCTGCCGGCCGCGCCATCGGCCCAGACGCGCTGGCCGTTGACCCAGACACCTTGTATCCCCTGGCTGGCCTGCACCGGCACCTCGAAGGTGGCGCGGTCGCCGACCTGTTCGGGATCGAACAGGACCAGATCCGCATAATAGCCCGGCCGCAGCAGCCCCCGTTCGGCCACCCCGTAGTTGCGGGCTGCCAGGCCGGTCATCTTGTGCACCGCCTGTTCCAGCGTCAGCACCGACTGCTCGCGCACCAGCGTGCGCAGGACATTGGTGAAAGTGCCCCATTGGCGGGGGTGCGGGTGGGGATCGAAGGGCAGGCCGTCGGATCCCACCATGGCGGCGGGGTGCGCCATGATGCGGCGCACGTCGTTCTCGTCCATCAGGAAGTAGATGGCGCCGGCGGGCGTCAGCTTTTCCAGCAATTGCTGTTCGTCCAGACCCAATTCGGCCATCAGGTCGGCGAAGTCGCGGCCCTTGGCTTCAGGGTAGCCCTTGGACCAGGTGATCATGGTCCGGCGCGCGATACGCACGCGGTCCAGCCGCAGCATGGTGGACGTGGCCGGGTAGGGGTGACAGTCCAGGCATACCGGCTGCAGGGCGGCGGCACGGTCCATCATGGCCAGCGTCTCTACCGAACGGCCGTGGTTGGCCTGGCCGGCCAGCTTGTGATGCGAGAACACCACCAGGCAATCCAGGGCGCGGCCGATGTCCAAGGCTTCCTGCATGGCCGGCACGATCTGGTCGGTTTCATCGCGCAGATGGGTGGCGTAGAGCCCGCCGTGCGCACGGATGGGCGCGCCGACCGCCATGATTTCCTCGGTGGGCGCATGCGCCGCCGGCGGGTAGAAGGTGCCGGTGGACATGCCGAACGCGCCTGCCTGCAAGGCTTCTTCCATCATCGCCTGCATGGCGGTGATTTCCGCTTCGGTGGCGGCGCGCTGGGTGTCGTCCATGGCGGCCACGCGCAGCGTGGTGTGGCCGACCAAAGGAATCACGTTGACGGCGGCCGGCGTCGCGCGCAGATCGGCGATCCAGTCGGCGAAGCGCGCATAGCGGAACAATTCGGGCGGTCCCAGCAGGTCCAGAGGCTGCGGCACTTGCGTGTCCGCCGGCGGCAGCAAGGGGGCCAGGCTGATGCCGCAGTTGCCGGTCACCACGGTGGTGATACCCTGCGATACCTTGGGCGTCATGTCCGGATGCGCCAGCAGATAGCCGTCGTCGTGGGTGTGGGAATCGATGAAGCCCGGGGCCACGACCAGGCCCGATACATCCAGGCGCGGCGCCGTCGCGTCGGGGAAGCGGCCGATGGCAACGATGCGTTCGCCGGCGATGGCGATGTCGGCGACATAGCGGTCCGCGCCGCTGCCGTCGACGAGGGTGGCATTGGCCAGGATGAGGTCGGGTTGCTGTTGCATGGCGATCAAGTAATTCCCGTGTATGAAGCGATGGCCGAGGGCGGGAGAAATCCACGCGACTGCCACCTGAGCGTAATCCAATATCCCGGATCGAATGCGCCGCCCCCTTTGGGAGCGGCGCCATCCCCCTGGCCTGGGGGATGTCTTGCGACGGCTATCAGTCCAGCTTCTCGATGTGGGCCGACTCGATGATGTCGTGCCACTTCCTGGTTTCGCTGTCGATCAGCTGCTTGAACTCCGCAGGGCTGCCGCCGGCCGGGACGGCGCCCAAGGTGGCCAGGCCTTCCAGCACTTCCTTGGACTTCAGGGCGGTGTCGATTTCGCTGTTGATCTTGGCGACCACGTCGGCGGGCGTATTCGCCGGTGCCACCACGCCGCCCCAGGCCACGGTTTCGTAACCCTTGAGGCCCGATTCGTCCAGGGTCGGCACTTCGGGGAACAGGGCCAGGCGCTTCAGGCTGCTGACGCCCAGGGCGCGCACTTTGCCGCTCTTGACCAGGGGGCCGGCTTCCGAGGAGTTGGCGAACAGATAGTCGATACGGCCACCCAGCAGATCCTGGATGGCGGCGGGGCCGCCGTTGTACGGAATGAACATGACGTCGATCTTGGCCATGCTCTTGAACAGCTCGCCGCCCATGTGGCCGGTGGTGCCGACGCCCGGCGCGCCGTAGGACAGGCGGCCCGGCTGCTTGTGGGCGAGATCGATCAGTTCCTGCACCGAGTGCGCGGGCGAATTCGCCGGCACGATCAGCACGTTGTACAGGTCGAACATGTGCGCGACGGGGGTCAGGTCCTTGTCGACGTCATAAGGCAGCGTCTTGAACAGGGTGCGGTTCACCGCCAAGGTATTGATGTTGCCGTAGCCGATGGTGTAGCCGTCCGGCGCCGCGCGCTTGATCAGGTTGATGCCGATATTGCCGGCGGCGCCGGGGCGGTTCTCGATGATCACCGAGCCGTTGACCTGCTTGGCCAGCTGCGTCGTCACCAGGCGCGACAGCACGTCGGGCGAGCCGCCGGCGGCCGAAGGCACGACGAAGATCACCGGGTGGTCGGGCCAGGTGCCGGCGGCGTGGGCAGGGCCGGTGGCACACGTCAGCGCCAGGGCGGCGCCCAGCAGGCGGAAAGAGGTCGAAAGACGGAAGAGCGGTTGCGACATGGAGGTTTCCCCTGGGGTTTTTTGCGAGTGGAGGTGTCGTCGCGTCGCAAGCGGCGCCGGTGGCGGCATTACGCGTGACGTTTTGTTGGAGACACGGCGGCAGACTAGCACCGGGCCGCGAGAACCCACATATCAAAAAATATGGAAAACCTATAATCCGCCGTTATCGTGAATCGGATGAAAGGGGGGCAGCGGCCCGATGCAAGACACTGGCGATGAACCGCGGGAAGGAGGGCTGGATGGCGACCTGGAGGGCGATACAACCCACGGCGGCGTGGGTGCCGGGGCGCGGCCGCCCTTGAACCTGCGCCAGATCGAGGTGTTCCGCGCCATCATGCTGGCCGGCTCGATCAGCGGCGCTGGACGCATGCTGCACGTGTCTCAACCGGCCATCAGCCGGGTGCTGGCCCTGACGGAAAGCCGCCTGCGTTTTCCGCTGTTCGAGCGCAGCCGCAGCCGCCTGACCCCCACCGCCGAGGCGCGCCGCCTGTTCGCGGAGGTCGAGCAGGTCTATGGCGGCATCCAGCGGGTCAACGAGCTGGCGGCCAATCTTGCCCAATCCGGCGCCGGCGCGCTGCGGGTGATCTCCAGCGCCAGCTTCGGCCAGCGCATGGTGCCGCAGGCCCTGGCTGTGTTGCGGCAGGGCCGTGCCCAGGTCAGGGTGGACTATCGCAGCTCGACCTATGACGAGCTGGCGGGGCATTTTCTCGCCGGGCAGGCGGATATCGCGGTGTCCATGCGGCCGCCGGTGCATCCCAACCTGGTGTCGGTGGAGCTGGGCCGCAGCGAGGTGGTATGCATCATGCCGCGCGCGCATCCGCTGGCCCGTTGTAACGCCGTGGCGGCGGCCGACTTCACCGCGGCAGCGTGGATCGGCTATCCGCCCGACGCGCCCTTGGGCCGGGTGCTGACGTCTTTCCTGGGCTATGCGCCGAACCGTCCGCCGGCGGCCATCGAAGTGCATTCTCCCGTGACGGCGCTGGCATTCGTCCAGCAGGGCCTGGGACCGGCGCTGGTGGAAAGCTGGTGCGTGGGACCGCAGGCGCGGGCGGAGCTGGCCGTGCGTCCCATCGTACCGTCAGCGCATATCGGCATTTGGGCCACGTATTCCGACCTGCAGCCGCTGCCCTTGATGGCCAAGCGCTTTCTTTCGGCATTGAAGAAGGTGCTGCAGGATGAACCGGCGCCGACCTTCGAAGACGGGGATTGAGGCATAGGCTGAAGCTCGGGCGGCTCCAGGCGCCGGCCGCTTGGATCATGGCCGTGACGGCAGCGCGCGCCGCTTGCGCGGGCGAACGGTGGCGGGTGGTGGCGAGTGGCGGCGTCAGGCCAGGATTGGACAGATGATACGCATAGGACTACCGTCATGCCTGTTCCGAGCAATTCCTGATCCAATCCACATGAGCAGCATCCCCGGCCGCGCGGCCATGAGCCGCATCGCCGGTGGCGTAGTGCCCAGCCGTCCCCACTATGTCTTCTGAAACTCCCCCCCAAAATTCCCCCCACGGTTCCACTGCGGCATCCCCTTATCTACAGCGTGGCACCTCCGCCTTCCGGCGGGCCAACTGGGCCTTGTTCGCCGCTGGTTTTTCGACCTTTTCCCTGATGTATTGCGTGCAGCCGCTATTGCCGCTGTTCGCCGAGCATTTCCAGGTGTCGCCCGCGCAGAGCAGCCTGTCGCTGTCGCTGACCACGGGCCTGCTGGCGTTGGCGATCTTCCTGGTCGGCTTCTGGTCCAGCCGCCTGCCGCGCAAGGCCGTCATGGCGGCATCCTTGTTCGCCTCCGGCGTGCTGACGCTGGCCGTGGCCGCCACGCCGGACTGGCACGCGCTGCTGGCCGTGCGGGCTTTGCAAGGCCTGGTGCTGGGCGGCGTGCCCGCCGTGGCCATGGCGTATCTGGCCGAAGAAGTGTCGTCTTCGGATCTGGGCTTCGCCATGGGCCTGTATATCGGCGGCAGCGCCTTCGGCGGCATGATGGGGCGGGTCATCACCGGCCTGGTGGCGGACCATAGCGACTGGCGCGTGGCGCTGGTCGTGGTTGGCGTGGTGGGCGTGTTGGCGGCGGTGCTGTTCGTGCTCGCGCTGCCGGCCTCGCGTCACTTCAAGCCGCAGAAGGGCGGTGGTTGGGCAGCGGCGCGGCAAGGTTTCGCCACGCATCTGGTCGATCCCAACCTGCTGTCCCTGTTCGCGCTGGCCTTTCTGTTGATGGGCGGCTTCGTCACCGTCTACAACTATGCGGGCTTTCGCCTGATGGCGCCGCCTTATCTGCTCAGCCAGACCTTGATCAGCGCGATCTTCACGGTGTATGTCGTGGGCATTTTCGCGTCGGCGCTGTTCGGCCGGCTGGCCGACCGCTATGGTCGCGGCGCGATGCTGTGTACGGGCGTGGCGACGATGCTGGTGGGATTGCTGCTGACGTTGGCGGCCAACCTGGTCGTCATGGTGGCCGGCGTGGTGGTGCTGACTTTCGGCTTCTTCGCGGCGCATTCGGTAGCCAGCGGCTGGGTCGGCCGATTGGCGCGTGGCTATAAAGCGCAGGCCGCGTCGCTCTACCTGCTGGCGTATTACCTGGGGTCCAGCGTGCTGGGTTCGGTCGGCGGCAAATGTTGGGAGTGGGCCGGTTGGAGCGGCGTGGTCGGCCTGCTTGGCACCCTTCTATTGGTATCCGTGGTCCTGAGTGTCCGCCTTTATCTCGTCACCAACCCTGACCGCGACGTCGTGGCGCAGGGGCGCACATCGTAAGCGTAGGCTGGGCAGTTTGCCCCGCCGGGTTGTTTTCCAAACGAGGGGCTGGCTGGAAGCGGGTTGGGGTGCCAGAGCCAGCGGCGACGGCCCTTTTATCAGACCGTAGGCCCTCGCCAGGCTGCCAGGGCCACCAGCAGCCAGCCGGCCAGGAAGCCCAAGCCGCCTATGGGGGTGATGGCGCCCAGCCAGCGGACATTGGTCAGCGCCAGGACGTACAGGCTGCCGCTGAATAGCACGATGCCGAAGAACATGAGCCAGCCGCCGGTTGTGAGCAAGGACGACCCGAAACGCGGCATCAGGGCGGCGATGGCCAGCAAGCCCAGGGCATGCGCCATCTGGTAAGTAACCGCCGTCTGCCAGACCGCCAGCATCTCCGCGCTCAGCCTTGCCTTCAAGCCGTGCGCGCCAAAAGCGCCAGTGCCCACGGCAATGAACATATTCAGTGCGCCCAGCAGGGCAAAAATGCGGTCGGTCATATCAAAGAGTCGTCCTATCCAACAAAGAACGCAGGCCCCCGGCCCTGATGTACGACGGCTGCCTTGATCAACCGCCGTCGCGCATGAAGGTCTTGCGCCTGCGAGTGCCGTCATTCAATTCATGCGAAGTGTTCGGTGCGCAGGAATTTAAGCATACGGCCTTTGTTCAAATCCGCGAATGTCTTGTTGGCTCCCTCGCCTTCGACTTCGTGCAGCACCATGGCGCCGAACGCCTCCACCGCGGCACTGTGTTTGCCGGCCTTGTACAGGGCAGTGACGTTGGCGGCAACGGTCGGATCCGCGCCAAATGCGCAGAGCTGCAAAAGATCGTAATCCTTTTCGCCCGTCTCCTTGTCCACCACACCCACGCCGACACAGGCGATATGGTCGTTCAAGCCACCGGTCGAGGTGGGAGCTTGCGCCGTCGCGGCGGCGTCTTGCGCCGCGATGTAGTCGACGGTCGAATTGGTTTTCATGATATTTGCCATTGCATAAGTCCATTAAGTGGCTAAAGGGTGACGTATGTGTCGGGCGCCCCCAACAGGTTCCCGGTCCGGACGCTTGAAGACCGTGCCGGATAAGAAACCGCCGAGCTTGCCGCCACCCTCACCAGACTCCCTGGTCACCGCAACCATCAAGAAAATACCGAGCTGAGCGGAACTTCAGCCCGACTCCGGCGTGACGTTATGCAATGAGCGCAGGCGGCGCAGCTCCGGATACCACCACATCCACAGCGCCGCGACCGCGATGGTGCCGACGCCGCCCAGCACTACCGCCGGCACGGCCCCGGTCATGGATGCCATGACGCCGGCGCGGAACTCGCCCATCTGGTTGGACGTGCCGATGAACAGCATATTGATGGCGCTGACTCGTCCCAGCATTTCGTTGGGCGTATTCAACTGCACCAGGGACGAGCGCACCACCACGCTGATGGAGTCGGCCGCGCCCAGCACCATCAAGGCAATGATGGAAACCGGTATCGACGTGGACATGCCGAATACGACGGTGGCGATACCGAAGGCGAACAAGGCGCCGAACAGCGTCATGCCGATATTGCCCGTCAGGTTCTTGCGTCCCAGCACCAGCGCCATGCCGACCGCCCCCAAGGCCGGCGCTGCCCGCAGCATGCCCAGCGCCCAGGGGCCCGCATGCAGGATGTCCTTGGCGTAGATGGGGAGCAGGGCGGTGGCGCCGCCCAGCAGCACGGCGAACAGGTCGAGCGTCAGCGTGCCGAGCAGGATGCGGCGGCTGGCGATAAACGTGAAGCCGGCGAACAGCGAGCGCCAGGTGGTCGGTTCCTTGCGCGAAGGCTGGCCCTCGATCTTCAGCGTCAGCATGGAGAGCAAGGCGACGAAGTAGCAAGCAGCGGTCAGCGCATAAATCCAGCCCGCGCCCAGGGCATAGCCGACCCCACCCAAGGCCGGTCCGGCAATCTGCGCGATCTGATTGGATGACGCCGACACGGCGGTGGCGCGCGGGATCAGGACGCGCGGCACGACCGCCGGGATCAGGGTGGGCATGGTCGGCGATTCGAACGCGCGCGACGCGCTCATCGCGATGATGCAGGCGTAGACGATGTAGTGGTTCGCTTCGCCCGCCAACGATACGACCGACAGTACGGCGGCCGACAAGGTTTCGATGGTCAGCGTCACCGCCAGGATCTTGCGGCGGTCATAGCGGTCGGCCACATGGCCCACCACCAGCGTCAGCAGCAGCATGGGCAGGAACTGCGCCAGGCCGATCAGGCCCAGGTCCATGGCACTGCCGGTAAGCGAGTAGATCTGCCAGCCGACGGCCACCGACACCATCTGATAGGCGAGCGAGGCGCCGAAGCGGGAAAGAAGGAAATGCGCGAAGGCCGGCCGCGTGACCAAAGGCGCGTCGGCGTTATCTGTTTCTGGCGTACTGGCCATTGGGGGGAGTGAATAAAACGTCAAATTGAAGGCTGGAATCGTATACCAAAACCCTTGCCACGCCGCGTATAAGCGTATTCGGCAAAATCCTGAATGCTGGTGCCTCGAACCCTGCATTCAGGCCCGTTCAAGCTGCCATTCAGGCTGTTTTCAAGCGCGCGCTTTTGAATTTGGTAGCGCGAGGGACGAGCCTGCGTGGCGCATTAGCCGCATGCGTGCGACGACGCGTTTTTTGGTCTGGACGTTGATGCCGTCACCGTGCTACCTTGCGCTCGCCCTAGGGTTTACGCGGACGCTCCGGCATGCACCCATTCTTCGATATCCGGCGCCTGGAGCGCCTACCTGGCACCCGTCCCAATCGTTGGGATTGGCTACTGTTGCCCCTGGTCCTGGGGTTCCTGGTGCTATTGGCCTTCGGCGCCAAGGAAATGGCCACGCCATATTCCGTCGGCCAGCAGTTGCCGATATCGCTGGATCCCAGCTACCTGCCTTATTACCTGTTGCGGACCACGCTGCGCATGTTCATCGCGCTGGGCGTGTCGCTGGTGTTCAGCTTCATTTTCGCGGCGGTGGCTTCAAAGTCGCGCACCGCCGAGAAAATCCTGGTGCCGATGGTGGACATCCTGCAGTCCATCCCCATCCTGGGTTTTCTGTCGATCACCGTGACGGGCTTCATCGCGCTATTCCCCGGCAGCCTGCTGGGCGTGGAGTGCGCGGCCATCTTCGCCATCTTTACTTCACAAGCCTGGAACATGGCGCTAAGCCTGTACCAGTCCATCCGCACCGTGCCCTCGGAGCTGAACGAAGCCGCCCGCGTCTTCCGCCTGAGCGGCTGGCAGCGCTTCTGGCGCCTGGAGCTGCCTTACGCCACCCCGGCGCTGTTGTGGAACATGATGCTGTCCATGTCGGGCGGCTGGTTCTTCGTGGTGGCGTCCGAAGCCATCACCGTGTCCAACCAGGACATCATGCTGCCCGGTATCGGCTCGTATATCGCGTCGGCCATCGACCAGCAGAACCTGCATGCCATCTTCTACGCCATCATCGCCATGGCCTTCGGCATCTTGCTGTACGACCAGCTTTTCTTCCGGCCGCTGCTGGCCTGGGCCGACAAGTTCCGCTTCGAGGACACGCAGAGCAACACCGCCCAGCAGTCCTGGGTGCTGGATCTTCTGCGCCGCGGCAGGCTGACGCGGGCGCTGTCGCTGAACCTGGCGCATCGCGGCGAGCGCGCCCTGGGCTGGTTCCGCCGCGGCTATGACGGCACATCGGTGCGCGCGCGCGTGCGCGCCGTGAATCCTTTGCGCGAACGCATGGTCGATGCTTTCCTGACCGCGCTGGCCTTGATCGCCGTTTGGCGCCTGGGCGTGTTCGTGCATGCCGAGGTGGGCTGGTCCGAAGCCCTGCGCGTGCTGGGCCTGGGCGGCATCACGCTGGTCCGAGTGATGGTGCTGATCGCGCTGGCGTCGGTGGTCTGGGTGCCGCTGGGCATCATGATCGGCCTGCGTCCGCGCCTGTCGCAGCGCATCCAGGCGCTGGCCCAGCTGCTGGCCGCGTTCCCGTCGAATCTGCTGTTTCCGCTGGCGGTGGTGGCCATCGTCGCCTTCGACCTGAATCCGGAAGTGTGGCTCAGCCCCTTGATGATTTTCGGCACGCAGTGGTACATCCTCTTCAACGTAGTGGCCGGGGCCAGCACCATTCCCAGCGAATTGCGCTATGCCGCCGACAACCTGGGCCTGAAGGGCTGGCTGAAGTGGAAGCGCTTTTATCTGCCGGCGGTGTTCCCCAGCTTCGTCACCGGTGCCATCACGGCCAGCGGCGGATCGTGGAACGCCAGCATCGTGTCCGAGGTGGTCACCTGGGGCAAGACCACGCTGACGGCCACCGGCCTGGGCGGCTATATCGCGGAGATGACGCAGAAGGGCGACTTCCCGCGCATCGCGCTGGGTATCGGCGTGATGTGTATTTTCGTGATGGGGCTGAACCGGTACTTCTGGCGGCGGCTGTATTTGCAGGCCGAGAAGTGGAGCCGATAGAGAAGGAGTAGGGCGATGAACGGCAAAGCCAGTTTCCTGCTGGACCTGAACGGGGTCAGCAAGATGTTCCAGACCGCCGACGGCACCAATCGTTCGGTGCTGGAGGACGTCGACTTCCAGTTGCGCGACGGCGAAATCGTCGCCTTGCTGGGTAAATCCGGCTCGGGCAAGTCGACGCTGCTGCGCATCATGGCCGGGCTGATTCCGGCCGATCAGGGGCAGGTGAGCTATCGTGGCCAGCCTCTGTACGGGCCGGCGTCGGGCGTGGCGATGGTGTTCCAGTCCTTCGCCTTGTTCCCGTGGCTGACCGTGCGCCAGAACGTCGCCCTGGGCCTGGAGGCGCAGGGCGTGTCCCTGGCCGAACGCGAGCAGCGCGCCGAGGCTGCGCTGGAACTGATAGGCCTGGCGGGGTTCGGCGGTGCCTTGCCGCGCGAATTGTCGGGCGGCATGCGCCAGCGGGTGGGGATTGCGCGCGCGCTGGCCACCGATCCCGACGTGCTGCTGATGGACGAAGCGTTTTCCGCGTTGGACGTGCTGACGGGCGAGACGTTGCGTGACGACATGCTGGATCTGTGGGACGAACGCCGCATCAGCACGCGCGGCATTCTGGTGGTGTCGCACAACATCGAGGAAGCGGTGATGATGGCCGACCGCATCCTGATATTCGCCAGCGATCCGGGCCGGGTGCGTGATGAGATACGCGTGCATCTGCCGCGACCCCGTAATGCCGATTCGGCGGAAGTGCGCGCGTTGGTGGACCAGGTCTACGGCCT
Organism: Bordetella sp. LUAb4; assembly: GCF_021325795.1. Classification (GTDB taxonomy): domain Bacteria; phylum Pseudomonadota; class Gammaproteobacteria; order Burkholderiales; family Burkholderiaceae_B; genus Bordetella_C. The sequence goes on along the minus strand of NZ_JAHPZX010000004.1, from coordinate 709,381 downwards.
GATGACCGCGCGTCCGGTGCCGGTCACCGCGGCGGGCGCGCCGGAACCAGAAGTGCATCATGGCTATCGCCTGCCCGATGCCAACGTGGGCCGCATGGAAGAAGTGCTGGAGCTGCTGGCCGAACCGCCGCTCAACGGCCGTGCCGATTTGCCGCGCCTGGCCGAGGAAGCCGGCTTGCCGGACGAAGATTTGTTCCCCGCCTACGAGGCGCTGGGCCTCTTGGGCCTGGCGCTGGTCGAGCATGGCGACATCCTCCTGACCGCCGATGGGCGCCACTATGCTGCCGCCGACCAGCAGGAACGCCAGGAACTGTTCGGCCGCCAATTGCTGGCACGCATCCCCCTGGCGGCCAACATCCGCCATTCGCTGGAGCAGGAAAGCACGGGCGAGCTGCCGGAACGGCAATTCCTCGACATGCTGGAGGAATTCCTCAAGCCGGACGAGGCTGAACGGGTGCTCAAGGTGGCGGTGGAGTGGGGGCGGTACGGGGAAGTCTACGGGTACGACTACCACACCGGCCGGCTGCATTTACCCACCACGCCTGGTGGAGAGGCGGACTGACTTCCTTCTCTTCTTTCCAAAAAAGAAGCGCGCAACAGGAAAGAAATTTCTTCTCTTCTTTTTAAAAGAAGAGAGTCTCCCTTTTCTTGGCGCTCTTCTTTTCTAAAAAGAAGAGCAGTAGTAAACAAGCATCACGGCGAGGAAAGAAGCAATCCGGCGGCGCCGCGTCAGCGCGCCGCCACCAACCGGATATGCGTAATCTCCGAGGGCGCGCCGACCCGTTTGGGTGGGCCCCAATAACCGGTGCCGCGGCTGGTATAGACCCATAGACGACCCAGGCGCCGCAACCCTGCGGTGAAGGGCTGCTGCAAACGCACGAAGAAATTCCACGGCAGGAATTGGCCGCCATGCGTATGGCCGGACAACTGCAGCGTGTAGCCCGCCGGCTCCGCGGCAAAAGCCGTCCGCGGCTGATGCGCCAACAGAATGCGCACGACGACGTCAGCCGGCGCGCCGGCCAGCGCCTTGGCCGGGTCGCTTTGCTGATCCGGATCGTAGGCACCGGCACCGTAATCGGTCACGCCAGCGACCACCAGCCGCGCCCCCGCGTGGTCGATGACCACATGGCGATTCAGCAACACGTTCAAACCCAGGCGCTCGAATTCCGCCACCCACGCGTCGGCGCCGGAGTAATACTCGTGGTTGCCGGTTACCAGGTAAGCCCCATGCCGGGCCTGCAGGCGGCCCAGCGGCTGGGTATGGGCCGACAGACGCGCCACGCTGCCGTCCACCACGTCGCCAGTGACGGCGATGAGGTCAGCCTGCAGGGCGTTGACGGCATCGACGATGGCATCGACGTAGCGGCCCTTGATGGTCGGACCCACGTGCACATCGGTGATCTGGGCAATCGTGAAACCTTGCAGCCCGGCGGGTAGCCCCGCGATCGGCACGTCCACCGACCGCACCGGGGCCCGCCGCCGCGCGTTGTACAGGCCGATCAGGCTGCTGCACAGCGCCAGCAAGGGCACCGCGATGGCGGTCTCGGCCAGCGTGCCGGCGCCGGGCAGGGCGCGGCCGCTCACCGCGCCGGCCACCCAAATGGCCAGCAGCAGCAGGTCGCGCAGCAAGGTCAGGACGAATAGCGACGAGAAATACCCCATCAGCAGCAGGCCTATCCAGCCGAAGCCTTCTGAAAGGCGGCGGGGCAGGCGGCGGCTGAGAAAGCCGGCCGGGATCACCAGGCAGGACAGCAGCAGGAAACCCACGGCGCCCCATTGCGCGGCCGGGCTGATCGGCGCATCGGGGATCAGGCGGGCCCCGACGTAAGCATGGGCCAGGACCCCGACGAAGATGATACGGATGAGGAAGATGTAGCGGCGCATGGCGCTCCCTGCTCAAATGGATGGCCGATTGAAAATCCATCGGCGCGCCCCCAATTATGCGGTATGGTGGCGGCGTGCCGCGGTCGCTGCGGTCCGCCTTGCCGTCCCGCGTGGCCGGAGCGCCGACGCCCGCGCCAACCGTGGTTGGCACAGGCGCCCCCGCGTCCGGCCGCCGGCATTGCGCTGAAGAACATCGAGATTGCTGTGAAAGACATCCAGACCCTACTGCAAACGTACGGGCCGCTGCTGGTTTTCGCCAACGTCCTGCTGGAGCAGGCGGGGCTGCCGCTGCCGGCCTATCCCATCCTGATCGTGGCTGGTGCCATGATCATGCATCACGACATGACTTGGCAGGCGGTGCTGTTTGCCGCGGTGGCGGGCAGCCTGATCGCCGATACCGCCTGGTATTTCGGCGGCAAACGTTATGGCGGCGGATTGCTGGGCACCGTGTGCCGCGTGTCCCTGTCACGCGATTCCTGCATCCGCCAGACGCAGTCGCTCTATCTGCGCACGGGCCCGGCCATTCTGCTGGTGGCCAAGTTCCTGCCTGGCGCCAGCGCCTTGTCCACGGTGATGTCCGGCCTGACCCGCCTGCCGATGCGCCGCTTCCTGGCTTTCGACGCCGCCGGCACCGTGCTGTGGGCCGGTTCGGCCATGATCATCGGTGCCGTCTTCAACGATATGCTGGCACAGGTGCTGGACGTGCTGGGCCGCTATGGCGCGTATGGCCTGGGCGTGGTCGGCGTGGCCCTGGCCTTGTACCTGACCTATCGCATCTTCCGCCGCCGCTTCACGGTGGCACGCCTGAGCCACGTGCCGCGCGTGACGCTGGATGAATTGGATGCCTGGCAGACGGCCAAGGAAGACGGCTGCGACGTGGTGTTGCTGGACGTGCGGGCCGGCGGCGAGAACCCTTTGCCGGGGGCGCTCATGTTCGATCCGCACGATCCTATCAACACCCATCCCCATGCCTGGCCGCTGGACGCGCGCATTGTCGTGTATTGCGCCTGCCCGGATGAAATCTCCGCCGCCGTGCTGGCCGCCAAGTTGCACAAGGCCGGCTACCGCAATACCTGGGCGCTGGCCGGCGGCTACAACGCCTGGCTGGAACGCAGCCAGCGCGAGCAGGCGGCCAATGACAACGACGCGGGCGCGAACCCTGCGCCGGCCGCTTGATGGGGCATCCGCGGATGCCTTGCCGGCCAGAGCATGGTGCGCGTGAGCAGCACCCGCGTGACCCGCGGCGGACGACACCCCGCCGTATCGCATCTCCTGCGGCTTCGGGCTGACGACCTTCCATGGCGGATACCCCCTCCATCCAGAGCCGGACCGACGTCGACCCCGGCATCGCGGATTTCCTCGACGCGCTGTGGCTGGAAGACGGCCTGGCGCGCAATACCCTGAATGCCTACCGCAGCGACCTGGCCAGCTTCGATGTCTGGTTGCGCGGCCACGCCGGCCGCGGCCTGACGCAGGCCGAAGCGGGCGACATCGAGGCCTGGTTCGCCGCCGTCCATCGCGACACGCGGCCGACCACGGCCAACCGCCGCCTGGCGGCCTTGCGCCGTTATTTCCAGTGGGCCATGCGCGAGCGCCTGGTGGCGCAGGATCCCTGCCTGGCCGTGCGCTCGGCCAAGCAGCCCATGCGCAGCCCCAAGACGCTGAGCGAAGCGCAGGTGGATGCCTTGCTGGCCGCGCCGCAAGCGCTGACGGAATTGGGCCTGCGCGACAAGGCCATGATGGAAACCCTGTACGCCACCGGCTTGCGGGTGTCCGAACTGGTCGGGCTGGGGGTGCTGGACGTCAATCTGAATGAAGGCGTGGTGCGCGTGATCGGCGGCAAAGGTGGCAAGGATCGCCTGGTGCCCTTGGGCGCGGAGGCCGCGCATTGGATCGACCGCTACGTCCGCGAGGCCCGGCCGCTGCTGTCCAAGGGGCGGCCGTCGGATGCGCTGTTCCTGACGGTGCGGGGGGAGGGCATGCATCGCCAGAACTTCTGGCTGATCATCGGCCGCTATGCGAAAGAGGCGGACATCCACGCGCCCATTTCTCCGCACGTACTGCGCCACGCGTTTGCCACGCATCTGGTGAATCACGGTGCCGACCTGCGCGTGGTGCAGCTGCTGCTGGGCCACGCGGATATTTCCACCACGCAAATCTACACCCACGTCGCGCGCGAGAGATTGAAGACCCTGCACGCGCAGCATCATCCGCGCGGCTGAGTCACCGTGTTTTCCGGAACGTCAGGTTGACCCGAACCGCCCCGGTCGCGGGATGATGCCCTTCGGCCAGTGGCGCGATGCCGTGGAAGGCCAGCCGCGACGGGCCGCCCCACACGGCGACGTCGCCATGCTGCAAGGCAAAGCGGCGCGTGCGGTCGCCGCGCTGCAGGCCGCCGAACAGGAAAATCGCCGGCAGACCCAGGGATACCGACACGATGGGCGCGGCAAGATCCAGTTCGTCGCGATCCTGGTGCAAGGTCAGCCGGGTGCCGGGGCGATACAGGTTCATCAGGCAGGCCTGCGGTGCGAAACCCGGATAACCGGCGCGATCGGCGGCGTTACGGGCCACTTCCAGGAAGATGTCCGGCATGGGCGGCCAGGGACGACCGCTGTCCGGATCGACAGGGTCGTAACGGTAGCCGCGGCGGTCCGACACCCAGCCCCAGTCGCCGCAATTGGTCATGGCCACCGACATGGTCTTGCCGCCCGGCGTGACCAGATGGCGTAGCGGCGCGGCGGCGACCACCTGGCGCGCGGCGGCCAGCAAGGCCTCGGCCTGGGCACTGGCATGACGGCGCAGCAGCACGGCGCCCGGCGCGATGGTCTCTTCCCAGGGCGTTTCATCATCCGGATCACCGAACAAATGGCCACTGCCGGCTACGGAGTCGATGGGGAGTTTGGGTGGCATGGCGCGATTTTACGGCCGACAACCCTGCCTGCCACCCCGGCTTTTGCGGCGCCTTCACGAACGGACCGGTAAAATGCGGTCCATCTGGTACCTCCGGGTCCGATTCAAAGGTCAGCTGCCATGAACAACAATTCCTTCTTGCCCGATCGTCTTTCCTCAGGTTATCAGGCCTTTCTTACGGGGCGTTTCCCGGACGAACGCACCCGTTTCCGTCAATTGGCCGAAAAAGGCCAGAATCCCGAAATCATGGTGATCGGCTGCTGTGACTCCCGCGTGGCACCCGAACTGATTTTCGACGCGGGCCCTGGCGAAATGTTCGTGCTGCGCAACGTCGCCAACCTGGTGCCGCCTTACGAGCCCGATTCGCACTACCACGGCACCAGCTCGGCCATCGAATTCGCCGTCAACGGCTTGAACGTGAAGCACATCGTGGTGATGGGCCATGCCTCCTGCGGCGGCATTCGTTCCTTCTATGACGACGCCGAGCCGCTGGCCAAGGGCGACTTCATCGGCAAGTGGATGTCGCAGATCAGCGGCACCGCCAACCAGCTGAATTTCTCCGGCAAGGACCGCGCCGGCGACTTGCGTCTGCTGGAGCTGGCCGTGGTCGAGCACAGCCTGCACAATCTGATGACGTTCCCCTATATCCGCCAGCGCGTGCAGCGTGGCGAACTGGAACTGCATGGCGCGTATTTCGGCGTGGCCACCGGCCTGCTGTTCGTGCGCGATCCCGCGACCGGTGAATTCCACCCCTGCGGCGACACCCCCGTGCCGCAGGACAGCGAGGGCGCATGACCCAGGATCGGCTTATTCGGCCTGCGCGGCGCAGTCTGCTGACCGCCATGGGCGCGGCGGCCGCGCTGCCCCTGTTGGGCGCTGCGCGCTTGGCGGGGGCGCAGAACGCGCCGCTGCGCATCGGCGTGATTCCCAGCGTGGCCAACGAGGCGACCGAAATCGCCATCGACCAGGCCCGTGCGCAGGGCGTGCAAGCCAAGCTGGTTGAACTGAGCGATTGGGTCATGCCCAATGTGGGCGTGGCGGAAGGCTCGCTGGACGTCAATTATTTCCAGCACGCGCCTTTTCTGGACGTGTTCAACAAGAGCCGTGGCCAGAGCCTGGTGCCGATCGCCTATGGCTACTCGACCACCATCGGGCTGTTCTCGAAGAAGCTCAAGCGGGGCGACGCCATGCCGCATGGCGCGTCCATCGGTATCCCGGCCGACCCGGTGAATACGGGGCGCGCACTGCTGCTGTTGCAGGCCATGGGTCTGATCCGGCTGAAGGAGGGCGTCGCGGAGAAAGCCACCTTGCTGGACGTCACCGACAATCCGCACAAGCTCAAGTTCGTGTCCATCGAAGGTTCGCAGGCGTCACGTACGTTCGACGACGTGACGGCGTCGGTCACCTACACGACCTTCGCCAAGCATGGCGGCCTGGACGAAAAGGACGGCCTGGCCTTCGACAACAACGATCCCGCCAATGTGCGGCGCTATGCCATCCGTTGGGTGACCTTGCCCAATCGGGCCGAGGACGCGCGCTTGCTGAAGTTCATCGCCATCTACCAGCAGTCGCCCGAGGTCAAGGCGACCTTGCGGCGCCTGTATGGTGATTTGATCGACTTTCCCTGGCAGGCGTAGGCGGCGTGACGCCGCCGCTTATTTGTCGTCCGGCGGCGGCATCGAGCCTACGTCCAGTGTTTCACCGGAGGGCAGCGCTTCGCCGTTGGAGGCGAACAGGTCCCACACCGCGGTGAACAGCGCCGCCACCAACGGCCCGATGACGAAGCCGTTCAGGCCGAACAGCGCCATGCCGCCTATCGTCGAAATCAGGATCAGCCAGTCGGGCAGCTTGGTGTCCTTGCCCACCAGGATGGGTCGCAGGATGTTGTCCACCATGCCGATGACCAGCACGCAGAAAACGGTCAGGCCTATGCCTTGCCAGAACGCGCCGGTCAGCAGGAAGTAGGCGGCCACGGGCACCCAGATCAGCGCCGCCCCCACGGCCGGCAGCAGCGACAGAAAGCCCATCAACACGCCCCACAGCAAGGCACCCTGGATGCCCAGCACCCAGAACGCCAGCCCGCCCAGCAGACCCTGCGTGGCCGCCACGGCGACGTTGCCCTTGACCGTGGCGCGGATCACCGTCGTGAACTTGCGTGCCAGATGCTGCTTGTAGGCTTCGCTCATGGGAATGGCCTGGGTCACCCGGCGCGACAGCGTACTGCCGTCGCGCAGCAGGAAGAACAGCAGGTAAAGCATGATGCCGAAGCTGATCACGAACTGGAAGGTGTCCTGGCCGATGCTGAACGCCTTGGTCGCCAGGAACTGGCTGGCCTGCATCGCGCCGGTGCTGAGCTTTTCCTGCAGGCTGCGTATGTCGGACAGGTCGTAGCGGTCCAGCATGCCGTGCACCGAAGGCGGCAGGGCGGCCACGGCGCGTTCGAAGTAAGTGCCGAAGTTCAGGTCGCCGGACTTGACTTGCTGATACAGCATCGTGCCTTCCTGCACCAGCGACCCCGTGATGACCACGACCGGCAGGATGGCCAGCACGATACACAGGAGCAGGGTGATGAAGGCGGCCAGATTGCGCCGGTGGCCCAGGGCCGCGACCAGGCGCCGCTGCATGGGCGCGAAAATGATGGCGAGTATGGTGCCCCAGAAAATAGCGCCGTAATACGGGAAGAGTATCCAGGCAAACGCGATGGACACAGCAACCAGCAGGCAGAGGAAAGTACGGTAATGCAGGGTGGTCGAATTCATGGAGTTCCCGGGAAGGTGGCCCGACCGGCGCGCGCGGGCGCGAGGGGGTGGGGACGGGCGGCCGTAGACGCATGATGCCATTAAATGGGTAAGCCCCCGCCGGGGTGGCGCGCCGGCGGGCTTCGATGGATACTGGGCGGTGGTCGCATGGTCGACCGATGCTGCCTCGACTGATTACGCGGAGATACAAATGAGCGATTCAGTGGATCTGAAGGGAATTGGCCTGAAGGTCACTTTCCCCCGTATGAAAATTCTCGATCTGTTCAACAATAGCGAGCAACGTCATCTAAGTGCCGAAGACGTCTATCGCTTGTTGCTCAATGACGGTGTGGAAATGGGCTTGGCGACGGTGTATCGCGTGTTGACCCAGTTCGAACATGCCGGCTTGCTCAAACGCAGTCAGTTGGGTGGCAGCAAGGCCGTGTTCGAATTGAACGATGGCGAGCGCCATCACGGTCATCTGGTGAGCACCACGACAGGCGAGGTGGAAGAGTTCTTCGACCCGCAGATCGTCAAGCGCTTGCAGAAAATCGCCGATGAGATGGGCTATACGCTGACGGATCACACCATTACCTTGTTTGGCACGCCCAAGTGAGTGGGCGCGACCGCGTCCAGGGAACACGGGGTTCAGCAGGCCGAAGCAGGCTTCAGCCCCCCGCCTGCGTGCCGGTCATGATCGTCGCGTCGGGCTCGATTCCCGTCGCTGCCATGGCGAAAAAGCGCGCCAGCAGGGGAGAGGCATCGTCGGACCGGTGGGCGAGCAGGATTTGACTGGCCGCATCGTCGGTTTCGAGAGGCCGGTAGACCACGCCGGGAATACCGGTCTTGGCATAGGTTTCCGGCAGGATGGAAATCCCCATGCCGGCAGCCACCAGCCCGATGATGGTGGCGCCTTCGCGCGCATCCTGGCCGACATGGGGCGCGAAGCCCGAGCGGCTGGCCAGCACCATCACGTGCTCGAACAAGCCGCAGCCCAGGCCCCGGGGGAACAGGATGAAGGTATCGTCGGACAGCGCGGCCAACGGCACCGGCCCGTGTTGCCCGGCCAGCCGGTGGCCCGCCGGCAGCACTGCCACCAAGCGGTCACGCCACAGGCGCAGCACGCGGATATTGGAGGGTGGGCAGAACAGGATGGAAGGGCGCAGGAAGCCGACATCGATGGTCTTCTCCGCCAGGGCCTGCAACTGTTGCCCGGTGGACATGTGGATGAGATCCGCGCGGGCGGCGGGATGGCGGCCGCGGAAGTCCTGCACCAGGCGCGGAAACGCCTCGAACATGGGCACTGACGCGGTAAAGGCGATACGGATTTCGCCGGCCTCGCCACGGATGGCCTGGCGCACCACGTCGCCCGCGCGTTCCAGATGCAGCAGCGCCCGGCGCGCCTGCTCCAAGAACAGGCGGCCAGCCTCTGTCAGGGCCACATTGCGGTTGTTACGGGCGAGTAGTTCCGTCCCCAATTCATCTTCCAGCGCTTTGACCTGTGTACTCAGAGGCGGCTGGCTGATGTGCAGGCGGCGGGCGGCGGCGCTGAAACTCAGTTCTTCCGCGACGGTGACGAAGTAGCGCAACTGGCGAAAATCCATGAGTTATCTGCAAATCCTATAAATCGGGTGTGGAAAAAGTATTGGACGATATCAGTGCTGGAAGGCACCATCAACCTTAACTAGAAATTTTTATTGCTCCATGGAGACAAAAGCATGCAACGCAGCCACCTGCTCGCACGAATGATTCGCGGGCTCGGCCTGGCCACCGCCCTGATCGCCGCTGGCGTTCCCGCCCTGAGCCACGCTGAAGACAGCTATCCTTCCAAGCCCATTCGCGTCGTGGTGCCTTATGCCCCCGGCGGTGCGGTGGACATCGTCACCCGCCTGATCACCCAGAAGATGGGCGACTCGTTGAAGCAGAGCATCATCGTCGACAACCGTCCCGGTGGCGCGACCAACATCGGCATGGACCTCGTGGCACGGGCACAGCCCGACGGTTACACGCTGCTGACTTCGTCGCCGTCGCTGGCCAGCAATTCGTCGCTGTTCGCCAAGCTGCCTTTCGATCCGGCCAAGGATCTGGTGCCGGTCGGCGCCATCGGCTACGCGCCGCTGGTCGTGGTGGTGGCGGCTGATTCGCCCTTCAAGTCCTTGAAGGACATGATCGAATTCGGCAAGGCCAACCCTGGCAAGCTGACCTTCGGCACGGCCGGCAACGGCAGCTCGGGCCACTTGGCCAGCGAACTGCTCAAGAACGCCGGCAAGTTCGACGCGCTGCACGTGCCTTACAAGGGCGGCGCGCCGGCCATCACCGATCTGCTGGGCGGCCGCATCAACTTCATGGCCATCAACCCGCTGGAAGTTATCGCCCACATCAAGTCGGGCAAGATGCGCGCGCTGGCCGTGATGGATGACAAGCCCGCTTCCTTGCTGCCCGACGTGCCCACGGTCAAATCGCTGGGCCTGGACAATGCGGCGGCTTCCGTGTGGTGGGGCCTGAACGCGCCCAAGGGCACGCCGGCTCCCGTCATCGAGAAGCTGAACGCGGCCCTGAACCAGGCGCTGGCGGATGCCACCGTGAAGACGCGCCTGGCGGATCTGGGTGCCGTGGCCACGCCGGGCAGCGCCGCCGATTTCGGCAAGTTCGTCGAGACGGAAACCACCAAGTGGTCGCAGGTGATCAAGGCGGCACACATCCAGGCGGACTGATGCAGCATCGATTCGGATGATAGGTGTTCGTCAGCGCGACGATCATCATCAGTGTGGCGGGGCGGCTTTGGCCGCCCCGTTTTTTTTTCGGGCCACTCATTTTGGTGGTCATGGGAAATCTTGGTCTTATATAATACATAAGACTTACGGGTCCGCCGTCGCGGCCTTGTGGTCACGGCTCCGCATTTACAGACTTTCGTTTGAAGCCTTTCGTTTACCCCGACCGCGCAAGGAAGATCGTCGGCATGAGTACCGCTACCCCCGCTCCCATCCCCCCCACCGACGAAGACGCCAATCTGGCACCGCCGCCCACACTGAGCCAACTCTTCTGGGGCTTTTTCGTGCTTGGCATGACCGCCTTCGGCGGCGCGCTGCCCCTGGTCCGGCGCATGGTGGTGGAGAAACACCGCTGGATGGCCAGCGAAGAGTTCACGACCATGCTGGGTCTGTGCCAGTTCCTGCCGGGTGGCAACATCATGAACTTGGCGGTGGCATTGGGCATGCGTTTCCGTGGGGTCGTCGGTGCGGTGCTGGCGCTGACGGGCTTTGTGCTGGTGCCTACCATCGTCGTGCTGGCGCTGGGCGTGGTCTACGACCATTACCAGCATGATCCGCACGTGCGTCATCTGTTCGCCGGCCTGGCCGCCGCCGCGGCCGGGCTGGTGATCTCGATGGCGCTGAAGATCGGCAAGCCCATCCTCAAGAGCGCCTGGGGCGCGGTGATCGTGGTGGCCTGTTTCGTGGCGATCGCGGTGCTGCGCCTGCCGCTGGTGCCGACCATGCTGGTGCTGACGCCGCTCAGCATCCTGGGCACGTGGAGGTTGCGTCGATGAGCGCCGCCATGCAGACCTTGTGGGATCTCTTCACGCTGTTCACCCAGTTGTCGCTGATCTCGTTCGGCGGCGGGATGACCATACTTCCCGAAATGCAGCGCCAGGTGGTCGATGTTCATCATTGGATGTCCGCGGAGACCTTCACGTCGCTGTTCGCCTTGGCGCAGGCGGCGCCTGGTCCCAATCTGATGATCGTGCCGCTGGTGGGCTGGCACGTGGCCGGCTGGTCCGGCATGCTGGTTTCCAGCGCGGCCAAGTTCATACCGCCGGCTGTCGTGACGATCCTGGTCCTGCGCTTGTGGGAGAAGTTCAAGGACCGTCCGTGGCGCGTCATCGCGCAGCAGGGGATCTTTCCCATGACCGTGGGCCTGGTGGCGGCCAGCGGCGTATTGATCACCGTGGCGTCCGTGACCAATATGCTCCTGTTGGTGATCGCGCTGGCGTCGACCTTGCTGGGGTGGCGCACCAAGCTGCATCCGCTGTGGCTGTTGCTGGGCGGCGCGGTGGCGGGACTTGTCTTTGGCGGATTGTTCTGACAGCGTCGACAGAATGGCGTTGTGGCGCGCGGCCGTGCTGCCCATCAATATTTGCTTGAGGGCCGCCGCGCTCACGAGCAAAAGCGACCGTAAAATAAGAAAGCCCTCATTCCCCCCAGGCAGTATCCATGTCTTCGCTGAATGCTTCCCAAATCGAAACCCTGCGCGAGCAGGGTTTTGTCATCGCCAAGCAGTTTCTTGCTTCTGACCGCCGCATGGCCTTGCGCCAGCTCGCCGAGATGCAGCTGGCGCAGGCGCAGGCGCCGCTCGAATACGAAGCCGATCTGCGTTATCCAGGCGCGCCCGCTTCGCGCGACGCCGAAGGTGGCGGCACGGTGCGGCGCCTGCTCGATGCCTATGCGCGCGGCGCGGCCTATGCCGCCTGGGCCACGGACCCGGCCATCGCGGCGTCGCTACAAGCCTATTTCGGTGAGCCGGTCGTGCTGTCGCGGGCCCATCACAATTGCGTCATGACCAAGCATCCGCGCCATGGCAGCCTGACCGGCTGGCACCGCGATATCCGCTATTGGTCCTTCGACAAGGAGGACCTGGTTTCCACGTGGCTGGCCTTGGGCACGGAAACCGCCGATAACGGCGCGCTGTGGCTGGTGCCCGGTTCGCACGCCATGAGCCTGGCGCCGGAGCGTTTCGATGCGGCGCAGTTCCTGCGCGAAGACCTGCCCGAAAACCAGGCCCTGATCGCCCAGGCCGTGTCGCCCGAGCTGGAGCCGGGCGATGTGCTGTTCTTCCACTGCCGCACGCTGCATGCGGCGGGACGCAACCAGAGCGATGCGGTGAAGCTGTCGGTGGTGCATACCTATCATGCCGCCAGCACGCGGCCGCGCGCGGGTACCCGTTCGGCATCCAAGCCTGAAGTGGCACTGGATCAGGCGCGAGAATAAAAAAATCGTGAAACCTAAGTCTGGCCGCGCGGTCATACCCGCTGGCCAGATCTCAGGAAAACACGATGAATTCAGCCTCCATTCAGGGAAGGGGCGACCAGGCGCAGCCGGACGACAAGGCTCACAGCACCTGGGCATTGATCCGGCCTTTCTGGTTTTCCGAGCAGCGGCACCGCGCGCGCGCCATGCTTGCGCTGGTGGTGCTGCTCAACCTGGCCATCGTGTATGTCAACGTTCGCATCAACACCTGGTTCGCCAGTTTCTACGATGCCATCGAGAAGCACGATTTCCCCGCGTTCAAGCATCTACTGCTGGTATTCACCGTGCTGGCGGTGCTGTTCATCCTCATGTCCACGGCCCAGATCTATGTGCGCCAGGGCCTGGAGTTTCGCTGGCGCCAATGGCTCACCGACGTCTATCTGGCGCGGTGGCTGCGCGCCGACACCTACTACCGCCTGGAACGCGATCACACGTTCGATAACCCGGACCAGCGTATCGCCGAGGACTTGCGCAGCCTGGCGTCCAACTCGCTGGCCTTGTCATTGGACTTGCTGTCGACGGTGGTGACGTTCTTCTCCTTCGTGACCGTCCTGTGGGTGCTTTCCGGGACGCTGAGCTTCACGCTGTTCGGCCATGCCGCGAGCATTCCCGGCTATATGGTGTGGGTCGCCATCGTGTATGCCGTGGTGGGTTCGTGGGTCATCCAGAAGGTCAGCGGCGGCCTGATCGCCGTCAACTACCGGCAGCAGCGGGTGGAGGCGGATTTCCGCGTGCTGCTGGTGCGCCTGCGCCAGAACGCCGAGCAGATCGCCTTCTATGAAGGTGGCACCATCGAAGGCGCCCGCGCGCGCGTGGCCTTCGGCGCCATCCGCGCCAACTGGCGCGAAGTCATGCGATACACCAAGCGTCTGATGCTGGCCAGCTCCATCTATGGCCAGGCGGCGCTGATTTTCCCGATGATGGCGGCGGCTCCGCGCTATTTCGCGGGGGCATTCACCATAGGCGTACTCATGCGCCTGAACGATGCCTTCGGCCAGGTCAGCACCGCCTGTTCGTGGTTCATCAACAGTTATGCGACGCTGGCTGAATGGCGCGCCACGGTGAATCGTCTGCGCGAGTTCAGCCGGCGTCTGGACGAACCCGAGGCCAGCGGCTTGCGCCTGGCCTCGGGCGCCGAGGTGCGCGCCGCCGGGCTCGAGGTCAGCCGCCCGGATGGCCGCCCGCTTGCCGTGCCGGCGGACTTCGCCATCGAGCCGGGCGAACGCTGGCTGGTGCGGGGACCGTCCGGCAGCGGCAAGAGCACGCTGTTGCGGACGATGGCGGGCTTGTGGCCCTATGCCGACGGCGCGCTGACCATGCCCCGCGGCGCGGCGGGCGAGGCGCGGCAGGCCTTGTTCCTGCCGCAGGTCAGCTATGTGCCGGACGGTGATCTGAAGGATGCGCTGTGCTATCCGGATGACGCGCAGGACTACGACGACGCCGAGTGCGCGCGCGTCTTGCGCGACTGCCATCTGGAAGACTACGTGGAATTGCTGCACGCGCGCGAGGCCTGGGGCCAGCGGCTGTCGCCTGGCGAAAAGCAACGCCTGTCGTTCGCGCGCGCCTTGCTGCTGAAACCTGCCTTTCTATTTCTGGACGAGGCCACGTCCTCGCTGGATGGCGATACGGAGAGTGATCTGTATGAGGCGCTGGTGCGCCAGCTGCCGCATAGCGCCATCATCAGCGTGGCGCATCGGGATGGCGTGGCGCGCTTCCATACGCACGAACTGCGGGTGGGACCGCGGGCCGGGTTGGGTAATTTGGCGGGGATGGCTCACGCGGCAGTGTAAAAAGGGGGCGGCGCAAGGAACGACGAGAGGGTGGGACGCTACTCAGCTACGTTATCCAAAACAACGACGACGTTTGGCAAAAGAAAGAAGCCCGGGGCAGCGCGACAACGGTTGCTAAACTCGATTGCCGCGTCTCCAAGCCCATGCCCATGAACTTGCCAGGCCTCAAACGGAAGCGATTTGCGCTTCCATTCATTTTCGTCCGCCGGATCTGCGCGCTTGTCAGCGCGCTGGCTTGCGCGCTGACGGTGGCGTCATCCGCCTACGCCCAGCCTGACGCTGCGTCGCACGGCGACAGCCTGCCTGGCGGTGTGCTGGCCTTGCCCGCGCAGGACGGCGTGATGACCATCGCCGTCGCCAATGGGCCGGGACCGCTGCGCGACGAGTCCATTCCGGTAGCGGTGTTCTGGCGCGAGATCTTCCCGGCCATGGTGCTGGTGCTGGCCTTCGCCGTGGTGCTGTCGCTGGCGTACGTGCAATTGCGCCGCGAGGTGGCGCGCCGGCGCGCGGCGGAGTTGCGCCTGGAAGCCGCGCGCGATCTGGCCGATAGTGCGTCGCTGGCCAAGGCGTCCTTTTTCGCGACCATGAGCCACGAGATTCGCACACCGCTCAGCGGCATCATCGGCATGCTGGATCTGCTGCGGCGCGGCACGATGGACGACGATCAGCGCCAGATGCTGACCGCGGTGGATACGGCGGCCAATGCCTTGCTGCAGATTCTCGACGACGTGCTGGATTTTTCCAAGGCCGAGGCCAACCGCATGAGCCTGGAGTCCGTGCCGGTCGACCTGCGTGCCATCGTCCACAGTGTGGTCATGGTGATAGGCGAACCGGCGCGGCGCCGGGGCGTGCGTACCTTGCTGCGCGTGGACGCCAATGTGAGCGGGGAAGTGCAGGGCGATCCTTTGCGCATTCGGCAGATCCTGTCGAACCTGATGAGTAATGCCGCCAAGTTCACCCATCAGGGCCAGGTCACGCTGGCGGTATCGGTGGACCGCGGCGATGCCAACGGCCAATGGCTGCGCTTCAGCATCAGCGATACCGGCATTGGCATTCCGCATGACAAGCTGGCGCAGGTCATGGCGCCTTATCGCCAAGCGGATGGCGCCACCAGCCGGCGCTATGGCGGCTCCGGCCTGGGACTGTCGGTGTGCAGCCGCCTGGCCAACCTGATGGGGGGCACGATTGCCTTGAGCAGCATGCCTGGCCATGGCACCACGGCGACATTCGTCTGCCGTTTCGTGGCCACCGCGGGACCGCCGGAGCCGGCTGTCACGCTGGATCTGGACATCGATAGCGTGACCAGCCGCGTGGACAAGACGCCCGCTCGCTTTCAAGTGGTGGCGGCGCGCACGCGTGCCGATGCCCGGGTGCACGCCAGCCTGGAGACCAGCGGGTCGGCGGCGCGGCTGCAGCAACTGGCGCTGGCGGCGCCGGGGGGCGTGGGCGCCACGGATGCCAGCGCGGATGACCGCCATGGCGCGGTGGCGGCGCGGTCGGCGGGTGCGGGGACGGGTGTAGCGGACGTGTCCGGCATGCCTGGCGCGTCCAGTGTGTCCGGCATGGCGGGGGCCGCCCGCGTAGCGCTTGCGTCCGGCGTCGCTGGCGGGGCTAAAACGGCCCAGGCGGGGTCGCTGCGCATCCTGGTGGTGGACGATCACGCCATCAACCGCGAGGTGGTACGGCGCCAGTTGATGACGCTGGGCCTGGCCTGCGATGTCAAGGAGGACGCGCCATCGGCCTTGGAGGCCTTGCGGGTGGGCGACTACGCGTTGCTGCTGACCGACTGCCAGATGCCGCCGATGAATGGCGGCGAGCTGGCGCGTGCCTGGCGCGAAATCGAAAGTTCACGCGGTGCCACGCAGCGCCTGCCCATCGTGGCGATGACCGCGACGGCGGAGCGCGCGGTGCCCGTGCCGGAAATCTGCGAAGCGATCGATGATTGCATGTACAAGCCGATCAAGCTGGAGTCCTTGCGCGAGATGTTGGCGCAATGGCTGCCCGAGCCGGCTTCGTCAGACGTGCCCGAGGATGAGGGTTCAGCGGATGCGGCGGCGCCCGGCGGCCTCGCGGCAATGGCACCCCTGCATGGCCTGGATCTGGATGGGTTGCAGGCGCAATTCGGCGATGCCTTGATGGCGCGTCGATTCGCCCTGCAATCCGTGCAACTGCTGCGCGACGACCTGGCGCAGGCACGGGGTCCGTTATGCGACGCCTTCTACGATCAGGTCGCCCGCTGGCTGCACCGTAGTGTGGGCGCCTTGAGCATGCTGGGGCATTGGTCCGTGATCACTACCGGCAGTCAGTTGGAAAAGGCCCTGCAGCAGGCCGCCGCCGCGACCAACGGTGGTGCCGATCGCGCCGAGTTGCTGCCGCGCCTGACCGCCGTGCTGCGCGAGTTCGAAGACACCTTGCGGGAAATCGAGGGCGAATTGGCAACGGCACCGCCGGCTTCGGAACAAGCTTCGGAACCCGCCTCCCGCTCGGCGACATAGCCAGCCTCGACGCCGGGCTGCACGTGCGGCATCACAGCCAGCTCGTATCACCCCAGGGACTGAGCAGGCCGGTGACTGACGCAACGGATCCATCGGGCAGGCGCACGGCGGATCCATTGAGCTCCACCTCGTGGTACTGGCCATCGGCGCATTGCAGGCGCAAGCGCAAGCGGCGGGCGGCGTCGGGCTTGCCGGTGCTTTCCACCCAGGCCAACAGGCTTTCCCTGTCGTCTTCGTGGACGTAGGACAGCCACCGGTCGACCGTCGTATCCGGCTCGCAGGCCGGCCCATAGGGCGAGGGGAAATCGCCCAGCCAGACCACCCGGCGCGTGTCGGGGAAGAACTCCCAGGCCAGATGCTGGCCGGTGCGCAGCGCCGACTGTAGTTGCAGCTTCCAGGCCACGGCTTCGCGCGCCGCGCGTTCCCGGTCGGCGCTGAGCGCCCCCAACAGCAGGCTGAGCAGGGCGGCCGCGCCCAGAAAACCTTGGATCGCCACCAAAGGCACGCCCTCGAGTCCCCCATAGGGACCCAGTCCGCTGAGCGTGTACGAACCGGTGACGATAGCCAGGCCGGTGACCACCAGCGTACAGCCCGCCTGGCCCCAGGCCACCGCCACGAACGCCAGGAACACCAACGGTGCATAGGTGAGATCGGCCGCGGGCCGGCCTTGCCATAACCAATCCGACCACTGCTTGTTGAAGACCAGCGTCGTGCCGGCCAGCAGGGCGAAGGCGGCGACCAGTCCCAGCCACAGATTGCGCAGATCCTGTTCGATGAAGGCCTGGGTACGCCAGTTGGACCAGGCGATGATGAGCGGCGTGGTGATCAGGCACCCGACAAAAGCCGCTTGGGTCCAGATATACCAGTGGTGCGTATCGATGTCGTGATTGACCGCGTGCAGCCCTTGCGCCACCAGGCCGCCTCCGATCACGGTGGCCACGGCCAGCGGCAGGACGAACCACAGCACGCTGCCGACGCGCGCCAGGCTGCGTCGGTCGGTGGTGCGCCAACGCCAGATCGCCGCGACGCTGCCGCAAAGCAGCAGGTCGCCCAGCGCGAAAACGAGGGCGGCGGCGGCGCTACGCTGTGCGACCACGATGCCGCTGGCGATGTGCAGCGTGGCGGCCAGCGCCATCCAGCCCGGCCAACGCCGGGGGCAACTGAGCATCAAGGCGGCGAGCAGCAGGCCGGCGGGCGGCCACAGCAGGGTGGACATCGTCACCGCATCGCGTTGGCGCATGCAAAGCACGGCCAGCAGCCCGTAGGCGAGCATGAAAGCGAAGCGGAGGAGAAAAGCGTTGCGCGCCACGTTAGTGGAAGTTGACGTCACGTGGACGAAGATGATCAGAGAAAAAAGCAAGATACCGAAGGGAGGTCCGTATGGCAAGCATCATCGCCAGGCAACGCAAAAATCCAAAACATCAGCTGACAGGGTGTTCATGAGTTGCGATGTTTGTTCATGAAGCTTACGGGATCGGCCCGTCAACCAGACGTGAAAGCGTCAAACGGTTGGAGCAGGCCCGTCCGGGGAACGTGAAGCGTGCAATCCACACGAATTGGATTCCCCACATTGGCTACGCCCCCGAGAGATTCCATGTTCAGTGCGACAAACTCCTCCCCAGTCAGATCCACAGGCAGCATCGATACGCCTGCTGTCGACAGCAATCGCGGTGAAGTGGGAGGGCACGCGGTCAACACGGCGACCGCTGGTACGCCGCGCGCCACCATGATGCCGCCAGCATCCGACTTCAGTGCGGCTCAGGTACCACTGAACCAGACGCCACTGGATCAAACTCCTTCAATCCAAGGTCAGGATCAGGCCAGTCTGCCATCGATGAAGTCGTCCGACGTTTCGCCCGAGGGCCGACTTACCGCGGAGGCAGCGCAGAATCGTAAGTTGATCGTTGAATGGACCTGCAATCAATACATCCCCTGGGATAGAGACTATCCCCACTACCGAGTGGCCGGAGGAAGCAGCGTCAACCGTGGTAACTATCCCGCGGGTATCAAGGAGATGAAAAAGAGGATGGGCGTGCTGGACCGGCGCGACGGACCTCCTGTCCCCGACACGGCTAGTGTTAAACCAATGGCCCGGACGACTCCCGGGCAGCCTTCCCCGGAGCTGGCCAAAAAGGTTTTGGATGAACTGGCGCCGCACTGGCACAACAAACCTACGTTTGACAAATTCCTCAACGGTCTTGCAACATTCACGGATATGGAGGTCTTGCGCGTCGAGGGTCACGACCCCAAGGACACAGAAACGGAAACCAGGGTCAAGTTTCGGGGCGATGGCTGGAAGTCGAAGGACATCAAGGTGAAGATTGTCAACGGCAAGGCCGTCCTGCCTGTCAATGGAATATTGAATACCGGGCTGACCAGGACGACCGCGACGACCTGCCACGACATGCTTCTTCTGGACAAGGACCCGAACGCCTTTGCCAACGATCCCATGCCCAGTAAGAGAACGGAGTTGGAAGACTATCTTTCAACGCGCGGCCTTGGCGTAGCCGTCCGCCATTTCAAAGACGAGGAATCATTGAGAGATGCCTTGAAGGCTCACGGCCCGCTGGTGTTGCAGACCCATCATTCTGCTAGCTGGGACGTGGATGAAGACTGGTACAGCGATAGAACCCGCGAGCACCATATCGTGCTGGATAGGATCGAAGACGATTGGGCCGACATCAGAGACCCCGCATGGAACCGCAGCCTGCGTGTCAAGTTGGAGGCCTTGCTTCGCGTACCGGAGGACGCTGACCTCAGCGTCGAGTCGGACAGCTACGGCTGCTACGAAATTCTTGAACCGCGCGAGGCGCCTGTGACGCCGGTGCCAGTGCGCAATGATGCGCCGCCGCCAATGACCTACGCGCAACAGGCCGAGGCCATCAAGCGATTGGAGGCGCAAGTCGCGGAGCAGGCCGCGACCATCGCGCGATTGGAGGCAATGATCGCGCAGCAGGCTGGAGGTCTCCCGAACGTCAAGCAATAGAGGGAGCACGGCGGCGGTCAGCTGACGGTGCCCGCCGCGTCCACTGAGTCCAAAACGGGTTCTTGCGGGCCGACTCGCGGTTGAGCCGTTCCCCACATGGCCGTGAGAATAATCCTCCTCGATAATCGCGGTGGTGGTGCTAACGTTGCCGCTCGCCGCAATATCCGAGGAATACATGGATTCGATCCGCTTCGACAGCTCCGCCAGCCATGCCCACCTGGCGTGGCGTCGCCTTGCCCGTGCCTGCGCCACGCCCCTGCTTGGGATGGCCATCCTGGGCGGCACGAGCCTATTGCCCTGGGCGCGGTCCGCCCAGGCAGCCTCTTTCCCGGCGGCCGAAGCGCGCAACGGCATGGTGGTCAGTTCGCAGGCGTTGGCCGCGCGGGTAGGTGTCGATATCCTCAAGCAGGGCGGCAACGCCGTCGACGCCGCCGTGGCGGTGGGCTATGCGGAAGCGGTGGTCAACCCCTGCTGCGGCAATATCGGCGGTGGCGGTTTCATGACGCTGCATCTGGCGGACGGTCGCGATCGCTTCATCAATTTTCGTGAGATGGCGCCTGCGCGGGCGCGGCCGGATATGTACCAGGATGCGCAGGGAGAGCTGATCCCCAACGCCAGCCTGCACGGGTATGGCGCCGTGGCGGTGCCGGGGACCGTGGCGGGCCTGGATACCGCGCTGCAACGCTACGGCCGGTTGACGCGTGAGCAGGTGATGGCGCCGGCCATCGCGCTGGCGCGTGACGGTTTCGTGCTGAAGCGCGCGGATACCGACCTGCTGGACCTGGGTGTACAGCATTTCCGCAAGAACGCCGAGGTGGCGCGCATCTTCCTGCGGCCCGACGGCAGCCCTTTGCAACCGGGTGACAGGCTGGTGCAGACGGATCTGGCCAACACGCTGCAGGCGATCGCGCAGCAGGGGCCGGACGCTTTCTATCACGGGCGCGTTCCGGCGGCGGTCGAAGCCGCCGCGCGGGCTGACGGCGGCATCATAAACGCGGCGGATTTCGCCGCGTATCACGTCACTGAAACCGAGCCCTTGCGTTGCACCTATCGCGGCTTCGTCTTCCTGTCCGCGCCGCCGCCCAGTTCCGGCGGCACCACGCTGTGTGAGATCCTCAACGTATTGTCGGGTTATGACCTGCGCGCCATGGGCTTCGGTTCGGCGCAATCCGTCCACGTCATGGCGGAAGCGATGCGCCATGCGTACGTCGACCGTAATACGCTGCTGGGCGATCCCGCGTTCGTCAAGAATCCGCTGGAGGAACTGCTCAGCCCCGAGCATGCGGCGCGGATCCGTGCAAGCATCAACGCCAATCGCGCGACGCCGTCCAGTGATCTGGAGCCGGGGCGGGCAGCACGAGCCGGTGAGCGCGAAC
This sequence comes from Bordetella sp. LUAb4, assembly GCF_021325795.1. Lineage (GTDB taxonomy): Bacteria > Pseudomonadota > Gammaproteobacteria > Burkholderiales > Burkholderiaceae_B > Bordetella_C. The sequence continues at coordinate 688,178 of NZ_JAHPZX010000004.1, read as the reverse complement.
CCGGCGGTGTCATGCCTGCTGGCGTGATGCCTACCGATGACATACCTGCTGGTGACATGCCAGCCGGTGGCCCCAAGGCGGAATTCGTACCTCATGAAAAGCCCGAGACCACGCATTATTCCGTCATCGACAAGGACGGCAATGCGGTGTCCACCACTTACACCATCAACGGGCGCTTCGGCGCCACGGTGATCGCGCCGGGCACGGGCTTCTTCCTCAACGACGAGATGGACGACTTCACCACCAAGGTGGGCGCCCGCAATATGTATGGACTGGTGCAAGGCGAACGCAATGCCATCGCGCCGGGCAAGCGGCCGCTGTCGTCGATGGCTCCCACGGTGGTGACGTGGAAGGGCAAGACCTATATGGTGCTGGGATCGCCGGGTGGGTCGCGCATCATCACGATCATTCTGGAAACCGCGCTCAATATCATCGATCACGGCATGGCGCCGCAGCAGGCGGTAGACGCGCCGCGCGTGCATCATCAATGGCTCCCCGATGAGCTTTACTACGAAGACTACGGCCTGTCGCCGGATACGCTGGCCGTGCTGCGCGGCATGGGCTACAAAATGGTCGAGCAGACGCCGTGGGGCGCTACCGCGCTGATCCTGGTAGGCTTACCGGGCCTGAGCCGCGCGCCGGCCGCCAGCTCGGGCAACGATGCCGCGGTCTCCGGTACCGTGCGCGAAGGCTATATCTATGGCGCCAACGATGCCCGCCGTCCCGCCGGCGCGGCGCTGGGATATTGAGGCCGGGCCGGGGCGTGGCCGATGAGGTCACGGCCGGGCGGCCGTGATGCAAGGATCCATTATGTTGTTGAGGGCGGCCCCAGGGGCTTGGTCGATGTGGCGCCGGCCTGTCGGCGGTGATGCAAGGATCCATCCCCTCGCTTGGGCGAGGGGATAAACTCCAGCAAATCGCTCCTGCATCGTTGCGGCGCTATCTACACTATCCGGAATATGGAAGACATCCAAGAACTCACCCGTCGCATCGACGAACTGGAAATCAAGGCATCGTTTGCCGACGACACGCTGGAGCAACTCAATCAAGTCATCCTGCGCCAGCAGCGCGAGATCGACGTGTTGGCGCGTCAACTGGCGGACATGCGGCAACAGGTGGATCAAGCCGGCAGCGGCACCAGCCAGGCCACGCTGCGAGAGGAAATTCCGCCGCATTATTGAATGCTTGCTCGCGCTTTCTGACAGCGTGTTGCCAGCCGGACGTGCGTCGTACGTACGTCATCCGTTCGCTATACGTTTGCCGTTCGTCTGCCGTTCGTTCGCTTTCTGTTCGCTGTCCGTTTGCCGTTCGTTTCCCATTCGTTCGCTATCCGTTCGTCATCCGTTCGCCATCCGTCTGCCCTTCGCCGCCATCCGGCCGACTTCGCTGACACGCTGCTGTCAGCCCGGGAACACGCTCTCCGCAGTGCTCCGGGACATACCGCTCCCACGCTATTTGCGTGTACGATTCCCGGCACGGCGGCCTCGCCGATAACAACAGCACAACATCAGGTGGACAGAGCGTGGATCTCGAACTCAAAGGTAAAGTAGCCGTCGTGACCGGCGGCAGCAAAGGCATCGGTCATGCGGTGGCGCAGGCCTATCTGGCTGAAGGCGTCAGCGTGGCCATCATCGCGCGCGGCCAGCCGGGACTGGACGCGGCACTGGTGCAATTGACGCCGCATGCGCAACATGGCGCGCGCGTGATCGCCATCGCCGCTGACCTGACCGACGCTGCCCAGGCCGAGCGCGCCGTCGCGCAAGCCGAAGCCGACCTCGGCCCCATCGAGATCCTGGTCAACAGTGCCGGCGCCGCACGCCGCTATGACCCCGACACGCTGGACGCGGAAAAGTGGCAGGCCGCGATGAACGCCAAGTTCTTCCCCTATGTCTATACGCAGGACGCCGTGCTCAAGCGTATGCGCACGCGCCAGCGTGGCAGCGTGGTGAACATCATCGGTAACGGCGGCAAGCAGCCGTCCGTCACCCACGTGGCAGGCGGTTCCGCCAATGCTGCGCTGATGCTGTCCACCATCGGCCTGGCGCAGCATTATGTGAAGCACGGCATACGCATCAACGCCATCAATCCCGGACCGACGTATACCGGCCGCGTGGACCAAGCCTTGGAAGTGGAATCCAAGCGCCTGGGCATCAGCAAGGACCAGGCGCTGAAAGACGGCCAGTCGCGCATTCCGATGGGCCGTTACGGCAAGCCGGAAGAAGTTGCCGACGTCACGCTGTTCCTTAGCAGCGCGCGCGCCAGCTATGTGGTTGGCGTGGTGGTGCCCATGAATGGTGGCGTTACGCCGACGATGTAAACAGGTGGGCCGGGGATCGCTCGCCTGTTCGATGAACAGTGCGAGCGAACATACCGGCGAGCATTCAAGCAGGAGATCAAGCGCGGTGATCAGTCCGGCAACCCTCAGGACTCATCAGGGCGCTTGGCGCGTGCGCGGTTTCGGCGCGGGGGCGAGACGCTGATACTTCCTGCGCGGCGGGGCTTCTGATGTTCCTTCAGTGGAGGCAGCCGCGGCCTCGGTCTCGGCTGCGACTTCGGCTGCGGCCTTGGCGCGGAGAGCCGACTCCGCCGCGCGCATGATCACCCGAATCTGTTCGGCGGTGCCCAAGACCTCCACCGCGACCTCAAGCGCCTGTGCCTGCATGCGCTCGATCAACTCGCAACGCTGATCATCGGACAATCGCAGAAACGGGTCGCCAGGGCGAAAAATGAAGCGGCTCATGGTCGCCAGCGGACGATCAGGCTGCGCATGCAGCAGCCTGAATTTTTCCACCCAGTATTCTCCGAACTCCGGCCGCTGCCGCAATATCGTCAATGGCTCCTGGTCGGGACCAGAAAGAATACTTTCCCAGCGATGCCAGAAAGCGCGGTAGCCGCTGGTGTCCCTGGACGGATCCGGGCCCACGGGTTTCGCGCGCACATCATCGCGAAACCGATCCAGAAAAATCAGCGCCGCGCGGCGCTTGAGCTTGATTTCATGGGGGCTGAACGCGCCCTTGGCGGCACTGTTGGCGCAGAGGCTGTCCACGGAGAGATCTGGATGGCCCTCCATTGCTTCTAGTATTCGCATGGTCTTTTTGCCCAACTTTCGAGCCACCATATTGCTCAATTGGGGGTTTTCAAGGAGGTCGCTCAAAGAGCGGTGCGCATTGCTGTTTTGCGGCGGGCTGATGGTGTTCTGTGGCAGGTCGATCGTGTTTTGCGGCGGACTGATAGTGTCTTGGGGCAGGCTGATGGCGTTTTGCGGCGGGCTATCGGTACGGGGGCTGGACTCGACGACCGGTGCCGGAACGTCGAAATTCTGCAAATCCGCCGGTTTGCTGGCCGTGTCTTCCGCCAGCATATCGAAATAGACCATGACCTCATCGCGCAGATCCGGCAGCGCCGTCGTGCTCATCAATAATTCCAGGCGCTCGTCGGCATCCGACGCTTCGTTCACGCCCAGGCACTCGTCCGCCTGGTCACTGCTCGCGCCTGGCGAGGACGCGAGCGACGTTCCAGCCACGCTGGCGCGCCGTTCGGCATGGCCCCAGTCCAGCATGGTGTACTCATCGTCGTCGGAGCCATGGATTGAATCGCGGGTGACTACGGCGGCGCGGCCAGGGTTGGCCGCCGCAACTTGTCCGGGGCTGGCCGATAGCAAGTCGGGCAGCGCGTGAAGGTCATGCGCTGGCCGAGGGGCGGCTGCCGGCGGCTCGCCGGACAATGGGGGCGATATCGGAGGAGAGCAGGAAAGGTGCAGCAACAGTAGCCTCGATCGATGAGAAACAGTATGGCGGGGAAGCCTTTCACTGTTACGGATCGAGCCGATTGGTTCCGTATGCTACGTGGCACGTGCTACGTGCCGAGTTCTGCATTCTGCGTTCCGCATTGCGTATTCCGCATGCCGCTGCCATGCGTCCCGCGCCGCCGTCAGGGCTGCGCGGCCTGCGTGCCGCTACCTGCCTCATTGCTGGCGACCGCGGGCGCGGTTTCCCAGTCACCGCCCAGCGCCTTGATCAGGAAAACCGATACCAGCATGCGCTGGCCGGCCAATTGCGCCGCCTGGCGTTCCGTGTTGAGCACCGCCTGCTGCGCCGTGATGACGTCCAGATAGGTGGTGGCGCCCCCCGAGTAACGCGACGTCGCCATGTCCAGCACCTTGCGGCTGGCGGCCACGGCGGTCTGCGCCTGGGCGCTGGCCCGCTCGAGTGCCGCCAGGCCGCTGATGCCATCCTGCACCTCCTGCATGGCCACCAGCACCACGCGGCGATAATTCGCGGCGGTGGCTTGGTAGCCGGCGCGCGCGAAGTCGACGTTGGCGCTGATGCGGCCGCCGTCGAAGATCGTCTGTGCCAGCGACACGCCCAGATTCCACAAGGTGCTGGGACCATCGAACAAGGTGCCCAGCTGGCGGCTGTCGACGCCATAACCGGCGCCTATCATGAAGCTGGGATAGAAGGCGGCGCGCGCCACGCCGATCTGCGCGTTGGCCGACGCCATCGCGCGTTCCGCCGCGGCCACGTCCGGACGGCGTTCCAGCACGTCGGACGGCACCCCCAGCGGCACGGTGGGGGGCGTCATATTGCGGATATCGGGCGCCAGTTCGAATTGCGGTGCCGGTGTGCCGGTCAGGCTGGCGATGGCATGCTCGTACTGCGCGCGCTGGCGTGCCAGGATGTCGATCTGGGTCAGCGTGTTGTCGAGCAGCGCCTGCTGCTGCGCCACTTCCAGGCCGGACGCGGCACCGCCGTCATAGCGCGCGGTGATCAGTTCCAGCGCGCGGCGCTGCAAACCGACGGAGCGGCGTACCACGTCGATCTCGTTGTCCATCGCACGCAGATTGACGTAGTTGGACGCGAGCTCGGCGGTCAGCACCAGGCGTGCGTTGCGCAGGTCGGCTTCGGATTGCTCCGAATTGGCGCGCGCGACCGTCAACGTGTTCTGCACCCGGCCAAACAGGTCGACTTCATAGCTGGTGTTGAACGACAGCGTGTAGTCGTTCTGCACGGTTTCGTAGAGCGGCGCGTCGTAGTTGGTGAGTGGACGGTTGGCGGAAATCTTCAAGCGCTGCACGCGGGCATTGGTGCTTATCGTGGGAAACAGGCCCGCCGTCGCGGCGGTGGCCTGGGCGCGCGCCTGCGTCAGGCGGGCGCTGGCCACCTCCAGGCTGGGGTTGGCGGTCAGCAGCTTTTCCTGCAGCGCGTTCAGCGTCGGGTCCTGGTAGCGCAGCCACCATGCGCCCTTGGGCATATCGTCGCGCGGCGCGGCCGCGCGCCAGGGCGCTTCCAGTTTCCAACTGACGGGCATGTCGGGCGCCGGCTTGTGATATTCCGGCGCCAGGCTGCACGCGGACAGCAGCAGGACACCCGCTAACGGCAGCAACCTCATTTTTCCTGGCCCCGGGCAGGAACGGCCGCGTCCTTGGCGGGCGTCTTCGCCGCCACGGTCACGATGTCGCCATTGGCCAGCGAGTCGGCCGGATTGAGCACCACGCGATCGGTCGCGGTCACGCCTTGCGGCACTTCCACGGTCTGGCCGTAATTGCGGCCCACCGTGACCTTGCGCAGGCTGACCTTGCCGGCTTCGTCGACCACCGCCACCAATGCGCCTTCCTTGCGGAACATCAGCGCGTTGGCCGGCAGCACCAGCGTGTCGCCCGGCGGTAGTTGCAGATCCACCTGTACGTACGCGCCCGGCAGCAGTTGCTTGTCCGCATTCGGCAGGGAGATTTCCACCTGCATGGTGCGAGTGGTGAGATCGATGGACGCGGCCGTACGGGCGATCACGCCCTTGAAATTCTGTCCCGCCAACTCCGATTGCGTCACCACCACATGCTGGCCCGGCTTGATGCGCTGGGCGTAGCTTTGCGGCACGTTCAGGTACACGCGCAGCGGATCGGTCTGCGACAGCACGAACAGCGGCCGCCCGCTGCCTGCGTCGATCAGGTCGCCGACATCCACGTTGCGGCGCGTGATCACGCCGGCGAAGGGCGCGACGATCCGTTTGAAACCTTCCAGCTGGCGCAGGCGCTGTTCGTTGGCCTGCGCCGCCGCGAAGTTGGCGCGCGCTTGTGCGGCGGCGCCGCGTTTCTCGTCCAGGTCCTGCTGCGAAACCACGTCCTTCTGGCGTAGCGCTTCCCAGCGCGACTGCGTGCTGCGCGCCAATTCCATGGCGGCTGCTGCCTGTTCGCGCGCGGCCACGGCTTGCGAGAGTTGCTGGTCGATCTCCGGGGTTTCGATCTCGGCCAAGAGGTCGCCTTTTTCGACGCGGCTGCCGATGTCCTTGGTCCATAGTTTCAGATAACCGCTGGCGCGCGCGGACAGGGGCGATTGCACATAGCCCTGCAGCGTGCCCGGCAGGCTCAGTGTCTGGCCCTTTTCCGGGGTGGAGGGCACGGCGGTTTGCACGTATTGGACGGCGCGTTGCGTGGTGCCTTCGCGCAGCTCGCTGGCGTTCTGCACGCGGGCGATGATGGTGCGCGCGGCGCCCAGGGCCAGCAGCACCAGGACAGCCAGCGTCACCCAACGCATACGGCGCACGATGCGGTCGCGCGAGGGCAGGTCGGCGCCGCCGGGTTCGCTGCCGAGGGAATGAATCCCGAGCGCGTGATGTCTTTCTTCAGACATGGGTTCAGATCTCCTGCCGCGCGGGGTCGGGCTTGATGGGTGAATCACTACGGGGTAAGTCACTATCGGGTCTGTCACCACGGGGCGGGCCGCGCCGCGCTGCCCGCCTGGCGGCGCGCTGGGCCAATCTCGAGTGCACGCCGGCGTAGACCACCGGCACGAAGAACAGCGTGGAAACGGTGGCGAACAGCAGGCCGCCGATGACGGCGCGGCCCAGCGGCGCGTTCTGTTCAGCCCCTTCGCCCAGGCCCAAGGCCATGGGGATCATGCCGATGATCATGGCCAGTGCCGTCATCAACACCGGCCGGATGCGGGTGGCGCCGGCTTCCAGCGCCGAGGCCAGGACCGTGGCGCCTTCCTCGCGCCGCTGGCGCGCGAAAGAAACCATCAGGATGGAGTTGGCGGTGGCGACGCCCATGGTCATGATGGCGCCCGTCAGCGCCGGCACGCTTAGCGTGGTGCCGGTGATGAACAACATCCAGGCAATCCCGGCCAGGGCCGCGGGCAGGGCGCTGATGATGATCAGCGCATCGATCCAGGACTGGAAGTTGACCACCACCAGCAGATACACCAGCACGATGGCGATGGCCAGGCCGACGATCAAGCCCGTGAAGGACGACTGCATGGTCTGCACCTGGCCGCGGATGGCCACCTGGCTGCCACGTGGCAGCTTGTCGCGCAGCGCGTCGACCTCGCGTTCCACCTGTTTGGCGACGCTGCCCAGGTCGGTGCCCTGCACGCTGATGTAGACGTCGATGGCCGGCAGGATGTTGTAGCGTGACATGACCGCGGGTTGCCGCGTCTGCGTGGCTTCGACCAGATTGCCGAGCAGTTGCGTGCTGCCGCCTGGCGTGCCCGCGCCGCCGGTGGCGCCGCTGCCGGTACCGGCGGCACCAGGCGCACCTACTGGCAGATTGAGCAGCCGGTCCAGCGAGTCGATGTTGTATTGCGGCGTCTGAGTGGTGACGTTGTAGACCACGCCATTCTGCGGGTTGAGCCAGAACGCGGGCGAGGTTTGCGAACTGCCGGACAGCGCGATCAGCACGTTCTGGCCGACGTTGGCCGGACTCAGGCCCATCTGCTGCAAGCGCGAGCGGTCCATTTCCAGGTTGACGGTGGGCAGGTCCAGGCGCTGGTGTACATGGGCATCGACGGCGCCGGGGATGTTGCGCACCGCCTTGACCAGTTCGGCCGCCAGTTCCGCGTTGGCGGTGTAGTTCTGGCCGGTGAACTGCACATTGATGGCGGCCGGCAGGCCAAAATTCAGGATCTGCGTGACGATGTCGGCCGGCTGGAAGAAGAATTCCACGCCCGGGAACTGGCGCGGCAGGTCCATGCGCAGCAGCGATATGAATTTCTCGGTGGGTTCGTGGCCCTCGCGCAGGGAAATCAGGATTTCGCCATCCAGGGTGCTGAAGGTGCCGGCGTTGCTATATGAAAGGTTGATCCCGCTATTCGGGATTCCCAAATTATCGAGTATGGTCTCCAACTGCTCGGCGGGAATCAGGGTGCGGATATGGCGCTCGACCTCGTCGGCCAGCCGCGCGGTTTCCTCGATGCGGGTGCCGGTGGGCGCGCGCATGTGCAGGCGCAACTGGCCGGCATCGACGGTGGGGAAGAAGTCGCGGCCCAGGAAGGGATAGATGGCGCAAGACAGCAGGCTGAAGCCGAGAAAGGCCAGGGCGAAGGCCTTGCGCCGCGACAACTGCGCCGACAAGGCCAGCGTGTAGGCGCGGCGCAGCAGTTCGAAGCGGCGGTCGAAGGCGCGATACACGCGTTGCAGCAGGCTGTTGCTGCCGGCGTTTTCGTGATGGCCGGCCATGAGCAGCATCACCAGCGTCGGCACCAGGGTGCGCGACAGGATATAGGACGCCAGCATGGCGTACACCACCGCCTCGGCCAGCGGCACGAACAGGAAGCGCGCCACGCCGGACAGGAAGAACATCGGCACGAACACGATACAGATGCACAGCGTGGACACCAGCGCCGCCGTGCCGATTTCATTGGCGCCGGTGAGGATGGCTTCCTTCAGTTCGGTGCCAAGGTGCAGGTGGCGTTCGATGTTCTCGATGGTGACGATGGCCTGGTCCACCAGGATACCCACCGACAGCGCCAGGCCGCCGAGGGTCATCAGGTTCAAGGTCTCCCCGGTAATCTGCAGCGCCAGGATGGAAGCCAGGATGGACAGCGGGATGGTCAGGCCGATGATCAGCGTGCTGCGCCAGTTGCCCAGGAACAGCAGCACCATGGCGGCGGTCAGCGCGGCGGCGATCAGCGCTTCCAGGACCACACCCTTGACGGCGGCCTTGACGAACACCGACTGGTCGAACAGCGGGGTCACCTTGACGTCCGGGGGCAGCAGCTGGACCGCGCGCGGCAGCATTTCGCGCAGGTTGTTGACGATGTCCACGGTGGAGGCGCCGCCGTTCTTCAGCACCGACAGCAGCACGCCGCGTGCGCCGTCCTGGCGCACCACGTTGGTCTGCGGCGTGAAGCCGTCGCGCACGTAGGCGACGTCGCGCAGGTAGGTGGTGCCGCCGCCCGGGATGGACCGCACCGGCAAGTTGTTCATGCCCGCCAGGGTGACCGGCGAGCTGTTCATCTTGATCGAGTATTCCGTTTCGCCGAACTTCGCCGTGCCGGAGGGCAGGATCAGGTTCTGCGCGTTGATGGTGTTGACCACGTCAGAGGAAGACAGCCCGCGCGCCTGCAAGGCCTGCAGGTCCAGGTCCACCGAGATCACGCGGGTCTTGCCGCCATAGGCAGCCGGCACCGCGACGCCGGGAATGGTGACCAGTTGCGGCCGCAACTGGTTCATGGCGACGTCGTAGAGCGTCTGTTCGGGCAGGGTGGGGCTGGACAGGCCCAACTGGATGACGGGGATGCTGGACGCTGAATACTTGATCACCAGCGGCGGCGTGATGCCGGGCGGCAGTTGGCGTACCTGGGTCTGTTCGGCCGCCACCACCTGGGCGATCGCCGTCTGAATGTTGGCGGTGGGCTGGAAGAAAATCTTGATGACGGTGATCCCGGCCAGCGACGTCGATTCTATATGTTCGATATCACTGACCGTGGTGGTCAGGCCGCGCTCGTTGGACGCGGCGATGCGCAATCCCATTTCCTGCGCGGACAAGCCGTTATAAGTCCAGATGACGCTGATCACCGGAATATTGATTTCCGGGAAGATGTCGGTCGCCATGCGCATCAGCGCGAACGGCGTCGCCAACAGAATCAGCAAGGCCATGACGATGAAGGTGTAGGGGCGGCGCAATGCCAGTTGAACGGCTGACACGGCTCACATCTTCCAGGGCGGGGGGGACAGCAGCTTCATGATCGGCAGCCCGGGCAGGGCGGTTCAGCCTCTGCAGGGACGGACGCCGGGGCTTAGAGATATACGAAAAGTAACAAGTATTCTTAAGGATGTTGGGCAATCGCGCAAGCAGGGCAAACGCTATATCGGTATACCGTCGAGTACACACATCGGTGTAAGAATTAGACCGGATGACGTAGGGGAAAGGACACCGCTGCAGGGCACGGAAGAGGCTGACAATCCGATGTTGCGTTGCGGAAAGCCCCTGACGCGATGCTGGGTTAAGCTCTCGCCTCGTTCCAATTCGGCCCCTCTAACACCATGCCGCTTCCCTCAAGCACCTTTATTGCAACTGTTGAAGACATGCGCCGCGTGGCGCGCCGCCGTGTTCCGCGCATGTTTTACGACTACGCCGATTCAGGATCGTGGACGGAGTCGACGTATCGCGCCAATGAAGAAGATCTGCAAAAGATCCGCTTCCGCCAGAGAGTGGCGCGCAATATGGAAAACCGCAATCTGGCCACCACCATGGTGGGCCAGTCCGCCGCCATGCCGGTGGCCCTGGCACCAACCGGCTTGACCGGGATGCAGCATGCCGACGGCGAAATCCTGGCGGCGCAGGCGGCCGAGGCGTTCGGCGTGCCGTTCACGCTGTCGACCATGAGCATCTGCTCGATCGAGGACGTGGCGGCGCATACCACCGCGCCATTCTGGTTTCAGCTCTACGTCATGCGGGATCGGGATTTCATCGAACGCCTGATCGATCGGGCCAAGGCCGCCAAGTGTTCGGCCCTGGTGTTGACACTGGATCTACAAATTCTGGGACAGCGTCATAAAGACCTGCGTAATGGCTTGAGCGCGCCGCCACGGATGACGCTGGGCAATCTGATGAACCTGGCGACCAAGCCGGTCTGGTGCTGGAACATGCTGCGCACACAGCGTCGCACCTTCCGCAATATCGCGGGCCATGCCAAGGGCGTGACGGACCTGTCTTCGCTGGGCGCGTGGACCGCGGAGCAATTCGATCCCACGTTAAATTGGGACGACGTCGAGTGGATCAAGAAGCGTTGGGGTGGCAAGCTGATCCTCAAGGGCATTCTCGATCCGGAAGATGCGCGCCACGCGGTGGATACCGGCGCCGATGCGCTGATCGTCAGCAACCATGGCGGCCGCCAGTTGGATGGCGCGGTGTCGTCGGTGGCCATGCTGCCGCAGGTGGTGGATGCGGTCGGCAAGGACATCGAGGTATGGATGGATGGCGGGATTCGATCCGGCCAGGACATCCTGCGCGCGGTGGCCCTGGGCGCCCGTGGCGTGATGATCGGCCGGCCGTTCCTCTATGGCCTGGGCGCGGGCGGCCGTGAAGGCGTGACCAAGGTGCTGGAGATTCTGGCCAGGGAATTGGATGTCACCATGGCGCTGTGCGGGTATCGCGATATTCACCAGATCGATCGCGACGTGCTGGTGGCCGGGACGTATTGAGCGTGCCTCGCCGCAATCACGACCCCCGGTCCGAGACCCACAGGAAGAACCAAGATCCCTCAAAAGCCAAGCCCCCGAAAGGGGGGGCTTGGCTTTTGGATGGGTCCTGAGGCGTTAACGCGGGCTGACTATCGCGACTACAGTCCCCGGCTAGTGCCGCGTTGTGCGGTCGTCCGCCATCAACCCTTGCTTTTAAGGCATGTGCTCATGAACGTCTTGCGGGCGTCGCCGCTGAGGGACTTGGTGCCGGCTTCGGCGTTGCAATCCTTCATGCGTTGCTGCTGCGGCGTCAAGGTCTTGGCGGTTTCCGCGGGCTTGTCGCCCTTCAGGCAGGCGGCAACGCCGGCTTTGTAGGCTTCGCCTGTCTTGCCTTTGTTGGCGGTGCTGCAATCCGACATGCGCTTTTGCTGCGGGGTCAGTGCCTTGCCATTGCTGGGCGTGGCGGGCGCCGGCGTGGTCTGCGCCCAGACCGGCGCGCTGCAACTGACGGCCAACAAGACGGCCGCGAACAATTGGCTGGAACGATTCTTCATCTGCCTTGCTCCTTGCTCCGTGTGGCGACGGTTTGGCGCAACCAGGGCGCAGCGCCCGGTTCCGGCGATTCTTGCATAAGGTTATTGCTTATGACATCAGGTGGATTCCGCATATCTTGAAAGCGGATGTTGCCACCTGCCCCTGCTGCCTGGCGTTCACCCCTGACGTTCCCTCGTGCGTGGCGGCCTGATCCATTATTCGCGCACGCCGCCGCCTGCCGCCATTCATTGCCTGCGGTCATGTGGCGGGCAGTCATACCCATATGCCGGATATTTCGTTGTTGCGGCGCGGAGAGGGGCCTAGGATCTTGCCCAGTACTCACTCCATGCCGGCCTTGCTTCAGGCGCCGGCGGTTTCCGTGGCAAAAAACATCGATGACCGTACTCGCGCTGGCTGGCAGTCCCTCTCTCAGTTCCCGTTCCTCCGCCTTATTGCACCGTGCCGCCGCCCTGTTGGGCGAACGCGGCCTGGCCGTCAGCACGCTAGGACTGCGTGACTTGCCGGCCGAAGACCTGATCGAAGGCAATTACGCCGGCCCCGCCGCGGCGGCCTTGCGTGCCCGTGTGCATGCGGCCAGCGCGCTGCTGATCGCCACGCCGGTCTACAAGGCCTCGTTTTCCGGCGGCCTGAAAGCCGTGCTGGATCTGCTGGATGAAAAAGCCCTGGCCGGCAAGGTGGTCCTGCCGATTGCCACTGGTGGCAGCCTGGCTCATCTGCTGGCACTCGAATACACCCTCAAACCGGTGCTGTCGGCATTGGGCGCGCGCCATATCCTGGGCAGCGTCTTCGCCACCGAGCAGCAGGTCCGGCTGACGGATGACGGCGCGGCCGTTCTTGACGACGAGCTGAATCAGCGGCTGCACGGTGGCGTCGAACAGCTGGCGCGCCATGTCGCGCCGCCGCCTGCGCCGGCCGAGCGCTATGACCTGGGCCAGTTGTTGGCCCAAGCCCGCTTCAGTATCTAAACCACTTTCCCCTTGAGGAGCAGTCCCGCATGGCCATTCAATCCATCAACGCCCGTAACCAGTTTCGCGGCAAGATCAAGGAAATCATCATCGGGTCCGTGGTGTCGGAGGTGGACATCGACACGCCCGCCGGCATCGTGACGTCGGTCATCACCACCCGGTCCGTACACGAGCTGGATCTGCAGGTGGGCACGGAAGTGCTGGCCTTCGTCAAGGCGACGGAGGTCTCGGTGGCCAAGCTGTAGCTAGGACGGCGGTCACGTGCGCGCTTGGCGCCATACCGCACGCCGCGGTACGGTACCGCAAGTTCTGCAAAGCACTGCTTTCTAGCCTTGCGATGGTTTGCCGTCCACATGGCCCAGATCCCGGCCCGGATCGATCTGGTCGCGCACCCGCTGCTTCAAGGTCTTCACATCCGGGAAGCCGCCATCGCGCTTGCGCTCCCATAGCAGCACGTCGTCGCAGTGGATCTGGAAGACGCCGCCGGTGCCGGGGATAAGCGCCACTTCGCCCAAGTCTGTCGAGAACGTCGACAGCAGCTCCTGCGCCATCCAGGCCGAACGCAGCAGCCATTGGCATTGCGTGCAGTAGGTGATCGCGATGCGCACCGAGGCGCGCGCGCCGGGTTCCAGGGTGACCGCCGGCCGCGGCGGAGTCTGAAAATCAGGATTGTTCATGGAGAGGTTCCAGCAGGTCGATGCGGGGCTTGCTTCAAAGCTCGCGTTATAGGGCTCGGGTCAAAACTTGCGTAAGGATTCGCACGAGGGCCTAGGCTCGCTTTAAAGCCTGCACCAATGCCTGGGCATAGTGCGGCAGGCTGTCCCAGTTGCGTACGCACAGCATCAGTTGGCGATCGGCCCAAAGGTCGGCGAGTTCAAGTATAAGGACACGCGTCCCGCGCCTGCGCAGGGCCGCGGGGCGGGGCAGGATGGCCAAACCTACTCCCTGTACCACCATGCGGGCCATCGCGTCGTAGTTGTTGACCCGCACGCGGACACGCAGCCGGTGGCCGGCCCGGGCGGCCTGGTCGTCCAGATACGCGGCGAGCGCGCTGGACTGCGCCAGGCCCACGTAGTTGTACGCCAGGGTATCGGCGAAATCGACACGCTGCGCCTGAGCCAGAGGGTGATCGGCCGGTGCCATCAACACCAGGCGGTCGCGGCGGAACGGGAAGGTTGCCAGGCCGTGCAGCGATACCGCGTCGGAGATGATGCCGACGTCGGCGCTGCCCGCGTGCAATTCAGGCACGATGCGATGGCTCGCGCGTTCCTCCAGATCGACGTCGATATTGGGATGCTCGGTCAGAAAGGCGCCCAGCGGCTCCGGCAGGTACTCGCTGATGGCCGCCGTGTTGCACAGCAGGCGCACGCGGCCGCGCAGGCCGCCGGCGTAGTCGCTCAGGTCGTCCTGCATGCGGTCGACCTGCTGCAGTACGCTGCGGGCGTGGTAGGCCAGTGCCTGCCCCGCCGGCGTGGGCGTCACGCCACGGCGACCACGCGCCAGCAGCGGCGTGCCCAGCGAATCTTCCAGCGCCCGCAGGCGGGCGCTGGCCGAAGCCAGGGCCAAATGGGCACGCCCGGCGCCGGCGGTGATGCTGCCGGCATCGACGGTATGCAGGAACAGGCGCAGGTCGGTCAGATCGAAGTGCATGGCGGATGGAAGCAGCCTTCGTCTTTGCCGAAGGCTGGCTCAGTGTAATCCGCATTTCGCTGATGGGGCGAGCAGGGCATCATTGCCACCCATGATGAACACCATTCTCGATTTCTACCGCGACGGCGGTCCCACGCTGATTCTGCTGGTCGTGGCCAGTTTCCTGGTGGCCGGCACGGTCAAGGGGGTGATCGGCCTGGGTCTTCCCACCGTGTCGATCGGCCTGCTCAGCGTCGCCATGGTGCCGGCGCAGGCAGCGGCGCTGCTGATCATCCCGTCCATGGTCACGAACGTCTGGCAGTTGGCGATCGGCGGCCGTTTCCTCTATCTGCTGCGACGGCTGTGGCCCATGCTGGCCGCGGTCTGTGTCGGCACGTGGGCGGCAGGGGCGTGGTTGGCGGGACGATCCACCGGCTGGGCCGGCCATGCCCTGGGCGCGGCGTTGGTGATCTATGCCCTGGTCGGCTTGTCGGCCGTGCGGCTGTCGGTGCCGCTGCACATGCAGGGCTGGCTGGGCCCCGTGGTGGGCGCGACCACCGGGGTGGTGACCTCGGCGACCGGCGTCTTCGTCATCCCGGCCGTGCCTTATCTGCAGGCTTTGGGATTGGAGAGGAACGAACTCGTGCAGGCCATGGGCCTGGCCTTCACGGCATCGACGATCGCGCTGGCGGGTGATCTGATGCATAGCGGCGACCTGGGTGGGCGCGAAGCCTGGGCTTCGTTATTGGCCCTGGTGCCGGCTTTATTGGGCATGTGGTTCGGGCAATGGTTGCGCCAGCGTGTCAGTGCGCCCACCTTCCGGCGCGTGTTCTTTGTCGGCCTGGGCGCGCTGGGCGTGCATCTGCTGGTCGCGGGTTGAGCAATATGCCTCGATTCACGCGGCCCACTGAGTCGCCTTCAGATGCCGCCGCATCATCGCGACGGCCCATTCCTGGTCGCCGGCTTCCATGGCATCCAGGATGTCCAGATGCTCGCGCACATAGCGGTCCAGTTCGGTGACCGGATAGCTGCTGGGGTGCGCGTCCATCTGCCGCAGCTGGTTCTGCTGCTGGACGGCCTGCAGGATGAAACGGTTGCCCGAGCAACGCGCCAGCATTTCATGGAACATGCTGTTCAGCGCGAAGAACTCATGGCTGTCGATGGGCCGTTGGGGATCCGCCAGCAATGCCTCGTGCCGTTCGCGTATGTCCTGGAACGCACGCACGTCCACGGTGAAACCGGGCTCCTGCAGGCCGGCGCATTCGATCATCATGCGGAAGCGGTAGCTTTCCCGGCGCACGTCGTCGTCGGCCAGCGATGCGGGAAAACGCCAGCCGTGGCCTTGGCGCTTCTCCAACACCCCTTCGGAGGCCATGCGTAGCAGGGTCTTCATCAGCGTGCTGCGCGGCACGCCATAGCGCTGCAGCAGGTCGCTGTCGGTGAAGCTGTCCTCCAGCAAGCGGTAGCTGCGATCGGCCACCAGGCGCCGGTAGAGATCGTCGCTGGTCAACGGCGCGCCCTCGGGCGTGCCTTCGGTGTCGTCGAGCTGGGCACGGCGCGCCACGTAATAGCCGCTATTGGGCTTGCAGCGTGCCAGGCCGCTTTCGGCCAGCAGGCGCAGGGCGCCGCGCACGGGCGTGCGGGACACCTCGTAGCGGTCGCTGAGCGCTTTTTCGGATAGATGGCTGTCGAGTTCGAAAACGCCGGCGGCGATGTCCTGGGCCAGGCGTTGGGCCAGTTCTCGTTGCAGTCGGGTAATGCGGACGGGTTGAGCGTCGGCGGCTTCGCACGTATCCGTGCCAGCGTCTGAGTCTTTAACGACGGCGGTGCCGTCGGTCTTGATGGGCATTCGTTTGTCTATCTAGGGGTGACGGACGGCGGGGGACGGCGTCGGCGGACTGTCCGAAGGCGCGTCCTGCGTGGAACTGCGCCCAGTGTAATCACCTCGGGCTGGCGCGGCACGGATTCTGTTGTGAAATTTGCTGGCAAATTTGCGACGGTCTGGTGGCGGAGGGTATCGTGTGAGGACGCGGACCCGCATTGGCGGGCCGCGTTCATGCCCTAGTCGCAAGCAGAATCTTTCACCCTGGAGGAATGCAGCATGCACGGCCACGCGGACAAGCAAGCCCAGCCGCAAGACTTGTCGCGTGCCCTGTCACGGGCCCAGTCACAAGCCCTTCTCACTCCCGCTGAAATGGCGCGCGCGGATCGCGCCGCCATGGCGGCCGGCCATGCGGGCACCGCGCTGATGGAAGCCGCTGGCGAGGCGGTCGCGCGGGCCGTGCAGGCGCGCTGGCAGCGGGGCAGCGTGGTGGTGCTGTGCGGCCCGGGGAATAACGGCGGCGATGGCTTCGTGGTGGCGCGTTGTCTGGCTGCCGCGGGCTGGCCGGTAGTCGTGGCGTTGCTGGGCGAGCGTGCGGCCCTGCGGGGCGACGCGGCGCACCATGCAGCCTTGTGGACGGGCGAAGTGGTGCCGCTGACGCCGGCGGTGCTGGACGGTGCCGAGGGCGTCATCGACGCCTTGTTCGGCGCCGGGCTGGCGCGCGATATCGAAGGTGTGGCGCGTGCCACGCTGGCAGCGGTGGACACCCTGGGACTACCGGTGTGCGCGGTCGACGTGCCCAGCGGGGTGGACGGCGCCAGTGGACAGGTGCGCGGAATTGCCGTGGCGGCGGATTTCACCGTGACGTTTTTTCGCAAGAAGCCGGGCCATCTGTTGTTGCCGGGGCGGCAGTTATGTGGCGAGCTGGTGCTGGCGGACATCGGCATTCCTGACAGCGTGCTGTCCGAGGTGCCGCCGCTTGCGCATGAAAATGGTCCCGCCTTGTGGCTGGCGCATTTTCCCTGGCCCCGTATGGATGGGCACAAATATGCGCGTGGCCATGCACTGGTGGTGGGCGGCGCGGTCATGACCGGTGCCGCGCGCCTGTCGGCGATGGGGGCCGCGCGCGTGGGTGCGGGGCTGGTAACGGTGGCCGCGCCAACGTCCGCGTGGCAGGTCTATGCGAGCGCGCTCACCAGCATCATGGTGCAGCCGCTGGCGCATGCCGGGGCGCTGGAAGAAGTGCTGCGGGACGAGCGCAAGAACGCCATGGCCATCGGCCCTGGTGCCGGCGTGACCGCGCAGACGCGGCGGCACGTGCTGGCGGCGTTGGCGACGGGCAGGGCGGTGGTGTTGGACGCGGATGCCATCACCGCGTTCGCGGGGCAGGGCGAGCGTCTGTTCGAGGCCATCCACGGACCGTGTGTGATGACGCCGCATGAAGGCGAGTTTGGTCGATTGTTTCCCGGGGCCGGCAGCAAGACCGACCGCGCCCGCGCGGCGGCCGCGAAGAGTGGTGCGATCGTGCTGCTGAAGGGGCCGGACACCGTCATCGCGGCGCCTGACGGGCGCGTCGTCATCAACACCAACGCCCCGCCGGATCTGGCAACGGGGGGCAGCGGCGATGTCCTGACCGGTCTGATCACCGGCCTGCTGGCACAGGGAATGACCGCGTTCGACGCGGCGGCATGCGCGGCGTGGCTACACGGCGAAGCGGCCGACAGCTTTGGCCCCGGCCTGATCGCTGAGGACATTCCGGCGCAGATACCCGCAGTCTTGCGCGGCTTGCGCGCGTTGTCTTGATCGGTCACTGGCTTGGGGCTGGGGCGGGCGCGCGCTTACCGTCTTCGCTCCAGTATTGCCACTGCCCTGACTCGGCCCCTTGGTCGTAGTCGCCCTCGGCGGCGATCTTGCCGTTCATGTGATAGTCCCGCCACGGGCCCTGTTCCTTGCCGTGCTCATATGACCCTTCAGAAGCGAGCGCGCCTGTCTGGTAATACGCCGTGAACCGCCCGTGGCGGATCCACCGAGAGCCATCGGCGGCCAGGTATCGGGAATAGCGGTACCGGATTTCACCCGTCTCGTAGGGAATCTCCGCGATGTTCAATTCGTTCATCTGCCTGTGTCCATATTCTTCGGTGGGGAAGGGGGCGATTGCGTATCGTCATCCGTGCCTGGTGCATCGGGCTGAATGAAAGCGTTGCCTTGCACCCGTTCGGGACGGGGCGTACGAGGCCGGGCTTACAAGACCAAGCTTACAAGACGGGGCTTATAAGACTGGCTACGCAGTGTAGCCCCGTTGAAAAAGACATACGCTCAGAGCGCGGCGCCGGCCGCATCGTAGAACACGATGTCGAGATGCTCGGCGGATTCCGGCGCAATGAAAAAACGGGTGATGTGATCGAACTGCGCATCCGATGTTTGGAATGGATGTTCACCGAGCTCATTACGGCGCCGCAGCCGTGCCTTGCATACGTCGTCCGCCACATCGAGGTAGTGCAGGCTATGCGCGCAGCCGGCACGGGTGGCGATGGCCAGGGCCCAAGCTCTGGAGCTGGTGGTGTTGAACGGCAGATCCAGCACGACCGAAACCCCTGCGCGCAGCATGTCTTCGACGTGTTCGGCCAATACCGCCTTGATGTGCGCCGCGCAACGAATGTAGTCGTTCACCGATTGAATCTCACCGGGGAATAGTCTGGACAACCAGACATCCTCGCTGATCAGGACCGTCCGCTGCGTCTGGGCGAGCCGCGCGGCCAGCGTCGATTTCCCCGACGCGATCTTGCCGCTGACGAGATGAAGCGTGACTTCATCGTGAGGGCGCGTCATGTCGTGCGCAGTTGGCATTTTCATTTCTCCGAAGCTGCCCAGAAAGCAAAAACCCGCCTCCTGGGCGGGTTGTCGTCATGCTCAAGTCGACATCTATCCCGCCAACATCGTGCTGGCGCAAATAATCGAATGAGCTTGGGATCGGTACATGTCCGCCAGCCTACCGGCACCCTTCAATTTCTGCAAGCGGTGTCGATGAATACTGGTCGCGGGCCCCTCGGCGGTGCTGCGGCAGTTTGCCGAGGTGAGATGAACCAAGCGTAAGCGTAATCGGCCTCCAGGCCGACGCTTCAGGTGTCCATCTTCTTGCGCAGATCGTCGACGAACCTTTTAGCCCACGGAGACGCCTGGGCGACTTTGGTCGGATCGATCCGTGTCAGTAATTTGAACGAGTGTTCGCCCTTGCCATAGCTGGCCTTGGTTTTGCAGCTGCCGCTTATCTGGCCCAGTACGGTATAGACCTGCTGCTTGGTGATGTTATCGATGGCATTGCCGGCTGCGGGCAGGGCGGTGTCCTTGAACCCTTGCCCGAAAAATGCCTTGAGGGTATCGCGATCCGCAAGGAACCAGCTTTCCATGACCTGCACCATCAGATGGCAGTCGCTATCCGCGCAACCTCGCGGCTTGTCCCAACCGTCGCCTGGTCTTGCTTTCAGATGCGACCATGGTTTCCAAGTTTCCGGCTGTCCTTGTTCATGGCGGGCGTCAACGGCATCCTCGCTATCTACTAGCAGAATCGCTTTCTCGCCATTGGCGATCGCAGTACAGAAAGACTCGTAGGCATTCCTGCGCGTCCCGCAGGCCACGACGCGAGGACGATTCTTGATGCCCGCTCGAGAAATGAATGTCGTGAAACCTTCACGGCAGGCAGTTTTCAATGCCGCCGTGTCGCCGCCGCCTTCTACATATAGCTTTACCACCGCGTTCCTCCGATTTCACCACGTGTCCATAGTTGCCCCAGTCGGTATTTCTCCAGCCAAGGCTTGAGTTTTGCCGCATCCAGTCGGGTCAACACGGTTCCATTGGGGCCACGTTCAGCAACGATCACTGCCTCTGGCTGATCGGTCAACGCATCGATCAAAACGTCGGAGTGTGTCGTGACGATCAGTTGGGTGCGCTGTGATGCATCCTTGAGAAGGCTGGCCAGGGTGGGCAGCACGTCGGGGTGAAGACCAAGCTCCGGTTCTTCGATGCAAACCAAGGGAGGCGGATTGGGATGGCACAGGATGGCCAGCAGGCACAGGTAACGCAAAGTGCCATCCGACAGCCGCGTGGCCGGAACGGTGTATCGACCTTCATGAAAGAACACCTGGACGGTGCCACCTTCGACTTGTACATCGAAGTCATCTATGCCTTCGTATAGCGCCCTAAGTGCATCCAGAAGCTTCTTCTTGACGTCGGGCTCGCGGCGTAGGCGATTGAGTACCAGGCCCAGATTCCTGGCGTCCGGTTCCAGCAGGTCGTTGGGTAAGTCCGCCTTCTGCGGCAGTCTTGGCGTCGTATAGCGACCGAAACTCCATTCGCGGTACAAGCGGATTTTTCCGAAGGCGTTGCTGAGATAGGTCAGCTCCGGATATTGATCCGGATCCTTGCGCTGGGACAGGATGGACGCAGTTGGATCGATGTCTTCACGCTGCAAGCGGCGTTGCGTGCCTTTGATGTTCAGAACACCATGGCCGTTTTCGAATCTGTAATAGAAATACGGACTCGGGTGGGCGCGGTCTGGCTTCGCGTTTTCAACGCGCTCGTCCAATATTTCGAATCGCTGTCCCACTTCGGAGAAGCTCAGAACATAGCGCAGGTCCGTTGGCCCCCTGGACGCGTACTCAAACACGGCGTTAATGGATGCTTGAGGCGTTTTCGCGGCGCCTTTCCACAGCCAGTCACGCACGCCACCGCCGTCACGGATGGTGGCGAGCAGATTCGATTTTTCCGATGTGCTAGGGGCGGAACGAATCAGGTCGATGGCTTCGATCAGATTGGATTTCCCCGATCCATTCGGACCGATCACCACGTTGAGCGGGCGCAATTCCAATGGCTCCATGCACTCGCCGAAGCTGAGGAAATTGCTTAGTTCCAGGGATTTGAGCAGCACGTTGTGCTCCTTGACTCGAGTGTGCTTAGGATCGCCGATCGCGCCGGACCTGTTTCCGAGCTGATTGAGCAACGTGGATTTGAGACTTCCATCGGCCTGCGAGTGGTCATGGCTTCCCCTTGCTTGGCGCCGGCTGCTCTTGCTCGCCGATACGGCTGGCGATCCATCGATCCAGCTCGGTGCGCCTGAATCGCCACGTGCCGCCCAGCTTGAAAGCCGGGATCTGGCCATTAGCCGTCAAGCGGTAGACCGTCCGCCGCCCGGCCTTGAGGTATGCGGCGACTTCCTCAATGGTGAGGATTTCATCGGGCTGTTCTTTCATATAGCGGGTGCGCTGCAGGTTGATTTGCGTTATGTTGGCACAACTTGGCAAGCGTCGGCAATAGTTGGCAGACGATCTACCGGGTACGCGCGCTTGTCGGCAGCTAGCTTTCGGGGTCATCAGTCGCCATTGAAGCGAGCTTAGAACGGTTAGCCTGGCGGGATCTCGGCTAGCAGGGCGACGCAGGCGTCCACTAATTTGTCGTAGTGATGCAGCAGGATATCCGGCGCCAGTTCGGCGGCGGGTACGTCGCTATAGCCGAAGTCGACCAGTATCAACGGTGTTCCGGCTGACCTTGCCGCGCCGGCATCGGTGTCGGCATCCCCCACCATGACGGTGCGGGACAGGTCGCCGTTCACGGCTTGCACTGCTTCGATCAGGTGGGCGGGATCGGGTTTGGGTGCCGTGACTGCGTCGATTCCCACGATGCCGTCGAACAGCTCCGCGATGCCCAGCTTGTGCAGCAGGCTGCGTGATAGTTCGGTGGGCTTGTTGGTGCAGACCACCAATCTCGCGCCCGCGCCCTTGAGGATGTCCAGCGCTTCGATCACGCCTGGGAAGGGCCGGCTTTCATCCGCGATGTGGGCGCTGTAATAACTGATGAAGTTCCCGAAAAGGGCGGCGCCGCGGGCGGGCGGGTCCTGCGCACCCGCAAGTTCAAGGCCTCGCTGCAGCAGCCAGCGGGCGCCTCGGCTGACGAAAGGGCGGCCTTCCTCATAGGCCAAAGGCCGGTAGTTTTCCGCGACCAGGACCGCGTTGACGGCGCCGATCAAGTCGGGCGCCGACTCGACCAACGTGCCATCCAGATCGAAAGCGATGGTCGCGCCTTTGAGGATTGTCAGGTCAGCCATGCTCGGATTTCGCGTCTTTGGGATTACCAGGTCGGCCATGCTCGAACTTCGCGCTTTTGAGGACGGGTAGGTCAGCCATGTTCCAATTAATCGGATCGCGCCCGCGCCGCGACATTCCTGGGCGGCTGTTCCGCGCCGCTGGGTAGCGCGGCGGTAGGGGAACGCATCCACGCCATGACATCGCGCCATACGGTTTCGGCGTGCAGGTCGCGCAGTAGCATGTGATAGCCATCCGGGTACAGCGCGATGCGTAACTGGGCGGTGGCCTCATGTTCGCGCAGGCGCTTCACCGTTGTCGCCACCAGGTCCTTGGGCAGCACCTGTTCATGCTGGCCGAACATCACCAGTGTCGGTAGTTCAGGCGGCAGATGATCGATGGCTTCTTCCCCCGCGCTCATCAGGTCGACCAGCCCCTTGAGCGTGTCGATGCGCGTACGCTTGATGATCAAGGGGTCGCCACCCAGCGCGATCAACATGGGTATGTTGTCCGACGGAACGATTTTCAAGGCACGTGGCGGCGAGACGTGCATGGCAGGAAAGGTCTGGTAGCCCAACCACAGCGTCAGGCTGAAGAAGGGATTCATCGACTGCCGGCCCCACGTGGCAGGCGCGGACAGGATGGCGCCCGCGATTTCACGTACCAACGGCGGCTCCTTCCCGGCAGGGCCGCTGCGCAAGGCCGCGGCTACCACCGCGCCGCCCATGCTTTCGCCCAGCACATAGACAGGTACGCCAGGATGACGCGCGCGCGCTGCCGCCACCGCCGCATTGAGATCGGCCACCATGGTATCGGTATCGGACCAGATGCCGGGCCGCGCCGACGCGCCGAAGCCGCGCTGGTCGTACGCATAGGTGGCAATGCCGTAATACGCCCAATACTGCGCGGGCAGGTCGAAAGCATTGGAATAATCGTTCATTCCATGCAGCGCCACGATGACGGCCCACGGCTCATGCCGGTACGGCAGCCACGCCCGCATGGGCAGGCGGGCGTCGTCCGGCGTGGCCAGCACAGGAGCGTTACCCACGCCGTCGATGGCAGGCGCGCGCACCGCCGCACCCTGGGGTTGAAAGCTCGCCGCACAACCCGCAAGCAATCCTACGGCCAGGGCCGCCACAGTCACAACTACCAGTCGCCGGACCATCACCGCGCCCGTTACGGCCCCGATCACCATCCCGACCACCACGCCCGTTACCCCGCGCATTACCGCGCTCATCACCGCGCGCACCTGGCGCGGCAAGGCTGGCGAGGGGCGCGGCAGCAGACTGATCGCCGCCATTGGGTTGCGCGTCATCGGGCTCCCTTTACAGGCGCGTGGCGCCGGCGCGCGCGCGGATGTCGGCGAAGCGCCAATCGTGCAGCAGCTTGCCGTCCTCCCACACGGTGACCATGGCGTCCACATAGCCGGGCGGCAGGTCGACGGCGGACGCCGTCACTTCCACAACCCCGGTAGGTACCGTCACGGTGCGGAAACTGTGGCGGTCCGGATGGAACATCAGGGCCATGCGGCCGCGCTTGCTCTGCTTGCCCTTGTCCGTCACGGGATCCTTGTAGACATCCACCCAGCGGCCATCGATGCGCGCCGCCGAGCATTTCAAGGCGAACTTCTGCGTATCCCGATTGAGCTGCTGCAACAGCGCGCCGCCCATGCCGAAGGCCACATTGTCGGTGGCATAGCCGGCGCTGGTGATACGCTCCAGGATGGCGCGGATGCTGGTGGGATTGATGCCGTCGCCCTGAATGACCCGCACGTTGTTCAACACCTTGTAGCCCTTGCCGTTGACGGTGTGGCCAAAGGCCTCGTCCAGCAGCTCCAGGCATTGATGCACCACCGCCACCGGATCGCCCGAGTCGGGCCGGATCACCACCGTCGCGCCAGACTGGATGATCTCTTCCTTCAAGGCCTTGCCCCAGTGCTCGCGGATGGCGTGGAAGATGTCATAGCTGTCCGACACCACCGCGACAAGAGCCCCCGGCTTGGCGAAATGCCTGAGCATATTGCGGTACGCGTCGACCTCGTGCTCGCGGCCCCAACTGGTGATGGTGCTGTGTTCGGCGGCGGGGATGGAGAACGCCGCCATCGGCTCGTGGTAGTGGGCCTTAGCCAGGCGCACGCCCGATATCGTATCGGTGCCCATGAAGTTGACCAGGTGGGCCGCGCCGCCCAAGGCGGCTGACTCCGCGCTGGACACGCCGCGCGCGCCGAAGTCGTGCAACTTGAACGGCAACTGGCCGGCGGGGTCATCGCTGGTGCGTTCGAGGAACTGGCGCAGGGTCTGCTTGGCGTGCCAGCTGATGGTCGCCACCGTGATCGGATACCAGATGCGCAACAGCATGGTTTCCAGATAGGAGGGAAGCCAGTAGGCGGCCGGATCGGTCGACTCGATGGTCATCAAGGCGTTGTGCGTGGGCACCACCGTGCCTTCGGGCACCGCGCGGATGCGGATCGGCAGATAGCCGCCGTGGCGCTCCACGATGTCACGCCAGCCCGCCTCGTTGAAGGGCTCGCCATGCGCCTGGAAGAAATCCCGCGCCTCGTCGACGTCGCCATGGGTGACGGGCTTGGACAGGTATTCCTTCAGAATCGCCTGCAGGCCGAAGAAGACCGTGCGGTCGTAGATGCCGCCGCGCGACTCCACATAGAAGAACGTGGCATCGGTGCCGGGCGGATATTGCAGCCAGTGGCTGGCTTTGTAGCTGTCGGTGTTGAGCAGCAGGTTGTCGAGGCATTGCATGACGGAAGCTCCTTCTCGTCTTGGATAAGCCGGCGGTCTATCCGCCGGCGGTGTGGGTGTCGGTGCCGCGCGGGTGTGCCGGACTAGCCCCGTCCCAGGAAAAACTCAATGATGTGCAGGTGGTCTTCAAACAGGCGCGGGCCCATGTCCAATGCCTCGCTGACCAGGATCCAGCGCGCCTTGTCGGCATCGTCGCTACCGCGCACGTCGGGCAATTCGCCGGCGGGGAAGTCGAAATGGAAGGCATGCGTGATCGTGCGGCCGCGCTGGCTGCGGTCCGGATGGTCGAATACATTGCGGCCTTTGAGCGAACCCTTGAGCACGGGCGTGGGTACTTTGAGGCGCGTTTCCTCGCGCAGTTCCCGGATGGAGGCGTCGAGTATGGTTTCGTCCTGGCCGACAAAGCCGCCCGGCAATGCCCACAGCCCCTTGCCGGGCGCCGCGCGGCGGCGTACCAGCAGCAGATGGCCGGAATGCACCACGACGGCATCGGTGGTGACGAACGTGGGCGGGTAGGGCGCCGGTTTCCAGGCTTCCTTGTACTGCATGATGAACTGGTGTTCGGCCACCAGTTCCTGGTAAGCAGGGGCGTTCTTGCGGAAAGCTTCCAGCATCTCGAAGACCGGCTCGGGCACATTGCCACGCAGCAGCAGCAGGGCGCCGTGGCGGTCGTTGGCGCCGGCTTCGAACAGATAGCGGCGCAATTCGGTGGCTGATAGCGCTTCGGTGTGCCGCACGTCCACCAGCGGCCATTGGGGAAATTCCTTCAGGTAATAGCTGGAGGCATCCTTATCCATGCCGATCAGGCCGACGCGAACGTCGGTGCCGTCGTTGTTGACGCTGTCCTTGCCGCTGCTGCCGTCACCGACTTTGTCACTGGCTTTCCCGGCGCCATTGCCAGGGCCGTTGCCATTGCTACCAGCGTTGCCACCGCTGTTGGAACGATCACTGCGTATCGCTTCGGCAACGGTGCGTTGTACCCCGGCGATCCACAGGCTCTCGTTGTACAGGTGGTCACGCAGTGGGCAGATGATCAAGCGGGACGCCAGCGCTTCGCCCATGGCGGCCTGGATCATGACGGTGCGTTCAGCGACCGTCCAGGGATTGCGTGTGCTGCGGGGGGTATCGGCCGAGCCGACGAGGAAAATGACTTTGCCGGCGCGGGTCAAGGCGTGACGGGCAACCGCGGCGTGGCCATTGTGGAAAGGTTCAAAGCGGCCGATGAAGACCAGGTAATCGAATTCCATGAGCATCCCTCATGATGTTTGATAGCGCTTCGGGTCTGTCCCTAGGCTGTTTTGAATCCTACGCCGGGCGCGGCGGGAGTGCAAGCGCAGGGGGGGGGGGCGGGTTCGTGACGCCGATCGCCCGCATTTTGCGGTTCAGGAGGAACTGCGTAATATAGCGTCCGTAATATCCTGTCGTATATATCGAAGGGCGCTGTCATCCAGGGTTGTCATTCAGCGTTGTTGTTCGCAACCTGCCGCGCCACTTATGCCACACCCCACTTACACGACGCCCCACTTACCCCATTCAGGATCCGCCTCATGAATATCCGCCTCTTCTCGGCCGCCCTGGCCGTCGTTGCCAGCGCTGCTGGCGCCACCGCTCATGCCGGCGAAGTCCAGGTTGCCGTGGCGGCGAACTTCACCGCGCCGGTCAAGGCCATCGCGGCGGAATTCGAGAAGGACACGGGCAACAAGGTGGTCGCCGCCTTCGGCGCCACCGGACAGTTCTATGCCCAGATCCAGAACGGCGCGCCGTTCGAAGTGTTCCTGGCCGCCGACGACACCACACCGGCCAAGCTGGAGTCGGACAAGCGCATCGTCCCGGGTTCCCGCTTCACCTACGCAACTGGCGCGCTGGCCTTGTGGTCGGCCAAGGAAGGCTATGTCGACGACAAGGGCGCAGTGCTCAAGAAAAACGACTACAAGCATCTGTCCATCGCCAATCCCAAGGCCGCGCCTTATGGTCTGGCCGCGGTGCAGACCTTGGAGAAGCTGGGCCTGACGCAAGCCGTCAAGGACAAGATCGTCGAAGGGCAGAACATCACGCAGGCGCAGCAGTTCATCGCCACGGGCAATGCCGAACTGGGCTTCGTCGCGCTGTCGCAGATCTACAAGGACGGCAAGGTCACCAGCGGTTCGGCGTGGGTAGTTCCGGCCAGCATGCACGAGCCCATCCGCCAGGATGCGGTCATCCTGGACAAAGGCAAGGACAATGCCGCCGCCAAGGCGTTCGTGGATTACCTGAAGGGTCCCAAGGCGGCGGCCATCATCAAGTCCTACGGCTATCAGCTTTGACAGGGGAGAAGTGATCCCGTGGCCCTGACCGCAAGCGACTTCGGCGCCATCTGGCTGACCCTGCAGCTGGCTACCGTCACCACGGTGCTATTGCTGGTGGTGGGCACACCCATCGCATGGTGGCTGGCGCGCACCCGTTCCCCTCTGAAAGGGCCAGTGGGCGCGGTGGTGGCGCTGCCGCTGGTGTTGCCGCCCACGGTGATCGGCTTCTACCTGCTGCTGACGATGGGGCCCAACGGCGTGGTCGGCAAGATGACCCAGTCATTGGGGCTGGGGACCTTGCCGTTCACCTTCGCCGGCCTGGTGGTGGGGTCGGTGTTCTACTCGATGCCTTTCGTGGTCCAGCCCTTGCAGAATGCCTTCGAGGCCATCGGCAACCGGCCGCTGGAAGCGGCGGCGACGCTGCGGGCGGGGCCGTGGGATCGCTTCTTCACGGTGGCCTTGCCCTTGGCGCGGCCGGGTTTCGTGACCGCCGCGGTGCTGGGTTTCGCGCATACGGTAGGTGAGTTCGGCGTGGTGCTGATGATAGGTGGCAACATTCCGGACAAGACGCGGGTGGTGTCGGTGCAGATCTTCGACCACGTCGAGGCGCTGGAGTACGCCCAGGCGCATTGGCTGGCGGGCGGCATGGTCGTATTCTCCTTCCTCATCCTGATGCTGCTCTATTCCAGCCGCCGTGCGGCGCTGACCTGAAATCCTATGTCGATGGCTGATGAGAAAGCCGGCGCGCCTGTACGGGTTGCGTACGCCGCTGGGGAAAGTGGCGGCGCGAGCGGCGGCGCTTCATATATTGGGACGGACGCCGTCGATCCGTCGCGGATCCATGCCCGTTTTCTGCTGCGGCAGGCGGCGTTCACCCTGGATGTCGATCTGCAACTACCCGGGCGTGGCGTGACGGCGCTGTTCGGCCAGTCGGGGTCGGGCAAGACCACCTGCCTGCGTTGCCTGGCCGGGTTGGCGGCGCCGCTGGAAGGAAGGCTGAGCGTCAACGGCGAAGTCTGGCTGGATACGCAGCGGCGTATCGACGTGCCCACCCATCGCCGGGCCTTGGGCTATGTGTTCCAGGAAGCGAGCCTGTTCGCGCATCTGAATGTGCGCGATAACCTGCGCTACGGCCAGAAGCGGGTGGCCGCGGCCGAACGCAAAGTGGCCTTGGAACACGCCACCGCGCTGCTAGGCATCGATCATTTGTTGGACCGCATGCCGGCTGGACTGTCGGGCGGTGAGCGGCAGCGAGTGGGAATGGCCCGCGCGCTATTGACCAGCCCGCGCATCTTGCTGATGGACGAGCCGCTGGCTGCCCTGGACAATGCGCGCAAGCAGGAGATCCTGCCTTATTTGGAACGGCTGCACGAAGAGCTGGATATTCCCATCGTGTACGTCAGCCATGCACCGGAGGAAGTGGCGCGCCTGGCCGATCATCTGGTGCTGCTGGATCAGGGCAAGGTGCTGGCCAGCGGGCCGATAGGGCAGACCCTGGCGCGGCTGGATCTGCCGTCCGCATTGGCGGATGACGCGTCGGTGGTCATCGAAGGCGAGGTCGCCGCCTATGATCCCGCGTATCGCCTGTTGGCGGTGATGGCAGGGGCTGCCACGCTGCGCGTGGTGCATGGACCCTTGCCCGTCGGGCGTCGGATGCGCCTGGTCGTGCGGGCGCGTGATGTCAGCCTGACCCTGACGCCGCCACAGGACAGCAGCATCCTCAATGTCTTGCCGGTGCGCGTGGAAGAAATGACCGAAACCGCTGAACCGGCGCAGATCATGGTGCGCCTGGACGCGGGCGGCAACCCCTTGCTGGCGCGGATCACCCGATATTCGCGCGACCAGTTGGGTCTGGTGCCGGGCAGCCACGCCTGGGCTCAGGTGAAATCGGTGTCTTTGCTGGCTTGAGAACAGGCGGCCGGATTCAGGTCGGCCGAAGCCGCCAGGTCGGATTCACCTCGCGCATGCCTTTGTCCCACGCCGGGCAATCCGGATACTCGGCCCCGGTCAATGTTTCTACGATTTCCCGGCGCACCTCTGGACCCGGGTCATAGCTCAAAACGGCGCCTATGCGTGTTTTCTCCAACAGCTTTCCAAACGCTTCATAGGTGATGATTCGCGGTTCGAATCCCGCGTCCTTCGACTTCTGGCGGACATACTCCTCGTCTGCTTCCTGGCACAGCAGCGTGCGAATATTCAGGCGTTCGAACGCGACCTCACCGTTAATGTTGCGACGCCGGAGTACGCCTTGGGAAGGGAAGAAGTTACCGGTTTGTTCTGGCTTCTGGGTGTCCATGCCGTCGCCAATGACAATGACCGGCACTTCCGCTGGCTGCTTGAGATTGGCGGCTGGGTCGCGCTGCGTCGCAGTGAGCGCATGGCTCCTGGCGTAATAGAAGGCGTTACTGATATCGACTCCGGCGGTTATGCCATTGCACGTGATACGCCGCCTTACGCCCCGAGGATCTTCTTCCATCGTAGGCAACCGGCCTCTACGTTGCAGTTGCCCCCCGTTGTGCAGCGCGTCCAGGACGACGTCGAGATTCGTGCCGAACATCGCAAGGTTCTGGAAATTGACCTTTGCGGGAATCTGATTCAGGTCAATGGCGGGCGGGGCGCTTGCATCTGGTTTGGCCGCGGAGGCGCGTGGAAAAGAGGGCGCCCGTATCTCCAGGAGGGTAGCTAACGCCATGGAGGCGGCGCCTCGCGCTGGCGACGTTGCGCGTGTTGTGCCAGGCATTTGTACCGCGACGATGTCGTCGGGCTGTGCGCCAGCGCCCGGGGGCATGCCGATGGCGCCGGCAGTGTCTGGTTGCGATGGAATGTCTTGGCGTGCCGAGCAGGGTGCTTGGGGAATCATGGGCATGAGAGTTCCTTGGCGAGTTTGATGTCTATAGTGGCCATGTCCCGAGTTCGGTTCCGCGTGTCCGAGCGCAACCGCCACCCTCATCGCGCCCACGACCGCTACCCACCGCCACCGCCACCGCCACCGCCACCGCCACCGCCACCGCCACCGCCACCGCCACCGCCACCGCCACCGCCACCGCCACCGCCACCGCCACCGCCACCGCCACCGCAATCGCCACTGCCAGCGCCGATACTCCTCGTGTATGCTGCCCGCATGAAAGAACCTCGCCTCTCTACCAAGACCAGTCCGGATGCGACGGTAGCCGCTGCGACCGGCACGGAGGTCCGTTTCCGCTTGCGTATTCGTCACCATGATTTGCTTGCCATAGGACCCGGCAAGGTGGATTTGCTGGAAGCCATCAGTGAGCATGGTTCCATCGCCGCCGCGGCGCGCAGCATGGGAATGTCGTACCGCCGTGCCTGGCTCTTGATCGATGAACTGAATCGCGCCTTGCGTGAACCCGCCACCCATTCGGGCCATGGCGGTGCGAGCGGCGGCGGCAGCGGGCTGACGCCGGTGGGCGAAGCCATCGTCAATCTTTACCGCGACATTGAGACCAGCGCTCAGAAGGCCTGTAGCAGGAAACTCGATGGACTGCTCGGTTTGTTGAAAGACTGAGCTGTCTGTTCAAGCGCTGGCTTGACTGATGAAAGGCTGAGCTGTCTGTTGAGAGGCTGGCCTGATTGTTGAAAGAGAACCTCGAGATATAGGGCACGAATCTCAATGTCGTCCTGGACTGAGCCGTCTATGGTGACCTGATGGTCGCTGCAGGCCTGCGTCCGCTGGAGGGGCACTGATGTGCAAAGGTGCGGAGCCGGTTGGTAGTACCCCAGCCAGGTGTTCGGCTTATCCTGCTCGTCCTAGCATTCCTTGAAGGAAAAAGCTGGGTAATCAGGGAATTCTCGCCCAGTCAGCTTCTCCAGAGTGGCTTGTCGTTGCGCCGTTCCTTCGGCACTTGATTCACACCCCAGTTCTGTATTCTGCTTCAGATGTCTTTCGAAGGACTCAAACGTGTTGACCTCGAGTTTGAAGCCCGCTTTCTCCAACGTGTCTCGGACGTAGGCTTCGTCATTGGCTGGGCAGAGCACACCCCTGATATTGACGCGTTTGAAAGCGACTTCCCATATGCACGCCGTGCTTTTTACCGAAACACCAGCGCTAAGAACGTAATTGTTAGTTCGTCCCTCATTCTTGATCGTGTCCATACCGTCGCCGATCACGATGATAGGCACATGCGATGCGCGGCCGTTGTCGATTTTCAGGTGTGGTCTTGTCGCGTTCATCGCGTAACGGCGGGTGTCGCGAAAAGCGGAGGTAATCAACACGCCCCCTTGCAGGCAGGCAACGCTTACACGCCGAAGGTTCAAGTCCGTGACGCCATATTCTCCCGTGACCAACCGGCCGCCACGCTTCAGGATATTCCCCACCGGCAATAGCTGTCCGCCCATTGCCATGGCGCGCAGAACCACATCGAAATTGGTTCCGTGCATGCCGATATTTTCAAACTGGATGTCTTGCGGGATCTGGTTCAGCCACGCGAGTTCGCAGACCTGCCTGTGCTTTTCATAGTCGTCGACGCGTTTTCCGTCCCATTTCTTGACATTCTTTTCGTAGGATTTCGAGCCAAATGGCGATGGATTTCTATGCTCCTTCAGGAGCGGGGCGTCGTGCTTGAGTTTGAGCGCTTTCAACGAGTCGAACGAGATGCGTGGTTCTTTACCTGCTGGGCAACTGTCCCGGCTCGACGGGGCAATCCCTTGGGATGTTGCGGATCCGTCTGATTCTGGCCGATCCATGGTTGCACGGCGAGACGAGAAGATACTACGCACCCATTTGAGAACCCCTGACTTGGCTGCGCCTATGCGTGTTTGCGCCTTTGCACGCGGCGTCGTGGACGCTCGTGCCGCGATCGGATCGCCATGTGAGGTGTCCGTGCCGACGGACGTGCCAACGGCGCTGGATAGGAATGAGGGAGGCTGATTGTTTCGGCCTGCGCCGATCACAGGAATAGTCATGTGAATACTTTCGTGATTTTCGCGGTATTACGGGCGGGACCCGCCCGATGCTGCGACCGCCGCGCAGGCTATCGTCGGTAACGTTTGATCAAATGGCGCGGCTGGCGATTCAAGCCGCTGCCGGGCCATTGCCGCTGCGGGCGATCTTAATTACGCGATGCGTTTTCGATCATAGAGGCGGGAGTGGGTGCGGAAATCGCCGAATGGGTTTCTACGCGCTTGCTAGAAGTCATCCCCGTCCTCACTTAAAGTGGACTTCCTCCAATCGGCCTCGGAGTAATCCGGATAGTCAGGTAACGGAACTCCCATCAGTTTTTCCAAGAGCTGCCGTCGTTGTGGCGTTCCCTCGGCACCCATATATGCAAGAAGTGGTTTCTGCTCTACCTGTTCGCGGAAGGACTCGTAGGTGTTGACGGTCACGTTGAGTTTCTCTTCTTTCAATACTTGTAGAACGTAATCCAGGTCTGACTCTTGGCAGAGCAGCCCTCGAATATTGAGGCGTTTGTAAGCGACTTCACCTCCGATCTCACTGCCAGGAAGGAGTCCTACGTCTGGAGAAAGGGTGGAGTGGTACCGCAGTTTTTTTGTGTCCATGCCGTCGCCAATAACGACGATAGGTGTTTGGGATGATCGACCGTTGTTGACTCTTACGCGGCCATGTGCCGCTGACCACGCATATTCCTGGGCGGTACGGAACACTTTTTCAATATTCAGCCCCCCGCTGACGCTTACGGTGCTCACTCGCCGCAGATTCAGCAGTCTGGCGCCGCTTTCCCCTGTCACCAACGTCCCACCACGTTTCAGCAAATTGCCCACTGGTAATAGCTGCCCTCCACCTGCAACTCCAGCACCGCCCGGATGTTCTGCTCCACCGTCAGGCGGCTGAACTCGCATCTTCATGGCGAGCAGGGCGACATCGAAATTCGTTCCGTGCAAGGCGAGATTTTGGATGGAGATTTTTTCGGGAACTACGTTCAGCCAAGCCGATTTGCTGGCTGCCATGTGCGCTTCGTACTCGGATACGAGTCTGCCATTCCATTTGTTGATGTGTTTTTGCTCGTAGTATTGCGAGCCGTATGGCGACGGATTTTTCATTATCCGTGTGCAGAATTTCTCTTCGCTCTTGATCTTCTTCAATACTTCGAACGAAATGCGTGGTCCATCCTCTGACGACCCATTCTCGTGGCTCCGTATGGCAATCCGTGGCGCTTCGGCGGACGTGGCCGGAGACGGCTCCGCGAGGCTTGGGCCTGACCGATCCGCGGTCGCGCGTGGCGATGAAGGCCTCACGGAGTCAACGCGCGGCAGTGCTGACGGCGCGGCGCCGGTTCCACCGGGCGATGCCGCGCGCGGCGGCCTGGACGTCCGGGCAGCGGCTGCGCCGTAGCCCCCGAGTGCGATGGTCGCCTCACGAATGGCCTCGAGATAGGCGCGCTCGAAGTCTGGCATGGCCTCGAGAAATGCGCGCTCGAACTCTGTGAGTTGCGCGGGAGGTCCGCCCGGGGTGACTGGGGGAAAAGGCATATTTTGTGTCCTTGAGCGATTAACCCCGATAGGTGTTAAGTTCGCAGGACAGGTTCCATGCGCACTGCGCTATCCGGCCGTTTCCGCCAGCGCCAAGCGTAGCCAGTCCACCAGCGCCTGGCCCTCGCGCGACAGAGGGCGGCCGGGCGCGGGCAGGGCCATCATGAAATCGTCAAATGCAACGAAGCCGCGTGGTGCAAGCAAGGTGCCTTCTTCCAACTCCCGTCGCACCAGGCGCTGTTCCACCATTGCTACCCCCAACCCCGCCATGGCGGCTTCGATGCATAGATGCGTGTGCGGAAAGGTCAGCTCGCGCGCGAACGATAGCGGCCGTTGGTCACGCGCCTGCCACTGCTCCCAGGCCCGACCCGTGTAGTCGTGCGCAATGCGCACACGTTGGCCGCGGGCCGGCTTGTAGCTGGGGGCATGCACCGGGCCGAACGCGACGCCGGACAACTTGACGGCGCGCTCACGGTCGGTGGGCGTGTAGGCCGACAGATCCCAGGCGATCAACACGTCGGCGTCCTCACTGCGCATCTGCCGCGCGGAAGTCATGGACAGGCGCAAACGCACGTCGGGGCAGGCGCGATAGAAACGTTCCAGATTAGGTACCAGCCAACGCATGGCGAAGGTCGCGCTGCAGGCGACGTGCAGGCCGGGATCGCGCGCCTGGCGCAGCACGCGGGCATAGCCGCTTTCCAGTTCGTCGAAGCTGTGGCGCGCCAGGTCGTACAGCGCCCGGCCCGCATCGTTCAACTGCAGCCCGGTGCCGGCCTTGTCGAACAAGGGAGCGCCGACGTGTTCCTGCAGCAGGCGCAACTGCCGGCTGAGTGCCCCGTGCGTGCGATGCAGTTCGGCCGCCGCCCGCGTGACCGAGCCATTGCGGGCAATGGCCTCGAAGGCGCGCAGGGCGGATAGGGGAGGCAGGTTACGCATATGAGTGTTGGCGCGGACGTGGATATTTGCGAGGTCATCGCTGCTGGCGGCTAGACCTGGTTCGTCAAGGCGTTCGACGTTCCAGCGTTCCTTCAATTCAATAGCGATACGTCCTGCAAGCCGGGAATTCCCATGGGGAATTTCCGATTCTCTTTTTTCGATCGAGAATCCTTGCCGGGTTATCGGTGAAAAAAGCTAACGATAGCAGCAAAATTACTGCCTGTTCATGACAGCGGCGACGGTTTTAGTATCCCAATCGACAGGTCTGGGCATCAAACAGGTGAAGGCAGCAGCCAAACCACTTCCTGAATGCTGACTAGAGCCGCCAGTTTTTTTATCACTCAAAGCAGAGAATCCACCATGGATGAAGCCCGCTGGATCGCCGTTGATCAATATTTCGAACGCACGCTAGGACTGTCGGATCGGACCTTGGAAAAGACCCTGGCGGCCTCGCGCGCAGCCGGTCTGCCGGCGCAGGAGGTAGCGCCCAATCAGGCCCGTATGCTGCAGCTTTTCGCGCAGATGTGCGGCGCCCGCCGCATGTTGGAAATAGGCACATTGGGCGGCTACAGCGCCATCTGCCTGGCGCGCGTGCTGCCCGCGGGCGGCGAGCTGGTGACCCTGGAAGCCAATGCCGACCATGCCCGCGTGGCGGCCGACAACATCGCCAAGGCGGGCCTGGCCGACCGCGTGCGGATCCTCGTGGGCGACGCTCGCGTATCGCTGGCGCGCCTGCGCGAGGAGGGGGGCGACCCTATCGATTTCGCTTTCATCGATGCCGACAAGGCATCGAATCCGATTTATCTGGAAGGCGTCCTGGCTCTATCCCGACCGGGCACCGTGATCGTGGGTGACAACATCATTCGCGCGGGTCGCATCGTCGATCCCACCGCGCGCGAGGATGCCGATGTACGCGGCGTCTTCGAGTTTTTCGAGCAGATGGGCGCGGACCGTCGACTGTCCGCGACTGCCCTGCAAACCGTGGGGGAAAAAGGCTGGGATGGCTTCGCGCTGGCCAGGGTTTTGTAGAAAAAGTCCCCTGGCTTCATGCCCGTCGGCGCTATTCGCGACCCTTTACAGGCCCCCAGGCGGGGTAGTCAGGGAATGCGAAACCCGTCAATTTTTCCAAGACCCGCTGTCGCTGCATCTGTCCTTCTGCGTTGCAAGCAGTCAGTTTGTCCTGTTCCTTCAGATGTGGTTCAAAGGACTCAAACGTGTTGATGGCAACCTTGATCTCCCGATTAAGCGTCTTCGACAAGCTCTGCAAGGTTTTCCGCACATAATCTTCGTCCTCGGCCCGGCAAAGCAAAGCGCGAATATTAAGGCGTTTGAATGCCATTTCGCCTTCGTCGGGAGTATGGACCATGGTGCGTCCTACGGTCGGGTGGTAATTCATCATCGGGTTTGTTTTCTGTTTGTCCATGCCGTCGCCGATTACGACGATCGGCATTTCCATCAATGATGGTGATTGTCGTGATGATCGTGGTGGTCATCATGATGATCGTGGTGATCGTAATGACGCGGCGGCGGCGGGGGCGGGCGACGGTAGTGGTCGTGGCCCCAGTTGCCGCCGCCGCGATAGATCACCGGCGGCGGCGCGCGGTAGACGGGCGCGGGCGCGACGATGACGGGCGGAGGGGCATAGCCATACGCGGGCACACCGATGCCAAGATTGACGCTGACCTCGGCGTGGGCGGCACTGGCCGCGGCCAGGGTGGCCAAGCTTGCCAGGATCGTCAGGGTAGTTCGTTTCATATTTTGAGTCCTTTTTCTGGGATTGCCGTCCTGTGTCCAGGCCTTGAGTCCCGGTGTCGGGCGTGAATGGCGCTGCGGCGTGGCAGCTTCCGCGCAACCGGCCTGCCCACTGGGCAGAAACGCCGGGCCACAGGATCGAGAAGACATCGCTGGTGCCGCGAGCACCGGCAAACGTCCAAACGATCAGCCCTTGGCCGGCGTCTTCGCCTTCTCGGGCTTCTTGTTGTGGACCACGCGGCGGTTCTCGCCCTGGCTGAAGATCTTGTCCGCGTTCTTCTTCTGCTCGTCGGACATATTGTTGTAGAGGGGCGTGAACACCGCCGCCAGCTTCTTCACGCCATCCGAATTGGCTTGAGTGAAGTCCGCATAGGAATTCAGGTCGTCCAGCGCCGTCATCGTCGTGGCGGCGTTGCGCTTCTCCACCAGCGTGTCGATCTGGTCGGCGTTGTCACGCATCGTTTGCGCCACCGGTTCCCATTGGGCTTCCTGGGCGGCCGTGATCTTGAGCTGGTCATGCAGGCTCTTGATGTGCTTTTCAACACGATCATTGGCCTTGCGCGGCGCGGCGGTCTTGGCGTTGGCGGGCGCGGTGGTCATGGCGGCCGGCGCGGCGGGATTGGCCGGACCGGTGGCGGTCTGGGCAAAAACCGGTGCGCCGGCCAGGGCGGCGGCGGTCCAAAGGGCGGCTTGCAGCGCGATGCGTGAATTCATGAATATTCTCCTAGCGGATTACCTGGCCCGGCCTGCTGGCTCGGGTGGTGGCGAGAATACGCAGGCGCCAGTCCATGAACTGCATGCGTTCTTTGCAAACGTGATGAATCGTACTGTCAGCTTGGCGACGGCTGGTCCGCTGCCGGGGAGCGAAGAGCATGTCCCGCGACTAACGGCTCCGCGCGTTTTCAATCGCTTACCGTTTGTGGAGATACCTGATCCGCCTGGCCCACCGCTTCCGCGCAGACTTCGCGCAGGATGCTTATCAACGATTCCTCGGCCTGTAGCGTGAACTCGCGCCGGCGGCGTATCAGGCTGACCGGCGGCAGGGTCCAGTCAAACGTCCACGGCACGATGGTGATGTTGCCGTCGCGGCTCAAGTCCATGGCGATTTCCTCGGGCACGATGGACAACAGGCTGTCGTGATGCGCCATCAGGCTGGCAATCACGTCCATGGAATAGGTTTCTATCATCGGCGCCGGCGGCCGCGCGCCCGCGCGGGCAAACAATTCACTGACCATATTGCCGATGGGCGTCAGCGGTGACGGCAGGATCCAGTTCATTTCCGCCAGCGCCGCCCAATCGGGCGTGCGGTGTGCCATGGCCTGTGCCAGCCGGCGATTGGTGATCAGGGCAGGGCGTTGCGGATACAGCACCTCGTGCTGCAATTCGTCCATGCCTTTCATCACGGCCGCGCGGCCGATCACGCAATCGAGTTCGTGGGCACGCAGGCGATCCAGCAATTGGTCCGTGGTGGCGCGCTGCAGGCTGATGGTGATGTGATGGCGCTCGTATAGGCGCTCCACCAGCGGCACCAGCACGCGCGCCGAGATATAGGGCACGGCACCGACGTGCAGGTGGGCACTATGGCCGCCCCGCACCGCTTCCATCTCGTCGGCCCAGCGGTCAACGTCTTGCAGCATGTGGCGCGCGCGCACGATGGCCCGCTCACCCAATGGCGTCGGACGCAGGCCCCGCGGTGTGCGCAGGAACAGCTGTGCGCCGAAGACGGCCTCGATCTCGCCCAGCGCCTTGGTGGCCGCCGGTTGGCTGATACCCATTTCCTCGGCGACGCGGGTCAGCGATTCGCGTTCGGCGATGTGTATCAGCAGCGCCAGATGGCGCAGCTTGAGGCGCGAGACCAGGCGCGCGGCGGAGGCAGTCTGTGAGGGAAGTGTGGGCATGGCAGCGTTGCTATTCTCGTCAGGGTGTCCGGGAAGGCCAGGTGTGCGCAGGAATGCCGGGCAATTGGAAAAGTCCAAGTGTTCGAAAGAGGGCCCGTCCGCCAACGGGAGGGGGGCCATACTAGATGACATAACCATCTGTTTATGCCGGCATTATAAAAAACCCGTAACGGGTTATTTCGCCCGACCTATACTTTCGGCATTCCCGTCATCTTCGCGCGGCTGTCATGTCTCCAACTTTCACCACTCGTCCTGAAATCCGCGGCACCTTTGGCGTGGTCTCATCCACGCACTGGCTGGCCAGCCAGGTCGCCATGAGTGTGCTGGAACGTGGCGGCAACGCCTACGACGCGGCGGCCGCGGGCGGTTTCATGCTGCAGGTCGTCGAGCCGCATCTGAACGGCCCGGGCGGCGAAGTGCCCATCCTGTTCTGGAGCGAACGCGACAAGCGCATGCAGTCGCTGTGCGGCCAGGGCAGCGCGCCCGCCCTGGCCACGCCCGCCTATTTCCGCGCCATGGGCCTGGACATGGTGCCGGGCATCGGACTGCTGCCGGCCACCGTGCCGGGCGCCTTCGGCGCATGGCTGACCCTGCTGCGCGATCACGGTACGTGGGAACTGGCCGACGTCCTGCGTCCCGCCATCGACTACGCGCGCAATGGCTTTCCCCTGGTGCCGCGCATTCCGCAAGCCATCTTCGCGGTCCAGGACCTGTTCCGCCAGGAATGGTCCAGCTCCGCCGCCGTGTGGATGCCCGACGGCAAGGTGCCGCATCCGGATCGCCTGTTCCGCACGCCCGGCATCGCCGCCACCTATACCCGCGTGCTGGAAGAGGCCAGCCGCGCCAGCGACCGCCGCGCTCGCATCGATGCGGCGCACGACATCTGGTATCGGGGCTTCGTGGCGCAGGCCATCGACAACTATTACCGCAATACCGCTATCCGCGACACCACGGGCGAACGCAACACGGGCTTGCTGCGCCTGGAAGACCTGGCCGACTGGCGTGCCACCTACGAAACGCCGCTGACCACCGACATCGGCCGCTATACCGTGGCCAAGTGCGGCCCCTGGTCGCAGGGCACGGTGCTGTTGCAGCAACTGGCCATGGCGCGCCATCTGGGTCTCGATAGCGTGGCACCCGATTCCACTGAGTTCGTGCATCGCGTCGCCGAGGCCGCCAAGCTGGCTTTCGCCGATCGCCTGGCCTGGTACGGCGATCCCAATGCAGTAGACGTGCCGGTGGCTGGCCTGCTGTCGGACGAATACGCGCGCGCACGCGCCGCCCTCATCAACGGCCAGCAGGCTAGCAAGGTGCTCAATCCCGGCCATCCGCTGGGCCGCGTGCCGCGCTTGCCGGATCTTGAAGCCGCCGTGCGCACGCTGGCCAAGGCCGATACCCGCTTCGGCGTGGGGGAACCGACCTTCGCTCAGTTGCCGCCCGTGCAGGAATGGGCCGCGCGCGAAATCTTTGTCGGCGACACCTGCCATATCGACGTCATCGACCGCGACGGCAATATGGTCGCGGCGACGCCGTCCGGCGGTTGGCTGTCGTCCAGTCCTGCCGTGCCGGAACTGGGTTTTTCCCTGACCACGCGCCTGCAGATGACCTGGCTGGACGACGACCTGCCCGGCACGCTACGGCCCGGGATGCGGCCCAGTACCACGCTGTCGCCCGGCATGGCCCTGCGCGACGGCGAACCCTATATGGCGTTCGGCACGCCGGGCGGTGATCAGCAGGACCAGTGGACGGCGCCGTTCTTCCTGCGTCATGCGCTGCATGGGATGAATCTGCAGGAGGCCATCGACGCGCCTTCCTGGCATGTGGACCATTTCCCGGGTTCGTTCTGGCCGCGCTCCACGACGCTGAACCGCATCACGGTGGAAGGCCGCATGCCGGCCGCCACGCTGGACGGCCTGCGTGCCGCGGGGCACGAGGTGAAGGTGGGCGCGGACTGGTCCGAAGGCCGCATCAGCGCCTGCACGCGCGAACCGGAGGCCGGCGGTGGCTTGCAGCTGCGCGCGGGCGCCAATCCGCGCGGCATGCAGAGCTACGCGGTGGGGCGTTAACACACCAAGCATTCGGCTTTCGGCTTCGCGCCGACAGCCATTATTCCGCCGGCACACGTACCGGCTTTTCACGACCAGGGGATTTTCATGCCTTCCTTCCATCGTTTCATCCGCGGCACGCTGGCCGCATTGGCCATCCTGCCGGCGCTGGCCAGCGCCGCCTATCCCGAAAAGCCCATCACCCTGGTGGTGCCATGGGCCGCGGGCGGCTCCACCGACATCCTGGCGCGCCTGCTGTCGCAACACCTGACGACCTCGCTGGGCCAGTCCGTCATCGTCGAGAATCGCTCCGGCGCCTCGGGCAACATCGGTTCGGCCTATGTGGCACGTGCCAAGCCGGACGGCTATACGCTGCTGGTGGGGTCGATGAGCACCCACACCATGAACCAGGCGCTGTACGCCACGATGCCCTTCGACGGCGTCAAGGACTTCACGCCGATCGCCGAGCTGGCCCTGGTCACCAACACCATGGTGGTCAATCCCGAACTGCCGGTGAATAACGTGAAGGAATTCATCGACTACGCCAAGGCGCATCAGGGCCAGCTGGCCTACGCGTCGGCCGGCGCCGGTTCCACCAACCACCTGAGCGCCGCCATGTTCGAGAAGGCTACGGGTATCAAGATGACCCACGTGCCTTATCGCGGCGGCGCGCCCGCGGTGCTGGACACCGTGGCCAACCGCACGCAACTGCTGTTCAGCGCCGGCACGCAGACTTTGCCCCACGTGAATTCCGGCAAGCTCAAGCTGCTGGCCGTCACCGAGGACAAGCGTTCGCCGCTGCTGCCCAAGGTGCCCACCGTCGCCGAAACCGTGCCTGGCTATGAACTGGCCGTGTGGTACGGCGCTTTCGGTCCCGCGGGCATGGATCCGGCCCTGGTCGAGAAGCTGAACAAGGAAATCAACCGCATCCTGGCACTGCCGGACGTGCAGAAGCAAATGGGCGACATGGGTGTGCAGTTGCTGCAGACCACGCCCAAGCAGTTCGGCGAAGTGCTGGTGCACGATGCCGACAAGTACGGCAAGCTGGTGCGCGAATTGGGTATCCGCGCCGAAGATTGATCATGAGCCAAACACTGGAAGTGGATGCAGCAACCGCGGCGCTGCTGGATATCGACGTACTGGCCTCGGCCTGCGCCGGGCGCGATCCGGTGGCGCTGTTCGGCGCCATCGACGCCTACCTGCGGCCCTTGCTGGGCCACACGCTGTGCACGGTCAACCGCTTCGATGCCGAGCGTATCGCGGTGGTCAGGCTGTATAGCTCGGATCCCGTGGCGTATCCGCCGGGCGGGTCCAAGGACAAGGCCGGCATGCCGTGGGGCCAGCAGGTGCTCCTGGACCGGCGCGTCTATGTGGGCGAGGGCGAGGCGGCGATACGGCAGTCTTTCGACGACCATGCCGCCATCGCGTCGCTGGGCCTGAAGTCGGTGATCAACGTGCCGGTGGTGATGGGCGATGTCTGCCTGGGCACCTTGAATCTGCTGATGCCCGCCGAACGGGTGACCCCGGTCATGGTGGCCAGCGCGCGCCTGGGCGCTTTGCTGGCCGTGCCGGGGTTCATGGGGCTGACGGCGGGGTGACGCTTTACTGCCCGGGCGGCTTCCAGTTGGCCATCATCTCCTTCATTTCCTTGTCCATCTGCTCCGGCGTCATGTCGCGCTTGTGCGTCGCCATGGACCAGCTGTGCCCGTAGGGATCGTGCAGCACGCCGTAGCGGTCGCCCCAGAACATATCGGTGGGCGGCATGATGGCCTTGCCGCCGGCTTCGATGGCCCGGGCGTAGCTGGCATCGACGTCCTCCACGTACAGATGCAGCGTGACGGGCGTGCCTTTCAGGGTGGTGGGACTCATCGACCCGCAGTTCGGCATTTCGTCAGCCAGCATGATGTTCGAATCGCCGATACGCACCATGGCGTGCATCACACCGCCTTGCGGGCCGGGCAGGCGCGCCAGCTCGGTGGCGCCGAACGCTTTCTTGTAGAAGTCGATGGCGCCGGACGCATCGCTGCAGATGATGTGCGGTGTGACGGTGTGCATGTCGGGCGGAATCGGTTTGACAGTCGAGGTCATGGCGGGTCTCCTGGGATATCGGCCGCCCGGCGGGCGGTCTCAAGCCTACGACGAATGGGGTCGCGGCAAATCGACATGCAACGCCGGCATCAATGCAACGCCGGCATCGATGCACCGTCGGCATCAATGCAAGGTAGCATACACATGCCGCGTGGCCAGCGCCTGTGTCATCGCGCTCAACTCCATCGGCCGGGCGATGTAATAGCCCTGCATTTCGTCGCAGCCCCAATGGGCCGACAGCGCCTTGAGCTCGGCGGTTTCCACACCTTCGACCACCACCCGATGGCCTAGCCGTTTGGCCAGGTCCACCACGGATTGGACAATCGTCGCCGCGCGCGGGTTGGCCGCCACCGCGCGCACCAGGCGATTGTCGATCTTGATCACGTCGACCTGCAGCTCGCTCAACTGCGTCAAATTGCTGTAGCCCGCGCCAAAGTCGTCGATGGCGATTTCCACGCCATGACGGCTCAGTCCGCCCAGGGTTTCCAGCACGGCGCGCTCGGTACGCACGATGGCGCCTTCGGTGACTTCGAGCTCCAGGCTGCGGGCACTGACCCGGTTTTCGTCCATCAGCCGCCGCACGCTGGCGTCGAAGCCCGGCCGCTTGAGATCCGACGCCGAAATATTGATGGACATCTTCAACGCGGGCAATGCGCGCTGCCATTCCCCCAACTGCCGCAGCCCGGTGCCCAGCACCCAGTCGGTCAACAGGGGCATCAGCGCGGTGTGTTCCACCAGGGGAATGAATTCGCCGGGCGGAATATCGCCCAAGGTGGGGTGATTCCAGCGCAGCAGGGCCTCCACCGAGGTCCAGTTGCCGTCGGCCGTGCGCTCGCGCGGCTGGTAGACCAGGCGCAACTGGCGCGGCGAGGCGATGGCGGCGCGCACCGAATTGACGATCATGCCGTGGCGCTGCTGGGTGCGCAGCACCTGGCGGTTGTAGACCGTGACGGGCCGGCCCTGACTGCGCGCGGCGATGGAGGTCGAATACAGGGCGGCAATCAAGTCATCCAGTTCGCCGCGCTCGACAGGAATCATGCCGGCGACCGCGCACAAGTCCAGCTGCATGACGTCGTCCACGCGCAGGGGCGCTTCGAATTCCGCCACGCACTTGCTGAGACAGCCGTGCATCTGCTCCAGGGTGTCGTCCCGGAACAGGCCGAAGCGCACGAGTCCCAGGCGGTACAGGCGGATGCCGGACGGCAGGGTGCGCACCAGACGCTCGGCCATCAGGCTGATGGCCAGTTCGACGCGGTGCAGGCCGGCGCTGATCACCAGGCGGCTGATGTCTTCCAACGGCAGCACGTCGATGATGCCCGCCCACAGGCGCACTTGCACGCCCGGCGCACGCTCGCTCATGGCGGCGGCTGCGTCCAGGACGAAGCGGTGGCGGTTGCCCAGGCCGGTCAGGTGGTCTTCGTAGTGATTCGCCTGCAAGGCGCGCACGCCGCTGGCGATGTGGGCGGCAAGCTGGTCGAGCGCGATCTGGGCGGCTTGCGTGGCGGCCAGGGGCGAGGCCGGTCTGGCCGAAATTGCCGTGTCCTCGGCTACGTCCGTGGTTGCGCTTTCGGTGGCGTCGTCGGCCAGGGCATTATCCGCATCGAAGATTTCCAGGCTGCCCCAACTGGCTCCGTCCGGCCCGTGAATGTCCGCGCGCTGGCGC
The DNA here is from genome assembly GCF_021325795.1 of Bordetella sp. LUAb4. Taxonomy (GTDB): domain Bacteria; phylum Pseudomonadota; class Gammaproteobacteria; order Burkholderiales; family Burkholderiaceae_B; genus Bordetella_C. The sequence continues at coordinate 643,866 of NZ_JAHPZX010000004.1, read as the reverse complement.
AGGCGCACGCCCGCACCGGCGGGTGTGACATCATGCACATGCGTGATCTCGGTCGGACTGTGCAGCCGTAGCACTACCGCGTCGGCGCCGAACAGGCCAGCGGCCAGCAGCGTTGCGGTCTCCGCCAGCGCGGCCGCATGCGAGTCCGCGGGCGGCCGGGACGGCGTAGGTAGGGCGGGCAGGGCTAGCATGATCACTGGGTCCGATTCCAGAAAAGGCTAACATTCAGACATGCTGCTGACGTCGGTCGTAACATCGTGGATGCCGGCCTGCTTCGTCAAGTGAAATAATTTCGCTTTGGGTGCGGCGCTTGCGTAGAAGCGCAACCAGCACGACAAGAAAAGAAAGAAGCTGACCATATAAGAAACCTATTGTTTCGATTCATATCCTGAGATATAAACATCTCCACAATTGTGGCGCCAATACATGACGCTACAGGTAGCTGCTCCGGACCCGAGATCCGGGACGCTGAGACGAGACGTATTTGGGGGTTAGAAGATGGCCGTAAAAGAGGAATCCGGGCAAGTCAGCGCGGAAGACGGCGATCTATTCGCATTCGAGGCCGAGCCCGATGAGGGCGAGGTGCCAGGGACTGGAGCCGCCACGGCCGCGGCGTCCTTGCCGGTGGGCTTCACCATTCTGTCCGTGGATGACGATCCTGAATTCCAGCGCTCGCTGCGTCTGGCGCTGGCCAATTTCACCTTTCATGACGCGCCGATCCGCATCCTCTCGGCGAATTCCGCGGGCGCCGCCGCGCGCCTGCTGGCCGAAAGTGAAGAGATCGCGCTGGTCATTCTGGACGTCGTCATGGAGACCGACGACGCCGGCCTGCGCCTGGTACGCAGCATCCGTGAGGTGCTTGGCAATGCCGAGGTGCGCGTGGTGCTGGTGACGGGGCAACCTGGCCTGGCGCCCATGAAGCAGTCCTTGTCCCAGCTGGACATCAGCGACTACTGGCTCAAGACCGACCTTACCGTGGAACGGTTGCACGGCATCCTGATGAGCAATCTGCGGACTTGGGAGCAGATTCGCGCCCTGAGCCGGGCGCGCAAGGGCCTGCAGGTGATCGTGGAGGCCGGCAACTGCCTGACACGTTCCCGCAGCCTGTCGGACTTTTCGCACCGGGTGATGCTGGAGCTGTCGCGCCTGCTAGGGGTGGCACCGGAAGGACTGGTATGCGTCGCCGACGACGGCAGCGAGGAACATGGTCCCTTGCAGGCCCGCATCGTGGGCGCCGCGGGCCAATTGGCCGGCACCATCGACATGGCCTTGAGCGATCTGCACCAGGATGAGATCCGCGAATCGCTGGTGCGGGCTTTGACGTCGCGCAGCCACGTCGACGGTGTCACCAGCCAGGTGCTGTTCTTCCCGGGCGCGGAAGACGGCCCCCATGCCGCGACCTATATCGCCACGGGCCGCGTGCTGGACCCCACCGAACATGAGTTGCTGCGGGTATTCTCCGCGCACATCAATTCCGGCTTGATCAATGTCGCCTTGAACAGCCGTTTGGATCGCGTCGCCTATGAGGACAGCCTGCTGTCCTTGCCCAATGCCAACGCCATGCTGCGCGCATTGGCACCCGTGCTGGAGCAGCCGGTGCCGCGCGACCGCGCCATTCTGTTCGTCGAACTGGATCAGTATGCCGCCAGCTGCCTGGCGCTGGGGGTGGAGCAGGGCAACCTGATGCTGCAGAAAATGGCGGCGCGGCTGCTCACGGTGTTCCCGGCGCCTTGCCTGGTGGCCCGCCTGCACGACGACACCTTCGCCATTCTCGGCCAGCGTGCGCGTCTGGGACACGATCAGGTCGAACAGCTGGAGCTCATGGACGGCGAGGACGGCCAGGACTTCATCAGCTTGCGCGCGGCGCGCCTGGATCTGGACGCCTACGAGGGGTCCGCCGCCGCCGCGATGGCCTTGGGGTCCCTGCTGTTGCGACGTTCGCCGATCAAGAGCGGCGTTGGCCTGGTGGAGTACGAAGCCTGCGAAGAACAGATACTGAACCAGCGCTTTACGCGTTCACGAGAATTGTCGCGAGCCTTGCGCTGCGACCAGATCAGTATTGAATTGCAGCCCCAACTGGACATCTGCACCGGCCAGGTGATCGCCGCGGAAGCGCTGGCGCGTTGGACGCGCGAAGATGGCACCCGCGTGCCGCCGTCCGAGTTCATCTCCATGGCCGAAGCCAACGGCTTGATCATTCCGCTGGGACATCGCGTACTGCACCTGGCCTGCCAGGCCCTGGCGCGCCTGGGCCAGGCGGGGCATGAGGACATCCGGATAGCGGTCAACGTATCGGCCGTGCAGTTGGCACGGCGTGGTTTCATGCAGGAATTGATCGCCGTCGCCAACCGCTACGGCATCAACCCGGGACGCCTGGAACTGGAGATCACCGAAAGCGTCGCCATGCATGACCGGGAACGCAACGGCGTGTTGTTGAGCGGCCTGCGCGAGGCGGGTTTCACCATCGCCATCGACGATTTCGGCACGGGTTATTCGTCCCTGGCCTACCTGCGCGACATGCCCGTGACCACGCTCAAGGTAGACCGGCATTTCATCCATGAAATCGGCCAGGCGGGCGACGGTCCCGTGATCGCCGAAATGATCATCAAGCTGGGGCAGCGCCTGAATATGCAGATCGTCGCCGAGGGGGTGGAAACGCCCGAACAGGCGGCCTGGCTGCAGGCGCACGGGTGCCCTCAGGCCCAGGGTTTTCTGTACGCGCATCCTGAAGACATCGACGCATTCCTCGGCCGGTTGGCGCGGCAGGCGGAAGCGGCGGGGCGTTGATGACGGTGTCGGCACGCTGGCAGTTGCGGGGCACCTTAGGTTCATTCCGCGCCTTGCCGCGCCCGGTGCGGCGCCGCTTCGTGGTGATGGTGCTGCCCTGGTTGATCGCCTTCGCGGTGGGCTTTCCCTGGCTGTGGGCGAAGTTCGACGCCTTGACCCAGGAGCCGCTGTGGCGCGAGCGGGAAAGCCTGCTGGACGAGTCGGTGGAAATCCTGCGGCGCACCCTGGACAGCCTGGAGCACGACGTTCTGTTTCTCAGTGACATGTCCTCGCAACTGGCGCGCGACAACGTCGCCGAGGGTTCGCCGATGGCGCGCCTGTACATGACGTTCTCGCGAGCCTCCGGCGTCTATGACCAGGTACGGTGGCTGAGGCAGAATGGCGAGGAGTACTTGCGGGTGAACTGGCGTACGGGCAACCCGACCCTGGTGCCGCAGTCCGAGTTGCAGAACAAGGCCACGCGGGCCTATTTCCGCGATATCCACGGCATGCCGCCGGGATCGGTGTACTTCTCGTCGATGGACCTGAATGAGGAACACGGCGGGGTGGAGCGTCCCCTGGTGCCGACGCTGCGCGTGGCAACGCCACTTTATGAGGACGATATCGCGCAGGGTGTGGTGGTGATCAATTACCGAGCGTCGCGCCTGCTGACCCGTATCAATGAACTGGCGCGGCGCCGGGGACTCACCGTGCTGCTGCTCAATGACAACGGCTACTGGCTGCAGGGTCCCGAACCCGATGACGATTGGGCCTGGCAATTGGGATTGCCGGAAAGAAAGGTGCCTGACCGCGATCCCAGATTGTGGCGCGCACTCAGCCGCGCCGACAGTGGGCGCTATCACGGCCGCAGCGGCGACTATGCTTTCCGCCGCTTGAAGATAGGCGCGGATACGTTCACCGATATGGAGAGCGCCGGGCCGGTGATCAGCAAGCTGGGCGTGTTCGTGCTGGTGCGGGGCGATCGCGCGCAGGCCGACGGCTGGGCCGAGAACTGGAAGATGATCATCGCGCCGCTCATGGTACTGGTGCTGCTGGTGACGCTGCGCTATGGCTGGGTGACGATGCGCGGCCTGGTCGATGAAGAAGCGCGTGCGCAGGAGCTGCGCCGCGCTAATCAGGCCCTGCGCGAGGCATATACCAACTTGAGCAATGTGCGCGCCGACCTGTCGCGCGCGGAGCGCCTGTCGTCGCTGGGCCTGATGGTGGCGGGAGTGGCGCATGAATTGAATACGCCCTTGGGCAGCGCCAACCTGGCCATCAGCGCGTTGGCGCAATCCATCCTCACCTTGCGCGATCGGCTTGAAGCCGGCCTGCGTAAGTCGGATCTGCGGAATTTCCTCGCTGAAGTGGATGAAGCTTCCACGTTGGCCGACCGCGCGGTGCGGCGCGCGTCCGGCATCGTGCGTCGCTTCAAGCAGGTGGCGGTGGACCGCACCAGCATGGAACGGCGCTCCTTCGCCGTGGACGAAGCCGTGCTGGATGCCGATCCCCGCTTGCGCAAGTGGCCCCATCAGGAACGCATCCGCCTGCGCCTGGAGTTGCAGCGCGGGCTGATCATGGACAGCTATCCTGGCCCCTTCGAGCAGGTGATAGGCAATCTGCTGAACAATGCCCTGGCGCATGCCTTCGACGACGCGCAGGGTAGCGGCACGCTGCGCATCCAGGCGCACGGCGAAGCCGGCGGCGATGTCGTGGTGCGCGTCATCGACGATGGGGCCGGCATCGAAGACGCCGACCTGCCGCATATCTTCGACCCGTTCTACACCACCCACCGGCATCAGGGCGGCACGGGCCTGGGCCTGCACATCGTCGCGCAGATGGTCACCGAGGTGCTGGGCGGCCGCATCGATGTCATAAGCCGGCGCGAGGGACCCCATCGCGGCACGACATTCACGCTGGTGCTGCCTCGCCAGGCCCCGGTGGCGGGATAGGGCGGATTGCCGTTGCGGGGGCATGGCGTTGCCGCAGCCGCAGCTGCAGCGGCAGCCGCATTCGTTGCCGTCAGGATGCTGGTGACACCTTGCCTGGGGGGCGGTATCACCGCGTCCCCAGGCTGGTGGCACCCAGCCTAGGTATATGTCCTAGGTAGGCGCGCGCGGACCGCGTCGGCAAAATCCCTGCATATTTTGAATGCAATCCAGACTAGGGGAAAAAATGGGCGGCAAGCGATTCTTGCTGGGCGTGGCGGCGGCCGCGACCCTGGCGTCAGCGGGTGGACCGGCCTGGGCCGACAAGTCGAATGACACCCTGGTGTGGGCCACCGCCACCGAGATGACCACGCCGGACATCTATTATGGCAACCAGCGCGAAGCTTTGATCGTGACCTACGCGATGTGCGATTCGCTGGTGCATCGCGATCCCATCACCAACGAGTACAAGCCGCTGCTGGCGACCAGTTGGGCGTGGACCGACGACCATACGCTGGACGTCAAGCTGCGCAAGGGCGTCAAGTTCCATAACGGCCAGGAGATGACCGCCGAGGACGTCGCCTATACCTTCAACACCCTGGCACCCGAAAGCAGCGGCATGGCATTCCGTGCCCTGGTCGACTGGATCAAGAACGTCGAGGTGGTGTCGCCCTATGAAGTGATCTTCCATGCGACGCGCCCCGCGCCCGCCGCGCTGGAATACCTGACCGGCACATCGCCGATCTTCCCCAAGGGGCATTACGACAAGGCGCCCACGGTGCCCACCGCCGACGGCAAGACGCGCCGCGACAATGGCGCGGTGGTGCCAATGTGCACGGGCCCGTACAAATTGCAGGAATACAAGCCGGGTCAATCCCTGACCCTGGTCAAGAACGATCAATACTGGGAAGGCAGTCCCAAGGGTAAGCCGCACATCGGCAAGATCGTCCTGCGCACCATCCCGGATGTCGACACGCAGGTATCAGAGCTGATGACCGGTGGTATCGACTGGATGTGGGGGGTGCCGCCGGAGAATGCCAAGCTGCTGGCCGAGCAGGACAACCTGACGGTGAAATCGGCCGCGACCATGCGCATGTCTTTCCTGTCCCTGGACGCGTCGGGCCGCTCGGGTGACAACCCGATGAAAGACATCCGTGTCCGTCGCGCGGTGTTCTACGCCATCGATCGCGAGTCGCTGGTGAAGAACCTGATCGGCCCCGGTTCGGTGGTGCAGAAGTCCATGTGCTCCATGAACCAGTTCGGCTGCACGGACAAGGTGCCGGACTATCCCTATGACCCCGCCCGCGCCAAGGCGCTGCTGGCCGAGGCCGGCTACCCGAACGGCTTCGACATGACGTTCTATGCCTACCGCGACCGCCAGTACACGGAAGCCGTGGCGAATTATCTGCGTGCGGTCGGCATCCGCACGAATATCCAGTTCCTGCAGTGGGGCGCGCTGCGGCCCATCGTGGTGGGCGGCAAGGCCCAGCTGGCGCACTTGACGCTGGGCTCCAACGGCATGCTCGATGCCTCGGCGTCGACCAGCTACTACTTCAAGTTCACCGGCGACGACTACGCCCGCGATCCGCAGGTGCGCGACTGGCTGGAAGCGGCCGACACCAACACCGATCCGGAAAAGCGCAAGGAGTTCTATGCCAAGGCCTTGGCGCGCATCCAGGATCAGGCGTACTTCGTGCCGCTGTACACCTATGGCCGCACCTATGCCTACAACAAGGACCTGGACTATCCGCTGACGCCCGACGAGATGGCGCACTTCTACCTGGCCCGCTGGAAATAATTTTCCAGGGTTGAACAACCGGGCCGTGCCGAAAGGCGCGGCCCTGCCGGTTTTCTCTCATGTTGTCCTACGTAGTCAAGCGCCTGCTGGTCACGCTGGCGGTGGTGGTGGTGGTTTCCATCGTGGCATTTTCCCTGGTCCATCTGGCGGGAGATCCCGCCGTCGCAATGGCGGGCGAGAACGCCACGCAGCAGGACGTCGACAACATCCGCAAGGTGTACGGCTTCGACCGTCCTCTGACCGAGCAGTACTTCAACTGGGTAAGCCGGGTGCTGCATGGCGATTTCGGCCGTTCTTTCTATCTGCGCACACCCGTGCAGCCGGTGCTGGCTGAATACGCGCCGGTGACGATACGTCTGGGCCTGATGGCGCTGGCGTTCACGCTGCTGCTGTCGATTCCGCTGGGCGTGCTGGCCGCACTGCGGCCCAATACGCTGATAGACCGCTTCGCGCTGTGGCTGGCGGTGGCGGGGCAGGCCCTGCCGTCCTTCGTGTTCGCCATGCTGCTGATCTTCGTTTTCGCGGTGACCTTGCGCTGGCTGCCGGTTTCCGGCGGATCGACGTGGGCGCACTTCGTGTTGCCGGCGGTGGCGCTGGGCTATAACGCCGCGCCGGCCATCATGCGCCTGACCCGGTCCGGCATGATAGAGACGCTGCAATCGGATCATGTGCGAACCGCGCGTGCCTATGGCCTGTCGCGCTGGCGCGTGGTGCTGCGCCACGCCCTGCGGCACGCCATCATTCCGGTGGTGTCGCTGTCGGCCGTGCAACTGGGTTATATGCTGGGCGGCTCCATCGTCATCGAGACGGTGTTCTCGCTCAAGGGCCTGGGCTACCTGGCCTGGCAATCCATCCAGCGCCTGGATATCGAAGTGGTGCAGGCCATCCTGCTGGTGATCGCGGTGGTGTATGCGCTGCTGACACTGCTGGCGGACCTGCTCAATGCCATGCTCGACCCGCGCATTCGGATTTCCTGAGATGACTATGCAAGCTTCCCCGGCGGGCAATGCTAATCCGCCCACGGCTACCGCAGCGGCGGTCGCCGGAGCGCCGGCCGCCGGAACGCCGGCCGCCCCATTGCCGGCCCCGCTGCCGGGCGCCGTGCCTGCCGTACATACGCTATCGCCACGTCAGATTGCCGTGCGGCGCGCGCTGCGCCATGGCGGTTTCTGGTTTGGCGGTGGCATCCTGCTGGTCATCCTGTTCTGTGCCATCTTCGCGCCGCTGCTGACCTCGGCGGACCCGGCCTTGCAGGATCTGGGCAAGCGCCTGATCCCGCCAGTGTGGGCGCCGAAAGGTTCGTGGGAGCATCTGCTCGGCACCGACGCGCTGGGCCGGGATTACTTCGCCCGCCTGCTGTACGGCGCGCGCATTTCACTGGTGGTCGGCGTGTTGACCGTGCTGGTGTCGGGCACGCTGGGCACGGCGCTGGGCGTGGCCGCGGGTTATTGGGGGGGGCGGGTCGACCTGGTGGTCAATTTCATTCTGACCATACGCCTGACCCTGCCGGTGGTCCTGGTGGCGCTGGTGGTGGTGGCGGTGGTGGGCAATTCCTTGCCCTTGTTGATTCTGGTCATCGGCCTGCTGTTGTGGGATCGCTTTGCCATCGTCACGCGCAGCGCCACCCAATTGATCGTGGGCCGTGAATTCATCGGCGCGGCACGGGCCATCGGCAGTTCCACGCCGCGCATCCTGTTCAAGGAAATCCTGCCGAACCTGACGGGGCCGCTGGTGGTCGTGACCTCGATTGAAATGGCCCATGCCATTCTGCTGGAAGCGACGCTGTCCTTCCTGGGCCTGGGCGTGCAGCCGCCGTTGTTTACATGGGGCCTGATGATCGCCGAGGCCAAGAATCAGCTGATGTTCCGGCCGTATCTGATCGCGATACCGGGCGCCGCGCTGGTGCTGCTGGTGCTGGCCATCAATATGCTGGGCGACGCGCTGCGTGACGCCACGGCGCCGGAGGGCAAGGCATGAACAGGGCGATGGGAACGCAGACAGACGCGCAGACGAAGACGCAAGCTCAGACGAAGACGCAAAAGCAAACGCCGTTGCCGGCTGCGGCGGCGGGCGAACCGGTCCTGGATGTACGCGGCCTGGCGGTGGAGATCCCCACGACCAACGGCTTGCTGCGGCCGGTGCGCGGCGTCGACTTGAACGTCGCGGCGGGCGAGACCTTGGCCATCGTGGGCGAGTCGGGCTGCGGCAAGAGCCTGACGTCGTTGGCCATCATGGGGCTGCTGCCACGCCACGCCCGCGTTTCGGCGCAACGTATCGCGCTCAAGGGCGCGACCTTGCAGGGACTGTCCGACCGCGGTTGGCGCAAGCTGCGTGGCAATCGCATGGCCATGATTTTCCAGGATCCCATGACCGCGCTGGATCCCTGTTATCGCATTGGCGATCAGATGGTGGAGGTGCTGCGCCAGCACCGCAAGGTCAGCCGCGCCGACGCCATCGCGCGCTGTTTGGCGCTGTTGCGCCAGGTCGGTATCTCTTCGCCGGAACAACGCCTGGAGCAGTACCCGCATCAGTTGTCCGGCGGCTTGCGCCAGCGCGTCATGATCGCCATGGCCTTGCTGTGCGAGCCGGAACTGATCATCGCCGATGAGCCCACGACGGCGCTGGACGTCACCATCCAGGCGCAGATCCTGCATTTGCTGGCGCGCATCCAGCGCGAGACCGGCATTGGCCTGGTCTTGATCACCCATGACCTGGGCGTGGTCGCGGGCATCGCCGACCGGGTTGCCGTGATGTACGGGGGCCAGGTGGTGGAGACCGGTAGCTGCGAGGACGTACTGACACGGCCGCTGCATCCCTACACCGAAGGCTTGTTGCGCTCCATTCCCGTGCCCGGCGCGACGCGACGGGGCGAGCTGCTGGGCTACATCCCCGGCGTGGTGCCACGCCAGACGGGCGAGTTGACGCGCTGCGGCTTCATCGAGCGCTGCCCGTATGCAAGCGCGGCCTGTGCGGCCGGGCCTGTCGCCTTGCGCGCTGCGGCCGGGTCGGGCGACCCCCATGTCAGCCACGCCATGCGCTGCGTGTTGCCGGCCGATGGCAGCGGGCGCGCCGCCGATGCATGGCAACGTCATACCCAAGGTACTGCCGTGGCGGAAGAAATGGCCGTGGCAGGCACGGCACCCGAGGCGGCCCCATGAGTTTTCTGACTAACGACATTTCCGCTGCCGGCGCGCCGGCGCAGTCCGGGGTGATGCCGCCTCAACCCTTGTTGCGGGCCAGCGCGGTGACCCGCCATTACAAAGTGGCCCACGGTACCTTGCAGGCCTTGCGTGGCGTCGATCTGGACGTCTACAAGGGCCAGACCCTGGGCCTCGTGGGTGAATCCGGCTGCGGCAAGAGCACGCTGGCCAAGCTGCTGCTGGGCATGGAGGCACCGACCACCGGGACGGTGCTGGTAGGCGGCCGTCCCATCACCGCCTATGACCGCCTGGCGCGGGCGCGGCTGATCCAGCCTGTCTTCCAGGACCCGTATTCCTCGCTCAATCCGCGCATGACGGTGGCGGCCATCATCGGCGCGACGCTGGAAGTGCGTGGCGAACGCGCCGCCGTGCGTGCCCGCAAGGTCGCTGACATCGCCCATGCGGTGGGCCTGCCGCCGCATCTGCTCAACGCCTATCCCGGCCAATTGTCGGGCGGCCAGCGCCAGCGCGTGGCGATCGCCCGCGCCCTGATCGGCGAGCCGGAGATCCTGGTGTGCGACGAGCCGACTTCCGCGCTGGACGTGTCGGTGCAGTCCCAGATTCTCAATCTGCTCAGCGGCCTGCAGCGCGATTTCAATCTGACCATGGTGTTGATCAGCCACAACCTGGCCGTCGTGCATCATCTGGTCGATCGTGTGGCCGTCATGTACCTGGGCGCGGTGGTGGAGGAGGGCGCGACCGACGCTGTGTTCAACGCCCCGCGCCATCCTTATACCGCCGCCTTGCTGAATTCGGTGCTGGCACCGACGCCGGGTGCCGGCCTGCCGGACATACCCCTGTCGGGAGAATTTCCCAGCCCGCTGCATCCGCCGTCGGGTTGTGCCTTCCATCCGCGCTGCCCGCGCGCCCAAGAGACCTGCGCGCTAGAGACGCCGCCCGTGGCGGGCGCCGCGCATCGCCATGTCTGCCATTTCCCATTGCTTGAGGAGACCACATCATGACTCGTAGCGCAGCCATCCATCGCGCGCAGCAATACTTCGATGACGGCACGCTGTTCGCCGACGTGGCGCGCCGGGTGGCGCAGCCGACCGAAAGCCAGAATCCCGAGCGGGCCGCCGAACTGCGAGCGTACCTGGACAGCGAGATGCGGCCGACGCTGCAAGCCCTGGGCTTCACTTGTCAGGTGCTGGAGCATCCGCGCGCCAAAGGGCCGTTTCTTTTCGCGGAACGCATCGAGGATCCGGCGTTGACCACCGTCTTTTCCTATGGCCACGGCGACGTGGTGCCCGGGATGGAAGGGCGCTGGCGCGACGCACTCAATCCTTGGGAACTGACGCTCAAGAACGACCGCTGGTACGGCCGCGGCGTGGCCGACAACAAGGGGCAGCATTCGATCAACCTGGCCGCGCTCAAATGCGTGCTGGAAACCCGCGGCAAGCTGGGCTTCAACGTCAAGTATCTGATCGAGATGGGCGAAGAAATGGGATCGCCCGGCCTGTTCGAAGTCTGCGAGACGCACCGCGATTTGCTGCGTGGCGATGTCTTGATCGCCTCCGACGGCCCGCGCCTGCTGGCCGAGCGGCCGACGCTGTTCATGGGCTCGCGCGCCATCATCAACGTCGACCTGGAGATCAACGCGCGCGAGGGTGGCCACCACTCGGGCAACTGGGGCGGGCTGCTGTCCAACCCAGGCATCCAGCTGGCCAATGCGATTGCCACCATCGTGGGACCGACCGGCAAGATCCTGGTGCCTGAATGGATGCCGGCGGAGCTGCCAGATTCGGTACGGCGCGCGTTGGCGGATTGTTCGCTGGACATGGCCGACGGGCCGGCGATCGATCCGAACTGGGGCGAGCCGGGCTTCACGGCGGCGGAAAAAGTCTATGGCTGGAGTTCGGCCGAAGTGCTGGCCTTCGTTTGCGGCAATCCGGACAAGCCGGTGCATGCGATTCCGCCGCGCGCCTGGGCGCGCATGCAGTTGCGCTATTGCGTGGGCGTCGATCCCGAAGAAGTGGTGCCGGCCTTGCGCCGCCACCTGGATCGCCTGGGCTACACCATGATCGAGCTGACCAGCCCGCGCCAGGACATCGCGCCGGCCACGCGGCTGGATCCGGATCATCCGTGGGTGCAGTGGGCCGCGGCATCGATTGCCGAGACCACCGGCAAGAAGCCGGCGATTCTGCCCAATCTGGGTGGGACGTTACCGAATCACTGTTTCAGCGATGCCTTGGGCATGCCCACGCTGTGGGTGCCGCATTCCTACGCGGGCTGCTCGCAGCACGCGCCCAATGAGCACCTGCCGGTGGCCATTGCGCGCGAGGGCATGGCCATCATGGCCGGGCTGTACTGGGATCTGGGCGAGAAGGCCCCGGTCTGATTCAGCGCTTGCAAGACCAGTACGGGCAGCCGGACTCCTCGACCACGCCAGTCGCCATCTCCCCCGCGCTATTGAGCAGCGTAACGGTGGCATACGACGGATACTCGTCATCGATGGTCAAGGGTTCGCCATAGGTACGGTCAGGTGAATCGGGCGCATTGCCGTTGAGCAATTCCTCGACAGCGGTACGCGCCCGCGCCACGGCTGGCAGGTCCAGGCCCTGCGGCGCCTCGGCGAACACGGCCTGATAGACCGGCGGACGGGTCGCGCAATAGTGCTCGATGACCTCCAGCCCCTTCTGGATCGGCGCCTGGGTCACGCGTGCGCGCAGGTCGGCCGCCTGGGCCTGGCACTTGGCGTATTCGCGCGGCAGGAACCTGGCCAGCAGTTCCAGGCGGCTTTCGCCACTCTCAGCGCACTGGTGCAGGGCTTGCGGGCTGACCTTGGCGGCGGCTTGTGCCGGCGTGAGGCCGCTATCCGCTTCACCGTTCTGCAGCACGCCGGCGATGCAGCCATCCAGCATCGGCGCGCCATCCAGCGCGTAGGCCGGTTCGCCCAAGCCGATATGCCTGAGCGTGGCATGCAGGCGTGCGATGGCCAGCTTGTCGCTCATATCCTTGTCCTGCCTGTCCAGGAAGACACCCGCCAGCGCTGCCGCGGCGACGATCGCGGTAAGCAGCAATATCCCGGCGGCGCGCCCCGGACGCAAATCCTCGCAATAGCGCGCCACCAGCGCCAGCACGAAGCCGGCGGCGAGGCCGCCCAGATGGGCCGCGTTGTCGATGGAGAAAACCGTGCCGGCGGCAAAAGTCAGCACCAGGCTCATCACCAGGTTCTTCATCGGGAAGTGCGCGCGGCCGCTGTTGCGGTCAGCCAGGGCGTAGGCGAGGGCGGCGCCAAACAAGCCGAGTATCGCGCCCGATGCGCCGCAGCTGATCATCAGCACATCCTGGTTCCACAGCGCGGTGGTGAGGCTGCCCCAAAGTCCGGACAACAGGTAGATACCCAGGAACACCGGCCAGCGCATACGTGCTTCCAGCACGATGCCCAGCGACCACAAGGCCAGCATGTTCATGGCCAGGTGAGCGAAGCCGACGTGCAGGAACATGGAGGTGAACAGGCGCCAGTACTCGCCCGACAGCGTCAGCGGCGGGACATTGGCGCCCCAGTCGATCAGGAAAGAGCTTTGGCTGAGCGATTCGAACGCGCGGGTGTCCAGCAGTCCCAGGCCGGCATAGACGGCGATGTTGGCGATGACCAGCAGGATGGTGATCTTGCTCGCACGCAGGACGAAAAACAGCGGGGTGCGGCCCGGTGATGGCATGAGGAATATCCTTCGGGGTGGCATTTGAGTGCCGTTATCATAATGGGGGCGGATTGCAAGAATACATGGGGAGGTCGAGATGGGCGAGAGGGCCGTTTTGCTGCCTGCCGAGGGGCGTTGGCCCGACGGCGTCGATGTCTGGCGCGTGGCGATACCCGACACGGCGGCTGAATACCCTTACCTGGACGAAGATGAGCGCGCACGAGCCGGTCGCTTTCTGCGCGCATCGGACCGTATCCGTTTTGCCTTTACGCGCTCGGTGCTGCGGGAATTACTTGGCGCCTATGTGGGCACGCGGGGCGCCGACCTGCGGTTTGGCGCGGGCCCGTTTGGCCGTCCGGAGCTGGCACCGCCGACCGGCGGCGCGCTGTCCTTCAATGTGTCGCATGCCCACCATGAAGCGTTGATCGCGATATCGCGAACCCATATCGTGGGCGTGGATATCGAATACATCAAGCCAGGCTTCGAATGGCGCGGACTCGTGCCCCTGGTGTGCACCGACGAGGAAACGCGTGTGTTGAATTCTTGCGCGGCGACGACCGGGGCGGAAGAGGCCTGCGCGCGTTTTTTTCGCTGCTGGACCGCCAAGGAGGCCGTGCTCAAGACCTTGGGCCTGGGCATCACGGAAGGATTGCAGGCACTGGATATCGACCTGGTCCGGGACGGCCCGCAGTCGCCGGATGTGCGCGGTAACACGCGGTTCGCGTCCGCGGCAGCGGTAACTTTGTATTGGCTGAAGGACATTTCAGGCTATATTGGCTGCGTGGCCAGCGGGCCGGCCGCGCCGGCAGAGGGAATACCCGAGTGGCCGGGCCTTTGATTTCGTGTCCTTATACGAGGATCTTGCAGCAATCTCCGCGCTGGCATGGCACGCGAATGTTAAGCTTGCCGGCAAATGAAGGTGTTCGCGGTGGTCGCCGAGCCGCAAAAACAATGCACAGTTCTATTTAGCGTTCTAGATCTATGAGCTTGAAGGACCAAATACGGGCTGAGTTGCTCAGTCTGAACATGCGGGTGACAACGCCCCGGGTAGCCATACTGGAAGTTTTTCACGAGGCGCAGCAAAGCATGTCGGACGCCTCGGCGCGCACCGGCGAACGCACCGCGGTAGCGCATTTCAGTGCCGACGAGATGTTCCGGCGGCTGCTGGAAAACAAAGTGGACCTGGGTATCGCCACGGTCTACCGGGTCATGCAGCAGTTCGAAGAAGCGGGCGTCCTGTCCAGCAGCCGTTTCGACGCCGAGCGCGTGACCTATGAGCTGAATGCGGGGCAGCCGCATGACCACATGGTGTGCATCACCTGTGGCCGCGTGGACGAATTCACCGACGCCCCCATGATCGCCCGCCACAAGGCGGTGGCCAATCAGCTGGGGTATATCCTGCAGCGCCACGCGCTGGCCTTGTATGGAATCTGCCCGGCTTGCCAGAGCAAGGCCAAGGCGCCGGCGGACGCCCCCACCCCATCCCGAACCGCGAAAACGGCAAAAGCCGCCAAGACATCGTCGAAGGCGCGCGCGTAGCCGCCGCGGCGGTCAGGCCCGTATCAAGCGGCGGCATTCTCGCGCATGGTGTCGTCCGCGCGCTTTTCCTGCACCGATTCCGCGATACCGCCGTTGCGCATGACCAGGCGCTTGTCAGCCACGTGGAAGTAACGATCGTCATGCGAGATGGCGATGATGGTGCGCCCCTGCCGTTGCAGCTCGGGCAGGATTTCGTTGTAGAAGAAGCGCCGGAATTCCGGGTCCTGATCCGCTGCCCATTCGTCGAAAACCAGGATCGGACGTCCTTCCACATAAGCATGGATGAGCGCCAGGCGTTTACGCTGCCCGGTGGAAAGGTCCGTCGTGTTGAAGCGTCCGTCTTCGATCTTCACCTTGTGCGCGATCTCCATTCGCGCCAGATAGCGCGAGACTTCGGCGACATCCACGCTGGGCGGCAGATTCAGCTCATCGAACAGGTAGTAATCAGAGAACACGGTCGCGAACGACTGCCGGTAGTCGTCGAGGCTGGCGGCGGTCAGAGGCTCGCCGTTGATCAGGATTTGCCCCGCGGTCGGCGTGTATAGACCCAATAGCAGCTTGATCAGCGTCGTCTTGCCGCTGCCGTTTTCGCCCGTGACGAAGAGGATGTCGCCAATGTCGATACGCAGGTCGATGGGGCCCAGCGAAAAGGATTCCTTGCCTGCTTCAGTCGGAAAGGCAAAGCGGACATCGCGCAATTCGACGGTACGGATAGCGGCTGGCTGCACGTCGTCGGCGTCGAGCTTGATGCCTGCTTCGGGTGTTTCGAATCGTGCGGTCAATTCCGCCAGATGCTTCATGGCGATCTGGGCGCGGGCGAACATGGGAAACTGTCCCACTACCTGACCCAGCGGGCCGCGCACATACAGCAGGACCAGCACGAAGCCGCTGATAGCCGACTCCTGCACATTACCGGCCTTGTCATGGACGATCAGCAGGATGCCGATGGCGAAGAAGTACAGGGCCGAACTGAAGGCGTTGGCGGTGCAGAAAATCAGCATGCCTTCTATGAAGGTGTCTGCTGCCTTCCGGGTTGTTGCCTGAATCTTGTTCTTGAAGATATCGATGCGGCGGGGGCGATGCATGCGCAGTTCTTTCGCGCCTTCGATGATGGCCCGATATTGGCTTTGCAACTGATCTTCCAGATTGCGGGTGACGGCGAAGCCCCGGATGCCCTTGTTCCTGGCCCAAATGGTGGCCAGCGCACCCAGGACGATGGCCGCCAAGGTGATGCCGAATAACATGGGTGACAGCCAGACCATATAGGCGAAGCATCCTAGGGTGACCGCGAGCGCGATGGCGAAGCTGGAAAAGCCGAACGTGAAGTTGCTGATGGTGCCTATGTCGTTGTTCAGCGCGGTAATGATGCGATGAGGCCGGTATTGCTCGATCTCCACGATAGGCGCGCGCAGGATCTTCGCGGTCAGCTCATTGCGCAGGCTGGCGATCACCCGTTGGCCGACCGTGGAGCTGCCCATGTCGGAAATGATTTCACCGGCAATCGTGATGACGAACAGCACGACAAAGGCCAGGATGGTGCTGTTGGTGATGCCGTCGGAGGTGTACAGGCTTCGATTGATCGTAGCCAGCAGGGATGCCGTTGCAATCCCGCTGGCGATGCCGGCTACCGTCGATAAGATGACGGTCCAGGCAAATGGGCGCAGCAGCCGAACCGCCGTTGGAAGAAGTCGCTGAGAATCGGACATGACAAGCACTCCATGGAAGGCATTCGCTTGAAACTTCTACGTATTCGGCGGGGTTGCCGGCTAGTCGGCGGCGGGCACATGTGTCGTGCTTGCATCGCGGCTTTTGCGCGATGCCGCGCCCATTCTCTCGCGCTCGTTCTTCAGCCTGGCGAACCAGAGGTACAAGCCGCTACCCAGCACCGCTATCGTGACGGCATCGAAAAGAGCCCACAGTATTTTCAGGGGCAGGCCACCGTAGTCGCCAAAGTGCAGTGGCCGGGAGAGTTCAAGAACGCGCAGATACCAAGGCATGTCCAGGACTTTCGTCAACTGGCCTGTCTTGGAATCGATCAATACCGCGGTCGCCAGACGCTCGCTCAGGGGAGTATTGCCATTGG
This sequence comes from Bordetella sp. LUAb4, assembly GCF_021325795.1. Taxonomy (GTDB): domain Bacteria; phylum Pseudomonadota; class Gammaproteobacteria; order Burkholderiales; family Burkholderiaceae_B; genus Bordetella_C. Next base: position 626,908 of record NZ_JAHPZX010000004.1, on the reverse strand, counting down.
TCATTACCAGATAGTGATAGTCGTTTCCCAGCAGCGGGTTGGGGAATATCAGCGAGCGAACCTTCATGCCTGGTAAGGCTTGCAGCGTCGTATCGAGCGCGCCCTGCACGGAAGCCATTTCCGCCTGACTAGGGGGCGTCAAGCCTTTCCATGGCGCCCAGGCCGCGCGCACGTCGCTTGTCGCCCAGGTCCGATAGAGTGGCCCGGAGATTTCATTGATGGCGCCGGTAAGTCCCACGATCGCGGTCCAGACCAGCACCACGATGCCCAAAAGGTTGTGCAGGTCCAGCCATTTCAAGCGCCGGGATCGCTCCGCGCGCACGGTGCCGAACGGCAGCTTCTTCATGAAGGGCGCGTACAGCACCGTGCCCGAGACGATGGCAGCGACGAAGAGCAGTGCCATGAAACCGAGGAAGAGCTGGCCAGGCAGGCCGCTGTACCAGTCGATGTGCATGGCCCGTACCACGCCCATGATGCTATTGATGAAGGACGCGCTGGACGCACCGAGGTCCTGCTGGAATTGCTCGGAAGTGTTGATGAGTTCAGCGGTGCGCGTGTCGAACTTGAGCCAGTGGTACAGCTTGGGATCGTCGCGCGCGGGCGGCAGCGCGGGCACCATGCCGACGAAGGCGACCGGTTCATCATCGTCGAAGGTGATCGATCTTATCGAATCCCCGGGAAAGCGGGCGCGGGCAGCGCTTACCCACTTATCCGCACTGACTTCAGCACTCACGGCATTGATGCCGGCACTGGCGTTCGCATTGGTCCCCTGGGCATTGACCCCTTGGGCATCAGCGAGGCGAGCAGGGGCCGCCTCGCGCGCCGGTAGGACGGCGTCGTTGATTTCGCTTTGGAAGATCAACGGCAAACCGGTGAAGCATATAACCAGAAGAAATACCGTGCATATGAGGCTGGACCATTTGTGTATCCAATACCACCGCTTCACGCTCTTCGCGGCCACCATTCGCGCTCTCCAGCGAGTCGGGACGTTGTGTCTGATTGAAGTAGGGACCGTTGCGGTTACCGCGTCAGTTGCTGGGCAACATGAGGTCCGGTCGCATTGTAGAACGATTCTCATTATTCAGGGATCGTTGCTCCGAGGTGCCGCATGAAGATTGGATGAACGAAGCGAAACGCCATTGACATCGGTTTTTTCAATCAGTAGAGTGCATACCGCTGCAAATGGAATGATTATCGTTTTGTCTTTAGCGAACGTCGCTGCGCGGGTGCCTACGCGGCGCCGTTCAGCCACTCAACCTGGAGTAAAGCCATGAGCTGGGATGACGAAAGCATGACCTTCAAAGTGGTCATCAATCACGAAGAGCAGTATTCCATCTGGCCAGCATATAAAAGCAAGATCCCGGGCGGTTGGCGCGCCGTGGGCAAGGAAGGCAGCAAGGCCGAATGCCTTTCCTACATCGAAACGCATTGGACCGACATGCGTCCGCTGAGCTTGCGCAAGGCCATGGACGGCGAAGCCGCGGCCTTGGCCACGGTGGTACAGGATTGCGCCGCGCCTGCCGCCTGAGCCGTCGGTTTCCTCGGAATTTCCATGCAGCCCATCACGTTTTTCGCATTGCCATACGCGGGAGGCAATGCGACGATCTATCGCCATTGGGGTGACAGGATGCCGGCCTGGATACGCGTCGTACCTTTGCATATGCCGGGCAGGGGAGTACGCATGCGCTATTCGCCCGTGCACGAATGGCAACCCCTGATGGAATTGCTGTTGCAGGACGTGGAGCCTTATCTCGATCGCCCCTTTGCGATCTTCGGCCACAGCATGGGCGCACTCGTGGGTATCAAGCTCGCTCACGAACTGCGGCGGCGACATGGGGTCGACCCAGTATGGATGGGCTTATCGGCGTGCATTGCTCCCGCGATGCGTGAACGGGAGACGAAATGGCTGGATTGTCCGCACAGCGAGCTCATGGACGAAATCGTTTCGCTCAATGGCACCGCGCCCGACATCCTGGGCAATGACGAGTTCATGGCCTTGATTGCGCCGGTGCTGCGCGCCGACTTCCATCTGTGCGGCACCTATGCGCGCGGTGACGGGCCACCTTTGGCGTGTCCCGTCCTGGTGCTGGGCGGGTCGCAGGACGACGAAGTCATGGAATCTCCAGACAATCTGTCTGCCTGGGCGCAGGAAACCAGTGGGGCATTCGATCTTCAACTGTTGGACGCGGATCACTTCTTCATCAATTCCCACCAGGACGACGTCATCGCCAGGGTCGAGGCCAGCCTTGAACGTCATGTGCATACGTCGTCGCGGGGAACAATCGTCGGGCATACGGCACGCGCCGGAGCTTGGCCGGGAGCACGATAGTGGAAAAGATTAATTTGGCGCCGCTGTTCGATTTCGCGCGCCACAAGCCGCAGCGTGACGAAGTGCTGCCTTTGATCCGCCAGTTCGCATCGCATGATGCGTTCCGCAGCGCGGTGGTCGACGAACTGGAACTGGACGAGGACTTCTATCGGCGTCCACTGCGGCCCGAAGATCTCGATTTCCTCAAGTTCCAAAAGGCGATCACGGCCGAGACAGTGAGCCGCCTGCCCTCGTTGGCGACCAACCGGCTACTGCTCTGCATCAACGAATTGTCGGTGCCACGCATGCCGCGCGATGCGGCGGAGTTCGAGCGCTTCGAACAGTTTTATGCCGACGGCAACCAGGTGGCGGCCCAGCGCATCAGACCCTATCTGGAAAGCTACGCCTTTTCCTATCTCGCCGACGACACCTATGCGCAGCAGGGGCCCACGGGTCACGCGGCTGCCGTCGATGCCTTGTTCGAAGCGCAATTGACGCACTGGAAAGACTTGTTCGCCATGCTGCTGCGCAATGATTATCTCGAAGATGGCCTGCGTTTCATCCTGATCCAGCAGTGGGCGCTGGCCGCCTCGCGCCGCCTGCCGGTCGAGCGCGCTGCCGCGTCGGGCTACTTCGCCAGCGTCGCGCCGGCGGACAGGCCAAGCCTGGGATCGGGTGTGCTTGATGATGCGCTACTGGGCCAGGTCGCCGCGATGCTGGGCGTGGATCGCAAGCCTCACTCGTATTGGCAGTTCTATCTGCCCACGAGCCTGGCCAAGACCAATCTATTGCATGCCCTGGGCTCGCGGCCGGATCATGCGTTCGCCTTGCTCGGGGCGTCTTTCGTCGCGGAGACCGAATGGCTGGCTTTCGGTCTGGCGCTCGCCCAAGCATGCCCGCACTGGGTGCGCAACAGCGGGCCGGCCGCCGACGCAGCGCAATTGCTGGCAGACGTAAAGGCCAGGTTGCGCCGTAGCGCGGACGCGGTACAGCAGCACAATGGCGCAGCCGCGTTGTATCGCCTGGGCCAGGGTCTGGGCATGGCGGTGCGGCTGGCCGAGCGCGCACGCTGGGACCTGGGCGAGCAGTTGCGCTGGTTGTCGGCCATTCCGCGCTACTGCCAATGGGCCAGGGAAATCGAGAAGCGGATCCAGGCGGAATGCCCCGGAATCGACCGGGAAACATTCGTCGAGCCCCGTGAGATGTGCTCGACGACCCATGTGCATAGCGATCACAGGCTGGTGGTCATCGAAGAAGGCGACATGCTGTTCTGGGGCAACCTGGGCATGAAGCTGCCGTTGGCGACGGGCGAGATGGTGTTGATTCCAGATGGGCGCCTGCACGGTTCCACAGTGGTGTCGCAGGAATGCACCTACCACCAGCCCATCATCCCGGACGAATGGATCAATGAACTGCTGACGGCAGCGGAACGGCCTGCCGTGCCAGCTTAGGAACATCCAGGACCATCTAGGACCATCAGGTCCGAATGACGCGAACCGGCAACCCGCGACGGGGCACGCCGACAGTGCAATTGCGGAGGGTGGCATGCAGGAACAGAAAGTTCAGTCCGATGAGCGATCGCAGGTGCTGGATTGGCGGCAGCGGGTGATTCTGGGTAGCGAGATCGGACCGACCGATTTGCCGCCCTGGCTCGAGACATCGTATGCCACGTTGCGCGAGAGCGTCATGCATCCCCGCTACCCGTGCTATTTCGGCACCCAGGCCGAACGGCGCGGCGAGATGTTCTATTCGTATGTGCGGGGCAAGGACATCGCGCTGTTGCCCGACACGATGCGAAAGTTCGCGGAGTTGTCCGTGCAGCCCCAATACCAGAAGAACAATATCGCCATATTCTTCGAACCGGATTCGCGGCCTTTGAGTCACGCCGAGTACCACGGCGATTTCTGGAAATCGCTGCAGTACCTGCACGAGCATGACCGTGATCCCGCGGTGTTGTCGCAGCCGGATCCGGCGGATCCAGCCTGGGAATTCACCTTTGCTTCCTTGCAGATGTTCGTGGTGTGCGCTTGCCCGTCGTTCCGGGCGCGGCATAGCCGCAATCTGGGGGCGGGCATGGTGCTCCTGTTCCAACCGCGCAGCGTCTTCGTCGATAAGGTCACGAATCGCGTGATCGGTGCCCAGGCCCGCAATGAAGTGCGCCGGCGCCTGCTGGAATGGGACGAGCTGCCTGCCCATCCCAGTCTCGGTTTCTACGGGGACCCAGGCAACCTGGAGTGGCAACAATACTTTCTGCCCGACGACAATTCACCCCAGGCGGACAGATGCCCCTTCCTGAGCCGCCGTGCTTCGTCGGCAGAGCAAGATTCCATTTCCGCAAAAAATGGAATGATGATCATTCAGGAAGAGGAAGCCGTGCCTTCCACGGAGGAAGAAAGCAGGTAAGTCACGCCCGGCGGGTCAGCGCGGGATGTCCATGGCAAGGCAAGGAACCCCCCGGTGGGGTGTAGGGAATCGAACAGATGGCACAGGTACCCGAGCAGTCCCACGACGAGCTGAGATCTTTTTCCCTCGCTTATGTCGCGCTGTCAGAGGAGAAGCGGCGCGAGTTCCGCGCCCGGATACGCGACGCGGGCATCGATCCCATCCAGTTTCCCATCGCACGCTTCCCGGATCGCGACTCGCGTTTTCCGTTGTCGCACGCGCAAGAGCGGCTCTGGTTCATGTGGCGCCTGGATCCTGCCAGCGCGGCGTACAACATTTCCGGCGCGGTGAAACTGGCCGGCAAGTTGAACGTGGCGGCGGTGCGGCAGGCACTGCAGCGGATTTCGCTCAGGCACGAGGCCTTGCGCAAGCGGTTCGAAGAGGTGGACGGCATTGCGTGGCAGATCGTCGGGGATGCCGGCTACGGCTGGCAGGAGCACGATCTGTCGGGACTGGAAGACGAGGTTCGTGAACAGGAACTGCGGCGCCAGCTGTTGGCGCTGGCGCGCCAGCCTTTCGACCTGCGCCAGGGGCCTTTGCTGCAAGTCGCGTTGTTCCGTCTGGCGCCGGACGAATACGTGCTGCACTTCTGCGTGCATCACATCGTCTCCGACGGCTGGTCCATGGACCTGTTGAAGAAAGAGTTCGTCCATGCCTATGTGACGACGGCGTACGAGGGTGGCGCCGGCGCGCCGGCGAACGTGGCCGCGTCATATGGGGTGCCGCTGGCCATCCAATACGGGGACTATGCGCGTTGGCAGCGTGAATGGTTGGACGACGGCTCGCTTACGCGGCAGCTGGATTACTGGACCCGGCGCCTGGGCCACGAGCATCCGGTGCTGGAGCTGCCCTATACGCGCCGGCGTACCGGCCTGCGCAGCGCCGAGGGCGGCAGGGTGCATGGTGTGCTGGACCGCGACGTCGACCAAGGGCTGCGGCAGGTCGCCAGGAAGTACGACACCACGCTGTTCGTCGTGCTGCTGGCGGCCTACATGCTGTTGCTGACAAGGTATGGCAACCAGAAGGATATACGGGTCGGCATCCCGGTCGCGGGTCGCGATCGCGTGGATACGGAAGCGCTTATCGGATTCTTCGTCAATACGCTGGTCATCCGCGGTGAAGTAGAGGGATTGCCGGGTTTCGAAGACCTGGTCGCGCAAATACGGGCCCGCGTGCTGGAAGCGCATGAGCACCAGGATCTGCCTTTCGCCCAGTTGGTCGAAGCCTTGCAGCCGACCCGCAGCTTCAGCCACTCGCCGCTGTTCCAGGCCATGTTCAGTTACGGCGTGGCTGACCGAAGCTCGCTGACGCTGCCTGAGCTGACGGTAAGCGGCCTGGATGCAGGTCTGGAGTCGTCGCGCTTCGATCTGGTATTGCAGGCCTTCGACGCCTCCGTGCTGTCGCTGGCGTTCAACTATTCCTGCGACGTGTTCGACAAGCCCGTGGTGCAGCGCATGTTCGATCACTACGTCGAATTGCTGAGCCAGATCGCTGCTGCGCGCGGCACCCTGGCCTTGGGCGAGATTCGGCTTGGCGTTCCCGATGCCATCCATGCCGCGCGCACGACGTATCCCTTCGATCCCGTCGCGACGCGCATCGGCAGGCGCGCGCAGGCGCAGCCTGACGCGCCCGCGGTCCATTGTGAAGGCGAGCGCCTGACATACGGCGAACTCGATGAATGGGCCAATCGCATCGCTCAGCGCCTGGTGCGTGTCGGCGTGCGGCGCGAGGCGCGCGTCGGCCTGTGCGTGCGCCGCGCGGCGGCATTGCCGGCGGCCTTGCTGGGGATCCTGAAGTCCGGCGCGGCTTTCGTTCCTCTCGATCCTGACTATCCCGCGGATCGGCTTGCCTACATGGTGGCCGATGCCGGCATCGAGCACGTGGTCGGAGACGAGGGTGCAATGCAGTGCGTGGCCGGCCTGGTGGGGCCGTCGGGAATACGGCATATCACGCTGGTGACGGACGTGGACGGCGAGTCCGCCTTGCCGCCGGAGGTCGCCGTGCTGCCGGATCAGTTGGCTTACGTCATCTATACCTCGGGATCGACAGGGATGCCCAAGGGCGTGGCCATCACCCAGGGTGCGCTGAGCCTGCACCTGGATGATTTCATCGCCACATATGGCATCACCGACGCGGACAAGCAGTTCCAGTCCTCGACCATCAACTTCGACGTGGCCTTGCATGAAATGCTGCCGGCGCTGATGCAGGGTGGGCAGGTCGAGATGCGCGGCAACCGGCTTTGGACCTTGGAAGAAACCAGCCGCTGCCTGGCCGACCAGCAGGTGACCTTCGCCCGCATCCCCACGGCATACTGGCAGCAATGGCTGCGCGACCTGCCGCGGGCCGACACGCTGGCGGCGCTACGGCAGATCACGGTTGGGGGAGAGGGCTTGCCCGGCGATGCATTGCAGCGCTGGCAGCAGAGCGCCTTGGCGCATGTGCGCCTGGACAATCTGTACGGCCCCACGGAAACCACGGTGGCTTGCATGTACCGGCGCACGGCGCCGGCTGACGCGAACCAGCCTATCGTTTCCATTGGTCAGCCCTATCCCTCGCGCAGCGCCTACGTGATGGATGGCGACGCCAATGAAGCACCGATCGGCGGCTTGGGCGAATTATGCGTGGGCGGCGACACGGTTGCGCGCGGTTATCTGGACCGCCCCGCCTTGACCGCCGAAAAGTTCATCCCGGATCCTTTCCGCGAAGATGGCGCGCGCATGTACCGGACCGGCGATTTGTGCCGTCAGCGCGAAGATGGCGATATCGACTTTCTTGGGCGCATGGACCAGCAGGTCAAGCTGCGCGGATTCCGCATAGAACTGGGAGAGATCGAGGCCGTCCTGCGCGCGGTGCCGGGCGTGCGCGAAGCGGTGGTGGAACTGCGCGGCGAGGCGGACAGAAAACGCCTTGTGGCCTATATCACTGGCGCGGCGCAAGAGGGTGCCATGCGCGAAGGCGTGGCGGCCCGTCTGCCCAGCCACATGGCGCCTTCGGTATATGTCTGCCTGGATCGGCTGCCGCTCTTGCCCAGCGGCAAAGTGGACCGCAAGGCTTTACCCGAGCCTGGCGGCATCCGGCAGCGGGAAGCGCTTGCGCCCCGTTCGCCCCGGGAAGCCACGCTGCTGAAAGTCTGGAACGAGGTGCTGCGGCGTGACGACCTGGGTGTTGCCGATGACTTCTTCGAGCAGGGCGGTGATTCGATCCTGAGCTTGCAGATGGTGGCACGCGCGCGCCACGCCGGGCTCAAGCTGACACCGCGCCAGTTGTTCGAACATCCTACCGTTGCCGGGTTGGCGCGCGTCGCACAGGATGTGGCGGAGGAAAGCGGCTACGAGGAAATAACCGAAACGCTCGAATTGACGCCTATCCAGCGCACGTTCTTCGAGCGGTTCCCGCAAGGGCTGTCGCATTGGAACCAGTCGGTGTTGCTCGCCATGCCGCAGGGCCTGGAGATCACCGCGCTGGAACATGCGCTCGCTGCCTTGGTGGCCGCACACGATGCCCTGCGTCTGCGCTTCGTACGCGATTCAGCAGGCCGATCAGGCCAATGGCGCCAACGCGTGGCCGCCGCCGAGACGGCGCGGGTGCTGGCGGTGCACGATCTGCGCCAACGGGATGACTGGCAGTGCGCGCTTGCAAGCATGGGCACAGCGCTGCAGGCGGGGCTGGATATCGAACACGGGCCGCTGCTGCGGGCGGGCTATTTCATCCTGGACGGCCAGGCCCGCCTGTTGTTGGCGATCCATCATTTGGCGGTCGACGGCGTGTCGTGGCGGGTGCTGCTGGAGGAACTGCAGCAGGGCTACGAACAGGCGGCGGCTGGCCAACCCTTGCGCTTGCCGCCGAACACGCCATGGAGCGTCTGGGTGCAGCGGCTGCTGGCCCATGGGCAGAGCGAAGCCGTGCAGGCCGAGACGCAATGGTGGCGCGACGCCCTGGCGGGCGCCAGCTCGCAGCGACGCGTGCCCGAGGTGGGGCGGCTGGATGAGGGCGGCTCGCTGGTGGTGGCGCTGGACGAGGCCGAGACGCGGCAATTGCTGCGCGAGGCGCCGCGGGCCTATCGCGCTGGCGTGGAAGTGCTGCTGCTGGCGGCGTTGGCGCAGACGCTGGACGGCTGGAGCACGGGGGACGGCCTGCTGGTAGCGCTGGAAGGACATGGACGTGAACCCTTGGGGCAGCAGGACGACCTGGATACGAGCCGCACGGTAGGCTGGTTCACCACGCAGTATCCGCTGTGCTTGAGCGTTCGAGAGAATCCACGAGACGCCATCATCGCGGTCAAGGAGCAGTTGCGCGCGGTACCGGCGCGCGGCATGCATTTCGGGCTGCTGGCGCAGCAGCTGGCTGATCTGCCACGGCCGCTGGTCGGCTTCAACTATCTGGGCCAGTTCGATCAGAGCCTGGCGCCGGAGGGCCGTTTCCGCTTCGCCAGTGAATCGGGCGGGGCGTCGCAAGCGCCGGGTCTGGTCTCGGACATGGCGTTGGACATCAACGGCATGATCGCCGCCGGGCGCCTGTCGTTGCGGTGGGACTTCCGTGGGGATGTACTGGACGCCGGCCGGACGAAGGCCTTGGCCGACACGTTCGTTCAGCGGCTGCGGGTACTCATCCAACACTGCGCGCAGGCACCGGCAGGCGCGACGGCGGCGGATTTTCCCTTGGCAGGGTTGACGCAGGCGCAACTGCAACGCCTGGATCTGGACCTGGCCGACGTGGAGGACATCTATCCGGCCACACCGGTGCAGCAGGGCATGCTGTTCCACAGCCTGCTGCAGGCCGGCGCAGGCGTCTATGTGAATCAGAAGCGGCTGACCTTGCGCGGCCGCTTGCAACGAGCGCGGTTGCGCGCGGCGTGGGAGGCGGCGGTGGCACGCCACCCTGTGCTGCGCACGCATTTCGATCTGGGGCAAGGCGGACAGGCATTGCAGGTGGTGCATCGGTCGGTGGCGCTACCTTACGTCGAGCAGGACTGGTCGGCGCTGGTGCTGGCGCGGTACGAGGAAAACCTGCGCGCGTGGATGCAGGACGACGTGGCGCGTGGCTTTGACATTCACCGTGCGCCCCTGCTGCGCTGCGCGCTGTTCTTGCGGCCCGACGGTGGGCATGACCTGGTGTGGACGGATCACCATGCGCTGTTGGACGGCTGGAGTGTCGGACAGCTCATGGGCGAAGTCATGCATATCTATGGCGCGCTGTGCCGGGGAGAAAGCGCGGCGCTGCCCAGCGCGCCACGCTACCGGGACTACATCGCCTGGCAGCAGCAGCAGCCTGATGCGCGTGAGTGGTGGCTAGGCGTGGCGCGTGCCCATGAAGATCCGGCGCTTCTGCTTGCCGATGGACGGCTGGCGTCCGCGGCCACTGGCACCGTCAAGGTCGAGGAAAGCCTGGGAGTCGAGGCCAGCGATGCGCTGCGTGAGGTGGCGAAGAAGCACAAGGTCACCCTGAATACCGTCATGCAGGCCGCCTGGGCCGCCGTGCTGGCACGCCACGGTAACCGCCGTGAGGTCGCCTTCGGTATTACGGTATCCGGCCGGCCCGCCGATCTGCCCGGGGCCGACAGGATGCTGGGGCTGTTCATCAATACGATGCCGATCTGGTTCGGCGTGCCGGCCGATGCGCCTCTAGGGGCGTGGTTGGCGGCTTTGCAAGACCATAACAGCCAGCTGCGGCAGTATGAACACGCCTCGCTGGCGGATGTGCAGCAGTGGCTGGGACGTTCGTCGCAGGCTTTGTTCGATTCATTGCTTGTTTTTGAAAGCTATCCGGTCGACGAGAAAATTCGTGAGGGCGATTATGACGTCGGCATCGACGCCGTCGTCGCGGTGGAGAAGACGCACTATCCCCTGGCCATCGCCGTGGTGCCGAATGCGGCGGTGTCGATCAGGTGGAAGTGGGACCGGTCCCGGATTTCCGACGAACAGGCTTCCCGTCTGCTTGACGATTACAAAAGCATGTTGAGCCAGCTGGCACGGCCAGACGTGCAGTTTGTCGGGGATCTGGCATTGCCCGTGCCTGCGCGACCCGCCGAGCTGACGTTGCACCCGTTCCAGGCCGTGGCCGCGCGCTTCGCCGTACGTGCGCTTGTGGCGGGAAGTCGACGCGCGGTCGTGTGCGACGGCCAGTCCTTGAGCTATGCGCAGCTGGATGCCTGGTCCAACCGGATCGCGCGGCGTCTGCAGAAGCGGGGCGTAGGGCCCGACCTGCGCGTGGGCATCCACCTGGCGCGCTCGCCCGCGGTGATCGCAGCGGTGCTCGGCGTGATGAAGTCGGGTGCGGCTTTCGTGCCACTGGATCCGGAGCTGCCCCAAGCGCGCTTGCAGGGGATGGTGGACGACGCGGGCATAGGTTGGATCGTCGCGGATGGCAACGGCAACGGCCTGGTGGCCGAACACGGCACGGTTGCGGTCGACGACGTGGACGACGAATCCGCCGCGCCAATCGACATCGCCGTGCACCCGGAGCAACTCGCGTATGTCATCTACACCTCGGGCTCTACCGGCAAACCGAAGGGCGTGGCGATCAGCCACGGTGCGCTCAGCCATCACCTGAACGACTTCCTGGCGACCTACCGCATCACCGACGCGGACCGGCAATTGCAGTCGTCCACGCTGGCCTTCGATGTGGCCCTGCATGAAATGCTGCCCGCGCTGCTGCAGGGCGGCGAGGTGGTCATGCGCGGTCCGCGTCCCTGGGATTTCGACAGCATCAACAGGCATCTCGTCGAGTATGGCGTCACCTTCGCGCGCATTCCTACCGCTTACTGGCAGCGCTGGCTGCGCGAACCCGCCGATCCTGCCCGCCTGGCGCTGCGGCAGATCACGGTTGGTGGTGAAGCCCTGCCGGGAGATGCCTTGGCTCAGTGGCAGTCAGGGCCGCTGTCCCATATCCGGCTCGACAATCTTTATGGTCCCACCGAAACCACGGTGGCCTGCATGTACCGGGAGACGACGCCCGTGGACATCCACCATGTGGCCTCGCCGATAGGCGCGCCGTTCCCGTCGCGCACGGCCTTCGTGGTGGATCCCTATGGCAACGAAGCGCCGGTGGGTGGACTGGGCGAACTGTGCATGGGTGGCGCCACGGTGGCGCGGGGCTATGTCGAGCGGCCGGGGCTGACCGCCGAGCGCTTCGTACCGGATCCCTTTGACGGCGCCGGCGGACGCCTGTACCGGACGGGGGACCTGTGCCGGCGGCAGGAGGACGGCACGATCGAGTTCCTCGGCCGTATCGACCAGCAAGTGAAGTTGCGCGGATTCCGTATCGAGCTGGGCGAGGTGGAAATGGCCCTGCGCGCGCAGCCTGGCGTGCGCGCGGCGGCCGCCGAGTTGCGGGGGGCGGCATCCGACCCGCGCCTGGTCGGGTACATCGTCGGCGAGGCGCAAGCGGATGCCGTGCGCGGGGCTCTGACTGCCGTGCTGCCGGCATACATGGTGCCGGCCATCATCGTGAAGCTGATGGAGCTGCCGGCGCTGCCTAGCGGCAAGATCGATCGCAAGGCGCTGCCCGATCCCGAGCAGACCGGTCGCGCGCGGCACGGCACCGGACCCGCGACCCAGATGGAAGCTCAGCTCCTTTCCATCTGGCGTGAGGTTCTGCAGCGCGATGACATCGGTACACGGGACGATTTCTTCCAGTCCGGCGGCGATTCGCTCAAGGCCTTGACCGTCGCTTCGCTGGCGAGCCGCCATGGCATCGCCGCGTTTTCGCTGGAAAGCCTGTTCGTCCAGCCGACGGTGGCGGCGCTGGCGGCGCACCTGGATGCGCAGTCGCCTGGCATTCCGTCCAATCTATTCCCGCTCAATGCGCCGGGCGGCCGCCTGACGCTATTCGCGGTTCACCCCGGTTATGGCCTGGTGGCGGAGTACCGCGCCCTGGCCAGGCGCCTCGAAGGCGTGGCCACGGTCTACGGCATTCAATCGCCGCTCTACACCGAGGCGCAATGGTGGCCGGCGAGCCTGGTCGAGACGGCGCAAGACTATGTGCGGCGCCTGCGCCAGGTGCAGCCTCACGGCCCTTACCACTTGCTGGGTTGGTCCAGCGGCGGCTGGATTGCCCGGGAGATGGCCTTCGTGCTGGAAGCCATGGGGGAGGAAGTGGCTTTCCTCGGCCTGGTGGACGCCTCGCCGCGTGACGCGCAGGCTATGGAAGAGATCGCGCGGGCCGTCAGCGGACGGGCTGTCGATGCGGTCGATGCCGATCCTCGCGCGGTAAGGGAAGACGAGATCGACGCGTTGCTGCGGACCATGCAGGAAGACGCGGAGCGCTGGCAAGCCGTCGTGCCAGGCGGCGAGGCGGGCCGTTACGTGCTCGAGCAGGCGATCCGGGTCGGCAAGCATTTCGCCGTCGTGGAAACCAGCGGCCATGCCGGTGGCCAGCGTGCGCCGCTGTCACTGTGGTTCGCCAATGGCAATGCCGCGCCGGTCGACGGATATCTGGCTCGCTGGCGGAGCGTGTCGGCAGGTGAGGCGACGCTGGTACAGACCATCCATACCGATCACGCCGGGATCATTCGGCATCCCGCTTTCCTCGACAGCGTTCACGGGGCGCTGTCTTCGCTGCGGAGTGGCTTGCATGCTTAAGACAGTGGACACCATGGCGACGCGCCTGGTCCAGGCGGCCGCCACGCAGGCCGCCAAGCTTGCCCTGGTTTGCGTCGACGGCGCGGGCGACCACGCGTATACCTACGCGCAAGTGCACCAGCGCGCGCTCGCCGTGGCGCAGGCCTTGGCGCAGGTCGCGCAGCCAGGGGAGCGCGCCATGCTCCTGCTCGACAGCGGTATCGACTACGTGGCGGGGTTCTTTGGCTGCCTGTATGCGGGGGTCGTCGCGGTGCCCGCTTTCCCGCCGGAATCCGGCAAGGACGCGCAGCTGAACCGGCTGCGTATCATCGCCGCGGATGCCGGTGCCTGCTGCGTACTGACTTCGGCCGCGCTGATGCGCGACCGGCAGGCGCAATGGCGCGAGATCGCGCCGGACGCCGCCGTGGTGGCTGTCGACGCGTTGCCCGCGGCGGACAGCTATACGCCCGTGCGCGCCAACCTGGAAGATCTGGCTTTTCTGCAGTATACGTCCGGGTCCACCTCCGACCCCAAGGGCGTGATGGTGACGCACGGCAACCTGATGGCCAACGAAAGCGCCATCCAGGAACGCTTGGAAGTGGGCGCCGGCGACGTGTTCGCCAGCTGGTTGCCGCTGTACCACGATATGGGGCTGATCGGCACGCTGATGCAGCCGTTCTACCGCGGCATTCCCCTGGTGCTCATGTCACCGAGGTTCTTCCTGGAAAGTCCCGTGCGCTGGCTGGAAGCGATCAGCCGCCACCGCGCGACCATATCGGGCGGCCCGGATTTCGCCTACCGCCTGTGCGTGGATCGGGTCAGCGACGGCGCTTTGCGCCAGCTGGATCTGTCGAGCTGGAGGCTGGCGTTTTCCGGATCCGAGCCGGTGCGTTATGACACCCTGGCGGCGTTCACGGACCGTTTCGGGGGGGCGGGGTTCGCTGCCGGGGCGGTCTACCCCTGCTATGGGTTGGCAGAGGCTACGTTGCTGGTGACGGGCGTCGCGGCGGGCGGCGGTGTGACGGCGCCGGGCTTCGACAGCGCCGCGATTGCGGGCGGTCGCGCAATCGAGCAGGTCGATGCCCCGCGCCAGGTCGCGTGCGGCGAGGTCGCGGCCGGACACGCGCTGCGTATCGTCGATGCGGCATCCGGAGAGGCGTGCGTTGACGGGCGCTTGGGCGAGATATGGTTTTCCGGGCCTAGCGTTGCCGCGGGGTATTGGCGCAATCCGCAGGCGACAGCGCACAGTTTCGTCGAGCAGGACACGGGGCGCTGGCTGCGCACGGGCGACTTGGGGTTCGTGCACGCGGGTCAGTTGTACGTGGCCGGACGTCTCAAGGACCTGATCATCGTACGGGGCCAGAACATCTATCCGCAGGATGTCGAACAAGCCGTCGAAGCGGAGTTCGACCTGGCTCGCAAGGGTAGGGTTGCCGCATTCGCGGTGGAGACGGAGGGCCGCGAGGGAATCGGCCTGGCGCTGGAGATTGCGTACCGCAGTCAGAAGCTGGCCAGCCCGCAGGCCATCGTGGCGATGCTCAATGAGATCGTCAGCGTCGCCCATGGAGAGCCGGTGGCCGCCGCCGTCTTGTTGAATCCGGGCGCGATGCCCAAGACGTCGAGCGGGAAACTGCAACGCGGCGCGGTCAAGCGGGGGTATCTGGAATGCACGCTGGACAGTTATGCGGTGTATGCCGGCGGTAAGTTCGATGTGGGTGGTGTCGAGGCTGACGCTGGTGCTGGCGCGGCCGAAGCCACCGCCATCGCCATCGGTATCGCCACCGCCGCCGAAGCTGGCGCGGCGCCGGCGTTCGCGGATCGCTGGCGCAACGACACGCAGCGCCGGCTGGCCGAAGTGTGGGCGGAGGTTCTCGGCACGCCGCTGCGGGGGGCGCAGGCCAACTTCTTCGGTCTGGGCGGAAGTTCCCTGCAAGGCGTACAGCTGGCGGTGCGTGTGCGCCAGTTATGGGATGTCGACTATGGTCCGGCCGATCTTTTCGAGGCGCCCGTGCTGGACCAGGCAGCGTCGCGCATCGAGGCCATGGTTCGCCAGAGGGCCACTGCCACGCCGGGGGCTGAAGCGCCTGGCGCTGCGGTGCCAGCTGGCCCCGTCGCCTCCGGCGGCTCCGTTGGTACTGTGGGTGGCGCCGACCCAGCCAGCCCCGTCGGCCCCGTCGCGCTGACGCCGGGCCAACGCCAACAGTGGTTTTTGTGGAAGGTGGATGCGGACAGCTGCGCTTACCATGTTCCGGCCGCGGTACGGATCGAAGGGGCTGTCGATGAGGACCTGCTGCGCAGTAGTCTGACGTATCTAGCAGCGCGCCACGCAGCGCTGCGTACGGTGTTCATCGACGGCGAAGAAGGCCCGTCGCAGGCGGTAGTGGATAGCGTCGAACTGCCTTGGCGCCGGGTGGACCTGAGTGAGGCTGCGACCGGCAACAGCAACAGCAACAACAGCGACAGTAGCCCCGTTGCCAACGGCCAGGCCACGCTGGACGAGCGCATTGCGTCCGTGATTAGCGAGCCTTTCGACTTGACCCGGCCGCCGCTATGGCGCGCCGCCTTGTTCGATCTCGGCGCGGGCCAGCACGTATTCCTGCTGGTACTGCATCACATCATCGCAGATGGCCGGTCCATGCAGCTGCTGGTGGATGAGTTGTCGCATTGCTATCGTGCCGGCCTGGCCAATGTCGCGCCTACGCTGCCTGATGTCCCTGCGCTGCCTGATGCGCCGGTGGCGCTCGCGAATGGCGTCACGCAAGCAGATCCTGGCCTGACAGCAGGAATCGCTTATTGGAAGCAGCAGCTTGGCGACGCGCCGCGGACAGTGGATTTCAGCGGACGCGCCAAAGACGGGACAGGAACGATCGCGCGAGCGCATGGCGCGCGGGCACATAGCATCGCATTGGACCTGGATCCGGCGCTGCTGGCTGGCGTGCACCGCGCCGCACGCGAAGCGGCGGTCACCCCGGCCACGGTGCTGCTGGCCAGCTTCTATCTGGCGTTGCGCTTGAATTCCGGCAACACCGACATCAGCATCGGTGTGCCGATGTCGCGTGGCGGTCTGGACGGACGCGAAGGGCCTGTCGGGTTCCTGATCGACACCCACGCTGTCAGGATGCGCCTAAGTGGCGCGACCTCGTTGCGTGACACGCTCAGCAGCGTATTCCGGACCTTGCTGGATGCCCGCCGCCACGCGGCCACGCCGCTGGACCTGATCGTCGAGGCACTGCATCCGGGCCGGGATGCCAGCCGCAATCCCTTGTTCCAGGTGGTTTTCAATCACCTGCGCACCGATTTGCGGGCGTTGAATCGTGTGCCCGGCTGGCGTTGCCTGGCGCATCCCGTCGCGCCCATCATGCCGCAGTTCGATCTTGCGCTGGATGTGCGTGAAGAGGCGGACCAAGGTTCACAGGCGATGCTCACGTACGCAGACGGACGCATCGATGACGCGGTCGCTGGCCGCATCGTTCAGGATTGGCTACGCGCCTTGCGCGCCTTTGCCGATCGACCGGAAGCCACGATTGGCGAGACTGTATTGCCCGCCCAGGATGACGCGAGCCGGCTGATCGAATGGGGCAGCGCCACTGAATGCTGGCATAGCGCGCAGCCCGTGCATCGCCGGATCGAGGCGCAGGCCGCGCGCCGACCCGATGCGATCGCGCTGACGTGCGACGACGCGCGGTTGAGCTACGGCGAACTGAACGCGCTGGCGAACCGCGTGGCGCATCGTTTGCGGAAGCAGGGCGTGGGTCCGGAAGTGAAGGTCGGTGTGGCCTTGGAACGGTCGCTCGATCTGGTGGTGGCGCTCCTCGGCGTCCTCAAGGCGGGCGCGGCGTATGTGCCGCTGGACCCGTCGTATCCGGCGGACCGGTTGGCCTACATGATGGCCGACAGCGGGCTGGCGCTGGTGCTGACCCAATCGTCCGTACTGGAATCGCTGCCGCTGACGGAAGAGGTGCAGACCCTGGTGCTGGACACGGACGATCTGTCCGGCGAACCGCGCGATAACCCCGATGTCGTGCTGCACGACGAAAACCTGGCCTACGTGATCTATACGTCGGGCTCGACGGGCCGGCCCAAGGGCACGCAGCTGACGCATCGCAACGTGGCGCGGTTATTGGCGGGTACGGAGGGCTGGTTCGGTTTTGGCCCGGCGGACGTCTGGACCTTGTTCCATTCCTACGCCTTCGACTTCTCGGTATGGGAAGTGTTTGGCGCGCTGTGCCATGGCGGCAAGCTGGTCGTCGTGCCGTATCTGGTGAGCCGGTCGCCGCAAGAATTCCTGTCGCTGTTGCGCCGTGAGGGCGTGACGGTGTTGAACCAGACGCCCTCGGCATTCCGGCAACTGATGCAAGTGCCCGGTGTGTACGACGGCGGGTTGTCGTTGCGGGCGGTGATCTTCGGTGGCGAAGCCCTGGACCCGCGGACGCTGGAGCCGTGGATCGCCCATTACGGCGACACGCAGCCACGGTTGGTGAATATGTACGGCATCACCGAGACGACGGTGCATGTGACGTACCGTCCGATCCTGGCCGCGGATGTGGCGGGCGAACGCAGCCCCGTAGGCCGGGCGATACCGGACCTGGGACTATACGTACTCGATGGCGAAGGAAACCTGGCGGCGCCGGGCGTGGCGGGCGAGTTGCATGTGGCCGGTGCCGGGTTGGCGCGCGGCTACCTGAACCGTTTTGACTTGACGGCCCAGCGCTTCGTGCCGGACCCCTATGGCGAAGAAGGCGGCAGGCTGTACCGCACAGGCGACCTGGCCCGCTGGAATGAACAAGGCCAGTTGGAGTACCTGGGCCGGATCGACCACCAGGTGAAGATCCGCGGCTTTCGCATCGAGCTGGGCGAAGTGGAGTCGCAGCTGCAAGCGCAGGCCGGCGTGAGGGAAGCGGTGGTCACGGCACAAGAGGCTCCGTCCGGTTTGCGGCTGGTGGGCTACGTCACTGCCAAAGCCGGCTATCTCCTTGCTGAAGCCGGCGGCGAGAACGCCCAAGCCGGTGACGTTATCGCTGGAGCGGGCGGCGCTCCTGCCGAAACCGACCAGGTGCTGGACGGCCAGCAACTGCGGGCCCAGCTGGGTGCCGTCCTGCCGGATTACATGGTGCCGTCGGCGATCGTGGTGTTGGCGGTGCTACCGCTGACGCCCAATGGCAAGGTGGATCGCAAGGCCTTGCCAGCGCCAGAGTTCGCCTCGCAGGGCTACGAAGCGCCACAGGGCGAAGCCGAACAAGCACTGGCGCGGATCTGGCAAGACGTATTGGGCGTGGAGCGCGTTGGCCGCCAGGACAATTTCTTCGAACTCGGCGGCGATTCCATTCTCAGCTTGAAGGTGGTGTCGGCGGCGCAACGGTCCGGCCTACCGGTCGACGTGCGGCAGGTGTTCGAGCATCAGACCTTGCAGGCATTGGCCGCGGCTTTGGATGGCCGAGCGGCCGTAGCGGCCATCCCCGTCATCGAAGAATCGCAACGGAACGGACTGCCGCTGTCTCATGCGCAGCAGCGATTGTGGTTCCTGTGGAATCTGCAACCGGAGGGTAGTGCTTACCACATCGCCGGCGGTTTGCGTTTGCAGGGCGAGCTGGACGCGAACGCCGTGCGGGCGGCCTTCGAGACGCTGGTGGCGCGTCATGAGTCGCTGCGCACGACGTTTACGCAGCAGGCCGACGGCACGGCGGTACAGATCATTCACGGGTCGCTGCCGTACGAGTATGCGACGATCGACCTGTCGGCGCGCGCCGATGTCGCCGTCGGCGCGGAGGCAAATACCGATACCGATACCGATACCGATACCGATACCGATACCGATACCGATACCGATACCGATAGTGATCGCGGCGCGAACGCCGAGCAGCGCTTGCGCGCGCTGGCCGGGGAATTCGGCCGTCGCCCCTTCGATCTGCAAGCAGGGCCCTTATTGCGGGTAGCGGTAGCCAAACTCTCCGCGGGCGAGCACGTATTGCTGGTATCGATGCACCATATCGTGTCCGATGGCTGGTCGATCCAAGTGTTGCTCGCGGAGTTCGTCCAGGCGTATCGGGCAAGCCGCTTGGAGCTGCCGCCCCTGCCTGTCCAATATGCCGATTACGCGTTGTGGCAGCGCCGCTGGCTGGAGGCGGGCGAGCAGGCGCGTCAACTGGTCTATTGGCGACAGTACCTGGGCGCGGATCATCCGGTATTGGCGCTGCCTTACGATCATTCCAGGCAGTCACTGAGCGCCTACACCGAGGCGCAGACCGCGGTGCCACTGCCGGCCGAGCTATCGCGGAACATTCGCAAACTGGCGCAGACGCATGGCGCCACCCCATTCATGGTGCTATTGGCAGGGCTGCAGGTATTGCTGCACCGGTACACGGGGCAGGCGGACATCCGGGTGGGGATCGCGAATGCGAACCGTGACCTGGCGCAGACCCAAGGCGTGATCGGTTTCTTCGTCAACACGCTGGTGATCCGTACGCAGTTCACAGGACGGATGGCGCTGGCCGCGGTGCTGGCGTCGGTCAAGCGCGGTATGGCGGGTGCACAGGCCCACCAGGCCTTGCCCTTCGACGTGCTGGTTGAAGCGTTGCAGCCGCAGCGCAGCCTGGACCATACGCCCTTGTTCCAGGTGATGCACAACCACCAGCGTACGGACGAAGTGACGATCAGGGGCTTGCCGGGCCTGGCGGTCGAGAGCTACGCACTGGGCGAGCGTACGGCGCAGTTCGATCTGATGCTGAACACCGCCGAGAATGAAGACGGCACGCTGCAGGCGAACTTTGCCTATGCGCGGGAGCTGTTCGAGCCAAGGACCATGCACAGGCTGGGCGCTCGGTACGTGACCGTACTCGAAGCGCTGGTCGCGCGCAGCGACCTGCCGCTGGGTGACCTGTCCGTATTGGGCGAGCGGGAGCGATCGGCCCTGTTGGCGCTGAGCAGGACGGACGACCCCTACGGACATCTGGATCCGGTTCATCGGGCCATCGAAGCACAGGTGGAACGCACACCCGAGGCAATCGCCGTCGCCTTTGGCGAACATCGCGTGAGTCATGCCAGGGCGGCCGCCTTCGGCGAAGGCCATGTGAGTTATGCCGAGTTGAACGCGCGAGCGAACCGCCTGGCGCATCGTCTGCGCAAGCTGGGCGTCGGTCCGGATGTAAAGGTAGGCGTCGCGCTGGAACGGTCGGTGGAACTGGTTGTGGCGCTGTTGGGGGTGTTGAAGGCGGGTGGTGCATACGTGCCGCTGGATCCGTCGTATCCGCCGGATCGGCTGGCGTACATGATGGCGGACAGCGGCTCGGCGCTGGTGTTGACGCAGTCTTCAGTGCAAGCCTCCTTGCAACTTCCCGCGGGCGTGGCGGCATTGGCATTGGATCGTGAAGATCTGTCCGGTGAATCGACGTCCAACCCCGACGTTCCAGTGCATGGCGAGAACCTGGCCTATGTGATCTACACGTCCGGCTCGACGGGCCGGCCCAAGGGGGCGGGTAATCGTCATGGCGGGCTGTCGAACCGCCTGGCGTGGATGCAACAGGCGTACGGGCTGGATGCAAGGGATACGGTGTTGCAGAAGACGCCGTTCAGCTTCGACGTGTCGGTGTGGGAATTCTTCTGGCCCTTGATGGTCGGCGCCACATTGGCGGTGGCCGAGCCGGGGGCGCATCGGGATCCGGAGGCGTTGGTGCGCTTGATCCAGCGCCATGGCGTGACCACGCTGCACTTCGTGCCCCCCATGCTGCAGGCCTTCGTGGCCGAAGACACGGCGCGGACTTGCGCGGGGCTGAAGCGTATCGTGTGCAGCGGCGAGGCCTTGCCGGCGGCGCTCCAAGATGCGGTGTTGCAGAGGTTGCCGGGAGTGGGCCTGTACAACCTGTACGGCCCGACGGAAGCCGCAATCGACGTGACGCACTGGACGTGCCGCGCAGGCGACGAGGTCGTGCCCATCGGCCGGCCAATAGCCAATGTGCGGACCTACGTATTGAGCGACACCATGACGCTGGCCCCGCAAGCGGTCGCGGCGGAACTGTACCTGGGGGGAGCGGGCTTGGGGCGCGGCTACGAGAAGCGCCCGGCGTTGACGGCCGAACGCTTCGTGCCGGATCCGTATAGCGAAGAGGGCGGCAGGCTGTATCGCACGGGCGACCTGGCGCGCTGGAACGACGAAGGCCAGCTGGAATATCGGGGTCGCCTCGATCACCAGGTCAAGATCCGCGGCTTGCGCATCGAGTTGGGAGAAATCGAGGCGCGGTTGCAGGCCCAAGCCGGCTTGCGGGATGCCGTGGTCACCGCGCAGGAAGGGCCCGCGGGATCGCGCCTGGTGGCCTATTTGACGGCCGACGCGGAAAGCGTGTTGGACGTACAAGCGTTGCGTGCACACTTGACCGCCACGCTGCCGGAATACATGGTGCCCTCGGCGTTCGTGACGCTGGACGCGCTACCGCTGACACCGAACGGGAAAGTCGACCGCAAGGCCTTGCCTGCGCCGGAATTCGTATCGCAAGGTTATGAAGCCCCGCAGGGCGAAGCCGAGCTGGCACTGGCGCGGATCTGGCAAGACGTGCTGGGCGTGGCGCGCATCGGCCGCCAGGACAATTTCTTCGAACTGGGCGGGGACTCGATCCTGAGCCTGCAGATCGTCGCGCGCGCCAGGGACGCCGGCTGGAAGCTGCAACCGCGCCAGGTATTCGAACGCCAGTTGCTCGCACAGTTGGCGGCGGCGGCAGGCCGCTACGATAAGGCGGAACTGCAGGGCAGCCGCATCGGCCGTTACGCCTTGTCCGGCTTGACCGCGGATCAACGGTTGGCGCTGCCGGTACCGCATGCGCTGCTCGAGGATGTGTATCCGCTGTCGCCCATGCAGGCGGGCATCATGTTCCATGCCTTGTACGAGCAAAACGGCCACGCGTATCTGAACCAGCTGCGGGTGGATGTCACGGGCCTGGATGAAGGCCGCTTCCGTCAGGCGTGGGAAACCGTGGTCGCGCGCCATGAAGTGCTGCGCACGGGGTTCCTGCAGCAGGGCGACGCCTTGCTGCAATGGGTCGCGCGGACGGTGACCTTGCCCTTTGAGGTGCTGGACCCAGGGCAGCAGGCGGATCCGCGCGCCGCTCTGGATGACTGCGCCGCCGCGCAGCTGGAACAGGGTTTCGACCTGCTCGATCCACCATTGATGCGGCTGGCGCTGCTGCGGGTGGGTCACGGCCGCCATCACGTCATCTGGACCCACCATCACCTGCTGATGGATGGCTGGAGCGTGTCGCAGGTCATGGGCGAAGTGCTGCGCGCTTACGCCGGCGAGCCATTGGATGGGACCGCCGGGCACTACAGCGATTACATCGCGTGGCTGGCCAGGCAGGACGTGCACGCCAACGAAGCGTACTGGCGTACCCAGGTCGCGCGGCTGGAAGGACCTACGCTATTGGCCGGCACAGCGGTACGTTCCGTGGACGTAGCGGGTTACCGCAAATACGAACACGTGTTCGCCGCATCCTTGAACGGGACATTGTCGTCGTTCGCGCGCAGCCAACACGTGACGGTGAACACGGTCGTGCAAGCGGCGTGGTCCCTGCTGCTGTCGCGCCACACGGGCCAGGGTACGGTGGCCTTCGGTTCGACGGTGTCGGGCAGACCGGCGCAGCTGGCGGGGATCGAGCACGCGGTGGGCTTGTTCATCAATACCATTCCCATGGTGATGGACATTCGTCCCCAGGAACAGGTGGGCGCGTGGCTACGGCGGGTGCAGGCCCACGCGCTGTCCGCCAGGGACCACGAGCACACGCCGCTGAACGACATCCAGCGCTGGGCCGCGGTGGGCGGCCAGGGTTTGTTCGACACGCTACTGGTGTACGAGAACTACCCGGTGGCGGATGCCCTGAAGCAAGGGGGGCAGCAAGGCTTGTCCTTTGAGGCCGTGCAGTCGCGCGAGGAAACGAACTATCCACTGACGTTGGCAGTGGTCGAAGCGGGCGGATTGACGATACATGCCACCTACCAGGCGCAAGCCTTCGCGGCGCAGGCGGTGGTGACCTTGATGGAGCAGTTGTCGCGGCTGATCGCCAACGTTGCTGCGTTCGGTCCGGATAGTGTCGTCGGCGAATTGTCCCTGCTGGATGGCGTCGAATGCTCGACCCTGCTGGGCTTGGGGGGCACGGAAGAAGCCTATCCGGGTCTGCAAGCGGTTCATCGGCAAATCGAGACACGAGCCGCTGGCATGCCCGCCGCGATAGCGCTGGTCCACGGCGGCGCACAACTGAGCCATGCGGACCTGAACGCGCAGGCCAATCGCCTGGCGCATCGCCTGCACAAGCTGGGTGTAGGACCGGAAGCGAAGGTGGGCGTGGCGCTGGAGCGGTCGGTCGACCTGGTGGTGGGACTGCTGGGCGTGCTGAAGGCGGGTGGCGCGTATGTGCCGCTGGACCCCGCGTATCCAACGGAACGCCTGGCGCACATGATGGCCGATAGCGGCCTGGCGCTGGTGCTGACGCAATCATCGGTGGCACGGTCGCTGCCCTCATTGGAGGGCGTCAGGACCTTGTTGCTGGACGCGGAAGATCTGTCTGGTGAGCCAGCGAGCAATCCCGACATTGCGCTGCATGGCGAGAATCTGGCCTACGTGATCTACACGTCCGGCTCGACGGGCAAACCCAAAGGGGTGGCAGTCGCGCACGAGGCGCTGGCCAAGCATTGCGCAGCCATCGGCGCACGGTATCAGCTCGCGCCTGACGACAGGCTGCTGCAGTTCGCATCGCTCAGCTTTGACGCGGCGCAGGAACAATGGCTGATCCCGCTGCTGAGCGGCGCGGCGGTGGTGCTGCGCGATGACCAGGTGTGGTCGGGCGAGCGCCTGGTGCAGGAGGTCATTCGCCACCAGATCAACGTCTTGTATCTGCCGCCGGCCTATGCCCAGACCCTGGCGCAAGAAACGCGCGATGCCGGTTTGCGCATGCGTCTGTGCATCGTGGGTGGCGAGGCGTGGTCGCGCGACTGCTTCGATGCGGTGCGCGCGGCGTGGCGGCCCCAACACCTGCACAACGTGTATGGGCCGGCGGAGACGGTGATATCGCCGACCACGTGGGAGGCCGATGGCGAGACCGAGATCGACAGCGCCTACGTGCCGATAGGCCGCCCGGTCGGCGAGCGCAGCGCCTATGTGGTGGACGGGCAGGTCGACCTGCTGCCGATGGGCGTGGTGGGGGAACTGTACCTGGGGGGATCGTCGCTGGCGCGCGGCTACCTTGACCGGGCCGCCTTGACGGCGGAGCGCTTCGTGCCGGATCCGTTCAGCGTAGCGGGCGGCAGGCTGTACCGCACAGGCGATCTGGCGCGCTGGAATGGCGAGGGCCAGCTCGAATATCTGGGCCGCATAGACCATCAGGTCAAGATTCGTGGCTACCGCATCGAGCTGGGCGAGGTGGAGGCGCGGTTGCAGGCGCAGGCGGGCGTGCGGGAAGCGGTGGTCATGGCGCAGCACGGACCGTCCGGCGCCCGGCTGGTGGCCTATGTCACCGGCGCGGCTGACCGGGATGCGGACGAGGCTGAGCAGGAAGCGGGCGCAGCTGACCAGGATGCAGGCGCAGCGGGCCAGGCGCTGGATAGCCTCCAGCTGCGGACCCGACTGAGCACCGTGCTGCCGGACTACATGGTGCCGTCCGCGATCGTGGTGCTGGACGCGCTACCCCTGACGCCCAACGGCAAGGTGGACCGCAAGGCCCTGCCGGCGCCGGAATTCGCGTCGCAAGGCTTTGAGGCGCCCCAGGGGGAGGCCGAGCAGGCGCTGGCGCAAATCTGGCAGGACGTGCTGGGCGTCGATCAAATAAGCCGCCAGGGCAATTTCTTCGAACTGGGCGGTGACTCGATCCTGAGCCTGCAGATCGTGGCGCGTGCGCGAGAAGCCGGTTGGAAGATACAGCCGCGCCAGGTGTTCGAGCGCCAGGTACTGGCGCAACTGGCCGCGGTGGCAAGCCGATATGACAAGGGGGAACTGCAGCCCACCCGCATTAGCCGTTTCGCGCTATCGGGCTTGACCGCGGATCAACGGTCGGCGTTGCCGGTGCCGCAGGATCTGCTCGATGATTTGTACCCGCTGTCGCCCTTGCAGTCGGGGATGCTTTTCCATGCCTTGTATGAGCAAAGCGGCCATGCGTACCTGAATCAGTTGAGGGTGGATGTCACGGGTTTGGATGAAGACCCGTTCCGCCGCGCGTGGCAAGCCGTCGTGGCCCGCCATGAAGTGCTGCGTACGGGCTTTGTGCAGCAGGGCGAGGCCTTGCAGTGGGTGGCGCGCACGCTGACCGTGCCTCTTGAAGTGCTGGATTGCGAAAGTGAAAGCGCGGAGGCACAACAGCGCAGGGCGACGCAAGTGGCGTCCGATGAGCTGCAAAGGGGCTTTGATCTGGCCAATCCGCCGCTGATGCGGCTGGTGCTGTTGCGGCTGGGCCGGGGCCGCCATCACTTGATCTGGACGCACCACCACCTGTTGATGGACGGTTGGAGCGTGGCGCAGCTGATGGGCGACGTGCTGCGCGCCTACAGGGGCGAGCCCATGGGGGGGCTGGCAGGACACTACCGCGACTACATCGCATGGTTGGCGCGGCAGGACGGGCAAGCCAATGAAGCCTACTGGCGCAAGCAGGTCGCACGGCTGGACGGGCCCACGCTATTGGCCGGCCCGGCGACGTCTTCGGGCGATGGAACGGCTTACCGAAAGTATGAACACGTGTTGCCTGCAAGCGTGCGTGAACCGATGACGTCGTTCGCGCGCCGCCATCGTGTCACCGTCAACACCTTGATGCAGGCGACGTGGTCCTTGCTGCTGTCGCGCTACACCGGACAGGGTACGGTGGTGTTCGGTTCGACGGTGTCGGGCAGGCCGGCGCAGTTGGCGGGAATCGAGCAGGCGGTGGGCTTGTTCATCAACACGGTGCCCGTGGTGATGGACATTCGTCCCGCGGAGCAGCTAGGTTCGTGGCTACGGCGGGCGCAAGAGCAGGCACTGGCCGCACGGGACCATGAGCATACGCCGTTGAACGACATACAGCGCTGGGCGGGCATGGGTGGCCTGGGCTTGTTCGATACGCTCATGGTGTACGAGAACTATCCGGTGTCGGAGGCCCTCAGGCAAGGGGCGCCAGGGGGCTTGGCGTTCGAGGCCGTGCAGTCGCGCGAGGAAACCCACTATCCCTTGACGTTGGCGGTGCTCGAGGCGGAGGCGTTGACGATACAGGCGGCGTACCAGGGACAGGCTTTTGCCCCCGATGCCATCGTCAGGTTGATGACGCACTGGTCGCGGTTGATCGAGGACGTGGTGACCTCCAGCTCGGATAGCGTGGTGGGCGAGTTGTCCGTATTGGCGGGGCCCGAGCAATCCGCGCTGCTGGCGCTGGGTCAGCCGGAAGACACTTACGCGCAATTGCAGCCGGTGCATCGCCGGATCGAGGCGCAAGCCGCGCGCCGACCCGATGCGATTGCGCTGACGTGCGACGACGCGCGGTTGAGCTACGGCGAACTGAACGCGCTGGCGAACCGCGTGGCGCATCGTTTGCGGAAGCAGGGCGTGGGGCCGGAAGTGAAGGTCGGTGTGGCCTTGGAACGGTCGCTCGATCTGGTGGTGGCGCTCCTCGGCGTCCTCAAGGCGGGCGCTGCGTATGTGCCGCTGGACCCGTCGTATCCGGCGGACCGGTTGGCCTACATGATGGCCGACAGCGGGCTGGCGCTGGTGCTGACCCAATCGTCCGTACTGGAATCGCTGCCGCTGACGGAACAGGTGCAGACTCTGGTGCTGGACACGGACGATCTGTCCGGCGAACCGTGCGATAACCCTGATGTCGTGCTGCACGACGAGAACCTGGCCTACGTGATCTATACGTCGGGCTCGACGGGCCGGCCCAAGGGCACGCAGCTGACGCATCGCAACGTGGCGCGGCTATTGACGGGTACGGAGGGTTGGTTCGGCTTTGGCCAGGCGGACGTCTGGACCTTGTTCCATTCCTACGCCTTCGACTTCTCGGTATGGGAAGTGTTTGGCGCGCTGTGCCATGGCGGCAAGCTGGTCGTCGTGCCGTATCTGGTGAGCCGTTCGCCGCAAGAATTCCTGTCGCTGTTGCGCCGTGAGGGCGTGACGGTGTTGAACCAGACGCCCTCGGCATTCCGGCAACTGATGCAAGTGCCCGGTGTGTACGACGGCGGGTTGTCGTTGCGGGCGGTGATCTTCGGTGGTGAAGCCCTGGACCCGCGGACGCTGGAGCCGTGGATCGCCCATTACGGCGACACGCAGCCACGGTTGGTGAATATGTACGGCATCACCGAGACGACGGTGCATGTGACGTATCGTCCGATCCTGGCCGCCGATGTGGCGGGCGAACGCAGCCCGGTAGGCCGGGCGATACCGGACCTGGGACTATACGTACTCGATGGCGAAGGAAACCTGGCGGCGCCGGGCGTGGCGGGCGAGTTGCATGTGGCCGGCGCCGGGTTGGCGCGGGGCTACTTGAACCGCTTTGACCTGACGGCCCAGCGCTTCGTGCCGGACCCCTATGGCGAAGAAGGCGGCAGGCTGTATCGCACAGGCGACCTGGCCCGCTGGAATGAACAAGGCCAGTTGGAGTACCTGGGCCGGATCGACCACCAGGTGAAGATCCGCGGCTTCCGCATCGAGCTGGGCGAAGTGGAGTCGCAGCTGCAAGCGCAGGCCGGCGTGAGGGAAGCGGTAGTCACCGCTCAGGACGGTCCCACTGGCGCCCGTCTGGTGGGCTACGTCACCGCCAACGCCAACGCCAACGCCAACGCCAACGCCGACGTGGCCTTGGACGGCCAGCGCCTGCGGACCCAGTTGGCTGCGGTGCTGCCGGATTACATGGTGCCGTCGGCGATCGTGGTGTTGGCGGTGCTCCCGCTGACACCCAACGGCAAGGTGGATCGCAAGGCCCTGCCGGCGCCGGAGTTCGCCTCGCAGGGCTACGAAGCGCCACAGGGCGAAGCCGAACAAGCACTGGCGCGGATCTGGCAAGACGTATTGGGCGTGGAGCGGGTTGGCCGCCAGGACAATTTCTTTGAACTCGGCGGCGACTCGATCCTGAGCCTGCAGATCGTGGCAAGAGCACGGCAGGCGGGCTGGACGGTGCAGCCTCGCCAGGTGTTCGAGCGCCAGACAGTGGGTGAACTGGCCGCGGTGGCGCAGCGCGAGCAGCAGCCCTTGCGCCTGGGTGCGAACATCGATACCGGCGTCGTACCGCTGCTGCCGATCCAGGCACGGTTCTTCGAGCAGCCGGTACCGAACCGTCACCATTGGAACCAGGCGATGCTGCTGCAAAGCAGCGGCCCGCTGGAAACGCAGGCATTGACGCAGGCGCTACAGGCCGTGGTGATGCATCACGATGCACTGCGCCTGCGCTTCACGCTCGACGACGCCGGTCAGTGGGTCCAGCACTATGACGCGGTAGAGGACGCCAGACGGATTCTGTGGGTACGCCAGGCCGGGAACGCCACGGAGATCGAAGCGCTATGCGATCAGGCTCAACGCAGCCTGGATCTGGCGCAAGGTCCACTTCTGCGCGCGCTGTCCATCGAGGTGGCCGACGGCACGTCGCGCCTGCTGCTGGCGATCCACCACCTTGTCGTGGACGGTGTGTCGTGGCGCATCCTGCTGGAGGATCTGCAGACGGCTTATGGGCAGGTCCTCTCGGGTGCTCCCGTGGTGCTGCCTGAGAAGACCAGTTCCTATCAGCAATGGGGACGCCAGCTGCGCGAGTACGCGGGCAGTGCAACGTTGCGCACGGAGTCGGATGCATGGCGGGAAACCGCCGCTGTCGACGGCTCCTTGCCGCGAGACGACTCGGCCACGAGTCACCAGGGCCCGGGTGGCGAGGGCATGGCATCGGTGACGCTCACCCTGGAGCGCGAGCTGACGCGGCGGCTGTTACAGGAGGCGCCGTCGGCGTACCGCACGCAGATCAATGACTTGCTGTTGGCCGCGCTGGGCCGGTCTCTATGCGCCTGGACGGGCCGGGCGCGTATCCGCATCGACCTTGAAGGCCATGGGCGCGAGGACGTGTTCGAGGCGCTGGATCTGAGCCGGACGGTGGGTTGGTTCACGACCATCTATCCGGTGGTGCTGACGGGGGCGGATGCGGTTGGCGCAGCGATATGTCAGGTAAAGGAGTCGCTGCGGGCGATCCCCGGCAAGGGGCTGGGCTACGGGGTGTTGCGCTATATGGGCACCGCTACCGCCGAGCAGGTTGAGCCGTCCGCCGTGGTCTTCAACTACCTGGGGCAACTCGACCAAAGTTTCGATGGCGCGGCGCGGTGGCGGCCGGCCCCGGAGCCTATCGGGGCATCGCAGGACGAACAGGCGGATGGTGACCACCTGCTGGCCATCAACGGCCAGGTCTACGGCGGCAGACTGTCGTTGACGGTGACCTACGCCAAGGCGCATTTCACCCCGGCCACCATCGAGCGTTTCGTCGAGTCCATGCGTGACGAGCTGACTGCCGTGATCACACACTGCACCAGCGGCGTTCAGCGCGTGACGCCGTCGGACTTCCCGCTGGCCAGGCTGGATCAGGCGCGGCTCGATGGCTTGGGGTTGCCGGCCGATCGCCTGGCGGACCTGTACCCGCTGTCGCCCTTGCAGTCCGGCATGTTGTTCCACGCCTCGTACGAGCAAAACGGCCACGCCTATCTGAACCAGCTGCGGCTGGATATCACGGGATTGGACGAGGCGCGCTTCCGCCAGGCTTGGGAGGCCGCGGTGGCGCGCCACGACGTACTGCGCACCGGATTCCTGCAGCACGGCGAGGCCTTGCTGCAATGGGTCGCGCGCACGGCAAGCTTGCCCTTCGAGATACGGGATTGGAGCAGTGAGAACACCCAGGATCATCGCCGGCGATTGACGCAATTGGCGGCCGCCGAATTGCAGCGCGGCTTCGATCTGGCAGCGCCGCCGCTGATGCGTCTGGTGCTGGTGCGCTTGGGCGCGGGGCGTCATCATCTGCTCTGGACGAACCACCACTTGTTGATGGACGGCTGGAGTGTGTCGCAGGTCCTGGGCGAGGTGTTGCGGACGTACTCGGGACTTACCGTCGCCGCGCCGGCAGGCCGGTACCGGGACTATATCGGCTGGCTGGCCAGGCAGGACACGCGCGCCAATGCGTCGTACTGGCGCGAGCAAGTGGCGCGGCTGGAGGGGCCCACGCTATTGGCGGGCATGCTTGCACGACCCGTGGCAGGTACGGGTTACCTCGACTGCGAGCACGTGTTGGCCGCGTCCGTGGCGGACCGACTGTCGGTGTTCGCACGGAGCCAGCGCGTGACGGTGAACACTGTCGTACAGGCGGCATGGTCTTTGTTGCTGTCACGGTATACGGGGCAGGGCACGGTAGTGTTCGGTTCGACGGTGTCGGGAAGGCCGGCGCAATTGGCGGGGATCGAACATGCGGTGGGCTTGTTCATCAACACGATCCCCGTTGTGACGGATATTCGGGCCGAAGAAGGGGTGGGCGCGTGGTTACGACGAGTGCAGGAGCAGGCGCTGTCTGCCCGGGACCACGAACATACGCCGCTGAACGAGATACAACGCTGGGCCGGCGCGGGTGGCCCGGGCTTGTTCGACACGCTGCTGGTGTACGAGAACTATCCGGTGGCGGAAGCGCTCAGGCAAGGGGCCCCGCAGGGGCTGTCGTTCGAAGCCGTGCAGTCGCGCGAGCAAACCAATTATCCGCTGACGTTGGCGGTGCTGGAGGCCGCCGACATCTCGCTGCACGCCGCATACCAGGGGCAGGCCTTCGCGCCGCACGTGGTCGAGGCGCTGCTGAAGCAGCTGTCGCGCCTGATCGAGGACGTGGCGGATTGCGGTCCGAACAGCGTGGTGGGCGAGCTGTCCGTATTGGACGATTCGGAGCGTGCGCGGCTGCTGGCATTGGGCCAGGCGGAGCTGGCTTATGCCGGCCTGGACCCGGTGCATGGCCGGATCGAGGCTCAGGCGTTGCGCACGCCGGATTCGGTGGCGCTGATTTACGGCAACCAGCAACTGAGCTATGCGGACCTGAACGCGCAGGCCAATCGCCTGGCGCATCGCCTGCACAAGCTGGGCGTAGGGCCGGAAGCGAAGGTGGGCGTGGCGCTGGAGCGATCGATCGACCTGGTGGTCGGACTGCTGGCCGTGCTGAAGGCGGGTGGCGCGTATGTGCCGCTGGACCCCGCGTATCCAACGGAACGCCTGGCGCACATGATGGCCGATAGCGGCCTGGCGCTGGTGCTGACACAGTCATCGGTGGCACGGTCGCTGCCCTCATTGGAGGGCGTCAGAACCTTGGTGCTGGACGCGGAAGATCTGTCTGGTGAGCCAGCGAGCAATCCCGATGTCGCGCTGCATGGCGAGAATCTGGCCTACGTGATCTACACGTCCGGCTCGACCGGCAAACCCAAAGGGGTGGCGGTCGCCCACGAGGCGCTGGCCAAGCATTGCGCAGCCATCGGCGCACGGTATCAGCTCGCGCCTGACGACAGGCTGCTGCAGTTCGCATCGCTCAGCTTTGACGCGGCGCAGGAACAATGGCTGATCCCGCTGCTGAGCGGCGCGGCGGTGGTGCTGCGCGATGACCAGGTGTGGTCGGGCGAGCGCCTGGTGCAGGAGGCCATCCGCCACCAGATCAACGTCTTGTATCTGCCGCCGGCGTATGCCCAGACCCTGGCGCAAGAAACGCGCGATGCCGGTTTGCGCATGCGTCTGTGCATCGTGGGTGGCGAGGCGTGGTCGCGCGACTGCTTCGATGCGGTGCGCGCGGCGTGGCGGCCCCAACACCTGCACAATGTGTATGGGCCGGCGGAGACGGTGATATCGCCGACCACGTGGCAAGCCGGTGGCGAGACCGAGATCGACAGCGCCTACGTTCCGATAGGCCGTCCGGTCGGCGAGCGCAGCGCCTATGTGGTGGACGGGCAGGTCGACCTGCTGCCGATGGGCGTGGTGGGGGAACTGTATCTGGGGGGATCGTCGCTGGCGCGCGGCTACCTTGACCGGGCCGCCTTGACGGCGGAGCGCTTCGTGCCGGATCCGTTCAGCGTAGCGGGCGGCAGGCTGTACCGCACAGGCGATCTGGCGCGCTGGAATGGCGAGGGCCAGCTAGAGTATCTGGGCCGCATAGACCACCAGGTCAAGATTCGTGGCTACCGCATCGAGCTGGGCGAGGTGGAGGCGCGGTTGCAGGCGCAGGCGGGCGTGCGGGAAGCGGTGGTCACGGCGCAGGACGGACCGTCCGGCTCCCGGCTGGTGGCCTATGTCACCGGCGCGCCTGACCAGGAAGCGGGCGCGGCTGACCAGGATGCAGGCGCAGCGGGCCAGGCGCTGGATAGCCTCCAGCTGCGGACCCGACTGAGCGCCGTATTGCCGGACTACATGGTGCCGTCCGCGATCGTGGTGCTGGACGCGCTACCCCTGACGCCCAACGGCAAGGTGGACCGCAAGGCCCTGCCGGCGCCGGAATTCGCCGCACAAGTTTACGAAGCGCCGCAAGGCGAAGCCGAACAAGCGCTGGCGCGGATCTGGCAGGACGTGCTGGGCGTCGGCCGGATCGGGCGTCAAGACAATTTCTTCGAGCTGGGCGGCGACTCCATCTCTGCATTGAAAACCGTGTCTCGTATGCGTCAAGATGCTCGCATCGAGATATCCCTCGCCGAATTCTTCTCCTTGGGAAGTATCGAGGCCACGTGCGAGTTCGCACGTCAGCGCGGCGCCGGGGATGGCCACGTCGGGCAGGCGATATCGTCGGCACGCGAGCTGACTAGATCGCTGTCACCGGTTACGCGTGCCGGGTCTATGCGCCTGTCGCCCGCCCAACGCAGGATCTGGATCGCGGAAAAGATCAGTGGCGCTTCCTCGGCGGCGTACAACGTGCATGGCGCGTTGAACCTGCATGGCGAATTGGATAGGGAAGCGCTGCAAGCCGCCGTGGCCTCGGTCTTTGCCAGGCATGAGGTCCTGCGTTCCAGTTATGGGCTCGTCGGCAGGGAACCGCGCATGCTGCTGGATACGCATTCCGAAGCGCGCCTGGATTTCGTTGCCATCGACGCCGGTGAGATTGCCAGTGACGATGCCGGTGAAGGAATCCGTGCAGTCGGTGACGTCACCACCCCCGATGAAAAGGCCTGCGAATACCTCGAAGACTATGTGCAGCGTCCGTTCGACCTGGAACGGGATTGCCTCATCCGGGTATTGCACGTCCAGATCACCGACACCCGGCACATCCTGGCTTTCTGCATGCACCACATCGTTTCCGATGGGTGGTCCGTCAACCTGCTCATCAACGATTTCGTCGGCGCCTACCGCCGCAGCCTGGCCGCGGAGAATGCGGTCCTGCCTGCCTTGCCTTTGCAATACGCGGACTATGCCGCCTGGCATCAGGGCTTGCTGGCGTGCGCTCAAGGCACGCAACTGCGGCAGTTCTGGCAAGGCTATCTGGCCGACTCACCCGCCGTGTCGTCCTTGCGGCCCGACAGGCCGCGTGGCGTCACACCGGATTCCGCCGGCGATTCCGTAAAGCTGGCCATCGATCCGCAGGCCATGACGCGGCTTTCGGCTTATGCCGCGAGCCGCAAGACCACCCCGTATTTCGTCCTGCTCGCAAGCTTTCAGATCTTCCTGCACGCGTGGACGGGCAAACGGGACCTGGTCATCGGAACCGACCTGCATGGCCGCGTCGATCCGCGTCTGGAAGACATCTTCGGCTTCTTCGTCAGCGTGCTGCCCGTACGCTCAGGCTACGGCGATGACGAAAGCACAATGACCCTGGACAGCTTCCTGGAGCAATCCCGCGCATCCGTGCTCAGCGCCATGGCGCATCAACTGCTGCCCCTGGACGAAATCGTGGAGGTGGCTGGCGTGAAGCGACACGAGAGCGCCAACCCTCTGGTGCAAGTCCTGTTCGTGCTGCAGAACCTGCCTGAGCTGAATTTCGAAATTCCCGGGGCCCGCCATGCCCCGATCGACCTGCCCCACCGGCATTCCAAATTTGATCTCGCGCTGTTCATCGCGCAGAAAGGCCAGGCATGGGAAGCGGAACTGGTGTACGCCACCAGCCTGTTCATGCGCGCCACCGTGCAAGACATGTTGGAAAAATGGCTGGCAGTGCTGGGACGGGTTCTGGCCGCGCCGGACCAGCCGCTGTCGCAGATCGTCTTGCCCAGACAACCGGAGCTTGAAATGGACGCAAATCTCATCAGGAATTCCAGGAACGCCAGCCTGGCCGCGCGCATGCGGGACCGCAAGCCGGCGCGCGCGCCCGCGGCACCGGACCCGCGGATCCAGCCAGGACCTGCATCCGTGCCGGACGGTTTCGATATCCAGCGTGGCTTTCCCGCCGTCATCGCCTTGCACGCCGCGCCGCAAGACGGGGCGCAATGGGCCACGCGGCATCGATCCATGATCGAGGACCTGTTGAACGAGCACGGCAGCGTCTTGTTGCGGGGATTGGGACTGGATGGCACGCGCGCCTTCGAGGACTTCGCGGGTGTCGTGGCAGGGGAGTTGTACGGGGATTATGGCGACCTGCCCAAGAAGGAGGGCGGCAAGCGCGCTTACCGTTCGACGCCTTATCCTGAAAAGCAGATGATCCTGTTCCACAACGAAAGCTCGCACCTGGCCACATGGCCCCGCAAGCAATTGTTTTTCTGCGAGTTGCCGTCCAAGGTGGGCGGGGCGACGCCCATCGTCGACTGCCGCAAACTGTTCGACCGCCTGCCCGCGCCGCTGGCGCAGCGGCTCGAACAAACGGGCCTCACCTATATCCGTACGTTCACGGACATGCTGGACGTGGCGTGGCAGGATTTCTTCAAGACCGACGACAAGGACCAAGTCGAGTCCCTGTGCCGGGCGCGCGGCGACGAGTGCCGCTGGCTCGCCACCGGCGAACTGCAGGTGAGCACGCGCGCGCCGGCGATCATCCGGCACCCCGTCACGGGGCAGGCGTCTTTCTTCAACCAGATCCAGTTGCATCATCCCTTCTTCCTGGAAGCCGGCTTGCGCGCATCGCTATTGCAGCTGGTCGGCCGTGAACGGCTGCCGCGCAACGTGACGTATGGGGACGGCAGTGAAATCGAGGAGGACGTGCTCGCGTTGATCGGCAAGCTCTATGACGAGCATGCGGTGCGCTTTGCCTGGGAGCGTGGCGATGTCGTCCTGCTGGACAACATGCTGACCGCCCATGGCCGCGATCCTTACCAGGAACCGCGCAAGATCGTCGTGGCATTGGGAGAGATGGTGGACCGCGCCCCGTTCCTGCCGTCCCTGGCCTTGGGGGAAGCTCGATGACCATGAATACCTTGTCTGCCCGGCTCGCGCCGGCCCAGGCGCTGCTGTGGGATGGCGGCGACATGCCCTTGCCCTGCGTCGGTGCCAGCTTCGTGCTCGGGCGTCCGCTGGACGCGGCCCGGCTGGCTCTTGCCTGCCATGATGTCGCGCACCGCCATGAGGCGTTCAGCGCCATCTTCGATCCGCTTACGCTGGAAATAAG
This sequence comes from Bordetella sp. LUAb4, assembly GCF_021325795.1. GTDB lineage: Bacteria > Pseudomonadota > Gammaproteobacteria > Burkholderiales > Burkholderiaceae_B > Bordetella_C. The sequence goes on along the minus strand of NZ_JAHPZX010000004.1, from coordinate 591,113 downwards.
CACGGGCACCCAGCCCCGTGTCGATATCGATGTCCGTCAGGTAGCCGACGACGGCGTTTCGCAAGCGCCGGATTCGGCGCCGGGCGACCTTGGGGCTGGTCCGATGACTGGCCCGATGACTGGCCCGCTGCTGCGCGTCGTGCTCGAGCGCGCCCAGGGTGGTGTCAGGCGCATCACCGTCTCGGCATGCGCGCTGGTGTGCGACCGGATAGGTCTGTACCGCTACGTCCAGCAGGCCTTGCTGCGTTACGAAGCGGGCCCCGGCCTGAATGCTGGCGAGGCTGCCGACGAAGCGCTGCCCTATGTGGATTTCCTCGATTGGCGCGCCACCCTCGCGGAAGAACCCGTCCGGACCGCGGGGCAGCAGTACTGGCAGGCTTGCCAGGACGCGATAGGACCGCATCCCCATCGGGTCGATGCCCCCTTCCTGCGTCCGCCCGCCGGTTCCCGACAGGATGTCGGCCAGGGTGGATGCGCGGCATATTCATCGCATCATCACAGCATCGACGCGCGGATCATGGCCGCGCTGGGCGACAGCGCCGAGCGCGCCGGCGTTGCGGTGGACGCCTTGCTGCATGTCGCCTGGTATGTGCTGTTGGCACGTCTTTCCGGCGAATATCGGCTGGCGTATGCGTGGCTCCACGACGGTCGCCAGGACTATGACGTGCTGCGAGACGCGGTTGGCGCGTTCGAGCGGATCATGCCGGTGCTGGGCGACGCCACGCCCGATGACAAGGTGGATGACGTGGCAAGACGATTCGATGCCGTCCTGCAGGCGCATCGGGCCTGGGCTGAACAGATCGAGGCGCCGGCGACCGTCAGCGCCTTGGGTTGCGGCGTGGGGTTCTCCGTGGTGAGCGTGCCCGTGGTGGGGCAGCCGTCACCCGTGGCGGCCCATCCCGCGGCGCCGACGTGCGCCGCATCCATCCCCGCTGCCTATCGCCTTCATGGGTTGGACTTGCTCGGTAGCGTCGTTATCGAGGCGAGCGGCGCGGCCAAACTGGAGTTTCACTACGTGCCGGCGTCGGCTGGCGACAGCTGGATACAAACACTCGCCGCTCAGTACGCCCAATTGCTGGACGGTCTCGCTCAACAGCGTGACGGCGCCATCGGCGACCTGGCGCTGGAGGACAACGCCACCCTGCGGGCCCGCCGGCTGACCGGCAATGCCACGGACGAAGTCGAAGGGGGAATCGACGCCTGGATCGCTCACTGGAGCCGGATCGCGCCCCACCGCGTGGCGTTACGGTACAGGGACACCTCACTGACCTATGCCGAGTTGAACGCGCAGGTCGACCGCGTGGCGGACGGCCTTGCCGCCAGCGGCGTTGGTGCCGGGGACAGAGTGGCGCTGCTGGCGCCCCGCAGCCCCGAGCTGGTGGCCGGCCTGATGGGTGTGCTGCGTGCGGGCGCGGCTTACGTACCGCTGGACGGCGGATGGCCGCTCGATCGGATCGTGCAGATCCTGGCGCAGAGCCAGGCCAGGCTGGTCCTGGCCGAAGCCGCGCTGGGTGGGCGTTTGGGCGGCGCATGGCCGGGTCCGTGCGTGAATCTGAAGGACTTGCTCCTAGCGCCGGCGCCCCAAGTGCCGCCCCAAGCGTCGCGGCAACCGTCGCGCCAATCGGTAGCCGGGCACGACGCGGCGTATGTGATGTTCACGTCGGGATCCACCGGCACGCCCAAGGGTGTGGTGGTCGAGCACAGGCAGATCATGGCCTATACAGGCGCAGTCAGCGCCGGTCTGGCATTGCAGCCGTGCCGTGTCTATGGATGGACCGCCACGGTGGCTGCCGATCTGGGCAATACCGCTTTGTTCGGCGCGTTTTATCACGGGGCGACGCTGGCCGTTGCCGACGCTGAAGAGAGCGTGTCAGCCATGGCGTTTCAACATTTCTTGCGCGAGAAACAGATCGATTGCCTGAAGATCGTGCCCTCGCATCTGGACGCGCTGCTTACCCAAAGCGCGCCCTTGGCCTTGGGCACGGTCATCCTGGGCGGCGAGCCTATCCCTGACGGCATGGTCGGCAAGCTGAGGGCGTTGGACGGCGACGTGAGGATCTACAACCATTACGGTCCCACCGAGACGACCATCGGCGTTCTGTTCCACGCATTCGAGCGTACGGCCCAGGGGGCGGACCGCGGGCCGTCGCCCCTGACGCGGGCCATGGACAATTGCCAGGCCTTCCTCGTCAATCGCCGCGGCGGACTCGCCGCCGCCGGCGAAGTCGGCGAACTCTACGTCACCGGCCGGCAGCTCGCCCGAGGCTATCTGACCAACGATAGCGGCGGGTTCGTGGAGCGCACCGGCGAAGGCGCTCCGCGCTGCTATCGCACGGGAGACCTCGGGTGCTACCTGCCGCAAGGTGGGCTGGTCCTGTGCGGGCGGATGGACACGCAGGTGAAGATACGGGGCTATCGGGTCGAACCGGAAGAAATCGCCGCGGTGCTGCGGCGTATGCCCGGCGTATCACAGGCCATCGTGATTGCGGCGGTGACCGATGGCACGCCAGCACGGCTTGCGGCATTCGTGGTCGCCGACGACGACGCCCAGGGGTATCTGACCGGCAAGTTCCTGCGCGCGGAGCTGTCGCGCGGCCTGCCGGACCATATGGTGCCGGCATGGGTGGAATGCATCGGTGTCATTCCACGGCTGCCTAATGGCAAGGTCGATCAGCGTCAGCTTGCGCAGCGTGTGTCGGCACCATCCGGTGACAGCCGGCACGTGCCGCCCAACGACGCCTTGGCCCGCTTGCTGGTGGAGGTGGCAGAGAGCCTGTTGGAAGCCCCTGGCCTGTCGCTCGACGATGACTTCTTCGAATGCGGCGGCGACTCCATCGCCGCGATCCGCTATGCGGCGGAGCTGGGCGCGCGGTTGGAGAGGCACATCATGCCGGCGGCGATCTTCACGCACCGTACCTTTCGCGAGCTAGGGGCGTTCCTGCGCGAGGGCACCGAGACGGCAACCGGCCATGGATTGACGCAAGAGGTAGGAGCACACTAATGGACAATGCGGTCGAGCGCGTGGATGTACCACTGGAAGACGAGAACACGGCGTTCGTCGGGAGTCTCGGTGCTGGAGAGCGCCTGCCGCTGACGTATATGCAGGAGGGCGTATGGTTCGCGCAGCAATTCGATCCTTCCTCGCGCGCTTATTACCTGCCAAGCTTGTACCGCATCCAGGGAAACCTGGATCTGGCCCTGTTGCAAAACGCCTTCCAGGCGGTGGCGGCGCGACATGAGGCATTGCGCGCCAGCTTCCACGACGATCGTGGCAGGCCTTACCAGCGTATCCATCCGCAAGTCGACTTGCGGATACAGGTGGAGGCGTGCGCCGCGTCCGGCGAGTTCGATGCCGGCGCCTTCGCGGTCCGCCATCTGCAGGCAGGGCTGGATCTCGGGGTTGCCCCTTTATTGCGGGTGGCGTATGCGCGACAGGAGGACGGGCCGGGCTATCTGCTGATAGTCCTGCATCATTTGATTTCCGATGCCTGGTCTAGCGAGATCTTTCTTCGCGAGCTGATAGACGCCTATGGCAAGGGGCTGCGTGGGCAAGCGCTACGCTTGCCCGACGCGGATGCCGGCTCGGCGTACCGGGATCACTTGCGCAGCTTGCGCGCAAGGTATGACAGCCTGGCGCTGAATGCGGATCCGCGGTGGCCGGCCTATTTCGATCAGGCAGTCGAGCCTTTGCGATTTACGTCCGCCGCGGCCGATGCCGCGCTCGGCTTCAAGGATGCGACCGTCAGGCGGCATATCGTCGGGTCCAGGCAGTTGGAGAATTACCGCAGGATATGCCGTCTTTCCGGTTGCACCCTGTTCGTCTATATGTTCGCCGCGTGGCAGCGTGTGTTGAGCTACTACAACGCGGGCCAGCCCTTGTATGTGGGCGTACCCAATGCAGGCCGCGGCGCGCCTGGCCTGCATGGCAGCATCGGATTTTTCGTCAATACGCACATTTACAAGGTTGTCGATCCGCGCGAACTCAAGGTGGTCGACTTCCTGCGGGCGCTGGCGGGCGAGGCGTTGACGATGTCCGCCCATGAGGATTTCCCGTTCGAGCGCTATTGCCGCAAACATCTTCTCAGTGAAAACCAGGACAGGCCCGTCTTCGACGTGCTGTTCAATTTCCAGAGACCCAGGGACGTGGGCAAGGCCAGCCTGACGGCGATGGCGGTGGAAAACGTGGCGTTGCCGGCCGGGGATGCGAAATGCGATCTGACGTTGTCGGTGGCGGAAGAGCGGGATCGGTGCGAGTTGATCATCGAAGGGCGGCAAGGGGCTTTGGCTTCTGAGATGATGGACGCGATGCTGGCGTCTTATCTGGACGTACTGGCCGCTTTCGCCGATCAGGCCTTTTCGCCGATAGGTCAAATCGAGGCTCTGGATGCTGGGCACCGGCAGCGGTTGCTGGCATTGAGCCGCAACGACGAAGCCTACTCCCGTGTGCAACCTGTGCATGCGTGGATCGAGGCGCAGGTCGAGCGCAGCCCCGATGCGGTCGCGCTGGTCCATGGTGACCACGCGCTGACTTACGCGGCATTGAATGCGCGGGCGAACCGCCTGGCGCATCGTCTGCGCAAGCAGGGCGTGGGACCAGAGGTGAAGGTCGGCGTGGCGCTGGAGCGGTCGGTGGATCTGGTCGTGGCGTTATTGGGCGTCCTGAAGGCGGGTGCGGCATACGTACCCCTGGATCCCTCGTACCCGGTGGATAGGCTGGCGTACATGATGGCCGACAGCGGGCTGTCGCTGGTGTTGACGCAGGCCTCGGTGAAATCGTCGTTGCAACTGCCCGAAGGCGTCGCGGCGCTGGAATTGGACATTGAAGATGTGTCCGGTGAATCGACCGCGAACCCGGACGTCACCGTGCATGGCGAGAACCTGGCCTACGTGATCTATACGTCCGGCTCGACGGGCCGCCCCAAGGGGGCAGGCAACCGTCATGGCGGCTTGTCGAACCGCCTGGCGTGGATGCAACAAGCATACGGCCTGGATGCGACGGATACGGTATTGCAGAAGACGCCGTTCAGTTTCGACGTGTCGGTGTGGGAGTTCTTCTGGCCTTTGATGGCCGGCGCGACCCTGGCGGTGGCCGAGCCGGGCGCGCATCGCGATCCGGACGCGTTGGTGCGCTTGATCCAGCGCCACGGCGTGACCACGTTGCACTTCGTGCCGCCGATGTTGCAAGCGTTCTTGGCCGAGGAGACGGCGCGGACTTGCACGGGGTTGAAGCGTATCGTGTGCAGTGGCGAAGCCTTGCCGGCAGCGCTGCAGGATGCGGTGCTGGACGTGCTGCCGGGCGTAGGCCTGTACAACCTCTACGGCCCGACCGAAGCGGCGATCGACGTGACGCACTGGACGTGCCGGGCACGTGACGAAGTGGTCCCCATCGGCCGTCCGATAGGTAACGTGCAGACGTATGTATTGAACGACACGATGGCGCTGGCGCCGTCAGGGGTAGCGGCAGAGCTGTATCTGGGTGGAGCCGGTTTGGGCCGCGGCTATGAGAAGCGCCCGGCCTTGACGGCCGAACGCTTCGTGCCGGATCCGTATAGCGAGGAGGGCGGCAGGCTGTACCGCACGGGCGACCTGGCGCGCTGGAATGTTGAAGGCCAGCTTGAATACCTGGGCCGACTCGATCATCAGGTGAAGATCCGCGGCTTCCGCATCGAGTTGGGCGAAGTGGAGTCGCAGCTGCGGGCTCAGCCCGGCGTACGGGAAGCGGTAGTCACTGCACAGGAGGGACCGTCCGGGGCGCGGTTGGTGGCCTACGTCACTCCCGTCAATGCCGCCACAGTCGCCACAGCCGCCACAGCCGCAGCGCCGGTGTCAGACCAAGCACTGGACAGCCAGCAGCTACGGACGTGGCTGGGCGCCGTGTTGCCGGATTACATGGTCCCATCCGCGATCGTGGTGCTGGAGGCCCTGCCGCTGACACCAAACGGCAAGGTTGACCGCAAGGCGTTGCCGGCGCCGGCGTTCGCGTCGCAGGGATACGATGCTCCCCAGGACGAAGCCGAGCAAGCATTGGCCCGCATCTGGCAAGACGTTCTGGGCGTGCAGCGCGTTGGCCGGCAGGACAATTTCTTCGAACTGGGTGGGGACTCGATCCTGAGCCTGCAGATCGTCGCGCGCGCGCGCGAAACCGGATGGAAGCTGCAACCGCGCCAGGTGTTCGAGCGCCAGGTGCTGGCGCAGTTGGCGGCGACGGCGCAGCGATATGAAGCGGCGGAGCTGCAGGGCAGCGACATTGGCCGTTTCGCCCTGTCCGGCTTGACCGCGGACCAACGGTCGGCGCTGCCGGTGCCGCCCGAGCTGCTCGATGACCTGTATCCGCTGTCGCCCGTGCAGGCTGGAATCATGTTCCACGCCCTGTATGAGCAGACGGGCCACGCCTATCTGAACCAGCTGCGGGTGGATGTGACGGGGCTGGATGAAGACCGGTTCCGCCATGCATGGGAAGCCGTGGTCGCGCGCCACGAAGTACTACGCACCGGTTTTGTGCAGCAGGGCGAGGCCTTGCTGCAATGGGTGGCGCGAACGGTGGTCTTGCCTTTCGATGTGCGGGACTGGGAACAGCGGACCGATACGCGCGAAGGATTGGATGAATTGGCGGCCGCCCAGCTGGCGCAGGGGTTTGACCTCCTCAACCCGCCGTTGATGCGGCTGGTGCTGCTGCGGCTGGGGCACGACCGCCACCACCTCATCTGGACGCACCACCACCTGCTCATGGACGGCTGGAGCGTGTCGCAGGTCATGGGTGAAGTGCTGCGCGCCTACGCGGGTGAGCGCCTGGATCCCCCCGCCGGGCACTATCGCGACTACATTGCATGGCTGGCGCGGCAGGACGCGCAATCCGGGGAAACCTTCTGGCGCGAGCAGGTATCGCGCCTGGATGGTCCCACTGCGCTGGCGCCGGCCGTATCCAGGTCGCGTACGGGAATGGCGCATGGGCGATGCGACAGGACGCTGGATGAGGCGCTCGTGGCCAGGCTGAAGGCGTTTGCCCGCAATGAACGGGTAACGCTGAATACGTTGGTGCACGCGGCCTGGTCTCTGCTGTTGTCGCGATACACCGGGCAAGGCTCGGTCGTGTTCGGCTCGACAGTGTCGGGGCGTCCGCCGCAACTGGCGGGAATCGAACGGGCAGTAGGGATATTCATCAACACCCTCCCGGTCGTGGTGGACATTCGCGCCGAAGCGCCGGTGGGGTCCTGGTTGCGCGGCATCCAGTCGCAGGCGCTGGCCGCCAGGGACCACGAACACACGCCGCTCAATGAGATTCAGCGCTGGGCCGCGACGGGCGGTCAGGCGCTGTTCGATACGCTGGTGGTGTATGAAAACTATCCGATGGCGGAGGCATTGAAGCAGGGCGCGCCGGCAGGGGTGGCCTTCGAGGGCGTGGTATCGCGGGAAGAGACGAACTATCCCTTGACGCTATCAGTGGTGGATGGCGCACAACTCAAGCTGCGCGCGGCGTATCGTGCGCCAGGCTTGGATGAAGGAATCGTGGCGGCGCTCCTGGATCAGGCGGCGAGTCTGCTGGATAGTCTCGTGCATTCGGCGGGCACCCTTGTCGGCGAACTGTTTCAACTGGGCGAAACGGAGCGTTTGGCCTTGCTGGCCTTGAGCCGCAAGGACGACGCCTATCCGGCCCTGAAGGCAGTGCATCGTCAGATCGAAGCGCAAGTCGGTCGCACGCCTGATGCGGTCGCGTTGGTCCATGGCGAGGACACGCTGAGTTATGCCGAACTGAATGCACGGGCGAACCGCCTGGCTCATCGTTTGCTCAAGCTCGGTGTCAGTCCGGAGGTGAAAGTCGGGGTGGCGGTGGAACGATCGCTGGACCTGGTCGTGGCCTTATTGGGCGTTCTGAAGGCTGGCGGTGCCTACGTGCCCCTGGATCCGTCGTATCCGCCGGACCGGCTGGCCTACATGATGGCCGATAGCGGTCTGTCGCTGGTCTTGACGCAGTCTTCGATCCAATCGTCTTTACCGCTACCGCTACCGCAAGGCGTAGCGGCGCTGGAATTGGACGTCGAAGATGTGTCCGGCGAGTCGGCCGAAAATCCTGACGTGTCCGTGCATGGCGAGAACCTCGCGTACGTGATCTACACGTCTGGATCGACCGGGCGTCCCAAAGGTGCGGGCAACCGTCATAGTGGCCTGTCGAACCGCCTGGCGTGGATGCAGCAGGCGTACGGCCTGGACGCGGCCGAGACGGTACTGCAGAAAACGCCGTTCAGTTTCGACGTATCGGTATGGGAATTCTTCTGGCCTTTGCTGGCGGGGGCGACATTGGCGGTGGCCGAGCCGGACGCGCATCGCGACCCGGCGGCGCTGGTGCGCTTGATCCAGCGCCACGGCGTGACCACGTTGCACTTCGTGCCGCCAATGCTGCAGGCGTTCGTGGCGGAAGAGACAGCGCGGACGTGCACGGGATTGAAGCGCATCGTGTGCAGCGGCGAAGCTTTGCCGGCAACGCTGCAGGATGCGGTGCTGGACCTGCTGCCAGGCGTCGGCTTGTACAACCTGTACGGTCCGACGGAAGCGGCGATCGACGTAAGCCACTGGACGTGCCGGGCGGGAGATGAGGTCGTTCCCATCGGCCGCCCGATAGGCAACGTGCAGACGTACATATTGACCGGCATGATGGCGCTGGCGCCGCAAGGCGTGGCAGCGGAGCTGTATCTGGGCGGAGCGGGCTTGGGGCGCGGCTATGAAAAGCGCCCGGCGTTGACGGCCGAACGCTTCGTGCCGGATCCGTATGGCGAAGAGGGCGGCAGGCTGTATCGCACGGGCGACCTGGCGCGCTGGAATGAGGAAGGCCAGCTGGAATATCTGGGCCGGCTGGATCATCAGGTGAAGATCCGTGGCTTGCGCATCGAACTGGGAGAGATCGAGGCGCAATTGCAGGCGCAGGCTGGCGTGCGCGAGGCTGTGGTTACCGCGCAAGAAGGGCCTTCCGGCGCTCGGCTGGTAGCCTACGTCACGGCCGCATCCGATCAGGCGCTGGATGACCAACAACTGCGCCGCCAACTGGGCGCGGTGTTGCCGGAGCACATGGTACCGTCCGCCATCGTCATGCTGGACGCTTTGCCCCTGACGCCGAACGGCAAGGTCGACCGCAAGTCCCTGCCGGCGCCGGCGTTCGTGTCGCAACACTACGAGGCCCCCCAAGGGGAAGCCGAGCAAGCGCTGGCAAGAATCTGGCAAGGCGTGCTGGGCGTCGATCAAGTCGGCCGCCAGGACAACTTCTTCGAATTGGGCGGGGACTCGATCCTGAGCCTGCAGATCGTGGCGCGGGCGCGCCAGGCAGGATGGACGGTGCAGCCGCGCCAGGTATTCGAACGCCAGACCGTGAGTGAACTGGCGGCTGTCGCGCAGCGGGACCAGGTGTCGGTGCGCCTGGGAGCGGATATAGACACTGGCGCCGTGCCGTTGTTGCCGATCCAGGCGCGGTTTTTCGCGCTATCGATACCGAACCGGCACCACTGGAACCAGGCGATGCTGCTGCACAGCGCCGCGCCGCTGGATACGCCGGCGTTGACGCAGGCACTGCAAGCCGTGCTGATGCACCACGACGCATTGCGCCTGCGCTTCACGCGCGACGAGCGCGGCCACTGGGTGCAACGCTATGGCCCTGTGGAGGATGCCAAGCGGCTATTGTGGGTGCGCCAGGCCAAGGGCCCCGTGGACATCGAGTCGCTATGCGAGCAGGCCCAACGCAGCCTGGATCTGGGCGAAGGCCCCCTGATGCGGGCCGTGTCGATCGAGGTGGCCGACGGGACCTGGCGCCTGTTGCTGGCGATCCACCATCTTGGTATAGACGGGGTGTCATGGCGGATTCTGCTGGAGGACCTGCAAACGGCCTACGGACAGGCGATCGACGGTGCCCCCGTCGTGCTACCCGAAAAAACCAGTTCCTACCAAACCTGGGCGAATCGACTGGCTGAATATGCGCAGGGCAGTGATGCGCGCAATCAGGCCGAGTATTGGAAGCGGGCGACTTCCGTGGCGGATCACTTCCCGCATGATGGCACGGGGCGGCCGCAATCCGACCGGGAGAGCGTGGCGTTTACCCTTGATCAGGCGCGGACGCGGGAGTTGCTCACCGTCGCCCCAGCGGCCTACCGGACGCAAATCAATGACCTGCTGCTGGCTGCCCTGGCGCGCGCCCTGGGCGCGTGGAGCGGATGCGCCAGGGTAGCCATCGATCTGGAGGGGCATGGTCGAGAGGACCTGTTCGACGGGGTGGACTTGAGCCGGACAGTGGGCTGGTTCACTTCCTTGTTTCCCGTCTGCTTCGACGTGATGAGTGATGCGGGCGACGCCATCAAGCACGTCAAGGAGACCTTGCGCGGCGTTCCAGATCGTGGACTCGGATATGGGGTGCTTCGATACCTCGCGTCCGCTGCTGGCCATACTTCCCACCCGTCGCCTGTGGGCATCGACGCCGTGCACGCGCCGGTGGTCGCCTTCAACTACCTTGGGCAGTTCGACAGCAGCTTCGGCACTGCCTCGAAATGGTTGCCTGCGCGCGAAGCGTCTGGTGCCGCGCAGGACCCCGGTGCCGCGCTGTCGCATGACATCACGATCAATTGCCAGATATACGACGGCCGTCTGTCTGTCGGAATCAGCTACCGCGGCGCGCGGTTCAACAAAGCGACGATCGAGCGCTTTGTCGGATTGCTGCGGGATGCGCTGACGTCAACCATCGCGCACTGCGCGAGCGGCATGCAGGGGGTGACGCCCTCGGACTTCCCCCTGGCCAGGCTGGACCAGAAGCGGCTCGATGGATTGGGCTTGCCTGTCGACCGCCTGGCGGACCTGTACCCGCTGTCACCTTTGCAGTCGGGAATCCTGTTCCATGACGTGTATGAGCAGAGCGGGCATGCGTATTTGAACCAGTTCCGGGTAGACATCGACGGACTGGATGAGAGCCGCTTCCGCCGGGCCTGGGAAACCGTGCTGGCCCGCCACGACGTGCTGCGCACGGGATTTGTTCAGCAGGACGAGGCCTTGCTGCAATGGGTGGCGCGCAGCGTGACCTTGCCCTTCGAGATATTGGATTCGACGGGTGCCGAGGCACAGGCTGGCCCTCAGCACTTGACGCAGCGGGCGCATGAGGAGCTGGCGAGGGGTTTCGACCTGACCAAACCGCCGCTGATGCGCCTGCTGCTGTTGCGGCTGGGCCACGGTCGTCATCACCTGATCTGGACCCACCACCACCTGCTGATGGACGGCTGGAGCGTGTCACAGGTCTTGGGCGACGTGCTGCGGGCGTACGCAGGCGATGCGTTGGACGCCCCGGCGGGCCGTTTCAAGGACTATATCGCCTGGCTGTGCAAGCTGGACACGCGGGCCGATGAATCGTACTGGCGTGCGCAGGTGGCGCGGCTGGATGGCGCGACGCTGTTGGCGGGCGCGATGACGCGACCGGCCGGTGCAACGGGTTATGGCCACTATGAGCATGCGCTGGATCCGGCCCTGACCGTAGCGCTGAGATCGTTCGCGCGCAGCCAACGCGTGACGGTGAATACCATGATGCAGGCAGCGTGGTCCTTGCTACTGTCGCGGTACACGGGCCAGGCAACCGTGGCGTTCGGCGCGACAGTGGCTGGAAGGCCGGCGCAGTTGGCGGGGGTCGAGCAAGCGGTGGGTTTGTTCATCAACACGATCCCCATCGTGATGGACATTCGTCCCGCGGAGCGGGTGGATGCGTGGCTACGGCGCGCCCAAGACCAGGCCTTGACTGGCAGGAACCATGAACACACGCCGCTGAACGCGATACAGCGCTGGGCAGGGGTGGGCGGTCAGGGGCTGTTCGACACCTTGTTGGTATACGAGAACTATCCGGTCGCCGATGCCCTCAAGCAAGGCACGCCGCAAGGGCTCTCATTCGATGCGGTGCAGTCGCGCGAGGAAACCAACTATCCATTGACCCTGGCGGTGATCGAGAGCGAACAACTGACACTGCGTGCCGCCTATCAGGGGCAGTATTTCCGTGCCACCACCGTGGCGGCTGTCATCGGGGTGCTGGCGCGGCTGCTCGAAGCGATGATGGGTGCCGGGGACGGCCTGGTAGGGGATGTCACGCTGCTGGATGAGCCGCGGTCGCGGCACCTGCTTTCCCTGGGCCGGGCGAAGGCGTCGTATGCGGGGGCCGAGGCCGTGCACCGTCGCATCGAAGCGCGGGCGGCGCAGGCACCCCAGGCGCTCGCACTGGTCGACGGCGACGAGCGGTTGACGTATGCAGTGCTGAACCGTCGTGCCAATCGTCTGGCTCATCATCTGGTGAAGCTGGGCGTGGGGCCAGAGGTAAGGGTCGGCATCGCTTTGGCGCGCTCCAGCGAAATGATGGTGGGCCTGCTGGCGGTGCTCAAGGCCGGGGGGGCTTATGTGCCTCTGGATCCGTCCTATCCCGCGCCCCGGCTGGCGTATATGGTGGCCGACAGCGGTCTGTCGCTGGTCTTGACGCAATCCTCGTTACGGGCGGATCTGTCGCTGCCCGAAGACGTGACGGCGCTCGAATTGGACAAGACGGACCTGTCCGCCGAGCGGGATGGCAATCCGGATGTGTGCGTGCATGACGATAATCTTGCCTATGTGATCTACACGTCGGGTTCGACCGGACGCCCCAAGGGCGTGATGGTGGCCCATGGACCGCTCTCGCGGCACTGCCAGGCGATCATCGACCGTTACGGCATGGTGGCGTCGGACAAGGAAGTGCAACTGGCTTCCATCAACTTCGACATCTCCCACGAACGGTGGTTGACGGCCCTGATGTGCGGCAGTTCGATCCTGCTGTTCGACGTGTCGCGGCAAATGCCGGCCGATCTGCTGGCCCAATGCGAAGCGGAAAGCGCCACATCCTTGTTCGTGCCGCCATCCTATCTCAGGCAGTTGACCGGGCTGCTGCGCGAGCAAGGCAACCGGCTGGCGCTGCGGCTCTGCATCGTGGGTGGCGAGGCCTGGTCGCGCGAGGCGGCCAACGAGGCGAGGCAGTACGTAGAGGCAAGCCGGCTGGTCAATGCGTATGGTCCGACCGAAGCGGTCGTGGCGGCGACTTGCTGGGATGTCTTGGGCGAGGTTGAACAGGCGGTCGCGCCGATAGGACAGCCCCTGGGTGACCGCCATCTTTACATCCTGGACGCGCTTGGCGGCTTGGCACCCAAGGAGGCGATGGGCGAGTTGCACATAGGCGGTGCGTGCCTGGCGCGGGGGTATTGGCAGCGGGCGGCATTGACGGCGCAGCGCTTTGTGCCGGATCCCTTTAGCGAAGACGGCGGCAGGCTGTATCGCACCGGCGACCTGGTGCGCTGGAACGATGCGAACGAGCTGGAGTATCTGGGCCGGATCGATCACCAGGTCAAGATCCGCGGCTTCCGTATCGAGCTGGGCGAAGTGGAGTCGCAGTTGCAGGCGCTGCGCGACGTACGGGAAGCGGTGGTCACCGCGCAGGACGGCCCTGCGGGAGCGCGCCTGGTGGGCTACGTGACGGCGCAAGCCGGCCAGGCGCTGGATGGCCAGCGGCTGCGGACCGAGCTGGGCGCCGTGCTGCCGGATTACATGGTGCCATCGGCCATCGTGGTGCTGGACGTCCTGCCGCTGACGCCCAACGGCAAGGTGGACCGCAAGGCCCTGCCGGCGCCAGCGTTCGCATCGCAGGACTACGAAGCGCCCCAAGGCGACGCCGAACAGACGTTGGCAGCGATCTGGCAAGAGGTGCTGGGCGTGCGGCGCGTGGGCCGCCAGGACAACTTCTTTGAGTTGGGCGGAGATTCCATCCTGAGCCTGAAAATGGTATCGACGGCCCAAAGGATGGGATTGCCAGCGGCAGTCCGCCAGGTGTTCGAGCATCAAACCTTGCAGGCATTGGCCGCGGCGCTGGACGGGCAGGGCGCAGAAGCCTCGATTCCCGTCATCGCCGAGTCACAACGCCACGTGCTGCCCTTGTCCTACGCGCAGCAAAGGCTGTGGTTCCTATGGAATCTGCAACCGGAAAATAGTGCGTATCACATCGCCGGTGGCCTGCGATTGACCGGCGAGTTGGACGTGAACGCAGTGCGGACGGCGTTCGATGCGCTGGTGGCCCGTCATGAGTCACTGCGCACGACGTTCACCCAGCAGGCTGATGGCACGGCAATGCAGGTCATTCGCCCGTCCTTGCCGTACGACTACACCATGGCCGACCTGTCGGGGCGTGCCGATGGCGAGCAACAGCTGCCAGCACTGGCCGGAGCGTTTGGCCGCCGCCCCTTCGATCTGCAAGCAGGCCCGTTGCTGCGAGTCATGGTAGCCGGACTCGCCGCGGACGAGCACGTGTTGCTGGTATCGATGCATCACATCGTGTCCGATGGGTGGTCGATCCAGGTCTTGCTCACGGAGTTTGTCCAGACCTACCAGGCGGCCCTGAGGGACCCGAAGGGCCAAGCCGTCGAGCTGCAGCCCCAGCCTATCCAGTACGCGGACTACGCGGTATGGCAGCGCAACTGGCTGGAGGCGGGTGAACAGGCGAGACAGCTGGCCTATTGGCGGCACTATCTGGGTGCGGATCATCCGGTGTTGGAACTGCCCTATGACCATCCCAGGCAGGCACTTGGTCAATATGTCGAAGGGCAGATGCCCGTGTCGCTGCCGACGGCTTTGTCGCAGGATATTCGCAGGTTGGCGCAGTCGCATGGCGCGACGCCGTTCACGGTGCTGTTGGCGGGGCTGCAAATCCTGCTGCACCGGTACACGGGGCAGACGGATATCCGGGTGGGAATCGCGAATGCGAACCGTGATCACGCGCAGACGCAGGGTGTGATCGGTTTCTTCGTGAACACCCAGGTGATCCGCACGCAATTCGATGGACGGATGACGCTGGCGTCAATGGGACAGAACGAGCTGGCGTCGGTACTGGCGTCAGTCAAACAGAGCGTGGCTGGCGCGCAGGCCCATCAAGCCTTGCCGTTCGACGTGTTGGTCGACGCTTTGCAGCCGGAGCGCAACCTGGGCCATACGCCCTTGTTCCAGGTCTTGCACAACCATCAGCGTAGGGGCGAGGCGGCCATCACGGGCCTGCCCGGCCTGGCGGTCGCCGGCTACGGACTGGGCGAGCGGACGGCGCAGTTCGATCTGATGCTGAACACCGCCGAGGCGGCGGGCGGAGCGCTGCAAGCGAGTTTCGCCTATGCGCGGGAGTTGTTCGAGCCGACCACCATGGCCCGGCTGGCAACTCACTACGTGACCGTGCTACAGGCGCTGGTCACGCAGGCCGGGGCGCCATTGGGCGAGCTCTCTCTGCTGGACGAAGCGGAGCAATCGGCCTTGCTGGCATTGAGCAGGGCAAACGAAGCCTTCGGGGACCTGCATCCCGTTCATCAGTGGATCGAAGCCCAAGCGGCGCGCACGCCCGAGGCAATGGCTGTCGTCTTTGGCGAAGCGCGCATGAGCTATGCCGAGCTGAACGCTCGAGCGAACCGCCTGGCGCATCGCCTGCGCAAGCAGGGCGTAGGGCCGGATGTGAAGGTGGGCGTGGCGCACGAACGGTCGGTGGAACTGGTTGTGGCGCTGCTGGGCGTCATGAAGGCTGGCGGAGCCTACGTGCCCCTGGATCCGTCCTATCCGCCGGACCGGCTGACGTACATGATGGCCGACAGCGGCCTGTCGCTGGTGTTGACGCAGTCTTCGGTCAAGCCGTCCCTGCATTTGCCCTTGGGCGTGAGGGCCCTGGTGCTGGACGAGGAAGACCTGTCCGTTGAATCGACGAGCAATCCTGGCCTGCCGGTCCATGGCGAAAACCTGGCCTATGTGATCTACACGTCCGGCTCGACAGGTCGGCCGAAGGGCGCGGCCAACCGCCATGGGGGCCTGTCAAACCGCCTGGCCTGGATGCAACAAGCGTACGGCCTGGAGGCGACGGACACGGTGTTGCAGAAGACGCCGTTCAGCTTCGACGTGTCGGTGTGGGAATTCTTCTGGCCCTTGATGGCGGGGGCGACATTGGCAGTGGCTGAACCGGGTGCGCACCGTGATCCGCAGGCGCTGGTGCGTCTGATCCGGCGCCACGGCGTGACGACGCTGCACTTCGTGCCGCCGATGCTGCAGGCTTTCGTGGCCGACGACTCGGCTCGGATGTGCACGGGGCTCAAGCGCATCGTGTGCAGTGGCGAGGCCCTGCCGGCCACGCTGCAGGATGCGGTGTTGGAAATGTTGCCGCGGGTGGACCTCTACAACCTGTATGGCCCGACGGAAGCCGCCATCGACGTGACCCATTGGACGTGCCGGGCGGGAGATGAGGTCGTTCCCATTGGTCGCCCCATCGCCAATGTGCGGACCTACGTCTTGGACGGCACGATGGCGCTGGCGCCGCAAGGCGTGGCAGCGGAGCTGTATCTGGGTGGAGCTGGCTTGGGGCGCGGCTATGAAAAGCGCCCGGCGTTGACGGCCGAGCGCTTCGTGCCGGATCCGTATAGTGGAGAGGGCGGCAGGCTGTATCGCACGGGCGACCGGGCGCGCTGGAACGAAGAAGGCCAGCTGGAATATCTGGGCCGGCTCGACCACCAGGTCAAGATCCGTGGCTTGCGCATCGAGTTGGGAGAAATCGAGGCGCAATTGCAGGCGCAGGCCGGCGTACGGGAAGCGGTAGTCACCGCACAGGAGGGACCATCCGGGCCGCGTCTGGTGGCTTACGTCACTCCGGTCATTCCGGTCACTCTCGTCAGCGCCGTCAACGCCGCTACCGCCGCTACCGCCGCTACCGCCGCTACCGCCGCAGCGGCGGTGTCCTCCCAAGCACTGGACAGCCAGCAGTTACGGACGCGGTTGGGCGCCGTTTTGCCGGATTACATGGTGCCGTCGGCGATCGTGCTGCTGGACGCGCTGCCGCTGACGCCGAATGGCAAGGTGGACCGCAAGGCCTTGCCCGCGCCAGAGTTCCTGTCGCAAGGCTATGAGGCCCCGCAGGGCGAAGCCGAGCAAGCGCTGGCCCGGGTCTGGCAAGACGTGTTGGGCATGGAGCGCGTCGGCCGCCAGGACAATTTCTTCGAACTGGGCGGGGATTCGATCCTGAGCCTGCAGATCGTGGCGCGGGCGCGGCAAGCTGGTTGGACGGTACAGCCTCGCCAGGTGTTCGAGCGCCAGACCGTGGCCGAACTGGCCGCGGTGGCACAACGCGAGCGCGATTCGGTGCTGTTGGGCGCGGACATCGATACCGGCATCGTTCCGCTGTTGCCGATCCAGTCCTGGTTCTTCGAGCAAGCGATGCCGAAGCGCCACCACTGGAACCAGGCGATGCTGCTGCAAAGCAGCACCCCGCTGGACACGCAGGCATTGACGCGGGCACTGCAAGCCCTGGTGATGCACCACGATGCGTTGCGCTTGCGGTTCACGCGTGACGCCAACGGCCGCTGGGAGCAGCACTATGGCGCGGTGGCGGATGCCGCCTGCGGAAATGTGCCGGTAGCCGGCGATGCCAGTCAAATCCTGTGGGTGCGCCAGGCCAGCGATGCCAGCGAGATCGAGGCGCTGTGCGATCAGGCCCAGCGCAGCCTGGATCTGGCGCAAGGTCCGCTCCTGCGCGCAGTGTCGATTGAAGTGGCCGACGGCACGTGGCGCTTGCTGCTGGCGATCCATCATCTGGCTGTCGACGGGGTGTCATGGCGCATCCTGCTGGAAGACTTGCAAACGGCCTATGGGCAGATCCTCACAGGTGACCCCGTGGTGCTGCCCGGGAAGACCAGTTCCTACCAGCAATGGGGCCGTCAGCTGCGGGAATACGCGGGCAGCGCAACCCTGCGCGCCGAGGCGCAGGCATGGCGCGCAACGGCTGCCGTGAACGGCTCCTTGCCGCGCGACGCGTCAGCGCGAGGGCAGGGCATGGCATCCATGACGCTGACCCTGGAGCGCGACTTGACGCGGCGGCTGCTGCAGGAAGCGCCGGCGGCGTACCGCACGCAGATCAATGACCTGCTGTTGGCCGCGCTGGGCCGGTCTTTATGCGCCTGGACGGGAGGAGAGCGCATCCGCATCGACCTCGAGGGCCACGGACGCGAGGATCTGTTCGAGTCGCTGGACCTGAGCCGGACGGTAGGGTGGTTCACGACGATCTATCCGGTGGTGCTCACTGGGACCGGCGCGA
This sequence comes from Bordetella sp. LUAb4, assembly GCF_021325795.1. Classification (GTDB taxonomy): domain Bacteria; phylum Pseudomonadota; class Gammaproteobacteria; order Burkholderiales; family Burkholderiaceae_B; genus Bordetella_C. The sequence continues at coordinate 572,989 of NZ_JAHPZX010000004.1, read as the reverse complement.
TCGGGGCGACGATCCGCCAAGTGAAGGAATCGCTACGGGCCATTCCCGGCAAGGGGTTGGGCTACGGCGTGCTGCGCTACATGGGCGATGAAGCGGATGCCAGGGCCGCTGACGCCAAAGCCGCTACACCACCGGCATGCGTCGATGCCGTCGCGTCGTCTGAGAAAATCGTCTTGTCCGAAGGGATAGCCGCATCTTCCGTGGTCTTCAACTATTTGGGCCAACTCGACCAAAGCTTCGACGGCGCCGCGCGCTGGCAACCCGCGCCGGAGCGGCCAGGGGCGACGAAGGACGAGCAGGCATCGAACGCCCATAGTCTGTCGGTGGACGGCCAGGTGTACGGTGGCGAGCTGTCATTGACGGTGGCCTACGATACCGCGCGGTTCAGCGATGCCACGGTCGAACGCTTTGTCGGATCCTTGCGTGACGAGCTGACGGCGGTGATCACGCACTGCACCAGCGGGGTACAGGGCGTTACGCCGTCGGACTTTCCGCTGGCCCATTTGGACCAGGCGCAACTCGATGGCCTGACGCTGCCCGCGGATCGCCTGGCGGACCTGTACCCGTTGTCCGCGTTGCAGTCAGGCGTCTTGTTTCACGCCTTGTACGAAGAAGGCAACCACGCCTATACGAATCAGCTGCGGCTGGACATCGAGGGCCTGGACGAGAGCCGCTTCCGGCGTGCCTGGGAGACCGTGGTGGCGCGTCATGACGTGCTGCGTACGGGCTTCGTGCAGCAGGGCGATGCCTTGCTGCAGTGGGTCGCGCGGACGGTGACGCTACCCTTCGATGTCCTGGATTGGCAGCATGAAGCCGACCTATGCGCGGGACTCGAGGAATTGGCTGCCGCGCAACTGAGCATGGGCTTCGACCTGGCAGAGCCACCCTTGATGCGCCTGGTGTTGTTGCGCCTGGGTCCAGCCCGCCACCATCTGATCTGGACCCACCACCATCTGCTGATGGACGGCTGGAGCGTGTCACAGGCGATAGGCGAAGTGCTCAGGCTGTATGCGGGCGAAAGTTTGACCGCGCCGGTGGGAAAGTTCAAAGACTATATCGGCTGGCTAGCCAGGCAGGACCGGCGGGCCGACGAGTCGTACTGGCGCGAACAGGTGTCCCGAGTGGAAGGGCCGACGCTATTGGCCAATGCGGTGGCGCGTCCCTTGGATGGGTCGGGCTACCGCGAGCATGAGCGCGTGCTGGATACCTCGGCGAGCGAGAAACTGGCGTCATTCGCGCGCAGCCGACGCGTGACGGTGAACACCGTCATTCAGGCGGCGTGGTCGCTGCTGCTAGCGCGCTACACCGGCCAGCGCACGGTGGTTTTCGGTTCGACGGTGTCGGGACGGCCGGCGCAGCTGGCCGGGATCGAGCAGGCGGTGGGCTTGTTCATCAATACCGTAGCGACGGTCGTGGCGATCAACCCGCAACAGCCGGTGGCGGACTGGCTGGTCCAGATGCAGTCCCAGGCACTGGCTGCGCGGGAGCATGAGCACGTCCCGCTCTATGAGGTGCAGCGCTGGGCCGGCGCGGGCGGCCAGGGGCTGTTCGACACCTTGTTGGTATACGAGAACTATCCGGTCGCCGATGCGCTCAAGCAAGGCACACCGCAAGGGCTCTCATTCGATGCGGTGCAGTCGCGCGAGGAAACCAACTATCCATTGACCCTGGCGGTGATCGAGGGTGCGCAGTTGAAACTGCGCGCTTCTTATCGGGAAAAATACTTCCGCGCTTCGACGGTCGACACGGTCATCGAGCAACTGGCGAATCTGCTGGATTCGATGTCGCGGTCCGATAACAACTTGGTCGGCGATATCGCGCCGCTCGATGCATCCCAACAGCAGCATCTGCTTTCCTTGGGCCGGGCGAAGGCCTCGCATTCGGATGCCGAGGCCGTGCACCGTCGCATCGAAGCGCGGGCGGCGCAGGCACCCCAGGCGCTCGCACTGGCCGATGGCAATGAGCGGCTGACGTATGCAGTGCTTAACGGCCGTGCCAATCGGCTGGCTCATCATCTGGTGAAGCTGGGCGTCGGGCCAGAGGTAAGGGTCGGCATCGCTTTGGCGCGCTCCAGCGAAATGATGGTGGGCCTGCTGGCGGTGCTCAAGGCAGGGGGGGCGTACGTGCCTCTGGATCCGTCCTATCCCGCGCCCCGGCTGGAATATATGGTTGCCGATAGTGGTCTTGCTCTGGTGTTGACGCAGTCTTCGGTACGCGCACAGCTGTCCTTATCCGAAGACGTGAGGGCGCTGGAACTGGATAAGGTGGATCTGTCCAGTCAGCCGGATATCGACCTGGATGTGCAAGTACGGGGGGAGGACCTGGCGTACGTGATCTACACGTCAGGTTCGACCGGGCGCCCCAAAGGCGTGATGGTGGCCCATGGACCGCTCTCGCAGCACTGCCAGGCGATCATCGACCGTTACGGCATGGTGGCGTCGGACAAGGAAGTGCAGCTGGCTTCCATCAACTTCGACATCTCCCACGAACGGTGGTTGACGGCCCTGATGTGCGGCAGTTCGATCCTGCTGTTCGACGTGTCGCGGCAATTGCCGGCCGATCTGCTGGCCCAATGCGAAGCGGAAAGCGCCACATCCCTGTTCGTGCCGCCATCCTATCTCAGGCAGTTGACCGGGCTGCTGCGCGAGCAAGGCAACCGGCTGGCGCTGCGGCTCTGCATCGTGGGTGGCGAGGCCTGGTCGCGCGAGGCGGCCAACGAGGCGAGGCAGTACGTAGAGGCAAGCCGGCTGGTCAATGCGTATGGTCCGACCGAAGCGGTCGTGGCGGCGACTTGCTGGGATGTTTTGGGCGAGGTTGAACAGGCGGTCGCGCCGATAGGACAGCCGCTAGGCGACCGCCATCTTTACATCCTGGACGCGCTTGGCGGCTTGGCGCCCAAGGAGGCGATGGGCGAGTTGCACATAGGCGGTGCGTGCCTGGCGCGGGGGTATTTGCAGCGGGCGGCATTGACGGCGCAGCGCTTTGTTCCGGATCCCTTTAGCGAAGACGGCGGCAGGCTGTATCGCACCGGCGACTTGGTGCGCTGGAACGATGCGGACGAGCTGGAGTATCTGGGCCGGATCGATCACCAGGTCAAGATCCGCGGCTTCCGTATCGAGCTGGGCGAAGTGGAGTCGCAGTTGCAGGCGCTGCGCGACGTACGGGAAGCGGTGGTTACCGCGCAGGACGGCCCTGCGGGAGCGCGCCTGGTGGGCTACGTGACGGCGCAAGCCGGCCAGGTACTGGATGGCCAGCGGCTGCGGACCGAGCTGGGCGCCGTGCTGCCGGATTACATGGTGCCATCGGCCATCGTGGTGCTGGACGTCCTGCCGCTGACGCCCAACGGCAAGGTGGACCGCAAGGCGCTGCCGGCGCCGGCGTTCGCATCGCAGGACTACGAAGCGCCCCAAGGCGACGCCGAACAGACGTTGGCAACGATCTGGAAAGAGGTGCTGGGCGTGCAGCGCGTGGGCCGCCAGGACAACTTCTTTGAGCTGGGCGGGCATTCCTTGTCCGCCGTGCGGATCATGTCCCAAGTCGTCGATCGACTGCATGTGGATCTGCCGCTAAGCGCGATATTCAAGTTTCCAACGGTACGGCAATTCATATCCCAGGCCTTTGGCGAATCGCAGCACGCTTCGTCGGAAGAAACGCTGCGCGGTTTGGAATCCTTTATGAGCGATCTGGAAGATGAAAAAAATGGATGAGAAAGTGTCCGTCGATTTGGCCAAGCGGTTTTATGCATTGCCGGATGAGCAGAAGAAACAGTTCTTCAGGAAAATGCGTGAAAGCGGTGTATCAATGGATCAGCTGCCCATATTGCCGGGCGAAGGCGGTCCCGGACGCTCTCCCATGTCTTTCGCTCAACGGCGGCAGTGGTTCCTTTGGAATCTGGATCCTCGGAGCAGCGCTTACCACATCGTGGCGGTCTTGCGGCTCGATGAGGCATTGAACTTGGACGTCCTGGCCAACGCCATGGCGCTGGTTGCGCAAAAACATGAGGCCCTGCGTACCACCTACGAGGCGACGGAAGACGGGCTTCTGCAGGTCATCCATGACGGCGTGCCGCTGGCTATCGAGCAGATCAACCGGCCTGACGTGGTAAGCGATGAAGGCTTCGATGGTCTGCTACGCAATCTGGTGGGCAAGCCCTTCGACTTGACCGCTGGCCCGGTGTGGCGGCTTGGCGTGCTGAATCTGGCGGATGGGGCTTGCATGCTTGCGCTGGTCATACACCACATTGCGTGCGATGACTGGTCGATGAAAATCCTCAAGGACGATGTGTTCCGGGCTTATGCGGGATTGCTGCGCGACCCGGCGTTTTCGCTGGAGGTATCGAGCATCAGCTACCGGGATTATTCGACGTGGCAAGGCATCTGGCTCGCGGCAGGAGAACAGGAACGGCAGTTGGATTACTGGAAGCAGTATCTCGAATCCGCGCCGGCGGATCTGACGTTGCCGCGCAAGGTCAATACCAGCGACTTGTCCCGATGCAAGGCGAAGGTCGTGGAGATCGCGTTCGGATCCGAATTGGACCGGGGCATCATTGAGCTATCGAAAAAGCTGGGCTGCACCGTATTCGTGGTGCTGCACGCGGCATTGCATATTCTGCTGACGCTCTATTCGGGGCAGGACGATACTTGCGTGGGGATCCCTGTCGCGGGCAGAAGGAAAAAAGAGCTGAACGGCTTGCTGGGCTTGTTCGTCAACACGGTCGTGTTGAGGGGACGCGTGACCGGCGCTATGTCCTTGCGGACTGTCGTCGACCAGGTCAAGCGGGATTTCATGAATGCCCAGGATCACCAGGACCTGCCCTATGACGTGCTGATCGATGCACTGCATCTCGAACGGGTCAGTGGGAAGAATCCCTTGTTCCAGGTGATGCACAACCATGGCAGTCAGGCCTCGGGGAGTGCTGGGAGTCTGCGCCAGGATGGTACGGCGTTGGCGTCGCTCTCAAGTATCGGACCTCAATTCGAGTTGGTGCTGAATTCCTCCGAATTGCTCAATGGGAAGATAAGCGCGTATTTCGAGTACGCCGACGGCGTCTTCGACGACGCGCTGATGCTGAGTATGCGAGACCGCTATCTGGAGATTCTGCATGCATTGTGCAGCGGTAATGACGTGTACTGGGGCAACCTCGCGCTGGCCAGCAAGGAGGCGCCGCGGCAGTTGGGTATATGCAAAGGGGAAAGTGCCGAGTATTCGAACGACACGCCCGTGCATCGCGTTTTCGAAGCGCAGGCAGCCTCGAACCCGGAAACGATTGCCGCTGTCTTCGGCGACGAACGCCTGAGCTATGCCGGCTTGAACGCTCAGGCCAACCGCCTGGCGCATCGTCTGCGCCGGCAGGGCGTGGGCGCGGAAGTGAAGGTGGGCGTGGCGTTGGATCGCTCGCTGGATCTGGTCGTGGCGTTGTTGGCGGTGCTGAAGGCGGGTGGGGCCTACGTGCCCCTGGACCCGTCGTATCCGGCGGAGCGACTGGCGTACATGATGGCCGACAGCGGCCTGTCGCTGGTATTGACGCAGGCTTCGGTGAAATCGTCCTTGCAGCTGCCCGCGGGCGTTGCAGCGTTGGAACTGGACAGTGAAGATGTGTCCGGCGAGTCGCCGGAAAACCTCGGCGTCTCCGTGCATGGCGAGAACCTCGCCTATGTGATCTACACGTCCGGATCGACCGGGCGCCCCAAGGGCGCGGGCAACCGTCATGGCGGCTTGGCCAACCGTTTGGCGTGGATGCAGCAAGCGTATGGGTTGGATGCGACCGACACGGTATTGCAGAAGACGCCGTTCAGTTTCGACGTCTCGGTATGGGAGTTCTTCTGGCCCTTGATGGCAGGGGCGACCCTGGCCGTGGCCGAGCCGGACGCGCACCGCGATCCGGCCGCGCTGGTGCGCTTGATCCAGCGCCACGGCGTGACGACGCTGCACTTCGTGCCGCCGATGCTGCAGGCCTTCGTCGCCGCAGACGCGGCGCGGACGTGCACGGGGTTGAAGCGTATCGTGTGCAGCGGCGAAGCCTTGCCGGCGGCGCTGCAGGATGCGGTGCTGGACGTGTTGCCGGGCGTGGGCCTGTACAACCTGTACGGCCCGACCGAAGCCGCGATCGACGTGACCCATTGGACGTGCCGGGCGGGAGATGAAGTCGTCCCCATCGGCCGCCCGATAGCCAATGTGCAGACCTATGTGTTGAGCGACACGATGGCGCTGGCGCCGCAAGGCGTGGCAGCGGAGCTGTATTTAGGGGGAATCGGCTTGGGCCGCGGCTACGAAAAGCGCCCGGGCCTCACGGCCGACCGCTTTGTGCCGGACCCTTATAGCGAAGCGGGCAGCAGACTCTATCGGACAGGCGATCTGGCGCGCTGGAATGACGCAGGCCAGCTGGAATATCTGGGCCGGCTAGACCACCAGGTCAAGATCCGCGGGTTCCGCATCGAGTTGGGAGAAATCGAATCGCAATTGCAGGCGCAGGCCGGCGTGCGTGAGGCGGTGGTTACGGCGCAGGCGGGTCCGACCGGCCCACGGCTGGTGGCTTACATCACGGCGCAGGCCGAAGCCAATCCGGACCTGGATGGCCCTCGACTCCGGAACCAATTGGGTACCGTCCTGCCGGATTACATGGTGCCGTCCGCAATTGTCCTGCTGGATACCCTGCCGCTGACGCCGAATGGCAAAGTGGACCGCAAAGCCTTGCCGACGCCGGCGTTCGCGTCGCAGGGCTACGAACCCCTTCGGGGGGAAGCCGAGCAAACGTTGGCGAGGATCTGGCAAGAGGTGCTTGGCGTAGATCACGTGGGTCGTCAGGACAATTTCTTCGAACTGGGCGGCGACTCGATCCTGAGCCTGCAAATCGTCGCGCGTGCCCGGCAGGCGGGTTGGACAGTACAGCCTCGCCAGGTGTTTGAACGGCAGACGGTGAGCGAACTGGCCGCGGTGGCACAACGCGAACGGGATTCGGTGCTCCTGGGCGCGGCCATCGATACCGGCAGCGTTCCGCTGTTGCCGATTCAGGCGCGGTTCTTCGAGCAAGCGATGCCGAACCGCCACCATTGGAACCAGGCGATGCTGCTGCAAAGCAGCGCCCCCCTGGACAGGCGTGCATTGACGCAGGCGCTGCACGCCGTGGTGACGCATCACGACGCACTGCGCCTGCGCTTCACGCGCGACGCGGCCGGGCACTGGATGCAGCATTACGGCGCGGTGGAGGATCACGCGCCAGCCGGCCTCCCAGTGAGCAATGAGTCCGAGCAAATGCTGTGGGTACGCCAGGCCAAGGATGCCAGCGAGATCGAGGCATTGTGCGATCAGGCCCAACGCAGCCTGGATCTGGGAGCAGGCCCGCTGCTGCGCGCGGTAGCCATCGAGGTGGCCGACGGCACGTGGCGCCTGTTGCTGGCGATTCACCATCTGGCTATCGATGGCGTGTCATGGCGCATCCTGCTGGAGGATCTGCAGACGGCTTATGGCCAAGTCCTCAACGACGCCGCCGTGGAATTACCCGAAAAGACCAGTTCCTATCAGCAATGGGGCCGCTACTTGCAGGAATATGCGGGCAGCGCGACCCTGCGTTCGGAATCCGATGCATGGCGCGCAACGGCCCCCGTGGACGGTTCCCTGCCATCGGATGCGCCCATCGACGGCGGAAAAGGCATTGCATCCGTGACGCTGACCCTGGAGCGCGACTCGACGCGGCGCCTGCTGCAGGAAGCGCCGGCGGCGTACCGCACACAGATCAATGACCTGCTGTTGGCCGCCTTGGGCCGGTCCCTGTGCGCCTGGACGGGACGCGAACGTATCCGTATCGACCTCGAAGGCCATGGACGAGAGGATTTGTTCGAGTCCTTGGACCTGAGCCGGACGGTGGGCTGGTTCACGACGATCTATCCCGTGGTGCTCACCGGAACGGGCGCGGTGGGCGCGACGATATGCCAGGTGAAGGAATCGTTGCGCGCGATTCCCGGCAAGGGACTGGGTTACGGCGTGCTGCGCTATATGGGCAGCAGCGGTGATGCCGGGCAGGCAGCGCCAGCGTCCGTGGTCTTCAACTACCTGGGCCAGCTCGACCAAAGCTTCGATGGTGCGGCGCGCTGGCAACCCGCGGCAGAGGCGCCCGGACCCGCGCAAGATGAACAGGCGTCCGGCGACCATGCGATGGCGATCAACGGCCAGGTGTATGGCGGCAAGCTGTCACTGACCGTGGCCTATGATGCCGCGCGGTTCGGCAGAGCGGCGATCGAGCAATTCGTGGGATCGCTGCGCGACGAGCTGACGGCGGTGATCGAGCACTGCACGAGCGGCGTTCAAGGTGTGACCCCGTCGGACTTCCCCCTGGCCGGGCTGGATCAGGCGCGGCTCGATGGCTTGAAACTGCCCGCCGATCGCTTGGCGGACCTGTACCCGCTGTCCCCCTTGCAAGCGGGTATCCTGTTCCATGCCTTGTTCGAGAAAAGCAGCCACGCCTATTTGAGCCAGGTGCAGGTGGGCGTCGAGGGCCTGGATGAGGACCGCTTCCGCCGGGCCTGGGAAGCCGTGGTGGCGCGCCATGAGGTGTTGCGTTCGGGCTTCGTTCAGCAGGGCGAGGCCTTGCTGCAATGGGTGGCACGGGCGGCGAGCCTGCCCTTCGAGGTCGTGGATCTGGCCGACGCAGGCCAGGAGGAACAGCAGCGGTGCGCGACGCAACTCGCCCAAGATGCGTTGCAACGCGGTTTCGACTTGTCCGATCCGCCGTTGATGCGCTTGCTGCTGTTGCGCATGGGTCCAGGACGCCATCATCTGATCTGGACGCACCACCACCTGCTCATGGACGGCTGGAGCGTATCGCAGGTCCTGGGTGAAGTATTGCGCGCATACACCGGCGAGGTATTGCGCGCGCCGGCGGGCAGGTTCAGGGACTACATCGGCTGGATCGCCAGGCAGAATCCGCAGGCCGAAGAATCGTATTGGCGTGGGCAGGTGGCGCGGCTGGAGGGGCCAACGCTATTGGCCGATGCCTTGCGGCGGCCCGTCGATGGGACGGGTTACCACAAGTATGAGCACGTGTTCGATGCCCAGGTAAGCGACGCACTAGCCGTGTTCGCCCGTAGCCAGCGCGTAACAGTGAACACTGTGATCCAGGCCGCATGGTCCTTGCTGCTGGCACGGCACACGGGGCAGGAGATAGTGGTGTTCGGCTCGACGGTGTCGGGACGGCCGGCGCAACTGCCGGGAATCGAGCAGGCGGTGGGCCTGTTCATCAACACGGTTGCGGTCGTGGTGGATGTGAAGCCGTGGCAGCGCGTCGCCGATTGGCTGCGGGAGATACAGTCGCAGGCCCTGGCGGCCAGGGACCATGAGCACACGCCGCTGAACGAAGTGCAACGCTGGGCGGGGGCGGGCGGCCGCGGATTGTTCGACACGCTGGTGGTGTACGAGAACTATCCTGTGTCGGAGGTACTCGAGCAAGGCGCGCCGGGCGGGCTGTCGTTCGACGCGGTGTCGTTGCGCGAAGAAACCAACTACCCCTTGACGCTGGCCGTGCTGGAAGGACGAAGCATTACGGTGCATGCGTCCTATCAGGGCCAGGTCTTCGCGCCGCGGGGGGTAATGGCACTGATGGAGCAGTTGTCGCGAGTGATCGCGAGCATGGCAGCGTGCGCCGCGGACAGCGTAGTGGGCGAATTGTCCGTGCCGGACGAGGTGGAGCGTTCGACACTGCTGGGCTTGGGACGGACGCAGGCCGCCTATCCGGGCCTGCAAGCGGTTCATCGGTGCATCGAAGAACAGGCGGCGGCTGCGCCCGCAGCGGTCGCTCTGATATACGGCGATGTGCGACTGAGCTACGCCGAACTGAATGCTCAAGCAAACCGGCTGGCGCACCGACTGCGCAAGCGAGGCGTTGGGCCGGAAGTGAAGGTGGGCGTGGCGCTGGAGCGATCCGTGGATCTGGTCGTGGCGTTGCTGGGCGTGCTGAAGGCCGGCGGGGCCTACGTGCCCCTGGATCCGTCGTATCCGGTGGAGCGGCTGGCGTACATGATGGCCGACAGCGGTTTATCGCTGGTGTTGACGCAGGCCTCGGTGAAATCGTCGTTGCAGCTGCCCGAAGGCGTCGCGGCGCTGGAATTGGACATTGAAGATGTGTCCAGTGAATCGACCGCGAACTTGGACGTTACCGTACATGGCGAGAACCTGGCCTATGTCATCTACACGTCCGGTTCGACGGGGCGCCCCAAGGGGGCAGGCAACCTTCATGGCGGCCTGTCGAACCGCCTGGCGTGGATGCAGCAGGCGTACGGCCTGGACGCGACCGATACGGTGTTGCAGAAGACGCCGTTCAGTTTCGACGTGTCGGTGTGGGAGTTCTTCTGGCCTTTGATGGCCGGCGCGACCTTGGCGGTGGCCGAGCCGGGCGCGCATCGCGATCCGGCGGCGCTGGTGCGCCTGATTCAGCGCCACGGCGTGACGACGCTGCACTTCGTGCCGCCGATGCTGCAGGCCTTCCTGGCTGAAGACACGGCGCGGATTTGCACGGGACTGAAGCGCATCGTGTGCAGCGGCGAAGCCTTGCCGGCGGCGCTGCAGGATGCGGTGCTGGACGTGTTGCCGGGCGTAGGCCTGTACAACCTGTACGGCCCGACCGAGGCGGCGATCGATGTAACCCATTGGACGTGCCGGGCAGGCGATGAGGTGGTCCCCATCGGCCGCCCGATAGGCAACGTGCAGACGTACCTATTGAACGACACCATGACGCTGGCGCCGTCAGGGGCGGCGGCGGAGCTGTATCTGGGTGGAGCGGGCTTGGGGCGCGGCTATGAAAAGCGCCCGGCGTTGACGGCCGAACGCTTCGTGCCCGATCCGTATAGCGACGAGGGCGGCAGGCTGTATCGCACAGGCGACCTGGCGCGCTGGAATGAGGAAGGCCAGCTGGAATATCTGGGCCGGCTGGATCATCAGGTGAAGATCCGCGGCTTGCGCATCGAGTTGGGCGAAGTGGAGTCGCAGCTGCGGGCTCAGCCCGGCGTAAGGGAAGCAGTAGTCACCGCACAGGAGGGACCGTCCGGGGCACGGCTGGTGGCCTACGTCACTTCGGTCAATGCCGCCACAGCCGCCACAGCCGCTACCGCCGCTACCGCCGCTACCGCCGCAGTGGCGGTGTCCGACCAAGCACTGGACGGCCAGCAGTTACGGATGTGGCTGGGCGCAGTGTTGCCGGATTACATGGTCCCATCCGCGATCGTGGTGCTGGACGCTTTGCCGCTGACACCGAACGGCAAGGTCGACCGCAAGGCGCTCCCTGCACCGGAGTTTGCTTCGCGCGGCTTTGAGCCGCCCCAGGGCGACGCCGAGCAGGCGCTGGCGGAGATCTGGCAAGAGGTACTGGGCGTCGAGCGGGTAGGTCGCCAGGACAATTTCTTCGAACTGGGCGGCGATTCCATCCTGAGCTTGAAGGTGGTGTCGGCGGCGCAGCGATCAGGGCTGTCGGTGGAAGTGCGCCAGGTGTTCGAGCACCAGACCTTGCAGGCATTGGCCGCCGCGACGGACGGTCAGGCGGCCGCAACGGCAATTCCTGTGATAGCCGACTCAGAACGGCAAGCGTTATCGCTGTCTTATGCGCAGCAGCGCTTATGGTTCTTGTGGAAGCTGCAACCGGAAGGCAGCGCCTACCATATCGCCGGCGGCCTGCGCCTGAAGGGCGAGCTGGATGTACACGCAGTACGGGCGGCCTTCGACACCGTGGTGTCGCGTCACGAGTCGCTACGCACCACGTTCGCTCAGCAGATCGACGGCACGGCGGTGCAGGTCATTCACGGGTCGCTTCCCTACGACTATGCGATGGTCGACCTATCGAGGCATGCCGATGTCCAGCCCGATGCCGGTGTCCACGCCGGTGCCCAGGCAGATGCGGAGCAGCGCTTGCAAGCACTGGCCGGGGAATTCGGCCGTCGCCCCTTCGACCTGGAAGCAGGGCCGTTGCTGCGGGTAATGGTGGCCAAGCTATCCGCGGCCGAGCACGTGTTGCTGGTGTCGATGCACCATATCGTGTCCGACGGCTGGTCGATCCAGGTACTGCTCGCGGAGTTCGTGCAGGCGTACCAAGCGAATCTGTCGGATCTCCCTGGTGGCAGGACGGTGACGGGTCTCGAAGGCTTGGCGGGCCGGTCATTGGCGCTGCCGCGCCTGCCCATCCAATACGCGGACTACGCGGTGTGGCAGCGCAACTGGCTACAGGCGGGCGAAGAGGCGCGCCAATTGGCTTATTGGCGGCAGTATCTGGGCGCCGATCATCCGGTGTTGCAACTGCCCTACGATCATCCCAGGCAGTCGCTGCGACCCTATATCGAAGCGCAGGCGCCGGTGCCGCTGCCGATACCGATGTCGCACGACATCCGCAAGCTGGCGCAGTCGCAGGGCGCGACACCATTCATGGTGCTATTGGCGGGGCTGCAGATCTTGCTGCATCGCTACACGGGACAGTCGGACATTCGGGTGGGCATCGCGAACGCGAATCGCGACCGGGCCCAGACGCAGGGTGTGATCGGTTTCTTCATAAACACTCAGGTGATTCGCACGCGGTTCGATGAGCAGATGGCGCTGGCGGCGGTGTTGACGTCGGTGAAGCAGGGTCTGGCCGGCGCGCAGGCCCATCAGGCCTTGCCGTTCGATGTGCTGGTTGAAGCCTTGCAGCCGGAGCGCAGCCTGGGCCATACGCCGCTATTCCAGGTGATGCACAACCACCAGCGTATGGGCGACGCGGCGATCACGGGCTTGGCAGGCCTGGACGTCCAAGGCTACGGACTGGGCGAGCGCGCGGCGCAGTTCGACCTGATGCTGAACACGGCGGAAGCCGCGGACGGAACGTTGCAGGCGAGTTTCGGCTACGCTCGGGAGCTGTTCGATCCAGCCACCATGGAAAGACTGGCAGGCCATTACCTGACGGTGCTGCGAGCGCTGCTTACGCAAGCCGAGACGTCATCGGGTGAGTTGTCCGTGCTGGCCGAGCCGGAACGTGAGCGCCTGTTGGCATTAGGTCGAACGCAGGCCTTTGATTCCGGCCTGGATCCTTGGCGGATGGTCAAGGATCCAGGCCGCGGCGCCGTGTTGCTGCAACCGGTGCAAAACCGGATCGAAGCGCAGGCGGCTCGCACCCCCGCGGCGGTGGCGCTGATCTACGACGACGAGCAACTGAGCTACGCGGCGTTGAACGATCGGGCAAACCGCCTGGCGCATCGTCTGCGCAAGCAGGGCGTCGGGCCGGAAGTGAAGGTCGGCGTGGCGCTGGAGCGCTCGCTGGATCTGGTGGTGGGACTGCTTGGTGTCCTGAAGGCGGGCGCCGCGTACGTGCCGCTGGACCCGTCTTATCCGGCGGATCGCCTGGCCTATATGATGGCCGACAGCGGCCTGGCGCTGGTGCTGACGCAGTCGGCGGTGGCGCCGTCGTTGCCCTTGCCCGTAGGGGTGAAGACACTGGCGCTGGACACGGAAGATCTTTCCCTTGAGTCGGCGAGCAACCTCGATCTGCGGGTCCATGGCGAGAACGTCGCTTATGTCATCTACACGTCCGGCTCGACCGGCCGCCCCAAAGGGGTGATGGTACGTCATGGTGCGCTATCGAATTTCCTGCGGAGCATGCAGGATCGTCCGGGCTTGAATGGCGAGGACGTGTTGTTGGCGGTGACGTCCTTGTCGTTCGATATCGCCGCGCTGGAGCTGTACCTGCCGCTGGTGTGCGGCGCCCGTCTGGTGATTGCCCCGACAGCCGCCGCAAGGGACGGCGCGCGGCTGCGCGCGTTGATGCAGCGTCACGGCGTGAACGTGGTGCAGTCGACGCCATCCGGGTGGCAGGTTCTGCTTGCGGAAGCGGCGCATCCTTTGAGAGTGAAAGGGCTGTGCGGCGGCGAAGCGCTGTCGCCGGAACTGGCGCGGCGCCTGCGCGATGCCAATGTCGATCTCTGGAATATGTATGGGCCGACGGAGACCACTATCTGGTCGACGGTCGACCACGTCGCCACGGAGCACGTGGTATTGGGACGCCCGGTAGCGGCTACGCAACTCTATGCCCTGGATGCAGCGATGGGCCTGGCGCCGATGGGCGTTGCCGGCGAGCTGTGCATAGGGGGAGAAGGTGCCGCGCGCGGCTATCTAGGCCGCCCCGGGTTGACGGCGGAGCGCTTCGTTCCGGACCCGTACAACGCAGACGGCGGCAGGCTGTATCGCACCGGCGACCTGGCGCGCTGGAGCGGCGCGGGCGAGTTGGAATATCTGGGCCGGATCGATCACCAGGTGAAGATCCGTGGTTTCCGCATCGAGTTGGGCGAAGTGGAGTCGCAGCTGCAGGCGCAGCCCGGCGTAAGGGAAGCGGTAGTCACCGCGCAGGAGGGACCCTCCGGGGCGCGGCTGGTGGCCTATGTCACTCCCTTCACTCCCTTCACTTCCGTCAGTGCCGCTACAGCCGCTACAGCCGCTACCGCTGCTACCGCTGCTACCGCCGCTACCGGCGCAGCCGCGGTGTCCGACCGAGCATTGGACAGTCAGGTGTTACGGACGCAACTGGGCGCCGTGTTGCCGGATTACATGGTGCCGTCCGCGATCGTGGTGCTGGACGCTTTGCCGCTGACACCGAACGGCAAGGTCGACCGCAAGGCGCTCCCCGCACCGGAATTTGCATCGCGTGGCTTTGAGGCCCCTCAGGGCGACGCCGAGCAGGCGCTGGCGAAGATCTGGCAAGAGGTACTCGGCGTCGAGCGCGTCGGCCGCCAGGACAATTTCTTCGAACTGGGCGGCGATTCCATCCTGAGCTTGAAGATGGTGTCGGCGGCGCAACGATCAGGGCTGCCGGCGGAAGTGCGCCAGGTGTTCGAGCACCAGACCTTGCAGGCATTGGCCGTGGCGATTGGCGGTCAGGCGTCCGAAGCGGCGATCCCTGTCATCGCGGCATCCCAACGTCAGGCGCTGGCGCTGTCCCATGGACAGCAGCGGCTATGGTTCCTGTGGAAGCTGCAACCGGCGGGTAGCGCTTACCATATCGCCGGCGGCCTGCGATTGAGCGGGGAGCTGGATGTGAACGCGGTGCGGGCAGCTTTCGATGCGCTGGTGACGCGTCACGAGTCGCTACGCACGACATTCACGCCGCAGCCCGACGGCACGGCGGTACAGGTCATCCACGGGTCGCTTCCCTACGACTATGCGATGGTCGACCTGTCGGAGCATGCCAATGTCCAGCCCGATGCCGATGCCGAGCAGCGCTTGCAAGCACTGGCCGGGGAATTCGGCCGTCGCCCCTTCGACCTGGAAGCAGGGCCGTTGCTACGGGTAATGGTGACCAGGCTGTCCGCGGTCGAGCACGTATTGCTGGTGTCGATGCACCATATCGTGTCCGACGGCTGGTCGATCCAGGTACTGCTCGCGGAGTTCGTGCAGGCGTACCAGGCGAATCTGTCGGGCCTCCCTGGTGGCAGGACGGTGACGGGTCTCGAAGGCTTGGCGGGCCGGTCATTGGCGCTGCCGCGTCTGCCGATCCAATACGCGGATTATGCGGTGTGGCAGCGCACTTGGCTGGAGGCCGGTGAGCAGGCGCGTCAGCTGGCCTACTGGCAACAGTATCTGGGCGCGGACCATCCGGTGCTGGCGCTGCCTTGCGATCATCCCAGGCAGCCGCTGGGTCGATACACCGAGGCGCTGACGCCGGTGCCGCTGCCAACCGAACTGTCGCAGGCTATCCGTAAGCTGGCGCGGTCGCATGGTGCTACGCCATTCATGGTGTTGTTGGCCGGGCTGCAGGTATTGCTGTACAGGTACACGGGGCAGGCCGATATCCGGGTGGGGATCGCGAACGCGAACCGCGATCGGGCGCAGACCCAGGGTGTGATTGGCTTCTTCGTAAACACGCAGGTGATCCGCACGCAATTCGATGCCCGAATCGAACTGGCTGCGGTGCTGGCGTCGGTCAAGCGGGGTCTGGCGGGCGCGCAAGCCCACCAGGCCTTGCCGTTCGATGTGCTGGTCGACGCCTTACAGCTGGAGCGCAGCCTGGGCCATACACCCCTGTTTCAGGTGATGCACAACCATCAGCGGACGGGCGAAGGGGCGATCAAAGGCTTGCCCGGCCTGGACGTGCGGGGTTACGGACTGGGCGAACGCGCGGCGCAGTTCGATCTGATGCTGAACTCCGCCGAGTCGGACGACGGAGTGTTACAGGCGAATTTCGGCTATGCGCGGGAATTGTTCGAGTCGGGGACGATAGACAGGTTGGCAGGCCACTACGTAAGTGTGCTTCAAGCGCTGGTCACTCAAGCTGAAACGTCGGCGTCGGACATCGAGATCCTGGACCCCGCGCAACGCGAGCAATTACGGGCAATGAGTCGCACCGATGAACCCTATGCGGGGCTGCAGCCGGTGCATCGGCGCATCGAAATGCAAGCCGCCGGCGCACCCGGGTCGACCGCGCTTGCATACGGCGCCACGCAAGTGAGCTATGGCGACCTGAATGCGCGGGCGAACCGACTGGCGCATCGTCTGCGCAAGCTAGGTGTGGGGCCGGAAGTGAAGGTGGGTGTGGCGCTGGAGCGGTCGGTGGAATTGGTCGTGGCGCTGTTGGGTGTGTTGAAGGCGGGTGGCGCGTACGTACCGCTGGATCCGTCTTACCCCACGGAGCGGCTGGCCTACATGATGACCGACAGTGGCCTGTCGCTGGTGTTGACGCAGTCATCGATTCAGTCGTCTCTACCGCTGCCTGATGGTGTGCAGGCCGTGGCGCTGGATACGGAGGATCTGTCCAAGGAATCGACGAGCAATCCCGGCATCCCGGTGCATGGCGAGAACCTGGCCTATGTGATCTACACGTCCGGTTCAACAGGGCGCCCCAAGGGGGCAGGCAACCGTCATGACGGACTGTCTAATCGCCTGGCGTGGATGCAACAAGCATACGGCCTGGATGCGACCGATACGGTGTTGCAGAAGACGCCGTTCAGTTTCGACGTGTCGGTGTGGGAGTTCTTCTGGCCGTTGATGGCCGGCGCGACCCTGGCGGTGGCCGAACCGGACGCGCATCGCGACCCGGCGGCGCTGGTGCGCCTGATCCAGCGCCACGGCGTGACCACGTTGCACTTCGTGCCGCCGATGCTGCAAGCGTTCGTGGCCGAGCAGACGGCGCGGACGTGCACGG
Organism: Bordetella sp. LUAb4; assembly: GCF_021325795.1. Lineage (GTDB taxonomy): Bacteria > Pseudomonadota > Gammaproteobacteria > Burkholderiales > Burkholderiaceae_B > Bordetella_C. Next base: position 555,852 of record NZ_JAHPZX010000004.1, on the reverse strand, counting down.
GGTTGAAGCGTATCGTGTGCAGCGGCGAAGCTTTGCCGGCGGCGTTGCAGGATGCGGTGCTGGACCTGCTGCCGGGTGTAGGCCTGTACAACCTGTACGGCCCGACCGAGGCGGCGATCGATGTCACCCATTGGACTTGCCGGGCAGGCGATGAGGTGGTCCCCATCGGCCGTCCGATCGGTAACGTGCAGACGTATGTATTGAACGACACGATGACGCTGGCGCCGTCAGGGGTAGCGGCGGAACTGTATCTGGGTGGAGCCGGCCTGGGCCGTGGCTACGAGAGGCGCCCGACTTTGACGGCCGAACGCTTCGTGCCGGATCCGTACAGCGAAGAGGGCGGCAGGCTGTACCGCACGGGCGACCTGGCGCGCTGGAATGTTGAGGGCCAGCTTGACTATCTGGGCCGGCTCGATCACCAGGTCAAGATCCGCGGTTTCCGCATCGAACTGGGAGAAATCGAGTCGCAGCTGCAGGCTCAGCCCGGCGTACGGGAAGCGGTGGTCACCGCACAGGAGGGACCGTCCGGGGCGCGGTTGGTGGCCTACGTGACCCCCTTCACTCCCTTCACTCCCGTCAATCCCGCCACAGCTGCTACCGCTGCTACCGCTGCTACCGCCGCAGTGGCGGTGTCCGACCAAGCACTGGACGGCCAGCAGTTACGGACGCGGCTGGGCGCAGTGTTGCCGGATTACATGGTCCCATCCGCGATCGTGGTGCTGGACGCTTTGCCGCTGACACCGAACGGCAAGGTCGACCGCAAGGCGCTCCCTGCACCGGAGTTTGCTTCGCGTGGCTTTGAGCCCCCTCAGGGCGACGCCGAGCAGGCGCTGGCGGAGATCTGGCAAGAGGTACTCGGCGTCGAACACGTCGGCCGCCAGGACAATTTCTTCGAACTGGGCGGCGATTCCATCCTGAGCTTGAAGATGGTGTCAGCGGCGCAGCGATCAGGGCTGTCGGTGGAAGTCCGCCAGGTGTTCGAGCACCAGACCTTGCAGGCATTGGCCGCCGCGACGGACGGTCAGGCGGCCGCAACGGCAATTCCCGTGATTGCCGACTCAGAACGGCAAGCGTTGTCGCTGTCTTACGCGCAGCAGCGCTTATGGTTCTTGTGGAAGCTGCAACCGGAAGGCAGCGCCTACCATATCGCCGGCGGCCTGCGCTTGAAGGGCAAGCTGGATGTGAGCGCAGTACGAGCGGCCTTCGATGCCTTGGTAGCGCGCCATGAGTCGCTGCGCACGACGTTCATGCAGCAGGTCGATGGCACGGCGGTGCAGATGATCCACGGGTCTCTCCCGTATGCCTACGCCACGGTAGACCTGTCGGAGCATCCGGTAGCCAATGCCAATGCCAATGCCAATGCCGACGCCGACGCCGATGCCGATGTCGACGCCCATGCCAATGCCGATCCCTATGCGGATATCGAACATCGGCTGCGAGCGCTGGCGGGGGATTTCGGGCGTCGCCCCTTCGATCTGGAAACAGGTCCGTTGCTACGAGTGACGGTAGCCCGGCTCTCCCCGGTCGAGCATGTCTTGCTTGTGTCCATGCACCATATCGTGTCCGATGGATGGTCCATCCAGGTGCTGCTCGCAGAGTTCGTGCAGGCGTACCAGGCGAATCTGTCGGATCTCCCTGGCGGCAGGAATGTGAAGGGTCTCGAAGGCTTGGCGGGCCGGTCATTGGCGCTGCCGCGTCTGCCCATCCAATACGCGGACTACGCGGTGTGGCAGCGCAAGTGGCTACAGGCAGGCGAACAGGCGCGCCAACTGGCATATTGGCGGCAGTACCTGGGGGCGGATCATCCGGTATTGGAACTCCCACGCGATCACCCCAGACAGGCGCTGGGGCGATATACCGAAGCACAGGCGCCGGTGGCGCTACCGGCGCAACTGTCCGAGGATATGCGCAAGTTGGCGCAGTCGCATGGCGCCACGCCATTCATGGTGTTGTTGGCAGGGCTACAGGTATTGCTACACCGGTACACCGGGCAGCGCGACATCCGCGTCGGGATCGCGAATGCGAACCGCGACCGGACGCAGACGCAGGGGGTGATCGGTGTCTTCGTGAACACCCAGGTCATCCGTACGCGGTTCGATGGACGGATGGATCTGGCCTGCGTGCTGGCGTCGGTGAAGCAAGGCCTGGCGGGCGCGCAGGCCCACCAGGCCTTGCCGTTCGACGTGCTGGTTGAAGCCTTGCAGCCGGAGCGCAGCCTGGGCCATACGCCACTGTTCCAGGTGATGCACAACCACCAGCGTTTGGGCGAGGCGACGATCGCGGGCTTGCCCGGGCTGGAAGTGCAAGGCTACGGGCTGGGCGAGCGGGCGGCACAGTTCGAACTGATGTTGAATACGGTCGAGGCGGAGGACGGCACCATCCACGCGAGTTTTGGCTATGCGCGCGAGCTTTACGAGCCAGCGACGATGGGCAGGCTGGCGGGCCATTACACGACCGTGCTGCATGCGCTGGTCACGCAAGCTCGGACGCCGGCCGCGGATCTCGACATTCTGAACACCACGCAGTACGGGCAATTGCTGGCCTCGAGCCGCGAGGATGTAGCTTATCCGGACCTGCGGCCGGTGCACGGACTCATCGAGGCACGCGTCGATCTGACGCCCGATGCGGTGGCGCTGGTCTATGGAGAAGACGCGCTGAGCTACGTGCAATTGAATGCGCGGGCCAACCGCCTGGCGCATCGACTGCGCAAGCAAGGCGTGGGGCCGGAAGTGAAGGTAGGCGTGGCGCTGGAGCGGTCGGTGGAATTGGTCGTGGCGCTGCTGGGTGTGTTGAAGGCGGGCGGCGCGTATGTACCCTTGGATCCAGCGTACCCGGCGGACCGGCTGGCTTACATGATGGCCGACAGTGGCCTGTCGCTGGTGTTGACGCGATCTTCGATCCTATCGTCTCTACCGCTGCCTGAAGGTGTGCGGGCCGTGGCGCTGGATACGGAGGATCTGTCCGGCGAATCGACGAACAACCCCGGTATTGCCGTGCATGGTGAGAACCTGGCGTACGTGATCTACACATCCGGCTCGACTGGCCGGCCCAAGGGCGCGGGTAACCGCCATAGCGGGCTGTCGAACCGTTTGGCATGGATGCAGCAGGCGTACGGCTTGGATGCCACCGACACGGTACTGCAGAAGACGCCGTTCAGCTTCGACGTGTCGGTGTGGGAGTTCTTCTGGCCCCTGATGGCCGGCGCGACCTTGGCGGTAGCCGAACCGGGGGCGCACCGCGATCCGCAGGCGCTGGTGCGCTTGATCCAGCGCCATGGGGTGACGACGCTGCACTTCGTGCCGCCGATGCTGCAGGCCTTCGTGGCCGATGACACCTCCAGAACCTGCACGGGGCTGAGGCGTATCGTGTGCAGCGGCGAATCCCTGCCGGCGGCCCTGCAGGAGACGGTGATGGACCTGCTGCCGGGGGTGAGTCTGTACAACCTGTATGGCCCGACGGAAGCTGCCATCGACGTGACCCATTGGACGTGCCGGGCAGGCGACGAGGTCGTCCCCATCGGCCGGCCGATTGCCAATCTGCAGACCTATGTGTTGAGCGACACGATGGCGTTGGCGCCGCAAGCGGTAGCGGCGGAGCTGTATCTTGGCGGAGCAGGCCTGGGACGCGGCTACGAGAAACGGCCGGGTCTGACGGCCGAGCGCTTCGTGCCGGATCCGTATGGCGAGGAGGGCGGCAGACTGTATCGCACGGGCGACCTGGCCCGTTGGAATGACGAAGGTCAGCTTGAGTATCTGGGTCGACTCGATCATCAGGTCAAGATCCGCGGCTTCCGCATTGAATTGGGAGAGATCGAGTCGCAATTGCAGGCCCAGGCCGGCGTTCGTGACGCCGTGGTCACGGCGCAGGACGGTCCGACCGGCCCGCGGCTGATAGGCTATGTGACGTCCGACGCGGGAGGCGCATCGGACGTACAAGGTCCACAAGGACCTTTGACATTGGACGCACAGGCGCTGCGGCGACAATTGACCACCATGCTTCCTGAGTACATGGTGCCGTCGGTGATCGTGCTGCTGGACGCGCTGCCACTGACGCCGAACGGCAAGGTGGACCGCAAGGCCTTGCCCGCACCGGCGTTCGCGTCCCAGGGTTATGAAGAACCGCGGGGCGAAGCGGAGCAGGCGTTGGCGAAGATCTGGCAAGCGGTGCTGGGCGTCGAACAGATAGGCCGCCAGGATAATTTCTTCGAATTGGGCGGAGATTCGATCCTGAGCCTGCAGATCGTCGCACGGGCGCGCCAGGCCGGTTGGACGGTACAGCCTCGCCAGGTGTTCGAGCGCCAGACTGTGGCCGAACTGGCCGCGGTGGCACAACGCGAGCGCGAGTCGGTGCTGTTGGGCGCGGACATCGATACCGGCATCGTTCCGCTGTTGCCGATCCAGTCCTGGTTCTTCGAGCAAGCGATGCCGAAGCGCCACCACTGGAACCAGGCGATGCTGCTGCAAAGCAGCGCCCCGCTGGACACGCAGGCATTGACGCGCGCACTGCAAGCCGTGGTGATGCACCACGATGCGTTGCGCTTGCGGTTCACGCGTGACGTCAACGGCCGCTGGGAGCAGCACTATGGCGCGGTGGCGGATGCCGCCTGCGGAAATGTGCCGGTAGCCGGCGATGCCAGTCAAATCCTGTGGGTGCGCCAGGCCAGCGATGCCAGCGAGATCGAGGCGCTGTGCGATCAGGCCCAGCGCAGCCTGGATCTGGCGCAAGGTCCGCTCCTGCGCGCAGTGTCGATCGAAGTGGCCGACGGCACGTGGCGCTTGCTGCTGGCGATCCATCATCTGGCTGTCGACGGGGTGTCATGGCGCATCCTGCTGGAAGACTTGCAAACGGCCTATGGGCAGATCCTCACAGGCGCCCCCGTGGGGCTGCCCGGGAAGACCAGTTCCTACCAGCAATGGGGCCGTCAGCTGCGGGAATACGCGGGCAGCGCAACCCTGCGCGCCGAGGCGCAGGCATGGCGCGCAACGGCTGCCGTGAACGGCTCCTTGCCGCGCGACGCGTCAGCGCGAGGGCAGGGCATGGCATCCATGACGCTGACCCTGGAGCGCGACTTGACGCGGCGGCTGCTGCAGGAAGCGCCGGCGGCGTACCGCACGCAGATCAACGACCTGCTGTTGGCCGCGCTGGGCCGGTCTTTATGCGCCTGGACGGGAGGTGAGCGCATCCGCATCGACCTCGAGGGCCACGGACGCGAGGATCTGTTCGAGTCGCTGGACCTGAGCCGGACGGTAGGGTGGTTCACGACGATTTTCCCCGTGGTACTGACTGGGACGGGTGCGATTGGCGCGACGATCCGCCAAGTGAAGGAATCGCTGCGCGCCATTCCCGGCAAGGGGCTGGGTTACGGCGTGCTGCGCTACATGGGCAGCAACGCTGGATCCGAGGTTGCGTGGCCGGCCGAACCATCCTCCGTGGTCTTCAACTACCTGGGTCAGTTCGATCGAAGCTTCACTGGCCAAGCGCATTGGGAGCCCGCGGCGGAGTCGCAGGGGGCATCGCAGGACGAACAGGCGCAAGGCGACCACGCGTTGTCGATCAACGGTCAAGTCTACGGCGGCAGACTGTCGTTGACGGTAGCCTATGATGCAGCGCGGTTCACCACTGCCACGATCGAGCGCTTTGTCGAATCGTTGCGCGAGGAACTGGCGTCGGTGATTGCGCACTGCACGAGCGGCGTTCAAGGCGTGACGCCGTCGGACTTCCCCTTGTCCGCGCTGGATCAGGCGCAGCTCGATGGCTTGGAACTGCCGCTCGAGCGCCTGGCGGACCTGTACCCCTTGTCTCCGTTGCAGTCGGGAATCCTGTTCCATAGCTTGTATGAACAACGTGGGCATGCCTATCTGAACCAGCTACGGGTGGACATTACAGGATTGGAAGAGGACCGTTTCCGCCGGGCTTGGGAAGCCGTGGTGGCGCGCCACGAAGTATTGCGCTCGGGGTTCGTCCAGCAGGGCGAGGACTGGCTGCAATGGGTTGCGCGCACGGTGAGCCTGCCCTTCGATGTTGTGGACCTGACAGGCCTAAGCATGGAGGAACAGCAGCAGCGTTCGGCGCAACTGGCAAACGATGCCTTGCAACGGGGCTTCGACCTATCCAACCCACCGCTGATGCACCTGCTGCTGTTGCGGTTGGGCTCGGGCCGCCATCACCTGATCTGGACGCATCACCATCTGCTGATGGACGGCTGGAGCGTGTCACAGGTCATGGGTGACGTGTTGCGCGCCTATGCGAGTGAAGTATTGGGCGCGCCTGCCGGCAGGTTCAGGGACTACATCGGCTGGCTGGCCGGACAGGATGCGCGGGCAGACGAAGCGTACTGGCGCGATCAAGTATCACGCTTGCAGGGATCAACGTTATTGGCAAGCGCCGTCGCGCGACCCGTCGCCGACACAGCTTATCGTGAACACGAGTGCGTGCTGGATGCGGGGGTAAGCGAGAAGCTGTTCGCCTTCGCGCGCGGCCAGCGGGTGACGGTGAATACGGTGGCCCAGGCAGCGTGGTCGCTGCTGCTGGCGCGATACACCGGGCAGGGGACCGTGGTGTTTGGCGCGACGGTCGCGGGGCGGCCGGCGCAGTTGGCGGGAATAGAGCAAGCCGTCGGCTTGTTCATCAACACCATTGCCGTGGTGCTCGACATCCGTCCCGATGAGTGCGTAGGCGCGTGGCTACGCCGGGTCCAAGGCCAGGCCGTGGCGGCCAGGGATCACGAGCATACGCCGCTTACCGACGTGCAGCGTTGGGCCGGCGCTGGCCGACTGGGCTTGTTCGATACCTTGTTGGTCTATGAGAACTACCCGGTGTCGCAAGCGCTCAAGCAAGGGCTGCCTGAAGGGCTATCGTTCGAGACGCCGCGCCTGCGCGAGGAAACGAACTATCCCTTGACCTTGACGGTGGTCGATGCGGGCGGACTGGCCATGCATGCTTTTTACCAAGGCCATTGTTTTGCACCGGACGTGGTCGCCACGCTGATGCAGCAGCTGGCGCGGCTGCTCGAGGACATCGCGGTAGCAGGGCCGGATCGCGCCGTGGGCGAGTTGTCGCACCTGCAAGGACCCGATCGTTCAGCCCTGTTGGCATTGAGCCGCAACGGCGCAGCCTATACCGGTGTCGAACCTGTGTATGTGCGCATCGAGGCGCAGGTCGAGCGCAGCCCGGCGGAGGTTGCGCTGATATACGGTGACGCCCAGTTGAGCTATGCCGAGTTGAATAGCCGGGCCAATCGTCTGGCGCATCGCCTGCGCAAGCAGGGTGTGGGCCCGGAAGTGAAAGTGGGCGTGGCGCTGGAGCGATCGGTGGAACTGGTCGTGGCGCTGTTGGGCGTGTTGAAGGCGGGTGGCGCGTACGTACCGCTGGATCCGTCTTACCCGATGGACCGGCTGGCCTACATGATGACCGACAGCGGTTTGTCGCTGGTGTTGACGCAGTCATCGATTCAGTCGTCTCTACCGCTGCCTGTAGGTGTGCAGGCCGTGGCGCTGGATACGGAGGATCTGTCCAAGGAATCGACGAGCAATCCCGCCATCCCGGTGCATGGCGAGAATCTGGCCTACGTGATCTACACGTCAGGGTCGACCGGTCGTCCCAAGGGGGCGGGCAACCGTCATGACGGCCTGTCGAACCGCCTGGCGTGGATGCAACAAGCATACGGCCTGGATGCGACGGATACGGTGTTGCAGAAGACGCCGTTCAGTTTCGACGTGTCGGTGTGGGAGTTCTTCTGGCCCTTGATGGCCGGCGCGACCCTGGCGGTGGCCGAACCGGACGCGCATCGCGACCCGGAGGCGCTGGTGCGCCTGATCCAGCGCCACGGCGTGACCACGTTGCACTTCGTGCCGCCGATGTTGCAAGCGTTCGTGGCCGAGGAGACGGCGCGGACGTGCACGGGGTTGAAGCGTATCGTATGCAGCGGCGAAGCCTTGCCGGCGGCGCTGCAGGATGCAGTGCTGGACCTGCTGCCGGGAGTGGGTTTGTACAACCTGTACGGGCCGACGGAAGCGGCGATCGACGTGACCCACTGGACGTGCCGGGCGGGTGACCAGGTCGTCCCCATCGGCCGGCCGATAGGCAACGTGCAGACGTATGTATTGAACGACACGATGACGCTGGCGCCGTCAGGGGTAGCGGCGGAACTGTATCTGGGTGGAGCCGGCCTGGGCCGTGGCTACGAGAGGCGCCCGGCGTTGACGGCCGAACGCTTCGTGCCGGATCCGTACAGCGAAGAGGGCGGCAGGCTGTATCGCACGGGCGACCTGGCGCGCTGGAATGTTGAGGGTCAGCTTGACTATCTGGGCCGGCTCGATCACCAGGTCAAGATCCGCGGTTTCCGCATCGAACTGGGAGAGATCGAGTCCCAATTGCTGGCACAGGCTGGCGTACGGGAGGCCGTGGTCACGGCCCAGGAAGGCCCGTCCGGATCGCGGCTGGTGGCCTACGTCACCGCTGAGGCCGACCTGGCAGTGAAGGATCAGCAACTGCGAACCCAACTGGGAACGGTGCTGCCGGATTACATGGTACCGTCCGCGATCCTGGTGTTGGAGGCACTGCCGCTGACACCGAACGGCAAGGTGGATCGCAAGGCCTTGCCGGCGCCGGAGTTCGCATCGCAACGCTATGAAGCGCCGCAGGGGGAATTCGAGCAGGCACTGGCAGGGATCTGGCAGAAGGTGCTGGACGTCGATCAGGTAGGCCGCCACGACAGTTTCCTGGAACTGGGCGGTCATTCCTTGTCTATCATGAGAGTCAGCTACGAGATCGAAAAGCGCTACGGAATTCGCGTCAGTCTGGCCACGCTTTTCGGCAGGGGGACGTTGCAGACAATGGCCGCGGTGCTGCGGGAGAAACGCGAGGCCATCGGACGCAAGAGCGACACGGACCGCAGGGCGATCCTGAACATACTCGAAAGGGTGAACAGCCAGGCCGTCGGGTCGGATTCTTAAAGGCAAAGAAAAGGCGGGGACGGAATATTTTCCGTCCCCGCCCTTGCCTTTTATCAAACCACTCGCTCAAGCCGACGACTTGAACCGCTGGCCTGATCCGTTCAATACGTCGCGCGCATGGTCAGCAAGGCCGTGCGCCCGTTGCCAAGGTAGTTGGCCCCCGTATTACCCCCCAAGGAGGAAATGTAGTACCGGTCGAAGATGTTGGAGACGTTGATCGCCAGTTCAACATTGCGGTTCAGTTGGTAGGCAACGCGTGCGTCCGTGAGCGCATAGCCGGGTGCCCTGACCCCGCCGTCCACGCCGGTGTTCGACACCGCGGTGATGCCGGCGCCCACGCTCCAGTCGTGGAGTTGGCCGGGAAGCTTGTAATTGCCCCAGAACTTGAACATATGCTTAGGCGCGACCTGCCAGAATTGGGTGCCCGCGGCGTTATCGTCCATGAGCTTCGTATTCAGATAGGTGTAGCCCGTGGACACCACGAGGCCCTGGAAGATCTCGCCCGACAACATGGTTTCGACACCCTGTGTGCGTGCGTCACCGCCCGCGACGAAGAACTGTCCGGTGGGGTCAGAGGGGTCCTGCACGGGACGATTTTTCTGCTTGCCGCGGAACAAGGCGACCGATGCCGTCGCCTTGCCGTCCAGGTAAGTGCCCTTTAGCCCAACCTCGTATTGCTCTCCCTCGAGCGGCTTGATGATATTGCCGCTCTGGTCGGTGGCGCTGTTCGGCTGGAAAATCGTTGAATAACTGAAATACGCTGAGTAGGTCTTGTTGATGTCATAGACCAGTCCCGCGAAGGGCGTCACCTTGTTGTCATAGCGATACTTGTTTTCCCTATCGAACAGCTTGATGTTGTTATAGGTCCCGGTGAACGTGGTCGTCGCGTTGTACCAACCCAAGCGGCCGCCGACGATCAAGGTCAGCGGATCAGCCAGGCTGAAGCGCGAGTTCGCATAGACGCCGTAGTCTTCCTGAATGCCGTTGGTGGGGACGTGGTAGTCCGTCAGGGAAGTCGACGGCCTGTCGTCAGGGCCCACATCATCAAATGGCCAAAACCCCGAAGTAAGCTTGGAATTCAGATCGGATTTCGTTCTCACGCGCCGGTAATTCGTCCCCACGGTAAGTTGATGCGTGCGGCCGAATAGCTGGAACGGGCCATTGAGATAAGCGTCATACGCTTGCTGTTCGTTGGAAAACGGCTGATACGACCAGGTCCCGGTGACTTGGTTCGTCAGGGGATTGATCGCACTGCGCTGGTAGGCAAAGTTATTCAGCGCATTGGTATCGATATAGGTCGCGTTGACCTTGCCGACCCAGCCATTGTTGAACTTGTGTTGGATGTTGCCGAAGATGGTCCCGGTATCGCTGGTATACCTGTTCCACGAGGGATAGAAATATTCCTCCTGCGAGGGATGAATCATCTTCCCAGTGCTGTATATGGGAAATCCGACTTGCGGCCGGCCTGTGGAAGTTTCGTAGCTGGCACCCAATTGAGCCGTGGTTGCCTCGCCAATGTCACCTTCCAGGATGCCGTAGAACGTCGCGGTTTTGTTGAACGTGCCATTGTCGTTACCCGTCCGTTGCCAGGCGACTACCCCTCTGCCTCGCAGCGTGCCGGCTTCGTTCAGCGGACCGGTGACGTCCAGGTCGCCCAGATACGTGTTATTCGTGCCGCCGCCCAGGGTGCCGTTGAATTGGTATTCCTTGCCCGGTTGTTTGCGCACGACGTTGATCGTGCCGCCAGCTCCGCCCAGCCCCGTGTACAAACCGGAGGCACCATGCAGTACTTCGATGCGATCGTAGATTGCCGTGCTGGAGAGGGGCAAATTGGTGATGGTGGTAGGGATGCCATCGATGTTGTAGTCGGTGATCTGCCAGCCCCGCGAGAACACCGTCGACGCATTGATGAAACTGCCGTTGTCCGTCTGCTTGATCAGGGTGATGCCCGGCGACCGCCCCAGGGCTTCTGTCACCGTCGTCAGGTTCTGCTGTTGGATCTGATCCTGCGTGATCACGCTGACCGTCTGCGGAATTTCCCTTTGCGTCAGCGCTTCTTTCGAGCCAACGGTAGTGGGCGGATTGAAACGCGCCGCGGCGTTTTCCGCATTGGCGCTGACGACCACAGGGGCCAGCGTCGCCGTGGCGGCTTGGGACCCGCCGGCAGCAGGGCGAATGACAATCAGATCTTGTTCGAACTCGGGGCTCAGGCCGCTGCCGGCAAGAACCCGTTGCAGCGCCTGGCGTGTCGACATCGAACCGTTGAGCGCAGGCGCGGTCTTGCCCGCGACCAGTGAGGAATTCACCGAAATAGGGGTTCCCGCAGCCTTGGCCACCGCCATGATCGATTGGCCGAGAGACTGCGCGGGAATGGAAAAGTCGTGGACGGAATTCGCTTTGGCGAGCGCAGCGGACGCCGGCTGGGCCATGGCCGTCCCTGGTGACGTGGCCGCCGCCAGGGCGCCGACCAAGACCAGTGCGCTGGACGCCGCGCGCGCCTGCTGACGTGCGGCTGCCCTGAGAGCAGCACTGCCACGCTTGCGAGATATAAATTTAGACATTTCGTCTTCGACTCTTTCAGGTTAGTAAATAAGAAGAAGACGAAGAACAAATGAGAAGCAGGACAATTTATATGTAAATAAATGTATCCTATTCTTTTCCTGGAATGCGGCAGCCATCCATGCGCGCCGTCGCGACAAATATTGGGACGAGGGTGGCGCGGCGGTGCCTCAGCGGCGTCCCACCCTGGTCTGCCCATCCCGCACGGCAACGCGCACAGGCAGAATGCGGGGCAGGCTTTTGAGGAAAGCGTCGCGATCATTGATGGAGAATCCACCCGTGATGCGCAGCCGCTGCAGCACCGCGCGGTCTTCCTCCACGATCCCAATCGACGCGGACGTGTAGTCGTTCCAGCGTTGCACGGCGCTGACCAGGTTATCGCCATCGAACACCAGCCAGCCGTTGCGCCAAGCGCCGACGTTGGCCGGATCGATGCGGGCAACCACGCCCAGGCCGCCCCGATCCATGCGAATGGCGTCGCCACGGCCCAATTCAACACTGTCCACGCTGCGCGTTTGCGCCGGCGCGAGCGCACTGCCTGTCCCTTGCCAATCCGCTTGCACGCGGACCAGGCCTTCGGCCACTTCCACGTACGTGGCGTCGGCAGCGGTACGGACCGAAAATTCCGTGCCGACCACGCGCACGGATCCCCAGCGCGTGTGTACCAGGAAAGGGCGGTTGACATCGCCGGCCACGCTGAAGCGCGCCTCGCCCTGGTCAAGAACGACTTCGCGCGCGTCGGCGGCAAGACGCACCGTCAGCGAAGTGAGCGCGCCAAGATCGACGCGCGTGCCATCGGCCATCATCTCGCTGCGGATTTGCCCGCGGGCGGTAGCGAAGGATTGCGTGCGATCAGACCAGGGCCGCAGCCAGTGGCTTGTAAAGAAGAGGGCGGATACACCCAGCGCCGCGGTCAGTGCCCGACGCCGCCCCTGTCCGTCTTTCGCGGCCTCGGCGCGGGGCAGTGCGATGTGCTCCCTCAGGCCGGGCGCCTCGGTTTGGGCCCAGGCTTCCTGCGCCAGCTGGAACGCCAGTTCATGCTGGGCGGATTCATTGCGCCAGCGGGCCAGTTCCGCCTCGGCCTTGCGGGCTGCGGCAGGTGTGCCGCCCTGCTGGCGGGCAAGCAGTATGAGGGCGTGTTCCAGCAGGGCTGGCGGCACGTCCTGGGGCAGAGAGAGCATCGCGAAGGAATAGGGGGCAAGTCGGAATAAGTGATTTTATCCAGCTCGCGCCTTTCCGGCGCGAATCGCGAATCAGGCGTGGTTTCTCGCGCCTTGCAGCCGCGCATGGCTGACAAAATCCATGATGCCCCGCGCGACGTGCTTCTCGATCGCCATGACGGTGCAGGCGAGATGACTGGCGGCCTCGGCATGGCTATAGCCATAGATCTTGACCAGCACGAAGGCGTCGCGGCGTTTGCGCGGCATGGCGACCAGCCGGCTGACGATGTGGGCCAACTCCTGGCGGGCCACCACCTCTCTTTCGACCGAAGGAGCCGCGTCGTGGCCCAGGGACGTCAGGCTTTCAAGGGCTCCGGATTCGACCTTGTTGCGCCGGGAGGCATCGAGGACGATATTCTTACCGATGCAATAGAGCAGGGCACGCGGTTCAGGAATGCTGATCTGGGCATCCATGGCCAAGACCCTGGCATAGCTTTCATGCACGACGTCGGTCGCGGCATCCCGATCTCGCAGCGAATTCGAGAAGAACGCCAGAAGTTCCTTGTAGTAGCGCACCAGCGCGCCGCTGCGATCAACTTGACCAATGGGGGTGTCGGCCTGGGTCATCGTGCCCTCGACAAGGCTTCTGCAGAACGCTGCAAGGCGGTTGGTCGCCTGCTCGACTCGGGAAATTCCAGTGGCGGGCGAGCAGGTTGGGAATAAGAGCAGGTTGAGAATAAAAATTATTCCCGTTTATTCTAGGCGACGCCTGATAAAAATTCAATGCCTGGTGTTGGACGATGTCCACGGTTCGCCAAGAGGGATGGCGCAGCCTCCAGCGCGTGGTTTCCACCACTCGTCTTGACTAAAAATAATAATCATTCCATTATTTTCGAGCGATAGACGCCGTGGCCAGCGTGTGGTCGGAAAACAGCAGGAGTCAGCGTGCGGTCAGTCTCGGTTTCGCTAGTGTTTGTCATGGGCGTGTTTCTGGCGGGATGCGCGGTACCCCGTACTGGAGAGTCATCCTCGGCGCGGGACGAAGAGCAGGTATCTTCGACGTCGGTCGAAATCAACCGGACCCAAGAGGGCATACCCCAGATAAGCGCGCGGGACTGGCCATCGTTGGGGTATGGGCTTGGCTACGCGCAGGCGCAGGACAATCTCTGCACCTTGGCCGAGGCCTTTGTGACCTACCGCGGCGAACGGGCGAAGCACTTCGGCCCGGACGCCAAGCCCGACTGGCATTCCCCAACCGGCGGTACGCGCAATCTGGACTCGGACTTTTTCTTCCGCTTCGTCGATACCGATGCGGTGGTTGAGCAGTACGAGCAGGCCCAATCCCAAGAATTCAAATCCTTGGTTGCCGGTTTCGTGCAGGGCTACAACCATTATTTGGGACAGCTGCAGGCGGGGGCGTTTCCCGCCGCACACCAAGCCTGCCAGGGCCAGCCCTGGGTGGCGCCCATCGTCCGGCAGGACATCTATCGCCGGCTGTACGCCGCCAATCTCGTGGGCGGCTACCTGAATTTCATCGACGCTATCGTCACGGCGAGTCCGCCCACACCCTCCACATCCTCCACACAGCCCACCGGGGCAAAGACTTCCGCGGCACCGCGCGAGCAGGCGGGTGTAGCCGCGGCGACAGATGAGGGCCAGCGCACGCTGGCGCTGCGTCAGGTGATCGGCGGGGTGCCGGGGGCGGGCAGCAATGGCGTGGCGTTGGGGACTACGGCGACGCGTGGCAAGGGAGGACTGCTGCTAGGCAATCCGCATTGGTTCTGGACGGGACCAGACCGTTTCTATCAGGCGCGCCTTACCATCCCCGATGTCATCGATGTCAGTGGCGTGGCTTTCCTGGGCGTGCCCGTGATCATGATGGGCTTCAACCGCGATGTGGCGTGGACGCATACGGTATCGAGCGCCAGGCGCTTTGGGCTGTTCGAGCTGACGCTGCAGAAGGGCAACCCGACTTCCTACCTGGTCGATGGCAAACCCGAGCCCATGTCGCCCGTCGCCGTTTCAGTCCAAGCCAGGCGGCCGGACGGTTCACTGGAGACGGTGACGCGCACGCTCTATATGACGCGTTATGGACCCGTGGTCGATTTGGGCAGGCAGGCGCCCGGCATGGGCTGGTCCGACCATGCGGCCATCGCCCTGCGCGACATAAACACCGGCAATTTCCGCATCTTCGAGAATTTCCTGGCCTGGGACCGTGCGGCTTCGCTGGATGATTTCATCGCGGCGCAGAAGCATTACGCAGCCATGCCCTGGGTCAACACCTTGGCGGTCGGACGCAACGATCCCCGGGCATGGTACGCGGACATCGGTGCCGTACCAGGCGTGCCCGACGATCTGGTGCAAGCCTGCACGACGCAGATGGGCAAGGCCGTGAACCCGCTCATGCCCGGCGTTCCTTTTCTGGACGGCAGCAGGTCGGATTGTGCCTGGCGGACGGTGCCCGGCGCGGCGCAAGAAGGCGCACTGCCGGTAGAGGCAATGCCTTCACTGGCGCGGACGGACTACGTCGCCAATATGAACAACAGTTATGAATACGCCAATCCCCAGGCCCCTCTGCAAGGTTATGCCGGCGTGCTGGGCCGCAGCGGCGTTTCACCAGGTTTGCGGGCGCGGCTAGGCTATTCGGCGCTGAACGGCATGGTGGAACGTCAAGGCTCGGGCGCTGCGGTGCGCGAGCAGGATCTGCGTGATCTGGCCCTGGACAGCCGCTCGGAGTCGGCGCTGCTGTTCAAGCGGCAGTTGCTGGACGCCGCATGCGGCTTGCCTACGCTGCGTGTCGCGATGGATCCTGCGACGGGGCGCACATTCGATCCTCCCCAAGCGGTGCCTACGGGTGGCGCCTGCGCCGTATTGGCACGCTGGAACGATAGTGCCACGGCGGACGCCGCCGGCGCCAATCTCTGGGACGCCGTCTGGAGCCGCCTGGCGCGTATCCCGGCGCAGCGCCTGTACGTGCATCCGTTCGCTGCCGGCGATCCGTTGGGGACACCGGCAACCTTGAATGTGCGCGAGCCGGCCGTGCTGCAGGCGTTTGCCGCCGCGATACTCGATTTTCAAAGGGTGGGACGGGCGCTGGACGAGAAACGTGGGCAAGCCTTGTACGTCGTCATGGGACAGGACCGGATCCCGCTGTATGGCGGCTGCGATGAGGGTGGCTATTTCACGTCCGCATGCACGCCCTGGCGCAAGCCGCGAGAAGGCGATATCGCGCCACGCGACCTGCTGGGGAATACGTATCTGCAGGTGGTGGATTTCGGGGCTGGCGGCGGCCATGCCTACACGATGCTGGCCTCCGGCGTGTCGGATGACCCCGCGTCACCGTATTACGCGCAGGCGACCCGGCGCTACGCCGCGCGCAAGTGGACGCCGTGGGCACTTTACGATTCCAAGGAATTGGGCGCCCGCTGGCGGGCTTACGACGCCGCGCATCCAGGTGGCATCTTCAGGGACGCGAGCGAATATCTCGGCACCACGGAAGCACAGTTGATGACGACTGAACTCGGCGCGGGCACGGTGCTGTTGAAGCGTTCGCCTGCTGATGTCGCGCATCTGCTGCGCACCATGTCCACCTGGGGCAAGGTGGGGTCTGTCATGAGAAATGAGTACGGTATCAGCGAACGAGCCGCGCTCATGCGGCAAGAGCGCGTCGCGCCTGCAGGCGATGGAACGGCGGAGATCGATCTGCAAGGGCCCTTGCAGGCGCGCATCTTTCCCGCCAATTGGAAATATGTGCTTGCCGTCGTGAGTCATGAAGGCCCGCTGCATCAGCCTCGCAGAAACCTGCAGGTGTATGACGAATATGGCGATTCGATCGCCAAGTTCTTCGTTGTCGACACTGAGGACGGCGCTTCGTTCGACAAGCTGACGGCCGATTTGCGGGCGGACCGCCAGGTGATCGATCCGCCCAAGCCGCGTGTGTTCGCACCGGCTGGGCAGGAACGGGCTGTCGCCGCTTCCCTGCGGAAGGCCGTCCGGCGGGCGGACTCCGCGGCGGCCGTCGAGAATATCCTGGAAGACCTGCCACCCATTTCGCACGAACGTCTGTGGCGGCAATGGGATCCGGCTGACGTTCGTGAACTCGATGCCGCGGCAATACGTGAACTGGGAGCGCGCGTGGCCGCCAGTCATGCATCCGTGCTGGCAACAGTGGGCAATCGAGGCATGGTGCAGCAATACACGGGTCGCGTGGACAGGGCGAAGCCGATAGGCGACGGCTGGTACAGCTTCGAAGCCGACGGCGTCGCCTTGCATCTGCACGAACCGGATATCGCCTCGGCTCGCGTCGTACGCTTGCATGCGCTGCACGAGGATGTATCCGTGATCGAATTCATCGACACGGCCGGCGCCGTCTCGATGCGCTTCGTTGGCGTACCGGCCGGCATATAAATGCGATTGCGTAAGAGAATCATTCGCAACTATAGTTCTGCTTCTCCCAAGGAGGCATAACCGTTCCATGACAGAACCGCTGCAAGTCGAAGGCCGCCTTCCGGCAGTGTTCCGCAATGCGCAACTATTGACCTTGCGTTCGCTGGCGGCGCGGATGAACTGCAACATCGCCGACATGCTGGTCGCGCTGTTCTGCATGGTGACCAGAGGCGTGGTCGCCTTTGCGACCAATGACGCGGCGGATGCGCTGGCTGCGCAGTCTCCTGATGGTTTTCTGGCGACGACACAGGTGGTCGCCAGCTACCTGTTGCGCGTGCCCGGCGGATTGACGCAAACGCATCCTGGCGGCGCGATCGCTTTTCTTTACTCCCGGACCAGCGTGGGGCGGGCCGCTGCGGCTGACGGGGTGAACAGCTCGCCTGCGCAAGGCGAGCAGTGTCTCGTGCAGCCGGAGTTGATCGCCCAAGTGACCGAATTCGACCAGCATCTGCTGGTCGAGTACGTATTCGATCCGCATCAGCTCGACCGCGGCACCGTGGCACGATTGCTGTTTGAGTACTCGCAGGCGTTGGAGCGGCTGATGCGCGGGCCCGCGCTATAAGCCCTACAAGGCGCCTTCGGCTTTAGCCGGCGGCGCGCTCGACGCCCGCAGCACGAATTCCGTCGGCACCTCCACCCGCGTGGCTGGCGGCATGGTTTCGCCATTCATACGGCGCAATAGCAGCAGCGCGGCCTCGCGGCCCAGGGCGTAGGCGTCGTAGCGGATGACGTCGACCGCTGGCGTTACCAATTGGGCCAGGGGGCTGTCGTTGGACGCCACCAGCGAAACATCTTCGGGAATGCGCCGGCCCTTCATGCGGATGCCCTGCAAGACCCCCTGCAGCAGATGCATGCCGGCCGCGACGATGGCGGTGGGCGGATCCGCCATTTCCAGCAGCAGCTGGCTTTCGCGCAGGCCGTAGTCCGAAGCAAAACTGTCCAGGCGCAGCAGGGCCGGGTCCAGCGGCACGCCGGCCGTTTCATGCGCCTGTACCAATCCGGCCAGTCGGTCGCGGCCGACGCGATTATGGCGCCCGCCGCTGATCAGCGCGATGCGCCGGTGTCCCAGCGACAGCAGGTGGGCGGTGGCGTGGCGCGTGCCGTGCAAATGGTCGGCGCCGACCGCGCCCAGCGCCGCCGCCATTTCGCGTTCCAGCAGCACCACGGGGTAGCCGGCGTCGGCCACGCAGCGCAGCACGTCGGCGTTGGATTCCTCCTCCACCGCGAACAGCATGCCGTCGGCGCGGCGCCGTGTGAACAGCTGCATCAGTGCGATCTCGCGCGCCGGCTGGCCGTCGCTGCTGGCGACTACCAGCATGTAGCCGTGTTCGCTGAGCACATCTTCCGCGCCCTTGATCATGGACGAGTAGAGCGGATTGCGGATATCGGAAAAGATGAACCCGACCATGCGGGTCGGCGCACCGCGCATGGCCTGCGCCGCGGCGCTGGGCGCCCAGCCCAGTTCCGTGATGGCGGTTTCCACGCGCTGACGCACGTCGGGGGTGACGCTGGGCGCGCCATTGACCACGCGGGAAACGGTGCCGATGGCGACGCCGGCGGCGCGCGCCACGTCATGGACGGTGACGCGGGCAGCGCCGGGTTCACGCTCGGAGCGGGGCGGTTTAGGAGGCATGAGCGGCATTGTATCGGCCCGCGCACAGACCGTTCTGATTCACACCCCGATCGCGTCCTGGCGCTGGTCGCGACCCAGGTTGGCTCGCGCGCGCCCTGATCAATACGCTTGTGCGAACAGCGCGCGGAAGTCCGCGGTGCTGGTCTGGCGCGGATTCCAGCGGTTGTAGTTGGCCTGCGTGCACAGCGCGGCGATCTCGTCGAACTTGTCCTCGGTGGCGCCGACGTCGCGCAGGCGCGCGGGTATGCCCAGGTCACGGCACAGCGTGTCGATGGCTTCGACGGCCGCGCGCGCCGCGTCGATTTCCGGCAGGCCGCGCACCGGGCGGTCCATGGCGGCGGCGATGCGGGCAAACTTGCGCGGATTGGCCTGCAGGTTGAAGCGTGCCACGTGCGGCAGACAGACAGCGTTGGACAGGCCATGCGACAGATGCCAATAGGCGCCGACGAAGCGTGCCATGCAATGCACATTGCCCAGGCCGGTCTGGCCGAAGGTGATGCCGGCCAACGCGGAGCCCACCAGCATGTTCAGGCCGGCTTCCAGGTTGTCGCGGTTGGCCACGAAGGGGCGGATATTGGCGGCCAGCAGTTCGATGGCTTCAATGTTGATGGCGTCCGTCACCAGGTTGGCCTGGCGCGAGATATAGGACTCGAAGGCATGCACGAAGGCGTCCATGCCGGAGTGGGCCGCCACATGCGCCGGCACCGTGCGCAAGGCCAGCGGATCCAGGATGGCCGCGCGCGCCGGGTTCAGCGCGGCGTGGCGGATCGACATCTTCAACTGCTTCTCGGTGTCGGTGATGACGCAAGAGCCGGAGACTTCCGAGCCGGTGCCGGCCGTGGTGGGAATGGCGATCAGCGGCAGTGGCGGCGTGCTGAATTTCTCGATGCCTTCGTAGTCGTGGATGCGCCCGCCATTGGTGGCCAGGATGCCGACGGCCTTGGCGACGTCCATGGTGCTGCCGCCGCCGATGGCCAGCAGCAGGGTGGCGCCATGCGCCTGGCAAGCCTGGAAGGCCCGTTCGACCGTGATGGCGCTGGGGTCGGGCTCGATGTCGGAATAGGCCGCCGCCGCCACGCCTTCGTCTTGCAGAATGCGCTGTATCCCGGCGTAGAACTCGCCATCCAGCAGGGCGCCGTCGATGGCGATGAAGACGCGCTTGCAGTCGTGCGCGCGCAGGATCTCGCCCAGCTTGCGGTGCGAACCGATGCCTGTGTACAGGCGGGTGGGGCAGAAGAAGGTGCTGATGTCGGTGGCAGCCATGATGAACCTATGAAAAGACGACCGGCGCGAGATGCATGGACGTAGCGCGCCGGTCTGGATAAAAAAAATCAGTTCGCGCTATCCCAGCCGCGTGCCAGCTCCGTCCAGCGCAGCGTTTCCTGATGCACGAAGGCCTGGAACTTGGCCGGCTCCATGCCGCCCGGATCGGCCGCCATGCTGTCCAGCGCCTTGCGCATGGTGGGATCGTCCATGGCGGCGCGCACCGCGCGATAGATGCGGTCGGTGACAGCCGGCGGCATGTCCTTGGGGCCGGCCAGGCTGTACCAGGTGGTCATCTGGTAGCCGGGCACGCCGGATTCGTCCAGCGTCGGCACGTCGGGCAGGAAGCGCGTACGCGTGAGACTGGTGACGGCCAGCGGCTTGACGCCACCACCGTTGATCTGCGCGGCGGCGGAGGCGGCCGAATCGAGGGCGAAGGTGAGGCGGCCGCCGATCAGGTCGGTCATCATGGGCGCCGCGCCCTTGAACGGGACGTGCAGGGCCGCCATGCCGGTCTGCTTCTTGAGCAGTTCGGCCGACAGATGCTGCGTGGTGCCAATGCCCGCCGAGCCGTAGTTGATGTCGTTGGGATGCGCCTTGGCATAAGCCAGCAGCTCGCGCACATTGTTCACGGGGAAGGTCTTCGCCACCACCAGCACGTTAGGCACATTGGCCACGGTGGTGATCTGCGTCATGTCACGTTCAAAATCGTAAGGCAGGTTCTTGTACAGCACGCCCGCGGCGGCATGGCCGACGTTGGCGAGCAGCAAGGTATAACCGTCCGGTTTGGCGCGCGCGACGTAGCCGGCACCCAGGGTGCCGCCGGCGCCGGGCTTGTTCTCCACGATCACCGTCTGTCCCAATTGCTGCTGCAACTGCATGGCGATGGCGCGGGCGACGATGTCGGTGGTGCCCCCGGGCGTGAAGGGCGCCACCAGGGTGATGGGGCGTTCGGGCCAATCCGCCGCTTGCGCGGACGGGGCCAGCAAGCTGGCACAGCCGGCCAGGGCCAGGGCGAGCACGCCGCGGCGGGTGGTGAGGGTGGTCATCAGCTTAGTCTCCAGAGTCGTGATCAGGCTTGCGAGGGCCTGTTTGTTGTGGGTATGGCGTTATGTGGGATGCTGCGGCTGGCATGAGGCTCTGCGTATGTTCTTCGTTGCCGCGCAGCTGGCGTTCAATCCACCGTGATGCCCAGCTTGGTGAGGATGGGCGCCCAGCGCTGCACCTCGCCATGCAGGAGTTCCGCCGCGCCTTCCGGCGTCTGGTTGCGGTCGCTGGGTGCCTCGATGCCCGAGCCTGCCAGCTTCTCGCGCGTGGCGGGCGCGGCCACGGCGTTACGCAGTGCCAGGCTCAGCCGCGCCACCACGGCAACGGGCGCGCCGGCCGGTACCAGCAGCATGTTCCAGATGTCGTAATGCAGGTCGGCGAAGGCCGATTCACCGGCGGCCGGCACATTGGGCAGTGCGGCGATGCGTTTGGGCCGCAGCACGGCGACGCCGCGCACCATGCCGGAATTCACGTAGCCGACCGAGGTGGTGCTGCTGTCCACCAGATAATCCAGATGGCCGGCCATGACGTCGTTCAAGGCCTGGCCCGCGCCGCGATAGTTCACGGCATTGATCTTCAGGCCCAGCCGGTCGTTGAGCAGGATGCCGCCCAGGAAGGATCCCGATCCCACGCCGGCGGCGCCGAAGTTCATGTCCTTGGCATGGGCGCGCGCATAGTCCGCGAACTGGTCCAGGCCCGACACCGCCAGGTCCTTGCGCGCCGACAGCACTTGCGGCGCGTCGCCCACCGAACCCAAGGCGATGAAGTCCTTCAGGATGTCATAGGGCAGCTTCTTGTACAGCGTGGCGTTGGCGGCCAGCGTGCCGACATTGCCGATCAACAGCGTGTAGCCGTCGGGTGCCAGGCGCGCGGCGCGGGCGTTGCCCACCGTGCCGCCGGCGCCCGGCGTGTTCTCGACGATGATGGGTTGCCGCAGCTCGCGCGACATGCCTTCGGCGATGACGCGCGCCAGCACGTCGGTGGGGCCGCCTGCCGCGAAGGGCACGATCAGGACGATGGGCTTGGCGGGAAACTCGCCCGCGGCGCCGCTCGCGCCGGCACGGGCGAACGGCAAGGCCGCGCCGGCCGCCGCGGCACCGAGCAGGATGCGGCGCCGTTGTCCGGTTCGATCGAGGGCCGTCGTCGACGGGCGTGGGAGTGTCTCGCTCCCGCAATGCTGTTTTTTATGATTCATGGCTCTTTTTGAAGGCGCTTCAGGTCATGCGGCTGATGCCGCCGGCACCGCGGGCCCGGCCCTGCGGGACCCGGCGGGAATAGCTTCCTGTACGTCTCGACCTCGTGGCAGGGCGGTCAGGGGTTGAAGACGACGAGGCGTTCTTCCGTCATTTCGCGGATGGCGTGGGCCGGTCCCTCCTTGCCGAAGCCGCTGTCTTTCACGCCGCCAAAAGGCATGACGTCGGAACGCGCGCTGGAGGTTTCGTTGATCTGCACGGTGCCGAAACGCAGGGTGCTCGCGGCGCGCAAGGCGCGATCGATGTCTTGCGTGAAGACCCCGGCGGACAGCCCGAAGGGCGTGGCGTTGGCATCGCGGATGGCCTCTTCGAAGTCTTCGAAGGGGCGCAGGGCCAGCAAAGGCGCGAACGCTTCCTGGCACCATACGCGGCCGTCGTCGGGGGCATGGGTGACCACGGCCGGTGTGATGACCGAACGTTGGCGCTGGCCGCCGCACAGGAGGCGGGCGCCCCCTTGCTCGGCTTCGCGCAGCCAGCTTTCGGCGCGGATGGCGGACGCCTCGCTGATCAGCGGACCCACCTTGGTGGCCGGATCGCGCGGGTCACCGGCTTGCAGCGTTTGCGCG
Organism: Bordetella sp. LUAb4; assembly: GCF_021325795.1. GTDB lineage: Bacteria > Pseudomonadota > Gammaproteobacteria > Burkholderiales > Burkholderiaceae_B > Bordetella_C. The sequence goes on along the minus strand of NZ_JAHPZX010000004.1, from coordinate 532,971 downwards.
AACGCGGCCAGGCGTTGACCCACTTCCTCGGCGATCGAGCGATGGACATACAGGCGCTGCACCGACGTGCACACCTGGCCGGCCTTGCGCAGCCCGGCATTGGCGATCTTGGGAATGGCGCGTTCCAGGTCGGCATCGGCGCACACGAGGGTGCTGGCGATGCTGCCCAATTCCATCTGCGTACGGCGCAATCCTGCCGCCTGCTGGATGATGCGGCCCACGCGCGTGCTGCCCGTGAAGGTGTAGAAGGCGATGTCCTGTTCTTCCAGCAGCCAGGCGCCGACGCTGTCGCCTTCGCCTTGAAGTACGGCCAGGAAGGCCGGCGGCATGCCCGCTTCCAGCAGCAACTGGGCCAGCAGGGCGCCGGTCAGGGGCGTGAAGGCCGACGGCTTCAGTACCACGGCGTTACCGGCGGCATAGGCGGGGGCCACCTTGTGCAGCACGGTGTTCAAAGGCGAATTAAAAGGCGTAATCGCACAGACCACGCCCACCGGAAAGCGTTGCGTGAAGCCGATGCGGCGATGGGCTCCCGGGCTGGCGCCGAAGGGCACCACGTCGCCGACCAGGCGCAGGGCTTCATCGGCGGACAGGCTCAGGGTAACCATGGCGCGGTCGACTTCGCCATTGGCGTCGACCAGCGTGAATCCGGCTTCCGCCACCATGACGTCGACCAGGCGCTGGCGATAACTCTCCATCAACGCCGCGGCGCGGCGCAGCAGTTGGGCGCGGTCATGCGGGGGCGGCGGGCCGGCGTCGACGGCGGTGCGCGTCACGCGTACCGCTTCGGCCACCTGGGCCCGGGTCGCCGCCGCGACTTCGGCCACCGGGCGGCCGCTGAATTTGTCATCGACGACGAAACGGGGGCCGCCGTCGATCCAGCGGCCGTTGATCAGGTTGCCGGTCGGGGGAAGGCCGTCGATATGCAGGGAGGATGCCGTCATGAATGAGTCCGTCATGAGAAGTGAAAGGGGCCGTGTGCGCACGCGGTCGCATCATTCGTCCGCCATTGCCGAATGACAAGAGCGATACGATGAATCGTTATTTATGCGCCTGCGCGGTAATAGCGTGCGTTTCCGTGGTTGTTATTCGAGCTTCTGATTCATTGGATGTTTTGCCAGAAATGGCGTTTTACCTATGAATGAAACGTTATTTTGACGTGCATTATAGGCAGCCATGGCAGCGCCGTAAGTCTGTTTCGCTGAACAGGTCTTCAAACTTTGTGAAAACAGTGCAGGCAAATGGCCTTTGCATGCAAAAATACGCCTTTCATTTTTATTGAAGACAGCGATGGAACTACGCCAACTGCGCTCGTTCGCCAGGGTCGTGGAGCTGGGCAGCATGGGTCGGGCGGCCGCCGAGCTGGGCATCGTCACGTCGGCCTTGAGCCAGCAGATCAGCCGCCTGGAAAGCGAACTCGCCACCCGGCTGTTGCAGCGCACGTCCACGGGCGTGGTGCCTACCGACGCGGGCCGGGCCTTTCTGCGCCAGGCGCAGCTCGCCATCCGCCATGCGGACGCGGCGGCCATGGCGGCGCGCGAGGCGCGTCTGACCGGCCAAGTCAGCGTGGGCTTGGCGTCGACCACTGGTACCGTGCTGGCGCCGCGTTTCATCCAGGCCATGCAGCAGCGTTATCCGGATGTGCGGCTGCGCATGACGGAAAGCCTGTCTGGCCACCTGGCGTCCATGCTCAATGCGCGGCAGTTGGATCTGGCCATCGTCTTCAATACCGATTCCGCGCAGCGCTGGACTGTCCAACCCTTGCTGGATGAACGGTTGCTGCTGATGGGCCAGCCCAGCACGCCCGGTTGGCCCACCAGCGAACACATCTCGCTGGCTGGCCTGCATGAGGTCCCGCTGGTCTTGCCCAGTCCTGCTCACGGCCTGCGTCAGTTGATCGACGCGGCTTGTGCCCGCATCGGCCGCACGCTGAATATCGCCGCCGAAGTCGATGGCCTGGCCATGTTGATGGCCATGGTGCGGGTCGGCCACGTCGCCACCATCCAGCCTGGGGCGGCCCTGCCGGTGGATCCGTCGCTGTCGCGCCTGCAGTTGACCGATGAACACCTGCATCGGCGCAATATGCTGGTCAGCCTGCCCGAAGATGAGCTGTCGCCGGCGGCCCTGGCTGCGCGGGTCGTGCTCAGTGACGTGGCGCGGACCCTGGTGCGAGAGGGCGGTTGGCCGGGAGCCACCTTGTACGCGGGCACTAGCGAGGCGCCGTCGTCTTCAAAATAATTGAAGACCCCTTGCGCGGCGGGTTCTGGCGCGGGCATGACCGTCTGGTTACAGTGCCAGCCTGTTCAAGGAGGACACACTGACCATGGTGGACGTATTGGTGATAGGGGGCGGCAACGCGGCCCTGTGCGCGGCGCTCATGGCCCGCGAAGCCGGCGCCAGCGTGTTGTTGCTGGAGTCCGCGCCCAAGGAGTGGCGCGGGGGTAATTCGCAGCACACGCGCAATCTGCGCTGCATGCATGACGCGCCGCAAGACGTGCTCGTCGAAGCCTATCCGGAAGAAGAATTCTGGCAGGACCTGCTCAAGGTGACGGGCGGGATCACCAACGAACATCTGGCGCGCCTGGTGATACGGGCGTCCTCGTCCTGTCGCGACTGGATGCGCAAGCACGGCGTGAATTTCCAGCCGCCGCTGTCGGGCGCGTTGCATGTGGCCCGCACCAACGCCTTTTTCATGGGCGGCGGCAAGGCGCTGGTGAACGCGTATTTCCGCAGCGCCGAATCGCTGGGCGTGCAGATTCGCTACAACGCGCCGGTCGACCGTCTCGATTTGCAGGACGGGCGTTTCGTTGCCGCTTATGTGAAGGGCGAGCGCATCGAGGCCAAGGCCTGCGTGCTGGCCGCCGGCGGTTTCGAATCGAATATCGAGTGGCTGCGCGAGGCCTGGGGCCAGAACGAGCGTGGCGAATGGCCGGCCGACAATTTCCTGATTCGCGGGACGCGCTTCAACAAGGGCGTGCTGCTGAAGTTCATGATGGACGCCGGCGCCGACATCATCGGCGACCCGTCGCAATCGCACTGCGTGGCCATCGATGCGCGGGCGCCGTTGTACGACGGCGGCATCTGCACGCGTATCGACTGCGTGTCGCTGGGCGTGGTGGTCAATCGCGACGCCCAGCGCTTCTATGACGAGGGCGAGGACTTCTGGCCCAAACGCTATGCGATCTGGGGGCGCCTGGTGGCCAACCAGCCGGGCCAGATCGGTTACTCCATCATCGACAGCAAGGCCATCGGCCGTTTCATGCCGCCGGTGTTTCCGGGCACCATCGCGGACACGCTGGAAGAGCTGGCGGACAAGCTGGGCCTGGATCGCGCCACCTTCATGCAGACGCTGAACGAGTACAACGCCGCCTGCCGCGTCGGCAAGTTCGACCACACGGCGCTGGACGATTGCCATACGGAGGGCATCACGCCCAACAAGACGCATTGGGCGCGGCCGATCGATCGCGCGCCTTTCTACGGTTATCCGCTGCGTCCGGGCATCACCTTCACCTATCTTGGGTTGAAGGTGAATGACAAGGCGGCCGTGCATTTCAACGGCCAGCCCAGCGACAACCTGTACGTCGCCGGTGAGATGATGGCCGGCAACGTCCTGGGCAAGGGTTATACGGCCGGCGTGGGCATGTCCATCGGCACCGCATTTGGCCGCATCGCCGGTACACAGGCCGCGCAAGCCGCGTTGGGCCAAGGTAAAAACAATTCCGTGGGAGCTTCCCTTGAAACAGCTTGAGGCTCTCGTGCGCCAGGCCAACACCACCCTTAACCTGGATCATGCCGCGCCGGCGGGCGGCATGAAGGAAACGCCGGTGAAGTTCGTCCGCAAGGGCGACACCCTGGCGCCCACCACCGAAGACGAAACCGAAGTCGCGCGCGTCATGCAGATCTGCAACGCCTGTCGCTATTGCGAAGGCTTTTGTGCCGTGTTCCCGGCCATGACGCGGCGCCTGGAGTTCGGCAAGGCCGACATCAATTACCTGGCGAACCTTTGCCACAACTGCGGCGCCTGTCTGCATGCGTGCCAGTACGCGCCGCCGCATGAGTTCGCGGTCAACGTGCCGCAGGCCATGGCCAAGGTGCGCAAGCAGACCTACACGGACTATGCGTGGCCGGCGGCCTTGGGCACGCTATATCAGCGCAATGGTCTGACCTTGTCACTGGCAACGGCCTTCGGCCTGGCCTTGTTCCTGGTGTTGGCCGTGATGTCGACGGGGTCGTTGTTCCATGCGCCGCTGGCGGGCAATTTCTACGCCATCTTCCCGCACAACACGCTGGCCTTGATGTTCGGCGTGGTATTCCTGTTCGCGATCCTGGCCTTGGGAATGGGCGTGAGCCGGTTCTGGCGCAATGTCTCGCCGGGATCGGCCAGTGGGCCGGCGGTGGCGGAGGCGGCGCATGACGCGTTGCGGCTGCGCTATCTGGATGGGGGGCATGGCAAGGGCTGCAATGAGTCCAGCGATGCGTTCACGCTGGCTCGCCGCCGTTTCCATCACTTCACGTTCTACGGCTTCCTGCTGTGCTTCGCGGCGACGTGCGTGGCGACGTTCTATCACTACTTCCTGGACCTGCATGCGCCGTACGCGTATACCAGCCTGCCGGTGGTGCTGGGTACCTTGGGTGGGATAGGCTTGATCGTCGGGCCGGCGGGTTTGTTCTGGCTGAACGTGCAACGTAGTCCTCTGCACGGCGATGCCGCGCAGAAGCCCATGGACCGTGGCTTCATCGCATTGCTGTTGCTGGTGTCGATCACGGGCCTGGCCTTGCTGGTCGGACGTAATACCAGCGCCATGGGCTTGCTGCTGGCCTTGCATCTGGGGCCGGTGATGGCTTTGTTCCTGACGCTCCCCTACGGCAAATTCGCCCACGGCATCTTCCGCAGCGCCGCGCTGTTGAAGTGGAATATCGAGAAACGGCAACCGAATCCGGTGCAGATGGGGGCGGATTGAGGGGGATTTGAGAGGGGCGGCTTGGCCGCTTGCTTGGCGTCTGGCGAACGAGCGGTATGGTACTTTGGCTTCGATTTTGATTTCGAGATGCCAATGGATACGAGTTTCGCTACATCTTCTCAGGACGCTGTGCTTGCCTTGTGGCGCCCCCGTTTGATACGCCTTGCCACGGCATCGGACGATAACGATGGCGCCCATGACCTGAATCATCTGGAACGGGTCTGGTCCAGTGCGCGCACGTTGTTGGCTGCCTTGCCGCAAGCCGACGCGCTGGTGGTGATGGCGGCTTGCTATCTGCATGATCTCGTCAATTTGCCCAAGAATCATCCGGAGCGCCGCCAGGCTTCGCGGATGTCGGCGCAAGCCGCCGTGGCGCAATTGTCGGCCTTGGATTTTCCGCGGGGTCGTCTTGCCGCGGTGGCCCATGCAATCGAGGCCCACAGCTATTCAGCCGGCATCGTGGCCGAGACCATGGAGGCGAAGATCGTGCAGGACGCCGATCGGCTGGATGCGCTGGGCGCGGTCGGGCTGGCCCGCATGTTCCATGTCGGTGGACAGCTCGGCCGCGCGCTGGCGGATTCGAACGATCCGCTGGCGTTGCAACGTACCGCGGACGATAGCTGCTACACGCTCGATCACATCGAATGCAAGCTGCTGCGCCTGCCCGCGACGATGCAGACAGCCCCGGGGCGTGCGCTGGCCGAGGAGCGCGCGCGCTGGGTGGTCGCTTTCAGGGATCAGTTCGTGGCGGAGTGGGGCGCCGAACAAGGATCCGCAAAAACGGTGCCCTGAAAGGCACTATTCGCTTTGCGATTTGTCGCCCGTCGCGGCGGACTTGCGGTCCGCCCGGAAATACCGCTCCAGCAAGGGCGACGCGGAAATGCCATGCAGGAACACGGATGCGACGATCACGGCCAATAGCACGGGCGCGATCGGACGGACATTGTCGGCATCCGTATTTTCCAGGGCCAGCAGCAGGTAGAAGAAAGTGCCTACGCCCCGTATGCCCAGCCAACTGGCGAGGAAACGCTGGGTCTTGTCGGTACCGGTGCCCATCAAGGACAGCAAGACCGATAGCGGCCGCGCGACCAGGAACAAGGCCAGCACGGCGACCAATGATTGCCATTGCAGCAGATCGCGCCAAATACTGGAAACGATGCTGCCGATCAACAGCATCAAGCCCAGTTCCACCAGATGTTCCAACTCCACCGAGAAGGTCATCATGGATTCGGCCAGATAGGCGTGCGCCAGTTCAGGATGTTGGGCCGCCTGGTGCATGTCGCCATGCGCCACCTGGTCGAGCTGCTGTTGAGGTGTCGTTTCGCCGCTCTCCCGCATTTCCTTGCGGCGCAAGGCCACGCCCGCGGCGAACACGGCCAGGAAGGCATAACCGTGGATCATCAACGCCACGCCATAGCAGGCCGACATCAAGCCCAAGGCCAGGAATCCTTCATATCCCATGGCTTTCGCATAGCGGATGCGCAGGCGTGATACCAGCGCCTCCGTCGCGGTGCCCATGATCCAGCCGACCAGGACGGCACCGACGACGCCCCAGATCAACGACGCGGCCAAGGTCGCGGGTGATTGGGCATCGGGGTGTCCCAGATTACAGACAGCCAGTCCTATCAGCACGAAGGGATACGCCGCGCCATCGTTGGCGCCGCCTTCACCCGACAGGGCAAAGCGCAAGGGTTCATCGTCGCCGGCTTCACGCGGACGCAGTTCATTGGCCAGCACGGGGTCGGTCGGTGCCAGCGCCGCGGCGGCCAACAGGGCGACGCCCAGGGACCATCCCAAAGCGTAGTAGCCGACCAGGGTCATTGCCCCGATGGTCAGGATCATCGCCGGCAAGGCCAGGCGCAGCACCAGTCGCCAGCGGCTGCTGCCCAAGGGAATACGCAAATGCATGCCGATGGAAAACAAGGAAATGAGCAGGCCCGTTTCGGCCAGCAGGCGCAGGACGTGAGCGTCCTTGTACAGGTCAAGATTCAACAAGCCCAGGCCGGCCGGGCCGATGATGAAACCAAATGCCAGATAAACCATGGCGCCGGTCATGGGCAGGCCGGCGATGACGCTGCGTGCGAGGCCCATGAAAATCAGGAGCCCGCCGATCAGGAGGAACCAGACGGCTTCGAACATGTAGGAGCTTCAGGACAGAAGATGGACGGACGGCGGCGTGGATTTGACGCGCGGGATATCCATCACAGCATGTGCTGTGCCTAATGCAGAGCTAAATATCAGCGCGTGTTTTACGATGAAGGCGAGAGGCGCATGGAGGCCAGCTCAGATTTGATCCAGTGAATGATGCGGGCGCCGGCGCAAAGGCCGCGCGCGCAAGGACATCGGTACAGGATCAGCGCAACATCAGCGCACAGAAGCCAGCAGGGTTTTGGCCGTATTGGCGAGCAGCTCTTCCGACAGCGCCGCATCGTTCACGGCCCGGGCCAAGGTCATGGCCCCGATAAGGCCGGCGGTCAAGGTCTGCGCGCGGGCACGTATGTCCGTGTTCTCCGACGGGTCCATCAGGCTCGCGACGGCGTCGACCATATGATTCAGCCCTTCCGTGACCACGTCACGGGTCTCTTCGGTGCCGCGCGCCAATTCGGCGCCTAGCGCCGCCAGGCCGCAGCCATGGGCGGCGTCATCCCGATGTCGCGGCGACAAATAGGCATTCACGAACCAGGCGAGCCGTTGGTCCGGCGGCTCCTTGCGCGCACGCTCGACCAGTACGTCCGTGCCGCTCATCATCAGCGACGCACACGCCTCGGTAACCAATTGATCCTTGGAAGTGAAATGCTTGTAGAAGCCGCCGTGGGTCAGGCCGGCCGCCCCCATGAGACTGGCCAGACCGGTCGCGGCGATGCCGCTGCGGCGGAATTCCTCCGCCGCGGTGGCGACGATGCGCGCACGGGTGCGCGCGGTTTCCTCTCGGGACTTACGCATGGCAATGGGGAGCCGGCACGATGGATTGACGCACCAAATACTGGCTAAAAGATGTATTGACAAGGCCATGATAGACGACATCTAATTAGATGTCTATTGTAATCTAAACACCACGATGTAGCCTTGGGTGCCGAGTCCCGGCATTTGGCAAAGTGGGGGCTGGTCCGCGAAGGACGTGGTCCCGAATCCAGGAGTATTGAATGCAAATCAAAGGAAAAGTCGCGCTGGTAACCGGCGCCAATCGTGGGCTGGGCAGGGCGCTGGTACAGGCGCTGCTCGCCGCGGGCGCCGCAAAGGTGTACGCCGGAGCGCGCGATCCGGCCTCCGTGGACGTGCCGGGCGCGCAGGCGCTGAAGCTGGACGTCACGGACAAGGCAACGGTGCTAGCCGCCGCCGCGCAGGCGGGAGACGTGGATATCGTCATCAACAATGCCGGCATCAGTGCCCACGGTTCCGCGCTGGGTGACGACGCGGAAGACCTGATCGCTCGCCATCTGGACGTGAACCTGTACGGCGTGCTGCGCGTGAGCGAGGCCTTTGCCCCCATCCTGGGGCGCAATGGCGGCGGTGCGCTGGTCAACGTGCTGTCGGTGCTCAGCTTCCTGACGATCGAACAACTGACCGCCTACTGCGTATCAAAGTCCGCCGCTTGGGCTTTAACCAATGGGACACGCCAGCAATTGAAAGGTCAGGGCACGGTAGTGACCGGTGTGCATGTGGGATATATGGATAGCGACATGACCGCTGGGATCGATGCCCCCAAGACATCGCTGGCGGATGCCGCCGCCAGTATTCTGGGTGCGATCGAGGCCGGACAGGAGGAGCTCTTGATCGACGACCTCAGCCGGCAGGTCAAGGCTTCGCTGTCGACGGACACGCCCGCTTATCTGTAGGCCTGCGATGCCCGGCAAGGTATATTGCCGGCTATGAAAACGCTGGACATCCCCACGCTGGCGATCTTTGTCGCGGCGGTAGAAGAAAAAAGCCTGTCCAAGGCCGCCGAGCGCGAGAACATCGTGACATCGGCGGCCAGTAAACGCGTGGCGGAACTGGAACGCCACCTGGATCGCATGCTGTTGCACCGCCATGGCCGTGGTGTCGAGCCAACGCCGGCCGGCGCTCTGTTGTACCAGCGCGCCAAGGCCATCCTGCGGGGAGTGCAACTGACCGAGCAGGCCATCAGCGGGTATTCCGCCAATGGGCAGGCCAAGATCCGCCTGGCTTCCAATCCATCCACCATCCTGCAGTTCCTGCCCTCGGTGATGAACCGTTTCCTGGCGGGGCGCCAGGGCGTCAGCGTGGACCTGCTGGAAGCCCACAGCTTCGACATCCCGCGCATGATCGCGGAAGGTTCCGTCGACCTCGGCATCTACCATGCGGACCATCCCGTGCCGGGCGTGACGTCCATGCCGTTCAGGCGTGACCGGGTGGGCCTGGTGGTGCCCATCGGCCATCCCCTGGCCGACCGGCGCGAGCTTTATCTGGAAGATGCGCTGGACTACGACCTGCTGGGTTATTTCCCGCGCCATTCGCTGGAGCAGTTCCTGGCTTATGCCGGGCAGACGCTGTCCAGGCCGCCTAACGTCAAGCTGCAGGTTTCAAATTTTGAGACCCGCTGCCGCATGATCCGGGAAGGGATAGGCATCGGGGTGGTGCCCGAGGGCATCGCGCGCAATTATCTTGGCGCGATGGGCCTGGTGTTGCTGCGCCTGCGCGATGCCTGGGCGGAACGCCAGTTCTTCGTCTGCGTGCGGGATCCGGAGCAATTGACTGCTCCGGTGGCCGATCTGCTGCAGGCGTTGGTGGAGACGGAAGAGGGCAGCTAACCAAGCACGGATCGCGCGCGCGCCGCGCTGGCTTCCTCCAGCACCGGGCGCAAATATGCGAGAAAGCGAGCCGGATCCTCGCTCATCGGAAAGTGTCCCATGCCTTTCATGATTTGCCACTGCGCGCCGGCAATGCGCTGAGCCAGATATTCCGTATCTTGCGGCGTGCACGAATAATCGAATTCACCCGTCAGCAACCACAAGGGGCAGCGCGTCGTATCGATGTCGCCGACACGTTCGCGGATATCCCCGTCGGCGGTGTAGAAGTGGAGATCTCCCTTGAACACACCCGGGCCGCTCTGCATGTAATGCCATAGTGTTTCCCAGCGGTGCTCGTCCGGACTACCCGGACCCACCAGGCCGGAGACGATGCCGGCGCAGACCTCGCCGCCGTGGACATCGGAACGGTCCAGCCATTCCAGGTCGTAGTAGGGTTCTACGTGCGCGCCCGACTGCAGGCCGATGGCCGCGCCGAAACGCTGCGCATGGGTCAGCGCCAGATGCAGCACCATGCGGCCGCCGATCGAGCAGCCCATGACGATGGGACGTTCAAGCGTCAGCGCGTCCGCTACGGTCAGGATTGCTTCGGTGTAGTCCTGGGTCGTCAAGGCGTAAGCCTCGTCGCGCCAGCCGGCCGGCGGTGATGACTTGCCGTGCCAGGGCAGGTCGAAGGCGACCACTCGGTGCCGCGCCAGTATGTCGGGGTCGTTCATCAAAGCCCGATACTGGCGAGTATCGGCGCCGGCGGTATGCAGGCATAGCAGGGGCACCCCGGCACCGGCTTCTTCCACGTAGACCCGATGAGGACGGCCGCGCAGGGTCAGATTCAGATAACGGCCGGTGATGGGTTCGAAAGAGGGGAGTTCGAAAGAAACCGCGTGGGTCGTACTCATGCTTGGCCCCCAAACCCGAATTGACCTTTGAGCCCTGGTTGACCTTGAGCCCCGGGTTGAACGCCAAGTCCGCGTGGGCAGGCCAGCACGTCCTTGAAGTACAAAAGATGGGACATGAAGGGGTGCAGATCGCCTTCCGCGCGTAGCCGCCGGTAGCGAATCAAGGCCATCAGGTCGTGGTAGCCCGGCTTGGGATCGGGGCTCCAGAATCGCGCCCAGTCATCGGCGCTCGCACGCAAGGCGAACTGCCAGCGTGGCATGACGAAGGGGCCGCGGCGCACGGTCCGCAACTGGCCGGCATCGATGCGTATCAGGTACGAGGTGGGGCCCGTTTCCAGCAGGAAATCGGTATGCAGATGGCGGCCGCGCCAGACCAGGCGCTCCTGGCGATTGACGGCATCGGCCAGCCCTTGCGTCAGAAAATCATCGAATGACATGCATTGCTCCTGTGCTCATTTCTTCACCAGCTTGCAGCGGCTTTCAGCGAGCGGCATGAAGGCCTGGTCGCCCGGTATGGTCTTGATGATCTTGTAGTAATCCCAGGCCTTCCTGGATTCTTCCGGCGTTTTCACTTCGACCACATACGTGTCGTGCATCAGCTTGCCGTCCTCGCGCAAATGCGCATGGCGGGCGTAGGCGTCGTGGATGGGCATTGCGCGCAGGGTTTGCATCACCACGTCGACCTTGTCCGAACCTGATTTCTCGACGGCGCGCAGGTAGTTAAGCACCGCGGAATACTGTCCCGCTTGCAAGGCGGTCGGCATCTTGCCCAGGGCCTTGAAGAAACGCTGCGCAAAGGCGCGCGTCTCGTCATCCATGTCCCAGTAGAAAGTTTCGGCGAAGGTCATGCGCTGCGCCGCTTGCAGTCCCACACCGTGGACATCGGTAATGCTCATGAGCATGGCGACCAGCTTCTGCCGGTCGGCCAAACCGAACTCCCGCGCTTGTTTGATCTCATTTTGTAGGTCGGCGCCGGCGCTGGCGAAGGCCACGGCATCCGCTTTGCTGGCCTGGGCGGACAACAAATAGGACGCGAAGTCATTGCCAGGGAAGGGATAGCGCGACGATCCAGCGACGCTGCCGCCGCTGTCCTTGACGAAGCGCATGCCGTCGTTTTCCAGCGAATGGCCGAACGCGTAGTCCGCGGTGATGAAATACCATTTCTTCGCGCCCGCTTCGACCAGCGGTACGGTGCCGACCTTGGCCAGCGCATAGGTGTCATAGACCCATTGCACATTGTTCGCGGTGCAGTTTTCTCCCGTGATGCTGGTGGCCCCCGCACCGGTGACCATGGTCATGCGGCCTTTTTCCTGGGCGATACCCATTACCGCCAGCGCCACCGCGCTATTGCCCAGTTCAGTGATGACGTCGACCTTGTCGCGGTCCATCCACTCTCTGGCGCGCGACGCCGCGACGTCGGCCTTGTTCAGGTGGTCGGCGCTGACCATCTCGATGGGCTTGCCCAGCACCTTGCCGCCGAAGTCTTCGATGGCCAGCTTGGTTGCCAGCACGGACCCGGGACCGACATTGCCGGAATAGGCGCCAGACAGATCGGTCAGGACGCCGATGCGGACGACGCCATCGGAGATGCCGTCGCCAGTAGCTGAGGATTTGGCGCCGCTCTGGGATGGTTGGGTTGCTGGAGTCTGCTGGGCTGTCTGGGGTGTCTGTGCGTGCGCGACGCCGCAAGACAAGGCGCCGAAAAGGAAGAGCACGCTTGCGCCCTGGCGGGCAGTCGGGATTAGCGTGGAAACCGTAGTGACAGCGAGATGGTTGCGGCGCGGCATGAATGTCTCCAGATTATGTTTTTGATTCGCCCGATTACGGCGATCGAAGGTCAGTCAGCCTGCGCGATCTTGCCTTCCTTGATCACCTGCGCCCAGCGTTCGGTCTGCTTGCCGATATGCGCAGCGAAGTCCGCCGGGCTGCCTGACATGGGATATTGGCCCAGCTGGAACAACGCCGCCCGGGCATCGGCGGTCCCCATCACTTTGTTGACCGCGGCGTTCAGGCGCTGCGTGATGGCCGGATCCAGGCCCTTGGGAGCCAGGATGCCGTTCCACGGTTCGGCGGTGAAACCCGGTATGCCGGCGGCCTGGGCCACGGTGGGGATGCCGGGCGCGATGTCGGAAGGTTGGGCGGTGGCGATACCCAGCGCGCGCATCTTGCCGGCCTTGACCTGGGGCATGGCGGCGATGGCGCTCAGAAAAGCCATGTCCACGCGGCCTGCCACCAGGTCGGCGATGGCGGCGGAATCGCCCTTGTACGGAACATGCGTGATGTCGATATGGGTGGCGCTGCGGAACCACTCGCCAGCCAGGTGATTCACCGCGCCGCTGCCGGCGGAGGCAAAGCTCAGCGCGCCGGGCTTGGCGCGCGCGCCGGCGATCAGGGCAGGGATGTCGCGGTAGGGCGAAGCCGCCGGCACAACCAGCAAATAGGGATAGCCGGCCACCAGGGCAACGGGTTGGAAATCCCGCATGACGTCATAGTCGACCTGCTTTTTGTACACGGGCTCGATCGACAACGTGCCGCTGCTTCCCAGCATCAAGGTGTAGCCGTCGGGTGCCGCGCGGCGCACGGCCTGGACCGCCACCACGCCATTGGCGCCCGCGCGGTTTTCCACGATGACGGTCTGGCCGAGTTCGGTTTCGAGTTGCCGCGCCAGATAGCGGCCGACGGCGTCAGTGGGGCCACCGGCCGTAAAGCCGATGATCAAGGTGATGGGCTTGTTGGGATAACCCGCGGCGGATGCCGTCGGATTGACGGCAAGGGACAGGGCGGCTGACAGCGTGCCGAGGACGAGCAGGGTCATCGCCCTGCGGCGAAGAAGGTTCTTGGTCATGGTGTACTCGCGTATATGAGCGGCCAGCGACCGGGCAAGCAAGGCTGCGGTAAGCGGGCCAAAAAATGGGACAACGCTCCCGGCTTCAGCCGCGCGCCTGCTCGATCAGTTTCACCATGACGGGGTAGTACTCCTTGACGTAGCCGGCCGCGCGGGTGCGCTGCAGCAGATCGTGCGTCAGGGTGGCGGATGCTGCATGCACTTCACCTTGGCGCGCCAGCTCCAGGGCCAGGCTGATGTCCTTGATGGCGTATTCCGTGGGAAAGGCCTTCTCGGGAAATGTCTCTGCCGCCAGGGCTTTCTTGCCGGGGTTGCGCAGCGCAAAGCTGTCCGCCGAACCCTGGCTCAGCGCGTCCATCAACAGCGTTCCATCCACGCCCGCGCGGCGGCCGATGGTAATGGCCTCGGCCAGGGCGTGCACCGTCATGAACACCACCATATTGTTCATGATCTTTACCACCTGGCCGCAGCCGATTTCGCCGCACAGCAGCACGTCGCTGCCCATGCAGGACAGGTAGGGCAGCACTTTGTCGTAGTTCTGCCGGGTGGCCCCCACGGTAATCATGAGCGTGCCCAGGCGCGCCGCTTCACGCATGCGGGCGACGGGGGCGTCGATCAGCAGAATGCCGTGGCCGAGCAAGGTTTCGGCCAATTGCCGGGTGCGGGCGACGTCGCTGGTGCTCATGTCGACGACGGTATGCACCTTGCCGCCAGCCTGGACGATGCCGTCGGGCCCCAGGCAGACCTGCTCCACTTGCACGATGCTGGGAAGTGAAAGAAAGACGATTTCGGCGGCTTGCGCCACCTCGGCCACGCTGTGGTGGGGCTGGCCGCCCAACTCGGCGATTCGCGCCACGGGAGCGGGGTCGAGATCCGCCACATGGACGGGATGCTCGGACTTGCGCACGAGGTTGGCGCACATGGGTTCGCCCATGACGCCCAGGCCGATGAATCCGAGAGGGGTGTGATCTACGCGCATGCTTGTCTCCTCCGACTGGTCTGGTGCCAGCGGTGTCTTGGTTTGGATTTATTGTTGCTGCGACTGCGGTATGACGAAGGGCACTGCGAGCAGCTTAAGGATGGCGCCCGCATCGTGGTTTGAAAAAGCGGAAAGGGACGTATCTCCAAATCCGCTGCCTGTCAGGATGAAGGCTCCTTTTCCGATTCATCAACCCTGGGAATGCACCGTGCTTCTAAAGTAGGACCGGAAGCGCGCACCTTTACGTACCTCAATCGACGCGCCCGCAGGAGACTTCCATGTTGCTGGACACCATTGCCGCCTATGGCGCGCACGACAGTCAGGCCCGTTTGCCCGACGACATCCTTCATTACGCCAAGCGCGCGTTCCTGGATTGGCTATCGGCCCTCTATCCGGGCACCCTGGTGGCACCGTCGCCGCAGTTATTGGCCGCGCATGCCGATGAGCTGGGCAGCGGCCATTGCAGTCTTCCAGGAAATGGGACGACGGCGTTTCCCGCGACGGCGGCCTGGATCAATGGCAGCGTGTCCCACGCCGTGGAATTCGACGACATCTTTCGGGACGCGGTGTATCACCCCGGTTGTCCCACTATCGCCGCGGCGTTGGCGCTGGCCGAAGCCGGCGATGTGGACGGCCGCGCGTTGCTCAATGCCATCGTGGTGGGTTACGAGATTTCCACGCGTATCGGCGCCGCCGTGCAGCCGTCGCACTATCGTTTCTTCCATACCACCGGCACGGTAGGCTGCTTCGGCAGCGCGGCCGCCGCCGCGGCGCTTTGCAAGCCTGGCGATGCGGAGGTGATGCGCCACGCGCTGGCGACCGCCGGCACCTTCGCCAGCGGCCTGCAGCAGGCCTTTCGCTCGGATGCCATGACCAAGGCATTGCACGCGGGCCACGCGGCGGCCGTCGGGGTGCGGGCGGGACAGGGGGCGGCGCATGGGGTGACCGGCGTGCCGGACATCCTGGAAGGCGAGGTCGGTTTTGGTGCCGCGCTGGCGCGCGACCCGGATTGGGGGCGTGCGGTCGACGGCCTGGGCGAGCGCTACAACATCCGCGTCATCACGCAGAAGAATCATGGGTGTTGCGGCCACACTTTCGCCGCCATCGATGCCGCGCTGGCCCTGCGCGAGCGCGGTGTGCGGCCGCGGGATATCGCCGCAATACGCGTGGATACGTATCAGCCGGCGCTGGATGTCGCCGGCATCCTGAATCCTGCCACGGCCTATGAGGCGAAGTTCAGTTTGCCTTATGTGGTGGCGCATGCCTTCGTGCATGGGTCGCCGCGTCTGGATGCGTTCACACCGCAGCGCATGGCGGATGCCGAGGTGCGCGGTCTGATGGGACGCGTATCGATCAAGGCCGATGCGGAATTCACGGCTGGCTTTCCCAATATGCGGGCCGCACGGGTCAGCCTTACCACGCATGCGGGTGAGACATTGGAGCACCACGCGCCCTATCGCAAGGGCGATCCGGAAGCGCCGCTGTCCGATGCGGATTTGAACGACAAATTCGCCGAGTTGGCCGGTCCGGTGCTTGGCAATGCACGCATGGCGGCGTTGCGCGACGCCGTCTGGCGCTTGGAAACCCTGCCGGTGCGCGCACTGCAACTGGCCCGAAACACTAACTGCTGAATCCACCATGTCCGAAACCTCTTTCGCCGATGCCTTGCTGGCGCCGCGCTCCATCGCCCTGGTCGGCGCTTCCGGCGATGTACGCAAGAACACCGCGCGCCCGCTGCGCTTCATGCGTAAACACGGCTACGCCGGGACGATCTATCCCATCAATGCCGGCCGTAGCGAAATCCTGGGCGAGCGCGCCTATCCTTCGCTGGAGGACTTGCCCAGCCCTGTGGATCATGTATTCGTGATGATTCCCGGCGACGCCATTGCGCCTCTGCTGGAGAGTTGCGCGCATGCCGGCGCCCGCGTGGTGACGGTCTATTCCGACGGCTTCGGTGAAACCGGGGAGGCCGGGATGGCGCGCCAGGAAGCCCTGGTGGCACGGGCGCGCAGCCTGGGCCTGCGCCTGCTGGGGCCGAATAGCATAGGCCTGGCGAATCTGCATAGCGGTGCCATCGTGTCGGTGAACGCGGCGTTCGAAGCCGATACACTGTTGCCCGGATCGCTGAGCCTGGTATCGCAGAGTGGCTCCATGATGGGGTCGCTGCTGTCGCGCGCCGCCGCGCGGGGTTTTGGTTTCGCCAAATCCGTCTCGGTGGGCAATGAAAGCGATGTCACGGTGGGCGAGGTGATCGACGCCTTGGTCGATGATCCCCACAGCAAGGTCATCCTGCTGTTCCTGGAAACCTTGCGAGACGCGCCGACGCTGGCGCGTGCGTTGGAACGCGCACGCGCGGCAGGCAAGCCGGTCGTCGCCTATAAATTGGGACGTTCGGAGCAGGGCGATGCCTTGGCGCAATCCCACACCGGCGCGCTGGCGGGTAACGACGCCGCCGTGGATGCTTTCCTCAAAGCGCATGGGGCGATGCGCGTGCGCCAGTTGGAGACGCTATTCGAGATCGCACCTCTGGCTGAGCGCTATGGCGTCGGTAGGCAGCCCGCGGCACGTTCGTCGGACGCGAAAACGACGGCGGCGGCAACAGTCCAGGCAGCACCGGCAGCACCGGCAGCAACAGCGGCAACAGCGGCAACAGCGGCAACAGCGGCCCGGGCGGCAACCGTCCCGGCAGCAAGGACGACGGCGACAACGTTCGGTTCGGCTGACATGCCCGCACGGGTGGCCGTCATTACCACCACTGGCGGTGGCGCCGCGTCGGTCGTCGACAACCTGGGTTTGCATGGGATGGTGGCGGTAGCGCCGCCGCCAGCTTTCATCGAACAGATGACCGGGATTGGCCTGAAGCTGCGCGAAACACCGATCATGGATCTGACGCTGGCGGCCAGCAGCGCGCAGTACAAGGGGCTGCTGGAAGCCTTGTTACGGACCGACTGGTGCGACGCGGTGCTCAGCGTGGTGGGATCGTCGGCGCAATTCCATCCGGATCTGGCGGTCAAGCCCCTGCTGGAGGCCGACAAGCCGGCCGGCAAACCGCTGGCGGTATTCCTGGCGCCCGAAGCGCCAGAGTCGTTGGCGCTGCTACAGGCGGGCGGCATCGCCGCTTTCCGCACGCCGGAAGCCTGCGCAGACGCGCTGTCCGTGTTCTTCCAGGGCACGGGCCGGCCGCCCGCCGAGGTCCCGCCGACAAGCTGGCCGAGTCATTTGCCCCGCGGTGGGATGCTGAATGAGCACGAAGCAGCCGGCTTGTTCGCCGACCTGGGCGTGCCGGTGGTCACCAGCTGCTTGCTCGATCCCGCTAATATCGAGCAGGATCTGGTTCGCCTGGAACAGGAACTGATGCATCCTCGATCTGCATCTGCATCTGCATCTGCATCTGCATCTGCATCTGCATCTGCATCTGCATCTGCGCCCGCGGCGAGTAGCCATACTGATCTGTCCTATCCTTTGGTCGTCAAGATATGTTCCCGCGACCTGGCGCACAAGACCGACGCCGGCGCGGTACGGGTGGGCATAAAGTCCGCCGAGGAGCTGCGCGCGGCCATTCCGGCCATGCTGGCCAGCGTCAAGCAATACGCCCCCGACGCCCGTATCGAGGGCATTCTCGTCCAGCCCATGGAGCATCGCCTGATCGAACTGATCCTCGGCTACCGCCGCGACCCGCTGGTGGGGCCGACCATCCTGCTGGGCGCGGGTGGCATCGCCGCCGAACTCACGCCTGATTTCGCCTTGCGCCTGGCCCCGGTCGACGAAGCCGAAGCGATGCGGATGATCGAATCGGTACGTCAAACCCGCTTGATCCGCGGTTTTCGCGGGCTGCCACTGGGCGACTGCACGGCCCTGGCGCGCACGATAGCTGCGTTTTCCCGCTTGGCCGCGTTGAGTGACGTAACGGTGCAGGAAGCGGAAATCAACCCCTTGTTCGTACGCGCCGACGGCGTCATCGCCGTGGACGGCTTAGTGCGACTGGACTGATGCTTTGGCGCCGCGCATTGCGCGATCTTAAGTCGGCCACCCGTCACTGCCCACTGCCCACTGCCTACCGCCTACCGCCTACCGCCCACCGCCCACCGCCCGGCATCAGCTCAATCAACATCAATTCAGTACCGATTCATCAATAATCAGGATCCCAACGCATGGACTTCAACCTCACTCCCGCTCAACAGGACTTTCAAACTGCGGTGCGCCGCTTCGCCGAAGGCGAACTGAAAGCCGGCGCTCGCGATCGTGCGCATAGCACTACCTATCCTTGGGACGTAGCCCAGAAAATGGCCGAGCAAGGCCTGCTGGGCATCACCATGAAGGAAGAGGACGGCGGTCTGGGCGGCAGCCTCATGGATGCCGTGGTCGCCATCGAAACCGTGGCCTCCGTCTGCCCCCGCAGCGCGGACGTGGTGCAGGCCGGCAACTTCGGCGCCATCCGCGTCCTGGCCGAATACGGCACGGCCGATCAGAAGGAACGCTTTCTCAAACCCCTCCTGGCCGGCAAGGCATTGATCGCCGTGGGCATGACCGAGCCCGACGCAGGCTCCGCCGTCACGGAGCTGAAGACCGCCGCCACGCGCGACGGCAAAGGCTGGCGTATCAACGGCACCAAGATCTTCACCACCCATGGTCCGCACGCCACCGTCATCCTGGCTTATGTGCGCTTCGGCCCGGGCACCGGCGGCATCGGTTCCGTGCTGATCGACACCAAGGCCGAGGGCGTGCGCCTGGGCAAGCGGTCGGCCTTCATGTCGGACGAGGAATGGGTGGAAATTTTCTTCGACAACGTCTACGTGCCGGATGAAATGGTGGTGCTGGGCGAGGGCGGTTTCAAGAAGCAGATCGCCGGCTTCAACGTGGAACGCATCGGCAACACCGCGCGGTCGCTGGCCTTGGGCCGCTACGCGTACGAGGAAGCGCGTGAATGGGCCATGCAACGCAAGCAGTTCGGCCGCCTGCTCTGCGAATTCCAGGGCTTGCAGTGGAAGTTCGCCGACATGCGCATCAAGCTGGATGCCGCGCAGTTGCTGCTATACCGCGCCGCGACCAACGCCGATTCGGGCTTCCCGTCGGCCACCGAAACCGCCATCGCCAAGGCCTATTGCAACCAGGTCGGCTTCGATGTCGCCAACGACGCCTTGCAGGTGCTGGGCGGAATGGGCTACAGCCGCGAGTCGCTGGTGGAGTATTGCGTGCGCCGTTGCCGGGGCTGGATGATCGCCGGCGGCTCCATCGAAATCCTCAAGAACCGCATCGCCGAAGGCATTTTCGACCGCAGCTTCCCGCAACGCCCGCCGCGGTGAACGGTAAGCATGCGCGGGATGGGCAGCGGCGGCATCGGCATGACTGTGATCTCCCACGAGACACGAGGCAGCCGGCAAACCACAGTGGCAGACCAGTAGGCAGCAAGCAAGAACAACAAGGAGCAGACAAAATGAAGCCCCAATACGACCACTACATCCACGGCGAATGGCGCACGCCCGCCACCGGCGAATATTTCGAACGCATCAGCCCGGTGACGGAGCAGCCGCTCACGCGTATCGCCCGTGGCCGCGAGCAGGACATCGATATCGCCGTGCGTGACGCGCAGGACGCCTATCCCGCCTGGCGCAAATTGCCGGTGAACACGCGAGCCAAACACCTGCGCGCCATCGCCGCCGCCATCGAGGCCCAGGCGGAAGACCTGGCCTTGTTGCAAGCGCAGGAGACCGGCAAGGCGCTGGCGCGTTCGCGCAACGACGTACGCGTCACCGCGCGCTATTTCGAGTACTACGCGGAGCTGGCGCATACGCTGGGCGGCGAAACCATACTCGCCGATCCTGCGCTGCACACCTACACCGTGCGCGAACCCTATGGTGTCTGCGGCAACATCGTGCCGTGGAATTCGCCGCTGCAGCAGGCCTCGCGCGGGATTGCGCCGGCCTTGCTCGCCGGCAATACCACCGTGTTGAAACCTTCCGAAGAGACGCCTTTCTCTTGCCTGGAGATGGCCCGCATCGCCACCGAAGCAGGCTTACCCCCTGGCGTGATCAACGTGGTGCCGGGTTATGGACGGGAAGCAGGTGCCGCGCTGGTGGCGCACCCGCTGGTACGCAAAGTCACTTTCACAGGATCGGTCGCCAGCGGCCGCGCGGTAGGGGCCATCGCCGCCGAGCGCATCATTCCCTTGAGCCTGGAGCTGGGTGGTAAATCGCCCAACATCGTGTTCGACGACTGCGATCTCGAAGCCGCCACTGCCGCGGCTTACGCAGCCATCATGGGCAATACCGGCCAGATCTGCTCGGCGGGCTCGCGCTTGCTGGTGCAACGCGCCGTCCATGATCGTCTGGTCGATGGCCTGGTCAAGCTGGCCGCGCGGGAGCAGGTGGGTGATCCCACGCAGGGCGCCACCATGGGACCGCTCACCACCCGCGAGCAGTACGAACGCGTGACACGCTATCTGGCTATCGCGCACGAGGAGGGCGCCCGTGCGGCGTGCGGCGGCGGCCGTCCGCGGAGCGGGCCAGCCAAGGGCTGGTTCATCGCGCCGACCATACTTACCGGCGTGCAGCCCGGCATGCGGGTGGCGCGCGAGGAGATTTTCGGGCCAGTGCTCAGCGTGATCCCCTTCGATACCGAAGAAGAGGCCATCGCCATCGCCAACGACAGCGACTATGGTCTGGCCGCGGCGGTGTGGACGCGCGACATCGGGCGGGCGCATCGTGTCAGCGCTGCGCTGGAAGCCGGCCAGGTCTACGTCAACAACTATCATGGCGGCGGCGTGGAGACGCCCTTCGGTGGCTATAAAAACTCCGGCTATGGACGGGAGAAGGGCGCCGAGGCGCTGGCCCACTACACGCAGATCAAGACGGTCATCATGAAAGTCGCTTGACCGTTCTGGCTCCAGACACGCACAGGATCCAGACCCGGCGCATTGCGCGGATGTGGCATGCGGTTTGTCGTGCTCCCCTTAGCGCAATGTCCGCCCGGCAATCCGCGTAAACCCTGACCATTCGCGCCCCCGCGCCGCGGTGTCTGTCCTACAATCCTTCCCCATCGTGACGTCATCTGGCCAGCCGGCCAGCACAAGGAAGGTAGCCTGATGGACCAGACTCTCATGCAGCAAGCCATACAGTTCGCCAACGAGCACGAGTCCCTGTGGGACCGCAGCGTGACCGGCAAGTTCGGGGTGCACCAGAACGATCCGCCGCCTTGGAACCGCGCTTTTGGCCCCCTGCATGACCGCGGTCCGGTGTCTGGCGTCGTCGTGGTCGATGGCAAGACCCTGGCCTCCTGGGGCGAACCGGATCGCGCCGACCTGACGTTCAGCGTGGCCAAGATGTACCTGGCGCTGCTGGCGGGCGTGGCCCATGATCGTGGCCTGTTGCCGGACGTGGATGAACCCATCGTCAAGCGCCTCAAGGGCATCGGTTTCGACAGCGAACACAATGCGCCGATCACCTGGCGCCATCTGCTGACGCAGACCAGCGAGTGGGAAGGTGAACGCTTCGGCATCTCGGACCAGGCCGACCGCTATCGCGCGGTCAGCTTCGGCGCGCCGCCCAATGGCAAGAAAGGCGATGCCCGGCCCTTGCAGACGCCCGGCACCTATTGGGAATACAACGACGTCCGCATCAATCAGCTGTCCTATGCTTTGCTGCACCTGTTCCGCCAGCCCTTGCCGGATGTGTTCCGCGAAGCCATCACGCGACCCATCGGGGCCAGCGACAACTGGCGCTGGGTCGGCTATGACGACGCCTGGGTGGAGATCGACGGCAAACGCATGCCGTCGGTGCCGGGCGGTTCGCACTGGGGTGGCGGCATGTCCATCAGCAGCCATGACCAGGCGCTGATCGGCCAGATGCTGTTGAACGGCGGCAAGGCCAAGGATGGCCGCCAGGTGCTCTCGGCCGAGTGGATCAAGGCCATGCAGCAGCCGACCGACCTGGCGCCTTACTACGGCTTCCTGATCTGGCTGAATCATCAGGGCAAGGTGTTTCCCAGCGTGCCGGAGTCGAGCTTCTTCGGCGTCGGTGCCGGTAGCTCGTTTACCTGGGTCGAACCTGAACGTCGCATGGTAGTGATCGTGCGTTGGCTGCAATCCGAGCATGCGGATGGACTGTTCGGCCGCATCCTGAAGGCGGTCGACGCGGGGTGAGGCGGGATTGAAGGGCGGGGGTTGAATTCCGTTTGAGCCTCGTTCGAGTCCCGGTTGAGCCTCGACGGAGTCTCGATGGAGGCGGGTACGAGGCCAGCTTGATGCAGGTAGGGGCGGGCTGATCGTGCTGTCGGCGGTGTTGCGAATTCGCACGCCGCTGGGCACTTTGCAAGCGGGGCGTCAGCCGATACCAACATCTGCTTTACGCTTGCGACGCTTTTGCAAGCGGCTTGCAAGCATGGCGCTTCGCGGCGTCAAACTTGCGTTGACGCCGCCGTCGCGTTCCTGTTCTAGTGGCAGTCACGGGCCTGGATGGCCGCTTCTACGATGCGTATTCCGCTACGCGTGCCGTGCTCATGCCACTCGAAAAATCTTCAGCCACTTCTTCATCGTCCACGCTGGCGAGTACGTCCGCAAGCGTCCTCATCTTCGCGACGCTGTTGACCGGCGTGGCCGCCGGCATCGGTGGCATGCTGTTGGGCTTGCTGCTGCGTCTGGTCCAGCACGTGGCGTACGGCTATGGCCTGGATGCGGCCACCCCGCACACCAGCTTTCTACAAGGCGCCAGCATGGCCGACGGCGCGCGGCGCGTGGTGGTGCTCGCCATCTGCGGCCTGGTGGCGGGGTTCGGGTGGTGGGCAGTCTATCGCTATGGCCGCAAGCTGGTCAGCGTCAAGCAGGCCGCTGGCCCCGACGCCCCGGCCATGCCCGGCGGCGCCACCCTGGCCCATGCACTGCTGCAGATCATCACGGTAGGACTGGGGTCGCCGCTGGGCCGCGAAGTGGCGCCGCGCGAGGTCGGCGCGCTGCTGGCCGGCTATCTGGCACGCGGGTTCGGCCTGACGATCGAGTATCGCCGCTTGCTCGTCGCTTGTGGCGCGGGCGCGGGCTTGGCCGCGGTCTACAACGTCCCATTGGGCGGCGCGGTATTCGTACTGGAAGTGCTGGTCGGTGCCTTTAGTTGGCCCGCCGCCGCCATGGCCATGGCCAGTTCAGCATTGGCCGCCTGGATCGCATGGTGGGGCCTGGGCGCGGAGTCGCAGTATGTCGTGCCTCACATGGCGGTCACCCCCGCGCTGGTCATCTGGGCATTGTTGCTTGGCCCCTTGTTCGGCGTGGCGGCACATGGTTTCGTGAAGCTGACGGGCTCGGCGCGTGCCCATGCGGCGCGCGGCTGGCGCTTGCCTGTTGCGTCGCTGGTGAACTTCACCATCATCGGCCTGCTGGCCGTATACCTGCCGCAGTTGCTGGGCAATGGCAAGGGCGCGGCATCACTGTCTTTCGATAGCGAATTGACGCTGGGACTGGCAGCCTTGCTGTTGGTGCTGAAGGTGGCGATCGAAGCGTCGACGCTGCGTGCCGGTGCGGAAGGCGGCCTGCTGACGCCGGGTTTGACCAATGGCGCGATGCTGGCGCTCATCGTTGGTGGCCTTTGCAACCAATGGCTGCCGGGGATATTCGGCGCGGTGCCGCTGGGCGCCTACGCCATCGTCGGTGCGACGGCTTTCCTGGCTTCGTCCATGAGCATGCCGTTGACAGCCATCGTCCTGCTGGCCGAGTTCACGCGCATGGACCACGACATGCTGGTACCCGTGGTATTGGCGGTAGCCGGCTCGATCTGCGCCAGCCGCTGGTGTACAAGCGTGGTCACCCGGCGCGCCGCGGCTGGAGCCGTACCCGCGCCGGCGGTGTCGATGCCGATGGTGATGATGCCAGTTTCGCAATCAGCCAGTGCTGCCAGCGCCGCCGCCGTGGTGGCGCAACCCATACCCTCTACAGCGCAGGCGTCCGCGCCGGATCTCATGCCTACGAACAAGCAATCCTGATCGCGACGCTTCCGTTGATCGGATTTACGCTTATGTCATCAAGCTTGATTCGCGCGTCACGGTCATGGCGTGGCGCGCCGCGATCCATTCTTCATTGGTCGGCTCCACACCGACGATGACACGGCTGCCTGGTCCCGCGATGACAGGATGGTTGCGTTTGTTCGCAGCTTCGTCGACGGCCACGCCCAGGTAGGCCAGGTCGCGGCAGATGCGGCTGCGGATCTCCGCGCTGTGCTCACCCACGCCCGCGGTGAAGACCAGCATGTCGAGTCCGCCCAATACCGCGGCCAAGGCGCCGATCTCGCGCACGATGCGGCGCACATACAGCGCCAGCGCCGCGCGGATGCGGTCACCTGTGTAACCGGCCTCCTGCTCGCGCTCGAGGAGTTCGCGCGTATCGCCCGATACCCCCGATACCCCCAGCAGTCCGGACTCGTGATACAGCACCTGGCCGACTTGCTCCAGGGTCAGTTTCTCGATCTCCATCAGATAGATCACCGCACCCGGATCCAGCGCGCCGCAGCGAGTACTCATCATCAGTCCGTCGAGCGCGGAGAATCCCATGGTGGTGCCGACGCTGCGCAGGGCGTGCATGCCGCACAGGCTGGCACCGCTGCCCAGGTGGGCGACGACAGTGCGGCCACGCGCGCGATCACCGTGCCGCTCGGCCAGCGCAACCGCCATGTACTCATAGGACAAGCCGTGAAATCCGTAGCGGCGCAGGCCGCGCTCGTAGGCCGAGTAGGGCAGGGCCAGCAGGCGTTCGACCAGCGGCAGGGTGTGATGGAAGCCGGTGTCGAAGCAGGCCACTTGCGGGCAATCAGGAAGGCCTTTCAGCAGCGCGTCCATGGCTTCGAGCGCGAATGGCTGATGCAAGGGAGCCAGGGGAATATAGCTTTTCAGGTCTGCCAGTACGGTAGCGTCGACCAGCACCGGCTCGCTGTATTTGCTGCCGCCATGCACTACGCGGTGAGCGACCGCGAGTAATCGGCGGCCCGCCAGGCGCTTACGGGTGTGGCTGCGTATGTGTTCCAGCGCCGCGTGATGCGGCGATTCCTGTTCCTGGAGCGGTACCGGTTCGCTGGCGCCGCCATTCTCCACATAGGACGGCTTGGGGCCGCCTATGCCCGTTACCTGGCCGCCCCAGAACGGGCGCCGTGGCGGAGGATCCTGCCGCCCATCGAACAAGGCGAATTTGATGCTTGAGGAGCCGCAGTTCAGCACCAGCAGGCAGGCGTCATCCACGGGGTGGGCTGATTCGTACATGGTGCTCCTCAAGGTAGAGACAGGGGAACGCCGCCGTGAGTGCAGCGCGAGGCTGTGTTCATGATAGCCGCGGATGTGGGAACGACGCGGATGGCGCCTCGAAGAGCGACTTGGCTCGCCTGAAACCCGGCAAGACGTTAGTTGCCCCTGTTTTAAAAAAGACCACTAGATAAGGACATTTTTGTTTTGAAATTCTGTTCGATTACAAAAATATTTATTCTGGACAGGTTTGTTTTGAATTCATGGTTTGCATATCGCCGGGTTGTTCTTGGGCCCGTCTTTATTCCGTAGGATACGGACTCGTCTGCCGATCTCTGCGTATCACTCCGCAAGGGCGCCCCCGACGGCGGATGGCGTGTAGTAACCCCACTTGACTGGCATAGCAATGCTTAAGGAGATTCGATATGGCTTCGACAGTTGCATCAGATGCAGACGTTCAGATCCTTATTATGGTTGACGAGAAATCACTGAGCCCTGGAACCAACGACGGCATATACGTGATGGACAATACATCGGGGTCACAATCAGTGACCACGCTGACAGCCGGGCTGGCTTGGCAAACCGTTGCAGGCCAAGGTGACATCATCGCGTGGAATATCGTTCCACTCAATCCACAGAGTTTCAAAGAGTTCAAGATAACCAATATTTCCAATTCGAAGGCCTGGGGGTTTGGCGGCACCCCGACAAATGCCATTGATGAGGAAAATGCGATGGTTGGGCGAGCTGATGAATCTGGAAAGTACACCTATTCGATCAGCATCTCGGTGTCCGACGGCGATTCGACCCTGGATGATTTGGACACGTTTACGATTCCTGCTTCGATCGATATTCGGTAATTATCGCTTTGATCCAATAGGTAAGTGGAGATAATAATGTACGGAAAAAATCAAACTTCGGATAATGGTAAAAATCAAGGTTCCGACGATAGCAAAAATCAGGGATCCGATGATTTCAATCCCATGCTGGTGACCGGTGAGGACAAATATAGCGAATCCAACCCGCAGGTGGTCATACGCATAATGGTTGACACCGACGTTGTTCTCGAGGATGACCGTCAAGGGACTGTGTATCGCGGCATCTACATGCTGGATAATCGGGCATATTATGGTAGTGGTGCGCAAGGTGGCGATGCATTGGATACGCATTGCCGCTACGGCGAGTATGTCGCCTTCTACGTCACTCCTGTTGATCCGTATAGCGAAGACAAGCTGAGTATTATCGGTTTCGAAATGGTTTCCGGTGATGACGTTTGGGGGACTAATGGCTTACCGACGTACTATGCGCCATCCGCGACTACGGGCAACGGCGTGTATTGGGTAGGTACGATAGAAGGTAGTGGGAATTCGCTCTACCGTGTCAAGTGCAAACTGCAAACGGCTGGAGAGGACTCGCAGACGGTAGCATTTACTTGGACTGGTCCTGGTATCAGCGTTATTACTGGTTGACCGCTGGAGTGTGTGATTCCTCTATCTATCCAATAGGAAAGTATTATGTCTACAGCTGATGAGTTCGAACCTCGGGTCCGCGCCAGTGCCAATAGGGTCATAATCCAGGATTTTGCGACCAATTTTCAGACGCAGCAACAGCCTCATTGGTGCTGGATCGCCACGAGTCTTGCCTGCGCGTACACGATGTACAGTCGACAGCAACAGTACCAGTCTTGGTCCGGCCAGCAGTGCGATCTGTATTGGCACGCGATGGGTCGCCCACCGAACATCGGTAACGTTTGCAGTGTAGGGTACATGCAAGCCAGGGGCAATTACGATGTCGCCGGCATTCCCACCAATCCACTCAAACTTCTGCATATTTTTGATCGCGAGGTGAATCTTAGAAATAAGAGCTTCCCGCTGAACGACGTCCAAGAGTCAATTGACGAAGGTTTTCCTGTAATTCTTGGACTAAGAGATTTCCGCAATAATGGTCACGTGGTCACGGTATATGGATTTGATGCCACGCCTGGAATCACCCCGCTCTGGTACGTAGGCGATCCATTGCAGGCTACGGTCATTACCATGACCAAGAATGATTTTGCAGGCTTGGGCGTCGATGACGTGTTTTATACCAGCAACCCTTCCGGGGCTCCGCCTGGGTTGTAATAGCGCGCCACCGCTTATCGGACCCGTTAACTTTCGCTAACGACCGCTAGTGTCCTGTGTGCCGGAATCGCGGGGGGTGGCATTGGAAGCGGCATCAGGCCTTTTTCCTTTGTTTTATTCACTGGGAGTAGTCATAGCTACTGATGACGAGTTTTCAGCCAGCCCCTCGTTCTTTCCGGCAGCCCGGTGCCGAGATTCGTAATTCCGGATATTGAAGAAAATCTCCGAGCTCTGAGATTTTCTAAATAACCCGGCCTTAGTGCCGTCCCTGGGTTAGAGCGTCGTCCAATAAAAATTTGACTTGGGATACTTATGTCTACTGATGATGACTCCACACGCAACCCCCGCGACTCCGAGGCTGCTGACATCACCAGCACTATAATCAGCGATTTTGAAGCTAACTTCGAAACCCGAAAACAGCCGAATTGGAGCTGGATAGCCGCTTGTGTCGCTTGCGCGACCACACTGGTCAGAAGGGATCCAAAAAACCCGACATGGTCCGTAAAGCAATGCGACCTGTATTTCGCAGCCATGGGGAAGCCGGGAAATATCAGGGGTGTTTGCGACATTGAAGAGATGAAGGCAACGGGCGAGTATAACTTGCCGGGGATTCCTACCTACCCCCTGCAGCTTTTGCACGTCTTCAAAAATACGTTCGCCCTGTCCAACTCGAATCCTCCCCTTTTCTTTGTCAAGCAAACGATCGGGCACGGCTTCCCCGTTATCGTCGGTTTGAAAGGCTTCGCCAAGAACGGTCGCGTAATTACCCTGTACGGGTGGAATTACTCGGTTAATCCTCCGACCTGGAATATAGCGGATCCTGCGGATGAGAAATGCCGCGTCATTACCGAAGCTGAGTTAATAGCCCTTAACGCGGAAGAACTTTTCTTCCTCAATCCTCCAACCTCAACGCCGTCTATAGGCTAATGTGCCGGCTGACCCAGAACTTTGAGCTTTACCAGAAACCGCTGACCTCTTATTTATCCAGAGGTCAGCGGTTTCCTTTTGGGGCCTCTGAAAGCCCTTAATTCGCCGCCATCTTATTGGATACCGTCAACGCGGGCGGGACGACCGCCGGGTGCAGCGGTCCCAGAAGGATGTCCTTGCCGTCCAGATCCAACTGCTTGAAATCCAGTTCGCGCAAGGTGGGATCTTCATAGGTCTTGAGGTAATAGCGCAGGTTTTGCAGGTCGGCGATGACGCTCCACTGCGTGTATTCGATCGAGGCTTCCTTCAAGGCGGGATCCTGCGCCCAACCCTTGGGAATGTCGAAGTTGTTGAGGATGTGTTCCGCGAGTCTCACGCTAGGCATGCCAGGGTCTGTCGGCACGGCCGCTTGGGAAAAGCCCAGGGCGCGGATGAAGCGCGACGGCGGCGTCGTGTCTCCAGGGATGCCCAACAGACCCGAACCTTCACCCAGCGGCCGGATGGTCTGGCCGGCGATGACGCGCGCCGGCGCCTGGGTCGGCGACAGCTTGACGTAGTTGCGCAGGTTCATTTCATGCCAGGCAAAGGGCGGCGAATTGGTCAGTACGCTATAGGGATTGTCATAGACCTTGAGTTGGCCATCGATCGGCTCGATGACGATGGAAGCGCCGCTGGCGTCATGCAAGGTGTAGTGAACCCCAGGCACGAAGCCGAGATGCGGTTCCTTGATGCCCAGCACCACGATCTGGGACAGTGCCGCCTTGACCTCGGCCACGTTGGCGAAATTGGTTAGCGCCCATGTCAGCAGATCCCACGGCGCCAGCACCTGGCGATTGCCGGCGTCCGCATCCGGGGTGTAGGACGCGTAGTCGGGGAAGTAGAGCAGGCCGCCCGCCAAACCCTTCTCGTTCATGCCGTCGCTCAGGCATTTCAGGCCGAAGGCATTCATGCCTATCGTCGCGTACTTGGTGGTCCACTTCGCGCCCGGATGGGCGTCGTTACCGGTGGCGACGATCTCCTGTTTACGCGGAATGAACATGGTTTGGGATTGCAGGGGGAAGCCGAACTCCATGGTGCGCGAATAAATGACGCCCTTGGTGTTGGTGCGGATGGTAAAGCTGGTGCAAGCGATCGCTTCCAAGGGGGCCAATGTCATGGTGGCGGCCATGGCCAGCGCCACCGAGGCACGCAGGCGCCGCGACAACTGCCGGGCAAGTCGCCGGGCATGCCGCCGTGCTTGCGCAAGGGCGCGCGACGCTACGAGCCGTGGTAGCGTGAGGCAAGGTCCGCCGAAACGAGCGGCGAGACGCGCGGCGGATTGGGACGAGTGGGCAGGCATGAGGATCTCCTCGACAACGGTTGAGGGATGCACCATGCATCCCTTGTTAATAACCGCGCGGTTGAGCGCGGCACTGTGCGCCTTGGTGGCGCGGCGCTCCATCGGAAAATTCTTGTCCGGCCCGCCACGCCACGGATCAGAAGCGGATCGAGATGCCTGCCACTGGCCCCTGCATCGTGTTGGACCACTTGGCGCGCCCGTAATCGGTATGTTCTCGATAATCCTGGTACAGCGCGCGGTAGCCCAGGCGCAGCATGGTGTCGTGGCCGAACAATTTCAGGCGATAGCCTAGATAGACTTGGCCATTGGCGCTGAACTCCGAGCCCATGCCGAATCCGCCGATGTCGGCTTCGGCCGACAGGTTCCAGCGGTCGGTCAGGTCGGTCTCTACGCGCACGCCTATGAAAGGGTCGGTCCAGTTGACGCGCGAAGAGACATCGCCTAGCGGAGTATCTATGCTGCCCCGCAGCGAGGTCCAGCGCAGACCCATCGTGGGTTCGATGGCGAAGATGCGGGGTGTTCCCGCCAGCGTGCTGCCGCCCAGCTGTTGCTCGTAGGCACGCACGAAAGCGCCGCCGGTCAGCCAGTTGGCGCGCAGCCTGGTATGCGTCGACAGGCCGTCGACGTGCTGGCGTTGGCCCAGGCTGGTGTAGACGTTGTCGATGTAGAAACCGTAGCGTCCGTTGCTGGCCTCGATATTGCCCATGAAGCTGAAATCGAGGTCCTCGAAGATGGTGGAGAAGGGCATGTGGAAGTCCGCGCGGCGGCCCGCGATGTCCGCGTGCCCGCGCAGAGACGCCGCCCACAGGTAGGGGCTGACGGTGACGTGCCAGTCGCTGGGACTGGACGCCGGGGTAGATGGTGTACTTTCAGGCGGCGTTAC
Organism: Bordetella sp. LUAb4; assembly: GCF_021325795.1. Classification (GTDB taxonomy): domain Bacteria; phylum Pseudomonadota; class Gammaproteobacteria; order Burkholderiales; family Burkholderiaceae_B; genus Bordetella_C. The sequence goes on along the minus strand of NZ_JAHPZX010000004.1, from coordinate 502,053 downwards.
GGTCGCGGTGTTGGGGCGGGCAGGCTGGACCGGTTGGGTTGCTTGGACTGGCTGGCCAGGTTGTGCAATTTCCCCTGTCTGCTCCATCCGCCCGGTCGGGGCCGCCTGCGGCGTCGGCACGGGGTGAGGTGTCTGCGCGGTCTGCGCCGCCGCGACAGTCGTCATGGCGAGCAGGAGGGAAGCCAGCGTTGCCCTGGCTGGAATATTGTGCCGACGTCGGCTAAGAGAAATGTTGCGATCTGGGCGTGACATCTGCCGGTCTCCTGGCGGGTCGGTTGCAGGGCAGCCGCGGTTCAGAGCATGGTGGGACGCGTGTCCCGACACGCGCGCACGCGTCCGTCCGTTGCCTGGCGATATTGGGGCCTGCGGATGAGTAGGGGGGAGTAACTTCGAGCCACCATTTGCGACAGTGATGCCGTGCTGAACTCTGGCAGCAGCCAAGGACCAAGTGTCGAGGGGTAGGGATCGGGGATCGGAGAATAAAGACCCTGCCGCAATAATGCCTTTATGCAGCAAGATTCCCGTGTCTGATGCATTTTTGCTTTTGTGCGATGCACATCAATATTCGCTGCGATGCACCATCCAGCAGTAAGATGCGCAGCATGGTGCCCTGCTCTCGGCACCCCCCGAAAAAAACCGGGACCTCCCGTGCTACGGACCTGCCGCGGTCCGTCCCACATACGGTGTCCCGTTTGTTGTCTTCTGCCTGACACCTACACCATGACGACTGCTGCCTCCCTCCCGCGCCTTGGACGCGCGGGCCTGTACCTATTGCTGGCCGGCCAACTACTGCCGATGATCGACTTCTCCATTGTCAACGTCGCACTCGATGCGATGGCGCATGCCTTGCATGCCAGCGAAGTGGAGCTGGAACTGATCGTGGCGGTCTATGGGGTGGCCTTCGCCGTGTGCCTGGCCATGGGCGGGCGACTGGGCGACAACTATGGCCGCCGCCGCGTCTTCACCTGGGGCGTGCTGCTGTTCACGCTGGCATCGGTCCTGTGTGGCTTGGCCGACGCCGTGTGGGTCTTGCTGGCGGCGCGCATCCTGCAAGGGATGGCGGCCGCGCTGGCCGTGCCGCAGATCCTGGCGACCATACACACCGGTTTGCAGGGACGCGAGCATTCGCGCGCCCTGGGGCTGTACGGGGCCATCGGCGGCCTGGCCTTCGTGATAGGGCAGGTGCTCGGCGGCCTGCTGATCACCGTGGGCGAAGGCGGCCTGGGATGGCGCAACGTCTTCCTGGTCAATCTGCCTATCGGTTTGCTGGTCGCGGCCCTGGCGCCACGCCTGTTGCCGGAGACGCGCTCCCCGCATCCGGCCTCCATCGACGTGCCGGGTACGCTGCTGCTGGCCCTGGTGATCCTGTGCCTGCTGTTGCCGATGGCGCTGGGTCCGGTCCTGCATTGGCCATGGCCGTGCGCCGTGGCGCTGCTGGCGGTGCCGCCGCTGCTGTACGCCTTGTGGCGCGTGGAACGGCACCAGGAAATGGCCGGTGGGTTCCCCTTGCTGCCGCCCAGCCTGTTGCGCCTGGGTAGCGTGCGTGTCGGCCTTGGCATCGCGATCCTGTTTTTCTCCAGCTGGGGCGGCTTCATGTTCGCGATGGCCTTGACCTTGCAGGCCGGTGCGCACCTGTCGCCGCTGCACTCGGGCAACGCGTTCATCGCGCTGGGCGTGTCCTATTTCATGGGATCGATGCTGACCAGCCGTGCCGTCGCCCGATTCGAAAAAACCACGGTGCTGTTGTTCGGTTGCCTGGTGCAGATGGCCGGCCTGGTAATGATGATGATCACCTTGCGCCACGTGTGGCCCGAACCGTCGGTGCTGAACCTGATTCCCGCATCGCTGCCGATCGGCTTTGGCCAGGCCTTCATCGTGGCATGCTTCTACCGCATCGGCCTGTCGGAGGTACCGCATGCCCAGGCTGGCGCGGGCAGCGCGACGCTGTCGACGGTGCAGCAGGCGGCCTTCGGCCTGGGCCCGGCCGTCTATGGCGCGGTCCTGACGCATTTCCTGCAAGCACGTTCGGGGGATTATCTGCCGGCCTCGGTGGGAGTGATGGAAGCGGAGTTTGGCGTGATGGGCTGCCTGGCGCTCCTTGCGCTGGTGCTGCACATGCGGCAACGGGCACAGCGGCGCACGCTGTTGAGCGCGGCGGTGCCTGTGTGCCAGAGTAGCCAGTAGGAAATCGGCGGCGGCGCTTGCCATTAACCGTTGGCTAGTAGCAATGCCAACGGCTAAAGGCCAACAGCCAACAGCCAACAGCCAACAGCCAACAGCCAACGGTTAACAGCCTACGGTTAACGGCCAGTAGCCCACAGCCCACAGCGGATAGGCAGCGGCCTGTGCCGAAAAGCCCTTTTTTTAAGGCCCCAGTAAGAAAATTCACCTCCTGTGAACGCGCGTCGCCGACGCGCATACAATACGGCCCGCCCGAGCAACCGCGGGCGCGGCAACTCACAAGGATGCAGGCGCGGCGCGGACCTGGCCACTTTCCCACGCGGATCCGGCCAATTTCCTAAAACCATTAAAGAGACCGCGCGGCCGCATTGCATCCCGCCGCGCGAGCGCATCCCAGGATACACACCGTGCTTGCCCCTATCACTCGATTGTTTCCCGTCTGGGCCGTGCTGGCTTCGCTGCTGGCCTATTTCTCGCCGACCTCCGTGTCGGGTATCGCACCGTATGTCACCACGTTGTTGACCATCATCATGCTGGCGATGGGCGTAACCCTGTCGCTGAGCGACTTCAAGCGCGTTTTCACGCGTCCCGCGCCGGTGATCGCCGGCATCGTGCTGCATTACCTGGTCATGCCCTTGGCGGCCTGGGTCATCGCCAAGGTCTTGCGCTTGCCGCCCGACCTGACCACCGGCATGGTGCTGGTAGGCAGCGTGGCCAGCGGCACGTCATCCAATGTGATGATCTATCTGGCGCGCGGCGACGTGGCGCTGTCGGTGACGATCAGCGCGCTGTCCACGGTCGTGGGGATTTTTGCCACGCCTTTGCTGACGCGCCTGTACGTCGATGCGTCGATTGCCGTGGACGTGCATGGCATGTTGATCAGCATCGTACAGATCGTGGCCATACCCATCGTCGTCGGCTTGGTGATCCATCATCTGTTCACCGGTTTCGTGCGCCGTATCGAGCCTGTCCTGCCACTGGTGTCCATGGTGGCGATCCTGCTGATCATCGCCGCGGTAGTGGGCGGCACGCAGCAAAGCATCGCATCGGTGGGCCTGGTCGTGGCGCTGGGCGTGATCCTGCACAACGGCCTGGGCCTGTTGGGCGGCTACTGGGGCGGACGCCTGCTGGGTTTCGACGAAGCCATCTGCCGCACCTTGGCCATGGAAGTGGGCATGCAGAACTCCGGCCTGGCCGCGACGCTGGGCAAGCTGTACTTCACGCCGCTGGCCGCGCTGCCGGGTGCCTTGTTTTCCGTATGGCACAACCTGTCCGGATCCTTGCTGGCCGGTTATTGGGCCGGCCGCAATGCCAAGAAGAAGAACGGCGGCAGCGACGCTGTTGCCGTATCGCCCTCCCCCAAGTAGTAGTCGGTCAGGCGGCGGTTCAGCAGGCGATTGCGCCGGCTGAACCGCCGCCTAGGGCCTACCGCGGTTTTCCGCTCGCATGGCGCCAGGTCAGCGCCATGAGTATCCCCAACGCTGCTGCCTCCAATGCGAATTGCCCCATGCTGGCCAAAGCAGTCAGCGGGGGAATGCTCGCATAAATGACGTAGAGGAAGGGCATCAAGAGCTGCATCTTCAACGCCAGCACCAGCAGCATGAAGGTCAGGACGCGCCGCGATGTCCGTTGGGGCAGCGCGGGCCAGACGAGCGCGACGCAGAACAGGCTCGCCAGCGCGGGCTCCACGAATGTGGCATAGGCGGGGATCAGCACTTTCGGTCCATACGGCATATGGCACCACATATCCGTCGGCGTCCATGGCGCAAGCGCGGCCATGATCTCGTCTTGCATCCATGCCGATAAGGGCACAAGCGCAACGCCTGCCGCTAGGCCCAATGCCGCCGCGCCCAGCCATCGCAGGGAGGCGTGGCGAACACGCTCGCTCATGATGGTCGTTCCCGTGGCAATGACCATGTAAGGCAGGGTCTTCGCAACTTCGGTGAGCGCCATCGATATCCAGTGTCCCGCGGGCGACCCAAAGCACCAGGCGTTCATGAACCAGTCGCGCAACATTTCGCTCATCCCGCATAAGAGCAGGAACAGTATGCCGGCCCGCTTGGTTGCCGAGCTGCCGCTCAGACGGCCCTTGATGCATTGCGCCAGCCACATTGCACCGACGGCCAGTGCCGCATGGTTGAGCGCGCCGGGGACGACGCTGTTGATCGGTTCGGAGGGATAGGGGGCATTGAATACCCGCATCAGTATGTCGTGCACGCTAAGCGACAATACCGCGGTAATCACGAACCCAATGGTCAGCCGTATCTTGTCGACCGATGAAAATAGTCCCGTCCTGATTATCGACGGTTGCGATTTACTCATGCTTGTCAGGTCTCCTGTGTCCGGTGCGCACGCTGGCTTGCGCATCGAAGGCGATGCCAAGGGGGCGCCTCGGCAAGGTAGGGAAACCCGGCTGCGGCCGAAATCCGATTATTCGTAGAGCGTGTAAACGGGAATTTTCGCCATGCACGTCACGGCGTATTCACCGATCACTATGGTGGATCGCATGGACAGATAGCTCAGTTCACGTCACGCGGGACGGTAGGTGAGGGGGCAGGTGTAGCAACAGAAGTAGCGGCAGATGTAGCAGCGGATGTGGCAGCGGATGTTGCGGCAGGTGTAGCGGCGTTTGTAGCGGCAGGCCCTTGCGCGGGCAAGGCGGCAGGCAAACGCTGTACGACCAGGCCATGCCGCACCGCGCCCTCGACGACCGGCTCATCCGCGTATCGCGTCACGGCAAGATAGATAGTGATCAGGCAGCCGACGATCGCCACCGCCGGGCCAGCCATCAGGATCCATGGCCAAGGTTCGCGGTACCAAGGTCTGGATACGTGGGACAGGTCCTGCATGCTGTACCTCATTCCGGGATGTAAAAGCTGGTCGATTCACGCGCCCGTATAGGCGCTGCGCTTGCTGCTTCCACTTCTACAGCCTGCACCTGCACCGGGTGCGCCCCAGGGGAAGCCGCGCCAGCGGGAACACGCAATCGAATCGGTAACAGGCGATTCGACTCAGCCGCGATCTCTGCTACCTCGCCGGCCCCGCCGCGCACGAACTCGACCGTCATGTCCGGCAGGCCGGACGCCTGTAGACGTAGCGTCAAGGGCCTCGACGCCGTGTTGATCAGTTGCAGCTGGTAGACGTTTTCGATCAAGCCTCCTGCCACCTCACGCGCCAGGATGCCGCGATCGCGGATCAAATCCAGGCGTAGCGGGTTTCTCATGGCCAGCGCAAGTTGTAGCCCGATCACCAGCAAGGCAATCACCGCGGCGTAGACCAGGACGCGTGGCCGGCGCAATGCCCGGCGCCAGTGACGTCCTAGATCCGCATCACCCCCCGCCTGCCGCAGCGCGGTTTCCGATGTATAGCGGATCAGCCCTGCGGGATAGCGCATCTTCTTCATTACTTGGGAACAGGCATCGATGCACGCCCCACAGCCTATGCACATGTATTGGAGGCCATTGCGGATGTCGATGCCCGTGGGGCATACCTGAACGCAAAGGCTGCAGTCCACGCAGTCACCCAGGCCGGCAGCGCGGTGATCGAGTTGCCGCGACCGTCCGCCGCGCGGATCACCGCGCCGCTGGTCATAGGTGACCAGCAACGTATCAGGATCGAACATCACACTTTGGAAGCGCGCATAGGGGCACATGTACTTGCAGACGGATTCCCGCAGGAAGCCCGCATTGCCCCAAGTGGCGAATCCGAACAACAGCATCCAGAACCCTTGCCAGTAGCTCAATTGCAGCGTGACCAAGGCGTGTCCCAAATCACGGATCGGCGCGAAGTAGCCGATGAAGGTGAAGCCGGTCCATACCGCTACCGCGAACCATGCCGCGTGCTTGGTCACCTTGAGACGCGTTTTGCGGGCAGTCCACGGCGCTTTGTCCAGGCGGAGGCGCGCCTGGCGGTCGCCTTCCACCTGGCGTTCGATCCACATGAAGATTTCCGTGTAGACCGTCTGCGGGCAAGCGTAGCCGCAGAACAAGCGGCCGGCCAGGGCGGTGAACAGGAATAGCGACAGGGCCGAGATGATCAGCAGCGCGGCCAGGTAGACGATGTCCTGTGGCCAAAGCGTCAGCCAGAAAATATGGAATTTGCGTGCGCTCAGGTCGAACAGCAGGGCCTGACGACCGTTCCAGTTCAGCCAGGGCAGGCCGTAGAAAATCGCCTGGGTAAACAGCACCATCGCTACGCGCCAGCTGGCGTAGCGGCCTCGCACGGAGCGGGGCTGGATCTTGCCGCGCAGGTCCAGAAGAACGTGCTCGACGGGCGGACGCGGATTGCCGTCCGGCGTCGCTGTGGCAGGCGATGCGCCTTCGTTCATTGTGACGCCGTGTTCGAAAGCCCCCACACCCAGGCACTGAGCACGCGGATCTGATCAGGCGTCAGCACCTGGCCGAAGGCAGGCATACGATTGTCGCGCCCCTCCAGAATGGTGCGCACGATGGCGTCTTGCGAGGTGCTGTTCAGCCATATGCCATCGCTCAGGTTGGGCGCGCCAAGCGCCCGGTTGCCCTGGCCGTCGATGCCGTGGCAGGCCGCGCAGTAGTTCTCGTATCCGGCCTTGCCGAAGACCACCTGCACGGGGTCGGCCGCCAGTTTCGACATCGAGCGGACGTAGGCGGCGATCTCGGCGGCGTTCTTCGGATCTATCACGCCTTTCCATGCCGGCATCACGCCGTGGCGTCCTTGCTCTATCGTTTGGGCGATGTATTCCGGCGTGCCTTCGCCCAGCCAGTCGTTGTCGGCCAAATTGGGAAAGTTGGGCGCGCCCTTGGCGTCCGAGCCGTGGCACTGGGCACAGGTGTTCAAAAACAGGCGCACGCCTATTTCCTGCGCCTTGGGATCGCGCGCTATCTGTTGCGGCGTCATCGAGGCGTAGCGGGCATACACGGGTTGGACGGCCTGTGCCTGCGCGGCTTGTTCGCGCGCGATGGCATCGGCGCTGGTGAAGGCGAGCAGGCCGGGATTGGTGCCCAGGCCCGGCATCAGCACCAGGTAGCCCAGTGCGAAGACGCATAGCAACAGGTACATCCAGGTCCACCAGCGTGGCACGGGGTTGTTGAGTTCCGTGAGATCGCCATCCCAGACGTGGCCCGTGCTTTGCACCGGTGTCCCCGGGGCGGGTTTGCTTTGTAGCCAGCGCCGCTGCGAGTAAAGCAGCCACACGCACCAGGCGATGCCGCCCAGGGCGATGGCGCTGATGAAATAGCCCCAGGAATCGTGTATGAAATCGCTCATCGCCGTTCGGCTCCATGCGGTGTCGAGGGTTCGCCTTCATCGGGAAGGATGAAGGGCAGTTGCGCCGATTCACGGTTGGCAAGCTGGCGGCCTTGGGAACACGCCCACCAGAAAATGCCAAAGAAGGTGGCCATCGACAGCGCGGTGACCAAGCCGATCAGGTAGTCCATGGCTCAACCTCCCACGGCGCCGGCGGGCGGCTTGTTACCGACAGCGGCGGGCGCGGCTTGCGATCCGGCACCGGTACCGGCACCGGTACTGGCGGACGGACCCGTGGCCGGGGCCCCGTAGCCGACTCCCAAACCTTGCAAATAGGCCACCAAAGCATCTTCTTCGGTTTTCCCCGCGATCGCGGCGGGCGCCGCGGCAATCTGCGCATCGGTGTAGGGCACCCCCAGGCGGCGCAATGCGCGCATGCGCGCCTTCACATCCTGGCCGTCCAGGCGTGCATGCTGCAGCCAGGGATAGGCGGGCATATTCGATTCGGGCACCACCGTGCGGGGATTGCGCAGATGCAAATGCTGCCAGGCATCGGAATAGCGCTGTCCCACGCGGGCCAGATCAGGACCGGTGCGCTTGGATCCCCACAAGAAGGGATGGTCATACACCGATTCCGCGGCCTCGGAGTAATGGCCGTAGCGCTGCACCTCGGCGCGCAGCAGGCGTATCTGCTGCGAATGGCAGCCGACGCAACCTTCGCGTATGTAGACATCGCGTCCCATCAGGCGCAAGGCGCTGTACGGTTCGACGCCAGGCGCGGCCTCGGTGGTGCTGTGCTGGAAGAACAAGGGGACGATCTGCGTCAGGCCGGCGAAGGACACCACCAGGATGCTGGCCGCGATCATCCAGCCTATGTTTTTTTCCAGGGTCTGGTGCGAGAAGAATCCGTGCTTCTGGTTTTGGCTGCTCATGGCGTTCTCGTCAGGCGATGGCGGTGGCCGTGGCCGGGACAGGCGTTCTTGCGACGGCTGGGACGTCGGTGGGGATGACCGGATCGACGGCGTGCGCGCCGCGGCGGGTCATCCAGACATTCCAGGCCATGATGCAGATGCCGGCCAGGTACAGCATTCCCCCGGTCAGGCGAATGACGTAGAAGGGGGCGCGAGTCTTCAACTCCTCGACGAAGCTGTAGACCAGCGTGCCGTCGGCGGCGGTGTCGCGCCACATCAATCCTTGCTGTACGCCGGCTACCCACATCGCGGCGATATACAGGACGACGCCCACGGTGGCCACCCAGAAATGCAGCTCGACCGCCGCCATGCTGTACATGCGATCGCGGCCATAGAGGCGCGGGATCAGGTAGTACAGCGAGCCGAAGGTGATCATGGCGACCCAACCCAGCGCGCCCGAGTGCACATGGCCGATGGTCCAATCCGTATAGTGGGACAGGGCATTGACCGTGCGGATCGACATCATCGATCCTTCGAAGGTGGACATACCGTAGAAAGACAGCGACGTCACCAGGAACTTGAGGATGGGATCGGTGCGCAGGCGATGCCAGGCGCCTTGCAGCGTCATGATGCCGTTGATCATGCCGCCCCACGAAGGCGCGAGCAGAATCAATGAAAAGGCCATGCCCAGCGACTGCGTCCAGTCGGGCAGCGAGGTGTAAAGCAGGTGGTGCGGGCCAGCCCACATATAGGTGAAGGCGAGGGCCCAGAAGTGCACAATGGACAGGCGATAGGAGTAAATCGGCCGGCCGGCCTGCTTGGGCACGAAGTAATACATCATGCCCAGGAAGCTGGTGGTCAGGAAAAAGCCCACCGCATTATGGCCGTACCACCATTGCACCATGGCGTCTTGCACGCCGGCATACGCGGAATAGGACTTCCACAGCGACACCGGCATCTCGATGTTGTTGACGATGTGCAGCAGGGCGATGGTTAAGATGTAGGAACCAAAGAACCAGTTGGCCACGTAGATGTGCCGCACACGGCGCTTGACGATGGTGCCGAAGAACACCACGGCGTAGGCCACCCACACTAGTGTGATGAGGATGTCGATGGGCCATTCCAGCTCCGCGTATTCCTTGCTCGAGGTGTAGCCCATGGGCAGTGTGATGGCCGCCGCCACGATGACTGCCTGCCAACCCCAGAATGTGAAAGACGCCAGCCAGCCACAGAAGAGACGCGCCTGACAGGTGCGCTGCACCACATAGTAGGACGTGGCGAACAGGGCGCTGCCGCCGAACGCAAAGATCACCGCGTTGGTGTGCAGCGGCCGCAGACGGCCATAGGTCAGCCACGCCGTGTCGAAGTTGAGTTGCGGCCAGATCAATTGGGCGGCGATGAGCACGCCAACCGCCATGCCGACGATACCCCAGACCACGGTCATCAAGGCGAACTGCCTGACCACCGTGTAATTGAACGTTTGTGTTGCCGTACTGGCCCCGGCAGGCCGGCCTGTCGAATCGCGCATTCTTGCCCCCAACCCTTATCTCAGGAATTTTCGTCATGCTAAGGACGAAGGGGCCGGTCCGGCTTGATCCATATCAAGCCGGGTCGCCGTTGCCGACGCTACGCTTCACTCATGGCCGCCTATTCCATTTTTTCGATGCCCCGGGACCTCGACCCGTCCGCGCGGCGCTGGCGCCGGCACGCGCTGGCCCGCCTGGCCGTGGCGTGGTTGGCAATGATGCAGGTCATGATGCTGGCCTGGCCCGGCTATCTGCGCCGCGCCGACATGGCGCCGGGCGTGCTGGCGACCCTGGACTCGGCGATCGTGCTGATGAACTGGGCCAGTCTGGTCCTGACCGTGCCGGTGATGCTGTATTCCGTCTGGCCGGTGTGGCGAGGCGCCGCCGTCAGCCTGCGCAAGGGGCGTATTGGCATGGACGTGCCGGTGGCCTTGGGGTTGCTGGCCGCGTTCGTCCCAAGTGTTGTGAGCACGTGGAGCCGGCAAGGGCATGTGTATTTCGACTCGGCAACCATGTTCGGCGCCTTTCTGTTGACCGCGCGCTATCTGGAATTGTGCGCACGCCAGTCCACGCCGGCCGCTGGCCCGATGGCGGGCGTCGAGGCCTTGCGTCCGGTGCTGGTGGCCTGGGCCGATCGTCTGGCGACACCCTTCATCGTCATCCAGCTATTGCTGACCGTGGCGGCCGTGCTGGCGTGGCAGTCGGCAGGTGGTGGGACGGAGATGGCGTTGGCCGTTGCCGTCGCCATGTTGGTGATCAGTTGCCCCTGTGCCATGGCCATGGCGGTGCCCACTGCCATGGCGGCGGCACGCGCGGTACTGCTGGCGCGTCCTGACTTGTCCGACGAGGCGGTTGCAGGGCTGCAAAGCGCGATGATACGCAAGGCCCGCGGCAGCCTGCTCGGGGCCATGGCGTGGCATTTGTTGTTGATGCCGCTGGCAATGCTGGGATGGATGGCGCCGCAGATCGCCGCGTTGACGATGCTGGCTTCTTCGTTGGCGGTGGCCGGCAATGCGTGGGCGCTGCGCCGGCGCTACCTGGCAAGCGTGGCGGTGCACGCCTTGCCATGAACATTCTTTATCTGCTGCTGCCGATCTCGCTGATCATCGTGCTGCTGATAGGCGCGGCCCTGTGCTGGGCCGTGCTGGCCGGTCAGTACGACGCGACCGATCGCGAGGGCGCCACCATCCTGGATGATGATGACGCCCGGTGAGTCGTACGGCTACAGCGATCTCAATCGACCGTCGCGCCGGACATCTTGACGACGTCGGCCCAACGCTTGATGTCGGCCTTGTGGATGCGCTCGAAAGCAGCGATGCTGGGATCGGCCGGCGGCTGAATCCCTTGCAGATCGGTCAACCAGGTTTTGAAGTCCGGCGTGCTGATGATCTTGATCACGGCTTCGCTCATGCGCTTCTGGATTTCCGGCGGCAGCTTGGCCGGACCGAACAGGCCGTACCAGGTGCTGCTTTCGTAACCCTTGATATTGCACGCTTCGGCGATCGTCGGCACATCGGGCAAAGCCTTGATACGCTGCGCGGTGGTCACGCCCAAGGCCACGACCTGGCCTGCCTTGACGGCGGGAACGGAGGGCGCGCTCTGGTTGAAGAAGAAGTCGACTTCACCCGAGAGCAGGGCGGTCATGGCCGGACCCTGGCCGCGATAGGGGACGTGCGTGACCTTGATGTTGGCGCCGTTGGCGAATTGCGCGCCGGCCAGGTGGCCCGATGCGCCATTGCCGGTGGACGCATAATTCAGCACGCCCGGCTTGGACTTGGCCAGTGCGACCAGATCGCCGCAGGTCTTGATGTCGGGGTGTTTCTTGGGATTGACCAGCAAAACGTTGGGAACGTCACCCAGCAGCGCGATGTGCGTGAAGTCCTTCTCCACATCGAAATTCAGGCTCTTGTAGAGCGCCGCGTTGATGGCGTGCGTGCCAGCGGTACCCAGCAGGAAGGTGTAGCCGTCGGCGGGTGCCCGTGCGACGACGTCGGACGCGACGTTGCCGCCCGCGCCGGTACGGTTGTCGGCAATGATGGGAACGCCCAGTTCCTTGCCCAGGGCTTCGCCCAGTTTGCGGGCGTACAGATCGGTGCCGGCGCCGCCCGGGAAGCCACCCACGATGGTGATGGCACGGGTGGGCCACTTGGCCGGATCTTCAGCATGGGCGCCGGTCGAGACGGCGGCGGCCAGGGCCAAGGTAGCAGTGGTTAACGAACGCAGCATGAATTTCGAGCGCAGCATGAATTTTCCCCTTCTGTGTGTTGCGCTGATGAAAGATGCGCGCCACGCGGGCGCGCATCGTGAAAACTACAGAGCCGCCGTCACCATGATTTCGACACGGATGTCGGGCGCGGCCAGTTCGACCTTGCCGCAGCAGCGGGCTGGGGCCTGGCCGGGCACGATCCAGGCGTCGTAGACCGAGTTCATGGCAGCGAAGTCCTGCATGTCGGCCAACCAGATGGTGACCATGAGCGCCTTGGACTTGTCGGTGCCGGACGCGGCCAGCATTTCGTCGACCTTGGCCAAAACCTGGCGGGTCTGGCCGGCCACGTCCAGGCTGCGGTCGTCGGCGGTGTGGCCGGCGAGGTAGACGGTGCCGTTATGGATGACGGCGCGTGAGCGGCGCGTGTTCTGGTCGAGACGAGTGATGGCGTGGCTCATTGCTGGGTCCCCTTGCCGGACTCGCGGCGGGCGTGGTTGAGGGCGGCCTGGATCAGGTTGTCGCTGGCCTCGGGCGTGCGGAAGGCGGAGTGCGCCGACAGCGTGACGTTCTCGATCTTGGTCAGCGGATGGCCGGCCGGCATGGGTTCGGTGACGTAGACGTCCAGACCGGCGTGCAGCAGCTTGCCCGATTGCAGGGCTTCGATCATGGCTTCTTCGTCGACCAGCGCGCCGCGGGCGGTGTTGATCAGGATGGCGCCGTCGCGCATGCCGGCGATGCGTTCGCGCGAGATGATGCCGCGCGTTTCATCGGTTAGCAGCAGGTGCATGGACACGACGTGGCTTTGCGCCAGCACTTCTTCCAGCGGCACGAATTCGATGCCGTCGGCCTGGCGCGGCGTGCGGTTCCAGGCGATGACCTTCATGCCGGCGCCGCGCGCCAGACGCGCCATTTCAGCGGCGATGCCGCCATAGCCCACCAGGCCCAGCGTCTTGCCGGTCAGCTGCACGCCGTCCGAACGCAGCCAGTTGCCCGCGCGCATGCCGCGATCCATGCGGGCGAAGCCCTTGGCGGCGGTCCACATCAGGGCGAAGGCGCATTCGGCCACGGCGGTGTCGCCATAACCCTTGATGATGTGCACGGTGATGCCGATTTCCGCCAGTTCTTCCGGGTTCATGTACGAACGCGGGCCGGTGCCCAGGAAGACCACGTGCTTGAGTGCCTTGCACTGGCGCGCGATGTCGATGGGGAAGTGGGTGTGGTCGACGATCATGATCTCGGCGTCGCCCAGCACGCCGGGGATCTGGTCCGGCGTGATGTCGGGTTGCCGGTTGATGGTCAGCGGCATGTCGCCGGGCTGGTGCAGGCGTTCGGCCACGGCGCTGAGCGTCGGATTGGCGTCGATGAAGCAGGCTTTCATGGGACTCCCTGGATAAAGTGGGTGCTGGTCACGAATGAGGGTCAGGCTTGCAGCCGCGCCTCGGCGAAATCGGCGAGCGCATTGCCCATGTAGATCTCCGCGTAACCGGCGCGGGTCAGGGCAATGACGTGGTCTTGATACTGGGTGATGTGCGCGGTCATCAGCGCCTCGACCCGCGCAAGATCGCGGGCTTGCAGGGCGCGCACGATGTCGGGGTGGTCGTTGCGGGTGTCGGCGCGGCGTGACTTCAAATCCAGCCAACGGGCGAAGCGGATGCGTTCGTTGACCGAGCGCACCGAGCGCAGGAATTCTTCATTGCCGGCCAGCGCGGCCAGGCGTTCGTGGAAGGCCTCATCGCGTTCGAGCAGGTACAGCGCCTGTTCGTCGGTCTCCGGCGTATCGCGATGCTGTTCGATGAATTCGGCCAGCTCGCGCAGCTGTTCATCGGTGGCGCGCTGGCACACCAGTCGCACGACACCCAGCTCCACGGTGGCGCGGTATTCGTACAGATCGAGGATCTGGCCTACGTCCAGCGGCCGCGCGGAGTAGCCGCGGTTGGGCGTGGACACCAGGAAGCCTTCCGCCGCGATGCGGTTCAGCGCCTCACGCACCGGGGTGCGGCTGACGCCCAGGCGCTTGGCCAGTTCGACCTCGTTGACACGCTCTCCCGGCCGCAGGCGGAACGTCGTCGCCATTGCCTTGATGCGGGCGTAGACCTGGGCGGGCGTGTTGGCGGAGGATTCCATGGCGGGTGTTGGAACGATGTCTGGGGGTAGATGTCAGCGGTGGGCGGCGCAGTGAATCAATGAATCAGCGAATCGGCACAGAGGCGGCAATCAGGAAATGGGAGCTAGAAAGTGGGACCCAGAAAGTGGGATAAGGATTCAAGTGCGGATAGTACTGTATACAGTTTCGTATTATCCATGTCATCGCGCCTTCCTGGCCGGTTTTTTATTCGGGGATATCCCTAGGTGCCGGATCCTTTCGATCTCCGCCAGAGACCTGCTCGGGCAAGTGCGCTTTGAGAAAGTCGACCAGGCAACGCACGGCGGGGGGGACGGTGGCGGACCAGGGCCTTAGCGCGTAGATGGTTTGGCCAAAGAAGCCGATGACACGCCAATCCGGCAGGATGGGCACCAGATCGACGGTGTCCGCCAACGCACTGAAATCCGGCAGCAGGCCGATGCCCAGGCCACCCCGCACGGCATCGCGCAGGGCCTCGCTGTTATTGGCGCGGAAGCGGCCCCGGATGGGAATGTCGATGCGCGTGGGCGCGCCTGCCCGGGGCACGAAAGACCACATGTCCGCGGCACCGGGCCGCAGGTAGTGCAGGCAGACGTGGTCGATGAGTTCCTGGGGATGCATGGGCGCGCCATGGCGGGCCACGTAATCCGGGCTGGCCAGCAGGCCGGCTTCCGTGCGCAGCAATGGCCAGGCGACGTACGATTCCGGCACGTTGTCGGCGTGGCGCACGGCCAGGTCGAAACCCTCGTTTTCCAGATTGACGAAGCGGTCGGCCAGATCCAGCTCCAGCGTGACTTCGGGATAGGCCTGCAGAAAGGGCGTGACCAGCGGCGCCAAATGCTGGCGCCCAAATGCCACGGGCGCGCTCACGCGAACCAGGCCGCGCGGCTGGTCCATGGTTTGGCGGGCGGCATTGACGCTGTCGTATAGCGCACCGAAGGCATTCTGCGCGCCGCTCACCAATAATTGGCCGGCCTCCGTCATGGAGACGGAGCGTGTGGTCCTGCGTACCAGCGGCAGTCCCAGACTGCGCTCCAGATCATGGATGCGGCCGCTGACCGACGCCTTGGAGATGCCCAGGCGCCGCGCCGCCTGGGTGAAGCTGCGCGTCTGGCTGACGACCGTCAGCAGATAAATGTCGGCGACGTGGGGGGCGATGGTGTCGGCGCTCATCGGGGGACTCCAGGAAGGAGGGCTATGTGTTGGCGTTCCCGCATGCTGTGGCCGGGTGAGCATCTTTTGCGCGCGGGTTAAGCGTCAGGAAAAGGGATTTCATTATTGTTCAAAATATCGAACACTAATATCACATTTTGCTGACTTATCAAGGCCTGGGCGCTTGCCTAGACTTCACTTGTCGCTTTATTGGGCAGCGCATCCCGAGAGATCGCCCCATGGACAACGCGCCCGCCTGCCAGGCCGACGCGCAGAACCGGATCCGCAACAGGAGGATATGCATGTCCACGAACTCGAATACCCAAACCCCCGTCATCGGCCACTGGATAGACGGCAAGAACGCCGCCGGCGCCGGCACCGGCCGCTTGCCTATCTACAACCCGGCCACGGGTGCGGTCAGTGCACAGGCGGCCTTGGCCTCATCGGCCGACGTGGACGCCGCCGTCGCCGCCGCGCGTGCTGCCTTTCCGGCCTGGGCCGATACGCCCCCGCTGCGCCGCGCCCGCATCATGTTCAAGTTCCTGCAACTGCTGCAGGAAAACCGCGAACGCCTGGCCCATGCGATCACCGCCGAACACGGCAAAGTGTATGAAGACGCGCTGGGCGAAGTGGCGCGCGGCATCGACATCGTCGAATTCGCCTGCGGCATTCCGCAACTGCTCAAGGGCGACTACACCGAACAGGTGGCGGGCGGCCTGGACAACTGGACCGTGCGCCAGCCGCTCGGCGTCGTCGCCGGCATCACGCCGTTCAACTTCCCGGTGATGGTGCCCATGTGGATGTTCCCCGTGGCGCTGGCCACCGGTAATACCTTCGTGCTCAAGCCCAGCCCCATCGACCCGTCGCCGTCGTTGATATTGGGGGATCTGCTCAAGCAGGCCGGCCTGCCCGATGGCGTGTTCAACGTGGTGCAGGGCGACAAGGACGCAGTGAATGCGCTGCTGGAGCATCCCGACGTCAAGGCGGTGTCCTTCGTCGGCTCCACGCCCATCGCCAACTACATCTATGAGACCGGTGCCCGTCATGGCAAGCGCGTGCAGGCCCTGGGCGGCGCCAAGAACCACATGGTGGTGATGCCTGACGCTGATCTGGAGCAAGCCGCCGACGCGCTGATCGGCGCGGGTTTCGGTTCGGCTGGCGAGCGCTGCATGGCGGTGTCCGTGGCCATGTTGGTGGGCGATGTCGGCGAGAAACTGATCCCCATGCTGGTCGAGCGCGCCAAGTCGCTGAAGGTGCTCAATGGCGAGGATCGCGCCGCGGAGATGGGGCCCATCGTCACGGCGGCGGCACATGCCCGTATCACCGGCTATATCGAGCAGGGCGAAAAAGAGGGCGCGCAATTGCTGGTCGACGGCCGCGGCTTCGACGGCAAGAAGGCTGGCGACGGCTGCGAGAACGGTTTCTGGATGGGCGCCACGCTGTTCGACAAAGTCACGCCGGAGATGCGCATCTACAAGGAAGAGATCTTCGGCCCGGTGCTCAGCTGCGTGCATGTGAAGGATCTGGCCGAGGCGGTCGCGCTGATCAACGCCCATGAATTCGGCAACGGCGTGGCGTGCTTCACGCGCGACGGCCAGGTGGCGCGTGAATTCGGCCGCCGTATCGAGGTGGGCATGGTGGGCATCAACGTACCCATCCCGGTGCCCATGGCCTGGCAAGGCTTCGGCGGCTGGAAGCGTTCGCTGTTCGGTGACATGCATGCATATGGTGAAGAGGGCGTGCGTTTCTACACGCGCCAGAAGAGCATCATGCAGCGTTGGCCCGACAGCATTGGCAAGGGCGCCGAGTTCACGATGCCGACGCCTGGGGGTGTCTGAGCAAGTTTCGGAGGAGCGCGGTGGCGAGGCGGCGGTAATATCGCTGGCATCGCGCCGCGCGGCGCTTCCTCCGAGATCAGCTCTACATGACCGCGTCCAAGAATAACGCCACGCCCAAGAAAGCCACGCCCAAGAAAGCAACACCCAAGGAAGCCACGCCCAAGAAAACCACGCCCAACAAGCCCGCCGCCGTTGCGGTCGCGCCCACTGGCGCGGAGACGGCCGGGCCCACGGTGCATCGTTGCGTGTGGGCGGGCGAGGATGCCCGTATGCGGGCGTATCACGACGAAGAATGGGGCGTGCCGGAATACGACAGCCGCGCCTTGTGGGAAAAGCTGATGCTGGACGGCTTCCAGGCCGGCCTGTCGTGGCGCACCATCCTGCATAAGCGTCCCGCGCTACGTAAGGCTTTCGCCGATTTCGACCCGGTCAAGGTGGCACGTTTCACCGAAAAGGATGTCGAACGCCTGCTGCAGGACGCCGGCATCGTACGCTCGCGCGCCAAGATCGAAGCGACCATCCGGGGCGCCCAGATCTATCTGGATATGGCCGCGCAAGGCGAGGATTTCGCCGAGTTCTGCTGGTCTTTCACCGATGGCAAACCCGTGCGCACGGACGGGATAGTACGGCTGACGGCCAGTCCCGTTTCCGAGCAGATGTCCAAGGAATTGAAGCGACGTGGCTTCAAGTTCGTCGGCCCGGTCATCGTCTACGCCTGGATGCAGGCCGTGGGCATCGTCAACGATCACGACAAAGCCTGCTTCCGCCGCAAGGAAGTCTCGCGCGACTTCTGCGGTTTGCGCCGTGCGGGGAAGACGGCCGGGGCGGCGGTTTAATGTCCCGTCGCCGGGTAATTCGGCCCCGGATCGCTGAAGCCGCCCATACTCCACGGATTGGCGGCGCCGGGGTGGGGCGGCCCGGGATGATCGAAGCGGCCGTCGGCGCAACCGCCTAGCAGCGCGGCGGCGAAGGCCGCGGCAGCGCACCAGGCCGCGGCACGGCGAGGCGCCGTGCGGTGATGATCAGGTCGTTTCTGCATGATGGGACTCCTTCTCGCGGCCTTGAGATGCCGCTACCCGACAGCGTAGCGCAAAAGATCTTCTACCCGCAGGCACATTTCCTGCTATTTCAGGCGTCTCCTCCTCCCCCTTGGAGCATCGTCATGGCTGGCACCGCATCGCGCACCCTCTGGAAGGGCGCCATCTCCTTTGGCCTGGTTCACATCCCGGTGGGCCTGCATACCGCCACCCGTGAGTCCGGGGTGGATTTCGACTGGTTGGACAAGCGCACCATGGACCCGGTGGGCTACAAGCGCATCAACAAGCGCACCGGCCGCGAAATCGATCGCGAGAATATCGTCAAGGGCGTCGAATACGAAAACGGGCAGTACGTCATCATCTCCCCCGACGAAATCGAGGAAGCCTATCCCCGCACCACGCAAACCATCGAGATCCTGCGTTTCGTCGACGCCGGAGCCGTGCCTTTCGTGTACCTGGAGCGTCCGTATTACGTGGCGCCCATCAACAAGGGGCAAAAGGTGTATGCGCTACTGCGCGATACGCTGGCCAAGTCGGAAAAGATCGCCATCGCCAAGGTCGTGATCCAGACCAAGCAGCATTTGGCGGCGCTGATCCCCGCCGGTGATGGCCTGGTGTTGAATCTCATGCGATGGGGCGACGAGATCAAACCCATGGAAGAGTTGGACCTGCCCAAGGCCGGCGCCAAGAACATGTCCCCCAGCGCTGCCGAATTGAAGATGGCCCGCATGCTGGTGGACGACATGAGCGGCAAGTGGGATCCGGACGAGTTCAAGGACGAGTTCCGCGAGGCCATCATGGGTTTGGTGGAAAAGCGCGCCAAAGCGGGCCAGACCGAGCAGGTGTTCGAGCCGGAGGAAGACGCTCCCGCGCACGGCGACAATGTGATCGACCTGACGGCGCTGTTGCGGCAGAGCCTGACTGGCCGCAAGGCAGGGGGCGCCGGCGAGGCGCAGGAAACCAAGACTTCGGCGCGCAAGACGGCTTCGAAGGGAGCCGCCAAGGGCAAGGCCGCGCCTAAAAAGGCGGCAAAGACGGCCGCCGCGGCGGCGCGCAAAGCGCCGGGCAAGGCCGCGGCTAAAACGGCGAGAAAATCGGCGGCAACCACGCGCAAGGCGGCGTGATCCATGGGAGATACCCTCAAGACCTACCGTGCCAAACGCGATTTCAAGGCCACCACGGAGCCGTCCAGCGGGGGCGAGGCCAGCCCCGACGCACCGGTCTTCGTGATCCAGAAGCACTGGGCATCGCGCCTGCACTATGACTTCCGCCTGGAGCTGGATGGCGCCATGAAAAGCTGGGCGGTGCCCAAGGGCCCGTCGCTGGACCCCACCGTCAAGCGCATGGCCGTGCAGGTGGAGGATCATCCCATCGCCTACAACCAGTTTGAAGGCACGATCCCGGAAGGTCATTACGGTGCGGGGAAAGTCATCATCTGGGACGAAGGCACGTGGACGCCGCTGGTGGACGCGCGCAAAGGTTATCGTGAAGGCCATCTGAAATTCGACCTGCACGGTGTGAAGCTGCATGGCCGTTGGGCCCTGGTCCGGATGAAGGGAAAGTCGGACAAGCAGCCGCCCTGGCTGTTGATCAAGGAAAAGGATGACGAAGCGCGCACGGACCACGAATTCAGCGTGGTCGACCAGATGCCCGACAGCGTCGTCCCGTTGCGGGAAAAGACCGCCGTTGGGGTCTCATCCGCATCCGCATCCGCATCCGCATCCGCATCCGCATCCGCGCCCAGCGAACTGCCCGGCGTGGCCGCCAAACTCCCCGAAACCTTGCAACCGCAACTGGCGACGCTATACGCCGGCAAGCCGCCTGCCGGTGATGAATGGATCTACGAGCTGAAGTTCGATGGCTACCGGATCCTGGCCCGTATCGATCACGGGGAGGTGCGCCTGTACACCCGCAATGGGCACGACTGGACCGCGCGTCTGCCGCACTTGGCGCAGTCCCTGGCGCAACTGCCGATATCCGATGGTTGGTTGGATGGCGAGATCGTTGTCCCGGATGCTGAAGGCCGTCCCAATTTTCAGGCCTTGCAAAATGCCTTCGACAGCGATCGCACCAAAGGTATCGTCTACTACCTGTTCGATGCGCCATATCTCAGCGGCCGCGATCTGCGTGGCGTCGCCCAGGAGGAAAGGCGCGGATGGCTGGCCAAGGTTCTGGAACGCGGCCCGGGCGAACCCTTGCGTTTTAGCGAAACGTTCGACGCCCCGCCCGGCGATCTTGCGGCCTCGGCCTGCCAGATGGGCTTCGAGGGCCTGATCGGCAAGCGGCGCGAATCGACCTACGTATCCCGCCGTTCGCCAGCCTGGATCAAGATCAAATGTGGCCAGCGGCAGGAGTTCGTCATCGTCGGGTACACGCCGCCGCAGGGCAGCCGGCGAGGCCTGGGCGCCTTGCTGCTGGCGGTCCACGAGAAGGACGGTTCCTTGCGTTACGCCGGCAAGGTCGGCACGGGCTTCGACGCTGCCATGCTGGACCGGGTCTACAAGCGCCTGGCGCCGATGGAGACCGACAAGGCGCCGGTGCGTCTGCTTGGCAAGCCGGCGGAACGGTCGGTGCACTGGGTGAAGCCCGAGCAAGTCGCCGAGGTCGCCTTCGGCGCGTGGACCGACAGCGGCCACGTCCGTCATGCGGTCTTCAAGGGACTGCGCGAAGACAAGCCTGCCGGCGCCATCACCCGCGAAAGGGCAGCCGTCGCGAAGGATCTGAAAGTCCCGGCCGTGCATCTGAAAGCTGCGTCAAATGCCGCGTCAAACCCTGCACGCAAGCCCGAGACGACGGCCAAGGCGGCGAAGACAGCCAAGACAGCCGAAGCAGGGCGGGACAGCAAGGCACCGCCAAGTAAAACTTCGGCCAAAGGCTTGCGCCTGACGCATCCCGATCGGGTCATCGACAAAAGCACAGGAATCACCAAACTCGACCTGGCGCGGTTTTACGGCCTGGTGGCGCCCTTGCTGCTCAAGCATCTGGACAAGCGACCTGTGTCGTTGGTGCGAGCGCCCCAAGGCATCGATCACCCTCTGTTTTTCCAGAAACACCTGGAAGCGCCGATGCCGGAGGTGCGCGATCTGCCCAAGGCGCTCTATCCAGAGCACCCGCCGCTACTGGAGGTTCCCACCCCCACGGCCATCATGTCGGCCGTGCAGATGAACACTGTCGAATTCCACACCTGGAATGCGGTATACACCGCCATCGATACACCGGACCGTATGCTGTTCGACCTTGACCCGGGCGAAGGGGTGCAGTGGCCGCAGGTGGTGCAGGCCACGGAACTGGTCCACACCTTGCTCGACGAACTTGGGCTGCAAGCCTGGGTCAAGACCAGTGGAGGCAAGGGCCTGCACGTTGTCGTGCCGCTACGCAAACAATACGGCTGGGACACGATCAAGGATTTCTCGGCCGAAGTGACCAAACATCTGGCCCGTACCCTGCCGGATATCTTCGTTGCGAAGAGCGGACCGAAGAACCGCATCGGCCGCATCTTCGTCGATTACCTGCGCAATGGTTTCGGCGCCACCACCGTGGCCGCCTGGTCGGCGCGTTCCCGTCCCGGCTTGGGGGTTTCCGTTCCTATCACCTGGGATGAGCTGCGCAAGTTGAAAAGCGCTGCGCAGTGGACGGTCAGCAACATCCAGGACCGGCTGGACGTGGCTGACGCGCCTTGGGACGATTACGCCCCGCAGGACGTGCGTCCCGCCATGCGCAAGCTGGATTTCAAACCCTAGGCCGCCAGCGCCTCTTCCGCCGCCACGCCAAGGCTGGTCAACAGGTAGCCGCGCAGCTCCGCCACGCGCGCCTCGCGCGCGCCGCCTGCGCTGGGCAGATTCACCTGGACATCCACGCTAAGCCTGCCCTGATCCAGCACGATGATGCGTTGAGCGAGATGGATGGCTTCATCCACGTCATGCGTGACCAGCAATACGGCAGGCTGGTGCGCATCGCACAAGCGCCGCAGCAGCGCATGCATGCGCAAGCGCGTCAGGGCATCCAGCGCACCGAACGGCTCGTCGGCCAAGAGCAGCTCCGGCTCGCGCACCAGCGCCCGCGCCAACGCGACCCGCTGCTGTTCGCCGCCCGACAGCTCCGCTGGCCACGCGGTTTCGCGCCCGGCCAGGCCGACCTCGGCCAACGCCGCGGTGGCGCGTCCACGGGGATCCGCTCCGCGCAGGCCATACGCGACGTTATCCAGCAGACGCTTCCACGGTAGCAGCCGCGCGTCCTGAAAAACCACCGACAATTTTTCGGGTACGCGCAACTCGCCGTCCCCCTGGACTTCATGGTCCAGGTTGGCCAGTGCGCGCAGGAAGGTGCTCTTGCCCGAGCCGCTACGACCCAGCAGCGCCACGAATTCGCCACGATGGATGTCCAGGTCGATGCCATCCAGGATCGTGCGTGGGCCGAATGCACGGTGCAGCGCGCGCACGCGCACCACACTGTCCGTCTTGTTCAATCCGCCAGGGTTTTGCGCCATTTGAGTACCTTGCGTTGCAGTAGACGCACCAGGGCGTCGGAGCTCAGGCCCAGCAGCGCATAGAGCGCCAGGCCGACGATGATGACTTCCGTTTGGCCATAGGTCCGGGCCAGCTCGATCATGTAGCCGATGCCGCTGGTGGAGTTGACCTGTTCGACCACCACCAGCGCCAGCCAGGAGTAGGTCACCGCGAAACGCAGCCCCAGCAGGAAGCCGGGCAGGGCACCTGGCAGGACGACATTGCGGATGAATTCCCAGCGGCCCACCCCCAGCGTTTCCGACAGTTCCAGATAACGGCTGTCGATGGCGCGCAGGCAGTCGTGGGTCTGGATGTAGATGGGCACGAAGACGATCAGCGCGATGGCCGTGATCTTCATGCCTTCGCCTATGCCCAGCCACAGCATCAGCAGGGGCACCAGTGCCAGGCTGGGAATGGATCGTTTGATCTGCACCGGGCCATCCAGCAGATACTCGCCAAGGCGGCTCAAGCCGGACAACACGCCCAAGGTTCCACCCGCGACGACGCCCCAGAACAGGCCTTGCAGGGCGCGCCATAGAGACGTTTCGAAGTTGGTCCACAGGCGGCCGGATCCGATCAGGTCGGCCGCGGTGCTGACGACCACCCAAGGGGGCGACAGCGTGCGGCTGTCGATGAAGCCGGTCCACGATCCCACGGTCCAGATCAACAGCAGCACGATGGGGCCCAGCGCGGCGCCGTAGCGTATCGGCCGGCCCGGCCCTAAACGGGAACGACGGCGCGTTGCGGTGGTGCCGGCGGCAACCGCGGCAGGGGCCGTGTCCGGGGACGATGCCGCGGCGGCCGCCGCCGGCTGCGGGACACGCGTGCGTGCGCTGGTGCCACTTTCCGGCCGGCTCGGCGACCGGCCTTCCAGCCCGCGACCGGACAAGCGCCGCGGCGCACCCAATGTAGAAGCGTTTTCGCTCATTACGGTTGCTCCAGCGCCTTGGCGGCGACGAACTCATAACGTCGGTCGAAGAGATCAGCGGCGTTCAGGCGCGGCTTGTTGGTCTCCTTGGCCAATAGATCGATGGTGGCTTGCTGGCGTTCGATGACGCCATTCCAGTCCGCCGGAATATCCGGCTCGCCGGCGGACTGGATCAGGTAGCGGCCCGCATCGGCCTTCAGGCCTTCGTGCTCGACGTAATAGCCTTGCACCCATTGGTCCGGATGCTCGTAGATCCAACGCGTGGCACGCGCCCAGGCCTTGACGTACTCGCGCACGGCGGCAGCCTTGGCCGGATCCTGCAGCACCGACTGCAAGCCGTAGATGTACCAGGGGTCGTCACGCAGACCGTGCGAAATCACCTTGGCGCCGTTATGGCCGTAGTTGGCCAGGTAGCGCGGCTGATTGGCTTCGGCGATGGGCGCGGCATCGACCAGCTTGCTGGCCAATGCGCTGACGTAGACATCACCCGTGCTGGGCATTTCCACCAGCGTCACGTCTTTCTGCGTCAGACCCGCTTTCTGCAGGATGCGCAGCACCAGCGCGCCTTGTGCCTGGCCCGGGCTGTAGGCGATCTTCTTACCCTTCAGGTCGTTGATGCTGTCTATCTTCGCGCCCGGTGCGATGCCCAGCTTGTAGATGGGGTGGTCGATGGCATCCTTGCGGAACGACGCGGCCACGATGCTGACCGGCAGGCCCGTCCATGTCGCGTGGATAGGTGGAATGTCGGCCACCGAACCCAGGTCCAGCGCATTGGCGCGGAACGCTTCGATGGTGCGCGGACCGCCGCTGATATTGGCCCATTCGATCTTGAAAGGCAGCTTCTGCAATTCGCCGGACAGTTCCAGCGCGCGTTGGGTTTTGGGATCGCCTATGCGCAACACGGTGCCGGGTGGCACCGTGTCGGGAATGGGAGTGGTGTTTTGCGCGGCGTGGGCAGCGGTGGCCGTCAGCAACAGGGGCAACAGCGGTAGCAGCAAACGTCGCGCGAAGCGCGCGACCAGGCGGATCGGTGAGTCGGGCAGGTGCATTTCTTTGCTATTCCAAGGATGCACGGCGTAGATGTCGCCGTTCGAACAACGATTGTCAGGCCATTGCGCGGCGTTCTTAACAGCTGATTCTTCATATCCATATGACATGATCCGTCTCTTCGACGCGCCGAGAGCACGGCAATGGCAGCATCGTTCTGAACAAAGGATCATTTGGGAAAATCGAGTCATATCGATATCGCCAGACCGTCGTTCCAACGCGAAGTTCACGCCGATAGCATCCACGGGTTTCTCATTTGGATCCTGAACCTTGAGCTCACGCAGACAATTCCTGGAAAAAGCCGCGGCCCTGGGGGCCTCCGCCGCCGCGGTGCCGGCCGCTCTGCTGCCCGCCGCCGCCGGTGCCCAGGCGCAGCCGCCATCGCCCGTCCCATCACCCGTGCCGGCGTCGCCCGCCGGGCTGGCGGATACGCCGTTGCCGATACCGCCGTGGAGCAAGACAGCGGGTGCGCCGGTGGGAGGTCAACGCTATGGCAAGCCATCGGCATTCGAGAAGAACGTGGTACGCGGTGTGCGTGCCACCGACAAGCAATACATCTCGTCGTCTTCGCGCACGCCCATCGCCGAGCTGGACGGCATCATCACCCCCAATGGCCTGTTTTACGAACGGCATCATGGCGGCGTGCCGGATATCGACCCCGCGCAGCATCGTTTGCTGGTCCATGGCCTGGTGCAAAAAGAGCTGTTGTTTTCCGTCGAAGACTTGCGCCGCTTTCCGTCGGTGTCGCGCATCCATTTTCTCGAATGCTCGGGCAATCCGGGGTTCGACGTATATGGCAAGACCGCCGCCGATGCCAATGGCCTGATCAGCTGTGCGGAATGGACGGGCGTGCCGCTGCGCACGGTATTGGAGGAGGTCGGCCTGCGGCCTGAGGCCCACTGGGTGGTGGCTGAAGGGGCGGACGCGGCGGGGATGACGCGCAGCATACCCATCGAGAAATGCCTGGACGATGCCTTGCTGGTCTACAGCCAGAATGGGGAACGGCTGCGGCCCGAGCAAGGCTATCCCCTGCGTCTGCTGCTGCCGGGTTTCGAAGGCAATATGAGCGTGAAGTGGCTGCGCCGTTTGCACGTGGTCGCCGAACCCGCTTATTCACGCGAGGAAACGGCGAAATATACGGACCTCATGCCTGACGGTACCGCGCGCAAGTTCACCTTCCACATGGAGGCCAAGTCCATCATCACCGCGCCTTCAGGCGGTCAACGCCTGCCGGGTCCGGGTTTCCATGAGATCCGCGGGATCGCGTGGAGTGGACGGGGCAAGATCCAACGGGTCGAAGTGTCGGTGGACGAGGGCAAGACGTGGCAAGAAGCCCGGCTGCAGGAACCCGTCTTGACCAAGGCCGTGACGCGCTTCAATTTCGCGTGGCGCTGGGATGGCGCGCCGGTGGTGATCCAGAGCCGCGCTATCGACGAGACCGGCTATGTGCAGCCGACGCTGGAAGCGCTGGTGGATGTACGTGGCCTGAATTCGGGTTATCACAACAACGCCATCACGCCGTGGCGTGTGGCTGCCAATGGCGAGGTGAGCAATGCGCGCCTATAAGCATCCCGTATCCTGGGACACTCGCACCCGGCGCGTGCCGCGCATTGTCTCGGTATTTGTGCTGCCCGTCCTGACCCTTGCCGGTTCGGTGGTCGGCATGGCAGCGCAGGCTGCCCCTTATGGCCTGGGCACTCCGGTCACGCCCAAGCAGATATCGGGATGGAACATCGACGTGGCGCCCGACGGCAAGAACCTGCCCCCAGGCAGCGGTACGCTGGCCCAGGGCCAGCAGCTGTATGCGGCGCAATGCGTGGCCTGTCACGGCGCCAAGGGCGAGGGCGGTATCGGTGATCGTCTGGCGGGCGGTTTCGGCACGCTCAAGGACAAGAAGCCGATACGCACGGTCGGCAGCTACTGGCCTTATGCGACGACGCTGTTTGACTATATCCGCCGCGCCATGCCGCTGACCGCGCCGCAAACGCTGAGCGACGACGAGGTGTATGCCGTCACGGCCTATGTGCTGTCGCTAAACGGTCTGTGGCCAGAGGGGCAAGCCGCCGACGCGCGGACCTTGCTGAAGGTCCGCATGCCCAATGCCGACGGCTTCGTGGCGGACCCGCGGCCGGACGTGCATTGAAGCGGCGCGCTTATTCCGAAGGGCGCGTCTGCGTCAGCCCCGTAGGCGGGCCGTCGATGGCGGTCCAACCGGCGTCCACCGACAGACTGCTGCCGGAGATATAGCTGGCGGCGTCCGAGGCCAGGAAGGCCACGGCTGATCCCACTTCCGACGGCTGGCCCCACCGGTTCAACACGGTGTGGCCGGCGTAGGTCTTGTAGATGTCCTGCTTTTCCTTCAAAGGCGCGGTCAGGCGCGTTTCGATGATGCTGGGCATCACCGCATTGACGCGCACGCCGTAGCCGCCCACTTCGGCCGCGAAGGCCTTGACCATCTGCGCGATGCCGGCCTTGGTGGCGGCATAGATGCCCAGGCCCGGTTCGATGGTGACGGCACGCATGGAGGAACACAGGATCAAGCTGCCCGAGCCTTGCTTCATCATGGGCCGGCCGAAGCTGCGCATGAAGTGGAAGGCGCCTTTCAAGTTCAGGTTGACCACCTGGTCGAACTCTTCCTCGGTGTAGTCGACGATCAACTTGCGGATATTCAGGGCAGGCGTCGCCACGGCGATGTCGATGCGGCCGTGATCGGCCAAGGCCTTGTCGGCCAGGGCCGCGATGGCGGCGCCGCTGGCGGCGTCGGTTTCCAACCAGGTCGCCGCGCCGTTCTCGCTGTTTTCCTGAATCTGTTGCGCGGTGGCGCGTGCGCCTTCACCGTCGCGGTCGGCGCACAGGACGTGCGCGCCCAGGGCGCCCAGGGCGTGGGCCGAGGCCTGGCCGATGCCGGAGGCCGCGCCCAGGACGACGGCGATCTTGCCTTGCAGGCTGAATAGCTGGGGGTAGTTGATCATGAGTACTCCATCGACTTGGTGTATTTACTTCAATGCGTGCTTCAATGCGCGCGTCAATGCGGCAGCATCCACGCCAGCGGACCGGTCTGCAAATAGACCAGCAGGGACAATGCGGCCAGCAGCAGCACACTCCAGCCGATCACCTTGCGGAAAATCAAACCTTCCTGGCCTATGATACCGACGGCCGCCGCGCCCACCGCCAGGCTTTGCGGGGAAATCATCTTGCCCAATACGCCGCCCGAAGCATTGGCGGCCGCGAGCAGGGCGGGATTCAGGCCGGTGGCATTCGCCGCCGCCACTTGCAGCGCCCCGAACAAGGCGTTGGCGGAGTTGTCCGACCCGGTAACGGCCACGCCTATCCAGCCTATCACCGGCGACAGGAATGCGAATGCGGGACCGGTCTGCGCCAGCCAGACGCCCAAGGTCACCGTCTGTCCCGAGTAGTTCATGATGAAGGCGATGGCCAGCACGCACAGCACGGTGGGAATGGCCCAGCGCAATTGCTTTATGGTTTCACCATAGGTGACGACTGCTGTCTTGGCGCTCACGCGTAGCAGCAAGGCGGACAGGATGCCGGAGAGAAGCAGCAGCGAACCCGTGGCCGACAAGCTGTTCAGTGTGAAGGACGTGCCGACCTTGGCACCGGCCGCGTTGGTGATGCTCAAACCGGGCCAGGGAAAGCTGATGGTACCGACGGCCAGCCACTGCTTGACCACCTGCATCTGCGCCAGCGCGAAGATGGCGATGATCAGCATATAGGGCAGATACGCCTGCAGCATCGCGCCGGTGGTGGGACGCAGCGGCGTGCCGGGCGGCAGGTAGGCACCGACGCTATGGGGCTGGGCCACGGGCAAGGCGCCTTGCGCGCCGCCGAGTGCCCCCGAGGGCTCCATGCCATCGATGGAATCGGCGCGCGGGCAACGCCATACCTTCAGGAAGACGATCAAGGCGGCGGCCGAACCCAGCGCGCCGATGACGTCGGCCAGGGCCACGGAGATGAAGGTGGCGCTGGCCCATTGGCTCACGCCGAAGCCGACACCGGAGACGATCGCGGCGGGCCACACTTGCGCCAGGCCGCGCTTGCCGTCCATCAAGCCGACCAGGATCAGCGGCACGAAGGCGGCGATCAAGGGTGTCTGGTGGCCAACGATGGCGCCCAGATGGTCGAAGGGAATGTTGGTGACTTGCGCCAGTGTGGTGATGGGCACCGCAAGGGCACCGAAGGCCACCGGCGCGGTGTTGGCCACCAAGGCCAGCACGGCGGCCTTGATCGGGCGGATGCCGATTGCCAGCAGCATGGCGCCGGAGATAGCGATGGGCGTGCCGGCGCCGGCCAGGGCTTCCATCAAGGCGCCGAAGTTATAGGCGATGAGGATGGCCTGGATGCGGGGATCCGGGCTGATCATCGCAAAGCTGTCCTTGAGGATGGCGAAGTGGCCGGACTTCACGGTCAGGTTGTAGAGCCAGATGGCATTGACGATGATCCATAGCACCGTCAGCACACTGAAGGCGGCGCCGTAGACGCCCGCATTCAAAGTCGTGCTCAAAGGCATGCGATAGGCGAGGAAGGCGACCAGGATGCACACTACCAGCGACACCAGGGCAGCCACCTGCGGCGCGACACGCAGCCAGCCGAGCATGAAGAACATGGTCAGCAGGGGCAGGGCGGCGCATAGCGACGATAGGAATAGCGACCCGCCGACGGGGTCGTAGATCTGATGGAACATGGTTGTCTCCTCTGTCCCTTTGGGCTGGCCCCATCGGGTTTTTTCCCGTCGGGCGGGAATTTTTTATCTGCTGCAGGCGGAGGCGGCCCGGTACCCAAGGATCGGGACTTGTCCGTGCCGGGCCGCCTTGTCTTGCGTTGGGAGGAAGTTGGCGCGGGATGGGGCGTCGTTGGTCGCGCCGCCGATCGCGCCTTCCCACGGTCAGGGCTGGAAGAAGGGCACGGGCGTCATCAGGCGGTTTTCCTGATTGACCACATAGGCTGCCTCGGCGCTTTTCACCAGGTAGGACGCCCACTCGGGATCCTTTTGCAGCGTTTGGCGGCGCGCCTCCCGATCGGCGGCGTCGCGGTAAACCCAGATGTGGGTGTAGCTGTTCACGTTGCCGGTTTCGGTCTGCATATAGGCCAGCGGTTTGCCCAGATGCCGGCTCTGGATCTCGTAGCCATATTCGGCATAGAGCGCGAGGTGCTTCTTGATGGTGCCGGGGCGGCAGGTGTAGGTGCGGACGTCGTAAAGCATCAGGGTTCCTTTCTTTGGGTAGTAGCTATCAATCAGCCGTGGCGCCTGACTGTTGCACCAGATCACGCCAACGGACGACGTCCTGGTCGACGTATTTCTGGAAGGCGGCATGGCCGTCGCCGACAGGATCGGCACCCAGGCCGCGCAGTTTTTCCTGCACGGCGGGATCAGCCACGCTCTGCGTGATGACGGTGGACAGCTTGTCGACGATGGCGGCGGGCGTCGCGGCCGGTGCGAACAGGCCGAACCAGGAACGCGCCGTCATGGCGGGATAAGCGGTTTCGGAGAAGGCCGGCACATTGGGCAAGGCCGCGTGGCGATGGTCGCCGGTGACTGCCAGCGGTTTGATGCGGCCGGCCTGCACTTGGGAAAGCACTTCGGGCAGGTTGGCGAACATGATCTGCACCTGGCCGCCCATCAGGTCGTTCAGCGCCTGCGCACCGCCCTTGTAAGGCACGTGCGTCATATTGGCGCCCACGACAGTATTGAACTGGGCGCCGGCCAGGTGCGCCGCGGTACCGGTGCCTCCGGACGCGTAGTTCAGGCGGCTGCCGCTGGCTTTGGCGTAGGCGGCCAGCTCGGCCACGTTATTGGCGGGTACGGACGGATGCACGACCAGCAGCAGCGGCACCGACGCCAGATTGGACAGCGCCGTGAAGTCCTTGGTCAGGCTGTAGTCCAGCTTTTGGTAGAGCGTCGCATTGATGGCGTGGCTGGATGTCGCCATCAGCAGCGTGTAGCCGTCCGGCTCGGCGCGCGCGGCCATGACCGCGCCGATATTGCCGTTGGCGCCTGCTTTGTTTTCCACCACCACCGGCTGTCCCAGACGGACGGACATGGCCTGCGCCACGGTGCGTGCGATGACGTCGGTGGCGCCGCCAGGTGCGAAGGGCACGATGACCCGCAGGGGGCGTTCAGGGAAGTCGGCATGGGCGGCGGTGGCACCGGCGGCAAGGGTCACGCTGGCGCATACCCGCGCCAAGGTCTTCAATAGCTTGTTCATTTCGTCTCATCCAGTTCCGCGCGCTTGGTCCCCAGGCGCGTCTTGTCCCGCCGTATGGTGGCGAGAGCTAGACTGGACTGTACGCAGGGGGAGCCGTGGAGCGTTAGGACAGATCCGAGCTTGTCCAGGACTTTTTTGCAGCAAGGCTGGATTGCCGGAAATGTATTTCCTGGTGAGCAGGATGCGGGATGCGCTTGTTGCTACTGGGGAATATCGCCCGGAGGGAATGCTTGACCCAATCCTTGGCCGTTCCGGGACGCCAGTTCGGTAATTGGATTAATTGGCGTCGAGGGCCGCTACTACTCGATGGGATGACTGTATTTGCGGCGGAAATCGCCTGGCGTGCTGCCGCTATGTTTCTTGAAAAAGCGCGCGAAGTAGGCCGGGTCTTCGAAATTCAACTGGAAAGCGATTTCCGAAACGCCCTTGGCGGTATTTGTCAGCAAACGCTTGGCCTCCAGCGCGATGCGTGCCTGCACCAGTTGGCCCGCGGTCTGGCCCACGGTGCGCTTGACCGCATCATTGAGCTGCCGCTCGCTGACACATAGTGCGTCGGCATACTGACGCATGGTGCTGAAATCCAGATAACGTTCCTCGATCAACAGGCTGAGCCTGCGCGTCAAGGTATGGGACGGACCCGCATCGGCTTCCGGTTCGTCGACCGGATAGAGGCGGCGAAGCTTGGTCAGCAGAATCAGCAAGTAGGACCGGACGACGTCGAAGCAGCCGGTGTCGCGTTCCAGGGTTTCCTGTTCGATCTGCTGCAGCAGCGGCAGCATGCCGTCATGCTGCTCCCGTGTCAGGTACAGCGCGGGACTGCCGTGCGTCAGGTGGAAGAAGGGGAATTTGGCGACGTCGTCTGCCCGCGGAAACATGCGAGCAAAGAATTCAGTGCTGATATTCAGGACATAGCCGCGCGGTGCCACGCTGGAGGTCCACGCGTGGACCTGCCCTGGCGTCAGGAAGAACACCGCGTGGTCGCGCACCTCGAACTGTTCGAAGTCGAGCAAATGGCTGCCCTGGGCGCGGGTCATCCACAGCAGGTGATAGTAGTTGTGCCGGTGCAGGAAACCGCGAGGAATGTCGTTGCGGTCCTGCAGGCGCACCAGGTCGAAATAGAACGTGCCGGCGCCCGAGAAATCGGACGTCTCGAAGGTGGGGAAAGGTTCCGCCTGGGGAAGGGCTGCCAAAACTTGCGTCTCCGTTCGGCGAGCCTGTCAGTGACGGCTCGCGTGCTTTGACGCATGTTAAAGGAAACGGGCGACAGTACCCGGCCGTGCAGCTAAGTGCCCTTACTCCGCCTTGATCCCGCCTTTCTGGATCACCGCGGTCCACTTGGCGACTTCCGCCCGTATCCGCTGATCGAATTGCGCCGGCGTGCTGCCGACCGGATCGAAGCCCAAGCCTGTCAGCTTGTCATGCAATTCTCCTTGCCGGACCGACTGTGCCAGCGTCGAGGACAGGCGTTCGACGATGTCGGCCGGCGTGCCCGCGGGCGCCAACACGCCGAACAGCGGCGTCGTGTCCACGCCCGGCAGGCCGGATTCCTTGAAGGTGGGGACATCGGGCAACTGCGGCAGGCGTTGCTGCGTGGTCACCGCCAGCGCGCGCAGGCGGCCGGCCTTGATGTGTTCCAGCAGCGTGGGCACGGTGGCGAAAGCAAACTGCACTTGGCCGCCGAGCAGATCGGTGAAAACCGTACCGCCGCCGCGATAGGGCACGTGCAGCAACTGCACTCCGGCTTCCTGCTTGAGCTGTTCGCCCGCCAGGTGCGGCGCGCTGCCCACGCCGGCCGAACCGAAGGACAGGGAACCGGGCTGTGCCTTGGCCAGTGCCAGGAAAGCCGCCAGGTCCTTGGCCGGGACGGATGGGTTGACGACCATAACGAAGGGAGCCGTCGCCATCAGCGAAATGGGCGCGAAATCCTTCAGGGTGTCATAGGGCAGCCGCGCGCCCAGCAAGGCGGGGTTGATGGTGAACGTGGAGTCTACGATGCCGATGGAATAGCCATCCGGCGCCGCGCTGGCAACCGCCCGCGTGCCGATGGTGGTGCCGCCGCCGCCGCGATTCTCGACCACGAAGGTTTGATTGAATTGTTGGCCGTAGAGCTGTGCGGCCATGCGGCCCAAGGTGTCCGTGGCCGCGCCCGGCGGGTACGGGACGTAGAAGCGCACCGGCTTGTCAGGGTAGGCGGCGGCGCGAGCGGTGGAGGCCCAAGGAAGTGCCGCGGCCATGCCCAGGCCGGCGGTACGCGCGAAGAATAGACGGCGTTGCGTGTTCATGGTGTCTCCGGAATTTGAACGCCACGCATCCCAGCCGATGAAATGCGGGATGCACGGCGCTATTGTTATTGCGGTAGGGCTTTTCGCGTACTACCGATGTTTCGATTGCTGGCTCGATTGCTGTCTCGATTGACTTCTCAACTGCTGAATTGCCCCGCCGCGAGCTCGGCTTCGGGATCCGCGCCCAGGCCGGGGCCGTCCGGCACTTGCACCCATCCCTGTTCGATCGGCACGTCGCGGCCATAGGGCACGTGGGCCAGTTCGACATAGAGGCGTTCCAGCGAAACTTCCTTGTGCTGGGCGGCGATCATGTGCAGGCTGGCCAGATAACCCGGGCCGAAGAAGGCGACTTGCGGCGCGCAGGTCACGGGGCCGTCCTGGCAGCGCTGGGCGATGCGCCAGGCGTCAGTCAGTCCCAGCTTGATCACGCTGGGCTGTACATACTGCACGACCGCGTTCTCCGCCATGCGTTCCAGGGCCAGCGCATTGGCGGCGTTCTCGCCTACCGCCAGGGGGATTCCGCAAGTTTCCCGCAAGCTGGCCAGGGCGCGGTCATCCTCCGGCGTCCAGATCGGCTCTTCGATCCAGAACGGATCGTGCGGCGCCATGGCCGCGATGGCGGCGGGCGCGTCCTCTGGCAGCCAGGCGCAGTTGGTGTCGACCATGATGGGGACGCCGGGGCCGGTGGCGCGGCGCACCGCCGCCAGGGCGTCGGCCGTGCGCTCGTGCAGTTTGATTTCGGTGTAGCCCTGGTTCAGCGCTTGCGTGGTCACCGCATCCAGCTTGCTGGTATCGCCGTAGTACTGCAGCAAGGATGCATAGACACGCACGCGATCGCGTCGCTTGCCGCCTAACAATTCATAAAGTGGGACGCCGGCGCGTTTGGCACGTAGATCCCAAATAGCGATATCAAGTCCGGCCAAGGCATGAACCACCGGTCCGGACCGTCCCAAATTGTGCAACACGCGCTGCATGTTGGATAGCAGCGCCGCGTCATCGGCGTCCTTGCCGCGTGCCAGCGGTTCGATCAGCGTCTCGAATATTGCCTTCAACGCGCGCGGTTCCACACAATAGGATTCCCCCCAGGCCACCGTGCCGTCTTCGGTCTGCACGCGTACCAGCGCGCTGTCCAGCTTGTCACGGGGCCGTCCCGCGAACAGGGGTGGCGGGCTCCAGTGATGGAAGGGCAGGCGCATGGGAATGCAGGCGACTGAAACGATGGTATTGGCGGGCATGAGTAAAGATAGTCCTGGCGTTGGATGCCTGGCATTC
This sequence comes from Bordetella sp. LUAb4, assembly GCF_021325795.1. Lineage (GTDB taxonomy): Bacteria > Pseudomonadota > Gammaproteobacteria > Burkholderiales > Burkholderiaceae_B > Bordetella_C. The sequence goes on along the minus strand of NZ_JAHPZX010000004.1, from coordinate 467,602 downwards.
TTGCGGGCGCCCGGCCATATGGTCAAATAGATAGTCTGACTATTTCCATATTTTTTTCATATGATCAGCCGTCGTGAACTGACCTTGCTACGCGCCATGTACCAGCACGGCACCGTGACGGCCGCCGCGGCCGCGGCTGGCATGACGCAACCCGCCGCCAGTGCCTTGCTGCGGGACATGGAAGTCCGGCTGGGTTTTTCCTTGTTCAGCCGTGAACACCGCCGCCTGCATCTGACCAGCCAGGGCCGCGCTCTGATTCCTGAAGTGCTCAATGCCCTGGCCGGCATGGAGGCGGTCGACCGCATGGCGGGCGACATCCGGCAGGGCGCGCAGGCGCGGCTGGCCGTAGGCGCGGTGGCCATCGCGGCGTCCAGCCTGCTGCCCGCCGCGCTGGCCGGCATGCGGCGCGCGCATCCGACGGTGGCGGTCACCGTGCGCGCCGGCACCGCGCTGGACATCATCGAAATGGCGGTCGACCATCGTATCGATCTGGGCATACTCATCGGCTCGCCGCAAACCGACGACCGCGTCGGCAGCCAAGTCCTGGGGCCTCTCAGCCTGTATGCGGTCTTGCGGCGCGATCACCCCTGGCTGCGGCGCAAGGCCCTCTCGCTGGAGATGGTGGCGCAGGCGGGGCCCATCGTGCTGGCCACGGCGCTACCCGCGGGGCGCGCGACACGGCAGGCGCTGGAAACACGGGGCTTGCCTTATCGGCCGATCATCGAAGTAGGGCAATCTTCAGCTGCCTGCGCCTTGGCGGCGGAGGGCATGGGCGTAGCCATCGTCGAAAGCCTGGGGGCGCATTACGCGCAGCGCCAAGGGCTGGCCGTGCGCCATCTGCTGGAAGTGGAAGGCCCGGCGCTGGCGCTGGTCTGGCCTCGCGACCGGGCGATGAGCGCGGCGGCGCAAAGCTTGCGCGATGGCCTGCTTAGCCAGGCCGGACCGCGCTTGCGGCCTTGAGTTCGGAGCGTCTTGGCAGCGCACCTAGCGGCGAAAATGGCACGAAACACTGTTCAGCAAGCATGACTCCGGCGCGAACCGTCGGGCTGTTTTCGTATAGTGTGGAACCCTTGCTCGTTGTTTGTGTCCGAACAGGCTCGTGGTGACTCGTCGCTATCGTTTTGCTGTCTTGTCTTTCAAATCCTTGGAGTTCTCGATGTCCCGTAAGACCGCTCTGGCCGCTGCCCTGATCGCCGTGTTGCCGCAAATGGCATGGGCGCACGCCCACCTGAAGCAATCCAATCCCGCCAAGGATGCAGTCGTGCAGGTCGCGTTGACGCAAGTCACGGCCAGTTTTACCGAAGGACTGGAGCCGGCGTTCTCGTCGCTGACGCTGCTCGATGCGACGGGCAAGCCGGTGGACGGCAGCAAGGCGGCGCCGGCACCGGGCGATGACAAGACCTTGATCCTGCCCATCGCCAAGCCGCTGCCGGCGGGTGCCTACACCGCCAAGTGGCAGGTGTTGTCCAAGGACGGCCACAAGACGCACGGCGATTGGTCGTTCACGGTGAAGCCATAGCGGTTGTGGTTGTGGTTGTAGTTGTCGCTGCAGCCGCAGTGAAGTCCCATCATTGAAGTATCTCCAATGAAGTCTGTTTTCCAGTGACGTCTCTCTTCGCAGCCTTCGCCGTCGTCCGCTTTCTTGCCTATGTCAGCAGTCTGCTGCTGTTCGGCGCCAGCGCCATGCTGGCATTAGCCGGCCGCACGGCTTTGGCGCGGGACGCACAGGTGCGCATGCGGCGGGCCCTGGTGGGCAGCGCCATCGTCGGGCTAATGTCCGTGCTGCTGCTATTGCCCTTGCAGACGGCTTCCATCGCCGATGATCCCCATGCGATGCTGGATGCATCGATGCTCGGCACCGTCATGTGGCAGACACGTTACGGACAGGCGTGGCTGTTGCGTGTGCTGGGCGTGGTGGTTCTGCTGACCGTCGTCTGGAGGGGGGCGCGCCGACAGATCGAAGACGCCGGCGCTGGCCTCTCCGGTCCTTCCATTGCAGGCATGTGGCCGGCTCTGGTCGCGGGCCTGGCCCTGTTGCCACTGTGCCTGAGCGGGCATGCCGCCATGCAGGAGGGTGGGGCGGGCGTCGTCCACGCCCTGGCGGATTTCATTCATTGCCTGGCGGCGGGCTTCTGGCTGGGATCACTGCCGGTGTTCCTGTACTGCCTGCGCGCGTGGGAGCAGCCCGCGTCGCGGCCGCAGGCGGGCCGTGCCTTGATGCGCTTTTCGACGGCTGGCCATATCGCCGTGGCGTTATTGTTCGCCAGCGGCGCGCTCAATGCCTGGATGATCATCGCGCCGGCCGGCTTGGACGCGACCGCGGACTATCAGCAATTGCTGCTGTTGAAGATATCGATCGCCCTGGCCATGACGTTGCTGGCCATCGTGAACCGGTATCGCTGGATCCGGCGCCTGCGTTCGGCACGGGCACAGGCACTGGCCAGCATCCGCCGCAATACCTTGGCGGAACTGGTGCTCGGCGCCGTGGTGCTGGCCTTGGTGGGATGCCTGGGCCTGATGGCGCCGGGGCCGATGTCCTGATATTCATGCATTGCGTCCTGCGCTGCGCACGGACGCGCCTGCCAGGCTCGGGCGACGCTCTGGTTGGCAAGCGACAAGGCCGCTCCTCAATTGGCCCGTGATTCCAGCGGCGTGCGATTCAGGAAATTTTCGAAGGCCGCCAGGAATGCCTGCTCAGGCGCCGTCAGTTTGCGCTGCTTGTGCCAGGTCAGGAACACGTCGATCTCCGCCACGCTCTCTTCGGGTGGCAGACGACGCAACTCGCCGGCCAGGACGTCCTGGCGAATCAGATGCTCCGGAAAAAAGCTCAAGCCCACACCGGCCACCACCAGGCGCCGCAATTCCTCGATATGCGGCGACGTGCCGACCACGCGGCCGGTGAAACCCCGCTGGTCGCGGAAGATGGTCAAGGGCGACAGCGTATCGCCGATCTGGTCGCTGGCGAAGACGACGAAGTTCTGGTCCAGCAAGTCTTCGATCACCACGCGCCGTTTGGAAAACAGCGGATGGTGGCGACCGCACACTACCGCGTAGCGATGGCGCAGGAACAGGCGTCGGTACAGCGATTCCACTGGCTTGCGGCACAGGCAGATGCCCAGTGCCGGCACACGCTTGGTCAAGGCGTCCAGGATGGAGGCGCTTTGCTGCACGTCGACCTGGAATTCGATTTTGGGGTACCGCCGGTGAAAGTGCGCCAGGAAGTCGTCATAGGCCGAGCTCTGCACCCGGCTCATGACCAGCAGGCGCAGCGTGCCCGCCACTTCAGCCGTGTCCTGATCCTGCAATGCGGCGGTTTCGATACGCGCCATGGTCCCGTACATGTCGCGGGCGATCGCATTGATCTCTTCGCCCAAGCCCGTCAGGCGGAATTCGCCGTTGCGCCGGTGCAGCAGAAGGCCACCGACCGCGTCCTCCAGCCGCTTGAGCGCCTGGCTCACGGCGGGCTGGCTCAAGTGCAAGGCGCTGGCGGCGCGACCGATGCCGCGTTCCTGCACCACGAACATGAAGGTGCGCAACAGGTTCCAGTCCATGCGCTCGTGCACCAGGGGCAGCGAAGATACAGGACGGTTCGAAGAAGATGCCATGGGGTCGCGCGGAGGATCGGTCGTCAGCTCCCGGGCAGCCGTGCCCAGGGAGCCATCCAGGCCTTCATCCCTCCCGCGCGCCGGGTCGGTTCGCGTCAAGCAGCGGCCAGGCCGGTGAAGAACCGGCTGGCGTTGGATTCCAGCCCTTCGATATAGTAGCCGCCTTCCTGAATGATGACGGTCGGCAGTTTGAAGTCACCGACCGCGCGTCCCAATCTTTCGAAACCGTTCTCGCTGACGGCGACCATCGCCTGAGGATCTTTTTCGAAAATATCGAAACCCAGCGACAGCACCAGGGCATCGGGCTGGAACAGTTCGATGGCCTTGCGCGCCTGTGTCAGCATGTCGAAGAACACCGATTCAGGCGAGCCATGCGGCATCGGCAGATTGACGTTGTAGCCGTAGCCGTCCCCGGCACCGCGTTCGTTCTCGAAGCCGGCGACCACCGGGTAGAAATTCTCCGGATCGCCGTGGATCGACACGTACAGCACGTCGTTGCGCTCGTAGAAAATTTCCTGGATGCCCTGGCCATGGTGCATGTCGGTATCCAGGATCGCCACCTTGCCGTACTTCTGCCGTAGATGCTGCGCGGCGATGGCGGCGTTGTTCAGATAGCAGAAGCCGCCGGCGGCGTCGCGGCGCGCATGGTGGCCGGGCGGGCGGCATAGCGCGTACGACTGGCGCTGGCCGGCCAGCACGTCCTCGGCACCGGCAATGGCGCACTGGGCCGACCAGTAGGCCGAATGCCAGGTATTGGGACCGACCGGGCAACTGCCGTCGGCCAGGTAACGCGCGGCCTGTCCCAGTACGCCGCGCAAGGGATTGCCTTCGCGCACGAACACGTTGGAAACCACCTCGTCACCCCAGTCGCCAGGCAGTTTCTTCCACATGGCATGGGCATCCTGCAGGAAACGCAGGTAGTCCAGGGAGTGCACCGCGGAGATCGGGCCGGCGCCGTGGTCGGCCGGAGCCCGCACGTCGAAACCCAGCTTGCGGGCCGCGCCCACCAGGCCGTCCAGGCGCGCGGGAATTTCTTGTGGCGTACGCATCTTGCCGCGCGAGAAATAGGTCTGCGGGTGATGCAGTTTCTGGTCTTCGTGAAAATAAGCCTTCATGCCTGATTGCTCCCATATTGCAGTGCGGCGCTGCTTTGCTGGCGCTTGGCGCTCAGGCCCAGCACGGAAACCAGCGACAGCAGCGAGATGATCGTGAACAGCAGGGCGAGCGGCATCCAGTCGCCTTTGAATTTCTCCGCCAGGATAGTCCCCAGCAAGGGCGTCAAGCCGCCGAAGATGGCACCCGACAATTGGTAGGCCATGGAAATGCCGGTGTAGCGGATGCGGGTGGGAAAGCAGTCGCTGACATAGCCGGCGATCACCGCATAGAACGCGCTCATGAACAGCACGGCGATACCCACGCCCGTCGTGATGGCGACCAGCGAGCCCTTGTCCACCAAGGTGAACATGGCGTAAGGCGTGAACATCGACAGGAAGGAGGTGATGGCGAGGAAGCGCAGATTGCCGATGCGGTAGGCGATCCAGGCCGACAATGGAGTGATGCAGAACTGCATGACCGACACGACCAGCAGGCAGTCCAGGATCACCGCTCGGTCCATGTGCAGATACTGCGTGGTGTACGCGATCATGAACGTGTTGGTGAAGTAGAAACCGGCGATGCCCAGCACGTTGGCGCCGACCGCCAAGGCCAGCAGGCCGGGCGCGCCGGTCAGCACTTCCACCAGCGGGGTCTGGGCGGCGCGTTGGCGCTTGGCCTGGGCTTCGCGCTCCTGCACGAAATCGGGCGATTCGTTCACGCTCAGGCGGATGATGAAGCCGACCACCAGCAGCACGGCGGAAAACAGGAAAGGCACACGCCAGCCCCAGCTGAGAAACACCTGGTCGCCCATGCCCGTCATGATCTTGAACATGACGGTCGACAGAATCAAGCCCGCGGGGCTGCCCAATTGCGCGAACGAAGCGAAGAAGGCACGCTTGTTCTTGTCGGGCGAATGCTCGCCTGCCATCAGTACCGCGCCGCCCCATTCGCCGCCCACGGCGATGCCCTGGATCACGCGCAGCAGCACCAGCAGCACCGGTGCCCAGATGCCGATGCTGGCATAGGTGGGCAGCAGACCGATGAAGATGGTCACCAGGCCCATCATCAACATGGTGATGACCAGGGACTTCTTGCGGCCGATGCGGTCGCCGATGTGGCCGAACAAGGCGCCACCCAGCGGGCGGGCGAAGAAACCCACGGCGAAGGTGCCGAGCGAGGCCAGCGTGCCGTAGAAGCCGTCAGCGGAGGGGAAGAACAGCTTGCCGAAGACCAGGGCGGCCGCGGTGGCGTAGATGTAGAAGTCGTACCATTCGATCATGGTGCCGACGAAGGCGGCGGCCGACGCGCGCACCGGCTGGTGCGTGGTGGCGGTGTTGGTGGAGTTTCCCCGCATGTTTCTCTCTCGGAAATCGGATTTAGATGTTGAAGGGCTTCGTTATACGCCCGCGATTTCTATAAGAAAAATTCGGATTTCTTATTTTTACCATTCATATGGTTTATGAGGGATAACCCTGGTTTATAGGGGTAGACCCGTATATTTGGGATGTGATGGATAGAGAAATAGGATCATCCAAGTTATATTTTGTAGATAGAATCCTAAATAATAGGATTTAAGGATTTGCGGCAAAGCCGGCATCCGGCTATCCCTGGAGCGAGACATGACGTATTTGGAAGACCAGCCCGCATTTCGTGCGTTCATCGAACGCGTGGACGGCGCCGTGGGGCAGGACGTGCCGCAACGGCGCTTGCTGGAACAGGTTGGCGACGCCGCCCGTGTGCTGGTGGCATCGGATGAATGGCTGCCACAGGCGGCCACGCTGCCGCATCCGCGGTACTACCAGCAATACCTGCTGTACTGCGATCCCGCGGAGCGCTTCTCGGTGGTGAGTTTCGTCTGGGGTATCGGGCAGAGCACGCCCATTCATGACCACATGACCTGGGGCGTGATCGCCATGCTGCGTGGCGCGGAAACGGGGCAGCGCTATGCCCTGGGCAGCCCCATGCGCGAGCAGGAAGACGCCGTGCTGCATCCCGGTGACATTGAATTCGTGTCGCCGGAGGTGGGCGACATCCATAAAGTCAGCAATGCCTGTGCGGACCAGGTGTCGATCAGCATTCACACCTATGGGGGCAATATCGGCCGCATCGCGCGGCATGTGTATGACGCAGCCAGCGGTGAGCCGCGTGAGTTCATCTCCGGCTATGCCAATGCGGACGCCGGCACGCGGGGATATGGCCGCTTTGCCTGATCCCCGCGCGGCGGGCTCGGACGGCCGCGCGGGAAACCTACGCCAGCGCGTCCTGATGGCCCATCAAGCCTGAAATCGCGCGCGCGCAAGCCTGGACTTCGGGTACCCACTGTTTGATCTTGGCGGTGGTGAAGCGGTCCAGCGGGCCGGAAATTCCGATGGCGGCGATCGGGTCGCCGAGGGCATTGAAAATGACGACGGCGATGCCGCCCACGGTGTCGCGCCACTCTCCGCGATTGAGCGCGTAGCCGACGCGTACCGTCTTGCGCAGTTCGTCCTTGAGGCGCGGCAGCGAGGTCAGCGTCGCCGAGGTGTGCTTGTCGAAACCCTCCGCGTGGCTTTCCAGATAACCCTCCGGCTGGAAGGCCAGCAGGGCCTTGCCGGTGGCCACTGCATAGGCGGGCGCGCGGCCTCCCACCATGGAATAGGCCCGGATGGGTTGCGGGCTGTCGATCTTGTCGATGTAGACCACATCCATGCCGTCCAGAACCGACAGGTGCACGGTTTCGCCAGTCTTGTCGGCCAGTTCGCGCATATAGGGCGTTGCCAGGCGGCGCACGTCCAGCGTGCCCAATTGGCGCGCGGCCAGTTCGAACAGGCGGATGCCGCCCCGGTAGCCGCTGCCGTCGTCGCTCTTGGTCACGTAGCCGGCATGCATCAGCGTCTGCAACGTTCTATGCGTGTTGCTGCGCGTCAGCCCGACACGCTCGGCCAAGGCGTCGATGGTCTGCGGCGGCGCATCGACGTCGGTGACGGCTTCCAGCACCATCAATCCTTTGAGCAGTGTCTTGTCCATGTCATTTTCCCGAATAATGGGACGGCTAAATTACCACAGCGAACCGGGCCGCTGCGGCGAACAGGACGTAAAGGTCACACAGGTATGGCACGCCGGACCAGGCGACTGGATTCAAGCACTTAAATAGGTGCGAATGCGTTGCTTCAGCCCCGGTTCGGCTGCCGACCGCACCAGGCTGGCCAGATCCGTATCCAGCGAGGTAGGCGCCAAGGCCTGGTGCAATTGCGCGCGCGCCGACGGGCTCAGGGTCAGGGCGGTTTCCAGCGCGCCGGCGATGCAGGCGTCGTGGTCGGCGGGCGGCGCCAGTTGGGTCACGAAGCCATGCCGCAGGGCTTGTTCGGCATCGAAGGTGCGTGTTTGGGTAAGGATATCGCGCGCCACCTGCTTGCCGACGATCTCGGCGTAGCGGCGGGTGCCCAACACCAGGCCGAACTTCAAGCCGGGCATGCGGAAGGTCGTGCCCGGGGCTGCCACGCGCAGCGCGCAGGCGCCGAACAGATCGACGCCGGCGCCGAAGTTCTTACCATGCGCCAAGGCCAGCGTCACAGCGGGGGATGTGGCTATTTTCTGCAGCAGTTGTTCAATGCGAACGAAGCGCAGCAGCAGGTCACCCTCGCTCTGCGCTTCGTAGCCGCCGAAGTCGAAGCCGGCGCTGAAGTTGCGGCCGGTCCCGCGCAGCACGATGAGATCGCTGCGGCGCGTGTGGGCCTCGTCGACAGCGGCGCTGAGCGCATCGACCAGGCCAGCCGACAGGGCATTCATCTTCTCCGGTCGGTTCAAGGTGATCACGGTGGCGTGTTCATGCTGCTCGACGTGTACCAGGTCGGAAGTGTTCTGCATCACGGCGTTCCTTTCCCGCCAGGCATGCCCAGGATTTCCGCGTTGTGCTCGCCCAGCGCCGGCGGCGCACGGCGGACCGGCAAGGTCTGGCCGCCGATGCGGACCGGGGCGCCGAAGGTGCGCGTCGTCACGCCGTTCGGCAGTTCGAGCGGCTGCACCCATCCCATATGTTCGACTTGGGGATCCTGCAGCACTTGGGAATAGGTATTGATGGGCGCGCAAGGCACGCCGGCCTCGCGAAAGCGCGCCAGCCACGTCGCGCCATCCTCCTGGACAAAGATGGCTTCCAGCAGATCACGCAATTCGACCTGGTGACGCGCGCGCCGGCCCGTGTCCAGGAAGCGCTCGTCCTGGAACAGCTCGGGCCGCCCGACCACGGCGCACACACTCTTCCACAAGGCGTTGTTGCCGGCCGCCATGCCGAAGTAGCCGTCGCGGCAACGGAAGGCCTGGTAGGGCGCGTTGCGGGGGTGCGCCGATCCCAATTTTTGCGGGTCCTTGCCGCTACCGAAATATTCCGACGTCTGCAAGGCGGCGATGCCCATGGTGACGCCCAGCATGGGGACGTCCAGGTGCGTGCCTTTACCCGTGGCCGTGGCCACGCGCAGCGCCGTGGCAATGGAAAATGCGCCGTAGAGTCCGGCGGTGAAGTCCGCCACCGGCACGCCGCATTTGACCGGTGCGCCGCCGGCCTCGCCGGTCACGCTCATGATGCCGCTCATGGCCTGTATGGTCAGGTCGAAGCCACCTTCCTGCGCACGCGGTCCGGATTGGCCGTAGGCGGAGATCGAACAATAGACCAGGCGCGGATTCAGTTCCGCCAGATCTTCATACCCCAGTCCCAAGCGCGCCATCACGCCCGGCCGGTTGTTTTCCAGCAGCACATCGGCGCTGGCCGCCAGTTCACGGGCGCGCGCCACGTCCGCCGGGTTTTTCAGGTCCAGCGTGACGGAGCGCTTGTTGCGGTTGAGCGAGGCGAAGTTCTCGCTATAGCCGTCGCTCAAGGGCGGCCAGGCGCGCAGCGTATCGCCGCCTTCGGGGTGTTCTATCTTGATGACGTCCGCGCCCATGTCGGCCAGCAGCATGCCGCAAAATGGCCCGGCGGCGACGTTGCAGATTTCGATGACCTTCACGCCGGAGAGGGCCGCAGTGTGTTTCATGGTGTTGGTTTCCCGCTATATATGAGTAGGGATTCAGCGCAGCTTGACCGCGGCGTCGCGTTCGAAGGTGCCGTCCCGATCGATAGTCTTCAATGCCGCCAATTCCCGCGCGGTGGGCAAAGGCGTGGGTTGCGCGCCGGTGGCATCGAAATCGAAGCCCGTGCGCTCGCGCACTTCATCCACGCTGGCGTCCGGATGCCAGGACTGCAATGCCAGGCGGCCGTCCCGCTTGATGAAGATGGCAATGGGCGTGGCGATGCCATGGAATCCCCCCCAGGACGTACGGAAGTCCAGCTTCTGCACGAAGGTACGGCGCGAATGTTCGGTGCGCCAGGTGCAGGCGCGCTTGGCCGTGGGCAACATGACGGCACCGCCGCCACCGCCGGGCAGGCGCACCTTGGGCGCGTGCCAGTCGCCGATGCAGGAATTGTTGGCCGAACCTTCACCGTCGATTTGCGCTGCCCCCAGGAAAGTGAGGTCCATGCGGCCGCGCGTGCACAGATCGTAGAAGTCCTCGTTGGCGAAAATCGACGCGGTATGCGCCGCCAATTGCGGATCGGAGCTGGACAGGGGCACATGTTCAGGCCGCGGATCGACGCCGCCCGCCACGTTGATATAGACGTAGTCGAAATCATAGGCGCGCTTGGCTACGAGGCAGGCCAGCATGGGCAGCGTGGAATTGACCCCGCTGAAGGTGATCTCATTGGGCCGGATAAAACGGGACAGGCCCAACACGATATGGGCAAACGGTGAAAACTCAGACATGGCTCGTGTCCCGGATCTCAGGCGCTTCGGCCATATGTTCTTCGAGGGAACGGCGGGTATCCATATAGCGTTCGACCGCGGGGTAATCGATATCGTAGAAAGGCGTGCAGGAACCCGGCCAGGCGCCGCCTGGCAGGATGGTGAAAGCCTGCACCATGAAATAGGGCAGCAAGGTCGCTTCCGGCTGGGCCTCGAACTGCGCGGTATCCACCAATTTCTCCGCCACCACCAGCACGCTGCCGGCGGCGCGCGACATGATGCGGTCCCAATGCGAGGTGCCGTAGACGCGCGCATTGCCAAGCCGGTCCACCTCGGCGACTTGCAGTACCGCGAAGTCCGGCCTCACCGCCGGGATCAGGTAGGGGCGTTGGCCGCTGCCGTAGGGGTCCTCCACGCTGGACCAGCCATTCAGGGCAGGCAGGTCGCTGCCCTGCAGGCCGGCGCAAGGCATGTAAGGCACGCCAAAGGCAGCGGCGCGCAGGCCCGCCGTAAGGGTGATGCAGGCATGTTCCTCCAACACCATCTGGCGCTGTTCGACGGCTTTGCGATACCACGGCGCCAGGCCGAAATTGCCTTCCATGGCGACGATGCCCGCGCGCGTCTTGCGTACGGCGCCGGCCCGGCAAAGGATATCGATGTCGTAGCCGGGCGATTGCTTGATGATTTCCAGCTCGCGCCGCTGCTGGCGGATCAGTTCGCGCACGAAGGCGAAGGGGCCACGATGCAGGAAACTGCCGCCCAGCGCAACCGATGCACCGTCCGGCACCAATGCGGCCAATTGCGCCAACCCCACTTGCTTGTCCTGATTGTTGAATCCGGAAGTCATTGCCTGCTTGTCTCCATCGGTCTCGCCCTCCGCGGGGAGCAGATTTTTCCGCGCCTCAGGATATCACCGAGCGGAGCACTTGTTAAGGCATAAATGGGAATGGAATCCTAAATGTTGGGATATAAGGCAATGCGTATTAGCGAAAGAGAAAAGGCCCCCCACGCGGCGTACTAGGCCAAACATCGTCGCCGTTTCGACCTAGTGAAAACCTTAATGGCAATTTAACCTGCTATTACCCGTTCTCCTCCCGGCTTGCCTAGACTCTCTCCACGGTGGTCGTAGCCACCGCTTCATTCATCAAGAACAGGAGATGGCGATGGCCAAGAAGATATTGGTATTGGCGGGCGATTATGTCGAGGACTACGAACTGATGGTCCCGGTGCAAGCCCTGGGCGCGGTCGGTCATGCCGTGGACGTCGTCACGCCGGACAAGAAATCCGGAGACCAGATCCGTACGGCCATCCACGATTTCGAAGGCGATCAGACATATAGCGAGAAACGCGGCCACAACTTCACCTTGAACGCCGATTTCGCCACGGTCGACAGCACCAATTACGACGCTGTGCTGATTCCCGGTGGCCGGGCGCCCGAATACCTGCGCCTGAATGCCCGGGTGCTGGAGCTGGTGCGCGAATTCGCCAGCGCGGGAAAGCCCATTGCCGCTGTCTGCCATGGCGCACAGATACTGGCCGCGGCGGGTGTCATCGAAGGCCGGAAGATCTCGGCATACCCGGCATGCGCGCCCGAAGTGCGGCTCGCGCGTGCCGAATTCGTCGAGCTGGCCTGGCCCGATGCCGTGACCGATGGGCAGTTCGTCACGGCGCCGGCCTGGACCGCGCACAGTAACTGGATCGCCCAGTTTCTCGCGCTGCTGGGCACGCGCATCACGCACTGAGGAGACGGCGAGCATGGCAAAGCTCATCCACACAATGATCCGCGTGCGTGATCTGGATCGCTCTCTGGCGTTCTATGAGGGCGCCTTCGGCTTGAAGACAAGTCATCGGCTGGACTTCGACGACTTCACCCTGGTCTACCTGCGCAACGGCGAAAGCGAAGCGGAGATCGAGCTGACCTGGAACAAGGGCAGGGAGCAGCCTTATACGCATGGGGACGGCTACGGCCACGTGGCTTTCGTGGTCGACGACGCGAAGCTGGAACGTGAGCGGCTTATCAGCCAAGGGCACACGCCCAACGATCTACGCGAATTCCATGGGGACGACGGCCAACTGCTGGCGCGCTATTTCTTCATTCTCGATCCGGACGACTACAAGGTGGAGGTGCTCGAACGGCACGGGCATTACCAGTAAGAACCAGACTATGAATCCGGGGGTTCACCCGGTACCCGATAGAGGGAAGGAGACAAAAAATGAAATCGACGACGATTGCGCTCGCCACCGCGGCCCCGCGGCTGACGCGGCGTGAATGGCTGAAAGGAACGGGGCTGCTGTTTGGCACCCTGGCGCTGTCATCCACGCTGGCCGCCCTGGCACCCAGCCGCGCATGGGCGCTGGAACTCAAGCGTCTGGATACGCATCAAGGCGACGTCCTGCTGGCGTTGACCAAGCGCATCTTCCCGCACGCGACCCTGGACGACGCGGTATACGCGCTGGTGGTCAAGGATCTGGACGGCAAGGCCGCCGCCGACACGTCCCTGCAGGCACAGCTTGCCGCTGGCGTGCAAAAGCTCGACGGCCTGGGGCAGGGCGACTGGGCCAAACGGTCCACCGCCGACCAGGACCACGACGTGGCCGCGCTGGCCGGCGCGCCATTCTTCGAGACGGTGCGTTCGACCGCCGTGGTTGCCTTGTACTCGAACCCGCTGGCCTATGCGCATTTCGGTTATGGCGCGAATGCGGGCGACGGCGGCTATCTGCTGACGGGCTTCAACGCCCTGGCCTGGCTGCCCGATCCACCCGCCCAGGATAGCGGCCCGGTTCCGGCGAATTGACCTCCAGGAGAACAGACATGTCAGAAACGGATCTGCAAGGCCAGCAAGGCAAGACCTTCGCCTTGGACGACGACCAGGTGGTGGTGATCATCGGGTCGGGCGCGGGCGGTGGCACCCTGGCCAATGAACTGGCGCAACAAGGCGTGAACGTCGTCATCCTGGAAGCAGGCAAGCTGCATACGCGGGCGGATTTCCTGACCGATGAGTGGGGCTCGTTCCTGCAACTCGCGTGGTTGGACAAGCGCCGGTCTTCAGGCTCATACCAACTGGCCAAGGACTTCCCCAATCTGCCGGCCTGGATCTGTAAGACCGTGGGCGGAACATCGGTGCATTGGGCGGGCGCCAGCCTGCGCATCCAGCCATACGAATTCAAGGCGCGCAGTACTTACGGCGACATCCCGGGCGCAACGCTGTTGGACTGGCCCTTGACGCGCGAAGAACTGGACCCGTATTACGCGCGCGCCGAAAAGAAATTGGGGGTGACGCGCACCAATGGCGCGCCAGGCCTGCCGGGCAACAACAACTTCAAGATCTTCCATGCCGGTGCGTCCAAGATCGGCTACAAGCACGTCAACACGGGGCATATGGCCATCAACAGCGTGCCGCAGGACGACCGCATGCATTGTTACCAGCGCGGCTTCTGTTTCCAGGGCTGTAGATTCGGCGCCAAGTGGTCCACGCTATACACGGAGCTGCCGCGCGCGATCGTCAGCGGACACGCGGAGCTGCGCACCGAAGCCCATGTCGCGCGCATCGAGCACGACGAACGCGGCCGTGCCAACGCCGTGGTCTATTACGATGCCCAGGGCAGGCTGCAAAAGCAGAAGGCCCGCGTGGTGGCCATCGCCGGTAACTCGATAGAAACGCCGCGGTTGCTGCTGAACTCGCAATCGGGCAAGTTCGCGCGCGGCCTGGCGAATTCGTCCGACCAGGTGGGGCGCAACTACATGCGGCACACCACGGGGTCGGTGTACGCGACCTTCAAGGACAAGGTCGACATGTACAAAGGGACGGTCATGGCCGGCATCGTCGAAGACGAAGCGCGCCACGATCCCAAGCGTGGATTCGCCGGTGGCTATCATCTGGAGACGATCTCCCTGGGACTGCCGTTCTATGCGGCCTTCCTGAAACCGGGTGCCTGGGGTGCCGACTTCGCGCACGCAATGGACCAGTATGCCTACACGGCCGGGCTGTGGATCGTCGGCGAGGATATGCCGCGCGCGGATAATCGCGTGACGCTGGACAGCGAATTGAAGGATCAGTACGGCCTGCCGGTGGCCAATGTCCATTTCGACGACCACGCCAACGACAATGCCATGCGCGAACACGCGTTCAAGCAATCCGAGGCGCTGTACAAGGCGGTGGATGCCGTGGACGTGTACCGCGTGCCACCGTATCCTTCGACCCATAATCTGGGAACCGCAAGAATGAGCGCGCGGCCGGAAGATGGGGTGGTGAACAAGCATGGGCAGACGCACGACATTCCCAACCTGTTCGTGGCGGACGGCAGCCAGTTCACCACCGGCGCGGCGGAGAATCCCACGCTGACCATCGTCACGCTGGCGATCCGGCAGGCGGATTTCATTGCCGGACAGATGAAGCAGCGCGCCATCTGAGCAGGGTCGCCACGGCGCCAGTCCGGCGGCCAGGCTGCCGGACGGTGTTGGCAGAGTGGTTGACCGACCCGTTGACTGGCACCCGGGGCAGTAACCCAAGGCTGTACCCGGGGCTGGCGCCGTGGCTTATGATTGCAGTCGCCGCATCCACTTCCAAGGAGTGAGACATGTGCAAGATCTACGTCAATACGGATCCCATACTTTATGAATCGCGTACCCGCTCCCTGCGTATACATGGGGTGGTGACGACGGTGAGGCTGGAAAACCTGTTCTGGGACGTGCTGCAGGAAATTGCCGAACGGGAAAACCTGACCACCAACCAGTTCGCGATCAAATTGCACGACGAGCTGCTGGCCCGCCACGGTGAAATGACGATGAGCTTCGCGTCTTTCTTGCGGGTGTGCTGTCTGCGCTACCTGTCGCAAGGCACGCAGCGAGAACAGGGCGCGGAACGGGTCGAGGTACCCACACACGCCGCGACAAGGAATTTTCAGCCTATGGTGGTACGGGCGGGGTGAGCATGGGGAATAAAAGATACGCAATGAAAGGCATGCAATGATGGGCATGCAATCAAGGGCTTGCAATGAAGGACACGAAGTGAAGGACATGCGGTGAAGGACACAGTGCACGCTCCCTCGGGCGCTACGGCGGCTTTGCTCGCGACCTGCCGAGGTTTTCTAGGCGCCCCCCACGTACTGACCGATGCCGCCGCGACGCGCCGTTATCGGCGCGGTTTCCGTTTCGGCGAAGGCGCCGCGCTGGCGGTGCTGCGCCCGGGCACGCTGGTGCAGATGTGGCAAGTCCTGCAGGCCTGCGTGGCGGCGAACGTGGCCGTCATCGCCCAAGCGTCCAACACGGGCCTGACGGGTGGTTCCACGCCTGACGGCACGGACTATGGACGGCCGGTCGTCATCATCAGTACGGCACGCTTGCGCACGGTGCATGTCATCGACGAGGGCCGCCAGGTGGTGTGCCTGCCGGGCGCCACGCTGGACCAGTTGGAGAAGACGCTCAAACCTTTGGGGCGCGAGCCGCATTCGGTGATCGGTTCTTCCTGCATCGGCGCTTCCGTCATCGGCGGCGTCTGCAACAACTCCGGCGGTTCGCTGGTACGGCGTGGCCCCGCCTATACGGAGCTGGCGCTCTACGCCCAGATTGATGCACAAGGCCGCTTGGCGCTCGTGAACCACCTGGGCATTAATTTGGACACCGCGGGCACGGGCGCCACGCCGGAATCGATCCTGGCGCAACTGGACCGGGGCGAGCTGCCGGCCAGCCTGATCCGTCACGACGCGGGGGCGGCTTCCGATCAGGGTTACAGCGCGCACGTGCGCGACGTCGATGCGGCGACCCCGGCGCGCTACAACGCCGATCCCCTGCGCCTGCACGAGGCATCGGGCTCGGCCGGCAAACTGATGGTATTCGCGGTGCGCCTGGACACTTTTCCGATCGAAAGCGGCGCGCGGGTGTTCTACATCGGTACCAATCGCGCGGAGGATCTGACCGATATCCGGCGCCACATGCTGAAAAATTTCTCTCAGTTGCCCATCGCCGGCGAGTATCTGCATCGCGACGCCTATGACATCGCCGAGCGCTACGGCAAGGATATGTTCCTGCTGATCGAACATCTGGGAACGCAGCGGCTGCCGGCCCTGTTCGGCATGAAGAGCCGTTGCGACGCGTTTTTCGAACGTTTCGGCTGGCTGCCGCGTAACTTCACGGATAGGTTGATGCAGGCGGTGAGCCGCTGGTTTCCCAGCCACCTGCCGGGGCGCATGAAGGATTTCCGGCAACGCTACGAGCACCATCTGATGTTGAAGGTATCGGCTGATAGCGTGCAGGAAACGGGCGATTATCTACGCACGTACTTCGCGGCGCAGGCCAGCGCTGCCACCCGTGGCGATTTCTTCCTGTGCGACGCCGAGGAAGGACGCAAGGCATTCCTGCACCGCTTCGCCGCGGCCGGGGCCGCCGTGCGTTATCGGGCCATGCATCCGGATGAGGTCGAGGACATCGTGGCGCTGGACATCGCCTTGCGCCGCAACGATCAGGATTGGGTCGAACGTTTACCCGCCGAGATGGAGCGGGGGATCGCGATCAAGCTCTATTACGGCCACTTCTTCTGCCATGTCTTCCATCAGGACTACATCGTCCGCAAGGGCGAGGACTGCCTGGCGCTGGAACACGCGATGTGGCGCGTGCTGGATGAACGCGGCGCCGAATATCCGGCCGAACACAACGTCGGCCATCTCTACGATGCCAAGCCGGCCCTGCGCGCGTTC
Organism: Bordetella sp. LUAb4; assembly: GCF_021325795.1. GTDB lineage: Bacteria > Pseudomonadota > Gammaproteobacteria > Burkholderiales > Burkholderiaceae_B > Bordetella_C. The sequence goes on along the minus strand of NZ_JAHPZX010000004.1, from coordinate 450,459 downwards.
TACCAGGGGCTGGATCCCTGCAATTGCCTCAATCCCGGCATCGGGCACATGTCCAAGCTGCCTTACTACCGGGATGAGGAAGCGTAGCGGTCTTGCGCTATTTCGCCGGCTTATCCTGCGCCAGCAGCGTATTGAAGTCTTTGTTCAAGCCCGCGAGGGACTCATCGATGTGCGCGCGGTGCGTCTTGATCCAGTTCTCCTGCAACGCCAGGTTCTCGCGCGCCTCTTTCAACATGCGTTCCATTTCCGCGGGTTGCGGCCCCCCCGAGGTGGCGCGCGCCTTGACGATGGCGACCGGGTCCAGGGACGCGCGGAATTCCGCCTCGGACATGGGCAGTTCCTGCGGATACTTGCTGCCCTTGACGGTTTCGGCGTAGATGCGTTTCGCATCGGCATAGGGGAAGTCCAGCGGCTTGATATCGTGTTGCCGCGCGTACTCCACCACTTCGGACGCGAAATGATGGCCTTCGCGGAAGGGCAACTTGTACTTGCGCATCAGCAGATCGGCCAATTCCTGGGATGCCGTCCAATCGCTGTTCAGTTCCTCCAGGGAGCGGTCGGGATTGATGACCAATGCCTTGAGAACACGGTCCCATTTCTTCAGCGCCTTGATGGCGGCGTCCACCATGGCGGAATTCTGGTCCACTTCCTTGGGATCGGGCATGCCCGGGGTGATGTTATGGGTCTGGATGATGGGACCCATGGCCAGCGTCAGGGCCGTAGAGGCATCGCTACGGGTGGAATTCAGCAGGCCCGGATTGCGTTTCTGCGGCATGGCGCTGGACACGTAGGTGTTGCCGCCGCCTTCCTGTAGCAGGATCCACGGGCGCGACTGCGCGTACTGCGTCATGATGTCTTCGATGAAGTTGCCGGTGTGCAGGCCGATGGCCGTCACGATGGACGAGACTTCCACCGGTTCGTCCATGGAGGAGATCTGGGCGGCGTCATATGCATTGTCGACCAGCTTGGCGTAGCCCAGGTAATCGGCCATGCGCTTGCGGTTCAGGGGCCAACTGGTGCCATTGAGCACGGTGGTGCCCATGGGCGAGCGGTCGACACGGGCATAGGTTTCGCGGATGCGCTCGGCATCGCGCTGCAGCGCGGCGGCGAAACCGAGCAGGTAATGGCCATAGCTGTTGGGCTGGGCGGCGACGCCATTGGTGTAGTTGGGAACGATGGTGTCGACGTGTTTGGCAGCCAGTTCGACCAGGGTCTTGGACGTGGCATGCAACTGGTCCGCCAGCTCCAGCAGCTTGTCGCGCAGGATGGCGGAACGGTAGGTGGCGTGCATGTCCTGGCTGGAGCGGCCGGCGTGCAGCAGCGTGACGTCCAGGCCGCCGGCCTTGATCAGCAAGGGTTCGAAGGTGATGACCGTGGACGGGCGTTTGCCGCCCGGCTGGTTGCCTTCGTCGATGACCTTTTGCACGGCGGCGGCCAGGCGCGGCGCCATGGACTTGTCCAGCAGTCCTTCGTCGGTGTTGATCACGGCAGTAGCCTTGTTGATCTCGCCCAGCCAGAAGAACTCGTCGCGCACCGGTTTGGCAGGCGCCTTGGCCGCGGGCTTGGGGGAGGCCTCGCCCGCGGCCTTGGCGGCCGGCTGCAATGGCGGATCCACCGGTTTGATCTGCGCGCTGGACAGAGCGGGGGCGCAAGCCATGGCAACACAGAAGTAAACGGGGGATAAGCGTAGTCTCATGGCTGTTCTCGTCATGGCCCGCGGGCGGGCTGCAGTGGATGAATGGGCTCGAAAGGACCCATTCTATCCAAGGCCGGCGCGGCAGCGCTTTCGACTGGCTGAACGGGTCGTCCGCGCCCGCTGGCTGATTGTCGACTGCCCGCCGGCTTATCGACGCATGATCGGCGGCGCCCGCATCGCCTGCGCAATTCCCCAGCGCCCGCTTTCCACCTCTCACTCCTTGCGCAAGGGCAAGGTGATCGAGGACGCATGGCTGCCGCCTGTCCCCAGCGCCAGCCGCGGCGGCCGGCCGTGCGGCACTTGCCCGCAGTGATCGGCATCATGACCCGCGATCGAGACACGGATGCGGCTGCCGGCCGGGAAACGCCATGCCGTCGGCAGCAGAGCCAGTTCGACACGCTCGAACTTACCAGGCACCAACGGCGCCGCGTCCTCGCGCCGGAAACTGCGGAAAGGCCACGTAGTGCGATAGCCCGGGGGGCAGAGGCTGACCTTGCGATGCAGCAAACGCAGTATCCCTTCGGTAACGTAGCGTTCGCGGCCGTCTGCTTCCACTTCCGTCAGGTACACGTACACCGCGGCATCGGGTTCGCTGCTGCTAACCCATAAGTCGATCAACGCATGACCGGCCAATTCGGCAGGGCGTTCCAGCGGCGCGGAGGTGAAGCTGGCCATCAGATCGCCGCGGCCTTGCCAGTCTGGGTAGTACTCGGTGCTGTTGATGGCGGCAATGCGCTCATAGCGCGTGCCGGCCCCGGTGCCCTGCGAGAAATCGACCTGGTAGTCCTGTTGCGTGGTCTCGGCAGGCGCGGCATCGGCCAGTTTGCCTTGGGGTGCCAAGTGCAGGCGCGTGGCCGCCTCCTCTTCCTGGTACGGCGGCCACTGCGCCGCACTGCGCCATTGTTCGGCGTGCAGGGCGTAGTAGTGGATGGGCGCTTCGGCCAGCAGACCCGTGTCCAGGCCCAACAAATATTGATCGAAGAAACGCAGTGCCTCAGCCAGCCAGGGCGCGTCGGCCATCTGAGTGGCGCGCCAGGGCGACACGTCGATGCGCGCGCCATGGTCCCATGGACCCAGCATCAGGTAGCGCGGATTCTTGTCCAGCGTCAGGTAGCGGGAGATGGCGCTGTTCATATAGCCGGCGCCGTCCATCCAGCCGGATATCGACAGCACCGCGACGTCTTGCGGAATCTGCGCCGCCAGGCTGTAGGGACTGAACGTGGCCGAACTGAATGTGGGATCGTAGGGCAGGGCCTCTTCGCGAAAGCGGAACTCCGGCATGAACTCGGTCTGGCGGAAATTGCCCAGGTGTTCGTGCACCGCTTGCTTGAGCAAGACGCCATCGGCATCTTCATCGACCGGTTGCGGGCCGGCGAAGTCGGGGTTGGCGTAGTACACGAAGCGGTGCAACATCTCCCGCCGGTCATGGTCCAGCGCCACCATCAAGTCATCGTAGCTCTGCGTCAGCGCCTTCAGCTGGATGCCGCCGGGATAGTAATTATCGGTATAGGTGTCCCACACCGAAAACAGCGGCGCGATCGCCTTCAGCGCGGGATGGCGCGTGGCGGCCAGGAAGTCGGAGGCGGCACCCAAGTAGGAGATGCCGGTGGCGCCCACCACACCCGTCGACCAGGGCTGGGCGATGATCCAGTCGAGCACCTCATGGCTGTCATCACGTTCACGCGGAGAACGGAAGCTGTCGCGCGTGCCGAAGCTGGCGCCGGTGCCGCGCACGTCGATCACCACCACGGCATAGCCGCGCGGTACGAAATAGTCGCGCAGCTTGGCGGTGTTGGGCGCGCGTTCGCCGCTGCCGCCGGGCTTGAGATTGAAGCGGCGGTAATAGGGCGTGAACAGCGTGATCGCGGGAAAGCGTGCCGCCGCCGTCTTGCCGTTCGCGGCCTGGGGAATGTAGAGGTCGATCGCCAGCCGACAGCCGTCGCGCATGGTCAGGTAGCGCGATGATGGTTCGGGAACGACGTAATCCACGGGCCGGCGTTCCGCATAGGCTTGCGGCGGCACGGACCACGCCTGGTCTTCATTCTTGACGTAAGAGGGCATTGGTGAATCCTTGGGATGAGCTCCGAATATCGTCGGCTATCTTAGATAGGGCCACCGCATCCTGCCAATATTTGATATGGATATCGCCATAGGAAAATGCGATCCCACATGTTGAAGCCTGGGACCCCGGTCCCGGAAGCTAACCAACGCTAGCGATATAGGGGATTACACCAAGTCCCAGAGGGAGACGCGCTAGGGACGTCCTGAACTTGGCTAAGATCGCACCGGCTAAATAGGATTTTGTGATGGACCTGCGTCAACTCAAATACTTCGTCCGTATCGTCGAACTGGAAAGCATCACCGCCGCCGCCGAGACCCTGCACATCGCCCAGCCCTCGCTCAGCCAGCACGTGGCCAACCTCGAAAAAGAATTGGAAACGCCCTTGCTGCTGCGCGGCCCGGGTGGCGTGCGCGCGACCGAAGCCGGCAAATTGCTGTATCGCCACGCCAAGGTCATGCTGCGCCAGGCGGACGAAGCCAAGTCCGCGCTCAGGCATGGACGCGATACGCCGTCGGGGCACGTGAAAGTGGGCTTGCCCACCAGCACGTCGCGCATCCTGGCCTTGCCGTTGATCGAGGCCGTGGCGCAACGCTATCCGGAAGTGGTGCTGGAGGTCGTGGAAGGCAGCAGCAGCGACCTGGCCACCGCGGTGTCCATGCACAGGCTGGACCTGTCCGTGGCGATGGACGCACGGCCGCAGCCCGCGCGCATGACGATCACGCCTTTGTTGACGGAAGATCTGTTCCTGGTGGGGCCGCCCTTGGGCTTGGACGCCGTGACCCTGCGGCAGATGTCGGAGATGCCACTGCTGCTGCCCAGCTTCCCGAATTCCATCCGCGTGCTGGCCGCGCGGGCGTTCGCCGAAGAGGACCTGCACCTGCGTCTGGTGGCGGAAACCAGCGCGGTGTCCATCCTGTTGACTTTGGTCCGCGCGGGCAAGGGCTGGACCGTGTTGCCGTCGTCGGCGCTGGTCGGGCCCGAAGCGCGTTCGGAAAAAATCGTCGCCACGCGCATCGCCAGCGCCGATTTCCGCCGGCGGGTTTCGGTATGCATGTCGGTGTCGACGGAAAAGAGCGTGGCGTGCACGCATATCCATCAAGCGCTCATCGAGGTCGCCGCCGAACTGGTGGCCGACGGTCGCTGGACTGGGGTGCAATGGCAGGGGGAACGGCCCCTGCCCAAGACGCCGCCCTTGCGTCAGTCGACCTGAATGCCGTTCTTCGTGATGAAGTCGCCCCAGAAGTGCGCGTCCTCGTCCGCGCGGGCGCGGATTTGTTCGGCGCTGCCCTGCAAGGGCACGAAATACAGGTCCTTCAACTTCTTGTTGATGGCGGGGTCCGTGATGGCGGCCTGCACCGCCGCATTCAGCTTCCGTACCACGGCCTTGTCCATGCCGGCGGGGCCAACGATGGCGTACCAGCCCGGCATGGGGGGCACGTTCAGACCAGCCTCTTTCAGCGTGGGCACATCGGGCAGGTCGCTGGCGCGCTGATCGGCCAGGACAGCCAGCGGGATGACATTGCCGCCCTGTATTTGCGGCAGGGCCGAGCCAAGCACGCTGGTCATCAGGTCGACCTGACCACCGATCACGGCGTTCAAGGCGGGACCCGAACCCTTGTACGGAATGTGCTTGAGCTTGATGCCGGCGCCACTGGCGATCAGCTCGGTGGAAAGGTGAGTGGAGTTGCCAGCCCCGGCGCTGGCGAAGGTGATGGCGTTGGGCGCGGCCTTGGCAGCGGCAATCAGTTGCGGCAGTGTCTTGTAGGGGCTGTTCTTGCCCGCGACCAACACGAAGGGCGTGTCGACCACCGGCGCGACATAGGTGTAGTCCTTGTCCGCGTCATAGGGCAGGTTCTTGTACAGCTTGGGGTTGAAGCTCATTTGGGACACCCCGGCCAACAGCAGGGTGTAGCCATCGGCCGGCGACTTCGCCACGTAGGACATGGCCACGATGCCGTTGGCGCCGGGCTTGTTTTCCACCACCACGGACGCGCCCAGGGCGCTGCCCATCTTGTCGCCCAGCAGGCGCGCTACGACGTCGCCGCCGGAGCCGGCGGACTGCGGCACGACCAGGCGGACCGAGTGGTCGGGAAAGTCGGCGGCCCGGGCACCAGGCAGCGCGAACAAGGAGGCAAGCAGGACGGAATGGGCGAGAGCGGCGCGCCGCGTTGCGGTGGCTGGAAGCATGGAGCGGATACTGAACATCGATTTCCCTTGAGATGACGGCCTAAACGGCGCTGCCATACGCGATTCTTATGGCAATGCGTCGCGCTGGCGGGATCCATCGTAGGGAGAGCAGGGCGCCAGGGCAAATATTGCTTTGCTATGCGTGCATAGGATTTTCCTTTGTCCGGATTTACCCCCGGAAGCGCACTTTTCGGCGCAGGCGCGCGACACCGATCACCACGCCGGTCAAGCTTAGCGCCAGACCGCCAACACTTAGGACGATCAGCACGGTCAAACGCCACCAATGTTGTCCGCCCCCGTCCCGCAATAGGGCGGGCAGATCCCAACTATGCAGGAAGTTGAACAACCAACGGCCACGGCGTTGCGCGCGATCCACGCTCAGCGCCACGTTGCCAGTGTGAGGATCCAGGTAGACCCAGGTGTCCGCACGGTCCGCATACTTCAGGCGCCACACCGGCAAACGCCGTTCCAGACCACCGTTCATGGCCTCGGGCGCGCGCCCGTAGTAGTAATCGTCGTAGCGCGCCAGCAGTTGCATGTCCAATAACGGGGCGGCGTTGAGATGCAACGCAGCGGCACGAAGGCTGGCTTGGGGCCATTGCGCCTGGACCCGCGGTCCCGCCTGGCCCGGTTCGTTCAACGCGTCGACCACCAGCCGCGTGCGGTCGGCACCATCGCGCGCCAGCAAATAAGGCTGGCCGTCCAGGACTTGCCAGGCGAGTTCGCGCGGCGCGAACCCTGCCGCCTGCAGCGCCCGCAACGCCGCGGCCGCCTCGATGGCGGGCCGGATCGCACCCGGCAGACCGCCCCGATAGGCCGCGATATCGGGACGTGGTCCTTGCGCGGCGAATACTCCCAGCGGGTTCATCGACATCAGCCCGCTGAAAATCCAGGTGCAGGTGATCGCCGCGAAGACCAGTCCCGTGATGTGATGCCAACGTAGGTAAAGGTCCCGGTAAGGCGTGCGCGACCCCGATTTGTAGCGGCCGCGAAAGCGCCAGCGCCAGATGCCGGCCAGCGTGCCGGTCAGGGCCACGATGGTGCCGCCCGCCGATAGCACGATGACGATCCAGCTCCAGGTCGCGTCGACCGGCCGCTCGCGCAGGAAGTACAACCAATGCAACCACGCGCCGACGTAGTTCCAGGCCCGTTGCGCCAGCGATGCATCCATGACGACCTCACCCGTCGCCGAGGACACATACAGCAGGGTTTGGGCGCCATCGTCCAGCTGTACGCGCGATAGCGGCCGGTGGGGGTTCAGGGCGCCGGAATGGGTCCAGCGGTCTTCGGTCACGGTGTCCAGGTAGCGGGCCGTGACACCAGGCAATCCGGCCCATGCCTGGCCCGCGGCTTCGGCCTGTGCCGGCCCCGCGCGCGGCAGGCGCAGACCGCTGTCCGCGTCGAAGACGAATAGCTGTCCAGCACTATCCCGCAGCCGATACACCTGCCGTCCCGCCACGGTGGTCAGCACGATCTCGGTCACTGGTGTCTTGCCGGCCCGCGCCACCACGTCCGCGACCGGCGTGCGCAACCGCGCCGCATCCAGGGATGGCAGGTGTGCCAAGCGTTCCCACGGTGCCAGTTTTGGATACCCGATGAACAGCATCACCACGCCGCTGATGAACCACAACACCATCAGCAGGCAGGCGGCAATGCCCATCCAGCGGTGCACCAGGTACACCGCGCGCTTGAAGGACGGCCAGGCGGTTGTCATGGCGGCTGTCCTAGAATTTGTAGTTCATGGTCAACTCCACGCGCCGGCCATCGTCGTACAGCCACTGCGTCGCGTTGTAGTACGCCGTGGTGGTGTAGTGGCGGTCGAACACATTGAAGCCGCGCAGCGTGAACGAGAGATCGCGCCGCGCCTGCCATTTCAGCGCCAGGTCGGTGGTGGTGTAGGCCGCCATCTCCAGCGTATTGGCACGGTCGGCGTAGCGCCGCCCGACATAGCGCATGCCGGCGCTGGCCGTCCATTGCGGCAGGAAGCGCCAGCTCAGCCAGACATTGGCCAGCCGCTCGGGCACGTTGACCGGTACGTTGCCCGCCCGCGATACCGCCGCGCCCCCGACCGACTCCGTGAAGTCGTCGTAGCGGGCGCGCAGCACGGTCGCGTTCGCATCCAGGCGCCAGTTCTCGGCCAACGTCAGCCCCAGCGTCGCTTCGATCCCGCGCGACGATTGCTTGCCCACCTGTACGCTGGTGGCGGGATCCAGCACGTCGGCCGTGACCAGGTCTTTCTTCACGATGCGATAGCCCGCCAGGGTGAAGTCGCCATCGCCGTCAAGAAAGGACTGCTTCAGGCCGATTTCCACCTGGCGGCCGGTCGACATGCTGAAGTTGCTGTTGGAAGGCGACAGCATCAGCAGGCCGCTGACGGGATCGGCAGCCTCCGCGTACTGGCCGTAGACCGACACGTCCGGCGTCAGGTCGTAGACCGTACCCAAGCGCCAGCCCGTGTGCGAGTAGCCGCGGTCAAAAGCTTGCTGGCCGAGCACCAGGTCGCGCCGCGAGATGTCGGCATGGTCGTAGCGCAGGCCGCCCACCACCGACCATTTATCGGTCAAGGCCAGGCGGTCCTCGCCATAGAACGCATATTGGGATGCCTTGTTGCGGTACTTCGGCGCGGTGCCGGCCACGTTGATGAAATCGCCGTGGCTGAAGTCGTACGGATCGACGGAGGACGTGCCGGAATAAGGCGAGTTATTGGTGTGCTTGAAGCTGCTGTGGCTGACGTCGAAGCCCACCGACACCTGGTTGGCCAGGCCCAGCACGTGACCTTTGGAGGTGGCGTCGGACGTGGCGCCCAACTCTGATTGATCGTGCAGGATTTCCGTATAGGACGAGCGCTGGATCAGGCCGTTGGACGGCTGCCAGGTGTAGTACTCGGCGTCGCGCCAATGCCGATGGCTGTCCACTTGATATAGCCGCGTCCGCAACGTCGTGTCCGCATTGGGCGTCCATTGCGCCGACAGCTCGGTCCAGCGGTCGTCGTACTTGATCATCGAATCGCCGACGTTGTAGTTCTTCTTGCGGATCGAGTCGTCGAGACTACCGTTGATCAAAGGCGTGCCGAAGTAACGCATCGGTTGCTGCCAACCCTGGGCGTAGCTCAGCTTCATGCTGAACTCGGGCGAGACGGTCAATTGCAGGGCACCGGAAACGCTGAGATTTTTGGAATCGCCCATGTCCACCCAGTTTCCTGAATGGTCTGCGCTGATATCGAAACGGTAGGACAGTTTGTCGTTGATGGCGCCGCCGCTGCCGAAGCCCAGGCGTTGGGTGTCCTCTGTACCGACGGTGGCCTGGATCTCGTTTTCGATGGGACCGTTGGCAGGTTTCTTGGGAATGACGTTGACGACACCGCCGATGGCGCCTTCGCCATAGATGACGGAAGCTGGGCCGCGCAGCACTTCGATGCGGTCTATCGACCAGGTATCGAAGGGGAAGGTGACGCCGACGCCGCCATATTGGCGCAAGCCGTCATAGAGGCGCATGACGGAGGTGGCGTCCGTGAATCCGCGCACCGACAGGGCGGATCCGCCGTTGCCAGGGTGAGCGATGCTGCTGAAGCCAGGGGCACGGGCGATGGCATCGGTCACACTGCTGTCGCCCCGTTCCTCCAGTTGGGCGCGGTCTATGGTGTCCACGCTGGCAGGGGTTTGGCGCGGGGTCAGACCGAGATTCGAGCCCGTCGTCGTGGGGATGTTCAGCGCCGAGCCGGATTGGGCGTTGACGGTGATGGGGGCCAGCGTAGCGGTGGGAGGTGCCGAAGAACTGGTTTGCGCCGGCCGCGCGGGATGGCTTGCGACTTCGGTCGCGACTTCGGCTGCCAGTGCGCCGTGGGTGGCCGCGCCGAGGGCGCTCAGGATGGATAGCGCCAGCAGCGCCGGGGCGCGGCGTGTAAATGTGCGGTTCATGAGAGGACGTACCGTTGCAACATGCCAAGGGGAGACCGCGCGTATGGAACGAGCGGTCGCGGTGGGATGCGGCGAGCGGAAGAGTGGGCTTGCGTGCGCGCCGGACGCATGTGAGAGACATGCATCCCGAGCAGGGTGCGTACGCATGCGCGCCACCGAGTGACCCGAACGTACAGCGTCGGGGCCTTATCCGGTCGACGGCATCAAACCATCAAGAAGGCGGGAATGTTCAGACGGCGGGAGGACCGCGCGGGCGGCTGGGCGAGCTGGCGAGCAAGCCTGACGCCAAGGGAGGCGCTGGCGGGCTGTAGTCCGGCAGCGTTATCGGATGGGAAGATAGGGTCCACGCCAGCAGGTACAACGTGGGGAGAATCGCGGCGCCCGCCATGGCGCACCCGCCGCTGCAGCAGTGCGGCAGCGTGCTGCTGTGCTGGACGACGGCTTGGCTGGTGGCCTGGGCAGTGGATTTGGACGTGGATGTGCCGTCGGCGGCAGCCAAGGTGATGACTCTGGGTCCGCTGGCCGTGCAGATGATGGTCGTGACGCTGCCATCAGCGGCGGCCACGGTGGTGCCGGCCAAGGCCGAAGCCGACATGACGGAATAGAACGCCAACAGAAAGGCCGCGAGAATCGCGAACCAGGATGCAGGTCTGTGGCGGGAACCGGCGCGCATGGCGTTTTTCAGCGTGGGCTTGGTTTGGATTTGGTCTGGCGATTGAGAAAAATCGCCTAGGAATTTGATGCGGATGGTAGCACGAGGCAGCGGCGCTTTCCCGGGTGTTCCTTGGCTACTTCTTCGTGGCTTGCCTTGCCCGAGAGGGGAGGAACGTGATTTGCGCACTGTCCGGTTTCTGTCTGGGCCGGGTGTGCCTGCCTCACCTCCGCCCCGATGCATCGTGTTTCACCTTAGTCATCAACGGGAGTTCCCTATGACCACCACTGTCGGCGATTTTCTGGTTGAACGTTTGTACGCCTGGGGCGTGCGCCGCATCTTTGGTTACCCGGGCGATGGGATCAACGGCGTGTTCGGTGCCTTGCGGCGGGCACAGGGCAAGATCGAATTCGTGCAGGCGCGCCATGAGGAAATGGCGGCGTTCATGGCGAGTGCCCATGCAAAATTTACGGGCGAGCTGGGAGTCTGCATTGCCACGTCCGGGCCTGGCGCGTCCCATTTGTTGACGGGGCTGTATGACGCTCGCATGGACCACGTACCGGTTTTGGCTATCGCCGGGCAACAGGCGCGCGCCGCGCTGGGCGGCCATTACCAGCAAGAGCTGGATCTGGTTTCGATGTTCAAGGACGTCGCCGGTGCTTTCGTCCAACAGGCGGTGGTGCCGGGACAGGTTCGCCATCTGGTGGACCGCGCGGTGCGCACGGCACTGGCCGAACGCAAGGTCACGGCGCTGATCCTACCCAATGATCTGCAGGAACTGGAATACGAGCCGCCGGGACGCAAGCACGGAACGGTGCATTCCGGCGTCGGCTACAAGGCGCCACGCCTGGTGCCCTACCAGGAAGATCTGGAACGCGCGGCGGAGGTGCTGAACGCGGGTAAGAAGGTAGCGATATTGGTCGGCGCCGGTGCCTTGGGTGCCACCGACGAAGTCATCGCGGTGGCGGACCGGCTGGGCGCGGGCGTGGCCAAGGCCTTGCTGGGCAAGGCGGTACTGCCGGACGACCAGCCCTGGGTCACCGGCTCCATCGGCCTGCTGGGCACCAAGCCCAGCTACGAGATGATGGAGGCCTGCGATACGCTGCTGATGATAGGGTCCGGCTTTCCTTATTCGGAATTTCTGCCCAAGGAAGGCGCGGCGCGGGGCGTGCAGATCGACATCAAGGCCGATATGTTGAGCCTGCGCTATCCCATGGAGGTCAGCCTGGTGGGCGACAGCGCCGAGACGCTGCGCGAGCTGCTGCCGCTGCTGGAGCAGAAGACCGATACGCGCTGGCGCGATGACATTGCCCATTGGACCGGCAGGTGGTGGAAGACGCTTGAGAAGCGCGCGCTGGAACCCGGCCGCGCGGGCGTCAACCCGCAGCGTTCGATCTGGGAGCTGTCTTCCCGAATACCGGCCGACACCATCGTGACCAGCGACTCGGGATCGGTAGCCAACTGGTATGCCCGCGATCTCAAGGTGCAGCGTGGGATGATGTGTTCATTGTCGGGCGGCCTGGCGTCGATGGGCGCGGCCGTGCCCTATGCGATCGCCGCCAAGTTCGCCCATCAGAATCGACCGGTCATCGCGCTGGTGGGGGACGGCGCCATGCAAATGAGCAATATGGCTGAACTGATCACGGTTGCCAAATATTGGGAGCAGTGGGCTGATCCGCGGTGGATATGCATGGTCCTGAATAATGGCGACCTCAATCAGGTGACCTGGGAGCAGCGGGTGATCAACGGAGATCCTAAATTTTCGGCATCGCAGGACATCCCTTCGGTCCCCTATCACGCCTTCGCGGAGATGATCGGACTGAAGGGCATCTATGTCGACCAGGACGATATGCTGGGCGCGGCGTGGGACGCTGCCCTGTCCGCGGACCGCCCCGTGGTCATCGAGGTCAAGTCCGACCCCAGTGTGCCGCCGCTGCCCCCGCACATCACCATGACGCAGGCCCGCGCCTTTGGCAAGGCGCTGTTGCAAGGCGACCCGGAGCAGGGCAACGTGGTGATCGACACCGCGCGCCAGGTACTGGGCAGTGTGCTGCCTGGCGGTGGATCCTAATTATCCAGCAGCCGCCCGCCGCGCGACGACAGTGCCTCGCCGGCGCGGTGGTAGCCGATGACGCTGGCCACACTGGCGTGATTGCTCATGGCCATGGTCTCGCCCAAAGGCAGACCTTGGCGGCCCGCTTCGGTGATGAAGCCGGAACGCAGGCTGTGGGCGGCATAGTCGCCTTCCAGTCCGGCCTGGGTCGCGCGGGCCTGCACGATCTTGCGCACGGCCTCCGCGCTCAAACCGGCGCCGATGATGCCGCCGCGGCGTACCCGGCGAAACAACGGGCCAGTCGTGATAGCGGCGGCGCTAAGCCAGGCATCCAGTGCCAAGGCGGCGCGGCCCACCACCGGTTTATGGCTGTCGGCGCGTGCCACGCCTTCCTGATTGGTCTTGGAATAGGTGAGGGTATAGAGATAGCCCTCCGCCACGCGCCGCGTATTTTCCATGGTCGCGCGCACGACTTCCGAACGCCGCCGTCCGCCGCTGGCCCAGGCGAACAGCAGCAGCGCGCGATCGCGCAGCCCGGCCAGGGAGTCGTCACAGGTGGCCAATAGCTGTTCCAGCGGTTCGCGGGTCAGGGCATCCTTGCGCCCGGCGCGCACGCCGCGCTTGGCGTATGCGCTGCGCGTGCGCTCCAGCACCGTCTGCACGGCGCGGCTGCGGCAAGGATTGGGCAGCGACCGGGTTTCATGCGCCTCCGACAAGACCGCCAGCCGATGGCGTACCGTGGCCAGTTTGAACGGGCCGTTGCGGCGTTTGACCTTGGCCGCGACCAGAGCCGCATCGATCTCGGCGGGCAGGTCGTGCACCAGTTCCTGGCCTTCCATATGCTCGACGTGGTCGGCGATGAATTGCAGGACAGTGCCGACCGGGATGGGCAGCATCAATGGCCGCGCCATGCGTAGTTGATGCCAGGCCGCCCAATATTGGATGGCGGACCGGTAGGACGCCACCGTATTCTCCGCGCTGCCCTCGCGCAGCAACGCCAGGATGGACGCATCGCTGGCACCCAGGCTTTCCAGTGGCTCGCCAGGCAAGGCAAGACGGTCGGCGAGGGCGAGCGGCCGGTGCGACTGCGAATTGGACGGTGTGGTGGACGACATTCAGGACAGCATTCAGGGCAACATTCAGGACAACATGTCTTTCATGGCGAAGAACTTACCACGTTTGCCGGCAGCTCCTTGGCGCGCTTGTCCGCCCTGACCCAATACAGGGTCATGGCCGCGGCCAGCGCCAGCAGAGGGAACGTGACCAGGTTCAGATTGATCCAGCCGAATCGTTCAAGTATCGGTCCCGCGCCCAACGTCGCCAAGGCAGTGAGGATGTAGCGGATCAACTCCGCCGTGCCCTGGACACGGGCGCGTTCCGACGGCCGATGGGACGAGGCGAGCAGGGTGGTGCCGCCCACATACATGAAGTTCCATCCTATACCCAGGCACAGCAATGCCACATAGAAGGACACCAGCGTCGTCGACGCTACCGCGACGATCCCACATAGTGCGCTGAGTACCATGCCGGCAAACAGCACCGCCGGCATGCCGAAGCGCTTGATCAGGCGGCCGGCGAAGAAGGAGGGTGCATACATGCCGACCAGGTGCCATTGGATGATGTTGGCGCCATCGTCGATCGAATGGTGGGCGGCCACCGCCGCCAGAGGTGCCGCGGTCATGGTGAACATCATGACGACCCCGCCCACGGCGTTATTCGCCAGCGCCGCCAGCGAGATCGGTTGGCGCAGAACGGTGCGCACAGGTCGTTGCGGCAATTCGGCTTCACCTTTCAGGACGCCCACCGGCTCGATGTCCCGATAGCCTATTCCAAGCAGGAGCGCCGACAAGAAGCCGAGCAGGGCGACCATAAGATAGGATCCGGCGAACACCGTTGGCATCAGATCACGGCTCCACGCGGCCAGCGCCGGCCCCAGGATGGCCGCGATCACGCCCCCCGTCATGACGATGGAAATCACCCGCGCCTTTTGTGCTTCCTGCACGGCGTCCGCGGCCGCCAGGCGGTAATACTGGGCGAAAGCTTGAAATACACCAACGCCCGCGGTGCCCAGGCAGAACATCCAGAAATGCTGGTGGACGACTGCCCAGACGGACACCAGCCCACCCACCCCGCAGGTCAGCGCGCCGATGACAAAGCCCCAGCGCCGGCCCACGCGTTGCATCAGCAGCGAGGCGAACAGTGTGACCACCGCCGCCGCCACCGTAATCAAGGCAAAGGGCAGCGTCGCCAGCGACTTGTCCGGGGCCAACTGGTAGCCGGTCAGGCCGGTCAGCGTCAGGTCGACCGCGATGGATGCCGTGAACAACCCTTGCGCGATGGCCAGGACGTTGGCATTGCGCCGGAGGGAAGGGGGGGCGGCGCGGTTTGCGGGATCGATTTCAAGCGCATTCACGGGTGTTCTCCGAAACCGCTTGCGGTGGCGCGAATTGAGGTGTTCATGGAAGGCTCTCCTGCCGGAAGCGCACCTGCGCATCCGGTATTGCGTGATGACGTATGGAGGCATTCTCGGCAAGCTGCCGGCGTGGGGAAAGGACAAAGATCCCTCGTTTTTCGACACGCAAGCGCTATGACTGTTTTCGAGGGAAAGTTGTCCTTCTCGACATCCCGTTTTTCAGGCACTATCCCGTATCCAGGGAGTGCGGATGCCATGAACGCGAACAAGACACGGCGAGAATCGAGGGGAGCACAGGTATCCGCCAAGCGGCTCCGTGACATCGCTTTCCTCGTCTATCCTGAATTCCAGATCCAGGATCTGAGTGGCCCCTTGTCCGCCTTCGACATCGCCGATCGCCGGGCCGGCGGTGGCACGTATCGCTGCCACGTCGTTTCCATGGACGGTGGAAATATCGTCAGCACTTCCGGCATGGAAGTCGTGACCCGCAAGATCCGCGCGACGCCCTACGACACCTTGATCGTCATGGGCGGACTGGGCTCACATGACCCGTCTCAAATGCCGTCGATTTCGGCTTATGTATCGGCCTACCTGAGTCCAGCCGTGTTGCGGGGCACCCGCCGCATCGCCAGCGTCTGCACAGGCGCCTTCATCCTGGCTGCCGCGGGCTTGCTGGACGATCGTCCGGCGACGACGCACTGGCAGCATGCGATCCGGCTGCAACGCATGTTTCCGCGGGTCAAAGTGGACGGCGACCGCATCTACACGCGTGATGGCGACATCTGGACGTCGGCCGGTATCACCGCGGGTATCGATCTGGCGCTTGCCATGATCGAGGATGATGTCGGAACCGCAATTGCCCAGCAGACCGCCAGGACCTTGGTGGTCTATTACCGCCGCCCGGGGGGCCAATCCCAATTCTCAGCGATGGCCGACCTGGAACCGGAGTCCGACCGTATCCGCACGGTCCTGGCATATATGCGTGAGCATTTGGGAGAAACGCTGTCGACTGAAAAGCTGGCGGCGGTCGCCTGCCTCAGCCCGCGCCAGTTCGGTCGCGCGTTCCTCGCGGAAACCGGTGAGACACCGGCCAAGGCCGTGGAACGCCTGCGGGTGGAAATCGCCCGGCCGCGCGTTGAGCGTGGGGGCGAGCCCATAGAACGCATTGCTCAGTCAGTGGGTTTCATAGACCCTGAACGCATGCGCCGCGCTTTCGTACGCTTGCTTGGCCACCCACCCCAAAGCATACGGCGCATGGCGGTGTGAACGACCGATGCGGCCGCACAAGCTGATACAGTACGCACGGTTGAGCGCTAATCGCGCCCCCCGATCATAAATACAAGTTCACACCCTACGGAGACAAAGCCGATGAAATCGGTTTCGCTTATCAAAGCCCTGGCACTGACCGCCCTGGGCTGCATCTCGCTGTCCGCGCATGCTGAAAACTATCCCGCTCGACCGATCAGCCTGATCGTGCCTTATCCCCCCGGCGGGACGACGGATATCGCGGCGCGGACCATCGCCCAGGCCATGGGACCGTTTCTCAAGCAATCCATCGTCGTCGACAACCGCGCGGGCGCGGGCGGCAATATCGGCATGGGTATCGTCAAGCGCGCCGCGCCCGATGGCTACACCATCGGCATGGGGACCATCGGTTCGCAGACCATCAATCAGTATTTGTATAGCGACATGCCTTTCGACCCGGCCAAGGACTTCGCGCCCTTGGCCATGGTGTTCACCACGCCCAACGTCATCGCCGTTGCCGCGACATCCGACATGAAGACCATGCAGGATCTGTACGCCAAGGCCAAGGCCAACAAGAACAAGCCGCTTACTTACGGCTCGCCCGGCATCGGTTCCTCGGTACATCTGACCGGCGCGTTCCTGGAACAGGCCGCCGGCATACAAATGCTGCACGTCCCATTCAAGGGCGTCTCCGGCTCCATGCCCGCGCTGATCGGTGGACAGATCGACATCCTGATGGACAACCTGCCCAGCACGCTCAGCCAGTTGAAGGATGGCAGCCGTGTCCGGGCGTTGGCGGTCACATCAGCGCAGCGCTCCCCGTCCTTGCCTGACGTACCCACCGTGGCGGAAGCAGGCTTGAAGGACTTCGACGTTACCGCATGGTTCGCGCTCTACGCCCCGGCCGGCACGCCGCCCGAGGTGCAAGCCACCTTGATCGATGCCGCCAAGAAAGCCTTGGCGACCCCGGAAGTGAAGGCGCAATTCGCATCCGTCGGCGCGACGGTAGGAACCTTGACAGGGGCCGACCTGGCCGCCTTCGAAGTCCAGGAACGGCAGCGCTGGAGCAAGCTGATCAAAGAACGCAACATCACGACGAACTGAAACGTGCGGGCGGTCAGCGCTTGACGCCGAGCCGGCCGCGCGGTGGCTGCGGGACACGATTACGTGCTCCCGCACGCCCGCCGTTTTCATTGGCGCCCCCACGCCTGTGTGCGTCGGGCGCAACAGATCGACGCCAACGCTAAATATTTTTTAGAGTTCTATCGAAATCCAAGATAATGCCTGCCGAAGCATTCCTCTCCCTTTGAGCAGACCTCACATGATCGATAACATCAGCGCCGCCAGCCGCGCGGCCACGATTCCGTCAGCGGTGGATTCGAACGCTGGCGCCTTGGGCAGCGACAGCGCAGCCCAGCATAGTGCTACGTCTACGGCTACGGCGCCGACTGAAAAACAAACCGTGCATATCTCTTCCGGCGCGCGTGCCAAAGCCGAGCAGGAGGAGAAACAGGAAGCGAATCGCTACGCCGACATCGATGCCAGCAACCTGGACACCGACACGAAGGACATCCTCAAGCGCATTCGCGACCTGGAGCGCAAGCTTCAGGAGAAGACCAAGGAAATGCAGGAAGTCATGTCCGACAAGTCGCTCACCGAGAAGCAGAGAGAGCAGAAGATGACCATGCTGCGGGCGGAGATCGGTACCTTGAGCGGCGCCATCAGCGACGCCACGCAAGCAATGAATGATTCCTTGGAACAAGCCAAGGCGACCCCCGATCAACGCAAGCTCGCCGCGTCCTTGATTCACGCCTAGCCAGCCACTGGCCGTTCCCAGCCGCCGCCCAAGGCGCGATAGGACGCGATCGCCGCGCGCGCCGCTTCGGTGCGGGCCAGGACACTGGCATCGCGGGTGCGCAGCAGGGCGCTGTCAGCGTCCAGCACTTCGATCAGGCTGACGACGCCGCTTTGATACGCCGTGAACGACGTGACCCGGGCGCGTGTCAGCGCGGTGACGCCCTCATCGAGGTAGCGCGCCTGTTCCTCGCGCTTGACCAGGGCCGAGAAGGCGTTCTCCACGTCCTCCGACGCGCGCAGGACAGCCAGGCGATAAGCCGCCAACGCTTCGGCGTTGCGCCCGCGGGCGTCGGCGATGTCGGCTTCGATGCGGCCGAAATCGAACAGGCGCCAGCGCAATCCCAAGACGCCCTGCGCCTGGTTGGCGCTGTCGTTGAACAGATGGCCGGATGCGGTGGTCGCGGTACCCAGCAGCGCGCCCAGGGAAAACTTCGGGTAATACTCGGCGATGGCCGCGCCGATCCGTGCATTGCTCGCCGCCAATTGGCGTTCGGCCGCGATCAGGTCAGGGCGGCGCCGAATCATGTCGGCCGGCGTACCGGTCGCGCCGATGGCGGGCGGTTGCGGAATGGGCGTGGCGGTAGCGAGCAGGCCTCGACTGGTGCCAGGCGTCTGCGCCAGCAGGACGTCCAGTGCATTGACCGCTGCCTGCAGGCCGTCCTGCAGCACGGGAACCGTGGCCCGCACCTCCGCCAAGGCACCTTCGGATTGCCTTACCTGCAGTTCCGCCGCCAATCCCTTGTCGAATTGCAGCTGTACGGTAGAGAGCAGGCGGCCACGTGTCTGCACCTGCTCCTGCGCGATAGCCAGGCGGGTCTGCAGTCCGCGCAAGGTGACATAGACATCGGCAGTCTGTGCCGCCACCGCCAGGCGCGTGGCATCGGCCGCGGCTTGGGCGGCTTGATAGCTGGCCATGGCGGCTTCGCGGTCCCGCCGCAGTCCGCCGAAGAGATCGATTTCCCAACCCGCGTTCAGATCCAGCTCGTAGTAGCTGCCAGTGCGGTTGTAGTCGGGCGTGGCGTTGAGCAGGCGACCCTGTGGGGTTTCCAGCGATTGGCGCCCGCGCGCCGCCTGGCCGCCGACAGCCGCCGAGGGCAACAATGCGGCATTGGCCTGTCCTAAAGCGGCGCGGGACTGGCTGACGCGCGCCACGGCCAGCGCGATGTCCAAATTTTGGGACAGGGCGCGCTCGACCAGCTGGGCCAGCACCGGATCGTGAAAGCCTTCCCACCAGACGCTCAGGTCGGCCCCCGGCGGCGCCTGGCGGGCCTGCACCGCGGCCTGTCCCATAAAATGATCGTCCAATTCAGAGTGGGGCGATTGATAGTCCGGGCCGACCGCGCAACCGGTCAGTACCGCGGCGGCGAGCAACAGCGAAAGGGCGCTTCGATGGAGGAGCATGGCGAATCCTGTGGCCTGAGAGAGTAGGCATATGGTGGTGACTATTGTACGATATGGTCATTCGTAGTCAATGTGCGGCTGGCGCCTGTCGCCGTTTTGCGTCACCCTTCGCCCCCACGCAGCCAGCCGCCCTGATAGCGCGGCGCATGAATTCCCGTCCCAGCGATATAGGGAGCAGTCCATACCATGACCGATACCTTGCAAGTTCCCCAGGGCCAGCGCGGCCCCGCCGACCACAACGTGCGCGAACAGATCGTCCAGGCCGCCAACGAGCACTTCAGCCGTTATGGCTATGCCAAGACCACGGTATCGGACCTGGCCAGGGAAATCGGCTTTTCCAAGGCCTACATCTACAAGTTCTTCGACTCCAAGCAGGCCATAGGGGAAGCCATCTGTGCCGGTTGCCTGAGCCAGGTCATGGACGAAGTGGTGCAGGCCACGCGCGGCGCGGGCACCGCCACCGAGCGTTTCCGGCGCCTGTTCCTGACGTTGGTGGAGCAATCGGCCCGCCTGTTTTTCGAAGATCGCAAGCTGTATGAGATCGCCGCTCATTCCGTATCGGAGAAGTGGGAAAGTTCGCGGGCCTACGAAAAGCAGATCCAGGCGCTGTTGACCGGCATCCTGCGGGAGGGGCGCGAAGGCGGCGAGTTCGAGCGCAAGACGCCGCTGGATGAGGCGACTCGCTCCATCTACCTGGTCATGTACCCCTTCATCAATCCGCTGCTGCTGCAGTACAACCTCGACCGGCTGCCTGACGCGCCGCGCGAAGTGGCCAGCCTGGTGTTGCGCAGCCTGGCGCCCTGAAATCCCATTTGTTGGAAAAACGGGAACACACCCCGGGCAATGGAGCTTATCTGATTGGTGACTATTGACAATATTGGTCATTAGAATCAGACTGCCGCTCATTCAGTCGTCCCTGGGGACCGCCATGTCTTACCGTCGTCCGGCCGCGCTGGCCATCTCGGCCGCAACGGCCACTCTCCTGGTAGCCGTCCTGGCTGCCTGCAGTCCTGCTCCCGCTGATGATCCGCGCGCGGGTGTGCCGCTGGTCCGGGTCGCCACCGTCCAGGCTCCCGCGGCGGCTGTCCGCACCTATACCGGTGTGGTCGTGGCGCGGGTTCAGAGCGATCTGGGTTTCCGTGTCGCCGGCAAGGTGGTCGAACGTCTGGTCGACACCGGGCAGCAAGTCAGGCGCGGCCAGCCTTTGATGCGCATCGATCCGACCGATCTGGCCTTGGCCACGCGGGCCCGGGAGCAGGCGGTCAGCGCCGCAAGGGCGCGTGCGCAGCAAACCGCCGCCGACGAGAAACGCTACCGCGAGCTGGTCGGGGCCGGCGCGGTGTCGGCCTCGGCTTACGATCAGATCCACGCCGCCGCTGAAACCGCCCGTGCCGACCTCAGTGCCGCACAGGCCCAGGCGGATGTGGCGCGCAATGAAGCGGGCTACGCCACTTTGTTTGCGGATGCCGATGGCGTGGTCATGACCACACTGGTGGAGCCCGGCCAGGTCGTGACGGCAGGCCAGACCGTTGTGCGCGTAGCCCGCGCCGGTCCGCGCGAGGCCGTGATTGATTTGCCTGAAACGCTGCGGCCTGCGCTGGGATCGACCGGCGAGGCGCGCCTTTATGGTGGCAAGGGCGACCCTGTTGCGGTGCGCCTGCGTGAGTTGTCGGATTACGCCGATCCGCGGACCCGCACGTTCGAGGCCCGCTATGTCCTGGACCCGTCCACGGCCCAGGCGCCGCTGGGCGCGACCATCAGCGTCACCATTGGCGATGCGCATGGCGCGCCGGTGGTCGAGGTGCCGCTGGCCGCGCTGCACGACGAGGGACGCGGCGCCGGTGTATGGGTCTTGTCGGGTGACCCGGCCAAGGTGACATGGCGCGCGGTGCAGGTGTCGACGCTGGGCGAGGAGACCGCCACCGTCAGCGCCGGCTTGTCCCCCGGCGACCGTTTCGTGGCCTTGGGCGCGCACCTCCTGCACGAGGGGGAGCAGGTGCGCGCCGCGCCAGCGGGAGACGTGTTGGCCGCGCGCGGCACGGGGGCGCGCAACGCCGCAGCCGCAAATGGGATGTTGGCCAGTGGCGGACCGGCCAAGGTCGTGTCTGCCAAGGAGATGGCGCAATGAGCGGCTTGAACATCTCCGCCATCGCGGTGCGCGAGCGGGCGGTCACCCTGTTCCTGATCATCGCGATTTCCGTGGCGGGCGCATTCGCTTTCTTCAAACTGGGACGCGCCGAAGACCCCAGCTTCACCATCAAGACGCTGACCGTGGTGACCGCCTGGCCCGGCGCCACGGCGCAGGAAATGCAGGACCAGGTCGCCGAACCGCTGGAAAAGCGCATGCAGGAATTGAAGTGGTACGACCGCGCGGAGACCTTCACGCGGCCGGGCCTGGCCTTCATGACCGTGACGTTGAAGGACAGCACGCCCCCAGCGGAAGTGCCTGAAGAGTTCTACCAGGCACGCAAGAAGCTGGGGGATGAGGCGGGCAAGTTGCCGCAGGGCGTGCTGGCGCCCGTCGTCAATGACGAGTACGCCGATGTCACTTTCGCCTTGTATGCCTTGAAGGCGCAAGGCGAGCCGCAACGCAAGCTCGTGCGCGAGGCGGAAACCCTGCGCCAACGCCTGCTCAAGGTGGCTGGCGTCAAGAAGGTCAACATCCTGGGCGAGCGGCCGGAGCGCATCTTCGTCGAGTTTTCCTACGAGCGCCTGGCCAACCTGGGTATCTCCGCGCGCGACATCTTCGCGGCGCTCAACACGCGCAACGTCGTCACTCCGGCCGGCTCGGTGCAGACCCATGGGCAGCAGGTGCAGGTGCGCCTGGACGGCGCCCTGGAAGACCTTGAACAGATCCGCGCGACACCCATCGTGGCCAACGGCCGTACCTTGCGCATGGGTGACGTCGCCGAGGTCAAGCGCGGCTACGAGGACCCTGCCACCTTCCTCATCCGCAGCCAGGGCGAGCCGGCGCTGCTGCTGGGTGTCGTCATGCGCGACCGCTATAACGGCCTGGATCTGGGCAAGGCGCTGGAGGCCGAAGCCGCCAATATCTCGCGCGAGCTGCCGTTGGGCATGAGTTTCACCAAGGTCACCGACCAGGCCGTGAACATTGCCGAGGCCTACGACGAATTCATGTTGAAGTTCTTCGTCGCGCTGGTGGTAGTGATCGTCGTCAGCCTGGTCAGCCTGGGCTGGCGCGTAGGCGTGGTGGTGGCGGCGGCGGTGCCACTGACGTTGGCGGGGGTGTTCATCATCATGCTGGCGACGGGGCGCGACTTCGACCGCATCACGTTGGGCGCGCTGATCCTGGCCTTGGGCTTGTTGGTGGACGACGCCATCATCGTCATCGAGACCATGGTGGTGAAAATGGAAGAGGGCCTGGACCGTGTGTCGGCCGCGACCTATGCCTGGGGCCATACGGCCGCGCCCATGCTGGCCGGTACCCTGGTCACCGCCATCGGCTTGATGCCGGTGGGTTTCGCCAAATCGAGCGCGGGCGAATATGCGGGCAACATCTTCTGGGTGGTCGCCTTCGCATTACTGACGTCATGGGTGGTGGCCGTGGCGTTCACACCTTATATCGGCGTGAAGCTGCTGCCTTCGATCAAGCGTGTGCCGGGCGGCCATGCCGCCATTTACGGGACCCCCGGCTACCGGCGCTTGCGGGGCCTGATCACCTGGGCCGTGGCCCACAAGAAGAAAGTCGTACTGGGTGTGGTGGCGGTGTTCGTCGTCGCCTTCATGGGCCTGGGCCATGTCAAGCAGCAGTTCTTCCCCATCTCCGATCGGCCGGAAGTGCTGTTCGAGGTGCAGATGCCCGAAGGTACCAGTATCGAAGCCACGGGCGCGGCCGTCGCGAAAGTGGAGCAGTGGCTCAAGCAGCAACCGGAGCCCAAGCTGGTGACCAGCTATATCGGCCAGGGCGCGCCGCGCTTCTATCTGGCGATGGCGCCTGAACTGCCGGATCCCTCCTTCGCCAAGATCGTGGTGTTGACGGGCAGCGAAAAGGATCGCGACGCGCTCAAGCACCGCGCCCGCCAGGCCGTGGCCGATCAACTGGCGCCGGAAGCGCGCGTGCGCGTGTCGCAACTGGTGTTCGGGCCGTATTCGCCTTTCCCGGTCGCCTTCCGCGTCATGGGGCCGGGCGAGGATGTCGTGCGCGACATTGCAGGGCAAGTGCGCCAGGTAATGCTGGCCAACCCGTCCATGCGGCAAGTCAATACCGATTGGGGCGACCGGGCGCCGACACTGCATTTCGTGCTGGACCAGAATCGCTTGCGGGGCATCGGCTTGAGTTCGCAGGACGCCGCGCAGCAGCTGCAGTTCCTGTTGACCGGCGTGACGGTGACGCAGGTGCGCGAGGATATCCGTGCCGTCGACGTGGTGGCGCGCAGCGCCGGTACCGAGCGCCTGGATCCCGCGCGCCTGGGTGCCTTCACCCTGATCGGCGCGGCGGGCCAGCGCGTGCCGCTGGACCAGATCGGCCATACGGAAGTGCGCATGGAGAATCCCATTCAGCGCCGGCGCGATCGCGATGTCAGTATCACCGTGCGGGGCGATGTCGCCGAGGGGGTGCAGCCGCCCGATGTCTCCAAGCAGATCCTGCCCAAGCTGCAACCCATCATCGACAAGCTGCCGGCGGGTTATCGCATCGAGACGGCGGCGGACCTGGAGGAGGCCGGCAAGGCCAACAAAGCCTTGGCCGCCGTGTTTCCCTTGATGTTCATCCTGATGCTGGTGGTGATCATCTTCCAGGTGCGTTCGATGGCGGCCATGGCGATGGTGGTGCTGACCGCGCCGCTGGCCCTGGTCGGCGTGGTGCCTACCTTGCTGATCTTCCAGCAGCCTTTCGGTTTCAACGCCATTCTGGGCATGATAGGCCTGGCGGGCATCATCATGCGCAACACGTTGATCCTGGTGGGACAGATCCATATCAACGAGAAGGAGGGGCTGCCGCCTTTCGACGCCGTGGTGGAGGCAACCGTGCAGCGGGCCAGGCCGGTCGTACTGACGGCACTGGCCGCCGTGCTGGCCTTCATACCGCTGACGTTCTCCGTGTTCTGGGGTTCGCTGGCTTATACGCTGATCGGCGGCACGATAGGCGGGACGGTATTGACGCTGGTGTTCCTGCCGGCGCTGTACGCGATCTGGTTCAAGATCCAGGCCGGCAATACGGCCACGGAGACCGCCACGGATGGCGTGGGCGCGGGTGGGCCGCCGCCGGTGGCGTCCGCGGGCGTCGAAGTGGCAAGCCAGGCGTCCCGATGAAAGCGGAGCAGGGCGGCTGGTCTACAGCGCCAGGATGATGCGCTGGCCAGCCGCGCGGGAGCAGCAGCTCATCATCTTGCCATTGGCCGCGCGTTCAAGCCGGGTCAGCACCCTGTCCCGGTGGTCGATCTTACCGGCCAATACCTGGACTTCACAGGATCCGCACAAGCCTTCTTCGCAGTCGCTCTGCACGTCGATGTTCGCGCTGCGTAGCGCGGCCAGGAGCGTCTGGTCCGCACGCACATTAAGCACCAGGCCGGAGTCTTTCAGCTCCACCTCGAAGGAATGGTCCCGTGACGGATCGAGGGTGGCCAGCGTGGATTGGAAGTGCTCCACGTGCAGCGCGTCCTGCGGCCAATGCGCGCACGCCTGTTTCACGCCATCGATCATGCGCTGCGGGCCGCAGACATAGATCTGGCCGCAGACCGCGGGATGCTCGAACAAACGCGCGAAGTCATTGCGCCTGCCTTCGTCGCTGGCATACACGCGCAGGCGGTCGCCATGTAGTGCGGTCAGCTCCGGCAGCAGCGCCATGCCGTCGCGTGCGCGGCCACTGTAATGCAGTTCATAGTCCCATCCCGCTTCGCGAGCACGCCGTGCCATGGCGCTTATCGGTGTGATGCCGATGCCGCCGGCGATGAGGATGATGCGTTCAGCGCTTTCGTCCAGGCGGAAATGATTACGCGGGCCGCGGATGCGCAAACGCGTGCCGGTCCTGGCGTGCTCATGCATCCAGGCCGAGCCGCCGCGCCCATCCGCTTCGCGCAGCACGGCGATGCGCAGCTTGCCCGCGTTGGCGGGATCACCGCACAGTGAATATTGGCGCGATATGCCGGTGTCGCCGCACTCTACATCGATATGCGCGCCAGGGGTCCAGCGCGGCAAGGGTTCGCCATCCGCGCTGGCCAACGTCAGCATGGCCACATCGCGTGCGGCGATTTCCACGTGTTCGACTATCACGCTGCGCGTGATGGCATGCGTGGACGGTTCTCCGATGCGCACTGGCTGGCGTAGCGACAACACGGCGGCGTCGCGGCGCTCCGGATTCAGCGCGGGATCCCACTCGACCCAGACATGCTCCGGACCGCGAAACGACGTGTTGGGTACATAGGTGAATGCTTGCGCCGCCAACTTCATGTGGGGCAGGCGCCGGGTGAATTCCTCGAGGAATATCTGCATCTCCATGCGTGCCAGATTCTTGCCCATGCACTGATGGGAACCGTAGCCGAAGGTCAATTGGTCGCTGGCATTGTCGCGGCGAATGTCGAACAGATCGGCATCGGCGAAGTGGCGCTCGTCATGGTTGGCCGACGATGTCACTATCAATAGTTTGGCGCCGGCGGCAATGGGCACGCCGGCGATCTCGGTGTCGCGTGTCGCCACACGCCGCCAGGCCGCCACGGAGCCGTTATGGCGCAGGCACTCTTCGACGGCGTTGGGGATGAGCGTGGGGTCCTCGCACAGATCGCGCCACGCCGCGGGATGCTGCAGCAGCAGCTTGACCGCGTTCGCGGAGGCATTGGCGGTCGTTTCGTGGGCGGCCACGATGCCCGCCATCATCATTGAATGCAGGTAGGAGTCCGTGACGATGTCGGGATGGTCGCGTTGTTGGCGCAGGCCGAATTGCATCCAGCCCGGCTGATCGGGATCCTGCCGCATCTTGTCGAGAATCTTGCTGGCCAATTGCCAGAAATTCCCCACGGCATGCGCCACGGCGACCTGTTCCTCCGGCTTGGGACGGCCCCAGGTGTTCACGGTGTGCGCGATGGAATACTTGCGCAGCAGATCCATGTCCTCTGGCGGCACGCCCAGGAAGTGCAGGGCGACGGTCAGAGGCACTTCCCACAGGATCTGGTCGACGAGGTCCGCGCGTCCTGCGTCGATGAAGCGGTCCACATACTCCCGTGTCAGTGCGCGCACCATGGGTTCATGGTGCTTCAGCGCCTCCGGTGTGAAGGGCTGCATCAGGACGCGCCGGCGCGGCATATGGGCTGGCTCGTCTTCGTTGACCAGCGTCCGGTTCATCGCATAGCCGTAGGAGGCCAGCACGGCGTTGGCTTCCGGTCCCGTCGGCGTGATTTTCTCCAGCGCGATGGACGGGCTGAATGTCACGTTGTCGCGGAAGATGGCCTTGATGTCCTCGTAGCGCGTCACCACCCAGTAGTTCAGCTTGGGGCTGTAGAACACGGGTTCCTGTTCGCGCGCCCAGCGCACATAGTCTGGCGGATCCTGCTGGTAGCCGTCGCCGAACGGGTCGAAGGCGGCGGCTTGCGGGCTGATGTGCGCGGGACAGCCCGCGGGCGCGGCCACCGCGGTGTGATTGATGGGACACCCCGTGGGACCGCCCGATGCGGATCTGGAGTCAGCGGGTTGCGACATGACCTTGCTCCGGAGACAAAATCAGGGATGGGCGCCAGCGCGATCAATCCAGCTTGATATTCAGATCCTGGATCAGCTTCTGC
The DNA here is from genome assembly GCF_021325795.1 of Bordetella sp. LUAb4. Taxonomy (GTDB): domain Bacteria; phylum Pseudomonadota; class Gammaproteobacteria; order Burkholderiales; family Burkholderiaceae_B; genus Bordetella_C. Next base: position 423,243 of record NZ_JAHPZX010000004.1, on the reverse strand, counting down.
CAGCGCGTCCGTTCCTCTTGCAGCAGCATTTGGTATTCGGCGGGGGTGCTGCCTACCGGTTCGATGCCGAAATCCAGCAACTTCTGGCGGATGGCGGGGTCGTTGATCGTTGCCACGACCTGCCGGTTCAAAGTGTCGATGACAGGCTTGGGCGTGGCGGCGGGTACGACGATGCCAACCTGGGCGGAGGCCTCCACGTTCTTGTAGCCGAGTTCGGCGAAGGTCGGTACGTCCGGCAGTTGCGGCAGGCGGGTGGGATTGGCGACTGCCAGGGCGCGTACCTTGCCGCCTTTGATGAAGCCGGCGCCGGCGGCCAGGTCGACCATCATGGCTGCCACCTGGCCGGCCGCGACGTCGGACAGCGCTGGCGCGGCGCCCCGATAAGGCACGTGCACCAGGTTGGCGCCGGTCTCGACTCTGAGCAACTCCATGGCCAGGTGGTGGGGACTGCCCGCGCCGGCGGAAGCGTAGTTCAAGCCATCCTTCTGCGCCTTGGCCTCGGCCAGGAAGCCTTTGACGTCCTTGGCCTGCAGGCCGGGACCCGCCACCAGGATCATGGGAAAGCGGCCCATCAGCGTAACGGGCGCGAGGTCCTTGACGGGGTCGTAAGAGAGCTTCTGGTACAGGGCCGGATTGAAGACCAGCGTGCCGTTGTCCGCCGATAGCATCGTGTAGCCGTCAGGCTGGGCGCGGGCGGTTTCGGAGGCGCCGATAGCGGTATTGCCGCCCGGCTTGTTATCCACGATCACCGTCTGGCCGATACGTTGCGACAGGCCTTGGCCCACCGTGCGCGCGAGATAGTCGGACCCACCGCCAGCGGCGTAGGGAACCACCCAGTGCAAAGGTTTGGAGGGATAGGCATCAGCGGCTTGGGCCACCGGCGCAGCCAGGATAGGCAAAGCGAGCACCGCGCGGACGAACGCGCGCGCGTAGCGGGTCAGGGGCATGCATGTCTCCGAGATTGACGTAGCGGTTGAACCGGTCGTACAAATTTTGTCGTAAACAATATACGGATTGCCTGGAAATGCAATTGGGGCCAGCAGCATGCCTTGCAGCGAATATCGTTTCGGTCCGAAAAGGTATTCGCCGAATTTGTTATTCGGGGGTCTCGTCGCCGGCAATGTTCTTTCGCATATCAGCCAGCTGCCGCAATAAAGTCGGCAGAGCCGTGTTCACCGTGTCCCACACGACGTCGAGGTTGATATCGAAATAGCCATGTGCGATTCGATTACGCATGCCCCGCATGCCGCGCCACGGGACATCGGCGTGCGCGCGAGCATATTCAGCGTAACCATCCATCACTTTTGTCGCGGCCTCACCGATGATGATGAGACTCATGATGGTGGCACTGCTGTGTGCGCTTGTCTTCGAAGAAGTCTGCTTTGGAGAACCCAGCAACGAAATTGCAGGCATCCGCGGCGGCATCGTGCATGTGCGCGAGGTAGTCGCCCAAGCGGCTCTCGCTCATACCGGTTGTGCCTCTGCAAGCACTTTTGCCCGGAACTTCAACGGCAGATCCGCAGGGGTCAGGACGTCTACGTGCATTCCGAGCAGTGTTTCCAATTCATCTTGCAGGCCGCCAAGGTCGAACAGCGTGGCTCCAGGCAATGCGTCTACCAATAGATCCATGTCGCTTCCTTCCTGGTCTGTGCCGTGCAACACCGAGCCGAAGATCCGCGGATTTTCCGCGGGAAAGCGGCTCACCACTTCGAGCACTGCACTTCGGTTCATGTCTAGCATTACGGACGGTCGCATAGCGCAGCCTTTTTAATCGGACTGATAAAGATGACTGATTAGGTGCACAACATCGGTGCGCCACGTGCCTACCGCTTGGGGAGGGGGACACAGCCCGCGGCTCGCACCGTCCAATGGTACACACAAAAACGGTAAGCGCTTAGCCCCCTTCCTATCCACGGAAGAAGGCAGTATTTCCTAATTTATCAATTAATTCAAAATATTAACTTTTGGGCGATAATGCTGAGCCGATTGGGTTTTCGTGTGAGAGAGGCGGGAACCGGCGGTTAATCCTATCCTTAAAAATAAACGCTCAAAAGGAAGGCAGCAGCATGCGGTTTCGGATTTTGCAGGCCGTCGTGGCCGGAAGTATTGCCCTGGGAGGCTGCGCCAGCAGCCCGAATGTATCGAAGGTTTATGACCCCAAGACCGACGCCAGGCTGAGAGTCTCGCTCGAGATCACCAAATTCTGGAAGGTTTATTTCAACCAGCAATGCGCGCCGAAGTCCTATCAGCCGGACTTGGATAAGCTGGATACCGCCTACCGCTGGGACTTCTCGTCCGACAAGAAAGTGGGCATGCCACCCGGAATTGCCAGTCCCTACGATGAATTCATCATCAAGGCCGGCATGCCTATCGTGATAACGGCCTATGCCGGCCTGACAACCACGAATGTGAACGGTTTCAAGCGCGAGGTCTTCGTCGACGAATGGACCGCGATGACCATGCAGCCTGGCACGGACTACGAAGCGTATTTGAATACCTACGGCGATATCGTCATCAGGTCGATCAGCTACGTCGACGGCAAATTGACCACGGCATCCCCTACGGTGACAACGCCGCCCGTATGTCCGAAATACGAATGGCCACGTGTCGCTCAGTGACGTACCGCAGTGCCGTCATTTAGTAAGCCCCCGCCTGAAACCGGTATACAGGGAATACAAAATGCCAGATTTGAATCCATTCAAAGCGGCGCTGCGCAAGCCAACGTCCGCCACCGGCGCGCTGATCGCGCTGACACTGTGCGCCGGATTGTCCGGCTGCGCATCGCATTACCAGCACGTCTCCGACGCCACGATGTTTCGCAAAAGCGGATACGCTGACGTCAATGTTGGACCGCAAACCTACGAGATCCAATACTTCTCCTTTAGCCGTGGCGGGCTGTCGAACCGGCCACCGTCATACGAACTCACACTGTACCGGGCTGCCGAAATGGCTCGGCAGCAGCAGTTCGTCGGATTCCAGGTCAACAAGACCAGCAACAATCTTTCCGACGACTATAGCGGTACGAAAACCATGATGACGGTCACGCTGACCAATACCCCGGGGCCAGAAGGCTATGCCGCCGAGCGGGTATTGAAGGCTGTTCCGCTCGAATATCCGGAGTACTTCAAATGAGAACCTTCCTTTGCGCTGTTTTCCTGCTGTTCTGCACGGTCAGCCATGCCTCCGAGGAAGGTAAGAAGGCCACCGTTGAAATCCGGGTCGTGGAGGTGCGCGGTTATGAGGAGTTCAACGACCTGCCGCTCGCGCTTATTGTCGCGGCGCGCGAGAGCCGGATGGACTACAAGGACGAGCGCAAGTCCGCCGGCCTGCAGACGGATGTGTCCTATCACAGCTCGGATCACATCCTGCGCACGCTGGATTGTCCCAATGCCGCCGTCCTGTCGACGCAATGGAAAGCGGAGGATAGTTTCGCCTTCGGGTCGCATACGATGGTCTGCGTGTTCGACCAAGGGGACAGGGCGACCCTGGTCATCCAGGGGTACCGGGAGGAACTGTCCGTCGTCAGGAAGATCCTGGAATTTGGCCGGACCGACAACGGCATGTTGCCGCGCTTCTATGAGAAATTGATGGATCTCATGGCGCAACGGCAATGGAAAGTTGTCGAAACGGGCGCGCAGGGCAAGGGTCTGGTGTTTGAATGACGGCAGTGCGCTGGTGCCGCGTGGCGTTCGGACGGCCCACGCGCATTAGTCTACCGAGCCATCCAAAACCTCCAATGCCTGGATGACCTGGTCCGTGAAGGCCTGGGTGGAGACGACCGGCAGGGCAGGGTCGGCCAGGTCGCGCGTGCGTGCCCGTTGCAAGGTGGCGTCGACCGCCTTCTCTAGCAGGCGTGCATCGTCAGGGCGGTTGAAGGTGCCCTCCAGGGCCATGGCCAGGCTGAGAATGGCGCCGCAGGGGTTGGCCACGCCCTTGCCGGCGATATCCGGAGCGCTTCCATGCACGGGTTCGTAGAAGGCGCGGCGCACGCCAGGCCGTAGTTCCGCACCGAAGGATGCCGACGGCAGCATGCCCAAGGACCCCGTGATGGCCGAGGCCGCATCGGACAGGATGTCGCCGAACAGATTGTCGGTCAGGATGACATCGAACTTCTTCGGCCGGGTAAGCAATTCGGCGGCGCAGGCGTCCACATAGAGATGATCCAGCGCGATGCCGGGGTAAAGGGCATGGCGTGCCTTGACCTCTTCGCGCCACAGCGCGCCGCTTTCCATGACGTTGCTCTTATCCACTGACGTGACATGGCCGCGGCGGGTGGCGGCAAGCGCGAATGCAAAGTCGGTGATGCGCACAATCTCGTGCGTCGTGTAGACCTGCGTATTGACGCCACGCCGTTCGCCGTTTTCGAGCAGGGTGATCCCGCGCGGTTCGCCGAAATAGATGCCGCCAATCAGTTCCCGGATGACCACCAGATCCACATCGGCGCTGACGTGCGGTTGCAAGGGGGAAACCTTGGAGAGTGTCGCCAGCGCTTTCACCGGCCTGACGTTGGCGAAGAGGCCCATGGCCTGGCGGATACGCAGCAAGCCGAATTTCCGCCGTATATCGGCGGGGATGGGATTGGCTTCCAGAGTGCCGCCGAAGGCGCCGAACAGGACGGCGTCGACATCGAGCAGGTCCGCGAACACCTCTTCCTTGATGAAGTGGCCAGTGGCGTGATACGCCTCGGCGCCAAAGCGTTCATGCCGCAGATTCACATCGATGCCGCGCCGCGTGGCAAACCATTCCAGGACCCGAACCGCTTCCGCGGTGACTTCCTTGCCGATGCCGTCGCCCGGCAAGACGATGAGGGTGTAAGGGGAGGGCGCTGACAGGCGTTGAGCGCCTGTCGCTTGGGCGGACGTTGCAGCGGTCATTGTGGGTTGTCTCGTTATCGAAATTGGTTTTGACGATCTTAATGTCTGGGACGGAAAGAGGTCGAACGCCGGCTAGAGCGCGCAGCTTGCCGCGGCGTTGTCATGCCCGCTGATGATCGCGTTTTCTCTACATAAATCACTTGTCTGCCTTCAAAGTGTTTTATAAAATACATATCACGTATTAAATAATACATATGGCACTTTTTACCTCGGATAACTTTTAATTATCCGGCCTAGATATTGATTTGGCGCTGGGCGGCTGCTGCTGGGGCGTCGCAAGAAACAGGAGCAGGAATTCATGGCAATTGGCGTACAGGCTTCGGATGTCTGGGCGGCGGCGGACGCGCTGTTGCAGGCCGGCGAGCAGCCCACCATCGAGCGGGTACGCCTGCATATGGGACGCGGCTCGCCCAATACGGTCGGGCCGCATCTCAAAGCCTGGTTTCGTGGATTGAGCGAGCGTCTGGTAGGCGGGCAGGGACGCGCCACGGACATTCCCGATGCAGTCACTCGCGCGGTGGCCCAGGTTTGGGAGCAGGCCTTGGCCGCGGCAAGGGAGGAATGGGCGCTCGTGTCGACGCAGGAACGTGAAGAGCTGTCCCAGGCCCGGCAGCAGATCGCGGCGGATCAGGCCGAGCTCGCGCAGGAACAGGTCCGCCTGCGCATCCGCGAAAGCGATCTGGAAGCGGCCGCGCAATCGGCCCGTACCCAGGCCACGGCCGCCGAAGAACGCCTGCGCGGCGCGGAACGGCAAGCACGCGAAGATGCCAGCACGTTGAAAACCCTGAATCAACGCCTGGCGACCGTGCAGGAGCAGGTCGCCGCCGGTCAGCAGGCCTTGCGCGAGACGCAGGCGGCCAGCCGGGAAGCACTCGCCGCCAGCGAAGCGCGTCACGCGGCCCATGAAAAGCGGTGGTTGGGGGAAATCGACACGCAACGCCAGGCGCTGAAGAAGGCGCAGGAAGAACTGGACCGAACCCGCAAGACCGCGGAAGCGACCGTTGAACAGTTTCAAGCCCAGGTGGCCAACTTCCAGTCCCAAACGACTCAGTTGCAAACCCAGGTGACCGAAGGGCAGGCGCAACTGGCACAAGCCCGCCAGGACCACGACGCCCAGGCGCGCCGCAGTGCGTCGGCCGAAGCCAATATCGAAACCCTGGCCGCGCAACGCCAGGCAGCCGCCGAAGCTGCCCAGGCTGCGCGGGTACAAGCCGAGCAGTCCTTGTCCCAACTGATCACCCAGAACGACACATTGCGGGAACAATTGGCCGCCAAGGACCGCCAGATCGAACTGCTGATGCAGGTGACCGCGCGCAAACGCCGTCCCAATTCCTAGCATCACGACCTGTTCCATCGCAATTAACGATAGGCTTTAACCCCGCTTTAGACCCTCATCCACGCTTTCACCGTTGTCTTTCTTCCGCGCTTTCAGTACAAACTCATCCAAAGCAAATTGAAAGCAAGCAGCTTTTCGCCAGGAGACGCGATGCAGCTGACGCTGGAAGATGTACAGCAACGGGCGGGATCACAAGTTCTGCTCTATCCGATGACTCTCGCCCCCTACCCGGGGCAGATGACTATCCTGCTGGGTGTGACCCAGGCCGGCAAGACGTCTTTGATGCGTATCATGGCGGGTCTCGATCGGCCCAGCCACGGCACGGTCAGGGTCGATGGCGTCGACGTGACGCGCGTGCCCGTGCGCGAGCGCAACGTGGCCATGGTCTATCAGCAGTTCATCAACTACCCCTCGATGACCGTGCGCGACAACATCGCGTCGCCATTGCGCCTGGGTGTCGCCGACCGCGTGGACGAACGGGTCAAGGCCATGGCCAGCCGGCTGCATATCGAGCATCTGTTGGATCGCTATCCCGCGGAACTGTCGGGCGGACAGCAGCAACGTGTGGCATTGGCCCGAGCCTTGGTCAAGGAAGCGCCCCTGGTCCTGCTGGACGAACCCTTGGTCAACCTCGATTACAAGCTGCGTGAAGCCTTGCGTGAAGAGCTTGCCGAGCTGTTTGTCCAAGGCGACTCCACGGTCATCTACGCCACCACCGAGCCTGCCGAGGCTTTGCTGCTGGGTGGCTACACGGCCGTCCTGGATGCTGGCGAGCTGCTGCAATATGGGCCGACGGCGGAAGTCTTCCACTGTCCGCGCTCCATCCGTGTGGCGCGTGTCTTCAGCGATCCACCGATGAACCTGTTCCTGGCGCAACGCGACGGAGAGGGCTTCGTATTGCGCAGCGGTTTGCGCGTGCAAAGGGAACTGCCCGACAGCGGCGGCCGCGGCGACATCATGGCGGGCCTGCGCGCCGGCGCGCTGCGCCTGGAGCAGCGGCCCGGCAGCCTGGCGCTGGAAGGGGAGGTCAAGCTGGCGGAAATCTCCGGTTCGGACACCTTCGTGCATGCGACGACAGTGGACGGCGACGTCGTCGCCCAACTACCTGGCGTGCATCGCTTCGAACTGGGCGCCCGGCTTCAGCTTTACTTCGATCCGGCCCAGACTTACGCCTTCGACGCCACGGGAGATCTGCTGGTCGCGCCCGCCTATCGACCCTTGCCGCGGGAGGCACGCTGATGGCCAGCATCGAACTGGATCTCTCGCACTCCTATATCCCACATCCTATTTCGGATGAGGACTACGCACTGCTGCCGCTGAACTACACCTTTCGCGACGGCGGTGCCTACGCCTTGCTGGGTCCGTCCGGTTGTGGCAAGACCACCTTGCTGAACTGCATTTCCGGTTTGTTGCGGCCGTCTTCGGGATCGATACGCTTCGACGGCCGGGACGTGACCGAGCAAACCCCGCAGGAACGCAATATCGCCCAGGTTTTCCAGTTTCCCGTCGTCTACGACACCATGACCGTGGCGCAAAACCTGGCATTTCCCCTACGCAATCGCAAGGTGCCCGAAGACAAGGTGCGCGAAAGAGTAGGACGGATCGCCGAAATGCTGGAACTATCGGCCGTCCTGGATCGCCGCGCACGCAATCTGACCGCCGATGCCAAGCAGAAGATATCGCTGGGCCGTGGCCTGGTGCGCAATGACGTCTCCGCCGTGCTGTTCGATGAGCCATTGACCGTCATCGACCCGCATCTCAAATGGGAGTTGCGGCGCAAGCTCAAGGAGATCCACAAGGAACTGCAGCTGACGCTCATCTATGTCACCCACGATCAGACGGAGGCCCTGACCTTTGCCGAGCGTGTGGTGGTGATGTCGCGCGGCAGGGTGGTGCAGATCGGCAGCCCGGATGATTTGTTCCTGCGACCGTCGCATACCTTCGTCGGCCATTTCATCGGTTCTCCAGGTATGAATTTCCTGCCGGCGCGCTGGCTCGATGACGGCGTGCAGATCGGTTCACGCCGATTGACCGGCCTGACGCCGGCGCGGGCCCGGACACTGGCGCAGGCCGGCGCTTTCACCCTGGGCGTGCGCCCGGAATTCACGCGCGTGCGTCCCGAGGATGCGCCAGGCGCGCTGCCCGTGACGGTGACCCGCCTGCAAGACGTCGGTACCTATCTGCTGCTCACGGGGACCTTCGAACAGCATGTGCTGCGGGCCCGCCTGCCTTTGGACAGCGAGGCTATGGCCCCCGGCGGCATCGTCTGGTTGTCGGTACTGAATCCGAAGACCTGTTTCTACCGCGACGAGGCGCTGATTCCATGAAGCCGATCAATCAGAGAGCCTGGTTCCTGATCCTGCCGGTGGTGCTGTCGGTGGCATTCTCCGCCATCCTGCCGCTGATGACCGTCGTCAATTATTCGGTGCAGGACATCATCGCTCCGGATCGCCGTGTCTTCGTCGGCACCGAATGGTTTGCCGCCGTGCTGCAGGACGAGGAGTTGCACAATGCCCTGTTGCGGCAGATCGGCTTTTCACTGGCGGTGCTCCTCGTGGAAATTCCCTTGGGCATCCTGCTGGCGCTGTGCATGCCGGCCCAGGGTTGGCGCGCCTCGGCGGTTCTGGTGATCGTGGCGCTGTCATTGCTGATTCCCTGGAACGTGGTCGGCACCATATGGCAGGTGTTCGGCCGTAGCGACATCGGTTTGCTGGGCGCCGCCCTGGCGGCCCTGGGCATCAATTACAACTACACGGCCAATGTGCTGGACGCCTGGCTGACCGTGCTGATCATGGACGTGTGGCATTGGACGCCGTTGGTGGCCTTGCTTTGCTACGCCGGCCTGCGGGCGATTCCCCCGGCGTACTACCAGGCCGCGCGCATCGATGGCGCATCCCGGCTGGCGGTTTTCCGCTACATCGAATTGCCCAAGATGCGCGGCGTGCTGATGATTGCCGTGCTGCTGCGCTTCATGGACAGCTTCATGATCTATACCGAGCCCTTCGTCCTGACGGGAGGCGGGCCAGGCAATGCCACGACGTTCCTGTCGCAATATTTGACGCAGAAAGCCGTGGGACAGTTCGACCTGGGGCCCGCCGCGGCGTTTTCCATTGTCTATTTCCTGATCATCCTGTTGCTGTGCTTCATCCTCTATAACTGGATTCAGCGCGCCGGCACGTCGGGCGCGGCCGACGAGGAGAATGTCCATGCGTGACAAGCCCATCATCTGGCGCAGTGCCTTTCTGATCGTCTACCTGCTGTTCGCCATCCTGCCCTTGTACTGGATGTTGAACATGTCGTTCAAGACCAATACCGAAATCGTCAGCTCGCTGACCCTTTGGCCGCACGACTTCACCCTGCGCCACTACCGGACCATCTTCACCGACCCGTCCTGGTATTCGGGATACATAAATTCCCTGATCTATGTGGTGATCAACACGGTGATTTCGCTGCTGGTGGCCTTGCCGGCCGCCTATGCCTTTTCCCGCTACAGCTTCATTGGCGACAAGCACGTTTTCTTCTGGCTGTTGACCAACCGCATGACGCCGCCGGCGGTGTTTCTGCTGCCGTTCTTCCAGCTCTATAGCGCATTGGGTTTGATGGACACCCACCTGGCCGTGGCCTTGGCGCACCTGGTGTTCAACGTGCCCCTGGCGGTCTGGATCCTGGAAGGCTTCATGTCGGGCGTTCCGCGCGAAATCGACGAGACCGCCTACGTCGACGGCTATTCCTTCCCCCGGTTTTTCCTGACCATCTTCCTGCCCCTGATCAAGGCCGGCGTGGGCGTGACGGCGTTCTTCTGCTTCATGTTCAGCTGGGTGGAACTGCTGCTGGCACGCACCCTGACGTCGGTCAATGCCAAACCCATCGTCGCCACGATGACCCGGACGGTATCGGCATCCGGAATGGATTGGGGCGTGCTGGCCGCGGCGGGCGTCCTGACGATTGTTCCCGGCGCGATCGTTATCTGGTTCGTGCGCCACTACATCGCGAAGGGATTCGCCATGGGGCGCGTGTAGCAACAGAGCGGCGCGCGCGACGGACAGCGCGCGCCATGTCACGAAAGTGTGCCCATGGGCGCATGGAAGGAGACTCGCATGTTGGACTGGATGGTATGGACGCTACCTGTCGCGGTGTTCTTCGGCTGCATCGTGCTGATGCTGGCGGGTATGACGCTGGGCGAGCTGCGTTCGCCCACGCGCTTGCGCAAAGGTTTCCTGCCGATTGCCACCACCCGCGGCGACCGCCTGTTCATCGGCCTGATGGGCGCGGCCTGGGTCAATCTGATCTTCGTCGGGCTGGGTGAACGCTTCGCCGCCTGGTTTTCGCTGGAAAAGCCGCCGTCGGTATGGATCAGTTTCGTGATTTCCATGCTGTTGCTGGCCTTCATCATGCGTAAAGGCTAGAAGGTCTCGCGCCATGCGCGTCCCGACGATTACCACGGACCACGGCCCCCGCTTTCCCCGGCCTTGTCCGCTTCACTACATGGGGAAGGCTACCGAGGAGACAGTCATGAAATTGCGTATGCACGCCGTGGCGGCCGCGATCGCCCTGATAGGAACGCCGGGCGCATGGGCGGGAGAGCCAGAGGCGCAGAAGTGGATCGACGCCGAATTTCAGCCTTCGACGTTGTCCAAGGACCAGCAGATGGCGGAGATGAAATGGTTCATCGAAGCGGCGGCCAAGCTCAAGGCCAAGGGGGTCAATGAAGTCAATGTGGTGTCGGAAACGATCACCACGCACGAATACGAGTCCAAGACGCTGGCCAAGGCCTTTGCCGAGATCACCGGGATCAAGGTCAACCACGACATCATCCAGGAAGGTGACGTAGTCGAGAAGCTGCAGACATCCATGCAGTCCGGCAAGTCCATCTATGACGGGTGGATCTCGGATTCCGATCTGATCGGCACCCACTACCGCTATGGCGCCATCCTGCCGCTGTCGGACTATATGCAAGGGGCGGGCAAGGAATATACCAATCCCAATATCGATCTGAAGGATTTCATCGGTACCCGGTTCACGACGGCGCCGGACGGCAAGCTGTACCAACTGCCGGACCAGCAATTCGCCAACGTCTACTGGTTTCGGGCGGACTGGTTCGCGCGCCAGGATCTCAAGGACAAGTTCAAGGCCAAGTATGGCTATGACTTGGGGGTGCCGACGAACTGGTCCGCGTACGAGGACATCGCCGAATTCTTCACCAATGACGTGAAGGAGCTGGATGGCAAGCGCATCTACGGGCACATGGACTATGGCAAGAAGGATCCGTCCCTGGGATGGCGCTTTACCGATGCCTGGCTGTCCATGGCCGGCGCCGCCGACAAGGGCTTGCCCAACGGAATGCCGGTGGACGAATGGGGCATCCGCGTAGCCGACGACAAGTGCACGCCGGTGGGCGCGTCGGTGGCGCGGGGTGGCGCGACCAACAGTCCGGCCGCGGTGTATGCCTTGACCAAGTACATCGACTGGATGAAGAAGTACGCCCCCCAACAAGCCATGGGGATGACGTTCTCGGAGTCCGGCCCCGTACCGGCGCAAGGACATATCGCGCAGCAGATATTCTGGTACACGGCATTCACGGCGGACATGACCAAGAAGGGCCTGCCGGTGGTCAACCCGGATGGCACGCCGAAGTGGCGCATGGCACCGTCACCCTATGGGCCCTACTGGAAGGACGGCATGCAGAACGGCTACCAGGATGTGGGATCCTGGACCTTCTTCAAGTCGACCGATCCGAACCGGATGTCAGCGGCCTGGCTCTACGCGCAGTTCGTGACGTCCAAGTCCGTATCCTTGAAGAAATCCATCACGGGGCTGACCTTTATCCGGGACAGCGACATCAACAGCGAATACTTCACCAAGAACGCGGCCAACTACGGCGGCTTGATCGAGTTCTACCGCAGTCCGGCACGGGTGGCGTGGACGCCCACCGGCAACAACGTGCCCGACTATCCCAAGCTGGCGCAACTCTGGTGGAACAACGTCGCCGCGGCGGTCACCGGAGAGAAGACACCGCAACAGGCCATGGATAACCTGGCCAATGAAATGGACCAGGTCATGGCGCGGCTGGAGCGGGCAGGGATGGCGCACTGCGCGCCCAAACTGAACGCGCGCAGCGATCCGTCCAAGTGGCTGTCCGACCAACATGCACCGTGGAAGAAGCTGGCGAATGAGAAGCCCAAGGGCGAGACGATAGCCTACGACAAGCTGTTGCAGGCTTGGAAGGAAGGGAAGGTGCGGTAGGCGCCAGGAAGATTCATATGGTGTTCGGCCCCGTCTGAAAAACGGGGCTTTTTTCATTCGCAGCTGTCCAGATGTCGAGGGGCAGGCAGCGGGGATGACGACGGCGGATCGTTGGCGGGTTGCAGCGAGAGAAATGGATGCAGGACGGTGATAAGCTTGCGTCCGCCCGTTTTTTCATCTCGTTTTTCACCCCGCTTACGCCTGTCTTCCTCAACTGACCGAAGCCGCCCATGAGATTCCCGCCGCGTCGCCATGCTCTGACCTCGTTTCTCGAATCCCGGTATCGACGGGCGCCGCTGTTACGCGTAGCTGCCGCGGTCCTGGTCGTGGCGGGCACGCTGCCCAGCGCCGTTTTGGCACAGGACGCGTCGTCACTGCCGGCCGCCATCACCAAGCAACTGCCCAAGGGCATGCAAGTGCTCGCCGGGCAAAAAGCCGGGGATCTGGACGGGGATGGCAAGACCGACTATCTGGTCATCCTGGCGCAGGCGCGCGAAGGCGATTACCGCAAGACCGATCGCCCCGCACCGGCACGGCCTATGTTGGTGTTTTTGGGGCAGGCCGACGGCGGCTATCGTTTGCAGGGGCGCAATGACGAGGTCGTCTTCCGCGCCGACCAGGGCGGCCAGTGCGACCCGATTAGCGATAACGACGAACCGTTCGCCACCAAGGGCCGCTATTTCACCGTGCAGAACGGCGTGTCTTGCGGCAGCCACTGGACGGACTACATCACCTTCCGCTACGACGCCAAGCAGCGTGACTTCGTCTTCAGTTCCCGCATCTCGGAAAGCTGGAGATTGAACGACAAGCCCAAGGGCGACGCCCTGGTGTCCGAGGGACGGCAAGTGGAGCGCGGTGATCCCAAGGATCCCATAACGTTCGCGAACTACAAGATCATGCCTTGAGATGGGGGGCGGACGGGCCCCAGAGGATGAAAACAGGCCACCGCGCCGGTGTCCTCGGCCGCGACCAACCGCGGCACGCGCATCTTGCAATCCGCCTGTGCATTCGCACAGCGCGGATGAAACGTACATCCCGACGGTAGATTGGTCGGGGAGGGGATTTCCCCCTGGATCTTCGACAGCGCGATGCGTGCCTTGGGATCCGGCACCGGCGACGAATCCCTCAGCACGCGGCTATAGGGATGCCGTGGCGCGTCCAGCACCCGCCGCGTGGGCCCCGTTTCGATGATGCGGCCCAGGTACATGACGCTCACGGTGTCGCAGAAATGACGGATCACCCCCAGATCGTGAGACACGAAGACGAAAGAAAGCCCGCGCTCGCGCTTCAAACGGTCCAGCAATTGCAGGATCTGGGCCTGCACTGACACGTCCAGCGCCGACACCGGCTCATCCGCCACGATGAGCTGTGGATCCAGCACCAGAGCCCGCGCAATTCCTATCCTTTGCCGTTGGCCACCCGAGAATTCATGCGGGTATTTATCCAGGGCCGACACCGGCAATCCCACTTCCTGTATGGTCTGCGTGATCTTGGTGTCGATGGACGAGGTATTACCCATGCCATGCACGAACAGCGGCTCGGCCAAGGTCTGCCGTATGGTCCGCCGCGGGTTCAAGGACGCATAGGGATCCTGAAACACGATCTGGACGCGCTGGCGCAAGGCGCGCAGCTGCGCCGCGCCGGCCGTGCGCAAATCCTGGCCATCGAACACGATGCTGCCTTCATCCGCTTCGATCAGGCGCAGCAACATGCGAGCCACCGTGGACTTGCCGCAGCCGGATTCACCCACCAGACCCAGCGACTGGCCCCGGCCGACTTCGAACGACACGTCATTGACCGCATGCACGATCTTCTTCTTGCCGCCCAGCCAGCCGCCACCGCTATGGAAGCGCTTGACGATATTGCGAACCTTCAATAGCTGGCTCATGCTTGCACCTTGACGGAAGAGTTGGACGCCACTCCGGGCATCATCACGGGCCTCACCCCGGGCGCCGGCGAGCCATTACCCGGCGCACGCACCAGGCAGCGCACCTCATGCCCGCCGCCAATGCCATTCAACGCCGGCCGGGTAGTTTCACAAACGGGCTGCTTCAAAGGACAGCGCGGGGCATAGGCACAGCCCGCCGGTATCGCTGTAATCGCCGGCACGCTGCCGGGAATCGGATCCAGGGATGCCGCGTCCGTGTCAACCCGAGGCATGGCATGCAGCAAGGCTTCCGTATAGGGATGCGTCGGCGCGGCGAACAAGGTGTCGACGTCCGCCGTCTCCACAACCTCGCCGGCATACATCACCGCCACTCGATCGGCAATCTGCGCCACCACGCCCAGGTTATGGGTGATGAACACCACGGCCATGCCGCGCGCCGTCTTCAAATCGGCCAGCAAGCTCAGGATCTGCGCCTGGATGGTCACGTCCAATGCGGTGGTGGGCTCGTCCGCCAGCAACACTTTGGGTTTGCAGGCCAGGGCCATGGCGATCATCACGCGCTGGCGCATGCCGCCGGAGAATTGATGGGGAAAGTCGTCGTAACGGCTCGCCGCGGCAGGAATCTTCACTTCTTCCAGGGCTTGCAGAGCCTCGGCCCGCGCATCCTTCCACGATACCTTGCGATGCTGGCGTATCGCTTCGGCGATCTGGTCGCCCACCCGCATGGTGGGATTGAGCGACGTCATGGGTTCCTGGAAGATCATCGCCAGCGCGTCGCCGCGCAGCCGCGCCATTTCTTTTTCCGGCAGCACAGCCAGATCGCGGCCGTCCAGCAGGATCTGCCCGCCGCCGTGGCGCGCGCCAGACGCAGGCAGCAGCCGCAATACGGACAGTGCCGTCACGCTTTTGCCGCTGCCCGACTCACCCACCACGGCCAGGGTTTCATTGCGCCTGACGCTGAGCGACACCTCGCGCACTGCCGGGTACCATTGGCGGCCGATACGAAATTCGGTGCGCAGGTCGCGCAATTCGAGAACGGCGGGCGCATTATTGGCATCAGCTCGAACATCAGAATCAACATCCGCCGCATAGTCCTGGCCACGCCCCGTCGCCGCGTTCGTTCCCAAGATTTGTTTCTCCGTCATCACGAATGCTCCGAACGAAGCTTGGGATCGATGGCGTCGCGCAAGGCATCCCCCAGCAGATTCAAGGCCAGCACCGTCAAAAGAATGGCGATGCTGGGAAACACGGTCAACCACCAGGCATCCAGGATGTTCTCGAAACCCTCCCGTATCATCGCGCCCCAAGTCGCGGCGGGTGGCGGCACGCCCAGGCCGATGAAGCTGAGCGAGGCCTCGGTACGGATGGCCGACGCCATCCACAGCGATCCAAGTACCACCACATCGGAAATCATATTGGGCAGGATATGCACGCTCATCAAGCGGAACGGGCCAAATCCCAAGGCGCGACCGGCCTCGACGAAGTCCCGCTGCTTAAGGGCAATGGTCGGTGCCCGCGCCACCCGTACGAAGGGCGCGATCTCGGTGATCGCGATCGCGATGATCAGGTTCTCCAGGCTGGCGCCCAGCATGGCCGCCACCATCAAACCCAGCAGCAGGGTAGGGAAGGACAGCAGCACGTCGACCAGGCCCATGATGAACTGGTCCAGCAGGCCGCCGACATAACCCGCGAGTATGCCCAGCGAAGCCCCGATGCTCATGGCGATCAGGATGGCGACGAAGCCGACCAGCAGCGATACGCGCGCGCCATGGATCAAGCGCGACAGCACGTCGCGGCCATAGCTGTCGGTGCCCAGCCAGTAATCGGCCGAGGGCGGGTCCAGGCGATAGGCGATGTTCTGCTGTAGCGGGTCATGCGGCGCGATCCACGGTGCGAACACCGCCACCAGCACGATGATCAGCAGCAGGCCGATGCCGACCCAGGAAAGCTTGTTGCGCCGCAGCGCCTGCCATAGCGCATTGGGCCGTCGCGATACCGGGGTGGATGCGGGCGATGGGGAAGAGGAAACGGCGCTCATTGATATTTCACCCGGGGATCGACCAGCCCGTACACCAGGTCGGTCAGCAGGTTGACGAAGATCACGCAGGCGGCGAAGACGACCATCAGGCCTTGTAGCAGCGTGTAGTCACGGGCGTTCAGCGCACCCAGGATCAGCTTGCCGAGCCCCGGACGGTTGAACACGATCTCGGTCAGCACGGAGTTGCCGATCAGCGTGCCGAAATACAGCCCGACGACGGTGACGATGGGAATCAGTGCATTGCGCAAACCGTGGCGCAACACCAGCCGCATGGGCCGCACGCCCTTGGCGCGGGCCGTGCGGACGTAGTCTTCGCCCATCACGCCCAGCATGGACGAACGCGTCACACGCATGACGTATGCGGTCATGATCAATCCCAGGTTGAAGGCGGGCAGGACCAGGGCGCGTAACTGGCTGGTCCAGTCGCCGGCGACGGTACTGCCGATCACCGGAAACCAGCGCAATTGGATGGAGAAGGCCAGCAGCATCAGGATGCCAGACACAAATGCCGGGAAGGACAGCCCCGTCAGCGACAACACCCGTCCCAGATAATCGGGCCAGCCGTTGCGGCGCAGGGCGGCCCACGTGCCCAGCGGCAGGCCGAACAGGACGCCGATCAGGATGGAAGCGGCCGTCAGTTGCAGCGTCCAGGGCAGTACCAGGGCGACTTCCTGCAAGACCGTGCGGCCCGACGCCATGGAGACACCGAAGTTGCCCGACAGCATGTCGCGCAGGAAATGCAGGTACTGCACCTGCATCGGCAAGTCCAGGCCAAGGCGCGTGCGCAGGGCCGCCAGGGCGTCGGCGCTGGCCTGGTCGCCCAGCATCACCGCGGCGGGATCGCCCGGCACCAGGCGCACCAGCACGAACACCGCCGTCAGCATGGCCAGCAGGGTGGGAATGGCCAGCAGCAGACGCTTGACCGCATATCGCATCATGATGTGGGTTCTCCTGTGACTAGAACACGGTCGGATCGGCGGGCGGCTTGGCCGTCGGGACGGACCCGGCGCCCTGCGCCATCAGCCGTTCGGCCGTGAGGTTCTGGATGGCGCGCTTGGTGCTGCCGCGCAAGACCAGGTCGGCCATCGTGGCGCCCACCACCGGCACCAGCTCGAAGCCGTGGCCGGAGAAACCGAAGGCATGGATCACGCCGGGCGCGTTGGGCGACGGGCCCACGACCGGCAACAGGTCTTCGGTCTTCGCCTCCAGGCCCGCCCACACGCGGACGATGCGGATGTTGCTGACCGACGGGAACAGGTCGGTGGCCGCATGCGCGCCCTTGGCCAGCACTTTCATGCGGGCGGTGGACGTTTCCTTGTCCAGGTCCGGGATGCCTTGCAAGCCGCCGCCTATCACCAGCGTGCCCTGGTCGGACTGCTTGAAGGACAATGAGCGGCCCATGATGGCCACCACCGGTTTGATGAAGGGACGCAGGCGCTCGCTGACCATCATCATGGATGACTTGGCGGCCAGCGGAATGTCGTCGCCCACCAGCGCGGCGATGCGGGCCGACCAGGCGCCGGCGGCGTTGACCACGGCGGGCGCGGTCCAGGCCCGCCCGTCTTCGCCAATCACGCGCCAGTCCTGGCCTTGCCGTTCGATCGCGGTGACGCCGCAATGTTCGATCAATTCCGCGCCGGCCTGCAAGGCGCTGCGGCGGAAGGCGCGCAAGGCCCGATGCGGGTCGGCGGCGCCGTCGCGGCGGGCCATGGACGCGCCCAGGCAGTGATGGCTGAGGTCGGGCAGCAGGCGGCGCAGCTCGTCGGTGCCGATGATTTCTTCATGCGTATAGCCGTCGGCGCGCAGGCTGTCGACGCGGCCCTGCAGTTTCTCCAACGCGGCGGGGCTTTCCGCCACGCAGATCTGGCCGTTGGCGTGGAAGCCGCAGTCGTCACCGACCAGCGACGCCATCGCGTGCCACATGTCCATGGCTTCCAGCGAGAGGTCCAGTTCACGGCGGTCGCGGTTCAGGGTGCGCACGCCGGCCGCGGTGGCGCCCGATGCGTGCCGGCCGGCCCAGTGTTTTTCCACGATGACGACGCGGGCGCCTTCACGCGCCAGATGCATCGCGGCCGACAGGCCATGCAGGCCGCCGCCGATCACGATGGCGTCGTAGACGTTGGTGGGATGGCTGCTCATTTCGAAGCCGCTCCCTTCACGTCTTCTTCCAGATCCAGGCTGGCCAGCTCGCCCAAGGTCAGCGGTTTGAGCGGCGGCCGGATGCGATAGAAGCCCACCTCGGCGACCGGCCGCTGCTGTTTCTCCGCGAGTATGTTGGCGATGGTGTAGCCGCACTGCCGGCCCTGGCAGGGGCCCATGCCGGCGCGCGTGAAGGACTTGATCTGGTTGGGACCTGGTTGCCCCAGGTCGGCTGCCTTGCGGATGTCGCCGGCCGTCAGCTCTTCACAGCGGCAGACGATGGTGTCATCCGCGGGCGAGGCGATGTTGGGCCGCGGCGGGTACAGCGCGTCCAGCATCGGCCGCAGGCGCAGCATGCCGGCGAGGTCGGCACGCAAAGGCGCGGCGGCGGTTTCGGCATGGGTTCTGTCCAGTGCGCCGGCGTCCAGCGCCATGCCCAGGGCCGCGATCTCGCCGCGTGCGCAAGCGGCAGTGGCGCCGCCTATGCCCGCGCCGTCGCCTGCCACGTACAGGCCGGCATGGCTTGCGCGCCCCCATGCGTCGAGGACCGGTGCGTAGCTGGCCTGCTGTGCGTTCCAGGCATGCTCGCACTCCAGGGCGCGCGTCATGTGTATGGACGGAATCACGCCTTCATGCACCAGCAGCACCTGGGCATCCGCGCGTTGCGTCCCTCCGCCGGGCAAGGTGTATTCGATCTGCCGCAGGCAATCTTCGCCCAAGGCGCGAAACTCGCGCACGCCCTTGATGCGGCGTACGCCCGCGCCGCGCAGTTCGCGCATCCACTTCAGGCCCTTGTTGATTTCACCGGCGCGCGCCAGTGCGTCGCCCAGATAGGGCAGGGCGCGGCGCCAGGCACCCGCCGGCGCGGTATCGAGCCAGCCGGCGATCTTGCCGCCCGCGCGCAGCAGCTGCGCCATGTAAAGCAGGACCAGCGGACCGCTGCCCGCCACCCAGACCGGCTGTGCCGGCACCTGGCGCGAGGTCTTCAGCAGGATCTGCGCGGCGCCCACCGTCAACACACCCGGCAAGGTCCAGCCTGGAAACGGCATGGGCCGCTCCTGCGCGCCGGTGGCCAGCAGCACCTGCTTGGCGTGCACCGCTTCGGCCTTGCCGTCGCGCGACATGTAGACGTGCCAATCGGGTTCGATCTGCCAGACCTGCGTGCCCGGTTCGTAGACCGCGCCGCTGCGGCGGAAGGCGTCGGCCAGCTTGGCACCGGCACGGTATTCCTCACCCAGCAGGGCGCCCGTGGGCGTGGCCGCCACGGTTTCCACGGCGCGCCAGATCTGGCCACCTGGCGCTTGCTGTTCGTCCACCACCAGCACCTGCCGGCCCAGGGCACGCAGGCGGATGGCGGCGCTCATGCCGGCGGGGCCGGCGCCGACGATCACGGCATCGAATTCGCGGATCATGGCTGCACGCTCCGTTTGCCGAACTGGCGCTCGACCCGCATGCCATCGCGCACCGGGGTCAAACAGGTTTGGGTGGACGCCACGCCGTCGACGATGGCCAGGCAGTCGAAGCAAACGCCCATCATGCAGTAAGGTGCACGCGGGCTTTCCTGCACGGGCGTCGTGCGGGAAGCCGGCGTGTCCTGGCGCAGCAGGACGGCGGCCACGGTCTCGCCGGTCTCGGCGGTGGCGGGCTTGCCGTCGATGTAGACGGTCAGCGCTTGCGCGCCGGGTTCATGCAGCTTGCGAAACATCGAAGCGCTCATGGTTGAAGGCATCCAGGAATGAAGACCAGGCCGCATGCTCGGCGGCGGCGTCGGTGGAGACAGGAGAAAGAGAGTCGGAAAAACCGGGGCCGGCGCCACGCGGCAAGCAGTCGGCGAAAGAAAGCGGTAAGCCGCCGCCGTCGATGGCCTGCGCCAGCGGGCCGGCGTGAAAGGACGCCAGCGTGACGCCGGAATGGCACAGCGCGGTCCAGGCGCCAGGCTGCGTGGCCGACTCGGCATAGACCGGACAGCCGTCCTGGGTCATGACGCGCAGGCAGGACCACTGGCGCACCAGCCGTAGCTGGGCCAGATCCGGCAGCACACGCAGGATCTTGCGCGACATGCGGGTGGCGGCGATGGCGGTGGTGCTGATGTCGTAACCGACGTCTTCCTGCGTCAGTCCCACCATGACGGTGCCATCGGCCGTCTGGCGCACGCCGCTGGCCGGAAAGGGCAGCAGGGGCGCGGCACGCTCGGTGACCAGCACCTGTCCGCGTTGCGGGCGCAAGGCGATGTCCAGACCGACCATGGGATTCAAGGCATTGGAGCCCAGTCCCGCCGTGATGATCACCTTGCGGGCGGGGTAGCGGTCCTTGCCGGCGCTGACGACGAAACCGCCACCGGCCTGTTGTGCAACGGCGTCGACCCGATGGCGGCTGATCAGCCGGCCACCACGGCCTTGATAGGCGGCTTGCAGCGCGGCCAGCAGCCGCAGCGGATTGAGATGGCCGTCGCCAGCGCAGAAGCTGCCGCCGGTCACGCCATCACCCAGACGCAGTGCGGGCAGCATGCCCTGCAGCGCGTCGCGATCCAGCATTTCGACGCAAGGCGCGCGTTCGGGCGTGTTGGCATCCCAGGCCTGCATGCGCCTCTGGCGGTCCAGCCACTCCGCTTCACCCACGCAGAAATGCAGGCCGCCCCGGCGTTCATAGTGCAGGTCGATGCCGCTTTCGCGTTGCAGTTCGGCGGCGAAGGCCGGCCACAGTGCCGCCGCTTCGTGCGACAGGCGTTGGTAGTGGACGTTGCCATAACCCTTGCCCTGCACCCACACCAGGCCGAAGTTGGCCTTGGCCGCGCGGAAGTCGGTATCCGCGCCATCCAGCATGAGCACGCGCCGGCCGCGGCCGGCCAGACCCAGGGCGATGGCCGAGCCGACCATGCCGGCGCCGGCGACGATGTAGTCGTAATCCTGGCTGGAGGCGTGGCTCATGGGGTGGCTCACGGGGCGGCTCATGACATGGCTCCAGCCAGCGCAGCGCTGTCCACATGGCGGTTCGATGCGCTATAACCCGACATGGGAAAACGATCCGGCTTATGCGTAAAGGTTATACAGGGAAGAGCATGGCGCAAACACTCAATCTGCGGCAGATCGAGGCCTTCAAGGCCGTCATTGAACATGGCACCGTCAGCCAGGCCGCGGCCGTGCTGGGCGTCACGCAGCCGGCCGTGAGCAAGCTGTTGGCGCACCTGGAAGCGGATACAGGACTCAGCCTGTTCGACCGCGTACGCGGCAAGCTGGCCGCCACGCGCCATGGGATGCGCCTGTACGAAGAAGTCGATCGCATCTTCGCGGGCCTGCGCCAGGTGGAACAGGCCGTCGATTCCATCCGTCGCGACGAACAGCGCACCCTGATCGTGGGCGTGCTGCCGGCGCTGTCGGGTTCCTTCATCCGCCGCGTGACCATGAATTTCCTGCGGCAACATCCGGACGTGCGCATGTCCATCCAGTGCCGCGGCTCGCATCTGTTGGCGGATTGGCTGGCGACGCGGCAGATCGACGTGGCGCTGGTCGGCAGCCGCGTCGACAATCCCTACATCGACCGCGAGCCGATGTTCCAGCATCCCTTGATGTGCGCGCTGTCGGTCAATCACGAATTGACCCGCAAGCGTGTCCTGCGGCCGCGCGACCTGGACGGTCTGCCGTTCATTGGCTTCAGCGCCGACAGTCAGACGCACGGGCTGGCGCAGGCCGCGTTCCAGAAGGCGCAGGCCAGGTTGAACGTGGTGCTCGAGACCAGTACGTCGCCGACGGCATGCGAGTTCGTCGCGGCGGGATTGGGCGTGTCGTTGATTCATCCGCTGTTCGCCGATGGTTATCAGAATCGCCTGGTGCTCAGGCGCTTCGATCCGGAGATGAATTTCCACTTTCAGCTGTGCCGCGTCCAAGCATCGCGCAACGACAACCTGGTGGAAACCTTTGTCCAGGAAGCCCGCGCCGTGGCGGCGCAGGTTTCCCGGGAGTTACGCTGACGGTTACGCGTCAACGGCGTGCTCAACGCTTGACGCTGGTCTTCTCCGTCACCGGCGGCTGCAGATTCAGCGCGCCCTTCAGGTCGTAGCCGTAAGTCACGCCGTCGCCATGCGCCCAGACCTGCTTCAAGCCGAACAGGGGAATGGCGCAGACGTCGTCGTGGATCTTGACCTGCGCGTCCTTCCACAAGGCCAATTGCTTGGCCGCATCGGGTTCGACGCGCGCCGCACGGATGTCGGCATCGGCCACGCTGCAATGCGAAAAATTGGACATGGCCGCGGGCGCGCCGATGGCCGACGCCGAGTCGTAGAACTCGGTCAGGTAGTTGTCCGCATTGGGGAAGCGCGCCGCGCCGTAGAACACCAGCGCGCTGAGGTCCTGACGGCTCTTGGCCTGGTAGGTGGCATGATCCACCACCTCCATGTTCAGCTTGATGCCGGCCTTGGCCAGTTGCGCCTGGACGATTTCCATGATGGGTTGCTGCGCCGAGATGTTCGACACCACCGACTTGATCTCGATGCCGTTCGGATAGCCGGCCTCGGCCAGCAGTTGCTTGGCCTTGGCCACGTCGTACTGGTAGGCGCCCGTGCCGCAGTCTTCGCCCAGGTAGCCATTGGGCACTACCGAGCAGCCTTTCTGCGCCACGTCCTTGCCGGCGTAGCGGACGATTTCATCGACGTTGACCGCGGCGGCAATTGCCTGGCGCACCTTGGGATTGTCCAGCGGCTTGACCGTGCGGTTCAGGTGCAAGGTACGGAACTCGGCCGGATCGAAGATATCGACTTTCATGCCACGCTTGCTGGAGCGTTCCACCCAGCGTTGTTCACGCTTGCCCTGCATCACGTCGATTTCGCCGGACGTGAAGGCCAGTTCGCGCGCGCTGTCGGACGGGATCATGCGGTAGACGATGGCGCCCAGTTGCGGCTTGCCGCGGAAGTAATTGTCATTGGCCACCAGCTTCACGTATTGCTGGGTGACGTGTTCGCCAAAGGCGAAAGGACCCGTGCCCACCGGCGCGGCGCCGAACTTGTCGCCCAGCTTCTCCGCCGCCTTCTTGCTGACGATGTTGCCGCCATGGTAATTCGACACGCGGCCCAGGAAGGCGGCGTCGGGGTATTTCAGGGTGACCTTCACCGTGTAATCGTCGACCGCTTCGACCTTGTCGATCAGGTCGAAGTTGTTGGCGAAGCTCGACCGCTTGGGATCGGCGGCGCGTTGCAGGGAATACACCACGTCCTCGGCCTTCAATTCACCGTAGCCGGCGTGGAACTGCACGCCCTTGCGCAGGTGGAAGGTCCAGACCTTGCTGTCCGGCGAACTTTCCCAACGGGTGGCCAGATCCGCTTCCAAGGCTTTGGGATCGGCGCTGCCGGCGGGAAATTGCACCAGCGCATCGAACATTTCGGACGCCACGCCTTTGTCGACGGTCGACGTGGCGCGGTGCGGATCGAGCGTGGCGTTATCGGCGGCACCGGAACTGATACGCAGCTCCGGGCGGTCGGCCGCATGCGCGGCGGTCTGCAAACAGGCACCCGCGGCGAGCAGGGCGGTGGCAAGGACGGACAGGACTGGACGTTTCATTGATTCCCCATTTATTCGTAGCCGTGTGGAGTCGTCGCGGTGATGCATGCTGCGGACGATCGCAAGGTAGAACGTGGGACACATAGCGTCAAAGTCCTTCGGGGCCTGATCCTATTCCCAAAGGTTATGGCAGCACCATCGCGGGTTGGGATATGCCCGGCGCGAGACGGCTGTCAGCCGTCCTGGTAATGGTTTGTACCCATCCCCGCTGTTACAAAAAAATGTTCTTATCACTCCCTCGAATATCGAGCGGTCGCGACGTCGGCGGCTTGACAGGAACGGCAGCGGGGCGCAAGGCGTGACAACGCGCTTTTGAAAGGACAGTGCAAAGGCACCGGCACGACTTTTCCCTTCGATGAAAGGAAATCCCCCGCGTTTGCCAGGGCGCAAACCGTTGTCATCTTCGGGGAAAATATGAATATCGCAATACGATCGTTCCCGCTACGCCGCTATGGCGCTAGGATGGCTCACCTTTGATGAGCGACACGCCATGAGACATTCTTCCCATTACTCACGCCTGCCCATGAATCTGGCCGCGCAGGGCCTGGCGCGGGTGCGCCAGCATGCCCTGGTGGCCTCCGAACGGCGGCGCCTTTCGGCCCAGGAGATGAACCAGTCGGTCAACCGCATGCTGGCCGTGTCGGCGGACTACTTCCTTGTAGCGTCCAAAGCGCCGTGAGCCGCCGCTTTACCGTGCGCTCAGGCCGGATAGTCGCGCGCATGTGATTGCGCCCGCGGATCCAGGCGGCAATGCAGGATCGCCGGCTTGCCCGACGCCAGTGCCCGCTCGAAGGCAGGCGCGAACTCCGCGGTCGTCGCCACAGACTCACCATGGCCGCCAAACGCAATCGCCATGGCGGCGAAATCAGGATTGGACAAGCGGGTCGCAACGACACGGCCAGGATAATCGCGTTCCTGGTGCATGCGGATAGTGCCGTACTGGCCGTTATCCACGACGACCACGATGATGGCCGCGTCATATTGAACGGCGGTGGCGAATTCCTGGCCATTCATCAGGAAGCAGCCATCGCCGGCGAACGCCACGACGACGCTCTCCGGCCGCTGGCGCTTGGCCATCACCGCGGCCGGCACGCCATAACCCATGGAACCGCTGGTGGGCGCCAACTGCGTGCCGTAGCGGTGGAAGCGGTGATGACGATGCAGCCAGCCTGCATAGTTGCCGGCGCCGTTGCAGATGATGGCGTCCTGGGGCAGGCGCTCGCGCAACCAGGTGATCGCCTCGCCGTATTGGAACGCACCGGGCAAGGTGCGGGCGGTGTCGGTCCAGGCGCGATATTCGGCATGCGCGGTCTTCGCGGAACCCGCCCAGGCGGGCGTCGCCGGCACCGCCAGGCTTTCCAGCGCCGCGCTGAAGGCCTTGGGATTGGCCTGGATGGCCAGCGTGGGCTGATAGACGCGTCCCAATTCTTCGGCCCCCGGATGTACGTGCACCAGTTTCTGCCGCGGCACCGGTACGTCCAACAAGGTATAGGAAGCGGACGGCATCTCCGACAAGCGCCCGCCGATCAGCAGGATCAGATCGGCGTCGACCACGCGCGCCTTCAGACTGGCATCGGGTCCGATACCGAGGTCGCCGGCATAGTTGGGGTGGTCGGCGTCCATCAGCGAAGCGCGGCGGAAAGACGTGGCCACGGGCAACTGGGCGCGTTCGGCAAAGCGGGCGAACGCCGCGCAGGCGGCCTCGTCCCAACCCGAACCGCCCAGGATGGCGATGGGTTTGCGGGCGTCGGCCAGCAGGGCGGCCAACCGCGCCAGATCGGCGGGCGCGGGCCATGCTTCGGCGGCTTCGACGCGGGGGGCGTCGGCGACTCGGCAGGTTTCCACCAGCATGTCTTCGGGCAGGGCGATGACCACCGGCCCGGGACGGCCTTGCATGGCGACGCGGAAGGCGCGCGCGACCAGTTCCGGCACGCGGGCGGCGCTATCGATCTCCACCACCCACTTCGCGATGCCGCCGAAGAATGCGCGGTAATCCACTTCCTGAAAGGCCTCGCGTTCACGCATGGACCGGTCGACCTGGCCGATGAAAAGAATCATCGGCGTGGAATCCTGCATGGCGATATGTACGCCGTGGCTGGCGTTGGTGGCGCCGGGGCCGCGCGTGACGAAGCACACGCCCGGACGTCCGGTGAGCTTGCCGTAGGCCTCGGCCATGATGGCCGCGCCACCCTCGTTGCGGCAGGAAATCACTTCGACACCGCTGTCATAGAGGGCATCGAGCGCGGCCAGATAGCTTTCGCCGGGCACGCAGGTCAGGCGTTCCACGCCTTGCGCGCGCAATTGGTCGATAAGCACCTGGCCGCCAGTGCGTTCGGGCCAGGAAGAGGGAGCAGTGGTCATGGAGAGGGATCTCGTCGGGGTGAATGGAGGTGTATTTCGAAGTGTATACAGATCATGATGCTTGTTCTGTATGCAGTCAAGTGCTATCCTTTTTCACGCCTATTGCAGGTGGATCGCGGTACATGCCATGACATCGACAGTCCCGGCCGTCCAGGCCAATATTTATGAACGCATCAAGGCGATGGCGACGACCTACCGCCTGCGCCCAGGCGAGCGCATCAACGAAGTCGAACTGGCACGTCAGCTGGGCGTATCACGGACCCCTGTGCGCGAGGCCTTGGCGCGGGTGGCCGCCGAAGGCTTCCTGATCGCCACGCCAGCACGTGGCTTTACCGTGCGGGCGCTGGATGCCCAGCACATCCTGTCGCTCTACGAATATCGATCGACGGTGGAGCTGGGCGCTGTCCGCCTGGTCTGCCAGCGGGCCAGCGACGACGACCTGGCCGCCTTGCTGGCCTTCGCCGAGGAAAGCCGCGATGAGCCGGAAACGGACGCCCAGGCCATCGGCCTGCTGTGGCGCGACGAGGCTTTCCACGAGCGGCTGGCCACGCTGGCCGGCAACGCCGAATTCCTGCGCTCGGTGCGTTCCATCAACGAACGCATCCGCTTCGCCCGCTGGATGGACCTGCGCGCGCGGCGCGACCACACCCGCAACGACCACCCGGAAATCGTGCGCGCCCTGCAAAGCCGCGACCTTGCGCGCGTACTGACGCTGATGGCCGCGCACATCGATCATCACCTCGATCACGTGATCGAGCTGACGCGGCGCAGCTACGCCGAAATCTATATGGGCAATGCCTTGGCGGATTATGCCGAGGCGCGCCTGGCCGGGCCTGGCCTGCCGGCCGACTCCGCGCCGGCCACCCTGACGTCGGCCACCCTGACGTCGGCTACCCTGACGCCGGCCGACCTTACCCTCGACCCGAACCGCCAACCTACTTGAAGGCAGCAAGTCTCCATGTCCAATTCTGAAAGTTTTGCTCCAGCCACCCCGTTGCGCCGCGCCCAGCGGATCGCCAATATCGAGGTTTCGGAAATCCTGCGCATCGGCGCGCGTGCGGCGCAGCTCAAGCGCGAAGGCCGCGACGTCATCGTGTTGGGCGCGGGCGAGCCGGATTTCGACACGCCGGACAACGTCAAGGCGGCCGCGGTACGCGCCATCGAGGCCGGCGACACCAAGTACACGCTGCTGGACGGCACCCTGGCGCTGAAGCAGGCCATCGTCGGCAAGTTCAAGCGCGAAAACGGCCTGACCTTCGGCGTCGATCAGATCACCGTGGGCGCGGGTGCCAAGCAGGTGCTGCACAACGCCTTGATGGCCACGCTGGACGAGGGCGACGAGGTCATCGTCGTGACGCCGTATTGGACGTCCTATGCCGACATGATCACGTTGGCCGGCGGCCGCACCGTGCAGGTGGCGGGCCGCGAGGAAAACGGTTTTCTGCTGGATCCGGCGGACCTCGAAGCCGTCATCACGCCGCGCACCCGTTGGCTGATGCTGAATTCACCGTCCAATCCTTCGGGCGCCGCCTATGACGAAGCACGCCTGCACGCCATCGCCGCGGTATTGCTGCGCCATCCGCACGTGTGGCTGCTGTCGGACGACATCTACGAACACCTGATCTATGACGGCTTCGAGTTCAAGACCATGGCGCAGATCGAGCCGCGCCTGGCCGACCGCACGTTGACGGTCAATGGTTTGTCCAAGGCCTATGCCATGACGGGCTGGCGCCTGGGCTATGCCGGCGGCCCGCGCGAACTGATCGCGGCCATGGCTGTCGTGCAAAGCCAGAGCACGTCCAATCCCTGCTCGATCTCGCAGGCGGCCGCGGTGGAAGCGTTGAATGGTCCGCAAGAGGTGCTGAAGGAGCGCCAGGCGTCCTTCCTGCGTCGCCGTGATCTGGTGGTCGACGCGCTCAATGCCATCGAAGGTATCCGTTGCCGCCGGCCGGAAGGTGCCTTCTATACCTTCGCCAGTTGCGCGGGCGTGTTGGGCAAGACCACGCCTGAAGGCAAGGTGCTGGAGACGGATGCGGACTTCTGCGCGTATCTGCTGAACTCGCATGACGTCGCCGTGGTGCCCGGCGGAATCTTCGGCCTGGCGCCGTATTTCCGCATCAGCTACGCCACGTCGGAAGCGCAGCTGAAGACCGCGATGACGCGTATCGCCGCGGCGGTCGCGGCACTGCGTTAAGAGAGCGTTGCTGCCGTCCCCGTTGCTGCCAGACCGGTTGCTGCCGTCCTATTAATCAGGACGGCAGCGCCTGAAAGCGGCAACAAGGCGAGGCAGCCCTGTGTTTGCCCGCGGCCTCAGGCGCTCCATTTCGACTGGCGGATGACGCTGCAGAAATTGCCGCGCTTGAAGCTGGCGTCCTTGTCGGCCAGCACATCCGCCTTGACGTTGCCGAACGTGGTATCGGGCTTGTGCTTGATGCCGTCATAGAAGGCCTGGATGATGTCTTCCTTGAAATTGCTGCCGCGCGGATGTGCCTGGACGATGGTCTCGCGTTCGCGATCGCTGTATTCGGGATAGGTCAGTCCCAGCACGTCCATCTCCACGCCCGCGGTCACCAGGGCCACGACAGGATGCATGTGCTGCGGGATGCCGGGCGTCGTGTGCAGGGCGATCGCGGTCCAGACCGTGTCGATGTCGTGCTGGGCTATGCCGTGCCCACTCAGGAAAGCGCGCGCCGCATTGGCGCCGTCCACTTCGAAGCGCTCGCAGGCACTGCTGTGTTGGTGGGTCAGTCCCATATCGTGGAACATGCAGCCGCAGTACAGCAGTTCGGGATCGTATTTCAAGCCGCGGTGCTTGCCAGCCAGGGCGGCGAAGTAGTAAACCCGGCTGGAATGGTGGAACAGCAGGTCGGATTCCGTGTCCCGGACCAGCGTCGTGATTTCACGCGCGAGTTGGCTGTCGGGAATCTTGATGCCGTCGATGTCGAGGGATGCCATGGTGGTGACTCCTGGGTCGGTGAGGTGCGATGACTCATTGTCCCGATGGCCGGTCTTGGCGTAAATTGGCTGAATACGCCATATACTGCCATTATGCGTGAAACCCGGACGCACCTTCCTCTGCTTATTCTTTGCGCCTCATGACCCGAGCCATCGCCATCCTTGCGCTACCAGGTGTCCAACTGCTCGACGTATCGGGGCCGTTGGATGTATTCGCCCAGGCTAATGTGGAAGCCGGCCGCCGCTTCTATGACTTGCGGGTGGTGGGATGCGAAGCGGGGCCCATCCAGAGTTCGTCCGGCGTGCGGCTGCTGCCCGATCTGGTGGTGGGTGACGCGCATCGTTGCGATACCTTGCTCATCGCGGGTGCCCCGCAGGCGGCCAGGATGCTGTTGAGCGAGGGCACTTTACAGTGGATACGTGCGACCGCGCGCGGTGCGCGGCGCTATGGGTCTGTCTGCACGGGTGCCTACGCCCTGGCCGCGGCGGGCCTGCTGGACGGTCGCAAGGCGACCACGCATTGGGCGGCGGCGGCGGATTTGGCGCAGGCTTATCCTGAAGCCACGATCGAAGACGACGCGCTGTATGTGCGCGACGGCAAACTGTGCACGGCGGCGGGCGTGACGGCCGGCCTGGATCTGGCGCTGATCCTGGTCGAGGAAGATCTGGGCCGCGAGGTCGCCATGCGGGTGGCGTCCCAATTGGTGATGTTCTTCAAGCGTCCCGGCGGCCAGCTGCAGTTCAGCCGCAAGGGTGAAGCGCAACCCGCGGGCCGCTCTGTCCTGCAAACGGTACAACGCTGGGTGGCCGCGCATCCGGAGAAAAACCATTCCGTGGAAACACTGGCCCAACAAGCGGGATTGAGCCCACGCCACTTCGCGCGGCTGTTTCATGCCGAAGTCGGCCTGACGCCCGCGGCTTGGGTGGAGGTCGCTCGCGTGCAGGCCGCGCGGGCCCTGCTGGAAGCAGGAACGGACGCCCCCAAGCAGGTCGCCGCCAAATGTGGATTCGCCAATGCCGACACGCTGCGGCGCAGTTTCGTCAAGCATGCCGGGGTGACGCCGGCGGAATATCGACGCCTACATGGGCACCATCACGGCACGGTGGCGCGCACCGCGCCCGTAGTCAGCAACGCTGGACTCACACAGGAGACGCAGGAATGAAAGGGACATGTTTATGCGGTGCTGTCAGCCTTACGGCACCCGATGAAAAGCAGATCGGCGCCTGCCACTGCGGCTATTGCCGCAAGTGGGGCGGAGGCCCGCTGCTGGCGGTGCATTGCGGACCCGACGTGACGCTTTCCGGCGACACGCATATCTCGGTGTTCCGCTCGTCCGACTGGGCCGAGCGCGCCTTCTGCTCGACCTGCGGCTCGCACCTGTACTACAAGCTGCTGGCCAACGGGCATTATTTCGTGCCGGCCGGTCTGTTCGAAACCAACGATTTCGAGTTGGCCAATCAGGTCTACATCGACAAGAAGCCGTCTTATTACGACTTCGCCAACCAGACGCCCACCATGACCGAGCAGCAGGTCGTCGAGGCTTACGGCCCGCCGCCATCCCACTAGTTGCGTGGGACGCGGCGCAATTTGCCGGTGTCGTAACCCAAGGCCGCGACGCGTTCGACCAGACCGGCATATTCGGCGTCGTCAAGCCTGGGAGAACGCGCCATGATCCAGACGTAGTCCCGTTTGGAGCGGCCGACGATGGTGGTCCGATAGTCATCGTCCAGATAGGCGATGACATACTCGGCCTGTATCGGCCAGATGAACTGCATCCCCCACACCGCGTTGCCGGTATCCGGCCGCACGGTGCCGATCGGCGTCATCGTCTTGATGGGTTCGTCGAAGCTGCCGTCGCGATAGCGGAACGTCGTCTGGATGCGCCCGTCATCGCGCAGGGCGTAGCTTTCGACGGCGTCATAGGCATCCCGTTCGGGCCAGCTGGGAATATGGGCGATCACATACCAGTCGCCCATGAAGCGGGGTAGGTCGACGTGGGCCACCGGCGGCATGGCAGCGGGAGAGGAGCAAGCCGCTGTCACCAGCGCCGCGCCGATCGCCAGCAGCGAACGGACGGGGCGGCGCCACGCAAAGGACGGTTCAGGACTGGGCATGAGGTACCTCCATCAACGGTGAGCCTGCGATCAAGGCCGCAGGAAGCGATAGTGCGTGACGCCCCATTGCTGCCCGTTGCCATAGCCGAACAGTTCCGCGCAAGACATCCAGAACATGCGCCAGCGCTGGCGCCACAAGGGGGCCAGCGCGGCGCCGTAGGCCTGCACCAGCACACGGTCGACCTCGGCGCGATGGTGGTCCTGATTGGCCAGCCAGTGATTGGCCGTGCGCTGGTAGTGGGTCCCATCCAGCAGCCAGCGATCCTCGATGCGCAGATGGCTTTGGAAGTGCAGCAGCGTGTCGGCCGCCGGCATCAGGCCGCCGGTGAAGAAATGCCGGCCCAGCCAGTTGTCTTCGCCCGCGGTTTCGAAGGGGTAGGCCACTTCGCGATGCGTGAAGATATGCACGAACAGCTTGCCACCGGGCCGCAGCCAATGCGCCACGCGCGCGAGCATGTCTTCGTAGTTGCGCAGGTGTTCGAACATTTCCACGGAAACGCAGCGGTCATAGGCGGCCGCGGGCAATGCCAGGGTGTTGACGTCGCACGTGATGACTTCGACGTTGGCCAGCCCGCGCTCGCGGCAGGCTTGTTCGATGTACTGGCGCTGTTGCCGGGAATTGGACACCGCGGTGATGTGCGCGCGCGGATAGCGTTTGGCCATCCACAAGGTCAGTGATCCCCAGCCGCAGCCCAGCTCCAGGATGTGCTGGCCATCGGCCAATTCGGCGCGTTCCGCGTACAAGGCCAGCATGGCCGCCTCCGCCTGGTCCAGGGTCTCCGTG
Source organism: Bordetella sp. LUAb4 (assembly GCF_021325795.1). GTDB lineage: Bacteria > Pseudomonadota > Gammaproteobacteria > Burkholderiales > Burkholderiaceae_B > Bordetella_C. The sequence goes on along the minus strand of NZ_JAHPZX010000004.1, from coordinate 390,961 downwards.
CCCTGCGGGTAATAGCACGCGGAGTATTTCAAACGGGGACCCAGGCATAGCGCGAAGAACGCGGGCGGCAATTCATAGTGCTGCGCATTGGCCTTCTGCGTATGCAGGGCCACCGCGCTACGGCGCAACTGTGCCAGCAGCGCCCGCTGACGCCTGGACCGGCCCTCCAGGCCGCCGGCATGCAATTGGCCCAGGCGCTGGGCACACAGGCGGCGTATGCCCATGCGCAGGGTGGCGTCGGGCAGCATGGCTCGTTCGGCCATGCCAAGCAGCCCCGAGGCAGGCTTGTCGCCGGCCAGCTCGGACGGATTCAGGGTGGATATCGTCATTGCCTATCTCCAGAAGACCGGGAAGATTTGGGAAACCATGGAAAGAAGGCCGGCGTGACGCGTTGATAGGCGCGATACTCATCGCCGCGGCTGCGCAAGGCCTGCTGTTCGGTAAAGGGGATGCCGCTTACCCAGCGCAGGAACACGAACATGAGCAGGGGTCCCGACCAGGCCATCCAGGCCAGCGGCGAACCCCAGGCCAGCGCCACGTAGGCAAACCAGTGGCACCACTCGAAGAAATAATTCGGATGGCGCGAGTAGCGCCAAAGACCCGCACGGCAGCTGCGGCCGCTGTTGGCGGGAATCGCGCGGTGGCGGTCCAGTTGGCGATCGGCCAGGGTCTCGCCGGCCAGCGCGGCCGCCCAGAGCAGGACGCCGATACCCAGGTGGATGCCGTTATGGGGGTTGGCGGCGACCGCAACGAAGGGCAGGGAAAACAGCGGCACCAGCACCGCCTGCAACATGAACAAGCCGAAGAACTTGCCTTGATGGCCGTGCCAACGTTCGCGCAGGGCGCGATAGCGGCCATCTTCGTCGCGCCGCACGCGGCGCCACAGATGGCGGGCCAAGCGTAATGACCAGGCCGCGGCCAGCAGTGCCAAGGCCAGGCGTGGCCCGGCGGCGCCGGCGCCCGTGACGGCAATCAATAGCGCGGCCATGCCCATGCCGCCCGACCAGATCACGTCGACAATGCCGGCGTTGACGTGGCGCCGCTGCCAGAGCCATCCCAGCGTCATGGCGGCCACCATCACGATGGCGATGCAGGCCAGTTGTTGAACGGGGTTCATGTCGGACTCATGTCGGACTCATGTCGGGACTCGTGTCGAGGGTCGTGTCGAGGCTCAGGGAGATGCTCATGTGCCCTCCGACCGCGGCACCCATTGCGTGTCCGCAGGACGTGCCCCCGGCTTGGCAAACAACATATGGGACACGCCGATGGAGCGTTCGCGAAAGCCTCCCTCGCAATAGGCCAGGTAGAAGGTCCACAGCCGGCAGAAACGTTCGTCGAAGCCTTGCGCACACACCTCCGGTACATGGGCGAGGAAGCGCTCGCGCCAGGCCTGCAGGGTACGGGCGTAGGAAAGGCCGAAGTCTTCCAGGTCCACCAATGCCAGGTCGCAGGCGCGCGTCTTGGCGCGCAACATGGCTTCGATGGAGGGAATGAAGCTGCCGGGAAAGATGTAGCGCTTGATGAAGTCCACCTCCGCCAGGGCCCGCGCGTAGCGGTGGTCTTCGATGGTGATCGCCTGCAGCAGCGCCATGCCGGCGGGACGCAGCAGGCTGGCGATCTTGGCGAAATAGGTCTCCAGATAGGGCGCGCCGATGGCTTCTATCATCTCTATCGACACCAGCTTGTCGTACTGGCCCTGCAGGTCGCGGTAGTCCCGCAGCACGACATCGACGCGGTCTTGCAGCCCGGCGGCCCGCACCTTGACGGTAGCTAGTGCGTGCTGTTCCTGCGAGATCGTCGCTGTCGTGACGTGGCAGCCATAATGGCGCGCGGCATGCAGGGCGAATCCGCCCCAGCCGCTGCCTATCTCGACCACGCGGTCCGCGGGATTCAAGCGCAGCTTGCGGCAGATGGCGTCCAGCTTGCGGTGGGACGCCGCTTCCAGCGTGTCGTCCGCGCCAGCCCACATGGCCGACGAATACATCATGTCGGCGGAAAGGAAGAGGGCGAAGAAATCATTACCCAGGTCGTAGTGCGCCTGGATGTTGCGACGGCTGCCTTCCCGCGTATTACGGCGCAGGGCATGCCAGAGCTTCAAGGCCCAGGCGGCCAGGCGCGCCGGGCCCGACTCCATGCCGTCGAGCACGTCGCGGTTGCGCACCAGCAGGCGGACCAGGCCCACCAGATCGTCGGACGTCCATATCGCATCGGCATAGGCGGCGCCCGCGCCAACGGCGCCGTGGGTCGCAAGCAGACGGTAGAAGTTCATGTCGCGCACCGTCAGGCGCACGGTGTAGGAGTCGCCGCGGCCCAGTACCAAGTTGCCCAGTTCATCCTCGATCGTCAGGCTGCCGTGCTCCAGCCTGGCCAGGCTATGCAGGAGGCGCTTGCGCAGCAGACGGTCCAGAGCGCGGACACCGCTGCCGGCCACGACCGCCGTATGTTCGGATGGGGTCATTGGTTTCATCGAGGTTCTCCGTTGGACGTGCCAGGGTGATCGTGGACGGGATTGCCCTTGAGCCACAGCCGCAGGGCCTGCCAATGAATGGCGCCGATGACCTGCATCGTCATCAGCGGATAACGCCACAGCAGCCTTGCCAGCGCCGCGCCGTCCAGGGCACGCCGTCGCAAATCCAGATCGGCATCGAATTGCGCCTGGCCCTGGCGGATGACGCGCATGTGGACATGCAGCCGCTCGCCCGGGACGCCGAAGCGCCATTCATAGCCGCAATCCATGGGCATGAAGGGCGACACGTGGAAGTGCTTGTCGAATTGCCACAGGCACTCGTGGCCGTGGATGCGCCCGGGACCGTTGCCGGGACCGTCGCAGCCGTGGCTGGGATCGGGACTGGGATTGGGATCGGGACGGCCGGGATTAAGATCGCCGAGATTGGGACCGGGAACAGGCTGCGGTGTGGCGTCGGCCATCGGGAGCACGATGGAATGGCGCTGCTGCCACGGCGTATTGGTGATCTCGGCCAGGATGGCGCGCAGGGTCTGGCCATCTGCGTCGTAGCAGTAATAGAAGCTGACCGGATTGAAGACGTAGCCGGCATAACGCGGATGCGCCAGCAGGCGGATGGGACCAGCCGGCGCCGTACCTATGTGTTCTTGCAGCCGCGCACGCACCGCATCGGCCAGCGAAGGCGGTCCGGACAGATAGTCCGCGCGGCGCCACTGTGCGAGGTTGGGCCGGTTGACCGACCAGAGCCAGCGACCGCGGAAGACCTCGTCAATTTCATCCAAATCCAAATAAAGCTGACCCATCCGATAGGCAAACGCATGCGGATGCGGGACGTGGCGCCGATGCACGACACGGCCTTCGTAGATGGCGCTGTTCAGCGCCCGGGGCGCCTTAGGTTGCGCATCAGGGATCGCAGCGTGAAGGGAGGTCCCGGGCGAAATCCGAGGCGAAGTTCGGGGCGAACCCCGGGGAGAACCCCGGAACGAAGACCTGGCCGGTGTCATGCGGCCTCCCGTATTAGAGGTGTCATTGCCGGGCCGGCTTGCGTCGATAGTCCAGCCCGCAGACCGGCGACCACGGCCAGTGCACTGGCCACGCCATCTTCGTGAAATCCCCAGCCCCAATACGCGCCGGCATACCAGGTACGCCGGTGTCCTGATATTTCATGGCGTCGGGCCTGCGCCGCGACGGCCGCATGGGTGTAAACGGGGTGGTGATAACGCATGCGCGCCAGGATCCGGGATTCATCGATGGCCGTGCTGCGATTGAGCGTCACGACATACGGTTTGGGGGAGCGCAGTCCCTGCAGCAGATTCATGCAATAGCTGACCGTGCAAGGCGCGGTGGGGTCGGCCGGCACGAAGGCGTTCCACGCTGCCCAGGCTTTGGGATGACGGGGCAGCAGACGCGCGTCGGTATGCAGGACAGCGTCGTTTTCCTGATACTCGATGGCACCGAGGATTTCCCGTTCGGCCGGGCTGGGGTCTTGCAGCAACCGCAAAGCCTGGTCGCTATGGCAGGCCAGGATCACGTGGTCATAGCGTTGCGGGCCATTCGCCGCGACGACGTGCACATGGTCGGCCGCGCGGCGCACGGCGAACACGGGGCAGTGCAGGTGCACCTGCACGCGCGCGCCCCAGCGAGCCGTCATCGCCTTGACGTAGCGGTTGGATCCGCCATCGATCACGCGCCACTCAGGCCGGCCAGCGACCTGCAGCATCTGGTGGTTAGCCATGAATTGCACCAGATAGCGCGCCGGGAAATCCAGGATGCGGGACGGCGGCGATGACCATAGCGCGCTGGCCATCGGCACCAGGTGGTCGTCGCGGAAGGCGGCGCCGTAGCGACCATGTTCCAGATACTCGCCCAGCGTGGGGCCCGGGTCGACGCCAAGGCCGAGGCCTTGCGCTGAGCGAAAGCCAGCGCCCTGCACAATGCCCTGAGCAGCGCCATGCAAGAGTGCCGGCGCCTCCCGATAAAAGCGCAGGAGATCGCGCACCATGCCCAGGAAGCGGGGCGACAGCAGGTTGCGGCGCTGGCAGAACAAGCCATCCAGCGTGCCCGCGTTGTATTCGAGGCCACTCGCCTGTTTATGCACCGCGAAGCTCATGGTCGTGGGCCGCGTGGCGACCCGCAGCTCCTCCATCAAGGCGGTGAAGTGGGGGTAGTGCACAGGGTTGTGGACGATGAAGCCGCTATCCACGGCCTGGTGCACGCCGTCCTGCGCCACCTCGTGCGTATGGGTATGGCCGCCGAGGTAGCCCGCGGCCTCATAGAGGGTCACTTCGTGGTCGGCCGCCAGGCGCCACGCGCAGACCAGTCCCGCGATACCCGAACCGACAATGGCGATGCGCATGGTCATTGCTCGCTTTGGGCAGTCAGTACCCAGGCGGGCACCGGCTTGAGGTCCCGGATCACGCCGGCGGCGGCGAGCAGGCGCAACCCGTACCAGGTGATGTCGATTTCCAGCGGCCGAAAGCCTTGCCTGGCCGATCCCGGATAGAAATGGTGGTTGTTGTGCCAGCCTTCGCCGAAAGTCAGGAGCGCCAACCACAGGTTGTTGCGGCTATCGTCGCGCGTCGCATAGCGGCGCTTGCCATGCCGGTGGGCCAGCGAATTGATGGTCACCGTGGCGTGGAACAGGGCCACGGTGGAGATGAAGAATCCCCACACCAGCATCTGCGGGCCGTTGGTGTCCAGCCCCGGCGCCCAGGCGTGTAGGGCCGCGCCCAAGGCGTAGCAAGATAGCGCCAGGGCCGCGGGTACGGCCACGTCATAACGATCCAGCCAGCGCAGTTCGGCATAGCCGCGCAGGTCGGGCACGCGAGCGAGATCGGTGGCGAAAGCGCGGCGCGTCAGGAACCAACCCATGTGGCTCCACCAAAAGCCGCGCTGCCGGGGCGAATGCAGGTCCTGGAAGTCATCGGCGTGGCGATGGTGGTGGCGATGATGCGCGGCCCACCACAGCGGCCCGCGCTGGGCACAAGACGCGCCAAGCAGGGCGAACACGAATTGCACGCGCCGCGTGGCGCGAAACGTGCGATGGGAGAAATAACGGTGATAGAAACCGGTCAGCGCGAACATGCGCAGCGCATACGACAGCGCGGCCACCGTCAGCGCGGCGGTCGACGTGCCTGTCCAGATGACGCCCAGGCAACCCAGGTGCAGCAAGGCGAAGGGCAGGGCGCGCAGCCAGTCGATGCGGTCGTCGTCGACGGTGGCCGCGCCGGGCGCTTGGCTATCTATCCAGCGGCGTAATGTCGCGGTCCAGCGTGCGGCAGTGGGATTGGAGCGCATGGCGTGTCCTGTGTGAGACCTGTATGCACATACGGTCTCGCAGGACAGTTGGATGCACTCGGGTTAACCCGAGGTGTGCGGGGCCCGGCAACATTGCCGAGCTCCGCACTTGCCGATCAACGATCAACGATCAACGATCCTAGATCGACAACACGTCGCCGCTCATGATGACGGGACCGGTAGGATTGCCGGTGGGCGATCCGCCTGGCGGTTCCAAGGTAATGGCCAATTGTTGGACGCCTTCCAAGCCTTTGGCGCGGCGCAAGGCCGTCAAGCCTTCGGGCGACACCAAACCGATCGATTGCGGCTTCTGCCCTGGCGGAATGGCCCACAATTCCAGGGCCTTGCCGTCCGCGCGCGCCGCCAGATTCTGCAGCGTCTGGACATGCAATACGCCCGCGGCATCCGCGCGCACCACCAGCATGGCTTCCGACTGCGGGCTTTGCAGCACCGCCATCAGCTGGGCCTGGACTTCGCGCTGCACCTGCATGGGGTAGATGACGACGCCAGCCACCAGCGCAACGGCCAGTACGCCGCTGACGATGCGCCAGAAACCCAGCGCCTGCCACCAGCCCCGACGTCCAGGGTTGAGCCTGGCCTCGATGGCACGCCAGACCCGCTTGGGCGGTGTCTTCGGCGGCAGCGACCATAGCAGCGGATAGATATCCGCTTCCCAGTCACGCACCAGCCGGCGCAGCGTGGCATCGGCCGCCATCAGTCCTTCGAAGCGGCGCCGCGCGCCGCCGCGCATGGCACCGCACACATAGTCGGCGGCCAGGCGGGCACACAATTCAGGATTGCGGTAATTCATGCCAGGCACCTCTTGAGCCTTTCCAGGCCACGGCGTACCCAACTTTTGATCGTGCCCAAAGGCTTCTCCAGACGGCTGGCGATTTCGCCGTGGCTAAGGTCATCGAAGAAGGAAAGGGCGATGGCCGCGCGTTGCTGGCTCTCCAACTGGCTGATGCAATCCGCCAGGCGGCGGCTGTCCTGGCTGGACTGCAGACGCTCCAGCGGCCCGGGCGCGCCATCTGCCCAGGCCAGGGTCACTTCCCCGTCCGGGTCGGGACGTTCGACGTCCGGGCGGCGCAAGAGGTCTATGCAACGATTGCGCACGATGCGCGTCATCCACGTCATGACCTGACTCTGATCAGAGGAATAGCGGGAGGCGTTGTGCCAGATATTGACGAAGGAATCCTGCAATGCTTCCTCCGCCCAGTCGCTTCTGCGCAATATACGAGTCGCGAGGGCGAATAGATGCGGTGAAGTCTGGCGATAAAGTTGGGCAAACGCATCGCGGTCGCCGCGCGCACTCTGTTGCAGGAGTGCTTGTAGTCCTTGCGTGTCGAGCATGAGGATTCCGTGGGACGGGGGCGCTAGCACTATACCGACGCCCCGGCTCGTTGCCAGCGTCCTGCGTGCATTTGGTATCCAAATCCCGCGATGCGTTGCAGCTGCCGTTGCAGCGGCCATTGCGGGTGCGCTGCCGCCCGAGGCTGATGCCGGTCGCAGCATTCATTTCAGCCAAATCAACAATTAAGCAGGATTTCAGCTCGCTGTTCGCGCGTTGGAAATCAGCGACTTTCTCCCGGTGAGACGCCGCCAATGCGTAAAATTCGCGTCCTATTGGTTTCGAAATGAAACTAAAGATACGAAATTCTACTATTGGGTTCACCACCTCATGAGCAAGCCCCACGGTCTCGTCCGCCGCCGCCGCAACGTCTTCAAGGGCTTCACGCCGCGCGCTTTGTTGCTGCCCGCCAGTGTAGGAATCGGCCTGATCGGCGCCGCCAATGCGGATGCCCAGGTCGCCATCACCGTGAATCGAACGACGACTTACTCCATAGGAAGCGGAGACGCGGGTGTAACCGTTATCCCCGGCATATCGGTCATCACCTCCACCAACCCGGCCATCAAAGGGCTGGGGAGCGCGGACCCGGGAATAGAAGTGATCAACCAGGGGACGATAGGAACGCTGCCCAGCGGGGAAGATTGGGTCGGCGCCATCGACCTCGCCAACATGGGTACGGTGACCAACAGTGGCACCATCGACAGCGCTGACGGCTACGGGGTGCTCCTGAAAGGCGCGGGTTCGGTGGTGCGCAACACCGGCACCATCCTCGCCGGCAATGACGCGATCAGTCTTGTCGGCGGCACCATCATCAATGGTTCGGCGCTGGACGGTAGTGCCTTGATCCAGGGCGGCGGCGGCAACGGCATCACCGGTGCGGCCGCCGGTCCGGTGACGGTGACCAACCATGGCACCATCCTGAGCTACGGCGCGGACGGGATGTACCTGCAGGGTGGCGGTTCGGTGACCAACCACGGCTACATCTGGTCGGACCATGTCGTGGCCGTGCAGATGGTGGCGAACGGCACGATCACGAATTACGGCACCATCCAGGCTGATCACAGCGGCGCGGCGGTGGCGTTCGGCGCCGCCGGCGGCACGCTGAAATTGGGCACGGGGTCCAGCGTGGTGGGTAGTGTGATCGGCGGCGGCAATGCCGCGCTGGTGCTGGAAGGCAGCGGCAGCCTGGGCGCGGCCACCAGCGGCTTCGCCACCTTGACCATGCAGGGCACGGAATGGACGTTGCTGGGCACGGTCGCCGCCACCAATACTGAAGTTCAAACCGGGCTGCTGCGCCTGGGTGGCACCGGCCAGTTGACCAGCGCGGTACAGGTGGATTCCGGCGCGACGGTCATGGGCGTCGGTAACGCGGTGGTGGGCAGCATTACCGTACAAAGCGGCGGCACAGTGCGGCCGGGCACGGAATCCACCTTGGGCAACCTGACCATCACGGGAAACTACGTGCAGCAGGCCGGCGGTACGCTGGTGATCAACACCACGCCATCGGGCGCATCGAGGCTGGGCGTGACGGGAACCGCCACATTGAACGGTGTGCTTTACGTGAATTCGCTGGCAGGGGATTACGCGAGGGCGACCTCGTACGTCGTCTTGGGTGCGGCCGGGGGAATCTCGGGAACGTTCAACTCTGTCCTGGAAAGCGATCCCTCCCTGGTCCCGACCCTGACCTACGATACGGTCTTGAACCGCATCATCCTGACCTTGGCCAATACCGCCGTGTGGACGCCGGGAGACAACAACGTCACCCTCAACGGTAACGTCAGCGCCAACCAGGATGGCCTGACGGGCAATGACGTCCTGAATATCATCGGCACCAGCAGCGTCACCGCCAACCTGGCCAACATCGACACGTTCAACATTGGCGATCTGGCCAATACGGCCTCGCAAGTGTCGCTGGATGCCGGCACCCAGACCGTGGGCGCCACGCATATCCTGTCGAACGGGACGCTGATCCTGAATGGTGGGCAATTCAGCACCAACTCCCTGGACCTTGCCGGCGGTACGCTGACCAGCAATGTGAACACCACGCTGGCCGCGCCGGTGACGCTGACGGCGGATAGCCAGATCGACGCGACGGGTGGCCATACCCTGACGCTGTCGGGCGCGCTGTCCGGCGTGGGCAACCTGCGCAAGACCGGCGCCGGCATGGTGATCCTGAATGGTGTGAATTCCTACACCGGTGGCACCGCCATCGATGCCGGCACGCTGGAGGTCGGCGACGCCGACCACGAGGGCGCGCGGATCCAGGGCCTGGTGCAAGTGGCCTCCGCCGGCACCTTGCGCGGCCACGGTACCGTGGCGGGCAACGTGATCAACGAAGGCATCGTGTGGCCGGGCGGTTCGATCGGCACCTTGACCGTTGATGGCGACTACATGCAGTCGTCCAACGGCACGCTGATGGTGGACATCAGCCCGGATTCGGCTTCCCAATTGAAGGTGACCGGTACGGCGGTACTGGGCGGCAAACTGTCCTTGCTGTATGGCCCGGGCACCTACCACGCGACGTCGTACCGCCTGGTCGACGCCGGCGCGGTGACGGGCAAGTTCAGTTCGGTCACCGGCAATACGCCGGCCGGCTTCGCGCAAACGGTCACCACGTCCGCCAAGGCCGTGGACCTTGGCCTGGCCGCGGCTAGCACCGACCCAGCCACGGGTGAAACCGGCGGCGGCGAGATCGGTGGCGGCGATACCGGGACCAGCCCAGGCGGCGTCACCACGGTGGCCCCGACCAACGCGTCCATCTTCGGTGCCATCGGCGCGTCCGCGTTGCGCGACGGCCAGCGCAACACCGACATACTGCTGAACCGCCTGGCACGTCCGTGCGCGGCGACCGGCGAACAGGACTGCGCCCAGCCCGCGCATCAAGCCTGGGTCCGCGCCAGTTCCGATACCACGCACCAGCACGGCAACAACGGCGCGCCCGGCAATACCGACCAGCGCTATGGCTTCCTGGTGGGTGCGGACCATAACGCCGGTCCCTGGACGCTGGGCCTGGCCGCCGGTTACAGCCACGCGGACGTGAAGGAAGGGGATGCCACGGGCAAGATCGACACCTTGCGCCTGGCCGCCTACGGCAGCCGCCAACTTGGCGCGGTGAACGTCGCCGCCATGGTCGGCGGGGCCTACGATGCCATTTCGTCACGCCGCAGCTTCGGCTCGCTGGGCACGGCGCGCGGCAACTCGAATGGCCAGGAGGCCCAGGCCGGCCTGCAGGCCAGCCTGCCACTGACCGTCGGGCCGACCATACTGACGCCGCGCGTGGGATTGCGTTATCAATATTTCCACGGCGATTCCTTCAATGAACGTGGCCTGGACAGCCAGGCCTTGGCGGTCAAAGACCAGGATCTGCATAGCCTGCAGCCTTACGTGGGCGTGACGGCCGACTACGGCTTCAACGGTCCCGGCGGCAAGCCCGCACGCTTGCAAGGCCGCGTCGGCTACGCGTACGAGACGCTGAACACCAGTCGCGCTGTCGCCGTCACCGCTGGCGATGGCACGGGCTTCTCGGTGCCTGGCGCCACCCCGACGCGCGGCATGTTGACGGCCGGTTTGAGCCTGACCATGCAGGTGGCCAAGCAATTTGACCTGGCCGTGAGCTACGACACTTTGTTCCGCACGGGCAACACGTCGGCGCAAACGTTCCGCCTGGGCGCCAGCTATCGGTTTTGACGGGCGCAGGGACGGCTCGCGCCGGCCGCTGATGGACTGAAAGCTGTGTGGATGCACAACATTCAGTCCAACGCGCATCTTGCGTTATCCGGTCCATGTTCGTAAGCTACGTCGTCCAGGCTAAGGGACGGCTCGCTCGTGAACGTGCAACGCACCCGTTGGTCAAGAGTGAAAAAGACGCTGCGCGTTACCGCGCTGGTCATCGTCGTGCTCCTGGTGGGCGCGATGGGTTTGCGGCTCTATAACATCCAGCAGGGGCCGCCGCTCGCCGTCTGGCACACCTTCGTGCCGGAGGAGTTGAGTGTCGAAGCCATGGACCATGGGTCGTGGCAAGACTATATCGAGCGCGAGAACAAGATCTTCGATGAGGTCCGACGCAACGTCACGGACAAGCTCGAGGAAGACGAGCGGGTAGACAGCAACCGCTATTTCAGCGGCGCAGCGGTGTATCCGGGCCACTTCGCCAACGACTGGAATCGGTCCTATATCCTGGAACCCGCCGGCCAGCCTGCAGGCGTGGTGGTGTTGTTGCATGGCTTGACCGACTCGCCCTACAGCCTGCGCCATATCGCCCAACACTATCGCAGCCTGGGCTACGTGGCGATCGGCATTCGCTTGCCGGCGCACGGCACGGTGCCGGCGGCGCTGACCGACTCCACCTGGGAGGACTGGCTGGCCGCCACGCGACTGGCGGTGCGGGAAGCGCGCCGGCGTGTGCCCGCGCCCAAGCCTCTGCACATCGTCGGATTTTCCAATGGCGGCGCGCTGGCCTTGATGTACGCCCTGGAGGCCCTGGACAATCCGCAAATGGCACGGCCGGATCAACTGGTCCTCATCTCGCCGATGATAGGCATCACCCGCTTCGCGCGCTTCGCCGGATTGGCCGGACTGCCGGCGGTACTGCCGGCATTCGCCAAGGCGGCCTGGCTTAGCATCGTGCCGGAATTCAATCCTTTCAAATACAACTCCTTTCCGATCCATGCCGCCAGGCAGTCCTATGAATTGACGCAGGTGCTACAGGAAAAAATCGTCAAGCGGCAGCGCCAGGGGACGCTGGCGCAACTGCCGCCCATCCTGACTTTTCATTCGGTGCTGGATTTCACGGTCAGCACTCGCGCGGTACTCAATGCCCTTTATGCGCGCCTGCCGGACAACGGCAGCGAACTGGTGCTGTTCGATCTGAATCGCGCCACCAAGCTGGGTCCCCTGATGCGCCGCGGGGTGGAGTGGTATATGTCGGGCACGCTGCCGAACGAGCAGCACAATTACCGCCTGTCCATCATCACCAACGCCACGCCCACCTCCAACGACATGGTCGAACGGGTCAGCGAAGCCGGGCAGACGACCACGGCGGATAGCCCGATCAACATCGCGTACCCGAACGAAATCTACTCTTTGTCGCACGTCGCCTTGCCATTCCCGACCAACGACACGTTGTATGGCCAGCATCCGGACAATATCGAGCAATACGGCATCAGCCTGGGCGCGATCGCCATCCGCGGCGAGGTGGGCGTCCTGATCACGGGCACGGAGTCCCTGTCCCGGCTGACGTCCAACCCTTTCTATCCCTATATGCTCAAACGCATCGACAGGGTGATCCCACGATGAAGCCCGCCAGTGAGGTGTCCGGCGAGTCAGGGGGGGCAAGCGGGTCCAGCGGGTCCGGCGGGGAGCAGGCGCGGCAGGACCACGCGCATCGCGCGCGGCCCCCGGCCTCCAACCTGGCGCTGGGCCTGATCGCCGCCTTGATGTTCCTGGCCTTGCTTTACTTCGCCAGCTCGATCTTCGTGCCGCTGGCCTTCGCGTTGTTCATCCTGGCGTTGGTGGCGCCGCTGCAACGCGTGCTGCGGCCGCGACTGGGCAGCGCGCTGGCGTCGATCCTGACGCTGCTGGTCGCATTGTGCGTCGTCATGGTGTTCCTGTACCTGGCCGCCTGGGGTTTCAACCTGGTGGCGCAGTGGACCATGGCCAATGCCGCACGCCTGCAACGCCTGTTCACCATCGAAGTGGCGGAGCTGCACCCCCATCTGGCCTTGGTACAGGACGTGTTCCTGGACAATTTCAACGTCTATTGGCTGTTGCGCGCCATTCAGGAAGTGTTGCTGCGCGTGAACAGCCTGGCTGGCCAGATCTTTCTGGCTTTCCTGTTTCTTACGTTGGGGGTCTTCGAACTCGACGATGCCCCGGGGCGCCTGCGGCGCATGCTGCCGCGTGCGGAACACTGGATCATGGTGTCCGCGGAGGTCGCCGGCAAGCTGCGGCGGTATATGTTGATCCGCACCATCGCCAGTGTGCTGACTGGCATCACGGTGTGGCTGTTCGCCATGTACGCGGGGCTGGAATTGGCCACGGCGTGGGGTGGGCTGGCCTTCCTGTTGAACTACATTCCTTTCCTCGGGCCCTTGCTGGCGACGCTGTTTCCCACTTTCTTCGCGTTCGTGCAGTTCGAATCGCTGCGTACCACCGTGTTCGTTTTCCTGATCCTGAATGTTATCCAGGTCGGATACGGCTGCTATCTGGAACCCAGGCTCGCGGGCAGTGCGTTTTCCCTGTCGCCGTTGATGGTGATGGTGGCCGTGTTCTTCGGCGGCTGGATATGGGGGATTCCCGGGACTTTCATCGGTGTGCCGATGTTGATCGTGGCGACCTCGGTGTGGTCGGCAAATCAGCGTAGCCGCGCGGGGCCGAGCTGAGCGGCGAACCTCGGAATGCAGCTCGAAGCGACCCGAGCACGTTGCTCAGCATTAGGGACACGTCCTGCAATTGCTTCTTGCCAAGGCGTACTACATGAGAGTATTAATGTCTCCGCGGTCGAGGAAATTTCCTGTAGTACCCCTATGCAAGTCCACTCACGGCGCGCATGTCTTCAGGAGGAACTTCGATGAATAGGGTAGCCCTTGCGTTGTCCGTCTGCGTTCTGGCCGGCTGCGCCTCCCAATCAGGTAAACAGGCTGATATCGCGCAGTACGGCACACCGCCCAGCGATGAAGACCTCCATCAATACATGTCGTCGCTGCGCGACACGCTGCCGCCCACCCGGTACGTCACTTATCGCGACCATGGCTATGACGCCTCGGTCAAGAAGGCGACCTTCACCGACCAGGACGGCCAGCCCATGATGGGCTGGGAATACGACTTCGACGTAGCGACCTACGACACCGTGGATGCCAAACCGCCGCCGCAATATCGCCCTTATCGGGCGGTGTTCTTCAATGGCCGCCCGGTGGGCATCCTTGACGCGAACGGCAGGTTCATTCGTGGCGGATTGCAAGACCAGGTGCCCGTACCACCGTCGCCCCCGCCCGGCATGCCTCGTTGAATCCGGCTTTCATCTCACGCTCGCGATCAACCTCCCAAGGAGGCAACATGACACACACCCGTACCGTCGCTCTCATCGCGCTGACCGGGCTGACGCTGGTCACGGTGGGCTGCGCCAATCCCAATGCTTCGTCGCGCGTCTACACCTTCGACCAGACTCAGCGCGCGCAGACCGTCGTACTAGGCCACGTGACCGCGGTGCGCCCCATCACCATCCAGCAATCCGGCACCTCGGGTCTGGGCATGGTGGCCGGGGGCGCGCTAGGCGCGGTGGCCGGCAATGCGATTGGCGGCGGCTCGGGCCGGCGCCTCACTACCGTGGGTGGCGCCGTCGGCGGCGCCATGGCGGGTAACGCCGTCGAGAACGCCCGCGGACGGACGCAAGGCCTGGAAATCACCGTGCAGCTGGACAACGGCGAAACGCGCGTCATCGCGCAACAGGCCGATGTGCCGGTAGGCGTGGGCCAACGCGTGCAAATCGTCACCCAAGGCGGCAGCAGCCGGGTCGCGCCGATCTGAGCAGCATGTATCGAGCGGCACGTATCGAGCTGCACCTATCGAGCAGCATGCGATGAGCTGCGCCTGATCGTGCATTAGCGGAACACCGCAGGAGCGCGCCATGACCGCATCCACGGAACGTCACCTTAGTCAGGGGGCGCTCGCCTGCCTGTGTGCCAGGTCTCAGGCGGCCTATGCCAATCGACGCATCAGTGCCGACCTGTCGCGCCGCGGCTTTGTCGTCGGCGTGGGCGCCTCGCTGCTGGCCAGCCTGTTTCCCGGCATCGCCCGGGCCGCCGTGCCCAGCGCGGATCGCCGTCCCGTCATCCTGACGAATCTCAGGCTGTATGACGGCAAGTCGGCGCAAGTGCAGGATGGCCTGTTCCTGGTGGTTGAAGGAACAACCATTGCCCAAGTCGGCCAGGGCCAGCCGCCGGCACGAGAGGGCGCGCGGGTGCTCGATTGCGGCGGCAGGGTGGTGATGCCGGGGCTGATCGACATGCATTGGCATGCCTTGCTGGCCGCGTTGCCTATCCAGACCATACTGCAAGCGGATTTCGCCTTCGTGCACATCGCCGCCGCCGCCGAGGCCCGCAATACCTTGATGCGTGGATTTACCACGATAAGGGATGCGGGGGGGCCGTCCTTCGCGCTGAAGCAAGCCATCGACAGCGGCATCATCGACGGCCCGCGCATTTATCCGTCCGGCGCCATGATCACCACCACCGGCGGCCACGGCGATTTTCGCCAACTGTTCGAACTGCCGCGCACGAGCAGCCGGGTCAGCCAGACGGAGGTGGACGGTGGGGCCGCCATCGCCGACAGTGAAGACGAAGTGCGCATGCGGGTGCGCGAGCAGTTCCTGCAAGGTGCGTCGCAAGTGAAAATGGTGGGATGCGGAGGCGTTTCATCCCCGCGCAGTCCGCTCGATATGTTGACTTTCACCGAGCAGCAGTTGCGCGCCGGCGTGGAAACCGCGCGCGACTGGGGATCCTACGTCATGAATCACGCCTATACGCCCGAGGCCATGCAGCGGTCGATCGCCGCCGGCGTGCAATGTATCGAACACGGACATCTGATGGACGACGCTACCGCGGCCAAGCTGGCCAGCAGCGGGACTTGGCTAAGCATGCAGCCGTTCATGGACGAGAGCGACGTCGCCCCCCTGAGCGGACCGGGCCGTCTGCGCTTCCTGGAAGTCATTGCCGGGACGGCCAAGACCTACGGGCTGGCTGCCAAGCACGGGATCAAGACGGCATTTGGCACGGACCTGATTTTCTCGGCCGCCGTGGCGCAGCGCCAGGGCTTGATGCTGGCCAATATGCGCCACTGGTATTCGAACGCCGACGTGCTGCGCATGGCCACGGCGGCCAATGCCCAATTGCTCGCGCTATCCGGTCACCGCAATCCTTATCCCGCCAAGCTGGGCGTGTTGGAGCAGGGGGCTTATGCGGACCTGCTGGTGGTGGAGGGCAATCCTCTCGATGACCTGATGGTCCTGGCGCAGCCAGAGAAGAACCTGCGACTGATCATGAAGGACGGCCAGATCCACAAGGATCACCTGTCCTTGCGGACCTGATTTGTTTGTAAAAAAACGTCGTCGCGCACAAGCCACCTTGGGGCTTCAGCGCGAAATCCGGAATGACGCCGGCGCGCGTCCAACCAGCGCGCTCATAAAGCCGTTCGGCGTCGCTGCCGGTTTCCGTGTCCAGCACCAACACCGACTTATGCGCGCCGGCCGCGGCCTGGTCCACGGCATCCATGAGTTGCCGTCCCACGCCCTGGCGTCTGAAGTCCCGGTGGACCAGCAGCTTGGACACGTCGGCGCGATGCGGCTGATTGGGCGGTTGGCCGACGACCAGTTGGACCGTGCCCGCGATTCGTCCGGTACTGTCCTGCGCCACCAGCAGAATCCTTTCGCCCCGTTCGACCCCGCCGGCCACACCTTGCCAGAAGCGCAAGGCTTGCTGCCGGTCCATGGGAGCCATGAAGCTGACCGACGCACCGCCGTCGACACAGTCGACGAGCACGTCAGCCAAGCCATCGATGATCGCGCCGGCCGCGCCGGCATCCACCACGCCTACCGTTATCTGGTTGGTCATCGCCCGTCATTACCCTGGTTAGTCATGGCGGCGACTATATCGGAAAGGGCGAGAGCCCGTGTATGCGTCGACTGCCGTAGGTGCTGAAATGGGGCTCGGCGACCCATGGGGCCAGCACGCAGCCGCGGGCTAGAGCAGCGCAGGGCGCGGCGGGCGGCCACGCGCCGCTACGCTTCAGTCCCCAGCGACGGCCTGTTGTGCCAGCCGGCTGCGCAGTACATAAGGCAGGATGCCGCCATGCAGGAAGTAGGCGGCTTCGATCGCCGAGTCGATACGCACCCGCAGTGGCACGGTCTGAGTGCTGCCGTCATGGCGGTGGATCACCAGCGCCATGGACTGGCCTGGCCGCATGTCCGCAAGATCACCCAGGAGATCAAAGGTTTCAGCGCCCGTCAGACCCAGGGTCTGGGCGTTCTGCCCCTCCGGGAACTCCAGAGGCAGGATGCCCATGCCCACCAGATTGCTGCGGTGGATACGTTCGAAACTACGCGCGATGACGGCGCGGATGCCGAGCAGGCGCGGACCCTTCGCGGCCCAGTCCCGGCTGGACCCGTTGCCATATTCCTCGCCGGCGAAGACGATCATGGGCACGCCTTGCGCCGCATACTTCGTGGCGGCCGCGAAAATACTCATCGGCGTGCCGTCCGGTTGGTGCAATGTCGTGCTGCCGACCTCGGGGACCATCAGGTTGCGTACCCTGACGTTGGCGAAGGTGCTGCGCACCATGACGTCATCGTGAGCCCGTCGCGAAATATAGCTATTGAAATCCGCCGGGGCGACGCCCAGCGAAATCAGGTATTGGCCGGATTCCGATTCGGGTGGGATGGCGCCGCCGGGATTGATGTGATCGGTGGTGACCGAGTCCCCCAGGATGGCCAGTGCCCGCGCGCCCCGGATGGCAGGCTGGGCCGGCAGATCATGCGTGACCCCGTCGAAGAAGGGTGGGCGCTTGAGATACGTCGACCCTGGCTGCCACGTGAACAGATCGCCCGATGGCGCATCGAGATCGTCCCACAAGGGGTTGGCGGATCGAGTGGAATACACACGCAACACGTTGCGCGGATCCAGGGCGTAGGGCAGAACGTCCGCCATCTCCGCATCGGTGGGCCATATATCGCGCAGGAAAACCGGCGCGCCATCCGCCCCGGTGCCCAGCGCATCCGCGGCCGGATCGAACGCGCTCGTGCCCGCGATGGCGAAGGCGACGACCAAGGGTGGGCTCATCAGGTAATTGGCCTTGATGGCCTGATGGATTCGCGCCTCGAAATTCCGATTGCCCGACAGCACCGCGGCGACGGTGAGATCACGGGCCTTGATCTCGTCGGCGATCGCCGGCGCCAGTGGTCCCGAATTACCCATGCAGGTGGCGCATCCATAGCCCGCCACCTGAAATCCCAAGGTGTCCAGCGACGCGTCGAGTCCCGCTGCCTTGAGGTACTCGCTGACGGCACGTGAGCCGGGCGTGAAGGACGTCTTCACATGGGGGGCGGCACGCAAGCCCTTACGGACCGCATTCCTGGCCAGCACGCCCGCGGCGAGTATCGAACGATAGTTCGAGGTATTGGTACAGGACGTGATCGCGGCAAGTACCACGTCGCCATCGCGCAAGCGCGCGGCGGGCGAAGGCGCTCGGATGGTTTGAGCAGCGGCGCCGCTTTGAGGGGTGGCCGTGCTTTGATTGGTAGCCGTGCTTTGAGTGCCAGCCGCACTGGTTTTCGCTGCCAGCAGGCTAGCGACGGAGCGCTTCAAGTCAGCCAGGGCGATGCGGTCTTGCGGCCGGGACGGCCCCGCGACGCTGGGCTCCACGGTGTCCAGGTCGATACGCAGCGTGTCGCTGTAGTCGATGGCGCCAACCGCGGGAACACCGAACATGCCCTGCGCCTTGAAATACGCGGCCAGCGCGGCCAGTTCGCTTTCCGTGCGGCCGACGGAGCGCAGATAGTCCAGGGTGCGCTCATCCACCGGGAACAAGGCCAGGGTCGCGCCGTATTCCGGCGCCATATTGGCGATGGTGGCGCGGTCTACGGCCGCCAAGGCGCTCACGCCGTCACCGAAGAATTCAACGAATTTGCCGACGACCTTCTTGGCGCGCAAGGCTTGCACGACCGTCAACACAATGTCGGTGGCCAGGATGCCTGGACGCGGCGCGCCGACCAGTTCCACGCCGACGACGTCCGGCGCGAGTACATAAATTGGCTGTCCCAGCATCGCCGCTTCCGCTTCGATGCCGCCTACGCCCCAGCCCACCACGCCTATGCCATTGATCATGGGCGTGTGGCTGTCGGTGCCGACCAGGGAATCGAAATAGGCAACGCCATCCTTTTGATGAACCCCGCGCGCCAGCAGCTCCAGATTGATCTGGTGAATGATGCCGGTGCCGGGCGCAAAGATGCGGAAAGCGCTAAACGCATGCGCGGCCCACTTCAGAAACGAATAGCGCTCGGCGTTGCGTTGGTATTCAACCGCCATGTTCAGCGCCAGCGCGTCGCTGGAGCCCGCATGTTCGACGGAGATCGAGTGGTCGACGATCAGGTCCACCGGCACCAGGGGCTCGATGGCCGCCGGATCCATGCCCGCGTCGGCGGCGGCTTCCCGCATGGCGGCCAGATCCGCGAGCAGGGGCACGCCGGACGAATCCGGCGCCACGATGCGCGACACGACAAAGGGGATCTCGCTATTGCGTGCGCCCTTGGGCTGCCAGGCGGCCAGTTCGCGCAGATGGGTTTCCTGCACGCTGACGCCGTCGAGATTGCGCAGCACCGACTCCAGGATGATGCGTATGGAATGGGGCAGGCGGGAAATGGCGCCGAAGCCCAGCTCCTCCAGCGCGCTCAAGGAATAAAAGCGGGTGGCGGGCTGGCCTTCGATGGCAAGGGGACGCAGGGCGTCCGCGGCATGGAATTTCATAAGCAACCTCTGGGACGGCATTAGCCGGTCTTGGCGTGGCCCACCAGGATGTGGGACCTGCCGCGGGCCGCTGGCAAATGGCCCGGCAGCGAATCAACAAATAGTGGGATGCAAGTCTAGGCGCTGCCAGGACGCGCGTCTAATATATTGAGATTGCACTCGCGATACTTAAAACGTATGGACCTGCGTCACCTTCGATACTTCATCGCCGTGGCTGAAGAACTGCACTTCACGCGGGCGGCCCAGCGCATCGGCATTGCCCAGCCGCCGCTGACCGCGCAGATCAAGGCCCTCGAGCAGGAGCTGGGCGTCCAGCTGTTCGACCGCCAACCTGGGCGAGTAACGCTGACGCGCCCAGGCCAGGTCTATCTGGAAGAGGCGCGCGCCATCCTGGAGCACGTGCAGCGCGCGGCGATCAAATGCCAGGTAAGCGCCCAAGGCGTGATCGGGCGCCTGAGTGTCGGATTCACGGAATCGGCCTCGTACAGGAGCGAAGTGACGGACGCCTTGCAGCGCTACCGCGGGCTGTATCCGCGCGTGGAAATCACGTTGGAGGAAAATCGCACGGGTGTCCTGATGGAGTCCTTGCGGCAGGGCAATCTGGATGCCGCCTTCGTGCGCTTGCCGATAGGCGATGAGTCCGACATCCATTTCTCCCTGATCGCGACCGAACCCATGGTCGTGGTGGTCCCCAAGGGGCATCCGTTGGACAGCCGGCGCTCCTTGCGGCTGGAAGAACTGCGGGAAGAGCCTTTCATCCTTTATCCCAGGGCCAGCGGAACCGGCCTGCCGGAAATGGTCAAGTCCGCCTGCGAAGCGCGCGGCTTCACGCCGCAGGTGGTCCAGCACACGCCGCAGGTTTCATCGACGATCAATCTCGTGGCGAGCGGCCTGGGTATTTCCATCGTCCCTTCATGCATGCGGCGCAGCCGGTCCGACGATGTGCGCTACATCGCCTTGCGGGGCGCCGACATGGTGGCCAGCCTGGGACTGGCCTATCGCAAAGGGGAGTTACCGCCCGTTGTGCGCAATCTGGTGGACCTGGTGCTGGGCGGCATCAGGGCGCGGTGAGGATCTCGCATCGGACCCGGGCTGGCCTGTCACGCCGGAAGATATTCAATCTTGTCATCCTGTATACAAATGCATATACTTGTGCGAACTAATCTACCGCCGCACACAGAACATGGTGAGAGAGACTCCCCCCGATGCCGGACGCGCGCGCGTCTTCGACGCGGTCAACGAGCATTTGAAATCCCTGCGTGAAGGCCTCAAGGAGCCGGTGCGTATCGGCGAGGAGGCGCTGGCCGAGCAACTGGGCGTCAGCCGCACGCCAGTCCGCGAGGCCTTGATCCGGCTCGAAGGCATGGGCATGGTTCATCTGCGGCCGGGCAGGGGAGCGCTGCTCATGCCGGTGACCGACGCGGAGTATCTGGAATGGCTGCAGATTCGCGAGCATCTGGAAGGGCTGGCCACACGCGAGGCGGCGCTCAATGCATCCGGGCGGGATGTGGAGCAGTTGCGCGCGATCTTCGCACCGTTCCTGACGGCATCCCAGCCGCGCGATGACGACGAGGCCTACGCCCTGGCCAACGTCGCCTTCCACAAGGACATCATGCGCCTGTCGGGCAACGGCCTGCTGGAGCGCATCTGGGAATCGTTCGGACACCGGCAGACCAGCGCGCGGCGGCAGGTCATCGCCCGCTTGCAGCGGCGCGAGCAGTCCTTGAGCGATCACCTTGCCATCATCGAAGCGATACACCAACGCGATCCCGAAGCCGCGGAAAGGCTGGCGCGTGCGCACGTGCGCGCGATCCTCGACGCGGTCAAGCAGTCCCTCGATCCTTCCCACTTCCCATCCTGAGTGCCATCCCCATGAAATTCCTGTCCTTTACCGACACACGCCAGCAAGGCCAAGGTCCGCAACTGGGCATCGCCCTGGACAACGGCAAGATCTTCAACGTCACGGCGGCCGTGCACGCTCATCCTTCCAGCCCCGCGGCGAGCCTGCCGCTGACGCTGGAAGCCCTGATCGATGCCGACGAAACGCCCCTGCAAGCCTTGGCCGAACTGGCGCGTGATCCCGCCAACGCGGCGCATGTGGTGGAGCAGGAGCAGATCCGTTATCTGCCCCCGGTGCAGCCGCGGCGCAATGTGTTTTGCGTGGGCAGGAACTACCGCGAGCACATCATCGAAGGCAACATCGCCAAAGGCATCGCGCCCAACACCTTCCCGGAAGCGATCGAGTTCTTCACCAAGCCTTCCACGGCCGTCGTCGGCCATGGCTGGGACGTGAACCGGCATGCCGCGCTGACCAACAGCCTGGACTACGAGGTGGAACTGGCCATCGTCATCGGCAAGCGCGGAGTCAATATTTCCGAGGCTGACGCGCTGGACCATGTCTTCGGCTATACCGTCGTCAACGACGTGACCGCGCGCGACCTGCAGCGCCGCCACGGCCAGTGGTTCAAGGGCAAGGGCCTGGACACGACTTGCCCCATGGGTCCCGTCATCGTGCACAAGTCGGTGTTCGGCGATCCCAATGCCAAGCGGCTGGAACTGGAGGTCAATGGCGAACTACGCCAGTCCGCCAATACGGACGAAATGATCTTCAATGTCCAAGCCGTCATCGCGCAATTGTCGGCGGGCTTGACCCTGCTGCCTGGCGACATCATTTCGACGGGCACGCCCAAGGGCGTCGGTTACGCCGCCATCCCGCCCCGCTGCCTGAACGTGGGCGATGTGGTGACGGCGCGGGTGGACGGCATCGGTGAACTGACGAACCGCATCGTCGAGTGAGGGGTCCTCCGGTAAAGGACGGTCCAGGAAGGGACCGTCCGCTGGAGGTCGTGCGCCGAGGGTCGTGCGCTAAAGGTCGTCCGCTGAAGGTCGTCCGATAAATCAGGCCGTCAGCAGGGGCCTGGCGCTGGCGTAATCCTCTTCGCCGCCGTCCTCATCCTCGTATTCACCGTAAGGATCCTGCTCGCTGCCCACGGCCTGGGCGCCGTCGTACAGCCTGAACAAGCCCACCGCCTGCATCAACGTACCGGCTTCGCCTTCGAGCGTGGCCGATGCGCCGGAGGCCGCGGTGACCAAGGCGGAGTTGTGCCGGGTCAGTTCGTCGATCTCGGCCACCGCCGCGTTGACATCCGCGATGCCGCCGCGCTGCGCCTGCGTGGCATCGCCGATTTCCGCCACGATGACGGACACGCGTTCGACACTGGTGACGATGTCGCCCATGACGGCGGCGGCATCGTTGGCCTTGCGCGCGCCATTATCGGTCTTGTCCAGCGACGCGGTGATCAGGCCGCGGATGTCCTTGGCGGCCGTCGCGCTGCGCTGAGCCAGCGCCCGGACTTCGGACGCGACCACCGCGAAACCGCGGCCGCTTTCACCGGCGCGGGCGGCTTCCACCGCGGCATTCAGGGCCAGGATATTGGTCT
Organism: Bordetella sp. LUAb4; assembly: GCF_021325795.1. GTDB lineage: Bacteria > Pseudomonadota > Gammaproteobacteria > Burkholderiales > Burkholderiaceae_B > Bordetella_C. The sequence continues at coordinate 367,897 of NZ_JAHPZX010000004.1, read as the reverse complement.
GGAACGCGATGCTGTCGATCAGGCCCGTGATCTCGGATATCTTCTGCGCTTCCTGGCGGATCTCGCCCATCACGCCGGCGACTTCGGTCACGGCCTGGCTGCCGGTGCCGGCCACGTCACGGGCAGCCACCGCCAGATCAGCGGCCTTGTTGGCGTTGCTTGCGTTGTTGTGCACGTTGTCCGCCAGGGCGCCCATGGACGTTACCGTGCGTCCCAGGGAAGCTTCCTGGGCACGGGTGCGCTCGGCCAACTGGCCGTAGCCTTGCTGCAGTTCACGCGAGGCGGACGATATCACCACGGCGCTATCCCTGACGTGGCGCATGGTCCGGTGCACGGCGTCCATGGTGGACTTGAAGGATCCCGCCAGCGGGCTGTTCATTGCCATGCCACCGAAACGCAGATCGAAGCGGCCTGATTCGTGCCCCAGATGGGCGCTCAAGCGCGCCAGCTCTTCGGCCGTCATCGCGTCTCGTTCCATACGCCAGGCCAGCCAGCCCAGCGCACATGCCTGAACTACCACATACGTCGCATGCAGCGCCAGCACACCCAGGCCCGGCGTGGTGAAACACGCGACGTCGTAGCCCCATTGCTGCAGGTAGTTGAAGGTCACATGGTGCAAGGCGATGGCGATCGCCGCGCACAGAATCGGCCGCCAATCGCGGTAGGCCAGCAGCAGGGACAGCAGCACGAACACACCGAAGTGCATTTCGGCCAGGCCGCTGGTCAGATGGATCTGCAGGGCGGCGAAGGTCATCAGCGCCGTGGCGACGGTCAGGCGCGTGATCAACTGGGCGGGCAACCAGACGATCAACAGGGAGGGAAGCAGGGCGGCCGGTATGCCGACGGCAAGGGCGGAAGTCCACCGGCCATATTGCGGCGCCAGGAAAAGCGTCACCACCAGCAAGGCCCACAGGAGTGGCAGCATGGCGCGATCGACGCGGCGGTAGGAGGTTTCGAGCAGAAAGGCAGGGGTTTGCACAGCAAGTCGTCCTCGAAAAGTTCGCGTCGGAGCGCGCAGGCTGCGATTGAACCCAATTTAAATCGATTTGTGAAGACTTGTGGCAAAAAATTTCCAGTATTTTTTGCGATCCTGGTCCTGCTATTTGGACAGGGCGACCCTTTATTCAGGATTCAGCCCGCCGCCTGCTCAGCTTGCGGCTCCCTGCCGCCGCGTGTTCCGCGTCTCTCGCAGGGCGATATAAACACCGCTGCCCGCGATGAACAGGGCGCCCAGATAGGCCACCAGGTCGGGCTGCTCGTTCCAGATGATCCAGCCAAGCAAGGTGGCCCAGATCAGGCCGGTGTAGTCGAAGGGCGCGACCACGGAAGCGGGACCGATACGGAAGCCTTGGGTGATCAGCGTCAGCCCCAAGGTCGAACACAGGGCGATGCCGGCGAAGTAAGGGGCGTGCTGCCACTGCGGCGCCGTCCAGAACCACGGGGCGACCAGGGCGCTCCAGACACACTGCGCGGCGACGATGTAGAACATGGTCGTCAACATGCTCTCGCCGCGACCGATCGCGCGCGCCGTCGTCATCATCACCGCATACAAGAGCGCGGTAACCAGCGGCCACAGCGCGGCCACATCGAAACTCGATGAGGTGGGCCGCACGATGATCAATACGCCGACGAAGCCCGCGGCCACGGCTATCCAGCGGGCCCTGTCGACTTTTTCCTTGAGTACCAGCACCGATAGCGCGGTGACGAACAGCGGCGCCGCGAAGGCGATGGCGGTATTCTCGGCCAGCGGCAAATGCTGCAGCCCGATATAGAAACAGCTGGCCGACACCATGTTCAGGCCGCCGCGCAGCAGGTGTATGCGGGGGTATTGCGTGCGCAGGCTGCGCCGCCCGCCGATCGCCACGACCACGGCCAGCACCACCGGCAGCGCGATCATGGCGCGCATGAACAGAATCTGGATCGGGCTGTAGAACTGTCCCAGCCATTTGGCCTGGGCGTCGCTCACGGTAAGGCAGAAGATGCCCGCCACCAGGCAGGCAATGCCGGCGAGTGGCGAGGGGTGGCGTACTGGAACAGTCATTTTTATAAGGGCGAGGCTCAGCCCGCGCAGGGACACGCGGCGGCGGCACCCAGTCTCCGGCCTTCAACTGGCAGCATGTAAAGCAACGCGGCATAATCGGCCGCGAAGCCAGGCGCCACTATACGCGGCTTTCCCTTGGCCAACGGCGGGACTGGAGATACGGCCTTGCATCACGATCGAGGAGGCAGAATGAAGTACCTATTGACCGCGGCGGCGTTCGCATTGGGCGCAGGAACAACGCTGGTGCCGCCGCCGGCGCGTGCCACGCAGTCCAACCTGGAGCGATCCGTCATGTCGTCATTCGCAAACTCGAAGCCCTTGCTGTGGCAAGGCGCCGCGGGCCGCAAGCCGGTGCACTATGTGCCTATCGAGATTACCAGCGTGAAACCGGAGCAGGGCGGCGCGTTCGGCATAGGTCAAAGCGCTTCGATCGAAGGCGCTTACCCCGATGCGCGCAAGGTCCAGGGCCGGGTGCTGGACGCGACCATCGCGGTCGTGTCGGCGATCGCGCCGGCGGCAGCGCTGCCCGCCGGCCTGGCGCAGGGTCAGCGGGCGGTGCTGGGCCTGGTGGACAGCGGGCACGTCATCTGTTTTCTGCTGCCGCCCGCCGACGTGCCGACCAGCGGCCTGACAGAGTGGGCCGCTGGACAGCAGTGCGCCTGAATGGCTGAAGCCGGCCGATCAGCCGCTGTTGCCGAAACCGCCGGCGGCCCAGTCCGAGGCCCGCTGCACGCTTAGCTTGTAAGCCGGCGACACGCGAATCTCGGCCAGCTTCTCGCCCAGCTCGTCGTAGGCGCTCAACACGGCATAGGGTTCGTCTTCCTCGGGCACGATGTCCAGCTTCACCGTCACGCGCCCCTCGGCGGCATCGATCTTCACGCTCTTGTGCAGCGTCGCGTGCAATTGCTGTTCGTGGCGGCGCAACACTTCGTTGGCGGTCTTGACCAGGGTATGGAAGGCCGGCGGGTCGAGCGGCTTGGGGTTCTTCTTGTCGCGGCCCATGGTCCACGGCCCGACCAAGGCCGGCTCGGACTGGCCCTCCTGGGTCATTTCCACGGCCCAGCCGTCGTCGTCCTCGTTCTTGATGACTCGCGCGGACCAGCCGTCGTCACGCCACAAGCGGGGTTCCTGAATCTTGCGGTCTTCGGGCGTATCCGCGTCCGGGATCTCGATGTCACTCACTGCAGTATTGCTCCTGGATTCGTTGGTCCGCAGACAACCCGCAATCATACCGTGCGCCGCTATGGGGTTGCCCCTGGCGACTGCGCCACGCCCAGGCTCCACAGGCGCAAGGCCAGATGGATCTCCAAGGCACGATGGGTGTCGTTCCAGGCCGCGCCGATCAGCAAACCGATGCTGGCCAGGCGCTGGCGCATGGTGTTGACGTGGATGCCCAGTTGCGTGGCGGTGACCGACGCGTTCTGCCGATTATCCAGATAGGCAAGCAGGCTGGACGCCAGCTCGGTGCCACGCTTGCGGTCGTGGTCGACCAAAGGACCGATGGTGGCATCCAGGAACTGGGCCAGGCGGGTGCCATCCTGGGTTTCGAACAGGATCGAGTAAACCGCCATCTCGTTCTGGGCGACGATGCGGCCCCGCATACCCAGACGGTCCACCACCGCCAGCGCCCGCCGCAATGCCGCATACAGTGCGGGCAACTCGGCGGCGCTGTGCACGGGGCGCGACAGCACGCCGCAATAGGCGGCGCCCGCGGCACGCCGTGCGTGGTCCTCCATGGCCTTGCCCAGCGCCTGTGCCTGCGCGGCGCCGCAGACGAACGTCAGGACCCCGTCGAGTTCGTCCAGCACGAAACCAGGCAGCCCCCCACTGGGCGGCTTCAACGCGGCACGCAGACGGCGCGCCATGAAACCGGCCTCGGCGTGCTCAAGCTCGACCAGCATCAACATCAGCGGCTGCGTCAGGTCCAGCCCGACACGTTCGGCCCGGTCGCGCGCCAGCGCCGGTTCGCCCTGGCGCGGCGAGACCAGGGACTGCAGCAGTTCCGACTCCGCGCGGCTCTTGCTGGCCTCCATGCGCTCCTGCGACAGCAGCACCGTGCCGATCACGCTACTGCTGCGTTCGAAGGTCCGCACGAAGCTGTCGCGCAGGTCTTCCCGCCGGAACAGCAGGACGGCGCCCAGCACGCCGTCGCCGCCGATGACGGCGATCGCCCGGCAAAGCTCGCCATCACGTTCATAGGCAATCATCGAGCGGCCGGCGCGGCGGCTTTCGCGCAGGGCCCGCGTCAGGTCCGCACTGTGTGGCCCGTAGGGTTGGTACTGGCTGGCCGCGGTGCCGGCGCCGTCCGGCGCATCGGCCCGGCTGAGCACCTGCTGCGCCTCGTCCAGCACCAGTACGCTGCCTTGCAGCAATTGCGCGACCGACTGGCATAGCTCGCCCAGGGAAGCACCGCGCGCGAGCAGCGACGTCAGCCGTTCATGCGCCTCCACCGCCGCCTGCACGTCCTGCGCATGCCGTTCCAGTTCGGCGCGCGCATGGTCGGCGCGTTCGACGGCGGCCTGGGCATCGGCGAAGGCCTTGGCGTTGTTGATGGCCACCGCCGCGTGCGTGGCCAAGGTGCAGAGAATGGACACGTTCAGCGCCGTGTGCGTGCGGTGGTAGCGGTCGGCCACGAACAACAGGCCGATGACCGTGTCGTTCCAGATCAAGGGCGCGCCCACCAGCGCACCGACGCCCTCGTCGCGGAAGATGTCGTCCAGGTCCGCATCATGGGCGAACCGATTGTCATGCAGATAGTCCGGGGTGGAGAAGGGCATGCGCGTCGACATGACGATGCCCGCCACGCCCAGGCTGCGCTTCGCCGTCATCTTGCCGGTGCGCGCGGCGATGGCGCCATCGGCCACCACCACCTTGAATTCACCCAGGTCGGCATCGTAGATGGTGAGCCAGCACAGGTGCGCGCGCAGCAGATCGCGCGCACGGGTAACGATGGCCTTCAGCAGTTCCGGCAGGTCCAGCCGCGCGGACAGGTCTTGCGCGGACTCGATGACGGCCAGCATGCCCCGTTCGCGCTGTTCGTGCTGGTCGAGCCGGTTGCGTAGCGCCATCGCCATGCGCGCCAGTTCGATCAGGCCAGGCTTGCCTTGCATCCCATCCGGCAAGGCCTCGAGCGTTGCAAGGCGCGCGGCGAAATCCTGCGTGGGGGCATTGCCATTGAGCAGGGCGAGCAGGTCGGCGGTGAGCGATTCCGCGTGCATGGGTAGAAACCGGGTGAGAACTCAGGTAAGGACGTCGAGGATGAATCCGGCGTGGGTCTGGGCAGAGGCCCAGGCCGAAGCCCCGCCAAGAATCAGGACGCCGAAGTGCGAACATCATATCAACTGTTCAGTTTCTATGTGCATATTGCACATAGCCCCGGCGCCGCATTCCCCCGACACTGCTGCTACAAGATCAAGGAGACAGGCAGGTGAATATGAGCGTCATCGATAGGTTGCGGCCGGTGCGGGGCCTGCGCGTGCTGGTCAGCGCGGGGGCATCGGGCATCGGCGCGGCGGTGGCCCGCGGCTTTCGCGAGGCCGGCGCGCGGGTGCATGTGTGCGACATCGACAGGGCGGCCCTGGACCGCCTGGCGGCCGAATTTCCCGAAATCACCACCAGTGTGGCCGATGCCGCCGTGGCCCGCGACGTCGACACGGTTTTCGACGATGTCCGCGGCACCTTGGGCGGCCTGGACGTGCTGGTGAACAACGTCGGTATCGCCGGTCCTACCGGGGCAGTGGAGGACATCGCCCGGGCGGACTGGGAACGCACCATAGCCGTCAACCTGAACAGCCATTTCTACTTCGCCAACCGCGCGGTGCCTTTGCTGAAGGCGTCCAGCCAGGATCCCTGCCTTATCGCCATGAGCTCGGTGGCCGGCCGCCTGGGCTATGCCTTGCGCACCCCTTACGCGTCCACCAAGTGGGCGCTGATCGGCATGATGAAGTCGCTGGCCGTCGAACTGGGACCGCAGGGCGTGCGCGTCAACGCTATTCTGCCGGGCACGGTGGAAGGCGAACGTATGAACGGCGTCATCGGTGCGCGGGCGGCCGCGGCCGGCGTGTCGGCGGATGCCATGCGCGAGGAATACCTACGCAAGATTTCCTTGCGCCGCATGGTCACCACCGACGATATCGCCGCGATGGCCTTGTTCCTGTGCTCGCCGGCGGCGCGCAACATCACCGGCCAGGCGATCAGCGTGGACGGCAACATCGAATACCTCTGAAGAAGGTAGGGCGCCTGCACACGACGTGCGCATCGCATAGGTTGATCTGCAGCACAAGCAAGCACAAGCAAGTACAAACACGCACGAACACAAGTACGAACACAAGCGGATTGCCGGGGCAGGTAAACCCGCCCGACCGCCTCACTAAAAACACGAGGAGACAAACATGAAAAAAAGCCACTTCCTGGCTATCGCGGCAACGGCCGCCACGGCCGCCACGGCCGCGCTGGCAGCCATGCCGGCCGCCGCGGCGCCGGTCAAGATCGGCCTGGTCGAGACCCTGTCCGGTCCGCAGGCCTCCACGGGCCAGGCTTACCGCGCGGCCGTGCGCTACACCATCGACCAGATCAACGCGGCCGGCGGCTGGAACGGCGAGCCGGTGCAACTGCTGGAATACGACAATCAGGGCGGTCCTGCCGGCGCCGCGGACAAGCTGAAGGCCGCCGCCGCGGACGGTGTCAGCATCGTCGTGCAGGGCGCGTCGTCGGCCATCGGCGGGCAGATCACCGAAGACGTGCGCAAGTACAACCTGCGCAATCCCGGCAAGGAAATGGTCTACATCAATATGGGCGCCGAGGCCCTGGAGCTGACCGGCGACAAGTGCAGCTTCTACCATTTCCGCTTCGCCGGTAATGCGCAGGTGCGCACCAAGTCCCTGATCGAAGGCATGAAGAAAGCCAACGCCCTGGGCACCAAGGTCTACGCCATCAACCAGAACTATTCCTGGGGCCAGGACATGGAGCAGGCCACCGTCGACTTCCAGAAGGAGGGCGGCTATACGGTGGTGGAGAAAACGCTGCACGACGTCAACAAAATCCAGGATTTCGCACCCTACGTCGCCAAGATCGCGGCATCCGGCGCGGAAACGGTGATCACCGGCAACTGGTCCAACGATCTTCTGCTGCTGATGAAGGCATCCAAGGCGGCGGGGCTGAAGGCGCGCTACGGCACGGTGTATCTGGACCAGCCCGGCAATATCGCCAATGCCGGCGACCTGGCGCTGGGGAATTTCGTGGCGCACACCTTCAATGCCGAAGCCAATGGCCCGGAAGGCGAAAAGTTCATCGAAGACTACAAGGCCAAGACCGGCCACGTGCCGGTGTTCGTCGAACCGCAGACGGTGTACGGCATGAAGATGGTGGCCGAAGCGCTCAAGCACACGCCGGCGAAGAACGGCGCGCTGAACGTCAACGAGTTCGCCAAAGTGCTGGAGACCACCCGCATTCCGACGCCCATGGGCGAGATGAGCATGCGGGCGGCCGACCACCAGGCGCAGTTGCCTATCGTGGTGTCGACCGTCGCCCGCGATGCGAAGTTCAAGGTGGATGGCACCGACATGGGCTTCAAGCCGGTGCTGCTGCTGACGGCGGAGCAGGCGTCCACGCCAGTGCAGGCCACCTGCAAGATGAAACGGCCGGGTTGAGCAAGGTTCAACATCCGGGATTGATATCAGGTGTCACGCCTGAGCTTGAGTCCCGGCGTTTGGCGCCTCAGCATACCCGCCTTGCAATTTTCATCTGGCAGTCCTGTGCCGCCAATCCCATTGATTGGCCGCCCAGGATTGCCGTCGGGACTCCATGGAACAACTCCTATTCTCCCTGTTGAACGGCATCATCTACGGATTGCTGCTGTTCATGGTTTCCGCCGGCCTGACCCTGATCTTCGGCATGATGGGCGTGTTGAACTTCGCCCACGCCTCGTTCTACATGCTGGGCGCTTACTTCGCCTACACGTTGCAAGGCTTGATCGGCTTCTGGCCAGCCGTGATCCTGTCGCCCGTGCTGGTGGGCCTGGTAGGCGTCGTGGTGGAGCGTTACTTCCTGCGGCGGGTGCATCGCCACGGCCACGCCCACGAATTGCTGCTCACTTTCGGCCTGTCCTTCATCATCGCCGAGTCCATCAAGCTGTTCTACGGCAACTACCCCGTCGACTACCACTTGCCAAGCGCGCTGGACTTTCCCGCCTTCAGCATCGGCGGCACGCAGTACGCGGCCTACCGCCTGATCATGGGCGGCATCGCCATCGCCATGTTCATCGCCATCTATCTGGCGCTGACCCGTACCCGGGTCGGCATCGTCGTGCGTTCCGCCATACACCGGCCCAATATGGCCGAAGCCCTGGGACATAACGTGCCCTTGGTCTTCATGGGCGTATTCGGTGCCGGCGCCGCGTTGGCGGGCCTGGCCGGCGCGGTGGCCGGTGCGTTCTACACCACCAATCCGAATATGGCGCTGGAGCTCGGTGTGATGGTGTTCGTGGTCGTCGTGGTCGGCGGCCTGGGATCCTTGCCGGGCGCGATGCTGGCTTCGCTGCTGATCGGCATCATCACCTCCATGGCGGTAGGCGTGGACCGCAGCCTGGCGGATCTGTTCGATCTACTCGGCGCGGGCGACTGGGCGCGCGGCGTGGGTGGCTTGCTGACGCTCAAGGTCAGCAGCCTGGCCGCTACCTTGCCCTTTGCGCTGATGCTGCTGGTCTTGCTGCTGCGCCCCGGCGGGCTGATGGGCGAGAAGGAGTGATGCAATGAAGAACGCCCAGACTCACGGATCGACGCATTACCGGTGGAATCATCATTGGCTGACGGCCTGCCTGGCAGGCGTGCTGCTGCTCGCGGCCCTGCCTTATCTACTGTCGCAAGGGCTGCTGAACGCGGCCATCCAGATGCTCATCGCGGCGCTGTTCGCGTCCGCCTACAACCTGCTGTGCGGCCAGGCGGGCATGTTGTCTTTCGGACATGCGGCGTATTTCGGTGTCGGTGCTTTCGCTACCGTGCACGCCATGAACGCGCTGGGCGGGGAAGGGTTGGTGCCCACGCCGCTGATGCCGTTGGCCGGCGCGGTGGGCGGCTTGATCTTCGGCGGTATCGCCGGCTGGTTCGCCACCAAGCGCAGCGGCACGTATTTCGCGATGATCACGCTGGCCATCGCGGAGCTGGTCCACTCGCTGGCGCCCCACCTGAAAGGCGTGTTCGGCGGCGAGGTAGGCGTATCCACCATGCGCATGCCGGCCTGGGGTTTCGATTTCGGCTCCACCACCCAGGTGTACTACCTGACGCTGGCGTGGGTAGTGCTGGCCATGGTGCTGCTGTATCTGTACACGCGCACGCCGCTGGGCCGGCTTACCGTGGGGCTACGCGAGAACAGCCATCGGCTGCGCTTCCTCGGCTACAACGTGCATGGCCTGAGCACGGCGGTATTCGCCATCTCGGCGATGTTCTCCGGCATGGCGGGGGGACTGCAAGTGATCTCCAACGAATCCGCCAACTACGTGCTGTTCGATCCCTCGTTGTCCGCGGCGGCGGTACTGAATACGTATATCGGCGGCGTCCAGGTGTTCCTGGGACCGGCGCTGGGCGCGGCCTTGATGACCTTCTTCGGTTATGCCGTTTCCGATCTGACCCGGTCCTGGCTGCTTTACCAAGGCATCCTGTTCGTGCTGGTCATGATGTTCATGCCTACCGGCTTGAGCGGCCTGTTCGGCTTGGCGCGACGGCTGCGCGAACGCCATGGCCTGGGGCAGGTCGTGGGGGTCTTCGTGCTGGCCATCGTGGGCGCCATGCTGCTGGCAGGTGGCGTGGTGTTCCTGGTGGAGTTGCTGCAACGCCTGTTTTCGCAGGACTATCGTTCCCTGGTACAGCTCAATCCCGCCAAACCCTGGCCCGACATCTCGCTGTTCGACCGCGCCTGGCATCCGCGCGCGCTGCTGACCTGGCTGATTCCAGCGCTGTTGCTGGCCGGCGGCGCAGTGTCCCTGTGGGCCGCGCGCAGGCGCCTGGGCCGCTTGGATCAGCTTGCGGCCGGGGAGCAAGCACCAGCGGGCGCGCCGCCGCATCGCGCTGCGAACAAGGAGACGCTGGTATGAGCTCGTCGATGGATCCCACTCAGAGCCCGGCCATGAACCCGGCTATGAACCCGGCCATGAACCCGGCTATGAACCCGGCTATGAACCCGGCTATGACCCGGCCTATGTCCCCCGCGGTGGCTTCCCCCATTCTTGCCCTGACCGGCCTGCGCAAAGCCTTCGGCGCAACGGAAATCATTCGTGGCGTGGACCTGCAGATACGCGCCGGCGAGCGGCATGCCGTGATCGGCCCCAATGGCGCGGGCAAGTCCACGCTATTCCACCTGATATCCGGCCAGCTCGCGCCGTCATCGGGTGCCATCCGATTCGAAGATCGCGACATCGGTGGACGGTCGCCGCAGGCGATCAATCGCATGGGCCTGACGCGCTCGTTCCAGATCACCAACATCTTCCCCAGGCTGACCACCTTCGAGAACGTGCGCCTGGCAGTGTTGCGGGCCCATGGGGTGCAGTACGCGTTCTGGAAATTCATCGACCGCGACAAGCGGATCCGCGAGGAAACCGGACGATTGCTGGAGCTGGTGCGTCTCGGTCCGAAAGCGGCCACCATCGCCGGCGAGATGGCGTATTCGGAACAACGGTCCTTGGAAATAGCCATGACGCTGGCCTCCGACCCGCGCCTGATCCTGCTGGACGAGCCGATGGCCGGGATGTCGCACGAAGAGACGGCCTATACCGCGCAGCTGATCCGCGAAACCACGGCCGGCCGCACCCTGATGATCGTCGAGCACGACATGGACGTGGTGTTCACCTTGAGCGACCGCATCAGCGTCCTGGTCTACGGCCAGGTGATCGCCACCGGCACACCGGAAGCGATACGCGCCGATGTCGCCGTGCGCGAAGCCTACCTGGGCGACGAGGTGACCGCATGAGCGCCACGGATATGACATTGCTGAACGTGCGGAACCTGCACGCCCACTACGGCAAGAGCCACGTGCTACATGGCGTCGACCTGCGCGTGGGCGCCAATGAAGTGGTCAGCCTGGTGGGCCGCAACGGCTCGGGCCGGTCCACCACCATGAAGACCATCATGGGCCTGGTGACGCCGACGTCGGGCCAGATACAGCTGCGCGGGCGCGAGCTGGCCGGGGCGCGGCCTTATGCCATCTGCCGCGCGGGCCTGGCCTATGTGCCCGAAGAACGTGAAGTCTTCGCCAACCTGACGGTGGATGAGAACCTGCGCATGGGCGAGCAGCGGCCCGTGCCGGGCGCTCATCACTGGACGATGGCGCAGATGTTCGACTACTTCCCGCGCTTGAAGGAGCGCCGCAACACCAAGGCGGGCAGCTTGTCCGGCGGCGAACAGCAGATGCTCACCATGTGCCGGTCGCTATTGGGCAACCCGCTGGTGATCCTCATCGACGAGCCTACCGAAGGCCTGGCGCCGAAGATCGTGACGCAGGTGGGGGAGTGCATCCAGGACATGCATCGCAAGGGCGTGTCGGTACTGCTGGTGGAACAGAAGCTGACCATTGCCCTGAAGGTGTCCACGCGCGTGTGCGTGATGGGACATGGGCGCATTGTCTTCGAGGGCCATCCAGAGGAACTGGGTTCGAACGAAGCCCTGGTTTCGCAGTGGCTGGCCGTATAGCGCCCAGCCAGGACGGCACGCAGCTGCATCCAATTTCACCAATGAAAATAGCTTGAGAGCATAGCCTTGAGAAGCATAGGCTTGGAAGCATAGCCTTAGAAACACAGCCTTAGAAACACAGCCTTAGAAACACAGCCATGACGAGCAGCCAGACAAATACTCAGACCAGCGGTCAAAAAGGCACCCAGATGAGCATTGGAACCAACACCTCAACGCGCTCCCACGACAAGGTCATCATCTCCTGCGCGGTCACCGGCTCGGTCCACACGCCGACCATGTCCCCGCATCTGCCCCTGACACCGGACCAGATCGCGGAGCAGGCGATCGATGCGGCGCGCGCCGGCGCGGCCATCCTGCACCTGCATGCACGCGATCCGCGCGACGGCCGGCCCACGCCGGACCCCGCGGTGTTCGAGGCCTTCGTGCCCCGCATCCGCGACGCCACCGATGCCGTGATCAATATCTCGACGGGCGGCAGCACCCGCATGACGCTGGAAGAAAGGCTGGCCTATCCCTTGCGCGCCAAGCCGGAGATGTGTTCGCTGAACATGGGCTCGATGAATTTCTCCATCCATCCCGCCGCGCGCCGCATCTCCGAATGGCAGTACGACTGGGAGAAACCCTATATAGAAGGCATGGAAGACCTGATCTTCCGCAACACCTTCAAGGACATCCGGCATATCCTCAAGGTCCTGGGCGACGACTGCGGTACGCGCTTCGAGTTCGAATGCTATGACGTAGGACATCTGTACAGCCTGGCGCATTTCGTCGATGAAGGCTTGATTCAGGGACCGCTGTTCATCCAGAGCATCTTCGGCATCCTGGGTGGCCTGGGGCCGGATCCGGAGAACCTGGTCACGATGCGCACCACGGCTGATCGGCTGTTCGGCCGCAACGGTTATCGCTTTTCCGTGCTGGGCGCCGGCCGCCACCAATTGCCGCTGGTCACCATGGCGGCCATCATGGGCGGCAATGTGCGGGTAGGGCTGGAAGACAGCCTCTACATCGCCAAGGGCAAGCTGGCAACCTCGTGCGCGGAACAGGTGACCAAGATCCGCGGCATCCTGGAAGCGCTGTCCCTGGAAATCGCCACCCCGGACGAAGCGCGCGCCATGCTGGGATTGAAGGGCGCGGCGGCGACCGCGATCTGATATTGAACTGAAGGAATTTTCATGACGAAATACCTGCAAGACCGCGTCGCCGTCGTAACCGGCGCGGGCAGTGGCCTGGGCCGCGCACACGCTATTGAACTGGCACGGCAGGGCGCCCGCGTGGTGGTGAACGATATCGCCGGCGCGCAGGCCGGTACGCCGGGCCGGGCCGTGGCCGACGAGATCACTCGCGCGGGTGGCATGGCGATGGCCGTTGGCGGTGACGTGACTGACCACGCCGCCATGGAAGACATGGTGGCGCAGGCCATCGAAACCTGGGGCAGGGTGGACATTCTCGTCAACAACGCCGGCATCCTGCGCGACAAGAGTTTCGCCAAGATGTCCCTGGACGATTTCCGCCAAGTGCTGGAAGTGCATCTGATGGGCAGCGTGCATTGCATCAAAGCCGTTTGGGAGACCATGCGGGCGCAGCGCTACGGCCGCATCGTGATGACGACGTCGTCGTCGGGCCTGTATGGGAATTTCGGCCAGGCCAATTACAGCGCGGCCAAGATGGCACTGGTCGGATTGATGCAGACCCTGGCGTTGGAAGGCGAGCGCTATGGCATCCGGGTGAACTGCCTGGCGCCGACCGCCGCCACGGCCATGACGCAAGGGGTTTTGACCGAAGAAGCGCTGGCGCATCTGGCCCCCGCGGCTGTCAGCCCGGCATTGGTCGCGCTGGTGGGGGAGGACGCACCGACGCGCCGCATTCTATTGGCGGGCGGCGGTAGCGTGGAAAGCGCCAACATCACGATGACGGCGGGCATATTCGCCGGCAATGCGCTGGACTCCACCCACGACGCCGCGGCGGCAATCCGCGGCCGCATGCCGGAGATACTGGACAGGGATGGCGAGCGCGTGCCCGCGACCGGCTTCGAGCAATGCCAGTTCGAACTGGAAAAAGCCGGCGTTGAGATGGCGCTCCCGGGCGTGGTGTGATGCCCGCAATCGTTACGCGGGACTCAAGGTGGTGACGCAGTGCCTGCTGTTGGCCTTGCCCGCGTCGATCAGCACACCCTGTTCGAAAGAGGCGCCGGTCACTTCCATGTACGCCAGCTTGCCTTTTTCGAACTGCAACGTGACCGAGTAGAACTCTTCGGTCTTTTCCTTCCCTTCAGCCTTGGAGGGGCGCTGCGCTGAAAATCCGACAGAGACCGCGACCCCGCCCGGCGCGCCGAATTCCCGCCGGTTCAAGGATTTGGCCTGCGGGTGATCGACCATGTATGGCCCGTGATTGTTCCTGAATACCAGGGAATCGAGCGGATTCATGATCATCGAGCCGGATAGCGCCAGGTTCTTGCCGTCCCACTTCAAGCTACCGTCGAAGAATGCATCGCCGGCACCGGCTGCGGCCGGAATGCCATTACCGCTGCTTTCCTTGGCGGCTGCCGACGGGTCGTATTTGCAGGTCAAGTCGAAGGGCGGCACTTCGGAGGAAACCCGGGAAGCCGCCGGCGCGCTCGAAGCACAAATCGGCAACAACAGAGCGAGGGCGGTTAATCCGCAACGGACCACGGGCTTGAGCATGAGCGTCGACTTCCAGATTCAGGTGCTGACGTTTTACACGTTTTTTTTTGCCTGTGCATGGGGAGGCGGTCCACCTCATTGCGTGAACCGAAGGCCTCACGTTCAAACATGATCAAACATGGTCAAACCGCCGTATCAGCGGCAAAGTGATAGCCGATTCCGCGCAGGGTATGTAGAGGAAGGTCCAATCCGCGTTCACGGCATTTGGCGCGCAAGCGGGTCACCAGCACGGAGAGGGAAGAGTGGGATTTCACCGGCTCCGCCGAACTTTCCGCGAGCGCGCGGCAGGCCTGGTCGTAGGTGATATGGGCTTCCGGCGCCCGAAACAGTTCGGACAGGAACTGTTGTTCCGCGGCCGAGAGCGCGACCTTGATGCCCACCGGTGAAACCAGCATGAAGCCGCCTTCCAGCAGCCGCCAGGTGTTGGGCGAGTGGGAAACGGCCTGTGGCTCATCCGGCACGTCGGCATTCGGTGGCAGCGAGGAAGCCGGGGCGACCTTGCGCACGTCGGCGAGACGGCGGCGAATGAGATCGAGCGTCGTGCCGAGTTGATCCAGGCGGCTGCCGACACTGTCAACCAGTTGATCGATCGTCCTTGGCTCCCAGGAAGCGGGGTGGGCAATGCTCCCGTCCGAACCAGGCCGATCCCGCCCCAAGGCGTCGAAGCCGATGTGCCGTTTGTAGGCCAGCAAGGCAGTCATCCCTTCCTTTTTGGCGGTTGGCTCGCCGGCAAGCTCTTCGCTGCGTGCAATCAGCCGATCCGGCCCGAACCCGGCATCGCTGCAGTCGGCCGTAAATAAAAACCACGAATACCTGGCGCGCGGCGATTCGCACATCTGCAGGGTAAGGCGTTGGCCGTCTTGGATCAGCACAAAAGGGGACATATCTCACCGCTTAGAGCCAGGCGGATAGGCACAAGGCGTGACCCACCAGTCGCGCCGTGCCCGGACCTGTTTAGGCCGTGATTTTGGCCCATTGGCGCATGTAAAGAAAGATGGCACAGGCGCTCGCGACCTCTGCGATTTAACGATTGACGATTTCAAACCGCCGCGTCTCACGAAAGTGCGCGGGAAAAAGCGATGTTCCGTGCGCATTCGCGCCGCCTCCAGGTGTCCTTGGGTGGATGCCCACAAACAAGTCCTTATCTTTCACACCTTGTTTCCACTTTCTCCACAAAAGTGTCGTTTTGTTCCGACTTTGAAGAAATATGTGCGTTCCTCCACAGTTGCTTCTTGATAACCTCGTCCCGGACTTAACAATTCGCAATGTGAAGTGAAACTCTTCGTCTCTTTGCGCCGCTGAATAGGCTGATTGCTTCAGCTCACGGACGGCTCGTAACTGGAAAAAGGATTGCTAGATGCTGCGGTCGGTGGAAGGCGGGCGGGATAAGAAAATCGAAACGACCCGGGGGGGCCACGACACGAAAAGAAGCAGTGTGGACATTCAATCTTCCTGCGTTTTCAGACCCCGCGTCCTCATCAGCGCGCTTCTGGCCGTCATGCCAGCCGCGGCCGCGCAGGCGCAGTCGGGCATCACGGTCAACAACAACTACGCCATCAGTCAGTCAGCCGTGGACGGCAGCGGCTACATATTCGGCCTCTGGGAAAACCAGGTCGGCGCTACCGCGCCAACCGGCGGCTCGACGACGAACGGTATCTCCATCACCAATACCGCCTCCATCACCGTCAACGCCAGCAGCCAGGTGGTCAGTGGCGCGGCAATCTGGGCAGCGGATCAGGGCGGCAATTCAGTCGATTCGGGTGCGCCCAATTATGGCGGCCCGGGGGGATCCTCGTCAGGCGTCACCATCACCAGCTCGGACAACAATCTCAACGCCACCGCGGCGGGAAGCACCGGGTTTGCAATCATCCAGGGCGTTTCCAATGGCGGCAACGGCAGCAATTGGGGCGGCGGCGGCAATGGCGGCCCCGTGCAGGTCACGTTGAACCAGGCCGCAAGGCTTTGGTGGACCTGGCAGAACGCCGGCAGCGGCAACGGCGGCGTTTACGGCATCCAGGCGCTGTCGACGGGCGGGCAGGGCGGCGGAACGAATACCCAGAGTTCGAACAACAACGCCGGTTGGGGTGGCAATGGCGGCGCGGCTTCGGTGAACCTGTCGTATTACGGCGACCTCTACATCAACGTGTACGGCACGCCGCCCTCCAACCAGCCGGGCTTACCCAGCGCCGCGGTGCTCGCCGCCAGCGTGGGGGGCAATGCCGGGTCCGCCATCCAGGGCAACGGCAACTCCGGGGGGCAAGGCGGCAGCGCCGGTCTCGTGACGATCACGCATGCCGACTCCAGCATCACGACCAACACCGATTACCTGCCCGGCTTCGTTGCTTACGGAGCCGGCGGCGCGGGCGGTTTCGGCGGTACGCCATCCTCACAACAAGGCGGCGACAGCAATCCTTCGCAGAACGGCGGCAACGGCGGGAGCACGAGCGGAGCAGTCATCAGCTTCAATGCCCAGAACCGCTACGCTTCGATATCCACGCAATCCTACGGGGCAGGTTTCTCGCCCGCCATCGCGGCCACGCAAATCGGCGGGGCGGGTGGGTATGGGGGATACAGCCACGACAAGGGTGCCTCCGCTTCGCATGGTGGCGATGGCGGGTCGGGCGGCAACGCGGGCCCCATCACCATCACGGTTCAGGGTAATAGCGGCAATTACGTCGGTCTGACCACGGACGCCCCCAGTTCGCCTGGCATCTATGCATCGAGCCTGGGCGGCGCGGGCGCCTACGGCGGCGAGGGCGACACCTCAGCCGCCGGCAACGCCCATGGCGGCCAGGGCGGCGCGGGCGGTGCGGGCGGAGACATCAGCGTATCCCTGATGCAAACCATTATCACCACGAATCATTCGAACTCGCCGGGCATCGTCGCGCGTTCGGAAGGCGGCATAGGCGGCCAGGGCGGCTACGCGGACGCGGGAACCGGCAAGGCCTATGGCGGTGGTGGCGGCAACGGCGGCAACTCGGGCAACATCACCATCACGACGGACAGCGCATCCAGCATCACGACGACCTATGGCACCGATTCCATGGGCATATTCGCGCAAAGCCTGAGTGCCGCGGGCGGCGATAACAATGGCAATAACGGTGGCTTCGGCGGCGACGCCGGCAACGCTGGCGTTGGCGGCAACGTGGGTACGATAACCATCAATAACGGCGCCAAGATCTCGACCGCGGGTCCGACTTCGCGGGGCATGCTGGTGCAGGCCTTGGCCGGGGCCGGCGGTACGGGGGGAGACAGCTGGAAGCTTGGCCATTCGGGCGGCGGCAGCGGCGCGGCCGGGGGCGCGGCGGGCACGATCAACGTGACGAACCGCGGGGCCATCAGCACCGCCGGCGATAGCGCGCAAGGCATTCTGTTGCAGTCGATCGGCGGCGGCGGGGGCGCGGGCGGCTCGGGCTCCGGCATCATCTCCGCCGTGGGCGGCAATGGCGGCAACGGCAGCGACGGCGGTGCCATCAACTTCACCAACAGCGGCGCCGTGACGACGACCGCGGCCGGCGGCATCGGCGTGCTGGGTCAATCGATCGGCGGTGGTGGCGGCGACGGCGGCGGCGCGTCCGCCATCTCGGTCGCCATCGGCGGCACCGGCGGCAACTCGGCAAATGGCGGCGTGATCACCGCCAACCTGAACAGCGGCACCAACGTCAAGACCGTGGGCGATATCGCCCACGGCGTCGTGTTCCAGTCCATCGGCGGTGGTGGCGGCAATGGCGGCAATGCCGTGGCCACCGGCATCACCGTGACGGAAGCGATCGGTGGCTCGGGCGGCGCTGCGGGCATCGGCGGCGCGGTCACCATCAACACCAACGGCGCGAACATAACGACGTCAGGCAATAAATCCGTCGGCCTGGTTGCCCAATCCATAGGGGGCGGGGGCGGCACGGGCGGATCAGCCACGAGCACGTCGGTCGGCCCGGCATTCGCGGTCTCTCTTGCCGTCGGCGGAACCGGCGGCAGCGCGCCGAGCTACGGCGGCATAGTCGGCATCAATATGACGGGCGGCTCGATCTCCACAGGGCAGAGCGCGAGCCTGATCAACGGATCATCGGCCGCGACGGGAATCTGCCCCGGCACCTCGAATGGCGCCTGTAACGTGCAACCGGTGGATAGCCATGGCGTTGTCGTCCAGAGCATCGGTGGCGGCGGTGGCCATGGCGGAGCCGCCAGTGCGCAAGCGATCGCCGTCGCCACGCCTATCGAACCCGACGGCAGCCAATTGTCGCTGCAGGAGTCGATGGCGGTAGGTGGCAAGGGCGGTGGCGGCGGTAACGGTGGGGTTGCCATGTTCGCGATGTCCAACGGCGCCAAGATCGTCACGGCGGGCAACGGCGCCAGCGGCGCCATCGTACAGAGCATCGGCGGGGGCGGCGGCAACGGCGGCGACTCTTCGGCCATGTCCGCGGCCGTCGGCTATACCTCGGATTCGGCGCCCACCGGTCTGGCGCCCGGCGTCAGTTTGACGGCCACCGTATCTGGCAACGGCGGCAGTGCCGGCGCGGGTGGGGCGGTGCAGGTTGTCATGGGCGGCGGGACCGACCAGTGGGGGGGCTTCTGGTCGGATGGCACTGGGGCTCCGCCAACGTCCATCACGACCTATGGCGACTATGCGACCGGCATCAAGGCGCAATCCATCGGCGGCGGCGGTGGCGATGCGGGCACGGGTTCCGGCAACACGCAGAACTTCGGCACGGGCTCGACCACGTCGCTTTCGATCAATCTGGGCAGCGAGGGTTCGCCCGGCGGCAACGGCGGCGACACCACGATATACCTCTATCCCGGCAACGGCATCCAGACCTACGGTTCGGCCGCCGTGGGCGTCATCGCCCAGTCGATCGGCGGTGGCGGCGGAACGTCGCAGGGGGGCTCGTTCAGCGTCGCGCAGTCTTTCAAGCAGGACGGCAGTCCCACGCAAAAGCCCGGCATGAACGTCAGCATGGGCAACAAGACCAGCAAGAACGGCGGCTCGGGCCAGACCGTGACCGTGTCCGTGGCAGCCCCCATCACGACCCACGGCAATGACTCAACCGGCGTCGTGGCGCAGTCGATCGGCGGCGGTGGTGGCATAGGCGGTTCGTCGGCATCGGACGGCTCGGGCGACAATCCGGTGCTGCAGGCCATGCAGGGCCGCGAGTTCACCAGCGATGTCACAAGCTGGCTGAACGACGGTTCGACCCCGCAGGAAAACTCGACGATGAATATAAACATCGGCGGCACGGGCGGGGCGGGCGGCGATGGGGGACCGGTAACGGTATGGTTGGCGGCGCAGATCTCGACACTAGGCAATCCTGTTGTCGCCGGGGGCAACCAGTCGGCCAGCTCTGGGGACTGGGCGCACGGGATCGTGGCGCAATCGATCGGCGGCGGCGGTGGCAAGGGCGGCACCGCGATTGCTTCCAGCCAGGGCGGCGATTGGGCTGAAATCAATTCTTCCTACAACGTCGCCGTCGGCGGGGCCGGCGGTAGCGGCGGCTCGGGTGGAACCGTTACGGTCAACCTGCAGGACGGCGGCGCCGTGCAAACCGTAGGCTATGGCGCCACGGGTGTGGTCGCGCAAAGTATCGGCGGTGGCGGCGGTCTGGGTGCCGATGGCTCCGATGCCCTGGGAGGGCGTATTTCGCTGGGGAGATCCGATGGCGGCAACGGCGGCAGCGGCGGTTCGGGAGGCAACGTCTTCATACAGGAAGACGGTAATCTCGGCAGCACGATTTCCACGGCAGGTACCTTCGCCGACGGCATCAACGCACAAAGCATAGGCGGCGGCGGGGGTATCGCGGGCGCTGGATCCAGCGTTTGGGCCGAGTACGGATCGAAGCAAGTATCGGGCAGCATGGCGCTGACGGCAGGCGGCGGCACGGCTTCCAGCGGCTCGGGCGCAAACGTCTACATCAACCAGAACTTCCAGAACTATCCGCTCTACGTCAGCGTATCGGGTTACGGCGCCTACGGCATCCTGGCGCAAAGCATCGGTGGCGGCGGCGGCAACATCATCGCCAACCAGGCGGCGTCGGGAGGCACGACCACCCAATTGGGCAGCCTGGGCACCACGTCGGCGGCGTCAGGAGGCGGCGTCTACGTGAACCTGACTTCAGGCTCCGTCATCAATGCCAGCGGCGTCGCAGGCATGGGGCTCGTGGCGCAGTCCGTCGGCGGTGGCGGTGGCATTATCCGGGTCAACGACGGCAGCAATACGACGCCGGGGCTGTTTACTGGATACCAGCCAACATTTTCCAGCCAGAACGGCGCCAGCAGCGCCAACGGCGGACCGATCGTCATTAATTCGTACGCCAACATCAGCGCCAACGGCCCCGGCGGCATCGGCATCTTTGCCCAAAGCGTGGGGGGTGGCGGCGGCCTGATCCTGAACGGTTCGACGCTCTACGCGGGGGCGCCGTTGGCAAACGGTTGCAGCAAGTCGAGCTGCGGCGGCACGTCCACCAACGGCAGCGACAACTTCTCGGTGACGCTGCTGGGCGGGTCGGTATCCGCCACCGGCACGAACGGCATCGGCATCTTCGCCCAGGCCACGGGTTTCGCGCAGATCGTCAATGCCACGCCGAACGTCGTGATCGGCAACGGCACCCCCAGCAACATCGTGACGGTGACAGGGGGCTCGGGCAGCGGCGCCGCCGGCGTGTGGATCGATCGGCCCGCCGGCGATTCGAACGACAGCCAGGGTTGGCTCAAGGTCCAGGAGGGCGGGGTACTCACGACCGTACTGGGTTCTGGCGGCCTGGCGGTCAATGCCACGGGCGGTGGCAGCGTCGCGGTAAGCAATCTGGGCACCATCACCGGGTCGATGTCGCTGGACACCACGGAGACCAACTACGACGGTGGTAGCTGGAACCCGGGCCCGGTAGACAGCAACGGCATGTTGCAAAGCGAGCGCGGCAGCCTGCTGAACCGCGGAACATGGGTCCCGGGCGCGTCCGCTCGCGCGGATGTGTTGAACCAGGGGACCATCGCGTTCGATGATCCGAAGATGACGACGACCGTGAGCGGCCGCTTCATCCAGACCAGCACGGGCAGCCTGAGCCCGGTGATCGACTCCTTGAATAATCGGACCAGCCTGTTCAAGGTCAACGGCACGGCATCGGTGGATGGCTTGATCGCGCCCAACGCGGTCTCGCTGTTGCCGGGTACCGTGCCGGTATTCACCGCGACGAATTTCGCCACGACCGCGCAGGCCAGGGACTCGCTGGTGTTCGACTGGGATGCCAAGACGTCGGGCAACACGATCACCCTGACGCCGGCCCGCGTGAACTTCACGCCGGACAAGGTATCGCTCAACAGCAGCCAGTCTTCGCTGGCGAACTATTACAACCGCGGCTGGAACAACACCGATCGGGGCCTGGCCGTCGCCTTCGCCGGCATTTCCCATATCGATGATGCCCGCTCATATAGGAAGGCGCTGGATAACCTGTCGAGCAAGGCGACGCAGGCGCAGTCCATGGCGGTGATCGAGTCCGCCGGCACCATCCTGGGCGCGGGGATGAGCTGCCCCGTCTTCATCGGCGACGGCGTGCAGTTGAGTGAAGACAATTGCGTATGGGGCCAGGTCAATGGGCGCTGGACCGACCAATCGTCGACCAGCGATATCTCGGGCTATCACGTGTCCGGTACGACGTACCGGGTGGGCGGGCAGCACCAGGTGGCGCCGAACTGGTTTGTCGGCGGATCGCTTGCGGCGGGGCAGACGTATGCACGTACGAAGGGCGGCTCGTCTGGTGATGGCGACGTCTATGACGGTTCGATTACCCTCAAGCGCGTGGCCGGCCCCTGGTATTTCGCCGGCTCGCTGGCGATGGCCACGGGTTCATTCGACAACAACCGGCGGGTCAATTTCTTCGGTGATTCGTCGTCGCTGGGCAGCAGCTCCAACATCTTCCTGGCGGGTACGCGCTTGCGTACGGGGTACGAGTTCAATCGCGGCGACTGGTATATCAAGCCTTATGGCGACGTGGACGTGGTGTACACGCATGCGCCCGGTTTCAAGGAAGGCGGCGCGTCGCCGTACGCGCTGAACGTTCGAAGCGCCAGCCAGACCAACGTGGCGTTCTCTCCCATGATCGAATTCGGCCGGCGCACGGAGGTGGATGCGAAGACATCGATGCGCGCCTATGCGGCATTCGGCGTGAGCTGGCGTCCGGACAACACGCGTACCGTGCGATCGAGCTTCGCCGGGGCCGAT
Source organism: Bordetella sp. LUAb4 (assembly GCF_021325795.1). Classification (GTDB taxonomy): domain Bacteria; phylum Pseudomonadota; class Gammaproteobacteria; order Burkholderiales; family Burkholderiaceae_B; genus Bordetella_C. Next base: position 345,292 of record NZ_JAHPZX010000004.1, on the reverse strand, counting down.
GCCGGCACGGGCACGTTCACCGATCACATCAAATCCCCCGAAGTGCTGGGGAAGGTCGACCTGGGCTTGCAATTCTTCAGGGCGGGAGGCTACGAGTTCAGGGCAGGGTACACGGCGGATTTCGCGCACTCCTTCCTGAGCCAAAGCGCAACGGCGCGGTTTGCGTATCACTTCTAAGTTCAATGGCGGGAAGGGCGTCGACCCGCCAGTTGGCTTGTGCCTTGCGCATGCCCTCCGTCCCGCCAGCGTGGGTGATCTGGGCACAACCCGCCTTAGGGTGGGGAAGGTTACATTTTTTCACGCTGACGATTGCTTGGCTGGGCAGAGCGGGCGCTGAGCAGCTATTGCGACAAGCTGTTTCGCAGTGGCGGTTGATCGTCGAGGGGGCGAGGAATCAGCAAGGCGGATTGAAACGCGGCTCAACCCAGGGCAGGGGGGACAATCTGGGGCTGGCCCAAGGCGCCATCTGGTACTGATTGCGGTCGGCCGGACAGGCTAGTGCGTTTCGGCCAGGAGCAGGGCCTGGAGATAACGATTTTCCGGTATGGTGTAGCTCTTTCCAGGACGCCGAGCGGAGCATGGCTCGGCGTTGTGCATCATCTGTCCGGGCTGCCGGCGTGTGAAACTGGCAGGCTGAATCGTTCAACATCCGCTTTCTGAAGAGGCTCCTAATGAATCAAGAACAACTTACCAAGATTGCCGCTGGCAAAGGATTTATCGCTGCCTTGGACCAGAGTGGCGGCAGTACCCCCAAGGCGCTGAAGCTCTATGGTGTTGAGGAGTCGGAATACAGCGGTGAAGCCGAGATGTTCGACTTGGTGCACGCCATGCGTACGCGCATCGTGACCAGTCCGGCCTTCGACGGCCGCCGCGTACTGGGCGCCATCTTGTTCGAGCAGACGATGGACCGCCAGTTCGACGGCCTGGATGCGGCCGACTATCTGTGGCAGCGCAAGCAGGTCGTGCCGTTCCTGAAGGTCGACAAGGGCTTGGCCGACGAGGCCGACGGCGTGCAATTGATGAAGCCGATAGCCGGCCTGGACGCGCTGCTCAAGCGGGCGGTGACTAAGAACATCTTCGGCACGAAGATGCGGTCGGTGGTGAACGGCGCGAACCAGAAGGGCATAGCCGCGGTGCTCGACCAGCAATTCGAGATCGGCCGCCAGATCTTCTCGGCGGGCCTGATGCCCATACTCGAACCGGAAGTTTCCATCAAGGCGGCGGACAAGGAACAAGCCGAACAGCTGCTCAAAGAGGGCTTCCTGAAGCGCCTGGACGCACTGCCCAGCGACGTGCAAGTGATGCTCAAGCTGACGCTGCCCAGCGTGGACGGGTACTACAAGGAGTTGGTCGATCATCCGCGTGTCCTGCGCGTCGTGGCGCTGTCCGGCGGCTACGACCGGGAAGAAGCCAACGCCCGCCTGTCGCGCAACCCGGGCGTCATCGCCAGCTTCAGCCGCGCACTGACGGAAGGCCTGAGTGCAAAGCAGTCCGACGAGTCGTTCAACGGCGCGCTGGATACGGCAATCGAAGGCATCTATCGGGCTTCGATCGCCTGATCGACAGGGCCGCCGCGCCATCAGGTCCGGCGGCCTTGCCTGTTTGGCCATTCATCCCTGCGCCGATGCGCGACGGCGAAGTCCGATTTTCGGTTCGTTGTTTTTGGAGTAGGCGATGCTTAGATCGCCGGCATTGAGCAGATCCCTCAGGGTGTTGCTTTGCTGCGTCGTGAAGCTTAAAAAATCGTGAAGAGTCAAAGTAGGGCGGCCACCATTTTCCGCTACTATGCCAAAGAAATTCGACGACCCGAGATCAACGCTTAATCCCTGATAGATCCCATGAACCGTGTCGGCCGGTTGTATGTAAAGGCCATGTCCGGTTGCGTAGGCGCGGTATTGATCACGTTCGACTTGGCGTAGTTGCAGGGCATTAATGGCATCACGTACCCAATTTTCTGGAGTCGCGGTCAATACGATACGGAACTGTCGGGTTCCAGCGACATCATCAGCGTCTTCCTGCGCGATGCTTGCTTGCCGCGTATAGAGCTGGCCGTCATACGAGTTGTCGTAGAGCCTCGATTCATTGGCATGTTCGATCGCGGCAGGCAATAACGCCATTGTGCGTTCGTATCGCTCGCGCGTCTTGTTCTCCGGCACATCGTGGCCGGTAGTTGTATTTGATCGGACGCGGTATGCCACTCGTCGCACATTGATGTCGGGGTGTTTTGTCGTAACGAAGATAAGCTGTACTGAATAACCTGCGGCACGAAGCTCAGCCAGCTCAGCTAGCTTGCTAGGGTGACTCATCACAGTTTCGAACGCGAATGGCTGCTGAGTTTCCATCGCCCGTTGCCGGTGAAGATATGCGACTCGCTGCGCAGCCCGGTCGGGATGTGATCCATCGGTACGGGCAAGTTCAAGCGTCTCAGGCAGCTTTCTGACGATATCGGGATTGATGATCAGGTCGGGTAGGAGCGATTCCTGGCGTCGGGCAGGGTGCTCGTCTTGGAGCGCCCCAATCACCGAAGTCTTGCCAGATCCATTGGGTCCGGCCATGATCACGACTCGCAATGCGTTCACCTTCTATCCACTGGTTGCGGAAAATAAAAAAAGGGCCCGCAGGCCCTTTTTCGGATTCGAGAAGTTTTTAGCGACCGCCGCCTGCGGCTCTAATCCGCTGACGATGCTCGGTACCATCGGCGGGCACGGCCATCTCCGTAGCGGGAAGGCCGTGGTCGGCGATAATCTCCGACAACTGCTTGCCGAAGCGAAGGCGAATCGCCTCTTCGTCGACGCCCATAATGGTCTGCGCAGGGCCATCCTTGGGTTCGACAAAACGGATGTATCGGGTGGATTGCATGGCTGCTCCCCGTTGGGTGCGATTGGTAGAGCAATTGTACGCCAGTGCGCTCGCTAGAGGCGGCAAGGCGTGACAAACGCGTCCCAGCAAGGAGGAGAGTTCGGCGCCATCTGGTGGGTTCGCCTGCGCTGACGTCTCTTGGGAGGCCGAATTTCCTGTTCAACCACCATCTTCATAATATCAAACTTTACATAATATACATTATGCGGCTTTTGTTGGTTCCGAGGGGCGTCAGTGCCATCCAAGCTCCATCTCGGGTTGATCTATCGGCGTGGGCGCGATTCGCGTCGATCATATAAGACCGGAATGATCCGGGACTGGAATGCAGCTAGCCTTCAATTTGGGTGGAGTTCGTTCTTGCGCATGGGCAGCTATCCTTTAATAAGGCAGTCGTTATTAAAGGATAAAGCCTCTAACCTTTAATAAGGCCAGGGCCTACCAACCAGACACATCACGCGCAGAACGCACGCATTTTCTCAAAGTCAGCGGGCCGATCTCGCGCCAACGCCTTGCAGCTTGCTCGCAGGCACCCTCAGCATGGCGAGCGCTGCGAAGCTGCAGAGCCCTAACGCGGCGGTCACCCACAATGCCCCGGCTCCCCATCGGCTTACACAGACGCCAAACAGCCAAGGCGCCGATGCCTGGGCGATTCGCGCGGGCACCATTAATACGCCCTGTCGCATGCCGTAGCCTTGCGCGCCGAACAACGCCAACGGCAAGGTGCCCTTGGCAATGGTCAGGATGCCATTGCCGGCGCCATGTAGCAGTACGAAAGCCGATGCCGCCGGCGCGCCCAGGGCCAGCAGGATCGCAGCGCCCACCGGGTGCCCGAGGCTGGCGAGTTTGGCGGAAAACATGGGATGCGTCCTGCGCAACAGGCTGAACTCAGCAATCCTGGCGGCGACTTGGGCCGGTCCGACCAAAGCTCCCGCTGCGACGGCGGCGGACAAAGTGGCCCCCGCGCCCATCAATACTGAAGGAAGATGCGCAGCCATCGCCGTGCTGGTGAACCAGGTGACGGCGAATACCAGCGCCAACAACACCGACGGCCAGACCGTTGCCGAGTCTCCGGGCTGCGCTTGTGTCGCGGTGTCGGATTCGGTTTTCCGCAATGGCGCCGCCGCACGCTCTTGTTGCGGCCGTGGCAGGAGCGCGTTGAGTGGCAACGCCAGGATCAGATGTAGTACGGCCCAACCCAAGCATGCGGCTCGCCATCCCCAGTGCAGCTCCATATAAGCAGATAGCGGCCAGCCAACCGTGCTCGCAAATCCGGCAAGCAGCGTAATGCCGGAAATTGCATTGCGGGACTCCTTGCCATACAGCCGCACCAAGGCCGCGAACGCGGCTTCGTAAAGCCCGCTGCCCATGCCTACGCCAAGTAATGCCCAGGCCAGGAACAGACTCACAGGACCGTGTGCGGCGGCCAAGCCCCCTAAGCCGATGGCAAAGATCAGATTCGTGACCATCAGGACGGGGCGGCCACCCCATTTATCGATGGCCTGCCCGGCGTATGGCCCAACCAGCGCCGATACCAATAGCGCCACCGAAAACGCCGCGAATACCGTAGGCGTGGTGACGCCCAGGCTTTCGGCCATCGGCGCGGCGAGCATCGCGGGCAAGTAGTAACTGGACGCCCAAGCCAGGGTCTGGCTCACGCCCAAGCCCAGGATGACGCCGCGGCGGCTATGGAATGGCATCAGATGGCCCGCTGGTTGACGCGTTTCGACAGTGCTTCAGCCGACTCTTTCCGTTCGCTGTATCGGTCCACCAAGTACGGGGCCATGCCACGCGTCAACAAAGTGAATTTCACCAACTCTTCCATCACGTCGACGATCCGGTCGTAGTAAGCCGATGGTTTCATCCGCCCTGCTTCGTCGAATTCCTGGAATGCCTTCGCCACAGATGATTGGTTGGGAATGGTGAACATACGCATCCAGCGGCCCAGCACCCGCATTTGGTTTACCGCGTTGAAGGATTGGGATCCGCCGCTGACTTGCATCACGGCAAGTGTCTTGCCCTGGGTCGGCCGAACCGCGCCCATCGTCAACGGGATCCAGTCAATCTGCGTTTTCATGAGTCCGGTCATCGCGCCATGGCGCTCGGGCGAACACCAGACCATGCCTTCGGACCATTGCACCTGCTGGCGTAGTTCGGCCACCTTGGGATGATCTTCCGGCGCACCGTCGGCCAGCGGGAGCCCGGCCGGATTGAAGATCCGTGCTTCCGCCCCAAAGGCATTCAACAGGCGGGCAGCCTCCTCCGTGGCGAAACGGCTGAACGAACGTTCGCGCAACGAACCATACAGCAAGAGGATGCGCGGTGCGTGGCCGCCATCGGCGGGAAAGCGGCTGGCGATGTCGAGATCCACCAAGCCCGCGTCGAGGTTCGGCAGATCCGGTAACAAGGGGACGCCCTTCTCCTTATTCAGGCTCACTTGGAATACTCCCGCACCTGGCCGATCCCGCGCAATTCGGTCTGCAAAGACATCGAATCCAAACGTTGGATGGGGAGTGAAAGGAATAATTCGATCCGGCGCTTCAACACCCGGGCCGCGTCGTGAAATGCGCTGAGCTTTTCCTCTGGCGTACCTTCGTGCGCGGCGGGATCGGGCACGCCCCAGTGCGCGGTCATCGGGTGACCTGGCCAGATCGGACAGACTTCGCCCGCGGCATCATCGCAGACCGTGATGATGAAATCCATCGCAGGCGCGCCGTCCACCGCGAACTCGTCCCAGCCTTTGCTGCGATAGCCTTTCGTCGGTAAGGAGAATCCTTCAAGCGTAGCGATTGCCATGGGATGCACCTGCCCTTTCGGTTGGCTACCCGCGGAGAAGCCCTTGAAGCGGCCATTGGCCAGGCCATTGAGCAAGCCTTCCGCGAGTATCGACCGCGCGGAATTGCCGGTGCAAAGAAAGAGGACGTTGTAAGGGGCTTGAGTTGAGATATTGGACATGAGATTTTCTGGCGGCAGCGGCTAGTGTCTGGGTTGCCTCGTCAACAGGTGGTGCATGCGTCCGGGTTGGCGGCATCGCACGCGGCACCTTGGCAGCAGTGCTCGGTGAGATAGCCAAGTAAGCCGGTCATGCTGGAAAAATCCGCGCGGTATATCAGGTTGCGCCCCTGCTGCTCGACCGATACCAAACTCGCATGCGCGAGTTCCTTCAGGTGAAAGGACAACGCGCTACGGGCGATGCCGAGCTGGTCAGCAATGACGCTCGGATTCAACCCTGCCGGGCCGGCGACGACCAAGGCGCGAAAAACGCGCAGCCGTTGGGCATGAGCAAGAGCACTGAGGGCGGAGACAACTTGATCTTCGTTCATGGTTTGATAATACAAGTATTATTGAACTATTAACAAGGCTTTTATCAGATTTTTCCAATACGCCCCCGGCCCGATTGCCCGATATTTCTACGCCCTCCCCCCTGCCACAGGACATCGGAGGTGAGCATCCCGAGGTTGCGGGCGAGTAGACTGGGTCGTCGCAGCATCGAATACAACCGGCAAAGCTTTCTATACGAGCCTAGGCGCGACTATATTCGACTCAGTGCGCCTGGCGCGCCTGGACGCAGCGGCGATCAGTGCGCTGGCAAGCGAAGGCGCATAGCCCGTTCATCCCAACGAAAGCACGGCCATGCGCCATCCGGAGGTGCTTGACATGGATCGTCGACGATTTCTAGCAACAGCCATCGATCGGAGCGCGGGCCTTGGCGCGGGATCTTTCCTCGCCGCCCTCGCCCTCCCCGCCCAGACCCAGGCAACGCCAACCTCAGGCAAGGAATCCACCATGCCCACCGCGCAGCAGCGTGCGGGACGGAAAGCCCGTATCTTCATCACCGGCTCGGCTGACGGCCTGGGCCATGCCGCGGCCGAGACGCTGCTCGCCCAAGGCCATGACGTGGTTGTGCACGTCCGCTCCCGGGCCCGGCTTCCTGCCGTTCAGCAGTTGGTGGACCAAGGCGCCATCGCCACCATCGGCGATCTGGGCGACCTCCCGCAAATCCGCGATCTCGCCAGCCAAGTCAACGCGATCGGCCATATGGATGCCGTGATCCACAACGCGGGCGTCATCTCGGGCGAACAACTACTGGTGGTCAACGTCGTCGCGCCCTATCTGCTCACGGCCTTGATTCAACGCCCCGAACGCCTGATCTACCTGAGTAGCGGCATGCACAGAGGCGGCCAAGCCAAGCTGGCGGGCATGGACTGGTCAGGTCGCAGCGTCACAGGCAGCTACTCCGACAGCAAACTGTTCGTCACTACCCTGTCCGCCGCCGTCGCACGACACTGGCCCAAGGTGTTGAGCAATGCCGTCGATCCAGGCTGGGTGCCCACCAGGATGGGCGGCCCGGGCGCGCCCGACGACCTGCGCTTGGGACACCTCACGCAAGAATGGCTAGCCACCAGCGATGACCCCGCCGCACTGACCACCGGCGGATACTGGCACCATCAACAACGGCAACAGCCCAACGCCGCGGTCAACGACACGCGTTTCCAGGATCTGCTGCTGGCGGAACTCGCACGCGCAACGGGTACGGAACTGGGATAGCGTTCCGGTTGCAATCGTCGCTTCAGCCTTCCACGACTTCCAGCCGCAATACCGCGTATCCCAGGGATTTCGCGGTTTGGTCGAAACGCAGCGTCTGGGTGGCGCCGCCGCCCAGCGCGTGTTCCATCAGCACCAGGCAGCCATCGATATTGGGCATGGGATAGACGTGCACGTCTCCGCGCGCCCAGTCGGCGAACAAGGCATGAACCCGCTCGGGGGTCACCGAGCGCAGGACCGCGGCATAGTCTTCCGGTGTCTTGGCCAGGACGCCAATCGAGACGTTGTCGCCCTTGTCGCCACTGCGTATATAAGCGATCTGTTCCAGCAGTCGGCTCATGATTCGATCATCTCCATGGTGCTTTCGACAAGCTCCCGGGCAATCGTCGTCGGCCACAGGCTGACGGCGGGACGAGGCTTGAACGGGGCGCCGAACGACGTACCGCCCGGCCCCATGATCCACAAGTGCGTGCAGGCACGGCGCACCTTCTCGGCCTCCTCCTGGGTACGCGTACGCACCGCCACGCGCAAGCCCACTTCGTTCATGTCGTCCGCGGCCGGCCAAGGCGCCGCCGGGCCATGCAGCGTGTTCACGCCTAAATAGGAAAACAGCACGTCGTCGGCAGCCAGGCCCATGCGTTCAAAGCGTTCCGACAAGGTCTGCTGCGCCTTGCGCGCCCGCTCCAGCGCACGCGGCCAGGGAAACAGCATCAGCCCCTCCCCTATCCAGCCGTCCGCGTAGCCGATCAAGAGCTTCAATTGCCCGGGCCGTCCCGCGCCCTTGCAACCGCTGACCCGCACCCGGTCCGGCGCAATTTCACGCAAGCGCGGGGCGGTGAAATCCGCGATGCCGTCGGGCGCCGCATAGCTGCGCGGGTCGCCGATCTCGTAGACCAGATGCTCCTTGACCGTGAACGCATCCACCCGGCCGCCGGTCCCAGGCAACTTGGTGACCACCGCACTGCCGTCGGATTCAAACTCGATGATGGGAAAACCTACCCGGCCCATATGCGGCATTTCATCGAAGCGCGACGACATGCCGCCCGTGCATCCCGCGGCACATTCCGCGATGTGGCCCGCGGTGATCGCCGCGGCGACCAGGTCGGGATCGTCGTAGCCCCTGCCCAGACGCTGCAGGATGGGGCCGACGAACAACGCGCTGTCGGCCACGCGGCCGGTCACGACGATGTCGGCGCCCCCTTCCACCGCCTGCATGATGCCCTCCGCGCCGGCGTAGACATTGGCGCACAGGATGCGCTCGCGCAGCGGCCGCAAATCGTCCTCTCCTGTCGCGGTATTGGTCAGCGGCACGCCTTGCGCGAACAACTCGTCCAACCGATGCATCAGATCATCGCCACCCACCACGCCGATCTTCACGCCATGGGTACCGGCGCGCCCCAAGGCGTCGGCGATGGCCCGTCCGGCAGCCAGTGGGTTGGCACCGCCGCCATTGGAGACCAGGCAGGTGCCATGCTCGCGGGCCAGCGGTGCCAGGCTGGTCATGAAAGGCAGGACGTCGGGCACGTAGCCGGAATCGGGATTGCGCTTTTTCTGCCGATGCAGGATCGCCATCGTCAACTCAGCCAGGAAGTCGAAGCACATGAAATCCAGCTTGCCCTGCCGCAGCAATTCCTCCGCCGGATCGTAGGCGTCACCCCAGAAGCCACCGCCGGCTCCCAGTCTTATCGTCGTGCTCATTGAGTCTTTCCTCGCGAACAGGAGAGCCCGCGCTTTGTCGCACCGCGGCAAGACCTGAGCGGCTGCAGCCCCCGCGGTCACGCGCCAGTGAAAAGCCGGCCTCGCATTAAAACCGTCTACTTGGTCGGTTTATTCTATGGACCACTCAAAGCCGAGTCAATGAGGTTTTTAAGGCTTAAAGTTCGTCATATAAGGGATTACATCCATAAGGATTCGATTGACGAATCTGGCAGACGGTTTATGATTTCTCGAAAACAGACCAAGTAGTCGGTATTTGTCTCGGCGTTGGAATCGCGCTGGCCGACATGCCGGACACGATGGAGGAGACCGATGGAAGCTGTCTTCGAGCCCGACGCCGACGGGCAGGTGTTGCTGCGGCGTGATGGCGCGATTGCGACCGTGACGCTGAATCGTCCCGAGCGGCGCAACGCGCTGTCTCTCGCCGCGAATCGCCGGCTGCATGCTTTGTGGGACGAGATAGACGCCGATCCTGGCATTCGCGCGGTGGTCCTCACCAGCGCCGACTGCGGCACGTTTTGCGCCGGCATGGACCTGAAAGAAGCGGCGGCCCTGCGTGCTGCCACCGGTAAAGACATCCTGGACTTGCTGGAAGACCCGTTCTACGAACGCCTGCGCGCCGTACGCGTGCCTGTCATCGCGGCCATGACAGGCCACTTCACCGCGGGCGGCATGGTGCTGGCCGCCAACGCCGACCTGCGGGTAGGACTGGCCGGGACGTCAGGCGGCATCACCGAGGCCCGCGTCGGCCGCGGCACGCCCTGGGCCGCGCCGATGGTGGCCATGCTGCCGTTAGCGGTGCTGATGGAAATGGCCGTCACCGCACAACTGCTACCGGTCGAACGGTTATATGCGCTGGGCTTCGTCAACGCCGTGGAGGCCACGCCCGCTGCCGTGCGCGCGAAGGCGGCCGACTATGCGCGGGTGATCGCCGCCAACGCCCCCCTCTCTGTCGCGGCGGCCAAGGCAGGCCTGTCGGCTAGCGTCGACCTGGGCGCTCACGCCGGCTATGCCGTTTCCAAAGCCCGGCATCGGGAAGTCTATGCCAGCGCGGACGCCATCGAGGGTCCGCTTGCCTTTGCCGAAAAGCGCCCGCCTCACTGGCAGGGACGCTGAGTCCTCTTACCCACCTTCTTTCACGGAACCCTGTAGCCCATGATCGATCTGCCCTTTGGTGAACTGTCGATCGGCCAACGTCGCCGGTCACGCGGCCGCACGATGACTGAAACCGATGTCGTCAACTTCTGCGGCTTGACCGGCAACTGGCTTTCCATCCACGCCGACGCGGAATTTTCCAAACGATCCATGTACGGCCAGCGCGTCGTGCAGGGCGGCCTGGTGTTCGTCGTCGCCAACGCCCTGCTCGGCTTCGACTCCAGCCTGGTCGAAGCCTTCTATGGCGTGGACCAACTGCGTTTTCTCAAGCCCACGTTCATCGGCGACACCCTGCACGCGGAAAGCGAAATCATCGAATTGCGTGACAAGGGCGAGAGCCACGGGGTAGTAACGACGCGGCTCACCGCCATCAATCAACGCCAAGAGGTCGTGCTGAGCTGCGAATTCAGCTTGCTCATACGCCGTCAGCCTCTGTTGTCCTGAATCCTTCCAACAAGCAATGAAATTGCGAGACGAGAATCAACATGGACTTCCTGAACGACGAGCAGATGCTGTGGCGCGATACCGTGGCACGGGTGATGGAGAAGGAAATCGGCTGCGAATACGTGCGGCAGTGCGATATGGACCGCAGCTATCCCTATGAAGCCTACGAGAAGGTGGCCAAACTGGGCTGGCTGCGCCTGCTCATACCCGAGGAAATGGGCGGCGACGGAGGCACCATCTTCGACTACGCGCTCATGTGCGAAGGCCTGGCCCGCTACGGCTTCGACTTCGCCACCGCGTTCATGGTGTCGACCTTCACCGGCATGAATATCGTCAAATTCGGCACGCCGGCGCAGCAGGAACGCTATCTTCCGGCCTTCATGCGAGGAGAACTGCGCTTCTCCATCTCGATTTCCGAACCCCAGGCCGGCTCGGATGCCGCATCCACCCGTACACGCGCCGAGCCGCGCGACGGCGGCTGGACGATCCGCGGCCAGAAACTGTGGTGCTCCGGCGCGGCGGCCAGGAATGTCGTGATCGCGATGCTGGTGCGCACGGATAAGGAGGCCAGAAAGCACCAGGGCCTGTCGGTGCTGTTGGTGCCGAACGATACGCCGGGGCTGGATATCCGCCGCCTGCCGACGATGGCGCGCCGCGCCACCGGCACGACCGAAATCTTCGTCGACGATGCCTGGGTACCCGACGCGAACATGATGGGGACGCCGGGTAGCGGCTGGAGCATCATCACGGACCACCTGGAACTGGAGCGGATCGCGGTGTCCGCCGCCTATGTCGGCAACGCCCAGCAGGCCGTCTCCGATGCGCTGCGCTACGCGCACGAGCGCATCCAGTTCGACCGGCCCATTTTCGACTTCCAGGTCATACGCCACATGCTGGCCGACATGCAAACCGCCGTCGATGCGTCCCGCCTGATGGTCTATCGCGCGGCGGACATGGCCTCGCGCGGCCTGCCCTGCTCTCGCGAAGTCAGCATGGCCAAGCTGATGGCCTCCGAGACCCTGCAGACCGTTACGCGCCAAGGCATGCAGATCCTGGGGGGCCACAGCATGCTGCCGGAATCCGACATGGAGCGCTATTTCCGCGAGGGCATGCAGTCGACCATAGGCGGCGGCACTTCGCAGATCCAACGCACCATCATTTCGAAGGCCATGAACCTGTGATGACCGACCAACACAAGCGTGACGCGCTGCCGCTGCAAGGAATCCGCGTCCTGGACATGACGCGCATCCTGGCGGGGCCATGGGCCACGCAGAGCCTGGCCGACCTGGGGGCCGAGGTGATCAAGATCGAGCATCCCGGCGGCGGCGACGATACCCGGCGGATGGGGCCGCCCTTCATCCGCGACGCGGCCACGGGCGCGGAAACCGATGCCGCCTATTTCCTGTGCTGCAATCGCGGCAAGGAGTCGGTGGCGATCGACATCGCCACGCCGCGCGGCCGCGACCTCGTCCGCCGGCTTGCCGCCGAGTGCGACGTGCTGATCGAGAACTACAAGGTGGGCGGCCTGTGCAAATACGGCCTGGACTACCAGACCTTGCACGCCGAGTTGCCGGACCTCGTGTATTGCTCGGTCACCGGCTTCGGCCAGACCGGACCGTACGCGCAGCGTCCAGGCTACGACTACCTGATACAGGGCATGGGCGGCCTGATGAGCGTGACCGGTGAACCCGACGGCGCGCCGGGCGGCGGGCCGCAGCGCGCGGGCGTCGCCCTGGCCGACATCCTGTCCGGCATGTATGCGGCGGTGGCTATCCTGGCGGCGCTGCGGCATCGCGACCTGGGCGGCGGTGGCCAGCACATCGACATCGGCATGCTCGACGTGCAAGTGGCGGTGCTGGCGAATCAGGCGATGAACTACCTGACCACCGGCAAGGCGCCCGGCAGAATGGGCAACGGGCATCCGAACATCGTGCCCTACCAGTCATTCCGCGCGTCCGACGGCCACTTGATCCTGGCGGTCGGCAACGACACCCAATTCCGCAAGATGGCGCAGGCGATGGAGCGTCCGGACATAGGCGAGGATCCGCGCTTCCAGACGATTGCGCTGCGGGTCGCCAATCGGGATGTACTGGTGCCGATGCTGGCCACGATCATCGCTTCGCGCACCATTGCGCAATGGGTGGAGGCGATGGCGGCGGTCGAAGTGCCCTGCGGGCCCGTCAACACGCTCGACCGTGTGTTCGACGATCCCCAGGTGCAGGCACGCGGTGCTCGGCTCACCTTGCCGCATGCCAGCGCCGGCGAGGTGCCATCCGTGGCCAGTCCGATACGGCTGTCCGAATCGCCGCTGCGCTACGAGGCGGGGCCGCCGGTGCTGGGCCAGCATACGGCCGGCGTACTGCGGCGAGTGCTGGGCCTGCCGGAACAGGAAATCGCGGTATTGGCCGCTGAATGCGTCATCAAGGACATCCAACCATGAAGCACTCCGCGGAAAACCTGAACCTGGATCCCCTCTGGCGCGACGCCCCCGTGATGGGATTGGGACTGCACTGGAACGACGTACAGGTCGGCCAGCGTTTTCAAACCCTGGGCCGTACCGTCACCGAAGCCGACATCGCGATGTTCGTCGGCGTCACCGGCATGGTCGAAGAGATGTTCACCAACGTCGAATACATACAGCGCGAATCGCGCATGGGCGCGCGCCCGGTGCCCGGGTCGCTGGTGTTTTGCGTGGCCGAAGGCCTGCTGATGCAATCGACCATGCAACGCACCGGTGTGGCATTTCTGGAATGCGACCTGCGCATACTGAAGCCCACCGTCGCGGGCGACACCCTGCATGTGTGCGTGGAGGTCGTCGAGGCCCGCGCCACGAGCAAACCCGGCAACGGGCTGCTGCGCACGATGAACCGCGTGGTCAACCAGCGCGGCGACGTGGTGGCCACCTATAACCCACTGCGCATGGTCAAGGGCCGACCCGACTGATCGCTCGCGCACAATAACGAGGAGACATCCCATGCGAGTTTTTTCGACGATGAGGGACGTAGTATTGCTAAGTGCATTGGCCCTGGGCGCAGTAACGACCAGCCATGCCCAGGCACCTGCCCGGACACCCGCGCCAGCGACAGACTACCCGAGCAGGCCTATCACCATCGTGGTGCCGTTCGCGGCGGGCACGACCACCGATCAGACCGGACGCTTCCTGGCCAAGCACATCACGGACGCCACCAAGCAGCCCGTCATTATTCAGAACCTGCCCGGTGCCGAAGGTTTCATCGGACTGCAGCACGTGCTGCGCCAGCCTGCCGACGGCTACACCATCGTCATCGGGTCGAACACCACCCATGCCGCGAATGTCAGTCTGTTCAAGAAACTGCCTTACGATCCCGTCCGTGATTTCGTGCCTGTCACGGGCATCATCATCGGCGGGGTGACGCTGGTCGTGCAGCCCAATTCGCCCTACAACAACGTGCAGGATCTGGTAGCGGACGCCAGGAAACATCCCGGCAAGCTGTCGTTTGGCTGGGGCAATTCGTCCTCCCGGTCCGGCGGCGAGGTGCTGAAGGAATTGACCGGCATCAATATTCTGTCGGTGCCGTATAAAGCGCTGACCACGGCTATCACCGACTTGATGGGCGGGCAGATCACGATGGTTTTCGGCGACGCGCCCGCGGTGATGCCACTGGTACGCGCAGGCAAGCTCAAGGCGCTGGGGGTGTCCACGACGACTCGCATGCCGGGTTACGAAGATATTCCAACCATCGCGGAACAAGGCATCAAGGGCTATCAGGCCAGCGGCTGGCTGGCGGTGTTCGCGCCCAAGGGCACGCCCGCCGATATCGTCGCCAAGTTGAATGCCATCATCGTTCCTATCATGCGTACGCCGGAAGCGGCGACGTTCTTTGGCCAGAATGCCTGGAAGCCTTTCCCCGGCACGCCGCAGGAACTCGCGCAATTCCAGAAAAGCGAGATCGAGCGATGGGCGGATCTGGTCAAATCGGCCGGTATCGAACAGCAGTAGGAAGCAAGAATTGGCCGCCGAAAGAGAATCGTGCGCGGTATGAGGCGGCGCAGTATGCTGCGGTGCGATAAGGCCGCGGCGTTTGCCGCTATCATATGCGCACTCACGCAACGCCCTTGCCTTCATCGTCCATGGTAGAAAAGAAACCCGCAGCGAAAAAGCGCGGCCGGCCGGCCGTACACCGCACCCCGCGCAAGGAAGAAATCCTGGAAACGGCGGCGCGGCTTTTCGCGGATGAAGGCTATAACTCGGTTTCGCTACAGGACATCGCCGATGCGGTCGGCCTGTCCAAGACCGCGCTGTATCACTACTTCGACCGCAAGGAAACGATACTCGGCACGATCGTCGTGTCGACCGTGAAGGAATTGAGCGAGTTCGTCGAGCAGGCCGTGGCGGCGCACCAGTCGCCGCAGGACCGGCTGACGGCCTTCCTGGAAGCCCAGGCCGAGTTCTTCGAACAGCATCAGGCGTCGTTCCAGGTTTTACTGACGCGTTTCGCCAACCTGCGCGAACCCAAGATGCGGGACATCGCCGTCGAGTGGCGGGTCAACTATGAAAACACCATACGGAATATCGTCCACGAAGGCGTGACCGCTGGCGTGTTCAACGCGGGCAGCCCCAATGGCGTGGTAAGGATGGTGATTTCCTCGGTGTATTGGCTGGCCCGCTGGTATCGGCCGTCGGGCAAGCAGACCTCGCGCGAGATCGCCCGCGAGTATGCGGAGATCATTCTGCACGGGATCGTCAAGTAGGGGCTCGATGGAATTGGCTCGATGGGATTGGCCGGCTGGGGCGCACGGCACTTGCTATCCTGATTCGTTCGCCAACATCGCATAGGAAACCAAATGCCCAAAGCGCCCTCGCCTTCGTCCCACGCCATGGCCCAGCCCACCGGCTTCGTCAAGGTGCGGGGCGCACGCGAACATAATCTCAAGGACGTGGATGTAGAGATTCCGCGTAATGCCTTGGTGGTGTTCGCCGGGGTGTCGGGCTCGGGCAAGTCCTCGCTGGCCTTCAGTACGATCTACGCGGAAGCGCAACGGCGCTACTTCGAATCGGTGGCACCGTATGCGCGGCGCTTGATAGATCAGGTAGGCGTGCCCGACGTCGACGCTATCGACGGCCTGCCGCCCGCTGTGGCTTTGCAGCAGCAACGCGGCGCCAGTAACGCACGCTCTTCGGTAGGCAGCCTGACCACCCTGTCCAGCCTGGTCCGCATGATGTACTCGCGCGCCGGCACCTACCCGGCCGACCAGCCCATGCTGTACGCCGAGGACTTCTCCCCGAACACCCCGCAGGGCGCCTGCCCGGCCTGCCACGGCCTGGGACATGTCTATGAGGTGACCGAAGCCTCCATGGTGCCGGACCCGTCGCTGACCATCCGCGAACGGGCCATCGCTGCCTGGCCACCGGCCTGGCATGGACAGAACCTGCGCGACATCCTGGTGACGATGGGCTACGACGTGGACAAGCCCTGGAAAGACCTGCCCAAGAAAGACCGCGACTGGATTCTGTTCACCGAGGAAGCCCCCACCGTGCCGGTGTACGCCGGTTTCACCCCCGCTGAAACACGCGCCGCGCTCAAGCGCAAGCTGGAGCCCAGCTATATGGGCACGTTTACCGGTGCGCGCCGCTATATCCTGCATACCTTCGCCAACACGCAAAGCGCCTTGATGAGAAAGCGCGTGTCCCGCTATATGGAAGGCAAGCCCTGCTCCGCCTGCCATGGCAAGCGCCTCAAGCCGCAGGCCCTGTCCGTCACCTTCGCCGGCATCGATATCGGCGATTTCATGCGGCTGCCGCTGGACCACGCCGTAACGCTCCTCGATCCCATCGCCCGAGGCGACTTCGGCGCCCACGCCGCCGGTTCGGGGGCCAACAGCGCCGCCACGCGCCGCGACCGCGCCGCCCGTGCAGCGTCCGGCCGTGCCATCCATGCCGCCTCGCCCGATGTGCGCCGCACCTCCGCATTGTCGGAAGAAAAGCGCCTGGCGGCTCGGCGTCTGGCCGAGAATGTCGTGGGCCGGCTGCGTTCATTACAGCAATTGGGACTGGGCTATCTGACACTCGACCGGGCTACTCCCACATTGTCCAGCGGCGAACTGCAGCGGCTGCGGCTGGCAACCCAGCTCAGTTCGATGCTGTTCGGCGTGATCTACGTTCTGGACGAACCCTCGGCAGGCCTGCACCCCTCCGACAGCCAGGCTCTGTATGACGCCCTCGATAGCTTGCGCGACGCCGGCAATTCCGTTTTCGTGGTGGAGCATGATCTCGGTCTCATGCGCCGCGCCCAATGGCTGGTCGATGTCGGTCCGGAAGCCGGAGAACGGGGCGGCCGCGTGCTCTACAGCGGCGCGCCGGCGGGATTGCGTCAGATTGCCGAGTCGCGCACGGGACGCTACCTGTTCGACGAGATTCCCGCGCCACCCAGCGCCGGCCGCGCGCCCTCCGGTTGGTTGGAACTCAAGGATGTCCATCGCCACAATCTGCATGGCGTGAACGCCCGGATTCCGCTGGGCGTGCTGACAGCGGTCACCGGCATCTCCGGTTCCGGCAAATCCAGCCTGGTTGCCCAGGCGCTGCCCGAGTTGGTGCTGCTGCACCTGGGCCACGAGCCCGAAGACGATGCCGCTGAAAGCGCCTCCGATGAACCCACCGTCATCGAATCCACGCAAGGCCATCTGGCGGGCGATGTCGAGGTCATCCAGCGCCTCGTGCAGGTCGATCAGAAGCCGATAGGACGAACGCCCCGCTCCAACCTGGCCACCTATACCGGCCTGTTCGACCACGTGCGCAAGCTGTTCGCCGCCACGCCCGACGCGCGGCGCCGGCGTTATGACGCGGGGCGCTTTTCTTTCAATGTGGCCAAGGGGCGCTGCGAAACGTGCGAGGGCGAAGGCTTCGTCAGCGTGGAGCTGCTGTTCATGCCCAGCGTCTACGCGCCCTGCCCGACCTGCCATGGCGCCCGTTACAACGAAGCCACGCTCAAGGTGCGGTGGAAGGACCGCAACATCGCCGAGGTCCTGCGGATGACCGTGGAGGAAGCCTGCGATTTCTTCACCGGCGAAGAACCGGTCATGCGTTCCCTGCGGCTGCTGCGCGAGATCGGGCTGGGTTATCTGCGTCTGGGCCAGCCCGCTACGGAGTTGTCGGGTGGCGAAGCCCAACGCATCAAGCTGGCGACCGAGCTGCAACGCAGCCAGCGCGGACACAGCCTGTATGTTTTGGACGAACCCACCACCGGATTGCACGCCTTCGACGTCGATCTGCTGATGAAGCAATTGCAGCGCCTGGTCGACCTGGGCAATACCGTGGTTACCGTCGAACATGAAATGCGCGTGGTGACGCAGGCGGACTGGGTCATCGACGTAGGCCCGGGCGCCGGCGCCCACGGCGGCAAGATCGTGGTCGCAGGCCCGCCTGATGTCGTGGCTGCCTGCAAGGACAGCGTCACGGCACCTTTCATCAAGCGCGCGACGCAGGTGAGCTAAGCGATCAGCCCCGCGCCAGGCAGGCGGCTGGCGTCGCGATTGCCAGGCCGTCTCCGCGCCAACATCCACGCTAAATCAGCAGCGGCACGACCTTGCCGGACCATGCGCGAGCGCAATGGTCGAGTTCGCGGCATTCAGAGGCACGCCACCCGCGCCGGGCGTGAACACAGCTTCTTCGCCGGGATGCAGATGCTGTTTCGTATAGACATCCACGGTGCCGTCGGGGCGCAGCCAGATACGCTATCGACCCGAGTACAAGCCAAGTACTCCCCCTACAGCCCCGCCCCGCCTCCCAACGCCACATACAGCGACACCCCATTCTGCAAGGCCGCCGCGCGCAGCGTCAGCATCTGCAGTTGCGCGCTGAACAGGTTGCGGCGCGCGTCCATCACTTCAAGATAGATGGAGATGCCGTTCATATAACGCAGCTCCGCCGTTTCAGCCAGACGCTCCTGCGCTTCGATGGCCTCCGCCTGCACCTTGACCTGCTCGCCCAGACGTTGAGCCCGTGCCAAGGCCGTGGCCACTTCGCTGAAGGCGGACTGCACCGTCTTGGTGTAGTTGGCCACCAGTTCCGCATGTTGAGCCACGGCCAAGTCCACGGCAGCGCGGCGCTGCCCGTAGTCGAAAATCGGCATGCCGATGCCGGCGCCTACCGACCAGCTCTGGTTGGGACCGGAAATCAAACGCGACAGTTCGGTGGACGCATACCCCAGCGATCCCGTCAGCGAAATGCTGGGAAACAGCGCCGCACGCGCCGCGCCTATGTTCGCGTCAGCCCCCGCCAGTCTCTGCTCCGCCTGGCGTATGTCCGGCCGTGACAGCAACAGGGCCGACGGCAAACCGGGGCTTAAATTCTCGAACTGCGCCGCCGCGCCGATCGGATTGGGCTGTACGGCATGCAAGTCCACGTGTCCCCCCACTAGCACCCACATCCGGTTCCACGCCTCCGCGACGTTGCGCTGCATTTCAGCCAGCTGCGCGCGCGCCTGCGTCAATAGAATCGATGCCTGCTCGAAATCCACGGTGGACGTAACACCGGCATCGAGCCGGTCACGCGCAATCCCCTGCGCATACTGGCGCGCCGCCACGGTGTGCTGCGCCAGTGCGACGCCCTCCTCGCTGGCGCGCGCGTCGTAATACGTGGCCGCCACATTCGCGATCAGGGACAGGCGAAAGACCCGCTGGCCTTCCACCGATGCCAGATATTGATGCATGGCCGCCTGGTTGAGATTACGCACACGGCCCCAGAAATCCAGTTCGAAGCTGGTTACGGCCACCTGCGCGTTGAACTGATTGAACTCGATGCTGCGGGTGCTGTTGCCGAAAGCGGGATCGACGACGGCCAGCGGCGCCTGGTTGCGGCTGGCGCCCGCGCCCACGTCGACGCGCGGCAGTTGATTGGCCTGCTCGATGCGGTAGAAGGCGCGCGCCTGATCGATGCGCGCGAAGGCCGCGGCCAAATCCTGGTTGTGCTGCAAGGCGTAGTCGATCAACATCCTGAGCTGAGGATCGCCGAAGAACTGCTGCCAGGAGACTTGATCGGCCGTGGAGCGAGCTGTGGCATTCGTGGCATTCGTGGCGTTCGCCGAATTGGTGGCCGTGGCGCCTGCCGTGGCGCCGATAGCGTTCGCAGCATCACCGTCCTCGATGAAGCGGGCCGGCAGATCCACCACCGGTGGCGGCTGCCGCGGCGCGAAATTGCAGGCCGACAAAGTCAACGTCAGGGACAGCTTCAGCGCCAACCCCGGGGCCAACCTCGGGACCAGCGTCGCGGCCCGCGTAGGAGTCGACGTCAAAGCCAGCAAAAGACGACGAGGACGCAATGTCATCGGACATCCTCGCTAGACCGGGGCACGGGCTTCGATCGCCCCAGCCAGTTCCGCACCACGACGTAGAACAAAGGCGTGAAGAACACTCCGAACAAAGTAGCGGTCAACATGCTCCCCATGACGCTGGTACCGACAGCCTGCCGGCTGGCCGCGCCCGCGCCCGTGGCCAACACCAGGGGCATCATCCCCAGCACGAACGTCAGGCTGGTCATGATGATGGGACGCAGGCGCTGGCGTGCGGCGTCCAGCACCGCCTCCACCCGCTCGCGCCCGGCCTCTTCTTCCTTCAGCGCGAATTCGACGATGAGAATGCCGTTCTTGGCAGCCAGTCCGATAATGGTGACCAGGCCGATATTGAAGTAGATGTCCGCCGCCATGCCGCGGCTCAGCGTGAACGCCGCCGCCCCCAGGATGCCAAAAGGCAGGATCAGCAATACCGAGATGGGCACGGACCAGCTCTCGTAGAGGGCCGACAGCAGCAGGAACACCACGATCAAGGAAATCAGAAGCAGCAAGGCCACTTGATTACCCGCCTGGCGTTCCTCATAGGCCGTGCCTGTCCATTCGAAGGTCATGCCCGGCGGCAGCGTGGCGCGCGCGATGTCCTCCATCGCCACCAGCGCGGCACCACTGGATTGCCCCGCGGCTGCCTGTCCGGAAATCGTGACGGAGGGAAAGCCGTTATAGCGTTCCAGTTGCTGGGGACCATTGATCCAGCGAGTGCGCGTGAAAGCCGAAAACGGCACCAGCTGGCCGCGATTATTGGGCAACTGCAGGCTCAGGATGTCGCTCGCGCTCATGCGCTGGTCGGCGTCGCCCTGCAGAAATACCCGCAAGACATTCCCATCATGCAGGAAATCGTTGGCGTAATTGGACCCGAAGGCCAGCGACAGCGCCTGGTTCACCTGTCCCACTTGCAAACCGAGCGCACGCGCATGGATGCGGTCTATCTCCACATACAACTGCGGCGCCGGCGGCATCCCATCCAGGCGCGCCCCCGCGATGGCCGGGTGACGGTTGGCGGCGCCGAGCAGCGCCATCGCCGCCCCGGTAAGGCCCGCACCGCCCTGCCCGGTTCGGTCCTGCACCATCATGGAGAATCCCGCCGCATTACCCAGCGAAGGAATCGGCGGCGGATTCAAGGCGAAAATAATGGCCTGCGGAATATCCCTGAATGCCCCGTTGCTACGCGCCACCAAGGCGTCGACGCCATCCTTGCGATCCGACCAGTCGTACAGGTCCACGAAAGACAAGGCGGCTGTCTGGCCCTGCCCAAAGAAACTGAATCCCGTCACGGAAGTCACATTGCGTACGCCGGGAAACGTGCGCAAGATGGCCTCCGCCTGATCGACGGCGACCTGCGTCCGGTCCGCCGTCCCGCCCGGCGCGCCCGTGTACGACACGAAGAAATAGCCTTGGTCCTCTGACGGCAGATAGCCACCGGGGATGCGCGAGAACAGGAATATCGTCAGGCCAGTAAGGACGACGAAGAACAGCAGCCAGCGCTTCGGCCGCTTCACCATATGGCCGACCGCAAGGGCGTAGCGCGCGGTCAGGCTGTCGAACATATTGTTGAAGCCATTGAACGCGCGCAGCTTCAGCCGCGTGACGCGTCCAGCCTTGGGGTTGGGCTTTTCCTGCCGGAACAACGCTGCGCACAACGCCGGCCCCAGGGACAGCGCAAGCACCGTGGAGATGACGATGGACACCGACAGTGTGATGGAAAACTGCCGGTAGATCGCGCCGCTGGAGCCGGGAAACATGGCCATAGGCACGAACACCGCCACCAGCACCAGGGTGCTGGCCACGATAGGTCCCCACACCTGGCCCACCGCTTTAGCCGTGGCCTGGCGCGCGTCCATCTGCTCGTCCTTCATGATACGCGCGACGTTTTCCGAAACGACGATGGCATCATCATTCAGGATGCCGATGGCCACGACCATCCCGAATAGCGACAGCAGGTTCAAGGAAGCGCCGAACAGCAACAAGCCGACGCACGTGCCGATCAAGGCAATAGGCACGATCAGGGTGGGAACCAGCGTGGTGCGCCAACTTTGCAGGAAGATGTATACCAGGACGGTGACGAGGAGCAAGGCCTCTATCATGGTGCCCAAGACCGACCGGATCGATGTCGTGATGAAGGGCGTGGAGTCGAATGGAACGGTCCAGCTGACGTTGGCCGGAAAGATGGATTGAAGCTCCGTCATCCGTTCGCGTATGCCCCGCGCCACCGCCAAGGCGTTGGCATCGTTGGCCAACTGGATGGCGATGCCGGCGGACTCCTTGCCATTCACGCGGATGCGAAAACCGTAGTTTTCATTGCCCAGCTCCACTCGCGCCACATCTCCCAGCGTGACGGTGGAGCCGTCCTGCCCCACCCGCAGAATGATCTGGCGGAACTGTTCAGGCGTCGACAGCCGGCCTTGCGTCACGATGGGCACATTGAACTCGGCCCCCTGCCCCAAAGGCTGGTCCCCCAGCGCACCGCCCGCGGTTTGTGCATTCTGCTCCTGCACGGCGCGCAGCACTTCCGCCGACGACATCTGGTAGCTTTCCAGCTTGCGTTGGTCCAGCCAGACCCGCATGGCATAAGGCGACCCGAACAACTGCACGTCGCCCACGCCGGGAATGCGGCGCAATTCGTCCAAAATATTGTTGGAGGCGAAATTGCCCATTTGCACGGCGGTGACGTCCGGGCTTGCCGACTGCAAGGCGATCAGCATCAGAAAGCCGCTGGATGCCTTGGTGACGGTAATGCCCAACTGCCGTACTTCAGCGGGCAGCCTGGGTTCCACCCGGCTGAGCCGGTCCTGCACCTGGCCGCGGGCAACGTCCAGGTCCGTGCCGGGCGTGAACGTGACGGTGACTTGCGCCGTGCCGTTGGCGCGGCTGACGGACGCCATGTAGAGGAAATTGTCCACGCCGTTCATTTCCGCATCGATGACCGAGGTCACGGTGCGATCTATCGTTTCCGTATCGGCGCCGCGATAGCTGGCGTTGACCGTGATCGACGGCGGCGCGATATTCGGGTACTGCTCTATGGGCAGCAGCAAGAGCGCGATCACCCCGAACAGCAGCATGAACAGCGCCACTACCCATGCCGCCACGGGCCGATTCACGAAGAAGGCGTTCATGGCGTGGGTCTCTTCCCCTGGGCTTCCTCCATGGGCCTGACGCGCTGCTCGGGCGCGATCTTCTGCCAGCCATCGACGATGATGCGCTCGCCATTGTTCAAGCCGGAACGGATTTCCCACAGTCCCTGCTGCTGGTCACCAAGGACCACGCGGCGCAGATGTGCGACGTCATCGGTGCCGACGACGTAGACGGTCGCGTTTTCCGCATTCAGCGCGACCGCCCGCGACGGCACCATGACGGTGTCCTTACGCACGCCGATGCGAAAGCGTCCCGTGACGAACTGGCCGGGCAAGAGCACACGGTCGGCGTTCTGGAAACGTGCTCGCACGCTTTGCGCGCCCGACGTGGGATCGATGCTGAGATCGGCGAAATCCACCTGTCCCACTTCGTCATAGGCCCGGCCGTTGGCCAGCGCCAGCCGCACGGGGAAGCGGGCATCCTGCTTCAGTTGCAGGCCGCCTTTGTTGGCCTCGTCCATCAGATCCAGGATGGCGGTATTGGATTTTGGGAAGGTGGCGAAGATGGGCGACAGCTGATTGATCTGCGCAAGCAGGGTCGCCGATGCCGAACTCACCAATGCGCCTTCGGTCACCAGCGCGCGGCCCACGCGGCCGCTGATGGGGGCTCTTACCGTGCAACGTTCCAGCCTTAGCTTGGCCAGGGTGACGGCGGCGCGCGCGTCGGAGACACTGGCCTGGGCCTGGCCCTGCGCGGATATGGCGGCTTCGTATTCCTGGGCGCTGACCGCCTGGCGCTGCACCAAGGGCCGGAAGCGGGTGACCACCGCCTGGGCATTCTTCTGTATCGCCAGTGCGCGTTGCAGCATGGCATTGGCCTGCTCCAGTTGCGCCCGGTAATCGCTGTCATCGATGGCGAAAAGCGCCGCGCCAGCCTCGACGTCGGTCCCTTCCGTGTAAAGCAGCTTCTGGACGATGCCGTCCACGCGTGCTCGGACTTCCGCGGTTCTGATGGGTTCGACGCGCCCCGACAGATCGATCTCCGCGTCGGCCGGCTGCGCCGACACGGTCTGCACCGTCACCGCGACCGCCGGAGGAAGGCCCGCCGAGACGGCCTCCTGTTTGTCTCCGCAGCCCGCCGCCAATGTCACCGCCAATAGCAGGGTAAGGCTCCAGGCGCAGCCGGTAAATCGCTTGACCTTGTATGGCGGGCTCATTTCCGGCTCCCTGCTGCAACGACAACGAATGCGCTACTGCGTGCTACCTGCTGCGCGGCCAACTCGACAAGGGTAAGGCCGTCATGCGGTTAGAAGGTAAATACGGGATATGAGGGTTCTACCGCTGGGCACGCCGACTGTCAAGCGCGGCATTTACAGAACACCCCCCGGGGGTGTAGTATGCGCCGCATGCCACATACCCCTGACGAGAAGAAAAAAGCGCTTCGACGCGTACGCAGCATACGCGGCCAGACCGAGGCGCTGGAGCGCGCGCTCGAGTCCGGCGCCGAATGCGCGCTCGTCCTGCAACAGATCGCCGCCATCCGCGGCGCTGCCAACGCCCTGATGTCCGAGGTGCTGGAGTCGCACATACGCGAAGAGTTCGACGAGTACTCAGACAAGGACCCGCGCCACGCCCAGCGTGTGCGCGACATGACCACGCTGGTGCGTGCCTACCTGCGCTAGGGGCTGCCAGCCCCACCTTGCGCTCGGTTTCCCACGTTTCATACGGCGAGCCTGACAGCCGTCGTTTTCCCCTCATTTGCTGGAGCAGATCCATGAAATCCCGCGCCGCCGTTGCCTTTGAAGCCGGTAAACCCCTGCAGATCGTCGAGATCGACGTCGCCCCGCCCAAGAAAGGCGAAGTCCTGGTGAAGATCACGCATACGGGTGTCTGCCATACCGATGCGTTCACCCTGTCGGGCGACGATCCCGAGGGCCTGTTTCCCGCCGTGTTGGGCCACGAAGGCGCGGGCATC
Organism: Bordetella sp. LUAb4; assembly: GCF_021325795.1. Classification (GTDB taxonomy): domain Bacteria; phylum Pseudomonadota; class Gammaproteobacteria; order Burkholderiales; family Burkholderiaceae_B; genus Bordetella_C. The sequence continues at coordinate 320,207 of NZ_JAHPZX010000004.1, read as the reverse complement.
GTCGTTGAAGTGGGCGAAGGCGTGACCAGCGTCCAGCCCGGCGACCACGTGATTCCGCTCTACACCGCCGAATGCGGCGAATGCCTGTTCTGCAAGAGCGGCAAGACCAATCTCTGCGTGTCGGTCCGTGCCACCCAGGGCAAGGGCGTCATGCCCGACGGCACCACGCGCTTCAGCTACAACGGCCAACCCATCTATCACTACATGGGCTGCTCGACCTTCAGCGAATACACCGTCGTGGCCGAGGTCTCGCTGGCCAAGATCAACCCGCAAGCCAATCCGGAACACGTCTGCCTGCTGGGCTGCGGCGTCACCACCGGCCTGGGCGCGGTGAAGAACACGGCCAAGGTGCAGGAAGGCGACAGCGTCGCGGTGTTCGGCCTGGGCGGCATCGGCCTGGCCGTCATCCAGGGCGCCAAGCTGGCCAAGGCCGGCCGCATCATCGCCGTCGATACCAATCCCGGTAAATTCGACCTGGCCAAGACCTTCGGCGCCACCGACTGCATCAATCCCAAGGATTTCGACAAGCCCATCCAGCAAGTGATCGTCGAGATGACGGGCTGGGGCGTGGACCACAGCTTCGAGTGCATCGGCAACGTCAATGTGATGCGCGCGGCGCTGGAAGCGGCCCACCGCGGCTGGGGCCAGTCGGTCATCATCGGGGTGGCCGGCGCCGGCCAGGAAATATCCACCCGTCCCTTCCAGTTGGTCACGGGACGCCGTTGGCTGGGCACCGCTTTCGGCGGCGTCAAGGGCCGCAGCCAGTTGCCCGGCATGGTGGAGGACGCGATGTCCGGCCGCATCCAGCTCGAACCCTTCGTCACGCACACGATGCCGTTGACGGACATCAACGCAGCCTTCGATCTCATGCATGAAGGCAAATCGATCCGCTCGGTGGTGCATTACGAAGAACAGGCCTGAGCGAAGGCCGTGTCGTAGGTCCTTCCTGCAAGCCTCGTGAAGCAAAGCGGCCCGGTGATGCCGAATCTCCGGGCCGCTTTGTCATGGCGTGCCGTTCGCCCTGACCGGTGCTCCTCAACAGCTGCTCCTTACCAGCTGTACCGATACCCCACCTGTCCGAACACGCCTTTCTTATCTTCCCCGTCCAGACTCTTGCTGAACTTGATCGCCGCATAGAGTTGGCTGCCCTTGCCTATGCTCTGGTTCAGGCCGAAGCCCAACTCGCCCCAGGTGCGGCTCATCGTCGGCCGCAACGAGGTCCCATCCACCGACACGGCCTTGGCGGGCACGAAATCGTGCAACACGTCCACCGTCATATAAGGCGTGCCGGCGCCACTACCATCCTCCGTTCCTATGTTCGGCGCGAAGATGCGCACGCCGATGCGCCCGCGCACGGCGTTGTCACTGACCCCTGAAATGCTGGACACGCCGTCGTCGAAGCGATTCAACTTCAAGTACTGGTAGACCAACTGCGCCTGCGGTTCGATGGCCAGCTTGGGCATCACCATGAAGGGTTTGCCCACTTCCTGCGACAAGGCGATGCCGAAGCCATTCTGGTTGCCGTTATTGCCGTACACGTCGTCGTATTTGTTGCGGTAGTGCGAGACTTGCGCCACCGAATCCCAGTACGCACCGTCATTCCAATACTTGGTGTAGTAGCCGCCCACGCTTTGGGCCTGCGTGGTGGTCTTGCCGCTGCGGTCCGACAGCATGGCGTTCAGGTCGCGCGCGCTGTCCTTGAATTTGGCATCGGTGACACCCAGGCTGGCCGTCACGCCAGCGTGAGTACTGCCCCCATCAGGCTCCTGCTTCAACGTCCAGTCCTTGCCGAACTGCATGAAGAAAGTCTGCTGGTTGACCGAGAAGCGGTCGCCGGAATCGGCTTGGATACCATAGCCGCCCATGCGGCCCCACACGCCGTTGCGATTCCCCTTCTGGTTCTGCTCCGTGCTGTAGACATCGCCTACCCGCTCGTGCAGGCGGCCCAGGTTGGTGAAACCGTAGTCCAGGTTCAGCGCGGGCGTCAGGGTGTAGCCGACCACGCCTGGACGATAGGCCACGGGTGCCGCCCCTCCTCCACCGCCGCCGGTGCCGCCGACGCCAGTGGTCGGATCCTGCAAGGTGGAGCGCAGGAAATAATCATCGGGATTGGCGCTACCGCCCCGGTACAGCAAATACTCGTACGCGCCCGACTGTACGGGCCCGGCCAGGCGGAAGGCGCCCGGCGCGGTGGTGCCGCCGCCCGTCACCGCCACCACGTTGATCCCGTCGCCCGTGGTCAAGGCACCCGCGCCACCGGTGTTGGTGACGCGCAGCGCCGTATTGCCGGTTGCCGTGCCACCGTTGATGATGAGCCGGTCCGACGGCGAGCCGTCGCCACCCAGCCAGGTATTCAAGGCCACGGTGCCGTTGCCGCCGACGTAGTTGGCTGCCGTCAGCGTTTTATAGCTGCCCGCCTGCCGGGGGTCGCCCACCGGTGCGACGAAGGCCACCATCCCCGCGTTGGACAGCGTATCCACCACCGAACTGCCGGTGACATTCCACGTACTGCTTGAGTCAATATTGACGTTCAATGGATCGATACGGCCGGTCAGGATGGAGCCCTGGGCCAGATTTACGACACCGCTGCTGCTGGCGTCGGCGATCAGGTCGCCATTGAGCCGTACGCCGACTGCGGACAAATTGACGACACTGGCGTTGGTCAGGTTCATCAAGATCCCTGACGACGCCGTGACATTGACCGCATCGCTCAAGACGATATTGGCCCGCGCACCGGTGATTTCGATGGCATTGCCCGCCGTGGCGCCCAACGATCCGCCGGCAACCGTGATCGTGGATGCCTGCCCGTTGCCTACCGTATCGGTGATGGACAGGCCGGCCGTCGCGCCGACCACCGCGGCGCCCTGCAGTGCCAGGGTCCCACCGGCGTTGGATTGCGCACCGACGCCGCCCGCGCTGGTGAGCCGGGTGCCCATGGCCGTGCCGGCGCCGGCCGGGCCTTCGACATGCAAGGCTGCCGCGCCTGCACCTTGCGTCGAAACGGCACCGCCTGACAATGCCGCCGTGGCCCCGCTGTCCAGCGTGATGCCGTGCGCGCCGTCACCTTGCGTGGTGACGATCGCATCGGTCATCCGCAACCGTCCCGCGCTGCTGACGGCGATGCCGACGGCATTGGCGCCGGTCGTGCTGACCGTCCCGCCGGATAGCACGATGTCGCCATTCGCGCCGGACGAGCCGATGCCCGCCGCGCCGACGCCACTGGTGGTGATGGACGTGTTGGTCAGCGCGATCCGGCCACCCGCCGCCAGATTGTTCAAGGCGATGCCGCTGCCGCCGATCACGATGCTGCCCGCGGTTCCCGTGACACTGCCGTTGACGGCGGTCGCGTCGATGAGAATGCCGTCGGCCGTGCCGCCGGCCTGGATCAGGCCGCTGCCGGACAAGGCCACCGAGGCACCCGCGCCTGTCAGGTGCACCGCGGCCACCCCATCGTCCGCCCGTATCGTGCCGTTGTTGACCAGGCTGGCTTGGGCGCCCTGTACCACGGCACCGTCGCCATTGGCCACGCGTATGGTGGCGGTGTTCGCTACCGTCCCCTGAGGACCCACGATCACGCCAGTGGAACCGGCGCCGGTCAAGGTGATGTCGGCGTTGTTGATCAAGATGCCCAGATTGCGCGCGACAAAGCCCACGGCGCCGGCGGTATCGGACTGGATGGCCGCATTGTTGGTCAGCACGGTGTTCACGGGCCAGCCGATCGCTGCGCCGCTCAGATCGTGGGCCTGCCCGTCGACAATGCCGGCCGTGGCACCCGCATTGGCCAGGACGATGGTGGTGCCGGCATCGATGCTGCCGACGGCGCCTCCCTCGGTCACCACGGCCACGGCGCCCCCCGCCGCGCCCGCCGCGCCGGTGACGCGATAGGTGGACGCACCGGTCGACAGCGTCGTGCCCATGCCGGTGCCGACGACGCCGCGGGCGTCCTTGCCGGCCACGGTGATGTCCAACGCGCCGGCGGCCGATGCGCCGGTGAAGGCGGCGCCGTCAGCAACGCGGAACAAGGTGGAGCCATCCGTGGCGACAGACATGACGCTGGCGTTGACGTTGATGCTGGACCCCGCCCCCGCTGCATAAAAGCCGATCTGGTCGGTGCCCGCGAGGAAAGCAGGTACGGCCCCTGCATCAACATTGATGGTACCGCCATTCTGCGCGAAGACGCCGATACCGCCTGTGCCGGTCAGGTTGATGGCGCCGCTGATCCGCGCGCCCCCCTGCGCGCCGTTCACCCACACGCCGAAATTGCGCGTGCCCGACGCCATGTCGGCGCCGCCGTCTACATTGATGGTCCCCGTCGATTCCCCATTGGCGGCGATCCCGGGATCCGCGTTGACCAACAGTCCCACGCCGTTGACGCCGGTCAGGTTGATGGTGCCGGCATTGCGCACGATCGCGCCGGTGCCGGCGGCGCCGTTGTCGTCCGCCATCATGCCGATGTTGGCTAAAGGTGTGCCGCCGGCTTGGCCCGTAACGTCGATAACGCCGTTGTTCAGCAGTAGCGAACGGATTGGTGCCGTCGAGTACATGCCCACCGTCCCCTGGGCCTGGCTGCCGATGACGATGCGGCCATCATTGATGGCGCGGTCGCCGGTATCCATGATGCGCACACCATACGTCGGCCCGGAGATGGCGACGTCGGCCACCGCATCGCTCAGCGTGTACTGCGCGGCACGCCCGATGTAGATCGTGCCATCGGCGCCGTTGGTGAAGCTGCTGCCGCCGCTCACGTTCACGCCCACCACCGTGGTGACGTAGCCAGGGTTGACGCCGACGTTGATGGTGCCGGCGTTGTTGCCGCTGGCACCGCGCGCCAGGCCCATGCCTGTCGACGTGTTGCCCATGTAATCGAAGCCCGCGACGTTGATCACGCCCTCATTCTGTACCGTGGTGCCGCGGCCCGACGCGATGACGCCCGACCCGGTGTAGTAGAAGGTGTCGGCGCTGGCGGTGTCCAGCTTGTCGCCGACCAGATAGCCGCTGGACACGACACCGTTGGCGGCGTTGATGAAATGCCCGCCTCGCTCCACTCGCACCACCTGCTCGATCACATTGCCGGACAGCGTACCGTGGTTGGTCGCGGTAGCACCAGCAGTCACCTTGACGGCACCGGACGCCCGCGTGATGTCGATCTGAGCGCCGGCGGCGATGACCGCCGATCCGTTGCGGCCCGTGGCAAGCATGGCGTAGCGGTCACCGTTGGGCGCGCGCGCCAGGTCGCCTGCCGTCGTATTGGTCGCATAGGTGACGGCGGTATCGACCGTGGTGTACGCCTGCGCGAAAGCGGCGTCATAGGCCTGCTGCGAGGCCAGCGTTCCATCGCGCAGCGCCGCCACCAGCACGTCGTTATAGGCCGCCAATTGCGCCGCATTGGTGACGGTGTAGGCCACGCCATTGAAGTTGACCGTACCCGCATAGGTGGTGACCGGCACTTGCACGGTCAACTGGCCGGTGTTGACGTCAGGGGTCGGCAGGCCCGGATCGATGCCCATGTCGATGGCATTGCGTGAGCGCCAGACGACCCGGCTGGCGGCGTTGCCGCTGCCGTCGGCGGACGTCAGATAGGTCTGCTTGGAGACCATGAATATGCTGTTCGACGACGGCGTGCCGGCGGGCGTGGCGCCCAGGTTCACGTTCAAGGTACCGCCGGTCGCGTCCACACGGCCCAGCGATGTCCGGTAGTACATGTCGCCGCTGACGTCTTCGAACTGGTTGACCGGCGTGCCCAGATTGGACTTATCGGTGAACGCGGTGGAATCGTAGGTCCGGTACACGACGTTGGTACCGGTATTGGGATTCGTCGCGCTGACCGTCACGTTCTGCGCGCCGGTGACCAGGCCGCTGGAGTCGAAGGTGCCGGCGATCACATTCACCGCATCGGCTGGCACAATGAAATTGCCGCTATAGCCGGTGCCGACCACCGAGGTCCCGTGCAAGGTGACGGTCTGCCCATTGTTCACGACAGCGCCGCCGGCGCCGTCCTTGCTGACAGGCGGGTTGTAGTCGGCGATGGCGCACTGCCCGCCCGCCGGTCCGGACTGGTTGCCGGTGCCCGTCTTGCAGCTCGATGCCATGGCTGGGCCGGGCACGGCCACCCCCGCGATGCCGACGATACCGGCCAGCAGGGACGTCAGGGTCAGGCCGCGTCGCAACGCGCTTGCCCGTTTCCTTTCCCGCGTTCGTGCACGTGGCGACGAGGACGTCGATTTCGTCTTACCTTGGGCAAGTTCCGAGGCAACGATGTATTGCTGCCGGGACACACTCCAGACAATCTTGTGAAACTTGTTCATAAGCTGGCCTACAGATTCGAGCGATATCGGGGTACCTCTTGGTCGTAAGCAATCCGAGCCAGGAGGTGGGACCCATGATTCGTCCGAACGGCATCCAGACCAATTGACAACTCGGCCTAAGGCGAACAGGCGTCGTCAAGGTGGTGGAGAAGCAGGCGAGGCGTGGGGATGTAGAGAAGGATTAGCGCGAGGATCAGCCGTAAATGCGCGCAACGAAACCACGCCAGTGTGGTGCAGTGCACGCCTGGTGGTTTCAGACCTTCGTCAGGGCATACGGATTAGATCGTGCGTGCGAGCATCGACATCCGCTGTAGGGATTGTGGCGGGGCGGCGGAATGCGACAAAGCATGTCCGCCGCGCGGCCGGGCACGCGAACGCAATCGCTGCAAGACGTTCTCAAGGGTGCAGGAACGTTACCCGCGCCCCCTGCCCCAGCGGTTACGGTTACACCTGCTGCGCGGCCTGCCAGACCCTGGTTTCGACCCATGCCGGCAGCCGCGCCAGTGCGCCTTGCGGTGTGATGCCCATGCTGGTCAGCCGCTCCACCAGCTCGGCGAATACCTCGTCCTTGCGCAAGCGCCACGTCGACGCGAAGCAGCGCCAGAACGTCCAGCCGGCCCGTTCCAGGATGCGTTGCCGGCTCATGTCGTCGGCCCACCGATCAGGGCCATGGAAAGCGTCGCCATCGCACTCGATCGCCAGGCGCGCGTCGTTGGCGCCCTCCACCACCATGTCCAGCCGATAGGCGCCGCTCCGGACTTGCGGCGTGACACGATAGCCCTGCTGCACCAGCATGCCGAAGACTTCGCGTTCGAAACCCGACTCGCACAAAGCCGCCAGGCTGTCCTGGCCCGGCGCTTCGTCGACACGCGGCTTGTCGAAGTGCTCCAGCAGCGACCGCCGTATGTCGCGTTCGGACAATTGCTCCGCCGTCACCGAGCGCACCAGGTACATGCGGTCCCGGGCACGGCTGGCCGCGACGTTGAAACGCTGGTCATAAGCGTTGCCGGACAGCGCGTGGCTGCGTTCCGGATCGGCCACCATCGACAGGAAGATGATGTCGCGCTCGCTACCCTGGAAGGTGCGCGCATCGCCGCAATCGAATTCGCGGCGCAGCAGCTCGGCGGCGGGCAAGCGTTCGCGCACCAAGGTGTCGATGTGCTTGGCCTGCTCCATGCCCAGCAAGGACACTACGCCGATAGTACGGCCGGCGTAGCGCTCGTCGGCCAGAATGGCCTCGATTTCCGCGGCTATCGCTTGTGCTTCGGCCTGGTTGCATTCCTTGCGGTCGCGCACGCCATCGGGCACATGGATATCGACCAGCGGTGGATCCAGGCGCTCCGAGGGGCGCGGAATGCGCAAAGGCTGTATGGCGCCCTTGTAGAAGAAGCGGTTGGAATAGGCCACGATGGGCGGCACGCAGCGGAAATGCTCGCGCAGCATCACCTGGTCGGCGGCGAATACACGCGCGGCCAGGTCATAGAGCGATTTCTCCGGCGTCATGTCGGCGCCGTAGGGCTGTTCGCTCAGGAAGCGCGTGCGCAGTTCATCGATGCGCGCGCTGGCACGGAACCCGCTGTCCGGCGACACCTGCTTGTCATCACCCACGACCAGGATCTTCCTGGCACGAACGATAGCCGGCAGTGCCCACAGATCGCTTTGGGATGCCTCGTCGACGATGACCAGGTCGAAGGCGCCGATGTCCGCCGGCATGCTTTCCGAGATCCGCGCATGCGACATGATCCAGCAAGGCACCGCGTCGGCGGCATCCTGCATGGCCGTCTGCGCGTCTCGGCGGTAACGCATCGCATTGGGCCCGGTGCCCTGGCCAATGCGGCGTATGGCGGTGGAATAGCCGGCCAGCGCTTGCAGGACTTTGGGACTGGCGTTGCGCTTGGTAGCCAGCCACGCGGCTTTGCCCACGACATCCTGGTACATCTGCGACAGGCCGCCCTCCAGCGTCGCGCGGCGTGCGTTCAGATCCAGCAGCTCGGTACGCGCCTCGATCTGTTCAAGATGCGCCCTGACGCGCGACCATGCCCAGGCCTCGCGCCAGGCGAGCGGAAACGTCGCATCGTCGCCGCTTTGTTCGACGGGCACGGTGCGCACACGCCGCGCCAGCTTGGCGGCGCCCGCCTGCTCCAGCCTGCCCGCGTATTCCTTGACACGGTTCAGCACGCCCGACAGGCCGGCCACGCGGCGCAATTCGGCCACGATGTCCGTGTAGCGTCCCGCCACGCGCGCACCATCGACTTCGTCGTTACCCAACTGCTGGTCGATGAACTCGCGCAGCACCTGGGCAGCCGGCCCACTCTTGCCCGCCACTCGCTCCTGCAAGCGATTCAACGCCAGCGAGGCCTCGGCCAGTTCCGCCCGCGTCAGGTGCTTGAGCAGATGGCTGCGCACGCGTTCGAGCTCGGCCGCATCGGCGCAGCCCAGGGTCGGGAGGGCTTCGGCGAACACGGTTGGCGCGGCCTTGGCCAAGGCCTGGTCATATTTTCGAGCCAATTCGACCGTCTGGCGCGCGCCAGTGGTGGTCAGCTCCAGCGCGCGCAGCCTGGCCACCCCGCCCTCCATCCTGGGCAGGCCCAGCTCGCCCGCCACGGGGTTCCAGCGGCTTTCGAAAGAAAGCACTTGTTCGTGCAGCCGCAGGTAGGCTTGCACGTGCGACCAATCGTCCGTGCCACGGGGGTCGAGGCCGTTGACCTTGACCTTGGCGATATGCGCTTTCGCGTCACCCGCTCCCAGCGCGAACAGGCCGAACGGCTTGCCCGTGCTTGCGGCGCGATCCACTGCTTCCCGGGTTTTGGTATCCGCCAAGCCCTCGGCCGGGAAATCGACAGGGCGCTTCATGAATGCCGCGCGTGCTAATCCCAACGCTTGTGCGTCGTCGAACAGGGCCATCAGGGCATCGATCTCGGTGGCATAGGATGCCTGCGCGGCCTTGCGGCGCAAGCCATCGGGCCAATCACCGTCCACATCGCGCAGCGATTGGAGGATCGCGTGAGCCCCTTCCACCTGCGCCAGCATCGTGCGCGCCGCCTGTAGTACCTCCGGCGTGATGGCGCGTAGTGCCATCAACGCTCCCGTCGACGTCGCCTCGTCGAGCGACTTCAACTTGCAGAGGCTCTCGTGTAGCTGGCCGATATCCGCCGCGAGCGGCAGTTCGTCCGGGCTGGGAATGCTGGCATCGGCGTAGACCAGGTCCGGTCCCAACTGACGCCTGAGGGTGCGCAGTTCGGCCGCCTCGTCTTTCGACAGCGGTGGCGCATGACAGGCATCCAGCGTAAGCGCGTCATCGAACCAGGCGAACCGCGCCGCCCCCTCCACCACCATCTCGGCCAACTGCTCGGCCCGGTGCGCGGTGCCGTCCACCTGGATCTCACCCAGCTGTTGCAAGGCGATTTCGTCGATGCGGCGGTCGATGACGACCAGTTCGGCGTGGGCGCGGTCGATGGACTGCTGCAAGCCGGCAATGTCGTCACGCACCGCCTGCGGATTCAATTGCGACACCTGGTGCTGGATCGCTTCGATGGACGCCTGGAACTGCCGCACGCCATCGCGATCGCCGGCCAGCAAGGCGACGGTAAGCGGCCGCACCGATTCCGGAATCTTGGACTGCAATACCTTCAGCGCCGGCTCGCCCCGCGAGGTCACGAGTACGCGCCGGCCGCTGGCCAGGTAGTGGCAGATGATGTTGGCGATGGTGTGGGTCTTGCCGGTACCCGGCGGGCCTTGCACGGTCACCCCCGCCGCGCGTTCCAGACGCTGGACGATGGTGACCTGTTCCTGGTTATAGGGCAAAGGAAAATACAGCTCCTGGGTCTTGCCCTTGCCGCCGGCGCCGCGGCCCGACAGCCCACGGAAGTTCACCGCGTCATAGCTTATGGGCTCGTCCGATGGGGGCGTCACCAGGGCCAAAGGGCCGGCGGGAATCTCGCAGCCCTCTTCCAGGCGCGTGCGGATGTTCTTCAGGTCCGCCACCAGGAAATTGTTCGACTTCGGCCGGGTGAACAGGACCCATGCGTCAGTAACCACCAGGTGCTCGCCGGCAACGGGCGGCTCGCCTCCCTGCGCCAACACTTCGACATAGCTGCCGCGGCTGTCCAGACTGCGGGCGGCCAGCTTCAGCATGTCCGCATAGCTCGATGGCGTGAAAGGCGTAAGCGGTGCATCGCGCTGTTCCGTCAGTTGGGCCAGCACGGCCTTCTCGCACTCCGCGGCACCCATGACGCCGCACGTCACCAGCGCGTCCATCTCGCAATTGGGATCGGTAGCACGGGCGCGGACTTCCAACGCCATCGAGTCGACGTCGAGCGCGATCTCCAAAGGCTGGGTCAGCAAGGGATACTGGAAATCGAAAGCTTCGGCGTCGAAGCGCAGCTTCCACGCCGCGATGCCGATGCCCCAGACGAACTCGACGGGGTTGGCGGTCTGTTCGGCTTGCAATTGATGGCGCAGCGCGAACAGATCGCCATACAAGGAGATCGACTTGCGGCGCGGCTTCTCCGCCGCGGCCCAGGCCAGCCATTGCGCCGTGTACACAGCCAGCGCCGCCTGCGCCTGCTCGTGCAACTGCGCTTGCGCGACCTCGCGCCGCTCCTCCGGAACATCCTGCAGCATGGCTTGTAGCGTAACGTCGTCCACCCGGGGCGGCTTGCCGTTGGGGTCGACATCCAGGCGTAGCGCCTGCGCGAACGGGCCGGTGCCGACCGCAGGCGGTCCGATTTCTTCCAGCCGGTCGACCTTGAGCCAGACGTGGTCACCCGGCTCCTGCAGATCGAATTGGACACCAGGCAGGTTGGCCAGGTCCTTGGGGAAAAACAGCCGGCCATTGTTGGAGGTCGCTGATTTGACAATCTGGAACCCGCGCGGGTCCACGGTCTTGAGTTGTTCTTCGATGTAAACGAACAAGCGATGCAACAGCTCGCGGGGTGATACGGTCATGTAGTGTCCTGAATCTTGTGCGGCGGCGGCCAGCCGGCGTACACGCGGCGGCTACCTGAAGTCCCCGCAATCTTACCCTCGCAATGGACACTATCGCGGCGCTTGCCTGCGTTCGTGCTGTAAGCGTTTTTACAGGCGTGCGCATACCGCCCGAGTCCTTGCAGCCTGCGTCTTTAAAGTTCGGTTTCTTGCAAGCCGTTTTGCAGGTCGCCGGTCAATTCGTCATGCAAACCGTCACGCACGTCGCCACGCCGGTACTGCGCCGGCGACAGTCCGGTGGTCCGTTTGAACGCATGGCTGAACGCGCTTTCGCTGGCATAGCCCAGATCCTCCATCCAGCTGCTGAAGGGGCGCGGATCGTTCTTCAGGGCGTGCCGCGCGAGCTGCATGCGCCAGTTGGTCAGGTAGGCCATGGGCGAGACGCCGGACACGGCCTTGAAACGCACCGCGAAGGTGGTGCGCGACATGGCGCAAGCGCGCGCCAGTTCTTCCAACTGCCAAGGGCGGCCGGGTTCGTCGTGAATGCAGCGCAGGGCCGGCTGCAGGCGTTCGTCGGTCATGGCGCGCAGCCAGCCGGGAAGCACGCTGCTCGCGCGGGACAGGTGCAAACGCAGGGTTTGCAGAAACAACATCTGGGTCAGCTGCTGCGTCATCAGCGCATGGCCGCTGGCGCACGTGGCGCGTTCTTCGATCAAGCGTTCCACCAGCCAGCGCAACATGCGCGCCTCGCTGCAATCCTGGCTGACGTGAATCAGCGGCGGCAGCGCGGCGGCAAGCAACTGGCCACATTCCGCGTCGAGCAAGGCATGCCCACCCAACATATGGAATTCCGATCCATCGCCCAGCGTCACGCTGGAATGCCGCGGCTTGGGCGGCACGTAGATCTCGTGCGCATCACGCTCCGGCGCGGCCAGGTCGCTGGCCAGCAGGAAATCGTGCTGCAGATACATGATCGCCACGTCGCCCGCGTGCAATTCCACGGCGGGCTCGTCGCGGCGCAGCTGCAACCACACGCGGCCTCGCAGGATGGCGAAGAACTTGAGCCCTTCCGGGCGCGGCATGCGGATGGCCCAACTGCCGCCACCCCGCATTTCGCCGGAATAGGTGGGGCGCGCGGCCGCGAGCCGGATCAGGTCGGAAAGGGGGTCACCGGGAATTTCTGAACGATCGAGCATGAATATCGAACTGGACAGCATTAATCGTTCGGGGACTTTAGCGCAAACTCTCGTGGCATTCCAGCAATTCCCTCCGCAGTTCTCTTTTCCTCAGGAGTCCATCAATGCTGCAACAAGTGACCCCTATTCAAACTCCCCTGCCCTCCGGCTTCAATGCCGCCACCACCGCCGAGGAGGTCATGGCAGGGATCGACCTGAGCGGCCGTACCGCGATCGTGACCGGCGGTTATTCCGGCCTGGGCCAGGAAGCCGTGCGCGTCATGGCTCAAGCCGGCGCGCGGGTGATCGTGCCGGCCCGCGACGAGGCCAAGGCGCGCGAGCGGCTGTCCGCCATCCCAAATGTTGAAGTCTGGGCGATGGATCTGGCCGACACGCGCGCCGTGGATCGCTTCGCTGAACGATTCCTGGCCGAGCGCCGGGCGCTGGACATTCTGATGCTCAGCGCGGGCATCATGGCCCTGCCCGAACTGCAACGCGATGCGCGCGGGCTGGAGATGCAGTTCGCCGTCAACCATATCGGCCACTTCGCCTTGACCGGCAAGCTGTGGCCTGCACTGTCCGCCGCCGGCAATGCGCGGGTGGTGGCGCTTTCTTCGCGCGGGCACCGGTTTTCGCCGGTGCGCTTCGACGACCTGGCCTTCGCGCGTTGCGCCTACGACCGGTGGGCCGCCTATGGCCAGTCCAAGACCGCCAATGCGCTGTTCGCCCTGGAACTGGACCGCCGTGGGCGCGAGTCGGGCGTACGGGCGTTCTCGGTGCATCCGGGCGGCATCGTCAGCGATCTTGCCAAGCACCTGAGCGCCGAGGAATTGCAAGCTTTCGGCGCCCTGGATGCCGAGGGCCGGCCTGTCATCGACCCGCACAAAGGCAAGAAATCCGTCGCGCAAGGCGCGGCCACGCAGGTGTGGTGCGCGGTTCATCCGCAATTGGAAGGCATGGGTGGCCTGTACTGCGAGGATGTCGACATCGCGGGTCCGGCCGACGCCGAACTGAGCGCCACCGACGTGGGCGGCGGCGGCCGCGGCGTGGCCGAACACGCCGCCGACCCGGTCGCTGCCGCAAGGCTGTGGATCGTCAGCGAAGCGCTGACGGGGGTCAGGTTCCCGCTCGCGGCTCGCTAATGCTGCTGTGTCCCGCTGCTGTGTCCCGCCGGCTAGGGTCGCCGGCTAGGGCCGCCGTCGGACGGCGCGGCGGCGCCACCATAGCCACAGGCCGGTGATCCCGAGCGTGGCCAGTGCCAGGCCCAGACTGGCCACCGTCGCCTGCAAGGGCATGCCACCCAGCTCGCCGGTATGCAGGGGATAGACGATGGAATTGATGCGGGTGCCGGGATCCAGGTCGTTCCAGCGCACTTTGGCCAGGAGCGCGCCATCGCGGGGATCGAGCCAGACGGTGGAACGGCCATTGGGATGAGGATCGTCCGGCACATGCATGCGCACCGCGAGCGGACGGTCGCTATGCGCCGTGTAGAGGAATAGATCGATGCGGCCATCCGGGAAAGCGGATCTGGCGTTAGCGGCCAGCACGTCCAGCGGCACACGCGGCGACTCACCGCGGCCGGCGGTAGTGAATTCGGCTGGCGATTGCGTTGAGGATAGCGACGCGCCTTGGCCAGCCTTTGCCGACTTCGGCAATGTCGGCAACTTGGGGGCAAGCACTCGCTGTACGCCGCTGACCGCCGTGATCCAGCCGCCTATCGGCCGCCACGCCAGATACGCACCCGTGGCGATGGACATGCACAGCGCCAGCGCCAGCACAGCGCCGGCGCTACGATGCAGGTCGAACAAGGCCCGCAGCAAGCCCTTGCGCCACTCGATCCGCAGCATCGGCGGCCATTTGCGGGGCCACCACAGCACGAGTCCCGTGACCATCAGCAAGACGTAGATGGCGGCGACGCAAGCCAGCATCGCCTTGCCGGTCTGTTGCAACCACAGGGCACTGTGCAAGCCATATAACAACGCCACCACGCCTTCGTTCTCGCCGCGCCTCCCCTGCTCCGCACCGGAGGCGGGATCGAAGTACACGGTGCCGCGCCAGTCTCCCCGCACCAGCACCTGCAGGGTCTCGCCCGGCTGCCGTGGAGGTCGGAATGAGAAATTGCTCTGGCCACCGAATTCGCCCGCCAACGTCTCACGCATCGATTCAAGGGTGACAGACGGCGTCGCAGGCGCGGGCACGAGCGCCTCGCCTCCCCTGGCGACGAACAGCTCCGGATGCAGCCACTGATCCAGCGGCCGCAGCACGACCAGCGTCGCGCCCGTCAGGCCAGACAGGATCAACACCCATCCCACGGTCAACGCCGTCCACCGGTGACACAGCAGCCAAAGCTTGCGCATGCCTCGATACGCCATCAATACGCGATGCGGGCCTGCACGTAGACCATGCGGGGCGCGCCGACCATGCGCCCGCCGTCACTGTCGGTATTGCGCGTGTAGTAGCGTCGATCGAACAGATTGTTCACACCCACCTGGATCTCGCTACCGGGACGGCTTTGCAGCTTGTAGCTGACCTGCGCGTTCCAGACGCTGAATCCCGGCACCCGGCCATTGATGCCGTCCGCCGACTCCTGCACCGTATTGGCCGTGTCGGAATACTGGCTGCTCTGGGCCGTGGTGAACAGGTTGAATGCCCACTGCTTGACGCTGTAGCGTCCGCCCAGCGTGCCGGTCTGCCGAGAATAGAACGGCACATCCTTGCCGCTGTCGTCGCCGGACTTCTGAATGGCTCGCACATAGGTGTAGTTGGCGTACAGGTTCAAGCCCGCCAACGGACCGGAGCGGTCGAAGTCATAGTCCGCCGCGAATTCGACGCCGTTATGCGTGGTCGCGCCCAGGTTGCGAAAAACCGCTGGATTGGTACCGGGGATGGACAGAATCTGATTGTCGAAACGCAGATTGAACACCGTCAATTCGCTATGCACCTGCTCGCCGCTGTATCGCAGGCCCGCTTCAACCGTCTTGGCGATTTCCGGCTTCAAGGGATTGGAATCCGACATCGAGTTCAGCTGCGTGTACTGCACCGCGCCGAACGACGTGCTGTAGTTGGTGTACAGCGTCAGGTCCGGACTGACCAGGTAGGCGATGTTCAGCGAAGGCAGGCCCTTGCTGTTCTTCACCTTGAAAGACGTACTGTCGGTGGTGCCGCTGGGCTCGCGATCGGTATCGATCTTCTCGTAGCGCACGCCCGGCGTGATCCGCCAGTCGCCATACGCGATGCGGTCATCGACATAGATGGAGTTGGCGCTGGTGCTGTTGTCGAACACCGTCCTGCCCGTCTGGGCCCCCGTCGCCAGCGATTCGCTATAGCGCTTGTCCTGGCCGGTTTCATGGATGTAGCGGTAGCCCACGGTCACGTCGTGCGTGGTCGGCCCCCACTCGATCCGCTGTGTGTAGCGCGGCTCGATACCCAGCACCTGGTTGTTGCGCGGCTGGAAATCGTTGCGCTTCTGCGCCACATTGATCAAGCGGCTTTCCCGCGAACTGTCGTAGTGATAGACCCGCAATTCGAACTCTTGCGTGTCCGAAATGGTGTTCAGGTAGCCGACATCGACCTGGTCACGCTGGCCCTTCCAGTAGTCGGTGGGACGCGTGTTCTGGAACGGATCATCACGGTATTGCGCCGGCGTCAGGCCGCCCGGCGTCACGGACTTCACGTCGTAGTGCGCGAACTTGCCGTAGATCTCCGAGGATGGCGAGATCTCGTAGCGCCACTTCAAGGCCACGTCGTTGTAACGGTCATGGCTGCCGTCGCGCCACTCCTGGCCATCCATGCCGGAGTACAGCAGCGCCACGCCCAGGCCATTGTCCATCTGCGTGCCCAGGAAGGTCGTGTACTGCGTATTGGTGCCGCCCTTGCTGAAGACGTTGTAGCGCGCCGAGGCATCGGCGGTCAGGCCGCTGTCGGTCGGAATGGAACGCGTCTTGAAGTTGATGACGCCGCCCACGTTCTGCGGACCATAACGCACGGCACCACCACCCCGCACGACATCGATGGATTCGATATTGCCGAGGCTGACCGGCGACATCACCAGATTGGGCTGCCCATACGGCGCCATGGCCATGGGAATGCCGTCGATCAGCATGGTGGTGCGGAAAGAGTTGCGAGGATTCAGGCCCCGTATCCCAACATGCAGGCCTACCGCGCTTCCCGTCGCGCTGGTGCTGCCGCTGATCTGCACGCCTGGCACACGGCGCAATACGTCACCGACGCTGGCCGCGCCGCTGTCGGCGATATCCTCGCGCCGCAGCAGGGTTCGCGCGCCGCCGAAGCTTTGCACGCTGTTCTGCAGGCCGGTGCCCAGCCAGCTGCCGCTGACCTGGATCGCCTCCATGGTCGAGCTGGTGGCGGATGCCGACGCGTTGGCTGCAGTGCCGGCAGTACCGGATGCGGATGCGGATGCGTTTGCGGCGCTGGCCGTGCCTGCTGCCGCCGGCGCGGCGCCTGCCGCTTCCGGGGCGCGCACCACGTAGCCTTCGCCGGGCTGGGGCAGCGCACGCAGCGACGTACCCGCCAACAGATGCTCAAGTCCGTCCGCGACGGTGAAGCTGCCCTGCAGGCCCGCACTGCTCAAGCCGGACACGTCTTCGGGCCGGAACGATAGCGTGATGCCACTGGCTTTCCCATACGCGCTGAGTACCTGGGCCAGCGAGCCGCCAGGGATGTCGAATGCACGAACGGCAGCCTGTGGCGCGCTCTGTGCCACGGCACTGGACGCATGCAGCGCGCCGCCCGCCAGCGCGCACGCCGTCAATGCCGTGAGCGCGGTCATGGCAACATGCGCCGTCACTGTCCCTGAAGCGCGCGTCCTACGCGCCTGGTGTTCTGCCGATCCCACGTTCCACTCTCCTGTCGCATGCATCCCGTTGATGCGACATATGCCGGACGAGCGATCGGAAAAGGGACACGCCAGGACAGATCGAATTGCAAACAAATGAAACACGGAAATAAGAGGCGGCTTGGGCTGGGGATGAGATCGGAACCTCACCGGGGCGGGCCGGCCTTGGCGTCGATGCGCTTCTCTCAAGACGCCCTTGCGGTCACCGTCACCCAATAGGCCGTCCGCTGCACGATACGCACCGGCAGCGTCTGGCCGACCACCGCCAGCACATGGTCGGTGTCCGCCAGCTGGAACACGCCCGACACGCGCAGGCCGGCCACCGCCGGATCGCAACGCACGATGCCACGGCGATAACGCGACAACTCGGCCAGGAAGGCATCCAGCCTCATGTTGTCGGCCTCCAGCGCACCATGCGTCCAGGCGGGAGGATGCCCCGGCGACGTGCCGGTTTGGCCTTGCACTGCCGGTATCGCCGGTATGGCCTTGAAGCCAGCGGCGGTAAACCGCACGGACTGCCCCGCGTCGAAGATGCGGCGGGTGCCATCGGCACGCAAGGTCACTTCGACGCGATGCTCCAGCACCGCCAGGGACGTGCTGCCTTCGCCGTCATCGAACTGCCTGACGACGAAGCGTGTACCCAGGGCGCGCAAGCGGCCCGCGGCGGTCTCGACAAGAAAGGGCCGCGCGCGCGCCGCCCTGTCCTGCGCCGTACGCACATAGATCTCGCCGTCGCGCAGACGCATCAGCCGGCTGTCCTCGCTATAGCGGACGTCCAGCGCGGTAGCGGTGTTGAGCTGCACCTGGCTACCGTCCGCGAGCACGACATCGCGATGTTCGCCCACAGCCGTGCGGTAGTCGCCCGCGCCGTTTTCCAGGAAGGGCCCATAACGGTAGGCCAACCAGGCCACCGGCACCGTCACGCCCAATGCCGCCAGCGTTTTCATCAGCGCGCGACGGTTCAGCCCCGTCGCACGCGTAAGCACCGGCACGCCCAGCATGGGCGGCAAAGCGCCGAAGCGTTCGCTCAGCCGTTGCGCCCGCTGCCAGGCCAGTTCGTGTTCGGCTCGCTCCTGGCGCCAGCGTTGCAAAGCGGCATGGTCTTCGGGACTGGCCTCGCCGGAATGCAGGCGCACGAGCCAGCGCGCTGCTTCGCGGATGACGGCATGGTCGAGAGCGGGGGCGGTGCCGGACGCGGACATGGCTTCAATCGATCAAGGCCAGGCAAAGCTCGAAGCCTTGGGCCATATAACGTTTGACCGTACGGTCGCTCAGCTTCATTCGCGTCGCGATCTCCACATAGGTCAGGCCTTCCAGCTGTGATAGCACGAAGACCTCGCGCGCCTTGGCCGCCAAGCCGGCCAGCATGATGTCGAGTTGATGCAGTGTCTGCTGCAGCACCAGCAACCGTTCCGGCGATGCGTCGAAATCCTCGGGCAGCGCGGCCAGGGTTTCCAGCCAGGCCTTCTCCAGCGAGCGACGCCGCCAATGGTCATTGAGCAGGCCACGCGCGACGGTGGTCAGGTAAGCCCGTGGCTCGCGCACGGCGGGCAAATCATCGGGCTTGCGCAGCACTCGTAGAAAAGTATCGTGCGCGAGATCGGCCGCCTCCTCGCCACAATCGAGCCGGCGGCGCAGCCATAGGCAGAGCCAGGCGTGGTTCTCTACGTACAGATGTTCTAGGGTAGCGATGGACATGATGGCAGCGACCCGGCGGCGTGCGGCTGACAAGGAGAAACACAGCCAGCACGAATCAGCAAAGCCGGTCAAGAATCAGACGGCGATGATACCAAGAATTATTCTTATCTGCAGTCTGCTCTGGGAACCGTATTGCCGGCGCGCCACACCTACCTGTTCGCGCACCACCGCGCGTATATATATGGAGACTACGTGATGACCATCGAATACAGCGCCCTGAATCCCACTTATTCCCGAGCAGATGTCAGGGCGGTGGCCGATCTATTGGATGTTCCCTTCGAGGAATTGAAGAAAATGGCCGACCCTTGTGTGCATCTGCCCGTGGGCAAGATCTGCCGCAGCACCGAAAACCCCGCGCTGACGTATGCGGATGACACGGTGCAAAACGAGAAGAACAGCGAGTTCAGGGACATCATGTTCAAGGCGCACGTTTACAGGAATTGGATCTGGCCTTTCAATAGAATCGCCGCCTGACCCGCAAGCCGGGACATTGCACCAAGTCGAGGCGCATTCCGCCCCGCCTTGAGGCGGAATGCAAATCGATTCCCACCCCGTGGGACACTTCTCCGTGCACGTTGATCTAGGGTTATCCCTTAATTCTCCTAATTCTTAGTCATATCATGGACTTAAGCGCGGAAATTCGAGCAGGCGCCAGCCGCTAAAAGTAGCCATTCATTCCCATGGAATGGGATTTCTATCTTGGCCTTGGATCCCAATTCATCCCATACTGCGGCCATGATGTCTACAACCGCCCTGGCCCCCGCTGCCCAAGACCGCGTCCTGCTGGTGCTGGCCACGCTCGCTCAATGGAATGGGCCGGTGACCGCGCAACAACTGGCCGACGCCACGGGCATGCCGCGCAGTTCGCTATACCGGCAATTGGCCCGGCTCAAGCACTGGGGGTTCGTGCAGGAAGAAGATGGCAGCTACGCGCCCGGTCCCATGGGGCTGCAACTGGCCCAGGGCTTCGACGCCACTTCCAGCCTGGTTCATATGGCCCGCATGGATATGCAACGGCTGGTGCATCAATCCCATGAAAGCGTGGGCCTGATCGTCGCGGTCAACGATCGTGCCATCTGCCTGGACATGCTGGAAAGTCCGCAAGCCCTGCGCTGCTCTTTCGTGAAAGGCCGCAGCGTCCCTTTGCGCAGAGGCGCCACCGCCAAATGCCTGCTCGCCCATATGCCGCCCGCGCGCCGCGATGCCGTGCTCGATGCCTGGCAGGACGAATCCGCCGATCCGGCCTTGCCCGACCGTGCGTCCCTGGCTGCGATCCGCGCGGCCGGGTATGCCTGCAGCCAGAACGAAGTGGACGAAGGCGTATGGGGTGCCAGCGCGCCGTTGTTCGGTCCGGGCCAGCGCCTGGCCGGATGCATGACCTTGATGGCACCGACTGCGCGTGGCCTGCCGCGCGCGGAAGAATTGACACGGATGGTGGTG
Organism: Bordetella sp. LUAb4; assembly: GCF_021325795.1. Taxonomy (GTDB): domain Bacteria; phylum Pseudomonadota; class Gammaproteobacteria; order Burkholderiales; family Burkholderiaceae_B; genus Bordetella_C. Next base: position 299,808 of record NZ_JAHPZX010000004.1, on the reverse strand, counting down.
GTCGCCGCCGCCCGCGTATCCCGTTTGTTGAGCCTCACCTGATCTTCATCCCATCATTTTCCAGGAGCCTTCCATGAAAACCCTTCGTCGCCGTGTCCTGCAGGCCGCGCTCGCCTTGTGTCCCCTGGCTTGGGCTGCCGCCCCCGCGCCTGCCCTGGCCGATCAGGATGTAATCCGCGTGGTCACCGATGCCACTTTCCCGCCCATGGAATTCGTCGAGAACGGCAAGATGACCGGCTTCGACGTCGAGCTGACCGAAGCCCTGGCCAAGGCCATGGGCAAGAAGGTCGAATGGACGCAGATCGACTTCAAGGGCCTGATTCCCGGCCTGGTGTCCAAGCGCTTCGACATGGCGGTCTCGGCCATCTACATCACCGACGAACGCCGCAAGGTCGTCGACTTCGGCGATTCCTACTATGCCGGCGGCCTGGTGGCCATGGTCAAGGCGGACAACAGCAGCATCAAGTCGCCCAAGGACCTGGACGGCAAGCAGGTGAGCGTGCAGGTCGGCACCAAGTCGGTGAGCTTCGTCAAGGACAACTACCCTGGCGTGAAGCTGGTGGAAGTGGAAAAGAACGACCAGATGTTCAACCTGGTGGCCATCGGCCGCGCCGATGCCGCGGTCACCGGCCTGCCGGCCGCGTACCAATACGTGCGCACCCGCGGTGGCCTCAAGGTCCTGCCCGAGCAACTGACGACCGAAGCCTACGGCATGGCCGTGCGCAAGGACATGCCCGAACTGACCACCGCGCTGAACAAGGCACTGGCGCAGTTGAAAGCCGACGGCACCTACGATGCGATCGTCAAGAAGTGGTTCAGCAATTGAGCCGCTACGTTTGCACGTTGCGCCTACAAGTTACGTCCGCCCGCCAGGTTCATTAGCTGCATTCGTTAGCCGTGCTCCTTAGCTGCGTTCCTTAGCTTTATTCGCCACCGAGTTCGTCCTGAGGTACTGAATGGATCTTGATTTTTCCCCGGTCTGGGCCAATTGGCCCGACCTGCTCCGAGGCGCCGCGGTGACGATAGAAATCGTTTCCGTGTCGCTGCTGCTCGGCAGCCTGATCGGCTTGCTGGTGGGCATCGGCCGCCTGGACCCGCGCCGTCGCGTGGTCTACGGCCTTTGCTCCACGTACGTGGCGGCGATCCGCGGCACGCCCCTGCTGGTGCAGTTGTTCATCCTGTTCTTTGGCTTGCCCCAGTTCGGCATCACCCTGCCGGCCTTCGTCTGCGGCACCATCGGGCTGTCGATCTACAGCGGCGCCTATGTGTCGGAGATTGTCCGGGGATCCATCCAGTCCATCGATCGCGGCCAGGTCGAAGCGGCGCGGTCCTTGGGCATGCCCGGGCACATGGCCATGACCAGCGTGGTGCTGCCGCAAGCTTTCGTGCGCATGATTCCGCCGCTGGGCAACGAGTTCATCGCGCTCATCAAGAATTCCGCGCTGGTGTCCCTGCTGACCATCCATGACGTGATGCACGAAGGCCAGAAGATCATTTCCGTGTCCTATCGTTCCCTGGAGGTCTACCTGGCCATCGCCGTGATCTATTTCGTGTTGACGGGTGTGACGACCTTCCTGTTGCGCCGTATCGAGTTGCGCCTGCGCGCTGGAGGAATGGTGCAATGAGCGCGCGAGATCAAGCAATCCGGACCATGGCCCCCATGATCAGCATCCGCCAACTGGTCAAGGCTTACGGCGACAACGTCGTGCTGCGCGGCATCGACCTGGACATCCTGCCGTCGCAAGTGGTGGTGGTGATCGGCCCCAGCGGCTCCGGCAAAAGCACGCTGCTGCGTTGCTGCAACGGCCTGGAGTTGGCCCAGGAAGGTGACATCGAAATCTGCGGCCGGCCGCTGTTGACGGACGGCATCATGTTGCCCGACAACCAGCTCAACAAGCTGCGCGAAGAAGTGGGAATGGTGTTCCAATCCTTCAATCTGTTCGCCCATCTGAACGTGCTGCACAACATTACGCTGGGTCCCCGCAAGCTGCGCGGCATTACGCGCCAGCAGGCGGAAGACGAGGCGCGCGCGCTGTTGGAAAAAGTGGGACTCGCGCACAAGGCCGATGCCATGCCCGCCAGCCTGTCCGGCGGCCAGAAGCAGCGGGTCGCCATCGCGCGTGCCCTGGCCATGCAGCCGCGGGTCATGCTGTTCGACGAACCCACGTCCGCGTTGGATCCTGAATTGGTGGGTGAAGTCCTGAAGGTCATGAAGCTGCTGGCCGCGGAAGGCATGACCATGATGGTGGTGACCCACGAAATGGCATTCGCGCAGGAAGTAGCGGATGTGGTGGTGGTGATGGACCATGGCGGCATCATCGAGGCCGGTCCGCCGTCCCAGATCTTCACCGCGCCCGCTCAAGCTCGGACGCGCGAATTCTTGCAGGCGGTGCTGAAACGTGGCTGAGATCATCACCCCCTTCCGCTTGGCCGACGTCCCCGCCCAAGCCTGGAAGAATGGCGGCGGCCTGACCCGGGAGATCGTCTGCTGGCCGCCGGGCGCCGGCGTCAACGATTTCCTCTGGCGCGTCAGCGTGGCCCGCATCGATGCCGATGGACCGTTTTCCCGATTCGCCGATGTCGACCGCGTCATTACGCTGCTGAGCGGACCGGGTGTGCTGCTGCGCGGAGGCTTTCCCAGCGGCATGCACGCCTTGACCGACGCATTGGTGCCCTTCCCCTTCCCCGGCGACGTTGAAGTCGACTGCGCGCTGCAAGGCGGCGCGTCGGAAGATTTCAATGTCATGAGCCGGCGTGGCGCCGTCAGCGCGAACGTGACGGTCATCAGGCAAGACGCCGAACTACCGCCCGCCGCGTATGGACTGCTGCTGGCCGTGGGGGGCAACTGGGCCGTGGCAGCCGCCGGTGGCGACGACTCCGGCTACACACTGCCCCCGGACTCGGGCCTGTGGTGGGCACGAACCGGGCAAACCTGGCGTGTACGGTCCGCCGGCGGCATACGCCCCGCCGTCAACGCCAGCGCGGGCTTGCTCGCCGTTACCTTTGATATATCCGCCGCGTCCCGCCCGACGGGTGGCGACGCGCATGCGTCCCAAGCGCGACCAGCCTGAAGCTCGAGAAGCACCATGAAGCACGCACGCTCCCTGCCACCCGCCAACGCCGCCTCCGCGGCAACGCCCGCGACCGCGCCGCCGCCGACAACCACGATCTGGGCCGCCGACGCCCTGCTGCCCGCCGGCTGGGCCCGTGATGTCGAATTGACCTGGGACCCGCAAGGCCGTCTCACCGACGTACGCACCGGCGCAAGCCCGGCGGCGGGGCAGGCCCGCGCCGTCGGCCCGCTGATCCCCGGCATGCCCAATCTGCATTCCCATGCGTTCCAGCGTGGATTCTGCGGCCTGACCGAATATCGCGCCCAGGCGGCCGACAGTTTCTGGAGCTGGCGCGACCTGATGTACCGCTGCGCCAGCCGTATCGACCCTGCCCAGGTGGAAGCCATCGCCACCTGGCTCTACGTCGAAATGCTGGAAGCCGGCTATACCAGCGTCTGCGAGTTCCACTATCTGCATCACGATCCGCAGGGCCAGCCCTACGCGCCGCGGCCCGATATGGCGATGGCCATCCTGCGCGCGGCCCAGCGCACCGGCATGGGCTTGACGCTATTGCCCGTGCTGTATCAGACCGGCGGCTTCGGCGGCGCCGCGCCCCACGCCGGGCAGCGCCGCTTCCTGCACGGTACGGACGCCATGCTGCGCCTGCTCGGCACCCTGAAGCCTCTGTGCGACGCGCAAGGGGCCCGCCTGGGCCTGGCGCCGCATTCCCTGCGTGCCGTGCCGCCCGACACCTTGACCGAGGCCCTGGCCGGCCTGGATGCGCTGGACCCTACCGCCCCCATCCACATCCACATCGCCGAGCAGACCAAGGAAGTCGACGATTGCATCGCCTGGAGCGGTCTGCCCCCGGTGCGCTGGCTGCTGGAACATGCGCAGGTCGGGCCGCGCTGGTGCCTGGTGCACGCCACACATATGACACCCGAAGAGACCCTGGACGCCGCCCGCAGCGGCGCGGTGGCCGGTCTGTGCCCCACGACGGAAGCCAATCTGGGCGACGGTTTCTTCGACATGGCGCACTGGCGCGAAGGCGGCGGCCTGTGGGGGATAGGCTCCGACAGCCATGCCACCGTCAACGCGGCCGAGGAACTGCAGTGGCTGGAATACGGCCTGCGACTGACCACGCGGCAGCGCAACGTCATGGCCGACCCCGCCCAACCCCATGTCGCCACCGCGATGACATTGGCCGCGGTGGCTGGCGGCGCCCAGGCCAGCGGCCGGCCGGTAGGCGGCCTGCAGCCAGGCGCCCAAGCCGACTTTATTGAGCTGGACCCCACCCACGTGGCGCTGGCCGGGCTGCCCGCCCGCGACATGCTGTCCGCGCACGTCTTCGGCAGCCACCGTACCTCGGCCATCGCCAACGCCTGGGTGGCCGGCCAGGCCCGCGTCCGGGACGGCAGGCACGCCCTGCGCGACACGGCCGCCGCCGCCTTCGTCGATGTCCGGCGCACGCTGGTGACGGACGCCTGAGGCGGCACTTGCGCCGGGCCGAGGCCAGGCAGGCGCCTGCGACGGCGCGCAAAAGAGGCCGAAACCAGGCAGAAATCAGGCAGAAACCACGTCGAGACGGGACTGACAGGCGCCCAGGCCGCCTCCCCGCGCGCCCGGGGCGCCTGACGCCGTGATAGCCTTTAGGCATATTGTGGTTTTTCGGAGACGTTTTTCCCAGAAGGCAAAAAGCGCGACCCCTCGACCCTCAATGGGCTCTGATGAGCCTCCCCTTAGCCAGCGACCTTCATCCAGCAGACCCGTGCATCCCCCGGTGCCCAGGTACCGCAGGACCCACAAGCGGGTGCAGGTGCGCGTCACGTAAGGCAAATCATCCATGGAGACGATCGAACTTGAAGGCCCCATCCACGTCACCACCATCGAGGTCGGTGCCCTAGCGGGACCCAGCGATACCATCCTCTTGCGCATCAGCCGTTCTGATCCCGGGATGGAAGCCGTAGCGGACGCCAGTGAGGTGTTTTTGCTCAGCCAGGACCAGGTCGAAGATCTTGTTACAAAATTGCGCAAATCGCTTCGTTGGATTGATGAGAAGCCTTTTGAGCGGTTTCACTGATTTTTTTGAATGTTTTTTCGCGTCCGGCAGAACAATTTGCGAATAAAACTTGACTCTCCGCTGACGCGCCCGCATAGTAAGCACCAGATTTTCAAGTGCGCCGATAATGTTCTTCCGTGTGCAAGCAAGTTGTACACACTTCTGTCCATGTTCTTGCCTTGATCATCTCCATCCAGGACTAGCGTCCATAACTCATCAAGGTATCTCAATTCATGGAAACCGGAATCGTTAAGTGGTTTAACTCGGAAAAGGGTTTTGGCTTCATTACCCCCGAAAAAGGCGGCAATGACCTGTTCGCCCATTTCTCCGAAATCCAAGGCGAAGGCTACAAGTCGCTGCAAGAAAACCAGCGCGTCAGCTATGTGTCCGCCATGGGTCAAAAAGGCCCGCAAGCGACCAAGATCGTTCCGCTGTAAGTCTTCGGACTGATCGCATCGATCACTAAGAAAAGCCCTCGTCAGAGGGCTTTTTTTTCGGGTGCTCTTTCCAGGGCACCCTTTCTTTTTGGCTGCCGCGCACCACCAGGCTCGCTATACTCCCGCCACCCCATCACCGGAGCTGTGCCGTGGATCTGATGCAGGCCATGAAGACTTACGTCAGCGTGGTCGAAACCGGCGGCTTTACCGCGGCTGCCCGCAAACTCGACATTTCGCTATCGGTGGTCAGCCGGTTGGTTACCGAACTCGAAGCCCATCTGGGCGTGCGCCTGCTCACCCGCAGCACCCGCGTGGTACGGCCCACGGATACCGGAGCCGCCTATTTCGAGAACTGCAAGCGCATCCTGGGTGATATCGAAGAGGCCGAGCTGACCGCGGCCGGCACGCACACCTCGCCCCGAGGCCAATTGGTGGTGACCGCGCCAGTGCTGTTTGGTGCCATGCACGTCACCCCCATCGTCGTCGAATACCTGCGCCGCTATCCGGAAGTGGACGTCAATTGCCTGCTGCTGGACCGCAACGTCAACCTGATCGATGAAGGGGTGGATGTCGGCGTGCGCCTCGGCGAACTGCCCAGTTCCAGCCTGCAGGCCATTCCGGTCGGCCGCGTACGGCGGGTGATGTGCGCATCGCCGTCCTATTTGAAAGCGCACGGCCTGCCGCGCACGCCCGAAGATCTGGCCCGGCATACCCTGATCCAGGTCACCGGCATCAGCTCGCTGTCCGAATGGCGCTTCGTGCATGAGGGGGAGCCACTGCCCTACCGTTTCAGCCCCCGCCTGGCCACCACTACCAATGATTCGGCCATCGCCGCCGCCGTCGCGGGGCTGGGCCTGACGCGGGTGATGTCCTATCAAATCGCGGGTGAACTGTGGGACGACAAGCTGCGCGTGGTGATGGCGGACTACGAGCCGGCCCCGGTGCCCATCCACGTGATCCATCGCGAAGGCCGGCACGCCATGCAGAAGGTGCGGGCTTTTCTGGACCTGGCCATAGACAGCTTGCGGGCGGATAAATCGCTCAATGGCTAGTTCCGCGTCGGAATCTTGCGGCGATTATCCTTGTTTCGAGAAGAATTCCTTCTTATCCAGCCCGTTTTTCCGGCAGACCAGTCCTCCTATGATTCGTTCCAGCACGACATTACGTGCGGAACCCGAAACAATAGGACTGCTGCCATGAAACTCTATCGCCACGCTCTCTCCGGCCACTCTCACCGTGCCCACCTGTTCCTGTCGCTGATCGGCCAACCCTTTGAATTGGTCGATGTCGACCTGGCCGCCCGTGCCCACAAGCAGCCCGAATTCCTCAAGCTGAACCCCTTCGGCCAGGTGCCGGTGCTGGTCGATGGCGATACAGTCATTACCGATTCCAACGCCATCCTGGTGTACCTGAGCAAGAAGCATGGCAAGACGGATTGGCTGCCGGAAACGCCCCGAGAAGCAGCCAACGTGCAGCGTTGGTTGTCAGTGGCCGCCGGCGACATCGCCTTCGGTCCGGCGGCCGCACGCCTGGTGACGGTATTCGCGGCGCCGATAGACGCCGAGGCCGCCATTGCCCGCGCCCACGTCGTCCTGAAGCGCATGGACGACACGCTGGCGGACAGCGCGTGGATCGCCGGATCGCAGCCGACCATCGCGGACGTAGCCTTGTACAGCTACACGGCCCGTGCCCCCGAAGGTTTCGTGGACCTCCAGGACTATGCCCACGTGCGGGCCTGGCTGGCTCGGATCGAGGCGCTGCCCGGTTTCGTGGAATTCCAACGCACGCCGGTTGGGTTGACGGCCTGAAGGGGCAGCCCGCTCTGGACTCGAGCCAAGGCTCGAAGTCTCTTCCTACGCCCTCCCCAACCCCCAGCATCGCGTCAGTCGCGACGGCCAACTTCCCAGCAAGGAATCACCATGTCTACCTCCCTCCCCTGGCATGCCGGTGAGCTGGCAATGCAAACCCGCGTCGGTGTGCTCGCCAAGATGGACGACGTCGGCCGGCGTTTCGTACGCGATTACATGCCTGACCAGCATCGCGAATTCTTCGAACAGCTGCCCTTCATCGTATTGGGTACGGTGGCGCTCGACGGTACGGTGTGGGCGACCCTGCGGGCCGGCCTGCCGGGATTCCTGGCGTCTCCGGAAGCAAAGCGCCTGGACATGGCCGTTGCGAGGGAAAGCGCCGACCCCGCGGATGAGGGCTTGGAAGATGGCGACGCGGTCGGCCTGCTGGGTATCGACCTGGCCACTCGCCGGCGTAATCGCATGAATGGCGTGCTGCGTCATGCGGGCGGCGGCTTGTCCCATATCAACGTGGTGCATAGCTACGGCAACTGCCCGCGCTATATCCACCAGCGCGTTGTCACGTACAGCCGGGATCCGGCGGTACAAAGCGCCATGCCTGTCCAAATGCTGGATGTCCTGGATGATGACGCCAAGGCCTTGATCGCCCGGTCCGATGCGTTCTTCGTGGCGTCCTATGTCGACCTGCCCACGCCTGGGTCGGACCCGCTGCAGCGCGAACGCCAGGTCGATGTGTCCCATCGTGGCGGCAAGCCGGGCTTCGTGCGCCTGGATGCCGATGGCGGCATGACCATCCCCGACTTCAATGGCAACCTGTTCTTCAATACGCTAGGAAACTTCATGGTGAACCCCCAGGCCGGCGTCACGTTCGCCGACTTCGAGACGGGTGAACTGCTGCAAATGACAGGACGCGCGGAAGTCATCATCGACTCGCCGGAGATCGCCGCCTTCCAGGGCGCGGAGCGGCTGTGGCGCTTCTTTCCGCAACGCATCGTGCGCCGCCCCCAAGCCTTGCCCTTGCAATGGGCGCGCGAGGACCAAGGCGCTTCGCCGGCTGCCCTGCTCACCGGCAATTGGGACGACGCCGCGAACCGGCTGCGCGCCGCGCAACTCGCCACCAGCTGGCGTCCGTTCAAGGTCACGCGGATCGTCGATGAGAGCAGCGTGGTGCGGTCCTTCCACCTGGAACCCGCCGATGGCGCCGGCCGCATCGTGCATGAAGCGGGGCAGTTCCTGCCGATCCGGGTGACGCTGCCCGGCCAGGATAAGCCTGCGATTCGTACTTATACCTTGTCGATCGCGCCGTCCGACGCCAACTACCGTATCAGCGTGAAGCGCGACGGCGTGGTGTCCCAATATCTGCACGACCACCTGAAAGTTGGGGATATTCTGGACACCCGCGCGCCGGGCGGTGCTTTCACCATCGATGTCACGGAGAAACGGCCCGCCGTGCTGCTCGCCGCCGGCATAGGCGTGACGCCGATGCTGGCGATGCTGCGCCACGTGGTCTATGAAGGCCAGCGCAGGCAGCGCACGCGGCCGGTATGGTTCTTTCATTCGGCGCGCTCGATGCAGGAACGGGCTTTCGCGGACGAACTCGCCTTGCTGCAGGAGCAAGGCCAAGGGGCCGTGCATGTCGTGCGGCTGCTCACCGACCTCACGGACGCGCAGCGGACCAGGGACTATGACGAAAGCGGCCGCATCGACATGGATGTCCTGCGTGCACGCCTGCCCTTCGATGACTACGACTTTTATCTGTGTGGTCCGGGTCCGTTCATGCAAACGATCTACGATGGCCTGCGGGCGCTGAATGTCTCGGATGATCGGATACACGCGGAGGCATTTGGGACATCCTCGCTTACCCGCAAAGGGGCCGCGGGGACGAATGTTGGCATCGACGCAGCATCCGGGACGGCCGTGTCTGGGGCCGTCCCGAATGCTGCGATGTCCACTAACACGCCCGCTACCAAGTCCGTGCCCGTCATGTTCATGGATTCCGTCAAGGAAGCCCGCTGGAACCCGGGCGATGGTTCACTGCTGGATCTGGCCGAGCAACGGGGCCTGAGCCCCGAATACGGCTGCCGCGAAGGCAATTGCGGCACCTGCCGCACCCGCATCCTGCAAGGTGCCGTCGCGTACACCAAAACCCCCCAGGCACCCGTGGGCGAGGATGAAGCCTTGATCTGCTGCGCGGTACCGGCGGCGCACGATGTACCGCTGCATCTGGCGCTCTGAAGCCCCGGTCTTGTCGCTTTGGCACACCGCCGCTATCATCCAACGACTAGTACCCGGGGATAGGCCACCACGCGCGAGTTCCGGTACCGCTGCCCTGGAATGCACTGCAACCGAAAGCGCTGCAACCGGGAGAGACGGGTATGAACTCAGCTCAGCAAGTTGCCGTAGGGGCAAACGGGTCGCGTGCCTCGGACGGGACGGGTGCGGCGGCAGGCGCATTGCCTTTTCACGCACTACCCGCCGCCGACGTGGCCCACCAGTTGAACGTCAGCCCCGCCGAGGGACTCGATACGGTGGACGCCAGTGAGCGACTCGCAAGCCACGGCCCCAACCGGCTGCCGCAAGGCAAGAAGAAAGGCCCCTTCGCCCGCTTCCTGAGCCAGTTCAACAACATCCTCATTTACGTCCTGCTGGCTTCCGGCTTCATCAAGCTGATGCTGAGCTTGTGGCTGGATGCATCCATCATCTTCGCGGTGGTCATCCTCAATTCGCTATTGGGCTTCGTGCAGGAAGGCCGCGCGGAAAAGGCGCTCGACTCGATCCGCAATATGCTGTCGGCGGAGGCGCGCGTCCTGCGCGGCGCTGCGGTCCGCCTGATCCCGGCGGAAGACCTGGTCCCGGGCGACATCGTGTTGCTGGAATCAGGCGACAAGATTCCCGCGGACTTGCGCCTGATCGACGTCAAGAACCTGCGCACCGAAGAGGCCGCGCTGACGGGTGAATCGGTGCCCGCCGACAAGACCGCGGCCACCGTGCCCGCCAAGGCCACCGTGGGGGATCGCGACAACATGGCGTTCTCCGGCACGCTGGTGGTTTCCGGCCGCGCGACAGGCATCGTGGTGGCAACCGGCAGCGCCACGGAATTGGGCCGCATCAACCAGATGCTGGCCAGCGTCAGCGTCCTGGAAACGCCGCTGCTGCGGCAGATCAAGAAATTCGGCTACACCATCACCGCCGTCATCGGCATCATCAGCGTGCTGCTGTTCGGTTGGGGCCATTGGCTGGGGCACATGACCTTTGTCCAATTGTTCCAGGCCATCGTCGGCATCGCGGTGTCGGTGATTCCGGAAGGACTGCCGGCGCTCATCACCATCACGCTGGCGATCGGCGTGCAACGCATGGCGCAACGCAATGCCATCATCCGTCGCCTGCCGGCGGTCGAGACACTGGGATCCGTTTCGCGGATCTGCTCCGACAAGACCGGCACGCTGACCTTGATGGAGATGATGGTGACGTCCGTCGTGACGGCGGATGGCGCCTATGGCGTCACCGGCGACGGCTACGCATCCGAAGGCGAAGTCAGCGCGGATGGCCAGCCGGTGGCCGGCGCGGTACCGGACCCGTTGAAGATGATGGGACTGGTGTCCTGCCTTTGCAATGACGCCGAACTGTTCCAGGCCGAAGGCAATTGGAAAGTCGAAGGCGACCCCACCGAAGGCGCTTTATATCCTTTCGCCGCCAAGCTGGGGATGGATCGCGCCGCCGTCGCCGCGGCCGCGCCGCGTATCGATGCCATTCCCTTCGAGTCCGAACACAAGTTCATGGCGACTCTGCATCGGGCCAGCGACGGCGAGATGCTGCTGGTCAAGGGCGCCCCCGAGGTCATCATGGCGCATTGCGATCGGCAGCAGACCGCGCAGGGCATCGCCGCCCTCGATCGCGCCTATTTCATCAACGAAGGCGAACGGTTGGCCTCGCAGGGAGAACGGGTGCTGGGCCTGGCTTGGCTGCCGCAACCGGGCCTGGCCGCACGGGACGGCGGTCTCAACCCGCAGGACCTGCCGCACAACCTGGTGCTGCTGGGCCTGGTGGGCCTCATGGACCCGCCACGCAAAGAGGCCATCGAGGCGGTGCGTGAATGCCATGACGGCGGCATCCGCGTGACGATGATCACCGGCGACCACAAGATCACCGCGGCCGCCATTGCCCGCATGCTGGGGATAGGCGACGGCAGGACCGCCGTCGCCGGCGTGGAGATCGAGGCCATGAACGACGCGGCGCTGCAGGAATGCGTGCGCGACGTCGATGTGTTCGCCCGTGCCAGCCCGGAACACAAGCTGCGGCTGGTCAAGGCCATCCAGGCCAATGGCCAGGTGGTCGCCATGACAGGCGATGGGGTCAACGATGCACCCGCGCTGAAAAAGGCGGACATTGGCGTGGCGATGGGTATCAAGGGTACCGAAGTCACCAAGGAAGCAGCCGGCATGATCCTGGCCGACGACAATTTCGCCTCGATTTCGGCGGCGGTGAAGGAAGGCCGCACGGTCTACAACAACATCGAAAAGGCGATGCTGTTCATGCTGCCGACCAATGTCGCCCAGGGCGCGGTGATCGCGGCGGCGATCATTTTCGGCTTCGCCTTGCCCATCACCGCGCCGCAGGTTTTGTGGGTGAACATGATCACCTCGGTCGCCTTGGGACTGGTGATTTCCTTCGAGCCTCACGAACCGGATGTGATGCGGCAGCCGCCGCGCGCGGTGGAGCGGCCCATCCTCAGCCGCTTCGGCGTGTGGCGTGTCCTGTTCGTCGGGGCCGCACTGGTGGCCTATACGCTGATGACGTTCTTCGTGATGCAGGCGCAAGGTGCGTCCGAGGCGATGGCTCGCACCGCCGCGGTCAACGCCATTACGCTGGGGCAGATCTTCTACCTGCTCAATAGCCGGCATTTGATCCATTCCTCACTAAGCTTGCAGGCGCATCGGGGCAATCCTTTGCTCTGGTACGGCATAGGGGCGGTCGTGGTGCTGCAGTTGCTGTTCACCTACGCCCCGCCCTTCCAGGCCATTTTTGCGACGGAGAGCCTGCCTTTGGTAGTGTGGGTGAAGCTGTTCGCCGGTGCGGTGCTGTTCTTCCTGGTGGTGGAAGCGGAGAAGCTGATCATACGATCCGTGCCCGCGTGGCATAGCGCGGTAACGGAGGCGTAGCGCGGGACCGACAAGACCGGGCATGGAACCTGCGGCTTGCTTACATCAACCTGGCAGCGGCGCAAGCCGCGGACGCGAGCTTCCTGACGAGGCTTACGCCCCTCACCGGAAAAAGGAAGCCATCATGAACAGGAAAATACGCGGTGCTGGCCTTGCCCTCACCATCGCCACCATGGCTACGGCCGCCGCCCCTTGGCTGGGTGGGATTTCAATGCCAACCATCGGGATCGGCACAGTTGGGCTGATGCTTGCCGCTCCGGCCCGATCCCAAGGCTTGGGATCCGGCAAGGAAGGCGAAGGCCAGCACAATCAGACGGGTCAAGGCGGCGGCGGTGTGGGCGCTTCCGGCAGCGGGCCCCAGGGCAGCGGCGCTCAGGGCGACTCCCATGCGCCCGCGGGCACGGATCCGGCCACTCGGTCCAACACCAAGCCTGATTCCAAGGGTGGCAATGACAGCGATGCGGTGACCAATAAGGATGTGCAGCGCCTATACACGCCGCCGCAGACGCAGCCACAGGACCGCAACGCCCCCGCCAATGCGGAAAAGCCGGCTCGTTGATTATTTTGGGACCGGGTACGCCATTTGCGTAACCCAGCGCCACCAAACAATCATCTCAATGAGGTAATCAAAATGGAAACGAGTCGTGCGTATCCCGCAGGGTCGCCTGCCTCCGTAGGCAATCGCGAATCCTTCGGGTCAGCCGTATCCTGGGGCGCCGTTCTAGCCGGCGCATTCGTGGCGACTGCCACTTATCTCATGTTGCTGGTCGCGGGCGCCGGACTTGGCCTGGCCTCGTCTTCGCCCTGGAGCGGGGATGGTGCGTCGGCCAAGGCCATCGGCGTAGGCGCCATCGTCTGGCTGGTGGTCATTCAAATCATCTCGGCTGGGCTGGGCGGCTATATCGCCGGCCGTCTGCGTACCAAGTGGGTCGATGTACATTCCGATGAGGTGTATTTCCGCGATACCGCCCACGGCTTCCTGGTGTGGGCCCTGGGCGCGACGGTCAGCGCATTCCTGATGACGGCCGGTGTATCTTCGGCCATCAGCGGTGTGGCCAACGTCGGTGCCAGTGCCGCATCGGGCGCGGGCGTGGCGGCCACTTCGGCGGCGACCGCCGGTGCGGCCAGCGCCGCGAACAACGGCGGTGGCGCGGGCGGCATGCTGCCTTCCACCCAATACTTCACCGATTCGCTGTTCCGCTCGGATCGTCCTGACGCATCACAAGGCGATGCCGCCAAGGCTGAAGTCGGCCGCATCGTAGCCACCAGCATCGCCCGCGGCAGTGTCACGCCCGAAGACAAGACCTATGTCGCCCGCGTGATCGCGAACCAGACCGGCGTCGACCAGGCCACCGCGGAGAAGCGTATCGATGACACGATCAATCGCGCCAAGCAAGCGGCGGACCAAGCCAAGCAAAAGGCACTGGAAGCCGCCGATGCGGCACGCAAGGCCGCGGCGGGCTTTGCCTTGTGGGCCTTCATTTCCATGCTGATCGGCGCGTTCTCGTCGACCTTTGCCGCAACGCGCGGCGGCCGTACGCGTGATGCCTGGAAGTAAGTTGTCCTGAAAGTCAGGATGGTGGTGAAACGCAGAGGGGCCGCAATGTGCGGCCCCTCTACTTTTTGGATTATCCAAACGAATACTCAGGAACATCCCCTTGGAGGCCCGTATTCAGTGTCCAACATTTGTTGGAATAGTACGGATACCTTGAATGTATCTACATTGGGACTTACCCCGAAGGGGATTCCCAAATCGACGCCAAGATGAACGCCCGAGAGCCCTTGCAAAAGGGCCCCGGAAGCAGACCTCCGACGTGGACGCCTGGATCAATCGTCCTGGTGCATGCCCGTTGCTTTCACCACGGCGCCCAGACGCGCACGCTCTTCATCGCAGAACTTGATGAAGTCGGCACGCGTGCCACCGACGGGTTCGATACCCTGGTCGGTGAAGCGCTTGACGTTGGCGGGATCCTTCATGGCGGCATCGACGCCGGCGGCGACGCGGTCCAGGATGGCGTCCGGCACGCCCTTGGGTGCATGCAGGCCGGCCCAATGGGCGATCTTGATGTCGGGGAAGCCCTGTTCCGCCGCGGTCGACAGTTCCGGATAAGCCTTGATGCGCTCGGACCACGTGCAGGCCAGCGCCTTGAGCTTGCCGCCCTTGACCATCGGCAGCACCACGATGCTGGCTTCGGACGTTGCGTCGACCTGTCCACCGATAACGGCCGAGACCGACTCGCCGCCGCTCTTGTAAGGCACCAGGTCCAGCTTGGCGCCGTAGTTGGTGGTCAGGATGCCTTCGACGAAGTGCGGCGTGCTGCCGGTGCCGGCGGTCGAGAAGTGCAGGCCGTGGCCCGTCTTCGAGCCTTCGACGAATTCCTTCAGGTTGTTGTACGGCGAGTTCGCGGGGGCCACCACCACGGACGGTGCCAGGCCCACCATGGCCACCGGAACCAGGTCGCTGTCCTTGTAGTGGACCTTGCGGATCATGCTATTCGAGATCACGCCGGCGGCGCTGATCAGGAACGTGTAGCCATCCGCATCGGCACGGGCGACGTAGTCGGTGCCGATGACGGCACCGGCGCCGGGTTTGTTTTCAACGATGACGCTGACACCCAGCGACTTCGCGATGCCTTCCGCGGCCGCGCGGCCCAGCAGATCATTGGCGCCGCCGGGGGCGAAGGGCACAACGATGCGGATGGGTTTGGACGGCCATTTGTCGTCCGCGAAAGCGATTTTCGGGGCTACGGCGATCGACGCCAAGCCGAAGGCTGCCGTATTGAAACGGCGACGGGTAATGTTCAAGGCTCTCTCCGAATACCTGGTAATTGATATATCGCCCTATTTTGATTTCCACTTTTTTTCGTCCGACGAGAACGCCCGCACGTTCATCGTCATCCGCCGTGTTCAGCTGCGTAAGGGCTTCGGAGCGAATAGTAAGCGCATTGGAAGTTTTTTGCTTAATCGAGGGAACTAACGCCATATTCGCACCACGCGGACGCGTCCCTGATTAATTTTCGTGAGGTTTCCTTCATTTTGCTTTCAATATGAGAAGGCCGAATCCACAGATTAAGCGGCGGGAGCCAGGGTATCGGACGTTTGATCCGTTGCCCCTGCCAACGCGACGCGGGATTCCCCTAGGCAGAACTCACGATAAAGCCAGCGATAACGCTTGCGCTGCTATATGGATCGACATAAAAGTTATTTCTGTCGCATCCAGTCCCTCTTTATGCTGCGAAACTTCCCATATTGGACCTGAGATTATGCTGCGCGCGCTTCGCCCCTTCGTTCTCGGCGCCACGCTGGCCTTGACGCTTGCTTATGCCCTGCCCGCCCATAGCGCCAAGGATCTCACGGTTGGCGTTTCGGACAATATCCTCGGCCTGGATCCCACCGATTTGAATGACTCGGTATCTTTGTCGGCGACCCGGCTGTTCTATCAGGGGCTTTTCGGTTTCGACGAAAACTACAAGGTCATTCCCGTATTGGCGGAAAGCTACGACGTCACCGACGGCGCCACGGTTTATACGGTGCACCTGCGCAAGAACGTGCTGTTTCACGATGGCACGCCATTCAACGCCGCGGCGGTGAAGATCAATTACGACCGCCTGCGCGACCCCACGTTGCGCTTGAAACGCCAAAGCTTGCTGGAGGCCGTCGATCGGGTCGAGGTGGTGGACGACGCCACCGTGCGCATCGTTACCAAATACCCTTCGGCGGTGCTGCCTAATTATCTGGCGCATACCGGTGCATCCATCATCAGTCCCAAGGCGCTGGAGCAATACGGCAAAGATATTGGCCGCCATGCGGTCGGCACCGGCCCATTCGTCTTCGTCGACAAACAGGCTGATCGCCTGAAGGCCCGCCGCAATACCCAATATTGGAAGCCCGGCCTGCCCAAACTCGATAATGTCACCATCCGCAGCACGCCGGAGAACGGCAGCCGTATCGCCATGCTGCGCGCCGGCGAAGCCCAGTTCATCTTCCCCCTGCCGCCCGAGGCGGCGGAACTGGTGGCGAAGGATCCCAAGCTGACGACCGTCAAGACGCCCTCCATCGTCATTCACTACGCTGCATTGAACACGCTGAAGAAACCGTTCGACGATTTGCGCGTGCGCCAGGCACTGAATTACGTGATCGACAAGGACGCCTTCATCCGCATCGTCTACAACGGCTACGCGACACCGATGGATGCGCCTGTCGCGCCCGGCATCGCCTACTACAGCAAGCAGAATGTCTGGCCCTATGACCCCGCCAAGGCCAAGCAGTTGCTGGCCGAGGCCGGTTATCCGAACGGTTTCGAATCCGAAATCTGGACCTTCAGCAACACGCTGAACTCGCGCGCGGTGCAGTTCCTGCAACAGCAATTGGCGGCCGTCGGCGTGCGCCTGGCGGTCAAGCCCATCGAGGCCGGCGTGGCCACCGACAAGCTGTGGGGGGCCAAGACGCCGGAAGAAGCACAGGTACGCATGTTCTATGGAAGTTGGGCACCGTCCACCGGCGATGCCGACTGGGCCCTGCGGCCGCTGCTGTCGGTGAAGAGCTATCCCCCGGCGATGTTCAATATTTCCTATTTCCATAATGAGGCGGTCGAGCGCGCCCTCACGCAAGGCTTGTCCACGGCGGACCCCGCGGTGCGCAAGCAATCCTATGACGAGGTGCAAAAAACCGTCTGGGACAACGCGCCCTGGATCTTCCTGTCGGTCGATACGTTGCTTGCCGGACGCAGCAAGAACTTGGTGGGACTGCGCCAGCAAGCCGATACCTCTCTGAGCTACGAAACCGCGGACCTTCAATGACAACACCTGGCGGCGCGCGCCCCGCCGCAAGCGATGCACCGTTGTTGCGAATAAGCGGCCTGGACGTCGAGATCGGCGGCTTTGCCGCCGTGCGCGGGCTGGACCTGGACATCGCGCCGGGAAAAATCGTCGCCTTGATCGGCGAAAGCGGCTCCGGCAAGTCAGTCAGTTGCCTGGCGATCACCCGCCTGCTGGATCATGCCGGCGGCCGTATACGCGCCGGTACCCTCCACTATCATCCGCGCGATGGCAGCGTGATCGACCTGGCGCAAGCATCCGCGGACCGCATGCGCGCGCTACGTGGTCCAGAGATCGCCATGATCTTCCAGGAGCCCATGAGCAGCCTGAATCCGGTGCTGCGCATCGGTGACCAGATCATCGACGCCATCATGCTGCATCAGCGCGGCTCACGCACCTCGGCGCGCGCCGAGGCGCGACGTCTGCTGGACCTGGTGCGCCTGCCCAACGCCGCGCAGCAGTTGGACCGCTATCCATTCCAACTGTCCGGCGGCATGCGCCAACGTGTCATGATCGCCATGGCCTTGAGCTGCCGCCCGCGCCTGCTGATCGCCGACGAGCCCACCACCGCGCTGGACGTGACGGTACAGGCGCAGGTGCTGCGGCTGATCCGCGAACTGCAGCGAGAGCAGGACCTGGCCATCCTCTTCGCCACGCACGACATGGGCGTCGTCGCGGAAGTCGCCGATCACGTCGCGGTGATGCAAGACGGCCGTATCGTCGAACAAGGCGATGTGCGACAGATCTTCACGGCGCCCGTCCACGGCTATACCCAACAGTTGCTGGCTGCCCTGCCTGTGCTGGGCAGCTTGGCGCACACAGCGTCCCCCCAGCCCATCGCGCTGGCCGACGAGATCGAACCCTTGCCAGAGGACCGGGTCGATATGCTCGCGCCGCCCCTGCTGGAGGTGCGCCAACTGAGCACCGGCTTCGACGTCGCCCGGGGTTTCCTGGGCCGTGCGCGCGGCCGCATACACGCCGTCGAGCAGGTCAGCTTCGATATACGGCCCGGCGAGACGCTGGCGCTGGTTGGCGAATCAGGATGTGGGAAATCGACCACGGGACGCTCCATCATCCGGCTCGAACAACCTGCGACCGGCGTCCTACGCTTCAAAGGACAGGACGTCAGCCAGCTGGGCGCGCAGAACGAAGCGCTGCTGCGACGGGGCATCCAGTATGTCTTTCAGGATCCCCAGGCCGCCCTGAATCCGCGGCTCACCGTGGGCGCGTCCATCGCCGAGCCCATTGTCACCCACGAACCGGCAAGTAGCGCCGCTGTACGCAGACGGGTCCTGGCGTTGCTGGATCAAGTCGACCTGCCGGCTGCTTATGCGGACCGCTATCCTCACGCACTATCCGGAGGCCAACGGCAAAGAGTCTGTCTGGCACGCGCATTGGCGAGCAGCCCGGATCTGCTCATCGCGGACGAGGCCGTCGCCGCGCTGGATGTGCGCACCCGCGCCCGTATCGTCAATCTGATGATGCGTCTGCAGCGGCAAAATGGCCTGGCCTGCCTGTTCATTTCGCATGACATGGCGATCGTGGAACGTATCAGCCACCGCGTGGCGGTCATGTACCTGGGACAGATTGTCGAGATCGGCCCGCGCCAGGCCGTTTTCAGCGCGCCGCGGCATTCCTACACCCGCCGTCTGCTGGCCGCGGTGCCCGTGCCGGACCCGAGTCGCCGGGACCATGCCCGGTGGCTCGACGACAGCGAGATCCCCAGCGCCTGGCTGCCGGCCGGGCAACACCCCGAGGCCAGGCAGCTGGTTCAGATCGGACCCGATCACTTCGTTGCCACGGAGGCCGGCTAAGGCCATGCTCTTGTTCGCCGCGCGCCGCCTGCTGGGCGCCATCCCCGTCCTCGTCGCCGTCTCCATCCTCGTCTTCGCTTTCGTGCGATTACTGCCGGGCGACCCGGCGCGCCTGATCGCCGGCCCGGAGGCGACCGAGCCGGAAGTCATCGTGGTACGGACCCAGCTCGGGTTGGACCAACCCATCTGGACGCAGTACGTGCTTTACATGCGCCGCATTCTGCACGGTGACCTGGGCCGTTCCATCACCACCAACCAACCCGTCGCTGAGGAAATCGCGCAGCGCTTCTGGCCCAGCCTGCTCCTGGCATCGGTCTCCATGGCCTGGGCCACCGTGGTTGGCGTGGGTCTGGGCGTGTTGGCCGGTATGCGCCACAACCGCTGGCAGGACAAGACCAGCATGGTGCTGGCGGTGTCGGGCATTTCCTTCCCCACGTTCTGGATGGGGCTGTTGCTGATCAACCTGTTCTCCGTGCGCCTGGGCTGGCTGCCGACCGGCGGCTTCGACGACTGGCGCTCGCTGATCATGCCCTCCTTGACCCTGGGTGCCGCGGTGGCTGCCATCCTGGCGCGCTTCACCCGCTCCGGCTACATCGAGGCCGCCAGCGAGGATTACGTGCGCACCGCCCGCATGAAAGGCCTGCCGGAATGGCGCATCGTCTGGCGTCACGCCCTGCGCAATGCACTGCTGCCCATCATCACGATGGCCGGGCTGGAATTCGGTGCCTTGCTGGGCGGCGCCATTATCACGGAAACCGTGTTCGCCTGGCCGGGACTGGGACGCCTGCTGGTCGACAGCGTGGCCTATCGGGATTATCCCGTCATCCAGGCGCTGATCCTATTATTTGCGCTGGAGTTTTCGCTGATCAGCTTTGTCGTGGATCTGCTTTATGGGATCGCTAACCCAGAGGTGCGCTTGTCATGACGCAATCCTTTCGCGACATCGATCCCATGCCTGGGGACAGCAGCCAGGGCAGCGCCAGCACGAAAGACAGCGACACCGCCCGCCGGTCGCCTTGGCGCATCCACGCGGGACGTCTGCTGCGGCAGCACACCACGCGTGTGGCCTTGGCCGTGGTCTTGCTGTTGGTGCTGGCGGCCATTGCCGCGCCCTGGGTCGCGCCTTACGATCCCACCGCGCCCGACTACCAGAACGTACTGGCCGGACCGTCGCCAAGCCACTGGGCCGGCACCGACTCCTACGGTCGCGATATCTTCAGCCGCATCATCTGGGGCGGACGTATCTCGCTGGCTGTCAGCGCCCTGTCGGTGTTGCTAGGCGGCGTGCTGGGCATCGCCATCGGCCTGGTCAGCGGCTACGCGGGCGGCCGCACGGATACCCTGCTGATGCGCGCCTGCGACGTCATGCTGGCCTTCCCAGGCATTCTGCTGGCGATCGCGGTGGTCGCCTTGCTGGGGCCCGGCGTATCGAACGTGGTCTACGCGGTGGGTGTCTTCAGCATCCCGGTCTACGCGCGCGTGGTGCGCAGCGCCACCCTGGCCCTGCGCCGATCCCTGTACGTGCAGGCCGCGCGCAGCATCGGCGTGCGGCCTGGCGTCATCATCCTGCGCCATATCCTGCCCGGCGCCCTGCCCGCCATCATCGTCACCACATCCATGCGCATGGGCACGGCGATTCTCGTCGCCGCCGGCCTGAGCTTTCTCGGCCTGGGTGCGCAACCACCTTCTCCGGAATGGGGTGCCATGTTGGCGGACGGGCGCTCCTATCTGGGCATGGCCGATCACGTGGCGTTCTTCCCGGGCCTGGCGATTTTCCTCACGTCGCTGGCCTTCAACGTACTGGGCGACGGTTTACGCGACGCGCTGGACCAGAAGCTGCGGTGAACGCCGTCATGGTGATCAATCCGGCGCATAGCCCGGCGGCACCTGGAAGCCGCCCAAGGCCTTTTCCATCAGACCGGCGAACGCGATGGTGGTACGGTCTTCCAGATAGGCGCCCATGGCCTGCGCGCTGACGGGCAAGCCATCGTCATCGAGGCCAACCGGGAAGGACGTGGCAGGCAAGCCAGGCATCACCGGCAGGCCGGCCCAATGGAACAGATCCATGAAACGCACGGCGTGGATGCCGTCCTCGAACGCCACGGGATAAGTGCGTTGATCCTTGGGCTCGGTGTGATTGTGTTGAAACGCCGGCGTCGGCGCCACTGGCGTGACCACGACGTCGATGGTTTCGAACAGGCGCTCCCACTGCTCACGCATCCGATGCCGCAGTTCGCTGTTCATCAGCCAGTCCCGGTGCGACAGCGTGGGCGCGCGCAGCCAGGCCGCGTCGGCGCTCTCGTCGCTGGGCGCCAACGCCTCGAGCATCCGTTGCGCCGCTTCGCTCAGCTTGGGCGGGGTGGCCAGCGACGAACCGATCAGGCTGCGGTAGACCCGGTGGGCCAGAGGCAAATCGGGCAACAAACCCGCCGGCAGGTCGGCGGCCCCCATGACTTGGGCGCCGCTGGCATGTAAGTGGCGCGCCACGCGATCGACCACCAGTTGTTCCGACAGACTGCGCGGCGCACCAGGCCATTGATCCAGCAACAGCACACGAAATCCTGCCAGATCCAGATGCCTGGCGGGCGGCAGGCTGACGCACCAGGCTTTGCGTGCCAGCGGTTCCAGATTCAGCAGCAGGCTCAGTGCCAGGTCCAGGTCGGCCGCACTGCGCGCAAGCGGACCCGCCACGCCAAGATCGCGGTCCGCCACCCGCCCCGGCGGCACGCTGGTACCCCGCATCGATATCAGGCCGTACGTGCTCTTGTGGCCGAACACACCGGTGAAGTGCGCGGGAATGCGTATCGACCCGCCGATGTCGGACCCCAGCTCCAACGCGGTGTAGCCGGCGGCCAAGGCCGCGGCCGAACCACCGGATGACCCGCCCGGCGTGCGCTCCAGGTCCCAGGGATTGCGACAGATGCCGTGCAGGGCGTTATAGCTTTGCAGGTCCGCCAACGCCAGGGGCACATTGGTCTTGCCAAGGATGACGGCGCCCGCCGCGCGCAAGGCGCCCACGGCATGCGCATCCCGCGCGGCGAGGTTGTCCGCGTACGCGGGATTACCGCTGGTGGTGTACAGGCCTTGGACGTCGAAGGATTCCTTGACCGTGATCGGCACGCCCAACAAGGGTTGGCGCACGCCCTGGGCAAGCAGCTTGTCGGCGGCGACGGCCGCCTGGCGAGCACGGACGTCGTCGCGCACCGCCACCGCGTTGATCGCGCCGTCGTAGCGATCGATGCGGGCCAGACTGTGCTCCAGCAATTCGATCGCCCGGACACGGCCCTGCGCCAACGCCTGCGCTTGCTCACGTGCGCTTGCGTACGTCAGCGCACGTGCCAGGGATTCCTGATTATTGTTGATGGCCATGCTGCTCTCTTTGTTTGCGCCAGCGCTTTGAAGCGCAACTCCAGCTGTTCACTCATGGGTTTCCAGATCCACGCAAGTGGGTGCGAAGGATTCTAGCGATACACGTGAGCAGCCAAACAAACTATCCAGCATATGGGTATGCCGCCTGCGTCATGCCGAATGCTTCAGCGTGGCGTCAGGCGACTTAAATCCTGGCCATTCAATAACGCAATTTGGGATCCTTGGCCCCCGCCCCCGCCTGTGCCGCCTGTGCCAGCGCGCGGGTAATGATGCTGGTGGACACGTTGCAGAAATAGCGCGCGCCCCAGGCGCCGTATTTTTCTTCATCCGCGGGTGTGAGCGTGATGATGCCCGGGCATTTGCCTGCATCGGCAATCGCCTTCAGGCCCCGTTCGATGGCGCGCTGGACAGGTTCGGCGTTCCAGTCGCTGCCATGGCCCATGGCATGAGCCAGGTCGTTGGGCCCGATGAATACCGCGTCGACGCCCTCCACCGCGGCAATGCCCGCCGCCACGTCGATGGCTTCCGGCGTTTCGATCATGGCGATGAAGGCGATGCCTTCGTTGCTGCGTTGCGTGTGGCCCGCGCCGCCGTAGGCGCCATAGCCAGCCGCGCGCGTGCTGAAGGCGCTGCCCCGGGTGCCCAGGGGTGGATAGCGCGTCATGCCTGCCAGGCGCCGAGCCTGCTCCACGCTCTGCACCATGGGTACCTGCACGGCGCTGGCGCCCATGTCCAGGATGCGTGGCAGATCGTGTTCGAAGCAACGCACCACCGGTGCGATGCCCGACGCCCGGGCGGCGCGCAACATGTGCTCGGTCACGCCAAGGTCCGCGCTGCCATGCTCGTTGTCGATGATCACGAATTCGAAGCCGGCATAGGCGCACATTTCAATGATGGCCGGGCTGGGCAGGCCATTGAACAAGCCGCGCAGGGGCTGGCCGCTGCGCAACAGCGCCGGCAGGCGGCCATCGATGGGATAACGGGGTTCGGTCATGTTTGTCTCCTGGATCGGCGATCAATCGGCCTGGATGCCGGCATCCTTGATCACCTTGCCCCACTTGTCGATTTCACTGCGTTGGAATGCCGTGAACTGCGCAGAACCACGGCCGTCGGGCGCCACGCCCAGCATCAGCAATTTAGCGCGGACTTCGGGCGCGGCCACCGCATCGGCAATCGCCTTCGCCAGGCGGTCCACGACCGGCGCCGGTGTGCCTGCCGGTGCGAAGATACCTTGCCACGACTGCATTTCAAACCCCGGCAAACCCAGCTCGGCCAAAGGCTTGGCCTGCGGCAGGTCCGCCAGCGCCTTGGCGGACGTCACGCCCAGCACCCTGACCTTGCCCGAATCGATCATGGGACGCGCCGCCGCGACCGTGTCGAACACCATGTCGATCTGGCCACCGATCAGATCGATCATGGACTGCGAACCGCCCTTGTAGACGATCTGGCGCAGTTGAGTGCCGGAGATGGACTGGAACAACTGCCCCGACAAATGCTGGGACGTGCCCGGTCCCGCGGTACCGTAGGTCAAGGTATCCGGCTTGGCGCGGGCGGCGTCGATCACGTCCTGCACGGATTTGTACGGGCTGTCGGCGCGCACGACCAGGGCATTGCTGACCATGCCCACCAGCGCGACGGGCGTGAAGTCCTTGACCGGGTCATAACCCAACGTTTTCACGAAGAAAGGATTGACCGCATGAGTCGTGATGGTGCCGCCGACGATGGTGTAGCCGTCCGGCTCGGCACGAGCCACCAGCTGGGTACCGACGATGCCGGACACGCCTGGCTTGTTCTCCACGATGACGGACTGTCCCAGCCGTTGCGTCAACTGTTCGGCCATCAGGCGCGCCACCCCATCGGACACACCGCCTGGCGAGAAAGGCACGATGTAGCGGATGGTACGCGTGGGCCACACATCGGCGGCCTGTGCGGATGTGGCCACCGCGGCCAAGGCGAATCCGACCGTAGCCGTCTTGGCCAGGACGCGTAGAAGCTTGCGATACATATATTGTCTCCTGCTGATTGAATGCGGGCGGCATGGCGCCCAGCTATGGTTATGAAAGTGCAGGCCGTACCGTGGTCCGTTCGACCATCACGCACGGTACGACGATGTCGCGTGGCCGCAGCTCGGCCTGCATTTGCTCGCGCAGCAGGCTGACCGTGGCGTCGACCATCGGTTCGAGCTGCTGCCGTACCGTCGTCAGCCGGTACGCCCCCCACGCGGCCTGCGGCACGTCATCGAAGCCGACCACGCCAACGTCTTCGGGCACGCGCAGTCGCAGCTCCTGCCGCAGTACGTCCAAGGCCGCGATGGCCATGTGATCATTGGCGGCGAACAGGGCATCGACATCGCCCTGCTCGAACATGCGACGGGTGGCGGCCTGAGCCTGGTCGAAGTCATAATGCCCGGCCTCGCGGCGATGCAGTTCGTGGCCCAGCTCGCGCAGGGCGTCACGAAAGCCACGCTCACGCTCGATACTGGTCGACGAATCCTTCAGCCCGGCCAGAAAGCCGAAGCGGCGGTAGCCCCGCTGCACCAGCAGACGCGCGGCCAAGGCCCCGCCGGCATGGTTGTCCGACGTCACGGAGCTGCTGGCGTGGCGCGCCAAGCCACCCAGCATGGAGATGCGGTTGAACTGCACCACCGGCACCCCCACCTCCGCACAGCTGCGCGCGATATTGGGCGACAACATCGCCGATGCCATGACGATGCCGTCCACCTGGTACTGCAGAATCTCAGCCAGCACGCCGTCGGCGGCTTCGTCCACCTCGGCGATGAACATCAGCACGTGGTAGCCCTCTTTCTGCAGCTTTTGCGACAGCTTCTCGATGACCAGCGGATAGAACTGGTTTTCCAGATAGCTCATCACCAAGGCCACGATGCGGCTGCGGCGCGTGATCAGGCTGCGCGCCAGTGCGTTGGGCCGATATCCCAATTTCTGTGCGGCGGCGAGCACCTTGCGGCGCGTTTCCTCGGACACGCTGGCACCCGGCGTGAAGGTGCGGCTGACGGCGGACTGCGACACATCCGCCAGATCCGCCACATCCTGGGCGCGCGGAGACGTTCTCATGCCGCCGTCCACCCCGCGTCCAGCATCAAGGCGCTGCCCGTCATCAGGCTGGACGCATCGCTGGCAAGAAAGACGATGGCGCCCATGACTTCATCGAGGCGTCCCACGCGGCCCAGCGCATTGCGTGCGCAGATCCAGTCCCGAAAACCCGGCTGCGCCAACATGGGTTCGGTCATCGGGGTCTCGATGAACGTGGGACAGAGGGTGTTGACGCGTATGCCCGCCGCGCCCACTTCCCAGGCCAGCGCCCGCGTCATCCCTTCCAGGGCGTGCTTGCTGGCGCAGTACACGGTGCGGCGCGGGCTGCCCACGTGTCCCATTTGCGAGGACACGTTGATGATGGAACCGCCGCGCCCTTCTTCCAGAAGACGGCGCGCCGCCGCCCGGCTGGTGTAGAACGTCGCCTTCACATTCAGATCGAACACCGCATCGATGTCTTCGTCGGCCAGTTCCACCAGTGGCTTGGGACGATTCATGCCCGCATTGTTGACCAGGATGTCGTAAGCCTCCCCTTGCGCCATGACGCGGTCGACGGCCGCCGCATCGGTGACATCGAGCACTTGCGCGGCGCAGGCGATATTTTCCGCACGGAGCGCCGCGCAGACCTGCTCCAGCTCGGCGCTCCGGCGGGCGGCCACCGTCACGTGTGCCCCCGCGCGTCCCAGGGCGGCCGCCGCGGCCAGTCCGATGCCGCCGCTGCCGCCCGTGACCAAGGCGCGGCGTCCTTGCAGGCCGAAGTCCGGCCCCTTGGGCAGCGTAATCATGCCTGGGCTCCGGCGGCCACCGGCTGGTACCACGGCAGGTCGGGCCGCTCGCCGTAGCGGCGCACGCGGATATTGGCCTGTTCGCCGTGGCCGGCGAAATTTTCCATATGGCACAGGCGTGAGCAGTATTCGCCGATGGTGGCACTGGCGGCGTCGGTCAGCACACGCTGGTACGTACACGTCTTCAGGAACTTGCCCACCCACAGGCCACCCGTGTAGCGCGCATTGCGATTGGTCGGCAGCGTGTGATTGGTGCCGATCACCTTGTCGCCAAAGCTGACGTTGGTGCGAGGTCCCAGGAACAGTGCGCCGTAGTTGGTCATATTGTTCAGGAAATAATCCGGGTCACGCGTCATGACCTGCACATGCTCGTAAGCCAGGTCATCCGCCACCTTCAACATTTCTTCCTGGGTGTCGCAGACGATGACCTCGCCACAGTCCGCCCAGCTCTTGGCGGCGATGGCCGCGGTGGGCAACTTCGCCAACTGCAGGTCGATCTGGCTCATGGTGTCGTGCGCCAGCTTTTCGCTGTTGGTCAGCAGGATCGCCGGCGAGGTGGGGCCGTGTTCGGCCTGTCCCAAAAGATCGACGGCGCACAACTCGCCATCCACGCTGTCATCGGCGATGACCAGCGTTTCCGTGGGACCGGCGAAGAGATCTATGCCCACCCGCCCGTACAGTTGGCGCTTGGCTTCCGCCACGAACATATTGCCGGGCCCGACCAGCATATCGACGGGCGCCACGCTGGGAGTGCCCACCGCCATCGCCACCACGGCTTGCACACCGCCAAGCACCAGGATTTCATCGGCGCCGGCCATGTCCATGGCCGTGACGATGGCCGGATGCGGTTTGCCCTGATAAGGCGGCGCCGTCGACACGACCCGCTTCACCCCCGCCACCTTGGCCGTCAGCACGCTCATGTGCGCGGACGCGATCATGGGGTATTTGCCGCCCGGGATGTAGCAGCCCACCGCGTTCACGGGCACGTGCTTGTGGCCCAGCACGACGCCGGGATAGGTTTCCACTTCGACGTCACGCATCGATTCACGCTGTATCGTCGCGAAGTTGCGGATCTGGGCCTGGGCGAAGGCGATATCCTCGACTTCGCGCGCCGACAGCTGCTTGCGCGCGCTTTCGATCTCGGCGCGCGACAGGCGGAAGTCCGCGGGATCCCACTGGTCGAATTTACGGCTGTATTCGCGCACGGCGTCGTCGCCGCGGGTTTCGATATCCCGAATGATGCCTTCCACGGTGGCGCGCACCTTGGCATCATCTTCGGTCTTCACGGCGGCGGTACGGCCGCGCTTCAAGTAGCGAATCATGAGGTCTCCTGCCCTGCAAAAATAAATAATGGGACGTGCTATGCGGGGCAGTTTTGAGTCCTTGCATACGTATGCAAATAAGGGAAAACCCTTGCTTCAATGATTTTCGTCCTTGAGCCGGACGCCGGAACATCCCTCAGTGCGCATGCGATCGGCCAGGTAGGCGATCTTGCGGGCAGCTTCGGCCAGTGGAAATCCCTGCGGGCGGATATTCGAGACGCAATTGCGTTCGGCATCCGTGCGGCCCACCTTGGGCATCCACGTCATGTAGGCGCCCAGCGAATCAGGCGATGACAGGCCCGGGCGCTCGCCGACCAGCATGACCATGCACTTCACGTCCAGCGCCTCGCCGATGTCGTCGCCCGCCGCGACACGCCCTTGTTCCAACAGGACCAGGGGGGCCAGCAACCACCCCTGCTCCCGCAGCAGCGGCACCAGATGATTCAACAGGTCCGTGGCATGTTGCTGTCCCGCTGTGGCGGACAGGCCGTCGGCAACCGTGATGCAAAGATCCAGGCCGCGCTGCCCGCAAGACAGGAGCCTGTCGCGGGATTCCGCATCCAGCCGGCGTCCCAAGTCAGGGCGCAGCAGATAACGGTGCCGCTCCACGGCCTCGCTGCGGCATTGCAGCACAGGCAAGCCGAGCGGCAGCAGGTCGGCACGCAAGGCATCGACGTCCAGCGCGGCATGCACGGCGTCGCGTGCCCGCGCGTGGGACAGCCTGAAGTCGAGCAAGGCCTCGGTGGCCAGCGACGCTCCGGAACGCGGCAAGCCGATACGCGCCGCCGTCAACTGGCGCAGCCGCTGCCACAAGGGGGCTGTAGTAGCGGTGTCGGGCAGATCATCGGCATCGGCTCGCGCGCTGTCATGCACGCCGTTTTCCATAGCTTTGGTCTTCATCGCAGGTCTCCCCTCACGCCGCGGGAAGCAAGGCGGCGAACGCCGGTGGCAGTGGCCCCGGACGTATCCGGCCGCGCTCGTCACACAAACCCTGCTTGCTCAGCCAGGCTTCGAATTCCGGCGCGGGCCGCTTGCCCAATAGTTCGCGCATGGCCAGCGCGTCGTGAAACGACGTGCTCTGGTAACCCAGCATGATGTCATCCGCACCCGGCACGCCCATCACGAAATTCACGCCTGACGCCACCAGCAGCGTCAACAACGCATCCATATCGTCCTGGTCGGCTTCGGCGTGATTCGTGTAGCAGACGTCGCATCCCATGGGCACGCCCAGCAACTTGCCGCAGAACTGATCTTCCAGTGCCGCGCGCGTGATCTGTTTGCCGTCGTACAGATACTCCGGCCCGATGAAGCCCACCACGGTGTTGACCAGGAACGGTGCATAGGCCCGCGCCACCGCATAGGCGCGCGCCTCCAGGGTCTGCTGGTCGACGCCATGATGCTGGCCGGCCGACAGCGCGCTGCCTTGCCCTGTCTCGAAATACATCACGTTGGTGCCCACCGAGCCACGCTTCAGCGACAAAGCCGCGTCTTGCGCTTGCGCCAACAGGGCGAGATCGATACCGAAGCCGCGATTGGCACCCTCGGTACCGGCGATCGACTGGAACACCAGGTCGACAGGCGTTCCTCGCTCGATGAGGGCGATGCCCGTCGTCACATGCGTCAGCACGCAGCTTTGCGTGGGTATCTCCAGGCGCTCGCGCACTTCGTCCAGGCGGCATAGCAAATCCTTGGCCATGGCCGGACTGTCCGTGGCTGGATTGATGCCGATGACGGCATCGCCCGCGCCCAACAGCAAGCCGTCCAGGATGCTGGCCGCGATGCCCTGCGCGCTGTCGGTGGGGTGGTTGGGTTGCAGCCGCACGGAAAGCCGGCCCGGCAGGCCTACCGTGTTGCGGAAACGGGTGACCACGCTGCACTTGGCCGTCACCAGCATCAGGTCCTGCAAACGCATCAATTTGCTGACCGCCGCTACCATCTCCGGCGTCAGGCCGGGGCCGACCCGCGCCAACGCCGCGGTGTCCGTGCTATCGGCCAACAGCCAATCGCGGAACTCGCCGACCGTCATGTGGGACACGGGCGCGAACGCCTGGACATCATGCGTATCAACGATCAAGCGGGTGACTTCATCCGTTTCATACGGCACCAGCGCAACATTCAGGAATTCGCGCAGCGGCAGATCCGCCAACACATACTGCGCGGCGACCCGCTCTTCACTGGAGCGCGCCGCCACCCCCGCCAGCACATCGCCGCTGCGCAGCGGTGTGGCCCGCGCCATCACTTCCTTCAAACCCTCGAATACGTGGCGGACACTGCCCATCGTCGTGGCGTACACGGATCATCCCCTTCAAACATCCGTTCCCATTCTAGGGGACAGCCGTTACGGCCAGTGGCGCCTAGGGTTTATCCGAGGTGCGCAAAGATTGACCGTCAGGGGCGCGGCGCGCAGAATCGATCTAAGGAAAACGTTTTCCTGGAATCTTTTCCGGAAAGCTTTTCGTAAAAGCTTTCAAGAAATCTCTTTCCGGCCGGTATTTCCTTGTCACCCCTGCCTTTGCCCCACGGAGTTCAGCAGTCATGAAAGTCAACACTGGCGTATTCCTGCGACGCGATCCGAACGGCGCCGGCGCCCCCCTGGTCTTCGACATACCGCGCAGCGGCACCTGGTACCCATGTGAATTCGTCCCCGCCGCGCCTTTCCTGGACTTGCACCAGTCCGTATCCATGCATGTGCCGGACCTCTACGCCGATGTCGTGGACAGCGGCGCGGGCTGGCTGGCGGCCACCTTTCCCAATACGTATATCGACGCCAACCGCCACGAGGGGGACATCGATCCCACCTTGTTGGACGGCCCCTGGCCAGGCAAGCTGGAAACCACCGAGAAATCCCGGCTGGGCATAGGACTGATCCACTCCAAGTGCGGTAAACGCGGCGTGCCGATCTACGACAAGCCGCTTAGCGTGCAAGACGTCCAACGGCGGCTCGACCAGTATTACTGGCCCTATCACAACGAACTGGCCGCCATGCTCGCGGAACGCAAGAAGTTGTTTGGCGGCGCTTATCACATCAGTTGCCACAGCATGGCTTCCGTGGGCGGGCCTTCCACCCTGGACCGCGGCAAACCCAGGTCCGATTTCGATATCGGTGACCGCCACGGCAGCACCTGCGATCCGGCCCTGAGCGAACTGATCGTTGCCACGCTTGCCGGCTTTGGCTACCAGGTCACCCGCAACTTCCACTATGCCGGGGCCGAGTCGGTGCGCAAGCATGCCCAACCCGCGGCAGGCATCCACAGTGCCCAGATCGAGATCAAGCGCGGGCTGTACATGAATGAAGACACCTTCGAGCGCAGCAAGGACTTCGGCACGGTCAGGCGGCACCTGGGCGAGCTGGCCAAGGTCGTCGCGCGCTTCGCCTTGGAACAGACGAAGGGTTGATCGGGCTGCACGGTCTACTGGGGCCTAAGGTCTGACGGGCCTGAGGGGCTGAAGGGTCTGAAGGTCTAAAGGGTCTGAAGGGTCTGAAGGGTCTGAAGGGTCTAAAGGGGATATAAATCATGAAAGTCGTTCTCCGTATCGCGAGTGTGTGGGCAGCCGTCTGCCTGTCCTTTGCCGCGGGATTGCCCGCGCATGCCGCGCCGAAAACCGACCTGGTCGCTACCATCAATTCGAACGTCAACTTCCTCTATCCGGGACGTGGCGTCGCGGCGGAGGACTACAACTTCGGCGTCCTGGTCTACAACGGCTTGGTCGGTATCAACGAAAAGCTGCAACTGGTACCCGAACTGGCGGAAAGCTGGAGTTCGGATGCCAGTGCCAGAGAATGGACATTCAAGCTGCGCCCGGGCGTGAAGTTCTCGGACGGCAAGCCTTTCGTCGCCGCCGACGTCACCCACACATTCGCCCTGCTGGCCGACCCGGCGCTCGCATCCCGCGCCCGCTCCACCGCGGAAATGGTGGACCACATCGAGACGCCCGACGACCACACGGTCAAATTCGTGCTCAAGGAACCTTATGGCGCCTGGCCGAACATGCTGATCGAACGGCAACTGAAGATCGTTCCCGACGGCCATAGCGCCGAGGACCTGATGAAGAAGCCCGTGGGCACGGGCCCCTTCATGCTGGAGAGCTACACGCCGGGCGACCGCCTGGTAGTGAAGAAGAATCCCAATTACTGGGAAGCAGGCCTGCCCAAGCTCAGCAAGGTCACCTTGCGCATCATTCCGGAGGACGCCGCCAAAGTGGCCGCCCTGTCGGCGGGAGACGTCGACATCCTGTGGAACGTGCCGCTGGAGTCCATCAAGGAATTGAAAGCCCTGTCCAATGTGGTGGTGGACGAAGCCGCGACTTCGACCTGGGATGGCTTCGTCCTGAATAACGAAGTCAAGCCTTTCAGCGACGTGCGGGTGAGACGCGCCTTCGAACTGGCCGTCGACAAGAAGCAGCTGGTGCAGTTCGCCCTGTTCGGCGCCGGCGCCCCGACGCACACGCCCGTGCCGCCCAACAGCCCGGCATTCAACCAGGACATTTCTTTCAAGCCGGATCTCGACGGCGCCCGCAAGCTGCTGGCCGAAGCCGGTTACCCCAAGGGCTTCTCCATCACCCTCAACGTGCCCGTCGGCCGGCCCACGCGCGAACGCGCCGCGGTGGCACTGCAGCAGATGCTCAAGGAGATAGGCGTCAGCGTAAAACTGGAGCGGGTGCCCTATAGCCGCTGGGGAGCCACCATCGCCGGTAAGTCACCCTTCTACATGGATGGCTACCTGGCCCGCCCCACCCTGGATACGGCCACCTATCCCTGGTATCACAGCTCGGGTTCTTGGAATAAGCAGATGTGGCACTTCAAGAGTGAACGCATCGACGACGTGCTGGACAAGGCGCGGCTTGAAACGGATCCGGACAAACAGAACGCGCTGTACAAAACTTTCCAGCAGTATGCCGTCGAGGACGTGCCGGGCGTGGTGATGTACACGATCAACTTCGTCACGGCCTATACGTCATCCTTGAAGGATTACCACACCCATCCCTATTCCTGGATGGATCTGCGGTCCGCCTATTTCGAGTGACATCGCAAAGCCTGGTCTGGCTTCAACAATAAATAGGATATAGACAAGGTCAAGGCGATGCTGGAATACGTCATCAAGCGGCTGTTGCACGTGATCGCCATCGTGGCGGTGATGTCTCTACTGATATTCCTCATTACCCAGATCATGCCGGGCAATATCGCCCATTTGATCCTGGGCGACTTCGCCTCGCCGGAAGATATCGCCACGCTGGAATCCCAGATGGGGCTGAACGATCCCTGGTACGTGCAGTATCTGCGCTGGGCGTCCGCCATGCTGCATGGCGACATGGGTAATTCCCTGTCCATGAACCAACCGGTGGCGCAAGTGATCTGGGGCGCGGTGGGCCGGTCGGCGCTATTGGCCGGCATTTCCATCGTCCTGGTCGCCATCATCGGCATCGGCCTGGGCGTTTACACCGGCATCCGCCGCGGATCCAGGTCCGACCAGGCGATTTCCATGGTGACGTACGTGAATATCGCCATACCGGAGTTTTTCTGGGCGATCGTCGTGATCATGCTGTTCGCCGGTTACCTGCGCATCCTGCCCGCCACCGGCTATGCCAGCCTGGACGACGGCTTCTGGAACTGGCTGCGCCATCTCATCCTGCCCGTGTTCACGCTGGTCACCGGACTGATCGCGCACGTTTCGCGCCTGACGCGCTCCAGCGTGATCGATGTGATGAACAGCCAATACATCCGCGTGGCGCGGGCGCGCGGGTTTTCCGAGCGCCGGGTGGTTCGTCACCACGCCTTGCGCAACGCCCTGCTGCCGGCCATCACCGTGCTGGCGATCGACGTCGGCGTCTTGATGGGCGGCGTCGTCGTGGCGGAATCCATTTTCTCGTATCCCGGGCTGGGCCGGACCCTGATGTATGCCATCCAGCATATGGATCTGCCCCTGCTGCAGGCATCCATGATGGTGGTGACCTTCGTGTATGCCCTGGCCAATCTGGCGGCGGACCTGCTTTATGCCTTCCTCAATCCCAAAATCCGTTACGGCGGGGCCAGCCATGCATGAGCCGCGCGGACCGCGCAGGATCACCGGCCTGCATGTCGGCCTGGCACTGCTGCTGCTAGTCGTGCTGGTTGCCATGATCGGCCCCAGCATTTCGCCCTATCCCATGGATGCCACGTCGCTGGAGCAACGGCTGGCCGCACCCAGCGCCGCGCACTGGCTGGGCACCGACGAATTCGGCCGTGACGTCTTGAGCCGCGTGCTCAATGGCGCGCGCTCATCGCTCACCATGGGTTTCGGTGCAACCCTATTCAGTATCCTGATCGGTGTGCCGTTGGGGCTCTCGGCCGGCTATTTCAAAGGCCATGTCGACGACGTGATCATGCGGGCGGTGGACGTGATGATATCCGTGCCCCCGGTCATCCTGGGCCTGCTGATCCTGTCCATTACCAGTCCCAGCCTATGGAAGACCACCCTCGCCGTCGGCTTGGTCTACGTTCCTATCATGGTGCGGCTGACGCGCAGCGTGACGCTGGAAGTCTGCGCCGAGGAATACGTGCAGTCGGCCAGGGCGCGCGCTGAGCGCAACTCCTACATCCTGTTTTCCGAAATCCTGCCCAATGCCTGGCCCGCCATCATCGTCGAGTCCTCGCTGCGCGTGACCTTCGCCATCCTGCTTGGCGCGGCGCTCAGTTTCCTGGGCCTAGGCGTGCAGCCGCCGGCGTCGGATTGGGGGCTGATGATCGCGGAAGCCCGGCCCTTCATCAGCGCCGCGCCGTGGATCGCCTGTGCCCCGGGCATCGCCCTGTGCATCACCGTGATGGCGATCAACCTCATCGGCGACGGCTTGCGCGAGCGGCTGGATCCCCGCCTGCACCGGAGCCGAGCATGAGCAATAGCCCCCTGTTGTCGATACCCCTGCCGTCGATTCCCCTGTTGTCGATCCGCGACCTCTGCATCGATTTCGTCGGTAGCGGCGCGCCTATCCAGGCGCTGCGTAATATCAACGTCGACATCGCACCCGGCCGCGCGGTAGGCCTGGTGGGGGAGTCAGGTTCCGGCAAAAGCACCGTGGCGCTGGCCGCCCTGGGGCTGCCCGACAAGGAAGCACGCCTGCGCGGCGGCGCCATCCTGTACAAAGGCCGTGACATCTACGCGATGGCGGACGAGGAGCGGCGCAAGCTGCGCGCCAGCGTCATCAGCATCGTCTTCCAGGACCCCTTCACCAGCCTCAATCCGTCTTTGCTGGTGGGGCACCAGATCCGCGAAGCGCTGTTGGTGCATCGCGGCTTCAGCACGGAAGACGCCGATGCCGAGTGCCTGCGGTTGTTGCGCGAGGTCGGCATCGCCGATCCGGGCAAGATGATGCGCAGCTATCCGCATCAGTTGTCCGGCGGCATGAAGCAGCGCGCCCTCATCGCCGCGGCGCTGGCGTCCGACCCGGAACTGCTTATCCTGGACGAGCCTACCACCGCCCTGGATGTCACCGTGGAGTCCCAGATCCTGGATCTGCTCGCGCAACTGCGCGTCAGCCGCAAGCTGTCCATGCTGTTCATCAGCCACAATCTGGGCGTGATTGCCAGGATATGCGATGAGGTCTGCGTCCTGTACGCAGGAGAAGTCCTGGAACAGGGTCCCACCGCCCAGGTCCTGGCGGATCCGCGCCACCCCTACACCAAGGGGCTGCTGGCCGCCCTGCCCCATCTGGGCGAACGGCGCGAGCGCGGCAAGCGGCTGGTGCCGATACCCGGGCGCCTGCCGCACCCATCGGCGCGTCCCACAGGCTGTGTGTTCTCCGACCGCTGCGCATTCGTACAGGGCGAGAACTGCGCGACGGCTCAGACCATGACGCTGCAGACACCCGACCATGCCGCCCGCTGCTGGCGCGCAAAAGACCTCGCAGGCCTGCCGTGGCCCGCGGCCGTATCCGTGGCCGAACCCGTGGCCTTGGACGGCGCCAACGACACAATCCGGGCGAGACCCCCTGTCGACCGCAAGCCCATGGTCACCGTGCAAGGCCTGGAACGCGCCTTCGACGCGGGCGGCTGGCGCCTGCGGCTGCCCCGCTTGCTCGGTGGACGATCGCCGGCCAAACGCGCTCAGGAAGCGGTTTTCAAGGCGGTCGACGGCGTATCACTGACCGTCGGCGCGGGCGAAGTGGTGGGCCTGGTCGGCGAAAGCGGCTGCGGCAAGACCACCCTGGGCCGCTGCCTCATCGACCTGATACACCCCACGGCCGGCCAGATCCGCATCGACGGCAGGAATCTGGTGTCCGCCGATGCCAGGATGCGGCGCGCCATCCTGAAAGACGCGCAAATGGTCTTCCAGAATCCGGATTCGTCGCTCAATCCGCGCAAGACCGTGCGTGAGATACTCGCGCGTCCCATGCAGCTGTTCGGTGTGACCACGACGGCGGCCGAGACGCAGCGCCAGGTGCTGGCACTGCTCGATCTGGTACGGCTGGGGCCGCACTACGCGGACCGCTATCCGCACCAGATGAGCGGGGGCGAAAAGCAGCGCATAGGCATCGCCCGCGCGCTGGCGACCAATCCGCGCTTCATTGTCTGCGACGAGGCGGTTTCCGCGCTGGACGTCTCCGTGCAGGCATCGATCCTGAATCTTCTGTGCGACCTGCGCGATCAGTTGGATGTCGCCTATCTATTCATCTCACATGACCTGGCGGTCGTCTCACATGTCGCGGACCGCATCTGCGTCATGTATAAGGGCAAGATCGTGGAGGAAGGTAGCGCCGATGCCGTGATCGACGCCCCCCGCCACCCCTATACGCAAAAACTCCTGTCGTCCGTTCCATCGGTGGACAGGTTCGCCAGGAAGCCACTATGAAGGGTCATCAGGATGCGTCGCAGCGGCGGGCCACACTGGCCGATATCGCCGAACGGGCCGGCGTGGCGACGTCGACGGTGTCGCGCATCCTGGTAGGTGAAAAAACCCTGTCCATCCGGCCCGAAACCCGCGAACGCGTGCTGGAACTGGCGCGCGAGCTGTCCTATCGCCCCAACACCCGCGCCCGCAGCCTGCAGGCGCGCAAGTCCTTTTCGGTCGGCTTGGTCGTACCGGAAATCGACAACCCGGTGTTCGGGGCCATCATCCGTGGTGCCCAGCGTGTCGCCCTTGAACGCGGCTATTCCTTGTTGATCGCCTATGCGGACAAGGACTTTCCCGACCAGGATTTGTACGCGCGCCTGGTCGAGGACAACCAGGTCGACGGCCTGTTGGTCACCACCCTGCAAACCGCGCCGGCCTTCGATCCTGGCCGATGGAACATTCCCTATGTCCTGGTCAATCGCGACCGCGGCGCCGACGATCCCAAGGTAATGGTCGATTACCGGCATGGCACCCAGGATGCGGTGCGCTACCTGGCGGGTCTGGGCCACCGCGGCATCGCCTACGTCAGCGGGCCCTTGGAGCACTACACGGGCCGCACCCGCCTGCAGGGCTACAAGGCGGGCCTGGCGGAAGCGGGCCTGGAATTCGATCCCTCGCTGGTAGTGGAATGCGATTATGGGCGAGCCCAGGCCGAATCGGCCATGTCCCAACTGTTGAAATCCAAAAGCAAGGATAAATCCACCCCGACGGCCGTATGCGCGGCCAACGTCAGCGTGGCGGCGGGCATCCTGTCCGTGCTGGCACGCGCCGGCATCGCCGTACCCGGGCAGATGTCCGTGCTGGCCTTGCTCGACACCTTTGTCGCCGACATGCTCACCCCGCCGGTGACCGCGGTCAGTTATCCTTTCATCGATCTGGGGCGCGCCGCCGCATCCTATTTGCTGGATATGATCGAACACGGCAAACAGTCGGCCGTGGTGCACGCGCTACCGCAACAAGACATCACGGTGCGTGGATCCTGCGGGCCGGCGCCGTACTAGGCCCCCGTCGCGAGCACCGGCTCACCTATCTGGAGCGAAGACCATGGACCAACCGAAATCCCCCTCCATCGCCGCCAGCACGGAAAACCTTTCTCGTACCCAGATCGTCGACAAGCCCATGGTCGAGAGCCGCGGCGGCATCGTCGCCTCGCAGAGCCGGCGCGCGGCCCTGGCCGGCGTAGCGGTGCTGGACGCGGGCGGCGACGCCGTCGATGCAGCGGTCGCCACCTCGTTTGCCCTGGGCGTGGCCGAGCCCTGGATGAGCGGCGCGGGCGGTGGCGGCGCCATGATCATCTGGCGCGCCGACGAACAGCGTGCGTATGCCGTCAACTTCGGCATGCATGCGCCGGCCGGACTCGACCCGGCCGCCTATCCCCTGGCGCCGGGTGCGCCTCGCAGCGACTTCTTCGGCTGGCCTGGGGTGCTGGACGACCGCAATGTCCGCGGTCCGCACGCCATCGCCGTGCCGGGGACCGTCGCCGGCATGGGCCTGGCGCACGCCCGTTACGGGCGCCTGCCGTGGCGCGACGTGTTGACGCCCGCGGTGGGCATGGCCAAGCAAGGCTTGCTGGTGGACTGGTACGCCGGTTTGCTGATCGCGTCTTGCACCCGTGAACTGGCCATGGATCCCGATGCGGCCGCGCTGTTCCTGGACGATGGCAAATGGCCCATCGTGGGCGGCTGGACAGCCTTGGCCGAGCGCCGCCTGAACCAGGGCAAGCTCGCGCAGACGCTGACCTGGCTGGCCGACAAGGGCCCGGCCGAGTTCTACACCGGCGACATCGCCCAGGCCCTGGCACGCGATATCCAGGACAAGGGCGGATATCTGTCCACGGAGGACCTGCGCCACTATGCCGCCAGGATCGAGGATCCCCTGACCATCCCCTATCGCGGCGCCCGCATCCATGCGCCGCCGGGATACACCGCCGGCCCCAGCCTGAAAGTAGCGCTCGACGACCTGCAGGCCGCCTTGCGAGCGCCAGCCCGCGGGCATGACCTGCCCGATGCGCAGGCTTATGTCGCCATGGCGCGCGCCCTGGATCACGCGTTCAAGCAGCGGCTGACGCAGATGGGCGATCTCGATTCGCCTACGGCGCCCGCTTGCACCAGCCATTTCTGCGTAGTGGATCGCCACGGCAATATGTGCGCGGTCACGCAGACGCTGTTGTCCGCCTTCGGTTCCAAAGTGGTGTCGCCGTCGACGGGGGTGCTGATGAACAACGGCATCATGTGGTTCGACCCGGAGCCAGGCCGTCCCAACTCGCTGGCACCCGGCAAGAAATGCCTGATGAATGTCTGCCCGGTAGTGGGTGAAACCGCCTGCGGCGATCGCTTCGCGGTGGGCGCGTCCGGCGGCCGCAAGATCATGGGAGCGGTAATGCAGTTGTCCGTATTCCTCAGCGACTATGGCTTGACCCTGGAAGATGCCTTCCGGCAGCCGCGTATCGACATGAGCGGCAGCGGCACCGTGATCGCCAACAGCAAACTGCCGGCGCCGGTGATCGACGCCCTGCGCGGCGCTTTCCCCACGGTGCAGACGCAAGCCACGCTTTACCCCTACGCCTATGCCTTCCCGTCAGCCGTCATGGCGAGCCAGGGCCGGCACTTCGGCGCCACCGAAATCACCTCGCCATGGGCCGATGCCATCGGGCAGGAAAGCGGCCAATAAATCATCGTGGCGCCGCAGGCTTCCCGCCGATCTGCTCGAACACGTTGGCAAGGTCTTCCGCGCTATACGGCTTGAGCAGATGCACGGCGCCGGTCACCGCGCCCTCGCCCGGCATCACCCCGGCGTCGTGGCCCGAGGCGAAAATCACCTGCAAGCCGGGTTGGTAAGCACGGGCGCTGATAGCCAGGTCGATGCCGGAAATCTCCGGCAGACCAATATCCGTCATCAGTACGTCGATGGCGTTGGCCTGTAAAACCGCCATGGCGGCCGCGGCATGGTCGGCGGACAGTACCTGGTGCCCCAGCGCTTCCAGCATCTCGGTGGTGGTCATGCGGATCAAGCCGTCATCTTCCACCAGCAGGATGCGCCATGACGGCGTCTGCCGCAATGCGCCGGCGGCAACGTCCGCCGCCAGCGGCAAGCGCCCTTGCCGGGTTTCCTGCGCGGCATTGCGCTGCTGTTGGTTGCGCAGCACGTGGCGGATCTTGCGTGCCATGGCCTCGCGTGTGTACGGTTTGCTCAAGAGTTCGATACCTTCATCGAGCCGGCCGTCGTGCATGATGGCGTTCTCGGTATAGCCCGAAGTGAACAGCACCGCCACATTCGGCAAGCGCTCGCGCGTCTTGCGCGCCAGCTCCGGGCTACGCAAGGGGCCGGGCATGACCACGTC
Source organism: Bordetella sp. LUAb4 (assembly GCF_021325795.1). Lineage (GTDB taxonomy): Bacteria > Pseudomonadota > Gammaproteobacteria > Burkholderiales > Burkholderiaceae_B > Bordetella_C. The sequence goes on along the minus strand of NZ_JAHPZX010000004.1, from coordinate 259,931 downwards.
AGTGAACAACAGGTCGATGGGCATGCCACTCTCGACGATGGCCAGCGCGCTTTGCGCATCCTTGGCCCGCAGCACGCGATAGCCCAGTTCGGAAAGCAAATCGACCACCGTCGCGCGCACATCCTCGTCGTCTTCGACAGCCAGAATGGTTTCGGTGCCGCCGGCGATCGGGCCCGCATCCACTTCGGCGACGATGTCTTCATCCTGCCTGGCGCGCGGCAGATAGAGCCGGACCGTGGTGCCGTGCCCTTGCTCGCTATAAATCTTGATATGGCCGTTGGATTGTTTGATGAAGCCATAGACCATGCTCAGGCCCAGGCCGGTCCCACGTCCTTCCGGCTTGGTGGTGAAGAACGGCTCGAACACCTGCTGCAGGATCTCCGCGCTCATGCCGCTGCCCGTGTCCGTCACCGCCACCATCACGTATTGACCGGACTTGACGTCCGCATGGCGCGCGACGTAGTCGTCGTCCAGCACGGCATTGCCCAGTTCGATGGTCAGCTTGCCGTGGCCCAGCATGGCATCGCGCGCATTGATGGCCAGGTTGAGCAAGGCGTTCTCGACCTGGAAAGGATCGACCAGCGTATTCCACAAGCCGCCCGAGACCATGGTCTCGATCTCGATGGCATCGCCCAGCGCCCGCCGCAGCATATCGTCCAGCCCGCGCACGAAACGTCCCAGGTTTACGACTTTGGGCGCCAAAGGCTGGCGCCGTCCAAATGCCAGCAATTGGGACGCCAGTTTGGCTCCCCGCGCCACCCCGTCCAGGGCATTGCGTACCCGCTTCTCGGCGCGTTCGCTGCCGCGCACCTCGCGGGCCAGCAATTGCAGGTTGCCGCCGACCACCTGCAACAGGTTGTTGAAGTCATGCGCCACGCCGCCCGTGAGCTTGCCGACGGCTTCCATTTTCTGGGCCATGCGCAAGGCCTCTTCCGCCTGGCGCAGCGCCTCGGCGGCTTCCTTGTCCGCGGTGACGTCGCGGCCCACGCCATGGACGCCCTTGCGTTCGGGGTCGGCCGACATGGTCCAGGCTATCCACCGCCACGCACCATCCGCGGTAAGCATGCGGCCTTCGTAGGACACCGGACGGCCGTGTTCGCGCAATGCATGTATTGCCCGCCAGGCCGCCTCGCGGTCGTCGGGGTGGATCAAGGCCGCGTAATGCCCGGCCATCAACTCCCCGCGCGGATGGCCCAGGACCCGCGTCCAGGAAGGACTGACCCGCAACAGCTTGCCGTCGAAATCACCCACCGCCAATAAATCTTCGCTCAGCTCCCACAAGCGGTCCCGCTCGGCCACGGCTTCCGTCACCCGCACTTCCAGGGTTTCGTTGAGCTCATGCAGGGCGGCCTGCGCCGCGGTGCGCTGCGTGATCTCGGACTGCGCCGCCTGATACAGGCGGGCATTGTCGATGGCGGTCGACGCCTGGGCGGCGATGCCCACGGCCAGGCGTTCGGCGGCGTCGGTGAATATCGCCGGTTGCGGATGCCCCAGGAACAGGCCGCCCAAGACCTCGCCGCTACGCGCAATCACCGGCACGGCCAAATAGCTGCACACCGGCAAATGCCCCTCGGGCATGCCGCGGCGCGGCGCATTATGGCCGTAGCGTGGATCCTTGGTGATGTCGTCCGAACGCACCACACCCTCGCCGGCGAAGGTCGGACCGAAGACCGCCGTATTGCGCGGCATGGGAAATTTTTCGAATGCGCTGCGCGGCGCGCCCGACAAGGTGTACAGCATGTAGCTCTCGCCAGCCTTGTCCAGCACGTTGTAGAAGAACGCGCCGAAGGCCGCTCCCGTCAACTCCGTCGCCGCGTCCGTGATCACCTGCACGGCGCGTCCCAGATCCAGTTCCGCGGCGATGGTGATGCCGACCTTGTTGAGGATCTCCAGGACACGCGCGTCTTCCTGAATCTTGCGCGCGGTTTCCTGGCGCAGGCGGTACATTTGCAGATTACTGGCCACGCGCGCCAGCAGCTCGCGCGCCGAGAAAGGCTTGGTCAGATAGTCGTCCGCGCCCGCGCTCAAACCCTCCACCCGCGACTCTTCGCCGGCGCGCGCGGACATCAGCAGCACGGGCACCTCGCGCAGTTCCTGATCGGCGCGCACGGCGACCAGCAAACCAAAGCCGTCCAGGCCGGGCATCATGATGTCCGACAGGATCAGGCCCGGCGGCCGCATGCGCGCGGCCGCCAAGGCTTCGTAGCCGTCCATGGCCACCGTGACGCTGTAGCCGGCGCTCTTCAGGATGCGGCCGACGTAGTCGCGCAAATCAGCGTTGTCATCGACGACCAGTATTTCTTCCGCCAGCGTGGTGTTGCCGCCGGCGCCCATGTCCAGCACCGATGACAAATCAGGAACGGCAGCGCCGGCCAGCGCATCGTCGGGCACCCAACGCATGGCATCGGCGATGAAAGCCTGAGCCGCCACACTGGTGCCTGCGCGCGGTTCGGCGCTGGTCACCGTGTCCGAGGGCAGATGCGCGGTACCTAGTGGCAGCGTGACAGTGAAGGTGGTTCCCGCGCCCAAGGTGCTTTCGGCGGCGATGGTGCCACCCTGCAGGCGCACCAGTTCCTGCACCAGGGCCAAGCCAATACCGCTGCCTTCGATGCTGCGGCCGACCGCGCCACTGACTCGGCGAAAGCGGGTGAACACGTGTGGCAACTCATGCTCGGCGATGCCGATCCCGGAATCGCTGACGGACATGCGCGCTGAGCGGCCATCCGGCGACCGTTCCAGCGCAATACGGATCTGGCCGTCGAACGTGAACTTGAACGCATTGGACAGCAGATTGAGGACGATTTTCTCCCACATCTCCCGGTCCACATAGACCGGCTCCTGCAAGGGTGAGCAATTCACCACCAACGCCAGGCCGGCCTTGTCGGTGGCGGAGCGAAACAGGGAAGCCAACTCCGTCGTCAGCGCGGCCAGATCGGTTGCCTCGTAGCGGGCTTGCACTCGCCCCGCCTCGATGCGGGAAAAGTCCAGCAGGCTGTTGACCAGTTTGAGCAGACGCAGGCCGTTGCGATACGTCAATTCCAACAAAGGGCGCTGGCCATCGTTGTCGGCCGCGCGTTGCAGCATTTCCTCCAGCGGTCCCAGCATCAGGGTCAGCGGTGTACGGAATTCGTGGCTGATGTTGGAAAAGAACGTTGTCTTGGCGCGGTCGATCTCGGCCAACGCTTCGGCCCGGCGGCGCTCCTCTTCGTATGCGTGCGCGTGGGCGATGGCAGCGCTGATCTGCCCCGTGGCCAGGTTCAGAAAGCCCCGGTAATCTTCGTCGAGCAGGCGATAGGGATTCAAGCCAACGATGAGAACACCGGCCCGGCCCGTGTCGCCCGCCGGCGCGATCGGCAACAGGATGGCACGGGACGGCGCATGGCGCCAGGGGCCTCGGGGTAGTTCGGCGGCAGGCGCTCCAAGGGGAAAACGTTCGGGCAGATCCTCCAGCACGATGGCGTTCTGCCGCCGCAGTACGTCGGCGATGGGCCACACGCCGGCCTCATCCTCCTTCAAGGCCAGGGGCGCCGCGCAATGATCCGCCTGCTCGAAGCCACAACTGCCCACGAGCGCGACGCTGCCGCTGTCCGGCGCCGCGACGTATAGCAAGGCGAACGGGAGATCCTGAGGATTCAAGGACAAGGCGCGCACGCTCAGTTGGCACGCTTCATCCCAGCTGTGCGCCTGCGTCGCCACCGCCGCCAGCTCGCGCAGCAGCCTGACCTGGCGGTCGCCCACCACCATCGCCGTGTCGTCGCTGTTGGCGCAGATGATGCCGCCCGCTCCACCCTCGTCGGCCGGGATGGGACTGTAGGAAAAGGTGTAGTAGGTCTCCTCCGGGTAGCCATTACGCTCCATCAGCAGAAACTTGTTCTCGACGTAGGTCCCTTCGGTGCCGGACATCGCCGTGTCCAGCAGCGGGCCGATGTCGTCCCAGATTTCCTGCCAGACCTCGATGGTTGGCCGACCCAAAGACGCCGGATGCTTGCCACCGATGATGCTTTTGTAGGGGTCGTTGTAGAAGAAGAAAAGGTCCTCGCCCCAACCGATCCAGATGGGCTGGCGCGACGTCAGCATGATGCGGATGGCGGTCTTCAGGCTTTGCGGCCACCGGGCGGGTGGCCCCAGCCGGGTGCCGGACCAGTCGTGAGCGCGTATCAGCGCGCCCATCTCGCCGCCACCGGCCAGGAAGAAAGGGGTATCACCCTGAGAGTCGGCTGGTGGCGAGTACTGGTCCATCGCGTCGAGAATCCTTGTCGTTCGGCGGGCATTGCGGACGGTCCCGCGCCCGAACCGGTAGCTCGGGTAGAAAACTGTATCATCAGGCAACGAAAACGACGTATTACTATCTGCAAAAAGCGCTACAGCATCCAGTGGATGAGCATTTGGGACGGACGTTTGTGCAAGACGAGACACCTGATGGCGAAAATATGAAGAAATTCCGCTCAAATGGAGGCCATCTCACCCATGAAGCGGAAGCCGTCAGCCTCTTCTGGCGCATGCAGGTCGGCGCCTGGCTCATATTGGCGGCCCTGGGCTTTTTGATCCGCTATGTCGCCTACGGCAGTGCCGCGGTGGCCTTGTTGCTGACGCTGCTGCTGGACACTCTGGGATTCGCGCTCACCAGCGTTGCCGCGCTGGTATATGGCCGCCATCCCGGCGCCAACCGGATCCAGACCGCCGTCAGCGCCGCCTTGCTCTGCGTGGGTGCTTCCGCCTTGCTGGCGCTGCTCGGCGTGGAAATCCAGAACGCCTTGCTACCTGACGCCGCGCCCTACGCCTTGCGCAACCGCGTGCCGATGGCCTTCATTTATTTCCTGGGGGTGTTCTGCATCTGGACGCTGGTCTACTTCGCCGCGCGCGCGGAGCTGCAAGTGCGCGCCGAGCGCCTGCAGGCGTTGCGGGCGCAGACCCGCGCCTTGCAGCTGGAACTCGAACATCTGCATCTGCAGATCGAGCCGCATTTCCTGTTCAATTCGCTCAACACCATCGTCGCGGAAATCCATGATCGCCCCGCCATCGCGGAAGAGATGACCCGGCGCCTGGCCGCCTACCTGCGCTATTCGCTGAGCCAGCGCAACAACGCCATCTGCGCCCTGCGCGATGAACTGGCGGCGGTGGAAACCTATCTGGGTATCCAGGCCTTGCGTTTCGATGACCGCTTCAAATATCAACTCGATATCGATCCCGCGGCGCTGGACATGGGCATTCCGCATATGACTTTGCAAGGACTGGCGGAGAACGCCATCAAGCATGGCAAGCGGGATGACGACGCGCCCTTCCGCATCCATATCCGCGCGCGCCGCGCGGCCGACGCCCTGACCATAGAGATGGACAATCCGGGCCGGCTGGAGCGCCCTTTCGACCCGATGCATACCGGCGTCGGCTTGAACAATCTGAGCCAGCGCCTGGCACTGCACTATCCCGGCCGCCATCGTTTCTCGCTGGAACAACGGGCCGAGCGCACCGTCGCAACGCTGTACATCGAAGGAACATCGTGCTTCGCGTAGCCATCATCGACGACGAAACGCCGGCGCGGCGCTACTTGCGGCGCCTGCTCGAAACCCAGCCGGACGTGCGAATCGTGGGCGAAGCAGCGAACCTGACGCAAGCCCGGACGCTGATCGAGCAGGAGTCGCCGCAGGGCCTTTTCCTCGACATCGAACTGACCCAAGGCACGGGATTCGATCTGCTGCGGGGACTGGATCCGCACGTCGGCGTGATCTTCGTCACGGCGCATGCCAACCATGCCCCGCGCGCCTTCGATGTCGAAGCGCTGGACTATCTGCTCAAGCCGGTGGGCGCGCCGCGCCTGGAACAGGCCGTGGCGCGGCTACGCAGGATGGCCGCCGCGCGGCCGGCGCCGGCCTATCTGGTGATACGGGGCCGCCAGGCCACTCGACCCATCAGGCTGCAGGACCTTAGCGTCGTGCTTGCCCAGGGCGATTATGTACAGCTGTGCTGCGCGGATGGCAGCAGCGAATTGATGCTGGCCACGATGTCGAGCCTGTTGCCGCAACTTCCCATGCCGCCCTTCTTCCAGGCTTCGCGCTCGCTCATCATCAATCTCGATCACGTCGTCCGTGTCAGCAGCGGCGACCATCGACAGGTCGAGTTCATACAGGGACGTCCGCCCGTTCAACTTGGTCTGACGGCGTTTCAGCGCCTGAAACAGGCCCTGGCGGCGCGCGCGGGAGGCAGCGCTCGGGCATAGGCTTTGCGTTCATCGACTTCGCTATTACACAGCCGCGCTGACGCGGCACTAGAAAAAGCGAGCCACGATGAGCGCCCAAACCGAGAAGTCCTCCAGTCCCACTGCCGGCGGCTGGGGTTCAGCCAAGGCCGTGGTCAGCAGTCTGGCCAAGGAGCATGTCCTTCTGCATGGCGCCGCCCTTCTTACTCATCAGAACAAGCCGGACGGCTATATGTGCGTCGGCTGTTCGTGGGCCAAGCCGGCGCATCCGCATCCGCTGGAATTTTGCGAGAACGGCGCCAAGGCCACGGCGTGGGACATCACCAGCAAAACCGTGCCGCCGGACTTCTTCGCGGCCCACACCTGTACCCAACTCCTGGAATGGAGTGATCACGATCTGGAAAAAATCGGCCGCCTGACCGCGCCCATGCGCTGGAACGCCGCCACCGACAAATACGAGGCGATCGGCTGGCAGGAGGCTTTCGATGATATCGGCAGGCGTTTGCAGCCATTGGAGCCCGACTCGGCCGTGTTCTATACCTCGGGACGCGCATCCTTGGAAACTTCCTATATGTACGCGCTGTTCGCGCGGCTGTACGGCACCAACAATCTGCCCGACAGTTCCAATATGTGCCACGAGAGCACGTCCGTCGGCCTGCCCAAGACCATAGGCGTGCCGGTAGGCACGGTCACGCTGGAAGACTTCGAGCATACCGACTGCATGCTCTTCTTCGGCCACAACACCGGCACCAATGCACCGCGCATGCTGCATCAGTTGCAGGACGCGCGCGAGCAGCGCGACGTCCCCATCATCACCTTCAATCCCCTGCGCGAGCCAGGCCTGATCGCCTTTCGTAACCCGCAGGCGCCGGCGGAGATGATGACCGGCAAGAAAACCCAGATCAGCACGCAGTACCACCAGGTCAAGGTGGGTGGTGACACGGCCGCGCTGGCTGGCCTGTGTAAATACCTGATCGAGGCCGACGACCGCGCACGGGCGCAAGGCGGCGTGCCCGTGCTGGACCACGCTTTCATCGCTGAACATACCCATGGTTTCGAAGCCTTCGCCGAAGCCATGCGCAGTGCCTCGTGGGACCAGATCGAACGCCACGCCGGCCTGACCCGCGCCGCCTTGGAAGCGGCGGCCCGCGTCTATGCGCAAGCCAAGGCCGCGATGGTGTTGTATGGAATGGGCCTGACTCAGCATCGCAACGGCGTGCAGAACGTGCAGATGATCACCAACCTGTTACTGCTGCGCGGCAATATCGGGAAGCCGGGCGCCGGGGTATGCCCGGTCCGCGGCCATTCCAATGTTCAGGGGCAACGCACGGTAGGCATCACGGAGAAGCCGGACAAAATTCCCGCCGACAAGTTGAAGGCGCTGTACCACTTCGATTCGCCCACCAGCAAAGGCATGAATACGGTGGAAGCCTGTGAAGGCATTCTGGATGGACGAGTCAAGGCGTTCATCGGGCTGGGCGGCAACTTCGCCCGCGCCACGCCGGACCATTCCCGCATGGAGCCGGCCTGGGCCACGCTGGACCTGACCGTCTCCGTGGCGACCAAGCTCAACCGCAGTCACCTGTTGCACGGCCGAGTGTCCTATCTTTTGCCCTGTCTCAGCCGAATCGAGATCGATCGGCAAGCCGGGGGCGAACAGGCCGTGTCGGTGGAAGACAGCACCGGCTGCTTCCACGGCTCCAAGGGGCGTAGCGAACCCAATAGTGATCTGCTGCTGTCGGAGCCGGCCATTGTGGCGGGCCTGGCCAAGGCCACCGTCGGCGCTCGGGGGAACGTCGACTGGGACGCCTGGGTGGCGGACTACGCAAGAGTGCGTGATGCCATCGAGGCGACCTACCCGGACATCTTCAAGGACTTCAATGCACGGATGTGGAGCCCGGGGGGATTCCATCGTCCCTTGGGGGCCAGCGAACGCAGGTGGAACACGGAGACCGGCAAGGCGAATTTCGTGGTGCCGGAGACTTATGACGAAGACCCGGACATGCCTGAACATGACGGACAGGTCCTGCGCTTGATGACTACACGTGGCGACAGCCAGTTCAATACGACCATCTATGCCTTGGACGATCGCTTCCGCGGCATCAAGGGCACGCGCAAGGTGATCATGCTGAACGCGGACGACATGCAAAGGCTGGGCCTGGCGGAGAAAGACGTGGTGACAGCGTGCACGGTGGCGCATGACGGCTATGACCGCGAAGTGTCCGGCCTGGAAGTCCGGGCCTTCGACATTCCCGCCGGGTGCGCCTGGTCATATTACCCGGAATGCAATCCGCTGATTCCCCTGTGGCATTACGCCAAGGAGAGCAAGGTGCCAGCAGCCAAATCCATCCCAATTACGCTGCGCAAACAAGCATGAATCAGGACGTCCTGGCGCCAGCGGGCACCCGGACAAGAGATGCCAGCGAGATTTCGTCGAACGACGTGATGGGTTTGCGCGCCACGCTGAGCAAGCGCTGAAGCCACCGCGGCAACCCATTCTTGCGGATCGCGTGCGGGGTGCTCGTGGTTTGCGCTCTGCGGTGACCGCGCGGGTATAGCGATTGCGAACGCAAGGACAGCGGCGAACCCCGCGGTCCGACCGACTCATAGCCCAACGATCCATTCGCCAAGAACCATTCCCACGGAGCTTATCCATGACCAACAGCAACCGCGCCGACCCTGTCGACAAAACGCCCACGCCAGAACCCTCGAAGGAAGATCAAGTGGATATCGCTGCCCGCATCCAGGAGGACCTGGGCAAGGCCAGCGAAAACCGCCAGGCACGGGAGTCACCGACTCCCGCCAAGGCAACGCAGTTCGATGGCAATCCGAATCCGGAGGCCGCCGAGGACCGGACATTCAATCCTCGCGATGACACCCCTAGCGTGCTTCCCACCAAGAAAGGCTGAATCAAGGAATCGCGCATTGCTGGTATGGCGATTGCGCTTTGACGACCCAGCCTATAGCCGTACCAACCACTCAGGAGTCCATGATGTTCGCACACAATAAACGTCTTCAATATACGGTTCGCGTAAGCCAGAGCAACCCCGGGCTGGCTAATCTGCTGCTCGAGCAGTTCGGCGGACCGCAGGGCGAACTGGCCGCGGCCTGTCGCTACTTTACCCAGGCCATCGGCGAAGACGATCCCGGTCGCAAGGACATGCTGTTTGACATCGCGACCGAAGAGCTCAGCCATCTGGAAGTCATTGGTTCGCTGGTCGCCATGCTGAACAAGGGAGCCAAGGGCCAACTCGCTGAAGCCACCATGAAAGAGGCCGACCTGTATCGCTCGCTGCAAGGCGCGGGCAATGATTCGCACGTGACCCAGATCCTCTATGGTGGCGGTCCTGCGCTGACCAATTCGGGCGGCCAGCTTTGGAACGCCGGCTACATCGATACCATCGGTGATCCAACGGCGGATTTGCGCTCTAATGTCGCCGCCGAGGCACGCGCCAAGGTCATCTACGAACGCCTGATCAACGTGACGGACGATCCGGGTGTGAAGGAAGCCTTAGGTTTTCTGATGACACGTGAAATCGCCCACCTCCAATCGTTCGAGAAAGCGCTGTACTCCATCGAACCCAACTTCCCGCCGGGCAAATTGCCAGGCGATCCCAAGTTTTCCAACGTCTACTTCAACATGTCGCAAGGCGATGGCGATATGAGCGGTCCCTGGAACAATGAGTCGACCTTCGAAGTGGTTTCCGAACGCGAGCAGCAGATGGCCGTGGACGGCGGTGATGGCTTGGCCAGCGTCAAACTGAAGAAGGACGAGTTGGCGGACGTACAGGCAATGGTGTCGCGTACGGCTTCCGATCCCGAGAGCGATCCGGAGACCAGCGCTGATCGAGGAACGGTATTGTCCTGATCGGCCCCAGCATCCAGATGCATTGCGTACGAAGGCGGCGATCACCAAGGTGATCGCCGCCTTCTCGTTACGTGATCCGACCGGCCGCCTCAGCGTGGATCGAACAACGCCGCGAGGCGCTTTTTTCTGAACGCCTCGACGACGAAATCGATGAAGGCGCGGGTTTTCAAGGGCACCAGCTTTTTATTCGGGTAGTAGATCGACAGGGCTCCCAATTCAGCCGACCACTCCGGCAGCAGGCGGATCAATGCTCCGCTGGCTATCCAGCGCGCCGCATGCGGCGTGGGCAACAAGGCCACGCCATATCCCAGCACGGCAGCGCGCGCCATGGCTTCCGGATCGTCGAAGATCATGCGCACACTGGATGGCGCCGCGGCTTCCACCCCAACGCTGTTGCGCAGGGTCCATGCACGCAGGCGTCCCGTGGGACCCGAGCGGCGCACTATGCCATCCAATCCGGATAGTTCGGACGGATGTTTCGGCATGGGCCGCTCAGCCATGTAGGCGGGCGACGCCACGGCAATGATGTAGGCCGTCGCCAGTTTGCGCGCAATCACCCCTTCGGTCAGTTCTATGCCGCCAGCAATCGCCGCGTCATAGCCTTCGCCCACCAGGTCGACCGCGCGGTTCTCGAAATGCCAATCCGGGACGATGGCGGGATAACGCGCCAGGAAATCTCCCAGGAGCGGCACGATGTACTCGTTGCCGAAACCCAGCCCAACGCTCACCCGCAGCACGCCCGAGGGCTTGCCTTCGCGCTGCGCCGCATGGGCGAAGGCATCCTGCAAGCTGGCATAAGGACCCGCGGCATTTTCCAGGAACTGCTCGCCTTCCTCGGTCAGCGCCAGCTTGCGGGTGCTGCGATGGAACAGGCGCAGGCCCAGATCCGCTTCCAGGCGCCCCACGTTCTTGCTGACCGCCGCGGGCGTCAGTCCCAGACTGCGGGCAGCCGCCGAAAAGCTGCCCAGCTGCGCGCTGCGGATAAAGGATTCGAGAAGATTGAGGGATTCCACGTCCGGCACCAGGCCCTACGGCCACCTTCAACTAATAGTTGAAGATCATACAATCAATTATGGACTATCTGGAATAGCCAGGACCGGGGATACTTCATCCGTCGTCACCGCAGTCCTGTAGGTTGATTCTCAAGTCTCAAGTTTCTTGTTTGTCGCTTATATCCGAGTCTCGCCCGCCATCCCTGTCCTGCCTCTTACATCCAAAGGTCCCACATCATGAATACCCGTACCAATACTTCCGCCGCAACCCTTGACACCACCAAGCCCCTTGCCGGCAAGACGGCCTTCGTCACCGGCGGCGGCCGTGGCATCGGCGCCGCCATCGTCAAGCGCCTGGCCCGCGACGGCGCCGCCGTGGCCTTCACCTACCGCGGCTCGGCTGACCAAGCCAAGGCCCTGGCCGAAGAGATCAAGGCCGACGGCGGCCGCGCCCTGGCTTTGCAAGCCGACGCCGCGGACGCCGCCGCCGTGGTGCGCGCCATCGCGGTGACGACCGATGAATTCGGGGCTCTGGACATCCTGGTCAACAACGCCGGTGTGCTGGTGCTGGGCTCCATCGAAACGCTGACGCTGGAAGAATTCGACAAGACCCTGGATCTGAATGTGCGCGCGGTGTTCATCGCGTCGCAAGCGGCGCTGGCGCGGATGAATGACGGCGGGCGCATCATCAACATCGGCAGTGTGAATGCCGACCGCATGCCCTTCCCCGGCGGTGCCGCTTACGCCATGAGCAAGTCGGCCCTGCAAGGTTTGGTACGCGGCATGGCGCGCGACCTGGGTCCCCGCCGCATTACCGTGAACAACGTGCAGCCCGGCCCCACCGACACGGACATGAACCCGGAATCCGGCGACTTCGCCAAGATGTTGCATGGCCTGATGGCCTTGCAACGCCACGCGCGCCCCGATGAGATCGCCGGCATGGTGGCTTACCTGGCGGGACCCGATGCCGGGTTCGTCACGGGCGCCCACCTGACCATAGATGGTGGCTTCGCGGCGTGAGACACACGGTCGCCTTCGTTCAGCCCGGACTGCCTGTCACCGGAAGGATCATGCCGGTGATATAGCTGGCGCAGGCGGGCGCGGCCAGGAAGACATAGGCAGGCGACAGCTCTTCCGGTTGCGCGGGCCGACCCATGAGCGTTTTCGCGCCAAACGCCTTCAGTTCCTTGGGCGGCTTGTCGGCGGGATTGAATGGCGTCCAGACAGGCCCCGGCGCCACCGCGTTGACCCGAATTCCCCGAGGCGCAAGACTGCTCGCCAGCGACATCGTGAACGCATGAATAGCGCCCTTCGTCGTGGAGTAGTCGATCAGGCCGCCGCTGCCGCGCAGGCCCGTCACCGACCCGCTGTTGATGATGCTGCCGCCTTCCTTCAAATGTGGCACCGCTGCCTTGGCCATGTGAAAGTAGCCATAGACATTCGTGCGCAGCGTCTCATCGAAACGTTCTTCGGACAGGTCCTCGATCGACTCCGCATGTTCCTGGAAAGCGGCGTTGTTCACCAGGACATCCAGCTTGCCAAACTCGCGCAAGGTTTCCCCGACGGCGTCACGGCAGAATGCCGGATCCTTCACGTCACCCGGAATCAACACGCAGCGCTTTCCTTCGGCCTGCACGCAGCGCTTGGTCTCTTCGGCGTCCTCGTGTTCATTCAAATAGACGATCGCCACGTCGGCCCCCTCCCTGGCAAAGAGAATGGCCACGGCGCGGCCGATGCCCGAGTCGCCGCCGGTGACGATGGTCGCAAAGCCGTCCAGCTTGCCGCTGCCGCGATAGCCAGGCGCCGAGAATGCCGGCCGCACTTCCATGTCGCCCTCCAGGCCGGGCTTGCCGATGCGCTGCTCTGGCATCGGCGGCTCGGGATACTTCCGTTGCCCCGCCTGCATCGCATGTTTTTCCTTGGAGGAAGAAGACTGCCCAGCGACAGCCTCGTCGCGCTGATCCTGCTCCCGCTGAATGGCGCCCTGCTTCCGAGCAGTGGCTTCGGCCTGCTTGCGCTCGTCCTTGTTCTTGCCCTCGGTCTTGGCCTCTTTCTTAGCTTCCTTGTTCTTGCTCATGATGATCTCCCAACAGTCGCGGCCCCGTTCGCAACTATCGCGCCCAGCCTGCTCATGCAGCCGGCGGCCAGGCTCCGGGCCTGAGCCAGCTCAGCATCACACGCCGTTGACGGGAATCTTGAGATATCGCATGCCGTTGGCTTCTGGCTCCGGCAGTTTGCCGCCGCGCATATTGACCTGCACCGAAGGCAGGATCAGGCGCGGCATGGGCAGCGCGGCATCGCGCTGCTGGCGCAAGGCCACGAAGTCCTGTTCGGATACGCCTTCATGAACGTGCAGATTGCCCAGACGTTGGGCCTCGATGGTGGTTTCCCACGCATAGCGCTCGCGACCGGGCGCTTTATAGTCATGGCACAGGAACACCCGCGTCGCATCCGGCAAGGCCATCAGACGCCGGATGGAGCGAAACAGCATCGCCGCATCGCCGCCCGGAAAGTCGCAACGCGCGGTGCCATAGTCCGGCATGAACAGGGTGTCGCCGACGAACACCGCATCGCCGATCACGTACGCCATGCACGCGGGCGTATGCCCAGGTACGTGCAAGGCCACCGCTTGCAGATGGCCCAAGGCAAACGTCTCGCCATCGACGAAGAGATGGTCAAACTGGCTGCCGTCGCGCGCGAAGTCGCTGCCGGCGTTGAAGACTTTGCCGAACACATCCTGGACGATGCTGATGTGCGCGCCGATGGCAAGGCGCCCGCCCAAGCGCTGATTCAGCAGCGGCGCAGCGGAAAGATGGTCGGCATGGACATGCGTTTCCAACACCCACTCCACACGCAGAGCCCGCGCTTGCACGAAGTCAATCAGGCTCTGGGCACCGCGGGTCGACGTGCGCCCGCTGGCCGCGTCGTAATCCAGCACGCTGTCGATGATGGCGCAGGTGTGGGTGGCGGGATCGACGACGATATGGCTGACCGTGAAGGTGCTTTCGTCGAAGAAGGAATGAATCTCAGGACGCCGCGAAACGTCCTGGATCGCAGCGTGGATGGCGGCGCTGGCAACGGCCAAGGCCGTGTCTGTTTCCCGGTCCGTTTCCGTTTCCGTACCAGTCTTGGGTGCCTGCATGCGAGCTGCCCCTTTTGAAGAATAAGGACGACACGCCGCGACTCGATGCACGGCATGCGGATCGCATGACTGTACTGGATTCGGTGCGACGCTGAAATGGGACTAAGTCATGGAACTACGCCATCGATTTGACGCGTTTACAAGCGTCCTGTTTCTCAAGCTTCCTGTTCGTCCCGGCGTGACCGGGCAGCCAGCGCCTCGCCGATCGCTGCCGCTTCCCGCCTCAGGACGGCCAGCACCATCGCTTCGCGTTCAGGCGTCATACGCAGCGCGATGGCCGCCACGCTGAGCGCTGCCACCGGCCGGCCAGTCCCCGTCAGGATAGGCACCGAGACGGTGCGCGCGCCGGGCACATCCACCACGTCCATCGCCACATGGCCCTGCGTGCGGGCCTCGCGCATCATCGCGCGCAGGCGCTTCTCATTCATGCCGGCATAGGTGCCAAGACGGGGGACGTTATTGGCAAGGACCAACTCGGCGACTTCTTCAGGCAGCGCGCTAAGCATGGCCAGGCTGCCGGCCCCTATGCCCAAGGGGCGCCGAGTACCGACGTCGACGATGAAGGTCTTGATTGGATACGACCCCACCGCGCGGTCTGCGCACACGGCGTCGTCACCGCTGCGGATCATCAGGAACACGGTATCGCCAGTGTCATCAGCGATGCGTGCCAAGGCCGCCTTGCATAGTTGCGGCAGGTCCAGGCGTTCGGACGCCGCCAGGCCCATATCGTAGGCCAGATGGCCGAAGTGATAGCGCCGGGTGTCAATGTCGAATACCAGGACGTCTTCTTCGACCAGGCATTGCAGCATGCGCCGGGCAGTGCTGCGGTCCAGGCCGGTCCGAGCGGCCAGTTCCGCGGACGTGGCGCCACGCCGCTGAGCGGCGACGAGGGTGCGCAGCAGGCTGACCGTGCGCCGGATGCTTTGCGTGCCGCCGGCAGCAGCTGTGCTGGCACCAATGGGAGCGCCGGTGGCGGCGGCCGTGGCCGTGGCCGTGGCGAACCGTGTCTTAGGGAGATCGGTCATATCGTGATCACAAAATGGGACAGATATCTATGCTGCCACGCGATATTCCGATAACTTTGCGCCGCGGCTTCGTTATTTTAGGTGCTTGAAGAATGAGATCACAAGATTTTATTGATCACAATATGATTTCCGGATCCCAAAACTCTTGCATCCCAGGATTTCAAGCGCCAGATCAATAACAGGGCTCAGCCCCACACAAAGAATCAAGGAGACGACACCATGAAACGGAGCATCCTCGCCCGCCTGGCCTCGATGGCAGGCGCATTCACCCTGGCCTTGCTGGCGACCAGCGCCACCGCCGCCGGCTATCCCGGCAATCCCATCCGCATCGTCGTGCCTTTCGCAGCCGGTGGCACCAGCGATCTGGTGACGCGCATCCTGGCCCAGGCCATGGGCACGGAACTGAAGGTGGCCGTCATCGTCGACAACCGCCCAGGCGCCGGCGGCAACATTGGTTCCGAATTGGTGGCGCGCGCGGCGCCGGATGGCTACACGCTATTGATGGGAACGGTGGCGACGCACGGCATCAATGCCAGCCTGTACAAAACCATGCCTTTCGATCCGGTCAAGGACTTCGCCCCTGTCAGCCTGGTGGCATCGACCCCGAGCGTGCTGGAAGTCAACCCCTCGCTGCCGGTGAAGTCCGTGGCCGAACTGATCGCCTATGCCAAGGCGCATCCCGGCAAGCTGTACTTCGGCTCCGCCGGCAACGGTAGTTCCCACCATCTGGCAGGCGAATTATTCGATTCGATGGCGGGCGTGAAGATGACCCATGTGCCTTATCGCGGCACCGCGGCCGCGGTCACCGACACGATGGGTGGCCAAGTGCAGGTGATCTTCGACACCCTGCCCTCGGCCATGCCATTCGTGAAGTCCGGCCAGCTACGCCCCCTGGCCGTCACCAGCGCGCAGCGCGATCCCGCCCTGCCCGATCTGCCCACGCTGGCCGAGGCCGGCCTGCCCGGCTACGAAGTCGGTTCCTGGTACGGCTTGCTGGCCCCGGCCGGCACGCCGCCCGAGATCGTCGAGAAGGTCAGCAAGCTGGTCGCGCAGTTGGTGCGCCGCCCGGACATCCAGCAGAAGCTGCAAGCCCAGGGGGCCACGGCCGTCGGCAGCACGCCCGCGGCGTTCGCCACGCACATCGCCAGCGAGATCAAGAAATGGGGGCCGGTCGTGCAGGCGTCAGGCGCCCGCGTGGATTGAGCACCCGGGAGCTTGGGCGGCCGGGAGCTTGGGCGGCCGGGGCCGAGCGCCCCGCCCCAGGCTCAGGCTCCTCACTTTAGCCAAGGCCAAGGCCAAGGTCGAGCCGGGCGCGGCGGAGCCGAACAACGTCGGCGATTTGTCTTTTTCCATATGGAGCTGTAGATCATGAACGAACAAAAGCCGACGGTCGGCATCATCGGACTGGGGAACGCCGGCCTGGCTTTGGCCACTCCCTTGCTACGTCGCTTCGACGTTCTGGGCTATGACCGGGACAGCGAACGTATCGCGGTGGCGCGTGAGACCGGTGTGCGCGCCGCGCCGGATGCGGCCCAGGTGGCACGGGAAAGCAGTGTCATCCTCCTGTCGCTGCCCTCGCCCGCGGCATCCCTGGCCGCTGCCGACGCGCTGGCGCAGGGCGATCTGCGCGACCGGCTGGTCATAGAAACCAGCACCGTCAGCCCGCAGGATGTGGCAGCACTGCAAGCCCGCGTGGCGCCGCACGGCGCCCGTGTCATGGACTCCGCCATCATCGGTGGCGTCCACAAGCTGGCTGAAGGCAAGACCACCTTCCTGGTCGGCGCGTCGGCCGAGGACTACGCTCGCGCCAAGCCCATCCTGGAGGCCGCCGCCGAAGAAATTTTCCACCTGGGCGAGACTGGCAGCGGCATGCGGGCCAAGCTGGTGAACAACGCAGTGGCCCATACCACCATGGTCATGCTGCTGGAAGGCGCCGCCTTGGCCGCCAAGGCCGGCGTACCGCCGGATGTCTTCTATACCCTGATGCGGCGGGAATCGGGCTTGCTGCGCCCGCTGACGCATCGCTTCGGCGAGCGCATACGCCAGCAGGATTTCGAGGGTGGCATGCCGACCGCGAACGCCCGCAAGGATTCGTCCCTGGCATTGGACCTGGCCCGCGAGTTGGGCGTGCCGCTGTTCACGATGCAGGCATCCCATACTGTATACGAGATCGCGCGTGGCGCGGGACTGGATCGTCTGGACTACTCCGCCATTTCCAAATTGTGGGAACAGTGGACCGATGTCGCATTCGGAGAGCGCGCCAATGAACGATGACTTTTCCGATGCTGCCACTACCGCGCGTGATACGGGTAACGCAGCCGATGCTGGTCATGCGGTTGAAGCAAGTCCCGCGGATAACAGCACCCTGCCAAGCCATACGAGTTCTGTGTCCAGCAAAGACAACCCTTGGTATTACGAGTACCTGGACCAGATCGCCAATCTGGAATTGAAGAACAAACCGGCGCAGCAAGGCGGGACGGCGCTGCGGTATCGCCAGGCACGAGCTGCCCAGGGCGGCGACGCCATCTGCGCGGGAATCGCACAGGCCCTGCAATCCGTGCAAGCCGGTGGGACGGTCATCCTGGTTACTGGGACGGGCAACCCCGAATGGCTGCCGCAGGGCGAAACCGATGGTCCTTCCGGCGTGGCGGTCCTGGCGCGCGTATTCGGCGCGCTGGGTGTGCGCAGCTGCATCCTGTCCGAGGCTCGGTTTCTACCCGGCGTAGCGGCGTCGGTGCGGGCCGGCGGCACGCCGCTGCTGGACGAGGCCGCCTGGCGCCGGCGCGACAACGCCGCCCTGATATTGCCCTTCCCCACCGGCGCGGCGGCGGCAGTACCCTTCATCGAAGATCTGATGGGTCGCCTACCGGACCTCGCCGCTGGCTTCTTCATAGAAAAGCCCGGTCCGAACGCCCTGGGCGTGTTTCACAACAGCAGCGGCAAGCCCAAGGACAGTGACTGGGTGGCGCATGCGCACTTGCTCGTGCCCGCCTTGCGCGCACGTGGATTGCCGACCTTGGCCGTGGGTGACGGCGGTAATGAAATCGGCTTCGGCCGCGTGCGGACCCAGCTGGCCGTACAACTTCCAGGCGGTGGCCAGTGCGCCTGCCCTTGCCAAGGCGGGCTGCTCGACGCGACGGAAGTCGACCTGCTGTTGCCCGCGGCTGTCTCCAATTGGGGAGCCTATGCCATCGCGGCCGCCTTGGCCCTGACGCATGAGCGGCCAAACCTGATGCCCGATTGGCCGGAAGTCGCCGCCAGTATCAGCGCACCGCTGGCCGAAGGTGCTTTCGACGGCTACAGCGGATTGGCACTGGACACCGTCGACGGCACCTCGCGCGCGGCGAATCACGCGGTCTATCACTTGATGCAGGAAGTACTCCGGCTGGCCCGTGAGCAATAGGCGGCCCGGGCGTCGGCATCCGGCGCTAGCGGACGCCGAACACGCGTCCGAAGGCAGTGCCCCACACAGCGAACCAAGCAACATCCCCGCAGGAGCAACCGTATGAAGATCTTCCAATCGGGCCAGACATCGGTCTACATGGTGGGCGGCGGCGGCGTGGGCCTCTCGCATCCCTGCGACTCGCATGTCTACGTCATCGAGAACAGCGGCGAAGCTGCGATGATCGACGCCGGCAGCGGCATCACGCCTGAAGAGATCCGCGATCGCATGCTGGAAGACGGCGTCCAGATACAAGCCATCAGGACCATCATCCTCACGCACTCCCATTGGGACCATGGCCGTGGTGCCGCCTGGTGGGTGGCTGCCACCGGCGCCCGGCTGGCCGTGCATCGCCTGGGTGTACGTACGCTGGAAGAACAGCTATGGCCGGCCTCGCACGTCGAGCGGCACGGCGTGGGATCACGTCGCGCCCGGGTGGACCTGCCGCTGGAGGACGGCGACACCCTCGCGGTGGGTGCCATCACCCTTGAAGTAATACACACGCCTGGCCATAGCGACGACTCCGTTTCCCTGCTGGCCAAGCTCGACGGCCGCAGCGTGCTGTTCGGCGGCGACACCTGTTTCGCCGAGGGCGGCCATGGGACTGTCAATGCGGATACTGACTTCCGCGCCTATCGGGCGTCCGTGCGCCGCCTGGCGGCCCTGAAAGTGGATGTCCTGTTTCCTGGGCACAAGCATTTCGTGCTGTCGCGCGCGCATGCGCACATCTCAATGCTTGAGCGCCGGATGTCAGGATCGTGGACCAGCATGGTCGACACGCGCGTGCCCTTCTTTCCTACATGGTGGCTGGAACACGACGCATCGCTATACGACGATGCAGCCCGATCGGCATCCTGAGATCGGGCTGCACCGCAGCGACACGAACGCGAAGCCGGAGACATCAGGGGACAAGCTGGATCGCCTGCGCGCGGGTTTGGAGTACAAAAGCGATACTCGCCAAACGCGCTCGATACGCCGTGCGCGCAGACCAAAACTGCTAACCTGTTGTCTTGGTTCTGTTCGCTTTGGTTGCGCGGCCCCCGGCCCCGACTGCTTACTTCCGCTTCGAGTTCTCCCTGCCATGAACACCGTCCTCGACCTGCGCGCCACGCTTTCGTTCCGCCTCAAACACGAGACCAACGCTCAGCACGAACGCATGCACGCCCTGATGGAGCAAGGCAGGCCTTTTGAGTCGCGCGATCGCTATGCGCGTTTCGTCGCCACGCAATACATTTTCC
Organism: Bordetella sp. LUAb4; assembly: GCF_021325795.1. Classification (GTDB taxonomy): domain Bacteria; phylum Pseudomonadota; class Gammaproteobacteria; order Burkholderiales; family Burkholderiaceae_B; genus Bordetella_C. The sequence goes on along the minus strand of NZ_JAHPZX010000004.1, from coordinate 240,031 downwards.
AGCAAGATGTCGAACATCTGTTCGACGATGCCCGCATCCAGGCAGCCGTTCCCGACCTGGCTGTGCGTGGCCGTGTCGAAGCCGCCGTTGCGGACATGAAGGACCTGGGCGAGGAAATTCCGCAAGAGCCTTTGGCCACCGGCCAGGTCGCCATGCCACAAGCACTGGGCTGGCTCTATGTTTCCGAAGGTTCGACGCTGGGCGCCGCCTTCCTGTTGAAGCAGGTGCAACAAACCTTGGGACTGGACGCCAATTTCGGGGCGCGCAACCTTGCCGCGTATCCTGAAGGCCGCGCCCTTGTGTGGCGCCGTTTCGTGGCCGCGCTGGACAGCAACGCCATCTCCGCCGACGAGCATGACGCCGTGTTGGCCGGCGCCAATGCCGCTTATGATCGTTTCGGTGATTTGCTGCAGCGTTATCTGTTGGCACCCTGATTCAGAGATTCGATATTCAAAGGCAAGGCCCCTGGCCGACTTCTCGATGGCCAAGATCGCCGCCTCCGACTCCTGGCATTACGCCCCTATCGCGGTAGCCCGGATGGCAGCGCCCAAGGCCCGCAATGCGCCGCGCGCCTGGGCATCGGTCGGGCTGGTGTGCAATACCACGTCGCGCGACGGCAACGGTGGCAAACCCAGCCGGGGGCCCAGATCCATCGTGCCTGCCGGCGCCACGCGTCGACCCAGGGCCGCCACGGCAAGACCCGCGGACACCGCGGCCCCTATGGTGGAAACACCGCCGCCAACGAACACCTCCGTCCATGGCACGGCCGCCTGTGCCAACACATCCACCGCCATGGCGCGCACGCTGCAGGGTTCCGCCTGAGTGGCCAGCCGTAGCGGTTGACCGGGCGTCCATTCGAAATCCGGCGCACCCATCCAGCCGAAACCCTCCTCCAGCAGCAACTCGCCGTCCAGGCGACGGCTGTCATGGCGCAGCACGATGCCGGCATCGAGCCGGCCCGCGTCGAACTCATCCAGCACGTCCCGCGATGAGGCGATCCGCATCTCCAGGATCAGCGTGGGGTCGGCACGGTTCAGCCCTTGCAGCATGCGCGGCAATTCGGCGCCGACCACATGATGGCTGACGCCCACCACCAGGCGGCGCGGCTTGGCGTCCGAGAAGGCATTGAAAGCGCCCTGATGCGCGGCCACCAGCGTGCGCGCCGCCGGCAGGAACGCGCCACCGTCGGCGGACAAGCGCACGAGGCGCGGGGTGCGATCCAGCAGACGGCGCCCCAGCATGGACTCCAGGCGACGGACCTTCAGGCTGATGGTGGATTGCGTGGTATCCATCACCTCCGCCGCGCGTGTGAAGCTTTTCATGTCCGCGGTAAGGACGAAGGCCTGGACGGCGTCGATATCGAGGGTTTTCATCTTTATTCCCAACGGTGTGGATGAGCGCGCCGGCCGCTTTGCGCGCATTGTGCGTCTAGCACGATTTATACCTTCGGCTGTAAGCGTGCTGAGCTTTCTGCGTCTTCTATGAGAGGGCCCGTCCCAAACTCTATGATTTAATTTTTAAATCATAGAAATACTTATAGATCGTATTTTCAAATGATAGCCCCGGCGATACGCTGTCGTCCATACCTGTGGAGATCCTGTTATTTGCCGCTACCCCAGCCGTCTTACAGGATCGACAGGCCAAATCCCATTTCCTGGAGTACGACATGCTTATCGCCCACTACACCCACCGCTTGCCTGCCGATTACGACCTGAGCATCATTCGCCGCCGTGCGGCGGAGCGCGGCAAGCTTTGGGACGATACGCCGCGTCTTTATTTCAAGGGTTTCCTACTCCGCGAGGCGGGCCAGCTGGGCGCCATCAGCCACAGCTACTCTTCGCTGTACTTATGGCAGGACGACCAGGGCTTGCGCGACTTCCTGCTGGAGAATCGCTACAAGACCGTCACCGACAGCTTTGGCCGCGCCAACATCGACACCCGCATCGTCCTGGATGCGCGACGCGGCACCGGCCAGGAAGCGCGTTATGTACAGAAAGAGGAAGTCGACATCCCACTGGACCAGGATTTGGGCGCGGCCTATGCCCTGGAAGTCGAGCGCAACCGGGGCATAGCGACCGAAAACGGCGTCGTGGCCGCGACCGTGGGCGTGGACACCGCCGCTTGGCGCTTCACCCGCGTCATCGTACGCGAGACCAACGAACGGACCGCCCGCGACGCGGTGACGTACGAAGTGCTGCACCTGGCACGTCCCCTGCTCGACCAACTTCCGGTGGGCGGACGCTGAGGTCACAGCCACTTCACCGCTACTGGAAGCCTATGACCCGATGGTCTTTCAGCACTTGCGTCCACAACATGTTTTCTTCGGTGAGGAAGTCCTGGAGCCCGTCAGGTGTATCGGCGAACCACGACAACACGTATCCCAGTTCCGTCAGATCGTCACGCAGATTCTGGTCGGTCAATGCTTGATTGATCGCGTCGTTGAGAATGGCGATGATGTCGGAGGGCGTGTTCGACGGCGCCATGGCGATAAACCAATCGTCCGCATTGACCTCCGCGAGTCCTTCTTCAGCGACGGTGGGTACCACAGGCAGATTGGCGCTAGCATGAGGCGACGTTACCGCCAACGCCTGGACTGAACCCGCGTTCATATGCGAGATTCCTCCGGACAGCTGCGTGAACAGCAGGTCGACGCGACCGCCGACCACATCCTTCAACGCCCGGGAGACTTCCATATAGGGGATGTGCTGCAGTTGGATTCCGGCGGCATCTTGAAGAAGCACGGAAACGATATGACTAGTGGTCCCCACGCCCAGGGTTGCCGCACTGAGCCGCCCAGGATTGGTCTTGGCCAATTGAATCAGTTGATGAAGACACTGGGCTTTGCAATTCTTTCCGACCACTATTCCAACCGGAATTCGCGCAACCATGGCGACCGGCACAAGGTCTTGCTCGAAGTCGTACTCCAAGTGCCGATACATCTTCCTGTGTAACGTCGCCGAGCGCGTACCCAATAAGATCGTGTAGCCATCAGGACTGGCCCGAGCGACCGCCATTGCGGCAAAATTACCGGAAGCCCCGAGAAGGCATTCAACGAAAACTGGCCACCCCAGGAATTCCGACAGGGCTGTTGAAAAGCGGCGAGCAAGGATGTCAGATCCTCCTCCGGGCGAGCCGCCAATGATCAGCCTGATAGGCCGTTGTGGGTACTCAGTGTATCGTTCCGCGCCGCCAGCGCTCATGGCAAATCCAGGTTGGTTCAACTTGAAGAACTACTTGTCACCGTAGATTTGGTGGTCGCGTAGAACCTTGGTCCACCTTAGCTTGTCTTCGGCAAGGAATGGACGCAGCATGTCGGGCGTGTTGTCGGAGGAAGAAAGCACATAACCCATCGTCGCCACCTCCTCGCGCAGAGTCTTATCCGTCAACGCCTGATTGAATGCGTGGTTCAACTTTTTAATGATGTCGGGCGGCGTCTTTGCCGGAGCTATCGCGGCAAACCACTCGTCCGCGCTGACCTGCGGATACCCTTCCTCTGCCACGGTAGGCACGCCGGGTAGCGCCGCGACGCGCGCAGCCGATGAAACCGCCAACGCCCGCAACTCCCCGGCGTTGATGTATGCCATCCCACCAGATAGCTGCGTGATCAGCAGGTCTACCCTTCCTCCTACAACATCAGTCAACGCACGAGAAACTTCGACATAGGGAACATGTTGCCATTGAATTTCCGCGGCATCCCGCAGCAGCACCGACACAAGATGATCTGACGTTCCGACACCCAGCGTCGCCGCGCTGAATCGCCCAGGCTCTGCCCGCGCCATTCGCACAAAATCAGCAATATTTTTTGCGGGAACGTGATTTCCCATAAGGATGCCGATCGGCATCCTTGCCACCATCGCAACCGGTGTAAGGTCTTGGACGAAGTCGTATTTGAGATGCGGGTACATCGTCTTGTGCAGCGTCGAGGAGCGAGTCCCTATCAGCAGTGTGTGCCCGTCGGGCTCGGCGTGAGCAACCGCCATGGCGGCAAGGTTGCCTGACGCGCCAAGACGATATTCGATCACCACTCGCTGGCCCAATATCGGCTCGAGCCGTTCCGCTACCCGGCGGGTAAGGATGTCGGTTCCCGCACCGGGAGGACCACCAATGATCAGGGTGATGGGTTTCCGTGGATATTCAATCGCAGTGTTTGAAGAGGTAGCAGTCATGGGGATCACACTCATAAGTAAGGCAAACGAAGTTAATCGCCTAACGCCTGTATTCATCATCATTCTCCCGATGAGACGGATGTCGAGATAAGCAACGCTCAGCGTCCCACAGGCATGAGTACTCTGCCGAGCGCTGTGGTTCCTGGATCGATCCGTGAAGACATCCGCGATATTCGTGGATCGGCACAGTAGAAGCGGACAGACTACTGAAATCCGCTGATCTGGTTATCTTGAATGACGCTAGTCCACCGCGTGTTGTCATCGGCGAGATGAGCCTTAACAGAAACCGCGGTATTTTTCGACGATGGCAATAAATAACCCATCCGGCCCAAACACCAGCGTAGCGTCTGGTCCTCCAGCGCTTGATTGAATGCGTCATTCAACTTGGCAAGAACGTCGGACGGCGTTGCCGACGGCGCCAAGGCGACAAACCAGTCGTCGGCGCTTGCCTGCGGAAATCCGACCTCAGCTATCGTGGGTATGTCCGGAAAATCAGCCACCCTGCTAGTCGATGTCACGGCCAATCCTCGCACTGATCCCGCATTCAAGTGCGAAACTCCGCCAGCGAGTTGTGCGAATAAAAGGTCGACCCTCCCGCCGACGACATCCTTGAGTGCCCGCGACATCTCCATATAGGGCACATGCTGCCATTGAATTCGGGCCGCATTCCGCAGAAGCACTGACACAAGATGATCTGTCGTGCCAACGCCAAGCGTCGCCGCACTGAAGCGATTGGGATTTTCCCTTGCCATACGAATCACGTCGCGGAGATTGCTCGCAAGAACATGATGTCCCATCACAATGCCAACGGGCACTCTCGCCAACATCGCGATCGGAGTAAGGTCATGCCCAAAGTCGTAGGCCAGGTGCGGGTACATTTTTCTGTGCAAGGTTGCGGAACGAGTACCCAACAAGATGGTGTAACCATCGGGCTTGGCTTGGGCTACTGCCATGGCGGCGAGATTGCCTGAAGCTCCGAGTCGATATTCGATTCTTACCCGCTGGCCCAACAACACGGATATCCGCTCGCAGACCCTGCGTGCGAGCATGTCGGTCCCGCCGCCCGGCGGCCCACCAATGACCAATGAAATCGATCGCTGTGGGTACTCAATCACGCAGTCCGAAAAAGTATCGACCATGAAGATCACTCTCCTTCAATTGCGGCATTCATCGCAAACAGCCCAATGGGACGTCCATCTCCATAGGCATCCGCCAACGCTGGAGACGACATTTTGTATGGGTACACCGAGCAGTCCAGTCGGTTCCGCTGATGCGAATTGAAATAAGTCCAACCGCGAATCCCGCTGGGCGACGAGAGCAGGCGACGGGGCCGACGGCGTTAGGGCGATGAATCGATTGTCCGCACTAACGTCCGTAACCCGCCGTACGGCTTACGCCGAGAGCAACTCCTGATTCCGTGATTAATTTTTATGCGGCATCAACTCACCCGCGAGTGCGAGTGGCAAGACCTTTCTATGCACGGAGGAAAACGCACCAACGCTGGAATCGAAATCCCAGCGCTCGACCACGCAGTTCGCCACACCATCAGCCATTGAAGCCGCATGATGTTCAAGCACGTTCACAGAATTCGGGATGCCACCGCGCACGCGGTGAGACGTGGCGGTGCCCGCCTGGACCACCCATGCACGCCGGTCGGTCGACTCGCCCAATGGGACGACATAGGGAAGATGAATGTGGCCACCGAGGACCAGGTCCGCGCCCGCCTCCACCCATGCGGGTATCGCCACCTGGCGCCCAATCAGCAGGTTGGACACATCTTCCTCGACGATCGCGCGCAAGGGTTGATGCACGACGATAACCCTCAGTTGGCCAGGCCGCGCCTGGCGCAATCGTGCGCATACCCGCTCGACCTGGACCCGCGACACCTCGCCATTCTTGTGCCGCGCTGGACGCGTCGTGTTGACACCGATGACCAGCAGACCTTCGCTGCTGAACACAGGCTCCAGGTTCACGCCCATCGCGCGCTTGTAGCCGCCATAAGGGTTGAACACACGAGCCGCGATATTGAATAGTGGGATGTCGTGATTGCCCGGTATCGCCAGCACGGGAAAACCAAGATCCGAGACGAACTGCCGCGCGGCGGCGAACTGACGCGTCCTGGCGCGCTGGGTAATGTCGCCGGACAACACGACGAGATCAGGAGACAGCCGACGAGCGAGATCCAGCAGAGCCTGTACGACAGCGTCCTGTTCGGTACCGAAATGCGTATCGGAAATATGCAGCAGCCGGGTCATGCGCGATCCAGCCTGCTGTCGTCGCGCGGAACGAGTAATTGCAGGCGCCGCGGCGATACCGAAAACGCCAAGGGCGCACGCGTCCAGAATATCTCGCCATCCATCGCCACCTTGATGCGGCGCCGGCCGCCACGCAGACGAACGGTCAGCGTATCGAAGCCGAAGCTGATCACATTGGACGCCTCGCCCAGGCGGCTCATGGCGCCCATGACCATCAACCAATATAGGGCCAACGTTCCGACTGGTTTCGCGGCCATGGCGACCAGGCGGTTGTCATCCAGGTGCGCGACATCAGGCAGGCCCAGCTGTTCCAGTTGCAAAGCGTTGTTGCCGACCACCAGCGTGGGCGTGCGCAGCATCTGCCGCTGACCGTGCGACGACAATTCCAGATTGAGCTGAGCGGGCGCGCGCATCAAGGTCACGATGGCCGAAATCAGCGCCACCCAGCGCCGTCGTCCCAACTTCTGCTTGTATGCCTCACGGTCTTCCAGCAACTGCGGGTATAGCCCCAGGCTGGCGTTGACCAGGAACGGCCGGCCGTCCAGCAGGCCGACCTGTACCGGTTCGATGCGCGCGTCCAGCAGGCTGGCGACGGCTTCCTCCGTTTCGCGGGAGATCCCGTAGGTGCGGCCGAAATAATTGAAAGTCCCGCGCGGCAGGATGCCGAAAGGCAGGCCACTGGGCAGTACCGCCGCTGCCACGGCATTCAATGTGCCATCCCCCCCGGCGGCCACCACCACGCCACCGGCTTCGGCGGCCATTTTGACGGCACGCTCGGCCACTTGCGGCAAAGTGGATGGCTGTTCGACCGCCAGTACCGTATGGGTTCGCCCGGCTTGGTCCAGCAATTCCTGGATTTTCTGTAGCGTACGGGACGAATCATCGTTGCCGGAACCCCCATTGAAGACGACGAACAGCGGCTCCTGGCCGGACAATGTGGCGGGAGATTCAGATTCTGGGAGGGGCGTCGGGTCGCTCATGCAAAGAAGATACCCATACCTTGGAACTCAAGCAAGCCGAATACTCTTGGTTCCTCACGCCGTCCCGCGCCGGGTTTTACGAACATTTGCAAAACATGGAGGATGCAGAGGCTACGACGGCAAACTTCCCCCATACCGCGGCAGATCATCCGTAATTTCATGCCATGAGGCCTTTGACCCGACGTGGACATGGCACTCGGGGCGCGCGCCAGGGTCGTCGTCAAGAACGCCCAGTGCCAAACCAAATACCGTCGTATCCGTATCAAAACGCGTCAGCAGGTTTGACCCGCACACGGAACAGAAGCCACGATGCTGCCCTGGCGACGATTCGTAGAACCGGACCCGTTCTTCTCCTTGGGTCCAGCGGAATTCCGATGCGTTGACGCGCCCCCGCGCCCGGAATGCGGATCCGTGTGCTTTGCGGCACATGGCGCAGTGGCAGTACAGCAGGTCCGTCACGGCCCCCACGATTTCAAATGCCACACCCTGGCATAAGCAGCTTCCTCGAAGCATCTACACTCCTTTGAAGATCAGTCGGAACTCGCTCGAACTCATTTTCATCTGGACGTTATCAGGACCTGAGGATCGCTTGCATCCTACCCTGCCCGCCTCAACACGCCTTTCAAGGTTTCGACGAACGATAGCGATATCTGGGACATTGGCTCTTCCCGCAGGCGCACGAGATAAGCCGTCAAGCCTTCCATCCCGATCACCGGTCGCGCCACGAAACGGCTGCCTGGCAGCTGCGGGCCGAGTATTCGTCCACCAGCGCGATGCCCGCACCAGCCTGCACCAGCGCACAGGCATTCTGCGGCGATCCCACCTCCACGACCGCTTTCGCCGTGTGCCCCTGTGCCTCGAACCAGCCATGCACCATCTGGCCAAAGGGGGAGTTACGTTCATATGCGATCAAGGGATACGGCAGCAGGTCCGACGCGTTCAGGGTCGCACTCTCGGCCAAGGCATGGCCGCGCGGAAAGATGCAGACCATGCGGGTAGCACCGATCTGCTCCAACTCGAGATTGGGATGATGCAAGGGCAGGATGGTCACCCCCAGGTCCGCCTGGCGCTTCAACAAACGTTCGGTCAGCGGAAGATGGGTCAGATATTGAAAGGTCAATTTGACCTGGGCGTGATCGCGCCGATATTCAGTCATCGCCGCGGGCATGAGCATCTGGCCGATGCTGGGGCTGGCGACAAGATTCAGGATGCCTTCCTGATGCTCGAAGAGATCGCGCGCCATATCGCTGACCCGCTGCACGCCTTCATAGACATTCTCCACTTCGTGGAAAAGCTTCCTGGCCTCGAGCGTAGCGTGCAGCCGCCCGCGTATCCGCTGGAACAAAGGGAAGCCGATGCGCTGTTCCATATGCGACAGCAGGCGGCTGACCGCCGGCTGGGAGACGAACAGCAACTCGGACGCGCCCCGTATGGTGCCGGTGATCATCACCGCGCGAAAGACTTCGATCTGGCGCAGGTTCAACTTCATAAAAATCCAGGTAAAGACAAGCGCAATAGCCAAAGACGGAAAAGACGACCCGGCGCACGCCGCCAGACACTTAACCCAATGTTAAGGACCCCGTCCGAATAAGCAATAGGCTTTGCCGCCGGGCAGAACCAATAATCCCCAATGCCGCCCCGGCGCGCCAAGACGAAGCCGCGGCAGACCCGAGCCTGAAAGGACACTCCATGCCCACCCACCGCATCAACGAACAAACCTCCGGCGTCTACATCATCGCCGCCACCCCATTCACCGACCAGGGCGAACTGGACCTGCACAGCGTCGACAGTCTGACTGACTTCTATCTGGACAAAGGCGTGACCGGCTTCACCATCCTGGGCATGATGGGCGAAGCAGCCAAGCTGACCGAAGCCGAGACCACCACCGTCATGCAGCGCATCCTCCAACGTGTGAACCACCGGGTTCCTGTCGTCGTCGGCGTGAGCAGTCCCTCGAACCAACATCTGAAACGCCTGTCCCAGGAAGCCATGGGCCTGGGCGCCGCTGGTGTCATGGTGGCACCCGCCTCCAATCTGAAGACCGACGAGCAGGTCTATCGCTATTACGCCAACGTGGCGGAACTCCTAGGCGACGACACACCCATCTGCCTGCAGGATTTCCCCCAATCGACCGGCGTGCATACCTCGGTAGCGGTGATCCAGCGCCTGATCGACGCCTACCCGCAGATCGTGATGCTCAAGCACGAAGACTTTCCGGGCATGCGCAAACTCAGCCAGATCCGCAAGCAGAGTGAAACCGACGGCCGCCGCCGTATCAGCATCATGGTGGGCAATGGCGGCCTGTTCCTGCCGCAGGAAATGCTGCGTGGTGCCGACGGCGCGATGACCGGCTTCGCCTATCCCGAAATGCTGGTGCAGGTCTGCAAGATGTTCGCCGAAGGCCAGCCGGATGCCGCGGAAGACCTGTTCAATACGTATCTGCCGCTACTGCGCCACGAATTCCAGTACGGTCTGGGCCTGGCCCTGCGCAAGGAAACGTTGCGCCGCCGCGGCGCCATTCGCAGCGCCTATGTCCGCAAACCCGGACCCGCGCTGGACGCCACCGATCACGAAGAGCTGGGACGCTTGATCAACCGCCTGGAGACGGCACTTCAATAACAGGCACCTCGACCACAGGCGCGGGACAACCCATCCCTCAATACGTCCCGGACAACTTGTCGATGATCGACTGCCGGATGTTCTCGATATGCCGCATGGTCTCGGCCGCCGCCGCCTGCCCGTCCCCGCGCGCCAGGGCATCGAGCATGGCCAAGTGCTCGCCGCAGACCGGGACCATGCGATTTTCCAGCCGCTTGAGCGAGAACATGCGGGTTTTCTGCCGCAGCTTGGCAATCATGCCGGCCATCAACTCGTTGCCACAGTACTCAGAGATCAGGCCATGCAGCTCGGCGTCCAATTGCTGATGCAAAGGATCGCCCGGCTGGCCCTCTTCCATCAGGGCCTGGACGCGCTCGCGCAGGTCCGCCAGGACCGCCGGCGGCACCTTGCCGGCCGCACGCCCCGCGGCATCGCCCTCCAACAACCGGCGTATGTGCAGGGTCTCCATCAAATCCTGCAAGGTGACCTGCCGCACGAACAGGCGATTGTTGGATTTTCGTTCCAACATCTGTTCGCCTTCCAGCCTGTGCATGGCTTCCCGCAGCGGCGTGCGCGACACGCCCAGCCGCAAGGCCAGTGCACGTTCCTGCACCTGCTCGCCCTGCTTCAACTCGCGCGAAAGTATCAAGTCCACCAGGGCGTCATACGCCTGGTTCGCCAATCCTCTGCTGTTGACGTCCAGCTCCGGGCTGGCCGCCAATTCCTCTTGTCCCGTATTCATGAATTCTGTTTGTGAGATATGGCAAAGAAAGCGAGTGTGGCACAGGTCACCGCATCCCAAATGCTCTTCAGGACGTTCCCGACCGCAACTTTTCACTCGAACAGGCGCATCCTCCCGCGCTGGTCCATCTATTGTATATAAGTGGTATACCTAATGTACTCAAGTGGCGGCCAGGGCCAGAATGCACTTACACCCATGGTCTTTTCGAGCCAAAACCCGATGTCCTCCGTCGAACTTGATGTCCGTCTTTCCGACCGCGTAGCGGCCGCACGCCCCTCCGCGACGGGCGCCATCAGCGAACTGGCCCGGCGCCTGTCCGCCGAGGGCCGTTCCATCATCAGCCTGAGCGAAGGCGAGTTGGACTTCGACACGCCGCTGCACGTGCGTGAAGCGGCGATCCAGGGCATCAGCGAAGGCCAGACCCGCTATACCGACGTCGGCGGCACCCCCGCGCTGAAGGCCGCTGTTGCCGCCAAGTTCGCACGCGACAACCACCTGACCTACGCGCCGGCGGAGATCATCGCCGCCACCGGCGCCAAGCAGATCCTGTTCAATGCCCTGCTTGCCACCCTGAATCCGGGTGACGAAGCCATCGTGGTGGCGCCCTACTGGGTGTCCTATACGGAAATGGCCCGCATCGCCGGCGGCACGCCCGTGGTCATCACTCCGGACGCCGCCAACGACTTCAAGCTGACGCCCGCCTTGCTGGAACAGCACCTGACGTCCAACACGCGGTGGCTCATCCTCAACGCCCCATGCAATCCTTCGGGCGCTTTGTACACGCGAGAAGAGTTCGCCGCCCTCGCCGCCGTGATCCGCAAGCATCCCCGCCTGCTGGTAATGTCGGACGATATCTACGAGAAGCTGGTGTACGAGGGTGAGTTCGTCTCCTTCTCCGAAGCCGCACCCGATATGCACGCGCGCACGCTCACTATCAACGGCGTGTCCAAGTCGCATGCCATGACGGGCTGGCGCCTGGGCTACGCCGGCGGCCCCACCTGGCTGATCAAGGCCATGAACCTGCTGCAATCCCAAAGCACCAGCAATCCCAGCTCCGTGAGCCAGGCGGCCGCCGTGGCCGCGCTCAATGGTTCGCACGATTTCCTCGATGGCTGGCGCGACCGCTTGCGCACGCGCCGCGACATGGCGTTGGGCATTCTGCTCAAGGCCGCGCCGGTGCTGACGGTACGCCGTCCTCCCGCCGCTTTCTATTTCTTCGCGGACTGCCGGCAAGCGATCGGCATGCGCACCCCCAAGGGAGAATCCATCGCCACCGACGCCGACCTGGCCCGCTACCTGATCGAGGAAGCCGGCGTGGCGGTCGTGCCCGGCAGCGCCTTCGGCCTGGAGCCGTATTTGCGCCTGACCTTCTGCATCGCCGACGAGCGCCTGAAGCTGGCCTGCGAACAGATCGCCGCGGCCTGCGCCAGGCTGACCCGCTGATAGAGCCGCATCTTGAACCGCCTTGCCGACGCCGCCACGCTGGACCCCGACACGCCGCCGCCGCCGACGACGACGCCATCCGCCGCGGATAGCCGCGGCATGCTCGACCACGTGTGTATCGAACCGGTCGGCGACCGCTGTTTGCTCATACGCGTCGGCGACACAGTAGACCTGGCCACCAACCGTGCGGTACATGCGATAACGGCGCTGATCAATGCCAGCCTCGATGCCGACGGGCCCGTCGTCGAAGTGGTACCGGCCTTCACCACCGTGGCCGTGCATTACCAGCCATCGCGCTGTCCCCGCGATGGGGATCTGCCCAGTGTCCATGTGACGCGCCAGATCGAAGCCCTGCTGCGCCAGGACCTTCCCACGCTGACCGACGAGGGCCGCCTGATCGAAATTCCCGCTTGCTATGGCGGCGACTACGGGCCCGATCTTGAAGAGGTAGCGCGCCAGTGCGGCCTGGCGGAACAGGAAGTGATCGCCCTGCACAGTGGCACACCGCTGACGCTCTACGCTTTCTTTTTCTCGCCGGGCAATCCCTTCGCCGGTCCCCTCGATCCGCGTCTGAACGTGAAGCGGCGGGCGTCGCCGCGCACGCGCGTGGAAGCCGGATCGGTGGCCATCGCGAATGGCTTGTCTTCCATCTACCAAAGCGCGTCGCCGGGAGGCTGGAACGTCATCGCGCGCACACCCTGGAACCTGTTCCAGGTACACCAGCAGCCGCCGACCCGCCTGCGCCTGGGCGACCAGTTGCGCTTCAAGCCGATCTCGCCGGACGAGTTCCGCCACTTGCTGGAGCCGCGGCCATGAACGTGATGACGGTCGAACGTCCCGGCATGCTCAGCACGCTGCAGGACATTGGCCGCCATGGCCATCAGCAATATGGCGTGTCCGTGAACGGCCCGATGGATGAATGGTCGCATCGCCTGGCCAATGCACTGGTGGGCAATGACGAAGACGCGGCGGTGCTCGAATGCACATTGACGGGTCCGCGCGTGGCCTTCGCCGAAAATACCCTGGTCGCGCTTTGCGGCGCCCGCATGCGCATCACCGCCAACGGCCAGCCCATCGCGCAAGACACGGCGGTGCTGCTGCGCCGCGGAACGGTGCTGGATGTGGGCGAACGCCTGCACGGCGCACGCCTTTATCTGGCCGTGCGCGGCGGTTTCGCGGCGGAGCCTGTCCTGGGCAGCCGCAGCACCAATATTCGCGCGGGCTTCGGCGGGCACGATGGCCGTGCATTGAAGCGCGGCGATCGTGTGCTGGTCGGCCGCGCGGCGCGCGATCTACCCGTCCTGCGTATTGAGAAGCTCATGGTGCAAAGTGGGATGCCCGTCCTGACCGCGGAAAAAGTGGCGGTGGCGGCAACCACCTATACAACCGAACACACCGAACACGCCCAGGCCATCCGCTTCATCCCCGGCCCGCACTGGCCTGCGTTCACCCGCGCCGCCCAAGACCAGCTGAGCACCCTGTCCTATACCGTGACCCAGCAATCCGACCGCATGGGCGCGCGGCTGCAAGGCGAGGCACTGAAGCTGCATACCCCCTTGGAGCTGATTTCCGAGGCCACCGCCTTCGGCACCATCCAAGTCCCGCCCGACGGCCAGCCCATCGTTCTCATGGCCGACCGCCAGAGCGCCGGCGGCTATCCCAAGATCGCCTACGTCGCCAGCGCCGACCTGCCGCTGTTGGCCCAAGCCATGCCCGGCGACGCCTTGCGCTTTACCGCCGTCAGGCAAGCCGATGCCGAACTGGCATGGCGCGACACGGAGGATCGCCTGCGCGACATACGGCAAGCCGCGGCCCGGATACTGCAACCCGCCTGCGCCGCGCCCCCGACGAACACCAATGAGCACCCGCTGGAACAGCGGCAACAGCACCCACATCGGCAACAGCAAAATCAGGAGTAGTCCTCATGCCTTCCATCGATATCAACTGTGACATGGGCGAAAGCTTTGGCGCCTGGGTCATGGGCCAGGACAGCGAGCTGATGCCCCACATCACCGCCGCCAATATCGCTTGTGGCTTTCATGCCGGCGATCCCGACGTGATGCTTTCCACCGTGCGCGCCGCCATCGAGCACAAGGTGGCCATCGGCGCCCATCCGGGTCTGCCTGACCTGCAAGGTTTCGGCCGCCGCGTCATGGCGATGACGGCTGACGAAGTCTATGCCCTGGTCGTATACCAGGTCGGCGCCATGCAGGCCATGGCCCGTTCGCAAGGCGGCCAGCTGCATCACGTGAAGACCCACGGCGCGCTCTACAACATGACCGCGCGTGATCCCGCCCTGGCCGATGCCGTGGCCCGCGCGGTGGCCGACGTCGATCCGTCCCTGCCCATCTATGTCGCCAACGCCCCCATCGCCAAGGCCACGCTGGACCGCGGCCTGACCGCCATCTACGAGGTCTATGCCGACCGCACGTATCAGGACGATGGCACGCTGACGCCGCGCTCGCAGCCGCACGCCATGATCGAGGATGTCGACCAGGCCATCGCCCAAGTCAAACGCATGGTCAAGGAAGGCGTGGTGCGCGCCCTGTCCGGCAAGGACGTGCCGATCAAGGCCGACACGCTGTGCATACATGGCGACCAGCCAGGCGCCGCGGTGTTTGCCCGCGACATCCGCGCCGCGCTGCAAGCCGAAGGAATCGAAGTGAGGACGGTATAGCACCCGTCCACCCCGGATGGCGATCGGGTACTCAAGGGGAGACCCGGGCGCCATCCACACGTAGCACGACCACCCCGCGAAGATCGCGTTGCCACGCGGTCAGGGGACGTTTTTTCTCTCGATCCGGTGCCGACGCCGTAACAGCCGCCCGCGACGTCGCTGCACCACCACCGCCTAGCCTAGGAGTGACCTGCATGTCTTCCACCTCATACAACAAGCCTTCAGCCCTGTGCCGCATCAAGGGTCCGCTGCTGTCGGCCGCGCTGGCCGCCGTGCTCGCCGTCGCTGGAACCACGGGCGCCCAGGCGCAAGCCCAGGGCGGCACGTTGCGCGCCATCGTCCAGCCGGAACCGCCGATGCTGATGCTGGGCCTGAACCAGCAGATTCCCACGCAATACGTGGCCGGCAAGATCTATGAAAGCCTGCTGACCTGGTCGCCGGACCTCAAGCCGCAGCCCGGCCTGGCACGTGCCTGGCATGTCTCGGACGACGGCAAGACCTACACCTTCGACCTGCAGCAGGACGTGACCTGGCATGATGGCAAGCCCTTCAGCGCCGACGACGTGGTGTTCAGCGTCGACAAATTCCTGCGCGCCGTGCATCCGCGCGCCCGTGTCATCATCAACCAGTTCGTGGAGTCGGTCACCGCGCTGGCGCCGGACAAGGTCGAGATCAAGCTGAAGACGCCCTTCGCGCCCTTTCTCAAGGCCTTCGTCAGCGACAACATGCCCATCGTGCCCAAGCACCTGTACGACGGCACCGACTACCTGAACAATCCCAACAACCAGCGTCCCATCGGCACCGGCCCCTTCATGTTCAAGAATTGGAACAAGGGTTCGGTCATCGAACTGGTGCGCAATCCCAACTACTGGCAAAAGGGCAAGCCCTACCTGGACGGCATCGTCTTCAGCGTGATCCCGGATTCTGCTTCACGCGCCGTGGCATTTGAGCGGGGCGACGTGGACGTGCTGCGCAGCGGCGATGTCGATAACGTCGACATCAAGCGCCTGAAAGCCCTGCCTAACGTGGACTACACCACCAACGGCTGGGAAATGTTCGCGCAGCAGGCCTACGTCCAGATGAATCAGCGCAAGCCGCCTTTCGACAACGTCAAGGTGCGCCAGGCGGTGATGTACGCGCTGAACCGCAAGTTCATCGTCGACAACATCTTCTTCGGCCTGGGTAAAGTGTCCACCGGCCCGATCTCGTCGAAGACGCCCTTCTACAGCGCCGACGTCACGCAGTACCCGTACGACATCAAGAAGGCACGCGCCCTGATCAAGGAATCGGGCGTGGACGTATCCAAGCCCATCAAGATCCTGTCCTATCCCTATGGCGCGGCTTGGGATCGCCTGGGCGAATACACCCGCCAGGCCTTGCAGCAGATCGGATTCAACGTGGACATGGAAGCGGCTGATGCCGGCACCTGGTCCAAGCGCGTCGCCGATTTCGACTTCGACCTGACCTTCAGCTTCACCTCGCAGTACGGCGATCCCGCCCTGGGCGTGTCGCGCCTGTTCCTGACCCGCAACATCGTCAAGGGCTCGGCCTTCGTCAACAACGTGGGCTACAAGAACGCCGAAGCCGACGCGCTGTGGGACAAGGCCGCCACGGCCACCTCGGACGCCGACCGCGCGCAAGCCTACCAGCAGGTGCAGAAGATTCTCGTCGACGAAGTCGCCAACGGCTACCTGTTCGAGATCGAGAACCCTTCGCTGTACCGGGCCAAGGTACATAACCTGGTGACGACGGCCATCGGGCTGAACGACACGTTCGCCAACGTCTACATCGACAAGTAAGCCCCTCTTCGCTTGCCGGTGCCGCCGCGGCCATGATCGCCATGGCCGCGGCGCCGCCCCGCTACGCCCCGTTTCTTGTCTGACCGCTTTGGAGCCGACGCTTTGAAGACCCTGTCGTATTTCGCCTCCCGGCTTGGTAAAGCCGTCATCGTCGTGCTCGGCGTGGTGATCCTGAATTTCCTCTTGATACGCATGGCGCCCGGCGACCCCGCCGCCGTGCTGGCCGGCGAGGCCGGTGCTTCCGACCCCGCCTACGTGGAGCAACTGCGCCGCGAGTTCGGCCTGGACCAGCCGGTCTATGTGCAACTGGGCACCTATCTCAAGGGCATCGTCCAGCTCGATCTGGGCTATTCCTATCGGGAACGGGTGCCGGTGCTGAACCTGATCCTGGACCGCCTGCCCGCCACGCTGTTGCTGATGGTCTGCGCCTTCATCTTCTCTGTCGCGCTGGGCATGCTGGCCGGCGTCATCGCCGCGCGTGCCCGTTATGAAGGACGCCGCCGCTGGCTGGACACCACCATCATGAGCGGCGCCCTGCTGATCTACGCCACGCCGCAATTCTGGCTGGCCCTGCTCGCGGTGATCTTCTTCTCGCTGACCCTGGGCTGGCTGCCGCCCTTCGGCATGGAGACCGTGGCATCGACGCTGACAGGCTGGGCCCGCGTCAGCGATATCGCGCAGCACCTGATACTGCCCACGGTGTCGCTGGGTTGCTTCTTCATGGCCATCTATGCGCGCCTGACACGCGCGTCCATGCTGGAAGTCCTGGGCATGGACTTCATCAAGACCGCGCGTGCCAAGGGCGTGCCCGTACAGCAGATCATCCGCCGCCACGCCCTGCGCAACGCCTTGCTGCCGGTGATCACCTTCGCCGGCATTCAGCTGGGACAGATGGCCGGCGGCGCGGTACTTACCGAAACCGTGTTCGGCTGGCCCGGCATCGGCCGCCTGATGTTCGACGCCCTGGTCCAGCGCGACTACCAGTTGCTGCTGGGCGTGTTCCTGGTCACCTCGACCATGGTGGTGGTCTTCAACCTGATCACCGATCTGATCTATCGCTTCGTCGATCCCCGTATCCAGGGAAGCTGATTCATGAAAGCCTTTGCCAAACGTTTCTGCGCCCACCGGGGCGCCACCGCCGGTGTCATCATCCTGCTGGCCGTGATCCTGACCGGCCTGCTGGCCCCGTTCTGGTTCGACGAGTCGCCGTGGATGATGGTGGCGTCGCCGCTGCTGGCTCCCTTCAGCGACCCGTCCTATCCTTTGGGAACCGACATGCTGGGCCGCGACATCGCTTCGGGTCTGGCTTATGGCGCCCGCGTGTCGCTGCTGATCGGCGTCATCTCGACCGCCGTCGCGGTATTGATCGGTATTCTGGTGGGCGCCCTGGCCGGCTACTTCGGCGGCCGCCTGGACGATCTGCTGATGCGCCTGACCGAGTTCTTCCAGACCATTCCGCAGTTGGCCATGGCGATGGTGCTGGTGGCGATCTTCAAGCCCAATCTGGTGTCCATCGTGGGCGCCATCGCCATCGTGTCCTGGCCACCGGTGGCACGCCTGGTGCGATCGGAATTCATGACCTTGCGTACACGTGAATTCGTGCAGGCGGCGATCGTCATCGGGCAGCGTCCGCTGCGCATCATCCTGACGCAGATCCTGCCCAATGCCGCTTCGCCCATCATCGTCACGGCGTCGCTGATGACGGCGACGTCCATCCTTACCGAATCGGCGCTGTCCTTCATGGGCCTGGGCGACCGCAACCTGATGAGTTGGGGCTTCATGATCGGCGCGGCCCGCACCATGTTGCGCGAAGCACCGATGATGAGCCTGTGGCCGGGCCTGGCCATCATGCTGACGGTGCTGGCCATCAACCTGATCGGCGAAGGCCTGAACGACGCCCTCAATCCGCAACTGCGCAAACGTGGAGCCTGATCACATGACCGACGCCCCACACACCCCGCCTGACAGCGCCGCGCCGCTGCTGTCCATCCGCGATCTCACCATCGCCCTGCCCCGCGGCGGCGACCGGCCGCATGCCGTCAAGAACGTCACCTTCGATATCCGCGCCGGTGAAATCCTTTGCATCGTCGGCGAGTCCGGTTCCGGCAAGTCGATGAGCGCCAATGCCATCATGGGCCTGCTGCCGGACTACCTGCGCCCGCAAGGCGGCGAGATCCTGTTCGACGGCCGTGACTTGCTGAAGCTGGACGAAGACACCCTGCGCGGCATGCGTGGCCGCGAGATGGCCATGATCTTCCAGGAACCGTTGTCGGCGCTGAATCCGCTGCAAACGGTGGGTGACCAGATCGACGAAGTCATGCGCGTGCACAATGTCGGCAACGCCGAGTCGCGCCAGAAACGTGTTCTGGATCTATTGGAATTCGTTGGCCTGCCTGAACCCGCTACCCTGCGCAACGCCTGGCCTTTCCGCTTGTCCGGCGGCCAACGCCAGCGCGTGATGATCGCCATGGCCCTGGCGTTGGAGCCGCGCCTGCTGATCGCCGACGAACCCACCACCGCGCTGGACGTCACCACGCAGGCCCAGATCCTGGCCCTTATCGCCCGCATTCAACGCCAAAAAGGCATGGGCGTGATGTTCGTCACGCATGACTTCGGCGTCGTGGCGGAAATCGCCGATCGCGTGGCGGTGATGGAAAAAGGCATCCTGGTCGAGGAAGGCCCGGCCGAGCAGGTGCTCAATCGTCCGCGCCATCCCTACACCCGCCGCTTGGTCGCCGCCGTTCCCAGCCAGCATGCCTCCGCGGGCGAGCGCCGCACGGCCGGTCCCCGCCCCGTACTGGAGGTGAAGCACCTGAACAAGGTCTACGCCAGCAGCGGTGGCCTGTTCCACAAGAAGCGTGTGGTTCACGCCGTCAACGACGTCAGCTTCAGCGTGGGGCGCGGCCAGACCCTGGGCATCGTCGGCGAGTCAGGCTCGGGCAAGTCGACCATAGGCAAATGCCTGCTCAAGCTGCTGGAGATAGACGGGGGCCAGATGCTGTTCGATGGCCGGGACATCGCGCCGCTGGCGGAGTCCCAATTCCGGCCGCAGCGCTGCAAGATCCAGATGATCTTCCAGGACCCCTTCGCATCCCTGAACCCGCGCCAGACGGTGGGCCGCATTCTTTGCGACGGCCCGCTGGCCAATGGCGTCTCACGCCAGCACGCCGAGGAACGGGCGCGCGAGCTGCTCAAGCTGGCGGAGCTCGACCCTTCCGCCTTCGACCGCTATCCCGTCGAGTTCTCCGGTGGCCAACGCCAGCGCATCGGCATCGCGCGCGCCCTGGCGATGGAGCCGCAATTGATCGTGGCCGACGAATCGGTGTCCGCGTTGGACGTGTCCGTGCAGGCCCAGGTGCTGAAGCTCCTGCAGGACGTGCAGCAGCGGCTGCAACTGGCCTTGATCTTCATCACGCACGACCTGCGTGTGGCGGCGCAGATCTGCGATCACCTGCTGGTGATGCATCGTGGCCGCGTGGTGGAGCAAGGACCGCCGGCGCAAATCTTCGACGACCCTCAGGATCCCTATACGCGCCAACTCATCGCGGCCATGCCGGGACGCGACTGGGACCCGACGGCGGCCATCACGGACGTCCACCATCATGACTGAACCCTACATCCTGCTCGCCGAACGCCTCTTCGAACAGCTGCGCGCCCGCAGCCACGACGGCGTGGGCATCACGCGCGATACCTACGGCCCCGGCGAACAGGCGGGCCATGCGATCATGGAGGAATGCGCGCGCCACCTGGGCCTGGAAGTGCGCAAGGATGCCGCGCTGAATCTCTATCTGACGCTGCCCGGCCGGCAGCGCGACCTGCCCGCCGTGGTGACCGGCTCGCACCTGGATTCCGTACCGCGCGGCGGCAACTTCGACGGCGCGGCCGGCGTCGTGGCAGGTATCGCAGTCCTGGCCGGATGGGTGCGCGCCGGTATGACGCCGGAACGCGACGTCGTCGTCATGGGCATACGCGCGGAGGAAAGCGCCTGGTTTCCCGTGTCCTACGTCGGCAGCAAGGCCGCTTTCGGCCTGCTCGATGCAGCGGCCCTGCAAAGCCCGCGCGCCGACACACGGCGCTCCCTGAGCGATCACATGCGCGATTGCGGCGGCCAGCCGGAACTGGTGGCGGCGGGCGTGCCCACGCTGCGCGCCGCCGCTGTCGATTGCTTCATCGAACTGCATATCGAGCAAGGACCGGTGCTGATCGACGGCGGCCAGGCCCTGGGCGTGGTCAGCGGCATCTGCGGCAGCCACCGCTACCGCGATGCCCGCGTGCGCGGACGCTATGCCCATTCCGGCGCCACGCCACGCGGCCATCGCGCCGACGCCGTGGTAGCGTTGGCGGCCTTGATCGACCGGCTACAGGACGCGTGGGCCGAGCTCGAAGCGGACGGGCACGAATTGACGCTGACCTTTGGCCAGGTCTACACCGATCCCAAACAGGCGGACTTCAGCAAAGTCCCTGGCCTGGTGTCCTTCACGGTCGACATCCGGTCGCGTGATACCGACACCTTGCGCCTGATGGACGAGCGTCTGCACGAAACCGCCAACGCCATCGCGGACGCGCAAGGCGTAAGCTTCGATTGGGGCCCGGTGTCGGGCAGTCAGCCGGCGCTCATGGATGCCGCGCTGCGCCAGGCCCTGCATGACGCGGCAGCGGCGGCCCAAGCGAGCGTGCGCGACATGCCCAGCGGCGCGGGCCACGACAGCGCCACATTCGCCAATCAGGGCGTGCCCACCGCGATGCTGTTCGTGCGTAACGCCAACGGCAGCCATAACCCGGATGAGGCCATGGCGATGACGGACTTCGCGGCGGGAACTCGTACCCTTGGGCGGGTGCTGGCAGAACGAGCGGGACTGCGCGGGCCGGACTGAACGAACAAAACTGATCGAGCCGCGCGGTACCCGCCGCAAGCCCCCCCGCCGATCGGCCATCACTACAGCAAAGCCACGCAACAACACAGCAACACCGCAAAGCAAGAAAGGAAGCCTACCGATGCTCACCTGCGTCATCGCCCAACCCGTCCATCCCAGCGGACCGCAGCGCATGCGCGCGGCCGGCATGGAGGTCATCGAGCCCCCCGGCACCTCTTTGGACGCCCTGCGCCAGGTCATCGCACGGGCCGACGCGGTTCTGGTGCGCGACAGCCTGCCGGCTGAACTCATCGACATGGCGCCGCGCCTGTGCGTGATCGCCAACCATGGCACCGGCACCGATAAGATCGCCGTGGCGCACGCCAGCGACATCGGCATTCCCGTCGTGTATACGCCCTCGGCCAATGTGCAAGCAGTGGCCGAACACGCATTGATGCTGATGCTCGCCACCGCGCGCCAGGCCGTGCAAGCCGACATCGCCACGCGCCAAGGACATTGGCGTTTCAAGTACGAACAACCCATGGTCTCCCTGTGCGGCAAGACGCTGGGCATCATCGGCCTGGGACGCACGGGACGCATACTCTGCGGCATGGTCACCCAGGCGCTGGGCATGCGTGTGGTGGTATGGTCGCCCAGCCTGCCGGCCGACGAAGCGTTGCCGCCGGGCGCGCAACGCGCCGCCAGCCTGGACGAACTACTGGCCACGGCGGACGTGGTGTCCCTGCACCGCCCGCTGCGCCCCGACACCCGCCACACCCTGGACGCGACCGCCTTGCGCCGGATGAAGCGCGGCGCCATCGTCATCAACACATCGCGTGGCGGTCTCATCGATGAGGCGGCCCTGGCCGACGCCTTGCGCGATGGCCATCTGTTCGGTGCCGGACTCGACGTCTTCGAAACCGAGCCCTTGCCCGCCGGCGCCGTGGTGGCCGGACTGCCCAACGTCACGTTGACGCCTCACGTGGCGGGCTCCGCGCAAGAAGCCTTGCAAGCCACCGCCAGCCAATGCGCAGAGCAGATCATCGACGTGCTGTCCGGCCGCCGGCCGCCCCACATGGCGCGTCCGGACGTATGGGACCGGCGCCGTCTTCCGCAACACCCTCTTTCCAGCGAGCACCAGCCATGACCCTGCCCATCGTCAGTCTTGAACAAGGCAGCATCCCGCTGCTGATCTCCATCCCACACGGCGGTGAACATCTGCCAGAAGCGTATGCCCGCCGCATGACGCCGGCCGCGCGCAAGCTGGCCGACACCGACTGGCATCTGTCGCGCCTGTACGATTTCGCCCGGCGGATGGGCGCATCGATGGTGCGCGCGAACTACTCACGCTATGTGATCGACGTGAATCGTCCCAGCGACGGCGCCGCGCTCTACCCCGGCCAGACCACCACCACCTTGTGTCCGGTGGCGACCTTTCATGGCGAACCGGTCTACCTGGATCCTGCCGACGCTCCCGACGCGACAGAGACCGCGCAACGCGTGCACGATTACTGGAAACCGTATCACGACACCTTGAACGCTGAACTGCAACGCGTGCGCCAGCAGCATGGACACGTGCTGATGTGGGAAGCGCATTCCATCGCCAGCGAACTACCCTATCTGTTCGAAGGCCGCCTGCCCGATTTGAATATCGGCACGTTCAGCGGCGCGGCTTGTGCCCCGGCGTTACGCGAGGCGGCCATGGCGGCGGCCGCCGCCGGCCCGTACACCTGGGTGATCGATGACCGCTTCAAAGGCGGCCACATCACGCGCCACTATGGCCGTCCGCAAGACGGCGTGCACGCCGTGCAGCTGGAAATGGCGCAGTGCGTGTACATGGATGAGACCGAACCCTACGGGTATCGCGAAGATCTGGCGAACACGCTGTTGCCGACCTTGGAAGCCATGGTGAAAAACACCTACCAGGCGATGACCAAGGCAGGATGAAGAACGCGTGGCGGGCCGCATCACGGGTCCCGCCTATCACCCACGCCGGTCATTCAACGACCGGCGCGCGTCCCAGATCGTTGACGTGCCCGCCCGGCAAGGCCGACAGCTTTTCGGCCAGGATGCGCCGATTGCCCAGGACGTCCTCGCTGCTTTCCAGGAAAGCCACCTCGCCCGGATGCAGCAGCGTCACCGCCAGCAAGCGCACAGGCCCCCTGGCCGTATCGAAGCTTGCCGGCACGGAGGCAGCAGGCAGGCCGATCAGCATGCCGGCCATGCCATCGGGCGACACCCATTGCGGCGGCAATCCCTTGACCTCCAGCACCATGGACAACACGCCGTGGCGATCGATCAGGCGATGGAACTGGCCGTGATGGGCCACATTCTGGCTGACCTGGTAAATCAGATCGAAAAGCCAGGAGCGGGCCAGATCCTGCATCGGCTGGCCACGCATTTCCGCATAGACCTCCACGCCGAATCCCAAACGGTCCGTCTCCGGATCGGACCCCGGGGGGTCGAACGGATCGCTCAGGCCATTGCTGATCACCAGTGTCGATCCGCGCCGATGAATGACATTCCACGCCTGGCGCATGGCCGGCCACGCCGGCCCGCCCATGAGCGCGGGATTGACCAGGGGCGCCAACACGTCCGGCTCGACCTCGCCAAGCAAGGCGTAGCACGCGTCGCGCGCCGTCCCGGTGGCTGCGAAATCATTCAACGCAACGTGGCTCTCGACGACCGGCTCCACGGCCATGGCCCTTATTGCAGGCGCCACACCATGATCGGTCACTGAAGGCGGTGCCTCGCTTGCTGTCCGCCGCCGCCGCGCCTTCAGGCCAAGTAATTCACGCCACCAACTCATGTCCCGGTTTCCTTTCGCAGGCACGACGCGCGCTGCCGCTCGTATACCGTGTATCTCCGTCTCGAATCCACCACAATTCGATCTCTTTATTCTTAGATAAGACAAAATCTAACAAATTTAAGCTGAATCAAATCTGAAAATTACTTCTGAATTGTTTTTACAGACATAAAAAAACGGACATCCAAGGATGTCCGTTTTTTTTCATGGCAGTTCCCAGATTGCGGGATCACCAGTGCGCGATTCAGGCCAGCACAGGGCTGGCCCGCCTTGCCCTCAACTTCAACGCTTGGGTTCCGCCACGGCGCCCGAGTCCTTGCGGATCTTGGCGACCTGGTCGGCGGTAACCGCCGGCGCCTTGTTGCCCCAGCTCGTACGTACGAACGTCAGCACGTCGGCGATGTCCTGGTTGGTCAGGCGATCATCGAACGCGGGCATGCCGTAATGCGTCGGGCCGGCCTTGGTCCAGGGCATCTCGCCGCCGCGCAGGACGATGGAGATCAGCGAAGTCGGATCGGCCGAGTTGACCGCCGAGTTCTGCGCCAGCACCGGGAACGTCTGCTCGTAGCCCTTGCCCGACGCGCGGTGGCAGGCCATGCAGTTGTCCACGAAGGTCAACGCGCCGTTGCTGCGGTCCGAACCGGAGATCAGGGCCTTGTATGCCGTGTCGTCATAAGCCAGCGCCTTGGCGTTGGGGTCGACGGGCTTGAGCGTCTTCAGGTACTTGGCGATGGCGGTCAGGTCCTCGTCGCTGGCATGTTGCAGGCTGTTCTCGACCACGTCGGCCATACCGCCGAAGGCGGCGGTATGGTCGTTGCGGCCGCTCTTGAGGAACGCGACGATATCCGCTTCGGTCCACTTGCCCAGGCCGTCGGTGATGTCACCGCGCAGGTTCTTGGCGAGGTAGTTGTCGATGACACCACCGGACAGGAAGGCGGTATCGCCGTCGGACAGCGTCTTTTCCTGATAGCCCATGCCGCGCGGCGTGTGGCACGCCGAGCAGTGGCCCAGGCCTTCGACCAGATACTTGCCGCGCAGCACCGCATCCTTGTCCGCCGAGGCATCGTCGGTCACGACGTCGGGCGCGTACACATGGCGCCAGATCGACAGAGGCCAACGCATGGATAGCGGCCAGGTGATGTCGGAGTCCTTGTTGGCTTGCGCCACGGGCTGCACACCGTGCATGAAGTACGCGTACAAGGCCTTGATGTCCGACGGACGGATCTTGGCGTAGTTCGGGTACGGCATGGCGGGATACAGCGTGGAGCCGTCCTTGCCGATGCCGTGACGCACGGCATTGTCAAAGTCTTCCAGCGTGAACTTGCCAATGCCGGTGTCTTTGTCAGGCGTGATGTTGGTCGAATAGATCTTGCCCACCGGGGTGTCGAAAGCCAGGCCGCCGGCGAAAGGCTTGCCCTTTTCCGCCGTGTGGCAGGCAACGCAATCACCCAGCTTGGCCAGATAGCCGCCGCGGGCGATAAGCTGTTGATCTTCCGAGTTGGCCGGGGCCTGAGCCTGGCCTGCCGCCGGGGCCGTAGAGGCTTGCGGGGCTGTAGCCGCGGTGGTCGACGCGTCGGACTGCGTCGACGATTGGCTCCAGGCCACGGTGGAAGCCGTGGCGCTTGCCAGGATCAGGGTCGCGATAGCGTAACGATTCAGCATGTCGATTCCCCCTCTCAAGCCTGCACCAGCGGGCCGGGCGATTTCAGGTATTGCTCCTTGATCGCTTTCACCGCGTGGTAAGCCAGCGCGACCACCGCGCCCGTGGGGTTGTAGCCCATGTTCTGCGGGAAGGCCGAAGCGCCCAGCACGAACAGGTTGGAGACGTCCCAGCTTTGCAGGTATTTGTTGACCACGCTGTTGGTCGGATTCGTGCCCATGATGGCGCCGCCGGTCGTGTGGGTCGATTGATACACCCGGGTGTCGTAATGCTGGCCCTTCTTGCGAATGGCGCGTATCACCTTCTCCGGCTTCATCGCCTTGCCGACCTCTTCGATACGGTCGCCCAGGTAGCCGAGCATGTCGTATTCGTTGTCATGCCAGTCGAAGGTCATGCGCAGCAGGGGCAGACCATGCGAATCCTTATATGTGGGATCCAGATCCAGATAGGCGTCACGGTACGACATCACCGAACCGGAAATGCCGATCGACATATGGCGCTGGTAGGCATCGGCCACACCGGCCTTCCACTTGCTGCCCCAGCTGGGCGTGCCGGGAGGCGTCGGGGTCTGGCTGATGGGACGGCCGCCGTAACGCACGTGCCGAATGCTGGCGCCGCCCAGGAAGCCGAGCTTGCCGTGGTCGAACTGGCCGCCGTTGAGGTCGTCCATGCCGACGCCACCGGCGCCCGTGCCGATGAAGGGATTCAATTGCGTGCCCTTGGGCAGCAGCGCGCTGATCGAACCGTTCATCTGGTAAGCGTAGTTTTTGCCGACCACGCCATCACCGGTCTTGGGATCGTATGGCTTGCCGATACCCGACAGCAGCAGCAGGCGCACATTGTGCATCTGGTACGCCGCCGAGATCACGAGATCCGCGGGCTGTTCCGTTTCGCGGCCCTGGGCGTCGACATAGGTCACGCCGGTGGCCTTCTTCTTGTCGGAATCCAGGTTGATGCGCGTCACATAGGACAGCGGGCGCACCTCGAAGTTTTCCTTCTTCAGCAGCACCGGCAGAATGGTCGTCTGCGGCGATGCCTTCGAGTACATATAGCAGCCGAAGTCTTCGCAGAAGCCACAGAAATTACAGGGGCCGAGACGCACGCCATAAATGTTGGTGTACGGCTGCGAAGCATTGGCCGCGGGCGCGGGATACGGGTGGAAGCCGACTTCCTTGGCGGCTTTCTCGAAAATCTGCGCGCCCAGCGTGTTGACCAGCGGCGGGTTGGGAAATTCGCGTTTGCGCGCGCCTTCCAGGGGGTTGCCGCCCTCGACGATCTTGCCGTTCAGGTTGCCGGCCTTGCCGGACGTACCCATCAGATACTCGCCCTTGTCGAAATGCTCCTCCATTTCGTCGTACGTGACGCCGAAATCCTGGATGGTCATGTTCTCGGGGATGAACTTCTTGCCGTAGCGCTGCTCGTAGTGCGAGCGCAGTTCCAGTTCTTCCGGCAGCATGCGGTAGTGCATGCCGTTCCAGTGGAAGCCCGCGCCGCCCACGCCGTTACCCAGCAGGAACGAACCGTTCTGGCGGTAAGGCACGGCCAGGTCGTTCGGGGTGTGGCGGATGGTGACGGTTTCCTTGCCGAGTTCCTGGAACAGCTTGCCGCGCACGGCGTAGTCCAGCTCGTCGATGACCTTGGGGTATTGGGCGTCGGTGGGCGTGTCGCGCATCGCGCCGCGTTCCAGCGCCACCACGTTCAAGCCTTCGCTGGTCAGTTCCTGCGCAAGGATGGACCCGGTCCAGCCGAGGCCGATGATGACGACGTCGACTTTGTCTTTCTTGATTGCCATGAATTATCCTCGGCGTCCGGAGATCGAAACAGGCCCGTACGGGTACTTTTCACCGGGGCGATTGGCCCAGTCGGCGAAGTCGGCACGGGCACCAGGGAAGCCCATCAGCTTCCAGCCCACCATGTCGGCGTTGCCGCCGTGGATGGGATCGGAAAGGAAGCCTTCCTTGGTGTTCTTCAACAGATAGCCGAAGAAAGTGTTGGCGGGCACCTGGTCGAACTTGACCTTGTTGTGCTCCATATCGCCCAGCACCGTTTCCTGCGTGGCGTGATCCAGCTCGGCGAAGATCTTGCTGTATTGCTTCTTGCAATACGCGTCGCACGCGGCGATGCCCAGGCGATAGATGTCGCGCGGCGCCAGGCTCAGCTGATAGCCCATCTCCGGCGTTTGGTCCGTGTGGAACGGGCCCTGCATGTACCACAGCTTGCCGTGGCCATAAGGCAGTTCCATCTGCTTGTCGAGGAAGACCGGAACCTGCGCAGCCACCGCACCCGGTCCCAACTCGTCCGCGGGGATCAGACGATCGACCGCGGCCTGGAGGAACTTCCATTCGTCCGCGGTGAAGTAACGGGGGTCGTAGGGGGTGGTGCTACCGGCGGCGGCCGTCGTGGTCGACGTTTCGGTGCTACAGGCCGTCTGCGTGAGCGCCGCGCCCGTTGCCAGCGTCGAAGCTGGAACGATGGATATCACCTGGCGCAAAAACTTGCGCCGCGGTTCTTGATCGTCATTGGACATGGATGTTTTCGCTAGTGTCCAGGACACTGACGCGAGTCGGCACTCGGTATCGCCTCGCATCAGTACCCTGATGATTTGAGAAAAAACGCGAGATCGCTTCCGGAACTGCACATGGACGATGTCCATGTCCCCACCCTGCACCGCGGCCATGCCTTGCCAAAACTGCACAAATGACAGCTCAGTGAACGACCAAAAAGGGTTGGTCGCTGTTGCAGCAAAACGAGAAAAGCACTACGAAGCAATCGGCAATTCATTAATCGATCGCGACCGAATGTTAACTCTTTTCTAATGGAACAGGAAAAATCCTACACAAAAGTTTCGCTTACTTTTAGCTGAGTAACGATGCGTAATTTCACGTGGAATTTTTACGTGAAAAGTTCCTGCGTGGCCTGGAAAAGCTGGTATTCGCGCGCATTACACGTGCGATTGACTGATGAAAAATACAAACAGCCTTATTTATCGGCACGTAATATCCCAATAAATAGGACCGCGATTCAAGAATGATTTTCAGTATCTTTGAATGCAGATGTGCCGCGGATTATGCGATGTTGCAGATTCGCGCCACTCAAGCGATTCGGGACCCACAGCGACAGGCCCGGCGCCTGTCCGGCATCAAATACGGAAAGGGCCGCGATCGCGGCCTGCACCCTGCCTGGTCAGGGCGCGAATGTCTCGTCCAGCGTGCGCATGCGCGAATTGTTGATGTGTTCACGCATGGCGTCGCGCGCCTCGTCCGGCTTCTCGTCCCGGATCGCCTGAAAGATGCGTTCGTGCTCACGCTGCACCTGCCGGCCGCGGCTTGCCGCACTGGCCAGCGCCAGGCTGCGCATCACGCGCATGTAGTCGAAGATCTGCGTAGCCAGCGACTGCAACGCCGTCACGAAGAGATCGTTGCGGCATGCCAGTGCGATGGCTTGGTGAAAGCGGAAGTCCGCTTCATTGCCGACTTGGCGATTGTCCAGCGCGCGCTGCATATCGGTCAGCGCGGATTCCATCGCGGCCAGGTCGTCGTCGTTGCGGCGCAAGGCCGCCATGTAGGCGGCGTCGCCTTCGATGGCGCGGCGCAATTCCATGCAGCGGACCAGTTCAGCCAGGCCACCGATGGGCGCCAGACGCACCAGTTCCGGGCTGGGACGACGTCTTACGTAGGAGCCCGCACCGCGTTGCGACACGACGACGCCGTCGGTCTGCAGGCGAAACAGCGCTTCACGCACCACGGGCCGCGATACGCCAAATGCCGCGCATAAATCGAATTCCGAAGGCAGCCGGCTTTCCTCCGGATACTTGCCCTGGATGATCTGCTGCAGCAGCTGGTCATAAAGCTGGTCGGCCAGACGCGGCGGGCGTTCGGGAATGCGGAAACCTTCGGCGTTACGCGGTGGATGTGACGACAGCGAGGCATCGGCGGGGCGTGCGGCATCCGCCGGCGCGGGCGTGCCGGGTTCGGTGCTGGGCTGAGGTAATTCGTTTCGAGCTTTCTTCATGGCAGGGATTTTTTGGGGGCCAGTATATCGCCCATGGCGCATGCCGTATGGCGGCGAAAACACCAGTTGCCTTACAACTTAACAATGATGTAATTTAGCCAAAAAATCATGCTTATGGAGACAAGACCAGACCCCTGCGGACGGGTCGACGAAGGCTGCGAGTTACTAAAAGTAGCTGCACATGCAGCAACCTTGCGCTAGACGGCGTGATTCAAGCAGTGCCATTTCGCAGTGCCTATAAAAACCACGGAGACAAGCGATGATGAACAAATTGATGCGAGCCTCGCGCCTGCAAAGCGCCCCCCTCTTCCGAGCCGCCACCTGCCTTGCGCTGGGCCTTTGCGCCCTCGCCCTTCCCACCGCACAAGCGCTGGCGCAGGCCGGCAATCCCATTCGTGTCGTGGTCCCCTTCAATCCGGGCGGCGGGTCCGACCTCTTCGCCCGCCTGGTCGCGCCGGGGCTGGGCAAGGCACTCAATGAAAATGTCATCGTCGAAAACCGCGCGGGCGCGGGCGGCATCATCGGCACGGAGACGGTGATCCGTTCCCGGCCGGAGGACAAGATGCTGCTGGTGGCCGACTCCGCCGTCTACACCATCGTGCCAGCGCTGTACCCCAACCTGCAATACAAGCGCAGCGACCTGGTACCCGTGGCCAATCTGGCGATGTTCGGCAACGTGCTGGTGGTGGCGGCCAATTCCCGCTTCAAGACTTTCCAGGACGTGCTCGCGGCCGCGCGCAAAGCGCCGGGCACCTTGACCATCGGCTCGGCCGGCACGGGCAGCATCACCCACCTGACCGCCGAAAAACTGATGGAAGACGCCAAGATCAAGCTGGTGCACGTCCCGTACAAGGGCAGCGGCCCGGCCATCACCGACACGGCGGGTGGCCACCTGGACATGGTCTTCACCGGCCTGCCGTCGGTGCTCGAACTCTTGCACGCCGGCAAGCTGCGCGCGCTGGCCATCGCCACGCCCGAGCGGTCGCCCGACGCGCCCGACGTTCCCACCATCAGTGAATCCGGCGTGCCCGGCTTCACCTCCATGATCTCGCAAGGCCTGTTCGCCCCACCCAACACGCCGCCCAAGACGGTCGCCGCCATCAACGCCGCCGTCGTGGCTTTCATGCGCCAGCCGGACACCCAGGCCACCTTGCGCAAGATGATGGTGGCGCCGGTGGATCAGTCCGCCGAAGCCTACAAGCAATGGCTGGACAAGGAGTCGACGGACTGGGCCGCGTTGATCAAATCGGCCAAGGTGCACGTGGAATAGAACAAGCACGTAGTCGATTGCGTCCAGATACTGCGTCCAGGCCCTCGCCGCGGCGGCTTGGCCACCCATAGCCATACACCCTGGCCGCCAAGCCAGGGCAACCTACCCAGCAGTCGTTGTAAGAAAGGAGAATCGATCGATGATAGATGTCTACGCCTGGCGCACCACCAACGGCTTGCGCGCCACCATCGCCATGGCTGAATGCGGCCTGCCGCATCGCGTGATTCCGATAGACGTGGGCGCCGGCGCCAACAAGGCGCCGGACTATCTGCGCATCAACCCCGCCGGCCAGATCCCCGCTATCGTCGATCCCGATGGGCCCGGTGGGCAGCCGCTGGTGCTGGCGCAATCCGGCGCCATCGTGCTGTACGCCTGCCAAAAAGCAGGACGCCATATCCCGGCCGATCCCGCTGATTATTCCCACGCCATGCAATGGTGCATGCAAGCCGCCAGCGACATCGCCGGCACCAGCGCCGCCATGAACCAGGTGGAAAACGTCGCGCCGGAAAAAGTGCCGAGCACCATCGAATTGTTCCGCAAGCGTTTCCTGCGCTACTTCGGCATTGCCGAAAAACAGCTGCAAGGGCGTGATTATCTGGTGGGATCGCTCAGCTTCGCCGACTTCATGCTGTATCCCAATTACGCGCTGCGCCGTGACGCCCTGCCGGCCGGCGACTTCCCTGCCCTGGCCGCCTGGGGCGACCGCATGGCCGCGCGCGCCGGCGTGCAGGAAGGCATGCGCCTATACACCGACAAACGCTGAACGACCACCCATGAAAATCGATAACGTCACGCTCACCCTGTTCGCCTGGGACGACATCCCGCCGACCAGCTACGCCGCGCATACAGGCAAGTTCGCCGGCTCCAGCAAGCTGGGCCTGCTGGCGATCCACACCGACGACGGCATCACCGGACACGCCTTCCTGGGCTCGGCCTACTGGCCGGCCGATATGGATGGCGCCAACATCATCAAATATCTGAAGCCCATTCTCATGGGACAGGATCCGCTGGACCGCGAACGCCTGTTCCAGGCCATGTGGCGCCGTGTGCGCACATCCAATGTGCGCACCATCGGTGCCTGCGACGTCGCCCTGTGGGACATCGCGGGCAAGGCGGCCGGCCTGCCTGTCCACCGCCTGATCGGCGGCTTCCGCGACAAGATCAAGGCCTATGCCAGCTCGATGATCCTGGATTGCGCCGAGGAATATGCCGAGGAAGCCTTGCTGTACCAGTCGCGCAACTGGGCGGCCTACAAGATCCATCCCCCGCATCCCTGGCAGGAAGACATCCGCGTGTGCCAGGCCGTGCGCCGCGCGGTGGGCGACGACTATCTGCTGATGCTGGACGCGGCATGGGCCTATCAATATCCGGAAGCCGTGCGCGTGGGCCGCGCCCTCGAGGATCTCAACTATTACTGGTACGAAGATCCATTGCAGGATTCGGATCTGTACAACTACGTCAAGCTCAAGCAGCAACTGCATATTCCCATCATGGCCACGGAAGCGCCTGCCGCCGGCCTGGATTCCTACGTGCCCTGGATCCAGCAAAGCGCCACCGACTTCCTGCGCGGCGATGTGCCGAACAAGGGTGGCATCACCAATATGCTGAAGACGGCGCATCTGGCTGAAGCGTTTCGCATGAACTACGAAATCCACCACGGCGGTAATTCACTCAACAACCTGGCGCAATTGCATGTGGCCATGGCCTTGAAGAACACCGAGTACTTCGAGGTGCTGCTGCCGGGTGGTGCGCAGAAGTACGGGATGGAAGAGGACATCGAGCCCGATGCCGACGGCTACGTCCGCGCGCCGCAAGCGCCCGGGCTGGGCGCCAAGATCGATTTTGAGTTGATCGAACGCAAGCGTATCGCCATGCTGTAAAGCTACCCCCGCTAAACCGTTTAGAACACCACCCTGATGGTGCCGCTCACCGTGCGGTCGCTGGCGCCGCTGCCGAATTGGCCATCGAAGGCCACGCCGGCGGTGACGCGCGGCGTGATGTGCAGATCCAGCCCGGCGCCAATCACGGCGGCATCCTTGCCGATAGGCACGCCGCTGACCGTGAAGGTATCGCCGCCATTGAACGACACCTTGGACTTCGGCGTGACGTCGCCATAAGCGCGCCGCCAGCCCACCAGGCCGCGTACCGTTGCATCGACCTTGCCCAATTGCAGGTCGGACGAGGCTCGTAAGCCCAGCGTGGAAAACGACGTCGAGGTATTGTCGGAACGGCTGCTCAATGCCGCCTCGCCGCCACGCTCGTTGAACGCGTTGGTATGCAGGTTGACGTAGGCCAGATTGACGAAAGGCTCCAGCGCTACCGGCCCTGCCTTCAGCTGATAGCCCAATTCGCCAAACGCCTGCGTGGTATTGGCCTGGTAGTCCGCCTTCATGCGGCCACCGACCGTCGCCACGTTGACGTCGCGGCCCGAGTTGATGTCGTGGAAGGTGTAGACGCCGCCCAGCCGCAACGCCAGGGCTCCCCATTGCGTGCCGCCATAGACGCCCAGATGGAAGTCGTCGCTTTCGGTACGCGCGTTCTGGTCGTCCACCTTGTAGCGGCCATGGCTGTAGCCGGTCAGGCCGCCCACGCGCCACGATCCCACCGGTACGTCCATGCCCACCACGAAACCCGCCGAATCGCGGTCGATGCCGCTGGCGTTGCCATTGCCGTTGGTATGGCCCCAGCCGCCCCAGGTCTGGCCCCACGCGACGCGGCCCGCGGCGTCGCCGTTGCCGCAGGAGCCCAGCCTGCCCGCTCGATTGGCCGCATCATCCGCCGCGCTGGCGCCGCGGCTGTCACTCTGCGCGCCCACCGTGCAGAACGCGTTGCGCAGCCGGTCGATGGCCAGGTCGCGCGAATAGCGGCTGTCGTACACCATCGCACCCTTGGCCGAGGCCAGCGCCGCGCCGGACAATTGGTCCAGCGTATTGCGCGCAGCGTCATCGGTCGGTGAGTTGAGCACGACGTCCGACACCACGCTGCCAGTGGAACCGCCAGCGGTGGCTTCCTGGTTCGGCGTGGTGGCGGCGTCAGCGGGATCACGCACCTGCACCACCGTCAGGTAGGCATTATTGGCGTCATAGCTGTCCCTCACCCCCAGGAACGCCGTCAGCGGCGTTTGGTTCAGGCTGTAGGTGCCTGTCAGGCCGCCTGTCGTGCTCAGCACGGTGTACTTGGTACCGGCCTTGAGAAGCGAACCGCTGCTGTCAGTATTGACCGCGGTCAGTCCCGCCCCCGGCTGCACGGTAGCCGTACCGCTGACGGCGATCTGATCCGACGACGTGTTGTCGAATTCGACCACATAGGTCGACCCCGTCTCCTGGACGAAGTTGCCGTTGACGCGCAGCGTGCCGACCGAATTGCCCGGGGCGATACGGCCGCCGCCGCGCACGGTGGTCGCACCCACGGTGCCGTTGCCGCCCAAGGTGCCACCGGCGTCGACCTCGATCGACGAATTGGCCAGGCTGCTGTTGATGGACAACGTGCCCGCCTGGACGTAAGTCGTGCCGGACATATCGCCACCGCCGGTCAGGTTCAATCGACCCGTGCCCAGCTTGATCAGGTTGCCCGTACCGTTGATGGCACCGTCCAACTGGCCAGCGCTGTCCTGTTGCACGGCCAGCGTGCCATTGTTGGTGATGTCGTTGCCGCCCAGGTTGACGGCGGGCGACAACAACGTGCCTTCCTGGATGGTGGTGGTCCCCAGATAAGTAATGGGACCGGTCAGCGTCAACGTGCCCACACCCGTCTTGGTCAGGCCGCCCACGCCGGAAATCTCGCCGCCATTGCTCAAGTCCGCATCGGTGCGCAGCGTGCCGCCATCGGCGCCGAGCACGATGTTGCGGTTGATGGACATGGCCACCGTCGTCTGCAGGGTCCCACCATTCAGGACTACGCTGCTCTGCGCGGCACCCAGGTTTTCGTTGGCACTGATCGCTACCGTGCCGGCCGTGATCGTGGTCCCGCCGGCATAGGTATTGGCACCGCCGAGCGTCAGCGTAGCCGCGCCGGTCTTGGTCAGGCCGCCGGCGCCGGAGATGATGCCAGTGTTGGTGTAGTCCGCGTCGGTCTGCAAGGTGCCGCCCAAGGTATCCAACACGATGGCGCGGCTTGCAGCGATGGCCGCCGTGTTTTGCAGCGTGCCGCCGTTCAGGGTCAGTGTGCCGCTGGCCGCGCCCAAGGTGGCATCATCGCTGATCGACAAGGCGCCACCGGTGACGGTCCACGACGTGCTCATCGCCGTCGTGCCGGTGAGCGCCCAGGTGCTGGCGCCGCTTTTTTCGTAAACACCAAATCCTTGGTATTGCGCGCCGCTGGCGGCCGCGCCCAGCGACGCCACGTCGAAGCTGCTGTCGGTGTCGCCGCCCAGACGTAGCGTATCGGCGCTGCTGTACGCAAGCGCGTTACCGTTCAACACCGAGCCGGCCTGGATTTCCAGGACGTTGACGCCGCCGGTGAATTGGATGGCGGCCGCCTGCGTACTCGTACCCGGCCCGCCGCTGACCGCGCCGCGGATGAGGCCCGCGTTGATGATCGTCACGTCACGACCCTGGATGCCTACCCCTCCCGCGCCACCGATGCCGGACCCGGAACTTCCGCCGTTACCGCCAAGGATCGTGCCTTGGTTGACGACCGTGCCACCCGCGGAAAACAACACCCCGGCTCCGCCCGTGGCACCCGCGCCCCCCGTTACGGCGCCGCCGCCCGCGCCACCGGTAATGGTCCCCGTATTCAACAGGGAACCGCCGGCGCTGAAGCGTACGCCTGCACCGCCTGGAGCTCCCGTGGTATTGCCAGGACCTCGCCCACCCACGCCGCCGGTGATCGCGCCAGCATTGAAGACGATGCCGGCCGCGGTCAATTGCACGCCCGCGCCGCCGTCACCGCCACCACCGCCGGTAAACCCAGTCGTGGACGCGGTGCCGCCATCACCCCCTATGATGGTTCCGTAGTTGTCCAGGCCGCCGCCCGCCGTGAGCAGTACGCCCATGCCACCACCACCACCGGCGCCCCCTAGCGAAGCGGTGCCGCCCCCCGCGCCGCCGACGACCCGGCCACCTGCCTGCACGGTGACATGCGCGGATGAAAAAATGCCCACGCCCCCGCCGCCGCTGCCGACGTTCATCCCGGTGTACCCACGCCCACCCGTGATGGTTCCGGCGGCGATGACCAGATCGGCTGTCGTGCTGATACCCACGCCGCCGCCCCCGCCGCCGCCCAACGTCGTGGCGGCATTGCTGGCGGAGCCGGCCCCGCCATTTCCAGCAGTGAAATTACTAGTGACGGTCTGCGCGGTCGTATACGTTGCGGCCGTTGCGCCGGTGGCGCCAGCGGCCCCTCCCGCCGTTTGCGTTCCGGTCGACCCGATGCCCCGCGCGCCGCCCGCGGCGCCTGCCCCCGTCGTCAAATTGACCCCGCCGCCACCGCCCGCGGAACCCAAGGGGTTCGAAAGCGTATTGCCCATTTTGCCGGTGGCTGACGCTGCATCGCCGTCAATTCCGCCCGCGCCACCCGGTTGGCTGAAGAGGGTCGTCGATCCCCGGCCACCATCGGCCAATGCCGTACCCGGCAATGCCGCATAGGCCACGGTCAGCGCGGCGGCGACCAACGCGGTCAGGGCTTTCGGACGGCCGATCTCAGCGCGAACTGACCACAGCGACTTCACCATCATTGTCGATTCCATCTTGCAGCATGTATCCAGGGGCTAAGGAATCGTGAATTCTATGAGGAAACAATTCGCGTGATTCAGTTATTTGATGCGAAATAATCAAAACAACGTAACAGGAAACGAAATAATCGTGCCAAGCGCGCTTCCATAGGCGTCCAAATCGTCTAGTTGCCGAGACCCTTTATTTGCGGGCCCGGCACTGACGTGTCATGCGCCCCTCAGGCGGTGACTACGACGCTCTGGCCGTTAACGTTGCTGGCCCAAGGCCCCATCCTTCCTTCCCCGCGGCGGCTCGTGCAGAGCAACGATATCGGCGTTACCCGCCACCGTCGGATAAATTTTCAGGACTTCCGGATCATGTCCTGGGACGATGTGATCCGGCCCGTCCGCCGCGGCGCGCAGGCGCCCGTAGCCGGCCAACATGTCGCCCGTGTTGTAAACGATGGGAAAAGGCCGCGACCGCTCCATGTTCTCGTAATAGTGACTGGCGTCGGAAGCCAGCACCACCCACCCGCGCCGCGTGCGCACGCGCAGGGATTGCAGACCCCTGGTGTGCCCGCCGATCTTCAGCAATTGCAATCCGTCCGAGATCGCATCGTCGCCATCGTGGAACACGACACGGTCTTCGTAGACCCGCCGCAGCAGCGTGATCACGTCCTCCACTTCGTACGCATGGCGCAAGGGTTCATGGCACATGCAACGCCCCGTGGCGTAATCCATCTCGCCATCCTGCACGTGGAAACGGGCGCGCGGCAGCTTGTCCAGATTCCCCGCGTGGTCGTAATGCAGATGCGTCACCACCACATCATCGACATCCTCCGGCCGCAACCCCAGGGCTTGCAACGCCTCGATGGGGCAGCGCATCAACTCGCGCCGCCGCCGTGCCGCCGTGGCCGCGTTGAACCCAGTGTCCACCAGCACCACATGCCCCGGCGCGCGCAACAGCCAGACGAAGAAATCCATGGGCATGGGTCCTTCATGCGGATCGCCGCCAAGGAAATTGTCGCGCCGCTGGCGCGCCATATGGGCATAACGCAAGGCGTAGATCTCATATTCCACTTCACACCCCCAGGTAGGCTTTCTGCACGAAAGGATCGGCCAGCAGTTCGGCGCCCTGCCCCGACCGCACGATTTCACCATGCTCCAGCGCATAAGCCTGATGCGACAGGCGTAGCGCCAACCGTGCATTCTGCTCCACCAGCACAATGGCCAACTGCTTTTCCCGATTGATGCGTTCGATGGCCCCCGCGATCTCCGCCACGATCTTGGGTGCAATGCCCAAAGAAGGCTCGTCCAACATCAACAACCGCGGATTGGCCATCATGGCGCGGCCGATGGCCACCATTTGCTGTTCGCCACCGGACAGCGATCCGGCCAACTGCGCGCGGCGCTCCAGCACGCGGGGAAACAAGGCATAGATTTCATCCAGCGTGCGTTTGCGCAACGCGCTGGAACGCACCGCATGCGCGCCGGCCAGCAGATTGTCCTGTACCGACATGCGACCGAACAGCCGGCGGCCTTCGGGCGACAATGCCAGGCCAGCCGCCACCCGCGCCGCCGGCGCCAGCGTGGTGATATCGTTGCCGTCCAGGCGAATGCGGCCCGACGCGGCCGGCGCCAGGCCGATCACCGCTTTCAACGACGAGCTTTTGCCCGCGCCGTTCGAACCGATCAACGCCACGATCTGGCCCGCGTGCACCCGGAAGCTGGCGGCCCGCACGGCCTCCAGGCGGCCGTAACGCACGGTCAGGTTGTCGACTTCAAGCATGGGCATAGTCGGGTGCTCCCAGATAGGCTTCGATCACGGCCGGATCGGCCCGTACTTCGGCAGGCGTGCCTTCGGCGATTTTCTCGCCCTGCACCAGCACGACGATGCGCTGGCACAAAGCCATCACCAGGGCCATGTGATGTTCGACCAGCAGCAGCGTCAGCCCCTGCTGATCGCGCAGGCGCTGCAGCAGACGGCCCAGTTCATTGCATTCCTCGTGATTGAGGCCCGCCGCCGGCTCGTCCAATAACAGCATGCGTGGCCGTGCCGCCAGGGCCACGGCGATGCCCAGCTTTTTCTGCAGGCCATAGGCCAGGCTGCCGGCGGGCGCGGCGGCCCAGGCCGACAGATCCGTCATGGTCAGCAAGGCCTGGATTTCCGCAGGCACCTGATCCATCCGCAACTGCCCTTCGACGTGGCCGGCACGGCGCTGCAGCACGGTGCCGGCGATGCGCGGCAGCAGGCCGCGATACACGTTCTCCGCCACGGACACGTCCGGGTAGGTGGCCGCCGATTGGAAAGTGCGCACCAGGCCGTGCCCCACGGCGCGGCTGGGCGGCCCGCCGGTAAGGTCGACGCCATTGAACCGCACCTGTCCACCACTGGCCGGCAAGGTACCGCTGATCACATTGAAGGCCGTCGTCTTGCCGGCGCCGTTGGGGCCGATCAAACCGACGATCTCACCCTCGCTCACCGAAAACGACAGGCCGCGCAAAGCCGCCAGGCCACCGAAACGGCGCGACAGATTATCCACTTGCAGCAAAGCGCCCGTCATGGCTGCTCCTTGGAATGGCGTCCGCGGCACGCGGCGGCGACGCGCGCCGGCAGGCTTGCAAGACCGCCCGGCAGGAAGCGCAGGATCAGGATCAGCGCCGCGCCGTAGAAAATATGCTGGGTCTGCACCGCGCCGCGGAACAGCTCCGGCAAAGGCGTGAGCACCATGGCACCCACCAGCGGTCCCCAGATCGACCGCCGGCCACCTATCACCAGCATGATGATGAAGCCCACTGAAATGCTGGTATTGAAGGACTCCGGCGACACGTAGCCGATATAGCGGGACTGCAACGCGCCCCCGGCCGCCGCCAGCAGGCAGCCGCCGATGAAGGCCAGCACCTGGATGCGATGCACGTTCAGGCCCGTGGATTCGGCCAGGGCCGGATTGTCCGACACCGCGTCGATGGCGTGGCCCAAGGGGCGCTTGAACAAACGCGCCAGCGCCCAGGTGGACGCCAGGGCCGCCGCCAGGGCCAGGCCGTAGAAGCTCGCGCGCGTATCGAAGACAAAGCCCGGCACCGACACCGGCCCAATGCCCGCGATGCCGTTGGCTCCGCCCGTCACGGACGCGCCGTCCAGCAAGACCAGGCGCAGCAGTTCGCCGAAGGCAAAGGTCACCAGCACGAAATACACCCCGCGCAGACGCAGGATCACCCACCCGAGCAACAAGGCCACCAAGCCCGCGGCCAAGGCGCCCAGCGCGGCGGCGGGCAGGAAAGACCATTGCCACGAACGGTCCGCCAGCACCGACACGTAGGCGCCGATGGCGACGAAGGCGGCATGCCCCAGCGACAACTGGCCGCAACGCGCGATCAAGGCCAGGCCGCAAACCATCACGGCATTCAGGCAGGTCAGGATGGCCAGATGCAATACGAAGGGACCACCGAACCACGGCAGTACCGCCGCGACGGCCAGCAGTAGCAGGCCGGCGGTCGCGGCGCGGCCGCGGTGCTCCCGCGCGGTCGCGGGAAAAACGAGCGTATTCATGTCAGACCTCTCCCCGGCCCAGCAGGCCCTTGGGCCGTGCCACCAGCATCACGATGACGATGGCGAAGATCAGCATGTCCGCCGTACTGCCCGACAGCAGCAGGCTGGCATAGCTTTCCACCAGACCCAGCAACAGGCCCGCGGCGGCCGCGCCGGGAATGCTGCCCAGCCCACCCAGGATCACCACGATGAAAGCCTTCAGCAGCGGCGCCGCGCCGACGAAGGGCGACACCGAGAACAGTGGCGCCATCAACGCGCCCGCCACCGCCGCCAGGCCCACGCCCAGGCCGAAGCCCAAGGGGTAATAGATGCGCGAGCGGATGCCCTGAATGGAAGCGATCTCGCTGTCTTCCACCACCGCGCGCAAGGCCCGCCCCGGCCGCGAATAACGCAGGAAGCCATAGAGCAGCGCCAGCACCAGGCATGCGAACAGCACCACGTACAGACGCGCGGTCGGAATCACCACCTTGCCCAGACGCGTGACGCCTTCGGCCACGGGAGGCATGGACAGCGGATCGGGGCCGAAGAACATCAAGGCCACGTTCTGCAGAATCATGGCCAGGCCGATGGTGGCGATCATGCCGTTGAGCTCATCGCGCCTGAACGGTTGCAGCACGCCCCATTCCAGCAGCGCGCCGCCGGCCACCGCGCCGGCGAAGGTCACCGCCACCGCCGCGATGAAGGGCAGCTCCAGGGCGCTGGTCAGGAAGTAGGCACCGAAGGCGCCCAGCATGTAGAACTCGCCATGCGCGAAGTTCACCATGCGCATCACCCCGAACACCAGGGTGAAGCCTACCGCCATCAGCAGATACAACAGCCCGATGATCAGGCCGTTGACCGTGGCCTGCGTCGCCAATAAAGTCCAGTCCACAGGCGCCTCACTGGCAACCGGACACCGTGCAGCGGGCGCGGATGACTTCCTTGCCATCCTTCACCTCGGCTACGTAGAACGGTGCGTCGAGTTGATGATCGATGCCGTACATGGCCTTGCCGGTCCAGTTCAGCTTGCCCAGCGCGCCGTCATAGCCGCTGATCTTCTCCAGTTCCTTGCGCACCTTGTCGGTATCGCTGACCGTGCCGGCGCGGCGCATGGCCTCGAACAGCAGATTGGTGCCGTCATAGAAGGCCGGGCTGAAGCCGTTCATGGGCTGCTTGTATTTCGCGGCATAGAGCGCGGCGTAGGCCTTGGTGGAAGCCAGTTCGGGATCCACCGGCGTATGCACGAACATGCCTTGCGTCGACGACTTGCCGGCCACGTTGATGATTTCCTGCGTGGCGGGTCCGCCGGTACGCACGATCTTGCCGGTATAGCCAAGCTCGCGCGCCTGCTTGACGATCATGCCTGCGGTGGCCGGCGAGTTGCCGTCCAGTTCGATGGCGTCGATGCCGCTGGCCAACATGCGCGTGAGCATGGGCACGAAGTCCACGCGGTCGCGTTCGAAGAATTCCTTGGCCGCCAGGTCAGCGCCCGCTTTCTTGTAAGCGCCGGCCAGGTCCTGCGCGATCTGCTGCCCGGTCTCGTCATTGGGAAACAGCGCACCCACCTTCTTGAGGCCTTCATGCTTGACCAGCCAATCGATCTGCGGCTGCGAGACTTCCGCCGTCGTGACATTGGGACGGAAGGTATAAGGCTTGTCCGCCGCCAAGGCCTTCGCGGTGAAGCCCAGCGTCATCAGGATGACGCCATTCTTTTCCGTGATCGGTTGAATGGCCAGCACCGGTGCCGAACCCACGGGGCCGATGATGTACTTGACCTTGTCCTCGAATACCAGGCGATTGGCGACGGTGACGGCTTCATTGGCCTGGTACTTGTCGTCGTAGGCCACGACCTTGACCTGGTATTTCTTGCCGCCCACTTCCAGGCCGCCCGCCTTGTTGACCTGGTCAGCGGCGATTTCCGCGGCATTCTTCATGCCCTGGCCCCATGCCGCGCCCGCGCCCGAGAGGGTGACCAACGCACCCAAGGTAACCGTGTCCTGCGCTTGCGCTTGCGCCTGTGTTGCCCCGCCGATGGACAGGGCCGCGATCACGCCGCTAAGATCTGTTTCTTCATTATTGTCGTCTCCTGGTGATGGTGTCTGGCAAAGCGGTGGACGGGGCCCGCGCCCCGGTTCCAGTCGAAACTTCATTTCAGGTCAAGCCTGTTCTTGCCAGGCCTGTTTTCCTGTTTCTTATCGGCCAGCGTTCTGATCACACCTTGCCGGCATGAATGCGATCCAGCACCGGCAGCAGGTAACGCCGGAACTGCGCCGGGTTTTCACTCATGGGAAAATGGCCCACTTCGCGCATGACGGTGACCTGGGCGCCGGCAATACTGGCAGCCGTGCGCTCGGTGTCTTCCGGCGAGCAGGAAAAATCGTATTCGCCCGTCATCAGATAAAGTGGACACAAGTCCGTGCGGATGCCACCCAGACGGCCCCGCAAGTCGCTGTCCACGCGATAGAAATGCAGATCGCCGCGGAACACGCCCGGGCCGCCCTGCATGTACTGCCACAGGGTTTCGTGGCGATGCTCGGCGGGCGATTGCGGCGCGACCAGCCCTGACACCAGCGCGGCGCAGACTTCGCCGCCATGCACGTCCGGGCGGTTCAACCAACTGGTGTCATACCAGGGCTGCTGGTGATCCGCGGCTTCCACGCCTATCAGGGCGCGGAAGTCATCACTGTGGCGATTGGCCAGCTCCAGCACGATGCGCCCGCCGATCGAGCAGCCAATCAGGGCCGGCGCCTGCAGGTCCAGCGCCTGGCAGAAAGCCATGATGATCGCCACGTAGCGATCCGTCGTCAGTTGATACTCGCTCTGCTCCCAGCCGACGGGCGGATAGGACTTGCCATGCCAGGGCAGATCGAAAGCGATGACGCGAAAGCGGCTGGTCACGGCCTCGTCGCACAGCATGTGACGGTATTGCCGGCCGTCGGCGCCGGCGGTGTGCAGGCATACCAGCGGGATGCCCTGGCCCGCCTCTTCGAAATAGATGCGATGCGGCTGTCCGTCTACCTCCATGTGCAGATAGCGGCCAAGGATGGGTTCGATATGCGCGGGCATGGCTGGGGTTGCTTGTGGCGCCGGTGTTGCTTGTGGCGCCGGTGTCTTGTGTTGCGTCGGCGTCGTCATCACATGCTCTCCCGGCCCAAGGCCACCAGGTCTTTGACGAATTGCAGATTGGCCATGAAGGGCTGCAGATTGCCGTCGATGCGCAGCGCGCCCCGCTTGCTCAGCGCGAAGATGTCATGCCAGCCTGGCGCCGGCATCGGTTCCCAGAAACGCTGCCATGCATCGGCGTCGGCGCTAAGCGCGAAGTCCCAGGAATCCAGCGGTAGCGTCGGCACCGCCGCCTGCGTCACCCTGCCCTCGCGGACCGACACGTGTACCGGCGTCGCGCCGAACCGCAACAGCATCTCGACATTGCAGCGGCGCTGCCGGGCATAGCCCTGCGCGACGGCGATGAATCGCCGCGCCAACGCCGCGCCGGCTTCCAGGTCGCGGCCCGGGTCGTGGCTCTGGTCGTGCGTAGTCTCCATCCTTGTCTCCTCCGTTCTTGTCAGGCCGCGGTTCGTTGCGCGGTCCTTCCGCTGCTATTGCGGCGCCATGCCGCTGGCCTTGACGGCCTTGCCCCACTTGGCCGTTTCTTCCTGCATGAATGCCGCGAAGGCTTCAGGCGTGCTGTTGACCACGTCGCCGCCCAGGTCCTCGATGCGGCGCTGCATTTCGGGCGTGGCGACGATGGCCGACACGTCCTTATAGATACGCTGCTGCAATTCAGGCTTCATCGAGGCGGGCGCCAGAAGACCGAACCAGGTCGCCGCTTCGAAACCGGGCATGCCCGCTTCCGCGAAAGTGGGCACATCCGCGAGCGCCTGTACGCGCTTGCCATTGGCCACGGCCAAGGCGCGCAGCTTGCCGGCATGGATCAACGGCAAGGCCGATGTGATCGTCGCCAACATCATCTGCACCTGGCCGCCGACCAGATCCGTGAAGGCCGGCGCGTCGCCGCGATACGGCACATGGGTGATAGCCGACTTGGTGGCGATCTTGAACAGCTCGCCGCTCAAATGCTGCGCGGTACCGTTACCGGGCGAGGCGAAATTCACGCTGGCGCCGTCTTTCTTCAGGTACGCCAGGAACTCCGGCAACGTCTTGGCCGGCACGGCGGGATTGACCACCAGCACCAGCGGCACCTTGGTCACCAGCGTGATCGGCGCGAAATCCTTGACCGGATCGTAGTTGAGCTTGTCATAGATATGGCCGCTGAT
This sequence comes from Bordetella sp. LUAb4, assembly GCF_021325795.1. Classification (GTDB taxonomy): domain Bacteria; phylum Pseudomonadota; class Gammaproteobacteria; order Burkholderiales; family Burkholderiaceae_B; genus Bordetella_C. The sequence continues at coordinate 195,318 of NZ_JAHPZX010000004.1, read as the reverse complement.
GGTGTGGGCCGATGTCGTCATGAACAAGGTATAGCCGTCACCGGCCGCGCGCGCCACGGTGCCGGCACCGATGGTGGTGCCCGCGCCCGCGCGGTTTTCCACGATTACCGACTGCTTCCACGTCCCGGTCAACTTCTCCGCGATGGCGCGCGCCACTACATCGGTGGCACCGCCCGCGGGATACGGCACGATCATGGTGACCGGCTTGGAAGGATAGCTGTCGGCGCGTGCCTGGCCAACAGGCAACAGCGCGGTACTCAACACCGTACACGCGGCGACAAGCGCCACCATCAACCCGCGGCGCGAAGCGCTTTGTTGAACTCGCGGACGCCGCGTCACGATGTGCCCATGATTGTGTTTCATCGAGTTGTCTCCTCTTGTTTTCGATGAAGGGTTTGTATATTCTTAGTGTTCTGTTGAACAGAACATGTATTCTATTTTATAGCTTTTTTTAGATTTGTCGCGTCGTTTGTGCTTGTCCAGGGTTTTCCCTTGCCGCATCCCAAACAGCATTCCGGGTACGTCTGCGCGAGGCCGCCGGCCCCGCCGCAAACCCGCATGAAGCCACGCGATACAGAACATCCACCCATTGGAAGAGACCCGCATGTCCCAGACATCCTCCCAACCGAAGTCCCTGCTGATCGACGGGCGCTGGACGCCCGCCGCGCAGACCTTCGCCTCGGTCAACCCCGCCAACGGCGCGACCAATTTCGAGATCGGCGCGGCCGATGCGGACCAGGTCAATGCCGCCGTCGACAGCGCCTGGCGCGCGGTGCGCCAGAAGGCCTGGCGCGACATGCTGCCGCATCAACGGGCCGCTTTGCTGCGCCGCATGGCCGACGGCATCGATGCCAATGCGCAAGTGCTGGCGCGTCTGCAGATGATCGAGAACGGCAAGGTCTGGAGCGAATGCAAAGCGCAGGTGAACAGCGCCGCCGCTACCTTCCGCTACTATGCGGGCGTCTGCGAAACCATCACGGCCGAGGTCACGCCGCCACGCGGCAACTATCTTTCGATGACGCAGTACGAACCGTATGGCGTCATCGTGGCGATCACGCCCTGGAATTCGCCCTTGACCATGGAGGCGCAGAAAGTGGCGCCGGCCCTGGCTGCCGGCAATGCGGTCATCCTGAAGCCATCCGAAGTGACTTCGTCGCCGGCGCTGGAACTGGGCCGCATCGCGCTGGAAGCCGGCATCCCGCCGGGCATCCTGAATGTGGTCACCGGCCTGGGCAGTGGCGCCGGCAAACTGCTGGTCGAACATCCCGGCGTGCGCATGGTGTCCTTCACAGGCGGCACCGCCAGTGGGCGCGCCATCGCGCGGGTCGCGGCGGACAAGCTGATGCCGGTGGCGCTGGAGTTGGGCGGCAAGTCGCCGCACATCGTCTGTGCCGATGCCGATCTGGACGCGGCCGTCGAGGGCGTCATCGGCGGCATCTTCGAAGGCAGCGGCCAATCCTGCGTGGCCGGCTCGCGCTTGTATGTGCAGCGTTCGGTGCAGCAGGCCTTCCTGGAAAAGTTGCTGGCGCGAACGCGTGCCATCCGCGTGGATCAACCCGATGCGCAAGGCGCAGGCATGGGGCCCATCGCTTCATTCGCTCATCGCGACAAGATCGAATCGATGGTGGCCAGCGCCTTGAAAGACGGCGGCGAAATCCTCACTGGCGGCGGGCGGCCCGATGAAGATCATCTGGCGCAAGGCGCGTTCTATCTGCCCACGGTGATAGGCGGCCTGAAAGCCGACGCCCACGTCGTGCGCGAAGAAATCTTCGGACCCGTGCTGTGCGCCCTGCCCTTCGACGACGAGGATGACCTGATCGCGCAGGCCAATGACAGCGTCTACGGCCTGGCTTCGGGCATCTGGACAGCGGACTACCGCCGCGCGTGGCGGGTGGCGCGCCAGCTGGAAGCGGGCAGCGTATGGATCAACACCTACAAGCAGCTGTCGATATCGACCCCCTTCGGCGGCTTCAAGCAAAGCGGCATCGGGCGCGAGAAAGGCGCCAGCGGCCTGCGCTTGTACCAGCAGTCGAAGGGTATTTATTTCGCCATGTAGGACATGAGGGGGAACGCCGAGTGAACCGGCGCGGACTTCCGCCGGACTTTCGCCGGACTTTCGCCGGATTTTTTCCCGGGCTTTTTCCGGGTTTCTTCCGGACTTGCCCCGGACGCCCCTGTCTCACACGAAATCTGTCGCCGCCTCTGGCGCGCGGCGCCAAACCAGGAAATGGGATGCCGAAGCGCCAGGGCGCGCGGCCCTGCTTCTCAATACTTGAATACTGGAGATACAAACATGAGTCGTTTCACCCGCGTCGGCTTCATCGGTCTGGGCGTGATGGGCGAGCCCATCTGCCGCAACCTGGCGCAAAAATGCGGCTTGCCCGTGCTGGGCTGCGACATGAACCCCGAGCCGCTGGCCCGTCTGGCGGCGCATGGCGTGCAGGCCGGCGACGTTGTCACGCTGGCCCGTGAATGCGACATCATCTTCCTCTCGCTGCCCTCCGGCGAGATCGTCGAAAAGCTGGTGCGTGGCCAGGACGGTCAAGGGGGGCTGTTGGCGGCCTGCCGCCCCGGCCAGATCATCGTCGATACCAGCACCTCGCCGGTGGACACCACGCGCAAACTGTCGGCCGAGTTCGCCGAGCAGCAGGTCACCTTCATCGATGCCCCCGTGGCGCGCACGCGCGCGGCCGCCGAAGCCGGCACCCTGTCAGTGATGGTCGGTGCCGAGCCGGACGTCTTCGAACGCGTGCGGCCGCTGATCGCCACCTTCGCCAATGAAATCACGCTGTGCGGCGGTGTCGGCAGCGGCCAGGTCGTCAAGATCCTCAACAACATGGTGCTGTTCGAGACCGTCACGGCGATTGCCGAGGCACGCGGCATCGCCCGCCGTTCCGGCGTCGATCCCAAGGTCATCATGGAAACCTTCACGCTGGGTTCGGCCGACAGCTTCGCGTTGCGCAACCATGGCTTAAAGGCTATTCTGCCGGGTGAATTTCCCGAGAAAGCGTTCCCGGTCAGCTATGCACGCAAGGACCTCAACTATGCGTTGCGGCTGGCCGAACAGACCGGCATCCCGGCGCACGGGGCCCGCAACGTGGACCAATGGTTCGAGGCGGCTCTTGCGCGCGGCCTGGGCGACCGGTACTGGCCCGTCATCAGCCGAGTGATCGATGACGAGGACGGCGGCGCCGCCACCGACACCGCCTCGGGCCACTAGCCCCCATCATCCCCATTCCGTCTCATGAGCCGTACCGCCGCCCCCCAGGACACCACCGACGGCGTCGCCGCCGTTGAGCGTGCTTTGTCCATCGTCGACGCCATTGCCCAGCGCACCGACCCCATCAGTCTCGCGGACCTGTCCCGCGCGACCGGGTTCTACAAAAGTACCTTGCTGCGGCTGATCTCCTCGCTGGAGAAAGGCAATCTGGTGGTACGCCGCGCGGACGGCCGTTATGCCTTGGGACTGTATGCCCACAACCTGGGACGCGCCTACGAGGCCACTTACCGCCTGGCCGAAATCATGCAGCCCCTGTTGCAGGGGCTGGTGGACCACGGCACCGAAAGCGCGTCCTTTCATGCTTACCACGACCCGCAATCTCGCATCTGCCTGTTGCGGGTCGACTCCCATCATTCGACCTTGGATCGGATCCGCGCGGGTGACCTGCTGCCCCTGAACAAAGGTGCGGCGGGCAAGCTGCTCACGGCTTACTTCGTGCATGGCGAAAGCGTGGCGAAGGCCGGGCTGCTGATGACGTCCATGGGCGAACGTGATCCCAGCTGTGCGGCGGTTGCCAGTCCGGTGTTCGGCCCGGACGACGAGATCCGCGGGGTGATCTCCCTGTCGGGCCCGAAGGAACGCTACACGCCAGCCGCAATCAAGAAGATGTCCAAGCTGCTGCAGGAAAGCGCGGCGCAGGCTACCCAGGCGCTGGGCGGGCGCTGGCCCGGCTGAAGGAGCCTTTGGCGCGATGCAACATAATTGTTACGAGACTATCGCGCTTATAACCTGTATAGTGATTTCAAAATTTATATACCGCATATCCAATATTTAGGACACGCGGTAAGTCCGAGACAATCATCCCAGATGGCCTGACGCAGACGCGGTGGGTCATCTTCTGCCAGCCGTCCCCCCACGGCCTACCGACATGCAGCAACTTGCCGCCTTGCGTCCCGCCCTTCCGATACTGTTGGGGGCGGCGGTCATGCTGAGCCTTTCGATGGGCATGCGTCAGAGTCTGGGAATATTCGTACCGCCACTGACGCGCGACCTGGGCATCTCCGTCAGCGACTTCACCATTGCCATCTCCGTGCAGAACCTGGCCTGGGGCATCCTGCAACCCATCGCGGGCGCCATGGTGCCGCGGGTTGGCTTCCGGCCGCTGTTGATGAGCGGCGCGTTCCTGTTCCTGCTGGGTCTGGTGCTGCTGACTTGCGCGCATGGCTTGCCCATGGTGATCGTGGGCGCCGGCGTGTGCATCGGCGCGGCCCTGGCCGCCACCGGCAGCAGCATGGCGATGGCCGTCTCGGTACGCCCCGTGTCGGTGGCGCAGCGCAGCCTGGTGCTGGGACTGGTGTCGTCCGCCGGCTCGCTCGGTGCGATGATAGCCGCGCCCTTGGGCCAGGTGATCATGCAGCACTGGCATTGGCGCTTGGGCGCGGTGTCATTCATCGCCTTGGCCCTGATCATGCTGCCGGCGGCCTGGTACGCCGGCCGTGTCGACCGCCTGCCGCGCCCCGCGGCGCCGCGCACGTCCACCGGCGTGGAAATGACAGCGTCGCAGGTCCTGGGCATGGCCATGCGCAACGGGCCATTCGTGATCATGGCCCTGGCCTACTTCGTCTGCGGCATGCAGCTGGTTTTCCTGACCACCCACCTGCCAACGTATCTCGACCTTTGCGGCATGGATCCCATGTTGTCCGCCAAGGCATTGGCCATGATCGGCGGCTTCAATGCCCTGGGCAGCCTGTTCTTCGGCTGGGCCGGCGGCCATTGGAACAAGCAGGCGTTGCTGGGACTTATCTACATCCTTCGGTCCCTGACGCTGGTCTGGTACTTCCACAATTTGCCCACGCCCGAGACGACCCTGATCTTCGCGGCCGTCATGGGCTTCCTGTGGCTGGGCGTCGTACCGCTGGTTTCGGGATGGATCGCCGAGACCTTCGGCCTGCGCTGGCAGGCCATGTTGATCGGCGTGGCGTTCTGCAGCCACCAGTTGGGCAGCTTCACGGGCGCGATGGGCGGCGGGTATGTCTACGACCTGCTGCACAACTACGACCTGGCATGGCAGATCGGCGCGACGGTCGGCGTGACGGCAGGTCTGGTGCAGCTGGGCACCGTGGTGTTCTGGCGGCGGCCGCGGCCTCGCCTGCCGGCCTAGCGTCGAACCGCCCGGCCCCTGTCACTAACCTCGTTCGGCGGCGGCCATCCATGGCGCGCCGGGTTCCCGGCTGCGCGTTGCGGTGACCTGAGGGTCGTGCAACAGCACATCGGCGAATTGCCGCACCAGGCCCGCGCTTGCCGCATCCTGGCGCGTCACCAGATGCAGGTCGCGCAGAGCCCAGGCATCCAGCAAGGCGATGCCCACCATCGTGCCCGCGCGCAGGTCCGGCTCGGCCACGCTGGTCGGCACCAAGGCCAACCCGACACCCGCCCGCACCAGATACAGCACGGACGCGAAGTCATGCGCATGCACGCGCACATCCAGGGACTTGCCCGCCTTGGCCGCCTGCGTCCGCAGAAAATGAAAGTTGCTGCTGGCCCGGTCCATGCAGACGAAACCATGCGACAAGGCCTCCGCGAATCCGATGCGGGCACGCGCCGCCAGGGGATGATCGGGCGGCGCCGCGCAGATCAGGCGATCGATCGCGTACAGCTCGCAGTGCAATTCAGCGTCCTGGGCGCGCCCGGCGAATATGCCGATATCCGCGTCGCCGCGGCGGATGGCGCCGGCAATGGCCTCGCTGTCGGCCTCCTGCAGATCGACGTCGATATGGGAATTGGCCGCCAGGAATCGGGCCAGGCTGGGAATGATGAAACCGTTGAGCGAACTGCTGTTGGCCAATAAACGTATCCGCCCTTTCAGATTGCGGGCGTAGGCGCCGACCTCTTCCTGCATGGCCTGCAGATTGGCCAGCAGCACGTCGGCGTGGCGCGCCAGGGCGGCGCCGGCCGGCGTCAGCGCCATGCCCTTGGCCGAACGCACGAACAGTGGGCTGCCCGCGGTGTACTCCAGATTCTTCAGCCGATAGCTGGCGGACGGCGCCGTCATGTGCATGGCCGACGCCCCCGCGGATAGATTGCCGGCCTGCACGATGGCCTTGAACAAGCGCAGGTCCTTCAATTCATAGGACATGGATCAGCTACCTTTCGCGCGCGCTTTTTCCTCCAGGAAGGCCTGCATGTAGCGGCCCGGCTCCCCGGTGCCGAATGCCGTGCCGAACTCCAGCACGCCATGACGGATGGAGACTTCCAGCGGCTCGTCTTCCCATTCGCGCAACAAGCGCTTCTGCTGGGCCAGCACGCGCGGGCCCAATCCGGCCAGCATACCCGCAATCCGGTCCACTTCCGCATCCAGCGCCTCGGGCGCAACCACGCGATCGAGCAAACCCCAGGACTGGGCCTCGCGCGCATCCACCACTTCGCCGGTCAACAGCATCCAGTTGGCGCGTGCCTTGCCTATCAGGCGTGGCAGCATGGCCGCATGGATGATGGAAGGCACACCCACCTTCACCTCCGGCATGCCCATATGGGCCTGGTCGGATGCGATACGCAGATCGCAGGCCAGCGCCAGCTCCATGCCGCCGCCCAGGCACCAGCCCGGAATGCGGGCAATGACCGGCATGGACAACAGGCGCACGCCATCGCACAGCTGGCGCAGGCGATCGATGTAGCCGATGGCGCCGGCTTGATCGAAATGCGCCATCTCCTTGATATCGGAGCCGGCCACGAAAGCCTTCTCCTGCTGCGCCCTGAGCACCACGACGCGAACGTCGTCGCGGCTGGCGATGTGATCGAGCGCCTCGATCAGCCCCTCCACCACGCGGGCGCTAAGGATGTTCAGCTTGCCAGCGTCACGGATTTCCACGGTTGCCACGCCCTGCGCCGTCATGGCGAGGGCGGCGTGGGGGTGGGAAAAATCATTCTGATTCATCGTTTGCCTGCTCCTGCTTCAAAATCTTGATCCGCCTGCCGGCACCGGGAGTCGCTCCGCCTGAACGCACGGACAGGCTCCTGGCCTTACAGCCACCGCCACGCAACTAGCCTTACAGCCACGGCCAGGCACCCGGCCTTATAGCTTCTGGAAGCCGATGTCGTTGACCACCTTCTGCCAGACCGTGTAGGAATGCTGGATCACGGCGGCGAACTGTTCACGCGTGGTGTAGTCCGGCACGGCGCCCTGCTGCTCGATGGCGGCGACCACCGCGGGTTCGGCCAGCACCTGCTTGATGGCCGCGTTCAGCTTGTCCAGGATGGGCGCCGGCGTGCCCTTGGGCGCGGCCAGGCCGAACCAGCTGGGCGTGTTCAACTGCGGATAGCCCAGTTCCGCGTAAGTCGGCACATCCGGCAGGCTCTTGACCCGTTGCGGCGAAGCCACCGCCAGGGCCCGCAACTTGCCCGACGCAATGAAGCCCGCCGACGACGGCAAGTTGTCGAACACCACTTGCACCTGGCCCGCCATCAGGTCCACCAGCGCGGGGCCCAGGCCTTTGTAAGGCACGTGCAGCATCTTGGTCCCCGTGCTGCTGAGGAACAGTTCGCCGAATAAGTGGCTGTAACCGCCGCTGCCGGAAGAACCGAAAGCATCGCGGCCAGGCTTGGCCTTGAGTTCATCCAGCAACTGCTGAAAGGTCTTGATATTCGAATCGCCGCGCACGTCCAACACACCCAGCACATTGGCCAGATTGCTGATGGGTGCGAAGTCCTTCACGGGGTCATAGCTGGATTTCTCGTGCACCGCCGGATTGACGGCGTGCGAGCTTTCCACGGCCATCACCAGCGTGTAGCCGTCGGCGGGTTCGCGCGCGGCGAAGGCGCTGCCCAGCGCGCCGCCCGCGCCGGGTTTGTTGACCACCACCACGGTCTGTCCCAGCACCTCGCTGAGCTTGGGCGCGACGATACGGGCCATGAGGTCGGTCGTCCCGCCCGGCGCGTAAGGAACGATCAATTGCAGGCTGTGGTCGGGGTACGCAGCCAGGGCCGGTGTGGCAGGCGCGGCCAGCGCGACGGCGCCCAAGGCAAGGGTCAATGCGCCGGCGGCGCGGTGCAGCGTGGGGAACATGGATGTCTCCGGATGTTGTTATAGGGATAATGCGTGAAGGGTACTCAGATACAGGGGTACTCAGATACAGGGGTGCCTCGATGAGGAACGCATTGACTCACGGCGCGTCGCTCCGCTGAGCTTATTCAGCCAGGCGGCTCAGTACGGCTTCGGTGTGCTCGCCCATCAACGGCGGCGGCCGCAGCGGGCTGTCGGGTTCACCGGCAAGCATGGGATTGCGCACCAGCGGAATGGCGCCGAAGCGCGGGTGCTCCGCGTGGCGCAGCATCCCGCGATGACGCACCTGCTCATCGGCGAAGACTTCTTCCAACGTATTGACCGGCCCCCAGGCGATACCCGCGGCTTCCAGTTGAGCCGTCCAATGCGCGCGGTCCCGCTGGACCAGGATGTCAGCCAGGATGGCACGCAAGGCCGCCAGGTTTTCCACCCGGCCTTTGTTGCTGGCAAAGCGGCCATCGGTGGCAAGGTCTGGACGACCGCACAATGCGCACAAGCGAACGAACTGCTCGTCATTGCCGACCGCCAGGATGAAATGCCCATCGCTGGCGCGGAACACTTCGTACGGGGCAAGATTGGGATGGGCGTTGCCGGTGCGGCCCGGGTTCTGCCCTGAAATCAGGTAATTGGCACCTTGGTTCGCATTGATGGCTACCGCGACGTCAAGCAGCGCGATGTCCAGATGACCGCCGGCGCCGGTGCGCCCGCGGCGCAGCAAGGCCGCCAGGATCGCTGACGTGGCATACATGCCCGTAGCGATGTCCACCACCGGCATGCCCGCGCGGAGCGGACCGGCGCCGGGTTCGTCATCGGCGCGGCCCGTGTAGCCCATCAGCCCGCCCATGCCCTGGAAGATGTAGTCGTAGCCGGGCCGGGAGGCTTTGGGGCCATCCTGGCCATAGCCGGTGATCGACACGTAGATCAAGCCAGGCCGCACAGCCTTCAAGGTTTCGTAGTCCAAGCCGTAGCGTTTCAGCGTGCCGGCCTTGTAGTTCTCCACCAGCACGTCCGTATCGCGCAGCAACGCGAGCAGGGTCGCACGATCGGCAGCCGCCGCGAAGTCCAGGCAGATGGATTGCTTGTTGCGATTGCAGCAGGTGAAGTAGGCGGAGAAGGTTTCCTCCCCGTCCTGCGAGCGCAGATACGGCGGGCCCCATTTACGCGTGTCGTCGCCCTGCCCCGGGCGTTCGACCTTGATCACCTCGGCGCCCAGGTCGGCCAGGTTCTGCGTACACCAGGGCCCGGCCAGGATGCGGGAAAGATCCAGCACCCGGACATTGTCCAACACCTTGCTCAGCACTTTGTCTCCTCGTCTGCATTTTCTGTATTGCGAGAGAGTCTAGGAAGTGGCGCCGGCAACGTCCATTTCAAATCTTCTAAGCCGGTGTTCGAGGCCGTCTAAGCCGTGGCCTCCTTGGCGTCTGGGAATCCATACAGACGCGCAGGATTGGTGACCAGGACCTGCTCGCGCAGATCGGCTTCCGGCAGCCATGCATCGATTTCCTCCCGCAGACCACGGGGATCGATGTCGCGGTAGGGACTGACTTCCGTCGGCAGCTTGCCCGGTGCGCGATTGGTGTGCGGCCAGTCGCTGGCCCATACGGCCCGTTCGGGATTGGCGTCCAGGAAAGCCCGCGCCAGCGCGGTGACCTGTTGCGCCGTCGCCCCCTGGTTGATCCGATACGATCCGGACAGCTTGACGTAGGCCGCGCCACTGCCGACCAGGTCGATGACTGCACGCACGCGTGCATCGTCCAGGGCCAGACGCGCGGGCGTCGCGGAGAAATGATCCAGCACCAGCGGCAACCCGAGACCGCGCAGACGCGGCGCGGCCCCGGCGATGGCGTCGACCGACGCATAGGCCTGGATATGCCAACCCTGTCCGCGCAGACGGCCGGCCCAGGTCCCGAAAGCCCGCGCCACCGTTTCCGGATCGCTGGCGCCCACGCTCTCCAGGTTGATGCGCACGCCCCGCACGCCGGCGTCGTGCAACTCGCCCAACGTCGAGTCGCTCACATCATCGGCCAGCACCGCGATACCACGCCCGTCGCCGTCCATGGCGGCAAGGCTGTCGACCAACAGACGATTGTCCGTGCCATAGAAGCTGGGCTGGACGATGACCGCCCGCGCCAAGCCCAGGCGGGCCATGTGCGCGCGCAGGTCCGCGACGGTGGCGGGGCCCGCGGTATAGGGGCGGTCGGGCAGCATGGGATAGGCATCCTGCTCGCCCACGATATGTACGTGACAATCGCAGGCCCCTACAGGTAAGGTCGAGACCGCGCCCGGCGCCGAAGCGTAGGCCGGCTTCCGCACATGGTCCGGCGCCGAAGCAGGCGCCGACTTTTGCACATTGCTCCGAGCCGAGGCCACGACGGGTTTTCCCATGCTACCCGCCGCCATCAAGCGGCCACCCGCTTGACCATCGCGGCACCCGATTCACGCGTGCCCAGCTTGCCGCCCACGTCGCGCGTGCATTCCTGCGCGGCGATGCTGCCGGCAATGGCCCGCTCGATGGCAGCCGCGGCTTCGATGAACTTGCTGTCGTTCTTGCGCTGGCCATGCCAGTTCAGCAGCATGGCGGCCGACAGCACTTGCGAGATGGGATTGGCCAGGTCCTGGCCGGCGATGTCCGGCGCCGAACCGTGGGCGGCCTGGCCCATGGCGTACTGCAGGCCAGCATTCAAGGAACCCCCCAGCCCCAGGCTGCCCGACATTTCCGCGGTCAGGTCCGACAGGATGTCGCCGAACATATTGGTGGTGACGATGACGTCGTAGCGCTGCGGCGCACGCACCACGTGCGCCATCATGGCGTCGACGATGACATCATCCACCACCACGTCCGGAAACTCCTTGCCCACTTCATGGCAGACGTCGATGAACATGCCGTCGCCGCGCTTGAGCACATTGGCCTTGTGCACGATGGTCACGTGCTTCTTGCGCGTCATGGCCAGTTCGAAGGCGGACCGCGCGATGCGTTCGCAGCAGAAACGCGTAATGCGGCGCAGTGACACCACCACATCCGGGGTGATGAGCATTTCGCTGTTGCCGGACTCGATGTTGCGATCGGCGTAGAAGCCTTCGGTGTTCTCCCGCACCACCACCAGATCGAACTCGCCCAGGCGCGGCGTCATGCCGGGATAGGTGCGCGCCGGCCGGATATTGGCGTGCAGGTCCAGTTCCTTGCGGAAGAACTTGGACGGGTTGATTTCACCCTTGGCCTCGTCCTTGAAGTCGTATGTCGCCATCGGGCCCAGCAACAAGCCGTCGGCCGCCTTGACCTTGTCCAGCAAGGCCGGCGTTACCGTCGCGCCATTTTTTTTCAGGCTCTCATGGCCGGCGATGTCATGCTCGAACACCAGGCCCAGGCCGAAGCGCTGCGAAGCGGCCTTGAGCACGTCGACGGCGACCGACACGGTTTCGGGACCAATGCCATCACCGGGAATAACAACTATCTTCATGATGAATCCTTGCGCGGTTGAATTACGGTTTTACTCTACCTGGATGCCCGTGACCTGCACCAACTTCTGGTACTTGGCCGCCTCGCTGTGTACGAACTGATCGAACTCCGCCACCGTGTTGGGACGCACCGCGGCACCATCGGCTTCGAAACGCGCCTTCACCGATTGCTCGGCCAGGATGGCGTTCAAGGCGGCGTTGATTTGTTCGACCACGGGCTTGGGTGTGGACGCGGGTGCGAACACGCCACCCCACAGACTGAACTGGAAATCCGGCAGCACCACTTCCGCCACCGTCGGCACATTGGGCAGCACCTTCAGGCGTTCGCGCGACGACACCGCCAGGGCACGCAAGCGCCCGGCGTTGACATGCGGCATCACCGCCGACGCGCTGGAGAAAAAGAAGTCGACGTGACCGCCCAGCAGGTCCGACATCGCCTGGCCCGCGCCCTTGTAAGGGGCGTGCACCATGCGTGTCTTGGTGCCCAGCGCCAGCGCGGCGGCGGCCAGGTGGCCGGGCGTCGCCGTGCCGGACGAGGCGTAGGCCAGCGCGTCGGGCTTGGCGCGCGCGGCGGTGATCAAGGCCTGCAGGTCGGCATACGGCGACTTCTCCGGTACCGCAAGCACCAGAGGCGAGTCGCCGATCAGGATGATGGGTTCGAATTCCTTCAGCGGATCGTAGCCCAGTGTCTTGGACGCGAACTGGTTGACCGCGATCTCACCGGTCTGGCCCAGCAGCAGCGTGTAGCCATCGGCGGCGGCGCGCAGCACCACGCGCGATCCCACCGCGCCGGAAGCACCCGCGCGGTTCTCGACGATGACGGTCCACTTCTTTTCCGTACCCAGGCGTTCGGCCAGAACGCGGGCGAAGACATCGCCCTGCCCGCCTGGCGCATAGGGCACGACCAGTGTGATCGGCTTGCCGGGATAGGCGTCCTGCGCCGCCCAGGCGCGCCCACCCAGGGCCAGCGCGCAGCCGGCCGCCGTGGTCTTGATGAAAGTCCGGCGGGTCAGGCCGGTGTCTTGATGGTGCTGCATATCGGGTCTCCTCGCTTCTTGCCTGCTTCTTGCTTCGTGCTTCAATCCATCTTGATGCCGGACTTCTGCACCACCTGGCGCCACAGCTTCAACTCGCTGTCCAAGGTCTTGGCCAAGGCTTCCGGCGGACCGCTGAAGGCTTCCGCGCCTTCGTTGGTCAGGCGCTCGGCGACGATCTTGTCGGCGGCGGCCGCATTCACGTCCTTGTTGAGCTTGTCGATGATGGCCTGCGGCGTACCCGCCGGCGCCAACACGGCCCACCAGGTGGAGATATCGAAGTCGGGCACGCCGGCCTCTTCCACCGTGGGCACATCCGGGAACAGCGGCGAACGCGTCTTGCTGGTCACCGCCAGCAGGTCCACGCGATGATCCTTGACCTGCGGCAGGATGGTCGGCACCGTGGCGAAGAACACCTGCACACGGCCGGCCAGCAGGTCGACAGTGGCCGGGCCGCTGCCCTTGTAGGGCACGTGGGTCATCTGCGCGTCGGTCTTCTGCTTGAACAACTCGCCCGACAGATGGTTGATGCTGCCATTGCCCGCCGAGCAGAAATTCAGGTTGGCATCCGTTTTAGCGGCCAGCTGGCGCAAGTCGGCGATGCTTTTCAGATTCAGGTTCTTGGCCGTGACAACGAGCAAAGGACCCCGACCCAACAGCGCGATGGGCGCGAAGGATTTCTGCACGTCGTAATTGGTGGCCGCGCCAGCCGCCGCATTGGTCACGAAGGTCGACGTGGCGAACAGCAGCGTATAGCCATCAGGGCGCGCATTGGCAACCATGCCGGCACCGATGGCGCCACCGCCGCCACCGCGGTTCTCCACCACCACCGAGCGGCCCAGGCGGTCAGCCAGGGTGCGGGCCAGGTCACGGGCGATGCTGTCGGTGCCGCCGCCGGCGGCGAAGGGCACGACCAGGGTAATCGGATGGCTGGGATAGTCGTCGGCCGCCTGCGCGGGCGCCAGCGCGGCCAGCAGCGGGATGGACAGGGCCAATGCAGCCAGCGAGTGCCGGCGCGACAGGTTGGGTTTCCACATGATGCGTGTCTCCGTATTATTCCGCGCTCATCCCTGGCGCAGCATCTTCAAACGTTCCAGCAGGGCCTGATGAATATGGTGTTGCGCGGCTTCTTGCGCGGCGCGGGGATCGCGCGCACGAATGGCCGCAACGATGGCGTTATGTTCGGTATCGGATTTGGCCGCGCGTGCCGGCGTACTCAGCGTGCTGCGTCCCAACAGATAGGTGGTCTCGGTGAGCGAATGCAGCGACCGGATCAGATAGCGGTTGTGCGCGGCGCTGTACACGGCCTGATGGAAACGCAGGTTATGGGCGACCGGATCGCCGCCGTCGCCATCGTCCAGGATGGCCTGCATATTGTCGATTTCCGCATCGGACGCATGCCGGGCGGCCAGTTCCGCCGCACTGCCTTCCAGCACCCGGCGCATGGCGTAGAGCTCGCCGACCTCCTGCTGGTCCATGGTCGTGACGACCATGCCGCGGCCCGGCTCATGCGTGATCAGGCCCTCGTCCTGAATGCGCTTGAGGGCTTCGCGCACGGGTGTGCGACCCATTTCCAGAAGATTGGCCACCTCGATCTCGCGCAGGCGCGCGTCAGGACCGAACAGTCCCGCCAGGATGCGACGCTTGATTTCGTTGTAGGCGGCATGCGACTGCGAATTCGCCTTGGTGATGGGCATATCTGTCTCGTCCTGATTTTTGTATATTTTTGCATACATAAAATCAGGGCGCAAATCCCAGGGGATGGGACGCTTTTCGCTTTATCCGCACTCCGCCCGACTCTGACGCGGATCGCGTCTCCAGTTCCTGTCATTCTCGAAGAACGCGAAGACCGCGCCTTCGACCGCCGTGACGCCCGCGCCACTTCTTTCATCACGCCGGTGACTTATACGCCTGCCTAGCCGCATCGCACCCAGCAGGAGCAGGAAGAATCCCAACGCCATCCCGGCAAGGGAAAGAGAATAATCCATCGACCTCTCCTAACCACCGCCCATGAACCAACGCAGATACGGGTTATCACGCGCCAGACGCGCCAGCGCCGGCGCGTTCCTGGTCCATACGCTACGGTCGCCGGCATAAGCCGCCAGGGCACTGTCGTAGAACAGATCCAAAGCCCTTCGCTCCTGGGCGATCGCTGGCAACGATGTCGCAGCCCCGGCCTCGATGGGGGGGTCGCCGCGTAACGCCATCAACGCGGGTAGCGTGAGCGTAAGTTCACGCGGCCGCACCCACGTTGCGTATTCGATGGCGGGGTGGTCGTCCGTCACCGGGGGCGTGGCCCCGGCAAACCGAAGCAGGCCGGTCCGGTCAGTGACCCAGGTCGCCAGCAATGCGGCGGGCGACATTACACCGACCTCGGCCAGCGCGGCGCGCACCGTCGGGATGCTGAAACGTGCCGCTACTCGGTCAGCGTCCAAAGGCATGGGCTGCATCGAACCCACCAGCAGCATTTCGTGCAGCTCGGTGGTCCAAAGGCTGGCATTGGGGAAAACGGCGACGAAACTGGCCACCAAGGCCCGCGTATCTTCGATGTTTTGCGTCGGCAGCGGCAACCATTGCGCGACGATACCTTGCGGCTGCAGGCGCGCGGCGGCGAGCTGGTAAAAGTCGCGCGAGTAAAGATTCACGACACCGGCCGCGGAGGGCGGCGGCGGTTCCAGCGTGATGAGGTCATACCGTGCGGCGCTCGCAAGAAGTTCGCGCCTGCCGTCGCGCAAGCGCCGATCCAATCCTGGATCCGTAGCGGCGTCATAGGTCCCCGCGAAGAGCGGCCCGGCGTGCAGCACGGCAGGTAATAGTTCGGCGACCACGCGTCTGTCCAGCCCCGGATAGCGCGACAACGCCCCGGCCGTGATGCCGGTTCCATATCCGATGACCAATGCCGAGCGGGGTTCGCCAGCATGCACGAGCAGCGGCAGCAATGCCTGCAATCGCATGTAGCGTAAAGAAGGCATGGCGTCGCCGGAATTCGACACGCCCTGAATGTAGAGGCGGCGAAAACGGCGCTCGCCCTCTCCCCGTTCGACCACCGCCACGGTGCCGCCGCGGTTTTCCTCGTAGTACGCCAGGTTGGCGCCTTGGGCGCCCGGCAACAGACGGGCCAGATGATCAGAGGGCAGGTACATTCCCACCACCAGTGCCACCATGGTCAGCCCCAGGACGAATCCCCGCGTTACTGTCGCCGCGCGGCGCGCATTCCAGACTGCGATGATGCCGACAGCGCATGCCAGTAGTGCCAACAGCGCCAGGCCGCGCACGGCCCCCAGCAAGGGCAAGACCACAAAAGCGGTGAGTCCGGTTCCCGCGATGCCACCCAGGGTGTTCGCGCATAGCACCAAGCCAGCCCCCCGCCCACGCCGGTCGGCGGGTACCACGATACGCAGGACGGCGGGAAACGCCGCGCCCAGCAGTATCGTGGGCAGCAGCACCACCGCCGCCGCGGCGACCAGAAAGCGCGCGCTCATCCCGGCCAGGCCGCTGCCGGTCCAAGCGACGACGGCACTTTCCGCCATGGTCTGGACGCTGATCAGCCAGCGCCCCAATAATGCCGCCTCCAGCAACGCGACAACGCCCGCTCCAGCAATCAACAGCCCGAACAGGCGCCATGGATCGCGCGTCTCCCAGCGCGCATAAAAAGCCGACCCGATGGCCAGCCCCGCGAGATAGACCGCCAGAACGATGGAAAACGCGAACGCGCGCGTACTCATGAAAGGCACCACCATTTGCGACCACAGCACCTCGTAGCCCATGGCGATGCCCCCCGCGCAGCCATACAAGAGAACGGCCAGCCTGGCGGACGGCGCCGCGGCCTCGCCCTGTTGCACGGCACGCATGTCGGCCCGGGAGCCGGCGGCCGGGTCATCGGCAGGCCAGTGCCTGTCCAACATCCAGGCACCCAGCGCGGCCGCCAGGTTCAGACCGGCAGCCACCCACGCGGTTCTTTGTACGCCCATGGCCGGAATCAGAAGAAACGCAGGCAATAGCGCACCGACGATCGCGCCGCCGGTATTCGCGGCATATAGCGTTGCACCCGCCTTGCCCACCCGGCCTGCGCCAGTAGCCCGCAACACCACGGGCAAGGTGCCACCCATCAGGAAAGGCGCCACGCCCACCACGACCACAATGGCCAACCACGCCAGCGGCGCGGCGTACTGTTCCACTTGCGCGAATAGCGCCGCCCCATGGGCCAAGGCCAAGGTGACGATGATGGCGAGCACGGCAATGCCCACTTCAATGAATGCGTAGAGCCGTAACGGCCGCTCGGCACGGTCGGCCTGGCGGCCCAACCAGGCGCTTCCCGCCGCCAGGCCGACAAAAAAAGCGCCGACCGCCAAGGCGATCGCGTGAACTTCGACCCCGACGATCAAGGTCAGTTGCTTGATCCAGAGCACTTGGAACATCAACGCGGCACCGCCTGAGAGCGCCAGTAGAAGCGCCGGTCCGAACAAACCCGAGCCCGTGGAAGCAGTCGGAACACGCGTTCCGGCAACCGTCGGCAACGCGCGCATCGATGTCGTCATGGATGACCCTTAAAGAATGGCGCATGCGGCGAGCAAGGCCGGCCTTGCTGCTCGCCGGCCTGCCGCCTGATCCGCCGATCAAACGCGGATCAGACGCCGCTCAAACCCAGAATGGATGTTGACTGGATGTCGATCGAACGTGATCAGCCCCCGGGCGAACCCAACTGCTTGGACTTTTCCGCGTAGTACTTTTCCAGGAACTTGTTCAACTCTTCTTGCGCCTGATCGGTGCTGAACGTGGCGGGTCGCTGGGAGGGCGGATAGGTTTTGAAGGTTTCCAGGAACTCGGTCGCCTTGGCTGTGCCAATGAAGGCCAGGTAGGCGTTCTTGGCCAGCCAGTCGTTATATTGATCCGAAACGATGTCCGCGCGTTCGTAGGGATCCATTCTCAGGTTGAAGACTTTCGGCACCCGCAGGCAGACGAACGGTTCCTGCCACACCGCGAATCCCCCAGGCGCCTTCTGCTCGCAAAAAACGGCCTTGAAATCCTCAAACCGCATCGCGACCAGCAAGCCATCATCGTTGAAATAAAAGAACTCATCGCGGGCGCTCTTGTCGCTCTTGCCCGTCAGATAGTCCAGCTGGTTATAGCCGTCGAGGTGGACTTTGTAGCTTTGACCAGCACCCGCTGGCGTCCACCCCTTGAGCAGCCTATCCTTGACGGTCGAGTTGCCCGTCGCCGCGAGCAGCGTCGGGAACCAGTCCATCCCGGAAACCATCCCGTTCTTTACTGCCCCCGCAGGAATATGCCCCGGCCAGCGAATCATGGCCGGCACCCGGAATGCACCTTCCCAATTGGAGTCTTTCTCGTTTCGGAAAGGCGTCGTTGCCGCGTCGGGCCAGGTGAACTGATTGGGGCCGTTATCCGTGGTGTAGATAACGATGGTGTTGTCGGCGATGCCCAGGTCATCGAGTTTCTTCAGCAGTTTTCCAACATCCTGGTCGTGTTCCCACATGCCATCCGCGTACTCGTTGCCAGGCATGCCGCTCTTACCTCGATATTCCGGCCTGACGTGCGTGTAGACGTGCATCCGCGTGGTGTTCATCCACACGAAGAAGGGTTTGTCG
This sequence comes from Bordetella sp. LUAb4, assembly GCF_021325795.1. Classification (GTDB taxonomy): domain Bacteria; phylum Pseudomonadota; class Gammaproteobacteria; order Burkholderiales; family Burkholderiaceae_B; genus Bordetella_C. The sequence continues at coordinate 176,943 of NZ_JAHPZX010000004.1, read as the reverse complement.
CTCTTGCCGTGCTTGTCCAGGTAATCCAGCGCGGCGCCCACGGTTTCATCGTCGATGGTTTCCATGCGCTTGCTGGTCAGAGCGCCCGTGTCCTCGACCTTCCCGTCAGCGGTAGCCCTGATCACACCGCGGGGCATATACGCCTTGACGACAGGATCGGCGGGATTCTTGGGAAAGAATGGCCGCTCGGGCTCTTCCTCGGCATTCAGATGATAGAGATTGCCGAAGAATTCATCGAAGCCATGCTTGGTCGGCAGGTACTCGTCACGGTCGCCCAGGTGATTCTTGCCGAATTGAGCGGTGGCATAACCCTCACCTTTGAGCGCCTGCGCGATGGTGATATCCCGATCCTGCAAACCTACCGTGGCGCCGGGAATGCCCACCTTGGAAAGCCCGGTGCGCATCGGCGATTGCCCGGTGATGAAGCTGGAACGCCCCGCCGTGCAACTGTTCTCCGCATAGTAGTCGGTGAATATCGTGCCTTCCTTGGCGATCCGGTCGATATTGGGCGTGCGGTAGCCCACCACACCCATGGTGTAGGCGCTGATGTTCGCCTGGCCGATATCGTCGCCGAAAATCACCAGGATGTTCGGCTTCTTGCCGGACACCTCGGTTTGGTTGCTTTGGGTTTGACTGCCTTGAGCCTGACCGACCTGGGCCTGCGCGCATACGCCTGCCTGCACCGCAAGCCCGCTCGCGGCGAACAACGCCGCACCTAGCCATCGTCTTGCTTTCATCACTGCTCTCCTTGCCCAGGTATGGGCGTCTAGGTCGCTGCCACCTGCTTCTGAACTCGATACCGCCTGCCCCTAAAACCCGTACACACGCGACCACTCTTTTTCCATGTCGACGATCGTCCAACCCTGGCGACGCGCCTCGTCCAGGGCTTTGTCGAGGCGTCCGATTTTCGATTGCCGGTCGTAGGCCCATTCGCGCGTTGCGTCGGTGTGGTGGACCAGGCCGGCAAAGCGCCGGCCTTCCCCGGCAGCGGTCCACTGCAGCATCTGCAGGTCTCCGTCTGAATTGCCGAAGGCGAAGATGGGACGGCGGCCGATGAAGTGCTGGATGGCGACAGGCTTGCCTGGTCCGTCGTCGTTGAATTCGAGCTTGGGTTGACGCATCAGGCGGGGTTTGCCATCGCGCGTTTCATAGGTGACGACGAAGCTGCTGCCGATGACCTGCTCCGGCGGGATGCCGTACGCTTGCTGCGCCCACGCTCGCATGAACGCAACGTCGCCGCCGGACACGATGTAGGTCTTGAAGTCGTGCGCGCGCAGGTAGTCGAGCAGTTCGCGCATGGGAGTAAAGGTCATGCTGCGATAAGGCACCTGAAAACGTGGATGGCGCGCGGTGGCCATCCAGTCCTTCACCTGGCGGGTGTATTGCTCGCTGTCCATGCCGGTCTGGGTGGCGGCGATGATCTGCATCAGGTCCCGGATGGTGAGCTTGGCCAGCGCTTTTTGATCGTTGCGCAGTACTGCCTGGAAAGGCGGTTTGGTCTTCCACTCCGGATGCGCGGGCGCCATCGCGCGGACCTGATCGAGCGCGAACAGCACCTGGAAATAAAGCGGTTGCTCGCTCCATAGCGTGCCATCGTTGTCGAACACGGCGATGCGCTCGTCCACCGCGACGAAGTCGGGGCTGCCTGGCTGGGTGACCGCGCGCACGAATTCAATGATCGCGCGGCGGGATGGTCCGTCATTCCACGATTGCAGGGTGGCGGCAGGTATCAGCGAGCTTTGCGGATCCGATGAAGATGGCGATCGCGACGGAGCGCTTGCGCACGCGGTCAGCAAGGACAGCGCGGCGATGGCTGCCCAGGACGCCCAGCGTTTCATCGTGCGCTGCAAGACAACGCGGGAATGGGTGGCGATCATGGGGCACTCCCCGGGGGGTTCTGGGTGGGGGACGACGATGAAAAATCCGCCAGGCTCTGGGGCAAACCGTGCGCGCTGGGCGGCGCGGCCCGACGGCGCCAGGCCTTGCGCCACGCCCGCGTCGCGTCAGCCAGCCGCGAGAGGTTGCCGGGTGAAGACTGGCGTGGGTCAGCCGTGGCTGGACGGGCTTCGTCCAAACCAGTGCGAGCTTTGTCCAAGCCAGTGCGGGCGTTGTCCAAGTCAGTGCGGGCTTTGTCCAAGCTATATACCTGGCGCAGTGCGACTTCGGCCTGGCTGCGCGAGTCCGCATCCAAGGGCGCCACGGCGTCGCGCATCGTTACCCTGCCAGTACATCTGCGCAGCCACGGATAAAAGGCCCTGAGCATTGCCGGCGTCGCGCGCGCCTCTCGCTGCCATGCGCGCCAATAGAAAGGCTCACTGGATCGCCAGCGTGCCTGCGCCCGGTGCAAAACGGTGCGCACCGCGCTGACACCGCGACGCCACCACGGCCAGGTCAACCACACCAGCAGCAGCGTCGGCACTGCGATGGCAACCGCTTGCAGAACCCACGGTGGCAGCACCCACCGCGCGTCGTGGCGCAGGCGTGCCAGATCGTCGGCCAGTGAGAACGGAATATCAGTCTTGGGGGCGATGGCGACCGTTACGCTACGACCCGGCACGGTGTTCAGCTGCATGGTGCCGTCCACGGCGCCACGCCAGGGAAGCGACAAAGAGGGGAACTCGAAGGTACCCGCATCCAGCGCCACATACTCGGCGCGATCGATCCGCTGCCCGCCGACAAATCCACCTCGGCCATCGGTCAGCGTCGTCACCTGGGGTTCAAGCGGATAACGTTTGAAATGCGGGACATCGTCCATGACAGCGGCCGCAAGCGACATCGCCTGTGCACCCTCGGCGCGCTGCGTGATGGTCCGCGTGATACGGCCGCCTGTGATCAACGGGTCTGGCGCTACCGTATAAGCCTGCGTGACGGTGACGCTTTGTGCCACAACCGTCGTTGACGCGGGCGACGCATTCTGTGGGTTGGCTGTACCATTTTTCGCATTGGCCGTCCGGGTAGTGTCGGAGGCGCTACCGCCTGCGGCGCCACTCGCATCGCCCGAGTTCGTGCGCCCGCGCTGCGCGGTCCTTGCACTGCCGGTGACGGCGATGACCAGCGATGTACTACTGGCCGACGCAAGGCCGCCGCCGGGGCCGACTTGGGCACTTACCGTCAGCGTGGGGATCTGTAGGCTGCCAGGCTGTGACGGGATCAAAAGATAGGTGTAGCGCAGGCCGTTATAAGCCACGCCCGCGATCTCCTCGCGCCGCAGCGTGCCCTCGCCCGACGGCGGCGTCACCATCACACCCGGCAGATCCAACGCCGGCAACTTCGGCGGCTGGGTAAACCAGGTGCTGGTCATGACGTCGAGCTGCAGCTCGATAGTCCCATCGGCCCGAGCCTGCGATGGCGCGTGGGCCGTCACGCGCAGGGGTGGTGCGTCCTGTGCGAATACCGGTGATGCCAGCAGCAGCAGCAGTAGCAGCAGTAGCGACATCGCCAGGACCCGTACCCGCGTCGATGCCCGTGCCGATACCGATACCGATGCCGATACCGATGCCGATGCCGATGCCGATGCCGATGCCGATGCCGATGCCGTCACGGCTCCCGGCACGTCCGTGCCGAACCGCGACCTGAATAACGATGGCAAATACCACGCGGACCTTGATACGTGACGGAGAGGCATCATGGCTGCCCCCCGGTGGCGTCCTGGGCCGCGAACTTTCCCCGCAGGAAGCGCGCGGGCGACAGCGCCAGGTTGCGTAGCCACATTTCTTCGGAGGGGGCCTGCTTGGCCTGCGTGGCCATCATCTTCCCGGCGTCCGCGGCTTTGTCCTCGACGGTCTTGTCGGCAGGCTCGCTTTGAGCACCCTGATCTTCCTGGGTCATCGCGGCCAGCAGGCGCGCGACGATGCCACGATTGACGACGGCGGGGTCCCAGCCCGGCTTGATTGCAAGCGCCTGATCGTAGGCAGCCAGCGCGGCGGCGTACTGGTGCAAGCGCGTCTGGGCATTGCCCACGTAGAAATATCCTTCGGCGGACTTCAGGGAACCGAATGCCTGCAAAGCGGCCTGGTACTTGCCCGCCTCGTATGCCGCGCGCCCCTTCCAGTACGGGTCCTGGAAATACGCCATCGCGGCTTCGTAGTGGCCCTGCTCGAAAGCCATGCGCCCCTGCTGGTCTGGGGTGAGCAACGCGTCAGCCAGCGCTGCCGCAAATGGGGCTCGCGGTGAGCCCGCGGAGGTGGATCCCACCGCCATGGCAGATTGCGGCGCGGCCAGCATCAGAAAGCCGCCGAGCAGGCAGGCATGCCAGGTCACGCGCCATCCCCGCCGCAGTGCCGCCAACGCCAGCAGGGCCAGTGGCCAACATAGCCAGTATCCTGCCTCTTTCCAGTGCGGTGGACCCGCCTGCGCATCCTGGACGGATAGAAAGTGCTGTTGCGCGTGCAAACTGATCCAGTCCAGATCGTCACTGCTGCGGGTCAGGCTGCCCAAGGGTGCCCCTGCCGCGCGCGCCAGATCACGCAGCGCCGCCTCGTCGATGCCGGCCGCCGCTGCATGGCCGCCCGCCCCGCTGCTGCCCGCGTTGCCGCGCCCGCCCACGGCCATGACCAGGACCTGCATGTTCTTTGCCGCCTGCGCGCGTTGCCGCACGGTCTCCATCCGCGCCGTGTCCGCAGCATCGGTAAGCAGGAGCAAGGTGCCGCCCGCGCGTTCGGCCGCCAGCACTTGTGCGGCCACGGCAATGGTTCCGGCCACGTCACGGCCCACGGGCGCGATCAAATCCGACGATAACGACTGTGTGAAAAGATCCAGCAGATCCTTGTCGTCGGTCGGCGGCAACACCAGATGACTGGTGCCGGCATAAGCGATCAACCCGGTCTTCGACCCCGCCCGCCTTGCCGCCAGATCGCGCACGGTCTGCTTGGCGGCTTCCAGCCTGGACGGCGGCACATCGGTCGCATCCATGGAAGGCGACAGATCCACCGCCACGATCAAGGGCGCCACATTATCGAGAAAATCAGGCTCGTCGCGCTCCCACACCGGGCCGGCCGCCGCAAGTGCGCCGACAACCAGGATCGCGGCCAATAAGTCGACCGGCCGTAGCCCCCGCCCGCCAGGCGCATGCACCAGCAGATAAGGCAGCAAAGCCGGCGCGATGCGGCTGTCTTGTGCATCGCGTCCCGTCGCGGCACGCCATGCCCACCAGAGCAACAGCGCCGCCAGGATCCCGAGCAGCCACCACGGGCGCAGGAAATGAAAGGCGCTCAAGTCCATGCGCCCTCCTTGCGGTCCACACTGTCGTCGCAGCTTGAGTGATCGTCACCCGCCGTACGAACCTTGCCGCTGATGCGCTCGCTGCCCATGCCGCCAGCGCGACGTTCATCAGCAGACACCAAGGCATCTGCGCGCGCCCGCGTACGCGTCCAGGCGGCTGTAGCCCCGATGGCGTGCCATATCATCAGCAGGCATAGGGCGGCCCCCACCGGCACCCAAAAGAATTCCCGCTTCGGCTGATGCCGCAAGGTGTGGACCTCGCGTGGCGTGATGCGATCCAAAGTCGCATACACGTCTTGCAGCGCCGCCAGATTTCCGGCGCGGAAAAATTGCCCACCCGTGGCCTTGGCGATATCCCGCAACGCATCGAAATCCACCCTGTCGTCACCGGTCGTCGCGGGATCTCCCATCCCTATGGTGTGCACCACGATGCCATGCTGCCTGGCCAGCGCGGCGGCCCGCGGCGGCGGCACGGCGCTGCCCGTGTCGTTGCCGTCGGTCAACAGGATCAAGACCTTGTCGCGTTCGCGAGCGGCGTCCAGCACGCGTATGCCCAGGCCGATGGCATCGCCGATGGCGGTATTCGGCCCCGCCATGCCAACCGCGGTCTGGTCCAGCAGCAAGCGCAAGGCGGCGTGATCCAGTGTCAGGGGCGCCTGCGGATAAGCCCCCGTGCCGAACACGATCAGGCCCAATCGATCGTCGTTCCGCTTCTCGATGAAATCCCGCAGCACCGCGCGCACCGCCTGCCAGCGTGTGGTCTCGCCTCCGGCCGCGTTACGGAAATCGCGGGTATCCATGGACTGCGATATGTCCACGGCCAGCAGGATGTCGCGTACGGGTTCAGAGTGAACCAGCGGCGGTTCGACCCATTGCGGCCGCGCCACCGCCAGCAGCATCAGCAGCCACACGACGAGATTCAGCCACAGCTGTGCGCCAGCGGCCTGCACGCCCGGACGCTCCGGTGACTTGCCGGTCAACTTCGCCATCGTGTCGAAGAACGGTACACGCATGGCGCTACGCCCGTGCAAATACGCGGGCAAGCAACGGTAGGCGGCCCACGCCAAGGGCGCGGCAAGCAGGAGCCAGGGATATTCAAGCCGCCACATGATGGTGCTCGATCCAACGCCGGCTGGCGTCGAATAGCTGATCCAGCACTGCCGGATCGAGTTCCCGCAGCGCGGCGTCGGGCGCGTAGGCAAGCGTTGCCAGCAGACGTCCGCTGTCTTCTGGAAACGGTAGCGCCACGTCTGGCTGCCGGTTCGCGATCCCCTGCCGCGACGTTCCTGACGCCTGCGCCGCCAGCGCTGTGCGCTTCAACAGATCAGGCAGTTGCCGTGCCGCCAGCGCTTGCCGCGAAACCGCCTCCTGTATGCGCGCGAGTTCGGCCAGCGCCTGCCGGCGATAGAGATCGCGCCTGCGCCGACGCATCCAGGCGACCAATGCATAAAGACCGAGAGCGAGGACCGCCAAGGCGAGCACCGCCCATCCCCACGTCTGCGGCCAGTACGAAACCGGCGCTGGCAAGGGCAGCTCGCGCAGTTGATCCAGGCCAGGCAGATCAGCGCTCATCGCGGTCCCCTCCCCGGCCCCACCGCTCGGCCTAGTTCGCGGCGCAACTGCGCCAGCTCGTCCTGCGCGGTATCTATCGTCAGCAAGGGCACGCGACTGCGCCGTAGCAGATCCGCCACATCGCGCAAGCGGCCGCTGAAGAAATCAACCAGCGGCTGGCGTTCGTGCTGACGTCCCACCGCGATGTCCAATTGCAGCTCGCCCTGCGTCACCACCAACCGACCGTGGCGTGGAATGTCTTGCGCCATCGGGTCAAACACCAATACGCCGACCACGTCGTTGTGCAAAGCCAGCACGCGCAAGGCGCGTAACGTCTCCTCATCCGCGCCAGCGAAATCACTGATGACGCAGATCAGGCTGTCATGCGGCGCCAAGGACTGGGCAGCGCGCAGCGCCGCATTCAGACCCCTCATGGCAGGACGGTCGGGCTTGTCTGCCGCCAGCGCTCCGTTGGCGCGCACCACTTCGGCCAGCAAGGCTTGCACGCGGTCGCGGCTACGCAAAGGCTTGAACACCTTCTGCCCATCGTCATCGAAAACAATGCCGCCCACCCGGTCGCCGGCCCGCAATGCCATCCAAGCCGCGAGCGCCGCCACGCGCGCGGCCACGGCGCTCTTGAACGCGCGCACGGAGCCGAAATACATGGTCATCCGCTGATCGACCACGACCAGCGCCGGGCGATCACGTTCTTCCGTATAGGACCGTACATAGGGCTTGCCGTAACGCAGTGACGCGCGCAGGTCCAGCTGGCGCAGGTCGTCGCCCGCCACGTAGCGGCGCAGCTCGGAAAAGTCCAGTCCCCGGCCACGCAAACGTGATCCATGCGCGCCGGCCAACACGCTGTTCAGTGGATGCCGCGTGTTGAAGGACATGCCAATGGCGGCCGCTTCCAGGGCGATCAGTTCGGACAGCGCCGGATAGACCGGCGATTGGGCGGGCGGCGACATAAGCTTCTCCTACGCGGGCACGGCAACCACGTCGAGCAGTCGATCGATAACCTGCGCGGCCGTCACGTCTTCCGCGACGGCGTCGTAGGACAGGTGCAGGCGATGGCGCAAGACGGCATGGGCCACGGCGCGTACATCATCCGGCGAGCTGAATTCAGCACCGGACAGCCAGGCATGCGCACGCGCCGCGCGATCCAGGGCAATCGCACCCCGCGGGCTGGCGCCTATCTGAATCCAACGCGCCAGGTCGGGATCGACGGGATGCCGTGTCGCGTTGACGAGATCCACGGTATAGCGATCCACGGCGGGAGCGACAAAGACAGTCGCCGCAGCGGCGCGGCACGCGAACAGATCTTCCTGCGTCATGCGAACCGGGACGTCGGCATCGGCATTGGCGTCGGAATTGGCACTGGTATCGGCATTGCTTGCGCCCTTATCCGCCGCCGTCGTCCCCCGCAACAAAGCCAGCATCGCGATCTCATCTTCCGGGGCGGGATAATCCAGGCTGATCTTCATCAGGAAGCGGTCCATCTGCGCTTCCGGCAGAGGATACGTGCCCTCCTGCTCGATAGGATTCTGCGTGGCCAGGACCATGAATAGCGGCGGCATCGGACGCGTCACGCCGCCCACGGTGATCTGCCGCTCTTCCATCGCCTCGAGCAAGGCGGATTGCACCTTGGCGGGGGCGCGATTGATTTCATCGGCCAGCACCAGGTTGCCGAATAGCGGACCGGCCTGGAAGCGCACCTGGTGCCGCCCTTCGGCGTCCTGCTGCAAAACATCCGCACCGGTGATATCCGAGGGCAGCAGGTCTGGGGTGAACTGGATGCGGCTCATGTCGGCCGCCAGATGCGCCGCCAGGGCCTTGACGGTGCGGGTCTTGGCCAAGCCGGGCAAGCTTTCCAGCAGGACATGCCCATCCGCCAGCAAGGCGACCAGCACCAGCCGTATGACTGCCGCCTGGCCAAGCACGGTCTCGCTGACCGCCTGCTCGAGCGCCAGAATGCTTGCACGATTTGCCATGCCCTTCCCTTATTCGACGGCGATCCAAACAGATAAGAGGAGAAGTCAGGATGCGGGATCAGGGATCCGAAATCCTGGGTACTGAAGACCCGCTCAACGAACCGCGACGCTGCGCTTTTGCGCCTGCGCTACTTGCCATTGCTCCTGCGTCATCACCGTGCGAAAGCCCAGGTGCGACATGCTGTTCATGGGATCCGTGCCGCGCCGCGCGCTGCTGCGGTAGCTGATGCAATAGGTCTCGCTGCAAAGGAAGGAACCACCGCGCGTCACCCGCTTGGGCGCTTGCACTGGCACGCCGGGATCATCCGGATCGAAGCTTTGCGCCGGCCCCGCGGGATCCAAAGGCGGTTGGCGATACTGCGCCTCGATGCGGAAGGCATCCGCGCGGTACCAGTCGGCGGTCCATTGCCACACATTGCCCGCCATGTCGTACAGGCCATAGCTGTTGGGCGAATACATGCCCACCGGCGTGGTCCCTACCGGAATCTTCTCGTCGGTGATGACTGGGAAGGGCTGGCTCTCGCGCGTATCCCAGATATTGGCCATGGGACGTCCATTGGGCGCAAGCTCATTGCCCCAGACATAGGTGGCCTGTTCCAGGCCGCCGCGCGCGGCGAACTCCCATTCCGCTTCGGTGGGCAGACGCTTGCCCGCCCACTTGGCGTAGGCCTGCGCATCCTCGTAGGACACCTGCACCACGGGATGATCTTCCTTGCCGATGGTATTGCTGTGCGGTCCTTGCGGATGACGCCAGTCGGCACCGGGCACGTAACGCCACCACTGCGAGAAGTCGCGCAAGGACACCTCGGAGGCCGTGCCGACGAAGACCATGGCCCCCGCCACCAGCTTGGCATCATCGGGGCGCGGCGTACCGGGAGGAAGTTGCGCTTGCAGGTCTTCCCACCGCGGCTTGCGCTCCGCTGTGGTGACGTAGCCGGTGTCGTCGACGAAACGCGCGAACTCGCGGTTGGTGACGTCATGGGGGTCCATCCAGAAACCGCTCAAACGGACTTTGTGCGCCGGCCGTTCGTTCGGCTGGGACATGCGCACGTCGCTACCCATCAGGAACTCGCCGCCCGGAATCCAGGCCATGCCCTGCGGGCCTTTCTTACCGTCGCCCAGCACCGCCACGGCCGTCCCCGGCTTGACCGCCTTACCCGGCAGCACGTCCAGTGATGCCGCCACGCCCGCTGTAACACCCAATCCGACGAACACGCCCAGCAGCAGCCAGGCCCGCGCTTGCAAACGTTTGCTCATGACGAGTTTGCCCATGATGAATTTCTCCACAAACGGCGCGGCCAGCGCGACCGCGCGATAAGACGAGAGCGGTCAGAACACCAGCGCGACGCTGGCCATGACCGTGCTGCCGCTGTCCAGGCGATTGGTACTGGCTACCGTCGGCACCCAGCGCAAGGACATGGACAAGGACCGTTCGGGTGACAGCTTGCGGTCATAAGTCACGATGGGCCCCAGGGCAAGATCGTGGCCTCTGAAGCCGTTGAGACGGTTGGCCGTATCGCCGCGATCATTGCCCAGCTGCAGAATGGTGCCCACCACCATGCCCACGCCCAGACCATTGCCGAACATGCGCCGCGCCATCACGTCCGTACCGAACAACGGCGCGTTGTGATAATCCGTGTCCCGATTGGGCGTGTAGAACTGCAGGCTGGTGACCGCGTCGAGCTGCCAGTGCGATTCAGGAAAGATGCCCGTGTAGGCGATCTGCGGAATGAATGTCCAGTTATTCAGGCTGGGATTAGCCAGATTATTGGCGTTGTAGCGCCCCGTCGGCGCCCAGATGTTGAGACTGAGCGCCATATGCTCGGTCTCGGAAAAGTGATATCCCGCGACGATGGGCGTGAAGTAGAGATCGAAAAGATCGGAGGCACGATCCGTCGTGCCCACCGTATTGCCGCGCGGGCCGGTCACCGCCGCATTGACCTTGGTCCACAGATACGGCACGGTCATGCCGGAGGCGAAGTTCCAACGACCGGTATCCGTATCCCAAGTCTTGAGTACGGTTGCCAGGGTGAAAGACAGCTTGGCGTCCAGTCCCACCGAAATATTGCGGCCCACGGGCACCTCGCGCCCACCATGCAAGCCGCCGTCCAGATACAACTCGGACAGTTGAACTATCGTCACTGGCTCCGGCGACACAATGCCGATATTGGCTTGCACACTGGTGCCGCTTACCTGGCGTCCCAAGGCGCCTTCGGTCGCGCACGCCGGCGCCGTGCAGGCCAACGCACCCAGCAGCGCGGCGGTCCTGGCGACGAGAGACTGCCAGTTTTCTGAAAATCGCTCGAATCTCTGCATTGCCTCGTCCCGATATGAAGCAGGGAAAGGACTGCGGCCGCGTGGCGGCCGAGTCAGCGACGTCGACGAAGAGAATCAGCGGTGATACGGGGGAAGACGCCTGGATGACGCAGTGTTGGCAGATACCGCGGTGCGGAATAACAAGGATGGGCGTCTGGGGAAGTACCCATAACGGGTGAAAACGAGGCGTCGCCTCTTGTCGAAGATGCGGTCGGCGATCGCGGAAATCGCCGACAGGATGCGCGCGGGGATATGACGAATACGGTTCACGGTGACCTCACTCTGCACAGCGTATGGGATACGTAGACAGCTGCTCTGGACCGCAAGTGGTGGCGTCCTCCCTGAAGGCGCCACTTCTCTGAAAACCTCTATTGCTAATTAGTACTCAAGGATGTGCCATTATTCGCACAATACTTAGCAAAAGACAACAGGACTAAGACACTTTCCTTTCACCATCGGGCTGGGTCCAGGGAGACAATGACATCCTGTTGATCGACGCTGTCTTATCTTGTCACCCACAAGCAATTCCGCAAAAGGAGTCGCAGTGAAGATGCTTCGATCGGTTGGCCTGTCGTTGACGTTTTGCTATTTAGGATTTACCTCTCCGCTGTCATTCGCGGCCGCTAGCGACCCGGCACCCGCTAGCGGCGCCGCCGCCACGCCGGGCGGCCCGCCGGCCGAACGTCCCGCTCCGCCGGCCCTCGCTCCAAATACGGTCGATCCCAAGGCGGTCGAAGCACTATTGGCCATGGGCCGACACCTGCGCAGCTTGCAAACCTTCGTCGTCACGGGCGACAGCGCCACCGAGGCGGTGCTGGACAACGGCCAGAACGTGACCTTCCTGCATAGAACTGTCGTACAGCTGCGACGTCCGGACCGCGTGCGCGCGGAAATTACCGGCAGCGCGAAACCGCGTGGCCTGGTCTACAACGGCAAGACGTTCACGCTGTACGACAACAACCAGCGCTACTACACCGTCCAGTCCGCGCCCCCGACGATCGATGGTCTGGTGCAGGTACTGCGCGATCAATACGGTATCGAAATGCCGCTGGCCGACTTGTTCTACTGGGGCACGGATGGCGACGATACGAAGCGCCTGACGACCGCGACCACCCTGGGCCTGGAGCGGGTCAACGGCAAGCTGTGCCGGCATTACGCGTTCCGCGAGCAGGGTCTGGATTGGGAACTTTGGCTGCAAGGCAACAAGCAGCCCCTGCCCTGCCGGCTGTCGATCACCGACGTCACGCAGCCTTCGCGGCCGACCTTCTCGGTGGCGTATCGCTGGAACCTGCGGCCCGGGCTCAACGCGGTAACCTTCACCTACCGGCCCGCCGCCGGCATGCGTGAGATCGGCGCGATGCGCGTGTCGCCCGAACCGTACAAGGAGGCGCAATGAACAGCCGCCTTCGACCGACGTTGCTCGTCCTTGCCTGCGGCGCCACGTTGGCGCTGGCCACCCCCCAGGCCCAGGCCTTCCGCGGATTCGCGCCCACCGGCCTGCGGCCCATGGCCATGCCACATGGCGGTTTCCAGGGCGGCTTTCATGGCAACGCGCCCAATTTCCACGGCGTGCAGAATTTCCAGCCGCATTTCCAACCGGGGCAAGTCGGCAACTTGGGACCGCGCATGCAAGGCGCGGGACCACAGAACCTTCCCTGGGGTCATGGCCCCGTCGTGAATGCCCCGCATGGCAACCCCTTGGCCGGCGGCATCGACCATAACGGCCAGGTCCAGCGCGGCCCAGGACCGGTGCGCCAAGGCGGCGGACCCGATCCGCGCAACGGCGGGCCGAATGTACATGGCAACGGGCCCAATCAGCATGGCGGCAACCACGACCATAACGGCAATCACGGCGATGGTGGCGATCACCACGACGATCATCACCATGATGACCATCATGACGATCACCATCACGACGACGATCACCACCACCACGATGACTACTATTACGGTTACTCTTCGGGCTGGTACGTTGACCCGTTCGCCGCCGGGGTCGTCGCCGGTGCCGCCACGGCGGCGGTCATCGGCTCCATGGTGAACACGCTGCCGGCACAGTGCACGACCGTCATCGTCAACGGACTGACCTACCAACAATGCGGCCCGACCTGGTATCAACCCGTGTACGTGGGCCCCACGGTGCAGTACCAGGTAATCGTATCGCCTCGTTGACGCGTCCACGCCCAGACAGGGAAAATCCAAAGGCAACGCAAGATTTACCTCGGTCATCCCAGCATTTCCCTAGTCCTTTCAATCAGGTGCCGCCATGAAATCTCATTTCCTGCGCAAGTCTCTTCTAAGCATTTCCGCCGTCGTTCTCGTGGCGGGCTGCGCGTCATCGCCGCCGCCACGCGAATCCGGCTTCCTGGGCGACTACTCCCGCCTGGAAAAACAAGATGCGCCGGGGGGGGGAACGCGGTTGGCCTATATCAATCCCGCCTTCACTCCTGAGAAATACTCCGCGCTGTGGGTCGATCCGGTGGTGTTCTATCCCGAACCGAAGGCCACCGAAAACGTCTCGATGGCTACCATGAACCAGGTCCGTCAATACATGGACGAAGCGGTCCGTGCCCGTTTGGCCAGCAAGGTACGACTGGTTAATCATGCGGGACCCGGCGTTGCGCACGTGCGCCTGGCCATCACGGCTGTTGGCGCCGAAACGGAAGCCTTGGCCCCTTACCAATACATCCCCATCGGCTTGATCATCACAGGCGCGAAGGCGGCCATTGAAGGCGGGCGGCCGCAGAATGCTTCGCTGGCGATCGAGACGCAAGTCCTTGACAGCCAGACCGGCCAATTGCTGTTCGCGTCCGTTCGCGGCGGCACCGGCGACAAGATCCAGAGCACGGCGCAGGGCCAGGGAAGCGTACAGCCGCAAAACCTCAAGGCACTGATCGACACCTGGGCCGACGGCGCGGCCGCCCAGGTGGGGCGCTATGTAAAGCCCCTGTAACACCGGGGAGGTGTGGGGCGCGTAAACTCGACAAACGGTCGCGCGCGGTGGCGTCCGCGCGCCGCGCCGGCCGCTACGTCGTGCCTATCGCGAGGAACATGCCCACATGAATGCACAACACTTCGACGCCCTTGGCGTGCCTATCCGGCGAGGCCAGATCGATACGCCGCAAGTGCGGCTGGCCTACGAAGACTGGGGCGATCCGCACGCCCCACCCTTGCTGCTGATCATGGGACTGGGCGCACAAATGCTGCTGTGGCCCGACGGCTTCTGCAAGCGGTTGGTCGAGGCGGGCTTTCGCGTCATCCGCTATGACAATCGGGACATCGGCCTGTCGGGACGCATACGCAGCCTCACCCCCACACCCAATTTATGGTGGCTCATTGCCCGCGCGCAGTTGGGGATGCAAAGCAAGGTGCCCTATACCCTGGAAGACATGGCCGACGACACGGCCGCCCTGCTCGAAGGCCTGGACCTGGAGCAGGCGCACATCGTCGGCGGGTCCATGGGCGGCATGATCGCGCAGGTCTTCGCCGCGCGCTATCCGGCGCGCGTGGCCTCGCTGGCCGTCATCTTCTCCAGTACCTGCCAGCCCTTGTTGCCGCCCACGGCGCCCAGCCTGCTGTGGCGGCTGCTGCGCAAACCGCGGCCGGAGACCGGCTTGCATGGGCAGAAAGCCCAGGTCAAGGCGCTGTTCCAGGCCTTGGGCTCCGCCGCCTATCCGGTCGACGAGGCGGAAATGGATGCATTGATCGACCGCCTGGGCGAACGCGGCATCGATGGCGGCGGCGCGCGGCGCCAGTTGATGGCCTTGCTCGGCACAGGCGATCTACGCCGCTACGCACAACGCATCCGGGCGCGCACCTGCGTCATCCACGGCGCCAAGGACCGCATGCTGCCGCCGGCGGCCGGCCGCGCGGTGGCACGCGCCATACCGGGCGCCGAGTTTCACCTGATCGCCGGTATGGGGCATGATTTACCACGCCAGCTGTGGCCGTTGCTGACGCGCCTGATCGCCGACAATGCCGCGCCTGTGGCGAGTGACCCCGCGCTGCCCGGCGAGCATGCGTCCGTGGCTTGCATAGCGGCCTGACCCTGCGGCGGCCGCTATATCCAGCCCCTGGTTGCAACGACTCTGTGCCGGCCCCTACGAAACGCGTTATTCCGTGGCCACGGCCTTGGCGCTTTTGCGTCCGGCGGCACCGGCGACCCGCCACGAGCCCAGCGCGCCCAGCAGCAGCAATACGCTGGTGCCGAGGAATACGGCCGGCATGCCGTAGTGGCCGCCGACATAGCCGCCCATCAAGGGGCCGGCCACTTGTCCCACATATTGGGAGGACACCGAATAACCCATGATGCTGCCGACAAAATGGTCCGGCACGTTATGCCGCACCACCGCCGCGATGCAAGGTAGCAGACCGCCCAGCGCCAGGCCCATCAGGAAGCGCAGACCCACCAGTTGCCAGCCCGCCGTCACGAAGGCTTGCGGTATCAACAGCAAGGCCGCCACACCCAAGGCCAGTACGATGACGTAGGCATGCCCGATACGATCGGCCAGGCGGCCCAGGCGCGATGCCGACAGGATGCTGCCCAGGGCGGCCGCCGACATCGCCAGGCCCGCCACGAAGGTCACCCGCGATGGATCATCCACCAGCGTGTTCACGTACACCGTGATGATGGGCTCGATGGACATATTGGCGAACATCAGCAGCATGCCCGTGAAGAGCATGGTCAGCACGACATCACGACGCGGGATATGCGCCCAGCCGCCCTTGGGACGGTCCTTGGCCGCACCCGCCTGGCGCGGCCCTTCCTTGACCAGGAAGGTGGTCGCCAGAAATGCGATGAAGATCAAGGCGCCCGACAGCCAGAACGTGGCGCGGATGCCGATCAGCGGCGGCAAGGAACCCCCGATCAGCGGGCCGATCAGATTGCCGGCCATGATGCCGGAAGACAGCACGCCCAAGGCCCAGGCCGACCGGTTCTTCGGCGTCTGCACCGCCACCAGGATGGTGGCACCGGAGGAATAGCCGCCGGCGATACCCGTCAACAGCCGCAGGGCGACCAACTGCCAGACGTTGGTGGAAAAGCCGATCAGGGATATGCAGATCGCCATGCCCAGACTGGCGCGAATCAACATGGGTTTGCGGCCGTAACGGTCACCCAGATGTCCCCACAGCGGCGCCACGATGCCCGCCGTGAGAAAGGTGGCGCCGTAGGCGATGCCCGACCACTGCACGATCGCCGCGTGGTCCTTCACGCCCAGTTCTTCAACATATAGCGGCAGGAAAGGCAGCATCAGCGTCATGCCTACCAGGGTTGAGAACGAGCCGAACAGGCAGACGAGAAGATTGCGGTGCCAGTGAGGATTGGTGTCGGAAGCCATTGGATGCAGTGATGAGATGCCCGGGGGGGAGAATCAAGTCGCGTCGTCGATTTGCTTGGGATACCAAGCTGGGATACATTAAACATCCCCTGGCGGCTTGTCAATCGTTGGCGCCGTCCATCGCCCTGGCAGGAGCATCCATGTCCCAATCCCTGGAAGTCGAAAAACAACTGCGCGCGATGATTCTCGATATGCAGCTGGGTCCCGGCGAGCGGCTGACCGAGCGGTGGGCCGAAGCGCGGTTGGGTGCCTCTCGCACGCCTGTGCGTGCCGCCCTGTTGCGGCTGGAGTCCGAAGGCCTGGTGTGCCGCGAGGGTCGCGGCTGGATGGTCACGCCCATCAACATCGCGGAGATCGACCAGTTGTTCGTCTATCGCGAAGTGCTGGAAGTCGCCGCCATGCGGCTGACCGTGGCTGATCTGGACCACGCCGGCCTGGACGATATCGAAGCCCTGCTCGACGACTGTGGAGAAGCGGCCAGCGCCGAGGAAACCCATCGCATCGGCTTGGAATTCCACGTACGCCTGGCGCAGCTATCGGGCAATGAATTCATCAGCCGCGGCGTCGCTGACGCCATGAACCGGCTGGCACGCACGCGTTGGCTGGAAGACGATCCCATCGGCCATGGCTGGGCGGAGCACCGCGCGGTGCTGGCCGCCTTGCGCGACGGCGATGCGGAACGAGCCGTCACGCTGGTGCAGGCGCACGTACGCGAGAGCCGCGACCGCTTGCTGGAAGTGCTGCGCGCCGGCCGCCGCAGCTTCCGCGCGCGCGGCGTGATGGTGGCATGATGAAGGCGCGAACATGCGTGCCGCAACCTGGCCGCCAAAATGCGCTTTTTGTTCAGCGCATCGCAAGCTATCATTGTCAGCCATACAGGAGCGCGCCATGAAACCCTCCCTCGCCTTAACCACGCATCGCGACGCCATACGGCGTGTTATCGAATCGCACAACGCCCACAATGCTCGCGTTTTCGGTTCAGTCGTACACGGCAACGACACTGAAGACAGCGACCTGGACATCTTGATCGATCCTACAGCCGAGACGACGCTGTTCGACATCGGGGCAATCCGCCATGAGCTCTTGGAGCTGCTCGGCGTACCGGTCGATGTCCTCACTCCCCGAGCGCTGCCGGACAACTTTCGGACTACTGTCCTGGCGGAAGCGATTCCGATATGAAGGTTGAAGCGCATCGCCTTGATGATTTCGTTAGACATATGCTCGAAGCGATATCGCGTATAGAACGCTACACGCAGCGGCTCGATCGGGCTGATTTCTTGCAAGATGAATTGGTACAGGATGCCGTGATTCGGAATATCGAAATCATCGGCGAGGCTGCCAGGAACATACAAAAGCATTACCCCTCCTTCGTCCTCGAACATTCTCGGATTCCATTCGCTTCCGCTTACCAGATGAGAAACGCGGTGGCGCACGGTTATTTCGCGGTCGACTATGAGTTGGTCTGGAATACGATTCAGCGCGATTTGCCCGCATTGCGTGATCTGTTGCTTCCGCTGACTCCGCCTCGATGAGCGCCGCCCCTTCCCCCTCCGTAGCCGAATCCGCTTCTTCCGCTCCCGTCCCACATCGCATCATCCTGGTCCTGGCAATTGCCGCCTTCGCCAGCGCTTGCGCGTTTCGCATTTGCGATCCCTTGTTGCCGCAGCTGTCACTGGAGTACGGCACCAGCACGGGCGAAGCCGCCGCGGTGGTGACCATATTCGCGGTGGCTTATGGCGTCTTCCAGTTCCTGTTCGGCCCCCTCGGTGACCGCTACGGCAAATACCGCACGGTGACGGCGGCGGCGTTTCTCTGCGCGGTGGGCAGCCTGGGCGCCGCGCTGGCGCCCAGCTTGAACGGCATGCTGGTGGCGCGCTTCCTGTCGGGCGCCGCCGGTGCGGGCATCATTCCGCTAGCCATGGCCTGGATCGGCGACAACGTCGATTACGCCCAACGCCAAGCCACGCTGGCGCGCTTCATCACCGGCACCATCATCGGCATGGCCGCGGGCCAGTTGATCGGCGGCGTGTTCGCCGACACCATAGGGTGGCGTGCCGCGTTCGCCATGCTGGCCGTCATCTATCTGGCAGCCGGCGTGCTGTTGATACGCCTGAGGCCCGTCGGCACCGGCACGCCGCAAACAGTGGCCCCCGGATTTCTTGCGCCTATCCGTAATGTGCTGGCCTACCCCTGGGCACGCACCATCCTGCTCACCGTGTTCCTGGAAGGCGCGCTGGTGTTCGGCGTGCTGGCTTTCCTGCCCACCTATGTGCAGCAGCGCTTCGGTCTGGGCCCGACCGCTTCAGGCGCCATCGGAGGCCTGTTCGCCGTGGGTGGCATCGGCTATGTGCTGATCTCGCGCAAGCTGATCAGCAGCCTGGGCGAGATTGGCCTGGTCGTCTCCGGCGGCCTGGTGCTGATGGTCGCGTGCGCCCTGTATGCGCTAGGTCCCGCGTGGACGTGGTGCGCGGTGGGCAGCCTGCTGAGCGGCTTCGGCTATTACCTGATCCACAGCACGCTACAGACCAATGCCACGCAGATGGCGCCCGCGCGCCGTGGGACTGCCGTCGCACTCTTTGCCTGCTGCCTGTTCCTGGGCCAGTCGGCCGGCGTGGCGACCGCGGCCGCCCTGGTGCAGCGCATCGATCCGCAATGGCTGTTCGGCGGCACGGCGCTGCTGTTGCCCCTGCTGGGCGGATTCTTCGCCCAGGCGTTGAAACGCCGCGCACCAGGCGCGGCGTAAGGAACTTGCCCAATAAGGGACTTGCCCAATGAGGCACTTGCCCAGTAAGGCACATGCCCAATAAGGCACTTGCCCGGGCGGGCGGTTCACCGCCCGCCGCGATCACGCTTCGAAATAGCAACCCTTGTCGCGCAACTGCTTCTCGTAATACGCGCGATTGTTGTCGCCCTTGCCGATGTCGGCGAAGGTGTCCGTTTCCTGCTTGTGCTTGGCTTGCGCCTTCACCAACACTTCCTTGGTCGCATCGTAGGGAATGCACAGCAGGCCATCATCGTCGCCGACCACCAGGTCGCCCGGCTCGATGACCAGCCCATCAAAGGCCACCGGCACGTTGATCTCGCCCGGGCCATCCTTGTAGGGGCCACGGTGCGTGACGCCCGCCGCGTACACGGGGAAATCATGCTCGCGGATCCAAGCCAGGTCGCGCACGGACCCGTTGATGATGATGCCGGCGAATTTCTTCGCCACGCAATAAGCAATCATGCGTTCGCCGATCAGGGCATTGGTCAGATCGCCGCCCGCGTCGACCACGATGACGTCGCCTTCCACCGCCATGTTCAGCGCCATGTGGATCATCAGGTTGTCCCCCGGACGCACCTTGACCGTCAGCGCGGGACCCGCCAGCACGCCCCCCTTGTGCAACGGCCGCAGGCGCGGACCGCCGGCGACGACGCGATGCATGGCATCGCTGATATTGGCAACCGGCAAGGCGGCGAACTTGGCCGTCGTGTCTGCATCGACGGCACGCTTGCGTTTGAGAACCTGAAAACCTGCGTTCATCCTGAACTCCTTCCTGTGGTGTGCATATGCGCAAACGCCTGGCCTGCAGGACCCGGCCCCGCCCCACGCGTTCCCTTTGCCAAGAACGCAGGCGCAGCCGGCTCCCGGCAGGCCTCAGGCGGACAAAACGCCGCGCCGTTCCAGTTCCGGACGCAGGCGGCTGTAGACGTTGAAAGCATTCTCGCTGAACATCAGGCGGCGATTCTCTTCGGAGAGCCAGCTGACCGCGTCGATGTAACGCTTGGTGTCGTCGTAGTTGAAGCCGGTGCGCGGGTTGATGCCCTTGACCGCACCGACGATTTCCGACGCGAACAGCACGTTCTCCGGCGGAATCACCTCCAGCAGCAATTCGATGCCAGGCTGGTGATAGACGCAGGTATCGAAATACACGTTGTTCAGCAACTCTTCCACCGGCGGACGTTGCAGATTCTGGGCCAGGCCCTGATAGCGGCCCCAGTGGTAAGGCACGGCACCGCCACCATGTGGGATGACCATCTTCAGCGTTGGGAAGTCCTTGAACAGGTCAGCCTGCAGAAACTGCATGAATGCTGTCGTGTCGCCGTTGATGTAGTGCGCACCGGTGAAGTGAAAATTAGGATTGCAGGAGCAACTGACGTGGATCATGCCCGGCACATCCAGCTCGACCATTTTCTCGAACAGCGGATACCAGTGCTTCTGCGTCAGCGGGGGATCCGTCCAATAGCCGTCGGTCGGATCCGGGTTGATATTGCAGCCGACGAAGCCCAGCTCTTCCACGCAGCGCACCAGTTCCGGAATGCATTCCGCGGGACTTACGCCCGGCGACTGCGGCAGCTGGCAGACCCCCACCAGGTTGCTGGGATACAGTTCTACCGCGCGGTGGATCAGGTCATTGCACAGGCGCGTCCAGGTGGCGCTGACCTTGGCGTCGCCGATGTGATGCGCCATCTGGCCGGCCTGCGGCGAAAACAGCGTCAGGTCCACGCCACGCTCGCGCTGGATGCGGATCTGGTTGTGTTCCAGGCCTTCCCGGATTTCATCGTCGCTGAAACGAATATTGGGATCGGGGCTGTGCTTGGTCTTGTCGATCACGGCGGCGATCTGACTTTGGCGGAAATCGCGCAGGCGCTGTGGCGCCGTCGTGTAATGGCCGTGACAATCGATGATCATGATGCTGCTCCTGCGGGATTCTGCATGGGTCTGGTCGAGGGGGAGTCTAGGCACTCCGTGACCGGCCTACAATAGCGTTCCGACTGGTGGAACGATACCGCATCCGCCCTGACAAAATCCGCATCCCGTCCCGCACCCCGCATGTCCGCCCGCAGCGCTTTCAAGCCGAATCTCAAGCCGACCCCCAAGCCAAGCCCCCGGCCCGCTCCCGATCCCGTCACCGCCGTCGTCCGTGCCCTGACGCTGCTGGACGCCTTCGGCATCGAGGACAGCCAGTTGAGCCTGGCCGAACTGGCCCGCCGCAGCGCCCTGCCCAAGACCACGACGTTTCGCTTGGCGCATACACTGGCGCAGGCGGGGTATCTGGTGCAATTGGACAACGCCTGCTGGCGCCTGGGACCAGCCACCGCCTGGCTGTCGGCGCGGTACCACGTTGCCTTCGACCTGCACGATGTCCTGGAACCGATATTGCGCGATCTGGCGCGTGTCACCGGCAAGACCAGCTCTTTCTTCGCGCATGACGGCAATAGCCGCGTACGCCTGATCCGCGTAAGGGGACATGACGATTTCGCCAGCAGCTCCCGCGTGGGCCAGCCGCTGCCGCTGACCAAGGGTTCGGCCGGCAAGGTCATTCTGGCCTTCGAGGGCCAATCGGGTGGCGTCTTCGAGCAAATCCGGCGCCAAGGCTACTGGTGCACGCTGGCGGAAATGCATCCGGGCGCGGCCAGCGTTGCCGCCCCCGTTTTCGGTGGATCCTGGAAAGTCATTGGCGCTTTGTGCGTCGCCGGTCCCGCGGACCAACTTTCGCTGGCCGACCTCGAGTCTTACGCCCCCGCCGTCATGCAAGCCGCCCGCAAAGCATCCACTGCCCTGGCCATGAGCGGCGCCCCTGCCCGCGACTACGCCCTGGCCGCTCCCGAATGGCCCGCCCCGTCAACCCACGACGACGCAGTGCCGCCGTCTCATCATCCATGATCGGCGGGTGGTCGCCGGTGGACACCACAGAACTTCCAACTTGTCGGGATCCGTTGCGGAAACATCGGGACCCGCTTGCGGCGGTATGGCGCCTCCGAACAAATCAACGAGTTCGCCGCACGCGTCGAGCAGCCCTTTCATTTTCGTCAGTTCAGCGTGAAACGCCGCATCGGCATGCGCCGGATCGCGCTCCGCGGCCCGTTTGAGCGTCGCCAATGCCGCGTGCGCGGCGATACGCTCCGCCTGCAAGGCCGGCCATTCGGCGTGCCGCAGCGCGTCGGCCCGTCGGATGATGTTTTGCTTGCGGTCCGTCCGGGTACCAGGGGTGATATCCAGCAGGCGCGGCGCGAACAGCGTCGACGCAAATGGCACTCGCTGCGCACGCGCAAGCATGACTTCGTCACGGGACTGCGTTTCCTGGGCTACGCGCCAGCGCTGACAGTTCCTTGCCACGCCGGTGTGGGAAAGCACATTCTCGAGTAGCGCGAGCACGCACCTTTGCACGTGTTCAAGGGCAGGCCCGAATGGCAAGCCTTCTCCCGCCCATTCCCCTTCGGGCAAGGCGCCTCGTGCGTCGGCCAGGTCCACGGCAGGGACGCCAGACGAGCCCGCCGACGATGCAGCCACGCGGTCGCCGTCTTCCAACTCAAACGCATACAGTACGACGTCCCCCGCGCAAAGATTTTCATAGTCGAACTGCGTCGCATCGATGACGCGCGGAAACGCGGCAAAGCGCGCCGCTGCCTCGCGCAATTCGGCCTCGACCGTGGTGCTCGCCTGGGATATGGCGCTGGAATTGGATAGATTTTCCATCGTGCCTCTACGCCACCATCACGGCGGCAAAGGCCCATAGTGGCCACTTATTACACGAAAGTTCCATGTATAAACGGCGAGCGACGATTAACACTAAGCGTCAGGCACTGCCCCGTCAGCGCCGGCACCGGTCGACGCTTGCTCAGGCCTCGCCACGCCTTGACCCCGCGCGGCCCCGGCCATGACAGGCCGGCGCCGCGTGCGATGCCCCGTCCGCTTACACCGGCGCGGGCTTACCGGTCACCGAGGGTCAAGAAACCAACGGCGTGACCTTGCTGCGCGGTCTGGGCACCGGCGCTTCAGCGCGAATGTCTTCCGCATCGCTGTCGACTGGCGTATCCCCCGACCGCGGGCATCCACTGTCATCGGAATCCCACGACTCGTCCATTTTCGACGCCCCATCGGCATGCACGGCAAACGTAGCCGGGCCTGCATCACCGATGGAAACGTCGGCCCCGTCGCTGAAAACGTCGGCCTCATCGCCGGAAAGATCGGTCTCATCGCTGGAGAGCTCGGAATCACCGGGAATATGGAAGCTGAAATGCTTCCCTGTCGGCGCGTAGCCGATGACGGTATCCTGCGCGAAACGCCCGGCCGCTCTCGCGTCGGCTTCGTGCTGCATGTCGTTCGCCAACGCCATCACCTCATCGGCAAGGCCCTGTATCTGGGCGCTCCACAGAGCCGGAAACCGAACGTCAAATCCCTCCTCGTGCACCTGCGGCTTATCGCGGTTCAGCGCCTGCGTGGCGAGATCCTTACCCAGTTGTTCGATAAGAAGGCGATCAGCCTCGTTCTGGGCGAGAGAAGCCTTGAGCTGGCCCAGTAGCTGAGCAAACTCGGTGCGAGTGGATTGCAGGCTCTCCTCGACCTTCAGCAACTCGTTTTCCTTGGCATAAAGCTCGGCGAAAGCCGACTGGGTTTCGAGCCCGGCCAAGCCACGTTCACGCCGGGCCAATCGAGACTCATCCTTGGCTTGTGCCAAGGCCGCTTGCAAGGCCTCCAACTGGCGGGCGTGCGTCATCCGCAGCGCATCCACGTCGACGGCGTTGTCTTTCCCCGCGCGCTTGATGCCGACGAAAGCCGCGAAGCGCGGAAAGTGGTCGCAGATCCAGGCGCGCAGGCGGCCCGCACGCGTTGCGCGGGCACGTCCATGCGTGTTGGCACCCACGATCCCGGAGCCAAAGGCGGACTTGTCGTCAAGGACGCCTACGCTTTTGCCGCTTCGTATCGATGCGGCATCCTCGCCATCGGGCTGGCGGTGCAGGAGATCGGAAGGAAGCAGCGCAGGCAGCGCGGTCATATCGTTAGGCATGGTTCACCACTCATCAAGAACATCAGGAACATCAGGAACATCAAGGACTTCAAACAAGATCAGCCGAAACCATGAGCAGTTGCCCGACAGCGTCGGCCAACCTCAGCACTCCGTTTCCGGCATCCCACATACGGAGCAATTCGCCTTGCATGGTTCCCACGGCTCGCCAGAGTCGACCCGATGCGTTGAAGCAAGCTCCCCCTCGCCTCCGTCCTTGATCCGATAAATGAAAAGAGGCCATGCGACCTTCCTCCCGAGGGAAATCCCGCGGCCACCCTGCCGGTAAGCTAAAAATAGCGCCCGTTAAACGCCCGTAAATCACGGGACGACGCCGGGTCCGGCCTTACCAGGCAAGAACGCGCCGAACGTCCAAGCCATATCTACCCTTCATTCTCTGTATTTCAGTTCTGCCGAAATCAAGCGAAACCGTGGGATACCGAAGGCAATATTCCAGTGCACTAGGCAAAGAACGCATGATTTTTCGGCATAGATGTAAGCGCCCTTTTCCTCACCCTTAAGCCTTGCTACGACCGGGCGTAAACGGATCGGGGACGTACAGCCGCGTCCTTTCCGCGCAATGAGGCGTGGAACTGAACGCCCGCTCATGCCGCCACCGGCGCATCCAGGCCCCCCGGGTGCCGAACACCCCGCGCAGCGATCAGGCCAAACCGAGGACACATGCTGAAGTCATTGAAACTGCTGAAATGCTTTCGTCGTCCGGGTGCGCCGGCCGCCGCCCAACTGGACGCGCTGTCGCAGTCCCAGGCGGTCATCGAATTCCTGCCCGACGGCACCATCGTCAATGCCAATGCGTATTTCCTGCGCGCCATGGGGTACGCGCTGCATGAACTGGTGGGCCGCCACCACAGCATCCTGGTCGCGCCGGAAGAACGGGCCAGCCCCGATTACCAGGACTTCTGGCGCCGGCTGGGTGAAGGCACGTTCGACTCGGGCCAATACAAACGCATCGCCAAGGGCGGTCGCGAGGTCTGGATCCAGGCCACCTACAACCCCATCATCGACCGCGCCGGCAAGGTGGCGCGCATCGTCAAGTACGGTGCCGACATCACCAGCGAGAAGCTGCGCCAGGCCGACCTGGAGGGGCAGATCGCCGCGATCAGCAAGTCGCAGGCGGTCATCGAGTTCTCGCTGGATGGCGTGATCCTCTACGCCAATGACAGCTTTTTGCAGGCCATGGGCTATGAGTACGACGAAATCGTCGGCCGCCACCATGCCATGTTCGTCGAGTCGGAGCTGCGCGAATCAGCGGAATACAAGGAGTTCTGGCGCAAGCTGCGGGCGGGCAATTTCGACGCCAATATCTATCGCCGCGTGGGCAAGAACGGCAAGGAAGTCTGGATCCAGGCGACCTACAACCCCATCCTCGACATGAACGGCCGCCCGTTCAAGGTGGTCAAGTACGCCACCGACATCACCCGCCAGACCCAGAGCACCCAGACCCTGGCGCGCGCCGTGCGGGAAATGGCGCAGGTGGTCCAGGTCAACGCCACGCAGGCCAACGAAGCCCAAGCGCTGACGCGCGACGCCGCCGACAATGCCGATGTCGGCGGCACCAATGTGGCGGCCTTGATGGCGCGCATGACGGAACTGACGGCGGCATCCTCCAAGATCTCCGAGATCACCACCCTGCTGGACAGCATTGCCTTCCAGACCAATCTGCTGGCATTGAACGCCGCCATCGAGGCCGCGCGGGCCGGACAACTGGGGCGCGGCTTCAGCGTAGTCGCAAGCGAAGTGCGGGCCCTGGCCCAGCGCAGCGCGGAGTCGGCCAAGGCCATCGCCACGCTCATCTCGGACTCCGTGCAGCAGATCAGCAGCGGCGAAGCCCAGGCTCGTTCGGTCGGGGAAACCATGCACCAGTTGACCGAGTCGGTGCAGGCCGTGCGCAGCCTGATGTCCCAGATCGCCGAATCAGCGCAGGCGCAGACGGAAGGCGTCGCAACCGTGCATGCCGCCATCCGGGAACTGGAGCTCAAGCGTTCCAATTGATGGGGCGCCCGCCCCTGCTTGCGCAACGATTCAGGCGAGCAGGGCAATCCGGGGACGCCCTCGCGGCCTCGACTCGGGTATGTCCTTATCGCAGCGCACAATTCGCCTGCACCTCGGCAACTATGTCCTTGACTTGATTTACTTTTGCACTGCAGCAGCCCTGGGCTGCCCAGGCGGCTTTATCCCTATTTTGTATAAGCTTAGGGAAATTTCGTAGTTCTCCGATCGTCCCGGTCTACCTAGAATCGGTTTGTGCTCGCCTCTCACTGAATCTGTGAGCTGCTCAGTACAACGTTCAAAGTGGATCACGGACGATGACTGACCTCCTCGAATTACTTCCTGCCGCCGTCGCCACCAGCTTCGGCGACGATGCTTACCAGCGTATCCGGCGCGATGTCATATCGTGCCGCCTGGCGCCGGGGGCTTTCGTCACCGAGCCGGAGCTGATGGCCACCTACGATATCCGCAAGACCAGCTGCCGTATCGCGCTGGTGCGTCTGGCCCAGGAAGGGTTCGTGCGCTCGCGTCCGCGCAAGGGCTATCAGATCTCGCCCATCACGTTGCGCGATGTCGAGGAAGTCTTCAGCTTGCGCGTCCAGCTGGAACCGCTGGCGGCGCGCCTGGCCGTGGGACGCGTCGACCTGGGCCTGCTGCGCGAACTGGAGGCGGCGTGCCGCCTGCAGCATCCTGTGCTCAAGCTGAACGACCAGATCGATGTCTTCATGGATGCCAACAAGGCCTTCCATCTGGCTATCGCGGCGGCCAGCGGCAACGAGCGCCTGCACAAGTCCTTGACCACGCTGCTCGATGAGATGTCGCGCCTGGTCGCGCTGGGCTTCGGCGTGCAGAAGACCAAACCGGAAATCAAGCACGATCACAACGCCATGATCGACGCCTTCGCCGAGGGCGACTGCAAGCGCGTGGAATTGATTGCCCGCCGCCACATCGAGACCTTCCAGGCCATGACCCTGGAAAAGCTCTATGCCAGCCTGGCGCAGACCGGCGCCGCCATTCCCGTCCACCCTGATGCGGGAGCCCGCCGATGATTGCCACGCCTTTAGACACCTCCGCCACGGCCGCCACGTCCGCCACGGCCGCCGCCGCCGATCAGTCCGCCGCGGTGGCCAGCGAGAAGACCCGCCCTGATGCCGATGCCTTGCGGGTGCGCCACATGAACAAGCACTTCGGCGACCTGGAGGTTCTGCGCGACATCTCCTTCTCCGTCGGGCGCGGCGAGATCGTCGCCCTGCTGGGGGCATCCGGCTGCGGCAAGAGCACGCTGCTGAACATCGTCTCCGGCCTGGAAAGCGCCGGCAGCGGCGATCTGGAAATCCGCGGCCAGCCCGCCGCCCGCTTCCGCGACTGGCAGAAGCTGGGCTATCTGTTCCAGGAAGACCGCCTGCTGCCCTGGCGCAGCATCCGCGACAACGTGACGCTGGGCCTGGAGGCGCAGAATGTGCCCAAGGCGGAGCGTCACCGCCGCGCCAAGGAGGTGCTGGACATGGTCGGCCTGGGCGGCTTCGCGCAGGCCTGGCCGCATCAACTGTCCGGCGGCATGCGCAGCCGGGCCGCGTTGGCGCGCAGCCTGGTAGTCGAACCGGAGATCCTGCTGATGGACGAGCCCTTCTCCAAGCTCGACCCACAGACCCGCACACAGATGCACGAAGAATTGCTGCGCATCCAGGCCATGAAGAACACCACCATTCTGTTCGTCACGCACGACGTGGAAGAAGCGGTGATCCTGGCCGATCGCATCGTCCTGCTGGAACCGCGGCCAGGCCGCGTGCGCGAAATCACCGACGTGCCGCTGGCGCGGCCGCGCCTGGCCACGGACCGCGACGTGGCGGAACAAACGCGCCTGCTGCGCTTGAAGGTGGTGCAATGAGCAAAACCCTGCCGAACGAAACCGCGTCGAAGACCGCGTCGGGCCGGGCCTCGTCGAAAAACGGCGCGGCCAGGAACGGCGCATGGAACCAAGGCCTGCGCCCTGCGATGTTGATCGGCCAACGCATCGTCCTGGTGGCCGCCTTCGTGCTGGTCTGGTGGCTGGCCGCGCGCCACACGCCGGCCTTCATCCTGCCCGGGCCGGAACGCGTGCTGCGCGCGCTGGGCAATTTGTCGCGCACCGACTCCTTCCTGCATGACATCGGCATGACCATGTACCGGGTGGTCTGCGGCTTCGTCCTGGCCGCTTTGATCGGCACGCCGCTGGGACTGGCGCTGGGTTCCAGCCGCGCGCTGGCGCAAGTATTCGAACCCCTGCTGGCCGTGATGAACACCATCTCGTCGGCGATCTGGGCAGTCTTCGCCATCATCTGGTTCGGCATCTCCAATGCCACCACGGTCTTCGTGGTGTTCATGACAGCCATGCCGCTGATCCTGACCAATGTCTGGCAAGGCGCGCAAAACGTCGACAAGCTGCACGTCGACCTGGCCCGCAGCTTCCGCATGACGCGCCTGCAGATCCTGCGCAAGATCTATCTGCCCAGCATCCTGCCGTATTTCTTTTCCGGCGCGCGGCTGGCGTTCGGCTTCGGCTGGCGCGTGTCGCTGGTGGCCGAAACGCTGGGTTCGTCCGACGGCATCGGCTACCGCCTGCGCCAGGCGGCCGACCTGGTGCAGACCGACCAGGTATTCGCCTGGACGCTGCTGTTGGTGGTGCTGATGCTGCTGCTGGAAAGCGGCGTGCTCAAGCCCCTCGAACGCCGCCTGTTCCGTTGGAAACTGGTGTAAGCAGGTCATCCCCTACGCCACGTTCACATTCACTGTCCTCTCCAGGAGTTCCGCCATGAAATGGACCAAGTATCTACCCGCCACCCTGCTGGCCCTCGCCCTGGGCGCCGCGGGCCCGGCCCAGGCCGCCGACAAGGTGCGCATCGGCTACTGGAGCAGCGGCGTCAGCCTGGGCTACGGCTCTGTGCTGGAGGCCACGGACTTTCTCAAGCAGCAGGGACTGGACGTCGAATTCGTCAAGTTCCCGGACGTCAACGCGCCCTTGCGCGCGCTGGCCTCCAACTCCATCGACCTGGCCTTCGGTGCGCCGGCCGCGGGCGTGTTCAGCAGCGCGGCTGAAGGCGTCCCCATCAAGATCTTCGCCGCCACCCAACCGGCCGACGTGCAGTTCGTCGTACCCGAAGGCTCGCCCATCAAGTCACTGGATCAGTTGCGCGGCAAGAAAGTCGGCATGTCTCCGGCTGGCAGTTCGGTGGCGGTGATCGCCGGCGCCGTGCTGGCCGGCAACCATGGCATCAAGGCCAATGATTTCTCGCTGGTGGGCGGCAACGAATCACGCCTGGCGCAGTTCCTGGCGCAGAAGCAGGTCGACGCCGCGGCACTGCGCTCCGTCACGGTGGCGCAGTTGACCGACCTGAAGGTCACCCGGCTGGGCTCCTTCGCCGACGAGTGGAAGAAGCTGACCAAGTCGGATTCGGTGCCCTACATCGGCATCGGCGCGGTACGCAGCGACTTCGTCGCGCAGCATCCGGACACCGTCGCCCACGTCATCGTGGGCCTGCGCAATACCCTGGCCTGGGGCGAAAGCCACCGCGACGACGTGGTCAAGATCCTGCAGAAGTCCGCCAACCTGCCTGAAGCCGACGCCAAGGTGTACGCCGGCCAGTGGCAGGACATGAACCGCATGTCATTCGAGCCGGCCGATATCGATACACTGAAGCGCCAGCATCAGGTATTCGCCGAAAGCGGCCTGGTGAAGGGCCAACTGCCCGCCGACATTTTCGTGACGGGCCCGTACGAAAAGGCCAAGACCTTGAAGTGAAATCCATGAAGGCCCGCCCCCGTCGGGCCGGAGCGTTTTAAAACGGCATATTCGCCCACCACCAAGCTATAGGAAGCGAGGAACAAACAATGAGCAACACCATGAAAGCACTGGTCCTGAACGAACACGGCGGCCTGGAAAAACTGCAAGTCGTCACCGACAAGGCGAAGCCCCAGGCCACCGAAGGCCACGTCGTCATCCGCGTGGGCGCATCGTCCTTCAACTACCACGACGTGTTCACCGTGCAGGGCATGCCCGGCATCAAGGTGCCGCTGCCGGTGGTGATCGGTCTGGATATGGCCGGTGAAATCACCGAAGTCGGCGCCGGCGTGGAAGGCTGGAAAGTGGGCGATCGCGTGCTGGTCAACCCACTGAACAAAGGCAAGGGCCTGATGGGCGAAATGCTCGACGGCGGCATGGCCGAGTACTGCCTGGTGTCGGCACCGCAGCTGATCGCCCTGCCCGCCAAGGTGAGCTATGACGACGCCGCCGCCCTGCCCGTGGCCTATGGCACCGCGCACCGCATGCTGATCACGCACAAGACGGTCAAGGCGGGCGACCGCGTGGTCGTGCTGGGCGCCAGCGGCGGCGTGGGTACTGCCTGCGTCATCCTGGCCAAGCTGCTGGGTGCCGAAGTGATCGCCTGCGCCGGCAGCGACGAGAAGCTGGCACGCCTGAAGGAACTGGGCGCCGACCACGTCATCAACTACCGCACGACGGACTTTTCCAAGTGGGCCATCGCCGAATACGGCAAGCCCCAGCGCCGCAACTATGAAGGCGGCGTGGACGTGGTGATCAACTTCACCGGCGGCGATACGTGGCTGCCGTCGATCAAGTGCCTCAAGCGCGGCGGCACCCTGCTGGTCTGCGGCGCTACCGCCGGCCACGATCCGAAGGAAGACCTGCGTTATGTGTGGAGCTTCGAGCTGAACATCAAGGGCTCCAACAGCTTCTACGACGACGACCTGAAGGCCTTGCTGCAAATGGTCGCCGACGGCAGCGTCAAGCCGGTGATCGACCGTGCCGTGCCGCTGGAAGGCGCCGCCGACGGCCTGGCGCTGATCCGCGACCGTGAAGTGCTGGGCAAGGTCATCGTCAACCCCTGACCGCGTCATGGCGATGGCGCCGGCTGATGCTGATGCTGATGCCGGTGGCCGATGCCGGTGGCCGATGCCGATACCGGTGGCTGATGCCGATGCCGATGCCGATGCCGGCTCCGATGCTGAAGCAAAGACCGGCGCCGCCCGCGCCATCGCTGAATATCTGAAATTCGAATACTTGAACCTCACAGGAACACCATCATGACCACCCCCGCTCTCCCCACCAAGGAAGACATCCAGGCCAAGCTGCTGCGCGGCCCCTACCACCAGTGGCTGGGCATCGAAGTCCTGTCCGTCACCGAAGGGGAAATCGAACTGTCCGCGCGCTGGCGCGAAGAATGGGTCGTCAACCCCGACAAGCGCTACACGCACGGCGGCATCCTGGCGGCCCTGGTCGACCTGACCGCCGACTGGGCCCTGGTGTCGAAGACCGGCCGCGGCGTGCCCACCGTCGACCTGCGCGTGGACTACCACCGCGCCGCCATGCCGGGCGACCTGCGCGCCAAGGGCAAGGTCATCAAATTCGGTTCGCAGCTGTCGGTGGCCGAAGCGCAAGTGTTCGACAACGAAGGCAAGCTGGTCGCCAGCGGCCGCGGCGTTTATTCCACCGCGGCGCCCGCACCCGCCGCCGCCCCTGCCAAAGCCTGAGGTCTCACCATGTATACGCCGCGGAACCTGGGCCGTGTCATCGATCCGTCCGCCGACCCGGCGCGCGTCGCGCTGCTGGGCGTCGATCTTGCGCTGAATGAATCGCCCTGCACCTATGGCGAACTGGAAGCGATGGCCGATGGCGTGGCACGGGCGCTGCTGCAAGACGGCGGCCAGCCGGGCGACCGCGTCGCCATTCTGGCCGCCAACTCGGTGCGTTATGTCGCCACGCTGCTGGGCATCATGCGCGCCGGCCTGATCGCCGTGCCGGTGAACTTCAAGTTCCCGCCGGCGACCATCGCCTATGTGCTGCAAGACAGCGGCGCGCGCATCGTGTTCTACGATCATG
This sequence comes from Bordetella sp. LUAb4, assembly GCF_021325795.1. Taxonomy (GTDB): domain Bacteria; phylum Pseudomonadota; class Gammaproteobacteria; order Burkholderiales; family Burkholderiaceae_B; genus Bordetella_C. The sequence goes on along the minus strand of NZ_JAHPZX010000004.1, from coordinate 144,875 downwards.
CCCGCCGCAACGCGCTGCCGCCGGACTTGCACGCCATCCCCCTGGACGGCGAGCCTTTCCTCGACTTCCTGCGCCCGGGCCCGACGCCGGACGTCGCGGTCCAACCCGAAGACGTGGCCTTGATGCTGTACACGTCCGGCTCCACCGGCAAGCCCAAGGGCGTGCGCTTGTCGCATGCCAGCCATCTGTGGACCGTACAGATGCGCCGCCAGGCCACGCCGCTGGATGCCGAGCGCGCCCTCATCGCCGCGCCGCTGTATCACATGAACGCCCTGGCGCTGATACAGCTGTCGCTGTCCAGCCATGCCACGACGGTGCTGTTGCCGCAGTTCACCGCGGCTGCCTACATCCAGTGCATCGGCCGCTACCGCTGCACCTGGCTGACCGCCGTGCCGCCCATGATCGCGATGATGCTGCGCGAGCACGAGCTGCTGTCACGCACCGACCTGTCTTCGGTGAAGGTGATACGCATGGGCTCCGCGCCGGTCAGCGCCAGCCTGCTGACACAGATCCACGCCATGCTGCCCAATGCCAAGGTGATCAATGCCTACGGCACGACCGAAGGCGGCCCGGTGGTGTTCGGCCCGCATCCGGACAAATTGCCCACGCCGCCCATGTCGGTCGGCTATCCGCACCCGGCGGTGTCTCTGCGCCTGGCCCGCGGCCCGGCTGACGGTCCGGACCAAGGCATGCTGGAGATGAAGAGTCCCGGCCTGATGCTGGGCTACCACCAGCGCCCCGATATCGCCACGCCCTTCACGCCGGACGGCTACTACTCGACGGGCGACGTATTCCGCCACGACGCGCAGGGCTTCTACTACTTCGTCGGCCGCCGCGATGATATGTTCGTCAGCGGTGGCGAGAATATCTACCCCGGCGAAGTCGAAAAGATGCTGGAACACCATCCGGCCGTGCAGCAGGCCAGCGTGGTGCCGGTGGAAGACGACATCAAGGGCCAGAAGCCGGTCGCCTATGTGGTGCTGCGTCCGGGCAAGCACGCTGATGCCGAGGAGATCAAGCGCTATGCGCTGGAGAACGCCCCGGCATATCAGCACCCGCGCCAGGTCTGGTTCGTCGATGCCTTGCCGCTGGCGTCGACCAACAAGATCGACCGCGCTTTCCTGCTGCGTGATGCGGCCAACCGCATGGCGGAGATCGGCAGGCAATCGTGATCGGGAGGTGGCGAACGCGATGACCCCGGCGAGAAGCGGAAAGAAGCATATGCAGGCACGAAGCGTCTTTTCCGCGTATCGTCGGAACCAATTCGCGAATCACGTCCCTGATTAGCTTCATCGAAGGGACGCGACCTTGCCCAGGCGGTAGATCGCTTATAGGCACCAGAACAAGAGCCAAAGACAAGAACCAAGCACAAGAATCGACGCAAGAACCCAGCGGCAGAATCAAAAGTCAGAATCAAACAAACGCCAGAATCAAACGCCAGACCCAGCCGCAAGAACCCATCGAATTCAGGATCCCTCCATGCGTATCCGCCTTACCTCCCTCTTCGCCGCGCTCGCCCTGACCGCGACAGCCGCCCCCGCCCTGGCCCTGGACGAAGTCACCGTGGCCTTGGCCATCCCGGCGGCGGTCCACGACGGCGCGCCCTATGCCGCGGCCGAGGAACTGGGTTTCTTCAAGGAAGAAAACCTGGCGGTCAAGACCATCGTGTTCCAGGGCGCCGGTGCGCTGCTGCCGCAAGTCGCCGCCAAGCGCGTCACCTTCGGCTATCCCACTTCGGAGCCGGTGATCTCCAGCTACTTCACCGGCAAGGACATCCTGCCGCTGCGCTACTTCTATAACGGCGTACCGGCCAACACGATGGAATTCGCCGTACTGGCCGATTCGCCCGTCAAGACCATCGAGGATCTCAAGGGCAAGAAGATAGGCGTGGGCGCGCTGACGTGGGGCACCATCCCCGGCGGCCGCGCGGCGCTGCGCACGGCCGGGCTGGAACCTGGCGCCAACGTCAACTACGTGGCCGTCGGCGCCCTGGCGGCCGGCTTCCAGGCCTTGAAGACGCATCAGGTCGACGCGCTCAATTTCAACAGCAGCTGGGACGACGAACTGGAGCTGTCGGGTACGCCGATCCGCCGCATCGCCTATCCGGCGGTGTTCGACGAGACCGCCGGCAACGGCTTCATCGCCCACGTCGACACCTTCCGTGATCATCCCGACCTGATGGTGCGTTTCGCGCGCGCCTACACCAAGGGCCAGATCGCATGCGAAGCCAATCCCAAATTCTGCGTGCAGGCCTTCTGGCGCGCCAATCCGCAATCCAAGCCGGCGGGCGACGAAGCCAAGGCCCTGGCCGATTCCGAAACGCTGCTGAGCAATCGCCTGCGTCGCGTCCTGCATACGCCCGCCGGCCAGGCTCGCGTGCCCGGCCAGTATGACCTGAAGGCCATCAAGGCCGGTATCGAAGCCATGGCCAAGGCCAAGGAATATCCCTCGGCCGATGTGCCCGTGGACAAGATCTTCTCCAACGAATACATCGCCCAGATCAACACGTTCGACGCCGACGCCGTACGCGCCAAGGCACGGGAAGCAAAATGAGCAAACCCACCCTACAGATCACCCCTTCCGATGCCTCGCTGGACGTCCGGCGCCGCATCGTCCTGGACGGTTATGCCGCCGGCCCGGTCCAGGTCAGCGCGGAACTGCGCCACCCCGATGGCAGCGTGTGGCGCAGCGAGGCCACGTTCACTGCCGGCACCGATGGCCGTATCGATCTGGACCAGCAGGCGCCCTCGGCCGGCGATTGGCAGGAAGCCGATGCCATGGGCGTGGTGTGGTCCATGCGCCTGGTGCAGCCGGCGACTGATGCGGCCCGCAGCGACGAGGTCGATCCCCAGGTCATCAGCGTGCATGCGCGAGGCGCCGACGGCGCGACGGCGCAGGCCGAATTGATCCAGCGCTATGTGGTCGACGGTGTCAGCCGCCGCGACGTCAACGTCGACGGCATCGTGGGCAGCGTCTTCACGCCGGCCGGCGCGGGTCCGCATCCGGTCATCGTGGTGATGAATGGCTCGGGCGGCGGCATTCCGCTGCAACGCGCCGCGCAGTGGGCGGCGCATGGCTATACGGCTTTCGCCTTGGGCTATTTCAAGGCGCCCGGCCTGCCCGCCCATATCTCGGGCACGCCGTTGGAATATTTCGAACGCGCGCTACGCTGGGTGCGCGCCGAGCTGGCGCCGCGCAATGGCTTCGTCGCCATCACGGGCCAGTCGCGCGGCGGCGAACTGTCCTTGCTGCTGGGGGCGCGCTTCCCCGAACTGATCGATGCCGTGATCGCCTATGTGCCCAGCATCGTCGTGCATGGCACGCTACGCGCCGGCCGTCCTGGCGAAGCGCCCGATTCGCCGGTATGGACCTGGCAAGGCAAGCCTCTGCCCAATGTCTGGCAGAACAATCCGGATGTCGATTGGTCCGCATTCAAGCAGGTGCCCACCGATGGCCAGCCGGTGCGCCAGGCGCCGGCCTTCGTCACAGCGCTGCGCAACGCCGACGCGGTGGCGGCGGCCCGTATCCCCGTCGAGCAGATCAAGGGGCCCGTGTTGCTGATTTCCGGTACCGATGACGGCTTCTGGCCCTCTTCGCTGTACAGCGACCAGATCGTCGCGGCTTTGCGCGCCAGCGGCCATCGTTGGCCCTATCGCCACTTCCAGGGCGAAGGCGCGGGACATGCCATCGGCCTGCCCAATGAACCGACCACGCAGATCGCCAAGCCCCACCCCGTTGCCGGCGTGGTGCTGACCGGCGGCGGCACGCCTCAAGCCAATGCCCACGCCAACACGGATTCATGGCAGGCGGCGCTGGACTTCCTGGCGGAGGCCAGTGCATGAGCGTCGCAATACCGCAAGAAAGCGTTGCCGGCGGCACCGCACCCGGCGCGGCGTCCGCGGGACATGGGTCCTTGACCCTGCGCGACGTCACCCTGACCTACCCGACCCGCCGCGGCGCGATACACGCGCTGGGTCCGGTAGACCTGGATATCGACTCAGGTGAATTCGTGGCGGTGCTGGGACCGTCGGGCTGCGGCAAATCGACGCTGCTGAAACTGGCGTCCGGCCTGCTGGCGCCCACCACGGGCACCTTGACGCTGGGTGGCGCACCCGTGCTCAAGCCCAGCCGCCGCACCGGCGTGGTGTTCCAGAAACCGCTGCTGCTGCCCTGGAAAACCGTGCTGGACAACGTACTGCTGCCCGCCACGACGCTGGGCCTGCCCATGCCGGCGGCACGCGAACGGGCGGCGGCGCTGCTCAAGCTGGTCGGTCTGAACGGTTTCGAAAACAACTATCCCGGCGAGCTGTCAGGCGGCATGCAGCAACGCGTGGGCATCGCCCGCATGTTGCTGCCCGATCCCGATGTGCTGTTGATGGACGAGCCTTTCGCCGCGCTCGACGCACTGACTCGCGAAGCGCTGACCCTGGAACTGCAACGCATCTGGAGCCAGCAGCGCAAGTCGGTGCTGTTCATCACGCATAGCATTCCGGAAGCCGTTTTCCTGGCGGATCGCATCCTGGTGATGTCGCCCCGCCCGGGCCGCTTCATCGAAGACTACCGCCCCGAGCTGCCGCGTCCCCGCACGCTCGAAACCCTGGGCGACGCGGCCTTCAATGCCGCCTGCCATCACTTGCGCCGCCATTTCACTCATGAAGCGTCTTGATTTCACCGACTTCCTTTATCCGCTGATCAGCCTTGCCGTGCTGGTGGCGGCGTGGCATTTCGCCATCATCCTGCTGAAGATCCCGGATTACCTGCTGCCCACGCCGGCCAGCGTGTGGCATGCGCTGGTGGATGGGTTTGCCACCGGCACGCTGTGGCCGCATATCGGCACTACCTTGGGCGAGACCTTCGCCGGCTATGCCATCGGCTGCATCCTGGCAGTGATACTGGGCGCGCTGCTGGCCGAGTCGCGCACCTTCGAACGCTTCTGCTATCCGGTCCTGATCGGCTTGCAGGCGACGCCCAAAGTCGCCTTGGGACCCATCATCCTGGTGTGGTTCGGGTTTGGCATGGCATCGAAGGTGGTGCTGGTGGCGCTGGTGTGTTTCTTCCCGCTGTTCGTCAACACGGTCAACGGCATCAACCGCACCGACCGCGATCTGCTGGATGCGTGCCGCGCGTTCTCGGCTTCGCGCAGCTATCTGCTGCTGCACGTGAAATTGCCGGCGGCGGCGGGGGATATTTTCTCCGGCTTGCAGATCGGCGTGTCGCTGGCCTTGATCGGCGCGGTGGTGGGTGAGTTCCTGTCAGCGCAGCAAGGGCTGGGCTATATGATCGCGTCCGCGTCGGTCAGCATGAGCCTGTCGACGATGTTCGCCGGCGTCATCTTGTTAGCCGTGATCGGCTTGACCGGGTCGCTGCTGATGCGCGCGCTGCATCGGCGCGTGGTGTTCTGGGAGAAGACGCATTCGGGCGATGCGTGATGGGTGATGCCGCTTGGCGCTGCGGGTAGCTGATGCCGCGTCGCGCGGCGCACCGTTGTAGTCACGAGCGAAGGCCGCGCGATATACGCGGCCTTCGTTCTTTGATGCGCTGCGTGTGGAAGTATGCCGGCGGACGCGAGTCGCACGGTAACCGCCCGCCGCGAATCCACAAGTCGACTGCGGTTGCAATGTGCCTGCGAGCTTAGAAGCTGAAGCGCCCTTCCGCCACGATATTGGCCAGCGGCTGGCGCGGGCTGTAGACCTCGCGGGCCTGCAAGGCTTCGGGCAGCGTGCTCTTGTCGCCCGGCTTGCCGATGGCGACGGCGGCCTCGATGCGGTAGCCGGCCGGCACGCCCAGATCGACGCGCGCTTTGTCACGGTCGATGCCGGCCATGCCGTGCGCCTGCCATCCTTCCAGGCTGGCCTGCAAAGCCAGGAAGCCCCACGCCGCGCCGGTGTCGAAGCTGTGCGAGGCATTCGGCACGGCCTGGTCCTTGCCCGGTGGGGTACCGTTTTCAGCGGACACCACCACGATCAGCGCCGATGCGCTGCGCGCCCAGCTCTGGTTGAACTCATTGAGCACCGCCAGCAGACGATCCCAATGCGCCGTGCCCTTGCGCGCATAGATGAAGCGCCAGGGCTGCATGTTGTAGGCCGAAGGCGCCCACCGGGCGGCTTCGAGGATGGTCAGCAAGGCGGCTTCCGGAATCTCCTCGCCCGTGAACGCGCGGGGCGACCAGCGTTCAAGGAAGATTTCGGAAACGGGGTGTTCAGCTTTGCGGGTGTGCTTACCCATATAAGGTCCTCGACAGCTTAAGAAATGACGGGGGTCAATCTTAATGCGAGGGCAGGAAAATCCCTACCCTTCGGGGGTGACGTGTTCCTTATAAGCTGATAACCCCGTGGTGAGGAGGTTCTAACCGATCACGCTCACGGCAACCTCGGCCTGGACTCAGCGTTGTCGTCCGACTCCGAACCGGCATCAGCTTTCGCCCGCCACTTTTCCATCGCCAGAATGGTCGACTTGGTGCGTGTGTCCGCGCTGACCGCGGCCTGTGGTCGTGCAGCGACCTTGCGCAAGACAGGGGCGGCAACGGCCTGACTATCGTCCTCGCTGACCGGGGTCTGTGCTCGTGTAGTGACCTTGCGCAAGACAGGGGCGGTAACGGCCTGACTATCAACATCGCTGCTCGAACGGCTGCTGCTGGAAGTTGAACCGTTGTCGTCTGGAGCGACATTTTTAGCGGCCGCCTGCTGCTTAGCTCTCAGTGCAACCGCCTTGGCCAATTCGCTGATATGCGCTGTCTGTTGATCCACCTCCACAGGCTTCGACTCGTGCTCAGTGTGCTTGAGGCCATTAGTGCCATTTTTTATAGCGTCATCAAGGGACCGCCCGGCCCCATTCCCAGACTTTTGCGTTGCCCCGAGCAATCCAGGCGGGGGAGGCGGAGGGGCGGCCGGACCACCAAACAATGCGGCAGGCGGCGGCGGTGGGGCGGGTGGGCCCCCAAACAACGCGGCAGGCGGTGGCGGAGGCGCGAGCGGAGCCCCGCCGCCCTGCGGGACATTGGCCTGAGCCATCTTCGCCTGCGCTAATGCTTCCTTCAGTTGGGCGTTCTCGCCTTTCAGTGCGGCATTCTTACCTTGCAGCACTGTGTTCTCGCCCTTCACCCCGAGAAATTCCAGTAGGTTCTTGTCGCCGCCTGCAGTCCGACCATCTATCGTCGACTTGCTCTTCATGGTGCGGGATCGGGAAACCGGCTTCCTGAACAACGGTTCACCCCGTGGCTTGGGGACCGGCGCCGCAGGCAATTCCTCATCCGACGACTCGCTCGTGTTCGTGGGCGAAGACAGTTCGCCACTCGACGACTTCCTGGTACTCGTAGGCGAAGACAATTCGCCATCCGACGACTCGCTCGTAGTCGTGGGCGAAAGCTGTGCGTCACTCAGTGACTGGCGCGTCTGCGCATTCGAAGACCGTGCATCAGCAGATGGCAGATTCTCGTAGGTGTGGTCGGATGATCCTTCGCGGCTTGCAAGCGAAGGCGGACGGAACGTCACTTCCGGGTAGCTATCCGAAAGCGACACATCACCAGGCACCACATCCCAGAGGGCAGAGTCCCTTGAGTATTCTCGCTTACCGCCCTGTGCCTGGTCCGTTTTCCCCTTATCAGCAAATGGCAGATTCTCGTAGCTGTGCTCGGCTGTCGGGCGGAACTGCGCTTCGAAATTCAAATCGCCGCCGGACTTCGCCGGATGGGTACGCGACGCACCGCCCGTGAAAAAGCTGACGATGCGTGAAGGCATGGACTTCACGCCGCTGGTGACGCGGTTCCAAAGCGTTTGCAGCCGGTCGCGCGCCTTCGTCGCCCCCTCACCTTTTACCTCGAATTTCAGGGTTCCCAGCTTGCCCATATCGCCTGGCTTATCCGCCGCGCCGGTTTGGGTCATGCTTACGGAGCCGTGGTTCTGGCTACGATTGATGCCAAATGCCATATCTGTACCTATCTCATCCTTGAATAAAAAAATTGCCAACTTGAAAATGATTACTTGAACTGAAATCTGTCTGGACTAGTCCCCTCCCGTGCCGTCCGCCCCGCTTACGGCACGCGCTGAACGAGATGGCGCGGCACGCAGCAAGGCGCAAGGCACGGCCGCCTTGCCAAGCTGCGCGCACTTCTCCGGCAACCTGCCGCGCAATGCAGTCAAGCGTTGATCATCCTGCCGCGCGTTCTCGCTACGCCTTACCGGATTTGCCTGCACGACCGCCACGGCCAGTCCCTGACCACGCCCACCAAGGAGAGCACCGACATCCGGCGCTCGGGATGAAGCAATGCCGTACGCATCTGAAAACGTCTGCGCAACAGCGGTAGAAGCTTGAATCACCATCGGTACTCCCACGGGTCATTGGTATGGCGCAGAGTCTAGAGACGCAGGCGACCCCAGCCTATCGCCGCGCGCCGCGACATTGCGTGGGAAAACACCGCTTGCACGCGCGATTTCCCACTACGGCGCGAAAGACTTCGCCGCGGGTCGATCAAGCAACGCTTTGACACTGATTTCACAGTCACTTGCAACCCTGACGCGCGGTGCCTACAGAACATTGCAAACCCAGGCGAAATCCCTAGGTGTAGCCAACGCCGACTTCCCATAAGCTGCAAAGTCTTACGCCTAATGGTGGTGCTCCCCCAGATACCACCCAAGGTGCCGCTTTTCCCAAAAGGAGCCGCCATGACGCTTCCCGCACTGGAGATCACCGGTTTGCAGGCGAGCGAGAACCGCAGCCCTGTCCTGCGTGGCGTGAACTTGAGCGTGGGCACCGGCGAAGCCGTGGCGTTGCTCGGCAGCCACGCCGCTGAACTCGCCGCCACCTTGCACGCGGTGTTGGGAAGCAATCCCGCGCGCACGGGTTCCGTCTTGATCCATGGCGTTGAATCGATCGGCTTGGATGCCTACGCCGTGAGCCATCTGGGTGTGGCGGCCTGCCCGGCCCGGCCCGACATCGTTTCCGGCATGACGTGCGAAGAGAACCTGTTGCTGCCGCTGCCCTTGGAAGGCGTGTTGGGCGGCGGGCTGTCCTTGACCGACATCTATGAACTGTTTCCGGCGCTACATCGTGCTCGTGCCACGCCCGGCGTGAATCTGGATGAAGCGGAACAACAGATGCTGGCGTTGGCGCGCGTGTTGCGCAGCGGTGCCAACCTGCTGCTGTTCGACCAGATCTGCGCCGATTTGCCGGGCCCCGCCGCACGCGCCATGGGTCGCATCGTCACGACGCTGAAATCGATGGGCTACAGCATTCTGTTCACGGAGCTGAATCCGGATTTTCCGGCGGATGTGGCCGATCGCAGTTATCTGCTGGTGGACGGGGTGTCGCAACTGTTGGCGACAGCCCTGGACACGGTTGCGATGACGATGCCGCCGGCCGGGGTGGCGGCGGTTCCGCTGGCAGTCACCGCTTCGGTTGCCGCTTCGATGAACGCTTCGATGAACCCTTCAGTGGAAGCGCACACACACATAGAAGAATTTACACGGCCCTTGCCTTGAACCAACACGGGTTGTATCAGCCATTGGTGGTCAGTGCCGGGCGCGCCACTTGCAGACGCTGCGCTTCTTCAATGCGCGCATCCTGCTGTAACGGCTGCATAGACTGATTCCAGGAGTTTCCGTCGCCGATGTCTTCATCCCGCCTTCCCCAGCCGTCCTCGCGCGATACGCTGCGCGCCGCCTATGAGGCCGTACGCGCACACAGCCTGGCCCTGGCCGAGCCGCTATCCCCGGAGGACCAGTGCGTGCAATCCATGCCGGATGCGAGTCCTACGAAATGGCATCTGGCGCACACCACCTGGTTCTTCGAGACACTGGTATTACGCGAACACGATCCCGCCTACAAGCTGTTCGACGAGCATTTCCCTTACCTCTTCAATTCTTATTACGAAGCCCTGGGACCTCGCCATGCCCGTCCCGAACGCGGCATGCTCACGCGCCCGTCGCAGCAGCAGGTATTGGCATATCGCCGCCATGTGGACGAAAGCATGGCCGCCCTGCTGGATTCGGCGGATACCGATGTGCTGGCTGCCCTCGCACCCATGCTGGAGCTGGGCCTGCATCACGAACAGCAGCACCAGGAATTACTGCTGACCGATATCCTGCACGCCTTCTCGCGCAATCCTTTATTTCCCGCGTATCGCTCGGCCGGCGTCTTGAACGCCCCGGGCGTGACGAGCGCGGTGGGCCCGGCCGGCACCCCGCGCGCGCTTACTATCGTCAGCTCCGCCGAGGGCGTGGGACGGCATGCGAGTACTGATGACGGTGGCGCCCGTACCGACAGCACCGTGGCTGCGGGTGCGGGTGCAGGTCTTGGCGCCGCCCGCAGTGCTGGTGCCGGTACTGCCGCCGACGCTTCAACAACCGCCCATTCGAGCTCTGCTCCTGCGGGGGGCATTGCGCTGCAATGGTTGCGTCATCCGGGCGGGATGGTGGAAGTGGGCCATCATGCGGATCCGTCGCTTGGTTTTGCCTTCGATAACGAACGGCCGCGCCATGCGGCTTATCTGCATCCCTACGCGATTGCCAACCGCCTTGTCACTTGCGGCGAGTACGCCTGCTTCATCGAGGATGGTGGCTACCAGCGCCCCGAGTTTTGGCTGTCGGACGGCTGGGCCACGGTGCGTGCTCAAGAATGGCAGGCACCTGCCTATTGGCTGCTCGACGGCGACGCGCGCCTGCGAGCCCGCGGGCTGGAAGGCGACCATGTCTTCGGGCTGGGGGGCTTGCTCCCGCTCGATCCGCACGAGCCGGTGGCTCAACTGAGCCTGTACGAAGCCGCTGCCTATGCCGCCTGGGCTGACGCGCGCCTGCCGACGGAATTCGAATGGGAAGCGGCCTCGTTGCTACCTGGTTTTCTGCAGGGTTCGCGCCACGTCTGGCAATGGACCCGATCGTCCTACGATCCCTATCCAGGCTTCAAACCCTTGAACGGCGCGGCGGCCGAGTACAACGGCAAATTCATGGTCGGCCAATTGGTCCTGCGCGGCGGCAGCATCGCCACCCCCGAAGGCCACACCCGCCCGACCTACCGCAATTTCTTCCCCCCTGCCGCCCGCTGGCAATTCTCCGGCTTACGCCTGGCCCGCGATATTTAACGCCATCGCCCATTCAGGGCGTTCCTGTAAAGGGCTGCGTCCTTGACGCCGACTTTCGAGACGGGTCGGGTCGGGTCGGGTCGGGTCGGGTCGGGTCGGTTTAGCCCGTCCCACCGAATTCGCCCGCGTCAGCGGGCGAATTCAAAAAACCCCTCCCCTTTTGGGTTCGCCCGCGTCAGCGGGGCGAACCCGAATCCCCCGCGCGAACCACACCACTCAGGTATTAATATGAAGTACCATAAGCCCACTTAGCAATCACACCCAAGCAGGCGCCCGCCACATCGGCGCCAAACGCCCGCCCCTTATGTCCCGCCCCGATCCCCTCTTCGTCCAATCGCTTGCCAAAGGCCTGGAGCTGCTTGAAGCCTTCGAGCACCATCCCACCATCATGAGCATGAACGAATTGATGGAGATGACCGGCTTCGATCGCAGCACGACGCAGCGCATGGCGCATACGCTCGTCAGCCTGGGCTATCTGGAACGCGGCGCCGGCGGCAAGGGCTTCACGCCCGGCAAGAAAATCCTGCAGCGCACCTTCGACTACATGCGTAGCGTGCCGCTGCTGGAACGCGCGACGCCCCTGGTGGTGCAACTGCAGCAGGAAACCGGCGAACGGGTCGAACTGAGCCTGTTCAACGATCTCTACATCATCTTCGCGCTACGCCGCCAGACCAAGCGCCAGACCTTCAGCAGCACCCTGGTCGGACGCCAGTTACCCACCGTGCAGACCGCGGGGGGGCGTTCCATCATGGCGCACCTGACGCCGGAGCAGATGGAAGACATCATCGTCCGGTCGGAAACCATGCCGCGCCGGTCGATACCTTCCACGCCGAAAACCACGCGCGACTCCGCGCGCATCCGCGAATACGTGGAGCAGGCACGCCAGGACGGCTACGCCGCGGCCGCCGAGGAAAGCCAGATCGGCGAATTGAACATCGCCGCCGCCATCCTCGATCATCAGCAGCGGCCCATTGCCACCATACAGCTGGCCGGCCTGACCTCGGACTGGACCGTGGAGAATTTCGCCAAGCAATACGCGCCCTTGATCATGACCACGGCGCGCGCATTGAGCGGCAAAGTGGGATTGGCGTAATCCGCGCGACCCGGCCCTACTCCCGGCTCAAGCTCGGCGCCGAGAACCCGGGCCGCACACCCGGATCCATCAGCCCTACTCGATCAAACGCAAGGCCGACGTCCAGACGCGGTTGCAATAGTCCAGCGACGTCGGGCGCTCGTACTGCCCCCGCGTGCGCTCGCACACCGCCTTGGACGGATAGATGATCTTGCCGCCGGCCGACTGCGCCTTGATCTGCGCCTGGCAGGAGCGCTCCAGGTAGTAGATGTTGACGAAGGCTTCCGCCACCGTCGACCCCGCCGCCAGCAAACCGTGGTTGCGCAGGATCATGGCCTTGTGGGTGCCCAAGTCCTGCACCAGGCTTTCCCGCTCTTCCAGGTCCAGCGCGATGCCCTGATAGTCGTGATAGCCCAGCCGCTCGTAGAACTTCAAGGCATGCTGCGTAATGGGCAGCAGACCCTCTTCCTGGCAGGACACGGCCATGCCATCGGCGGTGTGGGTATGCACCACACAGGCCAGGTCGTGGCGCGCCATATGGATGGCGGAATGAATGGTGAAACCGGCGGCGTTGACCTTGTTGGTTTCCTCATCGCCCGGATCGACCGGGTTGCCTTCGACATCGATCTTGACCAGATCCTCCGGCTGCATCTCGTGGAACAACACGCCGTAACGGTTGATCAGGAAATGATCCTCGCGGCCGGGCACGCGCGCGCTGATATGGGTGTCGATGATATCGGTCATGCGGAAATGCGCGACCAGCCGGTACAGGGCGGCCAGTTCGAAACGCACTTTCGCTTCAGCATTCAAGGGGGCATCCATCGGGAACTCCACACGGAAAGACGAGAGTATCAATCAAGGAAAAGACGTCACGGAATCAGGGTTTACGACAGCGCCGGCGTCAAGCCGCGGATCAAACGCGCCACCGCCACCGAGTCCGCATCGCCCTGGCGCTCCAGCGCCGCGATCACACCCAGGCGGTCGACCACCGATTTATCCTGGTTCAGTTTCATCTTGCCTTCCAAGCTGGTCAAGGGAATCTCCAGCGCGGCGATCGCCTTCAGGCGAGGCAGCGTCAGCGTATCAGGCATCGCGTCGAAGCGCCACGTCCCGCCCAGGGGCGTGTCATACGTGGCCACGGTGGACTGCAGGACGGCGCGGATGTCCTCCGGCGCCTCGATCAAGCGCGGCTGGCCGCGCACGTGCACCGCCGTGTAATTCCACGTGGGAAAGGTCTGCTGGTTTTCATACCAGCTGGGCGAGATGAAGGCATGCGGTCCCTGGAACAACACCAGCGCCTGCGCGCCCGCCTGCAGATCGCGCCACTGCGGGTTGGCGCGCGCCAGATGGGTAACCAGCACCGGGCCAGACTGATCGACCGCGGCACGGTCTGCCCCAGGCTGATCGCTCCCCGGCGCATCATTCCCGAACCCTCCCACCCCACCTCGCTCGCGCAGCAGGAAAGGCAGGTGCGTGGCATTGGCCCCACCCTCGCCCACCGTCACCAGCGTGGCGAAGCTGTGGGCCCGCATGAAAGCGTGCAGGGCCGCGCTGTCGTGCTCGGCATAGGCCGGCGGCGTATACATGGCTGTCGTCCTCAGGCGTCGGCGCGGGCATGAGCGTTGGCTTGGGCACCAGCCTGGGCTGCCAACCACCGCGCCGTGTCGTCGAAGGCAACGCTGGCGATATCCGCGATGGAGACCGCCTCCAGGAAGCTGTGCACGGTGCCCGGATAGACCTTGGATTGCACCTCGACGCCGGCCTCGCGCATCTTGCGTTCCAACTCGACGCTGTCGTCATGCAAGGGATCGCACTCCGTGACGACCAGATAGGCCGGCGGCAGGCCGCGCAAGTCGGCGCGCAGGATGTCGGCGCGTGGATTGATGAAGTCCTCGCCACGCGCCATATGCATGCCGCGGAACCAGATCATCATGTGCAGGGACAGGCCGTATTCGCCACTGCCATAGCGCACCACCGAGTTGCGGAACAGGTTGCTGCCGAAGCCGCCGTAGTTCAGCACCACGCCCTTGACCATGGACAAGCCGGCATCGCGCAGCGTCAGGCACGTACCCATCGTCATGTTGGCGCCGGCCGAATCACCGCCCAGGAACAGCTGCTTGGGATCGATGTCCAGCGTGGCGGCGTTGTCATGGACCCAGCGGAACACGTCGATGCATTCCTCCAGAGGCTGGGGGAACTTGGCATCCGGCGCCCGCGTATAGTCCATGCCGATCACCACGATGCCGGTGCGTTCGGCGTACTCGCGCATGATGCGGTCGTGCGTGTCGATGCTGAACAGCACGAAGCCGCCGCCGTGGATGTAGACCAGGGCGCCCTGCAGCTTGCGCTGCGCCGGATAGTGCACGCGTACGCGCAACTGCGTCCCGTAGCGCGTGCCGACACGATGCTCCACGGTTTTCGCCATCGTGGGGCCGCCCTGGGCCCAGGGCAGGCGGACTTTCTCGGCATTGGCGCGGCCTTCCTCTATGCCGATGGTGTCGCGGCGCGGATATTGCGCGGCGTCCTTGGCCATCAAGCGCATGAATTCAGCGATTTGCGGGTCGACGGGCGCCGGCTTGCCGGTGGGAATGGTGAAGGCGGGATCTTCAATGTACATGGGGTTTCTCTGGATCTACGAGGTTCAACAGGGCCCGGCGCGGGGGCGCGAAGGTATGAGGTCAACCGCGGGAACGAATGCGGCTGTCTTGCGTGGCTGTTTCAGTAGCCTCTTTGCATATCGACCTGATTCACCAAGGGCTGGCCGTCGCGCAAGCGATGGATGTTGGCGACGATCTGCGCCGCCACGGTTTCGAAAGCGGCCATGGTCGCCATGTGCGGTGTCACCACCACGCCCGGCGTACGCCACAGCGGATGGTCGGCGGCCAGCGGTTCCTGGGTGAAGACATCGAGCACGGCACCGCGCAGATGGCCGGCTTGCAAGGCCTCGATCAGGTCGTCCACCACCAGGTGCTCGCCACGGCCGCAATTGACCACGGCGGCGCCCGCCGGCAAGGCCGCGAACGTGCGCCGGTCGAGAATGCCGCGCGTGGCTTCGGTCAGGGGCAGCAGGCAGACCAGCAGATCGGTCTGGCCGAGAAAATCTTCGTAGCCGTCGGCGCCGCTGAACATACGCACGCCCGCCAATTCACGCGGCGTGCGCGACCAGCCGTTCACCGAATAACCCAAGGACGGCAAGGTGGCGGCGATCAGGCCACCGAGTTCGCCCAGGCCCATCAGGCCCACGCGGAAATCCGCCGCCGCCTGCTGGCGCGGGCGCTGCCACAGCGACTGACGTTGATTGGCCATGGCCACATCCAGCTTGCGATGGAAATGCAGCACCGCCCACAGGACATATTGCAGCATCCCTTGCGCCAGCAGCGGATCGACCACCCGGCACACCGGCAGGCCGCGCGTGTCCTGTTCGGCCAGCACGTTGTCGACGCCGGCGGCAATGCTGTGGATCAGGCGCAATTCCGGCATGCGGGCGTACACGCCGGGGGGCGAATTCCAGCACACCGCGACATCTGCCGTCAGGCAGGCGGGGTCCGGCCAGGTAACGATCTCCAGCGAAGAATCGATGGCATTGAGCAGCGGCTGGAAATAAGCCAGATTGGCCGAGCGGCTCAGCAAGGCGACACGGTTCACGGGATGTCCTCTCATGCGGGCACGCGCGTCGCAGGCGCGGCGCCGCCCAGTTGCTGGCCGGGAATGGCCGCCAATAGTTCTTTCGTGTAATCGCTGCGTGGCCGGCTGAAGACTTCCTCGGCGCTGCCGATTTCCATCAATTTGCCCCGCTGCATCACGGCGATGCGATGGCACAGACGTGCCGCCACCCGCAGGTCGTGCGTGATGAAGATCATGCTCAGGCCGAGGCGCTCGCGCACGGTCTCCAGCAGGTCCAGGATCTGCGCCTGGACCGACACGTCCAGCGCCGATACCGCTTCGTCGGCCACCAGGATTTCCGGCTCCATCATCAAGGCCCGCGCGATGGAGATGCGCTGGCGCTGACCTCCCGAAAACTCGTGTGGATACCGTTCCAGCGCACTGGCGTCCATGCTCACCAGATCCAGCATCTCCAGCGTGCGCTCGCGCACCTGGGCCGCGGTCGCGCCGTAGTTCATGGGCCCTTCGGCCAAGGCCGCGGCGATGGTGACGCGGGGATTGAACGAACGGTAGGGATCCTGGAACACCATCTGGATGCGCTTGCACCACTGGCGCCATTGCGGCCGCGTCAGTTTGGAGATGTCCTGGCCATGCATCATGATGCGCCCGCTGGTCGGATGCGCGAAATGCGCCAGGCAACGGCCCAGCGTCGTCTTGCCCGACCCCGACTCGCCGACCACGCCCAGCGTCTCCCCCTCGCCCAGGGTCAGCGAGACATCGGAGAGCGCATCGACTACCCGGCGCTTGGCGCGGAACATGCTGGACGTCTCGAAACGCATGCCCAGGTTCTCGACCTGCAGGACGGGCATGCGCGCCACGCCGGTTTCACGCGCACCGAAATGCCCTTTGGGAACCGCGTCCAACAGCTTGCGCGTGTAGGGGTGGCGCGGCCTGGCCAGCACCTCGTCGGCGGCGCCGCTTTCGACGATACGGCCGCTTTGCATCACGATGACACGGTCGGCGATCTCGGCTACCACGTCGAAGTCGTGGGTGATGAACAGGATGCCGGTGTTATGGCGTTCGCGCAGGCCATGCAACAGGCGCAGCACCTGTGCCTGCGACGTCACGTCCAGCGCGGTGGTGGGTTCATCGGCGATGATCAAGGCGGGCTCCATGGCCAGCGCCATGGCGATCATCACCCGCTGGCGCTGGCCGCCCGACAACTGGTGCGGATACGCATGGCGCAGCGTTTCCGGCGACGGCAGGCGCACGTCGGCAAGCAGGTCCAGCACCCGCTTGTCGCTGTCGCGGGCGGATCGCGCGGGACCGTGGAACTGGAAGATCTCGGCGACCTGGTCGCCCACCTTCATCAGCGGGTTCAGGGCCGTCATCGGCTCCTGGAAGATCATCGCCATGCGATCCCCGCGCAGCGCGCGCAGCTCGCCCAGCGTGGCGTGGGTGATGTCCTTGCCGGACAACAGGATCTGGCCGCTTTCCCTATGCAGCACGTCCTTGGGCAGCAAGCCCATCACCGCGCCGGCGGTCACCGATTTGCCGGAGCCCGACTCGCCCACGATGCAAACGATCTCGCGCTCGCTCACGGTCAGGTCGATACCCTCGGCGGCATAACGGCGATCGCCCGCGCCGGGCAGGCGCACCTTGAGATCACGGATTTCAAGTATGGGATGGGACATGGTTCAGCCTTTGCGTTTACGGGCCATGCGGGGATCGAGACGGTCGCGCAAGGCATCGCCGAACAGGTTCACCGAGAGAATCAACAGCGCCAGGTAGAGCCCGGGATACAGCACGATCCACGGCGCGCGCTGGAAGTACGGCCGGCCCTCGGCGATGATGCTGCCCAGGCTGGGGATTTCCGGCGGAAAGCCCAGGCCCAGGAAGCCCAGCACCGCTTCGATCAGGATGGCCGACGCGCAGATGAACGTAGCCTGCACCACCAGCGGGTTGATGGTGCTGGGCAGCACATGGCGCCACAACACTTTCCACACCGGCGTGCCCATGCCCATGGAGGCTTCCACATAGGGCTCCTCCCGCACCGACAGCACCACGCTGCGCACCAGGCGCGCCACGCGGGGGATCTCCGGGATGGAGATGGCGATGACCATGGTGGGAATGGTGGCGCCGCCCAGGGCCACCATGGCGATGGCCAGCAACAGGCCCGGAATGGCCATGATGCCGTCGATGATGCGCATGATCACGGCATCCAGCCGGCGGAAGTAGCCGGCCAGCACCCCCAGCGCCAGCCCCACGACCACGGAGATCACGCTGACCAGGGCCGCCAGCGTGATCGACAGGCGCCCGCCGTACAGCAGGCGCGCGAACAGGTCGCGTCCCAGTGAATCGGTACCGAACCAATAGTCGGCGCTGTACGGCTTCAGGCGCATGCGTGGCGCCAGGCTGGCGGGATCGTGCCAGGCAATGACGGGCGCCAATACGGCGACCACCACCAGGATCGACAACAGCACCAGGCCGCCCAGCATCCAGGGATCGCGCACCAGCACGGCGGCGGCACGGCGCAGGCGGGACGGCGGACGCGCCGGGAGCGAGGCTGCGGCAAGAGACTTCACGGTCATGGTCTAGTCCGGATCAATAACGTATACGCGGATCGAGCAGCACGTAGGCCAGGTCGATCGCCAGATTGATGAACACGTAGACGAAGGAGAAGAACAGAATGGTCCCCTGCACCACCGGATAGTCGCGCGCCATCACGGCGTCGACGATCAGGCGGCCCACGCCCGGTATGTTGAAGATGGTCTCGGTCACCACCACGCCGCTGATCATGGTGGTCAGCGCCAGGCCCACCACCGTGACGATGGGCACGGCGGCATTGCGCAGCGCGTGGCGGTACAGGACGTAGCGTTCCGACACGCCCTTGGCGCGCGCGGTACGCACGAAGTCCTCGCCCAGCACGTCCAGCATGCTGGCGCGGGTGATGCGGGTGATCAGCGCGATGAAGACCACGGCCAGTGTGATGGTCGGCAGCGCCATGTGGTAGACGAACACGCCGAAGCCCTGCGTGACGCTGGCATAGCCCTGCACCGGCAGCCATCCCAGCTTGACGGAAAACAGCAGGATCAGCAGATAGCCCACCACGAAGGCCGGTATCGAGAAGGCCAGCGTGGTCACCGCCAGCGTCAGGCGGTCGATCATGCGCCCGTGCCACCATGCCGCCATCACGCCCAGCGGCACGGCGGACGCCACGGTCACCAGGATGGCGCACAGCGCCAAGGCCAGCGTCGGCCCCAGGCGCTGGCCGATCAGCTTGCTGACCGGCTCCTTCGACAGGATGGAGGCGCCCAGATCGCCGCGCAGCAAGGCGCCCATGGCCAGCACATACTGCGTGGCCAGGGGCTGGTCCAACCCCATGTCGTTGCGGATCTCCGCCACGGTCTGCTCGCTGGCCATATCGCCGGCGATGATGCGCGCGGGATCGCCGGGCGCCAGGCGCAGCAGCAGGAACACCACGGTCGCCACCACCAGCATGACGGGGATGGCCGCCAACAGGCGCTTGAGAATCAGGATCAACATATCGCCGGAACTCCGCTCATGCTCACTTCAACCAGAACAGGGGGATGGGCGCATCCACCATATCGGCGAACTTGGCATCGTAGCCCTTGAATTTGGAATAACCGCCCAAGGGCACGTACATCACCTGCGCGTAGGCATGGCGCTGGATCTCCAGGGCCAGCTTCTTGCGCTCGGCCTCGTCGCTGGTGGCGGCGAAGCGATTGCGCAGGTCTTCCATCGCATCGTCCTTGCTCCAGCCGGCATAACCCGTGTCGCCGCGGCCATCCAGATTGGGATTGCCCACGGGCGACATCAGTTCCAGGCTGGTCATGCTGGACTGGAAGATGCTCCAACCGCCCTGCTCCACCGGATCCTTCTTGGTACGGCGCGCCAGCAGCGTGGTGAAGTCCATGGACTGCACCTCGACGTTCATGCCTATGCCGCGCAGCGCCTCGGCGGTAACCGGCGCGATATTGGTGAAGATGGGCAGGTCGGTGGCATGCAGGATCACCACTTTTTCACCCTTGTAGCCGCTGTCTTTCAACAGCTGTCTGGCGTGCTTGAGATCCGGCGCCTTGATTTGGGTGGCGCCCTCTTCCGACGCGTAAGGCGACACGCAGGACAACACGGCCCCGCACAGCTGATAAACCTTGGGATCACCAATCTGCGCTTCCAGGTAATCGGTCTGGTTGAACGCCACCAGCGCGGCCTGGCGCACCTTCAGGTTGTTGAAGGGCGGCTGCAGCCAGTTCATGCGCAGCGTGAACATATTGGAGTTCTTGCCGAAGGACTTCAGCGTGATGCCCTTGGCGCCCTCCAGCTGGGGCATGAGGTCCGGCGGCACGTCCTCGACGAAGTCGATTTCACCGTTGCGCAAGGCGTTGACGGCGGTCTGCGCGTCCGGAATGTTGACCAGTTCGATGCGGTCCAGCATGGCGACCTTGCCGCCGGCGAAGCCGCTGGCCGGCTCCTTGCGCGGCACGTAGTCGGCGAACTTGACGTAAGTGGCCTTGACACCCGGCTGGAAGTCGGCGGGGATGAACTTGTACGGCCCCGAGCCTATGTATTCCGTGATGGCCTTGTTCGGCGGCGTCTGCGCGATGCGCTTGGGCATGATGAAGGGCACCACCGAACTCTCGCGCGCCAACGCGTCCAGCACCAGGCCGAACGGCTGCTTGAGTTTCAGCACGAAGGTGTTGGTGTCGCTGACCGCCAGCGTGTCGGTGGCGGCCTTGAGGCGGCCGCCGATGGTATCGACGGCTTCCCAGCGTTGCAGTGAGGCCACCACGTCGTCGGCGGTGACGGCAGCACCGTCATGGAATTTCAAGCCAGGACGCAGCGTGAAGGTGTAGGTGAGCTTGTCGTCCGACACCTTCCACGTATCGACCATTTGCGGCTGCGGACGCGAGTGGGCATCCATCGCGAACAGCGTGTCGTAGATCAAATAGCCGTGGTTGCGCGTGATGTAGGCCGGCGTCAGGATGGGATCGAGCACACGCAATGGCGCGTGCATGACGATGCGGGCCGTGGCCTGGGTTTGCGGCTGGGCTTGTGCCTGCGACTGTGCCTGCACCGCGGCCGCCATCAACGCGGGGGCGATGAGGGCCGCGCACCAGAGCGCGGCGGCGTGTAGCTTGATGTTTTTCATGAATTCCCCTTGCTGTCTGGTGTGAATGGCGGCGTGCTTGCGTTCAAGTGTTCGCATTCACGCTGGCAGTACGATCGGCCGGTCCGCCCACGGCGCAATGCGTTCAAGCTGCGCCGAAAGCCGCAGGATGACATCTTCGCGGCCGAAATGGCCGATCAACTGCGATGCCACCGGCACGCCCTGGGCCGTCCAGTTCAAAGGCAGACTGGCCGCGGGCTGGCCCGACGCGTTGATGACGGCCAGGAACGTGGCGTAGCGCGATACCTTGGTACGGAAATCCCAGAAGCCGCCGCGGTTCAGGCCCAATTCGTCCAGCTTGGCGGGCAGTTGCGTAAGGGTCGGCGTCAGTACCAGATCGAAACCGGCCATGGCGTTCTCGATGGCGCGGCTGATGGCATGGAAGCGTGTGATGGCGTCGGCATATTGCATGGCGTTCAGGCCTTTGCCTACCTCGTAGCCGTCGCGCAGCACGGGCTCGATATCATCGTCGCGCAAGGAACGGCCCAGCAGCTTCAGGCGCGCGTCGACGGCGATGACGATGTTGGTGGCCAGCACCGAGCCGTGGGCCCGCACGAAACCGGTGTAATCCAGCTCAGGCACCTGCGCGTCGACCACTTCATGGCCCAGCTCGCGGCACCAGGCGACCGTACGCTCCAGCGCTTGCAGGCATTCGGGCACGGGCTCGATATCGTTCCAGCCGCGCCGCCACACGGCGATACGCAGCGGTGCCACATGTTGTTCGCGCACGGCGTCCAAATAGGAATCCGGCTTGGGCGGCGCGGCATAAGGCGCGCCCGCTTCATAGCCGCTGATCACGTCCATGGCCGCCGCGGTATCGCGCACCGACCGCGTGAGCACGCCGTCCGAAGCCATGCCGCCCCAGCCTTCGCCGCGTGCGGGTCCCATCGGAACGCGGCCGCGCGAAGGCTTCAGGCCGTAGACGCCGCAGCAGGCAGCCGGGATGCGGATGGAACCGCCGCCATCGCTGCCATGCGCGACCGGCACGATACCTGCCGCCACGGCCGCGGCCGCGCCGCCGCTGGAACCGCCGACCGAACGGGTCAGGTCGCGCGGGTTCAAGGTGGCGCCGCCATTGCGTACCGCTTCAGTGGAGGGGCCCATGCACAACTCGGACACCGTGGAACGGGCGAAGGGAATCAAGCCGGCCTGCTCGAAGCGGCCCGCCACGGTTGCATCGTAGGTGTAGGTCATGTCATTGAACAGTCGCGAACCCAGGCTGGATGGGAAGCGACGCGACGCGAAGCCGGAGTCCTTCAGCAGGAAAGGAATGCCGCGGAAGGGACCGCTCGGCTGCCAGTCACGCGCCCATTGCAAGGCCTCGTCGTAGCGTTCGTAGGTAAGCGCATTCAAGGCCGGTCCCCGCTCGCGCGCCACCGCCACGGCGGCTTCCATCAATTCCACTGAGCTGACTTCCTTGCGGTCCAGCAGCTCCGCCAGGGCCAAGCCGTCCAGCGTCGTGTACTCGTGCGCATGCATGTGCGATTACCTGTTTTGTCCGGGGGTTGTTTGGGACCTCTTCGTGGCCCCGCGTCAAAGTATCGTATTGCGATACCGTAGTATGCTATATAAATCATTCTATATAGCCAGTCGCTACTGGACAATAGCGGAGGCGCTAGGGATTTCCCCAGCCGGGGGGAGAGGTGGTCGCTCCTGACGGGGCGACCACCTGCACGACATGGCGTGACGGCTACTGGGGTGGACCTTTCTCGGCCTGAAAAGAGGTGCTTGCCTCCTGATGGGGCGACCCCGTGCACGACATGGCGTGATCGCTACCGAGGGCAAGACCTTTCTCGGGCTGCTGCGGCCAGCCCGTGAGGCGCGCGGTCTACACCGCCCACCACGCCGGCAGCAGCCGGCGGACTTCGGGCCGGCGGTAGCGGTCGTCGATCAAATAGACGCTGCCACGATCGGCCTCGGACCGGATGACTCGGCCGGCCGCCTGGACCACTTTGCGCAGGCCAGGATAAAGATAGGTGTAGTCATACCCCTGGCCAAAGCGCGCCTGCATGCGGCGCATCATTTCTTCGTTGACCGGGTTCATCTGCGGCAAGCCCAGGGTGACGATGAACGCGCCTATCAGTCGCGAACCTGGCAGATCGACACCTTCGCCGAACGCGCCGCCCAACACGGCGAACCCTATCCCCTGACCATCGGCGACGAAACGGTCGAGGAATTCGGCGCGTGCCTGGGGATCCATGCCGGACGCCTGCCGCCACGTGGGAATGCCCGGATGCGCCTGCTCCAGGCGCTCGGCCAGCCGCGCCAGATAATCGAAGCTGCTGGAAAAGCACAGGTAATTGCCGGCCTTCTGCTCGTAGGCCCGTGCCATCACCTCGACGATAGGCGCCACCGATGCGGCGCGATCGCGATACCGGGTCGACACCCGATCGACCAGGTGGATAGCCAACTGGTCAGGCTGGAACGGACCCGGCACGTCCACCCACGGGCAATCCGGCGGCAGGCCCAAAGTGTCCCGATAGAAATGCGCCGGACCAAGCGTGGCGGAAAACAGCACCGTGGCATGCGCGCTGGCGAAACGCGGCGCCAGGAAAGGCGCGGGAATTACGTTGCGCACGGAAAGCGTGTCCAGCGCAACGCCGCGTGCCTGCGCCGCGCCCTTCGGTGCCGGCGTGGTGGCCGATCCGGACATGGCACCGCGGGACGGCTCGGCCGGCATGGCGTCGAACAGCGCATGAGGGCCGTGGCTTTCGGCCAGGCGCAGGAAGCGCAGCAGGTCGAAATAGAAAGCCAGCAGGTCCTCCTCCGCCTCACGCGCCGGTTCGGCGAAGTACTCCGACAGCGCGGCCCCGGTTCGCTGCAAAGCCGTCAGCAATGCCGCCGGCAAGGGCTCATAGACGCGATAACCCTCTTCCACCCGCTCCTGCAAACCGGCCTTCCAGGCACGCCGCAGCGCGTCGAGCGACTTGCGCAGGAACTTGGGCGCCGCGCGCCGTGCCTGGGCCAGCTGCGCGGCCGCCAACTGGCCGCTGTACATGCCCCGCGCGCGCTCGACCAGGTTGTGGGCCTCATCCACCAATACACCGACCCGCCACTGCGAACTCAACGTCAGGCCGTGCAGCAGCGCGTTGTAGTCGTAGTAGTAGTTGTAGTCGCCGACGACCACGTCGCACCAGCGGGCCATTTCCTGGCCCAGGTAATACGGGCAGATGCCGTGCGTCGAGGCAATGGCATTCAACGCGGGCCGGTCCAGCACGGCTTCGGCGGCGGCCTGCGCGCGCGCCGCCGGCAGGCGGTCGTAGAAGCCGCGCGCCAGGGGGCAGTCCTCGCCATTGCAGTTGCGCCCTGGATACACGCATGATTGCTCGCGGGATGCCAGTTCCAACGTTCGCAAGGGCAGCAAAGGCGCCGCCGCGCGCACCCGCGCCACCGCATCCAGCGCGGCATGGCGGCCGGCATTCTTGGCACAGAGAAAGAACACCCGGTCCAGCAGCGCCACCGGCATCGCCTTGAGCATGGGGAACAGGCTGCCCAAGGTCTTGCCGATGCCAGTGGGGGCCTGCGCCAGCAACGGCTTGCCGTCGCGCGCGACGCGGTAGATGGCGGCAGCCAGCTCGCGTTGCCCAGGACGGAAAGTGGCTTGCGGGAATGCCATGGCACGCAGGGCGACATCGCGCGCTGCGCGATGGGCGGACTCCTGCCGGCCCCAGGCCAGGAAGCGTTGGCATTGGTCAGCGAAGAAATCGGCCAGTTCCTTGGCGGAGCAGGCCCGTGTCAACACCGTCTCTTCCTGGCTGGCCAGGTTGAAGTACACCAAGGCGATGTCCAGGTCTTCGAAGCCGCGGGCCTGACAAAGCAGATGGCCGTAGACCATGGCCTGCGCCCAATGCACCGCGCGTTGGTTCTCCGGCACGCGGTCCGCTGGACCCCGCCGGGTCTTGATCTCTTCCAGCCGATGCTGCACGGGATCGTAGCCATCCGCGCGACCGCGCACACGCAAGGTCCCATCGATCTTTCCCGCAGCGGTGCTCGGGTCGCTGCCGGAACACGGCTGTGACGAATGCGCGTCGACAGCGCTATAGACGCCCTCCAAGGCGACCTCGGCTTCGTAGCCGGCGGGGCGGCGGGCGACGACAGCCTGGTGGCCGGCGATGCCCTCCTGCCCGGATGGCGCGGGCGTGAAGCGCGTATCCAGATCCCCGCTGCGAGCGGTGAACTCGCAAAGGGCGCGTACGGCGATGGTGTAGGTCATGCCGCCTGCTCTTGCCACGCGACGCGGCAGACCTGCACCGGAATGCCGTGCGCCTGGTTGTAGGCGATCCAACGCAGCTGGTTGTCCTGCAAACGATCCCCCGGCCCCTTCACTTCGATCAACTCATAACGCCGCTCGGCCGGCCAGAAGCGCACCAGGTCGGGCAGACCGCTGGCATTGGTCTTGATGTCCGCCAGGATGCGCTTGAACCAGAGTTTGAGATGCGCGGCCGGCAGGCAATGCAAAGCCATGTCCAACAAATCCTCATCCAGCGCTCCCCACGCCACGAACGGCGACATCAACCCTGCCTTGGTACGCCAGTGGTTCCGGATGGTGTCGGCATGGCTGCCCTCGTCCAATTGCGCCAGGCAGGCGTCGAAGGCCGCGCGGCGCGCGGTGGCAAAGCCAGGATCATGCAGATCCGCCGGCCCGCGTTGAAAAGGATGGAAGAACGCCCCCGCCACCGGCTGGAAAATGGCCGGCCAGCAAAGGAGCCCGAACAAGGCATTGATCAGCGTGTTCTCCACGTAATAGACCGGCGCGTCGGCGCACGACAGATGATCACGCGCCACGAACTCGACCGATCTGCCGTCTTGCGGCCGAGGCAGGCGCAGGTCCAGGGTGATGACCGCCGTCTTGCGCGCAGGCGCAAGACCATCCCGGCCCAGCCGGCGCCGCAAGCGGGGAATCAGGCGTTGCAGCAACTGCACCTCGGTTTCGCTTTCAGGCGCGGCCAGCGCGGCCTCGGCCATGAGCAAGGCTTCGGCGTCCGCGCCGGCCTGCTCCAGCACGCGCATGGCGCGATGCCGGGCGCCTGGGTAGCCATTCGATCGATAGCAAGCCAGCGCCCCGTCCCAATCCCGCTGCCGCTCCCGCGCCCGACCCAAGGCGAACAACAACTTGTCCCGACGGCGGCTCAACCATGACTGCGCTGGCGTCTCCGCAAGCAGGGCATGATGAATCGCCCGCCAATGCGAACCAGGCGTGGCCTCGGCGATGGGCACCTCGTCGAACCGCTCGCGCAAGCGTTGCAGGCGCAAATAGGTTTCGATGTCGGACCGGTGCTGGAAAGCACGCGCCGCGGCGGGAAATTCGACGCGCTCGTATTGGAAGATGCCCAAATCGGCGAGGACGAACTCCGACCAGTCCTGCCGCAGATTGCCGAAGAACATCAGTCGCAGGCGCTCGACCAGCAGCGTGATCCGCAGCTCCACGACATCGAATCCGTCAGCCGCGCCAGCCGCCGTGCCGCCTACCGTCGCGCCGTCGACAGCGCCATGCGTCGACCGCCATTGCCGCCATGGCCGTGCTTCCCCATAGACCGCCAGGCCGCGCAAATGCTCCAGCAGCCGCGCCTTGGACGGCCTGCCCGGCGCCGCGCCTGCGAACAAGCGCAACAATTCCGCCTGGCGCAGCACTGAAAACAGCGCATCCAGCGTCATTACGGGATCCGCGTCCAGCCATCCCAGGTCCAATAACGGCGCGGCAGCGATCATCGGGTCGCCGATCTCGGCGTAATGCAAGGAATCCGCCCGGAAATAAGGTCCCTTGCGCATCACCATCCGCACCAACAGCGCCTGCGACGGCTGCGGCAACCCCGCGTAATCACTCAGGAAAGCCAGCTCGGCGTCATCCAGCAGGTCGCCATAGCGCTCGGCAATCCAAGCCAAGGCAAAAGTGAAATTGCGCAGGTAGTAATGCGGATCCGGCCCCTCCTCCTCACGCGGGCGCACCAGCCGGGCAGCCGCCTCGGCAATGGACGCGGCCGCCCCAATGCCACGTTGCGCATGGGCGACGCACTGCTCCGCTGCACCGGCACCATTCGCCTCGGCAATGGATTCCCCTGCGGCGACGACATCATTCGCGTGGGCGATGACGAGCGATGCCTCCACGATGGAGGCATCCGGCTCGAGAAATACGGCGGGAGATAGATCTGACTGGGTCATGGCAAAATACTGTATCCATGAACAGTATATCCGCCCCACCCGCCGCCCCGGAACCACCGGACAGCCCCCCGGCCACAGACGCCGGCCCGCCAGACGCGACCCAGCCAGACGCGACCCAGCCAGACGTGGCGCGGCCCGACGCCGCCCAGGCCATGCGCCAGGGCTTCCTGCTGACCCGTCACTGGCGCGACACCCCCGCCGGTACCGAAGTCGAGTTCTGGCTGGCCACCGACGACGGTGCCCAGCGCGTGCGGGTACCCGTTCAACCCTCGGTAGCCTTCATTCCGGCGGACCAGCGCGTCCAGGCCGAAGCCGTGCTGCGTGGCGAAACCGATGGCGAACTACGCGCCCTGGCCCTCAAGGATTTCCAGCACCGTCCCGTCCTGGGCTTGTACTGTGGGCAGCAACGCCAGATGGCCCGCCTGGAAAAGCGCCTGACCGAGGCGGGGGTCGATATCTACGAAGCCGACATCCGCCCGCCCGAACGCTATCTCATGGAACGCTTCATCACCGCGCCCCTGCGGTTCAGCGGGCGCGCGGATCCCGATGGCGTCCTGCTCGACGCCACGCTGAAGCCCGACCCCGACTACCGCCCCACCCTGCGCCTGGTTTCGCTGGACATCGAAACCGACCAGCGCGGCAATCTCTATTGCATAGGCTTGCAGGGCTGCGGACAGCGTCAGGTCTACATGTTGGGACAGACGCCGGGCAGCGAACGGGTTGCGGGTGCCGATGGCCAGTATTTCGATCTCGAATACTGCACCGACCGTGGCGCGCTGCTGCGCCGGCTCAACGACTGGCTGGCACGCCATGATCCCGACGCCGTGATCGGTTGGAACCTGGTGCAGTTCGACCTGCGCATCCTGCACGAACACGCGCAGCGCCTGGGCGTGCCCCTGCGGCTGGGCCGCGGCGGCGCGGTGATGGAATGGCGCGAGCACGGCGCCCGGCCTCAGCACTACTTCGCGGCGGCGGCCGGCCGGCTGATCATCGACGGTATCGAGGCCCTGCGCTCCGCCACCTGGAGCTTTCCGTCCTTCAGCCTGGAATACGTGGCGCAAACCCTGCTGGGCACCGGCAAGGCCATTGACGACCCTTACCACCGCATGGACGAGATCAACCGCATGTTCGCGCAGGACAAGCCGGCCCTGGCCCGCTACAACCTGCAAGACTGCGAACTGGTCACACGCATCTTCGACAAGACCGAACTGCTCACCTTCCTGCTCGAACGCGCCACCGTCACCGGACTGGCCGCCGACCGCAGCGGCGGTTCGGTGGCGGCGTTCGAGCATCTCTATCTGCCCCTGATGCATCGAACCGGCTTCGTCGCGCCCCGCCTGGGTGCGCAGCCCCCGAACGCCAGTCCCGGCGGTTTCGTCATGGATTCGCGCCCCGGGCTGTACGAATCGGTGCTGGTGCTGGACTACAAGAGCCTGTACCCCTCCATCATCCGCAGCTTTCTGATCGACCCGGTGGGCCTGATCGAAGGCCTGCGCCACCCCGGCGACGAGGATTCCGTCGCGGGCTTCGCCGGCGCACGCTTCTCGCGCACGCGGCATAGCCTGCCGGCCATCGTGGCACGCATCTGGGACGGCCGCGATGCCGCCAAGCGCGCGGGCAACAAGGCGCTGTCCCAAGCCTTGAAAATCATCATGAATTCGCTGTATGGCGTGCTGGGTTCACCGGGCTGCCGTTTCTTTGATGCCCGGCTGGCCTCGTCCATCACCCTGCGCGGCCATGAAATCATGCAACGCACGCGTGAGCTGATCGAAGCGCAAGGCCATATCGTCATTTACGGCGATACCGATTCCACCTTCGTCTGGCTGGGCCGCGCGCGCGCCGAGGACGACGCCGCGCGTATCGGCCGCGAGCTGGTGGCGGGCATCAATCAGTGGTGGCGCCAGCATCTGCAGCAGGAATACGGCCTGCACAGCGCGCTGGAACTGCAGTACGAAAATCACTTCCAGCGCTTTCTCATGCCCACGGTGCGGGGCGCCGAAGAAGGCAGCAAGAAGCGGTATGCGGGTCTGGTGCGGCGCCCCGACGGCAGCGAAGACATTGTGTTCAAGGGGCTGGAATCGGTACGTACCGACTGGTCGCCGCTGGCGCGCCAATTCCAGCAGGACCTCTATCTGCGCATTTTCCGGCGCGAACCCTACCGGGATTACATCCGCGACTTCGTGCGCCGCACCCGCGCCGGCGAGCTGGATGACCTGCTGGTCTATCGCAAGCGCCTGCGCCGCCGCCTCGACCATTACGAACGCAATGTGCCACCGCACGTGCGCGCGGCCCGCAGCGCCGACGAATACAACCAGCGCCAGCAGCGGCCCATGCAATACCAGAACGGCGGCTGGATCAGCTACGTCATGACTTTGGCCGGGCCCGAGCCGCTGGAAAACCGCCAGGCCGGCATCGACTACGAACACTACGTCACCAAGCAGCTGCAACCGATCGCCGACGCCATCCTCGCCTTCGTGGGCGATGACTTCTCCCAATTGACGGACGGTCAACTGGGACTGTTCTAGGACTGTCCTGGAGGGCTTCAGGTCTGTCCCGGTCAACCCCGCCCGCCGGGAATCCGCGCGGGAGCCTAATGCCCCACCGCCGGCGCGTCACCCCCCTTGTCGTGCGTGCCGAATTTCTCGACCATCGTCGCGCTGGCGTGGTTCAAACCCAGCACCTCCACCGCCACGCCATGACGGCGGAATTTGTGGACGACGCGGTCCAGCGCATCGACCGCGGTGATGTCCCAGAAATGCGCATCCTCCAGGTCCAGCACCACGTGTTCGATCGGCTCCTTGAAATCGAACTCGGCCACCAGTGCCTGCGACGTGGCGAAGAACACTTCGCCGCGCACGGCATAGCGGCGGCCGCGGCCGTCATCCAGCGCGGTCGTCCGCACCGCGAACATCCGATGCACCTTGGACGCGAAGAACAAGGCGCTGAGCAGCACGCCCACACCAACGCCCATCGCCAGATTGCCCGTGGCGACCACCACCACGACCGTGGCCAGCATGACCACCGATGAACTGCGCGGATGGGTGCGCAGGTTAGCCAGCGACTTCCAGCTGAAGGTGCTGATACATACCATGATCATCACCGCGACCAGCGCGGCCATCGGAATCTGCCGCACCCAAGGCCCCAGGAACACCACCAGGATCAGCAGGAACAGCCCCGCCAGGAAGGTCGACAGGCGGCCCCGGCCGCCGGACTTCACGTTGATCACGGACTGGCCGATCATGGCGCAGCCCGGCATCCCGCCCAGCAGTCCGGAGAAAATATTGGCGATGCCCTGGCCGCGGCATTCACGGTTCTTGTCGCTGTTGGTGTCGGTGAAGTCATCCACGATGGCCGCGGTCATCAGCGACTCCAGCAGGCCCACCACGGCAATGGCCAGCGAGTAGGGGAAGATGATGCGCAGCGTATCCATATTCCACGGCACCATGGGCAGCGCGAAATGCGGCAGGCTGTCCGGGAAGGCGCCCATGTCGCCCACGGTGCGCGCCGGCAGGTGCAGCCACACGGCCAGGACCGTCAACACGACGATGCACACCAGCGGCGACGGCACCGCGCGGGTGATGCGGGGAAACAGATAAATGATGGCCAGGCCACCGGCCACCAGCGCGTAGACGCTCCAGTGGGCGTTATGGAATTCCTGCAACTGCGCCAGAAAGATCAGGATCGCCAGGGCGTTGACGAAGCCCGTGATCACCGAACGCGACACGAAGCGCATCAACGCGCCCAGCCGCAACAGGCCC
Organism: Bordetella sp. LUAb4; assembly: GCF_021325795.1. Classification (GTDB taxonomy): domain Bacteria; phylum Pseudomonadota; class Gammaproteobacteria; order Burkholderiales; family Burkholderiaceae_B; genus Bordetella_C. Next base: position 114,018 of record NZ_JAHPZX010000004.1, on the reverse strand, counting down.
GCGACGATCTGCAGCACGCCCGCCAGCAGCGCCGCGGCGAACAGGTAGTGCACGCCGTGGTCCTTGACCAGCCCGACGACCAGCAACGCCACCGCGCCGGTAGCCGCGGAAATCATGGCCGGCCGGCCCCCGGCGATGGCTGACACCACCGCGATACAGAAGGCCGCGTACAGCGCCACCTGCGGGTCGACACCCGCGATCACGGCAAAGGCCAGGGCTTCGGGGATCAGGGCCAATGCCACGACGAGTCCGGACAACACATCGCCGCGGACGTTGCCGAGCCATTCTTCACGCAAGGTACGTAGATTCATCATGAGTAAACCGTAGGACTTCGAGAGGCGCTTTGCACGGCAGTTCCGGACCACGCCCGGATGCCGCAGCGCATCATAAGCCTACAGCGCGGATCATGGCGAATGGCCTTTTGCCTCAGCCGCGCGGCTGCGCGGTCAACCACGTGCGCGCGAATACCGAAGCCGGTTGCGGCTTGCCGTAGTAATACCCTTGCGCTTCGTCGCAACCCAGGGCGCGCAAGGCCTCGGCCTGCTCGGCCTGCTCCACGCCCTCGGCGATGGCGCTGAGTCCCATATTGTGCGCCATGCCCAGAATGGTGGTGACGATGGTGCGATCGTGGCGGTCATTGAGCATGTCGCGCACGAAGGAGATATCGATCTTCAGCTTGTCCACCGGCAGGCGCTTCAGATACGCCAATGACGAATACCCGGTACCGAAGTCATCGATGGACAATGAAAATCCCGCGGTTTTCAGGGCTGCCATGACCACGATGGCGCGTTCGATATCGCCCATCAGGCCGCTCTCGGTCAATTCCAGCTCGAACGACGACGGCGTCAGATCCGCCGCCTGCACGATGTCGACGATGCTGCTGGCCAGGCTGCCATCGTCCAGTTCCTGGGCCGCCAGGTTGATCGCCAGCCTTCCGGAAAAATGCAGTCCCGCGCCCTGCCATGCCTTCATCTGCCGGCACGCCTCGCGCAGGACCCAGCGTCCCAAGGGCGCCATCATGCCGCGCGCTTCCGCGATGGGAATGAAATCCACCGGACTGACCCAACCGCGCCGCGGGTCGTACCAGCGCAGCAAGGCCTCCGCGCCCACCATGGCGCCACTGTCCAGATCCACCTTGGGCTGGTAGTAAAGCTGCAATTCGCCGTTGTTCAAGGCCCGCGCCAGATCCTTGGCCAGCTCCATGCGCTCGGCCAGGCCTTCGCTCATTTCAGGTTCGTAGAACACGTGGCCCACGCCGCTGTCCTTGGCCCGGTACATGGCAATGTCGGCGCGCTTGAGCAGATCGTCGATGGTGGTGCCATCCATCGGATGCAAGGCGATGCCTATGCTCACCCGCATGATGAAGGTGTGATCGGCCGCCGCCACCGGATCCAGCAAAGCCCCCTCCAGGCGCTGCGCCAGATCGACCGCCGCCGCGCGATCGTCCACCGGCGTGGCCACGATGAATTCATCACCGGCCAGGCGCGACAGGATCTCGCCCGGATGCAGTACCGCCTGGAAGCGGCGCGCCACCTGCACCAGCACCTGGTCGCCCACGCCGTGTCCGCGCGTGTCGTTGATTTCCTTGAAGCGGTTCAGGTCCATGAACAGCACGGCCAGCATGCCATCGTTCATGCGTGCTTCCACCAGCGCGCGGCCCAGGCTCTCCATACACAGCGTGCGATTCGGCAGACCCGTAAGCGAGTCGTACATCGCCAGCAGGCGGATCTTTTGCTCGGCAGCCTTGCGTTGGGTGATATCCGAGTTGATGACCATGATGGACTTGGGCTCGCCGGCCTCGTCCAATACCAGCGTCCAATGCCCCTCCACGGGGAAGGTGGTGCCGTCCTTGCGTCGATGGCGGATCTCGCCGCGCCACTCGCCGTGGGTCAGGATGCGGCCGGTGATGTCGTCGAGCAGCGCGTGGTCGTCATAGATCAGCTCCGACACCAGGCGTCCCGTGGCCTCTTCCGGCGTCCAGCCGTACATACGTTCGGCGCTGCGGTTCCAGAACTGCACACGGCCGTCCAGTCCCCGTACGACGATGGCGTCGGTGGTCTTGTCCAGCAGCGAAGCCTGGTCCCGATACCTCGCCGCGATGTCCTCGGCGTAGCGCTTGAGATCCAGCAGCACCATGCTGTCGGTGATGTCGGTCATGGCACCGGCCACGCGCACCGCCCTGCCATCGGCCGCCCGCTGCGTGCGGCCCAGCGCGCGCATCCAGCGGTAGCTGCCATCGCGGCAGCGCAAGCGGTATGTCACGTCATAAGGCGTCTGGCCGCTATAGTCGCCGATGTGCGCAACGAAGGCTTGCAGCGTGCGGCCACTATCGTCCGGATGCAGGCGCGCGGACCAACTGCTCAACAGATTCGGCAGATCATCTTGAGAGCTGTAGCCCAGCATGCGGCGAAACTGATCGGACAGCCAGCACGGGCATTCGGGATCGCTGATGTCGTAATCGCCCAGCTCCATGTCCCACAACGCATCGCTGCTTGCCTGGATGACCAGGTCGAAGCGGCCCTGCAGATGCCCGACGTGAGCACGCAGGGCATCGAGTTCATCCACATTCGTCTTCATCGCGCCCTCGCTTCGCCCGCGCACCCTTCACGCCTATGCCAGGCTTATGCGGGCAAAGCCACGTATCCACCCACGTCACGCGTGGATTCCTGCAAGCGCGCAACCGCCTGTTCAGCAGTGCCCTGCGCCAGACGGAACACGCTGACCAATTGCGCCAGCGTCGTAGTCTGGTCCTGCATGGCGCCCGATGCGGCGGCGGCTTCTTCCACCAGCGCGGCGTTCTGCTGGGTCACCTGCTCCATCTGGGCGATGGCCAGGTTGATCTGCTCGATACTGCCGGTCTGCTCGTGCGTGGCCGCGCTGATCTCGCCCATGATGTCGGTCACGCGCTTCACGCTTTCGACGATCTCGTCCATGGTGGCGCCAGCCTGGCTGACCAATTGCGAACCGCTGTCCACCTTGGCCACCGAGTCGCTGATCAGCTGCTTGATGTCCTTGGCGGCGGTGGCCGAACGTTGCGCCAGGCTGCGCACTTCACTGGCGACCACGGCGAAGCCGCGGCCCTGCTCGCCGGCGCGCGCAGCTTCAACCGCCGCGTTCAAGGCCAGGATGTTGGTCTGGAAAGCAATGCCGTCGATCACGCCGATGATGTCGACGATGCGGCGCGACGACTCGTTGATCGAGGTCATGGTACCCACCACTTGGGACACCACGGAGCCACCGCGGCTGGCCACTTCCGACGCCGACATCGCCAATTGATTGGCCTGGCGGGCGTTGTCCGCGTTCTGCTTGACCGTGACGGTCATCTGTTCCATGGTGGCGGCGGTTTCGCTCAGCGAGCTGGCCTGTTCTTCGGTGCGCGAGGACAGGTCCAGGTTGCCCGCCGCGATTTCGCGGGCAGCGGTGGCGATGGAGTCGGTACCGCCGCGAACCTGGCCAACGATATTGCGCAGATTGCCGTTCATGGCCTGCAAGGCCTGCAGCAACTGGCCGGTCTCGTCGCGGCCATGGACCGTGATCTCGCTGCTCAAGTCACCGTCGGCGACCCGGCGGGCGGCACTCAGGGCCGACGCCAGCGGCTGCGTGATGCCACGTGTCAGCAGCCAGGCGCACAGCGTGCCGAAAGCCAGTGCCAGCACCGCCAGGATGATCAGCTGTTGACGACTGTCCTGATCGATCTCCTGGATATGGGCCGCATCCGCGTCCAGGCGCTTGCGTTGCACCTCGACGAATTCGGCCAGCAGCTTGCTGTAGTTGACCGACGCGGGCTGGAAGGTCGCCAGGAATATCTTGTCGGCTTCTTCCGCCTTGCCCTCGCCCTTGAGCTTCATGATCGTGTCGCGGGCGTTTACGTAACCGACCCGCACGTCCATGATCTTCTTGTAGACCGCTTTCTCGTCGGCGTCCTGGATCAGCGGTTCCAGCTTCTTCATGATCTCCAGCGAGGCCCGCGTGCCTTCGGTCGCGCCACTGGCCAGGAATGCGGCCAGGCTGGAATCGCTGCTCTTGGCGATGGCGGTGGTGCGGGTGATGCCGACCAGCACGTAATTGGCCCAGTCGTTGGTCATGCGCTCCTTGGCCAGGGGCAGCTCCATCATGGCGCGGGTGGCGGCGGCCACCGTGCTCAAACGCCACAGGCTGATGCCTGTGATGAGGATGGCCAGGGCCAGCACCAAACCAAACCCAAGCGCCAGGCGGGCGCCAATTCTCATATTCTTCAGCATGACGATTTCTTGTCCTAGTCTTGATTACTGCTACGCAGCGAGGTACGGCAGAGGTGAGCCGCGGGATGAACCCGTATGCCGTGTCGTCCCGGGTCGCCCCGGGTTGTCCCAGGATCTGCCGGGCACACCAAGAAATCGTGCATTGACGCGCCGCTTTCTTACAGCCTCTTTTACGTCTCTTTCCGAAAGGTCTTTAGGCCTGGAAAGGGACGCAACAAAGGATTTTTCATGCTGCGGCGCGGAATATAAGGGTTGCTTAGCTTTTGTTTTACCGACCGGGCATTTAATGCCTTAATTCAAGGGATTGGATTAGATCCTGGGATCGACGCTGCGGTGCAGCAGACATTGTTCAGACGGGTCCTGCAGCCATGGCCCGCAGCACCGCCGCGCGTTCGGCCTGCAGTTGCGCCACCAATTCGGCCGCCGGTAGCGCGCGGGCGAGCGGCGCCGCCTGGCCGGCCCAATGCGCGCCGTAAGTGTTGTCGCCATGCGCCTTGGCCGCCGCATGCAGCGCCTTGCCGGCGTCGTAGGTGATCGGATAATCGGGCACGAGCGGCGCATTCGCGGCTTCACCCAAGGCCGTCAGCCGGTTGCGCACGCCGCGCGCCAGCCGGCCGGAAATCGCCGCCGTGTGCGTCGTGCTCACTTGATCATGTCCCAACAGGTTCTGGCGGTAGGCTGCATCGGCGGCCGATTCCGGGCACGTGACGAACGCCGTGCCCATCTGCGCCAGCTCCGCGCCCAACGCCAGCACGGCTACGATGCCAGCGCCGTCCATGATGCCGCCCGCCGCGATCACGGGCAGGCGCGTGTGCGTGACCAACAGCCGCGACAGAGCCAGCGTGCCCAACCTGTCGTCTTGCGCGCGCGGGTTGAAGATGCCCCGATGGCCGCCCGCTTCGATGCCCTGCGCCACAATGGCGTCGATGCCCGCGGCCTCGATCTGCCTTGCCTCGTCCAGATTGGTGGCGGTCGCCATCAACAGAATGCCGGCGGCGCGCAAGGCGTCGATGTGTTCCTGGGCAGGCAGACCGAAATGAAAACTCACCACGGCCGGCTTTTCGCGCAGCAGCATGGCCTGCATATCCGTGTCGACCAGGTAGCTGGTGTAGATCTCCTTCAATGCCGCGGGCGGCTTGGCGCCGTAACGCTCGAATTCCGGCGCCAGATAGCGCAGCCATGCGGCTTCCACGTCCGCATCGGCCCGCGCGGGTGCATGGCAAAACACGTTCACGCCGAAGGGCCGGGTCGTCAAGGCGCGTGTCTGTGCGATGGCTGCCTGTGCCGCGGTGGCGTTCATGGCGCCCACGCCCAGACTGCCCAGGCCACCGGCATTGCTTACCGCCGCGGCCAGCGCCGGGGTGGCGGTGCCGGCCATCGGCGCCTGGATGATAGGGGCGGTCAGGCCCAGTCGGGCGGACAGCGTAGCGCCGGCGGCCGGCGCGGAGGACGAGGACAGGGACATGGAGGTCTCCTTTGGGAAATAGGACAGTTCAGATCAAGCCAGGAGCGCGGCGAACTCGCGCAAAGCCGCCGTATCGAAACCCGCGCGGCGTATGAGATAGCTATGGGCCGGGCGCAAGGGCATCAGGCCAGCCCCGGCCGGCACCCGCCGCATCTCTATCATCGACTGCGGCAACACCGCGACTGCGGTACCCGCCATCACGCAGGCCAGGATGGCGTCGTAGGAAGTCAGGTCCAGCAGCGTCCATGTTGCGGGATCGCTGCCCTGCTCCTCCAGCCACTGCAGCGCGCATCGGCGATAGGTGCAGCCTTGCGGAAACGCGGCAAGGCTGCGCACAGGCAGATCCGCCACGGTCTTGGGCTTGGGATGGCCGGGCGGCGTCACCAACATCAGATTTTCAGTGAACAGATAGTGGCCTTCCAGCCCCTCGCCCAGTTCGCGCATATCGGCGTCCTGCTGCCGTCCGCCGGTGGGATGAGCGACGATGGCGCAGTCCAGCCGGGATTGCACCACCGCGTCGGCAAGCGCCTGTGTCGTGCCGGTTTGAATCTCCACGGACACCTGCGGCCACTCGGCGTGGAAGCGTGCCAGGGGGCCGGGCAAGCGGCTGGCGGCGGCCGCTTCCATCGAGCCCAGCCGCAGCCGGCCTCTGGGCGTGCCGCCCTGCACTGCCTGCCGGGCCTCTTCGGCCAACGCCAGAAGACGCTCGGTGTAGTCCAGCATGGTCTGGCCTTCAGCGGTCAGCGTCATCCGCTTGTTGTCGCGGCAGAACAGGCTCACGCCCAGGCTTTCTTCCAACTGGCGCAGCCGGGTCGTCACGTTCGATTGCACGCGTCCCAGACGTTGTGCCGCGCGTGTCACGCTTTGCTCAAGCGCGACGGCACGGAAAATTTCCAGTTCGGCGAGTTCCATGGCAGCCCTCAGACAAGCTTTGGGACGGCCTGGTAGCCAGCGGATTCTGGCCGCGTCTCAAATCTTATTTAGAGAACTATATTGAGTTTTTAATCTTATTTCAAGATTAATTAAATAGATGGCTTTGCCTCCGCCGTCCCTCGCAGGGGACGAGACGCGCCGCCCGCCTCGCCTGGCGTCGACCGTCGGGCAACCCTTAATTGCCCAGTTTGCGGCCCTCGCAGCCGGAGCTCTTGCACTCGCGGTCGCGATCCTTCAGGAAGTTCAGGCGTTGCTGCGTCACTTCCACTGCGCAATCCAGGTTCACGTAGTAGCCGTTCTGCTTTTCTTCGCTGCACTGTGCGTCGCGTGTCTTGGTCCAGGCCACCTGGCTTTTCCTCAGCACGTCCTGTTGCGACGGCCGCAGTTGCTTGAGCAGGTCGGCGTAGGCGGCGCTCAACTCATGATCGGTCTGCGAAAACATATTGCCGGAGCAATAGACCTGATCGAAGGCGGTACGCGGCTTGGCGCAGCCGGCGGCTTGGGCATCGGTCGCCACGACGGTCGCGACGGACACGGTGGCCAATGTGAGGGCAAGGCAGAGAATGGGTTTTCTCAAGTCAGGGGCTCCTGAATGCGTAAACGGATAGATAAAAATGGGAAATAAAAAGCCTGGGAGATAGCGCGGCCGACGCGCTACCCGTCAGAACCGAGAAACCGCCGGCTCTGGCTGCAGGCACGACGCGGCAGCGGGCGGACTCAGGGTTTCTCGTTGCACGCATGCACCGCTTGCGCGATGGCGTTGGCTATCTTGGTGATGGTCTGCGGATCGCCCAGGCGCTTTTCCTCGTCGGGATTGGCGATCACGCCCGCCTCCACCAGTACCGCGGGCATGCGCGCGGTCTTCAATACCACCAGATCATCGAAGCGATGTATGCCAAGGCGCTCGTCCAGCAGCGGCCGGTTTTCGCCCTGGATGGGTGTGGCGTGGTACAGCGAAGGCTTCTCTCCCGCGGCCAGCAGGCCCTCGCCGATCGCCTGGGCGCACTGCAGGCTGCGCTCATAGTGCGGATTGAGCTGCGATACGAAGATGGAAAAACCGGCGAACTCGCGTCGGCGCCCAGCATCGATCCAGGCCTGCTGGATGGAATCGTGATGAATGGAGAGGAAGAAATCGGCATCCGGCGCCTGCGCGGTACGGTCCTTCAGGGCGATCTCCTTGCCGTTGACCGAAATGCGTGTCACCCGGTCGTCCAGCGCCATCAGGTCGTGCGCCACGGCGCCGCTCAAGTCCAGGTTGTAGGCATATTCGGCTCGCCCACTGGCCGCGGTGGCGCCCGGATGCTGCGGCGTGTGGCCTGTATCGACCACGATATAGGACGCTTGCGCGGCCGTGGCGCCCGCCATCAGGGCCACAGCCAACAGTGCCGTCGCAGCGCCGTGCCGGATCGGCTTGCTTGCGCGGCCACTGGCCGCCCCTTCTCGAAATGTCACTGCATCAATCCGGCCGCGCCATCGCGCGAGCCGTCCTATTTTTTAAAATATGGGATAGTGCCTGCCCAGGATCAACGCGACTCGCCGGCATCTCTTCGCCGGCCACCCGCGCCGCCACGACCGTTGCCGTGTCACCATCGTTACCTGTCACGCAGGCAAATGTTATACGCGCCGAGTCGCCCAGGCGCCACATCTTTAGCCTGTTCGACAGCAAAACCCCACAAATGTCGCCGCCAAGGCAATGTCCGCTGCATTTGCCATTGACGGTTTTATGACGCTTGCAGCCGCCGCCGTTAAAATCCGGCGATCACGCACGCCCAAAATCCGGAGGCTTACCGCTTGATCTCCCTCTCTCCCAACGACCGGCGCATGCTGGATGGCAGCCACGGCGCGGCGGCCGCGCTGGCCATGCGTATCCTGGTCCGCTGCGCCGACGTCATGGGCGCCGAGCGCCTGGTCGATATCGAAAGCGCCCATATCGACGGCTGTCTCTACCATGGCCAGACCAGTCTGGATTTCGTCGAACGGCTGGTAGCGGGTGGCGGCAAGGTGGTGGTACCGACCACGTTGAACGTGGGTTCGGTTGACCTGATCCATCCGGAACTGTTTCGCGGTGGCGAGGCGCTGCGCCAGGATGCCGAGCGCCTGATGCAGGCACATCTGGAACTGGGCTGTGAGTCGACATTCACCTGTGCGCCCTACCAGCTCAAGCATCGCCCGCGCCTTGGACAGCAGATCGCCTGGGCGGAATCCAACGCCATCGTGTTCGCCAATTCGGTATTGGGCGCGCGCACCAACCGCTATGGCGACTTCATCGACCTCTGCGCCGCCCTGACCGGCCGCGCGCCCTACTGTGGCCTGCATCTGCCGGAAAACAGACTGGGCCAGCACCTGTTCGACGTCGTCGACTTTCCCAGCGACCCCGATGGGCGCGATATCTGGTACGCCGCTTTGGGCCTGTGGGTAGGCCGCCACGCGGGCGCGAGCATCCCGGTCATCACGGGCTTGCCCGCCGATACCCGCGAGGACGAACTCAAGGCCTTGGGCGCGGCAGCCGCGTCCAGCGGCGCCATCGCCCTATTCCACGCCGTCGGCCTGACGCCCGAAGCCGCCAGCCTGGAAACGGCCTGCGGCGGCCGGCCGCCCAGCCACACCATGACCGTGACCGCGGCCGATCTGCGGACCATGCGTGACAGCCTGAACCAGGCCCGGCCCGGCGACGCGCTCGCCGCGGTCAGCGTCGGCACGCCGCATTTTTCCCTGGAGGAATGCGCCCGCCTGGAGGCGCTGCTCGCGCGGCAGCCTGGCCCATTGGCGGTGGACTTTTACGTGAACACCAGCCGCTACATATTGTGGGAACTGGAGGCCAACGGCGCCGCCGCGCGCCTGCGGCAGGCCGGCGTCGAATTCGTCACCGACACCTGTACCTATCTGACGCCCATCATGCGGGACACCCGCGGGGTGGTAATGACCAACTCGGGCAAATGGGCCCATTACGCGCCGGCCAATATCGGCGTGCAAGTGGCTTATGGCAGCTTGCATGACTGCGTCCGTTCGGCCCGCTTGGGCAAGGTGGCATTCGATGGGCAATAAATATTGGGACGCGGACAGCGTTGTGCCGGGCAAGGGCGACGGACCGCTGCGCATATTGGATGAAGCGCTCAGCTTTTGGGGCGGCTATGACGCCGAAGCAGGCCGCATCATCGAAGCACGCCATCCACAATTTGGGATAGCCCTGGCCGGGACCACGCTGCTGATGGCGCGAGCCAAGGGTTCGAGCAGTAGCAGCAGCGTCCTGGCCGAGGCCATACGCAACGGCACGGGGCCCGCGGCCATCATCATGCGGGAACGGGACCTGATCGTGGCTTTGGGTTGCATCGTGGCATCGGAACTGTACGAGGTCCACGTTCCCATTGTCGTGGTCGATGCCGCCACCTGGACGCATCTGACTGCCTTGCCCGCCGGCACGCGGCTGCGCGTGGAAGCGGACGAAGGAACCGGGCAGGTTTACGCTTCGACCAACTGACGCGCCGCGGCGAAAGCCGGTGCCAGCAGATAAGCAAAAGGCATGGCCAGTTGGACGTGCTCGTCGCGATACCAGCCGGCCTCGTGCATCAGGCTTACCAGGCCCACGGTCTCGCCTTTGACGACGACCGGCACGTTGAGCACCGAGCCGCAACCCAGCCCGGTGAACTGCCCGGCGTCGTCATAAGCCCAACGCAGATCATCCGTATCGCAGCCGATAAAAGGCTGCCCACGGGTGATCACCAGATCGTTCCAGGATTGGGTGCCCGTGGGGTGCGGCTTGCCAGCGGGGAGTACGCCGGGGCTGCTGCTGTACATGGTCACGATCTCGTGCGCTTCGGACACGATGTAGTAAACGGCGAAGAGCTTGTGGCCAACCAATTCGCCCAGCGCTCTGTCGACCGCATGGCAAACGGAGTCGGCCTCGCAACGGCGAGCGGCGGCGCAAGCCTCGTTGAGCAATAACATCGGCCGAGGCGGCGCCCGATTCACGGTTGCAGCATCGTTCATTTCGTCCATGGCCTACCCCTTACCCCTTGATCTCGACCGCATAGCGGAAATCCGCCAAGACGATGTCAGTCCACCACAGGCGCCGCTGCTCACCGGCGGCTGACGCAATCGCGACTGCCCTGCGTGCGAGAGAGCAACGAGGATATACCGCGCCCACTGGGACATTCAAGCATAATGTTTCCGTTAGTTACACAACTTATACTCGGCTTCAATCGCCGCCTTCTCCCCGCGCTTGTGCCAAGGCGATGGTCATTTGCTGGATTTTCTTCTTCAACTGATCGCGCTCATCCTTCAGGTCAGCAACCTCGCGCATCAGGTGGTGGATTTGCAGCTGTTCGGGCGTGGCGTCGGCGGGCGGCTCCGGCAGTTCTGGCCTGGGCGGTTTGGCGGGCGCGCGGGCTTCCCTGACTTGCCGCGCCGCGGCGCGCAGTTCCTTCTTGCCGCCGGCGACGGCGGCGACCTGGTCCGGGGCGGGCAGCGAAGCCACCGCGGCGGCCGCATTGATGGAAATGACCCCCGACTTGATGGCATCCACCAGTTCCGGCGCGGCGGTTTTCTGGATCTTTTCGATTTGAGTCAGCGTGGCAGGGGTCACGCGGGCGACGCGGGCGACCGTCTGCCTGTCCCAGGGGGGTTCGGCGCCGGCAGCGGAATCGTCTGGCCCCGGCATGGCACCGGACATTTGCGCGCTTGCATCGGCACCGGCATCGGCTGATTGTGCGTCGTGCTCCCCTCGTGCGGCGGGCGCGGCGTGGCCGGCATTGTCGTCGAAAGGCGTGTCGCTACCGTCCTGCGCATGCTGGACGTGCGCGTTTGTTCCCTCGCCGCCGTCGGCTCGTGCCGCCCTTTGGGCCTGCGCGCGCACCCGGCGCAATGCCATGATTTCTTTCTTGCGCAGGGCCATCAGCCCGCGCTGGAAATCCGAAACGCTGCGGCGTCCGAGCTGGTTGTCGATCATCCACAGATGAACATCTTCCAGGCTCTGGAAGCGGGGATTTTGTATGGTGTTGAAAGGAATTTCGTGCTTTTGGCAGATCGCGTAGCGATTGTGCCCGTCCACCAGCACGTCGCCCCACAGGACCAATGCGTCGCGGCATCCTTCCGCCAGCAGACTGCGTTCCAGCGCCGCGTACTCGTCCTCTGTCAGAGGATCGATATAAGCGCGCAACTCTTCGTTGATAGTGATAGACATGAAAAACGGCCAGGCAAACTCGATAAAGGGCGTAAGTGTACGACCCCTTGCGGATATTGCCCGGGCTGGTGGCGGCTCGCCTATGCTGGAGCCGGAGATTGGGCGCGCCTCGGGGCCTGGACGCCGCGCGTGGTCAAGGCGCCGTCGGTGTCGACGGCGTTGCCCCTGAGTCGGACGGCGATTGCGAATCGGAGCTTGCGTTGGGACGATCCTGAGCGGACTGACCGGTCGTAGCTTGATCCTTGGCTGCTTGATCCTTGGCTGCTTGATCCTTGGCTGCCTGATCCTTGGCTGCTTGATCCTTGGCTGCCTGATCCTTGGCTGCCTGATCCTTGGCTGCCTGATCCTTGGCTGCCTGATCCTTCGCTACTTGGTCCTTCGCTGCCTGATCCTTCCCCGCTGCTCCAGCCGTATCCGTACCTGGTTTCGGCAGATAGCGAGCCATCAGGTCGAAGAAATTGTCGTAGAAATCCGGCGCGTCTATGGTTTCGCTGGCGACCTTGGCCAGCGAATCGTCGGACGATCCGAACGGCATGGACACGGATCCCAGCACGCTCAGCCCGACACCCGCTGACGTACTGTTCTTCTTGACGATGTAATGATCCTGCACTGCGTTCACGAAAGCGGTGCTGTGCTGACCGTCCTTGCCGTCGGTCGCGCAGACCACGTGCAAGGACAGCTGCGTATGTTTCTGATCCGGCTCCTGGAAATTCTTGATGGCATCGACGCCGTCGGCGCTGGCCTTTTGAATTGCGTATCCCTGACTGAGCAGCGCTCGCCGCGCGGCCTCGCAAGTATCCTTGCCGGGAACGGCGTAATCCCGCGTATAGGTCCCCTTATCGCTGAACGTTTCCGCGTACTTCGGCTTATCCGAAGCGCATCCCGCCAGTAGCAAAGCCGCGCCGATCGAAGCCAGCGCTGCACCACGCAAGTATGGGGTCGCCGTAGGCATAGATATGGATCTCCTGTGCCGGAGTCGCGTCCACCCAAGTGGGAGGCCGCGCCCCGGGGCAAATAAAGATCTACTGAACCATGCTTTGCGATGCCCGGGTCTGCAAAAACGTCAAAAAATGTAGCTCGACAATTGCTCCAGACATTCCTAGCTATGTCAGGTACACGCGGGCAGCTACGTCGACGCGGAGAAAATGAGAGTCAATGGGCGCCACCAAGTCCACGTTGGCGCAAGATTTCGGACCACTGTTCCGTATCCGAAGCAATACGCGCCTCCAGGCTTTCCGCCGACTCAGCCGACGGAGAGACGACGAACCCCAGGTCCATCAATCTTTGTCGCACTTCGGGCTGGGAGATCACCGCATTCAGTGAACGATTCAGTCGTGCAATCACATGATCGGGGGTCTGCTTCGGCGTTACCAAGCCAAACCAACTGGGCACCGTCGCATTTAGAATTCCAGACTTTTCGATGCTTGGCACGCCCCCGAGCTTGGAGAATTCTCCTTCTGAAACGACAGCCACAGCATGAACGTGCTCTGCCTGGATGTGAGGCAGCAAACTTATAACGTTATTTGCATAGAAATCCAGACGCCCTTCCATCAGATCGGCCAAGGCCTGTCCATCGACCTTGTACGGTACATGGACCACTTGTACACCTGTATTTATCTGCAATGCATCGCACAGAAAATCTCCGACAGACCCTGCACCGGCAGAGGCGCAACGCAACGTGACAGACCTTTGTTTCGCGAGCTCCAGAGTTTCGACCAGGGTATTACCTGCGAGATGCTTCCCTTTGACCAAAACGACGGGCACTCCCGCCACCTTGCCAACGGGACGAAACTCCGCAGGTACATTCACTTCGCCTTGCCGGTACATCAACTGATGGATGATCACTGAACTACCGGCCATGTAAACCGTATATCCATCTGGATCAGCCCTTGTCATGGACAACGCGGCTACCATTCCCGCCGCGCCAGGACGGTTTTCAACGACGATTCTTTGACCTAGGTCATCAGCCATGAATGTAGCCAGATAACGGGCGAGTACATCGACCCCGCCACCCGGCGCTCCACCCACCACCAAGGTGATAGGACGCTGAGGATAAACCTCAACCGCAACTTCAGAAGACATCACCACCATCGGAATCACTCCTCCTGCTACAGCCAAAACGGCCAGCTTCAGTTTTCTCATCATCAACTCCAGTCTCGACTAGATTGAAAGACGAACAGCAATCGTCAGAAACATGCGGTAGTAGGAGCGTGGGTGAATAAGCGCTTGAACTGGTTCCGTCGGAGCGACTAAACGTTGACCGTGGAATACCCGACGCAGGCATCCGATTGAGCAAGTATTGCCCTCTGAAAAGGGCCCGAAGCACGGCGTGAAAAATCAGTGAACTTCCTTCATGCCGCGCATGCGCAGGATTTCAGACCACTTCTCAGTGTCCGCGGAAATACGCTTTCCAAATCTCTCCGGAGATTCCTTCAAGGAAGGAACGACATACCCCAACTCCATCAGCCTCGTGCGCACATCAGTCATTGCCAGCACGGCATTGAGCGACTGATTGAGCCGGGAAATCACATAGGAAGGCGTTTCGTTCGGCACCATCAAGCCATACCACCCTGGTGCCGTGGCGTTCTTGAAACCCAACTCGTCGATGCTGGGAACGTCCGGGAGCTGAACACACCTGGTTTCCGCGATAACCGCCATGGCCCGCACACGATCCGCCTTGATGAAAGCCAACGTACCAACCAGGCTGGAGACGTAGAAATCCGCGCGGCCTCCCACCACGTCCGCCAACGCCTGCGCATCGCCCTTATAGGGTACGTGGATCATTTCCACTCCCGCGGTCTTCTGCACCGCGTGGCACAGAAAATCGCCGGAAGAGCCGACGCCGTTGGAAGCGCAGCGCAGTGGCGTGGATTTTTTCTTCGCGATCTCAATCGCTTCAAGGAGCGTTGCTCCGGGCACGTGCTTACCCACGACCAGGACAATGGGCACGCCCGCCGCCATTCCTACCGGTGTCAGATCCGCCGCCAAGTTCAACTTTCCCTTGCCGTACATCAATTGGTGCAGGAGCACCGAACTCCCGGCCATATACACCGTATAACCATCCGGCGCTGACCGCATCACAGATAAAGCGGCCACCGACCCTGTCGCACCTATCCGGTTTTCCACGATCACTTTCCGGCCTAATTCGTTCGTCATGTGTTCGGCCAGATGCCGAGAAAGGATATCGGCCCCTCCCCCAGGTGCATAACCCACCACCAGTGAAATCGGTCGCTGCGGATACATCTCCGCCACGCCATCGGACGCCAGCGCCATCATAGGTACTACTCCTCCTGTCAGAACCGACAAAGCCAACTTCAGTTTTCTCATGCGCATCCCGGATCTCCAGTCGATTGAGAACGAACCGCGCCAGCCAGAAACTCGCCACGGTAATGGCATGGGTAAGCGATGATTCCAAGCGGTTCCGGGTATCGACGCGAAAAATCGAACGGACCCACCGTTACTAGGTGCATCCACGAAGCCATCGGCACGCCTGCTAGATAGAACTATCCATCGTGCGCTAGCTGGCTACTCCGGCTGACATCGGTACATCGTGTCAACGAGTCGTGAGTCAATAAATGACTCATATTTGCAGAAGATGGAACTTTGTCTCACCTCCTGCCACCTACGCACTTCAAAGCATTCTGGCCCGATGCCCGTCTACTAGACGAATCTGAGGGCCCTCGGCGACTGTGCTCAAACACGCCCTAGGGCGCGAACCAAAACGAGTAGCCGTAGCCCGCATTCCAATGGATACGCCGGCCGATTGACGAAACGTAAAGCTTTAGCTTCAAAAATGGACGAGAGACAACGTAGTTTTGCTCAACAGATTTACGCGCGATTGTATGGGACAGTAAGCGCCAGCCAACACCAGTGATTTCATAATCAGACTCGGGTGGAGACATTTAGGCGCACCGTTATATTAAAAGGACAAATTTGATGTTAAAGCCAACCCTGACGGATTACGAAATTGATAGTTTGGCGAGCAGATTCTGCTTGGCCGACGGGCATGCATATCACGACCCTCATCCCGCATTCAACGAGATAATCCAGAACCTAGGTGAGCTTTGGGAAAGAACGCGTCGAGCCACCATTCCGGCTGACCTGCCCCGGGAATTTAAGGCCAATTTGATCTAGGATAGTGGCGCATTCCGACGGAGCGCGTCATGAAAAAGAGTCGATATAACGATGAGCAGATAGTCCGGATTCTGCGCGAAGCGGACACCCTCCCGATTGCGGAAGTGGCCATGCGCTGACGAAACGCCAATCGGACGTCTCGCAATCGAAGCTGCTGACGAACTTGAGCTCGATGTGGCCGGTGTCGACATAATTGTCGATAAAGCCGGATCTGCTTACGTGCTCGAAATAAACCCAGAGCCAGATGCCACATATGAACAAGGGTTGCTACGGTCAGAACTCCCCTTCGCCATCGCCCAACTGCTCGCCCGGAGAACCCATAATCAGCGCGATTGTCATCTCAAAGCGGCTCCGATTTTCGGCAGACCGCCACGTCCCTAGACTTTCGAACTATAAATTTCGAACGGCCTTAGTCAGAAACGGCGGCATCCTGCCTCAAAAAAAGCCCTATACGAGATCGGCTCCCCCACCTGGCTCTCTCCAGGCTGTCAACAAGAGACAAAAAGACCCGATAACAAAATGTCGAATTCGCACCGGCGGACAATGGTTAGTCTTCTAACCATCAGCTTCCTGAATAGCGGAGGAGTTTTTGTAGCCCTTCCAATAATGCCACTATACGCGCATCAAGCGCTTCAACTTTCTATCGCTCAGATCGGAACGCTATCCGCGATTTGGCCAACCGCGACACTCCTTCTAAGCACTCCATTAGGCATACTCGGCGAGAAAATCGGATATGCAAACATAATTCGCGCTTCACTTAGCGCGGGCGTGGCCGCGTACTTTCTGATGGGCCTGCACCAAAGCGTACTAGCTTTCGCCACAGGCCTACTCCTCTTTGGATGCAGCAAGGCCGCAATAAACAGCACCGTTCGAGCCGCGATGACACGAGTCTGTGAACCCCACAAACGAGAGCGCTACTTCCGTTTCCGCTACCTCCTTATCAACTGTGGCGGAGCGTTAGGACCACTCTGTGGGATCTATCTCTACAACTGCTACGGCGCACTCGCTTTTCTCGGCTCTTGCGCGCTTCTTCTGCTGGCGCTACTTACAGCCATTTTCGGTGTCCGTCCGGAAGAAATGCCCCCCTGCTCCAACAACCAAAAAATAAGCATGTGGGACTCAGTTCAATTACTGGCTGATCGTCGACTATTTCTGTGGACCCTTAGCTTCGCATTAGTTCTGGCTTCGTTTGGAGCGTACGAAACATTTATTCCAATTGTCGCTGCAAATTCTGTAAATACTAGACCGCAAGCCGGACTTTTGTTTTCTATTAATGCAGTAACAGTAGTGGCATTTCAGGCCCTTCATTTTCGCCTATTCAAAAGATGCTCCTCGAAGCAGAATTGTGTCTCTGGTTTTCTTCTAATGGTACTCGGATTTTTCTTGATTAGTTTCGAGTGGAACGCTTTTGTTTTAAGCATCGTAGGAGTCATAATATTTTCCATAGGTGAAACTTTTCTTTTTCCCTCTTTCGACACCCTATTAGACCAGATTGCACCTGAAGATAGAAAAGCGCTCTATTTTGGCGCAGGTGAGACAAAGCAAATTGGATTTCTCCTAGGTCCAATAGGGGGCGGCTTCGCCTATGCACAATTTGGGAGTTCCACGCTGTTGATATTATGCGCTGTTCTTATACTCATTTCAGCGATTCTCTTTCGCTTTGTTTTCCAAGCGACAAAACCGGACGATGCGGCCAAGGACGCTATTAATCCACGCCAATTTATGCCGTAGCGGGCACGAGCAACACCCCCTCAAGAGACAACAATGAGCGCCGTTTTTTAAAAATAAAATGCGGATTTGAATGAAGAAAATTCTATTTATAGGAACCAAAACCGATTTGCCCTCGAAAATCTCCAGGATGATCGCTATGGGCAGCATTCCCCGACTTCAGTGCTATTTTTTTATTGAGGACTTTGGTTCAACCCATGCAACTGAAAACAAAAGGGCTGATGGAATTTATCTCATTGACGATCTGAGAAACGCCGACAGCATCGAGCGTGGCATCGATCAGGTGCAGAAATGGGGGAGATTTGATCACATTATTGCGACAAATGAATACACATGCAGCCAAAGCTGGGCTGGCGGCTGTTCGCTTTGACTGCCCTGACAGTCCACGCTTCATTGACTACTATCGCCGACAGCAGTACCGCCTGCGTGACAAAGGTAGCCGAGGTCAATACCGATATGCCCTCTTCGAGAAACCGCTGGTTGACGTTGGCAACGTTGAAACGGCTAAAGGCTCACAGGTCGATATTGAAGCCCCTTCCGCTGCCAGACTCATTGAAACGCCGTCTCGATGAAACTGCGCAGCTTGCGCGAGTGCAGCCGTTCCGGAGGCATCTCCCGTAGCCGCTCCAATGCCCGCATGCCGATCTGCAAATGCTGGCCAACCTGGCGCCGGTAGAACTCCGTGGCCATCCCCGGCAACTTCAATTCCCCATGCAGCGGCTTATCCGAAACGCATAACAGCGTCCCATAAGGCACACGAAACCGGAAACCGTTGGCGGCAATCGTCGCCGACTCCATATCCAGCGCAATCGCCCGCGACTGCGCGAACCTTTGCACCGGCTCCATATGGTCCCGCAACTCCCAGTTGCGGTTGTCGATCGTGGCCACGGTTCCCGTGCGCATGATGCGTTTCAAGTCCCAGCCGGACAAACCCGCCACTTCCTCGACGGCCTGCTCCAAGGCCACCTGCACCTCCGCCAACGGCGGCACTGGGACCCACGTCGGCAAATCGGCATCCAGCACATGGTCCTCGCGCACATAGCCATGCGCCAGCACATAATCACCCAGACGCTGCGACGTCCGCAGTCCCGCGCAGTGACCCAGCATCAGCCACGCATGCGGCCGCAATACGGCAATATGATCGGTGATCGTCTTCGCATTCGACGGCCCCACGCCGATATTCACCAGCGTGATGCCCGAATTACCCGGCCGCAACAAGTGATAGGCCGGCATCTGCGGCAGCCGTACCGGCGCCGCGCCCGTATTCTCCGCCGCCGCCTGGCCCGCTAGCGTCACTCGATTACCCGGCTCCACCAAAGCCTCGTAACCGCCGGCCCCATCGGCCAACAGCGCCCGCGCGCGCGCGCAGAACTCGTCCACATAGAACTGGTAATTCGTGAACAACACGAAGTTCTGGAAATCCGCCGGTTTGCTGGCCGTGTAGTGCTGCAAGCGATGCAGCGAATAATCCACGCGCGGCGCGGTAAAGGGTCCCAGCGGACGAGGCTCGTTATCCCGCCCATGCCAGGTGCCGTTGACGATGGCGTCATCGGTAATCGCCAGATCCGGTACGTCGAAAAGATCCCGCAGCGGTCGCTTCAATGCTTCGAGTCGACTGCCGTCCACATAGGCGCCATCAGGAAAAGCGAAGTGCAAAGGAATCGGCACATTCGACTCACCGATTTCCACAGGCATGCGGTGATTCTGCAGCAGTTGGCCGATCTGCTCCAGCAGATACCGCCGGAATAACGCCGGCTGTGTGACCGTCGTCTGATAAATACCCGGTTCCGCCACGTGGCCATACGATAGGCGAGTATCGATCGCATCGTAGGTATGCACAGAGATACGGATAGACGGATAGCAAGCGCGTACCCGCCCCTGCAGGACTTCGCCGCGCGTGACGCTTTCCAAGGCCTCGCGCAGGAACGCGGTATTACGATCGTAAATGGCGATCAGGCGTTCGACGGCGGATTCCGCACTGTCGAACGGCTCAAAAGGCATGAATTCTGGTCTGACCATGGGAGAGACGCCGCAGCTGTAAGGGATGAACGAACAGGGTCCGGCACCACGAACCTCGCGGCGCCGCATGACCCCCAGGCATTATGCCGCGCTTACTTCTGCGCCGTCTTGCTGCCGTCCTTGTGCCACGCGTAGATATCGAAGGCAAAATCGGTCAGATCGCCCTGCTTGTTCCACGCCACCTTGCCGATGGGCGTATCGAAGCTGTGTGCGTGCAGATATGCCGCCACCTTGGTCGGATCGGTGGAATTGGCGCCCTTGACGGCTTCGGCGATCACCTGCACCGCCGTATAAGCCGGCAGTTGGAACGCCCCGCTGCCGTCGCGCTTCTTGTCGGCGAAAGCCTTCACCACCGCGGCATTGGCCGGATTGTGGGCAAAATCCGCCGGCAACGTCAGCAACATCCCTTCCACCGCATCGCCCGCGATGGCATTGATGTCCGGATTGCCCACGCCCTCAGGCCCCATGAAGCGGGCTTTCAAACCCTGCTCGGCCGCCTGGCGCAGCAACAGGCCCATCTCCGGATGGTAGCCACCGAAATAGACGAAATCGACACCATTGGCCTTGAGCTTGGTGATCACGGCGGAATAATCGCTGTCGCCGGCATTCAGCCCTTCAAACAGCACGACCGGGATCTTGGCCTCGTCCAGCCCCGCCTTCACAGCGGTGGCAATACCCTGCCCATAAGACTGCTTGTCGTGCAGCACGGCCACTTTGGACGGCTTGACCTTGTCGATGATGTAGCGTGCCGCGGCCGGCCCTTGCTGGTCATCCCGCCCGATGGTGCGGAAAATGAAATCGAAATTCTTGCGGTCGGTCAGCGCCGGCGCCGTGGCCGACGGCGTGACCATGACCACGCCTTCGTCGTTATAAACAGACGCGGCCGCGATCGACGCACCCGAACAAACCGGGCCCACCACGAAATGGATTTTCTCGTTGATTACCCGGTTGGCCGCCACTGGCCCCTGTTTCGGCTCACAGGCATCGTCGACTTTGAATGTCTCCAATTTGAGGCCGAGAACGCCGCCAGCAGCATTGATCTGCTCCACCGCGGTGTCGACGCCTTCACGCACCATATCGCCATACTGTGTCACCGGCCCCGTGGTGGGGCCGACGACTGCGATGCGCAACGTATCTTGCGCCGTAGCGGGTCCGCTGACCAGCAAGCCCATCGAGATGCCCAGGGCCGGGGCAAGTTTGCGCCAAGGTTGCATTGTTTGTCTCCGTGCTCATTATTGCCAAACAACACGCCGGCTCGTGGCCCGCGCGCCTGGCCGCGTCTCGCGGACAGGAAAAAGAGAATACATGAACGAAAACTCGCGACCGACGCGGCGCTTCGATCTTTGGCAATTTAGCCGTCGAAGTTGTAACGCCCTATTTCGATTGGTGCTGCGAGTGGCCTTATTCCGCGAACGGCATAAACAATCGACCATTAATTCGTTGGAGTTGGATAGGGGCACGCGCATCATCCTGACCATGCGATTCCAACCGATCATCGTTCCCGGATGGAAAAATTCCGGTCCTGGCCACTGGCAAACCTTGTGGGAGCAAAGCCTTCCGCATGCTGTGCGTGTGCCGCAGCAAGACTGGGAACATCCTGACCCTCATGCCTGGATCTCGACGCTGGCCGCCACCATCGAGGCAGCGCGCTGGCCGGCGTTATTGATCGCGCACAGCCTGGGGTGCATCACGGTGGCTGCCCTGCCCGTTCCGCTGCGCGCCAGGATCGCCGGTGCCTTGCTGGTGGCGCCGGCCGATATCGAACGGCCGGGCGCGCACGCCGACCTGGCGCGCTTCGCGCCGATCCCGCGCCGCCCGCTGGGTTTCCAGAGCGTGGTGGTAGCGAGCGACAACGACCCGTGCTGCCCGTTGGCGCGGGCGCGGGAATTCGCCGAGGACTGGGGCAGCAGGCTGGTGGTATTGGAAGGGGCCGGCCACATCAATGCCGAAAGCGGGCTGGATATCTGGCCGCAGGGGCTCAAACTGTATGGCGCCCTCCGCCGCCGCGCCGTTTGGCGCATCGTGCCGCCCGCGCGACGGATCGCGCCTGTGGCGGGCTACGCGGCGTCTTGAAAAAGCCTGCGGGGGCTTGGGAGATCCCGATCGCCCCCGCGATCTTATTCCAGCAGGCTGCGCAGCATCCAGGCGTTCTTCTCGTGAATGTCCAGGCGCTGGGTCAGCAAATCGGCGCTGGGCTGGTCGTTCGCGCTATCAGCTTTCTCGAAGGCGGCGCGGGCGGTCTTGGCGACCGACTCATTACCCCTTACCAACAAGCGCACCATTTCCATCGCATCCGGCACCGACGTCGGCTCGGCGATGGACGACAACTTGGCATATTCGCGATACGTGCCGGGCGCGGGATGACCCAACGCGCGGATACGTTCGGCGATGCTGTCCAACGCATTCCATTCTTCCGTGTATTGCGTCATGAACATGGTGTGCAGCGTATTGAACAACGGCCCCGTGACGTTCCAATGGAAGTTGTGCGTCATCAGGTACAGCGTGTACGAATCGGCCAGCAGCTTGGACAGTTCGCCGGCGATGGCGGCGCGGTCCTTGTCGGAGATGCCGATATTGATCCGCGGTGCGCCTGCATTGTTCTTGGAAACCTTAGCCATCGATGAGCCTCGTCAATGTGAATTGAATTGCTGAGCAAGAATACCACCAGGACATCTCAATCCTGATGCGACGCCATTTCATCTTCCAGCATTCGCACGCCCGGTAGCGGGGTGTTGTAGATGGCCTGCGCCAGCGCTTCGATCGCAGCCAGGCGCGGAAAACTGCGCCGCCACGCCAGCACCACGCGACGGTCCGGTGTCGGCGGTTCCAGCGGGATATACGTCAACAGGCTGTCGGCGGGCGGATGTTCCGGCACGGCCGTGATCGGCAGCACCGTGATGCCGATACCGGCGGCGACCATATGACGGATGGTCTCCAGCGACGACCCTTCGAAGGTGCGCTGGATGCCATCGCTGGCCGCGGAAAAGCGCGACAGCTCCGGACAAACCTCCAGCACCTGGTCGCGAAAACAGTGGCCGCTACCCAATAGCAGCATGGTCTGCTGCTTCAGGTCCTCCGCCAGGATGCTCTTGCGCTTGGCCCAGGGATGGTCGCGCGGCACCGCCACCAGGAAGGGTTCGTCATACAAAGGCTGCACGACCAGACCGGCCTCCGGCAACGGCAAGGCCATGATGGCGCAATCGATCTCGCCCTGGCGCAGCAGCTCGACCAAGCGCACCGTGAAGTTCTCCTGCAACAGCAGCGGCATCTGCGGCGTGCGCGTGATCTGCACCGGCACCAGGCGCGGCAGCAGATAAGGCCCAATGGTATGGATCACGCCCACGCGCAAGGGACCGGCAAGCGGATCGTGGCCGTGGCGGGCGATTTCCTTGATGCCGGCGCTTTCCTCCAACACCTTCTGCGCCTGCGCGACGATGCGCTGGCCGATCGCCGTCACGCCCACCTCGGCGCCCCCGCGTTCGAAGATGGTCACGCCCAGCTCGTCCTCCAGCTTGCGGATCGCCACCGACAAGGTCGGCTGGCTGACGAAACACGCCTCGGCCGCCCGGCCGAAATGGCGCTCGCGCGCGACGGCGACGATATATTTGAGTTCGGTGAGCGTCATATGCGTTTCCAGTAATCCAGCCCCAAGCGCGGCCAGGGTCTCAAGTTCGTAGAAAATCTTCGCGGCCACGCATCCAGCGCGCCAGATGCGCCTCGGCGGCCGCCGGATATTCGGCGCGCAAGCAGGCCGCGGCTTCACGGGCCTGCTCGGCGATGCGGGCATCGACTTCGATATCGGCAAAGCGCAACAAGGCCGTGCCGGATTGGCGTGTACCCAGGAATTCGCCCGGACCACGCTGTGCCAGGTCGCGCCGGGCGATCTCGAAACCATCGGCGGTTTCGAACATGGCACGCAGGCGCTCGCGCGCGATGCCGGACAGCGGCCGCGCGTACAGCAACACACAGACCGATTCCGCCGTGCCCCGCCCCACCCGCCCGCGCAATTGGTGCAACTGGGCCAGGCCGAAGCGCTCGGCGTGTTCGATCACCATCAATGAGGCATTGGGAACGTCCACCCCCACTTCGATGACGGTCGTCGCAACCAGCACGTCGACCTCGCCCGCGCGGAATGCCTGCATCACATCGGCTTTCTCGGTTTGCGACAGCCGGCCATGCACCAGTCCCACCCGCAGGTCGGGCAATTCCGCGCACAAGGCCTGATGCGTGTCGACGGCCGTCTGCAATTCCAGCGCTTCGCTTTCCTCGACCAGCGGACAGACCCAATACACTTGGCGGCCCTGCCGCGCGGCATGGGCGATATGCGCGATGACTTCTTCGCGGCGAGCATCGCTGACCAGCTTGGTCACCACCGGCGTGCGGCCCGGCGGCAGCTCGTCGATGACCGACACGTCGAGGTCCGCGAAAAACGTCATCGCCAGCGTACGTGGAATGGGCGTGGCGCTCATATTCAGTTGATGGGGAATCAGCCGCGCCCGCGGCGTTTCGCCCTTGCGCGCCAATGCCAGCCGCTGGCCAACGCCGAAACGATGCTGTTCGTCCACGATGGACAGCCCCAGGCGGGCGAACTCCACATGATCCTGGATCAGCGCCTGCGTGCCGACCACCAGATCGACGGTGCCGGCGGCCACCGCGGCCACGGCCTCGCGCCGTGCCTTGGCGCCCAGGCTGCCGCTGAGCCATTCGATCCGCACGCCCAGCGGATGCAACCAGTCCACCAGCTTGCGGAAATGCTGTTCGGCCAGGATTTCGGTAGGCGCCATCAAGCCTACCTGGGCGCCGGCCTCGATGGCCTGCGCCGCGGCGATGGCGGCCACCACCGTCTTGCCGCTGCCGACGTCGCCCTGTAGCAGCCGGTGCATGGGATAAGGCTGCGCCAGGTCGGCGCGAATTTCCCCCACCACCCGCTGCTGCGCCCCCGTCAGCTTGAAGGGCAGCACGCTGTAGAGCCGTGCCACCAGGCCGTTGGCGGCATCGGTCGCCGCCAGTGGCGTGGCGCGGTTGGCGCGGCGAGCCGCGCGCGCTGCCGCCAGCGACAGTTGTTGCGCCAGCAATTCGTCGAACTTCACGCGCAGCCAGGCCGGATGCGCCCGCTCGATCAAGGCATCTTCATTGACACCAGGCGGCGGCGCGTGAAGCAACCTGATCGAGGCGTCGATAGGCTGCAGCTCGTAGCGTTCGCGCACCGGGTCGGGCAAGGTGTCAGTCAGATCGATCTGCGCCAGGGCCTGCCCGATGGCCTTGCGCAGCACCGGTTGCTGCAGTCCCTCCGTGGTCGGATAGACAGGCGTCAAGGCGGTGGCCAAAGGCGCGTCGGCGACCGCCATGCGCGGATGCACCATTTCACGCCCGAAGATGCCGCCACGCACTTCGCCGCGCGCGCGCAGACGCCGGCCCACCGTCAATTGTTTCTGCTGGCTGGGGTAGAAATTCAACCAGCGCAGCTGCAATTCGCCGGACTCGTCGGCGATGGTGGCGGTCAGTTGCCGCCGCGGCCGGTAAGTCACCTCGCAATGCGTGATCTCGCCTTCGACCTGGGCCGGATATCCCGGCCGCAGGGCCGAGATGGGGATGACGCGCGTCTCGTCCTCGTAGCGCAGGGGCAGATGCAGCACCAGGTCCATGGACGTGGTCAGCCCCAGCGTGTGCAGGCGCCGCTCCAGGTCCGAACGGGGTGTGGCGCCGTCCGGTTTGGCCGCCGGCGCACCCGCGCCCTTGCCGCGCCGCGTGGCGGGCTTGCCATCGGCTGCGGGTACGGGAACGGGTTTGCGAGAAGCCGCGGAAGCGGGCATGGCGTGCGTGGATCCTGCGGGCGGTTGGGCGGCCGCCCGGGTAAGGGTCGTTAAAGCGGGGGGGGCGATAAGCGTCTTCAGATGACCAGGATCGCTTCGACCTCGAACTGGGCGCCCTTGGGCAGGCTGGCCACGCCTACCGTGGACCGCGCCGGGAACGGCTGCGGAATGATCTCGGCCATGATGGCATTGGCCGCCGCGAATTTGCCCAGATCCGTCAGGAACAGGGTGAGCTTGACGATATGGTTCAGGGTTCCGCCCGCTTCCTTGATAACCGCCTGCATGTTCTCGAAGGCCTGGCGCACCTGGGCCTCGAAGTTCTCGGACACCATTTCGCCGGAATCCGGCTCCAGGCCGATCTGGCCCGACAGGTAAACCGTCTTGCCGCCATTCACGGCAACCGCCTGGGAGTAAGGCCCGACAGCGGCGGGAGCGGCTGAAGTGTGGATGATTTGCTTGCTCATAGGTGGATCCCTTGTAAGGCGTTGACGGATTTAATCCTTAGTCTATCGAAGTTTAGTCTTCAATAGTTGCACGCGAAAGACCCGGATACCCCGGGACGGTGACGCGACGCATGGGCTAGTGGTAACAGAAGCGGGGAAAAAGTTTTGCCGAATGGGATATTTTTTGGCGGTGGGATTCCCCTTCAACCCTGTGGGGAATCGAGCGGACGGACTTGCGGCGCCTGACTATGCAGGAACGGCGCGCGCCGTGCGCTATGACTCAACCACGGGCATCGGCTTTATCTATGAATTCATCCTGTTTTTCGATTTCACGAATCGCCCCGCCCTGCCTATAGTTCTCCCACAAATCAGAATCACAACAGGAGACAACTATGCGAATCACCGCATCCTGCACGCTTGCGCTGCTGCTGGCCGGCACCGCCCTGGTGCCGACGGCGCAAGCCGCCGATTTTCCCAATCATCCGATCACCTTCGTCGTGCCGTTCGCGCCGGGCAGCGCCACCGACCAGATCGGCCGCGCCATCGGCCAGGGCGTGACGCAGGAAAGCGGACAAACCGTCATCATCGAGAACAAGCCGGGCGCCAGCGCGATGATCGGTGCGCAGGCGGTGGCGCGCGCCGCGCCTGATGGCTACACGGTGCTGATCACCACCAACACCACGCACGCGGCCAACGAGCATCTGTACAAGCAGATGCAGTATGACCCGGTCAAGGACTACGCACCGCTGACGTTGCTGGGTAAAGGCGCGCAGATCATGGTGGTGCGCCCGGACGCGCCTTACAAGAACGTCCAGGACTTCCTGGAAGATGCACGCAAGAACCCGGGCAAGCTCAGTTTCGGCAGCGGCAGTTCCAGCAGCCGCATCGCGGGTGAATTGCTGCAGCAGATGACGGGCGTGAAGCTGCTGCATGTGCCTTACAAGAGTAATCCGCTGGCGGTCACGGACCTGCTGGGCGGACAGATCACCATGATGATCACCGATACCGCCACCGGCCTGCCCCAGGTGCAAGCCGGCAAGCTGCGCGCCTTGGGCGTGACCACCCAGCAGCGTTCGCCGCTGGCGCCGGACGTGCCGACCATCGCCGAGTCGGGCGTGCCGGGTTACGAAATGGGTTATTGGTTCGCTGCCTATGCCCCCGCCAACACGCCGCCGGCCGTCGTGCAGAAGCTGCATGACCTGCTGGCGCAGGCCACCAAGGGCCAGGCGGCGCAGCAGTTCTACAAGCTGACGGGCACCGTTGCCGAAACGTCGACACCCGCCGAATTGGCCGCCTTCCAGAAGGGTGAATCGAAGAAGTGGGCGGACATCATCAAGCAGGCCGGGATCCAGCCGGAGTGATTGGGTTCAATGGGCGGCCTCGGCGAGTGGGGCCGCCGCTGGATCGTCCTGTGCTTTTCCTGGCGTCTGACTGGGCCTGGTGCCGGCGGACCGGGATCCGCTTTAGCAGGGGATCCGCTTGAGCATAGAGACTGGCTTCACGTTCGGCATGCGGTAATTCAAAAAGAACGTGACGCTTCGCAAATGCGGGATCGCGGCGGGTGCGTTATACAAGACGCTCCATCAGGCGGCTTCCAAGGATCCGAGCAGTGGCGACACTTTGCGCAGGTACTCCGAAAGTCACCGTTCGAGATAACCGCGGGCTGGACGTGCGCACGCTGCGCTACAACCGTACCGTCGACGGCGACGTGGCCACGCAGTACGTCGACGCGCAAACCCACAATGTCCTGGGTCAACCGGCGACATCGCAGGACCCCCGGTTTTTCGGCAGCCAGACGCTGAATTTCCAGTACACGCCGGCTTTGTCCGGCCAGGCGTTGAAGACTGTAAGCTTGGACGCCGGCGCGGCCAGGGCCTGCGCTGATATCACCGGCCGGCCTGTCTGGAACATCACTCAAGGCCGCGATGCGGATCTGCAGTCCGATAGCAACATCACTGTTCGACGGTATTACGACGCGCTGGATCGTCCTGTCCAACGCGCCTGCTGCACGGTGGATGTTTCGGGCCGCGGATCGCCAGGCAGTGCGGCGCCAATTAGCATGACTGACATTTGGTGCTACGGCGATTACAAAGGACCGCCCAGCACTACATATGATTCGAACAACCCTGCCGACCCGCGCAACGCCAACCAACGTGGGCAGGTGCTGCAGCACTTCGATACGGCGGGCTTGATCGACATGAGCGTCCAGGGCTACGCCGTGCAGGGCAACGCCGTGCAGGGCAACGCCGTGCGTCGGGACCGGCGCTTTCAGGCTGTTCCATGCAATTCCCTTAGCCACTGGCAAGCTGCCACTCCGCAAGCGCTGTATGGCTTGAACAAGCAGTGGCTGGAACCGGATACGGATCCTGGCAATCTGTATTCCACCCGGTGGGCTTACAACGCTTTGGCCCAGGCGCTCACCCAAGTCGACGCCAAAGGCCATCAGCAGCACACCGCGTACGATGGCGCCGGACGCAAGTACACCACCTCGGTCACCCCCAAAGGTGGCGCCCTTACACCGGTATGTTCAGGCATCACCTATACCGCGGCCGGCGCCATCGACATGCGCAGCGATGCCAACAACATCGAGATCGCATATACCTATGAACCTCAGACGACACAGCGACTGATCTCCATCACCGCCTCGCGCAATGCCGCCGCAGGCAATGCGGAGAAGCGACCAAGCAAGGAACAACTTGCAGGCAAAGATAGAAAATCACTTGGCGTCAAGCCTGTGCGCGCCAGCACCACACCGCTCCAGGCGCTGACCTATATTTACGACGGCGTGGGCAATGTCACCGCGCTGTCCGAGAACAGCGCCTGCGCCCAGGTCAGCTTCTTCCGCAATCGCGCCGTCACGCCGGATCGCAGTTACACCTACGATGCGCTGTATCAGCTCACCAGCGCGACGGGCCGCGAGAATTACGTCAACAACACCCCAAAGGGCACCGACTGGACCG
Organism: Bordetella sp. LUAb4; assembly: GCF_021325795.1. Lineage (GTDB taxonomy): Bacteria > Pseudomonadota > Gammaproteobacteria > Burkholderiales > Burkholderiaceae_B > Bordetella_C. The sequence goes on along the minus strand of NZ_JAHPZX010000004.1, from coordinate 85,103 downwards.
GCGCGCAATTCAACCCCACGAGCACACCGGACTATCAGGCTTACACCCGCAGCTACACCTACGACACTGGCGGCAATCTCACGACGATCGGCAGCTCCAACTGGAGCGGTGCCGCGCCACCTACGCGGCAACTTGTCGTCAGCAACAGCAGCAACCGCGCCGTATCCACCGCCAATTATCCAGGAGCGACGCAGGCCAACATCGACACCTATTTCGACCCCGCCGGCAAGAGCATCTGCCTGGACGCCAACCGCAACCAGCCCATGTACTGGACCGCGTTCCATCAGCTGTACTGTGTGGTCACGACTTACCGGCCGCCGGCGTCCGGCAGCGGGGATTGGTCCGACTCCGATCGCGAACAGTATGCCTACGACGGCAGTGGCCACCGCGTGCGTAAATATGCCGGCAGCGTGGCCAACGGCAACTGGAATTACGTCGACACCCGTTATCTGCCAGGACTGGAGCTGCGCGGGAACACCGCCTCGGGAGAAAATCTTGCAGTCATCGTGCTCGACGACGGCGCACGCGTATTGAACTGGGCCGGCGGCGCGGGAAAACCCAGCGACATCCCCAACCTGCAGCTGCGTTACCAATACAGCGACCGCCAGGGCTCCTGCCAGATCGAGACCGACAAAGACGGCAACGTCATTACCCAGGAAGAGTATTACCCCTACGGAGGCACAGCGGTATTGGCGTCGCGCTCCAACAGTGAGGTCAAGTACAAATACATCCGCTATTGCGGCAAGGAACGCGACGCCACCGGCCTCTTTTATTACGGCTTGCGCTACTACCAGCCCTGGATAGGAAGATGGATCAATCCGGATCCGGCCGGTACTGTCAACGGCCAAAATCTTTACCGCATGGTGCGAAACAATCCCGTTTCCTTGCAAGACCGGGCAGGTTTGATGGGAGACACTCCTGATCCGACGCAGGGGCAAGCTCGGGCGACCGCGCCGAAGCCACCGCGGCTACCGCAATCACCGAGCTATGAAACCCCTCGGCATCCAGAAATTTTTGTGGACCTGGAAAAGAAGGGGCTGATCAACGAAGACGCACAAGGCCGCGTGAATCTGGATCTTAGCCAACGTGGTGTTACTGAACCTGATCTCTGGCATTACTGGGACAAGCAATTCCGGGAAAAGGTATCCGTTTACAGAGAGGGGTTGAGCGAGAAAGGCCTGCACCCATCATTCGTATCTCGGAAGAACACGCTAGGCTTTACTGTTATACAAACCTTCCAAGGAAAATCCCGTCTTGGACTAAAGGTTCGCAGGACAGCTGTGGGCTACTTGCTTGCGCCGGTAACCGTATTTGGCAAAATCGTAAACCCAACCCTTAGACACTACAAATTGACGGTGCTACCACTTCTGAATCCGATAAATGGCAAACCCAACTATCCAGACGTGGCCAAGTTCTCTTATGAGCACCCCGAAAAAGCACAGACCTTGGCACGGGCCGCCATGTTGAATTTGGTGGCCACTCGCACAGTGGATGAGATGGGGTTGAAGAGGGGCACTGGTAGCGACCAAAGCACATCCGCAAGGGAAATATTTAAAACTGCCAAAAATAAAGTCATGGCCGATTTGGAAGGCCGCATAGAGCAGCTTCATCTCAAAGAAGATCAAGAGGGTTTCTATGAAGGCCAAGAATTTTTATACAGGTACCTTGACGTTGAAACAAGAAAAGAGCTGATCGGGGGTCTGCCAGGACCGTCCTCGCTCGCAAGCCCTACGCGAACCGACTCCGATAATCCCATGCAAGACGCAAACCCTGCCATGGACGCTGCGCTTTTATCGCACCATGGTGGCCCTCCCTCCGCATCTGAAGCCTTGGATCCGATTGCGGAGTCGGGCGATTACGCATGGGGGCACCAAACACAACTGATGCAGCCTTACCTCCACGGCGGCCCTTACCCTTATGCCCCCTACCCTCATGACCCTTTCGCGGCAGGCCCGTCGCAGGCGCCGGGGCCCTCACATATCTTTTGGCAAGGAACCATGCCGGCACAAGATGATCCGCCGTTGCTGGCCGCCTGGCACGAACAACCTCTCCCTCAACAACAACAACCGCTACAGCCATTTGGCCAGCGAGGTTCCTACCCGGGCACACCATCAGCCTTCTTCGGCATTGATCCAACCATTCCCCACGGCGCCCCAACTGTCGAGGAAATTATTCCGGCGGAGGCATACCAGCAACAGCCATACCAATACGGGCATCCTTACGATTATCGGGAGATGTAAGGCGCACTATGCGGCTGATTGGTCCCCGCCACACGGATCGGGCATACCTGAAGCTTCGATGAGTTGATCAAGTGTCGAAAGTCAAAAAGAACATGACGTTTCTCAAATGCGGAATCGCGGTGGGCGCGTTATATAACGCACTCCAGCATGTCGCTTCCCAGGATCCGAGCAGTGGCCACACTTTGCGCCGGCACGCCGACAATCACCGTTCAAGATAACCGCGGGTTGGACGTGCGCACGCTGCGCTATAACCGTAGCGTCGACGGTTACGTGGCAACGCAGTATGCCGATGCGTGGACGCACAGCGTCCTGGGTCAACCGACGTCATCGCAGGATCCACGGTTTTTCGGTGGCGAGACGCTGAACTTCCAGTACACACCGGCCTTGTCTGGCCAGGTAATGCAGACGGCGAGCGCGGACGCCGGCACGAGCAAGGCTTGCGTCGACATCGCCGGCCGGCCTGTCTGGCAACACAGCCAGGGGTGCGACGCGAATATGCAGGCGGATAACAACATCACCGTTCAATGGTATTACGATGCGCTAGGTAGACCCGTGCAGCGCAAACGCATCACGTCCGATGTCTCTACCGGCGGTCTGGTCAGCGGTACTTCCGATATATGGTGCTACGGCGATTACAGTGGTCCGCCCAGCGCCACGTACGATCCGACAGACACCACAGACCCGCGCAATGCCAACCAGCGCGGTCAAATGTCCCAGCATCTCGATACGGCGGGCTTGATTGATAAGAGCGTATTGGGCTATGCCGTACAGGGCGTCGCCTTGCGACAAGACCGGCGCTTCCAGGCGACAGCATGTGATGCCAACACTAACTGGCAGACCGCCCTGCCTCCAGCGCTGTATGACTCGAACAAGCAGTGGCTGGAGCCGGACTCGGACCCGGCTAATCTGTATTCGACGCGGTGGGCCTATAACGCCTTGGGCCAGGTACTCATCCAAGTCGATGCCAAAGATCATCAGCAGCACACTGCCTATGACTGCGCCGGGCGCAAGTATGCCGCCTCGGTAATCCCGAAGAGTGGCAGCCTGACGCCGGTCACCACGGCCATCACCTACAACGCCACTGGCGCGATCGACATCCGCAGCGATGCCAACAACATCCAGATCGCGTATGCCTATGAGCCGCAGACGACGCAACGTCTGATTTCCCTTATTGCCTCGCGCAGTGCCGCTGCTGGCAACGACAGCAAATCACACCGCGCCAAACGTGTGCGAGCCAGCACCACTGCGCTCCGGGCGCTGACTTATACCTACGACGGCGCGGGCAATGTCGTCGCACTATCCGACAGCAGCGCCAACGCCCAAGTCAGCTTCTTCCGCAATCGCGTGGTCACGCCGGATCGGAACTACACCTACGATGCGCTGTACCAACTCACCAGCGCTACGGGCCGCGAGAACTACGTCAACAACAGCCCAACTGGCACCGACTGGCCGGGTGGGCAGTTCAACCCCACGAACACACCCGACTACCAGACTTACACCCGCAGCTATACCTACGATCCCGGCGGCAATCTCACCACGATCCGCAGTTCCAACTGGAACGGCGCCGCGCCGCCTACGCGGCAACTGGTCGTCGGCAACAGCAGCAACCGCGCCGTGGGCACGGCCAATAATGCGGGAGCGACGCAGGCCAACATCGATACGTACTTCGACCCAGCTGGCAAAAGCATTTGCCTGGACGCCAACCGCAACCAGCCCATGTACTGGACCGCTTTCCATCAGCTTTACTGTGTGGTCACGACTTATCGGTCGCCGGGAGCCGGCGCTGTCACGGGCGATTGGTCCAATTCTGACCGCGAACAGTACGCCTACGACGGCAACGGTCAGCGCGTGCGTAAATGCGCCAGCAGCATGACTGGAAGCGGGTCGGGCACAAACACCTGGAACATAGCCGACACCCGCTACCTCCCAGGTTTGGAGCTACGTACGAATAACACCACGGGAGAAAACCTGGAAGTCATCGTCCTGGATGATGGCGCGCGGATATTGAACTGGGCCGGCGGCGTGGGGAAGCCCAGCGACATCCCCAACCTGCAGTTGCGTTACCAATACAGCGACCGCCAGGACTCCTGCCAGATGGAGACCGACAAAGACGGCAACGTCATTACCCAGGAAGAGTATTACCCCTACGGAGGCACAGCGGTATTGGCGTCGCGCTCCAACAGTGAGGTCAAGTACAAATACATCCGCTATTGCGGCAAGGAACGCGACGCCACCGGCCTCTTTTATTACGGCTTGCGCTACTACCAGCCCTGGATAGGAAGATGGATCAATCCTGACCCCGCAGGAACCGTCGAAGGGCAGAATCTCTACCGCATGGTGCGCAACAATCCTCTCACCTTGCAGGACCGGGCCGGTTTGATGGCGGACATCCCTGATCCGCCGCAGGAGCAAGTACAGGGGAAGCCATTGAAGCGACTGGGGATCCCAGCACAGACAAAGCGTGAAATTCCCCGGCCCCCCGAAGTTCTTGTCGACTTGGAACAGAAGGGGCTGATCTATAAGAGCGTAGAAGGAGGTGCGATACTCGATCTTAGCGAACGCAACGATACGGAACCTGATCTTTGGCACGCTTGGGACCCACAATCCCGGGGCCGGGATAACGAATCCATCTATCGGAATGGGAAATCGGGCGCCCTGCACGGGACGCTTGCAACTCGCAGAGCCCTATTGGGCTTCACAGTTATCATCACCCACCAAGGACAGTCCACTGCTGCATTGAAGACTAACAGGACAGCCGCTTTCTACTCGCTTGCAACCGTGCTCATCTCCGGTCGAGAGGTAGACATTTCCTATGAAAAGCTCAAATTCGAATTAGCACCGCTACTGAGTAACCCAATAAACAAATTTGCAGAAGTTGCCAGGTTTTCTTTTGAGCACCCCAAGGAGACACAAACGTTAGCCCGGGAAGCCATGTTGGAGCTGGTAGCTACTCGCACGCTGAACGAGGCGGAGCTGCAGAGAGACGACAGCAGCGCCCGCGGCGTCATGAAAATTCGGAGCACCGAAAAAGATAACGTCATATCGGATTTGGAAAATCGTATAAAAGACCTTAATCTCGGTGAAGATCTAAATGGCTTCTATGAAGGGCAGAAGTTCCTATACGAATACCTTGACGCTGAAAAAAGAAAAGAATTGATTGCTGCTCAGCCAGGACTTTCCGCGCACGCGGTCGCAGCGCAAGAATCCTCCAGCAGATCGGCTGTCCCACGCAAACGAAAAACCGCCCCTACCGGCGAGAATCCACCGAGCAAAATCACTGCGCCGAGTGGCGCGACCGGTCAACCGAGGGCGCCAGCGGCTACTATGCCGCCACCGTCGACGTTTTCCATGCCTCGACAGCCAGTGGCGGAGATATTCTCCCCGCCGGCCACGCCACTGCTCACGCAAGGGCAAGCTGGATGGAATCCATCCGCGCCTCCCGTGCCTCAGCAACCGTACGCGGACGGGGGCTTTTACCCTCCCATGCCTATGATGCACGCGCAAATGCCCTACTATCCCGCGCCGCTGGCGCCTTCTTGGACAAGCATGGCTGCCCCACTTCCGCCTGATGCCTGGAGCAACGACCCCTATATGCAACATCAGCAGGTGCACCCATCAGGCCAGCAGAATTCCTATTTGCCTGCACCGACACCGTTCAGTGCAATTGCGGCAACGATTCCCCACGGCGCCGCAACCGTCGAAGAAATCCTCGCCGTGGAACAGCAGTATCAACAACAGGCATACCAGCAAGGCCCCCCGCACGGTCATTGGGGCACGTGAGCGTGCCCGGAGGACGGACAGTGGCCATACTTTGCGCCGGCACGCCGAAAATAATCGTCCGCGATAATCGCGGATTGGAAGCGCGCAGCCTGCGCTACAACCGTTGCGCCGACGGCGACGTGGCGACGCAATACGTCGACGCGCAAACCTACAATGTCCTGGGTCAGCCGGCGACATCGCAGGACCCTCGGTTTTTCGGTAGTCAGACGCTGAATTTTCAGTACACGCCGGCTCTGTCTGGCCGGATGCTGAAAACGGTTAGCGTGGACGCCGGCACAGCCAAGGCCTGCGCCGACATCGTTGACCAACCCATCTGGCAGCGCAGCCAAGGGCGCGACGCGAATATACAGTCGGACAACGACATCACGGTTCAACGGTATTACGATGCGCTAGGTAGACCCGTGCAGCACAAACGCATCACGTCCGATGTCTCTACCGGCGGTCCGGTCAGCGGCACTTCCCATATATGGTGCTATGGCGATTACAGTGGACCGCCCAGCGCCACGTACGATCCGACAGACACCACAGACCCGCGCAATGCCAACCAACGCGGGCAAATGTTCCAGCATTTCGATACGGCGGGCTTGATTGATATGAGCGTGTTGGGCTATGCCGTACAAGGCGTCGCCTTGCGACAAGACCGGCGCTTCCAGGCGGTAGCATGTGATGCCAACGCTAACTGGCGGATCGCCCCGCCTCCAGCGCTGTATGACTCGAACAAGCAGTGGCTGGAGTCGGACACGGACCCGGATAATCTGTATTCGACGCGATGGGCCTACAACGCCCTGGGCTACGCACTGACTCAAGTCGACGCCAAAGGGCATCAACAGCACACTGCCTATGACTGCGCCGGGCGCAAATCTGCTGCCTTGGTGACCCCCAAGGGCGGCACCCTGACGCCGGTCACCACGGCCATCACCTACAGTGCCACTGGCGCAATCGACACCCGCAGCGATGCCAACAATATCCAGATCGCGTATGCCTACGAGCCGCAGCCGACGCAACGTCTGATTTCCCTTATTGCCTCGCGCAGTGCCGCCGCTGGCAACGACAGCAAGTCGCATCGCGCCAAACGTGTGCGAGCCAGCACCACACCACTTCAGGCGCTGACTTATGTCTACGACGGCGTGGGTAATGTAGTCGCTCTGTCCGACGCCAGCGCCTCCTCGCAAATCAGCTTCTTCCGCAATCGTGCAGTCACGCCGGATCGCGGCTACACCTACGATGCGCTGTACCAACTCACCAGCGCCACAGGTCGCGAGAACTACGTCAACGACACGCCGAAAGGCACCGACTGGCCAGGCGGGCAATTCAACCCGGTCAGCACACCGGACTATCAGGCTTACACCCGCACATACACCTACGACACTGGCGGCAATCTCACGACGATCCGCAGTTCCAACTGGAGCGGCGCCACGCCGTCCACTCGGCAGCTTGTCGTCGGCAGCAGCAGCAACCGCGCCGTCTGCACGGCCAATAATCCGGGAGCGACCCAAACCAATATCGACAGCTATTTCGACCTCGGGGGCAAGAGCATCTACCTGGACGCCAACCGCAACCAGCCCATGTACTGGACCGCATTCCACCAGCTTTACTGTGTGGTCACGACATACCGGCCCCCTGCCCCCGGCTCCGGCTCCGGCTCCGGCTCCGGCGATTGGTCCAACTCCGATCGCGAACAGTACGCCTACGACGGCAGCGGCCAACGCGTACGCAAATACGCCAGCAGCATGGCCAGCAACCAAGCCAACGGCATCTGGAATATTCTCGACACCCGTTATCTGCCGGGCCTGGAACTGCGCGGCAACTCCGCCTCGGGCGAAAACCTCGAAGTCATCGTTCTGGATGACGGGGCACGGGTATTGAATTGGGCCGGCGACGCAGGCAAGCCCAACGACATTCCCAATTTGCAGTTGCGCTTCCAATACGCCGACCGCCAGAACTCCTGCCAGCTCGAAGCCGATAGCGATGGCAACGTCATCACCCAGGAGGAGTATTACCCCTACGGCGGCACGGCGGTGTTGACATCGCGCTCGAACAGCGAAGTCAAATACAAGACCATCCGCTATTCGGGCAAGGAGCGCGATGCGACGGGTCTCTATTACCACGGCCTGCGCTATTACCAACCCTGGATAGCACGATGGATAAACCCTGATCCGGCCGGGACCGCCGACGGACTCAATCTCTACCGCATGGTGAAAAACAATCCTGCCACGCTGTTGGATACAACTGGATTGAAGGCCGGCGAGGGAATGAACGAAGCGTCTGAAGAAGACACTGCCAGTGCAGTGGCACATGGACCTCCCGCTGAACTCCCTCGACGCGAACCCGCTACAGCGGTGAGACCGACCGAGAAGCTGGCTCGCATTCCGAAGAAACTTCATTATGTATGGCTCGGCGGGACGATGCCTGCGAATAATCTACGCAATGTATTGCTAGCTGCGCATCAAAACCCCGACTATAAGGTCAACGTCTGGACAGATCGGCCTATGGCAATACACGCGGCCCAGGAGCAGTCTCAATATGAAGCTGACTCCTCGCTCCACCGCCACCTGCAATACCGCTACGGCCATCGCCTTGAGGTGCGCGACGTGGCCGAACCATTTGAAGCGTTGCAACAGCGTTTTCGGTCTACGGGCACACTCAGCAGCGGGGAGGCCCGACACGGCCTGGGAACACATCTGCACGCCCTTTTTCTTGGCGCAAAAAATGGAAGTTACAGGAATTTCGCGGGCGGGAGCGACATCGCGCGCCTGGCCATCCTTGCAGCAGAAGGCGGTGTCTATGCCGATGTCGACGTCGTTTTCAAGGACCCGCTAGGCGAGCAACGCACCCGCCGGGGCTTGAAAACGATAGAGGTGACTCGGAAATCCATCAGCAACGCGGTTTTTGGCGCGCCCGCCCATTCACCTCAGGTATTGCGTCTTCTTGAGACCATACCCGAGCAGATCGCCCTCTACGAGAAATGGGAACTCCCCGTACCGTCCAAGTTCGCTGACAACCAGTTCGGACCGAAATTCCTTTGGCAAAAGCGAGCGATAGTTACCAAGAGCCCCTCTGATTTTCACAACCGGCTCTACGGCACGATGTTTACCACGGGCCCCGGACTGTTGGTGGCAAACGGACTACATCTTTCGAACGACGCTCCCGACTTCTTCCCTTGGGAGGCTTTGGGCACAATCTCTGGCGAGCGCTATATAACTCCCGAATCACCGCACGAGGCCGCAATGATGTTGCGCCTGATCGCCGAAAGCCCCCCTATTTCCCGCGAGGAAGCCATCACATGCGGATGGGAGCCCGGCGTGAATGCAGGCGGAGCGTGGAGTGCCGTTCGAAGCGGCCGCCGATCGAGCATGTGAAATAAAAAAAACGGATGCACCATTCACACGACGGTACGTGCTGTCGCGCACGCCGCGGCTTGCGCCTTCTGTCGACTTACCTCGCCGGCCAGCAAATCAAAAGAATCGCGCAGAGTTCAATAGGCATGATCATGGCGCAGGCGTTATACCGGATAGCGTATCAGGCCATCTCCTAGAATCCGACCCATGACGAATCTGTGCGCCAGTACACCGAGAATCAATATCCGCGATAACCGCGGTTTGAACGTCCGCACGCTACGCTACAACCGGGGCACCGCTGGAGCTGTCGCGGCGCAGTACGTCGATACGCGGACGCACAATGTTCTGGGACAAGCGACGTCATCCCAGGATCCTCGTTTTTTCGGCAGCCCCGCGCTGAATCTCCAGTACACACCGGCTTTGTCCGGTCAGGTGTTGAAGACCGTGAGCGCAGACGCCGGCACCTCCAAGGCCTGCGCCGATGTCGCCGGCCGGCCTGTCTGGAATTTGACCCAAGGACGCGATGCCGAGCGGCAATCCGATAGCAATATCACCGTTCAATGGTATTACGACGCGCTGGACCGACCAGTGCAACGCGTCCGCCACACGGCGGAAATCCCGGGCGGCGGGCCGCTCGGCGGCGTGGCGGATATTTGGTGCTATGGCGATTACAGTGGACCGTCCAGTACCGCGTACGACTTGAACAACGCCGCCGACCCGCGCAACGCCAACCTGCGCGGGCAAATGCTGCGGCATTTCGATACCGCGGGCCTGATCGACGTGAGCGCACGAGGTTATGCCGTACTGGGCACTGTCTTGCGCCAGGACCGACGTTTCCTGGATGTCCCGTGCGACTCCACCACTCGCTGGACGCCGGGCTCGCCGCAGGCGCTATATGGCTTGAACAAGCAGTGGCTGGAATCGGACACGGATCCGGCCAATCTGTATTCCACTTGGCGGGCCTATAACGCCTTGGGCCAGATATTGACTCAAGCCGACGCCAAGGGCCATCAGCAGCACACCGCTTACGATGGTGCCGGGCGTAAGTACACCACCTCGGTCACGCCGAACGGCGGCACCCTTACACCGGTGTGCGCTGGCATCACCTACACCGCCGCCGGTGCGATCGACACCCGCAGCGATGCCAACCACATACAGGTCGCGCACGTCTATGAGCCGCAGACGACGCAACGCCTGATCTCCATCACTGCAACGCGCGTGTCCACCAAGCTCCAGGCATTGACCTATGCCTACGATGGCGTGGGCAATGTCGTTTCCTTGTCCGACAGCAGCGCCGGCGCGCAAGTCAGCTTCTTCCGCAATCACGCGGTTACGCCAGATCGCGGCTATACCTACGATGCGCTGTACCAACTCACCAGCGCCACGGGCCGCGAGAATTACGTCAACCGCACACCGAAAGGCACCGACTGGCCAGGCGGGCAATTCAATCCTGCCGCTACACCTGAGTATCAGGCTTACACCCGCTCCTATACCTACGACGCTGGCGGCAATCTCACGACAATCCGCAGCGCCAACTGGAGCGACGCCACACCGCCTACGCGACAGCTCGTGGTGGGTAGCGCCAGCAATCGCGCTATGTGCACGACCAATAATCCAGGAGCAACGCAGGCCAACATCGATACGTACTTCGATCTCGCCGGCAAGAACATCTGCCTGGACGCCAACCGTAATCAACCGATGTACTGGACGACGTTCCATCAGCTTTATTGCGTGGTCACCACTTACCGGCCGCCTTCGTCCGGTGGAGTCACAGGCGACTGGTCCGACTCCGATCGCGAACAGTACGCCTACGGCGGCAACGGCCAACGCGTGCGCAAATACGCCAGCAGCATGGCCAGCGGCAACTGGAATCATCTCGACACCCGTTATCTGCCGGGCCTGGAACTGCGCGGCAACTCCGCCTCGGGAGAGAACCTCGAAGTCATCGTCCTGGATGACGGGGCACGGGTATTGAATTGGGCTGGCGGCGCAGGCAAGCCCAACGACATTCCCAATTTGCAGTTGCGCTTCCAATACGCCGACCGCCAGAACTCCTGCCAGATCGAAACCGACAGCACCGGCAACGTCATCACCCAGGAGGAGTATTACCCCTACGGCGGCACGGCAGTGCTGACATCGCGCTCGAACAGCGAAGTCAAATACAAGACCATCCGCTATTCGGGCAAGGAGCGCGATGCGACGGGTCTCTATTACTACGGCCTGCGCTATTACCAGCCCTGGATAGGGCGCTGGATCAACCCCGATCCGGCGGGACCCACCGCGACCCAGAACCTCTATTGCATGGTGAGCAACAACCCTGTCACCTGGCAGGACCGAGATGGTCTGATGGCAGACAGGCCCGCCCCGGCGCAGGAGCAGGCCCCACGAGGGCAGCCACTAAGGCCGCGCATTCCAAGGCTGCCATCGTCGTCATACAAGGCGCTTCGATTATTAGAGGCGGGCCTGCGGTGGCTGGATAGCGGCTTGCTCAAATGGAACCCCCGGATGGGGGTAACTCTAGATGTTAGTCAAGGAGATTCCGGACCCGCGCTCTGGCATCCTTTCGACAGGCAATACCAGCAAGGAGATTCCATCTATAGCAAGAAGTGGTCTATGCAAAGCCCACTTAGGAAACGGATTTATGCAATGGGCCTGACTGTCATACAAACCCTGGCCCAGACCGGCAGTGGTATTACAGGGCGAGCTGGCGCAGCAGCCGCTTCCTACTCGCTGCCAACGTACGCCTCGTCCGCTAAAGGCGGACTCTTATCCTTGCAGACATACAAATATATCGTTCTACCGCTCCTGCTGACGATGGACAACAAAAGCACTGCGAATAGCTTTGAAAACGTAGCAGCGTTCGCCACGAAAAATCCCGCCGATGCAGCTGCTTTGGCAAGAGAGGCCACCATGGGGCTAGTGGCCGCTCGTGCAACGGATGATCTGGGACTGCCCAGAGGTAACTTGGATACTCACGCGGGAAAGATATGGAACAATGAAATGAGCAAAATCACGGCCAAGCTGGAATACCATTTGCTAGGAAAGAGCCACAATGACGGTCAAGATTTTCTCTACGACCTCATTATTCACCCCGAGACACGGCCAGGGGTGATTGCTGCCTTGCTGGAGCCTCCCGCTCCAGTAAACGATGCGCAAGCGCCCGCCAACGAGCCTGCTGCCACACGCAAACGAAAAGCCAGCCCCGCCGACGAGAGCGCAGCGGGCACAAGCAGTCCATCCTCAACTCTCGCCGCTCAATACGACCCCTCCCAACCGGGACCTTCGTGGGCATCCGCGCCGTCCCCATCCCCGTGGTGGGACATCTCACCTTCCGAATCCGGCATGCAGTCCCCGTCGAACTCCCCGTTGCCGCGGCAGGCATCTCCGGAGTACCCCTGGCTTTCCACGCCCGAGCTCATGCGGATGGCCGGCCAAGAAACACCTGCGGCGTCTCCCATGCCTGAGCAGGCGTCGCCGGAAGACCGCTCACTTTCCACGCCCGACTTCATGCAGGTGGCCCAAGAACGGTTACCAATGGCATCTCCCACCCCTCGGGGGCCCGTCGAGGAGAGATTTTCTCCCCCGGCGACGCCGCCGTCCGCGCAAGGAGCCTATTACCCCGCGCAGCTTGCGTCCACCTCTTGGGCAAGCATGGCTCCAACGCTCACGCCCGGCCCCTGGAGCGCTCCCTACAGCCAAAACCTGTCTGGCCAGCAGAGCGGCAACCCGCCCCCATCTTCACCGTTAGACGAGATTGAGGCGACGATTCCCGGAGACGCCGCAACCGTCGAAGAAACCCTCTCGGCGGAACAGCCATATCAACTACAGGCATACCAACAAGGACACTCGCACGGTTATTGGGGCATGTAGGCGCGCACCCAGCCGCTTTCGAGGACCCGTGCATTGGCCACACTTTGCGCCGGTACGCCGAAAATCACCGTTCGGGATAACCGCGGGCTGGATGTACGCGCCCTGCGTTATAACCGGAACGCCAGCGGAGCCGTCGCGGCGCAGTATGTCGATGCCCAGACGCATAATGCCCTGGGCCAGCCAACATCGTCGCAGGACCCGCGGTTTTTCAACACCGAGACACTGAATTTCCAGTACACACCAGCGTTGTCTGGCCAGGGACTGCGGACAGTGAGCGTGGACGCCGGCACAGCCGAGGCCTGCGCCGACATCGGTGGCCAGCCCATCTGGCAGCACAGCCAAGGGCGCGACGCGAATATACAGTCGGACGACAGCATCACCGTTCAACGGTATTACGATGCGCTAGGCCGCCCCGTGCAGCGCAAACGCATCACTTTAGATGTCTCTACCGGCGCTTCGGTCGACGGCACTTCCGATATATGGTGCTATGGCGATTACCGTGGACCGCCCAGCGCCACGTACGATCCAACGGACACCACAGACCCGCGCAATGCCAACCAGCGTGGGCAACTGTTCCAGCACTTCGATACCGCGGGCTTGATTGATATGAGCGCACAGGGCTACGCCGTTCAGGGCGCAGCCTTGCGACAGGACCGGCGCTTTCAGGCCGCGGCGTGCGATTCGACCACACATTGGCAGCCCGCACGTTTTCCTGCGCTGTATCCCTTGAACAAGCAGTGGTTGGAGTCGGACACGGACCCGGATAATCTGTATTCGACGCGGTGGGCCTACAACGCCTTGGGCCAGGTACTGACTCAAGGCGACGCCAAAGGTCATCAGCGGCACACCGCGTATGACAGCGCCGGGCGCAAATGCGCGGCCTCCGTCAACCCCAAGGGTTCCATCCAGACGCCGGTCACCACGGCCATCACCTATACCGCCGCCGGCTCGATCGACACCCGTAGCGATGCCAACAACATCCAGGTCATATATGCCTATGAGCCGCAGACGACGCAGCGCCTGATCTCCATCACTGCAACGCGCGTGTCTATCAAGCTCCAGGCGCTGACTTATGCCTACGACGGCGTGGGCAATGTAATCGCCTTGTCCGACAGCGGCGCCGACGCGCAAGTCAGCTTCTTCCGCAATCGTGCCGTCACCCCTGATCGCGGCTATACCTACGATGCGCTGTATCAACTCACCAGTGCCACGGGCCGCGAGAACTACGTCAACAACACCCCCAGAGGCACCGATTGGCCAGGCGGGCAATTCACCCCTGCGACAACGCCCGAGTATCAGGCTTACACCCGCTCCTATACCTACGACGCTGGCGGCAATCTCACGACGATCCGCAGTTCCAATTGGAGCGGCGCCACGCCATCTACGCGCCAGCTTGTCGTCGGCAACAGCAGCAACCGCGCTGTCTGCACGGCCAACAATCCGGGAGCGACACAGGCCAATATCGACACCTACTTCGACCTCGCCGGACAGAGTATCTGCCTTGATGCCAACCGCAACCAGCCCATGTACTGGACCGCATTCCATCAGCTTTACTGCGTGGTCACGACTTACCGGCCCCCTGCGCCCGGCTCCAGCTCCGGCACTGGCGATTGGTCCAATTCCGATCGCGAACAGTACGCCTACGACGGCAGCGGCGAACGTGTGCGCAAATACGCCAGCAGCCAGGCCAGCAACCAAGCCGGCATCTGGAATAGTCTGGACACCCGTTATCTACCCGGCCTGGAACTGCGCGGCAACACCGCGACGGGAGAAAACCTCGAAGTCATTGTCCTGGACGATGGCGCACGAGTCTTGAACTGGACCGGCGCCACGGGAAAGCCCAGCGATATTCCCAACCAGCAACTGCGCTACCAATACAGCGACCGCCAGAACTCCTGCCAAATCGAAACCGACAGCGACGGCAACGTCATTACCCAGGAGGAATACTACCCATACGGCGGCACGGCGGTACTGGCGTCGAAAAACAATAGCGAAGTCAAATACAAATACATCCGTTATTCCGGTAAGGAGCGCGATGCCACCGGTCTCTATTACTACGGTCTGCGCTATTACCAACCCTGGATAGGACGCTGGATAAACCCCGATCCCGCGGGGCCGACCGCGACCCAGAACCTCTATTGCATGGTGAGCAACAACCCCGTCACCATGATCGACGCTTACGGCGCAGTCGAAGAAGAACCGCGCACCGGCCGCTTCGGCAATTTGTTCGGATGCTTCCGGCGCGAACCTGCCATGAGCCGGTCATCATCACCGAGCTACGCTCCTACTCCTCGCGCGATGTCGTTGGGCGATCTGCCGTGGCTCGAACAGGAGCCACTCGGACATTCCGCAGCCGCAACCGCGGCGCCGGTGCAAGAAAATCTGGCCACACCGGATGGATCGCTGACGAGCCGGCCACCATCGTCGAATGATGGATATAGGCAACTCGCCTCCCCACAAGGCAACGAATCAGATGCGGAAAACCAGCTACCGGCAGATCCCGTGGCGGCTGCTCCAGATGAATCCGCGCAAACCGTAGCACCTGTCAGCTGGTACCCCGAGGACAAAGACGCCGAGGCCAACCTGAGCGCTGCTTTCACCAAGATCGGCGTTGATTGGGTGCCCATGTACTCAAGCTGGCTGCAAGATCCCAGAGGTCCGAGAGCCGCGGCTTCGGACACCCGCAGCGTTTTGGATATCAAGCAACGGTATGGCGATCAAGCCGCCGACCGGTGGGATATGGCGATCCGCTATGTCACAGGCCTCCATGAGGCGTTCGTCCCCACAGAAGAACAACGTTTCGCCCGACTCTGCGAGCTAGGAGAAATCAAAACGGCCGCATGGGACAAGGGAATAAGGCGAGTCAGCAAACTGCTCCGCAAGCCACAATGGGTCATCGGAGATTTCAACGAGTCACTGGAGCAACGCAAATTTGAAAAATGGATGATCGAGCAGGAGAAACAGGCGCCACAACCACCGTTGAGCGCGGGACAAGCTGAACAAAGCTCCGGCTCACGCGACCACCCTGACGATGAGGCCGCCTGGGCCCGCTATACCTATGTCTCCAACGAGCTGCTGCACGTGAATCACACCGTCACCGCCACCTCCGGCAAAACGATCGGATACACGTTCGACACAGTGGATCCTCAGCGGCCAGGCCACCAATTTTCATCGGAGGTTTCGGCCGACAAAATTCGGCTGAAGGAGGCATACAGACCACAGAAGACCAAGGAGTACTACGCGAATGATGTCACCGCCGTTCAGCTTTGTGCGGCCATGCGCAAAGGCATCGCGACAGATGAAATCCAGCTGATGGAACTCACGGACATCGTCAACAGTACGACCTTGGGCATGCTGAACACTCACAATGACAGCCGCAAATCGGCGCCCCACATCGGCGCCGATATCTGGTACGACCGCTGGAGCCGTCAGGACCCCCGATTCGTCGAGTTCTTCGCGAATCCAGTGCATGGCAAGCGCGTGGCCCGCTTGCTGGATGACATGGGAAAAACGGCCACCGCCTTATGGCGCTTGGACCGCAAGGACGAGGACGGCGACGATCGCAACGACCTCTTCGTGTTCATGGAGCAGGCCGGAAAAGCTCGCCATCCAGCATTGAGATAATCTTTCTGGAAAAAACAAAGCATCCGCAAGTGGATGCTTTGTTTACACGTAGCGCCAGGATGGCCGGGACGAGAAATGCGCCGACCTCGCCGGCTTGCCCCGCCGCCGGCTTACTTCTCCACGAAAGCCCGTTCCACCACGTAATCGCCCGGCTGACCCACGCCCGGGGAAACGACGAAACCGCGCTTGTCCAGCATGGCGCTGATGTCGGCCAGCATATGCGGGCTGCCGCACAGCATGGCACGATCGTCCTGCGGATTCATCGGAGGCAGGCCGATGTCCTCGAACAGCTTGCCGCTTTCCACCAGTTCCGTGATGCGGCCCTGGTTGCGGAAGGGTTCGCGCGTCACGGTCGGGTAATAGACCAGCTTGCCGTTGACCATGTCGCCGAAGAACTCATTGGCCGGCAATTCGTTCTGGATGTAGTCCGCATACGCCAATTCGCTGACCCAACGCACGCCATGCACCAACACGACTTTCTCGAAACGTTCGTAGACGTCCGGGTCCTTGATGATGCTCATGAAAGGCGCCAGGCCAGTACCCGTGCCGAACAAATACAAATGCTTGGCGGGCTTCAGGTCGTCCACGACCAACGTGCCCACCGGCTTGCGGCTGACCAGAATGGTGTCGCCTTCCTTCAAATGCTGCAGGCGCGAAGTCAGAGGGCCATCCGGCACCTTGATGCTGAGGAATTCGAGATTTTCCTCATAGTTCGCGCTGGCGATGCTATACGCGCGCAGCAAAGGCTTGCCTTCCACTTCCAGGCCGATCATGACGAAATGGCCATTGTGAAAGCGCAGCGCCGCGTCGCGTGTAGTCTTGAAAGAGAAAAGGGTGTCGTTCCAGTGGTGCACGCTCAAGACGCGCTCGTGGTTGAAGGCTGCCATGTCGGATAGAAAATGCGCGGATAAGAAGATGCGTTGCGGCAACTCCTCGGAGCCGTCGCCGCCGGCCGGCGCAACAAAGACGCGCCTGCCCAGTGAAGGAATTGCCGATTTTACCGCTTTTTGATGATAAACGTTCTCATTGGGGCAATTAGCTTAGATGGATTGGGCATGTACTTATGCCCGGCGCGACCAAGCGCCCTCGATTTGCCACTCGCGTGAAGTCGTCATCGCTCGACGGAATCACGGGCCAGCCTGCGACAGAGACAGCCAAGGGAACGGGAGAGAAACAGGCCATCCTTACAATCAGTTGAACGAAACCTGGCTTCCTGCTATCTTGCGGCCTTCGCTTTATGAGAATCGTTTTCGTTACCGTACCGCGGTGACGGGTTCTCGCCCTGCCGCCGCTGCGCGGCACGCGCGGCCATCTTGTGCCACCCATCGTTTGATCGTCAGGAGATTCACCGTGTCCTCATCCCTGCCCCGCCTCGCTCCGCTGTTCGCCGCGCTCGCGCTGACCGCCGTCGCCTTGCCCGCGTACTCCGCCGACGAAGTCACCCTTTACACCACCCGTGAGCCCAAGCTGATCCAGCCGCTGCTGGATGCCTATACCAAGCAGAGCGGCGTCAAGGTCAATACGGTGTTCGTCAAGGACGGTCTGCTGGAACGCGTCAAGGCCGAAGGGGAAAAATCGCCCGCCGACCTGTTGATGACGGTGGACATCGGCAACCTGATGGATCTCGTGGACGGCGGCGTGACGCAACCCGCGCCGTCGACCGAACTCGAATCCGTGGTGCCCATCAATCTGCGCGGCGCGGGCGGCAGTTGGTATGCCTTGTCCTTGCGTGACCGTGTGCTCTACGCCGACAAGAACCTGCCCTTGTCCAGCTTTCACTACGAAGACCTGGCCGATCCGAAATGGAAGGGCAAGGTCTGCATCCGCGCAGGCCAGCACCCCTACAACACCGGTCTGGTGGCGGCGATGATCGCGCATGATGGCGCGGCGGCCACGGAAAAATGGCTGCGCGGCGTCAAGGCCAACCTGGCACGCAAGGCCACCGGCGGCGACCGCGACGTCGCGCGCGACATCCTGGGCGGCATCTGCGATATCGGTGTGGCCAACGCCTATTACGCCGGCCATATGAAGAATGCGGAGGCCGGCAGCGACGCCCGCAAGTGGGGCGACGCCATCAAGGTCATCCGGCCCACCTTCATTCAGGGCAACGGCACGCACGTCAACATCAGCGGCGCCAGCGTCGCGCGCTACGCCCCGCACAAGGAAGGCGCGATCAAGCTGTTGGAGTACCTGGTGTCGGCACCGGCCCAGGCCCTCTATGCCCAGGCCAACTATGAATACCCGGTGCGCGCCGGCGTGCAACTCGATCCGGTGGTCGCGTCCTTCGGACCGCTCAACGTCGACAAGCTGCCGGTGGCCGACATCGCGCGCTATCGCAAGCAGGCCAGCGAACTGGTCGACAAGGTCGGCTTCGACCAGTAAGTCGCGCGCGCTGGCATCGAGTCCTCCATGCCCTGGACCTGGGCAGCGGCGCTGATCGCGCTGCTGGTATGCGCGCCGCTGGCGGCGCTGGCCGGTTGGGCCCTGAGCGGTGATACCGCGCATTGGGCCCATCTCGGCCGCCACGTGCTGCCGCAAGCCGCGCTGAATACCGGCGCGCTGCTGGCAGGCGTCGGCGCGTTGACGACCTTGCTGGGCGTGGGCAGCGCCTGGCTGGTCAGCGCCTACGATTTCCGTGGCCGGCGCCTGCTGTCCTGGGCGCTGCTGCTGCCACTGGCGGTACCCACCTACATCCTGGCTTACGCCTACCTGGACCTGCTGCATCCGATCGGACCCGTGCAGAGCACGCTGCGCGCCCTGCTTGGCTTCGATAGCCCGCGCCAGTTCCGTCTGCCCGACCTGCGCTCCCTGCCCGGAGCGATCTTCGTGCTGGGTTTCGCGCTATATCCCTATGTCTATCTGAGCACCCGCGCATTGTTCATGACGCAGGCCGCCAACGTGCTGGAAGCCGCGCGCACCTTGGGCGCCGGCCCTTGGGGCGCGTTCTGGCGGGTGGCCCTGCCGATGGCGCGTCCCGCGCTGGCCGTGGGCATCAGCCTGGTGTTGATGGAAACGCTCAACGATATCGGTGCATCGGAGTTCCTGGGCGTGCAGACGCTGACCGTGTCGGTCTACGCGACGTGGGTCACGCGTTCGGACCTGGCCGGCGCGGCACAGATCGCCCTGGCCATGCTGGCCTGCGTATTGGCCTTGATTCTTCTTGAGCGGCGCGGCCGGCGGCGGCAGCGTTACGCTGCCACGCAGCGGCCCCGGCCCTTGCAGCCCGTGCGGCTGCGGGGTGTTATCGGCTGGCTCGCCTGTGGTCTCGGCACGCTGCCCGTCCTGCTAGGCTTCGTCGCACCGACCTTGTATCTGCTGTGGGAAACACAAAAGCGCCTGCATCTGGTGGGGGGCGTGTCGGCGCAGTTATGGGCCGCGGCGGGCAATACCGTCAGCGTGGCCGCTGCCGCCACGCTGGCGACCGTGGCCTGCGGCCTGGTGGTGGCCTGGGCCGCGCGCCGGGTACGCGAGAGCGCGCGCGGCGGGCCATTGGCCTGGGGGCCGCGCGCCGCCAGCCTCGGCTATGCCATTCCCGGCACCGTGCTGGCCATCGGCCTGTTGACGCCGCTCGCGTGGTTCGATGATGTGCTTGCGCGGCTGGGTTCGGTTGTCGGATGGGGCAGCGGGCAGATCCTGATGGGGTCGATGAGTGCCCTGGTCATCGCCTACGTCATCCGCTTCCTGGCGATCGGGGCGGGCAGCATCGAAGCGGGGTTGGCGCGCATTCCGCCGTCCTTGGAACAAGCGGCGCGCCTGCTGGGCGAAAGCGCCGGCGGCACTTTGCGGCGGGTGCATCTGCCGCTGCTGCGGCCGGCGTTGGCGACGGCGGCGCTGCTGGTCTTCGTCGATGCGATGAAGGAGCTGCCCGCCACGCTGCTGCTGCGGCCGATGAATTTCGATACGCTGGCGACGTGGCTCTACGCCGAAGCCGCGCGCGGGACCTACGAAGAAGGCGCGGTCGCCGCGCTGGGCATCGTCGCCGTAGGGCTGTTGCCGGTCATCCTGCTGGCGCGGACGCACGCTGGGCCGGCGGCGCAACCGAAGGCGAAGGCGCTGACCCGGGCGCAGACAACAGCAACGGCGAAGCAAACCCAAAATCCCGCAAGCGGATCCACACCACACGCGGGCACGTCAACGCCTACGGACACACTGCCGTCGCGAGCGCGGGCGCGCCCGCGCTCGTCCAGGCGTACCTAGTTGGAATCGACCTCGCCGCCATGACCACCCTGCTTGAACTCGATCAACTGCAACTGGCCTACGACACCGAGCAAGGCCCACGCGTCGTCGTCGACGCACTGAGCCTGACGCTGGCGCGTGGCCATATCGGCAGCCTGCTGGGTCCGTCCGGATGCGGCAAGACCTCGGTGCTGCGCGCCATCGCCGGCTTCGAGCCGCTGCGCCACGGACACATCCGCCTGGACGGCACGGAACTATCCAGCCCGACCGCCAGCGTGGCACCGCAGGCACGCCGCGTGGGCATGATGTTCCAGGACTATGCCCTGTTCCCGCATCTGGACGTGACGGGCAATGTGAGCTTCGGCCTGCGTCGCTTGCCGAAAACACAGCAGCGCCAACGCGTGCGCGACATGCTGGAACTGGTCGGCCTGGGTGCGCAGGCGGACAGCTATCCCCATGAACTGTCCGGCGGGCAGCAGCAGCGCGTGGCCTTGGCGCGCGCACTGGCGCCCGCGCCCGAACTGCTGCTACTGGATGAGCCCTTCTCCAATCTGGATGCCGATGCGCGCGAAAGGCTGGCGTTCGAGTTGCGCGACATTCTCAAGGAGACCGGCCACACCGCTTTGCTGGTGACGCACGACCAGGCCGAGGCCTTTGCCATCGCCGACCGCGTCGGCGTGATGCGCGATGGCCGGCTGGCGCAGTGGAATACCCCGTACAACCTGCATCATCATCCCGCCGATGCCGGAGTAGCGGATTTCATCCGCCGCGAAGCCCTCGCCGAACGGCGCGCGGCGGCGTACGCGCGCGGCCGGTGAGTGGCGCTGCGTGCGGCGACCGCCGGTTATTCCGCCTTCAACGACACCTTCGCCGAAAGCGCCTTGAAGCGCTCGTATTCATTGCGGCTGAGCGTGTCGACCTCTTGCGGCGTCGACCCGTAGGGATTGAAGCCGGCGGCCAGCAGCTTCTCCTTGACGTCCGGCAGTGCCAGGGCCCAGCGGAAGGCCTCGCTCAATGCCTGGGTGACGTCGGCCGGCATGCCCGCGGGGCCGTAGACGGCGAACCAGGGATCCACGACGGCGCCCGCATAGCCCAATTCCTTGAGCGTCGGCACGTCCGGCAAGACGCTCGATCGCTGATTGCCCGTGACCGCCAGGGCGTGCACCTTGCCCGCCTTGATATGCGGCAGCGATGCCGGCAGATTGTCGAACAGGATGTTGATATGGCCGCCCAGCAAGTCGTTGATGGCCTGCGAGCTACCCTTGTAAGGCACATGCTGCATGCCCGCGCCCGTCGCCTGGTCGAACATGATGCCGGCCAGATGCATGGACGTTCCCGTGCCCGGTGTGCCGAAGCCCTGCCCCGGATGCTTCTTGGCGTAGTCGACCAGACCCGCGATGTCCTTGACGGGCACTTGCGGGCCGACCTCGATCACCACCGCCGACGTGCCCAGCATGCTGATGCCGGTGAAGGCCTTGGTGGGATCGAAGGGCATGGACGGATAAACGAAGGGATTCAGCGCGTTGGTGGAGATGGCACCGAAGCCGATGGTGTAGCCATCGGGCGCCGCCTTGGCCACGGCCTCCATGCCGATATTACCGCCCGCGCCGGGACGATTCTCCACGATCACGGTCTGGCCGAATTTCTCGCCCAGCTTCTGGCTGACCGTCCGCGCCACGATGTCGGTGGTACCGCCGGGCGTGTACGGCACGATGAAGGTGATCGGCCGCGTGGGAAAGCCGGCGGCCTGCGCCACGCTGGCGGTAGCCGTGACGCACATCAACGCTGCGCAATAAGCCGAAACGCGAGCGAAAGAAAGCATGGTTGTCTCCTCGATATTCTGTGACGCCGAGCCTCCTGCGGGTCCGGCCAGATCGCATCATATCGGTAAGCGCGCGGGGTGGTTGCGATAACCGCCCCGCGCGATCAGGCTTTCAACCGTCGCTATCAACTCCGCTTGAGTTCCGGCGCCGGGATGAACTCCGTCTCATCGCCCGGCACGGTCTGGGCGAAGCGATCGCGCATCCAATCCTCACGGGCCTGAGCGATACGGTCGGGGTTGCTGGAAACGAAGTTCCACCATACATGGCGGGGACCATCCAGGGGTTCGCCGCCGAGCAAGGCCACGCGCGTCGCGCCATGGGCCTTCAGCTCGACCGGACGACCGGGCGCGAACACGACCAGCCGGCCGGCCTCGTGCACCTGCCCTTCGATCTCCACGGCCCCACTGGTGACGTAGGCCGCCCGCTCTTCGTATTCAGCCGGCAATTGCACCCGCGCCCCGGCCTCCATCTGGATGTCGCCGAAGAACAGTGGCGACAAGGTCCGTACCGAGGAAGTCTGCCCGAACAAGGACCCGGCAATGATCTGCGCCCGCACGCCCTCACCTTCCGCAACGGCCTGGGCGTCACGGCCATAATGGACGAAGCCAGGATCCGTTTCCTCGTGTTCGCGCGGCAGGGCCACCCACGCTTGCAGGCCGGTAATCCGCTGCTCGTGCGCGCGACTCTCCGCCGGCGACCGTTCGGAGTGCACGATGCCGCGACCCGCCGTCATCCAGTTCACTTCGCCCGGCAGTATGGTCTGCACATGGCCCGCGCTGTCCCGATGCAAGATGCCGCCCTCGTACAGATAGGTCACCGTCGACAGGCCGATATGCGGATGCGGACGCACATCGATGCCGTGGCCCGCCGCCAGCAAGGCCGGTCCCATCTGGTCGAGAAATACGAAGGGACCGACCGTGCGCTTCTGGATCGACGGCAGCGCGCGCCGGACTTCGAAACCGCCCAGGTCACTGGTGCGCGGCACCACGATGGTTTCGATGGCGGACGACGGATCTTGGGACAAAGTGGACATGGCGGATTCCAATACGAGTAGGTCGGATGAAGGTGTCGCTGTGCCGAGGCACAGCCGGCAGGTCGAATAAAAGGTCGAGCATTGCCAAGGCGCAGTCGGCGGCATCGCCGCTCGGCGCTCGGCGGCGAAGCGCAAACGCGGCCACTGGGGCGTTAGCCCAAAGAAGGAGGCGAATGGGGGTTCCCCCCATTTACCTCCCCCCCGGGTTCCTACACCCCGGCATCACGGCAGATCGAACACCAGCACCTCGGCGCCC
Organism: Bordetella sp. LUAb4; assembly: GCF_021325795.1. GTDB lineage: Bacteria > Pseudomonadota > Gammaproteobacteria > Burkholderiales > Burkholderiaceae_B > Bordetella_C. The sequence continues at coordinate 60,963 of NZ_JAHPZX010000004.1, read as the reverse complement.
TCGCCTTGGCTGAATTCGAGCCGGGTTTCGTCGGTGACCGCCAGCGCGTCGCCCGCCTTCAGCGCCTGATCGTTGACCGTCACACTGCCGCGTGCCACATGGACCCAGGCACGACGGCCTTCAGCCAACGCCAGCTCGGCCTTCTCCGTCTCCTCGAACAGACCGACATACAGACGCGCGTCCTGGTGGATGCGCACCGAACCATCGGCACCGTCCGGCGACGCCACCAGGCGCAGGCGGCCACGCTTTTCAACCTCGTCGAAACGCTTTTCCTCGTATTCCGGCACGATACCCGTGACATCGGGTTCAATCCAGATCTGCAGCAGATGCGTGCCTTCATCGGGTTGCGGATTGAATTCCGAGTGCAGCACGCCGCGGCCGGCGCTCATCCTTTGCACATCGCCCGGGCGGATGGTCGAACCGTTGCCCATGCTGTCCTTGTGGGCGACGGCGCCTTCCAGCACATAAGTCAGGATTTCCATGTCACGGTGGCCGTGCGTACCAAAACCGCGGCCGGCGCCGATATGGTCATCGTTGATCACGCGCAGCGGACCGAAGCCCATGTGGTTGCGATCGTAGTAGTCGGCAAAGGAAAAAGTGTGATGGCTCTTGAGCCAGCCATGGTCGGCGTAACCGCGTTCTTCACTGCGACGGATGGTAAGCATGTCGATGACTCCTGTTTGCGTTGAATCGTTCAGTTCGTTGTTGAGCTGCTATGGAACGTATTCTGGGCTTCGGGAGGGGGCTTGCGGCTGCGCCAGTTTGACGACATCATTCAATAAATTTGAATGACATCGCTGATCGAATCCAAGCTCCCCATGGCCCGCCCCCTGCCCGACTCCGTTTCGCCTGAAGCCCCCACCGGCCCGCCCATCACCCCCGAATTGCTGGTGATGCTGGACGCCATCGCCCGCACGGGCAGCTTCGCCCGTGCCGCGCGCGAGCTGGACAAAGTGCCGTCCGCCATCACCTATGCAGTGCGGCGCCTGGAAGACAAGCTGGATGTGCTGCTGTTCGACCGCAGCGGCCACCGCGCGGTACTTACGCCGGCGGGCACCGCCCTGCTGGAGGACGGCCGGGTGGTGCTGCAATCGCTGGAAGACCTGGCGCGGCGAGTGCGCCGCATCGCCACCGGATGGGAGCTGGAGCTGCGCATCGCCGTCGGCGCCATCGTGGCGTGGCGTCCCATCTACGACCTGATCGAGGAGTTCCAGGCTTTGGGCAGCGACACCAAGCTGCGCTTCTCCAGCGAAGTATTGAGCGGTTCGTGGGATGTTCTGACGTCAGGCCGGGCTGACCTGGTGATAGGCGCCGATGCATCCACGGCGCCTCCGGGACGTTATGAATCGCGGCCCTTGGGCGAGGCCCGCTTTGCCTTCTGCGTGGCGCCGCATCACCCCTTGGCGAATGTGGATCATCCGCTGACGCCCGCGGAAATCACCGCGCATTGCGCCGTGGTCGTGGCCGACACCGCGCGCGCCCTGCCGCCGGCCACGCGTAATCTGCTGGATCAGCAGCAGCGCATCGTCATGCCCACCATGCAGGGCAAGATCGACGCGCAGATCCGGGGTTTGGGTTGCGGATACGTCCCGCGCGCCTTGGCCGGGGTGTATCTGGCGCAAGGGCTATTGGTGGAGAAAATCACGCAGGAACAGAAGTTCGGCAGCGAACGCCTGCTCTATGCCTGGCGCGCGCCGGTACAAGGCGAAGCGCTCAAGTGGTGGTTGAAAAAGCTGGAATCGGAACGCCTGTGCGTCAGCCTGACGGAAGGCGTGCCGGCGCTGGCTTAATAGATACGGCCGAACCGCCATGCCTGCTTCAGACCGGACTCTGCCAAGGCACCGGCCGCAACCGAACCCTGGCCCTGCATCAGCCAAGGCACCGGCCTAAGCCCTCATTCGTCTTCAATCCCCAGATCCCGCAACTTCCGCGTAATCGTATTGCGCCCGATACCCAGCCTGGACGCGGCCTCGACTCGCCGCCCGCGGCTGGCATCCAGCGCCGTCTGCAGCAGGATACGTTCGAACTGGCGCGTGAGCGTGGCCATGATGGCCGGTTCGCCCCGATCCAGGCGGCTTTGCGCATCGCGCAGCAAGGAATCCTGCCAGCTTTGCGGGGCGCTCTCGGTGCTCGCCGATGCCGTGGTGGTGATCCCCCGCACGATAGTCTCGCCCGGGCCCTGCTGCTCCATGGCGCGGATTTCCGGCGGCAAGTCCTGCCGGTCTATGGTCTGCCCCGGGGCCATGACGGTCAACCAGTGGCAGAAGTTCTCCAGCTGGCGCACATTGCCCGGAAAGTCGAAGCGCGTAAGAACCGCCAGCGCATCCGGCGTCAGGCGCTTGGCCGGCACGCCCAGCGCACGCGCGCTGACCGTGAGGAAATGCTGTGCCAGGGCCGGGATATCTTCGATACGTTCGCGCAAGGGCGGCAGGCGCAAGCGGATGACGTTCAAGCGGTGGAACAAGTCCTCGCGGAACAGGCCCTGTTCGACACGCTGCTCCAGCGGCTGGTGCGTGGCGGCGACGATACGCACGTCCACCCGCACCGGCTGGGCGCCGCCGACTCGATAAAAACTGCCTTCGGCCAGCACGCGCAGCAGGCGCGTCTGCAGCTCGATGGGCATGTCGCCGATTTCGTCAAGGAACAGCGTGCCGCCGTTGGCCTCCTCGAAGCGTCCGCGCCGCAGATTGTTGGCGCCCGTGAAGGCGCCCCGCTCATGGCCGAACAGTTCGGCTTCGAGCAGATCGCGCGGAATCGCCGCCGCGTTCAACGCCACGAAGGGACCATTGGCGCGCGCGCCGTGCCCATGCAGGGCCCGCGCCACCAGTTCCTTGCCGGTACCCGATTCGCCCGTGATCAGCACGGTCACCTTGGACTGCGCCAGGCGGCCGATGGCGCGAAAAATCTCCTGCATGGACGTCGACGACGATTGCGTCATCATCCAGCGCTCGGCGCCCGGTTCGGTGGGCGTCGCGGCCTGGTCCAGATCCGCGTCGGCGTTTTCCTGCACCGCGCGCTGGATCAGCGCCACGGCTTCATTGACGTCGAAAGGCTTGGCCAGGTAGTCGAACGCACCGCCCTGGAATGCCGACACGGTACTGTCCAGGTCGGCGAACGCGGTCATCACGATCACCGGCAGCGACGGGTGGCCGTCCTTGATCTTGCGCAGCAGATCCAGGCCGCTGCCGCCGGGCATGCGGATGTCGGACACCAGCGTCGCGGGCGTTTCGCTATCCAGGGCGGCCAGCACATCGGCCGCTTGCGAAAAACTGCGAGTGGTCACGCCAGCCCGCGCGAGGGCTTTTTCAAGCACCCAGCGGATGGCCTGGTCGTCATCTACGATCCAAACAGGTTTCATGCGGGTTCCATCGGCAACACCAGGCGGAATTCCGTATGCCTGGGACGTGATTCGAATTCGATAATGCCCCCGTGTTGCTGCACGAAGTCCTGCGCCAGGCTAAGGCCCAGGCCCGTGCCGCCGGGACGCGCGGTGACGAGCGGATGGAAAATGCGGTCGCGGATCTGTTCCGGTACGCCGGGACCGTTGTCGATGATGGAAAGCACCAGGGCCATGCGGTGCTGCCGATGCGCCAGCATGACACGCCGCGCCACCCGCGTACGCAGGGTGATCTGCGGCGGCGGCACATCGTCGCCCGGCGCCTGGATGGCCAGTTCCTGGGCGGCATTGCGCGCCACGTTCAGCACGGCCTGCATCAGGCGCGCGGCGTCGCCCGGCACATCGGGCATGGACGCATCGTAGTCCCGCAGGATGAACACACCCTCGCGGAATTCGGCCTGGATCAGCGCGCTCACGCGCTCGCAGACTTCGTGGATGTTGACCGGCTTGGCATTCAAGGGCACGCGTTGCGGCCCGATCAGGCGATCGACCAGCGCTTGCAGGCGATCGGCCTCGGAAATAATGACTTGGGTGTATTCGACCAGTGATGGATCGGGCAACTCCCCTTCCAGCAGCTGTGCCGCGCCACGCAGGCCACCCAAAGGGTTCTTCACCTCATGGGCCAGATTGCGCAGCAGTTCTCTATGGGTCTCGATTTCATCGATGAGACGATGATTGCGGTCGGCCAGCACGCGTTGTTCTATCTCGCGTACCTCCAACAGCACCGGCCAGGGTTGCCCGGTCAGCGACACCGTGGTGACCACCACGGATACCGACTCACCGCCACGGCGCAGCGAAGACAGCTGGCGCGCGTCGGCGAATATGCCATTGATACCTTGATCGATGGACGACTGCACCTGTTCGCGATCATCGAACAGCGAAGCCGCGGGATGCCCCGTCAATTGCCGGCGCGAGCGGCTGAACAAGTCTTCCGCGGCCGTGTTGGCATATACGACGTGGCCTTGCGCATCCACCAGCAGGACGGCAGTGGCGAGAAGTTCGAAGGCGTCTACGTTCATCGATATTTGCGCCCGCCAGGGCGCGGGCGAGCGTACCGGCTGGCGGTACGCTGCCCTTGCCTTAACAGGAGGCTGCCCTCCAGGACAACAAGGAGATTACAGGCTGTAGTACATGTCGAATTCGACCGGGTGCGTCGTCATGCGCAGACGTTGCACTTCCTGCTCCTTCAGCGCCAGGTAGGCATCCAGCATTTCGTTGCTGAACACGCCGCCACGGGTCAGGAACTCGCGATCCTTGTCCAGGGCTTCCAGCGCTTGATCCAGCGACGCGCAAACGGTCGGGATCTTCGCGTCTTCTTCCGGCGGCAGGTCGTACAGGTTCTTGTCGGCCGGATCGCCGGGGTGGATCTTGTTCTGGACGCCGTCCAGGCCGGCCATCATCAAGGCCGAGAAGCACAGGTACGGGTTGGCCAGGGGATCCGGGAAGCGGGTTTCGATACGGCGGCCCTTCGGGTTGCCCACGTAGGGAATACGGATCGAAGCCGAACGGTTGCGGGCCGAGTAAGCCAGCTTGACCGGTGCTTCGTAGTGCGGAACCAGACGCTTGTACGAGTTGGTGCCGGGGTTGGTGATGGCGTTCAGGGCACGGGCATGCTTGATGATGCCGCCGATGTAGTACAGCGCGAATTCCGACAGGCCGGCATAGCCGTTGCCCGCGAACAGGTTCTGGCCGTCCTTCCAGATCGACTGGTGCACGTGCATGCCGGAACCGTTGTCGCCAACGATGGGCTTGGGCATGAAGGTGGCGGTCTTGCCGTAGGCATGGGCCACGTTGTGGATCACGTACTTCATGATCTGGTTCCAGTCGGCGCGCTGCACCAGCGTGCTGAACTTGGTACCGATTTCCAGCTGGCCCGGCGCGGCCACTTCATGGTGGTGCACTTCGACGGGCACGCCCAGCTGCTCCAGCAGCAGGCACATTTCCGAACGCATGTCCTGGAAGGAATCGACCGGGGGCACGGGGAAGTAGCCACCCTTGACCAGGGGACGATGGCCCAGGTTGCCGCCTTCGAATTCCAGGCCGGTGGACCAGGGCGCTTCTTCGGACTTGATCTTGACGAACGTGCCCGACATGTCGGTGTTCCAGGTCACGCCGTCGAACACGAAGAATTCGGGTTCCGGACCAAAGAAGGCGGTATCGCCCAGGCCGGAGGACTTCAGATAGGCTTCAGCGCGCTTGGCCAGCGAGCGAGGATCGCGGTCATAGCCCTTCATGTCCGAGGGTTCGACGACGTCGCAGGTCAGGACCAGCGTGGTCTCTTCCATGAACGGATCGATACGGGCCGACGAGGCGTCCGGGATCAGCAGCATGTCCGAAGCTTCGATGCCCTTCCAGCCCGGGATCGACGAGCCGTCGAACGCATGGCCGCCTTCAAACTTGTCTTCGTCGACCTGATGGGACGGCACCGACACGTGATGCTCACGGCCCATGGTGTCGGTGAACCGGAAGTCGACGAACTTGACTTCCAGGTCTTGAATCTGTTTCAGGACTTCTTTCTCGCTTGCCATGTCATCTCCGTTTGATAAAGGTCGAGTGCTGCAACTCGACTGGCATAGGAACAAAAGCAATATCCGTGCCAAGATGCCGCATGGCAGTCTCCTGGCTATCCCGTAGGCCTATTTTTGAACTATGCACCAAGATGGTGTCCAAAATGGTGCATGGCGCGTCCCATTATGGTGCATCAGCGCAAAAATAGTTCCTGCAAGTCATTCAAAAATGCCCAACCTTGAGGCGTGGCCCGCAGGCGCGTAGGGTCGGGGTCTAGTAAACCGCGCTGTGTGGCTGCCTCCAATTGGTGCGCGATGACAGCCAGGGACAAGCCGGTTCTTTCGGAAAAGTGCGAAGTCGGGACGCCGGCTTTCAGGCGCAGGACGTTGAGCATGAATTCGAAAGGCAAGTCGTCCGGCCCCACGTCCACCGACTCCGCGACGTGGCTGCCGTCGCGGGCCAGCGCCCGCGCCATCCAGGAATCGGGGCCGCGCACGCGAGCCTGGCGCACGATACGGTCTGGAAATGACAGTTTTCCGTGTGCCCCGGGACCGATGCCCAGGTAGTCACCGAACTCCCAATAATTCAGATTGTGGCGGCAGCGCGCACCTTCACGCGCGTAGGCCGACACCTCGTAGCGCTGCAAACCGGCGCCGGCGGCCAAGGCTTCGACCTCGTCCTGCATGGCGGCCGACAAGTCGTCGTCCGGCAGTTGCGGCGGGAACTTGGCGAAGACCGTGTTCGGCTCCATCGTCAGGTGGTACAGCGACAGGTGTTCGGTGCCGAAGGCGATGGCCTCGCGCACGTCCAGCCTACAGGCGTCCAGCGTCTGGCCGGGCAAGGCGAACATCAGGTCCAGATTGACCCGGGCGAAAGCGCGTTGGGCCATGTCGATGGCGGCGCGGGCCTGGCCGGCATCATGGATGCGGCCCAGGGCGTGCAGTTGCGCGTCGTCGAAGCTTTGCACGCCCAGCGACAGGCGATTGACGCCGCTGGCCGCGTAATCCTTGAAACGCCCCGCCTCGGCGGTGCCGGGGTTGGCCTCCATGGTGATTTCCGCATCCGGCCACAGGTTCAGGCAGGCACGCAGCATGGCCAACAGTTCGTCCAGTCCGGCGGCGGACAGCAGGCTGGGCGTGCCGCCGCCGATGAACACGGTGTTGACCTGGCGTCCCCAGATCAAGGGCAGCGACTGCTCCAGGTCACTGCGCAGCGCATCCAGATAGGCGCGCTCCGGCATTTCACCCGAGGGGGCGGCATGGGAGTTGAAGTCGCAATAGGGGCATTTGCGCACGCACCAGGGCACGTGCACATATATAGAGAGCGGCGGCAGGCTGCTCAGGCCGGAGGACCGGCCTGAGGACAAGCCAGAGGGCAGGCCAACGATGCGCGCCGGCGCGGGCGCGTCGGCGTTGCGGATGGGTATGGAAATGGGCATGAACGAATCGATCCGGCTTTCAGGCGCCGGGTGCGGGGGCAGGCGAAACTACTGGCAAAACCATGGGCAAGGCTACGGACAAGGCTGCGGGAATGGCGACGGCCATGGCGGCGGTATCAGGCCATGTCCGGCCGCAGTTTCTCCAACAATTGACGCAGGGCCTGGGCGCGGTGGCTCAGGCGGTTCTTCTCGGCCGGATCCAGTTCGGCCGCGGTCTGCCCTTGTGACGGAAGATAGAAATAGGGATCGTAGCCGAATCCGTGATCGCCGCGCGGCATGTCGACCATTTCGCCCCACCATACGCCCTCGCCCACCAGCGGACGCGGATCCTGTTCCGACTGCACCATCACCAGCAAGGCGACGTAGCAGGCGCGGCGATTGGCCTGGCCTGCCAGGTTACGCACCAGCAAGGCGTTGTTGGCGGCGTCGGACTTTTCCCCGCCGTGCATGCTGGCATAGCGCGCCGAATACACGCCCGGCGCACCGCCCAGGGCATCCACGCACAGGCCCGAGTCATCGGCAATGGCCGGCAGGCCGGTCAGGCGGCTGGCGTGGCGCGCCTTCGTCAGGGCGTTTTCCAGGAAAGTCCCGTAGGGCTCTTCGGCATCCGGCACCCCCAGTTGCCCCTGCGGAATCAGCGCCATGCCCAAGGGCGCGAACAAGGCGGAAAACTCGCGCAGCTTGCCCGCATTGCCGGACGCCAGCACGACGCGGGAAGGTAGCTGGCCAGAGGCCGCTGTAGGATTTGGCGCGGGGCGGGCGGGGAGATTCATTGTCATGGATGTAAACGAGGCCGTTGTTGGCAGTCTGCACAAATGTAATCTGGCATGCCGTCTTTTCGAGGTGATGGTAGTGTATCGCCCGCCGGAGCCGTGGCCGGCCATTCACACTCTGAAACGTTCACGAAACATTCCCGGCACACCATAGCGCCATTGCGCATTGAAGCAGCGTCCGAATGTTAGTCTCCGGTACTACCCCCCTCGCCGGCCCCGGCCCCTCTCCGGTCGCTGGCCTGCTTACTCCTGCGCCCCGCCTGGGGCCGGCTTCCCTCGGCGACATTTTGCGCGGCAGACGACTGACGGCGCATTTCCAGCCGGTGGTCGATCTGACCCAAGGACGGATTTACGGCCATGAGAGCCTGATCCGCGGTCCGGCCGATACGGTCTTCCATATGCCGGAGCGCCTGTTTTCCGAAGCGCGGCGCCAAGGCGTGCATCCGCAACTGGAACTGGCCAGTGCCCATATCGGCCTGCAGGCCTTCCACAATCAGGCCTCGGATACGGCCGGCTACCTGTTCGTGAACATGTCGGCTTCCGCCCTGGTCCATTTCTGGACGATCTGGGGCGACGAGATGGCCACCCGCATCCTGGCCGGGCTGGCTTTGGAGCCCGGCCGCATCGTCATCGAATTGACGGAGCATGATCCGGCCGCGCCGAACATGGCCGCCCTGGCCGAAGCGTTTGCCAGCCTGCGCGCCCAAGGGATGCGCGTGGCGCTGGACGATTATGGCGTGGGCCATTCCAGCCTGCAGCTGTGGGCCGAGGTGCAGCCCGATCTGGTCAAGATCGATCGCTACTTCTTCGACGGCATCAGCACCGACGAGCACAAGCAGAAGCTGGTGCGTGCCGTTCTGGCGGTGGCGCAGTGCTATGGCACGCCGACCGTGGCCGAAGGCATCGAGAACGCCGAGGATCTGGCCGCCGTGCGCGACCTGGGCGTGCGCTACGCCCAAGGCTGGTTCCTGGGCCGGCCCCAGGTCGAGCCGCTGCCGGACATCTCCGGCGAGGTGAAAGAGATGCTGGCGCGACGGGCGCCGCAGCGCGTCGGCGCGGCGCGCAATACCAGTTCGACCGTGGCGGCGCTGCGCGTGGATGCACCGGCGGTGTCGCATGGCCGCCATACCAATGACGACGTGCACCGCCTGTTCGCGGAACACAAGTCGCTGCACGCGGTGGCCGTGGTCGATGATGGCAACCGCCCGGTCGGCATCATCAATCGGCGCGATTTCACGGACCGGTATGCGCAGCGCTATACCCGCGAGCTGTTTGGCCGGGATCCTTGTTCCACGTTCATGAATGGCGAACCGGTGCTGGTGGACGCGCAATCCTCCATCGATCAGTTGAGCCATGTGCTGATTTCGCAAGACCAGCGCTATCTGGTCGATGGTTTCATCGTGACGCGGGACGGCGGTTACGACGGGCTGGGTACCGGCGAAGCGCTGGTGCGTTCGGTCACCGAAATGCGCATCGAGGCCGCGCGCTACGCCAATCCGCTGACGTCGCTGCCGGGCAATATACCGATCAGCCAGCATATTGGCGCGCTGCTGGAAAGCGGCGTGGAGTTCGTCACCGGCTACTGCGACCTGAACAACTTCAAGCCGTTCAACGATGTCTATGGCTACTGGCGCGGCGACGACATGATCCTGCTGTGCGCGGACATCATTCGCGAGCACTGCGACCCGCAGCGGGATTTCGTCGGCCATGTGGGGGGCGACGATTTCGTGGTGTTGATGCGGAGTCCGGACTGGCATCGCCGGCTGGAAAACATCATCTCGCAATTCGACCTGCGCGCGCGGGATCTATATGACGATACGGGCCGTGCTTCTGGTGGTATCGAAGCGGAGGACCGGCATGGGGTGATGCGCTTCTTTCCCTTCGTCACGCTGGGCATTGGCGCCCTGCGGGTGGAACCGGCGTCCTATGACCGGATCCGGCCCGAAGACATCGCGTCGGCGGCCGCGCAGGTGAAGCACAAGGTGAAGCATGGCAATGCCGCGCTGGTGGTGGAGCGGTATGCCGGCGTGATCCGGGATTAGCGTTATCTGCGTTTTTTTGGTGGCGGCCCGGGCTGTTTTGCAGAGTTTTTCTAGATGATGGGGGTACCCCATCGCCCTTTTTTTGGGCTATCGCCCATTTGGCTGCGCCCTCGAATGGCCACCTCGGTGTGCCGACTTTGCTAAATGTCCGTGACGCGCCATCCACGCTTCTCGCGAGCGCGCGAATAGTCGCATCCGTAGCCATAAGGGCGATAGCCCAAACACGGGGGCGGCGGGGGTTTACCCCCGTTTTTAAGAACTATCTCTCAAGAATCCGTACGGCGATTCAAGCAGTCACCAGCCCCATGACGACCGCGGGCGCCGCAAGGCTGGCCCGCTCCGGCCCCACACCGGACTCCAGCTCGATGCGTCCCTCCCCGTCATTGATCCGGAACACGGCAACCGCATCGAGCAACTGCTCGGCCTGCGCCCGCAAGGCCGCAGCCGACGTCGCGGTGTCCTGCACCAACGCAGCCGTCTCCTGGGTCGTCATCTCGATTCTCCCGACTGCTTCGTTCACCACCTGCACACCCTGCGCCTGCGCGGCCGCCGCGCCCGAAATCTCGCGCACGATGCCGGACACGCGATGCGCCGCGTCCTGCATGTCGCGCACCGTCTGCCCCGCCACACCAACCTGGCGTACGCCCGCATCCACCCGCGCCGACGACTCCTGGATCAAATCGCGTATCTCGCGCGCCGCCACGCTGCTGCGTTGCGCCAGGCCACGCACCTCCCCAGCGACGACGGCAAAACCGCGCCCCTGCTCGCCCGCCCGGGCCGCTTCCACCGCGGCATTCAAAGCCAGGATATTCGTCTGGAAGGCAATGCCGTCGACCACCCCCACGATCTCCGCGATCCGCCGCGCGCTGGTGGAGATGTCCCGCATCGACTCAACCACGGCCTCGACCGCGGCACCGCCCCGCTGCGCAAGATCGGCCGCCTGCTCGGACTGCTGGCTTGCCTGCAAGGCGTTTTCAGAAGTGACGTGTACGGTATCGGCCAACTCGGACATGCTGGCGGCGGCCTCCTGCAAGGCGGCCGCTTGGCCGGCGCTGCGATCGGACATGTCGGAACAGGCCTGCGCAATGTCATGCACGCCGCCATGCATGGCCTCCACACCACCACGCACACTGGAAACCGCACCCGTCAGGCCGTCCTGCATGCGGCGCATGGCGGTGTAGAGCACGCCGATTTCGTTCGTGCCGCCGGCGCGTACGGATTGTGTCAGGTCGCCATTGGCAATGCTGTCGAAATGCTGGCCTGCACGGTCCAGCGGCCTGAGCATCGCCCGATGAAAGAAGATGCGCATACCGATGGCCAGCGCGACCGTGACCAGCGCCAATGCCAATGCCGCGTAAATCGCGGTGTTCTGCGACTCGGCCACCGCGCTGACGGCGGCGGCACCACGTTGGCGCGCGTAGGCCTGGAAGGTGCTTTCGGCCTTCACGAATGCCGCCGATGCAGGACCCAGCACCTTGTCGCTGAGACGATTGACCTCGATGCCATTCCAACCTTGGATGGCCTTGATCATGGGTTTGAGGCAGCCGTCGGCCAGGTCCGCGTAAGACTTCAGCACGGCGGCGTAGAGCGGCGCGCTGTCGGCATCGGTATAGGGAACGTCACGCAAGCGGGCGAAAGCTTTCTGTGCCTGTGCCAGCAGCTTTTCCGCATTGGCCACTTCACGGTCGCGATCTTCCATGCGGCCGCCTTCCATATAGGTCTTGGCATCGGTCAACGCGGCACGCGCCTGGAACACCGCCGTACCCAGGTTGTTGAGATCGCCCGATCGTTCGATGTGGTCGCGTCCCAGGGTTTCGACCCAGGCCCGCGTGTCGCGCAGCATGAGAATGGCGCCGGTGCCGGCAACCACGAAGAGAAGGACGAACAGGACCAGGGCGGCCGAGAGAGCCGTATTGATACGCAAGCGGTTTTGCATGAGAGATGGCTGCCATGTCTCTTGGAGGTGAGACGTGTGAGCCATTATCCCGGCAATATTTGGCAATTCCTTGACACAGCGGGACGGAATCGCCTGCCGCGTCCGCCGACGCGGGCATCTGGAGTCTGTTGCGAGATGGGGAGGTGCACGCTCAGGGCGGCGTCGATGCGGATAATCATCAGCGGGCGTCGCCGCACTCCCCCGGCGGCGCCTACTAGGGCGCTAGCCCAAAAATGGAGGCTTGGGGCCCCCCCAAAAAAAACAAACAAACTTTCTTCGTCAGCGCCCCATCATCCGCCCGATCAGGCCAGCGCCTCCTTCTGCGCCTTGACCAATCCCGCGATGCCTTTTTCGGCCAGGGTCAGCAAGCTATCCAGTTCCGCGCGATCGAAGGTGACGCCTTCGGCCGTGCCCTGCACTTCGATGAAACGGCCGGCGCCGGTCATGACGACGTTGACATCGGCATCGCAAGCGGAATCTTCGACATAATCCAGGTCCAGCACCGGGCGCCCGTCGACCATGCCCACCGAGACCGCGGCGACGTGGTCGCGCAAGGGATTGACGGCCAAGTCGCCGCGCTTGGTCAGCAAGGCAATGGCGTCGGCCGCCGCCACCCATGCACCCGTGATACTGGCGCAGCGGGTGCCGCCGTCCGCTTGCAGGACGTCGCAGTCGATATGCAGCGTGCGTTCGCCCAACAAGGTCATGTCGAAGACCGCCCGCAGGCTGCGGCCGATGAGGCGCTGGATTTCCTGAGTGCGGCCGGACTGTTTACCCCGCGCGGCTTCACGATCGCCACGGGTATGCGTGGCGCGCGGGAGCATGCCGTACTCGGCGGTAACCCAACCCTGACCTTTACCTTTCAGGAAAGGCGGCACTTTCTCCAACACACTGGCCGTGCACAGCACATGTGTATTACCGGCCTTGACCAGCACTGACCCCTCGGCGTAACGCGTGAATCCCCGCTCGAGGGAAAAAGGACGCAGCTCGTCGACGGCGCGGCCGGAGGGGCGCGCGCCTGGCGTAACGGTAGTGGTCATGTGATCGGCTCCAGTGGAAAGGTCGGAATGTCGTTGTGGGATGGCCGGCATTGTAAAGGGGCCTCGGTGCAGGGGCCTGCGCAAGTCCTCGGCCCTTCCCAATACTGGAGCTTCCCTCTGTTATCCTCGGGCCATGCGCCTGTCCCACCTTGGAGGCGGGCGCCAGCATCAACCCTGGATATACCGACATGATACGTAGCATGACCGCTTTCGGCAGCGCCCGCGCCGATCTCGAACAAGGTTCGGTGGCGCTTGAATTCCGCAGCGTGAACAGCCGTTTTCTCGACCTGCATTTCCGTCTGCCGGACGACCTGCGTCATTTGGAATCGCCCTTGCGTGAATTGCTTACCGGCAGTTTGGGCCGTGGCAAGGTAGAAGTACGCGTCAGCTATACCCGCAATGCCGATTCGGATGTACCGCGTCTGGATCCGACCTGGCTGCAAGCCCTGTCCGAACAGCTCGAAGCTGCCCGCCGGGTCTTGCCCGAAATCGCGCCGCCGCGCCTGGCCGAACTCTTCAACTGGCCTGGCCAGCGCAATAACGACGCCATGGATCCTCAGGCTTGGGGCGCGGCCGGCATGGAAGCCGCCCGCCAGGCCCTGACCCAGTTGCAGGACACCCGGGCGCGTGAAGGTGCGCGACTGGCCGACGTCATGCGGGAATGCGCCACCGGCATGGAAAGCATCGTCGGTGATGTCGAACAGTTGCTGCCGCAATTGCTGGCCGACCATCGGGAAAAGCTTGCGACCAAGCTACGTGAAACCGTCGAATCCGCCTTCCCTGGTGGTTTTGCCCACATCAGTGGTACCGAGCTGAGCGAACGCCTGGCCCAGGAAGCTACCCTGTTCGCATTGCGCATCGACGTGGCTGAAGAGCTCGCCCGCCTGCGCTCCCATCTGGCCGAACTGACGCACATTCTCGGTGATGGCGGCAAGGGTGAAGCCGGCAAGGAAAACGGCGCTGGCAGCGGCAATGGCAAGGACAGCTCCCGCAAGGCCGCCAAACCCGGCAGTACCGGCAGCGCCGGCAAGCGCCTGGACTTCCTGTTCCAGGAAATGAACCGCGAAGCCAACACCCTGGGCTCCAAGGCCGGCAACGTCGAAGTCACCCGCGCCGCCATGGACTTGAAGCTGCTGATCGAACAGATGCGCGAACAGGCGCAGAACATCGAGTAGCGTCACAGGGGGTGGCACGGCGTGGTGCGATGCGGAGCGACGCGTTGCACCCGCCACGCCATGACACGTGCGGTTTACTGCTTCGCCTCCAGCGCACGCTGATAATCCGTCTTCACGAACCCTTGGAAGGACTTGTCCGTGACAGCGAGAAACTCGCGCGACTTGTAGGCGGCGATGATGTCCTGGACGAAGGGCTTGTTCAAATCGGCTGTACGTACCGCCACCAGGTTCTGGTAGACCGGCGTGGTGTCCTCCAACGCCAGCGCCGACGTCAGCTTCAAGCCCGACGCCAACGCGAAATTGCCGTTGATGAAAGAGAAATCCGTATCGTCCAGGGACCGCGGCAACTGGGCCGCTTCCAAGGGCACCAGCTTGATGTGCTTGATGTTCTCGGCGATGTCTTTCTCCGACACCGTGATGGGATCCGTGTTCGGCTTGACGGTAATCCACTTCAGCTGCTGCAGCACCACCAGGGCACGTGCGAGATTGGTGGGATCGTTGGGCACGGCCACGGTGACCCCATCAGGCGCGGACTTCACGTCCTTGTACTTCTTGCTGTAGATGGCGATGGGCGCCGTCGGCACCTTGATGGCCTCGACCAGGTCCAGCTTGTTCTTGCTGGCAAAGTTGCGCAGATAGACCTCGTGCTGGAACACATTGGCGTCCAAGGCCCCCTGCGCCAGCGCGAAATTCGGCTGCACATAGTCATTGAACTCGATGATCTTCACGGAGTAGCCCTGTTTTTCCAGGATGGGCTTGATGCCCAGCTTGATCTGGTCGCTGTAGGGGCCCGCCGTGGCACCGAACACGAGTTCCTTTTTCGCGGGGTCGGCGGCTTGCGCGTAAGGTCCCGCCAGGCCGGCCACCACGACGGCGGCCAGCGCCAGGCTTTGCATAAAGACTCGCATACATATGCTCCAGGAAGGAATGGCCATTAGCGGCCGATAGGACGGTGGCAGCCCGCGGAGGGACAGCGCCGCCTTGAAAGCGGGTCATCAAAAGAGAGTCATCGTTTGTCGATGCGACGCGCGATGGTGTTGCCCGTGAACTGAATGATCTGCACCAGCACCACCAGCAGCGCCACGGTGATGACCATCACGTCGGTCTGAAAGCGGTAATAGCCATAGCGGATGGCCAGGTCGCCGATGCCACCCCCGCCCACCACGCCCGCCACGGCGGAATAGGAAAGAAAGCTCACCGCCAGCACGGTGGTCGCCAGCACCAGCCCCGAGCGCGCCTCCACCAGCAACACCCGCACGATGATCTGCCATTCCGACGCGCCGGCCGCGTGCGCCGCCTCGATCACGCCGCGCGGCACCTCGCGCAGGCATTGCTCGACCAGCCGCGCGAAATACGGAATCGCCGCGCACGACAGCGGCACCGCCGCGGCCACGGGACCAATGGACGTTCCCACCACCAGGCGGGTGAAGGGCACCAGCGCCACCAGCAGGATGATGAAGGGAAAGGAACGCACGGTATTGGCGATCCAGCCAACGACCCGGTGCACGCCACGATGCGCCAGCGATTGGTCCGGCCCCGTCAGGAAGATCAGAATGCCTAGCGGTCCGCCGATCAGCAGCGACGCCGCCAGGGCGATGCCCAGCATCAGGGAGGTCTGCCCCACCGCCACCAGCAGTTCAGGCGCCAGGTCGATCAAGGTCTGCCACATTCAGGCCACCTCTTCATAGGGTTGGTAAGCCTCGCGCACCAGCTCGCGACCTAGCGCCGATTGCAGCGCCACGCCATTGCGCGAGATCTCGGCCTGCTCGATCAACTGCCCGTTCTCCAGCACACCCACGTGACGGCATAGCGCGCGCACCACGGCCAATTCGTGCGTGACGATGACGATGGTCACGCCCAGGCGGCGGTTGATGTCGCGCAGCACCGCCAGCACGGAACGGGTGGTTTCGGGGTCCAGCGCCGAAGTCGGCTCGTCGCATAGCAGCACGGCGGGTTCGCTGGCCAGCGCTCGCGCGATTGCCACGCGCTGTTTCTGCCCGCCGGACAATTGCGCGGGATAGACGCGTGCTTTCTCTTGCAGCCCGACGATGTCGAGACATTCGGCGACGCGCTGCTCGATCGCCGCGCGGCCGCGGCCGCCGTGCACGCGCAACGGCAAGGCGACGTTCTCGAAGACGTCCAGGTTCTGCAGCAGATTGAACTGCTGGAAGATCATGCCGATGGACTGCCGCGCACGGCGCAGGTCGCGCTTGGACAAGGATGTCAGCGCAACGCCATCGACTTGCACCGTCCCCGTATCGGGCCGCTCCAGCAGATTGATCAGACGCAGCAGCGTCGACTTGCCGGCGCCGCTCTTACCGATCAATCCGTAGATATCGCCACGCTGAACCGCCAGCGTCACTTGCTTGACCGCGTCGTAGCGGCCGCCGTCCACGTTGAAGGACTTGCTCACCGCATCCAGCCGGATCAGGGCCTGCGTGCCGGCAATGGAAACCGTGCCTGTCATCGATACGCCTCGCGCGTCCGCTTAAAGAGCGGATTCTTGCAGCGCGAGGCGCAAGGGAAAAATACCGAGTGACTATGTACTTATGCCGGCGCGCGTCCTTCAATGCAGCCTGAATTGCCGGTCCGGCGTCAAACGCGCCGGCAGGACGACGGCGTCGACGGCCTGGCGCAGCGCGCGTTCGGTGTCGACCGCCATCGCCGCCAGGGCCAGATCGTTGGGCTCTTCGCCGAAAGGCTCTTCCAGCTCCGTCGCGATGGCGTGCCAGGCCAGATAGGCATACGCAATGAACACGGAAATGAACGGCGTGGCCCAGCTCAGGCTGCCGACCAGTCCGAAAGGCAGCACGGCGCAGTAGACGTGCGTCGTTCGATGCAGCAGCACATCATAGGGGTAAGGGACCGGCGTGCCCCGTATCCGTTCGCAGCCACCGAGAACGCCGCTCAGGACGTCCAGTCGCTGCAGCCCGGCGGTCAGCAGCACGTCCCCGTAACGCCCCTCCCGATGCCACTGCACCAGCTGTTGCTGCAGCAACTCCAACACATACTGCGCGCGGCATTCACGCCGCAGGATATCCAGCGCCAGTTCCTGGTCCAACAGGCGGGTCAGGCTGGGACGTGGATCGGTGCCACGCAACTGATGCTTGAGCGCGTAAGGAAAGACCGCCAGCAGGTTGATGGCCCGTTTGACGCCAGGATCGTCCTTGGGCAGATCCGGTGCGGTGATGAAGAAGCGCGCAAGATCGCGCGCCGTGTTCTTCATGGTGCCCCAGAGTGTGCGCGCTTCCCAAAAGCGCGCATAGCAGACGTTATTGCGGAAAGCGACGAATATCGCCAGCGCCACCCCGATCAACGAGAAAGGAATGGGGCTCACGTGCATGAAACAAATGGGATCGACGTGTTCCCCATAAACCGCCAACAGAGCCAGCAGCAGATTCAGGCTCAGTGGCGCGGCAATGTACTTGAACATTGAACCGTGCCGGGAAAACAGCAGTCTGATCCAAGTCGTCTTGGAACGAACGATCATGGAATGAACTCGCGTAGTGGCCACACCACGAATCTTGTGGCTGGAATCGCGAATATAGAATCGCCCCTTACCGGGGTGAATCAGACGTTTCCGATCTGGCGCGTGCCAATTTCCGTGAATGCGCCAGGCCGGGTCAGCGCAAGCGGAAACATCCGTCCGGTTGCACGCGGGGCGGCATATCCGGCGCGTCCACGGCCTGGCGCAGCGCGCGTTCAGCGTCGACCGCCAGCGCGGCCAACGCCAGGTCGTTGGGCTCCTCGCCGAAGGGATCTTCCAGCTCGCTGGCGATGGCGTGCCAGGCAAGGAAGGCGTACGCGATGAATACGGAAATCACCGGGGTCGCCACGCCTATGCTGCCAACCAGGCCGAAGGGCAACAGTGCGCAGTAGAAGTAGGTCGTGCGATGCAGCAGCACGTCATACGCATAGGGCAAGGGCGTGCCGCGTATGCGCTCACAGCCGCCCAGCACGCCATTCAAGGTGTCCAGCTTGCGCAGCCCCGATTCCAGCAGGATGTCGCCATAGCGTCCCTGGCCATGCCACGCCACCAAGTGCTGCTGCAGGCATTCCAGCACGTATTGCGGCCGGCAGTCGCGCCGCAGGATCTCTTCAACCAGATCCGCATCGAGCAGGCGCGCCAGGTTGGCGCGCGGATCGGTATCGCGCAGCTGGTGTTTGAGCGTGTAGACGAAGGCCACCATCAGATTCAGGGCCCGGGTGACTTGCGGGTCGTCCTTGTGCAGGCCAGGAATCGTGATGACGAAACGCGCGAAGTCGCGCACCTGGTTCTTCATGCCGCCCCACAGCATGCGAGCTTCCCAATAGCGCGCATAGCAGGCGTTGTTGCGAAAGCTGACGAAGATCGCCAGTGCCACGCCGATCAGGGAAAACGGCACCGGATTCAAATGCGGAAAGAAATGCGCCGCATGGGTCGCGCCCCAGACCGCCAGCAGACCCAGCAGGAAGTTGATGAACAGCGGCGCCAGGATGCGATTGAGCACCGACCCGTGCCAGACGAACAGCATCCGGAACCAGGTAGTCTTGGGACGAACGATCATGAAGGAACACCCACACGGGCAGCCGCGCCGGGCCACCCAGGAAGAAGGATGCCCGCCGGCGCGCCCGGGGTTGCGAACCGCCCGGGGCGTCGGCATGGCCGGCGGCTGGCGTACGCCGCCCGCGCCATTGTAGGCGCCAGGAGAGCTGCCGTGCGTCGCTGTGCAGCGTTGCTACGCCATGCCAGCGACACAGCCAACGCATCTGGTGAAACTGGCGTATCTGGTGCAACTGGCGTATCTGCCGTATCTGCCGTATCTGCCGTATCTGCCTTATCTGGTATCTGGTATCTGGTATCTGCGGTATCTGCGATATCCGCCCCAACTGACGCATCTGATGCATCTGATGCAGGTCTGACAGTGGTCAGTGTGTTGAACCGCGATTTGGGCCAGGAATACGGACCCCTGATATAAGGACCCAAAGCGAAGTGAAATAATATATCATTACGAAAATTTCACGATCCTGGCTTCTTGTTAATGGACATTCACGCCATCGGCTGAAGCCCGGACACATCGGGATTCCCTTCCGCTCCCTGCCGTGTCGTTACGGCTTAGCGGCCGCGACCGCCCGCCGTCTTCTCTTCCAGTGCCCGTAATGAAGCCCCGACGCCACCGTCCACATCCGCTAGCGCGCTGCCATGCAGCGCTGCTGGCTTGGGCGGTGCTGATGCTGGTGCTCACGCCGGTCGGCGCCACATTGCATGCGATGACCCACCTGGGTCACGCGCCGCTACGCGTGCTGGCCGCGCTGCAAACGGCGACGGGAACCGCTTCGAAAGCAGCCGGTAGGCCGAACGTCGACATTGCTTCGAACATCGACATCGCTTCGAACGTCGACACTGCTTCTAACGTCGACATCGCTTCGAACGTCCACACTGCTTCGAACGTCGACATCGCTTCGAACATCGACAGCGCTTCAATCACGGGCGATACCGCCTATCACGCGGATGCCGCGATTGCCGCGACCGACGATGACGACGGCCAAGGTCCCGATGCCCATTGCCACACTTGCGACGAGTGGCAGGTTCTCGACCATGTTCTAACGCCGGCCCCGCTGCTGGCGTTGCCGCCGCCCTCCCTGCTTCCCCACGTCGTCCCTACGCCGCGCCCCGCCCTGCTCGCGCGCAGCCCGTGGATCCTGCCGCGCGCCCCGCCCGCGCAAGCGTAAGAGCCCACTTCCGGCACCGTTAACTCGACACCGTTAACTCGGCACCGTTGACTCGACCCCGTCAACTCGCCCCGCTAACTCGACCCCGTTAACCCGGCACCGTCAACTCGCCCCGCTAACTCGACCCCGTTAACCCGGCACCGTCAACTCGCCCCGCTAACTCGACCCCGTTAACCCGGCACCGTCGAACGCAGCTCGGTCTTACTCGGCGTCAGCGCCTGATCGCCAGCCTTCCCGGCAATGAATAGCCGGCCAGGCTGGCGCGATCTGCTGCTTGCGCCGCGCCCTCTTACCTGCTTGCTCATTTACCGCGGATCCACGCATGTCCTTCGTGCCCTCCCCCTTCTCATCCGCCACCGCCACCGCCCACGCCCTGCCGGCGCGCCGCGCTGTGCGCCTGGCGCAATCCACCCGCCGTCTCGGCGCCCTTACTCCGCTAGCCCTGGCGCTGTGCTGGGTCTCGCCTGCGGCCTGGGCCCAAAGCGCGCCCGGCGCCGCCTCGGCACCCGCCCCGGCCGCCGCCACCGCGCCGTCCGCACGCACCACCACGTCATCCGCCACCTCGCCGAAAAATTCACCCACGAATTCACCCGCGAATTCGCCCACTACCTCAGCCACTCCTTCGCCCACCACCGACCTGTCTCCGATCATCATCACCGGCAATCCGCTGGGCAATGATGCGCTGACGTCGCCAACGTCCGTCCTCGAAGGCAAGGCGCTCGACCTGCGCCGCGAGGGGACGCTGGGCCAGACGCTCAACGGCCTGCCCGGTGTGTCGACCACCACCTATGGCCCCATGGTCGGACGCCCCATCATCCGCGGCCTGGACGGCGACCGCATCCGCATCATGAACAACGGCCTGGGTTCCGTCGACGCGTCGTCACTGTCGTTCGACCACGCCGTGCCGATCGACCCCATCAGCGCCGGCCGCATTGAAGTGATCCGCGGCCCCGCCGCCCTGCTTTACGGCGGCAATGCCGTCGGCGGCGTGGTCAACGTGCTGGACGACCGCATTCCCAAAGAACCCATCGACGGCATCCACGGCACCGCCCAGGGCGACTGGGGCGGCGCCAACGACGACCGCAGCGGTGCCGTGCAGGTGGAAGGCGGCGACGGCAAATTCGCCATCCGCGCCGATGCCTACACCCGCAGGACGCACGAACTGCGCATCCCCGGCTATGCGGACTCCAGCAACATCCGCGGCCAGAACGACGACGGCGACAATGGTCCGCGCGATCACCTGCCCAATAGCGACGGCAGCGTGCATGGCGGTGGCGTGGGCATGTCCTGGACCGGCGACAGCGGCTACGCCGGCCTGTCCTACAGCGGCTACGATTCCGACTACGGCTCGGTGGCCGAGGATTCCGTGCGCCTGAAAATGCGCCAGAACCGCTTCGGTGCCAGCGGCGAAATCCGCGACCTCGACGGCTTCTTCAAAAGCATGAAGGCGGACTTCGCCTACACCGACTACCAGCACAAGGAAGTGGACGACGGCGAAACCGGTACCATCTTCAAGAACCGTGGCTATGAAGCCCGCATCGAGGCGCGCCATCGCGACCTGGGTCCGGTCAGCGGGTCGATCGGCCTGCAGATCAGCCAGACGCAGTTCTCCGCGCTCGGCGACGAGGCCTTGGTGCCCTCGACCGACACCAACAACTTCGCCCTGTTCGCCCTGGAGGAATGGAAGGTCAACGAGCGCCTGACGCTGAGCGCGGGCGGACGCCTGGAATACACGCGTCTCGATCCCTCGGCCGGCGGCAACGATCGTTTCCTCGGCGCCGCCAAGCGCGACTTCACGGCGGGCAGCTTCGCCCTGGGCGCCATCTACAAGCTGGACAGCCGCTGGTCCGTGGCGGCCAACGCCGCCTATACCGAACGCGCGCCGACGTTCTATGAGCTGTACGCCAACGGGCCGCACGAAGCCACCGGCCAGTACCTGATCGGCGATCCCGGCCTGAACAAGGAACGTTCCTATTCCGGCGATCTGGGACTGCGCTACAAGAATGGGCCCAACAAGGGCAACTTCGGTGTGTTCTATACGCACTTCCGCAACTACATCACCGAAGCCAATACGGGCCTGTTCGCCGACGATGATGGCGCAATCGTGCCGCCCGGCGCGGACGACGCCCTGTCCCAGGCCGTTTACCGCGCCGTGCCCGCGGACTTCTACGGCTTCGAGGCGGACACCTCGATGCGCGTGCTGGAAAGCGGCGGTCACGCGCTGGAC
The DNA here is from genome assembly GCF_021325795.1 of Bordetella sp. LUAb4. GTDB lineage: Bacteria > Pseudomonadota > Gammaproteobacteria > Burkholderiales > Burkholderiaceae_B > Bordetella_C. Next base: position 38,715 of record NZ_JAHPZX010000004.1, on the reverse strand, counting down.
CTCAACCTGTCGGGCGACTACACGCACGCCCGCAACAGCAACACCGGCGAGCCGCTGCCGCGCATTCCGCCGCTGCGCTTGGGCGTGGGCCTGGACTACACCTACGGCCCCTGGGGCGCCGGCGTGTCGGTGACCAAGGCCTTCGCCCAACATCGCCGGCCGGACAACGACACGTCCACGACCGGCTACTACCGGCTCGACGCCAACGCCAGCTACGCCTTCAAGGTGGGCCAGACGCAATGGCTGGCCTACTTGAGGGGAATCAACCTGACCAACCAGGAAATCCGCTACGCCACGTCGGTCCTGCGGGACGTGGCGCCGGAAGGCGGACGGGCGGTGATGGTGGGCATGCGCGCCAGTTTCTAAATAAGCAGGCGTCATAGGCGGAGGCCCACGGGCCTTCCGCCGCCCGGTCATACGGTGTCGGAAAAGTCCCGAAAGTACAAATGAACGCCGAAATATCTCGGAAGAAATTACATGGAACCCTGAAACAAGCTGACAACTTCGTTAAATTCAGACGTCCTTTTGATGACAATCCGACCCCTATTTGCCAGCCACTTGTCAGAACATACGCGGGAAATCCCTGAAGTACGCAGAATAAGAATATAAGCGTAACAATCTTTCAATGGTATATAATCCGACCCACTTAGTGATTTCGTATCGGCTGCATAGGCTGAATTTATTGCGATTCACGTCTCGTGCCTGACAGTGGCTGTATGCACTGAGCACGTCCCCGAGTACCCCTCGCAGTACCCCGCAGCACCGGTAAGACGAGTACCAGTACGACCCAGCAGTACCCCCTTGGCAGTACCCCGAATTCAGTACCTTCGCCGGCTTGAACGTTGTTGAAGCCACGCCATTAGCACTCCATTTTCTGAAGTGAAGTTATGACGCCGCCGACGAGAAGAGCATCTCTCCCCCGTACCCTGTTGACCGCAGCCTGCCTGTCCATCGCCGCTTTGGCCGCGATTCCGGCCGCCGCGAACGCCATGATCGTTACCGAGGCCCTCGGTAACCTGCAAGGCCTGTCCCCCAATAATGTCCCCACCGTTCCCACCCTGCGCGACCGTGTCGTCGAAGCTGGGCTGGACGCCATCGGTACGCCCTATTCCTGGGGCGGCGATGGTTCGGATGGCGGCTTCGACTGCAGCGGCCTGGTCGCCTACGTCTTCAAGGAAGTCGCTGGCGTGGCGTTGCCCCACCATGCGGCTTCGCAGCAAAGCGAAGGCAAGCCCATCAGCGTCGCCCAATTGCAGCCGGGCGACCTGGTCTTCTTCGGCAGCACCACGACCTCCCGCAAGGGCAAGGGCAAGAAAGCCAAGAAAGTGGTCAGCTACCGCACCTCGCACGTCGGCATCTACATTGGCGACAACCAGTTCGTGCATGCGCCCACCCGCGGGGCGACCGTGCGCGTCGATGATCTGGATACGTCGTACTGGGCCAAGCACTTCAATGGCGCCCGGCGCTATCTGAGCCCTGGCGAGAACCAGCAGGTACAGGTCGCCAACCGCTGAATTCACCGTCCAGGATAGCTGGTGGTGTGAAAAAGGCTCGGTTTCCAAGGAAACCGAGCCTTCATCCCGTCGATATCCAGGCCTGATTCCAGGCCCGATTTCTCTTGGAAATCGGGCCTGTTCATGTCCCCTGTCAGCCGCGTCCCACGAACGGCATGTTGGTGGCCATGATGGTCATGAACTGCACGTTGGTGTCCAGCGGCAGTGCAGCCATCGAGCCCACCGCCCGGGCCACGTGTTGCACGTCCATGCGCGGCTCGGCGCGGACCGAGTGATCCGGCTGCAGCACACCCTTGACCATGCGATCCGTCATTTCCGTCGCGGCATTGCCGATATCGATCTGGCCGCAGGCAATGTTGTACTGCCGGGTATCCAGCGAAATCGACTTGGTCAGCCCCGTCACCGCATGCTTGGTGGCCGTGTAGGCGATCGAATACGGCCGCGGCGCATGGGCGGAAATCGAACCGTTGTTGATGATGCGGCCGCCTTGCGGCTGTTGCGCCTTCATGATGCGGATGGCCGCCTGCGCGCACAGGAACATGCCGGTCAGGTTGGTATCGACCACGTTACGCCAGACATCCACCGGCAAGTCCTCGATGGGCACCGCCGGCGCACCGCGCCCGGCGTTATTGAACAGCACGTCCAGACGGCCGCAGCGGCTCTGCACCACGTCGAATAGATCGCGCACGGAGGCCTCCACGCAAACGTCGGTAGGCACCGCGATCGCGCGTTGCGCCGCCGTGCCGGCGGCGGCGCGCGTCGCTTCCAAGGCATCCGCGCGGCGCCCCGCCAGCACCACCTGGTAGCCCTCTCCCAGCAGTTGCAGTGCGACTGCCCGGCCTATGCCGCTCCCCGCTCCCGTCACCACCGCCACTTTGCCGTTGCCACGCTCGTCATTCGCTTGCATTCAAAGCCTCCTTGGAAGATTGCGCGATCCTACTCCCGCGCAGGACGATTTGGTATCCTTCGCTACTCGGCAATCCCGGCAAAAGCCGGCACACACCCCTATATATCGCCATGTCCACTACTTACGGCAACGTCTTCATGGTTGTCGCGCCCAGCGGCGCGGGCAAGTCCAGCCTGGTCAGCGCCCTGCTCAAGCAGGACCCCACCATCAGCCTGTCCATTTCCTGCACCACCCGCGCCCCGCGTCCCGGTGAAGTCGACGGCCGCGAATACCGCTTCGTGTCGCAAGAGGAATTCATGCGCCTGCGCGACCAGGACGCGTTGCTGGAATGGGCCGAAGTGCACGGCAATTTCTACGGCACGCCACGCGACCGCATCGACGACGCCACACGCTTGGGCCGTGACGTGCTACTCGAAATCGATTGGCAGGGCGCGCGCCAGGTGCGCCAGCGTTTCCCGGCGGCCATCGGCATTTTCATCCTGCCGCCGTCCATCGAGGAATTGGAAGCACGCCTGAAAGCACGCGGCCAGGACGAGCCCCAAGTCATCGCGCGCCGCCTGCTGGGCGCCGGCGGGGAAATCGCCCATGCGCCCGAGTGCGAATATGTTATTATTAATCAAGAATTTAGCGTGGCCCTGCTGCAGCTTGTCCAAATCGTCAGCGCGGCCCGCTTGCGTTTTTCCTCGCAGGCTGTCCGACACGCCCAATTGTTTTCGCAATTAGGCATCTCGGCACCCCACTAAAGACGCACCACAAAAGACGCCTCTCCGCCGCGTCCCGCCCTAACCGGCGACGCGGTTTCATTATTTGCACGTATCAGGTGACTCATTCATGGCCCGTATTACCGTTGAAGATTGTTTGAACCAGATCCCCAACCGTTTCACGCTGACCCTGGCCGCCACGTATCGTGCGCGCGAATTGGCCCAAGGCCACGCACCGCGCCTGGACAGCAAGGACAAGCCCACCGTGACCGCGTTGCGTGAGATCGCCTCCGGCCTGACCGGCATCGAAATGCTGCGCAAAGTCCCGACCTGATCTCATCCGGGGGGTGGCTCGCATGGCATTTCCCGGACTGAAGTACGCTTCTACCGGCCTGCTCGCCGCGCTACGCGCGGGTTCCCGCCTGGGTCGCAGGCCTGGTAAAAAAAATCGCAAGACCCCGCCCTCGCCCGCCGAGGCGGCTGCCCAGGAGGCAGTCGATGCACCGGCGTCTCCCGTTGCGTCGCTGGCCCCGCTGACTGAAATCATCAGCGGCTATCTGGAAAAGAAAGACGTCGAGCGCGTGCGCGAAGCCTACCGCTTCGCCGATCAAGCCCATTTGGGGCAGTTCCGCGCCAGCGGTTCACCTTATATCTCGCACCCCATCGCCGTCACGGAAATCTGTGCCGGCTGGAAGCTCGACGCCAATGCGCTGTCGGCGGCGCTGCTGCATGACGTCATCGAAGACCAGGGCGTCACCAAGGCGGAACTGGCCGAACGCTTCAACCCTGAAGTGGCGGAATTGGTCGACGGCCTGTCCAAGCTGGACCGGCTGGACTTCGCCACCAAGGCCGAACAGCAGGCCGAGAGCTTCCGCAAGATGCTGCTGGCGATGGCGCGCGATGTGCGCGTCATCCTGATCAAGCTGGCGGATCGTGTCCACAATATGCGCACGCTGGACGCGGTGACGCCCGAAAAGCGCCGCCGCATCGCCCGCGAAACGCTGGACATCTACGCGCCCATCGCCCATCGGCTGGGCCTGAACCTGCTATTCCGCGAATTGCAGGATCTGTGCTTCGCCGCCATGTACCCGAACCGCTACCAGGTGCTGTACAAGGCGGTGCTGGCCGCGCGCGGCAACCGGCGCGAAGTGATCACCAAGATTGCCGACGCCGTGCGCGCGGCGCTGCCGGCGGCAGGGATCGAAGCCGAAGTGACCGGCCGCGAGAAAACGCTGTACGGCATCTATCGCAAGATGGTCGATCAGAAGAAGACGTTTTCCGAAGTACTGGATATCTACGGCTTCCGCGTCATCGTCCATACCCTGCCGGAATGCTACCTGGCGCTGGGCACGCTGCATCAGCTCTACCGGCCGGTACCCGGCAAGTTCAAGGACTATATCGCCATTCCCAAGGTGAACGGCTATCAGTCCTTGCACACCACCTTGGTGGGCCCCTACGGCACGCCCGTGGAATTCCAGTTCCGCACGCGCGACATGCATCACGTGGCCGAGGAAGGCGTGGCCTCGCACTGGCTGTACAAGGGCACGGACGTATCGCTCAACGACCTGCAGAAGCGCACCCACCAATGGCTGCAGTCGCTGCTGGACATCCAGAGCCAGAACAGCGACTCGGGCGAGTTTCTCGAGCACGTCAAGGTCGACCTGTTCCCCGATGCGGTCTATGTCTTCACGCCGCACGGCAAGATCATCTCGTTGCCGCGCGGGGCGACGCCGGTGGACTTCGCTTACGCGATCCACACCGACATCGGCAATCAGGCGGTGGCGGCCAAGGTCAACAATGAATTCGTGCCTCTGCGCACTGAATTGGCCAGCGGCGACACGGTGGAAATCGTCACCTCGCCGGCATCACGGCCCAATGCACAGTGGCTCAACTATGTGCGCACCGGCCGTGCGCGCTCGGAAATCCGCCACTACCTGCGCACGGTCAAATACGCCGAGTCGGTGGTGTTCGGCGAGCGCCTGCTGAGCCAGGCCTTGCAGGAATTGCATCTGCAACTGCCGGCGACCAGCGATCCCAGTTGGGAGAAACTGGCGCGCAGCACCGGCGCCGCGTCGCGCGACGAGATCCTCGCCGATATCGGCCTGGGCAAGCGGCTGGCCGCCGTGGTCGCACGCCGCTTCGCGCCCGAGCATGACCTGGTGGCCACCACGGCGGGCGTCGTCGATGAGATCACCGCGGCGCGCGCCGCCCCCATCCTGATTCAGGGCAACGAGGGCCAGGCAGTGCAGTTGGCGCCTTGCTGCGGCCCGCTGCCCGGCGACGCCATCATCGCCGGCATGCGGCTGGGCCACGGACTGGTCGTGCACGTCGCCGATTGTCCTGTCGCCATGCGGCAGCGCACGCGGGAGCCGGAACGCTGGATCAATGTGGCCTGGGATGCCCAGACCGCCAAACACCTGTCGACGCGGCTGGACATCGTCACGCGCAATGAACGGGGCGTACTGGGCCGCCTGGCCGCCGAGATCACGGCAACGGACGCCAATATCGTGCACGTCACCATGCATGACGACGCGGTCTCCACGGTGTCCTTGCACCTGACGGTGCAGGTAGACAGCCGCAAGCATCTGGCGCAGGTCATCCGTGCGATACGGCATGTGCCGCAGGTGCAGAAGATCGTGCGTGTGAAGGGCTAGTGTCACGAAAAAAAAGGGGGGATCTCGCGCAACGAGATCCCCCCTTTTCACGTCGGCGCCATGCCATGCATGGCCACCGCCGCGAAGCCGGCTCAGCTGACGTGCTGCAGGAAGTCCCGCAAGCGCTGGCTGGGCGGATTGGACAGCAGGTCCTGGGGCGGACCATCATGCGCCACCTGGCCACCGTCGATGAAGATCAGGCGGCTGCCCACCTTGCGCGCGAACTCCATCTCGTGGGTCACCACCACCATGGTCATACCCTCTTCCGCCAGATCGCGCATCACCTTGAGCACTTCGTGCCGCAGCTCCGGATCCAGGGCCGAGGTTGGCTCATCGAACAGCATCAGCTTGGGCTTGATCGCCAGGGCACGCGCGATGGCGACCCGTTGCTGCTGGCCGCCGGACAGCTCGGAGGGGTAATGCCCCATGCGCTCGGACAGCCCCACCTTGGCCAGCAAGGCCTCGGCTTCGGCGCGTGCTTCATCACGGCTCATGCCGCGCGTATGAATGGGGCCGAACATGACGTTTTCCAGCGCGGTGAGCTGGGGAAACAGATTGAACTGCTGGAACACCATGCCCGCTTCACGGCGGATTTCGCGGATCTCGGCCGGCGTGCCCTTGACACTCAGGCCATCGACCAGCAAATCGCCGTCCTCGATGGACTCCAGCACGTTGATACAGCGCAGGAAGGTCGATTTGCCGGAGCCCGAAGGCCCCACCACCACCACGACCTCGCCGCTGTCGATGTTCAGGCTGATGCCGCGCAATACGGTGGAGTCGCCAAACCGCTTCGTGACATTCTGGAATTCAACCATGCTCATAGTATGCGCATCCTTTTCTCAGCGATCCGCAGGGCCAGCGCGATCAGGCCCGTGAGGATCAGGTAGATGACGGCCACGGCGGACCAGATTTCAACCGCGCGGAAATTGCTGGCCATGATTTCCTGGCCCTGCCGCGTCAGCTCGGCTACGCCGATCACGATGAACAAGGACGAATCCTTGAGACTGATGATGCACTGATTGCCCAGCGGTGGAATCATCCGGCGGACAGCCACCGGCCCGATGATGTGCGTCAGGATCTTGTGGAACGGCAAGCCCATCGCCTGGCCCGCTTCCTTCAGGCCCTTACTGACCGACAACAGCGCACCGCGCACGATTTCCGCGATATAGGCGCCCGAGTTGATCATCAGTGTCCCGATGGCGGCCAACTCGGCGTCCACGCGCAAGCCATCGATCAACAAAGGCAAGGCGAAATAGATGAACATCACTTGCACGACAATCGGCGTGCCGCGGATGACTGCCACATAGACTTGGGCAATCGCGGACAACACCATGCCGCCGTAGGCGCGCGCGACACCCGCCAGCGCGCCCAGGATGAAGCCGCCGAGCAGACCCCAGAAAGTGATCTTGACGGTCATCAGCGTACCGTCAAGCAGATTGGGCAAAGCATCCCAAATGACGGAGCTATCGAAATTCACAGGCATCCCCATGGAAGGCGCCAACGCCGCGACCCTCCGTCCACGCAGGGTCGCGGACGAAGAGACGCCGGCGTGCGCCGGATTTGAAATGGAACCGCCGCGGTCTGTTCGAAAAAATCAGACACAGGAAACGCGACGGCCGTACTGCAGGAAAGGCGCGAAGCTCAGGGCTTCTTGCCGAACCACTTGGCGTAGATGGCGTCGTATGTGCCATTGGCCTTGAGCGTGGCCAAGGCCTTGTTGACCTGCGGAACCAGATCGCTGCCCTTGGGGAAGGCGATGCCATAGAATTCCCCGCTCTTCACGTTACCCGCCACCTTGACCCGGCCCTTGCCGGCGGTGTTGGCGTAATACTGAACGTTGGGCGTATCGTGCACCGCCGCGTCGACGCGCCCGGTGGCCAGCTCCAGATAGGCGTTATCGATGTTGGGGAACAGTTTGAGCTTGGCACCCGGCACTTGGGACTTCAGGAAGTCCACGGTGGAGGTGCCCGTCTTGACGGCGACGTCCTTGCCGCTCAGGTCCTGGGCGGTCTTGATGTCGCTGTTCTTTTCGCCGACCAGAATGCTCAGGCCGCTTTCGTAGTAGGGATCGGAAAAGTCGATGACCGCCTTGCGATCGTCGCGGATGGTGATGCCAGCCAGGGCCGCGTCGATGTTCTTGGTCTGCAGGCCAGGGATGATGCCGTTGAAATCCATGGGCTGGAGCTTGTAGTTCAGGTTCAATTCCTTGGCAATGGCCGCCCACAGGTCGACGTCGAAGCCCGTATAGGTATTGCCCTGCTTGAACTCGAACGGCACGAAGGCAGTATCGGTCGCGACCACTAGCTGCCTGCTCGACTGCGCCACGGCCGGTGTGGTCGCGGCAAGGCAGGTAACGGAAAGCGCGGCCAGGGTCGCCGCGATTTTGAGTTTTAGCATGGGGGTAAACCTCCTTGTTGGGGGACGTGGCTGAGCCCGTATTGGGGTGCTCATAAGAGCGCCTTGGGGCGGGCCATAGCCGAATTCATCTTAACTCAGGTGCCCCGCTGAGTGACCTTTTGGTCCATATGGATCCATGGCGGCGCAACTTTCTTCTTTGACGGCTCATCCGACCGTTAACCCCGCGTAAAAATGACAAACATGGAGGACCGGAGACATGCGGAAAGACACCCTGACAAGGATGGATGGAGGCCTGACCCGACGGCACATTCGACGCCACCCCTTGGCTGCCAATTTCTGGCAGCATGGCGTGTCGCTCATTCCGCCCTTCCCTTCACCATGTCACGCGCCGAACGATTGCTGGAATTGATGCAGTGCCTGCGGCGCCATCGCCACCCCGTCAGTGGCCAGGCGCTGGCCGCTGAACTGGGAGTCAGCCTGCGCACGCTGTATCGGGACATCGCCAGCTTGCAGGCGCAGGGCGCGCATATCCAGGGCGAACCGGGCCTGGGGTATGTCCTGCAGCCGGGCTTTCTGCTGCCGCCCCTGATGTTTGCCGCGGGTGAGCTGGAGGCGCTGATGCTGGGCGCCCGCTGGGTGATGAAACGCACCGACGCGGACCTGGCGCGCGACGCGCAGAACGCGCTGGCCAAGATCGCGGCGGTATTGCCCACCGATCTGCGCCAGTCCCTGCATGACAGCGCGTTGCTGATCGGGCCCGCCGATATGCTGGCTGGCGGCGAGGACTACCTGCCCCTGCTGCGCGAGGCCATACGCCGGGAACGCAAGGTGAGCATCCGCTATCGCGACGAAAAGGGGCGCGAAAGTGAACGGGTCATCTGGCCCTTCGTCCTGGGCTATTTCGAGTCGATGCGCATGGTGGGAGCCTGGTGCGAACGGCGTGACGCACTCCGCCATTTCCGCGTGGACCGGATCATGGGACTGACGCCTATCGATGAACGCTACCCGGCACGGCGGCTGGCCTTGCTGAAGCAATGGCGCGAGGAACATGGGATTCCGGTGACGCCGTGAGGCTTGGCGTTGGAAAAAGCCTCGCCCGGATGGATGCCTGGGATCTACTACTGACATCTGCTACTGACAAAAATTGACAGTGTGTGCATTTAGCATGGCGGCTCTTGAACACGGACGGTCCGATAGGCGGGCCGCTGCCGGATCTGTTCTGACTGGAACCACCATGACTCACCCCAATCACATCATTCTGTACGTCGAAAACGCCGAACGCAGTGCGCGCTTCTACGAGCAAGTGCTGGGCAAGGCGCCCATCGAAGCCACGCCCACCTTCTATTTGTTCCTGCTGGACGGCGGCTTGAAGCTGGGATTATGGACACGCCAGGCCGTCATTCCCGCCGCCACGCCAGTGGGCGGCAGCGAGATCGGCTTCACCCTGCCGGATGAAGCAGCGGTGGACGCCACCCATGCGCAATGGACGAAGCTGGGCATCGAGATCGCCCAGTCGCCCGAGAAGATGGACTTCGGTTATACGTTTACCGCCCTGGACCCCGATGGGCATCGCCTGCGCGCATACAGCGTGTTTGCCCGCTGAGAGGCCGGCGGGATCTCAGGTTTTCCGACGGAGCGGCCCGATCCGGAGTCAAGATCGGGCCTTGCGTCTTGGGCCTCGGACCTTGGACCTGAGAACCGGGACCCGTGATCGGGGATCTAGCGTCAGCGCTTGGGCGGATCGTCGTACGAATTCAGCCTGACACCGGACACGCCGCCCAAGGAGGGGCCGTCATTGCCGGGCGTGGGAGAGGCGGCCGGCGCCGTAGCGGTCGGCGGTGCCGACGACGGCGCGGGTTGTCCCGTCGGTTGTGATGGGGGCTGCGCCGCGGCATTTGCCGCTGAATCAGCGTTGCCATCCGGTGGCGAAGTCGACGCGCGCGCCGGGTGATAGTTCTTGGCCGCCTGATCCAGCCACAGCGCCAGCGTATCCTGTTTCGCCGAGCGCGCCCAGTCGGCGGCATTCAGCCCGGCCAAACTGCGATTGGTCGGGTCGGCGCCTGCATTGAGCAGCAACTGGGCCATCTGCTGATTGCCCGAGCGGCCGGCCATCATCAGCGGCGTCGTGCCATCCGGCCCCGGCGCATTGACGATCGCCTGCTTGGATAGCAGCAGCTTGGCTGTTTCCACCTGTCCGGTGGATGCCGCGTAGTGCAGCGGCGTCCAGCCCAGGCGGTTGACCTGGGCGCCCCGTGCGATCAAGGCCTGCGCCCGCTTGGTTTCGCCCTTCAGCGCCAGATACATGAGCGGCGTTTCATCGCTGCCGTTGGCGGCGTTCACGTCGGTACGGCGATCGGCGGCCAGCACGTCGAAAACACCCCACGCCCCATCGCGCACGGCCTGCATCAAGGCGGGCTGGCCCTTGCTCTTCTGATTGGGGTCCCAGCCGGACGCCAGCAAATCCTTCATGTCGCCGACGTTGTCATTGACGATGTAGATCCAGACATCGGCGGCCCGTGCCGCCTGCGCCGGCGGCACGGCGGTAAAAGCGCAGGCCAACGTCAGCCCCAGCCCGGCAAGCGCGCGGTCCACTCGGTAGGTAGTACGGTAGCGGTTCATGGCGGCAGACCTCGAATTTACTTTAAAGAATTGACATTAGATTACTTCACTATCTTATTGAATAATTTGAAAAAATTATCCGTTGAAGCCTTCGCCACATCCGCCACCGGAATCCCTCTAAGGTCGGCGATCTTCTCCGCCACGTGGATCACCTTGGACGGGTCGTTGACCTTGCCGCGATACGGCACCGGCGCCAGATAAGGCGAGTCGGTCTCGATCAGCAGGCGATCCAGGGGCACCTTGGCTGCCACTTCGTGCAGCTGCGTGGCGTTCTTGAACGTGACGATGCCGGATAGCGAAATATAGAAGTTCTGGTCGATGGCGGCCTGCGCCACGTCCCAGGTCTCGGTGAAGCAATGCATCACCCCACCCGCCTGCGCCGCGTTTTCCTCGCGCATCAGCTTCAGCGTGTCCTCGGCCGAGCTGCGGGTGTGGATGATCAATGGCAGATTGGTCTCGCGCGCGGCCCGGATGTGGGTGCGAAAGCGGGTGCGCTGCCAGTCCAGCGGCTCGCTCAGGCGGTAGTAGTCCAGACCCGTTTCCCCGATAGCCACGACCTTGGCGTCCTGGGACAGTTCAGCCAGTTCCTCCGCGGTGGGCTCATGTGTGTCCTCGTAGTCGGGATGCACGCCCACTGATGCCCACAGATTGGGGTGTGGCGCCACCAGATCCATCAAGCCACGCCATTCCGGCAGGTTGACGCTGACGACCAGCGCATGCGTCACCTGGTTCTGCGCCATGCGATCGAGAATGGCGGGCAACTCGGCCGCCAGCTCAGGGAAATTCAGGTGACAGTGGGAATCAACGTACATAGTTAACGGTAAGGCCTAGGTGAAACACGTGTTGAAGCTCCCGCCCGCTCAAGCCTGGCAGGATTGCACCACGCGCTGTAGTGCGGCGTGGGCGAACAATTTGGCATTCAAGGGATGCCCGGCCAGGGCGCGCTGGCGCGTCAACCAGCGCGCCGCCTCGGCCAGGCGCCCCGGCTGGGCCCGCGCGGCGGTACGCGCCACCGGTTCGGCCAGGCGGGGGAAGTAACGCGGCGCAGCGCCCGCTCCAGCCAACATGAGGTCGACGTACAGCCTTTGCAAGGCATCTATCCACTGGGCCGCGGGCATTTTCTCCAGCTGATCTGCCAGCGAACCTATGTCGCTACCCTTGCCGCTGGACAGCGGCAGCAGCAATTGTTCCAGCCACGCCGGACAGGCGGATTCCCCCGATTGGGCAAGGCGCAGCGCACCCACCGGCGCGCCCCCTGCCGCTGCCAGCCAGTCATCGGCGTCGTCGATCCCTTGCGACTGCAACCACGCGCGCGCCTGTTCGGGCGCTGGCGTCGGCAGCGGCAAACGCCGGCAACGGGACAGCAGCGTAGGCAGCAGGCGGTCGGGCGCGTCCGCTACCAGCAGGAAGAGGGTTCGCGGCGGCGGTTCCTCCAGCACCTTCAGCAAGGCATTGGCGGACACCACGTTCATGGCCTGCGCCGGATAAATCAGTGCTACCCGCCAGCCGCCGCGATGGGTCGCGGTATTGAACCAGGACTCCAGGGCGCGCAACTGGTCGATGCGGATTTCCTTGGACGGCGCGCGCTTGCTGCTGCCACCCGTGGCAGTGGTTTCAACGGGGTCATCGCCCGACTCGGCGGCGGCTTCGGCCCCCTCTTCCAGCGCGATGGCCTCCGGCCGTACGCGGCGCAGGTCCGGATGATTGCCGGCGGCCACCCAGGTGCAGGCATGGCAGGCGCCGCAGGCCAGGCCCTCACGCGGCGACTCGCACAGCAGGCTGGCCGCCGCCGCCGCGCCGAACTGCAGCTTGCCGATCCCGGCCAGGCCGTGGATCAGCCACGCATGCGCGAAGCGTTCGCCCTGCTGCAACCAGCTGCGGGCGATGTCTTCCTGCCAGGGCAGGAAACGCGCGACGTTGGCGGGCTTGGCAGCGGATCCGGCGGCGCTCATGTTCGCGCATCCAGACGAGCATCCGAACTGGCATCTGAACGGGCATCCGAACGGACATCCAGCAGCGCGCGCACTTCGTCGCGCAGTTGTTCGCGCACCGCATCGAGCGGACGGCTGCTATCGATCACGCGGATGCGCTCCGGATGCTGGCGCGCGCGGGCGTGATAGGCGTCGCGCGTACGCTGAAAGAACGCCGCGCCTTCGCGTTCGAAACGATCCGGCGTGCGGGCATCCGCCAGGCGCGCGCGCGCCACTTCCAGCGGCACGTCGAACAGCCAGGTGCGGTCCGGCTGCAGGGCCGGCCGCATCCAGGATTCGAGCACGGCGATGCGCTCGGCGCCCAGCTCACGGCCGCCGCCCTGGTAGGCATAAGTGGCATCAGTGAAGCGATCGCACAGGACCCATTCCCCCTGCGCCAAAGCCGGTTCGATGACCTGGCGCAGGTGTTCGCAACGGCCCGCGAACATCAGCAGGGTCTCGGCGTCCAGCCCCATGGCTTCGTGCAGCACCAGATCGCGCAGTTTTTCGCCCAGATCGGTACCGCCCGGCTCGCGCGTCACGCGTACGGTCAGGCCGGCGCGGCGTAATTCGTCAGCCAGCCACTGCACGTGCGTACTTTTGCCGGCGCCATCTACGCCTTCCAGCGTCAGGAATCGTCCCCTTGTGGTCATTGCTGTCGATCGCGTCCCAGGATATAGCGCGACACGTTGCGGTTGTGTTCCGTCAGGTTGACGGAAAACTCGCTGGTGCCATTGCCGCGCGAAACAAAATAAAGATACTTGTGCTGCTCCGGCTGCACCGCCGCCAATAGCGCCAGGCGGCCGGGGCTGGCGATGGGCGTGGGCGGCAGGCCGGCGCGCGTGTAGGTATTCCACGGCGTGTCGGTCTGCAGATCGCGCTTGCGCAGCTTGCCTTCGTAGTTATCGCCCATGCCGTAGATGACGGTGGGGTCGGTCTGCAAAGGCATGTTTTCCTTGAGACGGTTGGCGAACACGCCCGCCACGCGGGTGCGGTCCGGTCCGTGCCCGGTTTCCTTTTCGATGATGGAAGCCAGGACCAAGGCCTCGTAAGGCGTCGTGACCGGCGCGTTGGGCACGCGCTTGTCCCAGGTCTGCGCCAGGATGCGCTGGCCTTCCTGATAGCCGCGGCGGATGATGTCGAAGTCGCTGCTGCCGGGCGTGAACAGATAGGTATCGGGAAACACCAGCCCTTCCATGCTGGATGCGCTGGACCCCAGTCGGCGCAGGATCTCGGCGTCATCGACGCCGGCCAAGGTCTGCTTGATATCCGGATTGTCGCGCAAGGCCTGGCGGATCTGCTTGTAGCTCCAGCCCTCCACGAAGGTCACCTGGCGCTGGTTGACGTCGCCGCGCGCCAGGCGTTCCAGCAGCAGCCAGGGCGTATCGCCGCGTATGGCCTCGTAGCCGCCCGCCTTGATCAGCTTGTCGCGTCCGCTGAGCCGGGCCATCCAGACGAAACCATCCTCCCAGAGGGTGATCCCGGCCGTGTTGGCCGCATGCGCCACGCCACGCGGGCTGGAGCCTGGATCGACCACGAAGTCGACCCGGTCGGACGCCATCCGCAACGGCTGGTTCATCCATAACCAGGCGCCTCCGCAGGCGGCGGCCAGGGCCACCACTACGAGGAGCAGGCATATCAGGAAATAGTAAATCGATCGCTTCATCATCAGACTTGGGAGTTTAATGGATTGCGCGCCGCTGCCGCCCGGATGAGAGCGGGTATCTGGATGGCGCGTTCCTGCCGCCCGGCCGGCGGCGGGTATCATGTCCGCTTCCGCCAGTCTTTTGTTTCAGACGAAACACCCGTCCGATCGCCATCGCCGAAATCATGCACGCATTTTTCGAAGCCATCCCCGATTCCGCGCAGGGCATAGCGCGTTGCGCCCCCTTGCCCGACCTGCAAGTGATCAGCGCCAGTGGCGCCGACGCCATTTCTTTCCTGCACGGCCAGTTGACCCAGGACCTGACCGGGCTGGACAGTACGCGGGCCGCCCTGGCCGGCTATTGCACCGCCAAGGGGCGCCTGCTGGCGACCATGGTGATGTGGCGCGAAGCGGAAGGAGCCGAGGTTCACGCTCCGGCGACCGCTGGTGCCGCTGGTGCCGCTGGTGCCGCTGGTGCCGCTGGTGCCGCTGGTGCCGCTGGTGCCGCTGGTGCCGCGGTGGTTGCGCCGGGCGCGGCGGCCGTTCCCGCGCCGGCGGTATTCCATGCCCTGGTGCGCGCGGACGTCGCGGCCGCGCTGGCCAAGCGCCTGAGCATGTTCGTGCTGCGCGCCAAGGCCAAGATAGCGGTGTCGTCGCTGCGCGTGGCCGCCGTCTGGGACGCGACCGATATCGACGCCCTGGGCCGTGCCGCCGGCGGCGAACTGCCGCGCACCGCCTGGCAGCGGACCAATCTGCCCAGCGGCACGTGGATCGCGGCGCCCGGCGCCGACGCGACGGCCACCCGCTGGTGGTGGATTGCCAGCGACGCGCAACTCGATCGCCTGGAATCGCCCGATGGCGCGCTGCTGAAGTGCCTGGCGCTGGGGGATGCCGACCATAGCCGCGCCGCCGATCTGGCTGCGGGAGTACCGTGGGTGGGCACCTCCACCCAGGATATGTTTATCCCGCAGACCGTCAACCTGGACTTGATCGGCGGGGTCAGCTTCACCAAGGGCTGCTACCCGGGCCAGGAAGTCGTGGCGCGCAGCCATTACCGCGGAACCGTGAAGCGCCGCATGGCCTATGGCGTCGTCACGGGTGTCGCGGCAGCCGACGTGGCCCCCGGCACGGATGTCTACGATGCGGCCCAGCCGAACGAGCCCTGCGGCCGGGTGGTCGACGCCGCGGGTGCGACGGACGCCGCCATCCTGTTCGAAACGACGCTGTCAGCGCTGGAAACCGGCGGCCTGCGGCTGGGCGCCGTCGACGGCGCGGCGATCGATGTACGACCGCTACCCTATTCGTTCACCTGACACTTGCACGACCCCTGGCCGTCGCCTGTCCCCGTCCGCACGCTGATCCGAGGTGCTTTTCTGATAAAAACCGAGGCATAGGAAGAGGGAAAATCCCCCGCGGTCAGACAGGTCGGCCGGTTCCAGGCCTCCCCCTACGCCGAGCCGCCGAACAGCGCGCCGACACTGGCTGTGATGGCCATGGCCAGGGAGCCGAGTACGGTTACACGCAGGGCGGCGATGCCCTTGGGGGCGCCGCCGGCCCAGGCGGCCACCACGCCCAACAAAGCCAGGCCGGCCACCGAACCGACGATCACGCCGCGCAACAGCCAAGGCGTGGGCAAGACCAACGCCAGCAGCAGCGGTAGCAACGCACCCCCGGCGAAACTACAGGCTGACGCGAACGCGGCCTGCACCGGTTGCGCGCGGCTGCTCACCGAAATACCCAGTTCGTCGCGTGCATGCGCGTCCAGCGCATCGTGCGCCGTCAGGGCGCGGGCGACCTGGTCGGCCAGTTCCCGCGTCAGGCCGCGGCCGATGTAGATCTCGGTCAACTCCTCCAGCTCCACCGCCGAATTGCCCTTGAGCGAACGCTGCTCCAGGCGCAGATCGGCATGCTCGACATCGGACTGCGACTTGACGGACACGTATTCGCCCGCTGCCATGGACAAGGAGCCGGCGATCAGGCCGGACAGGCCCGCGGTGAGAATCACATGCTGGCCCCCGGCCGCGGCTGCCACGCCAGCGATCAAGCTGGCCGTGGACACGATGCCGTCATTGGCCCCCAGGACGGCGGCGCGCAGCCAGTTGCTGCGGAAAATTCGATGATGTTCCTTGGACGGCATGGCAAATGACGGGAAGTTGGCACGCAGCGATACTACCCGCTTCGCGTCGAAACGCCGTCATGCAGCGTGACGGAAAGAACGCTTGGCACCCTCCTCGCGCCACCGTTCCCGTCGCCGCTGTAGCACAGAGCAGCGTGGATTGTCGGAACGATGTCGTAAAGAACAGGTGATTCACGCCTGTGGGCTTGTCCGATAAGGACGACAAGGCCGCCGCTATCAATGCAGCGGCCTTGCGTCGCCGGCGACCCGCGACGGGTCTACTGCTTCGGCTGATACAGCTTCACGATGCTGGAGAAGTCCAGCTTGCCGTGCCCGCCCGCGCTGTGCAGAGCGTACAGATTGCGTGCCAGTTCGCCCAAAGGCGTGGCCGAGCGCGTCGACAGCGCCGCTTCGGCGGCCAGGCCCAGGTCCTTGAGCATCAGGTCGGTACCGAAGCCGCCGGCATATTCCTTGGAAGCCGGCGCCTGCGGCATGACGCCCGGCCAGGGGTTATAGAGTTCAGTCGCCCAGTTGCGACCCGAACTCTTGGCGATGATGTCGGACAGCACCGCGGGATCCAGGCCATTGGCCACGCCCAAGGCCAGGGCTTCCGACGTGCCGGCCATCAGGATCCCCAACAGCATGTTGTTGCAGATCTTGGCGACCTGGCCAGCACCGGCCGCGCCGGCATGGAAGATGTTCTTGCCCATCTTTTCCAGGAAAGGCCGGCCACGCTCCAGCGCATCCGCATCACCGCCGACGATGAACGTCAGCGTGCCCGCTATCGCGCCGCCCGTGCCACCCGACACGGGTGCATCGATCATCGCAATGCCTCGAGCTTGGGCCGCCGCCGCCACTCTACGCGCGCTGTCCGGGGCGATGGTGCTGCATTCGATCACCAGCGCGGACGCATCGATGGCCTGCAGCAGGTCATCGCCCAGATACAGCTTTTCCACGTGCTGGCTGGCCGGCAGCATGGAAATCACCACCTCGGCGCCGGCCACCGCGTCGCGCGCCGAGGCCGCGGCATGCGCGCCCGCTGCCTGGGCGGCCTGGATGCTTGCAGGCACCAAGTCGAAGACCGTCAGGTCATGCCCGCTCTTGATCAGGTTCAAGGCCATCGGCCCGCCCATATTGCCCAACCCGATGAAAGCGATCTTGCTCATGTTTTTGTCTCCTGGATGGCATTGCTTTTTAGAATCGTCTCTTCAGCGAGAGGCTTGATAAAAAGGAAAAATCCCTAAAGGGACTTTCCCTTCATCCGTGCCTTACACCACTGCCTTGAAGAGAAAGCCGCTGAAGGAACTCCCTTTTCAAATGGCCTGACATCACTGCCTCGAAGGACAAGCCCCGAAAGAAATTTCCTCTTTAAGGTTCCTTACACCATTGCCCTGCATGGAAAGCCCTGAAGGAACTCCCTTTTCAGAGCCCTCACATCACTGCCTCGACGGGCCTATCCCATCAAGTCCCCAGATCCGCCAAGGGATGAGGGATATGCGAAGGCCAGGGTTCTTCGAAGAACTTCTGTACCCAGACCTCGCTGGCTTGCGCCAGCGTGGCCGGCTGCCAGCGTGGCTGCCGGTCCTTGTCGATCAACAACGCGCGTATGCCCTCGGCGAAATCGCCATGCGCCGCGGCCACCAGCGCCGCGACATACTCCGCGCGGAAGACATCGTCCAGCGAACGCTGGCGCAGGCGTTGTTGCAAGGTGAACGCCAGGCGCACCGTCCCCGGCGACCCAGCCAGCATGGTCTTGGCGGCCTTCGCCAGCCAGGGATCGGCGTGATCCGCCAATGCCGCCACCTCGGCATGGATTTCATCCAGCCGAGTCCCCGAGCACAGGTTGTTGATCATGTAGGAATGCTGGCGCAACGGACCCGGCTCCAGCGTCTCGCTGGGCTCCAGCGCGATCAACGCGCGGCGCAGCAGGCCATCGTTGATCGAGCGCGGCGCGAAAGACCCCTCCGTCCCCGTGCTGGCGCCACCGCGGGCACCCGCCCAGGGCTGATCCAGCAGGGATTCGACCAGCGCCGGCCAGTCCGCATGACGCACATGGAAATCCGCCAGGCCGGCAAAAAAGGCGTCGGACGTATTCAGTTGCGCGCCGGTCAAGGCCAGGAACAACCCGGTGCTGCCCGGCATGCGATTGAGCAGCCAGCTGCCACCGACGTCCGGGAACAGGCCGATCGACACTTCCGGCATGCCCAGGCGCGAATGCTCGCTGACCACCCGGTGGCTGGCGCCCATCATCAAGCCGATGCCGCCGCCCATCACATAGCCATGGCCCCAGCACAGAATCGGCTTGGGGTAGGCATGGATCTGATAATCGAGCCGGTATTCGACTTCGAAAAACTCCCGCGCATAGACATTGGCCCAAGCGCCCTGCCCGGCCGTCTCGCGCATGCTGCGGTACAGCCCGTGCAGATCGCCACCGGCACAGAAAGCCTTGTCGCCGGCGCCCTGCAGCAGGACCAGCGCCACGTCCGGATCCTGGGCCCATTCGTTGAGCCGGTGGGTCAGGCTGCGCGCCATGTCCAGCGACAAACCATTCAGGGTCTGCGGCGCATTCAGCGTCGCCACCCCTATCTTCATGCCATTGCGGGTCGCGCGTTCCTCATACAACACGGAATCGCTCATCGTAGTTCAGCTCCTTTTTCCAACAGCTGGCGGGCCACGATCACACGCATGATCTCGTTGGTCCCTTCCAGAATCTGGTGCACGCGAGTATCGCGCACCAGACGCTCCAGAGGATAGTCCCGCAAATATCCGTAACCACCATGTATCTGCTGCGCGTCCAGGCAGATCTGGAAACCCATGTCGGTGGCGAAGCGCTTGGCCATGGCGCAATAGGTGCCGGCGTCGGCCACGCCCGCGTCCAGCTTGCAGGCGGCCAGGCGCACCATCTGACGCGCCGCCACCAGGTGAGTCGCCATGTCGGCCAGCTTGAACTGCAGCGCCTGGAACTCGGCCAGGCGCGTGCCGAACTGCTGGCGCTCCAACATATAGCGGCGGGCGGCGTCCAGTGCGCCCTGGGCCGCGCCCACCGAGCAGGTGGCGATATTGATGCGGCCGCCGTCCAAGCCCTTCATGGCCAATTTGAAGCCCTGCCCCGGCTCGCCCAGCATATGGTCGGCCGGCACCCGCACGTTCTCGAAGGTGATGGCGCGCGTGGACTGGCTGTTCCAGCCCATCTTGTCTTCCTTGCGCCCGTAGGTGATGCCCGCGGTATCGGCCGGCACGGCGAAAGCGCTGACGCCGCCGGCGCCACTGCCGCCCGTACGCGCCATGACGATCAGCAGATCGGTATCGCCGCCACCCGAGATGAAGGCCTTGGCGCCGTTCAGGACGTAATGGGCGCCGTCCGGCGTCTCCGTGGCGGAGGTGCGCAGCGACGCCGCGTCGGAACCCGAGCCGGGCTCGGTCAGGCAGTACGACGCCAGCTTGGCACCGGAAGACAGCGCCTCGCCCCATTGCGCCCGCACGCGCGGGCTGCCCCAATTGCCCACCATCCAGGTGGCCATATTGTGGATGGTCAGGAATGCGGTGGTGGACGGGTCGACGGCCGCCATTTCCTCGAACACCAGGGTGGCATCCAGCCGGGGCAGCTCCAGGCCACCGATATCCGCGCTGGCGTACAGGCCGCAAAAGCCCAGCTCGCCCGCCTTGTGGAAGACCTCCTTGGGGAAAATCCCCTCGGCATCCCAGCGGGCCGCATGCGGCGCCAGCTCGCCCTGGGCGAATTCACGTGCCGCCTGGGCGTAAGCCTGCTGTTCCTCGGTGAGATCCATGTCCACGTTTGTCTCCTCTGGCGGCTTGTGGCCACGCTGCATTTTTACGTTGGAATGTGACGCTGGAATATTACGCCAGCTTCGCCTTTACGTTGACGTTAACGTCAACCGTCAAACCGCATAATTTGACTCACGTTGACGTTAACGTCAAATAGCGATCGAATGAGAGACAGCATAAGCTGGCGCGTGACGCCGGACTGCTGTCCGGATGACTTTCAGCGACGTGCCTTGGGGGTGCGCTGCGGCCGCGCGACGGGCATCTTGCGCCCGCGATGGGCGGCCCGGCGGCGCCGCGATTCCATGGGATCGAAGGTCAACGGCCGATAGATTTCCACCCGGTCGCCATCGCGCAGGACGTCTTCCGCCCGCACGGCGTGGCCGTAGATGCCGACGCCGTGCTCCCAGGGGTCCTGGCCGGCGAAAGCCTGTGCGTACCCGCTCGCCGCCAGGGCCTGGGCCACGCTGGTCCCGGCCGGCAGCACCAGCCTGACCTGCCAGACGCGCCCCGGCCAGACCTGGCAGACCTGGATGGACAGCGACGGCCCGGACGGGACCGGCTCGGAAAGCGGCGGCACCGCGCCTGGCTTGCCGGCGTCGGCAGCGGCAGCGGCGCCCGGCTCCGGCTTATTCACCGTAAACCACCTGAGCCCGCTTGGTGAAGGAGTCGATGAAGCTGGTGGCGATACGGTTGAACACCGGCCCCACCACCATCTCCAACGCACGGTTGGAGAACTCGTATTCCATGGTGAACAACACCTTGCAGGCATCCGGCGACAGTGCCTGGAAGTACCAATGGCCCACCAGCATGGAAAACGGCCCGTCGACCAGCTCCAGGTCGATCTGTTTTGGAAAATCGTGCTTGTTCCGGGTACTGAAACGCTGCTTCAGTCCGGCGAAGCTGATCACGATGGATGCCTCCATGCCATGCTCGTCACGGGAACGAACTTCGGCACCGCCGCACCAAGGCATGAATTCAGGGTATTTTTCCACCCCGGCCACCAGCTCGAACATCTGGGCGTCGCTGTATGGCACGAGGACGGTTCTTTGGACTTTGTGCATCGACTATCGCAAATGGCTAGAATGACAGGATTTTACCGGCTATACGCGCCGGCATGCGCCGGACCCCCATGAGCATCATTGATAATCGCAAAGCAAGCCACGAGTACTTCATCGAGGACCGCTACGAAGCCGGCCTGGTCCTGGAGGGCTGGGAGGTCAAGTCGATCCGTGACAACCGGGTGCAATTGGCCGACAGCCACGTCATCGTGCGCAATGGCGAATTGTTTCTCCTGAACATGCACGTCAGCCCTTTGCCGACCGCCTCCACGCACGTCCATCCGGACGCCACGCGCACGCGCAAACTGCTGCTCAAGGCCGAGGAAATCAGCAAGTTGATCGGCAAGGTGGAGCAACGCGGCTACGCGCTGGTGCCGCTGAATCTGCACTACAAGAACGGCCGCATCAAGCTGGACTTCGCGCTGGGGCGCGGCAAGAAGCTGCACGACAAGCGGGACACCTCGCGCGACAAGGACTGGGCGCGCGAGAAGGAACGCTTGATGAAGCACGACACGCGTAACGCCCGCCGCGACGACTGACGGCAAGGTCGGCAGCCGCGTGCCGAAATCAGCCGCCGCGTGCGTCCAGGCTCGCATTGTGCCGCTCCACGCGGGCCTTGTTGGCGCGTTGGTCCAGCATCCGGTCATGGATCATCATGATGATGCCGAGCAGCACGCCAGGCAACGTCACCAGGCCCACGACGAAGTAGATGTTCTGCACCGTCGACCCCTGTGACAAGGCATTGATCGAATCCAGCCGCAGGAAATACACGCTGGCCCGCCACGTGTGCATCAGGCCGAGCCCGGCCGCCATCACCACGGTGAACCAGTAGGGATAAGCCGGGCGGTGCCGGGGCCGGCGGCGCAATACCAGAATGGCGACCAGGATCGACATCAGGCCACGCAGGGCCGATACGGTAGCCGTGCGCGTGGCCCACTGCGGCCAGACGTAGTAGTACAGGACCAGCACGGTCACATACGCCACCGTCAACACGACCAGGGACCGCCAAGGCACGCTCAAGCCAAAGAATTGCCGCAGGCCGACGAAGGAAAGCGGCATGCCGATGCCGAACAACGTGCTTCCCACGAGTCCCAGCGGCAAGTTCGGGTACAGGGGTATCGCGGTGTTGAATGCCACCCCGACACAAGACACCGCCGCGGCCCAGGCACACATCTTCACGCCGGCGATGCCAGTGCGGTACAGCGAAAACGTCACGCCCATCATCAGCAGGCAGATGACTAGTACGACGATGAGCCACAAGGTTGGTGTAGGCACGATCTTCTCTCCCCGTTTCAATCGTTCAAATTCGAGCAATGCGCCACGATGCGATCTCGTCCGTCCTCCTTGGCGGCTGCCAGCGCCAGATGGGCGCGTTCCATGAAGGCTTGCGCGTTCTCCCGGCCATCCCATTGCACCAGACCGGCGCTGAAGGCGTAGCCGATGGACCAGTTGCCGTGGGTGCATGCTTCGCCGCGCACCGCGCGCAGCAACTTATCGCTGGCCCGCAACGCGATATCCATAGGCGTATCGGGAAAGAGAACGGCGAACTTTTCGCCATCGACGCGCCCGATCAAATCCTCTTCCCGCAGGACATCGGTTGCCAGTGCCGCGAAATGCCGCAGCACCGCATCGCCCAACTGCGGGCCGTACGTCTCGTTGACGTGCGCGAAGCGGTCGATGTCGAGCAACAGCAAGGACAAGCGTTTGGCGTTACGGGTGGCGCCGGCAACGGTTTTCCGGGCCAGCAGCCACCAGGCCTTGCGCGACAGCACGCCCGTCAGGGCATCGGTATTGGCTTCGGTCTCGCGCTCGCTCAACATGCGGTCGTATGCCATGAGTATCATCGCCAGGATCAGCCCAGGCGTGGCCAACAGGCCGACGGACAAAAACACCGTCTGGAACATCGACGACTGCGCCATCGACTCGATGGGGTCCAGGTCAAGCAGATAGGTGGTCGCACGCACCGCGTGGACCACTGCCACCAGCATCGCCACGCCCAGCGTGAACCCATAGGAATAGGCCGGGCGGTGCAGCGGCCGATTGTGCAGGACGACCGCCGCCGAAGCGCAGGCCAGGCCACTGAGCACGCCTGACACGATCACGATGCGGATACCGAGATCGCGCCAGGCGTACCAGAACAATATCAGTCCGATCATTTCCAGCGCGATGACCAAGATCAGAGGCACGGCCGGCACGGGGCGGTTGAAGAATTGGCACAGCGCGACGAGATACAGCGCCATGGCGGCGCCCAGCATGGTGTTGGCGCAGACGATGCCGATCAGCCCCGGCAGGTAAGGCTGCCCCGCGAGCATGAAGATGGAGATGCTGGATAACCCCGCGGACAAGGCGCAGGCCTTGACCCCCGGGATGTTATTGCGCGCGAGCGACCACAGCACCCCTATCATCAGCAGGTCGACCACGGCCGTGGCCGCCATCAATAGCGCGGGTGTCGGCATGGCTTATCCAGCTCCCCTTGATTGACGCAAGACCACGCTGCGACCACGGTCACGGTAACGGCCGCTTTCCCAGCCGGACTTTCCTGCCGCCTTGTTCCAGCAAACGGTCGTGAATCATCATGACGACGCCAAGTTGCGAGCCGGGCCACGTTATCAGGCCCAGGATGAAATAGATATTCTGGATCGTGGACGGCGTTTGCAGCGTCTGGATCGTGTCCACACCGAACAGGTACATCGCGGAGCGCCACGTCAGCGTCAGGCCCAGGCCGATCGCCATCACCGCCATGAAGAGATAGGGAAACGCCCCGCGATCCCTGGGCCGATACCGCAGCACCGTCGCCGCGATGATCAGTGACACCACGCCTCGCGTCCCGGAAACGATGGCCGTGCGAAGAGGCCAGTTCGGCCAAACATACCAGAGCAGGATCAAGGGCACGACATACGCCACCGCCAGCACCCCCAACGCCACCCACGGCACGCGCAAACGAAAGAACTGCCGCACGCCCGCGAACGTCAATATCATGCCGATACCGAACAGCGTATTGCCCAACAGATTGAACGGCAGCCACGGGATCAGCGGATTCAGCGGCATCGACATATTGAACGAGACGCCGATCAAGCTGACGGCGTCCGCCCAGGCGCTGGTCTTGACACCCGCGATACCACTGCGGTAGAGGGAGAACAATACACCCGTCATCAAGGTGCAGATGGATACAGCGATGATGAGCCATAGGGTAGGTGTAGGCATGTTTTCTTAGCTCCGGTTCAAACTTCGGCTTCGCCCTGTGTCACGATACGATCCCGCCCGCCGCGCTTGGCCGCCGCCAACGCCAGATGGGCGCGTTCCACCAAGGCCTGCGCGCTTTCCTGGCCGTCCCACTGCACCAGCCCGGCGCTGAATACATAGCCGATGGACCAACTGCCGTGGATGCAGGCTTCGCCGCGCACCGCCTGCAGCAATTTCTCGCTGGCCAGCCGCGCGGCATCGATGGGGGTGTCAGGGAAAAGAACGGCGAATTTTTCGCCGCCTATGCGTCCGATCAAATCCTCTTGCCGCAAGACGTTGGTCGCCAGTCCCGCGAAATGCCGCAGTACGGCATCGCCCAACTGCGGGCCATACGTCTCGTTGACGTGCGCGAATCGGTCGATATCGAGCACCAACACGGACAGCCGCTTGGCATTGCGGGCAGCACCGGCTACGGTTTTTCCGGCCATCAGCCACCACGCCTTGCGCGACAGAACACCCGTCAGCGCATCGGTGTTGGCTTCGGTCTCACGTTCGCTCAACATGCGGTCATAGGCCATCAGGATCATGGCCAGGATCAGCCCGGGCCTGGCCAACAGCCCAACCGAAAGAAAGATCGTCTGAAACACCGACGACTGCCCTACCGACTGGACAGGATCCAGGTTCAGCAGATAGAAAGTCACGCGCACGGCGTGGATCACCGCCAGCAGCATCAACATGCTTAGCGCCAGCATGTAGGGATAGGCCGGACGGTGCAGGGGCCGGTACCGCACAACGGTCGCCGCCGTGGCGCAGGCCATGCCACTGATCAGGCCGGACACGATCACGATGCGAATACCGAAATCGCGCCAGACGCACCAGAACACAATCAGTCCCGCGACTTCCAGCACGATCACGACGATCAGGGCCACGACCGACACGGGGCGGCCGAAAAACTGCCGCATCGCGACAAAATACATCACCATGGCGGCGCCCAGCATGGTGTTGGCGACGATGATGCCCAGCCACCAGGGCAGGTAGGGCTGCCCCGCCAGCATGAAGACGGAACCGCAGAACAGCAGCGCGGACAACGCACAGGCCTTGACGCCCGGAATGTTGTTGCGCGCGAGCGACCACAGCACCCCTATCATCAACAGGCAGACGAAGGCCGAAGAGGCCAACAAAAGCGCGGGTGTCGGCATGGCTTATCCAGCCCCCTGGAGTTGTCGTTGCGCCACGATGCGATCACGACCGCCTGCGCTGGCACGATAGAGCGCCTGTTCGGCGCGTTCAGTCACCTCTTGCGCGCTTTCCCGCCCGTCCCATTGCACCAGGCCGGCGCTGAAGGTGTAGCCGATGGACCAATTGCCATACGCACAAGCGTTTTCCCGCACCGCCTGCAACAGGTTTTCGCTGACGGAGTGCGCGGCATCCAGGCGGATATCGGGATAGAGGATGGCGAATTTCTCACCGTCGATGCGCCCGATGAGATCCTCTTCGCGCAGCACGTCGGCCGCCAGCGCGGCGAAATGCTGCAGTACCGCCTCCGCAAGCAGCCGCCCGTACGTCTGGTTGATCTGCAGGAAACGATCGATCTCCAGCACCAGCACACAGAACCGCTGATTGTTGCGGGTGGCGCGGACCACGGTTTTTTCCGCCAGCAGCCACCACGCCTTGCGCGACAGCGCACCGGTCGAGCTGTCCATGCCAACCTCGAGCTCGCGGACGGACAGCATGCGGTCATGCACCATGATGATCATGCCCAGCGTCAGGCCAGGCAGGGTTACCAGATCCACCGACAGGAACACCATGTGAAGAGGCGACATCTGGTGCAAGGCGTCGATATTGTCCAGGCGCAGCAGGTAAACCACCGCGCGCACGGCATGGGCGACTGCCTGCAGCGCCGCCATCCCCAGCATGAACATATAGGGATAGGCAGGCCGGTTCAGCGGGCGGTAGCGCCAGGCGTTGACGGCAATCGCGGCCGTCAATGTGCAATGCATCACCGAGATGATGACGATCCTGATGGCGAAATCGCGCCAGACGTACCAGAAGATCGCCAGTCCGGCGGCCTCCAGCAGGACGATAGCCACCAGGCCCCGCGCGGGCACGGGGCGGCCGAAAAACTGCAATGCCGCAACCAGGTACAGCGTCGTCGCGGCGCCCCCCAGGGTATTGCCCACCACGACGCCTATCAGCGGCGGCAGCAGGGGCTGCGACGCAAGAAGAAAGATCGAAATGACCGTCAACGCCGTGGCGCGCAGGCAGGCCAGCACCCCCGGCGTGCCCGTATGCGACAGCGTCCCCATGGCCCCCAGCATGAGCATGCAGGCCAGCATCGCGATGATCATCATGATCGTGGGGCTGATCATTCCGCCAGTTCTCCCCCAGATCGCTTAGCGATGTGCCACGATGCGATCCCTGCCGCCATCCTTGGCGGCGTACAAGGCCTGATCGGCGCGCTGGGCCATCGCCTGCGCGCTTTCTTCCCCATCCCATTCCACCAGGCCGCCACTGAACGTGTAGCCGATGGACCAACTGCCGTAGTTGCATGAGCATCCCCGCACGAAATGCAGCAGTTTGTCGCTGGCGAACAGCGCCGCATCGATGCGGGTGTCCGGGAAAAGCACGGCGAACTCCTCGCCACCAATCCGCCCCACGATGTCTTCGTCGGGTAGCACTTCCACGGCCGTGGTACCGAAATGCTGCAGCACCGCATCGCCCAGCAGGTGGCCGTACGTGTCGTTGATCTGCTTGAAGCGGTCGATGTCCAGCATCAGCAGGGAAAGCCTCTGGTCATTGCGCGCGGCACGGGCCACGATTTTTTCCGCCAGCAGCCACCACGCCTTGCGCGACAGCACCCCAGTCAGATAATCGGTATTCACCTCGGTCTCGCGCTCGGACAGCATGCGATCGTGGATCATCAGGATCATCGCCAATGTCATGCCCGGCAGCGCCATGATGCCCACTACCAGAAAGGCGATCTGCACGGGCGAAGACTGGGCCAGCGATTCGACGCTGTCGATGCGCAGCAGATAGACCACCGCCCGCACGGCGTAGCCCACCGCCACGAACATCGACACGCCCACCGTGAACATATAGGGATAAGCCGGCCGGTGATACGGCCGCTCGCGCAGCACGGTAATCCCCACAGCCGCCGCCAAGGCTGAATAGATGGCGGACACGAGCACGACGCGGCTGGTGAAGTCGCGCCAGACGTACCACAGCAGCACCAGCCCGATCAGCTCCACCAACAGCACCAAGGCCAGGTTGATCACAGGCAGGGGCCGGTCGAAGAACTGCCGCACCGCCACGAAGTACATGACCATGCCCAGGCCCATCAGCATATTGGCGACGATGACGCCGACGATGGCCGGCAAGACCGGCTGGGCGGCGATCAGCAATATCCCTGTCGCGGTGGTGAAGGACGCCTGGATACAAGCCTTGACGCCAGTGATTCCGCTGCGCGTAAGCGAACCCAGCACGCCCAACATGAGCAGGCTGGCCAAGCCCATCACAATGAATAGCGTGGTGACTCCGAGCATGTTCGTCCGCGCGCGGCCGCAGCCCTAGCGGGGCGCCGCTTTGACGATGGACATGGCGGTGGCGACCATGCTGCCCATGTCCGCCACATTGGCCGGCAAGATCAAGGTATTGCCCTGCTTGGCAACGTTGCCAAACGCCTCCACGTACCGCTCCGCCACCTTCAGGTTGACAGCCTCCATGCCGCCGGGCTGGCGCACGGCTTCGGCCACCTGGGTGATGGCCTTGGACGTGGCCTCGGCGATGGCCAGCACCGCGGCCGCTTCGCCCTGCGCCTGGTTGATCTGCGCCTGCTTTTCCCCTTCGGAGCGGGCGATCGCCGCTTCGCGCTCGCCGGTGGCGATGTTGATCTGCTCCTGGCGCCGGCCCTCGGAGGCCGCGATCAGTGCGCGTTTTTCCCGTTCGGCGGTAATCTGGGCCTGCATGGCGCGCAGGATTTCATTGGGCGGGGTCAGATCCTTGATCTCGTAGCGCAAGACCTTGACGCCCCAGTTCAAGGCCGCTTCATCCAGCGACGCCACGATGGTGGTGTTGATGAATTCGCGCTCTTCGAACGTGCGGTCCAATTCCAGCTTGCCGATGACCGAACGCAGCGTCGTCTGCGACAACTGGGTGATGGCGGAAATATAGTTGGACGAACCGTAGGAGGCACGCATCGGATCGGTGACCTGGAAATAAAGCACACCGTCGACCTGCAACTGCGTGTTGTCCCGCGTGATGCAAACCTGGCTGGGTACGTCCAGCGGAATTTCCTTGAGCGAATGCTTGTAGGACACGCGTTCGACGAACGGAATCACGAAGCCCGCCCCTGGCGACAGCACTCGGTCGAACTTGCCTAACCGCTCGACCACCCAGGCATGTTGCTGGGGCACGATGGCAATCGCCCGCACGATGATGAGGATCACCAGCAGCACCAGGACGATCAGGACGATGGAGGAAGGATCAAGCATGGTCAGCACCTTATGAATACCGGGCAGAGAGTTCAGGATCGAGTTCAGGATCGCGCCACGAGCGGACGCGGCGCGACGATCAAGCTGCTACCGCGTACCGCCGTGATCACGAATTCACCGCTTTGGGGGGAGTAACCAGGCGCCAGCTCCACTTGCCAACTGGCGCCGCGATATTGTGCGCGCGCGGTGCCGCCGGCTTCCCAGGCGTCGACGCGCAACACGCCGCCGATGTCCAGATTGACATCGGCATTGCGCGTGGCGTCCACTTCACGTTTTTTTAATACCCCGGTACGCCGCAGGATGAACAATCCCGCCAGCGCGATGCCGCAGCAGATCAACAGCTGCGCTTCGATATTCAGACCGGCTAGCGCGGCCAAACCACCCGCCGCCAGCCCAACAGCCACCAGCAATAGATAAAAGGTGGTCCCGTTGGCGATTTCCCCGATCAGCGCGAGGACGGCCAATCCGAACCAGATCCACATAGTTATGTTCTCCGCGAGACATCGAGACCAGGCGCAGGCATGGTCGACAGCGATTGTACGATTTTGGGCTAATCCCTGTGGGCCTCGTTCTAATGACTGGATTATCATGTCGTTGACTTGATAAGGCTATCAAGGTAAGCGCAGTGTTACCGCCACATGGGCTGACGTTTCGGCTCGGTTGCCTTGCTGTTACGTTGCTTTTGCCGTTGCTCTTGCCGTTGCCCTTTGCCGTTCCTTTTTCCACGCCGGTGATCGCTCCTTTACCGCTCCCTTACCGCTTCTTTTGCCACTTGCCACCACGTAAACCTATCATGGACCGCTCCGCTCTTCCCGTTCTCATCCTGCACACCGGCGACCCCAATGCCAGCCTCACGCAGCGCTTTGGCGGTTATGCCGCCTTCATGCAGAAGGCGGCCGGCCTGGACGATGCCGACGTCAAGGTG
Source organism: Bordetella sp. LUAb4 (assembly GCF_021325795.1). Lineage (GTDB taxonomy): Bacteria > Pseudomonadota > Gammaproteobacteria > Burkholderiales > Burkholderiaceae_B > Bordetella_C. The sequence continues at coordinate 8,789 of NZ_JAHPZX010000004.1, read as the reverse complement.
GTGGCGGTGCACCTGGGCGAACGGCCTGATGCACCGCGGCATTACCGCGCCGCGCTGATCACCGGTTCGCCCGCCAACGTGACGGACCGCGCGCCCTGGGGCGAGGAAACGGCGGATTGGCTGCGTCAGGCCGCCCAGGACGAGCTGCCCATGTTCGGCATCTGTTACGGGCACCAATTGCTGGCGCATGCCTTGGGCGGCCGGGTCGACTACAACCCCGCCGGACGGGAAATCGGCACCCGCCAGCTTCAATGCGTGGCCGACGATCCCTTGCTGGACGGCCTGCCGCGCGCATTCCCGGTGCAGACCATGCATGAACAGACGGTGGTCGACCTGCCGCCGGGCGCCCAGGTGCTGGCGACGTCGGCCATGGACGGCCGCCAACTGCTGCGCTTGTCCCCCACCATCGTGTCCACCCAATTCCACCCGGAATTCGCGGTGGATTTCATGCACGAGCACCTGAGCCAGTACGCCGAGTTTTATGCCCGGGAGGAAATCGATGCCGGGAAGGTGGCCGGCGACCTGCGCGAGACGCCGGAGTCGGCCAGCCTGCTGCGGCGCTTCCTTCAGCTCTACGCCGCCCGCGCGCCGCTGGCGGCCTGAACGCAATAAGCGGAGTGACGGGGGCGGACGCCATTTGCGAAGATGAGTCCATCGCGCAACATCATGCGCCCGCAAGGAGTTCAACCATGAACGACAACGCCCTGCCCGTCCCCCGCCATGCCGCCCTGGTCGAACAGGCCTGCCGCGCCATGGAGGCGGGCGATATGCCGGATCTGGCGGCCCTGGCCGAGCAAGCCGGCCTGAGCCGCTTCCACTTCCACCGCGTCTTCAAGTCCATGACCGGCATTACGCCCAAGGCCTACGCCACCGCCGTGCGCGCGGCGCGGGCCCGGCGCGAACTGGACCAGGGCGCCAGCATTACCCAAGCGCTGTACGACGCCGGCTTCAATTCCAGTGGCCGCTTCTACGAAAACACCACCGCCATGCTGGGCATGACGCCCACGGAACGCCGCCGGGGTGGCGTCGGCCTGGACATCCGCTTCGCCGTGGCCCAGTGCGCGCTGGGTGCCCTGCTGGTGGCGGCCACCGCCAAGGGTATCTGTGAAATTGCCTTGGGTGACGACGCTCCGGTGTTGGTGCGGGAGCTGCAGGACCGCTATCCGCAGGCCACGCTGGAAGGCGCGGACGACGAATTCAAGCACTGGGTGGCGGCCGTGGTCGGTTTCGTCGAGAACCCGGCGCAGGGGCTGGACCTGCCGCTGGACGTACGCGGCACCGCCTTCCAGCAGCGCGTCTGGCAAGCCCTGCGCGCCATCCCGCCCGGCACGACGATCACCTATACCGAACTGGCGCAGCGTATCGGCGCGCCGTCCGCCGTGCGCGCGGTGGCGCGCGCCTGCGCCACCAACCCGCTGGCGCTGGTGATTCCCTGCCATCGCGTGGTGCGCCAGAGCGGCGCACTGGCGGGCTACCGCTGGGGTGTCGCGCGCAAGCTGGAGCTGATCACGCGCGAAGCCACGGCTAAATAAGACTAAGACGGAAAAAACCGGAAAAAGACAAAAGACCGGGCAATAAATGGCGGACAACGATACTGCGCTACGGTTTGGACGCGCTCCAGACCGACTAAATAGTCCGGACACCGTCCGGACTATTTAGGGCAAGGGATCAAAAAATGCGTCTAAAAGCGCATGGCCTGCAGGCCAGTGAGATCGACGTTGATATGCGGCGCTTTCGAAGCGTCAAGGAATCGCCTGAGGTCCAAGTATTCTTCACCTTCCCGTTTGTCGGCGACCGCGTTGGCATTTTCATCGAGGCCTAGATTACGTACGCGATTATCCTTTCCGACGAAAAAGGTACGAGGCCAGCCGAAGCCGCCGGGTGCGTACTCGTGAAAGTAAGGCACCCGGAACCAGGCCCGGCTGTCGTGGACATAATCATCCATCAGGCGAACGACCGCCAGAGACAGCGCGCGAACCGCCTGATCGGACGTGTTTCTGAGCAGAAACGGGAGCATCCCTTCGCGCGGCGTCAGCAGAAAATCCCATATGGGCATGTATGGGGCCATGAGGCCGCTCAACTGCATTGCAACATCGCTATCTATCATCCACGCGGTCTTCGATCCATGCCTTGGATGGGTGCCAACGTCCGCTCGCGCCACGGTCAGGAAACGGCGGGTGGGCTCGTTCTGGATGTACCTCTTCAGCGCATCCAGACCCAGTTCGTCGGCGACCGCGGGGACCGTGGCCCAGTACACCTGCAGATTCGATCGCTGTTGCGGACGCAAGTACGCAAGCAGCAGACGGAATTCTTCCGCTGCTTCCAGAAGGTCGGTCTTGTCGTTGATGGTAATGTCGTCCGGCCCTTCTCCGGGCCGACTGCCCCGCCCTGCCGCCGCTTCGAGGATTTCCGTATCGATTTTCTTGATCGCATCGGCGGTACTTTGCTGCGCATCGTGCCCTTTACCCGTCGCGATTTCTTCCATCAGTTGCATCAAAAGTACGTCTTTCTCATGCTTCAGCTCTTCCAATTTGGACGCTTCCGGCGAATCGCTGGATAAAACCACTTCCATCGCGTAGGGAGTGAGCGGATCCTCGGGAGCGCAGCGGAAGAATTCCTGCGCCGTAATGTAGTTGTGAGTACTGCCGATATCCGCGCGCAGTGTGCGCCAGGCGAGAGACTGGCTCATGCCGATTTGGAGGGCGGTTTCTACGCTATCGAGGGGAGTTTGATTGACGGTGGAAAGCCAATCGTTGAAGGCTTGGACGACTGATGGAGAGATCCGGAAATCCTGCTCGACGATCTTGGAAAGGGGTGTTCTTTGGGTTCTCACGGATAGCGGCACCCCCGCCTTCAGCGCTTCTACATACATATTGTGCAGCGGGATTTGACTGAGCTTGCTACCTTCGCCCTCGCGGGACTTGCCCTGCCCACCAATCGGATAGCCGCCGCCCACATCCGAATGCACGCCGGGATAGGCCACTTCCTTCCTGATCTGCTCCTTACCAGGATAGGAATTTCCATCCCGAATCGAATCGAGCGGAAAACTCATCCGCTGCTCGTGTATAGAAAAAAAATGCACGCATTTCCTGACTGATGGTGGAACATCAAGCGCGCCATTCGCTGTCCATACCCAGTGGCCATCAAACACATCCAGATTGGACGCAGCGGTGGTGCTGTCGGGAAAACCGACAGAAGCCACGGTGTCCATCAGACCCAGAAAGTTAACCTCATAGCGGATGGCGCCGGCAATCAAACCTCCCGGTGCCCACCTATTAATGAGACGGTTGACAAATACGCGTGCGCTGGCTGCGCCACGTGAAAATCCGATAACGTTGATCCAGACTTTTTGGATCGACCGGTAAAGCTCACCGCCAGGGCCGCTATTTCTTTTTTGATTCACCGACAGCTCCGCATGCAGGCGGGCCAGCGTAGCGTCCAATTGGTAGCCGTAGTAATTTCTTGCGGTCTTCACCTCATCGAGAATTCCGAGTGCGTGATTGGATGCTGAAGCGTTGCTATCCATCAATGAACATAGCTCGCGGGCATCTTTATCTTCCAGCAATTTGCGCTCGGTGATCGCCGTATACAAAGCATTCAAAACGCGCGTGTAGCCCCAGGCGACACGCATACCGAAGCCTTTTGCGAACGCCTTTCCCTGGCTCGTGAACTCGTCTTCGCCGATTTCTGGGAACGGGGTACCAACGCCGGGAATATAATCACTAAACACCCCTTTTGACGCATCTCTAGGACAAGCAAGATACAGCCTAGCGACGTTAGTGTGTGTAGGCTTATCTGCGCTCTTTATATCCCAGTGCAGATTATTATTGGTTCCATCGAAGAAAAGGTTTACATGCAGTATCTGAGGACAGCCTGGCTTCTCATCCAGCATACCTCTACCAATCGCGCGGCAGTGTTCACCCTCGGACAAACGCCCGTGCTCGTCGAACGAGTCGGGCCAACTAATTACGCTCATAGCGCACTCTTCCTATTTCGGATTTACCTTTTGTTCCACTACGCCCTGCACTATGTAAGGGTCGTCATCGGCGGGTTTGACAGGCATCGCAGGATCATCCTGGATCTGCACACGTATACGGTCGTCGGGCAGAAAATGCACCCAGAATCCGTAGGTATGTGTTCCATATGGGGGGACCTTGGTTATTGCGACAAGCCATTGATCGCCGCTCCTGTCGTCATCGTAGGGTTTAGTATCTCGTCGCCACCTCACGACGAGCCGCATGTCTGGCCGCCAATGAACAGGAACGCCGATACAGCACGCACCCCCGCTTTCGGAACGTTGTTCACCTGGTTTTTTCGGATAAATATTCGAGCCCCCCGCCTCGAGCCTTTGACCTTCATTACTGACGCTAAATATTGCAATATAAGAGTCCGTGTAGTTGTAGCCAGCCAATTCGGACGGATTACTCTGATTGGGATCAGAGCAACCAGCCAGCGGCAGTACTAATCCAGTCAGAAACAGAACAGCGAAGCGTCGTAAGAGAAAAATATTCATTGCGGACTCGGAGCTCCTCGTCGGATAGGAATGCTGGCGCGATTCCTTTGGCGCAAATTCTCTAACGCAAGCATTGGCACTGACATAAGAAAATTCCGACACATCGGCCGGATACTTGACTGCACGCGAGCGCAAGGCAGTTGCGTGATAGCAGTGCGAAACGAAACAAAAAGGCCGTTCCCCATCAAGGGAACGGCCTTCCGTTTACTGCTTTATTACTGGATTTCTTCTACTGCTTTTCTTTAATGACGGAAAAAGCCCCGCAGCCTGTCGCCGCAGCGAATTACTTCGCCAGACGCTGCCAGGTATCGACCACCGTATCCGGGTTCAGCGACATCGACAGGATGCCTTCGTCCTTCAGCCACTGCGCGAAGTCCGGGTGGTCGCTGGGGCCCTGGCCGCAAATACCCACGTACTTGTTAGCCGACAGGCAAGCCTTGATGGCGCGGCGCAGCATGAACTTGACGGCTTCGTCGCGTTCATCGAAATCGACGGCCAGCAGCTCCATGCCGGAATCGCGGTCCAGGCCCAGGGTCAGCTGAGTCATGTCGTTCGAACCGATCGAGAAGCCGTCGAAGTGCTTGAGGAATTCGTCGGCCAGGATGGCGTTGGACGGCACTTCGCACATCATGATCAGGCGCAGGCCATTATCACCCCGCTTCAGGCCATGCTTGCCCAGCAGGTTCACCACGCGTTCAGCCTGGCTGACGGTGCGGACGAAGGGCACCATGATCTCGACGTTGGTCAGGCCCATTTCATTGCGCACGCGCTTGAGCGCCTCGCATTCCATGCGGAAGCAGTCTTCGAACTCCTCGGCGATGTAACGCGACGCGCCGCGGAAGCCCAGCATGGGGTTCTCTTCCTCGGGCTCGTAGCGCGAACCGCCCACCAGCTTGCGGTACTCGTTCGATTTGAAGTCCGACAGGCGCACGATGACCGACTTGGGCCAGAACGCCGAAGCGATGGTGGCGATACCCTCGGCCAGCTTCTCGACGAAGAAAGCACGGGGGCTGGCGTAGCCGCGCGCGGCCGATTCCACGGCCTTCTTCAGCTCGCCGTCCACGTTCGGATAATCCAGCACCGCCTTGGGGTGGATGCCGATGTTGTTGTTGATGATGAATTCCAGACGTGCCAGGCCCACGCCTTCATTGGGAATCTGGGCAAAGTCGAAAGCCAGCTGCGGATTGCCGACGTTCATCATGATCTTGACGTCGATCGGCGGCATTTCACCGCGGCGCACTTCCTCGACCTCGGTTTCGATCAGGCCGTCATAGATGCGGCCTTCGTCGCCTTCGGCGCAGGACACGGTGACCGACTGGCCTTCCTTCAGGTCGTCGGTGGCGGTGGCGCAACCGACCACGGCCGGAATGCCCAGTTCACGGGCGATGATGGCGGCGTGGCAGGTACGGCCGCCACGGTTGGTGACGATGGCCGAGGCACGCTTCATCACCGGTTCCCAGTTGGGATCGGTCATGTCCGTGACCAGCACGTCGCCCGCCTGCACCTTGTCCATTTCCGACACGTCGGCGACGATGCGCACCGGGCCTGAACCGATCTTCTGGCCAATGGCGCGGCCGGTGACCAGCACCTTGCCGGTGGCCTTCAAGCGATAGCGCTGCTGCACGTCGGCGTTCGATTGCTGCGACTTCACCGTTTCCGGGCGTGCCTGCAGGATGTAGATCTTGCCGTCGACGCCGTCGCGCCCCCACTCGATGTCCATCGGGCGCTTGTAGTGCTTCTCGATGATGACAGCGTAGCGGGCCAGCTCGACCACTTCCTCGTCGGTCAGCGAATAGCGGTTGCGTTCCGAAACCGGCACGTCGACCGTGCGCACGGCGCGGCCTTCAGGACGCTCGGGATCGAATTCCATCTTCAGCAGCTTGGAACCGATGCGGCGGCCGACGATGGGGTAATGGCCCTGCTCCAGCGTGGGCTTGAAGACGTAGAATTCGTCCGGATTGACGGCGCCCTGCACCACGGTTTCACCCAGGCCATAGGACGAGGTGACGAAGACCACGTCCTTGAAGCCGGATTCGGTATCGATGGTGAAGACCACGCCGGCGCTACCCTTGTCGGAGCGCACCATGCGCTGGATGCCGGCCGACAGCGCGACTTCGGCGTGGGCGTAGCCCTTGTGCACGCGATAGGAGATGGCGCGGTCGTTATACAGCGACGCGAACACGTGGCGGATCTTGTCCAGCACGTCATCGATGCCGACGACGTTGAGGAAGGTTTCCTGCTGACCGGCAAAGGAAGCGTCCGGCAGATCCTCGGCGGTGGCCGACGAACGCACGGCGAAGGTGCCCTTGCCGTCGCTGTCGAGCTGGGCGAAGGCGTCGCGGATCTGCTGTTCGAATTCGGCCGAGAACGGCTCATCGACCAGCCATTGACGGATTTCCGCGCCGGCCAGGGCCAGTTCACGGACGTCTTCCGGATTCAGGGTGGACAGGCGATCGGCGATACGCTTGTCCAGGCCGGACGACTTGAGAAAGTCGCGGAAGGCCTGGGCGGTCGTGGCGAAGCCGCCCGGCACGCGGACACCCGCGCCGGCCAGCTGGCTGATCATTTCGCCGAGAGAAGCGTTCTTACCTCCTACCGAGTCCACGTCCGTCATGCGGAGCTGCTCGAAAGAAACGACGTACGACATTGAAGTCACCTTTTACAATGGAATGAAAGCGAGTTTGGTCAGGACATCCATACGCCCTGACCAAACTGGCCTTGGGACCGCTTTTTTGGGGTGACTTATCGGGGTCCGATTGTACCCGGTCAGCTTCTCCTTACCTCCAGCCCCGTCGGAATTTTTTACATATGTCCACAACCCCTACCGAACGCACTGTCTACATCGTCTCGGACAGCACCGGCATTACGGCCGAGACCTTCAGCCATTCGGTTCTGGCGCAGTTCGAGGAAGTCAATTTCCGCCAGATCCGGCTGCCTTTTGTCGACACGCTGCAAAAAGCCGAGGAAGCCGCCCTGCGCATCGACCGCAACGCGGCTGAGACCGGCATGCAACCCATCGTGTTCAGCACCCTGGTGCATCCGGAGATCATGGCGCGGGTGCGCCAGGCCAACGGTATCTTTCTGGATCTGTTTGGCACGTTTGTAAGCCATATCGAGCAGGCGCTGGGGCTGAAGTCCAGCCACTCGATCGGCCGTTCGCACATGGCCGCCAATAGCGAAAAGTACCGCAACCGGATCGACGCCATCAATTTCAGCCTTTCGCACGATGACGGCCAGTTCATCACCAATCTGGCCGAGGCGGACGTGATTCTGGTGGGCGTGTCCCGTTGCGGCAAGACGCCGACCAGCCTGTATCTGGCGATGCAGTACGCCGTGAAGGCGGCCAACTTCCCCTTGATTCCGGACGATTTCGAGCGCGGCACCCTGCCCTCCACCCTGGCGCCTTACCGCGACAAGCTGTTCGGCCTGACGATTCAGCCCGACCGTCTGGCTGAAGTCCGCAATGAACGGCGGCCCAACAGCAAGTACGCGTCGCTGGAGCAATGCCGCTACGAGGTGATGGAGGCCGAGCGCATGATGCGGCGGGCGGGGATCGACTGGCTGTCGACCACGACCAAGTCCATCGAGGAGATTTCCACGACGGTGCTGCAGGAAGTGGGGTTGGATCGGGCGCTTTGAAGGAGATGGTGCGGATGGCCGCTTGAGTGGGATGGCGTGGGGGGCGGCTTTATTCGGCGCTTTGAGCGGGGTGGCGTGGGTGGCGGCCCTATTGGGCGCTTTGAGCGGGATGGTGTGGGTGGCGCCTTGAAGAAATAGCGCGGCTCGTCGAAGCACCGCCCGCTCGCCCCGGTATTCAAAATGAAAACGCCCTAACGCAAAAGGTGCGGTGCGCGCTTTCGGGTACATAGAAAGCTTGACTCCATGTATTTCGAAACGCAGCCCATGGCTACCCTATGCGCCGGCACCCCGAAAATCACTGTCCGCGACAATCGCGGGCTGGACGTGCGTACGCTGCGCTACAACCGTGGCGTTGATGGGAGAGTGGCGGCGCAGTATGTCGATGCGCGGACGCATAATGTCCTGGGGCAGTTGGAGTCATCGCAGGATCCGCGGTTTTTCAATAGCACTACGCTGAATTTCCAGTACACGCCGGCCTTGTCCGGAGAGGCATTGCAGAGGGTGAGCGTGGACGCCGGCACGTCCAAGGCCTGCTTCGATATCGCCGGCCAGCCCGTCTGGCAGTACAGCGAAGGGCGCGATGCCAAGCTGCCGTCGGATAAGAAGATTACCGTACGCCTGTCTTACGACGCGCTGG
>NZ_JAHPZX010000003.1 GCF_021325795.1 Bordetella sp. LUAb4 | reverse complement strand
GACTCATCTGGGAGAAGAATCGCCCCTTCGTCCGCCCCCGTCCCTGTATTGGTAAAGACATCGACGGAAGGCTTGCTGCGCAGCCGCTGCTGCTCCATCTCCTGCTCTTGCAGGCGCTGCATCTCCGCTCCAGGCACGGCTTCAGCCGCCACCGCGACTGATCCGAATAGAAGGAAGGTCCCAATAGATAGGAAAGCGCCGAGCACCGACCCGACCGCCCCGTTACCTGCGACGGTCTTATCGCCGCTCCGACTCTTGCACCTGCTTCCCAAACAAGTCATCACGCTACTCTTTCACCGAATTGTTCGGTTAGTAGCCGCGATGCGAGTAACGAGCCATGCATAACGCCGCGTCGTTAAACGCGAAATTACGAATCCTTGACGCAAGGCTGAGTCCGCCGATGCAGCGCTCAATGCTTGCTGATTTGATTTTTCGTGCGATGCGGCGGGATCAGGTAATTTTGCGTAGCAGGCGATTCAGCGCCTCAGGCCTTTTCTATCCCATGCAGGAACATGCCGACGAAACAGTCCATGATCTCCTGCGCGGTCTTCTCTCCGTCCGGGCGGTACCAGCGCGACAGCTGGTTCAATGAAGACAGCAGGAATTTGGCCGCCAGGCTGACGTCGGTGTCCGGCTTGAACTGGCCCGACGCAATGCCGTCGCGCACGGCTTCCTTCAACAGCCCTTCGTAGGCGTCGCGCCACTTCACGACCAGGGCGCGATGTGCCTCGCTGTCCGTCATCCAAAACAACTGCGAACCCGACACCCAGCTGTCGTGGCACTCTTCGTAATACTCAATCGATGCGCGCATGAAGGCGCTCAGGCGCTGCGCCGCATCGGGACCTTGCCCCTGCATCGCGTCCCGCACACGGTTGAACAACGTCTCCATGCCAGTCGCCACCAGGCTGCGGTACAGGGTCTCCTTGTCCGGGAAGTGGTGGTACAGCGTCGACTTCGAGATCCCCACTTCAGCCGCGATCATGTTCAACGACGTGCCCTGATAACCATGACGCGCGAACAAGCGCCGCGCCTCATTGATGATCTGCTCGTAACGCCCGGGATCCCGCGCTGTCATGGTGTTCGATCCTGTCGTCCAAAAAGTGGAGGGGGGATGATAAGGGAATATCCCAGGGGTGGACTTTCGTCAGAAAGCGTCTAAGATTCTACCCAACCGACCGGTCGGTCGGTTCGTGTGAATCTACTCGGACCGCCACTGGAAAACAAGTCTTGCCGAACGACGGCCGTGCGCCGGGGTGCGGACGAGACGATAGATAGGTGGAGACAGGATGCGCAGCGAAACGCGAGTTTTGCTGGTCAGCGGCTTATGCGGCGGTTTGCTTGCCTTGGCGTCTTCTTGCCTGGCGGCGGCCCCCTACCCGAACCAGCCCATACGTCTTATCGTGCCCTTCGCGCCCGGTGGCGGCGCCGATGCCAACGCCCGCCGGATTGCCGAGCCATGGTCCAAGGCACTGGGCCAGCCCATCGTGGTGGAGAACAAGCCGGGCGCCGGCGGCACGCTGGGCGCCAGCTTCGTGGCCCAGGCCCCGCATGACGGCTACACCCTGCTGTATGCCACGCCAGGCCAGCAGATGACGGCGCCGTATCTGTTCAAGAACCTCTCCTACGATCCATTCAAGAGCCTGGTGCCGGTGGGCAAGCTGAGCGTCGGGGCCAATGTCCTGGTCGTCACCAAGAGCCTGCCGGTGCACAGTGTCCAGGAGTTGGTCGATTACGCCCGCGCCCATCCCGGCAAGCTGGGCTTCGCCAGTTCGGGCGTCGGCTCCACCAGCCATCTGGCCGGCGAGTTGTTCAAACAGAAAGCGGGCGTGGATATCTTCCATGTGCCCTATCGCGGCACGGGGCCGGCGCGTACCGACCTGATGAGCGGCCAGGTGCCCATGACCATAGACACGCTCAGTGTGTATCTACCCCTGATCCAGTCCGGCGACGTGCGCGCGCTGGGGGTCTCCACGCTGAAGCGCGACCCCGCTTTGCCCGATCTGCCGGCCATCGCGGAAACCTTGCCGGGTTTCGAGGCCGTGCCGGTCAACTACATCGCCGCGCCCGCCGGTACGCCACGCGCGGTCATCGACAAGCTCAACGCCACCTTGAACCAGGTGATCAACGATCCCCGTGTGCGCAACAGCTTCGAGAAAGGTACCTCGCTGGAAGGCGGTACGCCGCAGGAGATGGAGCAACTGATCGTGACGGAACAGGCCAAGTGGAAGGCCCTGATCGAACGGGCCGGGATCAAGCCGGAGTAGGTCGGGGTCACGGCGATTGCGGTGGCCATTGAGCCGCCCACTGACCAAGCAAGCCCACAACGAGAGGCGCCCAGCGCCCATGGGGGACTCACCAGGAGGAGATGAGGAATGAGCAAGCGCTTGTGCGCGCGCGCCGCATCGATGGCGGTGTTCGCGGCATTGACGGCGGCAACAGCAGTGACGGCCATGATGACCGTAACAGCCAATGCAGCCGAGGCCAAATACCCCAGCCAGCCAGTCACCATCATCGTCCCTTATGCGCCGGGCGGCGTGACCGATCTGTACGGACGGTCCATCGCCGAATACCTGGGCCGCAACTGGAACGTCCCCGTCATCGTCAAGAACGAGGGCGGCGGCGGCACGATGATAGGCACGCAGACCGTCGCCCGCGCGGAGCCCGACGGCAACACCATCCTGTTGACCAGCTATGCCTTCACCTCCAACCCCATCGTGCGCAAGGACATGAGCTATGCGCCCGATGCGCTGCGGCCGGTCATGCTGCTGGGCAACAGCAGCAATATGCTGGTCGTGTCGGCACGCTCCGACCTGCACACGCTCGACGACGTATTGGCCAAGGCGCGCAAATCACCAGGCAATCTGCGCCTGGCGTCTTCCGGCGTGGCCTCCAGCCCCCACATCGCGGCCGAGCTGTGGGCCCACGCGGCGGGCGTGCAGATCACGCACGTTCCCTATCGAGGCACGGCGCCCGCCATGAACGACGTCTTGGCCGGCCAGGTGGACGGGATCTTCGACGGGCCGTCATCCATGAGTTCGGTGAAGGCCGGACGCCTGCGGGCCATCGCCATTGCCAGCGCGCAGCCCCACCCGGGCGCACCCGGTGTGCCGACGTTTCGCAGTCTTGGCGAGGATCTGGTGTTCGGCAGCTGGTTCGGTTTCTTCGTGCCCAAGGGCACCCCGGACGCAATCGTCAGCCGCTTGAATACCGATCTGCGCCACGCCGTCAACGATCCGAGGACGCGTGCCGCCATCGACACGACCGCGCTGCTGGTGCAGGACGGCACGCCCCAGCAGTTCGCCGACTTTCTCGACAAAGAGAGCCAGCGACTGAAACAACTGGTGCGCAGCGGTGCGGACTTCACGCCGCAATGAGGTCCGCGGCGACACATTTCCTTTTTCAACCGGCCCCATGCGCCGGCAAGCCACAGGAGCGCAAGATGAGCTACGAATGCCTGGAAGTACAACGCGACGGACACGTTGCCATCGTTTATCTCAACCGTCCGCCGGTCAATGCGCAGAACGCGCAAATGCGCGCCGAGATCGTCGAGGTCTTCGACGGCTTCAATGACGACGACGACGTGCGCTGTGTCGTCCTGACCAGCAAGGCCAAGGTATTCTCGGCCGGCGCCGATGTCTCCGAACGGCCCGCCATCAAGCAACGCGGCCCGGGCGCCTATTGGAAGCACAACCGCCTGGTGCGCGAATCGTCGCTGTCCATCCAGGAGTGCAACAAGCCCATCATCGCCGCGGTCAATGGCGCGGCTCTGGGCGCGGGCTTCGGCTTGATGGCGTCCTGCGACATCTGGGTGGCGTCGAACAACGCCTATGTCGCCATGCCGGAGATCAACGTCGGGTTGGCCGGCGGCACGGCCTTGCTGCAGCGGGTATTCGGCAAGTCGCGCGCGCGCCGCATGTTCTTCACCGGCATGAAAGTTTCCGCCGACGAGCTGTACCGCCTGGGCTTGATCGAGGCCAGCCTGCCGCCGGAAGAACTGATGCCCTACGTCATGGAACTGGCCCACGAGATTGCCGGCAAGGCGCCCATCGCGCTGCGCTATGCCAAGGAAGCCGCGCAGGTCACGGCTTCCATGCCGCCGCGCGAAGGCTATCGCTACGAGCAGAACATCACCGTGGCCTTGTCGAATACGGAAGACGCCCGCGAAGCGCAACAGGCCTTCCTGGAAAAGCGTCCGCCGGTCTACAAGGGCCGCTGACATGCCGGATACGCTGAACCCCGCTTTCCTGGCGCTGCCGTCCAGCGGCCATCAGGAAACCGCCGCGGACGCCGCCTTCCGCGCCGAACTGCATGCGTTTGCCCGTGAACATTGTCCGCCGGACATCCGCGCGCTGGTCGCCGCCGGCGGCAAGATAACGCGCAAGACCTACGCGCGCTGGCAGCAGATCCTGCACGCACGTGGCTGGTCGGCACCCAACTGGCCGGTGGAGCATGGCGGCACCGGCTGGAACCTGCGCCAGCGCACCATCTTCGAAGAGGTGATGGCCGACAACGACTGCCCACCGCTGTATCACCATGGCCTGGGGCATATCGGCCCCGTGATCATGCATTTCGGCACGCCGGAACAGAAGTCCCATTTCCTGCCGCGCATCCTGGATACCACCGACTGGTGGTGCCAGGGGTATTCCGAACCGGGCGCCGGTTCGGACCTGGCGTCGCTGCAAACCCCCGCGGTGCGCGATGGCGACGACTACGTCATCAATGGCCAAAAGATCTGGACATCGCATGCCCACGAAGCCAACCGCATCTATCTGCTGACACGCACCACGCGCGGCGAGCGCAAGCAGGACGGCATCTCGCTGTTTCTCATCGACATGGATACCCCGGGCATCAGCGTGCGCCCGATCCGCACCATAGATGGCTGGCACCATGTCAACGAAGTGTTCCTGGATGACGTGCGCGTGCCGGCGGCACGCCTGCTGGGCGAAGAAGGCAAGGGTTGGGCGTGCGCCAAGTATCTGCTGGAACGCGAACGCCTGCCGGCCGCCAGCGTCGCCACATTGATGCGGCAATGGCGGCAGGTGGCCCGCTTGCTGGAAACGTGCCGCGCGCTGGAACCCCTGCGCGACTACAGTACCCTGGACGCCGATCTGCTGACGCAGGCCGCGCGCATCAAGGGCGCCCGGGAAATGCTGGCATCGGCCACCGGGGCGATGCTGCGCAAGGAGCCCCTGGACGCTCGCCCGTCGGCCTTGAAACTGGCTTGCAGCGCCGTGGCGCAGTCGCTGAGCCGCATCGCCTTGCTGGCCGTCGGCCCCACGGGCAGCCGCCAGTTCCTGCCTGAGTCCGCTACCGCCATGGCGTCGAGTTCGGGGCTGGCCGTGCAGAACTATCTTTATGCGCGATCCAAGACCATTGCCGGCGGTACCACCGAAGTGCAACTCAACGTCGTGGCGCGGTCCCTGTTCGGAGTTTGAAGCATGCCTTTTGAACCGAAGACGTCCTTTCCCGGCCTGTTGGCCGACAGCGCGGCGCGGCTGGCGCAAGATCTGGCCGCGGAGTATCCACGAAGTGCCGATCCCACCTTGATCGCGGAAATGGGCTGGAATGCTGTGCTGATCCCCGAGGCGCAGGGTGGCGTCGGCGGTGAGTTCGCGGATCTGGCGTCCATTATCGAAGCGCTGGCGACGCGGGCGGTGGACCTACCGGTCATCACCCGCTGCGGGGTGTTACCGGCCATGCTGGGGGCGCTTGCCGATCGGGCGGCTGCCGATAACAGGCATGCAGATGGCGCGCGGCCTGATGGCTTGCGTGCTGATGGCTTGCATGCAGATGGCGCGCGTGCCCAGGCCCTGCTGACCGGCTGCGCGGAAGGCACCGTGGTGCTGGAACTGGGCGGCCCGCTCTGCGCCGGCGACCCGGTCGCTCCAATGGCGATACAGGGCGCGGGACGCAATCTTCGCATCACCGGCAAAACGGTGGAGATGCCCCTGAGCGATGACTGCACCCACGTGTTGCTGGTCTGCAGGGAAGTCGACGGTGCGCCCGTATTGGCGTGTGTGGCTGCCGATCGCCTGCGCGCGCAGGCCGGGTTCTTCCACACCATGGATGAAGTGCGCGTATGCGTCTGCGACGTGCGGGATCTGGCGTTGACGGACGCTGACATCGTGGCCAGCGGCGCCGACGCCAGGCGCGCAATAGACGCCGGCTGGCGTGTCGCGGTCGCCGCCACCGCGACCGATACTGTATGCGCCATGGGCGGCGTGCTGGAGCGCACCATCACTTATCTGCTGGAGCGCGTGCAATTCGGCCAGCCACTGGCGCAATTCCAGGCACTGCGCCACGATGTGGCGCGGCTTTACGTCACCTATGAGATTTCGCGCAGTTTGTTGCAGGCGACATTGCGGGAGATAGAGACGGGAGACGCCGCGGAGGCCGGTGCCGGCTCCGAGTCCGAGTCCGAGTCCGAGTCCGAGTCTGGGTCTGGGTCTGGCTCCAGCACCGCCCCATCGCCCGCGCAGCGCGGCGCCGAAGCGTTCGATCTGCTGGGCCTCTACACCAGCGAGGAAGCCGTCAGCTACGCCGAAACCGTGATCCAGCTGCATGGCGGCATGGGCATGACGCGTGAAATGCCCGCGGCCCGCCTGGCCACGCGCTTGCTCGCCAACGCCATGCGTTTCGGCGATACGCTATCCCACCGCCAGAGTTTGAATCGCCTTCGCACGAGGACCACGGCATGACCGGCCATTCCCATCCCCTGCAGCCCTTCTTCGATCCCGCTTCCGTGGCCATCATCGGCGCATCGTCCGATCCCGAAAAACTGGGCGGACGGCCCATCCGCTACCTGCGCGATGCGGGCTACGCCGGCCATATCTATCCTATCAATCCGAAGGCGGATACGGTGCAAGGGCTGCCGGCCTATGCCAGCCTGGCGGATGTGCCGGGGCCCGTGGACCAGGCGCTGATCATCGTGCCCGCAGCGGGGGCGCAGCAGGCTTTGCAAGCGTGCATAGACAAGGGCATCCGCCATGTCCAGGTGCTGAGTTCCGGCTTCGCGGAAGAAGACGACGCCGGGCGCCAGCGTCAGGACGACTTGGCCCGGTTGGCGGCCGCGCATGGCGTGCGGCTGACGGGGCCCAACTGCCTGGGCATCGTCAGCGTCGCCAACCGCTTCTACGCCACCTTCTCCACGGCCCTGGAGGCCCTGGTGCCACAGCCCGGCGGCGTCAGCTTCGCGACGCAGAGCGGTGCTTTCGGCTCTTGCGCCTACGCCCAGGCGATCCAGCGTGGGCTGGGCATCGCGCGCATCGTCGCCACCGGCAATGAAGTGGATGTCGACGTGGCGCAATGCATAGACTTCCTGGCGTCCGATCCGCGGACGCAGGTGATCTGCGCCGCCATCGAAGGCTGCCGCGACGGCGACGTGCTGCGCCGCGCCTTGCTGAAGGCGGCAGCGGCGGCCAAGCCTGTCATCCTGATGAAGGTGGGCGCGTCGGCACGTGGCCAGCAGGCGGCGGCCACGCACACCGGCGCCATCGCCGGTAACGACCGGGTCTTCGATGCGGTGGCGCGGGAATGCGGTGCCTGGCGGGCCAGCAGCATCGAACAGATGCTGGACATCGCTTATCTATGCACGCATCTGCCACGTCCCGCCAATGCGCGGGCGGGCGTCCTGACGGTGTCCGGCGGCATCGGCGTGCTGATGGCGGATGACGCCGAGCGCTACGGGGTGGAGATGCCCGCCCTGCCCGCGGCCGTGCAGGACCACGTGCATGAACGCGTGCCCTTTGCGATCGGTGCGAATCCTCTGGACACCACGGCACAGATTGGCGTGATCAAGAATGGTCTGACCGATCTGGTCGGGCTGCTGTTGCGCGATACGGATTGGTCCACGTTGTTCGTCTACATGGCGCAGATACCCTGCGATGAGCGGCGCTTTCCGCCCATGCTGGACGAACTGGCCAAACTGCGTGAGCAATATTCCGACCGTTTGATCGTGCTGGTGGGGCCGCACAGCGACACGATGCGCGCGGCGATCGAGGCCCGACGGATGGTGATCTTCGCGGATCCAGGCCGCGCCATGGCGGCGGTAGGCGCGGCTTGCGGGATGGTGACGCGCCGAGACGCTTTGGGGGAACTTACCTTGCAGGGAGATGCGGCCGCGGCGGGATCGGCTCGTGTAGATGCCGCGCGAGCGCATCCGGCCCATGCGCTGCGGGCAGCAAACCAAGCAGGTCGTGGGGACGCCCCGCGCAGCGATCCGCTGGTCCCGCCGCCGGCGATCGGCACGCGGCTGGACGAATGGCAGGCCAAGCAGATCCTGCAGCGTTACGGCCTGCCCCTGTTGCGCGAGAGCTTGTGCACGGATGCCGATGCGGCCGTACGCGCGGCGAATGCAGCCGGATATCCGGTGGCGGCCAAAATCGTCTCCGTCGACATCCCGCACAAAACGGAAATCGGCGGTGTGCTGTTGAACCTTCGCGATGACGACGCCGTGCGGCAGGCTTTCCATCTGCTACTTGAACGCGGCCTTGCACAGGCGTCGGCGGACCGCATCGCCGGCGTACTCATCTCGCCCATGAGCGCGTCTGGCACGGAGACGATACTGGGTATACACATGGATCCGCTGTTTGGCCCCATGGTGATGTTTGGCCTGGGCGGCGTGGCGGTAGAGCTATTCCAGGATGTCGCGTTCGCCAGCGCGCCGCTGACGGATGACCGTGCCGGCGCCTTGATCGCGTCGGTACGCTCGGCGCGTCTGTTGCAAGGTTGGCGCGGCACGCCGCCGATGGATATCGCGGCGCTACGACGCGCCTTGGTCGGCTTATCGCGCTTCGCCCACGATTGGCGCGAAGTGCTATCCGGCGTCGACGTGAACCCTTTCGTATTGCGGCCCGATGGCGCGGCCTGCCTGGATGCGTTGATCACGCTGAGGTCAGAAGGAGAAAGCAGCAAGACTTGATGTGATCGTGGGACTCGGCCGTAATGGTGCTGCGTGTCGCTTTGCGCCAATCCGACAACGGTGAGTTCTTCGCCCTATCCCTCGTCGTGGCTGGCATCGGCTTATATGTCGCATTGACGACAACGCCTGTCAGTGCCTATCCCGCAGGGGGAATCGAGGAACCTTCCAAGGCCCGTCGCCACCCAAGCACCGAAGCGCGGCATGCGAGGACGGTCGCCTTGGCTTCCTTCTCCGTCTGGGCGTCGGTCATTGGAGCGGTATGGTGGTTTTATCTTCTGGCCGCTTCTCTAAGCGAGGAAGTGAGAGATGCATTTCCGTACTACCCGCTATCAAGCGCAATCGCGTATTACTTTTTTGGAATCCTCCTTACGGAGTGGAAAGCAAAAGGTGAAAAATGAATGCCCTTCCAGTGCTGTATGACTTTGTTCTAGGATATTTTCGGGAGTATGGAGTCCTCGTCGTTGTTACGCTCTTGGTGTACGTGATTACGACTCGCTGGCGCAATGCAGATGCCAAGAAGCGATACGCACGCATGCTGCCCGTCCTTGAGCAAGCGATAGCGACAGCAAGTGAAGGGACAGGAATAGCAGCCGACGTCACGACCCAACAGTTATTGAAGCTATTCGACGCTGGTGCGTCAAACGATGCGCTGTCGCCACACAATGCCTGTACCCAGCTTGCAGTGCTTTATCTTCAGCGATGGGAAACGCGCTGCGCGCTGGATCGGTTGAAAAAAGAAGACGAATACCTCGAGGAACAAGAGCAGCTCCTGCGCGTTGCCGCTTAACACCGACCAGCCGCTCAAGCTCCGTGCGCAGCCGAGCCGCTTCATTAAAAAAACTGCATTAGCGATAAACAAAAACTCAATATTCTTTGACGTCTGGAATCGCTAAGATGGCTTCCATCAAACACGAAATGGCCTGCTGCGGGTAGTGGGTCCGAGAAAAAAGATGGAAGAGACGACGCTCAACACGGGCGCGCGCGTACGGGATGCTCTGCCGCCCGGCGCCTGCGATTCCCATTTGCACCTCTACGACACAGCGATCATCGACGCACCGGCCCCGCCCAATCCGCTGGCCGGCTGCACGGCCAACCGCTACCGCGCCCTGCGCGATGGCCTGGGCCTGCAACGCGCGGTAATCGTCACCCCTGCCCCCCATGTAGTCGATAACCGCGTCACCCTGGCCGCCATCCAGACCCTGGGTCCGGCCGATACGCGTGGCGTGGCGGTGGTTTTCCCCGACGTGACGGACGCCGAGCTGCGCCATCTGCACGACGGCGGCATCCGTGGCATACGCTTCACCGTCGCCATCCCGCGTACCGCCGTCACCCGCATCGACATGCTCCCCGCCCTGGCGCCACGGGTGCATGAACTGGGCTGGCATGTGCAACTGC
This sequence comes from Bordetella sp. LUAb4, assembly GCF_021325795.1. Taxonomy (GTDB): domain Bacteria; phylum Pseudomonadota; class Gammaproteobacteria; order Burkholderiales; family Burkholderiaceae_B; genus Bordetella_C. The sequence continues at coordinate 949,426 of NZ_JAHPZX010000003.1, read as the reverse complement.
ACATGACGCCGGCGCAGATCGTCGAAAGCCAGTCCATCATCGAAGAACTGCCCTGCCGCATCGTGTTCGACCACATGGCGCGCCTGGCGGACGGTCCCTTCGATGAGCGCGCCTGGGCCATCGTCCAGGACCGGCTGCAGGCCGGCAAGACCTGGGTCAAGCTGTCCGGCGGATACCTGGCCGCCGACCCCGCCAGCGCACGCGCCGTGGCAAGAAAGCTGGCGGCGGCCGCGCCCGAACGCATGGTCTGGGGATCGGACTGGCCGCATCCCACCGAAATGCCCACGCCGCCAGCCACTGCGAGTACGCTGGACGCGCTGGAGGACTGGATCCCCGACGCCGCCCAGCGCAAACGCATCCTGGTCGACAACGCGGAACAGCTATACGGTTTTGAATCAGCAAGCCCGCGCGGTAAAAACGCACAGTAAAAACCACCCAGTAAACCGCGCAACGAATACGCGCGGTAAAACAGCGTCCAAGACGGCAGCCATAGCCGGACAAGGCGCGCGATCCAATAACGATCATCCGGAGACATCATGCAAGGCTTCCAACGTATCCGCAGGGGACTGCTCCTATCCGCCGTCCTGGCAGCCGCGCCGCTGGCCGCCCAGGCCGCCTGGCCCGACCAGCCCATCCGCCTCATCGTGCCCTATGCCGCGGGCGGCGGCGCCGACAACGTCGCGCGCGTCATCGCCGGTCCGCTGGGCGAGAAGCTGGGTCAGAGCATCATCATTGAGAACCGCCCGGGCGCCGGCGCGACCATCGCCGAGGGCGTGGTCGCCCGATCGGCACCCGACGGCTACACGGTGCTGTACGACACCTTCACCTATGCCGTCAACGCGTCGCTGCGCAAGCTCAACTTCAATCCCGCCAAGGACCTGACCCCGGTCGCGATCACGGCCACGGCGCCGCTGATCCTGGTGGTGAACCCCAAGGTCAAGGCGGATAACCTGGCCGAATTCGTGACCCTGGCCAAGGATCCCAACAACAAGGTGACCTACGCGTCCTACGGCATCGGCAGCGCGGCGCACCTGGCCGCCGAACTGCTGGCCCGCGAGGCCAAGCTGACCATGCTGCACATCCCCTACAAGGGCGGCGCGCCGGCCTTGGTGGACCTGGTCGGAGGCCAGGTCAACGCATACTTCGCCAATGCTTCCTCCGGCTTGCCTTATGTGCGTAACGGCACGCTGCGTGCCCTGGCGGTGTCATCGACCAAGCGCCTGAACACCTTGCCTGACGTTCCCACCGTCGCGGAAAGCGGCTACCCCGGCTTCGATGTACTGGAATGGCATGGCGTCTTCGTTCCTACCGGCACGCCCCCGGAAGTCGCCAAGAAGCTTGCCGACGCCGTACAAGCGGTCATCAGCTCGCCCGATGTCGTGAAGCGGCTGAACAGCCTGGGCATCGAGCCCAGCCCCATTCCGCCGTCGGGCGCCAAGGCCTACATCGATGACCAGGTGCAGCGCTGGTCGACGCTGATCAAGGATCGCAATATCGCCCTGGAATAGCGCCAGTCCGAGATATGTCCGAGCAAAGCGAGAAGGCCGGTGTAAGCGCACCGGCCTGCGCGACCTGTCACCCGTTCAGCGACTTGAAGAAATACCTGGGCGAATCCTCATAACCCTGGCGCAGATAGAAGCGGTGGGCGTCGACCCGGCGTGCATGGCAATGGAGTTCGATGCGGTCGCAGCCCCGCTCGCGCGCGATCTCCACGGCCTTGCCTTCCAGCAGCGCGCCTATACCCGCGCCGCGTGCGCGCTCCGACACGCAGAAGTAGCTGATGCGGCAGAAGTCGCCGGCCAGGGCCAGTTGCGGGATGAAATGCAGGGAGATGATGCCCAGCACCACGCCGTCCAGCACGGCCGCCAGCATGACCTCGTCCGGATGGGCGATCAATTGGGCGACGCGGTGCTCGATGAAGGAATCGGTACCGGGATAGCCCAGCGAGGCGAGCAGTTGCGCGATAGCGGCCGAGTCGGCCACCGTGGGAGACCTGAGCTCGATAGGAGGCGTCGTGCTCATGCCTTTGCTCCCGCCCTGGCCCCGACCTCGGCCCCGTTCTCGTTACGACGCGTCTTGCCCATGCTTTGCCCCTGATTTAAAGATATAGACGATTGGATGAATCATCGCATCATATTGTCGGCCCGTGACACGGAGGTTTCAGGCAAAGGTCATCCCCCCTGACCACGGTGGCGAACTTCGCGTTCCAGTCGCGCCAGCCGGCCCTGGCTGAATATCAGGCGGCGCCGGCCGACCGAATATCAGCCCGCTGATATCCCCGTGCCGAGTATTGCCGCGCCGCAGCGGCATCCCTATTCTCCTTGCATGAAAACCGGCACGCCGCCCCACGCGGCCGCGCCGACAAAGCAAAGAGAAGGAAGAGACAATGCTTACGCGGGATCTCGGCGCGCGCATCGCGCGTGCCGTCGGCACCGGCACATCCGCCGCGGCACGCCACGCCGCGATTCCCGGCGTGGTGGATACCATCGCCACGATGATGGCCGGTGCGGGCGAAACCCCGCCTCGCGTGCTGTGCGCGGGGCTTGCCCCGCTGGCGCAAGGCAAGGCATGGGAATGTGTCGGCGGAACGCGTGTCGACGCCGCCAGCGCGGCCCTGATCAATGGCATGGCGGCGCACGTCCTCGACTACGACGACGTCGCGTTGCGTGGCCACCCCAGCGCGGTCATGGTACCGGCCATCCTGGCCTTGGGGCAGGATCTGGAGCGCGGCCAGGAACGAGGTCGGGCGAAAAACGGCCGTGACGCCCTCGACGCGTACGTCATCGGCTACGAAACCTGGGGCGACCTGGTCGAACGCGAACGTGGCATGCATCCCATCAAGGGCTGGCATACGACCAGTGTGTTCGGTGCCGTCGGCGCCGCCGCTGCCTGCGCGTATCTGCTTGGTCTGGATGAAGCACGCGCCGCGCACGCCATCGCCCTGGGGGCGACCCAAGCCGCCGGCCTGATGGCCAACTTCGGCACCATGGCCAAGTCCTACCAGACCGGCCGCGCAGCGCAAGCGGGCGTCATCGCCGCGAAGCTGGCTGAAGCCGGCATGACCGCCGCCGCGGACCTGTTCGAGAGTCCGCAAGGCTTCCTGCAAGCCCATTCTCCGCAAGGCGAAGTGGATACCACAGCCCCTGCGCGCGCCACCGCATCCGCATGGCTGATCGAACAAAAGCCCGTCAGCCTGAAACGCTATCCCACCTGCTATTACACGCATCGCTCACTGGATGCCATCCTGGCGCTCCTTGCGCGCACACCGGTCGCCTTCGAGGACATCACGGCCGTGCGAGTCCGCATCAGCACGGAGCACGCGACCATCCTGCGCAATCATGCGCCACGCAACGGGCTGGAGGCGAAGTTCAGCATGGAGTTCGCCATGGCCTGCGCGCTGCTGCACGGCAAGGTCGGCCTGAGCCAACTGACCGATGCCTGCGTCGGGGCGCCCGACCTGCGCGACCTCATGCGCCGCGTGCATGTGGAAACCGTCCCGGCCGACTCGGCTGAATGGAATGGCGCCGCCGCGTTCGACGAAGTCATCATCGAACGCCAGGACGCCGGCCCGCTGCGCAGCGACGCCGTCACGCACCCCGCCGGCCACGCCAAGAAGCCCATGACGCGCGCGGAGCTCGACACCAAGTTCCGCGACTGCCTCGACCACAGCCCCTATGCCGCCACCGGCGCTGCCCTGCTGCGCAAGCTGTACGCGCTGGACGATACGCCGTTGGCGGACCTTGGGCCGATGGGCTGATACCCGCGATCGCAAGCTCGGCTTCACATTCGTTGATTCCCGCCACCGACGATTCATCTCCCTTTCCCTACCTTTCCCCTTTCTCCCCGGATACCATCCATGACGCCAACCTCGCCTGCCGCCGACGCGCTCCTCTCCATGGAGCTGGGCATCGACTATCCCGATATTCGCGACTCGGTACAGCGCGTATGCGCCGGCTTCCCGCCTGAGTACTGGTCCAGCCTGGACGAACGCGAAGACTATCCCACCGACTTCATCAAGGCGCTGACGGATGCCGGTTTCCTCGCGGCCCTGATTCCGGAGGAATATGGCGGCACGGGACTCCCCCTGCGGGCCGCCGCCGTGATCATGGAAGAAATCTGTGCCGCCGGCTGCCACGCGGCCGCCGGCCACGCGCAGATGTACATCATGGGCACCGTGCTGCGCCATGGCAGCGAGGAGCAGAAGCGCAAGTATCTGCCCCGCATCGCTTCCGGCGAGCTACGCCTGCAGGCTTTCGGCGTCACGGAGCCCACCACCGGCTCGGACACTACCCAGATCAAGACCCGCGCCACCAAGACCGCCAACGGCTATGTGCTGAACGGGCAGAAGGTGTGGACATCGCGCGCCGAGCATTCCGACCTGATGCTGGTACTGGCCCGCACGACACCCGCCAGCGAAGTGGCGAAACGCATCGACGGCATTTCAACCTTCCTGATCGATATCCGTAGCAGCCTGGGGCGCGGGTTGGAAATCCGCCCTATCAAGGCGATGGTCAATCACCATGCCACCGAGGTCTTTTTCGAGAACCTGGAGATTCCCGCCGATGCGCTGGTGGGCGAAGAAGGCCGCGGCTTTCGCTACATCCTGGACGGCATGAACGCGGAACGCATGATCACCGCCGCCGAAGCCTTGGGATCGACGCGCTGGTTCCTGCGCACCGCCACCCAGTATGCGCGGGACCGCGTGGTGTTCGGCCGGCCGATCGGTGCCAACCAGGGGATCCAGTTTCCGCTGGCGCAGGCCTACATCCAGGCCGAGGCCGCCGACATGCTGATCCGCCGCGCGACCGCCATGTTCGAGGCCGGCCTGCCCTGCGGCGAGCAGGCGAACATCGCCCGCTATGTCGCGGCCGAGGGGTTGTGGAATGCCGCCGAGGCCTGCATGCAGACGCACGGCGGCTTTGGCTTCGCCCGCGAATACCACGTGGAACGCAAGTGGCGCGAAGCCCGGCTGGCGCGCATCGCCCCGGTGTCAACCAATCTGATCCTGGCCAACATCGCGCAGCACACCCTGGATCTACCACGTTCCTATTGATCGGAATCGACATGCCTCTCGACACTTCCACGCGTTCCGCGCAAGACTATTCCGACTGGATCGGCCGAATGGAAACCCGTGACGATGAAATCGGCTTGACCCTGGCGCGCCGCGCGGCGGTGCTCAGCGACCTCGACCCGCAAGCCTTCGGGCGCGGCGTGGCGCTACCGCCGCACTGGTACTCGATGTTCTTCACGCCCAATGCGCCGGCGGCACGCATCGGCCACGACGGCCACCCGATGAAGGGCGATTTCCTGCCCCCCATCGCCCTGCCCCGCCGCATGTTCGTCGGCCGGGAGGTCACGTTCCTGCAGCCTTTGCGCATAGGCGCTGAGGCGATAAAGACCTCGCGCATTACCGCGATCACGCCCAAGACAGGCCGCTCCGGGCCGCTGATGTTTGTCCAGGTCACGCATACGATCAGCGCCGACGGGCAGGATGCCATCGTCGAAAAGCAGAATGTGGTCTATCGGCAAGCCGCCTCGGCGGGCACCGCGGCAGCGGCGGCGGACGCCGGCGCGGATGCCGGCCTGCCAAGCGCCGCCTGGCGGGAGCAAAGGCTGATCGATCCCGTCCTGCTGTTCCGCTATAGCGCCTTGACGTGGAACAGCCACCGCATTCATTACGACGCCGACTATGCCCGTGACAAGGAAGGCTACCGCGGCTGCGTCATGAATGGTGCGTTGACGCTGCATCTGCTGATCGACGCCGCGCTGCGGCGCATGGAGGGCAGACCGCTGCGCCGGCTGGAAGCACGCTTGTCCAGCCCGCTCTTTCTCGGCGATACCATGACGCTCGAAGGCGCCGCGCCGGCGCGTGACGGCGCCACGGGCCAGGATACCGTGCAGGCCTGGGTGCTGGATCCACAAGGCCGCGTCAGCGCGCAAGTCACCCTGGGCTTCGGACCCGGCGAGGGGGCAGCCCATGGCGCACGCTGAACTGCCTTTCTGGCGCTCGCTGCTGTTTTGCCCCGCCAATGCACCACGCTTCGTCGCCAAGGCCCATGAGCGTGGCGCCGACGCCATCATCCTGGACCTGGAAGACGCGGTTGCGCTGGCGGAAAAAGCCGGCGCGCGCGCGGGCGTCGCGCGGGCCGCTGCTCAGGCAGGCAGCAATGGCGCCGACGTACTGGTGCGTATCAACCGCGAACTGGATCTGGCCGTGGCCGACATCCACGCCGCCGTTGGCAAGGCGGTCAACGGCCTGGTCGTACCCAAGGTCCTGGGTCCCGAACACCTGCAGTTGATCGCCGAGGTGATCGACGCCAGGGAAGCCGAGCTCGGCCTGCCGCGTGGGCATACCCGCCTGGTCGCCCTGGTCGAGAGCGCGGCCGGGGTGACCCGATTGGATGCCATCGCGCGCGCGCATCCGCGGCTGGTCGGCATGGCGGTGGGCGGCGAAGATCTGGCCACCGACCTGGACGCGGAGCCTTCCGCCGACACCTTGTATGTCGCCAAGATGCTGGGCGTGCACGCCGCGCGCGCGGCGGGCATCCTGCCGCTGGGTGTGCTGGCCAGTGTGGCGGGCACGCACGACGACGATGCCTATCGCCAGATGGTATTGCGGTCGCGGCGGCTGGGCTTTGCCGGTGCGACCTGTGTGCATCCACGCCAGGTGGCGGTATTGAACGACGCTTTCAGTCCAGGCGCGGCACAGGTCGAACGTGCGCGCGGCGTGGTCGCGGCCTATGAGGCCGCCGTGGCGCGCGGCGCCGGCGCCGTGGCATACGAAGGCAACATGATAGACCGGCCCGTGGCGCTGCGCGCGATGCGCCTGCTCGAACGAGCGGCCACGGTCCACACCAACCAGGAAGGCTGATATGTCCAGTGCACACCCTTTGCGGGGCTACGTCGTCGTCGAACTCGGGCATAGCGTGGCGGCCCCCTATACCGGCTTGATCCTCGCCGAAATGGGCGCGGAGGTCATCAAGGTGGAAAACCCCGAAGGCGGTGACGCGGCGCGCGGCTGGGGCCCCCCCTTCGTCAATGGCGCCGGCCCGCATTTCAGCGCGTTCAATCGCAATAAGTCCAGTCTGGCGGTGAACCTCGCCGACACCGCGCAACGCGACGTGCTGGTCGCCTTGATACTCGACCGCGCGGACGCGGTAGTCTGCAATCTGCGCGCCGGCGCCGCCGCCAAGCTGGGCGTGGACGCGGACCGCCTGCGCGCGCTCAAGCCGGCACTGGTCTACTGCGACCTGGGCGCCTTCGGCAGCGGCGGTCCGCTGTCGCACAAGCCGGGCTACGACCCATTGATGCAGGCCTATTGCGGCGTGATGAGCGTCACCGGCGAGAGCGCCGAACGGCCGCCGGTGCGCGTGGGTGTTTCCATGGTGGACATGGGCGCGGGCATGTGGTCGGCGATCGGCATTCTGGCCGCGCTGCTGGAACGCAAGGACACTGGCGTCGGCGGCCACGTGGAGACGTCCTTGTTCGAAACCGCGCTGGCCTGGGTGGCCACGCCGATGGCGCGTCATGCCATGGGAGGCGGTCCGCAGAAGCCGCAAGGATCCGGTGCGGCGGGCATCGTGCCCTACCAGGCCTTCCGCACGCGCACGGGCTGGCTGGTCATCGGCGCCGGCAACGACCGCCTGTTCGCGCAGCTGTGCCGCGTCATGGATCGCCCCGACCTGGCCGAAGATCCGCGCTATCTGCGTAATGGCGACCGGGTCGTCAACCAGAAGACCTTGCTACCGGTGATCGAAGCCTACGCCGGGCAATACGACAGCGATACCTTGTCGGGCATCCTGGACCAGGCCGGCATCCCCAATGCCCCGGTCCAGACCATCGCCCAGCTGGCGCAAGACGAACATGCGCGCCAGTTGGGTATGATCCAGGAAAAAGACGGTCAGCAGACGGTCGGACTGCCGATCCGCTTCGATGGCCAGCGGCCGCCGTTGCGCACGGCGTCACCGCTGCTCGGCGAAGCCAATGACCGGCTGCTTGGAGACAAATACGATGCTCGGTGCGGATGACCCACCAGCCACTGCCTACCTACCCAACGACCCCTACGGCAAGTCCGTGGGGGCTGTGCACCGTGGTCTGGAAATCCTGGAATTGTTCGCGGTCGAACAGACGCCGCTGACCGTCAACGACATTTCCCGCAAGCTGGGTTATCCACAATCGAGCACGTCGGTGCTGCTGCACGGGCTGCACAATCTGGGCTACCTGCTGCACGACCGCCGCGCGCGCACGTTCTACCCCAGCGTGCGCGTGGCCTTCCTGGGCCTGTGGATGCATCATCGCCTGTTCAACGAAGACAGTCTGCTGCAGTTGATGGAAAGCCTGGCCCAGGCCACCGGCCACGTGGTGTTGCTGGCGATCCAGAACGGCTTGTATGCCCAATACATGCACATCGTGTCCGCGCGCCCGTCCCGCGTCGGCCTGAAACCTGGGCTGATGCGCCCCATCTGTCGCGCTGCCGTGGGCAAAGTGCTGCTAAGCATGCGCGACGACGACGAGATCCTGCGTATCGCCCGCAACGCCAACGCCATCGATAGCGAGATTGCCGCGCCCTTGGATCTGGACGCGCTCATGGACGAGGTGCGTGCCTGCCGTGCCAGCGGCTTTGCCTACAGCCGCGAAGCGGTGACCGCCGGTTCGGCCGTGGTGGCCACGCGGCTGCCTATCGACGTCGCGGACTCGCCCCTGGCCATCGGCATCGCGGTGCATGCGCACGAATTCGAGGCTTGCCGCGAGCAGATCGAGACCCTCCTGCGCGACGGCATACACCATCACTTCAATTCCGTCGCCGCCGCGGCGCAAGGCCGCCCGGCGGGAGCGCCGGTTTCCCTGGGCCGTTATGCGGTCGGGAAGCCGGACTGAAGGCGCGATCGCAGGCGGTTGATTGCCGGCCATCGCTGGCCGGCGTTCGATTGCGGGCGCTCGATCCCTGCCGCTATTCCAGCTTCAGGCCGGCGGCGCTCACCAACTGCCCCCACTTGGCGTTTTCATCCTTGATGATCTGGGTGAATTCTTCCGGCGTGCGCTGCTTCGGTTCCAGGCCCTGATTGAGAAAGTATTGCTTCAGGTCGGCCGATACCAGTGCCTGGTTGATCTGGTAATTGAGCTTCTTCACCACAGCCGGGTCGGTGCCCTTGGGCGCCAGGATGCCGTTCCAGCCTACCGCCACGCAGCCCGGTACGGTTTCCACCATCGTGGGCACTTGCGGCAGCGACGACAAGCGGTCCTGGTTGAAGATGCCCAAGGCGCGCAGTTCGCCGCCCTTGATCATCGCCAGGGCCGACTCCAGGCTGACGATGGCCACGTCCACGTGGTGCCCCATCAGGTCGTTCAAGGCAGGCATGCTGCCCTTGTACGGTACGTGCAGCATCTTCACACTGGCCTTGGATTCGAACAGCACGCCGCCCAGATGCGCCGCGCTGCCCAGGCCATAGGAGGCGTACGATATCTGCCCTGGCTTGGCCTTGGCCTTGTCGATGACGTCCTGCACCCGCTGGAATGGCGAGTCCTTGGTCGTGACCATCACCAGTGGAATCTCGGACAACAAGGCAACGGGCGCGAAGCTGGTGGCCGGGTCGTAGCTGACCTTGTACAGATGAGGGTTGATGGTGAACGAGCTGGATGCGTACAGCAGCGTCGTCCCGTCCGGCTTTTGCGTCGACACGTAGTCGGTCGCCAGGATGGTATTGGCGCCAGGCTTGTTCTCGACCACGATATTGCGGTCGCTGCGCTTGTTCACGCTGGTGGCGACCAGACGCCCCAAGGTATCCGCGCCACCGCCGGGCGTGTATGGCATGAACATGCGGATAGGCCCCTCGTCCTGCGCCAACGCGGGCAGCGGCGCACACAGGGGACCCACGGCGGTGCCCACCAACAGACTCGCCACCAACACTCTTCTAGCCATTTCCACGGTTGTCTCCTTTTATTGGAATGGCGTAAGTATTGGAATCGGCTCCTCCAGGGTCAATACGGGACGCAACGATATCAGCGGCCTGATATCTGCATCCTGTCTTGGGTCAATGCGCCGAAGCCGCATCGGCCCCGCCGCCGCCCTTGGCGGGCCGGGTGATCCAGATCAGGGGGATGATCATCAGGAAGATGATGGCGGAGACGAAGAAGATGTCGTCCAGGCCCATCATCGCCGCCTGAGCGTTGACGACCGAGTCGAACATCGTGTTCGCGGTACTGGTGTCCACGTGCAGCAGCGAACGGATCAAGTCGATCTGATGCGCGAACAGGGGATTGTCCCCGTTCGCCACTTCAGTCAGGCGCTCGTGATGCAGGATGGTGCGATTGTTCCACACGGTCCCCGCTATCGAGGTGCCGACAGCGCCGCAGAACACCCGCACGAAGTTCGACAGACCCGCGGCGGCGGGCACTTTGTGCGGTGGCTGGCCGGACAGGATGATGGCCGTCAGCGGAATGAAGAACAGCGCCATCGGAATGCCTTGCAGCAAGGTGGGCAACACCAGATGCCACGTGTCGATCTCCAGCACGTAGTCGGCACGCATGTAGAAGACGCCCGCGAATGTCAGGAACGCGACGGTGGCGATGATGCGCGCATCCGACTTCGGCAGCAGCTTGCCCACCACGGGCGACAGGATCAGCGCGAAGATGCCCAGCGGCGCGATTGCCATGCCGGCATCCACCGACCGGTAGTTCAGATACTCCTGCATCCACTGGGGCAGCAGCACCAGATTGCCGAAGAACACGCCATACGCGATCGAGATGGCGATCGTCCCGCCCAGGAAGTTACGCTGGCCAAACAGCCGCAGGTCGACGATGGGATGTTCCTCCGTCAGTTCCCAGATGACGAAGAAGACGAAACTGACGATGGCGGTGACGCCCAGCCCGACGATGACCCCGGAATTGAACCAGTCCAGGTCGCGTCCCTTGTCCAGCATGATCTGCAAGGCGCCTACCCAGGTGACCAGCAGGACCAGGCCCACCAGATCGATCGGCAACTTGCGGGTGACGGACTCGCGCTTGCGATAGATTTTCCAGCTGACCAGGGCCGCGAAGATGCCCACGGGAATGTTGATATAGAAAATCCACGACCAGCTGTAGCGATCCGTGATCCAGCCGCCTAGCGACGGCCCCGCGATCGGCCCCACGGTCGCTGTCATGGCCCACAGCGCCAGCGCCATGGAGCTCTTCTCTTTCGGCCACGAGCCCAGCAGGATGGCCTGCGACATCGGAATCAAGGGGCCCGCCACCACGCCTTGCAGGACGCGGGCGAACAGCAGGATAGGCAGGTTGGGCGCGATGCCGCACAGGAACGACGCCAGCGTGAACAGCGCCACCGCGCCGACGAACAGCTTGATCTGCCCCAGCCGCTGCGTCAGCCAGCCAGTCAAGGGAATCGACACGGCGTTGGCGGCGGCGAACACGGTGATCACCCACGTGCCTTCGTCGATGGAAACGCCGAGGTTGCCCGAAATGGTCGGAATCGCCACATTGGCGATCGACGTATCGAGCACATTCATGAAAGTCGCCAGCGCCACCGCGACGGTGGCGAGCACGAGTTCTCCGCCTTGCAGCGGAGGATGGGAGGCAGGTTGTTGAGTGGCCATGGGCTTCTGATAAACGCGCGGCACCGCGTTGCGGCGCAGCAATCGACAGGCATAGCGTCGCACGATTGGCTGAATCTGGCCTGAAGCGCGGTCAGCGCTGCCGGGGACCAGGGTATTCTTGCGGTAGGTCCTTCTCCCCGCTTCCACGCAACGGCCAGGCGCGCAACCATGGATCATGCAAGCAAGTCCGCTTTGACCCTGTTTCCCCTGCTGGCGCGCACTTCCAGAACCGCCGTGGCCGCGCTCATGCGCGAGCTGCGGGCCTGGCGTCCTTCCCGTGAACGGGCGACGTTCGGGATAGAAGCCCTGCTGTCGGTGGCGCTGGCCGTGGCCGTGGCGCACGCCTTGCATCTGACCCATACCTGGTGGGCCGCGCTCAGCGGTTTCGCCGTCATGCAGACCGCTTTCGCCGCCTCCATGCAACGGGCCGCCTATCGCATCGTGGGCACCATCGTGGGTGCCGCGCTGGGCACCCTGGCGGGGCCATGGATAGGCACGGTGCCTTGGCTGTTCGTGCCCGCCATGGCGGTCATCGCCGCGGTCACGGTCTACAACGTCAATGCCTCGCGCTGGGCCTATGCCTGGATGCTGGGCGGCATCACGGCGCTGCTGGTGATGTGCGAAGCCCGGACCGCGCTGGCCATCCAGCCCACCGCGGATTTCGCCACCATGCGGGTCGCCGAAGTGGTGATCGGCACCCTGGCCTGCGTGGTGGTGGCGACGGTGTTTCATTGGGGGGAGACGACCTACGGGAAGAGAAAATCGGGCGCCGTGGCGCTCCCCGATCCACCGCCTCAGTCCTCAGCGGAAAGCGCGGCAATCACCTCACCCGCGGTGCGCCGGCTGCTCGGCATGCAAGCCGCGCTGGCTGTCGCGCTGATCGCGGCCTGCGTGCAATTCCTGCGGCTACCCGGCTACGAACAGGCGATGGTCACCGCCATCGCGGTGCTGATGTTGCCCGCGGGCCTGCAACCCGACACCGTCCGTAAACCCATGGTGGAGAAAATGGCCCACCGCGTCATCGGCTGCCTGCTGGCCGGCATCGTCGGCGTGGCCATGCTACCGCTGATGCGGGGCCATCCCGCGTTATGCCTGGTCGCGCTGGCCCTGGGCGTCTGGGTCGGTTGCCACGTACAGACCGGCAAGGAAGGCGCCAGCTACGTTGGCCGCCAATTCACCATCGCCTTCCTGATGGTCTTCGTGCAGGATCATCAATGGTCCGCCGACCCCATGCCCGCGCTGCTGCGCCTGGTCGGCATCTTCGCGGGCATGACCGCCCTGCTGGTGGCCGTCTTCGCCACCGCCGGCACGCGGCTATCGCGAAATTCCGCCAGCGTGCCCTAGGACCTCGCCACCCTCAAACCCTGAGGCGGCGCCGGCGCGGGACCGCCCTGCCGTTCGGCGCGCCCCGTCTCCCCCCGCGGCCGCCTGACCACGTGGACATTGCGCACCGGTAGCGCGAAGGCCAGCCCCAGCCGGTCCAGCCCTTCCATGATGTCCAGATTCACCTTCTGCTGCACGTCCATATACAGGTTGTAGCTGGGGTCGGTCACGTAATAGACCACCTCATACGTCAAGTCCTGCGTACCGAAGCCCTTGAAGTGGGCACGGTCGAAGCGCGTGTCGCCGGCCGCGGCCACCGCCTGGCGGATCATCTCCGGCACCTGCCGAAGCTGCTCGGGCCGCGCATCGTAGCTGACCCCGAAGGTGAACAGGATGCGGCGTTCGCTCATGCGCTTGTAGTTGTGCAGCGTATTCTTCAGCAACTCGGTATTGCCGCAGACAATCTGCTCGCCGCTCAGGCTGCGAATGCGCGTGGTCTTCAGGCCGATATGCTCGATGCTGCCAGCGATATCGTTGAACACCACGAAGTCGCCCAGTTCAAAAGGCTTGTCCAACCCGATGGCCAGCGACGCGAACAAATCGCTCAATATGCTTTGCACCGCCAGCGCCACGGCCACGCCGCCCACCCCCAGGCTCGCCACGAAGGCCGTGATGTTGACGCCCATATTGGCCAGCACCGCCAGCAGCAGGATGGACCACAACAAGGCGCGCAAGGTCCAGGCGGTCATCGTGGTGATGACGGGGTTGTGGATAACCTCTCCCGTCGCGGCCAGGCGCCGGGCCGTCCATATGCCCACCCCCCGGTTTATCCACAGCGCGAACTGAAAACCAATGACGAGAAACCAGAGATGATCCAGCCGGCTATCCCAGCGCTCGGTCAAGGGCAAGAATTTGGCGCCGACGATCACCGCCGCGACGAACAACGTAGTCTTGCTGGTGCCCCGCAGCACGTCGACCAGCATGTCGGCATGGCGGGACCGGGTACGCCGCGCCAGTGCATGCGCGCGATCGATGACGAAGCGCAACAAATAAGTAAAAACGACAAATCCCAGTACGGTAGCAATGACCGCATAGCCCCAGTCCAGCGCGGGAATGCCCATGAATGCGTTGATGTCCAGCCATTTCCTCATCAGGTCTCCTTTGATGCTCCGGGCAGACGCCCGTCGACGCGCACGCGGCGCGAGACAAAGGGACTCGGCATTCAAGGCCCGGCCCCCCTCTCCAGGGGGGCCGGCCAGCAAGTGCTATTCCGCCGCGACGTCCAGCGCCTGTGTCAACGACAAAGCCTGCCGCTCGAACAGGTTGCGGTAGACGCCACCGGGCCGCTGTATCAGCACATCGTGCGTGCCCTCTTCGATGACCCGGCCCTTCTCCAGCACGATCAGGCGATCGAGCGCGCGCACCGTCGACAGACGATGGGCGATGACCAGGGTCGTGCGGCCCACCATCAGCCGTTCCATCGCCTGCTGGATCAGCATCTCGCTTTCGCTATCCAGGCTGGACGTGGCTTCGTCCAGGATCAGGATGGGCGCATCGGCCAGGAAGGCACGCGCGATGGCGACGCGCTGGCGCTCGCCGCCCGACAGCTTGACGCCCCGCTCGCCCACCAGGGTTTCATAGCCGCGTGGCAGCGCCTCGATGAACTCGTGGGCATTGGCCAGCCGCGCGGCGTTTTCGATCTGCGCCGGCGTGGCGCCAGGCCGCGCATACGCAATGTTCTCCGCCAGCGAACGATGGAACAGCACCGGGTCCTGCATCACGATCGCGATCTGCGCCCGCAGCGAGGATTGCTCCACCTGCGCGATGTCCTGGCCGTCGATACTGATGGTGCCGGTATTCACATCATGCATGCGCTGGATCAGCTTGATCAGCGTGGTCTTGCCGGACCCCGAATGCCCCACCAGGCCGATGCGCTCGCCCGGCGTGATGTGCAGGGAAAAGTCCTTGTACAAAGGCGTCAGATGGCCGCCATACTGGAAGGTCACATGGTCGAAACGGATGTCGCCCTTGGAGATGGCGATGGGCCGCGCGCCGGGCCTGTCCGCGATACCCAGCGGCTGGCGCTCCAGCCCCACCAGTTCTTCCATGTCAT
This sequence comes from Bordetella sp. LUAb4, assembly GCF_021325795.1. Taxonomy (GTDB): domain Bacteria; phylum Pseudomonadota; class Gammaproteobacteria; order Burkholderiales; family Burkholderiaceae_B; genus Bordetella_C. The sequence continues at coordinate 934,402 of NZ_JAHPZX010000003.1, read as the reverse complement.
TCACCGAACGCTGCAGATTGCGCACGTGCATGCCGACCTCGCGCATATAGCCATGCAGAATGAAATACATGGTCAAGGCGAAGGTGATGTCGCCCGCGCTGGCCCGCTGGTCGGCCCACAGCAGCAGCGCGGCACCGACGATGACCGTGCGCATGAGGACCAGCAGCACGCCCTGCAAGCCGCCGTTGATGGTGCCCCGTATCCAGCCGCGGTAAGTGCGGTCGCGCCATTTGTTCAGGATACGTTCCAGGCGCCGCTCTTCGCGCGACTCGGCGCCGAAGGCCTTGACCACGGCATTGCAGCTGACCGCATCGGCCAGCGCGCCGCCCAGCCGCGTGTCCCAGGAATTGGCCAGCCGCGCGGCCGGCGCCACGTACATCAGCGACAGGGAAACGATGACGATCAGATAGATCAAGGCGCCGCCGCCCACCAGCACGCCCATCACGGGCCAGTGCCAGCCTAGCAGCAAGGCCGCCCCCACCAGCATGGTGAGCGACGGCAGCAGCGCGACCAGCAAAGTGTCATTCAGCAGATCCAGCGCCCAGATGCCGCGCGTCACCTTGCGTACCGTCGAACCCGCGAAAGTATTCGCGTGCCAGTCGCTGGAGAAGCGTTGCACGCGATGGAAGGCTTGCGCGCAGATACGGCTCATCATGCGCACCGTCAGCGCCGAGATCACGCCATAGGACAGCTGCCGCAACACGGTGCCGATCACGCCCGCGATGATCAGCATGACGAAAGCCGACACCGCCGCACGCCAGATGCCGGCGTCGGCGGCCGGGCCCGATGTCACCGCGTCGATGAGTCGTCCGGCGAACAGCGGCGTGACCACGTCCGCCAGCGCACCGCCCAGCACCAGGAAGATGATAAGAGCGATGCGGCGCGGCTGATGCCGCCAATGGCGGAAGGTGTAGTTGAGGACGTCCTTGAAGACCTGTCCTCGCATGTCGATACGATTGCGTTTCAATGGCATGGATAAAAATGAGTAATCAGAAGCCCAAGTCGCTGAGCCCCGGATGATCATCGGGGCGCCGACCGAGCGGCCAGTGGAACTTGCGCTCGGCTTCGCGTATGGGCGAGTCGTTGATGCAGGCAAGACGGCGACGCATGAGACCGTTGTCGTCGAATTCCCAGTTTTCATTGCCGTAGGAACGGAACCAGTTGCCGCTGTCGTCGTGCCATTCGTAGGCAAAACGCACGGCAATGCGGTTTTCGTGGAAAGCCCACAGTTCCTTGATCAGGCGATAGTCCAGTTCGCGCACCCACTTGCGGGTGAGGAAGGCGACGATCTGTTCCCGGCCCTGGATGAACTCGGCGCGATTGCGCCAATAGCTGTCAGGCGTATAGGCCAGCGCGACCTTTTCAGGATCGCGGCTATTCCAGCCATCTTCGGCCAGCCGCACTTTCTCGGTGGCGGACTTGTGCGTATACGGCGGCAGCGGCGGACGTTGAGCGGTCATGGCGATACTCCGGGAGGGTGATCAGGGGGGAGGAAGCGCGTCGAATTGACGTCTACGCATGTCGAATCAACGCGTTTGCTCGTCACTTTATCCGAAACGGCAAACAAACGTTGACCTGTACCTAGCGCCGTCCTATTTTCTGTATACACATTAGAACGCAATACAGAAACAAGCGTTTTCACGGCAAGGGAACCCCTATGAGCACCTCGATTATCGAAGCCCTGCGCGGCATCGACACGCCCACCGTCTGCAACGCCATGATCGTCATGGACCCGACGCTGCGGGGCAAGAACTACACGCTGGACACGGTCATCGCCGCCAACCCCGGCCTGCCACCCTTCACCGGCTATGCCCTGACCGCGAAGATCATTTCATCGCAGCCCTGCACCGACAGCCATGAAGTGATGATGCAGCGCCGCTTCGCGTATTACAAATACCTGGCCGACGCGGGCCGTCCCACCGTGATGGTCATGGAGGACTGCGGCAGCCGGCCGGGTGTCGGCTCCATCTGGGGGGAGATCAATGCCTCGCTGCACAAGGCCATGGGCGTGGCCGGCGTGGTGACCAACGGCGCCATCCGCGACCTGGATACCTTGCCGGAGGGCTATCAATTGCTGGGCGGCAACGTGACGCCCGGCTCCGGCTTCGCGCATCTGATCGACTTCGATACACCGGTCAGCGTGTTCGGCCTGCCGGTGCGCACGGGCGACCTGGTCCATGCCGACCAGCATGGCTGCGTGGTCATCCGCGCCGATCTCATCGAACGACTACCGGCTGCCATCGCGCGCGTGCAGCAGCGCGAATCGACGCTGCTGCACGTGCTCAACGGGCCGGACTTCGACTACGACAAGCTGGTGCAAGCCTGGCATCAGTTCGAGGTCAAGTGACCTGGCAACGCGAGTCGGGAAAGGGCATGGTTCCGCATTGTTGCGTCCAGGACAACACCGCGAGCCCGTCTCAACGGCTACCTGCAATGTGCGTGGGCACCTACGATTCGTTCGTTGCACATCGCTTACGCGGCGATCACCCACCATCCCAGGTTAGGCCGGACGCCGGCCACCTTGACTCGTAAGGAGACTCTCATGAAAGTCCTCGTCATCGGCGGTACCGGCCTGATCGGCTCGAAACTGGTTGCCATCCTCAACGCGCGTGGCCATCAGGCCATCGCCGCCTCGCCCAACACGGGCGTCAACACCATCACCGGCGCAGGCCTGGCCGAAGCGCTGCAAGGTGTGCAAGTCGTGGTGGACGTGGCCAACTCGCCGTCCTTCGCGGACGACGCCGTGCTGGAATTTTTCCAGACCTCCGGCCGCAACCTGGCCGCGGCGGAAAAGGCGGCGGGCATCCGCCACCATGTCGCGCTGTCCGTGGTGGGCACCGATCGCCTGGCCGAGAGCGGCTACTTCCGCGGCAAGATCGCCCAGGAGAAGTTGATCCGGGAAAGCGGCATCCCCTACACCATCGTCCATTCGACGCAGTTCTTCGAGTTCCTGGGCGGCATCGTGCAATCCGGCACTGAAGGCGATGTGGTGCGCCTGCCGGCCGCCAACGTCCAGGCGATTGCGTCCGATGACGTGGCGCAAGCCATGGCCGACGCCACGCTGGCGTCACCAGTCAATGGCATCGTCGAGATCGCCGGCCCCAGCAAGGTGCCCATGGCGACGCTGGTGGAGAGCTATCTGAAAGCCACGGGCGATACGCGCAAGGTCGTCGCTGACAAGCAGACGCGCTACTTCGGCGCGGTATTGCAGGATGACACCCTGACGCCTGGCGCCGATGCGCACCTGGGAAAGATCGGCTTCGAGGAATGGTTCCGCCAGTCGGGACAGAAGCGGTAAGCGTGCCGCCGAAGGCCGCCGCCACATCGCCGCTGCGCACATAGCAGCCGCGCGCATTGCCGTCAGCGCCGCGGCCACGCGGTGCACCCCGCAGGACTGCCAGGAACCCTTATTCAGTCCGCAACTCCGCAATCATCGACAGGAAGCCGATCATGAAAAACATCATTTCCCTCTTGCCCGCCGCGTTCGCCTGCGCGCTGCTGGGCGTCGTCCAGACCCCGGCCAAGGCAGCGCCGCCTGCCTCGTCAGCCACCCATGCTGGCCACGGCGCAACGGCAACGGCCGCGCCCGAACCCGTCGTCACCGCGCTGATGTCCAAGGATCTGCCTGATATTCCGGGCAAGGAAGGCCTGGCCCTGCTGGTGGTATATCCGCCGGGCGGCGCCGATCCCGTGCATCGCCATGACGCCGACGCGTTCGTCTACGTGCTCGAAGGCAGCATCGTCATGCAGGTGGAGGGCGGACCGGAAGTCACCCTGAAACCGGGCGAAATGTTCTACGAAGGCCCCAAGGACATCCACACCGTCGGCCGCAATGCCAGCCAGACCGAACCCGCCAAGTTCGTGGTTGTGCTGGTGAAGAACAAAGGCGTCCCGCCGGTGCTGCCGCCGAAATGATCGCCATGCGGCATGGCTGCTCCCGCCACCCGGCTGGGCCTTCTCAGCCAGCCAGGCCCAGCTTGCGGAAGACCGACTCGCGCACCCGGTCGTAAGACGGGACGCATTTGAATTGGCCTTGGTGGCTGGGTTCGGGACAGGCGTCCGAGCTGCAGCAGTAGATCTGGCAGTCGCCCTTGACGATCTCGAACTTGTGCAGCGGGTTCTCCTGGCGGTACAGCGCCCGCTTGCTCCATTCGATGGACATGTCCAGCACGATCATTTCCACATCGGTGGCGCCCGCCAGCACTGACAAGCCGTTCTGATTGCTGACGAACAGGCGGCACTTGGCGATGGTGTAGTAGGTCTGGTCCAGGGACAAGGCATTGACCAGGTTGCGGCAACCCTGCAGAGGCAATGACTGCTTGCTCAGGGCATCCGATGAACTGCTGACGTCCTTGCCCACGACCGCCACGGTCAGGCCGCGCGCCACCAGTTCATCGGCCAGGCGTTGCCAGTGTTCGATGGGCCAGCTACGGCTGGGCCACGTGCGCGAGGTATTCAACACCACGTCGAAGGCCTGCGCGGCGTCCGGCTCCGTCGGGAAATATTCCAGCTGCTTTTCCCGGAAACTCAGTTGCCCCATGCCCGTGGGCAGGCTGATGAAGTCGGTGGTGTCCAAGGCCCAGTGCTCGAACTTCTTCAAGTCGAACAGTTGGATCAGTTTGTTGTCGCGGTAGTAGCTCTGGATCAGCGGGCTGTCGGCAAAGGGATACACCTTGTCCACATAGGGACAGGACTCGAACAGGCCGGGCTGCTTGGTAAAGATGTCGTACACGCGGGTCGCGCGGGTTGCCGCGTGCAGCTTCCTGATAACCGGGATGGCATAAAGGCAGTCGCCCATGCCCTCGCAGGTCAAGGCGATGCCATAGCGATCAAGTCTCATATTGTTCTAGTAGCGGGAGGGGGATTTCACTTGGGCGAAGTGTACGCCCGCCGCCGGGGTCTTGCCGCCCCCGAGTGGGCTTCTATCTCGTCGCCACGCATCGAAAGAAAAGATAGAAAAATCCCTTTAGGGATTTTTCTATCTGAAACCTTGGGTTTGCCAGGGGCGGTGACTTTTTCGCGCCGTGTACGCGCCCGCCGCCGCGGCTTAGAAGTAGACGTCGACGTAGTCGGTCAGGGTGCCGCAGAATTCCATCTGCTGCAGGCGCCAGTACTTGCGCTTGCCGCTGATGCGGAAATCGAAGTCGCCGGTGCGTTCGCAGTTGCGGCCTTTGTCGGGGGCATCCACGATAAGGATGGTGCCGCGGAAGCGGAAGCGGTCGGTCGATATCGCCACCACTTCGCCCTTCATCTTCAGCGTGCCTTCGTAATTGGACTGCGTGCCTTCGAGCCTGACCACGTCGTCGGTGTCGGTCGCCTGCAAATGGCCGCGGTCGGCGTGCCACAGCCATTGCACCGTGATGCCGCTGTTGTTCATCAAGCGCTCGTAGGCAGCCTGGTTCTGGATGATGGTCTTTTGCACCGGCGCCAACGTGGGCCGCGGCGCGTAGGGATTCATGGGGCCAACCGTCACCGGTGCGGCGAAGGGGTCACCGGCGGGGGCGGCGGCTTGCGCGGGAGCGGGCCTGGCACCGCCAGCGGGCGCCTGCGCGGCGGGGGCGGCGGGCGTCGCCGTTGCGGCCGGCGCTCCATGAGCCGATGTCGTACGGGCCGCCGGCTGCGCAGCCGCCGCGGAGGCTGCGCCGGCATCATTATCGGAAGCCTCGGGCGCGGCGCCGCGCGCGGCAAGGGCGGACGCAGGTACGCCAGCCGCCAAGGCCATGGCGACGGCGGCAGCGACGCTGGCGCCGCGCAGCCATTTCAGGGGAACAGAGTTAGTGCTCGGGTCACGATCGAAGTCTTTGTGCATCTTCTTTAGCCGTCGAGTGAGAGAAACTTTCGCGGCCAGCCACCACCCGGCGGCGTCCGCACGCGAGGCAAGAAGATATTCGGTTTAGACCAAAAGATGGGGAACGAGTAGCAAACTGTTTCAACGCCCCCTATTCAAATTCATGCCGGATCGGCGCTTCGCTATCTTCCGGCAGCAACATCTGCGGCACTTGCGTCAAGGTCCATTCATCATCGCCGCGTTCCAACAGCCAGATCATGTCGAAGCGGCTGAGTGGCCATACTCTCGGCACCGCGCGCGCGCCGATCGCGCGGGCCAGTTCCGGCAGGGAGTCCTGGCGCCAGCTGACCAGGACCGGCCCCTGCACCGCGGCGCTGTGCAGGGTGTCGGCCACCTTGTCGAAGGGAGGATCGGAACTGAAGTCATCCCGTACCTCCAGCTTCAAGGCGGCCGCCAGCGGCTTGACCGTGTCCACCGGCCGCGTGCTGTGATGCTGCGAAGAGGTCGCCGCGCCGAAGATGAATCGCGGTTGGCACAGGCCACGTTCACGCAACACATCATCCGAAGAAGTGAAATACGCCGCCAGCAGTTGCGCCCGCCGCTCGCCGCGAGTGCTCAGCCCGTGCCGGCCTTGCGCGCCGTGGATGTCATCGGCGTAGCGGGGGTCGCGCATGGGCTTTTCCGCATGGCGGATGAGCATGATGGGATGAGAGTTCTTCATGATGAGGCCACTCCGGTTCGATTCCTGGGGAGATACACCAGATGCGTGCATCATCGCGCGCACGGCCTCGCCTGTCACCCACCACTCGAGAACTATTTCAGTGCCGCCACGAATGCCGGATCGCTGAACAGGCTGGCGATCAACTTCTGCACCATCCGCGGATAGTTCGCACCCGCCGATTCGATGGCGATGGCCCCTATGGGCGCGGAGTTCCACGAGTGATCCACCGACTTCACCTGGTCATAGACGACCTGGCCAGCACGCGTCACCACGAAACGCGCTTCGAGCTGGCCCTTGCCGCGCGAGAACAGATTCGCGTGCACCTCGTTCTTGGTCAGCGTGCCGGTGACGACCGTATCGGATCCCTTGGCATATTTGCCGGCCTGCTCCAATTCCTGCCGCAGGGCTTCGCCCAGATAGCTGGCATACGAGTCGCCAAACGGCGAACGCAGCGTGACCGGGCCCGGCATCGAAACCGGCTTGGCGAGCGAAGCCGGGCTGGCGTCGAACGTGCCCACATCGACGGTGGCCACGCCAGCATCCTTCAACACGCTCGCACTCTCTGGCGTGGCCGCGTAGGGTTGCGCCCGAATCGACATACAACCGTTCAACCCGGCTGCCACGGCCAGCGCCGCGACCGCCAAACAAATCCGCTTCATTTTTTGCTCTTCCTCTACACATAATGAATTATTTCTACATATAACGACACCATCAGGATAAAACTTACCTAGGGTTTTCCCTAGTACTATCTGAATAGCGGCGCACCTTACGCCGGGCCCGGCCCGCCCGGCTCGTCCAGACCACACCGGATCGACGCCGAAACCGCGACACTGCCAACGCCAAGGCATCGGCAATTCCCACCAGCCCAGCGATAGCCATGACGCCTGCGGGCGGCCCCCTCCCGCGCCGGCCTAGAATTCATCTCTTTACCGTCACATCCCCCTCAGCCATGAATCTCCTTCTGCTCAGTAATTCGCGCTCGCCCGATGGCGGCTACCTGGACCATGCGGTCGAACTCGTGCGGGAACTGGCCGGCGTACGCAGCAAAGCGCTGTTCCTCCCCTTCGCCGGGGTGACGACGACCTGGGACGACTACACCGCCAAGGTGCAACAGGCGTTGGCCCCGGCCGGCCTGACCCTGACCGGCGCGCATACCGTCAAAGCCACCGACCTCGACGCCTACGAGCTGGTGATCGTGGGCGGCGGCAACACCTTCCAGTTGCTGCAACAGGCCAGGCAGCGCGGCTGGCTGCATGCCATCCGCCGCGCCGTGGCGGCCGGCATGCCCTATATGGGTTGGAGCGCCGGCGCCAACCTGGCCTGCCCGACGATCTGCACGACGAACGACATGCCCATCGTCGACCCAGGCGGCTTCGATGCCCTGGGTCTGATCGACATGCAGATCAATCCCCACTACCTGAACGCATTGCCCGCCGGCCACCAGGGGGAAACGCGCGACCAACGCCTGGCCGAGTTCATGGTGCTGCGCCCGGAAACGAAGATCATCGGTCTGCCTGAAGGCGACTGGTTGCGCATACGCGGCAAGCAAGTGCAGCTGTATGGACCATTTCCCGCCCGCGTGTTCCAAGGGGGCCAGGAAGCGCTGGACATTTCCGCCCCGGCGACCCTGGCGGAATAAGGCCGTCAGGGGAGGCCCGCCGGGCTGTCCCCGGGAGGCCCGGGGGTATGTCCTGCCGGGCGCACCGTCACTCACCGACAATGCGTTGAAAGGAAATGAGAACTATCGAACGAATCGTCAAAAATGTTAGCCTACGAGGCTGCGTACGCGTATCCCACCGGTTGGCCAGGCGCGGCAAGCGCTTCGCAAGATCAAAAACGACATCGTGACCCGAACTCTTTCCTAAAGGTATGGAGCATCCATGAGCAGTTACCCCGACACTCTCCTCCTGATCGATAACGAATGGCGCGAAGCGCGCGGCAACAAGCGCATCGACGTCGTCAACCCCGCGACCGGCAACAAGATTGGCCAAGTCGCCAACGCCAGCCGGGAAGATCTGGACCTGGCGCTGGCCGCCGCCCAGCGCGGTTTCGAAACCTGGCGCGATATGTCGGCCCACGAGCGCTGCAGCCTGATGCGCAAGGCGGCCCAACTGCTGCGCGAGCGTGTCGACCCCATCGCCCGCCTGCTGACCCAGGAACAAGGCAAGCCGCTGGCCGAGGCCCGCGTCGAAGTCGCCGCCGGCGCCGAGATCATCGACTGGTTCGCCAACGAGGCCCTGCGCGTGTACGGCCGTATCGTGCCGGCGCGCAACCCCGCCGCCCAACAGATGGTCCTGAAAGAACCGGTTGGCCCGGTGGCGGCTTTCACGCCCTGGAACTTCCCTGTCAACCAGGTCGTGCGCAAACTGGGCGCGGCCCTGGCCACCGGCTGCTCCTTCCTGGTGAAGGCGCCCGAGGAAACCCCGGCCTCGCCCGCCGCGCTGCTGAACTGCTTCGTCGACGCCGGCCTGCCCAAGGGCGTGGTCGGCCTGGTGTTCGGCTCGCCCGCTGAGATCTCCAGCTACCTCATTCCGCACCCGATCATCCGCAAGGTCACCTTCACCGGCTCCACCCCGGTCGGCAAGCAGTTGGCCGCCCTGGCAGGCCAGCACATGAAGCGCGTGACCATGGAACTGGGCGGCCACGCCCCCGTGATCGTGGCGCAGGACGCCGACGTCGAACTGGCCGTCAAGGCTTCCGGCGCCGCCAAGTTCCGCAACGCCGGTCAGGTCTGCATCTCGCCGACCCGCTTCCTGGTCCACAAGGACGTCAAGGCGGCCTTCGAACAAGCGCTGATCAAGCACGCCGAAAGCCTGAAGCTGGGCGACGGCCTGACCGACGGCACCACGCTGGGCCCCCTGGCCAACGACCGCCGTCTGGCGGCGATGGACAAGATCGTCAAGAACGCCAGCGCCAAGGGCGCCAAGGTCGCCACCGGCGGCGAGCGCATCGGTTCGGCGGGCAATTTCTTCGCCCCCACCGTCCTGACCGACGTGCCGCTGGACGCCGACGTGTTCAACGAAGAACCCTTCGGCCCCATCGCCGCGGTGCGCAGCTTCGAGAACCTGGAAGACGCCATCAAGGAAGCCAACCGCCTGCCCTTCGGCCTGGCTGCCTACGCGTTCACCAAGTCCTTCAAGAACGTCACCGAGCTGTCGCGTCGCCTGGAAGTGGGCATGGTCTGGATCAACCAGCCCGCCACGCCCTCGGCGGAACTGCCGTTCGGCGGTGTGAAGGATTCCGGCTACGGCTCGGAAGGCGGTCCGGAAGCGCTGGAAGCGTATCTGGTGACGAAGGCCGTGTCGGTCGTCGGCGTCTGATCACGCAACATCGGCAAAACCAGGGGCTCTGATCGGCAAGTGCTAATTCATTGCCGGCGTTGACAGGCCCTGGCGGGGCGTGCGTTCCTGAACGCGCGCCCCGTCCTCTTACCGCTATTCCGTATACCCACGATGTTTGGGCAGCTCTTCACCACCATCTTCGCCCCCGTCCTTGGTCTTTTTGTCGTCGCGACGGGCAATGGCTTCATCTCCTCCCTCACCACTTTGCGCCTGGACGCAGCGGGGGCTTCCGCACTGGCGGTAGGCCTGATCTCCTCGGCGTACTTCATCGGCCTGACGATAGGCGGGCTGTTCAACGACCGCCTGATCGCCCGGGTGGGACATATCCGGGCCTATAGCAGCTTCGTCTCGGTGATCTGCGTCACCGTCCTGCTACAGGGCCTGTTCTTCAACCCGGCGTTCTGGTTCGTGCTGCGGCTGGTGACCGGCTGGGCCACGCTGGGCGTCTTCCTGGTCGTGGAAAGCTGGTTGCTGCTGGCCGGCACGCCCAAGCAGCGCGGCCGGCTGCTGGCGCTGTACATGATCGCGCTGTACGGCTCCACCATGCTGGGCCAATTGATTCTGGGCGACATCGACGCGGCGGGCCCCACCGTCGCCTTCATCCTGGCGGGCATCCTGGCATCGCTGTCGGTGCTGCCCATGGTGATCATCCCGCGCATCTCTCCCGTGATGGAGCGCGTACAGCCGCTGCGCTTCGGCGACCTCCTGCGCATGAGCGCCACCGGCGTGATGGGATGCTTCGGTTCAGGGGTGGCCATCGCGGCCGTCTACACCCTGCTGCCGCTGTATTTGCAACACGTCGGCATGAGCGTCGACCAGGTCGGCAACCTGCTGTCGGCCACCATCTTGGGCGCCATGCTGCTGCAATATCCGGTCGGACGCTGGTCGGACCACAAGGACCGGCAGACGGTGCTGATCGCCCTGGGCTTCCTGTGCCTGATCGATTCGCTGCTGATCCTGCTATTGCCCAGCACGCCGGCATTCCTGGCGCTGCCCCTGTTCCTGCTGGGCGGCGGCATCTTCGCCATCTATCCGGTCGCGGTCAGCCACTCCGCCGACAAAGCCGGTCCGGAGGACTTGGTCCGCATGATCCAGGGGCTGCTGTTGATCAACTCGATCGGCTCGGCCGTCAGTCCCCTGCTCATCTCCCTGCTGATGGGCCACGTAGGTCCGGCGGGCTTCTTCTGGGCTATGGCCGCATTGAACCTGGTGATGGCGCTGTTCTTCCTGTGGCGCCGGCGGCAGTCGCCGGCCGCCAGCTCCACGTCGCCGTTCGAACCGGCCGCGCAGATGTCGCCCGTGGGTGTCGAGATACGCGTGACCGAAGACTTGATGCGCAACGCGCTGGATCAGGCCGCGACTGAATGATCCGCGAACAATGCGCGCGTGAATGATGTCCGCCGGCACTGATAGGCGTTGATAATAGAAGCCCGCAACGGCACGCTCTATTGAGAACTGTTATCGTTGCCGCAGATGAAAAAGGACGACATCATGAAGTATCGAGCGACGGCCTTGCTGGTGGGCGCCTGTCTGGCCTGGTGCGTGAACGCGCAAGCCCAGGGTCAGGCTCAGGCTCAAGTTCAGACGGAAACCCAGCCCCAAGGCCAGGCCCAGGCCCAGGCGCCGCAACGTGTGGTGACCTTGGGCGGCAGCGTCACGGAAATCGTTTATGCGCTGGGCCAGGGCAATCGCCTGGTGGGCGACGACCTCTCCAGCCTGTACCCCGAGGCGGCCACCAAGCTGCCGCGCGTGGGCTACTACCGCGCCACGCCCGTGGAAGGCGTGCTGGCGCTCAAGCCGGACCTGGTATTGGCATCGGAACAGGCGGGCCCGCCTGACACCATCAAGCAATTGGCCAGCGTGGGCGTGCGCGTGGAGACTGTCTCCGACCAGCCCTCCGTGCAATCGCTGCACAAACGCATCAAGCAGGTTGCGCAGGTGCTCGGCCAGGAGACCGCGGGCAAACAATTGATCGATGCCGTCGATCGCGACCTTCAGGCGGCCCAGGCACTGCCGGCCACCAACGCACGTGCGCTATTGATCATGAATCGCACGGGCACGCCGCAAGGCGCGGGCGGCGGCACCGCCGCCGGCCTGGTGCTGCGCCTGGCGGGATTGCACAATGTGCTGCAGGACCAGCAAGGCTACAAGCCCTTGTCGGCCGAAGCCTTTTCAGCCTTGGCGCCGCGCGTGCTGGTGATCACCAGCACTTCGCTGGAAGCGTCCGGCGGACTGGACAAGCTGCGCGCCATGCCTGGCATCGCCGGCACACCCGCCGCCACGTGCATCGTCGTCATGGACGACCTGCTGGCGCTGGGCACCGGCCCGCGCTTGCCGCAAGCGGTACGCCAGTTGAAGGAAACCGACTGTGTCGCTCGCCAAAGCTCGCAGCGCACGCCCGCCTGAAATGCGTAACCGCGCTGCGCTCAGGGGCGATGCGGCACTCCTGGCACTGGCCGTGGCCGTCGTGGTCGTGGGCCTGCTCGCCGCGGCCAGCGGCGCGGTCCACATTCCTGCCGCCGACGCGCTACGCCTGCTGTGGTCGGACACCCTGCTCAAGCCCGACGATGAACTGTGGCGCAATGTCCTGCTCAACATCCGCCTGCCGCGCGTGGTGTTCGCCGCCGTCGCGGGCGCGGGCCTGGCCGTGTGCGGCGCGGCGCTGCAGGCCCTGTTCCGCAATCCGCTGGCCGAACCTGGCCTGGTCGGCATCTCGGCCGGCGGCGCGCTGGGCGCCGTCGCCGCCATCGTGCTGACCAGCGGCGGCTACGCGGTCATCGCTCCCGCCGCCTTTGCCGGCAGCCTGGCCGCCACCGCTTGCGCCTATGTCATCGGACGCCGCGCGCCGGGCGTGGCCGGACTGCTGCTGGCCGGCGTGGCCATCAACACCGTGGCGGGCAGCCTTATCGGGCTTTTGACTTATCTGGCATCGGACAATCAGCTGCGCGACCTGACCTTCTGGAACATGGGCAGCCTGGCGGGCGCCAACTGGCGCCTGTTGGCCTTCCTGGCGCCATGGACCCTCTTGTGTTCGGCGTGGCTGGTCAGCCAATGGCGCGTCATGAACGCATTGCTGCTGGGCGAACGTGAAGCGGGCCACCTGGGCTATGCGCTGACGTCGGTACGGCGGCGCCTGATCATGGCCACCGCGCTGATCGTCGGCCCGCTGGTGGCCGCCACCGGTGGTATCGGTTTTGTCGGACTGGTGGTGCCGCATCTGGTGCGCATGACGCTGGGCGCCGACCATCGCCGCCTGATGCCGGCATCCGTATTGGCGGGCGCGCTGGCGCTGCTGCTAGCCGACTGGCTGGCGCGCGTGGCGGTGATTCCGGCCGAGCTGCCCATAGGCCTGGTCACCAGCCTGGTCGGCGGCCCCTTCTTCCTGTGGCTGCTGGCGCGAGGACGCAGATTCTGATGACGCTACAGGCCGAGAATATCGATGTGTCACGGGGCGACGGCAGCCGGGGCGGCCAGGTCCCCGTCTTGGCCAAGGTGTCGCTGTCGGTACAAGCGGGCAGTGTCCTGGGCCTGCTTGGCGCCAACGGCGCCGGCAAGTCCACGCTGCTCGCCGCGTTGGCGGGCGAGTTGCGGCCCGACGCCGGCCGCGTTCTGCTGGACGGCGTCGAGCTGCACGACGTGCCTGCACGCAAACAGGCACGGCGCCGGGCGGTGCTGCCGCAGAAACCTTCGCTGACTTTCGATCTGGGCGTGCGCGATGTCGTCTCGATGGGCGCCTACCCTTTTCCGGAACTGAATCCGGGCGAAGTCGATGCGCTCGTGGATGGCGCACTGGCGCAAGCCGGCGTGGCGTATCTGGCCGAACGCCGCTATCCCGAACTGTCCGGCGGCGAGCAGCAGCGTGTGCAGTTCGCACGCGTGCTGACGCAGTGCCGCGCGGCCGCGCGCAACAACGCGCCACCTTATCTTCTGCTGGACGAACCCATCTCCAGCCTGGATCCCAAACACCAGATCGACTTGTTGCGCACGGTGTGGACATTGGCGCATGAAGATGGCCTGGGCGTGCTGGTGATCGTGCACGACATCAACCTTGCGGCGTACTGGTGTGACCGTTTGATCATGCTGGCCGACCGTGGCGTCGCCGCCGAAGGCGAACCCGCCGCGGTGCTTACGCCCGCGCTGTTGCGCACGGTGTATGACATCGACGTGGATGTGATGCCGCACCCGCGCCAGGCCGACAAGCTGCTGGTGTTGGCGCGCGCATAGGGGCAGCCACGCTGCCCCGGACGCATGCGATTGCGTCGCCCTCTCTACATGCGATGAAACATCGCAACGCGTCCTGATATCTAAGTACACCGCGGCGCAATCTAATACCAAAAAATCGCCGCGGAACGTTCCCAAGGCAGTTCCCCACCTACACCACTGCGCACGCGCCTGGTTTGGCGCACGGACCCTCCAGCAAGGTCGCATTCGCGCAGCCGCAACCATCAACCTTTGGGAACTCCACAAACATGAAACGTTATCCGATCGCATTCGCCATCGTCGCGTCAAGCGTATCCGTGCCGGCAAATTCGGCAAGTGAAGTCACCTTGTACGGTGTGCTCGACGCAGGCTATCAGTATCTTCACGTCAAGGGCCGTGGAACTTCCAATGGCTTGGTCAGTGGTGGGCAAGGCGCGTCGCGCTTCGGCCTGCGTGGTTCGGAAGACCTGGGCGACGGCCTGAGAGCCAACTTCATGCTGGAAGGTGCCTTCAACGCCATGAACGGCAAGGGCAGCATCCCTGACCGTGGCGTATTCAACCGCAACACCTGGCTGGGCCTCAGCGGCAACTTCGGCGAGTTCCGCATGGGCCGCCAGACCTTGGCCGCCCCCGACATGACCGGCGTATTCAGCCCCTTCGGTGCCAGCTACAAACTGGCGGGTGCCGGCAGCGCGATCAACAGCAACACCACGCCGCGCGGCGACAACACCATCAAGTTCCTCACCCCCAACTTCGGCGGCTTCGAAGCCAGCGCCAGCTACTCCTTCGATGCGCATCTGGCGCAGAACAAGGATGGTCTGCTGAACGACGACAAGTTCAGCAAGGACGCCAAGGACAAGGTCTTCAGCGGCGTCGCCGGCTACGGTGCCGAATGGTGGAAAGTCGTGGCCTACTACCAGCAGGCCTGGCTGCAATCCGATACCAGTACCAGAGGGCAGCACTTCGACGTTTCCCCGCGCGAATACGGCCTGGGCGGCAAGGTCTCCTTCGGCCCCGCCACCTTGCATGCGGGCTGGGCACAGCACCGTGACGCCTATATCAACGGCGTACATCCCAACAACGCAGGCCAGTTGCCCGTCTTCCGGGGTGGCGTGGTCAACGGCTATACGGTTGGCATGTCCTACGAGCTGGGCGCCGGCAAACTGCTTGGACAGATGCAGCTGAACGCCCCCAACCACAACGTCCGCTATGGTGGCGAACACGCCCGCAACCAGAAGGTGTACAGCGTGGGCTACACCCATGACATCAGCAAGCGGACGAATGTGTACTCGTACGTTGCTTATCTGGACGGCGCCTGGTTCGACAAGGACTGGAACGCCACCCAGGTCATCGTCGGCATGCAACACCGCTTCTGACCCGTGAAGGATGCGCCCGCCAGGCGAGTGCATCCTTCATTCACTTGCATTTTCATTCACGGGCCTTGCTGAACAGCGCATTCAGTTCCGCGCCGGACGCGGCGTCGGCGAATCCATCGAAGCGCCCTTGCGCCAGCGCCTGCGCCGCGCGCATGGCACCGCCCCAGGCGGCGCGCGCCAGCGCCCCACCCACGCTGACGCGGCGCACGCCCATGGCGGCCAGATCCTCCAGCGTGAATTCGGACGGTGCGCTGACCAATAGATTCACCGGCTTGGGCGCCACCGCCTTGACCACGGCTTCGATATGCGCACGCGTCTTGATACCGGGGGCGTACAGACAATCCGCGCCGGCCTCCGAATACGCCCGCAAGCGGACCAACACATCATCGATATCCGGTTTGCCGGTAAAGAAATTCTCCGCGCGCCCAACCAGCAGCGTATCGCCGCCATTCTCGTCGATCGCTTGCCGCGCGGCCTTGATCCGCGCCACCGCTACCGCCAGGGGAAACAGGGAACCATCGGCGGCGCCGGTGGAATCTTCAATCGACAGTCCGGCCACGCCGGTCGCGACCGCCAGCCGCACGCTCTCTGCCACCGCCGCGGCGTCCACGCCAAAACCATTTTCGAAATCCGCATTCACGGGCAGATCCGTGGCTGCGGCCATTTCGCGCAAGTGCGCCAGCACGGCGTCACGGGTGACATGATTGTCCGCCTGTGCCTTGGACCACGCATATCCAGAACTGGTCGTGGCAACTGCCTGGAATCCCAGGCTGGCGAGATAGGCAGCACTGCCCGCATCCCAGGGGTTCGGCAGCATGAAGCAGCCGGACGTATGCAAGGCACGGAAGGCAGCGCGCTTTTCGGCGGGGGTCGCGGGCATGACGGTCTCCTATAGACGGAAGTTATGCGTATATAAACATGACATGTGATTGCAGCTTAGGTATTTCCATTAAATTCGGACGATATAACGCTGCATAACAAACAGACAAGGGAGAAGGCATGGCGCATGCCAGCGATGTCGAAAAGCATGGCGTCAAGATCATCAAAGGCCTGCGCGTACGCATGCGCGATGGCGTCGAGCTGAATGTCCGCATCACCCGTCCCGTGACGGACGGCCGCTACCCCGCCGTGCTTGAATACAACCCTTACCGGCGCCTGGACCACGCGCAAGCCAGCTTTCCGCCGGCCGTATCGTATCTGGCCGAGCACGGTTATGCCGTGGTGCAGTTCGATGTCCGCGGCACGGGCAGTTCGGCCGGTGCCTCCGTCGACGCGTATTCGGACGACGAGCAGCAGGACGGCTACGACATGGTCGAATGGGCCGCGCGGCAACCCTGGTGCACGGGCGCCGTCGGCATGATCGGCAAGTCCTATGGCGCCACCGTGCAATGGCAGGTCGCCGGCAGGAAGCCCCCGCACCTGAAGGCCATCATCGTCCGCTCCGGCAGCAATGATATGTACGAGGACACCGCCTACCCCGGCGGCTGTCGCCGGCCCTGGCGCTTCGAGTTCTTCGCGCCCAATATGAACGCCTACAACTTCGCGCCGCCGGATCCCCAGCTGACCGGCGCGGACTGGTCGCGTGTGTGGCAGCAAAGGCTGGACGGCAGCCAGCCCTGGAGCCTGAACATCTTTCGCAACGACACCGACAGCGACTACTGGCGCGGCAAAAGCATCAAGGGAAATTTCCAGGACGTCGGCTGCGCGGTGTACCTGATCGAAGGTTGGGCGGACTGGTATGCGAACGCCGAACTGGAAGCCTTCCGGCAATTGAACTGTCCCAAGAAGGTCGTCATCGGCCCTTGGGGCCATTACTACCCCGAAGAGAAGTTCGCCCTGCCCGGCCCCCGTATCGATACTCGCATCGAGTATCTGCGCTGGTTCGATCATTGGCTCAAGGGCATCGCCAACGGCGTCATGGACGAACCGCCCGTGACGGTGTTCGTGCGACTATGGCAGCCGCCTTCCCTGCTCACCTTGAACGAGCCCGGGCATTGGCACGCCGACACCCACTGGCCACCCGCCGCATCGAGTGTCCAGGCTTTCTATTTCGACGCGGCGTCCGGCGGTCTTGCCGGCCAGGCGCCGGGCGCCGGCGCGGTCAGCTATGACTACCGGCCGACGGTGGGCATGGCGAGCGGACGCGTGGGCCTGGGCAGCACATCACCCTGGGGCATGCCGACCGATCAGCGTATCGACGATGCGTACTCGGCTTGTTTCACCACGCCGCCGCTGGATCGCGGCATGGCGATCCTGGGGCAACCGGTGGCGGTGCTGCATGTCTCGTCATCCGCCGAGGTGGCCTACTTCAACGTGCGGGTCTGCGATGTGGCGCCCGACGGCACCTCCCGCCTGCTGAGCCACGGCGGCCGTCTAGCCACCCATCTGGAAAGCCACGACCGGCCCAGTCCGCTGGAGCCGGGCAAGGTCTACGAACTGCGGCTGGCATTGCGCGACCTTGCCTACGAAATCGCACCCGGGCATCGCCTGCGTATCGCCGTGGCCAGCGCCGACTTCCAGAACGCCTGGCCGACGGGGATGCGCGCGCGCAACACCGTCCATTGTGGCGCGGCCTACCCTTCGCGCATCGAATTGCCCGTGATGCCCGAAGGTGCGCAAAGCGGGCAAGCGCAGGCGTTCATGCCGTCGCCTCACCCCCTGCCGACCGCGGCGGAGGTGCCCAAGGCCACTTACACCCTCAGCCACGATCTGGCCGCCGACACGGTTACCTGCACACTGGGCGCCACGGGCGACGGCACCGTCCGCCGCTCGGACTACACGGTATCGAACCAGGATCCGGCGCGGGCCTCGATCATTGCCGAGGTTCGTTATCGCGCGCCGCATCCCAGCCTGGCCATCGACGTCGAATCGAATTGCCAGACCACCAGCACCCATACCGAATTCACCCACGCCGCCCAAGTCACCATACGCATCGAAGGCAAGGTGCATATCCAGAAAAGCTGGGCCGAGAGCGTGGCGCGCAACTACGCATGACAAGGGGAAGCACGATGCGTTTGAATCGACGAGATTTTCTGTTGGGAACCGCTGGTACGCTGGCCGCGCTGGCGGGGCCCCAGGCCCTGCATGCCCAGACGAAGAAAGACACGCTGATCATCGGCACACGGTCCGCGGCAACGTCGGCGGACCCGCACTACGCCAACACGCAGCCCAATATCGACTACGCCTCGCATATCTTCGAGAAGCTGGTCGAGCGAGACGAACACTCCAAGCCCACCAACGGCGGCCTGGCGCAGTCATGGACGCTGGTCTCCGACACGGTGTGGGAATTCAAGCTACGCCCGAATGTTCATTGGCACGACGGCAAGCCCTTCACCGCGGAAGACGTCGAGTTCACGCTCAAGCGAGTGCCGGCCCTGACAGGCACGCCGGGCGGTTTCGCCAGCTACATCAACGCCATCTCGAAAATCGAAATCGTCGATCCCTTGACGATAAGGCTGCATACGTCGGCGCCATATGCCAACCTGCCGCGGGGCGTGGGCACGATCTATATCGTCTCCAAGCACGCTGGCGCCGATGCCAAGTCCGAGGACTACAACACCGGCCGCGCCGCCATCGGCACCGGCCCTTATCGCTACGAGTACTTCAAGCAGAACGAGGAAGCCGGCTTCGTGCGCAACGACAGCTATTGGGGCAAGAAGGCCTCATGGCAAGCCGTGCGCCTGCGCACACTGGCCAATGACAGCACGCGCATCGCGGCATTGCTGGCGGGTGACATCGACATGGCGGACCAGATCCCCACGTCCGACATCGCGCATCTGAAAACCGCATCCAAGGTCACGGTCGACCAGATCGACGGCATGCGGTCCATCTTCCTGTTTCCCAACGTCTCGCGTGACACCGGCATGCAGTTCATCAAGGCGATGGATGGGACGTCGCTGCCGCACAATCCGCTGCTCGACTTGCGGGTCAGGCAGGCGCTGTCGCTGTCCATCGATCGCAAGCTGCTGGTCGACCGGCTCATGAGTGGTGGCGCGGCCGCGAATGGCCAGTGGATTCCGGCCGGCGCCTATTCCTACAATCCCGCCATCCCGGTACCGGCGGTCAACATTCAGGAAGCCAAGCGTCTGCTGGCGGAGGCGGGTTATCCCAAGGGCTTTCGCATCACGCTGCACAGTCCCAACGACCGCTATCCCAATGATGCGCGCGTGGCCCAGGCCATCGGACAGATGTGGACCCGTGCCGGTTTGGCGGTCGATGTCGCCGTGATGCCTTACGCCGTCTTCGCGCCGCGCGCGCGCAAGCAGGAATTCGCCATCCACCTGATCGGCTGGGGCAATTCGGCGGGTGATGCGTCGACGGGCTTGATGAACGTAGTCGGTACGTACAACACCGAAACGGGCTGGGGTGTGGCGAACGAAGGGCGTTACAGCAATCCCAAGCTTGATGCCATGACGGCCAAGGCGCTGGCGACGATGGATGACAAGTCGCGCGAACAGCAGTTCAAGGACGCGGTGAAGGTTGCCGTCGACGACCTGGCGATCCTGCCGCTATACCAGGTCAACCCCGTCTGGGCCGTCCGCAAGGGCTTGCAGCACAACCCGCGCGCGGACGAACGCACCTCCGCGAAAGACATGTCCGCCTGACCCGGCCACCCCGCATTCGGCTGATCGGCAATCACTGACGGCTGAAAAACACTCGCTTCAATCAAGCACACGATCTTGAAATTCGAGATCAAACGCGCGAGCGATGCGCGATGCAAGCTCGGCCACGCTGACGTCCCCCAACTGCAAGTCCTTGGGTGAAATCGCCGCATTGCTCCTCACATGACCCAAGAATCGCCGAAGGTCGCTGCTGATCTTGGGATGCAAAGAAACACGCGTCTCTGGACTCAGCAGTTGAGAAAGACGGAGGACGTCATTGAGATGTTTGCGAATATCCTTGCCATCAACGCTCGCGCCCTGCGCCTTCCGTTCGCTCAAGTCGAGCCAGGCGACGGCTTTCAATGGAATCAGACACTCTTCGCTAACCCAGGACAAACCATTTTCCTCCCGGCGAGTCGAATGGATGAACTCATAATAGGCATCGTCGAGCAAAATCGCCGACAAGCTGGCAACGGCGTCGCCCATAGGAATGGGGGCCAACTGGGCGCCAGGGGCCAAGACGAGACCGTCGGGCGCTCGGGCGAAGAGTTCAATCATGCTCGGAAAGCTGGCATCCGCAGGTTTCTGGAACCGGTAAAAGACGGGCTTTCCCGTATCGTTGGCTTGTCTGATTGCATATTGCCCCGCCTCGATGAATCTCCAGAACGCGGCACCGAAGGCCGGAGTCAGCGCTTCGATATGCAGGACGATATCGAGATCCTTGGTGGCGCGAAATGCGAGGCCCGCGTTCTGCATCGTCAAACTGGCGGCGGTGCCGCCAATCAAGACGTACTGGCCGGAATATTGCACAAACCAATCCCGGAAGAGATTCAGACCTTTAACCATGGAAGTTGTTTCCTTAACTGGTCCAAGGCGATCAGAACGCGGTCGTCCTCATCGTCTTGCAAGCTCAGGATCAGCGATAGCGGATCCACCGTATCTTGCTGGGGTACAAGAGCCGGGCTGTAGTTCCATAGTTGCCATTCATGAGCGCCGTCCATGGGTTCCGGTAATTCCCGGACACCCGCGCCGACCATTGCCTTCCAGGCCGTAGCAGCGACCGCATACACGGGTCGCATTGGCTCCGCCAACATCGAATGCCGAGCCAATGCGGTCAGTCCAGCGAGCCGCGGGGGATCGATAGCGCTCCCATGATCCAATACCCAAACTTTCCGCCTGACAGGCGTTCGCATCAGGGGGCCGGCACGTTCCCAGGTTTCTTGCCGGGTAAACGTCATTCGCAACCAGCGCGTACGTTCAACCGAAAAAGGCGTACTCAGTCCCGCTGCGGTCAGTTCTTTCGCAGCGCGTGACGACGTCATCGTCGTATAGCCCAATGCTCTTCCCATGGCCGCGGGTTGCCATTCGCCGTCCCAGGGATGTTGCAGCAGCGCGGTGATCAAAAGCGCTTGGGTAGATGGACTCAGCCCGGTTTCGACAACGGGCGCGGGCCGACGAAAGTATTCCCGCAAATCGAGGCCGAAGTCAGGGAGATAGAGCTGATTACCTGGGACGACGAACGGCATTTTGTATTCGATCAGACGTCTGCGTTCGTGAGATGCCAGCGTATCTATAACGTAGATAACCGGTTGTTCTGTGTATGTTTGAACTATATCCAACCACTTGCGCGTGTCGCCTAGAGGATGCCTGTCGTCCCCTTTCCCCCTAGCCAAGACCACTGGCTTGCCGTTTATCTCAAGCTCACTGAAATGGAAAGCTTGTTGCAGGTAGTAAGGCAGTGTTCTCGCACCGGACCACGTCCCGCCTTGCCTGACCGGCAAGCCCAGAATTTCTTCCAGATATTGGCGAACTGCGTTCTCCAGCGTCACGGCTGACCCCTCAGTAACATTACATTCGCACGATAACACCTACTATGTTATCGTGCGAATGCAATGTTATTAAAAGATTTGCCGGGCATACCGCTCTAATCGGGACGATGCGAGTAGCGCGCATCGCTGCTTGCCTCGCTTGAACCAGAGGGGAGTGATGGAGGTCATGCCTGAAATAGCCGCCTCGGATTAACATCGCAAATTCCCAGCAAACCAGGAAATCCGCAATGCTTCCCATCATTCAGCCCGGCCCCGTGTTCAAGGAAAATCTGCAGAAGCTGCCGTCCATCGACGGAGTCCAGCGTATCGATCTCGTCGACGGCAAGGGCGCCGTGGTGGCGGACATTCCGCATCAACCCGGCAAGCTGGGGTCGCTGGCGATTTATCAGTATCTGGCGCAAGCCTTCGGCAAGCTGGACGCCAAGGCGGCGGAACATGGACTCGCCGTGTTCGCCGAAGTCACGGAAGACGCGCGCCGGCACCCTGGCTCCCATCCGAACGTCGACCGTCTCATCACCATCGCCGCCGGTGGCGCAGCCCTGCGCATCGAAGTCATCCCCGCCGGCTGACGGCAGTCTGCGATGACATCGGTCCAGCCGCTGCCCGATCTGCTGTCGGAAAACCTGTCGGTCGTGTTCTGCGGCATCAATCCGGGCATGCGCGCCGCGCTCAACGGCCATCACTTCGATGGCAAGGGCAACCGCTTCTGGCGCACCCTGCATCTGGCCGGCTTCACGCCCGTGCAACTGCGCCCCGACGAAGATCGCCGCCTGCTCGACTACGGCTGCGGATCGACCGCGGTCGTCGGCCGGCCGACGGCAAGCGCGGCCGAGCTGGCGCCGCAGGAATTCCGCGCCGCCGCGACGGCCCTGGCTCGCAAGATCGAGCATTTCCGTCCCGCCTACATCGCCTTCCTGGGCAAGACCGCCTACGCCGCGATGACCGCCCAGCGGCAGCTTGAATGGGGCGAGCAGGCCACGACGTTCGGCGGTGCGAAAGTGTGGCTGTTGCCCAACCCCAGCGGGCTGAATCGCGCGTTCAGCCAGGATGCGCTGGTCGAGGCCTATCGCGCGCTGGCGTGCTACATCCGCACGGACAAGGTCAGCATGGCGTTGCGCGGATCGCCGTAGTAGTTGCTGATGCCCGTGGCGTCGACCTTCTTGTAATAGACCTTGTCGAAGAGGTTGTTCACGTTCAGCTGCACGCGCACGTTCTTGTTGATGTCGTACGCGGCCATGGCGTTGTAGATGGCGTAGCCGCCCTGCTTGGCCGTGACACCGCCGCCCGTCGCATAGATGCTGCTTTGCGCCTGAACGCCGCCGCCGATGGTCAGGCCGTGCAAGGCACCCGGCAGACGGTAGGTGGTAAAGATGCGCACCAGGTGGCGCGGATCCAGCGAGCGTATCGGCAGCCCTTCGTTGCTGGCCGTGGAATCCTTCAGGTACTTGGTGTGCGTGTTGGTGTAGCCGGCCATGATCTGCCAGTTCGGCGTCAACTCGCCGGTGGCTTCCAATTCCCAACCGCGGCTGCGCGTCTTGCCGCCGTCCACCTTGCAATAACCCGTGGGGTAGTTGGGCAGGCAAGGATTCGGGCTGCTGGCGTCGTCCATCGCCTTGCCCTTGTTGGTGATCTGGAACAAGGACAGCGCGGTGTTCAGGGCGCCGCCGAAGAACTCGCCCTTGATGCCGGCTTCGTAGTCGTCGCCACGGATGGGGTCCAGCAGATTGCCACCGCTGTCATAGGCCTGCTGCGGCTGGAAGATCTGGCTATAGCTGCCGTACAGGCTGAAGTTGTCGTTCAGGTCATAGACCGCGCCGCCGTAGGGCGTGATCTCATGATTGACGCGGTACTTGGCCGTGCCCTGCAAGACTTGATAGTCGTACCACGTGGCGCGCGCGCCCAGCATCAAGGTCAGCGGATCGGTCACCGAGAAACGGCCCAGCGCGTACAGCGCCTGCTGCTTGACGATGTTGTTGGTGGCCTCGTAGTAGCTGCCGCCCGCGTAGCTGGTGGGCTCGGGGTAGGTGCTATAGGGATCCCAATCGCGGATGTCGACGTTTTTCAAGGAGCCGTAGCTGGCGAAGCCGCTCGACGCCGTGGTGCGCACGTAGCTGCTTTCCGCGCCGACGGTCAGATGGTGCTTGCGGCCCAAGGCTTCGAAGGGACCGTTGGCGGTCAACGCGAAGGCATTCTGGTCGCTTGCGCTCTCCGGATAGTTCGACGTGGCCACGTTGAACAGGTAGGGATCGGTCTTGCTGGCGCGCGAGATGTAGGTCTGCTTGAAGCCGCCATCGAAGTAACGGAAGCGCGTGTTCATGGCCGTGGCCTTGAGCTGCCATTCATTGTCGAAGCGATGTTCGACGCTGAGCAGAGCCTGCTCGTTCCAGCGATTCCACTGGTTCCAGTTGCTGCCGAGATAGGTGCTGCGGCCCAGGCCCAACGACGTGCCGTCGAAATTGCGCGGCAGACCGCCCCAGGCGCCGGTGGCCTTCAACTCCGTATGTTCGAACGACGCGGTGACGGTGGTTCGATCGGTAATGTCGGCCTGCAGCACGGCGTAGAGAACCCGGCGCTTCTCGTCACGCGCGTCCTGGAAGAACGCCTTGTCGTCGCTTACCGCGACAATGCGGCCGCGCAAGGTCTGGCTGTCATTGAAGGAGCCTGAGATATCCGCGGTATAGCGGCGGCGCTCCCAGGACCCTACCGAGGCCGACGCGCTGGCCTGGAAATCGTGGGTGGGCAGCTTGCGCACCAGGTTGATTGTGGCGGAAGGGTTGCCCGAACCGCGCAGAATGCCCGATGAACCACGCAGGATTTCGATGCGGTCGAGGACGGCGGTATCTGGTTGCACGAAGGCCGATCCGCTCTGGTACATATTGATGCCGTCGACCTGAAGAGAGTCGATCTGATAGCCGCGCGAGTAGTAGGTCACGCGCTCGCTGTCGGTATAGTCGACTGTCACCCCCGGCACGTTCTGCAGCACGTCGTGCATGTCCGGCAGCATGCGGTCGTCCAGCATCTGGCGCGAGACGATGGTCACCGGCTGAGGCGTCTCGCGTACCGATTGCGCACCCTTGAATATCGTCGTGGTGGAACCTCCGTAGTTGCCCGATCCTTCGGTCGACGCGGGGTCCGCCCGGCCTGTCACGCTGACGGCGGCGAGCGTGACGTCCGTGCCGGCGGCCGCGGCGCTGGGCGGTACCGGTGCCGGTTCCAGGACATAAGCGCCATTGCTCATGCGGCGCGCTTGCCAACGGCTGCCTGCCAGGGCCTGGCGCAAGCCGCCGTCCACGGTATAGCTGCCCTGCACCCCGGGCGACGTGGCGCCTTGCAGCGCGTCCGCGTCGAAGGTCAACGCGATGCCGGCCTGGCTGGCGAATTGGTTGACGACATCGGCCAGGGGGCCTGCCGCGATGCCGTATTGTTGCGTCGTTGGGGCAGCCAGCGTATTGGCGTTGGCGTTGGCGTTGGCGTTGGCGTTGGCGTTGGCGTTGGCGTTGGCGTTGGCGTTGGCGGGCGCCGCTTGTGCCAAGGATTGAGCCAACCCGGGCGCGCATTGCAGCGACCAGGCAGCGCCGAAGATGAGCGCCAGGTGTTTAGGGGTGAAGGGTGAAGGACGGGAGACTTTCCGGGAAAGAGAAACTGCGCGTTGAGGCATATCGAGTCCGAACAGATGTAATGGCTTTCGGACGTAAGCCGAACGAGCGGCAGGAAATCGGCAGATTAATTTGTAACCGCGAAGAAAAAGCCCGCCCCCTTGGCCCGCCCCCGCCCCCCTTTCAACACCGCGCCGTGCTGAGGTCGAGGGGCGCAGCCCCCCTCAACACTCCCCATGCTGGGGTCGAGGGGCATAGCCTCCTCAACGCTCCCCGTGCTGGGGTCGAGCGGCATAGCCTCCTCAACGCTCCCCATGCTGGGGTTGAAGGGGCGCAGCCCCTCGGCAACCCACACCCTATGCCTCGCGCGCCTCGATCCAGGTCACATACTGCGTCAAGCGCCGGATCCGCACGGGATAGCTGTTCTCCAGCGCATCCAGTGCCAGATCCGTCCGTGACAGGGGAAAGGTCCCCGACACCGGCAGCGCGGCCAAAGCATCATCCACGAACAACAGCCCCGGCCGGTAAGCCCGCAGCTTCCTCACGAAATCGCCAAGCGGCAGATTCACCGCCATCATCGATCCCGTATGCCAGGCGGCGAAGACTTTCGACGGCCTGTGCTGCAAAGCCCCGACCTCGGTATCAGAGAAGTCCGCGCATTCGCCGGCCCGGACGAATCGCGCTGCCGCGCCGGGCGCACAAGGAACCACCCGCACCGCGGCTTGATTGACCCGCACCCTGCTGTGGTTCCCCTGGATACCGACCGTGAACTCTGCAGCCTCGGCGTACACCAGCCCTTGGTCAGTCTGCACAATGAGCGGCCGGGGCGACGTAGCCGTTGCCCCTTGCGCCCCGGCATCCGTTGCCCTGGCATCCGGCGCCCTGGCATCCGTTGCCATGACATCCGCCACCTTGACGTAGACGCGGCCACTGCGCAGGACGATGCGGTCCTCATTCCGGGAAGACACCACATCCGCCGCGCTATGTGTATCGAGCACGGCAAGCACGCCACCGCCGATCGGCACGCGGGATATCTGCCCCACTGCCGTCCTGTATTGCGCGTTCCAGGCCCGCCATTCCGACGGCACATCCGCCAACAGCATGCCCAAAGGCACGGCTGCCGTCCCCATCAAGGCCAGGCGCAGGACCCGGCGCCGCTGCGCGTTCATGCGCTGCAAGGTGGGCGCGGCGATCTCGCGTGGAACGTCGGCGAAGCAGTGCCGCACCGCTTCCACCTTGCGCCAGGCCCATTGATTTTCCGGACAGCGGGCGAACCACTGGCGCCACGCGTCATGCACCGCGCCGTGCGCGGCCTCTTGCGCGTCCACGGCCATCAGACGCGAGAACCAGCGAGCCGCCTCCTGGGTCGCCTCGCGCTGCCGCGCGGACAGGGTTTCCTCGGCATTCATGGCGCGCCTCAATCCATCAGTAGGCAGCAACGCGCCATGGCCTTCGCCATATAGTCACCGACAGTGCGCACCGAAACACCCAGGCGTTGCGCGATGACGGCGTAGCCCGCCCCATCGAGCATGGCCATCAGAAAAGCTTGCTTCACCTTGCTGCCCAGGCCATCCAGCATCTTGTCCAGCTTGATCAGACGTTCCTTGACCAACGCCTGCGCCTCCAGGGAAGGCTGATGCGCCGGGGGCAAGCTTTCCAGCACCTGCAGATAGGCCTGCTCCAGCGCGCGGCGGCGCCACAGATCGATGACCAGGCCGCGCGCGACGGTAGCGAGATAGGTTCGCGGTTCCCGTATGCTGGCCGCCACGCTGGACTGCAGCACCCGTATGAAAGTGTCCTGCGCCAGATCGGCCGCATCGTTCTGGCAGCCTACGCGCGACCTCAACCATCCGGTCAACCAGGCGTGATGACTGCGATAGAGCGTGGTGAAGCTTTGATGGTCGGCGGGGCTGACAGCATCCCGCGCGGCGTATGGCGGCAACATGGTACGGCGGTCAAATTTTACTAATGAGAACGGATCTTATTCTTATTTGTATCGAAACATCAAATTTTGGAGCCTGAACCGCCGCTGAAGTGTTGTTCTCCGACACAAGCCGCCGCGCGCTACCATCAACGACGATCCCCGCAACACTGCAATCAGCCAAGGACGACATCGCATGCAAACCTCAACGCCTGAATCCGCCTACGACCAGTTGGTCGCCGCCATCGACCGCGCCTGTTTGGCCAGGAAGGACACCGCCGTGGTGGATGTCGCCGAAGCCCTGGGCATGAAGGAAGTCGCCAGCAAATGGAAAACCGCCTATTGGCAATATGAGCTGGAGACCGAGGCGGAAGGCACCATCACCGTGATCCACGGCTGGCATGATCCGGCCGGCGCCAATCCGGGTTCCGCCGAGGCCGAGCTATTCGAGATCTCCCGCAGCAAGCCGCCTGGCACGTATCGGAACCAGTACGAGTAGTCCGCCCGCGCTCGCTCACCAACTGGCCTTACCCAGGGCGTGAAGGGGCAAGACCCGTCGAGGGCACGGGCCAACTCGCGCCTGCCCTCACCGCTTGGCCGGCGCGGTCTCCAAGGTGCGCGCCACTTCCAGCAGTGAAAGCAATGCCGGGTTGGCGTCGTTGCGGCGCCAGGCCAACGACACTTCCTGGTCCAGATAGGGGGTGCGATTCGAGATGGGCACGTAGCACACCTTCGGGTGGATCAGCGAAGTCAGGTTGCCCGATACCAGCGCCACCGACAAGCCCGCCGCGATCAGGCAGATCACGCTGGCCACCTGCGAACACTCCTGTTCGATGTTCGGATAAAAGCCGGCCGCGGCGCATACCGAAATCAGCTGCGCGTGCGCCGCGGGCACCTTCTCCTTCGAGAAGGCCACGAAGGATTCCCCCGCCAATTGCCGCAGGTCGATGCGCTTGCGGTCCGCCAGCGCATGTCCCTTGGGCAAAGCCACCACCAGCGCGTCGCGCTTGTAGAAACGGGTCTGGATTTGCGGCGCGCCGGCCGGCAGCGGGGTGCGCAACATGCCGACATCCAGTGCGCGTCCCTGGATCTGTTCCAGTTGATCCTTGGTCGTCATCTCGACGACGCGCAGCCTTACCTGCGGATACTGCTGCCGAAAACGGTTGATCAACTCGGGCATGAAGCCGTAGCCCACACTACCGATGAAGCCGATGGCCAACTGCCCGGTTTCGCCGCCGCTGGCCGCCAACGTACGCTGAATGGCCACCTCTTCGTAGCGCAGCCATTGATAGGCCTCTTCCAGGAATACGGTGCCGGCCGGCGTCAGCGCCACCGAGCGCTTGTTGCGCACGAACAGCGGCGTGCCGATGAGGGCCTCCAGTTTCTGGATGGCCTGGCTGAGTGGCGATTGCGCGATGCCGGCACGCACGGCGGCACGGCCGTAGTGCAGTTCCTCGGCCACCGCGATGAACTGGCGCAGCAGGCGGCTGTTGATCATTAAGATGCATCCTATCTCACAGACCCATGAATTATATGTTGGACGGGTTTTTCTGCCCTTTATAGACTGCCTTTCCCGTATTCGAAGAAAGATGGAGACCCCGTCATGCCAGCCTCCCCTACCCTGTCCGACCGTGCCTGCCAGGCCATCACGGATCTGCTCGGCGCGCGGTTGCCGTGGGAGGGCGCGCCCGCTGAACGGCTACGCTTCCATGGCGCCGCGCCGGCCTTCGACACGCCGCACGCGCTGACGCTGTCGGCCGCCGCGGCGATCGGTGCCTACGCGCTGACCGTGGAAAAATGGTGGCACCTGGCCACGGGCCAACACCAGACCATTGCCATCGACTGGATGCAGGCGGCGGCTTCGCTCAATCCTGGCCATTTCCAGACCCAGAACGGCTACAACTTGCCGGCGCTGTCCCTGCTGACGGAATTGAAGGCCGACTTCTATCGCACCGCCGACCAGCGCTGGTTCTTTCCCATCGGCTCTTACCCCCATCTGCGCGACGGCGTGCTGGAATTGCTCGATTGCGCCAACACGCCCACGGCGCTAAGCCGCGCCATCGGCCGCTGGACGGGCGACGACCTGGAAACCGCCTTCGCGGAAAAGCGCCTGCCCGGCGTCTACGCACGCAGCACCGAAGCATGGCGGCACCATCCGCAAGGAGTGCTGCTGGGACAACTGCCGGTCATCGAAATCACCAAGATCGCCGACAGCCAGCCTGAAGCGCCGCGGCCCGGCGCGCGGCCGCTGGCGGGGTTGCGCGTGCTTGATTTGGGGCACGTGATCGCCGGCCCCGTCGTCGCGCGTTCGCTGGCCGAGCACGGCGCCGAAGTGCTGCGCATCACGCCGCCGATGAACCAGGATCCCTTCCGCCAGACGATAGACACCAATATCGGCAAGCAGTCCGCCTTCCTGGACCTGACCGATGATGTGGACCAACAGCGCGCACGCGAGTTGATCAGCGGCGCGGACGTGGTGGTGCAGTCCTGGCGTTCCGCCAGCCTGGCCCGCCGCGGCCTGGGCGCCGAAGACGCCGCCGCCGTGCGCCCCGGGGTCATCTATGTCAGCGTCAGCGCCTACGGCGACAGCGGCCCCTGGGCCGAGCGCGGCGGCTTCGAGCAATTGGGCCAGACGGTCTCCGGTATCGCCATCGATGAAGGTGTGGCCGGCGGCAAGCCACGGGTCGTGCCGACGTATCTGCTGAATGACTACCTGACCGGCTACCTGGGCGCGGCGGGCGTCATGCAGGCTTTGCTGCGCCGAGCCACCGAAGGAGGCAGTTATCACGTCAAGGTGTCGCTGACGCGGACCTCGATGTGGGTGCAGAGCCTGGGCCTGGAACCCGGCTTCACGCCACGCGCGGACCGCCGCCACTTTTCCGAGGGGCTGACGCCGCTGTTGGAGACCCGTACATCGGCCTATGGCGTACTGCGGCAGTTGCCTCCGGTGGCACAGTTCTCCCACACCAGGGCGCATTGGGCACTGCCGCCCGCGCCCAATGGGGCGCATCCGGCGGCGTGGCTGACTGCCACGTCAACATGATGCGGTACTGACGAAGCAACGCTTACCAAGATACTTATAAAAGGAGACAAGCCATGCTACCCCCCCTCACCTTCAAACGCGCCACCGTCACGCTGGCATCCGTGCTGGCCGTCATCGGACTGGCCACCGCCATGCCGGCGCGGGCGGCCGATGCCTATCCCGACAAGCCGATCACCCTGCTGATCGGCTTCGCGCCGGGCGGCCCCACCGATGCCATCGGCCGGGTGCTGTTCAAGCGCGTGTCGGAAATCCTCAACGTGCCCATCATCATCGAGAACCGTCCCGGTGCGGGCGGCAATATCGGCACGCAGGAACTGGTTCGCGCCAAGCCGGACGGCTATACCCTGATGTACGGCACATCGTCGGTGACCACCGCGCCGGCGCTGTTCAACCGCGCCGATCTCGATCCTACCAAGGCCTTCGACGTGGCCGGCTGCTCCGTGTCCGTGCCCCTGATCCTGCTGGTGCCCAAGCGCGACGCCTCGGCCACCGCCGAAGACTTCTACAAGGCGGTGAAGGCCGACCCATCCAAGTACTTCCAGGGATCATCGGGCAATGGCTCGATCGACCATCTGGTGTCCATGGACATCGCGGGCCGCCTGGACCTGAAGTTCCAACACGTTCCGTACAAGGGCAATGGTCCCGCGCTGACCGATCTTGCCAGCGGCAACGTCAACTTCATGTATTCGGGGTCCTTCAACAGCGCCTTGCCCTTCATCAAGGACGGCCGGGTCAAGGCCCTGGCGGTGACATCCGGCCACCGTTCACCGGCGTTGCCGGACGTGCCGTCGCTGAGCGAAAGCGTGGCGGGACTGCGCGGCTTCGATGCGGGCACCTGGCAGATTCTGGCCGCACCCAAAGGCACGCCGCCCGCCGTGCTGGCCAAGTTGAACGCAGCGGTGCAAGCCGCCATGAAAGACGCCAAGGTCAAGGAGAGCCTGGACTTCCAGGGTGCCGAACCGATGAACATGGACCAGAAGCAGTGCAGCGCCTACATTGGGCAGGAATACACGCGCTGGTCGGACACCATCAAACGGCTCGGCCTGAAGTCGGAGTAAGGCGCGGACAGCGCCCCCCCCCCCATCGAGGAGACATGACACCATGGCAGGAAGACTGGAAGGCAAAGTGGCAATCGTGACCGGCGCGGGCTGCATCGGTCCTGGCTGGGGCAATGGCCGGGCGGTGGCCGTGCGCTTCGCGCGGGAAGGTGCCAAGGTGCTGGCCGTCGACATCGATGCCGACGCCATGGCGCAGACGCTGACGCTGGCGCAAGGTGCCGCGGGGGACATCCGCACCTGGACTGGCGATGCCACCCGCAATGCCGACGTGCAGGCCATGGTCGAGGCCTGCCTTACGCACTATGGCCGCATCGATATCCTGGTGAACAACGTGGGCGGATCGCGCAAGGGGGGCCCCGTCGACCTTTCCGAAGAAGACTGGGACGCGCAGATGGACTTCAACCTGAAGAGCGTCTTCCTGGCCTGCAAGCACGTCATCCCGGTCATGCAGCGGCAAGGCGGCGGCGCGATCGTGAACACGGCGTCGACCTCGGGCATACGCTGGACCGGCGCGGCGCAAGTCGGCTATGCCTCCTCCAAGGCTGGCATCATCCAGTTCTCGCGCGTGGTCGCGGTGGAATATGCCAAGCACAAGATCCGCGTAAACACGGTGATTCCAGGCCAGATGCACACGCCCATGGTGGAAGCCAGGCTGGCGAAGCAACGCGCGGGCGGCGACGTCGAGTCCTTGCTGCGGCAACGCCAGGCGCGCATTCCCCTGGGCTTCATGGGTGACGGCACCGATACCGCCAATGCCACCCTGTTCCTGGCCTCGGACGAAGCCCGCTTCATCACCGGCACGGAGATCATCGTCGACGGCGGCATGAGCGCGCGCTGCGATTGATTGGCGGCTTCGAACGCGGGCATTCAATCATTCAATATCGCGCAAGGCAATCACTCCCGGCATGCCTCCTAGCCAAGCAAGCCGGGATTGTTCTGCCATACGCGATAGCACAGCGCGGTGGCGAAGCTTACCCATGCCAGGTACGGGACCAGGAGCAGGCCCGCCAAGGGACGCACGCGCCAGAACCCGATCAATGTTGCCAGGATCAGCAGCCACAGTACGCAGATGTTGGCGAACGCCCACGCGCCCTGATGCCAGGCGAAGAACAGCCAGCTCCATAGCGCATTCACGGCCAGCTGGACCAGGAACAGGCGCAACACCGGTCCGCGCGTACGCCACCCGCCGCCGCGCCACACCAGCCATGCCGCCAGGCTCATCAAGATATACAGCACGGTCCACGCGGGCCCGAAGACGCCCGCTGGCGGCGCCCAGGTCGGCTTGACGAGTTGAGCGTAGAACTCGGCGGCCTGTACCGATGCAATGGCACCGATGGCACCCGTGACAAAGCCGGCGGCAAGCCAGCCCACCAATCCCACCCACTGCCGCTTGATCGATATCGTCATGCACGACTCCGCGTCCCCGCAGGGACCTTCAATGCCGACAAGCTTACCCTAGCCTCGCCCGCCATCAGCGCGGGGATCCGCGCAACCAGCGCGTCGATGGCTGCACGGGTCTTGCAGCGCAGGTACCGCGCCTGAGGCCACACGGCATAGACCTCTTGCGGCTCGATGCTGGTGTTCTCCAGCACCTGCACCAACGCTCCCCGCTGCACATAACGCATCAATAGCCAGCTGGGCAGCCACGCCAGGCCCAGCCCCTCGGCGGCCGCATGCGCAATGGCCTGCACGTCGTCCATGCTGATTTGCGCCGGCACATCCACGCGCCGCGTGCGGCCCGCGGCGTCGCGCAAGGTCCATGCGGCGGTCGCCCCGCCATGCGAATACGCGACGCGCACATGGCCATCCAGATCACCGACGTCGCGCGGCGTACCGTGCCGCGCCAGGTAAGCCGGTGACGCCCCTATGCCCGTGTGCTGCGTGCCCAGGCGGCGCGCCGCCAGCGTGCTGCTGTCTTCCAGCTTACCGATGCGTATGGCCAGGTCGAAGCCTTCCTCGATCAGGTCCACATAGCGGTCGCTAAACGACAGATCGACGTGCAACTGAGGATGCAAGCGCGTCAACGCCAGCAGCGCGGGCGCCACGCAGAGTTGCCCAAAAGCCTCCGGCACGCTCACGCGCAGGCGTCCGCTGGGCGCCATCCGGCCACTGTCCAGATCGGCTTCGCCAGCATCCAGTTCCGCCAGCGCGCGCACACAGCGTTCGTAATAGGCCTGGCCTTCCGTGGTCAGTGCCTGGTTGCGGGTGTTGCGCTGGATCAGCCGCACGCCCAGCCGCGCTTCCAGCCTGGCAATAGCCTTGCCGACCGCCGAACGGGTCAGCTCCAGCCGCTGCGCGGCGGCCGCGAATCCGCCGGTTTCCACCACCTGGACGAAGGTGGTCACGCCGTCCAATTTGTCGATCATGTGCGTCTCGTTCGGCTGTAAACCGAAGCCTGTGATTGGATCATTCAAGGACTAAATCCTAGGAATATAACTAGCCAATATGGGAATTTTATTCCCATAAACTGCCTTGATCGCGTCCCATCCATTGCCCGGACGCCCCCACCCAAGGAGTGACAGCACCATGCCGGCGCGCGACATCCCCCTCCCCGCCCTGCCACCCGCGGCCTCGACGCCGCCAGAAGCAAGTTCCTCCCAGGAGTCCGCCTCGTTCTCGCCGCGCGACCGCCTGGCCCTGCTGGCCGTGTGCCTGGCCGCGCTGATGTCCGGCCTGGAGATCTCCAGCGTGCCAGTCATCTTGCCCATCCTGGAACACTCGCTGCAAGGCAGTTTCGTGGGCATGCAGTGGATCATGAACGGCTACACCATCGCCTGCACGGCGGTGCTGATGGCCACTGGCACGCTGGCCGACCGCTATGGCCGCAAGCGCGTCTTCCTCTATTCGATCGTCCTGTTCGGCGTCTCCTCGCTGCTGTGCGGGCTGGCGTGGAGTACGCCCTTGCTGATCGCCGCCCGTGTCCTGCAAGGCGCCAGCGGCGGGGCGATGCTGATCTGCCTGGTAGCCGTGCTGTCGCGCCAATTCAGCCATCCCGGCATGCGCGCCAAGGCGTTCAGCGCATGGGGCATCATTTTCGGCATCGGGCTGGGCTTCGGCCCTCTGGTGGGCGGCATCATCGTCGCCCTGTCCGACTGGCGCTGGGTGTTCTGGGTCCATGTGTTCATCGCCGTGGCGACGTGGGTCCTGGCTATCGCCAGCGTGGAAGAATCGCGCGATCCCCAGGCCGGCAAGCTGGACGTCGCGGGCACCGTGGCGCTTTCCCTGGCCGTGCTCGGGCTGGCTTACTTCGTCACGCAGGGCGCGGATCACGGTTTCACCAGCGCCACCGCCCTGGTCGCCCTGGCGGTGAGCGGGGTCTCCCTCTGTGTCTTTCTCCGGGCTGAAACGCACGCCTCCCATCCCATGTTCGATTTCTCGGTGTTTCGGGTGCGCAATTTCTCCGGCGCGCTGCTGGGTTCGGCGGGCATGAACTTCAGCTTTTGGCCCATGGTCATCTACCTGCCCATCTACTTCCAAGGCGCGTTGGGCCAGGACGCCGCCACCGCCGGCGCGTCGCTGCTCGCCTATACCCTGCCCACCTTGATTTTCCCGCCCCTGGGTGAACGCCTTGCGCTGCGCTATCGGCCCGGCATCGCCATTCCGACGGGCATGTTCGTGATCGGCGCCGGCTTCCTGTTGATGCGCATAGGCAGCCAGGTGGACTGGCTGACCGTGCTGCCGGGATGCCTGGTGGCCGGTGCCGGCCTGGGGCTGACCAACACCCCGGTCACCAACACCAGCACCGGATCGGTGTCCAGCGCGCGCGCCGGCATGGCGTCGGGCATCGACATGAGCGCCCGCATGATCT
The DNA here is from genome assembly GCF_021325795.1 of Bordetella sp. LUAb4. GTDB lineage: Bacteria > Pseudomonadota > Gammaproteobacteria > Burkholderiales > Burkholderiaceae_B > Bordetella_C. Next base: position 899,120 of record NZ_JAHPZX010000003.1, on the reverse strand, counting down.
CCCTGTCCATGAATATCGCGCTGATGGGTTTCCTGCTGGTGGCCGGCGTCGCGCACTATCTGCACAGTGCCTTGCCCGCGCTGCCGTCGGGCGACCTCGGCCACGCCCTGGCCAACCGCATCGCTTCGGGCAATCTGCAGGAAGCCGCGGCGACGCTAGCCACCGCCTTGCCCACGGCCATGGCAGCTCCGCTGCCGCTGGTCCGCGCCGCGCTGGCCCATGGCTTTGGCTGGATCATGCTGTACGGCGGCATCGCCATATGGGTGCTGGCGCTGGCCAGCTATCTGACGATGCGCACCATGTGACAGCAATCCGCACGGAAATGGTGCAAAATCGCGCCTTCCGTCCCACGCTTTCCATCCGATCATTCGGCTGACCCATGCGCCGCGCCTCGCTGTTACCGCTGTTGTCCGTTCTCGGCTCCGTCATCTTCCTGGCGCTGGGCACGTCCTGGGCCAAGCACACCTTGTTTCCGCTGGTGGGAGCCCAGGGCACCACCGCGGTGCGAGTGGGGTTTTCCGCGCTGCTGCTACTGGTGCTGTGGCGGCCGTGGCGCTGGCCGCTCAGCGGCCGGGACGCACGCATGGTCGCCTATTACGGCGCGGCGCTGGGTGCCATGAATCTCTGCTTCTACATGGCGTTGCGGACCATTCCCTTCGGCGTCGCCGTGGCCATCGAGTTCTCGGGGCCGCTGTTGGTGGCCTTGCTCGGATCGCGCCGTCCCATGGACTTCATCTGGGTAGTGTTCGCCATCGTCGGACTGCTCCTGCTGCTGCCCATGATCAACAACGTCAGCACCCTGGATCCCACGGGCGTCATGTTCGCCCTGGCGGCCGCGGCACTCTGGGCCACGTACATCATCAGCGGCAAGCGTGTGGATCATATGCATGCAGGCCATTCCGTATCGCTGGGGCTGACCGTGGCGGCGGTGGTGGTCGTGCCGATAGGCGCGGTACAGGCCGGTTCGGCCCTGCTGTCGCCCACGGTGCTATGGGTGGGCCTGGGCGTGGCAGCGCTGTCCAGCGCCATCCCGATTTCGCTGGAAATGGTGGCACTCAAGCGCCTGCCCAAACAGGCTTTCGGCATCATGCTCAGCATGGAACCCGCGGCCGCCGCGCTGCTGGCCCTGCTGCTGCTGGATGAACACCTGAGCGCGACGCAATGGGTGGCCATCGCACTGATCATGGCCGCCTCGATGGGCAGCGCCCTGACAGCGCAACGGCCGGCGATCACGCCCGCGGCAGCAACCCTGCAAGGATAAGCGCCATCACCGGGACAGCGCGCCGCGCAGATACCGCTGTGCCGGCTTCTCGATCCAGCGATAGCATGCGGCCGCCAGCAACAGGCTGACGCTCAGCATCAGCACCATCATGCCGAACGACGATCCGGTGGATAGCGTATGGCGGTCCTGGATATGCAATGCCTTCGTCAGGATTTCACTAGTCGTGTGTTCCACCAGACCGTGGATCAGATACAAGGCATAGGACACCTCTCCCAGCCAGATCAGCGGACTGCTGTTCAACCAGGCGCCGATGCGGCTGCGGTTCGACACCACCGCCATCAGCAGCGCGGCGAACAGCACGATCACCAATAGATCCGGGCCTTTGAGATGCAAGGTCAAAAGCACCAGCGCCAGCACGCCGGCCGTGACCGCGTCACCGGACCACAGGCTGGAGGACTGGCCGGAGAACGGGCCAGTCCCCAGGCGAAAAGACGGTTGCGACACATACACCCGATAAAGCAGCGTGCCGAGCAGAAACTCCGGCAGGCAGCGTAGCAAGGTCGTCGGCCCATCCCATTGATTGAAATCATCGCCCGTCCACCATGCCAGCCCCGCCAGCACGGCGCACAGCATCAAAGCCAACAGACCCTGCGCCCGTGGGCCGGCTCGCCATACATGCACCAGCACGAACGGGAACGCCAGGTAGGCCATGAACTCCAGGCTGATCGACCACGCCGCGTAATTCCAGCTCAAGGTGCTGGCATGCAGCCCCTGCAACATGAACAGATTGGCAAGCAGCGCCAGCATGGACCGCACACCGGTGACCGGAATGCCCGCCAACGGGCCGCCCGCCGCGTACTCCGTGATGCTGACGACCAGCGCCAGGGCCACGAACAAACCCAGTACCGCCAGATGCAGCGGATATAGCCGCGCGATACGCGCCGACAGGAAAGTCCAGTAGCTGCGCGTATCGACGCGCCGTTCGAACATCGCGCAATAGACATGCGCCATGACGAAGCCGCTAAGCAGGAAGAACAGGTCCACCGCCAGGTAGCCCTTGTTCAATAGCGCCGTATGCCTGTCCGGCTGCATGCTGGGGAAATAAAGCACGCCGTAGTGATACAGGACCACCCAGACGGCGGCGATGCCGCGCAGCGGTGTCAGCGAGGGCAGATGAGCGGCGCGCTGGCCGGGCGCCGGTGAGGGATGGTTGGGCCAGGGATTGCGGTCCGAGATCGTTGAGTCCTCCTCGATTAGCGGGGCAGGCTATCACGCAGGCCTGGCCCGGCGAGTCTCGATAACTCAGAGAATGTTTCCGCATCTTCCGCTACGCCGCCACGCTGATCTGTCCCCGCAGGGTTTAGAATTGCCGCAACTCCGAAGAATGAGAGCGCGATGCCCCTGGAACGAATCGCCGCAAGAACCGCGTTGGTGCTGGAAACGAACAACCTGCGTGGCGGGGCCGACCTGCAAAGAGTTGCTAGCAGCCTGAAACGGCTCGTAGCGGCCTTGGGCCGGCAATCGATTCCCCTCGCCAGCCTGGCGCAAGTTGTCATCACGCATGACGGCTTGCCCGCCACGGTGTGCAGCGAGATCGAAAGCCTGGCCGCATGTCGAATCGACTTCGTCCGCATCCAGGCCGACACCGGCTACTACGACGCCAAGAATCTGGGTTTCGACCAAACCGATCCCGCATGCTGTGATTACGTCGCGTTCGGCGATGCCGACTGCGTGCCCGCCACGGACTGGCTGGAGCAACTGCTGGCGCCCTTTGCCCTGGCTGATGCGCCCCGCGTGGTAGCCGGCCGCACCAGCTACGCCGAGACCATCGCGGGTACCGCGCTGACGACGATAGATTTCATGTACTTCCCCAGCCGATTCGGGGCAGCGGCCACGGCCAATTTCTACGCGAATAACGTGGCTTTCGAACGCGCCGTCTTCGCCCAATACCGCTATCAGTCTTTGCCGGGCGTGTACCGCGCGCACTGCCAGGTGCTGGGCCTGCGCCTGATCGCCGCCGGCGTCCCCCTGCATTACGCCGCGCGCGCGCACACCGAACACCGCTTGCCCGATAGCCGCGTCGAAGCGTTGCAGCTGCGCTGGATGCGAGGCCAGGACAGCGTCGGGTTGACGCCGTTCCTGGTGCGTACCTACGCGTCCGCCCGCATGCAATGGCTGGCGCGCAGCGGCCCCATCGGCCCCTTGTGCGTGCTGGCGATCCGCTTGCGCCATAGCTTGCGCGCGCTGAACCGGCAGGATCTGCGACCCGTGCGGGGCCTGCGCCGAATGGCCGCCGTCGGCATGATCCTGGGATTCTCCGCGGTGGACGCACTGGGCGCGCTGGCGCGTGGCCTGGGCATCGATACCACCCGCCGCGGCGCCGACGCCCAGGCGCTTTCCTACCATCGTCATTGATCCCTGGCACGCGCCATCGCACCCCTCGCCTCTTGGCCGGCATCCGCTGGCCCGCGCTATCGTTCGAAACCCGGATTGGAAATCAGAATGGCTCTCCGCTTGACCTATCGCATGATCGCCGCGGCGCTCTTCATGTGCGCCAGCGCCCATGGCGCCGCTGCCGCCGCGACCGCCACAGCCCCCGCAGCGGCCGCTGCGGCCGCAAGCGCTGCGGCAAGGGCTGGCGCTACATATACCGGCCGGGGCATCTTCAACTTCGCCTCCAGTAGTGGCTGCCCGCTGGGTGATGCAACCGCGGGGGGCCAGGCTTGCAACCGCCTGGCCTTGACCGATGCCGATACTCGCGCCACGGTGGCGACCGACGCTCACACCATCCGCTTCGACAACACGCGGCACTACGCGGCGGACACGCCCGTGGGCGACGTGTTGCTGCAAGGCAGTGGCGTAGACGCGCAAGGCAAGCGCGTGCCTTTGAGCCTGCATCTGAAGCTGAGCCGCGATGGCGGCAAGTGGGCCGCCAGCATGCACGCGCATGCGCCCGTGCGGGGCGATTTCACCGATCTCCGCATCGATCCCTACCGCGTCATGGTGAACGGCCCCTCCGGCGAGGAAACGGTGTTGACGCCTGAACAGGCCATCGCCGTCATGGCCAAGCCCTCCCTGTCCGCCCGCATCGCGCAGGGCCTGGTGCAGGTACGCGCGGCAGGCCAGCCCGATGCCCCGGACGTCATCGTCGCGCTGGGCGTGGGCAAGGTCGCCAAGCGGCTGGCCCGGGTCCGCTTCCACAGCCAATCGGGCGGCGCCGTCAGCATTCCGGCGCAGCTTGCCCAAGGCAACTGGTCGCTGGACATGCAGGCCTTGAGCGGCCAGATTCCGCGCCGTGCGGTGCAGGGCGACCTGTTCCTGTTCGGCCTGGAGAACGAAACGCTGCTGCGGCCGCTGCGCGAGAAAGGTTTCGCCAAGCACGACGCGCTGACGGTCGGCGCCAAGGATGGCCAGGGCTACCTTCGCTACAACGGCGTGCAGCAGCCCTTCCCCCAAGCCGAACGTGTGGCGCGCCTGTTCATGGAAGACAGCTTCCTGGGCCTGATATTGACGCAGCAACGCGGCACGCAGGCGCCGACGCCGACGCCGCCGGCAAGCGCGGCGCGGGAAAAGTGATGCAGGCCGAGACGACGCCAGGGAGCGCCGCGCAAGCAACATCAGCGCGAGCCGAAGGGACGCTGCAAGATCAGTCCGTGGCGTCGGCCGCTGGCGCGCAGGACGCCTACGCCTGCTTGCAAGCCGTACAGCCGCGTGGCTGGGCACGTGTGCAGGCCAGGCTCGTGGACCGCATCAAGCGCGCCGCGCTGCGCCGGCTGCACGCCAGCAATGCGGGCGAGATCCTGCTGCTGCGGATGTACCTCATTGGCGAGGAATCCACTGAGCAGGCCTTGCAGGATGACTGGATGCCCGCGGACGCGCCGGACTGGCTGTCACGGCAATCCGCCCAGCATCTGGCGGAAGAACGCCTGCATGTGCTCGCCTTCGCGGATGCTATCGCGCAGCGTGAGGGCACGGCCGGGCACACGGCCCCGAGTGAGGGGACGGCGATCCTGGCGGCAGCGGCGCAGGCAGCGGGAGAAGGAAATGCAACGGCGGCTTCGATCAAAAAAAACGAACCCGATTGGCTGAGCCGCCGCAAGATCGCTCGCTGGAAGCGCCTGGGCCAGCGCCACGCGCCGCATTTCTCGCAAGGTGTGTTGGTTCCCGCCTATGCCATAGGGCTCTGCGCGGAGCAGATGGGTGTGCGGGTCCTGCATCGCCATTGCGACACCATAGGCACGGACCATCCGCTGCATCCCTTGCTTGCCCGCGTGCTGGATGATGAAACGCGTCACGTGCGGCTATGCATGCACACGCTCAAGCGCATCGTCACGCCGCGGGAATTGCCCAGGCTGCAAGCGCTGTTGCGGGAGATCCGCGGCATCGAACGCGGCTTCGGCATCAGCGGATCGATAGGCATGTACATCGCGGGCTGGCTATGTGCCTGGCGCGCTCCACGGCCCGCGCCCGCTGCTTGAAGCGGATGTGGCTCACTCCATGATGGCAACGCGGATTCTTTACCTGGCGACGGCCGACGCGCGCGGCCACTTGATGCGGGCGCAGTTGCTGGCACATGCGCTGACAGCGGCCGGCGCGCGCGTGCGGGTCATCACCACTTCGGACGAAGGCCGCCGCTTCCTGGCGGGATTCGGCATCGATGCTCCCGTGCTGTCGCGTCACTACGCGGTGCAGTTCGACGCCGTGCAGAACATGCTGCGCCGGGAAACGGATCAGAACGTGGCCCGCTACGTGTTCTTTCCCCACCGGATGCCGCGGGACATCAAGCATCTGCATGGACTGATGCGGGATGCCGACGTGGTGGTGAACGATTCCTTCCATCCCGCCTTGTTGACCATGGGCATGCTGCCCGGCTGGCGACATAAGATCGTGCACGTCTACGGCGCCAGCCTGCGCGCGGCCTTGGAGGGCAATTTCCAGGGCCGGGTGACAGGATGGATGGCCACGCTCTTCAGCCGGATCATCGCCTGGCAGATCGCTTGCGCACGCGCCCGTATCGAGCACGACTTTGCTTATCCCGCCATCGAGACGCCCTCACGCGAGACCTATCGGCTGCCGACACCCGTCGCGGTTGCGAATCCCGTACGAACAGGCTGCGCCAGCGACCTCGTGGGTGTAGGTGTAGGTGTAGGTGTAGGTGTAGGTGTAGGTGTGGATGTGGGCGGAGGCGCGCGAGCCACGCGGAGCACGACCCGCGATCACGCGCCCAGAGCAGCCGTCTATCTCAATCCCCACTTCCGCGATCCAGCGCTGGCCGCCGCATTGCAAGCCGGCCTGGCCGCTGCCGACGCCACAGCCCATTGCGTGGGGGAAGGCTACGAGGGCAGGCCAGGTTGGACTGGCCGTGACGAACATTGGGTCGATCACGCCGCCCGCAGCGACGTCATCATCTCGGCCCCAGGCATGGCCGCCCTGTCGATCGCGCTGGTCTACGGCAAGCCCATCATCCTGGTGCTGACCGACCAGCCGGAGCAAGCCGCCAACGCTGCCCGCGCCACGGCACTAGGCCTGTGCCATCGCGTCGTGGTGTGGCGCGACGGCGACCCGGCATCCTTCAGCGACCAGGTCGCACGGTCCCTCCGGTCCTTGCTGGACGCGAAACAAGACGGCAGCACGGTGGACGCCGGCTCGGCCCTGGCAAAAGGCCGGCTCGATGCCTGGGTCAACGTATTGCTCAGCGTGGCGGAACCCGTGGAAACAAGCGGTACCTCCTAGATCGCGCCTGACCTTGTCCGGAAATTCCGAGTCCGGAACCCGACCCTTCGGTTTTACTGAAGAGGGGTTGGAAAATAGTGAATGCCGAGCGGCCGCGAACGGCGCAGACTCGATCTCCGCAGTGCCCCAACAGAAAAATACGGAGACAAGCCTGTGAAATCGATACGCGCGACACTTGCGTCTGCTGTCCTTGGCCTTTCCCTGCTATCCGGCGCCGCCTGTGCGCAGACCTCGGCCGCGGACAAATACCCTGATCACCCCATCAAGCTTGTCGTCGGCTACACCCCCGGCGGCGGCAACGACGTCGCGGCCCGGCTGCTGGCCAAGGAGCTGGCGACCCTGTTGCGCGGCAGCATTGTCGTGGAGAACAGGCCGGGCGCTGGCACCAATATCGGCGCGTCCTACGTGGCCCGTTCCGCGCCTGACGGCTACACCCTATCCCTGTCCTCGACAGCCCTGGCGGTCAACAAGACCCTCTACAAAAAACTCGATTACGACGCTGTCAAGGATTTCGATCCTGTCGCCATCTTCGCCGAAGCGCCGAACCTGCTACTCATCAATCCCAAGCTGCCGGTCAAATCCGTATCCGAATTCATCGCCTATGCCAAGAAGCATCCCGGCAAATTGAATTTTTCATCCGCCGGCAGCGGCAGCACGCAACATCTGTCCGGTGAGCTGTTCAAGAAGCTGACGGGCATCGAAGCCACCCATGTTCCCTACAAGGGCTCCGCGCCTGCCTTGACCGCCGTCATCAGCGGCGAGGCTGATTTCAGCTTCATCAACATTCCAAGTTCGAAGCAGTTGATAGAAAGCGGCCAGATACGTGCGCTGGCGATCACGGCGTCGAAGCGCTTCCCGGCCGTGCCCGACATTCCCACCATGGCCGAACAAGGCGTCAAAGGCATGGAGGTGGGCACCTGGTACTCCATCGTCGCCCCGGCCGGCACGCCCCAGCCCATCATCGACAAGCTGAACAAGGCCATCAACAAGGCCATGGAGGAGCCGGAGCTGCGCCAACGCTTCATCGACCTGGGCATGGCCCCGATGGCGGAATCGCCTGCCTTCTTCAAGAAATACCTCGCCGACGAAATCGCACGCTGGCGCACCATCGTGGAAGAATCGCACGCATCCGTGGACTGAGGCGGGTCGCCGGCGCTGCGACCAGTTTCATTCTTTGCCGTCACTGTTGGCCGACAGCCATTGCAAGTCCAGCGCAGGGCGTACTCAGGCCAGCGCGGTGTCCAGCAGCATCATCAGCACGAAGCCCAGCATCAGCCCCCCCGTGGCGTAGTTTTCATGGCCTTTGCGGTGGGACTCCGGAATGATTTCGTGGCTGATGACAAATAGCATGGCGCCCGCCGCGAAGCCCAGTCCCCAGGGCAACAACACCGAAGACCAGGCCATCACGGCGGCACCGGCAAGCGCCCCCACCGGCTCGATCAAGCCCGACACCATCCCCAATGTGACGGAAAACACCCGGCTATAGCCGGCCGCCAGCAGGGCCACCGCCACCACCAGGCCTTCCGGCACATCCTGAATCGCGATACCGGTGGCCAACGCACCCGCGCGTAGCGGATCCGTCCCGCCGAAACCGACGCCGATGGCCAAGCCTTCGGGCAGGTTATGCAGCATCACCGCGAAAACGAACAACCACGTGCGCTTGAGCATGCGGCCGTCACGGCCTTCCCGGCCCTTGATGAAATGCTCGTGCGGAATGGCATGCTCCAACCAGAGCAAGGCCGCGGCGCCCAGCAAGATGGCACCGCCCACGGTCAGCCCCGCGCCCCAGGGGCCGGCACCCAGGTCACGCGCGGCGGCGATGCCGGGCACCACCAGCGAAAAAGCGCACGCCGCCAGCATCACGCCGGCGCCGAAGCCGAACATGGTGTCCTGCACCCGTTCGGATAAACGTTGGGATGAAAGAACCGGGAGTGTCCCGGCGGCGGTCGCGCCCGCGGCGACCAATCCCCATAGCCACGCATTGGCCATTTGCGGATGATTGTCGGCCAGCACCGCCCATAGCGCCCAGGCGCCCACGGCCCCGAGCACTGTCCCGACGACAAGCAGGGCCTTGGCGGCACCTGTTCCAACCAGAGCACGGATTTGTGTATTCATATTCATGCGCCCCCTCGCGCTGGCCAGTATATGGCAATGGTCATGCTCCGGACACATGCCCGGAACAAGCGGGGGCGCGACGCCCTGTCACGCCTTGGTCGACTCTCTTTCGATGATGCGGAAACCCACATCGATGAAAGATTGCGCCGGCGTCTCGCCCCTACATCGCTCCAGCAGTATCCGGCCCGCTTCCGCGCCGATGCGGGCGCCGTCGATATGCACGGTGGTCAGCGTCGGGGCGATGTGCGCGGAGAAAGACGTGCCGCCAAAACCACACACCGCCAGATCCTGGGGCACGCGCAGGCCCCGGACACGCGCTTCGGTCAGCACGCCTTCCGCGAGCGTATCGGAACTGCAGAAGATCGCTTGCGGCGCAGGGTTCTTTTGCAAGAGCTCGGCCCCCGCCTGCCGGCCGGAACCGACGCTGCTCGGTGCCGGCACGACAGCCGTGGGAACGTCTCGTCCCATGCGCTCGGCGAAGCCTTGCCGGCGTATCAATGCGCGTTGATCGTCGCCCGTCGCCGCGCCTACCCGCTGCCAGCCTTTGGATAGAAAGTAATCCGCCACGGCGCGGCCTACATCCAGGTGCGAGAAGCCGACCAGCATATCGAAGGGCTGGTCGGTGATGTCCCAGGTTTCCACCAAGGGAATGCCCGCGGCCCGCACTCGGGCGGTGGCGGGCGTGTCGCTGAGCAGGCCGGCCATCACGATGCCGTCGACCCGGCGGCCGACCATGGAATTGAGCAGGTCCGCTTCGCGGGCCCGGTCATACCCGGTCTGTCCCAACAGCAGTTGATAGCCCTCGCGGTCCAGTTGCGCGGTCAGCGCTTCGATGGTGGGCAGGAATTGCTGCACGGAAATGATGGGCACCAAGGCCGCGATCATGCGGCTGCGCCGCGACTTCAAGCCGCCCGCCAGCAGATTGGGGATGTAGCCAATGGCCTCGGCCGCCGCCTGCACGCGAGCGACCGTCGTCGCGGAAACCCGGCCGGGATTACCCAGCGCGCGCGATGCGGTAATCAGCGAAACGCCGGCCTCGCGGGCGACGTCGTGCAGGGTGATCGACTTCTGCTTGATGGGCGGCATTGATTCAAAGACTAGGGTATTCCCCGATGTAAGGCGGGGTTGTGAGCGCAAGTGGACAACGTTATCATTTTTAGCGGTAAAGCACCGGGCAAATGCTCTCCGCAGGTCGTGACGACGCCCTGCGATTTCGGATTCGTGGCTCGGTGCACATTTTTTTCCCAAAAAATGACAACGTTGTCCATCCATGAATCAACGTTGGCATCGCAGCCATCCGGAGACACCCATGACCCCATCCTTCGCCGCCGACAGCATCAGCTGGATGCGCATTTCCTCTTGCTACCTGCCCCTGGCTACGCCTATCAGCGATGCCAAGGTGCTGACCGGCCGCCAGAAACCCATGACGGAAGTGGCGCTGCTGTTCGTGGAATTGCAGACCAAGGACGGCCATGAAGGCTTGGGCATCAGTTACTCCAAGCGCGCGGGCGGTCCGGGCCAGTTCGCGCATGCCAAGGAAATCGCCCCGGTCTTATTGGGCGAGGATCCCAGCGACATCGGCCGCCTGTGGGTCAAATTGGCGTGGGCCGGCGCCTCGGTCGGCCGCAGCGGGCTGTCGACCCAGGCCATCGCGGCCTTCGACGTGGCGCTGTATGACCTGAAGGCGCGCCGCGCCAACCTGCCCCTGGCCAAGTTGCTGGGCGCATATCGCGACTCGGTCGCTTGCTACAACACCTCGGGCGGCTTTCTCCACACGCCTACCGAGCAACTGCTGGTCAATGCCTCGGCCTCGCGCGAAAAAGGCATAGGCGGCATCAAGCTGAAGGTCGGCCAACCGGACCGCCAGTTGGACATCCGCCGCGTGGAAGCGGTGCGCAAGCACCTGGGCGACAACGTGCCCCTGATGGTGGACGCCAACCAGCAATGGGATCGCCCGACCGCCCAACGCATGTGCCGCATCTTCGAACAGTTCGATCTGGTCTGGATCGAAGAGCCTCTGGATGCCTACGACCATGAAGGCCACGCCGCGCTGGCCGCGTCCTTCGACACGCCTATCGCCACCGGCGAGATGTTGACCAGCGCCGCTGAACACGGCGACCTCATTCGTCACCGCGCGGCCGACTACATCCAGCCGGATGCGCCCCGCGTCGGCGGCATCACGCCCTTCCTCAAGATCCTGTCGCAGGCCGATCAGGCGGGCTTGATGCTGGCCCCGCACTTTGCGATGGAGTTGCACGTGCACCTGGCGGCGATCTATCCGACCGAGCCGTGGGTCGAGCATTTCGATTGGCTGGAGCCGCTGTTCCACGAACGCCTGGAGACGCGCGACGGCCGCATGCTGGTGCCCAACCGCCCGGGCCTGGGACTGAGCTTGACCGATCAGGCGCGTGCATGGACCCGTGAGCAGGTTGAGGTCGGCAAGCGGGCTTGAGCGCGTTGCCGTTGAACACCCCCGTTTCTAGCGGGGGATTACACATATCGGGCGCCCGACGCCCAAGTAGAGGAGACATACCGATGAAACGCTTATTGACCGCCCTGGTCGCTGTTGGCGTCGCCATGGCGGCCCCCACCATCGCGGCGGCCGCGGACGCCGCCACGTCCTGGCCCAACAAACCCGTCACGTTCCTGGTGCCCTTCCCGCCCGGCGGATCGACCGACTTCATCGCCCGTGCCGTCGCGCAAAAAGTGGGAGAAAAGCTGGGCGGTACCTTCCTGACGGAAAACAAACCGGGCGCCGGCGGCACCACGGGCACCGCGTATGCCAAGCGCGCCGCGCCAGACGGCAGCACCATCCTGGTGTCTTCGCTGGGTCCCTTCGTCATCTCGCCGCATCTCGTGTCCAACCCTGGCTACGATGCCCGCAAGGATTTCGATTTCATCACGGTGGCCGTGCAGGCGCCCAACGTCCTGGTCGTCAATGCGAAGTCGAACTTCCATTCCTTGAAAGACGTGATGGATTATCTGAAGGCCAATCCGGGCAAGATGACGTTCGCATCGGCTGGCAACGGCACGTCGGACCACCTGACGGCCGCCTTGTTCTGGCAAGAGACCCATACCGAAGGCACGCACGTGCCGTACAAGGGGGGTGCGCCCGCCATCGTCGACCTGCTGGGCGGCCAGGTGGATGCCTCGTTCTCCAACATCAACACCTGCCTGACCCATATCCAGGCCGGCAAGCTGCGCGCCCTGGCCGTCACCAGCGCCAAGCGCTCGCCCTTGCTGCCTGACGTGCCCACGATGGAAGAGCTGGGCTTCAAAGGCGTGACCGTCACGTCCTGGCAAGCCTTCGCCGCGCCCAAGGGCTTGCCGGTCGTCATCCGCGACAAGCTGCGCGGCGCCATCGTCGAAAGCCTCAACGATCCCTCGATCAAGCCCAAGCTGCTCGAACTGGGCTTCGAGATCGTCGGCAATACGCCTGAAGAATTCACCAAGTTCCAGGCGGAAGAATACGACCGCTGGAAGCGCGTGATCGAAGTGGGGCATATCACGACCAACTGATCGACCGAGCAACGACGGCACAAGCCAGGAACGGCCGTGCATGGCACGGCCGTTAACGGATCGCCCGCAGAAGATTCACCAGGTCGTCGGCCGGCATGACATCCGCGTACTTGCTTGCCATGTCGAACAGATTGACCGCGTGCGAGACCTGGGACCGGTCATAGACGGCATCCTGGGGAACGACCACCTTGTAGTTCAGCGCGCACGCGTCGACCACGGTGGCTCTGACGCATCCGCTGGTGGTGCAACCCGTGACCACGACCGTATCCACCCCCAGGCCAACCAGATAGCTGGCCAGCGCCGTGCCGTGGAAGGCGCTCGCCTGGTGCTTGGGTATCTGGATATCGCCCTGCTGCGGCCGCACTTCCTTGACGAACTCGTAATCCGGCGCCGACACGTCCATCACGCCGGGCACCTTGGCTTCGAACTGCCCACGGTCATGCGAACGCTTGGGGGCGACGTGCGGATACAGCACCGGTGCCCCCATCGCACGAAACGTCGCCAACAGCTTGGCGATGTGCGGCACGGCCCGCCATCCATATTCGCCGCAGCTTGTCGGCATGGCCGTGATGGCTTGCTCGATGGGCAGGGATTCATAGCCCATGGATCGATATTGCACGTCGATCACCAGCAAGGCCGGGCGCCGGCCGATGCCGGTCGGCGCTCCCCAACCCGCGCGGCGGTAGATATCCAGCTCCTGATCGGGAATGATGCCATCCCAGGGGCGCGCTTGTTTTTCCACAACCTCGGTCATGATGTCAGATCTCCACCGCGGTAGCGTCGTATTGCAGCAGCCAGTCATAGCGTTCGCGTACCGCCTCGGCGGACCAGTTCCTGTCGATATAGGGCCACGCGGTTTCAGCATTGGTCAGGTCCGGACTATGGAATATGCCGAACATGCGCAGGGACTCCGCCTTGGTACGGTTGGCGCGGTCTATGCGCGCACGGTCGTACTGCCCGAGGGCTCGCACAATATCGCCGCCACCCTGCTCGAGGCAACGCGCCAGCACGAAGGCATCCTCCATCGTCATGTTCACGCCCATACCCAGATACGGCGTCATGGAATGGCACGCGTCGCCCACCAGCGTCACCTGCCCCTTGGACCAGGCGTCCAGCGGATCGCGCACGAACAACCCCCAGCGGAACAGGTTCTCCGAACCGACGAATAGATCGATGATGTCCTGGTGCCAGCCTTCGAAATCCTTCAGCGCATCGGCCAGATCTCCTTTCTCGGACCAGGATTCGGTATGCCACGTATCGCTGTCCACCTGCGCGGAGAAACTGACGAACATCTCGCCGTTCTTCTGCACGGGATAAGTGGTCACGTGCGCGGTCGGTCCCACCCATGTCGAGGCCAGGGCCTCGGCATGCTGCGGCTTGAGCTTGCTCATGGGCGCAAGGCCGCGCCATGCCAGGGCGCCGGTGTAGCGCGCCGGTGCCGGGCCAAACATGGACTGCCGTATCCGTGAATGCGCGCCATCGCAGCCGACCACGACATCACCTTCGATGTGACTGCCGTCGTCGAGCATCAGGCGGGCACGCCCGTCGACCGTATCGGCACCGACGGAGCGAACGCCGAAATGGACGGCATCCGGCTTGATGGCCACCACCGCTTCGTACAGCACGCGCTGCAATTCCGAGCGCAACACCTGGATCAGCGTGTGGTCGGCGTTCGAAGGACTGTTGCCGCGGTTGTAGACGGACTTCCCTTCGCCGGTCTTCCAGAAGCGTATCAGCCTGTCCTGCGGCGGCAAGTTGATTTTCTCCAGCGTTTCCTTCAGGCCCAGCGCCGCCATGACCTTCGCGCCATTGGCCGATATCCACAAGCCGGCACCCACTTCACGCAGCTCCGGCGACTGCTCGTAGATATCGACATCGAAACCCTTCTTCAGCAAAGCCAATGCCAGGGTCAGGCCGCCCATGCCGGCACCCGCGATGATCACGTGGGTTGGCGGATGGGTATTGTTGGAGTCAGACATGGCGTCTCCTATTGGTAATCGGATGGGTGATGAATGAGGTCCATGATGGCCTCAAGAATTTTTACGTAGCCCGTGCACCTGCAGATATTGCCGCGCAGATAGTGCCGAACCGTGTCCTCGGACGGCTTATCGTGACGCGCCAGCATCGCCTTGACCGCCAGGATCATGCCGGGCGTGCAGAAGCCGCACTGCAGCGCGCCATGCGCGATGAATGCGCGCTGGATGGGGTCCAGTTGCTTACCCTGCGCCAGGCCCTCGATGGTCGTCACTTCGCGGTCTTGTGCGTCGGCGCACAGCGTCGTGCAGCTGGACGTGGGATTGCCGTCCACCAGCACCGTGCACGCGCCGCAGACCTGTACATCGCAAGACCGCTTGGTCCCCTTGAGATCGAGCCGTTCGCGCAGCACGTCGATCAACATTTCACAAGGCTCGATGTTCAGGGATGCCGATTCGCCGTTGACCTTGAAATCGACCCGCATCATGGGAAATTCGTGTTCGGTGTGATTCATGGCATGCACGCCTTGAGAGCTCGTTCCGCAAGAACGGATACCAGATGGCGCTTGTAGTCGGCGCCGCCATGGAGATCGTCGTGCGCGTCGATTTCCTCCGCATCCGCCGCGACCGCGGCGCGCAGACGCTGCCAGACCTCATCGGCGGAAAGATCGGCCGCAAGCGTCGCCGCCGCGTCCTCTGCCCGTGCCAGCCGCGTGGGGCTGGCGCTGATCGCGCCGGCCCACAGGCTCAGGCGTTGCGGATTGTCCGTCGACCAGACCGCGCCTATCCCGACGGCGGGCCGTTCGGTATGGCCGAAAGCGCGATAGGCGGAGCGCGTGCCAGGGGACTGCGGCGCGATCTCGATCGACGTCAGCAGCTCATCGTCGCCGCGCGCGGTGGCGAATTCGCCCAGATGGAAATCGCGGGAGGGCACCTCCCGTTCCCCATCCGGCCCGGCCAGGACCACCCAGGCGTCCAGCGCACAGAGCATGGTGGGGGCATCGGCATGCGGCTCGGCAAAACACAGCACGCCGCCCAGCGTGCCCGCGATCCGCACCCGGATGTTGGCGACATGCTCGCTGAGCTCGGCATAGCCCGGCAGCGATGCGCGAATGATGGGATCGTTGGCGATACTGTCGTGCGTCGTCAGCGAGCCGATGGATATCGTGCCGTCGTCGCGCACTCGTACGCCCTTGAGGCCGGCGATCTGCTTGATGTCGATCACGTGCTCGTAACGCAGGACATGCGCCTTCAAGGCCACCAGCAGCTCGGTGCCACCCGCGTGGAACGTCGCGGCATCGCCGTGCTCCACCTTCAGCGCAATGGCCTCGGCGAGATCGCGCGGCCGGTGCAGGAAGAATTTCTTCGCGCGCATCAGTCGGCTCGCTTACCCAGGCTCGCCGCGACACCCAGCAGCGGGGCCGCCAGCCACCACCAGGGCGACTGGCCCAAGGCCACCGCGCCATGCGCCACGCCCAGCGCCGCGGCGACGTTGATGCCCAGTCTCGGCCACAGGAAGACCAGTTCGGTCGCGCCGCCGCTGCGTGGCGCACTGGCCGGCGCCACGCCGGCAGTCCGCGCGGCCTGGCTGGATGCAGGGGGACGCGGAGCACGGTCGCGTACCGGCGTGCCGGCGGCGGTCGTCGCCAGCTCGGCTTGCGGCTCCGCCGACCGTCCCCCGTCCAGGTTGGCCAGCTCCGCGCGCAGCCGCGCTTCGAACTCGGCAAACAACTGTTCCGACCGCTTGCGCACGATGGGATAGCCGAGCGAAGCGAGACGGCCCGCCACCTGCATGCTGGCGCTGACATCGAGCTTGCACAGCACCTCGTCGCCATCACGCTGCTCTTCGAGGTTGACCACCATCCCCACATCTATCGTGG
The DNA here is from genome assembly GCF_021325795.1 of Bordetella sp. LUAb4. Taxonomy (GTDB): domain Bacteria; phylum Pseudomonadota; class Gammaproteobacteria; order Burkholderiales; family Burkholderiaceae_B; genus Bordetella_C. The sequence continues at coordinate 882,678 of NZ_JAHPZX010000003.1, read as the reverse complement.
TGCCGGTGGCTTTGTCGCGGCCGGCCGCCTTCAAGGAAACCTGCCGCTCGATCTCGTAGGACTCGATGTCGATACGGGTGGGCACATCCAACTTGAACGGCCCGATCTTCTGCCGCATGACGGCGGAGAACACCTTGAGTTTCTCTACTTCCTCGACGTTCTCGCAGCCCGGGATGAGCGTAGCGACCCGCTTCACGTCAAAGAAAATTTCCCACAGCTGGGTAGCGGTCGCGGGCAGTAGCGCATCAATTCTGAAGTCCATGGCGTCGGTATCATTTATCAGTTGAGTTCTTGTCTTTCAACGCACGCCAGACGCGTTCGGGCGTCAGCGGCAGCTCCTTTATCCTGATCCCCCACCCTTGGAACAGGGCGTTGGCAACGGCGGGCGCGACCGGCAGGATGGCGCCTTCGCCACCGCCACGGGCGCCGAAGGGACCCGGGCCATCACCGCTTTCTATCAAGGCCGTGCCAACATATTCCGGCACTTCCTCCATCGTGGGCACCTTGTAGTCAAACAGCGTGCCGTTGACGACCTGGCCATCGGCGTAGATGTACTCTTCGGACAAGGTGTGGCCCAGCCCCATCACCATGGCGCCTTCGTCCTGTCCCTCCGCCGCCTTGGGATTCATCACGTGGCCCAGGTCGGCCGCACCGCCGGCTCGCAGGACGCGGATGGCGCCCGTGCCTTCGTCGAGCGCGATTTCAAACGCGCCGGCACCCGTCTCCCAGAACAGCGGCTGCAGCTGGAACAAGCCGTCCTTGGTGTTGGGATTGACGCGGCCCACGCCCAGGAACTCGCCCGCGGCCATGCCGTTGAAGCGGCGCAGAAGTTCCATCAGCGCGAGCGAACCCGTCGGCCCTTCGACGGCCCCTTCGACCAGCCTGTAGTCGGCCGCGGCGCCGCCCAGCACGTCAGCGGCCATATCACCGACTTGCCGCAAGACGTCCTCGCAGGCCATTTGCACCGCCAGGCCGATGATCACGGTCGAGCGGCTGGCGCCCGTGCCCCAGTCATACGGCGCCTGCAAGGTATCGGGCTGCGCCACCGCGATCATCCTCAAGGGCTGGTTGAGCGACTTGGCGGCGATGATGCGCAGCACGCCACGGCTGCCCTGCCCGATCTCGACGGTATTCGCCGACACGTTGACAGACCCGTCCGCGCGCAGCCGCACGATGGCACCGCCGATGGGCATGATGCCCGGGTCGGTCGCACCGACGGCGACGCCCAGCCCGCGGCGCCCCTGGTGCTTGGGTTCGGGCAGCTTCTCCAGCGTATCCAAGGCCGCGCGCAGTGACCGCCGCATGTCGATATCGAGCGGCCGCAGGTCATGCTTCAGCGTCTGGCCTTTGTGCGCCATATTGAGCATGCGGAACTCGATGGGATCGTGGCCCAGGGCATGCGCCATGATGTCCATCTGCGACTCGGTGGCCCAGACCGCCTGCGGGCCGCCGATGGAACGGAAGGCGGCGCCGGGTACCGTGTTCGTATAGACGCCGATGGCCTCGAGCCGAAGGTTGGGGATGTGATACGGCCCGATGGCACGAATCGCGGCCTTGACGGCGATGGCCGGCCCGGTATCCGCGTAGGCGCCACCGTTCACCACGGCGCGTACGGTTTTGCCGACGATCCTGCCGTCCGCGTCCACCGCCGTCCTCAGCGTCACCTCCGCGTCCAGGCGGCGGCAGGTGAGCATGGACTCCGAGATCGTCAGGCAGACCCGCACTGGCGCCCGCGCCTTCCAGGACAGCGCCGCCACCAAGGGATCGATCTTCACCGACGCCTTGCCGCCGAAGCCACCGCCCACATAAGGCGAATGCACGCGCACGCAGGCCAAGGGAATTCCCAGGATCTCTGAACAGACGCGCTGGATGGCGGTGGGTGTCTGGCCACCACTCCACAGCTCCAGCGCATGCGGCTGCCAGTGTGCAATGCAGACGTGCGGCTCCATGGCGTAATGGAACACCATGGGAAAGGTGAAGGTGTCTTCGAACACGCGGGCGCTGCGCTGGAAGACCGCATCCACATCACCGCTTTCATACGCCCATTGCTGGAACTGGTTGGTGCCCGCGACGGGCGTGCAATGCCCTTTGAAGTAATAGTCGCGCAGGACCTCCATATCCTCGTGGACCAGGGCGGCGCCGGCGGCCAGCGCTTCCTGCGCGGTGGTCGCGTGAGGCAGCGTTTCGTAGCTGACGACGATGGCGTCGACCGCCGCTTCAGCGGTCGCTTCATCCACCGCGGCAACCGCCGCCACGGGATCGCCGACGTAACGCACCTTGTCCAGTGCAATCACCGGACGATCGCGCAGCGACAGCCCCCAGCGGATCTCGGTCCCGGGCAGATCCTTCAGATCGTCGCCCGTCAAAATGGCCACGACACCGGGTAGCGCCAGCGCCGCGCTCACGTCCAGTTCGGCGATACGTGCGTGCGGCACGGTGCTGCGCAGGATCTTCCCATGCAGCATGCCGGGAACGGTGACATCGCTGGCATAGATCGCCGTGCCGGTGACCTTTTCCAGGTAATCGGCGCGCGGCTCGGTACTAAGAGAGAACTGAGGCTTCGAATGCATGATCGCGACACTCAGTCTTCGAGCGAGATCTTCGACTTCGTGATCACGTCTTTCCACATGGCGGTCTCGGCGGCTTGCCGCTTCACGACGTCCTCTGGCGTACTGGAGGCCGCTTCGACGCCCACGCTGCCAAGCCGTTCCTTGACCTCTTTCGAGGCCATCGTCTTGGCGATTTGCGGCACGACCTTGTCGACGACATTTTTCGGTATGCCCTTGGGCGCATACAGCGCGAACCACGTGACCGCCTCGAAATTGGGCAAGACGGTTTCCGCCAGGGTCGGCACGTTGGGCAAGGCTTCCGAACGCTTCGCGGTCGTGACGGCAAGGGCCTTCAGCTTGCCAGCCTTGATATAAGACAGCACCGCGGGACCCTGCTCGATTGCCATGACCACCCGTTCCGCGATCAGGTCCACCACCATCGGCGAGCTGCCCTTGTATTGCACGGGAAACAGATCGACACCGGCGCGCTGTTTGAACAGCTCCATGAACACGTGTTGCGATGTGCCGGCGCCGGCGGAGCCGTAGCCGTACTTGCCGGGATGCTGCTTGAGGAAGGCGATGAGTTCCTGGATCGTGTTGACCGGCAGGGTCGCGGGCACCACCACGTACGAGGGGTTGAACCCCAGGATGGAGACAGGTTCTATTTTCTGGTAGACGCCATCCATGCGCTTGCTGAGCAGCGGCAGCACGGAGAACATCGACGATGCCCCGATCAGCATGGTGTAGCCGTCAGGCGCCGCGCGCGACACGTAATCCGCACCGATGATGCCGGACGCGCCCGCACGGTTGTCGACGATGACGGATTGGCCCAGCTCGCCCAGGCCGGCCGCCACGGAACGCGCGTACAAGTCGGTGGCGCCGCCCGGCGGATAGGGTGCCACCAGGTTGATGGGCTTGTCCGGATACGTTTGCGCCTGAGCGGCGCCGGTCTGTGCGGCCGCCAGCAGGCCAAGTCCACAGGCCAGGCTCGCGAAAGGCTTTTTCCAACTGACGATAAGCATGGTGAATACCCCTTGAGAAGTTATCGGGCCGACGCACGGGATTAGCCCCCCGGCAGGCCGACCCGCGGCTGCGTGACGACTGCGTAACAACGATGTGCCAGGCATATGCCACCTACATGCCACCTACATGCCAAGCACATGCCAATCACATGACGACTGAGTTGTCGTTCTATCTAGAAGAACTTCATTCTGCCAAACGGTACGCTACAATGTCAATCAGGATATGCACTAAATAGAGTCAATCAATGGCGGAAGAACCAGAAAGCGACGCAAAGGCGGGCGGTGTTGCCGCGGTGGAACGGGCGATTGCCATACTCAATGCCTTCCAGGCAGGCGACAGCTCGCTATCGCTGAATGAGATCGCGCGGCGGACGAAGATGTACAAGAGCACCATCCTGCGGCTCTTGTCCACGCTGGTGCAGGAGCACTGCATCGTGCGCCTGGACGACGGCAACTATCAGCTTGGTTCGATGTTGCTGCACTGGGGTGGCCTGTACCAGTCGGCTTTGCGCCTGGACGACCACGTGCCGCCAATGCTGCGCCGGCTGGTGCAGGAAACCGAAGAAGGAGCGTCCTTCTTCACCCGTGAAGGCAATCACCGGGTTTGCCTGTTCCGTGTCGATTCACCCAGGTCGATCCGCGACCATATCCGCACGGGAGACCTGGTGCCGCTGGACAAGGGTGCCGCGGGACGGGTGCTGACCGCGTTCGACCAGTCGATCACGCCCGCGTCGAGGACACCGGAGCAGCCTTACATCATTACGGTCGGCGAGCGCGAACCGGACATCGCCGCCATTGCGGCGCCGGTGTTCGGCCCGCACAAGAACCTGCGGGGCGCACTGGCGCTGTCCGGACCGGCGGCGCGATTTTCGGCGGAACTGCTGCCGTCGATGTCGACCCGGCTGTTGACAGCGGCCGCCGACCTGTCGCGGCGATTGGGCGGCGACACCAGCGCCTTCGACAACTGGCAGGAAAAAAGGCCGTCAGCCGCCTGAGGCCGGCCGCCGGGCGCGTCACGACTGGAGCGCCCCGCTCCCACACTGGCCGCAGCGGCGCGCGCCGGCAAACCAACCCGGCCTTCACGCATGGCGATCCACCCGCATTCGCGGATGAATGACCTCGCCGTCCTGCAGGATCTGCGTGTCATCCAACCATAGACTGCAACGGCGCATGGGCAGGTCCAGATGGCAGGCCGTATCGTTGTCCCCACCGACCTCCAGATTGGGCCCGAGGGAAAACAGCACATTGCCGTAGAACGACAGGGCGTTCATCACATGCTCGCTCGAGAGTTGGCGCGAGACCGAGAACTGATACCACCGGGCTTTCTCGTTCAGCCCCCAGCCTATGTGGGAAATCGCATAGGCGCGCTCGTCGTTGAAGCTTTTGATGTAGTCGTCGATGAGTTGCGTGTCGACGCCCGCACCGGAAATATCGATGACCCTGCCATCCTTGATTTTCAAGGTGACCGGTGACTCGACATATCGCTTGAAGGCGCAAAGAATATCGCCCGGCTGCAGGACGACGGTGCCATTGACGCCGCCATCATTGCCCTGAGTAAAAGAGAAGCCGGAAGGAAAATGGTCCCAGCGGCCACGCTCATAGGTGTAGCCGTATTCCGAGATCACGGGATATTGGCCAAGCTGATAGGTCACATCGGTGCCCGCGTCGGAGGTGAACCTCAGCACCTTCGCGCGTTCGAGCAGGCCTTTGGCGTATTCGACGCGGCGCCGCAGATCTTCCGTTGGGAACATCTGCTTGAGCACATGGAAAGGCTCCATCACCCGCAGGATGCGTACACCGGCGGCCTGGATCTCCGCCTGTTCACGGGAGAACAACAGGCCCACCATATCGATCACCATGTCCGCCGACTTCAGCGTGCGCATGGCCAGCTCGTTGCCGACCAAGGGATGACGCCCCTGCACGCCCACGGCATTCTGCTGCCCGCGCCGCACATTCAGATTGAAGGTATTCGCGCCCAGGCCCTGGATTGCCGCCATGAAGGCATTGGCGTTGTCCTGCCTCTCATCACCGGCGGTCAATACGACGATCGTTTCGCCTGGCTTGACGCCGCACAAGGTCATTTCTTTGGTGAACAGCTCAAGTACTTCCGCGTCGACTTTCAATTGCGGTTCCTTTCCAAGGTCTGCGTATGTCGGGCAAGGATGGCACCCAACGCCGGTTTGAATGCTTCGAAATTCTCGGCCTGCATCTGGTGGCCCGCGCCCGCCAGGCGCGTGACGACCAGGTCCTTGCGTAACTGGCGCATCTCGGCCACGTCATCGTCGGACACGACGCCACCCGTGCCGGCACAGAGCAAAGAGAGCGGCACTTGCAGTTGTGCGATATCGGCAAAGATGTCTTCACCGTGAAAATCGTCGTAGGTGACGTGGACCGCGCGCTCGTCGCAGGTCGACAGCCATTCGGCGCGCAGGGCTTGCAGCGTTTGCGGCCACGGCGCGGCACCGCTGCGCTGCATGGCTTGCAGCGCCTCGCCGCGCTGCGCGGCCTGCAACAGCCCCACGGTTCTGGCCTTGGGTACCGGATAGGGTCTACGGCCTGGTCCGCTGGTGGGAGGATCGATCAGCACGAGACCGCCAAATGCATCCGGTGCGAAGCTTGCCGCCCGCAAGGCGATTCTCGCCCCCATGGAATGGCCGACGACGATGGGGCTTGTCAAGGCGGCGGCCTGGATGAAGGCGGCCACGTCCTGGGCGCACGCGCCAACCCCGTAGTCCAGATGCGGGCCAGCCTCGGACAACCCGCGCCCCCTGACATCCAGGATGTAGCAGTCGTAGTCTTGCGCCAACCATTCACCGACGTGGCTCCAGAGAATGGCCGGACTGACGATGCCAGGAATGACGAGCACGGTGGGTCCGCGTCCCGCCAGATGCAGATAGTGCTGCCGAATACCATTGGCGCGCAGATGCGCTCCCTTGCGTTGCTCGTTCACATCGTCTCCTTGCATCGTGGCGTTCGGCCGCGTGCGCGCTGGCCTCCATTCCATCAGCTTCGCCTGACCAAGCCTATCGGGAGCGATCCCGGGGGGGTGCGCTGAACAGAACGATATTCTATCAAACAGAATTATCAAATCAACCCTGGGACTTTCCCGGCCTCGCTGAGCCGTGCTCCCGCCGCCGCTCCCCCGACCTCCGACCCGACCTCCGACCCGATCTCCGACCCGATCTCCGACCCGACCTCCGACCTTTGCGTCCCGGCCATCTTCGGGGTCATCCCCCGCTACTGCCGCGCAGGCTACTATTGGCGGCGTCTGCCGCTACGTCCGTTGCGGCCTTGGATATGGCCACCATCGCGCGGCTACGACCTGAGTTCGTTGAAGGAGCAGTTCCATGCATTCTTCCATCCACCGTCGCACCATGCCCGCCGTGGCATTGCTGTGTACCGCCCTGAGTGCCGCGCTGGGCACCGTCTGCAGCGCGCAGACATCGCCCAGCCAGGCACCACAATCCACCAGTACCCAGAACACCGCGGCGCCGACCGCCGGCGGACAGGCCGAGCAGGCCTCGCTGCAGGCTGCCGATCACGCCCTGCAGTGGCCCCGTACATTGAAGGCCAACGACGGCATGCAGGTGCAGCTGTACCAGCCGCAGATCGACAGCTGGAACGGCGACCAGATCGGTGGACGCATGGCGGTGGCCGTCGGCAAGGCGGACGGCAGTCCCACCTATGGCGTGGTGCAGTTCTCGGCCCGCGCCGACGTCAACAAGCCGGCCGGGCTGGTCCACGTCGACCGCATCCGCATCCAGAAGATCGACTTGCCGACGGCGCCGCAGAATGCCGCCCAGGTGCGCACCTTGCTGGAATCGCACGTCCCGCCCAGCCTGACCGCGCGATTGGAGAACCTGCAGACCAGCTATGCCGTGTCGCAAAAGCTGGCTTCCATGCCCTCGGTGCCGGTAAAGAACACACCTCCACGCATCCTCTTCCGTTCCGTGCCGACCATACTGGTGCTGATCGACGGCAAACCCTCGCTCTATGACGTCGAGGGTGCCAGCGGCTGGCAACGGGTCGCCAATACGCGCGCGTTGATGCTGACGGATACGTCCGGCTATTTCTACTTGAACGTGACCGGACATTGGTTCCAGGCTTCATCGCCCACCGGCCCGTGGCAGTTGCTCAATGGCGCTACGCAGCCCTTGCTGGCCGCGGCCGAAGCCGCCACCCGCGCGGAGAAGCCCGATCCCATGCTGCCGCGCGACGGCAAGCCGTCCAACATCACGCCCCAGGTGCTGGTCGAGACCAGCCCCGCCGAACTGGTGGTCACCAGCGGCGCGCCGGAATTCGCACCGGTGCAGGGCACGGGCCTGCTGTCCATGACGAATGCCGATCACGCGGTATTCATGAATCCCACCAGCAATCGTTACTACATCCTGGTCTCCGGCCGCTGGTTCAGCGCTGCGCAATTGAACGGCACCTGGACCTACGTTGCAGGCAAGGACCTGCCGCGCGACTTCGCCCGCATCGATCCGCGCGATCCCTCGGCGGGCGTGCTGGCTTCCGTGCCCGGAACGCCGCAGGCCAAGGAAGCCGTCATCGCCGCCACCATCCCGCAGACGGCCACCGTCGTACGCGACAAGGCCACGCTGAAGGTGGACTATCTGTCCGGACCGCCGAATTTCGTGCTGATCCCGGGCACGCAGGTGCAGTTCGCCGCCAATAGCCAGACGCCGGTCTTCCGCGTCGAGGGCGGCTATTACGCCTTGTCCAACGGCATCTGGTTCACGGCGCCGGCGCCCAGCGGGCCATGGCGCGTGGCGGACGCCGTGCCTGGCGCAATCTATTCCATCCCGGTGTCCTCGCCCTACCATTACGTGACGTATGTCCGGATCTACAGCGCGACACCCACCTCGGTGGTGTATGGCTACACACCTGGCTACATGGGCGTGATGGTGTCGCCCGATGGCACGGTGGTGTACGGCACCGGCTATGCCTACCCCGCGTACGTGGCGGGGCCGGTCTATGTCGGCTATCCGCCCACCTATGGCTACAACGCTGCTTTCGACACCGCCGTCGGCTTCGCTTTCGGCTTTGCCGCGGGATCGGTCTGGGGCGCGCCGGCGCCGTACTGGGGCCCCTATTGGGGCGCACCCTATTGGCGTGGCGTCAACGTCAACACCGTGGACGTGTATGGCCATTGGGGCGCCAGCGGCACGGTCACCCACGCCGCCGGCTGGAACGGCTGGACCGGCACGCAGTGGCAAGGCTCGCACGCCGAAGGCTACAACCCCGCCACCGGTGCCAGCTTCGCCGGCACGCGCGGTTCGGCCTACAACTGGCAAACGGGCAACTCCGCCGCCGGCTATCGTGGGTCGTACAACAACCCGGCCACGGGCAGATCCGGTGCATCACGCGGCGGCGTGGTCAGCAATGCCGATGGCGATTGGGCGGCCGGACAGCAGAACATCCGCAACAATGCCAATACCGGCCGCACGACCGCCAGCTCGCGCAACGCCACCGGCACGGGAGATGGCGTCGATTCCTACAACAGCCGAGGCGTCACGCACAGCAGCAAGACGGGCAACACGGTGGGCTGGAATGACGGCAACGTCTATGGCGACCACAACGGCAATGTATATCGCCACACCGAAGAAGACGGCTGGCAGGAACACACCTCCTCCGGTTGGCAGCAGGCGACGACCAACAACACCAAGGCCGCCGACCGCAACTACCTGACCCAGCAGCAGCAGGCACGCAGCACGTCGAACAATTACACCAGCGGCCGCTTCAACGAAGATGCCATGCAGGATCGCGGCTGGGGCAATCGCAGCTTCAACGGCGGTGGGCGCTTCGAAGGCGGTGGCGAGCGATTCGGCGGCGGCGGGGGCGGACGTTTCCGGCGTTGAGTCGTTCGTTGGACGCCGCATGCGGCGAGATCTCGCCCGGGAGGGCGAGATCCGATAGCTAAATCATGATAGCGCTATCAGCGTTCAGCAGCTCAAGTGCTTTCGCGCTGAATGATCTCGAAGCCCAGGTTCAGATGCACCGGGGCGTCGAGCCCCTGCAAGCGGTCGAGCAGCGCCTGGGCGCTGCGGCGGCCGACATCCAGCCGGGGCAGACGCAGGCAGGTCACCCGCGGGACGGAGTGCTGCAGCACAGGCAGATCGTCAAAACTGGCGATGGCGATGCGGCCCGGAATCTTCCAGCCCTGGCGCTGCGCTTCGAACAGCGCCCCCAGCGCCAACACATCCCCAGCGAAAAAAATCGCGTCGACCGCGGGCGTCACTTTCATCAACTGGCTCATCACCTCCGCGCCCGATGCAATACCGGGTGCCGCCTCGCGGATCAGGCGCGGATCCTTGCGCAGGCCGGCGGATTTCAACGCCGCGAGATAGCCCCGCAAGCGCTCACTGGCGCGGCGATTGGTCTTCGTGTCCAGGGAAACGAAAGCAATGCGCTTGTAGCCGCGCCGGGCCAGGTGCAAGGTCATCGCGCTGGATGCCTCGGCGTTCGAGTAGCTGACCGCCATATCGATCGGATCAGCGGGAATGTCGCCCGTCTCGATGATGGGAATGCCGGCGTTTTCCATGCTCGTCACCGCCCGCGCCGTGTGGTCGGTGTTATGCAGTATCAGACCGCACACACGCTGGGACAGCATCGTGCCCACCAGCGCCTCTTCCTCTTCCAGTGAATTGCCGCTGTCCGCCAGGATCAGATGCAAGCCACTGGCGCGCAGGACATCGGCAATGCCCTTGGTCGTTTCCGCATAGAGCGAATTCTGGATGCTGGGAACGATCAGGCCGACGACATTCGATCGGTTCGACGCCAGCGTGGCCGCGACGCTGTTGGTCACGTAACCCGTCTTGCGCACCGCATCGAGAACGATCTTGCGCGTTTCCGCGGACACCAGATCCGGCTGCCTGAGCGCGCGCGACACCGTCATCAGCGACACGCCGGCGGCATCGGCCACATCGATCATGCGCACGCCCTGCCCGCTGGGACGACGCTTGCCCCCGGCGTCAGCGCGCGCGCTTGCATCTTTCTCATCACGTATCACGCGCTGTCGGCTGGTATTGGAAGGCGTCTTCATGGCGAAAATTATATTTGACAGCCTGGCTCGACGGGATAAGAATCTCACGAATCGATGATAGCGCTATCATAAAATCAGTGAAAAACTTTCCTGCGCATCACGATTCCATTCAAGGCAAAGGAGACAAGCGATGCAAGGAGCAGGCCAAACACCCGCCTCGGCGGACCTGAAACGCGTGGCGATTGCCGTCGGTGTCGGCAATTTCATGGAGTGGTTCGACTGGGGCCTGTACGGATTCTTTGCCGTGGTGATCGGCAAGCAGATGTTCCCCAATGACACGCCGGCCACCCAGATTCTCGCCACCCTGGCGATCTTCGCCGTGGGATTCGTGCTGCGCCCCCTGGGCGGCATCGTGCTCGGTCCCATCGGCGACAAGCATGGACGCAAGGTGGCGCTGTCGATCTCTCTGCTGCTGATGGGTATCAGCACCGCGTTCCTGGGCCTGTTGCCCACCTACGCCCAGATCGGCATCTGGGCGCCCATTCTGCTGCTGGTCATCCGCTGCATCCAGGGCTTCTCCACGGGCGGAGAAGTCACCGGCGCCAATGCCTTCCTGGTGGAAAGCGCACCGATGGAGCGGCGCGGCCTGGTGGGCAGCATCGGATCGGCCACGTCCGCGTTCGCGCTCATGATGGCCAGCCTCACCGCCCTCATTTTCACCACCACGCTGTCGCCCGCCGATCTGGAAAGCTGGGGCTGGCGCATCCCTTTCATCGCGGCGGCCCCGCTTTCCTTCGCCGGCCTGTACCTGCGGCTCAAGCTGGAGGACACGCCGGTATTCAACCAGATCAAGCGCGAGAACCGCATCGATCATTCCTCGCTGTGGACCAAGATCCGCAAGGACTATCGCCCCATTTTGTTGACGTTCGCGGTCGGCGCCGTGCAAGGGGTAGGCTACTACTACCTGGCGGCGTTCGCCGTGAACCTGCTGATCGTCTCCGTGGGGCTGACCCGCCCGCTGGCACTGACCATCAGCACCATCACCCTGGCCATCTACCTGTGCTTGTGCGTGGTGGCGGGGCATCTGGTCGACAAATATGGCCGCCGCAGCCTCAATATCGTCGGCACGATAGGCTTCATCGTCCTGCTGGTCCCGGCCTTCAAGTTGATTTCGACGGGTGACGTCACGCTGATCATCGTGGGCCTGTCCATGATCGCCTTGTGCCAGTCCCTGGCCAGCGTATCCACGGTCGTCCTGATGGTCGAACTGTTCCCCGCGGGATCGCGGTCGACGGGTAGCGCCACCGGTTTCAATCTGGCCAACGTTCTCATCAGCGGCCCCGGGCCTTATGTCGCCACCTGGCTCGGCGTCGTTACGGGCAATCCGATAGCTCCGGCTGGCTATCTGATAGCGGTATCCGTCATCGCGCTTCCCATCATTTTCCGCTTCCTGCCGGAGACCAAGGGCAGAGACCTGGCCAGCGATGATGTGCCGGACGTGAACGCCGCGCCGAGAACGGCCGCCCCGCAGTATCGTCATTAGCGAATAGTATGTTGACGAGCGCGCATGCTCACTAGCGGGCATGCTCATTAGCGGGCGCACCGGCACGCGGACGCCCCCAACAAATCGACACACTGACAAGCCACCGCACTCGCAATCGGATACCTTGGCAACTGGAAGCATCAGCATCATGACTACACCCACGCTGCGCGGCAAAGCCGCATTGATCACCGGATCCAATGACGGGCTGGGCCTGGCAATCGCCGAGCGGCTGGCCGCGCAGGGCTGCCGCATCGTATTACACGGCCTGGTGCCGGCGCAGAGCATGGCGGCGCAAGTCGCCGAGCTGCGCGACAGATGGTCCGTGGATATCTTCTACGTGCAGTGCGACCTGCTGCCCGGAAACGATGCCGATCCGGTCGGCGGCCTGATCGAACAGGCCGTTGCGCACGTCGGACGCATCGACATTCTCGTCAACAATGCCGTCATCCGGCATTTCGATCCGGTGGAGCGTCTGCCGCTGCGGCAGTGGAACAACTCGCTCGCGGTCAATCTCACGGCGGCGTTTCGGGCGACACAGCTGGTCATCCCGCCCATGCGCGCCCAACGCTGGGGCCGTATCTTCAATATGACGTCGGTGTACGGCGCGCGCGCCACCACGAACCGGGTGGATTACGTCACCACCAAGACCGCCATCGTGGGATTCACGCGCGCGGTGGCCTTGGAGTGCATCGATGACGGCATCACCTGCAATGCACTGTGTCCGGGCTCGGTGCTGACGCCCAACATCGATGCACGCATCGCGGATGTGATGCAGGCGCAAGACCTGGAGAGGGATGCGGCCGTCAAGGTTTTCTTGAAAGGAAAGCAGCCGAACGGGCAGTTGGTGGATGCCGCCGACGTCGCGGAAATGGTGGCGTATCTGTGCGGACCGGCCGCAAGACAGATCACGGGCGTCGTCATGCCCATAGACGGCGGCTGGCTCGCCAGTTGAGCGGAGCAGGAGCAGGCCGGTCCCTTTGCAAGTCCCGACGCTGTGACTATTCCAGCTTGATGTTGGCCTCGACCACGACCTGGTGCCACTTCTCGATCTCCGCCTGCAGCGCGCGGTTGAACTCCTCCGGCGAACTGCCCACGGTTTCGATCCCGTCTTCAGCCAGCCGCGCCTTCAGGGCCGGATCCGCCAACACCTTGGCGATGGCTTCTTGCAGGGTATGGACGATTGCTTCCGGCGTACCACGCGGGGCCAGCACGGCGTGCCACGCCGAGGCTTCATAACCCGGCACGCCGGCCTCGGCCACCGTCGGAACATCCGGGATCAAGGGAGATCGCTTCGCCCCGGTGACCGCCAGCGCCTTGACGTTCTTCGCCTGCGCCTGCTTGGACGCCGACGCCGCGTCGCCGAACGTCAGATCGACCACGCCGCCAACCACATCGAGCAAAGCAGGACCGGCCCCTTTGTAGGGCACCGCATTGATGGAGATCCCCGCCTGCCTCATGAACAACTCGATGGCCAGGTGGGCCGAACTGCCTTGGCCCGCCGTGGATACCGTCAATGTTCCAGGTTGCCGTTTGGCCAGGGCGATCAACTCCTTCAAGTTATCCACAGGCAGCGTCTTTCTGGCCGCGATGACGTACGGATATCGGGTCAGCTGCGTCACCGGCGCGAAGTCCTTGCGGGCGTCATACGGCAGCTTGCTGTACACCGATGGGTTGATGGCGTTCGGGCCGCTCTGCCCCAACAGCAGCGTGTAGCCATCGGCGTCTGCCTTGGCCACCGCATCCGTGCCGATGATGCCGCCCGCACCGCCGCGGTTATCGATGATGAATGCCTTGCCCAGTTGTTCGCTCACGCCCTTGAAGACGAGCCTGGCGACGATGTCGGCCCCGCCTCCGGCGGCGAACGGCACGATGACTCTGACCGGCCGATCGGGATAGGCGGCTTGCGCATGGCCCGCGCCCAACAGACCGACCGCGCAGAGTGCCAGGCCGGGCAGCTTCCGGCCGAATTTTCCAAGTACCTTGAACATGCGTGTCTCGTTTATTTGTTTTATGGCTTTGGCTTTTATTGGATCAATCGGGCATGACCGCCGCGCCGGCACGCCGCGTCACGACGTTGCAACGCGTGGTCACGCTTCAGCTCACCTCGGGCCAGCCGCCTTGCCGCGCACTTCGACCCCCACCCCTTCCTCGATATAGCGGATGATTTCGGTCAGGTCGGCGTCGTCGCCGAACTTGTCGTGCGCATCATTGAGCAGGCGGCGCGCGGCGTCGCCCACGCGTAGCTGCATGCCCAGTTGTTGGCTTTCTTCGTGGCACAGGCGTACATCCTTGGCCGACAAGCCCATCGCGAAGCCGAAGTCGAAACTGCGCGTCAGGACGAAGCGGGGAATCTTGTCTTCCGACGCATTGCTGCGGCCCGATCCGGAATTGATGATCCGCAGCATGATGTCCGGATCCAGGCCCGCCTTCACGCCCATCACCAGCAGTTCGGACGTGACACTCAAGGCCGTGACGGAGATCAGGTTGTTGATGACCTTCATCGTCTGCGCCATGCCGGGCTTCTCCCCGACATAGACTGGCTTGCCCAGCACCGTGAACACATCCTGCAAAGCGTCGAAGCTCGCTTGCGGACCGGAAATCATCAGGGCCAGCGTGCCCTTGCCTGCCCCCGTCACGCCGCCGCTGACGGGGCAATCGATGCTCTGGATGCCGTGCTCGGCCAAGCCCTCCGCCAGCGCGCGCGCAGCCTGGGAGCCGCTGGTGGACAGGTCGATCACCGTACGCACCGCCTTGCCATGTACCAGGCCCGCTTCTCCCAACGCGACCGCCAGGACGATATCGGGTGTCGGCAAGGACACCAACACCGTGGCGGCGGCATCGGCCACGGCTTTGGGTGATTGGGCAATCGCCGCACCCTTGGCCTCCAAGGCCTTCAGCGCCGCCGGCTGGGTGTCGTAGATGGTGACTTTGAAACCGGCGTTCAGCAGGCGCTCGACCATGGGTGCGCCCATCCGCCCGATGCCTACAAAACCAAGGTGTTTTCCTGTCGTCATGAAAATCTCGCTCTCGTCGTTTTCTGAGGACGCGGCGCGCCTCGCAGCTGCGCCACAGCGGCCGCCCGGATACGGTTCTTTTCCACTTTCCGGCAACCGAATTATCAAAATACAATAGGATTGTATTACAGTAATACGTGTTGCGGTGGCATATGGATGGTCCAGCACCGTGCTCAATCCTTGGAGAACACAGTCATGGCAATGAGGCCAGAATTTCAGTCCGAACTATTCCAGAAAGGCCTGGAGGTGCGTCGCGCCGTCGTCGGCGACGCCTATGTGAACAAATCACTGGAAGGCGCGGACGACCTGACAGCACCATTGCAGAAGCTGGTGACGGAGTACTGCTGGGGAGATGTGTGGACCCGGCCCGGGCTGGAGCGCAAGACCCGCAGCTTCCTGAACCTGGCCATGCTCATCGCGCTGAATCGGCCCAATGAGTTGCGCCTGCATATGCGCGGCGCGATCAACAATGGCGTGACCAAAGCGGAGATCGTCGAAGTCGTGCTGCAGGCGGCGATCTACTGCGGGGTGCCCGCCTCGCTGGATGCGATGAAAGCGGCGCGCGAAGTCATCGCCGACATGGAGAAGGAAGGGCCGGTCGCCTGAGCGTTGCGTGCCCCGCTGGACGCGTATGGCACGCGGGGGATGACGCGCGGGGGATGAAACCCGGGAGATCAGACGCCGAGGAATCAGCCACCTGATGTCAAACCGCGGCAGGCTCGGACGCCAGCGATTCCTCGAGAATCGCTATCGCGACCGCGGCCGCATTACGCACGTGCAGGCTGCCGGCGGCACGCGCCGCCTTGCCATCGCGGGCTTCCAGTGCCTGTAGCAGCAGGGACAGCTCCGCCACGCTCTGCTTGGCGCGTCCCGGTGCCTGCATGGAGGTCGAGCGCAACAGCATCACGCGCGAATTCAGCAGGCGCAGCGTGGTCATCAGCGCCTCGTTGCCCGCGCCTTCCAGCAGCCGCTGATAAAACGCATTCTTGCTGGCGATCTGCTCCAGCGCGGTGCCACGCGTCAACGCCTTCTTGAGCGTCTGGAAAGCCTCGCGCAAGTTGGCCAACTGCGCCTCCGACGCCTGTTGCGCGAACAGCTGACAGGCCAGGCCTTCAAGTTCTTCGCGCACCTGGTAAATGCCACGCGCCTGCTCCGGTGTCACCCGGGCGACGACCGGTCCGCGATGCGGGATGACAAGGATCAGCCCTTCGGATTCCAGCTGCCGCAGCGCCTCACGCACCAGCGTGCGGCTGACGCCGGTCATCTCGCACAGCTCGCGCTCCGGCAACCGTTCCCCCGGGCGAAACCGGCCAACGAGAATCGCATTACGAATACTGTCGGTGACGCGATGGCGCAATACCGAAGCAACGCGCTCGACCTTGAAATCGTCTTGTGTCTCTGCGTGAGAAGTCATGCGTCTCTAAAGCGTAGGAGGTCGGGCGCGCGTTGGGCGCGGCGGGACCACTGTGGAACAAATGAAGGTGGATAGTTTAGCCGCTTCCTCATCGTCGCCCTCTGTGGCTTGCACGGGATGAGTCGTTCCATGCAAGCCATCGTCGCCATGCGTCCGTCCCGAATCAGTGCCTCGACCGGCCCGCATGCCGTTCATCTTGCGCGCCGCCAAAGCTATGGATATGATCACTCAATAATACAATATTCCGATAATACTCGAGACAGCTGGATCGCTCAGGCCATCCAGCATCGCAGTGGCAGTCCCAGGCATCCCTGGGTGTCGTCGCCCTTACCCCGTAGCTCCGTAGCCTGAAGCAGTCGCCTGGGCGACTGCCCGAGAGTGGAACCTTCATGACCCAAGCAGCCATCCCATCCGCTGAGGCCCCGGCCGTCAGCGCGCAACTTGCCGGCTTCGTCGCCAGTAGCCAATGGACCGATGTGCCAGCCGAGGTGCGTCACGCCGCCTGCCGTGCCTTGTTGAATTTCTTCGCCGTCGCCTTGTCGGCCACCCGCACCCCCCCGCTGGAGGCCGCGCTACGCACCTATGGCCTTTTCTCCGCGGGCGCGCAGGCCACTGTGGCGGGGCGAACGGAACGCGTGGACGTGCCCACCGCGGCAGCGCTCAACGCCATGGCGGCCAACCTCTACGACTTCGACGATACGCACCATCCGACCATCATCCATCCGACCTCGCCGATCGCGCCGGCGCTATTCGCCCTTGCGGAGAGCCGTCCCATCAACGGCGCCCAGCTCTTGCACGCGTTCATCCTGGGCGTCGAAGCCGCGTGCCGCATCGGTAACGCCATCTCGCCGGAGCATTACGCCCGCGGGTGGCATATCACCTCCACTTGCGGCGTGTTCGGATCCGCCCTGGCATCCGCTCGATGCCTGGGACTGGACGCCGGTCGGAATCTGCACGTGATCAGCGCGGCGGCGGTGCAGGCGGGCGGACTGGTGGAAACCCTGGGCACCGCGGCCAAGAGCATCAGCGTCGGCAATGCGGCGCGCAACGGCCTGCTGTCCGCCTTCCTGGTCGAAGCCGGCTTCGATGGTCCATCCCAACCCCTGGAAGGACCGCGGGGCTTTCTGCGGGTCTTCGGCGAGGCGCCCCGCCTGGGCGAGATCACCGACGGCCTGGGGCAACGGTGGGAACTCTTGAAGAATGCCTACAAGCCTTACCCTTGCGGCGTCGTCCTCAACCCTGTGATCGATGCCTGCCTGGCGTTGGCGCAAGAGCCCGCTATCTCGGGCGACGGCTGGCGCGGCATCCAGTCCATCGAGCTGCTTGGGCACCCCCTGCTACGGCAGCGGACCGATCGCCCGACTATTGCCAACGGGCGGCAATCACAAGTCTGCGCCCAGCATGCGGTCGCGGTATCGCTGGTGCGCGGACGCGCCGGCCTGGCGGAATTCTCGGACGAAGCAGTCGCCGACACGGATCTGCGCACTCTGGGCGCGCGCGTGGTGTTTCGCGACGACACCACCCTGTCCGTGGACGCCGTCAAAGTCCGCATCGACCTGACGGACGGCCGCAGCCTGCAGCGGGAGATCACCACCCCACGCGGCTCGCTGGCGCGTCCCCTGCAAGACCATGAGATCGAACAGAAGCTGAGGGAGCTGAACCATTATGGCGGCGCCCACATCGATGCCGATCGCCTGATAGACGCCGTCTGGTCATTGGAACGCGCCGCCGATGCGTCGCTGCCCATGCGCCTGGCCGCGGGTTCCTGACGCAAACCACCCGTTGGAGGAGACATCATCATGATCAGAAAAAAAATCCTGTCCGGCATGGCCGCGACCCTTTTGTTGCTCGGCGTGGCAAACGCGGAGTACCCCGATAAGGCGATACGTATCGTCGTCCCCTTTGCCGCGGGTGGCGGCGTCGATGTCCTGGCGCGGCCCTTCGCCAAGGAACTGGGCCAGATACTGGACCGCAGCGTCGTGGTCGAGAACAAGGCCAGCAATACGGGGCAGATCGGGGCGACCGACGTGGAGCGATCGGCACCGGACGGCTACACCCTGCTCCTGACCTCCGCGGCATTCGCTACCACGCCAGCCTTCTACCCTGACGTTCCTTATCACCCCGTCAAGGGCTTCGCGCCGATCACCGTCCTGGCGGCCGCTTCCCAGGTCATGGTGGCGAGCAACAAATTCAAGCCGACCACGCTGCAAGAGGTGGTCGACAAGGCGAAGCGGTCGGAGAAGATGAATTTCGCGCTGAGCGGCAGTTCGGGCATCCAGTCCCTGGCGACCGCGATGCTGGCGCAACAGGCCGGCGTGTCTTTCATGAAGATCCCCTACAAGGGCGCGGGTGCCGCCTTCGTCGACCTGATCAGTGGCGAGGTGGACCTGATGATCGACAACCCGGCGTCATCGCTGGTACACGTGCGGTCCGGCAAACTGCATGTGCTGGCGACGACCGGCAGCACACGCATGGCCATCCTGCCCGACGTCCCGACGGTAGCGGAGCTTTATCCAGGGTTCGAGGCGAAGAACTGGTTCATCCTGGCCGCACCGGCGGGCACGCCCCCGGCCGTGATCGACAAACTCAACAGCGCGGCGAAGGCGGCAATGAATACGCCCGCGCTGCAGGAGATGATGGCGCGTGACGGCATCGATCTGGTCGCCAATAGTCCCGCGGAAGCAGCCACGCTGGTGGCCTCTGAAGTTCAGAAGTGGGGCAAGCTGGTGAAGGATCTGAATCTACGCGCGGAATAAGCGCGTGGGACGAAATAGAGACCCAGGCCCCACCGGGCCGGGTCGACAAAGCAGAAAATAGCGGCGCCCAGGAGCGCCGCTATTTTTCCGCCGAGGGTGCTGCAAGGACATCTCAAAGCCGCATCGAAGCGGCTTCGACATCAACGCAACGGCGAATAATCCGTCGGGCTGAGAAAATTGTTCTCGATCCGCTCGACGATGGATTTCTCCGCCTCGCTGGCGGCACGCTTGGCGATCCACTCCGGATCGGCCTGGAACGCATTCCACTTGCGCTCACGCTCCTCCATGCTCTCCCACTGCAGCATATAGGTCAGCGCGTGGTTGCTCTGCCCGACCAGCGTGGTCCAGAAACCCAGGGGCTTGATTCCATACTTCTCGAAGAAGCCCAGCGTCGTCTTGCTGAAGCGTTCGTTGAGCGCCGGCAAGCGCCCAGGCAGGCAATGGTAGATACGGGTTTCGATGATCATGGGGTCTCCTTGGAAGGGGCTGGAAGTTTACCGTCCCGCTTGCAGATATTCCGCCTGGGGCAGTTCTTCCTGCCAATCGGCCGCGCCCAGCGAGATGGCCAGGTGCGCCATCAGGGTATCGGCGGCGGCACCATGCCAGTGACGCTCATGCGGCCCTATCCAGACCACGTCGCCCTGGCGGATTTCCTGGGGAGCAGAACCGTCCAGACAGATCCAGCCCCGCCCCGCCGTCACGTGCAGCACCTGACCGTACTCGTGGGCGTGCCAGAAGGTACGCGAGCCGGGTGGAAAGAAGACGTGGTTGATGCCGACATTGTCCTGCGGCGGCATGACCGGATCGGCATAGACCACGCCACTGAATGTCGGGCCACGCTGTTCCGAAGGCTTACCCTGGTCGCGACCGTGAAATACTTGCATGACACTACTCCTTGGGTTGAATGCGGGGTTGATTACGGGGTTAATTACTATTCAAACGGACGCCACCTGACACATCCCCGATGGCATCCACCACACGATTGCTGATCTGGTCACCATAGCCCAGCGCGGTGGCCAGACCGAAGCAGGCGGCCGGACCGGCGGCGTTCAGTGACGCCACGCCCAGTTCGCGGACCAGATCCACGTACAGCACCACATCCTTGGTCATGAGCTTATTGGTCAAGCCCCCTTCCAGGTAGTCGCCATCCACGATAAACGGAAAACGCTTGAGCGAGGCGAAATTCACGCCGCTGCTGCTATTGATCACGTCGAGCAGGCGATGCAGGTCCAGGCCCGCCTTCTTGCCCGCCACCATCACTTCCGCGGTCGCCGCCAGGCTGACCGCGTTGAGGAAATTATTGAGCAGCTTGGTGACGTGGCCGGCACCGCTGCCACCCATCGTCACGACCTTGGCGCTGATGGGCGCGAACACCCAGTCCAGGGCTTCGATCGTACCGGCGTCGCCGCCCACCATCAGCGTCAGCGCACCTTTCTCCGCGGCGGCCGCGCCGCCCGAGATGCCAGCGTCGACGTATTGCACGCCCGCCTTGGCGAAGCGGGTGTTCAGGCGCACGGTGGAACTGGCGGCCGCCGTACTCAGATCGACGACGACCTGGCCGGGCCGGCAGTTTTCCAGGATGCCGCCGGCGCCCTCCACCACGGCCTCCACCACCTTGCTGTCGGGCAGCGACAACAGCACGACATCGGCGCCTGCCATGACTTCACGAATCGTGGGCAGTGGCTGCGCCCCGGCCGCCGCCGCGCGGCTGGGATCCGTGTCAAAGCCCAGCACCTGAATGCCGGCGTCGACCAGGCGACGCGCCATGCGTCCGCCCATATTGCCCAAGCCGATAAAGCCGATTCGATCCTTGTTCATTGCGCCGCCCCCTTGGCCTGCGTCGCCTTGGTCGCCTTGGTTGCCGAACCCGCCGCTTCGGCCTCATACGCCCGGATGGCTTCCGACGCGACGCGGAAAGCCGCCAGTCCCAGAGGCGCACCGCAGTAGACCGTGGCCTGCATCAGCACGGCGCGGATCTCCTCCTTGGAGACGCCATTGCGCAAGGCTCCCCGCACGTGCACACCCAGTTCGTGGTGCTGGCTGGTGGCAGTGAGCATCGCCAGATTGATGATGCTGCGCGTCTTGAACGGCAACGTGTCGTCGCCCCATATTTCGCCCCAGCAATACTCCGTCACCAGCCGCTGCATGGGCCGGTTGAAGTCGTCGGCGGCGGACCACGAGCGCTCGACATGTTCTGCGCCAAGGACCGTCTTGCGGTTCTCGAAGCCCTCGGAAAACCGATCGGATTCAGCCATTACATATTCTCCAACGTCATCGATGCGCCGCTGCATGACGCAGCGGCGGAAAAACCTGCTATTTCCCCGGCCAGATCGGCTGCGCAATCGCCTGCGCCTCCGGGAACACCGTGACCGGCACGCCGTTCTGCCACTGAATCACCGTCAGCGTCGCGCCCTCTCTATGCCCAGCCTCGTCGAACTTGACCACGCCGCCGGGGAAATACGGGCTGGGCCCCTCGTCCAGCGCATGCATCGCCTGGCCGACGGCCTCTCGGTTCGCCTTGCCGGCGCGCTCCAGCGCCGCCTTCATGATCCACATATCGCCATAGGTCGAGATCGCGTTCTGCGTCATCCAGGGTTCGTTGTAGTCCGTCTTCATGCGCTTGATCAGCGCCTCCTGGCCCTTGGCGCCCCAATTGCCCACCGCCGACATGACGCCATTGAGCAGCGTCGGGCTGACGGTCTTGACCACTTCGGGCTCGGCGATGGCGATGCCGAAGGAGATCACCGGCACCTTCACATTGGTCTCATTCATTTTTTCCAGTATGAGCTTGGCATCGGAGATCACGGTCGGCAGGAAGAACAGCAGGTCCGGACGCCGCGATCGCACCCGCTGGATCAAGGACGAGGCATCCGCCAGCGGCGGCGTGAAAGTCTCGTCGACCACGAGCTCCAGGCCATTCTTGGCCAGCAGGCCATCCTTCAAGGCCTTGACCGTGGACAGCGAAGCCGCCGTGTTGTCAGTGACGATGGCCACCGTCTTGGGCCGCTTGCCCGACGCCTTGGTCGCCAGCTCCAGGATGCTGGGCAGGGCGATGTCGGCTTGCTTGCCGGCCGGTGCGGAAGTCTGGAAGACGTACTTGAAGCCACGCGCTGTGATCAGGTCGGAATAGGACAGTGTCAGCAGCGGCAGCTTTGCCCGCTCGGTGACCTCCGTCACGGCCAGGGTGAAGGAACTCAAGTAGGCACCGGTGGCGGCGACCAGGTTGGGATAGTCGGCCACCATGCGCTCGGCGGCGCTCTTGGCCTTCTCGGTGGAGTCGCCGGAGTCGACCACCACCAGCTTGAGTTTGGCGCCACCCAGCGCCTTGATGCCGCCCTGGTCGTTGATGTCCTTGACGCCCATCTCCGCGCCCATGCGCATGACCTGCCCATAGCGCGCATAGATACCGGACATGGGTGCGATAAGCCCCACGCTGACATCGGCCGCTTGCGCCATGGCATTGCCGCCCGCCAGCAGGCTGGCACTTAGCGTCATGCCGATGAGACTGAAAACCGCGGATCTTCTGTTCATGTCGATCTCCTCGCCTTTTCCGCCTTGATCCAGACGGTATGAGTTCTACATCCCAAGATATGCACGGCGGACGCGATCGTCCGCCTGCAGTGTCTGATGCGTACCTTCCAGCACCACGCGCCCGGTTTCCAGCACGTAGCCCCGGTCGGCGTACTGCAGCGCCTCCGCCACCCGCTGCTCCACCAGCAGAATGGTCAGGTTCGCTTCCCGACGAATGTCGATCAGGCGCTCGAAGATGAAGTCGGCCACGGCGGGCGCCAGCCCCATCGAGGGCTCATCCAGCATCAACAGGCGGGGCGAAGACGCCAGCCCCCGGCCGATCGCCAGCATTTGCTGCTCGCCGCCCGAGAGCGTGCCCGCCAGTTGGCGGCCGCGCTGCTTGAGCACGGGAAACCAGGTGTGGATGCGCTCCAGGTTGCGCGACCAGTCGCGCCGTCCGGCCTCGGTATACGCGCCCATCTCCAGGTTCTCCAGCACGCTCATCGAAGCAAACACCTGCCGCCCTTCGGGCACGTGGGCGATGCCCAGGTGCGGGCGCCGGTCGATGGGTACGGTCAGCAGATCGCGGCCGTCGAAGCGGATGCTGCCGGCGCGCGCGGAGACGCTGCCTGAAATGGTCTTGAACAAGGTACTCTTGCCCGCGCCATTGGGGCCGACGACTGAAATGAACTGGCCTTCGCCCACCTCGACCGACACGCCCTTGAGCACCGGCACGGCGGAATAGCCGGCCTCCAGCTGGTGGATTTCAAGCAGCATGTTGCGCGCTCCACTTCTTGCCCAGATACGCCTGCACGACTTGGGGATCCTGGGTGATGGCCTGCGGATCGCCGCGAGTGAGCACTTGGCCGTGGTCCAGCACCAGGAACTCGTCGACCAGGCGCACCATGGTCTGCATGGTGTGCTCGATGATGACCACGGTGATGCCTTCAGCGGAGAGCGCGCGGATGGCGTTGACGATATCGTCGACCTCGCCATGCCCCAGGCCGGCCAGGGTTTCGTCCAGCAGCAGCAGTTCGGGTTGTCCGGCCACCGCCCGCGCCAATTCCATCAGGCGCAGTTCGCGGGTGGTGAGCAGCGCGGCGACCTTGTTGGCGCAATCGGAAAGACCAACCCGCGCGATAGCCTGCTGCGTCAGCGCTTCGGCGCGCGCCTCGTCGCCAGCGCGTACGTAAGCGCCTATCTTGACGTTCTGCGCCACCGTCAAGCGCATGAAAGGCCGCATCACCTGGAAGGTACGTCCCACGCCCGCGGCACACAGCACGTGCGGCTTGCGTCCGGCCATGTCGACGCCGTTGACGATCACCTTGCCCGTGTCCGGCCGCAGAAAGCCGTTGAGCAGATTGAACAGCGTGGTCTTGCCCGCGCCATTGGGGCCGATGATGCCCAGGATCATGCCACGCCGCACCGAGAAGCTGACGTTCTGCACGGCCTTGAGTCCACCGAAGCTGCGCGATACCGACTGCACGTCCAGGATGATGTCGGTGGCAGCGGAGGACGCGGTGGGGATGGGCCGAAGCAACGGGGTTGGCGGGGTCGGCGAGTTCGGGGCAGCGGAACCGAGCGATGCGGCTGCCGTCGCCTTGCGCCGTTGCCAGCCATCCCGCAATTTCCAGAACACGCCCTCGGGCGCCATCAGGATCACCGCGATGATGGCCACACCCAGGATCACCCCCTGGATGCCCGGGTAGGTGGCGCCCAGCTCCGCATGCAGGATCTCGCCCAGCGGCACCAGGATGGCCGCGCCGATGATGGGTCCCCAGACCGATCCGACACCGCCGAACATCGACACCGTCAGTGCCTGTGCCGATACCAGCATGCCAAACACCGACACCGGCGTCACCACCAGCAGCACGACCGCATAGAAAGCCCCCGTGGCCCCCGCGATGGCGCCGCTCAACGCGATGGCGCGCAGCTTCCAGCGCAGCGTGTCGATGCCGGCGGCCTCGGCGGCCGCTTCATTCTGCTTGATGGCAATGAGCGCCATGCCGAAGCGGGTACGCTCCACATACAAAGTGATCTGCACGAACACCAACAGCATCACCAGGCCGATCACGGTGTAGTAATGCCGGTCAGCGAACTGCATGTACAGCCCGGGATTCTCGCGCTGCATCGGGAAAGTCATTTCCTGCAGCCCCAGCCACTCGAACACATAGAGCAAGGCCAGTGGATAGGCCAGCATCGCCAGCGCGAAGTAGTGCCCGCGCAGCCTGAACGTAGGCAGGCCCACCAGCACCCCGGCCACGGCGCCGATCACGCCGGCCAGCGGCAACATCACCCACGGCGACAGGCCCAGGTAGACCTGCCCCAGCACCGCCGAATAAGCGCCCAGGCCGAAGAACGCGGCATGGCCGAAGGAAACCAGGCCCGTGTAGCCGCTCAGCATGTTCCAGGACAGGCCGAAGCAGGCCCACACCAGCACCAGCGTGAAGATCAGTTGATGATAGGCATTGTTCACCAGCAGCGCGGCGCCCAGGTACAGCGCGGCCACCAGCAGCATCGTCACGGAAGTCGACAGTCGCTTCATCAGGTTCGCTCCGAAACGCGGCCGAACAGCCCTTGCGGTCGCAACATCACGATCAACAGAAAGAACACGAAGATGGCCGCGTTCTGCAATTGCATGGGCAATACCAGCGCCGACAGCTGCTGCACCAGGCCGATCACCATGCCGCCCCAGAACGCGCCCAGGATGCTGCCTATGCCGCCCAGCACCACGCCGGCATACATGATGATCACGTACTCCAGGCCGACGAAGGGGTGGAAAGGAAAATTGGTCGCCAACAAGCCACCGGCCAACGCCGTCACTGCCGTACCCAGGGCAAAGGCGATGCGGTAGGAACGATTGACGTCGATGCCCATATAGGAAGCGGCGACCGGATTGTCGGCCGATGCCCGCAGGGCCTTGCCCAACCGGCTGCGCGTGATCAGCGCGCCCAGCAGCACGATGGCCGCCACGGAGATCAACGCCGCCACGGCGCGGCCCTTATTGGCGAAGACGCTGACGTAATCGCCCCACAGCGGACCGATCTCCCAGGCGCTGCTCGACAAGGGCGTGCGTAGCGACACCAGTTGCGGACCGAACACCATCATGCCGCCGTTCTGCAGGATCAGGGCAATGCCCAGCGTCAGTACCAGTTGCGCATAGTGGCCGTCACCATCGAGCGCGGCGCCACGGCGGCCCGTGACGCGCGAGATCAGGAAACGATGCGCCAGATAGCCCACCGCGTACATCACCGGCACGGCCAGCAGCACCGATACATAAGGGGCCAGGACGCCGCCCGCCAGCCAGTGCGCGCCCAGCAGGATGAAGAAGTAGTACGTGACATACATGCCCAGCATCATGAAGTCGCCCTGGGCGAAATTGATGACGCGCATGATGCCGAAGATCATCGCCAGCCCAACACACATCAAGCCATACAGGCCGCCCACCAGCACACCGGCGGTTAGCGCTTGCAAGAACGCTTCGAGCTGGATTTGCAGTCCGGTCATTTCCATCGTGGCAAGCATCTTCCCTCGTCACAGGTCTGTGCTGTTCGCGCCGGCATGGCGCAACGACGCGTCCGCGCCGCGCGGCTTTGTCAGTAGCCCACGACGGTCATGGCGCCGTCCACCTTGAGCGTGACGCCAGCCACCATCGCACTGGCCGGCGACGCGAGGAACACCGCCACTTCGGCGATATCGCCGCCCGACGACAAGCGATTCAAAGGCGTGCGTTGACGGCGCATATCCCAACCTTCCTTGGAAATCACCGAACTGGCGCCCGGCGTGACCACCGGTCCCGGGGCCAGCGCGTTGACACGGATACCGTGCGCGCCCAGCTCCGCCGCCTGTTGCCGGGTCAGGGTATCCAGCGCGCCCTTGATGGCGCTGTACACCGCCGCATTCTTGATCGACACCGACACCGCCACCGAAGACAGGTTGATGACCGCGCCGCCACCGCGTGCGATCAGATGGGGCGTGGCGGCCTGCAAGGACCATAAGGCGCCCTTGAAGCCGACGTCTATCATCCTGTCGACCTTGTCTTCAGGCATATCCACCAGCGGCGCGTAGTAGAAATACGCCGCGTTGTTCACCAGGATGTCCAGGCCGCCCGCCTGTTGCGCGTAGCCGTCGATGACCTGCCGCAACCGCGCACGATCCGACACGTCGCAGGTCAGCGTCTGGGCGCCGGGCAACTCGCGCGCGGCTTCCTCCAGCCGGGCCGCATCGATATCCAGCAGCCCTACCTTGGCGCCCTCGCGCAGATACGCCCGCGCGATGTCCAGGCCGATGCCACCCGCGCCGCCGGTGATGATCGCGACTTTTCCGTCCAGCACTCCCATACCGTCTCCTTGGCTCCGCTACGCCAGGCATTGAAGACACCCTGGCGTTTCTGATAATTTGTATTCTTGTACTATAGACTGATTGTATGATTGAATGGCAAATGAATTGTGAGTCCTGGCCGCGCATTCAATCTAGGACTTACCCTGACCCTGCCGTTGACCGACCCGAGCAGATAAGCCGTGGCGCCGCCTGCGGGCGAACAGCCACATCAACCGGAGACAACCGTGAGCCACATGCCCCCGCGCCCCCTCGAACCGTTCGAGGTCTATGCCATCCGCTACGCCCATCACGCCAATCGGCGCGCTTCGGACAACTACCTGGGTAGCGTCGATTTCCATGACGCCGACTCCGACCTCGACTACTTCGTGTGGGTGCTGCGCCGCGGCACCGAGGTCTATCTGGTTGATACCGGCTTCGGCGAAGAAGCCGCCACCCAGCGCGGCCGCCAGTTGCTGCTGCGGCCGGCCCAGGGACTGGCACTGCTGGGCATCGACGCCGCCGCGATTCGCGATGTCATCATCACCCACCTGCACTATGACCATGCCGGCACGCTGGGCGACTTCCCCGCGGCCACCCTGCATATTCAAGACGCCGAGGTCTCCTATGCGACGGGCCGTTGCATGTGCCACGGCGTCATGCGTCATCCCTACGACATCGAGGACGTCGTCACCTTCGTCCGCAAGGTGTACGCCGAACGCGTGAAATTCCACCGTGGCAGCGCCGAGCTGGCGCCCGGCCTGTCGGTGCACTTGGTGGGCGGCCATAGCGCGGGCCTGCAGGTCGTGCGGGTGTACACGCAGCGCGGCTGGGTGGTGCTGGCGTCCGACGCCTCGCATCTGTACGGCAACATCGGCCGCAACGCCCCCTTCCCGCTGGTGCACAACGTCGCCGACATGATGGAAGGCTATGCCATCGTGCGGGCCATGGCCGACTCCGAAGCCCACATCGTGCCGGGCCACGATCCCCTGGTGATGCAGCGCTACCCTGCCCCCAGCGCGGAACTCGAAGGCAAGGTGGTGCGCCTGGACGTCGCACCCTCCGCATGACACCGGCCGGCTCCGCTCAGTGCTTGGCGCGCACTTTGACGCCGGCCCAGTCCTCCACCACGCGGGCCACGTCGGAGTAGTCCGCCTCCTGGCCGCAAATGGCGGTGGTCATCACCAGCATCTCGCGCACCGACGAGCCCACCACCATGGGCACGCCGCGCAGTTCGGCCTCTTCCAGGCACAGGCGCACGTCCTTGTGCGCCAGCCGCGCCGCGAAGCCCACGTTGAACGTGCCGGTCAGCACGGCCTTGGGGAATTTGTCCACGGTGGCGGAGTTGCGTCCCGAGCCGGCGTTGATGACGTCGATCATCACGCTGGGATCGAGTCCGGCCTTCACACCCAGCGCCATGGCCTCCGCGGTAATGGCCACGGCGGTGGCGGACAGCAGATTGTTCGCCAGCTTCATCACCTGGGCCTGGCCCGCTTCGGTCCCCAGATGGAAGGGCTTGCCGAAATTGCCCAGCACGGGCGTCAGCGCCTCATAGCGAGCCAGGGGGCAGGCCGCCATGATCGCCAGCGTGCCGCGCTCGGCACCGCCGACGCCGCCGCTGATGGGGGCATCGACGTACTCGATGCCCTGCGCCGCCAGGATCTCGAAGCCACGCCGTGCCGCGGCCGGCCCGATGGTCGACAAGTCCACCACGCACTTGGCCCGGCCCGCTCGCGCCAGGCCGCTGTCACCGCTCAGCACCTTCTCCACCACTTTGCCATCGGGCAGGCTCAGGAACACCACATCGGCGGCGTCGCCTACCGCCTTGGCGCTATCGTGGGCCACGGCACCGCGCGCCACCAGCTTCCGCACCACCGCCGGATTGCTGTCGGTCACATGCAGTACGCAGCCGGCGTCGAGCAGGCGCCCCGCCATGGGGCCGCCCATATTGCCCAGTCCAATGAATCCGTAAATCGTGTCGCTCATTTCCATCCTCACTCGGGAAAAGCCGCGCGGGGCGCGGCAGGGTTCAACGTGCTTCCAGACCGATCTTCTTGGCCAGCTCGGCGAATTGCATCTGGTCGCGTTGCAGCGTACTCGTGAAATTCGCCGGGCTGCGTTCCTCCGCCGACGGAATGCGCGCGGCCAGCGTATCGATACGCGCGCGGAACTCAGGCGTCTGCACCGCCTTGGATACCGCCTCGGCCAGCTTGTCCACGACATCCTTGGGCATGCCTTTGGGCCCGACCAGGCCATTCCATATCTGCAGGTCGAACTGCGGCACGCCGCCCTCGGCGAAGGTGGGCACATCCGGCATCTGCGGCAGGCGCGTCTTGGACGCCACGGCGATGGCCTTGATCTGCTTGCCGTTGTGCAGGGGCAGCATGGTCACCGTCTGATCGAGCACCGCCTGGATGGTGCCGCCGATCAAGTCGGTGATCGCCGGACCTGAGCCACGGTACTGGATCAGCTCGGCTTTCACGTCGGCCATCTGCAGGAACAGCGCCTCGGCCAGGTGAGCGGTGGTGCCGGGGCCGCCCGAACCGAAGTACAGCTTCAGTTCACCGCTGCGCATGCCCTTCAGCATGGAGGGTAGATCCTTGATGCCGCTCTGGTTGCTCACGCTGAGCACCATGGGCACATTGGCCACCGTGCCTATCGCCGTCGTGTCCTTCACGATGTCCAGGCCGGCCTTGGGATAGAGCAAGGGAATTAGCACCATGGACTGGTTGCTGAACATCAGCGTATAGCCATCCGGCGCCGACCGCGCCAGCCGCTGGAAGCCCAACAGGCCGCCGGCGCCGGTGACGTTCTCCACCACGAAGGTGTTGTTGGTGACCTTGCCCAGTTCGGTGGCCACCAGCCGGGCCAACGCGTCCAGGCTGCCGCCGGGCGCCACGCCGACGATGATGGTGACGGGTTTGGACGGAAAGCTGTCGGCGGCGGCCGCGGTGTTGATCAGACCTGGGGCCAAGCTCAGCCCCATGCTCATGGCGATGCCGGCAAATGCGGATGCGATGCGTCGTTTCATTTTGTCTCCTCTCCTCGGGGGGTAGCCTTTGCGGCCTTGTCATTCGGGTCCGGATAAAAAAAACGGGTCAACGCCCGCTTAGCAGGCGTACCAGCAAACCCATGGAATCGGCACGCTCCAGATGCGCGATGACATCCAGGCACGCCGTGGTCGTGGCCGGCGCCAGCCCGGCCTGCGGGAACAGATGCAGGAATTTGTCTTGCACGTCGCGCCATTCGATGCCACGCGCGCCGGAGCCACGCGGCATGATGCAAGTGCCGCGATGCACGGCGCCATCCTTCATGTGCAGGGTGACCGTGCCGCCATGCCGGTGGGGAAAGCGGTCCGGCAAGGGAGGCGGGGCGGGATCGAACTCGACCTTGTCCTGCAATGCGGCAATCACCGGATCAGCCATCTTGGCCTCGTCCATGTGCTGCCAGGAGAAGCCATCATCGACGATGGCCGCGGCGACGAAGTAATGCAGGCTGTGGGCGGCATCGACCAGGTTGCGCGGATGCGGGTCACCCTTGAAATTGGTCCACTGCACCGCCGCCGACACGACGATGCGGGCGATGTCGCCAGGCTTGACCCGGGCGGGGTTGTCCGCGCGCGCGCCGTCTCCCGCGCCTTCCACCGCACCGGAACCCGCGGCGCGGGCGGCATTGGCGGCCGCCTCGGCGGTGGCATGGAAAGGATGCGCGCCCGGCATCAGCTTGATAGCCATGTCGGTGACGATGTCCCAGGACGCGCCCCAGTCGCGCACGATATCTTCGCGCGCCTGGCCGCCCAAGGCATCGAGAAAGCCGCGCGGCTGCTCCAGCACGCCCAGTTCGCCCTCGAAACCGTGTTGCGCCGCCAGCGCGGCACGGATGCCCGTGCTTGCGGCCAGACCGGCGTGATATTCGCGGGCGCAACTCGTGTCGGCCGCGATCGCCATGCCGCCAATCGACGTCGCCGACAACGCAATCGCATGGGCCAGTTGGCGCGCGTCCAGCCGCAGCAGCACACCGGCGACGACACAGGCGCCAAACACCGTGGAGTAAGAACCATGGAAGCCGCGCTGCATCCGTACCGGCGTCAGCGATTCGTCGATGCGACCGGCCACCTCGTAGCCCAGCACCATGGCCGCCAGCACATCGCGCCCGCTGGCGCCCTGGCGTTCGCCGACGGCCAGCGCCACGCTGGAGATGATGGTGCCGATGTGCGCGATGCTGCGCATGTCGCTGTCGTCCGACGCGGCCGCGTCGCTGGCTACCGCGTTGACCCGTGCGGCGCTGGCCAGCGGCAGGCGGCGGCCATCGAACCACAGGGCCGCCGCCGGCGTACCGCCATCGGCCGCTTCCAGCTCGCGCACGATGCGGGCCGATTCAATACCGTAACCGACGGCAGCGCTGGCGAGCGTGCTGGCCAAGCTCATTTTGGCGTGCTCGAGAGACAGCGCCGGCAGGTCGCCATGGCGCGTGGACAGGACGAGTTCGGCCAGTTGACGCGCCAAGGGCGGCGTCAATGATGGGAATTGCACAATAGGTTTCCTTCGGCAGGTTTGAGTAAGGAGCACCGCGGCATCACAGCGAAATTTCGGCTGCAACCCCGGCTGCAACCCCCGGCTGCATCACTGCGCGGCCGTGCCCAGTTCCTTGAGAACCGGCACCCATGTCGCGAGGTCCTGGCGCACCAGGTCCTGGAAGGCCGCGGGTTTGGGGATGGGGGTATCGGGCAGGGTGAAGCCCTGGCTGATCAGCTTGTCGCGCAAGGCCGGATTGCTCATGACCGTGTTCAACGCGCCATACAGACGTGCGGAAACGTCGGACGGCAGCCCGGCCGGGCCTACCAGACCCCACCAGAGGGTGACCGAGTAGCCCTTGAGGCCGCTCTCGTCCAAGGTGGGCACATCCGGCAGCAGCGTCGAGCGCTTGGGACCCGTCACGGCCAGCGGACGCAGCTTGCCCCCCTTCACCAGGCCGATGGCGGCGGGCAGGTTGTAGAGGCCCATATCCACATCGCCGCTGATGATGGCGCTCAGGCCCTGCGGTGCGCCCGTGTAGGGCACGTGCATGAGCGGCTTGTGCAGATACTTCGCGACCGTGGCGCCGGCGATATGGTGGCTGGTACCCACGCCGCTGGAGGAATAGCGGAAGGTCTCCGGCGGCTTGGCCTTGATGGCGTCCAGCAGCGCGGAGGCCGTCTGATAAGGCGACTTCTCGGACACGACCAGAAGGTTCTGCACATCGGCGATCTCGCTGATGAAGCTGAAGTCCTTGATGGAGTCGTAGCCGGGCGCGCTATACAGCACCTGATTGTTGACGAAGGTGCCCTGCGCGGCAATGCCCAGGGTGTAGCCGTCCGGCTTCGCACGGGCGATGTCCGTCGTGCCTATAGTGCCGCCCGCCCCGCCCTTGTTGTCCACCACCAGGGGCTGGCCCAGTTGTTCGGCCAGCGCCGACGCCACCGCGCGCGACAAGGTGTCGGCGGCGCTCCCGGCAGCGAAGGGAACGATGAGCTTGATGGGATGGTCGGGATAGGCTGCCGCGGCGGGCGCGGCCCCCGCGAAGCCCACCAGGAAGCTACCCAGGGGGATACCCAACAGCACGCAGGCGAATGAAAGCCGCGCGCGGGACAAGGCGATACGTCTGGAACCCTTGGTCACGCTGTCTCCTTCTGGCCGGATCTTTTGCCGCCCTGCAACATGGCGAGCGTGCGTCCGACACTTGATTTAGTTTTATGTAGCAAGGCAGACTGTAGGCCGCTTCCTATCAAGTGTCTGTGGAAACTTATTCCTGGATCATTTAATCCAGCTCAATAATGCACAAACTGAGAAACCGCCTCGCCCCGCTCCGGGTGCTGGATGCCGTGTACCGCAGCGGCGGCGTAGGCCGTGCCGCCGAGCTGCTGCATATCACGCCCGGCGCGGTCAGCCATCAGTTGCGTCGCCTGGAGATCGAGTTGGGCGTGCCACTGGTACGCAAGGATGGCCGCGACATCGGTTTCACCGCGGCGGGCACGGAGCTGGCCGTGCAGGCCGCCCAGTTGTTCGACCAGTTGGAATCGGTGCTGGCCAAGGCGGCGGAGACCGGCGCCAATCGTCGCATCCGAGTCAAGGTCATCCCCAGTCTTGCCATCAAATGGCTGATGCCCCGGCTTGGTTCGCTGTATGCGCGGCACAGCAACATCGACATCGAGGTCGCCACGGTGGCCCGTGCCGATGACACCGACCTGCACAACGCCGACTTCGTCGTGCGCTGCGGCAATGGGCACTGGCCGGGCCTGAGCGCTCACCTGCTGTTTCCGGATGAACTGGTGCTGGCCTGCGCCCCGGCGCTGGCGGCACGCCTGCGCACGCCCGCCGACGTGTTGGGTGAAACCTTGTTGAAGTCGATGATCGCGCCGGATTGCTGGGAGCGCTGGCTGCACTCCACCAGCCTGGCGCCCAAGAGCGATACGCGCTTCCTGCCGCTGGCCAACGCGGTGCTGTGCCTGCAGGCCGCGGCCGAAGGGCTGGGCATCGCGGTGACGCAACGCGCGTACATCACCCAGGATTTCGCCACCGGGCAATTGGTGCAGCCGCTTGCGCATAGCGCGTTGAGCGGCAATGGCTACTATCTGGTCAGCGACCCTGCACGGTCATCGGTGCAGCCATTCAGCACGTTCTCCGATTGGATACTTAGCGTGAGATAGCCACGGGGTGGGATGGCCGTGGCTTGGGATGGCCGTGGCGTCAGGTGGCGGCGGGTGTCAGATGACAGCGGTGCCTACAGCGGCGGTCTCGGCAGCGCCGGCGATGACTGCGCCATCGCGCAACAGCACGTCCTCGTAGAATGCGCCGATCGGCAGGCGCAGGTCACGCACCTGAATTTCCAAGACCCAGATGCCATCGCTGGGAACGAAGTCCGCCGCGGCCAGTTGATGCTTGCCATACAGCGCGTGAGGAAAATCGGCAACGCGATGGCCGGGGATTTCGCGCACGATGGTGCAACCGTATTCGCGCGCGTACTCGTCCGCCACGTCGTAGAGCGCCGCACCCGTCAAGCCATCCAGCCAGGCCAGCCGTGTGCGCTGGAACACCAGCCGCGCCGCCTCGGCGCAACGCGCTTGGTCCGCGCTGGCACCCGTCGTGTAGGTGTCGCCATAGTCGCCTTCGTAGTTGCCCCAGACGGGACCGATGTCGACCACGAAGATGTCGTCTTCACCCAGGATGCGCTGACGGTCAGTGGGTTGCACGGCCGGCGATTGCGAGTCGGCGCCGAATCGAATGTAGGTGGGATGCCAGTTGTGCGATGCCCCCATGCCGCGCAAGTGCTCGTCCGCCAGCGCGATGGCCTGCGCCGTCGTCATGCCAGGGCGTATCAAGGCAGCGATTTCGCGCACGGCGGTGATGG
Organism: Bordetella sp. LUAb4; assembly: GCF_021325795.1. Taxonomy (GTDB): domain Bacteria; phylum Pseudomonadota; class Gammaproteobacteria; order Burkholderiales; family Burkholderiaceae_B; genus Bordetella_C. Next base: position 848,182 of record NZ_JAHPZX010000003.1, on the reverse strand, counting down.
AACGTTGCCGCGCTTGCAGGATGCCCGCCAGCGTGAAGCGCGCCCCGACTTGTTCCCAAGGGTGCTTGGGGAGTGACGTCGCGGTCGCGCCGGTTGGTGGAGCGTCGGCGGCCGGCAGGAATGCTTCGGATCGGAAGCGATGCGCGGGCAGGCCCTGCGCCTGTAATTGCCGGCGGGCGGCACGGACCATTTGCGGGTTGCCGCAAGCATAGACCATGGTGCGGGCCCAGTCGTGGGAGGCGCGTGCCGCTGCGTCCTGCACGTAGACAGAAGGGGCGATAAGAGCGGGGTTGCCGGGGTCGTCTGCGTCGGTGCTGCTGCTGCTGTTGCTGCTGTTGCTGCCGTGGCTGTTACTTACTACCGGCTCCCAGCGGAATACCGTGTCCTTGCCTTGCAGCGCATTCAGCAGTCCGGCAGCATAGCAGTCCTCCAGCTCCCGGCTGCCCCAATACAGCGTGACGGACTGCAGGCACCGGCTTTCGATGGCCGCCATAAGGACGGGGAATACACCCGCGAAGCCAGTACCGGTGGCCAGCAGAACGACGTGTTCGATGTCCTCGGCCAGCGCGGACGGCCAGACGCAGTCTCCGTACGGGCCTTCCAGGTTCAAGATGTCACCCGGCATCAAGGCCGGCAGGTGGCCGTCGGTAAAAACCCCGCCGGGCATCCGCCGGATATGGAAGTGCAAGCGTCCATGCCCCGTGCTACCGGGCGCATTGGCGATGGAGAAGGGACGCCGGCTACCGTCTTTCAGCAACATATGCAGATGCTGCCCCGGGCGGTAATCGAAGGGCTCTGGTCCCTGGACATCGATGATGAGTTCCGTCACGCCGGCCGTCATCGAACGGCGCGAAACCACTTTGGCGCTGCGCTGAACCGGTGCCCGCTCAGGCGCCTGCCAATGGGGAAATCGCAGAGTCAGGTCACTGCTCGCCCGACATTGGCACATCAGCAATTCGTCGCTCGCGGTCACATAGGTCCGCTCCGTGGGCGCCACGATAGGCTCGAACTCTCCCGCCAGCACCTGGGCGCGGCAGGATCCGCATTCGCCACGCCGACAGGAAAACGGGACCGGCGCACCGCTGGCCAACGCGGCATCCAGGATGGACGTCTGGTCATGAGCGGTGAACGCGCCTGTTTCGAGCGTAATGGTGACGGGCCGAGCAGTACGTGTATTCATCGAAGGATCCGGGATTCGCTCAGGCAGCGACACTTGAGAAGTCCAAGGGGAAGCTAGCGAGGCAGCCAAAGGGGGAGGCTAAAGGGGCAGCTAAAGAAGAAGCTAAATCGGAAGCCAATGGGAAACCAAAGTTACCCATAAAATGGCCTCATCAATAGAGCCATATTTAGAAAAATGACCAAGCCACTTTCTTCTCACCGCAAGGCCGAGTCGAGTCTGGATTTGCCGGCGTCACCGGCGCGGGCGGGGGAATCCAAGCAGTCGTGGGTGTATCGGCAGATCCAGGAGCGCATCCTGCAAGGCGCCCTGGCAGCGGGCACACGGCTGCCCTCGACGCGCTCGCTGGCGCAACGGTGGAGCGTCTCGCGGTCCACGGTCGAGGCAGCGTATGACCAGCTGCGTAGCGAAGGCTATACGACCGGGACGGTGGGATCCGGAACCTACGTCTCAGCGGTCATCCCCGATCGCTTCTTCCGACGTGGGTTGCCGGGCCAGAGCCACGGCGTGGCCGGGGTCCCGGGTGCGGGTGCCGGCCGAGGCAAACCCGCTCCATTGCCAGCCTCGATCCCGTCGGACGCCCCTCCTGCCGCCAACGGACACCGCGTCCCACAACCCTTGTTCGCCGCCCGCAGCGCGGATGCATCGATATTCCCCATGGCGGCCTGGCGCAGAGGCCTGCTGGCAAGCGCGAAGGCCGTGACGCCCGAGCAACTGGCCTATGAGGCGCCACAGGGTTGGCGCCCCTTGCGCGAACAGGTCGCACGTTACCTGGGCGCGGCGCGCGGGATTTCCTGCGACGCCGATCAGGTCGTCATTCTCACCGGCATCCGCGACGGCCTGGACTTGAGCGCCCGCGTTCTGCTGGAACCGCAAGACCAGGTGCTGGTGGAAGACCCGGGCTACCTGACCGCCCTGCCCTTGTTCAGCCAGTTCACGTCCCGGGTCGTGCCCATCGCCATCGACGAACACGGCTTCTCGGTAGACCGCGCCAGGCGGCAGCGCAACGTGAAGCTGGTACATGTCACGCCCGCGCATCAATCGCCCGTGGGCGTCACGATGCCGGTGTCCCGCCGCCTGGACCTGCTGGCCTGGGCCGCGCAGGAGAACTGCTGGATCATCGAGGACGACTACGACAGCGAATTCAACTACGACGCTGCCCCGCTGGCGGCCTTGAAAAGCCTGGATACGGCGGACCGGGTGATCCATCTTGGCAGCTTCAACAAGACCATGTTCAACGCGCTGCGCATTGGCTACGCCGTGCTTCCAAAACGATGGGTAGCGGCGTTCACGCGAGCACGTCTGACGACGGGACGATCCAACGGCATGATCGAGCAGATCGCCTTGGCACGCTTTCTGGAAGATGGGAGCTTCGCGCGCCATATCCGCAAAGCCCGGGCGGTGTATGCGCAAAAACGCGACCTGGTGATGCAAGTGCTGGCCCTTGCGGTAGGCCGCGACAATTTGCACGTCGGCGGCGAACATGCGGGATTTCATCTGGTATGGTGGTTGCCGCCGGACATCAATCTGGCGGCCGTGCAGGCCAGGATTCAGGACCAGGGGCTGAGCATGCAGTTCATCGCCCAATTCTGCCGCCGGGTAGCCCTGCCTCCCGGCGTGGTGATCGGTTATAGCGGGCTGCGGCCGGCGGAGATCGAGCGCCAGGGGACATTGCTGCGCGGACTGCTGTGATGGCGCCGCCGGCAAGCGAGGCGGTGTGCACCAGCCGCCACCTCACTTGCCATTCATATCCCGAATCACCTCCATCAGCCTGTCGACCGCAGGGTTGACGCTGGCCGGCTGGCGCGCGACGAACAACTCGGCACGCATGGCGCCAGGGCCACGAATGCCGACGTAGGTCATGATGTCGCCGCGCACCGTGGACAGCGCCGCAGGCACCAGGGCAATACCGAAGCCCGCTGCCACCAAGGTAAGAATCGTGGGGATCATGCTTTCCATGACGATGCGCGCGGGCGCGCCGGTGGCGCCTATCATCATTTGCAGGATCTGGCTGAAATAGCGTGAGTTCTCGCGGGAATAGCCGATGAGGTCATGGGCCAGCACTTGCTTCATGGTGACCCATCTACGTCCTGCCAGCGGATGGTCCTTGCGCATCGCGGCGACCATGGGCTCGTCGTAAACGCGTTGCGGCGCCAGGTCCGGATCCGCGAACGGCGGGCGCAGTATAGCCATGTCCAATTGCCGCCGATGAAGGGCATCGGGCATGTCGCTGGAATTCATCTCACGCAAGTCCAGGCGCACCGTCGGATAGCGCTGCCTGAATTCGTACAACACTTCCGAGAAATTCGAATAGGCCGCGCTAGGCGTGATGCCCAAGGCCAGGCGGCCGATCTCTCCGCGTGCCGTCTGGCGTACGGCTGCCTCCATGGCCTCGGCGTCCACCGACAGTTGGCGGATGCGCCTGGCCAGTTCCGCGCCGGCGGCGGTCAGTTTCACCGAGCGGGTCGTCCGAATCAGCAAGGCCGCACCCAACTGCGCTTCCAGCTTGCGTATGGTCTTGCTCAGCGGCGGCTGGCTCAGATGCAGGCGCTGCGCCGCACGGCCAAAGTGCAATTCCTCGGCCACGATGGAAAAGGCATGCAGCCAGCGATGGTCCAACATGATTATTTCCTTCAAGGAATCAATATCGACTTTTCTTAGTATTAGACATCACAATCATGCGCTCCCTAGAATCCTTTTCATGCCGCTTTCAGCGCGCGTTCCATAGAGACCATCAGGGGGAGAATTCATGCGGAACCATGCAAGCGTCCGAAAATCCATGCTCGCGCTGGCGAGCGCCTTGGCGCTGTTCATTGCCACGCCCGGCCAGGCACAGGATGCCTACCCATCCAAACCCATTACCTTCATCGTTCCTTATGCGGCCGGCGGCAGTTCCGACACCCGCTCGCGACAAATTGCCCAGCAGCTGAGTACGCGCCTGAAGGTGGCGGTGGTGGTCGAGAACAAGCCGGGCGCCAGCGGCAATATCGGTACGGCGCAAATCGCCCGTGCGAATCCGGACGGCTACACCATCGGCCTGGGCAACTTCGCTCCGCTGTCGGTCAACAAGGCGCTCTACGGTAGCAATCTGGGCTTCGATCCGGACAAAGGCATCGCCCCGATATTGCTGCTCGAACGGGGTGCCATGGTGCTGGGGGTCAATGCGCAGTCCCCTTACAAGAGCGCCGGCGATCTGATCGCGGCTGGGAAGGCGGATCCCAAGAAGCTCAATTTCGCGTCCACGGGCGCCGGCAGTGCATCGCAGCTGATTACCGAATTGTTCAAGGACAATGCCGGCTTCAACGCCACGCACGTCCCCTATCGAGGCGGCGCACCCGCGGCGGGGGACCTGATGGCGGGCAATGTGGACTTTTACCTGGAACTGCCAAGCCTGCTTCTGCCCAACGCCCAGGGCGATCAAGCTCGCTTGAGGCTGCTTGCCGTTTCCGCGGACACGCGTCTGGCTGCGTTGCCCAATATTCCGACATTCAAGGAACTGGGTATCGCGAACATGGTGGCTTCCAACTGGTTCGGCGTGATCGCGCCGGCGGGAACTCCGCAACCGATCATCGACAAGCTCAACACCAACCTCAACGAGATCTTGAAGGATCCGGCCTACCGTCGCGTCGTGGAATCCGAAGGTGGCGAAGTCGCAGGTGGATCACCGCAAGACTTCACGTCGTTCATCGCCAGCGAGTCCAAGCGTTGGGGTACCTTGATCAGCGAAAAGCACATCACGATCCAGTAACTCGGATTCCCCAGACCACACGAAGAAGCACTTCACATCCAAGCATGTCGCCCCCCAGCATGTCACATCCCAGCGTGTCCCCTCCGTTTGATACCGGCGCCTTATCTCCCGCCGACCGTGTCCAGCACGCATTGACCAGGATTCAGCGTGACGACGCCGAGCTGCACGCCTTCGTCTGGACGGCTCAAGCGCAGGACAAGCTCAACGCCCAGGCCCAAGGTCCACTCGCCGGTTGGACACTTGGCGTCAAGGATGTGATCGACGTCGCGGGGATGCCGACGCAAGCGGGCAGCCGGGCGCTCGGTGATGTTCCGAAAACCTTCGACGCCACTTGCGTGGCACAGCTGCGCGCGGCCGGCGCGGTACCGGTAGGCAAGACCGTCACAGCGGAATTCGCCTTCACCACACCGGGCGCCACGCGCAACCCCCGCAATGTCGACCACACGCCAGGGGGATCTTCCAGCGGCTCCGCCGCGGCGGTTGCCGCCGGACTGGTCGACGTGGCACTGGGCACACAAACGGGGGGATCGATGATCCGGCCCGCGGCTTACTGCGGCGTCGTGGGTTTCAAACCGACCTTCGGACGCGTTCATCGCGGCGGGATGCAAGTGCTTTGCGACAGTCTCGACACCGTAGGATGGTTCACACGAACGGTGGCGCAGTCCCTGGAAGTGGCGGCCGTACTGACGCCGGATGACGACGTCAGCGCCGCGAAACAAGCGCCCCCCCGTGTCGCGATACTTGAATGCACGACACTGGGCACGCTGAGTCCCGCCGCGCGCGATGCCTTGAGCCTTTGCGAAGCGCGACTGGTGGCTGCGGGTGCCGTTATCGAACGTCCCGATCTGGATGGGGACATCGATACGCTGACGTCACTGCATGCCACCATCATGCGCTACGAACTTGCGCGAGGGCTCATGCCTGTCGTGCAGGCGGCGGAAGACCGCATCAGCGTGGCGGCGCGAGACGTGGTGCGCGTGGGTCTTGCGATTTCCTACCGTACGTATGTGCTGGCGCAGCGACAACGCGCGACACTTGCCGCGCGGTGGCTGGAAAGATTTTCCGAGATCGACTTCATCTTGGCGCCCAGCGCGCCCGGCGAAGCGCCACTGGGACTGTCCACTACCGGATCATCCGTTTTCAATCGCATGTGGTCCTTGCTGGGCTGGCCGTGCCTGCATCTGCCTACCCGTACAGGCGCCCAAGGGATGCCCGTGGGTGTGCAGTGGATCGGTAAACCTGACTGCGACGCGCGCTTGCTGCAGTGGGCCCGGTCATTCCCCCAACCATTGAACGAGTCTGGTGCTGGATGAACCGCGCCTTACCGAGCGTCACTCTTTAATCACGCCTGCCGGCCGCACATCCCCCCTCTCGCACAGAATCTGACGTAGAGTTGAACGTCATCCATTTCATGGGCCAGCGCGACACCTTTGCCAGGTGATCGCGCTACGCCCACCAGCGAGAGTGCCCATGTCTGACACCAGTTCAGCGGCAACCACGAAGAAATCCGCGGAAGAACTCACCGAGGCGCTTCCGTCCAAGGCGGCGGCGGTCCACGAGATCATCCGCAAGGAAGGCGAAAAGGAGCTGCGGCGGGATTTCTTCGCGCTGTTCTGGTCGGCCATCGCCGGCGGCTTGATCATGAGTACGTCCATGCTGGGCCGCGGCGTCCTGCAGGCTTACCTGCCCGAGGCTCCCTGGGCCATTCTCGTCGAAGCGATGGGCTACACCCTGGGCTTCATCTTCGTCATCACCGCGGGGCAGCAGCTCTTCACCGAAAACACCGTGACGCCCGTGCTTCCCTTCATGGCGCGGCCCGGCTGGGCCAAGCTGATACAGGTATTCCGCTTATGGGGCACGGTGTTGCTGGGCAATTTCCTGGGTGGGCTGATTGCCGCGGCGGTATTCGCGTATCTGCCGATGTTTTCGCCCGAGGTGGACGACGCCTTTGTCGCGCTAGGCCGGCATCTGATGGAGGCACCCAAGGGGCAATCCTTCGCCACGGCGGTGTTGGCGGGTTGGCTGATCGCGCTGTTGGTCTGGATGATCCATGCCGTGGAGACCGGACGCGTTCTGCTGATCTTCCTCGTCACCTATCTCATGGGGATCGCCGACGTTGCCCATGTGGTGGTTGGGATGATAGAAGTAACGTATCTGGTGTTGCTGGGCGACGCCACGGCCTTGGATGCCTTGACGACTTTCGTGTTGCCGACCTTGCTCGGCAACATCGTCGGCGGCACGTTCATCTTCGCGCTCATCAGCCACGCGCAGGTACGCGCGGATGTGGATTTGGGGAAAGCCGGGCGCGGCTGACGCCCCGCGCTGGACGTTCCGCGCGAAGCGCAAGGCCTTGCATCTATCTCATCCGCGCCTAGGCCTGCAACTGCACATGCTCCGTGCGGTCGCGGCCGTTGTTCTTGGCGACATATAGCTGTTCGTCCACGGCTTTGATGAACCCGGCGCGCTCCGTCTGTCCATCTGGCACGACCGTGCCTGCCCCTATGCTGACCGTGACGCGCCTGCCATGCGGTGACAATGCATGCACGATGGCTTTCTTCTGAAGCAATCGCTGGCAGCGTTCAGCGACTTTGCGGGCGACCTCGGCGTCGGCGGCGGGCAGCAGCACCACGAACTCTTCACCGCCATAGCGTGCAACCAGATCGCGTGGTCCATCCAGCGCCAGACTCAGCGTCTGGGCGATATCCACCAGGCACTGGTCACCCTGAGCGTGGCCATACAAATCGTTGTATTGCTTGAAAAAGTCGACATCGACAAACAACATGGACAGCGGCTGGCGCTCGGTGGTGGCGCGCTCCCACTCCAATTCGAAGCTGCTATCGAAACGGCGCCGGTTGGCGATATTCGTCAGGCCATCCTTGAAGGACAGGACCTCCAGCTCCTTCTGCAAACTCAGCAGCTTTTCCTCGGTCTTCTTGCGCTCGGTGATGTCGAACATGAAACCGATCAGCGCCTCGACTTCACCGCTGCCATTGCGCACCACGTGGACAACGTCGCGGATCCACACATAGCCGTTGTCCTTGGTCAGCGCCCGATAGTCCGCCTCGTGGTCGACGCCGGACTGGGATTGGCTGACGCAGAAATTCACCACATATTCGCGATCCTCGGGGTGTATGCGCATGGCCCAGTCTTCCACGCTTACCCAACTGTCAGCGTTCCAACCCAGCAGCGCCTCGATCTGCGGACCGATGTAGGCGAATTTCATCGTGGCCCAATCGATCTTCCAAGGAATCGCCTTGGTCGACTCCAGCAAGGTTTTGTACACCGCGGTGTCATTAAATAGCGTGCTTTCGTCGGCCATCCCATCCGTCCTCGGTTCAGATTGACCGCCACTTTAGCCCGAAGCTGTCGAACACGGAAAATTATCGAACTACCTTGGTAGCACACGGCCTCGTTTTGCGCCTATCGTAGGGATCCGATTCATCCAAGAACCCGTTCATGCCAGAAATCTCGAAAAGCCCCTACAGCTACCGCCAGGACTCGGCGGTGCCCGAGTACGATGACAGGAAGCCCTTGTTCGTCTTCGACGGCATATGCGTGCTGTGTTCTGGCGGTGCAAGCTGGCTGATGAAATACGACAGGCGAGCTCGCGTGAATTTCGCACCCGCGCAGGAAGTGCTGGGCCAGACGCTTTACGCGCATTATGACCTCATCATGGATGAGAGTTATCTGCTCATCGCAAACGGCCGGGCCTATACCGCGACGCGTGGCTACGTAGAGCTATTCAAGATACTAGGCGGCCCTTGGCATCTGCTCCGCGCATTCGCCATTGTTCCCGAATGCCTGCGTGATCGAATCTACGCCCTGATCGCGCGCAACCGCTACCGCTGGTTCGGCAAGACCGAATACTGCACCCTGCTGACCAAAGACCAACGCTCGCGCCTACTGTGACGCAGGACTTCCTTCATGTATCCAGCTCAGTCCACGAAAATTCTCGGGCATGGCGCACTTTGAAAGTCCGGACGACCTCTGGGGGCACGATAAACATCGATTCCTGCGTACGCTCGCCGCGTCGCACTGCATCGTAGGATGCGTTCCTGACGCTCACGCTTCTCGGCCCAAAGTTCTTCTTCGGTCAATGTATGGTTCGTTTGTTGGTCCATCGCGTTACCCCACAGGCAGCTCGAGCAGCGAGGCACGGTCGAACAAGCGTTCATGCTGTCCCGCAGCGCCGCTAGCTTTCAGTAATTGCCCCAACTGGACTTTGCAACGCGTAGGCAACAGGTCCTCGTCCGCCTTCTGGCGGTGGAATCAGGGTTGAGATGTCATGAATGGCGTACGTGACTGGGGAGGTCGAATCGCGAATTACCGATACCCTCGCGCCTGCAGATCAAACAGGTGCGCATATCGCCCTTGCAGCGCCATCAACGCCGAATGATCACCGCGCTCCAGGACCGCACCGCGTTCCAGCACCAGGATCTCGTCCGCATTCCTGACGCTGGAAAAGCGATGCGATATCAGCAGTGTCATACGGCCCTGCGCGTGTTTGCGGAAGTGCTCGAACACCTCGGCTTCGGCGGCGGCATCCAGCGCGGCGGTGGGTTCGTCCAACACCAGGATGTCCGCCTCACGCCGCATATAGGCACGCGACAGCGCAATCTTCTGCCACTGCCCACCCGACAGCTCCTGCCCGCCCGCGAACCAACGGCCCAATTGCGTCGCGTAGCCATGCTCCAGCCGTTCGATGAATTCCGCGGCAGCACCCTGGCCGGCAGCTTCGCGCCAGCGCGCCTCTTCGTCGAAAGCCTGCACATCACCCACGCCCAGGTTTTCGCTGACCGGCAGTTGATAGCGGATGAAGTCCTGGAAGATGACACCAATGCGACGGCGCAACGCATCCTCTTCCCAATCATTGAGATCGCTGCCATCCAGCAGGATACGGCCCTGGTCGGGTCGGTACAGGCGCGTCAGAAGCTTGATCATCGTGGTCTTGCCGGAACCGTTTTCCCCCACCAGCGCCAGGCTGCGGCCAGGCGCCAGGTGCAAATCGATATTGCGCAAGGCAGGCTCGCTGGACCCCGGATACGTGAATCCGACGTTCTCGCAACGCAGGCCATCGCCCGGCCGCGCGCCCTCGCGCAGAACGCCCGTCTGCGCCGCGACCGGATGCGCCAGATAGTCGTGCAGATTGGATAAATAAAGGCCATCTTCATACAGCCCGCTTATGGCGGTCAGCCCCGAACTGATGGCGGACTGGCCCTGGCGGAACAAGGCCAGATACATGGTCATCTGGCCCAAGGTGGTCAGGCCTTGCATGGTGTCGTAGGCCACCCAGGCATATGCGCCATAAAACGCGGCAGTGCCGAACAGGCCCAGCAGGAAACCCCAGCCATCACGGCGCAAGGTAAGGCGCCTGTCTTCGGCATACAGGCGTGCATAGGTGTCGCGGTAACGCTGCAACAGCAGCGGCGCGAATCCAAAGATCTTCACTTCCTTGATGTTGTTCTCTTGCGAGAGCAGGCTTTCTATGTAGTTCTGCTGACGGCTTTCCGGCGCGCGCCGGCTGAACAAGCGGAATGCATTTCCCGAAAAATGCGCTTCGGACACGAATACCGGCAGCGCGCCGGCAAGCAGCAACAGCAATACCCATGGCGAGAAATGCACCAGCAGCACCGCGAAGCTGCCCAGAAGAATCAGATTCTGCACCAGGCCCAGCGACTTCATGATCAGGGACAGCGGCCGGGTGGACGCATCACGGCGGATACGCACCAGCCGGTCATAGAACTCGGAGTCCTCGAACTGGACCAGAGAAAGCTGCTGCGCCTTTTCCAATATGAGCAGGTTCACTTTCTGCCCCAATTGCACGCGCAACAGCGACTGCTGGACAGAAAGCGCGCGTTGCATCGCCGCCAGCAGGATCAGTATTCCGGCTTCCAGCAAGACCCAGCGCAACACCGGCCACAACGGCGCGCTGCCGGCCTGTGCGCGGATCTGAATCGCCGCGACCACGGCATCGACAATGTGCTGTCCCACCCATGCCGCCCACGCGGGCAGAGCCCCGGCGGCAATGGTGGCCACGATCAAGCCCAGGAACAGGCTACGCGAGGTGTTCCAGACCAGGTTGATTGCCTGCAAAGCCTGGCTGTAGAAAAAGGCGACACGTTTCATAGCGTTTGCGATTGACCATCTATATCGTAAGACATATCATACGACATATCTAAAGACATATCTTGCGATACACACAAGGACTGCCATGGGACATCATCATCAGAAACCTTGCGCGGGTTACCACGCGCCCCGCCGCGACGAGCATGGACGCGGGGGCCATGGCCGCCATGGTGATTTCGGCGGACGCGCCGAGCTGATGCGCGGACGGCGTTTCTCTTCGGAAGACCTGCAGTTGATGCTGTTGGGCCTGCTGGTCGACGGCGACAGCCACGGCTATGAACTGATCAAGGCGCTGGAGACCCGCAGCGAAGGCGCCTATGTGCCCAGCCCCGGCGTGGTCTACCCGGCGCTGACGTATGTGCACGAACTGGGCCTGGTCGATGCCGATGTCATCGGCAACAAGAAGTCATATCGGATATCCGAAGAGGGTAGACGCTACGTGCAGGCGCGCCAGCAGCGGCTGGACGAGATGTTCCTGGGGCTGGCCGATCTTGCTCGGAAAATGAAGTATCTGCGCGGGGCCATGGCTGAAGAGGGCGAAAATCCCGGCGGTGGCGTCTGGCTGCCGGAATTCGTCGAGGCGCGCAGGAGCCTGAAACGCGCCCTGCTGCTGAAAAGCAACGCGCCGCACGAAGAACAGCGACGTGTGGCCGCCATCCTTCTGCGCGCGGCCGCGGAGATCGGCGGCGCACAAGCCGCCACGTAAGCGGCCACCCAAATGGTCACATGACGGGGCGCTCACGGCGGCGCAGCACGGCGTCATCGCGGGCCGACATACGCATGGTGTAGTAGCCTAAGGCTGTACTTGACCGACCATGCGTCAGCTGACCGCCCCCGCAGGGGCATCAACTCGAGCCCAGCCATAACGGTGCCCCATTAAGTGACCACGTCCGCATCCTCTACCCGTACCCCTTCCATCGGCCTGGGCAGCGCTGCCCGGGAACTCTACGTCGCCCTCTGGCGTCATGCAGAAGGCGCACGCCACCAGCTACTCGGCGCCGCCGGCCTGCTTTCGGCAGCACAACTGATGCGGCTGACCATGCCCTGGCTGGCCTCCCACGCCATCAATGCATTGCAACAGGGCGAGATGGATACGGCCGGACTCTGGATCGTCGTCCTCGTCCTCATCTACCTGTCCTCGTGGTTCCTGCACGGCCCCGGACGCATCCTGGAACGCAACGTAGGCGTGCGGGTGCGCACGCGGATGGGCGACGAGTTGTATGCCCGCATTGCCTCGGCGCCTCTGGCCTGGCGTGACGGCAGGCATTCCGGCGAGCTGCAGCACCGCGTAGTGCAGTCCAGCCGTGCGTTATCCGATTTCGCGCAGAACCAGTTCGGCTATCTGCAAAGCATATTCAGCTTCGTCGGCCCGCTGGTCGCGCTGGCGCTGCTGTCCCGCGTCAGCGGCGCGATCGCGATCAGCGGCTATGTCATCATCGCCATCATCATCCTGCGTTTCGACCGCGTCCTGATGCAATTGGCGCGCGAGGAAAACGACCAGGAGCGCCGCTACGCAGCCGCCCTGCTCGACTTCGTCGGCAATGCCGGCACCATCATCGGCCTGCGCCTGCAAGCGGCGTCGCGCAAAGTGCTGGGCCGGCGCATGGAAGCCATCATGGTGCCGCTGCGCCGTTCGGTCACGGTCAACGAAGGCAAATGGTTCGCCGTGGATATCCTGGGCATGGGCCTGACGTGGATCCTGGTGGTGGAGTACGTATTGGAGAACCGCCAGCCCGGCCAGGTCGTGCTGCTGGGTACCGTCTTCATGATCTACCAATACGCGCAGCAGGCCGCCCAGGTGGTGGGCGCCATGGCCTCGAACTTCCAAAGCTTCGCGCGCATGCACACCGACTACTGCAGCGCCGAACCGATCTGGCAGGCTCCCGGCAACCCCGACGCCCTCGTCCCGACAGTCATACCGGACGCGCCCTGGCATACGCTGGAACTGCGCGGTGCCACCTGGCAATATGCCGACAATGCCCGCGGTGGCCTGCACGGCGTAGACCTGCAACTGCGCCGTGGCGCTCGCGTGGCACTGATCGGCCCCAGCGGCGGCGGCAAGAGCACCCTGCTGCGCACGCTGGCCGGTTTGTACCCGCCCCAGCAGGGTGAACTGCTGCGCGACGGCCAGGCAGTGGATTGGGCCGAATTGCGCACCTTGGCTACACTCATCCCGCAAGAAGCCGAGGTATTCGAAGCCAGCGTCGAAGAGAACCTGACCTTCGGTGAACCGGCCGACGCGGCAGTGCTGGCGTCGGCGGTACACACGGGCGTATTCGACGAAGTGCTGCAACGCATGCCTGAAGGATTGGCCAGCGCCCTGAACGAACGCGGTGGCAATCTATCCGGTGGGCAAAGGCAGCGCCTGGCCTTGTCGCGCGGCGTACTGGCCGCGCATGGCAGTTCGCTGCTGCTGCTCGACGAACCTACCAGTGCGCTGGACCCCACCGCCGAGGGCCGCGTCTTCGATCGCATGGACGCCGCGTTCCCCACGGCCTGCATCATCGCATCAGTTCATCGGCCCAGCCTGCTCGCCCGCTTCGACACGGTGGTGGTGCTCGAGGCCGGCCGCGTGATCGACGCCGGACCGCGTGACGAGGTACTCGCCAGGCGTGCGGCCTGAGCGCCGTTTCAAGAGAAAGACCGTTTCAGGAACTAGCAGGCTTAGGGCGTGTACGCTGCACGCGGTTTTTTCTCCCGCCGCGAAAAATGAAGCTGCCGCCCATCGCCGACCGAATCGCTCCGCCCACGCCGGATGAAGTACGTAACGCGCGGCTGAGCGCCGGCCTGACGCAAACCCAGGCCGCCCAGCTCGTCTGCGGCGATGGCGCGCATGTGTACCGCATGTGGAACCAGTACGAGGTCCCCGTGGAACAAGTGGTCCATCGGCCTATTCCCTTGGCCATGTGGGAACTGTTCCTCTTGTCGATCGGCCATCACCCCCGCCTCAAGCTCACGCGCAAGCAGTTGACCAGTTTTCGGGACAAGGACAAGAGAGCATTCGCCACCCCGGTGCACGTTCCCATCGCCAGGCAAGCCGTTTCCAGCGGAGAGCGCGGCAAGGAATGCGTCCTGGCGAAGTATCCCCATGCATTCTGCGTCCGCGAAGAAGGTAACTTCGGCGCCGGCAAGGACAGGGTGCGCTACGCCGTCATGGCATCCGCGGAATCCAGTCAGATACTGGGTTACGGCAAGCGCGAGGCCTGGGCCTGGACGCAAGCGAACCGCAACCTGTCAAAAGAAAAGTAAGCGCGCGAACCAAGGCCGGCCACGGTGGCGGCGCCGTGACGCGATGCTGTGTGAAGTTTTTATGACAGCATTATTCAGCGCTGCTGGCATCCCCGCTCCACCTTCGCTGACCAGCCGCTGACTTTCCACCGAAATGGCGCGATGTCCCTGGGATCCCTGCCGCGATCGCAATGCATGGCTGTCCGGGCGACAGCTGGCAGTTAGTTATTTTTCAGCATGTAGTTGGCGTCCATTCAAGTAGGCGCCAGGAAACCCCAACGTTCGTGTCAAGTAGCGCCTTCAGTATCCCCGCTGCCTTTCGAACCGACGATGACATTGAATCAACGCATCGTCTTTGCCATTTCTTTTTGGGGATATCCGTGCACATGCCGAACAAATCCATGCTGACCATGTCGCTGACAGCACTCGCTGCGGCGCTACTGGTGGCCGGTTGCGGTGGGGACAAGAATGACGACTCGAGCGCCAGCGACTCGACCGGAGCGCCCACTGGGTCGACCGGGTCCACCGGGTCCACCGACCCCGTCGCCACCACCTATGCCGGCGTCGTGGTAGCCACCACCGCCAAGAACAGTGTGTCGGGTAATCCGACGCTGAAGGCTGGCTATTACACCGGTGCCACGGTGTTCGTCGACGCCAACGGCAACGGCGTGCTCGACAGCAACGAAACGTCCGCGACGACCGACGCCAACGGCAAGTTCACGTTGAGCACGACCACGTCGGGCCCGCTGGTCGCCGACATTCCCACCACCGCCACCAACACCGCCTCGGGCGCTCTGGTGCCGAGCCACCTGATCTTGCGCGCCTCGAAGGACCAGATCGCCGACCAAGGCGCGGGCAGCGTCGTGATCAGCCCCATGTCCAGCGAACTGCAGCGCCTGGTCGAAGCCAACAACAGCACGTACGCGACAGAAAAAGCCAATCTGGCGACGCGTCTTACCGGCCCGGCGTTCAACCTGGGCACCGCCACCGTCAGCGGCAGCGATGCGATCGCCGACGTCAACGGCATCGGCAATGCCGCGGAAAAGTACGCCTTGATGTACGAAGACAACGCCCTGGCCAATCGCTATGGCTACGCCACCGCCAAGCTCGACCGCGGTGATATGTACCCGGACAACCTGGCGGTGACCGGCGGCGATCCCCGCCTGGCCGGCCTGAGCGGTATCAGCGCGGCCACCGCCGTGAAGCCTACGCAAGCCCAGGCCAAGATCACCTTCGCCCAGGCCCAGCAGGCCGCATTCAACATCGAAGGCATCCCTGCCTACGACAACATCTTCGTCATCATCGAAGAGAACAAGTCGACCGACGCGGTACTGAAGAATCCCCGCGCGCCCTATATCAACCAGCTTCTCAGCACCTATAACCAGCTGAGCACCTACTACTCGACCGGCAATCCTTCCGAGCCCAACTACACGGCACTCGGCGGTGGCGACGACAACGGCATCACCGATGACAACTGGTTCGGCTGTGGCGCAACCGGCTCCTACGCCCTGAAGGATGTGGCGTTCGCGGGCGGTGTTGCTTCCGACGGCCAGGTGCTGCCGTCCACCGGTGCCCTGCCCCCCAAGGACAGCGCGCACCTGGCCGGCTACTCCGCGGCCAGCACCACCTGCGGCGACACCCCGACGGGCGGCACGGCTCACAACCTGCCGGGCGACAACCTGTTCACCCTGCTGTCGAAGGCCGGCCTGACCGCGCGTACTTACAGCGAATCGATGAATCCGGGCCAGGACGCCCGCGCCGACAGCATCGCCGACGCCGCGGTCAGCGGCCAATACAGCGGCACCGCCATCGACGGCACGACGGTCGCTGACGTGTCGTCCTACACGGTTCCCGGCGGACTTTACAAGGTCAAGCACGGCCCCTCGATCGCTTACCAGACGGCACGCAATCTGCCTGAGTTCTACGCCGACAACCGTACCATCTTCGGCTCGCAGTACAACGAGGCGGCCTGGAAGAGTTCGACAGCCTATCCCAGCTACGATGTTTCGACCTGGATCTATGACCAGTTCAGCAAAGACCTGGCCAATGGCGACGTGGGCAACCTCAACTTCGTCGTACCCGACCAGTGTGATGACATGCACGGCGTGGGTCCCGACACCGAGTCCTGCAACGGCGGCGCCAACAACAACGACGGCCAGAACCCCAGCGTGACGCGTGCCGACATCTACCTGAAGCGTGTCGTCGCGCAGATCCAGGGCTCCGCGCTGTGGAAGAATCCGCAGAAACGCGTGGCCATCGTCGTCATGTTCGACGAGGGCGAAGGTTCAAGCACGTCATGCTGCGGCTGGAACGCGGGCGGTGTCGGCTCCGGCGGCGCACCACTGACGGTCGATGAGAACGGCAAGGTCACCAAGACGACCGCGCCCCCCAACTACACCGCCGGCAACAACGGCCACGGCAACTCGATCTTCGGCGTCATCACCAACCATCAGGATGCGGGCTTGTCCGCCAAGGGCATCGTCGACAGCGACGCCTATAGCCATTTCGCCATGGTGCGTACGCTGCAGGACATGTTCCAGCTGGCGGATCCCGCGGTCGATGGCTCGTACCTGAATCGCGCGAAGTACACAGAGGCGTTCATCTCGCAGAACATCATCAATCTGCCGGAGTTCGCCAGCAGCGCGGATACGCACTTCGATTCGGTGCGGCCGATCAACCACGCGTACACGATACCGGCTGCTTATACGCAGAAGCTCAACCCGGCCGACATCAGCGGTGCCAAGGACAGCACCGGCACCGTGGTTTCGACTGACGGTGTGGTCACGCCGCAGGTAGGCCCGGACAGAACCCAGAAGAACATCTGGGCGCTGAACTGAATGCCGCTGCTGTGAGCATAAAGCCGTAAATGAAGTCTGGGCGGGAGGCGGCCGTGGCCGCTTCCCGCCTCTCGTATTGAAATACCTACGATTGAAATGCCTGAGGAAATAGCGATGCGCAAGATCCATGCGGGCGTGCTGGCCGCAGTCTTGTTGATCCTGGCGGGATGCGGGGACGACGGTTCGGACCCATCCGCCGCGGTCAAGGTGGGAAGCGCGACGACCAGCGCGGGGACGGGTGCTTCAGCGACCGCAACTGCTACGAACGCCCCTGCTACGAGAACCCCTGCTCCCACGCCCGACAGTGCCCTGAGCCTGGCCGCCCAGGTCGGCCAGAAAGTGTTCTTCGACAAGAGCCTGTCCGGTAACCACAATATGTCGTGCGCGACCTGCCACGACCCCGCCTATGCCTACGGGCCACCCAACAGCCTGTCCGTGCAGCTGGGTTCCGACCCCGCGCTATCCGGCATGCGTGCCATCCCCTCCCTGCGCTACAAGGACGGTACGCCGACCTATAACGACGTTGCCGACAATCCGGACAACGTGACGCTGAGCGCCCCCGGCGGCGGCTTCATGTGGGATGGCCGCGCGGGAACCCTGGCCGAGCAAGCCGCCTTCCCGCTGCTGAACCCGGTTGAGATGGGCAACAAATCCAAAGCCGCCGTGGTGGACGCGGTACGCGCCGCGACCTACACCGTCTTGTTCAAGCAAGCCTTCGGCGCGGATGCCTTGAACGACAACGACGCAGCGTTCGCCGGCATCGGCAAGGCCGTCGAAGCCTTCGAACGCGAAGACGTCAGCTTCCATCCGTACTCGAGCAAATACGATCTTTACGTCCATAACAAGCTGGGCGGCACCTTGACGCCGGCCGAGCGGCGAGGCCTGATGATTTTCAACAGCGGCACCATTGGCAACTGCGCAGCTTGCCATTACGCCGGCGCCAACTTCAATGGCGGCCAGGGCCTGATGACCGACTACACCTATCAGGCGATCGGCGTGCCGCGCAATGACGCATCCATTCCAAACAATCCATCGCCCATTCCAGCCAACCGCGATCCCGATTACTACGACATGGGTCTGTGCGGACCGGAACGTACCGATCACGCGCCGGGCACGCCCGGCATTCCCACGCCCGACCCTTATTGCGGCGTCTTCAAGGTACCTACGCTGCGCAATGTGGCCACCCGCAACGCCTTCTTCCACAACGGCGTCATGCACTCGTTGAACCAGGTCGTGCACTTCTACAACACGCGCGACACCAATCCGGAATACTGGTACCCGCAGACGGGCGGTAGCGGCGCGCCGGTCGCGAACCCTGACTACGCCCTGTTTCCACAATCCGTGCCCAATGCCACGGTGCACAAGTTCAACGACCTGCCGGTAGCCTTCCAGGGCAATATCGACGAGGAAATCCCGCTGGGCACGGGAGAAGGCGGCGACAACACCCTGGGCAGCGGCACGGCGCCCAGGAAACCCGGCAGCGCACCGGTCATGAACGAGCATGACATGCAGGACCTTATCTGCTTCATGAACATTCTGACCGACGGCTACAAGCCGCCCGCGACACCGCCGGCCAGCGGCAAGTGCGTGGACTGATCCTTTTATTTGAATAAGAGTCGACTTAGATGAACAGACTTTCCAATGCCATGCGCCGCGCGGGTGTGATGCTACCCTTGACGGCGGCGATCCTGCTCGCGGCTTGCAGCGGCAACGCGGCCGAGCCCAGCACGGCAAACTTCACCAAGGCGATCAACGACTATCTGGCCGAGCGCGGCCACCTGTGCCTGGCGCAGTACCAGTGGCCTAAATACGTCGCCGACGACACCTCCGCGAATTCGCGCGACGCCATGCAGATGCCCGTGTTGGAGAAGCTCGGCCTGCTCAAGAGCACCGTGATGCCGGTAGAACGTACCGGCGACGATGGCGCGAAGATAAGCGTGCCCGGCCGGCGCTACGACCTGACCACGGCAGGCCAGAAGTTCTACCTGCACAAACCGGTCGTCGTCGCCACCGCTACCCGGCAGGTCACGCACGATGCCGATTTCTGCGTGGCAACCCTGACGCTGGATAAGGTCATCGGTTGGGAAACGCCTGTCAAGCAAGAGGACGGCACGAGCAAGACATCCGTGCTTTACACGTATCACATCGACCCTGCGCCGTTCACCCGCGACGCTGACTTCCAACGCGTGTTCCCCATGGTGACGCGCGTCGTCGAAGGTGCCGGCACCTTGCAATTGCGCGAAGGCGTGCGGCTGACCAAGGATGGCTGGGTGGCCGAAGAGTTCTTCCAACGTTAGGGTTACGCGCAATGATCGTCGACTTCGCCAACGGCGTGCGCGACTGGATCGCGCAGAACCTGATGCGCGGGTGCCAGCCGCAGGCCGTGGTCGAGGAACTGGCGGGTAATGGATTGGAGGACCAGTTGGCGCTGGCCATGGTGCAAGCCGTCTCCAACGCGCTGCTGTACGGCGAACCCATGCCCCAGGGCAAGCTCGACCTGGCGGCGCCCCCCGCGCGCTATGTACCGGATCCGAGCCGCTTGGGCCGGATGTCCGTGCTCAAGGCAGGCAACCGGGACGTACCGGTGTTGGCGCGCCTGCAAAGGCCCTGCGCGGCCCTGCTGGGCAACGTGGTCGACGCGCAAGAGTGCAGGCAATTGATCGCCCAGGCGCGGCCCCGCCTGGCGGCCTCCACCGTGGTCGATCCCATAACGGGACTGGACCGGGTGGCAGACCACCGCAGCAGCGCCGGGATGTTCTTCAAGCTGATGGAAACGCCGCTGGTAGCGCATATCGAGCAGCGCATCGCCGCGCTTACCGGCTTGCCCATGGAGCACGGAGAAGGCCTGCAGATCCTGCACTATCCGACCGGTGCCGAGAGTACCGCGCACTACGATTACCTGATGCCGGCCAACCAAGCGAATCAGTCATCCATCGCGCGTAGCGGACAGCGCATCGCTACCTTCATCATGTATCTGAATGACGTGGATGCGGGCGGCGAGACGACCTTTCCCCACGCCGGCTGGTCCGTGCTGCCGCGCCGTGGCCAGGCCTTTTTCTTCGAGTATGGCAATGCGGATGGGCGCACCGATCCGATGTCCCTGCACGCGGGTGCCAAGGTGTTGGCTGGCGAAAAATGGATCGCGACCAAGTGGATACGAGAGCGGCGCTTCCGCCACGCCTAGACCGGGTCAGGCAGGTCCAGTCGTTGCCGTATCGTCGATCCATCGTACTCGGTCGGCACGGCCCCCGCGGCCTGCAGCAAGGGAATGACCGTGCGGTTGAACTCGGCGATGCCGTCGGGCAGCACAGGGATGTGGATATTGAAGCCATCCGCGGCGCCGCTGCGCCACCAGTCCAGAATGGTGTCCGCCACTTCACGCGGCGTGCCGATCGCCAGGCGGTGGCCGCCGTCCACGCGTCTCACCAATTGGCGCGGGGTCAAGCTTTCCGCCGCCGTCAGTTCCGCGAATGAGCGCGAGAACCCCACCGGGCGGGTCTGGTCCTGCGTGTAGTCGAACACCGCGGGGTCGATGGGCTGGTCGGGATCCAGGCCCGCAACGTCCGATAGCGCGGCACGCTTGAAGAAATCCTTTACCAGACTGTCCTCGCCGCCCTCCCCGTGCAGCGCCTCATGCTTGCGATAGGCTTCCTCACGGGTCTCTCCCAGCACGACGACCAGCCCCGGCATCAACCGGATGCCGTCGGGGTCGCGTCCGTGGGCCACTGCGCGCTCGCTCAATTGCGCCTTGTAACTGAACGCGGCCTGCTTGTTGAACAGCGACGCATACACGATGTCCGCATGCTTGGCGGCCAGGTCGATGCCGGCATCCGACGCGCCGGCCTGCGAGATGACCGGATGCTTCTGTGGACCGATCGGCACGTTCAAGGGGCCCGTGACGTCGAAGAATTCACCGTGGTGATCTATCTTGCGTGCTGTCGTCTCGTTCCAAACCTTGTCCTGCGGCCTGTCTCCCGCCGGCGTGTCCCAACTCAGCCAGAGTTTCTTCACCACTTCCACGAACTCGTCCGCGCGCCGATAACGTTCATCGCGTGGCGGCAATGGCGCGGCGCTGAAGTTGGCGGCGATATCCGGATTGAAGCTGGACACGACATTCCAGATCACCCGGCCGTCGGAGATATTGTCCAGTGTGGCCAGCCGGCGGGCCAGGTTGTAGGGCGAGTTGTAGGACGACGAAGCCGTCAACAGGAAGCCGATGTCAGGCACCCGGGCGGCGATGGCGGTGAACAACACTGTCGGATCGAAACTGTGCAGAGGCCGACTGGTGTTGTCGCGCTGCAGCGCCGGGTGGTCGGAGACAAATACGATATCGAAACGCCCCTCGTGGGCGAGCTGCGCCGAACGCAGGTAGTGATCGAAGCGGTTGAAGCGCGTCCAATCCGTGCCCGGCCACGCCCAGGACTTGCCGGCCGAACCGGTGCTGTTGATGGCGATGCTGAGGAACAGACGTCGCTTTGGGTTTGCTGCCGGATCGGTCATGCACATCTCCAGTATTTATTGAATTGCCAACGCCGCGGGTGCCGCCACGGCCCGCAACCTGTTGCCCGCATCCCGCAGGCGCTGTCCGGGCGTCGCATCGAGCAATGCCTGGGTGTAGGCGTTACGCGGACGTTCGAACACGGTCGCTGTCGGGCCGCTCTCGATCAGGCGGCCCTGGCGTAAGACCGCCACATAGTCTGATAGCGAGCGCACCACTTCCAGATCGTGCGAAATGAATAGATAAGTCAGGTTCAGGTCGCGCTGGAGGCGATCGAGCAGGTCGACGATCCTGGCCTGCGTCACGACGTCCAGCGCCGACAATGCCTCGTCCAGCACCACGATGCGAGGCTGGGGCGCCAGCGCGCGCGCGATGGCCACGCGCTGCTGTTGGCCGCCGGACAGTTCGCGCGGCCGACGCTGCGCGACGGCGCGCGGCAGCCCGACCTGGTCCAGCAGTTCAGCAACGCGATGGGGCCGTTGGCTACGATCGCCAATGCCAAATGCATGTAGGGGTTCGGCGATGATCTGCGCTATCGTGAAACGCGGATCGAGTGCGACCTGGGGATTCTGCTGGACTAGCTGAATGTGCCGCCACACCTCGCGTTGGGCGTCGCCGGCCAGGTTGGTGGCATCCTTGCCGTCCACCCGAACCGTCCCTTCGCTGGCGCGCGCCAGGCCCAGAATCAGCCGCGCCACGGTCGACTTGCCCGACCCGGACTCGCCCACGAGCGCGAATGTGCTTCCCGTTGGCACGGCAAATGACACGGCATCGACAGCCTTGAATCGTTGTCCCGATCCATGCGCGAATACCTTGCTCAGGCCGGCCACTTCGATAGCCCGCCTGGCGTCAACCGGTTGCGGCCGTACGCCTCGGCTATCCACGGACCGGACCTTGAACGCGGAAGCGGCGAGATCACGCGTGTACGGTTGCGTGGGATTGAAAACGAGTTCCTCGACAGGCCCGCTTTCCAGTACCTCGCCATTGCGCATCACGATCGCTCTTTGCGCGTGGTCGCCGGCCACGGCCAGGTTGTGGGTCACGAACAGAACGGCGACACGAGTCTGTTGTGCCAGCCTGTCGAACACTTCCAGCACCTGCTTCTGCACGGTGACGTCGAGCGCGCTGGTCGGCTCGTCGGCGATCAAGAGCTTGGGCCGCAAGCCGAAGGCCATGGCGATGAGGACACGCTGGCGCATGCCGCCGGAGAGTTCGTGGGGATACTGCGACAACCGTTGAACCGGATGGTCGATACCCACCAGTTCAAGCAGCGCCGCGGCCTCGTCCCGCAGTTCCTGCCGTGAACGTGTTCGGCCCGATGCCGCATGCAAACGGAATATCTCGGTGACCTGGGCACCGATGGTCTGCACAGGATTGAGCGACGTGGCCGGGTCTTGCGGCACCAGGCCGATGAGGCGCCCGCGCCGTTTCACCCACTCCCGCTCGGACAGTGTCGTCAGTTCCTGGCCATCGATGCGGATGCTGCCCGCCGCGATACGTGCGGTTTTCGGCAGCAGGCCTATGACCGCCTTGCTAAGCGTGGATTTGCCTGAACCGGATTCGCCTATGACCGCCACGATTTCACCGCTGGCGACCGACACCCGCGCGTTGTTGACGGCGGGCTGGGCATTGCCGCGGTAATGGATGGTCAGGTTCTCGATCTCTAACATTCGCTGCGCCTCAAATCCTGAACCGCCGTTGCACCAGGCGGCTCACCCGGGACACCGCCAGCACGGTGCAAAGGACCACGATGCCGGGCAAGGACGTCAACCACCACGCTCTGGCGATATAGTCGCGCCCCTCGGACAGCAAGGTGCCCCATTCGGGTTGAGGCGGCGGCGCGCCATAGCCCAGGAAACCCAGGCCGGCAATGGCCAGGATCATCGCGCCCAGTTCGGTGGGAATCAGGGCGACGATCGGCCCCGCGGAATTCAGCAACACGTGACGCAATAGCACCGCCGCCGGACGTGCGCCCGAGACGCGTGCGGCCGCCACGAAGTCGAGCTGCACCACGCGCAGGGCTTCGCTGCGCGCGACCCGCGCGAAAGGCGCCACCGCACCGATACCTACGCCTATGGCGATCTTCGCCGTACCCGGCCCGAACGCGGACACCAGGCACAAGGCGATCAGGAATCCGGGAAACGCCAGCAACACGTCGATCAGCCGCATCAACACCGCATCGACGGTACCGCGCGCGACGCCCGCGACGACGCCGATAATCGTGCCGAAGCTTAGTCCGATCGCCGTACCGATGACGGCCCCATAAACGGTGGTATGCGTGCCGTGCACCACGCGGGCAAACGTATCCCGGCCGGCGCGGTCGGTGCCGAACCAGTGCTGGAGGCTCGGCGGCAGGAATTTGTCGGCGCCATCGCCGACCAGGGGATCCGCCGCCGTAAACCAGCCGGGTGCGATAGTCCACATGACGACGACGGCCAACACGACCAGCGCCAGGCCACTGAGCAGGTCCAGGCTGGCCAGCCACGTGATGTTCAGGCGCCTAAGCGCAAGCGTGCGAGTATTCATGCCTGGGCCTCAGTCGCGCGTCGTACCGCGTTCGAGCAGGATGCGGGGATCGAGCACCGGATACAGCAGATCGATCAGCAGATTCAAGACGATGTAAACCGCGGCGATGATCAGGATGAAGCCCTGCACCAGCGAGGAATCCTGCGTGGTCACCGCCGCCTGCAGCGCGCGGCCCACCCCGGCGCGGGCGAAGACGGTTTCCGTGACCACGGTGCCCCCCACCAGCGTGCCGAGGATGTGGCCCGCGACGGTCAGCCCCGGCGCGGCGGCATTGCGCACGACGTGACGAAAGAAGACCCATTTGGGACCCGCCCCTTTCGCACGAACGACATCGATGAACTCGCTGGCGTAAACGGTTTCCACGCTCTTGAGCAGGACCTGGGCGAACGCGGCGGACAAGGGCAAAGCCAGGACAAACGCGGGCACCAGGATGGACAGGAAGGTGCCATCCGGAAAAATCGAGATCAGGTGTAGTTTGAAGGAGAGTATCGTCAGCGCCACGATGCCTACCCAGAATACGGGCGCGGCGGCGAACAGAGGCGGCAGTAGCTGGACGAACTCGCGCAACCAGCGCCATCGCCCCAGATGGGCGGTGACGACGATGAGTGCCGTGATCAGCAACGCCGCGCAGAACGCCGTCGCTGCCAGGCGCAGCGTGGGCGGCGCCGCTTCGCTGATGGCCTGCGCAACGGTCTGTCCGGTACTGATGGAGTAGCCGAGACGGCCTTGGGCGACATGACTCAGTTCGATGAAGTAGCGTTCGACGACATGGCGGTCATAGCCGTAGTAGCGCTTCATCTGTTCGACGGTCTTCGCATCGATGATGCCGGTTTCACTGGCCGACAATTGCACGATGGGATTGACCGGCAACAGGGATATGGCGACGAATATCAGTGTGTACGCCAGCCACAATACGCCGACCGCCTGCGCCAGGCGCGACACCGCGTAACGCAGCAGGCGTTTCGCGCGGCTCGCTTCAGCGCCCGTGGCTGGCGTGAAGATGGCCGGACTGGAATCGGGACCTCTTGAATCCGGACTTCTTGAAACAGAACTGCTCGAATCAGGACGCCTGGCCAGGCTGCCGTCCTGAAGCGTCAGGTCGCTGCGTTCGAGGCTCTCGGCCAGGTGGTAGGCGTTCATGCTTTCTTCCACGCGTTGTAGAAGTCCGGATAGGTCTGCGCCTGGAACGTCAGATGCACATTGGGCGCGGCGCCGAAGGTCTGCGCTTCCTCGAAGTAGGCGATCACGTAGGCCCCTTTGAGCAGCGCCTTCTGCTGTTCGATCTGTACCTGCCTGAACGCGGCATCGTCTTCAGCTTCCAGCTCGCGCTGATAGAGGGCAACGAGTTCGGGCGGCGATGCCAACAGGGTCGTGTTGCCCGTGTCGGCGAAAAATTGCCCCAACGAAATGATGGACGTGCGGTTGACGATGATGGGAATGTTTACGTCCTGATTGGCCTTGGCCGCGAACGATGGATCGTTACGGACGTCGAGCACGATACCCAGTTCCTTGCGCCACTGCTGTGCGATGTATTCCCACGCGGGTCCCAACGCCACCTGCTGCGAACTTTGCGGGACGGACAGTTGCAGACGCTTGCCGTCTTTGCCGCGGACGCCATCCGCGCCGCGCGTCCAACCTGCCTGTTCGAGCAGATCGCGCGCCTTGTCCGGGTTGTAGGCGAACTCCGCCGACAGGTCGACCGCATTGGGATTGTCGGCGTTCAGGATGGAAATCGGCGGCGGATAGCGGGGTGTCAATGCGTCGCGCGACAAGCCCACTCTGTCGATACCAAGCACCAGTGCCTGGCGCACCCGCAAATCCTTGGTGAATTCGTTGTTCACCCGCAAGGCGGCGAAATTGGACGTACCCAGTGGCGGCCGGTAAGCCAGCAGTTGGAAGCCCTGTTCGATGATGGCCGCTTCGTCGGCGGGCTGGATGCCGCGCGCCACATCGACTTGGCCGGAAATCAACGCCCCTGTGCGCAGGCCGATTTCGGGCAGCACCTGCCAGATGATCTTGTCGAGATAGGCCTCGCCTTGATTGGGCGAACCGCCCGGCGCCCAGTTGTAGCCGACACGGCGTACAAGCGTGGCACCCTGCCCTGGAACATAGGATTGCAGGACGAAGGGTCCCGCGCCGACGTGGTTCTGCGGCAAACCTGCCTCTTCGAGCGACAATGCGAGCTTCTTCTCTCCGACGATGGCCGAGTTGGAGCGGGTGACATCGCGCAGGAACTGCTGATTGGGCTTGTTGAGAATGACAGTGACGGTGTCGCCGTCCACCTCGACGCGCTCGTATCCTCGCGCGATCTGTGGATGCACGGGAATGCGCAGCTTCTCGTTGCCGCGGCCGAACTGTTCGATATTCTTTGCTACCACCTGCGGGGTCAGTGCCGTGCCATCGCTGAAGGTGATGCCCTTGCGGATCTTGAACCAGAAGCGCGTGTTCTCGGGGTTCTTGCCCCATTGTTCCGCGACCCAGGGTTGGAAGATCTTTCTATAGGGATCGAAGTAAAGCAGAAGTACATTGGTCGGCGCCGTCAGGTTGCCGGAGCTGTACGTGCCCAATCTCTGGTTTTGCCAACTGGCGACGGTATCGGTGTCTGAAAACACCAACGTTCCGCCGCGTACCGGTGAGCCTGAAGGACCGGTGAATCCCGCCGCATCCGGCTTGGCGGGGGAGTTACCCGCGGCGTTCGCCCCTATTGCATACGTCAGCACCGAGCCACCCAATGCGGCGGCACCTGCACGAAGAAAACCGCGTCGATCGATATTGCCAGACATTGCCATCACCTTGATCCGCGCCACGATACGCGTGGCACCGGATCACGGCTCGGCGCCACCATCAGGGGCTTATCCTAAGGGCAATGGTTTGGGTTCTATAGGAAATAGATGCTATTAGATTATGTAAGTCGTCGCGTTGATCGATATAGCGTGACGCTATAAATCATGCATACGCCAACCGCTGGTGGCACTAGGATCCGTCTTATTTTTGCGCACCTGGAGTCCTGGGCAGGAGTGCCGGGACTATGATTATCGCCGTGGGAAGACGTGCCAAGTCTTCCAATTGCGGGAGCGGCATCTATCGTGGCTACACACATCCTCGGCGGAAGTTTTGGACCAGGCAAGACCATCCGGGCCAATGCGCGCGTCAACCGGCGTGGCAATGACAATCGTGGACTGGGAGCGCGCGTCGCCAACCTGGATACTCGCGTGGCCAACCTGGATACTCGCGTCGCCGATATGGACACTCGCGTGGCCGATATGGATACTCGCGTCGCCCATCTGGACACTCGCGTGGCCGATATGGATACTCGCGTCGCCCATCTGGATACTCGCGTCGCCGATATGGACACGCGCGTGGCCAACCTGGATACTCGCGTCGCCGATATGGACACGCGCGTGGCCAACCTGGATACTCGCGTCGCCGATATGGATACTCGGGTCGCCCATCTGGATACCCGCGTCGCCCATTTGGATACGCGCGTCGCCAACATGGACGCCCGCGTCGCCAAGCTGGAAGCGACCACGGAGCATATCCAGCGCGACGTCAGTGATATGAAGATAGATGTTCGCGGACTGCGCGCGGACTTGAAGTCCGAGGTAACGAACCTGCGCTCAGAATCCCGAGCGGATTTTCGCCTTCTGTTAGGGGCAAACGTTACCGTACTCATGGGAGTGGTGGGGACGCTGATCAAGATCTTCACCATGGGTTGATCCACGGCAAACTCAAAGTACATATAGGCCAGCCGCCAATATGCATCGTCCTATCGCATCCATCATCGCGTGGCTGGACCGCATCGACCCGGACGCCCATCGGCGGATCAAAGGGCTGCGTCTGGTCACTGCCTACGGCATTGCGACCGCACTGGGAACGTTGCATGAGGTCGGCAGTGACGCCCCTGCGGGGATTTCGTTGGGAACACTAGCCGCGAGCTTCGCCTTGTGGGCCAGTGTCTCGGAAGCAAGAACGACGCGCGCCACGTCAAGCCGGGACATGACGATACTCTGCCTGGCAGCAGCCGTGGGCGCCGCGGTCTTTGCCTTGTTCGAGCCCGTGCTTCGCGCCCACTTCAGTGCCGGTGGCGAATGGGTGTTGGCCAGCGGCGCATTCGCGGTTGGATATCTGAAGCGATACGGCATCCTCGGCGCCGGCGTCGGGTCGCAGATCTATATAGGCCAGTTGACTGCTTACAGCATGGCGCTGGGTCCCACGGACCTGACCGCTATCGCCGTAGCGGCCGCGATAGCCATCATCGCAGCCGTCATCCCACGCTTGTTGAGCGGCCCCGCCGAACGTCCAGCGACGATGGCCGCGATGGGACCGATCACAGGCCATCCGCGCACCTATCCCGCGGAGTTGGTGATGGGCTTGCAAGCGACGGCCGCGACCCTGCTGATCGTGGTCCTGAACACCTTCCTGGGCCTGACGGAATCCGCCTGGGCCGTGACGGCATGCGTGTATGTCATCGGTGCGACGGCGTCGGGAACAGTGGATCGCGTTCGACGCCGGATTGCCGGCACGCTGGTCGGTGTTCCGCTGGCCCTGATCTGCCTCCCCTTCGCCGCGCAAGCGCCCTTACTCATGTGGTGCGCCGCTGCCTTGGCGATGATCGTCTATGCCATGGCCTTGCCCGAACGCTATGACGTCGCCTGCGGCGCCTTCGCCTTCACGCTACTCGTCACCCTGGCGGTGAATGGAGAACATTCGATGCCGGTTCTGCTGGCACGCTTGTGGGAAACCGTATTGGGCAGTGTGATTGGCGCCGCCATGGCCAGGCTCGTCCTGCCCTTGCGCGCACACGCCGATGAGACTCAGGGACAGGCGCGACGGGAGGATTAAATTATCCCTTACCTTTCGAAGCATTTTGCTCATCCATAGGATTCCAAATGCAAGGTACAAGCTAGGGCGGCCAGATGGGAGCGCCGCGTCTCACCCCGTTTACGAGGAGTCTTGTACCGTGCAAATCAAAGATAAGAACCCGGGCGAACGCAGCACGGGCTCACGTACGAATCTGCGCGCTATCGTCGCCCTGGCTGCCGTATCGATAGCTATGGCATCGACATCCGCCCTCGGCGCCGGATCAGACGCCAGCTTGAAATGGTCGCAGGATCCCACGACCCACTGCAAATTCGTCGCGCCCGAGTCATTGGGCGATGGACCGAAGTACTGGACCGGCCCGTGCTCCAATATCACCAGCATCGCCACGGGTGTCGGGATGATCGTCGCGCGCAAAAGCAATCAAGCCGGCCCCGCGTTCTATGGCGAAGTGCGCGCAGGCATCCCGATTATTGGCGTGGTCGATGACGGCAATGGCTACCGCGCCGGCCTGTTCGACGGCAAGGAAATCGGCTCCGCCAAAGAGGCAGAACGGGTCGATATCGACGACAGCTTCGAAGTCGCGGTAACCGCCGCCAAGCGAGTCAGCGACAACTACAAGCGCGAGGGCAACACCGCTTCGGCCAAGCATTACCTTGCCGTGGCGAAGAAACTTGACGAGCAACTGAACCGCGACTAGCCGCGCGGATGAACCTGTTGTTCACCACGCCAAACAGGAACAGAATGTACGGGCCCTGAAACCCGCTGGTTCAGGGCCGGCCCATGAATGAATAGCCGCAACCCGCGATCTGTCTCTTGTGAGCCGCGTATAGGGGGTAGTTCATGGAAACGATCAAAGATTGTTGCATGGGAAGACATCCTCTGGTCCCTGGCCGACGCACCTGGCTGAAAGCCGGCGTGGGAGCAGGCTCGGCCGCTCTAATGGCGGCAACCGTATCGCTGGTACCGCGCCCAGCGCAAGCAGCATCCCTGACGCAGGCACAACGAGATGCGATGACCCCGGACCAGGTCATCGAAATGATGAAACAGGGGAACGAGCGCTTTCGAGCAGGCAAGTCCCAGGATCACGACTACCTTGCCCAGAAACGCGCCAGCGCATCAGGCCAGTTCCCCGCAGCCGTCATTCTCAGCTGCATCGATTCCCGTGCACCCGCCGAGATCGTCCTGGACGCAGGGATCGGAGACACCTTCAACGGGCGAATCGCGGGCAACATCTCGAATGACGATTTATTGGGCAGCATGGAATTCGCCTGCGCGGCGGTCGGCGCCAAGGTCATCCTGGTCATGGGACATACCGCATGCGGCGCCATCGTTGGTGCGATCGACAACGTTGAGCTGGGCCACCTGACCGGTCTGCTGAAAGTCATCAAGCCCGCGGTCGAGGCCACCAAGTACGCCGGCGACCGTAGCGGCAAGAACCCCGAATTCGTCGACGCGGTGGCGATTACCAATGTGCGCCACACCATCGACGCCATCCGGCGCAACAGTAGTATCCTCGCCGGGCTGGAAAAGGAAGGGAAAATCAAGATCGTCGGATCGATGTACGACCTGAGCAACGGTATGGTCACATTCCTGAACTGATACTGCCGGATCTGGCGGGGCAATCCGCCCTTGGAGGCGGCCCCTGCCTGCCGGAAAACAGGCAGCCAGCGCAGTCTGAATTCAGGATCGATATGGACCTCAAGCAATTGGAATACTTCGTTCACGTGGCGGAGTTGGGCAGTTTCACGCGCGCGGCCGCCATTCTGGACGTCGCGCAGCCGGCGCTAAGCCGCCAGGTACGCCGCTTGGAAATCGAACTGCGCCAGACCCTGCTTTACCGCAATGGCCGCGGCGTCAGCGTGACCGAAGCTGGCAAACGGCTGTTGACGCATGGCCGCGGCATCCTGCTGCAATTCGAACGCGCTCGCCAGGAAGTGGAAGACGCGCGCGGCTCGCCGGTGGGCCGCATCGTCATCGGCGTGCCGCACTCCATCGGCCGCCTGATCACCGCACCCTTCGTAGCCGAGTTCAAAAGCGCGTTTCCCCGCGCGTCGCTGTGCATTACCGAAGGCCTGACCGTGCATCTACATGAGTGGCTGCTGGCTGGCCGCATCGATGTGGCGGTGCTGCACGATCCCATGCCGTCGCCCAGCCTGGAATTCGTGCCCCTGCGCGAAGATCCGCTGTTCCTGATCGAGCGCCGCCAGGGCCGCCGGTCGGCGTCCAGCGCCCCTATTCCCCTCAAGGCCCTGGCCGACATTCCGCTGATCATTCCAAGCCGCCCGCATCCCATGCGCATGCTAGTGGAGACGCGCCTGGCGAATATGGGCAAGAAGATATCCGTGGCCTTGGAAATAGACGCGGTGGGAGGCATCGTGGATCTGGTCATGCAGGGTTTCGGACACGCCATCGTTACCTTGAATGCCCTGCTTATCGGCCCCGATGCCGCCAAGCTGAATGCGCGGCGCATCATATCGCCGCGCATGAGCAGCGTGCTGGCGCTGGCGACCTCCGCCGAACGTCCGGCAACCGCCCTGGGCCGGCAGACCGCAGAATTGATGCAGAAATTGCTGCCGCAAACGTTGGACAAGAGCGCCAAGGCAGCCGCATTCAAATAAGCGCTCAGATAGCCATTCGATTAGGGCCACATGAATAGGCATGCAGAAATAAGCATGCATAAAGGCACGCGGAAAACACCCGCCCTCCCTGCCGTATCACTTCACCGTGCCCCCGCCCTCACACGCAGATATTCATTCTTGTAATAGCAGCTAGATGGGAAATTCCGTTTAATCGCGGCGTGTTGCTGATTATGATCGGCGACTCAATAGCCGGGTATTCCTTGCCCGGGCAATAGCGAATTGCGGGAGACTAGCGTGCAGATTACCGACACCCAGGTGCATCTATGGGAAGCACACCGGCCCGACCGGCCCTGGCCGGCCGAAGAAGTGGCGCGCAAGGTGTTCGTGGCAGTCGAAGGCGCCCGCCCGCATCGCGAAGAGCCGCTGCAGGCCGAGGAGTTCCTTGCCACCATGGATGCGGCCGGCGTACAGCGTGCCATGATCGTGCCGCCGTCTCCGGTCGGCGACAACAACCTGACCGCGCTGGAAGCGACGGCGCGGTATCCGGACCGGTTCGCCATCATGGGCCGTTTCAACCCCGAAGCCGCCGATGCCCGTGAACGCCTGGAGCATTGGCTCGAGCAGCCGGGCATGCTGGGTATACGCCTTACTTTCCACAAACCCAAGTGGAGCGGATGGCTGGACGAAGGCCCCATGGACTGGTTCTGGGCAGCCTGCGAACGGCTGGGCATACCGCTCATGGTATTCGTGCCCGGACACGTCGACAAAATCCCCCGCCTTGCCGAGCGCCATCCCGGCTTGAAGCTGTTACTGGACCACATGGCCCGCGAGAGCAATCTGCGCGACGAAGCCTGCTTCGCCGACCTGGACCAATTGCTGGCCCTGTCGCGCTACGAGAACGTATACGTGAAGACGTCCGCGGCGCCGTGCTACAGCAACCAGCCCTATCCCTTCGCCAATCTCGCGCCTTACCTGCGGCGCATCTTCGATGCTTTCGGCCCCCAGCGCACGATGTGGGGCTCCGACTACACCCGTCTGCCCTGCACCTACCAGGAGTGCGTGGATCATTTCCGCCTCGCCCTGGACTTCCTCGACGCGGACAGCAGGGAATGGGTCATGGGCAAGGCTGCGTCCCGGGCGCTGGGCTGGCCCGAAGCGGCAAAGTAATCACAAAACGCATACCGTGACCGACATCACTCCATATCAAAGCACGCCGAGACAAACGATGAAAAAACGCCAATCCCATCTGCCGCGGTGGCTGGTCGCCGCCGCCCTGGCGCTAAGCGCCCTGCCTCTGGCCGCGCCCGCGCAAGCCGCCGACTATCCCGACAAGCCGATCCGCATGTTCGTGCCCTTCCCGCCCGGCGGCGCGGTCGACATCCTGGGCCGCCTGATGGCGCAGCACCTGGGCCAACAGATGAGCCAGTCGGTCATCGTGGAAAACCGTGCCGGCGCGAACGGCAGCATCGGCAATGAGGCCGCCGCGAAGTCCAACCCCGACGGCTATACCCTGCTGCTGGGTGCCAACGGCCTGGCCACCAACACCGCGCTGTATCCCAAGCGTGCTTTTTCTGAATTGACCGCGCTGGCACCGGTAGCCTATCTGGGTTCCTCGCCGCTGATCATGGTGGTGCCGAAGGACTCGCCCTTCCACACGCTGAAGGACGTCATCGACGTCGCGAAAACGGATCCGAGCAAAGTCGCCTATGCATCCGCCGGGCCCGGCAGTTCAGCTCACCTGGGTTCCGAACTGTTGAAGTCCGTCGCCAAGGTCGGCATGCTGCACGTCCCGTACAAGGGCGGAGCGCCGGCCATCATCGACCTGACGGCCGGACGCGTGCAGTTCATGCTGCTGGATCCCCCGCAAGCAATGCCGCAGATCAAATCCGAGCGCCTGCGCGCCATCGTGGTCGGCAGCGCCAGCCGCCTGCCGTTGCTGCCCGATGTCCCCTCGGCTACCGACGCTGGCTATCCAGGCTTCGAAGCGACAGTCTGGTGGGGCTTCGCGGTACCCAAAGGCACACCTCCCGAGATCATCGCCAGACTGAACAAGGAAATCAACACCGCGGTGAACAGCCCGGATGTGCAGAAAGTACTTACGGACATGGGTGTCATCACCAAGCCCGGAACGCCTGAGCAGTTCGGCACGTTCATCAATGAACAAGCCGCCAAGTGGTCCACCATCATCAAGGGCGCCAACATCACCGCCGAGTGATTCGGACGGGGCGCGATCAAAGTCGTGCGCAAGCCGGGGAATCCACCTCGCTTGTATTGAGTTTGTCACACCCGCCGGTGTAGTCTGACCGTTGGAGGTCGACATGCATCACGGCGAGCGTTTCAACACGGCAACACACGTCTTCGGGTTCTGCCTGGCTACCGCCGCCTTGGCCTGGCTAGGCCCGCGGATGTGGCAACAGGGTGGCCCCGGCGTGGCGGCCGGGTTCGTGATCTACGGCCTGTCCCTGCTCACGGTCTACGCCAGCTCCATGCTGTTTCACGGCACGCGCGGCGCCAGCAAGGCAACCTGGGCCATCGTCGACCACAGCGCCATCTATCTGCTGATCGCCGGCACCTACACCGCCCTTGCCCTGCTTTGCCTCAATGGGCTCAAACTGGCGATCCTGCTCGGCGCCGTCTGGCTGCTGTGCCTGGCGGGCCTGCTCAATGAAGTCTGGCTTGGCCGTTCGCGCAAGCCGCCGGTATGGCGCTATGTAGGACTGGGCTGGTTCGCCGTCGCGGCCCTGGTCCCGGTGATGCCGGAAATGAACGCCCGCAGCCTCGTGGCACTGTGGGGCGGCGCCGCGGTGTACACCGCCGGCACCGTCTTCTACCGCAATCGCCGGGCGCTGCGCCACGCCCACGGGGTTTGGCACATGTTCGTGATCGGCGGCAGCGCCTGCCACTTCTTGAGCATTGCCGCGCTGCTGCGATAAAGCGCTCCGCGCATTGGCGCGCCCGCAACACCTCAGGCCGCGCCCCCCTACGCCGCGGCAGTCAGGCGAAAGGCGGCCACTGCCTGGCGCAATTCCGTTGCTTGCTCGCGCAGCACCACCGCGCCTTCGGAAACCTCCTCCACACGCTGTGCGTTTTTCTGCGTGTCCTCATCCAGCCGGGCCAGTGTCTGCGCTACGTGCTCGATGCGCTCTGTCTGCTCGGCCGAGGCTTGAACGATCCCGTTCATCGTCGTCGTGGTCTGCGTGATGCTGTCCAAAATGACGCCCATGGCCTTGCCGGCCTCGCCCACGCGGTCCACACCGCGCTGCACGGTGTCCGCCGACTGGCCGATCAGGACATTGATTTCCTTGGCGGCAGTGGCGGAGCGCTGGGCGAGCGATCGCACTTCGCTGGCCACCACCGCGAAGCCCTTGCCCTGCTCTCCCGCGCGTGCCGCTTCCACCGCCGCGTTCAGCGCCAGTATGTTGGTCTGGAAGGCGATGCCCTCGATCACGGACGTGATATCCGAGATCTGCGTCGACGCTTCGGAAAGCGCCCGCATGGTTTCGACCACACCGTGCATGGTCTGGCTGCCCTGCCGCGCGGCTTCGACCGCCTGGCTCGCCATTTCGCCGGCCTCCTGGGCGTTCCTGGAATTGCGCTTGACCTCGTCCGTCAACGCTTCCATCGCTTGCGTCGTTTGCTGCAACACACGCGCTTCGTTGCTCGTGTGCGCCGATAGATCCGCGTTTCCGTCGGCGAGCTGCACGCTGACCACCGACACCGCATCCGCGTGCTGGCGCACACCGCCCACGACGGATGCCAAGCCACGCTGCATGCGCGCCAGCGTCGCGAGAATGCTATGGGTGTCGCCGTCCCGGGGATGGATCGCGTTGCCCAGATCGCCGGCGCTCACGGCATCCGCGATGTGCTTGAGATCGCCCGGCTCGGCGCCCAGGGCGCGAGTGATGCGGCGGGCGATGATCCAGGCCAGGCCGGCCCCCACCAGGATGGCAAAGGCGGTCAAGGCCAGCATCAAATGCTGGAATTCGACGCCTACCTGGCGGGCCATGTCACTCTGCTCTTTACTCAGTGCCTCTTCCAGATCGATCATGCGATTGATCGCCGCCAGCCACTGCACGAACAGCGGGCGCGCCTGATCGAGCAGCCCCCTGGCGCTGGCCGCGTCGCCGCGCTGCAAGGCGGCGAGCAGGTTGTCGACGACAGGCTGTGTACGCAACGCGACCGCCGTGATGGCGGCGTAGGTATCGCGTTCCTTGGCCGACACCACGGTGCCCGGCGCGAACAGCGCATCCATGGGTGCGGCCGCCTCGGCGTATTGGCGCCGCAGGCGCTCTATATCAGCGACCAGCGGACGCAACTCGTCCGGACCCGCCAGCACGGCGTCGCGCAAGGCAATCGCCCGGTCATGCACGCTGCCACGAAAGGTGATGGCATAGCGCTGCTTGACACCGAACACGTCGTTGATGGCGCTCAGGCCGGCGTTCATGCGGTTGACCTGGGTGATACCCACCACGGTCAGAAGCACCATCAAACACAGCACAAGGGCGAAGCCGAGCATGATGCGGCCGCCGGTCGTACGGAAAGGGCGAGAAAGAAAAAGCGAGCTGCGCATATGGGCCTTCCAGCAGGGGAATCCAATCGAATATCGGATAGGGATTTCCGACACAATCGATAGCTATCTACTATTACAAATTAATTCTAATTATATATTTGTATTAGTTGTCAGCCCCCGGGTGACCCCACTGCCGATGCGGGATCTTCTTGTTTTCACCCAAGCCGGGCGTCGCCCTCAGCCCTGCCCCGGCTTGGGCCTGGGCTAGGGCTAGGGCTGGTCGTCAAGCACGAAACGCTACAACGGCTACGCTTGGGTAGCCGTCGGTGCCGGCGCTAGCCCCAGCTGGTCCAGCCGTGCGACCAGGACGGTCACGTCATCCCTGGATCCCGACATGCAGGCTTCCTTGTTGATCTGCGAGGCGATGACCGCGGGGATGTACCCGTTCGCATCTCCTTCCCTTGCACGCTGCGCGATAGTGTCCGTCGACATTTTGTAGTGGGCGCCGTCGGTGACCTGGACGATGTAGCAACCGGCGAGGTCCGTCCCTTTAGGTACCTCTATGTGGGTAAATTTCGGACGCGCGCACATCGCACCTTCCAGATAGTGATTTCCCACAGCGCGCGCGTTGGCATTGGCTCCATCGACGCCATGCCCGATGATGAGTCCTCCACGGCGGTCCACGCCTCCGTTGAACCGGGGGTGGGGCACCTGTTTACCGTTAACGGTGACCCACGCCGTGGCGTCATCGCTAAGGGCGGCGAAGGATCGGTCTTCCAATTCCTTGTCGCATACATTCTTTTTTACTGCTATCCCCACCCCGGGAAGCGGGGTTTCATGCGTCACGATAAAGCGGTCGGCGTCCTCGGGTCTCACGGATGACCGCCTGCACTCGGGTGGAAGATTCGTTACGCCAGAGGTGCTTCGCGGATCGCTCGGCGGGCTGACAACAACTTTTGATTCGACTGGATGATTTCTAAGAAGGTTGGACCACCTCAGCTCTTTATCCAGTTTTTTATTCAATTTCACAGGCGAGTCGTGGAGCCTGTATTCCAGATCGCTGATGTGTTGCTGATCCACCCGTTTTCCCGTTACGTCGGTAGGCAGGGGCAACTGCAATTCATCTTTAAGCGTGTAGAGCACCACGTTGGAATCGCGCTTTTGAAAGGTTTTCACCCTATCGCGCAAGTGATGGAGCTCGTGCTCCGGATCGTTGAGGCGGCTCAGCGCGCTTCGATGCGCGTCTGCCTGCGCGCCGGGGGCGCCGGCCCGGACCAGCTGGACTTTCCACGGCTGCGTGGGTGGGCGTCGCGTTCTGAGTGGACGCTGCATTCAGGGTGGATGAAGAGGCTTCCATTTGAAGGACCTTTCGTTAGTACCGTCGGAATGGATGCGAGCCGCATGGGCCGGTCGCGCATCGTGATCCCATGTGTACCAAGACCTCGACTGGTGTTCCTTCATGGCGAATCGGTATCGCCACGATAGCCATCGAGCAAGGCCGTGCACCGCTGCCGCAGGAATCCATGCAGTTGCGTCATCGCCGGCGTCAGTTGGGCGCGATGCGCGCACAGCAGATGCAATGGTGCAGGCTCGCAATGGTCTGGCGAAAGGATCTCCACCAAACGTCCGGCCGCCAGATCGGGGATGAGGTCCAGCCGCGACTTGTAGATCAGGCCTTCGCCGGCGATGGCCCACCGCCGTACCAGGTCCGCATCGTCGCTCACGCGGTTGCCCGTGACGGCGACGGTGCGGTCGCCGCCAGGCAGCGTGAACCGCCAACGTTCGTGGATCTGTTCGCTCCATACATAACGCAGGCAATTGTGGCGCCGCAGGTCCTCGACCCTGGCCGGCGCGCCGTGACGTTCTACGTACGAGGGCGCCGCGCACAGCGCCCGGCGGTTGTGGCCGGCCAGCGGCAGGGCCAGCAAGGACGAATCCTGCAGCGCGCCGTAGCGGACCGCGGCGTCCAGCGGCTCACGTACCAAGTCCACCGAGCGGTCGCTGATCCGCACATGCAAGGAGACGTCCGGATGCTGGTGCTGGAAGTCGTCCAGCCACGGCAGCAGCAGATTGCGGCCAAAATCGGACGACGCCGAGATGCGCAAAGGACCGCTCAGCGCCGCGCGTCCCGCCGACAGCGCTTGCTGGCCCTGCGCGTGCGCACTGAGCATCAGCCTGGCGTGCGGCAGGTATCGCTCGCCGGCATCGGACAGTTGCATGCTGCGCGTCGACCGCGTGAACAGCCGCGCGCCAAGGGCCTTCTCCAGCCGCTGCACGCAGGCACTGGCATGTGCCGGGGCGATATTGAGCCGCCGCGCGGCCTCCGAGAAGCTGCCAAGCTCCGCCGTATGAACGAATATCTGGACGTCGTCGAAGCGGATCATTTTCGTCGAAATGCCGAAAGTGTTTCGGTATGGCGGGTGTTTCCACCCGAATCGGCGAAGGATACCATCAGCTTTCGACTTGCAGAATGGCGCCGAAAACCGCGCTCAGCTTCGCTTACAGGCGTTCCCCGTCCCCGCACTTTCGCATTACGCCCACGAATAAGGACTTTTCTCATGAAAGCCGTCGGTTTCTACCAGAATCACCCCATCAGCCATCCCCAAGCGCTCGAAGACATCACGCTGCCGACGCCGGAACTCAAGGACCACGACATCCTCGTTGAAGTCAAAGCGGTGTCCGTCAATCCGGTCGACACCAAAGTTCGCAACAATGGGGACGTACCGCAAGGCCAGGCTCGCGTCATCGGCTGGGACGCGGCCGGCATCGTCCGTGCCGTCGGCCCACTCGCCACCCATTTCAAGCCGGGCGACCGCGTCTGGTACGCGGGTGACATCACCCGCCCGGGCAGCAACAGCGAACTGCAGGCGGTCGACGAACGCATCGTCGGCCCCATGCCCACCACGCTGGATTTTGCCGAAGCCGCATCGCTGCCCTTGACGGCCATCACCGCATGGGAACTGCTGTTCGATCGCCTCCAGGCCCACACCGCTGATCCCACTGAAAACGGCGTTCTGTTGATCGTCGGTGCAGCGGGCGGCGTCGGCTCGATCCTGACGCAGCTGGCCCGCCAACTCACCGGCCTGACGGTGATCGGCACCGCATCAAGGGACGCGAGCCGCGACTGGGTACGTGCTCAGGGTGCGCATCACGTGATCAATCATCGTGAAGCGTGGGCGCCGCAATTACAGGCGCTCGGTGTCGACGAAGTCACTTATGTCGTGGGCCTGAACGACAGCGCCAGCTATCTGCAACAGATCGCCGAAGTACTGCGCCCCGAAGGCAGATTCGCGCTGATCGACGACCCCGTCAGCCTCGACATCCGCCCCTTCAAGACGAAATCGATTTCGGTTCACTGGGAACTGATGTTCACGCGTCCGATCTTTGCTACGGCCACGCTTGATCGTCAGCACGCCTTGCTGCGTCGCGTCGCGGAACTCGTGGACCGCGGTGACCTGAAGCACACCTTGACGCGACGCATCGACGGCATCGATGCCGCCGGTCTCAAGCAAGCCCATGCCTGGGTGGAAGCGGGTGACATGACGGGAAAAGCCGTGCTCGTCGCACGCTGATATCGGGCCCGTGCTTGCGCGATCACCGGGCCGCGCATCCCCTTACTTGGTGACGAACAGCTTCTTCGTCCAGCGGTCCTTGTATATGGCGATCACGTCCAGTTGATCGGCGTAATACAGGATCTTGCCTTCGATGGTCTGGGGGAACTGCGCGGCCTGTGGAGAGTGTGTCAGTATGGTGTTGGTGACAGCCATGGGCATCTCGTGCAGCGCGCAAAGATGGGCGCACCAGAAGGCATGTGGCGTCCATTGGCCAATAGGGGTGCGCTGCACGGAGTCTGCTCCCTCGCCGGGGGCATACTCCACCAGCTTGCTGGCATCCTGCAATACCGCGGCGGCGATCAGGTGATCGCGATCCGTCTCGACGCCATGATACTTGCGGAATATGTCGGCGATAGCCAGCGACAGCTCAACGACGCATTGGGTGTGCGGCAGATTGGGATAGGGAATCTCCCTGGAAGTAGGCACGTCCTCCAGCGACTGCCAGGACGATGCCTGCCAGATGTCCTGCAGGACGGCATGCGTCTTGGCCCGCAGATCGGCATCCGAGATCTCGTCTATCTGCGGGTAGTATGTGGAAAAATTCAGAGTGGGACGAACCATGGGGTTTCTCCGGCTGTGACGGCTTATTCAGGCCTGATGCCCGCGTCGGCTGTGAATTTCTGCCAGCGTGGGACTTCGGCCTTGATGAAGGCATCGAACGCCTGGGCTGGCACGTAACTGGGCTCGACCCCCAGCTTGCGCATGTCCTCGCCGACTTTCTTTTCAGTCAGCACAGCCGCCAAGGCGGCTCCCAGTTTGGCGATCACCGCATCCGACACACCGGCCGGCGCCATCAGGCCATACCAACCGCCGCTGGCCACGCCCTGAACGCCGGCTTCCTGCAGCGTGGGCACTTCCGGCAGCAAGCTACTGCGGGTTTTGCTCATGACCGCCAGCGCGCGCAGCTTGCCCGCCCGCACAAACGGCGCCGTCACGCCTACCGTGTTGACCATGGCATCCACTTGCCCGCTCAGCACGTCGTTCAATGCAGCAGCGTTCCCCTTGTAAGGGACGAACAGGAATTTGACGTCCTGCGACTGGGCCAACAGCCTGGCCGTCATGTATTGATCCGTACCGAACAGGGACGCGAAGGAATAATGGTCGGGTTGTTTCCTGGCCAGCCCGATGAACTCTGCCAAGGTCTGAGCGGGTATCTTTTCATTGACCACCAGCATCGACTGGTTGTCGCCGATCTTGCCGACCGCGCGGAAGTCCTTCACCGTGTCGAAGGGCATATTGGAGAACAGGGCGGGATTGATGACATGGCCCGTATAGGCGAACAGCAGGGTGTAGCCGTCCGGCTCCGCCCGCGCAACGAAGGCGGCGCCGATATTGCCGGATGCGCCGGGCCTGTTGTCGACGATGATAGACGTGCCCAGCTTCTTGGATAGTGCTTCCGCAACCACGCGGGCTGTCGTGTCGCCGCCGCCCCCCGTGTTGGAGCCCACGATGAGCCGGATCGGCTTATCGGGATAGTCCGCCCACGCCGAGGGTTGCGCCAGTATCAAGCCGGCTGCCGCGCCGAATACTGCCAGCAGGCGGCAGCCGAAGCCTCGCCTTGCCACATCCGTATTGTTATTCAACATGCTTTGTCTCCTTACCCGCGACCGCGTATTTATTTTGAATAGGCCTGTTCCAGGCTATCCAGTTCTTCTACACCCATGATTCGGTTCAGCTCGTCGAAGCTGATCAGCAGATCGGGCCGATCCACCACATTATTTTTCTCCAGGACCTCCGTCATGAAGACGTTCATGGCCTTGGTCATCCCCATCAGTGCCGCGGTGCTCAACATACGGGGATAACTGACCTGCGCGACGCCCATGTCCTGCAATTGCCGCGGCGTCAGCAAAGGCGTGGTCGGCCGCGAGCGTATACCCAGCCCCATGTTCACGGTCAGAGGCTTGGGTACATTGCGCGCCACTCGCTCGATGGCCGCGGGCGTGAGCAAGGCATCGGCGAACAAAAGGTCGGCACCCGCCTCGGCGTAGAGATTCAGGCGGCGGATGGCCTCTTCCAGCCCGAGCGGCCCCGCGGCGTCCGTGCGCGCCTTGATGACGAAGTCCGGGTCACGGCGCGCCGCGACGGCCGCCCTGATTTTTCTGACCATTTCGTCGGCGTCGATGACGCTCTTGCCAGCCATGTGCCCACAGCGTTTGGGCCAGGCCTGATCTTCGATCATGACCGCCGCCATACCCGCGTCCTCGAACCCTTGTACGGTGAAGTGCACGTTCATTTCGTTGCCGTACCCCGTATCGGCATCGCCCTGCAACAACAGATCTGGACAGGCAGCCGCGAGACTGCGGCAGGTTTCCACGTTCACGGAATAGCCCATGATGCCCCGATCCGGATAGCCCAGGCGGCTTTCGGAGACCCCCGCGCCGGAAACGGATGCCGTCTTGAAACCCAGCGTGCTTATCAACCGCGCGGTGAAACCGTCGTAGACGCCTGGAGCGATGAGGATTTGCGGCGCGTCGATCAGCGCGCGCAGCTGTTTGCCTTTGCTGGCCATGAGGTCTCCTTGCGGATGCGGCAGCCGGCCGGCACGGTTATCGAGGCGCGCCCAGGACGCGCCACCGGGACCGGCGGGGATGCCAATTAGAATAAGAAATGATGGATACGGCGCAGTCTGATTGATGTCGGAATCGCCCCGCATGACGAATTCTATGGACGCGGCCAGCGTTATCCAACGCGGCCGGCGGTTCTATTTGCATAAGGAATTGTTATGGAAATGCGCCGGCTAAGGCATTTTTTAGCGGTGGCGGAATACGGCACATTGACTGCGGCCGCCACCCATCTAGGTGTGGCCCAGCCAGCGGTCAGCCAGTCCATATCGCGACTGGAAGCCGAGGTCGGCGCGCGCCTGTTCGAGCGAACGCGCCGCGGCGCCCAATTGACGCCGGCCGGCATCGCCTTCCGGGAAGACGTCATCGACGGCGTCGGCCTGCTGGAAGGGGCCATCGAACGGGCGCGCGAGCGGGCCAAAGGCAAGGCCGGCCGCTTGACCGTCGGCACGGTGACGGGGGGCCTCTACGTACTGCTTCCGCAAGCCATGACGCTGATGCGCCAACATTTTCCTCGCATACAGATCGTGATCAAGGAAATGGGAAATCTGGAGCAGGCGGAAGCGTTGCGCGCCAACACGATAGACGTAGGATTCATGCATCCGCCCTTTCCATCGTCGCCTTGGCTGAAGGAGAAAGTGCTACGTGAAGACAAACTGATGGCGGTGGTTCCGCGTGATTTTCCAGCACCGCGCGCCAGCAAGATAAATTTCCGTAATCTCTGTTCGTACGATCTGATCACGTTCCGGGAAGATCTGATGCCCGGCCTGCGTGCCGACCTGCGGGCAGCCTATCGTGCCGCCGGCTTCCCATTGCGCATCGGCCAGGAGGTCGGTCACACGATGACTGCCCTGTCTTGCGTGTCCGCCGGTGCGGGGATTGCGCTGCTGCCGGTACAGGTCAGCAACATCCGCTTCCGCGACGTGCGTTACCTGGAAATCCGCGACGCCGATAGCCTGCCGCGCTCCGTGACCAGCGTCGTATGGCGCGCATCCGGTAAAAGCACGCTGGCAGACAGGTTCGTCGAGTTGCTGGACCAGGCTGGGTAGACGCTGGCCTCGATGCCCGGGCGTGCTCCCTGCCTTGACCCAGTCGACTTCCACCCTGCGAGGTCAGTCTTGGCGACCGGCGCTCATGAAGGCCGGTTGGTCAGGCGCACCGCCGTCTAGCGACGACCCGGACGGATGGCACTGGGCGCGACCTTCGACTTCTGCCGCTGACGGTGAGCCGCCACCTTCGCGCGATTGCCGCACACAGCCGTGCTGCACCACCTGCGGCGATGCCCGCGCGTGTGGTCGGCGAACATCAGCGTGCAGCTTTCGCCTTCGCATGCCTTCACGTACGTGAAATCCTCGTCGCAGACGAAATCGGCCAGCGCGGCGCCGATGGGCAG
This sequence comes from Bordetella sp. LUAb4, assembly GCF_021325795.1. Classification (GTDB taxonomy): domain Bacteria; phylum Pseudomonadota; class Gammaproteobacteria; order Burkholderiales; family Burkholderiaceae_B; genus Bordetella_C. Next base: position 804,564 of record NZ_JAHPZX010000003.1, on the reverse strand, counting down.
CAACAGCGACTCCGGGCTGCGCCACCTGCGCAACAGCCTCCGCTCCAAACCGTCCCCTTCGCCGCCCGCTTCTCCTGAGTCGGCCGAGACCACCCGGCTATAGCCCTCGTCTCTCTCAAGTAACGTATTCAATGGCTCCAGCCCAGCAACGTCGGCCCTACCCAAGGGGCGCCCCATGCGTTCCCGCACGTAAGCCCTGAACCATTCCCGCAGACTGCGCGCCTGGGCTGCCACGCTATCCAGTTCACCGGGCAAGGCCTGCTTGCGTATCGCAGCCACTTCGTGCGCCGGGACCAGGCCCGCCTGCTCCATCCAGGCCAACAGGCCTGCGCCGGTATCTATCCAATCGATCGGCGTGTTCACAGGCGTGGCAATCGAATTCAGGAAATCCAGCCCCATCGCGTCGGCGATGAAGATGGCGGGGGGATGCGTGTGAGCCATGGCAGCAACCTTTTTTGTAACCTCAATATTGATTGTTGACAGGTTAGCATTTTTATAAGTAACCTATTTAATACGGTTAACAAGGTTACACCACCAACAGACCCATGCGCCGATAGACCCGCGGCCGCACATTCGAATCCCTTTGTTCTATTCAGAGATTGATATTGGAGCGTCATCATGCGAGCAATCGTGCTGGAGAAATTCGGCCCTATCGACAGCCTTGTCTATCGGGACCTGCCGGAACCCGAACCCATGGAAGGCCATGTGGTCATCGAAATCAAGGCTTTCGGCCTGAACCACGCGGAAATGCATATGCGGCGAGGCGAGTGGGCCGAGGCGGCGCCCGTTAGCGGTATCGAATGCGTCGGTAGGGTGAAGTCCTGCCCCGGCGGAGAATTCCCGGTGGGGACCAAGGTGGCCGCCTTGATGGGCGGCATGGGACGCACGATCAACGGTAGCTATGCGGAATTCACCCGGGTGCCCGTCGCCAACGTTGCGCTGATCGAATCGGACCTATCCTGGGCCGAGCTGGCGGCGATCCCGGAAACCTATGCAACGGCGTGGACTTGCCTGTTCCGCAACCTGGACCTGCAAGCCGGCCAGACCCTCGTGATCCGCGGCGCCACGTCGTCGTTCGGCCAGGCCGCGGTGAACATGGCGGTGAATGCGGGCGCCCGGGTCATCGCGACCACGCGTAGCGCCAAGCGTTTTTCCATGCTGGAAGAACTGGGCGCGGTGCGCGCCGAGCTGGAAGGACCCGATCTGTCCAAGCGCCTGGCTGAGTCAGGCAAGCTGGATGCCGTATTGGACCTGGTCGGCAACAGCGTCATCCTGGATTCACTGGCAATGCTGCGCCGGGGTGGCAAGGCCTGCCTGGCCGGCTGGTTGGGTGGCCTGGCGCCCATCGCCGATTTCAATCCGCTGCTGCAAATGTCGAGCGGGGTGTATCTGACTTTTTTCGGCAGCTTCGTGTTCGGCACACCCGGTTTTCCAGTTTCGGACGTACCGCTGCAACAGATCGCCAAGGATGTGGCGGCAGGCCGATTGAAGGCCAAGCCCTCACGCGTTTTCCGTTTCGATGAAATCCACGAAGCGCATCGCGTGATGGAAGCAAACGAAGCGGGCGGAAAAATGGTCGTGGTGCACGGTTGAACCAGGGAGAATGAAAATGACGAATTCAGTAGCTGTCGTGACAGGCGCCAGCCAAGGTATCGGCCGCGCCGCCGCCATCCGGCTGGCCAAGGACTTCGACGGCCTTGTGCTGGTCGCGCGCAACCGCGCCAATCTGGAAGAAACCGCGGCGTTGGTGCAAGCCGCCGGAGGGCACGCTGAAATCCTGGCGGTAGACCTGGCGCAGCCCCAGGCCGCGAAGGCCGTCGTCGACCGGGCATTGCAGGCGTACGGGCGTATCGATGTCCTGTTGAACATCGCAGGGGCGGTGGCGCAGATCGACCTGTTCGACATGACCGACGAGCAGTGGGATGACGGTTTCGCATTGAAGCTGCACGGCGCTCGGCGCTTGACCATCGCGGCGTGGCCGGCGTTGAAGGCGGCGCAAGGCTCGGTGGTTTTGATGTCGGGCAATTCCGCATTGCAACCCAAGGCGCCGTATGCGGCGGTAGGAACGGTCAACGCAGCGATCGTTGCGCTGGCAAAAGCGTTTTCCGACCGGGGCATTACCGACGGCGTGCAAGTGAACAGCGTGTTGCCGGGGCCTGTCATGACAGGCCGCCGCCGCTCCTACCTTGAACACTGGGCCTCGATCCATGGCACGACGGTCGAGGAGGCCCTGGTGAAGTTTCCGCAAGACGCGGGCATCGCGCGGTATGGCGAGCCGGAAGAGATCGCGAATCTGCTGGCTTTCCTGGTCTCGCCGGGCGCGCGCTGGATGACAGGCTCGACCTTGCGCATGGATGGCGGCGAGGTCAAGGCCGTTTAAAGCGTGATCTGGCGCAATTCCATGGATGCCCGATTTTGGTCGGGGCAACAGCAACGAATCCCGACCCTGGCAGATGCGCTGCGGCACACGCTGTTGGGAGCAGCCCTGGCAGCGGCCTCAGCCCGCGTCGCGCAACGCGTGCGAAAGCGCCCGTACGAGCTTGACCAAGGCATCCGATTTTTCCCGGCCGCGGGCGGTGCAGACCAGCATCTGCCGGCTCGCCCATTCATCCCTCAGAGGGCGTATCTCAAGGTGCATGCCTTGCAGATAGGCCTCGGCGGCATGTTTGGGCAGGACACCGATACCCATGCCCGCTTCGACCATGCGGCAGACGGCCTCGAAACCTTGCATCTGGACGCGCAGCTTGAGCGCTTTCTGGGCAAGGCCGGCCTGCGCCGCCAACAAGTCCATCAGCGACGCGCCGTACTCCAGGCCAACCAGGGGATAGTCGAGCACCTGTTCGAACCAGACTTCGCCATGCCTGGTCAGCGGATGATCCTGCGGCACCACCGCGCAAAGATGGTCTTTACGATAGGGCTGGCACTCCAGGCCTTCGAGCGATCCACCCGAATTGATGATGCCGACATCCGCTTCGCCCAATAACAAGGCCTGCACGATCTGGTCGCTCCAACGTTCCTTGACCGTCAGGTTCACATCCGGGTGCTCGGTATTGAAGCTTGCCAGGTCCGCTGGAAGATACTGTGCCATGGCCGACGTGTTTGCCTGCACCCTCAACGCGCTGCGGCGCCCCGATCCATGTTCATCGAGGTCCGCCTGCATCTGATTGACTTGTATGAGCAACTGCTTGGCGTGGTGCAGCAGCGTCAACCCAGCGGGTGTCAGCTCGACCCCCTTGTGCGAACGGTCGAACAGCGAGCACTTCAGGCGGTGTTCCAGCAATGAGATGCGGCGACTGGCCGCCGCCAGGCCCATGGAAGACGCAGCGGCCGCGCGCGTCAGGCTGCGCAGCTCAGCCGCTTTGACGAAAAGCGCAATGGAATCAAGGTCGGGAAGCATGGTTTATCGATGGCAGGGATCATGATGATTCACTTATCCCGTGCGAGTATTGCATGCGCCCGCAAGACCACCGGCCGATCGATCATTTTTCCGTCGACGACCGCGGCGGCGCCCTTCGCCTGATCCGATGCTGCCAACACGCGCCTGGCCCAATCCAGTTCCTGCGGCGTGGGCCGGAAAGCCGCATTTACGGGCGCCACCTGCAAGGGATGAATACACAGCTTGGCACCAAACCCCAGCCGCCTTGCCTTCGCGGCTTCCGCCTGCACGAACGCCGCATCGTGAATTTCCGTGGTGACCCCATCGACCGGCGCGGCCAATCCACCTAGCCGGGAAGCCAGGACGAGCTGGGACCGGAAGAACAACAGGGCCTCGTCCTCTCCCGATATACCCAGGTCGAGCTGAAAGTCGATCGAACCGAAGACGATACGCTCGACCCCCGGCGCCCCGGTCAGCGATCGCAGCGCATCGAATCCCGCTGCCGTCTCGACCAGCGGCAGCAGCCGCGCGTTCGGTGCCGCCCGCGTACACGCGGCCAAGTCGCTCGGGTTGTCCGCCTTGGGCAACATGATGGCCGCCACATTAGGGCTGACGCACGCCGCCAGGTCGTCCGCGAACCAGGGCGTGTCCGCGGCATTCACCCGCACGATCACCTGCGACGATGCATGCGGGAGCCAGCCTTGGAGCGCGCGACGTGCCGCTTCCTTGGCATCGGGCGGCACGGCATCCTCGAGATCGACGATGACGGCGTCAGCGCCCGCGGATAGCGCCTTGTCGAAACGCTCCGGCCGATTGCCCGGCACGAATAGATAGGATGAGGGATGCGACATGGTCAGGCCTCTCGCAACGCGGCGCGGTACTTCTCGACCTCTTCCGCGTACATGTCACGACCGTAGGCATCGTTCGTGACCAGCAAAGGGAAGTTTTCAATCACGAGCCGTTGAACCGCTTCTGTCTTCAGATCTTCATAAGCAATCACTTCCGCCGAGCGGATGCAGGAAAACAGCGTCGCTGAAATGCCGCCGATCGCGGAAAAACAGACGGCTCGATTTTTCTTGCAGGAAGCACGGATCGCCTCGCCCCGCGGCCCCTTCCCTATCGCCCCCCGGGCGCCATGATCGAACAGCACGGTCGCGTAGGGATCCATACGGTAAGCGGACGTGGGAGCGACCACGCCGATCGCGTGGCCAGGCTTGGTCGGCCCGGGGCCACCATAAAAGAGCACCTGATCCCGCAGGTCCACCGGCAGCGGCTGGCCCGCGGCCAGCGTATCGACGAAGCGCTTGTGCGCCGCGTCGCGCGCCATGAGAATGACGCCGGACAGGTAAACCTCGTCCCCCACATTCAGGCCCAGTACGGCATCGTCATCCAGAAGGGTTTGCAGATAGTGAACTGCCATCGCGATACCTCGACTCAGATAGTGGCACTGGCACGCCGGCTGGCGTGGCACTGGATGTTGACGGCCACCGGCAGTGCGGTGATGTGGCAGGCATAGGTCTCGACCGCGACCCACAGCGCGGTGGTCGAACCGCCGTATCCTTGCGGCCCGATACCCGTCTTGTTGATCAACGCCAGCAACTCGCGTTCGAGCTCGGCGATATGCGGAGCAGGATGATGGTCACCGATGTCTCTCAGGATGGCTTTTTTCGCGATACCGGTGACCTTGTCGAAACTGCCGCCGATGCCCACGCCCACCGTCAACGGCGGACAGGCCGCACCGCCGGCCGCCTCGATCGCGGCTAGGACGAATTTCTTGATCCCCTCGGCACCTTCGCCGGGGAGCAGGAACTTCATGGTGCTCCAGTTCTCGCTGCCGCCGCCCTTGGGCAGCACGGTGATATGAATCTCGCTGCCGGGGACGATATCGGTATGCACCACCGCCGGCGTATTGTCATTGCTGTTGACCCGCAGCAAAGGATCGGACACGACGGACTTGCGCATGAAGCCTTCGGCGTAGCCCTTGCGGACGCCGGCCTGCACGGCAGCCTCGAAGTCACCGCCGCTCACATGCACGTCCTGGCCCAGTTCGATGAACACGATGGTCAGGCCGGTGTCGTGGCAGTAGGAAACCTTGTTTTCCCGGGCGATCTTGTCGTTGTCGATCAACTTCAGCAAAACGGACTTGCCGAGCGGCGACACTTCCTTTTCCGCCGCATCGTGAAACCCTTGAACCAGGTTGTCAGGAAGCAGATGACAGGCATCTATGCATAATTTCGCGATGGTATCTGTAATTTGGCTTGCGAGGACTTCTCTCACCATGGGGCGCTCCTTTAATCAACCACGACGTTAGCTTGTTCGACAACCTTTTTCCAACGTCCCACTTCTTCCGCGAGATAAGCCGAGAATTGCTCTGGCGTACGTTCCGTCGGCGGCGTCAGCGCCTGGGCGCGCATCTGCTCCTGGAACGCCGGCGTCTTGAACATCGCAATCACTTCCTTATTGATCGCCTGTACCACCTCCTTGGGCGTACCCTGAGGAGCGACGAGGCCGAAGAATGCGACCGCGCTGAGTTTGGGGAAACCAAGCTCGCCTAGCGTCGGCACGTCCGGAATATAAGGCGAGCGCTTCGCGTCAACCACGGCGAGGGCCTTGATCTGGTTGGCCTTGATACTCGTGAGCAGCGGCGGCAAGGAATCGGACGTCACTTCCAGGGTATTACCGATGAGCGCCGTCTTCGATTCAGCGCTGCCCTTATAGGGCACATGCACCATGGGGAAACCGATCTCTTTCTTCAGCAGCTCCATGGTCAGATGCTGCAAGGAGCCATTGCCGGCGGAACCGTAAGACAGGTCCTTGGCCTTGGCGCGCTTGACCAGGTCGGCGAAGCTGGTGATACCGGAGCCATTCGAGGCGGCAATCACTTGCGGCGTCGAGGCCGTTTCCGCGATGCCGACAAAGTCCGTGATGGGGTTGTACTTGGTGTCATGGGGATAGAGGGCCGGCGTAATCGCGAAGGGGCCCGTGCTGGTCATCAGCAAGGTGTAGCCGTCGGGCTTGGCACGCGCCGCGTAAGTGGTGCCTATCCTTCCGCCGCTGCCGGGCCGATTCTCGACGATAAAGGCCTTGCCGAACTTGGCCTCCAGTTCCTTGCCCACCATGCGCGCAATCATGTCGCCTGTCTGGCCGGCCGCGAACGGCACGACGATGGTGACCGGATGTTCAGGCCAATCCGCGTGTGCCGTGCCGGCGCCCAATGCGAATACACAGCCGATCGCCAATGCAAATCTTCTAATTATCATGATGTTGTCTCCTGTCGTTGGATGGTTTCTTTTGTTTCTATGCCGTGTCCGCCGGCTGCGGCAAATCGCGCATGAACACTTCGTGATCAAAACCGAGTTCCGCCAGAATGGCTTGGGTGTGCTGGCCGACCGCCGGGATGGGGCCCATTCTCGGTGAAAATGCACTCTGTCTGCCCGGAGGCAAAAGCGCCGGGATAACGCCTGCCGGTGTGTCGACGTCGCGCCAGCGGTCGCGCGCTTGTAGTTGGGGGTGCGCCCACAATCCGGCCATGTCGTTGACGCGCGCGTTGGCGATGCGCGCTTCGTCCAGCCGCCGGATCAGTTCGTCCGTGGTGAGCGTGCTGAAGATATCGTCGATCCGGCCTTGCAAGACCGTGCGATTGGCATGTCTTTGCGCATTACCCTGGAAGCGCTTGTCTTCGTAGACATCAGGGGCTTGCAGCACGATCTCGCAGAAGGCCTGCCATTCCCGCTCGTTCTGAATGCCAAGCATGACCGCGCCGCCATCACCGACCGCGAAAGGACCATAGGGGAAAATGGTGGCGTGGGATGCGCCGTTGCGTTGCGGTGCAACGGCGCCGTCGAACGCGTAGTACATGGGGAAGCCCATCCACTCGGCCAGGGACTCCAGCATCGAGATGTCGATGTGCGATCCCTTGCCGGTGCGCTCTCGCTGCATCAGTGCGGCAAGGATGTTGGTATAGGCATACATCCCGGCGGCGATGTCCGCGATGGAGTTGCCGGATTTGGCTGGCGTTTCTTCCGTCCCGGTGACGGACAGGAAGCCCGCCTCGCTCTGAATCAGAAGGTCATACGCCTTCTTGTCCCGGTACGGCCCGTCGTCCCCGTAGCCGGAGATGTCGCAGACGATCAGTTTCGGATGCTTTTCCATGAGTTGCGCGGCGCCGAGTCCCATACGCGCGGCCGCGCCGGGCGCCAGGTTCTGCACCAACACATCGGCCTGCTCGATGAGCCGGGCCACGACCTCGGCCGCGGCGGGATGCTTCAGGTCCAGGGCAAGGCTTTCTTTCGAGCGATTGACCCACACGAAATGCGAAGACTGACCCAGGACGCGCTGATCGTAGGCACGCGCGAAGTCGCCATTGCCGGGGCGCTCCACCTTGATGACGCGCGCCCCCAAATCGGCCAGTTGCCGAGTACAGAACGGCGCGGCGATCGCGTGTTCCAGGGAAACGACAGTGATGCCTTCGAGCGGAAGCGCCATGGAAAGACCCTGATCATGTGGGAGCATGAATGCTAGGGACTACGGCCAGGGCGCGGAATAGCCAGTTCGCAAAGGGGTGTTCGACAAATTCGAAGGCCTAGGCAGCCATCGCGCAGTTGCCCGCTTCGGTGTAGAACTACAACGCGAACCCGCGGAGGTCGCGTTCAGCGTCCGTGGTCAGGTACCGAACGCGCCCGCCCCTTGGCGTGCATCCGCCGCTCGGGTATGACCTCGCGGTCAAAGCTGCTGGCCGGCCTGGGGCGTCCAAAGACGGCCGGGCACCGCCGCCAGCAAGGCCTGGGTATAAGGGTGGGCCGGCGCGCGGAAGATCTGCGCGCTATCCCCCTGTTCGACGATCTCGCCGGACTTCATCACCGCGATCCGGTCGCACACCTGCGCCGCTACCCGAAGATCGTGGGTGATGAACAGGATGGACAGATTCAACTGCTCCTGTAAGCGGGCGAGCAGATCCAATACCTGCGCCTGCACCGACACGTCAAGTGCCGATACCGGTTCGTCGGCCACCAGTATTTCAGGCTCCATCGCCAGTGCCCGTGCCAATCCCACACGCTGGCGCTGCCCACCGGAGAACTCATGCGGGTAGCGGTCGAGGGCATCCCCGCCCAGTCCCACGAGTTCGAATAACTCACGGGCCTTGTCCCAGGCCTGTCGCCGAGGCACGCCGTGTGTGATCGGGCCCTGCGTGACGATATCGCCGACCCGGTGCCGGGGGTTGAGCGAGCCGTAGGGATCCTGGAAAACCATCTGCACCCGCGCCGCGTGGCGCCGGCGATCCGCCGCATGATTCAAGCTGACGCTTTCGCCGTACACGCGCATTTCGCCCGATTCCGGCCGCAGCAGGCCAAGTACATTGCGCGCCAGGGTCGACTTGCCGGAGCCGCTCTCGCCCACGATGCCAACGGTGCTTCCCGCCGGCACGACCAGAGACACGTTATTCACTGCGTGCGTCACACGCGCATGGCGCTTCAGCCAGTGCCGCTTCCCATACGTCTTGGACAAGCCGGTAATCGTCAGGGCCGCCGCCGCATTGCCGCGGCGTTGGCGGACCACCGGTTGTAGCGGCGGCACCGCGGCGATCAGCGCACGCGTGTACGTGTCGCCCGGATCGTTCAATACGGCCTCGGCGGGGCCGCTCTCCACCAGCCTGCCCTGCTGCATGACAGCCACACGGTCGGCAATCTCCGCGACAACGCCGAAGTCATGAGTGATGAACAGCACCGCCGTCCCTTTGCGCCGCTGCAGATCGTGGATCAAGTGCAGGATCTGCGCCTGCGTCGTCACATCCAGGGCCGTGGTTGGCTCGTCGGCGATCAGCAGCTTGGGTTCCAATGCCAGGGCCATGGCGATCATGGCACGCTGGCGCTGGCCACCGGACAGTTCATGCGGATACGCACGCAAGGCCGCCGTGGGGTCGGGGATACGCACCGAATCCAACAGCGCCAGCGTACGCAGCCTGATTTCCCGGCGGCCCAGCCGGGTGTGCGCGCGGAAGACCTCGGCGATCTGGTCACCGATGGTGCGCAGCGGATTGAGCGCGGTCATCGGCTCCTGGAAGATCATGCCGACTTCCCTGCCGCGCAGGCGGCGCAGCCGGTCTGGACTGGCGGCAAGCAGGTCTTCGCCATCCCACAGGATGCGCCCGCCGGTGGCGCTCACCCCATCCGGCAGCAGTCCAAGCACCGCGCCGGCGGTCATGGACTTGCCGGATCCGCTCTCGCCCACCACGCAGAGGATTTCGCCCGCGCGCACGTCCAGGTCGACGTCCGCCAGGGCGTAAGGACGGTCACCACCGGAGGGCAGTGCGACGGTGAGGTTCTGGATGGAAAGCAAGGCAGTCATTACGATGAGCGGTTCAGGCGGAAAGCAAAGTTACGAGGGAGCGGGCGCTCATAGGCGTTGACCGCCGGTAGCGTCTATGCGTTGACCGGTTACCCAACGTCCCGCATCGCTGGCGAGAAACGCCACGATGTCGGCGATGTCGTCAGGCTGCCCTACCCGCCCAAGGGCAACGGTCTGTGCGATGACCTTGGCCTTTTCCGGATCGCGGGCACGCTCGTTCAAGTCCGTCGCCGTCGCGCCAGGCAGCACGGCATTGACCGTGATACCGCGCTCGCCCAGTTCCGCCGCGAGCAACAGTGTCAAGGCTTCCAGGCCGGCTTTGGCGGGCGCGTATACGCTCATTTCCGGGTACGCCGCCCGGGTACCCATGGAAGACACGTTGATGATGCGCCCGCCGTCGCGAAGCACGGGCAACAGCTTTTGAATGAGGAAGAAGGGCGTCTTCAGATTCACCTGCAGGACCCGATCGAAATCTTCCGGGCGCACGTCGGCGATGCGGGCCCGCAGGCCGACGCCGGCGTTGTTCACGAGAACATCCAGCGCGTCCGCCCCGGCCTCCCGCAAGATCGCCGCCACGCCCGTGGCCAGCACGATGTGTCCGTCAGGCGCGGCGAGGTCGGCCGCGACGGTCCAAGCCTGTCCACCCTGCTCGCGGATTCGCCCGGCCAATGACGCCGCGGCGTCCTCCGCCTGCTTGTAATGGATGATGACCCGGGCGCCCTGCTCCGCCAGCGCCCATGCTATCGCGCGGCCAATGCCGCGGCTGGCGCCCGTTACCAGGGCGATCTTTCCGGTCAGGTCAAAACGACTCATGCTGAGACTTCCTTTTCAATACGGTTCCAGGCTTGGCCGGCTTCCAGTTCCCGCGCCAGGCGAATCAGGGCGTTGCGATCGACTTTATTGGTGCCCGCCCAAGGCAGCTCGGGCAGGAAGCGTACGCGGCGGGGATGCTGATACGCCGGGCCATGCTCAAGGGCGAAGCGCTTGAGCATGGCGGCATCCAAGGCGCTGCCCGCGCGCGGCACGACAAAAGCGACCGGGACGTGGGCACGCTCCTCATCCGGCAGCGGTACCACGCTGGCTTGGCTGACGTCCGGATGGCGCTCCAGCAGCTTTTCCACTTCCACCGGATAGATGTTTTCGCCGGCGCACACGAACATGTCGTCGGCGCGGCCGACGAAGTGGAAAAAACCCTGCGCGTCACGACGCATCACGTCGCCGCTGTAGTACCAGCCATCGTTAAGCACCTGCGCACTCTTCTCCGGCAGGTTGTGGTACCCGGCGAGCACCGCGGGGTTGCGCATCAACAGCACGCCCTCATTCTCATTGGGGCCGTCGACCAGGCGCACCTGGTCCAACCGCAAGGGGTAGCCCAGTGCCAGACCCGGCGTGGCAATGCCGTCCGGGTGCGGGCCGAAGACGGCCGGGCCGGCTTCGGTCGTGCCGTAACCGTGGCTGAACTGCGTGTCGGGGAAGGCGTCGCGGATGCGCTGAAGCAAGTCCTCCGTCATGGGTGCCGAGCCCAACATGACGCGCCGCAGGGATGAAAAATTCCGTCCCCGCAGACGCTCCGGATCCTTGACGATGCGGGCGAACATGGTCGGTACCGCGGTCAGGATGCTAACGCGATACCGCTCCAGCGCGTCCACATAGGTATCCACGTCGAAGCCCGGAAGGATCACGACTTGCGCGTGAATGGCGAAGGCACGTTTCGCCATGAACAGGCCGTTCATGTGAAACAGGGGCTGGGCGAGGAGAAAGCGTTCCTGTTCCGGCCGATGCGGCAGAGCCGTCACCCGCAGCGCCCATAGTTGCCCCGCGTGCGTCAGTGGCACGCCTTTAGGTTTTCCCGTCGACCCCGACGTGTACAGCATCTGGCCGGCTTCGTCCGCCGCGGGCCGCACGCTCTCGAAATCAGCCGGTTGGATACGCGCCGCGAATCCGTCCGGGCCGGCATCGTCGAAGTCGACCACCGGCACGCGGCCGGCGAAAGCCCCGCGGCGGGGTCCATCCGTAAAGGCCAGGGCTATGTTGGCGTCGTGCAGGACGTAGTCAAGGGTTTCCTGCGGCTGCTTGATATTGATGGGAACGGCGACATAGCCAGCCCGCATGATGCCGAAGTAGCTGACCAGGTATTCCGCCCGGTTCAGTGATGCGATGGCGACCCTGGCGCCGCGCGGCAGGCCCTGAGCCTGCAACCAGCGCGCCACGCCGCCGGCCAGGGCACGTACGTCGGCGTGGCTGTACTGGCGCGGGGCCGCGGCATCGCGCAGGTCAACAATCGCTGGTAGGTCGAGCGACAGCGTACTGTTGTTGAGGTCGCCAAGGTTATAGAGGGAATCAGACATGAGCATGCGCGGAAAATGAGGAAGCAGATAAACGCCGAGGCCTTCAACGCTTGCGTAGTTTGGGATTCAAGGCGTCGTTGAGGCCATCGCCGACCAGGTTCAAAGCCAGGACAATGAGCATGATGGCCACGCCGGGCACGGCGCACAGGTACCAGGAAGACCGGATCAGGCTGCGCCCTTCGCCGACCATACGCCCCCAACTGGCCACGTTGGGGTCGCCCAGGCCGAGAAAAGACACGACGGATTCGTAGAGAATGGCGCCGGCCACTACCAGCGACGCCATCACGATGACGGGCGGCAACGCATTCGGCAGAATCTCCCCGAAGACAATGCGCAGGGGGTTCAACGCCACCGCCCGGCAAGCCTGCACGAACTCGCGTTCCTTGAACGACAGAAACTCGGCACGCGTCAGCCTGGCGATGGGCGGCCACGACACCAGGCCCACCGCCAGCGTGATGTTGCCGATATGCGGACCCAGCACAGACACGATGGTCAAAACGAAGACCACGTTGGGGATGATCTGGAACAGTTCGGTCAGCCGCATCAACACCTCCTCCGTCCAGCCGCCCATCCACGCGGCCGCCGCGCCCACGGTCACGCCTATGACAGTAGCGGTGAACGCCGCGACGAGGCCAATCAAAAGCGTTGCGCGCGCGCCATGCACGATCATGGCCGTGATGTCCCGTCCCAGCGAATCGGTGCCCAGCGGATAGCGCCACGATGAGAAAGGCCAGATCTCCGGTGCCGCCACGATGCGCAAGGCATTGCCCGGGTACAGCAAGTCGGCTGCAAGCGCCAGCAGGATGACCGCCAGTAGCACGACGGCGCCCACCAGCGCCCCGCGGTTGCGGGCGAAGCGGGTGAGAAAATGATCTTTGCGGCGCCGGCTGGCGACGGGTGCCAACGGCAAGGTTGCTGAACGATCCATGTCAATGCGCCTTGATACGCGGATCAAGCCGCGCGTACAGAATGTCCACGAAAACGTTCGCCAGGATCACTACCGCCGAACTCATCACCAGGATGCCCAGCACTACCGGGTAGTTGCGGCTCATGACGCTGTCAAACAGCACGCCGCCGATGCCGGGCCAACTGAAAACCGCCTCGACCACGATGCTGCCGCCCAGCACGGCGCCCAGTTGCAGGCCGAACAAAGTAACGACGGGAAGCAGGGCATTGCGGGCGACGTGCCTCAGCACGACCGTCCCCCGTCCTAGTCCCTTGGCATAGGCGGTGCGCACGTGGTCCATGCGGCTGACTTCCAACATCGAGGCACGCATGACGCGCGCATAGTTGGCGCTGTAGAACAGCCCCAACGTCAACGCAGGCAGTGTCAGATGGTGCAGGATATCCAGCGTCTGCGTCCAGAAGCCGCCGTCCAGCCCGATGGTGACCATGCCGCCGACGGGAAACCAGCCCAGCTTCACCGAGAACAGAATGATCAACATGATGCCCAACCAGAAGCTGGGCGCGGCAAAACAGAGCACCGCGAATATCGAAACCGCGGTATCCCACCAGGTGTTCACCTTCATGGCCGAGACGATGCCCGCGGCGGTACCCACCACCACGGCCACCGCCAGCGCGGCCAACATCAGGAGCAAGGTGGCGGGCAGATGCGCCATGATGACATCGAGCACAGGCAGGTTGTGGCGATATGAATAGCCCAAGTCCAGCCGTGCGACCGACGCCACGTACTTGACCAACTGCATGGACGGCGGCTGATCAAGGCCGTACGTCACTCGCAAGCGGTCTATCAGCGCCGGATCGGTCACCTGCTGCTCGGCGGTCATCACGTCAAGAAACGTGCCCGGCACCATCTGGATCAAGGTGAAATTCAGGACCACGACGCCCAGCAGCAAGGGGATGGCCTGAACGAGGCGGCGCAGGATAAGACCGACGATCATGCGTTGTCCTCAAGCGTCCAGCCAGACGTCGTCCAGGGATTCCCCCTGCACGTTGGCGCCCGTCGTGAAGTTGCGCACTTTCTTCCCCGCCAGCGTGAAAGACTGCATCTCCACCAGAGGAACGATGGGGACATCGGTCGACGCCAGCTTGGCGAAATCGGCTGCCAGCTTCTTGCGCGCGGTGGGATCGGTCTCGGTAGTGAGACGGCCGACCAGCTCGTCCATCTCCTTGCTCGAATACCCCGTCGCATTGCGGAAAGCCGCACCCTTGACGATGCCGTCGGTGGTGAAGAATTGCGTCACGGTAGGCACCAGTTCCAGCGGTGCGGTGAAGTTGGAGATTGCGAGGTCGTAGTCGTAATCCCCGTAGATACGCTTGAGCGCCGTGGCGCGATCAGCGGAATCCAGCTTGACGGCAATGCCGACGTCTTCCAGCGCCTGCTTGAGGTACTGGCCCAGCTTGGCGTTCTCTTCGAACCACGCGGCCGCCAGCAGATTCACGGTGAAGCGCTTACCGTCCTTCACCGGCAGACCCGCTGCGTCCAGTAGCGCGGCTGCCTTCTTCGGATCGAAGGCATAACGGGGGACATCTTCCGTGTAGAACAGCGTATTGCTGCTGAACACCGGCGCGATCGCGGGCTTGCCGCGACCGAAATAGATGGTGTCGACGATGAACTGGCGGTCGATGGCGTGCAGGATGGCCTGCCGCACTTCCTTGCGCTTCACGATGTCGCGCCGCTGGTTGAACTCGACGGTGACCGTCCACGCCGAATTCTCATAGCCACGCGTGTCCACCGTTACCTTGCCCGTCTTTACCAGACGGTCGATATCGCGCGCCGGCACCGGGTTGGAATAGGCCAGCCCCAGTTCACCGGTTTCCAGCGCCGCGCCGCGCGAGGCGGGGTCGGCCCACCAACGGATGATCAGCTTGTCGACATACGGACGGCCTGCGCGCCAGTAAGCTTCGTTGCGTGCATACTGGACGTGGCTGCCGCGCACCCACTGCCCATATTTCCATGGCCCCGTACCCACCGGCGTATTGTTCAGCGGATTGGTGATGACGTCTTTGCCTTCGTAAAGGTGGCGAGGCAGGACGAGTTGATACTGCCCCGCGAGCGTGGACTTCAGGAAGAACTCCGGCGTCGGCTGGTCGAATGTCAGCAGCACCGTATGGCTGTCGGTGGCTTCGACCTTGTTCAAGGCCTTGAGCGCGATCCCGGCGGAGATGGGCTTCCAGTGCTGCTGGAAATTGAACACGACGTCGCGCGCATCGAAATCCGCGCCGTCATGCCACTTCACGCCCTTGCGCAGGACGATCGTGTATTTCCTGAAGTCGGCCGAGGGCGTGACGCTCTCGGCGAGTACGGGCTGGAACGCCAGTTTTTCGTCCAGTTTGAGCAAGCGTTCCAGGATCTTGGTGGACGTCTGGAAGGGGCTGGAACCACCGCCGCCGGGCACGAAGAGCGCCTGCGGCTCCAGTCCGCCCCAGGTGGCGACGAGGGTGCCGCCGCGGCGCGGCTCAGCCGTTTGCGCGAACGCCGAGGGCGACCAGCTATAGCTGGCCGCAAGGGCCGCAACGGCGCTGCCGCGGATCAAAAACTCGCGGCGCGACAAACCTTTGTTGTTCATGATGATTCCCATGGCGTTGCGGTATCAGGCCAATGTGGAGTAACTGGCGCGTCCAATGGCCACCAGAACGCCTTTATCGTTGAAGAGGTCGACATCCGCGACGCCGACCGATTTACCGGCACGACGTACCTGTGCCACCGCGAGCAGATCGGTATCGATGGCGGGACGCAAATAGTCGACGCGAAAATTGATGGTGGGCAGCCCGCGGCCTAGTTGCATGCCGACGGCGAAGTCGCCTACGGTGTCGATGATCGCGGCCAATGGACCGCCATGCCACTGCTTGCTGTTCGCACCGCGCTCGAACTCAGGACGGAAGGGAGCCCTCACCTGCAACGTGCCCTGCTCGTGGTCGACCTCCTGCACTTCAAGACGCAGCAGCGCGATGAAAGGCGAGCGGTCGAAAAAGCCCTGTATGCCGGCGGCGTCGAGCTTGTCTTGCGACGGCGTGCTCATGCACCCACCAATACCTTGCCGAACACCTTGCGGTCTTCCAGCGATGCCAGGGCCTGGGCGCCTTCCTCAAGCGGCCACTGCTTGTGTATCAGGACTTTCAGTTGCTTGCTGCGCACCAATTCGAGGAGCCGATACAGATCCTCCCGCTCCCAGCCATTGGAGCCGAAGATCTTCAATTCGAAGGTCCAGATGAAGCGCAGATCCTCTTTGGGATCGAAGCCCGCGGTGGCGCCGCAAGTGAGAATGCGGCCGCCCAGACGCAGGCAACGCAGCGACTTCACCCAGGTTTCGCCGCCCGTGAAATTCACCACGACATCGACGCCACCGCCATCAGTGGCGCTGCGCCGGCGCGCGGGTTTGCCGTAGCGCGTGTGGACCGCCTTGACGAAATCCTCCTCGGTATAAAGGATGATGTCGTCAGCGCCCAATTCACGCAAGCGATCCGCCTTCTCCTGCGACCCGGCGGCGGCGATGACCGTTGCGCCGGCAAGCTTGGCGAGCTGGACCGCGCAAACGCCCACGCCACCGCTGGCACCGAGGATCAGCACCTTCTCGCCAGGCTGGATGCGGCCGACATTCTCCATCATGCGCAAGGCGGTGCCATACGCGACCGGCAATGCGGCGGCCTCGGCAAAGCTGACTTCATCCGGCAACTTGATCAGTTGATGCGCGCCAACGCGGCACAATTCCGCCAGGCCACCATGCGTGGTCTCGCCCACCAAACCGCCATTGACGCGATCGATCGGGTCGACCAGGACACGGTCGCCCGGCTTCCAATCCTTGACGGCCGAACCCACTTCGGCGACTTCGCCGGCGACATCCAGGCCGATGATGACGGGAAAGTTCAGGCGTATCCCCGGCATGCCGCGCCGGGTGAATACATCGTGATAGTTCAGTGAGGAGGCGCGTACCCGGACCACGACGTCCTCGGGGCCAGGCTTGGGGTCAGGGAAGTTGGAATCCAGCGTCAACTTGTCGTTGTCGCCGTGTTCGTTCAAAACGATGGCTTTCATGGTTCAGGTCTTTATGAGTCAATTCCAGGCGGCCAGACCTTGCAGGGCCTGATCGGTTATCGCGATGCCATGACGGATCACGGCACGACGCCAGATTCCCGAGTAGGGGACGAAGGCATCTATCAGATCGGCGCGCAACTGCTGATCGCGCGCGGCATCCGGTTCGCGCGGGGCGTGGAACCGCAGCCATTGGTCGAGCCGCAAGGCCTCGCGCATATGCAGTCCGCGGGTGCCAAACTCGACCACCGCGCCCGCCACTTCGCGGCCTGGCAGAAAAGCTTCGACGCCGCGGAATACCAACCCTTGATAATTGGGCCGCGCCAGACCGTGCGGGCGCTGGCCCAGCACGCGGTCGCGGCCCCACCACCGCGCTGCCTGCTCCTGCTCCTCGCTGCCGTCAGCGTTGAAGCACAGGAAGAAAGGCTCGCCGTACTCACCGATGCCGGTATGCCAGTCGATGAATGCAACTTTCCTGGTCTGGCTTAGATGGTCATGCAGAATGCGTTCCAACGTGAGGTTGGACCACTCGCGCTGTTGCCCGCCATAAACCAATCCTTGCGCATGCCGATACTGCCCGCTGGCCGTGGCGTTGAACACCGCATCGTCGCCATGGAGGGCTCGATATGCTTCGATGGCCTGCTTGACGCTCTCCTGCCCTGCTTCGGTCCACGCCGAGGGGATCAGATGCGGATGCAATTCATCGTAGGCTTCGTTGGCCGGATAGGGCTTGTCGTGATCGACAAAGTTCCGGTTCAAGTCGACGTTGTTCTCAGTCGTACGCGTCTGGTAAGCCCATCCATACGGATTGATGGCATGAACCAATAGCACATTGGTGTCCGGCGGCAGCGCTGCCGCCGCGGGCGTGGCCAGCCAGGCGAGTTGGGCGGCCGAGCCCGCGGCGCCCTCCAGGCCATGCGTGCCACTCAACAGCAGCAGCGTGCGTGAAGCGCCGGCCGGACCAAGCCGCGCCACCTCGACGCTCAACGCCCCACCGTCGGACGCCGTGTGCGTCGGATGCGTGTAGCTTCGCAGTTCCGCGCCCGCGGCTTTTGCGTGCGCGATGAAGCGCGCGCGACCATCGGCGTAGTCGACCGCGAACGCTTGCCAGCTTTCAAGCTTGTCGCTCAAGACCACAGCTCCTGAACAAAGACCTGCAACGTGCCTGCCGCGTGGGCCGGGTCGACGACGATCTCGCCGTTCGCACCCGCGCGCGTGGGAACGCCATTACGCGCGAGCACCTTGCGCGTCGTGTCGATATCCCGCACACCAATGACGGAACCGGCCAGCCATCCCTTGCTTTGCGAGGCCGGCGGCTGAATCCCGGCGTATCGCGCGGAGAAGGCGGTGGGCGTGAGGAACCGCAGGCGCAGGGAGCCGCGCTGCAGCAGCCAGCCATCGGAATCGGCGCGGCCGATCGAAATGGCGCCGAACGCCTTTTGATACTGCTCGCGCAGGCTGGCGGGATCCGGGTGCACGGCGACCAACGCCTCGATACGGCGCGCCGTGTTCTCGTGCTCCTGCCATTCGGGACGGAATACCAGATGGCGCGTCAAGTGGCCGCAGGTGAAGTAATCGGGAATGCCGAATACACCTTCAGGAAAATTCAGGTTGAGCCACGCCGCGTCTTCTGAACCTTGCGGGAGATGGACTGGACGCCCGCCACTCAAGGGCGCTTCGGCATGGATGCCGACGGTCGCGAGTTCGCGCTGCACCGCGGCGCTGTCCGTGGTTTGCAGCGCAACCGCCACCGGTCCTTCGTACTCGTCGGGAAAGTGCTTGAACCGCGATGTCGCGCGCTGCTCCGGTGGAAAATACAGCAGCTCCAGATAATTGGAGTCGAGTATCAACGTCTGATTGCGCGTACCGCTGTGGTGGCGGCCCTGGGGCGCCAGCGAGAAACCAAGTTTTTTATAGCGTTCGGTCGTGGCGACCAGGTCGTTGACGCGGATGATGTAGTGATCCAGTCCGGTCACGGAGGGCAATGACATCAAGTACTCCTTGCTCGCTGATGAGTGGCAAGGATCGCACGGGGCAGGACCACGTGTGAACGACTGCTTTCTTATGTCAATATGCAATCAAGTGGGATGGCAATCACCAGCCCGAGCCATAAACACTCACTCCTATTTAGTTATTCAGCGCGTTTTTAATTCGGCCGCTGCCCCGCAGGTGTGAAGATCTCGGCGGTCACCCTGCCGGCCTCGCCTGGTCAGAATCGAAATCGAAACATCCACGAGGTAACATGATCTCCGACGGGCCGAGGCGGGGGCGAGGTAAATGAATACCGCTACCGCTATCCGGTGTGAGCCCGCTTCATGTAAGCAAGGAAATGACCAACCTTACCGATTCCGAATCGCTTGAGGCCGGCGCTGCACGCGGCTCATGCGCCGAAGTCTTCTCTGCTTTCCTCAAGTTGGGGCTGACCTCTTTCGGCGGGCCGATTGCCCACTTGGCGTATTTTCGAGCAGAGTTCGTCGAACGGCGCCGCTGGCTGGACGACCGCGGCTACTCCGATCTCGTCGCCTTGTGCCAATTTTTACCGGGACCAGCTAGCAGCCAAGTTGGGATGGCGCTAGGCCTGGGCCGTGCCGGCTGGCCCGGATTGCTGGCAGCCTGGGCAGGGTTCACCTTGCCATCGGCGATTGCGCTGATCTTGTTCGCTTTTGGTATTGCCCAGTATCAGGGACTAGCCCAGTCTGGCTGGGTGCACGGGCTCAAAGTAGTGGCGGTAGCCATCGTGGCCCAGGCTGTCCTGGGCATGGCCAAGTCGCTGTGTCCCGACCGGCCGCGCGCCGCGCTGGCGCTGCTGGCTGCGCTGCTGACACTGGTCCTGCCCGCGGCCACGGGCCAGGTCGCCGCGATTGGGCTCGCGGGTTTACTGGGTTGGCGGGGAC
The DNA here is from genome assembly GCF_021325795.1 of Bordetella sp. LUAb4. Taxonomy (GTDB): domain Bacteria; phylum Pseudomonadota; class Gammaproteobacteria; order Burkholderiales; family Burkholderiaceae_B; genus Bordetella_C. The sequence goes on along the minus strand of NZ_JAHPZX010000003.1, from coordinate 784,608 downwards.
TGAAAATCGAGCAACCCGCGGGCGGCCAGGCCCATCGTTATCCGGTCTCGCGCAAGCTGGGCGTGATTGCGCTGTGCCTGTTCGCAGCTCCTCTTGTCGGGCTTCCACTTTGGGCGAGTGCCACGGGTTCATCCACGATAGCGTTGCTGGACGGGGTCTACCGTGCCGGCGCGCTCGTCTTCGGTGGAGGACACGTCGTGCTGCCATTGCTGCAGGCCACCATGGTTCCGAGCGGCTTGGTCAGCAACGCTGATTTCCTGGCCGGTTACGGGGCAGCGCAGGCGGTGCCCGGGCCACTGTTCACCTTTTCTGCTTATTTGGGCGCTGTTGCACAAGGGCCGCTGCAGGGTTGGGTCGGCGGATTGACGCTCCTGGGCACCATCTTCATTCCCGCCTTCCTGATGCTTGTCGGTGCGCTGCCGTTTTGGCAGGAGTTACGCCATCGCATTGGCATTCAGACGGCCATGGCCGGCATCAATGCGGCGGTGGTCGGAATACTGGTGTCGGCCTTGTACGACCCGGTATGGACGAGTGCCATCCACGGCAAGGCGGATTTTGGGCTGGCGTTGCTGTGTTTCGGATTACTTACGATAGGCCGCGTGCCGCCGGCGATCGTCGTGCTTTTAGCCGGGCTCGCGGGCTGGGGCATGGCGGCGAGCCTCTGAAAGCAGACACCGTGATTGTCGAAGCGATGTGACGGCCTGTCGCTGGATCGCTGCCGGACACCAAGCGGGCGTCCTCGATCTGGTGCCCCAGATCATTCAAGTTTGCGGGGGAAGGCGTCCGCCAGTCTGATCGAGGATCTTGCCGTTCTCATTCGCGATGGCTTCGGCCAGCTTCATCATCAAGGACATCAGCGAGGTGTTCAACATGGCGATCTGCACTTGCAGCGCGCCGGCCAGCGTTCCCTTCTGCTCGTCGCCGAGGTTGCTGCCGCGCACATCGCCCAATTCCTCCCGAGCCTGCGCGAGCTGCTTCTGCAGTTCAGCGATCTGCCTCTGCAGCGATTCGACCGATTCGGTCCGTTTACTGTCCGCGTCATCAGCATCCTTGCTGTTTCTCGTGCTGGTACTGGACGAACTGACATCCGCCGCATCGGATGTGGATCCTGCTTCGGGCGCTGATTCCCCAGTGGGCGGTACCTGGTCGACAGGAAGTGCCTCGGCCGATGCATTTTGCGGGATGGCTGTTTGCGGTGCGGCTGTTTGCGGGATGGCTGTTGCGGAGCTGATACTGCCGATCTGAGTCATCGATGTTTATTCGCCAGGCGTTTACGAAAGCGGCCAACCAGGATGGACGCGGATGCGATCCTATTTTCGGCGGCGTGCAACGACCAGGGGAATTCTTGCGGAAGATGTACGTTCTTGCGCAAAGATTCCGCTGAGCATGTCAGAAGGGTTCGATCCGGCTAGCCCTGACGGCGGGCATGCTCAGGTTTGATCAAATGGCGTCAGGTCACAGGCGCGAGCAGCGCCACATCGACGGACTCTGCCCGGAGTGGCGTTTGAAGGTGCGACTGAGATGCGCGGCATCCGCGAAGCCGGTTTCCTTGGCGATGATCTCCAAGGTTGCATCGGAGTGAAGTAGATGCGCGCGCACCAGGTTCAACCGTTCCTGCAGTTGCCATTGATAGGGCGACAGGCCTGTGGATGCCTTGAACGCCCGGCAGAAATGCCATTGCGATTGGCCGACCATGCCCGCCAGCTCTTCGAGGGCTATCTGGCGTGGCAGCTGCGTCCGCATGTATTCCTGGACCCGGCGCAATTGCCATGATGCCAGCTGGCCCGCGCGGGGCGTCGTGTGTTGCCCGGAAGAAAGCAAGGCGAACACCGCAGCCGTCAAGCTATCTCCAAGCAGGCCGGACGATGCGTCGTCAGGCGGGATCGCGACCAGCATGCGGACGAGAGCAAGAACCCGCGCGTCCGTAAAACGAAGACGGGGCGCCTCGAAGGACCGGGTATCAATGCCCTCGCCCAATCTTTCTCTAAGCGCTTCCATGTCGAACAACAGAATTCCATATCTGCAATAACGCAGGCTGCTTGCGTAACCCCACAGATGCATGCCCTTGGGGATGATAGCCATGTGATTCGGCTTGTGATCGAGACCGCAGGACTTGTTCTTATTGAGCCTGGGTTCCGTCTGGCCCCCGACCTCGTCGAGGTTCACGGTAAGCCGGGTTTCGTTCTCATAAAGCAGCGAATGCAGGACCCGGCCTTCCGCATATTCGTGGATGTCTTCGACTGTCACGCCATTCCAGGCGCGACTGTGCCGTTCAATGCGCAGGACGTTCTCCGGGAGACCGGATTCTTCGACAACATGGGCGTTCAAGCGGCTCTCCGGGATACCTGGCCTCATCGTTCCGCAGATGGGTAGATGCGGAAACTTCATGATCCTACGGGCTTCATTATGGACCAAGCCAACTATCCATATTCATGGATAATTAATTAGATTTTCCAGTATTTATCCCGGATCCAATCACGTCGAATCACGGCGTTGGCCGAGTGACCTGGGGCTATGGCCCGCAGGACAAGCCCAATCTGGTACGCGGTGAAGACATCTTCACCATCGAGGACGGTAAGCTCGCCAGCGACAATCTTGCAGAGTCATCCCGGCGCTTCATTAAAGTTTTCGTGCCTGCTTGCCGTTAATCCCAACACAGCTCGCGTAAGCCACGGAAAAATAAGCCATGTTTAATGTCATCTCCATCGCCGTAACGATCATCGCTCTCATCGCTTGGGGCCTTCATCTTCAAAAGAAGAAGCACAACGCCTTGTTGGCGAAGTTTCGTGAGCACAATCAGAGGTTCGGTACGTCGTTTCCGGATACCAGCATCGACAGCGAACTGATTCTCTGCGACAAGGACAAGAAGCTCGTTATCGCATTTGATCCTCAATCCCAGAAACTCTGCATGGTGCAGGGGCCAAAGGATCAGGGCGAAGTCCTCGACTTCTCGTACATTCGGCGCTGGCAGCTCAAGTGGACCGAGAGCAATGGCAGCAATGGGTTCCAGCTGAAGAATGTCCATTTCGACCTTTCCACGAATGACCTCAAAAGGCCCTTGATCAGGGTCCCGGTCACCAACAAGGCCTATGGCGACACGTGGAATAGCCGCCTGGGAATTTTGTTCAACGCCTGAGTAGCGTCGTTTTTCCGGCGATCGCGGGTTGCCGGCGGTCACGCTTTCCGTGAAGCGTTGCGGTCTGCCCAGGGCCAGCGTCAACTTGCTGCTTTCAGCAGCGGATAGGGGTTCAGCGCACCGCCCTTGCCATAGATACCGTAGTGCAGGTGGTGAGGGGTGCCGCGGGCGTTGCCTGTGTTCCCGACAAAGCCCAGGACGTCGCCGGGATGGACGAGTTGACCGCGGTGGATATCGGCATAAGCGTCCAGGTGCGCGTAGTAATGCATGATCCGGCCGGGGCCCATGACCCAGACGACGTTACCGCCAAGGTTGTTGGTGCCGATGCGGGTGACTATGCCTTCGGTGCTCGCCAAGACCGGCGTACCACGAGGCGCGAAGATGTCGATGCCTTCGTGGCGGCGATCACCGGACCGGGCAGCGCCCCAGGTGTCGGCAATGCGGTTGGCGGTAATGCCGCTGACCGGCATGGGCAAGGCGGCAGGCGGCTCCTGCCACGCCAGGCGCAGCAGATGCCATGGTGCGCGAACGGCATCCGGCACGCGCGGCCAGGCCCAGCCCGCCGCCGCAACGACAACCGCCATCAAGCCCACGCGGAGCATTGCGCGCCTCAGACTGCCGGTTAGTGTGATGTCTTCCATACGCATTTGAGATCGTGGCCGGACCTGTCCGACTCATTGGCGCGTTGCGGTGGCCATCGCGGGCCAGTCTCGCATCAGCTCGTCGCGGGCACGCAGGCCGGCATTGGGCTTGGTAGTCCGTTCATCCTGCAGCGAATGCCAGACCACCGAATACTTGATCCAGCGAGCCGGATCCGTGGGTTTACGCCAGGCGTCGCCGCCCAGTCGGGATAAGTAGATTGGTAATTCCAGACCGGCTCGTGCGGGCCTTGCTGGAACACGATGCGGCCATCGGCGGCGTCGGCCACCACGGTGCAAAGGACGGCAGCCTGTGCCGGGATGCAGGCCAGCATCCATAGGGAAAGCGCCGCGCCGCGGGCGCAAGAAGAAAGTCGAGCGGTCATGGTCGATGATGCGTGGCAGGAAAAAAGAGAAGAACGTTCAGGCGCGGTCGGGATGCCCGTTGACCAGGACCAACGTCAGGCCGCGGTTATGGATCTGGATAGTTCAATTGGGACATGTAGGATGCACCAAAGCGATCTGTAACTGAACGCGGGCGTCGATCGTGTGTCCCCGGCGTGGCACCGGGGGTTACCAGAGCGGATACCAGCAACAGCAAATCTGACTTATGTGTGATGGTTTAGCGTAAGCGCCATGCGCCGCGGACGACGCTTGCGTGAACGATCCGACTGCTATTTCAGTTGCAATATGTATGCAACGATCCCAAAGAACACCACTGGGATCAATCCAATTCCAAATCGGTATAGGGCGGGTACGCCTGCATAGATGGATCTGATCGCTGTCTGCCTATTTTTGTCGGCGACATGTAGTGCAACGGCTGCGAGTAGAAGAGTCCCTACGATTCCGAGCTGAAACCCATATTGGTATCTGTTAAGCAGTTCGGCAACGAACTCGGAGTTCTGTTTGAGAAGCACCACGGTAGCCATTGTGAAGAGACCAAACCATAATCCGCTGGCTGCAGTCGAAACTATAAAGTACTTGAGCGGCGGCCGGACGAGAGCGAGTCCCGTTTGTTTCAATAGACCAACCCATCCAGAATGATAGGACCACCGGACTAGAGCAGAAATGTAGAGCGCGAGCGCAAATAATATGAATCCACCCCAGTGCATCAGAAATTCGCGCTGATGCACAAGTTTGACAAGTTCCAGTGGAGCAATCGATGTAGTCGGCGTGCTCAACTCACGAAGAAGGAGCCAATCGTCGAAAGACCGCACCGCGGCGCCAAACACGGCTGCCGCAGCCAGGGGAGAGGCCATTAATCCGGGAATTCTGGCATAGATTGGGCGATCAGCAACACGACCCGGCAGAAATGCTTCAGGCCTGATGACAAACGGGGCGAGCAGCAGCGTGCCATATTTTACGAACGATGCCCCTCTCAGCCTCTTCCAAACGCGACCAATAAAAATTCCCATGATGTCTCCACTGTCGCGGCTTGTTGCTGTGTCTCTATATCTTTCGCAGCACCATCACAACGCGCAACGAAGATCAGTCTCTTTACACACATGGGCCAATCGCGTCGCGCAGATCAGCATTGAGGCTCGGGTGTATTCTGCGGATTTCGTAGCGATGTAGGGCTCGATGCACAGAAAAGGATCGCGTGTGTGAACACGATGTGCGTGATGAAGCTCTGCGGCAATACATCAATCATTCATGTGAGCTTTGCAAACGAGCTGATAAGGTCGATACGCTTGGCAATTATTTCTTCCCTTGCCGCGTCTCCATTGCTGGCAGCCGCCACTGCATATTCAAAATCGCGGTGTTTTTTCAGATTACTTATTTGAGAGCCGATATAAGCGCGCAATTCAGTGTCCGCTCGCAATATTTCCTCGATCAGGTCAGAGCGGCCGTCTATCAGGGTCAAAATGTCTTCTACGTCTGTGCTTTCCAATGGGTCGTTATTCCCTCGCGAACGATATGCTGCGAGCTTCGTAGCGACGAAATGCACAGGCCGCACAACCTTGACCACCGTGCCCTCTCCAACATCGCGCTGCTCAGCACTCTCAAGTGCATCCCGATACCAAACATTCCCGAACTTGAGGATCTCTGCGTCGTCCGGCATGAAATCGACCCGAAGTGGCCCCAGGAACATCGCACATATCGGATCCTCGCCCACCTTCTCCTTGAAGCCCTTCCAGCGAAGCTGTTCCTTCAGGGTCTCCCAGTGGGCATAGCTCAAGACGTGAACGATAAGATCCACGTCCTCGGTGTGTCGTACTTGTTGCCGCGTATATAGGTCAGTCAGCAAAAGAGCAGTCGTGCAACCACCAACGAATGCTACGTTCTGACAGAGTTCCGGTCCCATCGCTCTTGCGACAGTACGTATCATCGTGACGTGATCTTCGATGGTGGCCATCTTAAAAACTCAAGAGATCGTGTAAGTGCGCTACCGCGAGTTTGCGCTCGCGGGGCTGTCCAAGTCGGATCGAATCCACCGTTGCCAGCAATCGATAGAGCGTTTCGTCGTTGCGGATCGCGGTGGTTACTGTTTTATATAGTGGTTCCACGGCAAGCCCGAGGGTACTGCCCTGTGGATCAGGCCAAACTGGAGAATGATCACCTGCGCTACGAAGCAACCCGTGAAAGATCGGCGCCGTAAGCCCGGTAGGGATGCCGCGTGTCAGAACGGTCGCTTGGACGGGAAATACGAACCTTATTCCATAGGACAGAAATTCTTCGAGTCCTCGGCGATTGACGAGAGGCCCACCACCATGCCGTTGCGGTTTGGCAAGTCCATTGGCGTAACAGCGTGCAAGCGCATTGCTCACCTCGGACTTACTAATGCCAGTGGAGCTCGACAAGCCCCGTACGCTATAGGGGTCGAACTCAGGATTCAAGGGAAGCGAGACGGAAGTGTCAGTGTCGGCATCTCGGGCATCAGTGCCTTCATCAGTCGCGACGAGCTGATCCGGGTCGCCGTTGGCCGACACGCCATGTGCCGTAGGCGTTGTTTGAGCCTGGTACTCCAGCGCGGACAATTTGAGAAGCAGCAAAATGTCTTGACTTTTCATCGCCCAATTGAAATCAGTCGTCCACAGTCCATGGACAGTGGACAAATTCTTTGCTAATTTGTCCCGGCCGTCAAGCGCCTTTTTCATGCCTTCCGAATTTCGCTCACATAACGTGGAATTTTTCCCTTCGCGAGGGAGCAACACTCGGACTGCAGTATTTGAGGGCGTGCCCAGCAAGCAAGCTTTCCTCGGTAGCACAGGGGATACGTCACATGCCGACGTCCAAACGCGTCAGTAGACTTTGGCGGGTGAACGGAACCGTAACTAACGACCACATGGCGGCATGCCAATTGGGCGGCTCTTCTACACAATGGCAATCACCCCGTCCCGACGGTGGCACCGCCATCGCGTGCTGGTTTTATCGGTCCCGTGTTGGGCGCACTAGGGTCGAGCCTGGCGGTCTATGCGACCTACACATTTATTTCATCGGTCATCCGCGAGGTGTACCACAGTAGCGCGGGCACCATCTCCGCTGCCCTGACCATGCTCGGCGTAACGGGCGTGGCGGGCAACCTCTTCGTGACACGCGCAGCGCGGCGCTAGGGCGCCGTGCAAATGCTGGTGGCCGGCATGATTATTCTCGTCATCGACACCTTCATTTTCTGGTGGACGAGCCCCGACCTTGCCTGGCAGTATGCCACGCCCCTGGTGTGGGCCTTCGGCACGGATATCCCCTGGCCATCGCAGCAACGGCGCATCATCGAGCTGGTGCCGCAAATCCGCGGCATCGCGCTCGCCGTGACCGCGACGCTCGTGTTTTGCGGCATCGGCTTCGGTTCAGCCACCGCAAATCTGATCGCAGTCGTCTGCATCCAACACTCGCCAGTGATCCGATACGCGTTCGAGGAGCAGTTTCCTAGACAGTCGGCACCGTGCCCCCATCGATCAGGTGCTCCGAGCCCGAAATCGAGCCCGCCCGCGGTGACGCGAGGAACGTAATCAGATCGGCGACTTCCCGCGGCCTGGCTGGCCGCCCGAGCGGAATACCACCCAGCGCTTGCTATTTGGATTGAGGCGATACCAACCTACGAGTAGGTTGGTGGCCAACACGTTCGTTTGCGTTGGGGCTGATAAGGGTTTGAAGGCAGCGGTCGGGCGAGCTACGCCACCGCATGAAAGCAGGCAGTCGGGCTGATAAGGGCCGCGTTCTCGGTTTCGGTCTGTGCAAGGGTCCTGGCGGAGTGATCAGGATGAACGACGATGGCCGGCGATTTTGTCCGATCATCTACCTACTGGTAGAAGGTTTGTATATAAATTTGGGAAACACGCCATGTACGCAGAGCTTTCTCCGAAAGCAGCCGAGATCGCAGCGCTTACTTGATCGCTCCTGGAAACCGGGGGATATAACGGGTTCAGCTACGTGGATATCTCTGCACGCGTGCAGATCAGCAAGGCGAGCATTCATTACCACCCCCACCAAAGCTGACCTGGTCCGTGAAGTTGTAGCGCGATATCGCGCCGAAGCTCGAGAGGGCATGGCGATGCTCGATCGACAGCTTGACGACCCAGCGGCGGAACTGGACGCCTATGCCAGCTACTGGTCCACGTGCATCAAGAACGGTACGGCCTCGTTCTGCATCTGCGCCATGCTTGCGGCTGAACTTCCAGCCATCCCTGCGGAGGTTGCTGCTGAAGTACAGGGGCACTTCGAGGATCTGACGGGTTGGCTTGCGTTAATCCTGAGCGGGGTGTTGCCAGCGGGCAGTTCCGTTTGGAAGCCAGCGCGGCTATCGAGGCGAGATTCTTCATGGCCTCGGTGCATGGAGCAATGATGGCTGCCCGCGGGTTTCAAGATCCTCGCGTCTTTGATTCACTTGTGAAGATAGCGGTCCAGCGCGTGACCCTCAAAGCCTGACGTCGCTCGTTCACTGGTAACGCTCGTAGCCGGCCGTTTGGTCAGCGGTCGATTGCTGCATGGCTGGCTGCATTGCGGAAGCAAGGAGAAAACCGTTATTTCGGAACCGCTTCAAATATCGGCCATACGACCAGCCGATTTTGCAGTGGGCTTTACCGGGTGCTCAGCACGTTCAGAAACCAGAGCCGGCGAAATCGACGTCCTTACTTTCGGCGATTCCACCCAAGCGGCCGGGAGCCTTTTGAGTGCTCCAGTACATATTGGTGTGGCTGATCACCGCATCCGGTGGTGGCGCCCCTCTTTGCGTCATATCCTCTGTCGTATGGGCGTCGCTGACCAGCGTCGCGTCATAGCCGCGCGCGAGGGCGCCATGGAGCGTAGACCGGACGCACATGTCCGTTTGCGCACCGGCCACAACGAGCTTGCCAATGCCGAGTCTCGACAACACCTGCTCCAGATTGGTACCGTCAAACGCATCGCGATAACGCTTTTCGATAATCGGGTCGCCTGTCTCTGGGGAAAGTTCGGCAACGATCTGCCAGGCTTCGCTGCCTGTCCTGAGGGCTTCATCGGCGTGCTGGACCCAAATAACCGGCACATGTGCAATCCGAGCGCGTTCAATGAGTTTATTGACGGTACTGAGGATTTCATCGACTTTGGCAGCAACACACAGATGCGCGGGTTCACGCTGATGGGCGCCGGCCCGAACCTGTCGATCACCTAACTGATGCCTGCACGCGGCTTCAATTTGCTGGGTGACAAGATGCACCTTGTCGATGCGAGACGAGCCTTAGGTCAAGCAGTCGGTGCTGCGGCCGCGGGGTTGAAAAATTCGCAGCCTATTTGCAGTCGTTCATAGATCACGTATTAAGGCTGTCAAAGCGTGATCTATGAACGAATCAAAATGCCTAAAAAGATCGTCGTTGACCCTTTCTTGAGCGCCGGAGCGGTATCAAGGCAAACCTTTCCTCTCGATCATCTAGAGCCTTTCTCACTCAGCTTCGCTAGTGTTCGCGCGAAAAGGGATCTACGAGTTCACGTGACCTTCACGAACCATTGTTTCTCGGAGAAGTACAAACCCAATGATGCGGCTCAAGAGAGCAATGAAAGCAAGGTCATCGTCCCTGATCATGCAAACAGGCTTCGCATCTTTTGCGAGATCAGGTATCGACTGTCACACGGGCTTCCCGCAGCGATTGCGTCACTCAACGAGCCGCGGATGAAGGTGTCTGAAACGGCTGCCGAACGCAACTGGTGTTACACCATGCGGATCGAGGATCCGGCTGGGCCCTATTATGTGTTTTTTTGAGGTGCGCCGAGCTGGCAAAGCAGCCATGGGACGCCAGGATCTCAACTTGGTAGTGGAAAGTGCATATCACCAAGATCCCCAACGCCCGGCACCAGCGCTGAAGGGGGCCATGTCGTTCCACCTGTTGTGCGCGAAGATCTTTCTCGGCGAAAGAACTAGCACCAGACGCTAAAAAAGCAAAAGGCACCGTCGCCGATGCCTTTTTGGTACTGCAGATCCGGACACCATTTACAACCCGCCTTGCGCAAGTACAGCTTTCGCTGCTGGGGAGCGCTCTATCTCATCCGGTCAGTCGCTCCGAGTGGTTCCAATGTAATCAAATTTGAGAGACCAGGCAATGCTCCCGTAGCCGCACATCCGAGCGGGGACGATTAAAAGGGACGCAACCAGCCACGTACCGTGCGTTTCTGTTGGCTCTGATCGCGGCTACAGACCAACTTCAGCGGGTCGAATATCAAGCTCAATGAACTTCGACACTGAGCCAAAGTTGTAACAGCGCCCCCCTCCCCCCTTGAACCATTAATTACGATCCCTATAATTAGCACTCGCCTCCGGTGAGTGCTAACAAGCCTGTTCGCCCTTCTGGCCGCCGGGGCTAGCGAGACACCCCCTTACCGTTTTTAGAAAACAGGAGTTCTTCATGGCCCTGCGTCCTCTGAATGATCGCGTGATCATCAAGCGTCTGGACAACGAGCGCAAAACTGCCTCGGGCATCGTCATCCCTGACAGCGCCGCCGAAAAGCCCGACCAAGGCGAAGTCATCGCCGTCGGCCCCGGCAAGCGTACGGAAGACGGCAAGGTTCTGCCGGTCGACCTGAAGGCGGGCGACAAGGTTCTGTTCGGCAAGTACGCCGGCCAGTCCGTGAAGGTTGATGGCGAGGAACTGCTCGTCATCCGCGAGGAAGAAATCCTCGCCGTGATCCAGTAATACCTCCTCCTCAGAATTCCCAGTAAGGAAAGAATATGGCTTCCAAGCAAGTTCTGTTTGGTGACGACGCCCGTGTGCGTATCGTCCGCGGCGTGAACATCCTGGCTAACGCTGTCAAGACCACCCTGGGCCCCAAGGGTCGCAACGTCGTGCTGGAGCGCTCGTTCGGCGCCCCGACCGTGACCAAGGACGGCGTGTCCGTCGCCAAGGAAATCGAACTGAAGGACAAGTTCGAAAACATCGGCGCCCAGTTGGTCAAGGATGTCGCCTCCAAGACTTCCGACAACGCCGGTGACGGCACCACCACCGCCACCGTGCTGGCCCAAGCCATCGTTCAAGAAGGCCTGAAGTACGTTGCCGCCGGCTTCAACCCCATCGACCTGAAGCGCGGTATCGACAAGGCCGTCGCCGCCGCTGTCGCCGAACTGAAGAAGCAATCCAAGCCGGTCACGACCAGCAAGGAAATCGCTCAAGTCGGCTCGATCTCGGCCAACAGCGACTTCTCCATCGGCCAGATCATCGCTGACGCGATGGACAAGGTCGGCAAGGAAGGCGTCATCACCGTCGAAGACGGCAAGTCGCTGGAAAACGAGCTGGACGTCGTCGAAGGTATGCAATTCGACCGCGGCTACCTGTCGCCCTACTTCATCAACAACCCGGAAAAGCAAGTTGCCGCCCTGGACGATCCTTTCGTCCTGATCTACGACAAGAAGATCAGCAACATCCGTGACCTGCTGCCCGTGCTGGAACAAGTCGCCAAGTCCAGCCGCCCGCTGCTGATCATCGCCGAAGACGTCGAGGGCGAAGCCCTGGCGACCCTGGTGGTCAACAACATCCGTGGCATCCTGAAGACCACCGCCGTCAAGGCGCCTGGCTTCGGTGACCGCCGCAAGGCCATGCTGGAAGACATCGCCATCCTGACCGGCGGCGTCGTGATCTCCGAAGAAACCGGCATGTCGCTGGAAAAGGCCTCGCTGCAAGAGCTGGGCCAGGCCAAGCGCATCGAAGTGGGCAAGGAAAACACCACGATCATCGACGGCGCTGGCGACAGCACCTCGATCGAAGCCCGCGTCAAGCAAATCCGCGTGCAAATCGAAGAAGCGACCTCGGACTACGACCGTGAAAAGCTGCAAGAACGCGTGGCCAAGCTGGCCGGCGGTGTTGCCGTGATCCGCGTCGGTGCTGCCACCGAAGTCGAAATGAAGGAAAAGAAGGCTCGCGTCGAAGATGCCCTGCACGCCACGCGTGCCGCGGTGGAAGAAGGCGTCGTGGCTGGTGGCGGCGTGGCCCTGCTGCGTGCCAAGCAAGCTATCGTCGACCTGAAGGGCGATACGCCTGACCAGAACGCCGGTATCAAGCTGATCCTGCGTGCCGTTGAAGAACCCCTGCGCACCATCGTCGCCAACGCCGGCGAAGAAGCCAGCGTGGTGGTCAACACCGTGCTGCAAGGTTCGGGCAACTACGGCTACAACGCCGCGACGGGCGAGTACACCGACCTGGTCGCGCAAGGCGTGCTGGATCCCACCAAGGTCACCCGCACCGCTCTGCAAAACGCCGCCTCCGTCGCCAGCCTGCTGCTGACCGCCGAAGCCGCCGTGGTCGAACTGGCCGAAGACAAGCCTGCTGCCCCGGCCATGCCCGGCGGCATGGGTGGCATGGGCGGCATGGACTTCTAAGAAGTCCTTGCCCAACAGGCGGCCGGCAACGGCTGCCTACCCAAGCAAAACCCCTGGGGGCAACCCCAGGGGTTTTTATTTGCGCGCAGCAAACGCGCTTTCGCTACGGCGCCAGATACACCGAAAACCGCCGCAGTTGCGTTTCGCTCTGCCGCACTTCGCGCACACTGGCCGCGCCACCGTGCGCCACCAGCAGCGCCGCCAGCGTCTGTGCCACCGACAAGGCCGGCACCACCGACGGGAACAGCGACTTGGTCGAGTTCTCCACGACGATCAAGGCGGCGGCCTTGGCCGCAACGGGCGAGACGGCGCTGTCGGTCACGCTGACGATACGCATCCCTCGGTCGCGCGCATACTCCACCGCGGCCACCGTATCGCGCGCATACGGTTCATAGCTGAAGACGACCAGTGCGTCATCCTTGCCGGCCCCGCGCAATTCGTCGGCGAAGATCCCGCCCATGCCACCCAGCAAGGTCGTGTTGTGGCGGAACATGCCGCAGGCGTAGTTCAGATAAAACGCCGCGGGAAACAGGCTACGCAGGCCGACGATGTAGATGTGCCTGGCCTTGGCCAACACGTCGCGCGCCGCCAGCAACGCCCGCATGACGTCGGGGTCGTTCATCTTTTCCAGGTTGCGCGTATCCGCCTGCAGCAGCTCGCCGATGAGCGCGGCATCGTTGCCGCCGGCGCCCTGCTGCAACGCCGATGCACGATCGGCGAAGGTGGCGTGTCCCTCGGCCAGCCAGCCTCGATAGACCTCGCGCATGGCGTCGTAGCCATCGAACCCCAATTGGCGGGCCAGGCGATGCATGGCGCTGGCCTGCACGCCGGCACTACCGGCCACCGCCCGCATGGAGTTCAGGGCGATCTCCTTGGGATTGTCGATGGCATAGCGCGCGGCCCGTTGCAGCATGGGCGGCAGGCTGGGGAAATGCTGTTCGATCAACTGGTCGACGCCGCGCTTGTCCATCCGATTCCTGTGACTTGATGGCTATGGGCCGCTATTGTAGAGCCCGCACTTCGGCGATCGCCGTATCGATGCTCGCCGCCAGGATCTCCACGGCCGCCTGCAACTCTTCCTCCGTCGTAATGTAGGGCGGCGCGAGCAGCACGTGATCCCCCCGTACGCCATCGATCGTGCCGCCGCCGGGATAACAAAGCAGGCCGTTGGCCAGGGCCGTCCGCTTGATGCGGGCATGCAGCTGCAAACCCGGATCGAATGCCAGCTTCTCGTCGCGATCCTCCACCAGTTCGATCGCCTGGAACAGACCGCGGCCGCGCACGTCCAGCACATGCGGATGATCGGCCAGGCGCTGGCGCAAGCTGTCTTGCAGATAACGGCCCAACGTGGCCGACCGCTGCACCAGGCCATCGCGCTCGATGACGTTCTGCACCGCCAGCGCCCCCGCGCATGCCACCGGATGTCCCACATAGGTATGCCCGTGCTGAAAGGCACCGCTGCCCGCGTTGACGGTGTCGACGATGCGATCGCTCGCCATCAACGCCGCGATCGGCTGATAGCCGCCACCCAAGCCCTTGGCCAGGCACAGCAGGTCCGGCACCACGCCTTCCTGCTCGAACGCGTGATAAGAGCCGGTGCGTCCCAGGCCGCTCATCACTTCATCCAGGATGAAGACCACGCCATGGCGATCGCATACTTCACGCAGCTTGCGGAAGTAGCCGGCAGCCGCGCAGACGGCACCGGCCGTGGCACCGACGACAGTCTCGGCGATGAAGGCGGACACCGTTTCGGGGCCTGCTTCCAGAATGGTTGCCTCCAGCTCCCGCGCCAGGCGCGTGCCATACGCATCGTCGGACTCGTCCGGCTGCCGGTAATGCAGCGGGAAGCAGGCGGAGACATGGCATACCTCCGCCAGCAAGGGCTGATACAGCCGGCGCCGGCCTTGATGCCCGCCCACGGCAAGCGCGCCCAGCGTATTGCCGTGATAACTCTGCAGGCGCGCGATAGTGCGCCAGCGTCCCGGTTCGCCCCGCTCCACGTGATACTGCCGCGCCAGCTTCAGCGCCGTCTCCACGGTCTCCGATCCGCTGGACAGGAAATACACATGCGACAGGCCCGCCGGCGACCGGCGCGCCAAGGTATCGGCAAGCTGCTCCGCGGGCTCCGACGTGAAGAAGCTGGTGTGCGCGTATTCGAGCGTGCGGATCTGCGTGACCACCGCATCGGCCACCTCCGGATGCCCATGTCCCAGGCAGGACACGGCAGCGCCGCCGGATCCGTCGTAGTAACGGCGGCCGTCACGATCGATCAGATAGCTGCCTACGCCCCTGACGGCGGTGGCCAAGGGCGTCCGGGGATTGCGATGAATGATGTGCGTCATGGATCGAAGAATCGAAAGGGTCGAAAGGTCGAGAGGTCGAGAGGTCGAAAAGTCGAAGTCGAAAGATCGAAAAAACTGAACGGGCCGCGGAATCGGGCAGGAATCGAAGGGCGGAATGGACCGAATGAGCCTCATGGATCAAACGGCTTGACCAGCAGCATTTATAGATCATATGATCCATAAACACAAACAAATGAATCAAATGATCAAGGGGTAGTCCTCGTCATGTCCTTCCAGCATCCCCATCCACACTCCCATCCCCGCGCCACGCGATCGCGTGCCCCCGCACGGCGCTTCCTGGCCATGTGCGCCATGGTGGCCGCCGCCGTGACGGGTCCCGCCGCCCATGCGGCGGATCCGTGGCCGTCCAGGCCGATACAACTGATTGTCCCCTTCGCCCCGGGCGGCACCACCGATGTACTGGCCCGCCTGGTCGCCGAAGGACTGACCAAACGCCTGAAGCAGAGCGTCATCGTCGAAAACAAGCCGGGTGCCGGGGCGAATATCGGCGCGGCCATGGTCGCGCACGCGGCGCCGGATGGCTATACGCTGCTGCTGGCGACGCCAGGCCCGCTGGCCATCAACGCCAACATCTACAAGCGCCTGAACTTCGATCCGGAAAAGGACTTCGCACCAGTAGCCTATGTGGCCGATGTGCCCAACGTGATCCTGGCCTATCCCGGCACCGGTCTGAAAAACATGCGCGACCTGATCGACTACGCCAAAGCCCATCCCGGCAAGCTCAACTGGGCCTCGCCCGGGGTCGGCAGCACCGCGCACATCGAACTGGAAGTGCTCAAGCAGATGACAGGCGTGGACATCGTGCACGTCCCCTTCAAGGGCGCGGCGCAGGTATCGGCGGATCTCATCGCGGGCCACGTCGAGCTGGCCGGCGACAACGTGCCGACCGCCTTGGGCTACATCAAGTCGGGCAAGGAAGTGGCGCTGGGCGTGACCAGCGAGAAAGCACTGGACGTATTGCCTGGCGTCCAACCGGTCGGGGCGACGGTGCCCGGGTACGTCGTGCTTTCCTGGTTTGCCATCGTCGCGCCCGCCGGCACGCCGGACGCCGTGGTGCAGCGGCTCAATACCGAGGTGAACGCCATCGTCAACGAGCAGGCCATGCGGGAAAAATTCGAGTCCCTGGGCGCCATCCCGGTAGGCGGCGCGCCCGACAAGCTGGCCCGGCAGATCAGCGCGGAACAGGCCCGCTACCGCAAGCTGTTGCCCAATTCGAAGGAGCAGGACTGATGGCGCGACGCAAACGCCTGGCCGTGGCGCGGCTGTGGTTCGAAGGCAATGCCTTCTGTCCCGTGCCGGCGACGTTCGAACAATTCGAGCAGTACGAGTGGCAGTCCGGTCCGCAAGTCCTGGAAACGATGCGAGGCACGGCGACCGAACTCGGCGCGGTGGCGCGCTTCGCGGTGGCGCATCCTGACTGGGAGGTGGTGGTGCTGCGCTGCGCCTCGGCCTTGCCCGCGGGGCCGATCGACGACGATGTCATCACGCGGCTGATGCAGGCGCTGCGCGAGGGCTTGAGCGAAGAGGGGAACAAGAAAGGAAGCGAAGGAGCCAACGAAGATCCTGCGTCCGCTGCCGATACCCCGCGAGCGGCGCCGCGCTGGGATGCGGTTTACTTGTCCCTGCATGGCGCCGCCATCACCCCCACGCGCGCAACGCCGGAGCTGGACCTCGCGCGCATGGTGCGGACCATGCTGCCCGACGTACCTCTGGGTGCCAGCTTCGACTTGCACGGCAATATGCCGGCTGCCTGGGCCGACGTGTTGGACATCGCGGCGGTCTATCGCACGCATCCGCACGTCGACATGGATCAGGCGGCTGACCGGGTGTTGCGCGGTCTGCTGCGTTGTGTCGACGAAGGCCTGAAGACCTGCCGGGTGCTGGTCAATGAGGGCATCGTCCTTCCCAGCATCAATATGCGCACGGCCGCCGGCCCCATGCACGACCTGGAACAGTCCGCCCTCGCACAGATCAAGGACGGGGTGCTGGACGTGCTGGTCTTCGGCGGTTTTCCGTATTCGGACACGGCGGCCACCGGCGCCTCGATTTTCGTCATCAGCGACGCCGCCCTGGATCCCCTTGGCACCCAGGCGCAACAGGCCGCGCGCGCCATGCACGATCGCGTCCACGCATGCTTCCCGCGCTTCATCATGTCGCTGCCCTCGCCTCGGGCGGCGCTGGCCGAGGCCCTGGCCATCACGGCGCCAGGCCTGATCGCCATCACCGACTCCGGTGACAATGCCATGTCAGGCGGCGGTGGCGACACGCCGGGCCTGTTCGCCGCGCTGTGCGCCGCGCGGCCGGCCGTCCCGGCGCTGTTCGCGAGCTTCGCCGATCCAGACGTGGCCGCCCTGGCGCGGCAAGCGGGCGTGGGCGCCACCTTGGACATCACCCTGGGTGGCCGCTACGGCGAGCACTTCGGCGCACCCGTGCCCGTGCGCATCACCGTCGAACGGCTAACCGACGGACGCTACCGCAACACCGGCCCCATGCAAACCGGCGTGGAGCGCCGCTGCGGCAGCAGCGCCGTCCTGGCCCTGCATGATCTGCCGACGCTACGCATCATCGTGACCGAACGCGTGGTGGCGGCCGACGACCCTGCCTTCTACGCGCTGCACGGCATCGATCTGCAAGCTTTGCGCCTGCTATGCGTGAAGGCCAAGAATCATTTCCGTGCCGCGTTCGCCGAACGCTGCGTGCGCATCATCGACTGCGATGCGCCCGGACCGGCCTGCCTGGATCTGTCGCGCCTGCCGTTCCGCAATACGCATGTCTCCGCGGGCTACCCCGCGGTGCTGGACAACGCCGGCAATAGCACTAGCTCTTGAAGTAAGGACGCTCCGGCGCGAACAGCAGGGCCAACGCGCCCCGGCGCCACGCCGCCGGCGTGTCCTTGCCCAGCAGAACGGTGGCCATGGCATAGGCCTGGCCACGCATCGCCGGCGGCAGGCCATCGAGGTTTTGTTCGGCCGCGCCGGCAGGACGCTTCTGCTGGATCGCGTCGAGGAACCTGGTCATGGCCGGCTTGTAGCGCTGCAGCTCGTCCGGCACTTTAGCCATCA
The DNA here is from genome assembly GCF_021325795.1 of Bordetella sp. LUAb4. Classification (GTDB taxonomy): domain Bacteria; phylum Pseudomonadota; class Gammaproteobacteria; order Burkholderiales; family Burkholderiaceae_B; genus Bordetella_C. The sequence continues at coordinate 766,630 of NZ_JAHPZX010000003.1, read as the reverse complement.
ACGGGGCATAGTCGCGCTTGGCGCGCGCAGCCAGCGCGATACTGGTCCAGATCGTGTCCTCGTCCAGCCCCTCGCCAGCCGGTAACGCCAGCGCGCGATCGACGGCTGCCGGCGAAGCGCCGTCGGAGGCGCCAACCAGGCGCAGGATGCGCGCTTCGGTCGCGGGCTTCTGGTGCGCCAGGTCGGCGGCGGCATCCAGACGCCCCTGGGCTAGCGCGGGGAATGCCTGCAGCTCGGGCCGTTTCGGCAAGCCCTGGCCGGTTTCCAACGCGCGCAGCGTGCTCAGCTCGCGCGAGTGGCTGGCCAGGTCATCCATGACGAAAGTATCGGGACGGCCACCCATTCGCATGACCCGCGCCAGTTCGGGCGCGATGCCCGCCTGCAACATGGGCAGTTGCCGGTAACCCGCCATCAGGCCCGACTGCGCACTCGCCCAATCGCCCTTGCCCGCGGCGATGTTGCCCGCTGCGTTGGCGAACCATGCCTGCCGCGGCCAGCGCTTGCTGCCATCGATGAAGGCTTGGTCCTTGGCGGGCGATTCCGGCAGGCAGCGCACCGCCAGATACTGTGCATCGCCATCGTTCGGGTTCGCCTGCGCCTGTTGCGTCAGATCCTTGCAGATGGCCTCGCGTTGCGCACCGCTGGCCGTGTCCTGACGCAGCCGGTTCAACAGGATGTCCTTGGGGGCAACAAGCAGGCGCTGCGCCAGAACGTCATCGAAGCCCGGCACACCGGCCGCCGCCATCAGCCACTCCATGGAATGGGGGTTGGAGGGCGGATCCCAACGCGCATGTGCCAGCAGCATGGCCTCGCGTTCTTCCTTGGACGACACCTGGCGCAGCAGTGCCTCGGGACCGGCATCACCGCCGCCTTCCAGCGCGGTGCGCGTGGCGCCGCCACCCTTGGTCTTGACGGAGCTGGGGGGCTCACGGAACATGTAGTCGACGTTGATGGTGCTCCAGCGCGGCGCGCCATGCGCCACTGGCGGCCGTTCCGTGGCGTTGCCGTAGGCAGCGGTCCACTCCACCAGCGGGCTGGCGCCGGCCACGTCATACACCACATGGGAGAAGCGATTGTCGATGTCGCCGTTGAAGGACTCGATCACATCGCCCTTGAGCGTGCGGGTCTCCACCGTATAAGCGGCGCCCGGCTTCATCGTGTGGCTGACATAGCCGTGGGCGCCGACCTGCAGGCGCACGTCCGGGCCCACACTGACGATGACCGGCTGGCCCAGTCCGTTATAGATGGTCAGGCTGGCATTGCCCAGGAAAGTGCTGATGCCCAGCACCACCGCGACGATGGAGCCCGCCACCGCCAGGCGCAGCAGCGACGGCAACGCACCGTCGGCGATAAGGAAGCGGCTCCACCAGTTCAGTCTGGTCTGGCGCTGGCGCTCATGGCCGGGCAGCAAGGTGGAGTAGGCCAGCGGCACCCGCGGCGGCGGCTCGGCGGCACCAAGCGGCGCGCCTACCGCGTCCAGCGGCAATTGCGCGGCATCGAACGGACGCGCGGCATCCGGCCCGGTCGGCTGCAAGGCGTGCGCGGCGACTCGCGACTCGGTGAGCAGCAGTTCATCCAGGGCCCGGCTGCGCAAGGCGCCCAGCATGCCGGTGGCGGTATTGACCCAGCCATCGATCACATCGATCCAGCTGCCCAGGTTCTTGGCGGTGGGCTCGGTCAACTCGAACGCACCCAGTTCCTTGGGAAAATCCTCGATGTGCGTGGCCGCGGCCAGGCGCGGATTGAGCTGCACCTCGGCGGCTTTGGCATAAGTCTGCTGCAACGTCGCGTACAGATCCTTGGCCGCGGCGAGCACGCGCTTGCGCCCGCCACCGCTGACGCGGCGCGCGGCGGTCTCCACCGAGATCCAGCTGTTGAAGGCAGCGTTGGCATCGCGCAGATTGGCTTCGGCGTGATCGGCGAAATGCAGCGCGCGCAGCACGCCTTCGAGATAAGCGGCCCAGTCCGGACCAACGCCACGCGCCGCGGCCAGATGCCAGCCACGGCAGGCGTAATCGTGATCGCGCAGGCGGGCGCGCACCGTTTCCAACTCGCGCTCCGTCGACTGCATCAAGGACGGCAGTTCCGACAACGACGACTCGCCGCCACGATGGCGGATCTTGCCGCCTTCGACCTTGAGGTCGCCGTCGCTCAGGCCGCGCAGTTGATCGACATCCAACTCCAGCGCGCGCAATTCCTCCATGTCCCGCGTCAGGCTGGGCGGATAGAACGTGGCATGCACAGCGGGATCGGCGGACGCCGACGCATCGAACAGCGCGCTGGCATCAGCGGTGTGGCGCACGGGCGAACGGCCGAAGTAGATGCCACGATAGCGGCTGTCCAGATACTCGCGGTTGAACTGATCATCCAGGCGCTGCAGGGTGACGTCCAGCGGCTCCGCCTCGACAGCGTCCTTGTCCTTGGGACCCAGCGTCACTTCCGTCAGGCGCAGGCGCAGCGCGTCGGCATCGCGGAACAGGTCCCACGCACTGCCCTCTTCCATCGGCGACGGCACATAGTTGGCCTTGGCGTTGGCTTCGCGCTCGTGATTCAGCGGATGCGTCAGCCACATGCGGGGCGGTTGGGCCAGGCCAGCCTTGAACACGCGATGCGCCGCCGGGTTATCGGCGGGAACGGGGTCGACGATGCCATAGGTCGGATCGTTGAGGATGCGGCGCATATGGCCCAGGATGCGCGTCTGCACGGCGAAGATATCGACCGGCGGATGGCCGTCGCCTTTCTCGTTGAAGGCAAAGCGCAGGGCACGGTCCCAGGAATCGTCGGCGGCTTGCAGGCGATGCAGCGCATGCACCAAGGCATCGCTGCCCGTCAGATGCACGGCTACCAGGTCGGCATTCAATTCCATTTCGCGCGACAGGGCACGTTGCATCAACACGACGACACGGAAGGCGGAATCAACCAGGGCACGGATGGCCCACACGATCAGGCTGATCAGCCAGCCTATCCAGGCGATGCGGAAATCCGAACCCGAGATGGATTGCAGAAAGCGGTCGAAGCGGTCGCGCCGCGCCACCAGATGGCCGGCGATCTGCTGGGCGATATAGACCCAGCGGCCGACCGCCATGGAGCGCTGAGCGAAGTGACCGAACTCGTGCGCCAGCACGGCACGCAGCTCCGCCAGCGTCAACACGTTGACCAGGCCCAGGCCGATCTCCAGATTCTTGCGCGACGGCAGCAGCAGATTCAGGATGGACAGGTCGTAGGACACCGACGCATTCACCCGCGACGACAGGAACACCCGATGCGGCCGTGGCGCGCCGGCGGCGTCGGCCATGGCGTGCAGGAAGTTGAACAGTTCAGGCTGCGTGTCTGCCTTGATCTCGTATTCATCGTCGTCGCTGGCGCGCTTGACGAAGAACAGGCCCTTCAACATGAACGCGGCCAGGAAGGCCGCGCACGTCCCCACCGCATAACCGACGACGACGCTATCGCCCGCCGATTCGGAGGGACCGGCAAGCGCGCCGCTGGCGGCGATGGCGCCGGCCAGCATGCGATACGCGGTAAAGACCAGCCAGCCGGCCAGCCCCAGGTAAAGCACCATGAACACCAGCAGGCCGCCGACGGCGACCCAGGCACGGTTGCGGTAAGCGCTGGTCGCGCGCGGGGGAGCAGAGGTCGCGGGGAAGCCAGGCGGCAGCGAGTCGGGTAGGGTAGACACGAGCAAGTTCCGTCATTTAGGGCCGTTTCCGGGGGGAAACAGCCTTGTGCCGGCTTCTGGAGCCGGCGCGGGTTTTTTGGATGTGGTCCCCGCGGCGGTGGACGTGCTGACCGCGACGCGGAGCGCCCGAATCGTAGGCGCACGCCAAGGCGCCATTGCGACAATCGGAAACATTATGTGTAAGAGTTGGAATCCGATTTCTCCTAGTCGTATAGACGTGGGGGAAACCCTTTATTTTTTGGCGCCAATTTAGTTTAGAATTTTTTCCGGCTGTTTTTACATAACGGGCTCGACTATGACGCGTCGCGGCGAGTCCTGCGTTTGCCCTTTACCCTTCCCTCCACCTCTGCCGCGCAGGCGCAGGACGGCTCGATGACCACTCCACAGCAATTTCCTTTTGTTTCCGTTTCCGGCAAACCGCAAGCTCGCGGCAAGCAGTACGGGCAGATCGCGGCCGACCGGGTGCGCCTGAGCGTGGCCATGTATGGCCAGACCCTGGTAAGCCTCGGTTACGACGGTCCGGCGCGTTCCCGTCTGATCAATGCCTTCGCCAAGGAAATCGAGGATTTCGCCCCGCATTATCTGGAAGAGATGCGCGGCATCGCCGAAGGCGCCGGTGTGACGCTGGAAGACATCGTCATGATCAACGCGCGCACGGAGGTCGTGGCCAAGGCACGCGCGGAAAAGAACAAGGCGGCCGAGCTGGAGCCGGGCGATGGCTGCACGGGCGCATTGATCCTGCCGACGCGGTCGGCCACGGGCAACCTGATCCATGGCCAGAACTGGGATTGGCGCGCCGAATGCGCGGATACCGCCATCGTGCTGCGTATCCGCCAGGACGATGGCCCCGACATGCTGACCTTCGTCGAGGCGGGCGGCCTGGCGCGCAGCGGCCTGAACAGCGCGGGGGTGTCCATCACCGCCAACTACCTGGAATCGGATCGCGACTTCAAGCAGTTGGGCGTGCCGCTGTCGCTGATCCGCCGCAAGGTGTTGGAACAGCAGCATTTCGCCCTGGCCCTGAAGGCGGTGGCGACCACGCCCAAGTCCTGCTCCAACAACATCATGCTGGGCATGGCCGCGGGCTTCGGCATCGATTTCGAATGCACTACCGATGAGGCTTTCCCCATCTACCCGGGCAACGATGACCTGATCGTGCACGCCAACCACTGGGTCAGCGAAGTCGCGCTGGTGAAGCTGCGCGACACCGGCCGCGCCAGCACGCCGGAAAGCCAGTACCGCGACTGGCGCGTGCGCCGACGCCTGAACGCCACGCCCACGCTGACGCGCGATGACATGCGCGACGCCTTCTTCGATGACTTCGGCGCGCCCTATTCCGTTTGCCGGCCGCCGCGTCCCGGCAGCCATGACAACCTGTCGGCCAGCGTAGCCATGGTCATCATGGAACCGGCGGTGGGCGAGATGGAGGTCGCGCCCTTGCCAGCGTTGAACCGTACCTTCACGCGCTACAGCCTGACCGCGGAACCGGAGGTATTCACCTACGAAAAACCAATTAAAAACGCCACATAAAAACGCCAAACCGGCGAACGGGCCCTTACTGCCCCCAAGGGAGTTTCTTCCATGAAACGACGGCTACACCTTTCCTCCTTCGTCCTGCTGGCACTGGCGGGCACCGCGGCGCACGCCGCCACGCCGCTGCGCGTGGCCATGACCGCCGATATCCGCTCGACCGAGCCAGGCGTCAATCGCGATGCCAACAGCGACATCGTCACCTCGCATATGGTCGAGGGCCTGGTCGCCTTCGGTGAACACGCCGAGGTCAAGCCCATGCTGGCTGAATCGGTCGACATCAGCGCGGACGGCAAGACCTACACCTTCAAGCTGCGCCAGGGCGTCAAGTTCCACAATGGCGCCACGCTGACGGCACAGGATGTCCTGTGGAGCTGGAACTTCTACATGAATCCCAAGACGGGCTGGCGCTGCCTGGGCGAGTACGACGGCCGCGGCGTGGCCAAGGTGCTATCGGTGGAAGCGCCCGATACGCGGACGGTGGTGTATCACCTGGACAAACCCAATGGCCTGTTCCTGGCTTCGCTGGCGCGTACCGATTGCGGCGCCACCGGCGTTATCCACAAAGACTCGCTGAAGGCCGATGGCAGCTGGGACAAGCCCATCGGCACCGGTCCTTTCAAGCTGGGCGAATGGAAGCGCGGCGAGTACATCAGCCTGCTGAAGAATGCCGACTATGCCAATCGTGGCGGCGCGCTCGACGGCTTCACCGGCGCGAAGCGTCCCCTGGTCGATGAAGCCCGCTTCGTCATCGTGCCTGACGAATCGACCGCCAAGGCCGCGCTGCAAAGCGGCAGCATCGACATCATCCAGGACTTGTCCTACTCGGACGTCAAGCAGATGCAATCGACACCCCACGTCAAGGTCGCCTATGCGCCGGTGATGAGCCTGACGGCACTGTTGATCCAGACAGAGGATCCCCTGCTGTCCAACCCCAAGCTGCGTCTGGCGATCGCGCATGCCATCGACTATGGGCAGTTGACGGAGGCCGTGAGCGAAGGCCTGATGAAGGCGCCCAATAATTCCGTCGTACCCGCCGTGTCGGCCTATTACGGCGCCACCGAGCGACAGGGCTGGAACTACGATCCGGCGCTGGCGCAGAAGCTGCTGAAAGAGGCGGGCTACAAGGGCCAGGAACTGGTCATGATGACCAACAAGCGGTATCCACAGACTTACAACGCGGCCGTCATCATGCAGGCCATGTTGCAGGCGGTGGGCATCAATGTGCGGCTGGACGTGATGGAATGGGCCTCGCAGCTGGATCGCTACAACGCCGGCAAGTACCAGATGATGTCCTTCCCTTATTCCGCCCGGCTGGATCCCAGCCTGAACTTCGAGATGCTGACCGGCGACAAGAAGACGCAGCCGCGCAAAGTGTGGGATAACGCCCAGGCCTTAACGCTGTTGGCCGGTGTCATGGTAGAGACCGACCAGGCCAAGCGCCAGCAGACCTTCGATACGCTGCACAAGATGTTCATCACCGACGTGCCGTCGATTCCGCTCTACAACAGCATGGACATCGGCGCGTTTCGCGACAACGTCAAAGGGTATACGCCCTGGGCGGTGAAGCAGGCGCGGGTTTGGGAAGTGAGCAAGAGCGAATAGGCGGCTTGGGGCGGCCGCGCAAGCGCGGCGCGCGTGCATCCGAGCTACCGCTCCGTGACCTTGGTACCCCATGCCTGCGGCTTGCCTTCCCACACATCGAAGCCTTGCAGGCGCTTGCTCACGCCCCATGGCTGGTTGCCGTTGGACAGCAGGAGCAGGGGCACCTGTTCCTGCAGCCTGGTGTGCAACTGGTCGAACAGCGCCTGGCGCTTGGCGTCGTCCAATTCGGAAAAGCTGTCATCGATCAGTTTCAATGCTTCCGGATCCTCCCACACCTTGCGCGGCTGCTTGTCCTTGTCGCCGGAGAACTGTTCATAGCTCAAGGCCGGATCCAGGCGCGAGGAATAGCTGAAGGAACTCATCTGGTAGTTCCCCGTGTTGTAGCGGTCCAGCTGAGTGGCCCACTCCAGCACTTCGATCTGCGCATTGATACCCACCGCCTGCATCATGGCCTGCGCCATCACCGCCACCTGATAGCTGGGCACGTGCGCGCGCTTATTCGCGTAGATGACGATCTTCTCGCCCTTGTAGCCGGATTCCTTCAACAGCTTCTGCGCCAGCGCCGGATCGTATTTCCAGCCCTTTTTCTGGGTGTCGTCGTAGAACGCCGAGCCGGCCGACACCGCGGAGTTGTTCACCACGCCCAGGTTTTCGGTGGCGGCCTGCACGATCTGCGGAATGTCCAGCGAAGCCGCGATGGCCTGGCGCAACTTGACGTTCTTTAGCACCGGGTCGCGCGTCTGGAACAGCAGCGTGTGCTTGGCCGAATCGCGCGCCACCAGCACCGCCACGCGGGCATTGTTCTTCAGGTCGGCCACGTCGGTGTAAGGCACCTGGCCCGCATCGATGGCACCCGACAGCAGGCCCGTCTTCACGGTGGAAGCATCCGGCACCACCAGGAACTTGACCTCGTCGGCCAGCGGCTGCTTCTTGCCGACATAGCCGTCTTCCTTGTCACCCGGCGGCGACGTGTAGTCCTTGAAGGCCTTGAGCAGGACGTACTCGCCGCGCTTCCATTCGCCAAACATGAAGGGGCCGGTGCCGATCGGTTTGTCCCAGCTGCCGTCCGGCTTGACCGAGTCCTTGTTCAGGATGGCGGTCATGCCGCAATCGGTGCGCGCCAGCGTGTCCAGGAACACCGCCGACTTGTGATTCAGTTTGAGGACCACCGTCTGCGCGTCCGGCGCACTGGCATCCACCACCTTCAAGCCGTTGCGACCGTCGAATTCGCTGCGGCAACGCCAGTCGGTCTTGGGATCCATATAACGCTGCCAGCTCCACATGACATCGGCCGACGTCATGGGGGCGCCGTTGTGGAACTTGACGCCCTGGCGCAGCTTGAAGGTGTAGGTCAGGCCATCGGGCGACACCTCGACGGATTGCGCCAGCAACGGCCCCACGCTGCCGTTGTCGCGGTAGCCCACGAGGCCCTCGACCATGTTCAGCACCACGCCATCGGTGGTGTCGTCGCGGTTGACGCCGGGATTGGTGGAGCGGATATCGGCGGGTTCGGAAATGACAAAGGACGATGCCTGCGCGGCGGCGCTAGCCACCAGGGCTGCGCAAAACAGCGCGGCGTAGGTGGGCGGACGGATTTTCATGGACGGAACTCCTGGATGCCTGTGACGACGCCCCCGCGTATCCGGATGCGGGACCCGGAAGCGAACCCGGGTGCGGAACCCGGAAGCTAAACCGGGGTGCGGAACCGGGTGCAGAACCCGGATCGATTGCCGCAGATTTTGGCGCCAATTTTGCCATTATGAATAGCCGGGCCGGGACCGTCACCCCGGGGCTTTCCCTGAAAGGCCTGAAGGCCAGCGGCCGAGTTCCCGCCTGAGCCTGCGCCTATGCCTGCACCTGCACCTATGCCTCAGGGCATGATCTGGCGCACGTGGTCACCGATGATGCGCTGCAGGCGCTTGACGTCACGTGCCTGCAGCGCCGCGACGATCTCGAAATGCTCGCCGACGGATTTTTCAATGCGCGCGCGGGTCATCCATTGCGTGGCGGGCGCCGCCACCGCGCGGCCGCGCATATCCTGGATCAAGGACACCAGCTCGCGATTGCTGCACATGTCATAAAGCGCGGCGTGGAATTCCAGGTTGACTTCGTACTGCTCCATCAGCGTGCCGCTCAACAGCAAGCTGGCGAAACGTTCGGCCAGGGCATGCATGCGCGCCACCTTGGCGTCGGTGACATTGGGCATCAGGTCAGCGGCGGCCCCCACTTCCAGCAGCACGCGGATGTCGCGCACGTGGTTCTGCTGGTTCACGTCGACCTCATGCACGTGATAGCCCCGGTTGGGCACGTGCTGGATGACGCGGCGCTGCGTCAGGTGATCGAGCGCGCGCCGCACTTCCAGCCGCTTGGCGCCATAGCGCTCCTGCAGGTCTATCTGTTTGAGCCAGGCGCCGGTGCCGAAGACGCCGGACTGAATATCCCGGGCCAGTCTGTCGGCCAGGGATATTTCGACGCCGGGGTTCGATTTACGCATGGGTGTATGGACGGTGGTTTAGGAATGGCGGTGATTTTATCGCCGCGGCGGCCTTGACTGCCGCAAGACGCCAGCCACAAGCTCGCCCCTTGCTTTTACGCTGGCGCCACGACCGCCGCGCTGGTGGGTCCGGCCGTCACCGCGGCCGCTTCGTCGAAGCGCCATTTCAAGCGCACGCCGCCGCTTGCAGTCGATTCCAGGGCAGGGATAGCCGATAGCAGCTTGCGGGTATAGGGGTTGGCGGGGACATCGAAGATCTGGTCGCGCGCGCCCTGCTCGACAATAGCGCCGTCCTGCATCACGATGACGCGGTCCGCCACCTGCTCCACCACGCCCAGGTCATGGCTGATGAACAGGCAGCAGAAGCCATGGCGGCGCTGCAGATCGGCGAACAATTCCAGCACCTGCGCACGCACCGTGACATCCAGGGCGGAGACCGGTTCATCGGCGATGACGAAAGCAGGCCGGCGCACGACGGCGCGGGCGATGGCCACGCGCTGGCGTTGGCCGCCCGACAGCTCATGCGGATAACGCCCCGCGTACTCATCGCCCAGGCCAACCTCGCCCAGCACTTCGGCCACGCGCCGACGCTTGTCCGCCGCGCTCATGTCGCGCAGCAGGCGCAAGCCCTCGCCCACCAACTGGCCCACGGTCATGCGCGGATCCAGCGATGAATAGGGATCCTGGAACACCATCTGGCAATTCAAGCGGTAGTCGTACCAGCCGGGATCCTGCCTGCCGACCGGCTGGCCTTGGAACAGGATCTGCCCCGCTGTCGGCCGCAGCAGCCCCGCGATGGCGCGGCCCAGCGTGGTCTTGCCCGATCCCGAGCCACCCACCACCGCCACTACCTCGCGCGGCAAGACTTCCAGGTTCAGCCCGTTCAAGGCGCGCTTGGCTTGGCTGCGGGCGAACAGCCGGCGATGGCCCGGATAGTCGATGACCAGGTCGCGCACCTGCACCACGGGGGTTGCGCGCGGCACCGGCCGCGCCGGCAGGCGGCGCGGCATCGCTTCCAGCAGCTTGCGGGTATAGGGGTGTTGTGGCCGGGCCAGCAGTTCGGCGGTGGCGCCGCGCTCGACCACTTCGCCCTGGCGCATCACCACGACTCTATCCGTGTAGCGCGCCACCATGGGCAGATCGTGGCTGATCATCAGCACGGCCGTGCCATGTTCGCGCGTCAGGCCCACCATCAGCTCCAGCACGTCGCGCTGCACCACGGCGTCCAGCGCGGTGGTGGGCTCGTCGGCGATCAGCAGCGCGGGGGCAAGCAGCATCACCGACGCCAGCATCATGCGCTGGCGCATGCCGCCGGAGAACTCGTGGGGCCAGGCGTCCAGCGCCGCGCGGGGATCGCGCAGGCCCACGCGGGCCAGCATGTCCAGGATGCGCTCGCGCCGCCCGGCCACGCCAAGGTCGCGCCGGTGCAAGGCCAGGCCTTCGTCCAACTGCCGGCCAATGGTCATGGACGGATTCAACGACGTCATGGGTTCCTGGAACACCATGCCCACGCGCGCGCCACGCAGCTTGCGCAAGGCGGCTGGCTTGAGTTGCGCAATGTCTTGCCCTTCGAACTCGATGCGGCCGGCGGCGCGCACGAGCGGTGGCGGCGTCAAGCCCATGACGGCACGCGCGGCCTGCGTCTTGCCGCTGCCCGATTCACCAACGATGCCCACCATCTCGCCAGGCGCGACGTCGAACGACACATCGCGCACGATCTCGCGCCCGCCCTGGCCGATGGTCAGGGTCAGGCCCGTCACGCTGAGCAAGGAGGAACGCGCGGGCATGTCGGTCTCAAGGCGGGTCTCAAGGCGGGTCTCAAGGCCGGTATCAAGGCCAGCCTGAAAGCCGGTTTGAATATCAGTCATCGTCATGCGGCCGCTCGCATCCGGGGGTCCAGGCGGTCGCGCACGGCGTCGCCCAACAGGTTGATGCCCAGCAACGTCAGCGCGATGCACAGTCCGGGCAGAATGGACAACCACGTCGCCTGCGACATGAAAGGCCGCGCGGCCGCCAGCATATTGCCCCAGGTCGGGGCCGGCGGCGGCACGCCCAGGCCCAGGAAGGACAAGGCGCTTTCCGCCAGGATGACCCAGCCGAACATCGAAGTGGCCAGCACCGTCAGCGGCGCCACGCAATTGGGCAGCACGTGGCGGCACATGGTGTAGAGCTCGGAATTGCCCAGCACCCGCGAGGATTCGATGAACTCCTTTTCCCGCAAGGACAGCACCGTGCCCCGCACGATGCGCGTGACCGACGGGGTATACGCCAGGCCCAGGGCCAGCACGATGCCGTATTTGTTGGCACCCACCACGGCCAGCAGCCCCAGGGCCAGCAACAGGCCGGGGAAGGCCAGCAAGGCATTGTTGAACGCCATGATGATGCGGTCGGTCCAACCCCGCAAGAAGCCCGTCAGCAGCCCGATGGCAGTACCGGCCACCAGCGCGAAGCACACAGTCAGCAGGCTGATCCACACGCTGGCCGATGCGCCGGCCATCAGGCGCGACAGTTCATCGCGGCCGAATTCATCGGTACCCAGCATGAAGGCCCCACCCGGCGGTTTCAGGCGCGCGATGAAGTTGATCTTCAAGGGATCGTGCGGCGTCCAGACGGCACCCATCACGGCCATGATCACCACCACGCCGACGATCAGGCCGCCCAGCAGGGCATTGCCCGCGATACGTCTTCTCTTGTTCGGACCGCTCATTCCGCCGCCACCCTGGGATCGAAGAAGGGATAACACAGGTCGATGATCAGATTGACCACCACATACACCACCGCGACGAACAGCAGGCAGCCTTGGATCACCGGATAGTCGCGGCCGAAGATGGCATCCACCAGCAGACGTCCCAGTCCAGGGATGGTGAACACGGTTTCCACCACCGCGATGCCGCCAAGCAGGTTGCCCAGCACCAGGCCGATCAAGGTCCAGGTGGGACCGAAGGCATTCTTGAAGGCATGGCGCATCAACACCGCGCGTTCGGACAAGCCCTTGGCGCGCGCATGCGTGATGTAGTCCAGCCGCAGCACTTCCAGCGTGCTGGCCCGCGCCATGCGCATCAACACGCCGATCTCGTGCAGGAACAAGGTGAGGATGGGCATGACCAGGTACAGGATGCCGGCCTGCCAGTCCGAGCTTACCGAGACATAACCCACCACCGGCAGCCATTGCAGCTTCAGGCCGAAGAACAGCAACAGCAGCAGGCCGCCCCAGAAGGTGGGGATGGAAACCAGCAGCGTGGCCGTACCCACCAGCAGCAGGTCGGGCAGGCCGTTCTGTTTCCAGGCGGCGATCATGCCGGCGGGAACCGCGACCAGGCTGGCGAACACCACGGCCGCCAGCACCACCTGCGCACTCACCAGGAAACGGTCCCACACCAATCCCAGCACCGGTTGGCCCGTGGTGATGGACTTGCCCAGATCGCCATGCAGCATGTTGTCGAACCAGATGCCGAACTGCACCGTCCAGCTCTGGTCCAGGCCCAGGCGCGCGCGCAAGTCCGCCAGGCTGGCCGGCGTGGCCAGGTCGCCCAGCATCAACTGCGCGGGATCGCCGGGGATCAGGCGTATCAATACGAACACCGCCACGGCCACGATCAGCAGCGTGGGGATCGCCATTGCAATGCGAGCCAGGGCAAAACGCAGCATGCGCGCTCCTCAATAATCTCGACGCTCAGTGGCTCGGGGCATCGTCAGGCTTCATTGCGCTTGGCTTTGAGCGTTCGCGCCAACCAGTCCTGCACCACACCCACACATTTCTGGCCGTCGTGGGGCACGTTGTCGACCAGGTCGAAGTCCACCTTGACGCCCGCGGCTTCGAAGGAGTGCTGCAGGGTCTTCAAGCGCTCCGGACGCGTGCGGCCGGCATCATTGCAACCCGGCATGAAGTACTTGCCACCTTCGCGATGCGTGATTTCCCACGTTTCCAGGTCGGCCTTGCCCACCACCATGTGCACGGCCATCTTGCGCAGCGCATCCAGGTCCAGCGCCTTGCCGTAGCGTTCCTGCATGCCGCGCGTGCCTACCCACCAATCCTTGTCCGCATCCAGCAGCGTCACCGAGCCCGGCGCGCCGATGGACACGCCCCACAGGCGTTCCGGGTGCAGCAAGGCGAAACGGTTGACGAACTGGCCGCCGCCCGAATAGCCGAACAGAGCGAAACGGCTGAAATCGCAGTCGAACTTCTCTTCCAGCTCGGCGACCATGTCCAGCAGGACCTGGTCATAGCGGATGTCGCCTTCCTGCAGATGCTTGAAGGCGTCGCGATCGCCGTCACCGCGCACGCCCACCGGGAACAGCGGGCACAGGACGATGCAATCGTTCCAGCGCGCGAACTCGGCGAAGGCATCGCGGTATTCGACGAAGGCGCGGCCGGTGCCGTGCATCACCACCACCAGCTCCATGGGCCGCTTGGCCTGCGCGATGTGGGGCGGCACGTAGGTGCAGTAGCTGAAGCGCGGATCGCCGCGGGCGGCAAAGATGGTGCCATGGCCCAGGTCGTAGATGGCGCGAGCGTGCGCGGCGGCGGAATCATTGGGGGAAGTTGTCGGCATGATGGGTTCTTGTGGTCCGGCGTTTTGTGGCCTGGCGTGTAGCGGGGGGAAAGGGACAAACCAAGGGCAGATCAAGGACGAGACAAATTGGCGCCAATATTATCTGCATGATTTCGAACCCGACAGCGGGGAAATCCCCTAGGCCATGCCGCCTGCCCCTGTATGACGGCGCGGGCATGCCATTTGCAGCGCCACGCCGCGCCCTGCTGGCGTCCTATGGGGCCCTGCCGTACGCGACACGATGTACGGCGCCCGGTCCGCATGACTCAGTACTATTAAGCCCCGGGCCCTAGCAGCCTCTTTTCCGCAGCCTCCGCATCCGCCATGTCTTATTTGTCCCGCCTGCGCGACCGCCCCTCCACCCTGCTGCGCCTGCTGATGGCGTCAGCCCGCCAATGGTCCGAGCACCGGGCGTCCAGCAAAGGCGCGGCGCTGGCGTTGTACATGGTGTTTTCATTGGCCCCCATGCTGATCCTGGTGATCGCGGTGGCCGGCATGTTCTTCGGCGAGAACGCCGTGCGATCCGAACTGGTGGGCCAGTTGCGCGACTTGATGGGCGACCGGGGCGCGGAGGTCATCCAGATCGTGCTGGCCAGCGCGCACGAGTCCGGCAGCGGCGCGATCGCCACGGTCATCTCCCTGGGCGTATTGATATTCAGCGCCACCACGGCGTTTTCCGAATTGAAGGAAAGCCTGGACGAATTGTGGGAAGTGCGCGGCAAGAAGAAGGCCGGCGTCCACGGGCTGGTGCGCAGCCGCCTGTTGTCCTTCGGACTGGTGCTGGTGCTGGCGCTGTTCCTGCTGATCTCACTGACGGTGAATGCGGCCCTGGCAGCGGCGCATTCCTATTACGGCGCGCTGTGGGCCAACTCCACCTTCGCGACGCTGGCCGAGGTACTGTCCACGGTGTTCTCTTTCGCCGTGGTCAGCGCCCTGTTCGCGGTGATCTACAAGCTGCTGCCCGCCGTTGCCATCCCCTGGCGCGACGTGTGGCCCGGCGCCATCGTGACGGCGGCGTTGTTCGTCCTGGGCAAGTGGGCCATCGGCTTGTACCTGGGCAGCGGCAAGGTGGCATCCGCCTATGGCGCCGCCGGGTCGGTGGTCGCGCTGTTGCTGTGGATCTATTACTCCGCGCAGATCTTTTTCTTCGGCGCCGTGTTCACGCGGCAATACGCGCGCCATCTGGGCTCGAAATCGGGCGAGACCCGGGAAGCCGTGCCGACCGAACCCACCGCCTGATGCGACGGTCACCGGGCGGCGCATGGCGCTCAGGCCCAGTTCAACACTGCCAGCCGCTCACCGCATCTCCGTCAACACCGATTCCTTGAAGCGAAATCCCCAACCCGGGCCCTCGCGCGGAAAGGCGTTGCCGTTTTCCATGTGCATGGGCATGTCGATCAGGCCATCGATCCAATCGTAGCTTTCGGCCGCCAGCCCGCTGGGCGTACCGCATAGCAGGGGCACATCGTAGTCGCGGTAGTAATGCGGCATGATCTGCACGTGATGGGCCGCTGCGTAAGCCGCCGAAGCGCGCCAGTTCTCCACGCCGCCCAGACGGATCAGGTCGGGTTGCCACATGTCGATGCCGTTACGGCCGATCAGCTGCTTCAATCCTTCAAGATTGGATTCCGCCTCGCCCATGGCCAGCGGCAGTCCGGTCTGGCGCCGCAGCGCGGCATAGCCATCGTAATCATGGCGATTCAAGGGCTGCTGGAACCAAACCATCCCCAGGTTCTCACCTTCGCGCGCGAGCACGAGGGCGTCCGAACGCTGCAGTCCCTGGTTGGCATCCATGATGATGCGCACGCTGGGGCCGACCGCCTGGCGTGCCTTGCGCAACCGCGCCACGTCGCGCGAGATGTCGGAGGAACCCACCTTGACCTTGACCGCGCGATAGCCGCGGCGCGCATAGTCGGTGACATGCTCCACCAGCTCCTGGTCGGAATACGACAGCCAGCCGCCCGAGCCATAGACCAGGATGCTGTTGCAATGCGTGCCGAACAGACGATGCATGGACACGTCCAGGGTGCGTGCCCACGCGTCCCATAGCGCCACGTTGACCACGCCCAAGGCCCAATGCAGCAGCCCCTCATTGCCGAAATAAGCGTGCTCGCGCGTACAGCGCGTACGCAGCAGGCCGGGCGCGGCGCAATCCATACCTACCGCCAACTGCTCGATATCGCGCAGCGCGCCGCGGATGGCGTGCGGGGAATAGTGGTAGGCCAGCAGATACCCCTGGCCTCTCTTGCCGTTGTAAAGCTCGATCTCCGCCACCAGGAAACCGATGGCGGGGATCGAGTGCGCGGCGTCGGTCAGGGGCTTGTCCAACGCGACCCTGGCCTCGTAGAAACGCAATGCGCGAACGGCGGTAGGAGCTTTGCTCATGCGATGGACTCCTGTCCTGTGTACGTGAAGACGACGCGCTCAGCCGTCGATCAGCGCCGGATCCCAGGCATGCACCTGCTGGCGCTGCTCGCCCAGCCCCGCCACGCCCAAGTGCATCTGGTCGCCAGGCTTCAGGTAGCGCGGCGGCTTGGCGCCCATGCCCACGCCCGGTGGCGTGCCGGTGCTGATGAGATCGCCCGGGTACAGCGTCATGAAGCGGCTGACATAGCTCACCAATTCAGCCACGCCGAAAATCATGGTGCGGGTATTACCGGTCTGCGCGCGTTCGCCGTTGACGTCCAGCCACATGTCCAGCGCTTGCGGATCGCCGATCTCGTCCGCCGTCACCAGCCAGGGCCCCACGGGACCGAAGGTATCGCAACCCTTGCCCTTGTCCCAGGTGCCGCCGCGCTCGATCTGGTATTCGCGCTCGGACACGTCATTGACCACGCAATAGCCGGCGACATGCTTCAGTGCATCGGCTTCGGACACGTAGCGCGCGCGGGCGCCGATAACCACGCCCAGCTCCACCTCCCAATCGCCCTTGACCGAGTCACGCGGCAGCACCACGGCGTCATTGCAGCCGACCGCCGCGCTGATGGGCTTCAGGAAAATGATAGGCTCGGCCGGCAAGGCCAAGCCGGCTTCGGCGGCGTGATCGGCATAGTTCAGGCCAATACAGATGAACTTGCCCATGCCGGCCCAGGGCAGCGCGATGCGGCCGGGCTGCGCCACCAGCGGCAACGCGGCGGGATCCACCTTGGCCAGCGGCGCCAGGCCCTGCGGCGTCAGCAGGTCGGCGGTAATGTCCGTGACCACGCCCGACAGGTCGCGCACGCGCCCCTCGCTATCCACCAGACCGGGTTTTTCAGCGCCCTTGGCGCCGTAACGCATCAACTTCATGGCTCATGCCTTCCGCAAAGAGAAAAATCGACGGCGTACTGGTACACAGCCAGGACCAGCCGTGGGTATAAACGCAAACACTGACGCAGACTCTACCGCACTGCTGCCACTCGCGGCAGTTATGATGCGGGTCCGGCTGCAATCCAGGCCCCCCCCGACTCGACAAGCGCGGAATCCCGCCCGCGTGCTCACGACGTATCCGCCATGACGCCTACGCCAACTCCTCAGCATTCACCTTTCAAAAGCACCGGCGGCGCGCGCCGTATTCTCAATGCCCTGCGCTATTCCCTGCAGGGCCTGAAAGCCGCGCTGCGCTACGAAGCCGCTTTTCGCCAGGAACTGGCGCTGGCCATCCTCATGATCCCGGCGGCCTTCTGGCTGGGCCGTTCCGTGGCGGAGGTCTTCCTGCTGGTCTTCTCCATCGTCATGGTGCTGGTCACCGAACTGCTGAATTCCGCGGTGGAAGCCCTGGCCGACGCCCTGTCGGTGGAGATGCACCCTTTGCTCGGCCGTGCCAAGGATTTGGGCAGCGCGGCCGTAATGTTGTTGCTGATTTTTACTGTAGTTCTCTGGGTCGCCGTCGCCATTGGTAGATTCGTGCTGTAGCGGCACGAAGAAAGGCAAACAGGAAGGCAAAACATCGGGGTAATTGAAATTTTTCCTTACGAATAGTTAGTCTCAAAGTCTATACTCGCTTCATGCCGCCCCACACCTATTCCTATCCTCCTCACCGTGTAGTCATCGTCGGAGGTGGCGCGGGCGGCCTGGAACTGGCGGCGCAACTGGGCCGCATCCATGGGCCGGATTACGTCACCCTGGTCGATGTCCGGCCCTTCCATATCTGGAAGCCGTCACTGCATGAAGTTGCCGCCGGCACCCTGGATATCCATCAGGAAGGGCTGTCCTATCTGGTCATCGCGCACATGTGCGGATTCCGCTTCGTGCTGGGCAGCCTGGACAGTGTCGACCGCGCGCAGCAGACCATCACCATCGGCACGGTGACGGACGCGCAAGGCGTGCCTGTCATCCCGCAGCGTGCCCTGCCCTATGACACCCTGGTGCTGGCGCTGGGCAGCCAGTCGAATTTCTTCGATACCCCGGGCGCCGCGCAGCATGCGGTGACGCTGGATTCGACCGAAAACGCCGAGCAGTTCCGCGTCACCCTGCTCAAGGCCATGATCCAGGTGGACCAGGCCAAGGTACATGACCCCACCGCGCGGCTGAACCTGGTGATCGTGGGTGGCGGTGCCACGGGGGTGGAATTGGCGGTCGAACTGCACGAAGCCGGGCGCGTGGTCAGTGCTTACGGGCTACCCAGTTTCGATCCGGACCGCGATCTGACGATTACCTTGATCGAAGGCGCCGACCGCATCCTGGCCGCCCTGCCGGAAAAGCTGTCGGCGGCGGCCCATCGCCGCCTCACTGAACTGGGTATCAAGATCGAAACCGGCCGGCGCGTCGCCGAGGTCACCGCCAATCGTGTAAAGACGGCCGACGGCAGCGCGTTTCCTGCCTTGCTGTGCATCTGGGCCGCGGGCATCCAGGGCCCGGCCGTGCTGGAGACACTGGACCTGCCGCTGAATCGCATCCGCCAGCTGGAAGTCAGCGAGCGGTTGGAAACCGCGGACGCGCGCGTGGTAGCGCTGGGTGATTGCGCCGCGGCGCCGTGGCCCGGACATGGCAACGTGCCCGCGCGCGCGCAGGCGGCGCATCAGCAGGCGACCTATCTGGCGCGCAAGATCAGCTGTCGCATCCGGCATCAGCCGGAGCCACCCCAGGCATTCCAATATCACGATCGCGGGTCGCTGGTTTCCCTGGGCCAGGGCGCGGGCATCGGCAGCCTCATGGGCAAGCTGGCCGGACGCGGCCTGTTCGTAAGCGGTACACTGGCACGCCTGATGTACATGAGCCTGCACCTGATGCATCACCGTGCGGTGCTGGGCATCTGGCGCACCCTGTGCCTGGCGCTGGCCCGCATGCTGATGCGGCGCACGCGGGCACGGGTCAAGCTGCACTGAACCCGTTCCAGGGGCTGCCACCCGGCCCCCGTCTTCCCTCGTATCGCCCATGAATTTCAAGCAAAAACTGGATCAAGCCTGGACCACGACCAATTCACTGCTGACGGTGGGATTGGACCCGGATCCGGGCCGCCTGCCCGCCGAGCTGGCCGGCAAGCCCGACGCCATCTTCCAGTTTTGCCGCGACATCGTCGACGCCACCGCGCCCTACGCGTGCAGCTTCAAGCCGCAGATCGCCTACTTCGCCGCCCATCGCGCCGAGGATCAATTGGAGGCGCTGTGCCAGCACATCCGCACCCGGCATCCGCATTTGCCCATCATTCTTGACGCCAAGCGCGGCGACATCGGCTCGACCGCCGAACAGTACGCCCGCGAAGCTTTCGAGCGCTACCAGGCCGACTCCGTGACGGTCAGCCCCTATATGGGCCTGGACTCGGTGGAGCCGTATCTGGGTTGGAGCGACCGCGGTGTCTTCGTGTTGTGCCGCACATCCAATCCTGGCGGCTCCGATCTGCAGTTCCTGAAAACCGCAGACGGCCAGCCGCTTTATCTCCACGTGGCTGGCCTGGTGGCCGACATCTGGAATCGCCAGGGCCAATGCGGCCTGGTGGTCGGGGCCACCTTCCCCAATGAATTGGCCCTGGTGCGCGCACGCATCGGTGAAGACGTGCCATTGCTGATCCCGGGTATCGGCGCCCAGGGCGGCGACATCACCGCGACCGTCAACAACGCCCGCAACCAGGCCGGTACCGGCATGTTGATCAACTCTTCCCGCGCCATCCTGTACGCGTCTGGCGGCGAAGACTGGCGCGAAGCAGCCGCCGAATCGGCCCGCAACTTCCGCGACCAGATCAACGCGGTGCGCTAGTTTTTCGCGCTCGATGAACGGCACGGCCGCCAAGGTCCGTGCCGTTTTTTTTGGTCCGCCGTTTTGTGTCCGCCGTTTTGTGTGCACCACTATTGGTCCGCCCTTATGGGTCGCCGGTCGCTATACGCCGCACCTGCCGCCCGCCTTGTAATACTTGCGAAGCGCAACTATATTACTTGCGTAACGCAACTGCCATGGGTACGCCGCCTCGTACGTTCTGGCATGACCGCGGAGGAAAAGACATGGACATCACCGATTACCCTGGCCCCTCGCGGGACGCGACGATTCTTGAGTTGCGGGCGTTCTCGCGCAAACTGGTGCGCGAACTGGGGTTCATGCGGGCCACGCTGGCGGATAGCGATCTGGCGCCGTCGGCGGTGCATGCGGTGATCGAGATAGGCGCGGCACCCGGGATCAGCGCGAAGGCCTTGGGGCATATCCTGCGACTGGATAAGTCGAATACGAGCAGGCAAGTGGCTCGGTTGGAAGCCGACGGACTGCTGGAACGGGCCCCCGCCGCCAATGGCGATGCGCGGTCATCGGCGCTATACCTGACGGACGCCGGGCAAAAGTTGCGCCGCAAGATCGATCGCTATGCCACCGACCAGGTTTCGCATGCCTTGCGCCGCATGGTGCCGGCCGACCAGCAGGCGTTGGTACGATCCCTGGCCTTGTACGCAGATGCGCTGGCGCAAGACAATCAGAGTGGCGTTAGCGCGGACCCTTCGTCGGACAGCATCGTCGAAGGCTACCAAGCCGGTTGCATCGGCGATATCGCCAGCCTGCATGGCCGCTATTATTCGAAGCATTGGGGCTTCGGCGCCTACTTCGAACAGAAAGTGGCAACCGGGCTGGCCGCCTTCGCCGGCGCCCTGCCCGCCGAAGGAAAAGCGCTGTGGCTGTATGTAGAAAACGGCCGCACGCTGGCATCCCTGGCGATAGATGGCGACCCGCACACCCGTATTGCCCACCTGCGCTGGTTCATCGTGGACGACAGCTTGCGCGGCACGGGCATAGGGCGGCGCCTGATGACACAGGCCATGCAATTCGTCGACGCGCGCTTCGACGAAACCTATCTATACACCTTCAAAGGGCTCGATGCCGCGCGCCACCTGTATGAGTCATACGGCTTTCACCTGACCCAGGAGGCGGCGGGCACACAGTGGGGAGCGCCGGTCACGGAGCAGCGCTTTACCCGATGAACTCAGACGACGTCGAGTTCCGCCTCGCGCACACCCATCATTTCCAACACCCCACGCAAGGCGAACAGCACGGAAGCATGGCGTATCTGGGCGCGATCACCCTGGAATACGTGAGTCGCCGCCAGCGTGGTGATGCCTTCCCCCGCACGCATCGCGAAACCGAAACACACCAGGCCCACCGGCTTGCCCGGGGTGCCGCCTTCCGGCCCGGCGATGCCCGTGGTCGACACGGCGATGTGCGCCCCCAGGGAAGCCAGCAGCACGCCGTTGGCCATCTCCAAGGCCACCGGCTCGCTGACCGCGCCGAAGGTATCGATGGTCTCCACCGGAACCTGCAAATCCACCACTTTGGCTTCATTGCTGTAAGTCACGTAGCCACGGTCGAACCAGCGGCTAGACCCGGGCACCGATGTCATGGCGCCCGCCAACAGGCCGCCGGTGCAGGATTCAGCGGTACCCAGCATCCAGCCGCGGCGCGTCAATTCCTTGCCCAGCCGCGTGACCAGTTCGATCACATCCCCGCCTTCATCGCGATTCATCATTGCAAGACTCCTAATCGAACCAATATGGCCATGCATAGCAAGGCATAAACCGCAGCCAGCAAATCGTCCCACATCACGCCGATGCCGCCTTTGAGATGCGCATCGAACCACTTGATCGGGGGCGGCTTCACGATATCGAAAAGACGGAATAAAAGGAATGCGGCCAGTTGCGCCGTCCATGTGGCCGGACTCAGCCACAGCACCAGCCAAAAGGCGACCACCTCGTCCCACACCATCCCCACGTGATCCGGCTCGCCAAGTTCCTTGCCGACCCGATGGCAAACCCAGCAGCCGTATAAAAACGTAAAGGCAAGAAACAGGCCCACGGCCGTATTGGAAGTCGTGCCAGCGGCTGGCGGCATGGCCACGCGCCACAATATCCAGGCCATCACGGTGCCCCACGTACCGGACGCCGGCCTGATCAGGCCGCTGCCGAAACCGAAGGCGATGAAGCGCCCCGGCGCGCGGCAGATCCAGCCCAGGGTGGGATAGGACACGCGGGCGCGTTCACGCATGGACGGTGACACCGGCGGCGCTGGGGAGGGTGATTGGGACGGTGATGGGGGCGGCGTCGAGGACGGCGATGCGGGCGGGGGCCCGGATTTGAGATCGGTCATGGTGTGGAAAAGTGGTCGAAGCCGCGCGGCAGATCGACATCCGGCTGGCCATCCGGGCCCAGCACGGCCAGGCCCGCCGCCGACGTGATCTGCCCGATGGGGGTGACGGCCACTCCCGCGGCAGCAGCAGCGGCGCGCACCGCATCGGCGCGTTCGGGAGCGGCGGTAAAACAGAGTTCGTAGACATCTCCGCCGCCCAGCACGGCATGGCGCAAACGCGCGGGATCGATGCCGGCCAGGGCGGGCGCGACGGGCAGATCGGCAAAGCGCAATTGCGCACCCACGCCGCTGGCCTTGAGCACATGGCCCAGGTCCTGCAGCAGTCCGTCGGAGATATCGATGGCGGCGCTGGCCACGCCGCCCAATGCCTGGCCCAGCGCGTAGCGCGGCTGCGGCCATTCCAGGGCAGCGCGGGTCGCTGCCAGCAGGCCGGCGCTGGCGGACATCTGGCCACTGAGCAGGCGATAGGCGATGTCGGCCGCGCCCAGCGTGCCCGACACCCACACCTGGTCGCCCGGCTGCGCGCCATCACGGCGCAGCGCGCGCTCGGGTGCGACCGCGCCGAACACGGTCACGCTGATGGCGACACCCAAGGCACTGCCGGTCGTGTCGCCGCCGATCAGGGGACAGCCGCTGGCCGCGGCCAAGGCATGAAACCCTTCAGAGAAAGCCGCCAGCCAAGCCGGGTCGATCGCAGGCAGCGCCAAACCCAGCAGGCAGCCGATAGGACGCGCGCCCATCGCCCCAAGATCGGAGACGTTGACGGCCAGGGCTTTGTGCCCCAAGGCCCGCGGATCGACATCGGCGAAGAAATGCCGGCCTTCGATCAACAGATCGGTGCTGGTAGCCACCTGCATGCCGGGCGGCACGCCGAACAGCGCGCAGTCGTCGCCCACGCCCAGCATGCCTGCCGGCGCGGGGCGCTTGAAGTAGCGATCGATCAGATCGAATTCGGACGCCACTGGGCCTCCCTGCGTCCGACGGGGCCGCTACCGTCAGCGACGCGCCGCGGCGGCGCGTACTTCTTGTTCGCGCACTTCGGCGGCCAGTTTGTCCAGCACGCCATTGACGAACTTGAAGCCGTCCGTGCCGCCAAAGGACTTGGCCAACTCGACCGCCTCGTTGATGGCGACCTTGTAAGGCACTTCGACGTGGTGCACCAGTTCATAGCTGCCGATCAACAGAATGCCGTGCTCGACCGGCGACAGCTCGGCCAGCGGGCGGTCGACGAAAGGCATGAAGCGTTCACGCAGCGTGGGCGCTTCGCGCAGCACGCCGTGCAGCAAGGTCTTGAACCACTGCGCGTCGGCTTCGGAAAAATCTTCCGCGTCGCGCAGGTGCGCATCGATCTCGCCGGCATCCTGGGTACCCTGGTCACCGCGCACCAGCCACGCGTACACGCCCTGCAGCGCGAATTCGCGAGCCCGGCGGCGGGCGCTGCGCGCGTTGGCGCGCGCCTGCGCGGCGTTATCAGCGGCCGTTGTCATCGTCTTCTTCGTCGTCAAAATCTTCGTCTTCTTCTTCCTCGTCGTCTTCCTCCGGCTGGAGGGCGGCGACCAGGTTGGCCATTTCCACCGCCACCTGGGCGCAATCGCGGCCCTTGACGGCGGCACGCGCCTGGGCTTGCTCGTCGGTGTCGACAGTGAGCACGCCGTTGGCGATGGGAATACCGGTTTCCACGGAAATGCGCGTGATGGCGGCAGCCATTTCATTGCTGACCACTTCGAAGTGGTAGGTCTCGCCGCGGATCACCGCGCCCAGCGCCACCAGCGCATCGAATTCAAACGTCTCGGCCATCTTGGCCAGCGTGACGCCCAGTTCCAGCGCGCCAGGCACCGTCACCAGCATCACGTCGCGCTCGTCGACGCCCAGCTTTTCCAGTTCCTCGAGGCAGGCATCCTGTTCGGCCTGGCCGATTTCCTCGTTGAAACGGGCACGGACGACGCCGATGTGCAGCCCCTCGCCGTTCATGTCAGGGGTTAAGGTATAGGGATTCATGGATGAGCTGCCTTATTGCTGGGTGGAAATCGGAGGATCGCAATCGTAACCGGTAATCGTCAGGGCAAAGCCGGCCATGCTGGGCATCTTGCGCGGACGCGCGAGCAATTTCATTTGTCCGACATTGAGGTCGCGCAGGATCTGGGCGCCGATGCCGTAGGTACGCAGCCCCATGCGGTCGCCGCCGCTGGTGGCATTCTTGGCGTCCGCCGGCGCCCAGTTGGCGATCTGGCCGAATAGTTCGTCGGCGGCCGCCTGCAGGTTCATCAATACCACCACGCCGGCGGGCGCCTGGGCGATGGTCTGCAAAGCCTGCGACACGCCCCAGCTGTGCTCGCTGGCGCCCGTATCCAGTATGTCCAGCACCGAGGCCGGCTCATGCACGCGCACCAGGGTTTCGCGTTGCGGATCGATGGCGCCATTGACCAGCGCCAGGTGAGCCGAGCCGGTCGCGGTGTCGCGATAGGCGACAGCGCGGAAGCTGCCCCACGCCGTCTGCATGGTGCGTTCGCCGATGCGCTGGACGATGGACTCGTGCTCGCTGCGGTATTGGATCAGATCGGCGATGGTGCCGATCTTCAGGCCATGTTCACGCGCGAACGTCACCAGGTCGGGCAAGCGGGCCATGGTGCCGTCGGGCTTGAGAATCTCGCAGATGACGGCGGCCGGGGTCAGGCCGGCCATGGCGGTGAGGTCGCAACCGGCTTCGGTATGGCCCGCGCGCATCAACACACCGCCAGGCACCGCGCGCACGGGGAAGATGTGGCCGGGCTGAACCAGATCCGCCGGGCGGGCATCGCGCGCCACCGCGACGCGGATGGTGCGGGCGCGGTCGGCGGCCGAGATACCCGTCTCGACGCCCTCGGCGGCTTCGATGGAAACCGTGAAGTTGGTGCCGAAGCGGGTGCCGTTGCGGCTGGCCATCAAGGGCAGATCCAGCTGGCGGCAACGCTCTTCGGTCAGGGTCAGGCACACCAGGCCACGGCCATGGGTGACCATGAAATTGATGGCCTCGGGGGTAACGAATTCGGCGGCCATGACCAGGTCGCCTTCGTTTTCCCGGTCTTCTTCATCGACCAGAATGACGATGCGGCCGGCGCGTAGCTCGGCGATGATTTCAGTCACCGGCGCGATGCCGAACGAACCGGGTTCGGCAGGGACGGCACTCAGGTGTGCGGACATGGCAGGGGCGCGTAGGCGCTAAAGAAGGCTGCAAAGCCAGGGATTTTACCGCTCCCGCAGCCTCACGCCCCAATAGCCGGCGAAGAATCTCGGCGATACACTCAAACGGCAAAACGTTTGGATAAGGGGGACACAGCGCAGCATCGGCCACCATTACGTGACAGGATTATGAATTGTCATCAAATTCTGTCTCACCCTGGGTAAGATCCCCACTCTTTTTTGCCGTTTCCCCGGAGCGACATGTCGGAACAGGAATTGAAGCTGCACGTGCCCGCCGCCGCGCGCAAGGCCTTGGAACAGGAGGTCAGACAGCGCGATGCGACCCGCGTCAGATTGCATGCAATGTATTTCGATACCCCGGAACGTGAACTGGCGCGCGCCCGCGTGGCGATACGCTTGCGCCGCGAAGGCAATATCTGGGTGCAGACGCTGAAGACGCCCGGCAACAATGCCATTACCCGCATCGAACTGAATCACCCTCGCCCCGGTCCCATCCTCGATCTTTCGGTCTATGCCGGCACGGAGGTCGAGTCCGTCTTTTCCTGCCTGAAGGGCGAGCTGGGCCTGCGCTACGAAACCGACGTCAGCCGCCTGATCCGCAAGGTGCGCAACCGCCATGGCACCGTGGAAATCGCCTATGACCGCGGCCTGCTGCGCGCCGGCGCGCTGGAACTGCCGATCAACGAGATCGAATTCGAACTGATGTCGGGCAAGCCTGCCGCCATGTTTACCGCGGCCCGCGTTTATTTGCGCCGCCACGGACTGATCATGGACGCGCGCAGCAAATCCGAACGCGGCGACCGCCTGGCACGGCTGGCTCACACCCTGGACGGCTTGCAGGACGACCAGGCCCGCAGCGCCGCGATCGATGAGTTCTGGGCCACCACCGGCGCGCGCGGCGTGCGCCTGGATCCCGCCATGACACCGGCCCAAGGGCTGGGCGCGGTGGCCGCCGAGTGCCTGGACCAGATCACCCGCAATGCGGCCGTACTGGCCGAGGTGGATACCGATGGCGTGCGCAATGCCGGCAACCCCGAGCACGTGCATCAATTGCGCGTGGGCATACGCCGCCTGCGCTCGGCCTGGCGCCTGTATGACGGCTACGCGGGCCTGCCCCCGGCGAACTTGCAAGAGGACATACGGGGCTTCTTTTCCGCCTTCGGCGCCAACCGCGACCAGGACGTGCTGCAAGAAAGCATCATCCCCGCCCTTATCCGCGCGGGCATGCCTACCTTTCCCATGGAAGCCCCTGCGCCCAGCGCGCCCTCGCGCGACATCGCCGCCAGCCCGGATTTCCAGGGCTGGCTGCTGGACATGCTGGAATGGAGCCTGGATGTGCCTGCCGCCGTCAGCGGCCCGGCTGCCGGGTTGGCTGGCGCACTAACGAATCCGGCGTCTTCCGCAGCGGGTGATGCCATTGCCGCCAATGGCGTGACGGCGGGCGATGATGCCGCGGCCACGCTGGGACTGACAGCCGGCGACGGTGACAGCAGACAAGCCAGATCAGCGGCTGATAGAGCAACTGATACAGCGAACTACGCAGCGGCCCAGGCGGCGGCCATCCGCGCCGCCCAGGCCGCCGGTGCGGTCCCGGCCCCGATCGACTGGGACAGCGCCCATGCACCGCAGATCGTGCCGTCCATCATCCCCCTGGTGCCGCCCGAACAGGAAGCTCCGCCCAATCTGCACGACCTGCTGGCCAAGCGCCTGCGCAAGTGGCATCGCCGGGTGCTGCACGAGGGCCAGCATTTCGCCGAGCTGGATATTCCCAGCCGGCACGCCTTGCGCAAGCGGGCCAAGCGCTTGCGTTATGGGTTGAACTTCACGGAATCGCTGCTGCCGTCCGCCAAGTTGCGTGACTACAAGAGCCGCCTGGCCGCCGTGCAGGACGTGTTGGGAGAAATGAACGACCTGTCCGTGGCGCATGATCTGTATCGCCAATGGAGCGTGCAATATCCGCAGGCCTGGTTCGCCCTGGGCTGGATCAGCGCGCGGCAGGAAGAACTGGTCGCCAAGGCCCAGCACGCGTTCAAGCAACTGGCGCACGCGAAGGCGTTCTGGAGATAGGCGGCGCGGGCGGGCTCACCAGGCCCGTGCCCGCTTTCCATCGCCGGTCGGCCGATCTGGCAGTACAGCGAAGAGAATCCGTATCCCGTTACGTTTTCCTACAGGGATTCAACACGACGGCGCCGTTTTTTAAAGGCGCCGTCTTGCATTGATGAGTACATTGGCAGCGCTCCTCCCGGACTTCGCCCTCGTGCGGAAAAGGACGCTCCATGGCAACGCTCTGTGCCGGCACCCCGAAGATCAGTGTCCGCGACAATCGCGGGCTGGAAGTGCGTACCCTGCGCTACAACCGAACCGCCGCTGGAGCCGTCGCGGCGCAATACGTCGATGCGCGAACGCATAATGTCCTGGGTCAGCCGGCGACCTCGCAGGACCCTCGATTTTTCGGCGGTTCGACGCTGAATTTTCAAAACACGTCCGCCTTGTCCGGCCTGATCCTGAAAACGGTGAGCGCGGACGCCGGCACGTCCAAAGCTTGCACCGATATCGCCGGCCGTCCCATCTGGCAGTACAGCGAAGGACGCGACGCCGCGCTGCCGTCGGACAAGAAAATCACCGTGCAGCTGTCTTACGACGCACTGGGCCGGCCGATACAACGCACCTGCTCCACAGCGGATATCTCGGGCGGTGGGCCGTCAGGCAATCCGACGGATATCTGGGCCTACGGAGATTACAACGGCCCCGCCGGCGCCGCGTACGCTGCGACGAACACTGCCGATCCCCGCAACGCCAACCAACGCGGGCAATTATTCCAGCACTTCGATACCGCAGGCCTCATCGACATGAGCGTCTTGGGCTACGCCGTGCAATCCGCAGCTTTGCGGCAGGATCGACGCTTTCTGGCCAGCCCCTGCGATGCTTCCCCCCGCTGGAACCCTGCCCCGCTAAAACAGCTGTATGGCTTGAACAAAGGGGGCCTGGAATCGGACACGGACCCAGCCAATCTCTATTCCACCCGCTGGGCCTACAACGCCTTGGCTCAGGTGCTGACTCAGGTTGACGCCAAAGGCCATCAGCAACACACGGCGTACGATTCGGCCGGGCGCAAATACACTGCCTCGGCCACGCCTAACGGCGGCGCGCTTATTCCGGTATGCGCGGGCATCACTTATACCGCCGCCGGCGCGATCGACGCCCGAACCGATGCCAACACCGTCAAGTTCGCGTATGTCTACGAACCTCAGACGACGCAGCGCCTGATTTCTCTCACTACAACACGCGTGTCCACCCCGCTCCAGGCGCTGACTTATGCCTACGATGGCGTGGGCAATGTTGTCACCCTGTCCGATAACAGCGCCGGTGCCCAAGTCAGCTTCTTCCGTAATCGCGCGGTCACACCGGATCGCGGCTATACCTACGATGCGCTGTATCAACTCATAAGCGCCACGGGCCGCGAGAACTACGTCGATACCACCCCCAAAGGCACCGACTGGCCAGACGGGCAATTCGACCCTGTGAGCAAACCCGACTATCAGACTTACACCCGCTCCTATACCTACGATACCGGCGGCAATCTCACCGGCATCAGCAGCTCCAACTGGAGCGGGAGTGCGCGCACGATGGTGGTGGGGGCTGGCAGCAACCGCGCCGTATCCACCGCCAATAATGCGGGGGCGACACAGGCCAATATCGACACCTACTTCGACCTGGCCGGACAGAGTATCTGCCTGGATGCCAACCGCAACCAGCCCATGTACTGGAGCACATTCCACGAGCTCTACTGCGTGGTAACGGCGTACCGGACGCCCACGGGAACGTATAACCATGCCGACTGGGGCAATAGCGATCGCGAACAGTACGCCTATGACGGCGACGGCCAGCGCGTGCGCAAATACGCCAGCAGCCTGGCCAACGGCAGTTGGAATACGCTCGACACCCGCTATCTACCGGGCCTGGAACTGCGCGAGAACTCCGCCTCGGGCGAAAACCTCGAAGTGATAGTTCTGGATGACGGCGCACGCGTATTGAATTGGGCCGGCGGCGCAGGCAAGCCCAGCGACATTCCCAATCTGCAATTGCGCTTCCAATACACCGACCGCCAGGACTCCTGCCAGATCGAAACCGACAAGGACGGCAACATCATCACCCAGGAGGAGTACTACCCCTACGGCGGCACGGCGGTGCTGACATCGCGCTCGAATAGCGAAGTCAAATACAAGTACATCCGGTATTCGGGCAAGGAACGCGATGCCACCGGGTTCTACTACTACGGTCAGCGCTACTACCAGCCATGGATCGGACGATGGATCAATCCGGATCCGGCAGGGACCGTGGACGGGCAGAATCTTTACTGCATGGTCGGCAATAATCCGGTGACGCAAATCGACTCGAATGGCCTATCCGGAAGGCCGGGCCAAGCAAGTCAAGATGATCCACCTGAAGATCAACAAATGAACTGGGCGATGGCCGGTCCATCAGGCGGCTTCAACCCAGTGCTGCCGGCAGCCTCACAACCATATCAAGCGCCCCCGGCCAGCTCGTCGACGGGCGCGTCTAGAAGCGTCAAGAGAAAACACCGGGGAATCAATCATGGTGTGTCGAGCGTATCCTCACAGAGGCCTCATCAGTCCCCGCAATCGGCCAATCAGAGGTCTAACCAGTTCAAGCGACCGGTTAATCGTTCCCCAATTAAGCGGACGAAATTCATCGCCGGACCTGCTGAAGTCACCTATCATGATATCCCGCCTCGTAACGAGGCAGGTACTTCTACTGCAAGTGCTGTTTCCGCCGCGCCCGATACTTCTCACGGAGGGGCCGAACGCGGTCCTTCGACTTTCGATCCATTAGCGGTCGCTGCGCGCACGATGAATATGCGCAGGCAGTCGGAGCACCCGACGACTTCGCATTCCCCACCACCTGCCGCCCCGGAAAGACCGGCAAGCGCAATGCCCGCAGAGGACTTGCGTACAGGACTCAGCTCGCCTATTTCTTCAGTTGAATCGGCAATGGCAGCGTCTCCAGCAACTTCGAGCAGCGGTTTCCCGCTAGGTTCGCCGGAAGCAACTCCCGAACAAATTCGCCTCACGGCAATTCGGTTAAAGACGTTTGCGTGGCTCAGAGAAACACTCGTGGAATTCAAAGGCATAGAGAGCGCCTCCGTGTCGGGCAAGGTCTCGCAAGCCAAAATGGAAGGCGCAAGAGAGGGATTGCGGCAAGAGGCAATGCGCAAACTCAGCGCCAACGATTCCATGCCGGGGATCGCTCAGGATTCCGAATTAGATGCAACCTTTGACAGTACGGTGTTGCTCCGCAACGCGGCTAACCTTACTTCCAAGAAAAAGCAGGACGGCGCGGTTGCGATTGCCGCATCCATCTTCATTGATCGTGCGAACAATGACCATGCAACGGTGAGAATTGGATACATTAATACTGGGCTAAAGGTTTCGGAAGTGGGGTACCCAGATCCTGAATCAGACTCAGATTCAGAGGATCCGCAAGAAGCGCCGACGATGAGAGGCAGCATCTTCCACCAGACAGAACCAGATGAAAACCCTGGCAGCCCCACCGCCTTTAGGTTAATGACACATCCGGACAATCCACAGCAGACTTTGAATTTCAAACCAATGGGACTCGTGGAACGAAACATCCTGTACGCCAGCATTGCAGAATCCGCCAGGCCCCAGGGCATAAACAGTATTCATTGGTTCTTACAGCAGCGCATAAATGCTTATCTCGACGAAGAGAGTACTGTGAGGGATTTCGCTCAGAGATCCGACTACGTCGACAAAACCAAATGGCCAGGCGAATGGGGACCCTTCTACGAAAACCAACTGTCACCACGGGTGGGCGTGCCCGGCGCCCATGCCGAGGTTCTCGCGTTCAACGATTTTTTGAATCAACAATTCGGACACATACCGCCAGGCACTGTCGACGGCTTGGGATCCAACAGAGAAATCAGCGATGGTCTCCGCGATTTTTCCATCATCACCTTGCGACTACAGGCTGTTAAAGGCACCTTGACGTATCCGGACTCTTTCAAGCCATGCAACGCTTGCAGCCGAATACTGGGAAGTCTGGCAATAGAGGATGTCACCCGAATGCTACTCAAGCCCGAGGCTTTCAGGCAGGGGACTTTCACTTCTGGCGAGTTTAATAAGCGGTTAATGAATGCCCTGCGCAAGAAGTGACTGGGTCAAACACGACGGCGGGTTGATTACCGCCGCCGTGCGCGCCGGGATGCCGTGCGCGCCGGGATGCCTGAACGCCTGAACGCCGGGACGCCATGACGGCGTGACGGCGTGACGGCAGGGCAACGGGATAATGTAGGCGGACTAACTGGCCGACAACAGCGCGTTGGCGAACTCATCCGCCACGAAGGGCTGCAGGTCTTCAAGGCCTTCGCCCACGCCTATCCAATAGACAGGCACCGGGCGCACGCCCTGGCTGCCGGCCGCAACGGCCGCCAGCGTGCCGCCCTTGGCCGTGCCGTCCAGCTTGGTGACCACCAGGCCGGTCAGGTTGACGGCCGCGTCGAAGGCGCGGATTTGCGCCAGGGCATTCTGGCCGGTGTTGCCGTCGATCACCAGCAGCACTTCGTGCGGCGCATTACCATCCGCCTTGCCGATGACGCGGCGGATTTTCTTCAGTTCTTCCATCAAGTGCAGCTGGGTCGGCAGGCGGCCGGCGGTGTCCACCATCACCACCGAGGCGCCACGCGCGCGGCCGGCGTTGACGGCATCGAAGGCGACGGCGGCCGGGTCGCCGCCGTCCTGCGCGATGACGGTCACGTTGTTGCGGGCGCCCCATTGCATCAACTGCTCACGGGCAGCGGCGCGGAAGGTGTCGCCGGCGGCCAGCAGCACGCTGGCGCCTTGCTGCTGGAAGGTGAAGGCCAGCTTGCCGATGGACGTCGTTTTGCCGGCACCGTTGACGCCGGCGATCATCACCACCAGGGGCTTGGCGCGGGTCAGGTCGAAGCGGCGTTCCAGCGGGCGAAGATGATCGGCCAGCAGTTCACGCAAGGCATCGCGCACTTTGGCGGGGTCTTCGATACGGTCTTTCTTGACCCTGGCACGCAGGGCAGTGAGCAGCTTCTCGGTCGCCTCCAGGCCCGCATCGGCCATAATGAGCGCCGATTCCAGTTCCTCGAACAGGTTCTCGTCGACCTTCACGCCGACGAATAGCCCGCCGATGCTCTGCCCGGTGCGCGAAAGCCCTTGCTTCAGGCGGCTCAGCCAGGAGGATTTGACGGGCGCCGGCTGCGGCGCAGGCTCGGGCTGCGGCTGCGGAGCGGGTTGTGGTTGCGGAGCGGGCTGTGGCTGCGAAGCAGGTTGTGGCTGCGAAGCAGGTTGCGGCTGCGAAGCAGGTTGCGGCTGCGAAGCAGGTTGCGGCTGCGAAGCAGGTTGTGGCTGCGAAGCGGGCTGCGGTTGCGGGGCCGCCTGTGGCGGCACATAGGGGGGCGGAACCTGCGGGGCCGGCGAACTCGCCGACCTGGCGTTAGCGGGTGCAGGCGTTGCCGACAGTGGCGCGAATGGCGTAGGCTGTGCCGATGCCGATGCCGGTGTGGCTATAGCCGCTGTCCCCAGGAAAGAGTCCGGACGCACGACGGGCGGCGACGCCGGCGCGGAGCCAGGGGCGGAGACCGGTGCGGGCGCCGTCACAGGCGGCAATGGCCGCTCGGCAGTTGGCGCGGGCGAAGTGACGGCCGGCAGCGGCGGCTGAGCAGCAGGCGCGGGCAGCGTAACCGCTGGCAGCGGCGGCTCGGCAACAGGCGCGGGCGGCGGCGCCACTGGCTGTGCAGGCCGCTCGGCGACGGGCTCGGCCGGAACCGGGGTCGGGGCCGAAGTCGGGGCCGAAGCCGGGGCCGGCGGCGCGGAGGGCGCGGGAATGGGCGTGGGAACAGACGCGGGAACCGCGTCGGCTACTGGCTCGGCGGGCGCTTGAACAGCCGGCTCGGGCTTTTTTTTCTTGAAGAAGTTGAATTTTTCAAACATGGTGAACAAGTATATTCGCATCGTCGGTGGCTCCTACCGACGCACCCCCATCGCCGTCGTCGACGCGGACGGCTTGCGCCCCACGCCCGACCGCGTCCGAGAGACCCTGTTCAACTGGCTGAACTACTTCTGGGACCACCGCTACGACGACAAATCGGTGCTGGACCTCTTCGCCGGCAGCGGCGCACTAGGCTTCGAAGCCGCCTCGCGCGGCGCCGGCCACGTGCAGATGGTGGAACGCGACCGCGCCGCCCTGTCCGCGCTGCGGACGGTGCGCGACAAACTCGACGCCAAGCAGATCCGCATCCACGCCGGCGACGCCCTGGACACCCTGCGCCGCATGGACGCCACCCGTTACGACCTGGTCCTGCTGGACCCGCCCTTCGCCCAGGCCTGGCTGCCCCGCATCTGGCCCCTGCTACCGGGCATCCTGACCGACAATGCCCTGGTCTACGCCGAGAGCGAAACCGCCCTGGAAGCCCCGGAAAATTTCGAAATATTGCGTCAGGACAAGGCCGGTGCGGTCCACTACCACCTCCTGCAATTTGCTGCATTGCGGAAATAGGTCAATAATCGCCGTTCGGAGAGGTGACATACCTATAAAACGAGGGAGTTCGCATGATCATCGCTGTATACCCAGGCACGTTCGACCCGCTCACGCGCGGTCATGAAGATCTGGTCCGGCGCGCCGCCACACTGTTCGACGAAGTCGTCGTGGGCATCGCGCATAGCCGCAACAAGAAGCCGTTCTTCAGCATCGACGAACGCGTGGCCATCGCGCGCGAGGTGCTGGGCCATTACCCCAATGTGCGGGTCGAAAGCTTCGGCGGCCTGCTGAAGGATTTCGTGCGCGACCAGAATGGCCGCGTGATCGTGCGCGGCCTGCGCGCCGTGTCCGACTTCGAGTACGAATTCCAGATGGCCGGCATGAACCGCCACCTGCTGCCCGACGTCGAAACGCTGTTCATGACGCCGTCGGACCAGTACCAGTTCATTTCCGGCACCATCGTGCGGGAAATCGCCCAACTGGGCGGCGACGTCAGCAAGTTCGTCTTCCCCTCGGTGGAACGCTGGCTGCAAGAGAAAGCCAAGCAGCGCCGCGAGCAGACCTGGGAAGGCTGAAGCAGCCGGTTGACGCGCAGAGGCTGCACGGCGAGGCCGCCGCGGCCCCTGCTTCGCGGCCCAGCGTACGCGGCCCGACCCATGCGGCCCTGCCTACCCGGCCCGATGCTGTTCGATGGCGGTTGGGGCATCGCGCCGCCCCGCCCCCTCCAGCGCCAGGGTCGCCCGGGCCTCGGGATGGCAGCGGGATTACAATCCCGGCATTGCCTTTCATTTGGCTTCTTACTTGCCCGCGACCTGCCCGCCCCGGCGGGAGATACAGGCTCCCCTCTCCAATGGCTCTGACTATCACCGAGGAATGCATCAATTGCGACGTTTGCGAGCCCCAGTGCCCGAACGAAGCAATCTCCATGGGCGAGGACTACTACGTCATCGACCCGGACAAATGCACCGAATGCGTCGGCCATCACGATGAGCCGCAATGCAAGGTCGTCTGTCCCGTGGAGTGCATCGAACTGCATCCCCAATGGCACGAAGGCCAAGAGGCCTTGATGGCCAAGTTCTATCGCCTGACGGCGCCGCGTTGACCCGGTCGCGCCCCGCTGCCCGCATGTCGTCTTCCGACTCTTCCCTGCCCGCTTCCCGCCCCAGCGACGTATCAGCGTCGGCCATCGTTGCCGGCCTGGTCGCCACGCTGGTCGGCTTCGGCGGCACCGCCGTGCTGATGGTGCAGGCCGGCCATAGCGCGGGCCTGGATGCGGCCCACATCGGTTCCTGGCTGGGCTCCATCTGCCTGGCATTGGGCCTGGGCGGTGCGTGGCTAAGCCTGCGCCTGCGCGCGCCCATCGTATTGGCATGGTCTACGCCAGGCGCGGCCCTGTTGATCAGCGCGCTGGTCGGCGTCCCCTTCGGCGAAGCGGTCGGCGCCTTCGTGCTGGCGGCGGCGCTGGGCCTGGCCTGCGGCATGCTCGGCTGGATCGATCCCATCGCCCGCCGCATACCGCCGCAGATCGCCGCCGCCATGCTGGCCGGGGTGCTGCTGAACTTCGGTATCGGCGTATTTGGCGCCATGGGCCAACAGGCCTGGCTGGTGCTGCCCATGGCCCTGGCGTATCTGCTGTGCAAGCGTTGGGCGCCCCGCTACGCCATCCTCACGGTGCTGGCCTGCGGTATCGCCTTGGCGGCGGCGCGCGGACTGGTGCGTTTCGACGCGGATGCCTGGCAGTTGACGCACTTCGTCTGGACCACGCCCGAGTTCACCTGGCGCGGCGCCATCAGTGTGGCCCTGCCGCTATTCGTCGTGGCGATGGCGTCGCAGAATCTTCCCGGCCTGGCCATCCTGCAAGCGGCCGGCTATCAGGTGCCGGCGTCGCGCGTCATCGCCGTCAGCAGCGGCGTGGGCCTGCTGGCCGCACCCTTTGGCGCGCACAGCATCACGCTGGCGGCCATCACCGCGGCGATCTGCTCGGGCAAGGAAGCGCATCCCGAGCCCAGCCGGCGCTATGTGGCCGGCGTCACCTACGGCATCGCCTATGTGGTCCTGAGCGTGGCCGCCGGCGCCATCGCCGTGTTCTTCCAGGCCTTGCCGCCAGCCTTGATCGCCGCATTGGCGGGACTGGCGTTGCTGGGCCCCATCATGGGCGGCCTGGCCAGCGCGATGCAGTCGGCCGACGGCCGCGAGGCAGCCTTGGTCACCGTGCTGGCGACCGCGTCGGGCATGAGCTTCTGGGGTATCGGTTCGGCGTTCTGGGGCCTGGCCGCCGGCCTGGTGGCGCATGGCCTGCTGGCGCCGCGCCGGCGTGCGGCGCGGCAAGCGTCAACTCAGGTTCCTGCCGCGAAGGATTAATCGCGGTCGAACGCCATCGATCCGTATCATTCCGGCCAGTCGAACGGCTCCATCTCCGGATGCACCTTCATCAGGCGGCACGGAATGCCGGCGAAGTTCGACACCCAGGCGGCAGCCAGTTCGCCTTCGTCCACGACATCCACTGCCCGCGTGCCCACCAGGATGGCCTCGCGCACGCTGTCGTCATCCTCGATGACGTCGAGCGGAATATCGATGCGCAGCATGCCCGGCGCGCGCATCACCAGATAGCCGAAACGCAATTCCACCGTGATGTCGGCCAGGCGCGGACATATCCCGCGCGTCAACCATTGCCCGCCAGAATGCACCAGCAGCCAGCGCCGCTCGTACGGCGCGGCCTGCGGATTATCGGTACCGCCGCAATGGGCAACCGGATGATAGATGGGCATGCTCATTTCCCCGTGATTCCCTTAAGTACTTTACCCAGATCCTTGAGTCGTTCTTCCGACTTGCCGTTCTTCGGCTTCAACACGTCCTTCAGGCCCCGCTGCAGCGCGCGGGCGGCAAGATCGCCCGCCATGGCGCGCCAGTCGACACGATAGCTGAGATGGTCATAAGGCCCGCGCACATGCACGGGCACGCCCAGGCCGCGCAGCTCGTCCAGCCCTTCGCTACGCGGCGGGGGATCGGCGATGCGTATCTGCGTCACCAGGTCGACGGTGCTTTCGCCCACATCGATGCGCGCGGGCGAACCCTGGGTCACACGGAACAAGGGCGAAACCAGATTCAACTGCGTAAAGGTGCCGACACCGTTGACGAAAGCCAGGTCCGCATCCATGCGTGAGAACTCGGTCTCACGGCTGGCGTCGGCCTGCACCTCGGTGCTGTCCTGACGCTTGCCGGACAAGACCAGGGCCTTGACGTCGCGCAGCACCTGGCCCACGTTGATGCCTTGCACGGCACCATTGCGCAGACGCACCTGTGCGCTGCCGGACAGTTGGCGCTTCAAGGCATTGACGTCGGCGCCTTGGGATTTCAGATCCAGCGCCACGTCGCCCGTGCCCGTCAGCGCGCGCCGGCCCGTCGCGTCGACCAGCAGGGGACCCAGCGCCACGCCGTTGAGGTTCAAACGCGCATGCATGGCGTTGCCGTGCGCGGCATCGACCGACAGCGTACCCGCCAGCTTGCCCCCGTACAGCGCGGCGGACAGGCCGCCGAGTTCCAGCTTGCCCTGCGCCAGCGCCACATTGCCGCTGACGTCGTCGGCGCGCAGGCCCCGCGCCACCAGCTTGCCGATGGCGATGCGGCCCTTGGCGGTGGCCCCCACCAGCGCGCTGAAATCCAGGTCGTCCGCGGCCTTCGCCTTGACAGCCGGCGAGGCCGCGGCAGGCGCCTCGGCCGCGGCCGGCACGTCACCCTTGCCCTGCCCCGTCCGCGTTGCTTCGGGCGCCCGCGGCACACTGAGCGCCGCGCCGCCCGCCGGGGCCAGCTTGTCCAGATCCAATTGATCGACCACCAGCGCAAAGGTGATGGCGGGCTGCGCGGTCAGTTGTGCGATGCTGGTCTTCAGATTGAACTTGCCGCCTTCCAACTGGGCATCGATCACCGCCTCGGCCACATCCTTGGCCAGATCCGCGCTCAGCGAACCCGTCAGCGGGATCTGCATGGCGCCTTGCGGCAGACCCGGATCGGCGATGGCGATACTGCCTTGCAAGGCAGGCAAGGCGCCCGCGCGTTGCGACAGATTCAGCGTCAAAGGCGAAACCAGGTTGACGGCGACAGTGCGTGCGCCCGGCTTGACGCCCGGCCGCGCCGAGGCGCCACTATTGGCCGAGGACGGGGCCGGGACCGGGGCCGCCGCGGCCGGTGCCTGGCCCGCGGCTTGAGGGTCGAAGGAGATCAAGGCATCCGCCTTGACCTCGTCCACCTTGAGCGCGTCCGCATTACCGCCTATCCCTTTCAGGCCGAAGCGGATGTCCATGCTGTCGCTGCCGTTGAGCCGCAACCTGCCACCCAGCGTCGCGCCGCTGGCACCGGCGGGCGATACGCTAAGGGCCGGGGCATCCAGCGCGAACTCGAAGGGGCCGCGCGACGCGGCGCCCTTGGCCCGCACCGTCAGCTTGTCGATACGCACTTCATGCCTGGCCGGGTCGAACATCAAGGCGGGCGCCGCGATGCTGGCCTCGACATTGGTCAGTGGCCGCGCCGGATCGTGCAGATCGCCTTCGAATACCAGCTCCAGACCGGCGGCATCCAGCTTGCCGCCATCGAAGCCGAGCTTGCCACGCGCGGTCAGTGACTTGGCCTGGGCGTCGCCAAGACGGCCGCTAAGGCGCAGATTCATGTCTTCGGCGGCATAGCGGGGACCGGCCGGATTCAGGCTCAGCTTCGCTTGTCCGGTCACGTCGGCATCCACCACCGGGGCCGTGCCCTGCACATGGGCGGAAAGCTTGACCGGGAAAGCCCGGTCATACGTGACGCGGCCGGTAGTCGCTTCCAGCTGCGTCACGGCAAGCGCCAGCCCCGCCCGATCATCCTGCAACTGCAATTCGCCGTCCTTCAGGTCGACGCCGGCAATGTCGATGCGCATGCCACCGACCATGGGGGACGCGCCGCTGGCTTCGGCCGCGCTCTGGCCCAGGCCGGCGGCGGCGCCGGCAGTGGCCTGGGCGGCGCCGGGCGCCGGGGTCGATGCCGGGGTTGCTGCCGGACTGCTCGTCTGAGCGCTATCCGGTGTAGCCGCGGAAGGCGCGGCAGTGCCCGGTGCGGGCAGATCACCCGCCGCCGCCCGACCCGCTCCGCCGATCAGATCCTGGAAATTGAAGCGCCCTTGCTTGTCCCGCACCACGCGCGCCTTGACGCCACTGACGGTCAAATGGTCGATGACCAGGGTCTTGGACAACAGCGGCCAGATGGCGACGGAAATCCGGGCATCTTCGATCGACGCGAACAGTTCGTCCCGGCCGGGTTCCGTCAGCGATACGCCCTGCAGGGTCAGCCCCAGCGAGGGGAACAAGGTCATGTCGATGTCGCCATCGATGATCAGCGTGCGGTGAAAGCGCTGGCTGACCATCTCCTGCAGCCGCGCCTTGTAGGCGTTCGGATCGAATGTCAGGACGAACACCGCCGTGGCGGCCACTATCACCGCCACCAGAATGGCCAGGGCCAATACGATGCGTTTGATCCAAGTCTTCATCGGCTCTGCCAGAACGCGGACAATGAGTCGTGCTCATTGCCCAAATGACACGCGGCCATACCGGCCGCGGAAAAAGGGTATCGTAACAAATCGGCCCACGTGATTCCCTCACAGTGGATCTGTTTTCAGAGCCTGACATCACTGGAAATGGCTCAAGGTCTAAAAGCGGATTGGCTGGATGAAAAAAACCATCGTTGTCGGCGTGATTCTCGTGGCGGCCATCGTCGCCGGTCTTTGGATGTGGCTGCGTCCCACGCCGGACGATAGCCGGATCACTCTCTACGGCAACGTCGACATCCGCCAGGTCGCCCTGGCTTTCGAAGGGAGTGAACGAGTCCGCGAAGTCCGTGTGGAAGAAGGTGACAAGGTCAAGGCCGGCCAGGTGCTGGCAGTCCTCGACACACGCACGCTGACGCTGCAGCTGGCGCAGGTCCGCGCCCAGACGGAAGCGCAACAGGAAGCCCTGGCACGCCTGCGCAACGGCACCCGGCCGGAGGAAGTGGAACAGTCCAAGGCCCAGGCCGGCGCCGCCGAAGCCCAGGCCGAGCTGGCTGCGCAGCAGTTGCGCCGCTTGCGTGGCGTCGCCGCTGACACCAACGGGCGCGGGGTCAGCAAACAGGACATCGACAATGCGGTGGCGCAATTGCGCGTCGCCCAGGCGAATCTTGAAGACCGGCGCAAATCGCTGAAACTGGCCCAGATCGGACCACGCCAGGAAGACATCGCCCAGGCGCAGGCCAATCTGCGCGCCGCCGATGCCCAGGCCGCCCTGCTGCAACACCAGATCGATCTGGGGCAGTTGAAAGCACCGCGCGACGGCGTGGTGCGCGCGCGCCTGCTGGAACCGGGCGACATGGCATCGCCGCAACGGCCGGTCTACACGCTGGCGCTGACCGACCCGAAGTGGGTACGTGCCTATGTGAATGGGGCGCAGCTGGGCTTCGTGCGCGGCGGCATGCATGCCGACGTGTTCACCGACAGCGGGGGCACGCGCGCCTTGCCGGGCCGCGTCGGCTATATCTCGTCGGTCGCGGAGTTCACGCCCAAGAGCGTGCAGACCGAGGAACTGCGCACGGACCTCGTCTACGAAGTGCGCGTGCTGGTGGATGACCCACGGGATGAATTGCGCCTGGGCATGCCGGCCACGGTTGTACTGCAACGGCAGGCCGATGGGGCGCCCGGGACTACTGGAACGCCTGGAACTGCCGGCGCGCCCGCAGCATCCGGCGCGGTGTCGACGCAATCCATGGCCGCCGCGTCGGCCTTGCCTGCCAACGTGGCTGCCGCGGCGGCCACGCCCGGCGCGGCACAACCCGCCCAGCGCTGATGGCGACCGCAGCCCAGGCTCCGGACACGGCGGCCGACTCAACCGCGTATGCGGTCGACGCGAGCGGCGTGCACAAACGCTTCTACGAGAAGGAGGCGCGCCGCCACGTGCAGGCCCTGGACGATGTTTCGCTGCGCGTGCGGGCCGGCGCTCTCACAGCGTTGGTCGGGCCGGATGGCGCCGGTAAGACCACCTTCCTGCGCCTGACAGCGGGGCTCATGCATCCGGACAGCGGCACCTTGCGCGTCCTGGGCCTGGACGCCGCCACGCAACCGCAAGCCATCCAGAACCGCATCAGCTACATGCCGCAGCGCTTCGGCCTGTACGAGGATTTGAGCGTGCAGGAG
Source organism: Bordetella sp. LUAb4 (assembly GCF_021325795.1). Classification (GTDB taxonomy): domain Bacteria; phylum Pseudomonadota; class Gammaproteobacteria; order Burkholderiales; family Burkholderiaceae_B; genus Bordetella_C. The sequence goes on along the minus strand of NZ_JAHPZX010000003.1, from coordinate 725,318 downwards.
AACCTGGACCTGTACGCCGATCTGCACGGCGTGCCACAGGCGCAACGGCGCCAGCGCTATGACCGGCTGCTGGACATGACCGACCTCGCGCGCTTCACCACGCGGCCGGCCGGCAAGCTGTCCGGCGGCATGAAGCAGAAGCTGGGCCTGGCCTGCACGCTGGTGCGCTCACCCGATCTGCTGCTGCTGGACGAACCCACGGTGGGCGTCGATCCCTTGTCGCGGCGGGAGCTGTGGGAGATCGTGCAGCAACTGGTCGAGGCCGAAGGTCTGTCGGTGCTGATGACCACCGCGTATCTGGACGAAGCCGAACGCTGCGGTGAAGTCTATGTGCTGCATGAAGGCCAGGTGCTGGCGTCCGGACAGCCGCAAGAGATCAGCCGCCAGGCACGCGACCGCTGCTTCGTCGTGGCGCCCGAAGATGGACGGCCCGCGCGCGAATTGCAGGCCGATCTGCTGGACCGCTCGGATGCCGTCATCGATGCGGTGCCCCACGGGGGCGAGGTGCGCTTGATCCTGCGCGAGCAGGCGGACGCCGACCGTCTCGGCCTGCCCGCCAATCGCCTGCGGCCGGTAGAGGCCAGGTTGGAAGACGGCTTCATGGTGCTGCTGCGCACGCGTGTCGGCGGCGCGGAGAAACGCGCGGGCGATGACGGCGCGGACGTGAGGCAAGACAGCGCGGAAGCGGCGCTAAACAGCCCTGCCGGCATCAGCAAAGGCAACGCCACCGGCGTGGCGCCGTCACGCGACATTGCAGCCAGCAACGGTAGTGGTAGCGGCAACGGCAGCGGCAAGATCAATGGCAATGGGAACGGCAGTGCCACCGGCAACGACAATGCCAATGGCCCCGCCATCGAAGTACGTGACCTCGTGCGCAAGTTCGGCGACTTCACCGCCGTGGACCGTACTACGTTCAGTGTCGCCCGCGGCGAGATCTTCGGCCTGTTGGGTCCCAACGGCGCCGGCAAGACCACCACCTTCCGCATGTTGTGCGGCCTGCTGCCCGCCAGCAGCGGCCACGCCCAGGTCGCCGGCCTGGACATGCGCAAGGCGCGCGCGCAGGCCCGCCGCCGCATCGGCTACGTCTCGCAGAAATTCGCCCTGTACGGCAACCTGTCCGCCTATGAAAACCTGCGCTTCTTCGGCGGCGCCTACGGTCTGCATGGCCGCCGCCTGCAAGCGCGCATGGACGAAGTCGCCGAACAGTTCGAACTCGCCAACCTGCTGCGGATGCCGGCGGGCCATCTCCCCGGCGGCGTCAAGCAGCGCCTGGCGATGGCGGTCGGTTTGCTGCACGAACCGGAGATCCTGTTTCTCGACGAACCCACCAGCGGCGCCGACCCCCTGGCGCGGCGCGCCTTCTGGCGCCGTATCACGGCCTTGGCCGAGACCGGCACCACCATCGTCATCACCACCCACTTCATGGAAGAAGCGGAGTACTGCGACCGCATCGTCATCCAGGATGCCGGCAAGCTGCTGGCCCTGGGCACGCCGGCCGAAGTCCGCGCACAGGCCGGCGAAACCGCCGACCACAAGCTGGACATGGAGCAGGCCTTCATCGGCATCGTCGAACAAGGGCGGGCACAGCGGCAAGGCGCCGAAGCAAGCGCCACGGCAGCGGCAACACCGCCCTCTGACAAGGACCAGACTAAGGCCGAGCCGCCGCCCCCCGGTCCGCCCGTCCCCGGAGCCCCATCATGACCACGCCGTCGCAAGCGCATGGCGGCTTCTGGCGCCGCCTCTGGTCCCTCACCCGCAAGGAGTTCCGCCAGTTGCTGCGTGACCGCAGCAACCTGTTGATAGGCATCGGCCTGCCCATCGTCTTGATCCTCATCTTCGGCTACGGGCTGTCGCTGGACGTCAATGACGCCGACGTCGTGGTGGTGATGGAAGACAGTTCACCGCCCGCCTATGAAATCCAGTCCGCGCTGGAGCATTCGCCTTTCATCACCACGCGCACGGTGCGCAGCCTGCAGGAAGGCCGCCGCATCATGAATGCGCAGCAGGCCGACGCCCTGCTGCATATCCCCAGCGACTTCGCCCGTCGCCTGGCCGCCGGCGACGCGCAACTACAAGCCCTGCTGCAGGGCGGCGATCCCAGCCGCGCGCTGGCGGTGCAGGCTTATATAGAGGGCGCCGTGGCGACATGGCTGCAGAAGCGCCAGGCGCGCGGCGCGGCGCCCGGGGCGCAGGCCGGCAGCGTGGTCGTGGTCGATCGCCTCTGGTTCAACGCCGCCAACGACAGCACCTGGTATCTGGTGCCTGGTCTCATCGTGTTGATCATGACGCTGATCGGCACCTTTCTCACGGCGCTGGTGATGGCGCGCGAATGGGAACGCGGCACACTGGAGGCGCTGTTCGTCACACCCGTGCGCCCCGTGGAGATCCTGATCGCCAAGATCATCCCCTACTTCGGCGTCGGCCTGCTGGGCCTGGCCCTGTGCCTGCTGGCGGCGCGCCTGCTGTTCGACGTGCCCATCCACGGCTCCATGTTCGCGCTGTTGGTGGGCTCCATGCTGTATATGTTCGTGGCCCTGGGCATCGGCCTGCTGATTTCGGCCTTCACCAAGAACCAGTTTCTCGCCAGCCAGATCGCCATCCTGGCCAGTTTCCTGCCGGCCATGATGCTGTCCGGCTTCGTCTTCGACCTGCGCAACGTGCCGGCCGCGGTCAACATCATCGGACACCTGTTGCCGGCCACGTATTTCATGGAGCTGGTGAAGTCCCTGTTCCTGGCCGGCAATTACTGGCCCCTGATCATCAAGGATTGTGCCATCCTGGCCGGCTACGCCGTGGTGCTGCTGGGACTCGCCCGCATCTTGACACGCAAAAAACTGGACTGACGGCCATGGCTTCCCTGCTCGCCTTCCTGCGCCACCTGGGCAATCTGTGCCAGAAGGAATTCCTCGCCATCCTGAAGGATCCCGCCAGCCGGGTGATCCTGGTGGTGCCGCCCCTGCTGCAAAGCCTGCTGTTCGGCTATGGCGCGACCTTCGACCTGACCAATGTTCCCTATGCGGTGGTCGACCAGAGCCGCAGCCAGGAATCGACCGAGCTGCTGGCACGCCTGGACGGCACGGGCGTTTTCCATCGCGTCGCCACCTTGCAATCGTCGTCGCAGATCGCGTCGGTGATCGATTCAGGCAACGCCCTGCTGGTGGTGCACTTCGCGTCCGATTTCGCCAACCAACTGGCGGCGGGCACGCCCGCGCCTTTGCAAGTCATCCTGGACGGCCGCAACTCCACCACCGCGGGCACCGCCGCCGGACAGATCCGCGCGGTAGTGGCCGCGTTCAATGCCAGCCAAACCGGCTTGGCGGCACCGCCCGTGAAGGTCATCCCGCGCACCTGGTTCAACCCCAATCAGGAAACGCGCTGGAGCATCCTGCCGGGCCTGATCGCGGGCCTCAGCATGATGCAGACCATGATGCTGGCCGCACTGTCGGTGGCACGTGAGCGCGAACAGGGCACCTTCGACCAGTTGTTGGTCACGCCGTACACGCCGTTGGAAATCATGATCGGCAAGGCCTTGCCATCGATCGCCATCGGCTTGCTGCAATCGGCCTTGATCCTGCTGGTCTCGCTGTTCTGGTTCCAGATTCCCATGGCCGGACATGTGCTGACGCTGGCCGTGGGGCTGCTCGGCTTCACCATCGCCGTGGTCGGCATCGGCCTGTCGGTGTCGGCCGTTTCCGCCAATATGCAGCAGGCCATGCTGTACACCTTCGTCCTGCTGATGCCGCTGGTGCTGCTGTCGGGCCTGGCCACGCCGGTCAAGAACATGCCGCAGGCCATGCAGATCGCCACTTATGCCAACCCGCTGCGCTTCGCCATCGACCTGGTGCGGCGTGTGTACCTGGAAGGCGCCGGCCTGCACGCCGTGTGGACTGATTTCATCCCCTTCGCCTGCATTGCCGCGCTGACGCTGCCGCTGGCCGCCTGGCTGTTCCGCCACCGGCTGGCCTAGGGCCTGTCAACATCGGCCCTGAGGGAGACCCCATGAAACTACGACACCTGACCCCCGTTTTCTGCCTGGCTTTCTGCCTATCGTCCGGCTGCGCCGTCGGCCCGGACTTCCAGGCGCCCGCAGCCGCCGCGCCGGATGACTGGACCGCGTGGCGCAGCGGCGATCCCGCGCTGACGGCCGGCCTGGCGGTGGGCACCGCGCCGCTGCCGCCGGACTGGTGGACCCAGTTCCAGGATCCCGTGCTGGATCAGCTGCAACAGCGTGCCGTGGCGGCCAGCCCGGACTTGCGCAGCGCGGCCCTGCGTTTCGCCCAGAGCCGCGCGCAGCGCGATACGGTGGCGGCACAACGGGGACCGGCGGTCAATGCCAACGCGGCGATACAGCGGCAACGTACCAGCGAATACAGCGCGGGCACGCGGCTGCTGGACCTGGTGGCGCCCGAGCAGCGCGACGAGCTGGCGCGCGAGTTGAGTTCACCCTACACGGACTACCAAGCCGGTTTCGATGCGTCGTGGGAGGTGGACCTTTGGGGCCACGTGGCCCGTTCAGTGGAAGCGGCCGATGCCGACACCAGCGCCTCGGCCGCGCTATTGCAGGACATGCGTTTGACGGTGGCGAGCGATGTATCGCGCGCTTATTTTGAACTGCGCCTGGCGCAGCGTCAGCGGGCGATCATCGAGCGCGATATCGGCGTGGCCAGCGATACGCTGGAACTGATCCAGGCGCGGGCGCGTGGCGGCCTGATCGACGATTTCGACGTCACGCGTCAGCGCACGCAACTGGCGGATCTGCAATCCCGCTTACCTGGGCTGCAAGCGCAGGAAGCCAGCGCCATCAACCAGATCGGTCTGCTGACCGGTGCGCGGCCAGGCGAGTTGACGGCTTTGTTGGCCAAGCCCTCGGCGGGCGATTCGGGTTCGGGTTCGGGTTGGGGTTTAAAGTCGGCCGCGGGCCGGCGACCGGACGCGGCCTTCACCGGGGATGCAGGCGCCTACGCGACATTGCCGGATCTCAGCCTGGGCCTGCCGTCGCAAGTTGCCCTGAATCGCCCCGATATCCGCGCGGCCGAATATCGCCTGCATTCGGCCACCGCGAACATCGGCGTCGCGACCGCGGACCTCTATCCACGCATTACGCTGGGCGCCAGCTTCGGCTACGACTCCTATCAGGGGCATCGCTTTGGCGAGTGGGGCACCCGCAACTGGCAGATCGGGCCGACGCTGAGCCTGCCGATCTTCGACATGGGCCGACGCCGGTCCGTGGTGGTGTTGCGCGAACTCCAGCAGCAGGAAGCCGCGGTCAACTACCAACGCACGGTATTGAAGGCCTGGCAGGAGATCGACGACGCCCTCACCGCCTATGGCGCCGAACGCCAACGCAACGCGCGCCTGCGCGAAAAAGCCGTCAGCAGCGCCTTTGGCTATGAGCTGGCCCGCGCCCGTTACGCACGCGGCATGACCGACCTGCTGGCGCAGCTGGACGCCGAACGCGGCAACCTGCAAGCGCGCAGCGATCTGGCCGACAGCGACAGCCGCCTGCGCATGGACCTGGTGGCAATCTATAAAGCCGTAGGCGGCGGTGCGCTGGACACCCCCACCGCTGATGAGGCCGCGAATTCGGCAGGCGCCCCGGCGCCGGGTAGCTCCCCAGTCAAGGACGCCGGTGCGCTTGCGCCTATTTTGCCAAGCGCACCAGCACCTTGCCAAAATTGCGACCCTTCAGCATCCCGATGAAGGCTTGCGGCGCGCTGTCCAGTCCTTCGCTGATGTCCTCGCAATGCTGGATGCTGCCATCACGCAGCCCGCCCCCCACGTCGCGCAGGAAATCCTCGCGATAGGACTCCAGGTCGTAATTGATGAAGCCGCGCAAGGTCAGCCGCTTGGTCAACACGCCGCGCATCAGGCCGGGCACGGTCAGATCGCCGCTGTCCGTGCGCGTGCCGTTGTAGTCGGCGATCAGGCCGCAGACCGGGATCCGGGCAAACGTATTCAACAACGGGAATACCGCATCCCACACCGCGCCGCCGACGTTTTCGAAATACACATCGATGCCGTCGGGGCAGGCCGCCGCCAGGGCTTGCGCCATATCGTCGCGCCGATGGTCGATCACCGCATCGAAACCCAGCGTGTCCTTCACGTACGCGCACTTCTCCGCGCCCCCGGCGATGCCTACCGCACGCGCGCCATCCCGCTTGGCCAACTGCCCCACCAGGGATCCCACTGGACCGCTGGCCGCGGCGACGACGACTGTCTCACCGGCGCGCGGCCGGCCGATTTCGCGCAGCCCTGAATACGCCGTGAAGCCGGGCATGCCCAACACCCCCAGGCGCGTCTCGACAGGCGCCGTGGCGGGATCGATCTTCACCAGGCCCTTGGCGTCCATCACGGCGTGCGTCGTCCAGCCGGCGTGGGCCAGCACCAGGTCACCCACGGCATAGCCAGGCGCCGCGCTGGCCAGGACACGCGCCACCACTTCACCGACGATGGTCTGGCCCACGGCGATGCTCGCCGCATAGGACTTGGCGTCGCTCATGCGACCACGCATATAGGGATCGAGCGAAAGATAGAGGCTTTCCAACAATACCTGGCCGGACGCGGGTTCGCCCGGCGTGAAACTCTCGGCGCGGAAGTCCGTCTCCTTGGGCTCGCCTTGCGGGCGGGCGGCCATGACGATGCGACGGGCCTGTACGGAAGTGGCGGGCATAGCAGTCTCCTGGGGTATCCGGTCGGCTGCCGGGGAGTGGCAGCCTGGATCCATCATCTTATAGGGCGAAGGGGAAAGCCCCGGATCCGGAGCCGGCGCGCCCTGCTCCGAGTTATCAACACTTTATGTGGGCAAGCCCTGGGATATGCTTGGGACAACCCTGGGAGAAGCCAGAAAATCCTATGCCAATCAATAACTTGGGCTCGGGTGCTCGAAATGGCCGCAAGTGCGCGTTTGCGCCATTTGGGCGCCGACCGGGCGGGTTATCCACACTTTATGTGGAGAAGCCCTGGGATATGTATGGGATAGGTCCGGGAGAAACCCGGAAATCCCTTTCCGTTCAGTGACTTGCACACCCGTGATCGAAATGGCCCCAACTTGGCGGTTTGCGCTTGGGATTCGCCCGGATCCGCCTTTTGCCCACCGAATTTGCTCAAAAATTGCGCAAACCCCGCGTGTCGCGGCAGCGTCGGCGCCCCTTGCCCGACCCGGCGGCCTTATTCACATCACCGCGCCGCTGGTTATCAACAATTTATGTGGACAAACGTAGGGACAGCTTGGTGGGAAGCGAGATTAAGCATTACCAATCAATGACTTGAAACCCATTGCTCGCCAAACACGCAAACTGACCGATCTGCCCGGACCCGTAGCGCTCGTACCCCCGAGGCGCGCCGTACACCTCAGACAGCCCAGCGCGAGGCCGAACCCGCCAACGTCGCCCGGATCTGCTCGACTTCGCTCGCGAGCATATTGGCCACGGTGCCGCCCGCCGACAGCCCTGCATAATCCTGGGGACCACCGCGCGCGTAAGGCGCCAGCCTGCGCGCGGATCCGGACTTGAGCGCGCGCGCCATGCCGTACAAGGCGTCGCTGATACGCCCCCCCGACGCGGGCCGCAAACCGGCCGGTGGCGCCGCGGCGATACCAGCCGAGGTATCGACAGGACGATCCACCGTGGGGGTGGACAGAATCTCCAGGCAACTGATGACGATACGCAGGCTGCGTTGGACGCTTTCCAGCTTGGCCACGGGCATGTGCACTTCCTTGGACACGGAGGGGATCAGCGAACGCAGCTGCACCAGGTCGCTGCCCAGGCGCGCCATCTCCTTCAAATGATCTTCGTTGCTGATCGCTTCCTGTAGCGTAATGCGTTCGTAGACGCGCGCGCAGCCGCGCAAGGCGTCCGCCAGCTTGAAGCGCCAGGAATAGGTCGCGTACAGCGGCAACGCGAAAGACAGCAGCAGCGCCACCACGATACCGATGAAGACGTTGATGGCGCGCCACAGGCCTTCGTCGAATTGATTGTCGCCATGTCCGGCCACGATCACCAGCGTCACCGCTGACAGCAACGCGACATAGCCGCCCTTGCCGATGGCGTGATAAGCGCAGACGCCGCAACCCACCGCCATCAACAGGTATGTCAAGGCGAAAAGTCCGAAATAGGATTGCTGCAGGATGATCAGCAGACCGTAGATCGCGCCAATGATGGTGCCCAGCGCCCGCTCCGCCGCGCGCTTGCGGATATTGCCGTGGTGCTGCAGGCCGCCGATCACGATGATCAGCGAGATAGTCGACCATTCCGCGTGAGGCAGCTGGGCGATGGAACTGAATGCGATGGTGATCAGGATGCCGAGCGCGACACGCGTGGCGTGGATGAATTTTGCGTTTTGATAACGCCGATGCGGATCCATCAGCGGTCGGGACAGCCGGCGTGCAAAGCGCATGAACCGGATTACTAAAGGGTGAGTCGTCATTTTCGGGTAAGGCAAGCTGGCGGATGAAGTCGGCCCCGTCTGACGCGGGACCTGCGGCTATCTTCGCACGCGACCTTGGGCCGTCCAAGCGCGGCACGTCCAGGCGCCCGGCCGGCGTGGTTTAAACGCACAAGGTGGCGACAGCCGTGCTGCCGGCCGCGGCCGCGCCATTTCCGCGACCGCCCTTGAATAGTGCACAACGTGGGGCGCCCATGCACCATGGCGCGCCATCCGCGCGCTGCCTGGTCATTGAACGAGGGACGCTCAAAGGACTACATGTGTGCGACGTGGCCGCCCGCCCCGCGCATGCGCCCAGGGGAAGCGTGTCCGCCCCGTGGGCCAACCCGGCCGACGTCCGGAAATTGGCATGGACATTGCTTTATGGCCTGAGGACATTGCTTCATTCCCAATCGAGCGTCGGCGCAGGCCGGCGATCCGCAGCGACAGACCAGACAGGCAACGGCGCCTTGAACCCTCGTGGTTCGAGGCGCCTTTTTGCTTTTCGCGTCCGGGTCGGTCCTGTGGATACAGCGAAGCGCGACCGAGGCAACGATTTCGCGCATCGCTTCGAGCAACATCAGACAGCCGAGAGATACATGACAGCACCCGCCCCTGATCCAGACCGTCCCATCCTGGCCATCATCGGCCACGGCATGGTGGCCCATCACTGCGTGGAGCAATTGGTGGCCAATGGCGCCCTCGCCCGCTACCGCATCGACATCTATGGCGAAGAGGCCCTGCCCGCCTACGACCGCGTGCATCTGTCCGAGTACTTCGGCGGCCGCGACGCCGCATCGCTGCGCCTGGGCAGCGATGCCGATTACGCGCACGACGGCCTGGCCCTGCATCTGGGCGTGAAGGTCACCGGACTGGACCGCGCCGGCCACACGCTAATGACCAGCGCCGGCCCGCGCCGCTACGACAAGCTGATCCTGGCGACGGGCTCCTATCCCTTCGTACCGCCCGTGGAAGGCGCCGCGGATACGTCCCGGCTGGTCTACCGCACACTGGCCGACCTCGACGCCATCCGCGCCGCCGCCGCGGGTGCGCGGCGTGGTGTGGTGGTGGGCGGCGGCCTGCTGGGCCTGGAAGCCGCCAATGCCCTGCGCCAACTGGGCCTGGAGGCTCACGTGGTGGAGTTCGCGCCACGCCTCATGCCCGCCCAGCTCGACGCCGAAGGCAGCGCGGCGCTGCGCGCGCGCATCGAAGCCCTGGGCGTGCAGGTTCATGTCTCCTGTGCCACCGAATCGATCAAGCCTGGCCTGCGCTATCGCCACCGCATGAACTTCGTCGGCGGCGAGGCCCTGGAAACGGATCTGGTCGTGTTCTCCGCCGGCATCCGTCCACGCGACGAACTGCCCAAACTCGGCGGCCTGGCCATGGGCGCGCGCGGCGGCGTGGCGATCGACCAGTGCTGCCGCAGCAGCGATCCGGACATCCATGCCATCGGCGAATGCGCGGTGTGGGAAGGCCAGACCTTCGGCCTGGTGGCGCCGGGCTATCAGATGGCACGCGTGGCGGCGGCCCAGTTGTGCGGCGACACCAGCCTGCGCTTCCAGGGCGCGGACATGTCGACCAAGTTGAAGTTACTGGGCGTGGATGTGGGATCGATCGGCGACGCGCACGGCGTGACGCCGGGCGCGCGCAGCTACCGCTATGTCGACGAAGCGGGCGCCAGCTATCGGCGCGTGGTGGTGTCGGCGGACGGCAAGCGCATCCTGGGCGCCATCCTGGTGGGCGACAACAGCTATTACGACACCCTGCTTCAATACACGGTCAACGCCATGGCCGCGCCGGCCGAGCCAGCCAGCCTGATCTTGCCCAGCAGCGGCGGCGCACCCTTGCTGGGTGCGGATGCCCTGCCCGACAGCGCCACCATCTGCTCCTGCCACAACGTCAGCAAGAGCGCGGTGTGCACCGCCATCGACGAAGGCTGCGCCACCCTGGGCGATGTCAAAGCCTGCACCAAGGCCTCGACCGGCTGCGGCGGCTGCACCGCCTTGCTCAAGCAGGTGTTCGAGCATGAACTGACGCGCCGGGGCGTCAAGGTCGACAAGAGCCTGTGCGAACACTTCGCCTATACCCGGCAGGAACTCTACGGCCTGGTCCGCGTGGGCGCGATCGAGTCCTTCGATGAACTGCTCGCCCGGCACGGCCGCGGCAGCACGGGCTGCGATATCTGCAAGCCCGTGGTGGCCTCGATATTGGCGTCCTGCTGGAGCCAGGCCATTCTCGATCCCAAGCGCGTGGTGCTGCAGGACACCAACGACATGTTCATGGCGAACATGCAGAAGAACGGCACGTATTCCGTGGTGCCGCGCATCGCCGGCGGTGAAATCACGCCGGACAAGCTGGTGGCCCTGGGCCGTATCGGCCAGAAATACGGCCTCTACACCAAGATCACCGGCGGCCAGCGCATCGACTTCTTCGGCGCGCAGCTGCACGAACTGCCGGAGATCTGGAGCGAGCTGATCGAGGCCGGTTTCGAAACCGGTCACGCTTATGGCAAGTCCACCCGCACGGTGAAGTCCTGCGTCGGCAGCACATGGTGCCGCTATGGCGTGCAGGACAGCGTCAAGATGGCCTTGCATCTGGAGAACCGGTACAAGGGCCTGCGCGCGCCGCACAAGCTGAAATTCGCGGTCTCCGGGTGCACCCGTGAATGCGCCGAGGCGCAAAGCAAGGACATCGGTGTCATCGCGACGGAACGTGGCTGGAACCTGTATGTGTGTGGCAACGGCGGCATGCGGCCGCGCCACGCGGAGTTGTTCGCCACCGATCTGGATGATACTGGCCTGATCCAGGCCATCGACCGTCTGCTGATGTTCTACATCCGTACCGCCGACAAGCTGCAACGCACGTCGGTGTGGCGCGAATCGCTGGAAGGCGGCCTGGATTATCTGAAGGAAGTGATCCTGCACGACAGCCTGGGTTTGGGCGCCGAACTGGAGGCGCAAATGCAAGTGGTGGTCGACAACTACGAGTGCGAATGGGCCAACGCCCTGTCGGATCCGGAAAAGCTCAAGCGCTTCCGTACCTTCGTGAACCAGCGTGGCGGCGATCCGGACATCGTGTTCGTCGACGAGCGCGGGCAGAGACGGCCAGCCGATATGACGGTTGCGGCGGGTGCGGGTGCGGGTGCGGGTGCGGGTGCGGGTGCGGGTGCGGGTGCGGGTGCGGGCGGCGACGGTGGTGGGGTAAGTGGGCAAGGCTTGCGTACTGCCATCGAAGGCAAGAAAGTCATTCCCCTGATCGAGGAGTCGGTATCGTGAGTGTCCTGCCTATGGCCCCCTCTTCCACCTCGGCCCCCGCCGTCCCCTGCGCGGCTAGCGCCGACGGCTGGCGCCCGGCCTGCACGCTGGCCGATCTGGTCGCCGGATCCGGCGTGGTCGCGCTGGTCGACGGTCGACAGGTCGCCCTTTTCTACCTGCCCGACCAACCCGAACAGCAGCTCCATGCGCTGTCGAACAAAGACCCGCGCTCGGGCGCCAACGTCATCGGCCGCGGCATGCTGGGGCATCTGGGCGGCGAACTCGTGGTGGCATCGCCGATGTACAAGCAGCATTTCCGTCTGCGCGACGGACAATGCGTGGAGGATGCGGACCAGGTTCTGCGCGTGTGGCCCGCAAGGCTGCAGGGAGACGAGGTGCGCGTACTGCTGGACTGAATGACGTGGCGTGCCCGGCGCCGCGGGATGGCGTGACAGGTAGGCCACGCCATCGCCACGAACGTGCCGGCCTGCGTTAGCATGGCGGGGTATCGGGGATCAGCTTCATGCAGAAAAAAAGACTCGCGCCACCGTTGCGCTTTCTGATGGCGGCCCGCCAGCGGGAATTGGGCAAACTCGAGGCCTTGACGGACCTCTCGCGACTGGTCGACTTGATCAGCCAGTTGGTGCACAGCCTGCAGAAAGAGCGCGGGCTGTCCAACGCCCTGCTCTGTGACGTTGGCGACACCATGCTGGCCCAGGTCACCGCGCAGACGCGCGACAGCAGCGCCATCGAAAAGCACGTGCGCGAGGCGTGGGATCGGCTGATCGATCCCGCCGGTCCGGCCGAGCATGCCAGCGTACGCCTGTTGTCCACGGTGGCGCATGCACTGCAGCAGATGGAGCAACTGGAGATCTTGCGCGAGCAGGTCCAGCGCCGCGCGATCGCCGCCGAAAGCGCCACCGCCCGCTATACCGGCCTGCTTGGCGCGCTGTTGGCCATCGTCTTCGAACTGGCGGACACCGCCATCGATGCCGACGTCACACGCGCCCTGGTGGCCCTGCTCAATTTCATCCAGGGCAAGGAACTGTGCGGCCAGGAAAGAGCCTGTGGCGTGGTCGGTTTCCTGAATGGTTATTTCACCGACGAACGCAAAGCGCAGATGCAGGGTCTGGTACAGGCGCAAGAGCGTTGCTTCGACGCATTCATGGCCCACGGCGGGCCGGCCAAGGCCCGCGACGATGCGCAGGCCTGGGAAAACGTGCGCGAGCTGACGGAAACCCTGGCGCGCTTGCGCATGATCGCCGCGCGCACCAGCGTCGATCAGCAAGTCGATCGGCAGTTGAGCGCGGCGTGGTTCGACGCCGCCACCGCGCGCATCGACGCCATGCATCGGGTGGAGCGGGCGTCGATCGAAGACCTGGCACGTTTATGCCAGGCCCGCATCACCGCCACGCGCGAAGACCTGGCCGACCACCGCGTGTTGCTGGACCAGTTGTCCACCGCCGATCCGCGCGATGGATCGGGCCGCGTTTTCAGCGTCCAGGCACGGCCGCTGAATGCGCCACCTGATGACAACCTGGGCACCGGCTTGCAGGCGTCGGTACTGGACATGCTGGCGCGCCAAACCGCGCGCCTGGCCGATTCCGAGCACCAGTTGGCGCAGGCCCGCAAGGCCTTGGAAGAGCGCAAATACGTCGAGCGCGCGAAGTGGGTGCTCGTCGCCACCTTGGGCGTCACGGAAAAAGATGCCCACGATCAGTTGCAGAAAGCGGCCATGAATACTGGTCAACCCTTGCACGCCGTGGCACGCGAAGTGATCGAGAAACTGGGAGGCAAGCGGGCGGAACCGAAGCGGGGCTGATGGTCACTGCTACACGGACCGCGCGGGCCAAACGCGCGGTCGCTTCACACGGTCGCTTCAGACAGTCGATTCACACGGTGCTTCGCCGTATGCAAGTCGCGGTTGAGATTCACGGGTGGCGTGCACGGCTGCAGCCGATATTGGAAGCTACTGCCGACGCCGCGGCCTCGATTATCCATTGCCGCAACACTGGAGACATTCATGGACGATACCTACAATCTTCAACGCTTTGTTGACGCCCAAGCGCCGGTCATCGATCAGGTACTGGAGGAGCTGCGAGAGGGACGAAAACGCAGCCATTGGATGTGGTACGTTTTTCCCCAATTGCGCGGGTTGGGGCATAGCGCGATGGCGCAGGCTTACGGGATCACCGGCCTGGACGAAGCCCGCGCTTATCTGTCCCATCCGGTGCTCGGCCCCAGGTTGCGCGAATGCACCACGCTTGTGGCTGCGGTGCAGGAACGCGGCATTCATGCGATCTTCGGCTCTCCCGATGACATGAAATTCCGCTCTTGCATGACCCTGTTCTCTCATGCCGATCCTGACGACCTGGCATTCCAGGAATGCCTGCGCAAGTATTTCGGCGGGCAAGTGGACGCGCTGACCGAAGCCACACTGCGGCGCCAGCCCGGCTGATCAGACCGATAATGACGCCCATGCCTCCCGTTCCCGCCGCCATCCTTGCCCTGCTTGCCGACCATCACGTGCTGACCTTGTCCGTCCAGGACGCGCAGGGTCCATGGGCATCCAGCGCGTTCTTCGCCTACGACCCGCGTGACGTCGCCCTGATTTTCCTGGGCAGCATGGATACTCGGCACGCGCAGGCCATTCAGGCCGATCCCCGCATCGCCGGATGCGTGGCGGGCCAGCCCAGAGACATTTCCCAGATTCTCGGGCTGCAATTCGCGGGCTCCGCGTTTGTGGTGGAGGATGAGGTCGAAAAGGCGCGGGTACTGGCGCTGTATCACCAGCGCTTCCCCGAAACCCGCAAGGTTTCTTCGCCGGTGTGGATGGCCACTCTCGATGTGATGAAGCTCACCGACAACCGCGTGAAGTTCGGCACCAAGACGCACTGGCGCCGCGCGGCGGAATGAGTCGGGGGCCGGGCCCTTGGGCCAGGTCGTGGTCTGGTGGTCCGGACGCGCTGTTTGATCTCCCCTGAAATCATCCTCGATGCAAACGATTTTCGCGCCACCGTTACGGAATCGGACAGCCGCCTGTTTGTACAGGCGGACAGGAAGGAGCCGTAACCATGCAGAACGAAGACCACGAAGTGACGTGCTCGGCCATGCCGGCACCATCTGCCATAGCGCATTTGATAAGGGGCTATGACTGGTATCGCAATATGCAAGGGATGTCTGGGGGCCACGTTTATCGCCTGACAGACCCGCGCGGCGGTACGAGTTTCTACTTGAAACATGGCCGCGGCAGCATCGCCGATGACCTGGCGGCTGAGGTGGAACGACTGGTTTGGCTGAAACCAAGAATCGCGGTCCCGACAGTTCTAGGCTTCCATCGAGACGATGAGCAGGCGTGGCTGCTTCTCAGTGCGATACCCGGCAGAACGGCCTATCAAGCGCTCAAGGCGGCGCCAGGGAGATGCGAAGCCATCGTGCAAGCCGTCGCCTTGTTCCTGAAGCGCCTGCACGATCTTCCCATCGCGGATTGCCCCTTCGACAGCGGCCAGGGGCGGCGCCTGGAGCAGGCGCGCTCGCGCATGGATGCCGGGCTCGTGGACATCACTGAGTTCGATGACGAGCGGCATGGGTGGCACGCACGGCGGGTTTGGATGGAGATGACAGGCTTGCTGCCTTTGAGATCCGACGACGTGGTCACGCATGGCGACTTCACGCTGGAAAACCTTCTGGTCGATAACCATGGCGCGGTGGCCGGCTGCATCGATGCCGGGCGCGCGGGCGTTGCTGACCGCTATCAGGATCTGGCTATCCTGGGACGCTCCCTCGACGAATTCGGCGTGGGGGCACAGCGGAGACTGTTTACCAGTTACGGCATTGCCGAGCCGGACGAGACGAAACAGCGGTTTTATCTCATGTTGGACGAGTTCTTCTAGGATTCGATCTCTTGGAGAACAACGGTATCAAGTTCCTTCGTCGAAAGATGCAATCAAGTCACTGGTCGGACGGTGCCATCAAGTCCTCGCGGAGAACTACGCTATCCATGATAGGCATCGAAATATGAAAGAAACTCCCGAAATTCCGCTCACAGGAGGCCGCGGCAACGCGGGTGTGGTCCGCATCGGAAACACGGTGCGACGCCCGCCCACGCCGAATTCGGATTTTGTCAGCCGCTTGCTGGCGCATCTTGAGGACGTTGGTTTCGCGGGCGCGCCCCGCGCGTTGGGAAGCGACGAAGAAGGGCGGGACGTAGTCGATTATCTGGACGGAATGGTCCCCGCCAACTTGGCCCTTCATGACGATGCAGTACTGATCCAGGCTGCTGGCTTGATACGCCGCTACCATGACGCGACCAGTGCGCTCGTCGCATCGCCCGCTGCATGCAAGGTCGGCATCGAGGTCGTCTGCCATAACGATCTGTCGCCGTGCAATTTCGTGTTCCGGTCGGGCCTGCCGGTCGGGCTCATTGATTTCGACGCTGCTTCGCCTGGCGCACGAGCCTATGACCTTGGGTACGCCGTCTGGCTATGGCTGGATCTGGGGTCGGAGGACGTGGAGCCATCGAAGCAGCGGCGGCGCTTGGCACTATTCCTGGATGCGTATGGTCCGGACGGCCCGCTCCAAAGCGATGTCGTTGCCGCGATCCTGGTTCGGCAGGGCATACTCGTCGCGGAAGGACGAAGAAAAGGCGATCTCGCGATGTCTCGCTGGGCGGAGGACTGCGGGACCTGGACCCAGCTTCACCTAGCCACACCCAGCTTGCGGCTTCGACCTTGATCCTGGCAGACAGCACTGCGGCCGGCGTGCCTAAGCTGCTTACGAAGCCACAAGCACGAAGTCAAACGGGGACCGCCATAGGGTTTGCCCATCGCTGACTTTATGGAACGGCGCGACCAGGGTGTCTTTCACGCCGAACACCGCGTCCGAGGTGATGTAGGGATCGTCGCCGACGAAAGTGTGGGTCACCACGGTTTGAAAGCCAGGCGCCGTGACGATGAAGTGCATATGGGCCGGGCGATAGGGATGGCGGCCCAGTGCGGCCAACATTTTTCCTACCGGTCCATCGTGGGGGATAGGATAGGAAACCGGTTTGATGCCGATGAAGCGGTAAGCGCCGTCCGCGCCTGTGGTGAACCTGCCGCGATTGTTCCATCTGGGTTGATCGTCAGGCTGCTGCACATCGTAAAAGCCGTCGGCATTGTCGGACCACACGTCCAGACAGGCGCCTTCGATAGGCTTGCCTTGCGCGTCGACCACTCTGCCCTCGAACAGACAGCTCTCGCCCTTACCGTCGACGGATATCGAGGCCCCCATTTCGCGGCGCGGTGCGTCAGCCACGTGGAAAGGTCCCAACACCGTATTCTCAGTGGTCCCGGTCGGCCGCCGATTGCTGATCGCATCGACCAGCATGGACACGCCGAGCGTATCGCTAAGCAGGATGAACTCCTGCCGCTGATTGCTGCATAGTTGTCCGGTTCGAGTGAGAAAATCGATGGCATAGGCCCACTCGTCCTGTGTCAACTGCACGTCCTTGATGAAGCCATGCAGGTGAGTGATCAACGAGGCCATGACCTGCTGCAAACGCGGCGACACCTCGTCGCCCATCCGCGCGTTGACCGCGTCGACGGAATGTTCTTCTGAGAAATCTTGGGGCATGACGAGTGTTCCTGGCTGAGACATTGATTTGCCCTCTGTGGCTCAACTTCCATCGAATTCGCTAGCGGACATGTTCGAAGAGTCCAAATATCGGTTGCCGACCCGCGAGAATTCAAAGCGCGCGGTTGTGTACTCAAGCTGCGTAGGATCCGTCGGCGCAGGTCGCTGGTTGAGAGCAAAAGTTCCTGTTCTGAAGTGTGCACCGGTCGCAAGATCGCGATAGCCAATGAAGTAGTTTCCAGGTGCGACGTTAACGATAGTGAAGTGTTGATTGCCGGCAAGATAGACGTACCGACTGGGGTCCTTTGCTCCGCGGCGGGTATTGATCAGTTTGACGAAGAAAGCAGTTGATCCCTTCAGATTGGAGAGTTCGATCTGTGAACCACCATAATCGCTCGATTCATAGCCACTCACATATCCAGAAGCTTGAGGCCACGGAGCGCCGTTGGGTGCGACAGACACTACCGAGGCAGGCGGAGATCGGACCGCAGACTCGACGGGTCGAGTTGCGTTACTTCCACGGGTCTTGCGGGGCGGTGCGTCAGGCACAGGGATAGCCGCCACGGCTGCCACAGGCGGCACAGGAGCAGCGGGTTTTTCCGCTGACGGTCTGAGCACAATGAAAGCGGTGAACAATCCAAATATCGCTAACGACGCGTATTCGGTCGGTCGAAGGTAAGGCAACTTTTCGAGCGTATCCAGTTCCACAGCATTCGTTGGCTGCATTGGTGGCTCGAAGTCGAAGCCGTCTTGATCGGAATCCTCCTCGCCGGCTCCTGGTGTGCCAGAGCCCTGGTCTGCCTTAGGGAAGGGCGGCGCGAAAGAGGCTTCAGCATCCAGCATTCTGTCGTAGTTGGCACGCTCTGCGGGGGATCCAAGCACAGCGTAAGCTGCGTTTATTTCCTGCATCCTGCCGTGCGCATGTGCATCGCCACCGTTTCGGTCGGGATGATGCTTCTGGGACATCGCTTTGTAGGCAGCTTTGATTACTTCGGGTATGGCATCCCGGGACACGCCCAACGTCTGGTAGTGGTTCATTGGTCCAAATTCACATCAAAAGCTGGCTGGTCAATTTCGATTGGTCCAGGTCTTCACGCGATTCAACTTCATCGTCACGCGATGCCGGAAGCGGTTTTCACCGACTCGGCCATAGCACCAGACGTCATAATCGCCCCCCTGCTTGACCTCGCTTGGAGGTCCCCATGAATCCAAGAGCATTTCCGCCGTCGCACCTTTCCATATTTTTTCTGACAGAATCGCTTCGACGATTCGGTGATCTCGATACTTCCTGGAAAGTTCGAATGATCGAGCGAGATGCGCGTTGCTCGCACGGACATGGCTGATTCTTCTCACCAGCCACCAACGTAGCGACAGCGCAAATAAAACATATCCCGCCAATAGACCAGGGGGCGTGTCTCCACGATGGGCGAACACGTACAGGCAGA
Source organism: Bordetella sp. LUAb4 (assembly GCF_021325795.1). Lineage (GTDB taxonomy): Bacteria > Pseudomonadota > Gammaproteobacteria > Burkholderiales > Burkholderiaceae_B > Bordetella_C. The sequence goes on along the minus strand of NZ_JAHPZX010000003.1, from coordinate 706,585 downwards.
TGCCCAAACATGTCAGCCACGAGAACAGATTCATCATTCTTCCACTGATAGGCTTATACGCTTGCCGAGCATTAGGGGTTACGGAATCATACGTCCCGTTTCCCTCGATGGGAGCTTCAATCGGCGCCTTACAGTTATGTCATCGCCGTGATACTGCCGGGCATTCTCCATCTGATCGATTTCGTCATTGGAATAGACCCGGCCTCCATCGTTTCCCGCCGGCTTTTTTGTAACCGGTGCCGCCGAGCTCTGAGACACGGTCAAACCCGCTTGCCGGGATGCAGTCAGTTCAGGGGTCCTGTACTCGACGGGACCCAGGATCAGATTCTGTCCCTGAACAGGTAGTGGGTTTCGCGTATTGTTGACAGCTGACGCAGAAGCCGCCGATTGCTCCTGCAAGGGTGCAGAATAAGAACTCGCGGCAGGAGGCTTGTCCTTCGTCGACGCCATGGCGAAGACAACAATCCCGGCCGCCACGATCGTCCCTAAAACACCCTTTCTTGCATATTTGACGTTAGTGCTTTGGCAGCGGGGGCAGCGAGATGAAAGGTCCTTTCCTTTCGGAAACCATGTGTATTTACAAGCCGGACATTTATTCGGCGGACGCTTCGTGGCCATTTGTTATGGGTTAGCTCAAATCAGGTTGTTCTGCCACACCATGTCTCGATCGGTGTATTTAATTTTATTTCGATACATTTTGAAGCTAACCAAAAAAGGGATTTGATGGCAATACCACCGACCTCAACCCCAATGTCCAAGTTACAAATACACCATGAGCAACTTGGCGCTCACGTCGTCGCTAGAATGCCAATCGCGATCTGCGGCTTCAATGAAACAGAAATCGCCCCCCGCTAACTGGCACAGTAGACTGGGCTACAAGCGGGACTCTGAGTTAATTCGTAGCTCGTACTGCGACCGCTGGCGACCGAGCGCTGCAGCACGCCCAGTTCAACCAGCTCGGTGATGTCGCGCAATGCGGTGTCTCGTGAGCATTTGGCGAGTGCTGCCCATTTGCTGGTGGTCAGCTTGCCTTCGAAGCCGTCGAGCAATCGATTGAGCACCTTGACCTGTCTCTCGTTCAACCCGGCACCCGACACGCGCTGCCAGAATCGTGCCTTGCTAAGCACGGCATCCAACGTGTGATGGGCGTGGCCTACCGCCTCGTCCAGCATCCGCAAAAACCACAGCAACCATTCAGTCACGTCCAGCGTGCCTTTCTGCGTGCGCTCCAAGATGTCGTAGTAGCCTTTCCGTTCACGTTGGATCTGTGCCGACAAGCTGTAGAAGCGCTGCGGGCTGCCATCCGCGCGGGTCAACAACAAGTCGCCCACGGCGCGGGCGACGCGGCCGTTGCCGTCATCGAATGGATGCAAGGTTACGAACCATAAATGGCCGAGGCCAGCGCGGATCAATGCCGGTTCCTCCGTTTGCGGGAAATTTACCCAGTCGAGGAACCGCTCCAATTCCGCGGGCAAGGAACGCGCAGGAGGGGCTTCGTAGTGCACCTTCTGGCGTCCCACGGGACCGGACACCACCTGCATCGGCCCCTGGACATCATCCCGCCAATTACCGATGGTGATTTCGTTTATGCCGGAATAGCCGGTGGGAAACAGCGCGGCGTGCCATCCATATAGGCGTTTCTTGGTAAGCGGTCGGGCGCTATTGGCGCTGGCATCGAGCACCATCTCCACCACGCCTTCCACATTACGGTCGGCCGGTGCCAACGAGCCGATATCCACCCCTAGGCGGCGAGCGATGGACGAGCGTACCGATGCGACGTTCAGATGCTCACCCTCGATCTCGCTGGTTTTGAGTACGTCATCCGTCAGGGCCGTCAAACTGGCTTCATCGCGCAGACCCAGACCAATATCTGCGAGACGTCCCAGAAGTAAGCCCTGCGCGCGACTGACCCGCGCCAGGGGCTCAGCCAGTACAGCCAAGTCGTAGCGCCACCTGGGCCAGTCGGCAGCTTGCCAAATATAAAGGTAATCGCCGCAGTTCATGCGTTGATTATGAGGCATGTGCGCCGTATCAGCAAGCCATTCACCGCAAAATATGCGGCGAATAAGCTAGATGATCGCTGCAAGGGGATCATCCAACAGCTGTTGGACAATTGACGAACACCTAGAGGTCGAACGGCGGAGTGGCGTGGATACAGCCTTAACTTCAGTTCTGATCTGAGTAGATTTTCAGAGGCCCTTTAATTATTCCGTTCTTTACAAAACCCGGTATCTAAAGAGCGTCGATCTGATCGTGCGCAAGCGGTGAGGCCTGCGGGGCCAGGATTTCGAACGTGCGTTCCTGGTGCTCTGGCTCCAGCGCCAGCATGCGACCGGCCATTGCCGTGCAGGAGAGCAGCAGCGCGACGGCGCCCATGAAATAGAACAGGCCATCGATGCTGAAATGCGCCATGACGACCGTCCCGATCAACGGACCCAGGACGGACCCCACCCCGCTGGTCAGTATGAGCTGCCCGCTCACTGCCACCACTTGATCCGCCGGCATCTGGTCGTGCGCGTTGGCGACGCAAACGGGGTAAAGAGTCGACATGAAACCGCCGAGTATGGCGGCGGCGGTCAGGACCACCGGTCGTGAGTGCGGCAGGTTGACGACAACGATGGCAGTGAGGGCGAAGCCAAGGCTCAGTATCGCCAGCACCAGGCGCCGGTCGAACCTGTCCGAGAGCCGGCCGACAGGGACTTGGAACGCCAATCCGCCCAGCACGGCGATCAACATGAACAGCGCGATGGTTTCGCGTGCGATGCCTTCGTCCTGCATCCATGCGGGAACCAGCGCATAGAAGCTGGCGCTGAGCAGTCCGCTCACCACGCATCCGGCAACGGCGATGGGTGCTGCACGGGGCAATCGGGTAAACGGTAGCGCCGCGGACACGGTTTTGAGGGGAGGTTCAGCCCGCGTCGTGCTCACGAGGACGAGCGCTACCGCGAACAGGACGGCGATGCCATTGAAGGGGCCTGCCGTTTCAATGTCGGCCTTGCCGATCAGAAGCTGTCCCAGCGCCAGCGCCAGGAACGTGCCCAACATGTAGATCGAGAATATCCGCCCGCGTTCTGTTGGGGCCGCCTTCGCGTTGAGCCAGCTTTCCGTGGCGATGAACAGGCCGGAGCAACCGAAACCAATGACGGCCCGCAGGGCCAGCCAAGCCAGCGGTTCCTGCCACAGTGGCATCAGCGCGGTCGCCGCGACGACCATGCCGGCGAAGGCGGCATAGGCGCGGATGTGTCCAATCCGGCCGATGATCCGCTCGCAACGCAGTGCGCCCACTGTGAAGCCGGCGAAATAGCTGCTGAGTACCAGGCCGGACAAGGTGGCCCCAAAGTCCTCCAGGCCGACACGCAAGGATATGAAGGTGCCGAAGAACCCGTTGGCGAGTTGGATGATACTGGTCGCGAGTACCAGCACCCCAATCTGCGCGCTCGCCGACTTCGATCGCATGGGCCATCTCCATAATGGATGGCCAGTGACCACCACTGGAAGCCACCTTAACCCGGGCGAAGCGATCAACGCAATGACGCACCGACCGTCCGAAGCCGCATCCGGCGTTTGTGCCACGGCCTGTGGCACTTCCGACGCCCGCGGCGTGTCCGGCAGGGTAAGTCGGTACTACCCAGGCAATTGTGCAGCACCCGTTGCGCAAATGATTCGCCTGGCCAGGCCTCGGCAAAGCGACGCAGGCTTAGACGTTGAACAAGAAGTTCATCACGTCCCCATCCTGCACGATGTATTCCTTCCCTTCTGCCCGCATCTTGCCCGCTTCCTTGGCGCCCTGCTCGCCCTTGTAGGCGATGTAGTCGTCGTAGGAGATGGTCTGGGCGCGGATGAAGCCGCGTTCGAAGTCGGTGTGGATGACACCGGCCGCTTGCGGGGCGGTGGCGCCGATGGCGACGGTCCAGGCGCGGACTTCCTTCACGCCGGCGGTGAAGTACGTTTGCAGGCCCAACAGCTTGAAAGCAGCGCGGATCAAGCGGTTCAGGCCCGGCTCTTCCATGCCCATGTCGGCCAGGAAAGCTGCGCGATCGGCGTCTTCCAGGTCGACGATCTCCGACTCGATGGCCGCGCAGATGGCCACGACCGGCGCATTGCGCGCGGCGGCGAATTCTTTCAGGCGGTCCAGCAGGGGATTGTTCTGGAAGCCGTCATCGCTGACGTTACCAACGTACATGGCCGGCTTGGACGTGATGAAGCACAACGGCGCCAGCAGCACTTGTTCTTCCGGCGAGAAATCCAGGGCACGCACGGGCTTGGCCTGGTTCAACTGAGCGATGCACTTCTCGATCAGGCTCACCAGCTTCTGCGCTTCCTTGTCGCCGGAACGCGCGGTCTTCTGGTTACGATGCAGCGCTTTTTCCGCGGTCTGCAGGTCAGCCAGGGCCAATTCGGTTTCGATAACTTCGATGTCGGCGATCGGGTCGACCTTGCCGGCGACGTGGATCACGTTGGGATCCTCGAAGCAGCGCACCACGTTGACAATGGCATTGGTCTCGCGGATGTGCGACAGGAACTGATTACCCAGGCCTTCGCCCTGGCTGGCACCCGCGACCAGGCCGGCGATGTCGACGAATTCCACCGTGGCGGACAGGATGCGCTCCGGCGACACGATCTCGGCCAGCTTCTGCAGGCGGGGATCGGGCACTTCCACCACGCCGACATTGGGTTCGATGGTGCAGAAAGGGTAGTTTTCCGCGGGGATGCCGGCGCGGGTCAGCGCATTAAAGAGCGTCGATTTGCCGACGTTGGGCAGGCCGACGATGCCGCATTGCAGAGCCATGGAAATCCTATAAGTATCAACGCACCAGCGAGCCCGGTGCGATCGCGCCGCCAGCCTCGCCCGCCACTCGCGGGATCATCCAGGCGAAAGCCTGAAAACCGAAGTGCGAATCTAAAAATCGGGGCCGGATCGGACGTTAGTCCAGTAAACCGCGCATTTTAACCGAGGGCCGGGCTGGATACCTCGGCTCAGGCACTGGGCACCAGCCGCCGGATGCTGGCCTACTATCGTCGCGACGAAAAACCCGTCCGAAGACAGTCAGACTCGCCATGCCAGATTGTGACACGCTGCAAGCATGCGGTAGGTCATGCCCTAGAAACCCTGGAAATCCGGGACTTCCTGCTTCCACTTCTGCTCAATTTTTCGCAGATGTTCCCACACGACCACGAACCCGACATCGCCGGGTCTGGCTCTGCCATGCGCCAATGCGTTGCGGCCCACATAGAGGTGAGAAAGCTTCCTTAAATGGCCGTCTACGTGACTGTTCGCGCCCAGCGCCATCCTCCATCTGTTGATGATGGAGGAGAGCTTCACGTAGCTGCCGGTTGAGATCCTACGAAATCGCAAATGATGCCGACGCCGGTTGTTGACCCGCCATTCCATATCTTGACGAATCGCGCCCTCACATGAGGCCAGCAAGGCAAGCGACGCATAAAGCTCATGCTCTTCCAACCGGTCCTTCAAATACTTCCGCCATTCCTCTTCGGTCATTCCGAAGATTTCATCAGCAGTCATTTGACTGATGCCTTCAACCGAAGCCCTGTGCACGACGTATTTCAGACGCACCAATCCGTCCTGTGTGGAGTGATACCACTTCCTAGCACGCGATATGTTGGGAAACATCGCTCCACACCTTACGCGACTACGTCTTCAAAGAGCCGACCCAGCCCGTCCACGTCGAGCGGGTATGATCCATGCATTCCCCCCGCGGAGAACACCCGCCACGCCCACTCTCTTTCATAAGAAGGCGTTTGGTCATCAGGGTCGCGCTCGTCATCAGCATCTACCGCTATCAGCAGAACGCGTTTGAGCGCATGTCTGGATTCGACATCTATGCGTCCGTACCCGCCGATGATGACGCTCGCCTTGGGTCGAAAATCTATAAAAACCCGCGTAGGAAGCTGTACAGATAGAGCAGGCGCCTGGTAATGACCCAAACGGTCTTCATTCAAATCGACGCAGGATCTCGTGACGGCTTGCTGGCTGAGGCCAGCCGCGGACAATTGACCCTGAATCCAACCGAAAACTTCATCCAGCTCGCGCAACCATTTATCGCGGCGCCTTCCCCAATCAAAGGAGGCCTGCGTTTTTGCTCTGGACTGCTGATCCTCGATAAAGCACTTCAAGCTGGACATATGCATTCACCTTTGAACGCCCGGAATAGACGGACGTGTGCCTGGCGTTCCCCAACCACCGTGACCGCAGAGTGGACATGGGCAACGTGCGTAAAGCGAATTGTCCGTTATGCAAGATCAACTCGCCATTCGCAAATCTACGCCAGGGTAAACACTTAGCCAGCGCTATGAGACGCGACATGGCACGCAGGGCACCGTAGACCATCAAGTCGCGCACGGATGCAACGAAATCCACTGCACGGAGCGCAAAGCGGCCTGATCGACGCAGCCTTGCTTCCGCACATGACGTCCAGCCGGCGCCGACCCATGGCCATGCGTCGGCGCCCGCGCTACTTCTTCGGGCTCAGGGTCAGTTTCTGCACCCGCCAGTTGAGCAATTCGCCCACATACAGCGTGTTCTCATCAGGGCAGGCAATTTCGTGGATCCATCCGAACTGGCCGCGGTTGCGGCCAGAGCTGCCGAGGTAGCCGAGCAACTTGCCGTCCAAACTCAACTTATAGATGCGTCCAGGATAGGCGTCCGAGGTGTACAGCACCTGTTCCTTGCCTGCCACCTTGGGGGTGATGCACAAAGTCCAGGGCGCCCCGGGAAACATGGTGGCCACACCGCCACCCTCCGGATTGGGCTTGTTGCCATAGATCTGCTGGGCATTGGCCGGCGCCGGCAAGTCGATGGTGATCGAACGTAGATACTTGCCCTCAGTGTCGAACACCTGAATGCGCCGGTTGCCCCGATCAGCCACGTAGACATGGTCCTCGGCATCGGTGGCAATGGCATGCAGGGTGTTGAACTGGCCCGGCTCGGAGCCGAACGAACCCCACGACTTCAACCACCGGCCGTCAGGGCCGATCTTGGCCACGCGCGAATTGATGTAGCCATCCGAAATATAGGTATTGCCCTTGGAATCCCAAGCCATATCAGTCACCTGGCGGAACGAGCCATCGACGGCCGGCAGGGGCGGTTTAGGATGCTCCAGCGGATGGGCGTTCTCGTCACTGGCCTCGGGCTTGCGTCCAAAGGTCCACACCACCTCGCCTGCCTTGTCGAACTTGATGACCATGTCCGAGCCCTTGTCGGCAGCCCAGATATTGCCTTGCGGGTCCACGCGCACATCGTGGGCAAAGGACCAGGCGTACAGATGCGCGCCGATCTCCCGCACGAACTTGCCGTTCTGGTCGAACTCAAGCAGTTGGGATGCCGCCGCGCCATAGGCCGGGCCGGTCGTATTGCCGCGCTGGAAGATGTAGATATGGCCGACCTTATCGAGCGCGACGCCCGATACCTCACCCAAATGCTGCCCGGCCGGCATCTTGATGGGGTTGACCGCCTTGAACGGAATTTCCTGCGCCTCCGTCGCGGCCAGCGCCAGCGCCGGCCCCAAGGTCAATACAGCAGCAAGCAACAATCTCTTCTGATTCATGCTCTCTCTCTCCTCCTGGACCTTCGCTGTGATGAAGCGCTTATTCTTCTTCAGGCATGGAATCCGTATAGCAGTTGGATTCTGACGAAAGCCTGTATGAAAAGCCGTCAGCGGGAGCCATCAAGAGAAGCAGGAGAAGGCACGTCGACCGCACGTCGCCCAGGACTAAGCCACGGCATGGCATCCAAGGAACGAGGGCCTACACCCTCCTACAGGGGCGCGACACAGCCGCCGAGGCGTGACGCAGCCATCACCAATTCGTCTCACGCTCCGGCGTCGACGAAATCTTGTGGATGGACAAGTCGGCGCCGTTGAATTCGGCTTCCTGGCTCACGCGCAGGCCCACGACGGCGCGCAGGGTGCCATAGACGATCAGGCCGCCCACGGAGGCAACGACGATGCCGAAGACAGTGCCGGCCACTTGAACGAAGAACGATACGCCGCCCAAACCGCCCAGTGCCTTCAATCCAAAGATCCCGGCAGCAATACCGCCCCAAGCGCCGCACAGGCCATGCAAGGGCCACACACCCAGCACGTCATCGATGCGCCACTTGTTCTGGACCTTGGTGAACATGTAGACGAACAACACCCCGGCAACGACGCCGGTGGCCAACGCACCCAAAGGATGCATCAGATCCGACCCCGCGCACACGGCCACCAGCCCGGCCAGGGGCCCGTTGTAGGTAAAGCCCGGGTCATTGCGCCCGACAGCCCACGCCGACAGCGTGCCCCCCGCCATGGCCATGAGCGAGTTGATGGCCACCAGGCCGCTGATCTTGTCCAGCGTCTGCGCGCTCATGACGTTGAAGCCGAACCAGCCCACCGCCAGCACCCACGCGCCCAAGGCAAGAAAGGGAATGTTCGACGGCGGGTGGGCGGCGATACGGCCGTCTTTGTAGCGGCCGCGCCGCGCGCCCAGCAGCACCACGGCAATCAGCGCGACCCAGCCGCCGAAGGCATGCACCACCACCGAACCGGCGAAATCGTGGAAAGGCACACCCGCCACCTCGGTGAGCCATTGCTGGATGCCGAAATGGCCATTCCACACAATGCCTTCGAAGAAGGGGTAGACGAAGCCCACCAGCAGGAACGTCGCCGCCAACTGCGGATTGAAGCGCGAACGTTCCGCGATGCCGCCGGAGATGATGGCCGGAATCGCCGCCGCGAACGTCAGCAGGAAGAAGAAGCGCACCAGCTCATGGCCGTTGTTCACCGCCAGCGCTTCGGCCCCGGTGAAGAACTGCACCCCATAGGCGATCTTGTAGCCGATGAAGAAGTACGCGATGGTCGACACCGCGAAGTCCACCAGGATCTTGACCAGGGCATTGACCTGATTCTTCTTGCGGACGGTACCCAGTTCAAGAAAGGCGAACCCCGCGTGCATCGCCAGCACCATCACCGCGCCAATGAGGATGAACAGGGTATCGGCAGCCGATTTCAACGTATCCATAGATGCGATCCAGCCCGCCTGGACGACGGATGCGTCCCATGTTCAAAGGCCAGTTTGTCTCCAGAAAATGCGCTCCGGACGATACACGAGGCCGCCTGAAAATGTCTTGAGTCGGCCGCTCGCATGACGTCAACTGTTGCGTGGCCGCCGCGCCGTAGCTGGCGATCAGGCTGCGACGTGACAAGATACGCACTGCTGCTGGCTGTATGTCGTCATCCACCCACGCAAGTTCCAAGGATTTGAATGCCGCAACAACATCCCTCTCCCACGGCGGGGCTAGCATCTCGGATGGGCGCTACGCCGGCGCCAGGCGCTTGCCTGAAGGCACGCGCTCCACGTCGCGCCGCGGCAGGCATACGCATGGCGACAGCGATGACCATGGCTGCGTCGATCGCCCTGGCCAGTCTTCCCGGCATGAGCACCGCCGCGCCAGGCAAGGATGTCACCATCCACGGTGGCTGGATGACGCCCATCGAATATCGCACCCTGCCCGACGGCCAGCGCGGCGCCTACGTCACCGGCGTAGTGGAAGGCTGGTTTCACGCCCCAGCCTTCGGCGCCCCGGAGCGCAATACGGACCGCGTCGTGCAATGCCTGGGCGGACTCAAACCCGGCCAACTCATGCAGACGGTGGATCTCTACCTCACCGCCAATCCGGCCGAACGCGACAAGACCATGAACTTCCTCGTCTACAGCGCCCTGAGCGATTTCTGCGCAAACCGCAAGCATTGAGCGGGAATCGGGCGTCGGCATCGGCATCGGGCACCGGCTTCAGTTGGGAGCCGTCCCGCCGTCAGCGCACCGGATCAGCCTGGCCCATTTGCCCACTCGCTCAACTCACCAGGCTTGGCACCCACTTCACCAGCGCCAGCACCAGCAACACCGGCCCCGCGTTGAACATCAAGTGCATCAGCACCGACGCCCCGATGCCGCGCCGCACGCGCATCCAGCCCAGCACCAGACCGGTCAGCCACTGCGGCAATACCAACACCGGCATCAACCAGATCAGCGTGTGGTTGAGCGTGAAATTCCCCAGATGCAAGGCGGCGAAAGTGAGTGACGCCACATGGAACACCAAGGGAAAGAACCGCACATAGCGACGGCGCCAGCCCCACGACCAGCGTTGTCCCGCCGTCCGCGCGCGCTGCTGGATCCATACACTGGCCCCCACCGCCAGCACCACCAGAGGCACGGTCCACGCGATCGGCCCCTTCAGCAAGGGCGCCAGCATCAAAGGAATCACCCACCAGGCTTGTCCCGGCCGCCGCAAGAAATACCGGAACAGCATTTCCTCGACTAACGGCGCCCAGAAGATGGCAATCACCCAGGGGATATTGCCCGACTCCAGCCGATGATGCGCGCCTCCCATCGTGGCGACTTTCAACGCCAGTGGCCCCAGCACCAGAAGATTGAAGGCCCACAGCAGCACCACCCACGCCAGCAGGCGGCGCAAGGTGGTCCGCGGCACCCAATCCTCGCCCGTACCACTGGGCACCGCCCGGGACGGCAGGCGGCGCAGCGTGGGCCGGCGCACGAAGCGGAAGAAATCCTTGAGGTCGTCAAGCAGGCCCGGCATACCGTCCTTGTTTCCCCCGGCCTCGGGCCGCGGCGCACCGCCGGCCAAACCGCCGTAGCGTCCGGTCAACATGGGGGCAACGAAGGGCGGCCGCTCGGCGCTCAAACCTTGTTCTCCCGATGCAACTGCTGCGTGGCCTTGGTGAACTCGCCGTCCAGCAGCAAAGGCATGACCGCGCGACAGCGGTCGATGACCGCCTCGATGCCAGTCATTTCCTCGCGGCGCGGCGGATGCAGCACGAAATCCGCCACCTGCTGGGCCAGGCCCAGGGTGCGCGGATGCCCGATGCCCAAGCGCAAGCGCCAGAAATCCGGGCTGCCCAACGCCGACTGGATGTCACGCAAGCCGTTATGCCCTGCATGCCCGCCGCCCTGCTTGAGCTTGACCTCGCCCGGCATCAGATCCAGTTCGTCATGCAGCACCAGCACCTGATCCGGCGTGAACTTGAAGAAGCGCGCCAGCGCGCCAACGGACTGGCCGGACTTGTTCATATACGTCATGGGCTTGAGCAGCACGACGTTCTCGCCGCCATGACGCCCCTTGGCGACGAAACCGGAGAATCCCTTCTCCATGGCGAAACTGGCGCGCAAGTCGTCGGCGACGTGGTCGGCCAGCCAGAAGCCGGCGTTATGACGGGTGGTTTCGTATTCCGGTCCGGGATTGCCCAAGCCGACGATCAAACGTATGGGAGTAGACATAGTAAGCGGTCATGACGTCGCGCGCGGAGTCGTCGCGACGGCGTTCGTTGGCCGTTATCAGAACATGAAAAACCCCGCGGTGGAAATCCACGCGCGGGGTCGGGTACTGCGATACTGCCTTGCCACCGGCATCGCGGCGCGGCCGGATCAGGCCACGCCGCTCGCCGACTGAAGCTTAGGCGGCGGGGGCGGCAGCGTCACCAGCGGCTTCGCCGGCATCAGCGTCATCAGCCGGGCCACCCTTGGTCAGGGCCGAAGCCAGGACCGGGTTGGCGTCACCACCGTGCGACACATAGGTCACGCCCTTGGGCAGGGTCACGTCGGCCAAGTGCAGCGAGGCGCCGGCTTCCAGCTTGCTCAGGTCGGCTTCGATGAACTTGGGCAGGTCGCCCGGCAGGCAGCTGACTTCGATTTCGGTCAGCACGTGGGTGATGATGGCGGCGCTCAGCTTGACGGCGGGCGACACTTCAGCGTTGATGAAGTGCAGCGGCACCTTGGTGTGCAGCGCCTTGCTGGCATCGACGCGTTGGAAGTCGATGTGCAGCACTTGTTGCTTGTACGCGTGCCATTGCACGGCGCGCAGCAGAACCTGCTCACCCTTGCCGCCTTCGATTTCCATGTCCAGGATGGAGGAGTGGAACTCTTCCTTGCGCAGGGCGTGGTAAATGTCGTTGTGGTCGACTTCGATGTTCAGGGGCTGGGTGCCGACGCCGTAAACGATGGCGGGAACGCGGCCCGCGCGGCGCAGGCGGCGGCTCGCACTCGATCCCTGGACGCTACGCGTGGTTGCAGTGAATTTCATGGAAAACTCCAGACTGTCTAAGTAAATGGACGCCGAAACGTCCGGTTGTGAACACGGACCGTATACGACGGTCCGTGCGAGTCACCCCGTGCCGCGACCAGCGCGAGGTGGCAAAAATTTGCTGCCAGGGCCGCGGCCCATGGCAGGGATTCAGGTCAGTCCGCGAACAGCGAGCTGACCGATTCCGCGTTGGATATACGCAGAATCGTTTCGCCCAGCAGGCCGGCGCACGACAGCTGGCGAATCTTCTTGCCCGCGCGTGCCGTTTCCGACAGCGGAATGGTATCGGTGACGACCAGCTCGTCCAGTTCCGACGCCTCGATGCGCTCGACCGCGCCACCCGACAGCACCGCGTGCGTGCAATAGGCATACACGGCGCCGGCGCCACGCTCTTTGAGCGCCTGGGCGGCCTTGCACAGCGTCCCGGCGGTGTCGACCATGTCATCCATGATGATGCAGGTACGGCCGTCGACTTCACCGATGATGTTCATCACTTCCGACACGTTGGCGCGCGGGCGCCGCTTGTCGATGATGGCCAGGTCGGCTTCCAACTGCTTGGCCAGCGCACGGGCACGCACCACGCCACCGATGTCGGGAGACACCACGACCAGGTTGGAGAAGTTACGGCGCCACAGATCGCCCAGCAGGATGGGGCCGGCGTAGATGTTGTCCACCGGGATGTCGAAGAAACCCTGGATCTGGTCCGCGTGCAGGTCCATCGTCATCACACGGTCGACACCGGCGACCTGCAACATATTGGCCACGACCTTGGCCGAAATGGCCACGCGCGCCGAACGCGAACGGCGATCCTGGCGCGCATAGCCGAAATACGGAATGGCAGCGGTGATGCGGCCCGCCGACGCGCGGCGCAGCGCATCGACCATCACCATGATTTCCATCAGGTTGTCGTTGGTGGGCGCACAGGTGGGCTGCAGCACGAAAACGTCTTTACCGCGCACGTTTTCATTGATCTCGACCATCACTTCGCCGTCGGAAAAACGCCCGACGGTCATTTTGCCCAGCGACATGTCCAGGTGGTTGGCAACGTCGACGGCGAGACGGGTGTTCGCCGTCCCCGTAAAAATCATGAAGCTGTCTTTTGACATGATGCTAGTGCAAGGATCGTGATGATCGTTTGGTCGCAAAACAAAAAAGCTGTTGAACCTTGGCCTCTGGCTATACGGGCGTGTTCAACAGCTTTTTTATATAAATTCGTTGGGGCTGGGGAGGAAGGATTCGAACCTTCGCATGCCGGAATCAAAATCCGGTGCCTTAACCAACTTGGCGACTCCCCACTAGCTAGCAATCCAGTGCCTGAGCGGATGTTCGGTCAAACCAGGACAAGCCTGCAATAACCGGAACCGCGGAGGCGATTCTTGCGTCACTTGCGACGTACTGGTCAGACCAGCGACGCGCATTGTAGCGGCAATTTCGCGCTGCGCCAAAACCGCTGTTTCGATGGTGTCGAATTCGGCAAACAAACATGCACCAGAACCCGACATACGCACATCCAAACCACGATCCTTTTCCTGACCATCCGTCGCATGAGCCGTTCCCGACAACCACTGCGCAGCCCGGGAAACTTCCGGAAAGCGCCGGTAAACCACCGGTTCCAGATCATTGCGGCCGAAGTATCCTCGGGAGGGTTGCCCCCGGTGGAAATAAGGCGAAGCAAGAAAGTCCGCTATTGTGATCAGATTTGTGTCGCGTGTCAAATCAGGATCGGAAAAAACAACAGGCGTGGGTACGCTGGCGTCCGGTTGCGCGATCAAATAGGCGCGGGAAGGCAGCGTCACCGCCGCCAGATCCTCTCCTACGCCCTCGGCGAACGCGGACTGGCCGAAGACGAAAACCGGCACATCCGCGCCCAGGGGCAAGGCCAGGCGCATCAGCTGCGCCCGCGTCAGACCGGTATCCCACAAGCGATTCAAGGCAATCAATGTCGACGCCGCGTCACTGGAGCCGCCGCCCAGGCCACCGCCCATGGGAATGCGTTTTTCCAGCGCAATGGTGGCACCCAGCCGCGTGCCGGTCGCCGCCTGCAAGGCACGCGCCGCGCGCACGCTCAGGTCATGCTCGGGATCGACGCCGGCCAGCGGCTGGTCACGCACGATGCAGCCGTCGTCACGCCTGGAGAAATGCAGGGTGTCGGCAAGATCGATGAAACGGAACACCGTCTGCAGCAGGTGATAACCGTCGGCGCGACGGCCCACCACATGCAGAAAGAGATTGAGCTTGGCAGGCGCGGGCACGTCGTACAGATTCACGGACGTCCCCAGCCGGCAATGGCAATGCGCATCAGGAATCCGGCGTGACGACCAGGCGTAGCACGATGTCGCGATCAGGCTCGCGCCGCTGCAAGACCAGCAATTGCGGTCCCAGCTCGTCGTAGCGCGACAGCCGCGCGGACCAGCCGCCTTGGGTGAATGCCGCGATGCGTTGCTGATCGTCGCGCTGTATGTCCTGCGCCGCCGGTTGCGGCGCCAGGCGTCCGCGTAGCCAGTCGCGCAGGCCGGATACCGGTACGCGGCTGCCCAGCGCGTCCTGCGCCAAGGCATCGGGGTCGCTGGCCTGTAAATGCGTGCCGTCGGCCTTGTCCAGCGTGGCCATGCCAGGACGGCCTTCGACGCGCGCCTGGGTCGAGCCCAAGGGCGTGGTCAGGTCCAGGACATAGCGGCGGCCATCATCCAGCCAGGAAAAACCGCCCTGCACGGCGTTCTGGCGGCCGTCATCCTGATTGACGGTCAGCGCGAAACGGCCCACCCGCGAAAACTCGTTCTGCGCGCCGGTACCGGCAATGCGATTGGGCGTCACGCAGCCCGCCAGCACACCGCACAGCAGCGCCACGGCGCCGAGGCGCCAGCGCGACCAGACCGCAGCCATCACAGCTTGACCCCCAGGCGGGTGATCGCCTCGCGCAGGACCTTGTTGTTGGGTTCCTTGCTGGTCGCATTGCGGAACATGGCCGTGGCTTCGTCGCGCCGGCCGCTGGCCCACAGCACTTCAGCCAGGTGCGTGGCGATTTCCGCTTCGGGCCGCTGCGCATAGGCACGCTGCAGATAGGTCAACGCGGCGGCGTTGTCGCCCATGCGGTACTTCACCCAACCCATGCTGTCCATGATGTAGGGATCGTCCGGCGACAGATCCAGCGCCTGAGTGATCAGATCCAGCGCTTCGGGCAGACGCACATTGCGATCCGCCAGGGTGTATCCCAAGGCGTTGTAAGCATGCGCGTGATCCGGATCCAGCGCGATCACCTGGCGCAACAGGCGCTCGAGATCCGCGATGCGGTCCTTGCGCTCGTACAGCATGGCCAGCTCGTACTTGATCTCCACCGTGTCGGGCATGGCCTTGTCGGCACCAGACAGCAGGCTGATGGCCTGGTCGGTGCGGTTGGCGTCGCGCAGGATCTGCGCCTTCGTCAACACGCCCAGCACCCGCTCTTCCTCATCCTGCGGCTGCGCGCGGTCGACCATGGCCACGGCGTCGTCGATCTTGCCTTGCTTGGCGCGCAGGGTGGCCTGGCGCATGCGCGACTGGAAGCGCATGGTGGGATCGTCGATACGGCCCAGCTCGGCGATGGCTTCGTCGTAACGGCCCTGGTCCTCGTCGATGCGAGCCAGCAGCACGCGGGCATCCGCCGCCGCCGCGGTGGCGTCCGATGCGCCCGGCACGATGGCGCGCTGGCGCTGGCTCTGCACATCCAGGTACTGGCGCAGATAAGCGCGCGCCTGATCCAGACGTCCGGCCTTGTAAGCCAACTGGCCCTGCATGAACATCAGGTCGAAATCTTCGGGCGAGCGCCGCGACATGGTCTGCAGCTCGGTAAGCGCGCCATCGTAGTCGTTGTGCTCGGCCAGTTGCGCGGCCAGCATCAGTTGCAGCTTGCGCGCGTCGGGATGGCGCGCCAGGAAGGCGCGGGCATCGGCGGCGGCGCGCTGCGGGTCGACCTTCATGCCGTATTCCAGCACGCGCTGCGCGGCGGCTTCCGACTTGGGATCGAGGGCCAGCGCGGCGCGCGATTCCTCCAAGGCGCGAGCGTTGTCGCCCGCTGCCTGCGCCACGTCGGCCAAGGCCAGATGCGCGATCGGCAGCTTGCGGGTGTTCGGGCTCAGGGCTTCATCGAGGATCTGCAAGGCCAGCTTGCGGTCGCTGACCCGACCCAGCACCGCCATGGTCTGCGCAATGGCGGCCTGCTTGTCCTTGGCTTCGTCGATACGCACGCGCAGGGCGGGTCCCAATCCCTTGGTCTGGCCATTGGCCGCGGCCAGCGCCAGCTCGGTCGAATTGGCCTCGGCATCGGTGGGCGCCAGGCGGGCCCAGACACGCGAGGCGTCCAGCGCCCCCTTCAAATTGCCGCCGGCCAGGTAGAACTCCAGCGCGCGGCGGGCCACGCGCGGATCACTGGTATCGCGCGCCAATCCCAGCATCGTCGACGCAGCCGTGCCGTACATGCCGCGCTGCGCCGCGATCTCAGCGGCCACCACGCGATAGAAGATATCCGAGGTCAGTTTGACGTAAGGCAGTTGGCCTTCACGCAAACGGATGACATCGGTTTCCGGCTGAGACACGCGCGGCGGCATCTTGGGCCGCTCAGCGGCCTGGGCAGGCATGGCCTGCAATCCCGCCAACGCTAACGTCAGCGCGGCTAACCCGAATTTCATATGCATAAGCGACGACTTCACGCGTCCCGTCCGGTTGATGGCACAATCTCTACACGCAACTGCTGATCTTACACTGGGTGGGAAGCATTCACAGCGAAAGGCCCCCCATCCTCCAGTGTGATAGTCCCTATGCCCGAACTGCCTGAAGTCGAGACCACCAGACGGGGGATCGACACGGTCATGACCGGCCGGCCGCTGGTCCGTCTGGTCGTCCGCGAGCCGCGCCTGCGCTGGCCCATCCCTGCCGACCTGCCCGCCGCGCTATCCGGCCGTACCGTGCTCGAATGCGGGCGCCGGGGTAAATATCTATTACTGCGCTTTGAACATGGCACCCAGATCGTGCATCTGGGCATGTCCGGTTCCCTGCGCCGCGTGCCGCAGGACGAAGAGCCGCGCCGCCACGACCACGTCGAATGGGTGTTCGACCACGCCGTGCTGCGCCTGCACGATCCGCGCCGCTTTGGTGCGGTGCTGTGGCATCCCGACGGCGACGGCCCCGTCGAATTCCACCCTTTGCTGGCCAAACTGGGCATCGAACCCTTCGACCCCCGCTTCAACGGCGCCTGGCTGCGCGACCAGTTCCGCGGCCGATCGGCGCCCATCAAGCAGGTCCTGCTGGCGGGCGAGGCGGTGGTCGGGGTGGGCAATATCTACGCATCGGAAAGCCTGTTCCGCGCCGGCATACACCCCCGTGCACCAGCGGGCCGGCTATCGCTCGCACGCTGCGACAAACTGGCGGCCGCCGTCCAGGCCACCCTGGGCGATGCCCTGGCGTCCGGGGGCAGCACCTTGCGCGACTACGTCGGCGCGGGGGGCGAGCCGGGCAGCTACTTCGCCATCCACGCTGCCGTCTACGACCGTGAAAATCAACCTTGCCGGGTCTGCGGCACGCCCATCCGCCGCATCGTGCAGGGGCAACGGGCAACCTACTATTGCGTGCGCTGCCAGCGTGCTTGAAAAAGCACGCCCCCCTGGCGCCAGCCGGTGAGCTCAAGCACAATCAGCCGCGTGGGACGACCCGCGCCGGACCCAAGCATATACACGCGAGACTGATCATGGACCTGCACTATCAGACCGGCTTCGGCAGCAGCTTTGCCACCGAAGCGCTGCCCGGCGCCCTGCCGCAAGGCCGCAACTCGCCGACACGCTGTCCGTACGGCCTGTACGCTGAACAGATTTCCGGCACGGCTTTCACCGCGCCGCGGGCGGAAAACCGGCGTAGCTGGCTCTACCGCATCCAACCGGCCGCGCGCCACGAACCCTTCGAGGCCCTGGCGCGGCCGCCCCTGTGGACCAGCCACGCGGCTACCTATCCCGCCACGCCCAACCAGTTGCGCTGGAGCCCGCTGCCCATGCCGCAGGTGCCCACCGACTTCATCGATGGCGTCGTCACCGTGGGCGGCAATGGCGGCCCCGACGAACAGAGTGGCGTCGGCATCCACCTGTACGCCGCCAACACGGGCATGGCGGACCGCTATTTCTACGATGCGGACGGCGAACTGCTGCTGGTGCCGCAGGAAGGCCGGCTGCTGCTGTCGACCGAACTCGGCCGGCTGGAGATCGGGCCCCAGGAAATCGCCGTCATTCCGCGCGGCATACGTTTCAGCGTGGACCTGCCCGATGGCCAGGCGCGCGGCTATCTGCTGGAGAATTTCGGCGCGCCGCTGCGTCTGCCGGAACTGGGACCCATAGGGTCGAATTGCCTGGCCAACGCGCGTGACTTCGAAACGCCGGTGGCTTGGTACGAAGACCGCGCGGGGGACTTTCTGCTGGTCGGCAAATTCGCCGGCGATTTCTGGCAAGCCCGCATCGACCACTCGCCCCTGGACGTCGTCGCCTGGCATGGCACGCATGCGCCCTACAAATACGATTTGCGCCGCTTCAACGTCATTGGTTCTATCAGTTTCGATCACCCGGACCCGTCCATCTTCACGGTGCTGACATCGCCCTCGGACACCGCGGGCACGGCCAATGTGGACTTCGCCATCTTCCCGCCTCGGGTTCTGGCCATGGAGAACACCTTCCGCCCGCCCTGGTTCCACCGCAACGTCGCCAGCGAATTCATGGGTCTGATCCACGGCGTCTACGACGCCAAGGCGGATGGCTTCCTGCCTGGTGGCGCCAGCCTGCACAACTGCATGAGCGGCCACGGCCCGGATGCCGGCACCTTCGAAAAGGCCTCGCAGGCCGACACCTCGCAAGCGCACTACATCCGCGACACCATGGCCTTCATGTTCGAAACCCGGCGCGTGATTCGTCCCACGGCGCAGGCCCTGGCGTCGCCGCAACGCCAGGGCGACTACTACACCTGCTGGCAGGGGCTGAGGAAGCATTTCACGCCCGACAAAGCGTGAAGCGGCTCAGCCGCGGCTCCCCCTCCAACAGAGTTCTTCACACACCGCGACAGCGAACGCCATGCAGCTGAACGAAACCCACGACCCGAATCTCCGTAGCTGGATCGCCAGCGCCAATGACGACGCCTGCGATTTCCCGCTGCAGAATCTGCCTTATGGCACGTTCCGCCATGACGATGCCGAACCTTGGCGCGTGGGTGTCGCGATCGGCGACCGCATTCTCGACCTGGGCGCATTGGCGGCATCAGGCCCCTTCGACGGCCTGGCCGCGCAAGCGCTGGCCGCCTGCGCGACGCCCGCGCACGACGGCCGGCTCAATGGCCTGATGGCATTGGGCGCGGACCACTGGCACGCGCTACGCCTGGCCTTGTCCCGCGGCCTGCGGGAAGAGGACGGCGGCGGGCAACCCGGCGCGACGCCGTCCGCGTCGGCCAGGCAAGCCATCCGCACGGCATTGGAAGCCGCCTTGCGCCCCATGGCAGGCGCCCGCCACGCGCCACCCGCGCAGATCGGCGACTACACGGATTTCTATATCTCCCTGCATCACGCCACCGCGGTCGGCCGCCAGTTCCGTCCCGACCAGCC
Organism: Bordetella sp. LUAb4; assembly: GCF_021325795.1. Taxonomy (GTDB): domain Bacteria; phylum Pseudomonadota; class Gammaproteobacteria; order Burkholderiales; family Burkholderiaceae_B; genus Bordetella_C. The sequence continues at coordinate 686,891 of NZ_JAHPZX010000003.1, read as the reverse complement.
GCTGCTGCCCAACTACAAATGGGTGCCCATCGGCTACCACGGACGCGCGTCGAGCCTGGGCGTGGGATCCGCTTTCCGCCGTCCGGTCGGCCAGACCCGGCCGCCGCAAGAAGACGCGCCACCGGCCTTCGGCCCCAGCCAGCGCCTGGACTACGAACTGGAAATGGCGATCTACATCGGCCAAGGCAATGCACAAGGCCAACGCATCGCCTTGGCCGATGCCGAAGACCACGTGTTCGGCCTGGGCCTGCTGAACGATTGGTCGGCGCGCGATATCCAGGCTTGGGAATATCAACCCCTGGGGCCATTTCTAGGCAAGAGCTTCGCCAGCACCCTGTCGCCGTGGATCATCACCCTGGAAGCGCTGGCGCCCTTTCGGGCAGCGCTGCGCCGGCCGGCGGGCGATCCGGCGCCGCTGCCTTATCTGGCCTCGGATACCAATGCCGCGGCCGGCGCCTTCGACGTGCGCTTGCAGGTGGACATCAGCACCGAAGCCTCGCGCCGTGCCGGCCACCCGCCCGCCACCCTGTCGCGCAGCAATTTCCGCGATGCCTATTGGACCGTGGCGCAGCTGGTAACGCACCATACCGTGAACGGCTGCAATCTGCAGGCAGGCGACCTGATGGGCACCGGCACACTGTCCGGACCGCTGCCCGACGAAGCGGGATCGCTGCTCGAACTGGGCGCGGGCGGCAAGTCGCCATTGACGCTGCCCTGGGGCGAAACGCGGACTTTCCTGCAGGATGGCGATGAGATCCGGCTATCGGCGCATTGCCGCGCGCCCGGCCGCCGCCGCATCGGCTTCGGCAGCGCGTGGGGCCGCGTGCTGCCGGCGGAAGCGTGGGATTAAAAGCGCAATGGCGCGGTCCGTCCGTCAGCGTTCCTGCGCGCGGCGCAGGCGTTCGCGGCTGTTGCTCAGGTGCGTGCGCATGGCGGCGCGGGCCGACTCGGCATCCTGGCGGCGTATCGCCTCATAGATGTCCTCATGTTCCAGGTTCACCCGCGCCAGGTAGACCATACGGTCTTCATCCGCCAGCTTGGCGGAATTGATCCGGGTGCGCGGAATGATGGCCGCACCCAGATGCGACATGAGGTCGGCGAAATACTTGTTCTGCGTGGCCTCGGCCACCAGCAGGTGAAAGCGGAAGTCGGGCGTGACGGTATCACCACCGGGCACCAGCGCGGCGCGGAACTGGTCAAGTGCCTCGCGCATATGCGCCAGCTGTTCATCCGTACGGCGCGCTGCAGCCAGGCCGGCGGCTTCGCTTTCCAGGCAGATACGCAGTTCCAGGATGACGACGATGTCGCGCACGGTGGCGATATCCGCCGGATCCACGCGAAAATCTCCCATCCCGTTGGGTTTCAGCGCATACGTCCCCACCCCATGATGGGTCTCGACCAGACCCGACGCCTGCAGGCGCGACAAGGCTTCGCGCACCACCGTGCGGCTGACGCCGAAGGCGCGCATGATCTCCGATTCGGTAGGCAGTTTCGCGCCGGGCACGATCTCGCCGTTACGAATCTGGGCGGACAGGCTGTCCACCAGTTCCTGGGCAAGGCTACGGGGTCGGCGACGCGCGGGCACGGCGGCTTCTACGTTATTGGTCATCAGGGATTTTCCCGGTCGCGGTGCGCTTGACGGCGTTTTGAAGCGCTAATTATACTGGGCTGGCGTTGTACGATGACATATAAGAACTTGCACTGCCACCCATTGCACACCCATACGCGTGCGGCGTAAACCCCCACCGCCGCAGCCAACGCTACCGAGACAAAACCTCCGTGACTCCTACGGCTGAAGCTTCTTCCCCCGCGCAGCACTGCGCTCGCTTGTTGCTGACCGGTGCGGGCGGCAATCTGGGCAAAGTCCTGCGGACCCGCCTCAAACCCTATACAGACACCCTCAGGCTGTCGGACATCAGCCAACTGGAGCCTGCCGGACCCGGTGAAGAGATCGTGACTTGCGACCTGGCGGATCCCCAAGCGGTGGACGCCTTGATCCAGGGCGTCGACGCCATCGTGCACATGGGCGGCGTTTCAGTGGAACGGCCGTTCGAGGAAATCCTGCCGGCCAATATCCAGGGTGTCTACAACGTCTACGAGGCCGCGCGCCGCCACGGCGTCAAGCGCATCGTCTTCGCCAGCTCGAACCATGTGATTGGCTTCTATCGCCAGGGCCAGGTCATCGACGCCGACGTACCTGTGCGGCCCGACGGCTATTACGGCATCAGCAAGGCCTTCGGCGAAAACCTGTCCCGTTTCTACTTCGACCGCTATGGCATCGAAACCGTGTGCCTGCGCATCGGTTCGTCCTTTCCGGAAGCGAAAGACCGCCGCATGCTGGTCACCTGGCTCAGCTACGACGATCTCACCCAGTTGATCGCGCAGGCCTTGTTCACGCCGCACGTCGGCCACACCATCGTCTATGGGGCGTCCGCCAACAAGGAAAGCTGGTGGGACAACTCGCGCGCCGCCCATCTGGGTTTCGCGCCCAAGGACAATTCCGAGCCGTTCCGTGCCAAGGCAGAAGCGCAGCCCCCGCTGCCGGCCGACGATCCCGTGGCGCGTTACCAGGGGGGCGCTTTCGTCAAGGCAGGGCCGTTCAACGACGGCGACAGCAAAAAGTAGCTGGCAGCATCGAAGACCAGGCGAGCGCAGGAACGTAGCAGCACGGATTACGGCTAAACCCACGGCAATAGGCTTTGCCCCAGGCTCGCCTGGGTACAGACGACACAACAATAGCTCCATGCCGCGCGGCAACGCGGTCTGCGTACCCATCCGGGACGACAGGGGGCAACCTTGCAGAGAAGACATCCGCGACAGCGCGCCAGCGCAGTCGCGGATGAACACGAGCCCGCCGTCAGTGCGGGCCAGACTGGAGGTAGACATGTTGCACATCGTTCCCCGGCGCCCCCGCGCCGCCCTGTTCGCGTCCGCGTTCCTGGCCAGCGCCAGTGCCGCCGCCGTCATCGCCGGCGCCGCCCTGCCCGGCACCGTGCATGCGGCGGAATTCCGCACCGCGGACATCTTCACCGACGACTATCCGACCGTGATGGCGGTCAAGCATATGGCCGATCAGGTCAAGGAACGGTCCAATGGCAAGCTGACCATCCGCATCTTTTCCGGCGGTGCCTTGGGCTCCGAAAACGACACCATCGAACAGGTCAAGCTGGGCGCGCTGACCATGGCGCGCGTGAGCAGCGCCGCCATGCACAATATCTGTTCGAACACGCGTGTGCCGGCCCTGCCCTTTCTCTTCCGTTCCAAGGAACATCTGCACGCCGTCCTGGACGGTCCCATCGGCGAACAACTGCTGACGTCCTGCGAAAAAGCCGGCTTCGTCGGCCTGGCCTGGTACGACAGCGGCTCGCGTTCCATGTACACCCGCAACAAGCCGGTGCGCACGCTGGCCGACGCCAAGGGACTGAAGATACGCGTGCAGCAATCCGACCTGTCGGTGGCCATGGTCGAAGCCATGGGTGCCAATGCCACGCCCATGTCCATGGGAGAGGTCTACACCTCGCTGAAGACCGGTCTGGTGGATGCGGCCGAAAACAACATCCCCAGCTACGAAAGCGCGCATCACTTCGAGGTGGCCAAGTTCTATTCACAGGACGAACACAGCATGACGCCGGAGATCCTGCTGTTCTCCAAGCGCCAGTGGGACAAGCTGTCGCCCGACGAACAGAAAATCCTGCGCGATGCCGCGCGCGACTCGGTGCCCTATATGCGCAAGCTGTGGGATGAGCGCGAAGCCAAGTCGCGCGACATCGTGGTCAAGGGCGGCGCCCAGATCGTCGAGGTGGACAAGGCATCCTTCCAGGCGGCGATGAAGCCCGTCTACGACCGCTTCGTCACCACGCCGGAGATGAAAGACCTGGTCAAGCGCATCCAGGACACGCAATAGGGCGCGGCCAGACCGGCCCCTGTCCTGCAAGCCATCCCCGTGGCGCTGCTTCCGGGCCGCGCCACGGCCCTTGCCCAACCGCCCAACCCAACCAGAGGCGTTCCATCATGCCCGCCAGTCTTCAGGAAAGCGCCGCGCCCCCCGTGGGTGCCCAGGCCGCGGCCGGCCCGCTCGACCTATTCTCCCGTGCCTGCGCCCTGCTGGCGCGCATTTGCATGTGGGTGAGCGTCGCCGGGCTGGTGTGCCTGATCGCCGCCGTCGCGCTACAGATCTTCGGCCGTCACGTCCTCAACAGCACGCCCACCTGGGCGGAAAGCATCGCCATGCTGCTGGTGCTCTACGTCACCATGCTGGGCGCGGCCGTCGGCGTGCGCGACGCCGGCCACATCGGCTTCGAATCGCTGATCGACGCCCTTTCGCCCGCCAACAAACGCCGCCTGCAAATTCTCATCCACATCCTGGTGTTGCTGTTCGGCCTGCTCATGGCCTGGTATTGCGGCGTCCTGGCCGACGCCGTGCTCGACTACACGATGCCCAACCTGGGCATTTCGGAAGGTTGGAAGTATGTGCCGTCCATGCTGTCGGGCGGCCTGATCGCCATCTTCTCCCTTGAACACATCGTGGCGTTGCTGCGGCATCAAAAGGTGGTCCCCGCATGGCACTGACTCTGCTTTCCGTCGCCTTCATGGGCTTCCTGGTCATCGGCGTGCCGGTGGCCTTCGCCATCGGCCTGGCATCCATCTCGGCCATCATGTATGAGGACCTGCCCATCGCGGTGGCCTTCCAGCAGATGACGTCCGGCATGAACGCCTTTTCCTTCCTGGCCATACCTTTCTTCATCTTCACCGGCGAATTGATGTTGTACGGCGGCATCGCCGACCGCATCGTGGCATTCGCCAAGTCGCTGGTGGGCCATGTGCGCGGCGGCCTGGGCATGTCCAACGTCGTGGCTTGCACGCTGTTCGGCGGCGTGTCGGGCTCGCCCGTGGCCGACGTGTCGGCGATGGGATCGGTGATGATCCCGATGATGAAACGCGAGGGCTATCACGCCGACTACGCCGTCAACGTCACCACCCACGCAGCCTTGGTCGGTGCGTTGATGCCGACCAGCCACAACATCATCATCTATACGCTGGCGGCGGGCGGCAAGGTTTCGATTGCCGCGCTGATCGCCGCGGGCGTGGTGCCCGCCGCGATCCTGACGCTGTGCAACCTGGCCGCGGCCTATTTCGTGGCGCGCAGCCGCGGCTATCCGGCCGGCACTTTTCCCGGCTGGCACATCGTGTTGCGCTCGCTCGTCGCCGCGTTGCCAGGCCTGTTCGTGGTGGTGCTGATCATCGCCGGCATCCTGAGCGGCGTGTTCACCGCCACGGAATCGGCGGCGGTGGCCGTGCTCTACGCGCTGGCGCTGACGGTCTTCGTCTATCGCTCGCTGAGCTTTGACCAATTCGTGCGCGCCGCGGCCAAGGCGGTCAAGACGACGGGCGTGGTGTTGCTGCTGATCGGCATCTCGGCCACGTTCGGCTATCTGATCAGCTTCTACGGCGTGGCCGAGAAGACCGGCGTCCTGCTGGCGTCGATTTCCACCAGTCCTTGGGCCATCTTCCTGATGGTCAACATCGTGCTGTTCCTGCTGGGTACGTTCCTGGACATGGCGGCCACCATCCTGATCTGCACGCCCATTTTCCTGCCCATCTGCATGCAGTACGGGATGGGGCCGGTGCAGTTCGGCATCGTCATGCTGCTGAACTGCGCGTTGGGGCTGAATACGCCGCCCGTGGGCACCACGCAGTTCGTGGGCTGCGCCATCGGCCAGGTGTCGGTGGGAACGGTAATGCGGACGATCTGGCCTTTCTATGGCGCGCTATTGGCGGCCTTGGCCCTGGTCACGTACGTGCCGGCTTTCTCGCTGTGGTTGCCCGGCCTGCTCCTGGGCTGAACCAGCAGCCGGTAGAACAACAGGCTGGCCAGCAGCCACATGATGGCGGCGGACCACAGGGTCTGGCTGAGGAAATGGGCGCCCTGGGCGATACGCACCAGCGAAAAGCCGGCGCCCACCAGGATGCCGATGGCCAGACCGGTCCAGCGCCACAAGGGACGGCCGGCGGCCCAACCCGCGAAGTACAGCGACAACAAGGCGTAGCCGGCGCCCGCATGTCCGCTGGGTAAGGCGCCGCCGGCTTCGCGCCGGCTGGCGGCCCAGAAACGTTGGGGATACGACGCGTAGCCGCCGAACATGCTCAGGTCGTAGGGGCGCGGCAGCGCGGTGTAATGCTTGAGCTGCGCGATGATGACCTGCCCCAGCGCACAGGTCAGCGCCACGGCCCACAGCACACCCCGCCACGGCCGCAACGCCGGCAGCCAGCGGCTGGCCACGGCGGCGCCCGCCGCCGCCACCGCTACGCCGACGGGTGCCACCAGCACCAGCCGATGGCCGAATATCTCCAGGGCGCGCGAGGCCCGGTGCGGGAACAAATGCGCCTGGGCGTCGTAGAACCAGCGCGCCACGACCAGGTCCAGGCCCCACAGATTGACCGCCTGCGCGCAAAAGATCAGCAGCAGGGTCACGGAGAACACCTGGCCGATCAGATAGGTCTCGCGGCGTTCAGCCGCCGACCAGTAGTTGGGGTCGGAAGTAGCCATAGGGTTGCCTGCGCTCGGAACATCGCAAGCTACCCCGCAGCCCATGAAATATTCGTCAAATCCGCGTAAACGGCATCCCGCGGCGGGTCACCTCCGGGCACAAGATTTCCCCGTTGCCCCGCTGCGCCACTAGAACCGGAGCGTGAAACGCGTCCCCCGGTCGGGGCCTTCGGTGGCCGACTGCACGGTCAGGCTCCAGGCCTGCATGTCGCACACCCGTTTGGCGATGGCCAGCCCCAGCCCCCGCTCCAGCGCCGCGGCAGCCTCGGGCGTTTCCGCGCCACCATTGCCATCGCCACCGCCACTGCGCATATCGCGCAACCGCACGCTGTAATAGCGTTCGAACACGAAAGGCAGGTCGGCCGCGCGTATCCCTTTGCCGTTATCGCGCAGCGCTATCCCACCTTCCACCGCGCTGACGCTGAACTGCGCCGGCGCCGCGTGCTCGATGGCATTACGGATGAGGTTGCGCAGCACCGTCAACAAGGCATAGCGGTCGAGCGTGCGGACATTGCCCGGCGCCAACTGGTCATCCAGCAGCAGGCCGGCCTGTTCGGCGTGGGCCTCCAGGCCCTGCCAGGCGGACTGCATGCAGTCGCGCAGGTCCACCGGCTCGGGCGCGCGCAACTCGTCACGCGCCATGGCACGGGCGCTTTCCAACGCGGCCGCCACGCTATCGACGTTCTTGACGACGCGGGTGAGGCGGGTGCGCTGGTCATCGCTGACATCGGCCAGCAGCATCAATTCACCATCGCTGCGGATGGCCGCCAGCGGTGTACGCACTTCATGGCTGAGATTGGCCGCGAACTCCCGCTCGCGCGCCAGCGAACGGTCGACTTGATTCTGCACTCGGTTGAAGGCCTCGACCAGGCGGCCGGCCTCGTCATTGCGCTCCACCGCCAGGTCCGGCGACCCCGGCGCCCATTTGGCCAACTGGTCGGTCAAGGTCAACATGGGACCCACCGCCAGTTGCGCGACCTTACGCGCCACACCGTAGGACGCGACGATGCTGATCACGCCCAGGCCCAGCACGATGAGACCGAAATCGAACACCCGGTCTTCGTTGTCGGTGGCGTCATACAACACAAAGAACTTGCCCTGTGGCGGATTGGCGATCACCACGTGCCAGGTTTCCACCCCCGGTTCGACCAGATGCAGCCCGGCGTTCAGGTTGTGGATGGGCTCGGGAATATCGGGGTTGACCGTGCCCGGCTGCTGCAGCCATGCGCGCATATTGCTGCCCAGGTCCAGCGGACCATGCTGGGGCATGGTCACCGTGCCGTTCTGCAGATGCGAAATCTGGCGCTCGGCCTCGGTCGTCAGGATGTCATTGACCAGATCGTCTTCCATCTGGTCGAAGGTCAGATAGGCCAGCACCACCAGCGCGGATACGAAAATCGCCACCAACCCTGTCAATGCCCAGGTGACCCGCTGGGTCAGGGTACTGCCGCTGTTCATGCGTCCGCACCGTCGACCAGCAGGCGCCAGCCAGTGCCATGCAAGGTTTCGATGCCATCGAAGCCGGCGTCGTTGAGCGCTTTGCGCAGCAGGTGCATCTGGCTGCGCAGCGCATCCGAGGACGGTGGCTCGGCGCCCCAAAGATGGCTTTCCAATTCGGCACGCGACACCACGCGGCCCGGATCGCGCAGCAAGGCCTCGATGATCATGACGGACTTGCGCGTCAGGTGCACCGGCTTGCCGTCCACCGCCACGATGCGGGTGCGGCTGTCATAACTGAGGGCGCCGCAACGGCGCACCGGCGTGGCCACGCCGCCGCTGGCGCGCAGAATCAGCGCGTTCAGCCTGGCTTCCACCTCCGCCAGCGCGAAGGGCTTGGTCAGGTAGTCGTCCGCGCCATGCGCGAAGCCGGCCAGCTTGTCGTCCAGTTCGTCGCGGGCGGTGAGCATCAGCACCGGCACGGGCAGCATGTGTTCGGTACGCATCGCGCGCAATACGGCATAACCGTCCATGCCGGGCAGGCCGACGTCCAGGATGACCACGTCAAAGTGTTGCGAAGTCAGCAGGCCCAACGCGGCGCGGCCGTCATAGGCCGCGTCCGGCACGAAGCCGCGCTGCTCCAGAAAGCTGTAGAGATTGCCGGCGATGGTCGCGTCGTCCTCGACGATGAGGACGCGATGGTGCCCCGTGGCGGTTGAGGAAATCATAGGCGAACGACCTTGCCGGGGTTCATGATGCCGTCCGGATCCAGCGCCTGCTTGATCCGGCGCATCAGCTCCAGCTCCAGGGGGTCCTTATAGCGGGTCAGCTCGTCCACCTTGAGCTGTCCGACACCGTGTTCGGCGCTGATCGATCCCTGGTGCGCGTGCACGCTGTCGTGCACCACCTGGTAGATCCGCGATTGCAGGGCCAGCAGGTCGGCCTCGGCCTGGCCCGGCGCGGGCGCCACGTTGTAATGCAGATTGCCGTCGCCCAGGTGGCCGAATATCACATGGGTCACGCCCGGGAAGCGCGCCTGCAGCAGGCCATTGGTGGTGCGCACGAATTCGGCGATGCGCGAAATCGGCACCGAAACATCGTGCTTCACCGCCTTGCCGAAAGCCGCCTCGGCCAAGGGAATGCTTTCGCGCAGGTGCCACAAGGCGCGGCTCTGCGCGACGTTCTCGGCGATGGCGGCGTCGGTGGCCAGGCCATCCTCCAGGACTTCGCCCAGCACGCTTTCGAAGCGCTCGCGCGCATGCGCCTCGCTTTCGCTGTCCGACAGCTCCAGCAGGGCGAACCAGGGCGACTCGGCCGACTCGCCGCTGAAGGGCAGGCGCTGCTGCGGATACAGGCGCACTACGCCCTGCAAGCAGTAGCCGGCCATCAGTTCGAAACCGGTCAGCGTGGCACCGAAACCCGCGCGGGCGCGGGACAGTACCTGCACCGCCTGCTCGACGCCCGGCAGGGCCAGCAAAGCCGTGGAGCGGGCTACCGGCAAGGGATAAAGCTTCAGGGTGGCCGCCGTGATGATGCCCAACGTACCCTCGCTGCCGATGTACAGGTCGCGCAGGTCGTAGCCGGTATTGTCCTTGCGCAGGCCGCGCAAGCCATGCCAGATGCGGCCATCCGGGGTCACGACTTCCAGCCCCAGCGTCAGGTCGCGCGTGTTGCCGTAGCGCAGCACCTGGGTGCCGCCGGCGTTGGTGGCCAGATTGCCGCCGATGCTGCAACTACCCTCGGCAGCCAGGCTCAGGGGAAACAGCCGACGGACATGCTCGGCCGCCTGCTGCACCGCCTGCAGGATGCAGCCGGCCTCGACGGTGATCGTATCGTTATCGGTGTCGACGGCGCGGATCCGGTTCAAACGGCCCAGCGACAGGATCAGTGTGGCGCCTTCCTCGTCCGGCGTGGCACCGCCGCAAAGGCTGGTATTGCCGCCCTGCGGCAGCACCGGCACCCGGTGGCGGGCGCATAGCCGCACGACGCCGGCCACGCCCTCGGTGTCCGCGGGCCGCGCCACGGCCAGGGCCCTGCCCTGATAACGGCCGCGCCAGTCCAGCGTATAGGAATCCGTATCGGCGCCCGTCAATACATGTTCGGCGCCCAGCAAGGCCCGCAACTCATCCAGGAATGTCATCGACCACCGCAATGGTTATGGCCGCCGCCGGCCGCGTGTCCCCCCGGACAAACCGCGCTATCGACCCAAGCAACGTAAATGGCGCCTGGCCGGGACGGACTGAAAAGTGGAGCTATTGTAGGGCGAGACATGCCCGCCACGGGCCGCAAAAGTGTCTCGCAGCAATGCGTCGTCAGGATTGTCGAATTCGGACACAACGGCGCCGCCGGCTTCCGTGTAACAATCGCCCTGCCCCGTGATACCCGCGCGGCGCAATTCCGGGCAGGACGAGGCCGGCTGATTCGCATTGGATCGCCTGCTGGAACGACTCCCGTCCTGTGTGCCTCGTCTGTCAGGACTAGGACATATGCAGCACACAGCTGGGGATGGCGCCATCGGCAATCGGGGATAATGCCCTTTTCATCGCACCCTGGAACAAGGAATCAACGTGGCGACCGCGTCGACAATTCCCGCATCGATTTTCAAGGCCTACGACATCCGCGGCACCGTACCGGATCTGTTGAACGTCGGCTTTGCCCGCGAATTGGGCCTGGCGCTGGCCGCCCGTGCCCGCTCCCTGGGCGTCAGCGAACTGGTCATCGGCCGCGACGGCCGCTTGAGCAGCGAAGAGCTGTCGCTGGCCCTGCAGGACGGCCTGAACGCCGGCGGCGTGGACACCGTGGACATCGGCGAAGTGCCGACGCCGCTGGTCTACTTCGGCGCCTATACGCTGAAGACGGGTTCCGGCGTGGCCATCACCGGCAGCCATAACCCGCCCAAGTACAACGGTTTCAAGATGATGCTGGCGGGTGCCGCCCTGTACGGCGACGGCATCCAGGAACTGCGCAAGGCCATGGAAGCCGCTGGCGGCAAGGCCCCGGCCGGCGTCACCCCTGGCAAGCGCCGCGAACTGGACCTGGTCGAGACCTACCTGCAGCGCATCGTCGGCGACGTCAAGCTGGCGCGCCCGATGAAGATCGCCGTGGACTGCGGCAATGGCGTGGCTGGCGCCATCGCCCCGCGTCTGTTCCGGGCCCTGGGCTGCGAAGTTACCGAGCTGTTCTGCGAAGTCGACGGCAACTTTCCCAATCACCACCCGGATCCGGCCGACCCGCACAATCTGGAAGACCTGATCCGCTGCGTGCAGACCACCGACAATGAAATCGGCCTGGCCTTCGACGGCGACGGCGATCGCCTGGGCGTGGTCACCAAGTCCGGCCAGATCATCTGGCCCGACCGCCAGCTGATCCTGTACGCGCGCGACGTGCTGGAACGCAATCCGGGCGCCACCATCATTTATGACGTCAAGTGCAGCCGCCACGTCGGCCTGGCCGTCACCGAAGCCGGCGGCAAGCCGCTGATGTGGCAAACCGGCCATTCGCTGGTCAAGGCCAAGCTGGCCGAAACCGGCGCCCCGTTGGCCGGCGAGATGAGCGGCCACATCTTCTTCAAGGAACGCTGGTTCGGTTTCGACGACGGCCTGTACACCGGTACCCGCCTGCTGGAAATCGTCTCGCGCGACGCCGACCCGTCGGCCGTGCTGGAAGCCTTGCCGCAAGCCATCTCGACGCCCGAGTTGAAGCTGGAAATGGAAGAAGGCGAACCCTTCACCCTGGTCAAGGCCTTGCAGGACAAGGGCAAGTTCGACGGCGCCATCAACGTGGTGACCATCGACGGCGTGCGGGCCGAGTATCCGGACGGCTTCGGCCTGGCGCGGCCGTCGAACACCACGCCAGTGGTGGTACTGCGCTTCGAAGCCGACAGCGATGCTGCCCTCAAGCGCATCCAGGACGACTTCCGCCAGCAACTGCAACTGCTCAAGCCGGATGTGAAGCTGCCGTTCTAAGACGCCGAAGCTCAGTCCCAAGAAAAATGCCCCGCGCCCTATGAAGGCGCGGGGCATTTTTACGCCGCCTGACCGTTAACGCAAGAACTGCGTGTACCAAGGCATGGCCACTTCCAGCCCTTCCAGGATGTCGTGCATGGGCTTGTAGCCCAGGTGTTCGTTGGCCTTGCCGATGTCGGCCTGTGAGTGACGCACGTCGCCGGCACGGAAATCACCGTAGACGGGCTCCTTGTCGTACTTCACGCCGTGCTTGGCCAGCTGCGCGCGCAGGTGCTCGAACAACTGGTTCAAGCTGGTGCGAGCGTTGAAGGCCACGTTGTAGACCTGGCTGGCCTTCTCCGGCTGCGACAGGGCGGCCAGCAGATTGGCCTGGACGGCGTTCTCGACGAAGCAGAAATCACGGCTGGTTTCGCCATCGCCATTGATCACCACGTCCTCATCGCGAATCATGGCGCTGATCCACTTCGGAATCACGGCGGCATAGGCGCCGTTGGGATCCTGGCGCTTGCCGAACACATTGAAGTAGCGCAGGCCAACGCTGCCGAAACCATAGGACCGAGCGAAGACGTCGGCGTACAGCTCGTTCACATACTTCGTGACGGCATAAGGCGACAAAGGATTGCCGATTTCCGACTCAATCTTGGGCAAGCCGGGGTGGTCACCATACGTCGAGCTGGACGCCGCATAGACGAAGCCATGCACGCGTGCATCACGCGCCGCGACCAGCATGTTCAGATAGCCGTCGATGTTCACGGCATTGGTAGCCAGGGGATCGGCCAGCGAACGCGGCACCGAACCCAAGGCAGCCTGATGCAGCACGAAGTCCACGCCGGTGCAGGCCCGGCGGCAGGTGTCGGCATCGCGGATGTCGCCTTCGATGAACGTGAAGCGGCCCCATTGCTCGGCGGTCACCAGCTCCATCACTTCGTCCAGGTTGTGCTGGAAGCCAGTGGCGAAATTGTCCAATCCCACCACGGTCTGATCGAGCTTGAGCAGCGTCTCCAGCAGGTTTGAACCGATGAAGCCGGCGCAGCCCGTGACCAGCCATTTACGGGGCGCCTGGCGCAGTTCCTCGGTAATCTGTTGATAGCGATTCGTCATGCTTATACCTTTCTCAATGATGACCGGGTTTACAGCCGCAGATCCGACTCGTCCGCGCCCAGGACGTATTTCAGGTCGTACAGGATGTGTTCGGGTTTGCCGTAGGCGCGGATGGCCGCTGCGCCCATGGCGGCGAACTGTTGATGTGCGACTGCGAGAACAATACCATCGTAGGCTCCCGCCTGCGGCTGGCTGATAGGGGTGATGCCGTATTCGTGCACTGACTCCGCCGGGTCGATCCAGGGGTCGTAGACATCGACCGAAACGTTGTACTCAGCCAATTCGCGCACGATGTCGACGATGCGCGTATTGCGCAGGTCCGGGCAGTTCTCCTTGAACGCCAGTCCCATCACCAGCACACGCGCGCCTTGGACATGGATGCGCTTGCGCATCATGGATTTCACCAACTGCGACACGACATAACTGCCCATGGCGTCATTCAGGCGGCGGCCCGCCAGGATGATCTCCGGGTGGTAGCCGATCGATTGCGCCTTGTGCGTCAGATAGTAGGGATCCACGCCGATGCAGTGCCCGCCCACCAGGCCGGGGCGGAAAGGCAGGAAATTCCATTTGGTGCCGGCCGCCTGCAGCACCGCCTCGGTGTCGATGCCCATCTTGTTGAAGATCAGGGCCAGCTCGTTGATCAGGGCGATGTTGACGTCGCGCTGCGTGTTCTCGATGACCTTGGCGGCCTCCGCCACACGGATGGACGCCGCCTTGTGCGTACCGGCAGTGATGATTTCGCGATAAAGCGCGTCGACCAGTTCCGCCGCTTCCGGGGTCGACCCCGACGTCACTTTGCGTATGGTGCTGACACGATGCGCCTTGTCGCCCGGATTGATGCGTTCGGGACTGTAGCCGGCGTAGAAATCGACGTTGAACTTCAGGCCGGACACCCGTTCCAGCACTGGTACGCAATCTTCTTCGGTCGCGCCCGGATAGACCGTGGACTCGTAAATGACGATGTCGCCCCGCTTGAGTACCGCGCCTATGGTTTCGCTGGCACGTATCAGGGGGGTCAGGTCGGGTTGCTTGTAGGCGTCGATCGGCGTGGGCACCGTGACGATGAACACGTTGGCCTCGGCCAGCCGGGCGCGGTCGTCCGTGTAGGACAGCTGGCTGGCGCTGGCCATTTCTTCGTCATCGACTTCCAGGGTGTGATCATGCCCGCGCTGCAGCGCTTCGATGCGGCGTCGATTGATATCGAAGCCGATGACCGGCCGGCGCTTGCCGAACTCGACCGCCAACGGCAATCCGACATAACCCAACCCGACGACCGCGAGCTTGAGATCCTGAATACGCAACATGAAGTTATCCACCGCGAGAACGAATGACGGGGATTTTAGTGGAAAGGGGGACGCACAATTGAGCAGCGGAGAAGCGGTGCGTTAGCAGCCGTGACGAAGCGTGGCATGTGTTGCCAACGTTGGCATCGTGGGCGCGGGGGGAACTGGCCCATCGCCCATCGATACTGACGACGTTCCGCGACACCTACAAGGAATTGCAAGGACTATGAACAGTATTTCCTCTCACGCCAACAGGATGCTGCCGCCCCCGTTCGCCGGGCGAGCCGCGCATCCGAACGTATTGGATCAGCCCATCCCGCTACCCACCCGCGTGCCCACGGCTACCCTCGTCGCCGCCAACGGATCCGGACGACACCCACGCGCGGCCCGGCAACACCGAGCGGACGCCATCATATTGACCGGACTGAATCGGCGACCTTTCTGGACAGAAAATATTTACGATCGCGAACCGCGCGCCTCTTTGTTTGAAAAGACGAGTCCGCGGAAACCGCCTATGCCGCTGCCGCCAGGGAACGCACAGGTCGCGGATGCTTCGCGCAGGAATGCTGTCCCACCGGGATTGGCGCATTTCGAACCGACGCCGGGGACAAGCGCCGCCGACGACTCGTTCGACTTTCCCCCGCCCACCACCATGGCGCCACGGCTCTCCCGTCCGCGGGTTGACGCAAGACCGCATACCTCCAAGGACGCCCTGCCCGCCGAGCGGCCGCTTAGTCCGCCAATGTTCATGGCACCGCCGCCGCCCACCCAGCGGATCGACGGGCGCCCCCCTATACCGCCCAGGACGCCCGGGCGACCGCTACCCACCGAGCTGCAGCGGTATCCATCGGAAGCGTCACTATTTTGTTGAGCGCCCTGAACGGCCAGTAATCAGCCCGCCGCTTATGCGGTTGCGCTTGAGTTCACGCGCGGGGGGTGGCTTTCCGCCACGCCCTGCATCCGCGGCGCTGCCTCCAGGCAGAAGACAAAAAAAAGCCCAAGATCTTGCGATCTTGGGCTAAATCCACCAAAGGAGGAGGGTGGAGGAGACAACCGTGGCATATCGAAGGGTTAACCCTGGGGGTCTTCCGGAGGCATTCGGGGTTTGCACCGCGCCGACTGCGTTTCGATATCCGATGAGTGAATATTAACCACAACTTTTGTGCGATGCAAGATAATTTTTTGACACGCTTCTGGATCAGCACAGGTGTTGTATTGGTGCATCGCATTATAAAACGGCAGATGGGTTGAACGGACGGGAAGGAACCCGTGTTTTATGGGGACACATTAGGGGGTTAACCCTGTGCCGTGCCTTTTCCCTACCTCTTCCCCTGCCTCCTCCCTGCGTAGACCCCGCCCCACCCTGCTTCATCCCAACCTTCTTCAGGCATCCGATTTAAACAGGGACCGGCCCGCCAGCCACGATGCTCCGACCCGACTCAGACTCCACTCAGATCCAATACGCCGTCGTCGTCATGACTCGCGACAAGGCTCGCATGGCGCCTCGGATCGGCAAAGGCAGCGGCGTGGCGCCCGCCCGTTCGGCACTCACCCGGTGGTTGATCTCGTCCTGTTTCATCTGCTCGACCACGTTGCGCGAACGGACGTCCTGATCCGGCAGGATCTTCAAATGGCTTTCCAGATGGGCTTCCACCTGCCGCTCGGTCTCCGCCATGAAGCCCAGGTTGCGCGGCACGCCGGCACGCCCCGCCGCCAGCCCCAGAGCGAAGGAGCCGGCATACCAGAGCGGATTGAACAGGCTGACATGACTGTTCAGCTCGCCCAGGCGGCGCGCGCACCATGCCAGGTGGTCGACCTCCTCGGCGGCGGCATCGCGCAGCAGCGCCCGGGCCGAGGGATCGGAGCAGGCCACGGCCTGCCCCCGATAAAGCGCCTGCGCGCAGACTTCGCCCACATGATTGACCCGCATCAAGCCAGCGGCATGGCGCTTTTCCTGCGCGGACAAGGGTTCGTCCGCTACCTCGGCGCCAGCCGGATACGCCCGGCCCGCGTGGGCGTTGTTGGAGAGCACCTGCAGGGCACGGTCTACCTCACCCAGGAGATTGTCCAGCAAGCCGCGACGGCGCAAAAACCCCGGGGCAGCCGACGCGGCGGCCGAGGAGGACGCGCCTGACATAGACGGGGCAGACATAGTCGGGCCGGGCGAAGGCGGAACGGAGGCAGAGGAAGCAGCGGAAAAAGAGCCAGCAGCAGAGGTACCGGGAAAAGAGGCATTGGCGGACGACGGCATGAGGAACTCCTGGTAACAGCGCGCCCCGCGGGTGGCACGGGTTGGCATGGGGTGGTACGTGGCGGAACGTAGTGGCATTACGGGGGCACGTGGCAACAAGCAGCTATTGTATTGACGGTTCAAGGGAACGTTGACGGTTTACGAGAATGCGTCTTGATCCTGATCAGGGCGGTACGGCAG
Source organism: Bordetella sp. LUAb4 (assembly GCF_021325795.1). GTDB lineage: Bacteria > Pseudomonadota > Gammaproteobacteria > Burkholderiales > Burkholderiaceae_B > Bordetella_C. Next base: position 670,124 of record NZ_JAHPZX010000003.1, on the reverse strand, counting down.
CTACGCGCAGACCGTGGCGCCAGCTCAGCAATCCCCTTGCCGAGCCTGCCGCCTCTTGGCCTGAGCGGGCGCCGCGCGTCGATATGAAGTCGCCAGGATACGTCGGTACTTCAGCAAGGTACGCCGGCAAGGTACTTCGGTGCGTCACTACGTCGCCGCGTTGCCGCCGTGGGCATCCAGGATAGGTAACGGCGGACCGGCTATCATCTCCGCTTTGAGCCAGTGCCCATGGGCGCCGCTCACGCAACTTCAAGCAAATACGGGATTTCGACATGGAATGCACGATCGATTGGGGCGGCCCTTCGGGCATGCTGTTCGTAGCCACTTCCGGCAGTGGCCACATCGCCGCAATGGACGGCGCCGTGGAAGGCGGCGGCCATGACCTGGCCTTCCGCCCCATGGAAATGGTGCTGGCCGGCACCGGCGGCTGCACGGCGTACGACGTGGTGCTGATCCTGAAGCGGGGCCGCCACGCGGTCACCGGCTGCAACGTCAAGCTGCAAGCCGACCGTGCCGATACCGACCCCAAAGTGTTCACCAAGATCCACTTCGCCTTCACCGTCACCGGCAGCAAGCTGCCGCGCGCGGCGGTCGAACGCGCCGTGCAGCTGTCGCACGAGAAGTATTGCTCGGCATCGGCCATGCTGGCCGCGACCGCCGAACTGACCTTCTCCGTCGAAGTGGTGGACACCAGCGAAGACGCCGCGCAGGCAGCCTGAGCCATGGCCCAATACGAAGACTTCATGCGCCATGTCTACGAACATGGCGTCACCAAGACCGATCGCACCGGTACCGGCACGCGTTCGACCTTCGGCTACCAGATGCGCTTTGACCTGGCTCAGGGCTTCCCGCTGGTCACCACCAAGAAGCTGCACACCAAGAGCATCTTCATCGAGCTGCTGTGGTTCCTGCGCGGCGAGGCCAATGTGCGCTGGCTGCAGGAGCGCGGCGTCACCATCTGGGACGAATGGGCCGATGCCAACGGCGACCTGGGTCCGGTCTACGGCGTTCAATGGCGCTCGTGGCCAACCCCCGACGGTGGCCATATCGACCAGATCAGCCAGTTGGTCGACCAGATCCGCCGCACGCCCGATTCGCGGCGCCTGATCGTGTCGGCATGGAATGTGGGCGAGATTCCCAATATGGCGCTGCCGCCCTGCCATGCGTTCATGCAGTTCTACGTGGCCGACGGCAAGCTGTCCTGCCAGTTGTACCAACGCAGCGCGGACATCTTCCTGGGAGTGCCCTTCAATATCGCCAGCTATGCCCTGCTGACGCATATGGTGGCGCAACAGTGCGATCTGGAGCCGGGGGATTTCATCTGGACCGGCGGCGATTGCCATATCTACAGCAATCACTTCGAACAGGTCGAGCTGCAACTGTCGCGCGAACCCTATCCCTATCCGAAGCTGAACATCAAGCGCAAGCCGCCGACCCTGTTCGACTACGAATACGAAGACTTCGAAATCGTCGACTACCAGTTCCATCCACACATCAAGGGACAGGTGGCGGTATGAGCATCGGCGTAGTACCCGTCGGCGTAGCACCCGTCGGCGTAGCACCTGGCGACGTAGCACCCGGTGACTTCGTATCAGGCGACGTAGTATCCGCCGGGGCAATATCTGGCGCCTCCCAGGCTCCTACCGAGCCCGAAGCCGGACCCACATCGCACGACGCGGGCAGTGCGGCGCCCGTGCTGACGCTGGTCGTCGCCTACGCGCGCAACCGGGTGATCGGGCGCGACAATGCCCTGCCCTGGAAACTGCCGGGCGATCTGGCGCATTTCAAGCGCACGACGCTGGGACATCCCATCGTCATGGGGCGCAAGACCTGGGAGTCGTTGGGCCGCCCCTTGCCAGGCCGGCGCAATATCGTCATCAGCCGGGACGCGACCTATGCGGCCACCGGCGCCGAAGTGGTCAGCAGCCTGCCAGCCGCGCTCGCCACCTGCGCGGATGTGGCGCAGGTCTGCGTGATTGGTGGCGCGCAGATCTATGCGGCGGCTTTGCCGCTGGCTGATCGCATCGTCGCCACCGAGGTGCAGGCGGATGTGCAGGGTGATGCCTGGTTCCCGGAATTGCCGGCGGAAGAGTGGCGCGAAGTGGCGCGGCAAGGGCAGCCCGGCGAAAACGGCTACGAGTACGACTTCGTCGAATACGAGCGGCAACCCCGCTGACACGGAATTCGTCGTCCACCCGCGTCTGCGTCTGCGTCTGCGGTCTGCGGTCTGCGGTCTGCGGTCTGCGGTCTGCGGTCTGCGGTCTTGGTCTCCGTCTCGATGTCGGTCTGCGGTCTCGGTCTCGGTCTCGGTCATTCGCACGCGGCTATCCGGGGCGTTTCTTACCGGGGTCGCGAGGCGTTGCGGCGCGCGCTCACGTCATGGCCTGCCGCAGGAAGCGCCAAAGCGACGCGTCGTCGGAATACGCGACGTTCAGGCGCAGCCAGGGGATATCCTCCTGGTCGGCATCGAAATACGAACCCGGCGCCAGCCAGATGCCGTCATTCAACGCGCGGCTGGCCAGCGCGTTGGCATTGCCTTGCCACGCGCGCGGCAAGCCGGCCCAGAGAAACAGGCCGGCACGCGGTTCCGAATGCAAGGTCATACCCAGGTCGGCCAGGGACTGCGCCACCTTGCCGTGCGCCAACGCCAGGCGTTCGCGCACGCGCGTGACGTGCGCCTGATAGCGGCCTTCGTGCAGGGCCTGATGCACCACCCGTTCGAGAATTTCCGGCGAGGTCAGGCCCACGGCCATCTTGGTGCGCGCCATGTCGCGCACGACGTCGGCATGGGCCACCAGATAGCCCACCCGTACCGACGGACTCACCACTTTGGAATATCCACTTAGATAGACCACGCGCCGCGCGCCATCCAGTGCCGCCAACATGGGCGCCACGCCCACCGCCAGCTCGCGGGAAATGTCGTCCTCGATGATCCACATATCGTGTTGCTCGGCCACGCGCAACAACTGGAAGGCGTTCGCCATGCTCAGGGTGGCGCCAGTGGGATTCTGCAGGACCGGATTGACGAACAAGGCACGCGGCCGATGCAGCGCGGCCAACTGCTCCAGCGCCTGACAGTCCAACCCGGCGGGGCCGCGTTCGACCGACACGATACGCAGCCCGGCTAGCCGCAGCAGCGGCAGCAGATTGGCGTAGCAGGGGCGCTCCACGACCACGGTATCGCCGGGCCGCAACAGCGTGCGGATGGCCAGGTCCAGCCCATGTGTCACACCCTGGGTCAGCAGCACTTGATCGGGCTGCACCGACAAGCCCAGCCCGGCCAGATGGTCGGCGATGGTCGCGCGCAGCGGCGCATAGCCATAGGGATGGCCGTAACCCGCGATGCGCGCGCCGGGCACGCGCGCGACGTGGCGCAGGCCCAGGTGCAGACCGTCTTCGTTGAGCCATTCACCCGGCAACCAGCCGCAACCCGATTTCACCGGGATGGAATGGTCGGCGAAAACATCCGACAGCAGCCACTCCGCGCCCAAGGTGGGCGGCGACCAGGGGCGCGGCGGCGCGCCGGCGGCATCGCCCGGCACCGCGCTGGAGCGGGGTGCCACGCGATAGCCGGCGCCAGGCCGGGCGACGACGCGCCCCGCCGCGACCAGCCGCGCATAAGCGGCCGCGACGGTGAAGGTGCTGATGTCATGGCTGCGCGCAAAGTCGCGTACCGATGGCAGGGCCATGCCGGGACGCAACGCCTGGGTATCGATGGCGCGCGTGACCGCATCGATCACCTGCTGGACCAGGGTCGGCGCGCGCGCCCGGTCACGGACGGGGTCGAATTCAATGAGCGGCAGGTCGGTCACGGCATTCTCGCTGGCTCCCTATACAGTCGTCCAGGATATACCTGTACGGTCAGGGATGTTTGCACGGATTGTATATGTTCATGCTCCTGCGCTGGGGCCAAAATCGCCGCTACTGCCACTGAGTTGCTTGCGCCTACGCATACCGCTTACCCCAGGAGCCATCCATGAACGCCCCCGCCATGCCCGACCTGTCGCATCTCTGGATGCCTTTCACCGCCAACCGCCAGTTCAAGGCGGATCCGCGCATGCTGGCCAGTGCCAAGGGCATGTATTACACGTCGCTGGACGGCAGGCAGGTTCTGGATGGCACGGCAGGCCTGTGGTGCGTCAACGCCGGCCACTGCCGCACGGAAATCGCCCAGGCCATCGCCAACCAGGCCGCGCATCTGGACTACGCCCCGGGCTTCCAGCTGGGCCATCCGCTGGCGTTCGAGGCCGCCACCGCCGTGGCCGGCCTGATGCCGGCCGGTCTGGACCGCATCTTCTTCACCAACTCCGGATCCGAATCGGTCGATACCGCACTGAAGATCGCCCTGGCCTACCACCGCGCCCGTGGCGAGGGGCAGCGCACCCGCCTGATCGGCCGTGAGCGCGGCTACCACGGAGTGGGTTTCGGCGGCATTTCGGTGGGCGGGATCGCGGGCAACCGCAAGACCTTCTCCGGCGCCATGCTGCCATCGGTGGATCACTTGCCGCATACCCACAATCTGGAGAAGAACGCCTTCTCCAAAGGCCAGCCGGCTTGGGGCGCACACTTGGCCGATGAGCTGGAACGCATCCTGGCCCTGCACGACCCGTCCACCGTCGCGGCGGTCATCGTCGAACCCATGGCCGGCTCGACCGGCGTGCTGATCCCGCCGCAAGGCTATCTGCAGCGCCTGCGCGAAATCACCGCCAAGCACGGCATCCTGTTGATTTTCGACGAAGTCATCACCGCCTACGGCCGTCTGGGCGCTGCCACCGCCAGCGAATTCTTCGGCGTCACGCCAGACCTGATCACCATGGCCAAGGGCGTCAGCAATGCCGCCGTGCCGGCCGGCGCGGTGGCGGTCAAGCGTGACGTGCATGACGCCATCGTCAATGCGGTCAACGGCGGCATCGAGTTCTTCCACGGCTATACCTATTCGGCGCACCCCCTGGCGGCCGCCGCCATCCTGGCTACGCTGGATATCTATCGCCGCGAAAACCTGTTCGCCCGTGCCCGCGAACTGGCGCCCGCTTTCGAAAAAGCGGTCCATGGCCTGCAAGGCGCGCACCATGTGATCGACGTGCGCAACATCGGCCTGGTGGCCGGGATCGAGCTGTCGTCGCGCGACGGCGCACCGGGTGCGCGCGCGGCTGAAGCGTTCAAGATGTGCTTCGACGCGGGTTTGATGGTGCGCTATACCGGCGATATCCTGGCGGTTTCGCCGCCCTTGATCATCGACGAAGCGCAGATCGGCGAGATCTTCGACACCATCGGCAAGGTGCTCAAGGAAATCGCTTGATCGATTAGCAGCCGCTGAGTTTCCCCGGCGGTTTTTTTCGCCCCGTGCCATGCGCCCCCTGCATGGCACGGGGCGAAATGCTTCTTGCGGCATTCGTCGCTCATCCGCTGGCGCCAGGATGTCATCAAATATCCCCTATGATCCGAATAGACGAAAGCCTCTGGGTGATACTGTCGACCCGTCCCAGCCGCTACCGTGATCATTGTCGTCGACCGCTGCCCTGTGCCCGCGCGGCCGGCCCTAACCCAGACCCGAAGTCAGTCATGTCAGCAGCACCAATGCGCCGGTCGGCAATCCGCCTGCCGGCGCCACGCCTCCTCTATCCGTCATGCTGAAGATTCCGCATCACCTCAACGGCCAGCCCTACGACGGCCGCAGCCCCCGTTACGCCGATGGCTTCGATCCAGCGCGTGGCGAGATCATTTTCAACGTCCCGCTGGCCGGGCCCGAAGAGGTCGATATGGCCGTGGCGGCCGCGCGCGAGGCATTTCCAGCCTGGGCGGAAACGCCACCGCAGCGGCGCGCGCGCGTTCTCTTCAACTTCAAGCAATTGCTGGAGGACAAGCAGGACGAACTGGCAGCCACGATCACCCGTGAACAGGGCAAGATCCTGGCGGAGGCGCGCGCTGAAGTGGCGCGCGCCGTGGATATGGTCGCGTTCGCTTGTGGCATGCCGCAGTTGCTCAAGGGCCAATACACCGAACAAACCGAGAACGGCGTCGACAGCTGGAACCTGCGGGAGCCGCTGGGCGTGGTGGTCGGCATCACGCCTTTCAATCTGCCCCTGCTGGCACCCAGCTGGATGTTCCCGTTGGCGCTGGCCTGCGGCAACACCTTCGTGCTCAAGCCGTCCGAACGCACGCCGTCGATTGCCGTGCGGCTGGGGGAGCTGTTACGCGAAGCCGGCTTACCGGCCGGCGTGTTCAATGTGCTGCACGGTGACAAACTGGCGGTGGACGCACTGATCGCGCATGAGCAGGTCGAGGCGCTGTCCTTCGTCGGCTCATCGACCACGGCGCAATACATCCATACCCAGGCCTCCCAGCGCGGCAAGCGCGTGCAGGCACTGGGCAGCGCCAAGAATCATCTGGTGGTCATGCCCGATGCGGATCTGGACCTGGCGGCAAATGCCTTGCTGCGCGCGGCTTACGGCACGGCCGGCGAACGTGGCATGGCGGTTTCGGTGGCCCTGGCGGTAGGCAGCGTCGGCGATGCGTTGATCGAGCGGCTGGCACCGCGTGTCCGCGATCTGAAGCTCGGCAACGGCATGGACCCCAACAGCCAGATGGGACCGCTCATCAGCGCGCAACATCGCGTCAAGGTGCTGGGCTATATCGAGGATGGTGTCGAGGCCGGTGCGACCGTCGTGGTCGACGGGCGTACCGTACACGTGCCCGGGCATGAGAAAGGCTACTTCGTCGGCGGCACCTTGTTCGACCACGTCCGGCCCACCATGAATGTCTACCGCGAGGAAATCCTGGGGCCGGTGCTGTGCGTCTTGCGCGTACCCGATCTGAAGACCGCCGTGGCCATGATCAATCAGCACGAATACGCCAACGGCGCGTCGTGCTACACGCGCGACGGCGCCACCGCGCGCGCCTTCGCGCGTGGCGTGCGCACGGGTGCGGTGGGGATCAATGTGCCCATTCCGATGCCGGCGGCGTGGCACGCCATCGGCGGCGTGAAGCGGTCGCTATTGGGCGACCATCACTTGCATGGAGAGGAAGGCCTGCGCTTCTACACGCGCTACAAAACCGTGACGCAGTGTTGGCCCTCGTAAGCGGCGTACGAGCCAGGACCGGGGCCGGTCCACTCATCCATTGCCCAGAATCCAACTCGAGCGAACGCGCATATATGCCTCCCGGGAGTTTGCTCGCGGCAGAAACGGCCACGACTGCGGCCGTTCGCGCCAGTTTGACGCGGGAACGATCGGCGCGTTCGCGGCATTCGCCTCGTTCGTGGCTTCGACGCTGAGTTGAACATCGTCAGCGCCGTCAGTCTGAATGCCGACTTTGGCTTGATAAGCGGGGGGTGCCTCACCCACCCACAGGCGGCTCCCGGGATTACGTATCTCTTCGCGCCGATCCGGATGGGGGTCGTCCGCCTCGCTAACCGCCTGTTCATAGGCGGGCGGGCATTCATAGAACCATGGCAAGGCGGACGCCAGCACAGCTGAAGTCCGCGTGGGCACAGCAACCGCCTGCACGACGGGATCTTGCATGGGCACAGCGGACGCCTGCGCGGCTGAAGCTCGCATGGGTATGGCGCCGGCGCGCGGGAGCACTTGTGCATAGCTGGGCAATGCCGCGACAAGCACAGGCTGCCGAGATAGGGGTAGCACTGCACGCAGGCGTCTGCGCACGCTCGCGCAGGCGCGGACGATGTAGGTGCCGACCCCGCAGCCTGTCGCCCCTGCACTCGCCGACCTCCGCCCGCCTGGCGAGGCCGCTATCCCGGGCGCATCAAAAGCGGGCGGAAACTCTCCCGCCCAACGACTGCCTGCCTCTTGAAAGGCAAGCTGACGCGGATGCGTCTCAACGGTTGCCGGCGCCCTTGCCGACGTCCGTGCCGCTGCCGTTGTCCGTGCCCCTGCCGGGGCGGTAGCCGATGTTGCCGCGGTTGCGGTTGCGGTTGCGGTTCTTATTGCCCTTACATACGCCCTGCCGGCCGCGGTCGCGGCTCCCGTTGCCCTTGCTGGTGCTGTCCCGGGTGCCGTTGCGGTTGCCCGTGTCCCTGCGCTCCCGTTTGCCGAGGCATTCGCGAACAAGGCCCCTGACGCGGACCCATGAGGCGCAACGTTAATACTGCACATGAAGGCGCCTATCAACACTTTTCGTACTCCGAACCGATAATCGAAGGGGAGTAAGTAGCGCAACGCCGCCTTAGCGTTCCAAGGAATGCCCTGATATCCCGGCGGATTTTTTACCCCTTCTGCCTGACGACAGAAGCAGGCCGGTCACGGGTCAACGCGGTCGTGCCGCGTCCGCATCAGGCGTCCGCTGGTTCCAGGCGGCACGCGGTGCGCGGTCCGCCGCAGGGGCAATCACGTGCGTGATGGGGATGGACATGGTCGCCGCAGGCGCCATCGGCGCCGATCCTAGCATTCGACGATTCTCGGCCATCGCGAACCATCCACTGCCCGCTCTCGCCATGGCCGCGGGCGGGACATACGGTGCATAAGGTATATCGTCGCCCGATGTCTTCTCTAATGGAGCACACGGACAGCAGCTGCGAAAAAAACCGCCAAGTTGGGACGCAAAGACGTTTAGCATCATGATGTAGTACACCTCTCGATTGACGATGGGACTGAGTAAAACTCATGGCCAGATCGTTCCAGCGATATGCATGTTCGATCATCCATGGCAATCCTCGAAGCCGCCATCAAGCAATCATTGAACGATCACCGAAGCCAACATCAAACATTACCGACACCATCATCGAGCCGTCATCGAGACCATCATCGAGCGTCATCGAACCCCCTCATCGACCCATAAACGAACTGGCCCATACGGGCCAGTTCGTTTCCTGCGGTGCGCATCGCGGCATCATGCCGCGATCAACGCGGCCAGGCCGCGCGCCTCTCAGGCGTACGCCTCGATGGGCAGGCAGCTGCACACCAGGTTGCGGTCACCATACGCATTGTCCACGCGTGCCACCGGCGACCAGTACTTGCCTTCGCGCAGGCTGGCCAGCGGATAGGCAGCCTGGCTGCGCGGATAGTCGTGGTGCCATTCGTCCGCCAGCAAGGTGGCGGCGGTATGGGGGGCGTTCTTCAACACGTTGTCATCACGGTCCCGCTCACCGTTCTCCACCTGGGCGATTTCCGCACGGATGGCGATCATCGCATCGATGAAACGATCCAGTTCCGCGCGGCCTTCGGATTCGGTGGGTTCGACCATCAGCGTGCCGGCCACGGGGAAGCTCATGGTGGGCGCGTGGAAGCCATAGTCGATCAGGCGCTTGGCGATATCCTCGTTGGAAATACCGCTGGTTTCCTTCAACTGACGCACGTCCAGGATGCACTCGTGCGCCACCCGGCCGTTACGGCCCGAGTAAAGCACCGGATAGTGCGGACGCAGCCGCTCGGCGATGTAGTTGGCGCTGAGGATGGCCACTTCGGTGGCGCGCAACAGGCCTTCCGCGCCCATCAGCGCGATGTAGATGTACGGGATGGGCAGAATGCCGGCCGAACCGAAAGGCGCGGCCGAGACCGGACCGACCTTGGCGTCGGCGGGCAGCTTGCCGCCGGCGTCCAGCACGCCCGGCAGATAAGGAGCCAGGTGGCCGCGCACCGCCACGGGACCGACGCCAGGGCCGCCGCCGCCGTGCGGGATGCAGAAAGTCTTGTGCAGGTTCAGGTGCGACACGTCGGAACCGAACTTGCCCGGCTTGGCCAGGCCCACCATGGCGTTCATATTGGCGCCGTCCATATACACCTGGCCGCCGGCCGCGTGCACGATCTCGCAGATCTCGGTAACGGCTTCCTCGAACACACCGTGCGTCGAGGGATACGTGATCATCAGCGCGGACAGCCGGTCACCCACCTGCGCCACCTTGGCGCGCAGATCCGGCACGTCGACGTTGCCGTTGGCGTCCGAGGCCACCACGACCACCTGCATACCGGCCAACTGCGCCGATGCCGGGTTGGTGCCGTGCGCCGAGGACGGGATCAGGCAGACGTCGCGTTGATGCTGGCCGTTGGCTTCGTGGTAGCAGCGGATCGCCAGCAAGCCGGCGTATTCACCTTGCGCACCCGAGTTGGGCTGCAGGCTGACCGCGTCATAGCCGGTGATTTCGCACAAGGCGGCCGACAGGCGCTCGATCAATTCGGCGTAGCCGGCGAACTGGTCGGCCGGCGCGAACGGATGGATCATGGCGAACTCGGGCCAGGTGATGGGGATCATCTCGGCCGTGGCGTTCAGCTTCATGGTGCACGAACCCAGCGGGATCATGCTGCGGTCCAGCGCCAGGTCCTTGTCGGACAGCTTGCGCAGATAGCGCAGCATGTCGGTTTCGGATTGCACGCTGGAGAAAATCGGATGGGTCAGGATGTCGCCCTGGCGCGCCACGGCGGCCGGGATGCCGGTGACGGCGCGCGCTTCCAGCGCATCGACGTCCAGCGCCGGCGCGCTCTTGCCCAGGCCGCGCGCGAACACGGCGACCAGTTGGCGCAGATCTTCGGCGGTAACGGTTTCGTCCAGCGACACGGACACCTGGCTGCCATCGACCACGCGCAGATTGACCTGCTGGGCCACCGCGGCGTCGACCACGGCTTGAGTGGCGGCACCGGTACGCACCAGCAGCGTATCGAAGAAAGTGTCGTTGACAACCGTGGCGCCGAGCGATTGCAGGCTGCCGCGCAGGATGGCGGTGGCGCTTTGCACGCGCTGGGCGATGCGGCGTATGCCGGCCGGACCGTGCCACACGGCATACATGCCGGCCATCACGGCCAGCAGCACCTGCGCCGTGCAGATATTGGACGTCGCCTTCTCGCGGCGGATGTGCTGTTCGCGGGTCTGCAGGGCCAGGCGCAGCGCGGTATTGCCTTGCGCGTCCTTGGACACACCGACCAGGCGGCCGGGCATGCTGCGCTTGTAGGCGTCCTTGCAGGCCATGAAGCCGGCGTGCGGGCCGCCGAAGCCGAAGGGCACGCCGAAGCGTTGGGTCGAGCCGATGGCGATGTCGGCGCCCCACTCTCCGGGCGGCGTCAGCAGCGCCAGGGCCAGCAGGTCGGTGGCGCAAGCCACCACGGCGCCCTGTTCATGGGCCTGCGCGGCCAGCGCGCGGTAGTCGCCGATGGCGCCCAGGCTATGCGGGTACTGCAGCAACACGCCGAAGCAATCCGGCAGGCCGGCGGCTTCGTCGCCCACCGTCACGGCGATGTCCAGGCCTTCGGCGCGCGTGCGCACGACTTCGATGGTCTGGGGATGGCAGTGCTGCGAAATGAAGAACACATTGCTGGACGACTTGGCGCCGCGGCGGGCCAGTGTCATGGCTTCCGCGGCGGCGGTGCCTTCGTCCAGCAGCGAGGCATTGGCGATATCCAGGCCGGTCAGGTCCATGACCATGGTCTGGTAGTTCAGCAACGCTTCCAGGCGTCCCTGCGAGATTTCCGGCTGGTAAGGCGTATAGGCCGTGTACCAGGCGGGATTCTCCAGGATGTTGCGCAGGATGACGTTGGGGGTGTGCGTGCCGTAATAACCCTGGCCGATGTAGTTGCGGAAAACCTGGTTGCGGCCGGCGATCTGCTTGAGTTCGGCCAGCACGTCCGGCTCGCTGCGCGCGGCGGGCAGCGCCAGTGGCGCACGATTGCGGATGGCGGGCGGCACTACCTGGGCGATGAGTTCGTCCAGGCTGCTCAGGCCCAGCACCGCCAGCATGGCGGCCTGGTCGGCATCGGAGGGGCCGATGTGGCGGGGAATGAAATCGGAATGGGTGTCTAGGGCGCGCGACATGGATATCTCGGTGGAACGGCTTTTGTCCGCATCCAGGCGGACGGGCAACGGGGCGCCGCGCGGGCAACCGGCCTCACGGCCCAGGCTGCGCGATGACGCGGCGCCGCGCCGCGTCAGAGTTTCTCGTAGCCGGCGGCGTCGAGCAGACCGTCGACGTCGGCGGGATTGTTCGGCTTGAACTTGTAGATCCAGGTATCGAAAGCCGATTCATTGATCAGGCCGGGGGTGGCTTCCAGCGCGTCGTTGAAAGCGACGATTTCGCCGGCAACGGGGGCATAGATGTCCGAGGCGGCCTTGACCGACTCGACGACACCGGCGGCCTCGCCGGCGGCCAGCTTGGCGCCGACCTTGACGTCGCCGACGAAGACCAGATCGCCCAATTGCTCCTGGGCGCCTTCGGTGATGCCGACGACAAAGACGTCGCCTTCGGCTTTGATCCACTCATGGGATTCGGTGTACTTGCGATCGGTAGGCAGGCTCATGGAAGCTCCTGGATAAACGTTGAATGACGGTATGGGGTTGCGCGCCCACCCGTTACGGCCCACGGCAAATGCGCCGGCCGCAACGGGAAGCTACGAGTTTACGAGTGTTCGACGGCTTTGCCGTTGCGCACGAAGGGCAATTTGGTCACCGTGGCGGGAACCCACTTGCCGCGGATCTCCACTTCCACCTGCTCGCCGGGCCGGGTACCGGCCGGCATGCGGGCGAAAGCGACCGACACGCCCAGCGTGGGCGACATGGTGCCGCTGGTGACCTCCCCTTCGCCCGCCGCCCCGCGCACTTTCATGTGCGGCCGGATGACGCCACGTTCGCCCAGCTTCAGGCCGACGAAATCATTGGGGGTGGAAAACTGTTCGATGGCGGCGCGGCCGATGAATTGGCGCTGCGCGTCCTTCAGCGACACGGTCCAGGTCAAGCCGGCTTGCGCGGGCTGGGTCAGTTCGTCCATGTCCTGGCCGTACAGGTTCATGCCGGCTTCCAGGCGCAGCGTGTCGCGCGCGCCCAGGCCGCAGGGGCGCACGCCCTGGGCCACCAGATCACGCCACAAGGCGACGACTTGGGTGGCGGGCAAAACGATTTCGAAACCGTCTTCGCCGGTATAGCCCGTGCGGGCCACCAGGGTGTCGGTATCGGCGATGGCGCCGACGAAAGGCGTCAGCGCTTCGGACGCGGCACGCCAGGCGGGACGCGCGGCCCACACCTTGGCGCGGGCATTGGGACCCTGCACGGCGACCATGGCCAGGTCGCGGCGCGGCGTGACGGTAACGTCGAACTTGCCCGCGGTGGCGACGCGCTGCATCCAGGCGACGTCCTTGTCGGCGGTGCCGGCATTGACCACCACGCGCCAGCGGTCGGCGGCGAAAAAGTAGACGATGAGGTCGTCGATGACGCCGCCTTCCGGATTCAGCATGCAGCTGTACAGGGCCTTGCCCGGTACGGTCAGCTTGGCGATGTCGTTGGCGATCAGGCGGCGCAGGAAATCGGTGGCGCCGTCGCCCAGCACGTCGACATTGAGCATGTGGGAGACGTCGAACATGCCGGCGTCGGTGCGCACGGCGTGATGCTCTTCCAACTGCGAACCGTAGGCCAGCGGCATGTCCCAACCGCCGAAATCGACCATGCGCGCACCGGCGGCAAGGTGTTCAGGTGCCAGGGGGGTTTGCTTCAAAGAGGCGGACATGAGGACTCCGGTAAGGCAGCGAGGATACGGAATACCTGCCGGAGACAGAAAAATGCGGGATGGGGTCGGAAAACGACGGGCCCGCCTGCCGGCTGGTGGTGTTTCCGCCCCTCTGTCCTTTTGCCTGAGAGTTGCCCCGCGTGGCGGGTTTGCACCTTCGGCGTCCGGGCTTGCCGCCGCCCACGCGATCGCGCGTGGGAATGTGGGGCCGCCGGATCTCTCCAGAGCGCTGTGTTGCCCGCCGCGCCGATGGGCGGGTGGACAGGCATGTCGCGGTATCGGTTACCTGAGCGATTCTGGGCGAATTGCGCCTTCGGCGGCGGCACCTGTCGGGTAACAGTAGCCGCTCTCTCCCGCACCATGCGTGACAGCTCGCGAAGAATATCACGGCGCGCCCCCGGCGCGCTACGCAGCGCGGCCGCCCAGGGGGACGGCATCGCGTCGCGGCGTGGCTATCGCACGACAGGGACCTGCCCCGGGGCAAGGTACTAGAGGGACTTGCCGCAGGCCACGGCGCAGGCCCAGGCCCACTGGAAGTTGTAGCCGCCCAGCCAACCGGTGACATCGACGGCTTCGCCGATGAAATGCAGCCCGGGCACGGCGCGGGCCTGCATGCTCTTCTGGTCCAGGCCACGGGTGTCGACCCCGCCGCGCATGACCTCGGCCTTTTTATAGCCGGCGGTCCCGGTCGGCACCAGGGTCCAGCCGTGGATGCCGGCCGCCAGGGCACGCAGGGCCTTGTCGGGCGTGTCGGCCAGACGCTGCGTGGCCAGGCCATCGCGTTCCACCCACGCTTCGGCCAGGCGCCGTGGCCACAAGCCGGCCAGCACGGTGCCCAGTTGCTGGCGATTGCCCGGTTTGGCGGTGACGAGGTCCTGCTCCAGGTCCAGGCCAGGCGCCAGGTCCAGGCTCAGCGGCTCGCCAGGATTCCAGTAGCTGGAGATCTGCAGGATGGCCGGGCCCGACAGGCCGCGGTGGGTAAACAACAGGTCTTCCAGGAATTCGCCTTGCCCGCTGCGCACGCCCGCCTCCAGCGCCACGCCGGACAAGGCGGCAAAAGGCTGCCACAGCGCGGGATCGAAAGTCAGCGGCACCAGGGCCGGGCGCGGTTCGACCACTTTCAGGCCGAATTGACGCGCGATCTTCAGGCCATAATCGGTGGCGCCCAATTGCGGAATCGCCATGCCGCCGGTGGCGATGACCAGCTTGGCGGCGCGCAAGGTACCGGCCGTGGTGGTCCGCAGGACGTAGGTGCAGCCGTCAGCCGTGGCCGCCGCGCCGGCGCCGCCGCCCTGGCCCGCTTGACGGGTAGATTCACGGCTGATGTCCACCACGCCGCAACCCATGCGCCATTGCACGTTGCCGGCACCGCATTCGGCGCGCAACACGTCGATGATGGATTCACTGGAATCGTCGCAGAACAGCTGGCCGCGATGCTTCTCGTGCCAGGACACGCCATGCCGGCGCAGCAGATCGAGGAAATCGCGCGGCCCGTAGCCCGCCAGGGCCGAGCGGCAGAAATGGGGGTTCTCCGACAGGAAATTGGCCGGCCCCGTGCCCACATTGGTGAAGTTGCAGCGCCCGCCGCCGGAGATACGGATCTTCTCCGCCAGCTTGTCGGCGTGGTCGATCAGCACCACCCGCAAGCCGCGCTGGCCGGCGACGGCGGCGCACATCATGCCCGCCGCCCCCGCCCCGATGATCGCTACGTCGTACATGCGGCCACGCTGCTGCGCCCTTCCATCACGCTCAGATTTCCTTCAGGCAATCGACGTAGTAGCGCACTTCATCGTTCTCGTCCGTGTCCTCGGCCAGGCCGTGGATGTCGGTTTCGAAACCAGGGAAGCGGGCATTGAACGCGCGCGCGAACTGCAGGTACTGGACGATGGTGCGGTTGAAGCGCTCGCCCGGAATCAGCAGCGGAATGCCGGGCGGGTAAGGCGTCAGCAGCACGCCGGTCACGCGGCCTTCCAGGTCTTCGATGCGGACACGTTCCACTTCGCGGTGCGCCATGCGGGCGAAGGCGTCGGACGGCTTCATCGCCGGCACCATGTCGCTCAGGTACACCTCGGTGGTCAGGCGGGCCACATCGCTTTCGCGATAGGCTTCGTGGATCTGCTGGCACAGATCGCGCAGGCCCATGCGTTCGTACTGGCGATGGTCGCGGCAGAACTCGGGCAGGATGCGCCACATCGGCTGGTTGCGGTCGTAGTCGTCCTTGAACTGCTGCAAAGCGGTCAGCAGCGTGTTCCAGCGACCCTTGGTGATGCCGATGGTGAACAGGATGAAGAACGAATACAGGCCGGTCTTTTCCACGACCACGCCGTGCTCGGCCAGGTATTTCGACACCAGGGCGGCCGGAATGCCGGTTTCGCCGAAGCTGCCGGAGATGTCCAGGCCCGGGGTGATGATGGTGGCCTTGATCGGATCCAGCATGTTGAAGTTGTCGGCCAGGTCGCCGAAACCGTGCCAGTGGTCGTTCGACTCCAGCAGCCATTCGTCGCGGTTGCCGATGCCTTCGGACACCAGGCGATTGGGGCCCCAGACCTTGAACCACCAGTCGTTGCGGCCGTATTCCGATTCCACCTTGCGCATGGCGCGGCGGAAGTCCAGCGCCTCGCGGATGCTTTCCTCGACCAGCGCGGTACCGCCGGGCGCTTCCATCATGGCCGCGGCCACGTCGCAGGACGCGATGATCGCGTACTGCGGCGACGTGGACGTGTGCATCAGATAGGCTTCGTTGAAGATGTTGCGGTCCAGCTTACGCGTGTTGGACTCCTGCACGATGATCTGCGACGCCTGCGAGATACCCGCCAGCAGCTTGTGCGTGGAGTGCGTGGCGAAGACGATGGCGTCGTCGCTGCGCGGCCGGTCCACGCCGATGGCGTGCATATTCGTGTAGTACTCATGGAAAGCCGCGTGCGGCAGCCAGGCTTCGTCGAAATGCAGCGTGTCGACGTAGCTTCCCAGCTTTTCCTTGATCATTTCCACGTTGTAGATGACGCCGTCGTAGGTGCTTTGCGTCAGCGTCAGGATGCGCGGCGTCTTGTTCACGGCTTCGCGCGCGAACGGGTTGGCCTCGATCTTCTTGCGGATGTTTTCCGGCTCGAATTCCTCGATGGGAATCGGTCCGATGATGCCCAGGTGGTTGCGCGTGGGGCGCAGGAACACCGGGATCGCGCCCGTCATGGTGATGGCGTGCAGAATCGACTTGTGACAATTGCGGTCCACCACCACCACGTCGCCGGCGGCGACGTTGGCATGCCACACCACCTTGTTCGAGGTCGACGTGCCGTTGGTGACGAAATAGCAGTGATCGGCGTGGAAGATGCGGGCGGCGTTCAACTCGGACTCCGCCACCGGGCCGGTGTGGTCCAGCAGTTGGCCCAGTTCATCGACCGCGTTGCACACGTCGGCGCGCAGCATGTTCTCGCCGAAGAACTGGTGGAACATCTGGCCCACCGGGCTTTTCAGGAAGGCCACGCCGCCGGAGTGGCCGGGGCAGTGCCAGGAATAGGAACCGTCCTGCGCGTACTTCACCAGTTCGCGGAAGAACGGCGGCGCCAGGCTGTCGACGTAGCTGCGGGCTTCACGGATGATGTGGCGGCCGACGAACTCCGGCGTGTCCTCGAACATGTGGATGAAGCCATGCAGTTCGCGCAGGATGTCGTTCGGGATGTGCTCGGACGTCCGCGTTTCGCCATACAGATAGATGGGGATGTCGGCGTTGCGGAAGCGCAGCTCACCGATGAAGGCGCGCAGATTCTTGATGGCGCTGGCCACGTCTTCGGGAGAATCGACGTCGAATTCCTCATCGTCGATCGACAGGATGAAAGCGCTGGCGCGGCTTTGTTGCTGCGCGAAGGAACTGAGGTCGCCATAGCTGGTGACCCCCAGCACTTCCACGCCCTCGGCCTCGATGGCCGCGGCAAGCGCGCGTATGCCCAACCCCGAGGCGTTCTCGGAGCGGTAGTCTTCGTCGATGATGACAATGGGAAACCGGAATTTCATGCGGGCACTCCTGCGGGGGTATGGCGAAAGCGGGGCGAGTGTACTGCGTGCGCGGGACAGGCGCATGACGATATGCGACGGCGGGGCCTCCGCAAGCCGCGGGGCGACGAACATCACGCGGTCCGACAAGGACAGCGCCGGCGAATTTTAGCCCCTGCGTCCCTCAGCGCCAGCCGCGGCGCGACAGCCGGCCCGGGCCACGCATGCCGCGCACCAGCGCGTCCAGGCGCGCGCGGCCCAAGGCGGCCATATTGGCCGGCGCCAACGGTAACGACGGCTCCGCCGGCGACGCCAGTCTTTGGCGCGCCCGTTCCAGCACCGCGCGTGCCTGCTCGGCCCGGCCTTGGGCCAGGTACCACTGCGCCAGCCTTTCGTAATGGCGCATGCGCATGGGCTCCCAGGCAATGCAGCGCAGGAGGGCACGCTGATAGGCCGGGCCCTGGCGGCCGCATTCGCGAGCGTCGGCCTCGGCCATGACTGCGGCGTAGGAACCCGGCGCCTGGCGCCGCAGCAGGCGCCAACGGCGCAGGCGTTCGGCACGGCCGTAAAGATCGGGAAACAAGGCCGCCACGTGCTGGACCACGGCCGGCGCATGGGGGTTGCCGGCCAGGGCGCGCGTGGCGCTGCGCCACGCCGCGTCCGTCAGGCCCAGGGGGGCCTGCGCTTGGGCCAGGCGCAGCCATAGCGGCCCGTGCGAGCGATAGCGGTGGGCCAGCGGTTCCAGGATGGCGCAGGCCTGCGCCCAGCGGCGCTGCGCCAGCATTTCGACGCCGTCGACGTAGCGCGCGGCATCGCGGCCATGCATGC
This sequence comes from Bordetella sp. LUAb4, assembly GCF_021325795.1. Lineage (GTDB taxonomy): Bacteria > Pseudomonadota > Gammaproteobacteria > Burkholderiales > Burkholderiaceae_B > Bordetella_C. The sequence goes on along the minus strand of NZ_JAHPZX010000003.1, from coordinate 651,871 downwards.
CCGCCAGCACCTCGCGTTTGTGCCGGCGCAGGATGACGGCGTCGTCGATCATGGTCAGCGCGCGCCAGCGCACCAATGCCGGCAGGGCCGCATTGCCGACGATGCGCAGCAGGGTGCCGCCGAAGTCGCGCGGCGACGTCACGATGCCTTGGGCCGCTTGCGCGCGATGCAGGACCAGGGGCGAGTCGTCGCCGATGCGGGCGTGCCAGGCCGCCGCGCTGGCGACGTCGCCCTGGGCGCACGCGCGCCGCAGGCTGTCCAGGACCTCGGCGTCCGTGTGGCGCCAGTCCGGATTGAATTCGAAGCCGCCATGCCCGGGGGGCACCAGCACCATGCCCACCTCGCCGCCGGGGCCGTAACGGCGCATCAGGTCGGCTTCACTGCTCCATTGCAGGGCCCAGCGTTCCGGATCACGCCGATAGAACACGCGATGCCCGGCGTCGTAGCCGCAGACTACGTCCACGTGCGAGAAAAAGGGCCCGTCGACCAGGCCGATCACCGGCAGGCCCGCCGACAGCAAGGCCTGCAACACGGCGGGCCGCATCGACACGAATTCCACGCGGTAGTCGCGCGCCACGAAATAATCGCGCAGACAGCCCATGTCCACGCCATTCTGCCCGCCCAGCCTGGCGTACAGGTCTTGCGGTTCGTGGGGATCGCCGTGCCACGCCGCCACCATCGCGGCGGCGGTGGGCACGCACTGGTGGCGCAGCTGGCTCAAGGGCGGCAAGGCCAGCAGCACGCGCGGGCAATCGAGCAGGCGCTCGCATTCGGCCATGGCCTGGTCGGCGCCCAGCGTGGGCGTGAGCAGGTTCATCAGCAGGTGGGCGTCGCGCAGCAGGCTGGCGGTGAAGATGAGCCAGTCCTCGACCTTCTCGCGGGTATCACCAGCGGACCAGCGCGCCATGTAGGCCGTGCCGACGCGGCAGGCTGCGTGCAGGTTGTTCAGGCTCAATTCCAGGCACAGGCGCAGATAGTCGTAGGGCTCATCGCCGCCGTCGGCCTTGACCGACTCGCGCGCCTGCTCATACAGGCCGGCCGACATCAGGACATGCGCCAGGCTGGCGCGCGCCCGGTGCCAGCGGGGGGCCAGGTCGACGGCGCGGCGCAGGGCCGCCGCCGCGCGTTCCCATTCGCGCTGGTTGGCCCAGGCGTGGCCCAGGGTGTAGGCCACGCGCGGGTCGCGCTCGAACATCAGAAGATGGGGGCTGGGCAGGCTTTGGGTAGCGGGCAGCCGCGCCAGCCCGCGCAACTGGGCCGACAGCATGATGGCTTCGGCCAGGGCGTGCACCGCTTCCGGCACACGGCGCGCGGCCAGCAGGCCGGTCAATTGCGCCACCGCGGGAGCGATGTCGCTGCGCACGGCCTGGCGCAGCCACTCCAGCAGGACATAAGGGTTTTCCGGCCAGCGCTTGCGGGCCCAGCGCACTACCGCGCGGTAGCGGCGTTCCAGGCCCAAGGCACGCGCGGCCTCGGCTGCCAGCAAGGCGTTGCAAGGCAGGACGGACAGCCGGTCGCGGCTGGCCTGCTGCAGCAGAAACCAGGCGTCGGCGTAACGGCCTTGGGCCAGGGCGTCGGCGCCCGGCTGCAATTCTTCGGACACCAGCGGTGGGGCATAGCGGGAAGCAAAGAACATGCGGAATCCAACAGGACCGGCGAACAAGGGACGGGCCGAAACTCAGGCGCATATATTAGATGAATACAAGATGTAACCCAAATTCAATTTAATGACAGAATTGCCGGCTAACGGTTGGGTTGCACACCCGAGGCGGGCACGGCAGCGTCCTGAAGAACCCGCCGCGACGCGCCGCGATAGAGACTTTCCCTAGGATCGGCCCGGCGGCCACCCCGGCTGTATATATTTGTCACCTTGCCCGCAGCCTGCGGGTTCTCGACTCGGAGGTTGCATGGCTACGCTGTCCCGGATTCGTCTTTCTCATGCGGTATTGATGCTGGCAGGCATGGCGGCAAGCGCCGTGATGGTCGTCGCGGCCCAGGCTGCCACGACCTTGACGATGACCACCGAATATCCCGCCACGGCCATGCCCGGCCTGGGCGTCAGCACCTTCGCCGATCTGGTGAAGCAGAAAACCCATGGCGAAGTGATCATCGAGACCTCCTTCGATGCCGCCAAGGGCATCAAGTCGGCCGGCATCATCGACGCCGTGCAGGCCCGCAAAGTCGACGCGGGCGATGCCTTCGCCGGCGGCCTGGCCGGCAAGTACCCGATCTTCGGCGTGTCCTCCCTGCCCTTCCTGGCCGACTCCCTGCAGAAAGCGCGGGCGCTGACCAAGGCTTCGCGCCCCGCCTACGAAAAACTGTTGGCCGAGCACAATCAAAAACTGCTGTACACCACGCCCTGGCCGGCGTCCGGCATCTGGTCGAAAACGCCCATCAAGAGCGTGGCCGACCTCAAAGCCCTCTCCATCCGTACCTATGACGACATGTCGCAGGCCACCATGACCAAGGCCGGCGCCAAGGCCTCGAATATCTCCTTCGCCGACGCCATGCCGCGCATCGCCGCGGGCGACGTCAACGCCGTGCTGTCATCGGGTGACGGCGGCGCGGGCCGCAAGCTGTGGGAACATCTGCCGGCCTTCGCCGAAATCAATTACGCCATGCCGATTTCAGTGGCGACGATGAATCTCGATGCCTACAAGGCCCTGACCCCGGCCCAGCGCAAGGCCATCGACCAGGCTGCCGCCGAGACCGAAACCGAACAGTGGAAGCGCATCCAGGGCCGCCTCAAGGCGAACTACGACAACATGCGCAAGAATGGCGTCGCCATCAACAGCCAGGTCGCACCCAGTGTGAAGAAAGCGTTGAAGGACGCCGCCGCGGATTCGGTGTCGACCTGGAAGCAACAGGCCGGCGCGGACGGCGCGGCGATTCTCAAGCGCTATCAAGGCAAATAAAGAGGGGCAAGGACAGGGCGCGCAGCGAACGCCGCAACGATGCGCCGTGCCGTGCCGAGCCGAGCCGGCATCAACATTTCAGAGAAATCGAACCATGCAAGAGAAGGCCCCCGGCCCAGCCATCGTCTACACCGCCGTTGCCGACGGCGATCTCGAAGCCTTGGCCGATCTACGCGCCGCGGCCATGCGCGACAGCCTGGAACGCGTCGGCCGCTATGACCCGCAACGGGCGCGCCAGCGCCTGCGCGACGGCTGGGCGCCGGAACACACGTGGAGCATCGAAGTCGAAGGCAGCCGGGCCGGCTTCTATACACTGCGCCCGGTCGACGGTGGCTTGAAGCTGGACCACCTCTACATCCTGCCAGCGTCGCAGAACCTGGGATTGGGCAGCCGCGTCATGCAGCGCATCGCCGCGCAGGCCGACGAGGCCGGCCTGGCGGTGCACCTGGGCGCCCTGCGCGACAGCCCGTCCAACGCCTTCTACCAGCGCCACGGCTACGTCAAGACAGGGGAAGACCCCTGGGACATTTATTACGTCCGGTCCGCGCGATGACACCCGGCTGACCCACGAAAGATTCAGGTGCGCGGCAGGGTGACGCCGCGCTGGCCCTGGTACTTGCCGCCGCGATCGCGGTACGACGTCTCGCAAACCTCATCGCTTTCCAGGAACAGCATCTGGGCGCAGCCTTCGCCGGCATAGATCTTGGCGGGCAGCGGCGTGGTATTGGAGAATTCCAGCGTCACGTGGCCTTCCCATTCCGGCTCCAGCGGCGTCACGTTGACGATGATGCCGCAGCGGGCATAGGTGCTCTTGCCCAGGCAGATGGTCAACACGCTGCGCGGGATACGGAAATATTCCACGGTGCGCGCCAACGCGAAAGAGTTGGGCGGAATGATGCAGACATCCCCAATGAAATCGACGAACGAACCTTCGTCGAAATTCTTCGGGTCGACGATGGTCGAGTTGATGTTGGTGAAGATCTTGAATTCACGTGCGCAGCGCACGTCGTAGCCATAGCTGCTGGTGCCATAGCTGACGATACGTTCGCCATTCTGAGCGCGCACCTGACCCGCCTCGAAGGGCTCGATCATGCCGTCCGCGGCGGCGCGGCGTATCCACAGGTCGCTTTTGATGCTCATAGAAAAAAACCGTTCAGAAGGTATCGGGGGCGTATTTTACCTGTCACCGCCGCCGCGCCGGCCATGGCCTGTGCACATGCCGTGCGCAAGCGTTGCGGATTATCAAGCGCGCCCGTCCGCAAGATGTGGCCTTCCGGGCGACACAAGCGGTCCTCAGTCGCCCCAGATCGTCCGGTAGATCAGGGCCAGGCCGTTCACCGTACCGCCCTTCACGTCCACTGACCAGCGCCGCGACAGGCGGTAGCTGGCGCGCCCCACCGTGCCGGCGCCGGACATCGCCTGCTCGACACTCAGGGTGATGCCATTGGCCAGGTTCTTACTGGCCACCATGAACTGGGTCGCCAGGGCGCTGTTCGGATCGTTGACCTTGCTGGCCACGGTCGAGGTGGGCAGCAGGCTGCCGGAGGAACCGAGCGAACCGTTGCGTATGCCGACATCATCCAGGCCGAAGCGCTTGTAGAAAGGCTCGCCCCCGCCCAGCAGCGCGGCACCGACGGACAGCAGCAGCGCCGTATCGCTACCGCTGGCGTCGGCGGCGCGGCCCAGGATCAGCCAGGAAAGCTTGTCGACGTCGCTGACGTCCGGATAGGACACCAGGTCGATGCGCGGCCGTTGTGCCGTCCCCGACACCCGCACGCCGGCTTCGACCTGTTCTCCGGTGCGCAAGGCTTCGATGTCCAGCAGCGGATTATCGATGGCGCCCTGGAACGTGATGTTGCCGCGCCGCAGCTGCAGCCGTTGGCCATAGGCGTCGATGCGCCCGCCTTGCGTGGTCAGGCGGCCCGTCCCGGTGACTTTGCCGTCGATATAGCGCACACGCAGGCTGCCGCGCAGGCCCGTGTCCAGCCCCATCCCCGTCAGGAAGAAGCGCTGGCCGATGTCCACGTTCAGATCCATGGACAAGGCCATCGGCGCGGAAGCCGCGGCCTGCGCGGCCGTCGGATCGCCCACGCGATACAGGCGCACGTCGTCGTCCAGCGACGGCACTTCGTTGAGCAGTTCGATGCTGGCCCAGCCGGCATCGGCGGTGATGTCGCCGGTGATGTTCAGGCGCGGCAGGGCGGCATCGATATCGATATTGCCGGAGACCATGGCGAAACGGTCGGTACGCTGCATGGCGGCGTACCGGTGCAAGGTCACGCGCACCTTGCCCGCGGACGTGGACAGGTTCCAGCTGCCCTTGGCTTCGACATAGCCGTTCTTCGCATCCGCGTCGCGGGTGACCCAGTCGCGCGTGCGCGAGTCCTTGGGCAGCACCCGCAAGGTGTTGGGAAAGCGCAGGCTGTCGAGCGTCAGGACGTCATCGTTCAAGCGGGCGGACAGGGTGCCATCGAGCAGGCGCACGCCATCGTCGATCCGCACCACGCGCAACCTCTGCCCGCTGATGGTGCCGTTGGCGCGCCAGGTGCCGCCCACCGTGCCTTGAGCGTCGATATCCGCCTTCAGCGAACCGCCCAGCTCGGTGGCATCTCCGGTGAACAGGCCCAGCCACGCCAGGTCGGCGATGTCGGCATTCAAGTTCACACGCATGGCCTGGTTGGTCGCCAGACCCAGCGCGCCGTCCTTGCCGGTGACCAGCATGGCACTGCCCCTGCCCGCGACGCGGCCCATTTTCGCGGTGGCGAGGTTGAGGGTCGCGTCCAGGCGGCTGCTGGTCGCCGAGACGGCCGTGGCATTGACCTCCAGCAGCAAGGCCTGCAGGCCTAGCGCAATGGGGGGATCTCCCGGAATGCGCAGGTCGCCGTCGCGCCGCGCCACGCGGGCCCGGCCGGACAAGGTACCGGCGAACTTCAGATCCCAGCTGGCATCCAGCGTGATGCTGCGCTGGCCGCCGGGGATACTGGCGTTGATGGCGGACTGGCGCGCGCGGGCCGCGCTTTGGTCCTGTGTGGACCCATCGGTAGCGCGGATCACGCTGCCCACCAGCTTGGGCGTGAGCACGAAGTTGTCCATGCGGCCGGCGGTTTCCCAGCGGCCAGCGCCGCCGCGCGACCCGCCGTGGGCCAGGGTCAAGCGATCGCCGCTGGGCAGGCCCAGGCCGACATTGGCCGCACCAACCTGCCACTGCCAGGCGGGCGCCACGGCGTGCGGCAGATAGGAGACCGTGACCGGTTGCGGAATGTTCACCTGGAAGCCGGCATGCGAGGCCTGCAGGCGCAGGATGGAGCCCCGCCAGCCGGTCAAAGGGTTCGGCGCTGCGTCGGCTTGCCGCGGGCTGCCCGGCGTGCCCCAGCCGCCTTCGATGACGAAAGACGCGTCCGCCTTGTCCTGGCCCAGCAGGCCGGGGCGCACGCGGGCGGGGGTATAGCCGGCTTGGAGCTCCAGACGGTGACGCGCGGGCGTGCCGGACAGTTTGCCCTGGGCACGGGCGCCGCCGGGCAGATCCGGCCAGAAAGCCGCCAGTTCGGGCGCCTGGGCGTCCAGCGTGATGGCGCCGCCGGCCGGACCGATCTTGCCGCCCGTGCGCACGCGGTTGCGCCCCAGTTTCACATCCAGATCGAACCGGTCGATCTGGATGCCGGCCACCGCGGCCGGCCAATCCGCCGCCGCGTCCGCGCGAGCGCCGGTCGTCATGTCGATACGCGCGGTGCCGGCCAACGCCTGGCGATTCCAGCGGCTGGTGTCGGCGATGTCCAGGTCGACGACGGCGTGGCGTAGCACGTAGGTGTCGGTCAACTCGACATCGACATCGGCATGCGTGGTGACGACCGCCGGCGGCAAATCGCCGCCCACCAGGCGCCCGACGTCCAGGCGATCCGCCGCCAGCTTGCCGGTCAGGCGCTGGGCCGCGCCGTCTTCGCTGCGCTGCGCTTTCAAGGCCAGCGTGGCGCCGGAACGGTCCGGCAACACCAGGGCCAGATCCACGCTGCGCGCGGGGAATGACGCCATTGGGCTCAGCGCCGCGCGCAAGTCCACGCTGGTGTCGGCACCACGGCCGGCGAGCGTCACATTCAGATCATTGAGATCGCCCGCCGCGTGGGCGTCGATGTTGACGACGCAGGCAGCCGAGACCGAAGCCGCGCCACCGGCCGGCGCCGCATCGGCCACGCGGGGCTCCCTGGCATCCTTGGCACCCTTGGCATCCTTGGCACCCTTGGCATCCTTGGCACCCTTGGCATCCTTGCCGCCCTTGGCATCCTGGCCCTGGCCGTCGCCCGCCACCGGCTGGCGTAGGGCATCCAGATGCTTCAGGCACAGCGGCGAATCCGCTCCCTGGCCGGTCGCGGCCACCTGCAGGTCGACGTCCATGGGCCACGGCGCGGCCAGGCGGCTCAGGCTGGCTTTGCCCTGCACATCCAGCTGGGCGATCTCGTGTCCCACATGCAGGCTGTCCACCCGCAATTGCGCGCCCTCCGTCCCCGGCCCGCCAACGTTCAGGCTAGCGGCCAGATTGCCCAGGGTCACCGGCAGCATGGACTGTCCGTCGCGCGTCAGGCTGAACTCGCCCACGGCCAGGCGCCGCACTTCGATCGCCACCGGCAGCGCCGGCATCCCGCCACTGCCCTCGTCGTCTTCCTTCGTCTCATCCGGTTGCGTGGCCAAGCCCACATGCAGGCTGGATGCCGCCAGCTCCGGCACCACCACGCGGTGATGCCACAGTTCCGGCCACGTCACCGTCACTGCCAGGTCCCGCGCACTTATTTCGACGCCAGGCAGGTGTAGCTCCAACGCGCCGACGCGCAGGCCATGCCACAACGACCCCTGCACATTGTCGATACGCGCGTCGAGCTGCTCGGCCACCTTTGCCAGCAACAGGCGCGTGCCCGCCGGCTTGGCCACCAGCCACGCCAACGCGCCCACCGCCATGGCGAGCAACACCAGCAGGCCCGGCACCCACCAGACCAGGATATGGCGCAGAAAGCGGCCGAGGAACTTCAAAAGGCGATCCCCAGGGAAAAACTCAACTTCAGCGAATGATCCCGCTGGCCATAGGCCACGTCCAGGAACAGCGGACCGGCAGGGGTACGCACCCGCGCGCCGACGCCGTAACCCAATGCGATGTTCATATCGCCGAAGGACTGCGCGGCATCGCCGGCATCGACGAAAAAGGCCATGCCCCAACGGTCGTCAAAGAAATGCTGGTATTCCGCGCTGGCCACCAGCAGCGCCGGCGCACCGACCACGGCATTGCCTCGATCCGCGCCTATGCTCAGATAGCTGTAGCCGCGGATACTGCGCGCGCCGCCTGTGCGAAAACCGAAATCGTCCGGCACCTGGGTATCGCGGCTGGCCCACACCTTGCCGACTTCGCCGCGCACGGTGACCAGATCACGCAACCCCACGGGCCACCACTTCTGCCCGCGCAGGCGCAGCCGGGTATAGGGATCGCCATTGTTCAGTGTCAGGCCGGCCCCGGTACCGAGCACCAGCAGATTGCCTTCGCGCGGGTTGTACTTGCTGTCGACGTCACGCCGCAGCCATTCCGCCGTGGCGGTCACGGTCGGCAGGTCGTAGGTATCGCCGCCGTCGATCTTGACGTGGTCATGCGCCGCCAGCAACCCGTAGCGCGTTTCATAGTCGACCCGGCTGCCGCCGCCCGCACTGCTTTCCTTCAGGCGGGTGGCGCCCAGCGCGAAACGCGTGACATCCAGGCCCTGGATGTCGGAGCGATCCGCCAGCACGCCGATACTGTCCTGGTTGCCGCGGGCATCCGGCGGCAGCAGAAAGTCGGCATAGGCCCGCTGGCGTTTACGGTCCAGGCCGAAGCCGGTCTGCAGGGTCAGCGGCTGGCCGAACACCACCTGCTGCTGATACATCATTTCCAGGCGCGGCCCGACGTCGCTGTCCAGGCCGATCGACGTCGAGAAACGCTTGGGCGGCGCTTCGGTCAACCGTACCAGCACGGGCAGGGTGATCTCGCCATTGCGGTCGACGGGGGCCGGCGGCGGCCGTTGCGCCGCCGTCACGCGCGCGTCGCCGGCCGGCGTGGCGGCCCCGACGTCGTGTACCGTCGCGGTCTGATTGCTGGTGTCCGGCTCGATGCCGCCCGGCTCCTGCAGCGACACGAAAGCACCACGGAAGAAGGCCGTCCGCTGCAGGGCTTGCTGCCAGCCGTTCAATTGATCCTGGTTGTAGGGGTCGCCTTGCTTGTAGCGCACATAGCGGCGCACCAGTTGGTCGGGCACCCGCTTCAGTCCTTCGACACGCAGTTCGCCCAGCCGCACCAGCGGACCGCTGTCCACCACCACTCTCAACCGTACCGTGGCGTCTTCGACATTGACGTCGGCGCCGGAGTCCGCCATGCGCGCCAGCATGAAGTCGTGGGTACTGACATCGTTCAGGACCGCCGACTTGGCGCTGTTCCATTCACTATTGATGAAGGGTTTGCCGACCGGCAAGGACCAGCGCTTGCGCAGCTCCGCCACCCGTTTGGCGTAGGCAGGCTGGGCGATGCGGCCCTGGAATTCGATGTCGACCGCCGCGACCTGCGCCTGCCGCCCGGGATCGATGTGGATGGTCCAGGTGTCTTCGCCCTGGGCGCCAGCCTTGGGCACCAGGTCCACCTTGGCGGAGAAATAACCCTGTGTGGACAAGGCCGCCAAGGCGGCATCACGCGCGCGGCGGCGCAGGCGGGTAATTTCCCCGCCGTCCTGGTCCTCGGCCTGGCGCGCGATGGCCTCCACCGCATCGTTGACCGCCTTGACCGTGGCGGCATCCGCCTTGCCGGCATCGATGACGATGGCCGGCCTGGCGTCGGCCGACGCCGTCAGGAAGACCCCGGCCAGGAAAGACCCGGCCAGGAACGGCGCGGCCAGGAACGGCGCGGTCAGCACGGAGGTGGCCAACGACAGCGGCCAGCGGAACCGAGGAAGACGCGCGGATCGCCGCATGCGTCAACTGGGTTGGACGACGACGTTCGGGAATTTGCCGGCCATGTCGCGCGGCAGCGCGGCAACAGCGGCTGCCACGCGGCGGGCGATATCGCGGTACAGGCCGGCGGCCTCGCCGTCCGGCTCCGCCACGACGGTGGGCCGGCCGGAATCCGTCTGCTCACGGATGCTCAGGGCCAGCGGCAAGCCGCCCAGCCAGGACACGTCATATTGCGCCGCCATGCGTTGGCCGCCGCCCTCGCCGAAGATGTGCTCGGCGTGGCCGCATTCCGAGCAAATATGAATCGACATATTCTCGACCACGCCCAGGATGGGCACCTCGACCTTCTGGAACATGCGCAAGCCCTTGCGCGCGTCCAACAGGGCCACGTCCTGCGGCGTGGTGACGATGACCGCACCCACCACCGGCACTTTCTGCGCCAGCGTCAAGGCGATATCACCCGTGCCCGGCGGCATGTCGATGATCAGGTAATCCAGGCTGCGCCAGTTGGTCTGGCGCAACAACTGCTCCAGGGCCTGGGTCACCATGGGCCCGCGCCAGATGGCGGGCGAATCCTCGGCGATCAGGAAGCCGATCGAATTGGCCTGCAGGCCATGGCCCTGCAGCGGCTCCATGGATTTGTTGTCCAGGCTGACGGGCTTGCCGGTAATGCCCAGCATCGTCGGCAGGCTGGGGCCGTAGATGTCGGCGTCCAGGATGCCAACCTGCGCGCCCTCGGCAGCCAGCGCCAGGGCCAGATTGACCGCCGTGGTGCTCTTGCCCACACCGCCCTTGCCCGAAGCCACCGCGATGATGTTGGCCACATTGGGCAGCGGCTTCAACCCTCGCTGCACAGCATGCGGTCCGATCTTCCAGGTCACCGACACCTGCGCGTCGGGGGCGCCCGCGGCGGCCAGCGCCTGCCCCACCGCGGTACGCAGCTGCTGTTGCTGAGTCCGGGCGGGATACCCCAATTGAACGGCCACGCTGACGCTGCCGTTCTCCACGCGAATGTCGCGATCTTTTACAAAATCGCTGACCTTGGCCCCGGTAAGCGGGTCGGTTACACCGACGAGGGCTGCTTTAATTTGTTCGTTTGTCAAACTCATGTCACTATATTCCCAACCGGCGGCGCGGTCTTTCCCGCAGCCATTTGGCTCCCGCCCTCGGTTTCTGGCCTTCGTCTCGAGCTAAATGCCGGGTTGCATGGCTACACATTGTCTTGCAAGGATAGCGGAATCCGCAGGAACATTTTGCCGCACTAGGCGTCTATAAGATCATGGATAACGCTCTTACCCGACTCTTCCGCGCGCTCGCCGTCACGCTGCTTGCCCTCGTGGGTGCGGCCATGGCGCTCCTTTTCATGGTTTCCACTGCAATCGCGGTGGGCATTCTTTACCTGGTTGCCAAGGTACGTGGCAAACCCTTCGGCGTGCGGGCTTACTGGCATCACCGGCAGGCAAATCGTGGCCCCGTCGGCGCCGGCGCACCCTTTCCCCCCGTTCGCCCGGACGTGATCGACGTCGAAGCGCGCGAAGTCCGTTGAGTTTTCCCGGCGGCGCTGGTGCCGTCGCGTCGCAAGCACTTCCCCGCGACGGGAGGCCGTCGCGCAGTGGCATGAACGATCAGCGGTGTGTCACCACTACCGGCCGTTGATCGGCGAACCGGTAAACTGGCTCTAAAATCGTTGGCTCTAAAATCGCGCCCTCGGTTTTTTCCTGGTTCCCCCTAACGCCCCCGGTCATGTCACGCACCCTCTTTGTCACCACCGCCCTTCCTTACGCCAACGGACCCTTCCACATCGGCCACATGCTGGAGTACATCCAGGCCGACATCTGGGTGCGTTTCCAGCGAATGCAGGGCGCGACGGTAGACTTCGTCTGCGCTGACGATGCCCATGGCGCCGCCATCACCATCGCGGCGGACAAGGAAGGCATCACGCCGCAGGCTTTCGTCGCCAAGATCGCGGCGGGCCGGGCCCAGTACCTGCAAGGCTTCCACATCGCGTTCGACAACTGGCACTCGACCGACGGCCCGGAAAACCATCAGCTCGCCCAGGAAATCTACCGCGACCTGCGCAGCGCCGGTCTCATCGAAACGCGCAGCGTGGAGCAGTTCTACGACCCCGAGAAGCGCATGTTCCTGGCGGACCGCTTCATCAAGGGCGAGTGCCCCAATTGCCATTCCAAGGACCAGTACGGCGACAACTGCGAGGTCTGCGGTGCCGTCTATGCGCCCACCGCGCTGATCAACCCCTATTCCGCCCTGTCCGGTGCCAAGCCCGAGCTGCGCAGCTCCGACCATTTCTTCTTCAAGCTGTCGGACCCGCGCTGCGAGGCCTTTCTGCAGCAATGGACCGCGGCCCCTGGCCACGTGCAGCCGGAAGTGCAGAACAAGATCCGCGAGTGGCTGTACAAGGACGCCGAAGGCAAGGGTGGCCTGGGCGACTGGGACATCAGCCGCGACGCGCCCTACTTCGGCATCGAGATCCCGGACGCGCCGGGCAAGTATTTCTACGTCTGGCTGGATGCGCCGGTCGGCTATCTGGCTTCGCTGAAGAACCTGCTGGACAAGCGCGGTGAAGACTATGCCGCCTACATGGGCCGCCCGGGGCTGGAGCAGGTGCACTTCATCGGCAAGGACATCATCACCTTCCACACCCTGTTCTGGCCGGCCATGCTGCACTTCAGTGGCCGCAAGGCGCCGGACGCCATCTACGTGCACGGCCATCTCACCGTCAACGGCGAGAAGATGAGCAAGAGCCGCGGCACCGGCATCGATCCGCTGCGCTATCTGTCGCTGGGTTTGAATCCTGAACACTTGCGGTATTACCTCGCCGCCAAGCTGTCCGGGCGCAACGAGGACATCGACTTCAATTCCGAGGACTTCGCTGCCCGCGTCAACAGCGACTTGGTGGGCAAGTACATCAACATCGCCAGCCGCGCCGCGGGCTTCCTGTCCAAACGCTTCGGCGGCCAGTTGGCCGCGGCCGACGCGGAAGGCGCCACGCTGTTGCAGACCTTGCAAGCGGCCGCGCCCGAGATCGCCGCGCTGTACGACAACCGCGACACGTCGCGCGCGCTGCGCGACGTCATGGCCCTGGCCGACCGAGTCAATGAGTACGTCGACCAGAACAAGCCTTGGGATCTCGCCAAGCAGCAGGGGATGGACGAGCGTCTGCAGGCCGTGTGCAGCACCTGCATCCAGGCTTTCCGTCTGTTGACGGTCTACTTGAAACCCGTGCTGCCGGCGCTGGCCGCGCGCGTCGAGGCCTTCCTGGCCATCGCGCCGCTGCAATCCGGCGACGCCGCCGAACTGTTGCCGGCCGGCCATGCCATCGCCCCCTATCAGCATCTGATGCAGCGCGTGGATCCCAAGCTGCTCGAACAGCTGTTCGATGCGCCCGCGCCGCTTGCGGCGCAGCCCGCCGCGGCGTCGGCTGGGGCGAGCAAGGCGTCGAGCGCGGCTGCGCCTGGCGCCGTTGCGGCCGCCGCGGATGGGGCCGCCTCGGATGCCGTTGCGCCCGGTGGCGAGCCGATCGCGGCCACCATAGGCATCGACGACTTCGCCAAGATCGACCTGCGCATCGCGCGCATCGTCAATTGCGAGGAAGTGGAAGGATCGACCAAGCTGCTGCGCCTGACCCTGGATGTCGGCGAAGGCCGGCACCGGAATGTGTTTTCGGGCATCAAGTCGATGTACAAGCCGGAGGATCTGGTCGGCAAGCTGACCGTGATGGTGGCCAACCTGGCGCCGCGCAAGATGAAGTTCGGCGTTTCCGAAGGGATGGTCCTGGCCGCCAGCCACGCGGATAGCAAGGTGGATGCCGGCATCCATGTGCTCGAACCGTGGCCCGGCGCGCAGCCTGGCATGCGGGTGGGGTAAGCCGACGTCGAACAATGACGCCGAGGCTTGGCCCTGCAGCGCGAAGTTCTTGGCCCTCTCCAGCTCGAAGCGTTAAAAATCTCCCACTAAAGTGGGAGATTTTTCTTGGAAGCGTTGGTCGCTGCGCAACCCGGCATGCGGTTCGGCCCCACTAAAGAGGGAATTTCTTCTTGGAATCGTAGGCCCGTGCACAGTTCGCGAGTGTGATGATCCGGCGCAGGCCTTGCCGGCCAGGACTACCGGAACAACACACGATCGCGCGTTCGGGAAGCATCCTCATCAAGAGGCCCAATCAAACCGCGGAGATGAAACGCCCGATGATGCCCGCGGAATAGAAGCTGGCGACTTCATGCAGGAACGCTTTGAAGTCGACCGGCGCGGCGCCGTCCGCGCGGTCCGACACGGTGCGTAATACCGCGCAAGGCACGCCGTATTCGTGGCAGATCTGCGCCACCGCGGCACCTTCCATCTCCACGCACAAGGTAGCGGGCAAATCTTCCGTCAGGCGCCGCGCGACCTCGGCGGAACCGATGAACTGGTCGCCGCTGGCGATCTCGCCACGATGCAAGGTCGGACGCATGATGCCGAAGCGCTCACGGGTGACCGTACTCACCTGCCGCGCCAGATCCTTGTCCAGGAAATCGGTCGCGCATCGCGCCAGGACTTCATTCAAGCCCGCATCCGTGGCGAACCTGGATCGCCCCAGCAAAGGCACTTCATGACGGGGAAACAAAGGCCGCGCGTCCAGGTCATGCTGCACCAGCGTCTCGGCGATCACCACATCGCCCACCCTCACCTCGTTCGCGATACCCCCCGCGAGCCCCGCGAACAGCACACAGGACACGTCGAATTCCCGGATCAGGGTAACGGCCGTGGCGGCGGCGGCCACCTTGCCCACGCGCGCCAGCACGACGACACAGGGACGCCCGGACAGCGCGCCCACGTAGTAATCCCGCATGCCCAGGGTGCGCCGCTGCGCCCCCGGTCCCATGCGGGCCAGCAGATCGGCGATTTCGTCATGCAGCGCGGCCAGGATGCCGATGGGCGCGGTCATGCGAGCGCCACCGGCACCAGGTCCGGCCCCAAGGTGTCCCGGCCATCGAACACGAAGCATTGCCCCTTGAACCCCGGGCCGCCCGTTTCCTCGAAATACTTCAGGATGCCGCCTTCGAGCTGATAGACATGATCCACGCCAACGTCCTGCATGAACAAGGCCGCCTTTTCACAGCGTATGCCGCCGGTGCAGAAGCTCACCACGGTCTTGCCCGCCAGCTCCTCGCGATGTTGCAACAAGGCATCCGGGAACTGCGTGAAGCGTTGGATGCGCCAGTCGATGGCGTTCTCGAACGTGCCGGCATCCACTTCGAAATCATTGCGGGTGTCCAGCATGACCACCGGCCTGCCGTCATCGTCCACACCGGCCTGAAGCCAACGCGCAAGCGTGTGCGCGTCCACGCTGGGCGCGCGCCGGTCTTCCGGGCGAATGGCCGGATGATTCATCCGTATGATTTCCCGCTTGAGCTTGACCAGCAATTTGCCGAACGGCACCGAATCGCTATGGCTGACCTTCACTTCCAGGTCGGCGAAGCGCGGGTCGGCGCGCAACTGGCCGAGAAAGGCCGCGATGCCCTCGGACGGGCCCGCCAGGAACAGGTTGATGCCTTCGGTGGCGAGCAGCACCGTGCCTTTCAAACCGCCATCCTGCGCCCACGCAAGGATACGCGGACGCAGCGCGTCCCGGTCCTCGATGGTGACGAACTTGTATGCGGCGATGTTGATAACCGCGCCTTGATTCGATTCCACTACCGACATCTCAATGCCCGACCACTCGCTGTTCGACGACGCTGTCCAGCGTCCATTGCACCGCCGGCATGTCCGGCGGCGGATTCAATACCGGCTGCTCGATCACGCGCAGTCGATAGATACTGCCAGGCTGATACTGGAAGCCGGCGATGTCGCCGTACCAGAACTGCCAAGGCTGGTTGTCGCTGTCGCGGACCTGATAGCAGGTGGTCCGCAGGACGCCGGCGTCGCAGGGTACGCGCTGGGAATTCACGTACACCAGCTTGGTATGGCTGGTGCTGCCGCCCATCACCGGGTCGATGCGGCGCGCGAATTCCAGAATGTCGCCATTGGCGAGCGACAGGCTGATGCGGCGCGGATCGCCGTAATTGTCCGCCGACGTCGCGGTGATCCGGATCAAGCCTGCCAGGAAGTCATGCTCGATCTGGGCGCGATCGGCCGGCATGCATGCCATGCGGGTCGCCACGGGGTCAGACGTCAGAAGCAGGTTCTGGCCGCCGGCGACCGTGTAGCTGCTGGTGAAGGTATTGCAGCCGGCGAATCCCGTCACGCGCGGCTCGGCGCCTTCGCGGGTAAAGGTGATGGTGATGGGCCGGTTACGGGGATCATTGGTCGGTACGGGGCGCACGGACCCGTTCGGCCGCGTCCAGCGCACCAAGGTCCAGCTGGTTTGTGCCAGGAAATCGTTGCCGTTGGCCGGCTGGAAGACGGGCGAATTCGCGCTGGCACGCCAAGCCGACTGGCTGGTGCACCCGGCCAGGGCCAAACCGGCGATCACGGCGGCGCCGAGCATGGTGCCGAGACGGCGCACGCGGGAAAGAATAAGCATGGAAATCACTCCTGAACCGGAGGACGAGCCAGTCGTCCTCCACGCAAGGCGCTATTTTAGGCATGCCACGCCAGCCCGATTCGGGGGCTAACAAAGCGACACCGATATTGTGGGTTACGGGCTGATCCGCCAGCTGCAGCCACACCGCCCTTGAATTACATCCGCGTGGGCGCGTCCTCGCCGCGTTTGAAGGTCATGATGCCGCCGTCCTGCAGGTTCAGCGTCATGTTGCGCGGCATACCGCCGCTGTCCAAGGTGAACGTGGCGATGCGTCCAAGCGCTTTCAGGTAGGCGGTCTCGAAGCCGGCCAGCTGGTCGGAGGGGCATCCCATGCGGGTCGCGGCCGGGACGGTGATGGACAATTTTCCGCCTTCCAGGCGATAGGCGCCCATATAGCGATTGCAGCCGGAGAAACCGGCCACGCGGTAATCGCGGCCCTGCGCCAGGAAGGCCAGGCCCACGGGCGGGTTGCCATTGCTGCCCGGTACAGCCATGGCCGAGCCTTGCTTGTCGGTCCACTTCACCAGTTCCCAAGTGGTTTCGGCCAGGGAGTCCGAGGTCGTGGCGGCCTGTGTCGCCCCCGGCCCCTTGGCCTGGGCATGCCCAGTGGTGGTCGCGCAACCAGACAGGATGGCGGCGCAGGCAGCGGCGGCAAGGGCGGCGGCCAGGCAGCGCGGCGGGAAGGGGAACGGCATCTCGGATTCTCCTGTAGCAACGAAACAAATGCGGAAAAGCAGCCCCCATTGTAGGCAAGCCGGGCAGGGAATACCCCCGGACGCTTTCGCAAGGGGCGCGCCCGCCTGCACAGGCGTAATATGCTCCGGCGCCGCTTTGCCGCCGGCGACCTGCCCTTGGCGCGGCTTCCTCCCGCGCCACCCGGGCATGGAGACCGGCGCGCGTCACACTGGCGCCTTGCTTACTCCCCCATCATCAAAAGAAGGAATACCGCATGTTTACGGAAATCGCCCAGATCGAGATCAAGGAAGGCAGCCATGCCGCGTTTGAAGCCGGCGTGGCCAAGGCCAAGCCGCTGTTCCTGCGCGCCAAGGGCTGCAAGGGCGTCACGCTGCACAAATCGGTGGAACATCCCACCCGTTATCGCTTGTATGTGCTTTGGGAGACGGTGGAAAACCACATGGTCGACTTCCGCGAGTCCGAGGATTTCCAAGAGTGGCGCAAGCTGGTGAGCGGCTATTTCGTCCAGCCACCACAGGTGGAACACACGGTCGACGTCGACCTGGGGTGAACGCAACAGGATGGCCACACTGGGGCACGGCCCCCGGTGGCCCCCCGGTCGAGCGCAGCGGGTACAAGTGCCACGCGACGTGCCACGCGCGCCCCCTCGCGCGGGGTAGCGGCTATTCCCGCGGCGAGCCCGTCCACCGCATCACGTACTCCAGCCCGTTTTCGCTGTCGCCTTCGATCACGAAACCAAGGCGTTCATAGAGCCGCCGGGCCGGATTCGTCTTCAGCACGTGCAGCACCACCGAGCGGCCTTCCGATCCGGCTCGTTCCAGCAGACGGCGAATCAGCGCTGCTCCCCAGCCCTGGCCCTGCCGCGCCGGGGTGATCTGCACCTGCACCAGCATCCACGCGTCCTCCGTCGGATGGGTCTTGAACAGCCCGATGAGCTCGTCGCCCAAATACGCCAGTTGGGCGTCTTCCAGCCGATATTCCACCCGCGCCAACAGGCTGGCTTCGTCGTCGGGCGCGCCGGCGCTGCGCAAATGCTCCAGCATGGTCGCCCGACGCAAAGCCATCAACGTGGGCACGTCCTGCGGCGTCGCCTGACGCAGCGTAAGCGCTGCCGCATCGGCAGCCTCGTCATGGTGCTCATCCTTACCGCTACTTGCCATTCCAATTCCTTTACAACTTTTGTGTGAGGGCAACCTCGTTGCCCCTGCCGCCAAACGGCGGATTTATTTGGGGCCGCATTGTCCATCTGTGTCTATTCATCACTCCGTCTAACGGAGTGCATGAATTCAAAACGCCCGTGCTCAAACTAAAAGCAGTCTTTTGACGCAGGTCTTTAGGATGACTCGCATGCCAATGACTCTACTTATCCATCACGCGTCATCGGCAATTGGAGCACGGGTATCTACGGCTGCGGTGCGCTGCCGGATATCGAGCCAGCTCCAACGCGCATATCGGACACCTAGTGTCGGAGGACTTTGTCACCATGATCACCGAAATTGTCGATACCCAGTTTGCGGACATCCGCCTACCCTGCGCGCATGACGGCAAAACGATACAGGTCGCGATGGTACCGCTGTGCGCGGCCATGCATCTGGACAGCGAACAGGAACTGCGACGCATTGCTCAAGATGAAGATCTGGGCAGTCACCTGAAACCGTTGCCGTATGCGCCTCCCTTGAGCGACAGCAACGCGCTGCCCATGGGCGCGGTGGCCCTGTGGCTGCACCGCCTGGCCCAGCAAACGACGGATACCGGCCAGCGCCACCGTTTGGCCATTCTGCAGCAGGAGGGCTTCGTCACCCTGCTCGAACAGTGGAGCCGCCTCTTACAGAGCAATACCGCGGGGGATGACGTGGCGACGCTGACGCGCCAGTTCAAGCGCATGCAGATCCAGATGGATGCCATGGACGTTTCCCTGCGTCACGCGGAATCCTTCATCGAGCGGGAAATCATCCGGGCTCAGCTGAGCCAGCTGTGTGCCTTCCCGGTGGGGCCCCGCAACACGCAGTCGCCGGCGCTGGATCAATTCTGGCGCCTGGTGTTCTCGCGCATGATGGGTGGCGCGGAGATCAACCATGCGCGCCGCTCGGATCGCTTCCTGGCCTTGAACTTCCGCCATCTGCGCAACGTGCTGAGCGACGAAGACCGGTCCGTTCTGCTGACGCCTGAACTGCGCAACGAGCTCAAGCGCAGCCGGTATCCGAACTTCCTGGGCGTGCGGGTGGTAAACAGCCGCATTTCGCGCAAGAGCTTGCGTTGCTGGGTGTTCAACCTGCACTGAGCCGCGGCCACGGCGGGCGTTCGAGCGCGCGCTGACGCCCTTGGCAAGGGGCACGGGGGCGTGCCGCCAGATCGATGGCGGCACGCCCCTTTCACTTTCAAGCGCGGAGTCCCGTCGCCATGCGCGGCGTAAGAAATTCGCGAATCCTGATCGAGTCGATCGGCGGAACGACCGTGCGTCGGCGGGATCTCAGACGCTCCACCAAGCGTCGCTGCGGCGCGGTAGAAGGAGGCGATACCCGCATCACCGCGTCGCGATTGGGTTCGCCAGCTTTGTTTCATTAAAGGGACAAATCGGCTGCTGCGCCGCAAGAAGATACCAGCCGTCTCTTGATGCGCTCAACGCATCAATCCAGCGAATTTTTGCACTTTACACGGCTGTCGCCGTTCTTCATTCTTCGCGCATACCAAAGCGCAACGCGTCCTCCGCCCCCCCCGGCAGGCGCGTAAAAGAAACTGGAGACCGAGCATGACGACGACAAGCCCCGCCGCCGTTCCCACCGATGTCGCACCCGCTGCAGTAGCCGGTGTCGCACCCGGCGTTGCACCCCTCACCCGCTACGTGGCGGAATTCGTTGTAGGTACGCAGGAAAAAGACATTCCCGCGGAGGTGCAACAGCTAGCCAAGAAAGCCATCCTCGACGCGTTGGGCGTGGCCCTGCCCGGCGCCATTTCGGCCCCCGGCAAGGTGCTCACTGGCTATCTGCAGGACCTCGGCTGCGCGGGGCCGGCCACCGTCATCGGCACCCCGCACAGACTGGCACCGCGTTTTGCCGCGTTGGCGAATGGCACGGCCATGCACGCGGATGACTACGACGACACCCTGCAGGCCGAAACGGGACGCTATCAAGGCGTGCATCCCACCGCGCCAGTGCTGTCCGCGGTGCTGGCCGCCGGCGAAGCGCGCGGCGCCAGCGGGCGCGACCTGCTGCTGGCTTATCAAGTAGGCGTGGAAGTGGCGTGCCGCCTGTTCGATGCCACCCACGTCAATCACATCCTGCACGGCTTTCACGCCACCGCCACCTGCGGCATGCTGGGCGCGGCCGCCGCCGTGGCCCGTCTGTACGGCATGGACGCCGATGCGGTCGCCACTACCCTGGGCATCGCCGCCAGCCAGGCCGGCGGCCTGCAGGAAAACTTCGGCACGTCGGTCAAGCCTTTCCACGCCGGCCGCTCCGCCGAAGTGGGCATCGTCGCCGCCGACCTGCAAGGGCGAGGCTTTACCGCTTCTCCCATCATCCTGGAAGCCAAGCGCGGCTTTTTCCAGGCGCTGGGCGGCGGCCATGAAGCCGCGCGTCTGCTCGGCAAGCTGGGGCAGCCCTGGTCTTTCGTCGATCGCGGCATCTGGCTGAAGGCATTTCCCACGGGCAGCCTGGGTCATCCCGCCATGACCAAGATGCTGGAATTGGTACGGCAACACGACATCCACCCCGGCGACGTGGCACGCATACGCGTGAAGACCAGCCAGAACATCCACCACACCCTGCTGCACCACCAGCCCAAGAACGAATTGCAGGCCAAGTTCAGCCTGGAGTTCTGCCTGGCCGCGCTGCTGCTGGAACGCAAATGCGGGTTGAATCAGTTCCATGACGAGTACGTCATGCGGCCCGACGTGCAGGACACCATCGCCAAGGTCGAATACGCGACCTATTCACCGGAAGAAGCCACGCGCGAGCGGCACACCATCGTCACGTCGCATGTGGAGATAGAGATGAAGGACGGCCAGCGCCATGGCGGACGCGTGGACGCCGGCAAGGGCAACAAGGCCAATCCCATGTCCGAGGATGAGGTGGCCGACAAATTCCGTGAATGCGCGGAATTCAGCCATTGGCCCATGGGCAAGGCGGAACGCGCCATTGCCCTGGTCCGCCGCCTGGAGGATGTCGCCGATATCCGCGAGATCACGCGGGAACTGACGGCGGCCGGAGACTGAACGGCGCGACGACTGAGCGACTGAACGGCTCGACGATTGAACGGCTAAACGACCGAACAACGGAACGGCTAAACGGCGGACGCAACAACACGCTGGATAAATAGAAATCAAGGAGACGAACATGCGATCCCTCATTCCCGCGGCGATGCGCTGGATATCGGCCATGGCAACCATCGCAGCACTGGCCCCCTCCCCCGGCCACGCCGCCGAAGACCCCGCCCATTGGCCCACGCGCCCCATCCGCCTGGTGCTGCCGTTCCCCCCCGGCGGCGGCACCGACACCCTGGCCCGCATCATGGCGCCCAAGCTGGGCGCGCTGCTGGGCCAGTCCATCGTGGTCGACAACCGCGCCGGTGCGGCCGGCAACATCGCCACCGACATCGTGGCCAAGGCCGAGCCGGATGGCTATACGGTGTTGATGGGATTCAACACCGCGCTGACCATGAATCCGTCGCTGTACCGCAACCTGCCCTTCGACGTCCAGCGCGACTTCAAGCCGGTCACGCTATTGGCGTCCGCGCAATACGTGCTGGTCGTCAATCCCGATCTGCCGGTGCGCAGCGTGCAGGACCTGGTCAACCTGTCCAAATCCAAGCCTGGCCAGCTCAATTATTCGTCCAGCGGGCCCGGCAGTCCCCTGCATCTGGCGGGCGAGCTGTTCAAGGCGCGCACCGGCGCCGACATCACCCACATCCCCTACAAAGGCGGCGGCCCGGCCACCATCGGCCTGTTGAGCGGCCAGGCGCAACTCATGTTCGGCAGCGTGTCCGCGGTGATGCCCCATGTGAAGGAAGGCAAGCTGCGCGCGCTGGCCGTCACCGGCTTGAAGCGATCGGATGTCGCACCTGACCTGCCCACGCTGGATCAACTGGGACTGAAGGACTTCAACGTGACGTCCTGGTACGGCTTCCTGGTGCCCAAGGGCACGCCCAACCCCATCATCGACAAGCTCGCGGCCGCGTCGCAAAAAGTGGTGCAGATGCCCGAAGTGCGTGAAGCCATGGCCAAACAGGGCCTGGAACTTAGCATCGACACGCCGGCGGAATTCGCTGACTTGATCAAGACCGAATCGGCCACCTGGTCAGACCTTATCCACAAGATGAACATCCACGCGGAATGATGCCGCGCACGTACTCCACAGGACTCTGAGCAAAATGCAGAAGAAGCAAAGCAAGAATAATGAGCAGACCAAGACCGCCCGCAACGGCGGTTCCCCCAGCGGCGCCGTCTCCCCGGTCATGCGCAATCTGAGCCGCTATATCGCCAGCGCCGCCGGGCGGCCAGTGCCGCGCAAGGTCGCCGAACGCGCTCGCCTGCATCTGGTCGACACCTTCGCCGCGATGATTTCCGGCTCGCGCCTGCTGCCGGGCAAGAAGGCCATCGAATACGTGAAGCCCCTGGGCGGCCGCGAAGAGGCCGGCGTGATCGGGACGCGCCTCGTCACCACGGTGCAGAACGCGGCGTTGGCCAACGGTATGTTCGGCCATGCGGATGAAACCGACGACACACATCCACCGTCCTTGACTCACCCAGGCACCAGCGTCGTGCCGTCAGCCTTGGCGATCGCCGAGCGCGGCCGCCTGAGCGGCGAAAAACTGCTGCGTGCCGTCGTGCTGGGGTATGACGTGTGCGCTCGCATGCTGCTCACGCTCAAGCCCATGCCTTACCTGCGCTCCGGCCACCACGCCGGCGCCACCGGCCAACTGTTCGGCGCGGCCGCCGCGGCCGGCGCGCTGCTGGAACTCACGCCCTTGCAAGTGCGCTACATGCTGTCCTATACAGGCCAGCAGACGGCAGGGCTCTACACCATGTTCCGCGATCCCGAGCACATCGAGAAAGCCTACGCGATGGGCGGCATGCCGGCGCACAACGGCCTGCAGGCGGCCATGATGGCGGCCTGCGGCTGGACCGGCGTGGAAGACATCTTCTCCGGCGAGCGGGATTTCTTCCACACGTTCGCGCCGGAGGAATTCGACCGCGAGGACTTGGCGCGCGGCCTGGGCAAGAACTATGAGATGCTGCGTGCGTCCATCAAGCGCTGGCCCATTGGCGGCCCCATCCAGGGCCCCATGCATGTGCTCAACGACTTGATGGCCGAACACGGCTTCACGGCGGACGATGTGGAGAAGGTCATCGCCAACATGCCGGACAAGGAGCTGGAGATCGTCAACGACCGGCCCATGCCCGATATTTCCGTGCAGCACTTGCTGGCCGTCATGCTGCTGGACCGCAAGCTGACCTTCAAATCGGCGCACGACTTCGATCGCATGAAAGATCCCCGCGTCCTGAAAATGCGCGCGCGGGTGCACGCGGTGGGCGACCCCGCGCTGACCGACGTGCAACGGCGCTGGCGCTGCGTGATGGAAGTGCATTTGAAGGACGGCCGCGTCCTGCACGGCCAGACCATGGCATCCAAAGGCAGCTTCGAGAACCCGCTGACGCCCGCCGAGGAAAACGAAAAGGCCATCGATCTGCTGGCGCCCGTGCTGGGCAAGAAGCGATCCCTGGAGCTGCTGGACACGCTGTGGCACATCGATCAGGTGAAGGATGTGCGGACGCTGCGCAAGCTCTACATGAAATAGGGGAAAGCGCAAGGCCATGGGCCGAGGCGGCACGTGCAGGCGCCAAGCACCGACGCGTTCCGACAATGATTTGGGAAAAACCCTTTGCCTATCGTTACCGGGAAGGGGTGGGGGCCCCCGGTAGAATGCCGCAAGCTCACTATCCCACAAGGCCCTTGGCGATGCGCATGACCAGCAATGGCAGGCAAGGTATCCCCCATCCATCCACGCAGCGACCTTCGCATCGATCGACGGATCGATCGACGGATCGGTTGATGGACCATTTACAGCAGCGTTCGACGCAAATTCGGAAGCGTGTTTCGCAAGCCGGCGCCCTGGCTGCCCTGCTGCTTTGCGGGGCGGCCTTCATCCCCACCGCACAGGCCTTCCAGGCGGTCCCCAACTGCCTGACGGATCAGCCGTCGCTGGTGACGTCCAAACGCTCGACCAAGACCCAAACGGGCTGCGAAGCCGAGATCGTGGCGCAGTTGTCCTCCGCGCCCCTGGTCCTGGGGCTCTCACATGTGGAACTGCGCCAGGACGAACTCAACAAGCAGTCGGTGCTGGATATCCGGCTGACACCGGAATCGCGCCAGGCCTTCGCCCAACTGACCAGCACCAACGTAGGCCGCCGTGTGAGCCTGAGTGCCAGTGGCGAAGTGCTCACCACCGTGGTGATCCGCGGCGCCATCGAGGGCGGCGCCATGACCGTCGTGCCGGGCATCGGCGAGCACGGCCTGACCGAAGCGAAGATGAAGCAGATCGCCCAGAAACTGTCCTCGGGCAAGAGCAAATTGGAAGTCAGCCTGCTGCCCAGAGCCTAGTCTGCGTCCAGCGGTTTGGGATGCGCCTTGGGCTCGGGCGTTTCCAGGATCTGCGTGACGAAGCGCCGCACCCCCGGTGCACGTTCATGACGGCGGTAGATGGCCGCCACCTGTGACGGGATGATGGCCCCCGCGATATCGCGGTACACCACGTGCGGCAGCGCGATCACCTGCCGCAGCACGCTGGGCACCACGGCCACGCTGGCCCCCACCGAAACCTGCGTCAGCACCGCCAGCAAAGAACCCGGCACCGCGCTGATATGCGGCGTGAAGCGCCCGCGCCGCGCGACCTCCTGCAAGCCGGAATCCTGCTCCGGCACCACGAACGATTCACCCGCCAGCGACCGCGCCAGCACCGGCCCGGCGCCCCGCGCGA
The DNA here is from genome assembly GCF_021325795.1 of Bordetella sp. LUAb4. GTDB lineage: Bacteria > Pseudomonadota > Gammaproteobacteria > Burkholderiales > Burkholderiaceae_B > Bordetella_C. Next base: position 626,818 of record NZ_JAHPZX010000003.1, on the reverse strand, counting down.
GCGGATGATCTTGCGGCAAAGCCAGGCAGAAACGGTCCCTGGCCAACACGCGGCTGGACAGGCTGGCCGGCAGGCTGACCGGCGTGCGTACGATGGCCACGTCCACTTTGCCTTCCTCGAGCAGACTGGGCAGTTCGTCCATCGGCAGTTCACGCGCGCGGATTTCGACGTCGGGCCAACGCGCCAGGAAACGCCGCGTCTGGTCCTGCAGCACGCCCGAGTAGGCGGCGGATCCTACATACCCCAACGCGATCGCGCCCACCTCCCCGCGGCCCGCCCGGCGTCCGACGTCCACGGCATGGTCGAATTGCGCGAGCGCCGCCTCGCTCTCCGCCAGGAAGGTCACGCCGGCTGGCGTCAGCGCCACGGACCGCTTGGTACGTTGCAGCAGGCGCGCCTGCACGGCGCGTTCCAACTCCTGGATCTGCACAGTCAGGGTGGGGGCGGATATGCCCAATAGTTCAGCGGCGCGGGCGAAGTGCAGTTCACGCGCGACGACCACGAAAGCACGTAGGTGGCGAATTTCCATATTCGGTTTTTCTAAATAAAGAAGCCGGTCTTCTTTATTGAACACGAATTTACTCGATGCTGAAATGGAGCCTCGTTTTCGCAGCATCAGGAGTCTGCCATGAATCGCCTTACCCGCTATACCGCCGCCCTCACGCTTGGACTGGGCATTGCCGCCGCGGCGCACGCCGCGCCGCCCAAGCTGCCTACCCAGCCCGTGCTCAACCTGGCCGCCGCGCAACAGGTACTGGCCGCCGCCCAAGCCAAGGCGCAGGCGGGCGGCTGGCCTTGTGTCATTTCCGTGGTGGATGCCGCCGGCCAGCCTATCCTGCTGGTGCGCATGGATAACGCGGCCGTTCCGGCCGGCGTCGAGCTGGCACCGGGCAAGGCCCGTACCGCCGCGTTGTTCCGCCGTCCCAGCGGCGCGCTTGAAGATGCCATCAACGGCAGCCGTCCCGCCGCGGCCACCGCGCGCGGCTTCGTCCTGATGCGTGGTGGGTTGCCGCTGACCGTCAATGGCCAGGTCGTCGGCGCCATCGGCGTGTCGGCCGACACGCCGCAGCATGACGAAGAAATCGCGCAGGCAGGCGTGGCCGCGCTGCAATAATAAGCACGCGGGCCCCGCGCTTGGCGGCGGCAATGCGCTTGCCGCCTCGTTCCACGGCCGGTAAGACGCTCAATAACCGACCGTGAAACGCCGGCGCACATGCGCCGGCGTTTCCACTTCGTCGACCAAAGCGATGGCGTAGTCTTCGAAGCTGATGCTGGAACCGTGCTCGCCCGCCAGCAACTGATCGGTGCCCAGGCGGAACTTGCCGGTGCGCTCGCCCGGGACGAACATGGCCGACGGCGACAGGAAGGTCCAGTCCAGGTCCTGCACCCCTTTGAGCAGCTCGAGGAATTCCCCGCCCTTGGTGGCCTCGACCTTGTAGGCCGCGGGAAAGTCCGGCTGATCCACCAAGCGTTGCCCCGGGGCGATTTCCAGGCTGCCGGCCCCACCCACCACCAGATAGCGCTTGACCCCGGAGGCGCGCACGGCATCGATCAACACTTGGGGGTCGCTGGCGGTGAAGTGCACCGAGCTGATCACGGCATCGTGCCCGCGCAACAGCGCCGCCAGGCCATCCTTGTCATGAACATCACCGCGCTTGGCCGTGACCTTGGGCAAGCTGGCGATCTTGTCGGGGTTGCGTGCGATGGCCGTCACGCGGTGGCCACGGTCGGATAGTTCCTTGAGAATGCGCGCGCCGGCGTTGCCGGAAGCGCCGATGAGGGCGACGTTAGCCATGAACAAATCTCCAAAAGTTTGAAAACGGGACAAGGTCTAAAATAAAGACCGTGCCGACGCCTTGCATCTTAAGTAAGACGTTGCGGCTCCACAAGAAGTCACGCCGAAGGGTCCAGGTCAACGCGGCGTGACCATGTCCGGCGTCCTCCACCATGATCCCGCAAGAATATTTCACCTTCGAACAGCCCTGCCCCATTCGTGATGTCCTGGATCGGATCGGCGATCAGTGGAGCCTGCTGGTGCTCATAGGACTGGAGGACGGCACCCGGCGCTTCAATGAATTGATGCGCGACATCGGCGATATCTCCAAGCAGATGCTGTCGCGCACGCTCAAGCAGCTGGAGCAGGACGGCTTCGTGCATCGCCGGGTCTACGCGGAAGTACCGCCCCGCGTGGAATACACCCTCACCGATCTGGGCCGTTCCTTCCTGGTGCCGATGAAGGGCCTGGTGCGCTGGGCCGACCACAATCACAAAGACATCGTGCTGGCGCGCGGGCGCTACACTGCCGCCGCATGAGCACCCGCGCCGATACCGATAACTATCGCGACCTTTTTCTCAAGAAGGTCGCCATGATGGACGCCCGTGCCCCCATCGAATTCGCCAAGGGTGCGTTTCCGCATACGGTGAACCTACCGCTGATGACCGACATCGAGCGGCAAAAGGTGGGCACCTGCTATACCCAGCAGGGCGAAGCCGCGGCCATCGCATTGGGGCACCGGCTGGTCAGCGGCCAGGTCAAGGCGGACCGCCTGGCGGCCTGGGCCGACTTCGCCCGCGCCCATCCCGATGGCTACCTGTATTGCTTCCGTGGGGGCCTGCGCTCACAGATCGTGCAGACCTGGCTGCGCGAAGAAGCCGGCATCGCCTATCCGCGCGTGATCGGCGGCTACAAGGCGCTGCGCGGTTTCCTGCTGGGCACGCTGGACCGGGCCTTAACCGAATGCGGTTTCACCGTACTCGGTGGCATGACGGGCACGGGCAAGACGGACGTACTGGCGCGGCTGGACCATGGCCTGGACCTGGAAGGCCACGCGCATCATCGTGGCTCCAGCTTCGGCAAACGCGTTACCGGCCAACCCGTGCAGGTCGCGTTCGAGAACGGCCTGGCCATCGACATCCTGCGAAAACGCCATGCCGGCCACCAGCGCTTCGTGGTGGAAGACGAGGGGCAGGCCATCGGGTCCTGCAGCGTGCCGGTCGCGCTGCATCGTGGAATGCAGCGCTATCCCCTGGTCTGGCTGGAAGACACCTTGGACCATCGGGTGCAGCGTATCCTGCGCGACTATGTCGTGAATCTGTGCGCGGAATTCATCGCCACGCACGGCGAGGACAGCGGGCGGGAACTGTTCGCACAGCGGCTGCGACAGAGCCTGGACAAGATCCACAAGCGCCTGGGCGGTTTGCGTCACCAGCAATTGGCGGCGATCATGGACGCCGCGCTGGCGGAGCAGGCACGCAGCGGCGATGTGGACGGGCACCGCGCATGGATTGAAAGCCTGCTTACCGACTACTACGATCCCATGTACCGCCATCAACGGCAAAGCAAGGCGGACCGCATCGTCTTCACCGGCGACGAGGATGCGGTCCTGGATTATCTGCGCCGCATGCACGCTTGAGCCGGCGCACCAGCATCACATAACAGCAGCAATGACCGCGATGACAGAGGGGCAGCAAGGGATGGATAGCGGCACAGCCGGACAAAAACTGGGACTCGAAATGGAGATGGTGGTGGTGCGCCGGGGCAGTGGCGCCGGCCATGCCGTGCAGGCCTACCCTGCATCCCTGGCGCGCCTGCGTGCCGACCGTGGCGAAACGATGGCACTCGGCAGCCTGGCGGGCCGCGTGGTCAGCGCGCGCGGCACCCTGGCCGAAAGCGGTCTGGACAACGGCTTCAATCTACTGGAAAGCGCCCTGCATCCCGTCGAAGGTGGCCCCGGTGGCCTGGATCGCCTGGCCGCCGCGGTCTACACGGAGTTGCGCGACGTCCAGCAAGCACTGGCGGAGGAAGACGCCGCCGTCCTGAACGCCGGCGAGCATCCGGCCTCGCCGCTGGATCCGGACCACTACCATGCCCTGCGCGTGCCCCGTCCCATCTACGACGACATCGTCGGTTATCGAGGATGGCTGCACCGGGTAGGCATCGATGCCAAGGCACAGAACAGCCCCTGCACGTCAGTGCCGATTCACGATGCCGCGCGCGCGGTCAACGTCGTCACCGCCCTGGCGCCGGCCTTCGTCGCGCTGTTCGCCAACAGTCCGCTGGAAAACGGCCGCGTGACTGGCCGCAAGGACAATCGCATGACCATGTGGGACCGCATGTTCCGCCATGCGCGCTTCGCCGGCGACCTGCGGGTGCACCGCATGCCGGAGCGTCCCTTTGAAGATCTGGGCGATTATTTCCGCTGGATGTTCGAGGGCGATACGCCTGCGCGCTCGCTGCCCTTGGCAAGCGCGTCCGGCTACAAGCACGACACCACCGTGTTTCTCGACGGCAATCCGTCGCTGGGCCAATTCCTGCGCGCGCCTTCGTGGCCGGGCCGGCGCAGCGACAACCGTGAGCCCGTCGTCCTGACGCCGCAAACCGCGCATTTCGAGTACGCCCAGTTCTCCAATTTTCTCGATGCGCGCTGGCGCTACAAACTGGCCAGCCACTGCCCGCTGCCGGAATTGCTGGCGCAATGGCGCCGGCCGGGCGGCATCGAGTCGCTCTACGCAAGCCTGGGGGTGGACGGCTACATCGAGGGACGCGTGCCCTCGGCCGTGTTTCCCGACCGGCAACTGCGCCGCGAAGCAGGTGACGATATCGCGCTGACCGCGCCGCTATCGCCCTCGGCCATGCAGCTTGGCGTGATGCGCAATCTGGCCGAAGCAGAGCGCCTGGTGCGCGACTATGGCTGGTTGAACTTGCGCCGCCTGCGCGGCAATGCTATCGATGCCGCATTGGACGACGACCTGGTGCGCCAGCTTGCCGCCGACACACTGGCCGTCGCGGCGGCAGGGCTGGAAAGCGACGCGGACCGCCGCTGGTTGGGCTATGCGCGCTACGTGCTGGAATCCCGCCGCACGGGCGCCGACCGGCTGCTGTCGCTATGGCAGGACACGCCAGGCGATACCGCGAGCCGCCTGGCAGCCATCTATCCCGAGCGGGTCCTGAGCCTGTAGGCTGGTGTAGGCCGGTGCAGGCGGTGTAGGCGGTGTATGCCGGATTGGCCAGGTTGACCGGATTGGCTCCGGTCTGCCGCGGCTTATTCGTAGACCTCGTCGGCCGCCAGCAGGATGTCCACGGGAGGATCGAATCCTATGGTGCGTGCCGTCTGCAGGTTCAGCGCGATCTTGGCGGGATCGATCCAGACCTGGTTCAGCTGGCGCGGCAACGCACCGTTGAAGATCCGCGCCATGGTCTCGGCGTAGAACAGGCCCACATAGGAATAATCCGCCTGCGCCAGGCTCATCAGAACGCCTTTCCTGACCTCGTCGGAGCCCAGCATCGAAAAGCTCGGGACCTTGGCATCGCGCACGATGCGTGCAACCTCGCCGACGCTGTCCGGTGTGATGCCGCGATGCACGGTCACATAGATGGCATCCGCCTTGCCGGCGATCTGGCGGTAGCAGTTCAGCACATTCTCCGTGGCGGCCTTCAGCTCGATCCCATTGGCGCGCGCGTCGCAGCTCACGACTTTGAACTGCTGCTCCTTGGCCACCTGCTCCACCGCATCGACCGCCGAATAGGTACGGCCTTCAGGGCTGTCTTCGTAGACGATGCCCAGGGTCTTGAAAGGCACGATGTCGTGGAACAGGCGCACCTGGCGCTGATAGCGTTCCGGCTGGACCCGCGCGTGCAGATTGTCCAGGCCACTGTCCTGCACGCTCTTGACGATGCGCGCGCCGACGGCGTCGCTGGTGGATGCCACGATGGTGGGCACGGGCGCACCCAGGGCGGCCATGTCCTGGCCGGCCAGCGTACCCATCGCGATGATCAGGTCGATGTCGTGCTTGGTGCGCAGACGATCGGTGATGGCCTGGCGCACGGCGGGACGTTTGCTGGCCTCGAAATTGCCCGGCTGCCACCAGGCGTCGGCGACGAACTCCAGCGTGTCGCTCTTGGCATGATCGGCCAGGAACTGCCACATCTGATGGCCGCTGAGGCCGTCGGGCATGTCCGCCACCTTCACCCAACCCAACTGCTGCAGGCCGGCCACGATCACGCGCAGCGTACGCGGATACTCGGTGTAGTCGCCGCTTTCGAAATAACCGATACGCCATTTGTGGCCATCAGGACGGCGCTGAGGCGTAGTGGGAAAGACGCGTGCGCTGGCGGGCGTGGCCTGCATCGCTGGCGCGGCTTGGGCAGCAGGCGCGACGGGCGCCGCAGGAGCCGCTTGGGCGGCAGGCGTGACGGGCACCACAGGCGTCGCTTGGGCGCCAGGCGTGACGGGCACCACAGGTGTCGCTTGGGCGGCGGCGGGCGGCGTAGCGGCGTCCTGCGCGCGAGCGGCGCGGACAGGCAAAGCAGCCAGGGATAGCGCCAGCGCCAACGAGGAGAGACGGTGGAGGCAATTCATCATGGGCGGCGGATCACGATCAGCGTGATGTCATCGGATTGTTCGGCTCCGGCGGAGTGAACCTGGAGATCATCGAGCAGGCACTGGGCCAGCGTCGCGGCGGACAGGCCCGCGCGGGCAACGGTGGACAACAGGCGCGCTTCGCCATAAAGGGCTTCGGTGGGGTCGCTGGCGTCGGTGACGCCGTCGGTGTAGCCGATCAGCGTATCGCCGCGCGCCAGGTGGCCGGACAGGCTTGTGTACACCAGGTCTTCCGCCACACCGCAGGCCGGTCCACTGCGTCCCTTCAAGGTGCGCAGTTGGCCGTCGGCGCCCACGACCAAAGGCGGCGGATGGCCCGCATTGGCGAATTGCAGATCGCCCGTATCCAGGTCGAGCACGGCAATCACCAACGTGACGAACATCATGTTGGGGTTGTTTTCAGCCAGGCGGTTGTTCACCCGCGCCATGATGCGCGCCGGATCGCTTTCGTCTTCAGCGGTGGCGCGGATCAGCGTGCGGGTGATCCCCATGAACAGCGCGGCGGGCACGCCCTTGTCGGAGACATCACCGATGGCAAAGCACAGGCGGCCGTCCGGCAGCGTGAAGTAATCGTAGAGATCGCCGCCCACTTCCTTGGCCGGCTTCATCACGGCGTGCAGATCGGCGCGTTCCAACACACTCGATTCCAGCGGAATGGGCAACAGCCCCAGCTGGATGTCACGCGCGATATTGAGCTCGCTCTCGAACCGTTCGCGCCGCGTGGTTTCCTTCATCAGGCGCGCGACGTTTTCGCGCAGCCTGTGATCCATCACCAGGAAGGCATCCGCCAGCCGCCCCACCTCATCGTGCAGGCGCTGCGGCAGCAAGGCGATATGCGCGGGTACCTCGGGTGGCGCGGTCAGGTCCTGGCGCGGCAGGGCCCGTGCATAACGCGCCAACTGCTCCAAAGGCCGCACGATACGCGCGGCCACCGGCCAGGCGCACAGCAGCGCCAACAACATCGTCCCGGCGAAAATCAGGGCCTGCCGGTTCAGCAAGGCGCGAGCAGGCTCGGCGAAATCGCTTTCCGGCACGGCGGCGGCCAGCGTCCAACCCAAGGGCTGGAAATACACCGCCTCGATATGCCACGTGCCGTTCATGCGCGCCGACAGGACATCCGGCTCACCGGTGGCGCGCACGTCGGTCAGGCGCGATCGCAGGCTGCGGGCCGGGGCGTTGCCGCCGGCGGAGGCGGCGTCGCCGCTCTGCGCGGTCACGTCGGTGGTATTGAGCAGCGTCATCGCAGTGCGCGGCGGCGCCACCACCAGTTCGCCATCGGCGGCCACGATGAACAGGAAGCCGCTGCGCGCCAGCGTCAGCCGCGACAGTGTTTCGCGCAGCGCCGCCTTCATTTCGGTGCGGCGCCGCTCCACCTGTTCGGTGATGTCCTGCACGCTGTCGCTGATGGCGATGACCCAATCCCAGGCGCGGAAATAACCGAAGTAGGCATAGCGGCTCTCGCGCAGGCCATCCGGCGTCGGCCAGCGGTAGATGGCAAAGCCATTGCCCGACGTGCGGCTCTCGTCATACAACGCCCGCGCCAGCGGCCGACCCTTGAGGTCGAGCACGCCGCTCAGATCCTGGCCGATCATCTCCGGCGCGCCGCTGGCCAGCACGTGGCCGCCGGCGTCGTAGACGAAGGCATAGCGATGCCCGTCGAAATGCAGCTGGTTGATCCAGGAACGCGCCATTTCCTTCGCCGCGTCGCTGCTGACCACCCCGGTGGCCGCCATGCGCGCATAGCTGTCCAGCACGGACGCCACCGTGGCCCCCGTCTGCAGCAACTGGCGGCGGCCATTGCGCACGGTACTGATCTTGTCATTGAACAAGGCCCCCCAGCGCGCTTCGGTGTCGTGCTGCACCAGCTCCAGTACGTTGCGCACCGCATGCTGTTCACTCGCGGCGACGGTATTCGTCACGTCACGGCGACTGGCCATCATGATGAAGGCGGCCACCGTCAGCAGAATGGCCAGGACCAACAGGAAAATCTTGCCGCGAAGGGAACGCAAGAACATGCTCAGGCCAAAGAAAAACGCAGTTACAGAAGGGTCACGGCAGAAAGATACGTATTTTAAGAAGTGTAAAACGATATTTAATTCCATGTATCATATCTTTACCTCCTGCGCGAACCTTCCCGTTCTGCATTGCCTTGTTCACCGGAATCCGGCGGATATGAACGCGCGACTGTCATTTATTTGTCATGCGCGAACCTCTGCTGCGTATCCTTGGTGGGCTGCGCCGCCGCCCCGTCCTGGAAGTCACCCTTGCCTGTCTGGCGGTACTGCTGCTTGCACAGGCTTTGATGGGAGCGCTGAGCCTGGCGGCGCTGGATCGTCTGATCGCCGACACCACGGCGGACCGCGTTGAAGTCGTAGCGCGACGGGTAGCTGGCAACATCGACAACGGCCTGCGGTTGGGCAAGCCCCTGGCGCAATATTTCGGCATGGACGCGCTGCTGCGCGACGGCACGCACGGCTCCGACGACCTGGCCGGCATTGCCGTCCTGCTGCCGGACGGCGGCACGGTGGCCAGTCAAGGTGACGTTCCCGGCGCGGCGACGCTCGCTCGCGCGTTGTTCCGGCACAACGGCGCGGCCATCCCACATGACATCACGGCCCGTCCCTCGGGTGCGCTGCTGAGCACCGATGCCGGCCGCGTCGCCGTGGCGGTGCCTTTGGTCAGCGCGGATGCCGCGAAAGGGCATGCCGGCGCGCTGGTGGTATCGGCCGTGCGCGACGCCGCCGCGGCCCATGCCTTGATGTGGCGCAGCCTGCTGGTACTGGTGGCCGTCACTGCCGTGGTCGGCTTGGCGCTGGCGGCGGCGTTCAAATTCCTGGTGCCTTTGACCACGCTGGCCGCGGGCGGGCGTGCGCGCTTTATCGTGCCGCTGGTGGCCTTGCTGTTGGCGCAGGGTGTGTATGCCGCGTACACGGTGCAGACTTTCCGTGAAGGATGGTTGCGGGTCACCCGCGAGAACGTGGCCGTGCTGGCGCGTGGCCTGCAGGCGGATCTCGATCGCATCGTCGGCTATGGCATTTCAGTGGACAAGCTGCGCGGCGTCGAGGCGCCGTTCCAGCGGCTCGCGGCCACCTTTCCCGCGATAGGCGAGATCGACCTGACCGATGCCAGCGGGCGCGTGCTGAATCGCGCCGACAGCCGCGGGCCTTTGCCCTTGGGGGACGGCCCGGGCGCGGGTACGCGGGCAAGCCAGGCCCATGATGCCGCCGACGCGTTGACGCTGGTACTGCCTTTGACGGGGCGCCGGGACGCCCCATCCGCTGCATCCGTTACTTCCGCTTCGCCTGTCGCATCCACATCCGCTGCATCCGCGTCCACTGCATCCACATCCGCAAGGCAAGGCGCTATCCAGGGCAATCTGGTTCTACGGCTGTCCGCCGAGGTACTGGACGCCGGCGTGCGCAGCCGCATGATCGATGCGATCACTGTGGTCGCCGTGGCCCTGGTTGCCGCGATGGAGATGTTGCTGCTGCTTTCGCTGCTGATGAATCGCGCTTTCGCGGCGCGCGGCATGGCGCCCGACGGCACGCGCGTGGGACCCGATGACGCTTCGGACATTGGCCGCATCGCGCGTCCCATCATGTTCGGTTTTCTCGTGGCGTGGGCCATGCCCTTGAGCTTCCTGCCGCTGTATGCGCGCAGCCTGCCCGAAGGCTGGATAGACTTGCCTCCCAACGTGTTGCTGGCACTGCCGATTTCCGTGGAGATGGGTTGCGGCCTGCTGACCGCCCTGCTGGCCGGGCGCCTGACCGACCGGCGTGGCTGGCAGTTCCCTGTTCTGACGGGACTGGCCGTGTCCTTCATCGGCATGCTGGCGTGCGCGGGCGTGAGCAGCCTGCCCTTGTTCGCCGGCGCGCGCGGCCTGGTGGGCTTGGGCTATGGCCTGACGTGGATGGGCCTGCAAGGCTTCATCGTGACACGCAGCTCGGCGCAGTATCGCGGGCGCAATATGACCAGCGTCATTGCGGGCCTGTTCGCGGGCCATCTGACCGGCGCCGCGGTGGGCGCCATGCTGATGGAACAGCTGGGCTTCCGCCTGGTGTTCGGCATCAGTGCCTTCATGCTGCTGGTACCGGTGTTGGGGGTACTGATCTTGATGCGGCCATATATGGGCAAACAGGGCATCGGCACGCAGAGCGCCGGGGCGGGCGCCGCGAGCACCGCCACGATGGGAATCGCTGCCGGATCGACGGCGGCCACGACCACGCCGGCGGAAGCCGTGGCCGCAACGCCGGTGCCGTCCCGATCGCAAGCCGCTCGATCTTCGCGTGGCGGCTTCATCCCCACGGCCCGCCTGATCTTCACGCGCGACTTCGGTTTGCTATTGGTAGGCAGCGTCATCCCCTTCTCCATCGCACAGGTGGGATTGCTGTCCTTCGCCTTGCCGCTCTACCTGGAACATGCCGGCGTGGCCGCGTCGAGCATCGGCCGCGTGCTCATGATCTATGGCCTGTGCGTCATCTATGTCGGCCCCCTGATGGGCCGCCTGGTGGATCGCTCGAACGCCAAGAAGGCGTGGATCGTGCTGGGCGGCATCGTCGGCAGCGCGGGCATGATCGGACTGTATTTCGGCGGCGGCCTGGCCGCTGCCACGCCGGCCGTGTTCCTGCTGGCGGTCGCCAGTTGCTTCTCCGGCGCGTCGCAATCGCCCTATATGCTGGGACTGCCACGCGTGCAGGACTATGGCGCGGCTGGCGCGACCAGCGTGATGCGGGCCGCCGACAAGCTGGGACAGATGGCCGGACCGTTGATGGTGGGTGCGCTGTTCGGCAGCATGGGCATGAACACCAGCCTGGCCATCGCCGGCGGTGTCTATCTCGTCGCTACCTTGCTGTTCCTGTTCTTCGCGCCTGGCCGCGCGGTGCGGACGGCGTAATCAATACGCTTCGACGAATGCAACGCGAGGCGTCAGCGACGTCAGCAAGGCCGCGGCGATCGTGCCGATGTGCCGAGCGACGGCCTCCACGGGCAGGTCCTCGCTGCCCCAAAGCGTGACGGGGGTGCCGATCTCCGCATCGGGCGCGTCGCTCAGATCGACCAGCAGGCTGTCCATCGTAACGACACCCAGCGTACCGACGCGCACGCCGCCGACGTTCACCGGCGTGCCCGCGGGGGCATGACGCGGATAGCCATCGCCATAACCGCAGGCCACCAGGCCGATACGCATCGCGCGCGGGGCGACGAAGGCGCCGCCATACCCCAGCCGGGCGCCGGCCGCGACATTACGCACGCTGCATAGCCGTGAGTGCAGCGACATGGCCGGACGCAAACCCAAGCCTGCGCCCACGATACCGGCCAAGGGACTGGCGCCATACAAAGCGAGTCCCGGACGTACCCAATCCGCTCCGATGCGCGCAGCCGCGGGGTGCAATATCGATGCGGAGTTGCCGGCGCTACGCGGACCGGACAGTCCGCTCGTCAACGCTTCGAAACGGGCATCCGCGCGCGCCACGCTGGCGGGGTCCTCGCCCTGCCCGTAGTGCTGGAAATGGCCGACCGTCGCGACCCGGCCGCGCTCGATCAGTGCCATGCCGCGTCGATACGCATCGAGGTAAGCGATTTCGTCAAACCCGTTCATGCCGAGGTCGCCGGCGTAACGCAGCCATAGCGAACACTGGGCAGCAAACGCGTTCTCATGTTCAAGGCGGTCCAATTGCGCCGCGTGAGAGATGACCAGGTGCAGGCCAGGGAGCGAGAGATCGCGAACATCGTCCGTATCCTGCAAACCGCCATACACCAGGACCGGGCCCTGCCAGCCGGCGTCGCGGCAGGCATGCGCGTCGGCCAGTTGCGCCACCGCCAACCCATCGGCGCCGGCGAGCCCGGCAAGGACGCGCGCCACACCATGGCCGTAAGCGTCGGCCTTCACGGTCGCCCAGATCCTGGGCGCCGATCCCGCTGCCAGCATCAGGCCACGCAGACGAGTCACGTTGTACGCCACCGCGGCGGCATCGACGCGCGCATAGACGCGATGCAGGCCGGCGGCATGGCCACGGGTCGAGGCCTCGGTGCCTTGCGTGAGCAGGCAAGCCGCCGCATCGGCCTGGCCGGGGCGAAATTCTCGGAGCGCAGGGAGCTCAGCCATGCGGCGCGGACCTGGATATGCGGGGGAAGGGCTACAGAATATATACGAAATGCGACTAAATGCACTGCAATAATTCACGGATTTACACATTGCCCGGGCGAGGCAGATGTCCGGTTTAGTCAGCAGGTGTGATTGGCGGTGTGATTGGCGGTGTCCGCGGACACCGCTCCGAACGTGTTCCAGGCAGCGCTGCGGCGCTCACCCCGCCGGGCTGTCCAGCACCAGCGTCAAGCGGTTCCACGCGCCGTCGCGTTGGTAGTGGAAGGACTTCAGGTAATGGCGCATCAGCCGCAAGCCGTGCCCGCCCACTTCCGCTTCGTCCAGCGTCAGCGCGGCATCCGCGATCTCCAGGCTGGTGGGGTCGAAAGCATGACCGTTGTCGGCGATCTCCACCTTCAATTCGCGGCCGTCGTCCGCGCAGGCCAGATTGATGACCGGCTCGCCGGCCCCGGCGCTCGCCGGCGTGAACGCGTATGCCACGATATTGGTCAGCGCTTCATCCACGCTCAGGGTCAGGCCGAAGCGCGCCTTGGGCGCCCAATCCTCGCGGTCGGCAATGCCTTCCAGCCATTGCATGGCGCGCCCTATCGGGTCGTCTTCGGGTCGCAGGGACAGCGTATCGTCGGGCATGACGGTAGTTAGGGAGCGGATGAGTGGCTTTCCGGATGACTGACTTTCCTTAGTCGCCAGTATGCACCACGCGCGCGATTTTCGTGACGGCAACGTATCGTCGGCAGCGCCAGTCGCGTATCATGCGAGCGACTTATCTCCCTGACGCCGGCTCTGGCCCGCGTCCATGGACACGATGTCCGCGCGCCGATTCGACGCGCTCGCCACCGCGCATACGTATTCATTCCGGAACTCCCCCATGACTCTCGCAACCGAAAAAGATGGCGACGCCCTGGTCGTCGCGCTGCAGGGACAAATCAACAGCGCCAACGCCACGGCCATCGAAGGCGAGCTGCTGGATCACCTGGAAAACGGCGCGCGCAAGGTGGTGCTGGACCTGGCCGGCTTGAACTACATTTCCAGCGCCGGCTTGCGAGTGATCCTGTTGCTGGCCAAGAAGCTCAAGCAACAAGGCGGCGCCCTGGCCTTGTGCCAGATCCAGCCCCAGGTCAGCGAAGTCTTTGAAATCAGCGGCTTCCTGGCCATCCTTACCGTGGTGGATACGCGCGCGGCCGCACTGGCACGCCTCGGCTGATTGCGCTGCAAGGACGGTTTGCAAAACGGTTTGCAGGACGGTTTGCAGGTCGATGACTGCCCGGCCCCCACGTCCGGTTTCCCTTCGTCGCCCCTGACATGACATTGAAATATTCGTGTCATAGTATTCGCGGATTTTCCGCCGTCAGGGCGCGGGCGTTGTTGATCCATGATCACCGTTGCTGAACTTCTATCAGGCTTGGGACTGCTGTTCATCGGCCTGCGCCTGATCGGGCAGCATTTGCGGCAAGCCATGGGGCATCGCGTGCGATCGGCCCTGCACATGGCCACCGCCTCACGCTGGAGCGGCCTGTTCGCCGGAGCGCTGGCCGGCGCCATCACGCAGTCCAGCAATGCCGTTACCCTGATCACCGCCAACCTGGTCCACGGCCGCGTGCTGTCGGTGAACCAGGCGGCGCCCGTGGTGGCCGGCGCCAATGCCGGTACCGCGCTGCTGGTCTTCCTGGCCACCCTGGATATCCGCCTGGTCGTGCTCTATCTGGTGGCGGCCGCCGGCCTGTCCCTGCACTTCAAGCTCGACTATCACGCGCTACGGCGCGACTGGATCTGGGCCGGTCTGGGCCTGGCCCTGCTCTTCATGGGGCTGGACTTCATCAAGCACGCCCCGGATGCACTGACCGTCAACGACTGGCACACCCTGCTCGGCGACGGCATGTCTTCGCCGGTGGCCCTGGTGCTGGGCGTGATCATCGCGGTGGCGACCCAGTCGGCATCGACCGCCACCATCCTGGCGGTGGCGTCCCTGCACACAGGTTTCATGAAATTCGAGGCCGCCTTCTGGATCATGACCGGTGCCAACCTGGGCAGCGGACTGGCGGTACTGTTATCCGGCAGCGGCCTGAAAGGCAGCGGCCGCCAGCTGTGCCTGGTACACGTCATGGTCAAGGGGGGCGGCTCCATCCTGGTCGCGGCCGCCTGGTTGATCCATACGCTGCGCACCGGTGACGTCACCGTGCCGAACAGCCAGGCCGCATCGCTGCTGGCCGTGCTGTTCCTGGCCATGCAGTTGGTGGGCGCCCTGCCCGTCACCATGCTGCGCGACCGCGCCATCAAGCTCACCGCGCGCCTGACGCCGGCGGATCCGGTGGAACAGGCCAGCCAGCCGCATTACATCTACGACCGCGCGGCCGAAGACCCGGTCAACGCCTTGGAACTGGTGCGCCTGGAACGCGATCGCCTGACCGCCGCCCTGCCTCGTTTGTTGCCCGATCTCGACCAGGAAGAGGCGCGCGCGCCGGCCCAACGCCGCCACTTGCTGGCCGGCCATCGCAACGTCGCCGCACAGACCGCCACCTTTCTGCTGGCCGTCGCCGGCGGTGGCCTGACCCGCAAGGACCTGGCGCGTGCCGCGCACGAGCAATCCAGCCTGGAGAACCTGCAGGCCCTGCAGGACACCTTGGCTGAATTCAGCGGCATCGTCGACGACTGGGACGGTGAACGCCCGCGCCTGCTATTCAATCTGTGCGAAGCCTTGCGCACGCAGATCTGCCTGCTGGCTGACACCGTCGGCGCCGATGGCGTGGTGGATCCGCAAGACCTGGAAGTCCTGGTCCAGTTGACGGGCGACCGCGGCGAGCTGCTCGAACGCTTGCGCCGTCAGGTGATGGCATCGGAAGCCCACGACCATGCCCAGGCGCGCGAGCTGTTGATGGCCACCCGGCTGTTCGAGCGCGCCGTGTGGCTGTTGCATCGCATCGCCATCGCTTCCCGCGAAAATGCCGTGGGTGCGCCGGGCGCCAGCGCCGACGGCACCGTGCCGAGTAGCGGCACAGTCCAAGTCACCCCGCACGCATAACGCCATCAGTATCGGTATCCGCCGGCGCCATCCAGGCATCGCCGGACGCCCCCGCCAACGCCGCGCCGCCCATCTGCTGTGCGCAGATCTCCCGCACCCGCAGCAAGGCGGGCGGCAAGGTCTTGCCTTCCATCGTGACGAAGACGAATTGGGAGGACAGCGCCAAGTCCGGCTCCAAGGGCAGCCGCAGCAACTCGCCGCTGTCGATCAAGGGCTGCGCCACCTGCAACACGCCGAAGAACACCGCGTCGCTGGTCCGCACCAGCTCGACCAGCGCATGCATGTCGTTGGACTGGTACTGCACGGCATCGAGAAAATGCGCGTGCGGTCCGAAGTAGGCATTCAACTGATGCATGACCTCGGCACTCATCGCCCGCCCGCTGGCCGCGACCGGATAACGCCGCAGCGTGTCGTAGTCCAGCGACCGTGCCTGCGCTTGAGGATGCCCCGCTCGCAGCACGAAGCCCAAGGGCGTGCGCGGAAAAAACGTCAGGTGCAGGTCGGCGTCGGCCGGTATGTGATTGCGATGCACGACCAGCGCATCGACCACACCGTCGCGCAGTTCCTGCACCTGCATCTCCGACGTACCGCCGCTCAGCAAGAGCTTGATGGCGGGATAGCGCTGCATCATCTCGCGCAGCAGGGGCACGGACAGGATGGCGGTGGGCGTGGGTCCCAATCCCAATTTCAAGGTGCCGCCCGCGTAGTCCGCCAGCAGGCTGGCGCTGCGCCGCAACTCCGCCAGTTCCACCCGGATGCGGCGCGCCCGGGCAATCGCCAATTCGCCCAGGGCCGTCAACGTCTTGCCCTTGTCGCGCTCCAGCAAACGGCCGCCCAGGCCCTCTTCCAGCGACCGGATGCTGCGGCTCAAGGCCGACTGCGTCAGATGCAGCTTGGCGGCGGCGCGGCCAAAGGACTGCATCTCGACCAGAACCAGGAAATGCTCCAGCTGCTGCAGATTCACGGCGTCCCCTTGCTCTTTATGACTTCCGGCTCATGACCGTTTGATGAATTATGCATTGGACGTCATGAAACCCGCTACCTAGAATTTGGGCATCTTCTTTTCAATCCCTTCTTCTCGGCACATTCGCGGACGGCGTCCCTCTCGTCCGCCCCTCTTCTGGAGCGTTCGATCATGGTCGCCGGTTCACCTGACTGCCTTTTGGCTGGATCCCTTATCGCGGCGTCGCTGCCGGCGCATGCTTGTGCGCGAGCCCCCCGACGAATGCGCGCCTCGCCTCGGGCCATGGTCGGCAGACCCGCGCTGGCCCGCGCCACCAGCCCGACGGCTCGGACCGCCCTGGCCACCATTGCCGCCGTATTCGCCATGGCGACAGGCCAATCCGCCGTGGCGGCGCAATGGCCCGCGCGCCCCGTATCCGTGTTCGTCCCCGTCGCGGCGGGCGGCGCCGCCGATGCATTGGCGCGGGCCTGGGCCGCCTACGCGGGCAAGGCCATCGGCGGCACCATCGTGGTCGAGAACAAGCCGGGCGCCAACGGCAGCATCGCCGCCGCGTACGTCGCCAAGCAGCCGGCCGACGGCTACAACCTGCTGTTTGGCAGCACGTCCAATATGTCGGTCAACCCATTCACCTACGCCCAACTGTCGTACAACCCGACCAAGGACTTCACGCCCGTCACCAAAGTGGCGGGCACATCGCAGGTGCTGGTGGCCAATCCCGCCACCCACATCCGCAACATCGACGATCTGGTGAAGCAGGCCAAGGCCAGGCCGGGCAAGCTGAACTATGGCTCGGCCGGAATCGGTAACTCCACCCACCTGAACGTCGCCTTCCTGGCCGACCACTTCGGCTTGCAGATGTCGCACGTCCCCTATAAAGGCGCGGCACCGGCCATGATGGACCTGATCGGAGGCCAGATCGACCTGACCTCCGACGCCCTGTCCGGTGCCATCCCGCAGATCAAGACGGGCAAGGCCGTGCCGCTGGTCCTGTTCGGCGCGGAGCGCGATCCCCAACTGCCGGACGTGCCGACCATCGCCGAGGTGGGCGCCAAAGGCTTTCCGGGCGATGCCTGGTATGGCGTGATGGCGCCGGCCGGCACGCCTGCGGACATCGTCGCCCGCTTGACCGAGGCCACCCGTAAATTCTGGGCCGATGACAACGTGCGCAAGCAGATGGCCGAGATCTACATGACCCCGCCCAAGGAACTGGGCCCGCAATCCGTCGAGCAATCGATGAAGCAGGAAGCCGCGGTATGGGGCCCTATCGTCCAGCGCCTGGGCATCCGCAACGACTGAACCATGAACGACGCATCCACCCAACCCTTGGCCCAAGCCGTACAACATCTGCCGCGCGGCGAAGACTTCCTGCTGTGGCCGCCCTGCCTGCAATCCTACGGCTACCGTATCGTCGACCGCCTGTTCGCGACGCGCACCATCGCCCGCGGCCCCGTGCCCAAGACCATGCCGCGAGCGCCCGAAGTCCAGGCCGGCTACACCCTGGACGGCGAGACCCGCGACGTCGCCGACTTCATGGACCGCAATAATGTGGCCGGCCTGCTGGCCATCCATCGCGGCCACATCGTCCTGGAACGCTACGGCCTGGGCTTGCGTCCCGAAGAGCGCTGGTCGACCATGTCGACCGTCAAGTCCATGACCGCCATGCTGGTGGGCGCGGCGCTACACGACGGCGCCATCGCCAGCCTCGATGACCCCGTCACGCGTTATGTCCGCACGCTGGCCGGCTGCGCCTATGAGGACGTCACGGTGCGCCATCTGCTGACCATGTCTTCCGGCATAGACTGGCGCGAGGACTATACGGACAAGCAGTCCCACGTGAACCGCTACAGCAAGTCGCTGGCCGATAAAGTACCCGGCGGCGTGCTGGCCTTGTTGCGGTCCTGCCCGCGCGGCAACCCCGCCGGCGCCGTCTGGCAATACAACACCGGCGACACCTACTTGCTGGGGGCGGTGCTCAGTGCCGCGACGGGCGGCACGCTGGCCGACTACATGTCCAAGCGCATCTGGCAACCCTGCGGCATGGAGTTCGACGGCTTCTACACACTGGAATCCGACGAGGGCCAGGAGATCGGCGGCAGCCGCGCGGGCATGAGCCTGCGCGATATTGGCCGTTTCGCGCAATTCGTGCTGGACGACGGCGTGGTCGACGGCCGCCGCATCCTGCCCGAAGGCTGGGTCGAACAATCCGCCACCGCCACCTTCGAGATTCCCGCCGACCAGCATTCGGCCCAGCGGCGCGCCCTGGACCTGCGCGCGTACGGCTACAGTTGGTGGCTGCGTGGCGACGGCGCCATGATGGCCATGGGCCATTCCGGCCAACGCATCTTCATCGACCGCGCCGCCGACCTTGCCGTCGTGCAACTGGCGGCTTATCCGGAGCCGCGTTATGTCAGCGCCAACGAGCCGGACCGCGATGCCGAGCTGAATGCATTGATCGGCGCTTTGCGTACCGCGATTCGTACTTGAGGTTTCAAGTTTGAGACCTCCGATTTGAAATTCGAGACGTGTACCCGCCAACGCCACGCGGCATCCATCGGTCCAGGCAAACGAGAGACCAGTTCGCAGGCGCCCACCCAGCAGCGTCGCGCCTGCTGCTATCGATGAACGACGCGGGCACGCAGCCCGACGTCGTTCCCGCAGCGCTTATTCCGGCTCGATACCGGCCTGCTTGACCACCTTGCCCCACTTTTCCAGATCGGCGTGGATCACCTTGGCATAGTCCTGCGGCGAGCCGCCCTGGATGTCGATGCCGGCCGCTTCCAGCTTGGCTCGCACGTCAGGCATCTGCAAAGCCTTGTTGATTTCGGCATTGAGCTTGTCGACGATAGCCTTGGGCGTGCCGGCCGGCGCGAGAATGCCGCCATTGGTGTTGGCGTCATAGCCTTTGAGACCCTGCTCGTCGGCAGTGGGCACGTCGGGCAGCGCCTTGGCGCGCTTGAGCGACGACACCGCCACCGCGCGCACATTGCCGGACTTCACCTGCTCCTGGATGGCGCTGACCGTATCGATGTAGAGCATGGTACGGCCCGCCAGCAGATCCGGATGCGCCGCCGATGAGCCCTTGTACGGAATCATCAGCATCGGCACGCCGCTGGCCATCTTGAACATCTCGGCCGCCATCTCTTGCGCGCTGCCCCGGCCGGACGTGGCAACCTTGGCCTCATCCGGATGAGCCTTCATATAGCTCTCCAGTTCCGGCAAGGTCTTGGCCGGAATCTTGGGGTAGATGGCGAAGACCAGCGGAATCTCGTGCGTATAGATGATGGGCTCGAAGCTCTTTTCCGGGTCCCAGCCCAGGTTCTTGAACAGGAACTTGTTGATGTTGTGGCTGCCGCCGACGATGCCTATGGTGTAGCCGTCGGGCTTGGCGTGGGCCAGCAGTTCCGTGCCCAGGTTGTTGGATGCGCCGGGGCGGTTGTCCACGATCACGGCCTGGCCCAGTGCGGTCGACAGCTTCTCGCCGACGACACGGGCAATGATGTCGATGCCGCCGCCCGGCGGCGCGGGAACGATCATGCGGATGGGGTGGTCGGGATAGCTCTGCGCCGCGGCAATGCCGGGGGCCATCGCCAGCACGGTGGTGACGGTGGTGGCGGCAAGCGCCTTGAACAAGGTGTTGAATTGCATGTATGTCTCCGTCCTATTGGTTGATGCTCAACTCTCATGGGAATCACCGACGGGTTTGTCTGGCCCGACGGGTTTGATCTAGCGGGGCTGAAATGAAGTTCAGCCACGCCCGACGAACGGCATGTTGCTGGCCATGACCGTCATGGTCAGCACGTTCGCATCCAGTGGCAATGACGCCATGTGCTTCACCGCATTGGCCACGTGCTGCGCGTCCATCATCGGTTCCGGCGCGGTCGTCCCATTGGCTTGCAACACGCCGCGCTTCATGCGTTCGGAAAGTTCGGTCAAGGCGTTGCCGATGTCGATCTGGCCGGCCACGATATTGAAAGCGCGGCCATCCAGCGACAAGGACTTGGTCAGGCCCGTGACCGCGTGCTTGCTGGCCGTGTACGGGGCCGTGAAGGGACGCGGCGTGTGCGCGGAGATCGAGCCGTTATTGATGATGCGGCCACCTTGCGGCGACTGCCGGCGCATCAGGCCGAAGGCGGCGCGGGCGCAAAGGAATACACCCGTGACGTTGGTGTTGATGGCGGCGAACCACTTTTCCAGCGGCAGCTCGTCCATCGGCACCGCGGGCGCGTTCACGCCGGCGTTGTTGAACAGCATATCCAGACGGCCGTATTCGCTTTCTATTTTGTCGAACAGGGCCTGCACGCTTTCCGGGCTGGTCACGTCGGTGGGAATCGCCAGGGCCGTCTGGCCACGCGCCGCGGCCTCGGTCACCAGCGTCTGCAGCGGCTCGGCGCGACGGCCCGCCAGCACGACCGTCCAGCCATCGTTCAACAGCGCGATGGCGCTAAGGCGGCCCACGCCACTGCCGGCACCGGTGACGAGCGCGATTTTCTGGGAAAGGGTGGCATTCAAAGCGTGACTCCTGGATGCTGAGATGAAGATGGTTGGCGGCTGAGGGACTGACGGGCTATCGGCGTAATGAATGTCGGGCTAAGGCGCTGAGACGCTCATGGTCTTCAAGGTGACTGGAAGGATTCCAGGTCTTATCGGTCATGCATAGGCTTGCCGGCAATGCACCGCGTCCGCGCCGCGGCACGCCGCCGCGTTGGCACCCGGTGGACTGGAGACGACCAAGGCCATCTGCCCTATGCCTTCCACCCCTGCGGTGACCGCATCGCCGGGCTGCAGCGGCGCCACGCCCACAGGCGTGCCGGTGAAGACCAGGTCCCCAGGCACAAGGGTGACGGACCTCGACAGCATGGCGATCAGCTCAGGCACGGACCACAGCAGATCCGCCACGTCGGCGCGCTGGCGTTCGACGCCATTGACCGCCAGCCAGATCGCGCCTTTCCCGGGATGACCGCAAGACTCCACGGGAACCAGGGGCGTGCACGGCGCGGAGTAGTCGAACGCCTTGGACGGCTCCCAGGGGCCGCCGACACGCTTGGCTTGTTGCTGCAGATCGCGACGCGTCATGTCCAGGCCGGCGCCATAGCCCCAGATGTGTTGAGCCTCGACGTCAGCGGGGTCGATGTCGCGGCCACCACGGCCGATGGCCACCACCAACTCGATCTCGGGGCAGAACTCCGTCGTCTGCGGCGGATAGGGCAGGACGACTTGCGCCGGGATCACCGCGCTGGCCGGTTTCATGAACCACGCCGGCATCTCCGTAGCGGCGGGCTCGTCCGGCTGCCATTGATAGTTGCGGCCGATGCAGAACACGCGCGACACCGGGAATAGCCGCGACATGCCTGCGACAGGCAGCGTGGTCGGCGCCGGCGGGGGAAATACGTAATCCGTCATGGACGTCCTTGGGTCATTGGTTCGGGGCGCTTGATCCAGATCGTTTGGCTCACATTGCGTCGTTCACGTCACCTGGTTCATGCCGACCGGTTCAAGTCGTCAGGCTCATCGTCGGACGCTTCCCCGCCAACCCTTGCGCGACGCTATCCAGCACCATTCTTGCCATGGCCTCGCGGGTCTCCCACGTGGCGCTGGCACGGTGCGCCTGCAGCGTGGCGCGTTCAGATTGGCGCAGCGCGGCGGGCACGCGCGGCTCATCGACGAACACGTCCAGGCCAACGCCGGCGATCCGGCCCGCGGCCAGGGCCTCGGTCAGGTCCGCTTCATTGACCAATCTGCCACGCGCCACATTGACCAGGAAGCCGCGCGGGCCCAACGCGTCCAGCACGGCGGCGTCGATGATGCCTTCCGCCTTATCGGCCGCGGCGCACAGCACCAGCGCGTCCGAGGCTCGCGCCAGGTCGATCAGGTCGGGGACGAACTCGTGTTCCAAGTCGCCCATGCGTTGCAGATCGGTATAGAGAATCTGGCATCCAAACGCCGCCGCGCGCACCGCTACCGCGCGTCCCACCCGGCCCATGCCGACGATGCCGACACGCATGCCGCTGAAGCGGCGCGCCAAGGGAATCGCGCTGGGCGAAGGATGTTGCTCCCACTGGCCGTCACGGACGAAACGGTCCACCGCGCAAAGATTGCGGCAGGCGGCGATCAGCAGACCGATGGCCAGGTCGGCCACGTCTTCGGTCAGCGCGCCGATGGTCGCCGTCACGGGCAGCTTGCGTTCACGGCAATACGCCAGGTCCACCGCGTCGGTGCCCACGCCGTTCACCGCCACCACTTTCAACTTGGGCAACTGGGCCAGCATGTCGCGGGAGATACCGGTGTGGCCGCCGGTGATCACCGCCTCCACGGCCGCGCCCTGCTCGCGCAGGAAGGCCTGCGGATCGGTCATCTCGAACAGCTTGTGCATCTGGTACAGCGATGCCAGTTCGTCGTTGATCGCGGGGATCAGGATGGGATTCAGTTGCAGCACCTGGGGCTTCATATCGCTACGCCTCTACATCTGGGAGCGGACAGGGGTCCGCATTTGTCTCGGAATCGTTTTTCGATGAATGGGTCCATGGTATGTAATGATTGATTCTCATGGCAATATTGATGTACAAAATCAATATATATAAATGCTCGCGCGGCGTTGCGCTGGACCAGGCAAACGCCGAGCTGGGCCAGAGCAAGCGGGGCTATCGGGCCGAGCCGAGCCGAGCCGAGCCGAGCCGGGCCGGGCCGGGCCGGGCTGGGGCGGGCTGGGGCGGGCTGGGGCGGGCCGTGCTGCGCACCGGCCCAAACCCGGAGGTCCCGGATTTTTCTTTCTTCTCTTTTTTGGAACCCGCATGGCTTCCTGGATTTCGATGGCCGAGGCGTGCAGCCAACTGGGCGTACGTCCGCAAACGGTTTACGCCTACGTCAGCCGCGGCAAACTGGAAGTCATGACCGACCCGCAAGACACGCGGCGCAGTCTCTACCGTGCGGAAGACGTCGCCAGCCTGGCCAAGCGCAAACAGGCTGGCCGCAAGCATGAAACGCTGGCCACCAATACGCTGTTCGGATCCGAACCGAGCATTCCCACAGCGGTATCCACCTTCATCCGGCAGCGGCTGTACTACCGCGGGCAGGACGCCGTCGCGCTGTCACGCACGGCGACGGTCGAAGATGTGGCGAAGCTGCTGTGGAAAGCGGAGCAGGACGTCGACTTTGCCTTGGGCGTCGGGGCGACGCCAGGCACCATCGGCCGCGTCGCTGCGTTCACGCGGCTGGCGACGCTCGCCGCGACAGGACATTCAACGCGAGGCCGCATGACCCGCGTCCTGCACAACGAATGCCAGGGCCTGGTTGGTCAACTGGCCGATGCCTTCGGTGCCAGCCAGGGCGATGCGCCCCTGCACCAGCGCTTCGCCTCAGGCTGGAAGCAGCCCGCCAAAGTGGCCGACTTGTTGCGCACCGCCATGGTCCTGCTGGTCGACCACGAGCTGACCAGCTCCGCCTTCGCAGCGCGCATCGCCGCATCGAATGCAGCGTCCCTGCCGGCGTGCCTGCTGACCGGCTTGACGACCTTGGCGGCCCCCTTGCATGGCGATGCCTCGGGCCGCGTACAAGCGCTGTTCAACGAAGTGGAGCGCCTGGGCGAAGATCACGTGATCGCGCACTATCTGTCGACGGGAATGTCCCTGGCCGGCTTCGGCCATCATCTGTATCCGGACGGCGATCCGCGCGCAGTGGCGCTGCTGGCCTTGTTCGAGCCGCCCGAAGTCATCACGCGTTTTATCCACAAAGTGGCTGATCTCACCGGCCTGCAACCCAATATCGACGCGGCGTTGGCGGCTCTGGCGGCGCACTTGCGTCTACCCGCCGACGCAGTGTTTGGCCTGTTCGCCACCGCGCGCAGCGTGGGTTTGCTGGCGCATAGCCTGGAGCAGTTAGGCGAGGCGCAAGTCATCCGGCCCAGGGGACGCTATGTCGGACCGATGCCGGATGCTGTGCAAGGGAGCGGGCACTAGGCCCGCGTTTGTAGCCAGGGGGCAGAGCCTGTTCCCAGGTCCTAAGCGCCTACCTTGTCCTGCGTTTTCGTCTCGAAGTCGCTGGCGTCGTGGCGCTCGCGCAATTGGCCGGCGGGGTCGCCACTGGTGCGATTCACCATGCGGCCGCGGACCACCGCGGGCCGCGCAAGAATCGCATCGGCCCAGCGCGACACGTTCTTGTATTCGTGTGTCGACAGGAACTCGGCCGAGTCGCCATACGCCCAGCCCTTGACCATGCCGCCGTACCAAGGGAACACGGCGATATCGGCGATCGAATAATCCGCCCCCCCCAGATACTCGCTTTGCGCCAGGCGGCGATCCAGCACGTCCAGCTGGCGCTTGGTTTCCATGGCGAAGCGGTCGATGGCGTACTCGATCTTGGTCGGCGCGTAGGCATAGAAATGTCCGAAGCCGCCGCCGAGATAAGGCGCGCTGCCCATCTGCCAGAACAGCCACGACAGAACTTCAGCCCGTTCCGGTTGCGTCGTCGGCAGGAAAGCACCGAACTTTTCCGCCAGATAAAGCAGGATGGAACCGGACTCGAACACGCGCACGGGTTTGGCGCCGGAGCGATCCATCAAGGCGGGAATCTTGGAATTCGGATTGACGTCGACAAAACCGCTGCCGAATTGATCACCTTCACCGATCTTGATCAGCCAGGCATCGTATTCCGCGCCCGTGTGCCCCAAGGCCAGCAATTCCTCCAGCAGTATCGTGACCTTCTGCCCATTGGGCGTGGCCAGGGAATACAGCTGCAAAGGGTGGCGCCCGACAGGCAGTTCTTTTTCGTGCGTCGGTCCGGCGATCGGCCGATTGATGTTCGCGAACGTGCCGCCGTTGGGTTGCTGCCACGTCCAGACTTTGGGGGGAGTGTATTGATTGGAGTCCGTCACTGTCGTCCACATATATCAGTGCCGGCTCAGGCGGCCGGCGATTGATCGATGGCGGAAGCGCCCACCTGATATCCCTTGGCGGTATCCGCGGCCGCTAGGGCCTGTCAACGCTAACCTTAACCGGCAATGGGCTGCACGGTTTGGATTTCCCGTATTCGGATCAGGGGCAAATGGCGGTGGACCGGCGATTTTCTTGTTGGCTGCCTTGGATTATCTGCGCAGCGCGAACTGATTGATCAATAATCCCAGCATAATCGTGCCCACGCCCGCCCATTGCAAACTGGACAGGTGTTCATCGAACGCGAGCGCGCCCGCCCATAATCCGACGATAGGCACGAGCAGGGAATATGGCGACACGCGCGCGGCGTGATGCCGTTGCAGCAAGCGCGTCCATAGCGAATACGCCAGCAGGGTCGCCAGCAAGCCCAGGTAAAGGACCGCCAGGCCTTCGCGCAGGCCGATCTCCCGCAGCATTTGCCACGTGGTGTCGCCGCCTTCCAGCCAAATGGACAACAGGAAGAACGGCACGATGGGCATCAGGCTGCTCCAGATCACGAATGCGGAGGGGTCGTACGCGATGCCCGTTTGCCTGGCAAAGCGGATCACCAGATTCGATGCGCCCCACATGAAGGCCGCGCCCAGCGTCAGGACGAAACCGATCAGCGTCATCTGCCCCGGTCCGTCGCCATGCGCCAGGGCGATGGCGGCCAGTCCCGCGGCGGCGACGGTCAAGCCGGCCCATTGGCGCGCGTTGGCGTGTTCATTGAGCAGCGGTCCGGACAGCAATATGGTGAACATGGCTTGCATCTGCATGACCACCGATGCCATTCCCGCGGTCATACCGAACTTGAGTGCCGTGAACAGCAGGCCGAATTGGCCGAGTCCTTGCAGGAGTCCAGCCAGGATGACGTAGCGCCACGGCAGCGCGGGCCGTTTCACGAATAGAAGAAATGGCAGGGATGCAACGGAAAACCGCAACGCGCCAAGCAACATGGGGCTGAGGCCCTTGAGCCCCAGTTTCATGATGACGAAGTTACAGCCCCAGATCACGACGACCCCGGCGACGCACAGATAATCCGCGCCGGACATACGCGTGGCACTCGTCATGACCTGGTCTCCCCCTTTTATTTTGGTGGAGCGATTTTACTTCGCATCGAAATCGGTGGAGACCGCCACCGCGCGCCAGTCCGCCAGCAGTGCCGCGTCGCTGACGTGCTTGGCTTCGATCGCGGCGACGGTGTCGCTGCCCAAGGGTAGGCGCACAGGCGGATTCGCGGCATCGGCAAAGGCCACCAGCACTTCGGCCAGCTTGGCGGGATCCCCCGGCTGCGCATGGCTGATCTGTTGGGCGCGTTCGCGCACGGCACCCGCGGTCGCGGCGTAATCGTCGATCAGCACCGGACTGACGGTCAGCGATGTGCTGTCGAGGAAGTCGGTGCGGAAGTAGCCAGGTTCCACCGCCGTCACATGGATCCCCAGCGGACCCAATTCTTCGTACAGTGCTTCGGTCAGGCCTTCGACCGCGAATTTGGTCGACGCGTACACCCCGAAACCCGCGGCGCTGCGATAGCCGCCGACCGAAGAAAAATTGAAGATGCGGCCACTGCGTTGTCGCCGCATATGCGGCAGCACCGCGCGCGTCACTGCCAGCAGGCCAAACACATTGGTGCGATAGACCGCCTCGATTTCCTGTGCGCTTGCTTCTTCGACGGCACCGAGCAAACCGAAGCCGGCGTTATTCACCAACACATCGATACGCCCAAATTGTTCAACGGCAGCTTGGGCGGCAGCGTGGGCTTGTTCCTCGCTGGTCACGTCCAGAGGCAATGCGAGCAGCCCCTCCTGTACGCCGAAACGGTCGATGACGGTTTGAGGATTGCGCGCCGTTGCGACGACCTTGTCGCCGTGTTTCAGGGCGTGTTCCACGATGAGGGCACCGAAGCCACGGGAAGCGCCGGTAACGAACCAGATTTTCTGCATGATATTGCTCCTGTCGGGTTGGGACGGCGCTTCAGGCGCGCCATCTGAAAATCGAAGGAGGCCGGCTTGTCCGAACTCCCTTGATGCGTATGGTAGGAGCGGCGGGTTGATGAGAGAATATCCAATATTCTTTCTGAACTACTGAATAGATTTCATCAATGTCCAAAATCGGCGCGACGGATCTGGCCAGTTTTCTGGCGATTGCCAACCATAAGAATTTTCGGCGCGCGGCGGCGGAGATTGGATGCACGCCATCAGCGCTCAGCCACGCGCTGCGGACGCTGGAAGAGAGACTGAATCTGCGCTTGTTCAACCGCACAACCAGGAGTGTTTCGCTCACCGAGGTGGGCGAGCGCTTGTACAGCCGTGTGGGCCCCGCGTTTCGCGACATCGAAGACGCGATCGACGATCTCAACAGTTTCCGCGATCAACCCGTAGGAACGCTGCGTATCAATGTGGCGCGCGCCGCGGCGCAGATGGAGCTTCTACCTTGGGTGTCCGGGTTTCTGGCCGAGCATCCAGACGCCAATATCGAACTGGGCATAGACAACGCCATCGTCGACATGGTGGCCGAGGGCTACGATGCTGGCATCCGCTTTGGTGAAACGCTGGCGCAGGACATGATCGCTATCTCCTTGGGGCCGCGCCAGCGCACCGCCATCGTCGCGTCGCCGGCGTTCTTCGAGAAGCATCCCAGGCCGCGCAGTCCCAAGCAGTTGAAGGATCTGCCGTGCATTCGCTTCCGCTTCGAGGATGGCAGGATCTATGCTTGGGAATTCGCGCGCGGTGGCATTGAGTTGAAAGTGGAAATCGATGGTCCGCTGACCGTCAATGACCAGGAGCTCGGAATATCGGCCGCATTGGATGGCATAGGCTTGGCGTTCGCTTTCGAGTCGCAGGTCGAGGGGCTGTTGCGGGAAGGCAGGCTGATCCGTGTATTGGCGGACTGGTGCCCGTACTATCCGGGCTTTTACCTCTATTACCCCAGCCGGCGGCAAATGCCTGCCGTGCTACGGGCATTCATTGAATACATAGGCCGTGGCCGGCCGGCGTGATATTGCGCCTATCCGCGGAACGACCTTTTTGCATTGAAGCCTCATGAATCCAGAAACACATCTGATAGACACTGCTGTTCTCGAAAAAGCCCTGCAAACCTTCGCCGACGCACGCGACTGGAACCCATTCCACTCGCCCAAGAATCTGGCGATGGCCTTGACAGGTGAAGTCGGTGAACTGGTGGAAATCTTCCAATGGTTGACCGAAGAAGAATCCCGCAAGGTCGCATCCGATCCCAAGACCGCCCGCGCCGTGCGTGATGAGTTAGCCGATGTCTTGTTGTATCTCGTACGCTTATCCAGCGTACTGGGCGTGGACATGAACGAGGCCGTCACGCACAAGATCCAGGCCAATGCCAGGAAGTATCCGGCCCCCTAGTTCGCCGTGTCGCCACCATTGCTGCCAATAAATTTCCGGGGGAGAAAGCATTGACCCTGGAAGTGATAGCTGACAAGCTTTCAGACTTTGGCTCTGCGCTGGAGAATTTTGCTGCATGCTTAACCGTCTCATACTCGCTTCCTGCCTTCTCGCGCTGCTCTCCGCGTGTGGGCCGGCTGAACCTAAACGTAGCAGTTCCTGCCATTGGTGGAATAGCTGCTCGTACGACGGCCCCTACGATTCGGGGGAGAAGGATTACGCCCAGGACGAGGCCGCGCGCCTGAATCAAGAGCAGGCCGCGAAGCTTCGGCAGCAACGCTAGGCGTCGCCTTATCGACGAGGGTCACGCCCTCGAATCGAAATCACTTCCCGAAACTCCGTTTCAGCCGCAGCAGCTCCGCCCTGTTCAAATCCGCGGCGGCTTGCTGCGCGTAATCGCGTTCGCCCGATTCATACGGACCGTTGTAGAGGCAGCCGCTACGATTCGACCGGCACGAGTCGGCGGCTTTGGCGGCTGGGGCGGAAGAGGACGAAGAAGCAGAAAAATCACCGTCCGGCCCCGCAACACCCTTGGGGCCACTCGACGAACACCCGGCTAGCAAAACGACAAGACAAAGACCTGCGACGCGGGGGCTCACCATACGAATGGACATCTCCTTAGCGGCCCAAGCAGGAACGCCATAGCCAAGCAGAATGCCGGCGACACAGAAAGCACCCGCCGAGCAGAAAAACACTTCGCCTGTAACGAAGCGCGGGAATCACACCCCGCAAGTCATTGATTGTACGGATTTCCGCGAAATTTTCGTCAAATCTGCCAGATCCTCAACTTTGTTACTTATCAGCGCTGTCCGTCGATTTAAGCAACGCCGTGGCCCACTTGAGACAACTCGCCGCATCGCAGATGCTCGCCCGCCAGCCGCACCCAGCATCGTGTATCAGTAGAGCAATACAAACCAAGCCGGTCTCAAAGAAAGGCGGGCGCAAAATCGACTAAATCCGTACCCCGCATGCCCAGTCCTTTGGCCACCACGCGCCAACCAGCCACTACCTGGGCCACCTCGGCCCAAATCGCAGCCGCTTTCTCCGCGTCCAATCGGCATGCACTGTGTCGCGGCCATCAGACTGCAACATCGACGCGGCCGGCAGGTAGGGAGTCTGTCCGACTGGGAAACTTGCCCAAGGCCAACCGGCCGTCCGCATCGAGAACCGTTGATTTCGGCCGGGCTCCTCCTAGCGAAGCGCAGTGCCCAAGCAGATATTGCAGATCCTGCGTGCTCTCCGAACCCGCCTCGATAGCGCGGGCGGCTTGCACGACTTTATCGAGTTCCCCCAACGGCGGCACATGCCAATGCGCTCCACCGGAGCGTAAATAAACGTTGGCTTGAGGATCGAAAAGCCGTAGCGCACCGACGCGAGCCTCGTCACTCGCCCACATCAAAAAATCGACCGGCTCCAGCGCGTGCGTCACGAGATCATGTCGCCGCAACCGCGCCTGCGCACGCCGAATCACTCGCTCCCCCCAGCTGTCCGGAGCTGTGTCCTCCAACGCACGAAAAAACGCATCTCGAGGATGTTGAACATCCAAGACAGGCAGCAGATCTGGCGATAGCCTGAAGAACCGCGCACCCTGCAACCAACGCTTGTCGTAGCTGAACGCACTGCGCTTGCCGCTTCCCAGATGCAGCCGCCCCACGATCTGGCCGCTGGAACCGAGATACACCTCCAGTTCCATCCCCCGCGCGACCTTCTCCGCGGCTATCACCGTCAACATCTACTCCAGACACCCGACGCCACATCGTCGCGACGGCGAGCCCCGCTCCTGCACTGGAGGCTTGCCGCAGTGATGGGGATGGTGCAAAGGGGAAAAATTTGGAGCAGGAAAGCCGGAATGAAGCCGCTCTTAAGCACTGATTCGTAAGATAGTTGTCCTCGCCGACGGCAAGAGTGGGCTTACCGATAAAGGCGAGCAATAGCAATGCGCTGCCAAGCCAGCGCTTTTGATTGGATTTTGCTCGAAAAATAGCATAAGAAGCTATTTTCAACGCATCAATTCTGTCCTACAAACCAAAATGATTGAATCATGTGCTAATTTTAAAACATGGACGGAAATTCTAGACACCAAGTAATCAAGCGAGTCCAAGCGGATCTACCCCGTGGGGCGCCGTTCGACCTAACCACGCTGGCTACGCTTGGGGTATCGCCCCAGCTAGCTGCGCACTATGCCGAAGGGGGCTGGCTTGTGCGCTTGGCACAAGGTGTTTATGCCTTCCCGAACGATGATTTCGGAGTCTACGGCGCCTTAACGTTCTTGCAGCGGCGCGTGCCTGGCCTGCACATCGGCGGCAAAAGCGCGCTGGCCCTCCAGGGAGTACGACACAACGTGGGCAACAGGGAGTCTCTTGTACTGTGGGGAGACACTCGATACACGCTGCCGGCCTGGTTCATATCGCGCTTTGCGGCGCGTTATATCCACGCCGGCTTGTTCGATTGGCCGGACACCGCCTTCGCCGGCAAGACCTTGGGAAACCCTCCAGGACTCCCCAAGGGGCTAGTCGTGGCAGCTCCAGAACGCGCCGTGCTGGAACTTCTTTACGAAGCCGGTACCAAACAAAGCCTGGAGGAAGCTCGCAACCTCTTCGATGGTTTGCGCTCGCCACGTAGGGAACTGCTGGGCCAATTGTTGTCTTGCTGCACGAGCGTCAAGACAGTTCGCCTGTTCCTCACCTGGGCGCGCGAAACCGAGCTATTGGATGTTGACGATTTGCTCGCGAGATATCCTCTACGCGTTGGCAGCACGAAACGCTGGATGAGCCGCCTCGCCGACGGCACTCTGTTGAGTCTGAACCCCCATGGATAAGAGCTACGCCGATACCGTCCGCCTGTTGCTGGCGGTCGCCCCTTTTGTTTTCGCTAACGACGTGTTCGCGATGAAGGGAGGCACAGCGATCAACCTCTTCATGCAGGACATGCCTCGCTTGTCGGTAGACATTGACGTGGTGTACCGGCCTTGGGAGGTGGCACGCGAGCAAGCGCTGAGCGCGATCAATATGGAATTAGCCGCCATCGCGCAACGACTTCTGCCGCTTAGTGTGCAGACACGCCTGGTCCGTAGCAAGGACATGGGCGACACCAAGCTAATCATCGAAAACGACACCAGCCAGGTGAAGATCGAAGTCAATGTGGTATTCCGCGGCACGGTGTTGCCAGTCGAGCACAAACCACTGAGCGCCAAGACCAGCGACCTCTTCGGCGTAGAATTCGGGGTACCGATCCTTGCACAGGACGAGCTATACGCCGGCAAACTAGTCGCGGCCCTGGATCGGCAGCACCCGCGCGATCTATTCGATGTATGGCAGCTTTACGAATCGGACGGCGTCAGCGATGGCATGGTGGAATGCTTCGTGATCTACCTGGCCGGCCACAACCGGCCGCCTCACGAAGTGTTATTCGGTAACGACAAGGACATCGCTAAAGAATACGAGCGAGCTTTCGTCGGCATGACCGAAGTTGCCTGCTCGCTAGAAGTATTGCTGGATGCGCGCGCCAGGTTGCGGCATGAACTTCCGCGGCGTATGACTCCAAATCACAAGCGGTTCCTGAGCGGGTTGGTGCGTGCTGAACCTGACTGGTCGCTACTGCAATGCCAGCACGCCGCCCAATTGCCTGCCTTACGCTGGAAGCTCGCGAACCTAGAGGCGTTTCGCAAGCAACGCCCGAATGACTTCTTGGCGCAGGCCGATGCGCTCGATGCCAGACTTAGCCCTGAACACCGAAAATAAGCGGACCGCCGTAGCTACGGCTGTGCTTATTGCCTAAAACGAGCAATGCAACTGCACTTGATCGTCCAAGGAAACGTCCGCACCCGTCCTCAACTTTCGTCCCACTGCCACTTCGTAAAAACAGCGAAGATTTGCGTGAAACCAAGTGCTGCGCATAGGTGCAAACGATGGAATCCGTCCCGCAGTTCGTATCGCTCATCGCCAGCCCGCTGAAATAGCACTACTGGCTCCAGTAGTTCTCCATCGCGAAGGCAGGCAAGAATGCTGGCACTACGCACCACGTCAGGCCGTGCGGGGTTTGGTTTGTCGAAATAAGGCACGCCCTGCTCGCGCGCAGGGGGATCTATCAACGCGATTTCAATGGACTTGCCGCCAGTGGCTGGGGGCGCGGAGTCGCAGGCTTTGAAGTTGCCCATGCCAGCCTTAGCTATCAGGGCTTTAGCTTCAGCTAGGACGTCAGGATTAATTGGCATTCAGACCTCAGACCGCCACTCTTCAAAATCCCGTATTGGGCTTTTAGTTGGGTACGAGCTAGAACGGCACTCAAAAGGCGCATGAACATTGGATCTTTGGAGCGGGTGAAGGGAATCGAACCCTCGTATGAAGCTTGGGAAGCTGCCGTTCTACCATTGAACTACACCCGCTCGGATGCCGTGCCGGGACCGTACAGCCGCCGACAGGAAGCAGGATTATACCTCGTCCGGCCCGCGCCCTGCCGCCACCCTGCTCCCCCTAATCCCGCACAAATGACACCGGATAGCTGTATTCGTACAGCGGCAGTCCCGCGAATGCCTGGCGGGCATGCCCGGCGGGGTCAGCGACAGTCTTCCAATCCTTGCCCAGGATGGCCGTCGTGCGTCCGGCAGTGGCCGAGTAAGGCTTCCAGTCAGCCACCGCGTCGCCAGGTTTGCCCGTGCGCGCGAAATCCGCCCAGATCCCGCCCAGGTGCTCACGCACGCGGACCTGGTCCGGGCTCTGCAAGATCAAGGGGCGCGCGGCGTCCAGCGTGCCGAAAATGAAAGGCACTTCGCCCGTGTGCGGCGATGCCAGCACACCATCCCGCGCGGGCGACTTCCACTCGAATTGATAGGCATAGACCGGCGCGGCATTCTGCGCGGCCTTACGGTCAGCAACAGCCAGCGTCGGCAGACGGTAGTTGTAGTCAGTCGCGATCGCGATGAGGATCTCGCTGGGGGTGGCATTGCCCAACTGACCGCGATAGGCGTCGATAAGCCGCTTTGTATCGGCATCGCTCAGGCGGATGAAACGCTGCACGCGCGCACGGACTTGCTGGGCCGACAACGTGAAATTGCGCGGATCGGACGCCAGGAAGAAGGTGGCCTCCTGCGCTGCATTGCCGATCAGGACGGGGATGTCCGCCGCGAGCGGCGAG
Organism: Bordetella sp. LUAb4; assembly: GCF_021325795.1. Taxonomy (GTDB): domain Bacteria; phylum Pseudomonadota; class Gammaproteobacteria; order Burkholderiales; family Burkholderiaceae_B; genus Bordetella_C. The sequence continues at coordinate 592,900 of NZ_JAHPZX010000003.1, read as the reverse complement.
GCCACCGGATCGAACGGGTCCTGCGTATAGACCACCCCGTCCAAGGTGGGCCGAAACTCGCTTACCCCGCCGCGCGCCGCCGTCACCTTGCCGAACGCGGCAATCAATTGTTCAACCGGAACATCGCGCAAGCGCCCGGCATTGGCCGCGCTGAGTCCGAACTCCGCCAGCAACGCATGCGCGGCCCGCGCCGCATTTTCGGACGTCGCAAGCCGCCACGCGCCCGATCCGCTTTGAACGACGGCACGTTGAATGTAGCCGCGGGCAGCCGGCAACCCCAGCAAAGCCGTCACCTTGGCCGCGCCGCCGGATTGACCGAAGATGGTGATGTTATCGGGGTCGCCGCCGAAGGCTTCCGCATTCGCCTTGATCCATTTCAAGGCGGCCAATTGATCCAGCGTCCCCACGTTGCCGGATTCGGGCGACAACTGATCCGCATGCTCGCCGGTAAACAACGAGCCCAACACGTTGAGACGATGATTGATCGACACCACCACCACATCCTGGCGAGCAGCGAGATAACTCCCGTCAAAACCCGGCGACGTTCCCGCGCCCGCGGCGAACGCGCCGCCATGCAACCACACGAGAATGGGCCGGCGCTTGTTGTCGCGCAATGCCGGTGTGAACACATTCAAGGAAAGGCAGTCCTCGCTTTGCGCGATGTCCGACCAATACCAAGCGAATTCGATCGGCGCTCCGGCCTTGACCTGCGGAGCGGACGCCCCGCCGCGCGTCGCGTCCAACTCGCCAGCCCAAGGGCGGCGCGCCACCGGCGGACGGAAGCGGTTGGCGCCCGCCGTACTCTCGGCATAAGGCACGCCCTTGAACGCGTAAGCACCGCCCGAACGAACACCGCGTATGCGGCCTTGCGTAGTCTCGACCACGGGTTCCTTGCTGCCGCCGCCGGCGGCAGCGCATGCCCCGAGCATACTGAATACCGCGCCGGCAGCGCCAAGACGTGAGGTGTTGATAAGGAAATCCCGGCGGCTGGAACCGGCTCTTGCAGACGACGTTCTATTCGACACTGACACAGCTAATGCTTCCTACACTTCGTAGCCCCACTCAGGGATGAGCATGGGCGGAAGCGGAGAACATATCAGCGCGGTGTAAGGGGCCGCAAAGCACCGTTTCTCATATTCATATCCGCCCGTTTCCGCGAACGATGGATTGCCTCGGGTAGATAGCGTTTGACTCATCGGGCCGCACAAGAACCACCGCCTGTACCGCGATCCACCTCAATCCAACGTTGACACCCGAAACGCGCCAAGTGCCTCGGCCACCAAGGTCTCGATCTGCCTCAAGTGCAAGCTGTTGCGCGGCCACAGGAATCCCGTTTTCCGGTAGATCGGATCAACCGGAACCGGAATCTTCGCCAGCCGTATTCCCTCCGGCCAGGGGCCGTGCCAGTCGGGCACCAATGACACGCCCAGCCCCTGGTCGACCAACACCGCGATCGCATCGAGTGCGTCCAGCTCGAAACGCTCCGTCGGGCGGTAACGGTGGGAACGCAACCAGGTATCGGCCAGCCGTCCTCCCCAAACCTTGCGGTCATAACGGATGAAAGGCTGGCCGCGCACGAGCTCACGCGGCGGTGTGTCCTTGAGCGTCGCCGCCGCCAGGAAAACGTAGGGATCGATCCGCACAGTCGACCACGAATACGCCTTGCCCAGTGGAAAAGGCGGCTCGACCAGCAGGGCCGCGTCTATCTCGTTAGCCAGCAATTTCTCATAGAGCGCCGTCGACGCACCGGGCGTGACGTGCAGCTCCAGCCCAGGATGCTTGCTCGCCAACCGCTTCAGCACGGGAGGCAGCAGTCCGATGATCGCCGACGATGTCGCGCCCAACTTGAACTCGCCCTCCACCCGCCCCGCACTGGCGACAGCCCGCAGGTCCTCCACGTCCCTGACGATATCGCGCGCGCGCTCCACGACGGCGGCACCGGCCACGGTGGGCTTGACCGTGCGGCCCACCCGCGCGACCAGGCGCGTCCCCACCTGCTCCTCGAGCACGCCGATACGTTGCGCAACCGCCGTGGGGGAAATGCCCAGCCTGCGCGCGGCCTCCGCCACGGAGCCGTGGTCGATCACCATCAAGAGACTCTCCAGGAATTCAGTATCCATATCGGCCGAGCGCTTCCAATCCACGCAAAATGATTGTTCTGAAGCCGCAATTATCACGGTTTTTATTGATTGCTTCGGCGCTAGTATTGCAGTCGAAGCCCCTGGCCATGCTTGCCCCGGTCAAGCATGGAAATGAAGAGCGGCACGCCCGGCCCAACCAATTCGAGAGACAGCCATGACGACCATCGAAGAAAAATTCAAGAAACTCGGCACCGATAACGCCCCTGGCCAGGAGATCCGCCAACGCGCCGACGGCCAGGATGCCGCGGGCACCGGCGATGTCATCCCTGGTACGCCCGTCGACTTTTCCCATGGCGACGTCAACGAATCGGCCTTCGCCCCTACCCCAGGTTCCCTCGATGCGTTCGTGGACGGCTTCGAACAGGGCGGCGCCCAGGCCTATACGGAATATCGCGGACAAGCCGCGATCCGCGAGCGCGTAGCGAAGCACCTGGCCGGATTCACCGGCGCCCCGGTCTCCGCCGAGAATCAACTCATCATCACACCCGGCACCCAAGGGGCCTTGTTCCTGGCAATCGGCGCCACCGTCGTCCCCGGCGACAAGGTGGCCATTGTGACACCCGACTACTTCGCCAACCGCAAGCTGGTTGAATTCATCGGCGCGGAAGTCGTTCCCATCCCGATGAACCATCTGCAATCGCAGGACAAGGCGGGTATCGACCTCGACAAGCTGGAAGCCGCGTTCAAGCAAGGCATCAAGACGTTCCTCTTCTCGAACCCCAACAACCCCGCCGGCGTCATCTATTCGAAGCAGGAAATCGACGCGATCGCCAGCCTGGCGAACCGCTATGGCATCACCGTCATCGTCGACCAGCTCTATTCGAGGCTGCTGTATCCCGGGCGCGACTACACCCATCTGCGGGCCGCGGGGATCGACCCGAAGCAGGTCGTGACGATCATGGGACCGTCGAAAACGGAGTCACTGAGCGGCTTTCGACTGGGTGTCGCATTCGGCGCCGAGCACCTCCTGGACCGCATGGAAAAACTGCAGGCCATCGTGTCGCTGCGCGCCCCGGGCTATTGCCAAGCAGTGCTCAATACCTGGTTCAACGAACCCGCGGGTTGGATGGCCGACCGGATTCGCAAGCATCAAGCCATTCGGGACGACCTGCTGAGCCTGCTCAGGGACGTACCTGGCCTTGAGGTGCGCGCCCCCGAAGCGGGCAGCTACATCTTCCCGCGCCTTCCCAAGCTGCGCATCGACCTGACGCAATTCACACGGGCGCTACGCCTGCAGGCCGGCGTCACGGTTACCCCGGGCACGGAGTTCAGCAAGGACGCAACGGACAGTATCCGCCTGAACTTTTCCCAGAACCACGCGGCCGCGGCAGACGCCATCAGACGCACGATCCAAATCATCGAACGTAACCGCGCGGGCTGAGGAAGACACCTGGTAGCCTCTGCTTTACCCCGGGGTTAGGTCTCCCGGGGTGAAGACGCGGGCGCCCTGTAACTTCATCCTCCACAATCCCGCACCCTGGCGCCGCCCTACTACAATGGCGCCCTATGAACACGCACTCCTCCTCTGCCGGCGCCGCGGATCAGCCGCCCGCCGACGACTCGAACGACAGCCAGCCGCCCGCGACCAGCGGCGCAGCGGCCGCTCTCAGTGCGGCCGATACCGGCCGTGCCGCAGCTGATCAGGGCGCCGCCGGCGCGTTTGATGCGCAAATCAGCGCCCCCCAGCCAGGCGCCGCGGGCGACCCCGCGCACCAAACCCATATCCGCAGCTTCGTCCACCGCCGTGGCCACATCACGCAAGGCCAGCGCGACGCCCTGGACCGGCTGCTGGAACAGTGGTCCGTTCCCTACGCCCCCCGCCGTCTGGACGTCCCGAAGGCCTTCGCTGACCGCGCCGCCCCCACGATCCTGGAAATCGGCTTCGGCATGGGCGAAACCACCGAGAAAATCGCGCTTTCCCGCCCCGAGGACAATTTCCTTGGCGTGGAAGTCTTCAACGCCGGCGTAGGTTCCCTGCTCAAGCGCATCGAAGCCTCCGGCGTGCCGAATATCCGCATCATCCAGCACGATGCCGTCGAAGTGGTCCGCGACATGATCGCGCCCGACTCCCTTGCCGGCGTGCATATCTATTTCCCCGACCCCTGGCCCAAGAAACGCCATCACAAGCGCCGCCTGATCCAACCGCCCTTCATCAAGCTGCTGGCCAGCCGCCTGGCCCCGGGCGGTTACCTGCACTGCGCCACGGACTGGGAAAACTACGCCGAACAAATGCTGGAAGTCCTCAGCGCCGAACCCATGCTCGCCAATACGGCCAAGGATTACGCCCCCCGCCCGGACTACCGTCCGCAAACCAAATTCGAGACGCGCGGCCTGCGCCTGGGGCACGGCGTCTGGGATCTGATTTTCAAACGAGTCGCCTGAATGCGCTTCCCCGCGATCGACCCCTACGCCCACGGCTATCTGGATACCGGCGACGGCCACCAGGTCTATTGGGAGAAATGCGGCAACCCGCAAGGCAAACCCGCGGTATTCCTGCACGGCGGTCCCGGCAGCGGCTGCTCTCCCGTGCACCGCCAGTTGTTCGATCCCAGCCGCTATAACGTGTTGCTGTTCGACCAGCGCGGCTGCGGCCGCTCGCAACCTCACGCCAGCCTGGAGAACAACACCACCTGGCATCTGGTCGACGATATCGAACGCCTGCGCAAGGACGTGATGGGCGTGGAGCAGTGGCTGGTGTTCGGCGGCTCCTGGGGATCGACGCTGGCGCTGGCCTATGGCCAGACCCATCCGGCGCGCGTATCGGCAATGATCCTGCGCGGCATTTTCACGATCCGTAAGAGCGAGATCGACTGGTTCTACCAGGAAGGCGCCTCGAATCTGTTCCCCGATCTATGGGAAGACTATCTCAGCGTCATCCCCGTCGATGAGCGCGACGACCTGGTCGCCGCCTACCACCGCCGCCTGACCGGCCCGGACCAGGCGCAACGCCTGCGCGCCGCCAAGGCGTGGAGCAAGTGGGAAGACAGCACCATCACGATGATGCCCAGCGCCCGCCATCAGCAAAGCCATGCGGCCGACCAGGCGGCACTGGCCTTCGCACGCATCGAGAATCACTACTTCATCAACGCCGGCTTCATGGAAGAAGGCCAACTGATCCGCGACGCCCATAAGCTGAGCGGGATCCCCGGCGTCATCGTGCAAGGACGTTACGACGCCTGCACGCCCGTGCGCACCGCCTGGGATCTACATCGTGCCTGGCCACAGGCGGATTTCCATATCGTTCCGGACGCGGGCCACGCGTTCGACGAACCGGGCATCCTGGCGCTGCTTCTGCAGTCGCTGAACCGTTACGCGGCCTGAACCGGCACCGCGCCTCAACCGACATTCCTCTGCCTCACCATGAACATCCAACTCAACGGCCAGCCTCGCGATATTCCTTCCGGTGCAACCGTTACTCAGCTCATTGACCTGCTGGGTTACACCGGCAAGCGCATCGCGGTTGAACGAAACGGCGAAATTGTTCCGAAAAGTCAGCACGAAATTACATCTCTCAACCAAGATGACAAATTGGAGATAGTGGTGGCGGTCGGCGGTGGTTAGAACGGTTTACGGGTAGAGCGCGGGCTATCGGATCCCGGTTTGCAATGGGGACAAGACAAAGCCGCAGCGCCTGTGTTTATTGCAGAGCAAGCTATTGTGCATAAGTACTACGCACATCGTTACACATCATTGCGTCACCTTTCGCGACGACTACCGATAATCTCACTCAATGCCTGTCGGACTTCCGCAGCATTTTCGACAGGCAATTCCAGCACGGATCTTCCCCTTCCGTGTTGGGCAGATCGGCCAGGCCTCCAAGCCTGGCCTTCTTTTTTTGTGGTCGCCCAAGCGCAAACGGCGCCCGCAGGCGCCGTCCGCTGGAACGGTGGATCGCAGAACCAGACTCAGCGCATCCCGCCGAGCTTGCCCAGCCCCTTCAGACCGCCCATGGCCCGCATCATCTTGGCCATGCCGCCCTTCTTCATCTGCTTCATCATTCCCTGCATCTGGTCGAACTGGGCCAGCAGGCGATTGACCTCCTGCACCGGCACGCCGGCGCCCGTGGCGATGCGACGCTTGCGCGAGGCCTTGATCAATTCAGGCTTGGCGCGTTCGGTCGGGGTCATGGCATTGAGGATGCCTTCGGTGCGACGCAATTGCTTGTCGGCCTGGCCGTTCTGCAATTGCCCCGCCGCTTGCTGAAACTGGGCCGGCAGCTTTTCCAGCAAGGAACCCATGTCGCCCAGCTTCTTGACCTGCCCTAGCTGCTCGCGGAAGTCGTTGAGGTCGAACTTGTTGCCCGACTTCAGCTTGGACGCCAGCTTCTGCGCCTCGGCGATGTCGATATTCTTCTGCGCCTGCTCGACCAGGGAGACGATGTCGCCCATGCCCAGGACGCGCTGTGCCATGCGGTCGGGATAAAACGCTTCCAGGCCGTCGAGCTTTTCCGAGACGCCGACGAATTTCAGCGGCTTGCCGGTGACGTGACGCACGGACAGGGCCGCGCCGCCGCGCGCATCGCCGTCCAGCTTGGTCAGCACCACCCCGGTCAGCGGCAGTGCATCGGCGAAGGCCTTGGCGGTGTTGACCGCATCCTGGCCCTGCATGGCATCGACGACGAACAGAGTTTCGATGGGCTTGACCAGGTCATACAGTGCGCGGATCTCGCGCATCATGGCCTCGTCGATACCCAGGCGGCCGGCCGTATCCAGAATCAGCACGTCGTAGTGGAAACGGCGGGCGTGGTCGACGGCGTTGCGCGCGATCTCTTCCGGCTTCTGGCTGGGATCGGAGGGCATGAAGTCGACGCCGACCTGGGCCGCGACGGTTTTCAACTGGTCGATAGCGGCCGGACGGTAGACGTCGGCGCTGACCACCAGGACTTTCTTCTTGCCGGTCTTGCGGCCGTTCTGTATGTGGTTGCCCTCGGACAGCCAGCGCGCCAGCTTGCCGGTGGTGGTGGTCTTGCCGGCGCCCTGCAGACCCGCCATCAGGATGACGGCGGGCGGCTGGGTCGCCAGGGACAACTCACCCGCGTCCGGCCCCAGGTCGCCGCCCATGAGAGCCGTCAATTCCTTGTGGACCAGGCCTACCAGGGCCTGCCCCGGACTCAGGCTGGTGGCGACTTCTTCGCCCAGGGCCTTTTCCTTGACGCGGGCGACGAAGTCGCGCACCACGGGCAGGGAAACATCGGCCTCCAAAAGCGCCATGCGCACTTCGCGCAGCATTTCCTGCGTATTGGCCTCGGTAAGCCGGGCTTCACCGCGCAACGTCTTGACGACGCGCGACAGGCGCTGGGTAAGGTTATCGAGCATGAGATGCGTTTCCGCTTAAACTAGTCGGCTAACTCGTGGCCAGAACGGCGCGGTTTCGCGCCATGGAGCGCCAGTCGCGCCCAGGCCACATCGAAGATACGGGTTCTATGTCAACAGGCATTGTATTTCACACGGCCGCCGCCGTCGCTTACGCGGTGCTGGCCGGGTCGCTGTGGCGCCGGCTGAGCAGGACCCAGGACGTCCAACAGGCGGGCCGAACCAACCGCCTGTGCCTGTTGGGAGCCCTGCTTTTGCAGGGCATCGCCCTGTATCAGAGCATTCTGGGGGGCGAATCGCTATTCGTCGGCTGGGCCCTGGCGCTGTCCGCGGCGGTCTGGCTGGGCATGGTGATCTTCTGGTTGGAAAGCCTGCTGGTGCGTATCGACGGCCTGCAATTGTTGCTGCTGCCCGCCGCCACCCTGACCACCGCCCTGGCCGCGCTGTTCCCCCAGGGCCAGGTAGTGCCACATGCGCACAACCCCTGGCTGCGTACCCATCTGATGATTGCCCTGGCCGCCTACGGCCTGATGACCGTGGCGGCGCTGCACGCCGGCTTGATGGCCTTGCTGGATCGCCACCTGCACCGCCCACCCAGTGCCGCGGGCCAGGCCAGCATCGTCGGCCGCGTCCTGGACGTGCAGCCGCCCCTGCTGATGCAGGAATATCTTTTGTTCCGCCTGATTTCAGTGGGCTTTACCGTGCTGACCCTGACCGTCTGCACCGGCGCCATCGCGTCATACGAATTGACCGGAAAACCGCTACCCTTCGATCACAAAACGGTTTTCACGCTGCTGTCCTGGTTGACGTTCGGGGTGCTGCTGCTGGGCCGGTATCTGAAGGGCTGGCGCGGCCGCGTGGCACTGCGCTGGACCCTGGCCGGCTTTGCCCTGCTGATCCTGGCTTACACCGGCAGCCGGTTCGTACTGGAAGTGATTTTGCATCGAGGATGAAGTGGGTAAGCTGATTTTCTGGTTCGTCATCGGACTGGTTATCCTGACGGTTGCGCGCATCGCCGCGCGTGCCGGCGCGCGCGCGGCGCAGCAACAGGCGCGTGAACAGGCAAGGCAACAACAGGGCGGCCGCGGCAATGCGGGCAATGCAGGCACTGGGGCCAAGGCCGGCGCGCAGAGCAGCCGCCCCGCCCGCCCGGCCGCCGTGCAACAGGCCGAGCAGATGGTGCGTTGTGCGCATTGCGGCATCCATTTGCCGCGTTCGGAAGCGGTGCTCAACGCCGGGGAAACGTATTGCGGGCAGGAACATGCCCGACTCGGCGTGGCGCGCTCGCATTGAGCCATTCTTGCGCGGGATGGCGGCAGACCAATCATGGGAGATCGCATGTCTTTGCAATTGGACCGACACGGCTGGCTCAAGCCCGGACGCGGCGTTTCGTTGACCCCCTCGCCCAATTTCAATGAGCGGCCGCGCGGCACGGCGGTCAGCCTGCTGGTCATACACAATATCAGCCTGCCGCCCGGCGAACTCGGCGGCCCGCACGTCGAGGACCTGTTCTGCAACCGCCTGGATTACGCGGCGCACGCCTGGTTCGAGAACCTGCGGGGCCTACGCGTCGCCGCGCATTTCTTCGTCCGGCGTGATGGCGCCGTCCAGCAGTTCGTTGCCACCGACAAGCGCGCCTGGCATGCCGGCGTGTCGCGTCTGCATGACCGTGAAGGATGCAACGATTTTTCCCTGGGTGTAGAACTGGAAGGCACGGACGTGCTGCCCTATACCGATGAACAATACGCGATGCTGGGGCGGCTGACGGTGGCGCTCAAGGCGCGCTACCCGTTGACCCATGCCTGGGGCCACGAACATATCGCGCCGGGCCGCAAGACCGACCCCGGCCCCGCCTTCGACTGGCAGCGCTTCGGCGCCACGTGCGGCTTCCTGCGCAGGTCCTTGCCGCCGGGTTGAGGGTACGAATAGCGGGGTACGGATAGCGCTGCGGCACAGATCCGCCGGCGCGGGCATCAAGCCCTGTGACGCGACGGCAGATTGACCGCCAGCGCCTGCCGCGCCCTGCGAAAGCTAGGGCGGTAGACGCTGTCCCGATCCAGGCCGGGTTCGCCGCTCCAGACAGGATTCACGGGCATGTGATACCCGGCGGCTTTGGCGGTGGTAATCAGCTCGGACAAAGTCTGGCTGTCCTCGACGACGCATATTTCCCCGAACCGCCCTATCTTCCGCGGCAGGAAAAACGTCGCCGGGTAATTGCTGGCCGGGTCGGTGGCCGGGCTCCCCGAATCGGCATTGTGATGCACCACCCAAGGGGCATCGGCCCCGACCACATGGCGATTGATTTCCGGGATCATGTGAGCAATCCGGCGCGACACATTGCCCAGCAGCTTGTCTTCTTTTTTGTAGAACGACTTCTGGTAATAGGGATTGACTCCGGACGTCGCGATGACGTCCTTGCGCGAGGCTCTCGAATAATGGCTGTATAGCTCAATGGCTTTTGCGGGATGCACTTCATGCAATGGCAGGTTGTCATCCGCGCCCAGGGAGGCCATCGCCGGCCCGACAAGTAGCAGGTCGTAATCAGCAGTGAGAGGCAAGGGCCGATACGGCGACGCGGGAGCCGCCTGCTCGCCGCCCGGCTTGGGGACCGCGGGGAACAGGACCTGTAGCGGCTTGCCCTCATAGTCGATGCGATATTGCAGGGGTGCCGTCAGGCGGCCCTCGAAGCGGTAGGAGGCGCCGCTGGGACCCCGCGCATCGATCACGATATCGCCGCCATCGAGGGTATCGGCGATGGCAAAGGCCGGGGCATCCTGGCGCCTGCCCTGGTCGTTTGCCTGATTGCCGGCCTGCCTGGAAAGAAGGCCTTGCAACGCTTCCAGGCGCTCACGCGGCAATACCAATGCACCCACGCTGGCATGTCCTTGCGCCACGCAGTGCCGGACCAAGCCATTGAATTTCTCGATCCGCGCGGCATCCCGATCCTCCAATTTGCTGAAACCTTGATTCACGCAAATGAGCCCCGCCTGAGGCCCCCACGAAGCGCTTTTCCCCTTCACCAGGAAATTCTTGGTCGGATATCCGGCCTGGATCAGACCGGTCGCGGTGGACTCGACCATACGGACGCCGATCACGCAGTCCGTCTTGGCGGCATAGGCCTGGAAGGGCAACAGGTGAGCAGGCGCAATACCGCTCTGGTTTTCAAGCACCCCTAGCAGGGAAGAAAGGTCTCGCCCCCCCGGCTGCGTGACGGGGGTGGGCGTATTTGGATCGATCGGGTGATCGATCTCCGCGGAACCGTGGAAACTCAACCGCGGCGGTCTCTGGATGAACATAGGCAAACCATGGGCACGTTCTTAAAAGAACAGAATGCCGGCGCCGATACGTGGCGGCCATAAGGTTCGCGATCATTTGGGGATTGGAAAAAATCGACGAGTCTGAAGAAAATTCGTCACTGGCGCGCTGGAAGAATCAGCGCTTCCGCCCAACGATTCTGCGCGGATCAGAGGCAATCACTCACCGGTTTTCGGCCGTCCATGTTCCGGGATCAGGCCATGTCCGATTCCCTCATGAGAAAGGGCCGGGTTTCCGGGAAACCTGGCCCTTTACAAGCACTGCCTGGAGTCGCCTTGCTCCGCAAGGCAAGACGGCATTCTCAGCAAGCCGGCATCAAGCAGCTTTCAACAGCAGCGCATTCAGACGCTTGACGAAACCCGCGGGGTCCGCCAATTGGCCACCTTCAGCCAGCATGGCCTGGTCCAGCAGCAACTCGGCCCACTGCGCGAAGTCGCCCTCGCTGGCGTCGCGGATGCGTTGGACCAGCGCGTGTTCCGGGTTGATTTCCAGCGTCGGCTTGACGTCGGGTGCCTGCTGTCCCGCGGCCTTGAGCATGCGCAGCAGATTGGGGCTCAGTTCGTTTTGCCCGACCACGATGCAGGCCGGCGAGTCGACCAGGCGCAGCGTCACGCGCACATCGGCCACCTTGTCGCCCAGGGAAGTCTTCAGGCGTTCGACCAGCGGCTTGAACTCTTCCTGTACATCGGCTTGGCGCTTCTTTTCTTCCTCGTCCGCCAAGGCGTCCAGGTCCAGGCCGCCCTTGGCGACCGACACCAGGGACTTGCCGTCGAATTCGCGCAGATAGGACAGCATCCATTCGTCCACGCGCTCCCACAGCAACAGCACCTCGATGCCCTTCTTGCGGAAGATTTCCAGATGCGGGCTGTTGCTGGCGGCGGAATAGCTTTCGCCGGTGACGTAGTAGATCTTGTCCTGGCCTTCCTTCATGCGCGACACGTAGTCGGCCAGCGAGACCGACTGCGTGTCGTCGCCCGAGTTGGTGGATGCAAAGCGCAGCAGCTTGGCGATGCGCTCCAGGTTGGACTGGTCTTCGCCCGTGCCTTCCTTCAGCACTTGGCCGAATTCGGACCAGAACGTGACGTAATCGTCCTTGCGGTTTTCCGCCATGTCTTCCAGCAGCGACAGGATGCGCTTGGCCGAGCCTTCGCGGATGGCGCGCACGTCACGGCTTTCCTGCAGGATTTCGCGTGAGACGTTCAGCGGCAGGTCGGCGGAGTCGATCACGCCACGCACGAAGCGCAAGTAGGACGGCAGCAGCTGTTCGGCGTCGTCCATGATGAAGACGCGTTTTACGTACAGCTTCACCCCGCGGCGGCCGTCGCGATCCCACATATCCATGGGGGCGTGCTTGGGGACGTACAACAGCTGGGTGTATTCGCTGCGGCCTTCGACGCGGTTGTGCGACCAGGCCAGCGGGTCATCGTAATCGTGGGCGACGTGCTTGTAGAACTCCTGATACTGCTCGTCGGTGATATCGCCCTTGGAGCGCGTCCACAGGGCGTTGGCCTGGTTGACGGTTTCCAGTTCGTCCTTGCGGACTTGCTCACCCTTTTCGGCGTCCCATTCTTCCTTGACCATGCGGATGGGCAGGGAGATGTGGTCCGAGTAACGGCGCAGGATCTCGCGCAGCTTCCAGCCGCTGAGCAGTTCGTCTTCGTCCTCGCGCAGGTGCAGGATGACGTCGGTGCCACGGGTGGCCTTTTCGGCGGCGGCGATGGTGAATTCGCCCTGGCCGTCCGATTCCCAGCGCACCGCGTCTTGAGCGGGGGCACCGGCGCGGCGCGTGATCACCGTGACCTTGTCGGCGACGATGAAGGAAGAATAGAAACCGACGCCGAATTGGCCGATCAGTTGCGCGTCCTTCTGCTTGTCGCCGGTGAGCTTGGAGAAGAATTCCTTGGTGCCGGACCGGGCGATGGTGCCCAGGTTGGCGACGGCTTCATCGCGGGTCAGGCCGATACCGTTATCGGAGATCGTGATCGTGCGAGCGGCCTTGTCGTAGTCCACCTGGATGGCCAGGTCGCCATCGCCTTCGAGCAGAGCGGCGTTATCGATGGCTTCGAAGCGCAGCTTGTCGCAGGCGTCCGAGGCATTCGACACCAGCTCGCGCAGGAAGATTTCCTTGTTGCTGTAGAGCGAATGGATCATAAGGTGCAGCAGCTGCTTCACCTCGGCCTGGAAGCCCAGGGTTTCGGACGGGGTAGAGGAGACGGTTTCGTTCATGATGTCGAAATCTTCAAGGTCTGGTGGGAAGGATGGAATGCCAATTGGCTACGGGATGCACAAGCGGCTGGTGCGCCGCTGACGGCGGCCGGATCCAGCAGCCGTAAGGATAGGGTTGGAAGAAGATATTTCAAGGGGCCCCATGATAACCAAGCCACGCGGCACGTCAAAAAGTGCGAATGCGCGCTAATAATCAAAACCAAACCGACGTTTCGCAATGATGAGGGGATGGATGAGGAGGCGCTGCGGGCTTAGGAGCGAGGAATCGGCTTTGACTTCGACAGCCGGGTGGGTGGCTCCTCCCCTGGAAAAACGGTCTGTAGGGCGCACACCCACCGCCGGCGGATAGCGAATCTGTCCGCTGCGAATAGGGGCAAAAACGCCCGCCAGGCAAAATTTCCCGAACCCGCTATAATTGCGGCCTCTGCACCAACGCGTAGCCCATTAGGGCTTACCGCGCACGATCCGCCCGGGTGGTGAAATTGGTAGACGCAGGGGACTCAAAATCCCCCGCCGCAAGGCGTGCCGGTTCGATTCCGGCCCCGGGCACCAGATTCAAAAATAAAGGCCGCTTCTTGAAAGCGGCCTTTATCATGCCGGCAACGTATACTTGCGGCCTGGAGATGGTGTTCCTCCATTAACCACCGCGAATCTTCGCGGTTGATGACGCCTACAGAACCTGACTTTTATGTTGGGGCTGTAGGCGTTCGCGCATACGCTCAATGTCCTTGGTCAGGCCGAAAACTTTTGTGCCTTTCGACCAATGAACAGATTCCCCCGATTCGAACAGTTCGATCTGTTGCCCTACCTCGGCAAGTGGCTCGTCATCGCCAGCCTGATCGCCGCGCTCTCGGGCAGCGCGTCCGCCTTCTTCCTGCTCGCGCTGGACCAGGCAACCCATTGGCGCGAAACCCACCCCTGGATCATCTGGCTCCTGCCGATCGCCGGGTTCTGCGTAGGCCTCATTTATCTTCGGCTGGGTAAATCCGTCGACGCCGGGAATAACCTCATCATCGATGAAATCCACGATCCCCGGAAAGTGGTGCCGCTACGCATGGCGCCCCTGGTGCTGGGCGCCACGGTCGTTTCCCACCTTTTTGGTGCTTCCGTAGGCCGGGAAGGGACGGCGGTACAAATGGGCGGCGCACTCGCCGACCAGTTCACTCGCATCTTCAGGCTCGAGGCGGAAGACCGCCGCGTCCTGCTCATGGCCGGGATGAGCGCGGGCTTTGCCTCCGTGTTCGGGACGCCGCTTGCGGGCGCCGTCTTCGGGTTGGAAGTGCTCGCCGTCGGCCGCATGCGCTATGACGCCCTGCTACCTTGCGTCCTGGCCGGCATCATCGCGGATCAGGTCTGCCTGGCATGGGGTGTGCATCACACGCAATACGTCGTGGGCCAGATGGTCCCGGTGGCATTCTGGAGCGTCATCGCCGTGGTGGCTGCCGGCATTCTCTTCGGCATCGTCGGCATGCTGTTCTCGGTATCCACCCATAAGCTGGGCGCCACGGTGAAGCGCTATATACCCTACGCGCCCTTGCGTCCGCTGGTCGGCGGTATCGTCATCGCTACCGCCGTATATGTACTGGGCGCCTACCAATACATAGGACTGGGGATACCGGAGATCGTCCGCGCCTTCCAGGAACCGTCCCATCCGTGGGATTTCTTGGGGAAGATGGCATTCACCGTCGCGTCCTTGGGCTCGGGTTTCAAGGGCGGGGAAGTCACCCCCCTGTTCTACATCGGCGCGACGCTGGGCAGTGCCCTATCGCCCATTCTCCATATGCCAGTCGGCCTGCTCGCGGCAATCGGCTTCGTCGCGGTGTTCGCTGGCGCGGCGAATACGCCGATTGCGACGACGTTGATGACGATGGAGTTGTTCGGGGCCCAGATCGGCCCCCTCGCCGCCATCGGCTGCGTGGCGGCATACCTCTTCTCCGGACATACCGGTATCTACCACGCCCAACGGCTTGGACAGGGCAAACATCGCGCGCATCGCCTGCTGGTCCCGCCAAGCCTGCGCATGTCCGAGCTGGCGAATTATCACAAGCAAGCTGCACCACAGGCGGGGGTCAGGTCGAACACTGAAGAATCCAAAGAAGATCCTCGCCCCGCGCGGTGACCTATGATCTATGACCTGTGACCTGTGACCTATGACCTATGACCTGTGACTGCCGATGGCCGATGGCCTATGACGATTCAGCCTCGCGATCGAGCATTTGATCCAGCAGGTCCAAAGCCGCAGCGGCGAACGCCTGCATATTGCGTTCGCGATCCGCGTCGCCGGTTTCAACGGTAATGGTTGCACCCTGCGGTCCACGTACCGCCAGACAGGCATGGCCTGCAGCATCGCCATAGCGATTCCCGCTCGGTCCGCTGGCGCCGGTTTCCGCCAGCACCCAGGTTGTCTGCAACTTGCGTTGCAGCCCCTCGGCCAGGAAAGCCGCATAGCCTTCCGTCGCGGATCGCATGCCATCTGGCAACGTCAAAGGCAGATCGAGCAGCGCATGACGGGACTGGGCCGTATAGACGACGGCGCCGCCGATAAAGTATGCCGAAGCGCCCGGCACGGAAAGCAGACTGGCGGCGATCAGACCGCCCGCTGAACTCTCCACCGTACCCAGTGTATGGCCACGCTGCTTGAGTTTTCCGGCAATAACTCGCGCACGCGATTGCAGCTCGTTCATCACGGTTCCTGTTCTGCTGGTTGAAGGTGGGCATACTTTATCCCCATTGGACGTGCCGTAGATGATCGTGTCCGATACGATCCATCTACTTCGGGTACGGGGCATCCGTCCCTTGACTCTCCATTCTAGGTCGCCAATAATTTCGGCAATCGCGCCCAAACCTCTGTCGCTGGCTAGTCTGGCAACATGTTTGGGCCTTCTCATTTTTGAACTTAGCGTTAGCTCTCTGCTTCGCGACTTGGGGCCGTATCTCCCTTCATCAAGCGTTTTCTACGCACAAGGAGTACGACTCACGGAAACCGTGATTCCCAACCTAATGGATCTGTTGATCGAACGATCCCATGTAGGTGCCGATGCCTTCATCGAGCGCAGCGACGCATGCTGAACAGGGGCGTGCTGCCGCGCGGGCAGATAACCATCACATTCAAGCAATGAAACGAGTTATTTACGGTGACGCGTGGTGCGCGACGACAGCGCGTTTCAGCTTGAGGAAACCGCGTTGATGGCGTTGCCGGGGATGCAGGCGTTGCCGTCGTTACGGGTAAAGCTTTTACGCACTCTGCGCATCGCACACTTCCCTACATACGAAGCGTGGACCCGATTGGATGCATCTTGCGGAGCGCAATCAGGAAAAAACGCCACCTCGAATAGCAATAGGAGCGAATCCAGACAATGGCACTGGCATTGGCATTGGCACTGGCACTGGCACTGGCACTGGCACTGGCACTGGCACCGGCATTGGCACTGGCACTGGCATCGGCATCGGCATCGGCAGAATTCGTGCGGATGTAGCGATCCGCTCGTCCACAAGGAGACATCCTGTCGGGCAACCCCTGCGATAACCGACATGGTCCGCGCTGAATTTTTGCGCTACCTCCCCCGTGCACGCTTGGAAGCACGTTTGGCAGGTTGACCCCGCTTTATCCAATGCTTATCGTCCATGCGTGAGTATTCGCTCACGATCAAGAAGCCATTCATCCTTGCAGGACAACCAGGAGCTTCACAATGAAAAAGCACCTATTGGCGATTTGTCTTGTTGCACCGTTGGCTTTTTCGGCGACCAGCCATGGCGCCGACGCAAAGAAACCCCTTGCCCTATGGGAATGCCAGGACTTCCTCGGCGTGCAGGAATCGTATCGACCCATCGTCGTCAGTTTCGCCGAAGCGCTCGACAAGAGGGATAGACCGGAGGAAGCCGTGTTGGATGTCGACGGAATCGCCACGAGGACCCCAATGCTGGTCAAGCAATGTTCCGAGAACCCCACGATCAAGCTGCGCGACGCTTTGGTAGGAATGAATAAAAAATAACCGCGCCAGGTCCCTTCCAAGGCTATGGCTTTGGAGGGACCGCCACTGCTGCTACTGGTGCTACTGGTGCTGCTAGTGCTGCTGCTACTGCCACTCCCACCGCCACCACCGCAAGCGCTATCAACATCAGGGGGAACAAAATGTCTTTCAGCTTCCTTCATTCCAAGGAACAAGAGCCGCCAATTCTGATTCCTCAGATCGGTCTGACTTTGCACGTACGAGTTCCGCCAGCCGCAACAGGCAACGTATTGACCGCGATTGAAACGGTCAACGCTCCCGGCTTCGGACCGCCTTTGCATCGCCACCGGGAAACCGAAATCTTCTATGTCCTGGAAGGACGCTATCTATTCGAAGTGGATGGCAGCAGGTTCACGGCCAACGTTGGCGACGTCGTCACCGTACCCGGTGGAGAAGCTCACGCATTCGTCAATATCACTGACCGCCCCGCACGGCAGTTCATCCAGATATTGCCAGCCCTGGATGCAAGCGCGTTTTTCCTGGGGCTGGGCGATGTCATGCGCGATGGTAAGCTCGACGGTGACGCCCTGAATGCCTTTGGACGGCAATGGCACGTGGAATTCCTTGGCCCACCCCTGCGGCCGGATTGCCCCCATGCCGGTTGCTAGTTCGATCCGCTCCTGGCAGCATGACCAGCCTGGCCTCCGCCAGCAGCACTCGCCAGCACCACAAGCCCCGTCGACTCAAGCAAGGACAGCACCTATGTACATTGCCATGAACCGTTTCAAAGTTGCCCTTGGGTCCGAGCAAGAATTTGAACAACTGTGGACCAGTCGAGACACCCATCTGAAGGACGTGCCGGGTTTCGTCGAGTTTCATCTACTGCGAGGTCCGAAGAAGGACGATCACGTGCTGTATTCCAGCCATACGATCTGGACGAATCACGCGGCCTTCGAGGGCTGGACCAAGTCCGAAGCGTTTCGCGCCGCGCATCGCAATGCCGGCGGCGGCACGCGGTCGCTCTACCTGGGTCACCCCGAATTCGAAGGCTTCGAGGTTATCCAGACGGTCAAGTAAGGCCGCGCTTGCTCCACATCATCAGTACTGATACCGCACATTCAGCATCACGCTGCGCGGCGCGCCGTAGTAGTTCTGCCGCGAGGCGCCGCCCAGCTTTTCGTAATACACGCGATCGAACAGGTTGTTCACCGTCAGCGTGCTTTCCAATTGCCGGTTATAGCGGTAACCGACCTGGGCAGACACGACGGTGTACGTACCCTGGTTCCACCGCGTGCCGTTTTCTTCTTCATAAAAGCCGCTGTTCACCCGCACGCCGGCACCCACGCTGAAGCCGCGCAAGGATTCCTGGCTGAACGCATACTTCGTCCACAAGTTGAACGTGTGTCGCGGCGTGATCGAGCTGAACGACGTGCCCTGCGAACCAACGTCCGCATCCAGATACTTGGTATGCGTATAGGCATAGCCCGCCACCAGGTCCCAACCCGGCAAGGGCGAACCGCTGACCTCGGTCTCGAAGCCTTCGCTGCGCACCTTGCCGGCCGCCACCGAAAACATGGGATCGTCCGGATCCGCCAAGGCCCGGTTGCGGTCCTCCATCCTGAACAAGGCCGCATGCGTATTGAGACGGCCGTCCAGATACTCGCCCTTCAGGCCAATCTCATATTGCTTGCCGGTGCGCGGCTTCAAGGTGCTGCCTTGCGCGTCGGTATCGGTCTGCGGCTGGAAGATGGTGGTGTAGCTGGCGTAGGCGGACAGCGCTGGCGTCAGATCGTAGATGACGCCGGTGTACGGCGTGAAATGACCACTGATGCGGTCGGTGTTCTGGCTGAAGTCGTCGAAATACGTGTTGTTGTTGCGGGCATCGTTGCGCCACCACGAAAGCCGCGTCCCGGCGATCACCTTCAGACGGTCCGTGGCCTGGAAGTTAAAGCGGGTGTATAGGCCAAGCTGCGACGTACGCGACTCGTTGCCATTGACCCGCTCGAAGTCCGGATCCGGCATATTGCGCACGGGGTTATAGATGTTGGTCGGATACTGCGTACCACCGCCATAGCTGAAAGCCTTGCGCGTATAGGTGTAGTCGGCACCAACCAGCAGGGAATGCTCTCGTCCGAAGGCCGAAAAAGGCAGATTCAAATTGACGTCGGCGCCAGTGGTCTGCCAGTGATTGCGATAGGACCAGCCGATGACACTCGTATCGCCAGTGGCGGGATCGACCGCACGGTTCGCCCACGTCATCAGGCGTGTCGGCGTATCGGTGTCGCGGTGAAAGACGCTGGCCTTGATCGCCCCGCCGTCGGCCAGGCGATGCTCCAGGTTGGCGAACGTCTCGGTCGTTTCCTCGACCAGCCGGTTCCACTGGGCACTGACATTGGTGGAGCGCTTCACATCCAGCAGGCTGCCGTCCGCATAGGCCGGCAGTCCGAACGAAGGCGTGGAGTGGTCGCGCTGCCACGTGATGCCCGCGGTCAAGGTCGTGGCGGGCGTCAGGTCGGCTTCGATGACACCGTACAGCGTGGGATGTTCGGCATCGACCCGATCGATGAAGGAGCCGCGATGTTCATACGCCGCGATGAAGCGGCCGCGCACCTTGCCGGCTTCGTCGAAAGGGGTGCTCAGGTCGGTGACGGCGCGGTAGTAATCCCAGGACCCGACGGTGGTCTGGGCGCTGAAGCCGAATTTGTCCAAGGGGCGCTTGCGCACCAGATTGATGCTGCCCCCCGGCTCGCCACTGCCCTGGTAGAGCCCGCTGGGCCCACGCAACACTTCGATGCGGTCATAGATGGCGAGATCGAAACCCGTCGACAGGTTACCCGCGCCGGCCGGCATGCTTATCCCATCGACCATGATGGTGTCGAGCGCATAACCCCGCGAAATGAAATTGGATATATTGCCGCCGCTGCTCAAGGTTTCGACGGTAATGCCGGTGACGTTACGCATGGCGTCGGACAGATTGTTCAGGTTCTGATCGTCCAGCTGCTTGCGGGTGACGACCGAAACCGACTGCGGAATCTCCCTCAATGTCTGGCCGCCCTTGCCTATCGTCACGGCCTGGGTGGTGTATGAATTGCTACCTTCCGTCCGCGCCAACTGGTCCGCGTTGCCGATCACCGAGACGGCGTCCAATTCGGTAACCGCCGCGCCAGCCGGCACGGCCTGCAAGTCATACACGCCGGCGCCGCGCGGGACGGCACGCCAGCCGCTGCCGCCGAGCAGGCGATCGAAGCCGGTTTGCACGCCATACGTGCCGCGCAGGCCAGAACTCTGGCGGCCCGCCAGCAAGGCGGGGTCGAAGACGAGCTGAACGCCCGAGGCGGCGGCATAGCGCGCCAGGGTGTCGCCCAATGAGCCGGGCGCAATGTCGTAGTCACGCGCGCCCGCAGCGGTGGGGGGCAAAGGAGCAGAAGAAGAGGTGGCGGAAGAAGAAGGCGCGGCAGACGACGGCGCGGCATGTGCAGCGGCGCACGCGCCCAACAACGTCGTCAAGGTCAGGGCCTGCCATGCGGCGGCCGGAACCAGGGAGCCTGAGCGCGAGGCACGCGTGACGCGTGATACACGGGTGACGCGCGGTCGGTATGTAGCCATCTAAGGGTTTCCTTCGGTCCGAATGCAATAGAGAAGCGGCAATAGAGAAGCGGCGCACGCCGCGTATTCCTATGCCACTCCGGACGAGAAGGAAAAAGTGATCATGCCAAACCGGCAAGAACGAAAAAAAATCATGCCGGACCGACGGCAACCCAATATCGGCTCACACGCCGAATGCGCAGGGAGAAGGTCTGCGCCAAGGCCGCCAACGCGGCGTCCGTATCCGCCACGGAAACAGCGCCAGAAACCCGCATGTCCGCGATGGCCGGGTCGCAACGCAGGAAGCCGACGCGATAGCGGCCGAGTTCCGCCAGCACATCGGCCAGGCGCATGTCGCGGGCGAGCAGCATGCCCTGGGTCCACAGGTCGGCCCCCTCCTCCGCCGCGCGCGGCAACTCGACGCCAGTGCGGTCGAAGCGAGCCTGCTGGCCGGCGTCCAACCGCCGCGAGACACCGTCCATGGGCCGGAGCGCCACGGCATGCTCGAACACCGTGACACGCACTGCTCCATCGTCGAGGCAGCGCACGCCGAGGCGGGTGCCAAGCGCTTGCACGGAACCCGCGGGCGTATCGACAAAAAATGGCCGATACGCAGCCCCATTCGTATCTGCACCTGTACCCGCGTCCGCGCCGGTCGTGACCAGGATCTCGCCCTTGTGCAGAACCAGGCGCCGCTCGGTGGCAGTGAATGCGATATCCACCGCGGTGGCGGTGTTGAGCACCAATTGCGTGCCGTCGCGCAGCGTCTCCTGACGCCGCTCGCCAGTACCTGTCGAGACGTCGGCAATCCACACCTGCCAGGGACGTTCGCGCCAGGCCAGCCAGGCGAGCGGCAGGCTCAACCCCAGCCCCATGCCGGCGCGCAGCATGGCGCGCCGGCCAGCCCCTTTGGGCGGCATACGCAAAACCTGGCTGCCGAGACCCGTGGGCAAGGTATCGAAAGCGCCCATGACTTTTTCGGCGCGAGCCCAGGCCTGAGCATGCTCGGCGCTGCGGGCCAGCCAGGCGGCGAAGGCGACTCGGTCCTCGGCTCGTGGGCTGTCGAAACGAAACCGCATCACCCACTCCGCGGCCTCTTCCAACAGGGCCGGGGACGGCCCCCCCGCACCCGCGCCACCAGCACCGGCACGAGTAGGGGCGCCGGTACCAGCAACACCGGCAACACCGGATGCACCCAAGGCGCCAGCAGCGGCGGGCGGGACACGCACCGCGGAAACTTTCTCAAGGGACACGACTTAGTCCGCCAAAGCCATGCAGCCCACCAGCGCCCGCTGGATGTCGCGACGCACGGTGATCAGGGTGCTGCCTGTCTGATCCGCGATCTGCTGCAGGGTCAGCCCGTCGAGCTGCGCCATCAGGAAAGCCTGGCGCGTGCGCGCGGGCAGTCCTCGCAGCATGGCGTCGATCCGCAGCAGCGTCTCCACTACGATCAATTCCGTTTCCGGCGATGGCGCCTGCGGCTCGGGCAGATGCGCCAAGGTTTCCAGATATGCTTGCTGGACCTGGCGGCGGCGCCAGTGGTCGACCAGCAAGCCTTTGGCGATATGCGTGATCAGGGCGCGCGGTTCATCATTCAGCGTGCCCAGGCGGCGCGACCCCATCAGGCGCACGAACGTGTCATGGGCCAGATCGGCCGCTTCGCAGGCATCGCCAAGCTTGCGCTGCAGCCAGCCACGCAGCCAGCCGTGGTGGTGGACGTACAGGGATTGCACCGTGTGCGCGGAGGTAGAGTCGAGAACGGTCACGAGCTGTCCAGCGGCGGGCGGCCGCGATAACGATAATGAGAACCGCTCTCATTTTTTCTTATTATTTGCTTTATTGCAAACCGCCGTTGCAAAAAACGAAGGGCTCACGTGCCCCTGACGTTCGCAAGGCCTACGCAGTACCGTGGCCCCAGCGTGGCCAAGCCCGCGCAATCGGGCGGCCTGCGGATCGGTCAGATGCCAGCTTGAGCGACCGTCCCGTCTACCAATCCGGGGGATAAGACCGAAGCCCGTTCTTGCGCCGGGGAAGCTGAAACGGAGACTTGTTCCCCGGCTTGCGCCGCGGTGCCGACAGCCAGGCGCTGGAACAAGTCCGCGGGATCGAAGGGTTTCTGGCAGCGGGGGTAGTTCTGATAGGGATCGCCCAATACCGATCCGCCATAGCCAGTGGCGAAGATGAAGAAGATCTGTCTTGCGGCGAGCGCATCGGCCACGGGGAAGGACGTTTCACCATCCAGATTGACGTCGAGAATGCCTGCGTCGATTTCCATGGCGCCGCTGGTCACCATCGCGACGGCCTCTTGCGCGTTGGAGTAAGGGCCGATGACTTCAGCGCCCGCGTCCTCCAGCAACTCGACCACGGTCAGCGCCACCAGGTAGTCATCCTCGACCACCAGAATACGCCGGCCCTCCAATGTTCTCGGTTCGTCTTTCATTCGCTTCGCCGCCAAAACCTCAGGCCTTGCCACCTCCGGCTGGCAGTGGGATCTCGATCCTGCACGAGATACCGTCCTGGTTAAAGCGGAGTTCGCTGCGGGCCTTGAGTGTGTATTTCAGTGCTTTTTCGATCAACTGGCGGCCAAAACCGACCTTGCTGGCATCGGGCACCCGTTGCACGCCTTGCTCGTTCCAGTCTATAGCCAGGAATTCCCCACCACCTTGATCGGTTTCCACGGCCCATCTCACGTCCAGGCGCGCATCATCATCCTTCAACGCGCCGTACTTCACCGCATTGGTCGCCAGTTCGTGCAAGGCCAGCGCAATCGTCTGGACGTTGCTTACGCTCAGGGGAACCACCGGCCCTTCTATCGAGATACGTCCACTATCGGCCATCCCCAGCGCACTGAACTCCAGCCGAACGATCTCATCCAGATTAACCAGATTGCCGTCCGCTTCACCAATCAGACCCTGCAAACGCCCCAAGGCCGACAAGCGACTGCGAAAAGTCTGCAGAGCAGGATCGGCCGGCAGCGTCTGTTGCGCAATGGATTGAATGACCGCCAGCAGATTACGCGTCCTGTGCTGCAGTTCCGCGATCAGCACATTCTGGCGCTCCTCAGCATGAATCATGCCTGTAATATCGACGAAGGCGATGACGATGCCGTCGGCCTGCCCCTCGACATTCAGATAAGGCGCCAGCCGCAGCAGGAAATGCGCACGCTGGTCCTTGCTTACCACCTTGCACTCCAAGAGCTTCCCACTACGGAAGACGTTGGCAATGTTCTCTTCCAATCCCGCCAAATTGAGCCGGCTGACCAACTCGGCCAAGGGGCGGCCGCGGTCGATCGAGCGAATCTTGAAAATATCGGCCACGGCCGGCGTGAAGGATCGAATCAGCAGCTTGCGATCGAGAAAGATGGTGGCGACCGACGTGCTTTCCAGCAGGTTCTGCAGATCGCTATTGCTGCGGTCCAGTTCCTCGATCTTGCCGCTTAGTTCGGCATTGACGGTATGCAGCTCCTCGTTCAAGGACACCAGTTCTTCCTTGGAGGCTTCCATTTCTTCATTGGACGACTGCAGTTCCTCGTTGACCGAGACCAGTTCTTCGTTGGAGGACTTCAGCTCCTCCAGCGCGGTTTCGTACTCTTCGATCATGGACTGCAGGCGTTCACGCGTATCGCGCAGCTCCTTCTCGATCTGCAGCGTCGTGCCGTCCTGCATGACCTGGGCGCGCAGCAAGGCTTCGTCGCGATTCAGTACCGGCCCCTGGTCCGTGAAGACCACCAGATACATGCGGTCGCCCTGCGACTGCTCGGGCAATGGTTCCACGGTCAGGCTGATGACTTGCACGCGGCCGTCCTCGCCCTCGATGGCAACACCGGCGCGCGTGACCGGCCGCCCCGACTCCACCGCTTCGCGAAATACCGAACGCAGGTCCAAGCCCAGGCCCTTGCGCGCCATGGCGAACAACTGCCGGGTGGGGACGCCGGGCGCCGCCTCCAGGTACTTGCCGGTGCGCGAGGAGTAATAGACGACATCGCCATCGCGCGTGGTCAGGACATGCGGGGGCGTGAAGCGTTCCAGCATGTGGTTGTCCACGGCATGGCGCAGCGCACCGCTGCCCAGGGCCGGGCGGCTCGATGCCAGCGTGGCGATATGGCCGATACGCGCCGAGGACAGCGACAAGGGCATGCGCAGCGGCCCGGCGACCACGTCGACGCGCCGGAATATGCGCTGCTTCTTTTCGACCGGCACGAACAGCTCGTCGAACTGGCTGACGTTTTCCGATGTGCCCAGAAAAAGATAGCCGCCCGGCCGCAGGGCGTAATGGAAGGTAGGGATGACCTGGCGCTGGATCTCCTGGCCGAAGTAGATCAACAGGTTGCGGCAGGAAACCAGGTCGATCCGCGAAAATGGCGGATCGCGAATCACACTGTGCGGAGAGAACACACACACATCGCGCACTTCCTTGCTGACGACATAGCTGCTGCCGTCATGCACGAAGAAACGCTCGCGCCGAGCGTCGGAGACACCGTCGAGCAAAGGCAAGGGATAACGCGCCGTGCGTGCCACCGACAGCGCGCTGTCGTCGATGTCGGTGGCGAAGATCTGCACGCGCGGCGCCTGCTCGCGCTCGTCCAGATACTCCCGCATGAGGATGGCCAGGGAGTACACCTCTTCGCCCGTCGCGCATCCCGGCACCCACACTCTGACCGTGTCACGGGGGCCGCGCCCTTCGAAGAGCTTCGGCAGGATGGCATCCGCCAGGGTCTGGAAAGCCTGCGCATCGCGAAAGAAGCTGGTGACGTTGATCAGCAGGTCGCGGAACAGCGCAGCCACTTCTTCCGGATCCGCGCCCAGCCGGGTGACGTAGAGATCGGGCTCGTCGATTTCAAGGACTTGCATGCGCCGTTGCACGCGGCGCAGGAAGGTATTGACCTTGTAGCCGCTGAAGTCATGGCCCATCTGCGCGCGTAGCAGCGCGTAGATACCTTCGCGCGCGTCATCGAGCTTGCGGGCCTTGGCGCGCTCGATGTCTGTCTGCGCCAGCCCGTCGAGCAGATACAGGCCCTTGGCAAAGCTGACCAGCTTTTCGCCCATGCGCTCTACGGGGACAGCGAAATCGACGATGCCGGCGCCGATGGCGCTATCGGGCATATGCGCATGCTGCGGCCCGAAAGCGTCAGCGGTCTGCGCCAAGGTCAGACCGCCCCGTTCCTTGATGGCCTTGATACCCAAGGTGCCATCGGAGTCGCCGCCGGACAGGA
This sequence comes from Bordetella sp. LUAb4, assembly GCF_021325795.1. GTDB lineage: Bacteria > Pseudomonadota > Gammaproteobacteria > Burkholderiales > Burkholderiaceae_B > Bordetella_C. The sequence continues at coordinate 567,159 of NZ_JAHPZX010000003.1, read as the reverse complement.
CGACACCCGCGGCCATTTCACCGATGTCCTCGGCCAGTGCGCTGAAGAACAGGTCCACCGGCCGTCTTTCGGGATGGGCGGGGTCGACCGCGTCGAGGGACAGCACCCGCTTCTGGATCCCCACCACCGCGGCGGCCGGCAGCAGGTAGACGCAATCGACTTCCACCGGCGTGGAGCCTTCCATCGCCACCACCTTCATCGAGGTGTAGCGCGAGACGATCTCCGGCAGCATGCTTTTGCGATCGGGGCTCAGATGCGTGACGATCACGCAGGCGAAGCCTGGTTTGTCCGGCACACCGCGAAAGAATCCCTCCAAGGCTTCCACCGCGCCGGCCGACGCGCCTATGCCCACGATGGGAAAATCCGATGCTGCCGCCATGCTCACCACTCCCTCGCTACCGCGCACCCATGCGCTGTTATGGGCATCCCGCTTGTTGGATGCCAGCAGGAAAGCGTAGCAGAGTCTCGGTGCAATGGGTCCCGTCGCCGACGGATGGCCGGAGTCGGGCCGAAGTCGGGCCGAAGACGGACCTGAGACGGGGCCCGGCGGGTTCCCGGACCAGGAACCCGCCCGTTCATGGGCGGACGATCGACGACCTATTTGTGTTCCGCCGTGATCGAGCGGGTTTCGCCGGTTTCCACCAGGGTACGGGTGGCGTTGACCGACCCGTAGATCCACAGGATCTTCATCCCCTGGGTGTCGGACAGATTGCGGAAGCGATGCGGCACGCCGGCGGGAATCCAGGTGGTGTCCATGGGCTTGAGGTGGAATTCCTTCCCATCAATGTCGAACATGGCGTCACCCTCCAGCAGCATCACGCTCTCTTCGCAGTTGTGGAAGTGGAAGGGAATCTTGGCGCCAGGCCCGAATTCCGTGATGCCGTTGATGAAAGCCTCCGCGCCCTTGGATGCGGTAGCCAGGGGAATGGTGCGGGCGCCGCCGCCGCGCTCATAAGCCTTCATCTGGTCCGGGTGGAAGATCTGGGGTTTGAGTCCGGTTTGCGCGGGGGACTGGGCTTGGGCGGTGCTGGTCATGCGGTGTGCTCCTGGGGGAATCATCAGGGAGGGCTGATAAGGCGAGTCGGGGCGCGTCCGCGGCCGCCGCTGAACTCGAAAGTCTAGACAGCCCGCGACGGCACCGTCCAATGCCGAATCGGCAGGCAGGTATATCATTCTGCGATAGACACGAAACTGCAAAGGGCGACCGGCGGTGAATCTTCGGACTTTGAAATACTTCGTGGCGATCGCCGACGCGGGCAGCCTGACCTCCGCCGCCGAGGCGATCGCCATCGCCCAGCCGGCGCTCAGCCGGCAGATGCACGCGTTGGAAGAAGAGATGGGCGTGCCCCTGCTCCAGCGCACCGCGCGCGGCGTGCGCCTGACCCAGGCTGGCGTGACGCTCTATGAAGCGGCGCAGCGCATGCTGGACGAAGCCCAGCGCGTGAAGCGCCAACTGGCCGGCCCGGCGGAGACCGCCAGCCGGGTGGTGCTGGGCGTATCGCCCACCCTGTCGCGCGTGCTGGTACCCGGCCTGTTCGAGCGTTGCCACCGCACGCTGGACGAGATGCGCCTGACCGTACGCGAAGCCTTCACCCCCGAGTTGCTGGACATGCTGGAAAAAGGCATGTTGGACATGGCCATCATCACCAGCATGGGTGCCAGCGCGGGCCGCCCACTGGCCCTGCATCCGCTGGTCGGCGAACCCTTCGCCCTGGCCTCGCCCGCGGCGATGAAGATGGACCCCATCATTTCATTGGCCGATCTGGCCCGCCTGCCCCTGCTGATGACCACGCTGCACCGCACCGTGGTCGAACGCCAACTGCAGTCCATGGGCGTGCATCTGAACATCCATTCGGAAATCGACTCCGTCGATGCCATTCGCGAACTGGTGCACAACGGCGACTGGTGCACGCTGATGCCGGTGTCGGTGTTCAAGGAACCGCGCAGCGACGCCGGCATCACCCTGACCGAAGTATCGGGCGTCCAGCTGAACCGCCAACTGATGATGGCCACCCGCATCGAGGCTACGCCCAGAACCGCCGTGGCAGCGCTACGCGAGATCGTCCTGGCGGAACTGGCGCGGCTCAACCGGATGCGGGTGTTCAACCTGAGTAAGAATCCAGCCAGATCAAAATGATATGGCTCCGCGTGGAAACGGTATTAGTTCCGCGCGCACCCGCTTCCTATACTTTCCACGCACCGGATGATCCACATCCGGGACGCGGCCATGCGCGCCGCTGCCGGAACACGCCACAGCCACGCCACGAAGATGACCACCTCGAACGCCGAACGCTCGTCCCCCACCCGCAAGACCGCCATTCCCATCGCTGACCTGCAGCGCTTCATCGCCAGCGTCCTGACCGCCGTGGGCATGCCCGCCGCGGACGCGTCCACCGTCGGCGCCATCATGGCGCAGGCCGATGCGCGCGGGGCCGATGCCCATGGCGTGTTCCGCCTGCCCGCTTATGTGAAACGCATCCGCGCCGGCGGCATCAATCTGCGTCCCGACATGCGCATCGTGGAAGAGCGCGCCGCCACCGCCCTGCTGGACGGCGACAACGCCATGGGCCACCTGGTGATGAAGCGCGCCACCGATCTGGCCATCGAAAAGGCGCGCCGCGCCGGCATAGGCTGGGTGGGTACCCGCCACAGCAACCACGCCGGCCCGGCCGGCCTGTATGCCCGCATGCCCCTCGAACACGGGATGATAGGCATCTACATGGCGGTGGGCAGCGCCAACCACATGCCGCCTTGGGGTGGCATCGACATGCTGCTGTCGACCAACCCCATCGCCATTGCGGTTCCGGCCGCCAACCGCCCGCCCATCGTGCTGGACATGGCCACCACCACCGCCGCCTACGGCAAGGTCAAGGCACTGGCCCAGCGCGGCCAGACCATGCCGGAAGGCTGGATGGTGGGCCGCGACGGCAAACCCTTGCTGGACCCCAAGCGTTCGGACGAGGGTTTTCTGCTACCCATCGGGGGGGCCAAGGGTTACGGTCTGGCGCTGATGTTCGGCATCCTGGCGGGGACACTGAACGGCGCCGCCTTCGGCCGCGACGTGGTCGACTTCAACAAGGATTACCAGAGCGTCACCAACACGGGGCAGGCCGTGGCCGCCATCGACGTCACCGCCTTCATGCCGCTGGCGCAGTTCGAAGCCTGCATCGATGACATCTGGGCTCAGATGAAATCATCGGAATTGCTGCCCGGCGCGCAGGAGATACGCCTGCCGGGCGAGCAGTCCGCCATCACGTACGAGGAACGCGTCACGCATGGCGTGCCCCTGCATGCGGAGCTGATCACGGCCTTGGACACCTTGGCGGCAGACCTGGGCGTCGACCCGCTCGTATAGCGCCCGAGTCCGGGCCGAACGAAGGCTCGGACTCAGGCCTGTCCCCCCAGCCGGAGCCCAAGCCCACGCTCAGCCCCAAAACCCAAGTCCAAGTCCAAATCCAAATCCAAACTTAAACCCAAACCCACGCTCACCCCCCACTATCCAGCCCTGGCACCAAGACCGGCGGCGGAATAAAGAACAACAACAGACAGAGGAGACACAGATGGTATCGCGCAGAGGATTTCTGAACGGCGCCGCCAGCGCCGGCATCATGTTCTGCGGTTGCGGCCTGCTCGACGCGGCACGCGCGGCGGGCCAGGCAGGTGCGGCCGGCAAGCCCCCCGCCCTGATGATGAACGGCAAGCGCGTGAAGGTCCTGGACACCCACGCGCACTGCTATTTCCAAGAGGCCATCGCCCTGATGGGCGATGATGCCAAGAAGGTCTTGCCGCCGGTGCGCGGCGTGCAGGAGCACTTCATCCCCGCCGACGACAAGACCGCCGTCGCCGGCCGCCTGGCGGCGATGGACGCAATGGGCGTGGACATGGAAGTGCTGTCCATCAACCCGTTCTGGTACGGCAAGGACCGGGAAACCGCCGAGGCCATCTGCAAGATCCACAACGAGAAGTTCGCCGAACTGTCGCGCGCCTATCCCGGCCGTTTCGCCGCCTTCGCCTCGCTGTCCCTGCAGTTCCCGGACCTGGCCGTGCAGCAGCTGGAACACGCCGTCAAGACCCTGGGCCTGCGCGGCGCCGCCATCGGCGGTAGCGTGGGCGGCGTGTCCTTTTCCGACCCGCGCTTCCATCCGGTCTGGGCCAAGGCCCAGGAGCTGGACACAACGCTGTTCATCCATCCGCAAAGCACGCCCGAACTGGCCAAGCGCTTCCAGGGCAACGGCTGGCTGTCCAACGTGATCGGCAATCCCCTGGACACCACCATCGCGCTGGAGCATCTGATTTTCGAGGGCACGCTGGACAAGTTCCCGCGCCTGAAGATCCTGGCCGCGCACGGGGGCGGCTATCTGGGGTCATATGCCGCCCGCTCGGATCGGTCGTGCTACGTATCGCCGGCGAACTGCAATCCCGATATCGTCCTGAAGAAAAAGCCGTCGGAATACATCCGCCAGATCCATGTGGACGCCATGGTGTTCACGCCTGAAGCCCTGAACTTCCTGATCTCGCAAGTGGGAATCGACCAGGTGGTGGTGGGCACGGACCATCCTATTCCGTGGGAACAGCATCCCGTCGACCAGGTGCTGGCGACACCCATGTCGAATGCGCATCGCGCCGCGATACTCAGCGGCAACGCTAAAAAACTACTCAATATCGGACTCTGAGGGGAGACAGACCATGAAAGAATCGAAGAAAAAGCCGACCATGAAAAGCGGCATGACACGCACGCTGCGCCACGCCCTGCTCGCGGCATGCGCGGTGGCCGGCGGCTATACGGCAGCGGCGCAGGCCGCCTATCCCGACCATCCCATCACCATGATCGTGCCCTTGGCGGCCGGCAGCGCGGTGGACAATGCCGCCAGGCTGGTGGCCCAGGAGATGTCCAAGGACCTGGGCGTGGCGGTAGTCGTCGAAAACCAGCCGGGCGCGGCCGGCATCATCGGCGCGGATCGCGTTTCCAAGGCGACGCCGGACGGTTACACCATAGGCGGCTTCAACGACAGCATCCTGACCATGGTGCCCAATCTGCAGGCCAGCATGCCATGGGATCCGGTGCGCGACTTCACACCCGTATCGCTGGCGACGACCTTCGCGTGGGCACTGGTGACGACGCCCAGCCTGAACTACAAGAGCGCCGCGGACCTGATCGCCGCCGCCAAGGCAGCGCCCGGCAAACTGCACTACGGCTCCGGCGGCATCGGCAGTCCGCAGCACATCGCCATGGCGCTGTTCACCGCGCGCAACGGCCTGGACATCGTCCATGTTCCCTACAAGGGCGCCTCGCAAGCGGCGGTGGGCGTCGCGGCTGGAGAAGTCCAGGCCGCCTTCCAGGCCGTGGCTACCGTCAAGAGCCTGGCCGACGGCAAGAAGCTGGACCTGATCGGCGTGTGTTCGGAAAAGGAACTGGCCAGCCTGCCCGGCGTGAAGACCATCTCGGAATCGGGCTCCGTGCCCTTCACTTTTGAATCCTGGTTCGTGGTCGTCGCGCCCAAGAAGACGCCGGCACCCATCGTTGAGCGCTTGAATACTTCCATCAAGAAGGCCCTGGCCAACCCCGACCTGCAACAAAAGCTGGCAGCTCAAGGCGCGTCCCCGCGTGGATCGTCGGCCCAGGAACTGGGCGACCTCACCAAGTCGCAGTTGCAGGTCTACAAGAAGTTGATCGACGATAACCACATCAAGGTGGATTGATCGCGCAAGAAAGGCGCCCTGGCCTGACCGGGGCGTCAGTGGTCTCCTGCATTTACAGGCGTTGCGTGAGATACAACCAGTATCGCTTGCAGGCTTTTTGACAGCTCGTTCTCAGCAATTTGTATCAGGACGCCAGTATGATCCCGCCCGGCGCGTCACACGTGCCGGCGTGGACGTTGCCTCGGACATCTCGTTCCAGGCGCGCCGGGTAGCCATGCGCCATTGCTGAATCGACGAATGTTCGCTCAATGCTTTAGGAGACCCCATGTTCAAGAGAAATACCCTGGCCGCCATTGCCCTGGCGCTGACCGCGCTGCTGCAAGGCTGCGCCCATACTTCGCCGGAAGATACCGCCAAGCAGAACCTGGCGGTGGCCCAGCAGGCGCTGGCGCCGACCGGCTCCCTGCGGGTCGCCATGTACCAGGGCAGCCCGACGTCCTATGTGGCCGGCAAGAATGGTGACGAACCGCGCGGCGTCGGCTATGACGTAGGCCAGGCCTTCGCGCAGAAGCTGGGCGTGCCGTTCGAAGCCAAGGTCTTCCCGAACAATGCCGAGGCATTGAAGGCCGTGGCCAATGGTGATGCGGATTTCACCTTTACCAACGCCACCGAGGAACGCACGCAGACCATGGACTTCTCGCCCACAGTGCTGGATGTGGAGAAGAGCGCGTTGGTGGTGAAGAACTCGCGCCTGAAGAAACTGGATGACCTGAGCCGCCGCGGCTTGCGCATCGGCGTCAGCAAAGGCAGTTCCACGGGCGCCGAGCTGAAGCCGCTGTATCCCAAAGCCAAGCTGGTGCCGGTAGCGACGCTGGCGCAGGCGGTGGAAATGCTGCGTACCCGCAAGATCGACGCATTCGCCACCAACAACGCCATCTTGTTCGAACTGAGCGACAAGCTGCCCGGCTCGCGCGTGCTGCCCGACCACTGGGGCCTGGAGCACTTCGCCATCGGTGTGCCCAAGGGCCGCGAGGCGGGACAGGAGTTCGTCAAGGACTTCGTGCAGGGCTCGGTCGCCGACGGCACGGTACAGAAGGCGGTCGAACGCGCCAATGTGCGTGGGACGGTGACCGCGCAATAAGCAGTAGGCTGTGCGGGCCGCGCCATGGCGCGGCCTGAGACCTCAATCGGCGGCCTGGCTTTGCACTTCAGGAGATTGGTTCGCCATGTTGGAGAGCTCCGCAAGAAGAAGGTTGTCCTTGACTCTGCTTGCCTCGTGATGAACGGCGCGTTGCTCAGGGGTCAAGAACTTCATTAGGGTGCTGATGTCCGTGTTCGCCCTGGTGAAGTCCATCGGAAGATCGCCCGTCCCCGTCTTGCTCTTCAGTTTCGGCTCCGCCCCGTCCTTCAGCTTGAAGAGATCAGCGGTATCCATTTTCAGGGCCAGCTCGGAGTTGCTCGATGAGCGCCTGCGATTGATAAGGTCTTCGGAGGCTCGCGTACCGAAACGCGTCACGCAAGCTCGCTTGGTCGCCTGAAACGCCTTGCTGATGGCGTGCTGTATCTTCAGTCCGCCCTGCTTGAAGGCGTGCGGGATGCCGAACATGGCGCGGCGAAAATTTTGCGGTTGGGCATCAACCAAGCCTGGCAGGGATTCAGAACTCCTGTTGCTTAGTCTCTCGACACCGACCGATTGCGGACCCGCGACGCTGCTGGCTGCCCTTACGCCCATATACGACATGACAAATGCTCCGTAATTGAAAGAGCGGCAAGACTACGCGCCGCACTCACGAGCGTCTGTCGGCCATATGGAAGCAGCGCCGGCTACCGCAAGGAAAATGCGGAAGGAAATTCCGATGATCCCGCGTTATTTCCCTGGCCGCTTCTAACCCTTCATCACATCGTGGACTGGAATGCGGCGGTAGCCGTACACGGTCATCGGTGCCACGGAACTGGCCGGCCGGTTCAGAAACCTGGCGAGGCGCTTATCCCTGATCTGTTCTTTCGAGTCCGCTCGCGGTGCGTCCGGCTTCTCTCTGGGTAACGCCTGCCGGGCAAGCGGCAATTCATTCAGCTTCTGCTCAGGCGAGTCCTTCGGGGCAGTTTGCACGTTATCCGGTTTCTCCCCGAACGAAGCTTTCAAGGCACTGCGCAATTCGTGGCGCTTCACCCACCGGCCCACGCGGCGCGACGCTTCCTGGCCACTGGACATTTCGCCGCTGCTGGCTCCTTTCTGGCTGGTCGGCAATGGATAGACTTCGCACCAGACTTCCAACGCGGCCAGATGCAAAGCGTTTCTCACCGAGCGCGGCCTGTCGGTGCTGGCTTCCAGATTCTCCAGCACCATCTCGAACTTACCGACGCTGAAATTCCACAGGGCTTGCTCGGTGTCATTTTTCAGTTGCCGCAAGGCAAAATCAGCAGTCCCGAGAAAGGCGCCGAGGGGACTGTCATCCTCGACATACGATTGATAGTGGGACCAGGCGTCCGACACCGAGCGCGCCCGCGTCGTCACGCAATCCAGCATTTGCTCGGCCAAGGACTTGCGGAACTCAGGCTCGACGCTAGTGGTGACGTCATAAGACCCCGTAGCGCCAGGTCTGAAGACACGCGCCGCGCATGCGCGTCCCTGGCCGCTGACCGCCCTGAAAGGCAGTTGTGCCATTGCCAGGGCACGACGGCCATTGCTACGCACCGGCCTGAGACAGGCCCGCCCCAAGCGCCCGGCCTTGGCTCCCACCAGCTTGAGCTTGGCCAGTACATCGTTGATCGCCGTCCCGCCGGCAGTGCCGGTAGGGACTTTTTCGGACCCGATTTTTTGCGGTTGAAAAGCGCCGATAGCACTCACGATATGTGCTCCAGAAATCAATCGATGATGGAATTTACCCTGCAAACTGGCCTCTGCGGAGCCGTCGGCAGGAGGAATGGCGGTCGGCCAGGCCGATAAAGGCGATGAGTATTCCTCGACGGGCCGGGACATTTTCCGACTATGATCGCAATCCGTAATCCATGATTCGTGATTCTCGTCCAGCCCCGCCGCGCGCGGGGCGAGGTTTACCCGCGCCCTATGCGTTACCGCCTGCCTCCCCTGAACAGCCTGCGTATTTTCGAAGCGGTGATGCGTCACGGCTCGATCCGCCAGGCCGCGGGAGAGCTCTGCCTGACACCGCAAGCGGTGAGCCTGCAACTCAAGCAGTTGGAATCCCACCTGGAACAACAGCTGTTCCAGCGCAGCGCGCGTAGTCTCACGCCCACGGTGGCCGCCCGGGAATTCTATAAACATGTGCGCGATGGGCTGGACCGTTTCGCCGAGGGCGTGGACGCCATCGCCCCAGGTCCCGCCAGGCAGCAGCTGTATCTCTACGTCAGCCCCTACTTCGCCACCGAATTCCTGGTGCCACGCCTGGGCCGCTTCACGTCGTCCGTGCCGGACATCGACGTACGCATGGCCATCGGCGTCGAGCTGGACGAGTTCAATAACAAAGGCCTGGAAGCCGCCATCCACTGGAGCTACGGCGCGCCGCCGGAGTTCGTGGAGACGCCGCTGATCGACGACCTGAAAGTGCTGGTGGCAACGCCGAGCCTGCTGGCGCGGCTGCCTGTCCACGCCCCTCGTGATTTGCTCAAGCACTCGGTGGTGGTGCCGCTGGTGTCCAACTCCCTGTGGAAGGACACGCTCAAGCTATTGGGTGTGGACGAGCGCCCTTCCCAGCCGATCATGATGCTGCACACCCATGCCGCCATGATGGAGGCCGTGCTGGCTGATCTGGGCGTGGGATTCATTTCCTATGCGGACGCAGTGCGCGGCGTTGCTGCCGGGCGCCTGGTGGCGCCCTTCGGCATGGACCTGCTGAAGCAGTTGCCCATGGGGCATATCCCGCGTTTCAGTCTGCTGGTGCGGCCAGATCGGCGGCATTCGCCCACGCTGATGCAGTTCACCCAGTGGTTGCTGGAGGAAGTCTGCACCGAGCAGGTGGTCGGCTATGCATCGAAGTGCCGGCCGGACCAGTTGGCCGACGCCTGACGCGGATCAAGCGGCAGCCGCGGCGAGTGATGGATTAGCAAACCTGGCCACGGGCAGGCTGTGGGTCAACGTAGCATTGCGATGCATCGGCAAGTTCAGCTCGCCAAGCTTCAGCGTCAGGTCATAAGCCGCCGCATTCGTCGCCGCCAGCGCCGCTTGATAGACGACGTTTTCGAATGACTTGCTGGCAGTCCCGGCGGCGCCGGCGGGTCGTGATGCCAGAATCGAGGAGGCCAGCGGCGCGTCACCGCTCACGGCCGCCTGTTTCAAATCCTTTTTCAAAGCGTCCGTCACGTCCTGCTTGAACAGCGCCAACAGCGCATCGTGCCCTTTGACGTGGGCATAACCCCGATACTGCTGCAATTCGCGGGCGTCGATTTTCATCACCGGACTGTTCTCCTCGCCCGCCAGACGCCCCAGCGTCGAACCGTGCTCGTCGCTCGCCAGGTGTTGCAGGATCGCGCTCACCACGAATTTCCTTGTCGCCGTGTGCTGTTGCTCAACGCGCTCGCGCTGTATGCCCTTGGTTTCCTGCCGGAACTGCCGGCGCATGAGCTTGCCATCCTTGACCCACTCACGTTTCGTGCTGTTGTCCTGGATTTTATACTCGCCCGCCTCGCGCGCCCGGCTCATCGATGTAACCTTATTGATCGCCTTGAACGACTTCTTCCCCAGGGTCAGAACGTCATGCCTCAATGCTTGCAAGCGCTTGAGACTCGCCCGCGCCAGCTTACCGTGACTCACGCGCCTGATGCCGTATACACGGTTCAGGTCCTTGGATGAAAGAGGTTCAACAATGTGAAATACCGCAGCGTCCTTGTAGGTCGATATTCCAATGCTGCTCATGGCGATTTGCTCCTTAGATGAATGACCCCTAGGCTATCGTCCTTTAACCTTCGCGATCCATCATCCAAATAGCAATTCGCCCTGCTGTCTTGCCGACAGTCAGGGCGAATATTCCTAAGTGGCGCGCGTTTTTTATTCCGGCCGCGGCTGATCTCCCGGCATCGGCTGCCCGGTGTTATCGCGGGTGTAGATCAAGCCGATGATGCCCAGCACCGCACCGAACATCAGATAGTAGGCGGGCATCATCTTGTTGCCCGTCTGCTGGATCAGCCACGCATTGAGCATGGGGGCCGTGCCGGCGAACAGCGCCACCGCCACGTTGTAGCTGACCGCCATGCCCGTGAAGCGCACCTGGGTGGGGAATAGCGCCGGAATGATCGAGTAGATGCATCCCAGCAGCGCCGCCAGGCACAAATTCAGGATCAGCAAGGCCGCCACCTTGACCGCATAATCCCCCGTCACCAGCATGTTGAAGCAGGGAATGGCGAAGATCAGCACGCCGAAGCTGCCGAACAACATCAGGCGCTTGCGGGTGATGCGGTCCGCCAATGCGCCCATGACCGGAATCATGGCGATGAGGAACAGCTGCGGACCCAGCGACATCAGGAAGCCGGCCTTCGCGTCTATCGTCAGCGTGCTGATCAGATAGGTCGGAATGTAGGTGGTCACCGTGTACAGCGTAACGTTGGTGACGATGATGATGCCGCAGGACACCAGCACCAGGCGCAGGCACTTGGAAAACAGATAGTTCCAGCCGGCATTGGCGTGGGTCTTCTTGTTTTCACTCACGGCTTCGAAGGCCGGCGATTCTTCCAGGCGCTTGCGGATGTACAGGCCGATGGCGCCCAGCGGCAGGGCCAGCAGGAAAGGCACGCGCCAGGCCCAGGCGTAGATCTGCTCCTGGGTGAAGAAGGTCGTCAGCACGGTGGTGATGGTGGCACCGAAGGCGAAGCCGCTGATGCAACCCACTTCGATCCAGCTGGTGATCGCCGTGCGGCGCTTGTCCGAGCAGTACTCGGCCACGTAGATGGCCGCGCCGCTGCCCTCGCCGCCCGCCGAGATACCTTGCAGCAGGCGCAGCAACACCAGCAGCACCGGCGCGGCCATGCCTATGGTGTCATGCGACGGAATCAAGCCAATGGCGAAGGTGGCCACCGCCATCATCAGGATGGTGACGGTGAGCACCTGTTTGCGTCCCAGCCGGTCGCCGATCGGCCCGAAGATGATGCCGCCGAAGGGCCGCGCGAAGAACGCGATGGCGAAGGCCGCCAGCGACGCGATCAGCTGCGTGCCGGGCGCGCTGGCGGGAAAAAACACTTTACCCAGCACGCTGGCCAGGTAGCCATAGACCGAGAACTCGAACCATTCGACGAAACTGCCCACCACCGACGCCAGGACGACGCGATTCAATTCGTCCTTGCCGACCTTGCGCGGCGCGGCGGCGGTCGCGGTCGCGCCCGGGGCGCCGCGTCCATCGAACCGTAGTTCGTCGGATGCCTGTGCTGCATTGATAGCCATCGTATTCCCCTTGTGTTCCAACAGCCTGAGGCTGGGATAGGCTGGGCTGCGCGACGCGGGTCAGGTGACCGGCGCCGCGCGCCGCGGTTTAGTCGAACGCGTGCGGGTAATCGAGCCGCGCCTGCGCTTCGCTGATATAACCATCACGGACATCGCGCTGCACCAGCGCCGCCGGACGCGCGGTGGGCGCGCCGTAGCCGCCGCCGCCCGGCAGATCCAGCACCAGGCGTTTGCCTTCGGAGATCAGTTGCGTGCCCTTGGCCTGCATCACGGTACCGTCGTCCCTGCCCACCTTGCCGGCCGCGCCGTTGCCCCCGCCCTCGTGCCCGCGTGCAGGAAAGGCGACACGGTCGAACATGGCGTTCAGCGTGAAGTGATAGCCGTCGTGCGCACCGATTTCGATGCGCTGGCCCAGGCCGCCGCGCCACTTGCCGGCGCCGCCTGAATCCGGCCGCAGTTCCTTGCGCCAGACGATGATGGGACCGATGCTTTCCGTGACCTCGGAAGACATGGTGTGCACGCCGCTGGGGAAAGCCGTCGCACTCAGGCCGTCGCTCGCGGGGCGCGCGCCGGTGCCTCCGGTATTGAAGATCAGCATTTCATGGCGCGCCTGGTGGTTATCAGGACGCACGCCAGTGAAGCGCATCTGCAGGTTCCACAAGGCGCTGGCGCCTTCGGCCGGGATGAGATCGGGCTTGTAGGTTTGCAGGGCGCCCAGCACCACGTCGGGAATCAAATGGCCGAGGACGTGCCGCACGGCCACCGGCGCGGGACGCGGTGCATTCAGAATGCAGCCTTCCGGCGCGGTGATTTCGAAGGGCTTCAAGGACGCCCAATTATTGGGGATGTCCGGCGCCAAGGCGCACTTCAGCGCGTAGCAGGCATAGGCCTTGGTGTACGTCAGCGGCACGTTGATGCCGTACTTGCTGGGGCCGGACGTACCGGCGAAGTCGGCATACATGCCGCCATCCTTCGCCTGCACACGGACATGCAGGTCGATCGGCTGCTCGTAGCCGTCCACCCGCATCTCGTAGGTATGGCTGCCGCCCGGCAAGGCGGCCAGGCGCTCGCGCGTGGCCCGTTCGCTGTGTTCGAAGATGAATTCCGCCAGCGTCTGCAGATCGTCCAGGCCGAACTCGTCCATCATCGCTTCCAGGCGACGGCGGCCGGTGTCGTTGCAGGCCACCAGCGAATGGAAATCGCCGATCACCTGGTCGCGCTCGCGCACGTTGCTGCGCAGGATCTCGATCAGGTCCTCGTTCACTTCGCCGCCCTTGTGGAACTTCATCAGGGGCACGCACAGGCCTTCTTCGTAGACTTCGCCGGCATCCGGACCGAAGCCGCGCCCACCGATGTCCACCACGTGCGCCGTCGACGCGAAGAAGCCGATCAGGCGGGGCTGCTTGTTGCCCGCCGGGTTGCGGAATACCGGCGTGACCATGGTGATGTCATGCAGGTGTCCGGTACCCATCCACGGGTCATTGGTGACCAGCACATCGCCAGGTACCAGCTTGCCCTGGAATTTGGCGACGAAATGGCCTACCGACTCCGCCATCGAATTGACGTGGCCCGGGGTGCCGGTGACGGCCTGGGCAATCATGCGGCCGTGGGCATCGAAGACACCGGCCGACAAGTCGCCCGCTTCGCGCACGCTGGTGCAGAAAGCGGTGCGTACCAGCGTGACAGCCTGTTCCTCGACGACCGCGATCAGCCGGTTCCACATGATCTGTTCGCGCACGCGGATGGTGGTGTTTTTCTTGCTTGCGTTATTCATGTTCGTGTCGTTCGCGTTCGCGGTTTTCGCGTTCATGGGTTTCGCGTCCATCAGGCATCTTCCTTCGTCGCACGTTGAATCAGCAGGCAGCCGTCTTCTTGCAGGATCAGGCTGTAGCCGGGGCTGACGTAGGATGAGGTTTCTTTCTCGGTGACGATCAGCGGTCCATCCAGGCGCAGGCCGGTGGGCAAGCTGGCGCGGTCGTAGATGGCGCAGTCCAGGAAATCGCCGGTCTTGGCATCGAACACCGGCCGGTTGTCGATGGGCGGGTACTCCTTGCGCGAGGCCACGCTCGTTCCCAGGCTGACCTCGACACGATCGGGCGGCGGCACCTCGCTGCGCAAGGACAGCGACCAGCTCACCACCTCCACGTCCAGGCCGGCCACTTCATGGCCGAACAGCTGCGTATAGGCCTGCACGAAGTTGGCGCGCAACACCTCCAGTCCGGCCTGGTCGACCACGGCCATGGGCGCGGCGACGGGAATCTCCCAGCCCTGCCCCGCATAGCGCATGTAGGCGCGCAGCTCGCGCAACGTGGTGCCCGAATGGCCCGTTTCGCGCAGGAAGCTCGACACTTCCTCATTCATTTCCGCGATCATGCCATTGACGACGTCGGCATCGAAGCGGCTCAGGCGCATCACGGCGCTGCGCAGCGATTCGTAGCCGAACGGCGCGCGCAGGAAACCGATGGCCGAGCCCACGCCGGCACCGGGCGGCACCAGCAGGCGGTCCATGCCCAATTTTTCGCACAGACGGGCCGCGTGCAGCGGGGCCGCGCCGCCATAGGCGATCATGGCGTATTCGCTAAGGTCGCGGCCGCTTTCCACCGCGTGCATGCGCGCGGCGTTGGACATGTTCTCGTCCACCATTTCGGCCACCGCGTAGGCGGCTTGCACCGCGTCGCCGTTCAGCGGCTGGGCCACGTGTACGTCGACCGCCTTGCGTGAGGCTTCGGCGTCCAGCGTGATGGAGCCGCCGGCAAAGCGCTTGGCATCCAGCTTGGCCAGCACCAGGTCGGCATCGGTGACCGTGGGCCGTTCGCCGCCGCGACCATAGCAGGCGGGGCCCGGTTCGGAGCCGGCGCTTTCGGGACCGACGCGGACCTGCTTCAGATCATCGACGTGGGCGATGGAGCCGCCGCCTGCGCCGATCTCCACCATCTCGATGACGGGGATGGAGATGGGCATGCCGCTGCCCTTCTTGTAGCGATAGGTGCGAGCCACTTCGAAGGTGCGTGCCGTCTTCGGGTTCAGATCCTCGATCAGGCAGATCTTGGCGGTGGTGCCGCCCATGTCGAAGGACAGGACGCGTTCCAGGCCGTAGCGGGCGGCGACATGGCTGGCGTAGATGGCGCCGCCGGCCGGTCCCGATTCCAGCAAGCGCACGGGAAACTCCGCGGCGCTGGCCAGGGACATCAAGCCGCCGCCGGAGTGGATCAGGTAGAGCGGGCAGCGCATGCCTTCTTCCGCCAGCGCGCTGGCCAGGCGGTTCAGGTAGGACGACATCAACGGCTTCACGTAGGCGTTGGCGCATACCGTGTTGAAGCGTTCGAATTCGCGGATCTGCGGCGAGACTTCGCTGGAGATGGAGACCGCCACGCCGGGTAGCGCGCGCAGCAGATGCTCGCGTACCTTGCGCTCGTGCGCGCCGTTGCGATAGCTATGCATCAGGCCTACGGCCACACTGGTAAAGCCGCCGGCACGGATGTCGTCGATGATGCGGTCCAGCCCGTCCAGATCCAGCGGCACCAGTTCACGTCCGTTGGCGTCCAGGCGGCCCTTGACGGCATAGCGGTCGCGGCGCGGAATCAGTGGGGCGGGCAGCTGGATGGCCAGATCGTATTGCTCGAAACGGCCTTCGTTGCGCATCTCGATGACGTCGCGGAAGCCGTCGCTGGTGATGAAGGCGGTACGGGCGCCGCGGCGTTCGATCAACGCATTGGTGGCCAGCGTGGTGCCGTGCACGATCGAGCGGATGAGCGAAGGAGAGATGCCGGCTTCCTCCGCGGCCAGCTTCAGGCCCTGGACGATGGCCCGCTCGGGTTTCTCGTAATCCGTGAGGACCTTGGCGGTGGAGAGCCGCCCTTCGTATTCCAGCGCGACGTCGGTGAAGGTGCCACCGATGTCGACGCCCGCCCTGCATGCTGCTTGGGTGTTTGCCATGTTTCGCCGTGTTCAGTCGTGATCTGGAAAGCTGCCACAGGCGGCGGGGTCCTGGGGAGCGGTCCCCAGGAGATGTTGCCGCCGCGCGAATTCATCATCGGCCGGGCTGTGCACCCTTGGCAAACAAGTAATTAGTGTTGCAAGAACAAGTCTGGCTGTGCCAGCAAATACCCTGATAGGGTTAGTCCGAGGATTCGGTTCGGTCTAGAAGAGAAGATTTTTTGATGATGGGGGAGGTCCCCCATCGCCTCCCCTCTTGGGCTATCGCCCCCCTGGGCCGGGCCATCGCGGAGCGTGGATGCCGCGCGGCCGAGGGGCTGCAACCCTGATAGGGGCGATCCGATCCTACGAAGCGTTTGTAGATGATGGGGGAGGTCCCCCGTCACCTCCCCTCTTGGGCTATCGCCCCCTGGGCCGCGCCATCGCGGATCGTGGATGCCGCGCGGCCCAGGGGGTTGCCGGGACTGAAACGCCGTTATTCCAGGCGGATGCCGAGTTCCTTGATCAAAGGCTCCATCTCCGCGCGATCGTGTTCGATGGTGCTGCCCAGCACCGCGGGCGTGCTGCCGATGGGGATCATGCCCAACGTGGCCATTTGCGCCTTCATAGCGGGATCTTGCAGGATCTTGGCGACGGATTGCTGGATGAAGGCGATACGGTCCGCCGGCACGCCAGCCGGCGCCATCAGACCGATCCAAGGCTGCGGCGCATAGTCCGCCATGCCGGACTCCGCCAGCGTGGGCGTGTCCGGCAGGCCAGCGAAACGCGTGGGGCTGGTGATCACCAGCGGACGCAGACGGCCTGCCTGGATCAAGGCCTGCGAACTGGACGGCGCATCCAGCGCAATATCCAGTTGTCCTCCGATCAGATCGTTCTGCGTCTTGCCCGAGGAAGACGAAGGCACGTACAACGCCTTGACCCCGGCGCGGCGCGCGGTCTGTTCCCAGATCAAGTGGAAGGCCGTGCCGCGCGTGAACGAACCGACGGCCAACTCGCGCTCATGGCTGGCGCGCACGAAGTCGTCCCACGTCTTGAAAGGGCTGTCGCTGCGCACGATGAACAAAAACGGCGTGCGCGCCACCAGCGATATCGGCTGCAAGTCTTTCTGGGGATCGTAAGGCAGCTTGTCGACGGCGAAGGGAACGATGGTCAGCGCGGACGCCACGACCATGCCCAGCGTATAGCCGTCGGCGGGCGACTTCACCAGTGCGCCGGTACTGATGATGCCGGATGCGCCCGGCCGGTTCTCCACCACGACGGGCTGCTGCCATTGCTCGCCCAACTTATTGGCCAGCACGCGCAGCATCACGTCCACCGGACCGCCCGGCGGATTGGACAGGATGATGCGGAACGGTTTGTCCGGAAAGGCCGCCTGGGCCAAACAAGGCAGGCACAGGGCAAGGATCAGCGCGAAGCGCTTCAGATTGAACACGGATTTCCCCTTTTTCATGGCTTTAGTACCTGGCCTAAGGGGCACCATCAGACCCTGGCTCAGAACGAGGTTTAGGAGCGGGCGTAAGGCCCTCCAGGACTTACGCAAAAACATGCTGGGCAGGTGCGGCGTCCCAGCCTGGCGACCCGCCGCGAATGAAGGCGATCCATGCGCTCTGGACCGCGTCCGTCACGCGGCGCGCTTGCTCGGCGGACAATCCCTCCAGCATGGGTGCCCCACGGAAAGCGTCGAAGGTATCGAACACGAAGGGTAATTCGACGCAGTGGCAGGCGCCAAATTCGGGACTGGTGCCAGCATCGAAACGGTACTCCCAGGCCTGGCGCCCGCGTTCAATAGCATCGCGGGCCCAACGGCGCGAGCGTACCGCGAAGGTCTGCTCGCCCTTGCGGCGGCTGTCGTCGTCCAGTCCACTTCCGGGAAACGCCGCCAATTCGTCGCGGGTGTAGCCGATCAGAACATCGGCGCGGCCGGCGGCTGCCGTCATGGCGGCCTCGATGTCGTGCGTCACCACCTCGCCGTCGATGGCGGGATAGAACAGGCTGCGACTCGATCCTTCCGCCTGCAACGCGGCGACGACATCCGCGGACTGCTGCGCGTCCAACAGCGCCTGCACCGGCAGCTCGCGCGCCGCGGCCAGGCTGTCAGCACCAGCCGCGCGCAGGAAGACCCGGCTGAGATGCGCGGCCTGTTCAGCATCGCGAAAGCCCCGGCCCAGACCGGCGCTCTGCATGATGGCACGCTGGAACAGCGGTTTGCGCGTGAGCATCAAGGCGATATTGGAAGCCCCCGCCGATTGGCCCATCACGGTGATGCGCGCCGGGTCGCCGCCAAAGGCCGCGATATTCGCGTGCACCCAGGCAATGGCGGCCTCTTCGTCCAGCAAGCCGACGTTGGCGGTTTCCCCTGGCAAGCATAGCCAACCCAGGCCGGCCAACCGGTAGTTGGGCGCGACCACCACGATATCGCCCCGCTGTGCCAGCCGCGCGCCGTCATACCAATCGAGCGCGCCGGCGCCGCTCTGCCACGCACCGCCATGCAGCCACACCACCACGGGACGCTGCTGGGTGTCGACCCCCGGCGTCCACACGGTCAGATGCAGACTATCCTCGGATTGCTCCGCCTGAAAATCGCCCATCACGCGACGCAAGCGCGACGGAAGTTGCGGGCACACCGGGCCGGGCCGAGTCGCATCTCGTTCCCCGCGCCACTGTGCGGGGCGGGGCGGCGCGAACCGCAGCGGGCCGACGGGCGCCTCGGCGTAAGGGATCGCGGAGAAGCGGCAGACGCCCTGCTCGCTTGTGCCGTTCAATGTGCCTTGCGGCAACCTGGCTTGGACTATCTGCTTCATCAATGCGATGCTCCTTGAGGCTACTCGTGAGGCCGACCGTGCCGGCCTTCCTGCTTGCCGGCATCCGCGCCAACAGCAGGGTCAACCGCCCGGCATGACCGGAATGGCGATGACGGGCACGTCCCGCCGTACGAGCCCTTCCGCCACGTTGACAGGCCGGCACAGCGGATCGGTCTTGGCGTCTCTGTCGAAGGCCATGCGCTGGTCGCGCCGGTCGTCGTAATAGAAACCCAGCAGATGCCACGCGACCGCCTCGCGGCATTCGCGGTCGTCCCTGTCGTTGGCAGGATAAAGCTTGTAGCTCGTGCGCTTGCCCCACAAGGCATTGCCTTCCTGCAAGTCACGCGTCTCATGATTCTCGGCGTCGTAATCGACATGGCGGGCCGGCTTCACATAATAAGACCGCCAGAACGGCTCATAGCCGAACAACCCGTCGAACGTGCGCAATGGCGTGCCGCCGCCGGCGGTCTCGTCCATCATCGGCGTGCCGTCCGGCTGGGTGGCGAAGTGCCATAGTTCGCCCTGGAACTTGAGCGGAAAGACCGCCAGCACTGCCAGGCTCAACAGCACCGCGTAAGGCGCCAGACGCGTCTTGCGGCGGGCGTCGATCTGCAGCGCGACCATGAACGGCAGGGTCAGCAGTGCCACCAACAGCAACGTCTTGCCCAGGTCGGCGGGCTCCATGCCGATCCCGAAGAAATGGACAGTCTGGTTGCCCACGCCGGCGGCAAAAAAACACAATGCCGCCAGAAACATCAGGAAGGAGAAAAGCAGGCCGACGACGACGCGCTTCATGGCAAGGTGATTCCTCGAATACGTTGATAGAACTCGACTGCGTAGGTATCGGTCATGCCGGAAATGAAATCCGTCACGCACAAGGCGCGCTCGTACGGCCGCAAGGCGGCGAAATCGCTGCGCGTCCCCGGCATCAGATGCAGCAGCGTGCGCGTGCGCACGCTCTGGCCCTTCTCTCCACGCGCCGCATTATCTTCCACGGCGCCGAGGAAGGCCGACAACAGGCCGCTGATGACCTCGAAGCCGCAAGCCTCGATTTCCAGCACCGCCTGATGGCGGTACACGCGTTCACGGGCGACGTCCTTGAAGCGCCTGAAGGCCTCGGCCCGGGGAATGCCTATGACCAGTTCGCGATCGAAGCTGCCGTCCAGCATGCCGGGCAGGCTGGCCTCGAACTGGTCGACGACATCGTCGATCAGCTTGCCTATGGTCTTGGCGCGATAGAACTCGGCCTTCTGCGCATCCGTGCCCATCTCCTGCGCGCGGCCGTCGATATGCGCGTCGCGCCAGGGCTCATGCAGGCTCAGCAGCTGTTCGTAGCTGACCACGCCCGCCTTGTAGCCGTCCTCGATGTCCATCACGTGATAGCAGATGTCGTCGGCGGCCTCGACCAAAAAGGCCAGCGGATGCCGATGCCAGACGCCGGACGCTGCCAGATCCGGCTGCGCCCTGCGCAACAGCCCCGTCATGGCCGCGACTTCTTCGAACAGGTCCGCTTCGGATTGCATATAGCTGAACTTGTGCCGGCCGATGGCCGCGCCGTCCGGATCGGCCGCCGTCGACGCGCCGGGATACTTGGCGAAAGTCGCCAGCATCGCCGCCGTCAGATGCATGCCGCCCCGCTGCTGCGGATACTGCAGGCGGGCCAGGATGCGAAAGCCCTGGGCATTGCCCTCGAACGCTTGCAGGTCGGCCCGCTCGGCCGCGCTCATGCCGCTGCACGACAGGAACTCCCGTCCTTCGGGCGCCCGGCTGAACCATTCCTGAATCGCCGATTCGCCAGCATGACCGAAGGGCGGATTGCCGATATCGTGCGCCAGGCAGGCGCTGGCGACGATCATGCCTATTTCGTCCGGCCGCGCCACGGCGGCCGCTTCCGGACAGACGCGCCGGATACGCTCGGCCGCCCGCATGCCCAGCGAGCGCCCCACCGATGCCACTTCCAGGCTGTGCGTCAGCCGGGTACGGACGTAGTCGCTCTTGGCCAGGGGAAAGACCTGCGTCTTGTCCTGCATGCGGCGAAAAGCCGAAGAGAAGACGATACGGTCGTTATCGCGCGTGAACTCGCTGCGCGGGTCCTGTTCCTCCGGCGCCGCCCGCTTGCCCAGCCGCTGCGGCGTTAGTAGACGCTCCCACTGCATGAAATCCTCCGGCGCTACGCTGTTTTCATTCGTTGTCAGGCGCCTATTATTACGGAAGACGGGGACAGAGCACACCAACCTTGAACGGATTTGTTTGTTAATCTTCCGGATCCATTTAGAAGGAGAACACCATGCCTTTCGCCTCCGCTCGCCATATCCTCGTCTCGACCGAGGAAGAAGCCAAAAAATTGAAGACCGCCATCGAGAATGGCGGGGATTTCGCCAAACTGGCGCAAGAACACTCCAGCTGCCCGTCCAAGCGCGACGGTGGCAACCTGGGCACCTTCGGCCGTGGCCAGATGGTGCCGGAATTCGACGCGGTCGTATTCAGCGCCCCGGTCAACCAGGTGCAGGGTCCCGTGAAGACCCAGTTCGGTTATCACCTGGTGGAAGTGACCAGCCGCCAGGACTGATCGCTGTGCTTCGCCGGCGGCAGCCTGATGCGCCGCCGCCGGCCACGATGCGCGCGCCCGCCCGGGCCAGACGCGCGTGGGGTTTACCGCTACGGTTTTCCTTGCATTGCTGCTATCCGGCCACCGCCGGGTGCGGCGCCTCCGGTTTCGCATAACGCTGCTTGACCGCCTCGCAGCTCGCCACCCAGTCGCATACTTCCTGGGGCAGGACGACGCCCTGATCGCGCAAGGCGCGCGCCAGTTTCATTACCGCATCCAGTTGATCCCCAAGCTTGGGATAGGCGGCCGCCCGCAGCGGGCGATACGGTTCTTTATGCTGGATTTTCAACGGTGAACTCCTTGTCCAGATAAGGCCATTCGGTGACGATCACCGTATAGCTGCCGGGTTGATCGAATTCCAGGTCGGCCCAACCATCGTCGCATTCGTGTTCGATGCCGTTGATGATGACCGTGCAGGGAATGGGAAGATTGCTCAAACGTGTGCCGTCGAGCGTCGCCGGGTTTTGCGGACGAGGCGTGATGACGCCATTGGCCACATAATCCGTGGCGAAATCGGCGCTGCCTTCGATCCAGCGCAGGCCACCGCTGCCCGCGGCGATGAGATCGCACAAGCTGCGATCCACGGTGGAGACCATCACGATGCGGCCCGCATCGTCATAGAACGAGAATGTGCCCATGACGATTTCCGGTTGGGCGGGACTGCCGGTATCGGGTCCATCAAGTAAATCGGCTTGCTCAAGTAAGTCAGTAGCATGCATAAGTCATCATCTCCCAGGTCAACGCATGCCCGCGAAGATCGCCAGGCTGCCGTTGACCGTATATGTGCTGTTGTAGGGGCGCACCAGTTGCGCCTTGATCCAATGCTGTCCGGCCCCGACCAGCCCGGCCGAATAGAAGACGCACGGAATCTCCGGCGGACCCGTTACGGTTCCTGTGTCCAGATCCACGGTGGGCGCGCGGTAGTAAAAGGTCTTGCTCCATCCGGTCGACGCACTCAAGACGACCCACATGCCGGTGTGATAGATCACCGTGGCGCTGAATAGCCCCACGATCCAGCCATCCTGGCTGAGGTTGATCGGTACGAGAAACGTATCGATCCCGCTGGTCACGCCGATATTGGTCTCGAACTGCGATGCCGCACCGACCGTCACGGAATTGCCCGCGATTTGCGCGGAACCGATCTGTGCATAACCGATCTTGGCGGTCGTGATTTCCGCGTCACCGATCTTGGCCGAGTTGATCGCCCCGTTGGCGATATTCGCGTTGGTGACCGCCAACGATCCGATCTTGGCGGTGGTGATCGCCGCGTCCGCGATGTTCGCGGTGTTGATCCAGGCCGTTCCAATGAGCGCCTGATTCATGAACGTCTGGCCGCCCTGGACGACAAACGGCGTCTTCAGCTGCCCCGACGATTCGTCCAAGATGGCCACACGCTGCGCGGACAGCAGCACCTGCGACGTAATGGTTCCGCTGTTGTTCTCGACACCAACGCCTATCCCCGCCATGTACGGCCGGCCATCGGACATCAGCTGGGTCTTGATGGTGTACATCGCCGCGAGATCGTTCGTCACCGCGCCCACATCCACGGCGGCCTGTTCTCCGGTCTCGATGCGGCTGCGCAAAGTCTGCGCCAGCTGCGTATCCTCGATCTGGTCCTTCAGGTAGTCGAGGATCAGGTCCGCATCGGCGCTGGCGGTGCCCAGCACGCCCTCCTCGGCGGGGTACCAGTCGCCGGCCTGCCCATTCTTGTCGACCAGGCGCGCCCAGAAGTAGAACCGTGCCCCGGCAGACAGGCCCATCATGGTGTGATTGTCTTGCGGATAGGCGTAATCACCCAGCTTGATGGCATCGGCGCGACTGGACGTGCGGCTGTACCAGATCTCCGTCCGCTCGATAATGGACGGCCCCGGTGGCATGCCCCATTTCAGCTCGATGCCGAAAACCAGGCTCGTCGCGCTCAAGTTCGTCACCACGGGCGGCGGCGCGATGATGCCATCAAGCTGCGTTTCCGTGGCGCTCACCCACAGCGAAGTCGCGCCGGCGGCATTGACGGCCCGCACCCGGCACAGATAGGCGCCGGCGTAGATATCGGTTACCTCCAGGCGTGTCGTTCCCGTACGAGGTGCATTGACCCAGTCCGAGTTGTTGCGACGCCATTGCACCTCGTAGGCGACCGCGTGATCCGCCGCCTTCCAGGTAAACACTGCCGTCTGGTGCGCGATGCCCTGCGCGATGACGGAATACGAAGAAATCCGCACGTCGGCGGGTGGCGGCTGGACGCCCGGCGGCACCACGGTAATAGGCGGATTATCCAGGCGCGTGCCGAAATCGACGTTGTCGAACTTGCCTGGCTCGTGCTGAACAGCGGATATGTCCGCGGTGATACCGTCCTTGCGCGCCACCGACAGCACACGGAACAACTGCGCCGACAACTCCTCGGACTCCAGGGTCCAGACTGCCTCGGCTTCCGGCGCGACCGAAAATGGCGTGGTCACCGTGATGTTCATGACCGTGCCCGGCAAGCCCAGGATGTCCGCCGTCAGCTCGGTGCTGTCCACGGTGTATTGCGTCATATCGGCGCTGAATATCGTGCCGATCGCCGAACTGACCACCCGTGTTTCGGAAACCCCGCCTGGCAGATTGACGGTCAGGCGGTCGCCGGCACGCACACCGATCTCGGCATCCACCGTCACGACCCGGGTCGTTGCCTCGTGAATGCGGCCACCGATACGACGCCCCGCCAGGTTTTGATCCGCGACCTTGATGATGCTGCCCGGGCGCACGACGCAGGCGTCCAGGCCGACGGAGAACGTCACCGTGCGGGTTTCGCGCTGGGACGTCAGCAGCATCCATTTGCCGACCCGGTGCGCCTGGGCGCGCGACGTGCAGCCAAAGGCCGTCACCTCGATCTGGCGTATGCCATAGCGCGCCAGCGCTTCCAGATCCTCCACGTACTCGACCTTCTGCCGTCCCATGTCGCTGAGGTCGCACCACGACACCAATGCCACCGAGTAACGCGTGCGCAACGCCGCGCCGACGTACTGGAACTTGCCGTCGATGACGTTGGCGGACGTGAAGGTGTAGACGGAATCGCCTGGCATATCCGCCACACCGAAGACCGATCCGCTGGACCAGTAGGCCATTCCCCGAAATACCGACGCCAGATCCTGCACCACGCGATACGCATCGGCGCGCTCCTGCAAATACACATTGCACGTGAATCGCGGCTCGTCATTGCCCAGGCCGTCCGGCACCAACTCGTCGCAATAGCGCGCGATCTGGTACAGCCCCCATTTGTCGACCCAATTCGCCGGCACCAGGTCGCCAAGGCCGTAACGGTCGTTGCGGATCAGGTCGTAGAAGATCCACGCGGGATTGTTCGTCCAGGAAAGTTTGAAAGTACCGTCCCAGACGCCGGCGTAGCTGCGGGCTTGCGCGTCGTAATTGGCGGGAACCTGGATGACGCGGCCGCGCAACCGGTAGGCTCGTTGAGGAATGGACTGGAACTGGGACGCGTCTATCTTGATCCCTACCACCGCCGACATGGGATAGCGCAGCTTCGCGTCGACGATCTCGGTGGTCGAGTCGATCAGCGTCTGGTCCTGGATGACGTTGCTGTTGGCATTGGCAGTCAAGCGCCGCACGCGGATACTCCATCCCGTAACGGCTCGCGGGAAGTCGATCCGATGCGAACGCGCGTAACGCTGCGTGGTCTTGCCATCGAACGCGGCGTGTAGAACCTCCTGATACGCGCCACCGTCCGTGCTCAGATCGATGGCGTACTCGACGCGATAGCCGCTGATGTCGCCGGACGAGGTATCCGTCTTCGAAAGACCCGCCACGGCCAGGGTCACACGCGCCGCCGACAGCTGGGTGTCCGAATAGCTGTGCACCCAGGGCGCCTTGTCGGTCAGTGCGATGCCGACGCCTATCGTGTTTTCCGACGCCGGAAAACCTGGCAGGACTTCCTGCGTCTGCGTGCCGGTGCGAAACGCGATCTCCACGTTGGAGAAGTTCAGCGTGCCGTCGGCATTGGCCACCGGCGTGCCGTCCAGGTACACGTCCTGCAAGGCATTCTCGGTACCATGCACGGGGCCGTAGATCTCGCCCTCGGACAACAGATCGACGATGCGCGCATAAGCCGTACTGTGCAGACTATCCGATGCTTCCTTGGGCGCACTGGCGGCACCGCCATCCTTGCCGCCGCCCTTGTAGCCCGCGATGATCGGCGCGTTGGCCTCCGTAACATCGTTGACTTTGCTGATTTTGGTCGCTTGCTTTTTCATACCTGATCTTCCGCGTATAACCCGGCCGAGATCACGGCGCTTCCCGTGATCATCTCTCCATAAAGCAAGGGCACGGGATTACCCTGCGCCGTCGTATTTATGGGTCCGTTGAAGTTGTAGGACGCACCGTTGTCGACGTTGTCCCGGGTACTGAGACCTTTCTGCTGAGGCGATATCATCTGCATGACGCCGGACAGCGTCATCGACAACGCCAGCCCCGCCAAGGGCGGAACAAAAATCGAGACGACCAGCAACACCGCCCCGATGATCGTCGTGAGCAAGCCCCCATTCTTGGCGCCCGCCATGACGGGGGCGATCCGGATGTCGCCGTCGCCAACCGGCTTGTCCAATTGGCGCTCGTCGATGTTCTGCTTACCGATGAAACACGCATAGCTGACGCCTCGGTCCTTACTGGTCGCCAGCTCGCGCTGGAACCCGGGCAACAGGGCGCACAGTGCCCGAATGGCTTCCGCCGTGGTCGCCACCGCCAAGCGATGGACGCGCCCGAAGCGCGCACCTAATTTGCCGTACAAACGTACGGTCCGGAGTGACTCATTCATTCCGATCTCCCATATCTGATGATCAAGCGCGTCGATTCGCGCCAATAGCCGCCGTAAACGACGCGCTCTGATAACCTGCCGTACAGGTGATGCAGCATTGCATCCGCCACGGGGTGCAGCTCGGGGCACTCTTTCAACCCCGCTGCTCCCAAGAAGATGCCCGCATGATTCGGAACGTGGGGAGAGCGAATCTGCATCAGGACGACGTCACCACACGCCAAGACCTCGCCCGCATCCAATGGCCGAAACCCGGCCTCGGCGTAATGCGCCAGGTAGAGATCTCCGCCGTGCTGCCACCAGTCGTCCTCGCGGCGGAAGTCAGGCAGCGTTATGCCGCGCTCACGCAGGTACCAGTCGCGCACCAGGGTGTAGCAGTCCAGCACGCCATGGGCGAACTGACGTCCAAGCAGCGGCGCGGCATAGCCCTCGGGGACATAGCCATTCAAGTCGCCGGCGACCGGTGCGCCATCGCTGTTTTTCTCCACACTGACGATGTACCAAGGCAGCCCGCTCGTCTCGCAGGCGACTCGATCAGCCTCACTCGGCGTCGCCGGGTAATCCGGATGAGAATGCACGATGGCGCTTATGCGGCCGTGGTCCTCGGCCATCGCGTAGTCTTCGGGTGCCAACATGAAGTGGCCGTTCCCCGTGGCGGTGTTGCGGCAGGGAAAATAGGACTCCACCCTGCCCTTGGCCACCACCAGGCCGCAGCTTTCGCGCGGATACTCGGCGACCGCGTGCGCACGTATGGCTGCCATGGTTTTCTTGCGCATGGCTAGCCTCTAAGAAGATCGGCGGAAGGAAAACTGCCGAAATTGACCACCTCGGCTTCACCAAACCTCTTCTTGCAGTCGACCAGGAGTCCGGAGCAACGGTCCAGCGTGAGATCCGAGACCGGATTTCCCTGCGCGTCGAACATGCGTGCGCCCGTATATCCACAATAGGGGCCGCGATACCCACCCTTGCGCAGCCAGCTGCAAATGTTGGCGACGATAGGACGATCGGGCAACTGCTTGCCGTCGAAGTCCAGTGCGCTCGACAGTTCAAACTCGACGACTTCGGCGGTTTCAGCGGTCTTCTGCTGAACGATCCAGATCTCGGGAGGCAGTTGCTCATTGGGATCCGCGCCCGGATTTCCCTCCGGGAAATTGCGCGCGTCCAGATAGCGCCCCAAGGTCCGATAAACCGTCAGGCGGGCGCCGACCAGATCCTCCAGGGCGATGCAGACGGACGAGATCACACCGACGAGGGAATTGCCATCCGCATCCCGTCCGATATTGCCTATCCTGAGTTTCGGCGTCGGTTGCTGCCCTTGGCCGGTCTGCTCGAAACCTTGCGCCTCCAATGCCCACGGATCGAACGCCTGACCTTGCCACCAGATCGGACCGATCTGGTTATAGCCGTGGAAGCGCAGCACGTCGCCGTCGATGCCTGTCGCGTCCAGCTCGTACAGCTCGACCATGACGCCAGGTTCGAGCTTTTGTATGTCCGAATAAATACCCATGGTCTACCTCAAGGCTTCCAAACCTGTTGCAACGTGACGTTCAGGCCGTACAGATCCGCACCCATGGGCGTCAGGGTGTACTCCTTGGCGCGGTATGCGCCCTCCTCACCCAAGGGCGGCGTCCACAGGAAGGCTTGCCAGCCGCCGCGCGCAT
Source organism: Bordetella sp. LUAb4 (assembly GCF_021325795.1). Classification (GTDB taxonomy): domain Bacteria; phylum Pseudomonadota; class Gammaproteobacteria; order Burkholderiales; family Burkholderiaceae_B; genus Bordetella_C. The sequence goes on along the minus strand of NZ_JAHPZX010000003.1, from coordinate 539,321 downwards.
CGAGAAAGTCCTTGATCGGCTTGATCTCTGCACCGGTCCCGGCGAACTCCAGCGGCCACGCATCGATCCTGTTGTGAATGCCGTCGGCCGCCGCCTGTTGGTAGCCGTCGCCGAACTGCGCGGTAAGAACACGCAGCGTCGTACTGCCCTGCGGATTGACCCGAGGGCACCAAGTAAAAGTTTCCATTTATTTTCCGTATCCGTTACGCATGTTCCAGAGCAGGCCGCCCTGGCGTGATTCCTGCACCAGGACGCTGCGAACCTGCTGGTTGATCATCGTGCCCAGTTGCTTGGCATCGGCGCTGTCTTCGCCACCGCCGCCATCGTCAGAGGATCCGCCCGCGACCGTGATGTTGGTGTTGATATTGATGCCGCCCGAAGCGGGGGCTTGCGCAATGACGATGGCTCCCGCGCCACCGTCAGCCCCTTGAGGCGCGCCGCTGCGCAGACCATCCAAGTACGAAACACCCAGCCGTTGGGTGGAATCCTTGTCGAAGACATACTCGCCGCCGTGCACCACGCCCTTTTCTTCGTACTTGCCCCCAGCGCCGGTATACCCGCCGCTGGCGAAGCCGAAGGAGGAAACGGCGCTACCGATGACACTGCTCAAACCGGAGGCCAGGCCAGACAAGCCTTGCTGCAAGGCGACGTGCGCCAGATCGTTGATCAGGCTGTCGGCCAGGCCCTTGAAATTGGCCTTGCCCGTCGTCACGAAGGAAACCAGCTGATCTTCCAGGCTGCCAAACGTATTGGTGAAGACCTTGTTGATACTGTCGGCCGCGCTACCCGCGTGTTCGACGTAGTCGTCCAGCGTCTTGATCCCCTCCTTGTCGCCCGGCTTTTTATCTCCGTCCTTGCTGCCTTCCTTGGACGCCTCGCCCTTGTCGACGATGCCGCGGGTGCCGCTGGCGCCGGCGTTATCTCCGCCCGAAGCGGTGCTCCCGACACTGCCACCGGATGCATCGTCCTTGTCCTTATCTTTATCCTTCTTGTCCCAATCCTTGAACATCTTGGACAGCAAGTCATCCATCCCCTTCGCCAGCGGTTTGGTGATGATGTCCTGGATGGACACGCGCGCGAGATTGCTTTCCAGCTGCTTGACCACGGGGTCGAGATCGAGCTTGCCGGTGGCGATGGCGGCGTCACCCTGCTTCTCCGCTGTCTCGAGCACTGGACCCAGCGCCGAACTCAGCTGTTTGCTGACGTCCTCTTTCTTGGCGTATTCGGCCAGGGTCTTGGGCTTCTTGTCATCCTCGGCTTTTTTCTTGTCCGCGTCCGCAACGGCGGTGCTCTTGCCGGCGGCCTTGTCGCCGCCGGCCGCGGCGCCCTTGCTGGCGCCCGCGGCGCCACTGCCCTTGCTTGCGGAATTGGCCGCCGCCGTCAACGCGGTCGCGGCCTTGGTGACGTTTTTCAGGGACGTGGCCAGGACTTCCATGGCGCGCGTCGTCTGCAGGTTCGACGTCGTGGTCACGTTTCTCAACGACATCGAAAAACTATCCATGGCCCGCGACGCCTGCTGGATCTGGGTACTGTTTACTGTAAGTGCTAGCTGTGCGATATCCATCCGACACCAGAATGAAAATGGCGCGGCCATGTCATGGCCGGGCCTGTGAAAGGAAGCCCTGGCGTAGCGCGACGACAGACGACTTGGCCGTTGTCCGGCCGAAGCCCGCCCGCTGGCGGGTCGTTGCCCGATCGTGACCTAGTCGCGGCCGCGCTGGCGCCGCCGCAACGCGCCAGCTTGCGCCGCGCTGTCTTGTGCCGGACGCTGGATGACCGTGCGCCGATAGAGCCGGTCCAACAAGGACAACAGACGGCGCTGCCACGGTTGTGGCGCGATCCCGGCCAGGGAAAAGTAATGGGCCATGTCGGTGTAGCCGACCGGCTGGGGCATGATCGCCCCGGGTATATGCAGAAGCTGCCGATGCGCGCTCAGGTCCTCGAACCATTGCCACACATGCGCGGCTTCACGGGGAAGCGCGGGTCCATCGAGCAGCGCGGCGCGCACGCCGGTCTGCTGCTCGATGGCCTCGTACAACTGCCTGAGCGTCTGCCCGTTCTCTCCCCTCTGCTGGAGCGTGAATTCATGACGGGCATACTCTAGAACCTGGACGCTCAGGCCTTCATAAAAAGCGCTTCGTCCTGCGACGCGGCAATGACCTGGCGCGCGATCAGGCGATTCAGCGTGAACAGTTTGCGAGCGTTGTCTTCGGTATAAGGTTCGGACAGACCGCGCCAGCCAGCAGTGCGCACGGTGGCCGACTCGATTTCGTCGTCCAGCACGACGCGCGCCGACACCAGGCCGGTATCGCCGGCGGACTTGTCGCGCAGGCGCGCCTCGACGATACGAGCAGCGCGCTCATCGGCTTTGCGTACGATGAAGCGTTCGACGGTTTCAGATTGCTCTCCCAGCACGCGGATGTAGACCCCGGTACCGCTGCCGTCGGGACGGGTGATTTCAACCTCGGCGCCTTCGTTGGAAGGCGAACGCAAATCGAGGTCGGCGATGTTGAGGACCTGGTTGGATTGTTGGGTCATGACTCACTCGGAAAATGGAAAACGCCCGGTCATCCCGGGCGTGATACGTAAGGCCTTTGTGTAAGACCTCTGTGTAAGGCTGTACGGCCGGAAAGCCGGCCGCCCCGGGGGATCAACCGCCGGTCGCTGCGTCCTCTTCCAAGGGCTGGCCGGTCAGGCGGAAAGCGAAGGTACCGGACACCACACCGTCCACGTTGGCGTCCCAGGAACGCTGCGACGAATAGGCCAGGCTGGAGAACTTCGAGCCGTCTTCGAACGTCACGCGGATCAGGCGCGACTTCTTGTCCTGGCTCGCGGTCTTGATGACCTTCTGCGCCTCGTCATCCTGCACCCAGTGGCCGGTGACGGTCAGCGTGCCGGCGTCACTCAAGCCGACGCGGAATTCCTTGGCGGTGGAGCACAACGTGGTGACGTCGGTCTCGGTGGTGGTACCCCCTTGCCATTGCACCTGGCGGCTGGTGCAGTCCAGCTTGGCGAAGGTAAGGCCGGTGGCAGCGGTATCCACGGCGGTTTCGTTGGAGATTTCGATGCTGGTGCCTTGCACCAAAAGAACTTTGCTCGACATAGTGGTTGATTTCCAAATAAAAAAACCCGCCGGAGCGGGTGGGGTAAAAAGGCCGGTGTGTGTGCCGGCCGGAGGTAAAAGACCGGGTCTTGACGGTCTGGGAAACGCTTCGGATCACTTTCTTGGATGAAGAGTCGCTCACGCAACTCAGGACAGCCTTAGCGACTGGTCTGAATCATCTGCGTGACGTTAAACGTGCCTACGCTCGCGGTGGTGGTTACCAGCGCTGAAACGCTCACGTAATGCAATCCTTCCGTCGGCGTCGAAATCAGCGTCATGGAAAGGGGAACGCCCGCCCCTGAAGTCGCACTCGTCGCAACTTGGGTCCACGCCGGCGTACCGTCGTAGACAAGCTGTACGTAACACGAATTCCCCGCCACGTTGTTGAAGCAGTATCCATTCAACGCGTAGGAGATAGAGTCCCCTGCCCAGGCATAGACGTAGTTGGGGGTGATTATCTGAACGAAGGTATTGCTGCTGGTCGTCGAGCTGAAGGCCGTCGATCCGGCGACGAAGTGCTGCGTGTTGAACCAGGAGGACACGCCTCTGATCGTGGTGTCATTCTGGAAATTCCCACTACCGTTCTTCCAGGCATAGCCCACCAGAATCCGAGACGGATCGCCTATTTTGATTTCTGTCCCGTCCGCATAGCGCGTGTGTCCGGTGGTCGAGGCCTCGAGTTTCAGCCCCCCGCTGCCATTGTCCGCGGCGTATACATAGTTCCCGTTGGTCGCCGCGGCGGTGCTGGCCAAAGGTACGCCACTGACGGGAATCCGATACTGCCGGCCATTGATGATCAAGCCGTTGCCATTGAAGGGATAGAGGCGACATTCCGACGCAGAGACAGACTGGAACCGGCAGTTGCCATGTTCCCGTTGCACCATCTCATACCGCCCGGTCGTCGCGTTCCACTCCATGCTTCCCACGCCTTGGACATAAATCGGTCCCACCTGCGACAAGGGAATATTGGCCGCTGTGAAAATCGGAATGGTCTGCCCTTCCGAATACACGCCCAAGGCCGACCGTGCGGCCTCCGCGTTTTCGGTCAAGGCGGTGATGACGCGGGGCTGCGTGAAGTACAGGTTGCCGGTGCCCTCGGGCACGGCATCCGTGTCTTCGGGATACGGACTCAGCTCCACATACACCGCGCCCGACCATCGATAGATCCGGTTAGTATCCTGTGCGACGTAGATCTTGCCTTGCTCGCCGGTCACCGGAAACGCGGCGAGGGCGTCGAACTCCAGCACATCATCGACATAAGCGGGCATGTATGCCGCCGGGATCTTGCTATCGGCACCCAGGGGCGCGACGCCATCGGCGGCGCCCATCTGCGTGCGCGCCACGGCGGCGCTGGCCGTGGCTTGGGCGGCATCCGCGGACGCCTGCGCGGTGGTCGCGCGAGTGCTCAACTCATTGACGTTGGCGTTAGTCTTGCTGAACGCCGTGCGCACGGGGTCGCCGGTGCCATCGTTCGGATTCTGTCCGATGGAGATTGTTTGTAGCGTCATCTTGCTTCCTCGATTCAAGCCACCAGGTAACGGACACTGACCGGCACGCGGTAATAGCCGGGCGTGCGCTCGACATGCCCGCGACGGACGCGCGGCGGCGCGATGACGCGTACGCCATCCATGTTCAAGCCCGACGGAAACAGCGCCAGCAAGCCATCGACGATTGCGTCGGCCGCCGTGATGCCGCTGCCCACCGGTGCCACAACCTCCATGCGCCATGCACCTTGATGCTCGGCGCCGCACAGCGTGTTGTTGCGTGATTCCTTGGGCCGCAGGGCCACACGGACGTAGGTACTGTCCACGGGGCCGGCGTAGGCTTCGTTTTCACCCACGACGGTCACGCCGCTGCTGGAGGCCCAACTGGCCAGGCGTGCCGCGAAGGCCGCCCGGATGATTTGATTGCTCACGTTCCACTCCTGTTTGCGCGTCGTTCGCGGCCGCAACGGCAAGCGCCGTTTGCGGTCGAAGCGATAGACGCGGGCATAAAAAAAGCCCCCTGTTTGATCAGGGAGCTTCGTGACAAGTGCCGCGGTCGTAATGATGCAGCGTATGGATAACACTGTATATTTATCCAGACGTTCGCGCCATGCGTCTGGACGCCGTCTGGACAAAATAGGGTGATGCGATCGTGCTTACACGCTTCTTCGCGTCAACGCGCACGCGCCAGCGCGCCCTGGATATAGGCCTGCAAACCGAAGACCTGGTCGCTCAGTCCGGCAGCATATCGAGCCACATCTTCATATCGTCCCGCGCACGCTGCAATAACGCCGATGACGTCAGGGCCGGTGGCTGCATCAGTTCCTGTGACGGCGGCGGGATACGGGGGGGTGCCACGACGTAGGGCGTCGAGCTGCTGGCGCAGCCGCTCAACATCATGGTCCAGATCGGCAGCATGCGACTGCGTCTCCGCGATACGCTGGCGATATTGCGCATGACTCTTCTCCACGTTCTGCTGAATTTCCGCCTCACGGGCGCGATACTGTTCCGACAAGCGCGTGGCCTGCGCCTTTGCTGCCGTTTCGGCCTGTGCATAGCCGTCCTCGTAGCGCCGCGCGCCGTACCACAGCAAGCCTCCAATACATGCGGCGGAGGCGGCGGCACCGACGGCCAGCGCCAGACCACGCCAGTTGGCCGCAACGACAGTGGCGCTTGCGCCCAGGCCTTTTGCAAACACGCTGGCAAACAGCGTCTGCGCGGATGTCCGGCCCGCCGGCTCGAGATCGCCGCTCATGCCTCGACCTCCCGCACACCGGGACGCGACGACAGCGCCGGCGCGTTCAAGCGGCGCAGCGATGCGATGATGCGTTCCTGTTCGTGTATCCGCGTCAACAGGTCCGCGCGCTGCTCCAACAGTTGCCGTGCGTGGCGCAGCCTTTCGTCGCGCAGCCGCAGCAAATGTCCCGCTTCACTCACCGCGTAGCCGAACGCGGCGCCGACCACCGCGATCATCACCAACGTCGTCCAAACGCGTATGGCCCCTTCCCTCGGCGCGGCCGACACACGCAAGCGCGGCACGTCATACTGGGCCATGGCCTGCCTCCAGCTCCGCACCCAGGACGCTGGCCGCGCCCGGCGCCGGCGGATGATCGAGTCCATGCAAATCGCGGTAAAGGGCGATGAGCATCTCATTCTTGTGATCCAGTTCGGCGCGCAGCTTGCGATTCTCTTCGAAAAGCGAGGCAGTGAGATCACCCAGCGCCTTGGTCGATCGCGTACTTTCCGTGGTGTCCACCGCGGCGATCTGATCATTGCGCCACATACGCCTGGCAAAGAGCACCAGGCCCGAAGCCAGCGCGCCCATCGCCCCGCTGCCAAAGACCCACTTGATCCACTCGGCGATCTGTACGTTGTCGTTGAATTGCCCATCCATCAAGCCCCCAATGCGGTTTTCGCCACGGCCCAGCGGGCGTAGCGGTCTTGCAGTCCGTTGACGCCGCCGTTGATGCGGCGGGTCAAGTCTTCGAAATCGTCCTCATCGGCATAGCGGTTGCAGTCGTGGGACTGCCACCACCAGGCCGCCGAGCGCGCGGCCAGCACTTCGTTCTCAAGCAGTTCAGGCCGAGCCAGTACGTCGACCTCCAATGCCGCGGCCAAAGCGGCGTAATTCAAACGGCCGGTGATTTGCAGCAATCCGCGGCCGCGATAACGAAAGCCGTCGCCCGGCACCACATTGCCCAGATCCGATCGCCCCTCGTAGCGCTGTTGCGCCGCGGTGGGTCCCCATCGTTCTCGCGTGTAGACGAAGCCGCCCGATTCATGTCCGACTTGGGCAATGAAGGCGGCCGCGCGTTGCGGACGGGCGATATCGAACTCCATCAACGCCCGCTCGACGGCGTCGTACCAGCGGTCAGCCAACGCCGGTGTCAGGGCCGCGGCTCGAAGAAATTCATCCTTGCGCATATCCATTCCTAATCAGTTCCATCCCGCGGCAAAGCCGCACAAAAAGAAAGCCCCCGGCATCTCTCCATGCCGGGGGCTTGCTGTGACTGCGATGAGCGGCTTGTGCGCTGTTATGCGCACCTCTGCAGCCTATGGATAACACTGTATATTCATACAGACATCGCTTCAACGTGTCTGGACAAAATCGGCTCGTAGCCTCTGGCATAAATGCCGCCCATGGCGTGCGACAGCTGCTGGTGGGCCGACTCGATACGGAAGTAATAGGACGAGCGCGACAGCTGCAAACGGTCAGCCTTGTTCTTCACCAGGCCCGGCCAGATGTAATGAGCAGCGAGCACCACGCGTGCATCGGGATGCAGTGCCTCGATGGCATCATCGACGCGGCGCAAGTCGTCATCCGCCAGGCCAACCGCCGGTTGGTGCCAATGGCCTCCATCCACTCGCATACGCGTGAACGCCGACGCTCGGGGATATCCCAGACCTGTGCGGTTGTGTCCCGCCTTCCAACCACCCCACTCCGACAACAGATTTTCCAAATTCGTCCGCATTTACCTTGCTCCTTGTGTACCCAAGCATCCAGTCCTTGTGTATTCACCGGCCCGGCACGCGCCTCCGCGGAGACGAACACATGCCGGACGCGGCGCGCCCAACCCACCTGATCGGCAGGGTCTCGATTTCGTTGATGTGATCAAGTTCAAACCGGCAGGCATGCCGCCGCCGGGGCCTTCTCAGGGAAGCGCGCCAGGATCCTCACGGCGCGCATCCGGGATGACGGTCTTCGTGCAAGACTCGATCCGCCGGTTCGCCACCTTCGCGATTTCGGAATCGGCGCGGTGGCGATTGGAAAAATGTTATTACCGGATAGGTAACGACGCAAGTATTAAATTACCGATTTGGGACTTTACCGTTTTGGTAATTCCTGCTTTAATCGCGCAATGCGATCCGCCAAAGAAATCCGCCGCCTGAACTTCGTCGATGTCGTCGCGCGTCTGTGCGACGGCAGCCAGACCAGAGCCGCCGACGTGCTGCGTTACTCCACGCCCTCGCTGGTCAGCCGTTACGCGTCCGGCGCCAAGGACATCGGCGACGGCACGGCACGCAAAGTGGAGGAAGCATTCGGCCTGGGGCGCAACTGGATGGATACAGACCATGCAGGCACGCATGCCGAGGCCGATGCCGCCCAGGAACTCAAGAAAGACCCGCGTCGTGCAACGACACGTACCCCGCCCGCCGATGGCATCGGCAGCGTCGAGCCGGCCATAACGGCCTACGATATCGCCGGGACACGGCCCATGCAGGGCCAGGTGCCGCTGATCTCCTGGGTGCAGGCCGGTGCGCTGGCCGAAGTCATCGACAACTTCGCGCCCGGCGACGCGGACATCTGGCATGCCTGCCCGCGCCGCCATGGCCCGCATACTTTCGCATTGCGCGTGCGGGGCGTCAGCATGGAACCCAAGTTCCAGGACGGCGACATCATCTTCGTCGATCCCGACGTGGCCGCGGAGCATGGGCGCAATGTCGTGGTGCGCTTCGAGGACTCGAAGGAAGCCACGTTCAAGCAATTGCTTATCGAAGGCGACCATCAATACCTGCGCGCGCTCAATCCGGACTGGCCCGGCCCCCGCCTGATCGAAATCGACGCGTCGGCCACCATATGCGGTGTGGTGATCGGCAAGTTCGTGGAATTCTGATTTTTCCCCTGCCCCGATGACCGACAGCCCTAGCCCTCAATTCATTCCCGCCGGCCTGGTCCCCACGCCCGAGCAGCGCGACATCCAGTTGGCGCGCCAGCGCGTCTGCCTGGTGCATGCGAATGCCGGCGCCGCCAAGACCACCACGCTGGCGTTGCGGGTGGGCGAAGCGCTGGCGCGTGGCCTGCCCCCCCAAGCCATCCTGGCGCTGACCTTCACGGCCGAGGCGCGCCAAGTGATGCGCGCGCGCCTGCAGGAGGTCGGCCTGCCCGCCAGCACCGTGGCGCAACTGACGGTGCTGACGGTCGACGAACTGGCGCAGCGCGTGCTGGCGCGTCTGGAAGACGAAGCGCCGTTGCCGCTGCTGTCCGCGCGTGAACTCAAGGAGCCGGCGCTCGATGCGTTGGAGGACCTGGCCGACGCCTACCCGGCCTACGTCGATCAGCTGGAGATACGCACGCATGACAGCGCGGTCAGCCAGTTCCTGGACAATCTATTGAACTTGAAGGCGCGGCTGGCCCTGGACCTGGGTGAACGCGACGAGGAACAACCACTTTCCTACGTGGCCGAAGACCGCGGCATTGCGCTGACGGATCTGCTGTGGGCGCAGGAATTCGAACGGCTGCGATTTGGCGGCGGCGAGACACCGCAGTTCCGCGGCCCCTGGGATGCCACCTATGACCTGGCTCGCCTGCTGCGCGACTTTCCGGAATCCGCCGACGCCCTGCCCGCCTACCGCCTGGTGGTGGCCGATGAACTGCATGACTTGAACGAGGCCGCCTACACCGTCGTGGAAACGCTGCTGGCGCGCTCCAGCGACGACCGCGACGCTGTTTACTTCGTGGGTGCGGGCGATCGCGACCAGGTGATTCACTCACGCCTGGGCGCCGACGAGCAGTATCTGGACCATCGCTTCGCCGCGCGCTTTCCGGCGACGGTGCACTACCCGCTGACCGTGACGTGGCGCCATGGGCCGCATCTGGCCCATGCGATGGAAGCGTTCAAGCGCAAGCCGGTGCGCTCCGGCTTGCCGCTGAAAACCGACCTGGACGTCATCACCTATGCGCACAGCGCCAGTGCGCAGGATGGCAGTGCGCAGCATGCCGGTACGCAATACAGCGAGGACGACGCCGACGCCTGCGCCGCGCAAGTCACCGCGGCGCTAATACGATGGAAGGCGGACAAGCATCCACTGGAGGCTTGCGCCATCCTGCTGCGCGACCGACATCAGTCCATCGCCATCGAAAACGCGCTGATGCAGGCCGATATCGGCTATCGCACGCAGACGATGCCCAGCTACCTGCGGCGCGAGGAAATTCTGTTCCTGCGCGGCATGCTGGCGATCGCCCTGGACAATTTACATACGGTCGAGGCCTTGCCGGTGCGCGAGGCCATCGTGGCGGCACTGGCCCTGTTCGGCGAAGTCCCCATGACGCCGGAAGAACTGGGCCAGGCCAAGCGCGATATCGCCAAACAGCCCGAACTGCTGAAGACCTTTTTCCAATACCAGATTCAGCGAGTGGGCGCCGAGGCGGCGCGCCGCCGCATGGCCGCCGCCGTCGACCATGTGCGCAGTCTGCCCGACGACGCGCCCGCGCATGAAGCGTTGCTGCGCATCTGCGCCGACGTGGCGGTGGAGGACCTGGCGCAAAGGCTGTATGTCCATCCCTATGACACCGAGGTGGTAACCCGCTCGGTCCAGGGCTTCGTGGCGGCGGCACGGACATCTGGACGCTCACTGCGGGACTTTGCCGCGTGGATCGGCGCCGCCGATGCTTTCGTCGCCACGCGGCGTAGCAAAAACCTGGTACTGCTCGAATGCGTCGAGTCGGCCAAGGGCAAGGAATTCGACCATGTGATCCTGCCATTCCTGGCGGCAGGCGAATTTCCTCATCCGCTGCAAGCCGCGCGGGAAGAGGAAAACCTGTTCTACGTGGCGGCGACACGCGCCCGTGCGCGGCTGACCTTGATCACGCCCGCCGATCAACGCCGTCGCAGCCCTTATATCGCTCGCATGGAGATCGCGGGCACGCGCGCGCGCTCCGACGCCGCCCTGCAGACCAATCAGGCGATGCGCCAGGCGCAGGCGGCGGGCAGCGCCAGGGCAGTGTCCAAAGCCGTTACTTCAGCGCGCGGCGCGGCACGGACCGAAGACGCCGGCAACCGGCGCGACTTGAAAGTCCCTTATGCCGACAAGGAGCACGTCAAGAAGCTGGGCGCGCGCTGGGATGCCACGCGCAAGATCTGGTACGCGCCCGAAGGGGTGGATATCGAACCGCTGCGGCCGTGGCTGCCGAGGGGTGAATGAACCGCCGGGGCGAGTGAACCGGCGGGGGGAACGAGCCGCAGGGCGAATGAACCGCAGGCTCAACGAACCGGCGGCAAAAGCACGCGGCATCATCCCCGCGTGCGCAAGCCGTCCAGCGCGCGCGGCGCCACGCCCATGTCGCGCCAGTTCGCCGGATGGCAGGTGAACAGCAGCACCTGATGACGTGTCGCCGCGTCGAACAGAATGCGCTTCATCTGCGCCAGACGCTGGTCATCGCTGTGCACCAGGGCATCATCCAGGATGACCAGGGTTGGCCGTCCCGCCTCCAACAGCAGATCCGCATAGGCCAGCCGGCTGATCACCCCCAACTGTTCGCGCGCACCGAAGCTCAGTTCCTCGAAGGCGGCGGATTCCAGGCCCAACGTGCTGGCGCGCGCCAAGGTCCCCGGCATCAGATCGGCGTCCAAATCCACGTGGCCTTGCGGAAACAGCAGCTGCACATAACGCTGCAGATGCTGTCTTAGCGGGGCCTGCAACTGCGCCGTCAACGTCGCGCGCTTATCGCGCAGCAAGGTCAACAGGCGGTCCAGCGCTTCGGCGCGATGCGTCAGCTCCTGCGCATGCCGGCGCGCCTGCGCCAGGTCGCGCGTGATTTCGGCCTGCCGCTCTTCCAGGCCGCGCGCACCGGCGGCCTGCAGTTCCACGTCCAGGCGCATCAGGGCATCGCGGCGCTGATGGAACGCCTGCTCCAGCTGCTCGGCGCTGCGGCGATAGCGTTCAAGGTCCTGCTTGAGGATGTCGGGGCGGGCCTGCTCCACCTGGGCCAGCAAGCTCTCCACCCGCGCCCGCGCGGAGGCCGCTTCAGCCAAGGCATCATCCAGGGACTGCTGGCAGGCCTTTTCTTTTTCCGCTCGGCCCGGCGCGGACAACAAGGCCTGCGCGGCATCATGTTCACGTTGTGCCGCGTCGACGCGGGCCTGGCTGTCGCCAGCGGCGAGCTGGGCCTTGTGCAGATCGGCGCCGATCTGCTTGAGCGAGCGTTCGAGCGCGGCCAGGCGGCTTTCGGCCTCCTGGGCGGAAAGCGGCGGCGCTTCGGCCGCGCCGGCCAGTGTTGTGGGCTGCGTTCCTGTCTGCTTTGCAGTCGGCGTATGGGTTTGCGTGTCGCTTGCCTCGCCGCTCGGCGTGGCGATCCCCCCAACGCCCGACGCTTCGGCCAGCTTCTCCGCATCGCTCTCCTGCTGCACTAGCTGTGCGTGCGCCTGCTCCACCGCAGGCAGCCGGGCCTCGTCGCGGGCCAATTGCGCGCGTAATGCATCGATGCCCTGGGGCACCAGCCCCTTGAGGGTGGCGGCCGCGACCTTGGCCTCGTTCAGAGCAAGACTGTATTCCCGCGCGCGCGTCTCTGCAGCATCCATCGACGGCAGATCCAGGCCTTGCAACAAGGATGCGAGACGCTCGCCCGCTTCGGCGGCCTGGCTTCCCAAGGCGGCCAGATCCGCGCCACCCGGCGTGATCGTCAGGCGTCCCACACCGGGCAGCATCAACGCGGTGGACTTGGCCAACAGGCGCTCGCCGCTGCCCTGCACCGTGCGGCCATCGATCTCGATGCCGCGGCCGGCATCCAGGTCAAACTCCAGCCGCGTGGCAACCGCCGACAGCCGCAACTGCAATTCGCGTTGCAAGCGCGTCTGCTCGCGCAGGGCGGCCAGGCTCTCGTCGGAGATATGCAAAGTAGCGGCGCGGCGCTCGTGATCCTGCTGCCGCGCCTGTTCCGCCTTGGCCGAAGCCAGGCTCTGGGTGGCGGCCTGCACGCTCGCCTGCAAAGCCGCGTGCTCGCGGTCCAGCGCGACCCGCCGTTCCCGCAAGCGCGCACGCTGCGCGCCAAGACGGGCCGCCTCGTGCTGGCGCGTCGTCTCGTCCAACTGCTGCCGCCACGGCGTCACGCCGGCGGCGGCGACCTCGTGGGCCTGGCGCGCATCGGCCAAGGCCGCGCGCCGGGTCTCTGCCGTACGCGTGTCCTTGGCGTAGCCGTCAAGCTGCGCCCGCAACAACGCAACGCGCTCTTCGATCTGGGTCACGCGGACCCGCTGTTCGCCCAGTGTTCGTTCTATTTCCTGGATGTCTTCCAGGCGCCGCGCCGCCGCGCGCTCCTGGTCGCGGGCGTCCTGCCAGGGCTTCTGCGCCTGGTCGGCCTCGTGCGCCTGCTGCAAGCGTGCCAGCTCGTCCACCTTGTGGCGATATTCCTCGATTTCCCCGGCAACCTGGGTCGCGGACGCGGTCAATTGATCGCGCCTGGCCAGCGCGTCGAGATACCTTCCCGTGGGCTTGCCGCTGCGGGCCGTGAGCAACTCACCGCGCGCGCTTTCCACCCGCGCGATGATGTCATCGCCATGGCTGCTGGCCACGTCGCTGACCGCGCTGCCCAAGACCGTGCGCAGATGGCCGGTGGCGTGCGCCAGGGGCTCGCGCACCTCCTGCGCCGTGCCCTGCGTCATCCACAGCAAGCCCGGAATGCCCCAGTGTTCAGCCTTGCTGGCACCTTTGTTGGCATGCTGGAAGCCCAGCAGCGCGGCAAGATGGTCTTCCGCTTCGGCGCCGTCCAGACGGCGCGCCGGCCGGCCCGTGCCGCCTATTTGCAGTTCACAGCGCTTCTTGCCAAGAAAGCTTTTCAACAGCTGGTAATGTTCGCCGCCGTGGTCGAAGTCCAGCGTGACCGAAGGCGCGGCCGAAGCGTCGCCCCAAGGCCGGAAATCCTCGGCGCTGTTGGACCGGTAGCGCTCGAAGAAGGCAGCGCGCAGCGCCGTCACGATCGTGCTCTTGCCGGTCTCGTTGGGCCCGGTGAACAGGTTCAGGCCGGGCGCCAGGCCGTCGATCTCGATGGCGTCGCGGAACTGGCGAAACTGGGCAATACGGATGCGGGTAAGCTTCATGCCAGCATCCCCGCCAGCAGCGCCAGCGCATCACGCGCGATACGTGCATCATCGCCTTGCGCCCCAGGTCCCTCCTGCGCGGCGCGCAATTCGGCGATGACCTCGCCCACGTAGCCGTCAGCGTGCAGGGCATCGATATCGTCCTGGGTCGGCGCCAGGCGCAAATCGCCCAGATCCGCCAGCACGCCCCGCGCGGTACCGCGGGCCTGCTCGATAGCGGCCAGCAGACGACGATGGCCGTCCAGATCGATCTGCCCGTCCAGTTCCAGCGTCACCACGTCTTGCGCCGTCAGCGAGTTCAATGTGCCGATCACGCGATCCACATCGCCGGGGACGCGCAGCGTAGCGCCCACGCTCTGCCAGCGGTAGCGGCCCGTGGCGCGCATCTCCACGCGTGCCGCGGCGCCGCTCTCCAGGCTGACCAACAACGCGCAGCCGGATGCGTTCGCGCGAAAGCGATCGGTTTCGGGCGTGCCGCTATACCAGGTGCGGTCATCGATCTGGCGTGCGCCATGCCAATCGCCCAGCGCCAGATAATCCAGGCGTGCCTGCGCGGCGCGGCCCGCCGCGATGGGATTGGTGGAATCGATGCCCTCGGCCAAGATGCCTTGCACACTGCCGTGCGCCATGCCGATACGGGGCAGGCCCGCCGGCGTGTCCGCGCCAGCGAACCATTCAGTCAAGTCGGCGTAAGTATTGCGCTGGGTCATCGGCGCGGGCAGGATGGCCACGGCGGGCCGGGCCAGCACCAGCGCTTCGGATCGTAAGCAAATCGTGACATTCTCCGGCACCGCGCCCAGCCGCCGCGCCCGCGTCCACACCGACTCGGCCAGGCCCGCATCATGGTTGCCGGGGATCATGATCCAGGGTCCGGCATAAGCGCTCAGGGCCTTGAACAAGCGGTGTATGGTCCTGTCCGCCACGGTTTGCGCGTCGAACACATCGCCGGCGACCAGCACCAGATCGACCTGCTCGTCGCGGGCCAGTTGCGCCAATCCTTCGACCACCTGAAAGCGCGCGTCGGCCAGCAGCGCTGCATCATCAGATTCGAATTGACCAAAAAGCTTACCGATTTGCCAATCAGAGGTATGCAATATCTTGAGCACAGGGGGAATTCCACAGGCAGTCCGTCAACCAGCGCGCGGTCCCGCGCGCCGCACGGTCAGGCTGCGAGTTTAACAGCGGGCCCGTGGCCATATCCCCTGCAAAAACGGCGTTCACTATTCGCCTCAAGTGTTACGCAAGACAACCCGAACCAAGGAAAAACTGCATGCCGCCTCACGCCCTGGCGCCCCTAGCGACCCGTCATCACAAACGCCTGCTGGCCATCTTCCTGGCCATGCTGCCGGCCAGCGCGGCACTGGCCGATACGGTCTGGTTGGACAATGGCGACCGCGTGACCGGAACGATCAAGTCACTGGACAGCGGGTTTCTGATGGTGTCCACCAGCTACGGCGGCGACCTGCGTATCGATTTCAAGCACGTGACCACGCTGCAAAGCACGGATCAACTGGTGGTCCGCGACAAGGATGCCGCGCGCGAATACCAGGCCAAGCTGGTGCGCGCCGACAAGGGCAAGGTGGTCCTGGCCGGCGCGGTCACCGAGGAAGACGACACGCGCGACATCCACACCGACGTGCCGCTGAACTCGCTGGACAGCATCAATCGCAACCACGCGGTGATCGGCGATACGTCGTTCAAAGGCAGATTGGACGCGTCCCTGGTCCAGACGCAGTCCACGTCCACCAGCCAGGTCTATGCGGTGGCGGCGAACGCCCAGGCCCGCAGCGGTATGTGGCGCAACACGCTGAATGCCAATTACAACCGCGACAAGGACGACGAGAGCGTCAGCGTCAACAATTACGGCGGCGATTACACGCTGGACCGCTTCCTGACGAACAAGGCTTTCTGGCAGTTGCGCGGCTTGTACCGGGCGGATACGGTTGAACAGGTGCGCCGCCAGATCGCCTACGGCACGGGGCCGGGCTATCAGTTCTGGGACGACGAACTGGGCGCTTTCTCCCTGTCGGCGCTGGCCGGCAAGGTTCATTACCGTTATGACGACGGCAGCAGTGAAAGCGCTTTCGCGGGCGCCTTGCGCTGGGACTACTCGCGCTACCTGAGCGGCAAGAAATTCCAGATCTACACCAAGGGTGAACTGCTGCGGCCCGTGGAGGCCAACGCGCAAATCAGCATCACGGGTGAGGCCGGCCTGCGCTACAACATCAACAATTTCCTCTCGCTATACGTCAAATATGCCAGGGACCAGGTCAGCGGTACCCGTCAGACCATGAATGAATCGATCTACAGTACGGGGGTGGGGCTGACCTGGTAATGGGTTTATAAGACCGGCTCGACGGCGATTGCGTTTTCGTCGATGTAGACCCTGTTCAGGACGCGGGTGGGCGGCGCTGGCAACGGCTCTTCTTCGAATATGCTATTTGGCTTTTTCGATGCCACGTCATCAATGGTTTCGTAAATGCTTTCCGGTTCGATGGGGCTGAAAGTGACCTTTTTCCCGCCCGAGGGCACGGCATCGTATTCGTTATCGCTATGGCCGGAATCCAGGCCGGAGTCGTCGCTCGTCAGGTCGTTGGCAACACGCTGCTTTTGCGTCAATTCCTGTTTGGCGACACCATCACGCATTTGCATCGATTCCTGTTTTTTGGCACCACCACTACTTTTCGCCAATTTCTTTCTCGGAACCTGATAGCCCTCTCGGTCCTTATTCGTGTCGACACCATCTAGCACCACCGGGGAGGGCGTACGACCCGTCTGCGGAACCTGCGCCAAAATCGCCTCGGGCAACTGGAGCTTGACGGGGCTGTTCTCCGCAAGGAACTGGGACACACCGCGCTCCACCTCCATGTTCAAGGAGTTGCGTGCCTCCTGCGCATCCGCCCGCAATCTGATGGGTGTCTGCAGTGCATCCACGCTAGCCTGGACAGTTACCGGCGTCGCTTCCCCTTTCGACTGGACGGCCGCCTGCTTCGCGGCCGCCTTGGACTCGATGTAAGCCTGCTTCCTATCCGCGTTCCTCAAGGCTCTATATACCCGGTCCTGGACGTTATAGACATCCGCTTGCGCACCCTTCTTGGATTTCGCCGGCGCCAGGGAAGCTCCGAATTGCTCCGCGATTTGTGTGGCCAGCGTCTCGTAATAAGCGTTCCTCTTCTCGATGCCCTCGTCCTTGAACGTTCCAAATGCCTTGCGGCTGTTCGACACCACCTTATCGCAGACGGCTCGATAGTCTTTCATCACCGCGGCCTCGGTCCTGAAAAAGCCACGGTGCCAGGACTTCTTGATGAAAGGGATTCTGTCGCCAAAGGTTGTGCTCAGGCTCTTCAAATCCTGATGGTGCATGTTCCCCTTATATCGGCTAAATGCTTTTTCCGCGGCCGTTTTGGTGTCTTCCAGTGCACGTAAGATGGCTGCGGTACCCTCTGCCAGATTTTGTTTATCCGCGGGTTGAACCGACTGCGCGACTAGCCCCTTGAAATTCCCGGCGACCTCCGCTTTCAGCAGTGCTCTCTGACTGCTCGACATTTGCGCCACGACTCGCGCGCATGATTGCTCCGTCGGACTGAGCTGCTGATTGGTCGGCGGCGGCACGGGCCTGGACACACTGCCATCCGCCACGCTCTCGCTCAGGCTTTGCGCATCGTGCGCACCCACATAGGCGGGGAAGGATCGGGGCGCAGCCGGCTCCTTGGTAGCAAACCTTCCGCTCAATGGTTGACTGACTTGCTTCTCGGCGCGAATCTGCTCGCCCAGCATCATCACTTTCTTGAAATCCACCACGTCCGCCGTCAGCATCTCGCGCAGCGCGCCATCTTCACGGGCAGAACTGAAGGCATCGATTATCTGTCCCTTGACGCCAGGGAGGTATGTATTGGAAGACTTGTTGCCATACGCCACCAGATTCTCACGGAAGTTCTGGGCCTCCTCGATACCGCTGCCATCCACGGCTCCTGCCAAGAGATTGATGACGGCATCCCGCGTCAGGTCGCCGCGGCCTTCCAAGCTCTGGTTTATCACTCCCTTGATGATCTTACCGATCACCCCTGGCTTCGTGCCATATTTCTCCGACATGGCGGTATTCATGCCGTCCGGGCGACTCGCGTCGGTGAATTCCTGAAATTTCTGCGCCCGGAGGGCGAAGTCGTGTACCTCGGAGCCAACATCCTTGACTGCGCTACTGTCACCGGTAGCGCGACGGTTCAGCGACGCTTCAGCGGCCAGGATGACGTAGTGGGCATTTCGTACGAGCTTGGCTTCGTTATTGTCCAGCCTGGCAAGCCTGAACGCTCTCTTGCCTTTGGAGGACATGAGCCCCATGGTGAACCTGAATTTATCCACCAGGCCGATACTCTTGGTCTGTCCGGAAGAACGCGCCTGTGTCGATTCCGCCGACAGACCCGCCTCGTTGATACTGAGCATACTTCCCGAAAGGGGCGATGCAACACTGGACATACCGGCCATGCTTAACTCTCCAAAGACGCGTGGGACAGGCAATGGGAGCGTCGCTGTCGTCCGCCCACATCAAACCTGACTATAAAAAGTAGAGCGTCATACTAGAGAGCGCGAGCGATTGCGGTAAGCGGCGGCGCTTACACGGCCGCGGCGAATTTTCCGGAATCGCTGAGGGGGCGAGCGTTGCGTAGCTGGGCATAATCCGCCAACCCGATCACGGTATCCGCTTCACCCAATTGCGCGACGATGATCAGGCTTACCGCGGGGTGTTTGCCACGTACGCCGATAGATGCGGTCAGCTGTATTTGCGGCGCCGTGGTGCCGCTGCCATCGTCAACGCGCGCGGCGCGGATGGATAGCAGGCGGGCCAGGCGCAAAGGCTGACCGTCGCTGTCGAAGAAAACGGGCGCATTCCAACTGCGGGCGAAGTCGACGAACAGGGCGATCGCCCGCGCGGCACGATAGCAGGCGGTCGCGTGGACGGCCACCTTGGTATCGGCCAGGACCACCAGGGATGCGATGGATGCATCGACGTCGACGTCGACATGACGGTCGCCATGGCCATCGTCATCGTGGTCGTCATCGTCCTGACGCGCGACACGCACGGAACCGCCGCCGGTGCGCACCAGCAGGACATCGAGCAAGACCTGCAGGTCCGACGTCAGGCCGGTGCCGTCCTGCGCGGTCGATATGATTTCCGCGGCGGAAGCGGCGATGGTCGGAGACGCGGGGCCATCCAGCACCTGGCTCAATGCCGCCCGGCGCCGCAGGCTGAGGGCCAACTCTCTGAGCATTCCGGTATCGGGCATCTGGCCCAGTTCCACGCACTCCTGGATTTCCCGCGTCACGGCCTGCGAGCCCGACTTGGCATTACCCAGCCGGCGTTGCAGGTCATAGCGCGCGACATACTGGAACATCGTCAGATGGGAAGTCCCGTACGCATAGAGCGCGGCCAGCCGGGCGTCCGGCATCTCGCGCAGCGTGGCCTGCAAGACCGGCGCACTGAATTTGTCGAACAAGGTGGCGATCAAGACCCAGGCGATATGCCCGGCCTGCCGGCAAGCTTGCGGCTCATGCCCGCCAAGCTCGCATAGCTGCGCGCGAGCCTGGCGCCATGCATTTGGAATATCGTCCAGCCAGGCGCGCAGCAACGTGGGTTGCTGCGCCGGCTCCGCGGCCAGGAGCGCAGCCGCGCTGGCGGGCGGCCATGCGTCCAGGCGTTCGCCCAGTTCACGGAAAACTTCCGCGCAGAAGGCGTCATGCACCACCCGATACGCCGTGCGCTTGGCCTCGGAGCCCGGGATATCGCAAACAAGGGCCCGAAAGGTCGTCATGATCGAAAAGCGTTATCAGGAAAAATTTGCCAGGACGGCACTTATCAGAAAGCCAGCACGGCGGGTGCGTTATGTCCGGGCCAAGGCATGCCGATCGAGCAAGCCGACGCGAAAAGTGTGCGCGAGTCCGCGCGTTCGACGCCGAACTTGATCGCCTGGCGCGGCGCTACGCCCTGTTCATTCTGCTTGGCGGAGAAGCTGACGACGCCATCGAAATCATCCGCCGCCTTCTTCTTGTCGGGTTGTAGCGTGGCAACGGCGAGCATCATTTTGATCGTCGGTTGGATCAGTATCAGCAGCGCTTCGACACATAGGCGCTGGATGTCCTCCGCACGCAGGCCCTGGATGCCGGTGGTGCCCGTCATCAATTCCAGCGGCGAATTCGCGGCCTTTTCCACGACGCCGATGGAAAGGCCCTTGACCGTTTCGCGGGCCTCGATGAGCTTGGCGCTGTAACGCTTCGCGTCCTCTTCCCGCGCGGATGCGGACCGGCCATCATCCTTACTCGACGCGGAGCCGTTCTTCTGCTCTACCCGCACGCGATGTTCGTCGGCGCGCCTGGCCGAGTTTTCCCGCGACTCGATCACTTGCAGGGCGGCATCGCCAAACAGGTTGCTGGCGCCTTCGATTCGTTGGCGCGCCTCCCTGCGCTCCTTCGAGTAATTCGCGTTCAGCTTCTCCTGGTTCAGGGCCTGCGCGCCATTGGCCGACAGAACGAAGGCTTCGAACAGCTCTCGGGGAGTCTTTTTCCTTTGACGCTGAATGTATTGCTTCTTGCCAGTCTTTTTGTACGAAGCCCACTGCTTGACGGTGGCTCGGCGCTGGGCGGGCGAAGCGTCGAAATCATCGCCCCGTCTGACGGAATCATAGAGCTGGCTGATACGGACCGCTGCAACGGAGGCATTCACTGGGGCGACGGGTTTCACCATGATTTCGATCTCACTAAAACGTACAAATTACATTACAGACGCATACATATTGAAAAATGCGATTCGCGCAAGAGGACAGCCTCCGCGCCAATCCAGCTCAGTAACAGTATCCGCTCATTGGATCCTTGCCCGCAGGACTCTGCCTGGGGGAATTTTCCGTTTCCGCTGCCGGAGCACATGCCGTGGGTCGGACCCTACCGTGACATCCCCCCCCCCGCCGCCGCGTATCTTTGTTGCGCTTTCCTTGCTGCGCCGCCTTCAAATAGCCACTCTTTTGGATTAGGATTTTCGATTCGACCGCCCCAGCCAAGGACTTGTCTTGAAAGATCCCGCAAGCGCCGCCGTATCCGCTAACGACCCGGCCGTGGCTCACCCCGAACATGATCGTTCCTCCCTCTCCCGCGAATCATTGAAACGGGCCTTCCTCGATCACCTGCTGTACACGCAGGGTAAATCGCTGGAAATCGCCTCGAAAAACGACCTGTACCAGTCGCTGGCCCATACCGTGCGCGACCGCCTGGTACGGTCCTGGTTCGATACCACCGCCACCTACCAGAAGCGCAACGCGCGCACCGTGGCTTATCTGTCGGCCGAATTTCTCATGGGTCCCTATCTGGGCAACAACCTGCTCAGTCTGGGCATCACCCACGAGATCCGCCTGGCCATGAGCGAGCTGGGACTGGACCTGGACGAACTGCTGCGCCAGGAAGAAGAACCGGGCCTGGGCAATGGCGGCCTGGGCCGGCTGGCGGCCTGCTTCATCGATTCGCTGGCGACGTTGGAAGTGCCCGCCATCGGCTACGGCATCCGCTACGAATACGGCATCTTCTACCAGACCCTCATGGACGGATGGCAGGTAGAAAATACCGACGCCTGGCTGCGTTATGGCAATCCGTGGGAAATCCAGCACCCCGAATGGGCGGTGCAAGTGAAACTGGGTGGCTATACCGAGCAATATACCGACGACGCCGGCCGCTTCCGCGTACGCTGGGTGCCGGAAAAAACCGTGGCGGGCGTGCCCTTCGACTCGCCCATTCCCGGGTATCGCGTGGCCACCACCAACACGCTGCGGCTGTGGCGGGCGGAAGCCACGGAAGCTTTCGACTTCCATACCTTCAACCGCGGCGATTACCTGGGCGCGGTGAACAAGAAAGTCACCTCGGAAAACCTGACCAAGGTGCTTTATCCCAACGACGAAAGCGTACAAGGCAAGGAGCTGCGGCTGGAGCAGCAGTATTTCTTCGTGTCCTGCTCCCTGCAGGACATGCTGCGGCTGCAACTGCATCGCGGCCAGCCGGTCACGTCCTTCCATAAATCCTTCGCCATCCAGCTCAATGACACGCATCCGTCGATAGGCGTGGCGGAGCTGATGCGCCTGTTGATAGACGAACATCAGGTGCCGTGGGAACGGGCCTGGGAGATCACGCGGCAAACGTTCTCGTATACCAACCACACGCTGCTGCCCGAAGCACTGGAGCGCTGGCCGCTGGAATTGTTCCGTCGCGTGCTGCCGCGCCACCTGGAAATCATCTTCGAGATCAACGCCCGTTTTCTCAACGAGGCGCGCATCCACTTCTTTGGCGACGAAACCCGCATCGCCCGCCTGTCCCTGATCGACGAATCGGGCGAGCGCTATGTGCGCATGGCGCACCTGGCCTGCGTCGGCAGCCATGCCATCAACGGCGTGGCCGATCTGCATTCGGAATTGCTCAAACGCGACCTGCTGAAGGATTTCTACGCCATGTGGCCGGAGAAGTTCACCAGCATGACCAATGGCGTTACGCCGCGCCGCTGGGTGGCGCAAAGCAATCCGCGCATGGGCAAGCTGATCACCCGTTGCATAGGCGAGGATTGGGTCAAGGACTGGTCACGCATTCGCGACATCGAACCCTACGCGGACGATGCCGCCTTCGCGGCGGAGTGGCGCGCGGTCAAGCGCGCCAACAAGATAGACCTGGCTTCGCTGCTGCTGCGCAAGAGCGGCATCAAGGTCGATCCGGATTCGATGTTCGACGTCCAGGTCAAGCGCATCCACGAATACAAGCGCCAGCACCTGTCGGCGCTGCACATCGCCGCGCTGTATCACCGCGTGAAATCGCAGCGCAATCTGGACATCACGCCGCGCACCTTCATCTTCGGCGGCAAGGCCGCGCCGGGCTACGCGCGCGCCAAGTTGATGATCAAGCTGATCACCGCCATCGGCGACGTGATCAATAACGATCCCGACGTGCGCGATCGCATCAAAGTGGTGTTCATTCCCAATTTCAGCGTGACGGTAGGCCAATGCGTCTACCCGGCCGCCGAATTGTCGGAGCAGATTTCGCTAGCCGGCAAGGAGGCCTCGGGCACGGGCAATATGAAGTTCGCCATGAACGGCGCCTTGACCATAGGCACCATGGACGGCGCCAATATCGAAATCCGCGACGAGGTCGGCGAAGATGTCTTCTTCCTGTTCGGCCTGACCGCCGAGGAAGTCTACGCGTTGCGGCGCGAAGGCTACCGGCCCATGGACTTCCTGCGGCGTGACAGCGAACTGCAAGCCGTGATGGACTTGATCCGGTCGGGCTTTTTCTCCCGTGGCGACAGTGATTTGTTCGCGCCGCTGTTGGACGACCTGTTGCACCACGATCCCTACATGCTGCTGGCGGATTACGACTCCTATGCCGCCTGCCACAGCCGGGTCGACCAGGCTTACCGCGATACCCAGGACTGGACCCGCATGTCTATCCTGAATACGGCACGATCGGGAAAATTTTCCTCGGACCGCGCCATCGGGGAGTACTGCGACCGGATCTGGAAAGCCAGGGCGGTGCCGGTGGAAAGACGTTGATTTACCCGGTGTCGGACGGATTCCGAGAAAATTTTTTACGCTACGGATGAGGTCAGGCACGCCAGTTGCCACTGCCGGGCTAATGTCGCATTCCAACCGTCGAACAAGCCCATCCATGCTTGTGACAAGCGACATCAGCCGCTTCCTAATTAGCCGGAGATAACAATGATGAACCGTCGCAAATTCGTGACCATTCCCGCTGCCTTGCTCATGACGGCCGCTCTGGCCGCCTGCACCACCACCGGCAACCATGCCAGCGGCAGCAATACCAATAAACGCCAGGAATTGAACAGCGGTGCCGACACCACCCTGAGCCGCCTGTATAGCTCCGTGCCGGGCTCCCGTGAAATGGGCAACCGGGCCAAGGGCATCCTGGTCTTCCCGAACGTGCTGGCCGCCGGCTTCATGTTCGGCGCCGAATACGGCCAAGGCGTGCTGCAGGTCGGCGGCGCCCCGTCCGGCTACTACAGCACCACCACGGGTTCCTTCGGCCTGCAGGCCGGCGCCCAGTCCAAGGCCGTGATCATCATGTTCATGACCCAGAACGAATTGGATAAATTCCGCAACAGCAGCGGCTGGACCGCCGGTGCCGATGCCTCGGTGGCCCTGGCCAAGATCGGCGCGAACGGTGCGATCGATACCAATACCGCGCGCCAGGCGGTGGTGGCATTCGTGCTGACCAACGCCGGCTTGATGGCCAACCTGACCGTCGAAGGCACCAAGATCAACAAGCTGGATCTTTGATCGCTTGCCCTGACCGAGCCAACGCGGGATTGAAGGAAATTTCTTCCGACGAACCCGCGGCGGGTTGAAAGAGGTTTCCTCCCACCAACCCGAGCCAAAACGAAAACCGCCCGTCGGCATTGCCGATGGGCGGTTTTTTTGTCCGCTGTGGCGGGCCTGTACCACCGCAAGGGGCCTGTATCCGACGGCCTCAGGCGTAGGGAAATCCGGCTTTCCGGATCGTCCTCACCGTGGTCACCCGCGCTCTGGCATTGATCACCGCCGGCCGCGTCTCGGTCAACTCGGCGATGGCGCACCCCGAGGTATCCTGCGATGAATGACCGGGATCATAGGGGTGCACGGCGGCCCGGCATGACACCAGCGACGCCAGGAGGCGCGCGGACTCCGAACGCTTGAAACGCATGTCGTCCTCATCATCATCCTCGTCACCGCAACCCAAGCCTTCGTGGCAACCCTGGGAAAAGGAGATATGGATCATGGCGAAAGCTCCTGGCCTGCGGCCAGTACGGCGCGCGCGACCAGGACAGCACCCACGGCCGAGCACGCGGGAGCATGTCATGAAACAGAGCGGTGCCTTGGGGGGAAGGGAAGCTAAAGATTCTAGTCCCAATCATTTCCACCCTAACGATCTATTTCATGACAATTTACGTAGGAAAATTCCCAAAAATCGCTAGAAATTACTTATCAGCATTCCATTTGCTGCCGACCGCCAAAGCATCCAACGGTTCCTGCGGCAGCGTGAGGCCACGCCATGCCATGGCGCAGGTCGCCCGCAGCGCGTTGCGCAGATCCGCCTCATCGACCACGCCAGGCACATCGCCGGCGGCCAGGATGTTGTTCACCTTGGAGTCGGGCCTGTCGAAACCCGCCGTCAGGCGCAATGCGGGAATCCCATGGCGGGCAAAGTTGGCGTGGTCCGAATTGGACATGAACGGCAAATACGTACCCACCGTGGTGTCCGCGTCAGCAGCGGCGGCCGCCACGAAAGGCGCCAGCGCCGGGTAGTCGCTGATCAAGGCCGTCAGCACGCTGTCGCCGGCGACGGTATCCAGATTGATGTCCAGCTTCAGCGTGGCGCGTTCGGCCGGATCCATGTCATCCAGGTAGCGGGCCGAGCCGGTCAAGGCCCATTCCTCGGCGGTGAAGAAGCACACGCGCAAGCCATGCGTTTGCGCGGAAATGCGCGGTGCCAGCGCGCGCGCGGCGGCCAGCGCAACCGCGACACCGGTGGCGTTGTCCAGGGCGCTGGTGCCCAGATCGTGGCCATCCATGTGCGCGCTGATGACGATGCGGCTGTCGCTGCCACCCGGGATGTCGAGAATGGCGAGATCCGCCAGGGCGTTTTCCAACTCTTCGCCCGTCAGGACCAGGCGCACCTGGCAGGAACCGGCCGCCGCGGCGGCAGCCAGGGCCTGGCTGCCTTCGAAGTCGATGTAAGCGGCCGGAATGCCGGCGGCGCCACGCGCACGGCCCGACGAACCGGACAGCACGCCGCGGCCCGGCAAAGGATTGGCAATGAGGAAGCCGATGGCGCCACGCGCCACCGCCTGGTCGTACTTGCGGCGGCGATGCAGGTGCGTCGGCGAGAAGGGATACTCGTGGCGGACCAGCACGATCTTGCCGCGCACCGCGGCACCGGCCCGTTCGAAGTCTTCCACCGTGCCCTGGCCCAGATCCAGCACTTCGCCCACCAGGCCGTCGGCCGGGGTCGACGCCGAACGCAGCAGAGCGCGGCAAGCCAGCTGGCGCGGCTCGGCGCCCAGCAATTGCAGCTCGGCGCGGCCGGCACGCCAGCCGTCGTACGGGACTTGCACCTTGCGTATGGCGCCACCGGTTGCGCGCATGCGCTCCAGGGCCCAGGCGATCGCCGCCGAGTCCTGGCCGGAGCCGGACAGCCGGCCACCGAACGCGCAGATCGCGTTGAAATCATCCATCAGCGCCGCATCGGCGCCGGCCGTCGACAACCAGGCTTCCATCTTTGTCTCCTGCGTTTTTTGGGGAATTACTCGAACTTGACGTCGGCGCGCTTGACGACGTCAGCCCAGCGGCTGAAGTCCTCGGTCAGGAACGTCTGCAACGCCTTCGCGCTGGTATCGGCAGGCAGGTTCACGCCCACGCTGTTCAGGCGAGTCTTGATCTTGGGCGACTGCATGACCTTCGCCATCGCGGCGTTCAGGCGCTCCAGCACGGGAGCGGGCGTCTTGACGGGCGCCACCAGGCCCCACCAGCTCTGCACGGTCATGTTGGGCACGCCGGCTTCGGTGAAGGTGGGCACGTTGGGCGTGTCGGGCTGGCGCTGCGGGCTGGACACCGCCAGGGGGCGGATCTTGCCGCCTTGATACAAGGCGCTGGCCGTGGGCATGGTGGTGAAGCTGGTTTCGATCTGGCCGCCGGCCAGGTCGTTGGCGGCCGCCGACGCGCCCTTGTAGGGGATGTGGACCAGCTTGGTGCTGGTGTTCAACATCAGCAATTCGGCCATTAGATGGGTCAGCGAGCCATTGCCGCCCGAGCCGATCGAAATCGTGCCCGGCTTGGCCTTGGCCATTTCGACCAGCTCGGCCACCGACTGCGCCTTGAAGCTGGGCGTGACGAACAGGTACATGGGCGACAGGCCCAGCAGCGAAATCGGCGCGAAATCCTTGGCGGCGTCGTACTTGACGCGTTCGCCGTACAAAGCCGGAACGATGGTGAAGGGCACGTCGGCCAGCAGCAGCGTGTAGCCGTCCGGCTTTTCATTGGCGACGTAGGCGGTGCCGATCATGGAGCCGGCGCCGGCGCGGTTTTCCACGATCACCGACTGGCCCAGCTCGGCGGTCAGTTCATCGCTGATGGCGCGGGCGATCACGTCGGAGCTGCCACCGGCCGTATACGGCACGATGATGCGCACGGGCTGCTCGGGATAAGCCGCCATGGCCGCGGGTGCGGCGCAGGTCAAGGCCACGGATGCGGCGGCGAGGAGGGTCTTGATGGACTTGATAGGAGGCAAGGAGATCATGGCAAGACTCAGAAACTTATGGAAACAGTCTCGAATTTTGCCCGCACTGCAACATCGCAGGAAGTGAAGATTCGGCATGCAGTATTCCAGTTTGGAATATCGATGCAACAAATGAGCGTCGGGCGCGCAGCGACGCCGGCGAAGTCGCGCTATCCGAGAGCTGTACTCCCGGCAACGAGCCTCAGCCGCGCAGGGCTTCGACGGCCTGGTTCAAGCCAGCGGCGCGTGCCAGGATCCAGTCGCAGAACGCGTCCAGATAGGGACCGCCGACGTCCGGCCTGGGGCGCATCAGGTAATAGCCGTAGCGGCCTTCCACCGTCTCGCCCAAAGGACGCCGCAATACGCCCTCCCGCAGGGGATCCAGCGCCATGCAAAGGGGCACGATGGCCACGCCCAGTCCATTGAGCACCGCCGGCATCAGCACGGAAAAGCCTTCGTATTCGGGTGCCGTGGCCGACGGCCCCGGCCACATGGGCGCCACTTCGCTTTTCCATTCATCCCAGCCATAGCCGCGTTGGGCGCGCTTGAGCAGCGGAACGTGGGCCAGGTCGTCGATACCCCGCACCGGGGTGCGCTTGAACAGGGACTCGGCACCGACCAAAGCCATTTCGCGGCCGCACAGGTATTGGGCGGACATGCCCGACATATGGCCGGTATGCAGCTGGATTTCGGCGTCGAAGCGTTCCGTCTTCTCCCGCCCGTGCACCAGACGGGGCCGCACGTTGATGCGGATATCCGGATGCATGTCGAAAAACTCCCGCAGGCCGGGGATCATGCAGAACTGCGCGAACGACGGCGACACGGCGATATTCAACGCCACGCGGGCATCGGGCCGCGCCACCAGGGCGTCGGCCTCTTCCAGCAGGCGCATGGCGGCGCCGACGCGTTCCAGGTACAGCGCTCCGGCATAGGTCAGCCGCAAGCCCGCCGACAAGCGCTTGAACAGGCTCACGCCCAGGCGCGACTCCAGCGCCTGGATGTGCTTGCTTACCGCGCTCTGGGTCAGGCTGAGTTCTTCCGCGGCCCGGCTGAAATTCAGATGCCGGGCCGAGGCCAGAAAGATGCGCAGCGAGGTCAGGGATTGGCGCGAACCTTTCATACCGCGATGATCCGGGACGCTATCCAGGGGGTCGATGCGCTGCTCGATCCGCGTCCCGATCCGTGCCGCTCGTCACGCGGCATCAGATCCGCGCGGTGGCGACGCGGTCGCCGACGTCGCCCGCATGGGCCGCCAGCGACAGCCCATCGCCGCTGACCGGTGCCGGCGCCGATACCGAAGCGGGGGCTTTCATCCCGGGCTTGCCAGCCACCTTCGCCATGCCGGGCCGCTGCGCTTGTTCGCCCGCCCACGTGCAAGTGCTGTCCACGGCATCGCCGCGGCCGCTCAGCAACGGGCAGCGGCTGAAGATCTCGGCCGCCCAGTCGGTGAAGGCGCGCACCTTGGGCGACAGATGCCGGTTGTGCGGGTACACCACGGAAATCGGCATGGACTTGGGTTTCCAGTCATGCAGAATTTCCACCAGCTCGCCACTTTGCAGATAGGGCAAGGCCATATAGCGCGGCGGCTGGATCAGCCCGAAGCCTTGCAGGCCGCAAGCCATATAGGCGTCGGCATCGTTGACCGACACCACGCCGTTCATCTTCACTTCCACCTTCTGGCCCTCGACCATGAAGTCCCAATCGAAGGACCGGCCGGTCAGGCTGGAGAAATAATTGACCGACTTGTGTTCGGCCAACTCTTCCAGCGTGGTGGGTGCGCCGTGCCGCTCGATGTAAGCGGGCGACGCGCAACTGATGCCTTCGAACATGCCGATACGGCGCGCCACCAGGCTGGAATCCTGCAATTCGCCAACGCGGATGACGCAGTCCACCGCTTCCTGCACCAGATCCACGGGACGGTCGCCCATGCCTATGTACAGTTCGATGTCCGGATATTTGTCGTGAAATTCACACAGTGACGGAATCAGGATCAAGCGTCCGATGGCGGCAGGCGTGTCGATGCGCAGTTTGCCGCGGGGGCGCCGCGACGCGTCCTGGAAGGCTGCCTCGGCCTCGTCCACATCGGCCAGGATGCGGATACAGCGCTCGTAGTACGCCGCGCCATCCGGCGTCAGGCTGAGACGCCGCGTGGTGCGGTTGAGCAGCCGCACATTGAGCAGCTTCTCGAGATTCTGGATGATGGTCGTGACGGTGGTGCGGGGCAGGCCCAGATGGTCGGCCGCCCGGGTGAAGCTATTGGCGTCGACGACCCTGGTGAACACCTGCATGGCCTGAAAGCGGTCCATGGCGTACCTCGGGGTGGGGGGTGTGACGAGATTATGAACAAATTATTGTTCGCCCGCATCGAATAGTGTTGTTTATGTAGAGATATTTATTCAAGGGAACAAAACAGCCAGAATGCGGCCATCCCAATCACCAAGTGGTTATGGATCAGGCGGCCCCGCAGCCACGGCGAGCCGCTCCGCACTATCTCGATCACGCATCGCCCCGCGCGACACCGGTTTTCGTCAAGGACCGGTTTGCCGGGCACCACGCTTCGGCGTGGCCAGAAACACAATATCCAGCGCATGCCAGGCTCGCCGCCCGGCACGGACGGCTCTACGCGTCCGTCGCGCGTGATCCGGCGCCA
Organism: Bordetella sp. LUAb4; assembly: GCF_021325795.1. Taxonomy (GTDB): domain Bacteria; phylum Pseudomonadota; class Gammaproteobacteria; order Burkholderiales; family Burkholderiaceae_B; genus Bordetella_C. The sequence goes on along the minus strand of NZ_JAHPZX010000003.1, from coordinate 509,486 downwards.
CGCGCGCCCTGCGGAAAGACTGATCGGTAGCCATAGGCATTCCGCTCAAGGAACTGTAATGAATAAATCGCGCAATCGCTTTGCCCTGGCTGGCACGCTGGCCGCCGTCATCCTGCTGGCCGGCGGTGTCGCCGTCCTGCGTGGGCAAGGCGTCACCCCCGCCACGGCCGCGGCCGCCCCTCAAGCCACGCCGGTCGACGTCGCCGTGGTGGTGCAGCGCCAGATCACTGACTGGCAAAGCTATTCCGGCCGGCTCGAAGCCGTGGACCGCGTCGAGCTGCGTCCGCGCGTCTCCGGCACCCTGGTAGCCGTGCGTTTCAAGGACGGCGCGCTGGTGCGCAAGGGTGATGAATTATTCACCATCGACCCCCTGCCCTATCAGGCGGAAGTCGCCCGGGCCGAAGCCAACCTGGCGGGTGCCCAGGCGCGCGTGGCCTACACCACATCCGACCTGGCCCGCGCCAACCGCCTGATCGCCGACAATGCCATCGCCCGCCGCGATCTGGAACAGAAGCAGAACGACGCCCGCGAAGCTTCCGCCAATTTGAAGGCGGCACAGGCAGCGCTGGAGATCGCCCGCCTGAACCTGGGCTACACCCATATCCTGGCGCCGGTCTCCGGCCAGGTGTCCAAGGCCGAAGTGACCGAAGGCAACCTGGTGGCCGCCGGCGCCGCATCCGTGCCGCTGACCACGCTGGTGTCGGTCGACCGCATGTATGCCTCCTTCGACGTCGACGAACAGACCTTCCTGAAGTACGTCAATCCGGCGCGTACCGGCAAGGGCGGCCCGGTGCCGGTGGACCTTGGCCTGGCCAATGAAGACGGCTATTCGCGCCAGGGTACCGTGCAGTACGTCGACAACCGCCTGGACACCACCTCCGGCACGATTCGCGTGCGCGCCACCTTCGACAACCGCGACGGCAGCCTGGTGCCGGGCTTGTATGCCCGCATCCGCCTGGGTGGCGGCGCGCCGCGCGAAGCCCTGCTGATCGATGAGAAGGCCCTGGGCACCGACCAGAACAAGCGCTTCGTCATGGTGCTGGACGGCGAAAACCATGTGCAATACCGCGAAGTGCGCCTGGGCGCCAGCCAGGGCGGACTGCGGGTGGTCGATAGCGGACTGAAGGCCGGCGAACGCATCGTCGTCAACGGCCTGCAACGTGTCCGCCCCGGCGACACGGTCGATCCGCACGTGGTGCAGATGGCCGGCAGTTGGCCCACGGTCGGCCAACGCGAAACGCCCGCCAGCAATACGGCGGCGGCAAGCAAAGGGAACAACGCGGCGGCCCAGGCCGACACCAAGGGCGGCGCGGCTAACCCCGCCTGAACATCAAGCTGACACCACCACGGACATACAAGCGTACGGACAACGGATGAACGCGTAAGCCGCGTCCGCCTCACCGTTCAAGCATCGCTTCGAATCGACCGCGCGTACAGCGCTCCGGCTGGCCGGGGCGCGGACGCTGCGCGCCGATAGCGTCGAATCGAATAAAGAGCCGAATCATGAATATTTCCAAATTCTTCATCGACCGCCCGATCTTCGCGGGCGTGCTGTCGGTGCTCATCCTGCTGGGCGGCCTGCTGGCCATGTTCCAGTTGCCGATCTCGGAATACCCGGAAGTGGTACCGCCGTCGGTGGTGGTGCACGCGCAGTATCCGGGCGCCAACCCCAAGGTGATCGCCGAAACCGTCGCCGCGCCGCTGGAAGAGCAGATCAACGGCGTGGAAAACATGCTGTACATGCAGGCGCAAGCCAACAGCGACGGCAATATGACGCTGACGGTGTACTTCCGTCTGGGCGTGGATCCGGACAAGGCCCAGCAGCTGGTGCAGAACCGCGTCTCGCAAGCGCTGCCGCGCCTGCCCGACGACGTGCAGCGCCTGGGCGTCACCACGGCCAAGAGCTCGCCCACGCTGACGCTGGTGGTGCACTTGATCTCGCCGGACAACCGCTATGACATGACCTACCTGCGCAACTACGCGGTGCTCAACGTCAAGGACCGCCTGTCGCGCATCACCGGCGTGGGCGACGTGCAGCTGTGGGGTTCGGGCGACTACTCCATGCGTATCTGGCTGGATCCGCAGAAAGTGGCCGAACACGGCATGACCGCCACCGACGTGGTGCGCGCGATCCGCGAACAGAACGTGCAGGTGGCGGCCGGCGTGATCGGCTCGTCGCCGTCGCTGCCCGACGTGCCGCTGCAATTGAACGTCAATACCCAGGGCCGCCTGCAAAGCGAAGACGAGTTCCGCGACATCGTGCTGAAGACCTCGGCCAACGGCGGCGTGACCCGCCTGGGCGACGTCGCGCGTGTGGAGCTGGATGCGGCCGAATACGGCCTGCGTTCCCTGCTGGACAACAAGCCCGCGGTAGCGCTGGGCATCATGCAGGCGCCGGGCGCCAACGCCCTGGACGTGTCCAAGCAGGTGCGCGAAGCCATGGCCGACCTGGCCAAGGACTTCCCGCCCTCGGTCAAGTTCGACGTGGTCTATGACCCCACGCAGTTCGTGCGTGCCAGTATCGAGGCGGTGATCCACACGCTGCTGGAAGCCATCGCGCTGGTGGTGATCGTGGTGATCGTGTTCCTGCAAACCTGGCGCGCTTCGCTGATTCCGCTGCTGGCGGTGCCGGTGTCCATCATCGGGACGTTCTCGCTGCTGCTGCTGTTCGGCTATTCGATCAACGCGTTGTCGCTGTTCGGCATGGTGCTGGCCATCGGTATCGTGGTGGACGACGCCATCGTGGTGGTGGAAAACGTCGAGCGCAATATCTCATCCGGACTGTCGCCACGCGAGGCCACCTACCGCGCTATGCGGGAAGTCAGCGGCCCCATCATCGCCATCGCCTTGACCCTGGCGGCGGTGTTCGTGCCGCTGGCCTTCATGACGGGCCTGACCGGGCAGTTCTACAAGCAATTCGCCATGACGATCACCATCTCCACCGTGATCTCGGCCTTCAACTCGCTGACCCTGTCGCCGGCCTTGTCCGCGCTGCTGCTGAAAGACCATCACGCCAAGCCCGACGCCGTGCAACGCGTCATGAACAAGTTCCTGGGTGGCTTCTTCCGCCGTTTCAACAACCTGTTCAACCGCGCCTCGGACCGTTATTCGGTGGGCGTGGGCGGCGTGATCAAGCGCAAGTCCGCCAGCCTGGCCGTCTATGTGCTGCTGCTGGCGGGCGCCGTGGGCATTTCCTACCTTGTCCCCGGCGGCTTCGTGCCGGCGCAGGACAAGCAGTACCTGGTGGGTTTCGCGCAGCTGCCCAACGGCGCGTCGCTGGACCGCACCGAAGACGTGATCCGGCGCATGGGCGACATCGCCTTGAAGGAACCCGGCGTCGACCACGCCGTGTCCTTCCCCGGCCTGTCGATCAACGGCTTCACCAACAGCTCCAGCGCCGGCATCGTGTTCGTCACCTTGAAGTCTTTCGAGGAACGCAATCGCGAAGGCCTTAGCGCGGACAAGATCGCGGCTTCGCTGAACCAGAAATTCGGCGGCCTGAAGGATGCCTTCATCGCCGTGTTCCCGCCCCCGCCCGTGATGGGCCTGGGCACGCTGGGTGGCTTCAAGCTGCAGATCGAAGACCGTGCCGCGCTGGGCTATGAAGCACTCGACCGTGCCGTGCAGGCCTTTACGGCGGAAGCCGCCAAGCAGCCCGAGCTGGGACGGTCCTTCTCGAACTACCAGATCAACGTGCCCCAGCTGGATGTGAAGCTGGACCGCGTCAAGGCCAAGCAGCTGGGCGTGCAGGTGACCGACGTGTTCGACACCATGCAGGTCTATCTGGGTTCGCTGTACGTCAACGACTTCAATCGCTTCGGCCGCGTGTTCCAGGTGCGGGCCCAGGCCGATGCGCCCTTCCGCGCCCACGCCGATGACATCGGCCTGCTGAAGACGCGCAATGCCGCCGGCGAGATGGTGCCGCTGTCCTCGTTGGTGCGCGTGTCGGAAACCTACGGTCCGGAAATGGTGGTGCGCTACAACGGCTATACCGCTGCCGACATCAACGGCGGTCCGGCCCCGGGCTACTCGTCCGACCAGGCCAAGGAAGCGGCCGAGCGCGTTGCCGCGGCCACGCTGCCGCGCGGTATCAAGTTCGAGTGGACCGACCTGACGTACCAACAGGAACTGGCGGGCAATGCCGGCATCTGGGTCTTCCCGATCAGCGTGCTGCTGGTGTTCCTGGTGCTGGCCGCCATGTACGAAAGCCTGACCCTGCCGCTGGCGGTGATCCTGATCGTGCCCATGAGCATTCTGGCGGCACTGACCGGTGTCTACCTGACCCAGGGCGACAACAACATCTTCACGCAGATCGGCTTGATGGTGCTGGTGGGGCTGTCGGCGAAGAACGCCATCCTGATCGTGGAGTTCGCCCGCGAACTGGAGCTGCAAGGCCACAAGCCGCTGAAGGCCGCGATCGAGGCCAGCCGCCTGCGTCTGCGCCCCATCTTGATGACGTCCATCGCTTTCATCATGGGTGTGGTGCCGCTGGTGTTCTCCTCCGGCGCGGGTTCGGAAATGCGGCATGCCATGGGCATCGCGGTGTTCTTCGGCATGCTGGGCGTGACCTTGTTCGGCCTGTTCCTGACGCCGGTGTTCTATGTCGTGCTGCGTAGCATCAACCCGCGTCCGCTGCATTCGGCGACCAAGCATGATGCACCGGGGACGACCCACGATGACGCCCCGGGCCAGCCCGCCGCGCCGACCGTCGTCACCGAACATTGATCTCTGGATAATCGACATGAAGCACCTGAAACGCTTTTCTATGTCCTTGCTGACCACGCTGGTCCTGGCGGGTTGCTCGGTTACGCCCACCTACGAGCGTCCGGCCGCCCCCGCTTCGGCGGCCTTCAAGGAAGCCCTGCCGGCCGACCAGGCCGGACAGTGGAAGACCGCCCAGCCCGCCGAAGACCAATTGCGCGGAGCCTGGTGGGAATTGTTCAAGGATGAACAGCTGAATCGCCTGGAAGTCCAGGCGCACGCAGCCAACCAGAACCTCAAGGCGGCCGCCGCCCGCCTGGCCCAGGCCCGCGCGCTGCAACAGCAGACGCGTTCCAGCCTGTTCCCGGAAGTCACGGCCAACTTCGGCCCAACACGTCAACGCGCGTCGGCGGCCTCGCAAGGCTTGCCGGATAACGGCCCGGCCACGTCCACCACGCTGTGGCGGGCACAGGCCGGCGTCTCTTACGAGGCCGATCTGTGGGGCCGCGTGTCGGCCAACGTCGACGCCGCCACGGCCGATGCGCAACAGAGCGAAGCGCTGCTGCGTTCGGTGCAACTGGCCCTGCAGGCCGATGTGGCGCAGAACTACTTCCAGGTCCGCCAGCTCGATGCCGAGCGCCAGGTCTATGTCCAGACGCTGGACCTGCGCGAGCAGACGCTGAAGCTGGTCGAGCGCCGCTACAAGGAAGGCGACATCAGTGAACTGGATGTGGCGCGCGCGCGTTCCGAACTGGCGTCCGCGCAGTCCGAGGCCCTGGGCATAGACCGCAACCGCGCCGGTGCCGAACATGCGCTGGCCGTGCTGCTGGGCCTGGCGCCGTCCGAGTTCACGCTGCCGGCCACGCCGCTGGCGCGCATCGACCTGCGCGTGCCCGCCGGCCTGCCTTCGGGCCTGCTGGAACGGCGCCCCGACATCGCCGCCGCCGAGCGCGCCATGGCCGCGGCCAACGACCGCATCGGCGCGGCCCGCGCGGCGTTCTTCCCGCAGTTGGACATCACGGGCTATGCCGGCTACGAGTCCTCGCAACTGGGACACCTGTTCCAATGGTCCAGCCGCGCTTTCCTGCTGGGTCCGCTGACGGGCGCGATGCTGAGCCTGCCCATCTTCGACGCCGGCCGCCGCCAGGCCGGCGTGGACCGGGCCCGCGCGGTGTATGAAGAGGACGTCGCCAACTACCGCCAGAGCGTGCTGGGCGCCTTCCGCGAAGTGGAGGACAACCTGGCCAACCTGCGTATCCTGGACGACCAGATCGGCGCGCAGGACCGGGCGGTGCAGGCCTCGTCGCGGGCGGCGCAGCTGTCGCACACGCAGTACAAGGAAGGCTCGATCAGCTATCTCGACGTGATCGATTCCGACCGCACGGTGTTGGCGCAGCAACGCATCTCCGCGCAACTGGATGGCGCGCGCGCGCTGTCCACCGTGAACCTGATCCGCGCGCTGGGCGGTGGCTGGGAATTGCCCACGCCGCAGGTCGGCGATACCGGCCAGATCACGCAGCCCGCCGCCAAGGCGGCGCCGGCGACGCCCGTCGCGGCACGCTGATTTCGGGCACCACGCAAGGCCCCGCGACACGCTATCAGGCGTGTCGCGGGGCCTTTTTCCTGCAGCGAGTTATCATCATCCGTTGCCCGCACGGATCCCCCGGACGGCTTAACCTATCCGGCGCGGACCGCCTTTAAAGTATGTTGATCCTGCTCGATCAAGACGGCGTGCTGGCCGATTTCGAACACGCTTTCCTGGACACCTGGCGCCAGCGCTATCCCCACATCCCGCCCGTCGAATACGAGGATCGCAAGTCCTTCCATATCCTGGAGGACTATGCGCCGGAATTGCGCGACCGCGCCGAGGCCATCTATACGGAGCCAGGCTTCATCCGCAATCTGCCGCCGGTGCCCGGTGCCATCGAAGCGGCGCGCGAACTGCTGGACCTGGGCCTGGAAGTGCGCATCTGCAGTTCGCCGCTGCGCCAGTATGAAAACAACGTCGCCGAGAAATACCACTGGGTCGAACGCCATCTGGGACGGGCCTGGACCGAACGCATCATCCTGACGCGCGACAAGACCCTGGTGCACGGCGATCTGCTGATCGACGACCGGCCCGCCATCACCGGCGCGGTGCGCCCCCACTGGCGCCACATCATTTATGACACGCCCTACAACCGTCAGGAAACCGGCCGTCCCCGCATGACGTGGGCCAATTGGCGCAACGTGCTGGGCGGCGAACTTTACCGTGCGGATCACTAGCGCCGGACCGATGCGTTGGCGCGCCTTTTGATTATTTGACATATCAACGGCACGCGAGAAGGGCTATCCTGTCAGGGCATGTACGCTGGCGCCGCTTCGGCGCGGGCCGAGGCATCCGCAGGGGGACGCGTAAATCATGAATCTTTATCGCATGCTCAAGCAACGCGAATCGGAAGAAAAGCCTATCGGGGTGGCCCTTATCGGGGCGGGCAAGTTCGGTTCGATGTTTCTCAGCCAGGCCCATCGCACGCCTGGCATGCGCCTGGTGGCGGTGGCCGATCTGCGGCCCGACGCGGCCCGCGCCGCGCTCACCAAGGTGGGCTGGCCGGCCGCGGCCCTGCAGGCCAAATCCGTCGGTGACGCACGCCGCGGCGGTGGGGTGTTCTGCACCGACGAAACCGACCGCGTGATCGCCCATGGCGACATCGACGTGGTGATCGACGCCACCGGCAATGCCGCCGCGGGGATACGCCACGTGCTGGCCTGCTGCGAGCACGGCAAACACATCATCATGGTCAACGTCGAAGCGGATGCGCTGGCCGGCCCCTTGCTGGCCCGCAAGGCGCGCGAAGCCGGCATCGTCTATTCGCTGGCGTATGGCGACCAGCCTGCCTTGATCTGTGAAATGGTCGACTGGGCGCGCGCCAGCGGCTTCGAGGTCATCGCCGCCGGCAAGGGCACCAAGTACCTGCCGGCCTTCCATACCTCCACGCCCGATACCGTCTGGCCCTACTACGGCTTCACCCCCGAAATGGTGGCCGCGGGCGACTTCAACGCGCAGATGTTCAACAGCTTTCTCGACGGCACCAAGAGCGCCATCGAGATGGCCGCGGTGTCCAATGCCACGGGCCTGCTGCCGGCGCCGTCCGGACTGCATTTCCCGCCCTGCGGCGTCGACGATCTGGCACGCGTGCTGCGGCCGCGCGACGACGGCGGCATGCTGCATCATCGCGGCCAGGTCGAAACCGTGTCATCGCTGGAACGCGATGGGCGGCCGGTCTATCGGGACCTGCGCTGGGGCGTCTACATCACGTTGGCCGCGGACAGCGACTACGTGCGCCGCTGCTTCAAGGAATACGGGGTGGTCACCGATCCCAGCGGCAACTACTCGGCCATGTACAAGCCCTATCATTTGATGGGCATGGAGCTGGGCATCAGCGTGGCCAGCGCGGCCTTGCGGCGCGAGCCGACGGGGTCTCCGGCCGGCTGGCATGGTGACGTGGTCGCCACCGCCAAGCGGGAACTGGCCGCGGGCACGATGCTGGATGGCGAAGGCGGTTATACGGTCTATGGCCGCCTGATGCCGGCGCAGGATTCGGTCGAAGGGGGCTATCTGCCCCTGGGGCTGGCGCACAACGTCAAACTCAAGACCAATGTGCGCGCGACGCAGGCGCTACGCTGGTCCGACGTGGAATACGACGCCGATTCCCCTGTGGTGCAGTTGCGCCGGGAAATGGAAGGCGGGCATCGTTGAATTGCAGCCACGTCCGGACAGATATCGGACGTGGCTTTTTCTTGCGGCAAGGCGCGGCATGGACCGCCGCGCCAACCGCCGGCGGCTTACTTGCGGCGCAGCTGGCTGACGTCGCGCACGGCACCGCGGTCGGCCGACGTGGCCAGGGCGGCGTAGGCCTGCAAGGCTTGCGACACCACGCGTTCGCGGCCCAGCGGCTGCCAGGCGTCGTGGCCCAAGGCTTCCATCTCGCCACGGCGCTTGGCCAGTTCGGCGTCGCTGATATCCAGGTGGATCAAACGCTTCGGGATATCGATGTTGATGGGGTCGCCATCCTTGACCAGGGCGATATTGCCGCCTTCGGCCGCTTCAGGCGAAGCATGGCCGATCACCAGGCCGGACGAACCACCGGAAAAACGGCCATCGGTGAACAGCGCGCACACCTTGCCCAGGCCCTTGGACTTCAGGTAAGACGTCGGATACAGCATTTCCTGCATGCCGGGCCCGCCCTTGGGACCTTCGTAGCGGATTACCACCACATCACCCGCTTCGACCTTGTCGCCCAGGATGGCGTCGACGGCATCGTCCTGGCTCTGGAACACGCGGGCGCGGCCATTGAAGACCAACTGGCTTTCGTCAACGCCGGCGGTCTTCACGATGCAGCCCTTTTCGGCCAGGTTGCCATACAGCACGGCCAGGCCGCCGTCCTTGGAGTAGGCGTGCTCGATGTCACGGATGCCGCCGGTCTTGCGGTCGTTGTCCAGCGTCAGGTACGTGGCGTCCTGGCTGAAGGCCACTTGCGTGGGCACGCCGCCGGGCGCGGCACGGAAGAACTTCTTCGCCTCTTCGTTGCCTTCGGCCTGGATGTCCCATTGGGCGATGGCATTGCCCAGCGTGCCGCTGTGCACGTTGCCCGCCGACAGGTCGAGCAGGCCGCCGCGGCCCAGCTCGGCCAGGATGCCGATCACGCCGCCGGCGCGGTGGATGTCTTCGATGTGGTACTTGTCGGTGGCGGGCGCCGCCTTGCACAGACACGGGGTCTGGCGCGAAATGCGGTCGATGTCGGCCATGGTGAAGTCGACGCCGGCTTCCTGCACGGCGGCCAGCAAGTGCAAGACCGTATTGGTCGAGCCGCCCATGGCCACATCCAGCGTCATGGCGTTTTCGAAGGCGGCGCGGGTGGCGACATTGCGCGGCAGCACCGACTCGTCATCCTGTTCGTAGTAGCGGCGGCACAGATCGACGATCAGGCGGCCCGCGCCTTCGAACAAACCCTTGCGCCAGGCGTGCGTGGCGACGATGGTGCCGTTGCCCGGCAGGGCCAGGCCCAGGGCTTCGGTCAGACAGTTCATCGAGTTGGCGGTGAACATGCCGGAACAGGAGCCGCAGGTCGGGCAGGCGCTGCGCTCGATCTCGGCCACGTCGGCATCCGACACGGCGGGATCCGCGGCCTTGATCATGGCGTCGATCAAGTCGATCTTGGCGGAGACCTTGGCCTGGGTGGGAGCCTTGACCTTGCCGGCTTCCATGGGGCCGCCGGACACGAAGACCACCGGGATGTTCAGGCGCATGGCGGCCATCAACATCCCCGGCGTGATCTTGTCGCAATTCGAGATACAGACCATGGCATCCGCGCAGTGGGCGTTGACCATGTATTCGACCGAGTCGGCGATCAGCTCGCGCGACGGCAGCGAGTACAGCATGCCGCCGTGACCCATGGCGATGCCGTCATCCACCGCGATGGTGTTGAATTCCTTGGCATTGGCGCCGGCCTCTTCGATCTGGCGCGCGACTAGCGCACCCAGGTCGCGCAAGTGCACGTGGCCGGGTACGAACTGGGTAAAGGAATTGACCACCGCGATGATGGGCTTGCCAAAATCGCCATCCTTCATGCCGGTGGCGCGCCAGAGAGCGCGCGCGCCAGCCATGTTGCGGCCGTGGGTAGAGGTGCGGGAACGATAGTGCGGCATGATTTTTCTCGGTCTTGCCAGGGGGGAAACCCCACATCATAACGGCTCGAGCAGCGTCTCCTCCTCAAAACCATCATGGGCTGATTTTACATTTAGCAATGAAATTTTTGTATATGCGACGACATGAATCGCAATCAGTTACTTGAGTAACGTTTTTGCGGGATGAAAAGGGCAAGCCGGTTACCTATCCCCCGATGTGCCCGGCCCCCGCTCAACGCCTTGCATGCGCGGGTATTGAAGCACGTTTCAGTGCGTGCTGGAGATCCATCCAGTGCCAAGCCCACCCAAGGAGTTAACTTGCTTGTCCGTTCGGTTTTGACCGTCACTGTTCTGACGCTGGCTGCTTGCGCCACCGTCTCCAAGCCTCCCGTCGTCCAGGAAGCGCCCGCGTCGCGCGCCGCGCAAGCGCAGGCCCAGGAAGACGCCGCCGTTCCGGCGGCCCCCGTCCTCAAGCGCAAGATCGCCATCGGTCGTTTCAGCAATGAAACGCGCTATGGCCGTACCTTCCAGACCGACAATGCCAACGATCCCTTGGGCAAGCAAGTCTCCGACATGCTGGCGACCCGCTTGACCGATTCGCAGCGCTTTCTGGTATTCGAGCGTTCCGATCTGAACAAGGTACTGGCGGAACAGCGGATCTCCGGCGACAGCGGCTTGATCGGCGTGGATACCCTGATCATCGGTTCGCTTACGGAGTTTGGCCGTTCGACCACGGGCAAACGCGGGTTCCTCAGCGGCACCAAGATCCAGACCGCCCAGGCCAAGGTCGAAGCCCGTCTGGTCGATGTACGCACCGGCCAGGTCTTTTTCTCCACCACGGGCAGCGGCAGCGCCAATACCGAGTCGGGCGAAATCGCCGGGTTCGGCAGCAAGGCCGGCTACGACGGCACGCTGAACGACAAAGCCATCGCCGCGGCGATTTCCGACCTGATGGGCCGCTTGATGGACAAGCTGCAAGAGCGTCCGTGGCGCACTGACATCCTCAAGGTCGCGGGCAAGGACCTGTATATCGCAGGCGGTGCGCGGCAAGGTCTCAAGGTCGGCGACGTACTTACCGTCTTCCAATCGGGATCCAAGGTCAAGAGCGCGCAGAACGGCTTCAACATCGACCTGCCGCCGACCCAGGTCGGCACGGCGCGCGTCATTTCCCTGTTCGGCGACAGCGACACCAACGAGGGCGCTGTCGTCCGCCTTCAGGCCGGCTCGGTGGCTCCGACGGCGATCAAGAACACCTTCCTGTCCAAATCGGAGCACTGAACCATGCGCGTTGTTCATTTGTTGTCCGTGGGCACGGCAGCGCTGACGTTGACCGCCTGCTCCCTGCCCAAGACCTCCGTCTCGTCGGGGAGCGAACGGCCGACCCTGGCCATTACCGGGGCGCCCGCCATGTCGACGCTGTTGGTCGATGGCATCGTCATCGGAGACGCGACCCGATACGACGGCCGCAACAACATCGTCAAGATCGAAGAAGGGACTCACCGTGTCAGCATCCAATTGAACGGTGCCGTCATTCACAGCGAGGTCATTCATGCTCGCAGCAACGAAAGCATGGTGGTCGAAGCAGGAGTTGCCGCGCCATGAAACCATCCCGTTTACGCTGGATCGCCGCGCCGGCCACGTTGCTGCTGAGCGCTTGCACCCACCCCACGAAATACAGCTGGGGCGATTACGACAAGGCGCTCTACTCGTACTACCAGAGCGATGGCAACGCGGCGGATTATCAAAAAGCGCTCGAGAGCGCCATGCAGGGTGCCGAGAGTACGCAGAAGCTGGTCGCGCCCGGTCTTTACGCGGAGTACGGCTACCTGCTGATGCAGCAGAAGCAAAACGCGCAAGCAGTGACCTATTTCGAGAAAGAAAAACAGGCGTGGCCCGAGTCCGCCCGCTTCATGGAAGCCATGATGAAGACGGCGTCCAATGCGGCCACCCCCGTGGCGTCTTCGACCACCTCCGACATGGTCTCGACCGCAACCCCAACGGGAGCCGCGCCATGACGGTTTCCTTCCCCAGGCTCGCTGCCGCCGCCCTGGCCATGCTGATTACGACGGGCTGCACGCACCAGTTTCAATGGCCCCGAGACCCGACGAGGTCAGCGCGGTCCAATGACTACACCAAGTTTCGCGCCGAAGATCCGCATTCCATCCTGGTCGTACCGGCGGTGAATCGCAGCGTCGACGTGACCGCGCCCGACTATTTTCTCAGCAGCATTTCCATACCGCTTGCGGAGCGGGGCTACTATGTATTCCCCGTCAACCTGGTCAAGCAGGTCATGGCCGATGACGGCCTGTCGGACAGCGACATGGTGCATGAACAGGAACCGCAGCGCCTGGCCGACCTGTTCGGCGCGGACAGCGTCATGTATATCTCGATTGAACGGTGGGATGCACGTTACGTGGTGCTGTCCACCGCTGTCACGGTATCCCTGAACTACGTGCTCAAGAGCGGCCGCAGCGGCGAGACATTGTGGTCCAGCCGTCAGACCGTGCAATACGCGCCGAACAACAATGACAGTGGTGGAGGCCTCGCGGGCCTGATCGCGCAAGCGATCGTGGCGGCGATCCAGAAGGCAGCCCCCGACTATATGCCGCTGGCCCAGCAGGCGAATAATCAAGCGTTGTACGCGGCGGGCAGCGGCCTGCCGGCCGGTCCCTATCACGGCCTGTACGGACAGGACAAGGACACGTATTAGGCGTCCGCGCCAAACCCGCCGGCTCCATTCGAGGTTATTGCTTAGCGTTCGCATGACCTCGATGGAGTTGCTCCGGTAGGCGTTCACCTAGAGACTTCCCTCGGTGGGCTTCAACACCGGCTGGCCTTCGTGCACACTAGCGGCTGTTTGTTAGCGCCTGTCAGCAGACCCAGGCAAGCTGATCCCTATACCTCACGCCGCCGCATCATGTCCTCCTCCGTCCACATTCCCCCCCTTCTGATCCGCGACGCCGCCGCCAGCGACTTCGCCACTATCCAGGCCATCTATGAACATCACGTGCTGCACGGCACGGCGTCGTTCGAGTTGACGCCCCCAACGGTGGACGAGTTGCTGCAGCGCCATGCTGCAGTGATGGCGGCGGGGTTGCCGTATCTGGTCGCGGAGCTGGAGGGGGCCGTGGCGGGGTATGCCTACGCGACGCTGTACCGGCCGCGGCCGGCGTATGGCAATACGTGCGAGGACTCGGTGTATATCCAGCCGGGCATGGCGGGACGGGGCATCGGCGGCAAGCTGCTCAATCGGCTGATCTCACGCTGCACCGAGCGAGGATGGCGGCAGATGCTCGCGGTGGTCGGTGACAGCGCCAACGCGGCGTCGCTGGCGCTGCATGCGCGCTGCGGTTTCCATCCGGTCGGAACCTTGCGGTCGGTGGGCCATAAGCATGGCGAGTGGCGGGATACGGTGCTGATGCAACGTGCGCTGGGCGCCGGCGATACCGAAGCCCCCAAGCCAAAGACGAAGACGTAGCCTCAAAGACCGGGCCGTGGCCTCGGAGACGAAGGCGTGGCCTCGGAGACGAAGGCGGGCCTCAGAGACGAAACCATCGCCTCGAAGGCCAGGCCGCGGCCCTTACTGGCTGGCCTGCCAGCGTTCCCACCCTGCTTTGCGCAGGACGCAGGCGGGGCAACTGCCGCAACCATAGCCCCAGCCGTGGCGGGCGCCGCGCTCACCCAGGTAGCAGGTGTGGCTGTGTTCGACGATGGTTTCGACCAGTTCATCACCGCCTAACTGCTGCGCCAGATCCCAGGTCTGGGCCTTGTCCAGCCACATCAAAGGGGTCTCGATGGTCAGGCGGGTGCCCAGGCCCAAGCCCAGCGCCACCTGCTGCGCCTTGATGGTGTCGTCGCGGCAATCGGGGTAGCCGGAGAAGTCGGTTTCGCACATGCCGCCGACCAGCACGTCCAACTGGCGCCGGTAGCCCAGCGCGGCCGCCAGCGTCAGGAACAACAGGTTGCGGCCCGGAACGAACGTGTTCGGCAAACCGTTGGCCTGCATTTCGATGGCGCGATCGCTGGTAAGCGCGGTGTCGGCCACCTGGCCCAGCACGGACAGGTCCAGCAGATGATCTTCGCCCAGCCGCGCGGCCAGCCGTGGCAAGCGCGCGCGGAATTGCGCGAGTACGTTCAGACGGGCATCCAGCTCGATGCGATGGCGCTGGCCATAGTCGAACGCGACCGTCTCCACGTGCGCATAACGCTCCAGGGCCCAGGCCAGGCAGGTGGTGGAATCCTGGCCGCCGGAAAACAGAACCAGGGCGCGACGTTGATGATTGAGCATGGCAGCACTGCGATGAATTGCGGGAGAAGCTGGCACTTTACCGCCTGCGGCACCGCCGGCGCCAGCGGCCAGGGATGGCTACCGTCGCCGCAGCGCCTGGTTGATCTGTTCCGCCGCCGCGCGCAGGGGCGGCAGGAAGACGGCCAGCATTTCGTCGCGCGTGTAGCGGCTGGCATGGCCACTGACATTCATGGCGGCGATGACTTTGCCGGCACGATCGATCACCGGCACGGCGACCGATTGCAGGCCAGGCTCCAGCTCACGTTCGACGCAGGCATAGCCCTGCTCGCGCACCTGCGCGATCACGCGCTTCAAGGCACCGGCATCCGTGACGGTTTCGCCGGTATACGCTGCGCGTGGGGTATCCGCCAATAACCGATCCAGCTCCGCTTCGCTCAGGCCTGCCAGCAGCACGCGTCCCATGGAGGTCACCCA
This sequence comes from Bordetella sp. LUAb4, assembly GCF_021325795.1. Classification (GTDB taxonomy): domain Bacteria; phylum Pseudomonadota; class Gammaproteobacteria; order Burkholderiales; family Burkholderiaceae_B; genus Bordetella_C. The sequence goes on along the minus strand of NZ_JAHPZX010000003.1, from coordinate 494,395 downwards.
AGCCGGCAAGCGGCTGCCCACCGCCAGGTTGATACTCATCACCTTGTGCGCCGCCAGCCGCAGGATATAGACGATGTCCGCGCCATCCAGCACCGCCACCGAACACGATTCGCGCGTGGCCTGGGCAACGGTCTCCATATAAGGCAAGGCCAGGTTCCACAGCGGCGTGGCTGACAAATAGGAATAGCCCAGGTCCAGGATGCGCGGCGTCAACGTAAAGCGGCGATCGTCCATGCGCACATAGCCAAGATGCGCCAGCGTGAGCAGAATGCGACGTGCCCCCGCGCGGGTCAGCCCGGTGCGGGCCGCCACTTCGCTCAGGGTCATCTGCGGCGTCTCAGGTCCGAACGCACGTATGACCGCGAGGCCGCGGGCAAAGGATTGCACGTAGGAATCGCTGGGCTGCTGCGGGACGTCCGGATCGGTCATGGGCGGGGGAAGAATGTGTTCACGCTGAGGACACTCGTTCTTGACACAGCGTGGACGGGCATGGAAGATGTTCGATTATAGAACCAAAGTTCGCTATTAGAACAAGTCCAAACCCATAGCGACCCGCGGATCGACAGCTTTATTTCTCCTCTGAACAAGCAGGATAGCGATGATCTCGAAAATCGTTGATAGCGCGGCCGCCGCCGTGGCCGGCGTGCCGGACGGCGCGACCATCATGATCGGCGGCTTCGGCCCGGCCGGCCAGCCCATGGAATTGATCGATGCCCTCCTGGCGCAAGGCGCCAAGGACCTGGTCATCATCAACAACAACGCCGGCAACGGCACCACCGGCCTGGCCGCCCTGCTGGGCGCCAACCGCGTGCGCAAAATCATTTGCTCCTTCCCGCGCCAGACCGATTCGCAGATCTTCGACGGCCTGTACCGCGCCGGCAAGATCGAACTGGAACTGGTGCCGCAGGGCAACCTGGCCGAACGCATCCGCGCCGCCGGCGCCGGCATTGGCGGCTTCTTCTCGCCCACCGGTTACGGCACGCCGCTGGCCGAAGGCAAGGAAACGCGCGAGATCAATGGCCGCCATTACGTGCTGGAGTCGCCGCTGCATGCCGACTACGCGCTGATCAAGGCGCTGCAGGCCGACCGCTGGGGCAACCTGGTCTATCGCAAGACGGCGCGCAACTTCGGGCCCATCATGGCGACCGCCGCCCGCGTGGCCGTGGCTCAGGTCAATGAAGTGGTCGAACTGGGCAGCCTGGACCCGGAAGCCATCGTCACCCCCGGAATATTCGTGCAGCGCGTGGTCGAGATCGATGCCGCGCCCGCCGGCAAGGAGCAAGCATGAGCAGCAAACTGACCCGTGACCAGATCGCCGCGCGTGTCGCCCAGGACATTCCGGAAGGCGCCTACGTCAACCTGGGCATCGGCTTGCCCACCCTGGTCGCCAATCACCTGCCGGCCGATCGCGAAATTGTCCTGCACACCGAAAACGGCATGCTGGGCATGGGCCCGGCGCCCGCCAAGGGCGAAGAAGACTATGACCTGATCAATGCCGGCAAGCAGGCCGTGACCCAGGTTCCGGGCACCGCCTTCTTCCATCACGCCGACTCGTTCGCCATGATGCGGGGCGGCCATCTGGATATCTGCGTGCTGGGCGCCTTCCAGGTGTCGGTGCAGGGCGACCTGGCCAACTGGCACACCGGCGCGCCGGACGCCATTCCCGCCGTGGGCGGCGCCATGGATCTGGCGATCGGCGCCAAGCAGGTCTTCGTCATGATGGAACTGACCACGCGCGAAGGCGCCAGCAAGCTGGTGGAGCAATGCAGCTACCCGCTGACCGGCGTACGCTGCGTGGCGCGCGTGTATACCGATGTGGCCGTGTTCGATCTGCGCGCCGATGGCGTGTACGTGATCGATCGCTTCGGCGGCATCAGCGAAGACGAGTTGCGCAAGATTACCGGCCTGCCCTTGCAGTTCGCATAAGACCGCGGGCAAGACGGATTCGTGCAACGAGGCGCCAGGACCAGGGCACTGCCGCACTGGTCCTGGCGCTTCGGTGCGATCGTCCATAGGCACATAGGAATATCGGCGTACTGGCGCTTGTGTGCGGTCTGGCGCACACTTGGCACGCTACGTGCTCAACCGTGCGGCCTCCGGGTCGCCGGAAGGCACCGGACCGTGGCGCGGATCCTTCTGGATTCCGCGCCACGGAATTCAAAGCAACCGGAAGCCGCCATGAAACGTCTGCTCGCCACCCTTCTCCTTTCCTGCGCCGCCGGCCTGGCAGGCGCGCAATCGCTGCCGCAGGGCGTCACGCTCGACGCCATGCAGGCCACGCGCGACAACGCTACCGGTCAGACCATGATCACCGGCACGCTGCACAATGACACCGGCCGTCTTCTGAACAGCGCCGCCGTCATCTTCACGCTGTTCGATGCCCAGGGCAACAAGGTCGGCGAAGCTTCCGACATTACCTACAACCTGGCCAACGGCGGCAACTGGGGCATACGCGCCACGGCCACGCAGCCGTTCACGCGCTTCACTGCCTACGAAGTGAAAGTGCAGTAAGCGCGATACTGGCCGGGTAGTCCCTAGGTTGTACGCGGCTTAGTCCCACGCATAGCATTGAGCGGCGTTCGCAGCACGGCCCACAATGAAAAAGGACATGGATATGCAAGCCAGGAAGCTGTTTGTCTCGATGTTCGCCGCTTTATCCCTGACCGCCGCCAGCGCTCACGCGCAACAAGTGGTCAAGGTGGGATCCACGCCCACCGGCAGCCCTTTCACCTTCCTCGACACCAAGACCAATACCATCGAGGGCGTGATGGTGGACGTGGTCAAGGCCGTCGGCAAGGAAGCGGGATTCGACGTGCAGATCGAACCCATGACCTTCTCCGCCCTGATCGGCTCGTTGACGTCCAAGCGCATCGACATCATCTCGGCCGCCATGTTCATCACGCCGCAGCGCCAGCAGGTGGTGAGTTTCTCCGAACCCGTCTACCGCTACGGTGAAGGCTTGATGGTGCCCAAGAGCGACACCAAGGCCTACAAGAGCTTCGCCGACATGAAAGGCATGACGGTGGGCGTGCAGGTCGGCACCGCCTTCGTCGACCCGGTGCAAAAGAGCGGCATGTTCAAGGAAGTGAAGCTGTACGACAATCCGCCGGACATGATGCGTGACGCCAACGCGGGCCGCATCCAGGGCGGCTTCATGGACTTCCCCATCGCGGCCTACACGATTTCGCAGGGTGCCTTCCCCAATCTGCACATGGTGTCCAGCTATGAGCCCACCGTGCTCGGCAGCCTGGGCCTGGCCACGCGCAAGAACGACACCGAGCTGCTGAACAAGATCAATACCGCGCTGGCCAAGCTCAAGGCGGACGGCAGCATCGACCGGATCCTGAAGAAGTGGGGGTTGGGAGCCGGCTGAAATCATGCTTGAATTTTTCAGCGACGCCCGAGAGTACCTGCCCATCCTGCTGCAAGGCGCCAAGCTCACCGTCCTGGTGGCGCTGGGCTCCTTGGCGTTCTCCACCGTCCTGGGCATGGTCTGGGCCTTGATGCGGGTGTCCGGCATCCCCGTGCTGGTGCGCTTCAGCGGCTTGATGATCAACGTGCTGCGCGGCATCCCCATCATCGTCCTGCTGTTCTACATCTACTTCGTCATGCCGGACGTCGGCATCGCGTTGACGGCGATGCAGGCCGCCATCATCGGCCTGGGCATCGCCTACTCGGCCTACCAGGCGGAGAATTTCCGTGCCGGCATCCAGGCCATCGACCAGGGCCAGATCGAAGCCGCCATGGCCATGGGCATGAGCTGGAGCCTGACCATGCGGCGCGTCATCCTGCCGCAGGCGGTGCGCATCATCCTGCCGCCCTACGGCAACATCATGATCATGATGCTCAAGGACTCATCGCAAGCATCCACCATCACGGTGGCGGAGCTGGCGCTGCAAGGCAAGCTGATCGCGACGGCCACTTTCAAGAACGCCACGGTGTTCACCCTGGTGGCATTGATGTACCTGGTCATGTGCGTGCCGCTGATCATGCTGGTGCGGCATCTGGAAAAAAGGAACAGCCGGCGATGATACAGCTGCATGGCGTACGCAAGCGCTTCGGCGAACTGGAAGTGCTCAAGGGCGTGGATGCCCACATCAGCAAGGGTGAAGTGGTGTGCGTGATCGGCCCGTCGGGGTCGGGCAAGTCCACCATCCTGCGTTGCATCAACGGCCTGGAACGCTACGACGAAGGCAACATCACTATCGACGGCCAACTGGTGGATACACGCGCGGCATCGATCGCGACCATCCGTACGCAAGTGGCCATGGTGTTCCAGCGCTTCAATCTGTTCCCGCACCGCACGGCCCTGGAGAACGTCATCGAGGGTCCGATCTACGTCAAGCATGAGCCGCGCGCGGCGGCCATCGAACGCGGCCGCGCCTTGCTTGCCAGCGTCGGCCTGGCCGACAAGGAAAACGCCCATCCCCCGCAACTGTCCGGCGGACAGCAGCAGCGCGTGGCCATCGCCCGGGCATTGGCGATGCAGCCCAAGGCCATCCTGTTCGACGAACCCACTTCCGCGCTCGATCCCGAACTGGTGGGCGACGTGTTGAGTGTCATGCGCAAGCTGGCCGAAGCCGGCATGACCATGGTGGTCGTTACCCACGAAATGAGTTTCGCGCGGGAAGTGGCCGACCGCGTGCTGTTCATCGACGGCGGGGTCATCGTCGAAGAGGGACCGGCAGCCGACGTCCTGAACCAGCCTCGCCATCCACGCACGCAGGATTTCCTGCGCCGCGTCCTGCACCCCATGTGAGGATCGCCACGCCATGCGGCATGACATGTTCCCGCTTTCTCCGTCCCTGTGGGCCGCCACGGCCGTACCGCCACCGCCCACCAGCGCGATCGATGCATCGCGGCGGGCGGACGTGCTGGTCATCGGCGGCGGTTACGCAGGCTTGAGCACTGCCTTGCATCTGGCACAGCGCGGCATCGACGTGGTGCTGCTGGAAGCGCGCGAGATCGGTTTCGGCGGATCGGGCCGCAATGGCGGGCAGGTCATCCCCGGGCTCAAGCACGACCCCGATGATCTGCTGCGCATGTATGGTCAGGAACGCGGCGCCAATCTGATTCGATTCGCCGGTAGCACCGCTGATCTGGTGTTCGACCTGATCGATAGTCACGGGATGGATGTGCCGCGCGTGCGCCAGGGTTGGATCCAGGGGGCGCATACGCCGCAGGCTTTGAGGGTGGCGCAACAGCGCGCCGAGCAGTGGCGCCGGCATGGGGTCGCCGCGCGCACCTTGGACAAGGCGCAAGCGGCCGCCCTGCTGGGCACCGAGCGCTATCTGGGCGGCTGGCTCGATCCGCGCGCCGGCAGCATCCAGCCGCTGAGCTATGTGCGGGGCCTGGCACGCGCGGCCATCGATGCGGGAGCCACGGTGTATACCGATACGCCGGTGGACCGGTTGCAGCGCAGCGGCACCGACTGGGTGGCCACCACCACGGCCGGGGCCACCGTGACCGCCGCGCGCGTGGTCATGTGCACCAATGCCTATGGGGCCGATCTATGGCCCGGGCTGCAGCCCAGCATCATCGATGCCAATACGTTCCAGGTGGCGACACAGCCGCTGCCGGAATCCATCCGCGCCAGCATCCTGCCGCAGGGGCAGGTATGTTCCGACACGCGCAACCTGCTGCTGTACTTCCGGCTCGATCATCAGGGGCGGTTGTTGATGGGTGGACGGGGTCCCTTCCGCGAGCCGCGTGGGCAGGACGACTGGGCGCACCTGGAACGCGTCATGGTGAAGATGTACCCGCAGGTGGCGGGCGTGCCTTATGAATACCGCTGGTGCGGTCGGGTGGCGATCACGCGGGATTATTTGCCGCATCTGCACGAACCGGCGCCTGGGCTGCTGATCGACATCGGCTGCCAGGGGCGCGGGGTGGGATTGCAAACGGCCATGGGCAAGGCGATGGCGGCCTATGTCGCCACTGGGGATCACGCAGAACTGCCGGTACCGGTTTCGCCGATCAAGGGCTTTCCGCTGTATGCGTTGCGGCGGCTTTACGTCAACGCGGTGGTGACGTGGTATCGGATGCGGGACGGGGGGATGTAGGCGTTACCGCGACTTGGATTCAAGGCTGCTTCATGGGCGTGAGGTCCAGCCGGTGGGCTGCCTTGCCGGGCAGGAAGGGAGTGGCTTCGCCTTCGACCCAGGCGGCGTTGCCAGCCAGGTAGTAAGGCGACAGGGGATGACCCGAGGCGCCGCCCGGCATGTGGAGGATGCCGAATTGCTCCTGTCCTGGCGACACCACGAAACGTTCCGAGGCGCCGAAAGCGGGCCGCTGCACGCGCGGTAGATGCAGGTCTCCCGGCATAGGCGTGGCGGGCGCCGCCAGCCAGCCTGATAACGCAGGCGGCAGCAGGCGAGCGAAAGGATGCGCCAGGGCCAGGCGATTGCGGTCGCCCCAGCGTGCTTGCGCCAAGCCGCCAGACTGGGCAGCCCCCTCGATGACCTCATCCGCCATCGCCAGCATGAATGTCCGCCAGTCGGCGTAGCGGCGCGGCACCCACGCGTGCTCACGCACCAGTGCCTGCATGACGGCTTCCAACCGCGATGAAGCGCGCCCGAGCGTCAGCGGCCAAGCCAGCCGGCCGGCCTGGCGATCCACGATGGTGCGCGACGCCAGTCGTATTTCCAGGCCGCCGAACCAGGCTTGGTACACAGCGTCGCGGAAATCGCGCACCAGCGTGTAGCCCACCGCATCGACGTCCGCGCGGCCGTTCCAGCCGGCCACCAGGCGTGCCATCTCGGCGCGTTCGGGATGCTGCGCGATTGCCTCGGCGTCGAGGGTAGCTAGCAGCAGGTCGCGCCAAGGCAGCATCCACTGCGCGCGGTCATCCAACTGGATCGCCAGCAGATCGCTTTCCTGGCTGACAGGCCGGGCAAGCAGGCCGTCGCGGATCTGCCTGCTGCGCGTGCCCACATCCGCGCCCCCATCCCCGATGCGCGCCTGCATGGCGGCATCACCCAATTGCGTGCTATTGGCCGTCCACAGGCGGCCGACCGCTGGATCAACTATCACCGGATAATCCACCGGCGCCATACGGCGCAATGCATCAGCCACGCCGTGCCTTCGTCCTTGCTCTTGCTCATTGGCCGCAACGACCGTGGCGGCAGCGCCAGCACCAGCGCCAGCCTGGAGACGTTCTCGCGAGCCGAGTTCGGAGGCCGGCACGGGATAGCCTTGCGGGTCTAGCACGGCTGCCGGCAGCGGACCGGCCAGGGTCCAGCCTATGCGGCCGTGGCGGTCGGCGACCAGGATATTCTGCGTGGGGACGCCGGCACGCTGTGCGACCGCCAGCGCTTGCGGCAGGTCGCGGGCCTGTTCCATGGCCATCAGGCCAAGGTCCGCCGCACTGGGCAGGTATGCGACCCAACGGATGGCATAAGACGCGTCGCCGCTGCGGAACAAAGGTCCCCAGGGCGTCTCGCGCACGTTCAGGCGCACGGACTCGCCGCCCCGCACGGCGATGGTCTCGACATGTTCCTCGGCAAGCCGCCAGCCGCCATCGGCGCCGCGATAACGCCGCGGGTTCTCCGGGTCGCGCTCGACGCGGACCAGATCGACGTAATGACCGTAGCTATTGGTATAGCCCCAAGCCACGTCGCCATTGCTGCCTGCAACCACCAGCGGTGCACCTGGCAGGCTGACACCGCTGATGCGCCGCTGCGGCTTACCGTCCGCGCCCTGCAACACCAACGTCAGGCGATACCAGATGTTGGGCAGGCCCAGGCCCAGATGCATATCGTTGGCGACCATGGCGCGCCCATCGGTGCCATGCGCGCCGTCCACGGCGAAGCTGTTGCTGCCGACCGCGGCGTTGTCCTCCAGGCCGGTCTGCATCGCCCGCGCGATCATGGCGCCGAACGTTGACGCAGCCCCTCTGTTGGCGATGCCGGCAGGATCGCTTGCCTCGGCGGTCGACGCGACGGCGCCGATGCCGGCATCACCATTGGCATTGCCGGAAACTCTGCCCGTGGCGTGCGCGCCGACATCGCCGATCGGACTTGTTCCTGAATCAACCGCATCCGTGCGCCGTACCACCGCCGGCGCGGTGGGCGCAAGGCCACCGCCACGGCTGCTAGTAACGGGGGCGTCCAGCCAATCCGGCCGCGTGGCAGGTACCTTAAGCGGCGGCACGGTCATCGCTCTCTGGTCTAGAGGGGCATCGATATCGCTGCTACCAGGCGTGAGGAACGTCAGCAAATCCTGCGGCACGGTCTCGCGCAGCAGGCCTCGCCCCAGCACCCGCGATATCTCGCCGGACTGCAAGTCCAGATACATGGCATCGACCACCAGCAAGGTATCCTCCGGCCGCCAGGGTTCGGGCTTGCTACGTAATAGCGTGTATTCGAAGGGCCGTGCGCGGTTGGCCTGGGCTGCCGCGTTGACACCATCCGCATAGCGACGCAGCAGCGCCTGCTGGTCAGCAGCCAGCGCGGCATAGGCGGCCTGGGCACGGGCACGGAAGCGGTGCAGGCGATTGCGACGATCCAGCGGCACAGCGTCCGAACCGACCAGGGCCGACAGCTCCCCCGCCGCGACCCGGCGCAACAGGTCCATCTGGAACAGCCGATCCTGGCCATGGGCGTAGCCGGTGGCATACGCCAGGTCCAGCCGGTTCGACGCCGTCACCGTCACCACGCCATCGGCGTCGCGTTCGATACGCGCGGAGCCCGCCAGACCGGTTGCGGCGACCGCGCCATCCAGCCGCGGCAGACTGGCGCGCAGATAGCCCCAACCCGTCAATACGACGATCACTCCCAACAGCGCGATCGTCGCCAACGTTCCCAGAATGCGCCGACGCCACTTGCCGCGTCGCGACGCGCCCGATTCCACATCCCGCATTCAGTGCAATTCCAACAGCATGGGTTGGTGATCCGAGGCATCGCTCTGCAAGTCGACCTCGCAACGCGACACCCGCTCCGCCAGATCGGCGGAAACGAAAAAGAAATCGCAAGGGAATGGCCCATCGGCCCATTGCTCGTGGTCATGTACGCCCGTGGTGGGCGCGCGCAGCGGACCCGCCACCGGACCAGGATGTTTCAGCAGCCACGCGTCGAAAAAGTCCGGCGCACCTGCCGTAGCCGGCATGGGCGCGACCATGCGTTGATAAGCGCTGTCACCAGCCGCGCTGTTGAAATCACCGCAAAGAATAGCGGCCGAGGGCCGGTCCGTGGCCGCGAACGGCGTGCCCGGTTTCTCTAGTGGCGCCGGCCTGCGCGCATGGGCGCACGCTTCGGCGTGCATGATGCGCAAGGCTTCCACCTGCGCCAGGCGCTGCTGCTCCGAGTAGTACTCCAGATGCGTGGTAATCACGCGCACCAGGCCCTTGCCGCTATCGATCACTGCCTCCAGCGCGATGCGCGGCATGGAAGGCACGGCGGGATCCGCCGGCCATGGCAGACTATGCCGCCACACTTGGCGTATGGGTAGACGGGTGATGATGGCGTTACCGAAATGCCGGCGGGGCGCACCGGCCACGGCAGGCGGCAGATCCACGGCAACGCCGTCCAGGACGGTATAGCCGGGCAGCAAGCTGGCCAGTTCGGCGAACTGATCCGATCCCGTACCACCGGGCAGCCCGACGCTATCGCTTCGATCTGAACCTGTAAGGCCGGGCAGGCCTGCGCCATCTTCCGCGCCCCCATCCGTCGGAAGCCGCGTATCGAACCCCCGGCTTACCTCTTGCAGGCATAGCACATCGAAATCCGCGACACGTTCAGCCTCGCTGACGATCCGCGCCAGATCAACCCGCCCGTCGCAACCACGTCCCCATTGGATATTCCAGCAAACCAGTTTCATGCGCAGCCTCCCGTGCTCCCGCCTTTGTAGCAGCCGGGAAGGCCGGCAGTCTAGCGCCGAGGTCTGGCGACCCGGGGCTAGCGCGTCGGGGCTGACGCAGCCTCAATGATGCTCGGCGTTGGCTCAAGGCCAGGCCGGACGGTCCAGATGAAATTCGTCGTCGCGCGTGATGCCGAAATACGAGGTCGGGCCGCCACCGCGCAAGATCGGCTCGCCGCCCGCCGTGTCGTACACGCCGTTCACGATCAAGTCGCGGCGGATGTGGATGCCTACCGCTTCGCCCAAGACCAGCCAGGCATCGATGTCCTCGCCGCCCTTGCCCTTGAGCCGCACGATCTGCGTCACCTTGCACTCGAAGGCGACCGGCGTTTCCTTCACGCGGGGCACCTTGACGAGGCGTGACGGTTCCGGCGTCAAACCGGCCAGCTTGAATTCGTCGACATCAGCCGGCGCCGGCGCGCTGCTGCGGTTCATGGCCTCTGCCAGCGGCCGCGTGGCCAGGTTCCAGACGAATTCTCCGTGCGCTTCCACGTTGCACAGCGAGTCCTTGCGGCGCAGGCTGCAAAAGCCGACGATGGGCGGCTTGTAATTGAACAGATTGAAGAAGCTGTAGGGCGCCAGGTTCAGCGTCCCGTCTGCTGCCTGCGTCGACACCCAGCCGATGGGGCGCGGCGCGACGATGGAGTTCAAGGGATCATGCGCCAGGCCGTGGCCCGCGCTGGGTTCGTAGAAATGGATATCTGACATGGCGGCAAAGTAAAGGGGCAGGATGGCTGAACAGGGAGCAAAGCAAAGGTAACTGATCGGCGGCGCCAAGCGAACGTAGCGGATCAAACGCAGCCAAACACACGTAACGCGTGATAGTACGCCACCCTCGAATTACGCCACCCTCGAATTACATCACTCTCGAATTACGTCACTCTCAAATCACGTCACTCTCGAATCACGCCACTCTCAGTCGGCCAGCGCCGCGGCCAAGGTGGCCGATGACCGCGCCGCGCGCCGCTGCGCCAGATTGCGCGGTGCCTCGGCCCGCATGGCCTTGAGCACAGCGTCGCGCTTGGCCGTCAGATGCGCGGTCATCAAGGCCCGCATGCGAACGCCGTCACGCTGTTCCAGCGCTTCCAGCATGGCGGCGTGGTCGGCCACCGCGGCATCCCATTTTTCCTGATCGAAATTCGAGCGATAGCGCAGGGACTGGCAGCGCATGTTCACCCGCTTATAGGTTTCCACCAGCATGCTGTTGCCGGCCGCGCCGCTGATTGCGTCATGGATACGGCGGTTCAGATCGAAATACGGCGCCAGATCATGGCGCGCATGACAGGCCAGCATCTCGAAATGCAACGCGCGGATTTCCGCCAACTGCGCGGCGTCGATGCGCGCGCAAGCCAGCTCGCCCGACAGCGCTTCCAGGCCGCCAATCAATTCGAACAGCTCGATGACCTCGGTTTCAGTCAGGCGTAGCACCTCGGCGCCGCGATTGGGCAGCAGGCGCACCAGGCCCTCGGCGGCCAGCACTTTATAGGCCTCGCGCAAGGGGGTGCGCGACACTTTCAGCTGCTCGCACAGAATGCGTTCGTTCAAACGCTGTCCAGGCGTCAGCCGCCCCTCGACGATCAGCGCGCGCAAATGTCCCACGACGGCGTCGTGCAAAACCGCAGGGGCTAGCGGCGGACGATCCAGGCTGGCGAGCGGCGGCGGGTCGAGGTCGGAAGACATGAAGTGCACAGGACAGGGGGAGAGATCGAACTTTACCGAGAAAAAGAGGACCGGAACCGCCTCTTCCCATGACCGCCCCTATTCCTGACGCTAGGGAAAACCCGCATATCGTTGAGCCGGTATTCCATTAGCATCGTTGCGTCAAAATTGCATGCAAAAAACAAGGACGCCATCCATGACTTTCCGTGCCCCCTATCGCGGCGGTAGACACTTCCTGCAGATCCCCGGCCCCAGCAATGTTCCCGACCGCATTCTGCGTGCGATGGACTATCCCACCATCGATCACCGTGGTCCCCAGTTCCAGGTGCTGGCGCGCAAGGTCCTGGCGGATCTCGGCGAGTTGTTCGGCACGACGCAACCCGTGATGGTCTATCCGGCTTCCGGCACGGGCGCCTGGGAAGCGGCACTGGTCAACACCCTGGCTGCCGGCGATCAGGTGCTGATGTACGAAACCGGCCAGTTCGCCGCCTTGTGGCAGAACCTGGCGCGCAAGCTGGGCCTGGTCACGGAAACCCTGCCCAGCGACTGGCGCCATGGGGTGGATGCCGCCGTCATCGAGCAACGGCTGCGCGAAGACCGCGAGCATCGCATCAAGGCCGTGTGCATCGTGCATAACGAGACATCCACGGGCGTGCTGTCCAATGTGCCCGCCGTGCGGCAGGCCATGGACCGGGCCGGCCACCCGGCCCTGTTGATGGTCGACACCGTTTCGTCCCTGGGCGCGGTCGAATACCGCCATGACGACTGGGGCGTGGACGTGACGATTTCCGGCTCGCAGAAAGGCATGATGCTGCCGGCCGGCCTGTCCTTCAATGCCGTCAGCGCCAAGGCCCTGGCCGCCTCCGCCAGCGGCGGCATGCCGCGCAGCTACTGGAACTGGCAGGACATCATCCAGGCGAATCAGAAAGGCAGTTGGCCTTATACGCCGGCCACCAACCTGCTGTATGGCTTGTCGGAAGCTTGCGATATGTTGCGCGAGGCCGGCCTGGCGCAGGTCCATGCGCGTCACGTGCGCCACGGCGCCGCTGCCCGCGCCGCCGTCGCCGCCTGGGGTCTGGAAAACAATTGCGTGGATCCGGCCGAATACAGCCCGGTGCTGACCACCGTGCGCATGCCCGAAGGCCACGACGCCGATGCTTTCCGCGCGATCGTCCTGGACCGCTTCGACATGTCGCTGGGCCAGGGCTTGGGTAAATTGAGCGGCAAGGTTTTCCGCATCGGCCACCTGGGCGACTTCAACGACCTGAGCCTGATGGGTACCCTGGCCGGGGTAGAAATGGGCCTGGCGCTGGCTGGTGTCCCGCACCAGGCGGGTGGCGTCGTCGCGGCCATGGATGTGCTGCGCGAGCACGCCACTGCCGCGGCTTGAGCGGACAGGGAGCTCAGTGCGCGGCGTGCAGGCCGGCTTGCAGCCGCGGCTCGATGAAATCGAGAAACGCCCGCACCCTGGCCGACGGCACCCGCGTTGGCGTCAAGGCATACAGGGGTACCGGCGCCAAACGCCATGCGGGCAGCACCCGCAGCAGCCCACTGCCCTCTATCCATCCGCGCACCTGCTCGCACGCGGGCAGGGCTGCAATGCCCAATCCCGCCGCCGCCAGCCTGAATAGCAGCTCGGCCTGATTGGCGGTCAGGCGGCCCGCGACCTCGACTCGCTGCGTATCCGGCCCACAGCGCAACTCCCAGGTGGGGTTCTGCTCTTCGAGCAGGCTACGCAGGCATTCGTGATCGACCAGATCTTGCGGCGACGCCGGCTCGCCATGCCGAGCCAGATAGGCAGGCGCGGCATACAAGTCCCAACTCATCTCGCCCAACTTGCGCGCGATCAGGCTGGAATCCGGTTGCTTGCCCAAACGCAAGGCCAGGTCGCAAGGATCGCGGGCGGGATCGATCACGGCAGCGCTGACATCGAACTCGCACTCGATCAGCGGATACGTGCGGATGAATTCATCCATCACCGCTGGCAGGAACAGATCGGCCAGACTGCCATGCAGCGAGATGCGCAGCTTGCCGCGCGGAATCTCCACCGTGTCCTGCAAGGACACGTGCGCCATGCGTGCGCGTTCGATCAGGGGCTGGCAGCGCTCGTAGTACATCTGGCCCGCCTCGGTAAGGGCCACGCCCTGTCTGCTGCGGCTCAACAGGCGCATGCCCAGTTGCCGCTCCAGTTCATCGACTCGTCGCGTCAGCGTCGACGCGGGCATGTTAAGGACCCTGGCGGCGCGACTGATATTGCCACGCCGCGCCACTTCGACATACAGCGCGATGTCGTTCAAATGCAAATCCATGATGCTCGAAATCTAGTGAGGGAAATCCACCCTCGAGCGCATTCATAGGCGCTTTTCTTCTAGCCGCAATGATGCCGTATGCATGTGAAGGTTTTGTCTCAGGCGACGGCTCATGCCCATTTCCGTACGAACGAACGCATGCGTTTAAGCGGGTTGAAAGCCTGGACTGAACGCCAGAAGATAAAAGCCGTTGTCGCGGAGCAACGATGCGTGAGCCCCGCAAAGGCGCGACGTCTTAGCAATGGTCCAGCCCACAACGGATTGCACCGTCGCGCCCGCATGCCTGACAAGGCCCCCTTCCCTCTGGCGCTCCATGCATCGCATCGCGGCGCGCCCGACGCAGATGGCAGAAAGATGACAAACGTTCCCCACTCATGAAACGCGACTCACCGAATTCCGCGTTTATCCCCTGCGGAAATGAATTGAAACTTGCGCCCGTCCTCGTGTCTCCCGACACAGCTATCGAGGCGTTTTCTTCAAATCAGAATCTTGGGAAATCCATGAACAAGAAACTTCTCGCCGTGGCCCTGACGGCGGCATGTGCCGGCGTGGCTCATGCGGAAACCAACGTGACCCTGTACGGCCTGATCGACGTCGGCGTCGGCTACGAACGCATCAAGGGTGATGGCTTCCACGCCACTCGCTTCTCCGAAGTGCAGAACACCCAGAACGGTTCGCGCTTCGGTCTGAAGGGCACGGAAGACCTGGGCGACGGCCTGTCGGCGGTATTCGTCCTGGAAAACGGCTTCGGTCCCACCGATGGCCGCCTGCAGCAAGGCAGCCGCCTGTTCGGCCGCCAGGCCACGCTGGGCCTGGATTCCAAGAGCTGGGGCCGCATCGAATTCGGCCGCCAGACCAATATGGCGACGAAGGTGTTCACGCCGGTCGACCCCTTCGCCACCAACTTCAACTCGGCCAATATGGGCACCACGTTCGGCGCGTTGAACACCATGCGCCTGGACAACCTGGTGCTGTATCAAACCCCCAACCTGGGCGGCTTCAAGCTGGGCGTGGGCTATTCCTTCAACGCCGACGACACGCGCACCGACAACTCGGGCCGCTTCAACACGTCGGACAACAACCGGTCCATCACCACCGGCTTGTCGTATGCCAACGGTCCCGTCTACCTGGCCGCGTCGTATGACCGCATGAATCCCACCGACGCCGCCGTCGGCGGCCAGAACGAAGCCAAGCTATCGCAATGGGCTTTGGGCGGCTACTACGACTTCGAAGTGCTGAAGATCCACGCCGCCGTCAGCCAGACCCGCGACGGCTGGTTCATCGGCCAGGCCTTGGCTACCTCGCCGGGTGGCGACTACAGCGATCTGGGCAGCTACAAGCTGGCCGATGGCTTCAAGGCCACCTCGACGATGTTGGGCTTCACGGTGCCGGTCGGTTCGTCCACCGCGGTGTTCGGTTCGTGGCAGCGCGCCAAGCCTGACAACGACAAGCTGACCGGCGACGACAAGACGTTCAACGTCTACGGCCTGGGCGCCACCTATGCCTTCTCCAAGCGCACCAACGTGTATGCCTACGCGTCCTACGGCGACAACTATGCCTTCCACGACGGCGTGACCGACACGGCGGTGGCCATCGGCCTGCGCCACACGTTTTAAGCAGGACCCCGACCGTCGCGCGGCCAGGCTATCCGTATCGTTTCCGTTCGATCCGGAGAGTGACAACCAGCCCCGCTGGTCGCGCACGGTGGGGGCCAGCCCACAGCAATATGGTGATCGGCGTCGTCGATGGCGGTGTTGCGGTGAGCTAGCGGTGATCGACGGGGATCAGCGTCTCCAGCAAAGCGTTACTTCCTTCATTACCGCGGGCCGCGAGCACATCCTGCTCGCGGCTTTTTTCATCAGGATCCGCCGCCAGGGACAGCCCCAGGTTCAAACGCGGTTCGATGAAACTCAGGAAGGCCTGGGTCTTGGCCGGCAATACGCGCGACGGCAGCAGCGCATACAGCGGCAACGGCGCCAGTTGCCATTCCGGCAGCACGCGCACCAAACCACTTTCGCGGACGGCTTGGCGGAGCCGGTCGAATACCGGCAGCGCCACGATGCCCAGCCCGGACACGGCCAGACGGTATAGCAGGCTGGATTGATTCGCCGACATATGGCCGGACACCTGCACCACCTCCACCTCCTTGCCGCGGCGCAGTTCCCACGTCGAGTGCCGCTCATCGATGAGGGAGCGCAGGCACTCATGTCCCGTCAGATCCTGCGGCGTGCGCGGCACGCCATGTTGCTCCAGGTAAGCGGGCATCGCATACATCTCACAGCTCATGCTCAATAGCTGGCGCGCGATCAGCCCCGAGTCCGGTTGCTTGCCGAAGCGCAGCACGACATCGTAGGGATTGCTGATCGGATCGATAGGCGCCGAGCTCACATCGAATTCGCATTCGATATTGGGATACGCGCGCGTGAACTCGGCCATCGCCACCGGCAGGAACAGATGCGCCAGGCTGCTTTGCATGGAGACGCGCAACATGCCTTTGGGGGCGCTGGCCATATCGGTCAACTGTTCGTGCGCCACACGGGCGCGTTCCACCAGATGGCGGCAGCGTTCGTAATAGATCTGGCCCGCTTCGGTAAGGTCGATGCGGCGCGTGCTGCGATTGAGCAGACGCATGCCCACGTGCTTTTCCAATTCCCCGACCCGGCGCGACAGGGTCGAGGCCGGCATATTCAATACTTCGGCCGCGCGGCTGAAGTTCTTGCGCCGCGCCACTTCGACGTACAGCGCGATGTCGTTCAAATGCAAATCCATGATGCTCTTCTCTTGTCGGGCGGGGGACCGACTTATCAATCTCATGCAAAATTTTAGGCCCGGCCCGGCGCTTTATTGCATGCACTCATGAGAATGTGTTCGCCGTAATACGGGTTTTTACTTATGACCAGAAAATCCATAATTCGGCACCGATTCGTGATGAACCGGTTTGATGCGCTGTCGACGAACCACCTCGGCCAGCGCCCGAATCAGGAAAAGAAAATGAAGATTGCCCCTTTGGCCCTGGCCGCCGGCGCCCTGCTGATGAGCGCCTCGACTGCTTTCGCATTCACCCCGCCGCAGGATCCCGACGCGCCCGCGCAAATCGTTCCGCTCGCCCCCGCGAAGGCGCAGGAAGCGTCGGCGCAGCAGGTATCGGCGTCGCGCACGCCCGCGGTCGCCAAGACCCGCGCACAAGTCGAGCAGGAAATAGCCGAAGCCAAGGCCACCGGCCAGTACACGTTCGGCGAACTGGACTACCCGCCGAAGCGGAACTGACGCTATCAGCCGCTGCCTGCGTCGAACTGAATTCCTCTCGCGTAGATCAAAGACGCACGCAGCGTAGAAGGGCCAAGGCAACGCCATACAGCGGCGAAGGGCCAAAGGCCCAAGCCATTGATCCAATCACCAGCGGGATGCAGTTCGCCACATTTACGCTTTTTCCATCATCGAAAAGAATTGAAACTTGCGCTCGTGTTCGGTTCGTCCCGGATCGAAGCCTCGTTCCCCTCTTTCCGATTTGAGAAAAGCATGAAAAAGACCCTACTCGCCGTATCCCTTACGGCGGCATGCGCCGGTGTCGCGCACGCGGAAACCGCCGTTACCCTGTACGGCCTCATCGATCTTGGCGTGGGCTACGAGCGCGTCCGCGGTGACGGCTTCCATGCTTCGCGCTTCAGCGAAATGTCCGGCACGTCCAGTGGTTCGCGCTGGGGCCTGCGCGGTGTCGAAGACCTGGGCGACGGCCTGTCGGCGGTCTTCACCCTGGAAAACGGCTTCACCGCCAACAACGGCAAGATGGCGCAGAACAGCCGCCTGTTCGGCCGCCAAGCCACGCTGGGCCTGGACTCCAAGTCCTGGGGCCGCCTCGAATTCGGCCGTCAGACCAATATGGCCTCCAAGCTGTTCGGGCAGATCGACCCGTTCGCCATCAGCTATAACTCCGCCAATATGGGTACCACGTTCAGCGCCATGAACACCATGCGCGTGGACAACCTGGTGCTGTACCAGACCCCCACCATCAACGGCTTCAAATTTGGCCTGGGTTATTCCTTCAACGCGGACGACACGCTGAACGATGGTTCCGGCAAGTTCAACACCGGCGGCAACAACCGCGAAATCACCACCGGTCTTTCGTACAGCAACGGCCCCTTGTTCCTGGCCGCCTCCTACGACCGCCTGAATCCCACCGATGCCGCGGTCGGCGGCAAGAATTCGGCGCGGCCTACGCAATATGCGCTGGGCGGCTATTACGACTTCGAAGTGGTCAAGGTGGCGGCTGCCGTCAGCCAGACGCGCGACGGCTGGTTCGTCGGCCAGTCGCTGGCCATATCACCCAGCAGCGACTTCCAGAATTTCGGCAACTACCACAGCGCCAACGGCTTCACCGCCACTTCCACCCTGTTGGGCGCGACCGTGCCGATCGGCGCCGTCACCTCGGTGTTTGGATCCTGGCAGCGTGCCGATCCCAACAACAGCAAGCTGACGGGCGACGACAAAACCTTCAACGTCTATGCCGCGGGCATCACCTACAACCTGTCCAAGCGCACCAATCTCTACGCGTATGCCTCGTACGCCGACAACTACGCGTTCCGTGACGGCGTCACCGACACGGTCGTCGCCACGGGTATTCGCCACCGCTTCTAAGCAGCGCCCCAGTGCCACCGCGCGGCCAGCCAGTCCGGACCATTTGTTCCGTTCGGTCCGGAGAGTGACAACCAGCCCCGCAGGTCGCGCGCGGCACGGGTTACAGCGGTAGCCGGACAGGGACCGGCGTCTCCAGCAAAGCGCTATTTCCTGCCTTACCGCGAAGCCGCGAGCAGATTTTTTTCTGCTCGCGGCTTTTTTATTTGCAGTTTCGTGAATGACGGCTACGTCATGGAAAAGCCAGCACCAAGACAATTCGAATCAACGGGAAGTTACTGAAGATTACTCCATCCAGGTTCCCGTACCAGGAAAGAATGTGACCCTATGCCACACGATTTCGACAAGGAACGAAAGCCCATGAACGATGAAGCAGCGGTCCACACGCAAGCCTCCAGCCCCACTGCACCGGACTATCGTCCTCGGCGGACGACGCTGACGCAGCACTTCGCGCAAGCCCGAAATTTCTCCCAGGAATCGTTGAAGCAGGCAGGCGAGGAGCAGCGCGATGCCGCATCGAAGAACATCGCCATGCGCATACATTGGGACGAGTTCTCCGACGACCATCCGGAAGTCAAGGATGTGCTGCCGGGCCAGTTGGTAGCGCCCCTGATCGCGCGCTGCCAGGACACGACCTGGGGGCGCACGCCTGCCGTCCCCGGCGGCAACGTCAAATTCGTCTGGCGGCAGAACTGGTTTGGGCTTGGCCTGGTTTCGACAGCGGCGCCCAACACTTCGACCATCAAAGGATTCGTCACTACCGGCGATGACGTATTGGCCACGGCCTATGGCATTGTCATGCAAAAGCCCACAGGGCCGAGCGGCTTCTCACCGGATTACGGCATTGGCTACTTCATGGCCTACGAGACCGGAACGCTTCCTCTGGGTCCAACAGCCGACACTGATCTCGCCAGGTGCGCGGTGTTCGCGGTACGGACATGGTTCGCACCCACCGTAAAGCTCGCCACCGAGAGCGGCGACGGGCAGTCCGTCTATCGTGGCAACTTCTTCGCTCCGCTGACCGCGCTTGTCGCTGACAGCACGGGTTCCCTACGGGCCGCGGAACACATGGTGATCACTTTCTCCATCATCAGCGGTGATGTGACCTTTGCTCAGTCAGGAAACACCGCTCGCTACAGCCGCATCAGCAACAACGGCAAGGTCGCGGCGGTCGCCGTCGAGGGTGCTTACGCTATCGCGCCTGGTCTCCTAGCGGGATCGAAATCCGGCGCGTGCCAGATCCGCGCGTCAACCCCATTGGCCGGCGGCGCCACGCTGACGTTCAACGTGAATGTGACCTGAACCACGGTTCAAACTGGAACATAGCCATGACCAAACTCAGCAAGAATACCGATTCCGAGTCCGTTTCCGCAGCGTCCGTGGATGCTGTTACTCAGCGCGACGACACCTCCCAGGAAAGCGTCCGAATCCACTGGAACAGCAGTCTAGGCTTTCTCGGCTCTCAAGCGATCTCCCACTCACTGTACGTGATGCCTAACTTCTGGACTCTGACGTACACGAGCAACTACGGCAGTCAGCAGATGGTTGACTACCCGGTTTTCCAGCCTGTCGATTATCCCAATCCAGCGTACTACGACTGCGCATTCCCTATTTCGGAAGTGAATTGGACGGACGGCCTAATGGACGTGGAAAGGGGACGGCAAGCATTTATGGTGGACAGTTACGCGCAGCCAACTCCCAACGTATCGGCTTCCCCAGACTACTGCGCCGGCTACATAAACGTTGTGCCGGCACAGTTTTCGACTACCAGCCGGGCCTCTCTGGATAGGTTTACCCAATTTGAATACCGCTATTGGCTACAGCACACAGCACGGCTGACTGCTTATAAGGGTGATGGACAGTCGGCAGAGACGAATGATGTGTTCTCGACACCGTTGTCGGTGAAGGTCACTGACTCCCAGGGATCCATGGAGGCCGCACACAATATGCCGGTGTGGTTCGAGATCCAGACCAAGGACCAGGCCGAATTCGATTTCCTCGGGGATAACCAGCGGTACTCGACGATTCAGGACGGATACAACGTGCAGGTCTGGTGCAAGAATGGTGTTGCAACGGCCCCTCGCATCAAAAGCAAGACCGCCGGAACCGTCAAGGTCTTCGCAAGCTGCGTCCTGGCCAACCCGAACTCGTACATGTTCGTCTTGCACGTCGACGATGACGGGGATACCTCATCGGCGCCGTGGTTCTGCACGCCATTGCGCAATGACCATCAAGACACTATTGTCGGCACCTCGTTTCCACAGGACCTCGTCGCCAAGGTACAGACGCAAACCCACCTGCCCGCTACAACGGGAAAGGTAAAGTTTGATATCTATACGGATCCTGTCCAGGGCGAAATGGCCAACATCTCTTTCGGCGATAGCCCGGAGGCCATCGTACGGGTGGACCCAGACGGCGGGGGCACCGCCACCGCTCCCGCCATGGTCACCAAGACCAGCGAATATGGACCGGCCGGTTACGCCGTCGGCAGTGTCTTCGCCTATCCCAGCACCTATCGAACACAAGATCCTCGCACCGACACGTCGGGCAGGATCGCGACGTTCACGCTGCGCGTATGGAGCGGCAGGATCGCGGCCATGACCATCGCGCAGGGCGACAAGCAACAGCAGCACGCCGGACTAACGTTCGACCAGCGGCTCAAGGTCAAGGTCCTGGGCAAGGACGGCTCCGCCGTGGCCAATCTAACTGTCACCTTCGCCTTGATAAACAGTCCAGCTGAATTCATCCAGGGAGATACTGTCCCGCTTCTGAGCTGGACGCCCACCTCGGTGGTGGTCGCCACGGATAACGATGGCTACGCCACGGCGCCGCTGATACGCGCCACCGCCAACAAGATCGGCTCGATCTTCGTTGCGGCGAGTTCGGCGGTGTCCAGTACTCAGAATTTTTCCCTGTCCTCGGTCATCCCCTTGGGAGCGGCAGTCGGCCTGCAAAAGGAAAGCGGCGATCTGCAGGACCAACACATCAACGAACTCTTCCCGTTTCCGCTGTCGGTCCTGGCCTTCGCGAAAGACGGCCCCGCCCAAACCGGCCAGATCACCTTCACCAGCGTGGCTGATGGCGCGTCGGGGGCATTCATTACCAACGGCACGAATCAGCAAAAACCGACCTCCGTCGCCAACGTCAGCGACGGCTCCGCCGTTACCCCGGACGCACTGATGGCAATAAGCGTCTCGAATGCAAAACAAAGCTATGGGTCCTTCACGGTGAAGGCCTCCGCGCCCTATTCCAATCTTCCGACGACGTTCACTCAAAGAGTCTGGCGCAACAAGAATGCGGTGCTGACAGCGCAAGATGATAGCAAGCCGGAGGACAACCAGGCCCTCGAGGGCTTTCCCTTCCGCTCGCCGGTGACCGTACTCGTCACCGATCCCAGCGGCAATATCGTCAATGACCTGCTGGTGACCTTCACCATCGATGGGTCCGCCACCTTCCGCTACGACGACTTGAGCGGTCATCAGGGCACCGACATGGCCGCCA
The DNA here is from genome assembly GCF_021325795.1 of Bordetella sp. LUAb4. GTDB lineage: Bacteria > Pseudomonadota > Gammaproteobacteria > Burkholderiales > Burkholderiaceae_B > Bordetella_C. Next base: position 472,439 of record NZ_JAHPZX010000003.1, on the reverse strand, counting down.
TGGTGTACACCAGAAACGGCCTGGCCACCTCGCCGGAAATCATCGCTGGCGACAGCGCCGGTACCGTCACCATCACCGCGGACGCCACCGTGGCGGTCAAGCCGGTGGAGTTCCAGCTGGAAGTCCTGGAGTCCGCGACAGCACCCAACTTCACGTATCCGCAGAGCGGAGACAAACAGGACCAGTTGCCCGGTGGCTCGTTCTCCATGCCACTCGTCGTCTCGACGAAAACCATCGAAGGCGAGACAGCCACCACGGGCGATGTCTTCTGGGAAATCGTGCCAGGAACCGCAACGGCTTCCTTCGCCGGGGTGAGCGGGTTGAAGACCACGACCCAAGTGGTCAACGGCGTGGCGACCTCACCCTCCATCGTCGCGGGCGCTACGGCGGACGACGATCACGGGATATTGACGGTCTATGCCTACCCCACCTCCTACACCGGCAAGCCGCAAGACGACGACATCAACGGTCAGGTCAGCGCATTTACCTTGAGGGTATGGGCGAAAAACTTCATCAATCTGGTCCCCGGTTCGGATAATCAGAAGGCCTCCAAGGGCGAGAATTTTCCCGATCCACTGACTGTCGCCATCCAGGACAGCCATCTGGACAACGGGCCGGTGACGGACTATCTGGTGACGTTCAGGATTACCAACGGCCCCGCCACCTTCGACCCGGACGACCCCGATGCGGATTATGTGTCGATGACGCCGGACAACAAGACGACAGTCGTGCGCAGCAATTTCATGGGCATCGCCACTGCTCCCGCATTGCGAGCGGGCATGGAGGGGGGTGCCGTCACGGTAGTCGTCAGCGACCCCCTGGGCAATCATGCGTCGTACAAGAGTCTGACCGTCGTCGACCCGGCACCCAAGGTGTACATCCTGTCAGCGCTATCGACATCCGTGTCCATACCGATGAATGGCTCGAACAGCGCAAGCTTCCAGCTCAAACAACTTGATAACTCGGGCGCCTCGGTAGCGGGAAAAAACATCACGTTCACCCTGAAGAACGACACGCATTGCCAGGCCAGCTTCTCGCCATTCGCACCCCAGACCGAAACCAACGGCACGACCGATCCCAATGGCGTGGCTTCCATAAAGATCTGGGGCATGGACCAGCCCGGGAACGCCTCCCTGTATGCCTCGCAGGAGCAAGCCAACCCCGACGGCACCATCCCTGTCTCCGTGCAGGTCTTCAGCAACTAAAGCATCCCCCGCCTTACCGCGGAGCCGCGAGCCGCGAGCCGCGAGCCGCGAGCAGATTATTTTGCTCGCGGCTTTTTTCTTTTGTCCGCTGCGAATGACGACCACATCATCAAGATTTCAGCGGCGAGATGACTCAAATCAATCGGGGTTACCGAAAATTACTCTACCCCGGTCCTCGCACCAAGAAAGAATGTGGGCTGATGCCCCATTCGAATAGGAAAGCATGGCCATGACAGAACTCCGCAAGAGTACCGAGTCCATTTCAGCGTCCGCCTCCGAGTCAACCGTCGACGCTGTTACTCAGCGAGACGACCGGAACTCGCAGTCCTCCGTTCGAGTCTACTGGAACGGCAGCGACGTTTGGTATAGATCCGTTCCAACGATCGCCCAATACCTTAATGGTGGAATCGCATGGTTCACGGTCAAACGGTATAGCAGCAGCTATGGCAATGAGATCGTGAGCGGCAACGTCGCTTTCTTTCCTGTCAATGCTGGCGAGCAAGTCTATGACGACCTCAAGTATCCGACTTCGGCAGTGACTTGGAATCCTTCTGCGCAGAGCCTTACAAGTGATCAAAGGGCCGTCTATGCGCCGGGCCAGATCTCCCCTCCGGCTCCCAACGTAACGAGTTCGCCGGATTATTCGTCAGGGTATATAAATGTGACGCCCGACGATATGTACAACAACAGGAACGCAGGAAATCAGCATAGGAATGTCACCTTCGAATATCGCTGTTGGCGTGAGGACTCAGCACTGATCACCGCTTATCGAGGTGACGGCCAGACGGCAAAGACCAATGATGTGTTCTCGACGCCTTTGTCGGTGAAAGTCACCGACTCCCAGGGATCCATGGAGGCCACACACAATATGCTGGTGTGGTTCTCGCTCGACACACCAGACCAGGCCGAGTTCGATTTCAGCGGGGATAACCAGCGGTACTTAGGAAAAAATGACGCCATTCCCTGCGGCTGGGTGTACGTCTGGTGCAAGAACGGCATTGCGACGTGCCCTCGTATCAAAAGCAAGGCTGCCGGAGACGTCAAGATCAGCGCAGGCTGCGTTTTCAGCTCAGAAGAGTATCTGTTCGTCTTGCATGTCGACGAAGACGGAGCCCCCGAATCGGCGCCTTGGTACTGCGATACAGGACGCGCTGACCATCAAGACACCATTGCCGGCAACCCGTTTCCTGACAGGATCGTCGCCAAGGCCATAACGAAAAGCCATCTGCCCGCCACGACGGGAAAGGTGAAGTTTGATATCTACGAGGGTCCGGTAGAGGACGAAACAGCCAACATCTCTTTCGCCAGCGGCCAGGAGGCCATCGTCGAGGTGGACGATGATGGAGGAGGCACCGCCACCGCTCCCGCCATGGTCACCAAGACCAGTGAGTATGGACCAGCCGGTTACGCCGTCGGCAATGTCTTCGCCTCTCCCAGCACCTATCGAACCCAAGACCCCCGCACCGACACGTCGGGCAGGATCGCGAAGTTCACGCTGCGCGTATGGAGCGGTAAGGTCGCGGCCATGACCATCGCGCAAGGCGACAAGCAACAGCAGGCCGCCGGACTGACGTTCGACCAGCGGCTCAAGGTCAAGGTCCTGGGCAAGGACAGCTCCGCCGTGGCCAATCTAGCTGTCACCTTCGCCTTGATAAACAGTCCAGCTGAATTCATCCAGGGAGATACCGTCCCGCTCCTGAGCTGGACGCCCACCTCGGTGGTGGTCGCCACCGATGGGGACGGCTACGCCACGGCGCCGCTGATACGCACCACCGCCAACAAGGTCGGCTCGATCTTCGTTGCGGCAAGTTCGGCGGTAACCCCCAATACTCAGAATTTTTCCCTGACGTCGGTCATCCCCCAGGGCGCGGCGGTCGGCCTGCAGAAAGAAAACGGCGACCAGCAGGACCAGCACATCAACGAACTCTTCCCGTTTCCGTTGTCGGTCCTGGCCTCTGCGAAAGACGGCCCCGCCCAAACCGGCCAGATCACCTTCACCAGTGTGGCTGATGGCGCGTCGGGGGCATTCATTGCCAAGGGCACGAGTCAGCAAAGCCCGACCTCCGTCGCCAACGTCAGCGACGGATCCGCCGTTACCCCGGACGCACTGATGGCAATAAGCGTCTCGAATGCAAAACAAAGCTATGGGTCCTTCACGGTCAAGGCCACCGCGCCTTATTCCACGCTTCCGACGACGTTCTCGCAAAGAGTCTGGCGCAACAAGAATGCGGTGCTGACGCCGCAAGGCGACGGCAATCCGGCGGACAATCAAGCCCTGGAGGGCTTTCCCTTCAAGTCGCCAGTCACGGTACGCGTCACCGATCCCAGCGGCAATATCGTCAATGACCTGCTGGTGACGTTCACCATCGATGGGTCCGCCACCTTCCGCTACGACGACTTGAGCGGTCATCAGGGTACCGACATGGCCGCCATGGTGTATACCAGGGACGGCCTGGCCACCTCGCCGGACATCATCGCCGGCGCCAAGGCAGGCACCGTCACCATCACCGCGGACGCCACCGTGGCCGTCAAGCCGGTGGAGTTCCAGCTGGAGGTCCTGGAGGCCGCGACGGCACCCAACTTCACCTACCCGCTCAGCGGGGACAAACAGGACCAGCTGCCAGGCGGATCCTTCGCCTTTCCGCTCGTCGTCTCGACGAAAACCATCGACGGCCAAGCGGCCACCACGGGCGACGTCTATTGGGAAATCGCGCCGGACACGGCCACGGCATCCTTCGCCGGGGTAAGCGGATTGAAGACCACGACCAAAGTGGTCAACGGCGTGGCGACCTCACCCCCCATCGTCGCGGGAAAATCATACGACGACGATCACGGGACGCTGACGGTCTATGCCTACCCCACCTCCTACACCGGGGATCCTAAGAACGACACCATCAAGGAACAGGTCACCGCATTCACCTTGAGGGTGTGGCCAGAAGACTTCATCCATCTGGTTCCCGGGTCTGATCATCAAAAGGCGAATAAAGGCGAAGACTTTGCCGACCCGCTGACAGTTACCGTCCAGGATACCCATCTGGCCGGCGCACCGGTCACGGACTACCTGGTGACTTTCAAAATCACGAATGGACCCGCCACCTTCGACCCGGACGACCCCAATGCGGATTATGTGTCCATGACGTCAGACAATAAGACGGCCGTCGTGCGCAGCAACTTCATTGGCATCGCCACTGCCCCGACATTGCAGGCGGGCATGGAGGCAGGCACGGTGACGGTAGTCGTGAGCGACCCCCTGAGCAATCACGCGTCATACAGCGACCTGACCGTCATCGACCCGTTGCCCAAGGTGTACATCCTAACGGCACTGACGACGACCTTGTCAATCCCTGTAAACAGCTCGAACAATGCGAGCTTCCAGCTCAAGCAGCTCAATGGCTCGGGCGCCTCGGTAGCGGGGAAGAACATCACCTTTACGCTGAAAAATGACACGCGTAGTCAGGCCAGCTTCTCGCCTGCCGCACTCGAGACCGAGACCAGCCACGTAACCGATGGCGGCGGCCTGGTTACCGTAAAGATCTGGGGAATGGACATCCCCGGGAACGCTTTACTGTATGCCTCGCAGGAGCAAGCCAACCCTGACCCAACCATTCCTGTCGCGGTTCAGGTCTTCAGCAACTAAGAGGTCGCCCCGCTTTACCACGAAGCGCAAGCAGATTCTTCTGCGTGCGCTCCCTCCCTCGGCCCCAGGAAAAAATGGGACCTGATGCCACGGGATTTCGACAAGGAACAGAAACTCATGAACGACAAAACCGATGTCCAGATGCAAGCATCCAGCACCAATGCGCTGGGCGATCGTCCACGGCGGATGACGCTGACGCAGCACTTCGCCCAAGCTCGAAATCCCTCGCAGGCATCGCCAGATCAAGCGGGCAAGGAGCAGCGCGATGCCGCGTCGAAAAATATCGCGACGCGCATACATTGGGACGAGTTCTCCGACGACCATCCAGAGGTCAAGGATGTGCTGCCTGGCCAGTTGGTCGCGCCTCTGATCGCGCGCTGCCAGGACACGACCTGGGGGCGCAAGCCTGCCGTCCCCGGTGGCGACGTCATGTTCGTCTGGAAGCAGAAGTGGTTTGGTTTTGTCTCGACCGCCGCGCCTAACCAATCGTCCATCAAAGGCTTCGTCACCACCGGCGACGACGTCCTAGCCACGGCCTATGGCATCGTCATGCAGAAGCCCACGGGTCCAAGCGGCTTCTCGCCCGATTACGGTATCGGCTACTTCCTGGCCTACGAGACTGGAACAATGCCCTCGGGTCCCACCGCCGACACTGACCTGGCCAGGTGCGCGGTGTTCGCGGTACGGACCTGGTTCGGCGCCACGCCTATTACGGCCGCTCAGAGCGGGAGCGGGCAGTCCGTCTATCGCGGCAATTTCTTCCCCGCCCCGCTGACGGCCCTCGCCGTTGACAGCACGGGTTCCCCCCGCGCGGTGGAGAACATGGTGATCACCTTCTCCATCATCAGCGGCGATATCACCTTTTCAGAGTCAGGCAACACCGCGCGCTACAGCCGTATCAGCAAGAACGGCAAGGTCGCGGCGGTCACCGTCGAAGATGGCTACGCCATCGCGCCCTCTCTGCTGGCGGGTGCAAACCCCGGGGCGTGCAAGATCGAAGTGACAACGCCGCTGGCCGGCGGCCCCAAGGCGTATTTCTCCGCCAATGTGACCTGATGCGCGATTCAAATTGGAACGCATAGCCATGACAACATCCGACAAGAATATCGACCCTGTTTCCGAGTCCAGCGCGGAGACTATTACTCAGCAAGACGACTTGATTCCGCGGTCTTCCGTTCGAGTCTACTGGGACGGAGCCGGCGATCCGTATTCAACCGTTCCAACGATCTCCCATTATGTTTTTGGAAACTCATGGTACACGGTCAGACGGTATAAAAGCAGCCATGGCAATGAGGTCATGGGCGGCGACGTCCAGTTTTGGCCTGCCAACGCTGGCGATCAAGTCTATGGTGACCTCGCGTGGCCGACTTCGGCAGTGACATGGGATCCTTCTGACCAGACCACTGAACTTGATCCAAGGCGCGCCTTCAGGCCAGACAAAATCGTTCCTCCGGCTCCCAACGTAACGAGTTCGCCAGATTATTCGTCAGGGTATATAAATGTGGTACCCGACGATATGTACAACAGGAATGCAGGACATCTGGATAGGATGGTCACCTTCGAAGTACGTCGCTGGCCTATCCGTGCAGCACGGATCAGCGCTCATCGGGGCGACGGCCAGTCGGCAAAGACCAATGATGTGTTCTCGATGCCCTTGTCGGTGAAAGTCACCGACTCTCAGGGATCCATGGAGGCCACACACAATATGCGGGTAGAGTTCAGAATCGACACGCCGGACCAGGCCGAGTTCGATCTCAGTGGAGACAACCAGCGGTACGTCAGAAGAGATCCCGACACTCCCTGCACCTGGGTGAACGTCTGGTGCAAGAACGGCATCGCAACGGCTCCTCGTATCAAAAGCAAGGCTGCCGGAGACGTCACGATCTGGGCAAGCTGCATTTACGGTTATGTAGACGACTATATGTTCGTCCTGCACGTCGACGAAGACGGCGACCCCGAATCGGCGCCTTGGTCCTGCGAAACAGGGCGCGCTGACCATCAAGACACCATTGCCGGCAACCCGTTTCCTGACAGGATCGTCGCCGAGGCTGGAACGAAAAGCCACCTGCCCGCCACGACGGGGAAGGTGAAGTTTGATATCTACGAGGGTCCGGTAGAGGACGAAACAGCCAACATCTCTTTCGCCAGCGGCCAGGAGGCCATCGTCGAGGTGGACGATGATGGAGGAGGCACCGCCACCGCTCCCGCCATGGTCACCAAGACCAGCGAGTATGGGCCAGCCGGTTATGCCGTCGGCAATGTCTTCGCCTCTCCCAGCACCTATCGAACACAAGACCCCCGCACCGACACCTCGGGCAGGATCGCGAAGTTCACGCTGCGCGTATGGAGCGGCAGGGTCGCGGTCATGAGCGCCGTGCAGGGCGACGGGCAACAACAGGCCGCGGGACTGACATTCGACCAGCGGCTCAAGGTCAAGGTCGTGGGCAAGGACGGCTCCAGTGTGGCCAATCTACGGGTCACCTTCGACTTGGGGGGGCCGGGTGAATTCATCCAGTACGATAATGTCTCCCTTCTGAGCTGGACGCCCACCTCGGTGATGGTCGCCACGGATGCGGACGGCATCGCCACGGCGCCACATATACGCGCCACGGCCAACACGACCGGCCAAATCTTCGTTGCGGCGAATTCGGCGGTGTCCTACACCCAGAGTTTTACCTTGACTTCGGTCATCCCCGAGGGCGCGGCGGTAGGTCTGCAGAAGGAAAACGGCGACCAGCAGGACCAGCACATCAACGAACTCTTCCCCTTTCCGTTGTCGGTCCTGGCCGCCGCGAAAGACGGCCCCGCCCAAAGCGGCCAGATCACCTTCACCAGCGTGGCCGATGGCGCGTCGGGGGCATTCATCACCAAGGGCACGAATCAGCAAAAACCGACCTCCGTCGCCGACGTCAGCGACGGATCCGCCGTTACCCCGGACGCACTGATGGCAACGAGCGTCTCGAATGCAAAACAGAGCTATGGGTCCTTTACGGTCAAGGCCACCGCGCCTTATTCGACGCTTCCGGCGACGTTCTCGCAACGAGTCTGGCGCAACAAGAATGCATTGCTGACAGCGCAAGGCGACGGCAATCCGGCGGACAATCAGGCCCTGGAGGGCTTTCCCTTCAAGTCGCCGGTCACGGTACGCGTCACCGATCCCAGCGGCAATATCGTCAATGACCTGCTGGTGACCTTCACCATCGACGGGTCCGCCACCTTCCGCTACGACGACTTGAGCGGTCATCAAGGTACCGACATGGCCGCCATGGTGTACACCAGGGACGGCCTGGCCACCTCGCCGGACATCATCGCCGGCGCCAAGGCGGGTACCGTCACCATCACCGCGGACGCCACCGTGGCCGTCAAGCCCGTGGACTTCCAGCTGGAGGTCCTGGAGGCCGCGACGGCACCCAACTACACCTACCCGCTGAGCGGGGACAAACAGGACCAGCTGCCTGGCGGATCCTTCGCCTTTCCGCTCGTCGTCTCGACGAAAACCATCGACGGACAAGCGGCCACCACGGGCGATGTCTACTGGGAAATCGCGCCGGACACGGCCACGGCTTCCTTCGCCGGAGTAAGCGGATTGAAGACCACGACTAAAGTGGCCAACGGCGTGGCGACCTCGCCCCCCATCGTCGCGGGAAAATCGTACGACGACGATCACGGGACGCTGACGGTCTATGCCTACCCAACTTCCTACACCGGGGATCCTAAGAACGACACCATCAAGGAACAGGTCACCGCATTCACCTTGAGGGTGTGGCCAGAAGACTTCATCCATCTGGTTCCCGGGTCTGATCATCAAAAGGCCAACAAAGGCGAAGACTTTGCCGACCCGCTGACAGTTACCGTCCAGGATACCCATCTGGCCGGCGCTCCAGTCACGGACTACCTGGTGACTTTCAAAATCACGAATGGACCCGCCACTTTCGACCCGGATGATCCCAATGCGGATTATGTGTCCATGACGTCAGACAACAAGACGGCCGTCGTGCGCAGCAACTTCATAGGCATCGCCACTGCCCCGCCATTGCAGGCGGGCATGGAGGCAGGCACGGTGACGGTAGTCGTGAGCGACCCCCTGGGCAATCACGCGTCATACAGCGACCTGACCGTCATCGACCCGTTGCCCAAGGTGTACGTCCTAACGGCACTGACGACGACCTTGTCAATCCCTGTAAACAGCTCGAACAATGCGAGCTTCCAGCTCAAGCAGCTCAACGGCTCGGGCGCCTCGGTAGCGGGGAAGAGCATCACCTTTATGCTGAAAAATGACTCGCGTAGTCAGGCCAGCTTCTCGCCTTCCGCACCGGAGACGGCAACCAGCCACGTAACCGACGGCGGCGGCCTGGTTACCGTAAAGATCTATGGTATGGGCATTGCCGGGAACGCTTTACTGTATGCCTCGCAGGAGCAAGCCAATCCTGACGCAACCATTCCTGTCGCCGTGCAGATCTTCAGCAACTAGGTCTTTAGCGATCGGGTTTTCAGCAGGAACTCTTCAACCGAAAGCGTATCTCGCTTTACCCCGGAGCCGCGAGCGGATTTTCTGCTCGCGGCAAAACGCATAACCATGGCAAAAATCGACGAGAAGATCGCCCCCGTTTCCGAGTCATTCGTGGACGCAGTAATCCAGCGCGACGACGGTAGCTCTCTGTCTTCCGTTCGGGTCGACTGGAATGGCAGCTCGGCAAGCATAGTGAACACGCCATCGGTATCTCATTCGCAATCCACCGGCCCCGTTTTCCAGGTCAAACTGTACGACAGCACCTTCGGCAATCAGACTCGGAGCGGCAGCGTGACCTTCGCCCCCACGACTACCTCCGGCGCAGTCTATTCCGACTGCAGCTATCCCACTTCGGAACTGGTATTGCGTCGTGCAGACCCGAACTCCCCGGATGCGCTATGGATGGAATATGCGGTGGTCAGCGCCGCTCCTCCAACCGCCAACGTATCGCAATCGCCAGACTACTCGGCAGGCTATGTACAAGTGCTGCCTGGGGACTATAGAGGCACTCTCGTTCGGGAAGATCAGCGTAGGGTTACCACCTTTGAGTATCGTTATTGGCCTCGGCAATCAGCCCTGATTACCGCTTATCGGGGTGACGGCCAGTCGGCGCGGATCAACGATGTGTTCTCGATACCCTTATCGGTGAAAATCACCGACTCGCAGGGATCCATGGAGGCCACAAACAATATGCTGGTGGAGTTTTCGATCCTGACACCAGATCAGGCCCAGTTCGACTTCAGTGGTGACAACCAGCGGTATATAAAGAAAACGTCCAGGAACAGCGTGGGTGTCTGGTGCAAGAACGGCATTGCCACGGCCCCTCGCATCCAAAGCAAAAGCATTGGCGACGTCAAGGTCACGGCAAGCTGCAATTTGGCCAGTCCGAACTCGTATCTGTTCGTCTTGCATGTCGATAAAGACGGCGACGGCGCGTCAGCGCCCTGGTCCTGCGCCACAGGGCGCAATGACCATCAAGACACCGTTAACGGCTATCCGTTTCCAGACAGATTCGTCGCCATGGTACAGACCAAAACCAACCTGCCCGCCACGACGGGGCAAGTGAAGTTCAAGATCTACACGGATGCGGTACAGGGAGAAACGGCCAACACCTCCTTCGGCAACTATCGGGAGGCCGTCGTCCAGGTGGATACTGATGGAGGGGGTACCGCCACCGCTCCCGCCATGAGCAGCAACATCAGCCAATGTGGACCAGCCGGTTACGCCGTCGGCAATGTCTGTGCCTATCCCAGCACTTATCAAACGCAAGATCCCCGCAACGACACCTCGGGCAGGATCGCGACGTTCACGCTGCGCGTGTGGAGCGACAGGGTCGCGGCCATGACCATCGAACAAGGCGACAAGCAACAACAGGCCGCCGGACTGGCGTTCGATCAGCGGCTCAAGGTCAAGGTCCTGGGCAAGGACAACTCCGCCGTGGCCAATTTATGGGTCACCTTCGCCTTGATAAACGGTCCGGCTGAATTCATCCAGGGAGATACCGTCCCGCTCCTGAGCTGGACGCCAACCTCGGTGGTGGTCGCCACGGACGACAGAGGCTACGCGACGGCGCCGCGGATACGCGCCACCACCAATACGCTCGGCTCGATCTCCGTTACGGCGAGTTCGGCAGTGTCCAACAGCCAGAATTTTTCCCTCTCTTCAGTCATCCCCTCGGACGCGGCGGTCGACCTGCAAAAAGAAAATGGCGACCTGCAGGACCAGCACATCAACGAGCTCTTCCCCTTTCCGCTGTCTGTCCTGGCCTTCGCGAAAGACGGCCCCGCTCAAACCGGCGAAGTCATCTTCACCAGTGTGGCCGGTGGCGCATCAGGAGCATTCATTAACAAGGATACGACTCAGCAAAGCCAGATCTCCAGCGCCGACGTCAGCGACGGCTTTGCCGTCACCCCGGACGCACTGATGGCAAAGAGCGTCTCGAACGCAAAAGAGAGCTATGGGTCCTTCACGGTGAAAGCCACCACGCCCTATTCGGATCGTTCCACGACGTTCACTCAAAGAGTCTGGCGCAACAAGAATGCGGTGCTGACAGCGCAAGGCGATAGCAACCCGGCGGACAATCAGGCCCTCGAGGGCTTTCCCTTCAAGTCGCCGGTCACCGTGCTCGTCACCGATCCCAGCGGCAATATCGTCAATGACCTGCTGGTGACGTTCACCATCGACGGGTCCGCCACCTTCGACTACGACGAACTGAGTGGTCACCAGGGCACCGACATGGCCGCCATGGTGTACACCAGAAACGGCCTGGCCACCTCGCCGCAAATCATCGCCGGTGACACCACCGGTACCGTCATCATTACCGCGGACGCCACCGTGGCGGTCAAGCCGGTGGAGTTCCAGCTGGAGGTCCTGGAAGCCGCGACAGCACCCAACTATACCTACCCGCAGAGCGGGGACATACAGGACCAGTTGCCCGGCGGCTCGTTTTTGCTGCCGCTCGTCGTCTCGGCAAAAACCACAGCCGGCCAGACGGCCACCACGGGGAATGTCTATTGGGAAATCGTGCCAGGCACCGCAACGGCTTCCTTTGCCGGGGTAAGCGGATTGAAAACCACGACCCACGTGGTCAACGGCGTGGCGACCTCACCCACCATCGTCGCGGGTGCTACGGCGGACGACGATCACGGGACACTGACGGTCTATACCTACCCCACGTCCTACACCGGCAAGCCGCAAGACGACGACATCAACGGTCAGGTCAGCGCATTCACCTTGAGGGTGTGGGCTGGAACCTTCATCGGTCTCGCCCCCGCTTCGGGTAATCAACAGGCTTCCATAAACGAGGACTTCAACGAACCACTGACAGTCACCATCCAGAACAATCATCTGGCCGGCGCACCGGTTACGGACTACCTGGTGACTTTCAGGATTACCAACGGACCCGCCACCTTCGATCCGTACGACCCCGATGCGGATTATGTGTCGATGACGCCGGACAACAAGACGACAGTCGTACGCAGCAACTTCATGGGCATCGCGACGGCGCCGGCATTGCATGCGGGCACGGAGGCAGGCGCGGTCATGGTAGTCGTGAGCGACGCCTTGAACAATCATGCGTCGTACAACCACCTCACCGTCGTCGCCCGTGAGCCAGGACCGACAGCAGCGGCCGAGTTTCCGTGACGATCCGGGGATCACGCTGCTCGCGTTTTCTTGTGCTCGCGCGCGTGATGCGTCGAACGACTGGAGATAACCCCACGTTACGAGTAATTACTTCCGCCGCGCTGTCGCTTTACGAAAGAATAGGACACCCCGCCCCCAGCAGTTGCGTAGCTTCATTACACGAAGGTTGATCCCATGCCCCTCGCTGCACCCACCATCTCGCCGGTCACTCCCTATGGGGTGCTGGAAACCTATGACGGAGTGACTGCAACGGCTCAAGTGCACGACCAGGGCGCTAACGATGTCACCTCCATGCATTGGGGATGTTTTGAGCCCATTTCAAGCACGGTGGGCAAGCCCAACGATCCTATCGCCATTCCTTCGCCTCAGGTCTGCAATGGCACCGTCGAGGTGTGGTACCTCGGCGGCGACGCCATCGGCAACACCAGCTATTCGGCCGTCGCCAGCGTCAACACGCAGGATACCTCCCACTTTCTTCCCGCACCGACGCTCGCTCCCTCCGGCAGCACGCCCGCCGAGGGAATGGAGGTCACTGTCTCGGTAAAGGTCGCTTTCAATCCCTCCTTGAAGTTGGTGGCCGGCGATAACATCAAGCTCACCATCGAACTCTATGAGATCACGAAGCCGGGCTGGCGCTTGATCCGCACGGCAACCCACAACTACCCTGTCGAATCCGGGGGAGACAGCATGACGATGCACGGCGTAACGCCCTCGCCCAGTGCCAGCCAGGGGATCATCACCTATTTCCATCTCGAGAAGACGGCCAGCGGCCAGGGTCCGCAGCCGCGGCGCTACCAGGCATTCCTGTCGGCCACGAAGCAACAGTTCGGTTCTGAATGGTATCCCCCGACACCGAAGGAATTGCCCGCGCCTGTCTTCACGGATGCGCAGAATGGCGTGCTCAACCTCATCACGCTTCCGGCTGGTCAGGACGTCGGCCTGAAGATTCCTTCCACCGCCGTCATCACCAGCACCTCAGTGGTCCAGATCCACGGCTGGGGCACGGATCAGGAAGGCAAAGCCATTGCAGCGGCCAACTGGCAGTCCGCGCCCATCACCAGCATCGTGGCGACGCCATACACCGGCACACCCATCCCGCGCGACAGGGTCAACGCCGTGCCGGATCAGGGCCATTACTTCGCCCAATACACCGTCGACGGCAACGAGGACTCGCCTCCAACCGCGGTGCAGATCAAGAACGTCAGCGGGCCTGCGCCCGGCCAAACCGGATCCCTGTGGGGTTGGGGCTCGACGGATAGCGGCGTCCTCGGATAGCACACAGCCTGATTCAACGCGGGCAAGCTGACCGCGGACCCTACCGTCCGCATATGCCGAACACACCTCAGCGAGACAGGAATCCAGATGAACCAAACCGTCAGCCCGCCGTCGGGCCCAAGCAATGACGCCATCAATTCGCCGTTCAACCAGACCAACTGGACGGCCTTGAGCGCCAACTTCCAACATGCCGTCGCTATCGACAGCGATGGCTACCCCTGGACCTGGGGCATGAACCAAAGCGGACAACTGGGCCTGGACGACCAGAACTCGTCCAAGTACACGAGTCCCAAGCGTATTGGCGTGGTTTCCAAGGTGACCAGTGTTGCCACGGGTACGCGCCATACCTTGCTGATCAACGGCGACGGCGATATCTGGGGAGCAGGACAGAATACGTTTGGCGCACTGGGCGGCGGCGAACAGGGCAAGAGCGGTCCCTTGTACGCATTGCAGCGGATCGACCTGGCCAATACGCAGGGGAAGTGGACCGCGATATACAGCAAGCGAGACCTGTCCATCGGCAAGCTCGAGGACGGATCCTGGTGGGCCTGGGGCAAGAATGATCTTGGCGCGGTAGGGTGCGGGACGACGGATGCCATCATCGACAAGCCCATGCGAATTTTCGCGGCAAGCCGGAACATCGTGCAGGTCAGTGCCGGGGTCGACATGGCCGCCGCCATCGACAGCGAAGGACGCTTGTACGTCTGGGGCGACAACAGAGAGAACCAGATCACGGCGATCACCGGCGTCGATACCAACGGCAAACCGGTGAACACTCCGCGGCAGGCCAACTTCAACCAAGGCAAATGGCTGCATGTCGCCGTCGGCGCGACGCACGGCATCGCGATGGATGCCAATCGCCAGGTCTACGCATGGGGGCGCGGCAAGGTCGGCCAGCTGGGCCTGGGCGACGACCAGACATGGGTGCAGGGCACCCCGCAAAAGATATTGCAGCTGCCCGACGCATCGCTCATCAAATCCTGCATCGCGTTGGAAGCCAACGCTTTGAATTCCGGGATCATCCTGGAGATGAGCGACGGTAGCAGGAAGCTGTACGTCTGGGGCAGCAATGGGTACGGAGAGGCCACTGCCTCGATGCAGGGCAATGTGCTCTATGCCACCACCCCGACCATACCGAGCAATGCCTCATCCTTGAGCAAGTGGTTCGCACTGCAACCCGGCTACTTCTTCAGCACGGCGCTGGCTCCCAACTGAGCCGCTCTCACAGAACGGTCCACTATGAATAATTCCTCGTTTTTGCACTCCATTCCGGCGCCACGGATCCGTGTTCCCGCCGAGGCAGACGCCAACAACGGCAGGCTCTGCGTGAAGACTCAGACCGATGCGTTCAGCGCCGTCCACCCATCCGTCAGGGATGTCTTCGTCGGCGACACCATCGACCCCCTGTCCGTGACCGTGCAGCAAGGGCTGCAAGGCGTGAATCCCGTCACTGCCAACGCCAACGTGACTTTCGCGCCATTTGGCGCAGGCTTGGACTTCGGCGCCGTATCGTCCGCCACCCTGACACCGGCAACGCTCACCAATCCAGTCGATAGCAAGGGGCGCACGACCGCCACCCAATTCGTGGCCGCCGGCGTCGCGGCATCCAGCGCCATCTCTCCGGATTATGGCATCGCCCGCGTCCTTGCCTACGCGCCTCCAACCACGATCGCGACGCTTACCCCCGCTGATCTGCCCTGGGCCGCGAGCTTCACGGTGCGCGTCTGGAAACGCGCCAGTGCGCAGCTCGAACCCTGCGGGGGCAACCAGCAATCCACCGAGGCCAATCGCTACTTTGGCGAGTCGCTCTGCGTCATGGTCACGGACAGTGTCGGCTCCGCGCGTGCGACGGACGGCATGGCGGTGCAATTCGAGATCGCCGACGGCGATGCCCGCTTCGATACGGAGAGCGACTCCGATCGCTATCAGACGATCACGCCGACGACAGCCTGGGTGCTGTCCCAGGGCGGTCCCGCCATGGCGCCGCCCATCAGGGCTGGCTTCACGAAGGGCACCGTCACGGTGGTCGCTACATCCCGATTCTCGGATGTGCGCGTGGTTTTTTATATCAACGTTGTCTGAAGGTCGTCAGGACCGCTGCGTGAGCCCCATGAAAATGCATACATCGACCTCAGTGAGCGCCACTACCTCCAGCCAGCAGCGGAGCGTCCGCTCGGCATTGGGGGCCAGTGACGGCCTCGGCCATCCGCGTATCGTGCACAGTCTGGGTTCCCAGCCCTTCACGCTGACGGCGGCATTGTATGAGAGCGCTCAAGGGGCGGGACTCATACAAGGGAATCAACCGATCCGCTATACCTACGCCGCGGAAGTCTTCGAAGACAGCGGCTACCCCGCTTCCACCGTGGTCATCGCACCGGCGACGCAGGACCTCTATACGGGCCTGGACGGCGGCATCACCGGTATCGCGACAGGCACTTTCCAGGCACAGCAAGGCCAGCGCTGCGACGAATCGCCGGATTACGGCAAGGGCTATATCGTCGCCCATGATCCGTCGGTACAAGGCCCCCCCTTCGCCCTCTCCGCGGCGCCCGCCATTGCGCTGTTCGAAGTCCGTATCTGGGGTGCCAGATCCGCCGTGATGAGCCTGGTCAGCGATACCGACGGCCAGTCGGCGGCGCCGGGCCGCCAATTCGATAAATCCCTGGCTGTCCGCGTCACGGACAGCTGGCACTCCGAACGCGCCACGCAGGGCATGCAGGTGCGCTTCCGCATCTCCAGCGACGGCAACGCCGCCAGCTGGGATCGCGCCGGCACCAACCAGGGCCAGGTATCGATCTCGGACGATGGCCGCGAGGCTATCGTGCTTTGCCAGAATGGTGTTGCCATCGCGCCCCGCCTGGTGGCAGGAAGCCAGGCCGGCGCCGTTCGCATCATAGCGACCAGTGATTTTTCCACCTCGCAAGTCTATTTCTCGCTCTCCATCCGCGCCGCGGACGGTACTGGTGACGCCTGGAGCGTCACGGTGGATCAGGGCGACTTCCAGGACCAGGTACCTGGTTCGAATTATGTTCTGCCGCTTTCCGTCAAGGCCTATACAAAAGACGGACTGGCCGCGGACGCCGGCACCATCGTTTTCCAGCCCCAGATTGCCGCAGCGCGCGTGATGTTCGGCGACGCCTTGTCGGTGACCGCGGACGTGAACGACGGCGCCGCCGCCACGACCACACCGCTGCAACCGGACGGCAACAGCACGTACGGACGGTCGGGATACGGGACGGCTTCCGTCCTTGCTTATCCGCGCTCGTATACCGGTGACCCCGGCAGCGACACCTCCGGTCGGGTGGCTCGCTACAGCGAGCGCGTTTGGCGGGCGAATACGGCGACCATGAGCAATATCGCCGGCGACAACCAGAAAGCCAACCAAGGATTGGACTTCAGTGACCGGCTCGTGGTGGCGGTCAAGGACGAGTTGGGCAATTCGGTTCCAAATATGCTGGTCACTTTCGAGATCAAGGGTCCCGCGTGGTGCGCGCAGTTCGACCAGCACGATACCGAAGCCCCCACCGTGACGTTCACGCCGACCAAGGTGCTGGTGCGCGCGGGCAGCGACGGGCGCGCCAAGACGCCACTCATCCAGGCCGGCACCGCGGGCACCTGCGACTTCATCGTCACCGCCAGCAGCACGGTCACCGACAGTACCCAAGACGTCGATTTCCATCTGTCAGTGCTGCCACCGCTAGACCACGGGGATTCATGCGCCGTCAATGAAGGCGATTGGCAGGATCAGGTCATCGGCCAGAATTTTGAAATGCCGCTGACGGTCAAGGTGGTGGACCCGAACGGGGCGCCCGTCAAGGACGGGAACGTTGTGTTCGAGGCAGTCAATGCCGCGATCACGGGCCAATTCAATGGACAAGCGACGGCAACGGTGGCCGTCGAAGAAGGAGGCGCCGTTTCTCCGCTGTTGACTGCCGTTCGCAAGAGCACGGACAGTACGCCTTACGTCGTCTTCAATGTGCTGGCCTATACCTCCGATAACACCCAGCATGGCGCGGCGGATGGCCGCACGGCCGTATTCAAACAACGTGGCTGGTACGCCAAGTCCGCCGTCCTGACGCGAATTCAAGGCAACAATCAAAGCGCCCTGCCAGGTGAGCTGTTTTCCGTTCCCCTGATCGTAGCCGTCCAGGACGGCACGGCGCCTGTCGCGGACATACTGGTCACCTTCACGCTGGACGGGTCGGCGAAATTCGTGACGGGATCGCAGAAATCCGCCTATGTGAGCCTGTCCGACACCAGCGCTGTCGTGCGCACGAACTCTGATGGCCAGGCAACCGCGCCGCCTGTTCAGGCAGGCGATAAGGCCAGCGACGTCACCATCACCGCGTCTGTCACCGTGGCAGCCGCGACATTGCCGTTCGCGTTGAAGGTGCTATCGCCCTCGACCGACGCGTACTATGTCTCCAAGCAGCAGGGAGACATGCAGGATCAGGTCAACCAGCAACCTTTCGTCGAAAGCCTGGTGGTGGCGGTGACGACGGCGCAGAATACGCCGGCGGCCGACGGCACCAGCGTCACCTTCCTGATCGTTCCAGGCACCGGATCGGCACGCTTCGCCAACGCCTCGGGCATGTCTTACACCGCCAAGGTAAGCGGCGGCAAGGCATACGTGCCGTCCCTGGTCGCGGTGGCCACCACCGCGTCCTTCAACTACGGCGAGGTGCAGGTCATTGCTTATCCAACGTCATCGTTCCAGGGAGATCCCAAGAGCGATACGAGCGGGCGTACGGCGCACTTCACCGAACGGGTCTGGTCGGGCAGCTACGTGAGCATCGCCGCCACCCAGGGCCAGTCCCAGTCGACCCCGATGGGCCAGAATTTCCCGCTGCGGCCGGCGGTCAGCGTCAGCAACGCGCGCGTGGCCAACTCCCCGCTCGGCCAATACCTGGTGACTTTCACCATTTCACCCGCGGGCAGCGCCACATTCGCCCTGGACGATTCAGCCGTCGAAATCGTCGACGGCGATGAACAGACCGTTGTCGTTCGATCCAACGCTGACGGCACCGCCACGGCGCCCCTCGTCAAGGCCGCCAATGCCGCCGGCAGCGTCACGATCACGGCCTCCGGCTCCGCGTCCACGACCAAACCCACATTCGCCCTGACGGTCAAGGACACGACCACCCAGGCGCGCTTCGTGGCGGTAGACAAGGGGGATGGCCAGGACATCTACATGGACGCGTCGTATCCCACACCGCTGTCGGTGTCGGTGACCGACGCACAAGGCAGGCCAGCCTTGACGGGCCAGGTCACCTTCAAGATATTCAAGAACACCATCGATGGCTACTTCGAGGTCGGTGGCACGCGACAGAATGAAGCCAGCGTCGATGTCGTCTCCGGCGCTGCGATCGCGCCGCTGCTGGTCGCTGGACACGCGGCCAACAGCAACAGCGCTTATGTCGTCGACGTGGTCGCCTATCCCAAGACCTACACCGGGGGCGATCCGCATGCCGACACGTCGAACCAGACCGCTCACTTCAGCGAACGCGTCTGGTCGGCCAACAGCTCGGTCACGATAAAGAAGACGGCGGGTGACTCGCAATCTGCCATCGTCGGCAGCTACTTCGCCAGGCTGCAGGTCCAGGCCGTCAACGGCAGCACGCCCGTGCCCGGATATCTGATGACCTTCGCGATCATCACCGGCAGCGGCGCTTTCGACCTGACGGACAACAATCGGGATGTGCAGCTGGTTTCGGGCACGGCACGCTCGGTCGTCGTCCGCGCCGATGCTTCCGGCAACGCCACCGCGCCCCGCATCCTGGCCGGCGATACGCCGGGAGAAATCCAGGTATCGGTGATGGGCAATGTGACCGCCAATCCGCCCGA
Source organism: Bordetella sp. LUAb4 (assembly GCF_021325795.1). Taxonomy (GTDB): domain Bacteria; phylum Pseudomonadota; class Gammaproteobacteria; order Burkholderiales; family Burkholderiaceae_B; genus Bordetella_C. The sequence continues at coordinate 452,824 of NZ_JAHPZX010000003.1, read as the reverse complement.
CCATTTCAAGCTGACGGTACTGGATGCTTCCACCGCGCCTTATTTCGTGCAGGTGGCGGGTGGAGACCTGCAGGACGAGTCCGTGGGCTATCAGTTCCCGATCCCGCTGTCGGTGTCGGTGCAGGACGTCCATGGGCGTCCCTGCAATACAGGGACCGTCACCTTCAGGATCGCCGCGGACGACGACACCGGCGCCACGTTCGCGGGCAGTACCCCCGACCATGCCACGGTGCCCGTCAAGAACGGTGTGGCCACGGCGCCGCTCCTGTCGTCGGCCAACGCATATATCGCGCCCTGGGAATATCTCGTCACCAAGGTCATCGCCTATCCCGATCCCTTCGATCCCGCCACGGACCCACCGAGCCGGACCGCGCAATTCAGCGAGCGCTCATGGGGTCCTTTCTCTTCGATAGCGCTTCTGAAGACCGCGGGCGACGGCGGCCAGGCGCGCCCGGGAGAATGGTTCAGCGACCGTCTGGTGACCCGTGCCAACTACGACACGGAGTATCTCGACGGATACCTGGTGAAGTTCACCATAAGCACCACCACGAACACATTCGACCTGGATGATCCCGATCCGCGCGTCAACATCGTCTCGGGTGACGCCACGTCGGTTCTGGTGCGCTCCGACGCCGACGGTTATGCCACGGCCCCGCGCATCCTCGCCGGCAACACGGCGGCCGCGTTCCGGGTAAAAGCCCAAGGGAATATCGATAACGGCGCTACTTTCGGGCTGACGGTCGTTGCGCCCGCGCAGTTGAGCTACGGCATCGTGCCGGGCGCACCTTCGCTGACCATGACGGCGCAGGACAAACGGCGCATGAGCTTCTACCTGTTCGACCAGGACACCCGCGTCGCGATTGCCGGACAGACCGTGACCTTGAGTCTCGCCAATCACGGGACCCAGGTGAGTTTCGAGCAGGGCAACGCCGGCAAGACGTCCGTGACGTGCACGACCGACAGCCTGGGCGGGGTCTATCAGGATGTCTATGCCAACGCCGGCAGCGGCAATGCCACACTGACCGCCAGCAACACGAATGTCGGCCAGGGATGCAGCGTCAACGTCAAGGTGGGAAGCTGACGAGGGAAGGCGGGTGCGCCGGCCGCTGAGGCCGGCGCTTGACCCACGCCTAAGCAACGCGGGATTCACGCACAGCCGACGCGCAAGCGACGCGCAAACAAAAACGCACAGCAATCAATTTGCTGTGCGTTTGAGTCCTTGCCGGTACAAGGGAATTTGACCAAATCAATGGTCGGGGCGAGAGGATTCGAACCTCCGACTCCTGCGTCCCGAACGCAGTACTCTACCAGGCTGAGCTACGCCCCGTGCTTGCTACTTTGTTTTCGCTACAACTGGTGCACCGAAATCGCTATCGATCTCTGTTTACCGCGAAAGCGCAGAAGTCTAACAGACTTTTGCGATAAGTGGAAACGGGATAATCGGCCAACGCATTTCGCGCCTTGTCCGCTTCGGCACGCGCGGCTTCCCGCGCATGCGCCAGCGCATCGGTGCCGTTGATGGCGGCGGCCACGGCGGCGAAGTCGGCATCGCCGGTTTCAATGGCTTTGCGGATCAGTTCACGCTGCTCGGACGTGCCCACTTCCATCACGCGGATCAGCGGCAGCGTGGGCTTGCCTTCACGCAGGTCGTCGCCGACGTTCTTGCCCAAGGCCTGCGCATCGCCGCTGTAGTCCAGTACGTCGTCCACCAGCTGGAAGGCGGTGCCGATGTGGCGGCCATACGCCGCGGCGGCCTCTTCCTGCTCCGGCGTGGCGCCGGCCAGCACGGCGCCAACCTGGGCGGCGGCCTCGAACAGCTTGGCGGTCTTGTAGCGCACGACCTGCAGATAGCGCTCCTGCGAGACGTCCGGGTCATGCACGTTGAGCAATTGCAGCACTTCGCCTTCGGCGATGACGGTAGTGGCCTGCGACAGGATGGCCATGACGCGCATCGAGTCGACATCCACCATCATTTCGAAGGCGCGCGAATACAGATAGTCGCCCACCAGCACGCTGGCGGCATTGCCGAACACCGCATTGGCGGTCTGGCGGCCACGGCGCAGATCGGACTCATCGACCACATCGTCATGCAGCAGCGTGGCGGTGTGGATGAATTCGACCACGGCGGCCAGGGTGTGATGATGCGTGCCCTCGTAACCCAGGGCGCGGGCGATCATCAACAGCAGGGCCGGCCGCATGCGCTTGCCGCCGGCACCTATGATGTAGTCGCCTATCGTGCGTATCAGCACGACTTCGGAGTCCAGGCGGTCGCGAATGACGGCATCAACCGACTTCATGTCATCGGCGATGGGAGCGATAAGATCGGGGAGATTCAAGACGTTTCCGGCAGTCTGGGCGAGCCGATGGCCCGTGTAACTTGTGCCCCGGGCGGGGTGTCCGCCCCAGGGAATGCGGGGATTATACGGGCTTGAGCGGGGATGAAAGGGGGAGGTAGATCTTCCCGCGACATCCACCCCGGACCAGCACCGCCGTTGCCTGCCGGAGACACGTAACCCGTTGAGCCAGCGCAGCTTTTTTGACTTTGCCTGGCCGACGGGCTAGAATCCTCGATTCGGCTGTCCGTGCGTAGGGCGCATTGCGTCCACCGGTACTGAATGTTCAGCCGAAAGTTTTCTCGTTCTTTACAGAACCTCATCCAAGGAATTAACCCATGTACGCGGTCATAAAAACCGGTGGCAAGCAGTATCGTGTTGCCGCCGGCCAAAAACTCAAGGTAGAACAGATACCTGCTGACATTGGGCAAGAAATCAACCTGGATCAAGTGCTGTCCATCGGCGAAGGCGACCAACTGAAAGTTGGCACGCCCCTCGTTGCGGGCGCTCTGGTCAAGGTCACCGTTCTTGCGCATGGCCGGCACGACAAGGTCACGATCTTCAAGATGCGTCGTCGTAAGCATTATCAAAAGCATCAGGGCCACCGTCAAAACTATACCGAGATCCGCGTCGACGCCATCACGGCGTGATGCAGGCATCCGGTAAACCCTTTATTTAGCAGGAGCTAAAAAAATGGCACAGAAAAAGGGCGGCGGCTCTACGCGGAACGGTCGTGACTCAGAATCGAAGCGCCTGGGCGTCAAGGCCTATGGCGGTCAACTGATCCCGGCAGGCTCGATCATCGTGCGCCAACGCGGCACGCGCGTCCACGCTGGCGTCAACGTCGGCATGGGCAAGGATCACACGCTTTACGCGCTGATCGACGGCAAGGTGAAGTTCGCGGTCAAGGGCGCCGGCAACAAGTCGACGGTTTCGATCGTCGCTGCCGAGTAAATCGTCCGGAACCTGGTTTCCGCACGATCTTGACGGCTTGGGGCCTGTAACGGGCCCCAGCTTCGAAAAGCCCTGTCGCGTGCGACAGGGCTTTTTTTGTCGCAGGGCGACAAAGCCTGTGTTTCCCCCGGGCATCCTCACGCAATACACTGGCATGCACCACCGCCACGCTGGCGTGGGCATCTCTCATTTCCATCCACATCATCATCACCCGGTCCCCATCATGAAATTCGTCGATGAAGCCACCATAGAAGTCATTGCCGGCAAAGGCGGCAATGGCGTGGCGAGCTTTCGCCGCGAAAAATTCATTCCCAAAGGCGGGCCGGACGGCGGTGACGGTGGCCGCGGCGGCAGCATCATCGCCATCGCCGACCGCAACATCAACACCCTGATCGATTTCCGCTACGCGCGCCTGCATCGCGCCCGCAACGGCGAAAACGGCCGTGGCTCGGACCAGTACGGCGCCGCCGCGGCGGACATCGTGCTGCGCGTGCCGGTGGGCACCATCGTGCACGACGCCGACACCGGCGAACAGTTGTTCGACCTCAACCGCCATGGCGAAGAGGTCGTGCTGGCCGCCGGCGGCCAGGGCGGCATGGGCAATCTGCACTTCAAGTCCAGCGTCAACCGCGCGCCGAAACAGTGGACGCCCGGCAAGGAAGGCGAGCAACGCCGCCTGCGCATGGAGCTGAAGGTGTTGGCCGACGTCGGCCTGCTGGGGCTGCCCAACGCCGGCAAGTCGACCTTGATCAGCAAGATTTCCAACGCGCGGCCGAAGATCGCCGACTACCCCTTCACCACCCTGCATCCCAATCTGGGGGTGGTGCGTACGTCCGCTTCGCGCAGCTTCGTCGTGGCCGACATCCCCGGCCTGATCGAAGGTGCCTCCGAAGGCGCCGGCCTGGGCCACCTGTTCCTGCGCCATCTGGCGCGCACCCGCGTGCTGCTGCACCTGGTAGACGTGTCCTCGCCCGATCCTGACGTCGATCCCGTGCCGCAGGCCGTGACCGACGCGCGCGCCATCGTCGAGGAATTGCGCCGTTATGACGCCGACCTGGCGGCCAAGCCGCGCTGGCTGGTGCTGAACAAGCTGGACATGGTGGCCGATGACGCCGAGGACTTGAAGAAGCGTTTCTGCGAAGCCTTCGAATGGACCGGTCCGGTCCATGCCGTGTCCGGCCTGACCGGCGACGGCACCCAGGACCTGATCTGGGCACTGCAGGACTACCTGGACGCGGAGCAACGCAAGGACCACGTCATCCAGGATCAGGCCGACGGTACCTATATCCACGAAGACCCGCGCTGGGACGATTCGCGCCAGTTGGCCGCGCCCTCCCCCGACGCCGCGCCGCGCGGCGGTGACGAATAAGCCATAATTCCGTCCGTCACCGTGCCTGGGGCCAGCCCCCAGGCTTCCGCCCGCCAGGCAGCGCAGGACCAGGCATAGGCTAGCGCCGCATTCATGCCGCCGAATCCAGGCCGCCACCTCCGGGCTTCGTATCCGCTATTGCCCCGGCCCGCGCCATGACCGCTGCCTTTCAATCCGTTCAAAATTCCGTTTCCGTCATCGCCGCCGCCAATCGGCTGGTGGCCAAGGTGGGCTCATCGCTCGTCACCAATGAAGGCCGCGGCCTGGACCGCGCCGCGGTGGCGCACTGGGCCGCGCAGATCGCTTCGTTGCGCCAGCAGGGCAAGCAGATCGTGCTGGTGTCCAGCGGCGCCATCGCCGAAGGCATGGCGCGGCTGGGCTGGCGCAAGCGGCCGTCGGTCATGCATGAACTGCAGGCCGCCGCCGCCGTCGGACAGATGGGCCTGGCGCAAGCCTATGAAGCCGCATTCGCCGAGCATGGCTTGCGCACGGCGCAGGTGCTGCTGACGCACGAAGACCTGGCGGACCGCCGCCGCTATCTGAATGCCCGTTCCACGCTTTTTGCCCTGCTGCGGCTGGGCGTGGTGCCCATCGTCAACGAGAACGACACGGTCGTCACGGACGAAATCCGCTTTGGCGATAACGATACGCTGGGCGCGCTGGTCACCAATCTGATCGAAGCCGATTCGCTGATCATCCTCACGGACCAGCGCGGCCTGTACGAATCCGATCCGCGCAAGAATCCCGATGCACGCTTCGTGGCGCATGCCCAGGCCGGCGACCTGGAACTGGAAGCCATGGCCGGCGGCGCCGGCAGCGGCATCGGCACCGGCGGGATGCTGACCAAGATCCTGGCGGCCAAGCGCGCGGCCCACAGCGGTGCGCACACGGTCATCGCTTCCGGGCGCGAGCGTGACGTGCTGGTGCGCCTGTCCCAGGGCGAATGCATAGGCAGCGAACTGCGCGCGGTGTTGCCGGTGTGGTCGGCCCGCAAGCAATGGATGGCGGACCATCTGCGCCTGCGCGGTCACGTGGTGCTGGATGACGGCGCCGTGCACGCGCTGATGAATGAAGGCAAAAGCCTGCTGCCGATCGGCGTCGTCGAAGTGCAAGGGGATTTCGAACGGGGCGACGTGATCGCCTGCATCGGCCAGGACGGACGCGAATGCGCGCGTGGGCTGGTCAACTATTCCTCGGCCGAAGCGCGCCGCATCATGCGCCAACCGTCCGCACAGATTGCGGCCATCCTGGGCAGCATGACCGACCCGGAACTGGTGCACCGGGACAATCTCGTGGTGCTTTGACGCGGCCGCCAGAGCCGTCTGGCATCAAGCCAGGCTATCCGCCTGCAAGGACATCCCCAGTTGCACCCGCCGCTGCAGCCACAGGCTGGGGCGATAACGCGGGTCGCCGGTGACGCGCTGCATATTGCGCAAGATCTCCAGGATGCGCGCCGCGCCCAGCGCATCGCCCAGCGCCAAGGGACCCATGGGATAACCAAGGCCCAGGCGCACCGCCTGGTCGATATCCTCCGGCGTGGCAATGCGCTGCTGCGCGATATCCGCGGCGATGTTGACGATGCAGGCAACGATGCGCTGCGCCACGAAGCCCGGCGAATCCTGCACCACACTGACGGCCGCGCCATCCGCCGCGAACAGCGCATGCGCCGCATCGCGCCAACGCGGTTCGGTGGCGGGCGACACCATCAAGGTGCGGCGCTGGCCGGCCTTCAGGCCATTGAGCGTGTCGATGCCCACCGTGCGCGCCGGATCCAATCCCTGCGTATAGACCGCCGTGGAAACATCCTCGCCATAAGGCGTGACGACGATCAAGGCATCGTCGGGCGCCTCGCTGGCCGTGGATAGTTCGATGCCCAGCTGCAAGGCGCCCGATCGCAACTGCTTCAGCAAGTCCTGCGCGCAGTCATGCCCTTGCGGATGCACGTGGCTCACCCACACTTTCAGTCCGCTCGGCAAGGCCGGCGCGGGCGTCTCCGAGGGCAGCTGCTTCTGGCCGTCGACATAGCGATAGAAGCCTTCGCCCGCCTTGCGGCCAAGCAGACCGCCCGCCAGACGCACGGTGGTCAAGGGCGACGGCCGGAAGCGCGCCTCGTCGAAGAATTGCCGGTAGATCGATTCCATCACGGGATGCGACACATCCAGCGCGGTCAGGTCCAGCAGCTCGAAGGGGCCCATGCGAAAACCAGCCTGTTCACGCATGATGGCATCGACCTGGTCGAAAGTCGCCACCGACTCCTGTGCGATGCGCAAGCCTTCGGTGTTCAAACCGCGGCCCGCATGATTGACGATGAAACCCGGCATGTCGCGCGCCCGCACCGGCGTATGGCCCATGCGGCGCGCCAGCGCCATCAAGGCGTCGCCGGCCTCACGATCGCCGCGCAGGCCGTCGATGACCTCGACCACCTTCATCAAGGGCACCGGGTTGAAGAAATGGAAACCAGCCACCCGGCCCGGCAGGCGGCAGCCCGCGGCAATCGCGGTAATCGACAGGGACGAGGTATTGGACGCGAGGATGCAATCGTCGGCCACCACCGCTTCCAGCTTGCCGAAGACTTCGCGCTTGACGTCCAGGCGCTCGACGATGGCCTCGACGACCAGTTGGCAATCCGCCAGATCCTTCAGCGCGGCGCAGGCGAACACCTGCTGCAAGGCGGCGTCGGCCGCGGCGGCATCCAGCTTGCCCTTCTGCACCAGCTTGTCCCACGTCTGCTGCAAGCTGACGCGCGCTGCCTGCACGGCGTCGGCGCTGGTATCGAACAGCTTGACACGCAGGCCCGCCTGCGCGGCGATCTGCGCGATGCCACGCCCCATCGCTCCAGCGCCCACGATGCCCACGGTTTCGATCGGCTTCATTCTTCTGTCTCCTGCTTTGCTACGGAATCCGGACCGGCGCCCACGATGGTGCGCCGCCGCCACGACGGTTCAATGACCCGACGTCAGCGCTTCGATATCGGCGTCGGACAAACCCAGACGGTCGCGCAGTACTTGCGCGGTGTGCTCGCCCAACATGGGAGGCGCGTGCCGGTATTCCACCGGACTGCCCGACAGACGCAGCGGGCTGCCCGCGATCGGCACCGTGCCGGCCACCGGATGGGGCAATTCCCGCTTCATCTGGCGGAACACCACCTGCGGGTCCTCGTACACCTGGTCCAGGGTATTGATGGGGCCGGCGGGCACGCCCGCGCGTTCCAGCTCGGCCAGCCAATGGTCGCGTTCACCTTGCGCCATGCGCTCGACCAGCAGCGGCACCAATTCCTCGCGATTCAGCACGCGCTTGGGATTGGTATTGAAGCGTGCATCCTCGGACAGCTCGGGCATGCCGATGACGCGGCAATAGGCGCGGAACTGGCTGTCGTTACCCACCGCCACGATCATGTGGCCGTCGCTGACGGCGAAGACCTGGTAAGGCACCAGGTTCTGGTGCGCGTTGCCGGCACGCCGCGGCGCCTTGCCGGAGGTCATGTAGTTGAGATTCTGGTTGGCCATCATGGCGACCTGGCAATCCAGCAAGGCCATGTCGATATGCTGGCCCAGGCCGCTGCGGCCACGTTCGTGCAACGCCGCCAGGATGCCGACCGTCGAATACATGCCGGTCATCAGGTCCGCCACCGCCACGCCGGCCTTCTGCGGGCCGCCGCCGGGCGCGTCGTCGCGTTCGCCGGTGATGCTCATCAAGCCACCCATGCCCTGGATCATGAAGTCATAGCCGGGACGCGAGGCATACGGTCCCGTCTGGCCGAAACCCGTGATGGAGCAGTAGATGAGGCCGGGATTTTCCTTGCTCAAGCTCTCATAGTCCAGGCCGTACTTACGCAAGCCGCCCACCTTGAAATTTTCCACCAGGATGTCGCTCTGGCGCGCCAGTTCGCGCACCAGTTCCGCACCGCGGGGCGTGGCGATGTCCAGCGCAACGGATTTCTTGTTGCGGTTGGCGGACAGGTAATAGGCCGCCTCGGTCGTGTCATTGCCGTCCTGGTCCTTCAGATAAGGAGGTCCCCAGGCACGCGTGTCGTCGCCCGCTCCGGGACGTTCGATCTTGACGACCTCCGCGCCAAGGTCAGCCAGGTTTTGAGTGCACCAGGGGCCCGCGAGCACGCGGGTCAGGTCGAGAACGCGAATACCGGTCAGGGGAGCAGGACGAGTGGACATAAAACCGAGAGTGAGCGGTTGAGGGAGTGGGCTATTTTGCCCCACAAACGCGGGGGGCGCGGCCGCCGGCGATTGATCAGAAGGGGATGCGCGATCATCGCATCCGACCCTGCTGCCCTGGCGTCATGGACTGACGCCGCTCAACGCCGTGCGCTTGGTCGCTAGCGGTGGTCAATAGCCGTGTGCCTTCATGGTTTCGCGCGCGATCACCAACTGCTGGATCTGGGTGGTGCCTTCGTAGAGGCGGAACAGGCGCACGTCGCGATAGAACCGTTCGACAGCGTATTCCGACACATAGCCTGCGCCACCATGGATCTGCACCGCGCGGTCCGCCACCCGGCCGACCATTTCGGTGGCGTACAGCTTGCAGCAGGACGCCTCCAGCGTGGTGTTCTCGCCCCGGTCGCGCTTGCGCGCCGCGTCCATGACCATGCAGCGGGCTGCATAGGCTTCCGCCTGGCTGTCCGCGATCATGGCCTGGATGAGCTGGAATTCGGCAATGGGCTTGCCGAACTGCTTGCGCTCGGCCGCGTAGCGCACCGCGTCGGCGATCAGGCGCTGGGCCGTGCCGACACTGAGGGCCGAGATGTGCAGACGGCCTTTGTCCAGCACGCGCATGGCGGTGCGGAAACCGGTGCCTTCCTGGCCGCCCAACAGCGCCGTGGCGGGCACGCGGCAGTTGTCTAAGATCACGTCGCAGGTCAACGCACCGGCCTGTCCCATTTTCTTGTCGGGCTTGCCCAGCGTCAGGCCCGGCGTGCCGGCTTCCACCAGGAAGCAGGAAATGGCGTCGGACTTGCGCTCCGGGCTGGTGCGCGCCATCACGGAAAACAGGCCAGCGATGGGGGCATTTGTGATGAAACGCTTGGTGCCGTTGAGGATGTAGTGATCGCCGTCGCGCTTCGCTGAGGTGCGCAGGGACATGGCGTCGGAACCGGCCTCGGGTTCGGTCAAGGCGAAAGAACCGATGATCTCGCCGCTGGCCAGCTTGGGCAGATAGTGGTTGCGCTGTTCGTCACTGCCGGCCATGACGATGGATTGCGAGCCGATGCCGATATTGGTGCCGGCCAGGGACCGGAAGGCGGGCGAGGTATGGCCCAGCGCCATGGCGACCAGGACTTCCTCTTCCATATTCAGGCCCAGGCCGCCGTATTTAGGGGCGATGGACAGGCCGAACAGCCCCAGTTCACGCATTTCCTGCACGATGGCGGCGGGGATCTCGCCGGTCTCGGCGACTTCCTGCTCGGCGGGGATCAGCCGTTCGTCGACGAAGCGGCGCACTGCGTCCAGCAAGAGGTTCAGGGTTTCTTGGTCGAGGGCCATGGTGAGGTCTCCTGGGGTTTTCGATGCGTGTAGGTATGTCGGGGGCTGGGCGGCTTTTCAGCTGTAGGCCCAGGCGTTCAAGTCACGGATGCGTGGGTGATGCCGATGCAGCGGAGGACGCTGCCGATGCACCGGCGGACGCTGCCGATGTGCCGGCGGACGCTGCCGATGTGCCGGCGGGCACTGTCGAAACGTTGGCGGGCGCGGATGTTCCGGCCTGCGCCGCTGGCTGGCGCAGCCCGCCGAGCAGCAAATCGTAGTAGCCGTCCGCCACGGCTTCAGCGGTCTGGCCTTGTCCTGGCTTGTACCAGCGTGCCATCCAATTCAGCATGGACAAGATGGCGCGCCCGGTCGCTGCCTGGTCCAGGTCACGGAAGACGCCCTGTTCGACGCCCTCGGCGATCAAGCTCCGCAGCAGTTGTTCATAGCCGTCGCGCAGGCGAGCCGCGTCGTCTCGATAGGCGGGGCTCATGCCGGAATAGCCGATCAGCATCGCAACGAATTTGTCGTGATGGGCTTCGAGGTAGCGGGCGTGGGCCAGCATGAAAGCACGCAGGCGTGCGGCCGGCCCCTCCGCGGCTGCCACGGCATCCGCCACGGCCTGCCCCAGCGCGCTCAGCGTCTCGATGATGATGGCGTCGTAGATGTCCTGCTTGGTGCGGAAGTAGTGATAGATGGCCGCCTTCGACATCCCCAAGCGGGCCGCCACGTCGGCCATGGCGCTGTTCTCATAGCCGCTGTCCGCGAACAAACGGGCCGCCTCGGCCAGGATGCTGTCCCGTGGCGCCGGCATGGAAGGCGGTCGGCCCGCACGCGAACGCGGCCGACCGCCAGCCGGCGCAGCTGTAGCGGCCGTAGCGGCTGGTGCGGCCGAACCGGCTAGCGCCTCACTGGATGTCTTGGCTGCTGCGCGCTGCGACGGAGATATCGTATTCATGAGCCGCATTCTAATTATTTACCGACCTGACGGTAAATAATTATTTTGCGCGATTAAGCAACCTTGCCAGCTTGCCCCGGCCGCCCCACTCCGCTCCGACCTGGACTGGCCCCAGACCCGGTCCAGGCCCATGTCAGGGCTGGCCCGGCCTGGGCCTGGGCCTGGGCCTGGGGCTGGGGCGGGGGCGGGGGCAAACCGGGCCAGCTCGTGGACCCACGGGCAAAACCGTGAAATTAACGTTCATGCGCCACCCGGCGCCAAGCCATCTCCTCGGGGATTCTCATTGTCAAACGCGGCTTGTTATGCCTGTTTACAACATATCTAGGGTTTACCCCTAAATTGATGTTGCGCTGCACATAGGGTATTCCCTATAATCGTTTTCACTGATGCAGCAAACGAAGCAGCACCCCTGGAGAAACACCATGACGAACATTGCCCTGAACCACGCCCGCCTGACCGACGCCCTCGAACGCGACATTCTGGAAGCCAGCATGAACTCACAATCCGTTGCCCACCCCTTCGCCGCCATCAAGCGCGCCGTTGGTGCCTTCTTCGACTTCATCGACGAAGTGCAAGAAACCATGAACCAAGCACGTGCCACCAGCAGCCGCTTCTCCGGTTCGCAGTGGTAAGCAAGCGGTAGCAAGTCGCAGTAGCAGCACTTGTAGTAGCAGCACTTGTAGTAGCAGCACTTGTAGTAGCAGCACTTGTAGTAGCAGCACGCAGTATCAGCAGTCTTGCAATACCTGTAGCAGTAGCACGCAGCAATAGCAGTTTGCGTTACCTGAGTAGCAGCACGCAGTAGTAGCGGTGTTTGCAGTACCTGTAGTAGCAGCGCGTAGTAGTAGCAGTAGTAGTAGTAGCAGTAGTTGTAGCAGTAGCAGCAGAAGTTTTGATGTAGCCGTTGCAGTGAACGCAGTCGCAGTACGCAGTACAGCAGTCGCAGCATCTGATGTTGAAGCACCAGCAGTCTCGCAAGCACCGGCGAATTCGCGGCAGTATTGGCGAATTCGCTGGAAGATGTCAGCAGTACGAAGTAAAAAGCCAGCGACCGCCGCGGTTCGCCCCGTCCTCTCGGACGTGCAGCGCGAACCGCCCCGGCCGCCGACTTCCTCCCCTTCCTTCCGTTCGCGCTACCCCCATGTCCTTTTGGTCACTGCTGCGGGTAACAGCGAATTGACAGCATTTCCCCCCCATCCGGATAATCGGCCCCGTCCTAACGGTGCTTGGCCGTGGCTTACGTTGCCATGGCCGCACGCTCTTTCCGGAGTTTCTATGCTGTCTCGTCTTACCCTGGGGCTGCTCGCCGCCGCCGGCATCGCCGCGACGCTCCCCGCGCAGGCCCAGTCGCTGAAGATCGCCGTCTCGGCGGAAGCCACTTCAGCCGATCCTCACTATCACAAGAACACCGCCAACGAAGCCCTGGCGGCGCATGTGTACGATATGTTGATCGGGCGTGACGCCAACATGAACCTGATCCCGCGGCTGGCGACCTCGTGGAAGAACACCGACGACCTGACTTGGGAAATCAAGCTGCGCGACGGCGTGAAGTTCTCCAACGGCAAGCCCTTCACGTCGGAAGATGTGCTTTTCTCCATCTGCCGCACGCTGAACAACAAGACCAACATCTCCGACTCCTACGCCACGTTCACCAAGCTGTTCGCGGATGTGCAGACGCCTGACCCGCTCACGGTCATCATCAAGACCCGCGAGCCGCTGCCCGTCATGCCGCAGGAACTGGCCCGCTCGCTGTCGATCATCTGGAGCGGCATCCTGCCCCACGGCAAGATGACGTTCGATCCGGCCAATGGCTGCGGCGTCACCGGCCCCTGGCCCACCAACGCCGACTTCAACAATGGCAAGGACGCCATCGGCACCGGCCCCTATACCCAAAAGTCCTGGACCAAGGGCACCGGCGTCGAGCTGGAACGCAACGAAAACTACTGGGGCCCCAAGCCGGCCTGGAAAGAAGTCAAGATGGTGCCGGTGCCCAACGCCGGCCCGCGCCTGACCGGCCTGCTGTCGGGGGACTTCGACGTGATCGAAAACCCGGCGGCGCGTGACCTGCAGCGCCTGAAGGACAATCCCAAGTTCGGCTACGTCGCCACGCCGTCGACCCGCCTGGTGTTCTTCCAGCCCGACGTGGCGCGCTCGCCCAGCCCCTTCGTCAAGGCCGCGGAAGGCAAGAACCCGCTGCAAGACGTGCGCGTGCGCCGCGCAATCTCCATGGCCATCGACCGCAAGACCATCGACGCCCGCATCATGGACGGCCTGGCCACGCCGGCCTACCAGTTCATGCCCGACGGCATGTTCGGCGGCCTGGCCAAGGCCCAGGAAATCAAGTACGACCCCGAAGGCGCCAAGAAACTGCTGGCCGAAGCCGGCTATCCCAACGGCTTCGAACTGACCGTCTCCGGCACCAATGACCGTTACATCAACGACGGCCAGATCATGCAAGCGGTGGCGCAATACCTGTCGCGCGTCGGCATCAAGACCAATGTGGACGCGATGACCGCCTCCATCTACTTCCCCAAGCGCGCCAAGCGCGAGTTCAGCTTCTCGCTGGGCGGCTGGCCGTCGGAAGTGGGTGAAGCGTCGGCGCTGTTCCAGCTGTGGGTGGTCTCGCTGGACGCGCCCAAGTCCTTCGGCACCAGCAACTATGGCGGCTACTCCAACCCGGCTTTCGACAAGCTCTACATCCCCGGCTCGGTGACGGTGGATCCCGAGAAGCGCCGTGCCCTGTATGAACAGGCCACCAAGATCGCCCTGGACGATCTGGCGCTGATCCCCCTGCACTTCGAAAGCTCGATCTGGGCCTTCCGCAAGGGCGTCACGTACGAAGGCCGCCGCGACCAGTTCACCCTGGCCACGTCGGTCAAGCCCGCCAAGTAAAGTCCCGGTGCCCCGGCGCGGCGCCACGTGGGCCGCGCCGAAGATAGGGCACCAACCTGAAGCCTCCCAAGCCCAAGAAACGCCGACATCGGCGGCGCCGGTCCCGCATAGCGGGCGGTCTACCGCCGATCCCAGCGTTACAGCGAGCTAGCGGGAGGCTTTTTCTTGCCGGAAGCGATAGAACAGGTTGGGCTCGCTGACGATGTAGAGATTGCCCTCGCCGTCCAGCGCGATGCCTTCGGCCTGCGGAATGTCTTCGTGCAATCCATGCTGGCCGGCGCGCAAACTCATCATGCCCACAGGCTGCCCCACCGCGTTCACTTCTATAACCAGCTTGGACTCGTCGGACAGGACGAGCAGATGGCCCGTTCGGCTGTCGTAGACCATGCCGGAGATATCGGTGAGGAACAGGCGCCGGTCCCGCGCCGGATCCACGTGCACGCCCAGGTTCAGCGGCTGGCCCGTCGGCGCGAACAATCCATCGACCTCGAAGATACGGACGGGATCGTTTTCCTTGGCGACGTACAGGCGCTGCCGGCCTGGATCATAGGCCAGCGCCTCGAAACCGCGGTTGTCGTCGTCCGGGGGGCCAAGGGTGAGATGGCGCTGAGCCGCGGTCTCGAACGCCACCCGCTCGGTACCCGCGTCCAGCGCGACTTCGGTGACGCGCCGGCGTCTTTCTTCGGCGATCATGTAGCGGCCAGGGAACAGGTACTCCACGGCTTCGGGATCGCCGAAGCCAGCTAGCGGAATACGCCGCTGCAGCCTTCCCTCCAGGGACAACTCCAGCAGATGGGGATCGCGGTTGGTGATACTGACCAGAAGATGCCGTTGCGCGTCATACGTCACCGAGGACATATTGGCTTCGTCGCCCACGCGCAGCGCCTGGATGTCGGCGACATAGCGTTCCAGGCTCAGGTTCGGCACGGAATCGGCTGCCGCCGGCCCGGACCGCGCCTGAGCGATCTCACGCCGCAGCAGGAACTCCTGGCGCGCCAGCCAGCGCGTGTGCCAGCTCCACCACGCGGCCGCGGCAAGCAGGCATACCACCGCCAGGCCGGCGGCCCAGCGCCGGCCGCGCCGTGAAAGGGAGGACCACAAGAGGGAGGGCAGCAAAAAAGCCTATTTGTGGACCTGCACGCTGACCTTGCCGGACACCCGCAGCGCCTTGGCGCGCGCGGCATCGACGTCGTCGGCCGTGGCCAGGGCCACGCCCATGCGGCGCTTGACGAAGGATTCGGGCTTACCGAACAGGCGCAGGTCGGTCCCCGGCTCGGCCAGGGCATCGGCCACGCCATGGAAGGTGACGGCGCGGGCGTCGACACCCCCATAGATCACGCTGCTGGCACCCGGCTGGCGCAGCGAAGGATCGACCGGCAGGCCCAGCAAGGCACGGGCATGCAGTTCGAATTCGTTCTGCGCCTGGGTGATCATGGTCACCATGCCGGTGTCATGCGGACGCGGGCTGACTTCGGAGAACCATACCTGGTCGCCGGCCACGAACAGCTCGACGCCGAAAATACCCAGGCCGCCCAGCTCGCCCGTCACTTTCAGGGCAATGTCGCGCGCGCTTTCCAGCGCCTTGGTGGACATGGGATGCGGCTGCCAGCTTTCCACGTAGTCGCCATCCACCTGTTTGTGCCCGATGGGCGCGCAGAAGCCGGTCACGATTTCACCCGACGCAGCCAGCGAACGTACGGTCAGCAGGGTGATTTCATAGTCGAAACGGATGAAACCCTCGACGATGGCGCGCCCAGCACCCACGCGCCCGCCTTCCTGGGCATAGCGCCACGCCGAGGCGACGTCGTCCGGCCCCTTGAGCACCGACTGGCCCTTGCCCGACGAAGACATCACCGGCTTGATCACGCAGGGATAGCCGATGCCCCCCTCGATCGCCGCCCGCAATTCGTCCTCGGTATCGATGAAACGGTAGGGCGACGTGGGCAGGCCCAGCGTTTCGGCAGCCAGGCGGCGGATGCCCTCGCGGTTCATGGTCAACTGGGCGGCGCGCGCCGTCGGCGTGACGCGCACGGCGCCGGCGGCCTCCAGCTCGACCAGCAGGTCGGTGGCGATCGCCTCGATTTCAGGCACGATGACGTCCGGCTTCTCCTGCTCGATGATGGCACGCAAGGCAGCGCGGTCGGTCATGGAGACGACATGGGCACGGTGGGCCACCTGCTGGCCCGGCGCGTCGGCATAGCGGTCGACGGCGATGACCTCCACGCCCAGGCGTTGCAGGGCGATGACGACTTCCTTGCCCAGCTCGCCGGCCCCCAGCAGCATGACACGGGTGGCGGCAGAGGACAGGGGCGTGCCCAGGATGGGCGCCGGAATCGATGACATGGATAAACCTGATGAAATGTAAGGGAATAGAGGGCGGCGCCTTCAAGGCCTGGCAGGCCGGCGTCCGCCCCGGGGCGCCACTAATACGTAAAGGCTGTACGTAAAAATGGGGCAGAGCGCAAGTAAAACGAGCCGCCAGAATGCCATAGCCGCCCCCTTGGGAGCAAATGCTCCGCTGCGATTAAAATCGCCCGATGAACGCACTTCCCGTAACGACCCCTGAGGCGACACTGGCCTCGGCACGCCGCACCCTCGCCGTCGAGGCGCAAGCCTTGCTCGACCTCGAAGCGCGCCTGGATGACACCTTTGTACAAGCGGTCGACATGCTGCTGCAGTGTCGCGGCCGTGTCGTCGTCACAGGCATCGGCAAGACCGGCCACGTGGCCAGCAAAGTGGCCGCCACCCTGGCGTCGACCGGCACCCCGGCTTTCTTCATGCATGCCGGCGAGGCAGCGCACGGCGATCTGGGCATGCTCACCGCCGACGACGTCATGCTGGCCATCTCGTACTCGGGCTCGGGCTCCGAACTGCTGACCATCGCGCCCGTGGCGCGCCGCCTGGGCGCCCGCGTCATTGCCATGACCGGCAAGGCAACGTCAGAACTGGCGAAACTGGCCGATATCCACCTGGACGTCAGCGTGGCTCAGGAAGCCTGCCCGATGAACCTCGCGCCCACCGCCAGCACGACCGCGGCCTTGGCCATGGGCGATGCGCTGGCGGTCGCCTGCCTGGAAGCCCGTGGTTTCGGACCGGAAGACTTCGCCCGCTCGCATCCCGGCGGAGCGCTGGGACGGCGCCTGCTTACGCACGTGCGCGACGTGATGCGCCAAGGCGATGCGCTGCCCACGGTGAGCCGGGACGCCACCCTGTCGCGCGCGCTGGAAGAAATGTCGGCCAAGGGGATGGGCATGACGGTGGTGATCGACGAAAATCGTCATCCCGTCGGCATCTTCACCGACGGTGATCTGCGCCGGCTGATTGAACGCCGGGGGGACATCCGTGGTCTGACCGTTATCGAGGGCATGACGCGCTCGCCGCGCACCGTGCGGCCCGATGCCCTGGCGGTGGTGGCGGCGGAACAAATGGATACCCTGCGTCTGAACCAGATGCTGGTCCTCGACGAAAGCGGCGCTCTGCTGGGCGCTCTACACATGCATGACCTGATGGCTGCGAAGGTGGTATGAACATGATGGCGACTGCAACGACCCTGCCGCATCCGGCCGAAGCCTTGATCCTGGCGCGCGTGGCGCCCCTGGTGAAGGAACGCGCGGCGGCCGTGCGCCTGATGGTGTTCGATGTCGATGGCGTGCTGACCGACGGCAGCCTCTACTACGGCGAAAACGGCGAGATGTTCAAGCGCTTCCATGCCCTGGACGGGCACGGCCTGCGCCTGCTGGCCGAAGGCGGTATCGGCGTGGCCCTGGTTACAGGGCGGTCCGGCCCCATCGTCGACCGGCGCGCGGCCGAACTGGGTATCGCCGACGTCATGCAAGGCGTGCGCGACAAGGGCAAGGCCCTGGCCGAACTGGCCCAGCGCCACGGCGTGCCGCTGGACCAATCGGGCTTCATGGGCGATGACATCATCGATCTGCCCGCCATGCAGCGCGCCGGCTTCGCCGCCAGCGTGCCCAATGCGCCCGTGTATGTTTCCCAAGGGGCGCACTGGGTGTCCAACCAGCTGGGCGGCAGCGGCGCGGTGCGCGAATGCTGCGACCTGTTGCTGGCGGCACAGGGGCGCCTGGGGGCGCTGCTATCGAACCCGGGCCTGCTGGGCCCCGGTGTCATTCAATAAAGACAGGCAGGAATGAAAGAACGTTTTCCTTCGCTCATCGCGCTGTTCCTCTTGCTGTCCCTGGTGGTCGGCACGTGGTGGGCGGCCGACTACACGCAACGCGCGGTGCAGAACGACCCGCCGCGCCGCTATACCCACGAAATGGATTCCTGGTCGCGCAACTTCACCATGGTGCGCACGGACGTGGATGGCAAGCCCATCAACCGGCTGGAGGGCGACTACGGCGAGCACTATCCGGATGACGACTCCTACGTGGTCACGATGCCGCGCGCGGTGGGCTTGCGGCCCGGCACGCCGGTCACCATCGGCACGTCGCAGACCGGCACCATGTACGAAGGCGGCAAGCGCATCGTCATGGAAAAGGACGCCCATCTGCACCGCAAGCCGGACGAAAAAACGCCACCCATGGACGTACACAGCGAAAAGCTGATCATCCTGCCGGATGACGACGTGATGTACACGGATTTGCCGGCGCTGGTCATCCGTGGACAGTCGCGCATGCACGGCGTCGGCATGAAGTACAACAACAAGACGTCCCAACTGGAAGTCTTTTCGGCGAGCAACGTCGAGATCAACAATAACGACACGCAGTCGCGCTCGTCCAAGAGCCCGTCTCCCAATACCGAATCCGCTTCGCAACAAAAAAAACCATGACCCAAATCCGACCCTTCACTCTTTCGGCCTGGCTGATCGGCGCGCTGCTCGCGAGCGCCGCCAGCTGCGTGTCCGCCCAGCAGGCGCCGGCTGACAATTCCGCCAAATCGGCACCGAACAGCGCCGCGCCGGCCAAGAGCAGCGCCAAGCCGGCCACGCCGGAAGAAGAGCCGAACACGCAGATCCTGTCCGACACGCTGCACTACGACGATATCAAGAAGACCAGTGTCTTTACCGGCAACGTGATCATGACGCGCGGCCTGCTGACCATGAAGTCCGACAAGCTGGAGCTGCATCAGGACGACCAAGGCGGCCAGTTCGGCGTGGCCACCATGAACAACGCCAGCAAGCTGGTCAACATCCGCCAGGAACGTCCCGAAACCTTCGAACTCATCGAAGGCGTGGGCCAACGCGCCGAGTACGACGGCACGAAAAGCCAGTTCGACCTGATCGGCCAAGCTGTCGTCACGCGCTTTATCTGCGGCAAACAGTTCGATACCATCCGCGGCCAGCGGGTCCGGTATAACGACA
Organism: Bordetella sp. LUAb4; assembly: GCF_021325795.1. Classification (GTDB taxonomy): domain Bacteria; phylum Pseudomonadota; class Gammaproteobacteria; order Burkholderiales; family Burkholderiaceae_B; genus Bordetella_C. The sequence goes on along the minus strand of NZ_JAHPZX010000003.1, from coordinate 433,527 downwards.
AGGCCGGTACCTACGAAGCCATTGGCGGTCCGGGCTCGTCGGCGCCTGGCGGCCGGGTGCGCTCCATCGTCGAGCCGCGCTCGCGCACCGATCAAGCCGTCGAGGAATGCCGTCGCGCCCAGGCTGCCAAAGCGCCGCTGCCCTCGCCTCCGCCCGCCAGGAACAGCCGTTGAGCCCCGGGCCTTCCCACTAAATACCGTCTCTTCCCGGCGCGGTCCTGACCTTCAGATCGCGCGCGGGCCGTACGCCCCCTACTCCGTCCACGATGATCACTGAAGCCTCTTCCAGCAAATCCGCCAAGCCGGTGGGACCGCCCAGCCAACTGCGGGCCACCGGCCTGCGCAAGACGTACAACGGCCGCACCGTGGTGCAGGACGTGTCGTTGTCGGTGTCCAGCGGCGAAGTGGTCGGCCTGCTGGGCCCCAACGGGGCCGGCAAGACCACCAGTTTCTACATGATCGTGGGCCTGGTGCCGGCCGATGCCGGCCGTATCGAAATCGAGGACCTCAACATCACCGCGCTGCCCATCCACAAGCGCGCGCGGCTGGGGGTGTCCTATCTGCCGCAGGACGCATCGGTGTTCCGCCGCCTGACGGTCGAGCAGAACATCCGGGCGGTGCTGGAATTGCAGGTAGACGAGAAAGGCCGCTCCATTTCCAGTGCCAAGATCAACGAAAACCTGGAATCGCTGCTGGAAGAGCTGCAGATCGGCCATATTCGCCGCAATACCGCCATTTCCCTGTCTGGCGGCGAACGCCGCCGCGTGGAAATCGCCCGTGCCCTGGCGACCAGCCCGCGCTTCATCCTGCTGGACGAGCCTTTCGCGGGCGTGGACCCGATCGCGGTGATCGAGATTCAACGGATCGTGCGGTTTCTCAAGAGCCGCGGCATAGGCGTGCTCATCACCGACCACAACGTGCGCGAGACCCTGGGCATCTGTGACCGCGCCTATATCATCAGCGAAGGCAAGGTGCTGACTGACGGCCATCCGGAAGACATCATCAGCGATCCCGCCGTGCGCCGGGTATACCTGGGCGAGCACTTCCGGATGTAACGCCTTTGGCCAACTGTGGATGTAACCGGGGAATGAGCTTGTAAAAGCTCGTTGATTAAGCCCCAGGGGCCTTGAATTAAGACCCAGAGTCATTACACTAGGATGACGGACAACCCTTCCAGAGGAGATTTTTTACGATTTCACCGCGCATTCCGCGCACCCCTGTGTTTTCTGGCAGAAGGAGATTGCACTATGAATCTGAGCATCTGCGGTCGTCATCTCGACGTCACCCCGGCTCTCCGGGAATATGTAGTCAACAAGCTGGCGCGAGTACTCCGGCATTTCGATCATGTCATCGATACCCAAGTCATGCTTTCGGTCGAACCACTGCGTCATTGCGCAGAAATCACCATGCGATTACGCGGCAAGGACATTCACTGCGAAGCATCGGACGAGAATCTGTATGCGGCCATCGACTTGCTAGCCGACAAAATCGACCGTCAGGTCATCAAGCACAAGGACAAAGTGCAAAGCCACGATAACGAGTCTGTGAAGCGACAACCCTTGGCGGCCTGAGCTTTTCCGCACTGCGCCTCACAAATCACTCGTCATCCGCGCTGATTTCCCGGCCCCCGGCCAGGGAACCACGAAGCAGGTGCAAGGCCTGCTGTAAGAGTAAGTCGCCGATGTCCCCGCGTTTGCAGTCCGGGGCACATCGGTGCCTGAGAAGCTCGCGGGTTGTTCCTCTCCCCCCCCCTCTCTCCCCCTCTCTGCGCGCCTCCGCCTCCCCACCATGGGACTCCCACCGTTACCTGCTACCCCGCCGCCGCCCTGCGCGACGTGCCTGCGCCTGCCCGCCCCGTGCCAGGGTGGAATTCTTGCAGCGCCGCATTCCCCCCTATAATCCGCAAAATGAACCATTTGTCCCGTATTCTGCCCGCGGGCAACGTCGTGCTGGATCTACTGGCCACCAGTAAGAAACGCGCATTCGAGCAAGCGGGCCTGCTATTCGAAAACAATAACGGCCTGGCGCGTTCCACCGTCTTCGATAGTCTGTTCGCACGCGAACGCCTGGGCTCGACCGGACTGGGCCAGGGTGTGGCCGTGCCCCATGGCCGCGTCAAGAACCTTGAACAGGCGGTTGCCGCGTTCATCCGGCTGGCGCAGCCGGTGCCGTTCGATTCGCCGGACAGCCAACCGGTGACATTGCTGCTGGTACTGCTGGTACCCGAGGCGGCCACGCAACAACACCTGGACATACTCGCGGAACTGGCGCATTTGATGTCCAATAAGCCGCTGCGCGAAGCGCTCCATACCGAAACCGATCCGGCTGCAGTGCATCGCATGCTGACGACGGGCAAACTCTGACCCCTTCGATACCGCCATGCTGCTTACCGTCCAGGAACTGGTCGACGACAACGCCGACAAAATCCCCTTCAATTGGATTGCGGGGCAAGGCGCCGCCGAGCGTGTGATTCCCGATGACGGCATGGCGGCCGCCGACCTGGTCGGCCACCTCAACCTCATACACCCCTCGCGCATCCAGGTGTTCGGCCAGGAGGAGCTGGCCTACTATTCGCGCTTCGATCTGCGCCGCCGCATGCACCACATGGACGAGCTGCTGATTGGCGGGGTGCCGGCCATTCTGCTGGCCGACGGCCTGACGCCGCCGCAGGATCTGATCGACCAGTGCGAACAGCATCAGGTACCGCTGCTGGGTACGCCCGTGGCCGCCGCGCAATTGATCGACTTGCTGCGGATCTATCTGGGCAAGAAATTGGCGCCCACCACGACAGTACATGGCGTGTTCCTCGACGTGCTCGGGCTGGGTGTGCTGATCACCGGCGAGTCGGGGCTGGGCAAGAGCGAACTGGCGCTGGAACTGATTTCGCGCGGCCACGGCCTGGTGGCGGACGACGCGGTGGAGTTGTCGCGCACCGCGCCGAACATGATCGAAGGTCACTGTCCGTCCTTGCTACAGAACTTGCTGGAAGTGCGTGGCCTGGGCTTGCTGGATATACGCACCATCTTTGGCGAGACGTCGGTGCGGCGCAAAATGCGCCTGAAGCTGATCGTGCACCTGGTGCGCGCCACGGCACAGGACAAGTTCGAACGCTTGCCGCTGCAGGACATCACCCAGGACATGCTGGGCCTGCCGATCCGCAAGGTCATGCTGCAAGTGGCGGCCGGGCGCAACCTGGCAGTGCTGGTTGAAGCGGCGGTGCGCAACACGATCCTCAAGCTGCGCGGTATCGACACGCTGGGTGAATTCATGGAGCGCCAGGCCATGGCGATTCTGCAAAGCAGCAAGTAGCAAGGCCGCAGCGGGCAGCGGCGGTGCTTTCCCCGCTGCGTCGCGCCTTGCGTTCACGCCAAGGCTTTAATCCGCGCGGGTTCGCCTAGCGAGCGCGCTTGACCTGCAAGGCCGTGACGCCGCCGGCCTGATTGCCCCATTGATTGCGGATGTAGCTGACTACCGCCGCCACATCATCGTCATTCAAGACCTGGCCGAAAGGCGGCATGCCGTGCGGCTGCGGATTCGCCGCGGTGGCAGGCGCGAACCCACCTTGCAGCACCACGCGGATGGCATTCTGCGGCGAAGGCGCGGTGACGCTGATATTGCCCGCCAGCGGCGGCCATGCCGTGGGGCGGCCCTCGCCCTGGCTCTGGTGGCAAGCGACGCAATACGTCCCGTAGATTTTTTCGCCCCGTTGCAGCGTGGCGCTGCCGGGCGGCGGCGCCTTCGGCACGGCTGCGGCGGGTAGCGACTTCAGATAATCAGCGATGGCCAGGGCGTCCGACGGACTCAGGTATTGTGTGCCGCCAGTGACGACTTCGGCCATGGGTCCGCTGGCGCTGCCATGCCGCGACACGCCGTCGCGCAGCAGGGCCACGATGTCGGCCGCCGGCCATTGCGCCAGGCCTGGGGACGAACCATCCGCTGCGAGACCCGCATGCAAGGATGGGCCATACCAACCCAGACCGAGGATTTCGCCACCAGGCAGGCCTGCGCCCGTGGTGGCGCCCAAGGCGTTACGGGGCGCGTGGCAGGCCACGCAATGGCCCAACCCTTCGACCAGATAGCGACCACGCACCACACTGGCCTGAGGCGCGGAAGCAGTAGAGGCCGGGCCAGGAACCGTGGAACTTGGAACGGTGGCGCTGAGAGCCACGGCACTGCTTTTTGCGTCCGGCATCAACGGTGTGGCAATCCCCGGATCCGGCTCTGCTGCGGGCTTGAAGTGGAGAGCGCGCCAGAAGGCCAGCAAATAGCGCTGGTCGTAGGGGAAGTCGAGTTCGTGTGGGCGGCTGTCCTGATGTACCGCAGGCAGGCTGCGCAAGTAGGCGTACAGGGCATCGGCGTCGGCGCGCGTGACGTGGGTGTATTCGGTGTAGGGAAAGGCGGGATACAACAGTTGACCGTCGGGACGCTTGCCATGATGCAACGCGCGCCAGAAATCATCGGCGGACCAGGCGCCGATACCAGTCTGCGGGTCCGGCGTGATGTTGGGTCCGTAGAAGGTGCCGAATGGACTGGGGATCGCCGCGCCGCCTGCATAAGATGGGCCACCACGAGCGGTATGACAGGCCGCGCAGTCACCGATGCGGGCAAGGTAGGCGCCGTATGCCACGCGCTGGGCCGGATCGGCGATGGGTGCCGCGGCCGTCCGCGTGGGCTCACCCTCACGCGTACCCAGCCAGTACATCAGCGCCACGGTCGCGATCAGCAACAAGACCAGGACCGTCAAGGCCCGGCCAACGATGTGCCGCCATGTTGTACGGCTCATCGCATATGCTCCCAGTCGCCGTTGCGGATCGGTAAGGTTTGAATGGCCATGCTGCGCCTTGCGTGCCGGCTCATCGCACGTGCTCCTGGCTGCCGCATTGCACTGGCAGCGTCAGGCTGTCGGCAGGCGCGGGGCGGTAGCCTCCGGCGTCTGCTCCTGATACGCCTGCCTGTGTCGCCATAGCGTCTTGCGCCAGGGCAACGGCGCTCGCCGGCGTGTTTCCTTGCGGGACGGGTTGCGCCGACAGCCAGGCAGCCACGGCGGCGACGTCGGCGGGTTCCAGCCGGCGCGCGATGTCGGCCATGCAGTCCGGGGCGGCGGCGCGGCGCAGGCCACTTTGCCAACTGCCGATCTGCGCGCCGATGTAGTCGCGCGGCAGGCCCAGCAGGCCGGGAATGGCCGGCAGCACGCCGCTCAACGCGGCGCCGTGACAGGCGCTACAGGCCGGCAGCTTGCGCGCGGCATCGCCCTGGTGCACCAACTGATAGCCGCGCGCCATTTGCGCGGCGTCGATCGGGGTCGCGGCGGGGCTGGGATAAGGTGGATGCTGGTTTGAAAACCACGTGGCGATGTCGTGCAGATAGGCGTCCGGCAAGTCGCGCAGCAGGTGCGCCATGGGTTGGTACTGGCGCCGGCCGTCGCGGAAATTCAATAGCTGGTGGTACAGGTAGTCGCGCGGCTTGCCCGCCAGGCGCGGGTAGTAGCCGTCAGCCCCGGCCCGGCCCTGCTCCCCATGACAGGCTGTACAGGCCGCGAGGCGCGCCCGCATGGTGCCCGGCTCCAGCGTGGCCCCGGGAGACGTTGCTGTCGTCGCCGCGGCGGCGACTGTTGTTGGCGTGGATGCCGTCGATACCGACGTCATTGTGGCAGGCGGAGTGACCGGTGCCGAGGTCGCTCCTGACGAGGCTGCACTTGACTGCGCATGACTGGGCGTGGCGAAGGCGAAGGCAAAAGCGAAGGCGAACAAGGGGCCAGCCAACGCGAGCGCAAGGCGTCCCGATGATTCAAGGCGGGCAGGCCACGCCAGAGGTGGAGAGATGCAAGTCGGCAACACGTTCACGCACCTATTCATTATTGGAAAAAGCAGTGCGATGCAACAAACCCGGCGGCCGGCCCAACTTCGGCAGCGCGCCAGGCAAGACCATAGCAGATACAAAGGAGAGACGCTGAACACGCGCGGTCAAAAGGCTTTGAATGGGGAGGACGCCAAGGCAGCGGCCCTCGGGCCACGTTAAGCGTTTGGAATCGTGGATATGGAAACCGCTGGATCACCCCTGTGCATGGCCTGCGCCGTCGCCGCAATGCCAACATCTATAAGACCAGCCATATTTATCCAGCAATTTCGTGCAACAATCGATGCACTATGTTGAGAGTCGTTCTAATTACCGGCATTTCCGGCTCCGGCAAATCGGTCGCTTTGCGCCTGCTGGAAGACTCCGGATATACATGCGTCGACAATCTGCCCGTGCGATTCCTCGCGGAATTCATCGCCAGTGCGCGCGATGATCGTATGGAGCGGGTGGCCGTCGCAATCGATGTGCGTTCGCCCGGCGATCTGGCGGAACTGCCCGCCGCCATCAACACGCTGCGCAATATGGGCAACAGCCTGCGGGTCGTGTTCCTCGACGCCAACACCGACACCCTGGTGCAGCGCTATTCCGAATCGCGCCGCCGCCACCCTTTGACCGAGCGCCTGCAACGCCACGGCAAGACCCCTTCACTGCTGGATTGCATCGAACTCGAGCGCGAACTGCTGGCACCCTTGCGCGACCAGGAACACGTCATCGACACCTCATCGCTGACCCCGGGCCAGTTGCGCGCCTGGATCCGCGATCTGGTCCAGGTCGACCGTCAGGCCATCCTGCTCACGTTCGAATCGTTCGCCTTCAAGCACGGGGTGCCGCGCGACGCCGACCTGGTGTTCGACGTTCGCTGTCTGCCCAATCCCTACTACGACCCGGCGCTGCGTCCGTTGACCGGCCGGGACGCACCGGTCGCCGCGTATCTGGCCAGCTTCGAAGCGGTCGGCCAGATGATCGAGGACATCAGCGGATTCATCCATAAGTGGCTGCCGCGCTATGCGCAAGATACGCGCAGCTATCTAACTGTAGGAATCGGTTGCACCGGTGGCCAGCACCGTTCGGTTTATATTGTCGAGCAGCTGAAGGAACGTTTCAGCGACCATGCCCCTCTACTAGTGAGACATCGCAGGCAATTACCCGAAGAACACGCATGATCTTTCGCTTTCCGCGCCTCATCTCCGCCCCCGACCATCTATCTCCCGACGCGGGGCCCCAAGCGGCGCGGCCGCGCAATGGCTTGACGATTTTTTCCTGCTGGCTGGCGGCAGCGTTCCAGGGGCCTGGGTTGCGGCAAGCCCGCCACCAACGAAGCGCGGCGGATGGCCGTGGCCACGTGGCCACGGCGGAGAAACCGCGTGGCATCGGATCTCTGCTCCTGGTGATCGTGGTGGCGACGATGATCGCCGGCTGTTCCAGCACAGGGCATAAGCGGGGCGGTGGGTATTACTCCAACGACGGCCCGGGCGACGACATCCCCGCCAATATCGAAGCCATCCCGGACGCCGTGCCGCGCGTCGAGCCTTACGCCAGCGGTGCCAATCGCCCTTATGTCGTTTTCGGCAAGCGCTATGTGCCGGATACCTCCGACAGCCCGTACAAGCAGCGCGGCATCGCTTCCTGGTATGGCAAGAAATTCCACGGCAACTCGACGTCGATCGGCGAGTCCTACGATATGTACGCCATGACGGCCGCGCATCCGACGCTGCCCATTCCCAGCTATGCACGTGTGACCAGCGCCATCAACGGCAAGAGCGTCATCGTGCGTGTCAACGACCGCGGGCCTTTCCACGACAACCGCATCATGGACTTGTCGTATGTGGCGGCCTACAAGCTGGGCATCATCGGCCCCGGCAGCGGCGAGGTGACGGTGGAACGCATTCTGCCGGCCGAGGCGCGTCAAATGGCCGCCGCGGCGGCGGCAGGCGGCACCGCCGCCGTCAATGCATCCGCGGTCGCGGCGACGGCTGAAGGCGATGCACCGGTGATCGAACCTTCCGCGGCCATTCCGGTGCCATTGGCGCCGACCGCGACGCCGGGCAGTGGCAGAACGGCTGCCATGACGCCGGCCATGGGGTCGTCGACCGCTCCGGCCGTCAAGCCGGCGCCGGCCCTGGCGCGCAGCGGCGCGGCGACGGCGGGCAATGTGTATTTGCAGCTGGGTGCGTTCAGCCAGGCGGGCAATGCGCAGTCGCTGGTGTCACGCATCAACGGTCCCTTGGCGGCGGGTGGCTTGCCGCAGGCCCAGGTGGCACAGACGGGAAATCTTTACCGTGTCCATGTCGGTCCGTACAGCGACCGCAACGCCGCGGAAGCCGCGCTGCAATCGGTGGCTGACCGCACGGGGATCCTGCCGAGCATCATCACCCGCTGATCCAGATGATCCTGGTCCTGGCTTGGCTGAGGCCGAGCCAGGACATCCCAAGAAACCAAGGAAGGTCACCCACTTTAGTGGGAGACCTTCATACCTACCGTTGCTCTGAAACCGCGATCCCAGCCGCGGAAGGTCTTGCACCCTGGTGCACTACCAGGCCAGGGTCCCTTGCGCCGGATCGGTGTTCTGGCGCCGCGTGTTCGCGGTCAGGCGGCCGTAGGTGTGGCCTTCGTGCGAGAGCAGCGTGCGCTTGCGCGCCAAGCCCCCACCGAAGCCGGTCAGGGACGTGTCGCTGCCGACGATGCGATGGCAAGGGATGATGACGGCGATGGGATTGCGGCCGACGGCCTGAGCCACTGCCCGCACGGCCGCGGGGCGGCCCACGGTACGCGCCAGGTCGCCATAGCTGACCAGGGCGCCGAAGGGCAATTCACACAAGGCCTGCCAGACCTGCTGCTGGAATGCCGTCCCGCGCGGGGCCAGATCCAGGTCGAAATCGCGCCGCTTGCCGGCGAACCAATCGCTCAATTGCCCGGCCGCCGCCAACAGGAAGGGATGGTCGGGGGTTTCCACTTCGGTATCCGGGTGATAAGCCGGCCCATAACCGGCCGCGGCGGTATCCCCCGGATCCATGAACCAAGCGCCCACCAATTGCTCCCCGTGCGCGACCAGGCGCATCGGCCCCACGAGCGTGGGAACGATGGCATAGATATCGGTGTCGCTGACGGAGGACATGAATTTCGCGGCGCTGACGGACGTCAGACGGTCTGCTCTTCGCGCTGCTTGCGGTCCAGCGCGCGGGCATACAGCACGTCACGTGGCAGGCCGGTGATGCGGGCCGCCACGCGCGCGGCGTCGCGCACGGACAAGGCGTCGAGCAGGGCATCGAGCAAGGAGTCCGTGGCGGCGTCGGCTTCATCGGAATCCTGCTCAACGCCGGTCGAATGCAGGATCAGCACGAATTCACCCTGGGTGCGATGCGGCTGCGCGGCGAACCAATCCGCCACCTCGCGCAAGGGCATGGAAGCGATCTCTTCGAAACGCTTGGTCAGTTCGCGTGCCACGGTGACTTCACGGGTAGGACCGCATACCGCCAGCATGTCCTGCAGCGTGGCTACCACGCGGTGCGGCGATTCGAACAGCACGACGGGCGCGGGCAGGGCCGACCAGCGTTCCAGCCAGCGCACGCGCGCCATGGCTTTGGTCGGTGGGAAGCCGGCGAAGGCGTAGGCCGGATTTTCGTCCGAGGTCACGCCGCTGCCCATGAGCGCGGTAATGACCGCGCTGGGACCGGGCACGGGGACCACGGCGAAACCGGCGGCGCGGGCAGCGCGCACGATGCGCGCACCCGGATCGCTGACGGCCGGGGCGCCGGCGTCGGAAATCAGGGCCACCCGCTGGCCTTGTTCGAGGCGGGCGACGATAGCGCCGGCGGCCTCGGCTTCGTTATGCCGGTGGGCCGATATCATGGGCGTGGCGATGCCCCAGGCGTCGAGCAGCACACGGCTTTCGCGGGTGTCTTCGGCGGCGATCACGTCGGCGCGCGCCAAGGCTTGCCAGGCGCGCAGGCTCAAGTCGCCAAGATTGCCGATAGGCGTGGCGACGACATACAGCGTGGATGCTGGCCACTGTTGGCCGGCTACCCGGTCAGCGATACGTGCCCAGGCTTCCTGGCCGGGCAGGTTTGCGGCGGATGCATTCATGGTGAGGAACCTGTCTCCAGAATTTCGCCACAGTTTAGTCCCATCCCACGCCATCGATGATCTTTCTTCATGGACAATCCCGTAACAACGCCCATGCCGCGACAATCGGCCGCCCGCGGCCAGTCCAAGATAGACGCGTCTCCGTCACCAAGACCGGCGGGCGGGTCGCGAGGCCTGAGGCCCGCGACCCGGCCACTTTCCACGAATTCTCCCATTACGCCTTATCGACCAAGCATGTCCGCGATCCGTTCCTCCAGTCCCACGCACACCGTACCGGTGGATGAAACCCTGCAGATTGCGTTCAAGCTGGCGCAGGAAGCACAACGCAAGGCGTGCCGGCTACGCCAGCAGCGCCTGCGCCGCCGGGAGCGGCAGGCAGCGCTCGGCGGCCAGACTGCAGAGGAGCGTGCCAGCCAGGACACGGATGCGCCGCCACGGCGCTCCCCCAGCCGGCGCCATGGCGACCGCTATGAAGATCAAGCGTTGACCTCGTTGACGAAAGCCGGACTGGTGCCGCTGGCGCGCAACCTGCGTTGCCAGGCGGGCGAAATCGACCTGGTCATGCGGGATGGCGACACGCTGGTCCTGGTCGAAGTCCGGGTGCGTTCGCACTTGAACTACGGCGGTGCGGCGGCCAGTGTGGACCGGGCCAAGCGGGGCCGGCTGCGGCGCGCGGCGGCGCAGCTGCTGCCCGGACTGGCGCGGCAGTATTGGGCCGGCGCCCTGCCGCCCGTGCGTTTCGACGTGATCGCTTATGGGCCCACGGGCGAGGTTTGGCTGCGCGGCGCCTTCGCCGAGGACTAGTTTCCAGTGCAAATGGGCCAAAGGAGGTCAATGACTGATCGATGGGGGCCCTGGCCATCCGGCCTATATCGAAAATCGTCACCCTCGGATAGAAAAAAGGAGCGCGTGCCCATGAGATAATCGCGCCCATGATGGATATGACCGCCCGCATGACCGCGCACTTCGATGACGCCGTGGCCGTGCATGAACAGAGCCGCGACGCCCTGGCGCCCCTGCTGGCCGCCGCGGCCGATATGCTATTCAGCGCCATCGCCAATAACGGCAAGATCCTGGCCTGCGGCAATGGCGGCTCCGCCGCCGACGCCCAGCATCTGGTCGCCGAACTGGTAGGCCGCTTCGAACGCGAACGCCTGCCGCTGGCCGCCGTGGCGCTGACGACCGATACCGCCATCCTCACCGCCGTCGGCAACGACTACGGTTTCGAGGAGATCTACGAACGCCAGGTCAGCGCCCTGGGCCAACCCGGCGACGTGCTGGTGGCCATCTCGACCAGCGGAAATTCCCCCAATGTCGTGCGCGCCATCGAAGCCGCGCACGAACGTGAAGTCCACGTGATTGCCCTGACCGGCAAGGGCGGCGGCACCGTTGGGGAACTCATGACCGATCACGACATCCATATCTGCGTGCCGCACGATCGCACCATGCGGATCCAGGAGGTCCATGGCCTGATGCTGCACGCACTGTGCGACGGAATTGATGCTTTGCTGCTGGGAGACCCCGAATAATGACTCGAAATTGCACCCTTCCCGCCCGTGCTGCCCGTACCACCCTGTTCGTTCTGGGCTTGGTCGGCGCCTCCCTGACGTTGTCCGGCTGCCTGGCGCCAGTCCTGGTGGGCGGCGCGGCCGCCGGCACCGCGGTGGTGGCCACCGACCGCCGTACCTCCGGCGTGCAGTTGGATGACCAGAACCTGGGCTTCAAGGTCCAGCACGCCATTTCGCAAAAATTCGGCGATACGGTGCGCGTCGACGCCAATGTCTACGAAGGCCAGGTGTTGCTGACCGGCGACGCCCCCACCGAGGCCGTCAAGACCCAGGCCACCACCCTGGCGAAAACCCAGGAAGGCGTGAAGACGGTCTACAACGAAATGGTGGTGGGCCAGCCCGCCAGCTTCGGCACGCGGTCCAATGACACCTGGCTCAGCTCCAAGGTGCGTACCGCCCTGCTGAACACCAAGTTCGTGCCGTCGGGATCGATCTCCACCACCACCGACCGCAGCGTCGTCTTCCTTCAGGGCAAAGTCACCCAGGTCGAGGGAGAATATGCCGCGAACGCCGCCGCCGACGTCAGCGGCGTGCACAAAGTGGTAAAACTCTTCAGTGTCATCAGCCGGGAAGAGGCGGTGCGCCTGTCGGGTTCGTATAGCGATCCGACCGGAACGAGCACCAAGTCGCCGGGTTCGGCTCCCGTCGTGAACGCCCCGGGCGCGGACAGCACCTCGGGCGCGGCTGGCGGCAGCGCCGTTGAATCTCTACCGATCAAATGAAAAAACTTGTCTTCGTCTTTGCGTTGGTGGTGGCGGCGGGTATCGCCTCCTGGTTCGTCTGGCGCCCCGCGCAGGCCGCCCCCAACGTGGCCTTCGCCGCCATCGACGGCCAGAAGCTGACGCTGCAGGACCTGCGCGGCAAGGTGGTGCTGGTCAAATTCTGGGCGACCGACTGCGTGACCTGCATCAAGCAGATGCCGGACACCATCGCCGACTACAACAAGTATTCGGCGCAAGGCTTCCAGACCGTGGCGGTAGCGATGAACTACGACCCGCCCAACTATGTGCTGAACTACGCGCAGACGCGCAAGCTGCCGTTCACGGTAGCGCTGGACAGCAAGGGGGAGGTCGCCCGCGCGTTCGGCGACGTCCGCCTGACCCCCACGGCCTTCCTGATCGACAAGCAAGGGCGTATCGTCAAGCGCTACCTGGGCGACTATGATCCCAAGGAATTCCACGCGGAAATCGAAAAGGCGCTCAAGGGCTGATCCCTTTGATGCGCGCACAGACAGCTCTCCAAGCCCCTTGCCACGCAAGGGGCTTTGCACTTCAGGATCCGATTTTTTTGGATCATCGCGGATGCGCCGCCTGGCTCACCGCCCTCTGATCACCGAACACGCCCAGGATTTGCTCATGCCGCTTTCGTCGTCCTCGTCGCCATCATCGCCCTCTTCACTCCCGTCGGCCTCGTCGGCCGCTGCCCCTGCGTCGGCCTCGCCGCTTGCCTCCGGGCTCGCCTCGGCCCCCCTCGGGGCCTATCTCTTCGCCTTCCGTGGGGGTGAACTGCTGGTGCGCGAGGATGGCGCGGTGCTGCCTCTGGACGATATCCGCCATCATCTGGCCGATGCGCAAGCGGCCTGGCAGGCCGTGGGGACCCATCGCGGCCAACCCTGTCTGGCGCTGGCGCTGGCCCGGGACAGCGCACCGCCCCCCGGCTATGTGTTCCGTCGCCTGCGGGAAGTGATGGGCGAACTGGAGGCGCCCGCCGGCGTGCTGGCCGGCCGCGCTTTCCAGGTAGCCGAGTGGGCACGCACGCATCGCCATTGCGGCGTATGCGCGACGCCGACGGAGCGGGTCGCGCATGAGTTCTGCCTGAAGTGCCCGAATTGCGGCCATAGCAACTATCCGCGTATTTCGCCGGCGATGATGGTGTTGATCAAGAAGGGCGACAGCATTCTGCTGGCGCGCAACGCGAATTTCGCTGCGGCCCGCTACAGCGCGCTGGCGGGTTTCGTGGAAGCCGGCGAGTCGCTGGAGGAAACCGTGCACCGGGAAGTCCTGGAGGAAGTCGGGCTGCGGGTGCATCAGCTGCGCTATTTCCAGAGCCAGTCCTGGCCTTTCCCCCATTCGCTGATGCTGGCCTTCACCGCCGAGTATCTGGACGGTGACATCAAGGTCGACGGCACCGAGATCATCGATGCCCAGTGGTACGGACCCGGTGACACCTTGCCGAATATTCCTCCGACGGATTCGGTGGCCGGTCTGCTGATCCGGGCGAATTTGCCGCGGGGATGAGGTTCATCGGAGTTCCTTAGAAAAGAAAGCAAGGGTCTCGGACCGCCGCCTCGGGCGGGGGACGTCCTTAGTAGGGTAAAGGCTGCCACGTTGTTGGTCTGGGGCCTCTTTTATTTCCATAAGAAATATACAAACCAATATTTATTCTTTTACGTTAGTTAGGCTCCCCGGCATCATCCAGACCAGTTACAGCGCGATACGCTTGCGCAGGATGCCACCGGATCGGCGGGCCCTGCGGTCACGCTGCCGGACCACCCCGTTTTCGCGGAGCCTTCCTTGATCAGCCGTCTTTTCGCCGCCTCCTTCACCGCTGCCGCCCTGCTGGCCGGCACCGCCGCCCAGGCCCAACAGCCCCAGGTTCTGTTGAACTCGTCCTATGACGTGGCGCGTGAATTGTTTACCGCCATCAATCCGAAGTTCGAGGAAAGCTGGAACAAGAGCAACGATACGAAGATCAAGATCGAGCAATCCTTCGGCGGCACGTCGCGCCAGGCCCAGTCCATCATCCAGGGCCTGAAGGCCGACGTGGTGACTTTCAACCAGGTGCCCGACGTCGACATCCTGGCCCAGCGCGGCCTGGTCGAGAAGAACTGGCAGCAGCACTTCCCCAACAACAGCTCGCCCTACTACAGCACCATCGCTTTCCTGGTGCGCAAGGGCAACCCCAAGCAGATCAAGACTTGGGACGACCTGGTGCGCGACGATGTGAAGGTGGTGTTCCCCAATCCCAAGACGTCGGGCAACGCGCGCTACACCTATCTGGCCGCCTGGCTCTACGCCAACGAGAAATTCAAGGGCGACGAAGCCAAGACGCGCGCCTTCGTCGGCAAACTGCTGCACAACGTCGAAAGCTTCCCCACCGGCGGCCGCGGTGCGACGGTGGCTTTCGCCCAGAACAATCAGGGCGACGCCGTGCTGACGTTCGAATCCGAAGTCAACAACATCGCCAAGAGCGATGAATTCAAGGCCCAGGGCTTCGAAGTGGTGGTGCCGCCCGTCAGCGTACTGGCCGAATTCCCCGTGGCCATCGTCTCCAAGGTCGCCAAGGAAAAGGGCACGGAAAAGCTGGCGGAAACCTATCTGAAGTTCCAGTACACGCCGGAAATCCAGGCTTTGCTGGCCGGGTTCTACTACCGTGTGCGTGATCCCCAGGTGGTCAAGGCCAATGCCGCGCAATTCCCGGAGATCCGCCTGATCAACCCGACGGACGTGCTGGGTACCTGGGACAACATCACGAAGGTACACTTCTCGGCTAACGGCGTGCTGGACCAATTGCTGGCCGGCAAGTAGCATCGCCGCCGGCCCGGGGCTTTCCTGCCCGGGGCTTTCCCGCCCGGGGCCTTCCCGCCCGGGGCATTTCTTCCCGAGCCGTTCCGCCCAAGGCATTGCTACCCGTGCCATCCATCCGTACCGGCCGCCACCAAGGCGGCCGTTCGGCTTTTCATCCACGCCAGGCCCATGCCGAAATTCTTCCTGCAAAAACCCACCCTGCCCGGCTTCGGCCTGAGCTTCGGCGTGAGCAGTCTTTATATCTCGCTGGTGATTCTCTTCCCCATCGCGGCGCTGTTCGCCTACACCAGCGAAATGAGCCTGGCGCAGTACTGGCGCGCCATCAGCGACCCGCGCGTGGTGGCCAGTTATCGCGTCACCCTGGAAGGCGCGGCCATTTCCACCGCGGTGGTGCTGGTGTTCGGCCTGCTGCTGGCCTGGATCCTGGAACGCTACCGCTTTCCCGGCCGGCTGTTCCTGGACGCGCTGGTCGACCTGCCCTTCGCCCTGCCGACCGCGGTGGCCGGCCTGACGCTGTCGGTGCTGCTGGCGCAGGGCGGCTGGGTGGGGCAATGGTTCGCCCCCTACAAGATCAGCTACGCCTTTCCCGGCCTGACCATCGCCATGATCTTCACCAGCCTGCCCTTCGTGGTGCGCTCGGTGCAGCCGGTACTGGCCGAGATCGGTCCCGAATACGAGGAAGCCGCCCACACGCTGGGGGCCAATGACCGCCAGACTTTCTGGCGCGTGCTGCTGCCGGCCCTGGTGCCGGCGCTGTTCACCGGCGCCTCGCAGGCCTTCATTCGCAGCCTGGGCGAGTTCGGCGCGGTGGTGATGATCGCCGGCAATATCCCGCTGAAGACGGAAATCACTTCGCTGATGATCTTCGTCCGCCTGTCCGAATTCGACTATCCGGCCGCGTCCGCCATCGCCACCGTGGTGCTGGCGGCGTCGCTGCTGCTGCTGTTCAGCCTGCAAATCCTGCAAACCCGCTTGCTGCCGTGGCAGCGGCCGGGCCGCTGAGGACACCCAGATGCGCAAACCCAAGAACTGGCGTCAGTGGACGCTCATCGCCATCGGCGTGGCGGGCGCGACCCTGCTGCTGTTGCTGCCGCTCATCCTGATCTTCGCCCGCGCCCTGTCGGGCGGCTGGTCCATTCTGGTGGAAAACCTGGTGGACAGCGATATGCAGCACGCCATCATGCTGACGCTGCTGGCGGCCGTGCTGACGGTGCCGATCAACATCGTGTTCGGCATCATGCTGGCGTGGTGCGTCACGCACTATGAGTTCCGCGGCCGCGCCATCCTGACCACGCTGGTCGATATTCCCTACGCTACGTCACCAGTGGTGGCGGGCCTGTGCTATCTGGTGATCTATGGCGCCGAGAGCGCGTTGGGCGGCTGGCTGAGCCGGCACGATATTCAGCTGATGTTCGCCTGGCCCGGCATCGTGATGGTGACGGTGTTCGTGACCTCGCCTTTCGTCGCGCGCATCCTGATTCCCTTGATGCAGGCGCAGGGCAGCGATGAAGAATACGCGGCGCTGACCCTGGGCGCGCGCGGCTGGCAGATCTTCCGCCACATCACGCTGCCCAACATCAAGTGGGCATTGCTGTATGGCACCGTGATCACCAACGCCCGCGCGGTCGGGGAATTCGGTGCGGTTTCAGTGGTATCGGGAGCAATCCGCGGCAAGACCGTCACCCTGCCGTTGCTGATCGAGCAGCTCAACGACGACTACAAGACCGTTGGCGCCTTCACCGCCGCCGCCCTGCTGGCCTGCATGGCCCTGGTGACCCTGGTGGTCAAGACCGCCATGGAATGGAGCCAACGGGTGGAAGTGCGCGGACGCACGCATTGACTCAGGCGCGCGCCAGGCCGCCGCGCCGGCGCCGCCACAGCTGCGATGCCAGGAACAGCACGATGAGGACGTTCGCCAGCACCACCAGGGCGGAAAACACAGACGGTGAATGCACCAGGTGGCGCACCTCGAAAGGGATGTAGATAGCTCCCGACAGCGCGCCCAGCCATTCCCCCCAGACCCGGTCATGCCACAGGCCATAGGCCTCGATCAGGCGCACGGCGACGTAGGCGCCGGCCAGGCTGACCAGCAGGCGCACGCTGGTGTCCTGCAGCACGTCGGCATAGTGCAGCAGCGTATGCGGATAACGGCCGCCGGGGTCCAGTCCGAAGTGGCCGATGAGATCGATCACGATTTGACGCAGATCGTGGTGCAGCAGGCCCAGCAGACCGATGCTGGCCGCCAGCGCCGCCAGGCCCTTGAACGCTTCGAACAGGGCGATGGTGCGCTGCGCGCGTTGTCTGATCGCGACCTGCCTCGAAGAGATCGGGTGGCCAGATTGCATGGGATTTTCCTCTTGCCGTGCGGAGAGTTAGCATAACGCGGTCGCGGGCAAGTCGCGGGCCAGCGTCAAGCGTGGGAAAATGCCGGCTTTTGTAGCGGCTTGCTACCGGGGGCTTGCCGCAGCGCTTTGCCCAAGGGCGGGCCCAGTCGAATCAGGCGTCCCTGAATCAGCTTACCGCCGCGCCCCGCACGTTTCATCATTGCAACAGGACACCATCATGCCTTCTTTTGACGTCGTTTCCGAAGTCAACAAACACGAATTGAGCAACGCCATCGACCAGGCCAACCGTGAACTGTCGACCCGTTTCGATTTCAAGGGGACCGACGCCAAATACGAATTGGAAGAGTTCGTGGTCACCCAGGTCGCGCCTTCCGAATTCCAGCTCAAGCAGATGCTGGACATCCTGCGCGGCCGCCTGACCGCGCGCGGCATCGATCCGCGTTGCATCGACGTGGCCGACGCCAACGTCAACCTGGGCGGCGCTCGCCAGAAGATCACGCTCAAGCAAGGCATCGAACAGGCCGTTTCCAAGAAGCTGATCGCCGCCATCAAGGCCGCCAAGCTCAAGGTGGAAACGCAGATCACCGGCGACAAGCTGCGCGTCACCGGCAAGAAGCGCGACGATCTGCAGACGGCCATCCAGCTGCTGAAGAAAACGGACGTCGACCTGCCGCTGCAATTCGATAACTTCCGCGATTGAGAGAAGCAGGCATGCAGATCAACAACATCCCCTTCGGCACCACGGACTGGTCCACCATCGAACCCACCCGGCACGCCGGCGACACCGGCCATGCGCTATGGCGCACGCGCCAGTTTGGCGACATCCGCGTGCGCATGGTGGAGTACACCCCCGGCTACCTGGCCGACCACTGGTGCAGCAAGGGCCACATCCTGCTGTGCCTGGAAGGGCGCCTGGATACGGAATTGGAAGACGGCCGCCGTTTCACGCTGTTGCCAGGCATGAGCTACCAGGTGGCCGACCAGGCCGAAGCGCACCGCTCGTCGACCGACGGCGGCGCCAAGCTGTTCATCGTCGACTGAAGCCGACCGGCGGACGGCGCTTGCCTCAGCCCTTGCCGCCCGCCGGCTTGAGCACCGGTCCGGCCACGGTCGCCAAGGCTTCGACACTGGCCCCGTAGGCGGACTGCGCGGCCGCCAGGGTGACCTTGCCGTCGAGCAGGTCGCGCTGCAGGGCGCGGTCGGCACGTGCCGCCGGAGCGCCATAGCCGCCGCCCCCCGGTGTTTCGATGCGCACACTCTCATCCGCCTGCAGCGTGATGTTGGCGGTCTTGGAAAACAACTCCTCCTGCCGCGCGGTGCCGAAGTTGCGCAACAAGCGCGCGCGGCGGCCGTCGGCGCCACCGTCCACGCCGGTCGCCACACCCACGGTATGGCTGTCCGAACGGGCGGAAAACACGATGCCCGGCACCAGCGCGCGAATCTGCTTGGCGATGGACATGCCACCGCGCGTGCGCCCGGCGCCGCCCGAATCGGGAATCATCGCGTACTCGTCCATCAGCAGCGGATACTCGTTCTCCAGCGCCTCCACCGGCAGATTGGACGTGTTCGTCATGTGCACGTGGATGGCGTCCATGCCATCGCTGTCGTAGCGCGCGCCGGCGCCGCCGCCCAGGGTTTCCAGATACACGAACTCGCCAGGCCGCGTGCCCCATTTGCCGGAAAACACGATGGCCGGGCAGCAATCATTGCCCGATGCCATGATTTTTTCCGGCGGCAATAGGCCACGGAAAGCGCCGAAGATGGCGCCGGCGACCTTCTGCGCGGTGATCGACCGCGCCCCCACGGCGGCGGGATGTTCGGGATTGGTGATGGTGCCCAGGGGCGCCTCCACCGTGATGGGCTCGAACAAGCCGGCATTGGGCGCGATGTCGGGGTCCAGCAAAGCCTTCACCGCGTAGTACACCGACGCGCGCAAGGCGTTCACCGGCAGGTTCATGGCGCCGCGCGCCTGTTTGCCCGACCCCGTGAAATCGAAATGCAGGCCCTGCGGGCGTACTGTCAGCGTGACCTGGATGCGCACGGGATCGCCGCCCATGCCGTCGTCGTCCAGGTCGCTGTGGAAGGTGTAGCTGCCCTGCTTCAATTCAGCGATGCGATTGAGCAGGCGGCGGCGCGTATAGCGGATGACGTCGTCGACCGAGCGCAGCACGGCGTCCAGACCCATCTGGCGGATCAGGCCTTGCACCGCGGCGGCGCCGCGGCGGTTGGTGGCCATCTGCACCCGCAGATCGAGCAGGCGTTCTTCAGGATCGCGCGTGTTGGCACAGATCAGATTGAACAGGTCTTCGTCGATCTGCCCGGCCCGGGCGATGCGGCTGACCGGAATGCGGATGCCTTCGGCGAAGATGGAACCCAACCCACCCGCGATCGACCCCGGCACGGGACCGCCGACGTCGGAATGGTGGGCGATATTGGCCGCGAAGAAGCGCAGCGTGCCTTCCCAGAATACCGGCGTGACGATGTTGATGTCCGGCAGGTGACTGCCGTTGGCCAGGTAGGGATCGTTGCAGATGAAGATATCGCCATCGACGATTTTCTCCACCGGGAAATGCGTCAGGATGGCGCGCATGGCGCCGTCCAGCGAACCCAGATGCAGGGGAATCTGCGTGCCCTGCGCCACCAGCCGGCCGGCGGCGTCGAACAGTGCCACCGAGCAGTCCTTGCGTTCCTTGATGTTGGTGGAGAACGAGGCTCGCACCAGGGTGTTGTTCATGTCTTCCGTAATCGACAGCAGCCGGTTGCAGAAAACCTCCATGCCGATAGGATCGGCCAGATCGTCGTCAGTGCGTTGGATCTCGGTCATGGTCCTAACCTCGCAGGGTGATGATCAGGTTGCCGTAGTCATCGACGATGGCGTGATGGCCGACACCGATGATCGTGGTGGAACTCATTTCCTCGACCAGGGCCGGGCCCCGGAAGGCCACGCCCGTGGGCAGGCGGTTGCGGTCGAACACGGGCGTGTCGACCCAGCCATGCGTGGCGCCGAAGTAGCTGGAACGCGCACCGATGCGGGCGCCGTCCACCGTGCCGTCGACATGGCGCGGCGCCAGGGGGGCCTTGATGACCTGCCCCACCGCCTGCACGCGGCAATTGATGATCTGGATGGCGCGGTCGTCCACGGTGTAGCCGTACTCGCGTTCATGGGCCTGGCCGAACGCGGCAATGAAGGCCGCCAGGCCGTCCGGACCGATGTCGTCCAGCGGCACCTGCACTTCGAAGTTCTGGCCTTCGTAGCGCGCGTCGATGGCGCAATGCGTGGCCCGCAGCGCCGCGGACACGCCTTCGGTCGCCAGCCAGCTTTGCGCCTGGTCGCGCAGCGCGTCGAAGATGGCAGCCACATTGGTCCAGCCTTCCGGCCTGGCCAGCGTGATCTCGCTACGCACGAAGTCGAAGGAAATGTCGCTGAGCAGGATGCCGCGCGCGCACATGGTGCCCGGCTCCTGCGGCACGATGACGCGTGGGATGCCGCACTCTTCGGCCACTTCCACCGCGTGCAGCGGGCCCGCGCCGCCGAAGGCGAACAGCGCGAAACGCGACAGATCATGGCCACGTTCGGTCGACACCGCGCGGATGGCGCGGCTCATGTTGGCGGTGGCGATGCGCAGGATGCCTTCGGCCGCGGCTTCCACGCCCAGGCCCAGCGGCTTGCCGACTTTTTCCTCGATGACGGTGCGTGCTTCCTTGGCAAACACGGGCATGCGGCCATCGAGCAAGGACACGGGATTCAGACGCTGCAAGGCGATCTCGGCATCGGTGATGGTCGGCTCGACGCCGCCGCGGCCATAGCCCACCGGCCCGGGCACCGCACCAGCGCTGTGCGGGCCTACCTTGAGCGCGCCGGCGTCGTCCATCCAGGCGATGCTGCCGCCGCCCGCGCCGATGACGTGGATATCGACCATGGGCGTCTTCACCGGATAGCCGGCCACCTGGCGATGCGACGTGAACAGCGGCTTGCCGTCGCAGATCAGGGAAACGTCGGTGCTGGTACCGCCCACATCGAAGGTCACCAGATTGGGGCTCCCGATCACGCGTCCCACCGCCGCCGCGCCCACCACGCCGGCGGCCGGGCCCGACAGGCAGGTACGCACCGGGAATTGGCGTACGCTGGCGATCGACATCAGGCCGCCGTTCGAGTGCACCGTGTGCGGTTCATGGGCGATGCCCAGTTCCCGCACGCGTTGCAGGAACAATTCCAGATAGCGTGCCATGCGCGGGCCCACGGCGGCGTTGAGCACCGTGGTCGACAGGCGCTCGTATTCGCGGAACTCCGGCAGCACTTCGCTGGACAGGCTGATGTACGCGTCAGGCATCTCCTCGGCGACGATCTGGCGGGCGCGCTGTTCGTGCGCGGGATTGCGATAGGAATGCAGAAAGCAGATCGTGACCGCGGCTATGCCTTGTTCACCGAAATACCGCGCCGCCTGTCGCACCGCGGTTTCGTCCAGCGCCTCACGCACGCGGCCGCTGGCTTCGATGCGCTCGCCCACTTCGATGCGGAACTGGCGCGGCACCGCCACCGGGGGCTTGCCGACGCTGTAGTCGTACAGATGCGGGCGGGTCTGGCGGCCGATCTCCAGTACGTCACGGAAGCCGCGCGTGGTGATCAGGCCCACCGCCGCGCCCTTGCGTTCGATGATCAGATTGGTCGCAACGGTGGTGCCATGGCCGACGTGCGACACCTGCGAGGGGTGCACACCATGCTCGCGCAACATCCCTTCGATGCCGGTGGCGATGGCCTGCGAAGGATCATGCGGCGTCGATGGGACTTTGTGGAAATGGACACGGCCGGTAGTGGCGCGGCCAGCAAGGGCACCGTCTGTATTGGCGAGGCCGGCGCCGGCTTCGCCGGTACCCTCGTCTATCATGGTGAAGTCGGTGAACGTGCCTCCGACGTCTATGCCGATACGGTACATATCGTTGTCATCCTGTGGATATCGGTGTTGGGGTGGCGCGCCGCGCCTGCAACGGCGCGGCCAGCGTCAATCGAGGCGGATATTGGCCTGCTTGACGACCTTGCACCATTTCTCGGTTTCGCTTTTGATCATGCTGCCGAAAGCGTCGTTGGCGATGCTGGACACTTCAGCGCCCTGCTCTTCCAGATAGGGCTTGAGCGATGGTCCATTCTGCACATCGACGATGGCCTTGCTGAGACGGTCGCGGATATCGGTCGGCAGATGCGCGGGCGCCAGCATGCCGAACCAGACCATGGCCTCGAAGCCGGGATAGCCCGACTCGGCCACCGTGGGCACGTCGGGCAGCAGCTTGCTGCGTTGCGTGGAGGTCACCGCCAGCGCGCGGATCTTGCCTTCCTTGATGTAGGGGTAGGACGTCATCACCACGTCCATCATCATGTTGACCTGGCCGCCCAGCAGATCGATCAATGCCGGGCCGGAGCCACGGTACGGGACGTGCGTCATCTTCACGCCCGCGGTGCTGGTGAACAGCGCCGACGCCAGATGGTTGGACGTGCCCGGA
Organism: Bordetella sp. LUAb4; assembly: GCF_021325795.1. GTDB lineage: Bacteria > Pseudomonadota > Gammaproteobacteria > Burkholderiales > Burkholderiaceae_B > Bordetella_C. The sequence goes on along the minus strand of NZ_JAHPZX010000003.1, from coordinate 410,653 downwards.
CCATTGGAGGCATAGGTGTACTTCTCCGGATCCTTCTTCAGCAGCTGGACGAATTCCTGCAGATTGTTGGCCGGCACATCCTTGTTGATCACGATGACGTTGGGTATGGTCGCCACGACCGCCAGTGGCGTGAAGTCGCGGCCGGCGTCATAAGGCAGCTTGGCGTAGATACACGGCGCGCTGCCGTGCGTGCTGACGGAGCCCATCAGGATGGTGTAGCCGTCGGCCGGCTGGCGCGCGACGTAATCGGTACCCACCGTGCCGCCCGCGCCAGGACGGTTTTCCACGATCACATTGCCGCCCAGCTGCTTGCTCAAGCCTTCGGCCAGCTTGCGCGCGATCAGGTCGGTCGACCCGCCGGCGGCGAAGGGCACCACCAGGCGGATGATCTTGTCATTGGGCCAGGCAGCCATGGCGGACAGGGTGGAGAGCGCCAAGGTGGCGCCGACGGCGAAGACGCCGCATCTTCGGATAAAGCCTGCATTCATCGGTATTCCCCTTGTAGGTCGTGACACGGTGGCCACGTCGGCCCCGGCTTTTTGGCTACGGGAACATCCTAGGATCCGGACAGGCCAGCCGTCTGCGTTTTGCATCTATAGTCACATAAACGTCATTTATGTCTCGCCCACATGAAGCATCCCGACCTCAATCTGCTGGTTCACTTCGATGCCTTGATGACCTGTCGCAGCGTGTCGCGCGCGGCGGAGCAGGTGGGCATCAGCCAGCCGGCCATGAGCGCGGCCTTGGGACGCCTGCGCAAGCTGTTCAACGATCCCTTGCTGGTGCGCGAGAACACGTCCTGGCAACCCACGCCCCAAGGGCTGGCCTTGCTGCAGGAATTCCAACCGCTGCTGGCGCGCTGGCGGCGGGCCACGGGCGAGCAGGAAGCGTTCGACCCGCGCCGTTCGACGCGCACGGTGTCGCTCTATGCCACCGACTATATGCAGTTCACCCTGCTGCCGCGCGTGCTGCCGGGGCTGGCGCAGGACGCCCCGCACATCAGTCTGCGGGTCATGCCGGCGCGCCTGCTGCACGGCATGAGCATGCTGGACACCAACCACGTCGAACTGCTGGCCGGCTATTTCCCCGACCCCTCACCCAATCTGCGCGCGCGTTTTCTCTACGAAGAGCCGGCCGTCTGCATCGTGCGCGAGCAGCATCCCTGCCTGCGGCGGCGCTGGAACCTGGATGCCTATCTGCGCTACGGCCATGTGGACCTGGCCGCGCATACCGGTTACTTCAGCAGCGCCATCGACCGGCTGCTGCAAAGCAATAATCGGCAGCGCACGGTGGCCGCTACCCTGTCCAGCTATATGGTCTGCCCGTATGTGGTGGCGGCCTCGGACCTGATTTCCACCATGCCCCTGAGCATCGCGCGGGCGGCCGCCGCGCAGAACGGCCTGGTCCTGCTGGACCCGCCACTGAAATTGCCGCCCTTGTCGGTAAGCCTGTATTGGCATGAGCGTTATCAGGATGACAGCGGCCATGCCTGGCTGCGGCAGTACATCGCGAACAAGGTGGCGCCGCGATTCATTGCATAAGTTGTCTTTTATGTGCAGGTTTTCCCTGGATGAGCAGGGCAATGACCCCGGTTTGCGCTAGACTTTCCAGCGGCATCCGCCGCCCACCCGAAGACGATGACCGAACCCGTTCCCGCGCCGCGCATTTCCACGATGCAAATGAGCAACGACCAGCGCACCACGCTTCTGGTCGACGCCATTCGTGACTACGCGATCTACCTGCTCGATGCGAACGGCTACGTGAGCAGTTGGAACCCGGGCGCGCAACGCTTCAAGGGCTATTCGGCCAGCGAGATCATCGGCCAGCATTTCTCCCGCTTCTACACCGAAGAGGATCGCGCCAGCGGCCGGCCCGCCATCGCGCTGCGCACGGCCGCCGAGCACGGCAGCTTCGAAGCCGAAGGGTGGCGCGTGCGCAAGGACGGCAGCCGGTTCTGGTGCAGCGTGGTGATCGATCCCGTGCGCGCGGCCGACGGCACCATCATCGGTTATGCCAAGGTCACGCGCGACATCAGCGACAAGAAAGCGACGCGCGATGCCCTTTTCGCCAGCGAACAACGCTTCCGCCTGCTGGTGCAGGGCGTGCGCGATTACGCGATCTACATGCTCGATCCGGACGGCTGCATCTCCAACTGGAATACCGGCGCGCAGGCGATCAAGGGGTATCGCGAAGAAGAAGTGATTGGCCGCCACTTCTCCATGTTCTACACGGACGAAGACCGCGAGCGCGGCGAGCCCTGGCACGCGTTGGAAACCGCGCGCATCAAGGGCAAGTATCTGCATGAAGGCTGGCGCGTGCGCAAAGGCGGGCGGCGCTTTTGGGCCATGGTGGTGATCGACCCCATCCATGACGAAAGCGGTAATTTCCTCGGCTATGCCAAGATCACTCGCGACGTCACGGAACGGCGCGAGGCCCAGCTGGAACTGGACCGCAGCCGCGATGCCTTGAGCCAGGCGCAGAAGATGGAAGCCATCGGCCGCCTTACCGGCGGCGTGGCACACGACTTCAACAACCTGCTGACGGTGATCCGGTCGTCGGCCGAATTATTACGCCGTCCCGACCTGGCGCCGGAAAAGCGTGACCGCTTTCTGGCGGCGATCGTCGACACGGCTGCGCGCGCGGGGGAATTGACGCGCCAACTGCTGGCTTTCGCCCGCAAGCAACCGCTGCGCCCGGAAACCTTCGACGTGGCGCAACGCTTGAAGGGGATGGAGCACATCATCCTGACTTCAGTGGGCTCGCCGATCCGAGTGGAACTCGACCTGCCGGCAGGGCTGGACCAGATCCGCGCCGATCCCAGCCAGTTCGAGACGGCCGTATTGAACCTGGTCGTCAACGCACGCGACGCCATGCCGCGCGGCGGCGCGTTGCGCATCGCGGCGTGGAACACGGACAAGCTGCCGGCGGTGCGCAATCATGCGGGCGCCCAGGGCGCTTTCGTCGCGGTCAGCGTCAGGGACACGGGTAGCGGCATTCCGCCCGACGTGCTGTCGCGCATCTTCGAACCGTTCTTCACCACCAAGGGCGTGAACCAGGGCACCGGCCTGGGCCTGAGCCAGGCCTACGGTTTCGCCAAGCAGTCCGGCGGCGAGGTCGACGTGCAGACGGAACTGGGGGTGGGGACGACGTTCACGCTGTATTTCCCGCGGGTCACGCCGACCGCCCTGTCGGAGCCGTCAGCGGCCACCGGCGCCGCCGATGCGGATACCGTCACCGATGCGGACGCTGTTACCACTCCGCCCCTGGTGGCGCGCCGGGTCTTGCTGGTGGAAGACAACGAAGCCGTGGGCGGTTTTGCCAGCAACGTACTCACCGAACTGGGTGTGGACGTCACCTGGGCCACGGACGGCGCCAGCGCGCTGGACACGCTGGCCCACGTGGACGGTGCCTTCGATCTGGTGTTCTCCGACGTGGTCATGCCGGGCATGAGCGGCATCGAGCTGGGCGCGGCCATCCGCCAGCGTTGGCCCGGCCTGCGCGTGGTGCTCACCAGCGGCTACAGCCATGTGCTGGCCGAGAAAGGCGTGCAGGATTTCGAACTGCTGGAAAAACCTTATTCCACCAGCGCCTTGCTGGCCGTGCTGCAAGGGCAGCCGGTGGCCAGGAATCAGGCCAGCGCTTCCGTCGCCGGCGCGTGGCGGGCAATGCCGTAGCGCGAAATATCCAGGCCCGATACCGAGATGGCCGGCGTTTGGCCGGTGATGAGGTCGGCCAGCAGCTTGCCCGATCCGCAGGACATGGTCCAACCCAAGGTGCCGTGGCCGGTATTCAAAAAGAGATTATGGAAGGGGGTGGCCCCTACTACCGGCGTGCTGTCGGGTGTCATCGGCCGCAAGCCTGTCCAGAACTCGGCGGCTGCCACGTTGCCGCTGCCCGGATACAGATCATTGACCACCCGTTCCAGGGTTTCGCGCCGGCGCGGGTTCAGGCGCAGATCGAAACCGCCCAGTTCGGCCATGCCGCCCACCCGGATACGGTCGTCGAAACGCGTCACCGCCACTTTGTAGGTTTCATCGAGCACGGTGGAAACCGGCGCTTTACGCGCGTCGGTAATCGGGATGGTCAGCGAATAGCCTTTCACCGGGTAGACCGGCAGGTGGATGCCCAGGGGCTTGAGCAGACGCGGGCTGTAGCTGCCCAAGGCCACCACGTAGCGGTCCGCCTCGAGTATGTCATCGTCGACCTGGACGCCGACGATGCGGCCGTCGCGGGCCTCGATGGCGCGGATGTCGCCGTTGTAGCGGAATTGCACGCCCTGGCTGGCGGCGATCTGCGCCAGCCGGACAGTGAACAGGCGGCAGTCGCCGGTTTCGTCATTGGGCAGGCGCAGGCCACCGGCCAGGCGGGAGGCGGCGGCCGCCAGCGCCGGCTCGGCCCGGTACAGGTCGGCCGCGGTCAGCAGCTCATAAGGCACCCGGTTTTCTTCCAGCACGGCGATGTCACGCCGCGCCGCCTGCATCTGCGACGGGTCGCGGAACAACTGCAAAGTGCCGCCGGTGCGCTGTTCGTACTGGACGCCGGTGTCCTGGCGCAAGGCGCGCAGGCAGTCGCGGCTGTATTCGGACAAGCGCAGCATGCGCTCTTTGTTGATGGCATAACGCTGCGGTGAACAATTGGCCAGCATGGCGCCCATCCAGCGCAACTGGTCCATCGTCCAGTCCGGCCGGATCGACAGCGGCGCATGCCGCTGGAACATCCACTTGAGTGCCTTCAGCGGAATGCCGGGTGCCGCCCAGGGGGTTGAATAGCCCGGCGAAACCTGGCCGGCGTTGCCGTAGCTAGTTTCCTGGGCCGCGCCGGCCTGGCGGTCGATCAGAGTGACGGACGCGCCTTGACGCGACAAGTAGTAGGCCGTGGTAGTGCCTATGACGCCACCGCCGAGAACCAGGACACGCATAGCGGACACCGTGAAAAAGAGAAGTAGAAAGGTGTAGTCTAAGCACTCATAGGCAGTGAATTTCACTGAAATTTTAATGAGGGCTGGGTAATATGCGGGATGCCGTACCCATTTTTACGCCTCGGACAGTGAAATGCGCGAACTCGATCGCACCGACCTCAAAATCCTCGATATCCTGCAGCGCGCCGGCCGCCTTTCCATGACCGAATTGGCCGATCAGGTGGGGCTGTCGGCGACGCCCTGCACGGAGCGTGTGCGGCGGCTGGAACGCGAGGGCGTGATCACCGGCTACCACGCGCGGGTCAACCCCAACGCGCTGGGCAGAAGCCTGCTGGTGTTCCTGGAGATCAAGCTGTCGGCCAAGTCCGGCGACGTGTTCGAGAAAGTGCGCAAGGAGCTGATGCTCATTCCCGAAATCATGGAATGCCATCTGGTTTCGGGCGACTTCGACTACCTGGTCAAGGCGCGCCTGAGCGAAATGGCGGCCTATCGCCATCTGCTGGGCGAGATGCTGCGGCGGCTGCCCAACTCGGCGGAGTCGCGCAGCTATGTGGTGATGGAAGAGATCAAGGAGAGCCTGTACCTGGCGCCTGATCGGTGAGGGACACGTCCTCGCCCGCGCCGTCGCTGCGTTCGGGAAACAGGCCGCTGGCTCGGCGCACCTGGCGCACCATGCCTTGTTCCAGGATAGCCTCGCCGCCCGGGCTGAGCAGCGTCAACTGCCGGCGCGCCCGGGTGATGCCGGTGTAAAGCAGTTCGCGCGTGAGAATGGGGCTGAGGCGTTCGGGCAGCACCACCACCGCGTGTTCGAATTCCGAGCCTTGCGATTTATGCACCGTCAGGGCGTAGACGGTCTCCACCGATTGCAACCGGCTGGGCGGCACCCATTTGATGCGGCCGCTGCCGTCGCTGCTGGTGAAGGCCACGCGCAAGGTCATGGCGGGGTCTCGCGCATCGGCGTTGGCACCGGCCAGGCCAGCCGCGGCGTGCGGGTCCGCGCCGGGCACCGGCAAGGTGATGCCGATATCGCCGTTCATCAGGCCCAAGGCATAGTCGTTGTGCGTAACGAGGACTGGCCGTCCGGCGTACCAGCCGTCGGCCTGGGTGATCAGCCCTTGTTCCAACAACAGCCGGGCCGCGCGCTGGTTCAGGCCCTCGACCCCCCACTCGCCGTTGCGCAGGGTCGCCAGCAACTGGAAGCGTTGATGTTGCTGGAGGATGGCCGCGGCCCACGCGTCCAGGGTCCGCGGATCGGTATCGGCCGGCCCCTGGCGCAGGACCGCCAGATAGGCGGCGTAGCCGTCCAGGACCAGCGCCGGGAATGCGCGCTCGCAGGCGGCGCCCACCAGTTTGTTCACGTCCGCGTCCGGGATCTGCCAGAACATCCGCGCGGCCAGCACATCGCCCTCATTGACGGCCACGGCCAGCCGGCCGATGCCGCTGTCGGCGGCGAAGCGGTGGCTGTGCCGCAGCATGACCACGGCCTGATCCAGCGCGGCGCCTTGCGGGTCGATGCGTGGCTGCGGCAACCGCTGGCCGCAGACCTGTTCCAGCCAATCACGCGTGGCCGGGGTGTAACGACCTTCACGCGCATGCACGCAAAGGTCGGCCAGTACCGCGCCGGCTTCCACCGAAGCCAGCTGGTCCTGGTCGCCCAGCAGGATCAGGCGGCCGTTGGGCGGCAACGCCTCCAGCACAGCGGCCATGGTCTCCAGGTCCACCATCGAAGCTTCATCGACGACCAGCACGTCCAGCGCCAGGCGATTGTCGCGATCATGGCGGAAGCGCCGCGTGCCGGGGCGGCTGCCCAGCAGACGATGCAGCGTACTCACCTTGGTGGGGATGGCGGCCCAGACGGCGGCGGCGTCTTGCAAGGCGTCTTGTAAGGTGTCTTGCAAACCGTCTCGCAAGGTGTCCTGCAAGCCGTCGTTGCCACCGTCCTTCAAGCTTTCCCTTGAGCCCTTCCTTGCGCCGTCCTGCACGCCACTTTGCACCGCCAACTTTCGCACCGCTACCGAGATCGACTCGCTGAGCCGCGCGGCCGCCTTGCCGGTCGGTGCGGCCAGACGGATACGCAGTTGGCCCAGCGGCGCGGCGGCAGCATTTAGCGCCAGCGCCTGCAGCACGGCCAGCACTTTGACCACGGTCGTGGTCTTGCCAGTGCCGGGGCCGCCGGTGATGATGGTCAGCGCGCTGCCTGCCGCTGTCGCGCAGGCGATTTTCTGCCAGTCCACGCCGTCGTCGCCAACCTGCGCCCCCACGAACAAGGCATCGAGATACTGGCGCAAGCGCGCCGTGGGCAATGCCGCCTGCAGCGCGGCATTGCGTTGCAGGCGTTGGGTAATGCCCTGCTTGATGTCCTGTTCGTACTGCCAGCAGCGCCGCAGATAGAGACGGGGCCGCGCGCCGCCGGCCAGGACCAGGGGCGTACTGCCGGGGCCAGTCCCCACCAGACGCGCATCGTTCAAGGCCGCCAGCCAATCGGTGAGCGTCAACGGCGCCAACAGCTGCGCCGGATAAAAAGCGGGGGGCAACTGGCGCGCGGCGACAGGCGCGTCATCGGGCGGCAGAGCCAGCGTGACGGCCGGATCTTCCAGGGCGGCCAGCAGATCCAGGCAGGCGTGACCATGCCCCAGTTGGTGGCTGGCCAACACAGCCGCCAGGATGAGGCGCGGCGAAGCGTCGGGGACTTCGCGCCAGAGGAAATCCGCGAACACCACGTCGAGCTGGCGCAGCCAACGGCGCTCGACCCAATCCAGCAGGGTCGTGCGCATGCGGGCCGCGTCATCCAAGGGCGCCGCGTTGCGGCGGCCGGCCGCACGTGTGCGGGATGCCGACGCGCCAGCCTTGGCGTCGTCGGACGCTGGCCCGATGTGGAGAATGGAATCGTCGAGCGTCATGCGGCCTCCCGTTCGGGGCGCGCACCGCCATTGCCCTGGCCGTGCCCGGCGAATAGCGCGTCCAGGGCTTCGATCAGCGCCCGCGATGGGCGATCGACGTAGACGCCACCGCTCGGTGCGTGGCTGCCGCGCAGGAACAGATAGACGGCGCCGCCGATATGGCGGTCATAGTCGTAATCCGGAATACGCGCACGCAGCAGGCGGTGCAGGGCCAGCAGATAAAGCACGTATTGCAGTTCGTAGCGATGGCTCAGTATGGCGCCCAGCATGGCGTCGGCGTCGTAAGCGGCGTCGTCCGGCCCCAGGCGGTTGGACTTGTAATCGGCCACGTAATAGCGCCCCTCGAACTCGAACACCAAATCGATGAAGCCCTTGAGCATGCCATTCAAACGCGCCGGTGCCAGCGCGGCGCGTTGATGGCGCGGATGCACGTGAGCGCACACCAGCCGGTCGATGCGCGTGGCCGCGACGTCATGCGCGGCGAACCAGAATTCCATTTCCGACACGCAGGCGCTCGGATCCAGATCGGCCAAAGCGACAGGACCAGGCGTGGAGGATTCCCGATGCGCGGCCATACCCGGCCGGATCCCGGCGTCCTCGCCCGCGTCCTCTGCCGGCATGGCAGGCAAGGCGAGCGGCAGCACGAGAAAATGGCGCAGCCAGTCGGACAGGGGGGTAGCCCATTGCTCCCAGCCGCGTTCCTGGCAGCGGCGCATGACCGCCTCTTGCATTGCGTCGGCGGCAACAGTGGCCTGGCCGAATCCTTGGGCCGCCGCCCATTCAAGCAGTTCGTGGAAGAAGGTGCCGGCTTCCGCGCCGGCGGGGAAGCCGTGCAGCGGGCCAGCGTTGCCCAGACTCAATTGCATGGCAGGTGCTGCCGCCCCGGCGCCCGGCGTGGTCCCGGATAGCGCTGTCGACGCACTGCCAGCCGGGGTAAGGCCGAGTGCCGCGAACGCATTCACCGCCGCCTCGCTATCGCCCGCCAGGGGACCCGCCGCGGCTTCCACATAGACATCTTCGGCCGCGGTGGCAGGTTCTTCGCGCGGTCCGTTCTCTACCGTGCGCAGCGCCGAATAACTGGCCACCCACCAGTGCTCGCGCACGCTGCGCGACATCTCGCGAGCGCGCCCGTCTGCCGTGGCCGCGCGCACCGCGCGGAAGTGAACGCCGCCCAGGGAATCACCTAAATCGGGCGCGGGCAGCACGGCGATATGCGGATGGTCGCCGCGCCATTGATCCAATACGGTGTCGAAAGCCGCCGCATCAAAGGGCCGGCCCTGCGTCAGCAGGTATCCCAACGCACTGGCCTGTGCATTGGCGATCGGCGCGCAACCCAGCCAGGTGGCATAGCGCGCGCGAGTCAGGGCGACGTAGAACTTGCGCAGGTCTTCGCCCAGGCGCTCGCGGTCCGCGCGTGCCCGCGCGCCCTCGTTGGGTTCCAGGGTGACATGCAGATCGCCATCCGCGTCATGCCAGGCCAGGGGAAGATCGTCCACACCCACCGGACGGAAGGCCATGGCGAAAGGCAGAAACACCAGGGGATATTCCAGGCCTTTGGATTTATGCACGGTGACCACGCGCAACAGGTCGGCGTCGCTTTCCAGGCGTATGGTCAGGGCGTCGTTCTCTTCGCCTTCGACGGCAGCCGCGCGCATCTCCGCCAGATGGCGCAACAATGCGTGTTCGCCTTCGATCTGCACGCTGGCCTGCTGCAGCAGTTCGGCGATGTGCAACAGGTCGGTCAGTACCCGTTCGCCCGCTGTGGCCTGGACGGTGCCGTTCCCGCGCTGCCGGGCCGGGACGTCGAAGTCGTCCAGCAGGCGCCGCAGCATGGGCAGCACGCCCAGCACGCGCCAGTCACGGCCATAGCCGCGGAATTGATCGACGCGGCGATCCCATTCCCATTCATCGCTATTGAGACGGTCCAGCGCGTCCCATGACAAGCCCAGCGTCGGCGTGGCCAGCGCCGCGCGCAGCAAGCGCGGATCGTCCGGCTCGGCGCAGGCGCGCAACCAGTGTTCGATATCGGCGGCTTGGGCGCTCAGGTAAACCGATTGGTTTTCCGAAAGATAGACGCTGCGCACGCCGCGCTGCGCCAGGGCCTTGCGGACGATCCGCGCTTCACGGCCGCTGTTGACCAGCACGGCCATGTCCGCCGGGCGTAGCGGGCGCAGCGCAGAGGGTTGGGACGCCGCCGAGTGCGAGAACCCGGCGCGGCCTTGCTGGCCCAGCGTCATCAGGCGCGCGATCTCGCCGGCGCAGGCGGCGGCCATCTGCTCGCGGTAGGCGCCGATGCCCACCGGCGTGCCGTCCTCGCCACCGGCCAGCCACCAGGCGGTCAGGGCGGGAGCATCGGCGTTCTCGATCACCAGGCGATCGGCACGGCCGCGTGCCAGTGAAGGGGTGAACGGCACGGGATTGCCGCGCGCCGTGCGGAACAGGAAAGCCCCTTCGCCTTGTGCATGATGCTCCGCCACCTCGAAGCAATGATTGGCCGCCGACACCATCGCGTGGGTCGAACGGTAATTGGTTTTCAGCGCGTACAGCCGCCCGTCCACCGCCGCGCGGGCGCGCAGATAGGTGTAGATATCCGCGCCGCGAAAGCCGTAGATGGCCTGCTTGGGATCGCCGATCAGGATCAGAGCGCAATCCGCCGGATTGTCGGCGAGCCGATACACCGCATCGAAGATGCGGTACTGCACGGGATCGGTATCCTGGAATTCGTCGATGAGCGCGACCGGGAACTGCTGGCGCATGGCTGCCGCCAGCACCGCGCCATTGGGTCCGGCCAGGGCGCGATCGAGCTGGCCCAGCAGGTCGTCGAAATCCATCTGCGCGCGGCGCGCCTGTTCCTGGGCATAGCGGCGGCGCATCCAGGCGGCGGCATGCTTGAGGATGTCGTTGCGCGCCGCCGGCAGCTTCAGCACCGCTTCGCGCAACTCGGCAAGGGCTTTGCACGCCGGGTGCGCAGGCCAGTTACCCTTCCACGCCTCGTCCATGCCCTCGGGCGACAGGCGTTGCCAAGCGGTGTCGGAGAGCGCGGGCAGCACGCTGTCCGCATCCTCGCACCAAGTGTGCAAGGCATCCAGCCAGCCGTTGTAGAAGCGCGCCTGGAATTTGCGGCCATCCACCTTTTTGGCGGCGACGCCGGCGTCGAACAGGTCGCGCAGCTCCGTCAGCCAGGCAGGCCACGCGGCCTTCAACGCGGCCAGATCGCGCGTGCGTTCGGCCCGAGTGAGGGCCAGGCGCGCGGCAGGCGCGTTGCTGGCCTCCTCGACGTCGAAATCAGCAGGGTCGACTCGGTCAACGTATTCAGCGGACGCCGGGCCAGATCGAGCGGATTCCAGCTGCGGGGCGTAGCGAAACAAGCGCGCGGCGTCTTGCTGCAAAGCGTCGGGACTGACCCACCAGGCGCGCAATTCGCGCGCGCTATCGCTATCCAGTCCGGCGATGAAGACGCGCCAGTAGTCGCGCGCCGCCTCCGCCAGCAAGGGCGCGCTGTTTTGCTCCAAGGTCTGCTGGAACAGGCTGTCGCTGTCGAACGCATGCTCGCGCAGCATGCGGTTGCACCAGCCGTGGATGGTGGACACGGCGGCCTCGTCCATCCATTCCACCGCCAGTTGCAGCTTGCGCGCGCAAGCACCCCAAGTCTCGGGGGGATATTCCGCGCGCAGGTCGTACAGATCATCGGCGCGGACCATCGGCGCGGAGGCCTCGCTGGCAGCGTAGTTGTCGGCATCGGCACCGGCTTGCGTGGGCGCCTCCAGGAAGGCGCGTGCCGCGTCGGCCAGGCGGATGCGGATGCGGTCGCGCAATTCCTGCGTGGCGGCGTCGGTGAAGGTAACCACCAGGATCTCCGGTGGCACCAAGGGTCGGCCCAATCCTTCGTCGCCGCCGTGGCCCAGCACCAGGCGTACATACAGCGTCGCGATGGTGTAGGTCTTGCCGGTGCCGGCGCTGGCCTCGATCAGGCGGCTACCGCGCAAGGGAAAGCGGAGCACGTCCAGTTCGGCGGCGGGCATGTCGCGATCACGCGGACTCATCGTTGCCTCCCTTGATGGCAGCCCCTCGGCCCGAAGCCTTGCCAGGCTTGCTGTCCGCATAGAGCGCGGCGCGCATGGGGCGTAGCAACGCGCGGGCGAGCGCCTGGAATTCGCCACCACGCGTGAGCGCCGTGAAATCCGGATAGACCGCCTGCAGGTATGCGCTGCGATCGGCCTCCCCTTGCGCCATGGGTGCGCCTTCGTACACCTTGCGAGCCTGCTGCCAGGCGATGGCACGCGCACCGGTGAGCGCCGCCGCTGGCAGCTCGTCATCGGGGTCATGCATCAGGCCCGGCACCGCGCCATCCTGCGTGGCTGCCGCCGCCACGGCGCCCTGGTCCGCGTCCTCCGGCAGGCGGGTCAACCATTCAAAAGCGGCGCTCACGGCCAGTGGCAAGGGACGACGCATGCCTGCTTCCCACGCGCCCAGCCACAGGGCAAGGAACTCGCGCGCCCGCTCCGCCGCGATGGGTGCGAATTCGATATCCCCCGCCTTGCTGATCACCCATGTGGTGATGGGCCTGCCGCACAATTGCGCCGCGACATGAGCGACCCAGTGCGACACCACCTTGTCCGCCCGATAGCGGCCTTTGGGAATCAGGCTGCTGCTCTCCAACACCAGCCGGCAAAGTTCGCCCGCCGCATTGGTACGCAGCCCCCCCAGATAATCTTCCAGCGACAGCCGCCCCTCGTTTGCCGCCCAGCCCGCCGGCATCGCCCTAGCCGCCGTCGCCTCGGCTATCGCGGGTCGCCCAGCCGGCACGTCGAACCGTAGCGCCAATTCGCCTTCCACCGGCTCGGGCCAGCGGGCCAGGGCGGCGGCGTAGCGTTCCATCATTTCGTCTAGCGGAGCGGCCAGGTCGGCCGCGGCCAGTTGGCCGAATGCGCCGGCCGGGAGTTCACCGGCCCGCATGCACGCCGCCAACACCTCATCGCGTGCCGGTCCAGGCTCGACACCCGCCTGCAGCGCGCGCGCCTGGGCCTTGATCAGCCGGTCCTGCAACTGCCACTGCTCCAGCGCGTCAGGTGCGAACGGCTCGATGTCTTCAGTGACGACGTCCTCGGCGGAAAAGCTGACCTGCAGGCGTTGGCGGAAGAAGGCCTCGACAGGGGCCTTGAGAAAATCGGCCAGCTCGCGCAGCGACAACGGCTCTTCGCGCACGACAGGAGCCAGCGCGTGTGCAGCCGGCGTGTACCCGTCGTAGGCGCCCTGCGCCCATTCCCGCGCATACGTGAACAACGGCGATCGCCGCGGATCGGCGGCAAGGGAATCATCGGAAAAATACTCGGGGCTGAACGGTTGCAGGCGATGCTCCACGGTCAAAGCCGCCGCCAGGCCGCTACCCTTGGCGTCCACCGCGATGCCCGTCTCGGCACCGGCCAGGCCCCAGCCCGCGTCCAGGTGATCGCGCAACTGGCCCACCAGCACCGACGGCGGGCGTGGCGTGTTATCGCGCACGCTGCGCCCTATCCACGAGACATACAGGCGATCGCGCGCCGACAGCAGCGCCTCGAGGAACAGATAGCGGTCATCTTCACGGCGGGAGCGGTCGCCTGGCCGGTAATCGCGTCCCATCAGATCGAAGTCCATGGGAATGCGCACCCGCGGGTAATCGCCGTCGTTCATACCCAGCAGGCACACGTGGCGGAAAGGAATCGCCCGCATCGGCATCAGGGTGGCGAACGTCACCGAGCCGCCGAAAAAGCGCTGCGTCAGCCCGCCTTCGTCCATGGCCGACATCCAGTGTTCGCCCACCACCGCCAGCGGCAGCGGCTCGATCACCTTGGCTTGCGCGCAGATCTCCAACCAGGTCTGCAGCTGTCCCCGCAGTTGGCGCAGCACCAGCCCATCGACGCTGTCGTCTTCCTCGAAGAAGGCCAGCAGCAGTTCGCGCAGGCGTTCGCCCCAGCGTTGCGGACTGGCCGGCTCCGCCAGTTCGCGCCACCAGCCTTCCAGCGCCGCCACCAGTTCGGCCAGGTTGCCCAGCAAGGCGGCATCCAGCCCGCCCACGTCGCCATAGGGCTCGATGCCTTGCCAATCGCCCCCGCGCGCGCCCACCGCATAACCCAGCAGCACGCGGCGCAGGCCGAACAGCCAGGTATTGGGCGCCGCCGCCGTATTGGCCGCCGGCAAACCCAGGGACCGGCGCTGCTCGTCGTGCAGGCCCCAACGAATATTGGCGCCACGCATCCAGTTGTGCAGCAGCGGCAACTGGTCTTCGCTGATGCCATAGCGGCGGCGCAGCGCCGGCACTTCCAGCAGATCCATCAGATCGCTGACGGCGAAGCGGGCAGAGGGTAGCTGCAGCAAATGCTCCAGGGCGTGCAACAGCGGATCGACGTGGCGTTTACCGCGATCGGCCAAGGTATAAGGAATGGCGCGCCTGTCGTCGGACGCGTACAAACCGAACACCGCCTGCACGTGCGGCGCATAGGCTTCGATGTCCGGCACCATCACGATGACATCGCGCGCGCGCAGGGTCGGATCTTCGTCGAAGGCAGCCAGCAGTTGATCGTGCAGGATCTCCACTTCGCGCTGGCGACTGTGCGCGACATGAAAACGGATGGACTCATCGTGTCTGGTGTCGACTGCCGGCCACCGCGCGCGGCTCTCATGCAATGGGCGCAGGTCGCGGATGTCGTCCTGCAATTGGCGCAACAGCGTGGCGTCTTCGTCGGCGACCGCCTGGAACAGGTCCAGCCGCTGCGTGTATTCGCCGTAACGGGCCAGGAAAGCCTCGCGCGCATCGCGGTCATCGTGTTCATCCAGCAGACCGATGAAATCGCGGCCTTGCTTGCCCCATGCCGCCAGCAGCGGATGGGCGTGCAGGTGCAGGGCATCCTCGGCGATGACGTCCGGTGCGCCGGCGCGCCGGGCTTGCCGCGCATGGCTGGCGCGCAGCAGGTCCTTGCCTTCGATGATGTCTGCCCAGTAGTGCTCGCAGGGGTTGTTCACGCACATCAGCACCTGGGTCCAGCGCGCCAGCACCGCCAGGACTTCCAATGACTGGCGCGGCAGCGTCGAAATGCCGAACACCACGATGCGGCGCGGCAGATTGGCCGGCGACGCATCTCCCAATTGCGCGGCGCGGCGCATGAAGGCGGCGTGCACGGCGGCGCGGCCGTCGGAGGAAGGCGCGACGTAGGCGGATCCGGCCCCCGGCCCGTCGGCCTCGGCCTGCGCCAGCACGTCATCCAACAGCGCGCGCCACAAGGCGGCCTGCCAGCGTTGGGCATCCGGCATGGGCCGCGCGGGACCGCCGTCGCGCGGCAGGACATCCTGGCCACGGGTCCAGGCGTCCAGCCAATCGGCGCGGTAGACCTGGTACTGGTCGAACAGATCGGCCAGGCGTTCGGCCAGCTGATAGCGTTTGCGGCAGTCGTCGTCACGGCGCAGGAAGCGCTGCAAGGGCGCATAGACCGGCTGCTCCATTACTTGCGGCAGCAGGCGCAGCAGACGCCACATCAGGCGTGGCTTGTCGAAGGGCGACACTTCAGGCACGGCCTGGGTGCCCAGCACGATACGGTAAGCGCGCCAAAGGAAACGCGAGGGCAGCAGGAAGTCCAGTCCCGCCGCGATGCCGCTGCCGCCATCGGCCGCGTCCGCCGCCAGGGCCAGCTTCAGCCATTGGGCGATGCCGCTGCTTTGCACCAGCACCACTTCCTGTTCCAGCGGTCCCAGCGGATGGCGATCCAGCCAGCCGACCAGCACGTCACGCAGCGACTCGGACAGGTTGCTGTGAATGACGATCAGGCCGGACGGCAGCGGCGTAGAGGACATGCGTGGTCGAGGGGGCTGGCGCGCTAAAGAAGGGGGACAAGCGAGACGTACCCCAACGATAACCCGGAACGCGATGCTATCCGGACCAAGCGCCGACGATCCCTGCCAACTGGCGCCGCGCTGGCGCTTATCAGCGGCGGACTACGGTTACTCCGGCGCCTTTCTCGACCGGCACATACAAGCCGTTGTCGAAGAAGAATCCCTGGATGCGATCGGCGGAGATCACCATCATGGCTTCGCGCGTGCCGTTGACCAGCAAGGCCTTGCCGGTTTGGCGGAACACATCGCCCTGCGGAATCGCGCCGACCTGGGTCCAGACCGACTCGTCCGCGATCCGCACCATGCCTACTTTTTCCACGTCATAGGACAGTGGCCGATGGATACGCACCAGCGCCGCGGCCGATGCGCTATACAGCGGCACATAGGAATCCTTGACGTTCTCCGTCGAGGAGCAGGCCGCCAGCAAGGCCATGGCCAGCGCGGCCATGCACACGCCCAAGCCACGCCGCGCGCGCGGCGCCGCCCGGCGGCCGGCCGTATTCTCGCTGCTCCGCATCAATGTCGAATCCATGCCGCCTCCTTTATGCGATTTCGAGTGCCAGCGAGTATAAGACCTGGAAACGACGTGAAAAGCGGATAAATCCTAACGGGATGTACCACCGTACGTCATCGGCAACAACAGGCGTTCCGCCTCCGCCGACGACTCGACAAAATGGAAGCTGGGCTTGCCGCAGCCGGAGCTGCCCATGGTCGGGAAATGATAGGCCACGTAGCGGGTTTCACCCGCTGCCAAGGCGAAGCTTGCACCATCGCCAGTCCAGTATTTATCCGTGATGATGTAATTACCCGGCGGACGGTCGACGTAGTAGAAGACGTTGGGTTTGACCCGGCCCACAATCTCGTTGTTCACCCGCAGCTTGGGCTGCATGACGAACGCACAGTTGGACGTCGTCGGAAACAGGTAGATCCGCCCTTCACCCGGCTTGAGCTGCGTGTTGCGCGCCACCTCGGCATAGCGCGGGCCCGCGCACGCGGCGAGCAGGCTCGCGGCACACAGAAGCAAGACAATCCTGATACCGCGCGGCATGGTCCGTGGCTCCTTTCCGCGTTTAGCGCGCCGCGCCGCCGTAGTGCAGCGGCAGCATCTGGCGTTGGGCTTCGGCGGGCGGGTCGACCAGCACCAGGTTGCCCTTGACGTAGCTGGTGCTGCCCAGGCTGGGGGCCGTCATCGTGACGTAGCGGGTTTCCCCGGCGGGCAGGGTGAAGCTCAGGCCGGCACCGGTCCAGAGCAGATCGGTCACCACGTAGTTGCCGGCCGGGCGGTCGACGTAGAAGAACATGCCAACCTTGGCGCGGCCGATCACTTCGCCATTCAAGCGGATCTTGGGCTGGATGTTGGTCCCGCCTTCGGCCATGTACACGTAGACGCGGCCCTCGCCCGGCTTCAGCGGCGGTGCATTGCGCACGACATCGCCATATTGCGGGCCCGCGCAGGCGGCGAGCAATGCCACCGCGGCCAGCAGCAACAGCTTCAGGAACCGTGCCATCACTTCGGCTCCAGTACCAGGCGGGTGCTGTTGGGCACCGCGGTGTAGAGGCTTTCACCGGGGAAGTACAGGCCTTTGAGGTCGCCGCCGTTCACCACCAGATAGGCCTCGCGCTGACGCCGCCCGTTGACGATGAACAGGGCGCCGTCGCGGCGATAGGTATCGCCCTGCGGCACGGTGCCGACCTGCAGCCAGCGCGAGCCGGCGGGCAGGCTGAAGCCGTCCTGATTGGACAGCATGCCGGACAAAGGCTCTTTCAGCGTGATCGCCGACGCGGGCGCCGTGACCGGCGCCATGGCCGTGCGTTCCACGCGCAAGGGCGCGCAGCCCAGCAGGGTGAATGACAGGCCGAGAACCAGACATCCGGCCACGCGTTGGGCGCCGCGCGCCTGCAAAAGCTTCATATTCATGCGGATCTCGCGCTTGAGAAGGCGCGAGTATATGAGAATTCGCAGGCCAGGTATCACAAGGTGTCTTTTAACGACAATTTTGCAGAACCCGCGCCGGCGCGCCGGCCTACCGGCGTCCGTTCACCTGCTGCATGGCACGCCGCGGGGCGCGGCAGGCAGCACGATTACTGCATCGTGATATTGCCTTCCTTGATCACCTTGGCCCACTTCGCCGTTTCGCTGCGGATGAAGGCGCCGAAGTCTTCCGGCGTACCGCCGCCGGCCTGGCTGCCGGTGTCGTTGATGGCCTTGACGATTTCCGGGTCGCGCAGGATGTCGTTGAGGTCCCGGTTCAGGCGCGCGATGATGGGCTCAGGCGTGCCGGCCGGTGCGATGATGCCCTGCCAGTTATAGGACTCGAAACCGGGCAGGCCCGCTTCCGCCATGGTCGGCACGTTCGGCAGGACGTCCAGGCGCTTGGCCGAGGTCACGGCCAGGGGATGGATCTTCTTGCCCTGGATCGCCGGCAAGGCGGAATAACCCATTTCGAACATCATCGTGATGTGTCCGCCCATCAAGTCGGTGGCCGCCAGGCTGCCGCCCTTGTAAGGCACGTGGGTGATGTCGATATGCGCTGCTTCGCGGAACATCTCGCCGGACAGGTGGTGCGCGCCGCCGACGCCGGACGAGCCGAACGTCAGCTTGCCCGGCTCCTTCTTGGCCAGCGCGATCAGCTCCTGCACATTATCGACCTTGACGTTCGGGCCGACGCTCAGCACCAGCGGACTGTTTTCAATGAGGATGACAGGCGCCAGGTCCTTGGCCGCGTCGTAAGGGATGCCTTGCATCAGGCTGGGATTGACCGACAGCGGCGCCAGGTTGCCGGTGCCCAGGGTATAGCCGTCCGGCTTGGCGCGGGCGATGAAGGTGGTGCCCACCACACCGCCGGCGCCGGCCTTGTTCTCGACCACCACGGGCTGGCCCAGCTTCTGTTCCAGCTTGCGGGCGATGACCCGCACGCGCGTGTCCGCGAAACCACCCGGGGCGTAGGGCACCACGATGGTGACGGGACGCGACGGCCAATCGCCCGTGTCGGACGCCGGCGCGGCGCTCGCGGCCGCGGTCAGTCCGGCCAGCAAGGCCAGGCCGGCGATACGTTGGAAAGTTTTTCTCATGACAGTCTCCTCGTCTGTTGATTCGTGCCGCGCCTGGCGGGGCAGGGATGCAGGGCGCATCATATCCGCTATGGCCGCAACAGCCCGATCACGCCGGCAAGGCCACGGTCCTGGCAAGCGGCAAGGACCCGCCCGACACCTCGATCACTTCATGCGTCGCCAGCTTGAACACGGCCACCGCTTCCTGCAACCGGCGCGCCTGGTCTTCCAGCGAATTGGCGGCCGCGGCGGCCTGCTCGACCAAGGCCGCGTTCTGCTGCGTGGTGCTGTCCATCTGCGTGACAGCCTGGTTGACCTGCTGGATACCGCCGGACTGTTCTTCGGACGCCGCCGAGATTTCGCCAACGATATCGCTGACGCGGCGCACCGAGCCGACGATCTCCTCCATGGTAGCCCCGGCGTGCTCCACCTGATTCGAGCCCATCGACACCTTATGGCTGGAATCGTCGATCAGGGACTTGATCTCTTTGGCGGCCTGGCCGCTGCGTTGCGCCAGCGAACGCACTTCGCTGGCCACCACGGCGAAACCCTTGCCCTGCTCGCCGGCCCGGGCCGCTTCCACCGCCGCGTTCAAGGCCAGGATATTGGTCTGGAAGGCAATGCCGTCGATGACGCTGACGATTTCCGCGATGCGGCGCGAGCTTTCCGAAATATCGCGCATGGTGTCCACCACCTGGCCGACGGCCGCGCCGCCGCGCCGCGCCACGTCCGAGGCATCCACCGCCATCTGGTTGGCCTGGCGCGCATTGTCGGCGTTCTGCCGCACGGTGGACGACAGTTCTTCCATGCTGGCCGCCGTTTCTTCCAAAGACGCAGCCTGTTCTTCCGTGCGGGAAGACAGATCGAGGTTGCCCGCGGAGATTTCCCGCGCGCCGCCGTGGATCTCATTGACGCTCTGGCGCACCGTCGCCACCGTGCGCGACAGGCTGTCCTGCATGAATTTGAGGGCGCGCCGCAATTGGCCGATCTCGGTACCGGCATGGATGTCGATGCGGTTGGTAAGGTCGCCCTCCGCGATGCGGTGGCACAGTTGGCTGGCCTCGCGCAGCGGATTGAATACCGTGCGGGTGAAGATGACGAACAGGCCGCCGATCAACAACACGACGAAGACGCCGGCGCCGCTGGCGACCATCAGCGTGGTGGCGATCTGGTTGGACGCGGCATTCGCGATGGTCGAACCCATCTGCGCGGCATAGTCGGCATAGGCGTTGATGGCCTGGGTAAAGGTGGTGCCCATGGGCGTGACCTTCTGCTCGGTCAGGCGCAGTGCGGCATCCAGGTCACCGGCCATGGCCGCCGCCACCAGCGGTTCATAGGCCTGGCTACGGTAAGCCAGGTAGGACGACATCATCTGCTGATACAGCGGGGCGCCCGTCGCTGAAGTGTCGGGCCGCTCCTGCAGCGCCATCGACAGCTTGTCGGCGTTCTTGGAATAGGACTGGCTGCGTCCGGCCGTCTGCTGCGCGGCCGTCTTGTCGCCGTCCTTCAGTTGGGTCAGCGCGATGGTCACCGCCAGGCGGCCACGCAGCAGCTCCGAGGCGATCTGCCTTGCGGCATCCGCACGCACGACATTGGTATCCAGCAGCGCGCGGATGGCCTGCCGGTTGTGATCGAGCTGTTGGTACGCGCCCAGGCCGAGCACGACGAACAGAACGAAGAAAAGGGCCAGAGCCGAGGTAAGGATGGTCCGGATACTGAATTGCTTGAACATTACGCACTCCCGAAAGCGTCGAGTTCGATAACGACATCGGGAGGGGGAAAATTAAGCTGCAGTGCAGCAAATTTGTGGTGATTGTTGTTCTAAATACGAACAATATGCCCTCTTCCCCGCTTTGAGGTTCCAGTCGGTCTACGTAGTAGGCAGAAAGAAAGCGAAGGCCCGCCTCTGGCGGGCCTTCTTGTTTCTACGGTGATGCGCTGGGTGCTGAAACCCGCTATCGGGTGGAGCAGATGCCGCGCCGGCCTAGCGCGGACTGGCGGGTGCGACGCTGATCAGCTCGCCGGCATCCAGATCGCGGGGCGCGTTCAATCCCAGCAGAGCCATGTTCCGGTGCACCTCCTGGCGCAGGATCTCGATGGCGTGCGCCACGCCAGCCTGTCCCGCGATGGCGCCTGCGTAATTGAAGGGACGGCCGACGAAGACGAAGTGCGCGCCCAGCGCCAGGGCCTTCAGGACATCGGTGCCGCGGCGGATGCCGCTGTCCACCATCACCGGATAGTCGGGGCCCAAGGCCTTGACGATGCCGGGCAGTACCCGCAGCGGCGACGTGACGCTGTCCAGTTGGCGGCCGCCATGGTTGGACACGATGATGGCATCCGCGCCGTGTTCGCGCGCCAGCAGCGCATCCTGCACATGCAGCACCCCCTTGAGTACCAGCCGCCCGCGCCAACGCTGGCGGATCAGGTCGAAGTGGCTCCAGTCCAGATGATCCCGCGCGCCGAAGTCGCGCATGACGTTGCGCGACAGCATGGGCGCGCCGCGCGTCGCCTGCGAATTCTCGAAATGCGGCATGCCGTGGCGCCACAGCGTCTTCAAGGCCGTGCCGAGCAGCCAGCGCGGATGCGTCACCCCGTCCCATGCCAAACGCAGGCTGGGCCGCAAGGGCGAAGAAAAACCCGCTCGGATATTGTTTTCGCGATTGCCGCTGACGGGGGTATCGACGGTCACCACCAGCGTGCCATAGCCAGCGCGCTCCACGCGGTCGATCAGGGCCAGGATGCGCTCGGGCTCGCCCGGTACATAGGCCTGGAACCAGGCCCGTGGATAAGCCTGGACGATCTGTTCGAGCGGAATCAGGGAAGATCCGCTCATGATCATCGGAATGCCGGCCTGCGCCGCGGCGCGCGTCTGCACCAGGTCACCTTGATAGGCGGACAGCGCGCTCATCCCCATGGGCGCGATGCCGAAAGGCGCCGCCCATTCTTCCCCCAGCAAGCGCGTGCGCAGGCTGCGCTTGGACGTGGCGGTAAGGATACGGGTCACGAAACGGTATTCATCGAACACCGCCCGGTTGTCGCGCAGCGCGAGATTGGTCTCGCAGCCCCCCGACACGTACGCGAAGATGGGCGACGGCAGATAGCGGCGGGCCGCATGCTCGAAGTCATCCAGCGAAAGAATGCGGCGCAAGTGCCGGGGTGTGCCCGCCGGCGTCGCCGGTTTGGCGGTCGCGGGCAGGGTGACAGGCGGCGAAGATGTATTCATGATGCTTCGATGCTTCCAGTGCATGCCGCATGGCCACGGCGGGGTGGCCACAGGCTTGGCCACGGCTTTGACCACAGCCTTTCGGCCGCAGTCCTTGGCCTCGGCCTTGACCGCGGATCAGTCGGCCTTGATGTTCTTGGCCTGAGCGATCTGCTTCCAGCGCGTCAGTTCCTCGGAGACGAAGGTGCCGAACTGCGCGGGCGATTCCGGCGCGGGCTCGGCGCCTTCCTTCAGGAAGAACGCTTTCATCTCGTCCGACTTCAGGGCATCGTTGATGGCCGTATTCAGCTTGTCGGTCACCGGCTTGGGCATGTTCGCAGGCCCGATCACGCCCCACCACAGGTCGACGGCGCTACCCTTGTAGCCGACCTGCTCCAGCGCGGGCAGGTCCGGCGCGATAGCCGATTTCTCGGCGGCCGTGACGCCCAGCGCGCGCACCGCGCCGCCCTTGACCTGGCCCAGGATGGAAGGCGCGCTGGCGATCAGCATCTGAATCTGGCCACCCATCAGGTCGTTGGTGGCCGGGCCCATGCCCTTGTACGGCACGTGCGTCATCTTGATGCCGGCCGCTTCGCAGAAGATTTCGGAGGCGAACTGGTTGATGCTGCCGGTGCCCGACGAGCCATAGTTCAGCTTGTCCGGATGTTGCTTGGCATAGGCCACCAGCGACTGGATGTCCTTGAACTGCGAGTCCTTGCCTACGGTCAGCAGCAGCGGGCCCTTGGCCAGCATGGCGACGTGGGTGAAGCTCTTGACCGGGTCGTAGCTGAGGTTGTCGCGCACCGCCGCACCCGTGGTGAAGGTGGAGGAGACCACCGCCAGCGTGTAGCCGTCGGCGGGCGCCTTGGCGACCAGGACGTTGGCCAGGATGCCGCCACCCGAGGGTTTGTTCTCGACCACGATGGTGGACTTCATCGAATCGCCCAGGCGCCGGGCCAGCATGCGTGCGAAGACGTCGTTCGAGCCGCCTGGCGCGCTGCCGACGATCAACGTGATGGGCTTGTCGGGAAATTCCGCCAGCGCGGTATGCGCGGTGGTCAACGCCACGGCGGCCAGCAAGGCGCGGCCGCCATTGAGCAGGAACGATCGCATGCTCTGTCTCCTGATAGGTCGAATAATCCGCCTATCGTACCGGCAGCACGCGAAGAAGGGGGCGAGTTCTTCTGACTACATCGTCAGGAAAACTCATCAAGTTCATGGCAGTGCTTGCGGATTTCTGGCTTCGAACCGGGCCTTTTGGGGGCCTGACCAGGGCGTGACCGGGTGATCGATCATCCGCGCCGTCGCCGACCGATTGCTGCCGCGTCGGGATGGCGGTCGCGGTAGCTAACGTATGGCGACGTCGATCAGGCAGTGCGGCTGGAAATCCACCTGTTCGCCCTTGTCTTCATAGCCCAGCGGATTGGCGACCACCCGGCAGCCGTCCTTGACGTAGTCGAAGGCGCAATGCAGATGCCCATGCAGCCACAGGTCGGCCCGCGGCAACAGCTCGTCCAGGCTGTTGCAGAAGCCCGCGGTGCCCGGCGTGACACCGTAGCGTGGATCGGCGCTGGCCAGCGTGGGCGCGAAATGGGTCACGGCCACGGTGGGTCCGGCGAAGGGCTGGCTCAAGGCGGCCCCCAGCCACTCCTGGCAGGCCAGCGATTGGGCGCGCATCTGCTCGGCCATGAAGGGCAGGCCGTCGCGCTGGGTGCCGGCCTTGGCCAGATAGAAGTCGGCCGCGCGATAGGCCTTGCCGCGCTTGTCCAGCACCTGCTTCATGCTGTCGCGCGGCGTGGCGAGCGCGTCGAAATCGGCCCATAAGGTGGTACCGACGAAACGCACGCCATCGATGACCAGGGTTTCCCGCTCCAGCCATTGGATGTCCAGCTCCTCGCACAGCGCGCGCAGGCGGGCATGCACTTCGTCGAAATCGACCCGGTCATATTCATGGTTGCCCGGCAGATACACCACCGGCGTGGGCCAGCCGTGGCGCGGTGAAAACTGCCGCAGCGCGAAATCATGGGAAGCCAGGTCCGCCGGCGTCTCGCCCCGACAGGAGCCGATGTCGCCCGCCAGCACCAGCAGATCCGCGCCGGGCGCGGGCGTGGCCACGAAGTCGTGGTTGTATTCGAGATGCAGGTCGGACAGCAGTTGCAGGCGCATGGAGGCAGGCCGGGCGAAAGTGGGCGGGATTATCTGCACATCCTTATAACACCGCCGTCATCATGCCTTTTATCGAGGGTTTGTCGTGCCGCGCCGCTCCCTATAATTCCGCCCGTGGAAAACCAGCGCCAGACGGGCGCGTGACCAGAGGGCGGCACCATGAGCGATCTCGGCCTTATCATCCCCAAAGCCAATATTTTCTCCAGTCACAAGCATGGCATCACCGCCGCCGACGACGCGCAGAACAGCGACAGCTTCCAGCAGCAGCTGTCCCAGGCGATGGGCGTGAATGCGCAGGCGCAAT
This sequence comes from Bordetella sp. LUAb4, assembly GCF_021325795.1. Classification (GTDB taxonomy): domain Bacteria; phylum Pseudomonadota; class Gammaproteobacteria; order Burkholderiales; family Burkholderiaceae_B; genus Bordetella_C. The sequence goes on along the minus strand of NZ_JAHPZX010000003.1, from coordinate 386,249 downwards.
CCACCAATGCCCTCGGCACGGACGCTACGGCGGCCAGCCTTTCGAATTCGTCCTCGACCAGCACGGTCAGCGCGTTCTCCGCGGGCACCGGCTTCGCGGCGACCAGCGACGCTACCAGCCTGGGCGGCGACAGCCCTGAAGACCAGCTGCGCGAATACACGTCCGGTTCGCTGGCTCAGCAAATGTTCTACACCATGCTGTCCGGCATGGGCATCAGCAAGGAACAGTTCGAAGCCATGTCGCCGCAAGAGCAGGCGCAGATCACGCAGCAATTGCAGGATCGCCTGAAGCAGGCCGCCGCCACCGGCCAGATGCCGGGCGCGGCAGGCATGGCGCAAGCCCCGGCGGCAACGCCCGTCCAGGCCTCGGCCGCCAGTGCCCAGGCCAGCGATGTGTTGAGCACCTTGCAAGCCCTGCTCTGATCGCGCGGATCACCTGAAGGCCGCGGCGTTCCTGTGGCTAAGCATTGCGCATCGCCGGATTGCGGAGGGGCCTGACTGCGTCATGAAGAAGAACAGGTCCGTCGACTCACGGAAACCAGACGCTGCGAGTGCTGCGGTTCATAGCTGTGTTGAACCTGGATGTTGTTGGCGTCGCTGCGCGTGTCGACCTGACCCGCGGCCATATAGGTGATGGCCGTGGTGACAGGGGTGCGATTGCCGCCGTTGGGCGTGACCGAAGCCGACGATTTGCGTGCGCAAGTGTGACTGCCTGTATACCTTCAACCTTGCGAGGACTCTATTTCAATTTGGCCGGATCCTTTTGAACTACGGTTGTAGCGGACTCAGCTCGCCGCTTGGCTTCGAACATCGATGCCGCCCTGGCGGCGATAAGATCCCACAAATAGGAAATCCTTTTGGGATTTCCTATTTTTCTTTAGGGGGCAAAAAAGCCCCATTAGAGCTCTAGTTTGTCGAGGGCCATCTGCCGATGACCACTCTCATGACCCTGGACATGGCCGACTTCTTCGGCAATGTGCACGGCGGTCATATCTCGCTCAGGCGATGGCAGCCTCGTAGCGGCGTGCCACTTCATTCCAGTCCACCACGTTGTAGAACGCAGCGATGTACTCCGGACGGCGGTTCTGATACTTCAGGTAATAGGCGTGTTCCCAAACGTCCAGGCCCAGGATGGGCGTGTTACCTGTCATCAGCGGACTATCCTGGTTGCCGGTGCTTTCCACCAGCAGCTTCTTGGCCGGCGTCACGCTGAGCCAGGCCCAGCCGCTGCCGAAGCGCGAGATCGCCGCCTTGGTGAAGGCTTCCTTGAACGCGTCGAAACCGCCCACGTCGGCATCGATGGCGGCCGCCAGCTTGCCCTCGGGCTTGCCGCCGCCCTTGGGCGACATCACCGTCCAGAACAGGCTGTGGTTGGCATGGCCGCCGCCGTTGTTGCGCACCGCGCCGCGCACGGCTTCAGGCAGCTTGTCGATGCCGGCCACCAGTTCTTCCACCGGCGGAAAGGGCAGGCCCGCGCCTTCCAGTGCGGCGTTCACGTTGTTGATGTAGGTCTGGTGGTGCTTGGTGTAATGGATCTCCATGGTCTGCGCGTCGATGTTCGGTTCCAGCGCATCGTAGGCATAAGGCAGCTTGGGCAGGGTGTAAGACATGGCAAATCTCCAGTGTGGGTCGCGTGAATGAATCGTTGAGACTGAGGCTGTGGATTCAGGATTGTGAAATCAGGGCCGGGGCGGGAGGCTCCGGATGAGGCTGTAGAGCAGGTTCGGACGGGCCGCGGGCGCAGTGGGGCCGCTTGCATGCCGGGGCATCCCCGCCGGCAGCAAGGTTCGAAGCGACGCGACGAAGCGGGGCTGCAAAGCAGGGCTGCAATCTGCGTGCCATCAATGCGGACCCTGGTCCGAAAGCACCGCCGCCGCGTTCAAACCCTGCGCGGCGCGGGCACGCGCATGAGCCGGGCAGGCGGCCAGGAAACGTGTCAATTCGGCATAGCTCACGCGGCTGTGACGCAAGGCCGCCTCGCGCCAGGCGGACGGCATGGCGCGGTCGGCCATCAGTTGATGCAGGGTTTCATGCGCCGCGGCCAGATGTTCGCCGCGCTCATCGTCACGGCCCAGGCGCAACCAGGTATCAGCCAGGTTGTGATGCGCCACCACCAGGGCGGCGAGCGCGCCGTCGATGTCGTCACAAACACCCACCAACTGTTCGGCCTGCGCCAGCGCCGTCCTGTACAGGGGTAGTGCCTGCTGATAGTCGGCCTGTTCGAACGCCTGGTTGCCGCGGGTAATGGCGCCGCGCCAACGCGCCAGGCCGCCGCCGGCGGCGCCAGCCAGGGAAAGGTGCGAGGTGAGGGCCTGCATGGAACCTCCCGGGGGATGTGGTGAACCGTTGGAGAATATTAATACAAACAAGAATCAGTCCTTTTACAAACCCGGCGAGCGACAGGGTTGTCATGTAGCCGGGCCGTATACTTCCGCAATCCGCGATCGGCAATAGGCGATCCGCCATCGGCGTGCCGCGTGCGCGCGGGCGCGAGTACGCGGACAGCCGCCGGCGATCTGAACCGCCATCGAGCCGCAGCTGAATGGGCGCCGAACGGCCGACGCCAAATAAGAATCAAGGGGAAATGATGTTCATCGCCCGACCCTGGGCTCGACCATGGATCTGACGGGATTCCTGGCCCAACTGCTCAACGGCCTGGCCGAAGCGTCATCGCTGTTCCTGGTCGCCGCTGGCCTCTCGCTGATCTTCGGCGTCACGCGCATCGTCAACTTCGCGCATGGCTCGCTGTACATGCTGGGCTTGTACGTGGCCTATTCCATCGTCGAACGCATCGGCGCGACGCCGCTCGGTTTCTGGTCAGGAGTCCTGCTGGCCGCCCTGGCCGTGGGCGCCTTGGGCGCGCTGCTGGAAATCGTCCTGCTGCGGCGCATCTACCGCGCGCCGGAACTGTTCCAGCTGCTGGCCACTTTTGCCTTGGTGCTGATCATCAATGACGCCACGCTGTGGCTATGGGGGCCGGAGGATCTGCTGGGCCGCCGCGCGCCGGGGCTGACGGGTGCGGTCACCCTGTTGGGTCGTCTCTACCCCGTCTACAACCTGGTGCTGATCGCCCTGGGTCCTATCGTTCTACTGCTGATGTGGCTGCTGTTGAACCGCACCCGCTGGGGCACGCTGGTGCGCGCCGCTACCCAGGACCGCGAGATGCTCGGCGCGCTGGGCGTCAACCAGGCGTGGCTGTTCACGGGCGTCTTCGCGCTTGGCGCCATGCTGGCCGCGCTGGGCGGCGCGGTGCAACTGCCGCGCGAAGCCGCCAGCCTGGGCCTGGATTTGCGCGCCATCGGCGAGGCTTTCGTCATCGTGGTGGTGGGCGGCATGGGCTCGATACCCGGTGCCTACGCGGCCGCGCTGCTGATCGCGGAAATCAAGGCCATGTGCATCGGCCTGGGCACCGTCACGGTGGCGGGCATGGAACTGGTCTTTCCCAAGATGACGCTGGTCGCGGAGTTCGCGGTCATGGCGCTGGTGCTGGTGTTCCGGCCCTGGGGTTTGTTCGGCCGGCCACAGGCGGCGACGCGCAACCTGGCGCCGCCCGAAGCGCCGTTGCTGCCCGCCACGCACGCGCTCAAGGCGCTGGCGTTGGCCGTGCTGCTGGTGCTGGCGTTGCTGCCGCAACTCACCCCCTGGTTTCCCTACGCGCCAGTGCTGGCGCTGGATGTGATGATCGCCGCGCTCTATGCCCTGAGCCTGCACTTCATCATGGGGCCGGCGGGCATGCATTCCTTCGGGCACGCCGCCTATTTCGGCCTGGGCGCCTATGGCGCGGCGCTACTGCTCAAATCCGCCGCCCTGCCCATGCCCCTGGCATTGGCCCTGGCGCCACTGGTGGCGGGCGTGGGCGCGCTGGTGTTCGGCTGGTTCTGCGTGCGCCTGTCAGGCGTCTACCTGGCCATGCTGACGCTGGCCTTTGCCCAGATCGTCTGGTCGGTGGTGTTCCAATGGGACGGCTACACGGGCGGATCCAACGGCATTATCGGCGTGTGGCCGGCCGACTTCCTGGCCGGCGATGCCTATTACTACCTGACCCTGGTCCTGGTGGCAGGTAGCACCGTGCTATTGCGCCGCATCCTGTTCGCGCCATTCGGGCTGGCCTTGCGCGCCGGCCGCGATTCGCCGCTGCGCGCGCAAGCCTCGGGCATCGCGGTCAAGCAGGTGCAATGGGCGGCATTCGTGGTGGCGGGTGTGTTCGCCGGCCTGGCGGGCGCGCTCGCGGCGTTTTCCAAGGGCAGCATCGGGCCGGACATGATAGGCATAGGCAAGTCGGTCGATGCCCTGGTGATGGTGCTGCTGGGCGGGGTGCAGACCCTGGCTGGTCCGCTGGCGGGCGCCGCCGTCTATACGGTGCTGCAGGACGTGGCGATCCGGGCGACGGAATACTGGCGGGCTTTGCTGGGACTGATGATCCTGCTACTGGTGCTGGCCTTTCCGCAGGGCATCGCGGGCTATGCGGCGCGCGTGTTTCGCCGCCGGCATGGCCAGGGCGCGGAGGCTGCTTCATGACGCTGCTCCAAGTCACGGGTCTGTCGCGCGACTTCGGTGGTGTGCGTGCGGTCGATGGGATCAGCTTTGATCTGCGGGCCGGGGAAATGCTGGCCCTCATTGGTCCCAATGGCGCAGGCAAGTCGACCACCTTCAATATGATCGGCGGCCAGTTGCGGCCCTCGTCCGGCCAGGTGCTTCTGGATGGCCGCGCCATCACAGGCCTGCCGCCACGGGCGATCGCGCGGCTGGGCGTGGGGCGCACGTTCCAGGTGGCGGCCACCTTCGCGGCCATGACCGTGCTGGAAAACGTGCAGATGGCCTTGCTGGCGCATGACCGCAAGGTGTTCCGCGCGTGGCGGCCGGCCCGCGTTGCGCGGCGCGCTGAAGCCTTGGCCTTGTTGGAACAGGTCGGCATGCAGGGCCAGGCCGCGCGGCCATGCAGCGAATTGGCCTATGGCGACGTCAAGCGTGTCGAACTGGCGGTGGCCCTGGCCGGCGCGCCGCGCCTGCTGCTGATGGATGAGCCCACGGCCGGCATGGCGCCGGCCGAACGTCATGCGCTGATGGCCTTGACGCAGCGCCTGGTGCGCGAACGGGATATGGCGGTGCTGTTTACCGAGCACAGCATGGACGTCGTCTTCACCCACGCCGACCGCCTGCTGGTGCTGGCGCGCGGCAAGCTCATCGCGCAAGGAACGCCGGCGCAAGTGCGCGATGATGCGCAAGTGCAGGCGGTGTACCTGGGCAGCGCTGCGACGTTCACGGATGTCGAGACGGAGGGGCGATCCCTGAAGCATGTCGACGGCGATGGCGATGGCGATGGCGATGGCGATGGCAGTAAGCATGCTGATCCCTCCACGAACCGGCCTCGCCCGATTTCATCACCTGAGCCCGCTGGCGAAACGCTCCTGCACGTGCAGGATCTGCACGGTGGCTACGGTGCCGCGCGCATCCTCTTCGGCATCGACCTGGAGGTCAGGCGCGGCGAGGTCGTGGCTTTGATGGGCCGCAATGGCGCAGGCAAGTCCACCACCATCAAGACCTTGATGGGCCTGCTGCCCGCCACCCGGGGCCGTATCGACTTCATGGGCCACGACATCACCGGCAGGCCTGCACACCGCATCGCGCGGCTGGGCCTGGGCTATGTGCCGGAAGAACGCCGCATCTTCACGGATCTCACGGTCGCAGAGAACCTGGCCCTGGCGCGGCAGGCGCCACGCGCCTGGCCCGACGGTACCGCGGCCCCGAGCTGGGACGCCGAACGGCTATATGCCCAGTTCCCGCATCTGGCATCGTTACGCGATCGCGCGGGCGGCCAGATGAGCGGTGGCGAGCAGCAGATGCTCACCGTGGCCCGCACGCTCATGGGCAATCCCTATCTGGTGCTGCTGGACGAACCTTCCGAGGGCGTCGCCCCGGTCGTCGTCGAACAGATGGCGGCCATGATCCTGGCGCTCAAGCGCCAGGGCGCGAGCATCCTGCTGTCGGAACAGAATCTGCATTTCTCCGCCCTCGTGGCGGACCGCGCCTATGTCCTGGACCAGGGGCGTATCTGCTATCGCGGTGATATGCGGCAACTGGTGGCGGATGCGGATGCACGGCGGATGTGGCTGGGGATATAGATCAGCATGACCGCTTACCGCATGACCGCTTACCTCAAGCCGGATACTTCCGCTTTTCCGGCGCGGGCGGGAAGTATTGGTACAGCCACGTCTCGCTCAGCACCTTCTTGTCCTTGATGCGGCGGATGAACAAGCGCATCTCCACGGGTTCCACGCTGTCGCTGGTGGGGTACCAGTCGAACATGGCGCGGAAGCCTTCGACGGCGGGATGCAGGGCGAAGATCTGCTGGTCGCGGGCCTCGCCATGGCTGATGGTCACCACGGACTCCAGGCGCTCGTTCTTGTCCATGCCTTGCAGCGGGCCACCGACGAAATCGATGGCGAAGCGGCGCGCCCACTTGTCCGGGTAATGCTCGCCAGGCGCCCATCCCTCGATGAATCCGCCCATGCCGGAACGCGTGGCCAGCACCTGCGCCAGTGTCGGCTTGACCGGCGGCAGCGCGGCCCAGTGCAGCTTGTAGCCAAAGCGCAATTCGGCGCCGGCCTTGACCGGCTCTTGCGGATTCCAGAACGCCACGACGTTGTCCAGGGTCTCGCCCGTGGTCGGCAATTCCATCAGGTCCACCGTACCCTTGCCCCAAGGCGTGGTCGGCTCCACCCACAGGCTGGGCCGGCGGCTGTACCAGTCCACGGTGTCCTGGTACGTGGCGAAATCATGATTGCTTTGCACCAGCCCGAAACCACGCGGGTTCTCGTCCTGGAAGGTGCTGAAGGCAATGCGTTCCGGGTTGTTCAACGGCCGGCACACCCACTCGCCATCCCCGCGCCACATCGACAAGCGGTCGGAATCGTGGATGTTCGGATGGATGGTGTCGCACATGCGGCGCTCATAGCCGCCGCAGCTGAACATGCTGGTCATCGGCGTGATGCCCAGCTGCTTGATGTCGCGCCGCGCATAGATATACGCGTCGATATCCATCACCACGCGGTCCGCCAGGCAGTCGATGTCGAAACGATAGGCACCCGTGGCGCTCAGCGAATCGAGCAGGGCGTACAGTACGAAGCGGGTGGCGTTGGCCGCCGGCGTCTCGAACCAGAACTCGGTGAAATGGGGGAATTCCTCGGGCACACCAGCGTAGGTATTGATCGCCAGGCCGCGCGCCGACAAGCCATACTGGCCAGTATTGTCCACCGCGCGGAAGTAGCTGGCACCCAGGAAGGACACGATGTCGTACTTGGCGATATTGGGCGCCTTGAACACCTTCAGGCCCGAAAAGCCCAGATCCCCCTTGAGCTGGTTCACATCCACGCCGCTGTCGGCGTAATTGAACAACTCCGGACGGAAGGGAATCTCGCGGACCACCCCGGTCTTGGGATCGATCGCATGCATGCGCACGGGTTGGCGGAAATCCATGCCGACGTGGAAGAACTGCACGTCCAGCTTGCCGTGCAAGTCATGCCACAGCGAGTGCCCGGGATCGTACTGGATGGCGTTGAACTGCTGCGGCGTCATCTTGGACAAGGTCTCGGGCAGCTTCTGGCGGCCGTCGATGAAGGTCTCGCCAGCCAGGTCGCGGGCGCGCGTCTGCAGCTGCTTGAAATCGAATTTCGCGCCTGTCCCTGGTTTGCTGGGGTCCTGTGCGTAGGCGGAAGCGGCGAATAGCGCGCCGGCGGGCAAGCCGGTGGCGGCGGTCAAGGCCGTGAAGGCCTTCAGCAATTTTCTACGATGCATGGAAACGAAGCGAGCCGGGAAGAGCGGATTAATGAAAACGGATGCCGGCGTCGTCATTCCATGTGGCGGCGGCCGGCATCCGTGCTTACGCAGAAGCATACGACATTCAGCGATTTTCATTTGCGAACATACGATGACATCCCGTCAACGGGACGTTTACAAGACCATCGCGACGCGTCCATGACGTGCCGATACGGGGTTTCCACGTCATTGCCGGCGCTTTTTTCAGCCTTCCTCCGCAGCCGCTTTGACCTTTATCAAGGCGCTGCGGCGCCTGCTCCCTAGACTGGCCCAAGGGGGCAATTCCGCCCCTCCAGCGCCCCACCAAGACATGGAAGCGGGGCGCGCCGTGGGAGCCCGCCATGCATCAACACATCGACACCGAAGCCGTCAAAACCTATTTCCTGGAACTGCAGCACCGCATTGTCTCGGCCCTGGAAGCCTTCGACGGCAAAACCTTCATGGTCGATCCCTGGCATCGGCCACCCACCGATCCCCTGTGCGGCCATGGCCGCAGTTGCGTGATCGAGGAAGGCAACTTCTTCGAGCGCGGTGGCGTCAATTTTTCGCACGTGCAGGGCGACAGCCTGCCGCGTGCCATCGTCGATCAGCGGCCGGCCCTGAAGGGTTGCGGCTTCGAAGCGATGGGCGTGTCCCTGGTCCTGCACCCGCGCAACCCCTACTGTCCCACGGTTCATATGAACGTGCGCCTGTTCGTCGCCACCGGCGGCGCCACGCCGGTCTACTGGTTCGGCGGCGGCATGGACCTGACGCCGGTGTATGGCAACGAAAACGATGCGCGCCATTTCCACGCCACCTGCCGCGATGCCTTGCAGCCCTTCGGCGATGATCTCTACCCCAGCTTCAAGACCTGGTGCGATGACTACTTCTATCTGCCGCATCGCAATGAGGCGCGCGGCGTCGGCGGGATCTTCTTCGATGACTTCAATGAGTTCGGCTTCCAGGACGACTTCGCCTTGACCCGCAGTGTCGGCGATGCGTTCCTGGCCGCTTACCTGCCTATCGTCACGGTGCGCCAGCACATGCCCTATGGCGAGCGCGAGCAGGATTTCCAGCAATTCCGGCGTGGCCGTTATGTTGAATTCAACCTCATCATCGACCGCGGCACCCTGTTTGGTTTGCAGAGCCGGGGCCGCACCGAATCGATTCTGATGTCCATGCCGCCTGTCGCCAAGTGGCGCTATGATTGGCGGCCAGAGGCGAATTCAGAGGAAGCGCGGTTGACGGAATACTTCCTGTCACGGCGGGATTGGCTTGCCGACAGGTCGACTTCCGCCTCGCTGCCGCAATCCCGGTCCGCAGGGTCGACAGACCCTGGCATGTCACACGCGGCCTCTCCCGGCCATTCAACAGCTGCGCTACCGTCCTGATCTTCACAGACCCGGACGCTGACCGAAACTGGAGATCGTGATGCCCTCTTCCGCCCCCTCGTCCGCCCTCCCGGCGACTCCCGCGAGCAAGCCCCCCAAAGCCAAAGTCCCTCTGGGATTGGTGGCGGGCGTCATTGCCCTGATCGCGGTGCTGTTGATCCCCCTGCCGGCGGACCTGCCGGTGGCGGGGCATCGGATGCTGGCCATTTTGGTTTTTGCCGTGGTGGTGTGGATCACCGAAGCGGTGTCTTACGAGGCCAGCGCCATCATCATCACGGCGCTCATCGCCTTTCTCATAGGTACCGCGCCCAACATCCAGAATCCGGCGGTTGAATACGGCACCTCGGCCGCCATCGGCATGGCCCTGACAGGTTTCTCCAATCCGGCCCTGGCGCTGGTCGGCGGCGCGCTGTTCATCGCGGCCGCCATGACCCATACCGGCCTGGACCGCCGTATCGCCCTGTTGACGCTATCGAAGATCGGCACCAGCACGCGCCGCGTCCTGATTGGCTGCGTGGCCGTCACCATCGTGCTGAGCCTGGTGGTGCCCAGCGCCACGGCGCGCAGCGCGGCGGTGGTACCCATCATGATGGGGATCATTACCGCCTTCGCGGTGGAGAAGCGCAGCAATGTGGCGGCAGGGATCATGATCGTCGTGGCCCAGGCCGTCAGCATCTGGAACGTCGGCATCCAGACCGCCGCCGCGCAGAACCTGCTGACCTTGGGCTTCATGGACAAGATGCTGGGCCAGCGTGTCACGTGGGCGGACTGGCTGATTGCCGGCGCGCCCTGGGCCATCATCATGTCGGTGGTGCTGCTGGTCACCGTCGTCAAGCTGATGCCGCCGGAAGCCAACGCGATTGCCGGCGGCCGTGAAACCATAGATGGCCTGCTGGCCGACCTGGGGCCCATGACCGGCCCGCAGAAGCGCCTGATGTGCGTGTCCATTCTGTTGCTGCTGGCGTGGGCCACGGAAGGGCGGCTGCATCGCTACGACACCACGGCCACCACCTATTTCGGCCTGGTGTTGCTGATGCTGCCGCGTATCGGCGTGATGACATGGAAGGACGTGCAGTCACGCATTCCATGGGGCACGGTCATCGTGTTCGGCGTCGGCATCAGCTTGGGCACCACCCTGTTGACGACCCAGGCCGGCAGGTGGCTGGGCGAACAGGTCGTCCTGCATACAGGGTTGGACAGCGTGGGCGCGGTGGGCATCTTCGCGATCCTGGCTGCCTTTCTCATCGTGGTGCATCTGGGCTTTGCCAGCGCCACCGCGCTGACCTCGGCCATGTTGCCCATTCTGATTTCCGTGCTGACCACGTTACCGGGGGAATTCAGCCGCCCCGGCATGACCATGTTGCTGGGCTTCACCGTCAGCTATGGTTTTCTGCTTCCCATCAACGCGCCGCAAAACATGGTGTGCCTGGGTACTGATACCTTCAATGCCAAGCAGTTCGCCAAGGTAGGCATCGTCGTGACCATCATCGGCTACCTGCTGATGCTGCTGATGGCCATGACTTACTGGCGCTGGCTGGGCTGGATCTGAGCGTCTGCCTGGTCGTCATCGTCCAGGCGCGGCTCCAGCCACATGGCGTTCATGATGCCGAAGGATACGGCGGCGGCCAGGCCCAGGGTCCAGGTGAAATACCACATGTCGTTCTCCCTTTGATTCGATTCAATACAGCGTGTGCTGGTCGGCTTCGATGACGCGATTGGTCACGCGGCCGAACATGACTTTGTAGACCCAGCTTGTGTAAACCAGGATCAACGGCAGGAACACGATCACGGCGAACAGCATGATTTCCAAAGTCAATGCGCTGGACGTGGAATTCCACACGGTCAGGCTGTGCACGGTGTCGGTCGAGGACGGCATGATGAACGGGAACATGGAAAAGCCCGCGGTCAGGATGATGCCGATGAGGGCCCCACCGGAGCTGAGAAATCCCGCCGCACCCGAATGACGGCCCGACAGCGCCGCCGCGCCAGCCAAGCCCAGCAATCCCAGCACGGGCGCGATCAGCATCGCGGGCCAGCGCGCATAGTTGTCCATCCACGCACCCGCCGCTGCCACCGCGTTGCCGTTGGCCTGCATGCGGAAGCCAGGCAGCGCGGTCGCCACCCACACACCCGCCAAGGCGAACAGCACCAGGCCAATCAGGCCCGCCCACCGCTGGGCACGCGCGGCGCGGGCCCGCACGGCGCCATCGGTCTTCAACTGCAATAGCGCGGCGCCGTGCGTCACCAGCATGCTCAGGCTGACCAGGCCGCACAACAAGGCGAAGGGGTTCAGCAAGGCGAAAAAGCTGCCGGTGTAGGTCGACCGCAAGTCGGCGTCGAATTCGAAAGGCACGCCCTGCAGCAGATTGCCGAAAGCCACGCCAAACACCAGCGCCGGCACCAGGCTGCCGCCGAACAGCGCCCAGTCCCAGAAACCGCGCCAGCGCGGGTCCGCAATCTTGCCGCGATAGTCGAAGCCCACCGGCCGAAAGAACAACGCGAACAAGACCAGCAGCAGGGCGATATAGAAACCGGAAAACGCCGTGGCATAGACGCGCGGCCAGGCAGCGAAGGTGGCGCCCCCCGCGGTGACGAACCAGACCTGGTTGCCTTCCCACGTGGCGCCCACGGCGTTGACCACCACGCGGCGCTCCGTATCGTTGCGCGCCACGAAGGGCAGCAGCACGCAGGCGCCCATGTCGAAGCCATCGGTCAGGGCAAAGCCGATCAGCAACGTGCCGATCAAGGCCCACCAGATCACTTGCAAAACGGTGTAATCGAACATGGCGAACTCCTTAAGCCGACTTGCCGGCCAGGGGCGGCAGACCTGCTGCGCGCACCGGCTCTGGATGGTAGTCCGGGCCGCGGCGGGCGTAGCGCACCATCAGGAACATTTCCACGACGAGCAGTCCGGTGTAGAAGAAGAGAAAGCCAGCCAGGCTGAAATACAGATCACCGGGCTGCAGCGTGGACGCCGACAAGCGGGTTGGCAGAATGCCCGCGATGGTCCACGGTTGCCGCCCCACTTCGGCGACGATCCAGCCGAACTCCGCGGCCAGCCACGGCAAGGGAATGGCCCATACGGCCCAGCGCAGGAACCAGCGGTATCTGGGCAAATCCACCAGGCGCCTGGCGCTGAACCAGAACGCTAGCAGGAAAGTCACCAGGAACAGGACACCCAGGCCGACCATGATGCGGAAGGACCAGAACACGGGCGCCACGGGCGGCACCGTGTCCGCGGCCGCGCGATCGATCTGCGCCGGCGTGGCGTCCACCACATTGTCGGTGTAATGCTTCAGCAGCAAACCGTAGCCCAGGTCTTGCTGATGCGCCGCGAAGCGTTCACGCGCCTGCTCGGACGTATCGCCCGCGCGCAGGTCACGCAGCGCGCCATAGGCCAGCATGCCATTCTCGATACGGTTGCGGTTTTCCTTCACCAGGTCCTTGATGCCCATCACCGGCTCGGTCACGGAACGGGTGGCGATGAGACCCAGCGCGTACGGGATGCGCACGGCGTAATCGGTGCGCTGCTCCGCTTGATTGGGCAGGCCGAACAAGGTGAAGGAAGCGGGCGCCGGCTGGGTTTCCCATTCGGACTCGATGGCGGCCAGCTTCATCCGCTGCACTTCACCGGTGGTATAGCCCGATTCGTCGCCCAGCACGATCACCGACAGCGTCGACGCCAGGCCGAAGCCGGCGGCGATGGCGAAAGAGCGCTTGGCGAAGGCAATGTGGCGCTTGCGCAGCAGATACCAGGCCGAGATGCCCAACACGAACATGGCGGCGGTGACATAGCCGGCCGACACCGTATGCACGAACTTGACCTGCGCGATCGGGTTGAACAGCACGGTCGACAGATCCGTCAATTCCATGCGCATGTTCTCGTAGTTGAAATGCGCGCCGGCGGGAAAGTTCATCCAGCCGTTGGCCACCAGGATCCACAAGGCCGACAGATTCGACCCGATCGCCACCAGCGCGGTGACGACCAGGTGCTGCACGCGCGTGAGCCGGTCCCAGCCGAAGAAGAACAGGCCGACGAAGGTGGACTCCAGGAAGAAGGCCATCAGGCCCTCGATGGCCAGCGGCACCCCGAAGATGTCCCCCACGTAGTGCGAGTAGTACGACCAGTTGGTGCCGAACTGGAATTCCAGGGTCAGGCCGGTGGCCACGCCCATGGCGAAGTTGATGCCGAACAGCTTGCCCCAGAAGCGGGTCATGTCCTTGTAGATCTGCTTGCCCGTCATCACGTAGACGGACTCCATGATCACCAGGATCCAGGACAGGCCCAGGGTCAGCGGGACGAAGAGAAAGTGGTACAGCGCGGTAACCGCGAACTGCAGACGCGATAGGTCGACGACATGACTATCGATCATGGCCGGTCTCCGAGGGTTGCGTGGGGGGTCCGACCAGGGCGGCGGAAACTTGTTTGGGACCGAAGGAGGCGTTCTTCTGCGGATTCGAGAAGAAAAGAAGCTGCAGCAACACCAGCAGGGTCAACTTGACGATCACCACCAGGGCGATTTCACGGGCGGTGGGATGCGCACGGCCGAACGCGCCGGCGCGCGCAAGAAAGGACGGACGTCGCGGTCCGAGTGGACGCGCGCGCTGACAACACCGGGCCTTGCGGCATGGATCGGCCGGCAGAGGGGGCATGGAACGAACTCCGTGTAGGTACAGCGAGATTGTTCGCGTACCGGCGCGCGGGCGTCATGATCCAAGTCAATGAGTCCAGGGGAAAGCGGGCGTGGCGAAAATTTCCACTCCAGGTATTCCCGTAAGGCAGTTGACAGCCAACGATTGAAAGTCGTCTAATCGTATACGATTCTACGAAACACCCGCAGGAGCTTTATCATGAAGTGGCTCGCCTCAAGCACTGGCCAGGCAACGTTCGAGGACATCAAGAACACCTCGCTCGGCAAACTGGTGCGCGACCAATTGCTCAATGGCATTCTGTCCGGCGCCTATATGCCCGGCCAGGCCTTGCGTGAATCGGAGTTGGTCGAGCAATTGAAAGTCTCGCGCGTGCCCGTGCGGGAAGCGTTGCGCGAACTGGAAAGCGCCGGCCTGGTGGTCTCGCGCAAGCATTCCGGCGTCTACGTGCGCGAACTGAGCGACGAGGAGGTCAAGGACCTCTATCAATTCCGTTCGCTGCTGGACAGCCACGCCGGCCGCATGGCGGCGCAGCTGCCCGACGATGAGCGCGAAGAACTCGTGCGCGAACTGGACCTCTGCGTGGCGGCGATGGACACCGCCATCAGCACCGGCAACGCCCAGGACTACTACAGCCAGAACCTGGAATTTCACTGGCTGTTCATTGAATACGCGGGCAACCGCGAGATCGCCAAGGCCTATCGCGACGTCATCCAGAAACTGCATCTGGCGCGCTTGAAGAACTTGTCCAACGAAGCGCACCGCGTCCGTTCCAACGCCGAGCATCGCCAGATCGTCGACGCCTTGCGCAAGGTGAGTTCGCCCAAGCACGCCGGCGAATACGCCGAGCTGCTGGCCAGGCACGTCATCAACGCCCACGACCGGCTCTCCGTCATGTGACACCCCCCACGTTTTACCGATATCTAAAAAATATTCCCGAGGAGACAACCCATGAAACGACGTTCCTTCCTGTTGGGCGCTGGCGCGACCGCCATCGGCCTGCCCTATGCCCTGCCGTCCTTTGCCGCTTCCGCTTACCCCGATCGCCCCATCACCTATATCGTGCCGGTGGCGCCGGGCGGTGGTAGCGACTTCGTCGGCCGTGCCACCGCGAACGCGGTCGGCAAGGAACTGGGCGCCACCTTCATCGTGGAAAACCAGAGCGGCGGCGGCGGTGTGATCGCCTGTCAGAAGACCATGCGTTCCAAGCCCGACGGCTACACCCTGATGCAGGGTTATGTGGCGACGCTGGGCACCGCTCCGGCCACCCGCAAGGTGCCCTACGACCCGATCAAGGACTTCACGGCGGTGGGCATGATAGGCGGCACGCCCAATGTGCTGGTGGTGAATTCCAAGCTGCCCGTGCACAACCTGAAGGAGTTCATCGCTTATGCCAAGTCGCAGAGCAATGTGAACTACGGCTCGGCGGGCGCGGGCTCCCTGACCCACCTGCTGATGGAACTGCTGCAGCAACAAGCCGGCACGCACATGGTGCACATCGCCTACAAGGGCATCGCCCCGGCGTTCACCGACCTGTTGTCGCAACAGACCCAATTCATGTTCCCGGGCCTGGCCGCCGCCGTGCCGCATCTGCGCGCGGGCACGGTGCGCGCCATCGCCCTGTCCGGCGAGTCGCGCAACAAGGGCTTCCCGGACGTGCCGACCTTCAAGGAACTGGGCCTGGCCGGTTTCGATGATGTGTTGCAATGGTATGGAATTTCCGGCCCGGCGGGCATGGACAACGGCGTCGTGCAGACCCTGAACACCGCCTTGAACAAAGTGCTGCAGGACCCCGCCTTGACCAAGTCGCTGGACACCGAAGCCATCGTGCCCATGCCGATGTCGCCGGCGCAGTACGCCGCCTATGTCGCCAAGGACTATGAGCGGTGGGCCAAGCTGGCCAAAGAACAGAACATTCAACTCGATGCCTGACGTGGGCACCGAACCACCCCGATTTTTGTTGCACCCCGAGAGATACCTATGGCCCTGAATACCAAGATCGATGCCGATCACAACGCCCCGCCGGTCACCCGCATCCTGGCCGAATACATCGTCAACCATCCGTCGCGCGGCTGGGACGATGCCGTCGAACACGAAGCCCACCGCACTTTCATGAACTGGCTGGGCTGCGCAGTGGGCGCCGCCGAACACGAAGCGGGTGAAGCCGCGCTGCGCGCCGTGCAAGTGCTCCAGCCCTCGGCCCAGGCCAGCGTGCTGGGCCGCAGCGAGCAGGTCGACATCGCCAGCGCCGCGCTGATCAACGGCATCACGTCGCACACCTTCGATTTCGACGACACCCATCTGAAGACCATCATCCATCCGGCCGGACCGGTCTGCTCCGCGGTACTGGCGCTGGCCGAATTGACCGGTGCCAGCGGCCGCCAGATCATCGACGCCGTCATCATCGGCATCGACGTGTCGTGCCGCATCGGCAACATGATCTACCCGCAGCATTACGATCGCGGCTGGCACATCACCGGCTCCACCGGCGGCTTCGGCGCCGCGGCGGCTTGCGCCCGTCTGCTGGGCCTGGACGCCGACCAGACGCAGATGGCGCTGGGCATCGCGGCTTCGCAACCGGTCGGCCTGCGCGAGCAATTCGGCACCATGACCAAGCCCTTCCACCCGGGTGGCGCGGCGTCGGCCGGTTTGATGTCGGCCCTGCTGGCGCGTGAAGGCTATACCGCCAGCAAGCGCGCCATCGAAGCCCCCCGCGGCTTTGCCCAAGTGCTGTCGACCAAGTTCGACTGGAACGAAATCACCGAGGACCTGGGCAAGCGCTTCGAGATTTCCTTCAACACGTACAAGCCGTTCGCCTGCGGCATCGTCATCCACCCCAGCATCGACGCCTGCGTGCAGCTGCGCGAGCAGGGCGTGACCGCGGACAACCTGGAACGCATCGACCTGCGCGTGCATTCGCTGGTGCTGGAGCTGACCGGCAAGAAAGAACCCGCCGACGGCTTGCAAGGCAAGTTCAGCGTGTACCACGGCTGCGCCGCCGGCCTGATCTTCGGCCGTGCCTCGGAAAGCGAATACGCCGATGACATCGTCACGCGCGAAGACGTGGTGGCGGTGCGCCGCAAGGTCGTCGCCACGGTCGATGACTCCATCGACGAAGCCGCCGTCGACGCCATTGCCACGCTGAAGGATGGCCGCAAGGTGCATGTGTTCGTCGAACACGCCATCGGTTCGCTGCAGCGCCCCATGTCCGACAAGGACCTGGAAGCCAAGTTCAGCAGCCAGGCCGACCCCATCCTGGGCGCCGATCAAGTGCGCAAGCTGATGGACGCGTGCTGGACCCTGGGCCAGGCGCAGGACGCGCGCGGCCTGGTGGCGCTGGCCCGCAAGGCGGCGCAATGAGTTCGGTCGTCGTTCTCGACGACTGGGAGAACGGGCTGCGCGACGGCGTGGACTGGGCGGCGCTACGCAGTTGCGGTGACGGCGGCTTGCACCAAATCACCGTGCACAACGTCGCGCTGCGCGGCGCCGCGCTGGAGGCAGCCCTGGCGGGCGCCGACTGCGTGGTGCTGCTGCGCGACCGCACGCCGGTGGATGCGGCGCTCATCGCCAAGCTGCCGCGCCTGCGCCACATCGTGTTCACCGGCACGCGCAACAAGACGCTGGATGTATCAGCCGCGCAGCAGGCCGGCATCCAGGTCAGCCACACCGAGTGGGGGCCGTCCAAGGCCAGCACTTGCGAGATGACCTGGTCGCTGATCCTGGCCGCGACGCGGCGCCTGCCGCAGTTGATGCTCACGCCTGACCGCAATGTCTGGCGCGATCCCGCCGTGACGGCCTTCCTGCCGGGCGTGCTACAGGGGCAGAAGCTTGGCCTGATCGGCCTGGGGCAGATCGGCCAGCGTGTCGCCGCGGTGGGCCGGGCCCTGGGCATGGAGGTGCTCACCTGGAGTCCGAACATGACGCCCGAACGCGCGCGTGAACATGACGCGCGGGCGGTCGACCTGGACGAACTCCTGGTCAGCTCGCAAGTCGTCAGCCTGCACCTGGTGCCTGCCGCGGGCACGCGCCGCCTGCTCAATCGCGAGCGCCTGGCGCTGATGCAGCCGGACAGCCTGCTGGTGAATACCTCACGGGCGGAACTGGTGGATACCGATGCCCTGGTCGACGCCCTGCGCGCGGGCCGGCCGGGCTTCGGCGCCTTCGACGTGTTCGACGACGAACCGCTGCCGGACGGCCATCCGCTACTGGGCCTGCCCAACGTACTGCTTACGCCGCATTACGGTTTTCTCAGCAAGCAGGTCTATGCCGAGTTCGCGCGTGGCGTCCAGCGTAATATCGAAGCCTGGCTAAGCGGAGCGGAAGTTCCTAACATGGTCCCGCTGGCAGCCTGATTCGATACAGGGTGTTGGCAATGGCAGTGAAGGATCTACCTAAACGATCCGACTTTCCAGCGGATGCCGAATTCCACATCAAGGAATTCGACATCCCGCTGGTTTTCATTCCCCGGCAGGGCTGGTTCAACTGGTTCGGCACGCCGCAGCCTTATGACGTCAGCGGACTGAAGCTGGGCAACAACTGGCCCGCCACGTCTTTCGAAGAATGGGTGGCGCTGGTCAAGGACTCGCGCTGATCAGCGGCGCGCGCGCACGCCCCACGCTTTATTCCCCCGGTTCATGACAGGGATTTCGCCCGCTGGGCGGAACCGGACAGTCGATTGCGTCTACTTAGTACTTTTCCTTTAAGGGCTGCCCGGTTGCGCGCGTCTTGCGCGAGGCCAATGCGGGCACTTGCCTTGAGAGCGCAATCCAATGAAAACCATGATTTCCGGCAACGGCGCGGTCGCCAGCAACTCGGCCTATGACAGTACGTATGAAGGCGCGCAGGGAGATTTGCCACCGCACACGCATGTCATCTCGCCGGGTATTACGCAAGATGGCAGGGCGACAACGCGGCCACTATGGCAGCCGTGCGCTTACGCCACCGGCACGCCCCCCCGCGGCGCCGCCGCGCCGGCACAGACAGACCAGCGCTTGCCGCTACCCGCTTATCATGCCAGCCCGTCGCCTGCCCCGCAGCGCGCCTCGAGCCCTGGCGAGGAAAATCACTGCTCGCTCTTCCGTTCACTGCACGCGCTGCCGCCGGAACTAAAAGAAAAATGCCCGGATATCGTCGCGGTGAGCGAGGATCATTGGGTACTGCATTGCGCGGATAACGTCGAGCGGCGCTACGTGCCGGAGTACATCGACGGCGCGTTCTTCCCCGGCTCCGATGGCCGTCTGTACTGTACGGACATGCTCGGGCACACGCCTGATTCTGAAGACCGTCCGTTCTCACTGGGCACCCAGCTCGCCGCTTATGAGTACTACGGGAAAGAGAAAATGCTGGCGTACCACATCGCCGGAAATCCCGTAGGATCACTGATCGCCGAGTCTCCCCTATACCCCTTGGCTCCAGGCCGATTCATGGTGGTCCAGCCCTACGGGAAGAGCCATCTGCTGGCCGCCGTACAGGCGGTCATGGCGGAGGGCAAGAGCAACCAGGCCGCGGCCGCGCAGCTGAGCACGTTCAAGTGGGATATCCCGATACCTAACGCATGCACACTGCGTACTTACCTGCTTGCCCTGGCGTACCAGGAGGGCCGTGACGTGGCGATCCGTAGCGGCACGAATCAAGACTGGTTCGATTCCGGTATCCATCAGGTAACGAGAGCCATGGCGGCGGTCGGCGGGCCCTGCTTACTCCTGTACGGGGGGCATGCCGTCATCATCGATCAGATCGACTATTACCGCTCACATTCGCAGAATCCAATGTGGACAGAGTGGCGTATTCGCATGCGTCAGGTCCGCACCGGCAGTTATATGGAGGTCAATCATCCCGGCGCGGTATTGGCCGCGGCGCAGGAGCTGACGGTCCAACGGATCTCCCCGCATGCGCCACCGTTTGAGCCGTTGGCCCCACAGAAATTCGGCAGAGTGAATTGGGACGCTTTCTGCATCGCAGTCAGGCCGGGTAGCGTTTCCCGACGTCAACAAGCAGTCTGATTTCCCAGCCTTCACCCAAGCTGGCCTTTCTTTGGACACCCTGCGTGATACGCATGCCCTCGAGCTAGCCGCGGCAGCCTCCCAATAACAATGAAAACCAAAACTCCCACTCAGAAAGACGTGGCGCGCTACGCCGGCGTCTCGCAAGCTGCTGTCTCGCGCTTCGTCTCCGGCAAAGGCGCCCTGTCCGATGAGACGCGCCAACGCATCGTCAAGGTAATCGACCAGGTCAACTACCATCCCGATCCGCTGGCACGCGGGCTGAGTAGCGGCCGCTCGAACATCATCGCCATCGTCATGGCCAGCATCACCAACCCGTGGTACCCGGTGGTGCTGGAGCTGATCACGCGGGAACTGCATCACCTGGGCCTGCAAACCCTGCTGTTCAACGCCTCGCCACCGCAGACCGTGGACGACTTGATGCCGCTAGTACTGCAGTATCGGGTGCGCGGCGTCATCATCACCACCGCGTCGCTGGACTCCGCCGCGGCGGAACGATGCGTGCAGAACGACGTGCCGGTGGTCATGTTCAACCGCTATTCGCAGGTCGCCAACGGCCATTCGATTTCGACGGACAACATCGGCGGCGGACGCATGGCGGCCGATGCGCTGCTGCGCGCCGGTTGCCGCCGGCTCGCCTTCGTCGGCGGCGTGCCCACGGCTTCCACCAACCGGGACCGGCGCGGCGGCTACGAGCAAAGGCTGGAAGAGCTCCGCATGGCGCCGCCACCGACGCTGGAATATGCCTTCACCTACGGTTGGGGTTTCGAGGCCACGCAAAAGCTGCTGCAACGCCATCCGGACATCGATGGACTGTTCTGCGCGGACGACGAAATCGCGTCGGGCGCCATCGATGCCTTGCGCCATGTCCTGGGCAGGCGCGTGCCCGAAGACGTGCGGGTGTTCGGCTTTGACGACCATCCCGTGGCGTCGAACGCGGCCTATGCCATCACCACGATCCGCCAGCCCGTGGAAGAAATGATAGAAGCCGCCATGGGGCTGCTGCTGGACGCCGAGCGCGGCAATGAACATCGTTTGCTGCAAGGGGAGTTGATCTACCGCGGGTCCACGCTTCCAGCTTGAAAGGGCGACGGGACCCGCGCCAGACCCGTACGCCCGAGCCTGGGAAAACCCCGATGGAGCCTGTTCGGCACTTGGATAAGAATTCGTATTCATATCCGCCGAACGTACGGCGCGTCGCCAGCCTGCTTCACCTCTCCCCGTATAAACCCTTGTATATCTGGTGATTTTGCCTTGACGAAAAACTACCAGGCCAGCCATCATGCCTAATACTGAATACGTATTCACTACCGAGAACGTCGATGTGCTGCTCAAGCAGCCGCTCGGGGCCAAACTGCCCGTCGTCGACCATGCGCAAGGGGTCTACATCCATGCGAAGGACGGCCGCGATTATCTTGACGGGTCGGGCGGCGCCATGACGGTATCGATCGGGCATGGGGTGCGCGAGGTGCTGGATGCCATGCATGCGCAGGCCGAGCAGGTCTGCTTCACTTATCGGTCGCACTTCACCAGCGACGCCGCCGAAACGCTGGCCAAGGCGCTGGTGGACCTGGCGCCGCCGGGGCTGACCCACGCGTTTTTCGTCAACAGCGGCTCGGAAGCGACCGAGTTGGCGCTGCGCACCGCGCAGCAATACTGGCGCGACCGGGGACAGCCCCGCAAGACTCATGTGCTGGGCCGCGCCATCAGCTACCACGGCATGACCATGGGCGCCCTGTCCATGTCCGGCCATGACGCGCGCCGTGCCGATTACGGCAATCTTCTGCATACCTTCGCGGTGGCGCCGCCGCCCTATCCCTATCGCTTCCCGCTGTCGGGCCAGGATGCCGAAGGCCACGGCGCCATGGTGTGGGACCGCATCCTGCGCGAATACGGCGCGGACAAAGTGGCCGCCATCATCGTCGAACCGGTGGTGGGCGCGGCGGGTGGCGCCCTGACGCCGCCGGTGGGCTACCTGCGCACGCTGCGGGAAATCTGCGACCGCCACGACGTGCTGCTGATCGCCGATGAAGTGATTACCGGCATGGGCCGCACCGGCACCTGGTTCGCCTGCGAACAGGATGGCATCGCCCCCGACATGATCGCTACCGGCAAGGGCATGACCTCCGGCTATACGCCCATGGGCGCGGTGCTGTTCCACGAACGCATCATCCAGGCCTTTGGCGAAAACGGTAAGACGGTACCGTTCGGCCATACCTTCAGCGCCAATCCGCTGAGCGCCGCCACCTGCCTGGCTGTCGTCGACTACATGCGCGAGCATCAGGTACTGGCCAATGTCGCGGCCCGCGCCAGCCAGCTGGAAGCGGGCCTGCGCCAGTTGGCCGCGCGCTTTCCCTGGATGGCCGACGTGCGCGGCCGCGGCCTGCTGTGGGGCTTCGAATTCGTCACTGATCCCGTCAAGAAGACGCCGCCCGATCCCGCGCTCAACGCCAATGCGCTGTTTACCGCCCATTGCATGCGCGCCGGACTAATCGTCTACACGGCCGGCATCGCGCCCTTGAACAACGCCACGCTGCTGGCACCGCCGCTGGTCATCACGGCGACGGAGATGGAGGACCTGCTGGCCCGGCTGGAACAAGGCCTGATCTCCTTCGCGGCGGAAATGGGGTTCGCGGCATAAACCAGGGTTTGCCGCCAGGCGCGAGGCGGACGAACCACGAGACACTGCCACGCAGTGAATCCGCGCAGTAGATCCAGGCATCAAATCCATGCAGTAAATCCAAATACTGCGTTCAAGCACTACGCCGTGCCCGCGAGGCGCGCGCTCCCAAGGGGAATCAACATGACTTCTGGCAGAAAAATCGATCGCCGCACCGTACTGAAGGCGGGTGCCGCCGCACTGGGCTCTTCCCTGACGGGCCTGTCCTGGGCGCAGACCGCCGGTGACACGCTGACCATGGGCGTGCTGTCGCAACAGACGGGGACCTTCGCCTACGCCGGCGACCTGGTACTCAAAGGCACGCAACTGGCCCTCGAGGAGCGCCAGGGCGCGATACTGGGCAAGAAGATCAATCTGCTGGTCCGCGATGACGAAGGCAAACCCGCCGTGGGCGTACGCCGCCTTACTGAAGCAGTGAGCTCGGACAAGCTGCGCTATTTCCTCGGCAACTTCTCCAGCGCCGTCGGCCTGGCCGAACTGGAAGTCGCCCGCCAGGAACAAGTGCTGCAATACGCCGCGGGCGGCTCGGAAGACTTCACCGGCTCACGCTGCAGCCCTTATACCTTCCAATGGTCCGCGCATGCCTACACCGCCCTGCGCGCCACGCTGGAATACGTCAGCAAGACCCTGCCGGACAAGAAGAAGATCTACACCATCACCGCCGACTACGCGTTCGGACAGTCCCTGCTGCACTACACCCAGGTGGCCGCCAAGGAACTGGGCCTGCAACTGGTCGGCAACGACAACCATCCGTCGGGCGAACGTCAGTTCACCCAATATTTCACCAAGGCGCTGTCGACCCGGCCGGACATCATCTGCCTGCTGACGGCCGGCGCCGACGCGGTCACCGCCGTGCGCCAGTTCAACAGCTTCGGCGTGAAGAACGTGCAGATCGTCGGTCCCTGGACCCTGGAAGTGGAACAGCTGCGTGAGCTTTCCCCGGCCATGCGCAGCGGCATGATCCTGGGCCTGAACTATTACCAGGACATCGACACCCCGGTGAACAAGTCCTTCGTCGAACGGTACCTGAAGGCCTACAAGAACGTGCCGTCCTATGCCGCCGCCTACGGCTACGATGCCACGCGCACGCTGCTGCTGGCCATGGACAAGGCCAAGAGCGTGGAAGTGGCGGCGGTGATGAAGGCGCTGGAGGGCATGCAGTTCGACAGCATCTTCGGTCCCACCACGATCGACGCCCGCACGCACCAGACCGTACGGCCGTATTACGTGGTGCAGTGCAAGGCGCCGGATGCCATGAAGAATGAATTCGACCTGGCGACCATCGTGGCCCAGGGCGACAAGCCCCAGCCGCCCGAGTTGAACGAGTGCAAGCGCACGGTGTGAGCATGCTTTCCTTACTAGCCGCACAACTGCTCAACGGGCTGGCGATAGGCATGATCTACGCGTTGACCGCCTTCGGCCTGTCCATCATCAAAGGGCTGCTGAACGTGCCGAACTTCGCCCACGGCGCGTTCTATGCGCTGGGGGCGTATGTCTGCTTCGCGGCGCTGCAACTGGGCCTGCCTTTCGCGCTGGCCTTGCTTGCCGCGTTCCTGGTGCCGGCCCTGGTCGGCGCCCTCGTGGAGCGGCTGGGCGTGGCTCGGCTGATGCGCGGCCCCTATCTCTACCAACTGCTGTTCCTCTTCGGCGTGGCGCTGATCATGGAACAGCTGATCATCATCATCTGGGGCACCTCGGGCTTGAGCGCGACGGCACCCGAGTGGCTGCAGGGCGCCTTCGATCTCGGCTTCACCTACCTGCCCAAATACCTGGTCTTCAACGGCGCCATGGCGGCCCTGACCATTGCCGTGGTCTGGCTGCTGATCGAACGCACCCGCCTGGGTTCGCAGATCCGCGCGGGCATCGACAAGCGGGAAATGGCACAGTGCCTGGGCATCAACGTGGCGGGACTGGTGACGACGGGCTTTGCGCTGGGCGCCGGCCTGGCGGGCCTGTCAGGCGGACTCGTGCTGCCCTTGCTGGGCGCCAACAGCACCATGGGTGCCGAAATGCTGTCCATCGCCTTCGTGGTCCTGGTCATCGGCGGCCTGGGTTCCCTGTATGGCGCACTGGCCGCCGGCGTGCTGGTGGGCCTGATCCAGAGCGTGTCGGCGGTGTTCGCGCCCGCCGCCAGCACGGTGCTCATCTACGTCGCCATGGTCGCCACCTTGATGATCCGGCCCCAAGGGCTGTTCGGGGAACGCTGATGCGACGCGTAACTTCCACTTATCTCGTATCGGCCGTGGCTATCGTGGCGGCCGTCGCCGCGCCCTTCTGCATGCCGGTCAACATCGCCACGGAGATCGCCATCTTCGGCATCTTCGCGCTGGCCACTTATTTGCTGGTCGGCGTGGCGGGCCTGTATTCCTTTGGCCAGGCGGCGTTCTTCGGCGTCGGCGGCTACGTTGCCGGCTATGTCTTCATCCATACCAGCCTGCCGCTGGCCGCGGGCCTGCTGCTGGCCGCGGCGGGCAGTGCCTTGATCGCGTTGATCGTAGGCGCGATGAGCATCAAGCGCACCGGCATCTATTTCATGATGCTGACGTTCGCCTTCAACCAGATGATCTATTACCTGGCTTACAGCTGGCGCGACGTCACCGGCGGCGAGGACGGCCTGGGCGGTATCCGCCGGCCCGATCTCACCTTGCCCGGCATCGGCACCGTGGACCTGTCCCAGCATATGCATTTCTATGTGCTGACCGCCGTGCTGTTCGTCGCCGTCTTCGCCGCGCTTTACCAACTGATGCACAGTCCCCTGGGCCTGATCCTCAACGCCGCGCGCCAGAATCCGCGCCGCACGGCGTCGCTGGGGTATTCCGTGTATCGGGCCCAGCTGCTGGCCTTCGTCGTCGCCGGCGCGGCCTCCGGCGTGGCCGGCGCCCTGTTCGCCATGCTCTATCGCATCATGCCCATCGACGCCATCTCGTGGACCAATTCGGGCACGGCGGTGTTCATGGTCATCATCGGCGGCATGTCGTCGGTGTTCGGGCCGGTGATCGGCGCGGCGGTCTTCATCTGGCTGCAGGGTTTCTTCAGCCTGATATGGGCACGCTGGCCGCTGCTTTTCGGCGTGTTCATCATCCTGGTGGTGCTGTTCCTCAAAGGCGGCGTGATGGAATTGTTCGAACGAACGCGGCGCCTCGTCAGCGCACGGACGCGCACGCAGCCGGGCACGGACTCGGACATAAGCAAGGGCGCAAGCAACGCCACAGGCACAGGCACGCCACCCACCGTCGCCGGCAAGGAAGGAGGCGCCTGATGAATACCGCCACCCTGGCCACCCCCGCCGCAAGCCACGCATCCCCCCCGGCAACCTATGCCTTCGAGGCGCGCGGCGTCACCAAGAAGTTCGGCGCCAACGTCGTCATCGAAGACCTGAGCATCGGTTTCGAGCCGGGCATGCTGCACAGCATTCTCGGCCCCAACGGCGCCGGCAAGACGACTTTATTCAATCTGCTGACCCGCGATCTGCCTGTCAGCGCCGGCGCTATCCTGCTCAATGGCGTCTCGGTCACCCATCTGAAGCCGCACCAGATCGCCCGGCGCGGCGTGGGCCGGTCCTATCAGATATCCAGCGTGTACCTGGAACTGACTTTCCTGGAAAACGTCTGGCTGGCCGCGTATCGTGCCCGCCATGGCGGCCGCATGGGTTGGTGGCGCCGGGTGGACAGCTACGACGACCTGAAGCGCGAAGCGGGCGAACTGCTGCACAAGCTGGGCCTGGGCCAGTACGAACACACCGCGGCCGCGGCGGTTTCCTATGGCGACCAGCGCCTGCTGGAAATCGCCGTCACGCTGGCCACCCGTCCCGCCATCCTGCTGCTGGATGAGCCGACCGCGGGCCTGTCGCAACGGGAGACCGAGCGCGTGAAGGATTTCATCGCCGCCATCAAGCCGGACTACACGATCATCATGATCGAACACAAGATGAACGTCGTCATGGAGATTTCCGACCGCATCCACGTGATGAGCCGCGGGGCCTTGATCGCCGCGGGTACCGCCGAGGAAATCTCCCGCAACCAGGCGGTGCACGCCGCTTACTTCGGACTGTGAAGATGCTGCTAGAGGTCGATGCCATCAATACCTACTATGGTCCCAGCCAGGCCATCCATGATGTGTCGTTCGGGGTCGCCGAACGCGAAGTGGTAGCGCTGCTGGGCCGCAACGGCGCCGGCAAGAGCACCACGCTACGCTCCATCATGGGCGTGAACGGCGCGGCGCGCGGCCGCATCCAGTATGCAGGCAAGGACATCACCCGGATGAGTCCGCAAGCGATCGCCCGCCTGGGCCTGACGCTGGTGCCGGAGACGCGCGATCCCTTCGTGCTGCTGACCGTACGCGAGAACATCATGCTGGGCCATCGTCCGGGTTCGCCGTATACGCTGGAACGCCTGATGGATCTGTTTCCCTTGCTGCAAGAGCTGCTGAAGAAAAAAGGCGGCGAACTGTCGGGCGGCCAGCAGCAGATGATGGTCATGGCGCGCGGGCTGGCCATGGGCCCCAAGCTGCTGCTGCTGGACGAACCGTCGCAGGGGCTGGCGCCCATCATGGTCAAGGCGGTGGCCAGCGTGCTCAAGCAACTCAAGGGCGACGGCTTGACCATCCTGCTGGTGGAGCAGAACCTGAACATGGCCCTGGAACTGGCCGACCGCGTGGTGGTGCTGGAGAACGGATCGGTCGCCGACACCTTCGACAGTGCCACCGGCCGCGCCGAGCCGGCGCGCCTCGAACAATACCTTGCCGTGCATTGAAGGACGCCACGATGAATGACGCCACGCCAAAGTCCGCGCTGTCGCACACTCCCATCATCGGTTATGTCACGCCGCTGAGCGCCGCGCCCGGCAAGGATCTATCCTTCCGCATCAGCTCCGCGGGCGATCAACCGTTCAAGGCGCGGGTCGTGCGTATCCATTGCGCGGATCCCAATCCCGCCGGACCCGGCATGCGGCTCGAAGCGGTCGACGTCCCGCTGCGGGCGAGCTATCCGGGACTGGAGCAAGCCGTCCATGCCGGATCGTGTGCGTGGGCCGCGCTGGGAGACGGTACAGGAGGCGGCAATCACCTCACGCTGAGCCTGCGTACACGTCCCACCCTGGTCAGCGATCCGATGCAGGTACTGGCAAGTCTGCAAGACGCCAGCGCGACCGCCGGCGTGGCGGTCGCGGTCGACCAGGGCGAATTCGTCCTGCTGCGGCTCCAGCGCGACGGCGCACCCCAAGTCCTGCGCAGCGGCATCCCTGCCACCCAGGACCGCTGGCAGGCCATCACCCTGGACATCGAACTGATGACGGGACGGCTGTCGCTCATCGCGGCAACCGTACCCATGGGCGTACCCGGTGCCGGGCCCGCCTTGCCGACCCGGGCGGCGCAACTCGATGCCGGCATCGCACTGGCGGTACCTACCCATCTATGCCTGGGCGCACTGTGGCGCGGCCATCCGGCGCTGGGCTTCAACGGTTTGATAGAACGTCCTACCCTGCAGGCCCGCGAGGCGGGCGACGCGGGTGAAGTCGATACCCTGATCGCCCAATGGCATCTGGCCACGGACATGCAGGCGCAGCGGATCGCGGGCACCCAGCCCGGCATGCCCACGCTGCAATTGGAAAACATGCCGGTGCGCGCGGTGCGCTCATCGGCCTGGACCGGCAATCAGCTGGACTGGAAGCAGGCGCCGGACGAATATGCCGCCATCTGGTTTCACGCGGATGCGCTGTCCGACTGCGGCTGGCAGGAGGCGCTGAGCCTGCGCGTACCGCCGGGGCTGCCTTCCGGTGTGTACGGCCTGGAAGTGCGCAACGCCGACGGCGCCGACACCATTCCGTTCTATGTCACGCCCGACCCCGACAACCCGGACCGTCCGCGCGCGCGCGTGCTGTTCCTGGCCTCCACGCTGACTTACCAGGCCTACGCCAACCATGCACGGGGCAACTACGCGGGCGAGTTGGCCGAGCGCATCGCCGCCTGGGACGCATATCCCCACAACCCCGATAACGTCACGCAGTTCGGCGCGTCGACCTATAACCGTTACCGCGACACCGCCGGCATCTGCCTGTCCTCGCGGCTGCGGCCCATCCTTACCATGCGGCCGGGCTACCTGACGTTCCCCGATCCGCGCGGGTCGGGACTGCGCCATTTCCCCGCCGACTCGCACTTGACCAGCTGGCTGCAGGACAAGGGCATCGCCTACGACGTCATCACCGACGAAGACCTGGACGACCAGGGCCTGGCGGCGCTCGCGCCCTACGACGTGGTCCTGACCGGATCGCACCCCGAGTACCACACGCGCGGCATGATCGAAGCGCTGATCGCCTACCGGGAAAACGGCGGCCACCTGATGTACTTCGGCGCCAACGGCTTCTATTGGAAGGTGGCGCGGCCAGCGTCGGCGCCGCACATGCTGGAGATCCGCCGCGCCGAGGGCGGCATCCGCGCTTGGGCGGCCGAACCCGGCGAGTACTACCACCAGTTCGACGGCCGCTACGGGGGCATGTGGCGGCGCAACGGCATACCCCCGCAGGCGACCGGGGGCGTCGGTTTCGCGGTGCAAGGCGGTTTCGAAGGGATCGGCTATACGCGTACGCCCGAATCATACGACGCCGACGTGGCCTGGCTGTTCGAAGGCGTCACCGCCGAACGCTTCGGCGACCACGGGCTGTCCGGTGGCGGCGCGGCGGGCTTCGAACTGGACCAGGTGGTGCCTGAACTGGGCTCGCCGTCCTGGCTGAAGATCGTCGGCATTTCGGGCGGCCACGGCCCTAGCTTTAAAATCGTGCCCGAAGAAATCCTGACCTGGACCATAGCGGCCTCGCTACCGCGCAAGTACGACGGGGTAAGAGGCCATATGGCCGTCGGTCTGGCCGACAGCGGCGGCGGTATATTCGCGGCCGGCTCCATTACTTTCCTGGGCAGTCTGTGGCAGGGCGGCTACGACAATGACATATCGCGCATCGTCGAGAACTGCCTGCGCCGCTTCCTGTCCGCCAGCGACGCGCAGCGTGCCCGTGGCCGGCGCGCCCCATCGAACATAGCAGAGTGAAAAAGAAAACTCCCACACAAAAAGACGTCGCCAGATTCGCGGGAGTCTCACAGGCGGCCGTCTCGCGCTTCGTCTCCGGCAAGGGTGCCATTTCCGACGAAGTGCGCGAGAAGATCCTCAAGGTGATCGACCTGGTCAACTACCAGCCCGATCCTTTGGCGCGCGGCCTGAGCAGCGGCAAGTTCGACATCATTGCCATCGTGATGGCCAACATCACCAACCCGTGGTATCCGGTGGTGCTGGAACTGATCACGCGCGAGCTGCACCGGGTGGGCCTGCAGGCGCTGCTGTTCAACGCCACGCCGCCGCAGACCGTGGACGATCTGATGCCCCTGGTGCTGCAGTACCGCGTGCGCGGGGTCATCATCACCACCGCGTCATTGAACTCATCGAGCGCCGACCTGTGCGTGCGCCAGGGCGTGCCGGTGGTCATGTTCAACCGCTACTCCGCGGTCGCCAAGGGCCATTCCGTGTCCACCGACAATATCGGCGGCGGACGGATGGCGGCGGACGTCCTGTTGCGCGCGGGCAGCCGGCAGCTGGGTTTCCTGGGCGGCATGCCCACCGTATCGACCAATCGCGACCGGCGCACCGGCTTCATGGAAAGGCTGGCCGAGCTGGGCATGGACAGCGTGCCTTCGCTGGAAAAGGAATTCACCTACAACTGGGGCTACGAGGCCACGCAGATGCTGCTGGCGCGGCACCCGGAGATCGATGGCCTGTTCTGCGCCGACGATGAAATCGCTTCCGGCGCCATCGATGCCCTGCGCTACGCCTTGGGACGGCGCGTGCCCGAGGACGTGCGGGTCTTCGGCTTCGACGACCACCCCGTGGCATCCAACGCCGCTTACGCCATGACCACGATACGCCAGCCGGTCGAGGACATGATCACCGCCGCCATCGACCTATTGCTGCGCGACAGTGGCAACAATGAGCATCGCCTGCTGCCTGGACAGTTGATCTACCGTAAGTCGACGCCGGAGCGATAGGGCGCCGCCGCGCCCGCGGCAGCACCCTGGACCATCAAATGCGTGGCGTTGGCGTGGCGTGGAATCAGTTGACCGAGATGTTGTTGTCCTTGATCACCTTGCTCCAGAAGTCGGTCT
Organism: Bordetella sp. LUAb4; assembly: GCF_021325795.1. GTDB lineage: Bacteria > Pseudomonadota > Gammaproteobacteria > Burkholderiales > Burkholderiaceae_B > Bordetella_C. The sequence goes on along the minus strand of NZ_JAHPZX010000003.1, from coordinate 355,591 downwards.
TCTCGACCAGGAACTTGTGGAATTCGGCCGGCGTGGTGGGTACCGGCACGGCGCCCAGTTCGGCGAACTTGGCCTGCATTTCCGGCTTGGCCACGATGGCGGCGACGTCCTTGTAGATCTTGTCGACGATAGGCTGCGGTGTGCCGCCCGTGGTCAACAGCCCTTGCCAGCTGCCGGTCACGAAATCCGGGAAGCGATCCTTCAGCACCGGCGTGTCCGGGATGGGCGGGAACTTGTCCGGGCTGGCGACCGCCAGCATCTTTACCTTGCCGCCTTCCACCAGCGCATGCGTGGCCAGATAGCTGTTGAGCGTCATGTCGATCTGGCCGCCGACCAGGTCGGAAGCGATCTGGGCACCGCCCTTGTAGCCAATGAAGTTGATGTCGATGCCGGCCTGCTTGGCCAGCACGATGCCGCCCAGGTGCGTGATCGAGCCCTGCGTTTCACCAAAATTCAATTTGCCCGGGTTGGCCTTGGCGTAGGCGATCAGCTCGTCCAGGTTGTTGGCCGGCAGGTCCTTGCGCACCACCAGCAGATGGGGCGAGTACTCGACGATGGTGATCGTCGCCAGGTCCTTGGTGGGGCTGTAGTTCAGGTCCGGATACAGCGCCGGCGAGTTGGTCAGGCTGCTCAGGTCCATCAACAGCAGCGTGTAGCCATCCGGCGCCGCCTTGGCCGTCATGGCCGCGCCGATGTTGCCGTTGGCGCCCGAGCGGTTTTCCACCACCACCGGCTGTTTCCAGACGGCATTCAGTTCCTTGGCCATCAGGCGCGCGACGACGTCGGAGGCGCCGCCCGCCGGATACGGCACGATCAGGCGCACGGGCTTTTCCGGCCAGGTGGCGGGATTGGCATCCGCGGCTTGCGCCGGCGTGACGCCCAAAGCGGAATACGTGGTGAGCGTGGCCAATGCCGCCAGCCCCAGCCCACCCAGGGCAGACAGGACGCGGCGCCGCGCCACGCCGGCGCCGCCGTGGGGGCCGCCTTCGGCCCGGCGATCGGATTGAAGTGTGGACGGATGCTTGGGCAGCGGCTTGGAAGTCAGATCCATTGTTGTCTCCATGAAGAATGGATATAGGTATAGGTATGGTGTTGCGTGGTCGGCTTGGGTCGGAGATGCCTGGCGCCAGCCGTCCGACCCGGGACGGCTCGCGATGCCGCGCCTCAGAAGCGCGGCTTGTCCAAGGGGAAGGACGGATCGTAGCGGCGCATGTAGGCACCCTGTTCGGACGTCACGCGCAGCCCGCAGTCGAGATACTGCTGATGCAGCTGCGCCAGCTTCGCGCGGTCCAGCTTCACGCCCAGCCCGGGCGCGTCGGTCAGGCGCACGCAGCCATCGACGAACGGCACGGGTCCGCCTTCGACCAGGTCTTCGGTCTTCCAGGGATAGTGCGTGTCGCAGGCGAAGTGCAGATTGGGAATGGAGGCGGCGACATGGGTCATCGCCATCAGGCTGATGCCCAGATGGCTGTTCGAGTGCATGGACAACTCATAGCCGAAGGTCTCGCACATCTGCGCCAATTGGCGCGTGGCCAGCAGGCCGCCCCAGAAATGGTGGTCGGACAGGATCACTTGAGCGCCGTTGATGCGCACATTTTCGCGGAACTCGTCCATGCTGGTGACCACCATATTGGTGGCCATCTTCACGCCGGTTTCCTGCCGCAGCAATGCCATCTGCTCCAGCCCCGGCACGGGATCTTCGTAGTATTCAAGCACGCCCTCCAGCGTGGACGCGATGCGGCGCCCGGTATCCAGGCACCAGTTGGCATTCGGATCGATACGCAGCGGGTAGCCGGGAAAGGCCTTGTGCAAGGCCAGGATGCATTCGGCTTCATAGTCCGGATCCAGCGCGCCGGCCTTCAGCTTGATGCTCTTGAAACCGTAGTCCTTGACCATGCGCCGCGCGCTGGCGACCAATTGTTCGGCGGTCAGGATGGGCCCCCAGTCATCGGCGGGATAAGGATCGTCCAGATGCTTTTCCTGCTTGAAGAACAGATAAGCGCTGTACGCCACCTCGTCGCGGCAGCGGCCGCCCAGCAGGTCGACCAAGGGCAGGCCGACGATCTGGGCCTGCGCATCCAGGAAGGCGACCTCATAAGCGCCGAACACATTGGTGCCGGCCTTGGCCGCATGGGTGCCGGGATTCAGGTTGGCGAAGCCCTGGCTCAGATCGGTCTTGATATGGGTGCGTACGGCACGCATCAAGCCATTGATGTCGAAAGGGCTCAGACCGATCAAGGCGGCGCGCACCTTCTCCAGGTTCTGCAGGATGGGCAGGTCGCCATAGGTCTCGCCCAGACCAATGTGGCCGGTGTCGGTCTCGACCTCGATGATGGCGCGCAGCGCGTAAGCGACGTGCAGGCCGGAAGCATTCAGAACGGGAGGGTCGCGGAAAGCGACCGGGGTGACGCGTACGTCCGTGATTTTCATGAGGGAGGCTGCCTGTCTGTCTCGGGGAATCTGATTTGAATACTAGTATACTAGTGTACGTAAAGCCCGCTGCCCGTACAATACCCTCCCGGCAACCGAGCGTCCCATGAAATCCATCCGCAACCGCGCATCCCGGCGTCCTCTCTCGGACCTGCTTTACGACCAGGTGCTGGAACGCATCCTGTCGGGCGAGCTTGCCCCGGGGGCCAGCATTTCCGAAGCGGAAGTGGGCGCCATGTTCGAAGTCAGCCGCACGCCCATACGGGAAGTGCTGATCAAGCTGGGCGAACAGGGGCTGGTCGACGTCTTTCCGCAGGTGGGTACCTTCATCGCGCCGATCCGTATCGAGGAAGTGACGCAGGCCGCTTTCATCCGCGAAAACCTGGAGTGCGCGCTGATCCGCGAAGCAGCCAACAAGATAGACCAGGCCGGCATCGATGCCCTGGCGGCGATTCTGCGCGAGCAAGAGGTGGCCAAGGAAGCGGGCGACATGGTGCGCTTCTACCAGGCCGACGAAGCCATGCACGCGCGCATCGCCGAAATCGCCGGCAAGCCGCGCGTCTGGCGCGTGATCCAGCAATCGAAGATCCATGTCGACCGCGTGCGGCGCCTGGCCTTGAAGCAGCGGCTCAAGGCGTCGCTGGTGCTGGAGCAGCATCAACGCATCTGCGCGGCGTTGGCGGCCCGCGACCCGGACACCGCCGCCGCCTGTATGCGTGAACACCTGCACGGTGTCTATGAATTCGTGCGCAAGGTGGCGGTCAATGAAATGCCCGACGCTGACGGCGGCAAGACCCTATAGAAGGAATCCCCCATGAAGTTGAATGAACAATGCGTCCTCGTCACCGGCGGCGCGCGCGGACTCGGTGCGTCCATCACCCGCGCGCTGGCACGCGAAGGCGCCACGGTGGTGATCAACTACTACCGCAGCGAGGCGGCAGCGCAGGCGCTGGCCGAGGAACTGGGGCCCCGTGTCATCGCCTTGCAGGCGGACGTGACCGATGCGCAATCCGTGCGCGCCTTGTTCGACCGGGCCCTGGCGCACTTCGAGCGTCCCATCGTTGCCGTGGTCAACAACGCCCTGGCTGATTTCCGCTTCGACGGCGATGCCCGTCCAAAGATAGATGAGATCGCCTGGAGCCGTTTCCAGCAACAGATCGATAGCGCGCTGAAGGGCTGCGTGAACACGCTGCAGGCCGCCGTGCCCGCCATGCGCGCCCTGGGTTGCGGACGCATCGTCAATATCGGCACCAATCTCTTCCAGAACCCCGTGGTGCCGTATCACGACTACACCGCCGCCAAGGCCGCGCTGCTGTCGTTGACGCGCACGGCGGCCAATGACCTGGGGCCGGACGGCATCACCGTCAACATGGTGTCGGGCGGCCTGCTGCGCGTGACCGATGCCAGCGCCGCCACACCGCAAGCGGTGTTCGACCTGATCGCCGGGCTGACACCGCTGCGCAGCGTAACCACGCCGGACGAACTGGCCGACGTGGTGGCGTTCTTTCTTTCGCCCTGGGCGCGCGCGGTGACGGGGCAGAACCTGATCGTCGATGGCGGGCTGGTCAAGGGCTGACCTTAGCGCGTAAAACCGCTGAACATTTATCCAGCATCATCCCTTGGGACCCGTCCGCGGGTCCGCCGTTTGCTATCCGGCCGGGCATTCCGTATGGCGTGCCCGGTGCGACTCCTTCGAGGCCCGGCATGCCGCGTCATTCACCGTTCAAGGTAAGGAGATCAGCATGAGGATAGCGAGAAACTTGACGCGTGCGGCCGGCATCGCCGCCGCCAGCCTGGCGCTTATGATCGTCCAAGGCTGCGCCACCAAACCCGAGTCGCAGGACCCGCTAGTGCCGGTCTTCCAAGGCCAACGCGTCTGGAACGGCGTTACCACCACGTCCGAAGGACGTGTCTTCGTCAGCTATTCGCAGGCGGACGGCCCCGGCACTCAAGTAGCGGAACTCGACGCCCAGGGTCAGCCTTTCCCCTTCCCCGACGCCAACTGGAACATCCCGCTGCCCTCGGTGGCCGGCCCCATCGGCAACGGCTACGTCCACGTCAACGCCTTGCGCGTGGGCCCAGACGGCAAGCTGTGGATCGTCGATGCCGGCGCCCCCGGCATCGGCAAGGCCGCGGTCAAGGGCGGCGCTCGCCTGTTCCAGTTCGATCCGCAAACGCGCTCCCTGTTGCGGGTCTACGACCTGGCGCCCGTGGTCAATCCGTATAGCTACATGGACGACGTCCGTTTCAATGGCCCGTTCGCCTATCTGACCGACGCCGGCTCGCCGGGCCTGGTCGTGCTGGACATGCGCACGGGCGTCGCGCGCCGCGTGCTGGACAGCCACCCCTCGGTAATGGCATCGCGTCCGCTGCAGGCCGAAGGCCGCACGTTGAAGGATGCCAAGGGCCAGCCCCTGTACATCCATGCCGACCAGTTGGAAGTGTCGCCGGACGGCCAGTGGCTGTACTACCAGCCGGCTTCCGGACCGATGGCGCGCATCGCTACCCGTTGGCTCAATGACGCCACGGTATCGCCCAAGGACGTCGAATCGCATGTCGAGTTGAAGTGGGCCAACACGCCCACCACCGGTGGCACCGCCATCGATTCGCAGGGCAATATCTACGTCAGCGACACCGACAAGCAGCGCATCCTGCGCATCTCGCCCGAAGGCAAGCAAAGCGTGGTCATCGAGGACCAGCGCCTGGTCTGGGCCGATGCCATGTGGATAGACCGGGCGGGCTATCTGTGGATTCCCGCATCGCAGCAAAGCCGCACGCCGGACTTCAACGGCGGCAAGATGGAAGTGCGCAATCCGGTGGTGATCTACAAGCTGCAGATCCACGCGCAACCCAGTCCCTTGGATCAGCCCTGAATGCGGCTCCTGAGATTCACGCCTGAAATACAGCATTGATCTGCAACGCCGATTTTCTTTGTACCATTCGGGTGACATGCAAGACGCCGGTGGCCCCCTGGCCGCCGGCGCATCGATCCCGGATATGGACACGGCCTTTCTGCAGGACTTCATCCAGGTAGTGGAAGCAGGCTCCATCGCCCAAGTCGCGCGCAATAACGGCCTGACACCCGCGGCGGTCAATCTGCGCATCAAGAAGGTGGAAGACGAGCTGGGCTATCGCCTGCTCACGCGTTCCGGCCGCTCGGTCACGGCGACGGCGGAAGGCCAGCAGATTCTCGCGCAGGCGCGCAGAGTGATGGAGGAAGTGCGCAACCTGAAGATGGCGGGACAGGGGCCGATCGTGGTCGGCCGCCTGTCGCTGGGTGCCTTCGACTCGGCCATGAGCACCTTGATCCCGCCCTTGCTGGAACGTGTGATCGCCAGGCATCCCAACCTGGAGGTGAATCTGGTCAAGGGCTATTCCGTCCATCTGTACGCGCAGGTGTGCGACGGCGAGATGGATGCGGCGCTGATTCTGCAGCCGCAGTTCCAGATGCCCAAGAATCTCGAATGGCGCCGCGTGCGCGACGAACCGCTGGTGGTGCTGGCGCCGGCCAGCCTGACCGAAACCGATCCGCATCAGCTGCTGCGCGCCAATCCTCTCATTTGCTATGACCGCAAGCTGTGGGGCGGCCAACTGGCCGCCCAATACTTCCGCCAGCACAGCATCCATCCCAAGATCCGCATCGAAACCGCGTCGATAGAAATCATCGCCCGGCTGGTGGCGCGCGGACTGGGCGTGGCCCTGGTGCCGGACGGCGCGGGAGAATTGCTTGAAGATATCAAGCTGCGCAAGATCCCGCTGCCAGGCAACGAGCACTTCCGCAGCGTGGGCCTGTTGTGGAACCGGCAATCCGCGCGGGTGGCCCTGCTGCACGAACTGTACGACATGGTGTGCGGCTTGTAGAAAGCACAGGCGCGGGCAGCCTGGCTACCGCATCGTGACAGTCAGGCTGCAAACGGGTAGCGCGATGCCCCGGCCAGGCTACAAGGTAGCGGCCGTCCCCAGCACCACGGTGGATTGACTCGACAGCGTGCCGCCATTGCCGTGCGCCAAGGCCAGGTTGGCATCGCGCACCTGGCGCGCGCCGCCCTCGCCGCGCAACTGGCGTACCGCCTCGATCACCAGGAACACGCCGTACATGCCGGGGTGCACGCAGGACAGTCCGCCGCCATTGGTATTGACCGCCAGGCGGCCGCCTGGCGCGATGGCACCGCCGCTGACGAAGGCACCGCCTTCGCCCTTGGCGCAGAAGCCCAGGTCTTCCAGGAACAGGATGGTGTTGATGGTGAACGCGTCGTAAAGCTGCACCACATCGATATCGGCCGGCTTGCACCCCGCCATATCGAATGCCAGCGCGCCCGACTGCCGTGCCGCCGTCACCGTCAAATCCTCCATGCAGGAAATCTGCCGGTTCCACACCGCCGTCGCGCTGCCCAGGATATAGGCTGGTTTCTGCTTCAGTGTGGCGGCCCGGTCCGCCCGCGTCATGACGAAGGCGCCGCCGCCATCGGTTACCAGGCAGCAGTCGCGTACGGTCAGCGGGTCCGACACGCGGCGGGCCGACAGCACGTCGTCTATCGTCAGCGGATCGCGGCTGTAGGCTTCGGGATTGAGCCGCGCCCACGCGCGCGCCGCCACGGCCACTTCGGCCAGGTGCTCGCGCCGCGTGCCGAACTCGTGCATATGGCGCCGCGCCGCCAAGGCGTAGGAGCTGGGCGGATTCATGGGTTCATAGGGCACTTCATAAGGCTGCGGATCCAGCACCTTGCGCGCATTCGTGATCACGCCCCGCCCCAGGGCCGAGGTGCGCTGCGCGCTGCCGTAGCACACCAGCACGGCATTGCATTGCCCGGACCACAGGGCGTGCGCCGCGGCCTGGATATAGGACATGAAGCTGGACCCGCCCACGCACGTGCCGTCGATATAGGTGGGCCGCAGCCCCAGCGTCTCGACCACGGACATCAGCCACATGCTGGCCGATACGCTGCTGGTGGCGATGCCATCGATGTCCTGCATGCGCAGGCCCGCGTCCTTCACCGCCGCATACGCGGCGCGCGTCAGCAGCTCCATGTCGGTGTAGCCGGGCGCCTCGCCCAGGCCCGCGTGGCCCACGCCCACGATGGCGGTCTTGCCGCGCAGATCTCTGTAGTTCATCGCTCCACCCTTATCATTCCTTTCGCTGTCTTCAGCATCGAGCTTTTCATGGCGCCCGTCCTTGACCACCCTGCGGCGCCTCTTGACCACCCTGGCGCGGCTGAACCGCAACGCAGACCACGCGGGGCCCGTCCTTGCCTGCTTCGACGCGTGCCTGTACGGCCAGCCCTATGTTCACCGCGGCCGGATCGATGTCGACCACGCAGGACATCAGCCGTACCTCTTCCTCCAGGTCGATCAACGCCACGTTGTAGTCGCCGCCCGCCTCTGCCTTGCGCGCCACCGTGGTCCAGGAATAGACCGTGCCTCGCCCACTGGGTGCAACCCAGGCCAGTTGGTCTTCATCGCAATGCGGGCACAGCTCGCGCGGCGGAAACACGTGGCGCGCGCACGCCGAGCAACGCTGAATCATGAAGCGGCCTTGCGCCAGATGATCGGCGTATTGCCGCTCCACGCCCTGGCCTGCCGCGGATACCTGTGTCATGACGATGCCTCCCGCGCCACGCCGGGCGCCATCAATGCCGCGATGCGCGTCTGGTCGTAACCGAGCAGACGCGCCAGAATGTCCTGGGTATCGGCGCCCAGCAAAGGCGCCGCATTGCGATAGCTCACCGGACTGCCCGACAGGCGCATGGGATTGCGCACCTGCGGCACGCTGCCGACGATGGGATGCGGCAGCGAAAATTTGAGACCGCGGTCCCGCACTTGCGGATCTTCATGCACCTGCGCCACGTCATTGATCACGCCCACCGGCACGCCGGCCTCGTCCAGCAGGCGGCGCCAGGTATCCCGATCGCGCGTGAGAAACAGCAGCTCCAGTTCCGGAATCAGCACAGCCTTGTGGATGACGCGGCTGGTGTTGGTCTGATAACGCGGATCCTCGGCCAGATCGGGACGAGCCACCGCGCGGCAAAACTTCTGATACTGCCCGTCGTTGCCTACGCCCAGCACGATGTAGCCGTCAGCGGTGGCGAACACCTGGTAAGGCGATAGATTGACGTGCGCATTGCCTTCCCGGCGCGGGACTTCGCCCGACAGGAAGTAGTTGAAGTTCTGCACACCCAAAGCGGCCACCTGGCAGTCGAGCATGGAGATGTCGATATGCTGGCCCAGCCCGCTGCGTGCGCGCTCATGCAGCGCCGCCAATATGGCCGTGGTGGCATACATGCCCGCCATCAGGTCAGACGCTGCATTGCCGGCTTTCTGCGGCCCGCCGCCGGGCAGGTCGTCGCGCTCGCCCGTGATGCTCATCAAGCCCCCCATGGCCTGGATCACGAAGTCGTAGCCGGGCTTGCCCGCGTACGGCCCATCCTGGCCGAAGCCGGTGATGGAGCAATAGATGAGACGGGGATTGATCTGCTTGAGCGCCGCGTAATCCAGGCCGTACTTGGCCAGGCCGCCGACCTTGAAGTTTTCCACCAGGATGTCGCAATGCAGCGCCAGGTCGAGCAAAGCCTGCGCGCCGGCCGGCGTGGCGATGTCCAGCGCGATGGATTTCTTGTTGCGGTTGGCGGCCAGGTAATAGGCGGATTCCTGGGTGCGCCGCCCTTGCGCGTCCATCAGGTTCGGCGGCCCCCAGCCGCGCGTATCATCGCCGCTGCCCGGGCGTTCGATCTTGTAGACATCGGCGCCCAGGTCAGCCAGGTTCTGCGTGCACCAGGGCCCCGCCATGATGCGGGTCAGGTCCAGCACCTTGATGCCGGTCAAGGGCGGCTCGCGCCGCGGTTCTGTCGCGGTTCCCGTCGGTGCTTCTGTCGGTGCTTCTGTCGGTGCTTCTCGGTTCGGCATGTTTCGAATCTCTCGTCGTTGATCGCTTGGCGTGCGCGGCCGGCGCGGGCCGCGCCGGACCGGCGTGCGCCACCCGGTTCAGGCGGAATAGAAGCCCGCGCCCTTTGCAGCCAGCGCCACCAGCAGCGGCGCGGGCGTCCAGTACTGCGCACCGACCTGCTCGGCGTAGGCCTGGATGCGCGCCAGGATCCGTGGCAGGCCGATCTGGTCGGCGTAGTACATGGGACCACCGCGATAGCGGGGGAAACCGTAGCCGTTGGTCCAGATGGCGTCGATCTCCTCGGGCCGCCGCGCTACCCCTTCTTCCAGAATGCGCGCGCCTTCGTTGATCATCACGTAGAGGCAACGCTCCAGGATCTCGTCGTCGCCGATGGCACGGCGCGCGAAGCCGCGGCGCGCGGCCTCTTGCTCGATCAAGGCGGAGACCTCGGGATCAACCGTGCGTTTGCGCTGCGCGTCATAGCGATAGAAGCCAGCGCCGCTCTTCTGTCCCAAGCGTTTCCGATTCACCACCAGCTCGTCCAGAATGCCGCTTGCCTGTTCACGTTCGCTCAAGCGGTCGAGCCGACCCTGGCGCGCCCGCCAGGCCACGTCCAGTCCCGCCAGGTCGTTGAGCTGGAACTGACCCATGGGAAAGCCGAAGTCGTAAAGCACGCGGTCGATCTGTTGCGGCAGGGCGCCTTCTTCCAGCAGGAAGTAGCACTCGCGGGCACGTCGGGACAACATGCGATTGCCGACGAAGCCTTCTGACACGCCCACCAGCACCGCCACTTTGCCCAGGCGCTTGCCCAGTGCCTGGATGCGCGCCAGCGCCTGCGGCGAGCTGCGCGCGCCGCGCACGTTTTCCAGCAGCTTCATGATGTGGGCAGGGCTGAAGAAGTGCATGCCCACGACATTTTCCGGATGCCGCATGGGCGCGGCCAAGGTGTCGAGATTCAGATAAGACGTGTTGGACGCGATGAGGGTGCCCGGCGCCACGTTCGCCTCGATATTGGCGAAGACCTGCTGCTTGACGGCCAGATCCTCGAACACGGCTTCGATCACCAGATCGCAATCGCGCAGGTCCGCGAACGTCATGGTCCCGTGCAGATCATCCAGGCGCCGCTGCCGCGTGGCGGCATCGATGCGTCCTTTGGCGACGTCCGATTCGTAGGTCTTGCCGATATTGCCCAGGCACGCCGCCAGGGCTTGCGGGTTCTGCTCCACCAGCGTGACGGGAATGCCCGCGTTGAGGAAGCACATGGCGATGCCCGTACCCATGGTGCCGCCGCCGATGACGCCGGCGCGTTGTATCGCTGCGTCGGGCTCCGGCAGACCGGCGGGTTTGCTGGCCGTGCGCTCGGCGAAGAACGCATGCCGCAACGCGCCTGCCTGCGCCGAGGCGACGCGTTCGCGGAAGCGTTCGCGTCCGTAGGCCACACTGGCGTCGAAGCCGCGCGCCAAGGATTGTTCGGCGATGTCCACGCACACCAGCGGTGCTTCTTGCCCGCGATGGCTGACGGCCAGCTTCGCGCGGATGTCGTCGAAGTAGCCCGCCGGCGGCGGCGCCAATGGCAGATCGCGGGTCCGGCGTGGTCCGGCGCCGCGTTGCAGCAGATCGTCCGCATAGCGCTGCGCGGCCTGCTGCGCGTCGCCGTCCGTCACGACATCCACCAGCCCCATGTCACGCGCGGCGGGCGCGGCGACCGGCTTGCCGGTGGTCGCCAGTTCCAGCGCCTTGGCCACGCCGGTCAGACGCGCCAGGCGGGGAATGCCGCCCGCGCCTGGAATGACACCCAAGGTGGACTCAGGCAAACCCATGCGCGCACGCGCATTCGCCACGCGGTAATGGCAGCCCAACGCCAGTTCCAGACCGCCACCCAAAGCCGTGCCGTGCAGCGCGGCGACCACCGGCTTGGCGCAGGCCTCGATGCGGGCGATCACCTCGGACAGATGAGGATCCTGCGGCGGCTTGCCGAACTCGCGGATGTCGGCACCGGCGACGAACGTGCTGCCGGCGCAGGCCAGCACGATGGCGCGCGTCCGGGGATCCGCCTCGGCCGCCTCGAAGGCCTCGCACAGACCCCGTCGTACGTCGACCGAGGTGGCGTTGACAGGCGGGTTATCGATAAGCACGGTGCGCACGGCGCCGCTCTGGGACGTGGATACAACTGGCATGATGGTCCTGTAGGTTTCGAAATAAAGCGGAGATCAGGGCGGCGTGACTTTGCATGGCCTGTGCTGATCATTGCGATAAGCGCGGCGTCCGCGCGCTCGGCGGACACGCGGGCTTCGATCCAGCCGGGCGCTTCAGCGCACCGACTGCCGTGGCACATTGGCGGTCTTGATCACGTGCGCCCACTTGTCCTTTTCCTGCGCGATATAGCGGCGAAAGCCATCCGACGTATCGCGCTGCGGTTCCATGCCCTGCTGGCCCAGCCATTTTGTGAACGCCGGATCATCCAGCATTTCGTTGATGGCTCCATTGAGCTTGGTGACGATCGGCTCCGGCGTACCGGCTGGCGCGATCAGGCCGTACCAGCCGACGGCCTGGTAGCCAGGATGGCCCAGCTCGGCCACCGTGGGCACATTGGGCAGGGCAGGGATGCGCTGTGCGGTTTCCACCGCCAGCGGTACCAACTGCCCCGACTGGATGAAGGGGATCAAGGTGATGGCGTTATCGCTGAGCGTGGACACCAGGCCGGACTGCACGTCGATGATGGCCGCCGCGCTGCCCTTGTACGGCACGTGCATCATGTCCACGCCCGCGGTCGACTTGAACAGCTCCATCGAGAGATGCTGAGTGGACCCGGTGCCCGTGGACGCAAAGGTCAGCTTGCCAGGCTCTTTCCTGGCCATATCGAGCAGCGCACCCAAGGTCTTGACGCCCAGCTTGGGACTGGCCGTGATGATCAATGGCGACACCGCGACCATGGCGATGGGGGAATAATCCTTGAGCGGGTCGTAGCTCAGGGACTCGTACAGCGACGGGTTGATGGACATGGCGCCGGAGAACGTCATACCCAGCGTATAGCCGTCGGGCTGGGCCTTGGCGATATCGGTCATGCCTATGATGGCGGCGGCGCCGGGCTTGTTCTCCACCACCACGGCTTGGCGGAATTTTTCGTTCAGGCGCTTGGCGATCATGCGCGCCAAGGTGTCGGCGGCGCCGCCGGCCGAAGCCGGCACGATCAGCCGTATCGGTTTCTCCGGGTAGGCGGCCGCCGCGCTACCCGCCGCGGTTGCCACAGCCGTGGCCGTCATCGCGGCCAACGCAAGCCCCATCAGCATTTTCTTCATGTCTGTCTCCTTGTGTTTATGTTTTGTGTTCTTTTCTTGTTCGCGCAGGCACCGCAAGCGCACTCGCGATAAAGCAGCGTGCGTTGCGCCTTCCGCGCCTCCTACCCCTTCATACGCCGGACATCAATCGGGCCGATGGATGATCGTGCCCGCCTGCACCACCTTGCCGTCCGGCAAGGTGCACGCATAGCCCAATTGCAGCAGCGTGGGACTGCTTTCCTGCACATCCAGCGTCACGGTCACCACATCGCCCAGGCGCGTGAACGCGACGAACTTGGTTTCGATCTCGCTGTTCTGGTACCAGGCCTCGCCCAGCACCCGGTCGCACAAATCCATGACCGGTGCCATGACCAGCGCGCCCTGCACGATGACGCCGCCGAAATGCTGCTGGGCGTATTCCGGATCGGTATGGGTCCTGCCGGTGGTTCCATGCAGGGCGCCGAAAGCGTTGACGTCTGTTTGCGTGACGCCGGCAATGGCGGCGACAAAGCGATCGTTTTTCTTGGGAGTCATGGGGCGCCTCACTGTGGCCAGACCAGGGTACGTTCCACCGTCAATGCGTCGGTGCCGTTTTCCAGCTTACGGACGACGATCTCCAGCACCACGAACTTGCGGTCGTTCTTTTCGTATTTGTTCTTGATGCCAACGCACGCCTCCAAGGCCTCGCCCGGATACACGGGCGCGGACAGGCGCACCTTTTCCCTTGCGTGAAGCACGCCCGTGGGCCACGCGAAAGCGGCGTGTTGCGGTTGGAAGCTGGCGACCAGCGTGGGATGGACGGGCCGGACCGGCCGGTTTTCTTCCACAGCCGGCGCGGCGGCGGCGGGTTCAGTGCGGATAGGGCCTAACGCGAAGGTGCGCAGGAAGGCGTCGCTGTCATCGGCCCCTATGCTGTAGCGGGACGGGGAGAAGCGGTAACCTATCTGGAAATCATCGAACTGCCAGGTCTTGTTCGCCATTGTCTACTCTGCCTCCGGGGAAGTGAGGCGATCGTAAGACGGACGGGGCGACGCTTGGGATATTTAAACTAGCTTCACAAGCTAGTTTTTGTGCGTGGTGTTTTGCTGCGCCGAAGCAGTGGCTTGCCGCAACGCAGAAAATACGCCGCCCCCTCTGTTTGGAGGGGGCGGAGCGTCAGCAGGAAGGAAGGGCGCCACGTTTCCACGCCTAAGCGCCCCACGTCTGAACGCCTCCCACGAGCTGGACAGCTTGAACGGGCAGCATCTCCAATGACAGCGCGCGGCGCGGCCGCTCCGCTATGCGCCCGCCAATGTTCCTTCTTCCTTCAAGACCTTGGGCGCCCAGGTTTCGAACGGCATACCCAGTGCCTGGGCATGGCGCTGTTCATACTCCAGGAACTCCGCTGAAATGCCCGATCCGCGCATGCCGCCGCGCACCGCGCCGGCGCGCACGTCGATGTAGTACACGTCCCAGTCGGCGGGCAGTTCCTGCGAAATGGGCACCGCCAGCCACAGGCGCAGCAGATGGCGCTTGCGGTCGGCGTCTTCATAATCCTCGAAAGCCGTGCGCGAATGCAGCGTGACGTAGCTGTTCAACAACTGCAGGTCGCCGCGCTCCAGCTCCATGTTGTAGCAAAGCCTGTCGCCCGCCATCAATTCGTCCAGCAGATCCAGCGCTTCGGCCTGCGCCGCTGTCCAGCGCGGCACCTCGGGGAAGTCGCGTTGCGCGGCCACCGAATTCTTGCGATTGCTGCGGGCCGCGAACTGGCGCGGATGATTGCCGAAGATGGATAGCGGATAGTAGGGCGGTTGGCTGGGATCCTGCGCGCCCTGGTAGCTGTGATAGTAGGGTTGGTGCAAGACTTCCAGCAGGTCCGGCCGCAAGCGCGCGACCTCGTCGTGCAGCGCGATGGAGCTGACCACCTTGCTGCTACCGCCGGACTTCGCGGTACGCCGGCACATCAAGGCCACGACATCGCAGGAATCCATGTGGAAATCCAGCTCGGCATTGGTGTTGTAGCCACGACCGCCCTTGGTCTTGTAGGAGCCGCCGGCATCGCGCACGTCGGTCATCACATCGCTGGCGCGATTCTGCGGGCGGCCCACGCCCATATAGAGACCGATGCCCCAATACGCCAGGCGCGTATCTTCTTCGCTCCACACCTCGACCGGAAACCCCTTGAGCAGGCACATGCCCCACCGCCCTTGCGTGGTGGCGATGGCGGCGCGCAGAATGGCCTGGGTGGCATCATCCAGCGGAAAATCGTCCTTGCTCCATCGCAGCAATGGCTTGCCGACCGTCTTCGCGTGGGCCAGCGCCTTGTGCAACGCCGCCACATGCTCGGGCGCCAGACGCAGCACCCAGGAGCGATCGTCATGCACCTGCCGCGCCGTCCATGCGGCGGGCTGGCCATGGTCGGGAAAGGCACCACCGGCGGCGGCACCGACAGTGGCGGACGGGGCGGCGGCCGGCTTGCGTGATATCTGCGTATCCATCTCGAACTCCATCGGGAACATTCGAGGCAGTCTAGATACGCGGCACTTCCCTGTATATCGACGCTATTTGACGGCTGGCATCAGGAAATTTGATGTCAGCCTCGGCGCGCGCTTTTGCACCGGCGCGCAAGCCCGCCGCGCCATAGCCGTGTTGGGACCTCTCCCACGCTTCAGTACACGCTGACCTTGGTCTGCACCAGCTCGCGCGGCACCAGGCAGGAACTCAGGCCGATGACCGAGCGCACCCGCGATCCCACCGCGCTGGTGGCCCACTTGCCGGTGCCCGCCACGCCGTTCACCGCGAGAGGATCGATTTCCTTGCGCAGCTTGTCCGCCTCGGCCCGATCCGCGGTCTTCAACGCCACCCGCAGAATGACTTCATAGGAGGCGGACGTGGGCGGTGGGCTGGCTTCGCGATGCACGCCGTTGACGCCCAGATAGTCGAAGCGCAGTTCCCGTGGCCGCAAACCGATCGCTTCGAAGCGCTTGCGTAACAACGCCTCTGTCATCCGCGCGCGTTCCGTCGCACCGGGGCCGGCGAAGATGACCATCTCCTCGGTCATATAGCCTTCGCGCAGCCCCACCAGCGCCTTGAGCGTGCCGGTGCGCGGCGAGCCGACGTCCGGGCCCACATGCACCGCGACTTCGTCCGGGCCGCTCTGGCTGAAGGTCACCGCGCCAAAGTTGGTGATGCAATCGGGGCCCAGATAGCGGGCGGGATCGCCGACCTCATACAACAGCTGTTCCTTGCACGTCGCCGGGCTGAGCAGGCCGCCGCTGCCGGGCAGCTTGCTCAGCACGATGCCGTCCTCCGACACCTCCGCGATGGGATTGCCGAGATTCGCCAGATCGGGCACGTCCTTGTAGCCGGGGTCGGCGAAATAGCCGCCTGATAGCTGAGCCCCGCATTCCATCAGATGCCCCACGACCATGCCGCGCGCCATCTTGGCGTGATCGTCCAGCCGCCAGCCGAACTCATGGGCCAGCGGCCCCAGGTATAGCGCCGCATCGGCCACGCGCGTGGTCAACACGACATCGGCCTGCTCGCGCAAGGCGCGCACGATGCCTTCGCAACCCAGGTAGACCTCGGCCGACACGATATCCGCGCGGGTATCCGCCACCGGCTTGCCGGTCTCCAGATACTTCAGTTCCATGTCGGCAACGCGATCCGTAAGGATGCCGCCGCTGACCGCGGCCACTTTCAGGTCGGCGATCCCCAGCGCTTCGGCCAGTTCCTTGACCCGGCGCGCGGCGCCCTCCGGATCCAGCCAACCCTGATTGCTGATGATGCGTATGCCCTTGGCCTTGCATTCGGCCAGGATGGGGGCCAGGCGATCGACCAGATAGGGATCGTAGGCCACGCTCTGCACGTCCCCGTCCACCCGCGCGACCTGCGCCGCGCTCATGGTGACCTCGGACATCGTTTCGAAGCAGATGTAGTCGAGCCGGCCACGTTCGACCAGGTCGCGCGCCGGTTCGAAACGATCGCGTGACCACGCCGTCGCCGAGCCCAGGCGCACACTGCGGCCCACCTCCGCCGCCGGCTGTATGGTGACGGGGCGCGCGCGCTGGGACCGGCCCACATAACGTTCCGGCACCTGCACGGGCAGTGTCAGCATCAGCGACGACAAGGCCTTGCCGGACTCTTCGAACGCGAGCGTACGCGAACGGCCACCTTCCAGCACTTCGTCCATGACGAAATTCAAGGCGCCGATCGTGGGCACTTCGTGGCGCACGATATAGCTCTTGGCAATCGAACCGTACAGCTTGCGCACCGCCTGCACGGTGACCTGCTCCCGCAGCAGGGCATAGTCCTCCGCCTCGTAGGCGATCACCGACACCATGCAGCTGTTGCCCTTCTCGCCGGAACGGGAATGCGCGATCTCTCTGAGTGGAATAGTCTTGTACACGACAACCCTTATTGCGTTGCGGCACCCGTGGCCTTGATCACCTCGGCCCACTTGGCGATGTCCTGCCTGACGAAGTCGCGGAATGCCTCAGGCGTCCCGCCGACCATGGTGAAGCCCTGTTGCCCCAGCGCCGCCGCGACGTCGGGATCGGCCGCGGCCTGCTTGATGGCGTCGTTCAATACGTCGATGACGGGCCGTGGCGTGCCGGCCGGCGCGAACAGACCCATCCACGCCGTCGCATCAAAATCCTTGATGCCTTCCTCGGTGGACGTCGGCACGTCCGGCAGCAGCGGCGTACGCTGCGGCGCCAGCACGACGATGGGTTTGAGCTGCCCCGCCTTGATCTGCCCGACCAGCGCCGGCACCTGATAGAACAACAGCGGTACGTGACCCGCAATGGTGTCGGAGATGCCTTGGGACACCTCCTTGTAGGGAACATGGTTCAAAGGGGCGCCCGTGCGCAGCTTGAGCAGCTCGCCGCCCATCTGGCCGGACGATCCAATGCCGCCCGAGCCGAAATCCAGCCCGCCACGTTGGCGCGCCAGCGCCACTACGTCGGCAAGGTTGTGCACCGGCAGGTCACCCGTGGCCACCAGGATATTGGGGAAGTAGGCGACCAGCGAAACGGGCGCGAAATCGCGTAGCACGTCATAGGGCAGGTTCTTCAACATCGACTGATTGATCGAATGCGAAGAAATGGTGCCCATGACCAAGGTGTAGCCATCGGGCGCCGCGTGCGCGACGAACGCGCTACCCATGGCCCCGCCCGCACCGGCTTTGTTTTCCACGATCACCGGCTGCCCCAACTGCCGCGCCATGTGCCTGGCCACGACGCGGGTCAGGATGTCCGTGCTGGAAGCCGCGCCATAGGGGACGACGATGGTGAGCGCCTTGGTGGGAAATCGAGACGCGGCGGGCTCCGCCTGAACCGTCGAAACATTACAGATGAGCAACAAAGCGAGCGTTAATTGCAATACTCCTCTCATTTTCCCCCAAGCCTCCAGTAACTTTCCGGAAAACGCAGCATCCATTTGTTCCGACACGCCCGCTATCTCCCCTTAAAAGAACTTATCCAAAAGGTGTTGTCCGCGAATGTTAGGCATCGTCTTGTTGCATCACAAACGTTATATTCGAGTCAACTGATAACCCGAGACGATCAATGGACGACAGCTGGATTTCGGCATTGCGACGCACCAACCTCAACCAGTTGGTGTCATTCTCGGCGGTAGCCGAAAGGGGGAGTTTTCGGGGGGCGGCCGCGCGGCTGCATATATCCCAATCCGCGCTGAGTGTGCAGATCCAGCAATTGGAAGCGGCCCTGGGCGTGAAGCTGCTGCATCGGGATACCCGCAGCGTGCGGCTGACGCAGGAGGGCGAGCGTCTGCAACAGACCTTCCGCTTGTCGGGCCGGGTATTGTCGCGGGTGCTGGTCAGCCTGAGAGATGAAGGCCGGCTGGAAAAAGGCGGTATCAGCGTGGCTACCCTGCCGTCCATGGCGTCGACGTTCATGCCGCAAATGATGCGGGGCTTCCAAGCCTTGCATCCCGGCGTCACCATTCAGCTGCAGGACATCGACTCGCGCCGCGCTCACGAGCAGGTCATACTGGGAACCATCGATATGGCGGTCACCTCACGCGGGTCGCATAACGTCGAATTCCGGCCCTTGTTCACCGAGGACCTGCTGGCGGTGGTTGCCGCCTCCGATCCTCTTTTCGCCGGGCGCACTTCCACCACGCCCGCGCAGCTGGCTCGGCGACCTTTATTGCTGAATCCCCGCGGCATCGACCTGCGCGAACGGCTCGAGGAAATCTTTCAACGCGCGGGGGTGCCCATCAACTGCGCGCAGGAGATGACCGGCACGCCTCCCCTGGTGGCCATGACCGCGATGGGGGTGGGTGTCTGCATCCTGCCGCGCAGCGCGCTGTATGCCTTGAATCTCGATGCCTGCCGCCTGCTGACATTCAAGCCTACGTCGGTCCGCGAAATCGGCGTGATCCTGCCGCCGGATCGTTCATCCTCGCCCGCGGCCACTGCCTTCCACGATTACCTGCTGTACCACGCGGAAGAAGTGACGTGGCCGCCCTTGCCCAGCGAACCGACGTGAGGGCAGGTCGCCGCGATCAGGACGGCGAGCCGCCCTGCAATTCCGGCGCGCTGCCCGGATCGTCGTAGGTCGAAAGATGGTCCGCGACGGAACGAACGCCTGCCATCGCGGCGACCGCGGCGATCAGCACCTTGTGCTCGGCACCCAGCACGTGTCCGGCCAGGCTGACGATCCCATCGTTGACGGAAACATCGACGGTGTCAGGGCTGCTGACCAAGTTGCCGAGCCTGGCGCGGATGTTTTCCACCAGGGTGTAATCGTCGACCACGGCGGCGGTCACGCTGGATTCGACTTCCCTGGCGATACCGCTCGCGCGGTGGGCCAGATGGGCCCCTTCCTTGCGCACGCACTGGCCGAAGCTGTCGCAGGCACTGCGCATTTTGTCGTTCAGTTCCGCCCGGCGCCGCCGCCCCAGGTCAGGATCCAGGTAATACATCGCGATGGCGCCTACGGCCGCCGCCTTCAGGCAAGTGATGAGATCTCTCATGTGCGCCTCGCGTTCGGGGAGTTGCGGGCGGCCTGGTCGGCGTCCGTCTTCGATAATTCCTGCGCCTGGCGCCGCGGGTCTTCGCCGCTGAAGCCGCCGTAACTGCTCTGGCCGGGATCCGCGCTACGGCTGTGGATGTCTTCGCCAGCCGCGGCCTCATGCGCGCCACTGCCCGCGCTGGGCAGATTTTCCGGCTTGCCGGCAGAAGGGGTTGAACTGGACGGACGGGCCGACGGGGGCGACCGATGCTCTTCGCTCATGAACGTCTCCTTGCGAAAGGTTGGAATAGCCATGCGCACGGCTTCCAGCAAGGAGCGTTCCCCGGCGGTCAGACCCGGACGGCGCCCAACATGAGCAGCTTGAAGATGAAGGCGAGGGCGCCGGCCGTGGCGACACCGGCTATCCATAAGGCCACCATCCACGCGAACGAACGCCAGGCGGCTGCCATCAGTGGTACCCCGCGTCACTGGCAACCTTGCCGCGGAAGACCCAATACGACAGGGCCGTGTAGGCAAGGATGACGGGCAGCACGATGATCACGCCCACCAGCGTGAAGCCTTGGCTGGAGCGCGGCGATGAAGCCTGCCAGACATCCAGCGAACCGGGCAGGATGTAGGGAAAGATGCTAAGCATCAACCCGCTGAAGCCCAGGAAGACGATGCCGATGGCGCAAGCGAAAGGCTGACGATCGAAGCCGCGGCGCGTCGCGCGGAAAATGGCCGCGATCGCCAGCACCAACAACACCGGAACCGGCAGGAAATAAAAGAAATTACCTGGATCGAACCAGCGTGCCGACACCATCGGTTGCGCCAGCATCGTCCATACGCTGATCACCGCGATGGCCGCGAGCAGCAGCAGGGACAAGGGCCGCATCACCGCGAACAGCTTGCGCTGCAACGCACCGTCGGTCTTGCCGATCAACCATCCGCAACCCAGGCAGGCATATGTCGCGCAAAGCCCAAGACCACAAAAGAAGCTGAAGGGTGACAACCACTCCATGCCGTTACCCGCATAACGGCCGTCGACCATGGGTATGCCTTGCAGCAAGGTACCCAGCACCATGCCTTGGCAAAATGTGGCGAGCGCGGATCCACCCATGAACGCGATGTCCCAGGCGTGCCGCGTGCGATGCGCCTTGGCGCGCAGCTCGAACGCCGCACCGCGAAAGATGAGGCCGCACAACATGAGGACCAGGGGCAGATAGGTCGCGGACAACAAGCCGCCATACACCGCGGGGAAAGCCGCGTACAGACCCGCTCCGCCCAACACCATCCACGTTTCATTGCCATCCCACACGGGCGCCACCGTGTTCATCATCAACTGGCGATCCTGCTCTTGCGGAAAGAGCGGATACAACAAACCGATGCCAAGGTCGAAGCCATCCAGGATCACGTAGATAAGCACGCCCAGGGCGATGACGATGGCCCAGACCGTGGGCAAGTCGATACGTGGATCGATAGTCATGCAAGTCGCTTCCGAAAAGAGGGTTCGGCGTAATGCCAGTAGCGCGGACCAAGCCCAGCTCGGCCGCGGTGACCCGGCATCACGCCCGGTGGGGCTCAGCGCGCCGCCGGATTACCCAGGGCCGCGACCAGAACGTCATGTTCCAGCGCCGGCGGCGTGAACGGCGTCGACGAAGGCGGCCGCGCAACGTCGGGCGCCAAGGCCTGCGGCCCCTTGCCCAGCAACCTGAGCATGTAATAGATGCCCCCGCCAAACACCACGAAATAGACGATCACGAACAGCAGCAGCGAGGTACCCAACTGCTGCACGCTGACCGGACCGATGCCCTGCGCCGTGCGCATCAGGCCATACACCACCCACGGTTGGCGTCCCACTTCGGTGGTCACCCAGCCGGCCAACAGCGCGATCAGCCCCGAAGGTCCCATGGCCACGGCAAAGCGCAGGAACCAGCGCGATTCGTACACGCGCCGGCCGCGCCGCAGCACTACGCCCAGCACTCCCAGCATGAGCATCAACATGCCCAGCCCCACCATGATGCGGAAGCTCCAGAACACGATGGTGGAATTGGGCCGGTCCTCCGGCGCGAAGGACTTCAGTCCCGCGATCTTGCCGTCCCAACTGTGGGTCAGGATCAAGCTGCCCAGGCGCGGCACTTCCAAGGCGTAATGGGTTTTCTCACGCGCCATATCGGGAATGCCGAACAGGTTCAAGGGCGTGCCGTTCTCGTGGGTTTCCCACAGCCCCTCTATCGCGGCTATCTTCGCCGGCTGGTACTTCAAGGTATTCAAGCCATGCGCGTCGCCCACGACGATCTGCAAGGGCGCCAGCACCAGGATGAGCCACAAGGACAGCGAAAACGCACGGCGCACCGAATCACGCGCGCCCTTGCGCAACAAATGCCAGGCCGAACCGGCACACACGAGCAGCGCCGCGACCAGGAAAGCCGCCAGCGCCATATGCGCCAGGCGGTAGGGGAAGGACGGATTGAAGACGATCTGCCACCAGTCCTCGGGCACGATGCGGCCGTCCTCGACGCGCACGCCTTGCGGGGTCTGCATCCAACTATTCGAGGACAAAATCCAGAACATGGATATCAGCGTACCTACCGCCACCATGATGGTCGCGCCGAAGTGCGCCTTGGGGCTCACCTTGCGCCAACCAAACAGCATGATGCCGAGGAAGCCGGCTTCCAGAAAGAACGCCGTCAACACTTCATAGGTCAACAGCGGCCCGGTCACGGCGCCGGCATAATCGGCGAAGCCTGCCCAGTTCGTGCCGAATTGATAGCTCATCACCACGCCGGAAACCACACCCAGCCCGAAGGACAGCGCGAACACCTTGGACCAGAAGAAATACATCTCCCGGTAAACCTCGCGGCGCGTCTTCAGCCACGCGCCTTCGAGCACCATCAGGAAGCTGGCGAGCCCGATGCTGATGGCGGGAAATATGATGTGAAACGAAACCGTGAACGCGAACTGGAAACGCGCGAGATCGAGAGCGGAAGGAGAGAACGTCATGACAGCAACGGCAACGAATTGCGAATAACGAACAGCGCTCGTGAATAAGGAATAGCGCTCGTAAAGGCGAACGACGGACTCGCCGTTTGCGCGGGCTGGGGATCGCTCGCTAATGAAAATTCTATGTTGCCTTGCGGTATCTCCACCATTGGACAGATTGTCCCAACACATTGCGCAAACGCGGCATTGATCTTCCGCAAACTGTTAGCGAAATTTCCGTGAAGGCCGGTGTATGCTACGCGGGCCTCTCATCTTTACCTCCCTTCCGATTTCCGCATGACCTCCCTTCGTCTTTCCGAACTGGCCACGCACGATCACGCAGTGGTCGAACAGGTCATCGATCTGCGATCACCCGACCCTATCGCCGCACGCCTGCGTGACCTTGGTTTTGTTGCGGGCGAGCCGGTGCGTATCGCGGCCAAGGCCCCATTCGGCGGCGACCCGCTGCTCATCGCCATCGGCACCACGCGCTTCGCCTTGCGGCGCAATGAAGCCGAGCGGGTGCTGGTCACACGGACGGTGAATGATGCCGGCAAGCATGGCGGCAGCGAGCACGAGGGTGACCAGCAGCGAGAGGACAGGCACCAAAACGACAAGCACCAAAGGGACAAGACCCCAGGGGACAAGCATGCATGATGCAGCGCTCAGGCTGGCGCTGGTCGGCAATCCCAATGCCGGCAAGACAGCGTTGTTCAACCGCCTGACGGGCGGACACCAGAAAGTCGCCAACTATGCGGGCGTCACGGTGGATCGCAAGGAAGGCCGTTTCACGACACAGCTAGGACGCGCGGTGCGCCTGCTGGATCTGCCGGGTACCTATAGCTTCACCTCCGCCAGCATCGACGAGAGCATCACCACCTCGGTCCTGCGCGGCGACTATCCCGGCGAAGCGAAGCCCGACGCCATCATCTTCGTCGCCGACGCCACCAATCTGCGCCTGCACCTGCGCCTGCTGCTGGAGGTGCGGCGCCTTGGCCTGCCGGTGATCGTGGCGTTGAACATGGCGGACGAGGCCCGGCGCCGCGGCATCCAGATCGACGTCGCGCGGCTGGCCGCGCGGCTGGGCATGCCGGTGGTGGAGACCATCGCGGTACGCCGCGACGGCGTCCAGACGCTGCTCGCACAACTCGACGAGGTCATGCCCATCGCCACGGCGATACGCGACAGCGGCGACTTGCATGCCGACGTGCGTGCGCTGCTGGCTGACACGGTGCGCATGCCGGCGACCACCACCACCTTGACCGATCGCATCGATCGCTGGGCGCTGCATCCCGTGCTCGGCTTCCTGATCCTTGCCCTGGTCATGTTCCTGACCTTCCAGGCGGTCTACGCCATCGGCAAGCCCATGACCGACGCCATCGCCGATGGCATGGGCTGGCTGGGCGAGCTATTGACCGACCAGATGGGTGACGGGCCGCTCAGGGGTCTGCTGCGCGATGGCTTGTTCGGTGGGCTGGGCACGGTGCTGGGCTTTCTGCCGCAGATCCTGACGCTGTTCTTCTTCATCCTGGTCCTGGAAGAGTCGGGTTATCTGCCCCGCGCCGCCTTCCTGCTCGATCGCGTCATGCTGTCGGTGGGCTTGAGCGGCCGCGCCTTCATCCCGCTGCTGTCCAGCTTTGCCTGCGCCATTCCCAGCATCATCGGCGCGCGCAGCATTCCCGACCGCCGCGACCGTCTGGTGACCATCCTGGTGGCACCCTTGATGACCTGCTCCGCGCGCCTGCCCGTCTATGCACTGCTGATCGGTGCCTTCGTGCCGCTACGGCCCGTGCTGGGTGTGTTCAACCTGCAGGGCGCCGTGCTGTTCGCACTGTATGCGGGCGGCATCGCGGCGGCGCTGGGCGTGGCCTATGTGGGCAAGCGCCTGCGCCGGCGCAACCATGAATCCGCGCTGATCATGGAACTGCCGACCTACCGCCTGCCCAAATGGCACGACATCGGTATCGGCCTGTGGGAACGCATCTGGATCTTCCTCAAGCGCCTGACGGGCGTCATGCTGGCCCTGACCATCATCATGTGGTTCATCGCCAGCTTCCCGGGCGCGCCGGCCAACGCCACCGATCCCGCGATCGACTACAGCCTGGCCGGCATGATAGGCCAATGGATACAGCCGCTGTTCGCGCCGCTGGGCTTCAACTGGCAGATCACGCTGGCCTTGATCCCCGCGTTCGCCGCGCGCGAATCGGCCGTGGCGACGCTGGGCACGGTCTACAGCGTGGCCGAAGGCCAGGATGCCGCGCTGGGCAGCATGCTGGCCGGCAACTTCTCCACCGCCACGGCCCTGGCCTTGATGGTGTGGTTCGCCTTCGCGCCGCAGTGCATGTCGACCTTGGCCATCATCAAGCGCGAAACCGGTAGCCGCCGCATGGTGTGGCTGTCGTTCGGCTATATGTTCGTGCTGGCCTACGTGGCGGCTTTCCTGACTTATCGCCTGGCGAGCTGGCTGCTATGAATATGACTGGGCAACCGTGGCAATACGCCATCGTGACGATCGCCTTGGCCGCCAGCTTCGCTGGCGTGCTGCTGCACCTTTTCCCACGCCTGCACGCTGGTGCGCGGCGTATTCTGGGGAGGGTCCTGAGCCATCCGGCCATGCCCACGCGACTGCAGCGCGTGGCGCAACGCTGGACCAAGCGCTGGGCCACATCGCCGCGCGGCGGCTGCGCGGGCTGCGCCAGCCGCGGCGCCGACGCACCGCGCGCGATCGCCACGGTCGCCATGCCGGCACGCAGGTCGGCAGGCCGAGGACGAGATCAGGCGCGCTAGCCTGCGAATGCGCATTGCGCACGGGAAATCAAAAGCGATCCGAAGGTAATCACAGGTCGTGCACCGACCATCGGATTTATGATGTTCCCATTCTTGTCTCTTCGGCGTGCAAGGGCACATCCATGGGTAACTTGTGTGCGGGAACTCCCAAGATCACGGTGCGCGACAACCGCGGCCTGGTGGCTCGCACGCTGCGCTACAACCACAGCCAAGCCGGCGACGTGGCGACGCAATACGTGGACGCACAGGTCTACAACACGCTTGGTCAGCTCGCCTCCAGCCAGGACGCGCGCTTCTTCGGCACCGGCACCCGGAACTTCGAGTTCACCCCGGCGTTGTCCGGCCAGGTGCTGAAGACGGTCAGCGCCGACGCAGGCGCGACCCAGGCGTGCGCCGACATAGCAGGGTGCCCCGCATGGGAGCAGAGCCAGGGCCGCGATAGCCTGAATCAAGCGGACAACCAATTCATCACCACGCACAAGTACGACGCGCTGGCTCGGCCCACTGCGCGTTGGGTCAATGTCCGGCCCTTGCAGGGCGGCCCTTCGTCTGATCACCAGACCGACGTCTGGGTGTATGGGGACTCGCAGCGTCTGCCATCAGGCGCCTACGACCCGACGAACAAGGGCGACCCACGCAACCTGAACCTGCGCGGACAGCGGTTCAGGCACTACGACACGGCCGGCGTGCTGGACATGAGTACACGAGGCTATGACGTGCAGGGCAATGTACCGCGTCAGGATCGTCAGCTGCTTGGTCTCGACAGTGGCGCCTTCACAGGTGTCACTCACGGCTGGAAGGGAATCTGGCCCAACGTCGATACGTCCGGCCTCGATCCGCTGGTCTATCGCACCACGTGGACCTACAACGCCCTGGCGCAGGTGCTCACCCAGACAGACGCACAAGGCCATCAACAGCAGACGGCCTACGATGCAGCCGGGCGCAAGGTCTCCAGCGCGGTGACCCCCCGCGGGGGCAAGCACACACCTGTCATCGCGGGAGTCACCTACACGGCGAGCGGCCAGATCGAGGCCCGCAGCGACGCCAACGGCATTCAAACGGTCTATACCTACGAGCCGCAGATCACGCAGCGGGTACGCTCGATCACGGCCACGCGCAGTTCAGCAAGTGCCAGCGCGGCGGCCGCGCGCCGGGCCGCGGGCCAGCGCAATCGCAACAGTACGGGAACCACGCTTCAGGATCTCACTTACACCTACGACGGGGTGGGCAACGTGATGGCGCTGAACGACTCAAGTACGCCGGTGACGTACTTTCACAATGGCGCGGTGGACGGTAGTCGGCGTTACAGCTACGACGCGCTATATCAACTCATCTCGGCGAGCGGGCGCGAGAACTCGGCGAGCAGCACCCCATCGGCCACCGACTCGCCCAATGTCATTTCGCCCTTGGACCAGGCCAATTACCGTAGCTACACCCGTCACTATCTTTATGATCTGGGCGGCAATCTCCGCCAGATTGCCGCCGCCAATCCAGCCGGCACGGGGGCAACGGTGCCGACGCGCGACATGATCGTGGCGGCCGACAGCAACCGCAGCGTAAGCAATGCGAAAAACGGCGGTTTGACCGCGGGGACCGTAAACCGCTTCTTCGACAGCGCGGGCCAAAGCATATGCCTGGATGGCAATGCCAACCAGCCGATGTATTGGACGCCCTATAAGCAACTCTACTGCCTGGTCACCTTGTACCGGGACGATGCCCCGGACGCATCGGCGCCGCAAGGAAACTGGCACGCCAGCGATTGTGAGCTGTACGCCTATGACAGCGAGGGGCAACGCATACGCAAGGCCGCGCAGACAAACTCGGCGGGAACGGCTTGGACCGACGACGCCATTTATTTGCCCGGACTGGAGCTGCGTCAGAACCATCAAACGGGGGAGCAATTGGAAGTGATCGTGCTCGATGATGGCGCGCGCATGCTGAATTGGACGAACAAGCAGCCGGCAGGGACCATCAATCAGCAGATCCGCTACCGCTATGGCGATCGCCAGAACTCGTGCCAGATAGAGACGGACGACACTGCGCGGATCATCACGCAGGAAGAGTATTACCCCTATGGGGGCACGGCAGTGTGGGCCGCGGAGTCGCAGAGTGAGGCGAAGTACAAGACGATCCGCTACTCAGGCAAGGAGCGCGATGCGGCCGGGCTTTACTACTACGGTTTTCGCTACTACCAGCCTTGGACCGGACGCTGGATAAATCCCGATCCGGCGGGCACCATCGACGGACAGAACTTGTACCGCATGGCTGAAAACAACCCGATAAGCCATGAAGATGCGGAGGGTCTGGACAGCAGGGAAAGCGAGACAACCACCGCCCAAATCCTTGGGGCGGGATTCACCCTGACGCTCATGTTCGGCCTGATGTATCTGCTATGGGCACTGAATAGGAGTTCAGATCGTGAGCGTGATCGGCGAATGGACGACGAACATACCATCGTGTCTACCGCGAATGAAATGCAGGCGAAATTTGATCTTTCAGATAAGAAAAAGAATGAGGTAGCGGCGCTGATGAGGGAGCTGGGTGTGCACGATTACGAGCACAATATCCATGCCCGTATGGGCAAGCTATATCTGGATTCCGTGCCAAACGATAAGGAAAAAGAGGGGGCCACCATCATCGACCGTGGCGACAGCGTGCCGCAGAGATTGAAGAAGATCGGGGGGCGTAGCGTCTTCATTCAAGATGAAGTCCGGACTGAAGTTCCTTACGAAGATGGACCGATATTTGAGTTCCCCGTCGCGCCGGCGTACTCGAGCCGTCCTTCATCGATAGCGTCCGACCGGGCTAGTGCTTCCGGTGCTCAGGAACAGGGGGGAAGCAAAAAGAAACGAGGGCAAACCGTTCTATCACAAGATTCAGGCTTGGGAGGTGTCCGCCGTAGTAAATCAGACGCATCCCAGTCTGATGCGGCCTCCGTCCACGCCAAGGAGTCTGTTAATTATGAAGTGTTGAATGCGGAATATCTGAATGAATTCCAATTCACCACCAGAGAAGAAAAAACACTGGCGAAAGCGCTGGCGGCGTTGGGTGAACCCAAGGTCGGCATGAAGGTCCATCGGCTTCGCCCCAACTTGGTCATGAAGGGTAGAGGCGGAAATTTTCTGAAAACCGAAGAAAATCTGGAGTCGATTGATTTGCCAGGTTTCGATGGCGCAAAAGGCCGCGGCAGTGAGCGTCTGATTTTCAAAACCGATCATGCAAACAGAACACGGACGATCGTCGGGATTGGCGATACGCACTAGGCGCGGGATGGCGCGAGCCGGGCGCAAGCGCGTCCCGGCTCGGAGCCGCGCCCTTGCGCTTACGCGCGAAGGAGGTGGCGATGCGCCGCCGTGTCCTGAAGGATCGACAGAATTCGCCGCGCGTCACGATTAGCGGGCAGCGACGGGTGAGCGGCCGTCCAGGAGCGGATACACCTGACCAGTGCCTCGGGATCTTTCAGTCTTGGCACCACTTGTCCGCATAGCGTTTGCAAGCTTCCCAGCAGTGAGCTGTACGATGCCTGCCCTTCGATTTTGAGATGGCCAAGCGCCGCGCCCTTGATCGCTTCCATGGCGTCATTGATTTTTACCGCAGTGTCAGCGGTGGCGCCGCCGCGCTCGAATTGGCGGACGAATTCGTCGACCTGGGGAGCGATGACTTGCGCACGGTATTCCATATCCGCTTTCTGGAGGACGCTGTCGCATAGCGCCTGTGTGCTTGTGCGAAGGTCGGGCGTAGCCTTCGATTCAGGCGACTTGATGACGAGATGAAGTTCCTTCAGAAATTTATCGGTAGCGCCGTGCCGACTGAATTGACGCGAGAGGTCGTTGAGTTTGGATTGGGTCCTGTCCACCTTCGCGGAATGGCCTGCGCCGGCAACGCCAAGGCAGCCAACGAATGAGAACACCCTCTGTACCGAACGCCGCAGACTGGCACGCGCACTGCCTCCGGCGTTGGAATGGAACGGAGCAGTCGCAGGATCCGCCATCGCCGTAAGGCTGACGGCGTGCACCTCCGGCGAAAAATAATTTTCCGGACGAAGCTGGCTGTTCATCGACATTGGGTTTTCCATCATGGACCATCCTTACAAATCATTAACGCCTGCTATCTGGCGGACAGGTATGAGTACTCCGCCCCAGCCAGATCGTTCCCAGCTGTCATACGTTCATCCCAACGGTTTGCGTTCACTGGCCAACTGGAAAATGCAGTCGCCGCGCCTGACCTGCGCCAGCACGCGCTTGCAGACTACTTCGCCGTCGCCCGGAAAACACACCGTCGTCGGTGCCTTGCCCGGTGTATCCGGAAAATGGATCAACGCGGCGGCGTCGCCTTTGCGCACCTTCGCGCCCAGGCCGACCAAAGGTTCGTGCACGCCGTTGTCATAGGCGTAGACGTAGTGTGTGTTACGGTCGATGGCCATGAGCCGAGACTGGCTGGGCGGAGCCGCCGGCACCAGATCGCCATGCAGCACGCCCATATAGCCGAGCAGATGTAGCAGACCGTGCATGCCCTGCTTGACCAGGGCGGGATCGACACCGCCGCCGCCCCCCAATTCCGTCAAGAAACAGATGGCCCCCTGCCGCCGCGCCGCCGCTGTGACGTTGACGGGATTCGGTTGATAGAGGAAGGCCTTGGGTAGACCGAAGGCCTTCAGCAGGCCGGTGACGACTTTTTCTTCTTCGGCGTCGCGCGGCTCCAGCCCCATCATGTTGGCGCCGTCGTACTGCAAGGACGAACCGCCCGAATGCAGGTCTATCATGTACCGCGCCCGCGCCAGCAAGACGTGCTCGATGTAATGCGCGATGATCTGCGACGGCGTGCCGGCGGCGTCGCCGGGATAAAGGCGGTTCAGGTTGCCATCGTCGATGGGCGAAGTACGCATTCCCGCTTCGGCGGCAGGCGCATTGGCCATGGGCAGCAAGATCAACTGCCCCTTCAGCATGGAAGGCTCGATCTCGCGTATCAAGCGCGACACGATGATCTGTCCTTCGTATTCGTCGCCGTGCGTGCCCGCGCTGACGATCACCACGGGGCCGTCACCGTTGCGAATGGAGGCGACGGGAATGGGGATCCAGCCGTAGGCGGATCGATGTACCGAATGCGGCAGGCGTAGATAACCTGTGTGCTTGCCGTCCGCGTCGAAATCGATTTCGCTTTTGATCGGGTTTGCGGCGGCCTTGGGTGGGGCCGGAGCCGGGGCCATCGTGCCTCCGGCCTGCTGCGCCTGCTCACCTTGCCCCGCTCGCGTGTACTGCTTCACCATGCCTTGTCTGCCTTGTTCATATTGCCGACCATGTCGTAATCTTCACCCACGTATTTGTGCCCCAGCGTCTCCAGCGTGCCGTCGGCGCGCATTTCCTCCAAGGCCCTATCCATTGCCGCGCGCAAGGACACGGCTCCCTTGGGCACGACGGCGGCCCCCAGCGAATAAACCAACGGTTCGCCCACCGGCTTGATCGGCAGCTTGTTGACCGTGCGCACGCTGTTGCCATGGACATAAGAATCGATGACGGAATCCAGGCGTCCACTGATCAGGTCGCTATAGAGAAGGCCGCCGCCCTCGTAGGTGCGTATCTCGGAGTCGGGCAGATTGCGGCGCGCCCATAACTCATTCGACGTCCCCGCGCTGACGCCCACGCTATGACCCTTGAGGCTGGCGGCGTCATGAATGCCCTGGTTCTTCTGGCCCACCCAGATGCGGAAGTCTTGCACCGCATAGGGGACGGTGAAGTCCACCACCTTCGCGCGATCGGGGGTCTTCGCCAGGCTGTTCACCACCACGTCGTATTTCTGCGTGTTGATGCCCTCGATGAAATTCTTGAACTTGTCCGCGATGAACTCGACCTTGGCAATGCCGATGCGCTTGAACATTTCCTGCGCCACGGCGACGTCATAGCCATCAGGCTTGTTATCGGCACCCAGAAAGCTCCAGGGTGGACTGGTCTGCGTATTGGCCACGCGCACGACACCGCGCTTGAGCAGGTCATCCAGGGATGTATCGGCCGCATGAGCGCCGATCGGCAATACCAGCGCCGCCAGGGCCAACAATGATTTCCATGAACGCATAAGCGATTTCCCCCAAAGATGCGACTGCCGTCGTCGTTATCAGATCACTCCGGACATTTTTCGCCAGCAGGGGGAGACGGACAAGGTCGCACGCTTAGTTAGTCGATAAGCGCCGCTTATAGGCTGGCCAGATCCGGCAGGAGGTATCGGGCAGATTTATCGGTGCAGCACCGGTGCAAGCTGGGCCAGATCCGCGTCCAACTGGATGCGCATGCTGCGCAAGAAGGCCTTGGCGTTTTCCGATAAGGGATTACCCGGACGAAAGACCAGCAAGGTGCAGAAGGACACTTCGAGCGCGAACGGGCGCAGCACGACGCCGCGTTGCACATAATCCAGCCCCATCACCGGATGCACCAGGCCCATGCCCAAGCCTCGCATCGCCAGTTCGCAGATAGTGTTGGAATAGGGCGTCTCCAGGATCGGGCTGATCTCGTACCCCTGTTGATGCAGAAGTGCTTCCAGGCGGCGCCGGCTGGCGTCCTCGGGGTTGAGCGCAATGAAAGGATGGGTGGCCAGATCGCTTGGCTCGATCACCTGTTTGCGCGCTAGCGGATGCGTCGCGGCCATGGCGACGACGCCCGGCACCCGCAGGAATTCCGAATGCTCCAGCCCCGACACATCCAGTTCGTCGGCCATCAGCCCAAAATCCAATTGCCCCGCCAGCACGCGTTGATAAACCTCGCGCGAACTGAGGATCTGGAAGGACAGCTGGACGCGCCGCGTGGCCAGTTCGAAATGCGCGATGGCGCGCGGCATGAAGCCCGTCCCCAGCGCCGGCAATGCGCCGACCGCCAGGCGCCCAAGGCCGAATGACTTCAGGCTGCGTATCCGATGCTCGATCATCTCGAAACCGGAAAAGCAGCGGTCGACCTCCTCGATCAGGGCAGTGGCCTCCTGCGTCGGCACCAGGCGGCCCCGCACCCGCTCGAACAGTCGCAGCTCCGCCGCGGTTTCCAGCCGGCGGATGGCCTGGCTGACCGCAGGCTGCGAAACACCCAATAAGTGCGCGGCCTTGCTGGTCGTGCCGGCGCGCATCACCGCCCGGAACACCTGGATCTCACGCATGTCCATCTATAAGCCTCACTTATCGAGCTAAACGATTCGCCATATTGAGCGAATAGGTGGAATGGCAGAAACTGTCCCGATCGCCTCAATCGTGGCGTTCGCCAATAGAAACCATGAAACCTATAACTACATCTAATGAGCCCTATCGTAGCCTCTCGCCCGCCGTCATGCGCGGGTCGACGGTAGTATTCGACAACTTCCAAGACTTCGCCGACCGCAAGACGCGCCAGCCTGATGGATTCAGCTACGGCATCACCGGTACGCCCACCGCGCGTGAACTGGAGCGTCGCATCGCCGCGCTGGAGCATGGCAAGCACTGCGTGGTGACGCCCAGCGGCCAGGCGGCGTTGATGGGTTGCGTGATGGGCTTCGTGCGCGGCGGCGACCACCTGTTGGTGTCTGCCGCCTGTTACGGCGCCCTGAAGACCTATGCGCAGAATTACCTGGCGCGCATGGGCGTGGAAGTCGAGTTCTACAAGCCGGACATCGGCGCAGACATCGAAACCCTGATCAAGCCCAACACCCGCATGATCTGCATGGAATCGCCCGGTACCGTGACGATGGAAATGCTGGACGTGCCGGCGATCGCCGCCATTGCCCGCCGGCGCGGCGTGCTGACCATGGTGGATAACACCTGGGCCAGCCCGCTTGGCTTCCGGCCGCTGGAGCATGGCGTGGACTTCTGCGTCGAAGCGGCGACCAAGTTTCTCGGCGGCCACTCCGACCTGCTGGTTGGCGCGATCAGCATGAATGATCGCAGCCATTACGAGGTACTGCGCGAAACCCAAAGCATCATGGGCCTGCAGGTCAGCCCCGATGACGCCTTTCTGGTGATGCGCGGCATGGAAACCCTGGAAGTGCGCTTGGCCGCGCAGAGCGACGCCACGCTGGACCTGGCCCGTTGGCTGGATAGTCAGCCACAGGTGCGCGAGCTGCTTTATCCCCCGCTGGAATCCGATCCGGGGCACGCTTTGTGGAAGCGCGACATGCGCACCAATGGCTGCCTGTTTTCGCTGGTGCTGCAACCCGCCGGCGAGCGTGCGCATCACGCCTTTTTCGACGCGCTGAATCACTTCTCCATCGGCGCCAGTTGGGGCGGCACGCATAGTCTGGCGGCCTACTACCCGGCACCTTTGCAGGCCAACCGCGTGTATGCGCGCACCGATCAACCGGTGATCCGGCTTTCCATCGGACTTGAAAATCGCGAGCTGTTGCGCAAGGATCTGCAGGACGCGCTGGAGGCCTACGCCAAGAACGCATGAGGCATCGATGCAACCGGGCGCCTGACGGCGGCCCGGCCGTCATCTCGATCCGTCACCCACAACACAAGGGGAAAAATCCATGTGGGAACTCTTTCAGCGCGCCGCGCCCCTGCTGGGGCCTGCGCTGCTCATGACCCTGTTCCTGGGGTCGACGTCCTTCGTCGGCGGCTGCGTGCTGGGCATGCTGATCGCCCTGGCGCGGATCTCCAACATACGCCTGCTGCGCTGGTTCGCTTTTTCGTACGTGTCCATCTTCCGCGGCACGCCTTTGCTGATCCAGATCCTGTTGATCTACTTCGGTTTGCCGACCTATGGCATCGTCGTCGGCCCCGTTGCGGCGGCCTTGGTGGCGCTGACGCTATTCTCCGCCGCCTATCTCAGCGAGAACTTCCGCTCGGGCATTTCGGGTGTGGACAAAGGCCAATGGGAAGCGGCCTGGTCCATGGGCATGAGCTATACGCGCACGATGCGGCGCATCGTCCTGCCGCAGGCGCTGCGCATCGCCATCCCGCCCCTGGGCAGCCGCCTGATCGCGTTGATGAAGGATACGTCGCTGGCCTCCACCATCACTGTCGTTGAACTGACGCGCGTGGCCGACCAGATCGGCGCCACGACCTTTCGCTACATGGAGATGTTCGTCATGGTCGGCGCCATCTACTGGGTCATCAATCAGTTCCTGACTATTGTCCAGACTCTGCTCGAAGCCCACTTGTCGAGGCGCTACCAATGAACAGCGATAGCTCTCCCAGCCCGCGCGGCCACGATGCCGTGACGGACGTAAATCGTGTCGATAACGCGAGTAGCACGCATGCCGGACAAAGCACCGTGCGCGTCCGTGGCCTGAAAAAATCCTTCGGCGCCAACCAGGTCTTGCGCGGCGTCGACCTGGAAGTTCGGCAAGGCGAAGTGGTGGTCATCATGGGTCCTTCGGGCTCCGGCAAGACCACGCTCATACGTTCGCTCAATTTCCTTGAGACGCCCGATGACGGGCACGT
This sequence comes from Bordetella sp. LUAb4, assembly GCF_021325795.1. Lineage (GTDB taxonomy): Bacteria > Pseudomonadota > Gammaproteobacteria > Burkholderiales > Burkholderiaceae_B > Bordetella_C. Next base: position 320,887 of record NZ_JAHPZX010000003.1, on the reverse strand, counting down.
CGAGATCTGCGGCATCAGCGTGGCCTGCGACGGCGGCACCGGCGACCGCGCCCGCCGCCACGCCGTACAGGACATCCGCCGCCGTACGGCCATGGTGTTCCAGTCCTTCAACCTGTTCCCGCACATGACGGCCCTGCAGAACGTCATCGAGGGCCTGCTCGCGAAAGGCGTGACGCGCGACTCAGCCATCCAAACCGGCATGCGGCTGCTCGATCGCGTGGGCCTCAGCGAAAAGGCGGCGCAGTATCCCGGCAAGCTGTCCGGCGGACAGAAGCAACGCGTGGCGATCGCCCGGGCGCTGGCAATGGCACCGGATGTCATTTTTTTCGATGAACCGACTTCGGCCCTGGACCCAGAGCTGCGCGACGACGTGCTGCAGGTCATGCGCGAACTGGCCGCCGAAGGCATGACCATGCTGGTGGTCACGCACGAAACGCGCTTCGCCCGCGAAGCCGCCGACCGCGTCATCTTCATGGAAGGGGGGCACATTCTCGCCAACTGCACCCCCGATGAATTTTTCGGCGATCAGGCCAGCGAGCGCTGCCGCCAGTTCCTTGGTCGCCTCGGCGACTGACTCCGCGGTTCAAACAAATAAACACCACACAAGGGAAATCCACCATGTCACCGACTATCCGCCTGCCTTTCATTGCTGTCGTCGCCTGGACTGTTCGCGCTGTCCGTACGAGCGGTGCCAAGTTCCTGCCCGCTGCCGCCATCCTTGCCTGCACGGCCTTCGGCGCCACCCTGCCAAACCCGGCACAGGCCGCCGGCGCGCTGGACCGCATACACGCCAACGGCGTCATCCGCATCGCCAACACCCAGAGCTCACCGCCGTGGTCCTTCCTGAACGAGCAGAACAAACCGGCGGGCTACGACGTCGACATGGCCCAGGAAGTGGCGCGTCGCCTGGGCGTGCCCAAGGTCGAGTTCGTCGCCGATTCCTTCAAGAACTTCGTCGCCGGCCTGAAGACCGACAAGTACGATCTGGTGATGAACGACCTGACGCCCACCGCTGAACGCATGTTGCAGGTGGACTTCTCCGCACCCTATGGCGTGGAAGACTTCCGCATCTTCGTACGCCAGGACAACAAGGACATACACGGCGACAAGGACCTCGCCGGCAAGCGCATCGGCGTCACCACCGGATCTTCCAATGAGTCCTGGTCGCGCGCGCACCTGCCCCAGGCCACGATACAAACCTATGAAAACGGCAGCCTGATCTTCGCCGACCTCGGCATCGGCCGTATCGATGCCGTCATCATTTCGCACTTCGGCGGCCTGCGTTACGCCACGGAGCGCAAGCTGCCGATCAAGGAGGTAGGTGAACCGCTCACCTACCAACTGTCGGCCGCGGCCCTGCGCAAGGACGAGCCCGAGCTGCGCGAGGCCGTCAGCAAGGCCATCGCCGAGATGAAAGCGGACGGCACCATCGAGAAGCTGGGACAGAAATGGGTGGGCAAGGAGTACGACATGGTCGGCTCCATCGCCCGCGCCGAAGCCGAGGTCAAGTAGGCATCCGAGACGGCGCCATCAGAACCGGTAGCGGATGCCGACCATGCCATAGGGCGAAGTACGGCGTTCGACGATAGGACTGTCGCGGGCGTCGCCCAGCAGCGTGCGCACACCCACCGACGTCACCATGGTCCACCGCTGCGTCAGGTCATAGCGCCAGGTGGCGCTGAGCGTGGCGGACCGCAAGCCCGCGCCGGCCGAGTATGCGTGCAGGCCGCCACCATTGCGGGCGGCCTGGCTGCGGGCCGCCTCGCTATCATCGACGCTGAACCACGTCGACATGTCGTCGTGGCTGCCCCATACCGTGCCGGCCCCGACCTCGACCTGGCTGCGGCCCGAACGCCATACCTCGTACGACCCGCGCAGCTCGGCGCGCGTGCCATAGCCCGAACGCAACGCCTGGGTGGCCGTGAGCACCACGCGCCAGCGCTCGTCATTCCAGCGCAGGAAAGCGCCGGTGGTGCCGTGCGCATCGATGTCATCCAGTCCATCCAGATGATCATGATCGTCCGCATCGCGGCCGAAACGCAGGCCCGCGAAGACCCCGGCCTGCCAGTTGGGTGCAAGATGCGTCCTGAGCCCCAGCACCGGCAAGCCACCGTCGCCGTCGATGAAGAACGCACCGGATTCGTACTTGACCAAGGGCACGGGCACGGCGTGATAGTCGTGCGCCCCCTCGTATTCGGGCACGACCCCGACGCCCAGCCCTATAGTGTTCTGCGCTCGTGCCAGGTTCGCTGCGCCGCTCGCGGCGGCCAGCGCCAGGGCAGCGGCAGCGACGGATGACGCCCGCGCGCGGCGGCGCACGCCTTCATCCCTACCTTTGGCCTGGCTTTCACCTACCTGGTTTTCCTGGCGCCCGAGCCGCACATGGCGCCGCGCTTTTGATCTTCCTGGCTGAAACTCGCTTCCCATCATGTCGCTCCGTGCTACCTGGCCGCGTAATGGCGCGGCCTTCCGGGATGCGATTCTTGGGCAAGCGGTTTAAAAGTTTTTTAATCGCCGACGCCTACACTCCGTTCATTCCATTCCACCGGCACGCTTCCGGACCCGTGCCCACGCCACCAAGGACCTGCATTGCATCTGCTGTTAGTCGAAGACGATCCCATGCTGGGCGACGCGTTGAGCGCCTGCCTGCGCCAGGCCGCGTACCGGGTGGACTGGGTGAACGACGCCGCGCAGGCGCGGGCTGCCCTGGTCGATCACGCCTACGACGCGGTGCTGCTGGACCTGCAGCTGCCACACGGCTCCGGCCTGGCGATACTGCGCGGCCTGCGCGACCGCTACGACGCCACGCCCGTCATCATCCTGTCCGCGCGCGACCGCCTGAGCGACCGTATCAAAGGCCTGGACGAGGGCGCCGACGACTATCTGGTCAAGCCGTTCCCTTTCGAAGAAGTACTGGCCCGGCTACGCGCGGTGACGCGCCGGGCCAGCCATCGCGTGGTGCCGCTGATGCAGGTGGGCGATGTCCACGTCGACCCCACGCGCCGCAGCGTCCTGCGCGACGGCGTGCCGGTCAAGCTCAGCATCCATGAATACCGCACCCTTGTGGCCCTGCTGGAAAGACAGGGCCACATCGTCACGCGCGAACAGCTGGAGGACGCGGTGTACGGCCGCCACGGCACCATAGAAAGCAATACCGTCGCCGTGTACATCCATCAATTGCGGCGCAAGCTGGGCAATGGCTTGATCGCCACGGTGCACGGCTTCGGCTACCGCATAGGCGAGGCAGCGCCATGAACAGCCTGCGCGTGCGCCTGCTGACGGCCATGCTGGTCACCATCGTGGGATTCGGCAGCGCGTGGTACTTCGCGCGCGCCTGGGATATGCGCCAGCCCGAAACCGGGTACTGGGACAGCCGGCTGCGCGGCATCGGCCGCCTGATCGTGTCGTCCATGCCGCGTACGCTGACGGCCGACGAAGGCGCCGCGCCCGCCTACCACCTGGCCGACACCGACATCGAGCCGATCGACGACATGGCTTTCCAGGTGTGGAATCTGCAGACGCGCAAATTGATGATGCGCTCGCCCAGCGCGCCCGACACCCCCATGCGCCCGGACTTTTCCCCTGGTTTCGACGAAAGCCATTTCGCGGGCCAGGCTTGGCGCGTCTACACGGTGGCCGACAACACGGGCAGCGTCCAGGTACAGGTGGCCAAGAGCCAGCAGGAGCTGGACGAGACGTACCAGACCTGGCGCCAGATCGGCATCCTGGCGACCATGGGCGTATTCCTTCTACTGGCGATCGTGGTGTGGGCGGGCATCCGCCTGAGCCTGCGCCCGCTGGACCGTATCCGCGACACCGTCGCCGGGCGTGCGCCGCTGGATCCCGCGCCGCTGCCCGAAACCGGCCTGCCCAGCGAGATCCGCCCCTTCGTGCGCGCCATCAACCACCTGCTTGAACGCCAGGAAGCCGCATTGGCGCGCGAACGGCGGCTGATCGCCGACGCCGCCCATGAATTGCGTACGCCGCTGGCCGCCATCCAGGCGCAGGCGCAGGTCGTACAAACACAACTGGCGGCCACGGCGGAAGATACCGCGCACAGCCGTGCCGCCGCCACCAAGCTGCAGGCCGTGGCGGTCCGCGCGGCGCGGCTGGTGGAACAGTTACTGGACCAGGCACGGCTGGAATCCGACGACGCCTGGCCGATGGAGGCCTTGGACCTGGCCGACCTGGCGGATCTCATCGCGCGGGACTTCGAAGGGCCGGCCGAACGCAAGAGGCAGAAGATCACCCTGGATGCCCGGCCCTGCCCGCTGCGCGGCAACATAGATACGCTGGGTATCCTGCTGAGCAACCTGCTCGATAACGCGGTGCGCTACACCCCGGCGCTAGGACATATCACCGTGGCCTGCCGCCTCGATGACGGCACGCCCTGCCTGGAGGTCGCCGATGACGGCCCGGGCGTGGCCGAGCCGGATCGCGCGCGTATCTTCGAACGCTTTTTCAGAGTGGCCGGTAGCGGCGAGCGGGGCGCGGGCCTGGGGCTGTCCCTGGTCGCGCGTATCGCCGCGATGCACGGCGCGGTGCTGGAGGACCGTCCGGCAAGCCGGGGCTTTCACCTCGTCGTGCGCTTCCCGACATTGGACGCCGATCCTATAGCGATCGCAGCAACGCCAGCCCCGCCAATGCCAAGGCGCCCAACTTGAGGAACTTGGCCGTATCCGGATTCATGGGCGAACGGCGGTAGCCGCCATCGATGGCATGTCCGACGGACGGCTCGAACAGATTGCCTTCGCTGCGTGCGGCGGGATCCGCTTTCCTGAATCCCGCGTCCATGAGCCGGCGGGTGACCCCCGCCGACAGGTCGGGCGCCACGGTATGCGCCAGGCGCACCGGCCAGGCGACACTGCCCAGCAGGGTGGCGGGACGGGGATGGCGTACCAGTTGCACCAACGCCTGCGCCACGTCCCTGGGGTCCAGCATGGGCGGCGGCGGACGCAGTTGCTTGCCCGAGAAGTTGGCGCCGTGGCCTACCCCCGGCGTGTCGACGAAGGTGGGATACACCTCGCACACGGCGACCCCGGGCAGATCCGCCAATTCGGCACGCAGCGATTCGGTGAAGCCGCGCAGGCCGAATTTGCTGGCCGCGTAGGCTGCCGCATAGGGCGCGGGTGCCCACGCCCCGATGGAGATCATATTGATGATCACGCCCCGTCCTCGCTGCCGGAAGTGCGGCAAGACGGCATGGCAACCATAGATGTGACCAAGCAGATTGGCCTCGACCACACGCTTGTGTGCGCGCAGCGGTACTTCCTCGAAGCGGCCGACCGCGCCGACGCCAACGTTGTTGATCCACACGTCGATGCGGCCGAATTCCTGCAAGGTGCGATCGGCCAGTGCCACGACCTGCTCGGGCTCGGTGACATCGGTGGGCACCACCAGAGCCTGGCCGCCCGCGCGCCGGCAGGCGCCCGCCACCCGCTCCAGGCCGTCGGCGCCGCGCGCCGCCAGCACCACGCTGGCGCCCCGCCGGGCGAACTCCAAGGCCGCGGCGCAGCCAATGCCGCTGGATGCGCCGGTGATGACGACGATAGGACCAGAGGTGTGTCTGATGTTCACCTCCGGGTCGCGGGAAGGGATCTGTTGTTCAGCTGTGGAATCAGCGGTTGAGTCTGCCGGCGGGGGTGTCGTGGGGTCTGTGGTGGAGAAAGGGGACTGGGGCATGGCGCTCTCCGAGCTTCGCGGGAAGCGCATATAACGCAACCCACATGCCCGGCCGGATGAGCAGGCGCTGCTGCCCTGGATCACGCATGCAAATAAGCATTGGCCAGCGCATCGTCGGCGGCGATCTCGGCCGACGTGCCTTGTGCCACCACGCGGCCGCTTTCCAGGACGTAAGCGCGATCGGCCAGCGCCAGGGCCAGGCCTGCCATCTGGTCCACCAGAAGAATCGTCATATTCTCCGCACGCAGGCGGTCGAGCGACGTGAACAGCTCGGCGATGACCTTGGGGGCCAGGCCCAGCGACGGTTCGTCCAGCAGCAGCACACGGGGACGGCTCATCAGTCCGCGCGCCACGGCCAGCATCTGCTGCTCGCCACCGGACAGCAGGCCCGCGCGCTGGTGCAGGCGTTCGCGCAGACGCGGGAAGCGATCCAGCATCTCCTGCACGCGTGCCTCGATGCCCGCCTGATGCAGGAAACCGCCCAGGCGTAGATTGTCCAGTACCGACAGCTCGGGGAAAACCTGGCGGCCTTCGGGCACCAGCACCAAACCCAGTCCGACGACCGTCTCGGCCGATGAACCTTCGATGGTATTGCCGTCGATGTGCATCGCGCCGGACTGGCTGGTGTGCAGGCCGGCCAGCGTGCGCATCAGCGTGGACTTGCCCGCGCCATTGGCGCCCAGCAAGGCCACCATCTCGCCTTCGCGCACCTGCAGGCTGATGCCATGCAACACCGGCTCGGCCCCATAGCCCGCCACCAGGTCGGACACGCCAAGCAGCTCGGCGCCCGGTGCGCGCGGCGCGCGGGCCGCATCGATCTGGCCGTCGAGCGACTCGCCCAGGTAGGCTTGCTTGACGGCGGGGTCGTTCTGGATCTCCGCGGGGGTGCCCACGGCCAAGCGGCGGCCGGCATCCAGCACCACCAGTTGGTCGGAAATCGCCATCACCAGGGCCATGTCGTGTTCGACGATGGCCACGCCGATACCGGCATCGGCGATGCGGCGTAACAGCGTGGCAAGCATGTTCTTGTCTTCGCGCGACAGGCCGGCGGCCGGCTCGTCCAGCAACAGCACGTCCGGATCCGTGGCCAGGGCGCGGGCGATTTCAACCAGACGACGGTCCACGTGCGCCAGGTCCGCCGCCAACGCTTGCGGCGCGCCCCGGTAGCCGCAATAGGCCAGCAGGGCGCGCGCCCGCGCCAGCGCTTGCCCACCGCGTGGATTGCGCAATGCCAGCAAACCGCCCAGGCGGCCTCGTCCCATCGCCAGCACCACGTTGTCCTCGACGCTCAACGAGCCGAACAATTGCGATGTCTGATAAGTGCGCGCCACGCCGCTGCGCGCGACACGGAAGGCGGCTTGCCCGGTAAGCGACCGCCCGCCCAGCAGCACGGCGCCGGCCGACGGCAGGTAATAGCCGCTAAGCATGTTCAGCGCCGTGGTCTTGCCCGCGCCGTTGGGACCGATCAGGCTGGTGACCGCGCCGGCCGGCACCTGCATGGACAGCTCGCTCACGGCACGTACACCGCCGAAAGTTATGCCCAGGCCTTGCGCGGCCAGCATGGCGCGCGGACGCGCCGCCAGGCCGACAGCCAATGTGGCGGCCGCCGCCGTGACGGGCGTAGCCGGCGGCCCGCTTGCCAGGTCCATCCCTTGGTCGGCCACTTCGCCCGCCAGTTCGTCGGCCACGCGGCCGGCATCCTGGCCAGCAGTCGAGCCAGCCACGTGGCTACTCCGGCCGCCCATGCGCCCAACAACCTGCCGCCACAGCCCCACCAAGCCATCGGGTGCCACCCACAGCACCACCAGCAGCAGGGCACCGAAGAACAGCAGGCGATAGTCTTCCAGCGACGCCAGCACTTCGGGCAGCGCGCCCACGATCAGCGCGCCGATGACCGGCCCCGCCACCGTGCCCGCGCCGCCCAGCACGACCACCAGCACGAACAGGATGGACTGCATGAAATTGAAAGTGTCCGGCGTGACGAAACCCGAGAGCGGCGCGAACAGGCCGCCCGCCAGGCCGGCAGCAGCGGCGGACAGCGTGAATGCCACGGTCTTGATGACCAGGGGATTGAGCCCGATCGACTGCGCGGCCGTCTCGCTGTCCTTGACCGCGCGCATGGCTGCGCCCCAGGCGCCGTTCGACAAGCGCGCATAGGCGGCCAGCAGCACCGCCGCGGCGGCCACGGCCAGCACCGTGATGGTCTGCTCCGGTCCCCATCCCGCCACCAGTTGCGGCGGCAGCACACCCATGATGCCGCTCTGACCGCCGGTGACGCCATCCATCTCGACGAAGGCATGCTGGACGATGAAGCTGAAGGCGATGGTGATCATGGCCAGGTAGGGGCCTTTGACCCGCAAGGCCGGCAAGGCCACCAGGGCGCCCAGGGCCGCCGCCAGCAACGTGCCCGCGGCCCAGGCAGGCCAGAAGCTCCAGCCGGCCTTGGTGGTGAGGATGGCGACGGCATAAGCACCGATGGCATAGAAGCCCACATGGCCGAAGGACACCTGGCCGGTCAAGCCGAGCAGCACGTTCAGGCCCACGCCCACGATGGCGAGGAGCGCGATCTGCGCCAGGACGAAGACGTAATAGCTGTTCAAGGTGAAGGCCAGCACCAGCGCGGCGGCCGCCACGGCCAGGCCCAGGGAGAGAGACTTGGAATTCATACTTTCTTGACCTCCGCGCGGCCGAACAGGCCATTGGGCCGCACGGCCAGTACCACGATGACCAGAAGGAAGGTGATGATCTGCGTGTAGCCGGAGCCCAGCGTCACGGTAACGACGGCTTCCGCCACACCGAAGATCAGTCCGGCGAACATGACGCCCCAGGCGCTGGAGATACCGCCCAGGATGGCCACGGCATACGCCTTCAGCCCGAACAGCGTGCCCATGTCGGCGTTGACGTTGAACAGCGGCGCGATCAGGATGCCGGCCACGCCCGCCAGCAAGGTCGACAGCGCGAACGCGGCGGCCACCGCGCGCTTGATGGGGATGCCCATCAAGCGCGCCGCGTCGCGGTTCTGCGCGACCGCCAGCAGCGCCGTGCCCCAGCGCGTGCGCCGGCCGATCAGGTGCAGGGCGGCCGCCAGCGCGAACCCCACCAGCGGAATCAGCAGTTGCAGCGGATACACCCCCAGGCCCAGGCCGGCGATATCGATGGGCGCCACCGCCAGCGGCGAAGGCAGGCTGCGCGGCTCCTTGCCGAAGGTGTGCATGACCACGTTGTCGAGCACGATGCCCAAGGCCACGGTGGACATGAGCCAGGCATTGGAGCCGCGCGAGGCGAAAGGCCGCACCGCGAAGAACTCGACGAGCAAGCCATACAGCGCGCAGCAGGCCAGCGCCAGCACGACGGCCGGCAGCGTGCCCCACCCCAGCGTCTGGGCAAAGGTAAAGCACAGCACCGCGCCCAGCATCATCGAGCTGCCCTGGGCGAAGTTCACCGTGCCCGAGACGGCATGGGTGACGTGAAAGCCCAGGGCAGTGAGCGCATACATGCTGCCCAGGCCCAGGCCACTGATGAGGGCTGCCAACAACTGCATGGAATGTCCCGCCTCTTAGTTGGCCATGCCGACAGGCAGGATGCGGTTGTCGATGAACTGCGCCCAGATATAGTCTTGCGCGCCAAGCGCGTCATGCTGCGTGGGCGTATAGGGGTGCTGGTACGACTTGATCAGACCGTCGTAGCTGTCGATCTGTTCGTAGCCCTGGCGTATCGCATCGCCATCCGTGGAGCCGGCCTTGGTGATGGCCAGTGCCGTCAACTGCATGGCGTCATAGGCATTGGCCACGCCCACCGCCGGCGTGATGTTTTCCGGGCCCTTCACGTCGGCGTACCTAGCCTTCATCGCGGCGATCACCTTCTCGCCCACCGGCGACTGCTTGCCGAAGAAGCTATAGGTCTGCACGAAATGCACTTCCTTGGCGTTGGGGCCAGCCAGTTCCGTGAAACGGCCGCCCGCCGGGCCCCAGTGCGACACCACCGGCACTTTCCAGGCCATGCGGTCGAGCGACTTGACCACCTGGGCCGAAGGTCCGACGTTGCCCACCAGCAGCAGCGTGTCGGCGCCGGCCGCCTTCAGGCGGCTGAGCTGCGGCACGACATCGACCGCGGTGTCGTCGAATTTCTCACTGCCCACGGGTTGCAGGCCCTTGGCGGCCAGCGCGGCGACGATGCCTTTCTGGTTCGATTCGCCCCAGGGATTGTTGACCATGATCAAGCCGAACTTGGCGCTCTTGAATGTCTTCTGGGCATAGTCGACCATGCCGGCATCGACTTGTTCGTCCATCGCCGACACGCGGAATACGAAGTTGGGGTTGGCGCCGTTCTTGGTGATGGGCGTGCCCGCGGCCCACGGGCCCATGAAAGGCATCTTGGCCTGATTCGCGAGCGGCACGATAGCCATGGACACCGGCGTGTCCAGGCCACCGAAAATCACCGCGACCTTTTCCTTGTAGATAAGCTCGCGCGCCGCCGTGACGCCCTTGGCGGGATTGGCCTCGTCATCGCGGCGCACCAGTTCCAGCTTGCGGCCGCCCAGCAGGCCGCCCTTGGCGTTGATCTCGTCGATGGCGACCTGCATGCCGCGCGAGATGGCTTCGCCGGCCAGCGCCGATTGGCCCGACAGGGCAGTGATCAAACCGATCTTGATGGGCTCGGCGGCCTGTGCGGCGGCGACGCCCAGATTGGCGCAAGCCAGGGCCAGGATAACGCTGGTGAAGGTGCGGCGAGAAAGACGCGACATGGAGTTCTCCCGATGGTGTCGTGGGGCAAGAGGCAGGAATGCCTGCACCGGGATCAAAGCAAAACCCATGCCAAGTTTGTTCAATTCAAACCAATTCTGGCATGGACTTTGCTTGTGTTTTGCATCAAACGATCTGTGTTTTTGTCGTCAATCATGATTATTTATTGACGACAATTTATCGGACTTATGCGGCAAAAAATCAGTGCGAGTGTTGTGGGCGGCATCGACCCGCAAGCCTCGATAGATCCAAGCCGAGCCAACGCGCGCACCAACATGGCGCAGAAGATGGGAGAAAACGATGCACGAGGCACCAATGCAGGACACAGGCGTCGACAGTGGCGATCCTGGCGCGATCGTCGATGCATACCTGACCATACTCATGAAGCCCGACCCCGAGGGCGCGCGGCGCTATGTCTCGCCCGAGTTGAAGATCCGCTTCACCGGTGCCCGCGCCATGCGCGACCCGGCCGAATGCACCGCGTTCAACGCGTCACGCTACGCCTGGGTGAAGAAGCGCTTCGAAGCCACCGAGGTAGTGGTGGGCGCCACGCCGGCATGCGCCATTGTCTACAACCGCGGCACCTTGTATGGCGAATGGCTGGACGGCACGCCCTTCGAAGGCAATCGCTACGTCGACCGTTATGTCTTGCGTGACGGCCTCATCACGGAGATGGATGTGTGGAATGACAGCGCGGAATGGCTGCTGGTCAAAGCGGGATTGGCGGCGGTATGAGCAGCGCTGAAATGAACAGCCCTGAACTGCCCGATTTCGGCGCGCTGGCGACGCACGGCCGTTTCCATTATTCGCCCATCCATCAGCGTCCTGACTATGCGTGGCCCAATGGCGCGCGGCTGGCGGTGTACCTGGGCTTCAACATCGAGCACTTCGCTTTCGGCGAAGGGCTGGGTGCCCGCCTGGGCCTGCACGTGGGCGAGCCCGACGTGCTCAATCACACATGGCGCGAGTACGGCAATCGCGTCGGCGCCTGGCGCTGCCTGGACCTGTTCGACGACTTGCGCCTGCCGGCCGGCGCCATCGTCAACACCGCCTTGCTGGATCACTGCCCGGAGCTGGTCGCGGCCTGCGCGGCGCGCGGCGACGAGTTGATCGCGCATGGCCACACCAATGCCGCGCATCACGGCGCCTACAGCGAAGCCGCCGAACGCGCGCTGCTGGACCATTGCGCGCAGGCGCTGCAACGCGTGAGCGGCAAACGCCCGGCGGGATGGCTGTCGCCCTGGATCGCCGAGTCGCGGCTGACGCCCGACCTGCTCGCCGAAACGGGCTACCGCTATACGCTCAATTGGGCGCATGACGACCAACCCACCGCCATGCGCACGCGCGCTGGCGCGCCCTTGTGGTCGATTCCCTATCCGCAGGAAGTCAACGACATCCCCATGATCATGGGGCGCCATATGGACGGCAAGGATTTCGCCCAGCTCATCATCGACAACTTCGACGAGATGCTGGACCAGTCGCGCCGGCAACCGCTGGTCATGGGCATCGCCCTGCATCCTTATCTGGTGGGCCAGCCCTACCGGCTGCGCCACCTGCGCCGCGCCCTGGCGCACATCGCCGCAAGACGAGACAGCGGCGACATCTGGTTCACCACGCCGGGCGCGATCCACGAACACGTGACGGAACAGAACGGAAAGACGACGACATGACACTGCCTTTCGACGACACCGTGCGCGCCTGGGTGCCGCACGGACACTTCAGCCTGGCCCCCACCGGCACCGGACCGCTGGACGGCCTGGGCTTTGCCGCCAAGGATCTCTACGACGTGGCGGGCCGGCGCACGGGGGCGGGCAACCCCGCCTGGCTGCATACGCACGAGCCCGCCGGCGCCACCAGCCCCCTCGTCACGCAACTGATGCAGGCCGGCGCCGCGCTGCACGGCAAGGTGATCACCGACGAACTGGCCTACAGCATCCAGGGCGAGAACGTCCACTATGGCACACCGCGCAATACCCGCGCGCCCGATCGCGTGAGCGGTGGCTCGTCGAGCGGTTCGGCCGCCGCGGTGGCGGCTGGCCTGGTCGATTTCGCCCTGGGTACGGACACCGGCGGCTCCACGCGCGTGCCGGCCAGCTACTGCGGTCTGTGGGGCTTGCGCAGCACGCACGGCCTGCTGAGCGCGCAACATGTGGTGCCGCTGTCGCCGCTGTTCGACACCATGACCTGGCTGGCCGCGCGCAGCGACGTATTCGAACGAGTAGGCAGCGTGCTGCTGGGCGCACCGCAAGCGACCGCCTGGCGCGAAGCCCTCGTGCTGACCGATGCCTGCGCCCAGGCCGATGCGGCGTTCGCGCCGCTGATCGAGTCGGTGGCCGGTGCCTTGCGGACAGCCGGACTGCCCGTGGCACACCAGGCGGCTTCCGCCACCGACCTGGAAACCTGGCGGCGTACTTACATCACGGTCTCGGCGCACGATGCCTGGCGCACGCATGGGGAATGGATCACGCGCGCGCAGCCGGACTTCGGCCCCGCCATCGCCGCGCGCTGGCAGGCCGCGGCCAGCACCAGCGCTGATGAAGCCGCCGCGGCGGCTGCCCTGCAGGCGCGGCTGCGCACCGAGTTGCGCGCGCTGCTGGGCGAGGACCGCGTGGCGGTGCTGCCCTCGGCCTCCAGCGCAGCGATCGCGCACACGGCCGATGCGGCCACCGTGGATGCGATCCGCGCCCAGACTTTCCGCATCACCTCGATCGCCGGCCTGGCGGGATTGCCCCAGGTGAATATTCCCTTCATCGGTGGCGACGGGCTGCCCGCGGGCGTATCCTTGCTGGGTCCGGCCGGCAGCGACCTGGCATTGATACGACTGGCCATCTCCATCGGGACTAGACTTTCCGCCCTGGGCACGTAAGCATGAAAAAAGCAGCACGCAAGACTCCCTCCTCACCGGCGCCGCGAGGCCGTCCCAAAGTGCGCTCCGACGCACTGGTCGCGGCCGCCGCGGCCGAAGATGCCGAGACACGCATTTACCAATCGGTGGTCAGCGGCGTCATGGGCCAGCGGCTGCTGCCAGGCACCAAGTTGCCCGAGGCAGCGCTGTGCGAGCTGTTCGATGTCGGACGCAGCGTGGTGCAGAAGGCCTTGCAGCGACTGGCCCACGATCATGTGGTGGAGTTGCGGCCCAATCGCGGCGCCATCGTGGCGATGCCCACGCGGGAAGAAGTGGACAAGCTGTTCGAGGCCAGGCGCGTGCTGGAAGCCGCCATCCTGCCGCTGGTGGCAAGGTCGGCCACGAAGAGCGACTTCGCCATGCTGCGCCGGCAATTGCGTGAGGAACACCAGGCCATGCACAGCGCGCCGCAGACCGAATGGGCGCGCCTGGCCAGCACCTTCCACCTGACGTTGGGCGAACTGTCGGGCAATCCGCTACTGGCGCGTTATCTGACCGAGATCATCTCCCGCTGTGCCTTGGTGGTGGCCATATTCCAACCGCCGGGCAATGCCGCGTGCGAGCATGACGAACATGCGCGCGTGGTGGATTACCTGGAGGCCGGCAAGGTCAAGGAAGCGGTCGCCGAGATGGATGCCCACTTGCGCGATCTGGAATCGCATATCCAGCTGGTCGAGGACCAGACCGAACTCAGCCTGGCCGATATGCTGGGGCTGAGCTAGGGCTGGCCACGGGGACGTGCGCAAGCAGCGGCCCCGCAGCCGGCCGTCACGCGCGCGACGGCCCAGGGTCACCGCTGGCGTGCGGCGCCGTCCTCGGACGCGCTCAGCACGGCCGCCGCGCAATGCGCCTGCCTGAACGCGCCGTCGACATCGATGCGCCACAAGGCACGCCGGCTATCCGTATACCGCGGCGCGCGGTCGCGCAGGATGGCGTAGCGCGTCGCATCCTTGGCCGGCTCACCCCAGATCCAGTAGGTATCGTCCACGGTTGTCGCACACAGGCGGCGGGTCATCTCCTGTTCGGAGATGAGGTTGCGCTGCATGGCAGCGCCGTCGAACCGGCCGGCGTCGTATAGCTCCTTGCGCCAGTTGTCGCGCGCGGGTATGTCGGCCTGGGTCCAATCGTCGACCACCCACATCGGCGCCGTCAGGCGCAAGGTCATCGGCAGGTCATACGGGTACACATGCAGCGCAATCAGCGTATCGGCGGGGTCCATTTCGGCGCTCGCGGCCCGGCCCAGGTCCACCGAATTGGGTTTGGCCTTGAGCGTGGCAAAGACGGTCCCGCCAACACAGAGCACCATCGCCAGCGTCAGCGACAGCGTGAAATTCCGGTCTGAAGCGTGGCGCCTCTCGCCCGCGCGCGTCAGCCCGGCAACGATGACCTCCGCCGCCAGCGCGGCCACGGCGGGAAACAAGGGCAGGATGTAGCCCACCAGCTTGGAAGCCGGCAGGGAAAAGAACACCAGGATCACCGCCAGCCAGCACACCATCAGCCAGCGCACGTCGGCGCTGGCATCCGCGCGGGCGGCGGCGGCTGCCGGCACCCGCCGCGTGTTGCGCCAGAACTCCCTGCGCATCGCGCCGCCCAGCCACAACGTCCAGGGCACGGCCAGGGCCGCCACCACGGGCAAGTAGAACCAGAAGGGCTGCACGTTGTTGAAGCCGGTGGCGGCGAAGCGCTCGAACTGCTGATAGATGAAGAAGTAATGCAGGAAGTCGGGGAAGCGCGCCTGCATCACCCAGAACCACGGCAAGGTCAGGGCCAGGAACGCCGCCAGTACCGGTGGCCACAACAACACCCCAAAGCCACGCCAGCGCCGGCGCAAGACGATCCACAGCACCAGGATGGCGCCGGGCAAGACCAGGCCGATCAAACCCTTGGCCAACACACCGAGCGCCGCCAGCACGCCCACCAGCAAGGACAGCGCGCGATAGGGCTGCCCGGCGTAGGCGCGCATGACCACCGCCGCGCCCGTCAGGATAGTCATGCCGATCAGCCCGGCCACCAGCATATCCAGATTGGCGAACTGGGCGGCGCCGAAGAAGATGGGCTGGGTGATCAGGGCCAGCAATGCCACCACCGCCGCCATGGATCCGCGCCAACGGCGCAGGAAAACATGGAGCGCCATCGCCACGGCCCACGCGGCCAGCCACGAAGGCAGGCGCGCCGCCCACACGTGCGCGCCGAACAGGGCATACGCGCCCTCCGCCATCCAGTAATACAGAGGCGGCTTGTGGAAGAAGGGCATGCCATCCAGGGTCGGGACAAGATGCGCACCGGAGGTCAACATCTCCCAAGCCACGCCGCCGTAGCGTCCCTCGTCGGGCATGGTCAAGGGCCGCAATCCGATCAGGAACAACAGCCAGATACCGCTACCCAGGAAAAGCAGCCAGCTTCTGCCACCAAGGAAGAGCACGACGTCTGAAGGGACCGCGCTCCAGCGGCGCAGGGCGGCGATGGAAGAAGAAGCGAAGGCGGACAAGCTGGATTCCCGAGGATCGACGCGCGCCGCGGACGGCGCTGGCGGGGGCAGCCCCCAAAGAACCGCAGTATCGACGTGCCCTCGTCGAATTTGTATGAAATGGCGCGGCCCCGCTTATAAGCGCTTACGTCCCGGAATGCACAGGTCGCCTCGAGTGCCCGAGACCACCTCAGGCCGCCTCAGGCCGCCTCAGGCCACTTCCAGCCGGTTGCCACCCAGGGACTTGGCCCGGTACAGAGCCTGGTCGGCCGCCGCCAGGATGTCGATCAGCTCGGGCATCTTGTTCTCGTAGCGCGCCAGCCCGACGCTGACCGTGGCCCGCAGGCCGATGCCGGCCGCGCCGGTGGCAATGGTTTCGGCGAAATACTTGCCGACGGTGTCGCCCAGCGACTCGGCGCGCAAGGCATCGTGGCCCACCAGCAAGGCGGCGAATTCTTCGCCGCCTATGCGCGCCAGCACGGTCTTGTGGCCCAACACACTCTGGGCGATTTCGGCGAAGGACTTCAGGACCTGGTCGCCCGTCTTGTGGCCATACAGATCATTGATGCCCTTGAATTGATCCAGGTCGAAAGCCAGCACGGCGATCGGGCCCTGGCTGGCACGGCCGCCCACGACCCGCGCGCCTTCCTCGAAAAACCAGCGGCGATTGCCCAGCCGGGTCAGGTAGTCGGTCAGCGATTCGCGCAAGAGATGGCCATGGCTTTCCTCGCGGATCAACTTGAGCAGTGTCATCGGCAGGATCACCGAATACAGGACTCCTTCGTACAAGGTGATCTTGCCGGCTATCGGCTGCACCAGCGGACCATAGGCCAGCACCAGCCAGGGCAGGATGATGGCCCGGAAAAGATACAGCGCGGCATGGATCCCCGTCACCGCCACGATGATGCGGCGCGAGTGCAAGGCCTCCATTCCCTCACAGCGCAACATCTCGCGCGCCGTCAGGGCACTGGCGATGGCGATGGGAAAAGCGCTGACATAGGCCCAGACCACGTCCTGCCAACGGGGGCCACCGCCCACCCAGATCAAGGCCATCACCACCAGCAGGCCGATCGAGAAAGCACGGTACTGCCTGCCGCTGAATGCCGCGACCCCATTGAGGATCAACAGATAACCGCCCAGGAACAGCAGATTGGAGACCACGGCACCGCTGATGCCGGGCAGGTCGCGGCGAAACATGACGGCCACGCAGCCCAGTGCAAGCGTGACGTATCCCGCCGCCAGGATGCGTAATTCCTGGCCGCGCTTGGGATAGGTTCTGCCCTCCCAGACCGTTAACCCGGCACTGGCTAGTAGCGTTCCGATTGCTAGAAGATAAAGAGTAAGAAGATCCACTGACACCGCTGACGAATAAACCTTGCGCCGCTATCGCGCGGCCGCGCGCGTAGTTTACGTGGTTAATGGAAAGCGAGCCGAAAGCATACCCTGTCCCGCGCAGCAGGCTGTCACCGTGTCGTGATCGCAATTCGGCTCTTCGTGTAACGGCAACGCAGGTCCCGCACTTAATGCAATTAATCAAAAAAATCGTCCCCACGGACGCCGTCTGCCCGTGCGCCCTGCCGTGCGTTTGGCGAAAAGCAGGTCTGCGCCGACGCCCTATCTGGCCGCGCAAGTCCTCTGACATACTGCGCGACCGCCTCCCGGCTGCAGTCAACGATATGCCCAGCACGCCGCGCGGATCGCGCGGCGTGCGACTTTCTGGAGCCCTCCATGACCTCTACCGCAAACCCGGCCACGCGTAACGGCGGCCAGATCCTCGTCGAAGCCCTGCGCCGCAACCAGGTCGATACCGTCTACTGTGTGCCGGGCGAAAGCTATCTGCCCGTGCTGGACGCGCTCGCGGGCCACGCCAGCATCCGCAGCATCGTCACGCGCCACGAGGGCGCGGCCTCGAATATGGCGGACGCCTACGGCAAGGTGACCGGGCTGCCCGGCATCGCCTTCGTCACGCGCGGTCCCGGCGCCACCCATGCCGCCAATGGCGTGCACACGGCCCGCCAGGATTCCACTCCGATGATCCTGTTCGTCGGCCAGGTGGCCTCCCAGGCCAAGGAACGCGAAGGCTTCCAGGAAGTCGATTACCGCCAGATGTTCGGCGGCCTGGCCAAATGGGCCACCGAAATCGAGCACATCGAGCGCATTCCGGAAATCGTCAGCCGCGCTTTCAGCGTCGCCATGTCGGGCCGCAAGGGACCGGTGGTGGTAGCGCTGCCGGAAGACGTGCTGTTCGGCGTCGCCGAGGTGGCCGACATCGCGCCGGTGCGCGTCGCGCAGGCCGCGCCCGAACCGCGGGCGGCCGAGGAATTGGCCGCGCTGCTGGCCAAGGCACAACGTCCCCTGGTGATCGTGGGCGGCACGGGCTGGACCCCGCAGGCGCAGGCCGACCTGCGCCGCTTCGCCACGGCGCATAACCTGCCGGTGGCCGCTTCATTCCGTCGTCAGGACGTGCTGGACAACCGTGACGGCCACTACGTGGGCCAGTTGGGCCTGGGCGCCTCGCCCGCGCTGACGAAGACCCTGGGCGACGCCGACCTGCTGATCGTCCTGGGCAGCCGGCTGTCCGAGGTCACCTCCGGCGCCTACGAGCTGGTGCGCAGCCCGCAGCCGACGCAGCAACTGGTGCACGTGCACGCGGACCCGGAAGAGCTGGGCCGGGTGTATCGCGCCGATCTGCCGGTGAACGCCGCGGTCACCCATGCGGTGGCGGCGTTTGCCGCGCTGGCGCAACCGGCTCCCGGCCCGCGTCCCTGGGACGCCTGGACCAGCGCTGCCCGCGCGGCGTACGAAGCCCACAATGCCCCCGTCGCACGCGGCGCGGAGCAGCGTGGGGTCGAGCTGTCGGCCGTGGTGGCACATCTGTCGGCCACGCTGCCCGACGACGCCATCATCAGCAACGGCGCGGGCAATTACACGGTGTGGGTGCACCGCTTCTTCCGCTACAAGCAGTTGGGTACGGAACTGGCGCCGACCAATGGGGCGATGGGCTACGGCCTGCCGGCCGCCATCGCGGCCAAGCTGGCGCGCCCCGACAGCACCGTCGTGTGTTTCGCCGGGGACGGCTGCTTCATGATGTACCCGCAGGAACTGGCCACCGCGGCGCAGTTCGGCGCGGCGGTCATCGTGGTGGTGGTGAACAACGGCATGCTGGGCACGATACGCATGCACCAGGAACGCGAATATCCCGGCCGCGTGTCCGGCACGGAACTACGCAATCCCGACTTCCAGATGTTCGCGCAGTCCTTCGGCGCCTATGCCGAGCGGATCGAGCACGAAAGCGAATTCCCCGCCGCCTTCGAACGCGCCCGCGCCTCGGGCCGCCCGGCCCTGCTGGAACTGGTCACCGACCCGCTGCAGATCACGCCGGCGGCGCGTCTGGCGCAGGCATAGGCCTGGACCCGTCGCGGCACTTCAGGCCGCCGCGGGTCCGTCCGGCGCCGCCGCCAGGCGTGCGCCGGGCCATGCCCCGCTTTCGACCAGCCTGGTCGCCACCTCGCGGATGGCGCTGCTGAAAGACCACAACGTCGATGGTTCCTGCTCGGTCCGGCCCAGGACCAGGCAAACGCAGCGTTCGGCGTCATCGCCCGGCAAGGGAAAGCCGCGCAAGCGGCCCAAGGCGATGTCGTCCGCCACCGACGCCAACGGCAGCACCGTGCAGCCGCAGCCCTTGTGCACCAGCGTGGCGGTGATGGCCGTGGAGCTGTCGCTTTCCAGGGCCAGCTCCACCCGGTGGCCGCGCCGCGCCGCCATCGCTTCGACGAACATGCGCAAGCCGTGGTGGGTACTGGGCAGGATCAGCGGCACGCCATCCAAGCCTCGTTCGTCCACGCGCGCCTGCGTCATGGCGTAGTTCACCGGCGTCACCAGGTACAACCTCTCGTGCAGCAGCGGCTCGTAAAGCATGCTGCCGGCATGTTCGGGGCGGTACAGCACGGCCACGTCGGAGACGCCGGCTTGCAGATCCGCCAGCAAGGCGCTGGCCAGGCCTTCGGTGAAATGCAGGCGGCTGCGCGGAAAGCGCTTGCGCAGCACGTGGTACAGGTCGCCGAACACCGTGCGGGCGATCGTCGGCTGCGCCGCGATGGTGATGCGCGACGGCCCCAGTCCGGCATGGGTCGATATGGCGTTCTGCGCCGCCGCCAGCGCATCCCGCACCTGCTCCGCATAGGTCAACAGGGCCGCGCCTTGGGCGGTGACCGATACGCCGCGGCCAGTGCGGTGGAACAGCCGTGCGCCCAGTGTCTTTTCCAGCTGCGTCATGCGCCGGCTGACGCTGGACGCATCCACGCCCCCCGCCAGCGCCGCGCTGGAAAAACTGCCCGTCTCGGCGACGAGCGCGAATACCGCCAGATCGTCCGAATTCATGCTTCCGCGGTGCTCCTGCGCCAAGCTGGCCAAAACAGCGAGGTTACCGCAGACTCAGACCAGATAAGCCGTCAGCCTCTCCAGCATGGCGTCACACGCTTCGATCTGCGTGATCTCGACGTATTCATCGGCTTTGTGGGCAACCTCGATGCTGCCCGGGCCGCACACCAGTACCGCCGTGTCGCGCCATTGCTGCTTGAACAGCCCGCCCTCCGTCCCGAAGGCGACCTTGGTCAGAGGGGTACCCGGCGGTAGCCATGAGGACAGCAGTTGCACACCAGGGGAGTCGTCGGCCGTTGCCAGGCCGGGATAGGTATTGACCAGGTCGATGGTGGGCGCGGCGGCCTGCGGCAGGTCCAAAGACGGGGCCGCGGCTTGCGCTTCGGATTGACTGTTCGACCCGGCCTGAACGCCGCGCATGCGCGTTTGCGTAAGTGCCAGCACCCGCGCCAGGATCTGCGCCGGATCGTCCTGCGCGACATTACGTATCTCGAAATTCACTTCGCATTGCGCGGGCACGATGTTCAGCGCCGTGCCTCCCTTGATGGTCCCGGCGTGCACCGTCGTGTAGGGAATCGCGTAACCCTCTTCGCGTGGCCCGTCCTCGGCCAGTTCGCGCTGCACATCGCGCAAGGCCGACACCAGATCGGCAGCGGTATGGATGGCGTTGACGAAGCGCGGCGCCAGGCCCGAATGCCCTGCCTGCCCGCAGCACAGCGCGCGATAGGCCGCCTTGCCTTTGTGGCCGGTGCCGATTTTCATCAACGTGGGTTCGCCCACCACGCACAAGGTCGGCGCCGGCTTCATGTGTTCGAGCGCGCGTATCAGATGGCGCACGCCCACGCAGCCGATCTCTTCGTCGAAGGACAGCGCCACATGCAGCGGCCGTTTCAATGGCAGCGCGGCAGCGCGCACCATGGCCATGACGGCGCAGGCGACGAAGCCTTTCATATCCGCGCTGCCACGGCCGTAGATACGGCCATCGCGCTCGGTCGCGGCGAAAGGCGGGACGGTCCACGGCTGCCCCTCGACCGGCACCACGTCGGTATGGCCGGACAGCACCACGCCAGGTACATCCTTGGGCCCCACCGTCGCGAACAGATTGCAGCGGCGCTCGTCCTGCGGATCCGCGACGATGGTCGACGCGATGCCGGCCTCGGCCAACACCGCCTGCACGCGTTCGATGAGCGCTTTGTTGGGCGTCAACGTGACCGAAGGAATCGCGAGCAGCTCACGCAATAACGCGAGGCTGCTGGCGGGTAGGGCTGGGCTCATGGAGATTGCCTTTCAGAGTGTCTTTCAAGCGGATTTATTCGACTTACGGTTTTCGGCAAGCTTTCCTGCTTCGTCCGCGGCCGCGTTTTCAGCAACATAAGGATCGAAGAAACTCCCTTCGCTCATGCCCGGAATGTATTGATCCGAGATATACGCGCGGCAACGCTGCATGAACACTTCCGTCAAGCGCGAAGGCTTCATCGGCTTGTAGGTGGTGAGCCCCAGCAGCATGGGCCGGTGCTCGCCCACCAGGCGCAGTCGCACCAGCCGCTTGCCGTCGAGCGACTGCGTCGATTTGGGACGCACGTTGAACAGGGCATAGCCTATGCCGTTGGCGACCATGGAGCGCACCACGTCCTCCGAACGGGAGCGGGCCACGATGTTCGGCTCCAGGCCATGCTTGGCGAACAGGGACATGAAGTACTCCCGGCTCAAGGGTAGATCGAGCAGGACCATGGGCAGCTTGGCCAGTTCTTCCAGCGTCACCGCGATCTGTTGCGACAAGGGATGCAATTCGCTGACGACCACATGCGGTGGCAGATGCGCCAGGGTTTCGAACGAGATCTCATCACCCAGGCGCAGATCGTAGGTCAGGGCGATATCGATATCCAGCGTGTGCAGTTTATCGATAAGCAACTGCTGGTCGCCTTCAACCATGTGCAGGTCGACTTTCTCAAAAGCCCGCGAGAAACCAAAGATCACTTCCGGCGCGATCATCGCGGCCAGCGACTGGAAGCACCCGACCCGCAAAGTGCCCTGGATGGTATCGCTCGACAGCGAAGCAATCTCATAAAGCCGCGAAGCCCGTTCCAGAAGGTCCTCGCACTCGCGCATCACCTGCTGCCCGAGCACCGTCAGCGCCAAGCCCTTGGACGGATGCCGCACGAACAACTGCACGTCGAGTTCGGTTTCGACGTGCGCGATGGCCGCGGATATCGACGGCGCCGAGATGTGGATCTGAGCGGAAGCCGCGGCGATGCTACCGTGCTTGGCCGTGGCGACGAAGTACTCCATCTGTCGCAGCGAAATGCGATTGAGCATAGTCCGAGTGGAGAAAACAGTATCTTGCAGGGCGCCGGTGGACCGAGGGCGATCCCTTGCGGAAATCTCCGTCGAAGCCTGGCGCGGGCGGCCTTTTTCGCCCACGCCATTGGCCCAAAGTGTATCCACTCTGTCCCGTTCATGGGGCATCGCGCCCTTCGGGTTTTCTCGCACGCCGGACCTCTGCGCCGCGCTCACGGATTGCCGGGTACACCGAAACTGGGCGCCGACGTGGGGTTCCTCGCCCGTGTGATGTAGTCCTGGACTTGCGGCGCATACACCTTCCACGCTTCGTACAAGGTTTCGACGGGACACGAATCGACCCAATCCATGCGCAAGTCGACCATGGGCCAGTCCAGGTCGCCCACGACCAGCAGGCCGGCGGAATGCACGGGCCCTTCTTCGCCGCCTGCCGCCTGGCCAGCCAACAGCGCCTGCATCAACCGCTCGGCCAGGGCACCCTGGGCCCGTTCAAAGGCGGACAGCATCGCCGCGGGCACGTCCAGCGTGGCCAGCATATTGCCGGCGCAACTGGCATGCTCCCCGGTCGCGCTGGCCAGCCGGCCCAAGGCGTCCGCGCCCGTGTATACCGCCGGTGCGTGGCTCGCGTCCAAGGCCATCAACTGCCGATAGCTGAGATAGGGGCGCGTTTGCAGCGACTCGATGGCCTGGGCGGGTGTGCTGCCCGCTGCCATCGCTTCCAGCAAGGCCGGTCCCAGCGCGGGGTCGGTGATGTTCTGGCTGACCGCGGCGCCAACGCCGGCGCGCGCACGGATGCAGCGCGCGGCAACGGCCGGTGATGACGACGATACCGCCGCGCCGAACTGGCCCGACGCCGGACAACGCGCAATGATCGAGAAAGTCATTACCAAAGCCTCGCTTAAGTCAATCGGGAATAACCGCAGTCGCGTCGATCTCCACCAGCCACTCGGGACGCGCCAGTGCCGACACCACGATGCCGGTGGACACCGGAAACACGCCCTTGAGCCATTTGCCCACGACCCGGTAGACCGATTCGCGATAGCGCGGGTCGATGATGTAGATCGTAATCTTGCAGATGTGCTCGAGTTCGCCGCCCGCTTCGCGCAGCAGCATGTCGATGTTGTGCATGGCCTGCTCGGCCTGGCCTGCCGCGTCGCCGATGCAGACGCTTTCGGAGGTGTCCAGATTCTGGCCGATCTGACCACGCAGGAATACGGTACTGCCACGCGCGACGACAGCCTGGCACAGATCATTGTCCAGGCTCTGTTCGGGATACGTCGCTTTGGTATTGAAGGTACGTATGCGGGTATGTTTCATGGCTCTTCGAGGAACTAGGGGTTTATCCGGAGGCGCGGGTTTTCTGCAGCAAACTCCCCGGCCATATCAGGGGCTGATCAAGGCCAGATCCAGACGCGATCGAGGCCTGCTGATGGTCGGCCTTCGCCGGGCGTGCGCCTATTTGTTTTTTCCGGTGTCCCGTCTCGGAAATTCCGAGGCGCATGGCGCTGGCGCAAGCCATCGGGAAATTCGATCCCTGCATAAGGAAAAGGCGACTTGGTCCCTCCGGTCGTCTCTCTCATCATTGGTTGGCGTTGACGCAGCCTCCCCGGCATGGAGAAACTACCGCTTCTCCTGCAAGGCTGCCCGCAAGCCAGACTCATCACATGGAGCCGCTGCGTTGAACACCTTCTCGAATTCCCCTTCAACTGATTTAGCCGCAACGGCCGACAAGGCTTATCCCAAGTTCCGCTATGACGGCTCCGGCGATCTGGCGCGCATCGGCCTGATCTATATCGCCTCCAGCGTCGTCATGGAAGAAGAGATGTGGGCCATGTCGGCGCCCGGCGTCTCGACCCACACCGCGCGCGTCAAGCTGCCGAAGGTGACCGTCGAGGGAATCGAACAGATGATGAACGCGCCGGAGCTGGAGCAGGCTGCCCGCCTGGCCGGCGCCGCGCCTATCGATGTATTGCTGTTTGGCGGGACGAGTGCCTCGTTCCTGCACGGCACGGCTTATGACCACGCCCTGATCGAGAAGCTGCGCCAGTGGGTCCCCGGGCCCAAGATCACCACGGCATCGACGGCGACACTCGCTGCGCTGAAGCAAGTCAAAGCGGGCAAGGTGGCGCTGGCCACGCCCTATCTTCCAGAAATCCACGAACGGGCCATCCGCTTTCTGGAAGAGAACGGCCACCAAGTCGTGAAGAGCGCCTACCTGGGCATCTCCGATGACCATGCCTTGGCCGAAGTATCGCTGGAGCAGGTCTATGACCACGTCCTGTCCGTCGACCATGCCGACGCGACCGCCATTTTTGTCTCGTGCACCAACTTCAGAACGGTCGGCGCCATCGAGGCCTTGGAACAGAAGCTGGGCAAGCCCGTCATCTCCGCCATCCAGGCGTCCTTCTGGCATTGCCTGGCGTTGACCGGCGCAGCGGGCGCCAAGCCCGGCTATGGCCAGCTCTTCAAAGAAATGATTGCAGCGCCCGAGGTAAGCAGCTAGCTGGATAAGCCAAAGATCAGTAAGCAAACGATCAGGCAGCAAACGACCCGATCGTTCTCAAGGGGAAATAAGAATGAAACTCTACCGATCCATCACCGCCATCACGTTCGCCGGCGCCTCGCTCCTGGCAAGCGCCCATGCGCCGGCCCATGCGGAAAAGCTGGTCCTCGGCAACGAAGGCAGCTATCCACCGTTCAGCATGGTGGACGCCTCGGGCCGCCTCACCGGTTTCGAACCCGACCTCGCACGTGAAATGTGCAAACGCATGAATGCGCAATGCGAAATCGTGGTCATGGACTTCAAGGGACTGATTCCCGCCCTGTTGCAGAAGAAGCTCGACGCCGTCGTCAGCCAGACCAAGCCACTGCCGGAACGCAAGGAGAAAGTGCTGTTCGGCCGCCCCGTGCTGTTCAACCCGGACTCCTATGTGGTGCCGGCCAACAAGAACTACGAGTTCACCAAGGCCGGCTTGAAAGGCGTTCGTATCGGCCTGCAAAGAGGCTCCGCCCAGGCCAAATACGTGGGCGAGCAGTTCGGCGATGCGGTGCAGATCGTGTTCTACGACAACCCGGACCAGATCAGGCTGGACCTGACCAACGGCCGGCTGGATATGAGCCTGGGCCCGAAGATCAGCTGGACCAATGAATTCCTCTCCAAGCCCGAGGGCAAGAACTGGAAGTTCGCCGGCGGAGATCTGTGGACCGGCGGCGGCGAAGCGGGATCGAGCTGGATCGCGCGCAAGGACAGCGCGGAACTCTTGAACCGCATGAATGCCACGCTGGACACCATCATCAAGGACTGCACGTTCACCACGCTGCGCAAGAAGTATATGGAAGTGGCACTGCTGCCAGAGGAAGCCGCCTGCAAGTAACGCAGGCCGGCAAAACCACCACCGGGATTACCACCATGCCTTCGATGGGGTTTGTGCAACAACTGGGGATAGGCGCTCTCACCACCATACAGGTGGCGGTGTGCGCCTACCTATTGGCGCTGGCGATCGGTACTGTCTTCGCCTTGGCCACGCTGCGTCCGCGCTTGCTGACGAAGCTCATCTGGGTGCCCTATGCGTCTCTCTTCACGGGCGTGCCGTCGCTGCTGGTGGCCTTCCTGTTCTACTACGGCGGCGCGGAGATCGTCAGCGGCATACTGGCGCCTTTCGGCGTAGCCCAGCGCATCGAGATCACCCCCTTCATGGCGGCGGTCGCGGCCCTGGGCATGGTGTACGGCGCCTATCTCGCCGACCTCATCCGCAGCGCCATCCAGAACGTGCCCCATGGCCAGTTCGAGGCGGCGCGGGTACTGCTGGTGCCGCGTACGACGATCTGGCTGCGGGTCATCCTGCCGCAGATGCTGCGCCTGGCCCTGCCCGGCATGACCAATATGTGGATCGTCGTGTTGAAAGACACGGCCCTGGTATCGCTGATCGGCCTCAAGGAGATCATGGCGTATGCCAAGCTGGCCTCCGGCGTGACGAAGGAACCCTTCATCTACTACCTGCTGGCGTCCGTCTTCTTCCTGGCGATGACCTGGCTCACGTACTATGTGGCCCGCAACGTCGAGCAGTGGGCGGGACGAGGCTTTCACCCGGTCGTGACCAAGGGGGCCTCGCATGCACTTTGACCCGCAAGTCGCGTGGGACAGCTTACCGAAGCTGCTGGCGGGTACCGCCACGACCTTCGCGGTGCTGCTTCCCGTGCTGGTGTTCGGCCTGTTGCTGGCCCTGCCCATCGCCCTGGCGCGCTTCAAGCCGGGGCCACGTTCGGTCCTGGCCGCGGCCTACATCGGCTTCTTCCGCGGCGTGCCCAGCCTGGTGCTGCTGTATCTGATCTACAGCGGACTGCCGCAATTTCCCCTGGTGCGCGAAACCTTCCTATGGAACATCTTCTCCAACGCCTACGTCTGCGCGTGGATAGGCCTGGCGCTGACGCATTCCGGCTTCATGGCGGAGATCATCCGGGGGGGACTGGCCGCGGTGCCGCAGGGCACCCTGGAGGCCGCGGCGACGCTGGGCTTGAAGCCGCGCCAGATCCTGTTCCGCCTGCGCCTGCCGATGGCCGCGCGCTACGTACTGCGGGCGTATCAGAATGAGCTGCTGATCATGGTGAAAAGTACCGCCGCGGTCAGCGCCATCACCTTGGTCGACCTTACCGCCGCGGCCAATACCGTCTTCGACTACACCTACGATCCCTTCACGCCCTTGATGACCGCGGCCGCCATCTACTGGTGCATCACCAACGGCATCCGCCTGGCGTTCTCCGCGGCGGATCGAAAGTTCAACCGTTATCTCGTCAGGGCCTGACACCATCATGAGCGCAATTCTTTCCAACGTGGCCATGCCCCACGCAAGCGCGGCGCGCGGACATACGGCCGCGGTGTCGATCTCCGGCTTGAACAAGTTCTATGGCACTTTCCACGCCCTGCGCGATATCGACCTGGATGTGGCAAGCGGCGAGATCGTGGTGCTATGCGGGCCTTCGGGATCCGGCAAGTCCACGCTGATACGTTGCATCAATCATCTGGAGCAGCACGACGCGGGCCAGATACACGTCAGCGGCATCAAGTTGACCCGGCGCCAGGAAGACGTGGAAAAGGTCCGGCGTGAACTGGGCATGGTGTTCCAGAACTTCAATCTGTTCCCGCATATGACCGTCCTGGCGAACTGCACGTTCGCGCTGAAGCTGGCCCTGCGCGTCGACGAGAAAGAAGCCGAGGCCATCGCGCATGAGTACCTGGCCAAGGTCAACGTGGCGGAGCAGGTGCACAAATACCCCATCCAGCTGTCGGGCGGCCAGCAACAGCGTGTCGCCATCGCGCGCGCGCTGTGCCTGAAGCCGCGCATCATGCTGTTCGACGAACCGACCTCGGCCCTCGATCCGGAGTCGGTGGGGTCCGTGCTACGCATCATGGAAGACCTGGCGCAGACCGGCATCACCATGATCTGCGTCACGCACGAGATGGGATTCGCGCGGCGGGTGGCAGACCGCTGCGTTTTCATGGAGCGAGGAGAGATCGTCGAAGCCGGCCCGGCCGACACGTTCTTCGACGCACCCTCAAGCGAACGTTTGAGGCATTTTCTCGACAAGGTGTTGTAGGTCCAATCAATCACCATCTATACATTTACAAGGGGTTCGTGATGATCAGAAATTTACGCGCAGTGGGAAATTCTCGTGGCAGTTCGGTCGTCGGTTCATTCAGCGTTTCGGTTGCGATGGCCGTTGCGCTATCCGCCGGCGCCTTGTTCTCCACCGCCGCCCAGGCCCAGGATGCCCTGGTGGTCAGCACCTGGGGCGGCAGCTTCCGCGACCTGATCGACGAGACGATAGGCAAGGAATTCACCAAGCAGACAGGCGTGCCGGTCAAATACATCACCGGCGGCACGATAGATCGCTTGAACAAGGCCAAGCTGGCCGGCAAGCCGGAAAGCGACATCACCTTCACCACCTCGCACATCGGCTGGCTGTACGTGAATTCCAATCTGTACGAGAAGCTCGACACCAGCAAGATCCCCAACTACTCGCACCTGGTCGACCGCGCCAAGATCAGCCCGTATCACATCGGCAGCTGGGCCTATGTCTACACCATCGGCTATCGCCCCGACCTGGTCCCCGCCAATATCAAGTTCGACAGCTGGAACGATCTGTGGAATCCGGAATTGAAGGGCAAGCTGTCAGCCCCTGACTTCGATCCGAGCCACATCATCGATATCGCCGCCATCCTGTCCGGCGGCGACGCGAGCACCTGGCAGAAAGGCGAGGCCAAGCTGAAGGCCTTGAAGCCGAACTTCAAAGCCTATTACACCAACGACGCCAACAGCCAGCAATTGATCGCTTCGGGTGAAACGCCGGTGCAGGTCCTGTTGTCCATGAACGCCTACTACATGATCGGGCAAGGCGTGCCGATCAAGGTGGCCATGCCCAAGGAAGGCGCGGTGCTGGGCGTGGACACCATGGCCATCATGAAGGGCAGCCCCAGGACCGACCTGGCCTACAAGTTCATCAATATCGCGTTGTCGCCCGAGGTGCAGAGCAAGATCGTCGCCGCCAAGAAGGCCAGCCCTGTCATCGACGACGCCAAGGTGTCGGCCGAGGATGCGGCCTTGCCCGGCGTCTTCACCACCAAGCAGCAATGGGATACCCAGGCCATCGTCATCGACGACAAGCTGCGTGCCGAGAAAACGGCCGAGTGGCGCAAGTGGTTCACTGAAAACATGATGAACTGAGCATCGAGCATGTCCGGCGCGTCGACTTCCGGCAGGGTGGCCGGCACGTCGACGCGCTTTCGAAGTCAACGTTGACGAAGGATGGGCTTAGTCATGGACGCACGCTCCAAGCTCAAGGGATGGCTGATCTCTCCAGCCAGTTTCGTCGCGCTGTGCATCTGCGTGGCGCTGGCGACCGTATTGCAGTACAGCGTTCGCGCTTTCATCCCGGGGTCGCTGGACGTTGGTGGCCTGACCCTGGCGAACTTCACCGGGCTGACCAAGCCCATCTATCTGGAAGCCTTCATCAACACGCTGCGCCTTAGCGTGGAGACGACCATCTTCTCGATACTGGTGGCTTATCCCCTGGCCTATGCGCTGGTGCGGGTGCGCAACCGGTTCTTCAAGTCATTCATTCTGATCGTGTCGATCACGCCGCTGTTTCTGGGCGAGAT
Source organism: Bordetella sp. LUAb4 (assembly GCF_021325795.1). GTDB lineage: Bacteria > Pseudomonadota > Gammaproteobacteria > Burkholderiales > Burkholderiaceae_B > Bordetella_C. Next base: position 291,257 of record NZ_JAHPZX010000003.1, on the reverse strand, counting down.
CGTGCGCACCTATTCGTGGATCATCGTGCTGGGCAACAACGGTTTCATCAATACGATGTTGCGCAAGCTGGGGATCATCGATCAACCCCTGACGCTGATGTTCACGCATCTGGGCGTGCTGGTGGCCTTGGTGCACGTGACGATACCCGTGGTGGTGCTGATGCTGGCGACAGCCATCTCGCATATCGATCGCGATTATGAGAAGGCCGCCGAGAGCCTGGGCGCGGGGCCGGTACGCACGTTCCTGACCGTCACCCTGCCTTTATCCATGCCCGGCATCCTGGCCAGCGTGACGACCTCCTTCGCGTGGACCTTCAGTGCCTTCGCGACACCGCAGATGATAGGCGGCGGCCGGGTTCCGACCGTCTCGACCCTGGTCTATCAATTGGGATTCGCGTCCATGAACTTCCCTCTGGCGGCCAGCCTCAGCATCGTCGGCCTGGCCTTGACCGCCGTCGCATTGATGTTCCTGGGGCAGGTAACCCGCCGCTTGAAAGCCTTCGGAGGCCATTAAGATGAAAGCCCAGACTTCCCTGGCGGGCCGGGCCGATGCGCGCGCCGGCGATGCACGTATTGCAACGCCGCGCAGTGCCAGCTCGCCGAAAGCCCGGCCACGCCATTCCAACCCTATATGGCTACGAATCGGCGGACCCATTCTGATCACCCTGCTCCTTGCGTTCGTGCTGCTGCCGGTGGTGGTGGTGACGCTGGCGGCATTCAACGACAAGGCGCTGCTGACCTTTCCGCCCGAGTCCTGGTCATGGCGCTGGTTCAAGCGAGCTTTTACCTACGCCGACTTCAAGGATGGCTTTCACGCGAGCATGATCGTGATGCTATGGGCGTCGTCCCTGGCCTTGGTGATAGGCACCGGGCTGGCCGTGGCGGTGAAGCGCATGACGTTTCCCGGCAAGAACCTGTTGCAGGCCATCCTGCTGTCGCCCCTGGTGATTCCCCATTTCACCGTGGGCCTGGGCTTGCTGATCCTGGTGGCGCAGTTCAATATCGAACGCGGCTACAGCATCGTGATCCTTTGCCACGTGATACTGGTGCTGCCTTTCGTCCTGCGCAGCGTCTATGTGTCGATGGAAAATCTGGACGAGCGCCTGGAGCAGAGCGCGGCCAGCCTGGGGGCGTCGCCAGTGCGGGTGCTGTTCACCATCACCGTGCCGCTGCTGGCGCCAGGCCTGTTCGGCGGCTGGCTGTTCGCCGCCATCATGTCCCTCAGCGAATTCACCGCATCGCTGTTCGTCACCACGCAGAGTACGCAGACCTTGCCGGTCGCCATGTACAACTACGTCCGGGAATTCGCCGATCCTACCCTGGCAGCCTTGTCGGTGGTGTATATCTTCACGACCGCCGCGCTATTGATCTTCGCCAATCGCTTCCTGGGGCTGGGACGTATCCTGAATATCGAAGACAAGCACTAGGCTGACGTCAATATCCGCGCGCGGGATCGATGACGTTCAGGGGCGCCTGGCCCTGATCCACGCGCGCGATGTTCTCCGCGATCTGCTTCGCGGCGGAAGACGGGATCGCCACCGACGCCAGATGGGGAGTGATCAACACATTCTCCATCCGCCACAGCGGATCATCGGCCGGCAGAGGCTCCCGTTCGAAGACATCCAGCGTGGCGCCACCCAGATGCCCCGAACCAAGCAGCTCGGTCATCGCCGCCTGATCCACTAAAGCACCTCTCGCGACGTTGATCAGCGCGGCGCCCCGCGGCAGGCGCTGCAGCCTGGCACGGCTCATCAAGCCGCGCGTCTGCGGCGTAAGCGGCAACATCAACACCACGATGTCCGCTTGGGACAGCACGGTGTCCAGCGTGTCCATGCCGGAACGGCATTGGATGCCTTCGATCCGCCGGGGACTGCGCGACCAGCCCAACACGGTCAGGCCCTGCCGGCGCAATTCCTGGGCGGCGTAGGCGCCCAACTCGCCCAAGCCCAGCACCGCCACGCGGATGTCTTCGGGCGAACGGGGGTGACGGTAGGCCCACACGCCTTTTTTCTGGGCCTGTTCGAACGACGGAATATCACGGGCATAGCGCAGCGTGGCGAACAGGACATAGCCCGCCATCATGCGCGCCATATTGGGATCGGTGATGCGGGTGATGGGGATGCCCGCGGGCAGGTCCTGGCGGCCAACCAGGGAATCGACGCCGGCGCCCAGGTTGATGATCAGGCGCAGGTTGACCATGCGGTCGAAGAAGCCCGCCGGCGGCTTCCATGCCAGGGCGTATCGGACCTCGGCCGGATCGCCGATTTCACTCGCATGCCGAATGTCCAGCCGCGGCAACTGCGCATGCAACGCGTCGCGCCAGGTGGCGTAGTCATCGAACTCGCTGTGAAAAACCAGGGTGCCGGAGATTTCGCTTGCGCGCATTGCCTATCTGCCTCAGGTCGGTCGACGAATCAGGCGCGCCATCGCCTCGATGGCCAGTTCGTAGCCATCCGCACCCAGGCCCGCGATGACACCATCCGCCGCCTTGGAGATATACGAATGATGGCGGAAGCTCTCGCGGCGCCAGATATTGCTCATATGGACTTCGACGATACGGCCGGGGAAGGACAGCAGCGCGTCCAGGATGGGTACCGAAGAATACGTCAATCCTGCCGCATTGATGATGACGCCTTGGGCATTGCCGCGCGCCTCCTGGATCCAGTCCACCAGTTGGCCTTCCCAATTGGATTGCACGAAGTTCAGGTTCAGTTCCAGCGCCGCGGCTTTCTTCTCGCAGCGTTCCCGCAGCGTGGGAAAGCTATCCGATCCGTAGGTTTTATTGGCGTCCAGGCCGTACAGGTTGGCATTGGGTCCGTTGAGAAACCAGACGGTGGAGGCGTACGGTCTTTCGGCCGACGCGTCCGAAATCGTCGATGCGGGCGCCGCTGTGGATGGGCTCGTATTCGATACGTTCGTGTTCGTGGGTGCGTTCATGGCGGGGGCGCCTCAAGCATCATGGGGGAGGGTCGCCTGCATGGCAGGCAGCGCATTGAACGTGGCGAACCAGGCGGCCGCTTGGGGACGCCCCGCACGCCAGTCCAGGTCCGGATAACGAAAATCGAGATAACCCAGCGCACACCCCAGGGTGACTTCGCCGATGGAAGGATCCTGGGTTTCGAAGGTGGCAGCGGCGCGCTCGATCTCGGCCAACGAGGCATGGACCTTGACCAGCTGCGCTTGCCGCCATTCATTCCACTGTTTTTCTCCAGGCCGCGCGGTGTGCTCATAGCGGGCCAGCAAAGCGGCGTCGAGCAGGCCATCACCCATGGCCTGCCAGGTCAGCGCCCGCCAGCGCGCCGGGCCCGCGCCTGGGAACAGAGTCTCGTTGCCGCCTAGATCCGCCAGGTATTCGCAAATGACACGGCTGTCATACAGCGCCTGGCCATCCGCCAGGATCAAGGTCGGGACTTTCGCCAAGGGGTTGTGCGCGGCGATGCGAGCATCGCGATTGATGGGATGCGCGGCGCTGTCCAGCCATTGGATCTTGTCGGCCAGGCCGGTCATCAATGCGCAGACCATGACCTTACGAACGAATGGCGAGGTCGGGGCGTACAGAAGTTTCAACGTGAGCTCCAGCTGAAGTGGAAGAAACGTGGATATCGATGCCCGGTATGGCCCTGGGCCCGACCCGGATATATGCCCGCATCAATGCAAACTCAATCCGGAATCAAGACCAGCTTGCCAAAGGCCTTGCCGCTTTCCAGCAGTTGATGCGCCTGCACGGCTTGCGACAGGGGCAGGCTCTTGTGCATTTTCGGCCGGATGCGGCCGTCCGCCACCAGCGGCAACACATGCCGCGACAAGGCCGTGGCCATGCGCGCTTTCTCCGCGTCGGTTTGCGGCCGCATGGTCGAGGAATGCAGGCTCAGCTGCTTCTGCATCAGGGTCAGCAACTCGATATTGACCGTGGACCCCTGCAGGAACGACAGGCTGACATGGCGTCCGCCAAACGCCAGCACTTGCAGATTGCGCCGCACATAATCGCCGCCGACGATATCCAGCACGACATTCACCCCTTTCCCTTGCGTGAACGTCTCGCAGGCCGTGACGAAATCGGTGTCGTGAAAGCAGATCGCCTCGGCGGCGCCCAGGTCACGCAAGGCGGGCAGGCGGTCGCGCTCGCCGTCCGTCACGATCACCCGGGCCCCGGCGGCATGCGCCATCTGGATGGCCAGCGTGCCTATGCCGCCACCGCCGCCGTGTATGAGTACCGTCTCGCCCATGCGCAGACGGCCCAGTTCGAAGAGGTTATGCCAGACGGTGAACAGGCCTTCCGGCAAGGCGCTGGCCTCGGCGTCATCGAGCTTGTCGGGAACAGGCAGGGAATGGTCCACCCGTGCCAGGCAGTAGGGCGCGTACCCACCCCCCGCCAACAGGCTCATGAGCCGTTTCCCACGCAGGGAACCCGCGACGCCCGGACCGCAGGCGACCACCTCGCCGCAAGCCTCCAGGCCCAGCACATCGGTGGCGCCCGGCGCCGGTTTGGCCAGGCCCTGCCTTTGCATGATGTCCGGACGATTGATGCCGCCGGCGTGCACGCGCAACAGCACTTCGCCGGCGCCGGGGGTGGGAACGGGCCGTGTGGCCAGCGTCAGCACGGTGGCATCGCCCGGTTCGCGCGCGATGATCGCCTGCATTTCGGTAGGTGGATTGGTCATGATATTCAGAAGTTGCGGACGAGTTGAGTTTGCGTCACTGCTGAGCGTTGAAGACACTCACACCGTGGTCGGGAAACGCCAGCCCCGCCACAGCGCCCACGGGCCAGTCACGCAAGCAGCCGAGGCCGGCGGTGCGTATCATCACGCGCTGTTTGCCGGCCACGGGGATATGCACATCGACATACATATCCACATGGTCGCCCTGGAAGACGTGGTTGACGACCGTGCCGCTCAATACCGACGCGCTATTCAGGCTTTCCAGCTTGATATGTTCGGGCCGGACATAGACGTCGAGCCGGCGGCCTTCGTGCGAACCGCCCACCAGCCTGTCCCGCGGCACGCTCATCAAGCCGGCCCCCAGGCGTAGCTGCAGGGTTTCCGAATCCGAGCCATGGAAATAGCCGGGCAGGATGTTGACGTCGCCGAGGAAGGACGCGACAAACGGATCCTGAGGGTTGCGGTAGAGTTCGTCGGGCGTGGCGATCTGCTTGATGACGCCATGGCACATGACCGCGATGCGGTCCGACATGCTCAAGGCCTCGCCCTGGTCATGCGTCACGAAAATGGTGGTCACGCCCAGCTCGCGCTGGATCTCCCGTATCTCCACCTGCATGGCGCCGCGCAGTCCTTTATCCAGCGCGGAAAAAGGTTCGTCCAGCAATAGAACCTTGGGGCGAATCACCAACGCGCGTGCCAACGCGACGCGTTGTTGCTGCCCGCCGGACAGTTCGCGCGGCTTGCGGTCACCCAATTCATCCAGCTTCACCAAGGCCATGACTTCCCGCACCCGCTGCGTGATTTCCGCAGCCGGCACGCGCCGCATCCGCAGGCCGTAGCCGATATTGCGCTCCACCGTCATGTGGGGAAACAGGGCGTAGTTCTGGAACACGATGCCGATCTCGCGCTGGTAGGGCGGCAGCGTGGTGACCGGCGCGTCGTCAATGAAGATCTCCCCATTGTCCGCATCGGCGAAGCCCGCGATCAGGTTCAGCAAAGTAGTCTTGCCGCAGCCCGACGGTCCCAACAGGGTCAGGAATTCCCCCTGCTCGACCTTCAGGGACACCTCGTGCAGGACGGTTTGATCCCGGTATTTCTTGACCACGCCTTCCAACCTGACGGCACTGGAATTCGCGGGGGAAAAAGTGCGATTGCGCATGGCGTTACGGCGTCCAATCTGCGGGTGACGCCGTCAAGGATAAGGCAAAGGTTGGCCGCCAGTGCTTTGTTGATGCTGATGCCCGCCATCGGAAAAACGGATGCGTAAACGGCTGCGACAGAGGGCTGCAAAACGGGGGTGCCGACCGGCGGGAAGACATTTGCTTTTTCCTAAGTCAGCCGTCTGAAAAACGAAGTTATCAAATCCGATGATCTCGCTCACACTGCGTGGCAATCGCGGGACACGTCAGGCCCCGATACTCTTCAGGATCTTGAAATGTCAATTGAAAAGACCAATACATTGGTGATCGGCGCCGGACAAGCCGGCATTGCGATGAGCGAGCATCTGCGCGCGATGGGGATCCCGCATATCGTGCTGGAGCGTAAGCGCATCGCCGAGCGTTGGCGTTCGGAGCGCTGGGATTCGCTGGTGGCGAACGGCCCGGCCTGGCATGACCGCTTTCCTGGATTGAAGTTCGATGACGTCGGTCCGGACGTCTTCCCGCCCAAGGAGCGCATGGCCAAATACTTCGAGGACTATGCCCGGTTGATCGAGGCCCCCGTGCGCACGGGCGTCGAGGTCTTGAATGTCAAGCGCAACGAGAAGCGGCCAGGATTTACGATTACGACGTCGGCGGGGGCCATCGAAGCCCAACACGTCGTGGCGGCCACCGGGCCTTTCCAGGTGCCGAGTTATCCCAAGATCGTCCCCGACACTGTCGGCATCCAGCAACTGCATTCCTCTTCCTACAAGAACCCGGGCCAATTGGCGGAGGGCGCGGTGCTGGTGGTCGGCGCCGGCGCGTCCGGCTCGCAGATCGCCGAGGAATTGCGCCAGGCTGGCCGCAAGGTCTATCTGTCCGTCGGCGAACACTATCGTCCGCCGCGTTCCTACCGCGACCGGGATTACTGCTGGTGGCTGGGCGCCTTGGGCATGTGGGATGAAGTCAAGAAGAAACCCAAGCGCGAACACGTGGCATTTGCCGTGAGCGGTTACGACAACGGCAAGACCATCGATTTCCGTCGCCTGGCGCATGACGGCATCGAACTGGTCGGCATCACCAAGTCGTATGAGAACGGCGTGATGCGTTTCGAGGACAACCTCGTACGCGACGTAAAGCAGGGCGACGAGGATTATTTCGAAGTGCTGCGAGAAGCCGATGCGTACATCGAGCAGAACAGCCTGGACCTGCCGCCGGAACCGGAGGCGTGGAAGCTGCTGGACGATCCGGAATGCCTGAAGCATCCCATCCTGCAACTCGATCTGGCCAAGGCCGGCATCAAGACCATCCTTTGGGCGACGGGCTTCAAGGTGGACTTCAGCTGGATCGACGTGGACACCTTCGACGAGAAGGGCTATCCCATCCACAAGCGCGGTATCTCGGCCGAAAAAGGCATCTATTTCCTCGGCCTGCCCAACCTGACCAACCGGTCGTCGTCATTCATCTGGGGCGTATGGCATGACGCCAGATACATCGCCGATCATATCGGCATCCATCTGGACTACCTGTCGTACAAGAAGGAGTAATAGGGGAACAATTATTCCCATGAGGTCACCCACATGCCAACGTGATACGTTGAGCGCGCGGCCTGGCCTCCCCTTGCTGGAAAGGGCATCCTGAGTCGCGTGCGGCGTCGCGGAATCTCCGTCTGAATCTGGACAAGCCATGGAGAAACAACGATGGGCACGCGATTTCCCATTTCGACGGTCCCCCGCTGGCATTTCGGCATGTTGAACGACAGGGGGCGCAACGAACAGTACCGCGATGCCATCGCGGCCAAGTTGCAGGGTCTTGAAGTACTCGATATCGGCATCGGCACGGGTTTGTTGTCGATGTACGCGGCCAGGCTGGGCGCGAAGCACGTTTACGGCTGCGAACTCAATCCCACCATGGCTGGCGTCGCCAGGGAAATCATTCGGGCCAACGGTGAAGCGGATCGCATCAGCGTCATCGGCCGCTCATCGCAGGACTTGCGGCTGGGACAGGATATCCCCGCCCGCGCACAGGGCCTGGTGACGGAAATCATGGATTGCGGAATGGTCGGCGAAGGCCTGCTGACCTCCCTGGCGCATGCCCGCGCCCACTTGCTCGAAGCGAACGCGCGCATCATTCCAGAGTGCATCGGCATCGAGTTCTGCCTGATCCAGAGCGTGGAAGTCTTCAACAACAATCACGTGGCCAGCGTGGACGGCATCGATCTGTCGACATTCAATTGCTATGCCACGCAAGGGTATTTCCCCGTGCGCATGAACACGTGGCCCATCGAATATCTGTCCACCCGGCAGTCCGCGCTGTTGTTCGACCTGGAGCGGGGCGACATCGTCGCGCGCGAAGAGACCCACGGCGTCACCGTCACGCAGGACGGCATCGTCCACGGCCTTGCCTTCTGGTTTCGCGCCCTGCTGGCGCCCGGCATCGTACTGACCAACAGCCCGGCCGCGCATACCCATTGGGCCCAGGCCATGTATTGCCTGGATCCGCCGCGCGCGGTGTGCAGGGGCGAGCGGATTGAAGTAAGCGCCCGCACCGATCTCAGCAATATCGAGTTCGAAATTTCCGCCAGGAGCTGATGCCATGTACCAGAAAGCCGTTTGTGACGTGCCTCCGAAGTTCGACTTCTCATCGCCTGCCCTGTTCACCGATGCCTTGCTGCAATATGCCGACTGCGACCTGTATCGCGATGGCGATACCTGGACGCACCGAGACCAGCCTTACGAGCGGGAATTACGTCCGCAAGACTTCAAGCATTTCAACTTCGAGCATCCGATCGGGCAAAGCGCGTTTTTCAATTATCAAAGCATGGCCGCGCACCGGTTACTGCTCACCATTTACGAATCGGATTTCCTCTTGCTTCCCCGATCCGGAATGCATGACCAGTATGCGCGATTCCTCAACTTCTACTCTCCCGACAGGCATGCGCTAGGCCAACTCATCCGGCCACGGCTGGAGCGTTATCTCTTCACCTTCCTGGACGAGGAAATCGATGTCGCGGGAGACTGGACCGAGCAACAGCTTCAGCAGTACTTCAGTCGCTATATGGAAGAATGCGCGCGAGCTGGCGCCTTGCCCGCCATCGACGTCATCCGGAGTTCGGCCAATCCCGAAAATGCGCTGCTCACCTTGTGCATCCAGCTTGCGGGCGACTTCCTCGTGGAGTCCTCCGCGATGTCCCGCAACGCGGGCGGCCGTTACGGCCAGGAGCAATCCGAACTATTCAAGATATTGATCGACGAGTACGGCTATGGCGTGCATGCGCGCAAGCACAGTACGTTGTTCGAAAACTTGCTGACCAGTCTGGGCCTGACGCGGGACCTGCATGATTACTGGCAGTTCTACCTGACCTCCAGTCTTGCGCTGAACAACTATTCCAACTACCTGTGCGCGAATCACGCTTTGTACTTCCGCTATATCGGCTCGACCTTCCAGACCGAGACGATGTTCATCCAGTACTGCCGCCAGATGGCGGATCTGCTGCGCGAGCTGCATCCGAGCGTCGACCGTTCCTATTTCCTGGAACACGCCCACATCGACCAACAGCACAGCCTGATGGCCTACGAGAAGCTGGTAAAGCCCACCGTCGCGCGGCATGGGCGCAAGGTGATACCAGAGATCATCCGCGGTTTCGAGGCGGCGCGTCTGCTCGGACGCTACGCCGACAGCGATTTCGCGCAGCAGGTCCAATGGATGGATGACGGTGAACGGTACAAGGCGCTGCACGCCCATATTTACGGGAATCTCGTATCGGCGGGTTTTCCCGCAGCGCGCCGCAGCTATACCGAGCCTATCCACGACCTGTCCGTGACGCATGTCCACGACGCCGATGAACTCGTTCACGTCGACCGCGGCGAGCTGCACCTGTTCAACGGCAAGGGCAGCCATGTGGCCCTGCATGAGGGCGAGGGCATGGTCATCAGGAAGCATCGTTTGCACGGCGCCTGGGTCGCGTCACCTGAATGCGTCTACACGGTTCATACGCTTGGAGACCATACCGAATGGCTTTGACCACGTTCTCGCGGACCACGGCCGCCGGCGTGACAGTGGGCGACAAACACGTCGTGGGCCTGCATCAGGATGGCCGCTGGCAGTTGGTCCTGAGTTCATGCCCGCACCGAGGCGGCCCGCTGCATTTCGGCCAACTGGACCGGGCCGGCACCAGCGTGACCTGTCCATGGCACGGCCGCGCCACCGTCTGCGCCCGGCTGAAGCCTATCGACTATCCTTGGGTGCGCGTGGGCGACCACGTCACCGTCCTGGCGAGCGACGACGTGGCCATACACCCCATCCTGTACTCGGTATTGTCCTGACGGGGCGAGGGTAGTTGGAACGGCTTTACAAGCCCGCGCGCCGTACTTCGTAGCGGAATTTTGGTTCAGGAAGATCGTTGGTCGTGCCGACATAGCGCAGGCCCGCTTTCTCCAACACCCGCCGCGAAGCGGCATTGGATCGGAGTGCCACGGCTTGCAGCGCGTCAATCGGGAGCAGCTTGAACCCCAGCGCGACCAGGGCTCGTGAGATTTCCTGAGCGTAACCTTTGCCCCAGGAAGCGGGATGCAGGGCATATGCCAATTCGACGACGGCCTGTTCATCGGCAGTGTTGGCCTTCAGGCCGGCGCGGCCAGCGGGCAAGCCCGTGGCGCGATCGTGCAAGATGTACATGCCGTAGCCATGCCGGGTCCAATGCGCCACGTGGCCGTCGACGTAGCGCCGGCTGGCCGTCTCATCACGTGTGCCACCCATGGAAGCCATTACCTCCGCATTGGCATGCATCTCCATGATGAAGGGCAGATGCGCTGGCTCGATGCGCAGCGCACGCAGGCGTTCAGTCAGGAAATCTTCGGGAAATACGGCGGACGGCATGGCGGTAGAGAGCGGTGACGTGGATAAAAACGGAGCGCAAGCGAGTAGCGGTGTGTCCCATCATACTTACAGACTTGTGTACCGCTTACCAGCCTTGAGAGCCAAAAAGGTCCCCTGCACCCTTGCCGCCTACGTTCCCTGGACCGGCTTGAGCGCCGCCGCCGCGATGCGGGTTTCGAATTTCGAACGATGCACCGAGAAGAACGTGCGCACGTTGCGTACGTTGGCCTGCGCTGTGAAGGCTCGATGCACCAGCGCGTGGTAGGCCGGCATATCGGCTACCTGCGCTATCAGCACGAAGTCCGGCCCGGGTGACACGCGGTGGCATTGCAGGATGGCAGGCTCGTCGCGCACCAGGGCTTCGAACTCCGTCATTTTTTCCGCGGCCTGGACGTCCAGGGTGATCTCCACGATGGCCGTCAGGGTGCTGCCCAGGCGAGCGGGATCCAGGATGGCGACCTGCTTTTCAATCACGCCGCTTTCCACCAGGCGACGCACGCGCCGCAGGCAAGTGGGCGGCGACGCGTGGACTTTTTCCGCCAGTTCCTGGTTGGTCAGCGAGGCGTCCTCCTGCATCTGGGCCAGGATGCGGCGGTCGAGATCGTCCAGAGGGACGAACGGGGCTGAATGGTCTACGGCTTCAGGATCACTCATGGTTCGCCATAAAATTTCATATCTGAGGTTTGATGTGAATAATATTGCACGACAAAATGTGACTTGAAGAATAATTCATTTTAGCCAAAACAACGAAATCTTATTTCTTGGATGCCAGCCCACAATGGCGCTTGTCTTTTCTACCTCCCGGAGCATGCCATGTGCGGAATCGTCGGCGCCGTCGCCCAACGCGACATCACCCCTGTCCTGGTCGAAGGCCTGCGTCGCCTTGAATATCGAGGATATGACTCCTGCGGCGTGGCGGTCTATGCCGACGGCGAACTGCGCCGCACGCGCAGCACCGAGCGCGTTTCCGAACTGGCCGCGCTGGTCGAGCAAGACCACGTGACCGGCTACACCGGGATCTCGCACACGCGCTGGGCCACCCACGGTGCGCCGGCCACGCATAACGCCCACCCGCACTTCTCCTCGCATGGCAAGGACAAGCCGCGCATCGCGCTGGTCCATAACGGCATCATCGAGAACCACGACGAGTTGCGCGCCGAGCTGCAGGCCGCCGGCTATGTCTTCGAAAGCCAGACCGATACCGAGGTCATTGCGCACCTGGTCAACCATCTTTATTCCGGCGACCTGCTCGAAGCCGTGCAGCAGGCGGCGCGTCGACTGCTGGGCGCTTATGCCATCGCCGTGTTCTGCCGTGACGAGCCGCATCGCGTGGTCGGTGCGCGCCAGGGTTCGCCGCTGGTCGTCGGTGTGGGCAAGAACGAAAACTTCCTGGCGTCCGACGCGCTGGCGTTGGCCGGCACCACGGACCAGATCATCTATCTGGAAGACGGCGACGTCGTCGACCTGCAGCTGTCGCGCGTGTGGATCACCGACGACCAGGGCCGTCCCGTCGAGCGCAAGGTCAATACCGTGCAGGTACATAGCGGCGCCGCCGAGCTGGGGCCTTATCGCCATTTCATGCAGAAGGAAATCTTCGAGCAGCCGCGCGCGGTGGGCGATACCTTGCAGGATATCGAGTCGATCACGCCGGAATTGTTTGGCGATGGCGCCTACAAGATCTTCAAGGAAGCCGATTCGTTGTTGATTCTGGCTTGCGGCACCAGCTACTACTCTGGTCTGACGGCCAAGTACTGGATCGAGTCCATCGCCAAGATTCCAGTCAACGTGGAAATCGCCAGCGAATACCGTTATCGCGACAGCGTGCCGAATCCGCGCTCGCTGGTGGTGACGATTTCGCAGTCGGGCGAGACGGCCGACACCCTGGCCGCGTTGAAGCATGCACGCAGCCTGGGCATGACCAACACCCTGACCATCTGCAACGTTGCCACCAGCGCCATGGTGCGCGAGTGCAAGCTGGCCTTCATCACGCGTGCCGGCGTGGAAATCGGCGTGGCCTCGACCAAGGCCTTCACCACGCAGTTGGCGGCGCTGTTCATGCTGACGCTGGCGCTGGCGCAGGTGCATGGCAAGATCACCGATGAAGAAGAAGCCGAGCATCTGAAGGCGCTGCGCCATCTGCCCGCCGCCATCAGCTCCGTGCTGGCGCTGGAGCCGCAGATCATTTCGTGGGCGGAGCGGTTCGCGTCCAAGGAAAACGCCCTGTTCCTGGGCCGCGGCATGCATTATCCGGTGGCGCTGGAAGGGGCGTTGAAGCTGAAGGAAATCAGCTACATCCATGCGGAGGCCTATCCGGCCGGCGAACTCAAGCATGGTCCCTTGGCGCTGGTGACCGACCAGATGCCCGTGGTCACCATCGCGCCGAAGGATGCGCTGTTGGAAAAGCTGAAGTCCAATATGCAGGAAGTGCGCGCGCGCGGTGGCGAACTGTATGTGTTCGCCGATGCCGACAGCCACATCGTGCGCGATCCGGGCATGCATGTGATCCGCATGCCGGAGCACTACGGCAAACTGTCGCCCATCCTGCACACCGTGCCCTTGCAACTGCTGGCGTACCACACCGCCTGCGCCCGCGGCACGGACGTGGACAAGCCGCGTAATCTGGCGAAGAGCGTGACGGTGGAGTGAGGTGGGTGCGCGGCGCTATGTTTTCTGCTGCCAGCTCTTGTACACGAACTCCAGGCTGTAGCCGTCTGGATCCAGGACGTTAGCGGCATAGTAGCGGGGATCGTAGTAAAGCCGGGCGGCGGGCGCGCCGTTGTCGGTGGCGCCCGCCGCCATCGCCGCGGCGTAGGCGGCATCCACTTCGGCACGGCTGGTGGCGACGAAGCCGACATGCGCCGCAGTGCCGCCGATGGTGCCTTCGCGCAACCAGAAGAACACGCGCCCTTCTGCGCCAAAGCCCTTGAGATCCGGGTGGCCCGGCGGGCCATTTTTGCCGTCGTAATCGTGTTGATGAGCGATGCCGAGCGGCGCCAGCGCGGCGGTGTAGAAGTCGATGGAGCGCTGCACGTCGCTTACCGCGATGAAGATATGGTCGAGCATTGAGTGGTCTCCCAGATCAAATGTTGTAGCCGCCTGAGACTTCGATGTTCTGCGCATTGATCCAACCGTTATCCGAAGACAACAGGCCAGCGATGACACGACCGACGTCGTCCGGTGCGCCGATGCGGCCGAGCGCGGTCTGGTCGGCCAGCATCGTCGCGAACTCCGGCACCTGATCGAGCGCATCGCGGGTCATGTCGGTGCGAATCGCACCGGGAGAAATCGAGTTCGCCCGGATGCCACGCGAGCCAAACTCTTTTGCCATATAGCGCGTGAGTACTTCCAAACCGCCCTTGAAGGCAGCGTAAGGCGCCACGCCCACCGTCGCCACACGCGTCGTCGCGCTGGTCAGGTTGATGATCTGGCCACCGTCGGTCAGAAGTGGCAAGAGCGCCTGTGTCAGGAAGAACGGACCCTTCAAGTGCACGCCCAGAAGAGCGTCGAACTCACCTTCGGTAACGGCCTCGATGGCGTTGAACTGGCCAAAGCCGGCGTTGTTGACCAAGGCATCGAACCGGTCGCGATTCCAGGTTCTCATCAGCGCAGTGGCGACCTTGTCGCGGAAACCGGCGAACGACGCGACTGTGCCGACATCCAGTTGCAGCGCGACGGCCTTGCCTCCGTCTGCCTCGATCTGCCGCACGACCGCGTCGGCGCCTGCAGGGTGGCTGTTGTAGGTGACGATGACGCCCATGCCGCGTTGGGCGGCCTGGAGGGCCGTACTGGCCCCGAGGCCTCGGCTGGCACCGGTGATGATGACGACATTCATGAAATTCTCACGTTCAGTGGCAGTCAGGGAACGATAGGAGACACAGGGCTTTCGCGCCTGCCCGTTCCTGGCTCAGGCCTGCCCAAAACTGCTTTTCACTTGCACGCGCACGTACGATGCGGTCTGATGCCTCACATGGAAGAACAACTCGCAGAGCTCAGGACCCTGGCCGCCAGGGCGGAGAACCGCATGACCGAGACGGGCATCCCGCGCGTCGTCATGGTGCAGGGCAAGATCCCCGAACATGAGTTGGCCGCGGCTTACGAACCGATGGTCAACCTGATCCTGCGCGGCAGCAAATCCATGAGCGTCGGCGACCAGACCTTGCACTACTCCCCGACCAACTATTTCGTCATGTCTGTCGACCTGCCGGCGATAGGCACGGTATGGCCGGCGGCCTCGGGCGAACCCTATCTGGCCGTGGCGTTGATGTTGCGACCCGCGCTAATCGCGGCTCTGCTCGCGGACCTGCCTGCGTTCGCCGGTCCTGCAACTACACATTCAGCCGCAGCCGGGTATACCCAAGCCCAGGAGCCCGAACCCGAAGATGCCCAAACCGCGTTCTCCGTCGTCGCGGTAACGCCGCCTCTGATGGATGCTTGGGTCCGTATGCTGGGGCTGATGAATCACCCCGCCGACATTCCTGCATTGGCGCCCGTCTACGAACGGGAAATCCTTTACCGGGTCTTGCAGGGTCCGCACGGTGCGATGCTGCGTGCTATCGCCAGGCCCGACAGCGCGGTGGCAAGGATCAGCCTGGCAATCCAATGGATCCGGCGGGACTTCGCGCAGCCTTTGCGCATCGAAGCGCTTGCCAACCGGGCAGCGATGAGCGAGTCCGCTTTTCACCGCCACTTCAAGGCGGTCACGTCGCTGAGCCCACTGCAATATCAGAAGCGTCTCCGCTTGCTGCAAGCTCGCACGCTGCTTGTGGTAGGGGGCCGCAGCGTCACGTCGGCCGCCTTGGAAGTCGGCTACGAGAGCAGCACCCAGTTCAGCCGGGAGTACGCCCGCGCATTCGGGCTGCCGCCCGCACGCGACTCGGAGCGGTTGCTCGCGGCGTACATACCGCGTCCCGCGCTTTGATGCGCACATATCAGCAAAGCAACCATGGCGTCAGTGAGACCAGGGGGGGAACGGCATGCAATTACCACTGCCGGCAAAGCAACGATGGCATCACATGTCAGCCGGGATCACCAGAGCCCCAATATGGTCCGCCAACTTCAGCACCTCGGTAAACGCGTTGATGTCAGCCCTAAGGCTGCGACAGTTGCCGAGTTGCCGTAGCGCGCCCGTGGGTACGCGGTCGGCGAACAATACGACAGCGCGGCAGGTATCGTCCTGTCGTGAAACCCAAGACAATCCTTGAATATCCGGATGCTGCGAGTGGATCGCTTCGGCCCATTTGCGGGTTGCAGGATATTGGTCCTTGTCGCACTCGATCAAATGTCGTCGTGGAACACCCAGTTTGCGCAAGGATTTCGCTGCCAGGTCAGCCAACGTGAGATCCTGATTCACGGTTATCCGCGAGTGCACTTGGTCTGTCAGCTTTTCCTCGCTAACGGACTTTATCGTGTCGATGCCAGGGTGATATGGGACGTCGAGGAAAACAGACTCCATCACCGCGCCTTCGAAACTATCCGCCGCATAGATCGTCGGGATGGGTGTGCCATCCGAGGTCGATATCGGGCTGAAGCGCGCGTTACCTCTGCCGGGATTGAATGCAGTGGCCGCATACCTGCTTGCATGGACACGATGCCAAGTTGAACCGGCCTCCAGCGTATAGGGTGTGACGTGCAAGGAGGCTGATGGTAAAGGCACCACGCTATCGGCCTCGGACGAAGATATGGAGCCTTGGGTAGCGGTCGAAGCGGAAGATATGACTTGCCGGCGAACTTGCGACTTATTGCTTGCCGGCCTCTTCTTTCTATGCATGCTCGACTCCTGCTACTTCGTCGATTGCCGCGGCCAAGACCTTTTCGGGATGAGTGGCCAATACGTCCTTCGGCGCTTTGCCACCAAGCAAACCATTGGCAGACATGAACCAGATTGCGAGCGCCCAACTACTCCTTGCGTCTCCAAAGACCTCGATTATCTGTTTCAGGGATTGCCTCGGCCTGAAATTCCTCTCCGGATCCAATCCGTAGCCGGGGAACAGGTCTACACCCTTATGTTCTATGGCGAAGATCTGTTTGCCACGTTTCCACTTGCTGGTCTGTGCACTGGGATTAAGCTCGCTAAGCTCAGCCACATGGGCCACTTGAGCCGCTGTCAGCCAATCTCCAGACTCCAGGACCGCCTTTCTGGCCTTGCCTATCATCTGAGCTTGCAGCATCACATGAGGCTCTATGGGAGCTTTAGGCGCGGCAGCTTCCACCATCGTTTGAAATGCACTCGTCTCGTACTCATGCATCTTGTCACCCAGGACGGTCCAGACGACGTAGAAAGCTTTGGCGAACAGCGCGCCGTCGTGGCCTCCTGGGACCGGTGTCTGAAGTACGGCGGCCATGGCCTCCGCTAACAGCTCAGCGTTCAGGCCTTCAGGTACAGATACAGCAATGAACTTTCCCACATGATGCGCTTGCGCGCGGTCATGCTCCAGCTGCTTCATAACCTCCCGGTTCGTTCCGACAAACACCAAAGGCGTGGCCATGGTTGCGGCCACGCGCTTGGAGCGGGAGTTCTCCAGTGTAATCATGATACCCTCCGGATCGGTTATTTCGGATAGTTTTTATTATACTAACCCAAATAACCCAAAAGCGCGACGGCGGGTATCGTCCCGGCCATTTGACAGGTGAAGCAATGGCTCAGGCCAACGGGAGATGGCCAGATTTCCTGCACGGAAAATGTCAGCGAGCCTGGATTGTTAGCTAAAAAAACAGCCATATTTGCCGGCAAGCAAATATGGCTTTAGTTCAAGCGTCAGTCGCTGACACACGCTGTTTAGTGCCCCAATCGCGCGCCTTCGCCCCGCTCGCGCAACAGCCGTTCAAACTGTTCCAGATAGCGATTGCCCATCGTGCCGACATCGTGCTCGATGCGCACATAGTCATAGGCACGCTCCGTGATTGCACGACGCGCCGCTTCGTCGTCCAGCAAGGTCGCCATGCCTTGGGCCATAGCGTGATGGTCTTCCACCGCGCACAGGATTCCACGCCCGTCAGCCAGGCTTTCCTTCAAACCGCCCGCATCCGTGGACACCACCGGTACACGCTGCAGGAAGGCGTCGAATACGCTGCTGCCCAGCGCTTCCTCGCGCGACGTCATGGCGAAGACGTCCATGCAGGGATAGAAATCTTCCACCCCTTTACGGAATCCGGCGAACAGATAGACATCCTGCACGCCCAGCTCGGCCACCAGCGCGCGCGCCTGCGCCTCTTCGTTGCCGCCGGCGCCGAAATGCACGAACAGGAAGTCCAGCCGCGTGCGCGCCAGTTCAGCCACCGCCCGGATCATGGTCAGCGGGTCCTTGTCGTGAATCAAGGCCGCTGAAGTCGCGATGATGCGCTTGCCCGGCACCTTGAACTCGGCCGCCAGCCGCGCCTGGTTCTGCGCATCAGGCGGCACCGGCGCAACCGCGCTGCGGATGATCACGGGCGTCAGGCCCAGCCGGCGCGGCTCGGTGGCCGCCATGTCGCTGATCGCCACGAACAGATCGACATGCCGCCACTTGAAACCCGTCTTCCATTCCTCGTTGGGCTTGACCACGAAGGACGTGC
Organism: Bordetella sp. LUAb4; assembly: GCF_021325795.1. Taxonomy (GTDB): domain Bacteria; phylum Pseudomonadota; class Gammaproteobacteria; order Burkholderiales; family Burkholderiaceae_B; genus Bordetella_C. The sequence continues at coordinate 273,031 of NZ_JAHPZX010000003.1, read as the reverse complement.
GGCGCGAAAACACCACCGGACGGCGGTGCATCAGCTTGGTCAGCACCGCCCAGGTCACGGTGTTGGCGGTCTGCGCGTGAATGATGTCGTACTGCCTGCCACGACTGGCCAGGAAGCCGATCTGCGCCGGCACACCGGACACCGCGTGCACCTTGAATCCCTGCTCGGCGGCTCGCTGCGCCAGCGGACCACCGGCCCGGGCCAGCAGCTCCACGTCGTGCCCCGCATCTCGGAAGGCCATCATGCAGTAGAGCGTCTGCCGCTCACCGCCGCGCCAGCCTTTCTCGAAATTCAGCTGCAGGATTCTCATGCGCGGCCAATGCCCTCGTAGTCGAAGCCCATGTCCTTCAAATCCGCCGCGTTGTACTGATTGCGGCCGTCCAGGATCAGCGGCGTCTTCAGCAAGGTCCGCACGCGATCGAAATCGGGCGCACGGAAGACCTTCCATTCCGTGACCAGCACCAGACCATCGGCGCCCTCCAGGGCATCGTACATATCGCTCACGAAGGTCACACGCGCATTGCCGCTCAACACCTTGGCGGCCTCTTCCATGGCCACCGGATCATAGGCTCGGATGGTGGCGCCGCGCCGCGTCAACTCGTCGATCACATTCAGGCTGGGGGCCTCGCGCATATCGTCGGTATTCGGCTTGAAGGCCAGGCCCCACAGGGCGAAGCAGCGCCCGCTCAGGTCCTCGCCGTAGCGGCGTACGACCTTGCGTGCCAGGCGGAACTTCTGTTCGTCATTGGCCGCTTCGACCGCTTCGATCACCCGCATCGGCAGCTGATGCTCACTGGCCATGCGGCTCAGGGCCTGCACGTCCTTGGGAAAGCAGGAGCCGCCGTAGCCGGCGCCAGGATAAAGAAACTGATAACCGATGCGCGGATCGGCACCGATGCCGCGGCGCACGGCCTCGATGTCCGCGCCCACGGCTTCGGCCAGATTGGCCATTTCATTCATGAACGAAATGCGCGTGGCCAACATGGCGTTGGCGGCGTATTTGGTCAACTCGGCCGAGCGCACGTCCATCACCATCAGGCGATCATGAGTACGCTGGAAGGGCTCGTAGATGCGCCGCATGACGCCCACGGTGTAGTCATCGTCGGCACCGACGACGACCCGGTCCGGACTCATGAAGTCATGGATGGCCGCGCCTTCCTTGAGAAATTCCGGATTGGAAGCGACGCTGAAGGGCAGATCGACACCGCGCTCCGCCAGCACTTCGCTGATCGCGGCGCGTACCTTGTCCGCCGTGCCCACCGGCACGGTCGACTTGTCGACGATGATCTTGCGGCCGGTCATGTGGCGGGCGATACCGCGGGCGGCGGCCAGCACGTATTGCAGATCGGCGGAACCGTCCTCGCCCGGCGGCGTACCGACGGCGATGAACTGCACGTCGCCATGCGCCACGCTGGTCTGGACGTCGTCGGTGAAGTGCAGGCGGCCGGCGTGGACGTTGCGGCGGACCAGGTCTTCCAGACCAGGTTCGTAGATGGGGATACCCCCTTCACGCAGGAAGGCCACCTTGGCGCTATTCACGTCCAGGCACATGACATCGTTGCCCATCTCAGCCAGACAGGCACCCGACACCAGGCCCACGTAGCCGGTACCCACCACGGTAATCTTCATTGCATTCGCCCTAGAAAACATGGCGCGCGGCTAGGCACGCGCCCGATGGACCCGATTATAGGGCGGGTGGCGGCAGGGCCCGGTGGGCAGGGTGGCCGATTCAGCCGCCCACCGTCACCGCCTTGAACCGCACGGTGTTGACCAGAACCGCCGCTCCGGCGCAGACCGCGCCCAGGATCAAGGCCAACGACGGGCCGTGCGTGGTGCTCAGGCCGAACGCGGTGGCGACCAAGGCGGTACCGCAGCTTTGGCCGAATACCCGCGTGGTGGCTTGCAGACCGCCGATAGCGCCGCCGCGCGTACGCGGTGCCGACCCGATCATGGACCGGTTGTTGGGCGTCTGGAAAAATCCAAACCCCGTGCCGCACACGAACATGACCACCATGATCGCGGTATTGCCCACATCATGCGGCAACAGCGTCATGGCGATCAGGCCCACGGCCATGGCTGCCGCACCGACGCCGCTGAGGGTCGCGGCCGAGTAGCGGTCCGACAGGCGCCCCGCCACGGGTGCGATGATGGCCGTGCCTATGGGCCACGCGGCCATCAGCATGCCGACCTGCAATGGCGGCCGTCCCAACACCGCCTGGAAGAAAAAAGGCAAGGCGACATAGGACGCCATCTGCGCGGCGAACGTGCAGGCCGAGGCCGCCACGGCATAGGCGATCGGCTGAATGCGCAGCAGGTCGACCGGCGCCAGCGGCGCGGTCTGCCTGGTGGCGCGGCGCACCAGGAAATAGCCGGCCACCAGCGAGATGGCGATCATGCCCAGGCCTTTCACGGGATCCGCCACCAGCTTGTCCACACCGATGATGAACACGCCCAGCGTCACCATGTTCAGCAGGGCGCTGACGGCATCGAAACGCGTGTTCGTACGGGGAACGTCCGGCAGGAAGCGCACCCAGAACATCCCCAGCAGCCCCAAGGGCACGTTGACGGCGAAGATCCACGGCCACGCGGCCACCGACAGGATGGCCGACCCCAGCGTCGGTCCCAGCACCGACATGATGGCCACGGTGGTGGCATTCAAACTGATGCCGCGGCCCAGCTTGGCGTGCGGATAGATATGCCGGACCAAGCCGCCGAACATGCACATCAGCGAGGCCGCGCCCACGCCCTGGAAGATGCGGGCCAGCGTCAGCGTCAACAGCGAATCCGCCATGGCGCAAGCGAGCGACGCCACGGTGAAGAGCGCCATCCCCATGGAGAACATGCGGCGAAAGCCTATCCGCTCGGCCAGGGACGAAAGCGGCAGCAACATGACCACCAGCGCCACGCTATAGGCATTGACGATCCACACCGAGTCGGCGGGGTCCACGCCCAGGTCGTGGGATATCGTCGGCAGGGCGACGTTGGCAATGGTGCTGTCCAGCACCGCCAGGCTGATGCCCAGCATGACCACACTGGCGGCCCAATAGCGGCGTGGGGTGGGCAGGCCATCCTGCGCGGGGGCGGACTGGGTCGCGCCGGGGCCAGCGGGGGCGGCGCCAGGTGCCGTGCCCGCAGCGGAAGGAGCGGTATCTTTCATGGCTTTTTCTTGACGGGCCGGGTCCAACCAGCGATGGAGGTCTGGCGCGCGCGCGAAACCGTCAGCTGCTCGGCGGGCGCATCGCGTGTCAAGGTGGTGCCGGCACCCAGGGTGGCGCCACGGCCCACGCGGATGGGCGCGATCAGTTGCGTATCGGAGCCGACGAAGACGTCATCTTCGATGATGGTGCGATGCTTGTTCACGCCGTCGTAATTGCAGGTGATGGTGCCCGCGCCCACGTTCACGCGCGCACCGATGTCGGCATCACCGATATAGGTCAGGTGATTGGCCTTGCTGTCCACACCGATCACGGCATTCTTCACTTCGACGAAGTTGCCGATATGCGTGCGGTCGGCCAGCTCGGCGCCCGGTCGCAGGCGCGCATAAGGACCGATGCGCGCATCGGCGCCCACCTGGGCTTTCTGCAGATGGCTGAAGGCCTCGACCTGCGTGCCGACGCCAAGCTTCACATCACGCAGCACGCAATGCGGGCCGATGCGCACGCCGTCAGCCAGGTCAACGTGGCCTTCGAACACGCAGCCCACATCGATGTAGACGTCACGGCCCACGGTCATGGTGCCGCGCAGATCGAAACGGGCCGGGTCGGCCAGCGTGACGCCGGCTTCCAACAGCCGGCGCGCCTGTTCCCGCTGCCAGATGCGTTCCAGCTCGGCTTGCTGCACCCGGCTGTTAACGCCCAGCGTCTCCCACGCCGCGGCCGGCTGCGCGGCGCCCACGGCCACGTCATCGGCCACGGCCAGGCCGACGGTGTCGGTCAGGTAGTACTCGCCCTGGGCGTTGTTGTTGTCGATGCGGGTCAGCCAGTCCTTCAGACGCGCCGTAGGCGCGGCGAGGATGCCGGTGTTGACTTCGCGGATGCCGCGTTCCTGCTCGCTGGCGTCCTTGTGTTCGACGATGCGCGTGACCTGTCCGCGCGCGTCGCGCACGATACGCCCGTAGCCGGTGGGATCAGTCAAGGTTTCGGTAAGCACCGCCATGCCCTGGCCGCGCGCTTGCAGAAGGCGGCGCAAGGTGTCGGCCTGGACCAGTGGCACGTCGCCGTACAGCACCAGCGTGGCGTCATCCGCGTCGCCTTCGAGCAGCAGGGGCGCGGCCTGCGCCACCGCGTGGCCGGTGCCGTGCTGGGGCTGCTGCAGGGCGAACTGCAAGTCGTCCTGGCCAGCGTAAGCCGCGCGTACCCGGTCCGCGCCATGGCCGATGACAACCACGATACGCGCCGGCTGCAGACGGCGGGCGCTGTCCAGGACATGATCGAGCATGGGCCGCCCGGCCAATGTGTGCAGGACCTTGGGCAGGTCAGACTGCATGCGCTTACCCAAGCCGGCGGCCAGAATGACGATATTCAACATGAGGAGAATCTTTGCAAAAGCGCCCCGTGCCATGAGCAACGGGGCTGGACAGGGCCGTCAGGCGGCCCGGATGGATGGAATGGATGAAATTTTACGAGCGGGGACGGCGCGCTTTCGTGACACCGGCCGCATTGCGGGGTGTCCCGTTGGCGGGGTTGTTGGCGCGTGGTTTCTTTGCAGCGGAGCTGCCCGGCGAAGACGCCTTGCCCGTACCGCCGGCCGCGGCGGGCTGGGCGGATGTCCGCGCCCGCGTCGACCTGGCAGCAGCGGCCTTGCCGCCGCCGGGCTTGGTGGCAGCGGTCTTGGCGGATGGCTTCGAAGCGGACGACGTAGTGCCGCTTGATTTGCTGCTGTCTGCTTTGGTGCTACCTGCCTTGGCGCCCGCCGCTGTCGACCCGCTACCCGGTTTTCTCGCCGAAGTCTTGCCCTGGCCGACACCGGCCGTCGTACCGGGAGACGTCCCGGAAGCCGCATTTCGTGTGGTCCGGCCACCGCCAGCAGGGGTGCCACTCCCACTTCCTGTGCCAGTACTGCCAGTACCAGCGGCAGCGCTGGAGCCAGTATCGGCGCCGGTGCCGCCGGCCGCACCCGGCATGGAAGCCGCCGTCGCCGCGGCCAGTTGACCGAACTGCTGTTGCAGCAACGTCCACCACGCTTCGGACGCCGACTGCGCAGCGCCGCCCAGGAAGGACGGCAGCGCGCCTACACCGGACTCGGCGGCGGCGCCGGCTTGCGCCAGCTTGTCGGCGGCTGCCGACAGCTTGTCGTCCTCCGTCGTGGCGCGTCCGGCGTCAGGACCGGACCGCGCAGCACCGGACTCCGCAGCGCCGCTTACCCCGGCGCCTTGCGCGTTGTCCGGCGGCATGTCGATATCCGACTCGTCCTCGTCCAGTTCGTTGTCTTCGACGGCAGGCTCGGCCTTCGGCGACGGCGTGGAAGCGGCAGACCCAAAGGGCGCACTGCTGGAAAACGCCTGCCCCGAACCGCCACCGCCAGTCGCCGCAGCCGCCGCGCCACGCGGCCCTGGCTTCAAACCCAGCACGACTTCCAACGGAGACGCATCGCCCCATTGCGCGCCGGCCGCGGTCTGGCTGCTCACGCTGTCGACGAAGGACCGCAGGGTGTTGATGGTGGAGCGTTGTACCTCCAGCCCCTGGATGGTGCTGCTCAACATGGACAGGTTCAGACGCAGCCAGCTTTCCACCGTCCGCAATTCCGCGATGCGGCGTTCCAGATCTTCCAGGTTCAGTGCCGGCGTTATCGGCATGACTTGCGCCAAACCGCCCGGCCCCATCAATCCCGCCCAGGCTTTGCGCATCATTTCCATGCTGGCGAGCAAGGGGTTACCAGCCGCATCGCCGGACTGCCCCATGCCGGGGAGGATGAAAGGATTGTTTTGCGGGTCGGTCATTCAGTCTCTCTCGTGGGGGCATGACCGTCCCGGCATCAGCAGGTTCGCCACGCGATCGGCTACTGCGCTCAACGCGGCAGCAGCTGGTTGTTTTCCACGCGTATGGCTTGGCCCGGCGAATATTGGAACGGCGTATCACTGCGGAAAGTGTGCGTGCGGCCATCATTGGTGCGGGCAACCAGTTGATAACGCGTCACGGTTTTCTGGTTCATATTACGCTCGATTTCCCTGCCTGCCAAAGCCCCGCCCACGGCGCCCAGGACGGTCAGCGCGGTCTTGCCGCCACCACCCCCGAACTGGTTGCCCACCACGCCGCCGACCACGCCACCGGCCACCGTGCCAACGACGTGATTGCTGCGGTCCTGTACCGGCACCTGCACCTGGCCCATCGATACGACGGTGCCGCATTGCGGGCACCGGGCGGCGTCGTTCTGCGCGGCGGGCGGCACGCCTTGTTGCGGAATGCCTTGCTGCGGCAGGTTTTGCGGCGCGTTTTGAGGAACGTTCTGCGTCCGCGCATTGGGTTGCTGGTTCGCTTGTGCCGTGGTGGCCGGCGGGCGCGTGGCGCCCTGCTGCTGCGGCTGCGTCTGGCCGGGCAGAGGCGCCAGATTGGCATTGGCGGGATCGTTTTGCGCAAGGGTCGCGGGATCGGCCGCCGAGCTCACTATCGGGTCGTTCGCATCCGGGCGTCCGCTCGAAGAAGGCAACCAGCCGCCGATCGCGGCCACGGCTACGCCGCACAATACGATGACGGACACGGCGGCGGTCGCCACCAAAGGATGCAGGCCGCGGCGCGATTCCGAGCGGGATGTGGCGGTATTCATGTCTTTTTCCTTGCAAAGCCGTCCATGGCGGATGTATAGCATCGGTATCCGCTTACAACGCGTGAGCAAGGTGACGGTTTGCAAGAGTTGCAAGGCTATTCAAGAATGCTGGAAACAGCTGTGACCAGACCCTGATAGCCCTACACGCGCGGCGCGCTCAACTGGGAGAATGGGCCGATGGATGACACAACGCCGATCTCGATCACACAGCTCGAACAGGCCATCAACTATTGGCGCGTGCGCTCGCCATCGACGGGCGACGAGGCGCGCCTGTGCGAGGAAGCCGCGGCGCTGGCGACGCCCTATGCGCTGCTGATATTCGCCGGTACGCGGGAGTTGCACGCTGGTGACTTGAACGATGAAGGCCGCCAGGCCTATGCCGGTTGGCTGGAAGCGGAACGACCCAAGAGTCCGGAAGCGCGGACGTTGAATCTTTAGTTGGCTTGTTACGCAGCCTGATCCGGCCCGCGATCCGATGCTGGATCGGATGTTCGATTGCGAAGCGTTTTTTTCGTGGGGGATAAACCCCCACGCCCCCTTCTTTTGGGCTAGCGCCCCATGGTTGGGGGAGTTGCAGACATGGCCGCACTCATGCGTGCCCCCGGCGTAGTACGCGGCGACGGGCCCCTCGTGCCGCGATGGCACCGAGGCCCGCGCTCAGCCCAGCGCGTTGCGCACGCTCACTCAAGCAACAGCTTGATGTCGTGCACCAGTACGTCGGCGCCTGCATTGTTGTTGACCAGCACTTGCGCCTCGCCCTTCTGGTCGAGCAGGTAGAACGCGGCGCTGTGGTCCATGCTGTAGTCCGAACCGTCCTTGGTGGGCACCTTGGCGTAATAGGCCTTGAATGACGTCGCCGCCGCCTTGAGCTGCGCCAGATCGCCCGTGAAACCGACGAAGTTGGGATTGAAGGTGGTGACGTACTGCTTCATCACGTCCGGCGTATCGCGCTCGGGATCGACGGTGATCATCACCACCTGCACCCGCGCGGCGTCCGGCCCCAGGGTCTGCATGACCTGAGCCAGCTCGGCCAGCGAAGTCGGGCAGACGTCCGGGCAATGCGTGTACCCGAAGAAAGCCACCACGACCTTGCCGGCGAAGTCGGCGATAGCGCGCGGTTTGCCGTCCTGGTCGACCATGGCCACATCCTTGCCCAGATGCGTGCCCGCCAGGCTGCTGCCCTTGAAGGCCGGCCGGTCCTTGCAGGCCGCCAGCGCGGCGAACAGGGCGACGCCACCAAGAACGCACAGCGCGGCGCGACGGGCGGGAACGATGGACATGAGGGAAGTCTCCGATGGGCGCGCGCGCCGCTGCCGCTTACGCCAGCAGCAGGCCGAGCCAGTGATCGATCAACAGGGCGCCGAACAACAGCGCCAGGTACAGGATGGAATAACGGAACATCGCCCGCGACAAGGCATCGCTGTAATTGCGATACAGGCGCCAGGCATAGCCCAGGAAGATGCCGCCCAGCACGATGGCGGTGACCAGGTAAAGCAGGCCGCTCATGCGCAAGGCGTAGGGGATCAGCGTGCAAGCCAGCAAGGCACAGCTATACAGCAGGATCTGCAGGCGCGTGTATTCCGGGCCGTGCGTGATCGGCAGCATGGGCAGGCCGGCTCTTTCGTAGTCCTTGGCGCGATACAGGGCCAGCGCCCAGAAGTGCGGCGGCGTCCAGATGAAGATGATCAGCACCAGGGCCCAGGCTTCCGCCGGCACCGCATTGGCGATGGCGGCCCAGCCCAGCGCGGGCGGCATCGCGCCCGACAAACCGCCAATCACGATGTTCTGCGGCGTGCGCGGCTTGAGGATGACGGTGTAGATGATGGCGTAGCCGACGAACGTGGCGAAGGTCAGCCACATGGTCAGCGGATTGACCAGGTTGTACAGCACCAGCATGCCCGCGCCGCCCAGCAACCCGGACAGCATCAGCACCTGTTGCGGCAGGATGGTGCCGCGCGCCGTGGGACGCCGCGCGGTGCGCAGCATGCGCGCATCGACTTCCTGTTCGATCAGGCAGTTGATGGCGAAAGCGGCCGCGGCGAGCAGCCAGATACCCAGGGTGGCGAAGACCACGCGCTGCAGATCGGGCAGGCCAGGCGTCGCCAGGAACATGCCGATGACGGCACAGAAAACGGCGAGCTGGGTGACGCGGGGTTTGGTAAGCACCAGGTATTGGCGAAGCAATCCCTGGTTTGGGGCGGCAAGACTGGTCATGGTGGCGCTATTCTAACTCCGCTCCAGGCCGTCGCGGGATAAAGGGACGGGGCGCAAGCGCCTGTTTACATTGGACAAATTGTCCCAGTCATTAACGCTATTCGCTGCGCAGGGCCGCCTGGCCGGCCGTTGCCAGGCGAACTCGCAGCGTTACCGCGGCCAGAACCAGGCCGGCGGCCCCGCCGTTGTGCAGGACCGCGATCAATAGCGGCCACTCGAAGAAAATGGTGGTCAGGCCGGTCAGCAACTGCGCCGCCAGCAGGGTCAGCACCAGCGTCGCCGGCCCGCGCAGGCCGGGTTCAGCCCGCATGCGCCACGCCAGGATACCCAGGTAGACGAACACCACGAAGGCGAAATTTCTGTGCACCCAGTGAATGGCGGTCAAGGCGTACTGCGAAATCATCTCGCCCGAGGGCAGTTCCCCCAAGGCGCGGAACACTGAAAACCCGCCGGCGAAGTCCATGGGAGGGACCACGTGCCCCTGGCACAGGGGGAAGTCCATGCAGGCCAGGGCAGCGTAGTTGGTGCTCACCCAGCCGCCCAGCGTGATCTGCACGAACAGCAGCAGCAAACCCGCGCTCATCCACCCGCGCCAGCGGGCCGCGGACGCCGCCAGGGCCTGGTAAGGACGTTCGCGCGCCGCCAGCCAGGTCATCATGGTCAGCGTGAGCATGCCGAACACCAGGTGCGCCGTCACCACGGCGGGCATCAGCTGGTGGGTCACGGTCCAGGCGCCGAAAGCGCCTTGCACGCAAACGATGACCAGCGCGGCCACGGCCAACAGGGGCGAGCGGCCCAGGCGGCCACGGTAGCGGAAGGCCATGTAGACGATGCCGATGATCAGCATGCCGAGCAGCGTGCCGGCATATCGATGGATCATTTCGATCCAGGCCTTGGACAGCGAGACCGCGCCGAAAGGCATGGCCTGGTTGGCCTGATGGATATCGGTCAGCGAACCCAGGGGCGAGGCGCTGCCATAGCAGCCCGGCCAATCGGGACAACCCAGGCCGGAATCGGTCAGGCGCACGAAGGCGCCGAACATGATCAGGTCCAGCGTCAGGAACCAGGTGAAGAAAACCAGTTTGCGGTAACGGAGGACGATGGCGTCCAGGCCTGCGGCATTCACTTCTATAGTCGCTTCAAGTTGCGTCGTGGTCGGCATACTAGCCGATGCGCGAGTTGTAGATCAGTTTGCTGAGATCGCCGCGCACCTTGACGGGGTCGGCATCGGCGGGAAACTGCAGCATCAGATGACCCAGCGGGTCCGCCAGCCACATGGGTCCGGCCAGGGAGGAGGACGCCCCGGCGTCCAGCAGGAAACGCGACAGTTGTTCTGGCCGCGCCCGCACCATGACCGTTCCCACGTAAGCATCCAGCACCTTCCGCGGCACCGGTGCATCGTCGGTGATGAACCAGATGCGCGCCACGCGGTCGACGTTCTTGCCCTGGCTGGCGTGGCTGTTGCGGATGATGAAGAGTTTGCGCGCGCAGGACTCGGGGCAGGCGCCGCCATCGGCGGCCATCAACAGCCACTTGCCGCGCAGTTGGCGCAGGTCGTAAGGCTGGCCGTCCAGCGTGGCGAGCGCAAGTTGCGCGGGGGCGGGCAAGTCGCGCTGCGGTTCGATCAAGGTGCCGTAGTTGCTGCCGTCGCGCGGCCACCATTGCGGGTTCAGGTAGAAGATCACCGCGGCGAGCACCGGCGCCAGCGACACCAGGAAGACGGTCACCAGGGTCAAGGTGCTGCGTCGGCGGGGGGCCGCGTGCATGGGGCCGGCAGTCGTAGGGGTCGTCGTCACAAGCAGGATTCCTGTCTTTTTCGTGTGCCGGCGTCCCCGCGACGGGACCGGCCGGCAGCCAGTTTAACGTTCACGCCGCCGCCGCAGCGCGCGCCACGCCACGACCAGGAAGGCAATGCCCGCGATGGTCGCGAAGCCGAACCATTGCAGCGCATAGCCCTGGTTCTGGTTGAAATCGACCGAGGGCTGCGGCCAGTCCTGCTTGAGCACGTCCGCGTCGCGCGGCGATGTCGCTGCGTCGAGTCGGGACGGATCCGCGTCGCGCGGCAATGCGGCGCCCTCGCGTCCGCGCTCGTCGCGCGGCAATGCTTCAGTCCTGGCATCGCGTTGTTCCAATACTGCCGGCAATAGCCGCAGACCGGTGGCGGCGGCGTAGGCGGTCAGGTCCAGGTTCTGCACCGTCGGCGGCTTGCCGTCGGCCTGCGGCAGGCGGCTGGGCAGGACATCGACCGCGGCGCCACCGAAATGCCACAACTCGAACAGCCGCGGCACGCGTTCGGCCAGCTCGCCGGTGACGTGCCGCGGATCCGTCGGCGCCGGGGGGGCGATCGCGGCAGGCTGACCAGGCGCGGCGCGCGGCATCCATCCGCGCAGGACCAGGATGGCGGTGGGAGCAGCGCTGCTCTGGACAGGATTGCCACGGGCGGGATCCCCCTGGGCAGCATTGCCTTGGGCGCCACCGCCTGCGGAACGGCTGCCCGGCATGCTAGCCGACGCACCACGCTCCTCCAGCAACAACGGCGTGGCGATCCAATAGCCGGGACGGCCGTCGCGATTGCGATTGTCGAGCACCACGGTCAGGTCGTCGCGGTAGCGGCCGTAGGCCTGCACCGGGCGCCACGCCTGCAACTGCCCGGCGGGCGTGTCGGCCGCCAGTGTCAGCGGCGCCTGCGCGCGGCCCCCTTCGATGGCCGCCAGAATCGCGCGGCGTTCGTCGGCGCGATGCAGCTGCCAACGTCCCAGCGACGCCAGCACGACCACCGCCAGCGCCAGCAACAGCAGAGCGGCCAACGTGCGTACGGTGCTGTGAGGACGTACCATGTGCATCTACAACAATTCCAATTCGGGGCGTCCGCGCCCGCGGAGACCTGCCATGCGCGTACTTGTCGTCGTTGCCTTCATCGGCATCCTGGTCAGCCTGGGCTCGGCCCTGGTCTACCTGATGAAGGACAAAGGCAAGACCAACCGCACGGTCAACGCACTGACGGTGCGCATCGGCCTGTCGGTGGCCTTGTTCCTGTTCGTGCTGCTGGCGCACCAGCTGGGCTGGATCCAGAGCACGGGGATTCGATAAGCCAGGACCGCCAAGACCCCATGCGGGACCGATCCCGCTCCGGGCGGGGTCGGCTTCCCCCGTCGCCTACAGCCAATACACGAACAAATACAGTCCCAGCCACACCACGTCGACAAAGTGCCAGTACCAGGCGGCGCCTTCGAAACCGAAGTGGTGGTCGGCGGTGAAGTGGCCACGCAGCAAACGCACCAGGATCACGGTGAGCATGGTCGCGCCCATGATCACGTGGAAGCCGTGGAAGCCGGTCAGCATGAAGAACAGCGATCCATACGCACCGGAGTTGAACTTCAGGTTCAGCTCGGTATACGCGTGGTGATATTCCATGGCCTGGCACACCACGAAGATGAAGCCCAGCAGAATGGTGCAGGCCAGCCAGAATATCGTCTTGTTGCGATGGTTCTCGCGCAAGGCATGGTGGGCGATGGTCAACGTCACACCGGAACTCAGCAACAGCGCGGTATTGATGGTGGGCAGCCAGAACGGTCCCACGGTCTGGAAGTGCTCCACCACGCCGGCCGGACCGAAGTTGGGCCACACGGCGGAGAAATCCGGCCACAGCAGCAGCTTGTGGTCGAGGTCGCCCAGCCACGGCGTGGTGATGGTGCGCACGTACCACAGCGCGCCGAAGAAGCCGGCGAAGAACATCACTTCCGAGAAGATGAACCAGCTCATGCCCCAGCGGTAGGACACGTCCACCCGCTTGCTGTTCAAGCCGCCTTCGGATTCGCTGATGGCGTCGCCGAACCAGAAATACAGCACGGTGACGACGCCCAGCAGGCCGACCAGCACCATCCACTTGCCCACGCCGACGCCGTTGATCCAGGCGGCCGCGCCCAAGGCGGTAATCAGCAGGGCCAGCGCACAGCGCACCGGATGGCCGGAATCCGCCGGCACGTAGTAATAGGGTGCCTCTTTCGCTTCAACCGAGTGACCTGCACTCATGGTGTTCTCCCAGGTACGGATGTTCGAATACTTGTTCAGCTCAGGCTGGCTACCGCCCAGCGCACGATGGAAATCAGTACGACGACAAACAATGCGCCCGCCAGCACCGCGGCAACCACCAGATGGACCGGATTGAGCCGGGAGGAGTCCTCGCTATAGCCGGTCCCCTTGCGGATGCCCAGCAGGCCCCAGGCCACGGCCTTCAAGGTCTGCAGGAAAGACAGCTTGCGCTGCGCCGCGCCCGGCGGTTTTTCGTCCATGGCAGCCTCCGGCGTGCTCACACGCCGCCCCTGGCGAGCGGCGCGAACAGGCTGCTCCCCTTGAACAGCGCCCAGATGAAGATCGCCAGCACCACGGCCAGCAGGGTCAATCCGACGGTCTTGTTGCGGCGGCGTTGTTCAGGCGTCATGGCTTACTTCACCTCCGGCGGTTCCACGAAGGTGTGGAAGGGCGCCGGCGACGGCACCGTCCATTCCAGCCCTTCGGCGCCTTCCCACGGCTTGGCCGACGCGCGCTCGCCCTTGCCGGCGAAGCAGCGCAGGATGGCGTACAGGAAGATCAGCTGCGACAGGCCGAACCAGAAGGCGCCGATGGTGGCGATCTGGTGGAAGGTGGTGAACTGCGCGGCGTAATCCGCATACCGGCGCGGCATGCCTGCCAGGCCCAGGAAGTGCATGGGGAAGAACGTCAGGTTGAACGACAGCAGCGAGAACCAGAAGTGCAGCTTGCCCAGCTTTTCGCTGTACATATAGCCGGTCCACTTGGGCACCCAGTAGTAGGCCCCCGCGAACAGGCCGAACAGCGAACCCGCCACCAGCACGTAGTGGAAGTGCGCCACCACGTAATACGTGTCCTGCACCTGAATGTCGATGGGCGCCACCGACAGGATCAGTCCGGTGAAGCCGCCGATGGTGAACACGAAGATGAAGCCGATGGCGAACAGCATGGGCGTTTCAAAGGTCATCGAGCCGCGCCACATCGTGGCCACCCAGTTGAACACCTTCACCCCCGTGGGGATGGAGATCAGCATGGTGGCGTACATGAAGTACAGCTGGCCGGTCACCGGCATGCCCGTGGTGAACATGTGGTGGGCCCAGACGATGAAGGACAGCACCGCGATGGCGGCGGTGGCGTAGACCATCGAGGCATAGCCGAACAGGCGCTTGCGGGCAAAGGCCGGTACCACGGCCGACACGATGCCGAACGCCGGCAGGATCATGATGTAGACCTCGGGATGCCCGAAGAACCAGAACACGTGCTGATACAGCACGGGGTCGCCGCCGGCGGCGGCGTTGAAGAAGCCGGTGCCGAAGTGGCGGTCGGTCAGCACCATGGTGATGGCGGCGGCCAGCACCGGCATCACGGCGATCAGCAGGAACGCGGTGATCAGCCAGGTCCAGCAGAACAGCGGCATCTTCATCAGCGTCATGCCGGGCGCGCGCATGTTCAGGATGGTGACGATCACGTTGATCGCGCCCATGATGGACGACGCCCCCATGATGTGCATCGCGAAGATCGCCATGTCCATGCCCGGCCCCATCTGCAGCGACAAGGGCGCATACAGGGTCCAGCCGGCGGCCGTGGCGCCGCCCGGCGCGAAGAACGACGCGGTGAGGATCAGCGCGGCCACCGGCAGCAGCCAGAAGCTGAAGTTGTTCATGCGCGCGAAGGCCATGTCCGACGCGCCCACCTGCAGGGGAATCATCCAGTTCGCGAAACCGACGAAGGCCGGCATGATGGCGCCGAACACCATCACCAGGCCGTGCATGGTGGTGAACTGGTTGAACAGCTCGGGCCGGAAGAACTGCAGCCCCGGTTCGAACAATTCGGTGCGCAGCAACAGGGCCAGCGTACCGCCCTCCAGCAGCATGACGAACGAGAAGATGAGATACATCGTCCCGATGTCTTTGTGATTGGTGGCGAACAACCAACGCCGCCAGCCCGTGGGCATGGCGTGGTGATGGTCATCGTGACCATGGCCCGGCGAGACGTGGTCGACAGTGACGCTGCTCATGATGGACTCCTTGCCGCTTGGCACCGGCCCCTTGCGGCGGGACCGGGTTATATGCTCGGTTGCTTACGCGGCGGCCCGCTGGCCGCCGCATCCGGCGCGCTTAGCGCGCCCCCTTGACGTCGGCCGGCTTGATGGTCGGATCCTGGCCCTTGCCCTTGTTGTCCCAGGCGTGACGCGTGTAGGTGATCACCGAAGCGATCTCCACATCGTTCAACTGACCGCCGAAGGCAGGCATGGCTGTACCCGGATGGCCCAGCAGCACTGTCTTGATCTGCTCGGCCTTGGGGCCCAGCACGATATGGTCGCCGTCCAGTGCCGGGAAGGACCCGGGCACACCCTTGCCGGTAGCCTGGTGACAGACCACGCAATTCGCGCCGTAGACCTTCTCGCCACGCGCGATCAGCTCGGGTTCGGTCCAATCCTTGTTGGGGTCGTCGGCCTGCGCGGCCATTTTCTTCTTTTGCTCGTCGACCCACTTGGCATAGTCTTCCTTGGACAGCACCGTCACCACGATGGGCATGAAGGCGTGGTCCTTGCCACAGAGCTCGGCGCATTGGCCACGATAGGTGCCGACCTTCTCCGCGCGGAACCAGGTGTCGCGCAGGAAGCCGGGAATCGCATCCTGCTTGACGCCGAAGTCCGGGATCATCCAGGAATGGATCACGTCCACCGCCGTCGTGATCACGCGCACCTTCTGGTCGACCGGCACCACCATCGGGTTGTCGACTTCCATCAGGTAGAACTCGCCCTTGGGCTCGCGGTTTTCGATCTGTGCCCGCGGCGTGGACAGGTTGGAGTAGAACTTGACGCCATTGGCGGCGCCGTCCAGGTACTCGTAACCCCATTTCCACTGGTAGCCGGTGGCCTTGATCGTCACGTCCGGGCTGGACGTGTCTTTCATGGCAACCACGGCCTTGGTGGCCGGCAACGCCATGGCAATGACGATGATGAACGGGATGACCGTCCACGCCACTTCGACGCCGACGTGCTCGTGAAAGGTGGCCGACACGGCGCCGCGCGATTTGCGGTGCGCCCAAATGGAATAAAACATGACGCCGAACACGCCGATGAAGATCACCACACAAATGGCAAGCATCATCCAGTGCAACCACATCACATCATGTGCAATCTGCGTAACACCTTCATGCAGATTCAGCTGATTGACCTTCGGTCCTCCGGGCATGTCGTTGACCTGCGCCCAAGCCCCGCCGCCAACCAGCATTGCACAGGCGCCGGGAATCCCTCTCCACCACTTCTTCATGCTGACCCTTTTTGCACGTACACGTGAGGCCCTACCCAACCGCGGTTACACCGTGGACAGGCACGGAAACGCGTAATTATTGGCTGGCGGATTCTTGGGGGGCCTTGCCACCCCTTCGATCCAGCTCGAATCACAAAGAAACCGGCGGATTATAACGGACACGTCACTTCGTGTAATTGCTGACTACCCGGCCGCACCGTCTGCCGCAGCTGCACTAGAATCGCCGCCATGCAGCAAAAAACCATGCCCACCTCGTTCCCGGACGCCGTCGTCCACCCCGCCGCTGGTGCCGTTCAGGACGTGGCGCACAAGCCCCTGCTGACCGACCAGGCACGCGCGCTTTACGCCTTGCTGCGCGAGCGCGCGGTGGAACCGGCCCCTGAATTGTCGCGCCCCGTCCTTGTCGCCGGCGTGCCCTGTGGCCGGGCCACGTTGGCCGCCTGTGATGCACTGCGTCATCTGCCCGGTGTGACGGTCTCCGCGAACACGCTGGAATTAGGTCAAACCCTGGTCCCCGGCGTGGCCCTGGACATGCTGCTGGCGCGCGTCGCCCAGGCGCTGCGCGAAGCCAACTGCCTGCGCGGCTGGCGCGACGAATTGCTCGACGTGCTGGATGAGGCGGGCCGACCGGTCGGCGCCATCGAACGGGCCGCGGTACGGCCGCTGGGTCTGCTGACGCGCGCGGTGCATCTGAATGCTTGGACAACGGACGGCCGCCTGTGGATCGCGCGCCGGGCCCTGAGCAAGTCCACCGATCCCGGCATGTGGGACACGCTGGTGGGCGGCCTGGCCGGCAGCGGCGAAGACCTGGACCTGGCGCTGGTGCGCGAATGCGGCGAGGAAGCGGGACTGGACGCGCCCGACATCCAGGCGCGCGAACCCATGCGCACGGTATTGCGCATGCAGCGCAGGCTGCCGGAGGGTTACCAGGTGGAAGACCTGCTGGTCAGCCGCTGCGTGCTGCCGCCGCACGTGCGGCCGGCCAATCGGGACGGCGAGGTCATGGAGATCGCCACGGTCGAGCCGGCGCGCGCCTTGGCCATGGTAGCGGCCGGCGAATTCACGCTGGAAGCCGCGCTGGTCATCGCCGACGAACTGGCCGCAAGCCAGTCCGCCCGCTGAGGCGGAGGCGGAGGCCTGGGGCCTGGGGCCTGGGGCCTGAGCCTCGGCCTGGATCCTGCACCCGTGGCTGGAACGCCTGCCTGAGCCTGCGTCCTGAACCCTGGGCCTGCGCTCAGGATTGCGGCGGGCTCGGCGCAGGGGCGGGGCCAGGTGCAGCGGCCGGCGTGGGGGCCGCGGCAGGCGTCGTCGTCCCCGTGGATGAAAACTGCCGCCACACCTCGATGGCCCGCATCCGCTGGCGCGCCACGACCTCGATCCCCTCGCGCAGCGACGGATCGCGCGCCAGCAGGGCGCGGAAGTCACGCGCCGACATCATCAGCAGTTTGCTGTAGCCCAAAGAGGTGACCTCCGGCATCATCACCTGCTCGCCCAGCAGGGCCAGCTCGCCGAAGAATTCGCCGCTGCCCAGTTCCACCGTGGTGTGATCCGGCAGATGCACCGTCACCGCGCCCGAGGCGACGAAACACATTTCATCGACATTGCGCCCATGTCCCAGTACCAGTTGATCTGGCAGCGCCAGGCGCGGCTTGAGCAGCTTGCAGATGGCGCGCAGGGAATCCGCGCTGAGCTTTTCGAACAAGGGCACGCGTTTGACCAGCTCGGTGGCGCTCATCTCGATATCCAGCGGCGGATGGCGGTCGATGTGGCCCCAGCGCGCTTCCAGCTTCTGCACCAGGTCGGCATAGACTTCACCGCTGATCAGCGACTGACCCAGCATTTCCCGATAGCGCATCCGCTCCAGCTGCCGTGCCACGCGTCCCAGATAGCTTTCCTGCAGCCACAAGGCGTAAGACGGATATTGCAGATTCAGCGCCTGCAGCGCGTTCTCGATGGCATCCAGGCGCCGCTGATGCGCCCGCACCAGCACCTCGGCGGTTTCCTCGCCCAACAGCGGCTTGATCTGCTGGCCGGCGAACGCGATGAGCCTTTGCGCCACGGTACGCTTGCACATCAGAGCGGCGAAGCGCTGGCCCAGCTCGGAGGCCAGCCAGCGCTGGAAGCCGAACAGATAATGCATCCGCAAGGCGATGCGGAAGCCTTTGGAATAGCGCACATCGGCCGCGATGCCGTTCTCGAAGCCGCCCAACCCGCCCGCGCGGACGGCGTCCTCCAGCCGTTCGGACCGCGCCAACAGGGACTCCGCCAGCCGCCAGTCGACGATCTGGCCCTTCAACACGTCGAAGAACATTTCCTCTTCACGCCGTGCCAGGATGGCCAGGCCCACCGACACCCGCGCGTCCAGCGACATGCTGCTGACCTCGGCGTCGCGCACCTGCTGCAGGCTGGCGTCGAACACCGTGCGGATGCGCTCGCGCACCTCCGGGCCGATGTGGTCCGCGCTGGCCACATCATCGGTCTTGTCCTGCAAGTCTTCCAGCGCCACTACCACCGCCTGGTTGCGGATGGTGCGTTCCATCTGCGACAGCTCGTTCAGGCGCAGCAGGCGCATCAGCGGCCGCAGGCTGATGCCGTTGACGAACAGCGTCAGCAGCACGAAGCCGGTGGTGGCCACCGCGACGAACTGGCGCGCCGCCTCCGGCACGTCGCTGCGTTCGGTCACCGCCAAAGCCAGGGCCAGTGAAACCGCACCGCGCAGGCCGCCCCACAACATCACTGTCTTGTAGGCCCGGCTGACCCGCGTGCGCAGGCGCGTCAGCTTGAGCAAGGGCAGCATGCCGAACACCACGATGGCGCGTGCCACCAGCGTGGCGGCGAACAGCACCAGGATCAGCCAGAGGTCGGCGCCGGTCGCCTGTTCCATGATGCGCGGAATCAGCATGGCGGCGAACAGGAAAATCAGCGAATTGGCCCAGAAGCCGAATTGCGCCCACGCGCTGGTGAGGTATTCGAAAGTGGTCGGGGCCATGCGCGTACGGCCTGTCGATCCCACCACCAGGCCGGCGATCACCGTGCCCACCAC
Organism: Bordetella sp. LUAb4; assembly: GCF_021325795.1. Taxonomy (GTDB): domain Bacteria; phylum Pseudomonadota; class Gammaproteobacteria; order Burkholderiales; family Burkholderiaceae_B; genus Bordetella_C. The sequence goes on along the minus strand of NZ_JAHPZX010000003.1, from coordinate 253,705 downwards.
GCCGGACACCCCCAGATAGTGCTCGGACACATAGAAAGTGAGATAAGCCAGCGTCAATGTCAGCGTGATTTCCGCCGCCGGGAATCCGCGCAGCCAGGCGAACAGGACGCAGGCCAGGCGGCCCATGGCATAGCCGGCCAGCCCGCCGCCGATGAAGTGGACGAAGAAGTCGGCGAACACATTGCCCACCGACAGCTTGCTCTGGCCGGTGATCACGCCCAGCAGCACCGAATACAAGGCGATGGACGCCGCGTCATTGAACAGGCTTTCGCCTTCCACCAGCGTCGTCAGGCGCTTGGGCGCCCCCAGGTCGCGGAAGATGCTGACCACCGCCGCCGGGTCGGTGGTAGCAACGATGGCACCCAGCAGCAGGCACACCACCAGGCCATACGGTGACAAGGCGTTCAGGGTGTAGCCCACCACCACCGTGCACACCAGCACGGCCACGATGGCCATCATCAGGATGGGGCCGATGTCGTCCATCAGGCGCCGCACATTCATCGACAGCGCGGTTTCGAACAACAGGACGGGCAGGAAAACGGTAAGGAAAGTTTCCGAGGAGATCTCGAATCGCTCGATCGAGTCCAGCATGTCGGCCAGCACCGGCGGCGCCCAGCCGTGGACGTGCACGCCCACGCCCAACAGGCAGCCGACGATGGCCAGCAGCACCGAATAGGGCAGCTTCAGGCGACCCGCCAGCGGCGGCATGAAGCACACCAAGGTGAGCAAGGTCGACAAGCCGAAAACCAGTAATCCCACTTCCATATCTTTTTATCCCGCGCCCTGATCCCGTTGACCGTAGAGGATAGCGGACTTTATCGGCGGATCACGCCTTAAGACGTCTCGAAATGGCGCTTGAAGGGAATTCGAAAGCACTTTTCGTTACGCGAATTGAATTCCGGAGGATGCCGCGCGCGCCTGAATTTCGCTAAGGTGAATAACAGCGTGCCGAAGCGCGCTATCTATGTCGTTGCCGGAGTCACCCTTGCCCCCTGTTCCCCCGCCCGCGCTCATTGGCCAACCTCCCGGCGCCTCCACCCAGTCGACGCCGTCGGCGCACGCCGACCGGCCGGTCCTGTTGATCCATCTGAGCGATGCCCACCTGGGCGCGAATTCCGCCCTGATGCTGGGCGTCGATACCGACGCCAGCCTGCGCGCCGTGGTCGACCAGATACACCGCGAACATGGCGACGCCGACCTGGTGTTGGCGACGGGCGATCTATCCCAAGACGGCAGCGAACCCGCCTACCGCCGCTTCGCCCGCGTGGTCGGCGAACTGGGCCTGCCCGTGCGCTGCCTGCCCGGCAACCATGACGCGCCCGCCGTGTTGGCGCGCACCCTGGGCAACTGGGCCAAGCCGGTGACCGACGTCGGTGCCTGGCGCGTGATCGCTTTGAACTCCACGGTGGCGGGCTCCAACGCCGGCCATCTCGATCGCCAGCAGCTGGAACTGCTGGATACGGCCGCCGCCGACGCCGGTCCGCGACCGGTGCTGGTCGCCCTGCATCACAACGCCGTCCCCATGACGCCGGACTGGCACGACACTATGATGCTGGACAACGCCACCGAGCTGTTCCGCCACCTGGGTCGCTGGCGCAATATCCGCGTCCTGTTGTGGGGCCACGTGCACCAGGAATTCGATCGCCGGCGCGGCAATATGCGCTTGTTGGCGACGCCGTCCACCTGCTTCCAGTTCACCATCCGCGACGGCCGGCATCGCATGAACCACAGCGCGCCTGGCTACCGCTGGCTCAAGCTGTATCCCGACGGTTCACTTGCCACCGGCGTGCGACGCCTGGACGCGCTGGCATGGGAGGCCATGCTGCAAGGGTGGGCCCAGTTGGAAGCGGATCAGGCCGCCTGACATGCCGCAGGACAGGAGAACCATAAAAAACGGGGCACCTGATGCAGGTGCCCCGTGAACCACCTGTCTCATAGGGGAGGGGAAAGAGGAGAAGCCGAGACAGGTGTAGGCCGCAGTACTGGCATTGCGATCAGCATGCAGCCCGAATTGATTAGGTAGCCGGCCGGGGATTAAGTTTCGCCAGGATTATGTATTTTCCCGGCGATTTGCATCCACTTGTTACGCCGCCAGCGTACCGCGCATCTTTTTCAGCGCCGCCGATTCGATCTGGCGTATACGTTCCGCCGAGACACCGAACTCGTCGGCCAGTTCATGCAGCGTGGAACCGCCATCGTCCTGCAGCCAACGCGCCTGGATGATGCGGCGCGAACGGGCGTCCAGCTTGTCCAGGGCGTCATTCAGGCCGTCGCCCTGCAACTGCTCGCGCGCCTTGCGCTCCAGCACCCGGGTCGGTTCCTGGCGGCCTTCGTCGGACAGGTAGGCGATGGGCGCGTACGTATCCTCATCGTCGTCCTGGCTTTCCAGCGACAGTTCCCGACCGGACATCCGCACTTCCATCTCGCTGACGTCTTCGCGACGCACGTTCAGCTCGCGGGCGATTTCGTCGACCTTCTGGCTGTCCAGGGTCTTGCCGTCCGGACGCATGCTGCGCAGATTGAAGAACAGCTTGCGCTGGGCCTTGGTGGTCGCCACCTTGACCAGACGCCAGTTCTTGACGATGTATTCGTGGATTTCGGCCTTGATCCAGTGCACGGCGAAGGACACCAGGCGTACCCCGCGCTCGGGGTCGAAACGCTTCACGGCCTTCATCAGCCCGACGTTGCCTTCCTGGATGAGGTCGGCGTGGGGCAAGCCATAGCCCAGGTATTGGCGGGCGACAGACACCACCAGGCGCAGGTGCGACAGCACGAGCTCACGGGCAGCGCCAAGGTCATCGTTGTCGCGCAGACGGCGGCCGAGCGAGGTTTCCTGCTCAGCGGTCAGCACCGGCAGCCGATTGACCGCCGATATATACGCGTCGATCGTTCCCAGCGAACCGGGATTGGCGATAGCCAGAGCCAGGGCGTTGGAAGAGACCGTCAACGAAGAATTTGCTTGTTTCATGGTGAGTTTTCTCCAGGAAACCTGAATAAAGTGGAACCGATCTTAGCACTCGAAGTGCGGGACTGCTAATTGGACATGCGGATTATGTCCATAGTTCCCGCCTATGTAGGAGAAGACCCTGATCCCTATCAGTAAATAGGGATAGCCATTGGGAAAATTCCCCTTCGCGGACGGGTACGCTACGGCACCGGGCCCACCAATCCGGCCTATGAACCAAGATGCATGAACCCGGCCGACCAACCCGGCCCATCACCAGGCCAATCCACCAGGCCTACCAGCCACGCTGTTTGAGCCCTTCGGTCGTGGCGCCGTCGTCTGGACGCACGAACAGCGCGCCGCGAGGATCGAGCAAGACCCGATAGCGGGCCCCGTCGAACATGGGCATATAGGCGCCGCTGCCAAACTGCACATCGACGAAAGGCAGCCAGTTGGGGAAACGGCGCTTGAGTGTCCCCAGGTCCGGCGTCCGCGTGTCGCCCAAAGGGTAGACCGTGCGCGGCTGCGCCTGGTCGGCGACGGGATCGTCGTAGCGTCCTGACAGGCGCTCCATCCTGTACAAGGGCGGCACGCCGGCCAGCAGCGCGGGCAATTCCCACCGGACCACGCGTGCGTCGATTTGCCATTGGTCGCCACGCACCTGGAACTGGCGGGGCGCTTCGCCCTCCAGCTGGCAGATGATCAGAAACTGCCGTTCACCTTGCTGCTCCAGCCGAATGGTCGCCACGGGCTGATCAGTGGTCAGGCGGTGGAACTGATATAGCGATCCGCCCAGCAACCCGGACACCACGGCCAAGGCCAGAATCAACAGGCCGATCAGGCGGCGCACAGGACGCAGGCGAAAGTGCTTGCGCCCGGCGGCATCGCGCGGCCCGCCCCGCCCGAGAAACAGCGCGGCGCCCACCAACAAGGCCACCAGGGCCGGAACAAGGATCCAGAGGAAAGGAGCTACGGCCAATCGGCTACCCCGCCAAGGTTTTGGACAGATTCAGTATATAGAGGCTGTCAACACTGTGTCGCCTCAAGTCCCATCGGGTTATGGACAAGCGTAACCAGACGTCCCAGGCTGGCGCGGCCAGCGTTGACTGGCATATCCATGCGCGACGGCCAAGTCAGGCCCAGCAGCCACGCGCGGATAGCGGCCACGCCACGCCAGCGCAACCTTGGACTGCCGCTCGCCATCACAAGCGCTGGGCATGGAAGCGCAGATGGTCTTCCATGAAGGTGGAAATGAAGTAGTAACCGTGGTCGTAGCCCTCGTGGCGGCGCAGATCCAGAGGCTGGCGCGCCTGCACGCAGGCGGCTTCGAAGGCGTCCGGATACAACTGTTCGGCCAGGAAAGCATCGGCCTGGCCTTGATCCACCAGGATGCCGCCGGGAAAGGGTGCCTGCGCCTTGCCCATCAGTTCCGTGGCGTCGTAGGCCGCCCACGCCGTGCGATCCGGTCCCAAATAGTTACCGAAGGCTTTGTGGCCCCAGGGACACTGGCTGGGTGCGGCAACGGGCGCAAACGCCGACACGGACCGGAATTTGGCCGGATTGCGTAATGCCAGCACCAGTGCGCCGTGGCCACCCATCGAATGGCCGAAGATGCCGCTGCGGGCCGCGTCGCCCGGCAGTTCGCTGGTGACGATGCCATACAGCTCTTCGGTCACGTAGCTGTACATGCGGTAGTGCTGGCTCCAGGGCGCTTCGGTCGCATCCAGATAAAAGCCGGCGCCCGTGCCGAAATCCCAACTGTCATCTTCACCGGCGATGCCAGCGCCGCGCGGGCTGGTGTCCGGCGTCACCAGCAGCAGGCCCAGCTCGGCGGCCAGGCGTTGGGCGCCGCCCTTGATCATGAAGGTTTCTTCGGTGCAGGTCAGGCCCGCCAGATAAAAGAGCACGGGAACCCGGCCCTGTTCCGCCTGCGGCGGCACGAACACCGAAAACCGCATGGGCAGGCCGATCTCCGCCGAGTCATGGCGGTAATAGCGCTGCCAACCGCCGAAGCAGCGATGCTGGGAAACCAGCTCCAGACCGGCCATAGGGAAACTCCTGAAGGATAAGGCTGTGGCGAAAGCATCCGCAATCCAACGCGAATCACTGGCTGAGTCACTGGCTGAATCACTGGCTGAATCACCGATGCGTACCCGGGAAATCTTAACCCGCCACAGCCCCGCGCCACTGCCCTGGGGACAGGTCGAACGGCGCGCGGATGGCTGAAGGGGTGCCGCAACGGCGGGGAGTCGGGTAATCTTGGATGTACTTGGTATTGCACGGCGGCTTTTACGCGGTACCATTTATTGCCAATGCGCTCTTTTGCGCGCCGCATGCTCAAGACCTGAGATCCTATGGCACGCCTGCCCCGACTGTACGCCCCCGGACTGCCTCAACTGGTCCTTGCCAATTTCATCCACCCGCTGGCCGCAGCGTCGCAGCCCGCGCCGGCGGACACCCTGAACCAGGTTGCCACCTGGCTGGGTGAGACCGCCACGCGCAATCGCGTCGCGCTGCATGGCTGGGTTTTAGCCAGCGACCGGATCTTGCTGCTGGCCACGCCGGTCGACGGGGAAGGATTACCCCGACTGATGCAGACACTGGGCCGCAATCTGGCCGCGCGTCTGCGTGGCGGCCGCGTCTTCGCCGGCCGCTACCGGTCCGCGCTGGTGGAACCGGGCGCCTGGGTGCTGCCCGCGCTGGTGTGGCTGGAAACCTATCCCGTACGCAGCGGCGCCACGCACGACGCCGAGCTGTGGCCGTGGTCTTCCGCGGCCGGGCATACCGGCACCGCCGCCACCCAGGCCGGGTGGATGTCGGATCATGCCGATTACTGGTCCTGTGGCAACACCCCATTCGACCGCCAGGCCAACTACCGCCGCCGCCTGCAGGAAGGCCTTTCGCAAGAGCAGATCCAGCGTGTCGACCAGGCGGTGCAGGGCCAATGGGCGCTGGGCGGACCGTCCTTCATTGCCTCGCTCTCCCACACGGCCAGCCGGCGGGTCACGCCGGGGCAGCGCGGCCGACCACGCAAGAAGCCGGCGGAGTCGGTATCCACCGAAACACCTTGAGACAAAGCCCTCTAGGGCAAGCAGCAAAAAGACCGGGTCCGTCCCGGTTTTTTTACGCTCGGGTTTCACGGGGACGGGTCCGACGTGCGATTAATGCGTCCCCGATTTATACCAGTTACGTTTTTACGATATTAATTTAGGGACATACCCCATTTAATTATCTTGCCGCTGACGCTGCACCGCAGTATCGTCGCGGCTTGCGCTGCAACATTGCGGCCGTAGATTCTTATTTTCAGCAGCCCCACGCCCCTGGAGCGCGACATGTCCGTATCCCTGACCTCCCCCTCCTGTCCGCCGGAACAGCCCATCGACGCTACGCGCATCGGCCTGCCCGCCGGCCTGCCCGCGCCGCAAGGTCTGTATCACCCGAACAACGAACATGACGCCTGCGGCGTGGGTTTCGTTGCGCACATCAAAGGCCGCAAGAGCCACGCCATCATCCAGCAAGGCCTGAAGATCCTGGAGAACCTCGATCACCGGGGCGCCGTGGGCGCGGACAAGCTGATGGGCGACGGCGCCGGCATCCTGATCCAGATCCCCGATTCGTTGTACCGCGAAGAAATGGCCCAGCAAGGCGTGACCTTGCCGCCCCCGGGCGAATATGGCGTGGCCATGGTCTTCCTGCCCAAGGAAACCGCATCGCGCCTGGCCTGTGAACAGGAACTCGAGCGCGCGGTGCGCGCCGAGGGTCAGGTCGTGCTGGGCTGGCGCGACGTTCCGGTGGACGTGGACATGCCCATGTCGCCCGCCGTGCGCGGCCTGGAGCCGGTGATCCGCCAGTTGTTCATCGGCCGCGGCGCCGACGTGATGGTGCCGGACGCGCTGGAACGCAAGCTCTACGTCATCCGCAAGACCGCCAGCCACGCCATCCAGAATATGCGCCTGGCCCACGGCAAGGAATATTTCGTGCCGTCGGCTTCGGTGCGTACCGTGGTCTACAAAGGCCTGCTGCTGGCCGACCAAGTCGGCCGTTACTACCGCGACCTGGCCGACACCCGCACGATCTCGGCCGTGGCGCTGGTGCACCAACGGTTCTCGACCAACACCTTCCCCGCCTGGCCGCTGGCCCACCCCTACCGCATGATCGCCCACAACGGCGAAATCAACACGGTCAAGGGCAATTTCAACTGGCTGCGTGCCCGTGAAGGCATGATGCAGTCGGCGGTGCTGGGCGATGACCTGCCCAAGCTCTATCCCATTGTCTATGAAGGCCAGTCGGACACGGCAACGTTCGACAACTGCCTGGAACTGCTGGTGAACTCCGGCTATTCCCTGGCCCACGCCATGATGATGATGATCCCGGAAGCCTGGGAACAACACACCCAGATGGACGAAAGCCGGCGCGCCTTCTACGAATACCACGCCGCCATGATGGAACCGTGGGACGGCCCCGCCGCCGTGGCCTTCACCGATGGCCGCCAGATCGGCGCCACCCTGGATCGCAACGGCCTGCGTCCGGCACGCTACCTGGTCACCGATGACGATATGGTCATCCTGGCCTCCGAATCGGGCACCCTGCCGATCCCGGAAAACCGCATCGTCAAGAAGTGGCGCCTGCAGCCCGGCAAGATGTTCCTGATCGACCTGGAACAGGGCCGCATCATCGACGACGCCGAGATCAAGTCGCAGTTGTCCAATTCGCGTCCGTACCGCCAGTGGATCGAACGCCTGCGCGTCAAGCTGGAGTCGCTGCCGACGCCCAAGAGCGTCAGCACGCCCGACCGCTCGGCGTCGTCGCTGCTCGACCGCCAGCAGGCCTTCGGCTGGACCCAGGAAGACTACAAATTCATCCTCGAACCCATGGCGACCAGCGGCGAAGAGGCCATCGGCTCCATGGGCAACGACGCGCCGCTGGCCGTGCTGTCGAACCGCCCCAAGGCTTTCTACAGCTATTTCCGCCAGCTGTTCGCCCAGGTCACCAACCCGCCCATCGACCCCATCCGCGAACAGATGGTGATGTCGCTGGTGTCCTTCATCGGCCCCAAGCCCAACCTGCTGGACATCAACAACGTCAACCCGCCGCTGCGCCTGGAAGTCTCGCAGCCGGTGCTGGACGGCGCCGCCATGGCGCAGATCCGCGACATCGAACAGGTCACCGGCAAGAAATTCCGCAGCCAGGAACTGGACATCACGTATCCCGCCGCCTGGGGCCGCGAAGGCATCGAAGCCCGCGTGGCGGCCCTGTGCGCGCGTGCCGTCGATGCGGTGCGCAGCGGCTTCAACATCCTGATCGTGTCCGATCGTCTGGTCGATAACGACCGCGTCGCCATCCCGGCCCTGCTGGCCACGTCGGCGGTGCACCAGCACCTGATCCGCGCGGGCCTGCGCACCAACACCGGCCTGGTGGTGGAAACCGGTTCGGCGCGCGAAGTGCACCATTTCGCCCTGCTGGGCGGCTATGGCGCCGAAGCCATCCACCCCTACCTGGCGCTGGAAGCGCTGGAGCAGATGGCGGATCCGGAAAAGGCGGTGAAGAACTACGTCAAGGCCATCGGCAAGGGCCTGAACAAGGTCATGTCCAAGATGGGCATCTCGACCTATATGTCCTACACCGGCGCGCAGATTTTCGAAGCCGTGGGCCTGCAGTCGGCGCTCGTCAACAAGTACTTCACCGGCACGTCCAGCACGGTGGAAGGCATCGGCATTTTCGAAGTCGCCGAAGAAGCCTTGCGCCTGCATCGCGCCGCTTTCAGCGCCGATCCGGTGCTGGCCAATGACCTGGAAGCGGGCGGCGAATACGCCTACCGCGTGCGCGGCGAAGAGCATATGTGGACGCCGGACTCCATCGCCAAGCTGCAGCACGCCACGCGCGCCAACAACTACCGCACCTACAAGGAATACGCGCAGATCATCAACGACCAGAGCCGTCGCCACATGACCCTGCGCGGCCTGTTCGAGTTCCGCTTCGACCCGTCCCGCGCTATCGCGCTGGACGAAGTGGAATCCGCCAAGGACATCGTCAAGCGCTTCGCCACCGGCGCCATGTCGCTGGGCTCGATCTCCACCGAAGCCCACTCGGTGCTGGCGGTGGCGATGAACCGCATCGGCGGCAAGTCCAATACCGGCGAAGGCGGCGAGGACGAACTGCGTTATCGCGGTGAAATGCGCAACGGCGGCAAGAGCATCGTCAAGGACGGCGATACGCTGGCCACCATCCTGGGCAAGGACCGCATCGAAGCCGACGTGCCCCTGGCCGCGGGCGATTCGCTGCGCTCCAAGATCAAGCAGGTGGCTTCGGGCCGTTTTGGCGTCAGCGCCGAATACCTGGCCAGCGCCGATCAGATCCAGATCAAGATGGCGCAGGGCGCCAAGCCTGGTGAAGGCGGCCAGTTGCCCGGCCACAAGGTGTCGGAATACATCGCCAAGCTGCGTTACTCGGTGCCGGGCGTGGGCCTGATTTCGCCCCCGCCGCACCACGATATCTATTCGATCGAAGATCTGGCCCAGCTGATCCACGATCTGAAGAACGTCAACAGCAAGGCCTCGATCTCGGTCAAGCTGGTGTCCGAAGTGGGTGTGGGCACGGTGGCCGCGGGTGTCGCCAAGGCCAAGGCCGACCACGTGGTGATCGCCGGCCATGACGGCGGCACGGGCGCGTCGCCGGTGTCGTCGATCAAACAGGTCGGCACGCCGTGGGAACTGGGCCTGGCCGAAACCCAGCAGACGCTGGTGCTGAACCGCCTGCGCAGCCGCATCCGCGTGCAGGCCGACGGCCAGATGAAAACCGGCCGCGACGTCGTCATCGGCGCGCTGCTGGGCGCCGACGAATTCGGCTTCGCCACCGCGCCGCTGGTCGTAGAAGGCTGCATCATGATGCGCAAATGCCATCTGAACACCTGCCCGGTGGGCGTGGCCACCCAGGACCCGGTGCTGCGCGCCAAGTTCCAGGGCAAGCCCGAGCACGTCGTCAATTACTTCTTCTTCATCGCCGAGGAAGTGCGTGAAATCATGGCCCAGCTGGGCATCCGCCGCTTCGACGAGCTGATCGGCCGCGCCGACCTGCTCGACACCCGCGCCGGCATCGGCCACTGGAAAGCCAGCGGCCTGGACTTCAGCCGCGTGTTCTACCAGCCGGCCACGGACGGCCCGGTGCGCCAGGTCGAGGAACAGGATCACGGCCTGGCCGCCGCGCTGGATCATCAGTTGATCGAGCGCAGCCGCCCGGCCATCGAGCGAGGCGAGAAGGTGTCCTTCATCGTGCCCGTGCGTAACCGCAACCGCACCATCGGCGCCATGCTGTCGGGCGCGGTGGCCGCGCGCTACGGCCATGAAGGCCTGCCGGACGACACCATCCACATCCAGTGCAACGGCACCGCCGGCCAGAGCTTCGGCGCATTCCTGGCGCACGGCATCACCATGGACCTGGTGGGCGAAGGCAACGATTACGTCGGCAAGGGCCTGTCGGGTGGCCGCATCATCGTGCGCTCGCCCAACGACTTCCGCGGCTTCGGCCCGGACCACATCATCGTCGGCAACACCGTCATGTACGGCGCGCTGGCCGGTGAGGCTTTCTTCAACGGCGTGGCGGGCGAACGCTTCGCGGTGCGCAACTCCGGCGCGGCCGCGGTGGTCGAGGGTACCGGCGATCACGGCTGCGAATACATGACCGGCGGCACCGTGGTGGTGCTGGGCGGCACGGGCCGCAACTTCGCCGCGGGCATGTCCGGCGGCGTGGCCTACGTCTGGGATCCGGACCGCAGCTTCCGCCATCGTTGCAACCTGTCCATGGTCGAACTGGACAGCGTCCTGCCGCACAGCGAGCAGGAAGCGCTGAACAACATCGACGTGTGGCACAGCGCGCAGCGCGGCCATGAGCGCCAGACCGACGAAACCATACTGCGCCGCCTGGTGGAAGAACACTTCCGCTACACCGGCAGCTACCGCGCCCGCGAAATCCTGGGGGATTGGGAAGCCTCGCGCGGCAAGTTCGTCAAGGTCATGCCGACGGACTACAAGCGCGCGCTGGGTGAAATGTGGCGCGCGGCCAACCCTCAGAAGATGGCCGCCTGACAGAAAGCAACCAGAAGCAAGCAACCAGACACCGATCGCCCTCACCGGACACAGGTATAGGACTAGCAATACCATGGGAAAAATCACTGGCTTTCTGGAATTCCAGCGCCTGAATGAAGCCTACGCCGCGCCGACCGCGCGCCTGAAGAACTGGCGCGAGTTCGTGCTGCGCCTGGACGACGAGCAGTCCAAGCAGCAGGCGGCGCGCTGCATGGACTGCGGCATCCCGTTCTGCAACAACGGCTGCCCCGTCAACAACATCATCCCGGACTGGAACGACCTGGTTTACCGGCAGCAATGGCGCAAGGCGCTGGATGTGCTGCACTCCACCAACAACTTCCCCGAGTTCACCGGGCGCATCTGCCCGGCGCCCTGCGAAGCCGCCTGTACGTTGAACATCAACGACGACGCGGTGGGCATCAAGTCGATCGAGCACGCCATCATCGACAAGGGCTGGGAAGAAGGCTGGGTGACGCCGCAGCCGCCCGTGCGCAAGACCGGCAAGAAGGTCGCCGTGGTCGGCTCCGGCCCGGCCGGACTGGCCTGCGCCCAGCAACTGGCACGCGCCGGCCATGCCGTGACGCTGTTCGAGAAGAGCGATCGCATCGGCGGCCTGCTGCGCTATGGCATCCCCGACTTCAAGCTGGAAAAATCCCAGATCGACCGCCGCATTTCGCAGATGGAAGCGGAAGGCGTGGAGTTCTGCCCCTCGACATATATCGGCGACCCCGCCGATGCGGAAGACGGCCTGACCACCCGCACGCCGGCTTCGCTGAAAGAGGAATTCGACGCCGTGGTCATGACCGGCGGCGCGGAAATGCCGCGCGACCTGCCGGTGCCCGGCCGTGAGCTGCAGGGCGTGTACTTCGCCATGGACTTCCTGCGCCAGCAGAACAAGGCCGTGGCAGGCGACCGCCTGGCTGGTCAGACCCTGGCCAAGGGCAAGCACGTCATCGTCATCGGTGGCGGCGACACGGGTTCGGATTGCGTCGGCACCAGCAACCGCCACGGCGCCGCGTCGGTGACCCAGTTCGAACTGCTGCCGCAGCCGCCCGAATCGGAAAACAAGCCGATGACCTGGCCCTACTGGCCGGTCAAGCTGCGTACCTCGTCCTCGCATGACGAAGGCTGCGACCGCGATTGGGCGGTCACCACCAAGTCGCTGCAAGGCGAAAATGGCGTGGTGAAGAAGCTGGTGGCGGCGCGTGTCGAATGGGTCAAGGACGAAGCCACCGGCCAGATGAAGATGCAGGAAGTGGAAGGTTCGGAATTCGAAATGAAGGCCGACCTGGTGCTGCTGGCCATGGGCTTCGTGTCGCCGCTGCAGAAAGTGCTGGACGCGTTCGGCGTGGACCGCGACAGCCGCGGCAACGTGCGCGCCAACACCGACGACTACCGCACGAGCGTGGACAAGGTCTTCGCCGCGGGCGATATGCGCCGGGGGCAGTCGCTGGTGGTCTGGGCCATCCGCGAAGGCCGCCAGGCCGCGCGCTCCGTCGATGCCTTCCTGATGGGCGACAGCGATCTGCCGCGGTAGCGGGACGCCGAGCAAAGCTCAACGTTGAAAGACCCGCCCGCCGGACCAAAGTCCGGCGGGCTTTCTTTTTAGGCGTGGAACTAATACTTGCGACTTGTTAACCGACCGGGTCCGCTTCAAGCGCCCTTTCAGGAACACTCCCCATGAGTATGTCAGTGGTTGGCAGCAACGTCGCTGCCCGCGCGGCTCCGGCCCCAACCGATGCGCCCGCCAGCACGCTGGCCACATTGGACGATACCGTTACAAGCAAGCCTCTGCCGCCGTTGACGGATCCGGACAAGGCCGACACGCCCAACCTCCGCGAATGCCATTTCACAGTCGCGAGCTTCAAACATAAATCCAATGCGCTGGAACGTGACGGGCATCTCCGCATCGACGAGGTCATGGAGAAGATACGCGCCGACAACTATAAGGTGGTGTCTGTCGCCATCGTGGGGCACATGGATGCCAGCGAGGAACCCGCGGACGGGACGGACGATCCCGACATGGATATGCTGGGCCTGTCACGCGCCTCAACGGCACGGAGTTATTTGTCCAGAATCTACGACGTGCGCATCGCCCGCATCCACATCGAAGACGCCGGCGCCAGCTCCCCAGCCCCTTCCTCGGACGCTCAACCTCAGGCAGCGCTCAACCGGCGTGTGGAAATCACCCTGAAACAGCGGAAGAAGAGTGCCGTACAGTACGACGATGACCAGAACGACGAAGACGGCGTGGTGATCTGCCGTTTGCAACGCGCGGCCGCGGTCGCGCAATGCGTGTGATTAAGTCTTTCGACAACTGTACTTAGGTAAGATCAGCGCCTGTCTAGACGCTGGCCAGCCGGGCCGGCCCTCATCCCTTACACCGGGTGCCCCCGTGCGATCCCCCGTCTCCACCACTGCCTCGCAGCCACCCATGGAATTCGGCGCGCCACCCACCCTGGGCCAGATCTTCGCCGCCTTCAGCAAGATCAGCCTGACCAGCTTCGGTGGCGGTCTCAGCGGCTGGATGCTGCGCGAATTCGTCCAGCGGCGGCGCTGGCTGTCGGAGGACCAGTTCCTTAGCGGCCTGTCCCTGGCGCAGGCGTTTCCCGGCGTCAATGTGGTGAACCTGGCCATCTGGATCGGCTACCAGTTGCGCGGCAGCCGCGGCGCGCTGGTGGGTGCACTGGGCATGGTGGTGCCGGCGATGCTGGTGGCCATCGTGGTGGCGGCCGCGTTCGGCGAGATCGCGCACGCGCCCATGGCGCATCGGGTGCTGGCGGGCGTGGCGGCGGCCGCCGTGGGCCTGTCGCTGCAGATGGGCATAAGGGCAGCCTATCGGGCTGCCGTCGGCGCCGCTCCCATCGTCATCATGGTGATCACCTTCGGCGGCATTTTCCTGGCGCAATGGCCCTTGCTGTGGGTGGTCGGCGCCATGGCGCCCCTGTCCATCCTGCTGGCCTGGCTGCGCCTGCGCCGTGAAGCGCAGGCTTCAGCGCAGGCGCGGGTGGATTCCGGTGCTGGCGTTGGTGCTGCTGGTGCTGCTGGTGCTGCTGGTGCTACCGCGCCCGCGGATGCCGCGGACGTGGAGGCGGAAACACGCTTATGACTTCTGCTCATCTGCTCGACCTGTTCGGGGTGTTCACGCCGCTGTCTTTCCTGACGGTCGGCGGGGGCCAGAGCGTGGTGGCCGACATACACCGCCAGGCCGTCAACGTTTATGGGTGGATGAACGACACCCAGTTTCTCGACCTGTTCGCGCTCTCCCGCGTGACCCCTGGACCAGGGTCGATACTGGTGACGCTGGTGGGCTGGCAGGTTGCCGGCGTCTTGGGCGCGCTGGTGGCGTCCTTCGCCATCTTCGTGCCAAGCAGCCTGCTGGTCTACGCGCTGGCGCGCGTCTGGGCGCGCTACAAGCACATGCTATGGACGCAAGCCATCGAACGCGGCTTGGCGCCCGTCGCCGCCGCCATGATCCTGGCTGCTTCCTGCACCATCCTGCGGGCTGCCGAGGGCGGCCCGTGGGCTTGGGGCGTGGCGACGGTAGCGACATTGATGCTGATCTATACCCGGGTCAGTCCTTTCCTGTTGATGGGTGCCGGCGCCTTGGTATTTTGCGTGGTGCTGCGCTGACAACACGGTGTCCATTGTTCGGCTACACCGGTTTTTCTCCTCGCATCTCCCGTCAAGTCCACCGAAAACAGCCATCCAATGATGGCTTTGACGTTGCGATGCAGCCCCACATCGGTAGCGGCCGCTCAACCAAATTCGCGAAATATCACAGAATTTCTGTGCAAATAGCCGATATTGGCCGACCGTTCCTGGGTTTACTCGGCTTGCGCTTCCCGCCACCGCAGCGCTGCCCAATGTCATGGTGCCCAACGGCCTCTCAGACGTGTCTCGGAGCAGCCCTGATGCTCAGGCTATACAATGTGCGGTCCAGATTTCGGGGGACGGAATGACTCCGTCCATTGCCTTCCCCTTTTATGCACGACGTTCCAGCAACCCAATCCGACGCTGCGCTGCAATTCGACGACGTTTCCCTGGGATACGGCGAATTCACCGTCCTCAGCGGCATCACCTTGACGGTGGCGCCCGGCCAGGTCGTGGCCGTCATGGGCGGCTCGGGCTCGGGCAAGACCACCATGCTGCGCGCGGCCACGGGCCAGCTGATCGCGCGGTCCGGCACGGTGCGCGCCTTCGGCCAGAACATTGCCCAGGCCACGCCTGCTCAGCTGCAGACCCTGCGCAAGCGCATGGGCGTGCTGTTCCAGCAAGGCGCGCTGTTCACCGATCTCAACGTCTTTGAAAACGTCGCCTTTCCGCTGCGCGAGCACACCCGCCTGGACGAAGCCGAAATCGTCAGCCGCGTGCTCGACAAGCTGCAGGCCGTGGGCTTGCGGGCGGCGGCGCATCTCAAGGTCGCGGAAATCTCCGGCGGCATGGCACGCCGCGTCGCCCTGGCGCGCGCCGTCGTCCTGGAACCCGAACTGATTCTTTACGACGAGCCGTTCGCCGGCCTTGATCCCATTTCCATGGGCATTACCGCACGCCTCATCCGTGACCTGGCCGATCGCCTGAAGTGCGCCTCGGTGCTGATCACCCACGACGTCCAGGAATCCTTCTCCATCGCTGACCAGGTGTATTTGGTCGGCCAGGGCCGCCAGGCAGCCGCCGGCACGCCCCAGCAACTGAATGCCTCGCAGGATCCCTACGTGCGCCAGTTCCTGGACGGCGCACCGGACGGCCCCGTGGCCTTCCACTATCCCGAAACCCCGGCCTTCGCGCGCTGGTTGGCGCGCCAGGAGGGGACCAAGCCATGACCGACAGCAGCAAGACGCATCGCCCGGGGCTGATTTCCCGCCTGGGCGGCGGGGTGCGCGGCACCATCGGCGGCCTGGGCTTTTTCACCCGTTTCTTCCTGGCGCTGCTGGGACGTAGCGGCAGTGCCCTGCGCCGGCCTCGCCTGGTGTCGCAGCAGATCCATTTCATCGGCAACTATTCGCTGCTGATCATCGCCGTGTCCGGCATGTTTGTCGGCTTCGTGCTGGGCCTGCAGGGTTATTACACCTTGCGCCGCTACGGCTCCGAGGAATCGCTGGGCCTGCTGGTGGCCCTGTCACTGGTGCGCGAACTGGGCCCGGTGGTAACGGCCCTGTTGTTTGCCGGCCGCGCGGGCACCTCGCTGACGGCGGAAATCGGCCTGATGAAGGCCGGCGAGCAGTTGTCAGCCATGGAAGTGATGGCGGTGGACCCCATGCGCCGGGTGCTGGTGCCGCGCCTGTGGGGCGGCATCATCGCCATGCCGGTGCTGGCCGCGGTGTTTTCCATGGTGGGCATCATGGGCGGCTGGGTCGTCGGCGTGGTGCTGATCGGCGTCGATGCCGGCGCATTCTGGTCGCAGATGCAAGGGGGCGTGGACGTCTGGTCCGACGTCGCCAACGGCGTGGTCAAGAGCGTGGTGTTCGGCATCACGGTCACGTTGGTGGCGCTTTATGAAGGCTGGCAGGCCAGGCCGACACCGGAAGGCGTGGCGCGTGCCACGACCCGCACGGTGGTGGTGGGTTCGCTGGCCGTGCTGGCGCTGGACTTCCTGCTGACTGCACTGATGTTCGGCAACTGATGTCGGCACTTGACCCGGGCGCGCCACGCCCAAGCACGCAATACAAGATTCAATCCTGCTGTTACTGATACGCATACCTGACGGATATATATGTCACGCGAAAAAACCGATTTCTGGGTAGGCCTGTTCGTGCTGCTGGGAGCCGCCGCCCTGGTGTTCCTGGCCCTGCGCGCCGGCAACCTCAGCACCTTCTCCTTTGCGCCGACCTACAGCGTCAGCGCCAATTTCGACAATATCGGCGGCCTGAAGGAAAGGGCGGCGGTCAAGAGCGCGGGCGTGGTGGTCGGCCGCGTCGCCAAGATCGGCTTCGACGACAAGACCTTCCAGGCCGTCGTCACGCTGCAACTGGACACCCGCTACCAATTTCCCAAGGACTCGTCGGTCGCCATCCTGACGTCGGGACTACTGGGCGAGCAATATGTCGGTGTCACCGCCGGCACCGAAGAAGATAATTTTGCCGATGGCGGAAAAATCCGCTATACACAAAGCGCCGTCGTTTTGGAAAACCTGATCAGCCAGTTCCTCTATGGATCGGCCGAAAAGCAGGGTTCCGCGCCGGCCGGGGACGCGGCCCCCAAGCATTGAGTACTTCCGTGACGCCCGGCGTCCTTGGACGCGGATGTCTCCTCCGAGAAGCCTGATAGATACAAGAAACAATATGAACAGCCCCTCTTTCTACTGGACCGGTCTTTTGCGCGTCGCCTCCTTGGCCGCGGCCGGACTGACCCTGGCAGGCTGCGCGTCCGTGCAGCAACCCGACCCGCGCGACCCGTGGGAAGGCTTCAACCGGGGCGTGTATTCGTTCAATGACACGGTGGACCGCAACTTCCTGCGCCCGATCTCGGTGGGCTACACCTACGTCACGCCGCAGCCGGTGCGCACCTGCGTACACAATATGTTCAACAACATCGCCGACGTGTGGGCCGCCGCCAACAGCATGTTGCAGGGGCGCGGCCTGGATGCCATCAACACGGTGGGCCGCTTCCTGTTCAACACCACGCTGGGCGTGGGCGGATGTATCGACGTCGCCACGGCCAACGGCCAGCCGCGCATCCCCAACGACTTCGGTACCACCCTGGGCGTCTGGGGCTTCGGCCAGGGTCCCTACCTGGTGCTGCCGTTCTGGGGCCCCAGCTCGGTGCGTGACGGGGTGGGCCTGACCGGCGATTTCTTCGGCAATACCTACACCAGCGTGGGCGCCATCGAGAACGTGCGGGTGCGCAACTCGCTGTATGGCCTGGAAATCATCGACCGCCGCGCCAGCCTGCTGGATGCCACCGACACCGTCGACCGTATCGCCCTGGATCCCTACAGCTTCGTGCGTGATGCGTATCTGCAACGCCGCAACGCCATGGTGTTGGGCCAGAGGGGTCAGGACAACCTGCCCGACTACAGCGACGACGACGCCCCGGACGCCAAGTCCACGACGCCGGCATCGTCCACGACTGTGCCCAAGACTGTGCCCAATACGACGCCCGCCACGGTCCCGGCGCCCGGCGCCAATCAGTCGGGCACGGTCGCGCCGGCCAAGCGCTAAATTCGCGCGGCACGCCGTTTGCCGGTGTGCCGCCGCTTTCCGTATCTGTAAGGAGTTTCCATGCGGTTCCCCGCTATTTCCCTGTTGCAACGCCTGGCCCTGGTGGGTCTGCTCGGCCTGGGTGCCGCCCAAGCGGCGCACGCGGCGCCGGACGCCACTGGCGCGCCGGACAAATTCGTTCAGCAGGTTGCCGATGAAGCCCTGGCCGCCCTGAAGGCCGGTGGTGGCGCGCAAGCCGGCGATGTCGCCCGCGTCAACCAGGTGGTGATGCAGCACATCCTGCCTTATGTCGACTTCGAGAAAACCACCCGCCTGAGCGCGGGCCGTTACTGGCGCCAGGCCACGCCGGCCCAGCAGAAGGAACTGGCGGAAGCCTTCCGCGGCACGCTGGTCCGTACCTATGCCGGCGCCCTGACCCGCGTGGACAACCAGACCGTCTCCAAGACGCTGCCCTTCCGTGGCGACGCCAAGGCCGACGATCTGGTGGTCCGCACCCAGATCAGCCAGTCCAACGGCCAGAACACCAGCGTCGACTACCGCCTGGAAAAGACCAGTTCCGGCTGGAAGATCTATGACCTGAATGTGGAAAACATCTGGCTGATCCAGAACTACCGCAACCAGTTCGCCCAGCAGATCAACCAGAACGGCATCGATGGCCTGATCAAGGCGCTGAACCAGCGCAATCAGTAAATCCGGCAAATGAGCGGTGCCTGCCCGGCGGCCCGCGCGATAACCCCGCGCCCCGCCCGGGCTTCCCCGTCAGCGGCGACCGTATAATGCGGGATTCGCTCTTTTACGGGCTCTTCGCCGTCCCATGTCCGCCGTTTGTCTCGAAAACGTCTCGAAAATCTACACCCCGCGCAATCCCGGGTGGAAGAAATGGCTGGGTAAACCCGCCAAACCTGGTTTCCAGGCCCTGCGCAACGTCAGCCTGAACATCGAGCACGGTGAGTTCTTCGGGCTGCTTGGTCCCAATGGGGCCGGCAAGACCACCATGATTTCCATCCTGGCCGGCCTGGCCCGCGCCAGCAGCGGCCGCGCCAGCATCTGTGGCCACGATGTCATCGATGACTATCGCATTGCCCGCCGCTCGCTCGGCGTGGTGCCGCAGGAACTGGTCTACGACCCTTTCTTCACCGTGCGCGAAACCCTGCGCATCCAGTCCGGCTATTTCGGCCTGCGCCGCAATGACGACTGGATCGACGAAATCCTCTTCAACCTGGGGCTGGCCGACAAGGCCGACAGCAATATGCGCGCGCTCTCGGGCGGCATGAAACGGCGTGTGCTGGTCGCCCAGGCGCTGGTGCATCGGCCGCCGGTCATCGTGCTGGACGAGCCCACCGCGGGCGTGGATGTCGATCTGCGCCGCACGCTATGGGAATTCATCGTGCGCCTGAACAAGGCCGGCCACACCATCATGCTGACCACGCATTACCTGGAAGAAGCGGAAGCGCTGTGCAACCGCATCGCCATGCTCAAGGGCGGCCGCATCGTTGCGCTGGACACCACCCAGGCGCTGCTGGCCCGCGTCGGCGGCGTCGACCTGGAAGACGCCTTCGTGCGCATCATGCACGGCGAGGATCAACAGGACGAGGAAACGCGCCTGACGGAGGTGCTGTCGTGACGCCGCCCATCGAACCGCGCGCGCTGCCCCTGGTGGCGCCCGACCTGAACGCAGGCTCCGGCTTTCCCACGCTCCTGCGCAAGGAGCTGCTGCGCTTCTGGAAGGTCAGCTTCCAGACCATCGCCGCGCCGGTCATTACCGCTCTGCTGTATCTGGTGGTCTTCGCGCAGGTCCTGCAGGACAAGGTCCAGGTGTACGGCACCGTGGCCTACACGTCCTTCCTGATCCCGGGCCTGATGATGATGAGCATGCTGCAGAATGCCTTCGCCAATCCCTCGTCGTCCCTGATCCAGAGCCGCATCACGGGCAATCTGGTGTTCATCCTGCTGCCGCCGCTGTCCTACCGGGACCTGTTCGGGGCCTACGTGCTGGCCGCCATCGTGCGCGGCCTGGCGGTGGGCCTGTGCGTGTGGGTGGTGGCGCTGTTCTTCACCCCGCTGCATCCCGCCCACCCGCTGTGGGTGCTGGTATTCGCCGTGCTGGCCTGCGGCATCATGGGCAGCCTGGGCCTGGTGGCCGGCCTGTACTCGGAGAAATTCGACCAGCTGGCGGCGTTCCAAAACTTCCTCATCATGCCGGCGACCTTCCTGTCCGGCGTGTTCTACTCCATCCATACGCTGCCGGCTTTCTGGCAAGGCGTATCGCATTGGAACCCGCTGTTCTACACCATCGACGGCTTCCGCTACGGCTTCTTCTCGGTTTCCGACGTGTCGCCCTGGCGCAGCCTGGCGGTGGTGGGCGTGGTGTTCCTGGCACTGGCCGGTTATGCGATACGCCTGCTGGCCAGCGGCTACAAACTCCGGAATTGACGACCATGCTTCCCACTCCCGAACAAGTCCGACAATACATACTCGACGGCCTGTCCTGTGAGCACATCGACGTGCAGGGCGACGGCTCGCATTTCGACGCCGTCATCGTCAGCACGGCTTTCGAAGGCAAACGGCCCATCGCCCGCCATCAGCTCGTGTACGCCGCCCTGGGCGACCGCATGAAGGCGGAAATCCACGCCCTGTCCATGCGCACCTTGACCCCGACGGAATACGAAGCCGGGCGCTGATGCGCGCGCCGCGCCGCTTGTATCCTGGCGCGTTGCCCCCAATAAAGACTCGATACGGCAAGGAAACCGCATGAGCTCCATCTCCCAGAACGGCCGCCAGGATGCGCCGCTGACGCTGGCCCTTTCCAAAGGCCGCATTTTCGAGGAAACCCTGCCGCTGTTGGCCGCGGCCGGCGTCGAGGTCACGGAGAATCCCGAAAATTCCCGCAAGCTGATCATCCCGACCAGCGATCCCGGCCTGCGCCTGATCATCGTGCGCGCCTCCGACGTGCCGACCTATGTCCAATACGGCGCGGCCGACCTGGGCATCGCCGGCAAGGATGTGCTGATCGAACATGCCGCCGAGCATCCGGGCGGCCTGTACCAGCCCATCGACCTGAACATCGCCAAATGCCGCCTGTGCGTGGCCGTGCCCACCGGTTTCGATTACGAGAAAGCCGTCCACCAGGGCGCGCGCCTGCGCGTGGCCACCAAGTACGTGACAGCGGCACGCGAACACTTCGCCGCCAAAGGCATGCACGTGGACTTGATCAAGCTGTATGGCTCGATGGAGCTGGCGCCCTTGGTGGGCCTGGCCGACGCCATCGTCGACCTGGTGTCCTCGGGCGGCACGCTGCGCGCCAACAACCTGGTCGCGGTGGAGGACATCATGCATATCTCCTCGCGCCTGGTGGTCAACCAGGCCGCGCTGAAAACGCGGGGCGACCGCCTGCAGCCGCTGCTCGACGCCTTCCAGAAGGCCAGCGCCACGCCTGTCGTGAGCTAAAGGATGAACACCATGGCACTGATCAACCGCCTCGACGCCCGCGATCCGGGCTTCGCCTCCGCCCTGCGCCAACTGCTCGCTTTCGAAGCCTCGGAAGACGAATCCATAGACCGCAGCGCGGCCGACATCCTGCATGCCGTGCGCACGCGCGGTGACGACGCCCTGCTGGAATACACGCGCCGCTTCGACCGCGTGCCGGCCGACAGCGTCGCCGCCCTGGAAATTCCCAAGGACAGCTGGCACGCCGCCCTGGCATCGCTGCCCGCCGCCCAGCGCGAAGCCCTGGAAGCCGCCGCCGCCCGCGTGCGCGCTTACCACGAGCGCCAGCGTAGCGAAACCTGGACCTACACCGAAGCCGACGGCACCGTGCTGGGCCAGAAGATCACCCCGTTGGACCGCGTCGGCCTGTATGTGCCGGGCGGCAAGGCGGCGTATCCGTCGTCGGTGCTGATGAACGCGATTCCCGCCAAGGTCGCCGGCGTGCCGGAGCTGATCATGGTGACGCCGACGCCGGACGGCGTGCGCAATCCCATGGTGCTGGCCGCCGCCGCCATCGCCGGCGTCGACCGCGCCTACGCCATCGGCGGCGCCCAGGCGGTGGGCGCGCTGGCCTATGGCACGGCCATCATCCCGCAAGTCGACAAGATCGTCGGCCCCGGCAACGCCTATGTGGCAGCGGCGAAACGCCGTGTCTACGGCACCGTGGGCATCGACATGATCGCCGGTCCCAGCGAAATCCTCATCATCTGCGACGGCCAGACGCCGGCGGACTGGATCGCCATGGACCTGTTCTCGCAGGCCGAGCACGACGAGCTGGCGCAAGCCATCCTGCTCTGTCCGGACGCCGCCTATCTGGACCAGGTGGCCGCCGCCATCGAGCGCCTGCTGCCGACCATGCCGCGCGCCGATATCCTGCGCACCAGCCTGGCCAACCGGGGTGCCCTGATCCTGGTGCGCGACCTGGAAGAAGCCTGCGCCATCGCCAACGACATCGCGCCCGAGCACTTGGAAATCTCCACGGTCGACCCGCAGCAGTGGGCCGACCGCATCCGCCACGCCGGCGCCATCTTCATGGGCCGCTACAGCTCCGAATCACTGGGCGACTACTGCGCCGGGCCCAATCACGTGCTGCCGACCTCGCGCACCGCGCGTTTTTCGTCGCCGCTGGGGGTCTATGATTTCCAGAAACGTTCCAGCCTGATCCAGGTTTCGCGCGAGGGCGCCCAGACGCTGGGCCGCATCGCCGCCGAACTGGCCTACGGCGAAGGCCTGCAGGCGCACGCCGGCAGCGCCGAATACCGGCTCGACAAACCATGAACCAGAACGCGCGCGGTGCCTCGCAGGCCGCGGCCGCCACCGTGCGCCGCGACATCCAGGCCCTGGCGGCCTATGCCGTCGGCCATGCCGAAGGCGGCATCAAGCTGGATGCCATGGAGAATCCGTACCCGCTGCCGGACGACGTGCGCGAGGACATCGCCACCGCCGTGTGGGCCACGGCCCTAAACCGCTACCCTGGCGACGCCGCGGCCCTGCACCAGGCGGTGCGCGAGGCCTTCGACATTCCGGCGCAAGCCGCACTGCTGTTCGGCAACGGCTCGGACGAGCTGATCCACCTGATCGTGCAGGCCTGCTGCGAGCCGGACGACGTGGTGCTGGCGCCGGCACCGTCCTTCGTCATCTTCGAGATGGCGGCGCGCTACAACCACGCCCGCTACGTCGGCGTGCCCCTCACCGCCAGCCTGGAACTGGATCTGCCCGCCATGCTGGCCGCCATCGCCACGCACAAGCCCAAGGTCATCTTCCTGGCCCTGCCCAACAATCCGACGGGTGGCCTGTGGCCGGCCGCGGCCGTGCAGGCCATACTCGATGCGGCGCCGGGCCTGGTGGTCATCGACGAGGCCTACCAGCCGTTCGCCGACCACACCTGGATGCCGCGCGCGGCCGAATTCGCCAATGCCGTGGTGCTGCGTACCGTGTCCAAACTGGGCCTGGCCGGCCTGCGTTTCGGCTATCTGGCCGGGCCGGCTGCCTGGATCAGCGAGTTCGACAAAGTCCGCCCGCCTTATAACGTCGACGTGTTGACCGAAGCGGTGATGTTGGCCGTGCTGCGCCATAAACCGGTGCTGGACCGCCAGGCGGCACAGCTGCGCGCCGACCGCGAACCGTTGGCGCGGGCCTTGGCCGAACTGCCCGGCACGACGGTCTATCCGTCCTCCGCCAACTTCATCCTGCTGCGGTTTTCGGGGGAGTTAGGAGCGGATGCCGTGCATCAAGCGCTGAAATCGCGCAAAATATGGGTCCGTGCCTTCGGTGGAGGTGACGCTTTGCTGCATAACTGCCTGCGTATCTCCATCGGCACCCCTGCGGAAAACGCGGCGCTGCTGGCCGCGCTGCGGGAAATCCTGGGCCATTGCACGCATCCCGCGGGTCTGGCCAAGCGATCCGCCGCCTGAGCCTCTGGCCCGCCCGCTCATACGAACGTTCTTTACGAGTACTCCATGCGTACCGCCGAAATTACCCGCAATACCAATGAAACGCGCATCCACGTGGCCATCAACCTGGACGGCACCGGCCGCCAGGCCATCGACACGGGCGTGCCTTTCCTCGATCACATGCTGGATCAGATCGCCCGCCACGGCTTGATCGATCTGGAGGTGAAGTGCGACGGCGACCTGCACATCGACGACCACCATACGGTGGAAGACGTCGGCATCACGCTGGGCCAAGCCATCGCGGTCGCCATCGGCGACAAGAAGGGCATCATGCGCTACGGCCATGCCTACGTGCCGCTGGACGAAGCCCTGTCGCGGGTGGTGGTGGACTTCTCCGGCCGTCCCGGCCTGGAATTCCACGTGCCGTTCACGCGCTCGCACATCGGCAAATTCGACGTCGACCTGACCCGCGAGTTCTTCCAGGGCCTGGTCAACCACGCGCTGATCACCCTGCACGTGGACAATCTGCGCGGCCAGAACGCGCATCACCAGTGCGAAACCGTTTTCAAGGCCTGTGGCCGCGCACTGCGCATGGCAATCGAGCGCGACCCGCGCAGCCAGGGCGTGGTGCCGTCCACCAAGGGCGTTCTGTAATCAGGCTATCGGGCATACCTTCGTGACTACCATCGCTATCGTCGACTACGGCATGGGCAATTTCCACTCGGTGGCGCGCGCGCTCGCGCACGCCGCGCCGGACGCCGACATCCGTATCTGCAACCAGGCCGCCGACATCGACGCGGCCGACCGCGTGGTCTTCCCCGGCCAGGGCGCCATGGCGGACTGCATGCGCACGCTCAACGAGTCGGGCCTGCGCGACGCCGTCAAGCGCGCCGCCCGCGACAAGCCGCTTCTGGCCGTGTGCGTGGGCGAACAAATGCTGTTCGACACCAGCGAGGAAGGTCCCACCATCTGCCTGGGCATTTTCCCGGGCGTGGTGCACCGTTTCAGCGGCCCGCAGTACGCCGCGCCCATCGGTGCCTATGAAGAACACCCGGCCCAGCCGCAGCAGGAACTGCTGAAGGTGCCGCACATGGGCTGGAACCAAGTGCGGCAGTCGCGCTCTCATCCTATGTGGGCAGGTATTCCGGACCAGACGCACTTCTATTTCGTGCATAGTTATTACGCCGTGCCCGCCGATCCTTCGATTATTGTTGGGGAAAGCGATTACGGCGGTTCCTTTACCTGCGCGGTAGCGACGGCTAACATTTTCGCGGTGCAGTTCCACCCCGAAAAGAGTGCCGAGCATGGCTTGCGCATGTATCGCAATTTTGTAGACTGGCGCCCATAAGTGTCTGATGCCGCCCCAAGCGGCGTCAGCGCCTGCCAGCCCAGGCCCATTCTGTTCCGACCAACGAAAATTCTTACGCGCTATCAATCATGCTGCTGATCCCCGCCATCGACCTTAAAGACGGGCGCTGTGTCCGCCTGCGCCAGGGAGACCTGGACGATGCAACGGTGTTCTCCGAAGATCCCGCCGCCATGGCCACCCATTGGCTGGAACAAGGCGCACGCCGTCTGCATCTGGTGGACTTGAATGGCGCCGTTGCCGGCAAACCGCGCAACGAGGCCGTCATCAAGGCCATCGTCGACGCCGTCGGCGATGAAATTCCGGTGCAGATCGGGGGCGGCATCCGCGACCTCGACACCATCGAACGCTATCTCGACAGCGGCATTGCCTACGTCATCATCGGCACCGCGGCGGTCAAGAATCCTGGCTTCCTGCACGATGCCTGCGGCGCCTTCCCCGGCAGCATCATCGTCGGCCTGGACGCGCGCGACGGCAAGGTCGCCACGGATGGCTGGAGCAAGCTGACCCGCCACGACGTGCTCGATCTGGCCAGCAAGTTCGAGGACTACGGCTGCGAGGCCATCATCTACACCGACATCGGCCGCGACGGCATGCTGTCCGGCGTGAACGTGGATGCCACCGTGCGCCTGGCGCAGCACGTGCGCATACCCATCTACGCTTCGGGCGGTATCGCCGGCATCCAGGACATCGAAGCCCTGTGCGCCGTGGAGGAAGAGGGCGTCGAAGGCGCCATCCTGGGCCGCAGCATCTACGAAGGCGCGCTCGATTTCCAGTCGGCGCAGACGCGCGCCGACGAACTGGCCAAGCAATGACAGATCGAGCATCGAGCAAGACGGGTGCGCAAGCGGGCTTGAACGCAGGGGGCTCAGCGTCTGCCGCCCCTGAAGTCAACGCCTTGACGCGGCGCATCATTCCCTGCCTGGACGTGACCGCCGGGCGGGTCGTCAAGGGCGTGAACTTCGTCAACCTGATCGACGCGGGCGACCCGGTCGAGATCGCCCGCCGTTACGACCAGCAGGGCGCCGACGAATTGACGTTCCTGGACATCACCGCCACCAGCGATGGCCGCGACTTGATCCTGCCCATCATCGAGCAGGTCGCCTCGCAGGTCTTCATTCCGCTGACGGTGGGTGGAGGCGTGCGCCAGGTCTCGGACATCCAGCGCCTGCTCAACGCCGGCGCCGACAAGATCAGCATCAACAGCGCGGCCGTGGCCAATCCGGAACTGGTGCGCGCCGCGGCGGACTACCACGGCTCGCAATGCATCGTGGTCGCCATCGATGCGCGCCGGGTGTCGGCCGCTGGCGAAGAGGACCGCTGGGAAGTGTTCACCCATGGCGGGCGCAAGGCCACCGGCATCGATGCCGTGCAATGGGCGCGCCGCATGGCCCAGTACGGCGCCGGCGAGATCCTGCTGACCAGCATGGACCGCGACGGCACCAAGTCCGGCTTCGATCTGGCGTTGACCCGCGCCGTGTCCGATGCCGTGCCCGTGCCCGTGATCGCCTCGGGCGGCGTCGGCTCGCTGCAGCATCTGGCTGACGGCGTCACCGCCGGCCGCGCCAGCGCGGTGCTGGCCGCCAGCATCTTCCACTATGGCGAACACACCGTGGGCGAATGCAAACGTTTCATGGCCGATCAAGGCATTGCGGTACGATTGGACGCATGATGGATAACACCCCCGCCTGGTTGGCCGACGTCGAATTCGACGCCAACGGCCTGATACCCGCCATTGCTCAGGACGCCGCCAATGGCCAGATCCTGATGGTGGCCTGGATGAATAGCGAATCATTGGCCGAGACCGCCGCTACCGGTCGCGCCGTGTACTGGTCGCGCTCGCGCCAGCGCCTGTGGCGCAAGGGCGAAGAGTCCGGCCACGCGCAACTGGTGCGCGAGCTGCGCCTGGATTGCGATGGCGACGTGGTGCTGCTCAAGGTAGAGCAGCAGGGCGGCATCGCCTGCCACACCGGCCGCGCCAGCTGCTTCTACCGCCGCCTGGATGGCCAGGACGCGGATGCGGCCTGGACCACCGTGGATCCGGTCCTCAAGGATCCGGAGCTGATCTACAAATGAACGCCCCTCTGAATGCGGACGTGCTGGCGCGCATCGCCGACATGCTGGAAACGCGCCGCCCGGGCAACGGCGGCGACCCGGCATCGTCCTACTCGGCCAAGCTGCTGGCGCGCGGCCCGGATGCCTTCCTGAAGAAGATCGGCGAAGAGGCCACGGAACTGGTCATGGCCGCCAAGGATGGCGTGGCGGAAAAGATCGTCTATGAAACCGCCGACCTGTGGTTTCATTGTCTTGTCGCCTTGGCTCACTACAATCTGCGCCCCGAAGACGTGCTGGCAGAGCTGGCCCGCCGCGAGGGCATGTCCGGCCTGGTGGAAAAAGCCAGCCGGCCGGCGTCCTGAAATCGAATTCCAGGCCGCCATTCCCTATCGAGGTCTCATGAGCGAAAACTGTATCTTCTG
The DNA here is from genome assembly GCF_021325795.1 of Bordetella sp. LUAb4. GTDB lineage: Bacteria > Pseudomonadota > Gammaproteobacteria > Burkholderiales > Burkholderiaceae_B > Bordetella_C. The sequence continues at coordinate 225,798 of NZ_JAHPZX010000003.1, read as the reverse complement.
CAAGATCGGCCGTGGCGAAATTCCGTCCAAGAAGGTGTACGAAGACGAAGACTTCGTCGCCTTCCACGACATCAATCCCGCCGCGCCGGTGCATCTTCTGCTCATCCCGCGCCGCCATATCGCGTCCATGCAGGACGTGACACCCGAGGACGCGGGCTGGTTGGGTAGAATGATGACGTTGGCGCCTCGATTGGCGGCCGAAAACGGCTGCAATCCGGGCCCGCAAGGCGGCTTCCGCATCGTCGTCAATTCCGGCGTCGAAGGCGGACAGGAAGTCCCGCATCTGCATTTCCACATTATTGGCGGTTCACGGCCCTGGGCGGGTCGCGCAGCCCCGAACGCTTGATTACGGAGAACCGTCATGGGCAGTCTCAGCATTTGGCATTGGTTGATCGTCCTCGTCGTGGTGGCGATGATTTTTGGTACGAAGAAGCTGCGCAATATCGGCGGCGACCTGGGTGGTGCCGTCAAGGGCTTCAAGGACGGCATGAAGGACGCCAACGGCGATCGCGCCGAACGCGAAGCCGAACCCACGGTGCAGCAGCGTGTCGGTGGTGACACCATCGACGTCCAGGCCAAGGAAAAGACCCACTCCTGATCCCGCAGCCCGCGCCATGCGTGGTTGGCCGCAGCGCGGCCGCCGGCGGGTGCCTATTCCCACTACGGCCGTCGTATGTTTGATATGAGTATGGGGGAGCTGATGGTGATCGGCGTCATTGCGCTGATCGTCATCGGTCCCGAACGTCTGCCCAAGGTCGCCCGCACGGTTGGCCATTTGCTGGGGCGCGCGCAGCGCTACGTCAATGACGTCAAAGGCGATATCCGTCGCGAGATCGAACTGGACGAGCTGCGCAAGTTCAAGAGCGAGATGGAGGATGCCGCGCAGACCGTGCAGACGTCGATGCGCGACACCACCGAAGCCTTGCGCGAGCCGGCCCAGGCGCTGCGCCAGGAACTGGATGACGCCGCCAAGGCAGCCAGCGGCGCCCTGTCGCTGTCGACACCCGTGGTGGACGAGGACGGGCAGCCGGCCCATGTCGAGACCACGGCTGATGCGGCCACCGCTGCCGGGGCATCCACGGCGCCTGCCGCGGCGGAGCCTGCCACGGGATCCGCCGCCATCGTGGGTGCCGACCCCACGGCCGGCACCCGGGTCGAAACCGGCGCCTTGCCGGCGGCCGCCATCCCAGCAACGGCACAAGCATCGCCCGGCCTGACGATCCCCGCTGAAGTCGCGGGTCATCCGAGGGTCGCGACCGGGACCGCGTCCACGCCGCCGCAAACCGCTACCCCCGCCTCGACGGCGGCAGCTACTCAACCGCCTACTACCGGTACGCCCACGTGAGCCAGGAAGTCCCACAAGAAGAAGGACAAGAAGACAGCTTCATGTCCCACCTCATCGAGCTGCGCTCGCGCCTGATCCGCGCGGTGCTGGCGGTGTTGGCTGTCTTCGTCGTGCTGTTCCTGTATCCAGGCACCGCGAAGATCTATGACCTGCTGGCGCGCCCCATGCTGGCGTCGCTGCCCGAAGGCACGCACATGATCGCCATCGGCGTGATCACGCCTTTCATGGTGCCGCTGAAGGTGACCATGATGGCGGCGTTCATCATTGCCCTGCCGGTGGTCCTGTGGCAAGCGTGGGCCTTCGTCGCTCCCGGCCTGTACAAGCACGAGAAACGCCTGGCGCTGCCGCTGATCGTCTCGACCACCGTGCTGTTCATCGCCGGCATGGCGTTCTGCTATTTCGTCGTCTTCCATACCATCTTCCACTTCATCGCCAACATCGCGCCCAATTCGATCACCACGGCGCCGGACATCGAGGCCTACCTTGGTTTCGTGATGACCATGTTCCTGGCCTTCGGCATTACGTTCGAAGTGCCCGTGATCGTGGTGCTGCTGGTGCGCTTCGGCGTGGTGGACGTCAAGAAGCTGGCCGCCGCGCGCGGCTATGTGGTGGTGGGCGCCTTCGTCATCGCCGCGGTGGTGACGCCGCCCGACGTGGTCAGTCAGTTCCTGCTGGCGGTGCCGCTGTGCCTGCTGTTCGAACTGGGCCTGATCTGCGCCCGCATGGTGCGCCCCCGCAAGAACGCCACCAGCGGCAGCGAAAACGCGCTGGTGGAAAAGGAATAAGGTTCGCGCGCGCTTGTCTCGACGGGGGTCGTCGGATTATTCCTACCCCAACCTCCGAACGCAGAGACAAAAACAGGACCGATTCACGCTTGTCGGCTGCGGTACCGGTCCGTACAGTAGCCGCATGAACATCGCTGACCGCCTTTCTTCGTTGATGCGCTGGCGCGGCATTCGCAGCCAGCGGCACCTGGCCCGCTTGTCAGGTGTACCGCAAACCTCCATTCATCGCATACTCGCCGACCGCCCTGGCTATGTGCCGTCCTACTCCACCGTGGGGAAGCTGGCCTATGCCTTGTCCGTCAGCCCGGACTGGCTGCGCGGCGAAGAGCACGCGCCGCGCGTGCGCCCGCCCACCCTCTCGCAGCCCCTGCGCGTGCCGCGGCCCTCGCCGCGTGGCGAGGACGATGAAGCGGAGATGAAGCGTCTGATGGCCACCTTGACCGCCGCCGAGCGCCGCAAGATCGTCGCGGTGGTGCGCCTGATCGCCCAGGGACGGTTGCCGTCTACTTTGGCCGCTGCGGCCGCACGCCAATCTTGACCTTCAGGTTCATCAGGCGGCCATTGCGCAATACGGTCACCACCACTTCCTGATTGGGTGGCAGCAGGGCGATCATCGCCAGCATCGACGTCGTGTTCTGCACCTCGTTGCCGTCGAGGCTGCGCACGATGTCGCCCACCTTCAGACCGCCCCGTCCCGCCGGGCCGTCGCGCATCACACCCGCGATGATGACGCCGCTGTTGCTGGACAGGCGGAAGGCACGCGCCAGTTCTGGCGTCAGGTCCTGCGGTTCGACGCCCAGCCAGCCGCGCTTGACCTGGCCGGAACGGATGATTTCGTCCATGACCGCGCGCGCCGTATCGATGGGAACGGCGAAGCCGATGCCCAGCGAGCCACCCGACTGCGAGTAGATGGCGGTATTGATGCCGACCACGTTGCCGGCCGCATCGATCAGCGCGCCGCCCGAATTGCCGGGGTTGATGGCCGCATCCGTCTGGATGAAATTCTCATAGGAGTTCAGCCCCAGGCGATTGCGCCCGAGCGCCGATATGATGCCTTGGGTGGTCGTTTGCCCCACCCCGAAAGGATTGCCGATCGCCAGCACGATGTCGCCCACCTTCAGGCCGACATCGGCCCCCAGCGTGGCCACGGGCGTCTCGCCGAACTGCGCGGGCAGCTTGAGCACCGCCAGGTCGGTATCCGGATCGGCGCCTACCACCTGGGCGGCGGTTTCCCGGCCGTCGGCCAAGGCCACCTCGATCGCATCGGCGGCTTCCACCACGTGATAGTTGGTCAGCACGTAGCCGGCGCGCACGATGACGCCCGACCCCAGGCTGGTCGACTCATGGCGCCGCGACGTATTTGGCAACTGTCCCATCAAGCCGCGCAGGACCGGATCGTTGGACTGGGGAATCGAGGGCACGTCGACATGCTTGGCCGTGTAGACATTGACCACGGCCGGTGCCGCCCGCGCCACCGCGCCGGCGAAGGACAACAAGGGCGCGGGACGCACCGGCTCGGGCGCCGCGGCCTGCGGCTCCGTATCCGCAACGGGGGGCTTGGCGCGACCGCCCAGGCTCACCCAATCGGGCCGCAGGGCGGAGACCACGAATAGAATGGCAAGACTGACCGTGACGGCCTGGGCAAATATCAGCCAAAGTCGACGCATGAATTTAGAAAGGCAAAGCGATGAACAGAATTGAGACCCACGAACTGGCGGCTTGGCTGGACCAGACGCTGCAACCGGCGCGCTTCAAGGATTACGCGCCGAACGGTCTGCAGGTGGAAGGCAAGGCATCGGTGGGCCATATTATCGCTGGAGTCACCGCCACCGAAGCCTTGCTGCGCGTAGCGATCGAACGCGGCGCCGATGCGTTGCTGGTACACCACGGCTGGTTCTGGCGCAACGAAGACGCCCGCGTGCGCGGCCCGCGCCGTACGCGACTGGCGCTGACGCTGGCGCATGACCTGAACCTGTTCGCCTACCACCTGCCGCTGGACGCGCATCCGCAATTGGGCAACAACGCGCAGTTGGCGCGCGTGCTGGGCCTGGAGCCGGACGCGGACGCCAGCGGCAACCCGCGCACGTGTGGCCACGACAACCTGATCTGGCTGGGCAGCGCGCCCGGCATTGCAACGGTAGGCGAGCTGTCGGCCCGCATCGCCGAACGCCTGCAACGCACGCCGCAAGTGATCGGCGATCCGGCTCAGCCGGTCGGCCGCATCGCCTGGTGCACCGGCGGTGCCCAGGGCATGTACACCGACGCGCTGGATGCCGGCGCGCAGGTCTACATCACGGGCGAAATCTCCGAGCACTGCGTCCACACGGCACGCGAAACCGGCACCACCTTCATCAGTGCCGGCCACCATGCCACCGAACGCTATGGCGCGCAGGCGCTGGGCGAAGCCGTGGCGCGCCAGTTCGGCATCCGCGTGGACTTCGTCGATATCGACAATCCGGTCTAGGACCTGCAAACCGGATCGATTACTCACCCGACCGAATCGATCAAACACCCGGCCCGCGCGGCGATTGCGGCTGTTGCAGCGGTTGCACGGCGGCCTGCTGCGCCGCTTGCGCCTTGAGCAGGTCGCGGATTTCCGTCAGCAGCTTCTGGTCGGCGGTGGGGCCGCCAGGCGCGGCATCCAGGCGCGAACGCGCACCGGCGATCGCCTTGACCATCAGAAAGATGATGAAGGCCAGCAGGATGAAGTTGATCAGGATGGTGACGAAGTTGCCCCAGGCGAAGACGTTGCCGCCCGCCTTGAGGATTTCGGCATACGTCATCGGGCCGTTGTAACCCTCGGGCATGTGCAAAACGATGAACTTGTTGGAGAAATCGACCGAACCACCCAAAATGAAGTTGATCATGGGCATCACGATGTCTTTCACGAGGGAGTCGACGATCCTGCCGAACGCCGCGCCGATAATCACACCGACGGCCAGGTCAACGGCATTTCCCTTGACGGCGAAGTTGCGGAAGTCCTTTAGAAATCCGGTCGCTTTGCTCATACGTGCTCCTATGCTGTGATACGCCCTTGATTGGGCTGAGGCTATAATACGCGGTTGCTACATTGTTACAAATGGCCAGCCACATATCCACACCCCTTTTAAGGGGGGATGCTACACACCGTTGCCCAACGGGCCGCGGTCGCATAACAAGGATGGAAGATGAGTCAGAACACGATGGTGCATGGAGATGAAGAAGGCGCAGTACCCACCAATTTGCCGCCGGATCCATCTAGACGTTTTTGGGTAACAACAGCCTGTGCTCTGGGTGGCGTTGCAGGGGTAGCAACCGCCGTGCCTTTTGTCAGTACCTTTGCCCCCTCCGCCAAGGCCCGCGCGGCCGGCGCTCCCGTTGAAGTCAACGTTGGCGATATCCCCGTCGGCCAGATGATCACGGTCGAATGGCGTGGCAAGCCCGTTTGGATCATCCATCGTTCGAAAGAACAGCTGGAAGGCCTCAAGGTCAACGATCCTCTGGTTGCCGACCCGCAATCCAAGCGGCCGGGCTTCACGCCCGCGTATGCCGAAAACGAATACCGCTCACGCAAGCCCGAGCTGTTCGTTTGCGTCGGCATCTGTACGCACCTGGGTTGTTCGCCGACCGCTCACTTCGCGACAGGTGGCGGCGACGGCCTGCCGTCCAATTGGGAGGGCGGTTTTCTCTGCCCCTGCCATGGCTCCACCTTCGACCTCGCCGGCCGCGTGTTCAAGAACAAGCCCGCGCCGGACAACCTCGAAGTGCCTCCGTATCAGTATTTGACCGACGCCCGCATCGTCATCGGTGTCGACGAAGACAACAAAGCCTAGGATCCACGCCCCTGAGCACAGGGGTGTGCCTGCGCACACAAGAATCAGATACGCCGGGCGGGGAACCCGCCACGTATAGCAAAGGAGCGGCTTCATGGCTGGCGAGAAACACGTCGAGACAACAGGTTTGCTGGGTTGGGTGGACAGGCGCTTCCCTGCCACCGCGACCTGGAAGGCACATCTTTCCGAGTACTACGCCCCGAAGAATTTCAACTTCTGGTATTTCTTCGGTTCGTTGGCGCTGCTGGTGCTGGTGATCCAGATCACCACCGGCATCTTCCTGGTGATGCACTACAAACCCGATGCGGAACGGGCGTTCCAGTCCGTCGAATACATCATGCGCGAAGTGCCCGGCGGCTGGCTGATCCGCTACATGCACTCGACCGGCGCGTCGATGTTCTTCGTGGTGGTCTACATGCATATGCTGCGCGGCCTGTTCTATGGGTCGTACCGCAAGCCGCGCGAACTGGTCTGGATCTTCGGCGTGGCGATTTTCCTCTGTCTGATGGGCGAGGCCTTCTTCGGCTATCTGCTGCCCTGGGGCCAGATGTCGTACTGGGGCGCGCAGGTGATCGTGAACCTGTTCTCCGCCATTCCTTTCATCGGACCGGACCTGGCCATCTTCATCCGCGGCGACTACGTCGTGTCCGATGCCACGCTGAACCGCTTCTTTGCCTTCCACGTCATCGCCATTCCGCTGGTGCTGGTGGGCCTGGTGGCAGCGCACCTGGTGGCCTTGCATGAAGTCGGTTCGAACAACCCGGACGGCGTGGAAATCAAGCAAGGTCCGAAGGACCGCTTTGGCCGGCCGCTGGACGGAGTGCCTTTCCACCCGTATTACACGGTGCATGACATCGTCGGCGTGGCGGGCTTCCTTATCGTGTTCGCCGCCATCGTGTTCTTCGGTCCGGAGATGGGCGGCTACTTCCTCGAGTACAACAACTTCATTCCCGCCGACTCGCTGAAGACGCCGCCGCACATCGCGCCGGTGTGGTACTTCACGCCCTTCTATTCGATGCTGCGCGCGACCACCGACGACTTCACCTGGGTGCTGTCCGGCGCCGCGCTACTGGGTGCCATCGCGCTGTTCCTCAAAGGCAACTTCAAGGGTGTATGGCGCGTGATCGTGCCGGTCATCCTGGTGGCCGTCGCCGTGCTGTTGCGTGTCCTGGACGCCAAGTTCTGGGGCGTGGTGGCGATGGGCGGCACCGTGGTCATCCTGTTCTTCCTGCCGTGGCTGGACCATTCCCCCGTCAAGTCGATCCGTTACCGGCCGGATTGGCACAAGGTGCTGTACGCCATTTTCATGATCAATTTCGTGGTCCTCGGCTATGTCGGCACGCAGCCGCCATCGCCCGCGCTGAACCTGACATCACAGATCGGCACGCTCTACTACCTGGCGTTTTTCCTGTTGATGCCAGTGTGGAGCCGTCTGGGCACCTTCAAGCCCGTACCCGACCGCGTCGTCTTTCACGCCCACTAAGCCCAGGACCTGAAACGGAATGATCATGATCAAGAAGCTGATGGTTGCCGCGGCGATGATGCTCGCGTGTACCGCCGCGTTGGCGGCCGAAGGTGGATATCCCTTGGATCGGGCACCGGACCGTTCCAACGACATGGCCGCCCTGCAAAATGGGGCCAAACTCTTCGTCAACTATTGCCTGAACTGCCATGCGGCCAGCTCGATGCGCTACAACAAGCTGCACGATATCGGGCTGACCGACGAGCAGATCACCAAGAATCTGCTGTTCACGGGCGAGAAAGTGGGCGATCTGATGACGGTGGCCATGCAACCGAAGGACGCCAAAAAGTGGTTCGGCACCGCCCCGCCGGACCTGTCCGTCATCGCCCGGGCCAAGTCCCAGACTGCAGGCCAGCCCGGAACCGATTATATTTACGCCTATCTGCGTTCTTTCTACCGCGATACCAGCCGGCCGACCGGCTGGAATAACCTGGTGTACCCTAATGTGAGCATGCCGCACGTGCTCTGGGAACGCCAAGGTCCGCGTGAGTTGACGACGGTGGCCATGCACGAAGTCGAAGGCAAGGGGGGCGAACCCGGCTGGGAACGTACAACCACCGTTTATGATGCGCAGGGTTTTGCCACCGTGAAGAAAGAAGCGGTCGAGCATTTCCATGGCAGTGAAAGCTTCAACGCGACGTTCAAGGCCTCGAACCCGGCGCTTACCGCCCAGTACGACAATGACGTCGCCGATCTCAGTGCATTCCTGACCTGGATGGCCGAACCTGTCGCTCAATTCCGCAAGGCTTTGGGCGTCTGGGTGTTGCTATTCCTGGGTCTCTTCCTGGTCGTGGCCATGCGCCTTAATGCTTCCTACTGGAAGCACGTCCGGTAAACCAGCTTGCCCCGCCGGGGGCTGGCGGGGCTCCTGGAGCCTCCGTGGGCAGCATCGCCCTTGCTGCCCCCCTGGCAATTGGGGCCAGCGCCTGCTAGATTGGCAGCGCTGGCCTTTCGCTTTTCATACAAGGACTTATCGCCATGATGGTGCTTTATTCCGGAACCACGTGTCCGTTTTCGCAACGCTGCCGCTTTGTGCTGTTCGAAAAAGGCATGGATTTTGAAATCCGGGACATCGATCTGTACAACAAGCCCGAAGACATCTCGGTCATGAATCCCTACGGCCAGGTGCCCATCCTGGTTGAACGCGACCTGGTGCTGTACGAATCGAACATCATCAATGAATACATCGATGAGCGTTTCCCGCACCCGCAGCTGATGCCGGCCGATCCGGTGATGCGCGCGCGCACCCGTTTGTTCCTGTTCAACTTCGAAAAGGAACTGTTCGTGCACGTGTCGGAACTGGAAGACCGCAACAGCAAGCCGGACGAGAAGCGTCTGGACCGTGCCCGCCAGAACATCCGCGACCGCTTGGCCCAACTGGCGCCCATGCTGTTGAAGAACAAGTACATGCTGGGCGACGAGTTCTCCATGCTGGACGTGGCCGTGGCCCCCTTGCTGTGGCGCCTCGATCACTACGGCATCGAACTGCCCAAGAACGCGGCCCCGCTGCAGAAGTACGCCGAGCGCATTTTCTCGCGTCCGGCTTACATCGAAGCGCTGACCCCGTCTGAAAAAGTGATGCGTCGTTAAGGATCGGCATGGGTGAATCGTCGACCAAGCCGTATTTGATCCGTGCCCTGCATGAGTGGTGCACGGATAACGGCTATACCCCGTACATCGTGGTGCAGGTGAACGCCCGCACCATGGTGCCGCCGGCGCATGTGCGCGATGGCCAGATCACGCTGAATATCGGCAACCTGGCCACCAACCAGCTGCGGCTGGGCAACGACCTGATCGAATTCCAGGCCCGCTTCAGCGGTATCGTGGAAGACGTTTCAGTGCCTATCGGGGCTGTCAGCGCGATCTATGCGCGCGAGACGGGCGCCGGCATGGGCTTCGAGGTGCAGACCGACGAGCCAGCCGCGGAAGGCGAGAATCCCACGCCGGATACGCCGGACGGCCAGGCCGAATCGCAAGACGATGGCCCGCCCAGCGACGATCCGCCGCCACGGCCGCGTTTGACGATCGTGAAGTAAGCGCGCGGCTATCGTCGGCCGCAACGGTCCATAGACGTTTACAATACGCGTCCCTTGCGGTCCGCCCCCTGCGGCGGACCGCTCAACGCCGGCTTAGCTCAGTTGGTAGAGCAGCGCACTTGTAATGCGAAGGTCGGGGGTTCGATTCCTCTAGCCGGCACCATCACTCTCAGTCGACCATGCCATGATCGGAGCGCGTGCTTTCGCGCAGTCCGAGTGAGCGTCGACGTCATGCGTCGGTCCCAAGCATCGGCTCTGCGCATCGGCCCCACGCGGCGGGGCTTCGTTTCGGACCCAGGCTTCGCGCTTATGTGTCGCCATCAGCCCGCAACAAGTATTCACCCAGGGCGCGCAGGGCGGCGGCACGGCGCGGGCTGTCTTCGTGCCCCGGATTCAGCGTGGACCATTCCGGTTTGCTGCGCGCTTCCTTCAACTCAGGCGCCAACTTGCCTTCACGCCAACGCTGATCGCCCGCGCTTTGCGCTTCGGCCAGGCGCAGCGGGTCGCGTGCCGCGTGGCCTCGCTGATCCAGTGCATTGATCAATCCGCGCGCGCGCAGGCCCAGCAGCCGTAATACGGCGTCGTCTATGCTCAGCTCGCGATAGCCGCGCAGTTTGCCGAGCAAGCGCTGGCCGTAGCGCGTGGCGCTTTGCCACAGGCCGCCCGTGGCGGCACCGACCAGTGCCGCCGTGCCCAGGCTGACGCCCGCCAGCATCAGGTCCACCGCGGCGCCCGCCATGGCGCCGGCGGCTACGCCCATGCCGACACTGACGCCGGCATCCTTCAAGGCCTGGGGATGGAAAAGATCCATGCCCCACCGTTCGCCGGTCAGCGGTAAGGCCTCCGCCGCATAGTCTTCACGGCGAAAGTTGTAGAGCGCGAGCAAGGCATCGATGCAGGCATGTTCGCGTTGACGTACGCGATCCTGCAGATCGCGCGCGCCAGCACGCAGCGCCTCTTCGTCCGGCGCGGCGCTAAGCCGCAAGGCGGCAACATCCAGCAGCATGCCGGCCGCGAGGCGGCCAGCCGCTTTGCGACGATCCACGCGCTGCTGCATAAGGTGGTCCGACAAGGCCTGCAGCCTGGCCGCATGCGCGTCGAGCAGCATGCCCAGGCGCATGTATAACTGGCGTTCACCGTCCAGCGGCGGCGCCACCGTGTCGAACTCGACCAAGGCGTGCAGCCCCAGCCGCGCCATGGCCTCGCGCCACTGCTGCGCGCGATGCGCGGGCGCGCGCACGAAATTCAGTACCGGCAGCAGCGGCTTGCCGCAGGCCGCCAGCAGTGCCAGTTCGTCCAGGTGCTTGGCCAGCACGGGGTCGCGCGCGTCGATCACATACAGCGCGGCATCGCAGTCCAGCATTTTGCCCAGCACGCGCGCTTCTTGTTCGAAACGCCCGCGGGCCTCGGGCGCGCCCAGGAAACGGCGGATGCGAGCGGGGCCATCCAGCCTTTCCGTGCCGGCCAGGCGGTCGACGTAATCGAGCAGGGCCACACTGTCTTCCATACCCGGCGTGTCGAACCAGGCCAGCACCGGCCGGCCGTCCAGGCGCAACTGCGCCCCTTGCACGCGGCGCGTGGTGCCAGGGGCGTCGGCAACTTCACCGAAACCGGCGTCGCGGGTCAAGGTGCGCAACAGTGATGTCTTGCCCGTGTTGGTATGGCCGACCAAGGCGATCTGCAGCGGACGGTCGGCCAGCGCCGGCGCTTCGTCCACCGGTGGACGGGGCGGTTGCGACGGCGCAGCCGCCGGCGCGGCGCCGGGGGTCGGGCGGACGGAATCGTCGGATACATCAACCATGGTCGGCCTCCAGCCAACGCAGCGCCGGCTCGGCGTCGTGCAGCAGGTCCTCATCGGCCACACCGGCCGCGCGTAATTGGTCGCGCCACGCCGCGGCACGCGACGGTAGCGCGTCGGTGTCGGTGTGGGCGCTGATATGGAAGCCGCTGCGGGCGGCGTCGGTATGGGCGTCGGTATGGGCGCCGGTTTGCGCGTCAGTGTGGGCGCCGGCTTGAGCGTCGCTCGGCGCACCCGTGCGCGCGGATGCTTCAAGCAGCCAAAGACGCGTGTCGCGCGCGACCGCGGACAATTCCGCGATCAAGGCCAGCGCGCCGCGATCCGGCGTCTGTCGGGTGTCGCAGACGATCAACAGGCGCGGTGCAGGCCGCGCCGCCAGGGCGTCGAGCAGCTTGCGGCGTTGTTCACGTGTGTCCAGGTTGCCGCCATCAGCCACGGTCGGCGGCAAGGGCACGGGCGGCCAGGGCAGATCCGGCGCCAGCTCCAGCCCGACCAGCGTGGGTGCCGCGCCCACGGCGGCGGCGCTGGCGTGACCCAAGGATGGCCCCAAACCCGAACCCGAACCCGCAGGCGGCGCCGGCGCGTCGTCGTCCAGGATGTCCACGGGCGCCAGCCGCGACGCCAGGCCGGCGTAACCTGGCAGGTCCAGATCCAGCCGCAGGCCGGCCAGGGCCCGTCTGAGCATGAACACGCTGAGCAACCACGCCAGCAGACGGGGCAGGATGCCATAGATCACCAGGGCGCCAATCAGCCACATCGACCACTGTGCCTGCGCCAGCGCGGGCAATGCGCGGGTGCCGTCGCTGGCCGCCACCAGGGCGGCATCCGGCACGCTGAAGCCCAGCCGCGCCGGCAGCCAACCCAACAGATCCGTCAGGCGCACGAAGGTCTGCGGTTCCAGCAAGGTCGTGGCCCAGATGAAGCGATAGCTGGCGGTCGATAGCACCAGCAGCAGCGTAGCCAGTGCGGCGGTCAGCGCCAGCAGCCACACCAGATGGCTGACCGCCCCGAACAGCCAGCGCAAGCCGCCGCCACGCGCCAGCAGACTCAGCAAGGCCTGCGCGGCGAGACCCGCATCCGGCCCGCGGGCCAGGCGCCGGCTGGCCCACAGCCAGACACGGGCCAGGCCTTGGACCGCGCCGCGCGGTGTCACGGCGCTGGCACCCAGCCAGAACAGGAAAGTCAGAGCGTGCAGCCCCAGCAAAGCGCCCAAGGCATGCAGGACGTTGACCGCACGGCTGCCATCGCCCAGCGCACCCAGCGCGGCGCCGATACCGGCCATCAGGCCTATGCCCGCCAGCAACGTCAGGCCGATGCCGGCGGCGCGGCGCCAGGAAGCCAGGCAAGCATCCAGTCCGGTCTGCCGGCCGAGCAGGCGCGCCCGCAGCAGGACCCGTTGCGGCAGGGGACCGGGCGCGAGGCGCGCCTGCCGCACGGCCTGAACGTCATCCACCGGACCCCAATGTTCCTCACGCAGGCGTAGCGTTTCCGCCAGCCACAAGTCGTCCAGGGTGCCGGAGGCAGCCGACGAGGGGGAGGTGGCGCTTGTCTTCAACGGCAACGCGTCCGGTCGCGCGAATCACGCGCGGGCGCCAGGCCGAGGCAGAGGGCGAGGATGGGATCCAGCTTGAAATCGGGCCTGGGATCGAGATTGGGTTTGGGATCGGTCTGGGCCATGGTGGCCGGTAGCTCCACGAATGCGCTGGCGGACGCTGTCGCGCAATGCGGCATTCTAGCGTTCGCAACGCGCCGCTTGCGGGGACCCGCCGCTGCCTTGGCGTATATAGGGCGAGGTTGGAACAAAGATGTTGACTTTTGAAGGCAGATCACGTAAAGTCCAAAAAGCTCGTTATCTCTGAGCGTAGCATTCAGGTCTACAAAGACTGATGCTCACAGCGAAACGCGTTGGCGATTTCCCCGTCCTCCATAAAAAACACGGAAATCCGCTGGCGTTGAAAACGTCCCCGTTGTCGTCCCACCGAATCAGTTTTCGGGATCATGCCGGGCTGCTCCTAGTGAGCACGGCATCAGGCACCGAAATTCCAGACGTCTTTTGATTCGAAACCGCTGCGGTCGGTTCTCGCAGCATCTGCGCAAACGCGTGTGAGCTTGCCCGTGCAATTTCTTTTGCACTTGCGTCTGTGCTCGCTTTTGCGCTTTTACGTGACGTGTGTGGCTTGGCCGCTCTCATCCTTACGGACGAGTCTATTAGGCCATCCGCAGCAATGTTCCCGTCACGTAACTGGGACAACATATGACGAGTGCCACCCATGCCGCGACTTTGTCCAGGCTGGCGTGGCGACCGGATCGCAAGATCTGCGACGGTGAGCTTTCTCCGGCAGACCGCGATACGACGCTGGACTTCAGGTCCGGCAAACCATGAAATGCCCGCACGATGCGGGCCATAACAACACATAGCTAGATTGGAGTACCCAACATGACCACCATGCAACCTCGACTGACCCGACGCGCCAGCCATACGCTGGACGACACCCCCATCCACGTGGGCGACATCGTTCATCTGCAACCGGAGCACGGCCCCGGCATTGCCGCCCGCGTCATCTACAACACGCCGTTCAACGGCGCGACGACCTACACCACGGACCTGGTGCCGTGCACGACGGAAAACGGCCGCGTTCAAAAGCAGCGTTTCCGCTTCCGCCACGAGCACGTTCATCGCATCGAATCCATACGCGGTTGAAACCCGTTGCCGGCCAAGCCGGCACGACGACGGGTTTGAAATCCAGATAGATGAAACGCGGCGCGCCGGCCCGCGTGCGATAACGCCTCTGCCGCGGGATCGCGATGACACCGGCATTGCATCAAAGCTGGCTCCAGCGGCGCGCATCGGCGCGCCGCTCAGGTTTTGCTGGCGGCATTGTCGGCGTTGCCCGACTAAAGTTGCCGAATGCCCAGCCTTTTTCCCCCGCGCGGTTTCCCTTAAGCTTTCAGCACTGGCCGAATTCGGGCTGTGATTGCGTCACGGGCATGTGCCATGGCCTTGGCCATTTGCCGTATACCGGTCGACTCGCGACGCCGAACCCAGCCATTCCCGCCATATAGCTTTGTGCGATGCCGGCGCTCCGACGCGGCCCGCTTTCGTTCCCCAACTACCCATCGAGACATTTCAGGCGCGCCTGCCGCGGCACGCGCGCATTGCCCATGCTGTTGCCTATTCTGCTTCTTTCCGCCGCCGGCTTCACGATCCTCACCACCGAGTTCGTCATCATCGGCCTGCTGCCCGCGCTTGCCCGCGACCTGGGTGTGGACGTCGCGCAGGCTGGCCTGCTGGTGTCCTTGTTCGCCTTTACCGTGGCGGCGACCGGCCCCTTCTCCACCGCGCTGATGGCGTCGTTGCCGCGCAAGCGGGTGTTCGTCGGCGCGCTGGCCATCTTCGGCGTGGCCAATGTGGTGGCGGCGTGGGCACCCAATATCTACGTCATGAGCGTCGCCCGCTTCGTGCCCGCCCTGGCGCTGCCCGTGTTCTGGTCCTTGTCCAGCGATACGGCCATCAGCCTGGTGGGGCCGGCGAAGGCTGGCCGGGCGGTGTCGCTGGTGGCGTTCGGCATCGTCGTGGCAACCGTGCTGGGGATTCCCATCGGCGTCCTGATCGCCGATGCCTTCGGCTGGCGCGCCGCGTTCGCGGTGCTGGCAGTGTTGTCGTTCGCCAAGGCGGGATTGCTGCAACGCTTCATGCCGGCGGTACCGGGCAGCGCGCACGCGGGTTCCCTGGCCACGCAGTTTCGCAGCCTGCGCGATCCTCTGCTGATCGGGCATGTGCTGCTTTCCCTGCTGGTCTTCACGGGCATGTTCACCGCGTATACCTATCTGGCCGACATGCTGGAGCGTCTGGCCGGCTTCAACGGCCAGGTCGTGGGCTGGTCCATGATGGCCTTCGGCGCGGTCGGCCTGATCGGCAATACGCTGGGCGGCCGCATGGTGGACCGCAGCCCCATCGGCGCGACGGCACTGTTCAGCGTCATCATGGCGGTGGGCCTGCTGGTCATGGTGCCGGTGATCCACACGCCGCTGTGGCTGGCGTTTGCCCTGGGTTTGTGGGGCATCGCGCAGTCGGCCCTGTTCATCGTGTGCCACGCGCGGGTGATGAAGGCGGCACCGCATGCGGCCGCCTTCGCGGCATCCTTGAACATTTCCGGCGCGAATATCGGTATCGGTGTGGGAGCGGCCTTGGGTGGCCGCGTCATCAACAGCTACGGGTTGGGCGCGCTGGGTTGGGCAGCGACCGCGGTGCTGGTGCTGGCCCTTATCGTGGCGATGTGGTTGATGCGTGCCACGCGTCGCGCCGCGGCCATACCTGCCTCCCGCAGCGAGCCTGCTGAAGACGTCTGCGTCGCCGCGGGCGGTTGATCAGGCTCAGGCAAGCCATCAGGCTCAGGCAAGCCGTCTGCATCGCGCCGAGATGACTTGGCGCCGCGAGCTGCAGGGCGCTTACTTGCGCTGCCAGGCCGCCAGCAGGGCCGGCAGTTCGCGCATGTCGCGCATGACATGCGCCACGCCCACCTCCAGCAAGGCCTTCGAACTGCTGTGGTTCGGGCCGCCCGGGCTGTAACCGAAAACGGTGGCGCCCGCGGCCACGCCGGCACGGGCGCCGGTGACCGAGTCCTCCACCACCGCGCAACGCCTGGGATCCGCATCCAGCGCACGCGCGGCGGCCAGGTATACATCGGGCCAGGGCTTGTTGCGCGGCTGCTCCTGGCCACTCACCACGTTGTCGCCGAAGTAGTCCTGCAGGCCGGTCTTGGCCAGTTGCAGGTAGAGCTTGTAGCGGTCCGCGCCGGACGCCACGGCGATACGGCCTTGCGCGGCCGCGTGAACCGCGCGCACGGCTTCGGGCGCGCCGGGGATGGGCAGCAGCTCCGTTTCCAACGCGGCGTTGCGGCGTTCGCGGAAACGCGCTATCCACGCGTCATCGATCAGGTGGCCGGTTTCGGCCTGGATGCGCGGGGCTTCGTCCATCACTGTCTTGCCCAGGAAAATCCCTAATGTCTCTTCCAGCGAGAGCTGCCAGCCCATCTCGCCGAGCATGGTGGTCAGGATGCGATTGGTGATCCCTTCGGAATCGACCAAGACGCCGTCGCAATCGAACAGGACGGCATCGAAGGGAAATTGGGACATGAGTATTCATAAAGCGGCCGCGAGACCGCCCCAAGTAATGAGAGAGGAAAGGTTGGAAGCGTACCTGAAACCGCGCACGGCACGCGACGGGCCCGCAAAAGCAATCGGCCGGGATCCCTCCCGGCCGATTCGTCATGATGCTGACTGACGCTGATTACTGAGCTGGCTCATTTGCCTGGCTTATTCGCCTGACTCGCTTGCCTGACGCATTTGCCTGACTCACTTGCCTGGATTTACCTGCGCGCACCGCCGCGGGGCGCGGGCGCCGGCGCCGCCGGCACGGCTTCGTCGGCCGGCTCGTCGCCTTCGTCGGCGTCGCCATCGTCGAGGTCTTCCTCGTCCATGCCGTCACTGGACGGGTGCATGCCCATCGTCATGCTGAGGACCATCATGGCGAACTCGTCCAGCGGCATCTTCTTGCCGTTCAAGTCGACCACCTTGTCGGCATAGGCCAACGTGCCGACCACGTTGTCGCCGTCCTTGCTCAGATAACCGGTCGCGACCGCCATCTGCGCCAGCGCCTGGGTGGTGGCCTCGGCCTGCTTCTGCGCGGTGGCGGCATCCAGCCCGGCTTGCTGCTGCATCTGCTGCGCAAGAATGCTGTTGACCATCGGTGTCGACACGATCAGCTTGGCGTCGACCTTGCGCAGGAGCTTGGTGATCATCTGGTCGATGGGTTGGTCCGTCGCGCCGGGGTCGCCCAGGTCCACCGACAGGTTGAAGCGCGACTCGCCCTTGGCGTTGTGAATCAGGACCGGATCGACAAAGATCGTGGGATTGCCCGCCAGCAGGGCCTTACCCGCGACCAGCGCCTTCTGCCGCTCTTCCGGCGGCAGGTCGAACGCCTGGTCCGGATCCTCGCCCGCCTTCTGCTTCATGGCACGGGTCAGCACATTGCCGTACAGCTCGGCCAGGGTCTTGACCGCTTCCGCCGCCAGATTGCGCGCGCCAAAGCCCAAACGCACGCCAGCGATGTCCTGGCCGCCCAGGTTGATCATGCCCACGTCGTACACGGCGCGCACGGCCAGGCCGGTGGCGCCTTCGGTCAGCTCGGCGTTCTGCGTGTAGTTGTTCAGCACGATGGCCGGGTCGTCGGCATGCACCACACGGATCTGCTTGACCGCCAGCTGGTTGGTACCCACCTGCAGGCCGACCTGGCCCTGGTGCATGTCGCTGTTCACGGACATGCCCGTGATCTGGACATCGCCCGGCGCATTGGGATCCTTGATCTTCATGGCGACCGAGTCCACCGTGCCCGAGACCTTGGCAGCCTTGGTGGCGTACTCCACCGCAACTTGCAGGTTCATCCCGGAGAACTTCAAGTCGGCGTCGGGACGCTGCATATCGAGCGGCTGCACCACCATATTGCCGGCGACATCACGGTTGTAGTGGACGGTGGCATTGCCGGAGAACGGCGCCACGCCCTTGGTCAATTCGAACCAGGGCTTCACGGTGTCGTTATTGACCAGCTCGAAGGCGCTGGTGGCCATCACCGGCGCCAGCGCGCCGCGCTTCAGGCGAGCCAGGGGGAAGGGGCCATGCTCCACATGATCGTGCAGCAGGATGGCGACATCCTTCACGGGCTTGCCCTCTTCGACGGGCACACCCTGGATCGTCAGGCTGTACTGGATATCCGACGAAAAGACGTGCCGCTCGATGGAATCCACGGCGATCTTGATCTTGGCGTTCGGCATGAACGTTTGAATCTTGGCATTGCCTTCGTCCACGCCCTGGCGTACCACGGCTTCGACGCGCTGTCCGGTGTACCAGGACGCGCCCACCCAGGCCACGCCGGCAACCACAATCACGCCTACCCCGACTCCTAGCGACTTTTTCATGAGGCTTCCACTTCCCGGTTGATTTAAGGCCGGGATTATAGGTGTTACAAATTTCGCCGTACGGCTGAAAGCGTACTCATTGTCAGCAAACGGTTACAGAAGGCAACCGCGCACAAAACACCCTCCCTGCCATGACGGCCACCCGGGTTCAGCTACAATGCGCGCCGTGTGCAATGCCAATCGGCACACATCCATGCGCGGCGCTCGCCGCCATGAAGCGATGGCCCGCCGGGCCTTCCTTTTCTCCTGTTTTCGTCCGCCTTGATTGGAGTCTCTCAACTTGAGCGACAGGCTGCCGCTGGAGTTGTACTTGACTGCCAATACCACCTTCGCCGACCTCGGGCTGGCTGATTCCCTTTTGCGCGCCATCGCCGACACCGGCTATACCGCACCGACGCCCATCCAGGCCCAGGCCATTCCGCTGGTGCTGCAAGGCGGCGACCTGCTGGCCGCGGCCCAGACCGGCACCGGCAAGACCGCGGGTTTCACCCTGCCCATCCTGCACCGCCTGATGCAGGCGCCCGCCGCCCTGCGCAAACCCGGCCGCCCGCGCTGCCTGATCCTGACCCCGACGCGTGAACTGACCGCGCAGGTGGAAGAATCGGTGCAGACCTATGGCAAGTATTCCTCGCTGAAGTCGATGGTGATGTTCGGCGGCGTCAATATCAATCCGCAGATCAGCGCCCTGCGCAAGCCGCTGGACATCCTGGTCGCCACGCCGGGCCGCTTGCTGGATCACGCCGGCCAGAAGACGGTGGACCTGTCGGGCGTGGAAATCCTGGTGCTGGACGAAGCCGACCGCATGCTGGACATGGGCTTCATTCGCGACATCCGCCGCGTCCTGGCCCTGCTGCCGGCCAAGCGGCAGAACCTGCTGTTCTCGGCCACGTTCTCGGACGAGATCCGCACCCTGGCGCGCGGCGTTCTCAACAATCCGGGCGAAGTCTCGGTAACACCGCGCAACACCGCCACCGAGCTGGTCACCCAGACCATGCACTTGGTCGAACAGCATCACAAGCGCGATCTGATCAGCCACATCATCCGTGAAAGCGGCTGGCACCAGGTGCTGGTCTTCACCCGCACCAAGCATGGCGCCAACCGCCTGGCCGAAAAACTGGTCAAGGACGGCCTGAGCGCCGCCGCCATCCACGGCAACAAGAGCCAAGGGGCCCGCACCCGCGCGCTGGCCGGCTTCAAGGACAGCAGCGTGACCGTGCTGGTCGCCACCGACATCGCCGCGCGTGGCCTGGACATCGACCAACTGCCGCAAGTCGTCAACTTCGAGCTGCCCAACGTGCCCGAGGACTACGTGCACCGCATCGGCCGCACCGGCCGCGCCGGCGCCACTGGTGCCGCCATTTCGCTGGTCGACCCCAGCGAAGTGAAGCTGCTGCGCGCCATCGAGAAACTGATCCGCAAGCCTATCGACCGTGTCGAGGTCCAGGGTTGGACGCCTCCCGTGGGTGGACCGACGCATGAGCGTGAGGATGACGACGACGAACGCGAAGGCCGTGGCTTCCGTAACGGCTCCGGCCGCAACGGTGGCCGTTCCGGCAACGGCGGCGGCCGTGCCGGCCAAGGCCAAGGCCATGGCCGATCGGCCAACAGCGGCGGCCGTGGCGGCAATGGTGGCAACACCGCTGGCAACAACGGCGCCGCCCGCACTGGCAACGGCCAGCGCGGTACCGACGGCCGTCCCGCCGCGGCGGCCACGGGCGCACGCAACGGCCAGGCGCCGCGCGGTGGCGCGGGCCGTGCCGGCGCGGAGGCCCGCGGCGGCAACGCTAGCGGCCCCAGCACCGCAACGCGCAACGGCGGCGAAGCCCGGCGTCCGGCACCGGCACGCCAGGCGGACACCCGCCCGGCCGCGCCCGTGGCCCGGCGTGCGGACGGCGCGCGCCGCCCCGCGCTGCTATCGAAGTAGTTCGATCCCGTCCGATTCTGTCCAAACAGCCGTTCAAAAACCGTTCAGTGAACTGATCGACCAAGGCCATGACCGTCTCCACCTGGCTGACTTTTTTCCTCGCATCCTGGGCGATTTCGTTTTCGCCCGGGGCGGGCGCCATTTCCGCCATGTCCTCCGGACTGAAGTACGGTTTTGCGCGCGGGTATTGGAATACGGTCGGGTTGATCAGCGGCATCCTGTTCCAGTTCGTGGTGGTCGGGGTGGGGCTGGGTGCCGTACTCGCCACGTCGGAACTGGCCTTCGCCTGCGTCAAGTACCTGGGCGTGGCCTACCTGATCTATCTGGGCTGGCGCCAGTTCCGCACCGACGCCGCCCCGGTCGCGGTGGACACCGGCAATCCGGCGCACGTTTCGGTACGGGCGCTGGTGCTGCGGGGTTTCCTGGTCAATGCCAGCAATCCCAAAGGCACGGTCTTCCTGCTGGCCGTGGTGCCGCAGTTCATCGATCCGGCACACGCCCTGACACCGCAATACGCCGCCATCGGGGGCACCCTGGCCTTCACCGACCTGGTTGCCATGGCCGTGTACACCCTGCTGGCCGCGCGCGTGCTGCGGCTGCTGCGCAGCCCGCGCCACATCCGCTGGATGAACCGCGTATTCGGCTCGCTCTTCATCGCCGCCGGCCTGTTCCTGGCGACCTTCCGTCGCGCCAACTGAGCCGGCCGCCTCGCATCGCTTCCGTAGAGAATGCCTAGATGAATATCCAACAAGAAGTCGCGCGCCGCCGCACTTTCGCCATCATTTCCCACCCTGACGCGGGCAAGACCACGCTGACCGAAAAGCTGCTGCTGTTCGCGGGCGCGATCCAGATCGCCGGCAGCGTCAAGGCCCGCAAGGCCAGCCGCCACGCGTCCTCGGACTGGATGGAAATCGAAAAGCAGCGTGGCATCTCGGTGGCTTCGTCGGTGATGCAGATGGAGTACCGCGACTGCGTCATCAATCTGCTCGATACCCCGGGCCACCAGGACTTTTCGGAAGACACGTATCGCGTGCTGACGGCGGTGGACGCCGCGCTGATGGTGATCGACGCCGCCAACGGCGTGGAGCCGCAGACCAAGCGCCTGCTGCAGGTCTGCCGCGCACGCAACACGCCCATCATCACCTTCATCAACAAGATGGACCGCGAAGTGCGCGAGCCGCTGGACTTGTTGTCGGAAATCGAATCGCACCTGGGGATGGACACCGTGCCGTTCTCCTGGCCGGTGGGCATGGGCAAGGCCTTCGGCGGCGTGTTCGACATTCGCCAGGACCGCATGCGCCTGTTCCGTGCGGGCCAGGAACGCCGCGGCGGCGATGACGAATTCATCCAGGGCCTGGGTAATCCGGAAATCGCCCAGCGTTTCGGCAGCGCCTTCGACCAGGCCAACGGCGAAATCGCCCTGATCAACGAGGCCGCGCCGTCCTTCGACGAAGCCGAATTCCTGGCTGGCCGGCAGACGCCGGTGTTCTTCGGCTCGGCCATCAATAATTTCGGCGTACAGGAAGTACTGGACGCGCTGGTCGACATGGCGCCGCGCCCCGGTGCGCGCCAGTCATTGCAGCGCGAGGTGCAGCCCGAAGAGCCCCGCTTCAGCGGCGTGGTCTTCAAGGTGCAGGCCAATATGGACCCGGCGCATCGCGACCGCGTCGCCTTCGTGCGGGTCTGCTCCGGCCGTTTCGAACGGGGCATGCGTCTGAAGGTGAGCCGTACCAACAAGGAAATGCGGCCCAATAACGTCGTGTCCTTTCTGTCCCAGCGGCGCGAACTGCTGGACGAAGCCTACGCCGGCGACGTCATCGGTATTCCCAACCACGGCGTGCTGCAATTGGGCGACGTGCTGACCGAAGGCGAACAACTGCAGTTCACCGGCCTGCCGTTCTTTGCCCCGGAACTGTTCCAGGCCGTGGAAGTGAAGGATCCGCTACGTACCAAGCAATTGCGTACCGGCCTGGTGCAACTGGGCGAGGAGGGCGCGATCCAGGTCTTCCGCCCGGTCGCCGCCGGCGGCGCCATGCTGCTGGGCGCGGTCGGCCAGTTGCAGTTCGAAGTGGTGGCCCACCGCCTGAAGGCCGAGTACAACGCCGACGCCCGGTTGATGCCGTCGCGTTACACCATGGCCCGTTGGATTACGTCGGAAGATCCCAAGGCGCTGCGCAAGTTCATGGATGCCAATGCCGCGCACATCGCCTATGATGTTGTGGACGCTGCGGCCTTCCTGGTGACCTCTCCCGCGCAGTTACGCGTGGCGGAAGAGTTATATCCAGATGTGAAATTCCATGCCATGCGTGAGCACGGCGGCCGTGTCTTCGGCGACAAACTCCAGGCCTGATACGATTACTGTCCCCCCCAGAGACGCGAGAGGTTAGGAATGTCTTGGCGAGTATTGTTCGCAACACTGCTGGTAGCGCTAGGCGCCGCGGCGTGGGGCGGAATCCAGTTCGGCGATTGGCTGGTGGCCCATGCGCCGCCGGCCGCCCCGGCACCTGGCCAGAATGGCGGGGCGGACGAAGCCATCCTGGATGCAAACGGCCGCCCCTATCTGGCCCAGCCGCCGCAGCCGCGCGTGGACGGTACGCTGGGTGTACCGGACAAACCGGCCGATGCGGATTGGCAGGTCAATATGGTGTCCCTGTTCGACACCGTGCATGATCCGCTGGTGCAGATCTCGCGCGACACCATCACCATGGACCAGGCGCGCCAGATTGCGTCCGAAACCAACGTCCCGCTGCCTACCGGCAACGACGTCAGCACGCTGGACCTGGCCACGCAGCAAGCCCAGACCCAGCAGGCCGCGCAGCAGTATGCGCAGATCCAGGCATCGCGCACGGTCACGCAGTCGACCATGGTGCAGGCCATCGACATGCCCACCCCGCGCCAGCAACAGGCCATGGCCAATAGCAGCCCGGCCGCCAAGGGCTGGCAGGACGCGCTCAAGCACGAACTGTCGCAGTGCGCCTCGATGGGCTTTTTCGATCGCCCGACCTGCTCCTGGAATGCCCGCAACAAATACTGCGGTCCCAACCAAGCATGGGGCACCATCGCGGAATGCCCGAGCAAAGTTCAATGACCTTGCCGCGGCGCTGATTCGCCGCGGCAACAGCCCGCTGCCGCCAAAGCTTCCCGCTTGCAAACGGCAGCGCCGCTGCGCCTTCAGGCGTCAACTGCGGCGATATTTTCCATTACAGGACATTACTCACGGCCTCTGCGGCGTCGGTGGCAAGATTCGCCATCTTATCTACTGACGCACCCGTGACGCCTACTGGCCCCGCCCGCGGTGTGCCTGTCGCCGCCGGCGCGGAGGGTTGGAGATGTCTTGGCGAGTCATGCTCGCCACACTGCTGCTGGCGCTGGGCGCCTCGGCGTGGGGCGGCGTTCAATTCGGCGACTGGCTGGTTGCTCACGCGCCGGCGGCGTCGCCTTCCACCGAAGACGCCGGCTTCGTGCTGCCCGTGGCGCGCGATGCGCACGGAGACCCGATCCTGTCCCAGCCGCCGCAGCCGCTGGTGAACGGCAGCCTGGGAGTGCCCGAGACCACGGTGCTGGCCGACTGGCGCGTGGACAGGAAATCCTCTTTGTTCGGCAGCCCGCGCGATCCCCTGGTGCAGCTTTCGCGCAGCACGGTCAGCCTGGCCCAGGCCCGCGCTATCGCGGCCGAAATCCAGGCCGCGCAGGCGGCGGAGGGAGCCGCGTCCTATACGCAATTGCGCGCGGCGCGCGACCTCGTACCGCAGGCTGCGTTGCAGTCCCTGGATATGCTGTCAGTGCAGGCAATGACCGCGGCCGGCAAGCCGCCCGCCGCCGCGCCTCAGCTGCTTGCCTCGGCGGGGGGTGGCTACGTGGGGGTGGCGCCGGCACTGGCCGCGGCGGCCACCCGACAGATGCCGGTGCTTGCCGCGCCCGCCGCCGCTACGTCGCAGGACTGGCGCGATGCGCTCAAGCGCGAACTGTCACAGTGCGCGTCGCTGGGTTTCTTCGATCGCCCCACCTGTGCGTGGACCGCGCGCAACCGCTACTGCGGGCCTAATCAGGCGTGGGGTACCTTGCGTGAATGTCCACGCAAGGTGGAATAGCGGATGGGTCAGCCGTCGACTTCCATCTGGCTTTGCAGATAGTTCTGCAAACCCACCTGGTCGATCAGGCCGATCTGCGTTTCCAGGTAGTCGATGTGCTCTTCGGTATCGTCCAGGATGTCCTGGAACAGATCGCGCGAGACGTAGTCCCGTACCGACTCACAATACGCGATCGCGTCCTTGACCGTGCCCTGGGCCGCGGTTTCCAGCTTCAGATCACAGGCCAGCAATTCCGGCACGTCTTCGCCGATCAGCAGTTTATGCAGGTCCTGCAGATTGGGCAGACCATCCAGCATGAAGATACGTTCGATCAGGCGGTCGGCGTGCTTCATTTCGCCAATCGACTCTTCGTACTCGTGCTTGCCCAGCTTGTTCAGGCCCCAATGGCGCAACATGCGGGCATGCAGGAAGTATTGGTTGATCGCCGTCAACTCATTGGTCAACTGTTTGTTGAGAAACTGGATGACGGTTTTATCGCCTTTCATGATGGAGCTCCTTGCTTCGATTGCCCGCAGACTACCATCGGTACAAGCGCGCGAATACCCCTTTGTCAGCACGTAGTAAATCGCTTTGCGACCGCTATAGGAAAGCGTAAGCATGAAGAAAATGAGAATGAATCTGGATCAGCCCGCATCGAGAACATGCCCGAAATCAGTGCGAAACCCCTTTATTCATGGGGTCGCGAGTCGCCAGCCAGATGCCCGCGGCAATCGGCAAAATGCCCAATAAGTCCATCGCGGCGACGTGTTCGCCAAGCGTTAACCAGCCAAATAACAGTCCGAGCGGCGGCATAAGAAAATGCAAGGCACTGGCCGCTGTTGCGCTGGAACGCCGAAGAATATGGAACCAGAGGCCATAACCGCCAACCGACACGGCGAAGACCATATACATCAGGCTCCAGAACAGATTCGGCGTCCAGTGGATCGCCTGTTGCGTTTCCTGCAGCAGCGCGAAGGGCAGCAAGGCCAGCGCACCGGCTAGCGCTTGGACCCCGGTGGCCTGCCATAGCCCGCTGGCCGGCGGATAACGCTTGTATAACAAGGTCGCGCCGACCAGGGCGACCAGGCCGCCGGCGACCAGCCACACGCCGTGGGGATCTTCGTGCATGCCGCCCAGGCGCGAACGCAATACCAACGCCACGCCCGCCAGGCCCAGCAGCAGC
The DNA here is from genome assembly GCF_021325795.1 of Bordetella sp. LUAb4. Lineage (GTDB taxonomy): Bacteria > Pseudomonadota > Gammaproteobacteria > Burkholderiales > Burkholderiaceae_B > Bordetella_C. Next base: position 200,349 of record NZ_JAHPZX010000003.1, on the reverse strand, counting down.
CCGGCGAACTTGCGCCCCGTCAGGCGTTCGCCCAGCACGGGGCCGGCCAGCACGCCGATCAGCAAGGGGTTGGTACTGATCAGCACCGCTGTGAAGGCCGAAGACACCGTCAGCATGCCGGTCCAGCTCAACCCGAGATAGAGCGCATTGTTCAATACCCCCAGCGCGGCCAGCAGGCCCAATTCGCGCCAGGTGGGACGGCGCAGTTGCCCGCGCCATGCGGCCAATGCCAGCAATACGATCGCCGCCAGGAAAAAGCGGATGGTCAACAGCGTCATGGGCGGGCAATCGCGCAAGCCGAACTTGGCGCCGGCGAAAGCCGAACTCCACAGCAGGCAGAACAAAGCCACCGGGCCCCAGGCCATTCGACGACCGGCCGTGGTGGTCATGGGTATCTCCAGAAAAACGGTCAGTGACGGATCAGGCGCTCATTGTGCAAGCGGACCCTTGCATTGACAAATTCCTTCTTTCCATCAACAGTATTTGAAAAACCGATGGATGCCGTCATGCCCGATCTCGACCTGTTGCGCAGTTTCATTTCCGTCGTCGACGCCGGCGGCTTCACCCGCGCGGGGGAGCGCGTGCACCGCACGCAATCCACCGTCAGCCAGCAGATCCGCAAGCTGGAAGACCGCCTGGGTTGCACCTTGATTGCTCGCGAAGGCAGGCAAATCAAGCTCACTCATGAGGGTGAGCGCTTACTGGGCTACGCCCGCCGCATGCTGGCCTTGTCGGCGGAAATGCAAGATGCGGTAGGGGGCGCGGCCCCCGCCCAGGTCTTGCGCCTGGGCCTGCCGGACGACTTCGCGGTGGAATCCCTGACGCGGGCATTGGCCGCCTTCGCGCGCACTCGGCCGGATGTCCGGCTGACCGTGCGTTGCGACCTCAGCGCCAATCTGGACCAGGCTTTGCGCCAAGGCGACCTCGACGTGGTGCTGCTCAAGCGGGAGCCGGACAGCGGGCCCTGCATGGCTGCCTGGCGGGAACGTTTACTGTGGGTCACCGGTGCCGCGGCGCCGGCTCCGCGCCTGGACTTCCTGTCGCTGGTCAGCCGGCCGCAGGGCTGCCTCTACCGCAATCGCGCCATCCACGCGCTGGAGCGGGACGGCCGGCGTTGGCGCATCGCTTATGAAAGCCCCAATCTCATGGGCATCCGGGCGGCGCTTGCGGGTGGGTTGGGCGTTGCGCTGGTCGACGCGCTGACGCTCAGTTCGGACATGCTGATATTGGACGTGGGCCTGCCCGACATCGCCGAATGCGAAATGGCCCTGGTCCTGGGACCTTCCGCCAGCGACGCGGCCCGCGAACTGGCGGGATTGATGCGGGATTTATGCGATGCCGACCGTGGCGCCCGGAAGGGGGACGATCAAGGCAATGAACCGCCAACGCAGCGTGATTACGCCGCGACGACGATGGGGATGGGGAACGAATTCGCGGCCTGAGCGCCTTGGTCGGGCAGGGACAGGGCCGACTCGGCAAGACGCCCATGGGCCGGAACCGCCATCGACTGCACGTGGCATACGCTGGAGCAGCGTCCGCCCGGCAGGTATTCCGCCGCGGTGGCCGCGCACGAGCCGCAGCACGAGGCCACGCCGAGCTCGAATTCCAGGTCATCCAGAGACGTGGCACCCGCATCCACACAGGAGCGGACCTGACGTTCGGTGACAGCATTACATACGCAAATGTACATGCGAATAATTATTGATGCTTATTCTCATTCACGCAAGAGAGAAAAAACGGGGACGGGCGATCAATAAACGGGGCCGGTTTGACGCTGCTGGAAGCACGTGCTTTTCCTGCCACAAGCCCGGGTGCGAAAAGGTGGAAAAGGCAAAAGCCGCCTCTTGCTGATCCTGCGGCCGAGCGACATGCCCGACGGCTTCTAGCGCAGCGCGGCCTGGCCTTTACGCACGGACGCCGGCGCAATCCGCAAGGCTTCCCGGTATTTGGCCACGGTACGCCGGGCAATGACGATCCCCTCTTCGGCCAGTTTCAGCATGAGCTGATTGTCCGATAGCGGCTTGGCCTGGTTTTCCTCCGACACCATGCGGCGGATGTGCTCCTGCACGGCGGTCGCCGACGCCGAGTCGCCGGTTTCGGTGGCTACCCCCGCGCCGAAGAAATGCTTCAGCTCCAGGGTACCGAAGGGGGTAAGCATGAATTTCTGCGTGGTCGCGCGCGAGATGGTCGATTCATGCAGCCCCAGTTCACCGGCGATGTCCTTCAGGATCAAGGGGCGCATCGCCGACGGCCCCTGGCTGAAGAACGCCGCCTGGTGATTCACGATGGCCTGGGACACGCGCAGGATGGTGTCAAAACGCTGTTCGACGTTGCGTATCATCCAGCGCGCCTGCTGCAACTGGGCATGCAGGCCGGCGTGATTGGATTCGCGCTGGTTACCCAGCATCTGGGCATACAGCCCGTTGACGCGCAAACGCGGCATCGCGGCGCTGTTGAGCACTACCTGCCAGCCCTTGCGCGCCTTGCGCACGATGACGTCCGGCACGGCGTAGTCCGCCGCGCCCACGGTCCATTTGCGGCCTGGCCGGGGATCGAGCCTGAGGATCAGCGCGCGCGCGGCGCGCAGCTTGGCGTCGTCGCAATGCAGGGCCTCGCGCAGGCGAGCCGGATTACCGGCCGCCAGCAGCGGCAGATGCTGGGCACAGATCGCGCGGGCACAGGCCAGCACAGCGGGGTCGGCGGCCTCGGGCAAGCGCAGGATGTCCGCGTGGCGCAGCTGCAAGGCCAGGCATTCCGCCATGTCACGGGCACCGATGCCGGGCGGGTCGAACGACTGTAACAGCCGCTGGGCAGCGCGCAGCTCATCGACGTCGGCCTCGGCATCCTGCGGCAGCCATTGCAGGATTTCCTCCAGCGGCGAGGCCAGGTAGCCGTTCTCGTCCAGTTCATCGATCAACAATGTCGTCAGGACGACGTCGCGCTCGCTGGCGCGCGTCAAGGCGAGTTGGGCCAGCAGGTGCTCACGCAACGTATCGGGCCTGGCCGCCTCCGGCAGGTCATTGTCCTCGTCGTTGTAGACCCCCTTGGAGCCGGGCATTTCGTCCAGCGGGGTCTCGCGGTCGGGCGTGGGATCGTCGTCCTGCGCCGAGGCCTCGCGATTGGGATCGGTTTCCTCCGCCCGCACGTCCTCGTCACGCTCCAGCAGCGGGTTCTCGGCCAGGGCCTGGGAGATCTCCGTTTCCAGGTCGAGCGTCGACAATTGCAGCATCCGGATGGACTGCTGCAGTTGTGGGGTCAACGTCAAATGCTGACCAGGACGAAGTTCGAGGCTGTGCCGCGTCATAAAAATGTTTCTAGGAGATGCCGAACAATAAATAGGTGCGGAGTCATAGGTACAATATTTTGCATGAATCCCTCCTCTCCCGATCGCATCCGTCAGGACTGCCGTCTGATCCGTCAGACCTTGCTCAGACTGGCCACCCCCCGCCTGGTGCTCCGGGCCATCGTCATCATAGTGGCAGCCGCCATCTGGCTCTACGGTGCGGGTCAGATTACCGACTTTGGGAAAACCATCAATTATGGTGCCTTGCAGCCGCTGGGGCAGCAAAGCATAGATCTGTTGAACCGCATCAACCCCTATCTATGGTGGGGTGTGGCAGCGATCTGGTTTCTGATCGTGTTCTTCATCGTGCGCGCCTGGCTGCGCGGAAATATCGACGCCGCCCGCGCCCGCGTGGTGCCGGCCGACACCTTCGCCGACCTGGTGCCGCAACTGTCCGACGAGGTGGTGGACGTGGTGCGCTGGTGCTGGGGCAGCCGCGACGAGCCCTTCACCGTTGGGGATCTGCAACGGGTGCTCAGCGAAACCCGTAGCGGCCGTATCGACAAGATCACCATGGTGCGCGAGCAGGAAGCCATGCTGGGCCTGCCGCCCTTGCCCGGCACCGCCGCGGCGCCCCATCGGGAAGACGTGCCGGTGCTGGCTGACCGTAACCTTGCGCCGCGTGCCGGCGCCCGCGACTACCGGGCCGCCGAACGCCAGGATCCGATTCTGGACGAGCGCCCGGCAGCCGCCCGCGACCGCCATGTCGAGCCGCGCATCGGCCCCAGCAAGTAATTGGTCTTGCGGTCTGGCTACCGTCAGACCCTGCCTTCCAGGCCGACTTGCATCGGACCTGATTTTGTGTTCGACTAGCGCCTTACTTCATCGATCAGCCCATGGCCTACACGCGCACCTCCTTCGCGATGACTACCGGACGCAACAGCGCCCCGGCGGTCGGCGTGCGCGCTGATTCGTCCCTGACCACCGGCCTCGCGGCTGTGTCGGCCTCGCAGTCCGCCCAAGGCAACGCCGTTGCCGTGGGCGCGCTATCGCTAGCGCTAAACCTATCGATCGGTTGCCGGGCCTAGCGTCCCGTGGCAGTTCGGCAGCCCCTCGCGCCACCCAGACTTTCCCCCCGTCTTTTTTCGTCTTCAGTATTCGCCGGTTGATGCCGGCGCCGCCGTTCAGGAAGCTCATGCAGGCCGCCTCGTGTCTTGGCCCTGAGCACCGATCCGGCGCCGCCGCCGTACCGCGACCACCCGTAAAGGTGCTCTCACCATGATGCTCGCCAATCCCGCCACCAAGTACGTACCCTTCGTCCCGTTCGCCAAGGAGTTCTCCGAACGCACCTGGCCCAGCCGCCGCATCACGCAGCCGCCGATCTGGATGAGTACCGACCTGCGCGACGGCAACCAGTCCCTGATCGAGCCGATGAGCGTGGAGCGCAAAGTGCGCTTCTTCGAACAGTTGGTGAAGATCGGCTTCAAGGAAATCGAGGTCGGCTTTCCGTCCGCGTCGCAGACCGACTTCGACTTCGTGCGCAAGCTGATCGACGAGAAACGCATCCCCCAGGACGTCACCATCATCGTGCTGACGCAGTCGCGTGAAGAACTGATCACGCGCACCGCCGAAGCGGCCGCCGGCGCCCATCGCGCCATCATCCACCTGTACAACGCCGTGGCACCGGCCTTCCGCAAGGTCGTGTTCAATATGACGCGTGAGCAGATCAAGGAAATCGCCACCACCGGCACGGCCTTGATCAAGCAAGCCATGGCCAAGTATCCGCAAACGCAGTGGGCCTACCAGTACTCGCCTGAAGTGTTCAGCACCACCGAGCCGGATTTCGCGCTGGAAGTCGCCAACGCCGTGGCCGACGTGTGGCAGCCGACGCCGCAAAACAAGATGATCCTCAACCTGCCGGCCACGATCGAGGCGACCTCGCCCAATCTGTACGCCGACCAGATCGAGTGGATGCACAAGAATCTCGCGCGCCGCGACAGCATCGTGCTGAGCGTGCACCCGCACAATGACCGCGGCACCGCCGTGGCCGCCGCCGAGTTCGCTGTCATGGCCGGCGCCGATCGCATCGAAGGCTGCCTGTTCGGCAGCGGCGAGCGTACCGGCAACGTCGACCTGGTGACCCTGGCCTTGAACCTCTACACGCAGGGCGTGCATCCCGGCCTGGACTTCTCCGACATCGATGAAGTGCGCCGCTGCGCCGAGTACTGCAACCAGTTGCCGGTACACCCGCGCCACCCCTATGCCGGTGACCTGGTTTTCACGGCCTTCTCCGGTTCGCACCAGGACGCCATCAAGAAGGGCTTCGCCTTGCAGAAGGCCGACGCCGTCTGGGAAGTGCCCTACCTGCCCATCGATCCGGCCGATCTCGGCCGCAGCTATGACGCGGTGATCCGCGTCAACAGCCAGTCGGGCAAGGGCGGTGTGTCCTACCTGCTCGAGCAGGAACATGGCCTGGCCTTGCCGCGCCGCCTGCAGATCGAGTTCAGCCGCGCCATCCAGCGTGTGACCGACGAGACCGGCAGCGAAGTCACGGCCAACGCGGTGTACGGCATCTTCAAGAAGGAATACCTGGAACAGCACACGCCGTGGAAGCTGATCCGCCACCGCATCGTGGGAGATCCTGGCGCCGGTGAAGGCCGCGACTTCCGTGTCGAAGCCGAGGTCGAGGTGAACGGCGAACGCCGCACCATCGTCGGCGAAGGCAATGGCGCGATCTCCGCGTTCGTGGCCGCGCTGGGCATGCCGGTCAAGGTGATGGATTACCACGAGCACGCCATCGGCGCGGGTGCCGATACGCGCGCCGCCAGCTATGTGGAAGTGCGCGTGGGCGATGCGCCGACGGGCTTCGGCGTGGGCATCGACCGCGACATCGTGACTGCGTCGTTCCACGCCCTGCTCAGCGCCGTGAACCGCCACCTCAGCGCCAATCCGGACCAGGTCTCGGTAGCGGTGGATGAGGCGGTATCGGCCTGAGCCCAAGGGAGGGACGCGGCTGAGGCGGCGTCATTGAAGTGACGGCACTGAAGCGACGCTACTCGCTTGACGCTGTTGGCCTGGCGGTTTCCTCGATCGAAACCGCCAGGCCCTCGCTCCCGGCGCGGTGATCCCGCACGGGCAGGACGACAGAAGGGGCCGTTGCCGCCATATCCGCGGCAACGGCCCCTTTGTGTATATGTACGGCGCCAAGCTGTATGCGGGCGCGGCAAAGCGAACGCGTGCCCATGCACGCGCGCACATCACCCTAGCGTATGCCAGCGCGCAGGAAGGATTGCACGAACTGCCGTTGGAACAGCAGAAACGCCACCAGCAAAGGCGCCGCGGACAGCAAGGTAGCGGCGGTGATGACCGACCAGTCTATGCCCTGGTCGGTCGATGAGAAGACCTGCAGGCCGACCGTCAGGGGCCGCGCCTCGACCGAGTTGGTGATGATCAAGGGCCACAGGAAGTTGTTCCAGTGGTAGCTGACCGACACCAGGCCATAGGCGATATAGGTGGGCTTGCCCAGCGGCACGTAGACTTTGAGCAGGATCTGCAAGGCGCTGGCGCCTTCCACGCGCGCCGCTTCCTCCAGTTCACGGGGTATGGTCTTGAAGGTCTGGCGCAACAGGAAGATGCCGAAGGCCGAGGCGAAGTACGGCAAGGCGATGGCAAATACCGTATCGCGCACACCCAGCCAACTCATGCTGCGGTAGTTCTCCACGATGAGAACGTCGGGCATCACCATCAATTGCAGCAGCACCAGCAGGAACAGGAATTCGCGGCCGCGGAATTCCAGGCGGGCGAAGGCATAGCCCGCCATGGTCGACAGGATCAGCTGCGCGACCAGCACCATGGTGACCAGCATGAAGGTGTTGAGGTAATAGCGGGGAAACGGCGCGGCTTCCCAGGCCCGCGTGAAGTTGTCCAGGGTCCAGGGCGCGAACAGGTCGAAGCGCGTCGCATAGGCCGGCGGATGCACGGCGGCCCACAGCGCGTACAACAGCGGCAGGATCCAGATAAGGCCCAGCAGCCAGGCTCCGATGGTGTCGAGCCAGGCGCCGGACTCGCGCGCACCGCCGGATTTCAGCGCACGAATGTCACGGGAAGCACGGGGTTGCACGCTCGTGTTCATTGGTAATGGGTCCTCTTGTCCAGCCAGCGGAACTTGATCGCCGCGATGAGGCCCAGCACCACCAGCAAGACCACCGTCAGTGTCGCGGCATAGGCCGTGTCCCAGAAACTGAAGCCGATCTGATAAATGTAGAACAACAGCAGCGTGCTGGCGTTGTCGGGGCCGCCATGGGTCATCACCACCACGTGGTCGATCAGGCGAAAGGCATTGATCAACGCATTGATCAGGACAAACAGCGTGGTCGGCATCAGCAGCGGCCACAGCACGCGGCGGAAGTACTGCCAGCGCGACGCGCCTTCCAGCATCGCGGCTTCGCGCAGCGAAGGCGACACGCCTTGCAGCGCGGCCAGATAGAAAATCATGAAGAAGCCGGCTTCCTTCCACACCGATACGATCATCAGGGCGGGCAGCGCGGTTTCCTTGGTGCCCAGCCAGTTCGGACCGGGCAGGCCCACGAACTGCAGGATCTGCGCCAGCAGGCCGTACTGCGGCGTGTAGAAGAACAGCCAGATATTGGCCACCGCCACCATGGGCAGGATGGTGGGGGTGAAATACGACAGGCGCAGGAATCCGCGCCCGGCCAGCCCGCGATTGACCCACAGCGCCATCACCAGCGCGATGCCCACCGCCACCGGCACCGTGCCCAAGGCGAACCAGAGATTGTTGATCAGCGCGCGCCAGAACACGGGGTCCTGCAGCATGGCCTGGTAATTCTCAAGGCCGACGAATACCGCTGGCCGGCGTCCCTTGGGCGTGGAGAAAAAGCTGTGCCACAGGGTCGCCAGCGCCGGATAGTGCGTGAACGCGACGAGCAGGACCATGGCCGGCAGCAACAGCAGCCACGCATACACGGTATTCAAGGTCCTGTTCATCGCGGGTCCGTCCCTGTGCGGTTTACTTGTACGAACGCAGGATGCGATCGGCTTCACGCTGCGCGTCGGTAAGCGCCTGTTGCGGCGTCTTCGCGCCGGTCAGGGCGGATTGCAGGGCGTCGTTCAACACCTTGGTCACGCGCTGGTTCTCGTGCGTGGAGAATTCCGCCACGCTGACATCCAACTGGTCGCGCGCCACCGCGGCGGCCGGCACTTCCTGCGCGTACTTCTTCATCTTGTCGGTTTGCCAGGCAGCCGGGGTCACGGCCACGTAACCGGTAGCGATGCTCCAGTCAGCCGCGCGTTCCGGCGTGGTGGCCCAACGCGCGAACTTCAGCGCGGCTTCCTGCTGTGCCGGCGTGGCGTTCTTGAAGACATAGAAGTTGCCGCCGCCGGTGGGGCTGCCGCCGCGCTTCTGCTTGGGCATCATCGCCACGCCGAAGGGGAAGCTGGCATTGCCGCGGATGTTGGTCAGGTTGCCGGTGGTGGTCCAGATGATGGCGGCCTTCTTTTCCAGGAAGTCCTTGGGCGTCGTGCCCCAATCGATGGTGCCGGTGGGCATGACGCCATGCTTGGCGGCCAGGTCGCGCCAGAACTGCGCGGCCTCGACCACCGCGGGCTTGTCCAGCATGACCTGGTTGCCGGCCTCGTTCATCAGGATGGCGTCGTTGGGCGTGGTCAGCGCCTGGAACAGCCAATAGGCGAAGCTGCCGCCCGAAGGAATTTCCAGGCCCCATTGCGTCACGTTGCCGGCGGCATCTTTCTTGGTGAGCTTCTTGGAGAATTCGACCAGCTCCTGCCAGGTGGCGGGCGCGTGTTCGGGATCCAGGCCCGCGTCCTTGAACATCGTCTTGTTGTAGTACATGACGATGGTGGAGCGCTGGAACGGCACGCCCCAGACATGGCCGCCGCTGCGGCTGTTCTGCATGAAGGCGTCGTAGAAGCCACCCAGCCATTGCTTGCCGGCTTCGTCCTTGGCCAGGCCGTCGATGGGAACGATGGCGTCTTCATCGATCAGCGTGAACATATCGGTCGACAACAGCACGGCCAGCTGCGGCGGATTACCGCCCTTGAGCGCGGTGAGCGCCTTGGCGATGGAGTCCTGATAGGAACCCGCATACACCGGCTTGATCTTGATGCCGGCGTTCTCCTTCTCGAAATCCGCCACCATGGTGTCGATGATCTTGGTGATGGGGCCACCCACCGCGACGGGATAGTAGAACTCGACCTCGACCGGCTTGGTCTGGGCGTAGGCGGGCAGGGACAGGAAGGCGCCGGCGATCATGGCGGCCAAGCTTTTCAATACAGTGCGTCGCATGATGGGAGGATCTCGCTAATGGACAACGTCGGACAACGATCGGAACAGCAGTCGGAATAGATGAAGCTTCTGATGAAAGAGCGACGCGGGTTTCAACCCGCTGCCAGCGCAAGCGCGCCGGCATCGAAAAAATGCTGGTGCTGCGTATCCCACTGCAAATGCAATACATCACCGGGCGCGGCGTGCAGATGACCGGTCACCCGAACCGCGATGCCGCTGCTGGTGCCGACGGTGCACGTGACGATGGAGTCGGCGCCAAAGTATTCGACGCCCTGCACCGTCGCGGCATGGGTCTGGTTTTCGTTTTGCCCTTGATCCGTGCTGCGATCCCGACTTCGTGCCGGCGCCGCCAGGCGTATGTGTTCGGGACGCACGCCCAGTTTGCGGGCACCGGCCGGCGCCCGCGGCACCGCCGGCCCGCTGGTGCCGGCGGGCACCATGGCGCCGCCCACGCTGTCCAGCGTGATCAGGTTCATCGGCGGCGTACCGATGAAGCGCGCGGCGAATTCGGTGGCGGGACGCGCGTACAGACGGTCCGGCGTGTCGCACTGCTCGATGACGCCATTACGTAGCAGCACCACCTGATCGGCCATGCTCATGGCTTCGGTCTGGTCATGCGTGACGTACACCATGGTCATGTTCAACTGCTGCTGCAGGGCGCGGATTTCGCGGCGCATCTCGTGGCGCAGCTGCGCATCCAGATTCGACAGCGGCTCATCCATCAGGCAGACGGGCGCTTCGGAGATCACCGCGCGGCCCAAGGCCACGCGTTGTTGCTGGCCGCCGGATAACTGCGACGGCTTGCGGTCCAGCAGATGGCCCAGGCCCAGCAGCCCGGCGACACGATCCAGGCGACGCTGGTAATCGGCGGCCGGCTCCTTGCGCACCTTCAGGCCGAACAGGATGTTCTCGCGCACCGACAGGTGCGGGAACAGGGCATACGATTGGAAGACCATCGCCACGCGGCGCTTGGCGGGCGGCAGGTCGGTGACGTCGCGGTCGCCGATATGGATGCGGCCGGAAGTGGGCGTGTCCAGCCCGGCAATCATGCGCAGCGTCGTGGACTTGCCGCAGCCCGACGGACCCAGCAATACCGTGAAGCTGCCGGCCGGCACGGTGAAGGCCACGTTGCTGATGGCCGCCGCGTCGGCGTATTGCTTGGTCAGATTGTCCAGAACTATCGCGGCCATGTCCCCTCGCTCTGTTTATTTTTCATGGCTATTGTGCGGGCAAATGAAATCCTTTTCATTGTGCGGTGCGAACATGACGGAATCATGGCACTGTCCCCCACTCCATCACTCGTCGATCAGGGCGCCGCCCTCATGGAAGGGATAGGGACCGGCATAGTCGCCGATGAAGGCCACATGGCTGACGAGCGCGCCATTGCGCCATTCGTGCAGATGAAAGCCGGGCGGCTCCATGACGAAAGCCGACGGACCGTTGGGCCGCAAGTCCAGGGCCACCTGGTGTGCCGGACTGGGGCAGGTCGACGCGATGGTGCCCGCGAAGCGGCGAAAAATGCTGCGGTGCAGATGGCCGCACAGGATGCGTTCGACATTGCCATGACGCCCGACGATGTCCGCCAACCCTTCGATGCCCGTCAACAGGCCGATGGCGTCCATATGCGCGATGCCGGTTTCGAAAGGCGGATGATGCATGATGATCACGGTGGGACGTTGCGGCTGTTCAGCCAGACGATCCGCCAGCCAGGCCAGGCGTTGCCCGCACAGAGAACCGTGGCTTTGCAGCGGCACCACCGTGTCCAGCGCCAGCAGGCGCACGGGAAAATCCTCCACCGTGTATTGCATATGGCCGTCTCCGTCCGCGCCGGCCAGATAGGCGTGATCCGCGAAGACTTCGCGCAGCGTGGCACGATCGTCGTGATTGCCGGGTAGCAGCACGTAGGGCATGCGCAGGGCGTCCAGCATTTTCTTCAGATGGGCGTATTCGGCGGGGCGGCCGAAGTCGGTCAGGTCCCCGCTGATCACCACCAGGTCGGGGGCGGGATCGAGGCGATTCAAAGCCTGCACGGCCGGCGGCAGGTAGGCGTCGGTCTCGACGATGCGGTAGGCCTTCTGTCCGGGGAGGCGGATGTGCAAGTCGGTAATCTGGGCGATCAGCATGAGAGTCCTGAGAGATGCGGAGCGAAAGATAGGTTGGGGAGACGGGCCGGGATTGGAGCCGGTAATAAAGCCAGTAATGGAGCCGGCGATACGGCCAGCAAGCGATACCGCCCAGCCGGCACACGCAGCCGGTGCGACAGGCAGAGCATGTCAGCCAGGCAACGGACGCGTCAGGCGCAGCGACACCGACTCGCCCACGCGGTGGCCGCTGTCGGCGGGCAGGATCACGGGGAAGGCCTGGCCGTCGTCCAGCTCCAATTGCAGGCGCAAGGTGGCGCCAAGGAAAAAACGCGCGGCGACACGGGCCTGGAGCGCGGACGGCAGGGCGGGCAGCAACTCCACCTCGTGCGGACGAAAGCCGATGACCTCGTCGCCGCCCGCCACCACACCCTGTTCCAGGCGCGCGCGTACTTTGCACAGCGTGCCCAGGAACTCGCCGACAAAAGACGTGGCGGGCTGTCGATACAGGGTCTCGGCATCGCCCACCTGCTCCAGGCGGCCAGCCGACATGACGGCGATGCGATCGCCCAACATCATGGCTTCGTCCTGGTCGTGCGTGACGATGACGGTGGTGATGTTCAAGGTGCGCAGCATCTGCGCCAGCTCCACGCGCAGATGCTCGCGCAGCTTCGCATCCAGCGCCGTCAGCGGCTCATCGAGCAGCAGCACGCGCGGCTCGATGGCCAACGCACGCGCCAGCGCCACGCGTTGCCGTTGTCCGCCGGACAACTGTGAGATACGGCGGTCGGCCAGCGCCTCCATCCTCACCAAGCTCAACATATGGCCGACCCGTTCCGCCTGCTCGGGCTTGGGCATCTTGCGGATGCGCAGACCGTAGGCGACGTTCTGCGCCACGGTCATGTTGGGAAACAAGGCGTAGTTCTGAAACACCACGCCCACGCCGCGCGCTTCGGGCGCCTGCACGCTGACGTCCTCGTCGTCGAAAAGGATGCGCGAACCGGGATCGGCGGCTTCGAGGCCACAGATCAAGCGCAGCAGCGTGGTCTTGCCGCAGCCAGAGGGTCCCAGCAGGGCCAGGGTGCGCCCGCCTTCGATGCGCAGATCCACGGGATGCAGCGCGCGGCTGCCATCAGGCCAGGTCTTGGCGCATTGTTCGAGGGTGATGGTGACGGGGTGCTTCATGAAGACTGTCTCGAAGAGGCTGTACCTTGGGTGCTGCCGGACGCACGCGCGGCCAACCACTGCAAGCCCAGCAGCAATGGCAGCAGCATCAGGAGGAAAACCAAGGTGTAGGCGGAGGCTACTTCCAGCCGCATCGACGCGTAGCTGTCGGCCAGGCCGACGGGCAGGGTCTGCGTCAAGGGCGTATGCAGCAGCCAGGTCAGGTTGAATTCGCCGACCGACAGCGTCAGTACGGTCAAGGCGCCGGTAAGAATCCCCGGCGCGGCATTGGGCACGACAATGTGCAGGAAACGATGCAGGCGGGAAGCGCCCAGCGTGGCGGCGGCTTCGTCCAGCACGGCCAGGCCGCCCATGGCCATGCTGGCCGCCGCCGCGCGCACCATGAAGGGCAGGGTGAACAGCACGTGGCCGATGACGATGAACGTCACGCTGCTGCGCAGGTTGCCCACCGTGCCCCAGGACACGATGAGCGCCAGCGCGGTCGCCAGGCCGGGCACGGCTACTGGCAAGGTCAGCAGTTCTTCGAACGCCCGCGCCACGCGGCCGCGCTTGAGCGTCAATGCCCAGGCGGCTGGCACGCCGACCAGAAGACAGACCGCCAGCGTTGCCACGGCGATTCCCAGCGAGCGCCAGATGGTGATGGCATACAGGTCCCAGACCTGCGCCACCCAACGCAGCGTCAGTCCGCTGGACAGGCCGACGAAGTAATTCTTGGTCAGGCCCGCCAGGATCGACAGGATCACGGGGCCGATCAGGAAGGCGGCGACCGCCAGCGTGGCGGCCAGGCCCAAACGGAATTCGAGCCTGCCGGCCAGGGGCTGCGCGGTTGCGGTTGCGGTTGCGGTTGCGGTTGCGGTTGCGGTTGCGGTTGCGGTTGCGGTTGCGGTTGCGGTTGCGGTTGCGGTTGCGGTTGCGGTTGCGGTGCGTGGCACAGTTGAAGAAGATGGCTTGGAGGTGAGCATGGAAGTAGATCGGCTCGTCATGCCGCCGCGCCGGCGCGCGCGCCGCCCAGCGTATGCGCGGCATACAGCACGACCCAGGTCACCAGCCCCAGCACCACCGACAAGGCGGCGGCCACGGGAATGTTGGCGTAGTTGGTGAACTCGTTGTAGATGGTGGTGGGCAGCACGTCGATCTGCGTGCCCAGCGTGAAGACGGTACCGAAGGCGCCCATGCTGGTGGCGAAGCACATCGCGCCCGCCGCCATCAGCGCCGGCGCCAGGGCCGGCAATTCGACATCGATGAAGCGCCGCGTGGCGCCGGCACCGAGCGTGCGGGCCGCTTCCAGCAGGCCCTGGTCGAGCTGCTGCGCCGCCGCCGTCACCATGCCTATCGTGCGCGGCAAGGAGAAGTACAGATAGCCGAGGAACAATCCCGCCATGCCGTAGGCGAACACCAGCGGCGATCCGGTCAAGGCGCGCGTCACGCTGGCCAGCAAGCCCTGGCGCCCGGCCACCAGGATGACCAGGAAGCCGACCACCACACCAGGAAAGGCCAGGGGAAACATCAACAGGCCCACCAGCAGGCCGCGCCCGAAGAAGCGCGGATGGCGCGCCAGGAAGCGGCCCACCGGCAAGGCGATCAGCAAGGTGGCCAACGTCGCCGCCAGCGACAACAGTGTCGTGTTCAACATGCTGCGCCAGTACTGCGCATGGGTCAGCACGGTCCAATACGCAGAGACGCCATCACGGCCGTCCAGGCCCATCAGCGCCAGCCGGACCATCGGCAACAACCAGAAAGCCACGAAGAGCGCCGCGGCCGGCGCCGCGAATCCGATCCAGCCGCGACGGCTCATGTCAGTTCACTTCCTTGCCGTACTGCTCGGAGAACGCGCGCTGCACTTCGGCCATCTTGCCGTAGTCGACCGCGGTGGCGCGGGCGTAATCCGCGGCCGGCAGGAATTTCTTCTGCGCTTCGGGCGACACGGCATTGGCGCGGATCGGCCGCAGGAAAGCATTGGCCCAGATGGCCTGGCCTTCGTCGGACAAGGTGAAGTCCAGCACCTTCTTGCCGTTGGCTTCATGCGGCGCATTGGCCACCAGGCTCATCACGTAGGGCACGGCGATGGTGCCTTCGGCCGGAATGACGAATTCGACGTTGGCGCCGTCCTTGTACTTGGCGCGGTAGGCGTTGAAGTCGTAGTCGATGAGGATCGGGATTTCACCCGACAGCACGCGCGCATAGGCGGTCTGCTTGGGTACGATGGGCTCGTTGGCGCGCATCTTCTTGAACCAGTCCAGGCCCGGGCCGAAATTGTCCAGCGTGCCACCCAAGGCCTGATTGATGGCCACGGCGCCCACATAGCCGACGAAGGCCGACGCGGGATCCAGGTAACCGACCATGCCGCGGTACTCGGGCTTGAGCAGATCCTGCCAGGACTTGGGCACCGGCTTGCCGTGCAAGGCGTCGACGTTGACCATCAGGCCCAGCGTGCCCGAATGGATGGCGAACCACTTGCCGTTGGGGTCCTTCATGCCGGCGGGAATGTCGTCCCAGTGCGCCGGCTTGTAGGCCTGGATCAGGGTGTCCTTGTCGGCCTGGATGCCGAAGGTCACGCCGTAGTAGACGACGTCGGCCACCGGCTTGGCGCGCTCGGCGGCCATCGAGGCCAGGGCCTGGCCCGAATTCTTGTTGTCGCCCGGCACATGGATGCCGGTCTTGTCCTTGATGGCCTTGAGTTCGGTGGCCCAGTCGGCCCATTCGGGCGGACAGTTGTAGCAAACGGCGGTCTGCTGGGCCTGCGCGGCGCCGCCGGCCAGGCCCAGCGCCAGGACGGCGCCACGCAGCACGAGAGTGAGAGAGCGGAACATGAGAGGTTTCCTCTTCAGGAAGCAGCGGAAGTGGCGGCGGCAATGGTGCCGCCGGAAATCAGGCGATGCGCCAGCCGCACTGACGGCGGCGTCTCGCCCTGCAAGCAGGCCAGCAGACTGGCGCAGGCACGCGCGCCGATGTCATGGCTGGGTTGTTCGATCGTGGTCAGCGGCGGCACCATCAGGCCGGCGAAGGTCATGCCGTCGAAGCCGCACACCGAGATGTCGGCGGGTACCGACAAGCCCAATCCCCGCAGGCAGGAAATCACCGAGGCGGCCAGCAGGTCGTTGGAACAGAACAGCGCGGTGGGCGCCCGCGACTTGGACGGCAAGCGCAATAGTTCGCGCAGTTTTTCGCTGTCGGCCGCGGTATGCGAAGCCATGGGCAAATGCAGCACCTCTTCCAGCCCCAGCTTGCGCGCCTGCGCCCGCGCACCCGCCAGCCGGCGCCGCGCGCGATCCGACGCGGTCAAGGGACCGCTGATGATGGCAATGCGGCGATGCCCGCGCGCGGCCAGCAGGCTCACCATGTCGCTGGCGGCGGCGGCGTTATCCACCGAGACGAAGGGATGAGTAGGCGATTCGTTATAAGCCAGCACATAAGGCAGGTCCTGGCCGGCCAACAGGCGCAGGGTGGCGCTGCGCGCGGGGTTGCCCACCGTCAGGATGAGTCCGTCGACCTGATGGTCGATCAGGCTTTGCACCGCGTCGGCTTCGGTGGCGGGCGCGTAGCCGGTCGACGCCACCATGACACTGTAGCCATGCGCATGGGCGTACTGCTCGGCGCCTTCGAAACACTCGCCGAAGACCGGGTTGCGCAGCGTCGGCAGCACCAGGCCCAGGGTTCGCGTGCTGCCCGACCGCAGGCTGCTGCCGACTCGGTTGGGACGGAAACCGTGTTCGCTGGAGACGGCTTTGATGCGCTGCAAGGTGTCCGCTTTCAGCAGATCGGGACGGTTGAACGCGCGGGACACGGTGGCGGGAGAAACACCGGCGTCGCGGGCAATATCGATGATCGAAAGTCGTTGCAAGGTTTTCTGCGGCACGCCGGACACCCGTGTCTGGAAGCTTTTGTTGAAAACGTTTTCAACATGACCGCACTTTAGGGGCGGCATATGACACTGGCATTGCAAGGGGGTGAGGTACGCTGCGCGAGGTTCCATCAAGGCGAATTCGTGTGCACTGCAACAGCGGCCCTTGGGGGATACACGGATTCGGTGAGTGGCCAGGACTGGCACAATGGTTGCTGCGAAGAAAAAAACCAGTGGCAGTTGAGTGCCCGACCGCCTTGGCCGGACCGGCCGGCGGATTTGTTTTTGGGGAAGGTTTTTGTATGGCTATCGTTCTTAATCAATTGAGCGCGCTGGAGGCCGCAAGACTGCTGCAACGTCGTGAGCTGACCGCCGCGCAGTTGCTGCGGGCATGTTTCGCGCGCATCGAGCAGCGCGAAGACACGGTCCACGCTTGGGCGGCATTGGATAAGGACGCTGCCCTGGCCCAAGCCGAGGCACTCGACAAAGGCGCGATACGGGGTCCGCTGCACGGCCTGCCTTTCGGCGTCAAAGACCTGATGGATACCAGCGACCTGCCGACCACGTATGGCTCGTCGATCTACAAGGACCACCAGCCCGAGGCGGACGCCGCTGTCGTGGCCCTGTGCCGGGAAGCCGGCGCCCTGGTGGCCGGCAAGACGGTGACCACGGAATTCGCCACCTACAAGACCCCGGTCACCCGTAATCCCATTGACCCCGCGTATACGCCCGGCGGCTCGTCGAGCGGCTCGGCCGCGGCGGTGGCCGACTTCATGGTGCCTTTCGCCCTGGGCACGCAGACCGCGGCGTCCATCGTGCGGCCTGCGTCCTATTGCGGTGTGGTGGGTTTCAAGCCCACGTTCGGCGTGATACCGCGCGACGGCATCAAGCCGGTGGCCACGTCATTGGATACGGTGGGCTGCTTTGCCCGCACGGTGCCGGACATTGGCTTGGTGGCGTCGGTGCTGATGCGCAATCCGGAACTGCAAAAGCTGGACTACAGCGGCAAGCCGCGCATCGGCATGTACCGCACCCTGCAGTGGCGCCACGTCATGCCGGAAACCAAGGAAGCCTATGCCCAGGCCGCCGACGTGCTGGCGCGCGCCGGCGCCATCGTGCGCGATGTGGAGCTGCCTTCGGATTACTGCTCGCTGGTGCAACTGCAGTCCGACGTCATGGCCTACGAGGCCTGCCATGCGCTGGCCCGTGAACGCAAGGAATATGAAGGGCAGATGAGTCCGCGCCTGCTGGACTTGCTGGATGCGGGCGCCGGCATTTCGGACGAGGACTATCGGTCCAAGCTGACGCTCGCGGGCGAACGCTATGAGCGCGCGGATGGTTGGTTCGAAGAATTTGATGTTTTATTGACGCCCAGCGTAGCCGGCGAAGCGCCCCTTGCCGACCTCGGCACCGGCGACCCTTTGTTCGGCCGCGTCTGGACCCTGTTCGGCGTGCCCTGCGTGCACCTGCCGTTCGCGCAAGGTCCGCACGGCTTGCCCGTCGGCTTGCAGGCGATCGGCCGGCGCGGGGACGATCACAAGACGCTCAGTATCGGCGCCTGGATCCACGAACGGTTGACGCGCTGATCGGACTTTGGTCAGGCTTGGATCGGGGTCCGAGCGCATACCGGTCATGGCGCCAGTAGCGACGACGCTCAGTAGCCGACCGACAAGCCCGGCAGGTCCACCGTGATGCGCGGCTTGCCCAGCGCCAGCGCGGTCTGGCGCGCGTATTCGTCGGCACGCGACTGATCGCTGGACAGCACGGCATAGCCGAGCGCATCCGCCACGCCCATGATCTTGTCCAGCAACAGAACCTTGCCGCTCGGCCGCAGGGGTTCGCAGCCCAAGGCTGTCCAGGTCTGTTCGAACCACTCCCGCGCCTGGGTGGCCAGCGCCGGGGTGGGCTCGACCTGGACGCTCAGGTCCAAGGTCTGGCGTGGCGTGAAAATCAGCGTCAGATCGCAGCGCATGTGGGACTCCCCGATTCAAGTTGTTATGCGTTCTAGCCGTGCAGCGGTGAGCGGTACAGTGGCGACGATGTGCCAGGCCGTCGGGGCGCCCACCCCGGCCGGCGGGCAGAGCCACTATCACCAGGGCGACGCGGCTTCCCAGGAAAGCGTGGCGCCCTTGGCCAGGGATTTCTTCATCAAGTCCAGCAAGGGATAGGCGCGTTGCTGCAAACCCACGGGGCGGGACACGGGGTGGACCGGCGGCTTGTCGCCATCCTCTTCCTCCTCTTCCTTGACCGCGGGGGCCTGGACGATGGCCTTCTCGATGCCGTCGATCGCGGCCTGCAGCTGTTCGGGCGTGAACACGCCGCGTTCGGGGAAGGGATCCGGCAAGGATTTGCCGGCGGCGCGCAGCAGAGGACCCGCATGCTCGGACAACATCAAGACTTCCGAACCGGCTTTCGAGCGAAACGTGATCAGCATGGCATATCCAAAAAAGGGCCGCGTGCGCGGCGACGTTGGTCAACACTACCCCAAGCCGGGGCACCTGCCAACCCGCATTGCAAGAGGCGGCGGACGGCGAACCGACCCGGTCAGCCCTGTTATCATCGCGGGTACCCAGGAAAGGGGCCCAGGTACGTCCTGATCCAGCCGATGGCGATATGTCCCCAAGGGCCGCGCGCCCCGCCCGTTGACAGCGGTTCAACCGCCTGCGGGCTCGAAGGCCGCCTCGGCCCGGATCCGTATCTGCCGCCTTCCTTTTGATATTTTTCATTCTTTCCGAGTCTCCATGCTCCCCGAGCAACAACAACAGCTTGTCTCCCTGATTCAATCCGCCGTCGCAGGCCTGCTGCCCGACGTACAGCCCAATATCCTGCTGGAACGTCCCAAGGTCGCCGCGCATGGGGATGTGGCGACCAACGTCGCCATGCAGGTGGCCAAGCCGGCGCGACGTAATCCGCGTGAATTGGCCCAGTCCATCGTCGACGCCCTGCTGGCCGATCCGGCCGCGCGCGAACTGATCGACAGCGCGGAAGTGGCGGGCCCCGGTTTCATCAATCTGCGCTACACCGCCGCCGCCCGCCAGGCTGTCCTGGCCGCCGTCGCGGCCCAGGGCACCGATTACGGGCGCGCGCCGCGCAACGGCGAAAAAGTCCTGGTCGAGTTCGTGTCGGCCAACCCCACCGGCCCGCTGCACGTAGGCCATGCGCGCCAGGCCGCGTTGGGCGATGCCATCTGCCGCCTGTACGACGCCAGCGGTCACGAGGTGCTGCGCGAGTTCTATTACAACGACGCCGGCAACCAGATCCAGAATCTGGCCATCAGCGTACAAGCGCGTGCACGCGGCGTCGGTCCGGAAGACAGCAGCTATCCGGCCGACGGCTACAAGGGCGATTACATCGCCGACATCGCGCGCGACTACGTCGACGGCAAGGCAGTCCGCGCCGGCGACGGTACCGAGACGGTCGGTTCGGGCCAGCTGGACGATCTGGACGACATCCGCCGCTATGCGGTGGCGTATCTGCGCCGCGAGCAGGACCTGGATCTGCAGGCCTTCGACCTGAAGTTCGACAACTACTTCCTGGAAAGCTCGCTGTACACGTCCGGCCGCGTCGAGCAGACCGTGGACAAGCTGGTCGCCGCCGGCCATACCTATGAACTGGACGGCGCGCTGTGGCTGCGCACCACCGAATTGGGCACCGGCGACGACAAAGACCGCGTCATGCGCAAGAGCGAAGGCGGCTACACCTATTTCGTGCCGGACGTGGCGTATCACGTGACCAAGTGGGAACGCGGCTACCACCGCGCCGTCAACATCCAGGGCAGCGATCACCACGGCACGGTGGCGCGCGTGCGCGCCGGCTTGCAGGCCCTGGAGATCGGCATTCCCAAGGACTATCCGTCCTATGTGTTGCACAAGATGGTCAAGGTGATGCGCGGTGGCGAAGAGGTCAAGATCTCCAAGCGTGCCGGCAGCTACGTCACCATGCGCGACCTGATCGACTGGGTCGGCCGTGACGCCGTACGCTATTTCCTGATCCAGCGCCGCGCGGATACCGAATTCGTGTTCGACGTCGACCTGGCGCGGTCGCAGAGCGACGAAAACCCGGTCTACTACATCCAGTACGCACACGCCCGTATCTGCTCGATGGTGGCGCAGTCTGGCGAAAGCGCCGAAGCGATCGGCGCGGCCGATGCGGCGCGCCTGACCGCGCCGTCGGAATTCGCGCTGATGCAGCGCCTGTCCGAGCTGCCCCAGGTGGTCAAGCTGGCCGCGCAGGAACTGGCACCGCATCACATCGCTTTCTGGTTGCGTGATTGCGCCGCCGATTTCCACGCCTGGTACAACGCCGAACGCGTGCTGGTCGATGATGCGGACCTGAAGCGGGCCCGCCTGCGCCTGGCCGCGACCACGCGCCAGGTGCTGGCCAATGGCCTGGCCCTGCTGGGTGTGTCGGCACCCGAGCGTATGTAAAAGCAGATGGCCACCAAACGCAAACCTGCTGGCAAGCCCGCCGCCAGATCCACCGCCAAACGCAAATCCGAACGCGGCAGCACCCTCTACGGCGTCCTCGCCGGGCTGTTGATCGGCCTGGTGGTGGCTGCCGGGGTGGCTTTCTACGTCACCCGCGCGCCGGTGCCTTTCGTCGATCGCGCCACCCGCGAAGCCGACCAGAAATCGCTGCCGGACGTGCGCACCGCCCCCGATCCCAATGCGGGCCTGTATGGCCGTGACGGCGCCGCGGGCATGGCGCCCAGCGGGCCCACGGCCACTACGCCGGCACCGGTGCCGGGCGCGCAGGCCAATCCGCAGGCCGCGCCGTCGCAGAAGCCGGACGACCTGGGGGCCTTGATCGCTACCCTGCCGTCCAACGATGCGCTGGCGGCACGCGGCGGGTCGGAACGGTCGACGGAGAAATCCCCGGAGAAGCCGCGCGAGAAGTCCGCTGAAAGGTCGACTGAAAAGGCGGCAGCGGAAAAGCCCGCGGCCAAGCCGCCGACGGCCGTGGCCAGCAATGCGCCCACGGCGAACGGCAAGGACGCGAAGGACGGCAAGGACACCTACTTCCTGCAGGCGGGCGCTTATCGCAATTCGGACGAGGCGGAGGCCATGAAGGCACGCATCATCCTGTTGGGCCTGCCCGTGACCGTGCAGCGCGCCGAGGTCAATGGCAAGCCGCTGAACCGCGTGCGGGTCGGCCCGTTCAACCGGCTGGACGATATGAATCGGGCGCGCGCGCGCCTGGGCGAAAGCAAGATCGAAGTCGCGGTCATGCGCCAGTGAGCTTCTTCAGGCTTCGCCGTGCCGAAGCCTGGAACTCCGGCAGCGATTCGTGGTCTGTAGCTGATGCACACTTCAATGATTGATCCTGTCTTGATCCGTTCTGTCTTGATTGGCCTCTTCTCTGAAGTATTCTTGCGCTGATTCACATTTCGCCAACCCGACTTCCTGCTGATTCAACTCCCCGGAACCCGACTGACATGACCAAAATGCTCACCCGCCTGCTGGCAGCCACCGCCGTCGCGGCCACCACGCTGTTCGCTCCCCTCAGCCACGCCCAGGGCAGCCAGGCCTATGTGCTGGTCAACCCGCCCTTGCCGTCGGATACCCCGGGCAAGATCGAGGTGCTCGAGTTCTTTGCCTATAGCTGCCCCCATTGCAACGCCATGGAGCCCCTGGTGCTGGATTGGGCCAAGAAGGCACCTTCGGACGTGGTGCTCAAGCAAGTGCCGGTGGCGTTCAATGCCGCCATGAAGCCGATGCAGCAACTGTTCTACACGCTGGAAGCCTTGGGCCGTGCCGATCTGCATCCCAAGTTCTTCGCCGCGCTGCATGTGGATCACAAGCGCCTGTACGACAAGAAGGCGATTGGTGACTGGGCCGCCGAGCAAGGCGTGGACCGCGCCAAGTTCGATTCGGTGTTCGACTCGTTTACCGTGGGCACGGAAGTGCAGCGCGCGAATCAGTTGGCCGAGGCGTATCACATCGACGGCACGCCCTCGTTCGGCGTGGGCGGCAAGTTCCTGACCTCGCCGGTGCTGGCCGGCAACAGCTACGAAGGCGCGTTGGCGGAAGTCGACAAGCTGATCCCGATGGCGCGCGGTAAATAAGCAGAACTGGCTGAAGTAAAAAAAGGAGGCGCACTGTTGTGCGGCTCCTTTTTTCATTCACGGTCCAGGCCAACAAAAGCGGCGTGCGACAGCCGCACGCCGACCGGCTCAGCCCAGCGCCGCATCCAGCGCTTGCGCCAGATCGGCGATGATGTCCTCCGGCGCTTCCAGGCCGATGTGCAGGCGCACCAGCGCGGTGTTGTCCTGGTCCCAATAGCGGTGCGACTTGAGCGTGCCGGCGTCGACCAGTTGCACCAGGCTTTCGTAGCCGCCCCACGAGAAACCGATGCCGAACAGCTGCAAGGCTTCGACGAAGCGGCGAGCCTGGGCCGGCGAGAATTTCAAGGCGACCGCCAGCATGCCGTTCGAGCCCGTGCAATCACGCTGCCACAAGGCATGGCCGGCATCTGACGGCCAGGCTGGGTGGTAGATGCGCGCCACTTCCGCGCGCGCCTGCAGCCAACTGCAGACCTGCATGGCGTGGCGTGCGTGCTGCGCCATGCGCACCGGCAGCGTGCGCACACCGCGCAAAGCCAGCCAGGCGTCGTCGGCACTGATGGAATAGCCCATGGCGTACTGGGTTTTGTTCAGGCGCAGGCCGATCTCCGCATCGCTGGCCACCACCGCGCCCAGCATCAGGTCGGAGTGCCCGCCGACGTACTTGGTACCGGCCACCACGGACACCTGCGCACCCAGCTTCAGCGGCTGATAGATGTAGCCTGATCCCCAGGTGTTATCCACTGCCAGCACCAGCTTGTGGCGCTGCGCCTGGCGCGCCAGCGCGGGCAGGTCCAGCATCTCGAACAACAGCGATCCAGGCGATTCCACATACAGCAGCTTCGTGTTGGGACGCACCAGGCTGTCGATTTCTTCGCGGTTGGGCGCGAAGTAGGTGATCTCGATGCCCATGCGCCGCAGCACTTCCGTGTCGAGCAGGCGCACGGGACCATAGACGTTGTCCGATACCAGCGCATGGTCGCCGGCCGACAGGAACGTCATGAAGGTCAGGGTGATGGCGGACAGGCCCGATGGTGCCAGGAAGGCCTGCTCGCCGCCTTCGAGCTGCTTGAACGCGTCTTCCAGCGCGATGTGGGTGTCCATGCCCATACGGCCATAGGTCACCGCGCGCTCGCCCATGCCTTTACGCCGCTGGGCATCTTCCAGGGCCGACAGGTCGCGGAAGCGCACCGTGCTGGTCCGCATCGAAGGCAGCGCCACGGGCGCCGAGCCGGTGGCCGGATCGAAGTCGGCGGTGCCGACGTGTTGCAACAGCGTTTGGAGATGCTTGGAAGACGGATGCTTGGAAGACGATGAGGCCATGGCGTTTAGGTAGCGGGTTTCTCTGGAGCGTTGACGGTGGCGGGGGGCATGAAGTCAGGCACCTATAGTACCCAGTGATCGGGCTGAGGCCAAAAGCACCGGCCATGGCGTGGATACGGCTGGCGGCCACGGCGGGCAGAGCCTTATGGCGCTGGGTCGTACGGCGCGCGGCCATATGACGCCAGGGCATATGGTGCCGACCCGTCCGCCGCGACGACGCCGCGCGCTTCGCGGCTATCATCGCGTCACCATGCCTGATACCCATACCCTGCTCAGCTTCTTCGGCATCGCGGTGCTGCTTGCGCTCACGCCCGGTCCTGACAACCTGTTCGTCCTGATGCAATCGGCCCTGTGGGGGCGACGCGCCGGCCTGCTGGTGGTGCTGGGCCTGTGTACCGGCCTGGTGGGGCATACGGCCGCGGTGGCCGCCGGCCTGGCGGCCTTGCTGGCGGCATGGCCGACCTCACTGGTCGTCTTGCGTTTATGCGGCGCGGCTTATCTGCTCTATCTCGCCTGGCAGATCCTGCGCTCCGTGCTGCGCTCGGAAGCCGGTGGCGCGGCGCGTGCCGGGGCTGAAGCCGAGGCTGGCAATGGAGCGACGGATGACACCAGAGCCATAGCCGGGGCTGAGGCCGCAGCGGGCGGCACGACCGTAAGTGCGCGAATGACCGGACGACCAGCGGACGCGCCGCCGCCGGCAGCGCCGGCCAGTGCGGGCGCCCTATACCGGCGCGGCATCATCATGAACCTCACCAATCCCAAGGTGGTGTTGTTCTTCCTGGCGTTCCTACCGCAGTTCACCGCGCCCGCGGCGGGACCCGCGGCACCGCAGATCGTGCTGCTGGGCGTACTGTTCATGTTGGCTACGCTACTGGTCTTCAGCGCCATCGCCATCTGCTCGGGCGCGGCCGGCGCGATGCTGCAGCGGTCACCCACCGCAAGACGCGCCCTCGACATCTGCGCGGGCGTGGTATTTCTTGGGTTGGCGCTGCGGCTGGCTTTCAGCCGATGACGAGAGCGGCTCGAACGCCGCCCTCGTGAATTCTCGTTTGTCGATTTCAGCGCAAGGGTTCGACGCAACCCTGACCTGCCGGGTTCACCGTGCCCGTCCGAAATTGTCGATGACTGCACCTGTCGATGACCGAAGTCATCGACAAACAACCACCCTTATGCCACCGCTCGGAATCGCACGATGCCGTCATCATCGGTGCGCCGGGACAGCTTGCCCTGATAATGCAGCATGTGCAGATGCGCCAGCGCTTCGCCCATCGCGAACGTCATCTGGTGCAGATCGAGCGCGCGCTTGAACATGATGGGTAAGATGTCCGCCGTGCTGCACGGCTGCACGCACGCTTGCAACACCTCGGCCAGGCGATCCGCGTGATGGCGCCGCTGCTGGGCGATGCGCTCATGCAATCCCTTGAACGGGCGGTCATGCGAAGGCAGCACCAGCGTTTCTTCCGGCACGTCTTCGTAGCCATCCAGGGACTCCAGATAGCGCCGCAAAGGATCCGCATCCGGCTCATGGTCGAACACGCTGACGTTGGTCGAGATACGCGGCAGCACCATGTCGCCGGAGATCACCACACCGATCTGCTCGCAGTAGAACGAAGCATGCTCCGGTGCATGGCCGTAGCCCACGATCACGCGCCAGTCGCGGCCACCGATGCGCACCTGATCCCCATGCAGGATGCGGGTGAAGCTTTCCGGTACCGACGGCACCAGGTTGGGGTAGTAGCCGACGCGCTCGCGCAGCTTGTCCAGCGACGCAGGGTCGGTCATGCCATGGCGCGAAAAGTGCGCCACCGCCGCCTCGCCACCCGCGCCCGATCCGTGCGAACGCGACCACAGGCAAGCCAGGGCATAGTCCGTCATCGTCATCCACAGCGGCGCGTTCCAGCGCCGGCACAGCCAATCGGCCAGGCCGATGTGGTCCGGGTGCATATGGGTGACCAGTACGCGCAAAACGGGCAGGCCGTCCAGGGCACTTTCGAAAACCTGTTCCCACAAGGCCTTGACGTTGTCGCGGCTGACACCGCAGTCCACCACGGTCCACCCCGCGCGCCCGTCGATCTCGTCACGCAGCAGCCACAGGTTGATGTGGTCCAGCGCGAACGGCAAAGGCATGCGGATCCAACGCACCCCCTGCGCCACGTCCAGCGCCTGGCCGGGCTGGGGCAAGACATCGCCCCAAGGGTAGGTCAACTTATGCTCATCGGGATTCATGGCCGCGTTCTCCACGTGCTAAGGCCTGCAATCAAACAGGGCGGACACCGCGCGCTCATCCATGGCCGCGCGGTGCCTTCCTGGCGCAACGCCGCAGCGCAGCATGCCGCGCCATGCTTTTCGCAGGCAACGCACAGCGCTTGACGTCCTCTGCGGACCATCATAAGTTACGTTTACGTAAGCTGCCAAATGCCCATGACCACATCCTGGACCATCTCGGAACTCGCGCGCGAATTCGACATCACCCCGCGCACCATCCGCTTCTATGAAGACCAGGGCATCGTCAGCCCTGCCCGCGACGGCCGCAACCGCGTCTACAGCACGCGCGACCGCGCCCGTCTCAAGCTCGCCCTGCGCGGCAAGCGCCTGGGCCTGCTGCTGGCGGAGATCCGCTCCCTCATCGATATGTACGACGGCCCCGGCGACACCACGCCGCAGCTGCGCGAATACCTGGGCGTGCTGCAACGCCACCGCGAATTGCTGGAAGGCCAGCGGCGCGACATCGACGACACCCTGGCCGAAATCGCGACCCAGGAAAAGGCTTGCCGCGACATGCTGGACGCGCAGGCCTGAGCGCCGCCGAGGGGGGATCTTTTGGCTGCTTGATATTACGTTTACGTAAACGTAATATAGACGCTCGATACATAGCCGTTCAACAGACGCACCGCGGCATTGCCGCCGCTCCCGGCGTGGCGCATCATGCAGCCGGGTGGCCAGGTTTTGCGCGAGACATTCCAACCGTCGCCCCGTGCGACGCGACACCCGCGGTCTTGCATCGGCGGGGCGATATTCGGAGACAGGTACATGGACCTTCCTGGTTTGAATTTCGATCTGGGCGACGACCTGGACATGCTGCGCGACGCGCTGCGCACGTTCGCCCAGGCGGAGATCGCGCCCCGTGCGGGAGAGATCGACCGCAGCGACCAATTCCCGATGGACCTGTGGCGCAAGTTCGGCGACCTGGGCGTGCTCGGCATGACGGTGTCCGAGGAATATGGCGGCACCGGCATGGGCTACCTGGCCCACATGATCGCCATGGAAGAAATCTCGCGCGCCAGTGCGTCCGTGGGGCTGTCCTACGGGGCCCATTCCAATCTGTGCGTCAACCAGATCCACCGCAACGGTACGGCCGCGCAGAAAGACCGCTATCTGCCCAAGCTGGTGTCGGGTGAATACATCGGCGCCCTGGCCATGAGCGAACCGGACGCCGGTTCGGATGTGGTCAGCATGCGCCTGCGTGCCGAAAAAAAGGGCGACCGCTACGTTCTGAACGGCACCAAGATGTGGATCACCAACGGCCCGGACGCCGACGTCCTGGTGGTCTACGCCAAGACCGATCCGCAGGCGAATCAGCGCGGCATCACCGCTTTCCTGGTCGAAAAGGATTTCCCCGGCTTCTCGGTCGCGCAGAAACTGGACAAGCTGGGCATGCGCGGCAGCCATACGGGCGAGCTGGTATTCCAGGATTGCGAAGTGCCGGCGGAAAACGTGCTGGGCGAGGTCAACGGCGGCGTCAGAGTGCTGATGAGCGGCCTCGACTACGAGCGCGCGGTGCTGTCCGGCGGTCCCCTGGGCATCATGCAGGCGGTGATGGACGTGGTGGTGCCTTACATCCACGAACGCAAGCAGTTCGGCCAGGCCATCGGCGAATTCCAGTTGATCCAGGGCAAGGTGGCCGACCTCTACACCACGCTGCAGGCCAGCCGCGCCTTCTGCTACACCGTCGGCCGCAATCTGGACCGCCTCGGCACCAGCCACATACGCCAGGTGCGCAAGGATTGCGCAGCCCTCATCCTGTATACCGCCGAAAAGGCCACCTGGATGGCTGGGGAAAGCGTGCAAATCCTCGGTGGTAATGGTTACATCAATGAATTCCCCACCGGCCGCTTGTGGCGCGATGCGAAACTATACGAAATCGGCGCCGGCACCAGTGAAATCCGCCGCATGCTGATCGGCCGCGAACTGTTCAACGAAACCGCTTAGTCAGGAGTCCATCATGTCCGATCCCGTCGTCATCGTATCCGTCGCCCGCACGCCCATGGGCGGCATGCTGGGCAGCCTCTCCGGCCTGGCCGCGCACGAACTGGGCGCGGCGACCATCAAGGCCGCCGTCGAACGCGCGGGCATCAAGCCCGAACAGGTCGACGAAGTCATCATGGGTAATGTGCTGCAAGCCGGCCAGGGCCAGGCGCCCGCGCGCCAGGCCGCCTTGGGTGCCGGCCTGCCCAAGAACGTCGCCTGCTCCACCATCCACAAGGTCTGCGGCTCCGGCCTGAAGGCCGCCATGCTGGGCCATGATCTGCTGGTCGCCGGATCGGTCGACATCATCGTGGCGGGTGGCCAGGAGAGCATGAGCAATGCCCCCTATCTGATGCTCAAGGGCCGCCAGGGCTACCGCTACGGCCATTCCACCGTCTATGACCACATGGCGCTGGACGGCTTGGAAGACGCTTATCAAAAGGGCACGGCCATGGGCGTGTTCGCCGAGCAGTGCGCCGGCAAGTATGAGTTCACGCGCGAACAGCAGGACGCCTTCTCCACCGAGTCGCTGCGGCGCGCCCGCGCGGCAACCGAAGACGGCAGCTTCAAGTGGGAAATCACCCCCGTCACCGTGGCCGGCCGCAAGGGCGACACCGTGATCGACATCGACGAAGCGCCCACCAAGGCCATGCCGGAAAAGATTCCCACGCTGAAGCCGGCCTTCAAGAAGGACGGCACCGTCACGGCCGCGACGTCGGCATCGATTTCCGATGGCGCCGCCGCCATGGTGCTGATGCGCGCATCCACCGCTGAAAAGTTGGGTCTCAAGCCGCTGGCCCGCATCGTCGCCCATTCCCAGCACTCGCAGGAACCGGAATGGTTCACTACCGCTCCGGTGGGCGCGCTGCGCAATCTGTTCAAGAAAACCGGCTGGAAGGCCGCCGACGTCGACCTGTATGAAATCAACGAAGCCTTCGCCGTGGTCACCATGGCCGCGATGAAGGAATTCGATCTGCCGCATGACAAGGTCAACGTGCACGGCGGCGCCACCGCGCTGGGCCATCCCATCGGCGCGTCGGGTGCCCGCCTGGTCACGACGCTGATCGGCGCGCTGCGCAAGCAAGGTGGCAAGCGGGGCGTGGCCTCGCTGTGCATCGGCGGCGGCGAAGCCGTGGCCATGGCCATCGAAATGGTGTGATGCTACCTGCCGGGACGGCTGCCGCAGCAGGCGGCCGGCCCTGGCGGTCGCCACGGCCCGCTGTCGTCGACTCCTGATCGTTGGCTTTTGATCGTTAGTTTTGATCGTTGACCTTCGCGTTGACCTTCGACCGGCGGTCCTTCGGCCGCCAGCCGTCACGCCTCATCCGTTCCATTCTCCGTGCGCGCCTACACCGCGTGCCGGTCCATGTCATGTTCGCAGGGCCCCAGCCACCATGCCCATCATTGAATCGCGCATCAATCCGCGCTCGCAGGAATACGCCGACAATGCCGCCGCCATGCGTGCGCAACTGGACACCGTGCGGGCGCACATGGCCCGCACGGCCCAAGGCGGCGGCGAACAGGCGCGCGCCAAGCACGTCGCGCGCGGCAAATTACTGCCGCGCGATCGGGTGGAGCAGTTGCTCGATCCGGGCACGCCTTTTCTAGAGCTGTCGCCGCTGGCGGCGCATGGCATGTACGGCGACGAAGCGCCCGGTGCCGGCCTGATCACCGGCATCGGCCGCATCGCTGGCGTCGAATGCGTCATCGTCTGCAACGACGCCACCGTCAAGGGCGGGACCTACTATCCGCTGACCGTGAAGAAGCATCTACGCGCGCAGGAAATCGCCGCGCAGAACCGCTTGCCGTGCATCTACCTGGTCGATTCGGGCGGCGCCAACCTGCCGCGCCAGGACGAGGTGTTTCCCGACCGCGATCACTTCGGCCGCATCTTCTACAACCAGGCGCAGATGTCCGCGCAAGGCATCGCGCAGATCGCGGTGGTGATGGGTTCTTGTACCGCGGGTGGCGCCTATGTGCCGGCCATGAGCGACGAATCCATCATCGTGCGCGACCAGGGCACCATCTTCCTGGGCGGTCCGCCTTTGGTGAAGGCGGCGACGGGCGAAGAAGTCAGCGCCGAAGACCTGGGTGGCGGCGACGTCCATACCCGGCTGTCGGGCGTGGCCGACCATCTGGCCAACAACGACCATCACGCGCTGCGCCTGGCCCGTGACGCGGTGGCACGCCTGAACCGGCGCAAGCAGGGGGACCAGGCGCTGGCGCCGGTGCTGCCGCCGCGCTACGACCCGGCGGAACTGGACGGCATCATCCCCGCCGACACGCGCAAGCCTTTCGATGTGCGCGAAGTCATCGCGCGCGTCGTTGACGATTCCGCCTTCGATGAATTCAAGGCGCGCTTCGGCGCCACGCTGGTCACCGGCTTCGCCCACATCCACGGCATGCCCGTGGGCATCGTCGCCAACAACGGCATCCTGTTTTCCGAGTCGGCACAGAAAGGCGCGCACTTCATCGAGCTGTGCGCACAGCGCAAGATCCCGCTGGTGTTCCTGCAGAACATCACCGGCTTCATGGTCGGCCGCAAGTACGAAAACGAAGGCATCGCGCGCCACGGCGCCAAGATGGTCACCGCCGTCGCCACGGCCGCCGTGCCCAAATTCACCGTGCTGATCGGCGGCTCTTTCGGTGCCGGCAACTACGGCATGTGCGGCCGCGGGTTCTCGCCGCGCCTGCTGTTCATGTGGCCCAATGCGCGCATTTCCGTGATGGGGGGCGAACAGGCCGCCAGCGTGCTGGCCACCGTCAAGCGCGATGGCATCCAGGCGCGCGGTGGCAGCTGGACCGCGGCCGAGGAAGACGCTTTCAAGGCACCGATCCGCGCGCAATACGAACAGGAAGGACACCCGCTGCACGCCACCGCCCGGCTGTGGGACGACGGCATCATCGCGCCGTCGGACACTCGCCGCGTACTGGCGCTGGGACTGTCCGCCGCCCTCAACGCGCCCACCGAGGACACCCGCTTCGGCGTGTTCCGGATGTAGTCATGAATCCGCAACCACGGACAGGAGCACGCATGTTCTCGACCCTGCTGATCGCCAATCGCGGCGAAATCGCCTGCCGCATCGCCGCCACGGCGCGCCGGTTGGGCATACGCACGGTGGCGGTCTATTCCGATGCCGACGCGCGCGCCCGCCACGTCGCGGCCTGCGACCAGGCTGTTCACATCGGTGGCCCCGAGCCGCGCGCCAGCTACCTGCGGGGCGATGCCATTCTGCAGGCCGCGCTGGACACGGGCGCGCAGGCCATTCACCCCGGTTATGGCTTTCTTTCTGAAAACGCCGACTTCGCGCGCCAGGCCGCGGCCGCCGGCCTGGTGTTCGTCGGACCGCCGCCGGATGCCATCGCCGCCATGGGTAGCAAGTCGGCCGCCAAGTCGCTGATGGAGAAGGCCGGCGTGCCGCTGGTGCCTGGCTACCACGGCGACAATCAGGACGGCGACTTCCTGCATCGGCAGGCCGACGCCATCGGCTATCCGGTGCTGATCAAGGCCAGCGCGGGTGGGGGCGGCAAAGGCATGCGGGTGGTGGAGAAGTCGGCGGCGTTCGCCGAGGCGCTGGCGTCCTGCCGGCGCGAGGCCGCCACCAGCTTCGGCGATGATCGCGTGTTGATCGAGCGCTATCTGCAGAAGCCGCGCCATATCGAGATCCAGGTCTTTGCCGACACGCAAGGGCAGTGCGTCTATCTGTTCGAGCGCGATTGCTCGGTGCAGCGCCGGCACCAGAAGGTCATCGAGGAAGCACCGGCGCCCGGCATGACGCCGCAGCGTCGCGCCGAGATGGGCAACGCCGCGGTCGCCGCGGCGCGCGCGGTGGGGTACGTCGGTGCCGGCACGGTGGAGTTCATCGCCGAACCGGACGGCCGTTTCTACTTCATGGAGATGAATACCCGTCTGCAGGTGGAGCATCCCGTGACGGAGGCCATCACCGGCCAGGACCTGGTCGAATGGCAGTTGCGCGTGGCCGCCGGCGCGCCGCTGCCGGCGCGCCAGGAAGACCTGGCTATCCATGGGCACGCCATCGAAGCGCGCCTGTATGCGGAAAATCCGGACAACGGTTTCCTGCCGTCCATCGGCACGTTGGCGCATCTTGCGCTGCCCTCGCACGCGGCCTTCACGCGCGGTGATGTGCGCGTCGACGGCGGGGTGCGGGCGGGCGATGCCATCACGCCTTATTACGACCCGATGATCGCCAAGCTGATCGTGCACGGTGCCGATCGCAACGAAGCGCGTGCCCGCATGATCCAGGCGCTGGCGCAGACGCGCGTGGTGGGCGTGCACACCAATGCCGCGTTTCTGGGCCGGCTGATGCGCGACGAAGCGTTTGCCGAGGCCGACCTGGATACGGGCTTGATCGAGCGCCGCCGCGCCACGTTGCTGCCGCCGGCGGCAGCGGCGCCCGTGGCGGTGCTGGCACTGGCGACGGCCGCCCGCTTGACGCAAGAAGCGATAGCCGCCGCGCACACCGCGCCCGATCCCTGGGCTGCCACCGATGGATGGCGGGTCGGCGGCGGCTACAGCCGCGCGTTGAGCTGGCTGGACGGTGAGACAGCCCGCACGGTGCGCGTGGCCCGCACGGAGAGCGGCTGGACGTTCGATGCGGCGGCAGCTGCTTTGACGCCTGCCCCTGTGCCGGCCGGCACACGCGAAGAAGGCGCGCAGGCGTTTGCCTGGCATGGCAAGGGCGCGCGTGTGCGCATACAGTTGGGCGGGCGGGACTACACCGCCGATGTCCTGCTGGAAGGCGAGTCGGCTTATGTCTTCCTGGACGGCGCCACCCATGTACTCACGCGCAATGACCCCTTGGCCCATGCGGGCGAAGAGGCGGGCGAGCACGCCGGCGACATGAGTGCACCGATGCCGGGCAAGATCATCGCGATTCATGTCGCCGCGGGCGACAAGGTGGAGAAAGGCCAGCCCTTGCTGGTGATGGAAGCGATGAAGATGGAGCACACCATCACCGCCGGCGCCGACGGCGAAGTCGCCGAAATCTTCCACGCGATCGGCGACCAGGTAAGCGAGGGCGCGGTACTCATCGCGCTGGCGTGAGTGCTCATGTGCCGCCTCCTTCGGGGGCGGCACGATGACTTCCAGATCACCCGGGCATGCAAAGCGAAAAGGGCGCCGTCATCTTGAACGGCGCCCTTTTTGCCTTGCAGGAACTGTAGCAGCGTAGCGGCCCAGGCAGGCCATGCGCGCCAGCCCTGCCCCACATGCCAACGACGCTGGCCACATGGGGCGATAGCCCAAAAAGGGGGCGATGGGGGTATTCCCCATCACAAAAACTCCCCCAACTTTCCCATCCGCGTCAGCGGACGCGACATTACTTCCGAATAGCAGTGATCAAGCTATCCAGCGTGTTCAACATGCTGTCGACTTCCTGCTCCGTGACATTCAGCGCGGGCATGAAGCGCAGCAGGTTGCCGCGCGGGGCGTTCAGCAGCAGGCCTTCGGGGTTCAGCTTGCGGGCCGCGTCGACGATGGCGGGACCGTCGTCACGGTCCATGATCAGCGCGCGCAACAGGCCGGCGCCGCGTTCACCCTGCATGCCCCATTTGGCCGACAAGGCCAGCAGGCCTTCGGACAACTGGCGGCCACGGGCTTGCACGGATTCCAGGAAGCCCGGCGCGGCCAGTGCGTCGAACACCGCCACGCCCACCGCCGTCATCAAGGGGTTGCCGTTGTACGTACCCCCCTGTTCGCCGTGCGAGAACACGCTGACGTCCTGGCGCGCCAGCAGTGCGGCCAGCGGCACACCGCCGCCGATGCCCTTGCCCAGCGTCATGATGTCCGGCGTGATGCCGGCTTGTTCGTAGGCGTACATGGTGCCGGTACGGCCCATGCCGGTCTGCACTTCATCGACGATCAGCAGAATGCCGTGTTCGTCGGCCAGCTTGCGCAGGCCTTGCAGGAATTCCTTGGTGGCGGGAATGACACCGCCTTCGCCCTGGATGGGTTCCAGCATGATCGCGACGGTTTGCGCGTCGATCAGCTTGCGCACGGAATCCAGATCGTTCAGGTCGGCCTTGGGAAAACCGTCGACCTGGGGCGCGAACATCGTGTCCCAGCCCGGCTTGCCGGATGCCGACATCGTGGCGATGGTGCGGCCATGGAAGCTGTGGTCCATGGTGATGATCTTGTAGGCGCCGTTGCGATTGACCCGGCCCCATTTGCGCGCCAGCTTGATGGCGCCTTCGTTGGCCTCGGCGCCGCTATTGGCGAAGAACACGCGATCGAACACGGACGACTGCGTCAGGCGCTGGGCCAGTTGCAGCGAAGGTTCGTTGAAATACGCGGGCGACGGATTCAGCAGCTTGCCGGCCTGCTCGTTGATGGCGCGCACCATTTCCGGGGCGCTATGGCCCAGGCAGTTCACCGCCCAGCCCTGGATGAAGTCCAGATATCGCTTACCAGTATTGTCCTCCAGCCAGGAACCTTGACCGCGCACGAACACCAGGTCCGGGCGGGAAGTGATTTCCATGAGAGTGTTGACGTTGTACTGGTTGAAGTCCATGACAGTTCCTGAAGGGGAAGGACAAGCCGCCGGGCACGCCAGCGGGCAAAAAGGGTAAATTTAGCACCCTGGGATGACGGCTTTCGCCAAAAGCGGCTGCAATCGTCAAAACCCGCGTCAAACAATACCCCAGACCGGCGGCACCGTCGCCGCCACGAGACACTGGGCCTTAGCAGCGTCCCTTGAATTTCCTGAGCCACCTCGAAATGTTGAAAAAACTCATCGCCGGCACCGCGCTGGCCGCGGCCGCCTTCGCGGCCCACGCCGAATATCCCGACCACGCCATTCGCCTGATCGTTCCTTTCCCGCCCGGGCAGGCCACCGACATCTTTGCGCGCGCGCTGGCCGAGAAACTGGGCGAGCAGCTCAAGCAGACCATCATCGTCGACAACCGCGCCGGCGCCGGCAGCAACATCGGCATGGGCCAGGCGGCGCGCTCGGCGCCCGATGGCTACACCCTTGTCATCGCCGGCAGTGCCGCGGCGGTCAACCAGACCTTGTACAAGAAGCTGGACTACAGCCTGTCGGACGATTTCGCGCCTGTCTCCGGCATCTTCTCCGTGCCCTTGATGTTCCTGGCCAACCCGCAGTCCGGCATCACCAGCATGCAGGACCTGGTGAAGAAAGCACGTGCCAACCCTGGGGCCCTGGCCTACGCCAGCGCCGGCATTGGCGGCACCCAGCATTTGTCGGCGGAAATGTTCAAAGCCGCTGCCAAAGTGGACATTCGTCACATCCCCTACAAGGGCAGCGGTCCCGCGCAGGCAGACTTCCTGGGCAACCAGGTTCCCTTGATGGTCGATTCCGTGACCGCGGGCCTGCCGCACGTCAAGAGCGGCAAAGCCATTGCGTTGGCGGTCACGACAGCGAAGCGTTTGCCGCAATTGCCTGATGTCCCCACCGTGGCCGAAGCCGGCTACCCGAACTTCGAAGCCATAGGCTGGGCCGCCATCCTGGCGCCCAAGGGCACCCCGGCGCCCATCGTTGCCGAACTCAACAAGCGCATCCAGGGCATCCTGACCAGCGACAGCATGGCGCAATTCCTGCGCGACCGTGGCGCCGAGCCCATGCCCATGAGCCCGACTGAAACAGGTGCCTTCATCGCCACCGAAGTCAAGAAATGGGGCGAAGCCGTCCGCGTATCCGGCGCCGAGGTGGATTGATAGGCCGCTTCAGTTTGGACGTGGATTCTTAGCTCACGACGAACCGGAACGGGCCAGAAGAAGGAATGACGTCGGACCGGTAAACCGGTCCGACGTCGCTTGCGGTCGGTAGTGAAGCCGAAATAACGCGCATTTCGAATCGGAAAAACAGAGCGTCCGGTTCGAAGAACAAGGTCGCTCCGACCCGGAGAAAAGGAAGGTTCCGGATCCGAGAAAAGCAACGTTCCGAATCCAAGAAACTTCAGTCACGGTCAGGGGGCAGTCCGCGGGCGGCTGTTGGAAGCGCCGAGAGAGATGGATTTGCAGGGCGCACGGGTGTGGCCGAGGGTAGTTTGGCGCGCAGCGCCAAACCGCGGACCTGCCGCCCGCGGACTGCCCCCTGGCCGGGACGTACGCAAGAACCTCGGGTACAGACTGCTCAAGAACGCACTTCCCAAGCACTCTGCTGGTACAGACTTCTCAAGGACGCATTCCCCAAGCGCTCTGAGCTGCAGGTACAGTACCGCATATGAAGACATCTCCTACACTCGGCAATCGCATCATGGCCTGGTCTGCCGACCTGGCCACCCACACCGACCATCCCGGCATGCTGACGTGCGCCTATATGACGCCCGCCCACCGCGCCGTGGCTGCGCAACTGGATACCTGGATGCATGACTGCGGCTTCGATGAAGTGCGCCATGATGCCGTGGGCAATGTCATCGGCTTATATCGTGCCGACCCCGCAACGGCCCAACCCCGCCTGGTCTCCACCGGCAGCCACTACGACACCGTGCGCGATGGCGGCAAGTACGACGGCCGCCTGGGCATCCTGCTTCCCATGGCCATCGTCGCCGACCTGCATGCGCAAGGCCGCCGCCTGCCCTACGACCTGGAAGTGGTGGCCTTCTCCGAAGAAGAAGGCCTGCGTTTCGGCAGCACCTTCCTGGGTTCGTCGGCCTATGTCGGCCGCTTCGACAACACTGTCCTCGACAAGACCGATGCAGACGGCATCTCGATGCGCGCGGCCATCGTAGAAGCCGGCCTGGACCCGGCGCAAAGCGCTCACTGCGCCACCGATGTCAGCCGCCTCAAGCATTACTTCGAAGTGCATATCGAGCAGGGTCCCGTCCTGCTGGACCGCGGCCTGCCCTTGGGCATCGTCACCGCCATCAATGGCGGCGTGCGCCGCACCCTTACCCTCACCGGCCTGGCCAGCCACGCCGGCACCACGCCCATGGACATGCGCCATGACGCCGCCTGTGCCGCCGCCGAGATCATTCTCTACGTCGAGCAGCGCTGCGCCAGCGTACCGGGCCTGGTCGGCACGGTCGGCACATTGCAGGTGGTGAATGGCTCCGTGAATGTCGTCCCGGGCGCCTGCCGCCTGTCGCTGGACCTGCGCGCCCCGCAGGACAGCATGCGCGACGCCGCCCTGGCGGATATCGAAGCCCGCATCGAGGAAATCTGCCAACGCCGTGGCGTGCGTTGCGACATGGAAGAAGTCATGCGCAAGACCGCGTCAGCCTGCGCCCCGGGTGAACAGGCGCTTTGGGCCAAGGCGATCGCCGCGCATGACGCCGCGGTCTATGAGCTGCCTTCTGGTGCCGGCCATGACGCCATGATGGTGGGCCAGGTCGCGTCGATGAGCATGCTATTCGTTCGCTGCGGCAATGGCGGCATCAGCCACAACCCGCTGGAGACCATCACCGTGGAAGATGCGCAACTGGCGGCGCAGGTCACCGCCAGCTTCCTGCAGGAACTGGCCGCCACGTGCTGACCGCGCAGTCGGGCAGGCGGTCAGGCCGACAGCAAATCGGCCAACGTCAAGGCCACCACCTTGGTGGCCTTCAGCAGATCGTTCAAGCGCAGATTCTCATCCGTGTTGTGCCCGCGCGCTTCCATCAACGTGCGCGGCCCGGCGCCATACAGCACCGTAGGCACACCCTGATGGGTGTAGTGGCGCGCGTCGGTATATAGCGGCACGCCCTGCACGGGAATCTCGCTGCCCATGATCGCTTGCGCGTGCCGGCGCAGCGGTTCGATCAGCCGATCCGAACCCGCCAGGGGCACCAGCGGTTCGGCCTGCATGATGCGTCGCACCGTCGCCGTCGCGCCCGGACGCTGGGCTATCGCGGCGTCCACCAGCGCGCGCAGTTCGCCTTCCACGTCGTGCCCCGCTTCTTCCGGGATCATGCGGCGGTCGATGCGGAAAGTCACCAGGTCGGGCACCACATTGGTATTGATACCACCCGCGATCAGGCCCACGTTCAAGGTCGGCGCGCCGATACCCGGCGTGGCCGACTCGCGCTGCGCGAGTTCCTCGCGAAAGGCATAAAGCCGGCCCAGCACATGCGTGGCCGCTTCCAGCGCATCGACGCCGGTCGCGGGCATGGCCGCATGCGCCTGCTGGCCGCGTACCGCCACCTCGACGTGCAAGCAGCCGTTGTGCGCCGACGTGATGCCATAGGCGAAGCCGGCGGAAATCGCATAGTCCGGCTTGCTGTAGCCGCCTTCGAGCAGATAGCGCGGCCCGATTTCGCCGCCGGCTTCTTCGTCGAACGTCAGGTGCAGTTCCACCGCCCCGCGCAAAGACGCGCCCTGGCGCTGCGCATCCAGCAAGGCCAGCAGCGCCCAGGTATACGTGGCGAAATCCGACTTCGACACCGCCACGCCGCGGCCATACATCACCGGACCGTGTTGCGGGTCCTGCTCGATATCGCCGCCATAGGGATCATGGGTCCAGCCCTGTCCGGGCGGCACCACGTCGCCATGCGCATTCAAGGCAATCACCGGACCGCCCGCGCCGAAGCGTTTGCGCACGATCAGGTTGATGGCCGACTGCATGCCATTGGCCAGCACTTGGGTTTCCGGCACCGGCAGCGCTTCGACCTCCAGGCCCAGGGCGGTCAGCAGCGCCTGAGTGCGTCGTCCCAGCGGCGCGCAATCGCCGGCAGGATTGTCCGATGGCACGCGCACCACTTCGCGCAGGAATTCAATCTGCGCCGCGTGCCCTTGCTCGATGAAGGACAGCAAGGCGGCATGGCAGGTATCGATGTTCATGCGACGACTGTAATGGATGTAATTTTTGTATGCAATACCGGTGTAGCAAATTTGTCGGTAGACTTACACCGCGTCAGCACACAGGCCGTCATGAAAAAAGAAACCCCCAGTCCCGACATGAACGGCGAAGACATCGCCGCCGATATCGCCCGCGCCATCACCACGCATCGGCTGCCACCCGGCACCCGCTTGCGGGAAGAAGCACTGGCACGCGCCTACGGCGTCAGCCGGACGAAGATACGCGCCGCGCTGTTGATGCTGGCCAAGGACAAGCTGATCACCACCGTTCCGGACAAGGGAGCTTTCGTCAGCAAGCCCAGCGCCGAGGAAGCGCGCGAGATATTCGCGGTGCGGCGCATCCTGGAAACGGCCATGGTGCGCGAGTTCGTGGCACGCGCCACGCCAGCGGACTACCGCCGTATCGAGCAGCACTTGAAGGATGAACGCAAGGCTGCCGCCGGCGAGGACGTGTCGTTGCGCAATCACATGCTGGCCGACTTCCATCTACTGCTGGCCGAGATCGCCGGCAATACCGTGCTGACTGAAATGCTGCGTGATCTGTCGGCGCGCAGCTCCGTCATCACGGCGTTTTACCAGTCGACGCTGGACGCGGTGAACTCGTCGGACGAGCATCGAGAATTCCTGCGCGCGGCGCGCAAGGGTGACGCCGATCGCGCGTGCGCCCTGATGGCCGACCATCTCGAACATGTCCAGCAAGCCTTGAATTTCGACGACGCGCCTTCGTCGCCCGGCGGCTTGGTGGCCGCGCTGCTGTCCTGACGCCACCCAATTTGCCAGGCACCACCACAGTGCGCCTGACACCACTGCGGTGCGCGGGCATGCCCCATCGAGGCGCGCACGCGCGAGGCAAGGGGAATCATCGCCGGTAAAGCCACGCCGTAAATCTCACCGCGCCGCCGCCGATTGCCATGGCACAGATCTTGCATTGATAGTTTTGTATACCGTTCTGGTGTGCAAATCTATCCACCTGCCTATCTCGTAGGGAGTCTTGCATGAATCGTCGTCACCTGCTGCTCACGCTATGCGCTGCCGCCACCCTGGCCGGCGCCCCGGCCGCCCACGCCGATGCACTGGCCAACATCATGAAGAGCGGCAGCCTGCGAGTCGCCGTGCCGCAGGACTTCCCGCCTTTCGGCTCGGTTGGCGCGGACCTCAAGCCGGTCGGCTACGACATCGACACCGCCAAGCTGATCGCCAGCCGCTTGGGAGTAACGGTCGAACTGGTGCCGGTGACCAGCGCCAACCGCATCGCCTACCTGCAGACCAACAAGGTCGACCTGGTGATCTCCAGCATGGGCAAGAACGCGGAGCGTGAGAAAGTCATCGACTTCACGGATGCCTATGCGCCCTTCTTCAACGGCGTCTTCGGTCCGGCCAGCATCAAGGCCGCCAAGGCCGCGGACCTGTCGGGCAAGACCATAGGGGTGACCCGCGGCGCGGTGGAAGACATCGAGCTGAGCAAGATCGCCCCCGCCGACGCCACCATCAAGCGCTACGAAGACAATAACGGCACCATCAGCGCCTTCCTGTCCAATCAGGTGCAGTTGATCGCCACCGGCAACGTCGTGGCCGCCGCCATCCTGGCCAGGAATCCGCCGAAGAAGCCCGAGACCAAGTTTCTCATCAAGGATTCACCCTGCTTCATCGGCTTGAACAAGGGCGAGTCGGCGCTGCAGGCCAAGGTCAACGCCATTCTGGCCGATGCCAAGAAGGACGGCTCGCTGAACACCATTTCCAGGAAATGGCTCGGTAGCGACTTGCCCGCCGGTCTCTGACGGCCGGCCGCGACCATGGCCTATCGATTCGACTTCGCGTCGATCGCCGACTACACGCCCGTGCTGGCCAAGGGCCTGGGCGTCACGGTGGAGCTCATCGCCTTCGGCGCGGTGGCGGGCGTGGCCATCGGCATCGCCGCGGCGTGGGCACGCACCGAAGGGCCGCGCTGGCTGCGGCCTTTCATCACCACCTATGTGGAGCTGATCCGCAACACGCCGTTCCTGATCCAGTTGTTCTTCATTTTCTTCGGCCTGCCGGCGCTGGGTGTG
The DNA here is from genome assembly GCF_021325795.1 of Bordetella sp. LUAb4. Classification (GTDB taxonomy): domain Bacteria; phylum Pseudomonadota; class Gammaproteobacteria; order Burkholderiales; family Burkholderiaceae_B; genus Bordetella_C. Next base: position 159,207 of record NZ_JAHPZX010000003.1, on the reverse strand, counting down.
CAATTGGGTGAAATGCAGGCGGCCTGCCTGGCGATGGCGGTGAACCTGGGCGCCTACAGCGCGGAGATCATTCGCGCCGGCATCGCGGCCACGCCACGCGGTCAATACGAAGCCGGCGCCAGCCTGGCCATGACGCGCCTGGAGGTGTTCCGCCACATCGTGCTCAAGCCCGCGCTCGCGCGCATCTGGCCGGCGCTGTCCTCGCAGATCGTCATTGTGATGCTGGGTTCGGCGGTGTGTTCGCAAATCGCCGCCGAGGACCTGTCCTTCGCCGCCAACTTCATCCAATCCCGCAACTTCCGCGCATTCGAGGTGTACATCGTCACGACGGTGATCTACCTGCTGCTGGCCATCGTGCTGCGCCAGTTGCTGCGCCTGCTCGGCCAACGCCTGTTCAGGAGGGCGCCGCGATGATGGACTTCACCCTGTGGGACATCGTACGCAACCTGCTACTGGCCGCGCGCTGGACCGTGGTACTGGCCGTGGCGACCTTCGTCAGCGGCACCGTGCTGGGCTTGCTGGTGCTGATGATGCGGGTATCGCATCGACACTGGCCGCGCCGCATCGCGTGGGCCTTCATCGAACTGTTCCAGGGCACGCCGCTGCTGATGCAGCTGTTCCTGGCTTTCTTCGGCCTGTCCCTGGCGGGGATCGATGTCCCCGCGTGGCTGGCGGCCGGCGCCGCGCTAAGCCTGTGGTCGGCGGCGTTCCTGGCGGAAATCTGGCGCGGCTGCGTCGAATCGATCAACCGCGGCCAATGGGAAGCTTCAGCCAGCCTGGCCATGGGCTACTTCCAGCAGATGCGCTACATCGTACTGCCCCAGGCGTTACGCATCGCGGTGGCGCCGACGGTGGGCTTCGCCGTGCAGATCGTCAAGAGTACGGCGCTGACGTCCATCATCGGCTTCACCGAATTGTCCAAGGCCAGCACCATCATCACCAACGCGACATTCAATCCGTTCACGGTGTATGGCGTGGCTGCGCTGATCTACTTCATCCTGTGCTGGCCGTTGTCACGCGCCAGCCTGCGCCTGGAAAGGAAGCTCAATGCCCCTCATCGCCATTGAAGACATCCGCAAGCGCTTTGGCGCGAATGAAGTGCTCAAGGGCGTCACCCTGCGTGTCGAGCCGGGTGAAGTCATCGCGATCATCGGCAAAAGCGGCTCCGGCAAAAGCACGCTGCTACGTTGCATCAACGGCCTGGAGACGCTGGACAGCGGTGCCATCATGGTGGCCGAAGCCAAGCTGGTGCCGGACGACCTGCACCTGCGCGCGCTGCGGCTGAAGGTCGGCATGATCTTCCAGCAGTTCAATCTGTTCCCGCATCTGACTGCCGGGCGCAACGTCATGCTTGCCCCCATGGTCACCCGCAAGCTGCCCGAGGCCGAAGCGCACGCGCTGGCGCGCGCCATGCTGGAGCGGGTCGGCCTGGGCCAGAAATTCGACGCGTGGCCAGACCAGTTATCGGGCGGCCAACAGCAACGCGTGGCCATCGCCTTGCTGTGCGACGAGATCACCTCGGCGCTGGACCCCGAGCTGGTCAATGAAGTCCTGGCAGTCGTGCGCGGCCTGGCGGCCGACGGCATGACGCTGCTGATGGTGACGCACGAAATGCGCTTCGCGCGTGAAGTGTGCGATCGCGTGGTGTTCATGCACCAGGGCAAGGTGCATGAAAGCGGGCCGCCGGACGACGTGTTCGGCAACCCGCGCACCGTGGAACTGCAACAGTTCCTGGGAATGACGCATTGACCTTTGGCGCCTTGGAGCTTCAGAGCTTCGGAGCTTTGGAGGCTAAGTGGCTTACCGGCTCAGCCCACGCGCCGCGATCGGCCACACCCCTTCCACCACGCCGCCGCGTACCGCCACCAGGTCGCTGTGCAGATTGAACGTAGGATCGACGTGCGACGGCACCAGGCGCAGTTTCTCGCCCAGCACCGGCGCCGCCGTACCCGCGGCCACACGCACGATGCCGTGCTCGTCGTTGGCGGCGACATACAGTAGATTGTCGCGCTCATGCACTTTCGGCAATCCGCATTCGACCGTGGTGGACTTCAGTCCGACATCCAACACCACGCGATCCGCCGTCGGCACGCTCATCACCGTGCCGAGCAGGAACAGGAACAGGCTGTTGCCGAATTTCAATTCACCGGCCCATTCGTTGGCGCCGTAGTCGCCATCCATGAAAGCGTAGCTGCCGGCCTGCAGTTCCGTATAGACGTCACCCGGCCCGTCGAATTCCGCGCTGCCGGTGCCGCCACCGGTGATGATGGGGCAGGCGTAGCCATGCTCATGCAGAACGTCGGCGCACTGTTGCGCGCGCGCGGCCGACTCCAGGCAGGCCTGGGCCCGCTCAGCGTGGCCGCGGCGGTGTTGCAGTGAACCGTGATAAGCCTGGATGCCGGCGAAGCGCAGGCCGGGCAGGCTTTCCACGCGGCGCGCCAGTTCCAGCGCCGCTGTTGGCGACGCAACACCGCAACGGCCTTGGCCCACATCGATCTCCACCAGCACGTCGACACGCGCGTCCAGCGCCGCCACCGCGCGCGACAGCGCCGCGACGTTGGCCGCATTGTCGACGCACACGCTGATGCGCGCACGCCGGGCGAGTTGCGCGAGCAGCGCCAGCTTGGCGTCGCCGACGACCTCGTTGCTGATATGGATATCGGCAATGCCCGCCGCCACGAACGGCAGCGCTTCACTGACCTTCTGCACGCACACGCCGCGCGCGCCCAGGGCGATCTGCCGCAATGAAACTTCCGGGCACTTGTGCGCCTTGGCATGCGGCCGCAAGGCGATATCGTGGCGCCGCGCCCAGTCCTGCAGGGTGCGCAGGTTGCGCTCGAAGATATCCAGATCCAGCACCAGGGCCGGCGTGTCCACGTCGGCCAACGCCATGCCGGGCTTGGCGGGCGGCGGCAGGATCAAGGCCGGAAGACCGGTGCCCTGGATGTCGATGTCGGTATTCTCCAACGTGCGCTCCTTGTCAAAGTGCAATGTGTTATTGCCAATACAATCAATTTTCTGAATTTTGTCTGAAAAAATCGCAAATTGACCGATAAGGTAAGTAATAACCGTTTATTCGTCCGTTGTGCGGTAGCCCCTGCGGTTGCCCCACAACATGAATAAGCGTAAAGTGAATTTACGTTTGCTGGTTTGCCGATAACCGGGCCGACTGGGCAAATAACGACTGAAGACGGCGCAATATGTTCGATATCCTGGTCTACCTTTTCGAAAATTACTACACGCCGCAAGCCTGTCCCGCGGCAGACGTCCTGGCCAAGCGCCTGGCGGCAGCAGGCTTCGAACACGAAGATATCGATGATGCCCTAGGGTGGCTGTATGGCTTGGCCGAGACGACGGAACGCTGCGTCGACCTGGCCAGCCAACAAAGTGGTGGCACGCGCGTCTACACCGACAGCGAGTATCGCCAGCTGGGCACCGAGGCTATCGGTTTCATCACTTTTCTCGAGACGGCAGGCGTCCTGCCAGCGCCCTTGCGCGAGATCGTGATCGACCGCGCGCTGGCCGCTCCTGAGTCTCCCGTCCCCCTGGCCAAGGTCAAGATCACCGCGCTCATGGTGCTGTGGAGCCAGGAAGCCGACATTGATAATCTGGTGCTCGAAGAGCTGCTGGACGACGACGGCGACGTGCGGCGCCTGCACTGAGCAGTACCTGCCGAGGCTTGCGCCTCGATGAACAAAGCCGGCCCGATGGGCCGGTTTTGCTTTTTCTCACAAGGTATTTCGCCGGTGATTTTTGATGTATTCGTTTTGCCAAATGATTAACACCGTTATGCGCCGTCGATTAAAGGCCGCATGTTGACGGGGACCGACGCCATCAATTTCGACGGCTGAACGGGCCGTGCCAGCCAGCGTGATCGCCGTCAATTCGCAACGCATCGGCTTGTTCATTGATTCTCCTCTCTTGATACACATCGACCGCAATGTGCAGCGGCGGTATCAATCGGAGGGGCGCCTACTTGCGGTTTAATGTCGGCATTCCATCCACGTCCCGCCTTTTTTCCCCGCGTTATCCGCTACCCCATGACCTACGTCGGCCGCTTCGCGCCCAGCCCCAGTGGCCCCTTGCACGCGGGCTCTCTGGTCGCCGCCCTGGCCAGTTACCTGGACGCGCGCGCGGCGGGCGGACGTTGGCTGCTGCGCATCGAGGACGTGGACAAACCGCGCAGCGTGCCGGGCGCCGACCGCGTGATCATGGGGCAGTTGGAGGCCTTGGGCCTGCATTGGGATGGCGAGGTGATCTGGCAATCCGCGCGCGACGCGGTCTACCAGCACGCGTTCGATGACTTGGCGGCGCGCGGCCTGATCTATGGCTGTGGCTGCACGCGCCGCGAGATTGCCGAGGCGGCGGACGCCAGGACGCAAGGCGTCGACATACTGGCCGACAGCGAACGTCCCTACGCCGGCACTTGCCGCCACGGCTTGCCACCCGGCCGCGCGGCGCGCGCGTGGCGTCTGCGCGTGCCGGCGGGCATCGAAGTCTTTGAAGACCGTTGGTTGGGGCAACAGCGCCAGGATGTCGCGCGCGCGGTGGGAGACTTCGTGCTGCGCCGCGCCGACGGTCTGTGGGCCTATCAATTGGCCGTGGTGGTCGATGACGGCGCGCAAAACGTCACCGACGTGGTGCGCGGTGCCGACCTGCTGACGTCGACGGCACGCCAACATGTGCTGGCGCGCATGCTGGGGCTGACACCGCCGCGCGTGATGCACGTGCCGTTGATCCTGGATCCGCGCACCGGCCTGAAATTATCCAAGCAGAACCACGCCCCCGCGCTGGATCTGACGCAACCCGTGGTGACCCTGAACCAGGCCTGGCAGGCGCTGGGCTTCACCCCACTGACTGCCAGCCACCCCGAAACCTTCCTGCGCGCCGCATGCGCCGCATGGGCCGCGCGCTGGCGCTAGCGAGCGCCCGCCCAGGATGGCAGCAGCGCACCGACGCCGGCGGCACCTTGGCCGCGACGTAGGTATCAAGACATGGTCTTGCCGGGCGTGTGGCCTCACAGCGGCTTGAAGTCCACATCCAGCAGATTCACCAACAAACCAGTGCCGCTGTCGTCCACGCGCAGCTCGCCATAGCGGGCGCCCACGTAACGGTCGCCCTGGCCTTCGGGAAAGAAATAGGCATTGGTGACGATGCGCACGCCATCGGCACGCAGGCGGTAACGCAACACCACTTCCTGCGCATCGTGCGGTTGCGGCGCGGCCTGCACGCGCACCGGCTGGGCCACGCCGTGGTCGTCCGGCCTGAGCACCACGTAGGCATCGATGAGCGGCGCGTGCAGCACGCCGACGGCGGCCGGCAAACTTTCCTGCAGGGTGCCGACCGCTTGCGCGGCGGCGAAACGCAGGTCCATGTAGTCGCCTTGCAACAGCGAACGGGGATCGCGCGACGCCAGCTCCAGGCGCACCACCTGCCCATGCGCCAGCAACTGCTCACGCTGCCAGATGGCCGTATTGGCGGCGCCCAGGCATAGCAACAGGCCCGCGGCGATCAGGCCAGCGCGCCACGGCGCCGCTTGCGCCGGCCCCGCGGCACGTGGCGTCGCGGTGCCACGCAAGCGTGGCACCGCCCAGACGGCCACCCGCAGCAACAGCAGCAGCACGCCGGCCCCGGCCAGCAGAGTCGCCTTGTACAGCAGCGGTGTGTCCAGGCGGTAGTAGTAGAAAACCAGGCACAGCAATACCGCGGCCTGGCCCAGGTGGAACAGACGCGCGCGGCGCAGGCCGAAGCCCAGCAGCAACCAGGTCAGGGCATAGGCCACGCCCGGCCAGGACAGCCAGAAGCCCGCCAGCAGCGCCAGGCCCAGCGGCACGCCGTGGCGCACGCCACGGCCCAGCACCTGACGCCGCGTATGCAGCATCGCGACGGCCGCCGCCACCGGCAGCAGCACCACCAGGATCAGATAGACGACCGACGGCGCATGGGTCTGCCACAGGGCCGGCAACTGCCAGACGGGCACGCCCGCCGCCAGGACCACACTGGCCTGCGCCGCCAGCGCGAACGACCAGGCCAACGGCAATAACGCATCATGGCGCCGTGCCGGCAGGCGCGGATTGAGCAGAAAGGCCAGCGCCGCCACCCACGCCGTCAACAGCGAGGCCGGCAGCCACAAGGCGATGCCGCGCAGATCGTCGAACACCAGCCAGCGCAGCACCGCGTGGATCAGGGTGTCGTAGGCATCGCCAGGTTCGATGGCGAAGGCGGTCAGCAGGTAGACGGCCACCACCATCGTCAAGCCGCTGAGAAAACGCAGAATGGCATCCGGGCCGAAGACGTAGATCACGATGGCCAGCGCCAGTACGAAGACCGCCGCACCGGCTGGCGAATTGGCATCAGCCAGACCGGCCATCACCAGGATCTGCCCGCTGAAGGCCAGGGCAGTGGCGCACTGGCGCCAGAACGGGCCCTCGGCGGCGCGCACCATGGCCACCCCGATGGCGCACAGCACCAGTCCGGTCACCAAGGCACCCGAGGGGCTGATGATCAGGCCGGAGACGCCCAGGAACACCAGCAGCAGCAAGCTGGCGAGCCACGCGCTGAAGCCCAGCAGGCCCTGGATGAACCAGGGCGCGGCCGCACGGTCGGCCGGCACCGCCGTCACCTGCGCGGTGGCACCGCCCGCGGACACCGCCGGCTCGACCTCCGCGCCGGCGGAAATACCGGCCGGTTCGGCGTCGGCCATGGGTTCGGCCGCGCGCCGCGGCGCCGGCGTCGTGGCCGCCAGGCGACGCAGCCAACGCGCCGCCAACACCGCTTCGCCCATCAGCAGGCCCGCCAGCGGCAGCACCACCCAAATACCCGGCTCGAGGTCGAGCAGCCATTCGCTCATCACGCGCAGCGACACGCAGATCACCCCCGCCGCCAGCATGGCGAGAATCAACAGGTCACGCCGCAGCCGGGTATAGAAAACCGCCAGCCCCACGGTGGCCAGCACCCAAGCCAGACCCGTATAGGACCCCAGGTTCTCGACACTCACCCCGCCGAAGACCAGGGCCAGCACCAGGGCGCCCACGGCCAGCAGTACCAACACCCGCGGCCCGACGCCGGTGCGCGCCTGCCAGCGGCGCGCACTGAACTCCCACAGGCCCAGCAGCACCAGGTTCAAGCCGGCGACCAGCAGGCTGGGAAAGCCCGGCCCGTCGAAAACGCCCCACCAGGCCAGCACCCGCTCGCCCAGCAACAGGATGACCGCCGCGTTGACCAGCAGTGCCCATAGCAGCCACAGGCCTTGACTGCGCGCCGCCAGCGCCCAGGGCAGCATCAGCACCGCCCAGGCGGCAAACAACTCCCAGTTGTCCGCGCCGGTCTGGTAAGTTTGGCCGATCAGGGCCAGCAAGCCACCCAGCAGCACGGTCGCCAGGCCCAGCACCGCGGCGCGGCCGTGCGCCGCATTGGACCCGCTGGCGCCACGCGCATAAAGCGCAACCGCCAACGCAGCAACGAGCCCCAACACGACCTGCACACTGGATAACCGTTGTATCTTGGAAAAAAGAGGCCAGTTCGCCGCTACCCAGCATAATGCGGCGCTCGCCAAGAGCAGCAGACCCAGGGCCAAGGTGGTTCTGGCAAGGAAACGGCGCCAGATATGCTGTTCTGATCCTGCTTGCGACGAGCCGGCGACTTGCATGTGGCGAATCTCCCCTCTTATCATCCGCGCTACTGCGGCGGACAGCCGCCATTGGATACTCATGAGCAAAACGTTGATTATTGCCGAGAAGCCCTCGGTTGCCCTGGATATATCACGCGCCCTGGGAGGCTTTACGCGTGAGGGGGAATACTTTGAAAGCGAACGTTACGTTCTCGCTTCCAGCATCGGTCATTTGCTCGGACTGGTCGCCCCCAACGATCCGGTCAAAGGAAAGTGGAGTTTCACGCACCTGCCCGTCATCCCGCCCCAATTCGAATTGGGGCCGGCCGACAAGCGGTCGACCGAGCGCTTGAAACTGCTGGTGCGCCTGATCAAGCGCAAGGACGTCGACGCCGTCATCAATGCCTGTGACGCGGGCCGGGAAGGCGAACTGATCTTTCGTTACATCATGCAGTACGCCGGGGTCAACAAGCCGGTCCAGCGTCTGTGGCTGCAGTCCATGACGCAGGCGGCCATCCGCGAAGCCTTCGCCAATCTGCGTAACGACGTGCAGATGAAGCCGCTGGAGGCCGCCGCCCGCTCGCGTGCCGAGGCCGACTGGCTGGTGGGCATCAACGGCACCCGCGCCATGACCGCCTTCAACAGCAAGGACGGCGGCTTCTTCAAGACGCCGGTAGGCCGGGTGCAGACGCCCACGCTGGCCATCGTGAATGAGCGGGAGAACCGCATCCGCGCCTTCGTGCCGCGCGATTATTGGGAAGTCCGCGCCAGCTTCGTCGCGGCTGCCGGCCTGTACGACGGCCGCTGGATCGATCCCGATTTCAAGAAGGACGAACGCGATCCGGAGAAGCGCGAATCGCGCTTGTGGTCGCTGGCCGCCGCGCAAAGCGTGGTGGCGGCATGCCGCGACCAGCCCGGCACGGTCACCGAGGAATCCAAGCCTTCCTCGCAACTGTCGCCGGCCCTGTACGACCTGACCTCGCTGCAACGCGAGGCCAACGGCCGCTTCGGCTTTTCCGCCAAGACCACGCTGGCGCTGGCGCAGACGCTGTACGAACGGCATAAGGCCTTGACGTATCCGCGTACCGATTCGCGCTACCTGCCCGAGGATTACATCAACACCGTGCGCGACACCATGCGCACCGTGTCCGAAGCCGGCGGCGGCCCCGCGGCCGCGCTGTCGCGCCATGCGGCCAAGGTCATCGACCAGAACTGGGTCAAGCCCAACCGCCGCATCTTCGACAACAAGAAGGTGTCGGACCACTTTGCCATCATCCCCACGCTGCAGGTGCCGCGCGATTTGAGCGAGGCCGAGGCCAAGCTCTACGACCTGGTGCTCAAGCGCTTCCTGGCGGTCTTCTTCCCGGCGGCCGAATACCGTGTGACCACGCGCATGACGGAGGTGCAGGGCCATCGCTTCCGCACCGACGGCAAAGTGCTCGTGAACCCGGGCTGGCTGGCGGTCTACGGCAAGGAAGCGCAGGACGAGGACGCCAACCTGGTGCCGGTGCAGGACGGCGAAAATGTCCGCACCGAGGATGTGGAAGCCGTCGGCCTGAGCACCAAGCCGCCCGCGCGCTACAACGAAGGCACGCTGTTGTCGGCGATGGAAAGCGCGGGCAAGCTGGTGGAAGATGAAGAACTGCGCGAAGCCATGTCGGAACGCGGCCTGGGCACGCCGGCCACGCGCGCGGCCATCATCGAAGGCCTGCTCAACGAAGTCTATCTGCGCCGCGAAGGCCGCGACCTGGTGCCCACCGCCAAGGCGCGCCAGCTGATGACGCTGCTGGCTGGCCTGGATGTTTCCGAACTGACTTCGCCGGAACTGACCGGCGAATGGGAACACAAGCTCAAGCAGATCGAACAGGGCGAGCTGGCACGCGACGCTTTCATGCGCGAGATCGCGCAGATGACCCAGGTCATCGTCAAGCGCGCCAAGGAATATGAGCGCGACACGGTGCCGGGTGACTACGCCACCTTGAAAACGCCGTGCCCCAACTGCGGCAACGTGGTCAAGGAGAACTACCGGCGCTACGCCTGCACCCATTGCGATTTCTCCATCAGCAAGCATCCGGGCGGCCGCACGTTCGAGCTGCCGGAAGTCGAAGAGCTGCTGGCCAAGCGCGAGATCGGCCCGCTGCAAGGCTTCATCAGCAAGATGGGCCGGCCGTTCGCCGCCATCCTGCGTATCACGGACGAGAACAAGCTGGAGTTCGATTTCGGCCAGAGCAACGAGGACGATAACGAGCCGGTGGATTTCTCCGGCCAGACGCCCGTGGGCGCATGCCCGAAGTGCCAGTCGCGCGTGTTCGAGCATGGCATGAGCTATGTCTGCGAGAAATCCGTGGGACCGGAAAAGAGCTGCGACTTCCGTTCGGGCAAGGTCATCCTGCAACAGGAGATCTCGCGCGAGCAGATGGAGAAGCTGCTCAACGAAGGCCGCACGGGCTTGCTCGATGGCTTCGTCTCCAGCCGCACCAACCGCAAGTTCAAGGCGTTCCTGGTGCGTCAGCCTGACGGCAAGATAGGCTTCGAATTCGAACCGCGCGCGGAAAAGCCGGGGCGCAAGACGGCGGGCGGCGCGGCAGGGGCGGCGCCGGCGGCCGCCAAGAAGGCAGCGGCCAAGGCGCCGGCGAAGACGGCGGCAAAGAAGGCGGCGACGAAGACAGCCACGAAGTCCGCCGCGAAGACGGCGACCAAGACGGCTTCCAAGACCGCCGCCAAGAAAGCGACGAAGACGGCGACCAAGACAGCAGCGAAGAAAGCCGCGCCGCGCAAGACCGCGGCCTGACCTGGCCAACGGCGCTGAGTAGCCTGTCACCAGGCCATGCAGCACCCGCAACGAGCCCGCCCCGGTTTACCGCCGGCGCGGGCTCGTTGCATGGTGGTGTGGCGTTATGGCGTTATGTCGTTATGGCGTCGTGGCGTCGTGGCGTCGTGGCGTCGTGGCGTCGTGGCGTCGTGGCGTCGTGGCGTCGTGGCGTCGTGGCGTTATGGCGTCGCGGCGTCGCGGCGTCGCGGCGTCGCGGCGTCGCGGCAGCATCATGACCGTGTACGGGACTATGGGATGTTCCCCGTAAAGAGGAAGGCCGCCGGATTTGGCCTCCGCGCCATCGACGGCGTAGACTGTGCGCACGGCCGGCTTCGCGTATGTGTCCGCGCCGATAACTATTCCATGTTCAGAGAGACAACCCGCCCGGCGCCCCCGCGCGGCGCCGGCTGACGCACAGGAGATTCCGCGATCATGCAGCAGCACTACATCGACAATCGCCCCGCCGCACCGTCCTCGGGGGATGCCATCCCCGTGCTGGATCCCTCCACGGGGCAGGAATTCGACAGCATCGCGCGCGGCAACGCGGCGGACATCGACCGTGCCGTGCAGGCCGCGCGGCGCGCCTACGACGGCCCTTGGGGCAAGCTGACGGCCGCTGAACGTGGCCGCCTGCTGCTCAAGTTGTCGAACAAAGTGCTGGACCACTTCGATGAACTGGCCGCGCTGGAATCGCGCGATTGCGGCAAGCCCACCAAGCAGGCGCGCGCCGACGTCACCGCCATCGCCCGTTACTTCGAGTTCTACGGCGGCGCCGCCGACAAGCTGCACGGCGAGACCTTGCCTTATCAGAACGGCTACACCGTACTGACGCTGCGCGAGCCGCACGGCGTCACCGGCCACATCGTGCCGTGGAACTATCCGCTGCAGATTTTCGGCCGCAGCGTCGGCGGTGCCCTGGCGGCAGGCAATGCCTGCGTGGTGAAACCGGCGGAGGACGCGTGCCTGTCCCTGCTGCGCATCGCGCAGTTGGCCGCCGACGTCGGCTTTCCGCCGGGCGCCATCAACATCGTCACCGGCTACGGCCACGAGGCGGGTGACGCGCTGGTGCGCCATCCCGGCATCGACCATATCTCGTTCACCGGCTCGCCCGCCATCGGCATCCTGGTTACGCAGACCGCGGCCGCCAACCACACGCCCGTCATCACCGAGCTGGGCGGCAAGTCACCGCAAATCGTCTTCGAGGACGCCGACATCGACGCGCTGATGCCGGTCGCCATCAATGCCATCGTGCAGAACGCGGGGCAGACCTGCTCGGCGGGTAGCCGCCTGCTGATCCAGCGCAGCGTCTATGAAAAAGTGCTGGATCGCCTGGGCAATGCCTTTGCGGCCTTGCGCGCCGGGCCCGCCGGCAGCGATCTCGATTGCGGTCCGCTGATCCGCAAATCGCAGCAGTCGCGCGTGGCGGAATTCCTGGCCGATGCGCGCAAGGATGGCATCGCGACGGTGGCGCAAGGCAGCCTGGAGCAGGGCGCGCCGGAACAGGGCTATTACCAGGTGCCGACCTTGCTGCGCGACGTGCCGCTGACGCACAGACTGGCGCGTGATGAAGTGTTCGGCCCGGTGCTGGCGGCCATCCCCTTCGAGGACGAGACCGACGCCGTGCGCATCGCCAACAGCACCGACTATGGCCTGGTGGCCAGCGTGTGGACCCGCGACGGCGGGCGCCAGTTCCGCATTGCCCGCAAGGTGCGGGCGGGGCAGGTTTTCATCAACAACTACGGCGCGGGCGGCGGCATCGAACTACCCTTCGGGGGAGTCAAGGCCAGCGGCCATGGGCGCGAGAAAGGCTTCGAGGCGCTCTATGGCTTCACCTTGCTGAAGACGATTTCGATCAAGCACGATTGAAGACCGTACGCGGTCACGCTTCGTCTTCGTACCAGACGCCTTCGGCCAGCATCATGCGATGGTGGCCCTGGCCGGCCGGCATCATGGGAAAGCAGTTCTCCTGCTCGGCCACGCACACATCCAGGAAATAAGGACGCTTGCTGGCCAGGCAGCGCGCCAGCGCCGCGTCCAGTTCGGCCGGATCGGACACCCGGTCGGCCTCCCAACCGAAGGCCCGCGCCAAGGCGACGAAATCCGGCAGCGATTCGTTGTAGCTGTGGCTGTAGCGCCCGCCATGGATCAACTCCTGCCACTGGCGCACCATGCCCATATAGCCGTTGTTGCACAGGACCACCTTGACGGGCGTGTCGTGCTGCACGGCGGTGGACATCTCCTGAATATTCATCAGCACCGAGGCATCGCCGCTGACGCACACCACCGTGCGGTCCGGATGGGCGATCTGCGCGCCGATCGCGGCCGGTACCCCGTAGCCCATGGTGCCGGCGCCGCCCGACGTCAGCCAACGATTGGGGGCTTCGAATTTCAGATACTGCGCGGCCCACATCTGGTGCTGGCCGACATCGGTCGACACGATGGCATCATGCCCAGTCAATGCAGCCTGCAGTCGTTGCATCAGGTGCTGTGGCAGGATGGCGTCGGCGCTGGGCGTCACGCGCAGGCAGTCCTTGGCGCGCCAGCGTTCGATGCGCTGCCACCAGGCATGCAGTTGCTCGGGCGGCGGGGCCGGCGGCAGTTCCTCGCGCAGGGCCGTCACCAGGGGCAGGCAATCGCCCACCATCGCCACGTCCACGCGCACGACCTTGTTGATCGAAGCCGGGTCGATGTCGATATGGATCTTGCGCGCGTGGGGGCAGAAGTCCGCCAGCCGGCCGGTGATGCGGTCGTCGAAGCGGGCGCCTATGCAGACGATGAGGTCCGCGTGGTGCATGGCCAGATTGGCTTCCAGCGTGCCATGCATGCCGAGCATGCCGACGAATTGCGGATCCGACGCGGGGAAGGCGCCCAGGCCCATCAGCGTCAGGGTGCAAGGGGCACCGGTGTGGCGCACCAGGTCGGTAAATGCCGCGCAGGCTTCAGGACCCGCATTGATCAGGCCGCCGCCGCCATAGAACACCGGCCGGCGCGCCTGCGCGATCATCGCGGCGGCGCGGCGCACTGCCGCCTGTGGCAGTTTCAGCGGTGCCTTGCCAGCCTGGCGACGCGCGCGCAAGGCGGCTACGCCCTGGCGTTCGCTGGCGGGCAGCGCATCGTCCTGGTCGGCCGGCAGCGCCAGTTGCACATCCTTGGGGAAGTCGACGAGGACCGGACCCGGGCGGCCTTCGCGCGTCAGGGACAGGGCGCGGCCTACCGTATCGGCCACCTGATCCAGGGCGCGGATCTGGGTGTTCCATTTGGTGATGGGCCGGGAGATGCCGATGGCGTCACATTCCTGGAAAGCGTCGGTGCCGATGGCGGAAGTGGCGACCTGGCCGCTGACGCACAGCACCGGAATGGAATCGCACATGGCGTCCAGCAGGCCGGAGGTGGTGTTGGCCATGCCGGGGCCGGAGGTCACGAACACGACACCCGTGCGGCCGGTGGTCCGCGCGTAGCCTTCCGCCGCGTGCACGGCGGCCTGCTCGTGGCGCACCAGCACGTGGCGCAGACGCGGCTCGTTGTAGAGGGCGTCATACAAGGGCAGCACCGCGCCGCCTGGATAGCCGAAGACGGTATCCACACCATTGGCGATCAGGGTTTCGAGCAGGATGCAGGCGCCGTTACGGGGGGCGTCGTGGGCCGCCGCGGTCGCGGGCGCGATCGGCTTGGCGCGGGCCTTGAGGATGGGGCGGGCCGGCTGGACGGGGGTATCGGACACGGACGTGTCGGATCCCGAGGTGGCGGCGGCGAGAGCGGCGGGGGAGAGCGGAGCATTCATGTGCAACATGGTACGTGGAGTTTTACGGAATTTTTATCTTGTTTTTCTCTTGTTTCGGCTCAGATCGAGTAAATTTTCCCCTTTATTGGCCAACCTGACGAAAAACGTCCTTAAGTGTCAATCGGTGCCCGCGAGGGGGAGGGTAATTGAACATGCATCTCGATAAATTCGATCTGGCCATCCTCAGGGCCTTGCAGGACAACGCGCGGGCGAGTTTGAATGAGATCGGCGCAGCGGTCGGGCTGTCATCCACGCCATGCTGGAATCGCATCAAGCGCATGGAGTCCGCCGGGGTCATACGGGGCTATACCGTCAACATCGATCCGGCGGCGCTGGGGTTCATGGATACCGTCATCGTCCATGTCACCCTGGAAAGCCACAGCGAAGAAACACTCTACGAATTCGGCCGCGCGCTGGCCCAGATCCCGGAAGTGCTGGAAGCCTTCCTGGTCTCCGGCGACTACGACTACTTCATCCGCATCGCGGTGCGCGACACGCGCGACTACGAAAGGCTGCTGCGCGAGCAGCTCTATCGCATCCCCGGCATCCGCCACAGCAAATCGAGCTTCGTCTTGCGACGACTGAAGGAAACCATGCTGCCGCTTACACCGCCCACGCCGATATAATCCCCGCATCCCACACGGCGGTGCGCACCACGCCGCCGCAGCGCGCCGGCCAATCAGCCGACGAGCTCGCCGGGACTCATCTCCTCGCGCCCCCTCTACCTGGCTGTCCATGACCACCGATACTTCCAAACCCTGGCACGTAGTGCGACGCTCCAAGCTGCACGGCAATGGCGTTTTCGCGGCACGCAAGATCCCCGCCGGCACACGCATCATCGAATACGGCGGTGAACGCATCAGCGCCAAGGAATCGGATCGGCGCCATCCGACCAATCCGAACGATCCCTTCCACACGTTCTTCTTCTCCACCACGTCGGGCAAGGTCATCGACGGTGGCGACAACGGTAATGACGCGCGCTGGATCAACCACAGCTGCGCGCCCAACTGTGAAGCGCAGGAAGGCAAGAGCGGCAAGCGCGTCTATATCGTGGCGCTGCGCGACCTGCCCCGGGGCACGGAATTGCTGTACGACTACGGCCTGGTCCTCGACGGCAAGATCACCAAGGCCTTGAAGGAAGGCTACAAGTGCCTGTGCGGCGCGCCCGAGTGCCGGGGCACCATGCTGGCGCTGCCCGAGAAGAAGAGCAAGAAGGCCAAGGTCAAAGCGGATACCGCCGCCGCGGAAACGACCGCCCCGCCTGCCGCCTGAATGCCCCAGCCTAGGGACCTCGGCCGATCACCATCATGGCCCAGTCGGTGAGCTTCAGCGACGGCGAGCTGCCGGCCCCGCGACCCGCCTGGGGTTGAACCCCCCATAGAGTCAAAAGGGAATTTCTAAAGAAATTCCCTTTTTTCGTTTGGATGTATCACCCTAACTGCCATCAGCGACGCTGGCGCCTAACTCTGGCCGTCTCTGCCTGTGCTTTGTGCAGCTCCCCCCCGTTTCCACCCATGCTCGGCGGCGCGATTAATAAGCCTGGCGAATAGGTCTTATACAGACATATATAAGCTTCCGCCCCTGTCGCGAGCGGGGATTTGGCGCCAATGGGCGCTGCCCAGGCGTACAATGCTTCGCATGCCGTCCTGGTTGGGCGGCATGCAGTACGTCTTCAGGGCGGGGTGCAAGTCCCCACCGGCGGTAGGTTGCGAGAGCAACGAGCCCGCGAGCGTCCGGTAGTCCGCAATGGCGGCCGGAGTCAGCAGATCTGGTCCAAGTCCAGAGCCGACGGTCATAGTCCGGATGAGAGAAGATGTGCCGGCATACGCACCCTTATCGCGGGCCCCACAGGCCTGCGTGACGTTTGCGCATACGGTCTTTGCCCTGAAACGTTTTTCGCCCACTTACCTTGCGAGAGCGTTTCAATGTCCCAGCTTCAAAACTCCCTTCCCACCGCGTGGGCCGCTCCGGCCCTGAACGCCCAGCCGTTTTCCATGCGCCTGGCGCGCGCCCTGCAGCATCTGCGCATCGGCCGCCCCGTCATCGTGATGGACGATTTCGATCGTGAAAACGAAGCCGACCTCATCGTCGCCGCCGACAAGTTGACCGTGCCCGTCATGGCCCAGCTGATACGCGATGGCAGCGGCATCGTCTGCCTGTGCCTGACCGACGAAGCCCTGGACCACCTGCAACTGCCGCAGATGGTGCGCGACAACGGCAGCCGCCACGGCACCGCCTTTACCGTCTCCATCGAAGCGCGCGAAGGCGTCAGTACCGGCGTCTCGGCGGCGGATCGCGTCACCACCATCCGCGCTGCTATCGCACCGCACGCGCAGGCCGGCGATATCGTCAGCCCGGGTCATGTCTTCCCGCTGCGTGCCCAACCCGGCGGCGTGCTGACGCGCCGTGGGCATACCGAAGGTTCGGTGGACCTGGCCATGCTGGCCGGCCTGCGTCCCGCGGCTGTGCTGTGCGAATTGATGAATGCCGATGGCACGATGATGCGCGGCGCCGCGCTGGAACGTTATGCGGCCAATCATGGCCTGGTCGGCCTGACCATTGCCGAACTGGCTGACTATCGCCGCGGCTTGCTGCATTCGTCCGCGTCGCACGAGGCAAACATCCTGAACGCGGAACAAGCCATCCTGGAACCGGCTGCCGCAGCATAAGTAGCGCGGTTCGCGGAGCCAAGATCGCACCGCGGCCGGAGTCCGCCGGCCCGCGATTCGCGATCAGTTCATTTAGTTGGGCATGTTTGTGCGCGATGCGTGCAAACATGCCCCGCATCTTCATCACGACCCTCACGCTGCACGCCAGCATCAGGGTTCAGTTCATTCCAAGCCTCCCCCGAACAGTTTTCCGCATCAGCTTGATGCGTGCCATACCGTGCCGACGAACACCGTCCGCGCGGTGGCTGTCACACGCGACGCAACTGCTGAATCTCACGCAGCTCCGTCACGCTCTCGAAATGTCTGATCACGCGGACGAAATATCCGATCAGCGTCGGCAAATATCCGATCAAGCCTCCGAAAAGCGCTCAGCCGCGCTGATGAAATTACCGATCACTCCATACTGGAACGGCTGATCATCTTCGTTCGAAACACGCCAATAGCAGATCCAATGGAGCGATCCAGTCCCAGGACAATGGGGCCCACAACCCTCGGCTTGAGTCCTATGGAGGCTTGGAAAGGGACCAAGCGTTCGCTTTGGGAGCCCCCGAGGCTATCGCCGCCGCTGAAGCCGAGCGCAAGAGTTACTCCGAATAATTCAATTCGCTAAATCGCAACAGACTTCGCGGTCCCCGAGGATACGGACGAGGATCAGCTCCCGCCTCGCCCGACAAAAGGGCTCGTGCCCTCGGATACCGTGGCCACCGAGGCTGCCGCTGAGGGGCGGGGAAGGTGGGCGAAGCGCTGCGGATATCCGCGCATCGCACACGATCGTCAACAAGCAATCAAAACGTTGGCGATGCTTACCCGGAACTGACCGCGCGCTCCCATCTACTCAGCCGGATAAGAAATAGGAAACGACGTCGTCTCTTTTTTCTTAATCCTTATCTCTTAATCGGCCGGCCAAGCAACTCTCGACCGCCCCACCCAGGAAAACATCGCATGAAAATCGAAAGCCAAACAAACCTCCCGACCTCGCTTGCGGGCAATGACGCCTCCAGCACTGAACATAGTGCGTTTGAACGCTTAGCGGCGGTGGAAGAAGATACGACACTAGTTCGCCCGCAGCTGGAGCTGGAGCAGGACCAGGACCAAAAACCAAGGCGGAAGAACGCCGATTCGTGGTTGGACCGAGCCTGGGGCAGCGTACGTGATACGGCGGAGTCTGTGGACGAAAAGATCAAGGATGCATTGTTGCCGTTCGTGACCGGCAAATGGGATGCTCGAATCGGTGCAGCAGTGCGGTCGATCGCCGCCGGTGGTGTCCCTGTAACAGCTTCGCCCACAAAGTTGGATAAGCAAATCGGTACAGTGGTGAGAAAGGGCGCATTTCGGGCTGCGGATGCAATGAGCGGGAATATAACGAACCCGCAGAATCTCCGAGCATAAGCTCCCGCCTCACTTGAAAAAGGGATGCGTCCGAGCTGCCGGATCCCGACACCGGGATAAATGATGGGATACGGACAGCGTCTCTTTTTCCTTGATCGTTATTTGTAGGCCCACAGCTCAAGCGAGTTTCGGCCCTTCGAACTGCGGGCGGAGCAGACCGCCATACGTGCCATTAACGCCCTGGACCGTAAGAAGAACCAGCAACCAGCGGAACGGCACAAGCAACGACAGAGATATACGGACAATTCACCGGCGCAGCGAATTGCCGACCGCCCCATATCAAAACGGCTGACACCCTTCGCTCGAAAGAACGCTGACAGCAGATCACTGGGAACTTCAGCTGGCCTCCGACCTACTCAGCCCGCTAGGAATTGAGAGACAAGAATCGACTCTCTTTTCCTATTCATTTTTAGTCGGCAGGTCGAGCAAGTCTCAGCCGCCCTAACTACAGGAAGGAAGATCATGACAGCTGTCGTAAGCAGATCCGATGTAGCGGTCCAGTCCCAGGACAATGGTGCCCACAACCCTCAGCTTGAGTCTTATGGAGGCTTGGAGATATACGAATGCGATGAAGACTCCATCATCGAATACTTCGAATCGATGGAAGCAGGCAAGAAGCCAGACGAGCAAGCTTTCCTCGGCACATGCGTACGAAAGGATGGCGCGAGCGCGAGCACACACCCATCTCTCGCGATCGGCACGTACTACGACACCGAGGAGCGCGAAGTGCGGCCACTGTCAGCATATAAGCCAGGGCGAGCGCTGATAGTCCCAAGGGAGGCAAACGATGCTGGCGTCTCGAGGGAAATCCGACCTGTTGAAAACAATGACGGACTCTCGGCCTGGCAGACTGTAGGGAAGGCGGTCAATGATACATGGGCAATGATCACGAAAGGACCACGGTCGATTCTTCAAAAGCTCTTTCCGCCGAAAGAGCCACCCGTACCAGCCAAGACACGCACACCGGCCAAGCCGTTAGATCTCGATGCCGCGCTAGCAGCGCTCGCGGCTGAGAATGCCCGCTTGGCCGCCGCCAAAGCTGAAAGCAAGAGCCAATTGCTACAGCCGGCGGCGTAGTCGTCAGATCATCTCGCGCTTGAAGTGCGCGATTCACTATTCATCGTGATTTAGCCGCGCGGGGCAGGTGGGCGAAGCGCTGTGGACACCCGCTCATCGCCCAAGATCGATCGTCAACATGCAATCAAGGCCGTTGGCGATGCTTACCCGGAACTAACCACGCGCTCCCATCTACTCAACCGGCTAAGAAATAAGACACGACGTCGTCTCTTTTTTCTTAACCCTTATCTCTTAATCGGCCGGCCGAGCAACTCTCAGTCGCCCAACTCAGGAAAAGATCGCATGCAAATCGATAAGCAAACCTACGCCCCAACCCCGCTTGCGGACAATGACACCTCCAGCACTGCGCATAGTGCGCTTGAAGGCTTGGGAACCATGGAGGGAACGGGAGAAGAAGGACAAGGCAAGCAGCTCAAGATCGAAATGGAGAGCGCGGATTCGTGGTTGGGCAAAGCTTGGGGCAGCGTACGCGAAACGGCGAATTCTGTGTTCATGAAGGCCGAGCATGCAACGTCGCCGTTCATGCAAGGCGAATGGGACGAGAAAATCGGTACCGCAGTGCGATCGATCGCCGCCGGCGGCATCCAGATAAATTCGCCCAAGCAGTGCGAATTCGACACGAAACTGGGTGCAGTATTGAGGACAGCCGGCTTGATGGCAGCGGGTGGACAATCTTTGGCGTTACACCTCCCGCAGAACCGCCGAGCATAAGCTCCCGCTCCACTTGAAAAAAGAGATGCGTCTGAACCACCAGATCCCGACACCGGGATAAATGATGGGGTACGGACCGCGTCTCTTTTTTCTTGAACACATTCACTTCCAGGAGAAAGATCATGAGTATCGTCAGCACAAGCAATGGACCGATGCAGTCTCAAAACCATCTCGCGGGCAACCAGGTACCCGAGTGCGATGATCGTCTCTTGATAGGGCTGCAAGAAAGCTCGGAGAACGCGGATGACATGACCGCGGCAAAACTGACACCTTGCCGTTTGACGACGGCGCAGCAGGAGGCGCTGCAAAAGGTCTTGGAAGAACAAACACAGCACGTGGACGCGACTCACGATGTTCAGCGCACGAACTCAGCCAGGGCCACGAAAGCATGAGATGAGCAAGCCTGCTTCATGCAGTGTCTCTTCATCAGTGCCGGGCATCAGGCCACTTGAAGCTATCGCGCGCCGGCAATGCGATCGTCAATAACCGGTCAAAACACATGCCGCTGCTTGCCAGGAACCGACAGCGCACGCCGCTCTACTCACCGGGGGTAGAAAATGGGAAATAGACCTTCGCGTTTTTTCTCAATCGTTATTTTGAACCGGCAGGTCGAGCAAGTCTCAGCCGTCCAATTACAGGAAGGATCGCATGGAAGTCGATAGCAGAATTCATTTACTGGGCCCCCTCTCGGGCAATGGCGACAACAGCGTCGCGCATGATGCGCATGCAGACTTGGCGGCCTTGGAGGACACTGAACGGCAGATGCTCCCGCCGCTGGAGGAGAGCGACATGTCGCAGGCTACGCCGATGCCTGCACAGCGATTGTTTCGGCCGCGGTTTCCTTCGGGAGCAAGAAAAGCAGCGCATTTTGGGACCGTGCCCCGTGATCCCGCTACCCCTCCTGCAGCAGACACGCAGCAGCTTCAAGCGAAGGACGCTCAGGTGAATCCTGCCGTCTCGTGGCCTGCGTCGACAGCCTTCGAAGCGTCGAGCGGTACGTCTACATCGTCGAAAGCGGAAACGCAAAAGGTTGATGGAGACAAGAAGGAAACAGGCGGCGCTACCGGATCCTATGGGGGAGGCGTCGCGTGGGAAGATGATCCTTCGTGGAGACGCGTTTTGACTAGCGCGTGCGAAAGCCTGAATGACAGCCTGGAGTCTGCATTGACGACGATCAGCGATGCAGGAACTTCGTTATGGCAGGGCGTAAAGGATGTAGGGACGGAGATCAGCGATACAGCAGCCTCGCTCTGGCTGCGCGTAAAGTCTATGTGGGGTGGTAAGTAAGATAAGGAATCCGGTGCATTCGTGAGCGACGCGCTCCGTAGCATCGGCTTGGCCTGATGCGCAGCACGCGTACCGGTGGCCGCATACGGCTAGCCCAGACCACCGTTCACGGCGTTTGAATCCGGCCAAGATGTCGAGCGATGCGATGCAGGCATTCCCCCGCATCGCCCACCACCACCGTGGCGCTACACGCCAGCATCAGGTTCAGGTTCATGCCGAAATCCTCCACCGTGTAGCCGTTGGCATCGACGTGCCGCGGGCCTGCCGCGTCGCAGGCTTGGCCCACGCTAACCTGTTCGACGATGCTGCCCGCTTGCTGGGTGTAGGCCCATACCGGCTTACCCAGCGCAATGGCGTAACCGACTTCGAAAGCCGTGCCGGAATCAGGCTCCTTGCCGCGAAAAGGGTTGAGATTGGCCATCACCGCATCGGCGGACTGGATCAGCCGCACATTGGCGCGATAGATCCACTGCGCCAGGTCCGCACCGGCGAGTCCCGCCGGCGCTTGATGATCCAGCGGATACAAGCCTTCGATGCCCACCTGCGCGCACAGCGCCTGAAGCGCCCGGCCATGTGCCATGGCATCGGGCCGGAAGACATCGAAACCAGCGAGATAAATACGAAAAGACATGCTTTGCTCCCGACTCGCGTCACCGCGGCCGGCCGCTTCATCTCGCCGGCGGGCCTCGTGTCTACGCGAAGAACTTGTTGGCTGGAGGAATATAGCGCCGCCCTGAACCGATCAACTCACCGGGATCGCGCCGCACGACCATGCCCTCTTGGCCTTCGTGCCCGGACTCGCTCTGGAGCGCGCCATTGATCGAGATGATCACACGCGCTGCCCCATGCATTACAGGCATGGAAGAGGCCGTTTCCACCCAATTCTGCCCCGTGCTTTCGGCTTCCCAGCTCTCTATCAGCTCGGCGAATTCCTCTTCAGGCATTTCCTCCGCATCCTCGTAGCATGACGGGTCGGCCGGCCCGAAGGTTTGTGCTGAAATCGCAGTCACGTTACCTCTCCCATGCGCGGGCCATTGCCCGGCGCTAAAGTGTCCGCGGATATCCAACGCGGACACCGCAGCGCTCAGTAACGGAAAGCCGCATTGAGTTTCCTGTCGTACGACGCCGGGTGGACTTTTGATGTCCGGAGCACCGGGCTCGTACATCCCAGCCAGGAACTGCTGGGAACAATCCTGCTTAGAACATCGTGTTCTTGTTGGCAGGATTGTCGGGAATATCCTGGCTGACATTCCAGTGCTCGACGATCTTGCTGTTTTCGACGCGGAAGATGTCGACCATGGACTGCCCCGTGTCTTCGGGCGTTTCTTTCCAAAAGGCGTGCACGACGACGATATCCCCTTCGGCAACCACCCGTTTGATTTCGGCGCTGGCCTGGGGATGCTGCTCGAAGTAGGGCACGAAAAAGTCGGTCATCGCCGCCGCGCCGTCGCCCAGATAGGGATCGTGCTGGATCAGGTTCTTGTTGACGTAGGTATTCATCGCCTGCTCGACCTCCTTGTCCTGGAACATCATGCGGTAATAGGCCAGCACGAGGTCCTTGCTGCTGCTATTGGCGGCATTCGCGCCGCCCAGCAGTCCCACCGCGAGGACAGCGCCCGCGACGATCGATTGCAGTTTCATGATTCCCGGGCCACATCCCTAGACAAGTGATGGCCGGGGCGAGGCTGCCCGGGCCAGGATAACGTGCCAGTTTACAAACAATTAGACAGACTGGTGACAACTCCTGTCGCCGGACGTGGGCGTTTCCGCCACAGTCCGGGAGGTGTCCGGCCCGCCGCCCCCGCGCGTTCAGCCCGCGGCCCGCTGGGCCAGATACACCTGCAGATGGCTGTAGGCCACCCGCAGATAGGGCGTCGCGATGCCCAAGGCGGCGCCGCGTTTCACCATGTCGCCGACGATATGGTCGGCCTCCACGCGCAAGCCCTGGTCAAGGTCGCGGAACATGGACGCGGTAACCGGACTGTCGGGATCCGACAGGATCTTGCGCGCGGCGGCATCCGCCTCCGGCCGCGGCTTGAACCCCGATGCCGCGGCGATGGCCTGCGCTTCGGCCAGCATGGACAAGATGATGTCCGCGCCATCGTCGCTGCGCACGATCAGGCCCACCGGCCCGCGCATCAGGCAGGTCGCGGCCGCCAGCGTGCACAGGAAGACGAACTTCTCCCAATTGTCCTGATGGATGTCGGCGCTGAGCCGGGCCGTGAAGTTGGCCTTGGCCAGCGCGCTTTCCAGCGCCACGCAGCGAGCGCTGCGCGGGTCGCCGGCACGTTCGCCGAAGACCAGCGTGGCGTTCTTGCCCATCTGCACCACTTCGCCGTCCGGACCCAGGGTGGCAATGATCTGGCACAGGCCGCCCAGCACGCGATGCGGCTCGAAGCGTTGCTCCAAGGCGTCGAAATGCGCCATGCCGTTCATGATGGGCAGCACCGCGGAGTCCGGTCCCATGGCCGGGGCGATGGCGTCCATCGCGCTATCCAGGTCGTAGGCCTTGCAGCCGAGGACCACGACGTCATAGTGGCCGTCCAGGGTAGCGGCCGTGACCAATTTGGGATGCACCACGCTGTCGCCGAGCGGGCTTTTGATGCGCAAACCCTGTTCGCGCAAGCGCGCGGCACGGGGTTCTCGCACCAGGAACGTGACATCGACGCCCGCTTCCGCCGCACGGCCGCCGAAATAACCGCCGGTACCGCCGGCGCCCAGGAACAACATACGCATGATTGCCTCCGGATTACAGGGCGCCCGAGGCGCCCGTCCAAACAAAACGGAATTATGCGCTGTTCGCCTGCTGCCCCGCTGGGGCAGAGCGTTTTGGGGATTTATATGGGGGTGGCCCCCAAAGCCCCCCGCTCTGGGCTATCGCCCCAGTGGCTGGCAAAGTGGAATTACGGCGATCCAAATTTCCTACGCTTAGGAATAGCGGATTACGGAGATCCCAATTCCCTGGGCTTAGGAATAGCGGATTCGGGGCTCTGACGGATCGGTGATCCGCGGCCATATTGTTCAAAACGGGTGCGGCCGATAAGCTACCCCCGGCGCATGCAATGAGCGGGCCGCGCGAGGGGCGTGCGACAAGGGCATGCAACATGGCATGCAACATAGGTACACAAAACGGTAGCAAGGGGGGAAGAATGTCCGTTGATTTCCTGTTGAAGAACTGTAATCTGCCCGACGGGCGCAGCGGGGTGGATATCGCCATCGCGGCAGGCCGCATCGCCGCCATTTCGCCGGCGCTGGATGTCCAGGCGGGGCAGACCGTCGATGCGGCCGGGCAACTGGTGGCACCGCCCTTCATCGACGCGCATTTCCATATGGACTCGACCCTGTCCTACGGGCAACCGCGCGTGAACCGCTCCGGCACCCTGCTGGAAGGCATCGCCCTGTGGGGTGAGCTCAAACCCACGCTGACCCAGGACGCGTTGGTCAAGCGCGCGCTGGCCTATTGCGATTGGGCCGCCGCCCGCGGCCTGCTGGCCATACGCAGCCACGTCGATGTCTGCGATCCCCGCCTGTTGGCGGTGGAAGCCCTGCTGCACGTGCGCGACCGGGTACGCCCATACATCGACCTGCAATTGGTGGCCTTCCCCCAGGACGGCGTACTGCGCGCCCCCGGTGCGCTGGCGAACCTGACGCGGGCGCTGGACATGGGTGTGGACGTCGTCGGCGGTATTCCGCACTTCGAACGCACCATGCAGGACGGCGCGGAATCCGTACGGGTCCTGTGCGAACTGGCGGCTGAACGCGGCTTGCGCGTGGACATGCATTGCGATGAAAGCGATGACCCGCTCTCACGCCATATCGAAACCCTGGCTTATCACACGCAACGCCTGGGTTTGCAGGGCCGCGTGACCGGCTCGCACCTGACGTCCATGCATTCCATGGACAACTATTACGTGTCCAAGCTGATCCCACTGATCGCCGAGTCCGGCGTGGCGGTCATCGCCAATCCCCTCATCAACATCACCCTCCAGGGCCGCCACGACAGCTATCCCAAGCGGCGCGGCATGACGCGCGTGCCGGAACTGCTGGCCGCCGGCGTGCCGGTGGCCTTTGGCCATGATTGCGTGATGGACCCGTGGTACAGCCTGGGCAGCGCCGACATGCTGGAAGTCGCGCATATGGGCTTGCACGTGGCGCAGATGACGGGCCAGGATGCCATGCGTGCGTGCTTCCAGGCGGTCACGGAGACGCCCGCCCGCATCCTGGGCCTGGACGAAACGGGATTGGCGGTGGGCAAGCGCGCCGATCTGGTGCTGCTGCAGGCACGCGACCCCGTGGAAGCCCTGCGCCTGCGGGCGACGCGCCTGCTGGTCATGCGGGCCGGCCAGATCATCGCCAGCACGCCGCCCGCCACGACCACACTGCATCTGGAAGGGCGGCCGGCTGCGGTGTCCTTTCTCAGCGCGGGCGGTTCCACACCTTGCTGACGGCACGGATGGCGGCCCACGCCATCCACTTGCCATTGGTCAGCCGTGCGCGCGGCAGGCGCCGCATGACCTCCACCGCGATGCCGCCACGGCGATGCCACTCGCGCTTGCGCAGCTGGCTGTCGGTGCGGCGTCCCTCCAACCAGGGGAATTCGCGCAGGCCAGGCTTGTAGGTGGGTGGCACGTTGAAGATCAGGATGTAGGCCAGCCGCGGCGCTTCCGAGGAATTGGGCGCGGTGTAATGCAGCGTGCGCATGTCATGGATGGTGCAGCCACCGGCCGGCAGGGGCACTGGCACGGCTTGGTCGCGCGGAAAATCGGCGCAGCACTCGAGCGGATGCAGCGCCTTGTCGTAGCCGGGCGAGCGATGCTCCAGCACGTCCTGCTTGTGCGACCCCGGAATGAACTGCATGCAACCGTTGACGGAGCCGACCGGCTGCAAAGCCAGCCAGATGCTCAGCTCGCGGTATTCGAAGTCCGGCGAACGGAAGGCCTCGTCCTGATGCCAAGGCGTCTCCGGCCCCACCCGGGCCGGCTTCAGCAAAGCGTGCTCGCCATACAAGGCCGCGTCCTCGCCCAGCAGCTGGCGCGCGATCGCCAGCGCCCGCTTGTGATACTGGGTCTTGAGCAATTCGGGCGCGTAATGGGACGGATCGTGCAGGCTGGGAAAGGTCTGCGGCTTGTCCGGATCGTCGCGGCCGGAGAAGTCGTACTGCGCGCCCTCGTTATACCCGGTCCGGTTCTCGAACATCCGCAGCAGCGTCTGCCGGATCTCCTGCACTTCTTCTGGCGGACACATGGTCTCGATAGAGATGTATCCGTTTTTCTCGTATTCGGACGTCACGTTTGCCGATAGGGGGAGGGGCTCTTTCACCTTGGGGCTCCGCTATTGAAGCAACCAGCCGGGATCGGAAGGTTGCGGCCAGTGCTGGCAGGCCCTAAGGTAGCCCTTGCCTCTTGTTGCAACTATCGCCCGTCACGCCTAATGCCACAGCTAATGCGACGGCCGTAATTGATACGGCCATCCGCGCCCCGTCTCAGTCTTCCAGCGTGCCGGATCGGATGATGGCCGCGGCCTCATTAGACCGAGTAGCCGATACCCCGCCCGGGGGGTGGGTGATCAGGAATGTGAAGACTTGTGCCAGAACTTCGTCGTCCCACGCGGCCGGCTTGCCGGCCTCGCCTGTGAGCGCGTCCGGCCAATCAGTGGCGCCAGCGATGATGGCCTGCGTAACGCCCACGCCGGCCTGGCGCACGCGCCGGGCGTAATGCACCGCCTCATCGCGTAGCGGGTCGTCGCGCGCGGTCAGCAGCAGCATGGGGGCCAGGCCAGCCAGGCGGGTATTGACCAGGGGCGCGGCATACGGGTGGGCGGCATCGCAATAACAGGGCAGATACTGCTTCCAGCCATCGGCCCAGCGGGCAGCCTGCTGGCTGGCATGGGCATCGCGCATGGACGCCGTGCCCATACAGGCGTCCAGCATGGGCGACAGCAGGATCTGGCCAGCCAGTTCCGGACCGCCCCGGTCACGCGCCATCAGGGCAACGGCGGCCGCGATGTTGCCGCCGGCTTCCTCGCCGGCCACGAACAGCGCACTGCCACGCCCCCCCAGCAGGCGGCGGTTACGATGCGCCCACTGCAGGACGGCATAGCCGGCCTCGGCCGCGGCGGGGAAGGGATGGGCGGGCGCCAGGGGGTAGTCGACCGAAAGCACCACGGCGCCGGCCCCGGACAGCAGGGTGCCGACCTTGCCGCCGCTGTCCAGCGAGCCCGAGGTGAAGGCGCCGCCGTGGAAGTGGACGATCAATGGCGTGGGACCGTCGGCCCGGCGCCGGCCATAGAAGCGCACGGCCGGCGCCGGATGGTCGGGAAGATCAGCCGGGATGCGGCCGCAAGCGGCGGCGTCGAGACCCGGGCGGGTACCTTGATGAAGCGAGGACATGATGCATAAACCATTGCCCGAAAAGCAAAAATGGGCGAATTGATGATGGCCTAAGCATAGGTAATGCGGGGCGCGGGATAAACCCGGCGCGGGTGACTAGACTATTTCCGTCAGGCGACTAATCAATGCGGCCGGCAGGGGTATCGAGGGGCTCGGCCCGCCAGGTTATGAAAGAATGACGGGGTTATCCGTTTCCTGTTTTGAATACTGCAATGGCCAGCGATCCCCATATCGAAACCATCCACGTCCACATCCGCGGCAAAGTGCAAGGCGTGGGCTTCCGCATGTCCACCGTCAGGCGGGCCCATATGGTCGGGGCCACCGGCTGGGTGCAGAACCTGGAGGACGGTTCGGTCGAAGCGCTGGTACAGGGCACGACCGAGCAGGTCGATGCCATGCTGGAATGGCTGGGCCGCGGGCCCCCGGGGGCGATCGTGCGCGGGATCGATTCCGAACGCCAGTTCATCGAAAAGCGGTTCCGCAGCTTTCAGCAGCTGTAGCTCGCTAGCGGGGCAGGTTGAAGCCGATCGCGGTGTTGCCGTCGGCGCTGACGGCGAAGACGCGGCCGCCGTGCATGCTGGCGACGGCCTTGACGATGGCCAGTCCCAACCCATGGCCATGGGCGGCGCCATGGTCGTTGCGCGCGGCATCGACGCGGTAGAAGCGATCGAACAAGCGCGGCAGATGCGCCGCGTCGATGGGATCGCCCGGATTGGAAATGGCGACGCTGACGCCGCCCTCCAGGCGTTCCAGCCGCACGACGATGCGCGTGCCGCCACGGGTGTGCTGAATGGCGTTCTGCAGCAGATTGGTGACCGCGCGCCGGAACAGGGCGCGATCCATGGGCGCCACGGCGTCGATATCACCTTCGACCGCCACGGTCAGTCCCAGGTCGTCCAGCACGAACTCGAAGAATTCGATGGTCTTGTCCACCTCGTCGGCCACCACCGTGTTGACCAGGCCCGTGGCCGCTTCCCCGCGATCGGCACGCGCCAGGAACAGCATGTCATTGACGATGGCGCGCAGCCGATCCAGTTCCTCCAGGTTCGATTGCAGGGTCTCTTCCAATTCCTGCACCCCGCGCGGACGCGCCAGCGCCACCTGCGTCTGGCCGATCAGATTGGTCAAGGGCGTGCGCAGCTCATGCGCGACATCCGCATTGAAGGCTTCCAGCTGCGTATAGGCCGATTGCAGGCGGTCCAGCGCGCCGTTGAAGGTATGCGCCAGGTCGTCCAGTTCCACGGGCAGGCTGGCCGCCTGCAGACGCTGCGTGGGATGGGCCGGACTGATCTGCTGCGCCTCGCTGGACAGGCGCTTGAGCGGCCGCAGGCCCACTGACGCCATCCACTGGCACAACAGCATGATCACCAGCACCGCCGCCAGCAGCAGCGCGGCCAGCGCGATCACGAACGTGTGCAGCGTGTGCAGATAAGGTTCGGTGGCGATGCCGACGACGAATTTCACCGCGGGGCGCTGCTCCAGCGCATCGACGGTGCGGGCAAAGGTGCGCATGGGCCGGTCGCGACCGGGCAACAACACTTCGTCGTAGCCTTCGTCCAGTTCAGCGATGCTGGCCAGTTCGGCCGCGTCCTTGCCGTAGCTGAAGTGCGGATCGGGGCTGACCACCCAGAAACGCAGGCTGCCGTCCGCCGGCGTCAGCGTATCCATCTTGGCCATGCCGCGCGCCCAGCGTTCCGCCGTGCCCATGCGCGTCAGGGAAAACATCATCTCGCCGGAAGTGGTGCTCAGCACGTCCATTTGCTGGCGCACCAGTTCGCGGTGCAACACCGCATACAGCGCCGCGCCGATCAAGGTGAACGCAACCACCGCGACCAGGGCGAACATGGCCGCCAGACGGGTGGTGAGGGAACGCTTCACGCTGTCTCGCCTTCGCGTTGTTCCAGCACATAGCCCATGCCGCGGATAGTGTGCAGCAGCCGCGTGGCGAAGGGTCCATCGATCTTGGCGCGCAGCCGCTTGATGGCCACCTCCACCACGTTGACGTTGCTGTCGAAGTTCATGTCCCACACCAGTTCGGCGATGGCGGTCTTGGACAGGATCTCGCCCTTGCGCCGCGCCAGCACCGCCAGCAGCGCGAACTCCTTGGCCGTGAGGTCGATGCGCACGCCGCCGCGCTGCGCTTTGCGGCTGGCCAGGTCGATCTGCAAGTCGCCGATGCGCAGCTGCATCGGCTCCTGCGCGCGCCCGCGCCGCGTCAGCGCCTGCAGTCGCGCCAGCAATTCGAGAAAGGAAAACGGCTTGACCAGATAGTCGTCGGCACCATCCTGCAGGCCCTTGATGCGGTCGTCCAGGCCGTCACGCGCGGTGAGCATGATGACCGGCGTCTGCCGCGTCTTGCGCAAGGCCCGCAGCACTTCGAAGCCATCCATGCCGGGCAGCATGGCGTCGAGCACGATGACGTCATAGTCCAGTTCCGTGGCCAGATGCCGCCCGTCGATGCCATTGTTGGCCACGTCCACCGCGCAGCCCTGCTCGGTCAGGCCTTTGTGCAGATAATCGGCGGTCTTGGCTTCGTCTTCGACGATCAGGATTTTCATGTTGGTGGGCTCCGGAGGCTCACTTTACCTGTTATTCACGGCAAGGATCCGGCGCGCTCGCGCACCGGATTTTCATTCGCGCGTCATTCACGCGCCGCCGCCGGCTGCGGCAGCGCCTCGCCTTCGGTGTCCTGGGCCCCAGCCTCACGGCGCCGGGCGGCCCGTGCCTTCTTGCGATTCATATACCAATAATGCGCGCGATCCAGATACAGATAGACCACCGGCGTGGAAAACAGCGTCAACACCTGGGACACCAGCAGGCCACCCACCATCGCATAGCCCAGCGGGCGGCGCAGTTCGGCGCCCTGGCCGTGGCTCAGCATCAGCGGCAGGCCGCCCAGCAGCGCGCACATGGTGGTCATGATGATGGGGCGAAAGCGCAGCACGCAGGCTTCGTAGATGGCATCGACAGGCGCCATGCCGCGTTCGCGTTCGGCGTGCAGGGCGAAGTCGATCATCATGATGCCGTTCTTCTTGACGATGCCGATCAGCAGGATGATGCCGATCAAGGCGATCACCGACAGGTCGTAACCGCCCGCGCGCAGGATCAGCAAGGCGCCCAGGCCGGCCGAGGGCAGTGTCGACAGAATGGTGATGGGATGGATATAGCTTTCGTACAGCAAGCCCAACACGATGTACACGGCGATCAGCGCGGCCGCGATCAGATAGGGTTGCGAGCGCAGCGAATCGCCAAACGCACGCGCCGCGCCCTGGAACGAGCCGATCACCGTGCCCGGCACGCCCATTTCCGCCTTGGCTTGATCGATCGCCTGCGTGGCCTGGCCCAGCGACGCGCCGGGCGCCAGGTTGAAGGACAGCGTCACCGCGGGAAACTGCCCCTGGTGGTTGATGGCCAGGTAGCCGGTCTTCTCCGTGTCCACGCGCACGAAGGTCGACAAGGGCACTTGCTGATTGGTCAGCGGCGACGTCAGGTACAGCTTGCTGAAGATGTCGGGATCCTTCTGCAGGGCCGGTGTCACTTCCAGCACCACGTGATAGCTGTTGAGCTGGGTGAAATACTGCGCCACCTGGCGTTGCCCGATTGCGTCGTAGATCGTCGCGTCGATCAGCGCGGGCGTGAAGCCGAAACTGCTGGCGCGATCCCGGTCGATCGCCAGCGTGGCGGTGGGCGCGGCATTCTGCTGGTCCGAGGCGACATCCGCCAATTGCGGCAATTCGCCAAGACGCGTGGCCAGCTTGGGAGCCCACTCGTTCAATTCGTCCAGGTTGGAATCGGTCAGTGTGTATTGGTATTGCGTGCGCGAGAGCCGGCCGCCGACGTTGATGTCCTGGCCCGCCTGCATGTACAGCGTCGCGCCCTGCACGTGCGCCAGCTTGGGACGCAGACGGCGGATCACTTCATCGGCGCTGGCCGTGCGGCCATCTTCCTTGGAGCGCAGGTTGATATAGAAGTTGCCGGTGTTGTAC
Source organism: Bordetella sp. LUAb4 (assembly GCF_021325795.1). Taxonomy (GTDB): domain Bacteria; phylum Pseudomonadota; class Gammaproteobacteria; order Burkholderiales; family Burkholderiaceae_B; genus Bordetella_C. The sequence goes on along the minus strand of NZ_JAHPZX010000003.1, from coordinate 127,498 downwards.
TGCGACTGATTGCCGTTCATGCCGAAGGCGACGACGTCCGGGTCCTGGCGCACCACGTCGGCCAGCGCGATCATGCGCGCGTTCATTGCCGTGAACGACGAATCCTGCGCCGACTGCGCGAAGCCGAAGATATAGCCCGTGTCCTGTTGCGGAAAGAAGCCCTTGGGAATGGTGATGAACATCAGCGCCGTCACCACCAGCGTCGCGAAGAAAGTCATCAGGGTGATGAACTGATGGCGCAGCACGACTTTCAGGCCACGCTTGTAGCCGTTGAGCATGGCGTCGAAGCCGGCCTCGAACAGGCGGCCCAGACGGCCTTGCTGATGGCCGTGGCTGTGGTTCTTCAGATAACGGGAACACAGCATGGGCGTCAACGTCAGTGAAATCAGCACCGACACCACGATGGTCAGCGTCACCGTCACGGCGAACTCGCGGAACAGGCGGCCGACGATGCCGCCCATCAGCAGCAGCGGAATGAACACGGCGATCAGCGACACTGAAATGGACATGATGGTGAAGCCGATTTCGCCCGCGCCCTGGTAGGCCGCCTGCAAGGGCGGCATGCCGTCCTCGATATGGCGATAGATGTTCTCCAGCATCACGATGGCATCGTCCACCACGAAGCCCACCGCGATCGTCAGCGCCATCAAGGACAGGTTGTCCAGGCTGTAGCCCAGCACATACATGACGCCGGCCGTGCCCAGGAGGGCCAGCGGTACGGTGATGCAGGGGATCACCGTGGCCGCCACGTTGCGCAGGAACATGAAGATGACGACCACCACCAGGGCGATGGTCAGCAGCAGGGTGAATTCGACGTCCTTGACGGACGCGCGGATGTTCTGCGTGCGATCGATCACCGTGTTGACCGACACCGACGGCGGGATGGCGGCGCGCAAGCGCGGCAGCGCGGCCTGGATCGCATCCACGGTTTCAAGAACGTTGGCGCCTGGCTGCTTGCTGATCTGCAGCACGATGGAGCGCCCGTTGGTGATACCTTCGCCCGGCGGTGCAGCGGCGCCGGCATAGGCCCAGGCCGCCAGCTTGTTGTTTTCCGGACCATCCACCGCCACGCCGACGTCGCGCACGCGGATGGGCGCGCCGTTGCGGTAGGCCAGCACCATGTCGTTCCACTGCGAGGCCTTGGTCAGCTGGTCATTGGTATAGGTGGTGAAGCTTTGCGCGGGACCGTCCACCGTGCCCTTGGGCTGGTTGACGGTGGTATTGGCGATGACGCCGCGCAGGTCTTCCAGGCTCAGGTTGAGGGACTTCAAGCGGTCGGGATCGACCTGGATGCGCACGGCCGGCTTCTGCTGTCCGGCGATATTGACCAGGCCGACGCCGGCGATCTGCGAAATCTGCTGCGCCAGGATGTTGTCGGCGTAGTCGTTGACTTCCGTCAGGGGAAGGGTGTCGGACTGCACCGCCAGCAGCAGGATGGGCGCATCGGCCGGATTCACCTTGCGGAAGGTGGGTGCCTGCGGCAGGTTGGAAGGCAGTTGTCCGGATGACGCGTTGATGGCCGCCTGCACGTCCACGGCAGCCGATTCGATGCTGCGGTTGAGGTCGAACTGCAGCGTGATCTGGGTCTGGCTCTGGGCACTGGTCGACGTCATCTGCGACAGGCCGGCGATGAGAGAGAACTGCCGTTCCAGCGGTTGCGCCACGTTGGACGCCATGGTTTCCGGACTGCCCCCCGGCAGGTTGACCGTCACCTGGATGGTGGGGAAATCCACCTGCGGCAAGGGCGCCACGGGCAACAAGGGCCACGCGGCTATCCCTACCAGCAGGATGGCAAGCGCCAGCAGCGAAGTACCGATCGGGCGCTTGATGAATGCTGCGGAAATACTCATGCACCCGCTCCCTCGGTGGCCGGGGTTGCTGCCGGTGTCATAGCCGAGACCATAGGCGATCCCATGGCCAGCTCCGTGGGGTCATCGCGACGGGCCGCCGGCGCCGCGGCCGGCTTGCTTTCCACGGTGCGCGCACCGGGCTTGAGCTTGTATTGGCCGTCGACGACCACGCGCTGGCCGGCCGCCAGGCCTTTGTCGATGACGGCCATGCCGTCCTGGATCAAGGCCACGTGCACGGGTTGCATGCGCGCCACCGTGTGCTCGTCGATGACGTAGACATAGGTGCCGGTCTGGCCCCGCTGCACCGCCGGCGCGGGTATCGTCAGCGCGCCGGTGTGCGTGCCCAAACGCACGCGGGCGTTGACGTACTGGCCGGGCCACAGCAGATGCTCCGGATTGGGGAAGGACGCCTTCAACTGCACCGTGCCGCTGGTGGTGTCGATCTGGTTGTTGACCAGCACCAGCTTGCCCTTGCCCAACACCTGCTCGCTGTCGCGGCGCAGGGCGGTGACCGGCAGCCCGTGCTGGTCATGCGTCGCGGCCAGGTTGATGTCCGGCACATGCGCTTCGGGCAGCGTGAACACCACGCTGATGGGATCGATCTGATTGATCACCACCAGCCCGGTGCTGTCGGTCGCATGCACGATGTTGCCCTGGTCGACCAGGCGCGCGCCGGTGCGGCCGCTGATCGGCGCGCTGATGGTGGTGAAGCTCAGTTGCACCTTGGCATAGGCCACCTGGGCGGCGTCGGTCTTCACCGCCGCGTCCAGCTGCGCCACCAGCGCGCGCTGCGTATCCAGCGTCTGCTGGGTGGTGGCGTCTTCCTTGCTCAAGCGGGTGTAGCGCTGCAGGTCCAGATTGGCATTGGCCAACTGCGCCTGATCCTTGGCTTGCAGCGCCTGCGCTTGCGCGAGTTGCGCCTGTAAGGTGCGCGGATCGATCTGCGCCAGCAGCTGGCCGGCCGTCACGTCCTGGCCTTCGGTGAAAGCGACCTTGTCGAGCTGGCCGTCCACGCGTGCCTTGATGGTGACCGATTGATTGGGCGTGACGGTGCCGACGCCGGTCAGGTAGATGGGTACATCGGCGCGCTTGACCGCGGTGGAGGTTACCGCCACGGGCGGGGCCGCTGCCGCCGGCGTATCGGCGGCGGCATTGTGGTCTATGCCCCAGAAAGCGGCGCTCAGGCCCGCCAGGGCCACGATGCCGGTTGTAATGCCCACGCGGCGCTGAATCGAAGATTTGGCCATGTCCATGCCTCTTCAGTCTGGTTGCGTTTGCCCGGCCGGCGCGGCCGTGGCGGAAACGACAGGGGTCGGGTTTGCTGTTGCGGTCGGGGTCGGGCTTGCGCTTGCGCTCGGAGCCGGGCTTGGGTCGGTCCCTGCCTGCAGTTGCGCGGTGCTCCAGCCGCCGCCCGTGGCCTTGATCAAGCCCACGCTGGCGACCAGCTGACGGCCCAGCAACTGGACCGCGCTGCGCTCATTGGAAAGGGTCAGGTATTGCGCGGTCACCACGTTGAGGTACGTCACGGTGCCGGCGCGGTACTGCGTCAAGGCCAACTGCTCCGCCAGCCGCGAAGCCTGCACCGCCTGGTCCTGGGCCACGCTTTCGTCGGCCAGCACGCGCAGGGCGGACAGGTTGTCCTCGACCTCCTGGAAGCCGCCCAGCACGGTCTGCTTGTATTGCGCCACCGTGGCGTCGTAGGCGGCCACGGCTTCGCGGTCGCGGGCCTTGCGCAGGCCACCGTCGAGCAGGGTTTCGGCCAGGGACGCGCCCAGCGACCAGATACGGCCGGGTGTGTTGAACCAGGGTCCGAAGCCGCTGCCACCGTAGCCGCCGCTTGCGCTCAGCACCAGGGACGGGAAATAGGCCGCGCGGGCGACGCCGATATTGGCGTTGGCGGCGGCCGCCTGGCGTTCGGCGGTAGCGATGTCGGGGCGCCGCTCCAGTAATTCTGAAGGCAGACCCACCGGAACCTGCGGCAGCGCGGGATGCCAGGCGGGATCTTCCGCCAGCGTGAAGTCCGCCGGCGCGCGGCCGGTGAGGATGGCGATGGCATGCTGCAGCTGGCGCCGCTGCTGTTCCAGATCGATGGCGTCGGCGCGCGCGGTATTCAGTTGCGCTTCGGCCAGGGCCACATCCGAGCGCAGCGCCACGCCCGCGTCATGCTGGCTGCGGGTCAGTTTCAGCGCACGCTCATAGGCTTCCAGCGTGCGTGCATACAGCGCCTTTTCCCTGTCCGTCACGCGCAGCTGCATATAGTCTTGCGCCACGGTCGCCTGGATGCTCAGGCGCGCCGCGGCCAATTGTGCGGCACCCGCTTGCGCGCTGGCGTCGCCGGCCTCCACCGAACGCCGCACGGCACCCCACAGGTCAGGTTCCCAACTGGCGTCCAGGCCGATGGAGTGCGAATTGCCCAGCTTGCTGACGCCATTGGAAATGCTACGAGCACGGCCCGCCCCGGCGCTGATGCCGGCGGTCGGCCAGAAGGCGGAGCGCGCCACGTCGGCGGCGGCGCGCGCTTGCCGGTATTGCGCGGCGGCCAGGGCAATATTTTGGTTGGCCTCGTTGGCCTGGGCGACCAGGCCGTCCAGCACGGGATCCCCATAGACCGTCCACCAGCGTCCGTCCGGATCGACGTGGCCGGGCGTCGCGTCCTTCCACGGCCCCGGCTCGGAGTACGCGGAAGGCACCGGCATGGTCGGCCGCGCGTAGTCGGGCCCGGCGGCACAGCCGGCCAGCGCCAGGACGGCGCTGACCGCGGCGGCGTGGAGCGCAGCCAGGCGGGTGGGCTTACGGGGTACTTCAAAGGACACCTGAAGGGGCGCATCAGGGGACACTTTGGAGGGCGCCTCAGGCGGCACCTGAAGGGATACCTCGACGCGCCCGTGGGGGCGAGACGGCCGGCAAAACAGTGTAGTCATGACGCAGCGCGTGATCCGGAGGGGGAAATAGGGCCCGCGCGCCACCAGGCGCCGGCCCCGCCATGACTGCAATGTAGGGAACACCGGCGGACGCCACGCTGTCGGAAAACTGACAGAATTGTCAGTTGCAATTCGGTGGCCTGTGAACGATACCGGGACTACCGTGGCGAACGCCTCTGGTTAACCAGAATCGGGTTACTCCCTAGCGAACGATCCAGTGTCAGGCCGCCTGCAAAGCGCCCTGCCGTTGCCGCGCCGTCTGCCGCAGCGCATCGACGAACAGCCGCGCGGAGCGCGACAGGGGCGTGTTGCTAGGCAGCACCATCTGCGCGCGCACTTCCGTGCGAGGGGCGTAAGGCCGCGTGACCACGCCGTGGTCGCGTTGGCCCCATAAATGAAAGGGATCGATGATGGCCACGCCGGCCCCCGACCGCGCCAGCGAGCAGGCCACCGAGGTCAGCGTTACTTCCAGCGCGATGCGCCGTGGCACATTGGCGCGCTGGAAGCTTTCCTCCACCAACGCGCCCAGCGGCAGGCTCTTGCCGAAAGAGATCAGCGGATAGGGCGCCAGGTCCTTGGGTGTGACCACGTCATGCCGCGCCAGCGGACAATCGGGATGCATCACGCAGACCAACTCGGTCGTGCACAGATCGACCAGGCGGCCGTCGACGCCGCGGCCGTCGCGGTGATTCAAAGGCGATAAAGCCAGGCCGAAGTCCACCCGTTCCTGGATCACGTTCTCGAACACACCGACGTTGTCCAAGGTGAAGACACCCACGTGGATATTGGGCCAGTCTTTCTGGAAGCAGGCGATGGTGGGCGATATGAGATTGTCGGCCAAGGTCGGTACCGAGGCCACCTGCACCGTGCCCACCGTCATGTCGCGCATGTCATCCATCAAACGGTTGACGCGCTCGATACCATCGAAGATCCGGTTCAGCTCGGCCAGGATGACCTGGGTCTCGCGGGTGGCCTGCAGGCGGCCGTGCTTGCGCACGAAAAACGGGAATCCGGCATGCGTGGCGCAATCGCGCAGCATCAGGCTGATGGCGGGTTGGGAGATGCCCAACGCGCCGGCCGCCTCGGTGACGGACCCGTGCAGGCTGACGGCACGGATGACCTCCAGCTGGCGTACGGTAAGCGCCATGTCTCGCTCCTTTGTCTACGCATTTTGTCGCGGCCAGCGTTAGCGCCGGCTCATGCTTCTTATGTTCTGGTTCAGTGCACTGCAGCACCGCGATCCGCGCGCTGGCCGCGGATCGCGGGCCACCATCAGGCCACCATCAGGCCCTTAGGTAAGCCGCCAGCAAGCCGCCAGCACGCCATCAGCAAGCGGTCAGCAGAAAGCCATCTTCAACGCCCTGGACGCATATAAGAACACCTTATGTGGAAATTAGGTGTACTCAATTGATTTTATTTTCCACGCTACCTATCCTCAATCCAGTTCGCATACAGAGGCAGGTCGACGGCAAGGCGCGGTACAGCGCCCTGCGGACTGGCTCATCACGAGAACGCCAGGAGGAGACGTCATGGCGCAGCTTGAATGGTGCGGCGGATGAAGATCGTATCCGTCACATCCGATGTCGTGTCCCTGCCCTTCGATATGGGTGGGCCTTATCAGCGCTTCGCCGGCGCCCTGTGGGACAAGCTGGACATCCTGCTGGTACGGGTCGAAACCGAGGACGGTCTGGTGGGTTGGGGCGAGGCCTTTGGCCATGCGGCCATCCCCGCCACGCGCGCCGCGCTCGATACCATCGTCGCACCGCTGGCCATCGGCCGCGATGCCGGCGATATCGCCGGCCTTACCCGCCAGGTGCTGCATGCCACCCACCTGCTGGGCCGCAACGGCTGCTATGTCTATGCCTGGTCCGGCATCGAGATCGCGCTGTGGGACCTGCTGGGCAAGCGCGCCGGCATGCCCGTGCATCGCCTGCTCGGCGCCGCGCCGTGCACCGAACTGCCGGCCTACGCCAGCCTGCTGAACTACACCGACTGCGCGCTGGTGGCGCGCAATACCGCCGCCGCCGTCGAACGCGGCTACCGCCACGTCAAACTGCATGAAGTGACGCACGCGGCCGTGCGCGCTTCACTGCAAGCCGCCGGTGACGCCGCCGTCATGCTGGACACCAATTGTGCATGGGACGTACCCACCTCCCTGCGCATGGCGGACGCGATGCGCGACGACGGTCTGTATTGGCTGGAAGAGCCGGTCTGGCCACCGGAAGATGCCGCCGGCCTGGCGCGTGTCCGCGCGCGCGGCATTCCCATCGCGGCCGGCGAAAACGTGGCCGGGCCGATGGGCTTCAAGGCCCTGCTCGAAGCCGGTGCCCTGGACATCGCACAACCCAGCGTGACCAAGCTGGGCGGCATCGGCGAAGCCATGAAAGTCGCCACGCTGTGCCAGGCGCATGGCGTGCAGACCGTGCCGCATTGTCCGTACTTCGGGCCGGGTTTCATCGCCACGCTGCATATCGCCGCGGCGCTACCGCAGCGGCCACTGATCGAGGTCTTGTGGCTGGACATGGAAGCCAACCCCTTCGATCCCTGGGTCCGCACGCAGGACGGCAAAGTGTCCGTGCCGCAAGGTCCCGGCCTGGGCTGTGATCCCGATCCCGATGTGCTGGCGCGCTACCGCGTCGGCCTGCCCAACGTCACCCGCGGAGCCCGCCCATGAAAGTCACCGAGGTCCGCACCCGCGTGGTGCGCCTGCCCTTCGACCAGCCGATAGGCAGCGCGCTGGGCCGTCTGGACAGCTGCGGCTGCGTGCTGGTCTACGTGCGTACCGACGCCGGCATCGTCGGCGAGAACCTGGTGTTCGCCCTGAACGATCGCCGTACACGCGTGCTGCGCCAGATGGTCGATGAACTGGCCGACCTGCTCGTCGGCCAGGACGCCGGCCACATCGCCGGCTTCTGGGCGCGCGCCTGGAAAGACATCAATTTCTTCGGCCACAAGGGCGTCACGGTGATGGGCATTTCCGCCTTGGACGGCGCCCTGTGGGACATCGCCGGCAAGGCCGCGGGACTGCCGCTGTATCGCCTGCTGGGGGGCGCTCGCAATAAGGTACCGACCTATCACAGCGGCGGCCTGTGGCTGGACCGTGATATCGACACCTTGGCACGCGAGGCGCAGGACATGGTGGGGCAAGGCTTCCGCGCGGTGAAGATGCGGCTGGGCATGGCCGACGCGCGCCAGGACGCGGAACGCGTACGCGCGGTGCGAACCGCCATCGGTCCGGACATCAAGTTGATGGCCGACGCCAACCAGGGTTTGAACGAAGCGCAGGCGATACGGCTGGGCCGTCTGCTGGAAGAACACGATCTGACGTGGTTCGAAGAGCCGCTGCCGGCCTGGGACCTGGAGGGCCTGGCACGCGTGGCGGCCGCCTTGGACACGCCCATCGCCAGCGGCGAAACCGAGTACACGCGCTACGGCTTTCGCAGCATGCTGACGCTGCGCAGCGCCGACGTGCTGATGCCGGACTTGCAGCGGGTGGGCGGCGTCAGCGAATTCATGCGGGTCGGGCACATGGCCGAGAGCCACGACATCCCCGTGTCCAGCCATCTGTTTCCCGAAACCAGCTTGCAGGTGCTGGGCGCCTTGTCCAACGCGATCTTCCTGGAATACATGCCCTGGTTCTCCACGCTGTATCGCGAGCCGCTGGAATTCGCCGATGGCATGGCCGTGGTGCCGGAGCGGCCCGGCTGGGGTCATACGTTCGACGAGCAACGCATCGCCGCGCTGGAACAGGCGACACGTTGAACGGGCAGGCCGCGTGGCCAATGGAAGGACGCCGCCCCCGTGAAGCGAATAGCGAGAAGCGAATAGCGAGAAGCAAATAACGCCATCAACAAGGAAACCACCATGAGCCTGACGCGCCGCAATTTCGTCCTGGGAACCAGCGCCATCGCCGGCGCCGCCATCATCGGCGCACCGCGCTATGCGCATGCCGCCACCGAATCCCTGCGCATCGGCTGGCTGGCCGCGCTGACCGGCCCCAGCTCCGCGCCTGGCATCGGCTTCGACCGTGGCGTCAAGTTCGCCGCGGACAGCTTGAATGCCGCCGGCGGCGTGAAAGGCCGCAAGATCGAAATCGTCACCCGCGATACGCAAGGCGACCCCACCAAGGCCGTCAACGCGACGCAGGAAATGATCAATTCGCAAAAGGTGCACGCGATCTGGGGGCCGACCAACTCCGGCGAGTCGCTGGCGGTCACCCCCATCATGGCGCGCGCCGGCATCCCCAATATCCATCCTTGCGTGATCGACACCCTGATCGATACCAAGAAATTCCCCAATGCCTTTCGCATCGCGCCGTCCAACGGCCAGTGGGACGACGCCGTCCGCGGCTATTGCCTGAAAGTGCTGAAGGTGAAGAAAATCGCCATCATCGGCGACACGACGGGTTACGGCGTCACCGCGGTGAAAGCCTGCGTGGCCAACTTCAAGCGCGACGGCGCGGACGTGGTCTACAGCAACAACATCGACGCCACCCAGACCGACATGACACCGGACATGACGCGGGCCCGCAATGCGGGCGCCGAAGTCATCGTCATCTGGAGTGTGTCCACCGGCATGGAAGCGCGCCTGTTCAATGCCCGCGCGGAAATGAACTGGGACGTCAACTTCGCGGGCCACCCCTCGATGGCGTCCGGCGAAATCCGCGGCCTGCTGGCCAAGCCGCAAAACTGGGACAAGGTCTACGCGGTGGGCTACCGCAGTTGCAGCTACGGCGCCGACGGCAAGCTGCCGGCGAAATCGCAGGAGTTCGTCGACAAGGTGCAAGGCAAGGTCAGCCTGGACGACACGCTGTTCTGGTGGGTGACGGCCGGCTATGACGCCATCAATCTGGTGGCACAGGCGGTGCGCGAAGGCGCGGGCTCGTCCAAGGACATCATCGCCTACTGGAACACCTTGCATCCCTATGCCGGATATTTCGGCAACTACACCTATACGGCCGAAGAACACAACGGCTATCCCACCGCCGACGTGGTGATGTCGGCCGCCAACTCGGCCAAGCACGGCACGTTCCTGCTGGCGCCCGGCTACGTCTGACGCGGAGGCTGCGATGCTCGGTTCCATAATCGCTTCGGGGCTGGCGATGGGCGCGGTGTACGCGCTTATCGGCATCACCTACAACACCATGTTCGCCACGTCGCGCGTGATGAGCTTCACCGCCGGCCAACTGGGCATGCTGGGCGGCGTGCTGGGCTCGCTGTTCATGCTCAAGGTGGGCTTGCCGCCATGGCTGGCCTTCGTCGCGACTTTGCTTGGCTGCGCGGTGGTGGGGCTGATAACCGAGTTCGTGGCCGTGCGGCCGGTGCTCAAGAGCCTGGACCAGCATTTGTACGTGTTGTCGACGCTGGCGCTGGCCTTGATGATCCAGCAGGTCACGGCGATCGAATGGGGCACCGAGCCGCAGCCTTTCCCGCGCCTGTTCAATGTCGGCAGCGGTTTGATGGACGAGAAGTTCTGGCTGCCGGTGGTGGCCTGCGCGCTGGTGGTATTGGGCCTGGAGTATCTCTATCGCCGCACCCTGGTCGGCATGGCCTTCCTGGCCGTGGCGGAAGACAACTTCGCGGCGCGCGCGCTGGGCCTGCCGGAACGGCGCCTGCGTGTGTGGAGCTATGTACTGGCCGCGGCGATCGGCGGCATCGCCGGCTTTGCCAGCGGCCAGTTGATGCTGGCTTTCTTCGCCAATGGCACGCTGCTCAATTTCTATGGCTTCGTGCCGGTGGCGCTGGGTGGCCTGGGCAATAACCGTGGCGCGCTGATCGGCGGCCTGGCGCTGGGCTTGTTCCAGCAGGCGGCCAACTTCACGGTGGGCGGTGTGTTTTCCTCCATCGCCGTCTTCGTGCTGTTCATCGTGGTGCTGCTGGCCGTGCCGCAGGGCCTGTTCGGCAGCGCTACCGCGCGGAGGGTTTGATGAGCGTCGACAGCGAAGTGCAGACACGGCGCCCCATCGCCATGACCGCGGCGGGTGGAGCAGGCGGCGCGGGCGCGTCAGGTGAGAACGCCACGCACGGCGCGCGCCACCGCAACCAGGACTGGCGCAAGGCCTGGCCTTTCCTGGCCATCTTCGCGCTGGCCGCGCTGCTGCCGCTGGCGGGCAACAATTACTGGACCGTCATCGCCACGCGCGCGGCTATCTATTGGATCCTGGTGTCGGGCCTGAATCTGGTGGTCGGTTACGCCGGCCAGTTGGCCATCGGCTACGTGGCCTTGCTGACACTGGGTGCCTACATCACCAGCGTACTGGCCGCCGGCAATGTCCTGCCGGCCGTGCCGCCTTTTCTGGCACTGATCTGCGCCGGTATCGGCGGCGGCGTGTTCGGCCTGGTGGTGGGCCTGCCCGCGCTGCGGCTGCGCACCTTCTATTTCGCCATGGCCACGCTGGGCTTCGCCACCATCGTGACGCAGATCGCGTTGGCCTGGCAGGACGTCACGGGCGGGGGCATCGGTCTGTCCGGGCCGACCATGCCCGCGCCCTTCGACAGCGAAATTGGCCTGTTCTACCTGTGCCTGGGGCTGGCCGTGCTATGCACCGTGTTGACCGCCAATATCGCGCGCAGCCGCTACGGCAGGGGGCTGATCGCCATCCGCGACGCCGAAGTCGCCGCCGAAGCCAGCGGCATCTCCAAGGTGCGCCTGCTCTCGCTGATCTTCATCTTCGCCGGCGTGCTGGCCGCCGTGGCGGGCGGCCTGTTCGCTTCACTGCAGACTTACATCACCCCCGATGCCTTCACCTTCGAACTGTCGGTGCTGTTCTTCATCGCCATCCTGATCGGCGGACGCGGCTCGATCCTGGGTCCGCTGCTGGGCACCATCATCCTGACCGTGCTGCCGGAACTGGCGGCGCCGCTGGCCGCCTGGTCCAACTTCCTGTACGCGCTGATGCTGCTGGTCATCGTGCTGGCGGCGCCGGGAGGTATCGCAGCGCTGCTGGACTTCCGCAGCCGCCGGCCCTTGCCGGCCAACCGCCGCATCATTCCGGACGCGGCACCGCTGGACCGCCTGTTGGGCCGCGCCGGCAAGCAACACGAACGCGGCCATCCGTACGGCAACGCCGAAGGCATCGTCCTGCGCGACGTCGTGCTCAGCTTCGGCGGCGTGCGCGCCATCGATGGCCTGACGCTGGCCATCACGCCGGGCCAGGTGCATGGCTTGATCGGTCCCAATGGCAGCGGCAAGACCACCACGCTGAACGTCATCTCCGGCTACTACCGGCCACAGCAAGGCACCCTGCGGCTGGCCGGCGCGCCCTTGCCCGCGGGCCAGCCCTTGCTGCGCGCACCGCATGGCATCGCCCGCAGCTACCAGACGCCACGCATCATCGGCGAGGCCTCGGTGCTGGACAACGTCATGATAGGCGGCACGCTGCATGGCCAGGCGTCTTTCGTCGAAACGTTGCTGCGCCTGCCGCGCCACAAGCGCGACGACGTGGCACTGCGCCAGGCGGCGTATGAGGCCTTGCAGGCAGTGGGACTGGCGGCATTGGCCGATGCGCGCGCCGACCGCCTGCAGCACAGCGAACTGCGCTTCCTGGAGATTGCCCGCGCGCTGGTGCTGCGTCCGGCCTTCCTGCTGTTGGACGAGCCGGCGGCCGGCCTGGCCGCCGAGGAAATCCGTCAGCTCGGCGAATTGATCCGGCACATCAGCCGGCATGGCACCGGCGTGCTGCTGGTGGAACACCATGCCGACCTGATCTTCGATATCTGCGACCACGTCACCGTGCTGAACCTGGGCCGCGTGCTGGCCGACGGCACGCCGGCGCAAGTGCGCGAACACAAGGAGGTGGTCAGTGCTTACCTCGGTGGTTGAGAACAACACGCCGCTGCTCACGGTGCGCGGCCTGGACGCGGGCTACGGCAAGATCGGCATCCTGCACGGCATCGACCTGGAAGTGGGCGCTGGCGAGATCGTCGCCATTCTCGGTCCCAATGGCGCGGGCAAGAGCACCCTGATGCGCGCGGTCTCCGGCCTGCTGCCGCTGTCCGCCGGCAGCGTGACGTTCGCCGGCGCCGATCTCAGCCGCAGCACGCCAAGGGCCACGGCGCGGGCCGGCCTGGTGCACGTGATCGAAGGCCATCGCGTCTTCACCCAGCAAAGCGTGATCGACAACCTGATGCTGGCGGGCTACGATGCCCCGCGGGCAGAGCGCCGGGCGCGTATCGAGGAAGCGCTGACCTTCTTCCCCGAAATCGCCGCCAAGCGCCATGAGCGCGCCGGTGCCCTGAGTGGCGGCCAGCAGCAAATGCTGGTGGTCGCCCAAGGGCTGGTAAAACGGCCTCGCCTGCTGATCCTCGACGAACCGTCCGCCGGTCTGTCGCCGGTGCTGGTCGACCGGGTGTTGTCTGTCGCCGCACAGCTGCGCGCGCAGGGCACGGCCATCGTGCTGGTGGAACAGCTGGTGGAAAAAGCACTGGCCCTGGCCGATCGCGTATATGCCCTGGCGCAAGGCCGCGTCGCCATGCAGGCCAGCACCCGTGAGTCCGATTTGCCGGCGCGCCTGGAGCGGGCCTATTTTGGAGAACACGGCCGTGTGGCAAACCAGTGAGCGTTATCCCGATCCCCGCATCGAAGTCATCGATCCCCGTTTCGCGCGCTACGTGCATTTCAATGCCGCCGTGGAAAAGCTGGGCGAGGGCATGCGCTGGGCCGAGGGCCCGGTGTGGTTCGGCGACGGCCGCTATCTGCTGGTCAGCGACATTCCCAACAATCGCATCATGCGCTGGGACGAAGCCACCGGCCAGTTCAGCGTGTTCCGCCAGCCTTCGCGCAATGGCAACGGCAACACGCGCGACCTGCAGGGCCGCTTGATTACGTGCGAACACGAAGGCCGCCGCGTCACCCGCACGGAGTACGACGGCAGCATCACGGTGCTGGCCGACCGCTACGACGGCAAACCTTTGAATTCGCCGAACGACGTGGTGGTGAAATCCGATGGCTCCATCTGGTTCACCGATCCGCCCTTCGGACTGGGCGGCTGGTATGAAGGCAAGCGGGCGCAGCAGGAACTGCCCGCCTGTGTGTACCGGCTGGAGCCCGACAGCGGCACGCTTACCGTGGTCGACGAAACCGCGCATGGTCCCAATGGCCTGTGTTTTTCACCGGACGAGAAACTGCTGTACCTGGTGCAGTCGCGCGCGCAGCCCAACCGCCTGATCACGGTACACGAGGTCAGTGCCGACGGCCGCGGCCTGGGGCTGGGCCGCAGCTTCATCGACTGTGGGCCCGGTACGTCGGACGGCATCCGCTGCGACACCGACGGCAATCTGTGGTGCGGCTGGGGCATGGGCTCGGAAGAACTCGACGGTGTGGCCATCTTCGCACCGGACGGCACGCGCATCGGCCATATCCACCTGCCTGAGCGCTGCGCCAATCTCTGCTTCGGCGGGCTGGACCGTAATCGCCTGTTCATGGCGGCGGGCAAATCGCTCTATGCGCTGTACGTGAACACGCAAGGCGCGCTGCCACCCCCCCGCTAAAACGCCTGGCAAGGCCCGCGCACCGGTGCCGGTGCCGGGCCGGTGCCGCCGACCTTATCGCTGCCGCGCCGTGTCCGGTGGATGAGGCGCGCAAGCAGCGGCGCCCCCGACCGTATTGCGTACCCAGATCAGTTCAGCGGCAATGGCCACGGCAATCTCGGCCGGCGTACGGCTGGCGATGCGCAGGCCTACCGGGCCATGCAAGCGGGCGATCTCGTCATCGCTCAGGTCAAACATGCGCAAGCGTTCGCGCCGCTTGGCCTGGTTGGGCCCCGAACCGAGTGCGCCGATATAGAACGCCGGCGACTTCAGTGCTTCCAGCAACACCATATCGTCCAGCTTCGGATCATGGGTAAGGGCGACGATGGCGGTGCGTTCGTCGGTGCCGATCTCAGCCACGGTGTCATCGGGCATGGTGGTCAGCAGCGTCACTCCGGGGATATCCCAGCCACCATAAAACTCTTCGCGCGGGTCACAGACCAGCACGTGGAAATCCAGGCTGATGGCGATATTGGCCAAGGCCCGCGCCGTCTGGTTCGCGCCGATGATGAGCAGGCGCCAGCGTGGGCCATAGACGGCACGCAAGGTACGGCCGTCGAAATCCGGTCCGTCCAGCGGCCCCGCGGGTGCCAGGCTGCTGGCCCCCGTCTGCATGTCGACCGTGCGCAGGACCAGCGCATGCCGGGCGATATCGGCCAGGACCAGGTCCAGCCATGCCGTATCGCGCACCGGCTCCACCACCAGGCGCAGCGTGCCGCCGCAAGGCAGCCCGAAACGGGCTGCGTCGTCGGACGTGATGCCGTAGGTGATGCGTTCAGGCTGATTCGGCAGGGCGGCCTGTTGCGCGCGCTCGATCAGGTCATCCTCGACGCACCCGCCCGATACCGAACCGACCAGCCGGCCATCTTCGCGTAACACGGCCAACGCGCCGGCCTGGCGTGGCGCCGAGCCCCATGTCTGCGCCACCGTCAGAAGATGCACGCGGTGGCCAGCGGCAATCCAGTCACGCGCCTGGCGCAAGACGTCCATGTCGAGCGAATCCATGATGATGCGGCACTCCTCGCTTTATCGTGCGCACACTTTACCGGAGGCGCCGCCGGGCGTCGATGCAGGGCCGACAGGGTGCCTCGGGCGTTTCATTCCTTTGCAATGAATTACCGAGCCGCGCTGCAAAGGCCAAAACGTCCATTCCCACGCATGCGCCGCGACGGCGCATGCGTCCCTATGCTGGGCGCCAGGAAGAGGCGAATGGCAGAACGCCAGGCGCGCGTGTCTGCGAGGAGGGCGCAATGCATATCGTCAGCGGCGGCAGTTTCATTTTCCGTCCGGCCTTGCGGCACGGCGTTACCGTCGAGGAGCAGCCATGAGCCATGTGATGATCGCCTTCGGCGTGTTTTCCCTGGTCCTCGCCTGCGCCCTGTTCGGCGTACGTTTGCGCACGGTCCTGGCGGCGCGGCATCTGCAGAGCCCTTCGCTCAACGCCATCAAGCTGGCGACCGGCCTGATCGCCACCTTGGCCGCCCTGGTGCTGGGTCTGCTGGTGTCCTCGTCGAAAAGCACGCTGGACACCGTGAACAACGAACTGGTGCACAACGCCATCAACTTCCTGCAGCTCGATCGCCTGCTGCTGGCCTACGGGCCCGAGGCCCAGCCGCTGCGCCAGGAAATCATCCGCGACTATGCCGAGGCGGTCGATCTGCTGGCCACCAGCCGCCGCGATGAGACCTCCATGCTGGCCGGCCAGGCTCGCCTGCATCGGCTGGGCGACTATCAGGTACGCCTCATGGCCTTGCCCGTCAGCAACGATACGCAACGGCAGATACGCGACGAAGCCGTGAAACTGCAGGGCGCCATCGTCGCCACCCGCTGGCTGGTGCTGATGCAACGTGAAGGCACCATCTCGACGTCGCTGATCGTCGTCCTGCTGCTGTGGCTGGCCGTCATCTTCACGGCTTTCGGCCTGCAGTCGCCCCCCAATCCCACCGTGATCTGCGGCCTGGTGCTATGCAGCCTCTCAGCGGCGGGCGCCCTGTTCCTCATCCTGGAAATGGGCCAACCGTTGGACGGGTTCATACATATTTCGCTGGCGCCCCTCCAGGATGCAGTGGCACGGCTACGGCAATGATGCGTTAAAGCCCTGGGCACTTCGTCGATGCGATTGCGAGCCCCTATCGATTGAATAGTTTTTCCACATATGTTTATTCGATTAGTGTCTTTTATGGAAAAGTGATTTAGCGCATATCGGGTTTATCCCTAGGCCTTGCGAGCGCAGAATTCAGTCATCGGGAACAGCAACAGACCTCCCCGGAATCACCCGACAAGGTCTGCTCCCACTGACTAGGACTAGGAGAACTGCCATGAAGACCATCGCCACCTCGCTGATCGTTTCGTTTGCCCTGATTGGTGCCGCCCAAGCCGGCACGCCCCGCGGCGACATCGACAACGTGCCTTTCCAAGGCAACTACGCACAAGCCGACAGCTCGGCGACCCGCACCCAGATTCAAGCCGAACTGCAACAAGCCAAGAATGAAGGCCTGGTTGCTTTCGGTGACGTGGACAACGTCCCGTTCGCCGCCCAAGCCGATTCGAGCGTGTCGCGTGCGCAAGTCGCCGCCGACGTGGCGAAGACGCCCGGCGCCACCGCCTTCGGTGACACGAACAACGTGCCGTTCCAAGGCTGATCGCCAGAAATACCAGGCCGCGCTCGAGCGCGCGGCATGAATTGAAGTCCGGCTCGCCAGGCGTGCTGGCCTGACGGGTTACCCGGCGAGAGGCGGGAGCAGTTCTGGAAGTCCTCTCGATGCAGTAAGCAGTACTTGCAGTACCTCGTTGAAGACGCAGTAAGTAGTAGCAGTTCGTTGTACGTGTTTTGCTATACCTCTAGTTGCTAGACCTGGAGTTGCAGTACCGGCAGTACCCATGGCCCCGCTCGCCCCCCCTTGTGCGGGGCCATGGTTTATGCAGCGTCCTTCTCTTTCTCGTCCCTATCTCTCAGAACGACCAGCGCAGATTCACGAAGCCGGCGTTCTGCCGATTGCCGTCGCCGAACTGGCCGCTGTAGCTCACGCCCAGCGTCGCCGACCGCGATACCGCCATCTCCGCGCCCACCTCCGTCACCAAGGCATTGCGTGCTATTGGTGCGCCCTGCACCGTGAACGCCGGTCCCGTATCGAAGGCCATGCTGCGTTCCGGATCCACCCCGCCCATGGCGTGACGCCAGCCCAGTGACGCCCGCAAGCGCGCCGGTTGCCCCGCGATTTCCGTATCGAGACGGCCACGCAAGCCCATGGTGCTGGTGGTGACGTGCGTGCGATCGCTGCCGGCATGCAAGGCCGCCGAACCGCCATCTTCGGAGAAACCGCGCATGCGCTGATCGGCGTAGGCCAGGCCGGCGAAAGGCTCGACCGACACCGATGCATTCAAAGGCACCGAATAGCCGACTTCACCGAAGACCTGCGTGGTGTTGCCCGAGTAGTTCGCCTTCAGGTTCTGGTTGTCCGAGCCGATGGCCACATTGCGCCGCGTGCGCAGGTCCTGCCAGGAATAAGCCACACCGCCCAACACATTCAAGGCATTGCCATTCGGCATGGCGAAGGCCTTGCCGCCGAACAGGGTGAGGCTGTAGCTGTCGACATCGGCTTTCGCATTGCGGCTGTCCTGACGGATGGTGCTGTCCTGGTAGCCGAAGGCCGCGCCCACGCGCCAGCCGTCGTGCACCTCGACATCGCCTCCCACCATCACACCGCCGGTTTCCTGCTTGTAGCTGGGCGCATTGCCGCCGCCGTCCTGATGCTGCCAGTTGCCAATGACGTCGGCCCACACATTGCGCCGGCACGACAGCATGGCCGCGCTTTGTGGCGTGAGGTCATCGGCGCAAGGCTTGCCGCTCTGATTGCTGTCGCTGTACAGGCTGTCGCGCAAGCGATTCATGGGCATGGTGCGCACCGTCTCGGCGCTGCTGATCAACGCCGACGGCAGGCTGGCATGGCTATCACCGGACAGTTGGCGGAAGGTCTTCGCGGCGTTATCGCGCGACAGGCCCAAGACGCTGGCGTACAGCGGCGAAGAAGTCGACAGGCCTTGCAGGGCCTCGGCCACCGCGCTTTCATTCGGCGTCTGCGCCAGATCGTCGAAGCCGGTCTGGTTGCGCGCGAAATTGACGTAGACGTTGTTGGGGTCGTAGCTGACCGACGAATCGAGGAAAGCCAGATCCGGCAGGGCCGCGGTCGTGAACGTGCCCTGCACGCCCTGCGCCGCCGTGACTACCGCATAGCTGTTGGTACCGCTGTACTGGAAGCCGTCGGCAACCTGCAGCGTGCCGTTCAAGGCAGCGGTGCCGGCCACGTTGAGCGCGCCCGCCGCGGGTGGGCCCAGATTCACCTGCAAGGTACCGGACGGCGCGTTGATGAAGTTGCCGGCTACTTGCAGCGTCTGTGCCGGTGCGGTTGCAACGGTGCCCGCGTTGACCAGGCTGGAAATGCGGCCCGCGCCCGCCAGCGCGGCGCCCGAATTCACCTGTACCGACGCGGGCAAGTTCGCCGGCGCCCCCGCGGTACCCAGCGCCAGCGTACCCTGCGCCACCACGACGTTGCCGCTGAAGGGATTCGAGCCGCTTGCCGTCAATGTTCCCGCGCCTCGTTTGGTCAAGGAGCCGGTGCCCGACAAGGTACCGTTGAACGTGCCGTCCGTGGTTTGGTTGAACACCAGGCTGGCGTTATCGACAATGTTGCCTTGCAAGCTGCCGGTGTCGCCAATCAAGGTGCCGGTGTTGATCTGCGTCCCGCCCGTGTAACTGTTCGGCTGGGTCAGCGTCAGCGCGCCGGTACCGTTCTTGACCAGCTGTCCGCTACCCGCCAGGCTGCCGTTGAAGCTGCCATCGGTGCTTTGGTCGAAACGCAAGGTGGTGCCGGCAGCGCTGTTGATGCTGCCCTGCAGGCTGGCGCTATCACCGGCCAGCGTACCGCCGGTGATATGGGTGCCACCGCTGTAGTTGCTGCCGCTGGCGAGGACCAGCGTGCCGGCCCCGCTCTTGGTCAACGCACCGCTACCCGTCAATGCCTGACCCAGTGTGAAGTCCTGGCCCGCTGCCACCACCGCGATATCGCCGCCCGCCGCGCCCAGTGTCACGGCACGGTCGGTGCCGGCATAAGCCGCATCGGCAATGGCCAGGGTGCCGCCGTTCAGGTTCACCGCGCCGGCCGCATCGCCCAATTGATTGTCGGCGCTGACCTGCAAGGTACCGCTGGCCACCGTCGTGCCGCCGGTATACGTGTTGGGCGACGTCAGCACCAAGGTGCCGCCATTCTCCTTCGACAGTCCACCCGCGCCGGTCAATGGCACGCCTAGGGTCGCGGTCGCGCCGGTGTCCACGCGGATCGGCGTCGTCGTCTGGCTCAGGGCGATTTCCGCGCCCGCGCCGCCCGTCAGCGTGTAGCCGTCCGACAGGAACTGCATGCCGGTGACCGTCTTGGCGCCGTCCACGGTCACCGTGCCGCCGACGCCGGCGAACGCGGCGTAGCGGTCGTTCCACGTCTGGCTGGTCGTGCCCGCCGCATCGGTCCAGTTGGTGCCACTGCCCCACGTGCCGGTACCGCCAGCGATCTGGCCATCCGCCAGGGTCTTGCTGCCGTTCCAGAACTGGATCTCGCCGGGCGTGGTTTCCACCAGCAGATTGATCTGCCGTGGCACGCTGGTCTGCAAGGTGAAATTGTCGGCCGTGAAACCCGTCGGCAAACTGCCGTAGACGATGCCATTATTGGTCAGCGTGCCGGCGGATTGGAACAGGTGATAGATGCCCGTGCCCAGATTGCCGGCATTCGCCACATTGAGTACGCCATCGGCCACCAGGTTGCCCGCCACCGTCACCGCCGTGGTGGGCGTGTTCGGCGAGCCCAGCGTGAAGTCCAGCTGCGTGGCATTGGACAGGGTCAGGCCACCGGCGAAGGAGATCGGATTCGACGGCGTCCCGGCCACCAGATGCGCGTTGTCGCCCAGCGTCACGTCGGACGTCACCACGCCCGAGCCGCCCAGGAACGCACCGGCGTCGACCGTCACCGGTCCGCCGGACAAGGTGCCGTCGACCAGCAGGCTGCCTTGCGACACCGTGGTGCCGCCGCCCACCTGGTTGCTGCCGCTCAGCGTCAGCGCCGCGCCGCCTTGCTTGATCAGCGTGCCGCTGCCCTGGATATTGCCGTTGTAGGCGCCATTGCCGGTCTGGTTGAACACCACCGTGCCACTGTTGTCGATATTGCCCTGCAGGCTGGTGCTGTCGCCGATCAAGGTCCCCGCAGCCACCGTGGTGCCACCGGTGTAGCTGTTGGCGCCGTTCAAGGTCACCGCGCCCGCGCCGTTCTTGACCACACCGCCCGCGCCGCTGATGCTGCCGTTGAAGGTACCGTTGGTGGTCTGATCGAAAGCGACGGCCGTGCCCGTGCTCGTCACGATGGTGCCTTGCAAACTGTCGGTGTTGCCTTGCAGGGTACCGCCGGCGACCGTGGTGCCGCCGCTGTAGCGGTTGGTGCCGCCGAGAATCAGCGTGCCGGCGCCGGCCTTGGTCAGCGCACCAGCGCCGGTGATATTGCCGCTCAATGTGGTCGTATCGCCCAGCGCGGGTGTCGCCGCGGTCAGCGTACCGCCGTTCAAGGCGATCGCATTGTCCAGCGTCACGGCGGGGGCCGTCTGCAAGGTGCTGTCGGCATTCACCGTCACCGTGCCCGGTCCCAATGCGGCGCCATTGCCCACCACCAGCGTGCCGCCGGCCAGCGTCGTGCCGCCCGTGTACGTGTTGGTGCCGTTCAGGGTCAACGTGCCCGAGCCGCTCTTGTTCAATGAGCCGGCGCCGTCCACGGTGCCGGACAAGGTCAAGTCGTCGCTGCCAGGAATGGCCAGCGCGCCGTTGGTCGTGACAATATTGGCCAGCGTCACGTTGCCCTGGCTGCTCAAGGCCGTCCCATCGGCTGCCACCAAGGCCCCCGTGCCCAGTGCCGCGTCGTTGCCGACGATGAGCGTGCCACTGTTCAAGGCCGTGCCGCCGCCGTAGGCATTGGCGCCCGTCAGGGTCAAGGTGGCCGGGCCGTCCTTGACCAATCCACCAGCGCCGGCGACCGTCCCCTGCAGCGTCATGTCATTGCTGCCCACCACGGTGGTCGATCCGTCCAGCTGCACGGCATTGGCCAGCACCACCGGCTGCGTGCTGTCCAATGACGTCCCGGCGGCGGTGACCAGCGTGCTGGTCCCCAAGGCCGAGTTGCTCGCCACCACTAGCCTGCCGCCGTTCAGTTGCGTCGTGCCGGCATAGCCATTGGGACCGTTCAGGGTCAACGTTGCCGGCCCATCCTTGACGATGCCCACCGCGCCGCCACTGCCCGGGTCGCCGCCGATTGAACCGGCCATGACCAGGTCATTGGTGCCGCGTACCGTCAGCACGCCATTCAAGGTAACGTTGTTCGCCACGGTTGCGCCGGGCGCCGTCGTATCGAGCTGCGTTCCATCGGCGGCGATCAGCGTGCCCGTGCCCAGGGCGCTGTTGCCACCGACGACGATGGCGCCCTCGTTCAACTGGGTATCGCCCTGATAGGTGTTGGCGCTGGTCAGCGTCAGGTCCGCCGCGGCGGTTTTGGTGAAGCCGCCGCTGCCGCCCACCGTACCGCTCAAGGTCATGGGCGTGGCGGTGGCGAGCGTGACATTGCCTTGCAGATCGACCGTGTTGGTGAGCGTGACCGGCGCGGTGTTGGACAGGGTGGTGCCGCCGGCCGCGGTCAGCGTCCCGGTGCCCAAAGCCCCACTGCTGCCGACCTGCAGCGTGCCACCCGTGAGTTGCGTGCCGCCCGCATACGTATTGTCCCCCGCCAGCAGCAAGGTCCCGCTGCCCGTCTTGCCCAAGGCACCCGCGCCACTGATGGTGCCGCCCACGGCAACCGTGGCCGCGGGCGCGGCGATGTCGAAGGTGCCGCCCCCGGCTTCCAGCGTCACATCGCGGTTGGCCGTGGTGCTGCCGAGCTGCGTCATGTCCGTGCCGGTGATACGCAAGGTGCCACCGTCGAAAGCCACGCTGGTGCCGTCGGCGCCCAGATTTTCATTGGCGTCGATCTGCAGCACGCCGCCTTCCACCCGGGTTCCACCGGTATAGGTATTGGCGCCGCCAAGGACCAGCGTGCCAGTGTCGCGCTTGGCGATCGTGCCGGTGCCGGTAATGGGTGTATCGATGGTGGCCGTCAGACCCGGCTCGACGCGTATGCCGACATTGTCGGCGGCGCCGTTGGCGATGCTGTTATTGGCCACCAACGCGCCGGTGGGATCGGCGGTAAGCGTATAGCCGTCCGTCGAGAACTGCATGCCCGTAATGGTTTGCGGGCCGGACACCGTGACGGTGTAGGGCGCCCCCGCGGGATCACCCTGGAATACCGCGAACTGCCCGCCCCATGTCGTATTGTTGGCACCGTTGGCATCGGTCCAGTTGGTGTTTCCGCCAGCCCCGCCCCAGGTTCCGCTACCGCCCGCTATCGTGCCGTCGCTGGTGACGTTGCCGCCATCCCAGAACTGGATTTCGTTGGGCGAATTTTGATTGAGCAGATTGACCTGCCCGAGGACCACGGTCTGCAAGGTCAGATTCGCCGGATCGACCCCGGCAGGCAGTGTGCCCAGTGTCAGCGCACCACCGCCAACCTGGCTACCGCCGTAGTTGATGATGCGATAGACACCCGTGCCGAAGCCGCCCACGTCCGTCACGTTGAGCCTGCCGTTGAGCGCCACATCGCCTGTCACATTGATCAAGCCGCTGGTGCTGGCCGCGCCCAGGCCGGCGTCGATTTGCGAGTCCTGGCTCAGGGTCAGCGAGCCTACTGTCAATCCGCCATGAATGGCGTTGACGTCGAGATGGCCCAAGTCTTGCACCGTGACCGCGCCGGTCGCCTGGCCATTGCCGGACAGCGTGCCGCCGTTATGCACGATGATGGCGCCGCTTTCCAGCGTGCCATTGAGCGCGAGCGTGCCCGCATTGATGTCAGTATTGCCGGACAGCGTACTGGCGCCGTTCAATGCCAAGGTGCCGCTGCCGACCTTGCTCAAGCCGCCGGTACCCGTGAGCATGCCGTCGAAGCTGCTGTCCGTGGCACCGCCCAGGGCCAGGATGGCAGGACTCTGCACAGCCACCTGGCCACCGCCCGCCAGCGCGGCAATGGACTCGCTGCCGTCCAGTTGCAGCGTCGCGCCCGTATCCACGCGCACCAGGCCCGCACCCGTCAAAGCCTGGCCGCCCTGCGCGACCAGCGTGCCGCCTGCCACACCCACGGTCGCGCCCGTAAGGCTGTTGGCGCCGGTCAAGGTCAATGCGCCCGCACCGGTCTTTTCCACATTGCCGGCGCCGCTCAGGACACCGCCGTAGGTGCCGTTCGCATCCTGCTGGAAGGTGAGTTGCGTGCCCGCGCTGCTGGCCACGCCACCGGCGCCCAGGCTGGCCGCGCTACCTATCAGCGTGCCGCCTTGCAGCTGCGCGCCGCCCGTGTAGGTATTGGTGCCGGTCAGGGTCAGCGTGCCGCCATCCTGCTTGATCAGCGCGCCGTCGCCCGCGATGGCGCCACCCAGGGTCAGGTCGTTCGCGCCGTTTACCGTCAGGGTGCTGCCGGTATTCAGATTGACGGCATTGGTCGCTACCAGCGTGCTGGTGCTGTTGAGGGTTCCCGCGTTGGTGACCGTCAGCGCGCCCGTCCCTAGCGCCGTTGCGGATCCCAGCGTCACGGCGCCGCCATTGAGCGCCACGCCGCCGCCGAAGGTGTTGTTGCCAGCCAGGATCAGGCCAGCGCTGCCGTTCTTCACCAGACCGCCAGCGCCGCTGATAGCGCCATCGAGCTCAAGATTGTTGGTGCCCGCCACCGTCAGCGCGGTCGCGGCCGAGCCTCCCAACACGACATCGTTCTGCAATGCCGTTGCGACGCCATTGTCCAGATTGCTGGACGCCGCGACGTTCAAACCGCCGGTGCCCAGCGCCGCGCCGTTGCCCACCACCAGCGTGCCACCGTTCAAGGTGGTGCCGCCGCCATAGGTGTTGGCGCCGTTCAGCGTCAACGTGCCGGTACCTAACTGCGCGATGGCGCCCGCGCCACCGATGGCGCCGTTCAAGGTCACCGGCTGCGTCGACGTGTCCACATCGAGGCGCGCGTTCAACTGCACGGCATTGGCCACGACCCGCGGCCCACTGCCGGCGAGCGTGCTGGCGTCCGCCACGGTAAGCGTGCCGGTGCCCAAGGCCTGATCGTTGCCCAGCGTCAATGTACCGCCCGCGATGCGCGTGCCGCCGGTGTAGGTATTCAGATTGTTCAGCGTGAGGTCGGTGGCGCCTTGCGTCAGTAGCGCGCCGTCGCCCGACAGCACGCCGTTCAAGGTTAATGCCGCGCCGTTGCCGTCGACCGTCAAGGCCGCGCCCAGTGCAACGTCGTTGCCCACCACCAGCGCATTGGCAGGAATACCGGCAATGCCGTTGCGCAAGGTGGCATCGCCCGTTACGGCCAATCCGCCCGTGCCCAGCGCATTGGCATTTAGCAGCTGTAGCGCGCCGCCTTGCAATACGGTACCGCCGCTGTAGTCATTGTTGGCACCGATGGTCAAGGCCGTCGCCGCCGCATCCTTGATCAGGCCGCCCGCGCCGCTGATGCTGCCGTTGAGCGCGACGTTCTTCGGCCCGGTGACCGTGAGCGTGTCGTCCAACTGGATGACGTTGCCGATGGAAAGGTCGGTGCCGGCGTCCGTGCCGCCGATCGCGGCGGGTCCACTGACGACCAATCCGCCGGAAGTGGACGCGCCCGCATTGCTGCCCAGCGCATCATCGGCGGCCAGCAGCAGCGTGCCGCCCAGCAGCGTCGTATCGCCGCCGTACGTGTTCGCGCCGGTCAAGGTGAGGGTATGGTTACCGCCCAGCACCAAGCCGCCGTCGCCGCTGATAGCACCGGACAAGGTGGCGTCATTGTTCCGCGCCACGGTCAGGGTGGTGCCGACGTTGGTGACGGCGATGGCATTGGTCAAGGCCAGCGCGCTGGCGCTATCGAGCGCCGCATTGCCAGCCACGGTCAACGGGCCAGCGCCGATCGCACCGTCATTGCCCAGCGCCAATGTCCCGCCTTGCAATTGCGTGCCGCCGGTGTAGGTATTGACGCCGTTGAGCGTCAGGCGTTCCGTTCCTGCCTTGAGCAAGGGACCCGATCCACTGATCGTTCCGTTCAGTGTCAGATCGCCGGCGCCACCCGCCGTCAGTGCATTGGCGAGCGTGATGTCATTGCCCAGTACACGCGCGCCGCTGGCGAGCAATTGGCCCGCGCCACTGACGTTCAGGGGCCCCGAGCCCAAGGCGCCATCGTTGCCGAGGACGATGGTACCGCCCGCCAGGGTGGTACCGCCGCCATAGGTATTGGCACCGTTAAGCGTCAGCGTGCTCGCGCCCTGCTTGATCAGGCTGCCAGTGTTACCCGCGCCGCCGGCGATGACACCATTCAAGATCAGGTCATTGCTGCCGGTATTGGTCAACACCGCGGCGTCGGCAATCACGACGTTATTGGCCAGCGTCAGCGCGTTGCCGCTATCCAGCGCTGCCGAGCCGTTCACGTTCAAGGCGCCCGCGCCCAAAGCCGTCGCGCTGCCGACGCTGAGCGTGCCGGCATTCAAGTCGACGCCGGCCAGCGCGCTGTTGTCGCCGTTGAGTGCCAGCGTACCGGCACCCGCCTTGGTCAGGCGGCCACCACCGGTGATGTCTTGCCCCAGGGTGAAGGTGCTGTTCGCCGCCGCGATATCCAGCGTGCCACCGCTACCCACGCTGATGGCGCGCGTGGTGCCGGTATAGGCATTGCCGTCGATGCGCAAAGTGCCGCCATCCAGCGCCACCGCGCTACCCGCCGCGCCCAGGTTGGCGTCGGCATTCACTTGCAAGACGCCTTCGCTGACAGTGGTGCCGCCCGTGTAGGTGTTGGCGCCCGTCAGGATCAAGGTGCCGAAGTCGCGTTTCTGCAGCGCGCCGCTGCCGCTGATCGCCGAGTTGATGGTGCCGGTCACCCCGGCGTCGGCGCGCAATACGTCGGTACCCGCGGCAAGATTCAAGGCACCGCCGTTCAAGGTGTAGCCATTGGCGGCGATCTGCAGGCCCGTGATGTTCTGCGCCCCGACCACGCTGACCGCGCCGCCGGTGCCGCTGAATATCGCGAACCTGGGCGCGCTATTGTCCCAGGCCGACGGAATCCTGCCTGCCGTATCCGTCCAGTTACCCGTGCCCGCCTGCCAGGTGCCCGCAGCGCCCACCACGCCGCTATTCGGCGTCGTGGTGGTGCCGTTCCAGAACAGGACGCTGTCGTTGCTGCCGCCCACCACCAGGTTGACCTGATTGTTGATGCTGGTCTGCAAGGCCAAAGCGTCCGGCGTGAAACCCGTGGGGATGGCGCCGATGGCGAGGCCGTTGTCCACCAACACGCCGGTGTAGCCGAAGATGCGATAACTGCCCAGGCCGAACTGGCCCAGGCTCGATCCCGCACCCGCATCCGTTACGTTCAGCTGGCCGTCCAGCGTGAGGTTGCCGTTGACCTGCACCAGCGCCTGCGGGGTGGATGTGGCGGCTCCCAACGTCACGTTGACCTTGGCGTTGTCATTCAGCGCCAGGCCGCCCAGCGTCAGGGTCTGCCCCTGCGTGGCCGACAGAATACCGTTGTCGGCCACGGTCACGGGACCGAGGACGCTGCCCGCACCCGCCAGCGTCGCGCCGGCACCCACGTTGACCGCGCTGTTGTTGATCGATCCATCGACTTGCAAACGGCCGCCTTCCACGCCCAGCACGCCGGTGTTGGTGCTGGCGCCGGTCAGCACCAACACCCCGGTACCGCCCTTGGCGATGTTGCCGATACCACCCAGCACGCCGCCGAAGCTGCCGTCCGCGCCGCTGTCGCCCAGGCGCAGTGTCGCGCCCGTCCCGACGTTGACGGCACCGGTGCCCGCCAAGGTGCCCAATGCTTCGCTGTCGGTGATACGCAGTTCGGCGCCACTGGCCACGTTGACGGCGAGCGTATCGGCCAAGGCCTGGCCGCCGCGCGTTTCCACCGCACCCGTCAGCACATTCAAGCCGCCAGTGAAGGTGTTCACGCCGCTCAAGGACAGCAGTGCGGTGCCATTGACGTCGACGCCGCCGGTGCCGCTGATGTTGCCGGCATAGGTGCCAGCCGCGTTCTGCAGCAACGACAGGTTGGCGTTGTTCTGCACGTTGGCGCCCAGCGTGGCCGAAGACGCCTGCGCCGTGCCGGCGTTGATGACCAGGCCGCCGTACGCGTTGCCCGTGCCATTCAAGGCGAGCAGGCCCGTGCCGTTCTTCACCAGCGTACCGGCCCCGGTAACGTTACCGGCAAGGTTCAGACTGTTGGCATTGTCGACCGTCAGCGCCGCGTTCAGGGTGACGTCGTTGGCCAATTGCCGCGTGCCCGCGGCGGCCGCCGTCGTATCCAGTGTGGCAGCGCCCGCCACCGTCAACGGACCGATGCCCAGCGCCGTGTCGCTATCCAGCAGCAGCCGGCCCGCATTCAGCGTGGTGCCGCCCTGATAGCTGTTGTTGCCGGAGACCGTCAGCGTTCCCGCATCGTTCAATGCCAGCGCGCCAGCGCCCGCGATGTTGCCCGTTGCGCTGCCCAATGTCGTCGCGCCGCCGCCCGTCTGGATGCCCAGCGTGGTGCCGGTGCCCAGGCGTACACCATTGGTCACCACCAGATTGGGTGCGGCAAGCACGGCATTACCGCCTACCGTCAACAGGCCGCTGCCCAAGGCGCCGGCGTTGCCCAGGCTCAGCGTGCCGGCATTCAACACCACGCCGCCGCTGTTGGTGTTGGCGCCATTGAGCGTCAAGGTGGCGGCGCCGTTCTTGGTCAGTTGGCCAGCGCCTGTGATCACGCCGCCCAGCGTCAGATCGTTGCTGCCGGCGACCGTCAAGGCACCGTTCAGCTGCACCGCGTTGGCCAGCGTCACCGCGGCCGAGCTGTCCAGTGTGGCCGCGCCACCGACCGTCAGTTGATTGGTGCCCAAGGCGTTGTTCGCGCCGGCCACCAGCGTGCCGGCATTCAAAGTCGTACCGCCGGTGTAGGTGCCCGTGCCGCCAAGCGTCAGGCTGCCGGTCCCGCTCTTCACCAGTGAGCCGCTGCCGGTCATGCCCCCATTCAACGCCAGCGCGTTGGTGCCGCTTACGGTCAACGGAGCGCCTGTCAGCGCGATGGCGTTACCCACCGTCAGGCCCCCCAGGCTGTTGAGCGTGGTCGCGCCCGTCACGCTGACGGCACCGCTGCCGAAAGGCGTCGGACTGCCCAGGTTGACGGTGCCACCGGCCAGCGTCGTGCCGCCGCTGTAGCTGTTGATACCGCCCAGCGTCAGGACGCCGGTCCCCGTCTTGGTCAACCGGCCGGCGCCGTTGATGGCGCCGTTCAATGCCAGATCGTTCGCGCCGGCGACCGTCAAGGCGCCGGTCCCGCCGTTCAGGATGATGGTGTTCTGCAGGCCGGCGGCGACGCTGGATTGCAGCGTGTTCGGTCCATTGACGGTCACCGTGCCGGTGCCCAGCGCGCTGTTGCCGCCGACGATCAGGCCGCCGCCGCCCAGCGCGGTGCCGCCGCCGTAGGTGTTGTTGCCGGACAAGGTCAGCGTGCCGGCGCCGGACTTGGTCAATGCGCCGGTACCCGAGATCGTGTTGGTCAGGGTAAGGGCGGTGTCATTGGCGACGGTCAGGTCGCCATTCAACGCCACCAGGTTGCCGACCGTCATCGCGCTATTGTTCCGCAGCGTCGTCGTGCCGGCCACTGTCAATCCGCCGGTACCCAGCGCCGCGGCGTTGCCCAATGCCAGCGTGCCACCGGACAAGGTGGTGCCGCCGGTATAGGCATTGGCGTTGCCCAACGTCAACGTCCCCAGGCCGCCCTTGGTCAGGCCGCCGCTGCCCGCCACCACGCCATTCAGGGTCAAGGCATTCGCGCCCTGGACGTTCAGGCCGCCGCTGCCCAGGTTGAAGGCGTTGGGCAGGGTGACGCTGGCGGCATTGGCGATGAGCGTGCCGCCGCTGGCCTGGACCTGGCCGGTGCCGAAGGTGGATCCATCGTTCAGCAGGAGCGCGCCGCCGTTGAGCGCGGTGGACTGCGCCGCCAGCGTCCCCGTCACGTTCCACGTGCCGCTGTTGATGACCAGATTCTGGAAATTGCGATAGACCGCCGAGCTGGCCGTGCCTGTGCCCGTCGTGCCGCTGCCGGTGCCGCTGGCGGCGTTCTGCAGGACCAGCGTGTTGTTGCCGCCGGCGCCGCCATCGATCACCCCGGCTGCGGGTAAGGTCAGCCCCAGGCTCAGCAGGTCGCCAACGGCCACGCCTATGGTTCCGCCGTTGTTGACGACTTGGGAACCCGTGACCGCCGTGAACGTGTTGGCGCTGTTGATGCCCATGTTCACGCCGCCATCGATCGTCCCCGCATTGACCATGCGATTGCCGGCGGGCGATGTGCCCAGCCCGACCTGGCCGACGATGGTGCCGGTGTTGGTCACCGTGATAGGCGCGCCGCCATAGGCCAGGATGGTCGGATTGCCCGACAGGTTGAGCGTGACATTGACGGGCAAGCGCGAAGGGCCGGCGATGAGTCCGCTGTTGTTGATATTGATCGAGCCGCTGCTGTTGGCGCGCGCGGTAATGGCGACACCGCCCAGGTTCACGGACGTCAGTCCCAGCAGGTCCACACCGCTGCCGCGTAGGGTGCCGGTATTGGTGATGGCGACATTGCCGCCCGTGGCATTGCCCATCACGACACCGCTTGCGCCCAGGCCCAGGAGACTGAGCGTGTTGGGATCGATGGTGCCGTTGTTGATGAGGGTTGGGCTATTGCCCGTCAGCGACACCGCCGGCGTGATGATGACGGAGGACAGCGAGCCGGCGGAGCCAACGTTGAGCGTGACGTTGTTGAGCGTGCTGGTCGCATTGGGGAACAGGGTGGTCGCCGGCGTGTTGCAGACGATGGAAACGCCACTGGTGGTGCAGTTGGCCCAGACAGCGGTGGGAGTGGCTAGCAGGGCGCCCAGCAGACGCCAGACGTAATTCGGGACGATAGGGGAACGCGACCGGGCTTTCTGACGAACCGAGCTCATCTGCTACTCCAGGAATCGTGAGGCGTCCCGCCGCGGCGTCTCCTCCGATGGCGGGGCATCCGCGGCGGCGCCGATATGGCACCGCAACGGCAGATCAGGCATCACGATGCCCACCGCATTGGCTTACTTCTGCGTGGCGTAATGATTCAATTTATTAACCTGGACTGACATTCCCATACGTAGGAAATAATCTGAGATACAACTCTGAGCTGAATGTTTCTGATTAATTCGTCCGAAGGGGTGGATGAGGCTTTTTGGCTGATTTTTGTTGCATTTTTACTGGACGAGGCGAGGCTACTCCGTGACAAATCGGTGCTCTGCGATATTTTTCCGACATAAAGAGAAATATTGAAGCCTTGAGGACAGCGATAGCGGCCGCAAAAATGGAGGGATTATGGTGAAAGTGACATGTATGAAGCAAAGTTTTGCGGCGAAAAGCTTAAATAATTACGCTTTCATACAGACGATGTCGTCATCTCCTTCCGCGAGTTAAGGTGCATGCCCCTTCAAGGCAACCCCACTCAGAGGTTGAAGGGCGCAGCCCCCTCAACACAACCCCGCTCAGGCGTTGAGGGGCGCGGCTCCCTCAACACACCCCCGCCCAGGCGTTGAGGGGCGCAGCCCCCTCAACACACCCCCGCCCAGGCGTTGAGGGGCGCAGCCCCCTCAACACACCCCCGCCCAGGCATTGAGGGGCGCAGCCCCCTCAACACACCCCCCCGCCCAGGCGTTGAGGGGCGCAGCCCCCTCAACACACCCCCCCGCCCAGGCGTTGAGGGGCGCAGCCCCCTCAACACACCCCCGTCGAGGGGTAGAGGGGCGCAGCCCATCACCTGACCTCCGCTGCTCCAGGCCAAGCTTCAAATAAGCCATTATTTGATCTAATAAAAATCTATTCCCATTAATAATGGACAAGTGATTTCCCCTACCTAGGGTTTATCCCAGCCCCGCAGCGGCGCAGAATGCAACTCATGGGGAACGACAAAGAGACACCCCGAGCGATCCAAAACAGGATGCCTCCACCGTTCCAATTCAACAGATCAGGAGTGACATCATGCGTATTCAAACCATTGCAACTTCCGCCGCCCTAGTCCTGGCTCTCGTGGGCATCGCCCATGCGGGCACCCCGCGAGGCGACTCCGATAACGTGCCGTTCCAAGGCGTCTACGGCCAATCGGACAACGCGTCCGCCAGCCGCGCGCAAGTCCAGGCCGACCTGGAACAAGCCAAGAGCGCCGGCTTGGTGTCGCGAGGCGATCTGGATAACGTGCCGTTCGCCGCGCAGACTGACAATGGTGTAGCCCGTGCCCAGGTCGCCGCGGAAGTCGCGCAACAACCCGGCGCCACCGCCTTCGGTGATCCGGACAACACGCCGTTCCAAGGTGCTTGAGCAGCGGTGTACTGGCCACACCACCAAGGCGCTGAAAGCCCTGAGCCCTGGCCCGTGACCACCAGATCGATTGCGAAGCATCTGAGCAAGACTGAAGGCCGGATCAGGGTCTGAAGACCGATCACGTAGTCCGGCCGCCTGGACCCGCTGAATCCAGGTGGTTGCCCCGGCGGGAGGCGGGGCGGCAGTTCAAGAAGTCCTCCCGATGCAGTAACTCGGCCCCGTCCCCTCGGGGCCGAGCCTTTTCTCGCTACCGTCCCGCGCCGAGGCACCTCGGCGTCACTTCCGCCGCGCGGCGCCGTCATCGAACGCCGCCAGCTCCTCCCGCATGACATCCCGCGCCAGTTCCGCGAACACATTCACCAACCGGGTACGGTTGTGATACGGCGGATAGAGCAGGCCGATGATCACCGGCACCGCCGGTGAGAACGGCCGTACCTCGATGTCCCCCTCCAGTTTCTCTTCACCCGCCGCCACCGGATTGATCAGGCTGACGCCCAGCCCCGCCGCCACCAAGGCGCAGATCGACGCGCCCAGCCCAGCCTCGGCCACGATGCGCCGTTCCACCTTGGCCGCCTGGAAGATACCGTCGATACGCTCGCGCAAGGCGCTGCCCATGGGAAAGGAAATGAACGGTTCGCCGACGAAATCGGCCGGCTTGAGCCGCTTCAGCCGCGCCAGGCGGTGGCCGCGCGGCAACACCGCCACGCAGCGGGTAGTGATCACCGGCTCCACCTGTACGCCCGGCACGTCGCTGTAGAGCATCGCCAGTCCAGCCTCGCAAAAACCGGATGTGATCCAGTCATGCACCGTGCCGGCATTGCCCGACTGGATGGACACCATGACATCCGGGTACTGCGCCTTGAAGCGCACGACGATGCGCGCCAGCAGCCCACCGGCCAGGCGCGGCATGGCCGCCACATTCAGACGCCCCGCCGAGAACGATCGGATACTGGCGGCCGCCGACTCCAGGCCGGCCAGGCCGATGAAGGTCTTTTCCACCTCGGTGAAGAAGCGCGACCCGTCCAGCGTCGGCGTCAACCGGCTGCCATTGCGCTCGAACAGGGGAAATTGCGTAATGGCTTCGAGCTGCGCGATCAAGCGGCTCACCTGCGGCTGAGAAGTATGCATGCGGCGCGCCGCCGCGGTCATCGACCCGGACACCATGATGGCGCGGAAAGCCTCGATCTGGCGCAAGCCCAAGCGTGGATTTGTCATACCGATACCGTATCTAGCAATACAAAAGTGGAATTGGGAAAAACAGTACAGGTAGGACATACTTTTTGCCATCCGGACCACTACGAGTCCGGTATCACGATCCAGCACCATCAGGCGCCATGGACAGACCGGGGAATTTCTTGAAAACCATCACCACGCTTGCCGCCGCGCTGCTATTCACCGCGGCCCATACCGCCTACGCCGACGGCGCCAGCCGCCTGGACAAGATCCGCGAGAGCGGCGCCATCGTCATCGGCCATCCTGAATCCTCGGTCCCGTTCTCCTATCTGGATGCGTCGCAGAAGCCGATCGGCTACACCGTCGAAATCTGCCAGGAAATCGCCAAGGCGGTCCAGGCGTCGCTGAAGCTGCCCAAGCTGGAAGTGCGCTACAACCCGACCACTTCGGCCACGCGCATTCCGCTGTTGAACAACGGCACCATCGATCTCGAATGCGGCAACACCACCAACCTGCCGGACCGCCACAAGCTGGTGTCCTTCGCGCCGACGACGTTCGTCGCCCAGGTCGTGCTGATGGCGCGCAAGGATGCCGGCGTGGATCCCAACAATCCCGCCACTTTCCGCGGCAAGGCCATCGCGGCCCAGGCCGGCGGCCAGACCTTCCGGCTGATCTCCGAAATCAATGCCAAGAACAACTACGGCATCCAGGTCATCGGCGCCAAGGACACCGGCGAAACCTTCTTGATGGTGCAGTCCGGCCGTGCCGCCGGTTCGGCCAACGACGACGGCCTGGCCTACGGATCGGTGGCTTCCTCGAAGAGCCCCGACGACTTCATCATCGGTACCAAGGGCCTGCAGCTGGCACCGTACGGCATCATGGAACCCAAGGACGATCCCGCTTTCAAGAAAGTGGTCGACGATGCTGTCATCGAATTGATGAAGAGCGGCAAGGTCGCGGCGATCTATGAGAAGTACTTCAACTCGCCCATTCCGCCGCGCGGCATCAACCTGAAGTATCCGATGAGCGATGCGCTCAAACGCGCGCTGGCGCACCCCACCGACTCGGGCGACCCGGCCGCCTACGAATAAGGACCAGGCCAGCGCCACGCCGCGGCCTCGCTGACCTTCATGCCCCGCCTCAAAGTGGGGCATAAGGGGCAGCGAGCGTCTGCGGCCCCGCCTTGGCCATTCCTGGATACGCGCATGAACTACGACTGGAGCTGGCAGGTCTTCCTGGAGATGTCGCCTGACGGCGTTCATAATTTCCTGCAGACCTTGGCCATGGGGGCCGGCTGGACGCTGGCGCTCTCGCTATCGACCTGGGTGTTGGCGCTGGCGCTGGGGTCGCTGCTGGCGGTCTTCCGTACCTGCACGTCGCGCGCGCTGCGTGCCATCGGCACCGTCTACGTGGAACTCTTCCGCAACTGCCCCCTGCTGGTGCAGATGTTCCTCTGGTATTTCGTCGTGCCGGAAATCGTGCCCAAGTCGCTGGGCCTGGCCATCAAGCAGATGCCGCAGCCCTGGGGGCAATTCGTGCCGGCGCTGCTGTGCCTGACGCTGTATGGCGCATCGCGCGTATGCGAACAGATCCGCGCCGGCATCCAGTCGCTGCCGCGCGGCCAGTTCCAGGCCGGCACCGCGCTGGGGCTGAGCCAGCCGCAGGTCTACCGCCACATCATCCTGCCCGAAGCGTATCGCATCGTCATCGCGCCGCTGACGTCGGAGTTCATGGGCACCATCAAGTATTCCTCCGTGGCGCTGACCATAGGCCTGCTGGAACTGACCGGCCAGGCGCGCGCCATGCAGGAATTCAGCTTCCATATCTTCGAGGCTTTCAGCGCCGCCACGCTGGTCTATCTGATCATCAACGGCATCGTGGTGCTGAGCCTGCGCGGCCTGGAGAAACGTTACGCGGTGCCCGGCCTCATCGCCGGCAAGCACTGAGGGGCGCCGCCATGGGTAATTTCGACTTCGGTGTCATCCGCGACGCGCTGCCATATCTGTTCGGCACCGGCATGACCTTCACGCTGACCTTGACCGCCTTGGCGGGCCTGGCGGGGCTGGTGATAGGTACGCTGCTGGCGCTGATGCGACTGTCTCCGCTGAAGATCCTGTCGGTGCCGGCGACGGTCTACGTCAACACCATGCGCTCGATTCCGCTGCTGCTGGTGATCTTCTGGTTCTACTTCCTGGTGCCTTACCTGGGCGCGTGGCTGCTGCGCTCGCCGCGGCCCATCCAGGTGGGTGCCTTCAATTCGGCGGTGATCACGTTCTCGATGTTCGAGGCCGCGTATTTCTGCGAGATCATGCGCGCCGGCATCCAGTCCATCGCGCGCGGTCAGTTCAATGCCGGCATGGCGCTGGGGCTGACGCAGCGCCAGACCCTGTTCAGCATCGTGCTGCCGCAAGCCATACGCAATATGGTGCCGGCGCTGCTGACGCGCGTCATCATCCTGTTCCAGGACACGTCCCTGGTATATGTGCTGGCGCTGACGGACTTCCTGGGCGCGGCGTCCAAGATCGGCCAGCGCGACGGCCGTCTGGTCGAACTCTACGTCTTCGTCGCCGTCGTCTACATCCTTATCAGCTTCGTCGCTTCACAGTCGGTCAAGCTGCTGGAAAAACGCATCGTCGTCGCGCGCTGACGGGGTTCTCGGCTTCTCGCTTTCCGCTTTTTTGGGGTGCGCGCACGGCGTGCGTGCCACTTTTCACCGTCGCTACACAGAAGAATCCGTATGGCAGCCTCTACTTCCGCTTTCGTTCAAACCGAGCTTCCCGGCCACTTCGTCGACCTGCGTAGCGACACCGTCACGCGTCCCACCGAGGCCATGCTGGAAGCCATGCGCGCCGCGCCCATCGGCGATGACGGACTGGACGGCGATCCCTCCGTGCGCCAACTTGAAAGCACCGTGGCCGCGCGCCTGGGCAAGGACGCGGGCCTGTTCGTGCCCAGCTGCACCATGGCCAATCTGCTGGCCGTGCTGGCACAGACCGCCAGCCGTGAGCAGGTGGTGCTGGAATCGAATGCGCATATGTATACATCGGAGCGCGGCGCGGCCACCTTCACCAATCTCTTCTACCTGGGCGTGCCCGGCGTGGACGGCGCCATGGACCTGGAGCGCCTGGCCGAAGGCGTGCAGGGCGGTGGCCACAAGCTGAAAACGTCGCTGGTGGCCATGGAGACTTCGCACAACAACGCGGCGGGCGCCGTGCCGTCACTGGACTATATGCGCGCCGTGTACGACCTGTCGGCAGCGCGTGGTATCGCGGTGCATCTGGACGGCGCGCGCCTGTTCAATGCGGCGGTGGCGTTGGGCGTCACGCCCGAAGCTGTCACGCGCCACACGGATACCGTCTCGCTGTGCCTGTCCAAAGGATTGAGCGCCCCCGTAGGCGCGGTACTCAGCGGGCCTGGCGCGGTGATCGAGCGCGCGCGTGTCTTGCGCCGCATGATAGGCGGCACCCAGCGCCAGGCGGGTTTGATGGCGGCCGCGGGGCTGTATGCGGTGGAACACATGGGCCAGCGGCTGGGGCAGGATCACGCGCGGGCACGCTTGTTGAGCGATGGCGTCAATGCCATGCAAAGCGTCATCAGCGCTACCGTGCCGCAGACCAATATCGTGCAGATCGACGTGTCACGCAGCGGCCGCGACAGCGCCATGTGGGTGCGGGACCTGGAAGCGGCCGGCCTGGCCGTGCGGCCCTGGGGTGCCGCGCGACTGCGTTGCGTCACGCATCGGCATATCGATGACAGCCATATCGAACGCGCGTTGGCGTCGATACGCGCGGTGCTGGCGCAGGGCGATTAAGGGCGGGTGCATCGCGCATATCGCAGTGCGCTTGGTTGTTCAGGCTGCCAGGCCCCAGGCCAGCAGTCCAAGGGGCAGGGCGGCGCACACCGCCTGGCGCGCCAGTGCGGGACGATAGGTCAACAGCAGCGCCAGCGGCAGCGCGGCCATGGTCAGCGCACCCAGCCACAGCACCGCGCCCACCGAGGGCCCCCAGGCGTCGATGACAGGCCACAAGGCCAGGGCCAGGACCGCGTAGCCGGCGCCACGCAACAAGCGCCGCGTGCGCGCCGGCGGCTCGCGCCGCAGCAGATCTTCGCAGTGACGGTCCATCGACGCGGCAATCGCGCCGAAGCCCGCGAATGCCAGTAACAGGCAGGCCCACGCCATTATTGCTGTACTCCCATCTCACGCGACTCCACACCGCGAGCATGTATGGCCGCTGTCGGCGCCGGCGACGCCTGGCGTTGCGCGCCGGCAATCGCGGGCGCGTTCGTTGCCGCACGCTGCGCCGTGCGCCTGGCCGCGCCCTTACCGGCACCAGCACCAGCGCCCGCGCGCAGCTTGCGCACCGCGAAGGCCAGCAGCACGGCCACCGCCATCGCGCTCAATTCAAAGCCGGCGATGCTCCATTGCCCTTGCGTCAGACTGCGCCACAAGGGCAGCCCACCCGTCACCGCATTGAGCACCGGCAGCAGGAACAGCAATACCGCCGCCAGGCTGAGCTGCTCCATCCATGCGCGGCGATGCGTACGCAACAGCGGATGCAGCACGCACAGCAGCCACACGCAGAAGAACCCGCGTATCTCCCACAACGCGCGATCCTTCAACGCGGCGGGCAGCAGATGATTGATCCAGAAGTAGCTGCCGATGGCGACGGTCAACCCGCCGATGGCACCCACGTTCAGCACCTCCACCAGTCGATGGCTGAACGGCGTGGCGCCGGCCTTGCGGCGTTCGGGCAGGCGTTTGACCACCCACAGAACCAGGCCCGTGGCCACCATCAGCGTGCCCGCGATCCCGGACAGAAAGAAGACCCACCGCAATGCAGGGCCGGCGAAGCGTCCGATATGCACGTTGATCATCGCACGATAGACGTCCGTGCTCCACGCCGTGGCCGTATCGGGCGGCGCCTGCAGCGGCAAGCCATCGGCGGTGTAGAACAGCTGTCGCACGGGATAGTCGGTAATGTGATCGCTCGCGACCGGCCGCAGCGCTACGGTGCTATCCGCCTGACCGGGGTGCTTGACGACGAACGAATCGATGCCGCGTCCGCCGAACTGCTGGTTGGCGTCGCGCAGGATCTGGTCCAGCGCCAACACGCCGGCGACCGCGGCGGCCGCATCCGCGGGGCGCTCCAGAGCAGGCTCGAACTGCACGCGCCGCTCTTGATAGAACTGCATGCGCTGGCCGTCGTAGGCCGCGTCCAGCCCCCAGGGCAGCAGCATGAACATCAGCAGCAACAGGCCCGTGAAGGTGAGCACGAAGTGGAAGGGCAGGCCCAGCACGGCCAATGCGTTGTGCGCGTCCAGCCATGATCGCTGGCCTTTGCGCGGACGGAAGGTGAAGAATTCAGTGAAGATCTTCTTGTGCGTGATCACACCGCTGATGATGGCCACCAGCATGAAGAACGCGGCGATGCCGGCGATGATGCGTCCGGTGTAGACGGACATGCCGTAGAACTCGAAGTGGAAGCGGTAGAAGAAATCCGCCCCGCGCGTCTCCGGCACTTTGAGGACGTCACCCGTGCCTGCGTCCAGCATGACGGACTCCCGTCCCCGCCGCCCTTGCGCCGCGCCCTTGGCCCGCCAACTGGCCTCCACGGCAGGTTGGCGCACCGTGGGCAGGTCGATGTTCCATTGTTCGGCGTCGGGCGCCAGCTTGCGCAGCGCCGCCACCGCACGCTCGGCGGTGTGCGCATCGGCGAAGGAGTGCTGCACCGGCGGCTTCATCCAGGCGGTGATCTCGTCACGCACGTAGCTCAGCGTGCCGGTCAGGAACATCGCGAACAGGGCCCAGCCCAGCAGCAGCCCGGTGTAGGTGTGCAGCCAGGACATGGACTGGCGCAGCCCTTCGGCCTTACCGTCGGGCCTCATGCCAGCACTCCCATCAGCAGGCGATCCAGGACATGGCACAGCAGCGTGCCGCCCAGCACCCAGCCCCATGCGCGCCTGGCACTGGCGCTGGCGAACACCACCATCACCGCGACGGCGTACACCAGGAACCCGACCATCGTCGCCGCCAGCGCGGCATCGGCGCGCGTGACCGTGGGCAATAGCAGATGCGCGGTAAGGGTAGTAGCGGTATAGGCGAACAGGTAGCCGGCGGGACCGGCGGCGAGCACGCGCGACAGCACGGCGCAGCGGTAGGCAAGAGGCAGACGGGAAGCTTTGGCGGACATCGGGAATCGTTGGCTCACGCGCGCAACAGAGATAAGCGCGCGTGGGCATGTTCAGGCAAACCCCCAATTTTAATACAAATGATAGCTATTTCTATTATTGAAAATAGACGAGCGTTGTCACGACGCCTGTTTGCCGCGCAGCAAACCGTGCATATAGCGACCCGCTTCTTCGATATCACAGCGGATGGCGCGGCTGGTCCCTTCCGCGTCGCCCCGCGCCAGGGCTTCGACGGCTGCCGCGTGATAGTCCATACGCTTGAGAAAGGGCACGTACTCGGAAAGTACAAGGTTGAGCACCGGACCGCAGCGCAGCCACAGCATTTCTATGGCGTCCTCGATCAGGTCCAGGCCGCTCAAGGTGTAGATATGGAAATGGAACTGGCGATGCGCATCCAGATAGCCCTCGTGCGCGGGCGCGTCGATGAGCCGGCGCATGTCTGCCACCAGACCACGCAGCTTGTCCAGATCGGCGGCAGTGACGTGCGCGGCCGCCTCGTACGCCGCGCGCCCTTCCAGTTCGGCGCGCATGATGAGCAACTGCTGCAATTGGCCGGCGTCGATGTCCGGTACCACCGCCCCCCCCCCTTGGCCACCGGAGCCCCGCTTGAGCACCCGCTCCGCGATCAGGTGGTTCACCGCGTCGCGTACTGGGGTCAGGCTGATGCCCAATTCGCCCGCCACCTCGCGTAACACGATGCGATGCCCTGGCTCGTAGCGGCCGCTGAGCAAGGCTTCCCGCAGGGCGGCATAGGCGCGGTCCCACAGAGTTTCCCGGTCTATCGGCTGCAGGGACGTCGGCTTGGCGCCGCCGAGAGGTGCGGACGCGGATTTCGCGTGGGGCATGCTGGATTTACCTGAAGGCTGGGGCTACGGGCGCCTATTTTCTCACTTCCGCCGTTCGACCGATGGAACAAAAATGGCATTGTTATTTGTTATAACGAATGCTAGCATGCGCCGGACTACCGAATCGCCCGCAGAGGCACAGCCCGCGCCGTCACCACGGCGCACCGTCGGAGGAGACCACCATGACATCGCTTACCCGTTTGCTCGGCAGCGTCCTGTTTGCCTGCGCATTGCCCTTGGCCGCCGCACACGGCGCCGGCTTTCCCGACCACCCGATCCGCTTCATCGTGCCTTGGAACGCCGGTGGCTCGAACGACATCGCCGCGCGGGAACTGCAGCAACTGCTCAGCGCCGACGGCATCACCCTGATCGTGGAAAACCAACCGGGTGCGACCGGTGCCATTGGCCTAGCCAAAGTGGCCGCTTCGCCGGCCGACGGCTACATCCTGGGCATGGGTACCAGCTCGACCCTGGCACAAATTGCTCAGAACCTGACACCGCTGCGCAATGAGCAGTTCATCCACATTGCCCGCGTCTCCACCGATCCCTTGATCCTGCTGGTGCCCGCCAACGGCCCCGCCAAGACGCTGGACGAATTTCTTGCCCTCATGAAGAAGAATCCCGGCAAGACGTCCATCGGCACACCGGGCACCAACAATCTCAATCACATCTTCGCGGAGATGACCGCGCGCAGTGCCGGAGTGGCTTACGTCAATGTCCCGTACACCGGCGGATCACGCGTCATTACGGACCTCGCCGGCAAGCAGATCGACGCAGCGGTGCTCAAGCCCTCGGAGAGCAAGGCACAGATCGACGCCAAGTTCGTGCGCCCCATCGGTGTCTTCGCCAACGAACGGCTGGCGCTCTATCCCGACGTACCCACCTTCAAGGAGAAAGGCTACGACGTCTTTCCCTACGGACCATTGGTGCAGATGGCCTACGTCGTGGCACCCGCGGGCTTGCCCGCGCCGGAACGCAAACGCCTGATCGATGCCTTTCACAAAGCGATCCAGAGCCAGAAGTTCAAGGACTTCGCCGCGCAGAACGGCTTCCTGGTCGACGACCTGACGGGCGACGCGCTGGACAAGGAAGTCCGCGATGTGCAGACCACGCTCAACAGCGTGGCGACCAAGGTGTTCAAGCACTGACGCGCCGGATCGGTCCTTTCATTCCCCGGCGCGGCTGCGCGCCCTTCATTGCGAGAACATGATGAGCATCATCAAGAAAGTTACCTGCCACGTCGTCGCCGCGCCTGTGCAGCGTCCCTTCACGTCATCGCGCGGTTGGCTTTATAAGACGCGCGGATCCTGCATCGTCGAGATCGAGACCAACGACGGCATTGTCGGGTGGGGGGAATGCTACGGACCCTCGCAGGTCGCCCGCGCTTACATCGATTCGCAATACGCGCCGCGCGTCATCGGCCGCGACGCGTACGACGTCGAAGTGATCTGGGACGATCTGTACAACCGCATCAAGGACTACGGCAACAAGGGCATGGCCATCTCGGCGCTCAGTGGCATCGACATCGCGCTGTGGGACATCATCGGCAAGTCCTGCGGCAAGCCCATCCACAAGCTGATCGGCGGCGCCTATCGCACCGAGGTGCAGTCCTATGCGACCGGCCTGTACTTCATCGACATGGACCGCTTGATCGAAGAGGCCGTTGAAGAGGCCACCGAATACGTGCAACAGGGTTTCACGGCCATCAAAATGAAGATAGGCTTGGGATCGCCCAAGCTGGATCTCGAGCGCGTACGTGCCGTGCGCGAAGCCATTGGCGACGACGTTCGCTTGATGGTGGATGCCAATCATTGCTTCACCGTGCCCGCGGCGATCCGGCTGGGACGCGAGCTCGAAGCCTTGAACGTCGAATGGTTCGAAGAGCCTATCTCGCCCGAAGACCTCGACGGCTATGTGGAGGTGACCCGCGCCCTGGACATGGCGGTGGCCGGCGGCGAGAACGAATTCACGCGCTGGGGTTTCCGCGACATCGTTGCACGCAAGGCCATGGATATCGTGCAGCCGGATGTGTGCGCCGCCGGCGGCATCA
Organism: Bordetella sp. LUAb4; assembly: GCF_021325795.1. Taxonomy (GTDB): domain Bacteria; phylum Pseudomonadota; class Gammaproteobacteria; order Burkholderiales; family Burkholderiaceae_B; genus Bordetella_C. Next base: position 85,464 of record NZ_JAHPZX010000003.1, on the reverse strand, counting down.
GTGAGTGCCGCAAGATCGCCACGCTGGCCATCAGCCACGGGGTCGAATGCGTGCCCCACGCCTGGGGATCGGCCATAGGTCTGGCCGCCACCCTGCAATTTCTGGCCGCGCTGCCGGATCAGCCGCCCAGCTTCCGGCCCATGCCGCCGCTGCTGGAATTCGAACAATGCGAGAACCCGTTCCGTGATGAACTCTCGATGGAGCCCATCGAACAGCGGCGTGGCATCGTGCAGATTCCGACCGGGCCAGGCCTTGGCATCGATATCAAGCGCGCCGTGCTCGATCGCTACCGCGTCGCCTGAGCCGGGAGAACGCGAATATGCGCTTCATCTCTCTGCAGCGTGCTGACGGCCGCGTCGTTCCAGGCATCATCCTGCGGCGCGACGGCATCGACGTGGCGGTCGACGTCACGCATGCAGCCAATCCGTCTTGGTGCGCCTCTCTACCCGCCGACCTTCTGGCCTGGATCGAAGCAGGTCTCGGCCCACTGGCCACATGCCTGGCCGCGGCCGATTTTGCCCACGCGGCATGTCAGCCCTTATCGCAGGTGCGGTTGGCGGCGCCTCTACCGCGGCCAGGCAAAGTCGTCGGCGCTGCTTTCAACTTCCACGACGCGTTGCGTGAACGCGGCATGGCGCCGCCCACGACCCCGGTCATCTTCATCAAATCCGGCAGGACGGTGATCGGCCCTGGCCAAGCCGTGCAGCTGGCCGCGGACGTCGGCAACGTCACTTACGAAGCCGAGCTGGGCGTGGTGATCGGGCGCAGCGCACTGCGCATCGACGCGGCGGACGCAATGGATCATGTGGCCGGCTATGTCATCGTCAACGATGTCAGCGCCAGCGACATGGTACGTGCCGACAAGGCTTTCATCCGGGGCAAGAGCCAGCCCACGTTCTGCCCTTGCGGTCCGTGGATCGCCACGCCGGACGAAATAGGCAATCCCGCTGCGCTGGGCGTGCGCCTGCTGGTGGACGGGGTGTCGCGGCAGGCCGGCAACACCGCGGATCTGATATTCGGCATCGCGGCGCTGATCGCCTACGCCTCGACACAGATGCCCCTGGATCCGGGCGACATCATCGCCACGGGCACGCCGGCCGGCGTCGCCATCGCCCATGATCCACCGGCCTGGTTGCGTCCGGGGTCCGTCATGATCACCGAGGTCGACGGCCTGGGCTCTTTGCAAAATCCCATCGTCGCGGAAGACCTGCCATGAATGACCGTCCAGAAGTGCTGCTGACCAGCGCCATCCATCCCGATGAACATGCGCGGCTGGTCCGTCACGCCACCGTCGTCCAAGCCACGGACGCCAGACCGGAAACGTTGCGGCGCGCGGCCGCGACCGCGCACGGCATCATCGTGCGCAATCCCTTGCCCGCCGACATCTTCGAACACGCGCCGTTGCTCAAGGCAGTGGTACGCCATGGGGTCGGGCTGGACATGATCCCCATGGAGGCTGCCCGTGAATTTCCGGTGGTGGTGGCCAACGTCCCCAATGCGAATACGGCCACGGTAGTGGAATACTGCCTGGGCGCCATGCTGCATCTGCGTCGCCCATTGACACGCATGGACAGCATGCTGCGCGCGAATGGCTGGGCCGGTGCGCGCAGCGATGGCGAAGGCAGTGGCGAGCTGACCGGCGCGACGTGCGGCATCGTGGGTGTAGGCGCTATCGGTAGTCGTCTGGCCGCCGTGGCCCACGCACTGGACATGCGTGTGTTGGGCCTGACGCGCAGGCCGGCGACCCTGCCGCCAGGCGTGGAGGCAGTCGACAAGACAACCCTGCTGCGGGAAGCGGACGTCATCGTGCTGTGCTGCCCCCTTACCGACGAAACGCGCGGCTTGATCGATGAAGCGGCGCTATCCATAGTCAAGCCCGGCGCCATCCTGATCAATGTCGCACGGGGTCCGGTGGTCGATACGGCAGCCCTGATCCGCGCCCTGGATGACGGGCGCCTGGCGGGCGCCGCGCTGGACGTGCACGACGTACAACCGCTGCCGGCGGATGCGGCCATCCTGCGCAGCCCGACCGTACTGCTGACACCGCACGTTGCCGGATCGACCGCCGCCAGCATGCGCCGCATGAGTCAGGGCGCGGTGGACGAGATGCTGCGCATTCTCGCTGGGCAGGAGCCCATCAACCGCGTTTGAAAATCCACAGTAGGAACCGACATGAAAATCACGGATATCCAGGCAGTTCCCATTTCCTTTCCCGTGCCACCGGAAAAATCGGTGCGGCTAGGCATCGGCCGCAGCGTGAAGCGCGATGCGGTGCTGGTGCGGGTACGCACCGATGAAGGCCTGGTGGGCTGGGGTGAGTCGCATCATGGGCGCTGCCCCGGCGCCATCGCGCGCCTGCTCGATACGACGATCCGGGAACTGGTGGTGGGCATGGATCCATTGGACGTCGTCGGTGTAACTGCCCGCATCCTGAAAATGCAGTTCGCCAGTCACGGCATGGGCGCCGCCGCGGCGCTGGCGCTCAGCGGTCTGGACCTGGCGCTGTGGGACATACGCTCGCAAGCCACTGGTTGGCCGCTGTACCGTCTGCTGGGCGGCACGGCGCGCCCGATCAAGGCTTACGCGGGCGGCATTTCCCTGGGCTGGCAGGATCCGGCACAGCTCGCCCAGGAAGCCCTGGGCTTCGTCGAACAAGGGTACCGCGCGCTCAAGCTGCGCGTCGGTGACACGCCGGCGCGCGACATCGCCCGGGTCAAAGCCGTGCGTAGCGCGGTGGGGGACGATATCGACATTCTGGTGGACGCCAACACCAGCTACAGCATCGATGACGTACGCCGGGTCATGCCGGCCTACGAGGAACAAAACGTCGGCTGGCTGGAAGAGCCCTTTCCGGCGCACGATGCGCAGGCGTATATGCGCGCGGCGCGCTCGGGCCGCGTACCCCTGGCGGCTGGCGAGAACCACTACACGCGCTACGAGTTCGCGCCGCTGGTGGCGTCGGGAGATGTAAGTTTCATCCAACCCGATCTGTCCAAATGTGGCGGTATCACCGAAGGTATGCGCATCGCGGCCCTGGCCGCGGCAGCCAAGCTCAGCATCAATCCGCACACCTCGGCGACCGCCATCAATATGGCCACAACGCTTCACTATCTTTGCGCCTTGGACAATCCCGGCTACTTCGAAGCCGACGTCACATCGCTCAATCCCTTCCGCGACGAAATGATGGATAAACCGCCCTACGTCCTGGACAAGGACGGCACGGTGGGGCCCTATGAAGGCACCGGCCTGGGCCTGAAGATAGACGAAAAATTCCTCGCCGCGCATCCTTTGATAGAGGGACCCTGCTACGTTTGACGTCCTCTGCGCTTGACGGTCTTCCGTCGCGTCCTACGCATCGTCCGAACGCGCCGGACGCCACTAAGTAAGCCGGCGCGAGTAGGAAAGCAGGGCGGCGATGGCGGCCACCTGGACGGCCGCTGCCACGGGGAATAGCCACGTGGCGCCGCCGCTGTCGCGCAGCAGGCCGAATAGCGCCGGTGCGAATGCGTACGTGCCTTGCGATACGGCCACGATCAGGGGAATGACTCGTTGCGCATCGGCGCGCGTGAATTCGGTTTGCGCGATCAGTGGGGGCAGCGAGGTGGCGTTGCCTATCCCGGAGCCGAACAACAGCAGTCCCGTCCAGCGCAACACGGCCACCCATGTGTCGTCTTGCATAGGCGCGGCCACGCCGTGTTGCGTCGCAAGCGATACGCTCAGCAGCAGGGCAACGACGCCGGCCGCCTGCAAGCCATAGGCAATGGCGGCAACCTTGCGACGGTCTGTGCCCGGAGGCATCACCCTGCCCACCACGGTACGGCCCACTATGGCGCAAGCAGTGCATAAGCCCATCGCCACGCCAGCGGATTTTTCACCCATGACTGGCACCAGCAGCGAATACAAATGTGCGATCAGGCCAATCTGCGCGAACAGCCCCAAGGCCATGCCGGCGCAAAGTGTTAGAAAACGGCGGTCTCGCCAAGCGTTCATCAAAGGGGCTGGCGGCGATTCGGTTCGTAAGGGTGCACCTGCAACGGCGCTTGTGCTCGTGGCCGCCGTTCGGGTTACTGCTGCCGCATCACTTGTCGCAGGCTTCGCGTCAGCACGGCCCGACGGCACGCCGGTCATCCCCTGCGCGCTGGCAAGGCCACGCACGCCGTCAGGTTCCTGCCCCTTGGACGCCGGCGTATGGCGAAACACCATCGCAGCCAGCCACGCGATGACGGCCACCATCACGACGCCTACCGCCAGCGCGGCACCATCGAATCCCAGACCGGCAATCAACAGCACCCACAAGGGCGAGAACACCACGCCGCCAAGGCTGGCGCCGTTGTAGGCCATGCCAAGCGCCGCCGGCCGCCGCGTCACATACCAGGGCGCGATCAACGCATTGACCGCCGCGGCACCCATCGTCACCCATCCCGCGCCGCTCAAGGTCGCAGCCAGGAACAGTTGCGCCGGCGTCGCGGCAACGCCCCAGCCATACACGCCCACAGCCAGCACCGCGGCACCCGACACGGTGATCCGCGGCACGCCCATGCGCCGATAAAGCCTGGGCAAGTTGGCCACCACGAAAGCGCCCAGCACGAAATGCCAGGTGACGGCGGCGGACGCCCAGGCCACGTCGGCCGCGCCACGTTGCACCACGGACTGCAGATAAACGGGCGGCCCGTAGAACCCCACGCCCCACCCGAAGACCGCCAATATGAAAGTGGCCGCGATCACTTTGGGGCCAAAGAATGCCCCTTCCCGCGCAGCGATGCTCATCGACATGTTTTGCTTGTAATGATGGACAGGCGCCCAGTATGCTGCATCATCGAATCCACACTTCGACCTGGATCGAATCATGTCCGACATTCAACACACCCTCGACGACGCCGTCGACAGTCAGCTCGCCGCCGTAGCCGCCGCGATCGGCGACCCCGCCCGCGCCCGCATGCTGTGCAGCCTGCTCGATGGCTGCGCGCGCACGGCTACCGAGCTGGCCGCCGTCGCGGATGTCGGCACCTCCACCGCCAGCAGCCACTTCGCCCGTCTGCGCGACCAGGGGCTGGTGGAGCAGACCACGCAAGGCAAGCATCGCTATTACCGTCTGGCCAACGCCGATGTCGGCACGGCGCTCGAGGCCCTGCTGGTCGTGGCCGGCGTGCGCGCCACGCCCTTCAAGCCGCGCACGCCGCCAGAATTGTGCGAAGCGCGCACCTGCTACAAGCACATGGCGGGGACGGTGGCCGTGCGGATGCACGATGCGTTCGTCGCGCAAGGCTATCTGCGCTCGCGCGCCGGGCAATATGTCCTGACGTCCGCAGGCGAGACCTATCTGCGCGGATTGGGCCTGGATGTCGACGCCGTCCACACCACACGCCGTAGCTTCGCCCATCCCTGCCTGGACTGGAGCGCACGGCGGCCCCACATCGGCGGCGCCTTGGGCGATGCGTTGCTCGCGCACTTCATCGCGCGTAAATGGGTGGAGCGGCAAGGGCATACGCGGGCATTGCGTCTGACCCGCAGCGGCGAGAAAGCGCTGGCTTTCTCCACCATCACGCCAGCCAGACTTCCCGCACCATCGACTCCAGCGCCACCACCAGCGGCTCGGCGGCGCGATCCGGCGACACGATGAATCCCAGGGTCGCGTCGGCGTGCACATTGCTCCACACCGTGCAATCGCCCGCTGCCGCGCCCTGCAGCGCGATTTCCTCCCGCAACAAGGCGCAACCGGCATCAGCGCGCACCAGCGCCATCAGATTCGCCTGGTCATCGTTCTGCATCACCACGCGGGGGCTCAAGCCATGCCGCTCGAACAGGTCGCGCAACAGCAGATGGGTGTGGCTGCGGCTCGGGCCGTCCAGCCAGGGCAGTTGCGCCAATTCACGCCATCCGCCTTTGCGCAGGCTATCGGCGCGGGAACTCGGCAGCGCCACGCGGTAGCGCACGCTGCGCAACGCCATCCATTGCAGGCCGCGCGGCGGCGTCGCGGCCAGCGTCAAGGCCGCCGCCAGGCGCCCATTGGCAACCTGGTCGGCCAGAACCTCGGCCGGTAGCACGTGCGTCTTCAACTCCACCAGGGGCAATTGCCGCATGACCGTCGCCGCCAACTCGCCCAGCCGCAGGAAATCCGGCTGTTCGCTGGGCACGCCCAATTCCAGCACGCCGTGCAATTCGCCTTGCAAGGCCTGCGCCGCCGACTTCAGTTGATTGCCCAAGGCCACCAGCTGTTCAGCCGTTTCCAACAGCGCCTCGCCAGCCTTGGCCAGCGTCAGGCGGCCGCCGCTGCGATCGAATAGCGCAACCCCCAGGCTTTGTTCCAGCGCTTTGATCTGCGCGGTCACCGCCGGCTGGGTCAAGGACAAGGCTTCGGCCGCGCGCGTCACATTGCCCAGGCGAGCCACCTTGATGAAGGCTCGGATCTGATAGATCTCCATGCCGCCGTCAGGCCGCCAACAGGCGCACCTGGCTGGGCTCCAGGCCCAGCGCCACCGGCGCGCCTATGGGAAAGATCGACAGCCCCGCCAGATGCGATTGGTCGGCAGTGATGCACTGGTCGCCTATCATCACCTGATAGCGCGTGAACTCGCCCTGGAATTCGCTGGCATGCACGACGCCCGGCAGCCACACATAGCGGGCATCCGGCGCGCCGCCCGCCAGGTCGATACGCACCGTGTGCGGCCGGAAACTGGCCGCCAGCCGCGGCGCGTCGGGCAGGTCGCCGCTGACGGGCAAGTGCAGGTCACCCACGCCATCCACCGCCAGCACCACCCCCTGGCTGGCGCGTTCCTTCACAGCGCCTTCCAGCACATTCATCGTGCCGACGAAGTTGGCGACGAAACGGTTCACCGGGAAGTCGAACAGATTGTTCGGCGAACCGATCTGCTGCACCACGCCATGGTCCAGCACCGCCATGCGGTCGGCGGTGGTCATGGCTTCTTCCTGGTCGTGCGTCACGAAGATGGTGGTGATGCCCAGCCGCCGCTGCAGCGCCAGCAACTCGCGCCGCATCTGCACGCGCAGTTTCTTGTCCAGATTGGACAGCGGTTCGTCCAGCAGCAGCACCTGCGGCTCGATGACGATGGTGCGTGCCAGTGCCACGCGTTGCTGCTGGCCGCCCGACAGTTCATTGGGCCGGCGCTTGGCGTATTGCGACAAGCCCACCAAGGCCAGCGCGGCCTCGGTGCGTTCGCGCAATTCGGCGCGCGCCACCTTGCGCTCGACCAGGCCAAAGGCCACGTTATCGAATACCGTCATGTGCGGCCACAGCGCGTAGCTCTGGAAGACCATGCCGATATTGCGCTTCCACGGCGGGATGCCCGTGACGTCCTTGCCATCCACCAGCAACTGGCCGCTGGCGTGCTGATTGAAGCCCGCGATCAGGCGCAGCAGCGTGGACTTGCCCGATCCGGACGGACCCAGCAGGGCGAAGAACTCGCCCGGCTCGATGGAGATGTTCAGGTTCTTGAGCACCTGCGTTTTGCCATAGGACAGCGATATGTCCCGGCACTCGACACCGACCTTTTTCATAGTGCCTCCAACTCCTCGTTATTGTTCGTCCGCGCCGGCCGCTGCCGCGCGGTGGAGCGCTGTACCAGCACGTGGCTCGCATACGTGCCGATGGCAACCGCCACCACCGCCAGCACCCCCAGCGCGGCACCCGGGCCGCGTCCCGAAGCGCTCTGCATGTACAGATAGATGCCGTAGCTCATGGGTGCCTGGCTTTCGCGCGTCACCAGCATGATCGTGGCCGACAACTCCACCGCCGCCGTGATGAAACTGGTGACGAATCCTGCCAGCATGCCGCCGGCCATCAATGGCACCACCACTCGCCGGATAGTACGCCAACGGTTGGCGCCCATGGACTGCGCGGCCTCTTCGAGCGAGACGTTGATCTGCTGCAGCGAGGCCACGCAGGAGCGCAATGCGTAGGGCAGGCGCCGCACCGAGTACGCGATCATGATCAGTACCCAGGACCCGGTGAGCAAGGTTCCCGTGAACGGGATCTCCACGCCACGGAAGGTACGCAGCAAGCCGATGGCCAGCACGATGCCCGGGATGGCCAGCGCCGCCGACGCCAGCCAGTCCAGCCATTGGCGGGCGGGCAGCCGCGTGCGCAACATCAGATAGGCGATGGCGGTACCCAGCACCACGTCCACGCCGGCCGCCAGGCCGCAATAGAGCAGGGTGTTGGCGATCATGCCGCTGGAGTCCTGGAACACCGACGCATAGTGAGCCAGCGTATAGCCGTCCGGCAAGGGCGCGTAACTCCACACACTGGCGAAGGACAGCAGCAGCACGCCGATGTGCGGCGACAGCACCAGCAGCAGGACCAGGATGATCCAGCCATAGGCCAGCACGCTTTCTGTTGGACGCAGGCGCCGCTTCTGGATCGAGCCGCCGCCCTTTTGCAGCGTCGAATAATCCTTGCCGCCGAGCACGCGCGTGGACAGCCACAGCGACCCGATCGAGAAGGCGATGATGATGACGCCGATCACATAGCCCAGGGGATCTTCCAGGCCGACCTGAGTGATGCGCAGATACGCTTGCGGCGCCAGCATATTGGTCTGGCCCAGCACCAGGGGCGTACCGAGATCATCGAACACCTTGATGAACACCAGCGAGGCCCCCGCCACGAAGCCCGGCAGGGCCAGGGGGAAGATGATGCGGCGGAACAGGCGGAAGCCGCGCGACCCCAGGTTGAAGGCGGCCTCTTCCATGGAGCCGTCGATATTGCGCAGCGCCACCACCAGGTTCATCAGGATGAAGGGAAAGTAGTGCAGCGCCTCGACGAAGATGACGCTGTTCAGGCCTTCCATCAGCGGCAGGTTGATATCGAACCACTCGCCCAGCAGCAGGTTGACGCTGCCGGAACGGCCGAATATCAGCTGCATGGCGACCGCGCCGACGAAGGGCGGCATGATCAGCGGCAACACACCCAGCGTCTGGATGATCAAGGCGCCACGGAACTCGAAGCGCACGGTGAAATACGCCAGCGGCACGGCGATGAGCGACGCCAGCAGGGTCGACCATCCGGCCACGTAGAGGCTGTTGAAGAATGCCTCCTGCATCAACGGTTGATTGAAGAAGGAGCGGAAATGTCCCAGGGTGAAACTGCCGTCGGCGTTGACGAAGGCCGTGTGGAACACCGTGGCGACCGGCACCACCAGGAATAGCAACAGAAAAGCCAGCACCAGCAGCGCGACCGCCGCGGGCCCCTTGCTTAAGCCGAAGGGAGAAGAATTTCGCATGCGAGATCCGGAATACGGCGACCGGACGCAGGCCGGGTACCGCGGGAACCGGCCGTCGGTTCGCACCGACGGGCCGAAGAGGAGAAGTGCTGGAACGGAAGTGCTGTAAAGGAAGTGCTTTAACTACAGCGCCGCGGCCTGGTTCGCCAGCTTCACCGCTTCGTCGTAGTTGGCGCGGGCCTTGCCGTTCCATTCGCCTTCCTGCTGCGTGATCTTCTGGCTGACCGACGCGTCGCGCTTGTCGCCGGAGAACAGCTTCTGGAACGCCGGGTCGGCCGCCTGCTTGTCATCGACCAGGGGATCCCAGGCCAGCTTGCGAGCCTGCGCCAGCAGTTCCGCGGCCTTGCCCGTCTTGGCCTTGTCGCCGAGCTTGCGTTCGGCGTCGTAGATGGCCTTGGTCGCCTGCTGCAATTCCTTCAGCCGGAAGGTGATGGTCTGGTCGTAGAGCGACTGCACCACGTAGTAACGCGACTGCGACAGGTCGACGTCGAAGTGCACCTTGCTGCGCTTGGCGATTTCCGCCGGATCGGGATAACCGTCCGGGATCTTGCCCTTGAGCTCGCTATAGGGCAGCACCGGCAAGCGTGAGATCTTCGGGTCCAGCAGCAGCTCCTGACCCGGCAGGTCCAGCGAGTAGCGGATGAACTGCTTGGCTTCCTCGGTATTCTTGGCACCGGCGATCAGCGCGATATTGGCCGGCACGATGGAGGTTTCGGAGGGATAGACGAATTCCACCGGGAACTTGGAGAACTTGCTCGACAGCCCGAAGAAGTCGATGACGGGTCCGGCGCCGAACTGGCCGTTGTTGACGCCGTCCGGCACGCCGAAGGAACGCTCGGTCACCGCGCTGCTGTTGCCGGACATGCGCAACAGGGTGCGCCAGCCCTCGGTCCAGCCTTCGCCTTGCAGGATGGTTTCCGCGGTCAGGTGCATGGTGCCGGAACGGGACGGCGACGTGATGCCCACATGGCCGAACCAGGCCGGCGCCAGCAGATCCTTCCATTCCACCGGCGCGGTCAGCTTGTGCGCCTTCAGATAGCGCGTGTTGTACATGATGCCGTAGCCGGCCAGGGCCTGGCCGAAGTAGAGCCCGGCGGTGTCGTTGATGGGAAAGCTGCCGATTTTGTCCGGTACTTTTGGATTAGCCAGGTCGGTGGCCTTGGCCAGCAGCTTGGCCTGCGCCAGCAATTCGAAAGCGTCCGGCGCGCTGGCCCAGAACACGTCGGGCCGGTTACCGGCGGGCGTTTCGCGCACATAGGCGATGCCCGCGACGGTGTTCTTGTTGAGGAATTCCAGCGTGATGCCGGGGTGGCTCTTCTCGAAGGCCACCTTGTAGGCCTGGGTCAGGTCCTTGGGAAAGGAGGTGATCACCGTCACTGTCCCGGCCTGCGCGGTCATGGCCGCAGCGGCCAAAGCCAAGGAAAGGGAAGCGGAAAGCGCGGGGGCAAAACGCCGGAAGCTGGCCATGGTTGTCTCCATATTCTCATTTATCGTGGGCCAACCATAATGGCCTGCCTCGCCCAGCGTCCAATCAGAAATTTTGATGTGGGGTATCAGTGGAGGTGGGCTTGGCTATTCAAGGCGAAAAAAACCGCGGGGCCGTTTCCTCTTTTGAAGAAAACGGCCCCGCGGTTTTTTGGCAACCCTTGCCGCCTGAACCCACCAAAAAAAGCGGGTCACAGCCTGGCAAGACAACTCAGATATCGATATTGCTCGCCGACAAGGCGTGGGTTTCGATGAAGTTGCGGCGCGGTTCGACGTCGTCGCCCATCAGGGTCTGGAAGACTTCGTCGGCGGCGATGGCGTCTTCGATCTGGACGCGCAGCAAGCGGCGGACCTTGGGGTCCATGGTGGTTTCCCACAGCTGCTCAGGATTCATTTCGCCCAAGCCCTTGTAACGCTGCTTGCTGACGCTGCGCTCCGCTTCGCTACGCAACCAGCGCATGACTTCGCGGAAATCGTTGACGCCCGCTTCCTTGCGCTTCTCACCTTCACCACGTGCCACCAGCGCACCCTTGCCGATCAGGCCCAGGAAGGTCCTGGCCGAACGCGACAACACGCCATAATCGGCACCCGCCACGAACGTCGCATCGATCACGCTGATGCGCGCATTGCCATGACGCATGCGACGCAGGATCAGGCGCTGCTTCTCCGTGCTCGCATCGACTTCGGCCGTAACGGTCACGGCATTGGGCGCCAGCGGGTCGAACATGGCCTTCTGCAGATTCTCCGCCGATGCGGCCGCGCTTTCCGGCGTCTCCAGATTGATCTCCACACCTTCAGCCATGGCTGACAGCGCGGCTTCGTCGATCATGCGCGACGCGCGCCCGATCACGGCATCCGCCAGTTCATACTGGCGTGCCAGTTCGGCCAGGGCGTCGCCGCTGATGGGGTCGGCCCCTTCGGTCGGCACCAGCGAAGCATCCTTCAATGCCAACTGCAGCATGAACACGGCTTCTTCCTGGTCGTCCTTCAGATACCGCTCATCACGGCCTACCTTGACCTTGTACAGCGGCGGTTGGGCGATATAGATATAGCCCCGCTCCACCAGCTCCGGCATCTGGCGATACAGCAGCGTCAGCAACAGCGTGCGGATGTGCGCACCGTCCACGTCCGCATCGGTCATGATGATCAGGCGGTGATAACGCAACTTCTCGACGTTGAAGTCCGGACCGATGCTGGTGCCCAGCGCGGTGATCAGCGTGGCGATCTGCTCGCTGGCGATGAGTCGGTCGAAACGCGCCTTCTCGACGTTCAGCACCTTGCCGCGCAGCGGCAGAATGGCCTGGAACTTGCGATCACGGCCTTGCTTGGCCGAACCGCCTGCCGAGTCACCCTCGACGATGTACAGCTCGCACAGCGCCGGATCCTTTTCCTGGCAATCGGCCAGCTTGCCGGGCAGGCCGGCACCTTCCAGCACGCTCTTGCGACGCGTCATTTCGCGCGCCTTGCGCGCGGCTTCGCGTGCCCGTGCCGCTTCGACGATCTTGCCGCACAGCGCCTTGGCGTCGTTCGGATGTTCCTGCAACCACGTATCCAGGGTGCGCGCGACGGCGTCTTCCACCGCTGGGCGCACTTCGCTGGATACCAGCTTGTCCTTGGTCTGGCTGCTGAACTTGGGCTCGGGCACCTTGACCGACAACACGCAGGCCAGGCCTTCGCGCATGTCGTCACCGGACGTTTCGACCTTGGCCTTCTTGGCCAGCTCGTTGTCCGCGATGTACTTGTTCAATACCCGCGTCATGGCGGCGCGCAAGCCCGTCATGTGGGTGCCGCCATCGCGTTGCGGAATATTGTTGGTGAAGCACAGCACGCTTTCGGAGTAGGTGTCGTTCCACTGCATGGCGACGTCCACCGTGACAGGCACGCCGCCCGCGCTCGACTCGGCGCTGACCGAGAACACGTTGGGATGCAGGACTGTCTTGCTGCGGTTGATGTACTCGACGAAGCCCTTCACGCCACCGGAAAAGGCAAAGTTCTCTTCCTTGCCCTGACGTTGATCGATCAGGCGGATCTTCACGCCGTTATTGAGGAAGGACAGCTCGCGCAGCCGCTTCGACAGAATCTCGTAGTGATATTCGATGTGGTTGAAGATGGCGGGATCGGCCAGGAAGCGCACTTCGGTGCCGCGCTTTTCCGTCTTGCCGGTCACGGCCAGCGGCTCCACGCGCACGCCTTGGCGGAACTCCATCTCATGCACTTCGCCATTACGGCGGATGGTCAGACGCAGCCATTCCGACAGCGCGTTCACGCAAGACACCCCCACGCCGTGCAGGCCGCCGGATACCTTGTAGGAGTTCTGGTCGAACTTGCCGCCCGCATGCAGTTCGGTCATGACGATCTCCGCCGCGCTGCGGTGGAATTCATCATCCTTGTGGATGTCGGTGGGAATGCCGCGGCCATTATCCGTGACCGAGATCGAATTGTCGGTGTGGATGGTCACGACGATGTCGTCGCAATAGCCGGCCAGCGCCTCATCGATGGCGTTGTCCACGACTTCGAAAACCATGTGATGCAAGCCCGTGCCATCGGACGTGTCGCCGATGTACATGCCGGGGCGCTTGCGCACGGCCTCCAGCCCCTTGAGCATCTTGATCGAATCTGCACCGTAATCGGCGTTCTCGGGATTGGTATTCGGGGTGTCGGACATAAGTCTTTTCGTTTACTGATTCAAAGAGCCACCAGCCCGTGAGGCTGGCACACCAGGCCGGCGGATGCCGGTCGGGCGAAGGAGGACGGACGCACGCCGCAGTGATCGCGGCAATGGCGAAGGACGTGCCCTGGACCGGCTCCATGCGGGCCCGGCCCAGGGCACGTTCTTCGCTTAGATGCGCATCGGCATGACGACGTACTTGAACTGCTCGTCGTCAGGCAGGGTGATCAGCGCGGAAGCGTTCTGGTCGGGCATCACGGACCACTTGATTTCCTCGACCTTGATGTTGCTCAGCACGTCCAGCAGATAGCTGACGTTGAAGCCCACATCCAGCGCTTCATGGCCGTAGTCGATGTCGATCTCTTCCTGCGCCTCTTCCTGCTCGGCGTTGGTCGAGGAGATCTTCATCAGGTTCTGCGCCAACTGCAGGCGCACGCCCTTGAACTTGTCGGTGGTCAGGATGGCGGCACGCTGCAGGCTGCCCTGCAAGGCTTCGCGGTTGACCAGGAAATGGCGTGTGTAGGACGTCGGAATGACGCGCGTGAAGTCCGGGAATTTGCCTTCGACCAGCTTGGAAACCAGCTCGACGTCGCCGAAACGGAAACGGATCTGGCCCGGCGCCACGTCGATGTCGACCACGGCGTCGCTGTCGTCCAACAGGCGCTGCATTTCCAGGACGGTCTTGCGCGGCACGATCACTTCATGGCGTTCGGCGATGCCGTCGGCTTCGGTGGAGCTGTGCGCCAAGCGGTGGCCATCGGTGGCCACGGCGCGCACCCGGCCCGGTTCGAACACCAGCAGCATGCCGTTCAGGTAGTAGCGGATGTCCTGCTGGGCCATGGCGAAGTGCACCATGTTCAACAGATGGCGCAGCGACTTCTGCGACACGCTCAGCGACACATCCCAATGCTCGGGCTGAGCCACGGTGGGGAATTCGCTGGCGGCCAGCGTCTGCAGCGCGAAGCGGCTCTTGCCGGTCTGCACCGCCAGCTTGTTGCTGTTCAAAGCCAGCTTGATGTCGCCGGTGTCGGGCAGGGCCTTGAGAATATCCACCAGCTTGCGCGCGGCCACCGTGATGGACTCGTTGTCGCCGCCCACGCCGAAGTCGGCGTGCGTGGTGATCTGCACTTCGAGGTCGGTGGCGATGAACGACACCCGGCTCCCCTCTTTGCGCATCAGGATGTTCGCCAGGATGGGTAGCGTATGCCGTCTTTCGACGATGCCCGCCACAGTCGACAGCGGTTTCAGCAATGCATCGCGTGTGGTTTGTACGAGTTGCATGTTCATCCTTTTAGAGTTTGTTCCAACACGTGCAGGGTATGGTTAAGTTCAGCAAGCTTGGCCCGGGCATCCGAGATTTTGCGTACGGCATGCAGCACCGTCGTATGGTCCCGGCCCCCGAATAGATCCCCAATCTCGGGCAAGCTTTTCTGCGTCAGCTCCTTGGCCAGATACATGGCCACTTGGCGCGGCAGCGCGATATTCGCAGGCCGCCGTTTCGAGTACATGTCGGCGACCTTGATCTTGTAGAAGTCGGCCACGGTCTTCTGGATGTTCTCGACCGTGATCTGGCCGTTGGACACCGACAGCAGGTCCTTCAACGCGTCTTTGCAGACATCCACCGTGACGACGTCGCGGCCATGGAAACGGGCATACGCCAGCACCTTGCGCAGGGCGCCTTCCAGCTCGCGCACATTGCTGCGCAGATGCTTGGCGATGAAGAAGGCCACTTCTTCCGGCATGGGCACGCCTTCGGATTCGGCCTTGCGCAGCAGAATGGCGACGCGCATCTCCAGTTCCGGCGGTTCGATGGCCACGGTCAGGCCCGAATCGAAGCGCGAGATCAGGCGGCTGTCGATGCCGGCCAGTTCCTTCGGATAGGTATCGCTGGTGATGATGATTTGTTTGCGCTGCGCGACCATCGCCTCGAAGGCGTAGAAGAATTCTTCCTGCGTCCGGTTCTTGCCGGAGAAGAATTGGATATCGTCGATCAGCAACAGGTCGAGCGAATGGTAGTAGCGCTTGAAGTCGTCGAAAGCCTTGCGCTGGTAAGCCTTGACCACGTCGGACACGTATTGGTCCGCATGGACGTAGCGCACGCGCACGCCGGTGCCCGCCGCCACCATGGCGTTGCCGATGGCGTGGATCAAGTGGGTCTTGCCCAGTCCCACGCCGCCATAAAGGAATAGCGGGTTGTAGGAGATGCCGGGGTTTTCCGCCACTTGCAGGGCGGCCGCGCGGGCCAGTTGGTTGGCTTTACCGGTGACGAAGTTCTCGAACGTCAGGTCGGTATTCAGCCGCGAACGCTCGTAGACGATGTTGGCTGCCTCGCTGGTGGCTGGCGGCAATGCGGGTGGCGGCGCAGGCGCCGCGGACGGCGCGTGGCCCAGGCCATCGGCCAGGCTGCCGCTCATGCCGCTGCCGACACTGCCAGCCGTGCCGTGCGAGCCGGTCTGCGCGGCGCCATGGATTGCGCCATGCGTTGCTCCATTCGCACCCGCCGCATCCTGTCCCGCCGCGTTGGCTGCCGCCGCGGCGGAGGCTGCATTGGCGGCAGCCATCGCAGCCGCGCCGCTGACACCGGTGCCACTAAGGTTCGCCGCGCGCGGACGTGGCGCCAGCGGCAGACGGCCGCCGGCACCAGCCGGCAGTTCGAACTGCACCTGGACGGGACGTTGGAACCATTCGGCGGCCAAGGACTCGATCTGTTGAGCGTAATTCTTGCGTACCCAATCCAGCTTGAAGCGGTTGGGTGCGGAAATGCGCAAAACGGCCTGCGCTTCGTCGAACGCAACCGGCACCAGCGGACGGATCCACGCGCTGATTTGCTGGGGGGGGATTTCCTGCTCAAGACGACTGACGCAGGTCTGCCAGAATTCTTTCATGTCGCTCTTGTCTAAACCTCGATTCTACCTTGCCCGGGCTGTACTTATCCACAGGCCCGCGCAGCCTGGTGCCGGGGGACGATTCCTAACTGTTTGACAAGATAGGGAAAACTTGCTGAAATGATGGGCTTTACCGAATTTTGCATGCCCCAGGGGTATTCCATAGGCGCGCCGCGCCCACGGACCCAGGAGTAGAAATCTTCGGATTCGAAGGCGATGAGAGGCGCAAAAGCCTCGTGAAAGTAGGCATTTTGACTTCCACGAGCAAAAAACTTCCTATCCCTTCGTTATAAGAAATTCGGTTCCGGAACTCCGGACCCAGAAACTGGCTTCGCCTTTGCCCGCCTCCACCAGGAAGCGGGCGGACCAGCAGGCCGTGTCGACTGGCAGCGTCGCGGCGGCCGCACTGAAAGAAGGTGTGGCTGGTACCAGGACGCGCCCCCCCGTAAATTTTGTTCTTTTTGTGGACCTTCCATGAAACGCACCTTCCAACCTTCCGTTACCCGCCGCAAGCGCACCCATGGTTTCCGTGTGCGCATGAAAACCCGCGGCGGCCGTGCCGTCCTGAACGCTCGCCGCGCCAAGGGCCGCAAGCGTCTGGCCGTCTGATCGCCACGCCGCGATCCGAGGCACCGGCCCTTGTGCCGGCGCCAACGCCTGACATGCCGCGCACCACGCTTCCCCCGGGGGCGAGGATGCACCGCCCCTCCGAGTTTGCCGCCGCCCTCAAAGGCCGCCGGCTGGCACGAGGGGCGTTTTTCATGGTGACTTCCGCCGCCAGCACGCAAGCGCCCGGGCAGGCCTGTGCCCGCCTGGGCCTGGTCATTGCCAAGCGCCATGCCGCGCTGGCGGTGACGCGCAATGCGCTCAAGCGAGTCATCCGTGAAGCTTTTCGCCACTGCCGACACGGCTTGCGGCCGGCCGATTATGTCGTCCGGCTGCACGCGCGCGTGCCCACCATGTCGCTGACCGCGCTGAAACGGCTGGCTCGCGCCGAAGTGGACACCCACTTCGAACGCATAGGCCGAACGCCGGCGCCGCGTGGAGAATCCGCACGCGATAAACCGGCCGCGCCGACGGTAAGCACGCCATGACGCGCGCTCGTTCGGTCAGCGCGTCAACGGGGCGCACGGCGACAGTACGTTCCTTATGGGTGGCGCTGTTGATCGCGCCCATCCGGTTCTACCGCTTCTTTCTCAGTCCCTGGATCGGGCGGCAATGCCGCTTCACCCCGACCTGTTCGGCTTACGCCATCGAAGCCATCGAAACCCACGGGGCGCTGCGCGGCCTGTGGTTGGCGGCGCGGCGTATCGGGCGCTGCCACCCCTGGAGTTCCGGCGGATTGGACCCCGTTCCGCCCGTTCCGGGAACTTCCGGCCCCTGTGGCGGCTCCCATTGCCACCGTGCCGGTCATGATTAACGCTAAACTGGCGGGCTTTGCTGGTCTCGCTTTCACCTTGTAGGCGCCATGGATATCCGACGCACCATCCTCTGGATGATATTTTCGTTCTCGCTGTTGCTCCTTTGGAACAACTGGCAAGTCCATAACGGCAAGCCTTCGCTGTTCGGTGGCAATCCGCCCGCCGCCACGGCACAGGCTCCCGCCAGCCCGCAGAACGCGGCGCCGGCCTCCACCACCGCCATTCCCTCCGCTCCGGCCGCGTCCACCGCGCCTGGCGCGCCGGCTGCCGGTGGCGTGCCTACCGCCGCGGCGGCGCAGGCGGCCCAATCGCAACGCGTGGTCATCACCACGGACGTGCTGCGCCTGACCTTCGACACCACTGGCGCCCAAGTGGTCCGCGCCGAGCTGCTGAAGTTCCCGGACGCCAATCACGACGACCAGCCGACCGTGCTGCTCGACGATTCGCGCGACCTGAACTATCTGGTGCAGTCCGGCGTGGTCGGTTCGACCAGCGGCCAGGGCTTCCCCACTCACCAGACGCCGTTCCGCATGGTTTCCTCCGAGCGCTCGCTGACCGGCGACTCGCTGGCGGTGGTGTTCGAAGCGGAAGCGGGGGGCCTGAAGGTCACCAAGACGTATACGCTGCATCGCGGCCGTTACGACATCGACGTGCGCCACGACCTGACCAACACGGGTGCCAACCCGGTGCGTCCGGCCCTGTATCTGCAACTGCAGCGTGACGGCAACAACCCGCCCGATACGTCCAGCTTCTATCACACGTTTACGGGCATGGCGGTCTATTCGGAACAGGACAAGTTCCAGAAGGCCACTTTCTCCGATATCGAGAAGAAGAAAGCCAGCTATATCAAGCAGGCTGACAACGGCTGGATAGGCGTGGTGCAGCATTACTTCGCCACTGCCTGGATTCCGCCGCAAGGCAAGACCCGTACCAACGAACTGTTGGAAGTGGCGCCCAACCTGTTCGCGGCTCGCACCGTGGAATCGGTGGGTGAAGTGTCGCCTGGCGCCTCGGCCACGGTGGACTCGCATCTGTGGATCGGACCGCAGGACCAGAAGGCCATGGCAGCCGTGGCGCCTGGCCTGGAACTGGTGGTCGACTATGGCGTGCTGACCATCATCGCCAAGCCGCTGTTCGCGCTGATGACCTGGCTGCATTCCATCCTGGGCAACTGGGGCTGGACGATCGTGGCGCTGACCGTGCTGGTCAAGGCCGTGTTCTATCCGCTGGCCGCGACCAGCTACCGCTCGATGGCGCGCATGAAACAGGTGGCGCCGCGCTTGCAGGCATTGAAAGAAAAATATGGCGACGACAAGCAGAAGCTGAACGCCGCCATGATGGAGATGTATCGCACCGAGAAGATCAATCCGCTGGGGGGCTGCCTGCCCATGGTGGTGCAGATCCCCGTGTTCATTTCGCTGTACTGGGTGTTGTTGGCCAGCGTGGAAATGCGCGGTGCGCCGTGGTTGGGCTGGGTGCATGACCTGTCGGTGCACGACCCGTACTTCATCCTGCCCGCCATCATGATGGCGACCATGTTCCTGCAGATCAAACTGAACCCGACGCCGCCGGATCCCGTGCAGGCCAAGGTCATGATGATCATGCCTTTGGTGTTCGGCGGCATGATGTTCATGTTCCCGGCCGGCCTGGTGCTGTACTGGTGCGTCAACAACACGCTGTCGATCCTGCAGCAGTGGACCATCACGCGGCGCCTCAATCGTCAGGCCGCGGCTGCCGCCACCAAGTAGCGATAGGCGTAAGCCTTCGGCATTTCGGCAGGCGCAAGACCGCGGGGCCGTTTTCTTCAAAAGAGAAAACGGCCCCGCGGTTTTTTTCGTAGAACCTAAGCTAGAAGGCACGGCAGTATCGCCACCTCAGCACGCGAAGACCGGCCACATCGTCACGCATGCTCAGGACGACGTATCCTACCGATGCATCCCCCACCGCCGCACCGTGACGCGTTCCAGGTTGTCGAACCCCAAGCCTTCGACCAGCAGACCGATCAGTACGACGGCGGCAAGGCCGGCGAAGACGCGGTCGGTGTAGAGTTCGTTGCGGTTCTGGAAGATGTACCAGCCCAAGCCACCCTTGCCGCTGGATGCGCCGAACACCAACTCGGCGGCGATCAACGTACGCCACGCGAAGGCCCAGCCTATGCGCAGGCCGGCAAGGATGGCGGGCAAGGCCGCGGGCACGAGGATCCGCAGGACGTAGCGTATGCCGCGCAGGCCATAATTGCGGCCCGTCATGCGCAGCGTGTCAGGCACCGCCAGGAAACCCGCATAGGTGTTGACCGCCAGCGCCCACAGCACGGAATGGATCAACACGAACACCAGGCTGCCCTCGCCCAGGCCAAACCACAGCAAGGCCAGCGGCAGCAAGGCGATCGCCGGCAAGGGATTGAACATGGCGGTCAAGGTCGCCAGCAGATCGCGCCCAAGACGCGTCGAGACGGCCAGCGTCGTCAGCACAAAGGCCAGGACGACGCCGGCGACATACCCTTTGACCAGCACTCGCAGCGATGCCGCGGCGCGCGCCAATAACTCTCCATCGAGCAAGCCTTCGACAAAGGCCTTGGCCGTCGCCACGAAGCCAGGCAACAGCAGATCGTTGTCGGTCAACCGCGCGGCAAGCTCCCATAACGCGGCCAGGATGATCAGGATCAGGGCTTTGCGCACGGCGGCCTGCCCCCAGATCCGCTCGACCCAAGGCAAGGGCGCCTCCACCGTCAAATCGGGCAGAGGCGCCAGTTCGCGTTCGTATTCTTCACGCACGGGCGGCAAGGGCGGGCGAGGGCTGGATAGCTGGGACATAAAATTTAGTGAGGGTGGCTATCGGACGCACATACTTCAAGCAGCCGCACGCTGCACGTCATCCGTGGATGACGGCACGTCGAACAGCAGGTCGTGTATCCGCTGCGTCGTCGCCTGAAACGCCGGCGACCCGGCACTATGCATACCGAACTGATGCGCGTTGAGCTCAGCGCGCACCCGCCCCGGATGCGGCGACAGCAGCAGGATGCGATTGCCCACCAGCAGGGCTTCTTCGATGGAATGGGTGACGAACAGCAGCGTGAAGCGCACCTCTTCCCACAGGATCAGCAACTCTTCCTGCATCTTGCGGCGGGTCAGCGCATCGAGCGCCGCGAAGGGTTCGTCCATCAACAGGATGCGCGGCTGCATGGCCAGCGCGCGCGCAATCGCCACGCGCTGCTTCATGCCGCCAGACAAGGTATGCGGATACGCATCGGCGAACGCGGACAGGCCCACCTTGTCGAGATAATGGAGCGCCCGCTCATCCGCCTCGCGGCGCTTGAGCGTGCGTGACGCCAGCAAGGGAAACGCGACGTTCTCCCGCACCGTCTTCCACGGCGGCAGTTGATCGAACTCCTGGAACACCACGATGCGATCCGGCCCCGGCTCGCTGACGGTCTGGCCAGCCAGGCGGATGGCGCCTTCCGTGGGCGCGATGAATCCGGCCACCGACTTCAACAAGGTCGACTTGCCGCAACCGGAAGGCCCCAACAGGATGTAGCGATCCGCGTCGTGCACTTGGAAATCGACGCGATGCGTCGCGCGCACGCGCCGTCCGGGCGTCTTGTATTCCAGCGTCACCCCATCGACCTGCAGCAGCGGTGGGGACAGGGCGGCGGGGGCGCCGGCGGAAGCAAAATCCGGGACGCCGGAATGGCTGATCATGTCAGCTCCCGTTGGCGAGCGCCGCGTCGTCGAAGAAGTAGTCACGCCAGCTCGCGGGCTCGTGCTTGATGGCGCCAACGCGATGCATGAACTTCGCCAGCGTGAACGTGTTCTGCGGCTCGGTCTTGAACTGCACCTGCGGATTGGTGATGATGCTCAGAAGCAGCTTGCGGTCCTGCTTCGCGTCCGCGACACGCAGATAGGTATCGGCGGCTTGCTCCGGATGCTCGCTGACGAAACGCGCGGCTTCGGCCAAGGCATCCTGGAACGCCTTATAAGTCTTGGGATTTTCCTTGCGGTATTTCTCCGTGGCGAACAGCACGGTGGACGACGAGGGACCACCCTGTACCTTGTACGAGTCCAGCACGATGTGCGCACGCGGATTGCCCGCCAATTCCTGTTCCTGGAAAGGCGGATTGCCGAAGTGGCCGGTGATCTCCGTGCCGCCGGAAATGATGGCCGCGGCGGCGTCCGGATGCGGCAGCGCTACGGAGATGCTGTCCAGTTTGTTGTACTGCGCATCGCCCCACAAGGCCGCGGACGCCATCTGCAACACGCGCGACTGCACCGACACACCCACCGCCGGTACGGCGATGCGGTCCTTTTCGGTGAAGTCCGCGATGGTCTTCACTTCGGGCCGGTTGCTCACCAGGTAATAGGGGAAGTTGCCCAACGAAGCAACACCCTTGACGTTCTGCTTGCCATACGTGCGGTCCCAGATCGTCAGCAGCGGGCCGACGCCGGCACCCGCGATATCCACCGCGCCCGACAGCAAGGCATCGTTCACCGCCGAGCCACCGGACAGCTTGAGCCACTCGACCTTGATGTCGACGCCTTCGGCCTTGCCATGCTTCTCGATCAATTGCTGGTCGCGGGCGACGTTCAGCAACAGGTACACGATGCCGAATTGTTCGGCGATGCGGATCCGGCCTTCAGCACGCGCAGGAGTCGGGACAGCCAGGGCCACGGCGGCCAGCGTCAGGGACAGGATGGCGGCGGGCATCGTACGCGTCAGGGCGTGGGTCAAACGCTGTCCGAAGGAAATCGAAGGAAGCATGGTTTTCCGTTTTCTTGGCTTGTGGAAAGAAAGACGCGGAACCATCCAGCGATGGCTCCGCGTTCAAGACGCATCCGGCAGGACGCGCAAGGGGATGCAGATGAGGGGGCGGCGGCCCGTCAGCGGAGAAAATCAGTGCGCGTCACAAACCACGGAGACGGCCGCGGCGGCCGTTGCGGGCGTGGGTGAAGCCAGGGCCAGAACCGCCAGCGCCAGGGCGACCGCGACGCCGGACGCAGCCTTGGCAAGGCGGGAATGCGCAACGGTGGTGGGCTGGGACATGTCGGATCCTGTGTATTTGTGTACGGCTTGAGGAGGATTATCAGCAAGCCGCTACAGAGATCCAACGAATGAATACGCCTTTATTCAGATCTGGAACTTATATAGCCGCGCGCTTGCCGCCGTCTGAAAGGGGGGTGGGCAAGCCCGTCGCGCCCATGCCGCCCCGAGGAATCAGGATCTAAAGATCGCAAAAGTGCGATGGCAGGGGGCGGATCGGACCAGGAACAGCCGTTCATGCGGGCGGTACTGATGGATATCGCCGGACGGGAGCCGCAGCATCCCCATGGCTCGCTTTTCGGACCCGCATCGGCTCAGGCATGTTGCGGGCGGCCCTCACTCATACCGGATTGAATCCAATGGTCGCAGCAACTGGCAGCTTCATTTTGACCCTCCACACCTCCCCAAACGCGGAGGTGCCATCGATTGGCGAGGATGCAGGCAAGGTCGACACGGGCGCCCCGCATGAACTGCCGGCCATCGTTCACATGCGCACGAATTCGCCACGCGCGACGTTGGGATCGCGGCCGGGAATCCGAAAGAAAGCCATGAACGCCGCGTCGCTACCGTTCAAGGCGGTGAAGGCGTTGTGCGCCTACGTGAGCTACCACGTCATGGCGCGAACCATCATGAGCGGTCATTTGGATGGTTGGTTGCGGCAGATCGATTACGGAAAATTCCCAAGTGAAATCGCCGGCTTGACGAAATCGAATGCAAGGCACGTGCTGGCCGACAAAAAGCTTTTGAAGCGTATCGACGCCTTGGCGGACGAGGATGGCAATCCGGCTGTCCGGCGGCTTTTCAAGCACCTGCGCCGCGATCTCAACACCCACCACGGCGCGCTGATGCAAGCGACCCTCGACGATATCGGCCCGAGCCAGAATGACAACGTCAGCTCGCTCAAGGGTGTCCTCGATGACGCTTTGCGCGCAACAGATATCGATATGCAGCACTCGGCGTACAAGAAGAATTTACGACTGAATCTTGAACGGTGCACCGATAGGCTGCGATACGCGGACCTGAGCAACGCCAAGGCCGAGTTCGACGCCATCGGTCTAAAGTTCTGCAAGACCGAGGCTTACGCAGTTCTACAAGACGCGCTGGCAAGGTCCTGCCTGGTCAAAGGCCTGTCTTCTCCCGCCCCCCGTCCCGTAGGGACTTCCGCGGAAGAATTCGTTGAGACCCTATGCACCATGCGAATATTATTGGATCTGCCACCGGAAAAAATCCTCGACAGGCAGCAATGGCAGGAACGGATACAGCTGACGACGCATTCCCTGCTGGTTCAGCTGAATCTGCCTGGAGATTTCATAGGTCTCCAACCTGTCGACAAGGGCATAGCGCTGGAGCAGCGGGCCCAGGAAATCTTCGAGGTCGTGGCGCCATGGTGCAAGACGGAGGAAGACATGCAGTTGTTATGGGAGGTTTTGACCGATCTCCACTCCCTGTATTTCAGCATCAAGAACTACAACCCGACGCTGGAACGCTTCTACAAGGCATTGGGAGACAAGATCGAAGCCTGGGCCGATCAGCAGCTCCAAATGCGTCAGGCCAGCCCGGCCATGGGTCGGACTGGCCAGGTTGGCGTCTACCCAAACGTCAACGCTGACCCGGCCAGCGTCAGCCCGCCGCCTTCGATGTCGACGTACCGTCCGAAAGGAAAGCCTGTACAAGTTTGACCCAGTACGTCGCGCCCACCGGCAGCAGGGCATCGTTGAAATCGTAGTTGGGGTTGTGCAGCATGCAGGGTCCCATGCCTTCATACTGTTCCTGGCGATGGGCGCCGTCGCCATTGCCCAGGAACAGGTAGGCGCCCGGCACGGCTTCCAGATAGAAGGAAAAATCCTCCGCCCCCATGAACGCGGGAATGGTGGTGTCGACGTTTTCCTTGCCGAACGTGGCTTCGGCGACCTGGGCCGCGAAGGCGGTTTCCTTCTCCCAGTTCACCAGCGGCGGATACGCGCGGATGAAGTCCAATTCCCCCGTGCCGCCGTAGACCTGCGGCAAGGTGGTGGCGATACGGCGGATGGCGTCTTCGATGGTATCCAGGGCCTCGGTGGTGTAGGTGCGCACCGTGCCACGTATGACCGCCTCGCTGGGGATGACGTTGAAGGCGTCGCCGGCATGGATCTGCGTCACCGACAGCACGGCGGAATCCAGAGGGTCCTTGTTGCGCGAGACCACCGTCTGCAGCACCCCCACCATTTCCGACGCGATGATGATGGTGTCCACCGACTTGTGCGGCTGCGCGGCATGGCCGCCCACGCCCTTGATGGTGATGGTGAAACGGTTGCTCGACGCCATCGCCGGGCCGCTGCGGAAGCCGAACTGGTTCACCGGCATGCCCGGCATATTGTGGATGCCGAAGACCGCGTCACAGGGAAATTTGTCGAACAGGCCGTCCTGCATCATGGCGCGCGCGCCGGCATTGCCGTTCTCTTCGGCGGGCTGGAAGATGAAGTGGACGGTGCCATCGAAGTCGCGATGCTCGGCCAGGTATTGCGCCGCGCCCAGCAGCATGGTGGTATGGCCGTCGTGGCCGCAGCCGTGCATCTTGCCTGCTACCGTGGAGGCATGGCCGAAGCGGTTGTGTTCGGGCATGGGCAGCGCATCCATGTCGGCGCGCAGGCCTATGGTCTTCTTGCCGCTGCCGCCGCGCAGCACGCCGACCAGGCCGGTCTTGCCGAAGCCGGTGTGCACTTCGATGCCCCAGCTGCGCAGCTTCTCGGCCACCAGCGCCGACGTGCGGGTTTCCTCGAAAGCGGTCTCTGGATGCGCGTGTATGTCCCGGCGGATCGCCGTCAGCTCGCCCGTGGCGCGCTCGATTTCTGCGATGGTTTTCATAGTTGCCTTTGGATGTAGAGGGCGACGGCCTGCGTCGCTTTGGTCAGCGCGGCCTGCAAGGCAGGAAAGCGCTCGTTCTGTTCGAAGGTCTGTTCGTTCATGTACTGCTTGCGGTGGATTTCGATCTGCAGGCTGTGGCGCCGCTGCGCGGGCTTGCCCAGGCGCGCGATCAGCGCCACGCCCTTGAAGGGATCGTTGCGCGCCACCGTATAGCCGCTGGCTTGCAGGGATTCCTGTACGACATCGACCAGTTCCGGATCACAGGTGGTGCCATCGCGATCGCCCAGCACGAAGTCCGCCAGCGGCGAATCGCTCTTGATCTGCAGCGCCTCGTAGGAATTGGACGGCATGGAATGCAGGTTCAGATGCCAGACCGCGCCAAAGCGGCGATACGCGGCTTCGATATCCTGGTTCAATGCGGCGTGATAGGGCTGATGAAAGGCCTGGATGCGATGCTGGATTTCCGCGGCGGTGAGTTTGCGCGCGTAGATCGGCTGGCCCCCGGCCTTGCTCCAGATCAGTCCATGACCGATGCGGCTTTTCTCCGAAGGATTGATGCTGCCGGGCCAGGGAGTCTGCAGCAACGCCGGCTCGATGTCGTCGGGTTCGCGATTGGGGTCGATGTACGTGCGCGGGAATTGCGCGCAGATCAAGGTACCGCCGAAGTCAGGCAGATGGCGCCAGAGTTCGTCCACGTGGGTGTCTTCACCGGTACGCAGCAAAGGCGCATCCAGCGCGTAGCCGAAGTCGGCGGGATAGATCAGCCCGCTGTGGGGCGAATCACAGACCAGGGGCAGAGGATCGACACGCGGCGCGTGACGGATGAACGGGGCAAATGGCTGGTCGCTGGTCTGCATGATGGTGGGCTGGCGCCGGTCTGGGGTTCAGATGATGTTTCGATCAGAAGTCGTGTCGTTCAGGTGTCATGTCGATCAAGTGCCGCGCCGTTCAGGTGTCGCGTCGTTCAGATGGCAGGCACTCACATGGCCCGGTCCGATCATGCGCAGTAGCGGCCGTTCCTGGCGGCAACGCGCCATGGCATGCGGGCAGCGTGGGTGGAAAGTGCAGCCCGGCGGCGGCGCCAGCGGCGAGGGCAATTCGCCCTTGATAGGCTGGAAACTGCGCCGCTGCGCGTTCAGCGTGGGCAACTCCTTGAGCAAGGCCTGCGTATAGGGATGATTGGCCCCCTTGAAGACCTGCTCCGTGCTGGCGATCTCGACGATGCGGCCCAGATACATGATGGCTACCCGATCCGAGATATGTCCCACCACGCCCAGGTTATGGCTGATGAAAAGATACGTCAGATCCAGCTCACGGCGCAAATGGCCGAAAAGGTTGAGCACCTGCGCCTGGATGGAGACGTCCAGCGCCGCCACGGCCTCGTCGCAGACGATGACCTTGGGCTTGAGCGCCAGCGCGCGCGCGATGCCGATACGCTGGCGCTGGCCGCCGGAAAATTGATGCGGATAGCGCTGCGCATAGGCGGGATCGAGGCCCACCTGGCTCATCAGCTGAGCGACGTAGGCCTTTTTCTCACGCGCTGGAATGATGCGGTGCGCCACCGGCGCTTCGCTGATGATCTCTTCCACCCGCATCCGCGGATTGAGGGAAGCGTAGGGATCCTGGAAGATCATCTGCACGCCCAGCTCGTAGGCGCGCCGCTCGCTGTCGGGCATGGTGGCCACCGCCTTGCCGCGATAACTCACCTGGCCGCTGGTGGGCCGCAGGATGCCGGCGATGATGCGGCCCAGCGTCGATTTGCCGCAACCCGATTCGCCGACGATGCCGATGACCTCACCCGGCATCACATCCAGGTCGACACCCGCCACCGCATGCACTTCGGTCTTGCGCAAGCCCGCGCCGAACAGATTCGCGATGCGGCCGGCCAGATCGATGTTCTGGCTGAAGCGCATTTCCGCGTCGCGCAGGGAGAGGATCGGCGCGGCCGGCGTTTTCAAGACATCCGCGCTCATGCTGTCGCCTCCTCGCCGGCGTGCCAGCAGCGCACCCAATGCGCCGGCCGCCATTCAACGGCCTCGGGCGCCTTGGTACAGGTTTCAGTGGCGCGCGGACAGCGCGTGCGGAAGGCACAGCCTTCGGGCAGCTTCAGCAGCGAAGGGGTCATGCCGGGAATCGAAGCCAGATCGCGGCCGCGCGTCTGCGGCGTCGGAATGGACGCCATCAGGCCGCGCGTGTAGGGATGCAGCGGATGATCGATGATCTCCGCGGTGCTGCCGGTTTCCACCACGCGGCCCGCATACATCACGGCAATGCGATCCGCCAGCCCGGACACCACCGCCAGATCG
This sequence comes from Bordetella sp. LUAb4, assembly GCF_021325795.1. Lineage (GTDB taxonomy): Bacteria > Pseudomonadota > Gammaproteobacteria > Burkholderiales > Burkholderiaceae_B > Bordetella_C. Next base: position 57,585 of record NZ_JAHPZX010000003.1, on the reverse strand, counting down.
TGGGTGATCCAGATCAACGCGGTGCCGGTCTCGCGGCACAATTTCTGCACTTCATAAAGAATCTGCGCCTGGATCGTCACGTCCAGCGCGGTGGTCGGTTCATCGGCGATGATCAGGCGCGGTGAATTCAGCAACGCGATGGCAATCGCCACGCGCTGGCGCATGCCGCCCGACAGTTGATGCGGATAGGCGCGCAGCCGTTCGTCCGGCGCGGCAATACCGACCATGGTCAGCACATCGCGCGCGCGCTTGCGCGCTTCGTCCTTGCTGACTTTGCGGTGCGCGCGGATCGCTTCGATCATTTGCGTATCGACGCGCAGCACAGGATTCAGCGTCATCATCGGATCCTGGAAGATCATCGCGATGTCGCGTCCGCGCAGGTCGCGCAATTGCTCCGGTTTGGCTTGGCGCAGATCCTGGCCGTCGAAACGGATGCTGCCGCCGACCACGCGGCCGGGTTCGTCGATCAGGCCTATCAGTGAGAAGCCCGTGATGCTCTTGCCCGATCCCGACTCGCCCACCAGGCCCAGGATCTCGCCCGCTCCCAGATGCAGGTCGACCCCGTCGACGGCTTTCACCACGCCGGCGCGCGTGAAGAAATGCGTCTGCAGCCCGGCGACATCCAGGATTGGCGCGGTGGACGTCGATGCGGTGCGCATCGCTGCGGTCGGCGTCGATGCAGTGGCCGTCGGCGCGCCGGTCGCTTGCGTCGTCATGCTCATAGCGCGTTCCGAGGATTGAGCACGTCACGCAGATGGTCGCCCACCAGGTTGATGCCGATGATGGTGAGGGCCAGCGCGATGCCGGGGAAGAAAGAGATCCAGTAACGGCCGGACAGCAGGTATTCGAAACCGTTGGAGATGAGCATACCCAGCGAAGGCTGCGTCACCGGCACGCCGACGCCCAGGAAGGACAGCGTCGCTTCCAGCGCGATGGCATGAGCCAGGTCGATGGTGGCGATGACGATCAGCGGCGGCATGCAGTTGGGCAGCAGATGGCGCAACAGGATGCGGCCCCAGCCCAGGGACATACATCGCGCCGCCTCGACGTATTCCTTGCCGCGTTCGACCAGGGCAGCCCCCCGCGCCGCGCGGGCGAAGTAAGCCCACTGCACCACGATCAGCGAGATGATCACCTTGTCGACGCCGGAGCCCAGGATGGACAGCAGGATCAAGGCCACCAGAATGGATGGAAAAGACAGTTGGATGTCCGCGATGCGCATCAGCAGGGCGTCCAGGCGGCCGCCGAAGTAAGCCGCCGCCAGGCCGACCGAAGCGCCGATCACGAAAGCGAAGAAGACCGACACGAAACCCACCATCAGGCTGGTACGCATGCCGTAGAGGATGGCCGACAAGACGTCGCGCGCCTGGCCGTCGGTGCCCAGCCAATACGTCATGGTGTCGTCCATATTGCTGCTGCCGGGCGGCAACTTGGCGTCCGTGATGTCCAGCGTGCCGATGTCATAGGGATTCTGCGGCGCGATCCACGGCGCCAGCAACGCGGACCCGATCATGATGACCAGCAGCACCAGGCCGATCACGGCCAGCTTGCTGGCGAAGAAGTCGCCCAGGAAACGGCGCCAGGGGCCGGCTTCCTTGATGGCCACGGGAGCCACGGCGGGCGGATTGGAAGTCGGATTCATCGGCGGCCATCCAGCCGGACGCGTGGGTCCAGCACCGTATAGACGATGTCGACCACCAGGTTCAACATCACCAGGAAAAACACGATCAACAACAGATAGGCCACCACCACCGGCCGGTCCAGGTTGATGATCGAATCGATCAGCAATTTGCCCATGCCGGGCCAGGAGAACACCGACTCCGTCACCACCGCGAACGCGACCACCTGGCCGAATTCCAGGCCGCCCACCGTGACGATGGGGATCAGGATGTTCTTCAGCAGATGCACGCTGAGCACGCGCCGCTCGGACAAGCCTTTGGCGCGCGCGAACTTGATGTAGTCCATGGGCAGGGCTTCGCGCGTGGCGGCCCGCGTGACGCGAATGATGGTGGCGCACTTGGCCAGGGCTATGGTCGCCGCCGGCAGGATCAGGCTGGCCCAGCCTCCCAGCGTCAGCACGCTGAGGCGTATCGGACCCAGGGCCACCGTCGGGCCGCGGCCGCTGGCGGGAAACCAGCCCAGCGTCACCGCGAAGACCATGATCAGCATCAGGCCGACCCAGAAGTTGGGCAGGGAAAAGCCCAGCACCGACCCGGTCATGATGGCGCGCGAGCTTACGGCCTGCGGCTTGAGGCCGGCGCGTATGCCCAGGGGAATGCCTAGCAGCAGCGAGATGCCCATCGCCACCACGGCCAGCTCCAGCGTGGCCGGGGCGCGATCGAGGATCAGCTTCATGGCCGGCTCGCCGGTCAGGAAGCTGTTGCCGAAGTCGCCATGGATGGCCTTGCCCACGAAGATCAGGTACTGATGCCACACGGGCAGGTTCAGGCCCAGGGACTGGCGGATGGCCTCGCGTTGCGCTTCCGTGGCATCGGGACTGGCCATCATGGCGATGGGATCGCCGACCAGATAGATACCGCCGAAGACCAATGCCGACATGACGATCATGACGACGACGGTCTGCAGGAGGCGACGGATGATTGTTGCTAACACGTCGACACGCTCACTTCGTCACGGGTCAAGGCAATGCGGGCCACGACGCGGCGCGTCATGACCCGGCGACTGCCGAAATCAGGGCTTGATGGTGGCGTTCTGAGCCTGCGTCATCTGGTCCGCGCGGCCCTGGTAGCGGATGTCGCTCTTCATGGCCCACACCGACAATTCGAAATGCACGGGCAACAGTGCATAGTCGTCGATGGCGGTGTTGGCGGACCTGGCCAGCAGGTCGGCGCGCTTGGCGTCGTCCATGGTCGACACACCTTCCTTGAACAAAGCGTCCACCGTGGCGTTGGAATAACGGCCGCGGTTGGTAGTGCCCAGGCCCGCCTTGGGATCCGGCGTGACCAGCAAGGAGCCCAGGGCGTTGGACATTTCACCGCTGGTCACCGACCAGCCCGCCAGGTAGGCGCTGTACTCGTACGAGTCGCGCTTCTTGAAGAAGACCGGCGGCGCGGAGGCGTCGACATTGGTCTTCACGCCAATGCGGGTCCACATCGACGCGATGGCTTGCGCCACCTTGGCGTCGTTGACATAACGGCCCGACGGCGCGCCCAGCGTGATGCCGAACCCATCGGGGTAGCCCGCTTCCTTGAGCAGCGCCTTGGCCTTGTCCAGATCGGCCTTGGGGGCCTTGGAATGGTCCTTGGACGCACCGAACATGGGATAGGGCAGCAGGTTGCCGGCGGGCAGGGCGATGCCGCCCATGACGCGATCCACCAAGGCTTCGCGATTGATGGCCAGCGACAGCGCCTGGCGCACGCGCTTGTCCTTCAACGGGTTCTTGGTGGTGCCGGTAATGCCGGGGCTGGGTTCGGCGAACTGGTCCATGGCCACGTACATCACGCGCACCGAGGGGGTTTCCTCGATGAACAGCTTCTTGTCGGCCTTCAGCTTGGGCAGGTCATCGGTTGGGGGGTCCTCGATCAGGTCGACGTCGCCAGCCAGCAGCGCCGCCACGCGGCTCGCGGCATTGCTCATCGGGCGATAGATCACCTTGTCCCACAGCGGCTTCTTGCCCCAATACCCGTCATTGCGCGCCAGCACGATTTCCGCGCCGCGCTTCCACGATACGAACTTGTAGGGGCCGGTGCCGATCAGACCATCGCCGGCATTGAGCTCGGTGGTCGTCTTGCCTTCCGGCGCGGGACCGGAGGCCGCCTTCTTCGACATGATGGGCAGCTGCGAAAGATTGGGCAGCAGCGCCGGCGCGGCGGCCTTGGTGGTGATACGCACCGTGTGGGCATCCACCGCTTCCGTCTTCGCCACGTCCTTCAGATACAGCGTGAAGGGCGAGGGGCTGTTGGGCACCTTGGGCGCGCGGTCGTAGGTGAAGACCACGTCATCCGCGGTCAGCGGCGTGCCGTCGGAGAACTTCACGTTGGGGCGCAGCTTGAACGTCCAGACATTGCCATCGACGGTCCAGGATTCGGCCAGCGCGGGCTCCGGCTTGAGCTGGCTGTCGGTCCGAACCAGAGGATCGAAGATGGTAACGGCGATCTGCGTATTGGGCGTGAGCGAGTGATATTGCGGGTCCATCGAGCTGGGTTCGCTCTTCAGACCGATGATCAGATCGCGTGCCAGGGCGTTGCCACACGCACTGAAGGCCAGGGCCAGCGCGGCAGCGCCGCCGGCAAGGGCACGGGTGAGGCGAATCGACATAATTAATACGCTCCCTAATGTGAAGAGACCGAGTGAAGAGACCCGATAAGAGACCCGGATGAAGCCCGACTGGGAATCCGGTGTGAGGCTTAACTGGTAAATCCGAAGCTCGCGGCCGAAGCGACCGGCTCGTGGCCCGGCTTCGGCTGTCTACGGCGCAACATACGGAGGAAATGGGGTCGGCGCAACCCGTCATATTCCCTTATTGCGCACCCTGGCCCCTTTCTGAACGTCATCTGTCCCCATGAACTTTAGCCCCTGCGGGTGACCATTGTCACCGCGCAGGACTGCCCCCAATGGAATGCGGCAGCCAACGTTTATTCAGTGCAAAACAGTCATGACGGGGGTGGAGCCTTCCCGGAACGCCCCACCTGGCCTGGGGTACGAAGAAAAGCCCCCACATAAACGGTATGCGTCCCGTCGGTTCGCATGCTGGTTATGGCATCCATTTCCCAAGCTGGGAGCGGCTCCCCAGCTCAACACGGATCGACTTGAATGAACACTGCAGCATATAGTCCCGGCGAGAATATCTACGTACCCGCGAAAATCGCGGAGCATATTCAGCGTAAGGATGAACTCATACAACAGGTCGATGCACTCCGGCAGCGTATAGATACACTCCTGGCGGCAGACCATGCACAGACGGAAAATGGGGCACTTGGGATTGTCGATATCCGTCCGGCATCGCCACGGGCGACGACGAATTACTTGCCGTCTTTTTTGGCAAGGGTCAAGAACTTCGTCATGACTCCGTTCAAGGCGGTAGCGTCACTGTACCCAAAGGCAGGCTACTTCCTCGCAAGCCGGGAGATCCGCAAGAATCTCGCGAAAGAGTGGCCGGCCACCTATGACCTCTCGCAAATCACCCGAAGAATATCGAATCTCAACCGAGCGAGCATTGACTGTCTGGTCTCCGACATTGCGCTGATGGAGCGTATCGACAAGGCGCAATACGGATTTGATGACGGGACCAACAGAACCGCCTATTTTTCCGAGTTGTGCGAGGATATCAATCGGCGTCGTGGTTTTTGGATGGAGGATACGATCCAGACCGTTTGCCACAATGACGAGCCCCTTTTGATCGGGGGTCTATTGTCCAACGCAGTCAGCAGTATTGACTGCGATATCCCCACCGAGGCGTGGATATCGTGTGTGCAAAAAGAATTCGCAAGGCGTGCACGCGAATCGCATTCCAGGGACCCGGAAAAACTCATAAACGAGTTTCACTCGATCAAGGAAAAAATCTCCCACTCCGATACCCTCAGAGCTTTGGAGGGCGGATTATTCCTTTTCTCGATGAAGTCTTGATCCCATTGGAACTTAATCCCATTGGAACCGGCGGCGCATCAAGCCGAGTTCATGCTCGGAGTAGCTTCTGATCGGCTCTGACCTTGCACGGGCCGACTAGCCGCGTACGTACGGGAGAAAGAGGGCGGCGTGAACCGTTATATTCCCTTATTACGCCTCGCCGTCCCTTTCTGAACGCCATATGTCCCCATCAGCTCATGCCCCTATCGCCGCCATCGCCACCGCTCCCGGGCGCGGAGGCGTGGGCATCGTCCGCATCTCCGGGCGGGAGCTGGGCGGCTTCGTGCGCGCCTTGTTCCAGCGCGACCTGACACCGCGTCATGCGCATCTGCTGGCGTTTCGGGATGTGCCGCGGGATGTGCCCCGGGATTTGGCCGAAGATTTGCCCCGAGATGCGCCCCGGAATGTCTCCCCGGATTTCGCCCTGGATGAGACCCGCGCTACCGTTCGTGCCATGGTCCCCGACGAGACCGCGGCCGGCGCGGCAACGAGCGGGGCGTTGGGTGAAGTCCTGGACGAAGGCCTGGCCTTGTTCTTCCCCGCGCCGCATTCCTATACCGGCGAAGACGTCCTCGAACTGCAGGGCCATGGCGGACCGGCCGTGTTGCGGCGTGTGCTGGATCTTTGCCTGCGCGTAGGCGCCGGCCTGGGCATGCGCCTGGCCGAACCTGGCGAGTTCACGCAGCGGGCGTTCTTGAACGACCGCATGGACCTGGCTCAGGCCGAGGCCGTGGCCGACCTGATCGAAGCCACTTCCGAAGCCGCGGCGCGCGGTGCGATGGCATCGCTATCCGGCGTGTTCTCGGAGCGTGTCACGGCGCTGGCGGACCGCATCGTGCATTTGCGCATGCTGGTGGAGGCGACGCTGGATTTTCCTGAAGAGGAAATCGACTTCCTGGAGAAATATCAGGCGCGGCCGCTGCTGCAAGGCTTGCGCGACGACCTCGATGCCATCATCGCGCAAACGCGCCAAGGCGTGATACTGCGCGAAGGCCTGCATGTCGTGCTGGCGGGCCGGCCCAATGTGGGCAAGTCCAGTCTGCTCAATGCCTTGGCGGGCGATGAAGTCGCCATCGTCACGCCCATCGCCGGCACCACGCGGGACAAGGTGGTACAGGAGATCCATATCGAAGGTGTGCCGCTGCACGTGGTCGACACCGCGGGCCTGCGCGAGACGGACGATCCCGTGGAAAAGATAGGGATCAGCCGCACGTGGCAGGAGATCGCCAAGGCGGATGTGATCCTGCATCTGGTGGATGCCGGCGCACCCGACGAAGCGCTGGATGCTGGCATCGCGGAAAAGCTGCCGCGCGGCGTACCGGTGTTGAAGGTGATCAACAAGATCGATCTTGAAATGGCGGGCGACCCGACCACGGGCGTGGCACCCATCGCGGCCGCTGGCGCTGCCGCTAGCCCCGCCGTTGCGAACAGCCTGCACACGCCCCCTGATGCGGGCACCGTGCACCAGCCCGCCGGCATGGGGGAGGCCTTGCGCATCTCCGCGAAGACCGGCGCGGGACTGGATGTCCTGCGCAAAGCGCTGCTGGACATCGCGGGTTGGACGCCTGGCGGTGAATCCCCGTGGCTTGCCCGCGAACGCCACCTGCGCGCCCTGCAGGACGCCTCCGACCACCTGCAACTCGCCGCCGAACACGCTGAACTCGACGACCGCGTCCTCGACCTCTTCGCCGAAGAACTACGCCTGGCGCACGACAGCTTGGGCAGCATCACCGGCCGCTTTACCAGCGATGACCTGCTGGGCGAAATTTTCTCCAGCTTCTGCATCGGGAAGTGACCGCTGATCACACGCCTAAATAGGCCGGGAGGCTCTTCTCACTGTGCTATGCGCGGTCTGGAGTGACAACGAAATCGAAGCCGCGGAGAAAGACGCCGATGGCAACACGTAAACCCACGATATCCCGACGAGCAGGCGCGTTGTTGATTGCATCGCAACACTTATCTGATGAGGGCATGTGGCCGGTGTTGCCTTGGTTCTTCGCTGAATGACCAGGAGGCCAGCAGCGCCATCACCGGCGGCACCGCGAAGCACCACAGGCCCACCGCGACAAACAGCACGGCCGCGCTGACACAGCCCAGGACGAAGATCGACACCACCGGTGCAAGCCGCAGCAGACGCGCGCGCGCGGCGGTGTGGTTGGCGGCAGGAGTGCGGCTTAGCAGATCGGGAAGATCCATCATGATCTGCGTGACCGTCAGCGTTACGACAGTGGTGGGCGCTTCTTCCACGAGTCCGATCCGACAGACCACGGTCTGGGTGGCCATCGCCGCTACCAGCGTCATGCCGGTCAGTATGGCGCGCCAGTCGTCACCGTCGGCGAGCGGTGCCCACGCAAGCGCCATGGCGCAGGCCGCCAATAGAAGTCCCGCTTCCATCAGCAGCAAGGTGCGCACGATCGACGCGCTGTTGCCTCCGATGCGCCTGCACAGAAAACGTAAACCGACCACCACCACGCAGAATACGGGGAAGGCCAGCAATTTGCTGACTGTGCCTTCGCCGTCATCGACCAGCGCAACGCTGATGTTTACCAGCTTGCCCGTGACGTGCCCGGTGAACAATCCGTCCAGTGCAAGAAAACCGGCGGCATCCACATAGCCACCGTTGAAACACAATAACGTCCCCGTGCATTGATGGAGAGTCGGCTTCTGCATGGCGGGCTTCCTGTGATGAGATACCTGCCCATCAGTTACCGCAAGCGAAACCGCGGTTCCAAGACCGCCAGCTCGCCGAGGCCCATCCTACGGCCAACACCTAGTGAATATGGATCGATACGGCGCGCCGCTCCTGGCGACGACACGCGCTTCGGACGGCAGCCCGCGCTTCAAGCAGCGGCCGGCGCTTCGCGGTGCAGGGACACTGCGAGCACGGCAGCCAACGGCGGCACCACGAAACACCACAGCCCCACGACAACGTAAAGCAAGGCGGCAATGCCGCAGCCCAGCGCGAAGGACAGCAGCACCGGCGCCATGCGCGCCAGCCGCCCTCGGGCAACGGCGCGATCGGCATCAGGCAAGCCACGCATCAGGTCGGCAATGTCCAGCATCACTTGCGTGGTGGTGCCCGTCATCAGCGTGGAAGGCGGCTCGCTGGTCAGGTGCACGCGATGCGCCGCATTCTGGATCGCCATCGCCGCCACCAACACCATGCCGGTAAGAATGGCGCGCCAGGTGTCCGCGTCATCGAATGGCCCCCACGCGATGGCCATGGCGCCGCCCGCCGCCAGCAGCACGGCCTTGAGCGACAACAGCACACGCATCACGGGTGCGTCGCGCCGCGCCAGCCCTACGCCGAGGAAACGAATGGCGATGACCATCACACAGAACACAGGTAACGCCAGCAACTTGCCGATGGCCCCGGTACTCCCATGGACCAGGGCCGCGCCCAGCGTCACGAAGTTGCCCGTGACGTGCGCGGTAAACAAACCTTTGAGCGCCAGGAAGCCGGCGGTATCGACGTAGCCGCCGTTGAATCCCAACAAACGCGTGACGCGCGCTGAAGAAGTTGCCATATGCGTTTTTCCGTTGGGGGTCGGCTCAAAGTCCAGCTCGGGCGCGGCAGGCGATCAGGCCGCGCGCAGGGGCTTCAGCGCATTGGTATAGCGCAGCAGTTCGTCCAGCGCTGCCTTGGCCGAGTCGGTGTGCAGCTCGGTCGGCTTGAACTTGCCGTCCTCGCCCAGGGTCTGGGGAAAGTTCTGCACCATGACCTGCTCGTTCAGCGGCACGATCTTCAGCGTGGTCAGCAAGGTCTTGATCTCTTGCACGGCACGCAGGCCGCCCGATGCGAAGCCGTAGCTGACGAAGCTGGCGGGCTTGTAGTTCCACTCCTTGACCAGATACTGCAGGGCGTTGAGCAGCGACGGCGGCGCGTTGAAGTTGTACTCCGGCGTCACGAAGACGAAGGCATCAGCACTGTCGACGCTGGCAGCCCACTTGCGGGTGTGCTCATGCGTGTACTTCTGCATGCGGGGATGGTTGGGCTCGTCGAACACCGGCAGCTTGAACTCGGCGAGGTCGACCAGTTGGACATCGAACTGGCCATGGGCCTGGGCGGCTTCGGCGAACCACTGGGCGAAAGCAGGGCCCACGCGGCCCGGGCGGGTGCTGGCAATGATGACGTTCAAGCGAGGTTTGGCGGACATTCGAGTGAATCCTGGAAAAGGGGCGGGGAAAACGGCGAACGCATGATGCGATGCCGCATTCTAAGAGTTCCCGTTTTCTAAATAAACACCCATATTTGACTTTCATTGTTATCAAAACTGCAACTATCCTCTGGCATGATTGCCTCCCACGCTGGAGTAATGTTATTTCCCAGGGTGGTAATAAGTTTCCATAGCGTTTTGCTATTTGCATGCCGGGCGACCCGTGCGATACCGCGACAATCAAGGACTTTTCGAGCGTTTTGCTACATAAATCATGGTTCTACATGCCCCGCGCCCGGGAGTCTCCAGTAGAATCGGCCATTACAATTCGCTACCCTGGCTAAGGTCTGCCTTTTGAGTCCGTCCTCTGAATACAGTCTGCTGTCATTGAATCAAGTGCGGGCCATGCTGGCGGCGCGGGCCAAGCTGATCGCCCGGGTGGCGCTGGCGACCCTGGTACTGACCGCGCTGCTGGTGTTGGTGTTGCCCCGTGTCTGGACCGCCACCTCCGACATCTTCATCGACTACCGCGAAAACGACCCCATCAATGGCCGGTCCTTTTCGGCGCTGCTCGATGAAAGCTATATGCAGACCCAGATCGACATGATCCAGAGCCAAGCCGTGGCGGATCACATGATCAAGACCCTGGGCTTGCTGACGGGCGCCGATGCCCAGAGCGGCTCCGTGGCACGCAACGAACTGGTTGCTTACATCAGCCGCAATCTGGAAGTGACCAAACAGCAGAACAGCCGCGTGCTGACGGTGTCGTTTTCCGCCAATACACCACAGAAGGCGCGCGAGTACGCCAACGCCATCGTCAACTCGTACATTGCCGTCAGCCAGAACATCTCGTCGGCATCCGCCCGCGCGCGCAGCGAGCAGTACACGGCGCAACTGGAACAGTTGCGCGGCGAAATCGACGCCATCCAGGACAAGCTGACCCGCTACCGGCAGGACACCGGTATCGTCGACACCCAGCAGAACAGCGATGTCGATCAGCGCCGCCTGAACGACATGATGACGAGCATGCTGACGCTGGAGTCGCAATTGGAAGAAGCCCGCGCCCGCAACGAAACCACCGACGGCCTGCTCAAGAGCGGCGTGCGGCCCGAGGACCTGCCCCAGGCGGGACAGGTAGCGGCCCTGAACGATCTGCGCAACGGCTTGACGGTGGTGGATCATCAACTGGGCCAATTGCGTGGTTCCCTGGGCCCCAACCATCCCAGCGTGCTGGGACTCGTGGCGCAGCGCGGCCAGATGCAGGCCGAAATCGCCCGTCAAGCCAAGGCCGCCGTCGAAGCCCAGCGCTCGGACCTGACCCGGCTGCAAGCGCAGAAGGAAGCCCTGCAGCACGACATCGACAGCCAGCGCGCCAAAGTGCTGGACCAGATGGCCAAGCGCGATCGCATTGCCGCGTACCAACGACAGTTCGCCGGCGTGGAGCAGGTCTACCAGACCGCTCTGCAGAAGTACGACAGCATCCTGATGGCCAGCAACATCTCGCTGCCCAACCTGGCCGTCCTGCGCGCCGCGGAAGTGCCGACCGCGCCCTCGCGGCCGCGCGTCAATCGCAGCCTGGCCTTGGGCCTGGTCGTGGGCATCTTTGCCGGGCTGGCGTTGGCGCTGTTGCTGGAACTGAGCCAGCGCCGCATACGCTGCACGGATGACTTGCTGCGCAATACGCGCCTGCCGGTACTGGGCCGCATCGGCCGGCGCGCCGAACCACTCACGGCGGCACGGATATGAGCGAAAGCGCCTTGCGCCCCGTGTTCGAACGCCTCAGCCGACGCAGCGACACGGCGGAGGAGACGGCGCCTGTCACGGCGGCCGATGCCAACGCCGCCTTGGCCACCGCGCCTGCCCCGGCCCCCACGACGACGACCGAGCTTTCATATACCGCCAGCTATGCGACGGTGACGCGCATGGCGGCGCCGCCCATCGCGATGCCACCGCCAGCGCCCGTCGCCAGCGCCCCGATGTTCTCATCGGCATCAGCCCAAGCGCCTTCGCCGGCCGCGCCACAAGCGGCGGAGCAAGTGGTAGAACAAGTGGTGGCGCAAGCCGCCGTATCCGCGGCAGCATCGGCACCGCAAGCCGCGCCCACGGAAAAAATGGGCGAGCGCTTCCTGCGCCTGGGTTTGCTGAGCGAAGAGCAAGTCCAGCACGTGGTGCAGTTGCAGCAATCCGAAGGGCTGCGCTTCGGCCAAGCCGCCGTGAAGCTGGGCTTCGTGTCCGAAGAGCGGGTGCAATCGGTCCTGGCCGAGCAGTACCACTACGACTATTCGCCCGCGCGCCAACAGAATTCCGACATCCCGCTGGCCATCGCCGCCACGCCGTTCAGCCAGGAGGCGGAAGCCATCCGCCAGATCCGCGCGGAAATCTCCATCCGGCTGGAGGGGCAGCCCCGCATCGCCGTGGCCATCGTCAGCCCGGAGGACAGCGAAGGCCGCGCCTATCTGGCCGCCAGCCTGGCCATCGCCTTCGCACAAACCGGCCGCAGCACGCTGCTGGTCAACGCCAACCTGCGCGCCAGCGGCCAACGGCCCTTGCTGGGCAACGGCAGCGGCTCGGCGGGCCTGTCCAGCGTTCTGGCCGGGCGCGCCGCCGTGGGCGCCACCCGGGCGATTCCGGGCTTCCCCAAGCTGGCCGTGCTCGACGCCGGCCCGCAACCGCCCAACCCCGCCGAACTGCTGCGCGAACCAGCGCTGGACAACGTACTGACGGCCTATGCCGGCAGCTACGAGATCTTCATCGTCAATACGCCTGCCGCCAACCATTCGTCCGACGCGCAAAGCATCGCCCGCCAGGTCGACGCCTGCCTGTTCGTCGCGCGCCGCGACGTCACGCGCCTGGCCGATCTCGAGCGCACCGCGCAGTTGCTGGAAACGTCAGGCGTAAGAGTCCTGGGCACGGTCTACAACGAATACGATCCGCAAGCCGGCGCGGGCCAACGCGGATGGCTGAATCAGTTGCGGAGTCGGGTTTCGAATCGGCTGCGCGGCTTCTTGCCGGCGCGACAGCGCCGCTGAAGAGGTGCCCATGGCCCTGACCGCGACTGCCATTCCGGTCACTCCCGACGCGCAGAGCCGCGCCGAACGCTGGGCCGTCTGGCTGCTGGTGGGGCTGAGCCTGCTATTCGCCATCGTGCCCGACACGCTGTCCGTCAATGCGCTGGGCCCCGAGGCCAATCACACCGTGACGCAAGGGTCCATGCTGCGCCAGTTGCAGTTCGGCGCATTGTTCATCGGCGCGGCCCTGGTCGCGGCGCGGCACGTGGGAACCGTGCTGATGAACCTGCGCGCGTCCAATCTGTTCCTGATCATCATCATGCTTTACTGCGGGGCGAGCGCGGCCTGGTCGCCTTACCCCGACATCACGATCAAGCGCACCATCATTTTCGCGGGGCTGATACTGATCGGCCTGGCGGTCGCGCCGCCCATGAGTACGCCGCGCCAGTTTCTGCGCGTGGTGCTGGGCACCTATACCGGCATCCTGGTCATCTCATTCTTCGTGGCCTTGCTGATCCCCAGTGTCGGCGTCGATACCTTCCTGGGCAATGCCTGGCGCGGCATCACCTGGCAAAAGAACATGCTGGGATCGATCGCGGGCTTCGCGGCATTGCTGTGGATGCGCGAATGGCTGATGGAGCCGGGCCAGCGCGGCAGAAGCGCCCTCGGATTCCTCTTCGCGGCCTTCATGCTGGTGATGGCCAAGAGTGCTACCGCCATCCTGGTCACCGGCCTGGGCGGATGCGTCTACCTGTTCACCCGCCGGCGTTGGCTGGGCGGCCGCCACGCGGGTACGATCGTGATGCTGGGTGCCGCGACGGTGGCGCTGTACGCCTTGCTGGTGTTCTACGTGTCCCAAGGCCGCATGCCCACGCCGCATGACGTGGTGGAATTGGTGACCTCGCTGTTCAACAAGAGTAGCGACCTGACAGGCCGTGGTGAAATCTGGAGCCTGGTCGATATCACCGTCCGCCAACATGCCACATGGGGGGTCGGCTACAGCGCATTCTGGACCGGCGCCGGCGGCCCTTCGCAGTACATCGGCGATAAGCTGGGTTGGTTGCCCGGCCAGGCACACAACGGCTTTCTCGACATCCTGATCGACATGGGCCAGGTCGGCATGGGCCTGTTCATCGCGTGCGTGATCTGGCATCTGGTCAGCATCATGCGGCTGTTCCGGCTCGACCGCGAGGATGCGGCGATGCATTTAGGCATCTTCGTCACCATCATGATCAGTAATTTTTCGGAAAGCCAGATCCTGCGCGATACGTCTTTCCAGAACATCATGTTCATCTGCTCCTCGTTGGCGATCAGCGGCCGGCTGGCCGCGCACCATGCCGCTGGCCGGCGTGACTCGCGCGCGGCGCGGGTGGCACGCGAACGCGCCGCCGCGCCGCAACCGCGCAATCCGTTGACGCTGGCCCACCGGGAGCACAAACCATGACGCGTGGGATCGTCACCGCCGCAAGGCATGCGGCGGTGGGCTTCATGCTGCTCGTCAGCCTGCTGGGCGCACGCGCCGCGGACGCGGCCGGGCCCCCTGGCGACTACTTTACGTTCGAGATGGACCCGGCCGCGCTGACCGGCGCGCCCGATGTCTCTTCATTGAACCAGCCCCTGGACGCCAGCGCGCGCATCGTGGCGCACGACGGCCATTTCTACCGGGTAGGGCGCGATGGCCTGCCAGGCACGGCGGATGACCAGCGCGTGCGCCTGTTCGGCGTCAACCTGACTTTCGGCGCGAACTTCCCCGACGACATCGAAGCCAAACACCTGGCGCGCCAACTGCGCGCGCTGGGCTTCAATGCGGTGCGGCTGCATCACCTCGATTCGCTGCCGTCCGACTATCCTGACGCACCCATCAGCATTCTAAGCAGCGGCCCTTTTCCCAGCTTCAGCCCCACTGCCGTGACACGGCTGCGCACATTGATCCAGGCGTTGGCGCAAGAAGGGATCTACGTCAATCTGAATCTCCACGTCGGCTATCGCTTCCGGCCCGCCGTCGATGGCTTGCCCGCGCTGGATGGCGGTGCCGATATGCCGCCGGTGACGGCACCCATCCATCTCTACGATCCTCGGTTGATCGCGAAACAGGAAACCTATGCGCGCCAGCTGATCCAGGCCTTGGACCTGAAGGGCAATCCGGCGTTGGCGATGGTGGAAATCAATAACGAGTCCTCGCTACTGGCCGCCTGGCTGGGCAAGGACTGGCAGGCCACCGTCCCTTCGGCCTACGCGCCGGAGCTGCGCAAGCAATGGAGCGCCTGGCTGACCCAGCGCTATGGCTCACTGGAACAGGCATGCGCGGCATGGTCCGGCTGCCTGGGTGGCACCAACGGCGCCGGCGAGCTGCCGATGCCGGAACAGCAACAAACCTATGAAACCGGGTTCGCGCAATTGCGGTCCGGTATCGCGCGCCGCTTCGACGCCTTGTTTGGCGACGACAAGAAGAAGGCCAATCCGCGCGAACAGGACTTCCTGCGATTCCTCGCCGCGACCGACCAGGCCTACTTCGAGCGCCTGCGCCGCGTGGTGCAGGAAAGCACGGATACATGGGTGCCGGTGACCGGTACGCAGATGGGCTTTGGTGGCTTGCTGAACTTCGATTCGCAAGTCGCCATGGATTACATCGACGAACACTTCTATGTTGCCCATCCCGACATCCAGAACAGCACCGACGATTGGCGCATTCCCGATCTGACCGCCAGCGGCAATGAATTCGATCGAGTACTGGCCCTGTCCTTGCGCCGCGATCGGCAGCGCCCCTATGTGGTCAGCGAGTTCAACGAACCTTTCCCCAACCCGCGCGGCGCGGAGATGCTGCCGCTGATGAGCGCGGTGGCCGCCCTGCAAGATTGGGATGGTCTGTTCTACTTCGACTACAGCGATGCCCAGCGCGCGCCGTTGGCGCCGTCGCGCTTCTCCTTGAGTGGAGACTGGGGCCGCGTCGCGCTGGTGGGCCAGAGCGCGCGGCTGTTCCGCCAGTCCCTGCTCGCGGTACTGCCCAAGCACATCGATATTCCGCTTGGCCCGGAACAACGCCTGGCCTTGGGCGGCGATCGTCGTTTCGACGCCATCACCCACGGCTTGGCCGATGGCGCCGGCGTGCAGCCGCAACTGGCCTACCTGGGCCAACTGGCCTTGCTGCTGACGCCCGCCGCCGGTGCCACGCCCGCTTTACCCCGCCTGCCCGATCCGGGTCCTGGCAAGGTTTACGCCACCCCGGACGGCGCCCTGCGCCAGGATGCCGCGGTCGGACGCATCACCTTGGACGCACCCACCGTGTGGGGCGTGTTCGGCGCCACCGGGACGACGCGCATCAACAGCACCAACCCCAGCACGTGGGTGGAAGTTGGGGCGCCCGGCATAGGGGGGGCCGCCTCAGGTGCGCCCGGCACTGCCCCCGCGGCGGCCAGCATCCTCTTGACACCGCTCGACGGCCGCGCCCTCGCGCAATCGCGCCACCTGCTGCTGAGCCTGGGCAACGACACCACCGGCACTCAGCCCGGCTCCATGCCGCAGCGGCCCAAGCAGCGCATCGCCTATCGCGGCACGGACTGGATGACACTGGAACCCGACGCCGGCGGCAAGGGCCCGTCCGGCGACATGGCGACCCGTCCACCCGCCTGGCTGCGCCGCATTCCCCTGCAACTGGGGCTGGCGCCGCGTGCCGGCAAGTTGACGGTGTATCCCCTGGACGGCACCGGGCAACGCCGTGCGCCCTTGAGCCAGGCCGATGCGAGCACCGATGCCAACGGCGCACGCATCCGCGTTCAATACCAAAGCGCCGGTGCCACGCCCTGGTATGAGCTCGTCTACGCGGAGGCGCCTTGATCGCCGACCCGCGCGACGAACACCTCGATATCTCCGTGTGCATCGCCACCTACCGGCGCCTGCCGCTCCTCGATGCCCTGCTGCGGGACCTGGCCGCGCAGACGCTACCCGCGCGCCAGATCGTGGTGGTGGACAACGATCCCGACGGCAGCGCGCGCAGCGTCGCGGAAAGCCATCGCGCGGCCTTGGCGCAAGCCGGCAGCGCCTTGGTCTATGACGTGCAACCGGAAAAGAACATCTCGCTCACGCGCAACATGACGGTGGCGCTGGCGCAAGGCGCCTGGCTGGCTTTCATCGACGATGACGAGCGTGCCCCACCGCAATGGCTGGCCCTGCTCAGCGCGGCCGCGCGCGCGCATCGGGCCGATGGTGTGCAGGCGCCCGTCATCCCTGAGTTCGCGCCTCATGCGCCCGCCTGGATCCGCCGTGGCGGCTTCTACGACTGGGCCCGCTATCGCAGCGGCGACGTGGTGCCGCGCAACGCCCTGCGCTTCGGCAACATCATGCTGGCCGCGCGCTGGTTGCACAAGCAGCATCCGGTTTTCGATCCCGTCTATGGCCTGACGGGTGGCGAAGATGGCGACCTTCTCATGCGCCTGGCAGGGCAGGGCGCACGCCTGGTCTGGTGCGACGAAGCCTACGTGACCGAGCCGGTGGCCGACAGCCGCATGCGTGTCTCGTGGATACTGAACCGAGCCTTGCGCGGCGGCCAGGACTTCGCCATTCACTACCGCGCCGGCAAGTTGAATGCGCCCCCGGGGGCCGCCCGCACACTGGTCTTCTTCGGCCGCGCCGTCGTGCAGATGCTGGCCGCGGGCACACTCGCCTTGCTCCTGTGGCCGGCAGGCCGCCACCATGCGGTGCGCTGGCTGGCGCGCGCGTATGCCAACTACGGCAAGCTCTCCACGCTTTGGGGCAGCCGCTACCGCGAATACGGCTGAATCCTTCATGTCCTATCTCATTCATCTCATCCTGGCGATCATCGCGTTTCCGGTGACGGTGGCCACCGGCTACCTGGGCTTGCTGACGCTACTATCGGCACGGCTGCCGCGACCTCATCCGAGCCGACGCGACCTGTGCTTCGACATCATCGTTCCCGCGCACAACGAAACCGCGGTGATCGAGCGCACCGTGCGCAGTCTCGCCGCCATCGATTGGCCACGCGCAAATTTCCGCATCCTCGTCATCGCCGACAACTGTAGCGACGACACCGCCGACCTCGCGCGCGCGGCCGGCGCGGTGGTATTGGAGCGCCATGACGAACACCACCGCGGCAAAGGCTATGCACTGGAATATGCCATCGCCCGCAGCGCCGCCGATGGCTACGCGCAAGCCGTGGCGGTGATCGATGCCGACACCGAAGTCACGCCCAATCTGCTGTCGGCCTATGCGGCGCGCATCGAAGCGGGCGCCACCGTCATGCAAGCCCACTATGGCGTACTCAATCCGGAAGACTCCTGGCGCACGCGGCTGGTGACCATCGCCTACGGCGCCTTTCACGCGGTACGCGGACGTGGGCGTGAACGCTTGCGCGCGTCGTTCGGCTTGCGCGGCAACGGCATGTGCATGACCCATGCGCTGCTGCGCGAAGTCCCCTTCAACATCCATTCGATGACGGAAGACCTCGAGTACGGCATCGTGCTTGGCTTGCACGGCCATCGTGTGGTGTACGTCGACGAAGCCAGCGCCGACGCGGAGTTGATCGCCTCCGAGCAAGGCTCGCGCACGCAACGCCAGCGCTGGGAAGGAGGGCGATTGACGGTGGTCCGTGCTTATACCGGCCGCTTGCTGGGCCAGGCGCTGCGCCAGCCCAGCTGGTTATGCCTGGAGCTGGCCCTGGATCTGCTGACGCTGCCGCTGGGCTATATCGTGCTGCAGACGGGCGCGCTGCTGGTGCTGGGCGGCCTGGCCGCGCTGCTGCTACCGGGCCTGGGCCTGTGGGCATGGCCGCTGCTGGGCGCGGTCCTGCTGCTGGTGCTGGTCCTGCACGTGCTGCGCGGCTGGCAACTGTCGCCGCTTGGACCAAGCGCGCTGCTGGACCTGGCGCGCGCGCCGTTCTTCGTGCTGTGGAAGCTCTACATCGTGCTGCGTAATCGCGGCAACAAGCAGTGGATCAAGACCGACCGGGATAAGGGTCGAAACCCGGGTCTAAACCCGGGTCAACACCCAGGTCGAAATCCTGGTCGAACCCCGGTTCAAAATCCGCAGCAGAACCAAAGCCAGAGCCGGGATCAGGACCAATGACCCCTCCACGCTCGTCCGCCGCCAGAATCGCGCGCCTGTTCGGCAGCTCCATCATCGACCAGGCCATGTTGTCGGCCGCCAATTTCGGCGTCGGCCTGATCCTGATCCGCTACGCACCCGAAGCGCAATACGGGTTCTACATCCTGGCGTTCAACACCATGATCCTGCTGACCACGCTGCAGGGTACGTTCATCGGCACGCCGATGGTGATACGCCTGCCCGCGCTGGACGACGCTCAGCGCCGCCAGTGGATGGGCAGCCTGCTGCGCGATCAGAAACGTTGGGGCTTGCTGGGCGGTGTGCTGGCTTTGGCGGCCGCTGGCGGCGGTTGGGCGGCCGGCCTGTTGGACCATCAGTCCGCCACCGTGGTGATGGCCGCCACGATGCTGGTGCTGGCCGCGCTCTATCGCGAGTTCCTGCGCGGCATACTCTTGATGTACCACCGGCCCCACCATGTATTGGCGGCCGATGCGGTGTACGTCGTGGTGCTATTGGCCGGTTGCGCCTTGGCCGTGCAGACGCCCATGGCCGCCGTGGGTGCGCTGCTGGCGGGCATGTTGGCGGCACTGGCCTGCGCGCGCCTGCTGCGCAGAACCCTGGCGACGGACATCGATGCCCACGCGGCGCCGGGACGCTTGCGCGAGATCGCCCGCATGGGGTTCTGGGCAGCCTCCGGCGGCGTCATCTACTGGATGTTCAACCAAGGCTACAACTTTCTCACCGCCGCCACCCTGGACCTGACCGCGGTGGCCGCGCTGGCGGCAACGCGCCTGACCTTGATGCCTATCAATCTGCTGCTGGCGGGCATGCAGAAGCAACTGACACCGCTGGCCTCGCACTGGATGCACCAGATGGGCGCGCGCCGCACACTACGCCGGCTCGCGCTGTTTTCACTGGCATTGGGCGTGATCACCGTGGTGTACGGCGCCGTCATCTGGCTATTGCGCGACTGGATTTTCCTGGATCTGATGCGCAAGGATTTTCCGCAGCGCGACACCTTGCTGCTGCTATGGTGCGGCCTGTTCATCCTGATGGTCATGCGCGAGCCGGTGATGATGGTCGCGGTGCTGCGCCAACGCTTCCGCGCGCTCAGCGGCGCGACGCTGGTGTGCGCGGTCATCTCGCTGGGCATCAGCTATGTCGCGATGCTGCGGGTGGGCCCCATGGGGGCGGCCATCGGCATCCTGGTCGGCGAAGCTTGTTACTGCGCAACGGTCATCGTGCTGGTGCTGCGCGAGGCGCGCAAGGATGGCCAAGCCGCGGCGCCACGCAACGAATCACAAGGCAGGGATTGATGGACATTCTTTCGATACAGTATCTGCGCGGCGTCGCGGCCATGATGGTCGTGGTCGTGCATCTCTATCCGCAGCTGGAACGCATGGGCTACCAGGGCTATTGGCCGCATTGGCTGGCCGCGGGCGTGGACATCTTCTTCGTCCTCAGCGGCTTTCTCATGTGGATCACGACGCGCGGCAGAAAGGTCGGCATCCTGGAGTTCTACAAGCGCCGCGCGGTACGCATCGTGCCGCTCTATTGGCTGCTGACATCAGTGGCGGTGGCCGTCATGCTGATCGCGCCGCAACTGCTGCAGACCACCCGCTTCGGCTTGTTCCACGTCATTGCGTCCTACCTGTTCCTGATGGTGCACAACCCGTCCGGATTGATCGAACCCGTGCTCACCGTGGGTTGGACGCTCAACTACGAGATGCTGTACTACGTCATCTTCGGCCTGACGATGGTGTTGCCGACGCGCTGGCGCTTCATCACCACCACCATCGTGCTGGTGGGCTTGAGCCTGCTCGGATGGTTCGTCGTCAGCGACGATCAGCCCATCCTCAAGGTCTACACCTCGGACATCGTGCTGGAATTCCTGCTCGGCATGACCGTCGGCTGGTGGTTCTCGCGGCCCCACAAGGACGGGTCCGCCGGCCTGGGCTGGCTGCTGGTCATCGGCGGCTTCGCCGCCATCGGCTTGATGTCCGTGGTGGCCCCCGGTGCTCCACGCCCGCTGGCGCAGGGCGTGCCGGCCATGGCCATCGTGGTTGGCGCGATCCTGCTGGAACGCTTCCAGTCATTGCCCCGCATGAATTTTCTCCACAAGTTGGGAGACGCGTCCTATTCGCTGTACCTGTCGCACGCCTTCGTGTTGTCGGCCGTGAGCCAGGGCTGGCGCAAGCTGCACCTGGATACGCTTCCCGGCGGTCAGGTCGGGTTCTGCATCGTCGGCATGGTGGCCTGCACCGTGGTGGGCATCCTGGTCTACGAACTGCTCGAACGCCCGCTGATCTCCTTCTTCAAGAAACAGCGCGAACAGGACGCTTCCAAGGCCGCTACGCGCCAATCCGTAGCCGGTCTTTGAGCATGCGCAGCCAGCGCTTGTGACGCCGCGTCGCGGCGCGCTGCGACGACCAGTCGATCATGCTGTCATGCACGTCGTAGTGGCCGCGCTGGGCAGCCGGCAGCACGCCGGACTCGACCGCCGCGATGAGCGCCGGCAGCTTGCGATAGAACTCGGCGCCGCGATAGGGCGGATGCAGCGACCATAGCCCCGGCTCGGACCCGAGCAAGTCGACGCGATACAGCCCGTGCTGGCGCAAGACTTCGCCCAGGATGACTTCCGCCTCGCGCACATCGGGTGGATTGCCCAATAGATGGGACTTCATGCGCTGCAAAGCGCTGGGGCGCAGCAAAGGCAGGGTGCCCAGCGTCGCGCGCAAACGCGCCATGTCCAGCATGAAGATGCGGGTGCTGGCCGACTGAAAGCGGTAGGCCGGCGCACCGGCGATATCCACGCGCTGCGGCGCGGGCAGGCCGTGCCCATGGATGGCCGCGTCGGGCGCGGGCGGCCCGGGGAAGGGACCGGTAAGCAGCACCGTCGGATCCTGCTCCGTATACGCGATGGCCTCTTGCACCCAGCGCGTACTGCCTCCGCCGAACAGCATGTCGCCGTCGAAATGCACGATGTGCCGCGCGCGGCTGTGATGCATGCCGTAGAAGTAGGCATAGAACGGACCGCCGTCCCAGGCTTTCACAGGAACGTCGTCCGTCCCGAAGAAGTTCCGCGCGACTTCCCGCCGCGCCGCCACGCCGTAATCCACTTCGATGACGTCGAGCTTTGGAAATTCGCTGCTCAAATCGCGCGCCAGTTGCAGCAGCTTGGCGCGATATTCGTCGAAGTGGCTGCCGCGGTAGCGGCCGGACGTGCTGCGATGCGTGTCGATGGTCACCAACACGCGGTCGACCATCGGCGACCAGACGCGCAGTTGATGGGGCAGCAGCAATGCGGCATGGGGATAGTCCATGGGATACATGCTGATCTGCGCGGCCACGCGATAAGGGCAGTCCACGCTCGCGGTCACACTCACACGCTCACTCACGCGCGCGCTCCTGGAACACTGGCCGCCAGACCCTGCGCCAACGGCGTCCAGGACAGGCCCAGCTCGTTCTCGGCGCGCGTCGACACCAGCCGTATGTCCTGGCTCCACAAGCGCAGCAGAGACGGCGCAATGGGCGGCGGCACGCGCATGCCAACGCGACGTAAACCGATCTCGGCGATCTTCAATGCGGGCGCCAGAAGGTGCGTTTCCACTTTCAAGCGGCGGGCACCGATGCGGCGCAGCGGCACCGCGCCGAGCACACACGCGTACTCCAGAAAATAGCGGTTCCAATCGGGTGCCTGCGCCATCGCAAGGTTGTAGACCGGGCCCGAGGCCGTCACATGGGCCGGCGCTCTCAAGCCGGCCAGCACCGCCGCGACGACATCGTCGATATAGACCAGGTTGCTGCAGCCGTCGCCGGCGGCACCCAGGTCGCCGATGCGATGCGCACGCAGGAGACTGGCGATGCGCAGGCTCCACTGAGGGCTGTCGGGGCCGTAGATACAGCCCGGCCGCAGCGTCACCACCGAATCGCGCCCTGCCAGCGCCAGCTCTGTTTCCACCTTGGCGCCGGCATAGCCTTGCATGCCGGTTGCCATGGCCTGGCTCTCGGTGACAGCGCCGCGAACGGGGCCATAGACAGCCATGGAGCTGAAATGCACGACGCGCGGCGAGGTGCCGCCACGCTGCTCCAACGCCGCGCTCAGCGCCCGCGCGCCGCCGGCCATGGCCTCGGGCGCACCCGCGACGCAATTGACGACCGCATCGGTTTCGCCCAGCGCGCGCGCCACCGCGGCTGCGTCGGTGGCGTCGAGCACGATCTGGCGGACCAGTGCCGACGCGGCCGAGGGTCTCCGTACACCGGCCACCGGTTCGGCCCAATCGCTGGCCGCCAGCGCCGCGATCACGCGGCGGCCGACATAGCCGTTGCCGCCAAGCACCAGGATTTTTTGCTTCATATCTTTGTGGTTTCCATGGCTGTATCGCTTTGCGCGGAATTGCCTTGAGGCGGATGGCGCGCGGCGGCCTGGCCTTGCACGCAGGAACCCGCGCCGGTCGCGCCGGTTGCGTACACCTGGCGCAGATGGCCGGCCAGACGCAAGGCCAGCGCAACGATGGTCAAAGTGGGATTGGCTTGCCCGGAAGTCGGAAAGACCGCCGCGCCGGCGACAAAAAGGTTGCTCGCTTCATGCACGCGGCAATCGGTGTCGACCACGCTGTCGCGCGGATCGCGGCCCATGCGTGCGGTGCCGATGTGATGGCCGCCATAAGCGCCATAACGCGTCATTTCCATTTCCACCATGGCGGGATCGTACTCAAAGCTGCCGACGCCGCTGGCGCGCAACTCGCGTGCCAGTTCCGCCAACGCCACCTGTATCGTCGCCACATCACGCGCCGTGTAGCGCCAATCGACGTGCACGCGCGGTACGCCCAAAGCATCCGTGCCGGTACCGAGCATCACCCGGCTGTCGGCGTTGGGCTCCTGCTCGGCGTGGAAATCCAGGCTGTAGCGGCGGTTGCGCGGATGCACGATGATGGAAGGGAATTTGCGATCGGCCAGTTTGCGCTGCGTGAGCAGATGCCACATGAACGCCACCGCCTGCGGCATGCCCTTGACCACGTTGCCCAGATGCTTGAGCCATAAGCCAAAAGTACCCGGCGTATCCCCGTAAAGACGCTTGGCGTACTCGTAGGGAATGACGGGACGCGCCAGATAAAGCGCGGACAGGACGCTGCTGCCATGGCCGGGATCGGGGATGCGCGGATGGTGCAGGCGCGCAATGAAATTGCCGGCCTGCAAGCGCCGTTGCGCCTCGGGCGTCAAGGCCAGGCGGCGACGACAATAGACCCCTTCGTCCGACACCTCGTAGCCATGCCATACCGACGCCGCGCGGGACAGATCCACCGTACCTATCGTGCCGGCGATATGGCACATGTAGTAGCGGCCCACCACGTCGTTGCCATTGCCCAGGCCGCGTCCGCTCGTGCCCGGGCTGGCCAGCAGCAAGCGCGCCGTTTCCAGGCCGCCCGTGGCCAGCACATACGCACGCGCCTGCACCATGAAGGCGGTGCCGGACAAAGTGCGGACGTGGGCGGGCCCAACCGCGGCATTACCGTGGCCGCTATTGCCGGCACCTTCCTTTCCAGCACCTTCCTTCCCGGCGTCCCTCGACGCGCCAGCCGGCGCATTGTCCAGCCGGCAAAGATTGGCATGCTGGATCACACGCACGGGCGCGTGGCGCAGCCGCTCGGCATAGCGCCGGCCAAAGTCCGTGGGCGCGCTGAAGCGCTCCAGCGTGTTGGTCGTGAATGCCGTGCCATCGAAACCTTCTATCATCGGCCGTATCGGATGATGGAAGGCCGTCTCCGCGGTATACGCGTAATCGCCAGCTTCGCAGAGGTGATTGGCCCGCGGGTAATAGGGCATCAGATCGTCCAGCCCGATGGGCCAGCCGCTGTGCGCGATGTAGCCACGCGGCTCGAAATCGATGGGGTCCAAAGGCATGCAGCGGCCGCCCCAGATGGTGGTCGATCCGCCCATGCGCCTTTCCCGATAGCGGTCCGGCTCGCTGTGCATGCGCGCATCCGGCACCGTGCCTTGATACAGCGCCTGGGTATCCTTTTCCGCATTCGGACCGCCGCTTTCCAGCAGCACCACGTCCAGCCCGCTGTCCATCAGGGCAAGCGCCAGCGTGATGCCGGCGGCGCCGGCGCCAACGATGCAGATGTCGGCGTTCAACACCGAACCCGAAGGTATCGTAGTGGCGTCCAGGATCATCATCTTGCTCCGGAAAGCTGCGGCACACCGGCGCGCGGCCGGTGAACGGAAGACACCCGCATCAGTAGCGCACGACGGAGTTGGCCGGCAGCTTCAGCGTTTCATGTATGTAGCGTGCGAAATCGGTGTACCCCACCGCCGACGGATGCACGCCGTCGGCGAACTTGCCCGGCGCCAGCACGCGATAGTCCTTGGTCCCACCGCTAGACCAGTCCAGATAGTCGACCACGCGCATGTTCGGATAGCGCGGAGCCAGTGTGTTCAGCAGCCAATCGTTGAAGGCGCGCGTCTGCGCGATCATCGGCGCGTCCATGCCCAGATACGCACCCACGTTGTCCACGACGAACGTGATGCGCTTGGCCGCCAGCGTCTGTGCGAAATACGAGAAATTGTCCTGCATGGTCTGCAACGACAGATGTGCGGCGGCTACGTCATTGATGCCGACATGCAGATACACCAGGCTGGGCAGGGACCCCGCCGGCAACGTGCGCGGGCCGCGACCATCGGCCGGGTCGAAGGATTCCGCCAACACGTCGCGGCGCCAGCGTGCGCGCACCTGCGAGGAGGTTTCACCGCCGATGCCGTGATTGAAGTGGAAGACGCCCGAATACATGGCCAGTTCATACGACAGCTGACCCGGGCTCGACGGGAAGTCCGGCACGAAACGGCCTTGGACGTTGAGACGGCCCTTATGCTGGATTTCGCCTTCGGCAATGGAGTCGCCCACCACGACGGCATAGGCCGGCGCCGGGTTTGACGCTGACTTCGAAGCGGGTTTCGAGGCGGGTTGCGCCCACGCTGTCAGCGCGTGAGCGCTTAGCAGCAGAGGCAGGGCGGCGATAACGGTACGACGGTTCAACATGGCTGCGGCCTGTCTTGGGATACCCCTGCGGGTGCGTGTGCGCACCCGGCGAGCGGGCTCAGAAGATGCGTTCGTTGACGTGGATGACGTCGCCTGGCTTCACGGCGTCGGTCATCTTGACCCGCTTTTCCGTGACCTCGCCGGTCAGCACGTCAGTGCTATTGATGTCGATGCGGCTGTCCGAGGCCCGCGGCGTCAGGCCGCCTGCCAGCGCCAGCGCGCGCATGATGTTGAGCCCTTGCTCGATGGGATAAGCCCCCGGCTTGCCCACTTCGCCATACACATAGAAGCGCGGCGCTTCCGGCACGAAAACCACGTCGCCCGGCTGCAATTCCGTGTCCTGCACGGTCTGCGACGGCGACTGCCGATTGCCGACGTACAGATTGATGCGTTGGTTGCCGCCGCCTTCGCGGCGCACCAGCGTCGCCACGTCGCCGGCGCCGCCGCTTGCACCGCCGGCCATGGCCAGCAGCTCCAGCACCGACAGATGGCCTTCGATCGGGTAGCGGCCCGGTCTTTCCACCTGGCCCAGCACCGACACGATGCGGCTGCGTAGCGTCAGCACTTCCACCGCTACCTGCGGGTCCACCATCAGACCTTTGCCGCGCAAGCCTTGCTCGATGCGCTTGCCGATGGCCGACGGCGTCAGGCCCGCCACGCGCAAATTACCCAGCATCGGCACCACTACCTGGCCATCGGCGTCGATGGTCACGCGCGCCTGCGCGCCACCCGTGCCCATGATATTGATGCCCAAGGTATCGCCGGGTCCCACCGCGCCGATCGCGCCATTGACCGCTTGCTCCATGGCGTCGTCGCCGGGCGCCAGCGGGGAAGACGCCGGCACTGCCGCGGTAGCGCGCTTGGCGGCGGCACTGGACACGACGCCATCGTCGGACAGGCGATTGCCGGCGGCGTTGCGTTCCGTGCCGCGGTCACCGCTGCCTGTCTTGGGCGCGGGCACGGCGGGCGGCGGCGCGTAATTGCTGTTGGCGGCAGGCACCACGGGCGCCGGCGGTGGCGCGTAGGGCCGTTGGACCGGCGTGGCGCGCGGGGGCGACGTGGTCGGTAATGGCTGAATCGGCGCCGGCGCGGTGTAGGAGGGCGACTGGACCGGCGCGTTGTAGCGGCCGTAGTCGCCGCTGGGCAGCGTTCTGCTACCGGGGGCCGGCGTCGGTGCGGGGGCCTGTCGCGAGGGCGCAACAGAAGGCGTAGCGGGAGCGACGGGGTCGGGGATAGGCAGATCCTGGGCGCGAACAGGCGCAGGCAAGACGAGCACCGCGCTCAACGCCACCATCCGTAATGCCACTTTCAGACCCACCACTTCATTCTCCGTCGTAAATCCGTTTCGCGCGCGGGTAATAGTAGCCGATGCAAACTGTCACACCGAGTGTTTTTAAATACAATAGCCAAGCGGCAATTCATCGGCATCAGGCAAGGAAAGCTCATCCATGAGTATGAGACCATCCCTCCAAAGCCTACGCCTTACGTATCGAGATCCCCCTTGCCCAGTTCAGAACATGTATCCGCATCTCTCGCGCTGGCGAGCGGTGAAACGCTGGCTTTGCCCAGCGTCCGTCTGTTCGACCTCGACATCGCGGCCGTGTCCTTCGATACCGCGGTCGAGCGTCTTTCGCAGGCCGCCTTGCGCCGCGACGGCCATGCCCGCGTGGTGGTCACACCCAATGTGGACCATCTGACCCGTCTGGACAAGGCACCCGAGTTTCGCGAACGCTATAGTAAGGCGGAGTTCATTTTCGCCGACGGCATGCCGGTGATCTGGGCCAGCCGCTGGTTGGGTAAACCGTTGCCCGAACGCGTCACCGGCGCCGATCTGTTCGTGGCCCTGTGCGAGCAAGCGCAGCGCGGGCGATGGCGCGTGATGCTGTTGGGCGGCATGCCAGGCACGGAATCCAAGCTGCTGGACGGCTTCGCACGCTTTTTTCCGGGTATGGATATCGAAATCGTCGCCCCTTCCATGCGCTTCGATCCCTACGGGGAGGAAGGCGAGTCGTTCGCGCAGAAAGTGCGGGAACATGAGCCGGACCTGGTGTTCCTGTGCGTCGGCATGCCCAAGCAGGAGAACTGGGCGCTCCATTACGCGCCCACGCTGCCGGGCGGCATCGTCCTGTGCGTGGGGGCCGCCATGGAGTTCGCCATCGGCCTGCAGCGCCGCGCGCCCAAGTGGGTGCAGCGCATGGGAATGGAGTGGGCCTGGCGCCTGGCCAGCAATCCCCGCCGTCTCTGGCGCCGCTACCTGGTGGACGACACCCGTTTCCTCGGCTTGTGCTTGCGGCAATGGCGTAATCAACGCGATACGAAAGCCGCGCCGTGAATCTGGTGATGCGCCGGACCCTGGCAGCCGCCGGCCTGGCGCTGTGCGGTGCCCCGGTGGCCGGCGCACCCGGTCCCGCTGAATGGGCGGTGCAACTCGGCAACTCCTACCAATACCAGAACAACCCCGCGCGGCTGCCCGACTCGTCGTCCGACATCCACGGCGCGGGCATTTGGGTGAAATCACTGGGACTGGGCTTGCGCATGCCCTTGCTGTCCGACGACACCCGCCTGGACATCGGCGGCACCCTGGGTGATGCGCGCTACACCGACAACAAGCAGCTGGACCATCAGCCGCGCAACCTGCTTTCCACCTTGTACTGGCGTGCCACGCCCTTGCTGGCGGGGCGCTTCGATTACGGCTACCAGAACCAACTGGCCTCCAACCTGGGCCTGACCTGGCCGGACCGCGACATGCAGGCGCGCGACAACAAATCGGCCGAGATCGGCCTGCGCATCACCGACCGCCTGACGCTGCCTGTGGTCAGCGCGTTCCATAACGGCACCCGCTACGACCAACCGTCGAACCAGACGCTGTACAACCGCACGGACACTGGCTGGCAGTTGTCCGGGCGCTATGCCGGCTACGGCCGCTCCTTCGCTCAGATGGGGCTGCGCCACACCAACGTGGACTACTACGATCGCACCGCGGCGCTGGTGTCGACCATAGACAATCGCTACACGGACAACGAAGCCTTTCTAGGCGCACGCTGGGACTACAGCCCCAAGACGCTGCTGCAGGGCCGTATCGGCCTGCTCAAGCGCGACTACGACAATCTGACCGACCGGGACACCCGGCTGTTCACCTTCGAAGGCCGGGCCACCTGGGACTACTCGCCCAAGACGCGCCTGGACCTGCATGTCTGGCGGCGTCCGTATGCGTACGACGATGACCCCACGGTGCTGTACTCCGTGCAGACCGGCGGCCTGGCCGCGCTGACCTGGCGACCGACGGTAAAGACCGCGCTCAGCCTGGGCGTCGAGCACAGCCAGCAGCGCAACACGGCCTTTACCGGCTCGGACGACGAAACCTTGCAGATCTGGCGCCTGGGCGCCCGCGTGCAATGGCAGCATACGGACAACCTGCGCTGGATGATGGACGTGTACCACGACCGCCAGCGCGGCAATAGCTCGCAGGACAGCTATAACCAGAACTTCGTGCGTGTCGGCCTGGAGTACACGTTCGGCAGCCGGCAGAAGGAAGACCTGCGCAAGATGATGCAGCCGACCGATTGCTTATGGCGCCGGCCGGACCTGGCCCTGTGCGACCCGATCAACGAAGAACCCTGATCGTCAATACGCGTTGCGGTCCCAGAACACCACCAGCACCGTGCGCATCAGGATTTTCAAATCCAGCTGCAAAGTCCAGTTGGCGATGTAGTAGCGGTCGTACTTGACCCGCCGCTGCATCTTTTCCGGCGTATCGGTTTCGCCCCGCAGACCGTGGATCTGCGCCCAGCCCGTGATGCCAGGTTTAACGCTATGACGCAGCATGTAGCCGCGGATCAGGCGCCGGTACATCTCGTTGTGCTCGGCGGCGTGCGGACGGGGCCCGACCAGGCTCATGGAGCCGGTCATCACATTGAACAACTGGGGCAGCTCATCCAGCGAAGTCTTGCGCAGGAAGCGGCCCACCCGCGTCACGCGCTTGTCGCCCACCTGGGCCTGGCGCAGGGTACCGTCGGACTCCTTGCCCGCGGACACCGTCATGGAGCGGAACTTGAAGACCGTGATGGGTAGTCCTCGTTCGCCATAGCGCTGCTGACGGAAGATGATGGGGCCGGGGGAGGTCAGCTTGATGGCCACGGCCGCCGCCAGCATGACGGGCGACAGCATGATGATCATCAAGCCGCCGATGACCAGGTCCATGGCGCGCTTGATGCTGCGCGACAGCCCCACCATATGCGTTTCATGCAGCGCCAGCAGCGGTACGCCGGCGATATCGGCGCTGCTGGCCGACAGCTCGCCCAGGAACGGCGATTCCGGCATCAGATAGATTGCCGAGGTGGAGTCGTACAGCCGGTTCATGAGGTCCGCGGTCAGCGGCTTTTCTTTCTCGTCGTCCAGCGTCACGAAGGCCATGCCGAACTGACCCGCCTCGATATGCGGGATGGCATCCGGGTACCGCCCCAGATACTTGGCCACCGGCGGTTCGCCGGCCCGCGCCGTCACCGGCTCGTCCGCGTAATAACCGGCCACGTAGATGCCCAGGATGGGAGAACGCTGCAACCGCATGGCCAGCTTGCGCGCTTCCGGGCCCATGCCGAAGAAGACGGCGGCGCGCCGGCTCGACGGCGAATTGTTCAGGCGATACGCCACGCGTCGCAGGCAAAACAAGCCGATGATCTGCAGCGGCAGCGCCACGGCGGCCCATTGCAGCGTCATCAGGCGCAGCCACTTCGGATCGTTGTGCTCACCGGGCAGGAAGAAGAGGGCGGCCACGCACAGGAACAAGACGTTGAACCAACGCACGCCGCCGCGGCCCAGCATCCACAACATGCTGCGGGCGCTGATCAACAGCGTGAAGCGCGAGTAGATGTAGAAAGCGCAGGCGGCCAGAACCGCCGGCACACCACTGACGAAGACCGGGGAAGTCATTCCATGGAAGCCGGACAGGATCAGGAAGGCGCCGGCATTGAGCAGGGCGCAGACCAGCCCGGCAAGGGCCATGAAGGAACG
The DNA here is from genome assembly GCF_021325795.1 of Bordetella sp. LUAb4. GTDB lineage: Bacteria > Pseudomonadota > Gammaproteobacteria > Burkholderiales > Burkholderiaceae_B > Bordetella_C. Next base: position 26,728 of record NZ_JAHPZX010000003.1, on the reverse strand, counting down.
GTGGGGATGTGTCGGTGGCGCGGGCGAGAGCATGATGGATAGTGCAGGGAATTTCAGCGGCCGTAGACGTCGTCGAAGCGCACGATGTCGTCCTCGCCCAGATAGGGACCAGATTGCACTTCGATCAATTCCAGGTCTATGGAACCCGGATTCTCCAATCGATGCTTGACGCCCAATGGAATGTAGGTCGACTGGTTTTCGGTCAACAGGAAGGATTCATCGCCGCGCGTGACCCGCGCGGTACCGGTCACCACGATCCAGTGTTCGGCGCGATGGTGATGCATCTGCAGCGACAGGCGGGCACCGGGCGCCACGCGTATGCGCTTGACCTGGAAACGTTCGCCGTCGTCGATCGAGTCGTAGCTGCCCCACGGCCGGTAGACCAGCCGATGCGCGGTCGCTTCGGGCCGCCTGGCGGCGTTCAGGCGCGCGACGATGCGCCGTACCTCCTGCACCTTGTCGCGTGCGGCCACCAGCACCGCGTCCGCGGTTTCCACCACCACCACGTCATCGACGCCCAGCAGGGCCACCAGGCGCTCGCTGGCATAGGCATAAACGTCGTGGCAATCCTCGGCGATCACGTCGCCGCGCAAGGCATTGCCGTCGGCGTCACGGGGCGCCAGTTGCCACAGCGACGCGAAGGAGCCGATATCGCTCCACCCCGCGTCCAGCGGCACCATGGCGACATCGGCATCGCGCTCCATGACGGCGTAGTCGATGGAATCGGACGGGCAGGCAGTGAAAGCGGCCTTATCCACCCGGAGAAAATCACCATCGTGGCGCGGGCCGGCCATGGCGGCCCGGCAGGCCGCCAGGATATCCGGACGATGTGCCTGCAGCGCCTGCAGATATCTGGACGCGCGGAACAGGAACATGCCGCTGTTCCAGAAATACCGGCCGCTGGCCAGATATTGCTCCGCCGTGGCGGCATCCGGCTTTTCCACGAAGGCCTCGACCGCGGCGACGCCATCGTGCAGGGCGCCGGCACGAATGTAGCCATAGCCCGTTTCCGCATAGGCGGGACGCACCCCGAATGTCACCAGTTGGCCCGCCTCGGCGGCGGCCCGGGCCACATGCACGGCTTCCTGGAAACGCGCGACGTCGGGCACGGCGTGGTCGGATGGCAACACCAGCAGCAAGGCATCGGCGTCGTCCGCGGTGGCCAACAGGGCAGCCAGGGCGATGGCCGGGGCCGTATTGCGGCCTACCGGTTCAAGCAGGATGGACGGCTGATCCAGGCCAATCTGGCGCAACTGCTCCGCGACGATGAAGCGATGCTCTTCATTGGCGACAAAGATGGGCGGGAGTTCGGCCAGGGCGGCGACACGCTCGCAGGTCGCCTGCAGGGCCGAAGAATCCCCCAGCAAGGGCAGGAACTGTTTCGGATAGCCCAGCCGCGACAACGGCCATAAGCGGGTGCCTGAGCCGCCCACCAGCAAAACGGAGCGCAGCTTGAGCGGAGTACTCGACATCTGGACTCCCTAGCAATCCCTGGCCATCACACGTTTGTTGCGGCGCAGGTACATTCGTTGATGCGAGATGCTGGAAACCCAGCCTTTAACCCATCAACCTTACAGACGATGCTACGTAACCGTTGTAGCATCTGTCGTATCTATTTATTTTAATTTAAGTCGCCAATATACTAAAATTGTTTGTTGCAGCGCGCGAAATGGGGTGTGTCATCTTATCCTCATTCGCCCTAGATGCAAGGTCATGCTCCAAGAATGCGGCCTAAAGTCCCGCAGCTCCGCCTTGCCGAACCGTGTACAGAAGCCTATGCAGGGCCACGGAACAGTAAAAGTCGCGATGGCCCCTACGCGTAATGTCCTATTACGCGGGAGCCGGTGCAGTTCGACCACAAGTATTAGTGTGTTCGGGCCCCGGGCTTACGCCTTCTGGCACCATAAGCAAGGTGCTGGTTACGCCATCCAGTCCCCCGAAGTTACATGTTGTCCGCATCCGTCGTCGTCATCGAGACGACGCGGACGGCACCGAACCGGCGTCACTGAGTAACAGCAGCGAAGGAGCATCGTGGAAAGCGCAGTCCTGACTCACCTGAACGACCGACTCTGTGCCAGCCAATGGCGCGAGGCTTTGGCCGCCTTTGCACAGGAACTGGCGCAAGACCTGACGCCGCAGCGCCTGCGCACCCTGATGCGCCGCGCGGGCGAACGCTTTGCCACCGCGCACGAATTGCCGCAAGCCGCCTCGATCGAGGACCTGGAGCGCGCGATCAACCAATTGTGGCAAACGGTGGACTGGGGCTGGGTGACGATCACCGAAGAAGACGATCACCTTGCCCTGACGCATTACTGCGCACCTCTGCGTGCCGCATTCGGCCCTGAGCACATGGCCTGGAGTACCGGTTTCCTGGAAGGCGTCTACGAATTGTGGATGCGTCAGTTGGGTGCGGACAGCCAATTGCACGTGGCTCAACCGCAGGCGGCCAATCCCGACGGGACCATCGTCTATCGCTTCGGCCGGTAGCCATCATCGATCTGGACGCCGGGCCGGGGGGCCCGCACAAAGGGGGGTACCGAGTGAACCGCAATACCAGCGATATCTCCAGCCTGTATCGGCAGTTCGGCGGGGATCCCGGGCAGTACCGGGAGATCGGCCTGGCCAACAAGGCAGGGGTGGCACGCGAGCGCTGGCCGCTGCTGGGCCATGTGCAGCCGGGCACGCGCTTTGTCCCGCCCAAGGTTGGCAGCAGCACGGCCGACCGTCCCGTGGTGCAGGCCAGCTGGCCGCCGCTGGCGGTCTCGCCCACCACGAGCCTGTTGTTTCCCGAGCAGTCCGCGGTCGACCCCGTCCGTACCGGCGCCGTTGCCAGCGCCGAAGCGGTGGTCGCGCTAATCCACAGTACGCGGGTGGAACGCCAGCCGCTGGACGCGTTGACGGTGCCGCTGGCGGTCGAGGAAGACGCCACGGCCAGTGAAGATCCCGTGGGCGACATCGAGTTCGCGCCGGCCGTGCCGGCGGCAACGCCCGCCACCGCCGCACCCGTCGCGCAAGCGTTCATCGCCACGGCGCAAGAGCGGCAACCCCACGTGGAACCGCGGCTGGAGCCGGGTCTGGAACCGGGTCTGGCGCCTGTCCACACGCGCGAACCGATGCGCCTGGCGGAGCCGTTACATGCGGTGGAACCGCTGCCCGCCGCAGCGAAGGGTGTCGCTCCAGTAGCCGCAACCGCGCGGATCGCCGAGCCAACGCCCGCCGCGAAGGCGGTGAAGGCCGCAGCGCCTCCCACCGCCGCGCCGGCATATGCGCCTGCTGCAGCACCTGCGTATACCTCCGCCCATACGCCCGCAACGACCCCCAGGAAACCCACCGCGCCACCCCTGGCGCTCGTGCATCCGGCCCCCGCCGCCGCGCCAGTCCCGACCACCTCCCTGCAAGGCGTGTTCAAACGCCTGGCCCAGGCCCCCCGTTCCGAAGCGAATCCCGAACAGAGTTCGCCGCCCCGCAAGACGACGCAAAAGTGAAGACCATAGCCATCGTTTCCGCCAAGGGCGGTGTAGGAAAAACCACGGTTGCCGCCAATCTCGGCCTGGCGCTACGCCTGGCCGGCCAGCCCACGCTGGTGGTGGACTTCGATCCCCAGAATGCCTTGCGCTTCCATCTGGGCGCCGACCGCCAGACAGGTATCAGCGGCCTGGCGCGCGCCTCTCTCGCCGGAACGCCGTGGCGCGATGTCGGCGTGCAGGGCGATTCAGGCGTACACCTGCTGCCTTTCGGCCAGATCAACGAGGACGACCGCATCGCCCTGGAACAGCAGATGAACCAGGACAAGCATTGGCTCGCCCACCACCTTGAAAGCCTGGCGCTGCCGGAAGACACGCTGGTCGTGCTGGACACGCCGCCGGGCCCCTCCGCCTACCTGCGCCAGGTCCTGGCGTGCGCCGAACTGGTGATCATCGTCACCTTGCCCGACGCCGCGTCCTACGCCACGCTGCCCTTGATCGAAAGCCTGATCACGCAGTACTGCGAAGGCCGTCAGGACTACCTGGGCCATGCCTACATCGTCAACCAGGTCGACCGTACGCGGCCGCTGGCGCGCGACGCCGTGCAAGTCATCCGCAACGCCCTGGGCAACCGCGTGATCGGCGCGGTGCACCTGGACCCCACCGTGGGCGAGTCGCTGGCCTTTGGCAAAACCGTCATCGAACATGCGCCGCACAGCCAGGCCCGCACGGACCTGGCCGCCTGCACCCACTGGGTCGTCCAGCAACTGCACGTCGCCGGAGATTCCCGCGCATGAAATCGTCGACCACCGAAACCTCGGCAAGCAGCGGCCGCGTTTCCCGCTGGGGCAACCGCCTGCTGTCCTGGGGCATCTGGAAAATGGGCTGGGCGCGCGTCATCGCCACCGTGCTCGCCTGCATTCTTTTCGTGCTGGCCGTGGCCGTCGAAATGGACTTGTCCCAACAGTTCCTGTTCGCGCTTGCCTGCGTGGTCATGACGCTGCTGCTGCATCGAGTGGCGGGCCGCCTGGCCACCCTGGTGATGGTGATGCTGTCCATCACCACCTCGGTGCGCTATATGTGGTGGCGTATCACCGACACCCTGGGTTTTCACGGCTTCCTGGACAACCTCTTCGGCTACGCCCTCCTGTTCGCGGAGATCTATGCGCTGTCGATGATGCTGCTCAGCTATTTCCAGAGCGCGTGGCCCTTGCATCGCAAACCCGCGCCGCTGCCCGCCGACGCCACGCGCTGGCCCTCGGTCGACATCTTCATTCCCACCTACAACGAGCCGCTGGACGTGGTGCGCCAGTCGGTGCTGACCGCGCTGGCAATGGACTGGCCGGCCGACCGCTTCAAGGTCTACGTGCTGGACGACGGCCGCCGCCCCGAGTTCCGTGAGTTCTGCGAGCAAGCCGGGGCCAACTACCTGACGCGGCCGGACAACAAGCACGCCAAGGCCGGCAACATCAATGCCGCGCTGGCCAAGACCGACAGCGACTTCGTCGCCATCTTCGATTGCGACCACATCCCGGTGCGGTCCTTCCTGCAGATATGCATGGGCTGGTTCGTCAAGGACAAAAAGCTGGCGATGCTGCAAACGCCGCACGTGTTCTTCTCGCCCGATCCGTTCGAACGCAATCTGGACACCTTCCGCAACGTGCCGAATGAAGGCGAGTTGTTCTACGGCGTGGTGCAGGACGGCAACGATCTGTGGAATGCCACGTTCTTCTGCGGTTCGTGCGCGGTGATCCGCCGTTCGGCCTTGCTGGAAGTCGGCGGCGTGGCCACCGAAAGCGTGACCGAAGACGCCTTGACCGCGCTGAAGATGAACCGCGCCGGCTACAACACCGCCTACCTGGCCGTGCCGCAGGCGGCCGGGCTGGCCACCGAGAACCTGTCGCGCCACATCGGCCAGCGTACGCGCTGGGCGCGCGGCATGGCGCAGATCATCCGCGTCAACAATCCGCTGCTGGGCAAGGGCCTGAAGCTGGGCCAGCGCATGTGCTACCTGAGCGCGATGCTGCACTTCTTCTTCGGCCTGCCGCGCGTGATCTTCCTGACGACGCCGCTGGCCTATCTGTTCTTCCACGCCAACGTCTTTCAGGCTTCGGCCATCATGGTGGCCGCGTATGCGCTGCCGCACGTCATCCTGTCCAACCTGACGGGTTCGCGCATCCAGGGCAAGTTCCGCCATTCGTTCTGGAACGAAGTCTACGAATCGGTGCTGGCCTGGTACATCATGAAGCCGGCGATGATGGCGCTGCTGCGCCCCAAAGCGGCCCAGTTCAACGTGACCGCCAAGGGCGGCATCATCCGCGAGTCGTACTTCGACTGGACGCTGGCACGGCCCTACGTGGTACTGCTGACCCTGAATCTGGCGGGGCTCATCGTTGGCCTGATCAGCCTGGTCCAGGACAGCGGCGACATCGACCATCGCTTTACCATCGTGCTGAACCTGGCGTGGACGGTCTACAACATCATCATGACCAGCGCCAGCGTCGCGGTGGCCGGCGAAGTGCGCCAACTGCGCAATGCGCCGCGCGTGGCGGTGGCGCTGCCGGCCATGCTGACGCTGCCTGACGGCCGCACGGTGGCGTGCGATACCAGCGATTTCTCGCAAGGCGGCCTGGGCCTGGTCTTGCCCGCCGGCGTGATCGTGCCTACCGGCATGCAGGTCAATATTTCGGTGTTCCGCCATGAGGAAGAAGCGATCTTCCCCGCCTTGGTGACGTTCAGCCAGGGCGGCCGCCTGGGCGTGAGCTTCCGCGAGTTGAGCATCGAGCAGGAAAAAGAGCTGGTGCAGATGACCTTCGGCCGCGCCGACACCTGGGCCTTGACGTGGGGCAGCATGGCGCCCGACTCGCCCCTGGCCGCGCTTTATCAGATATCCCAAATCGGCATGCGCGGCTTCTCGCTGCTGCTGCGCCAGCTGCGTGACCGTGCCCTCGCGGGCCTGCGCCGCCCGGCGTCTGTATCCACCAAGCAATGAAGGACGATAGATCGATGACCCCCAGGCTCGAAGCGCGACCGCTCCTGCTGCGCCGCTCGCGCGTATTGCCCGCCCTGGTATCGGCCCTGCTATCGCTCGCTTCGTCGCGCGCCATGGCCGCACCCACCGACCCTGCGCCTGCTGATCCCGCCACCGCTGCCACCGGGCAGGCCACGCCGCCCGCGGTGGTCCCACCGGCCCCATTGCCGCCAGGTGCCTATACCTACTCGATTCCGCTGTCGCGCCTGAGCGGCCAGTCGGCGCTACCGCTGCGCGGTGTGGATGGCATCAACGGCCTGGGGTTTGCCCAACGCATCGACCAGACCATCATCGGTGCCAACGTTCATCTGAACTATACGTATTCGCCGTCCCTGCTGCCGGATCTGTCCCACCTGAAGATCATGCTGAACGGCGAAGTGGCGCAGAGCATCGCGCTGCCCAAGGAAACGTCGGCGGATCCGGTGGAACGCACCGTCGCGCTGCCGGTGCCCGCATTGACCGAATTCAACCGGCTCGACATCCAGCTGGTCGGCCACTACACCTTGAGCTGCGAAGATCCGTTGCATTCGAGCCTGTGGGCCGACGTCGCCGGCCGCAGCACGCTGGACCTGACGGTCCTGCCGGTGGACCTGCCCAACGACCTGGCGCTGCTGCCCGCGCCGTTCTTCGACAGCCACGACATCCGCCAGCTGGACCTGCCCATCGTGCTGGGCCGCACGCCCGACGCGGCGCGGCTGGAAAGCGCGGGCATCGTCTCGTCCTGGTTCGGCGCGCGGGCGGGTTATCGCGGCGCCAAGTTCACCGCCAGCATCCAGGATCTGCCCGCCAAGGGCAATGCGGTCGTGCTGCTGCAGCAGGGCGATACGATCGCCGGCTTGCAGGCGCCGGCCCTGCAAGGCCCGACCCTGGCCATGGTGAACAATCCGAACGATACGCATGCCAAGCTGTTGCTGGTGATGGGCCGCGACGCCAAGGAGCTGAAGCAGGCCGCCATCGCCCTGGGCTTGGGCAACGAGACCCTGTCCGGCCCCACGGCGCGCATCACGGAACTGAAGACACTGGGGCCGCGCAAACCCTACGACGCACCGAACTGGCTGCGCAGCGATCGTCCCGTGCTGTTCGGCGAGCTGGCGGCCGCGCGCGCGCTCAACGTCTATGGCCACCGCCCCGCGCCTGTCAATATCAGCCTGCGCATGCCGCCTGGCCTGTTCGGCTGGCATAGCGACGGCGTGCCGGTCGACCTCAAGTACCGCTATTCACCGCGTCCCAGCGCCACGCAGTCCGTCATGGAAATGGTGGCCGGCGACCAGTTGGTACGCAGCTTCATGCTCAATGACGGCACGTCGTCCGTGTACAGCAAACTGTCCAACCTGCCGACGTCCGAAGGCGAAGCGCGGGTAATGGTGCCGCCTTATCTGCTGCCGCCCTTGACCGCGCTGCAGTTCCGCTACGTCTACGAGTACGCCAAGCTGGGCGAGTGCCAGAACAACATCGTCGACAACATCCAGAGCGCCATCGATCCCGGTTCCAGCATCGACATTTCCAGCTTGCCGAAATACGCGGCCATGCCTGATCTGTCGCTGTTCGCCGATGCCGGCTTCCCGTTCACGCGCATGGCCGACCTGTCGGAAACCGCGGTGGTGTTGCCCGACAACGCCACCGTGACCGACTACTCCGCCTATCTGACGTTGTTGGGGACCATGGGCCAATCCACGGGCTATCCCGCCACTGGCGTGACAGTGGCCCAGGCTGCGCACGTGGACGGCGTGAAGGACAAGGACCTGCTGGTCCTGGCCTCGGGCGCCAACCAGCCCTTGGTCAAGCAATGGAGCGCCTATCTGCCCAACGGTTTCGATGGCAACCAACGCAAGTTCGCCTTGTCCGACTGGTTCGCCGGCATCGCCAACTGGTTCGGTACCGATCCGCGCGACCACAAGCGCACGGCGAATCTGAAGCTGACATATGTCGGTGGCGGCGCCAATGCCACCGTCGCCGGCCTGGAGTCGCCGCTGCAATCGGGCCGCAGCGTGGTGCTGGTATCAGGCGCCAACGTCGACGGCCTGAATGCCGCCGTCGATGCCGTGCTGGCCAACCGCGATACGAACAACCGAGTGGAAGACCTGCAGCACAAGATAGGCGGCAACCTCACGGTGGTCTCCGGCAAGCAAGCGCTGACCGTGCTCGACGAGCAGAGCTACTACGTCGGTTCGCTGCCGACGTGGCTGGGCCTGCAGTGGTTCTTCTCCAACCATCCGCTGACCCTGGTCGGCGCCTTGGTCATCAGCGCGCTGGTCATCGCCGTGCTGCTCTACCTGTCTCTGCGTGCCCGTGCGCATCGCCGCCTCGGATCCTGAACATGTCCACCGTCCAACGCCAAGAAAAGACCCCCGCCATGCGCAAGTCCGATGCACACACCTTCACCTTGCGTCCCGCCATCGCAAAGTGGTCCGCGCTGTTGATGAGTTGCGTGCTGGGTGCGCAGGCCGTGGCCCAGCCCGCCAGCCGCGCCCCCACGTTGCCGGCGCAGCCGCCGGGGGCCTCCGCGGCGGCACCGGCAACAACGACGCCGGCCGCCACCGCAACGCCGGCGCCGTTCAAGGCCGACCTCACCTACACGCTGGAACAGCTGGGTGCGCAATATCCCTTGAACCTGCGCGGCATCGACGGCAGCAACACGCTGGCTTTCAGCGTGCGCAACGACGAAGTGGTGACCGGGGCGCGCCTGGATGTGCGTTACACGTACTCACCGGCGCTGCTGGCCGACATCTCGCACATCAATGTGCTGGTCAACGATGAGGTGGCCGCCACCATACCGGTGCCCAAGGAAACGGCAGGGGTCAACCTGCAACGCACCGTCGACATTCCGCCTTACCTGATCACCGCGTTCAGCAATCTGCGGCTGCAGCTGATCGGCCACTACACCATGAATTGCGAGGATCCCTTGCATTCGAGTTTGTGGGCCAACATCAGCAACCAGAGCAAGCTGGAACTGGCAACGTCGCCGGTGCAATTGCCCGATGACCTGGCCCGGCTGCCCGAGCCGTTCTTCGACCGCCGCGATGCACGCACGCTGCAACTGCCTTTCGTCTTCGCGGCCGCGCCTGACACGGCCATGCTGGAAGCGGCCGGTGCGGTGTCGTCGTGGTTCGGCGCGCTGGCCAGCTACCGCGGCGCGCGCTTCCCGGCCACGGTCGCGCAATTGCCCGCGCAAGGCAATGCCGTCGTGTTCGCCGTGGGCGCCACCGCGCCTGGCGTATCGACGCCGCTGCAAGGCCCGACGCTGGCGGTCACCGCCAATCCCACCGATCCCAATGGCAAGCTGCTGGTGGTGATGGGCCGCAACGCGCAGGAATTGAAGCAGGCGGCCAATGCGTTGGTCACCGGCAGCCAGACGCTGACCGGTCCTTCGGCCACCATCACGCAGTTCGCCGATCTGCAAGCCCGCAAACCCTACGACGCTCCCAAGTGGCTGCGTACGGACCGCCCGGTTTCCTTCGGCGAGTTGATCGACGCCAAGCGCCTGAACGTATCGGGCTACAGCCCCGACATCATCCGCATGGACGTGCGCGTGCCGCCCGATCTGTTCGGCTGGCGCGAGAACAAGGTGCCCGTCAATCTGCACTATCGCTACACGCCGCAACCGACGTCGGTGAACTCGTCGCTGCTGTTCAGCGTGGACAACCAGTTCGTCAAGTCGATTCCCCTGTTCGCGCTGGAGAAGATTTCGGACGGCGAGACGCTGCGCGCGCAAGTGCTGCCGGATGAAAGCCTGCCCATGCAGGCACAGATCGAAGTGCCGCTGGAATTGTTGAAGTCGCGCTCGCAACTGCAGTTCCGCTACATGTACGACTATATCAAGCAGGGCGAGTGCCGCGACATCATCATCGACAACGTGCGCGGTGCCATCGATCCCGAATCGACCATCGATGTCAGCGGCTATCCGCACTTCATCGCCATGCCCAACCTGGCCGCCTTCACGCAGGCCGGCTTCCCCTTCACGCGCATGGCCGACCTGTCGGAAACCGCGGTGGTGCTGGGCAGCAACGCCGGCGCGCAGGAATACGGTGCGTACTTGACGGTAATGGGCCGCATGGGCGAATCCACCGGCTATCCCGCCACCGGCGTCACGGTCGTGAAAGCACAGCAGGCGTCCACGGCGCCCGCCGACAAGGATCTGCTGGTCATCGCATCGGGGGCCGACCAGGCATGGCTGAAGGATTGGGCCGCGCGCATGCCCGCCGCCTACGAGAACAGCGGGCGCTTCGCGGTATCGGATCTGGTCTATCGCGTATTGGGTTGGTTCCACATCGATCCGCGCCAGGATGAACAACGCCCCCGTACGGCGTTGGCCTATACCAGCAGCGGCGTCAGCGCCGTGGTGGCCGGTTTCGAGTCGCCACGCGAAAACAAGCGCAGCGTGGTCCTCATCGCCAGCAACCAGCCTGAAGGCCTGCAGGATGCCACGTCGGCCTTGATCGGCGGCAAGGATTACGAGCACCCCATCCAGGGCAGCCTGGCGATCATTCGCGGCAAGCAGGTCGATTCGCTGGTGGGCGAGCATCAGTACTACGTGGGGACCTTGAGTTTCTTCAAGCGTATCGACTGGTGGCTGTCTTCCATCAATCCGAACCTGACGCTGGCCGGCTTGATCATCGGTATGCTGATCGCGCTGGCGGTGCTGGCATTCCTGCTGAGCCTGCTGCGTCGCAAGCCCAAGTCGACGCCATAGGCCCGCAGCTCCGTGGAAGAACTCAAGAAACCCGCCCAGCGATGATGACCGCCACCGTTGGCCCGTCCCTGCTACCCGTCCGCGTGCTGTGCCGCGGCCTGGCAGGGCTGTTGCTGGCCCTGGCCGCGCCCCTGGCACCGACCACGGCGAACGCCGCGCCCACGGCCTTGTGCGCGGCGCCTGCCTGGTCCAAGTGGGACGACTTCAAACGCCACTATGTGCAAGCGGACGGCCGCGTGCTCGACGCCAGCACGGCGCGCCGCCACAGTTCGTCGGAAGGCCAGTCCTACGGCATGTTCTTCGCGCTGGTGGCGGGCGATCGCGATACCTTCGATCGCCTTTGGCGCTGGTCCGTGAACAACCTGGCGGGCAGCGATATATCGCAACGCCTGCCGGCCTGGTTCTGGGGCCTGCGCGATGATGGTTCCTGGGGTGTGATCGACAGCAACTCGGCCTCCGATGCCGATCTGTGGTTCGTCTATGCCCTGCTGGAAGCCGCGCGCGTCTGGAACCAGCCGGCCTATGCGAACGATGCGCAGACGCTGCTGGCGCTCATCGAGAAGAATGAAGTCGCTGAGTTCACCGGCTTCGGCACCATGCTGCTGCCTGGCCCGCAAGGGTTCACACGACCGAATCAATGGCGCGCCAATCCCAGCTATCTGCCGGTGCCCGTGCTGCGCCGTATGGAGAAAGCGTCGCCACAAGGCCCGTGGGGCAGGATCGCCGACAACACGCTGCGCCTGGTCCAGCAAAGCAGCCCGCGCGGCTATGTGCCCGACTGGGTGGCCTATGACGTCGACAAGGATGGCGTGGGCAGATTCGGACCCGATCCCGACAAAGGTTCGGTTGGCAGCTACGACGCCATACGCGCCTATATGTGGGCCGGCATGACCCCGCCGTCCGATCCCCTGGCCAAGCCTTTGCTGCAGGCCTTGGCCGGCCTGGCGCAGGCCACCGCGCAAGATGGCGCGCCGCCGGAAAAAGTCGATGTGTACACGGGCCGGACCTCCGGCACGGGACCGTTCGGTTTTTCGGCCGCGCTGCTGCCGTATCTGCAGGCATCGGGACAAAAGAACTTGATCGAAAGCCAACTGGGACGCGTGCGGTTCGCATGGAATCAGAGCCTTGCGCCGACCCAGGTGGCACAGCGTCAGCCTCCTTATTATGATTACGTGCTCAGCATGTTCAGCACTGCGTGGCTAGACGGCCGTTATCGCTTCCGGCAAACGGGGCAAATCCAATTAGAGTGGGAGAAATCATGTCCGCACGCCGTCACACGGTAGCGCTTGGACTGTTGGCCGCCTTGGCCCATCCGCCAGCCTGGTCGCAGGACGATGCTTCCCGCACGCTGGTGGAGCAAGGCCGCTACTGGCGCGAGCAGGGCAAGCCCGAGCAAGCCGCGCAGGCCTGGGAAAAACTGCTGTTGACCGATCCCAAGCAGCCCGAAGCGCTGTACGGCATGGCCTCCATCGCGATAGGCAAGCAGCAGCTCGCGCAAGCGCGCGATTACCTGACCCGCCTGCGCGCGGCCGCACCTGACAGCCGCTATGTGCCGCAACTGGAACAGGACCTGCGGCTGGCCACCGATCCCGGCAAAGCCGACATGGAAAAGGCGCGCCTGATGGCGCAGGATGCCGCCAACAACAACAATAACGCCGGCATGGTGGCCGCCATCGCGCAGTTCGACAAGGCGCTGGGCGGCAAGACGCCGCAAGGCATGGTGGCGCGCGAGTACTACACCTTCCTGGGCTACACCGACGGCGGCCTGGAACGTGCAATCCAGGGCTTGCAGCGCCTCGATCGGGAAACGCCTGGAAATCCTCTGATTGCCTTGCCGCTGGCGCAGCACATGGCCCGCAACGAACGCACCCGCGTCGAGGGCATCCGGCGCTTGCAGCAGTTGGCGCAACGGCCTGACATCGGTGGCGCCGCGTCGGAATCCTGGCGCTACGCACTGACCTGGCTGGGTGCGCCGCGCCCCGAAGAAAAACCGCTGTTCGAAGCCTATCTGGCCAAGCATCCGGACGACGCCGAGATTCGCGCCCAGATGCAGCAGGTACGCACCGCCGCGCGCGGTGGCGCAGCCGTGCCGACGCAGGATCCGCGCCTGGCACGCGGCTTCGCCGCGCTCAAGCGTGAAGACACCAGCGCGGCCGAACGCGAATTCAATGCCAAGCTGCAAGAATCCCCGGACAACGCCGATGCCCTGGGCGGCCTGGGCGTGGTCCGCATGCAGCAAAACAATATGCCCGAAGCCGAGCGGCTGCTGTCACGCGCCGCCTCGCGGCCCGGCGGCGCGCGCTGGAACAAGTCCCTGAACACGGCGCGCTATTGGAATCTCATCGGCCAGGTCAATGCTTCGCTGGAAGCCAATGATCTGGTGTCCGCACGCAGCTTCCTGGAGCAGGCCATGCGCCTGGACTCGCGTGAAGCAGCGGGACGCAACGCCACGGCGCGCCTGTACGCGGCACAAGGCGATCTGGTCACCGCGGAAAAGGCCTATCGCGCGGTGCTTGCCACCGACAAGAAAAATAGTGAAGCGCTCAGCGGCCTGGTGGGTATCCTGGCGCAGACGGACCGTACCGACCAGGCCATGCAGCTGGTCAACAGCCTGACCCCGGCTCAACAGGCCGACCTGGGCGACCTGAGCCAACTGCGCGCCTCGGTGGCGGCCGGCCGTGCCCGCGCCGCCGAACAGCGCGGCGACGCCGAAGGCGCGCGCCGCGTGCTCGAAGACGCCATGCGCGACGATCCCAACAATCCCTGGATTCGTCTGGAGCTGGCGCGCTACTACGTGGACAAGGGCAATACGAGCGAAGCCCGCCGCATCGTCGACAGCGCCCTGGCAGCCAATCCCGATTCGCCCGATGCGCTGTACGCCAGTGCGTTGCTGTCGATGCAGTTGAGTGAATGGGACAAGGCCAAACAGACATTGGCGCGCATTCCGCAGGCCAAGCGCACGCCGGCCATGGCCAGTACCGAAGCCCAAGCGGACTTCCAGCTGCAAGTGCGTTACGCCGCCGATCTGGGCAAGGACGGCCGCACGCAGGAAGCGCGCGCTTTGCTCGCACAACTCGAACCCGTGGCCGGGCAGAACCCCGCGCTGGTCGGCGCGGTGGCGCAGGCCTATGCGGACGCGGGCGATCCGAATCGCGGCATGGCCTTGCTGCGCCAGCTGCAAACGGGCCCGAACGGTAACCGCCCCGATGTGTTGCTGCCTTACGCCGGCATGCTGGTGAAGACCGAACAGGACGTCGAAGCGGCGAAGGTGTTGCGCCAGATTCAGGCCCAGCAGCTCACGCCCGCGCAAGCGCGGCAACAGGAAAACCTGGTGTTCCTGTACACCGTGCGGCAAGCCGAACTGCTGCGCCGCCGCGGCGATGTGGCCCAGGCCTATGACGTCCTGGCGCCCGCGATGAAGAAGCGTCCCAACGATCCGCTGGTCATCGCGGCGCTCGCGCGCATGTATGCCGATGCCGGTGACAATACCAAGGCGCAGGAGCTTTATAACAAAGCGCTGGCGAGCGATCCGAACAATGCCAGCCTGATGTTGGGCGCCGCGCAAGTGGCATCGCAGACAGGCGATACCCGCTACGCCAACGGCATGCTCGAACGCGCCGTCGCAACGGCACCGAACGACCCCGATGTCCTGGCCAGCGCGGCGCGCATCTACCGCGCCAACGGCAGGACCGGCAAGGCACAGGAACTCCTTACCGCCGCCATCGATATCAAGCGCAGCAGGCAGCCCACGCAAGTGGCGATGGCGCCGGCCGCGGTGCAAGCCGGCGTGTCGGACAATCCTTTCCGCAAGAACTCGGCGATGTCGCAGTCGGCCATGAATTCGGCGCTGCAGGACTTGCCCGATGCGGGCAGGACCGAAGCCTACGCCGTGCCTGGCAGCCCGCAGGACGCGGCAACCTTGCTGGCATATCCGTCGACGGGGCCCGCGGCCGCGCCGCCTGTGGGCTATGCCGCGACGCCCGGCTCGAATGCGACGATTGCGGGTGCGTCGCCCGCGGCGTTCGCTGCCGCTTATCCGGGCAACAGCGCAGGCAGCAGCGTTGACAACCGCGCAGCCAACAGCGCAGGCTACGGCGCCAACGCCAACGCCAACGCGGCCGTGCCGGCACCCGTGTCGCAAGACGTGCAAGTGGCACTCCCTCTTACGCCTGGCGGCTCGGGGCAAGCCATCACCGTGCCGCAGTCCGTGGCCACCACGTCCGCGCGGCCGGCATCGGCCAACGCTTCGCCATCCGACCTCACCGCCATGCAGAACGATCTGCAGGAGATCCGCGCGGAACGTTCGCCGGAAGTCCGCGTCGGTGCGTTCGTACAGTCCAACAACGGCCAGGACGGCATGAGCCGCCTGACCACCGTGCAAGAACCGGTGGAAGTACGCCTGCCGGTCGGCGACGGCAAGCTGTCCTTGCGCGCCACGCCCGTGCAGCTCAATGCGCGCTCCGTTGGCAGCGACATCTACAACAGCAGCCAGTTCGGCGGCGGCCCAGCCGCCACGCTCGCGCAGCAGGCGGGCATCGTTGGAAGCCCCGGTTCGCAGAAAGACAGCGGCGTCGGCTTGTCGGTCGGCTACGAGATGAAGAACCTCTCCGGCGACATCGGCACCACGCCCCTGGGCTTCGAGCGCAGCAATGTCGTGGGCGGTATCGAGTACAAGGGCGCCATCAATCCCGCGGCCGGCAGCTATTTCTCGATAGGCGCATCGCGCCGCGCGGTGACCGACAGCCTGTTGTCATTCGCAGGCGCACGCGACTCACGCACGGGCGACAGTTGGGGTGCCGTCACGGCCACCGGCATCTCGGGCCAGATCGGCACCGACAAGCCCACCTACGGCGTGTACGGCTACGGTTCGTGGCAGTACCTTGACGGCAGCAACGTCGCATCGAACACCCGTGCCGAAGTGGGCGGTGGTGTCTATCGATACCTGGTGCGCGACACCAACCGCATGTTGACGGCGGGCTTGAATCTGGGCGGCACGTTCTACAACCGCAACCAACGCTTCTTCACCTACGGCAATGGCGGCTATTTCAGCCCGCAGGAGTTCTACGCGCTGAGCGTGCCGATCACGTGGGCCGAACGCATGGACCGCTTCAGCTACAAGCTGCAAGGCTCCGTGGGCATCCAGCACTTCCACGAAAGCGGTGCCGATTATTTCCCGACCAGCGCCTCACGCCAGGCCCAGGCGGTAGCGGCGGCCGCGGCGCTGGGCCTGGGCGACGGGGCAACCTACTCCGGCCAATCCAAGACTGGCGTGGGCTACAACCTTTCGGCCGCGGCGGAGTACCAACTGGCCAACAACTGGTTCGTCGGTGCGACGGTTGGCGCCGACAACGCCAGCGACTACCGACAGTACGCAGGCGGCTTGTACCTGCGCTATACGTTCTATCCGCAAACCCGTCCGCTGGACATGCCGGTCGTGCCGTATCGCTCGCCGTACAGCCGTTGAAACGCATTCGATAATTTTCAGGAGTCAGCAACATGATTTCCGTCCTTACGGGCCTCACCATCCTCGTCGTGGGTGACAGCCACCTGGGCTATCCCGGTTACCTCATCGACACGCTGTCGGACAACCTGCTGGCCAATGGTGCCAAGCAGGTCCATACCGTCAGCGTGTGCGGCTCGACGCCGACGGAATGGCTCACCGTCACACCGGGTACGTGCGGTGGCGCGGAACGCATCGGTAAGAACGCCGTGGTGCACAAGCAGACCGCCAGCACCACGCCCATCGCGCAACTGATCTCCGGTGACAAGCCCAACCTGGTGATCATCGTCCAGGGCGACACGATCGGTGGCTACAACAAGGACGTGTTTCCCAAGACCTGGGTCTGGCAGCAAGTAACCTCGCTGACCAAAGCTGTTGCCGCCACCAACACCGCTTGCGTCTGGGTGGGTCCGCCCTGGGGCAGCGAAGGCGGCAAATACCAGAAGACGTTCCCGCGCGTCCAACAGATCTCGTCGTTCCTGGCGACCAACGTCGCCCCGTGCGAGTACATCGATTCGACCAAGATGTCCAAGCCGGGCGAGTGGGGCAGCACCGATGGCCAGCACTTGACCACCACCGCCTACAAGGCCTGGGGCAAGGGCATTTCCGATGCCCTGCTGCAGCTGCCTGGCGTGAAGAAACTCAAGCCGTAATGAACCACGCGCCTGCCGCGTAGGGCAGGCGCAGCACTCCGGAGTTCTTATCATGCCCGTGTCCGCCTTGGCAGGTCTGACCTTGCTGGTGATTGGCGAAAGCCACCTGACCCTGAACAACTATCTGCGCGATCCCCTGCAAAAAGCCTTGTTGGCGCAGGGTGCCGCCCATGTCCATACCGTGGGCGCCTGCGGAGCCAGCCCGGGACGATTCCTCAAGGCAACGCCCGTGGATTGCGGCGCCGACCAGGTCGACAACAAACCCGCCGTGGTGTTGGGCAAGGAAGCGCGTACGACGCCAATCACCGAACTGATCCAGAAGGACAAGCCGGATGTCGTCATCGTGATCATGGGCGACACCATGGGATCCTACGACAAGCCGGTGTTTCCCAAGACCTGGGCCTGGCAGGAAACCACGGGCCTGACCAAGGCCATCGCGGCAACCAACACGACGTGCATCTGGGTGGGTCCCGCGTGGGGCACGGAAGGCGGCCCGTACAGCAAGAACAATGCGCGCACGGTGGAAGTGTCCAAGTTCCTGGCATCGAACGTGGCGCCTTGCGAGTACGTCGATTCCCTGAAGTTTTCCAAGCCTGGCGAGTGGCAAACCTTGGACGGTGAACACTTCACGCAGACCGGCTATGCCGGCTGGACCAAAGGCATCATCGCTGCGCTGCAGGCCTCTCCCGCTATTTCGAAGCTGAAGAAGAAATGAAAAATTCGCTGATCCTGCTGGCGCTCGCCGGCATGCTTTCGACCACTGCCGCGATGGCCGTGGAAGTTCCTCTGTACGAGACCGGCCCCGCGGAAGATTCGTCCTTCGTGCGCTTCGTCAACGGCGGAGAAAAACCCGTCGACGTCATCGCTACCGGTTCGAACGCGCGCATCTCGCTGGATGCCGCCAAGCCGGCTTCGGACTTCATGGCCATTCGTGCCGGCAAGGCCATCGAAGGCGTGTTGGCGCGGGGCACCGCCAAGCAGAACGTGTCGGTCACCGTGAAGCCTGGCGAATTCGCCAGCGTCATCGGCCTGGACGATGCGGCGGGCGGCCTGCGCAGCGTCACCGTGCTTGAATCGCCGGACGACTTCAATGCGTTGAAGGCATCGGTCGCGTTCTACAACGTCGACGCGCAGTGCGCGTCGGCCGCGTTGCTGGCCGCGGGCCGCAACGTCGTGCTGCTCGACGGCGTACCCGAAGGCCAGGTCAAGCGCCGCCAGATCAATCCGGTCCCCCTGAGCGTGCAGCTTTCCTGCGGCGGCCAAGCCGTCGGCCAACCATTGGACCTGGGCACCCTGGAAGCCGGACAACGCTACACCGTGTTCCTCGTACCGGCCGGCAAGAGCTCAAGAATATTCAAGGCGACCGATACGGTGGCGCGCTGACATGGCGTCCTCGCATGCCGTCATCCCACGCGCGGGGTCAACGGCAAGCGGGTATCGGCAGCGGACGCTGCGTGCCATCGGCGGCGGTGTAGGGGCGCTGATAGATTGGATCCGTGAAGGCCACGGCGGGATCGACGAAGGTCCAGCCGTGGCTTTCGAACATCGCCAGGATATCCGGCAACACAACCGCGTTCAGGCCGTTGGTGTGCAGCAGCAGTACGTGCACCGGGCTGCGGCCCAACTGCTGTTGCCAGAACGCTTGCTGCTTCTGCACTTCCTGCCACATCCGGTCGAGATAGGGCTTACGGAATTGATCGACGTTCAACGAAGGATTCTTGTTCGCCGCTTCGATGAAGCGGGCGCTGTAGTTCCAGTCGTCGATGCCTATCGTGACTGGCGCCACGCCATACCCATGCTGGGCCAGCAAGGCATAGAGCCGGCCGCGCCGTTCAGGCGTATTGCCTTCATTGAGATAAGGCAGCCGCACGCGCGGGCACCAGCCAGGCATCGCGCCCACGAGCTTCTGTTCACGCAGGATGTCCTGCATGAATGCCTCGGGCGTCGCGCTGTCGACGAATCCCTGATGGGTGTAGGTATGGTTGCCGACGGAATGCCCGGCCGCGCCCCAGGCACGTACGAGCGCCAGGCCCGCGGGACTGTCCACGACGACGCCAGCCGGAAACACCATGGCGCGGACGTGATGCTTGGCGAGCGTGTCCAGCAGATGCGCGTTCCATTGCGCCGCGCGTGGCTCGATGCGGGGATCCAGGCCATCGTCGAAGGTAATGGCGACGCTCTGCGCCATGGCCTGGCAAGACAACAAGGTTATCGTCGCAAGCGCCGTTACGCGGCCTATTGCGGCAAGCATTCGGCGGAAGAATTTCGGCTTGGTCATCATGGCGCTGATTCTAATCCTGCCTTCCCGCCCGCCGCTATCCCGCGACGGCTTCAAACGTTCCACTGACACGAAAATAATCGAGCAATGGTCTTCGCCTCCCTGGAATTCCTGACGCTGTTTCTGCCGGCGTTCCTCGTGATCTATGCGCTGTCGCCGCAGCGCGCGCGCAACTTCGTCCTTCTGGTCGGCAGTTGGCTGTTCTATAGCTGGCTCAAGCCCATCTATCTGCTGCTGCTCATCGCGGTGACGGTGGTGGCCTGGGGGGGAGGGTTGTTGATCGAACAGTTCAGCGCCGGCCGCGGACGCAAGGCGCTGCTGGTGCTGCTGTTGACGGCCAACGCCGGTGTGCTGTGCTGGTACAAGTACGCCAACATCCTGGTGTCCACGTTCAACGACATCGCGGCGATGGGCGGGCACATACCGCTGGCCTGGGAGCGCGTGGCCTTGCCAGCCGGCCTGTCTTTCTTCGTGCTGCAGGCCGTGTCGTACCTGGTCGACGTCTATCGCCAGGATGTGCGCGCCGAACGCAACTTCATCGATTTCGCGGCCTACAAAGCCATGTTCGGCCAGCTCATCGCCGGCCCCATCATCCGCTGGGCCTGGGTCGACAAGGAAATGGCCCATCGCACGATGGATTGGGAGAATTTCTGCCTGGGTGCACGGCGCTTCATGGTCGGCATGAGCATGAAGGTCTTGATCGCCGATACGCTGGCACCGGTGGTCGACGCCGCGTTCGCGCTGCACCAGCCATCGCTGGCCGATGCATGGATAGGCTGCGGGGCCTACACGCTGCAGTTGTTTTTCGACTTCGCCGGCTATAGCGCGATGGCGATAGGCCTGGGCTTGATGATGGGCTTCCATCTGCCCGAGAACTTCAACAACCCTTATCTCGCGCGCAGCATCCAGGACTTCTGGCGCCGCTGGCATCTGTCGCTGTCCAGCTGGATCCGCGACTATCTCTACATCCCCATGGGCGGCAATCGCGGCGCGGTGTGGAAGACTTATCGCAACCTGTTGTTGACCATGGCCATTGCCGGTTTGTGGCATGGCGGCGAGAGCTGGAACTTCCTGCTGTGGGGCCTGGCGCATGGCGCCGCGCTGGCCGTGGCGCGCGCGTGGAGCAGCAACGGCCTGCCCGCGATACCGGTATGGCTGTCGCGCATTCTTACGCTGCTGTTCGTCATGCTGGCCTGGACCATCTTCCGCGCCACCAATTTCCACACGGCGCTGGCCATGTATAGCGGCCAGTTCGGCTTCAATGGCGCAGGCCTGGGCGATGCCATGTCTTACACGCTGCGGCCCGCACACTGGCTCGCCGCCGCATTGGGCATACTGTGCTGCGTATTGCCGGCGCTGCAGCCATGGTGGTCGTCGCGGCCACCCACGCGTGCGCGCGTTGTCTGGAGCGCCGTGTGGCCCGTGGCAGGCTTCCTGCTGGCCTACGCACTGATCGCCTCGCGCGGTGCCGTACCTTTCCTTTACTTCCAGTTCTGAGGCGCACACGATGACTACTCGCCCCGAACAACCGCCTACCCTCAATCCCAATATGCTGAACCGGCGCACCGCGCGCCTGGCCGGCGTCGTGCTGGTGGCCTTCATGGCCGCCGGCGCGGCCAGCAACGCATGGTGGACCTGGACCGGCGACCACACCTTCCTGCCTGACGACATGTCGGTCGACCGTATTCTGGATGGCGGCGTAACCCATGACATGTCGACGCGCCTGGCCGATATGGATTTCAGCAGCGAGGCGGCACGGCTGCAGCGTGGGCTGGGCTGGCTGACCCTGGGCGACCTGGGTGATCGCGTGCGCCGCGGCTGCCCAGGCTGGCTTTTCCTGGGCGATGAGTTGCAAGTGCATCCCAACGGTGACGCCAACGAGAAAGCGCGCGCCGACGTCGTGGTGCAATTGCAGCAGTCGCTGGCCAAGCGCGGCATCGAGTTGCTGGTGGCCGTGGTGCCGGACAAGAGCCGTATCGAAGCGGCACGCCTGTGCGATCTGCACCGCTCGGCGAGTTTGCAGGACAGGCTGCCGCGCTGGGTCCAGACGCTGGAAGGGCAGGGCGTCAAGACCGTCGATCTGAGTGCCGCGCTGGCCGGGCTGGGCCAGGACGCCTATTACCGTACCGATACTCATTGGACCGAGGCCGGCGCCGGCGCGGCGGCCCGCGTGGTGGCCGAGCAGGTCAAGCGCAGTGGCGTGCCCTTGCAACCGCCGCAGCGCTATCGCGTCACGGCATCGCCGCCGGCGCCGCGACCTGGCGACCTGGTCCGCCTGGCAGGCGTCGACTGGCTGCCCACCAGCCTGCAGCCGCCCGGAGAAGTCGTGCAGCAGCACACGTGGACAACGGAAGTCGCGCCCGCGGTCACTGCTCCCGCTACTCCCGCTACTCCCGCTACATCCGCTACTTCCTCCCCCCCTGCGCCGGATAGCGCGGACGATCTGTTCGGCGACAGTGGCCTGCCCACGCTTGCGCTCATCGGCACGTCGTATTCGCGCACCTCGGCCTTCGTGCCCCAGTTATCCCAAGCGCTAGGGGTGGCCGTCGGCAACTTTGCTCGCGATGGCGGCAAATTCGGTGGCGCCGCCCAGGCCTACTTCAAGAGCGCGGCGTGGAAGCAGACGCCTCCTCGCCTGATCATCTGGGAAATGGACGAGCGCGATCTGCAAACACCGCTGGTCGCGGAAGATCAGGTGCGCTTCTAGATCAGATGCATTTCCAGAAACGCCTTCGCTGACAGGGCCGATTCCAGGTCGGCCCTGCGCCACGGCGGAAAGGCTGTCCGCAGCGGCTTTCCCTCTGTAAATGGGCTAGTCGCGCCCACGGCGAGCTACGGTTTTCCACCGTTTCAACGGCTTTTCCCCCAGGCCATCCACAGGCTTTTCACAGGGTTCTCCACCCGTTTTCCCCAGGAATCCCGCTAGGGTTTCCACAGCATATCCCCGTCGTTTCCCCAGGCTTATCCCCAAGGTTTTCCCCAGGCCGACCAGACCTCGCAAGGCGTCCCCCGCGCATTGCGGCAACAGACTGGCTCGCAAAAAAAAACCCCGCATCAGCGGGGCTTCGGTACTCACTTCACGGCGTTCTGGAATTCTCTTTGTGCGCCGTCCTTGCATATATCTTCGTGTACGCCGCGATCAGGCGAATTCGGTACGGCCGCTGTCGTCGCCTTCGCTGAGCTTGACGCCTTGCTGAAAGGTGGCGTTGTTCAGGTCACCGATCGTGCTCAGGCCAGACGCCTTGGCCTGTTCCAACTCGGCTTGAACCTGGGCGCGGCTCACGCCTGTGTCGGCTTGACCGTAAGTCCCTTGGAAGGGGACGTTGTCGGAATCACCCCGGGGGGTGGCCGCTTGGGCGGCACCGGCGATCATGGCCAAGGAAACAACAACTGCGCTAGCTAGGATTTTCATTTCAAACTCCAGTCCGGTTAGGTCGGTTCAGGGGGCGGTACCCACCGCTCGCCTGCTGAACCGTTTCTCTATGGACTGCATTGTGCGCCGCGTCGGACTCCGGATAAACCCTAGCTATCGAAAAAGATTTATCCAATAAAACGACTAATCGATCTATCGATATGCGGATTGGGCTGTTTCGGAGTGAGTGGCAGAGGTGTACAGCGATCTCCGGCCAAGCGCCAAGGCCTGTGGATAACGTCTAAGCGCGGTCATTGTGCACACGCTGTGGAACAAATCTGGACAAGACCCCGTTCCGCTGGCCCTGACGAAAGTTGCTCAACTTTGCCCCAATGCCAAAACAGAGTTGGTCCACATCCGAAAAGTTATCCAAGCTATTGAAAATACGGAGATTTTCGTAGTTGAGGTAGTTATCCACAGACACTCACCATAATCATTCTTTATATATAGAAGAAAAGATGTGAAAACACTTTTTCTCCTACTCCCAAGGCTGCGCCTGCTGAAAAGAAGGTCGTGTAATCGAGTCTTGGTTGGAGGGTAGGGGTTGTCAACGCGAACTTGGGACCGTTGTGCAGTCCCGACGCACTGCGGTTTGACCGCCTGCGTACGTTCACTTGCCGCCAAACCGACGTCGACGTGGATAAGTTTTCTGCGCGGAAGCAGAGACGGACGGGTGGATGGCGATCTACGGGGATCTGATCACTGAATGATCGTTTTCGCGAATTCAAGGGGTAGGCGATCGCTTTTTATCCACAGAGACGGCAAAAAGCAGGCCGCTAGGCGTACTTAACCGGTTTCCCCGAGCTGGGAGGCAGTGGCTTATCCACCGCTGGCGCAGCGCACGGCAGGATCGCTGTACAGCAATGTCACGCCAAACAGGATCCGGCGTGGACAACTTGAAGCCGTCTGCATGCCGACACTTGGCCCAATGGCCGGTTCATCCCAACTTTTGCTCTTCAGACGGACCTGTCCACAGGGAGAGCGATACTTTGCGCTCGAAACTTCGCGCCGGCCCGTGGATAAGCACTAAGCAGGGCGGTTGTGCACAGCATGTGGACGGGATAGGTACAAATACCGTCTCCGATGTCGACCGCGAAAGTTGCTCAACATCCATGCACATCGCAAACAGAACTGCTGCACATGCCAAAAGCGCTACAAGTTTCTGAAAATCCGGACTTTTTCTGAGTTGATGCAGTTATCCACAGCCCTTATCCATCATTAGTCTTTATATATAGAAAAGATAGTTGAACAACTTGGATAGTGGGAACATCGGGCACAAGCCGCGATACCAAAGTCGCCATCCGAAGGGCTACTTATCCCTGGATATCCAGGGTGGAAGGTGGATAGACTCCAGGGGCTGCTGCTTTTCTGCGCAGGTAGGTCTCGCAAAATGAGAAGAGCAAGGCCTCTGGCCTTGCTCTGGCGTTTTCCAGCCCTTGTGGGTCCCTGGGATGAGCCCTGGGTAAGAAAAAGCCCCCTTGAAGCGTCTGGCGCGCTCCAAGGGGGCTTGCGTGGGGGTTTATCCACAGCGGCCAGCCAATCTGGTGGCCGACCGCGTACAAACGTGTTCAGACGCGCTGCAATTTTTCCAGGGCGGCGTCCAGCGTTTCGTCCTTCTTCGCGAAGCAGAAGCGGACCAGGCGGTGATTGGACTCGGCGGCATCCGGCCGTTGATAGAAGGCCGAGATCGGGATGACGGTCACCCCATGGTCAACCGTAAGCCACCGAGCGAAGTCCGCTTCGGGCAGATCCGACATTTCCGAATAGTCCGCCATCAGAAAGAAGGTCCCCGGGCTGGGCAGGGGTTTGAAGCGTGTCCGCGCCAGGCCTTGGCTGAGCCGATCGCGCTTGGCCTGATAAAAGGCCGGCAGGTCCAGGTAGGGCTTGGGATCGTTCATGAATTCCGCCAGCGCGAACTGCATGGGCGACGACACGGTGAACACCATGAACTGGTGCACCTTGCGCAGCTCCTGGCTGAGCTGGCGGGGAGCGCAGCAGTAACCGATTTTCCAGCCGGTGGTGTGATAGGTCTTGCCGAAGGAAGAGATGACGAATGCATGTTCGGCCAGCAGCGGGCGGCGCGCCAGGCTGGCATGAGGTTTACCGTCGAACACGATGTGCTCATAGACCTCGTCGGACACCAGCAGGATTCCGGTATCGCGCACGATCTGTTCAAGCGCATCCAGGTCACTTTCGTCCAGGATGGCGCCGGTCGGGTTGTGTGGGAAATTCAGCATCAGCAGACGGCTTTTCGGCGTGATCGCGTCGCGTACGCGCTGCCAGTCGATGCGGTAGTAGGGGTCGGCCGCCGTAGGTGCGCGCAGCGGCACCGGGACGGCCGTGGCGCCGGCCAGGCGAATGGAGGGCAGGTAGGAGTCGTAGCAGGGCTCGATGACGATCACTTCATCGCCGGGACCGACGGCGGCCAGGACGGTGGCCATCAACGCTTCGGTCGCGCCGCTGGTGACCGTGATCTCCGTCTCCGGATCGTAGGCGTGGCCGTACAGCGCCTTGGTCTTGCGGGCGATGGCGTCACGCAAGGGGGCCACGCCAGGCATGTAGGGGTACTGGTTGTGGCCATCGGCCATGGCCTTGTCGACCAACTTCAGCAGGCGGGGGTCAGGATTGAAATCCGGAAAACCCTGGCCCAGATTGACCGCCTTGTGCTCGATGGCCAGGCGGCTCATGACGGTGAAAATAGTGGTGCCGACGTCGGGCAACTTGGATCGGATCATGGTGATTCGTCAGGGGGTTGTGATGGGTGGAGTGAAGTATCCCACCATTTCCGGGAGGCGGGAGAGAGGGGGAGAGCGCGGGGCGGAGGATGCCCGGCACAGGTCTGCGGGACGGCTTGCAAAGGAGGCTTTGCGGCGGGATGCGCATTGGCAAACGCAGCGAAACCGGACCTGCTGATATGGCGGGTTGAAAAAAAGCCACATAAGGGTAAACAGCACATTGTCCGGGCTGGGGCCGTCTGAGTATGCTCGATCGGCAGTGATATTCATGCCGGGCGTCATTACTTTTTCGCTACCTCGGCCTACCCGTCAGACACGGCGTGGCTTCGGTGCAAGCATGGCCCCTTGCGGTTGGTAAAACCAGTTTTTGAATAACACCGCCTACCGTACTGTGTTTCTAGAGGAAGTGAGTTATGAAGGGCAAAGTGAAGTGGTTCAACGCTGACAAGGGCTATGGTTTCATCACGCCGGATGAGGGTGGCACGGAAGTGTTCGCCCATTTCTCGGCGATTCAGGGCCGCGGCTATCGCAGCCTGAACGAAGGCCAGGATGTCGAATTTGATGTGAAGGAAGGCCCGAAGGGGCCCCAAGCGGCGGAGATCCGTCCGCTTTAAATCGGGTAATCCGTTACCCGCGCCGGTCGAGCCGGCACCAACGCCCCGAGACGTTCCAGTCCGGGGCGTTTTTCATTGGGGCTATAGGAGTGGGGGGGACAGGTCGCCCGCTCGATCTAGTCGGCCGGTCGAGTCTAGCCAGCGCGCCGGTTCAACCGAGCCATCCGACCCATCCGACCCACCCCCCCCCCCCCCCCCCCCCCCCCCCCCCCCCCCCCCCCCCACCCCCCCCCCCCCCCCCCCCCCCCCCCCCCCCCCCCCCCCCCCCCCCCCCCCCCCCCCCCCCCCCCCCCCCCCCCCCCCCCCCCCCCCCCCCCCCCCCCCCCCCCCCCCCCCCCCCCCCCCCCCCCC
>NZ_JAHPZX010000002.1 GCF_021325795.1 Bordetella sp. LUAb4 | reverse complement strand
GCCATTACTTTGATCTCCACTGCTTGCTCCTGAGTCAACATTGTTGATGGCCAAAAGGCCACCATCATTGCTCAGGTGGGTCAGATTTACTCCGACGACGTGGGTCAGTATCACACCGGCGCCAACACGAAGGGTCCGGTTGAACCGCCCGAATATAGGCGTTCTGCTGCGGTCAGGTACTCCGGGCCGTTGTCCGAGAGCAGGGTGTCGATACGCAGGCCCTGCTGTTCGAAGTGCGGTAAGACATCGTTGTTCAACACGTGCACCGCCGTCAGAGGCAGCTTACTGTTATACAACCGGCCAAAGGCAAGTCGGCTATAGCAGTCCAGGACGGTTTGTAGATAAACCTTGCCTACGCCCTTGAGCGTGCCGACGAAGAACGTGTCGATGGCTACCAACTCGCCGGTGTGGTGCACCTTAATCTGACGCTCGCGAACCTCCCGGCTGAAGCGTTCGAGCAGGCGAATTTGTTCGTCGTTAAGTTCCAGCGTGTGATTGCGTTGCTCACGTTCCAGCCGCAGCAGTCGGTCGTGCTTGGATAGCAAGTCGTGACGACTCCATACGCCACGTACCCCGCCTGAACTGACAGTCACGCCCCGCAGCGCCAATTCATGGGACACGCGAACGGGGCCATGCGTTGGCCGCTGCAAGCTGTAATCCAGGATCGATTGCTCGATCTCCGGCGCCACGCGGTTCGGGTGCGGCCCCCTGGCTCCAGGCAGTTTATCGAGCAGCCCTGCCGAGCCATACGTCTGATAGTTGCGGCGAATCTCATAGAACTGCTGGCGGCTGTAACCCATTACCTTGCATGCCTTGCTGACATTGCGCAGTTCCTGGGCCAGGTCCAACAGACTGAGTTTGCGACGTGCTACTTTTTCTTCCGTGGTCATACGTACTCTCCGGATCATGCAACAGGTAGGGGTACCCGTTTCATAACCCGGCTTGGGGTCGTATGACCACGCCCCAACGGGGGCAACTGTCAGGTGAATACTGTCTCAGTACAGGTAGATCAAGCCGCGGCCAGATCAGTCTTCGCAGGACGCCCGCCTTTTGCCCCGTTACGACGCGCGGCCTCCGCCTTGTTCTCGGAACGAACGCTTCCGCGCGCTGCTGCAACGGTACGCCTGGCGATATCGACCGGAATCAGGCGAGCCACCAACCCGGGGATGCTGATTGCAGCCGTGTCTTCCTCCCCGAAAACCAACCCGTCTCCTCCGGGTGTTACATACGCCTGTGCCAGCACATTGCGTGGCAAGTCTTTCAGTGCCGGCACCTCCTTCGGATCAAAGCGCAGCATCAACCCATTGCTGTACGCCAACTCCAGTACGCGGGCGTGGGCAATGTATCGCGCGGATATGACATGAGGGTCAGCCAGCGCCTGACGTCCACGCGCCAACGCCTGCTTGTAGTCGTCTTGCGAAATCTTGGATGCCATGATCAGACCTCCTTCAACCATTCCGTAGTTATCGATGTGCCCCAGTTCACACGCGCTTGCACGCCTCGCCCTGGAACATAGGAGCCGCTGCCTTTGATCACAGTGCCTGCTCCCACGCTCCCGGTTGGGAGCAGCACCACTTCATTCGTTCTGGACTGTCTACTCACTGGCACATTGTCCAGGCAGACCGTCCGCTGCGTCTGCCACCATGACGTCCTGCACAGAAGCCGATTGTCATGTATCTGATTTACCAGTCTGTTCAGCACAGCCAAGGTCGGTGCATTGCGTAGCGGCTTGACATCCCAGAGAGACACATCATCCGTAACCAGGGAGAACATAAAGCGCGCAGTCCAATGATCCGCTCGGCAAATCGCCGTCACGTGAGGTGGGCAGTGATCCAAGGGCCAAATCCGTAGTTCGATGTTACCGCTCTTCCAAAGCATATCAAACCCATGTTGTTAGGTTATTACTTTTTCCCCATGCGGGGTAGTCCTAATGTCTATCTCTGTTCTAAGATGTTTTACCTGCCTAGGTCGTTGCGTATCGGCTGCTTGCCCGAACGTGTCGACCGGTTGACTGTCAGGACCAGTCCCCAGTGGTCCAGTTCCCCCAAACCGTCAAAGCATTTGATGATTGGAAGGCTGTGAACGTGGTTGGCAGGTAGGTGGAGCTGCATCAGCTCGGTCAGTCATTTTTGAGCGCACCAAAACTAGGGATACTGCAGCGACCGGCGTGGTCGTGAGAACGGGCATCAATGCGCGGCCGGACGAGGAACTCGATGATGCTCATGCCAGATTGGATCGTCGCTTCTTGGATGCAAGCCTCTGCGGTGGAAGGCACCAGCGAGGCAATAACAATAAGTGCGGATGGACGATGCGCGTCCGCGGCGAGGCCGCGCTGAAGCGTACGTAGGGCTAGCGCCGGGGAGACAATAGTGGAGGCGGGAAACTGGGTGCAGTCGCTGGTGCCGGATTCACTATCTGTCGGGAAAAACCAGGCGGGGATGTAGTGCTTCCCGCTAATTCCCTGATTTGCTGGAATCTTCTGGCCCGCCCTACACGATTCGAACGTGTGACCGCTCGCTTAGAAGGCGAGTGCTCTATCCAACTGAGCTAAGGGCGGCGCACGGAGGCCGAGAGCCGAGCGGCATTTTACATGGCTTACGGAATGGTCGCCCACCCGCCGTGAAACGCCGTTTTCGCAACGCTGCCGCGACCTGTGTTGTAAGGCTTTCTCCAGGCTGGGTAACTACTTGTTCTAGGGGAATTTTGGCAATCCAGGACAGAAGGAGTCGCCGTCACCGGTGTTCGACCTCGCTGGCCGCGACAGTGGGCCGCGTCGGCTCGTGTTATGCGCGTGCTCGGGCGGTGAGGCCGATTCGGCGCCAATGGCGGTTTGGGGCAAAAATTGGCATTACAGACGGTATCAGTCACCGTAACCCCCGGTGATACAGTGCCACGTCCTTTACCAGCCTCCCCGTTGTCATGAATCGTCTGTCTCGCACGCGCGCAGCCTTCCGGCTTGGCGGCCTGGCCGCCTTGGCGGCGATTACCGTGCCGGCCCATGCCGGCATCAGCTATACCCTGGACCGGGCCGCCGCGGCGCCGGGTACGACTGTCCGCGTACAGGCCGTCTATTTCAATGATGGCTCCGCCGGCGCTCGGTGGCAGCCGCCGCGCCAGCTGATACTGCAGTGGCGTGCGCCCAATGGCGCCATCATCCGGACGCCCGCGCAAGCGGATTCCGATGCGCGGGACCTGAACATACCCGTCAACAATTTCGCGCGCATGTCGTGGAGCGCGGTCGTGCCGGCCGACGTGCATGGCCTGCAAGCCGTCGCCATCGAAGGCGAGCCCGCGTTGATGGCGCTGGACACCGGTGCCGGCGGTGCGCCGGTGGTCGCGTCCCGTCCCGCCACGGTGCCTGTCGTCGACCCGACCACCGGCCAACCGGTGCCGGCACCGGAAGTGGCCGCCGCCGGCGCCTCGCCCGCGGCGGGTCCCGCGCCGACGCAGGTGGCGTCCACCGTGACACCGGCCGACCCCGATCGGCTGAGCGGCGTACTGGCGGGGCTGTCCGAGTACCAGCCCATGTACTTCGACATCCGTACCCGGGACCGCACCACCGCCCGGTTCCAGGTCAGCTTCAAGTACCGCCTGTTCACGCCTGATTCCTCGGATCCCAAGTTCTGGGACAAGCTCTATCTGGGATATACCCAGACTTCGCTCTGGGACCTGCAGGGCGAGTCGCGGCCTTTCATCGACACGACGTTCAATCCCAGCCTGTTCTGGCTGAACGACAATATGTGGACTTCGAACAGCCAGAACTGGCGGGCGGGCCTGCAGGCCGGGGTCGAGCACATGTCCAATGGCAAGGGGGGCGCCGATTCGCGTTCGGTCAACGATGCGTTCCTGCAGCCGGCGCTCAACTACCGCTTCGACGGCGGCAGCACGCTGACCTTCTCGCCGCGCATCAAGGGCTATTTCGGCGTTGCCGACGAGAATGCCGATTACTCGGACTATGCCGGCCATGTGGACTGGAACCTGCGCTGGGCGCAAGACAATGGCCTGATCGCGTCGGCGATGTACCGCCAGGGCGCCAACTCGCGCCGCACTACGCAGCTGGACCTGGCCTGGCCCTTGAAGCGTACGTGGCTGAACATGAACGGCTACGTGCACTTGCAGTACTTCAATGGCTACGGCGAAACGCTGCTGGGCTACGACCAGCGCCACCGCTCACAGATCGGCATCGGGTTCGCGTTGGTGCAATAACGCAGGCGCGTGGCGGTCGAGGCTCCCAATCGCATCGAACTCCTGGCAATGCGGCCGTATTTTCACTGAATAAGCGATTTTCAACATTTGTTGAAAATGCCGTTTTCAGTGAAAATCGATTCACAGGAAGAAAAAAGACGGCGCCTTGGCGCCGTCTTCGTATATGTCGTGCCTGTTCTCACTCACCCAGCGGCACATGCTGGTGCGCCGTCGAGCCGCGTAGTTCCAGGTCGGGCATGCGGCGGACGATGATCAGGGAGATTACGGTCATCACCGCGCCGAAGGCGAAGATCATGCGGAAGGTGGACGCGACGCCGTCCATCAAGGCGAGCCTGGCGGCCGGTGCCAGGTTCGACAGCACATCGCTGCCATGGCGCAGGGCACCCAGGTCGATCTGCTCGACGATGCCGGCCTTCGACAACGAGGCGGCAAAGCCCAAGGCCAACAGGCTGCCCGCCAGCGCGCTGCCGAACGCGCTGCCCACCGACCGCAACACCAGCACGGCCCCCGTACCCGCGCCGATATCACGCGAATCCAGCGCGTTCTGCACCGACATGATCATGCCCACCATGCACTGTCCCAGGCCGACGCCGGCCAGCAGTGTCACGGCCAGTACCAGCGCCAGCGGCGTCGACGGTCCCATGAAGGCCAGGGCACACATGCCGATGGCAGCCACCGTCAGCCCCACGGACAGGATGCCGCGCAGTTTGCCGACGCGCCGGGCCAGATTGCTGGCCACCATATTGCCCGCCACGTTGGACAACAGAAACGGCACGACGAACAGGCCAGACTCCGACGCGCTGGTGCCGCGCACCAGTTGGAAGTACAGCGGCAGCGAGAAGATGCAAAGAAAGATCGCCAGGGCGCCCGTCGACGACACCGCCACACCGCAGGTGAATGTCTTGTTGGCGAACATGCGTGGCGGCAGCAAGGGGTCGCGCGCACGCTTTTCCTGCCACACCAGGGCGATGAGCGCCAAGACCGTCAACAGCACCAGGCCCATGATTTCCGGCGATAGCCAGGCATAAGCGGCGCCACCCCAGCTCAAGGCCAGCAGGCAACTGACGATGGTCAACGCCAGCAGCAACGACCCCAGCAGATCCAGCCGCGCCTTGCCGCCCTTGGCCTTGAGCGTCCGCAGGCCGCGGTTGCACGAATACATCGCGACCAGGCCCAGCGGCAGGTTCATCCAGAACAACCAGCGCCAGGATAGATGCTCCGACACATAGCCGCCGACCAGGGGGCCCGCAATCGAGGCCACGCCCCAGACCGCCGCCAGATACCCTTGATAGCGGCCGCGCTGGCGCGGCGCCACCACATCGGCGATGGCGGCCTGCGCCAAGGACATCAGGCCGCCGCCGCCCAGACCCTGCAAAGCACGGAACCAGATCAACTGGTCCAGTGTCTGGGCCATGGCGCACATGACCGAGGTCACGATGAACAAGCCGATCGAAACCGTCAGCATGCCGCGCCGGCCGTAAATGTCGGACAACTTGCCATAGATCGGCGTCGTCACGGTGGCCGCGATCAGATAGGCCGCCACGATCCAGGACAAATGGCCGAAGCCATTCAGGTCGGAAGCGATGGCCGGCACCGCCGGAATCACGACCGTCTGATCCAGCGACGCTAGCAGGATGCAAAGCACGATGCCGCCGATCACCCGCATGATTTCGCGGTGACTCAGGGCGGCTGGGGCGGATGAAACCTGGGAGGGACTAGAGGGGGATGTTGCGAGTGTGCCTGATGGCGTAGACATGATACGGGCGCAGCGTACGGCGATATAACGGGAGACGGGGTGAGACTTATAGATGTCAAACATCTATAAGTTATATATATATTAAACGAATGACCTGACCTTCGCTTTAAACGGCCTTAACTGCGTTAACATTTTCTGGATCCATCACACCCCAAAGCCTGATTTTCAACGTATGTCACTCAACGCCGTCTCGGCCATTTCGCTCGATCTGGACGACACCCTCTGGCCGTTCGCGCCTTCCGTTGCGCGCGCCGAAACGCTGCTCCAGGCCTGGCTCATCGAACACGCGCCCCGCACCGCGACCCTGCTGACGACACCCGATGCGCTGGCCCGTCTGCGTGACAAATACGAAGTGGATCATCCGGAAATGGCCGGCGACTATCGGGCGCTGCGCCTGGGGTCTCTGACCGCGGCCTTGGAGGCGGTGAATGAAGACACGTCGCTTACCACGCCGGCCTATGAGGTGTTCTATGCCGCGCGCAACAACGTCGAGTTTTTCGAAGACGTATTGCCCGCGCTGGAATGGCTGAGCGGCCGCTTCCCCTTGGTGGCCGTATCCAACGGCAACGCCAACCTGGCGCTGACGGGAGGGCAGCAGTACTTCGTTGGTGCCTTGTCCGCGAAGCAGTTCGGCGTGGCAAAACCTCAAGCCGCCATCTTTCACGCCGCGGCCAAAATGGCCTCGGCCAAACATGCCGAGATGCTCCATGTCGGCGACGATTACGATCTCGACGTCGTCGGCGCCACCAACGCCGGCCTGCAGGCCGCGTGGCTGGTACGTCACCCCCACGCCGATGCCATCCGTAACCCCCCGCGCCCCGGCACGCACCTGACCGTCAGCTGCTTGCTGACCCTGTGTGCCTTATTGGGACGTTGACGAAAGCCAGTGGTCTCGCGGCCAGGCCGCGAATCGCGGATGGCGGATAAGGGGCTGATGTTCCAGGCGCGCAGGGCGGCCGTGCGGACGGCCAGGCGTTATCGCCCAAGACGGGGAGATCGCAATCAGAACGCGCTGCGATACGCGAAGAGCCCAGGCACGCCGCCGGTCATGACAAACAGGATGTTTTGACCGCGGTGGTAATAGCCCATTTCGATATCGGCAAGCAGTCCGGCGAAGGCCTTGCCGCTATACACCGGATCGAGGAATAGGCCTTCAGCCCTTGCCAAGGTAATAACCGCGGCGCGCATCGCGTCGGTAGGCTGCCCATAGCCAGGGCCCAGTTGTCCGTCGCAAAGATTCAGCCGCGACGCCGGCAAGTCCTTATCCACCTGGAGCAGGCGCAGCGTTTCTCCAATCTTCCCCAGCGTGATCTCCCTGGTGGCGTCGACGCCGCGCAACACGGCGTGGCCGCGCACGCGGGCGGGATTGCCGTCGAACAGCACCTCGCCGACGGCCAGGCCCGCATGCGTGCCGCCGCTGCCATTGGGAATGACGATCCCGTCGAAAGCGATGCCGAGATCAGCCTCCTGCTCGCGTATTTCAAGCGCCGCCCTGGCATATCCCAGACAGCCCACGGCGCTGGAGCCGCCCAGCGGACAGAGATAGACACGGCGACCTTCAGTGCGCAACTGTGCAGCTCTGGCTTGGGCGTAGGCCAGCGTGTCGGCGGCACCGGGCAGATCATGCACCAGCGCGCCGAGTAGTTCGTTCAGCAGGGGATTGCCATTGTGGGCGTAGGCATCGTCGTCGCGCTCGACCGCGTGGTTCAAAACCAGTTCGCAATGCAGGCCGGCCTTCGCCGCGGCGGCCGCGGTCAGACGCGCGTGGTTCGACTGCCAGGCGCCCACCGTGATGATGGTGTCTGCCTGTGCTGCCAGCGCCTCGCCGATCAGGAACTCCAGCTTGCGCAGCTTGTTGCCGCCCAATCCCAGTCCACTCAAGTCGTCACGTTTGACGAATAGATTGACGCCCAGGCGATCACTGAGACGATCCAGCCGTTGAATGGGCGTGGGACCGTCGAGCAAGGGGCGGACGGGGAATCGGTCGAAGAACATATCTGGCACGAACTCCTGATGGTTTGGCGTGGCGTTCGGTCAGCCCTTGCGTATGCCCGCCAGGAAGCGGTCGATGCGGCCGATGGCTTCGGTCAGGTCGTCCACGTGCGGCAGGAACACCATGCGGAAGTGATCGTGGGTGGGGTAGTTGAAGCCCGTGCCCTGGACGATCAGCACGCGTTCCTGGTCCAGCAGGTCGTAGGCGAACTGCTGGTCGTCTTCGATGGGATAGATCTTCGGATCCAGCCTGGGGAACAAATACAGCGCTCCCTTGGGCTTCATGACCTGGACACCAGGAATCTGCGTCAGCAGGTCATACGCCACGTCGCGTTGCTTGCGCAGCCTGCCCGCGGGTCCGACCAACTCATTGATGCTCTGGTAGCCGCCCAAGGCAGTCTGGATCGCCAGCTGCCCCGGCGTGTTCGAGCACAGGCGCAAGGACGCCAGCATGTTCAAGCCTTCGATGTAGCCCTGTGCGTAGCGCTTGTCGCCCGACACCACCATCCACCCGGCGCGATAGCCGCAGGAACGATAGTTCTTGGACAGGCCGTTGAAGGTCAGGATAAGTACGTCATCGGCCAGCGACGCCATGCTGACGTGGGTGTGTTCCTCGAACAGCGTCTTGTCGTAGATCTCGTCGGCCAGCACCACCAGCCCATATTCGCGCGCGACCTGCAGGATTTCCAGCAGCACTTCGCGCGAGTACAAGGCACCCGTCGGATTGTTGGGATTGATCACCACGATGCCGCGCGTGCGCGGCGTGATCTTCGCGCGGATGTCGGCGATGTCCGGCATCCACTCCGAACCCTCGTCGCACATATAGTGGACCGGACGTCCGCCCGACAGGCCGGTGACCGCGGTGTAGAGAGGAAAGTCGGGCGAGGGAATGAGCAACTCATCGCCATCGTTCAACAGCGCGTTGATGCTCATCGAAATCAGTTCGGACGCGCCATTGCCCAGATAGACGTCATTGACGTCGACCCCATGCACGCCCTTGCTCTGCATGTAATGCACCACCGCCTTGCGCGGCGCGAAGAGCCCTTTGCTGTCGGTATAGCCGGCCACGTCGGCCACATTGCGGATGATGTCCTGGATGATCTCGTCGGGAGGCTGGATGCCGAAGGCCGCGACGTTGCCGATATTCAGCTTGATGATGCGCTGGCCCGCCTCTTCCATCTCACGGGCGCGGTCCAGGACCGGGCCCCGGATATCGTAGGCGACAGCGTTGAGTTTGGACGATTTTTCTATGACTTTCATGCCACAAGGTTCCTAAGCGTCGTCGGGTCTCTGACGGGACGACCGGTGTTTCGTCGCCAGGGATGCGAAGCGGGCGCGACGTGGGTGGCATCATAAACGTTGAAAAACGGGGACGAACTATGGTCCATCGGGTGGGCGACGGTGGCCGGGTAAGAATTTTCGGGTTTTCCCGTATGATGCTGCCTGCGTAAAGTCCTGGATGGTCTTTTCGCCTGGGCAGCGACTGCCCTGTTCCCTTCCCGTTTTCCCTCGGAAGGCGAACCTCTCGCAGCACTCTCACCGCAGCAGCATGCCTATTTGATTCAGCGTTAAGTCAGCTGAACGGGCAGGAAAAAGAAGGACAGATATGAAAAATCGCTTAACCCTGAGCATCGCGATTGCCATGCTCCTTGGGGTAGTCGTCGGCTACGCCTGCCACGCGAACATTTCAGACGCCACGGAACTCAAGGAAGTGGCGGGATATTTCTCCATCGTCACGGACATCTTCCTGAGATTGATCAAGATGGTCCTGGCGCCGCTGGTGTTCGCCACACTGGTCTCCGGCTTGTCGGGCCTGGATAGCGGCAACGATGTCGGGCGCATCGGCCTGCGTTCGGTAGGATGGTTTCTGTGCGCGTCGCTCATTTCCCTGGCCATCGGCCTGGTCATGGCCAACCTGACGGATCCGGGCTCCTCGCTGCACCTGACCGCGGGGACCGGTGAAGTGAATACCGGCCTGAACACCGCCGGATTGAACGTGCGCGACGTCATCACCCATGCCTTCCCCACCAGCGTGCTGGACGCGATGGCGCGCAACGACATCCTGCAGATCCTCGTCTTCTCGGTGTTCTTCGGCCTGGCCTTGAGCGCGCTCAAGCGTGACCCCAAGGTCGCCTTCGTCATCCAGGCGGTGGACGGCCTGGTGCCGGTGATGCTGCGTCTCACGGATTATGTGATGCGCTTCGCTCCGCTGGGCGTGTTCGGCGCGATCGCTTCCGTCGTGACCCTGCGCGGTCTCGACGTGCTGTTCACCTACGGCAAGTTGCTGGGGTCCTTCTACCTGGCCCTGGTGATTTTGTGGATCGTGCTCATCGCCGTGGGCTATGCCTTCCTGGGCCGACGCATCGTCACGCTGCTCAAGGCCGTACGCGAACCGGCGATGATCGCCTTTTCCACCGCCAGTAGCGAAGCCGCGTTCCCGCGCCTGACGGAAAAGCTGGAAGCGTTCGGCGTCGACAAGAAGGTGGTCGGTTTCACGCTGCCGCTGGGCTATGCCTTCAACCTGGACGGCTCGATGGTGTATCAGGCCTTCGCCGCGATCTTTATCGCGCAGGCTTATGGCATCGATATGCCGGTTTCGCAGCAGATCGTCATGCTGCTGATCCTCATGCTGAGCAGCAAGGGCATGGCCAGCGTGCCGCGCGGTTCAGTGGTGGTGGTTGCCGCCATCGCACCGATGTTCGGCTTGCCCGCCGCCGGCGTGGCGCTGGTCCTGGCCATCGATCAACTGCTCGACATGGGCCGCACGATGACCAATGTGATCGGCAACAGCATCGCCACGGCCGTCATCGCCGATTGGGAAGAAAAGCGCCAGGCGCCGTCGCCCCGATTGGCACGGGAAAGCGCCTGAGCGTTGCGTTCGACGTCAGGCGCCGCGCGCCCGCAGCCACCGTGGGCGCAATTCGCTGACGATGATGGCCAGTACGATCAAGGCACCGCCGACCAGGGCCAGCCCTGGCAGGCGCTCGCCGGCGAGACGGCCGAACAGGCCGGCCCAGATGGGCTCGCCCGCGTAGATGATGGCGGCGCGCGAAGCATCGACTGTTTTCTGCGCCCAGTTCATCGCCATCTGGATCAGCGCGCTGGCGCAGCCCAGGCCGCCGGCGAACGCCAGCAACTGCCATGACAGCGCGGGCGCCTCGTGTTCACCCGCCAGGGGCCGCAACGCGAAGGCGAAGAGGGCGGTGAAAGCCAGTTGCGCCACCGTGACGCAGCGCACGTTCACACGCGAGGCGTAATGGCTGATCGCGCTGATTTCCAGCGCGAAGGCCACCGCCGCGATCAGCGTCAGCGTCTGTCCCAGCGTGAAGGACAGGGCCAGCCCATGACCGCCGTCGGCGAAGCACAGCATGCCGGCGAAGGCGCACAGCACGCCGAGCAGGCACATGACATGGGGACGGCGGCGCCAGAACACCCACTGCAGCAGCGGCACCAGCGGGACATACAGCGCGGTGAGAAACCCCGACTCGCTGCTGGCCACGTGCTGCAGCCCTATCGTCTGCAAACCATAGCCCATGACGATACAGGCACCGATGACGGCGCCGGCGCGGATATCACGCCAGCTGATGTTGCGCAGCGCAGTGCGCGACACCACGCCCACCGCCAGTGCCGCCGCCGCGAAGCGGCAGCCCACGAAGAACAGCGGCGAGCTGTAGGCCAGGGCATGCTGGACCGTCAGAAAGGTCAGGCCCCAGATCATGGTGACGCCGACCAAGGACAGCTCGGGCAGCCGGCGTGCGAGGGTGCTGCCTGTCGAGGCACTACCTGCCGGGGCACTACCTGACGGCGGCTTCACAGGCAGTCGTAGGCCGCGCGCACCAGGCTTTCCACGACCGGCGTCACGCCGCTGGCCAGGTCATTGCGCAAGGCGTAGGGATAGGTCTCGTCCATATACGTCGACTGGCACATCTCCAGCTGGATGGCGTGCACATTCTGTTCGGGGTTGCCGTATTGGCGCGTGATGTAGCCGCCCTTGAAGCGGCCGTTGACGGCCCATGTGTACGGGCAGCCCTGTTCCAGACGCGCGCGGATGGCCTGTTCCATGGCCGGCGCGCAGCTGGCGCCGGCGGCGGTGCCGATGTTCAGGTCCGGCAGCTTGCCGTCGAACAGGCGCGGCAGCACACTGGCGATGGAGTGGCCTTCCCACAGCATGACCTTGCCGTGCTGGGCGCGCAAATGATCGATCTCGGCGCGCAACTGGTCGTGATAGGGCTGCCAGTAAGTCTGCACCCGGCGTGCGCGCTCGGCATCCGTCAGCACCGACTCGTCCTTGTACAAGGGAATACCGTCGAAGGTGAGGGTGGGGCACAGGCCGGTCTTGGTCTGGCCGGGATAGAGATTGCCGTCGTCGGGCGAGCGGTTCAGGTCGACCACGTAGCGCGAATAGCGCGCCCACAGGAAAGACGCGCCGATGCTGCGCGCGAAGGAATACAGGGTGTCCAGGTGCCAGTCGGTATCGCCCGAACGCAGACCGGTTTCGGTCATCTGGGGCTTTTGCTCGTCGGCAATCAGGCTGCCCAGGTGGGGAATGGAAATCAGCAGCGGGGCGGTGCCGCGTTCGAAATGGAAGATCTGGCTCATGGTGTCCTGCGCTCGATGCAAGTAAGGCTACCGCCCATGGCCGTCACCGACGCGGGGCGGGGGTAGGAAATCCGGGAACCTGGATTGTATTGCTTGTCCCGAATGGCCTGTGGCAACGGGGCCGGCCGGGTAAATCAGGATGGGCAGTTGTCCGTTCGGGCGCCAGAGTGGCGCTGCCAAGGCGCATCATGCACGTTTGATATACCCCCACATGGAGTCCTCGAATGAATTTCAAGCAGGTGGAAACGTTCCGTGCCGTCATGCTGACACGCTCCATGACCCAGGCGGCCATCCAGCTGCATACCTCGCAGCCCAACATCAGCCGTGTCATCGGCCAACTGGAACGACTGACGGGGTTCAAATTATTCCAGCGCGTCGGCGGCCGGCTGTTGCCGACGGACGAGGCGGAAGCCTTGTTCAAGGACGTCGAACGGGCCTTTGTCGGGTTGGACAGCCTGCAGGACTCGGCGCGTTCCATCCTGCAGCTCGGTGCGGGCGCATTGCGCATCGGCGTGGTGCCGTCCATCGCCATGACGCTGATGGCGCCGGCCATCGCCAAGTTCCGCCGCTACTACGCCGAAGTGCCGATTTCCGTCTACACCAGCGATTCGCCCACCGTGGCCAAATGGACGGCGACGCGCTATTGCGACCTTGGACTCGTGGCTTACCTGGTCGGCGTGCCGGGCGTGACCAGCGCTGTGTGGCGTGACGAAAAGGGCGTGTGCATCGTGCCGGAGTCGCACCGGCTGGCACGCAAGCGGCGCATCGTCGCCGCGGATCTGAGCGGGGAAGACTTCATTTCGCTGACCTTGGGCGACGGCACCCGCACGGCCATCGACGCGGCGTTCGAACCCGGGGCGCGCCGCCTGACGCTGGAAACGCCTTATGCGGCGACGATATGCAGCATGGTCGGCATGGGCCTGGGCGTCAGCGTGGTCAATCCCCTGGTGGTGCGCAATCTGCAGCCGGCGGGGGTGAAGGCGATTCCGTTCGAACCGGCCATTCCTTTTCGCAGCTACGTGCTGCATGCGCAGCAGCATGTGGAATCGAATCTGGCGCAGGTGTTCATGCGTTGTCTGCAAGAGGCGGTACGGGAACGATGACGCCTGGACACCTAAGTAGAAACCCCGTTGGTACTAACCCCGGAACATATCAAATCCGCATAGGGATGGGGATTATTGGTATTTGACGGCCTGCGGGGCCATTCCCATAATCCTCAAAAAACAGGGCAGGCCGATGCGGGAAATCGAGTCAGGTCCGGGTCCGAGACAGCGTATTTGCAAGCATGCATGCATGACGCCGACGTCCGCCGCCGCGTTGCACGGGCGTTCTTCTTTGTAGTGGTTTCCGTATACCGGAGGGATCATGAAGAAGCATCCGCTGTACCTGGCCCTGTCTGTCGCCCTCGCCGGCGCGGCCATGGCAAGCCCCGCTCATGCCGAAGACCGGCTGGTCATCGCCGGCTATGGCGGCTCGTTCGAGGACATCCTGCGCAAGGACCTGTTCCCGGTTTTCGAGAAGCAGCACAACGTCAAGATCGACTACGTCGCGGGCAACTCGACCAATACCCTGGCGCGCTTGCAGGCGCAGAAAAGCAATCAGGAAATCGACGTCGCCATCATCGACGACGGGCCGATGTACCAGGCCATCGCCCTGGGCTTCTGTGCGCCCATCGCCGACCTGCCCAAGGACGATCTGTATCCGGCCGCGCGCTATAAGGACGACAAGGCCGTGGCCATTGGCATTGTCGCCACCGGCATCATGTACAACAAGAAGGTGTTCGCGGAGAAGAAGTGGGCGGCGCCCACCTCCTGGGACGACCTGAAAGATCCCAAATACAAGGGCGTGCTGGTCATTCCCCCCTTGAACAATACCTACGGCCTGCATGCCTTGGTGCAATACGCGCGCGCCAACGGCGGCGGCGAAAGGAAGATCGATCCCGGTTTCAAGGTTTTCAAGGACCAGGTCGGGCCCAACGTGCTGGTTTATGAGCCGTCGCCCGGCAAGATGACCGAGCTGTTCTCCAGCGGGCAGGCCTTGATCGCCGTATGGGGCAGCGGCCGCGCGAAGTCCTTTGCCGACACCGGCTTTCCCGTCGGTTTTGCTTATCCGAGAGAAGGGGCCTACGCTTTGCTGTCGTCCGTGTGCCCCATCGCCAAGCCCAAGACCAACCCGCTGGCCCAGGCCTTCGTCACCTACATGATGACGCCCGAGGTGCAGACCAAGTTGGGCGATGCCTACGGTTACGGTCCCGTCAACAAGAAAGCCACCTACAAGGAAGACCCCAACGCCCCGGTCCAGCTGCCGGCCGGCAAGGTGGCGCAGGATCTGATCGTGGTCGATTGGGACACGGTCAATCAGAATCGCGACGACTGGAACAAGCGCTGGACGCGCGAGATCGAGCGCTGAGGCGACCCATGGGGTTTCTCGTTCTCAAGCAGCTGACCAAGGTCTACGGCGACAGCACGGCGGTCGACGCGTTGAGCCTGGAGATCGCGCGCGGGGAATTCGTTTCGCTGCTGGGGCCGTCGGGCTGCGGCAAGACGACGACCCTGCAGATGATCGCGGGTTTCATCGAACCGACGTCGGGCGCGGTGGTCCTGGACGGCCGCGACCTGGGCCGCACGCCGCCGCAGAAGCGCGCCATGGGCATCGTGTTCCAGAACTACGCCCTGTTCCCGCACATGACGGCCGCGCAGAACGTTGCCTTCGGCCTGGAGATGCGCGGCGTCGACAAGCGCGAGCGCACGACCCGGGTGGGCGAGGCGCTGGCGCTGGTCGGCCTGGGGCACCTGGCCGACCGCCATCCCGCGCGCATGTCCGGCGGACAGCAGCAGCGCGTGGCCCTGGCACGCGCGCTGGTGATACGCCCCAACTTGCTGTTGCTCGACGAGCCGCTGTCCAACCTTGACGCCAAGCTGCGCGAGGACATGCAGATCGAGCTGCGTAGCATCCAGCGTACTGTCGGGACCACCACCATCATGGTCACGCATGACCAGTCCGAAGCGCTGGCGCTGTCGGATCGCGTGGTGGTGATGAACCAGGGGCGGGCCGAGCAGGTGGCCGAACCCTATGCGGCCTATGAGCATCCGCACACGCCTTTCGTCGGCGGCTTCCTGGGCAAGGCGAATCTGTTCGAACCGCTGGTGTGCGAGGTCGACGGCCGGCCTCATGCGCGCATAGGCGCGGCCTGCATGCCGCTGGAGGGCGCGGCGGCGCCCACCGCCAAGGTCATCGTGCGGCCGGAGAAAGTGCAATTCCTGCCCGCGGGCCCGGCCGCCTTGCCGGGCCGGGTCAAGGCGCGCATCTTCCAGGGCAATCACTGGCTGTGCCAGGTCCAGACCGAGGTGGGCGACGTTCTGGTGATACGCCAGAACGACGGCGAACCCATGCCGGCCGAGGGCGCGGCCGTGCATCTGGGCTGGCGTGCCGCCGACATGCGTCCGGTCAGCGCCGGCGCGGGGCAGTGAGCCACCATGCCCGCTCGCCGCGCCGCACCCTGGCTACTGAGCGCGCCCGCGCTGTTGCTGTACGCCCTGTTCCTGGTGACCCCCCTGGTGCTGGTGCTCCTCATCAGCTTCTACAACTTCGAGTTCTACGGGGGCATCCAGGACTCCTTCACCGCGAAGAACTACATCGCCATCTTCACTGACGGCTATTACTACGAGATCTACGCCCGCACCTTTGGTGTCTCGCTGCTGGTGACGCTGACCTGCGTGATCCTGGGCAGCGCCGAGGCCTACGTGCTGTCGCGCATGCGCAATCCCTGGAAGGGCCTGTTCCTGATGGTGGTGCTGGGGCCTTTGCTGGTGTCGGTGGTGGTGCGCACCTTGGGGTGGGCCTTGCTGTTCGGATCCACTGGCCTGATCAGCAAGAGCCTGATGGCGCTGGGATTGACGACGAAACCGGTCAGCCTGATGTACACCAACCTGGGCGTGGGCATTGCGTTGACGCATGTACTGGTGCCGTTCCTGGTGATTTCCGTGTGGGCGTCACTGCAACGCATCAACCCCGCCACCGAAGCGGCGGCGCTATCGCTGGGTGCCCATCCTTTCACTGTCATGCGCCGCGTCATCCTGCCGCAAGCCATGCCGGGCGTACTGTCCGGCAGCATCATGGTGTTCGCCTTGTCGGTCAGCGCTTTCGCCACGCCCGCCATCATCGGCGGCCGCAGATTGAAGACGGTGGCCACGGCCGCTTATGACGAATTCCTCAACACCCTGGACTGGCCGCTGGGATCGGCCCTGGCCGCGGTGCTGCTGGTGGTCACGGTCGTAGCGCTGATCGCGGCGAATCGTCTCATCGAACGGCGCTACGGCGCGGTTTTCAACACCTGAAGGGCAGACGCCATGCACCGCCACAACGGGTTTTTCGGGTTGATCTTCCACACGCTGTTCATCCTTTTCATCCTGGCGCCGCTGGTGATGGTGTGCGCGGTGGCCTTCACCTCCGAAGGCTTCATCTCGCTGCCTTCGCACGGCCTGTCGCTGCGGTGGTTCAAGGCCATCCTCGACAATCCGCGCTTCGTCGAAGGCTTCTTCTTCAGCCTGGGGCTGGGGGCCTTGTCCGCTTCCATCGCCATCGTGCTGGCCGTGCCGGGCGCCCTGGCGCTGGCGCGCTACCGCTTCCGCGGACGCGAAGCGCTGATGGCCTTCTTCCTGTCGCCCCTGATGATTCCCCACGTGGTGCTGGGCCTGGCCTTTCTCAAGTTCTTCACTTCCGTCGGCCTGGCCGGCACCTATGTGGGCCTGGTCATCGCCCATGTGATCCTGATCATGCCCTACGCCTTGCGGCTGGTGCTGTCCTCGGCTACCGGCATGGACCCGGCCATGGAACGCGCCGCGCTGTCGCTGGGCGCATCACCGCTGACGGCCTTTCGCCGCGTGGTGCTGCCGCTGATCCTGCCGGGCGTGGTCAGCGGCTGGGTCATCGCCTTCATCACCAGTTTCGACGAACTGACCATGTCGATCTTCATCGCCGCGCCATCGACCACCACGCTGCCGGTGCGCATCTTCCTGCATATCGAGGACACCATCGACCCGCTGGTCACGGCGGTCTCGGCGGTGCTGATCTACCTGACCATCATCGGCGTGTTCATCCTGGATCGAGTCGTGGGCTTGGAGAAGCTGTTCGTGGGCAAGGGGCGTTAAATGACAAATATTCCCGTTTCCGGCCCGCCGCGGCCGCGCCGCCATCAGGGCGTCTATGACGCGGTGGTGGTCGGCGGCGGCCTGGTCGGCTCGGCCATCGCCTACGGACTGCGCCAGCATCTGGACCACGTGGCCGTGTTGGACGAGGGCGACGTGGCCTATCGCGCGTCGCGCGGCAATTTCGGCCTGGTCTGGGTGCAGAGCAAGGGCATGGGCATGGCGCAGTACGGGCAGTG
This sequence comes from Bordetella sp. LUAb4, assembly GCF_021325795.1. Taxonomy (GTDB): domain Bacteria; phylum Pseudomonadota; class Gammaproteobacteria; order Burkholderiales; family Burkholderiaceae_B; genus Bordetella_C. The sequence goes on along the minus strand of NZ_JAHPZX010000002.1, from coordinate 1,384,462 downwards.
GACCATGCGCTCGCAACGGCTATGGCCGCAACTGGCCGCGGAGCTGCTCGACCTGACGGGCGTGGACGTCAAGCTGGAACAGCGCGGCGGCCTGCACGTGGTATTGAGCGAAGAAGAGTACGACGCGCGCGTGTCCTATATGACGCGGCTGCAGGAGCAGCCGGGCATGGCGCAATATCCCTGGCGCATGCTGGATCACAAGGAAACGGCCGAACTGGTGCCTGGCCTGGGGCCGGAGGTGCTGGGCGCATCGTGGACGCCCGTGGACGGCATCGCCAATCCGCTCAAGCTGCTGCGCGCGCTGCATACGGCATTCGATTGCCGCGGGGTCGACTACCTGCCGCATCACGGCGTGCAGTCCATCGCGTACAGGGACCATGTCTTCGACATGGTGACGCCCCATGGCAGCGTGCGCGGCAAGCACCTGCTGCTGGCCTCGGGCCTGTCGAACAAGGTGCTGGGCGCGCAGGTGGGCCTGGATATTCCCGTGCGCCCCCAGCGCGGGCAGATCATCGTGCTGGAGCGTACGCGGCGCATCCTGGAAACGCCGCTAGTCAGCTTGCGGCAGATGGACGAAGGCAGCTGGCTGATCGGCGATTCCCAGGAAGAAATGGGCTACGACGACAAGATGACCGGCCTGCCGGTGCTGGCCACGCTGGCCGACCGGGCCGTGCGCACCTTGCCGGCCTTGCGCGATGTGCGCGCGGTGCGCGCCTGGGCGGCCCTGCGCGTCATGTCGCAGGACGGCTTTCCCATCTACGAACAATCAGCCACCCATCCCGGCGCATTCGTCGCCACGTGTCACAGCGGCGTCACGCTGGCCGCTGCGCATGCCCTGGCCTATGCACCCATGGTCGCGGCCGGCCGTATCGAGGACGAGATGGCCAGTTTTTCCACTCGGAGGTTCCATGTTCAAAAGGCTGGATGACGCCGCCGCGGCGTTGACGCGCACGCCGGTGATCTTGCGCGTGGATGGCGCCGACGTGCACTGCCGCGAAGGCGATACCGTGGCCGCGGCTTTGTTCGCGGCGGGCGTGGAAGCCTGCCGCGACACCGTGGTCAATGACGTTCCGCGCGGACCCTACTGCATGATGGGCGTGTGCTACGACTGCCTGGTCACCATCGATGGCAGGCCCAATCAACAGGCTTGCATGACGCTGGCGCGCGCCGGCATGGATGTTGAACGCCAGCGCGGCGCGCGCGAGGTGACGGCATGACGGAAGCAGGAATCGACATCCGGCAATGCGAGCTGCTGGTGATCGGCGCCGGACCCGCCGGCCTGGCCGCGGCGACACAGGCCGCGCAACTGGGCGTGCGCACGGTGCTGCTGGATGAACAGCCCGCGCCGGGCGGACAGATCTATCGCGCCATCACCACCACGCCGGTAGGCAACCGCGCCATCCTGGGCGAGGATTACTGGCATGGCGCCAGCCTGGTCGCGCCTTTCCTGGCGTCGGGCGCCGACTATCTGCCGGGCGCAACCGTGTGGGCAGTCGGCAGGCACACCGCGCCGGCCGAGGCCGACGGCTTCGAGGTCGCGTATTCGATCGGCGGCGTCGCCGGCCTGGTGCATGCGCGGCGCGTGCTGCTGGCCACTGGCGCGCAGGAGCGGCCCTTTCCCATCCCGGGCTGGACGCTGCCGGGCGTGGTGACGGCGGGGGCGGCGCAGATTCTGCTCAAGCAGGCTGGCATCGTGGCCAGCGGCAAGACCGTGCTGGCGGGCTGTGGCCCGCTGCTGTATCTGATCGCGTGGCAGTACCTGAATGCGGGCGTGCAGATAGACAGCTTGCTGGAGACGGTGCCGCGCGGTCGGATGGGCCGCGCCTTGCCCTATGCCTGGGATTTCCTGCGCTCGCCTTACCTGCGCAAGGGGCTGAAGCTGATGCGCGCCGTGAAAGCAAGGGTACGCATCGTGCGCCATGTGGAAAGCATCGCGGCGCTGGGCGAGCAGGGCCGGTTGACCGCGGTTCGCTACGCGGCGGGCGGCACGACGCACACGCTGCCGGTGGAGCATCTGCTGCTGCATCAGGGCGTGGTGCCCAACATCAACCTGTCCAAGGCCGCCGGTGTCGATCACGAGTGGAACCCGGCCCTGGCCTGCTGGCAGCCCAAGGTCGATGCCTGGGGCGATACCAATGTGCCCGACCTGGGCCTGGCGGGCGATGGCGCCGGCATCGCCGGTGCCATGGCGGCTGAACATCGCGGCCGACTCGCCGGTTTGCAGGCCGCGTATCGGCTGGGCCATCTGGACGCTGCGCGCCGCGATGCGGCCGCGGCAGGCCCGCGTGCGGCCCTGGCTCGGGCTGTGCGGGGGCGCGACTTCTTCGATGCGCTTTATCAGCCACCCGAGTCTTTCCGCCGGCCTGCCGGCGACACCATCGTCTGCCGCTGCGAGGAAGTCACGGCGGCCCAGGTGCGCGAGACCGTCAAGCTGGGCGTGCAGGGTCCCAATCAAATGAAGTCCTTCCTGCGTTGCGGGATGGGGCCTTGCCAGGGTCGTTTCTGCGGGCTGACCGTGGCGGAATTGATCGCCGAGGAGCGTGGCGTGCCGGTGGAAGAGGTGGGGTATTACCGTTTGCGCTTTCCCACCAAGCCCCTGACGCTGGGCGAGCTGGCGTCGTTGCCGCAGACCGATGACAGCCGCAAGGCCGTCATCCGCTTCAAGAAATAGGCGGACCGCGCGTGGATGCGGACATCATCGTGATCGGCGGCGGCCTGCATGGCAGTTCGACGGCGCTGCATCTGGCGCGTGCCGGCGCCGACGTGCTGGTGCTGGAGAAGAACTATGCCGGCCGCCATGCGTCGGGCGTGAACGCCGGTGGCGTGCGTACCCTGCGGCGGCATCCGGCCGAGATCCCGCTGGCACTGGCCTCGCGCGAGCTGTGGTGCCGCATCGGCGAGCTGGTCGATGACGATTGCGGCTTCGAACAGCACGGTCAGGTGTGCGTTGCGGAAACCGACGCCGATGTGGAGTCGGCCCGCGAGCGCCTGGCCTTGATGGCGGAATTGGGCCATAGCCATGAAACCTGGATCGATGCGGCGGAATTGCGCGCCATGATCCCCAGCATCGCGCCGACGGTGCGCGGGGGTGTGATCGCGCGGGGCGATGGCGCGGCCGATCCTTATCGCACGACCTTCGCGTTCCGGCGCAAGGCGGGCGCATTGGGCGCGCGCTTTCTGGAAGGCGTGCCCGTGCACGGCGTGCGTCGCGATGCCGCGGGCTGGCACGTGCAGGCCGGCGACGGCGTCCATCGCGCCCGCATCGTGGTGAATTGCGCCGGTGCCTGGGCTGATCGCATCGCCGCGCAGTGGGGCGAGCCGGTCCCCTTGCTGCCGATCGCGCCGATGATGCTGGTGACCACGCCGATGGATCATTTCCTGACGCCGGTGGTGCTGTGCCAGGGGCGGCCGTTGTCGTTCAAGCAGCGCGCCAACGGCACGGTGTTGATCGGTGGCGGGCGCCGGGCCTGGGTCGACCGCGACGAAGAATGGACAGAGCTGGATTTCCGTTCGCTGGCCGAGGGCGCACGCACGGTCTGTGAACTTTTTCCACATATGAGCGCGGCCGTGGTCAATCGAGGGTGGGCCGGCATCGAGGCGGCCATGCCGGATGAGCTGCCGGTGATCGGCCCGAGCAGCCGTCAGGAGAACGCGTTCCATGCCTTCGGCTTTTCCGCGCACGGATTCGAATTGGGACCGATCGTGGGCCAGATCATGGCCGCACTGATCAGCAAGGGCGGCACGGATTTTCCCATCGCGCCATTCAGCATTGGCCGTTTCGCTACGGTGGGTGACACGAACCGGTAGGGCACGGACTACTCAGGCATGCCCCTTGCGGAACCCCTGCCGAAGCCGCCGATCTCCGGCGGTAACGAAAGGAGCGTTCATCATGAACAAGGACCAAGTGAAGGGTGTTGGCGAACAGGTCAAGGGCAAGGTTAACGAGACCGTTGGCAAGGTCACCGGTAACACGTCCCAGGAATTGAAGGGTGACGTTCAGCAAGGCGTGGGCAAGGCCCAGAAGGCATGGGGCGATGCCAAGGAAGAAGCCAAGGACAACGCACGCAAGCCGCACTGATCCCTGCGCATCTTGAACCCGAGTGAATAGGGGCACGCGCTCCGCGATAGAAGTTCGCGGAGCGCGTGCCCTTTTTGTGGCGGCCGTATGGCGTTGCCGATGAGGGTTCACGGATGCGCGTGGTGTCTTCCAGCCCTTCGAAGAAGAAGCCCCGCTTGCGGTGAACCGACCCCCGAAAGTTGGATGTTGATCCAACCTTCAGGGGTTTTTACATGCGACTTCCACCGCGGCATCTATTTCTTCTTCGCCGCCTCTTTTTGCACGGATTCCTTCACCTTGGCCGCGGCCTGGCGCGCAGGTGCCGGCAGTTCCTCATCGGTCAATGCTTCTTCCAGCTTGTCGAAGACCCGTTGGGTGGCACCCTTGGTCAGCAGCGAAAACAGCAGCAGCGACCGGCCGGTGACCTGGTAGACATCGCCCGAGCTGTGTTCCTGCAACTCGGCGCGCACTGGTGTGTTGGTATCGATCAGGCACGTCCAGCGATCATTGCCGGGAATCTCCGGCAGCGTGAAGTCGACCACGTCGTGGTAGGCGTTGAAGATGAGCAACAGCGTGGCGTCAGAGGCCGGCCGGCGGATGCCGGTGGCACGCGCGCGGCCGTCGATGACCAGGCCGAAGCAGCGCATATTGCCGTCCGCCCACTGGTCGTCCGTCAATACCTGGCCCGACGAGTCCAGCCATTTGACGTCGGCCACGTCCATGCCTTCGTCGTAATCCCCGGTCAGGAAACGGCCCCGGCGCAGCACAGGCAAGGTGTGCCGCAACGTCGTCAGCTTGCGCACGAAATCGATCAAGGCCTGGCCGTCTTCGCCGATATCCCAGTCGACCCAGCTGATGTCATTGTCCTGGCAGTAGGCATTGTTGTTGCCCTGCTGGGTGCGGCCGAATTCGTCGCCGGCGACGATCATCGGCGTGCCTTGGGAGAACAGCAGCGTAGCCAGCATATTGCGCTTTTGCCGCTCGCGCAGGGCACGGATCTCGGCGTCGTCGGTCGGACCTTCGGCGCCGCAATTCCAGGAACGATTGTCGGAATGGCCGTCGCGGTTGCCCTCGCCGTTGGCATCGTTGTGCTTATCGTTGTACGACACCAGGTCATTCAGCGTGAAGCCATCGTGCGCGGTCAGGAAGTTGACGCTGGCCCAGGGGCGCCGGCCGCCGTGGTTGAAATCGCCCCCGGACGCCGTGATGCGGGTGGCCAGCTCCGGCGCCACGCCCTCGTCACCCTTCCAGAAGGCGCGGGTGGTGTCGCGATAACGGTCATTCCATTCGGCCCAGCCTGGCGGGAAATTACCCACTTGATAGCCGCCAGGACCGCAGTCCCAAGGTTCGGCGATCAGCTTGACGCTGGAAAGAATGGGATCCTGGCGGCAAGCCTTGAGGAAGCCGCTGTTGTAATCGAAGCCGTCCGGTTCGCGCGCCAGAATGGTGGCCAGATCGAAGCGGAAGCCATCGACATTCATCTCCGTCACCCAGTAACGCAGGCTGTCCATCACCATTTGCAGCACGCGGGGATGCGACAGGTTCAGGGTGTTCCCGGTACCGGTGTCGTTGATGTAGTAACGCTTCTGGTCGGGCAGCAGGCGGTAGTACGAGGCATTGTCGATGCCGCGGAACGACAGCGTCGGTCCCAGCTCGCTGCCTTCCGCCGTATGGTTGTAGACCACGTCCAGGATGACCTCCAGGCCCGCTTCGTGGAAGCGGTCGATCATTCCCTTCAGTTCGGTGATGGCCCCGGGTGCCTGCGAAAAGTAGCGGGGATCGGGCGCGAAAAAGCCGATCGTGTTGTAGCCCCAGTAATTGGTCAGGCCCTGGTCCAGCAGATGGCTGTCGTTGACGAAGGCGTGGATGGGCAGCAATTCCACCGACGTGACGCCCAGGCTCTTGATATGGTCGATGACCGTGTCGCGCGCCATGCCGGCGAAGCTGCCGCGCAGTGCTTCGGGCACGGCGGGATGGCGCATGGTGTAGCCGCGCACGTGGGTCTCGTAGAAGATGGTGCGTTCCCAGGGAACGCGCACGCGCGTGGAGTGGGTCCAGGTGAAGGTCTGGTCCACCACGCGGCACTTGGGCATGAAGGGGGCGCTGTCGCGTTCGTCGTACACCAGGTCGCCCTGCTCATCACCAAGCGTGTAGCCGAAGACGGCCGGATCCCACTTGAGTTCACCGACGTAGCCCTTGGCGTAGGGATCGAGCAGCAGTTTGTTTGGATTGAATCGGTGGCCGTTTTCCGGTTCATAAGGACCATGGACGCGGTAGCCGTAGACCGCGCCGGCATTCAGGCCGGCAACGTGGACGTGCCAGATCTCATCGGTAAATTCCGGCAGGGTGATGGTTTCGATCTGCTGTTCGCCTGATTCGTCGAACAGGCACAGGTCGACTTGGGTGGCATGGGCCGAGAACAGCGCGAAATTCACGCCGTCCGGGGTTAGTGTCGCGCCCAGGGGGAAGGGCGAACCTTCAGTGATTCGAGGGTGATTAGGCATGGGCGGGAATCCGTGACAGACGCGCCTGGAGCCAGGCGTGGGCTCCCAAGGAAGCAAGTGGCGTGCCCAGCCCAGCCCAGCCCAGCCCGTGTAGCCCTGAATACCTTTGTTTCCCTTACTGTTTCGATGCCGACGCTTGCGGCACGGCGCCCTCCATCAGCACCTTTTCCAGATCGTGCGCCGATACCGGGCGGCCGAGCAGATAGCCCTGCAGCGAATCGCAGCCCAACTGCGTCAGCAGCGCCTGCTGGTCGTTGGTCTCGACCCCTTCGGCGACGATATTCAGATTCAGGGTTTCGCCCAGCGCGATGATGGATGCGACGATGGCGGCGTCCTCGCTGCCGGCCTTCAGTTCGCTGATGAAGCCGCGGTCGATCTTCAATTCGCTGGCGGGCAGGCGCTTCAGGTACAGCAGGCTGGAATAGCCGGTGCCGAAGTCGTCGATGGAAATGCGCACCCCCAATTCGCGCAGGTCGTGCAGCGTGACCAGGCTGGCGTCGACGTCGCGCATGGCGGTGGTTTCGGTTATCTCCAGGACCAACTGGTCGGTGCCGATCCGATGGCGTTCCAGGGCGTCGCGCACGGTGGGGACGAAATTGGCATGGGAAAACTGCACCGGTGAGATATTCACCGCCATCGACAGATCCTCGCGGCCGCGCGCGCGCCAGTCCGCCAATTGGCGGCAGGCCTCGTCGATGACCCATTCGCCTATCGTGACGATCTGGCCCGTGCGCTCGGCCAGTGGAATGAAATCATCCGGCATGACCATGCCACGTGTCGGATGGCGCCAGCGCAGCAGTGCTTCGACGCCGGTCAGGGGCCCGTCCGGCGCGCGGAACTTGGGCTGATAATGCAGCTCGAATTCCTGCCGCTTGAGCGCCAGCCGCAGATCCTGCAATAGCGCCAGATGGCTGGCGCCATTGGTCTTCATCGAACTTTCGAAGAAGCAGTATTGATTGCGGCCCAGGGATTTGGCGTGATACATGGCCGTGTCGGCGGCCTTGAGCAGGTCGTCCGGCGTGCTCGCGTCGCTGGGATGAATCGCGATACCGATACTGGCCGTCACCAGCAGTTCGTGCCCGTTGATGCTCAGCGGCTCGTCGATCAAACGCACCAGTTCGTCCGCAATGGCCGCGGCGTCCTGCGGCGCGTCGACCGTGGCGACCAGCACGAATTCGTCGCCCCCCACCCGGGCAACCGTGTCCTGCGCCCGCACGCTCTGCCGGATGCGTGCCGCCACCTGCACCAGCAACTGGTCGCCCGTCTGGTGGCCGAAGGAATCGTTGACACCTTTGAAGCCGTCCAGGTCGAGGAACATCACCGCCACCTGGTTCTTGGCGGCCTCCGCATGTTCCACCGCCTGCTTCAGGCGATCACCCAGCAACAGCCGGTTGGGCAGCTTGGTCAGGTTGTCATGGAGCACCAGATGCGACAGTTCCTGGTTGGCTGCCGCCAGCGAGCGCGACAACTGGGCCGTGCTGATTTCCATGCGCAGATCCAGCACCGAGGTGATCAGGGCCACGCTAAGCACCGCCACGGTCGCCACGATGATGGGGAAGGACAGGCCGGTCGTGTTCAGCCCACCGCCCTCGGCGGCGCCGCAGATGGAGCCCAGGGGAAAGCTGGCGGCCGCCATGCCCGTGTAGTGCATGGCGACGATAGCCAGGGCCATCAACACGGCCGCGCCCATGCGCAGGTGGCGCACGCGCTTGCTGTACTGGCGCAACTGGTGAGCGATCCACAGGGCCGCGCCCGCGGCCAGCACGGCGATGACGACCGAGGCGGCCACCAGTTCAGGGGTGTAGACGATACCGGGCTGCATCTCCATCGATGCCATGCCGGTGTAATGCATGACGGCGATGCCCGCGCCCATCATGAGCGCGCCGGCGCCCAGGTGCGGCCAGGGCAGCCGGTCGCGGCTGGCCAGCCACAAGGCCAGCATGGACGCGCCGATGGCGACCAGGAGAGACAGCAGGGTCAGGGGCACATCGTAGGCCAGCTCGATGGGCAGGCTGAACGCCATCATGCCGATGAAGTGCATGGACCAGATGCCTATCCCCAGCGCGGTCCCGCCTCCCAGCAACCACCAACGGGCGGCCGCCCGACTGGTGCTGTGAATGCGGCCGACCAGATCGAGGGCTGTGTATGACGCCAGCAGCGCAACCAGGACCGAGCACAACACCAACGGTGTGTTGTAGCTACCGGATAGCATCGACAATCTCGCTCACTTGTTTATGTTTTGAGACAAAGAGCGCCATCATGTCACTTTTTGGTGCATGGCGCTGAAAACGCCGCGATAGGAATGGCAATTGCTCCGCCGGATGTTGTTTTCCGGGAGATCCTGCATGAGCAAGCTAAGCGATACTTTACGTGGCCTGGCCGTGGAGCTAGGCGCGGAGTCGCCGTTGGCCGAGGACACGGGGCAGTCGCGGGCGGGTGCCGAACACGAATACGCCCTCTTTACCTCTGCCAACCGCATCTATGCGCAGGACGCCACGGGCAAGGTCATCGCCCTGGGTGATTTGTTCGAGAGCGAGCACATCTACCGCTACGAACTGGACGAAGGGGAGATCCGCGGCGATGGCTTGCCCGACCTTGGTTCAGCCCTGCGCGACTTGTCCGCGCACCTCACCTTTGCTTATCTCGACGGCCTGTTCCGTAGCCAGATCGATGTGGCGGACGAGGCCAGCCTGCATTCAGTGTCGGTGCCGGCGATACGCGTACGGCTGGCGCCTGGCGCGGTTTGATACGCGCCATGCCGGCGCATGGACGCCGCGGCGCTGAAGCATCACAACGAGGAGACAAATCATGGCTTTGATCGTTGCGGCACGCTTTACGACGTTCGACCAGGCGCAGGCGGCCGCCCGGGCCTTGTTCGCCAACGGCTTTGCCGAAGATGACGTGCATATCTTCTACGTCAATATGGCCGGGGCTCACGGCGCATATCCGATAGGGGGCGACCGCCCGGCCGATCCCGATGCGGGACCGGCGCAGTACGGGGCGCTGCTGGGGGGCGCCGGCCTGGGCCTGATCGGCGCGGTCGTGGGCGGTTTGATCGCCTCGGCCCTGACGCTGACGCCCTTGGCCGTCCTGGCCGTGGCTGGCGTCGGCGCTTATATCGGATCGCTGATGGGCGCCTTGTTCGTGATAGGCAAACGCAAGCCGGGCTCGGCCCCGCGCGCCAGTGGCCAACCAGACCACCCGGAAGCGCGGCACGCGGGCGTGCTGCTGGCGCTACACACGGACCTCACTCGCGAAGGCGATGCCTGTCGTCTGCTGCGCGCTGCCGGCGGCGTCGACGTCGAACGTGCCAATGGCCGCTGGCAGGATGGACACTGGGTCGATTTCAACCCCCTGCAGCCGCCGCAACGCGAACCGGAAACAATCCTCTGAATATCAGCCCAGGCCCAGGCCCAGGCCCAGGCCCAGGCCAAGGCCAAGGCCAAGGCCAAGGCCAAGGCTTAAAGAATGGTGTAGACCGGCTTACCGGAAGCGCGCACGCTTCGTACCGACAACATCAGATTGCGGGCATGGCGCTCGGCTTCTTCTTCGCTTTCGAAGATCAGTGGCGACGGTACGTGCACGACATCTTCCGGCGATCCGTTCGTCTGTTTGCGTCGGGTGGTCACGCGTACCCGATAGTCGCCATCGTGCGCCAGAATCTGGCATTGAACCCTATAACCATCGATGGATATATCCGCAATCCGTTCCATGTTTGCTCCTTGGTACCGGACTTGGCCCGTCCGGCGACGCTGTGCATCGCAGCAATGCGGTCGCTGGAGCAATCCGTGTGCCTGGCCGCAAGCGCTTGTTTCGTAAGGATATTGTCAGCTTTAAATGCGCCTGGCGTTGCGGCGGAAGAGCCGCACAGCGGCCTCCTTGTCAACCGGGCAGCGAACCAGCGGAACAGTGGAATAGTGGAATAGTGGACCAGCGAACTAGCGGAATAGCGGAATAGCGGAATAGCGGAATAGCGGAATAGCGGACCAGCGGAATAGCGGAATAGGGATAGCGAGATATCGCGAACCGGCGGCATCGCAGAACACTTCGATGGCGCAAAGGCTACAAGCCGATCGCCGTCAACATCAGGAAGGTCAGGAACAGCACCAGGTGCGTCATCCCTTCGATGGCATTGGTCTGTCCATCGTTCAGGTTGATCGCCGCCACCACCAGCGTGATGACCGTCATGACGGCCTGCACCGGCGTCATCGCCATCTGTAGCGGTTGCCCCAGGCACATGGCCAGCAGCGTGATGACGGGAATCGTCAGCGTGACGGTCGACAGCGACGCGCCCATGGCGATATTGACCGTGGACTGCATGCGGTTGCGCAGCGCGGCGCGCAAAGCGGTGATGATCTCCGGGCCGGCCGAAATGATCGCCACCACCAGTGCCAGCAGGGCGATAGGCGCATGGGTGCCTTCCAGCGCGGCGGGCATCGATACCGACAGCGCCTCCGCCAGCGTGCCCACGATCGCCACGCCAGCCAGCATGATGACGATGGATGACGTGGTGCCGTCTTCGGGCGATTCCTCGATGTCCAAGGGCGGTGGGGGACGGCGTTTCTTGTCCGGATAGCTGTAGCTGAAGAAATAGCTGTGCGGCCCGACCTGCATGCGCAGGAAGACCCCGTACAGCAGCACCAGGGCGACCATCGTGAAGACGTTATAGATGGCCCAGGAATGTGCCGGCACGAATTCCGGCACCACCATGGCGATACCCATGGCGGTAAGAATCATGACCGTATAGGTCCGGCCGGAATCGTCGTTATAAGACTGCTCGCCGTGCTTGAAGCCGCCGATCAACGCGGCCAGTCCCAGCGTGCCATTGATGTCCAGCATGACGGCGGCGTAGATGCTGTCGCGCGCCAGGGTGGGCGTGGCATGGTTGAACAGGATGATGCCCAGGACGATGACCTCGACGGCCACCGCTGACAGCGTCAGCAGCATGCTGCCGTAAGGGTCGCCCACTTTGTGCGCAAGCAGTTCCGCATGGTGCGCCACGCTCATCGACGCGGCCAGGATGGCGACGACCACGACCATGGATATCGCCAGCGCGCTGGGCCAGCCGCCGTCGACGGCGCGCTCCATGATGCCCGAGTGGACGGCAAAGGCTGTCAGCAGGGCCAGCACCAAGAACTTTTCTTGCTTGAGCAAAGACATAGGTTTATGCGGGTGGGGGGAAGGCAAGCAAGCGATCAAGGATACCAAAGCAAAACGCCGCCCGGATCGGGCGGCGTTGCGGGGACTGTCTCGTGGCTGGCCTGCCGGCCGGTAGTCGCGGTAGGGTAGTTGATGTACCAGCGCGTTGCCAGTGACCGAAGCGCTTGTGCTTTGCGCCTTACGCCGCCATCGGACGCAGATACTCGCGTTGGTAATGCACCGTGAAGGTCCCCAGGGCTTGCAGGGCTTTCTGCGGATCGTGGCCTTCCTTGACGACGAAGCTGTCGAAGCCGCAGCGCGCCTGATAGTGGATGGTGTCGATCAGGATATCGCCCACCGCGCGCAGCTCGCCTTTCCATCCGTGACGCGAGCGCAATTGTTGCGCGATGGAATAGCCGCGGCCGTCGGTATAGGCGGGGAACTCGATGGCGATATAGGCCAGTCCCGTGGGATCGATCTCGCGCGCGCCATTCTCTGCCAGGTCGGCCGCATCGGCTGCCGGGTCCAGCAGCACGGCCACCGGATGCTGGCGCGTGCGCAAGGTGGCGCGGGCGGCCAGCCAGGTGGCCAGGGGTACTTCCCAGCCCGGCTCGTCAGGCGGCAGCGTGGTGGCGTCGTCCTCGGGCGGGACGAAGCGCTGGGTGGTGTTGTCGATGAGCTCGCCGTAGCGGATCAGGTTTTTCATGATGTCGGGGTATCAAGCGTGCGCCGGTTCACCGGCTTTGTCTTTGGCGGGCTCGTTGTAAACGTCGGCCTTGAACGGGTCGATGCCGACGCGCGTGACCACGTCGACGAAACGGTCCACCTCGCTGTCGCGCAGGCGCAGGTAGGTCTGGATCAGTTTCTCGACCACGCCCGGCACTTCGTCACGGGCAAAGGACGGCCCGATGATGCGGCCGATGGCGGCGCCGCCGGCGCGTGCCGGGTCGACCACGTTCAGATCGTTCTCGCCGCCATGCTGGCGGCCGCCGATGGTGACCTGGTACCACTCCTCGCCGGCTTTATCCACGCCCAGGATGCCGATGTGGCCGACGTGATGGTGGCCGCAGGCATTGATACAGCCGGAGATGTTGAGATCGAGTTCGCCGATCTCGAACAGATAGTCCAGGTCGTCGAAGCGGGCCTGGATGGCTTGCGCCACCGGGATGGACACGGCATTGGCCAGGGCGCAGAAATCGCCCCCCGGACAGGCGATGATATTGGTCAGCAGGCCGATGTTGGGGGTGGCCAGCCGCAGCGGCTTCAGTGCTTCCCACAGGGCATGCAGGCGGTCCAGGCGCACGTCGGGCAGGATCAGGTTCTGTTCGTGCGACACGCGCAGTTCGCCGTGCGAATAGGCATCGGCCAGGTCGGCGATGGCGTCCATCTGGGCGTCGGTGACGTCGCCCGGCGGGGTGCCGTTGGCCTTCAATGACAGGCTGACCGAGGCATAGCCCGCCACGCGGTGCGTATGTGTATTCTTGCGCAACCAGCGCGCGAAGGCCGGGTCGGCGGCGGCCTGCTCGGCCGTCGGGTCGACCGCGGTGGCGGCGTCGGCGTCGTATTCCGGCCAGGTGAAGCGGCCGGCGATGCGGTCCAGGTCTTCCTGCTTCAGGCGGTTGGGGCCGTCCTTGATGAAAGCCCATTCCTCTTCGACCTGCTGCGCATACACCTGGGGCGTCAAGTCCTTGACCAGGATCTTGATGCGCGCCTTGTACTTGTTGTCGCGGCGGCCATGCAGGTTGTAGACCCGCAGCGCGGCCTGCAGATAGGTCAGCAGGTCGTACCAGGCGACGAAGGGGCGGATCAGCTTGCCGACGATGGGCGTGCGGCCCATGCCGCCGCCCACCCAGACGCGGAAGCCGGTGACGCCGTCCTGTTCCACCGCCTGCAGGCCGATGTCATGCACGCCGACGGCCGCGCGGTCTTCCAGCGCGCCGCTGACGGCGATCTTGAACTTGCGCGGCAGGAAGGCGAATTCGGGGTGCAGCATGGACCACTGGCGGATGATTTCGCACCACACCAGCGGATTGGTCACTTCATCGGCGGCCACGCCGGCGAAATGGTCGGTGGTGGTATTGCGGATGCAATTGCCGCTGGTCTGGATGGCGTGCATCTGCACGGTGGCCAGGTCCGCCAGGATATCGGGCACTTCTTCCAGCTTGGGCCAGTTGAACTGCATGTTCTGGCGGGTACTGAAGTGGCCGTAGCCGCGGTCGTACTTGCGGGCAATGTGGGCCAGCATGCGCAATTGGCGCGAGGCCAGCATGCCGTAGGGGATGGCCACACGCAGCATGGGCGCATGGCGCTGTATGTACAGGCCGTTTTGCAGGCGCAGGACGCGGAAGTCATCCTCCGACAAATGGCCGGCCAGGAAGCGTTGCGTCTGGTCGCGGAATTGGGCGACGCGCTCTTCGACCAAGCGTTGGTCTATAGGGTCATACACGTACATGGTGCTGCGCCTCGATACGCATGGCTGGGCCGGACAGCGGCCGCAAAAAGGCCAAAACAGCAATCGTAGCGAATCTTGCGCCTTCGTGTCTGACAACCCCCTGGTCTGGTTATTTGCTTAAGGCCTGGATTTATATGGGATTCTGATCGCGATTCTGCTGCCGCGCAGCAATTGAGCAGGCCGATTCGCTCGCCCGCGGCCGCGCGGGAGGCTGAAATGCAAAAAGCCCACCCGAGGGTGAGCTTTCATCAAGACGGACAACTCGGCGCGTCCGCGAACGGACCGCGCCGGTGGCCTGGCCGCTTCAGCTTTACTGAGCGGCGTCCTTCAGCTTCTTCAGCGGACGGACCTTGACCTTGACCGAAGCGGGCTTGGCCGGGAACCAGCGCTCTTCACCCGAGAACGGATCCTTGCCGAAACGCTTCGGCTTGGCGGCAACCTTCTGCACCGACACCTTGAACAGGCCGGGCAGAGCGAATTCGCCAGCACCCTTCTTGTTCACGGACGCCAGCACGGCACCTTCCAGGCTGGCCAGGATCAGCTTGACCGACTTGGCTTCGACGCCGGTCTGTTCGACCAGGTGGGTCACCAGTTGGCTCTTGTTCAGAGCGGTCTTGATCACGGACACGGGAGCGGTCGCTTTCTTGGCGGGGGCTGCCTTGGTGGCTACGGCCTTCTTGGCGGGAGCCTTGACGGGGGCCTTAGCGGGCGCCTTGGCCGGAGCCTTCTTGGCAACGGTGGAAACTTTCTTAGCAGGAGCTTTTTTAGTGGCCATGGTCGATGAAAGTGAGGGTTGAAATGTACGTGCCGCACGCCATGTGCCGGCTGAACGCGATGATAGCGGAAGCCACGCGACTATGTACATTATTTGCGGGCGTTCGCGCCATAAATCGCGCGCAGAGGCGCAAGAACAACGGTTCTGATTCCCGCGAGCCCTGAAAATACGGCATTTTTACGCTGAGTGATGCTTCACGTTGGATTTTTGCGCGGCATGATTTTGGCTCTTTTTGTGCGTCGATCGTGCCTGGATCGGGCTTGGAACGAGGGGGCTGTCCATGCCGGAGCACGCGCGAAAAAGCCTGCGTGGAAGGGCTTTTTGTCATTTTTGCGGCGTTGCGGCGGCGGCGTCTCGGCTTGGAGCGGACCTTTGCCGAGGCCCTCGCCCGCGTGGACCGGCGTGCGCGGAGGCCTTTTTTCAAGGCTTATTTCGATGCGTCGCGTTTCAAATCTGCTCGAATGTGAATTCGCTGTGGACCTTCCCACCGTGGACCTTCGCGCGCTAATTCTCGCGCGGACCGGGTGTTGTCGGTCGTGGTGCCGACGTGGTGTCGGTGCTCGTGCCTACGATGGCACGAAGGCGCCTGGCGCAATGCCGCGATCGCGATTCGCCGCGATGAGCATACCGCCCTGGACTCACGCCGCCGCGCGCGTTTCGGTCCGCGGGTCCGTTGCAGATGCGGGGGCACGCATCGTTTCCATCAACGCCACGACCTCGCCCAGCACGATCACGGCGGGGCTTTGCAGACCCGCGCGCGCAATCGCCGCGGCCATTTCACCCAGGGTGGTGACGACGTGGCGCTGGTCGGGACAGGAGACGCGATGCACCACGGCCACCGGCAGATCCGCGGCGAAACCCGCCGCCACGCACTCGCGCGCCAGGCTTTCGGCATCGTTCATGCCCATGTAGCACACGACGGTAAGACCGCTGGCGGCCAGCCCGCGCCAATCGGGACGCGAGCCGTCCACGGTGTGTGCGGTCACCAGCGCCACACCGCGGCTGACGCCGCGATGGGTGAGCGGCAGGCCCAGCGCCGCGCCTGCCGCCAGGCCCGCGGTCTGCCCGCCCACCGCTTCGGCCGCGATGCCGCGCGCCGCCAGCCAGGCCATCTCTTCGCCGCCACGCCCGAAAATGAAGGGATCGCCGCCTTTGACGCGGGCCACGTTGCGGCCCTGGCGGGCATGGCGGGCCATCAGGCGCAAGATGAAATCCTGCGGTGTCGACCTGCAACCGCCGCGCTTGCCCACCTTGACCATGCGCGTGCCCGGCGCGGCCAGCGCCAGGATGCCGGCGCCCACCAGGTCGTCGATCAGCCAGACATCGGCCTGGCCCAGGATGCGCGCTGCCTTGATCGTCAGCAGGTCGGGATCACCGGGACCGGCGCCCACCAGCCAGACTTTGCCGGTCGCGGATGGCCGGCGCGGCTGCGGTCGCGGTTGCGTTGATGCGCAGGATTCAGCGGATTCAAGGGAGCCAGCCGATGCGGAAAATTCAGCGGATGCGAAGGATTCAACCGAGGGTTGCCGGATCATGATGAACAGCCTTGATGGTTCGTGCGCAGGTGATCATGCGCGAGATTTCGGGAGCGCAGGAGCCGCAGCCGGTGGCGCAGCCCAGGGTTTGTTTCAAGCCGTCCAGATCCAGGCCGTCGGCGATGCCGGCCTCGATGGCGCGATCGGTGACGCCCACGCAGACGCAGATGGTGCGCGCCCGTGGCGTGGCGGCATTGTGCCCGCCCATCAGCAGGCGTGCCAGACTGGCCGGCGGGTCGCCGCCGTCCGCCCAGTCGGCCAGCGCGTCGTACGCCAGCAGGTCGCCGGCCAGGAAGAACGCGCTGGGCCGCCCCTGGCTTAAAGCCACGCGGCGCAGCTTGCCGCGCGCAGGATCATCGTAGACGGCGTCGGCGTGGCCGCCGCCCTGGCTGGGCAGCGTTCTTGCGGTGGCGCTGGACTCAAGCCCCGGTTCAAATCCGTGCGTTTGCGCGGATTCAAACTTCGGCTCCGAGCTGCGTTCACGCCCCAGCTCAGGCTCATGTCCTTGCACGGGTTCGAACCCCGGGTCGTTTCCCAGGCCCAGCGCATCGAACAAGGCCGTCAACACGTCCGCGGCAGGCACTTGCGGGGCGGCGACCGCCATGCACAGCCCGCCGCCGCCGCTGGCGCTGGGCAGCAGCACCGCGTACGGAAAGCGCCGCAGCCAGGGTGCCAACGCGCGGCGCCATGCCGCGGCGTCGCCACGCACCCAGCCGGCCGCTTGCCAGGGTAGGGCGGCTGGCGCCACCGCGATGGCGCAGTGCTTCAATTCCGGTTGGCGCGAGATCGGGTCACGCGCCGGATTGGTCAGCGCGTTGATGCCGTCGCCTGCCATGAAAGCGCTGCCCCAATGCATCGGCAGCCAGGCATGCCCCGGTCGCAGGGTGGTGTCCGCCCGCGCCGGCAAGACGATCTCGCCACGGCTCGAACGCACGGTCACCAAGCCCAGGCCGGCCGTAGCGAAGCCGGGCGCCCCTGAACCGGCCGCGCCCAAGCCGGCCACACCTACGCCGGGCGCCCCTACGCCGGGCGCCCCTACGCCGGGCGCCCCTACGCCGGGCGCCCCCTTCTCCACCACGCCCAGTGCGTGCATGTCGTCCGGATGCAAGGACAGCCAGGGTGCTTCCACGTGTCGCACCAGGGTGGGCGACAGGGCGGTGCGCGCCATCGTGTGCCAATGGTCGCGCAGGCGGCCGGTGGTCAGGCGCAAGGGAAACTCCGCCGTCACGGGTTCGGCCACCGGCACATAGTCCACGTCGACGAACCGCGCGCGCCCGTCGGCCGTGGCGAACACGCCGTCGGTATAAAGCCGCCGCGCTGGCGGCAGGCCCGGACGGTAGGGCCATTGCTGCGGGCCCTGTTCCTCCAGGATGCGATAGGTCAATGCGCTGTAGTCCAGGTCGCGGCCGGCCGTGGTGGCGGCATGCTCGGCGAAGACGGCGGCCTCGCCGGCATAGTCGAACAAGGCCGCGCGTGCCGGGGCGATGCGCGCGGCCAGGCGTTGCGCCACAGCGGTGGCCAGGCGCCAGTCGGGCTGGGCATCGCCCGGCGCGGCAATGGCGGCGCGCACGCGGCTGATACGTCGTTCGGAGTTGGTGACCGTGCCTTCCTTTTCCGGCCAGGTGGCGGCGGGCAGCACCAGGTCCGCATAGTCCAGGGTCTCGCCACCCGTGAAGGCCTCTTGCACGATGACGAGCTCCGCTTTGGCCAGCGCGGCGCGCACCCGCGCCTGGTCAGGCAGCGACTGCGCCGGATTGGTGGCCGCGATCCAGATCGCCTTGATGCGTCCGCCGAGCAGGGCGTCGAACATCTCCAAAGCGGGCAGGCCCGGCTGTTCCGGCAACTGGGGCACGCCCCATAGCGCCGCGACTTCGGCGCGGTGGCTGGCGTTGGCGGGATCGCGATGGCCGGGCAGCAGCGTGGCCATGCCGCCCGCTTCGCGGCCGCCCATCGCATTGGGTTGGCCGGTCAGAGAGAAGGGACCCGCGCCGGGCTTGCCGATCTGTCCGGTTGCCAGGTGCAGGTGAATCAAGGTGGCATTCTTGGCGGTGCCGCTGGTGGATTGGTTCAGGCCCATCGTGTAGAGCGACAAGGCCGCGCCGGCGCGGCCGAACCAGCGCGCGGCCTGGACGATGTCGGCCGCCGGCACGCCGCACAGCGCTTGTGCCACGGTCGGCGGATAGGCGGCGATGCGCGCGCGCAGCGCCGCATAACCGGTCGTGTGGCGCTCGATGTAGCCGTGGTCCAGCAGGCCTTCGTCCTGCATGACGTGCAGCATGGCGTGGAATAGCGCCACGTCGCTGCCCGGCAGGATGGGCAGGTGCAGGTCGGCCAGTTCGGCGGTATCGCTGCGGCGCGGGTCGACCAGAATGACTTTCATGTCCGGCCTGGCCTGTTTCGCGGCTTCCAGGCGGCGGAACAGGATGGGGTGGGCATGGGCGGCATTGGAGCCCGCGATCAGCACCGTGTCGGCAAGGACCAGGTCGTCGTAGCAGGCGGGCGGCGCATCGGCGCCCAGGGTCTGCTTGTAGCCGGCCACGGCGCTGGACATGCACAGGCGAGAATTGGTATCGATGTTATTGGTGCCGACCAGGGCCCGCGCCAGTTTGTTGAAGACGGCATAGTCTTCTGTCAGCAACTGGCCCGACAGATAGAAGGCGACGGCGTCCGGCCCATGGCGGCGGATGATGTCCGCCAACTGGTCCGCGGCAATGTCGAGGGCGGCGTCCAGGGGGATTTCGCGGCGCGGCGCAGCGCGCTGATCGCGCCATTGAGCGCGCAGGACGCGGGCACCATCGTCGCGCACCGTGTCGGCCAGCGTGCGGCCCTTGCTGCATAGCTTGCCGTGGCTGGAGGGATGGTTGTCGTCGCCGCTCACGCCGGTGACGCGGCCGGCCTCGGTATGCACCCGCACGCCGCAGCCGGTGCCGCAGTAGCAGCAGATCGAGGCGGTGGTGGCCGTGTGGCCCGTCTGGTCCGCGTGACCCGCGGGGGCGGTCCGGGCCGTCTGAGCCGGCGCTGGCTGCGCGGCTGACGGCATTGCCGCATGAGGAATCAAAGGGCTGTCCACGACGGTCACGCAGCGCGCAGGGCGGAATTCGATGAACAGGATGCGGCGTCGCCCATCGCCCCCGTCGCGACACCTGCGACAGCCGTGGCGGACGCGTCATTGGCCGCATGCTCGCCGCCCATCAGTTGATCGCGCAGATCCGTCACGTCGCGGCCTTCGCGGATCAGGCGGAAATACCAGGCGCCGTCGGCGGTATCACCGTAAAGGCAGGCGCCGACCAGGCGGTCGCCCTTGAGGACCAGCTTCTTGTAGACGCCGGCCAAGGGGTCCGCCAGGGTGATGGTTTCGGTATCGGCCCCGCCCACGAAATCGCCCGCCGAGAACACGTCGATGCCGGTGACCTTGAGCTTGGTCGACAGCACGCTGCCGGGATAGCGGCCGATGCCCACCTGTGCCAGATGGTTCGCGGCCACCCGTGCCTGCTCATAGAGCGGCGCCACCAGCCCATAGGCGACGCCGCGATGGCTGACGCACTCGCCGACGGCATAGATGCACGGGTCGTAGGTCTGCAGCGTGTCGCTGACCACGATGCCGCGGTCGACGTGCAGGCCGCAGGACGTGGCCAGCGCCACGTTCGGGCGGATGCCCACGGCCATCACCACCAGATCGGCGGGGACTTCCGTGCCATCCTTGAAACGCACGGCGCGCACGTTGCCCTGCTCGTCGCCCAGGATGGCGTCGGTCTGCCGCGCCATCAGGAATTCCAGGCCCCGTGTTTCCAGGGTGGCGCGCAGCAGACCCGCGGCGGTGACGTCGAGCTGGCGGTCCAGCAGGGTCGCGCCCAGATGCACCACGCTGGCTTGCATACCGCGCGCGGCCAGGCCGCTGGCGGCTTCCAGGCCCAGCAGGCCGCCGCCGATGACCACGGCGTGGCCGCCCTTGGCCGACGCCGCGATCATGCGCTCTACGTCCTGGATGTCGCGAAAGCTGATGACCCCGTGCAGGTCATGGCCGGGGACCGGTAATACGAAAGGGCTGGAGCCCGTCGCCAGGAGCAGGCGGTCGTAGGGCACGGCCGTGCCATCGTCGGCGTGAACCAGGCGGCGTGCCCGGTCGATGCGCGTCACCGTGCGGTTCAACAGCAGGCGGATGCCGTGGGCCGCATACCAGTTGACGTCGTTGAGCACGATGTCGTCCAGCGTCTGCTCGCCCATGAGTACGGGCGATAGCATGATGCGGTTGTAGTTGGGGTGCGGCTCGGCGCCGAATACCGTGATGTCGTACAGATCCGGCGCGATCTTCAGCAATTCTTCCAGGGCCCGCACGCCGGCCATGCCATTGCCGACGAGTACCAGTTTCGGCTTGTTCATCCTGCTGTCTCCGTTGGCGGTGGGGCCAGGTCTAGCCCACGCGGCGCATGGGTTCGGTAGCGGGGGCGCTGCTGACCACGTGCAGGCCGACGGCAGGCGTGGCTTCACGCGCGGGGGCTGCGGTGGCCGGGCTGGCTGGGGCGGCCGCGGCGACCGGAGCCCGGGCCGCCGGGTTGCCGTGCCGACGATGCAGGAAGTCGACGACGGCGGCGCGGCAGGCCAGGTATTGCGCATCGTTGGCCAGTTCGACGCGGTCGCGCGGGCGGGCCAGCGGCACATCCAGCACCTCGCCGATGGTGGCGGCCGGGCCGTTGCTGAGCATGACGATGCGGTCCGACAGCAGCACGGCTTCGTCGACATCGTGCGTGACCATGATGGTGGTGCTGTGGGTCTTGGCGACGATCTTCAGCAATTCATCCTGCAGATGCGCGCGGGTCAGGGCGTCCAAGGCCCCGAAGGGTTCGTCCATCAACAGCACCTTGGGCTCCATGGCCAGGGCGCGGGCGATCCCCACGCGCTGCTTCATGCCGCCTGAAATCTCCCGCGGCAATTTCGCCTGGGCATGCGCCAGGCCGACCAGCTCCAGTGCCGCGTGCGTGCGGGCTTGCAGCTGTGCCTTGCTTTCCGTCTTGGCGAAGACGCGCTCCACGCCCAGATAGACGTTCTGGTAGCAGGTCATCCAGGGCAGCAGCGAGTGGTTCTGGAACACCACCGCGCGATCCGGGCCGGGGCCGGTGATTTCCTTCTCCGCGCAGATCAGCACGCCGGACGTGGGGCGCGTCAGGCCGGCCACCAGGTTCAGCAGCGTGGATTTGCCGCAACCGGAATGGCCGATCAAGCTGATGAATTCCCCCTGTGCCACGGTCAAGTCGATGTCGCGCAGTGCCACGAAGGGACCCTTGCGGGTCGGGAAAACCTGGCCCACGCTTTCGATGCGCACGAATTTCTGCATGGTCTTATTCCTCGGTGTAGGTGAAGCGGCGCGCGATCTGCACCAGCATGGTTTCCAGCAGCAGCCCGACGATGCCGATGATGAAGATGGCGATGATGATGTGCTCGACCTTGAGGTTGTTCCATTCGTCCCACAACCAGAAGCCGATGCCGGACCCGCCCGTCAGCATTTCGGCGGCAACGATGACCAGCCAGGCAGTGCCGATGGACAGGCGCACGCCGGTCAGGACATAGGGCAGCACGGCCGGCAGCAGCACGCGGGTCAGGACCTTCCATTCCGACAGGTCCAGCACCCGCGCCACGTTCAGATAGTCCTGCGGCACGCGCGACACGCCCACGGCGGTGTTGATGATCATGGGCCAGATCGAGCAGATGAAGATGGCCCAGATGGCGGCCGGGTTGGCCGCCTTGAACAGCAGCAGCCCCAGGGGCAGCCAAGCCAGCGGCGAGACCGGACGCAGCAGGTTGATGATGGGCGACAGCATCGCGTTGAGCGCCTTGAAGCGGCCAACGGCGAAACCCACGGGAATGCCGATCAGCGCGGCCAGGCCGAAGCCGGTGGCCACGCGTTGCAGGGACGACAGGACGTTCCAGCCTATGCCTTTGTCGTTGGGACCGTTGTCGTAGAACGGATGGGCGAACAGTTCGCGTGCCGCGTCCCAGGTCTTGCCGGGCGTGGGGATTTCCGGCACCAGCAGGGCGACACCCTGCCAGATCAGGACGAAGACGGCGAAACCGGCGGCCGGGCCGACCGCCGCGCGCAGGAGAGCGGTGGCATACGTGTCCAGGCGTTCACGCAGGCGCGCGAGTAGCGCGGCGCTGGGCTCGATCGTGGTGGCGGGCGTGTTCATGCGAGTGCTCCGGGCTCAGGCTTTGACGGTGAAACCGTCCGCATAGGCGGCCGGGTTGCTGCCGTCCCAGACCACGCCGTCGATCAGCTTGGAGGAACGGTTTTCGGATTTGGGCAGGCTGGCGCCCGCGGCCGCGGCGGCTTGCTTGTAGATGTCGATGCGGTTGATCTGTTTGGCGGCGGCGAGGTAGTCGGGATGCTCTTTCACCAGGCCCCAGCGCTTGTGCTGAGTCAGGAACCACATGCCGTCGCTGAGATAGGGGAAGTTGACTTCGCCGTCCTGGTAGAAGTGCATGGCGTTGGGATCGTCCCAAGTCTTGCCCAGGCCGTCGCTGTAGCGGCCCAGCATGCGGTCCACGATGATGTTCATGTCGGTATTGACGTAGGACTTGGCGGCGATGGTTTCGGCGGTCTGGCGGCGGTTGGAGACGGAGGCGTCTATCCATTTGCCCGCTTCGATGATGGCCGCGGTGACGGCACGGGTGGTATTGGGATTGGCCTTGACGAAGTCGGCGCTGGTGCCCAGCACCTTTTCGGGGTGATCGGTCCAGATCTGCTGTGTGGTGACGGCGGTGAAGCCGATCTTGTCGGCGATGGCGCGGGCACCCCAGGGTTCGCCCACGCAGAAGCCATCCATATTGCCGACGCGCATGTTGGCGACCATTTGCGGGGGCGGCACGGTGATGACCTTGGCGTCGCGCATGGGATTGATGCCGGCCGCGGCCAGCCAGTAATAGAGCCACATGGCGTGGGTGCCGGTGGGGAAGGTCTGGGCGAAGGTGTATTCGCGCTTCTGGGTCTGCATGACCTTGGCCAGGGATGCGCCGTCGGTGGCGCCGGCTTGCTTGAGCTTGTCGGAAAGCGTGATCGCCTGGCCGTTGCGGTTCAGGCCCATCAGGACGGCCATGTCTTTCTTGGGACCACCGATGCCCAGGTGCACGCCATAGACCAGGCCGTAGAGCACGTGGGAGAAATCGAGTTCGCCATTGACCAGCTTGTCGCGCACCCCGGCCCAGGAGGCTTCCTTGGACGGGGTGATTTTGATGCCGTATTTCTTGTCTATGCCCAGGACCGAGGCCATGACGACGGAAGCACAGTCGGTAAGGGGAATGAAGCCGATCTTGACCTCGGTTTTTTCCGGGGCGTCGGAGCCGGCGGCCCAGGCGCCGGCGCGCACCAGCGGGTCGACCAGCGTCAGCAGGCTGGCACCGGCCAGGCCGCGGGCGCTCTTGCCCAGCCAGTCGCGGCGGCCTTGATCGATGGCGGTGGCGGCCGAGGGGGAGGTCGTCGGGGACGTCTTCGAATCTACGGGCTTCATTCCAGGGCTCCAGGTGAATCAGCGACTAGGCGAAAAAAAAGCGTCCCGCGCTCCGGGGTCAAGCCCTGAAGCCGCGGAACGCCGTTGTTCCATGTGCCGCGGACTGGTCGCGGCGACGGCCGGTTCGGTGGCCATCACCCTGGTTAAAGCAATCGATATGCCAACTTTTCAGATGTGGCTGGAGGTGTTTCAGGTATTTGTTTTTATTGAGTTATTTCCGCTGTAAGCAATGCATCTCAGGCCTTCGGCCGGCGATGCGCTACACGATGGTGCGGCCATGCCCGCGCTTCTGCGCCACGCTGGTGCGTCGCAGCAAACCGCGCCCCGCTAATTCCGCAGGTGCGTGATGGCGTCGCGCAGGGGCGTGATGGAAATGTGGATCAGGCCGTCCAGGGGGCGATCCATTTCCAGGATCAGGAAGATGGCGCCGGCGGCCGACAGCGCGCAGAGGATCAGCCCGCAGATGACCGCGCCATTGGGGGGCGAGAGCAGACCGAAGGCGGTGAAGATGACGACCAGCCACACCACCAGTACGACGATGAGCGGCACGGAAACGGCGCCTTCACGCTGCAATAGCACCAGCCAGCGCGTGGCGACGATTTGCCCCTGCAACTGCACGGCCTGCGCGCGGATCTGTCGCTGGGTGTCGTCGGCGGCGGGTAGCGCCATCAGCCGCGTCTGGTAATCGGCCAAACGCCGCAGCCGGATCTGGCCGGCGAGTTGGTCGGTATCGGCGCTATTGTTGGCGGATAACAGGTTTACCGCCTCGGCGTAGTCGCCGACCAGTTCATGCCGCACCTGCTTCGCCGGCTCGCCGTAGGAATCCAGCAACTGGTCCAGCTGCATGATGTGGGCGGCATTGCGGACCAGTTCGCCATTGACTTCGTCCAGCGTGTGCTTGGCCGACGACACCAGCAGGCCGAGTACCAACGCGGCCAAGGTAGCCACCAGACCAGTGGCCAGCTTGATGGCATCGGTCGACGCGGTGCTGACATGATGTTCGGGCAGCACCTTGCGCAAGTACAGCCCCGCGCACGCACTGGCGGTTACCAAAGCGAAGATGCCGACAGCAATCAGGGTGTGATTCATGACGGGTTCCATGGCGGTGCTGGACGCCACAGTATAGAGAGGTCGACCTCTTTTCACCGCGTGCCTGATCACTTTTTCCAATTGCCGCGATCCAAAACCAGAGTTGGCGGGCGAGCGGCCAGCCTGCCGATAATGACCTCTTCGATCAAACAGCAAGGGGAAACAGGGTGAGCACCGCTGCGACTACAGGCTATGAAGCGCGCCAGCTGATACGTGCCCGCAAGCACACTACCCAGACGTCGGCGCTGGCGCCTGGATATGTGCAGGCCAATCTGGCGATCCTGCCGTCCGCGCAAGCCACGGACTTCCTGCGCTTCTGCTCCCTGAATCCCAAGCCGTGCCCGCTGCTGGGTAGTTCCGACGCCGGTGATTGGCGCCTGCCGCAATTGGGCAAGGACATCGATATCCGCACTGACCTGCCTAAATACAGGATCTGGCGCAACGGCGCGCTGGAGCGGGAAGTCCCGGATATCAAGGATTACTGGCGCGACGATCTGGTGGCGTTTCTGCTGGGCTGCTCCTTTTCCTTCGAGGATGAATTGCTGCGGGCCGGCTTGACGCTGCATCATCACGAGCGCGGCTGCGATGTGCCCGTGTACCGCACGTCGATACCCACGACGCCGGCGGGTCCCTTCTCCGGGCCCCTGGTCGTATCCATGCGTTCGTTCAAGCCGGCCGAGGCCATCCGCGCGATCCAGATTACCTCGCGCATGCCCGCGGTCCATGGGGCGCCGGTGCACATCGGCCTGCCGGAATCCATCGGCATCGCCGATATCGACAAACCGGACTACGGGACTGCCGTGCCGATGGAAGCGGGCGAACTGCCGGTGTTCTGGGCTTGCGGGGTGACGCCGCAGGCGGTCGTCGAAGCGGCCGGGCTGGACTTCTGCATCACGCATGCACCTGCCCACATGCTGGTTACCGATTTACGCAATGCGGATTTCGCCGTGTTGTAGGCCCGCGCGCATTGCACCTAGAATGGGTCGCCGCCGCCGCATGCTTTCGCGTGCAGGCGGCGTCAACTTTTGGGGGATGGCGGGCAATATGCGGGACTTGCGGACTTTCGAAACGTTCTATTGGGTCGCGAAGCTGGGTGGCTTTCGCGCGGCCGCGACCAAGCTGCATACGACCCAACCCGCCATATCGGCCCGCATCGCGCAGCTGGAACAGGAATTGGGCGTCGAGCTGTTCGACGCCAATCGCCGGCGCGCCACGCTGACGGCGCGCGGTGCGCTTCTGGTCGAGTACGCCGAGCGGCTGCTCAAAGTGCGTGACGAATTGCTGGCCGCGGTCGCTCAGCCCGCGGCCTTGCGCGGCAAGTTCACGATAGGAACATCAGAAACGCTGGTGCGGACCTGGCTTTCCAGCCTGATCGAAGATATCAGCGGGCGCTATCCCAACCTCATCATCGACATCGCCGTCGACAATTCGCCGGAGCTGCGCCAGCGCTTGCTGGCGCAGGACATCGATCTGGCCTTGATGACGGAGGCCATTTCCAACGATGGCGTGCATGGCACCAAATTGTGCAGTTACGAGGTGTGCTTCGTCGTGGCCCAGGGGCTGACCCCCGAGGGGCATGATCCTGCCGATTCCACTGGCGGCGCGGACGATGAGCTCTTCACGCGTTACCCCATCATTACGTGGCCCGCGTATACGCTGCTCAGTACCAATGTTCTTGCCTGCATACGGGAAGCGCTAGACCTGTCCGACGTCCGGATCTGGGGTGTTTCGTCCGTGCAAACCATTATCGATATGGTGCATGCGGGGCGTGGCATAGGGGCGTTGTCGTCGGTGCTGGTGAAAGACGTGATCGAATCCGGCGCCTTGCGGGCACTGAATACGTCGGTGGTGCTGCCGCAACTCGACTACTACGCCGTGTACCTGGAGGGGACATCCAACAACGCATTGAAACGGGCTATCTGTTCCCTGGCCCAGGACGCGGCGGCGCGCCACTGTAGCGGGGCGATCCAGGTTTTTGATCCCTCCGATAAAAAATGACAGTCGGTGCCGTGTTCCCTTGCGCGGCATAATCAAACACGCATTGTCAGTTATGCGCTGCCCCACGAAGCATGGGGCGGCGTGGGATCAACATCCGAGTCATGGGGCCTCCCGCCAGGGTGCGCGCCAGGAACTATGGATCATCACAAGGGGAATGACATGCCATACGTAAACTTGCGTGGCGCGTCCGCGTGCGCCGGACGCGGCTGCCTTGGAGACGCGCGATGAGAAATCCCGCTTTGTCTCCGGATGCCGCGGCGCTCGCGCAACCCGCAGGCGCGCCGTACACGGATGCCTTGGGATCCGCATCCCAAGCGGTGTATCGCAAGATCGCCTGGAAGATTCTGCCGTTTCTCATTATTTGCTACCTGTTCGCGTATCTCGACCGGGTGAACGTGGGTTTCGCCAAGCTGCGGATGCTGGAGGATCTGGGATTCTCGGAGACGGCATATGGCTTTGGCGCGGGTCTGTTCTTCATCGGCTACCTGATCTTCGAGGCGCCCAGCAATGTCTGGATGATGAAGGTGGGTGCGCGCAAGACCATCATGCGCATCATGCTGCTGTGGGGTCTGCTGTCGATGGGTTTCGCGTTCGTGCAGACGCCGACGCAGTTCTATGTGTTGCGTTTCCTGCTGGGCGCGGCCGAGGCCGGTTTCTTTCCTGGCATCGTGCTGTATCTGACGTTCTGGTTTCCCTCGCGAGTGCGGGGGCGGATGCTGGGACTTTTCATGGCGGCGATTCCCTTGTCCGGGGTCATAGGCGCGCCGTTGTCGGGCTGGATCATGCACAGCATGCACGATTCCTCCGGGCTGGCGGGATGGCAATGGCTGTTTCTGATGGAAGGCTGCCCGTCGGTGCTGATGGCCTTGCTGGTGCCCTGGCTGCTGACCGATACGCCGGCGCAGGCCAGGTGGCTGACCGAAGATGAAAAGAGGAGCGTGCACGCGGATCTGGAGGCGGATGCGAAAGCCAAGGACAAGATGGGCGGCTTTCATCCCACCATCCTGGTCATGCTCAAGGATGCCCGGGTCTGGGCCATGGTCGCGCTGTGTATTTGCCAGGCGATAGGCAACTATGGGGTCAGCTTCTGGCTGCCGAGCTTGGTAAAGGACCTTGGATATCAGGATCCCCTGATCATCGGCCTGCTGTCGGCCATCCCATTTCTTGCGGGTGCCGTTGCGCTGAACCTGATTGCGCGGTCTTCGGATCGCCGGCTGGAGCGGCGCTGGCATTTGATCTTCGGATTCATCGTATCCGCGACCGGTTTGGCGGGGAGCGCCTTGCTGCACGCGAGCCCGATCGCCGCGCTTGCCGCATTGACCGTGGGCACCGCGGGTGTCTATATGGCGACGACCATGATGTGGATGTTGCCGAGTTTGTTCTTGGGTGGCGTGGGCATGGCGGCGGCGATCGGGGTCATCAACTCGCTGGGCGGCTTGGGCGGTTTCGTCAGTCCTTACATGATGGGAATCGTGAAAGACGCGACGCATTCCACGGCGGGCGGCATCTATTTCATTGCCGGCATCGCCGTGGTGGGGGCCGTCCTGGCCTATCGCTTACCCAAGCATCTGGTGAACCGATGACGTCCTGAATAGCAGGGTCAGGCTGATCCCATTATTTCGCGCGGATAGCGCAGAGCAACGTGGCTTCGGCGACTAGCGTGTCGCCGACGTATGCCTGCCCTTTGTATTTGCAGATGGAGCGGCTCAGGCGTAGTGCCCGCACGTCCAGGCGCAGGCAGTCGCCGGCGATCACCGGCTGGAGGAAGCGGGCGTCGTCCACGCCAAGAAAGTAATAGACGGTGCCGGCCTCTTCGGGGCGTTCGTGCTCGTCCTTGCCCGCGCCTTTTTCCGCGAAGGAGAAGAGGGCGGCGCCTTGGGCCATGGCTTCCAGGATCAACGTACCTGGCATGGGCGCGGCGCCACCTTCGATTCCGTGGGTAAAGCTGTCCCCTGCGGATACGTTCTTGATAGCCACAATCCGCTCTTGGGGAACCAACTCAAGAACCCGGTCGATGAGCAGCATGGGGAAGCGATGCGGCAGCTTCTCCATGATCTCGGTGATATTCAATTCCAAATTGCACTCCGGCAATACCGCTCGCGCAAGCGCAATGGCTTTATAAGCTCAACCGCCACACTTGAACATCAGAAGGGCGGAGTGTGCCACGAAATGCGTTACCCGTACTTGAGTCCGTGAGCAACTCTTACGCTTCGCCAATCCCGGTTTCGATATGAAGCCGGCCGTCCTGGCCTGTCGCTTACCTGAGCATTTGGTCAAGCGCTGAGCTTCTGAGAGGCGATGGTCTGAGCAAATAACCGACTGGCCGTGCGCTCCTGCGAGCGGATGGCGCACGGAGTGCGCACCCCCGCTTTATCCGGCGGGCAGGTCCAGATGTCCTGTTTCTCGCAGCAAAGTCCTCAGGCCGTCGTCTTCCATGGCGTAGACCCCGCGCGATGCGCGCCAGACCAAGGTCTTTTCTTGGAGCGACGTGAGCGCTGCCTGGACGTTCTGGGCCGAGGCGCTGTCTTCGCTGCCGCTCTCCAGAAAGGAGCGGTACCGCTCCATCGTTCCCTGCTCGAAGGGTGCGTAATCCTTGCCCATGAGTGCCAGTACACGGAGCACTGCCGATTGCAGCGGCGTCAAACTGTGGAAGACCCGCATCAACTCTTCGTTGGCTTGAGCAATCTGCTCTCGCACGACCGTCTCGAAGCGAGCGGACACATCCTGCGCTTGTAGTTCGAAGTCGAATCTCAGCTGATCTACCGCGGCGCCGACGACTTCGGGCCGGTTGCCGGCCGATTTGAAAAGCGGCCAGACCTGGTGTGGATCCAACGGTGCCGGCAGATCCTGGGCCTGGGTGCAGAACCATTCGATGAACGGCAGACCGAGGGGAGGGAAGTCTACAAGAGGAGCGCCGAAGAACGCTTGATCCTTGCTCGTGCGCAGCAGGGAAAGCTTGTCGCGGTTGGATCCGGTGCATACGACCCGTAAGCCGGCGTGTTGGTTGTTCAACTCATCCCGGGCGGCCTTGAGCGAAAACAAGGTGTCGCTTCCGAGTGTCGTGGTGGCAGCCTGTTGCGCCTCGTCGATCATTAGCACGATAGGTGCTTTCGCCTCGTCGGAAAGCGTCGCGAGAGCCTGAACGAGGGAGACGTTCTTGCCAAGTCCGATCTGATCAAGAGAGAACTCGACTCCCAACATCTTGCCGCCCTTTACGCCGGCGGCCTTGGCAAGCCTCGTCAATAGCGCGTCGTGCTTGGCGAGTTCACCACGAATCGCCGCGACGATGACATCGCCTGGGTCGGCTTGCCGGTCCGCCCACAGGTCCGCGTAAATCACAAGCGCACCGAGATCTGTTAGAGCGGGCGCCAAGTCCGCGCGCAAGAAGGTCGTCTTGCCAGTGCGTCGGGGTGCGGCCAAAAAAACCCCGGAGGACGCAGAGGAGGCCCCAGAGGTGTGGAGGATTTGCCTGGCCAGCTTGCGTGCCTCGGCCGAACGATGGAAGACCGTTTCAGACGAGTTGCGGGAAGAAGTCATGATGGACGCTAGGCAAGACCGAATTATTGGCAATTATAGTGCTTTATAGTTCTTTATAGTGGATTAGAGTCATTGGCAACGGACGCGCCTCGCGGTCCGCGCCCGGCAGGCAAATCGAGGAGAAGACAGTCGTTTGCGTTGGCGCTTGTCGGCCAGGGGCGGTCCCCTGAAGGCGAGCGAGGTTCGCTGGAGAAGTTTCATTCCGTTAATGAAAATTGCCTGCACGTCAGCCAGTCTCGAAGAACATCAAAAGGAATGAAAAGATTTTCTCAGTATCCTTCGAACGAGAAATCGTTGAAGCAAGCCGCCCTCATGTTCGTTCTTGTGCGGCTTTGCGCCTTGGTGTCCACGGGGAGGAGAGATGATACGAGCAGTAGGGATAGCTGCGGTGTTATCGATGGTTGGGTGTGCATCGACAAGTGAAGTAACGCCAATGGGTGATGGCAAGTACACCGTTGGCTCCAAGGTGCATGGCGGCTTGACTAGTTGGAACGAGGTCAAGGCAATGGCCATCAACAAAGGCTCAAGTTACTGCAAGACCCAAGGCAAAGAAATCTCTGACGTGAAGGTCGAGACGCACGGCGTGCGCAGCCTTACCCCGCAAGAGGCGGAAGTCACGTTCACCTGCGTCAGACCTGCTCACTGACATCTGGAGAGCCAGCTTTAGTCGGGCTTTGGGGGCAGGGGATTTGGCTTAAGGGGAAGGGGCGGCCCAGTGACCGGCCACGGGTGCGATGTCGACCAGCGCCTGATCGCATGCCACCAAAGTGGATTCTTGCCGCCATGAACAGGCAAAGAAAAAAGGCAAAGAAAAAGGCACTTGGTGTTATCCAAGTGCCTGATTCTTAACGTATTCGGTGGGGTGGCTGATGGGGCTCGAACCCACGACAACTGGAATCACAATCCAGGACTCTACCAACTGAGCTACAGCCACCGCTGCAAAGAGAAGAGATTCTAGCACGGTTTTTAAAAAAGTATCCAGTCCCTCATTTCCCTCAGCGCGTCTCCCTCGATTAAAGGTCAGGGGTGTGCGCGGCTTGCTATCCTCCTGCCTAAATGCGGCGGGGCGAGCCCAGGCGTTCGGACGCGATCGGCGCTTGCCCGCTTGAACGCCCGCGCTCCGCCCCGGCTTGCTATCCTGCCGGCTGAATGAGCGGGTGGTGCCTACCCGCCCTTGATCCGCTCTCCCAATCCGTCCATCCTGCCCACCACCAGCGCATGACCGACCTGCACGATTTGCTGACCACCTATTGGCCCCACATCGTCTTCACGGTCAGCACCGTGGCGGGCTTCGGCGCCGCCATCCACGCCGCCATGACCAAGCGCGATGTGCGCGCCGCCATCGGTTGGGTGGGCCTGCTGCTGTTCTCGCCGCTGTTCGGCGCGGCCGCCTACTTCGTGGCGGGGATCAACCGCATCCGCTTCACGCGGGTGTCGCAGCAGCGCGACGAGGCCATGGTCTATTACGCGCGGGAACCACAGGCCGAACCCGTGGCTGTCGTGCCGTTGGCCGGGCCGCAGTTCGCTTCTCTGGCGACGCTGACCGACTGCATCAGCCGCTTCCAGCTGCTGGGCGGCAACCTGGTGCAGCCTCTGGATGGCGGCGATGAGGCGTATCCCGCCATGCTGCAAGCGATACGGGGAGCGGAGCGGACCGTCGCGCTGCAAAGCTATATCTTCGACCACGATCCCATAGGCTGCGAGATCGCCGAAGCCTTGATCGAAGCACATCGCCGCGGCGTGAAAGTCCGCGTCTTGATCGACGCAGTCGGCGCGCGCTACTCGCACCCGCCCATCGTGCGGCTGTTGAAGAAAAACGGCGTGCCAACCGCGCGCTTCATGACCAATCCCATGGGTGTGCTGCGCATGCCATACGCCAATCTGCGCAGCCACCGCAAGATACTGGTGATCGATGGCCGCATCGGCTTTTCCGGCGGCATGAACATCCGCGCGGCCTTCGTGCGCGCGCTGTCCCTGGACGACACCAACCGCGACACGCACTTCCGCTATGAAGGGCCGGTGGTCGCCCAGTTGCAATCGGTCTTCGCGCATGACTGGGACTTCACCACGCAGGAATCCTTGACCGGTCCCGAATGGTTTCATGACGACCTGGCGCCGCGCGGCAACACGGCGGTGCGCTGCGTGCCGTCCGGTCCCGACCGGTCGATCAACAGCACCCATGACGTTTTGTTGGGCGCGCTGGCGGTCGCACAACGCCACGTGCGCATCCAGTCACCTTACTTCCTGCCCGACCAGACGCTGATCGGCGCCATGGCCACGGCCGCGCGCCGCGGGGTGCGCGTCGATATCGTGATTCCGGGCAAGAACAACCTGCGTCTGGTCGACTACGCCATGATGGCGCAGATCGACCAGCTCATACGGTATGGGTGCCTGGTCTGGCGCACCAGCGGCGCCTTCGACCATTCCAAGCTGTTGACCGTGGACGACGCCTGGGCCTACACCGGTTCATCGAACCTGGACCCACGCAGCCTGCGCTTGAATTTCGAACTGGACACCGAAATCTACGACCGCGAAATCGCCAGCTGGATCAGCGCCCGCATCGATGCCGCCATCGCCACCGCCAGGCCCCAGACCCTGGAAGCCTTGAAAGCCCTGTCGTTCAGCAAACGCCTGCGCAACAAGATCATCTGGCTGGCCACGCCGTATTTGTGAAATCCAAAAGCGGGCGAGTTCTACCTCGTGGTAACTCCAGACTTTCCCGTAAAGGCAGGACGAATTGATCCACTCGCCACGGAACACGCCACCCCCATTCTGGTGCTAACGCACGCGTACCGCCCGTCAGGCACCTAGCCATGCTGTAGTGGGCGAAGCGTTTGCCCACGGCGCCCGAGCAAAAAAGCGGCGCTCAATTTGTTGGCATTTTTGCCAACATGCGCGCTAAACTTATCGTCAGCGAAAAAAAGCGTGGATGCTGATGGCAGCATTCTGCAAATTGTTATCTGGCAAGTTCCAGAGCCCGTACCTCCTACGTGCCACGGCTTATCGGCTTGTGTATGTCCGAAATGGGCTACGGGTTGTGGGGTTTGATAATGAACGCGGTAAAGGCGATCACATGCATTTGGGTAGGGTAGAGCGACCGTACCAATTCAAAGGCGTGGCGCAACTGCTTGAAGACTTCGCGGTGGAAGTGAACAAGCGGAGGGAATGACCATGGAACGCACACTCACGATCACGATGAATAAGGACTGGCGTCGCTTTCTTGCGGAGGCGGGGAAACGCGCGTCCGCGGCGGCGAAGTCGGGAGAGTACCAAGGAGAAACACTCAACTTTGAATCGCCTGGCGCATTTTTTGGACAGTTGACGGAGCTGCGTTGGGATATGACCCGCGAGCTGATGGGCGCCGGCGTGGTTGGCGTCCGGGAGCTCGCAAGGCGACTGGGCAGGGACGTCCGCCGTGTACATCAGGATGCACAAGCCTTGGTCGAGCTTGGATTGCTGGAACGAGATGAGGCCGGCGCATTGTTGTGTCCATACGCCGACATCCATGTCGATGTTCACCTATCGAGCAACCTGCGCAAGGCGGCTTGATATTTCAAACGCTGCGCATCAAGCCGCCGTCGACGCGGATGTTTTGGCCGGTGATGTAGGCGGCGCCGTCGGAGGCCAGGAACGCGATGGTGGCGGCGATTTCTTCGCTGGTGCCGTAGCGCTGCATGGGGACCGCCGAGCGCCGCTCTTCGGTCTTCGGCAGGCTGTCTATCCAACCCGGCAGCACGTTGTTCATGCGGATATTGTTCTTGGCTTCGTTGTCCGTGAAGATCTTGGTGAAGGACGCCAGCGCGGCGCGGAAGGCGGCGGACGTGGGAAACATCTCCGACGGCTCGAACACCCAGGCGGACGAGATGTTGAGAATCACACCGGATTTCTGCTGGCGCATGATGGGCGTGACCAGCCGAGTAGGGCGCACGACGTTCAGAAAGTAGGTGTCCATGCCCTTGTGCCAGTCTTCATCCGTGATGTCCAGCAGCGGACCCTTGGGGCCATGGCCCGCGCTATTCACCAGCACATCGACCCGGCCCCACTTGGACACCGCCTGATCGACCAGCTTGGCCAGATCGTCCTTGGACTGGTTCGAACCGGTCACACCGATGCCTTTCAACTCGGCTGCCAGGGCCGCGCCCTTGCCCGACGAGGACAGGATCGCGACGTGAAAGCCATCAGCGGCCAGGCGCCGCGCAGCCGCGGCACCCATGCCGCTGCCGCCCGCCGTGATCAGCGCTACTTTTTCCGTGGTCATTCAATACGCTCCTTTTGAATTCTTGCCGCCCAGGCCCGCGTATCAGGCGTATTGGTGGCGTAAATGGAAGAAGCCGGTCAGTCCAATAAAAAACCGACTCGACGTGTCGTATCGATTTTTATAAGAAGTGGAGGCAAAGTAAATAGGAGAGTTATCTCCGGCCCCGCTGTTTCGCACCTAGCGCGCCCTGCGGGCCACGCTCCAGGCGCATTTGGCAAAAAGCCAGCGCGGAAGATACGTTCCGAACATTGAGTAAGTAAAAACCAGGTCTAAGCCATCGTCCGGTGATCCAACCATGCGCATGCGGCAAGCATCCGCCAACGCAGATCGAACGCAGGCGCTCGTCCTTGGGCGCGCGAGAGGCTCTCTCGGCGAATCAAAATTCAGCCCAAGGCCGCCCGTGTCAACGCCACCATCGCGTCGACTTCCCCCTGGCTGCCATCGAACCGCGTCACCAGCCGGATGATGCCCCCGCGCCGGCGGGCAAAGCGCACTCCAGCCTCGGCCAGCTTGTCGATCGCGGTCTGGGGCAGGCGCAGGAATACCAGGTTGGCCTGCACCGGTGCCACCAATTCGACACCGGGCAGGGCACCCAATTCCCGCCCCAAGCGTGTCGCCAAGGCGTTGGACTGTCCCGCCAATTCCAGCAGCAGCCCCTTGTCGATATAAGCCATCAACTGCGCGGCGGCAAAACGCATCTTCGACCACGTCTGGCCGGCACGCCGCAAGTGATACGACAAGGGCTCGACCAGCGCGGGCTTGAACACCACGATGGCCTCCGTGTTCATGCCGCCGTTCTTGGTGCAGCCAAAGGACAGGATGTCCACCCCGCGCCGCCACGTCATCTCCGCCGGCTCGCAGGCCAGGGTCGACAAGGCGTTGGCAAAGCGGGCGCCGTCCATGTGGAACACGATGCCCGCCTCGCGCGCGGCGGTACCAATGGCGCCGATGTCGTCCAGGCTGTACACCGTACCGTATTCGCTGGCCTGCGTAATCGACACGGCATCGGGTTGCGGACGATTACGCACGCCGCGTTCGGCATGCCGCAAGGCATCCGATAAAGCCTCGGGCGACATCTTGTAGTCAGCCCCGGGCAGGGGGATCAGCTTCGCGCCGCCTGTATAGGCCTCGGTGGCGCCGCCCTCCGCCGTGTGGATATGCGCTTCCTGATGGCAGTAGATCCCGCCATAGGGCCGCGCGCAGCTGGCCAGTGACAAGGCATTGGCCGCCGTCCCGGTCGACACCGGAAACACCACCACGTCCGTGCCGAAGTACCCGGAGAACTTGCGATTCATCAAGGCGCTGTAGTCGTCGTCACCATAGGCCGCGGCCGGCCCCTGGTTCACCTCGGCGACGGCACGCAGGATGGCGGGATGGGCGGTGGCGATGTTGTCACTGCGAAATGTCGGAATCACTAGCGTCTTCCTGAAATTGAAAAATGCCTTGATCGAGGCCCTTATCGAAGCCCTTATCGAAGCTCTGATCCATGCCCTGATCGAAGCTTTGTTCGAAGCCCGCAACCAAGCCTCAAACCCTAAAGAAAAGTCCCATCCTGGCGCCGCAGGCGGCGATTCACCAGCAGCAGCGGCACGGCGGTGAACAGGATCAGCACAGCCGCCGCCGCCGTGGCGGTGCCCGGCGCGGTGCCTTCCAGGAACTGGTACATGCGCACGGTCATGGTCGACCATTTGCTGGTGTAAAGCACGATGGTCGAACTCAATTCCGACGCCACGGTGATCCACACCAGGATGACGCTGCCGACCAGGCCGCTCATCATCAGCGGCACCGTCAACGTGGCAAAGGTCCGCATGGGCGACACCCCCAGACTGATCGACGCCTCTTCCAGACTCGGTTCGATCTGGTGCACGATGGCCGACGCCGAGCGGATCGCAAAAGGCAGCTTGCGCACCACGTAGGCGATGACCAGGATCAACCAGCCGCCGGTCAGCATCAAGGGCCGCTCGTTGAAGGCCAGGATCAGGCCTATGCCCAATACCGTGCCCGACACGGCGAAGGGCACCATGCCCACCATGTCCAGCACACCGGTCAAGCGGCTGCGATGGCGCGCGACCACGTAGCCGATCGGCGCACCGATCAAGGTGGCGACGACCGCCGTCACGCTGGCCAGGATCAGCGTGTTGTACAGCGGTTGATACGAACCCGCGATCAGCTCGACATAGTTGCCCAGGCTGGCCTGCCAATGCAGGACCGGTCCGCGAAACTTCAGGAAGGAGATCATCAACACCGCGGCAAACGGCAGCAGCGAAATCGAGACCATGCCCCAGCAATACGCCGCCGCGGCGAATCGCCAGCCGCGTGACAGGGGCAGCGGCGGCGGCGCCGACCGTGCATTGGTGGTGAAGCGGCGCTTGCCCAGGTAGCGGCGCTGGATCAGCAACACCACGGAGGTTCCCGCGATCAGCAGCACGCTCAAGGCGCCCGCGGCAGCCGGATTGCTGTCGGCCTCGCCCGCGAACAGCTTGAAGATGTCCACGGCCAGGAAGGGCTTGTCTTCCGCCAGCACGGCCGGTACGCCGAAGTTTTCCAGGGTCTCGATGAACACCAGCAGCGCGCCGGCCAATACGGCGGGCATCACCACTGGCAGCAGCACCGTGCGGAACACGTGGAAACGCGATCCTCCCAGATTGCGCGCGGCTTCCTCCACCGAGATATCGATGGCCTTGAACCCCGCGATGGTGGGCATCAGCACGTAGGGATACAGCGTCAGCGTGAACACGATGACGATGCCGGGCATGCCGTAGATCGACCCGATGGGCAGGCCGATATCCCGCAGTGCCGTGGTCACCACGCCGGCATGGCCGAACAACAGCACCAGCGCATAGGCGGCCACGAAGGACGGCAGGCCCAAAGGCAGCGAAGCCAATGTCAGCAGCACCGTGCGTCCCGGCAGGTTGACGCGCGCCAGGCAGAACGCCAGCGGCACGGCCAACGCCGTGGCGCACAGCGTGGCCAGCACGCCCGCGGTCAGGCTGTTGATGACGCTGTTGGTGTAGTAGGCGCTGGAGAACACCTTCGCGTAATTCGCCAGGGTGAGCGTCCCGCTGCCCTCTACCCGCAGGCTGGTGTCCAATACCAGGGCCAGCGGATACAGCAGGAAGATCGCCAGCAATACCAGGGCGATGGCGGTGATGGAGAGGCGGAATCCCTTCATGGCGCGGGAAACGCCACGATTTGCGCGGGATCGTAGGCCAGGCCGAAGGTCGCACCCTCCCGCACGCCCATCATCGTCGCGCCCAGGGCCGATACACGCAGCGGCGTGCCGTCGGGCAGCTCGGCGTGCAGGCGCTGGATCTGCCCCAGGAATTCGCGCAGCACCAGCTTGGCTTGCAGGGGCGTGCCATGGGCCGCGCCACGGTTGCCGTCGGCGCCGCTCGTGCCGGCACTCCCGCCGTCGGCCACCCGTAAAGCCTCTGGTCGGATCGATAACAGCACCTTGCTGCCGGCGTCCGCTATCCGGCCCGGCACGGCAATCGTCGCTCCACATGCTGCGACAGGTGTCACCGCGCCGTCGAAGGCACCCGCCACGCCGGGCAGCATATTGGTGCCGCCCAGGAAGCTCGCCACGAAAGGCGTTTTCGGTTGCCGGTAGATCTCTTCCGGCGATCCCACCTGCTCGATGCGGCCGCCGCGCAAGACGGCGACGCGGTCGGAGATGGCCAGGGCTTCCTCCTGGTCGTGCGTGACGTACACCGCGGTCAAGCCGAGCGACTGCTGCAGCCGCCGGATCTCGACCCGCATTTCGGTGCGCAGCTGCGCATCCAGGTTCGACAGCGGTTCATCGAACAGCAACACCGCCGGCTCGATGACCAGGGCGCGCGCGATGGCCACGCGCTGCAACTGTCCACCGGACATCTGATGCGGCCAGCGCGTGCCGTAGCCTTCCAGCCGCACGCGCTGCAAGGCCTTCTCGACGCGCGTGGCGATGTCCGCCGCGGGCACCCGGCGCGCCCGCAGTCCGTACGCGACGTTGTCCGCCACATTCAGATTGGGGAAGATCGCATAGTTCTGGAACACCATGCCGATATTGCGCTGATGCGCCGGCAGGCTGTCGATGCGCTTGTCTCCCAACCAGATACTGCCGGTGTTGACATCATTGAAGCCGGCGATCGAGCGCAGCAGCGTGGTCTTGCCACAGCCGGACGGGCCCAGCAGGGTGAACAACTCGCCATGCTCGATCGTTGCGGAAATACCGTCGACGGCACGCAGCTCGCCGAAGGTGCAAGTAAGGTTGTCGATACGTATGGCGGTCATACGATCAACGCGTTTCCTGAATGATGTCCTTCAGCTTGCGCAGCGTGTCGGTGCGCGCCGCTTCCCACTTCGCGTCGTCGTAGGGCAGCAGCTTGATCTGCGCCAGGGGCGGCATGCCGCCTGACTCGTTCAGCGAAACGTCCTGGCGGGCGGGGCGGCGGAACGTCGATTTCAGCAGCATCTCTTCCGTCGGCTTGCTGGCCAGGAAGTCCACCAGGGCCCGCGCGTTGGCATTGTTGGGACCGCCCTTGATGACGGCCGCGCCCTCGGCCAAGGCCACCGTGCCGTCGGCCGGATAGATCACCTTGACCGGTGCGCCATTATGCGCCCACAGGTAACCGGCGTACTCCAGCGAAATGCCCAGCGGATATTCGCCACTGCCGTTGCCGTCGAACACCAGCGTCGAGCGGTTCAGGACTTTCGTATTGGCGATCAGCTTCTTCACCTTGGCCCAGGCGGCGTCGTTGTCGCCCCACGCCCCCAGCAGGCCGCTGGCGGTGGCATAGGAAAAGCCGGAGTTCGCGGGGTCGGTGTAGACCAGCTTGCCCTTCCATGCCGGATTCATCAGGTCTTCCCACGTCTTCGGGGCCTTGTCCGCGGCGATGGATTTGGTGTTCTGGTTGATGACGGCCACTTGCAGATTGGTGCCGATCCACAGATTGTTGGGATCGCGGTATTGCGCGGGGACCTGATCCGCGCCCTTGGTGGCATGGGCGTCGAAAAACTTGCTGTTCTGCTTGAGCAGCGCGGCGCTGACGCCCCACACCACATCGCCTTGCGGATTGCCCTGTTCGGAAATGATGCGCCGGAACAGCACGCCGGATCCCGTCGACACGACATCCACGGTGATGCCCGTCTCTTTCTTGAAGGCCTCGGCGATCAGTTTGTTGACGGTGTCGTCGTTGGCCGAATACAGCACGACATGGCCGTCGGCGGCCCAGGCGGACGTGGCGGTCATCGATGCCGCGCCTGCCCAAATCAACGCACCGGCCAAGCTGGTTTTGTATTGCATGACATTCCCCTTGTTTGTGTGCGCCCTGGCTATCTTTTACGGCGCGGTCTGTCAGACAGAAGCACCCAGGCCGCCAAGCGTGGCCGTGGTGCTGAAGTGCTGAAGTGCTCGAATATTCAAGGACTCAAGATGATGGATTCAGGACAGATAAGCCCGCGCGGCAGCGACCCCCGCACCCGGTGTCAACGCATGCCCCAGCTCAGGCAACACGCTTTCCAGGTGCGCCAGGTCGGTGTAGATGGTGTCCGCGTCGATGGCGCCCATGGTGCCGATGCGTATGACCTTGCCTGACAGGCGGTTGCGCGCACCAGCGATCACGGTGCGGTGGCGTTGGTACAGCTCGCGCACGATGACCGCGCCATCCAGCGGCGCCGGCACGTCGAACACCACCACCGTGGCGGACTTGCGTGTACCCGTACCGAAATCGTGCAAGCCGATGGCGGCGCCGCCCGCGCGCAGTGCATTGGCCAATCGCGTGTGGCGCGCCAGCACCTGGGGCAGGCCTTCCGCGTGGATCATATCCAGGGCTTCGAGCAAACCGGCGACCAGACCCACCGCGGGAGTAAAAGGCGTCTCGCCTTTCTCCGCCGATGCCTGTGCACGGCGGAAGTCCCAATAGAACGCGGGCAGGCGGCCGCCGCCGTTGATCACGTCCCAAGCTTTGGGACTGATGCTGGCCAGGCCCAGCCCAGGCGGGCACATCAGGGCCTTTTGCGACGCCGACACCAGGATGTCCACGCCCCATTCGTCCTGCTTCATCTCGATGCCGCCCAGGCCGCTGACGGAATCCACCACCAGCAGCGTACGGCGGTCGCGCAGCAGCGCGCCCAGCCTGGCCAGGTCCGCCACGATGCCCGTGGAGCTTTCGTTGTGCACCACCACCATGGCGCGGTAATCCTTCTCGTCTAGACGGGCCTGTACGGCATCGATGTCGATGTCTTCGCCCCAGGGCGTGGCGATGACGTCGGCCTTGGCGCCGACCGCCTGCGCGATGGTCGTAAAGCGTTCGCCGAACTGGCCATGTGTGACGATCAGCAGTTCATCGCCGGGGCCCGCCACGTTGACGATGGCCGCTTCCATCATGCCGCTGCCGGACGCCGCGTAGAACAGGATGCGGTTCTTCGTGCCCAGGATGGGTTGCAGGCCGGCTTCGGCGCGTACCAGGGCAGCGCGGAATTCAGGGCCTCGATGATTGACCACCAGCTGGGCGCCGGCCTGCAGCACGCGGTCTGGGACGAAGGTGGGGCCGGGCAGGCGCAGGCGGTAGCCGTCCGGCGCCAAGGGTTGAATCTGGGTAGGGGACATCGGGTCGAAGCGCTCCATGGTCGGAAGGCGGCACGCCGTTCGTTGCGGTGTGGATGACCGCCAGATGTCGCCAGATTCTAGGCACGTAGGTTCATCAAAACAAATGGTTTACATCTATTGATTATTCGTTTTTTCAAATATATGCTCGGTTCACCTTGTTCTTTCGTGTTCGTCCAGGACCGAGTCGACTCGCGCCATGTCTCGCCATGTCTCCTTGCGTCATCTGCGCTGTTTCGTAGCGGTCGCCGAGACGGCATCCTTCACGCAGGCGGCGTCGCGCATGTCGCTGACGCAGTCTTCACTGACGTCGACCATCCAGCAATTCGAGGAAGCGGTGGGCGTGCGCCTGTTCGATCGCAGCACGCGGCGCGTCACCTTGACGCAGGCGGGCACCAGCTTCAAGGCCGAGGCCATGCGAGTGATCGGGCAGTTCGATGGCGCCATCAGCGATCTGCAAGCGTTTTCCGATGGCCGGCAGGGCCATGTCCGCATCGCGGCCATCACGTCGGTGGTGAATTATTTCCTGGTCGATGCCATCGAGGGATTTCGTGTGGCGTATCCCGGCATCACCATCTCGCTGCGGGGTGCCAGCGCGGCGGTGGTCGAACAGATGGTGGTCAACGGCGAAATTGATTTCGCGGTGGAGAGCCGGTATCGCGGTTACGACGAACTCAGCTACACGCCGCTGTTCGAGGATCGCTATGGCATCGTGTGCCGGCGCGACCATCCCTTGGCGCGCGAGCATGGACCGATCGATTGGGAAACGCTAGATCCGGCCAGCTATATCGGTTTCTCGTCCGACACCGGCATCGGTGCGTATTTGCGGGCGCATGCGGGCAAGCCGGCCTTGTTCGACGCGCCGCATGACGAAATCTCCAACACCAGCGCCTTGTATTCGATGCTGAGTATCGGCAATCGCTATAGCGTGCTGCCGGCGCTGGCCGCCAGCGAGCGCGACGCGTCGAGGTTCGTGTTCCGCGAATTGCGTTCGCCCAGCCTGAAGCGCGAAATCTGCCTGATCACCCGGCAACTGCGCGCACTGTCCAGCGGCTCGGAACATTTCCTGCATTTTCTCTGCGATACCATGCGCAGCAAACCCATTCCGCCGGGCGTCCACCTTTGCGCGATGATGCCGGACGGTGGTGACAGGCGCGCCGCGTGAAACTGCCTGAGGCTGCCCGAAGCCGGCTGGAGCCGGCTGTCCTGGGCTTGCGGCGCCGCCAGGGCGCCTTGGTCAGGATTGCGTGGAGCGCGCGCTATCCGGCAAGCCGAACACCTTGTCGAAGCACAGGTTGTAGACGAAGGTATAGACCAGGAAGAAGACGATCAGGCCCAGGTCCAGCATGAAGGCGCTGAGCAGCGAAATGCCCATCCACCAGGCGAACAGGGGCACCAGGACGACCACCAGGCCACCTTCGAAGCCGACCGCATGCGCGATGCGGCGGGCAACGCTGCGGCCTTTGACGGCCTGGCGTGCTTCCCAACGCTCGAACAGGTAGTTGAAAACCAGGTTCCAGACGATCGCCACGGTGGTGGCGGCGACTGCCGCGATGCTGGCATGTGCCGCGCTTTTGTCGGAGAAGACCGACAAGCCGACCGTAGTGATCGCGATCGCGATTGCTTCATAGATCGTGACGTAGACGATCCGCCGTTTGATGCCTTGCATGTCCTGCTCCAGTGCTGGCGACCGCGCCATGTGATGTTGCCCGGAACATCAGGGACTTCGTCCCGGGATATTCACGCCCTGCGCCGCCATTTATCAGTCAAATCCACGTGGGGCCTCAGGCCCCGCGCGATACCCCGAACTCTATGCCTGCCCGGCTGATGTATAAAGTCAGAATCTTTCAATAAATTTGATAGATCGTATGGTCTTCTCCTCCGACAACATCCGCGTTTTCCTGGCGGTGCTGGACACCGGCTCTTTCTCCGCCGCTGCACGGGCGCTGGGCCGCGTGCCGTCCGCGGTCAGCATGGCCATCGCGCAACTCGAAGCGGAACTGGACCTCCAGCTATTCGACCGGGTCGGCCGCGAACCCCGGCCCACGGATGCGGCACGCTCGCTCGAGCCGCTGGCTCGGCAGATCGCCAGCCAATTGCGCCAACTCGACTCGCATGCCCTGTCGTTGCATCAGGGCCTGGAGCAGCGCCTGACCCTGGCCATCGCGCCGGAGCTGATGTCGACGCCATGGAGCCTGCCCCTGACCGTATTGGCGGCGGAGTATCCCTCGCTTGAAGTGGAGGTCATCACGGCCCCGCAGGAAGACGCGCTGCGCATGATGCACGAGGGCAAGGTGCAATTGGCCCTGGTATTCGAGCGGGCCAATATGGACGAGCGCGAGGCCTTCCAGGAACTGGGCGAGGAAATCCTGGTGGCCGTGGCGGATCCCGCCAGCCACCGTGCGTGGTCGCGGCAACGTCCGCTGCGGATGGAGGACCTGATCAACCTGCGCCAGATCGTGGTCGCCAGCCGCAGCTCGGAGCAACTGGATCAGCGTTTCGCCTTGTCGCGCCACATCTGGCGCACGGATAACCACCTGGCCACGTTGCGCCTGGTGCAAGGCGGGCTGGGGTGGGCTTATCTTCCGCAAAGCCTGGTGCGCCCGCTGGTAAGCGCGGGCGGTCTGGTCGAGATCCCCTTCGACAACATCACCAACGAGCGTCCGCTGTGGGTGGACGTCGTCTGGTCACGGG
Organism: Bordetella sp. LUAb4; assembly: GCF_021325795.1. Taxonomy (GTDB): domain Bacteria; phylum Pseudomonadota; class Gammaproteobacteria; order Burkholderiales; family Burkholderiaceae_B; genus Bordetella_C. Next base: position 1,340,339 of record NZ_JAHPZX010000002.1, on the reverse strand, counting down.
AACGGCCGCTGGGCCTGGGTGCGCAGCGCTACATCGAATTGATGCGGCAAGGTGACGCGGGCGAATAGGCCCGGTGGCACGCGGGCGCGTATCGGCCGAAGTGCGAGCGGCCACGGCTGTCCGCGATCTCTCGGGCCTCGCAGTGCCACGCGGTGGCGCCCTGCGCCGGGTTACGATCGCGCCCATGAAAATCCAGTTCAACCCGCGTGCGCTGGTCGCCGCCATTCTGCTGTTCGTCGTCCTGGTCGTACTCGCCACCGTCGGCGCGCGCTGGGGCTGGGTACGCAGTTTCCTGGGCGACACGCTGGCGGTGATCTGGGTGTACTACGTGTTCAAGACGGTGTTGCGCGCGCCGGTACTGCTGCTTGCCAGTCTGGCGTTCGGCGTCGGCGCCTTGGTGGAGTCGGGACAGTATCTGGTGGCCCAGATGGGCTGGCGTGTCCCGAATCCTGTCCTGCGCGTCGTCCTGGGCAGCACGGCTGACTGGTGGGACGTGGCCGCCTACGCCTTGGGCGGTCTCGCCGTGCTGGTCATCGAGCTGTCCGGCACGTCCCGCCACCACGCGGTGCCCCGCTGAGGCGCGGCCAGATCCAGCCGTTCACCCATGCGCGGCGTGGATAGCACTACACCGCGCGGCCGCGCGATCGCCGTCACCCGCTCGAACGGGTCCTGCCAGCGGTGCATGGCCAGATCGAATGTGCCATTGTGGATGGGCACCAGGCAGCGGCCGCGCAAATCCATATGCGCCTGCACGGTCTCCTCCGGCCGCATGTGGACATAAGGCCACTGCGCGTCATAGGCGCCCGTTTCCACGAACGTGACGTCGAAGGGACCCAGCTTGGCGCCGATCTCGCGGAAGCCGTCGAAGTAGCCGGTATCGCCGCTGAAGAAGACACGCACGGCGCCATCATCGATCACCCAGGACGCCCACAGCGTGCGGTCCCGGTCCAGCAGGCCGCGGCCGGAAAAGTGCTGCGCCGGCGTGGCGGTCAGCTTGACCCCGTCCAGGGTGACACCGTTCCACCAATCGAACTGCCGGACCTGATGCGTGGGTATGCCCCATTCGATCAGGCGGTCGCCTACGCCCAGGGTCGTCAGGAAGACCTCGGTCTTCGCGGCCAGCGCCAGGACGGTTTCCCGATCCAGGTGATCGTAATGGTCGTGGGAAAGAATGACGGCCCGCAGCGGCGGCAGCTCATCCAGCGCGAGCGGCGGCGCATGGAAACGGCGCGGGCCCATGGACTTGAAGGGCGATGCGCGTTCGCCGAACACCGGGTCGGTCAGCCAGAACTGGCCACGCAACTTGAACAGCAGCGTGGAGTGCCCCAGGCGATACATGCTCTGGTCAGGCGCGGCGATCAGTGCTTCGCGCGTCAGCGCATCGACCGGGATGGGGCCGGCCGGCATCGTGCCCTTGGGCTTGTGCAGCAGCATGTTCCAGGCGATACGCAACATCTTGCCCAAGCCTTCGACAGGCATCGGCGCGACATTGCGGAAGCGTTCACCGTCATGCTGTAGCGATCCTTCCACCAGGCGCGACCGCGCGATGGCATCCAGACCCAGCCAGCGCCGGACGGCGGCGGGTATCAGGGGACGGCGTTCTTTCCAGCACGCGCTCAATTTGCAGGTGGTCGACATGCCGGGGGGTTCCTAGCGTAAGCAAAATATTGACCCCACATGCTGCCGGGTTTCCGGATTTCAAGTAAGCCGCCTGGCGGAAAAACACTATTCCACTGGGACGAACAGAACGCGTTCGCGGCGCCGTACCGGACCTTTGCCATAGGCGTAGACCAGACGGATGACACCCGATGTCTGCCGGCGCCGCGGTCTGGACCTAGAAGTAGACCTTCAGCCCCAGCGCGACAGTCTGCGGGCTGGCGCCGGCGGGCACGGACAGGTCGTTGATGGCAAAGTCGTACGCGGCATTGGCGCGGTTGCGGATGCGTGAGTAATAGCCATACAGCGATGTTCGCTTCGACAAGGGGTAGTCATACCCGATGGTGTACTGCACCGCGCCCGTATCGGATCCGCTCTTGATGAAGCCGACGGTTTCGTCCGCGCTGCCCGTGCCATTGGCCGCCACACCGACGGCACCGGTCAACGTGCCGCCTCCCAACTGCTGCACCACGGACACGTAGTAGCCTTTGCGGGCCAAGGTCCCCGTTGCCGTTTCGTAGCGCAGTTGTTCATACAGCAGGTTGATGCGCGTCGTCGGGAACTGATACGACAGGCCTGTCTTGATGGCATCGTCGTGCGTATTGGCTGCCTGGTAGTTGCGATGCAGCTCATAGGCCAGTACCAGGCTGAGGCCGCCGTTCGTGTATCCGCCTGACCAGGAGAATAGCTGCGGATCGCGCGGGGTACTCGTACGTTCTTCCGGGGTGCCCCAGGAGAATCCACCGCTGAAACCATTCCAGTCGGGCGACCGGTAGTGCAGGGAATTCTTCTGGCGACGATCGAAGGAACTGGTGTTCTGGACGTTGTCCGTCTGTGCCGCGGACCCGTTGCCGATCAGCGCCATGTATCCCGCGGTGGTGGGATAGTAAGGGTCGAAGCCCATGGTCGCCTCGGTATAGGCCGTGTGCCACTGACCCAGGAAGAACGTGCCGTAGGGTGAATCGAAGCCCAGGCGAGTATTGCGGCTGGCGATCTGCCCCTCGCCGTTATTGGGCGAGATGCCGCTTTCGATCTGGAATATCGTCGACCAGCCATTGCCCAGCCATTCCGTTCCCCGCAAGCCGAACACGGATCGGTTATTGGTCATGCGGGCCCACCCGCGGTCCGCGGATGCCCCGCTGACCCAGCTGTATTCGACGGCGGTATTCAGGCGGCCATACGCGGTGAGGGAACTTTGGGCCGAGGCGGGCGTGCTGGCGCACGCGAGAAGAACGAACGGGACGCAGGCGGCGCCGATCAAGGCGTTGCGCGTCGGGGCGATACGGGGCATGGCGGGTACGGCAAGGATAAGCGAGCCGTGAGGATAGGTGGCGCGCTACATACCGGCCTATTGCACGAAGGTATGACTGGCCGCGCCGGCGGGGTCCATCGGTGGGGGGTACAAGGCGCATGCGTGGTGCATAGGTGGTGCATAGGTGATGGATGCGTGGGCCGGCGCCTTAACACTTTGGTCTTAACGGCCTGTTGAGGGCCTTTGCGCTTTCAGGACAACAAAAGAATCCTTGTGTTCCGGCGGGGTGGTTGCCGGCCGTTGGCAAAAAAAAGATGCATGGACCGCGAGGTCCATGCATCTTTTCCTTGTGGCGCCGCAGCGCTTGTCCGAATCAGTTCTTCCGCGTGAAAGGCGCGACGGCCGCCACGTACAGGAACGCGCCGCAGATCGACACGTTCTTGAAGAAGTTATTCAGTTGGCCGCTGAAGGCAGCCGCGTCGGCGGACCAGAAACGATGAGCGATCAGCGCGGTGAGCAGCGTGTAGATGGCCATGACGATGCTCAGGGCGCGCAGGCGCCAGCCCAATACGAACAGAATGGGGCCGACGATTTCAAGCAGGATCACCAGCGCGGTCACGACTTCCGGCATGGGAAAGCCGAGGCTGCCGAAATAGCCCGCCGTACCGGCAAAGGCGAACAGCTTGCGCACCCCGGCGATGAAGAACAGGGCGCCGATCAGGACGCGCGCGAACAGGGCGAGGGGAGAGTTGATGGGGGTGGTCTGTGTATTCATGGATAGGTCCTGGAAGGATCCGGCGCCGGCCCTGGCGGTGCCAGAGGCGGTTCGGCGAGCGGTGAGTTCGCCATCCTAATGGCGCCCGTGCGCCAGGGGAACTAAGTATTCGGAAATTGATTCTTGCAGGGGCTGCAACAATATCCTGGCTGTCGTGGCTGTCGTGGCTGTCGTGGCTGTCGTGGCTGTCGTGGCTGTCGCGGTTGCCACCGGTGTCTGGCTGCCGCTGCTGCCACAGCCACCACCGCCACCGCCACCGCCACCGCCACCGCCACCGCCACTGCGGATCTATGCCGGGACCAGCAACTGCTCGACCAGTAGATCGGCCATCGTGCGCAGGCGGTGTTCATCCTGATAGACACGCTCGATCACCACCAGGCCGCGGGTCATCGTTACGAACAACCGCGCCGCCTGACGCGGATCCATGCGTAATCGGCCCTTTGCATCCGGGCGGGTAAGTCTGTCGTACAGCGCGCTTTCGATGTCATCGATGAGTTCGCGTATCGCGCCACGCAAGGTGTCGTCCAGGCCCTCGGTACCGACGGCGGTCTTGGTGCTCAGACAGCCGCGTGTCGGCAGCCCTGTCGTCATCGACTTGATGGCGAAGGTGAAGAAGTTGTGCAGCGCGGCGCGCAGGTCGGGCAGGTCCAGGGCTTCCCGCATCTGTCCGATATAGCGCTGCCGATACACCCCGAATACACGCAGGAACAGGGTCTCCTTGTCGCCATAGGCGTTGTAGAGCGAGCCGCGCTGCACGCCCGTCGCCGCGGCCAGTTCCTGCATGGTCGTGTTGGAGTAGCCCTGTTCCCAGAACAAGGACAACGCTTTGTCCAATGCGGCTTGCTCGTCGAATTGGCGGACTCCGGCCATTCATTGCTCCCTTGCAGCTAACGGTCAGGAGCCGCCCTACGGGGGGCGGCCATACCTGGTGTGAGGGAATTCAAACATATTCTTGACACTACCGTCAAGTTTGACTAGTGTGTCAATCTTGACAGATGTGTCAAAGACTTGTTGGTTCAACAACTTGCCCTGCATCTGTATTCCCTATTCCTAGCCGCTACTGGTAGACCCCGATGACCTCCTCCACACCCCCTCTTTCCCTGGCCAAGGTGGATCGCCTGCTTGTCTGGCGATACATCTTTGCCGGCTTATGCGCCAGTCTGGAAAGTGTCGGCCTGGCACGCTTTGCTTTCACTCCTTTGATTCCCGAACTGATCCATGCCGGATGGTTTACCCAGTCCGCCGTGGTGTATCTGGGTGCGGCCAACCTCGCGGGATATGTCGTCGGCGCGCTCGTGGGCAGGCCCATCGCCGCGCGCATGGCCAATGAGCATGTCCTGCGGCTGATGATGGTGTTGATCGCGGCGACTTTTTTCGCTTGTGCCGTGCCCTTGTCGTTCGCCTGGTATTTCGCCTGGCGTTTCCTGTCGGGCGTCGCGGGTGGCGTCGTCATGGTGCTGGTAGCAGGCACCATCCTGCCGCACGTGCCGGCCGCGCGTAAAGGTGCCGCGGGTGGGGCGATTTTCCTGGGTTTGGGCCTGGGCATCGCCGGGTCCGGCACGATCATTCCCCTGCTGCTGGGGCTGGGCCTCGCGCAGACCTGGATCGGCCTGGGCGTGTTGTCCATTCTGCTGACGGCAGTCAGCTGGTTTGCCTGGCCGGCCAGCGCCCTGGGGCGCACGCAAAGCCGGCAGGCCGAACGTACGACGCCGCATTCGACGCAACATTCGACCAAGGCGGTGCCGTCCTCGACATCGTTTGGCCGCGACATGCACTTGCTTTACGCGCAATACGCCTTGCTGGCGGGAGCGGCCGTGCCGCCCATGGTCTTCCTGGTCGACTTCATTTCACGTGGATTGGGGCAGGGCGCACACGTGGGATCGGTGTTCTGGGCGGTCTATGGCCTGGGCGCCATTGCCGGCCCGCCGCTCTACGGCTATCTGTCCGACCGCCTTGGTCCGCGTTTCACGATCCGCATGGTGACGGTAGTCACCGCCCTGGTCCTGCTCGGCTTCTACGTCGTGGATAACCTGGTCGCATTAGGGGTGCTCACCGCGATCGTGGGGACTTTCGCGCCCGGCATCGTGCCCTTGGTGCTGGCGCGGGTGCACGAACTGGTGCCTCACAATGCCGCGCGGCAGAACCTTGCGTGGACGCGTGTCAGCGTCTTGTCCGCTTCCGGCCTGGCCATCGCCGCTTATGGCTTTTCCGCCTTGTTCAACGCTGCCGGCGGCAACCACCGCGTGCTGTTTCTCGTCGCGGCGGTCATGCTGGTAAGCGTGCTGCTGCTGGAGGCAACGGGGAAGCGTGCCCCGCGTGTGGCCCCGGCCGGCGCGGACCCGGCGTGAGTCCTGCCTTGCGGCTTTTGCGCCACGTGGAAATCGGCAGGAAGCCTCAGACTGGCGTCCGGCGCACATGTAACGGCCTATTTCTGCGAAAATCGCCCGGCGCCGGTTTACGTCGATCCGGGTCAGATCCCAGCAAGGCAGTGCGGCATGAAGCCCAGTTTTTCCTATCCCTCCGTTGCGCGCATGGCCGCCATGGCAAGCATTGCGGCCTTGTCCGCGTCCGCGTTCATGCCCGTGGCCGCCGCCGCGGCCGTGACGGGATCGGCCGCGTCCCTGACAGTCAGCTTCACCATCGAAAGTGCCTGCAGCGTGCAGAGCAGGGACCTGTTGCGTTTGCCTCAGGCCGGCCCCAGCGTGACCTGCGTGCATGACGAGGTGTCCAATATCGCCATGCAGCGCGCCTTGCCGTCGACCACGGCGGTGGATACGGCAAGCGCGAACGGCGTCGTTACGCCCGAGAACGAAAGTGCCGCAACCGGCAATGCCGCCATCGGCGCCACGACCTGGGTCGTCACGTTTTAAGCGCATTGCCTGGCCCGCGCATCAAAAGTAAATCGTGGCCTGGACCTGGTCGCTGTACGAACCCGGTGTCGGCCCGCCCGCTTGCGCGGCCACTCGGCCATAGACCGTCACGGTCTGCGCCGTGCCGGTGCCCAGCCCGGTCACCATGGACGTGCCATTGGTGCCGTCGCCCCATGGAATCGAATACGCCGCGTCCGTGTAAAGCTGATAGGGCACGCGTTGACTGGCCGTGCCGCCTGACCGCTGCATATTGCGCGCGCTCACCGTGCCGTTGGCACCGCCATCGAGCGCGATGCGATACGCGGCGTTGTTGGTGCATTGGACCGTCAACTGGCTGGTGGTTCTGCGATCGGCGGTGATCAGCCCCGTGGAGCCGAAATTCATGGCGGTGGCGGAGATCAGGCAGTCGTTGATGACGGAGGCCGTGATGGTCGGCGTGAAGGTGCCTTGCGGTGTCAGCGTGCTGCAGGCGGGCGGCGTTCCCAACAGGTAATAGGCGTACGCGATGGTGGCCACGCCGGCGAAGCTTTCGGTATAGGTCGTGGCTGCATTGTTGGCGGTGGGTACCGTCATCTGGCTGGGCAGCGTTTGCGCGTTGATGGTCACGTTGGTGGACGCCACGGTCCCTAGCAGCGGCTGCTGCAACAGCACGGAGATCGGTGTAGTCGATGTCGCGGTCGATCCCCATAAGGGGCTGTAGCCGGCATTGCCGGCGATGCGGTACTGCAGCCGGCTGCTGCCATTGCCCAGCGTGCGTGGGTTCTGCCCGGTCGAGGTGCTGCCGGTGCCCAGGTTGACGCAGACTTGCGCGTTGGGCGCCAGATTCAACAAGCCCCATGTGCAGGTGACCGTCAGCGTGGCGCTGCCCGTATAGCTGACGCCGCGCACGGGGCTGACGGAGGGAATATTCAGCGGCGTCATGGCGGCGGTGCAGGTCTGCGCGTGCGCGGCGGGGGCCATCATGCACAGCGCGAGCAGCGCCAGCAGCAATGCCAGCTTCGAGACCCGTTTCGAGACCAATGCGTGCAACGGGTTTCTCACTGCCGCCCCCCGCTGCCCGCCACGCAAGCATAGGGACCGAGCGTGGGCAAGGACCCGTCTTGCGGGCGCTGGTAGTCGAAGGTCACCCCGCAGCGCAGTTTGTCGTTGGTGACCGTGAGTGTGTTGCGCGCGGCCAGGCCGTCGACGAAGGTGATGCCGTCATAACCGACGATGGTGTCGCTATTGCCTTCCACGTAATGGACCCGGGTGCCGACGGGCAAGGGCTTGCCGTCGGCGCCATGCAGGATGATGGAGGCGGCGGAATAGCGCGTCACGCCGAAGCGGGTGACCACGCCCGACAGCGTCTGCGGCACCACATCCTGTTCGGTGCTTTCGATACGCGCATCCGGCGGCAGCTTCAGGCTGTCGATGCCCACTTGATTGTGCTGGTACGAGTTCAGATTGGGCACCAGCAAGTAGCCGTTGCTGCCGGTATTGCCGATCACGCGGTTCTGGCTCAGCACGGGCACGCCACCGACACCGTCGGTGGATACCAGGGTGAAGCCATCGTAGATCTGCCGCGCGGCTTCGACATGGCCGTCCATCAACACGACGCTGCCGTTCAGATCCAGTCCCAAGCTGTCTTCGCCGCCGTAGCTCTGCGCGGTGGCCGTGACCTGGCCGTAGCGGCCCAGATACTGGCCCCAGCCCTGGCGGTAGTCGACGGGACCATTGCGCCCTGTCTGCAATCCCCAGCCCCAGCCGCCGCCGTAGTCCGGGGTCTGCACCGCGCCGACGTTGTAGGTGGACTCGCCGTTCTGCCGGCCCACGCTGGCGCTGCCGGAGCGGCCGTCGCCCAGGCCGATGCTGACGGAGAAGAAAACGCCGTTGGCGTTGCCCTGGCCAAAATCCTTGAACGCATTGACGTTGAAGGTCACCTGACTGCCGGCGTTGTACGACCAGGCGACCGAGCCCACGCGGGATTTATCCACGCCGGGATAAGCCACGCTCAACAAACTCAAGGCCACGGTCTGGCGCTGGCCCAGCGGCACCGCCACCGTAATGCGGTCGTCGCTATCGGCCACCGGCGTACCGTCGACGGCGGCGGAGGCCAGGTCGCCGTAGTTGCCGAATTTGCGCGTCGTGCGCGCGTCCAGCGAAAAGTCGGACCGGATGTATTGATAGCCCACGCTGGCCTGCACTCCGGTGTTGCGGCCGCTACTGCCGGCCAGCGATCCGTTCACCACGCCGGCCGAGCCCAGTCGCAACAAGGCGCCGCCGCCGACGTTATAGATGCCGGTGCTGGCCTCGGCATGGCCTTCCAGGGTCAGCGCGTCGCTGATGCCGTAACGCACGGAGCCGCTGCCGGCGGGGTCGCGGTTGTAGTCGAAGGAGGTCAGGCCGTAGTTGCGCCGCAGGAAACCCAGCTCGGCCGAATAGCTGGACAGGCCCGCCGACAGCATGCGCGAGTCGATGTAGATGGGCAGCGTGGTGGAAATCGGCCGCCCCAGCGCGTCGCGCGTCACCACGCTGGCGGTGCCGGCACCCGTGATGCCGGGCACACTGTTCACGACGAAGGGCCCGCTGGGAACATTGCCGGAAAACTGCCGCACGTTGTTGATGTAGACGTCGACGGCGGAAGGCACTACCGCGCTGCCGCCCAGGCTGGGTAAGGGAAACGTGACCAGGTCCGGCCGCAGGGCGAAGTTGCGCCGCCATTGCAGGCCGCCCAGACGGATGGAACGCGACCAGTCCAGCGACGACGTGATCATGTCGCCCACCTGCGTGGTGCGCAGGTCGACGGGATCGGACTTGATCCAGGCCGTGTCGTAGCGGACGTATTTGCGTTGCGGGCCGTACAGGTAGCCGATGCCGGTATTGGAGAAGACGCCTGACGGCGAAAAATAGCGTTCTTCGGTCCATAGCGCCAGGCTGTCGCGGCCCTGCGTCTGCGCGTAGGCGTCATAGTTGATCAACAGGCCGCGGCTGGAACGCGCCGGCGGCGTGGGTTGCAAGCCGCGCGTGTCGACGCCGTAGGGCCGGCGCAGCCGATCGGGCATGCGCAGGTCGACCGATTGTTGCGCGGCGTCGTAGCGATAGGTGAGACCGTTGACGCGATCCAGCGGCACATCGGTGTCCGGCGCGCCGGCGGGCAGGCCCGTTTCAGCCAGGCCCAGGTCCAGCAGATCCTTGCGCGACGCATAGAGCCGCCCGCCCGTTTCGCGGAAACGGGAAATCAGCGCGGTCGCTTCCCCATTGAAACTCACAGTCAGGTAAACCTCATGCGTGGCCGACGTCGGGCTGCCCGGCCGTTGCGGTGCTGCGGTGGGCTGAGCCTGCGCCGTCAGCGTGGCAATGCAGGCGCAGGCTGCCGATAGTCCTCGCCATGCGCTTATGTGCTGCCGGCCTGCCATGCCTCCTCGCCTTTACGGCGCCGGGGACAAGGTCACCGGGGCTTCGGCGGGATTGGCGTTGATGCGCGCGCGCAATTTCAACGGTGCTTTCAGCGCGGCATCGGCGGGTAGCGTCAACTGCCAGCGCCGGGTGCGGCCCGCCAACGCATAACCGAGCAGACCTTTGTTGATGTCGTAGACGTGGTCGCCGGCCACCAACTGGGCGGCGGCGACCTGGGCGTGGCGGCCACCGTCGTTGTGGGCTTCCAATACCCATATTCCGCCCACCCGCTGCACCGTCCATTTCAGCGCGGGCGCTGCCACGGCGCCGGGCGTGACGAAGATGGGTACCGAATAGCGCAGGCGCACGGTGACGCCGGATTGCGCGCCCAGTTCGGGCGGTGCGATTTCGTCGATCAGGATGCGGAAAGTCTGTTCGGCTTGAGGGGCTTGGGGGCCCGTGCGCAACAGCCGGATGATCTGGCGCGCGCCCGGTCCCATCTCGATCAGCGGCGGGCTGGCGACCATGTCCTGGGTGGGCGCCAGGGCATCGTCGCCGTTGGCCTGATCCCAGCGGAAGACCCGCACCTGGCCATAGATGGGCTCGGAGCCGTCGTTGCTCAGCGTGATGGCGGTGGCGGTCTCGTCGGGGCGCAGATTGACCATGACCGGCGTGATCTGCAGGCTGGCGGCATGCGCGCTGGTCGCCGCGACCAGGACGTAGAGCAGGGCGCCGGCTAAGGCGTTGCGGCCCACGTCAGAAGAAGACCGTGGCGGTGACCGTGCTTTGGTAGGTGTCGGGCCGTGGCGTATTCTGCGGCGCGACCTGGCCGTATACGGTCAAGGTCTGGGCTGCTCCCGTCCCCGTGCCGGCCACGGTATTGGTGCTCTGGGTATTGCCCCACACCGTCGTGCGGCCGGCATCCTGATACAGCTGGTAGGCCACCGTGGTGCCGGTGTTGCCGGTGGCGGTACCCGCCAGCAGGCGCGCGGCGACAGTCGAACCCGTGACAGTGCCGGCGTCCAGGCCGATGTTGTAGGGCGTGGTGTTGGTGCAGGTGACGGCCAGCGTGGTTTGTTGATTGATGGCGGTGGCCAGCACACCCTGCGAACCGAAGGCCAGAGGATTGGCGGCGATGGTGCAGTTGGCCGCGATCGTCAGCGTGACCGCGAAGGTGGCGGTATTGGTGCCGTTGCTGTAGACGGCCGCATAGCCCTGGATAGGTGCCGTGGCGAACACGGCTGCCAGCACGGACATGGAAACGCGATGTACGGATTTCATTGTCTTCCCCCAGCCATCTGTGTTGGGACGGTCTTGGTCAGGGCCGCCCGAGATTGCGGATACCTTGCGTTCGGTGGCAGGGGAAGGTCGTCCTTAAGGCCTAGTCCTTCTGCCTACGCAGTGACTCTAGGGTGACGAAGAACGTGTTCGTGATATGTAATAGTATGTCTTGTTATGTGACTTTAATTGAAGTTATCAGCTTAATGCTTGCAATTTCCAACACTGAATTGCCAATGATGAGCATGTATTGGTTACAAAGTTACCTATCATTTCTGAACGGCATTCGTAAATGTGTGGAAATCCCGCAGCCCGCCGAGTTCGCGGCGACCGCGCCAGCCGGAAATCCTACCGGGCACTTCGGGCCAGCGTCATGGCCGAGACATGGGCCAGGCATCAGGGCGAGGCACTCAAGCCACGCCCCGAGATACCTGCGCGACGTCACCGCATCGTGACGAATTCTTCCGACGCGGTGGGATGTATCGCCACGGTGTCGTCGAAATCCTTTTTCGTGGCGCCCATCTTCAAGGCCACCGCGAAGCCCTGCAGAATTTCGTCCATGCCATAGCCGATGCCATGGATGCCGACGATGCGTTCCTCCGGTCCCACGCACACCAGCTTCATGCGCGCCGGCTGCCGATGCTTGGTGACGGCGGTGTACATGGCCGTGAAGCCCGACTGGTAGATCTTTACTTGCTCGTCGCCGTGGCGCGCGCGCGCCTGCGTTTCGGTCAGGCCTATCGTGCCGATGGGCGGGTGGCTGAACACCACCGTGGGGACGTTCTCGTAATTCAGATGCTCGTCGGGCTTGTTGTTGAACAGCCGCTCCGACAGGCGCCGGCCGGCCGCCACGGCGACCGGCGTCAGCTCGATCTTGCCGGTGATGTCACCCACGGCGTAGATGTGCGGCACGTTGGTGCGCTCATACTTGTCGGATTCGATGTAGCCGCGGGCGTCGACGCGGACACCGGCGGTCTCCAGACCCAGGCCGCTGGTGTCGGGCACGCGCCCGATGGCCCAGACAATGCAGTCGACGACGCACATCTCGCCGTTATCCAGTTGCAGCGTCAGGCTGCCGTCGGCATTCTTCGTCACGGCCTTGGGCACGGACTGGCGATGAACCTCGGGGCCTTCGGCATCCATGATCTGCATCAAGGTTTCCCGCAGCATGGGATCGAAGTTGCGTAAAGCGGAGTCCTTGCGCACGAACAGATGGGTCTTCGAGCCCAATGCGTGCATGACGCCGGCCAGTTCGACGGCGATGTAGCCGGCGCCGACGACGGCGCTGCGGGCCGGCAGGCTGGGCAGGTCGAAGAATCCATCGGAATCGATGCCAAGGTCGGCACCCGGAATATCCGGCCAGGCCGGTTGGGTACCCGTGGCGATCAGGATGTGGTCGGCGGTGATGCGTTCGCCATCGACTTCGATGGTGTGGGCGTCGATGAAGCGGCCGTAGCCGCGGATGACATCCACCTTGTTGCGATCCAGGCCGGACTCATAGGCTGCGTGAATGCGATGGATGTAGGCGCTGCGGTTCTCGATCAGGCGCGCCCAGTCGAAGCGTTCGACCTTGGTGTCGTAGCCGTAGTCCGGGCCGTAGTGGTGGATGGCCTCGGCGATCTGTGCGGCATGCCACATCACCTTCTTTGGCACGCAGCCTACGTTGACACACGTACCGCCAAGTTCTTTGGCCTCGATCAGCGCGCATTTCTTGCCGTACATGGCCGCCCGGTTGACCGAGGCGATGCCGCCGCTACCGCCGCCGATGGCAATGTAGTCGTAGTGCTTCATCGATAGACACCTTGAATGAATGGATACTCGCGGCACGGGAGGCGGGTGGGCCTGCCCGGCCATGGCAGGCCGAGTATCGCATTCATTGGCCCGGCAGGCCGTGAAACCCGGGCTCGTGACCTGGGATCAAGCGTGGGGCCAAGGTCGATGCGGGCCTGGTTTCAGGCCCAGGCTCAGGCTTAAGCCTTGTCCGCAGGGGGCGTGGCGTCCTGGGCGTCCTGGCTGGCGAATATCTCTTGCGCTGCATGGAAAGCGGAGTTGGCGGCCGGCACACCGCAGTAGATCGCGGTCTGCAGCAGCACTTCCTTGATTTCTTCGCGCGTGACGCCGTTGTTGCGCGCCGCGCGCAGGTGCAGCTTCAATTCCTCGTTGCGGTTCAGTGCCACCATCAACCCTATCGTCAGCAGGCTGCGCGTGTGGCGCGGCAGGCCTTCGCGCGTCCAGATCTCGCCCCAGGCATAACGCGTGATCAGATTCTGGAATTCTTCGGTCACCGGCGTCAGGTTTTGCAGCGAACGGTCCACGTGTTCCGTGCCGAGCACTTCGCGGCGGACTTGCAGGCCGGCTTCATAGCGTTGCGTGTCATTTTCTGGGGAAGGCAAGATTGTCTCCATAAGGGCTGATTGTTTTGCGTGGCGGGCGCTCCCATCGCCGTTGCCCCTCGCTGTCGTGCCGGCCTCGTTCAAGACGGCCATCGCGCTAGGGCAGGCGGGGGGATCCGGCAGCCGCCGTGTCGCGGGCATCGTGCGCGCGATCCGCGCGCGCCGCCTGCCATTCGGCCAGCGCCGCATCGACGAAATGTCCGGACTGGCCAGTGTAGCGGGTGGGATCACTGAGTCGATCCAGGGTGGCGGCATCCAGCAGGCCGGCCAGGGCCGGATCCGCGGCCAGGCGATTTTGCATTGCCTGGCGCAACGTCACGCCCTTTGCCACGGCCTCGCGCGAGGCCTGCTCCACCAGATGATGCGCGGGCAGGCGGCCCAGGCTTTCGCCCAGGGCCAGCATATAGGCCTCGCCCAGGATCAGGCCGCCGGTGAGATCGAGATTCGCGCGCATCCGCGCTTCATCCACCTGCAGGCCCGCGATGACTTCGCCCATCTGCCGCAGCGCGCCGGCGGCCAGGGTGACGATGGTGGGCAGGGTGTCCCATTCCGCCTGCCAACCGCCCAGTGCGCGTTCATGTTCCTGCGGCATCGCGGCGAACAGGGTGGCTACCAGCGCGGGCACGCGCGCGGCGATGGTCAGGACAGCGGCACAGCCGACGGGATTGCGCTTATGCGGCATGGTGCTCGAGCCGCCGCGCCCGGCGGCCACCGGTTCCGCCACTTCGCCGACCTCGGTCTGCATCATCAGCGAGATATCGCGCGCCATCTTGCCCAGCGTGCCGCACAACATGCCCAAGGTGCTGGCGACTTCGACCAGGCGGTCGCGTTGGGTGTGCCAGGGCAGGGCAGGCGGCGACAGCGCGAGTTCATCCGCCAGGCATGCGGCGACGTCGGGCGCCTGTTTACCCAGGCTGGCCAGCGTGCCCGCCGCGCCGCCGAATTGCAGCACGCGGACGCGCAGGCGGGTGCTTTGCAGGCGAGCCAGGTCGCGGCGCAAGGCGTCGAGCCAGCCGGCTGCTTTCAGGCCGAATGTGCTGGGAAGCGCGTGCTGTTGCCAGGTGCGCGCCACCATGACCGTGTCGCGATGACGGCGCGCCAGGGCGGCGCAGTCGTCCGCCAGGCGTAGCAGTTGGGCGTCCTGGATGCGCAAGGCATCGACCAGTTGCAGCACCAGCGCGGTATCCAGGATGTCCTGGCTGGTGGCGCCCCAATGAACGTAGCGGGCCGCGTCCTGGTCCTGGGCCGCCACCGCGGCGGTGAGTTGCTTGACGAAGGGAATCGCCAGATTGCCCGCCGCCACGGCAGCCTGCGCCAAAGCGTCCGCGTCGATGACGCCGGGACGGACGCCATTGCCGGCCACGCAGAGTCGGGTGATCTCCGCCGCCGCGTTCGCGGGAATGACCCCGCAACGCGCCTGCGCGCGTGCCAGTGCGGCTTCGACGTCGAGCATGCGGCCGATGAAGCCCTGGGCGGAAAAGATATCCAGCACTTCGGGGCTGGCGAACATGGGGGCGGTGAGGCCGAAGCCTATGGAACCAGGCATCAATCTTCTCTCTTCATTTCATCAAGTAGCGACCTGCGGATCGCGTCCGGTTTGCGTCTTGGCCTGCGCGAAACGCAGGACGGGCAAACGGGAGCGCGTCGAGCATCACTCAGATATCGAAGAAAACCGTTTCCCCTTCGCCTTGCAGCACGACGTCCCACAGCAGGGCGTGATTATGTCCCGGTTGCGCGATCAGCGTTCCACGCCGTTCGGCGGGGACCAATCGCAAGACATCGTCACGGGCATTGGCTGCCTCCTCGTCAGGAAAATACACGCGAGTGGCCACATGCTTGAGCAGACCGCGCGTGAATACCGATACCAGGATGTGCGGCGCCTGGAGCGCGCCATGCACGTCCGGCACCGCGCCGGGCTTCACCGTGACGAAGCGGAAGGAACCGTCCTCTCCCGTGGGCACGCGGCCGAAGCCGGTGAAGCCTTCGACCAGCGGCAATGCTTCGCGTGTGTCGTCCGGATGATCGTAGCGGCCGTGCGGATTGGCCTGCCATATTTCCACCATGCCGTCCGGCACAGGGGCGCCTTCGCCGTCAATCACGCGGCCCTCGATCACGATGCGGCGATCCTGCAGGCTGGGGGCGGCGCGCGTAAGGTCGTCGCAATAGCGGTCCGCCAGGCCGATATGCAAATAGGGTCCTACGGTTTGGGATGCGGTGGCGTAAAGCATGTTCTCACTCCATCGGCGTGGCGTCGCGGCCGCGCAGCACGATATCGAAACGGTAGCCGAGCGCGTACTCGGGCTGCGTGGTTTCCCAGTCGAAGGTGGCGATCAAGCGATCGCGCGCCTTGGCATCCGGTACACAGTTGAAGATCGGGTCGAACGCCAGCAGCGGGTCACCCGGGAAATACATCTGCGTCACCAGGCGGGTGGCATACGCGCGCCCGAACAGCGAGAAGTGGATGTGCTGCGGACGCCAGCCGTTGTGATGATTGCGCCAGGGGTAGGCGCCCGGCTTGATGGTCTTGAACTGATAGCGGCCCTGGTCGTCCGTCAGCACCTGGCCCGCGCCGGAAAAGTGCGGGTCGAGCGGCGCGTCGTGCTGATCGCGTTCGTGCACATAGCGGCCGGCGGCGTTGGCCTGCCATATCTCGATCAGGGCATGGGGAACGGGACGGCCGTTCTCATCGAGCACGCGGCCGCTGACCAGGATGCGTTCGCCGATAGGCTGGCCCCCATGGCCCGAGGTCAGGTCGTTGCCGTCGCGTTGCACGAACGGTGCGCGGCGCTGGCCGCTGTCCAGGCCTGGGCCGGTCACTTCCGACAGGGACTGCGGGAGAACGATCAAGGGCTGCTGGGGGGAACGCAAGCGGGTTGATCCGTAAGGGTCGAAGCGGTATTCAGGCTGTGTGTCCCAATAGGGACGGCGATACTGGGCCGGGCGCGTCATCGCATCTGTCTCCGTCTGTTCATCGTTGGCTGGCGAACTTTCCCGGAACTATGGCGGGATGGATAATTCATGTAAATTGAGTTTTTCCGCTTTTTGTATGAAATTTAATTATGAAAAGTGCGCATCGGGGTCATCTTTCCGGCGGCACAGCGGATACCGGTAACGCCGGCTCCAGCAATACCTCCCCCTTCCGGTCCCGCGTGCGCCTGCGCCACCTGCAATGCTTCGTGACCGTGGCGCAAACGGGCCATCTGGGCCGCGCCGGTACGCGGCTGGGCCTGACCCAGCCAGCGGTGTCCAAGACGCTGACCGAACTGGAGGACATGGTGGGCACCCGGCTGTTGACGCGTCAGCGCGCGGGCACTTCCCTGACGGCGGACGGCATGCGCTTTCTGCGGCATGCGCTGCGCGTCATGGAAGGCCTGGACGCCGCTGCGGAAAGTCTCGAAGGGGCCGCCAACGATCCGGTCCAGTGCGTGCGTATCGGTGCCTTGCCCAGCATCGTCCCGGCGCTGTTGCTCGATGCCGTCAATGGTTTCCGGCAGCGCCATCCGGACGTCGGCCTGACCGTGCGCACGGACATGAACCGCATGCTGATCGACAGCCTGAAAGCCGATGTTTTCGACCTGGTCCTGGGCCGCATGGACGACCCCGCCGCCATGGAAGGGCTGTGGTTTGAATCGCTGGGGCCGGAACCGCTATTGTTCGCCGTCCGCGTAGGCCATCCGCTGGCGCGCGGCAGTGGCAGTGGCAGTGGCAGCGCAAGCGCAAGCAGCGGCGGCACCCGGAGCGAGGATGGCAGTGACCGTGACCGTGACAGCGACGGTGGCCGTGGCAGCGGCAGCGGCAGGGCCGGTGCCGGCCTGGCCGACGCCTTGAGCTGGCCGCTGGTGGTGCCGGCACTGGGCTCCATCCCGCGGCATAGCCTGGAAAGCCTGTTGGCGCGGCACGGACTGTCTTTACCGCGTGGTTGCCTGGAAACGGCCGATGCCTATCTGGGCAGCCTGGTGACGCGGACCACGGACAGTGTCTGGGCAGCGCCCACGTCGGCCATCAAACGCTTGGCGGGGGAGGGGGCGCTGGCGATCCTGCCCATTGCGACGCAGGGTACCGAAGAACCGATAGGACTGCTGCGTCGCGCGGACCGCGCGCTGGACACCCCGGCGGAGGCTTTCGCGCGCGCCGTGCGCGCGATGCTCGTCTGAACCGGTCCGCGGCCGCCAAGCCGTTCCGCTTGATCCGTCCGGTAGCGATGACCCCCTACTTGAATCGTTCAAACAACGGCGAAGCATGGCTGGCCGCCGCCAATTCCGCCGCGGCCGCCAACAGGGCGGAGCCCAAGGCCGCCATCCGCTTTTCATTCAGTCTGATCAAAGGCCCGGCGACGCTGATCACGCCGGTGGCTGGATAGCCTTTGCGCATGATGGGCGCCGCCATGGCCGTCATGCCCGGCGCGAAGACTTCCACGATGGTCGCGTAGCCGCGCTTGCGGGCAGCGTGCAGGAAGGCCAGCAGGCCGTTGATGGTGGTCGGCGCCGCGGGGCCGAAATCCTTGGGCAGGCCGAACCCTTGCCGGCTCACCAACTCCACGGCGCGTTCGTCGGTCATGGTCATCATCCACGCATGGCCGGTGGCCGTACACGACAGCCTGGTGTCCATCCCCATGTCCGGGTCGTATTTGAGTCCCTTGATCGCCCCTTGCGCCTTGGCCACCCAGGTGATGCGATCGCCGTCGACCAGCGCCATGCGCACCAGTTCGCCCGAGGCTTCCGCCAGGCGATCCAGGGTGGTTTGCGCCATGTCGACGATGCCCGACGTGCTCAGGAAGCTCAGGCCCAGGCCCACCAGTTTGGTGGTCAGGACATAGTCGCCGTGCTCGCGCAATTGGCGGACGTAGCCATACGCCTTGAGGTCGGTCAGCAGGCGGTGGCAGGCGCTGCGCGGGATGTCCAGCTCGTCGGCGATGAAAGCCAGGGGCGTGCCGCCGACCTGTCCGGCCAATAGTTCGAGTATGGCCAGCGTGCGCTCCATGACTCCGCTCATGGCTGTCTCCGATCTCTAATTTTTCGCATTGTGGCATGCGATTCCACTTCGGAACAGGGTTCCAAATCCCTCATTAAGATCCTCATCGCCGGTTCGACGCGCGCCACAGCGCGATGCCGGCGGCGGCAGCGGGCGACACGACAGCCGGCGGCGTCATACCGATAAATGGGCCAGGAGACAGGAATGAATCACGCATCCAGCGCAACGACGGCGGCATCGCCTTCAACAGCATCGCCTTCGACGGCACCCCCGCCTTGCACGTCCGCGACGGCATCGAATGCAACGGCATCGAACGCAGCGGCGCAGGGCAGCGATAGCGCCATGCAGACGCGCGCGGTGACCGCCGCGACCATAGGCACGGCACTGGAGTGGACCGACTTCGCGCTATATGGCGCCTTGGCTGCCACGGTCTTGCCCAAATTGTTTTTCCCCGCCATGGATCCGACGTCGGCCTTGCTGGCCTCGCTCGCCACCTTCGGCGTCGGCCTGGCCGCGCGCCCCCTGGGCGCCATCGTCTGCGGGTCGCTGGGCGACAAGTTCGGCCGCCGCAATCTGATGTTGGCGACGGTGTCGGTGATGGGTGTGTCCTCCTTCCTGATGGGTCTGCTGCCCACCTATGCGCAGATCGGCGTATGGGCGCCCATCCTGCTGGTGTTGCTGCGCATCGTGCAAGGCTTCGCGCTGGGAGGTGAATCCACCGGCGGCCAGTTGATGGCCATCGAGCACGCCAGCGCCGACCGGCGCGGCAAGTACTCGGGCTTGCTCGGCATCTGTTCGCCGATCAGCCAGATCGTCGCCAATGCCGTGTTGTTCGGTCTGTCCGCGTCCATGTCCGCCGACGCGTTCGAGGCCTGGGGTTGGCGCGTGCCCTTCCTGGCCAGTTTTCTGCTGGTGATCGTCGGGGTCTACATCCGGCTCAAGGTTCACGAGACCCCGGCTTTCGTGGAGATGAAACGATCCAGCCATGTCGTCAAGGTCAGCAACCCCTTGCGCGACGCGGTCCGTTTCCACTACAAACCGCTGCTGCGCTGGATGTTGTTCTTCTGCGGCCCGGCGGCCTTGTTCTACCTGATCGTGGTGTTCTCGCTGAGCTACATCACCAAGACCCTGGGCGTACCCAAACAGGATGCTTTCATGCTGTTGATGGGGGCCAATGTATTCGCCATCGGCGGTGCCTTGCTGGGCGGCACGCTCAGTGACCGTATCGGCCGCAAGAAGGCCCTGGCCATCGGGTCGATCGCGACGCTGCTCATCTCGCTGGTCTATTTTTCCGTGCTGGACACGAAGAGTTTCGTGCCCATGCTGCTGATCATGGGGCTCTTCCTGGGCTTCACCCAATACCAGAGCGGCATTCAACCCGTGGCGTTCGCCGAGGCCTTTCCGACGAATGTCCGCTACTCGGGATCGGCCCTGGCTTATACGGGCGCGAATCTGTTGACCGGTGGTCCGATGCCCATGGTGGCGGTCTGGCTGCTGTCCATCAGCAACGGTTCTCCGTGGGCGGTAGTGGCACTGTGCGCGTCCTTGAACCTGATTTCACTGATCGCCATTCTGTGGGGACCGGAGACCCGTGGCATCGACATGAATCGCACCGACTCCGCGGCGCGTCTCGGCGACAGCCGCTGAGCCGCAATGCGCCGGGCTACACACGCATCAACTTCCATCGCAACACGAAAAGCAGACCACCATGTCCGAACTTGTTTATGTCCTCAACGGTCCCAACCTCAACATGCTGGGCAAGCGCGAGCCGCATCTCTACGGCCATACCACCTTGGCGCAGATCGAGACCGATGTCATGGCGCTGGCCGAAACCCTGGACCTGCGCTGCCATTTCCGCCAGACCAATAGCGAATCCGTGATGGTCGACTGGCTGCAGGAGGCGTTCGAGGCGAAGGCAGGCGTCATCCTCAACCCCGCCGGTTTTTCCTTTTTCTCCGTGCCGGTACTGGATGGCGCCAAGTTGCAGAGCCGGCCCCTGATCGAAGTGCACATCACCAATATCCACAAGCGCGAGGAACTCTATCGGCACTCGCTCATTTCCACCGTGGCGACCGGCGTGATCGCGGGGCTGGGCGTGCAGGGATATACCCTGGCCCTGCACGCCATGGCGCAACAACTGCGGGGTTAGCGAGCCACGGGCGGCCGCCCAGGCGCAGGCTCCGGCTCCAGTTCAGCGCGAGCCCGCCGGGCGCCTTACACAGGCCAGCGCGGCCAGGGCCAGCAGCACGGCCGGCACGGTGTAGATCCAGAATGGCGACACGAGCGGCAGCACCAGGCCGGCCAGCAAAGGGCCGGTGCCGGCGCCGATATCGCGCCACACGGACCGCGCCGCCAAGGCCTGCACGCGGCCCGGCCCCGGCGTGCGCATGGCGACGATGGGCGGCAGCAGCGGCAGTTGCAAAGCGCGCAGCACCACGATGGCGGCGGCGCAACTCCATATCCAACCCGCGCCGAAACCCACCAGCACCACCGTCGTCAGCAACGACAGGCTGACCAGCAGGCGCTCGGCGCCGAAGCGTTCGGCCATGCGCCCGCCGATCGGACTGAGCACGATCTCGCCCAGATAGCGCAGCGCCAGCACCGCGCCGGCCACGATGACCGAACCAGCGGGCATCAGATCCTTGCCCAGGTAGGACAGACCGATGATGAACAGGCCGTCCAGGGTGAAGCCTTCCAGGAACGACCATGTGTCGAGGCTGCCAGGCAGGCGCAGGCGGCGCGGCGAGGCCGGCACGGCGTGAGGGCTGCCGGGCAGATTGCGGGCGGCAACCACGCCAGCCAACGCTGCCAGTGCCAGGACGAAGAAAATCACCCGCGGCCCCCACATGTCGGCGAACCACGCGCCCAGGGGCAGCGCCGCCACGGGTCCTATCGCGATGATGGCGCGTGAGCGGCCGTTGCGTCGTGCCGACCCACGGGGATCGGCCGTGGCCATGGCCTGCGTGGACAGATTCAGCGCCGCGAAAGCCAGCCCCCACAGCAGCCGCAGGGGAAGCAAGGCCCAGAAGCCGGACAGCGTGGCATAGCCCAGCGCGCTGAGCGTCGCCGCCAGCGCCGCCAGCATGCAGGTCGGGCGATCACCATGGCGCGCGTAAAAGCGCGCCACCCAACCATACCCGGCGATCCGCACCAGGCGATTCGCCGCCAGCAGCATGCCGGCTTGCGCTAGCGTCACGTCGAACTGCGCCGCGTACATCGGCAGCAGCAGGTACAGCACGGTATCGCCAGGCAAGGTCAGCGCCAGCGTGGCCGCGGCGCGGCGCGAATTGGCGTCGATGGTTTTGGTGTCGACGGCGGGATGCGCGGGAGGCGCGTCGGAAGGTACTCCGGGAGATGCGCCGGAAGGTGCGTCGGAGGATGCTTCGGGAAGGGCGGCGGGGTTTGTCATGATGACCACTATCGTGCGCAGATTTCATGGCGGTGACAAACGAGAATCGCGCCGCTCATGGGTGATAAAATCTCACGCATTGAACATCTCATCCCATGGCCGCTCAACTTCCTCTCAATGCCGTGCGTGCTTTTCTTGCCGCGGCGCGGCGCCAAAGTTTCACCTTGGCCGCCGTCGACCTGCATGTGACGCATGGCGCCATCAGCCGGCAGGTCAAGACGCTGGAAGACTTCCTGGGCGTGGCCCTGTTCGAACGGCGTGTGCGGCAAGTGCGCCTGACGGCCGCGGGCCAGCAGTTCCTGGCGGAAGCCGGACCTGCCTTGGACCAGGTCGCCGCGGCGGCGCGCGAGGTCATGGCGCAGGCCTCGGGCCGGACCGTGCGAATCAATGTACGGCCGACGTTCGCGGTGCGCTGGCTGATTCCGCGCCTGTCGGATTTCGTCGCGCAATATCCTGGCATCGAGCCGCGGATACTCACCAGTATCGCGCCGCCCAATGCGCCCGACGCCGCGTACGACATCGCCATCCGGCGTGGCCTGGAAAACTGGCCCGACACGCTGGGCATGCACCCCTTTCTCGAAGACGAAGCCCTGCTGGTGGGCGCGCCGCGCCTGATGCGTGACGTCAGCGAACCGGCTGCCCTGGCGTCGCTCACGCTGCTGCTGGCGAAGACCCGCAGGACGGATTGGGACGACTGGAAAAAGCACCTCGGCATCCGGCGCTTGCGTCCCAAGGCGCAAATCCTGTTCGATCATTCCCACTTCGTGCTGCAGGCCGCCATCGATGGGCTGGGCTATACCATCGCGCCGGTGTCGCTGCTGGCGAACGATCTGGCCGAAGGCCGGCTGGCGTGTCCGTTGCCCGACCTGCGCCTGCCCATGGGCCGTTACTACTACGGCGTGCACCCCTCGGCGAGCAGCGAGGCGCTTCTTTTCAGCCGCTGGCTGGACAGCCAGGCGCGTACCTTCGCCGTCCCTCTGTCTCTTGCCAGATAAGAAGCCGCCGCGCTGAAGAAGGCCGGCATCCCGCGGATCCGGCAACATCCGTCCGAAGTGATCCGCAGTAAGGCGGCAGTCCGGAAAACCCCCGCTTGTACAGGTGCGCCTCAAGTTGTATGCTTATCAATACAACTATACAGGAGACATCATGGCCATCCCTCGCCGTGTCCTCATGCTCGCAGCCGCCACGGCTTTAGTGGCAACGCTTTCCCCTCTGTCCACTGTCCAGGCCCAAGGCCAGCCGATCCGGCTCGTGGTCGGCGCGCCGCCTGGAGGCACCACGGATACGGTCGCCCGCAGTATCGGCGCCAAGATGGCCAAGGAACTCGGCCGCAGTGTGATCATTGAAAACCGTCCGGGTGCCGGCGGCAATATCGCCGCCGATTACGTCGCCAAGGCCGCCGCGGACGGCAACACGCTGCTGGTCAGCTTCACCAGCTTCTCGATCAACGCCACCCTCTACAAGAACCTGCCCTTCGATCCGCGCAAGGACTTCACGCCGATCAGCATGCTGGCCACCGTACCCAGCGTGCTGGTGGTGCGCAAGGACTTTCCCGCCACCGACATGGCCGGGCTGATCCAGCAGGCCAAGGCGCATCCCGGCAAGTTCACCATGGCGCTGGGCGGCATCGGTTCTTCCCTGCACATGGCCGGTGAGCGCATGAAGCTGATGGCCGGGCTGGACATCATCAACGTGCCCTACAAGGGCACCACGCCGGCCATCACCGACCTGCTCGGCGGCCAGGTGGACATGATGTTCGCCAGCACGCTCAACGCGCTGCCACACATCAAGGCCGGTAATTTGAAGGCGCTGGGCGTGACCAGCGGTAAGCCGCTGGCCGTGCTGCCCAACGTGCCGCCGATCGGCAGCGCGATCAACGGCTTCGAATCCAACGCCTGGTTCGCCATGTTCGGCCCGGCCAAGCTGCCGCCGGAAACGCTGGAAAAACTGAACGCCGCCGCGCGCAAGGCCGTGGCCGATCCGGACTTCCAGCGCCTGCTCGAACAGGAATCGGCCCAGGCCGTGAGCAGCACGCCGGAAGCGCTGAAGGAGTTCGTCAGCAAGGACATCGACCGCTACGCGGAAGTGGTCAAGGCCTCCGGCGCGACACCGGACTAAGATGATGGGTGACGGCGCCAGTCCACTTCCGCTCTATCACAAGGTCTATCTGCTGCTGCGCCAGCGTCTGCTCGACGGCGACTTCGGCGACGATGCGCTGCCCGGCGAACACGCGTTGGCGCAGACCTATGGCGTATCGCGCCTGACGGTGCGGCGCGCCATGGATACGCTGGCGGCGGACGGGCTGGTGTCGCGGCGGCAAGGGCGCGGCACCTTCGCGCAGGCGCCGGCCGAGATGGCCACGCCGCAACAGGGCGCCAGCGTCGACGCCTTGATGATGCATCTGTCGCGCATGGGCATGCATACCCAGGTCAAGTTGTTGGAATTGACGGTTGAACCGGCGTCTCCCGCGGTGGCGGCCCGTCTGGAAGTGCCCGTGGGCACGCCGGTACATCATTCCGTGCGCGTGCGCAGCTATGAGGACGCGGTGTTTTCCTATCTGCACACTTATGTGCCGGATGCCATCGGCAAGCGGATCTCGCGCAAGGCGCTGGGCAGTAAACCGCTGCTGCAAATCTTCGGCGACCTGGGCATACGCGTCATGGGCGCGGAGCAGACGGTGACCGCCGTCATGGCCGATCCGGACAGCGCGCAGGCCCTGCAAGTTCCCGTGGCGTCCGCGCTGCTCAATATCCGCCGCCTGGTGCGCGATATCAATGGCAGCCCGGTTGAATACCTGGACGCCCGCTACCGGCCCGATCGTTTCGAATATCGCCTGGATATGCAGGCGCATGAAACGTCGGGCACTCCCGTCTGGCTGCCGGCGGCTCCCGCCAAGCCCAGGCGTCACTGAATTCGAGAGGCTCACCATGCCTGCACAGACTCTGGCCCAGAAACTGTTGGCGGCCGCCAGCGGCCGCGACGCCGTCGTTCCGGGCGACATCCTGACCTGCCGCGTCGATCTGGCGATGTTTCATGACTCCAGCGGTCCCCGCCGCCTCAAGCCCATGCTCGAAGCATTGGGCACGGGGATCTGGGATCGCGAGAAGGTGGTCCTGGTCATGGACCACTACGTGCCCGAGGCCGACGACGAGTCGCGCCGTATCGTGCGCATCGCCCGCGAATGGGCGGTCGAACAATCCCTGCCGCATGTCTACGACAGTATCGGCATCTGCCACGTGGTGGTGCCCGAGCATGGCCATATCCGGCCGGGCATGCTGTGCGTGGGAGGCGACTCGCATTCACCCACGGGCGGCGCGTTTGGTGCCTATATGTTCGGCGTCGGCAGCACTGAAATGCTGGGTGTGGTCGCCACCGGTGAAATCTGGGTGCAGGTGCCGCGCACCTTGATGATGCGCTGGGACAATGCCTTGACGCCGGGCGTGACCGCCAAGGACATGATGCTGCACATGATCGGCCGCTTCGGCATGAACGGCGGCAATTATCAGGCCGTGGAATTCTGCGGCGACGCCGTGCGCGCCCTGTCGATGCAGGAACGCATGACGCTGTCGAACATGTCCGCGGAAATCGGCTCCCAGGTGGGCCTGGTGGCGCCCGATGAGAAGACGGTGGCTTACCTGACGCAAGCTGGCGTGGCGGATGCCGCCGGCTTGGATATCGCCCATTGGCAGTCCGATCCGGATGCGGCGGCGGAGCGCTACGACTTCGACGCCGCCACCCTGGCGCCCCATGTGGCGGCGCCACACAGTCCGGCCAATTCGCGGCCGATCGGCGATTACGAGCCGGTACCCATGCAGGTGGCTTATATCGGCGCCTGTACGGGGGCCAAGCTGGAAGATCTGCGCGCTGCCGCGCAGGTGCTCAAGGGCCGCCACGTGGCGGCTGGCGTGACGCTCATGGTGGCGCCCGCCAGCGCGCAAGCGCAGCAGAAGGCGGCGCAAGAGGGCACCATGGAAATCCTGATGCAGGCCGGTGCGCAACTGTTGCCCAATTCCTGCGGCGCCTGTTCGGGCTACGGCGGCTCCATTCCGGAAGGGGCCAATGTGGTGGCTTCCACCGCACGCAATTTCCAGGGCCGCATGGGCGCGCGCACGGCGCAGGTGTATCTGGCTTCACCCTACACGGTGGCCGCGGCCGCCGTCGCCGGCCGCCTGGCGGATCCGCGCGACATGCTGGCCTGAGAGGAGGGCACGCGATGAATGGCACCTATCCACACCGCGTATGGCGCTTGGGCGCCGACGTCGATACCGATCAACTGGCGCCTGGCGCCTACATGAAATTCAGCATCGAGGAAATCGCCAAGCATTGCCTCGAGCGCGTGCGGCCCGAGTTCGCCGGGCAGGTGCGGCCGGGCGATGTGCTGGTGGCCGGGCCGGGCTTCGGCATCGGCTCCTCGCGCGAGCAGGCGGCGGCCGCGCTGGTGACCTTGGGCATCAGCGCGGTGATCGCGCCCAGCTACAGCGGCCTGTATTTCCGCAATGCCTTCAATGTCGGCCTGATGCTGTTGACCTGCCCGCAAGCGGAGACGCTGGCGGAAGGCGAGCACATCGCGCTGGACCTGGAAGGAGGGCGGGTGCTGCGCGCCGACGGTGGGGTCCTGCCTTGCGCGGCCATTCCCGATTTCCTGCGCGACATGGTGCAGGCCGGCGGGCTGCTGCCCCAGCTCAAGCGCCGTCTCGCCGACGGCAGCCTGAAAGCCAATCCGATGTTTTCCATCCGACACGATACGAGGTCATGATGCCGAATACCCTCAAACAGAAAATCACCAGTGGCCAGTGCGTCCTGGCTCCAGGCATCTACGATGCCTTTTCCGCTCTGATCGCCGAGCAGGCCGGTTTCGATGCCCTGTATCTGTCGGGCGCTTCCATTGCCTATACCCGTCTGGGCCGGTCCGACGTTGGCCTGACGACCTATAGCGAAGTCGAGCAGACGCTGGCGCGCATCACCGAGCGCGTCCAGGTTCCCGTCATCGTCGATGGCGACACCGGTTTCGGCAATGCGCTGAACACGCAGCGTACCGTGCGTGGCTTCGAGCGGGCCGGCGCGGCCATGATCCAGCTGGAAGACCAGGGCTTTCCCAAGCGCTGCGGCCATCTGGCGGGTAAGAGCGTGGTGCCGGTGCGCGAGATGTGCGGCAAGCTGCGCGCGGCCCTGGATGCGCGTCATAGCCCCGATACGCTGATCCTGGCGCGCACCGACGCGGTGGCCGTGGAAGGACTGGAGGCGGCCCTGGACCGGGCGGAACAGTATCGGGAGTGCGGCGTGGATGCCGTCTTTGTCGAGGCCCTGCGCACCGATGAACAGATGGAAGCCGCGTGCAGCCGTTTCAAACGCAAGGTGCCTTTGTTGGCCAATATGGTCGAAGGGGGCCTGACGCCGGTCAAGAGCGCGCAGGAACTGGGCGCCAAGGGCTTTTCCATCGTCATCTTCCCGGGCGGCACCGCACGTGCGGTTTCTTTCATGCTGCAGCGCTACTACGGCAGCCTGCGCGAGCATGGCAGCACCGCGCCCTGGCGCGAGGAGATGCTGGACTTCGACCAGCTCAATGCTCTCATCGGTACGCCCGAGCTGCTGGAGAACGGTAAGCAATACGAATAGGGGTTGGGTGGGCTGGGCAGGCAGCGCTTCGGCCATTAGTAGCGTCCCGGCTGCGAGCAGCGGCGGCGGCGCCTGAGCGACCAGCAGCCTTGCGGCCGCCAAGCCGGCGTACTCCGGCACATCGGTGAAATCGCGTCCTACGGGGCGCGTTTTTTTGCCCTGATTCGCAACAAAAGGGAACCTTGAGGAAAAATCCGCTACCGACACAGATCTTTTGCTATCGCGGTCGGGGGAGTCTGGTGGAATTCTTTATAAATCCATGCTTGAGATGTTCGCGGGGCACGGCCGCGGCGGGAACCGGCCATGGGTAACGCCGGTTCCTGCGTCTCCGGCCAGCGATCGCCTTCTGGAAGCAACGCTGGCGACGCCGCTTACATGGCTCGGGTCGCCGACCGGAGTTCGTCCAGGGGCGGTAATGCGGGCTGCATCTACTCAGCCACGGGCAGCGACTGCAGCGCCAGCAGTACCTCGGTGGACAGCGACCTTGCAGCCGAACTGCGGTTTCCCATCAACTTTTCCAAGGCCGGCACCCCGCGTGCGGTAGTACACCCCGCGCACGAAGCAGCCAAGTACTGCGACGCCGCCACCGCGGTCCTGCTGAGAGGCGAGCGCAGATGGTCGACGTACTACTACGCCAATGCCCCTCTGGAGTGCCCCGACAATGACCCCGTCCTGTTGCGCCTGCGGGAAATCGACGCGGCCAGATGGCAGCGTCGTAGTTCCATAGATAGTGCGATGGATGCCGCCTCACTGCTGAACAGCCCCGCAGGCCCTGACGAAGTGGTGTGTTATTCGGTGCTGGACGGCGACTACGCTCCCGATTACAAGGGGGCGGGCTACCTGGCCTATTCGATGGGGAGCGAGCGCGGTTATCAGGATTGGTTGCTGGTCGAGAATGACAGCCATGGACGCCCCCTGACGCCCAATAATCTGTGCCAACTGATGTTGGTGTTGCAGGGCAAGCGCCGGGATCAAGGGATTGAGTATCTGAAAAAATATGACCGCATGGGGGGAATGCAACCGCTCCCCGCGGATTCATTGCCGTCCGCGTCCTGGCAGGTCCAGGTCGACGAAATCCTCAAGAAGCTCTACGAACACGCCAGCATCGTCCTGCAAGGCGAGCAGAAGGCGCTGATGATTTCCCTGGACGGTATCGGGCATGAGCTTGGGGCCAATGGGGTCACCATCATGGACCCATCGACCGGGCAATGCCTGGCCGTGTCCAGCTTGGCCTTGGCCGACGTGATCCAGCGGTGCTGCGCGCCGACTTCGGAGCTACCCCCATCGGACGCAGCGCAAGCCGCCGTGGCCTTATCCCGCCGGCAATCCACGGTTTCCGTCGTCAGCGCGCAGACGAAGAACATGCGAATGCGTGCACAGTTGGAAGCCGTGTACGGCCGCGGCTTGGCCGACGTCGTCCAGCGATACTACCCGCCCGAGTCCGATGCGCCGCAATCCAGCGCGCCCGTGTCGCGCAGGCCGTCCCTGGCCGCGGGTGCCGGCGTGCAGACGGAAAGCATGGAAAACCATGACGACGTTGGCCGGCATCTCGCCGACGTACCGTTGCGGCACGACGACCTGCTGTTACGGCGCCACTCCCCCGGGGAGGTCGAGTCGCTATCCAGCCAGCCCGCGCCGCGCAGACCGTCCGCACCCGCAGCCGCACCCGCAGCCACCAGCGCGGAGATTGAAGTCATGAGCAATAACGTTCCTGATCACAAGGGGGCGGGCTATCTGGCTTATTTGATGGAAAGCGAAGCAGGCGAGCTGGATTGGTTGGTGGTTCCTGATGACCGCCACGCGTCACCGTTGCAGCGCAATCGTGCCTGTCTTCTGGCGATGGAGTTGCAGGACATGCAGCGGGATCAAGGCGTCGAGTTCCTGAAGAACCATGACCGTGTAGGAAGCCTGCCGCCTCTCGCCGAGTTTTCATTCCTGCCCCCGTCCTGGCAGGCTCGATCCGACGAGATCCGCGACCCCGCCTCCGTGCCCGCGCGCAGCGTCCCGCAAGACGAAGAAGAGGCGCCGATATCCGCCGGCCTGCCGCAACCCATAGCCGGGTCCGGCATGCAGCTGGACGCCGCGATTCAGCCATCCTATCCGCCTGCGCAAGACGCCTTGCCATCCGACCGGCCGGTACTGCGCAGGCAATCCATGGTCGACGTCGCCGCCGCGGAGACGGCAAGCGTCGGCAATCCTGAAGACAGCGGACAGGCCGTCAACGGCTATCTGATCCACTACTTGCCCCGGAGCAGTCAGGTGAATACTGGCTATTTGGATGAAGTATGAATACCCGAGCAACCTGCGATTCCGGTTTACCGGGATGCTATGTCTATAACCACACCATCCTCACCGCGCCCACCGATCTGCTTCCCAGCTGCGTGAAGCGCCTGGCCGAGACGTGGATCCAGGAGCCTGCCGCGAAGGCGGACAACGCTGAGTTCCGCCCGGAACTCATCAACGTAGAGGACACTGGCCCAGGCGCGCCCACCGCGGCGCCCGCAACAAGTCCGGAGAGCTTGAAGGAGTCCGTTGAGGTCCTGGGCGTTCCCGGGAAAGTCGCGCAGTTCGAGGTAGACCTGCGGAACCAGTTGGACGCCATCGTGGTCCGGTGCAGAAGCAAGGTGGTGGACCGCGTCGACCTGACGGGTTTTTTCCTGTTGGACGCCGATCAGGTCAAGGCCCAGGCTGGTGTCCAAGCGATACGTGAGTATCTGCTCACCGCCGGTATCGACAGCGCGCAGGTAAATGTCCAGGTCCAGCGAGTGAGAAAGCTGGGCGAGCGCGGCCTGAGACTGGGTTTGCGGCAAGGTGTCGCGATGTCTCTTACTTATGCGAGCTGCGATGCGGATCGCCGCTGGAACGGCAAGGCGCCGCCGTTCACCATGCGTTTGGAGGACGTCCCCTTGTCGCGGCAAAACTATCCCGCGGCTCTTCTGCGCACGCTGGATGATCTGGCCAGGAGCATCCGCGCGTGCAAGATGACGCGCGTGGAGATCAACTCCCAAGCGTTCATGTTCGAAGAGATGGGCGCGCCGCGCGCGCATGAGATTGGCGCGTATCTGGTTGGCCGTGGCGTTCCGGCGGATGCCGTGAAGGTGTCGGATCGAGTCTCACTGCGCTATGGCGCGCGCGGCGCGGTCATGGGTGGCGGTCATGTCGTCTTCATCGACGTGCGCCGGGCACCTGAGGCCGTCTCGGGACCATCGGCGGAAATTCTGCCTGCGCGATCCCGCTCGCGTTCGAATTGGGAGGCGGCGCAAGAGACGATCGAACCTCTACCCAGTGTTTGAGTGGGTAGGACGAGGGGGCATGGAAGTTGCGGTTCGTGTGCCCATCGCACGGTACGTCTTGGGTTCAAGCGAAGGTCTATCGGAGTCGAAAAGGATTCGAAGGAAGTTCGAAGGAAGTTCTAACGAGGCTCACACGAGGTTCAAACGAGGCCGACACAGAGTTCACCTGGCGCTCATTCACCTTGAGCGTTTTGTTCCAGCAGTCGTCAAAAGGAGATTCACCATGAAACCTGCCGACACCCGCACCCCGGGTCTGCCCGAGAATCCGGATATTCCCGTTCCCCATACCCCGGATCCGTCCACCCCGCCCGGATTGCCCGATGTCGGTATTCCGCCGGACGTGCCGCCCGCCGGTGAGAAGCCTGCATCCCCGCCATTACCCACGCCCCGTCCCGCCGTGCCCGACGCGGGCTGGATAGCCTGACTCATCTTCACTCTCGCCCGCCCCGCGTTGACGCATCTTGCGGCGATGCTCGCGGGCGCGTTCCGCCAACTGCCTGTAGTGGTCAGCCATCTCATCCAGCTCCTGGTCTTTGAGCTCTTCGATGTCGACCAGGCGGTTGTCCGCTTCCTCGATCGCGCATAAGAGTTCGTCCAGTTTCAGATGAACGGCGTGGCTGTCCTTGTTCTGGCTTTGCTGGATCAGGAAGACCATGAGAAAGGTGACGATGGTCGTGCCGGTGTTGATCACCAACTGCCATGTCTCCGAATAGCCAAAGATCGGGCCCGTCACCGCCCACACCACCACCATGCCGAAGGCGATGCCGAAAGCCAGCGGCGATCCTGTCCAGGTGGTGGTTTTTTCAGCGAAGCGTTCGAACAGCGCATGCACGCCGGAGGCATTGCCGGGTCGCAATCCCTTGCGCCGCCGCGAAGCCGGCACCTGGCGCTGCTGGCGTTGCCGGGCCTGCCCGGGCGCGGTGGGGATGTCCTGAGGCGGGGAGGGAGGGCGCGGCGAGTTCATGTTCAAAGTCCGTAGCGAAGACGGATGCGTTGACGCAAGGCATGTGCCGCCTACTTGCGCAGCAGGCTGTCCAAGGCGTCGCCCAGGCCTTTCACCGCATCGCCAACCCCGCCGGCTACCCCTTCGACGCTGACCCCCAACACCTTGGCGAAGCCGGCGGTGACGCGCATGGCCAGGCTTTCGTCCATCGAGAATTTGGGATCATGCAGATTGCCGCTGATCGAGAAGTCGAAGGTGACCTTGCCCTTGTGGTCTTCCATCGCGGCCAGCACCGCCTTGCGCGGCAGGGCCAGCAAGGGCGCATCGCCGTCAGCGAATTTCAGATCGGTCAGGGTGATGTGGCCTTGCGCGCGCAGTTGGTCTTTCTGCACCTGAGTGCGCATGTCCAGATCCATTTGTCCGCCGGCCAGCGCCGCCGGGGAGCGGCGCTGCAGATAAGGTGCGACCAGGGCCACGTCGACACTGCGCAGACGTAGCTGAATATCGGCATCGTGGCTGGGCAAGGCTACCCAGCCCTCCAGTTCCATCTTGCCGCGCCGGTTCTTGCCCACCATTTGCCCCTGCGCATGCAGTTGCGTGTGTTGGTCCGCGGCGGGCTGGTGGATCGGGCCGATGTCGGCATTCAATTCTTCCAGCGGCACCCGGTAGGGCGGGGTGGCGACCGTAGCATCGTAGAAATCCAGATGGCCGTTGCGCAATTCCAGCTTGTCGATATTGACCGCGCGACGGCGGCGAGGTGTGCCGTCATCGTCTTTGTCCGTGGCCGACGATTGTCCATCGCGGTTCTCACGCAGAGTCGGCAGATAGCGGATGGCGCCATTGCGTGGCCGCAGCAGGGTCAGGTAGTAATCGCTGACGGTGATACGTTCCAGCGAAATTTCGTCGGACAGCAGTGAACGCCATTGCGGAATCACCACTACGCGGGCCGCGCGCAGGCTCTGGCGCGCGGGCCAATCCGGCGGTGCTCCGATCTCGACATTCTCCAAAACGATTTCGGCCAGTCCCACGTGGATTTTTTCGGCGCTTCCTTGATCGCCCAGCAGGGCATTGATACGTCCCACGACCATATGGGTCGCCAGCGCAGCGCCCAGCGCGACCAGCGCGGCCACGATCACAAGAGTGAGCAGGGTGATCTTGACGGGCTTGCTCATGGCTTTCCTATCCTTATGCATACGCTGTGCTGCGCGTCGGCGCGGGTCAGGCACAGCTTGGCACGACAATGGCGCTGCGCCAAGCCCGCCGGAAGTCGCAGTCCATGCGGCGCGCCGCACTTCCAGTACAGTCGGGGAACCTGATAGCGACATGTTAGGATGCGCGGGCTCGCCGGCCACGCGGTCCGTCCCGGGGGTTTCCCGCAGGATGTTCTGTCTGTTTT
Source organism: Bordetella sp. LUAb4 (assembly GCF_021325795.1). GTDB lineage: Bacteria > Pseudomonadota > Gammaproteobacteria > Burkholderiales > Burkholderiaceae_B > Bordetella_C. Next base: position 1,307,112 of record NZ_JAHPZX010000002.1, on the reverse strand, counting down.
GCGCCTCCCGACGCTCGCCGCCGCCGGCATTCGCATCGATAAGCGAGGAAATCATGAATACCGATGAAAAACTGGCCTTGGTCGCGCAGACCATCGCCCACCAAGGTGGTCAGATCAGCGCGCTGGCCAGCGCTTTACTGTGCACGCTGCATGCCGCGCGCGGCACCCCTGGCTTGACCGAGGCCATCGAGGCGCGCCTGGCCCAGAACCATGCCAACCTGCAAGCCAGTTCCGAAAGCCCGCAATATCTGGCGGGCTTCGCGGGCATGAGCGAGCAGATTACCGCGGCCTTGAAGCAGGGCGCTTAGTTGCGCCGTCAGTTCGCCGCCGTCAGTTCCCTTCAGTGCGGCTTCACCGCCTGATCGGCGCCTGCGCCCGGCAGCATGGCGTCGAGGATCGAGTCCCCGAACGCCTCGCCCACGCCTATCGCGCGCCGGCCAGCGGGCGTCACCGCCAGGCCTTTCATACCCGGCTGGCGTGACAACAGCCCCCGCTCCAGCAAGAGATCGGTGTGCGAGCTGTCCGCGATCGAGCCTCCACCGTGGATGGCTTTGAGTATTTTGAGTTGTTCCTGGGTCAGCATATGGGCTCTCCGTGCCGGTAGTGGCGATGGAACAACGAGAATGCCGTGTCCAACCACGTACCTGTTTTTATGGACAGCTTCCTCAGCAATTCGCATGCCTGCGGCAGTTCCATAGGAGTATCGACCCGACCCTATTTAATTTCCACCTGCAATAACGCCTAAGCGTTATTGCTATTTACTTTTAGTCATTCTAGCGTTACAAAATATTCCGCGAATTGTCACGACTCACGGCTATGCTCCTTGTAAATGAGAAGGGGTCTTTAGTGCACCAAAATCATCACGTCTACAAAGGTTTTCGCCTGACCGCCAAGGTCGCGCGTGGTTTGCAGAGCACTGGCAAAATCGATAAGTCGTCGGGGGCGCCCATTTTCACGGCCGTCGTCGAGGTGGTTCCCGCCTCGCTGCAGCACGAGGACGCCGATACGTATCCCATCCCTTGCTTCGTCGATGGCGGTTTCGTCTACAGCCCGGCCGAGGCGGTACATGCCGCGGTATCCCATGGCCGCGAGATCGTTGACGCCCTGACCGGTTTCCCGACGCGCTGAGCGCCACGCCACGCCAAGCCACGCTGCGGCGCGTATGCCGCAGCCATGTCGCAGCGGTCACGCTCGGCGGTCGAAGCCAGGCAGCCGCGGCTCGCCAATCACCGCTGGGCGGTCACAGCTGGCTGGCGCCGAACGTATCGCACTGCTTGATGTCGCCTGATTCCAGCCCGCGCTTGAACCAGCGCACCCGCTGCGCCGACGTGCCGTGGGTGAAGGTGTCGGGTACCACATAGCCCTGGCCGCGTTTCTGCAGGCGATCGTCGCCGATGGCGCTGGCGGCGTTCAGGGCCTGCTCCACGTCGCCTTGTTCGAGGATGTGGCGGGCCGCGTCGGCGCGATTGGCCCAGAGGCCGGCAAAGCAGTCCGCCTGCAGTTCAAGGCGCACCGACAGCGCATTGGCCTGTGAGGGATTCTGCCGCCGCAACTGGTCCACCCGGCCCGAAATGCCCAGCAGGTGCTGGACGTGATGACCGACTTCATGGGCGATGACGTAAGCCTGGGCGAATTCACCGGGCGCCTGGAAACGCTGCTTCATCTCATCGAAGAAGGACATGTCCAGGTACACCTTGCTGTCGCCGGGGCAGTAGAAGGGGCCCATGGCGGACTGGCCGGTACCGCAGGCGGTGGGCGTGGCGCTGGTGTACAACACCAACTTGGGATCGGTATAGGGCACGTTGCCGAACTGCTTGAACAGCTGGGTCCATGTATCCTCCGTCTCGCCCAGCACCTTGGCGACGAAGCGCGCCCGGCTGTCGTCGGCCGGTGGCGTACGCGCCGGCGCCTGCTGCTGTTGCTGGGTCGGCGCGCCGCCGCCCGCCAGGTCCATGACGATGCGAGGGTCGACGCCGAAGTACATGGCCACCAGGGCCAGCACGATGGTGCCTATGCCTATGGTGCCGCGTCCGCCTATCATCGGGCCGGAGCCGCGGCGGTCTTCCACGTTGTCGCTTTCGCGGGAATCGTCCAGGCGCATGAGTCATCTCCTTCAGGCATACGCACGCGCGGATGCCGCAATGCAGAATGTTAGGATAATCGCATGGCGCAATTTTTCTCCGTACACCCCGCGAACCCCCAGCCTCGCCTGTTGAAGCAGGCCGCGCAGTTGCTGCGCGACGGCGGGCTGGCCGCCGTTCCCACCGATTCAAGCTACGCGGTCATCGCGCGGCTGGATGATAAAGCCGCGGCCGACGGTTTGCGGCGCCTGCGAGGTCTGGATGAGCGACATCATCTTACGCTGATCTGCCGGGATCTGGCCCAGATCGGCCATTTCGCCAGAGTCGACAACCGCCAATACCGCCTGTTGAAAGCCGCTACGCCCGGACCCTACACCTTCATCCTGGAAGCCACGCGTGAAGTACCGCGGCGGGTGTCCCATCCCTCGCGCAAGACCATAGGTATCCGTGTGCCCGAGCATCCCGTCACGTTGGGGCTGTTGGAGCTGGTCGGCGAACCCTTGCTGTCGACCACGCTGATTCCCGAAGGCGAAACCGAGGCGCTGAACGATGGCGAACTCATCCGCGAACGCTATGAACACGAGCTGGCGGCGATCGTCGACGCCGGCGCCTGTCCCGCGCAATCGACGACGGTAATCGACTTGACCGGCGCCGATCCCCAAGTGCTGCGCCTGGGCCGCGGCGACCCCGCCCAGTTAGGAATCTCCTGATTCATGAACGATCTCATACAGTCGATCGCCATCTATGCGATCCCCGTCATTTTCGCCATCACCTTGCATGAGGCGGCGCATGGCTACGCCGCGCGCGCCCTGGGCGACCCGACGGCGTGGCAGATGGGGCGGGTAAGCCTGAACCCGACGCGCCATATCGACCCGGTGGGCACCTTGCTGGTACCCCTGCTGATCCTGCTGGCGTCCAAGCTGCTGGGCAGCCCGGGCCTGCTGTTCGGCTGGGCCAAGCCGGTGCCGGTCGACTTCGGGCGCCTGCGCCGGCCCAAGAAGGACATGCTGTGGGTGGCGGCGGCCGGGCCGGGCGCCAATCTGCTGATGGCCATCGTGTGGGCCCTGCTGCTGCGCCTGCTGTCCCAGGCGGGCGGCCTGGACGGGTTCTGGCTGAAGATGGCCTATGCCGGCGTGACCGTCAACCTGGTGCTGATGGCCTTGAACCTGCTGCCCCTGCTGCCGTTGGACGGTGGACGCATCGTCTTCAGCCTGCTGCCCCACAAGCTGGCCTGGCAGTACTCGCGCATCGAGCCCTACGGCACGATGATCGTCCTGCTGCTGCTGTTCACCGGCTCGCTGGGCTTTTTCATGCAGCCCTTCCTGGCCTTGGGCGGCGCCATCGTCGGCTGGTTCCTGTAAGAAATTTCCTAGGGATTGGTCCTAATTCGGCAGCTTTCTCCACGATTGCGGCTTGCTCGCTAGGAATTTCGCCGGTATCCGGTAAACTCCCGGGTTTTACGGATTACGGCCGCGGGCAATCCCGTCCCCCGGCCCTGGAGCCCCTCCACGATGGCATCCTCGGCAAACGCCGCTGGCGTAAATTTTCAGGGCAGTATGGTGGCCCTGGTCACTCCCATGCATCCGGACGGAACGCTGGACTACGCCAGCTACCGCAACCTGATCGACTGGCACGTGGCCGAAGGCACCGATGCGTTGGTCGTGGTCGGCACCACCGGCGAATCGCCGACCGTGTCGATGGACGAGCATGCCGAGCTGATCCGCGTCGCGGTGGAGCATGCGGCTGGCCGCATTCCCGTCATCGCGGGTGTGGGCGCCAACTCGACGGATGAAGCCATCCACCTGACGCGCCACGCGAAGTCGGTGGGCGCCCAAGCCGGCCTGTCCGTCGTTCCTTACTACAACAAGCCGAGCCAGGAAGGGCTGTATCGCCACTTCCGCGCGATCGTCGAAGCGGTCGATCTGCCCACCGTGCTGTACAACGTGCCGGGCCGCACCGTGGCCGACATGAGCAATGACACCGTGCTGCGTCTGGCCCAGGTGCCCGGCATCATCGGTATCAAGGATGCCACTGGCGATATCGGCCGCGGCGCGCTGCTCTTGCGCGAAGCCCCGGCCAGCTTTCAAGTGTTCAGCGGTGACGACCCTACCGCGGCCGCACTGATCCTGCTGGGCGCGCGCGGCAACATCTCGGTGACCGCCAACGTCGCGCCACGTCTGATGCGCGATCTCTGTGCGGCGGCCTTGGCCATGGACGTGGCCAAGGTGCGTGAACTCAATGCACGTCTTGCGCGTCTGAACAAGGCGCTCTTCATCGAAGCTAACCCCATTCCCGTGAAGTGGGCCTTGGCACACATGGGGCGTATGCCCCTGGGCTATCGCCTGCCGCTGGTTGAACTCGGCGACCAGCACCACGCGACGGTAAAGGCCGCGCTTCAGGACGCCGGTCTGCTCTAAAGGATTTATGAGGATACGTATGAACAAGCGCTATGCCGGCCTGTCGGCATTGATTACCCTGGTCTTGCTGGCCGGTTGCAGCGAAGTGAATCAGTTCCTGGGCAAAGAAGAATCCATCGACTACAAAAGCGCGAGCACGCAGCGGGTCGATCCCCTGAGTATCCCGCCCGATCTCACTCAAGCCGCCAACGATCCGCGCTACCGCGCGCCGTCGACCGGTTCGACCACGTTCTCGCAATACCAGGCGCAATCACAAGCGCAGGCCACCGAGACCAAGGCCAGCTCGCCCACCAGCAATGTGCTGCCGGCACGTACCGACATGCGTGTCGAACGTGACGGCGACTTGCGCTGGCTGGTTATCGATGGTCCCCCGGACCAGGTCTTCCCCAAGATCATCGACTTCTGGACCAGCAACGGGTTCACCATCGAGACCAACAACCCGGCTGCCGGGCTGATCGAGACCAACTGGGCGGAAAACCGCGCCAAGATCCCGGAAAGCTGGTTGCGCCAGGCGCTCGGTCTGTTGATCGAACAAGCCTACGATAGCGGCGAGCGCGAGAAATTCCGTACCCGCGTCGAGCGTGTCAACGGCCATACCGAGGTCTACATCAGCCACCAGCACATGGTGGAAAAAGTGGTGGGCAACGCCAACGTCGAAGCCTCCAATACGCAGTGGACTTTCGGCAAGGAAGATCCGGGCCTGAATGCCGCCATGCTGGCGCGCATGATGGTCTTCCTGGGTACCGACACGGACAAGGCCAAGACGCTGGTGGCCAACGCCGAACAGGCGCCGCAACGTCCGCAGGTGCAGGACATCCGTGCCGATGGCGCCTTGCTCAACGTGAATGAATCGTTCGATCGTACGTGGCGCCGGGTTGGCGTGGCGCTGGATTCGGGCGGCTTCACGGTGGATGACCGCGACCGTTCGGCCGGTGACTACTTCGTGCGCTACTTCGATACCGACACCGGTGTCCAGAATGAGCAGCCCGGCTTCTTCGGCCGCCTGTTCTCCAGCAGCGACAAGAAGGCACAGGCGCCGCAATACCGCGTCCATCTGGTGGGCCAGGGCGATACCACGCAGGTCACGGTGCTGGACGCCAATGGCAAGCGCGACAACAGCCCGACCGCCCAGCGTCTGCTCGGCGTGTTGCGGGACAAGATGTAATTCGCAGGACGCCGTCCGCTTCAAGCGGACGGCCGGTTGGCCTGGCGGCCCGCAGCCGCCGGATCCAGCTACAAGGCCAAGGGCCGCCCTTTTGGAGACAGGAGGGCGGCCCTTGGCTTTACGGTGGCCGCCTTGGCTATGCTGGCTATCGAAGTGGACGTGATCGCGGTAGGCACTTTTCTAATGGACGCTGCTACCAAGGCCTCGCGCACTCACCCATATCAATAAGACGGAGCTGCGCATCCACTGCAGGGGATGCATGTCGATAAAAAAACGGGGAAACAGAGATGCATGTGGAAGCAGGCGCAGCGATGTGGACGGTTCGCGTACCGTCATCGCCGGATATTGCGACTGTGCGGGAAGCCGCCGTGGATGCCGCGGATCCGCTTGAACAGGCCGCGGGGCGAGCGGCGGATATGGCGGATATGGCGGATATGGCGAGCGAGGCGGGCGCAGCGCTGGTCGCCATGCGGGGGATCCCGCCAGCCGCGGGACAAGTCAGCGTCCCGGCGCGGGCCCGGCGCGAGGCGGGCACCATCACGGCGGAACAGATCTTCTACGTTCCTCACACGATGGCGGTATTCGATGCCAGCGTGCGCGCCAAGCTGGACGACATCATCGCGCGCTTGCGCAAGAACGCCTATGACCACGTGGAAATCGCCGCCGGGGCCTTCGCGCGGACGGAAACGCTGACGAGCCACAAGACCCGGGCGATCCGGACTTATCTGATCCTGCGCGATATCGACGAGGCGCGCATCAGTACTCGGACCGCCTATCCGGGCGACGAACATTTGGACGCCCTGTGGTACGCCCGGCGCTCCGCGGTGGAGATCACCATCAAGTGGTCGCCACCCAAGGTGTTCATGATTCCCTTGACGCTGGGGAAGAATACGGGCGCCAGGCGTTTCGCGCGGCATCCCGTTCTTCCCTATGCCTGAGTCGCGCGCTGCGCGCGCGGCCAGGTGGCGCGGTTGGCGGCCCGCCGGACAGGCCGAGGCCGCCGTCTTGCTTACTGGCGCATGCCGATGGCGAGGCGGTTGAAGGCGCTCATCAAGGCGATGGCGAACGTCAGGTCGGAGATTTCCACATCGCTGAAATGTGCCTTGAGGGGTTCGAAGTCCTCGTCGGCGGCGTGCGTGTGGGCGATATCCACCAGCGATTCGGTCCAGGCCAGGGCGGCGCGTTCGCGCTCGTCGTAATGCGCGCTGACACGCCAGCCGGCCAGGCCGTCGAGCTTGGCCGCCTGGATGCCGCCTTCACGCAGGGACGCGGTATGCATCTCCAGGCAGAAGGCGCAGCCGTTGATTTGCGAGATGCGCAGGTTCACCAGTTCGATGAGCTGCTTGCCCAGACTGCTTTTGGACAAGGCTTTCTTGGTGGCGATGAGGCCGGCGTAGGCTTCGGGGGACAGGGTGTTGTAGGGCAGGCGCAGGGTGCTCATGGAATGACTCCGTGGGGAAGTTGGGCGGTTTTAAAGAGACTGGCCGAAATGCATGCCTTGCGACAGCAGGCCTTGGCGGAAATAGAAACGCTGGGCCAGTGCATTGTTCAGCCCCGTGTCTAGAATGAACTTCGCGCAGCCCTGCTTGCGTGCTTCTTCGCGCACGGCGTCGATGAGCTTCGCGCCGACGCCCTGGCTGCGGACGTGGTCGGCGGTGACCAGGTCGTCGAGGTAAAGAAAGCGGCCATAGATCAGGTTTTCCTGCAGGCGGTAACCTGCCAGGCCAGTGACCTGGCCGTCCTGCCATGCCGCCAGTACGCGATAGCTTTGCTGGGCCTGGCGGCGGACTTGTGCGGTGTAAGCCTGGACGTCGGTAAGGTGGGGACGCAGGGCTTGCATGACGGCGAAGCTGGCGGCGTAATCCTGGTCGGTTTCGAGGTGGCGAAGGTCTAGCGTGGGCATGATTTTTCCTGGTCGCGGCGCCGGTGATCGTTGTTTGTTCGGTGCCGATGACGTAACTTTAGGAGGATCATGCCCTACAGAAAAGGTGCAAGAATTGGCTATATGGCTAGGCCATGATCGGGATGGTCTTGCCTTGCTACGGCATGGGAATAGGGGGGAGCAGAGGGCATGAATGAGGTGGCTTCACGAGCGGGCATGAACGGCGCCCAAATGGCAAAGCCCCGCCGGACCGCGCCAGCTAGATTGGAATCATCCAACCTGCCAACGGGTCCGGCGGGGCCGGTAATGCGACGGTCTGCTTACTTCGGCGCGGTTGTGCTGCCGCCCGTGGACGGTGCTGGCGACATGGCGCCGCCCGGCGTCGTGGTGGAGGGGGCCGTGGTCGAAGGTGCCGTGGTGGAGGGGGCTGTCGTGGCGGGAGCCGAGGTGGAAGGCGTCGAGCTGGCCGCCGGTGCCGCATCTTCCTTCTTGTTGCACGCCGACAGCGAGACGGCAAGAACGGAAGCCAGGATCAGGGTTTTGGTCATCATGAGCAGTTCTCCTTTTAGTGGGTCAAATGCGTAGTTTTCCCGGACCGCGAGCCGGTGAACTAGGGAAATCACTAATCCAGGCTAAAGGAAAGTTGCACGTGATTGAGTATGAAAATTAAAGCTTCCTGGTCCCAAACGAAACAGGCCTTGCTGCGGTGTGTCGTGTTTTGCTCGATGTGACGAGAAAGGCGGTAAGCCGGCCTTTTGTGCGTTCTGGAAACGTCCAGCGCTTGCTCGACCGTTGGGTTTGGGAAACATGCCGCATACGTCCTCGGCGTCTCTGAAACGAAACCTTTAGACGTGACTCGCTACAATCGGGTTCGAATGGAAGGCTCGGGGCAGCTTGCCCCGCGCAGCGAGACTGAACCGGATATCGATGTCGCAAACCGCAGAAGCCGCCCTGGAGCACGCGCAACCCGATCTGGACCGATTGGCCAAGGCCGAGTTGGAACGTTCCGGTCTTCGGCTGGTGTTTCCCTCGGTGCTGGAAGCTCGCTACGAGCGCGACATCGCGGCAGAACGGGTCAAGGAGCTGCGTTTCATCGTGCTCTGGGGCGCGACGCTCTATTTCATCCTGGGCGTATTGCTGAACCTGACCATCATTCCCAACCCCGATTGGCTTCAGGTCTGGATTCAACTGGGCGCTCCCAGCCTCATCGGACTCGTTCTCAGAGCCCTGTTCCTGCGCACCACGGCCTCGTCTTTCGCGCGCGAGACCGCGCTGCTGGCCGGCTGCCTGGGCTGCACGCTGGCCGCCATCCTCATCGTCGCGGTCAAGCCGGCGCCCGCCACCCTGCGCGATTTCCTGCTGGCCATCCCGCCCGCCAGCTTCGTCCTGATCTTCGTGCGATTGCGTTTCCTGCAGGCGCTTGCCTTTTTCCTGGCCAATGTCGGCGTCTACGCGCTGACCCTGTCCAGCCGCCCGGAAATCAGCCACGACGATGCCATGTTCCTGATCGGCTTCATGAGCACCCTGCTGTTGCCCGCGCTGCTCGGTGCGCATTCTTTTGAACGCGCATCGCGTCGGATTTATCTGCACGGGTTGCTCGATCGCCTGCGCAACGAGAATCTGACGGCCACCAACGCCGCGCTTGCCGACCTGTCCTACACCGATCCCTTGACCAACATTCCCAATCGGCGGCAACTGGACAAGACGCTGGGCGAGTTCCTGGCGCAACCCGCGGCAGCCGGCGCACTGCTGCTGGCCGATATCGACCTGTTCAAGGCTTTCAATGACCGCCATGGGCACCTCGCCGGCGACGCCTGCCTGCGACAGGTCGCGCAATGCCTGCAATCACATCTGCGGCACGCGGATCTGCTGACGCGCTTCGGCGGCGAGGAGTTCGCAGTGCTGCTGCCGCAATCCATGCTGGGCGAAGCGATCCAGACCGCGGAGCGGCTGCGCGCCGCTGTGCAGGGGCTACGACTCGCCGTGCCTGGCCAAATGACGAATGTCACGATCAGCATCGGCATTACGCCGCGCACGGGCCTGGACACGGCCGAGGCATTGATCGGCGCCGCCGATGCGGCGCTCTATGCCGCCAAGCATGCCGGCCGCAACCGGGTCGAGGTTGCCCGCACGCCCATGCCGTCCGCGGCCTGAGACGGCAACCCGGTCTCAAATAAACCGCGCGGCGCGGAACGGGTATGGATCTACCGGAGGCTTGTCGCCGTACATGAGCGCGCCCAACAGCGCCGCGGTACCCGCGCTGGTGTTGAAGCCTATGTGCTGATGCCCGAACGCCAACCACAGGCCAGGATGCCTGGGCGCCTCGCCGATGATCGGCTTGCTGTCGGGCAGTGTCGGCCGCCGGCCTAGCCACGGGCTGCTTTCCAACCTGCCAGCAAGGGGAAAGACCTCGCGTGCCGTACGCTCGCACAAATCCAGTTGCGTCACGTCCGCCGCCGCGTCGCGATCATTCAGTTCGACACCCGATCCCAGGCGTATGCCTTGTTCCATGGGCGCAAGCACATAGCCCCCCGCCACGTCGTAGACCGGCCGATTCAGCGTGGCGCCGTCACGTGCGCCGAAATGCATGTGGTATCCGCGCTCGAATGCCATGGGAACGCGAATACCCACGCCGGCCAGCACGTCGTTGGCCCATGGCCCCGTGGCGATCACCACCCTGTCCGCTTCCAGCTGACCGCCTTCGGTCGTCGCGGCCTGCCACCTTCCGGTTGCTAGCTGCCGCACGCGCGTCACCGACGCCCTGGCCAGGGTTCCGCCCTGTTCCGCAAAAAGCCGCGCATAGGCTTTCGTCACGGCACCCGGGCTGTCCACCGAAGACGTGCCGTCCATCCAGATGCCGTGCTGGAATCTGGCTGTGAGGCCAGGCTCCATATCGGCGATCTCGTGCTCGTTTACCAGTTTGTACGACACGCCGAAGCGATCATAGGTCTGCCGCGCCAACGCACTGCCAGCGAAACTCTCGGCGGTTCGGTACAGAAACACCCAGCCATTGGAACGTAGCCGGTGCGTGACGTTTGCGGCTCGCAGCAGACGGGCGTGCTCGATGGCCGACAGCGATATCAAGCCATGCAGCGCGGCGGCGGTATCGTCGAAGCGGGAGCGCCTGGCATTGAGCAGGAACTTCGCACCCCAGACCGCCATCGACATGAGATAAGCCGGGTTGTAGCGGAAACTGACGCTCTTGTTTTTGAGTAGCGTCGGGAGGTTTCGCAACAGGTTGGGATTATTGAACGGGATCAGCGAGCTGGTCGCCAGCACTCCTGCGTTGCCATAAGACGTTTCGCTGCCGGGCTCCTTGCGATCCACCAACGTGACACGGGCGCCTCGGCGCTGGAGCTCCAACGCGCAAGTCACACCGACCACGCCGCCGCCAATCACGAGCACTTCGTTTTTTTGATTCATTTACGCCTGCCGATGATGCGCAACCCGGCCCCAGCCGGTCGCTGCAAAGCCACATTATCCAGGTCAGAGCGGCTTGGCGTGGAAGGAATGGACCAGATTGCGGGGGCGCCACCTCCGTGTTCCGAAGATAGACATGGCCTGGCCGCATTGCCTCGGCACTGGCGGCCAGGGATACGCTTGTCACTTGCCGGCATGCCAGGGGCGGCGAACGCCTCTGGCCGAGGGCCTACAATGCGTCTCGCAAGCAAAAAACTGCCTGAGTTTCAGACTTAAAAGAGAACCGTGTCGCAAGCCATCGATCCCTCCCATACCCCCATGATGCAGCAATATCTTCGTCTCAAAGCCGAGGCGGGGCCCTTGTTGCTGTTCTACCGGATGGGCGATTTCTATGAAATGTTCTATGACGACGCCGAACGCGGCGCGCGGCTGCTGAACCTGACGCTGACCAAGCGCGGCAGCTCCGCCGGCCAACCCATCCCCATGGCGGGCGTGCCGGTACATGCCATGGAGCAATACCTGGCGCGTCTGGTCGCTTTGGGCGAGTCGATCGCCATCTGCGAACAGATCGGCGACCCGGCGGCCAGCAAGGGACCGGTGGAACGCCGCATCGTCCGCATCGTCACGCCCGGCACCTTGACCGATGAAGCCCTGCTACCCGCCAAGGCGGACCGGTCGCTGGCGGCCGTACACGTCAGCGGCGGGCGGACGCCGCGCGCCGGGATCGCCTGGTTGAATCTGGCCAGCGGCGAATTTCATGTGACCGAGTGCGCGCCGGCGCAGCTCGAATCCGAGCTGCATCGCATCGCGCCGGCGGAAGTCATCTACGCCGACTGCGCCGAGTTCGACTTCAGTTTCGACGGCGCCCGCAGCCGCGTGCCCGACTGGCATTTCGAAAGCGATGGCGCGCGCCAGCATCTGCTGGACCACTTCCGCACCGACAACCTGGCCGGCTTCGACGTCGAGGACATGCCGGCCGCCATCTGCGCCGCCGGCGCGCTGCTGCGCTACGCCGCTCGCACGCAATCCCAGGGCTTGTCCCATATCCAGAGCCTGAGCGCACAGCGCCCGGGCGAATTCGTGCTGCTCGACCCCGTCACGCGGCGCAATCTGGAGCTGACGTTGACGCTGTCCGGCGAGGACGCGCCTACGTTGTTCTCCGTCCTCGATGGCTGCCGCACGCCCATGGGCAGCCGTCTGCTGCGCCGCTGGCTGCACCATCCGCTGCGCGAGAACGCGCCCGTGCTGGCACGCCAGACGGCCATCGCCGAAATGCTGGCCGATCGCATGGACGACGGCATGCACGACAACTCGGACGACCGCGGCGGTTTCAGTGCGAATTCGAATCCGAGCTCAAGCACGGCATTCGGTGCCGCGACGCCGCTGGAAACGCTGCGTGCCGCCCTGGAACGCTATCCAGATCTGGAACGCGTGGCCACCCGCGTGGCCTTGCGTTCGGTGCGCCCGCGCGAACTGGCCAGCCTGCGCGACGCCTTGCTGGCCCTGCCGGCGCTGCGCGGCGCCGTGCAACCGTTGGCACGCTCGCCGCGCCTGGCTGAATTGGGCACCAAGCTGGACCTCGATCCCGCCATCGCCCACCTGCTGCAGGAGGCCATCGCCGCGGAACCCGCGGCAGCGGTGCGTGACGGCGGCGTCATCGCTACCGGCTATGACGGCGATCTGGACGAACTGCGCACCCTGGCCACCGACAGCGGCGAGTTCCTGGTCCAACTGGAAGCCCGTGAACGCGAACGCAGCGGCATCGCCAATCTGCGCGTGGAGTTCAATCGCGTGCATGGCTTCTACATCGAAGTCAGCCGCGGCCAGGCCGACAAGGTGCCGGAAGACTACCGCCGCCGCCAGACGTTGAAGAATGTCGAACGCTACATCACGCCTGAACTGAAGACTTGGGAAGATCGCGTCCTGTCGGCCCAGGACCGCTCGCTGGCGCGCGAAAAATGGCTCTATGAACAGGTCATGGACGCGCTGGCCACGCATGTGCGCGCCTTGTCCGAATGCGCCGGGGCCCTGGCCGAACTCGACTGCCTGGCCGCGCTGGCCGACCACGCACGGCGCCACGATTGGTGCGCGCCGGAGCTGGCCGAGGAAGCCGACATCGATATCGACGCCGGCCGCCATCCCGTGGTCGAACGCAGCATCGAACGCTTCACGCCCAACAGCTGCCGGCTCGATGCGACGCGCCGCATGCTGCTGGTCACCGGTCCCAATATGGGCGGCAAGTCGACGTATATGCGCCAGATCGCGCTGATCGTCCTGCTGGCGCGCACGGGCAGCTACGTGCCCGCCGCGCGTGCACGCATCGGCCGCATCGATCGCATCTTCACCCGCATCGGCGCCGCCGACGATCTGGCAGGTGGCCGCTCCACCTTCATGATGGAGATGACGGAAGCCGCCGCCATCCTCGCTGCCAGCACGCCCGCCAGCCTGGTCTTGATGGACGAGATCGGCCGCGGCACGTCGACCTACGATGGCCTGGCATTGGCCTGGGCCATCGCCCTGCGGTTACTCACACACAATCGCGCCCTGACGCTGTTCGCCACGCATTACTTCGAGATCACGCGCTTGCCGGCGGAACAGCCGACTGCGGCCAACATTCATCTGGCGGCAGCTGAATCCGCCAATGGCATCGTGTTCCTGCACGAAGTGCGCGAAGGCCCCGCCAGCCGCAGCTATGGCATCCAGGTGGCGCAGCGGGCGGGGGTGCCGCCGGCGGTCATCCGCCAGGCCACGCGGGAACTCGAACGCTTGGAGGCGCAAGGCGCGCCGACACCCCAGTTGGGCCTGTTCGCCGCCGCCGCGCAGGCAGATGCCGTGGCGTCCGCGCAAGCCGACGCGGATGCGGACCAGGAAGCGCTGGCCGCGCTGCGCGACGAACTGGCCGCCATCGATCCCGACAGTCTGACGCCGCGCGAAGCGTTGGATGCCCTTTATCGCTTGAAGGCCACGGTGCGCTAAGGCGGCCTGCCATGGCTACGCCGGACGCGCAGGCCTGGCCAGGCTTACTAGTGGCCGCCGATGTTGATGCCGCTGCTAATGTCGATACCGATACCGATACCGATACCACCGCCAAGGCCGATACGATGCCGAAGCCGAAGACCAAACTAGGACGCTCATGAATCCGGATACTCCCCTGCAACTCCTCGGCGGCCGTACCCCGGCGGAATTCATGCGCCGCTACTGGCAGCGCAAGCCGCTGTTGATCCGCCAGGCCATCCCCGCCTTCCGTCCGCCGCTGACCCTGGCCGGGATCAAGCGCCTGGCGCGCAACGACGACGTCGAAGCGCGCCTGATCTGGCGCGAGAACGGCGCCTGGCAGATGGAACAGGGACCCTTCGCGCGACTGCCCAAGGCCAGCGAGCCAGGCTGGACACTACTGGTCCAAGGCGTCGATCTGCATGACGACGCCGCCGCCGCATTGATGCAGCAGTTCCGCTTCATTCCCGATGCGCGCCTGGACGATCTGATGATCAGCATCGCCACCGACGGCGGTGGCGTGGGGCCGCATTTCGACAGCTACGACGTTTTCCTGCTGCAAGCGGTCGGCCAGCGAGATTGGCGCATAGGCCGCCAACGCGATCTCAGCCTGCAGCCCGGCCTGCCGCTGAAAATCCTGCGCGACTTCCAGCCCGAGGAAAGCCATGTGCTGGAGCCGGGCGACATGCTCTATCTGCCGCCGCAGGTGGCGCACGACGGTATCGCGGTGGGCGACTGCATGACGATCTCCATCGGTTTCCGTTCGCCCAGCCAGGCCGTGCTGGCGCGCGGCATGTTGGAAGCCGCCGCCGAGCAGGTGATGGCGCGCGCGGGCCAACCGGCGGGTCCTTATGCCGAGCCGCCGCTGCCCGGCCCCGACCTGAAAGGTGTCTATCGCGACCCGGGCCAGCCAGCCGTGGCTCAAGCCGCCGCATTGCCGGACGCCCTGGTCGAGGCGGCACTCGCCGCTGTCGGCAAGCTGCGTTTCGATGAAGCCTTGGCGACGCGCTTCCTGGGTTGCTGGCTGACCGAACCCGCCGCCAGCGCGGTCTTTGATGGCCTGCCGCCGGAAGACGTCGATCTTGCCGTCGAGTGGCCCGCGCAAGGTTGCCTGGTGCTGGATCGACGTAGCCGCATGCTTTATCGCCAGCGCCAGTTGTTCATCAACGGCGAAGTGGCGCCAGTGCCGCCTTCAGCCTTGATGCGCCGTCTGGCGGACGATCGCACGCTGGACTGCGCGGTTGCCCGGCCCAGCGAGGCAGAACAGAACGTCCTGGCGCAATGGCTGGATGACGGCTGGCTGCGGTATCAGGACGTGTAATCGCCGGCGGTGCCTGGCACGAGGCAGTGGACAGAACTTGCACCGTCGCTCAAAAAAGGTCAAACGGTTCAGTCACACCAATTCAATCTGAACTTTACGGCCGACCAAGGCCGCAGCGCGCTGAAACGTCGAGAGTGTCACATCGCGCGTAGGGTCAAGGAGTCTGTCGACCTGCGATCGGCTGGTCTTGAGTAGAGCGGCCAGACGCGCCTTGCTAAGTGATTGTTCCTCCATCGCTTCAGCCAGTTGCCAGGCGACGACGTATGCGGCACGTAGGCCGGGTCCGGGCGGCTACGATCGAGCTGGCTTTCAGTTAATTGCCACGCCCGCGTTCTTTGCCAGCATTTCCCGGAACGCCGTGAAGATGCGGCGCATATTGGGCGCTTTGTAGGGAAAGAGGTCCTCGGGATCCATGGCGTGCACGATGCCGCAGGTGTCGCCTTCGAAGATGAGCAACTGGCCGTCGGGCGTTTCCGCGCAATCCATGACGAAATAGTCGAGTCCGACGCGTTGGTGGATCCGCGCGAAAGCGGCGGCGTGGCGCGCGGCGAAGCCGCTGTCGAAGCTCTGCATCTGTGCGCCTTCCTCGGCGCGATTTACAGCGTTCTCCAGCATGTCCGCATTCAGGTAATGCACCATCCAACGCGGAGAGATGCCCAGATGGCCGAGGAAAGGACGGCCCTGCACCATCACGACGCGGTACTTACGATAGCGTTCATCCGAGCTGCGGTAGTCGATGAATTGCGACAGGTAGAAGGTGGCGGGCAACGCAAAGTCGACGGGCGCGCCGTCAGCGAGGCCTGTACCAGTGCTGGCCGTCGCGGGCAACGCTGCATCGTGGGCCGCGAGATACGCGGCGAGCCCGGCGGCCTCGTCGATTTTTTCCAGGCCGTGGCCCGCGTGCGAATCCAGCGGGCGCACCAGGACGGGGTAGTCCACGCCAGGCAACAAGTCCGACGGCTGCGCCCGACCGCTGGCCAGGGCGTCGAGGTCTGTCCGCGTGACACGCCGGATCGCCGGCACGATGATGCCCTCGGCGCCCTGCAGCGCCGTGCTCAGGCCGTCGCGTGAGGTCTTGAGCACATGCTCGGGCCGGTTCAATACCGGTCGATGCCACTGCGCCAGCGGCGCTCGCAGCGTATCCAGGAGCGGTCGATTGGCAGCCGATTCGCCGACGGCGACGAGTAGCGCATCATGTTCGGGCAATTGCGCGGGCGTCGGGATGCCTTCGCCCACGTAGAGGATGTCCACTGCGATATTAGAATCGGCGACCAGGAATTCGAACGGCGTATTCGCGAGAAAGTCGCCGCAAGCGACCAGGACCAGCAGCCGCAGCGTTGCGGGTTGGCGGTCGGCCGGCATGTGATACAGCGGCTGCGTCTGTACCGCGTGGCGCTGCAAGGCCATCGCGGTGTCGGGCTGGCCCAGCAGTAACAGGACCATGGACAGGTCCAGCGCGGCATTGGTGTCGCCCTCGTCCTGCTGGGCGCGCGCGAGCAGTTGCTGGCGCAGGCTGTCGAGGTCGCCTTGCTGGAAGGCATAGGTAATCAAACGTGCCTTGCCAATGAGATCGGGGCGTCGTGCGAGGGCAGCCGCGTCGGTCGCGGCATCGGGTATCGCCGTGCTAACTGCGTCGGTCATGGTATTGCCTGGGGTTCGGCGACAGGGGCATCATCGCGTACGGCGTCGTTGGCGAGTGGGCATCGCTGCCCCGCACTGGTTGAAGATAGTCCCGCATCCGCCGCCGCGTCATCGGCCATATCAGGCGAAGGCGCGGCCCCCGTCAATTGCGCACCGATCGACAGCACGGCGTCGAACAGGCGCTGCGCATCCGCATGCGTGCTGCGATGGTTGACGATAGCCGCCCGGATCGCCAAGGCGCCACCGATGCGGGTAGTGGATGGCGCCGCCACGCCGGACTCTTGCAGTTCCAGCACGATGGCCGCGGTCAGGCGGTCCGCCGCCGCGGCGTCTTCGGCGCGATAGCGGAAGCAGACGATGTTCAAGGCTACCGGCGCCAGCAATTCCAGGCGCGGCTCGGCCTGCACACGCCGCGCCAGACCTTGCGCCACGGCGCAGGTATGCGCGATGACCGTCCCGAGTTGATCGGCGCCGTACACGGTCAGCGTGAACCAGGTCTTCAAGGCGCGGAAGCCGCGCGACAGGTCCGGTCCCAGGTCGCAAGGCCAGGGCGAATTCGCCGCCAGCCCGCGATCGTCGCGGCTCAAGTAAGCGGCGCTGGCCGCGAAAGCCGCCTGCTGGGCCGCGCTGTCGCGCACCAGGATGAAGCCGGCGTCATAGGGCACCTGGCCCCACTTGTGGAAATCGAAGGCGATGGAGTCGGCCCGTTCGATGCCCTTGAGCAAGGGCGCCAGCGAAGGCGCGAGCATGGCCAGCGCACCGAAGGCACCGTCGACGTGGAACCAGAGCTGTTCGCGGGCGGCGATGTCCGCCAGCGTTGTCAACGGATCGACCGCGCCGACATCCACCGTGCCGGCCGTGCCCGCGATGAGAAAAGGACGCAAACCAGCCCGGCGGTCGGCATCGATGGCGGCCTGCAAGGCGGCCGGATCCATGCGGAACTGATCATCCACCGGGATCTTGCGCAGATTCTCGATGCCCAGTCCGGCGATGTCCATGGCCTGCGCAATGCAGCCGTGCGCGCAGACGGACGTGTATGCCACCAGCCGATCCGCTTGCGCCGCCACGCCGGCCTGGCGCACCGCGCGGCCCAGCGCCGCGGTACGGGCGACGAGCACGCCGATCAAATTGGCCATGGACGTGCCGGTGACGAACAGGCCGCCGGCGCCCGCGGGCATACCGAACAGCTCAGCCATCCAGCGCGCGATCTGGCGTTCCACTTCGATGGGGATCTGGTTGCGTCCGCCCAAATTGGCGTTCAAACCGGCGGCCAGGGTCTCGGCCAGCATGCCGACCGCACTGCCACCGCCATGCACCCACCCCATGAAGCCGGGATGCGCGTTACCCACCGCGTACGGCAGGATTTCTTCCATGAACCGGGCATGAGCATCGGCCAGCTCGGTCGGCTGGCGCGGCATCGGCGTGCTGAAACCGGCCCGCACGGCGGGCGGCGCCGGCTGCCAGACGGGCCGTTCGCGCAGCGTGCTCAGGTAGTCGAACATGTCGTCCAACATGCGGTGTCCCTGGGCGCGCAGGGCGGACCAGTCACCAGGATCCAGGGAGGTCTGGGGCTCGACGGGGGCGGAAAGGGGGGGCTGGGGCAAGGGCAAGATGTGTGCGGGCCTGAGGCGTCACCGTCCGCACGGAAGGCATGGCGGACGGGGCTGAGGGGCCAGTTGCTGAATCATGAGGTTCATGCGTCAGGGGTTCGATGTGTCAGGGGCATGTTGCCACCGCACGCGGTGCCGGGCACAGCGGATCAGCGGCCCAGATGCCGGCCATTTTGGGCTTTTGGGTCGAATACACCCAGGGTCGACCCGATTTACCTACAATTGCCCGGGATTGCTCCGCGTTGGTCCAGCCGCTGACACCCCGAAAATTCATTGGGGGCTACTTCCCTATTTTCGTGGGAATGCATGCTTGGACATCGTCGCGGCAGCGGCCGGACCCGACATACCGAGAGGCAGCAGCAATGGCAGTGCAGGCGACGAATCCGCAACAGAAACCTGGTTCCAGTTCTCCCCAAGACGGTCCCGGCCGTGGATCCGGCTCTGGCTCTGGCACCGGCTCCGGCCCCGGTGCATCGTCCAATAGCAAAGGCGTCGCCTGGCTGGTGGCCGGCGCGTTCTTCATGGAGATGCTGGACTCCACCATCATCACCACCGCCTTGCCCGAGATGGCCCGTTCCTTCGGCGTGCGGCCGGCGGACATGTCCATCGGCATGAGCGCATATTTGCTGGCGCTGGCCGTCTTCATCCCCATCAGCGGCTGGGTGGCCGACCGCTACGGTTCACGCAAGGTGTTTGGTGGCGCGCTGGTCCTGTTCACCCTGGCGTCGATACTGTGCGGCCTGGCCCAGACGCTGCCGCAATTCACCGCCGCGCGGGTGTTGCAGGGGCTGGGCGGTGCCATGATGGTGCCCGTCGGCCGCCTGGCCGTCTTGCGCGCCACGCCCAAGACCGAATTGATCAAAGCCATCGCCATCATTACCTGGCCGGGGCTGGCGGCACCGGTCATCGGACCGCTGGTAGGCGGTGTGATCACCACGTATCTGGGCTGGCATTGGATCTTCTTCCTCAATGTGCCCCTGGGTGTGATCGCCATCCTGATGACGCTGCGCCTGGTGCACGGCGAAGCGGGGGGGCGGCGGCCGTTTGACGTATGGGGATTCATCCTGACCGGGGTGGGATGCAGTGTGTTCATGTACGCGATGGATTTGTGCGGCGAGCTGACAGTCAGCTTGCCTCTGGTAGCGGGACTACTGGCGTTGGCGCTGGTGGCCTTGGTGCTGTCCGTGTGGCATCTGCGGCGGGTGGAGTATCCCCTGGTCGACCTGTCGCCCCTGCGTTATCAGACCTTCGCGGTGACGATGTATGGCGGGTCCTTGTTCCGTATCGCGATCGGCAGCGCGCCTTTCCTGCTGCCGTTGATGTTCCAGGTGGGCTTCGGAT
The DNA here is from genome assembly GCF_021325795.1 of Bordetella sp. LUAb4. Lineage (GTDB taxonomy): Bacteria > Pseudomonadota > Gammaproteobacteria > Burkholderiales > Burkholderiaceae_B > Bordetella_C. The sequence continues at coordinate 1,287,240 of NZ_JAHPZX010000002.1, read as the reverse complement.
TGACGCCCGTGCAGGCGGGCAGTCTGATGCTTGCATTGTTCGCCGGCAACCTGGTGATGAAGCCTGGTACCGCGTGGGTGATGCGCAGGTTTGGCTTCCGACGGGTGCTGGTGGTGAATGGTTTGCTGGTGGCGGTGGGATTCGTCGGCTGCGCGATGTTGGGCGCCAGCACGCCTTACTGGTTGACGTGCGTCGTGCTGTTCTTCTGCGGCATGTGCCGGTCCATGCAATTCACTGCGTTGAATACCTTGGGCTTCGCCGACGTGCCCCGCGATGCGATGACGGGCGCGACGACTTTGTTCAGTGCTTGCCAGCAGTTGAACGCCGGGATCGGGATTGCGTTTGGCGCGATTGCCCTGCGAACCGCGGAATGGGCGACCGGCCTGGAGGGAGCGTCAGCGGGACCGACGGAGTTTCGTCTCGCCTTGCTGGGCGTGGCGGCGCTGGCCTTCCTGGCGATTTTCGACAGCTTGCGTCTGCGGGCCGATGCAGGTGCGGCGATCAGCGGGCACAACAAAACGCAGACCGCTTGAGTGCGGACCTCACGGCGAGGCACAGTCTTACGTTGATGCAGGCTTTGGCGACAGAAGGACGTGGGCCTGCCCGTGTCACGACCTTGGGTACAGGGAAAAGTAGAGGGAGGCGTTCAAGCCCCCCTCTACTTATTCCAACTTAGCGATGGCTCGCGGCGTGCGAACTCTTGTTGGCGGCGCGCGTGCGTGCGGCCTTCTTGGCGGCGGCGGAACGGCCGGCGGCGCCCTTGGTTGCGGCCGCCTTGCGGGCCGAAGCGGAGCGGTCGGCGGCTGTGCGTTTGGCAGCGGCTGAACGGGTCTGGGACGACAGGGCCCGTTTGGAGGCCCCGGCGCTGCCTTCACGCTTCAATGCGCGCGTGCTGGCCGCGGAGCGGCGCGCGGACTTGGGGGCCTCGGTCCCGTCGGACTTGGTTTTCTTGGCGTGAGCTTCGTCCTGATGCGCCTGCTTCTTCGTCGCAGCGGATGCGGTTGACTTGGTCGGAACCTTCACGCCCGCCCGGCGCGCTTCCGACAGGCCGATGGCGATGGCCTGCTTGGCCGAACGCACGCCATGCTTGCCTTCGCGGACACGATCCACCTGCTCCTTGACGAATTCGCCGACCTGGGTGGACGCCGACTTGCCCTGCTTCTTGTCACGGGCTGCTCGAGCTACGGTTTTGTTCTCCGGCATGAGTTTCTCCTGGAATATGGCCGCCAGCCTGAAGGGGCGTGTCGCGGCGTGTTCGCATGTCGCCACGCCTTCAAGAATCCTGCTTCAGCGTGGATATTTGACGACGCCGAGAACTTCAGCAAACCCTGTGCCTCGGAACGCGTATTCGCTCTGGGCGACAAGCCCGCTCTATGTCTTCGTTTCAAAAGCCTTGGCACCGAGGCGCTGTGCAAGTGCAGTAATCCGCGAAGAAAACACCCGTTGAGCACGCCACTTGCGGCGCAGGCGCGCCGGCGAATGCGTCGGCAGCGCGACCGCCGTCCAGCGGAACAGGAGAAGACTCATGACCAACCACGTTTACAAACAAGTCGAATTGGTCGGTTCGTCCACCACATCCAGTGATGACGCCGTGCAACGGGCGATCGAGCGCGCATCGAAAACACTGCGCAATGTGGAATGGTTCGAGGTGACCTCCGTGCGTGGCCACATCGAGAACGGCAAGGTGGCGCACTGGCAGGTTGGCCTCAAGCTCGGCATGCGGATCGAGGAACCCGGCAGCTGATTCCGCGGCAGGAACGCGGGCTCCATGGCGGAGCCCGCTGCGGGCGGACCTTTCCGGCTGACTGATCTTGGCCGGCGTCCTGCCTACACATGCCTGCGTCACAAAGAAACCTCGCGACGCAGGCGAGGGTGCCGAGGGTGTCTATCAGGGCGCGCTCGTCGCGACCTTGCTGGGCGTATCGCTCAAGACGCGAACTTCGCCACCCACGCGACGTAGCGGTCGACCCAGCCTTGCAGGAATGCTTTGGTATCGGCGTTGGTGATGTTGAAGTCTTTATCGATCAAGCCTTCCTTCATTTGCAGGAAAATTTCGGGCGTGGTCAGCGCGGGTGCGCCTTCGGCGGCCAGTATGTTACGCAAATGCTGCTGGGCCAGCGCCGTGCCCGCGGCGCTAGGCGATGCGCCCACGATGCCTACCGGCTTGTTGTTCCAATTGTTCTGACCCCAGGGGCGGGTGCCCCAGTCGATGGCGTTCTTCAGCGCCGCCGGCACCGACCGGTTATGTTCCGGCGTGACGAACAGCGCGCCATGCGCCCCCGCGATCAACGCTTTCAGGGCCGCGGCCGGGGCGGGCATGTCGTTTTCATCGTCCTGGTTGAAGAGCGGGATGTCGGCCAGGCTGGCGTATTTGAAGGTGACGTTCTCCGGCACCAGCTTTTCCAATGCGCGGGCCAGTTGAAGGTTGATGGAATCCTTGCGCAGGCTGCCTACCAATACGGCGATGTCGTAGTTCATGAAGCGCTCCTCGTCGTTGGAAATCACGAGCGCCCAGTGTAGAGAGCTGAACGTGACGGGGCAATGGCGCTGGGTACTGGGTTGGCACCGCCACCGCCACCAGCATCGGCATCGGCATCGGCATCGGCATCGGCATCGGCATCGGCATCGGCATCGGCATCGGGCGGATGCCCCTTGTGCGGGCCCCGGCCCAGGCGCGGCCTGTGAGCAGGAGCGGAGTGGCGATACTCCATCGCGCCACTTACCGTGCGCACCACTTTGGTGCTTTGCTCAGGGATATCACTGATATGAAGCATGCTGCGGTGCAATATTCGTCAGCTTTGTAGAGCAGATCACATCAGCAGGCCGGCATTGCTGCGCCGCCGCATCTGGCACGGACTTTGCTTAGATGAACTCAGGGTAATCACCCAGAAGCAGCCGCAGCAGGAGTTCGACATGTCCACCCCCCTGAGTCCCCCCGTGACCATGCTGGTCACCCGCCAGATCACCCCCGAACGCTATAGCGACTTTCTCGCCTGGCTGCGGCAGGGCGAGATCCTGGCCGCTGGCTTCCCCGGCTTCCTGGGTTCGGGTGTGCTGCAGCCACCGGAAGGCGGGGACCAGTATCAGATCGTGCTCCGCTTCCATGACGCGGCCAGCCTGGACCGCTATGAACAGTCGCTGCCGCGCCGCATGTGGCTGGAGCGCGGCGCGCAACTGGTGCGCGCCAGCAAGGTCCACCGCGCCACGGGCATGGATAGCTGGTTCGGTCCGCACAAAAGCGCGCCGCCGCGCTGGAAGCAGGCATTCAGCATCTGGGTGGTGTACTTCCCGGCCTTGTTGACCTTCAGCCTGATCTTCAAGGACACGCTGTCGGCCATGCCCACCTTCTGGCGCGTGCTGGTGACGTGTTCCCTGATGACGCCCGTGCTGTCCTACGTGCTGATTCCCCTGGTGACGCGAGTGCTGCACCACTGGCTGCATCCGGGCGTGCCGCGGCCGCCGGCACCCGCGCCGCTGCGGGCTTTGGGTAATCTGCTGCGGCCGCGCGGTGGCGCCGTGCGCCTGTGAGGTAGGGGCGGATTCATCTGCTAAAGTGCGCTCCTTTCCGGGGCGCCCACGCGCCCCTGCTTTACGGGAGCGCAGCGCATGACTCTAGCGATGTCGGACATCACCAACCTCGTTCCGCGTCTATTCGACCTGGGTTTGAATCTGCTGACCGCATTGCTGATCCTGGTCCTCGGCTGGTGGATTTCGGCGCTGCTGGGCAAATGGGTACGGCGCATCGCGCGGCGTTCGACGCGTGTCGATCCCACCATCATTCCGATTTTCCATTCGACCGTCGTATGGTCGATCCGTATCTTCACCGTGGTGGCCGTGCTGGCGCGCTTTGGCGTGCAGACGGCCAGCATCATCGCGGTGCTGGGCGCGGCTGGCCTGGCGGTCGGCCTGGCCTTGCAGGGCACGCTGCAGAATATCGCCGCGGGCATCATGTTGCTGCTGCTGCGGCCGGTGCGCGCCGGCGAGTTCGTGTCGCTGAGTTCCGGCAGCAACGGCACGGTGGAGGAAGTGGGCATGTTCCTGACCCGCCTGGTGCAGCCCGACGGCATCCACATCTCCTTGCCGAACAGCACGGTATGGAATGCCACCATCACCAATTTCAGCCGCAATCCCACTCGCCGTTTCGATCTGCCGGTGGGCATCCGCTATGGCGACGATCTGGAGCAGGCCATCGCCTTGTTGACCAAGCTGGTCAATGAGCATCCGCTGGCCCTGAAGGATCCGGCGCCCGAGGTCCGCGTGTTCGAATATCTCGACAACGTCGTCACCGTGAACATCCGTTCCTGGGTGGAGTCGCCGCGCTATTGGGAATACCGCTGGGACCTGCTGCGCCAGGCGCGTCTGCTGCTGGACCAGAACGGCTACCAGCCACCGGTGCCGGTACGCGTGGTCACCGCGCCGGGAGAAGCCGCGGCCAAAGAAGGCGCGCCGCGTCTTCCCTGACCGCTAGACCGTCTTCAAGCGCGCCAATTCCGCCTTGATCCAGCCCGCGATTTCGCGTTGCCGCTGCGCGGGCATGCGGTCGATGATGGCCGTCACGCTGATCGCCAGCAGGGGCGTCCCATTGGCGTCCAGCAGCGCGCATCCCACCCCCAACGCACCGCGCACCGCGTGATTGCCGACCACCGAGTAGCCGCGTGCACGCGTGGTGTCGATCAAGCGCAGCATTTCGTGGGTGGTCATGCCGCCATACTCATCCAACTGCCCGGCATTGCGCGCGACGATGCCTTGCGCCACTTCGTCGGGCAGGGCGGCCAGCAGGGCCATGCCACCCGATCCCACACCCAGAGGCTGGCGCTTGCCGGCATAGGTTGCAAGGATCTGTACCGGGTAGCCACCGATCTCCCTATGCAGCGAGACCGACTCGTCGCCTTCGCGCACCACCAGGAATACGGCATCGCCCGTGCGTTCGGCCAGGCGCCGCAGAATGGGCAGGGTCTGGCGCAGGCGCGGGTCGGGCTCGCTGACGGCAGCGTTCGGTGCCAGCATCGCGCGATACTTCTTGGTGCCGGGCACCGGCAAGGCCAGCCCCGCTTCCAAAAGCGCCGCCAGCAGGCGGTAGATGGTCGGGCGTTGAATCTGCGTATGGCGTGCCAGGTCGGTCACGCTGAGTCCATCGCTGCCGTGGTCGCGCAGGGCAGCCAGCACTTGAAGCCCGCGCCGCAGCGTACGGGGGCCAGTGGAGGTAGAGCGGCTTTCTTCCATGAAATCCAGGGGCGCCGGGTGGGTGCGTTCGCGCTGCCACCGCCATGGGGCCGGGACGGAAAAATTTTCCGCCGGCGTCAGGCCGCGACGAACGCGCGCGGCCTCTGCCTGGCGCGGGTGTCTCGTTGAATCGGGTGTCCATCTTGGGGGCCACCTGGCGCGGGCGAGCGGCCGCGAGCAGAATTGGCGTCCAAGCCATGGACATCTTGTTGCCGTATGTTGCCTGATCTCCGAAAATCAGGCAGCAATTATTTTAAACGTCCATCGACTGGACAATATCTGGAGTGAGGCAATGAGCCAAAAGCTTGCCCTTTTGCGCAGGACGGTCGCGACCCTGGCTGGCGCATGCGCTGTAATGACTTTCGGGGCGACGGCCCAGGCTGCTTACCCGGATAAGCCGGTGCGCATCGTCGTCGGCTTTTCCGCGGGCGGTACCACTGACGTGATCGCACGCATCATGGCCAAGGAGTTGACCGAGGCCACCGGCCAGTCCTTCGTGGTCGAAAACAAACCGGGCGCTGGCAGCAATATCGGCACCGAATATGTCGCTCGTGCCCCGGCCGACGGCTATACCCTGTATTTCGTCGCGGTCACCAGCGCGATCAACCAGACGCTGTATCCGAAGGTCAATTTCGACCTGAACAAGGATTTCGCGCCGATCGCCCTGGCGGCCAAGGTGCCCAATGTGCTGGTGGTCAATCCCAGTGTGCCGGTCAAGTCGGTCAAGGAATTGGTCGATTACGCCAAGGCCCATCCCGGCAAGCTGAATTTCGCCTCGTCGGGCAGCGGCACGTCCATCCATCTGGCCGGCGAGCTGTTCAAGCAGGAAGCGGGTGTCGACGTGATGCACGTGCCCTACAAGGGTAGCGGTCCGGCCTTGACCGACCTGATCGGCGGCCAGGTGCAGTTCATGTTCGACAACATGCCGTCGTCCTGGCCGCACGTGCAGAGCGGCAAGCTGCGCGCGCTGGCGGTGACCACCAAGGAACGTTCGGCCAGCGCGCCGGACCTGCCGACCATGGCCGAGTCGGGCTTTCCGAAGTTCGACGTGTCGTCGTGGTTCGGCCTGATCGCGCCGGCCAAGACGCCGCCGGAAGTGATCGAGAAGCTGAACGCCATCATGGTGAAGGCGCTCGACAAGCCCGAGGTCAAGCGCAGCTACGAGCAACTGGGCGCGGTGGCGGTCAAGACGACGCCGGCCGAATTCGGCCAGTTCATCAAGTCTGAAGTGGCGCAATGGGCGGTGGTGGTCAAGGCCTCCGGCGCCACGGTCGACTGATCGCGGACCAGGCGGGAACAAGGGTGGCCGTGCCGGCCGCCCGTCCATGAAAAAATCCTCTCGTAAAACAGAGGGTTTTTTCATGATGGGGACGCCGTCGTGGCTTGCTGTGGCGGTTTGGCCTTACTTACCGCTGGATTTGCGCACGACCGCCAGCATCGCGGTACAGACGCCGCGCAGCATGTCGACCTCATCACGTGTCAGGGCGCTGCGGCTGAACAGGTGGCGCATGCGCGGCAGCAGCTTTTTGGGATGCTGCGGATCCAGGAACTGGACCGCCACCAGCGCTTCTTCCCAATGGGTCAGGAAGGCCTGGACCGCCGCGCTGGACGCCGGTGCCGCGCCGGGATCGGGCGCGGCGGCAGGCGTGGGAGGCAACATCGGCACCCCGGCGTGGGCCAGCAGGGCGTAGCGCAGCTCCCACGCGGCCAATTGCAAGGCTTGGGCCACGTTCAGCGAACTGTATTCGGGATTGGCGGGAATATGGCAGATCCGGTGGCAGGCCGCGATGTGGGCATTGGTCAGCCCGGCCCGCTCGGTTCCCAGGACGATGGCGACCTCGCCCTGGGCGTGTTCGTCCAGATGCGCGCGCGCCAGATCGGCGGCCTGGCGGATGTCGCAGGGCGGGGGGCCCAGGTCGCGCACCCGTGCCGTCAGGGCAAAGGCCAGCGTGACGGGGGCCAGGGCTTCTTCCAGCGTGGCATGGATGCTGGCGCTGGCGAGCACGTCACCGGCGCCGCTGGCCAGGGCGATGGCCTCCGGCTGAGCTGTCATATCGCTGAATTTTGGCTCGACCAGGGACAGCCCGGAGAAGCCCATTGTCTTGATGGCACGGGCCGCCGAACCGACATTGCCGGGGTGGCTGGGCTGCACCATGATGAAACGAACGCGTGAAAATGCCTGAGTCATTTAAAATGCCACGTTTGGCGCAAGCAGGCCGGCCTGGTTTCGGGCCGCCAGCCCCTGGTTTCAGAGGGCGGCGCGGCTCGGGAAAGGGTTCCCGTCCGAGGTCCACGGCGGCGATGGAATGACCATTGCCAGCCGTTGGCGGTAGCTTGCGCGTTTGTGCGAATCTACGGAAATCTATGCACCCGATGCTCAACATCGCCATCAAGGCGGCCCGGCGTGCCGGCACTATTATCAACCGTGCCAGCCTCGACCTGGAAAGACTCAACGTAGCCAAGAAAGGGCCGCGGGATTATGTCACGGAAGTCGACCAGGCTTCGGAAACCGCCATTGTGGAGACCCTGCAGGCGGCCTATCCCGACCATGCCATGCTGGGTGAGGAATTCGGGCTGCAGGGCGCCGCGCAAGCCGAATACCAGTGGATCATCGATCCGCTGGACGGCACCACCAATTTCATCCATGGCCTGCCCAATTTCGCCGTCTCCATCGCCCTGCTGCAAAAGGGCGTGCCGACCCAGGCCGTGATTTTCGATCCTTCGCGCAATGAACTGTTCACCGCCAGCCGCGGCAGCGGCGCGTTCCTGAACGACCGCCGCGTGCGGGTGTCGGGGCGCACGCGCTACCACGAGGCGCTGCTGGGCGCGCACTGGGCGGGTTCGGCCGGCCCGGAGCAGGGCAGCGGCAAGTTCCGCCAGGTGGCGGAAAGCGTGGTCGGCGTGCGCCGCATGGGTTCGACCGTGCTGGATTTGGCCTACGTGGCTTGCGGCCGCCTGGACGGATTTTGCGGCGTGGGCCTGAAACCCTGGGATCTGGCGGCCGGCAGTCTGATGGTGATGGAAGCCGGTGGCCTGGTGGCGGATTTCACCGGTGAGCAGGGTTGGCTGGATTCGGGCAATGTGCTGGCCGCCACGCCCAAGATCTTCACCCAGGTGCTGACCACGCTGCAGGGCGGCGCGACGCCGGCTTGATGAGGAAAGGCCGCTCGATGCGGCCGGCTCGATGAAGAACGGCTGCCCGTGGCGGCCCGTTCAATGAAGAAAAGGTCGCCCGCGGGCGGCCAGTTCAATGAAAAAGGTCGCCCGCGGGCGGCCAGTTCAATGAAAAAGGTCGCCCGCGGGCGACCTTTGTGTGCGATCTGGTCAGATCCGTCGGGCCTGCCTTGCTCGCGCGCGGGGCCTGCTGTGGGTAGGCCGGGGGGAGAGGGGGAACGCGGGCGATTGGGGCAGGGGTCCGATCGGATCTGTAGGCGTATTTCACCTCGCCGATGCCCAGCGCGCCATCGTCCACAAAGCCTAAGCATCCCTCATCTTTCGCGCCACCTGCCAGGCAAATATCAACGCCCCTGCCTGGCCAGGACTGTCATGGGCGTCCGCGGGGCGTCAAGGTCCGCCTGCATGGCGGCCATGTGACCGGAGCCGCGCGGGTTTTCATGTACGATTACCGGTTCCTCAACTGTTGGAGTTCCACATGGAGTGGCTGCTAGACCCCGCTGCGTGGGTCGGCCTGCTTACCCTCGTCATCCTTGAAATAGTTCTCGGGATAGACAACCTCATCTTCATCGCTATCCTCGCCGACAAGCTGCCGCCCAAGCAGCGCGATCGCGCGCGCATACTCGGCCTGTCGCTGGCCCTGATCATGCGTCTGGTGCTGCTGTCGGTCATGTCCTGGCTGGTCACGCTGACCACGCCCTTGTTTTCCATCGGACCGCTCAATCCCTCCGGCCGCGACCTGATCCTCATGGCGGGTGGTTTCTTCCTGCTGTTCAAGGGGACCATGGAGCTGCACGAACGCCTGGAAGGCGCGCAGCACGTCAGCAATGGGCCGCGCGTGTACGCCAGCTTCTGGGTCATCGTGACGCAGATCGTGGTGCTGGACGCGGTGTTCTCGCTGGACTCCGTGATCACCGCGGTCGGCATGGTGGACCATCTGGCCATCATGATGATTGCCGTGATTATCGCCATCGGCATCATGCTGCTGGCCTCCAAGCCGCTGACCCGCTTCGTCAATGCGCACCCCACCGTGGTGGTGCTGTGCCTGGGTTTCCTGCTGATGATCGGTTTTTCGCTGGTCGCCGAAAGCTTCGGCTTCAAGGTGCCCAAGGGTTATCTGTACGCGGCCATCGGCTTCTCGGTGCTGATCGAGGCCTTGAACCAGCTGGCACGCCGCAACCTGCTGCGGCTGGATGCGCGCCGGCCCATGCGTGAGCGCACGGCTGAAGGCGTGCTGCGCATGCTGGGCAAGCGCCCGGCCATGCCGGCCGACGATGAGGCCGAAACGGCCGGTGACCACGAAGCCCAGCAGCCGCCGGCCTTCGGTGTCGAGGAACGCAACATGGTCAGCGGTGTGCTGACGCTGGCGGAACGCTCCATCCGTTCCATCATGACGCCGCGTACCAACCTGACCTGGATCGACATCGACGACGATGCCGACACCATCCGTGCCCAGATCACGGCCGCGCCGCACAGCTTCTTCCCGGTTTGCCGCGGCACGCTGGACGAGGTGTTGGGCATCGCGCGCGCCAAGGACCTGGTGGGCGATCTCATCACGGAAGGCCGGGTGCAGCGCGATCGCCTGCGCGAACCCATCATCGTGCATGAATCGATCGGCATCCTGCGCCTGATGGACATCCTGAAGCGCGCGCGCGGTCAACTGGTGCTGGTGGCCGACGAGTTCGGCGCCATCGAAGGCCTGGTGACGCCCATCGACGTGTTCGAGGCCATTGCCGGCGAATTCCCCGACGAAGACGAAATGCCGGACATCGTCCCGGAAGAAGAGGGCCGCTGGAAAATCGACGGCGCGGCCGACCTCCACCATGTGGAGCAGGTCCTGGAGACCGATGGCCTGGTGGACGAAGCTCAGGAATACTCGACCCTGGCGGGTTATCTGCTGTCGCGCTTCGGTCATTTGCCGCAGCCGGGCGATACCTGCGAATTCGTATCGCCTCACGTCCGTTTCACGTTCGAGGTGCTACAACTCGACGGCCGTCGCATTGCCTCGGTCCGTGTCCAACGCCTGTCGCTGGATGTGGCCCAGGCCGATGACGGTTCCAATTCCTGAGACCTTACTCTGACCTGTCATCGTGACTGAAAACACACTGTATCTGCTCAAGGCAATGTTCCTGGGCATTATCGAAGGACTCACCGAGTTCATTCCCGTCTCCAGCACGGGGCACCTGATCCTGGTGGGGGACTGGATCAATTTCCAGTCCAGCTCCGGCAAAGTGTTCGAAGTCGTGATCCAGTTCGGATCCATCCTGGCCGTCATGTGGATCTTCCGCGCGCGCTTGTGGCAGTTGATCCATGGCACGTTCACCGGCGTGCGCAGCGAGATGATGTTCACGCGCAATCTGCTGGTGGCCTTCCTGCCGGCGGCGGTGATCGGCGCGATCTTCATCAAGGCCATCAAGGCCTTGTTCTACCACCCCGGGGTGGTCGCCACGACGCTGGTGTTGGGCGGGCTGGTGATGCTGTATGTGGAGCGCCGCACGCAGGCCGCCACGCCCGGGCCGCATTCGGCCGCGGACGACAGTGCTTCGGAGGTGCGCGCCAGCGCGCATCGGTTGGAGGAGATCACCTGGAAGCAGGCCCTGGGCGTCGGTGTCGCGCAGTGCCTGGCGATGGTGCCTGGCGTGTCGCGTTCAGGCTCGACCATCATCGGCGGCATGATTGCCGGTATCCAGCGCAAGACGGCCACGGAGTTTTCCTTCTTCCTGGCCATGCCGACCATGTTGGGCGCGACGGTCTATGACTCGTACAAGAACATGGCCATCCTTACCCAGCACGATGTCACGGGCATCATCGTGGGTTTCATCGCCGCTTTCCTGAGCGCGATGCTGGTGGTGCGGGCGGTGCTGCGGTTCGTCGCGAACCACACGTACCGGGTGTTCGCCTGGTACCGGATCGCCCTGGGGATCGTGGTGGGATTGGTGCTGTTTCTGCGTTGATCGGTCGCTGTCGCTTTCCCGGTCGCGTCGCCGTCGGTGAGGGTGGAGGCGGTAGCCACATCGGTCTTCACGTGCGGGAGCAAAAAAGCAAAAACCCGACTGATTCATCATCAGTCGGGTTTTTTTCGTACAGGTTTACCAGAGCAGCGCTGCCAACGCAGGGGCGAACAGGTCACCCTGCTCAGGCTCAATCCTCGGCTTCGGCCAGATCGAAGAACTGCAGGCCGTCGCCGTCGATGATCAGCCAGCCACCGCGGGGCGGTTGGGCGTGATCGCAATCCCAATCGGGCAGGACCCAGCGTTCGCGTTTGCGGCCGTCGATCTGCAGCACATGGCGCTGCGGGCGATGCGTGTGGCCATGCACCAGCGTGGCCACACCCGTCTGACGGAACAGCGCCTGCACGGCATCGCTGTTGACGTCCATGATCTCGGCGGTCTTGACCTGGTTGGCGGCCATGCTTTCCCCGCGCGCCTGTTGCGCCAGGGTCAGCCGCTCCGGAATGGTACGGCCAAGGAAGTCAGCCTGCCAGGCGGGATCGCGCACCATGCTGCGGAACTTCTGGTACGCCTCGTCGTCGGTGCACAGCTCGTCGCCGTGCGTCAGCAGGATGTCGCCGTAGTCGGTCCGCAGCAGCGCCGGTTCCGGCAGCAACCGCGCGCCGATGGCGCTGGCCAGTTCCTGGCCCATGAGGAAGTCGCGATTGCCGCGACCCAGCCACAGAGGGATGGCCGCGGCGGCCTGCTCCAGGCCCTTGAGGGCACTGACCAGCCAGGGCGGTGCCTGGCGGATCACATCGTCGCCGATCCAGGCGTCAAAAATGTCGCCCGGCAGCAGCAAGGCCGACGCTTCCGCCGCAGCGGCGTCCAGAAAGCCCAGGAACGCTTCCGCCGTGGCCGGCGTGGCCGGCCCCAGATGGATGTCCGAGGCGATCCAGACGCTGCCCGGCAAAGCAACCTTATTCAAGGACTTCGGCCTTCTCGATGACGACGTCTTCAGCCGGCACGTTCTGGTGGAAGCCGCTGTTGCCGGTCTTCACGGCCTTGATCTTGTCGACCACGTCGGTGCCTTCGGTGACCTTGCCGAACACGGCGTAGCCCCAGCCGTTGGCCGTGGGCGCGCTGAAGTTCAGGAAGTCGTTGTTGGCGACGTTGATGAAGAACTGCGCCGTGGCCGACTGCGGATCATTGGTGCGGGCCATGGCCAGGGTGTACTTGTCGTTCTTCAGGCCGTTGTTGGCCTCGTTTTCGATGGGGGCCTTGGTGGGCTTCTGCTTCATGCCGGCTTCGAAGCCGCCGCCTTGAATCATGAAACCATCGATCACGCGATGGAAGATCGTGCCGTTGTAGAAACCTTCCTTGGTGTAGGCAAGGAAGTTCGCCACCGTCTTGGGCGCCTTGTCGGCGTCGAGGGTGATGACGAAGTCGCCCAGATTGGTTTGTACTTTGACGCGGGGATTCGAGCTCATGGATGTCTTGCCTTCAGAGGTGGATGAGTTGGCTTGGTTGGAGGAGGGCGCGGCACCGGCCACGGCCGGCATCAGCGCGGCAAGCGCCAGACCGCAGGCCGCGTGGCGCAGCAGGCGCAAAAACGGGTGGTACGGAATCATTGGGCCTTCTTTTCATTCAGCAGGTTGTCGACGGCACGCGCCTTGTTCTGCGTCCCCGTCACGCCCAGCTTGGACGCTTCGGAGTAGGAACGGCGAGCCAGCATCAACTGTACGTCAGCCATATTGGCCTTCGCGGCGGGGTAGTCGGACCACGCCCGCAGCGCGTTCTTCAACGCATCCTGGGCACGGTCGATATCGCCACGCCCGACGTACAGAACCGCCATGTTATTCCAGGGCTCCGGCAGTTCCGGATAGGTCTGTGTCATTTGAGTGTAAACGTCCATTGCCTCGTCGATGCGGCCCAGGGCGGCCAGGGCGCGGCCGTACTGGAATTTCAGCTGGACGTCGGTACCGTCGTTTGGGCCGCGGTTGGCCGTCGCGGCCATGCGGTCCTCGATCATCTTCAGGGCCTGATCGTTCTTGCCCTGGTTCAGCAGCGATTCGATGCGGTCGGTGATCTGGGACGGAGTGGGCGTCAGGCGGGTGTCGGTCGACGGCTTGGCGCGGTCCAGCAGATTGGCCAGGGCCTGCCAACCGCCTTCGGGCGGCAGCGTGTCCAGGGTGGTCATATTGGCGTTCTGGGACTGGGAGGAGCCGCCAGGCATGGCCTGGGCATGGACGGCCTGCAGCGGCGCCGACAGGAGCAGCGCGGCCAGGACGACGGGGATGAGGCGCGGCATGTTGTTCACATTGATTCCGGAAAGAAAGCGCCCGGTTGGCGCGGGATAGGCGCGCGGACCGGGCCGCTTGCTATACTTGACGACCGCCATTTTAGCCTCGGTTGCGTTTCGAGTCCCCTGGGCCACGTTTCCGAGTGCTCTGGACCGTCTGCTGCCCGGCTGTCCGGCGCTGTCGCGGATTCCCTCTCGTCCCATGCCGGCGGGGGCGAAAGCCGCCGCGGTCATGATCCTCGGACGTTAACTCCTGAACCTATGCTGCAGATCTACAACACGTTATCGCGTACCAAAGCACCTTTCAAGCCGACCGAGGCGGGGCGGGTGCGGATGTACGTCTGTGGCATGACGGTGTACGACTACTGCCATCTGGGCCACGCCCGCATGCTGGTGGGTTTCGACGTGGTACAGCGCTGGTTGCGCGTCAGCGGCTATGAAGTCGATTACGTGCGCAACATCACCGATATCGACGACAAGATCATCCGCCGCGCGGTCGAGACCGGCCGCCGCATCGGCGAGGTCACCGAGTTCTTCATCGACGCCATGCATGCCGACGAGCGTGCCCTGGGCGTGCAGACGCCCGATCACGAGCCGCGCGCCACCCAATACGTCGGCGAGATGCTGGACATCATCGGCCGTCTGGAAGCGAAGGGCCTGGCTTACCAGGCCGATGACGGCGACGTGAACTATGCGGTGCGCGGTTTCGAGGGCTACGGCAAGCTGTCCGGCAAGTCGCTCGATGACCTGCGCGCCGGCGAACGCGTGGCCGTGGGTTCGTCCAAACGCGATCCCCTGGACTTCGTGTTGTGGAAGTCCGCCAAGGCGGAGGAGCCGGGCGATACCAAGTGGGAGTCGTCCTATGGCCTGGGCCGCCCGGGCTGGCACATCGAGTGCTCGGCCATGAGCAAGAGCCTGCTGGGCCTGCCCCTGGACATCCATGGCGGCGGTCCCGACCTGAAATTCCCCCATCACGAAAACGAAATCGCCCAGACCGAAGGCGCCTTCGGCGGCGTGCTGGCCAATGTATGGATGCATTGCGGCCCGTTGATGGTGGATGCGGACAAGATGTCGAAGTCGCTGGGCAACTTCCGCACCATCCGCCAGACCATTGCCAGCGGTGAACTGGACGAGGCGCGGTCGGACTACGCGGTCAACCCCCGCGAAGCGGAGATGCTGCGCTTTTTCATCGTGCGCAATCACTACCGCAGCCCGCAGAACTACGCGCCCGACAACCTGCTGGATGCGCAGAACGCCCTTGACCGGCTTTATCAGACGCTGGCCAATGTGGCTGCCGACGATGCGGGTGTGGACTGGAACGACGTTCAGGCGCAGGCCTTCAAGGCCGCGATGGACGACGATTTCAACACTTCCGGGGCGATGGCCGCGCTGTTCCAGCTGGCCAATGAAGCCAATCGCGACGGCAGCGCCCGCGCGGCCGGGCAATTGAAAGCGCTGGCCGGCCTGTTGGGCCTGCTGCAGCAAGACCCGCAAACCTATCTGCGCGCGCCGACACGTTACAAGGCCGGCGCCGCCGCCGGCAAGGCTGGCGTGGGCGCGGCGGGTGGCGACGTCTTGGACGATGCCGCCATCGACGCGCGCATCGAAGCCCGCGCCGACGCCAAGCGCAACAAGAATTTCGCCGAGGCCGACCGTATCCGCAAGGAATTGCGTGAGCAGGGTGTCGAGCTGGAAGACAAACCGGGCGGCCAGACCAACTGGCGCCGCGTTTGAGGCGTGCCCAAGGAAAACCGCACGCCATGTCCAGCGCCGATATTCTCATTGCCAAGCCCCATTACTGGGAAGACGCCGTCAGCCATCTGCTGCGGCGCGACCGTATTCTCAAGAAGCTGATCCCGCAGCATCCCGAAGTCTGGCTGACCTCGCGCAGCACGCCCTTCGTTACGCTCGCCCGCGCCATCATTGGCCAGCAGGTGTCGGCGCGCGCGGCGGATACGGCCTGGCAGCGGCTGCTGGAAGCCGCGGGCGCGCGGCCGTCGCCGGTGTCGGTGCTGCGCCTGGGCGCGGATGGCCTGCGCGCCGCCGGCATCGCGCAGCGCAAGGCGGATTACCTGCACGATCTGGCCACGCATTTCAGCGAACGCAAGGTGCATCCGGACCGCTGGTCCAAGATGGAAGACGAGGCCGTCGTCGACGAGCTGGTCTCCATTCGTGGGATCAGCCGCTGGACGGCCGAGATGTTCCTGATTTTCAATCTCCAGCGGCCGGATGTCCTGCCGCTGGACGATCCGGGATTGCTCAAGGCAATCTCGCTACACTATTTCAGCGGCGAACCCGTCTCGCGTTTCGAAGCGCGTGAGGTTTCGCTGGCCTGGCAACCCTGGCGTACCGTGGCAACCTGGTATCTGTGGCACAGCCTTGAACCGGTTCCGGTTCAATACTGACCGCGGATATCTCCGGGCTCACCAACAGGATCCCCATTTTCATGCGCAATACCTTCCTGGACTTTGAACAGCCGCTGGCTGAGCTTGACAACAAGATCGAGCAACTGCGCTTCGTGCAGGCCGATTCGGCGGTGGATATCTCCGACGAAATCAATCGGCTGCAACAGAAGAGCCAGACGCTGGCCAAGGACATCTACGGCAAGCTGACGCCCTGGCAGACCGCGCTCGTCGCGCGTCATCCGCAGCGCCCCTATACGATGGACTACGTGCGGGAAATCTTCACCGATTTCCATGAACTGCACGGTGACCGCATGTACGCGGACGATCAGTCCATCGTCGGTGGGCTGGCCCGCTTCAACGGCACGCCCTGCATGGTCATCGGCCATCAGAAAGGACGCGACACCAAGGAGCGCGCCATGCGCAACTTCGGCATGCCGCGTCCCGAGGGTTATCGCAAGGCCATGCGCCTGATGCGCCTGGCGGAAAAATTCGATATCCCGGTGTTCACCTTCGTCGATACGCCGGGAGCCTATCCCGGTATCGGCGCCGAGGAACGGGGGCAGTCGGAGGCCATCGGACACAATCTTTACGCCATGGCCGAGCTGCGCGTACCCATCATCGCCACCGTCATCGGCGAGGGCGGTTCGGGCGGCGCGCTGGCGATTGCCGTGGGCAATGCGGTGCTGATGCTGCAATTCGCCACGTATTCGGTGATCTCGCCCGAAGGCTGCGCGTCCATCTTGTGGCGCAGCGCCGACAAGGCGCCGGAGGCGGCCGAGGCCTTGGGTATCACCGCGCCTCGCCTGAAGGAACTGGGCCTGATCGACCGCGTCATCAACGAACCCGTCGGCGGCGCGCATCGCGATCCGCGCGTCATGGCGCGCTTGCTGCGCCGTGCCTTGGGCGATACCTTGCGCCAACTGTCTACGTTGTCGGCCGATGAGCTGGTCGAGCAGCGTTTGCAGCGCGTGGCCGCTTACGGCCGCGTGCAGGAAGTGCGCGCCTGAGCCGGCGCGCTCCGGTCGCAGAGATGGATCCTGTCTTACTCTCTCCTCTGCGATCGGCCCTGACCGCACTGCGATCGGCGGGCCATGACCGTGTCGGGGTCGCCGTCAGCGGCGGCGCCGATTCCGCCATGCTGGCGGTGCACTCAGCGGCCTTGGCCGCGCCCCTGGGGCTGGCGCTTTTCATCTATCACGTCCATCACGGCCTGTTCGCCGAGGCGGATGCCTGGGCGCAAGAAGTGCAGGCGCTTGGCGCGACGCTGGGTTTGTCTACGTCCGCGGCGGTCCGGGTGCTGCGTGTCCGGGTGGCGAGCGATAGCGGCGCCGGCATCGAAGGCGCGGCGCGGGACGCGCGTTATGCCGCGCTGGCGGATGCGGCGCATGCCGATGGCGTCGGTCATATCCTGCTGGCCCACCATCAGGACGATCAAGCGGAAACCGTGCTGCTGCGCCTGTTGCGCGGCGCCGGGCCAGAAGGGCTGGCGGCCATGGCGTCGGCCAGCGACCGGGACGGCATCACCTATTTGCGTCCCTGGCTGAACGTGCCGCGCGCCCGCATTCTGCAGGCGGCCGCGGCGTTTGCGGCCAGTAGTGGCTGGACCGCGGTGCAGGATCCTTCCAATGCGGACGAGCGTTATACCCGCGCGGCAGTGCGTACCTTGCTGACACCGGTGCTGGAGCGCCGCTGGCCGGGATGGCAGGCCATCGTCGCGCGTCACGCCCGCCAGGCCGCCGACAGTGCCGAAATTCTGGCCGAGGTGGCTGCCACCGACCTCGCGAGCCTGGATCCATCGCCCGGCATGCGGGACTTTTCCCTTGCTGCGTGGCGTTTGCTGTCGCCGGCGCGGCAGGCGCATGTGCTGCGCCATTGGCTGCGCCTGCATGGCGCGCGCATGCCCAGCGACGCGCGGCTGGCGGAGTTGCTGCGGCAGTTGCGTCAATTGCACGCCATGGGACATGACCGGCAGTTGCTGTGGGAGCATGGCGTGCATCGTGTGCGCTGCGTGCGCGGGCGCGTGGGGATAGAGGCGCGGGCAGCGGGAGTTGCTCCAGGCTGAGAGCCTGTGCCGCTCACATTGATATCGTCCAGGCCATGGTGTCAGGGACGCCGCCGCAGGCCCAAGGGGGGGGTGAACAGAATGGCGATCCATGGGGTCTATTCGAGCCTTGGGCGGGACCACATCAGGCCGGATGCGGCGTGCCTCTGCGGACTCATCCGCCACATTTCGTCAGTTTTTGACGCCTGAATCGCCCTTTTTCGGCCGATTTCCAGCGCTTTTTCACGAACGCGTTAGAATACTAGGCTTTGCCTGCCAGCTAGTTCCGGCACTTTCCAGCCAGAGTACGAGATGTCCCTGATCGTTCACAAATATGGCGGTACCTCGATGGGCTCTGTCGAGCGCATCAAGAACGTGGCGCGCCGCGTCGCGAAGTGGCACGCCGCCGGCCACAAAGTTGTCGTGGTGCCTTCGGCCATGGCCGGCGAAACCAATCGCCTGTTGGGCCTGGCGCGCGAGATTACGCCGCAGCCTGACGGCCGCGAATTGGACATGATCGCCGCCACCGGCGAACAGGCGTCCAGCGGCTTGCTGGCGATTGCCTTGCAAGCGGAAGGTGTGCAAGCGCGCAGCTATGCCGGTTGGCAAGTGCCCGTGCGCACTGATAGCGCCTATACCAAGGCGCGCATTTCCTCGATCGACGACGTGCGTATCCGTGGCGATCTGGATGCGGGCCGCGTGGTCATCGTGACGGGCTTCCAGGGCATCGATGACGAAGGCCACATCACCACGCTGGGGCGTGGCGGTTCAGACACCTCGGCCGTGGCCGTGGCGGCCGCCATCAAGGCCGACGAGTGCCTGATCTATACCGATGTGGACGGCGTGTATACGACCGATCCGCGCGTGGTGCCTGAAGCGCGCCGCATGCCGGTGGTTTCCTTCGAGGAAATGCTGGAAATGGCATCGCTGGGCTCAAAGGTGTTGCAGATCCGATCGGTCGAGTTCGCGGGCAAGTACCGTGTGCCGACGCGCGTGTTGTCCTCGCTGACCGACCCCCTGATTCCGCTCGACGAGGAAATGCGTTCGGGCACGCTGATTACTTTTGAGGAAGACGAAAAAATGGAAGCCGCCGTTGTCTCCGGCATCGCCTTCAGCCGCGACGAAGCCAAGATCACCTTGTTGGGCGTGCCGGATACCCCGGGCGTCGCCTTCTCCATCCTGGGCCCGGTTGCCGCCGCCAACATCGACGTCGACATGATCGTGCAGAACCAGTCCGTGGCTGGCACCACTGATTTCTCGTTCACGGTCAACCGCAATGAATTCGCGCGCGCCGTGGACACGCTCAAGAGCGACGTGATTCCCGCGGTGAAGGCCAAGGAACTGGTCACTGACGAGAAGGTTGCCAAGGTATCCATCGTCGGCATCGGCATGCGTTCGCACGTTGGCGTTGCCAGCTTGATGTTCCAGACGCTTTCGCAGGAAAACATCAACATCCAGATGATCAGCACCAGCGAAATCAAGACGTCGGTGATCATTGAAGACAAGTACATGGAATTGGCTGTCCGCGCCTTGCACAAGGCCTTCGGCCTGGACCAGGCACCTGCCGCCAAGGCTTGATTGGTCTAGCGTGAAATTCTGGTCCGGACGGTTGGAGCAAAGCTTTTCTGCAAGTGAAGCAAAAGCCCAAAAATCCGTGCTAGAATCGCAAACTCTTCTGGAGACGTGCCCGAGCGGCTGAAGGGGCTCCCCTGCTAAGGGAGTATGTGGCTAAAAACTGCATCCAGGGTTCGAATCCCTGCGTCTCCGCCACCGGGTTGATATCGAAAGATATCAACCCGGCCCGGATAAGTGAAAAACCCGCAAGGTATATGCCTTGCGGGTTTTTTTTTGCCTATCTTTAATCAGGCTTCTCCTATCCAACGCCAAGCGTTTGTTGGCATTTTGCTGGTACCGTCGGGTTGTGCAGCGATCCCGCCCCCCGGAACATGGAAAGGCAATGGCAATCGACAGGCTTACGGGCGCCCCGCAGGCGTTGGTGGACACAACATCGGCCCAGTACGATGTTGAGCTGATCAAGCGTATCTCCGCCATTCCTGCCATTCTGGATGTGGTCTGTGCGACCACCGGGATGGGGTTCTCCGCGGTGGCCCGCGTGACTTCGGATCAATGGATTGCCTGCCAGGTGCGGGACGATATTGCCTTTGGCTTGCTGCCGGGCGGCGAGCTGGAATTGCGGTCGACCATCTGCCACGAGATACGGCAGCACGAGCGTGCCGTCGTCATCGACCATGTGGATGAGGACTGCGTCTATGCTCATCATCACACGCCTGCTCGATACGGTTTCCAGAGCTATATTTCCGTCCCGATCCGCAAAGGCGATGGAACGTTTTTTGGCACCTTGTGCGCGATCGATCCCCAGCCAAGAAAGTTGAGTGAACCTCATATCTTGAAAATGTTCACGCTGTTCGCCGAACTCATTGGGCGTCATATCGACGCTCAGGAAGGCCTGATTGAAAGCGAAGCGGCGCTGGCGCTGGAAAAAAACACCTCGTTGCTGCGCGAGCAGTTCATCGCGGTGTTGGGTCACGACCTGCGCAATCCTCTCGGTGCGGTTCTCGCGGGCGTTGCCATCCTGCGCAAGCGCTTGGTCGACAGCGCCGCACTGGCGGTGGTCAATCGCATGGAGAAAAGCGTCGCGCGCATGACTTCGCTAATCGACGACGTGCTCGATTTCGCGCGCGGCCGCCTGGGTGGCGGCATATCGCTGGCGGTCCGGCCTGACGATCAGGTCGGCGTTTACCTGCAGCACGTCATCGACGAATTGGCGACCAGCCATCCCACGCGCGAAGTCATCAGCCGCGTCGAGGTCGATGGACTGGTACGTTGCGATGTGGGGCGACTCGGGCAGTTGCTCTCCAACTTGACCGCGAATGCCTTGGTTCACGGTGCGCCCGATCGTGCCATACATGTCGTGGTCGAGAACGGAGACCGGTTGTTCACGATCTCCGTCGCGAACGAAGGCCCTCCCATTCCCCGCGTGGTCCAGGCAAGCCTATTCGAGCCTTTTGTCCGCGGCGCGGATCGTCCGACCCGCCAAGGACTTGGGCTGGGACTCTACATCGCCAGCGAAATCGCGCTCGGACACGGCGGACGACTGGATGTGACATCCACCGAATCCCAAACCGTTTTCACCTTCACCATGCCCAATGGCAGCCCTTGAGGCAAGCGCGGCTGCGTACGCGCCGGCGGCCGCGAAGAGACCCGCGTTCAACCGCTCTGTGTGTCCATGGTCGGCAGGGTGCAGAAGATATCTAGCGGATACCTGCGGGCCATGGACTGAAGGGGGTGGATTCAGAGAAAGAGGGCGGGCTATTGCTATAGAATAATTTCTGTCTACATGCAATAAACCCCCAGCACAGGCCTGCCCGAAGTGGAACCCCGCACGCGTACCAAGCAAGACGATAGCGATCTGCCCGGCGCTTCTTCCACACTGTTCGTGAACTCCGTGGAAAAGGCCATGCGGGTGCTGACCGTATTCGATGACAAGCATTCGCGCTTGTCACTGTCGCAGATCGCCAGCCTGGCGGACCTGGACATGAGCGCGGCGCAGCGCTTCACGTACACGCTGACCACGCTGCGTTACCTGGTCAAGGATCCTTTCACCAAGACCTACAGCTTGTCGCCCAGGCTGTTGGACTTCGCCTTCCATTACCTGGCCTCCAACGAACTGGTGCGCCGCGCCGCGCCGTATTTGAACCAGTTGAGCCGCGAAACGGAAGAGACCGCGAACATCACGGTGCTGGAAGGCACGGATATCGTCTTCACCCTGCGTATCGTCAGCCAGCACGTGTTGAATCCTCACGTCATCACCGGCAGCCGCCTGCCGGCCTATTGCACGGCGCCCGGGCTGGCGATTCTATCGCGGCTGCCGGATGAACAGGTGAGCGATGTCCTGGATCGCTCGGACTTGATCGCGCACACGCCCCATACCGTGGCCGGCCGACCCGCCATCATGAAGCGCCTGGAAACCTTCCGCCGGCAGGGCTACTCCCATACCAAGGGCGAGTTCTACATCGGCGACATCTCCACGGCCGCGCCCATCCTGGACGCGCGCGGCCACCCCATCGCCGCCGTCAACGTGGCGGTGTCGCGCGCACGCTGGCGCGGCGTGAAGGACGAGCAGCGCATCTCCAATCTGGTGATTGCCGCCGCCGGCGCGATATCCGGCCAGTTCTGAAAAGCAGGGCGCAATACGTGCCATACATCCAACCGCGACGAATGTGGGACGTTCGCGCTTACCGTGAATCAGGATGCTGCCGGTCCCAGGCCTGGTCCACCGCACGCGGCAGCTGATGCTTGCGTATGCGCTCGCTGGGCGTCAGCTCGAACCGCGTCACCGCCGCGTAGTAGCGCGGCCATTGATAAGACGCCAGGCGCTCGCCCAGCCAGCACGATAGATGCTCGAACGAGCCGCCGTGCTCCGCGCGCCACTGCACGTACAACAGGATCTCCTGCTCGCCGATGTCCGACGCCACGCCTATCGCCGCCGCGGCGGCGACGTCCGGGTGGCTCAGGACGACCCGCTCGACCTCCCACGCGGACACATTCTCGCCACGGATGCGCATGCTGTCGGTGCGCCGGCCCACGAAGTACAGATGGCCTTCATCATCGGCGCGCGCGATATCGCCTGTGTACAACTTGCCGTCGCGCAAGGTCTGCGCCGTTGCCGTCGGATTGTCCAGATAGCCGGAGAAGAAGGTGCCTGGGATCGCCGAGGACACGACGATCTGTCCCAGTTCGCCGGTCGGCACGGGACGATCGTTGTCGTCCAGCAGTTCGATGGAAAGCCAGGGCAGCGCCTTGCCGATGGAGCCGGGCAGATCATCCGTGTTGACCGTCGCGAAGCTGGAGCCTTCAGTCATGCCATAGCATTCACGCAAAGCGATGCCCAGGCGCTCCCGCACGGCCTTCCAATTCTGCCGCGATACACCCGCTCCCCAACCTACCCGCAAGGTGTGCGCGGGCGGCCGCGCATCGCCCAGCTGGCGCATGAGAATGTCCAGGATGCCGCCCAGGTAATGGAGCTGCGTACAGCGTTCCTGGGCGATCTGGGTCCAGAATCGCGTCGCCGAGAAGCGCGGGACCGCGGACAATACCGTCTGCGCGAGGAAGGGCGCCAACAGCATCTGCGCGCCGCCGATGTGGCATAGCGGTTCCCACAGGAACAAACGATCGCCGTCACGCACATCGGCAACGATCAGCGCCGATTCGCTGGCGATGCGCATCATGCGATGCGTGAACAGCACGCCCTTGGGCGCGCCGGTGGTGCCGGAGGTGTAGATGATGCAGAGCAAATCCTCCGGCTTGACCGGGGCGATCAGCAATTCGCCGGTATGACCGTTGGCGACTCCCATGTCCGCCCACAGTTGGTCTTCGGGCACCAATCGTGTCGCCGTTGCCCCCTGATGCGCGCAACGCGCGTGCTCCTGATAATCCTGTCCCACGATCAACAGTGCGGGCGCGCAATGCTGCAAGAGATATTCGATGCCCGCCGTCTTCAGCTTCGTATTGACCGGCACCCATACCGCGCCCATCAGCATCAAGGCATAAATCAGCGCCATATGCTCCGGGCTGTTGTCCAGCATGACCGCAACGCGGTCGCCCGCCCCGATGCCCAGCCCGCGCAACGCCGCCTGCGTGCGCGCGACCTGCGCGCGCACGCGTCCGGCATGCCACCCGTCGCCATCGAAGGAAAACAAAGGACGCGCGGGGTTCGCGCTCAGGCCATGGCGCAGGATGGCAACGACATCCAATGCATCATCGTCGTGTCGGGCGGGGAAGTACCGGGTATAGGAATGCATGCGATTAGGTGGCGCGATTGCGCCGGGTCAGGGAAAGCAGCAGCACGGCGACGGCGATGGCCACCACCAGCACGAAGGAGACAGCAGCCAGCGTGGGATTGGCGGACAACAGCATGTCGTCCCACATCTGCTTGGGCAGCGTGGTCTTCAGGCCGCCGCTGACGAAGATGGCGATGGTCAGCTCATCGAAGGAAACCAGGAAGGCGAACAGGAAGGAGGCGATCAGCGCCGGCTTGAGCAGCGGCAGCATGACGGTGGTCAGCCGCTTGGCGGGCGACGCACCCAGCGTGTAGGCGGCATCCACCAGGCGCCAGTCGAAGTTCTTCAGCGCGGCCGCCATGGTGATGACGACATAGGGAATGGCCAGCACCATGTGGCCGATGACCAGGCCGGCATTCGTGCCCGCCAGGCCGAGCCGCGAGAACAGGTAGAACAGTCCCACCGCGGTGACGATGCGCGGCACGATCAAGGGGGCGATCAGAAAGGCGAAGGTCGCCTTGGCCGCGGTGGGCGACAGCCGGACCAGTGCCAACGCGCCGCCGAAACCTAGCACCAGCGAGCCGATGGCGGTGGCCAGTGCCACGCCCAGCGAGCGGAACATGGCGGCCTGCCAGATGGGCGAGGTGAAGAAGCCTTCCAGCCAGCGCAGGCTGAACCCGCGCGGCGGAAAGGACAGGAAGGATGCATCGGTGAAGGCGATGGGCAGGATGATGGCGACCGGCAGCAGCAGCACCAGCATGACGATCCACGCGTACACGCGCAGGCCGAACAGGCTTGGCTGGTCGGCGTCCGCGGCCGCTCGCGTTCGCGCTGCGGTTCCCACCTTGGTTCCCCCATCCGCGCCGCGCCAGGGTCCGGCCACGCGTCCCAGCCCTTGGGCGGCACGATTGACGCCCCGGCCGACGATGACCAGCAGCCGGATGATGCGCGCGCTGCCAGGCGGGCGCGCCGTGTCGCCGCCGCCCAGCGTGGACAGGCCCACCAGCTTGTCATAGAGCAGGAAGACGACCAGTGCGCAGATCAGCAGGACCACCGACAAGGCCCCCGCGAAGTGCATGTCGAACAGCTCCAGGATGCTCGATATCACCAGTTGCGCGACCATGGTTTGCGCTGGCGTTCCCAACAAAGCCGGCACGATGAAAAACCCCAGGCTGGTGATGAAGACCAGCAGCGCCGCGGCCGCCACGCCCGGCATCGACAAGGGCAGGTAAACGGTGAAGAAGGCCTCGATACGGGACGCGCCCAAGGTCTGCGCCGCCAGTGTCAGCCTGTCCCCTATGCCCTGCATGATGGGCAACATGGTCATGATGGCCAGGGGCAGCATGCCGTGGATCATGCCGGCCAGCACGCCGCCCATGGACGGGGCCAAGGCGGGCGGGCTTGCGCTGATGCCCGTCCATGCCAGGAATGTGCCGAACACACCCGTGCGGGACAGCAGCAGTATCCAGGCGAAGGTCTTGACCAGCCAACTGGTCCAGAAGGGGATCAGCAGCCAGACCAGCCAACGCGCGCGGCCGCGGTCCGGCAGGCGGCTGAGAAAATACGCGATGGGATAGCCGATCAGAATGCAGCCCAGCGCGGTGAGCAAGGAGATCAGGAAAGTGTTGCCCAGCACGCGCAGATAGACGGCATTGCCTGCCAGCCGCTCGAACTGGGCCGTGCCCACCTGGCCATCCTGGCCGACAGCGGCGTTGATCAATATTTCGCCGACGGGAATGCAGAAGAACAGCGCCAGGAACAACAGCGCGGGCAGGGCGCCGCCCAGGCCAGCCAGGCGTGTGCGCAAGGGTGTGCGGACTGCGGTGGAAGACGGGATCGCGGCCATGGCTGTATCCGCCCGCTAGCGCTGCAGCAGCACGGCTTCGCCTGGGTTCCAGGTGACGCCTACCGGATCTCCGGGCGTGGGTGCCCGATCACGGGTGCTGCGGACCAGGAATTCGAAATCGCAACCAGGATCGATGTGGACGCGGACATCCGCGCCCGTGAACACGACCTGCGATACCGTTCCTTGCACCAGCGCTTGTTCAGGCGTGCAAAGCCGCGCGGTTTCCGGACGCACGAGCAATGCGGCCGTGCCGTCGCCGCTGTCTGCCCAGTTGTCTCCACTCGCCGTGCCGTTGGCGGGCGGCAAAGGCAGGGTGCGGTCCTTCCATGCCAGGCCACCGTCACCCAGGCGGCCTTCGAGGATATTCGAATTGCCCAGGAAGTTGGCCGCGAAGCGCGAGACCGGACGGTCATAGAGTTCCAGCGGCGTGCCCAGTTGTTCGATCCTGGCACGGTTCATCAGGCAGATGCGGTCCGACATGGTCAGGGCTTCTTCCTGATCGTGCGTGACATAGATGAAAGTGGCTTTCAGCACCTTGTGCAGACGGCGGATCTCCAGCTGCATGTGTTCGCGCAGCTTTTTATCCAAGGCACCCAGCGGCTCGTCCAGCAGTACCACGGACGGCCGGTAGACGAAGCAACGCGCCAAGGCGACGCGCTGCTGCTGCCCGCCGGACAGCTCGTGCGGATAGCGGTTGGCGTACTCCCCCATCCGCACCATCTCCAGCACCTCGGCCACGTCGGCGGCCAAGCGGGCGGCGGCGACCTTGCGCATGCGCAGGGGATACGCGATGTTCTCCTGCACGGTCAGGTGGGGAAACAAGGCATAGCTCTGGAAGACGAGGCCGATGCCGCGCTCGCTGGCCGGCATGCGCGTGGCGTCCTTGCCATCGATGTGCAGACTGCCTTCCGTCGGCGCGACCAGGCCGGCGATCATCTGCAGCAGCGTCGTCTTGCCGGAGCCGGAGGGCCCCAGCAAGGTCAGGAATTCGCCACTCTCGACGCGCAAGTCAGTGGGGGCCAGCGCCAGGGTGTCACCATAGCGCTTGCACAAGCCTTGAGTCTGCAGCTTGGGGGACATGATGGAGTTCGTGATGGCCGTCTTTCCTCAAGCGATGATCCAGGCGTTGAAGCGTTCCGTGACCGCCTGGCGATTCTTCTGCCACCAGGCCGGGTCGGGCAGGCGCATGCCCTTGAGGTTGTCCTTGGCCGTGGGCAGCAGCGCGGCGCGTTCCGGCTTGATGAAGTCATAGGCCTTGAGATTGGTGGGGCCATAGGCCAGATCGTCGGTGAAGGCGGCCTGGCGCTTGGCGTCGCCGCAAAAAACCACGAACTCCCTGGCTTCCGCGGCGCGCGGCGTGCCTTTGGGGACGCCCCATCCTTCGATGGAGTACAGCCCCTGGTCCCATACGATGCTCACCGGGGCCTTGCCATCGATCGCCGCCTGGGCACGGGCGTTCCACAGGGACAGCATGTCCACTTCACCGGATTGCAGCAACTGCGTGGACTGCGCGCCACCGGTCCACCAGACCGAAATCGACTTGCGGATCTTGTCCAGGCTGCGGAATGCGCGGTCGACGTCCAGCGGATACAACTGGTCGATGGAAACACCATCGGCCATCAAGGCCTGCTCCAACGTGTCCAGCGGATTGCGGCGCAGGGAACGGCGGCCCGGGAAGCGCTTCACGTCCCAGAATTCCGCCCAGTTGCGCGGATGTTCCTTGGGCATTTTGTCGGTACGGTAGGCCAGCACGGTGGAATACACGTCCACGCCCAGCCAATTGGCGGTCAGCGCTTCCGGCATGAGTCCGGGGAAGTCGGCGGCTTTCAGATTCAACGGCTCCAGCAGGCCGCGTTCCTCAAGGAATGGGATATCCGCGGACAGTGTCAGCGTGGTCACGTCCCAGATGTAGTTGCGCGTCTGCACCATGGCGGCGAACTGCGCCACCGGTTGCGATTCGCGCGCCACGCTGACGACCTTGATGCCGGTCTGTTTTTCGAAAGGATCGTAGAAGGCCTTGCGGTACGCGACGGTGTAGGGACCACCCGGGTCCGACACCACGATCTGTTTGGAAGCAGCCAGGCTGGGCAAGGGCAGGGCCACGGCGGCCAGGCCGCCGCCCATGGCTTTGACCAGGCTGCGGCGTTTGGATTGAATGCGGTCCATCATGATGTACTCCCCGAGATCGTGTTGCCGACGAGTTGATGTGCTTGCCGCGCCGCCACGGCGTGGCGGGTGCGCCGACTACTTGGCGCGCTTGCGGAAGAACGCTTCCATCACGCGCGCGGGCTCGCCCGACGCGTATGACTCCGCTTGTATCCGTATGCCGGCCTCGATGGCGTCGCGAAAGCCTGCTTCGGTCATCTCCTTGAAGCGTTGCTTGTCCAGGCGCAAGGCCACTGGCGGCTTGGTGGCCAGATCGCGTCCGATCTCCATCGCCTTGGCCAGTACCTGGTCGGCCGGCACGACGTGGTGCAGCAGACCGATGTGGCGGCATTCTTCCGCGTCCATCAGGCGCCCCGTCAGCGTCAGTTCGATGGTGCGTGACATACCGAGCATGTCGCGCATGATCCATGGTCCGGTGACGCTGGCGACCCCGGAATTGATCTCAGGCTGTCCCATGCGCACGCCCGGGTGGCCGACACGGATGTCGCCCAGCAGTGATACCTGGAAGGCCGAGCCTGCCGCTACGCCATTGAGGGCCATGATCAGGGGCTTGGACAAACTACGCAGCAAATCGTAGTAGGTCTCCCATTCCCGCATCCACTCCTCCGAACGGGCGACGTCGAAGTGCTTAGCCTCTTCCAGGTCCTGGCCGGCGCAGAACGCGCGGTCGCCGGCGCCCGTCATGATGATCGCCGCGACGGACGAGTCCTGATCATAAGTGCGCAGCGCCGCCATGATTTCATTGCGCATTGCCGTATTCCAGGCATTGAGCTTTTCAGGACGATTGAGTGTGATGACAGCAACCTTGTCCTGGATGCCGGTGAGAATGAACTGAGTCATGATGAGATCACCTTTATTGCTATGTAATAAGCTATATCGCAAAACAATATGTGCAAATACTAACCACGCTGCCGCGTCGTTGCATTGGTGATTACCCTTGGCGGGCGTACACGGGCGTACACGGGCGTACACGGGCGTGCAGGGTCGTGCAGGGTCGTGCAGGGTCGTCCCGCGTTCGAGACAGGCTCATCGAGCGAGATGTATGGATCCGCCGCCCAGGGCTGGGTATCGGTACGGCGCCCGACGGCCTGGGTGCAGTAGCAGTCCTGCTGCTTTGGTTCAGCCCTGCGTCCCGCGGCTGTGATTCAGCGCTGCGTCACGCGCGCGCACAGGTCGACGATGTGCCGGCTGATGCTCTTTTGATTGCGTTCCACCCTTTGCGTGGGTGCGGCAATGACGATGGCGTACAGGCTGTCGTTGAGCCAGACGAAGTTGCCGATGGATGAGACTTCCAGCTGGAAGCCACCGACCGACATGAACCAGCCTTTCTTCAGGCCTTCGTCGATCTGCTTGAGCAGGGCGGCGGCGCTGACGATGGTGTTGGGTGAATAGCGTTCGAATTCGAGTTGATTCACCAGGGCCACGCGTTCAGCCTTGGGCATGCCGCCCAGCAAGCTTTGCCCGGCGGCACCGATGTACAGCGGACGGCGGTCTCCCGCCAAACCGGCGAAGCGCAAGGCCTGGCGGCCTTGCACGACCTCCATGTAATGCACCAACACCCCTTGGCGGCGAGCCAGGAAGACGGTCTCTCCCGTTTCGTCGCTAAGCGCCTGCAGCAAAGGCATCAGGTCCTTCAGCAAAGGATCCTGCTCGACGATCACCCGCATCTCCTCGAATAGCTTGCGGGTCGGATAGTAGTCCTTGGTTTCGTCACGATTGGCCAGATAGCCGTGCGCTTCCAGTGTACGCAGCAAGGCCTGGCAGCTCGACTTGGGCATGTCCAACCGTTGGCTGACGGTTGCCAGTGAAGCCGGCATCTTGAGTTCCGCGAACAGCTGGAAAATCTGTAGCACACGCACCGCGCTCTTCACGTCTGAACTCACATTTTCCTCAAGGCAGGCTATCGATGACCTCCGCATTCTATGCGAAAGGAGGGTTGCGCCAGCAAGGGAAGCGGCGTAGAGTCGTTCTACAGGTTGAACGGAGCGTACACATATATGAACGATATAAAGAGACAAACGCTGCTTGGCACCGTCGGCAATGCATCGGGTTTCGAGACCATCCAGGTTTTGCCGATGGCGGGAGCGCTGGGCGCCGAAGTATTTGGCGTCAATCTGTCCGAGGAAATCACGCGGGATGTGCTTGATGAGGTCAAGCGCGCGTATCACCAGTTCGGCGTGATCTTCTTCCGCGACCAGGAGGTGTCGGATGCGGATCTGGCGCGCTTTGCCAGGTACTTCGGCGATCTGGCTGTCCTTCCCCCGCACCGCCAACACCCGGGTTCACTGCCGGAGCTGCTGGTGATCGACAAGAAGCCCGAGACCAAGCTGGTGTTCGGATGGGAATGGCATTCGGACACGACTCACCTGGAGATACCGCCGCTGGGATCGGTACTGGCGGCGAAGCTATTGCCCCCGGTGGGCGGCGATACGCTGTTCGCTAATCAATATCTGGCCTATGAAACGCTTTCGGACGGGATGAAGCACATGCTCGCCGGGCTCAAGGCGGTGCATTCCAATGGGCGCATCCTTTCGTCTCTCGAAGTGGATGATGTGCTTGCGCCAGGCCAGGGTGTAGGCAGCAGCAAGACGACGATCTCCGCGGTACACCCGGTCGTGCGCACGCACCCGGAGACAGGCCGCAAGGCGCTTTTCGTCAACGAGATGCATACCGAGCGCTTCGACGGCATGACCGTGGCCGAAAGCGCGCCCTTGCTGCGCTATCTGTATGAGCACGCCACCCGGCCGGAGTTCACCTGCCGTTTCCGCTGGGCACCCGGTTCCGTTGCTTTCTGGGACAACCGTTGTCTGCAGCACCTGGCGCTGGATGACTACCAGGGGCATCGGCGTCTGATGCACCGCGTGCAAGTACGCGGCACCAAACCGGTCTAGGGAGCGGCCATGTCCGAATCTCAGGAAGATGACCTGCCCGTCATCGCGCACCGGCCCGCCGCGCCTCATGCCGACGCTGTCACGGAAACCGCGCTGGACCCGGATCTGCCCATCATCGACCCGCACCACCATTTTTCAGAGCACTGGGGGGGATATCTCGTCAACGATCTGAAGAAGGACATGACGGCTGGCCATGCGGTGGCGGCAACGGTCTACATCCAATGTGGCCATGCGTACAGGACGACCGGGCCCGAGCATTTGAAGCCGGTTGGGGAAACGGAGTACGTCATCGCACAGAGCGCGGCGGCGGGCAAGGCCGGCGCGGGCATCGCGGCCGGCATCGTCGGGTACGCGGATCTGCGTCTGGGAGAGCAGGTCGGGGAGGTGCTTGCCGCTCATATTCAAGCGGGGCAAGGCCGCTTCAGAGGAATCCGGCAGTCCGGTGCACGGCATGAAGCATTCAAGCACGGCGTGCTGCCGCGCCCGCCCCAAGGTTTGTATGGCGACCCGGCGTTTCGGCGGGGATATGCGGCGTTGGCGGCGCACGGTCTTTCCTTTGATGCGTGGATCTATCACCCGCGGATCGATGAGGTCGTTGCCCTGGCACAGGCCTTTCCGGAAATTCCGCTGATCCTGGACCACGTCGGCGGTGTGCTGGGCGTGGGGCCTTACGAGAACGATCGTGCTGGCGCGCTCAAGGAGTGGCTGCCGGGTCTGCAACGGCTAGCCAAGTGCCCGAACGTACGGATCAAGCTGGGTGGACTCGGCACCGCGACCTTTGGTTTCGATTTCCCTGAATTGAACCGGCCGCCCAATTCGGAAGAACTCGCCGCGGCCTGGCGTCCTTATTTCGAGCCGTGCCTGGAACTGTTCGGTGCCCACCGCTGCATGTTCGAAAGCAACTTCCCCGTGGATCGGCGGGTGGCCGAGTATGTCGTGCTGTGGAACGCATTCAAGCGCATCGCGGCGTCGGCCACGCCGGACGAACGCGCGGCGCTGTTCCATGGCACGGCGGCGGCGACCTACAAGTTGCCGCCCCTCGTGTCGATCGCGTGATGGCCGAGTCGGTGGCTACGGCCACCGCAATTTTCCAAGCGACGCATGCCCGTCGAGCGTGCGATAGAAAACGGGAGACTCTTCAGCATGAAATCCTATGAGATGTTCATTGATGGCGCGTGGACGCCCGGTTCCGACCGGCAGCGATTCGAAACGCTGAATCC
The DNA here is from genome assembly GCF_021325795.1 of Bordetella sp. LUAb4. Classification (GTDB taxonomy): domain Bacteria; phylum Pseudomonadota; class Gammaproteobacteria; order Burkholderiales; family Burkholderiaceae_B; genus Bordetella_C. The sequence continues at coordinate 1,255,241 of NZ_JAHPZX010000002.1, read as the reverse complement.
TTATACCCAGCAACCGTGGGCCACCATTCCCCAGGCTTCCAAGGAAGATGTCCGCGCCGCGATCGCGGCTGCACGCACGGCGTTCGACAATGGATGGCGCCGCATGCCGGGCCTGAAGCGCGCCGCGCTGATGGTGCGCCTGGCCGAAATCCTCGAACGCGAAGCCAAGCCCATGGCTGTCATCGAGTCGACCGACAACGGCAAGGTCATTCGTGAGACCAGCGCACAGATGATTTATGCGGCACGGGTCTTCAGGTACTTCGCGGGCCTGACCGACAAATTGCGCGGCAGCACGATTCCTCTTGATCATCCCGACATCTTCGACTTCACCGTGCGCGAACCGTATGGCGTGGTGGCGCTGATCACCGCCTGGAATTCGCCTATCGCCTTGCTCGCCAACAAATTGCCCGCCGCCCTGGCCGCCGGCAATTGCGCGGTGATCAAGCCTTCGGAACATGCTTCGGCCAGCACGCTCGAATTCTGCAAATTCGTGGAGGAGGCGGGCTTTCCGCCTGGCGTCATCAATGTGGTGACCGGCGACGCCGCGGTGGGGAGCGCGCTGACCGAATTGGATGGCGTCGACAAGATCAGCTTCACGGGGAGCCCCGGGGTGGGACGGCGGGTGGCGGCGGCCGCTGCGCAGCGGCTGGTGCCCGTGACGCTGGAGCTGGGGGGCAAGTCTCCCAACATCATCTTTGACGATGCCGATCTGCCGAAAGCGATCGTCGGCGCGCTGGCGGGGATTTTCGCGGCCACGGGGCAGACATGTATCGCGGGTTCGCGCTTGCTGGTCCAGAGCCCCGTTTATGAAACCGTGATCGAGAAACTGGTGGAGCGGGCCAACAAGATCGTCATGGGTAATCCGTTGGACCCCGCCACGGAGATGGGGACAGCGGCGAATCGCCCGCAATTCGAGCGCATTCTCGCCGCCATCGAATCCGCCAAGTCACAGGGCGCGAAAGTGGCGGCGGGTGGGGGCGGCGCCACGGAGCCGGCGCTCAAGGACGGCTTGTTCATCAAGCCGACGATCTTTCGCGATGTCCATCAGGATATGAGCGTGGCCCACCACGAGATTTTTGGTCCCGTGCTGTCGATCATTCCTTTCGAATCCGAGGACGAGGCGATCGCCATCGCCAATGGCACCCGGCTGGGTTTGGCGTCAGGCGTCTGGACCCAGAATATTTCCAGGGCCATGCGGATGATCCGCGCCATGGATGCGGGGGTGGTGTGGGTGAACACTTACCGGATGGTATCGGCGCAAGCGCCGTTTGGCGGCCGCAAGGAGAGCGGCTACGGCAAGGAGCGCGGCGATGAAGGCCTGCTCGAATTCAGCGTTCTGAAGAATGTGATGGTCGATTTCTCGGGGGAGGACCGGGATCCGTTCGCGGCAAAGACTTGAAGCTTCCACCCCACCAAAGGCACGAGGAAGGAGACCAGATGATGAACAACAAGACTAGTCGTCAGGACGGCGGTTGCCAGCAATTACTTTCCGCCTTGCTCGCCGTCGCCACGGCCGCGGGCGTGGTCGCGGCGCCCATGGCGTCCGCGCAAACGGCTTATCCGGACAGGCCGATCACCCTGGTGGTGCCGGCACCGCCCGGCGGCGGGGTGGACACGGTCGGCAGGGTGCTGGCACAGCAGCTGTCCTTGCAGCTGAATGTGTCCGTGATCATCGAGAACAAGACCGGCGCGGGAGGCGTGGTCGGGGCACGCTATGTCAAACAGGCAAAACCCGATGGCTACACCTTGTTGTTGAATGCCAACCATCAGATCGTCAATCCGATGATAAGGCCCTCGGCCGGCTACGACGCCATCAAGGACTTCGAGGCGATCAGCATCGTCGGCCGCGTCCCCCTTGGCGTCGTGGTTTCCAGCAAGGCGCCCTATACATCCATTGGCGAGCTGTTCGCCGCTGCCAAGGCCCATCCGGGCGACATCGCCTGGGCCAATAGTTCGACCGGCACGGCGGGACATCTGGGCACCGAGTTGTTGCGCAGCCGCAGCGGGGCGGATACGACGCTCATCAACTATAACGGCGGCGCGCCGGCACTCACGGCGGTCATGGGCGGTCAGGTGACGGCCATGGTGGAGCCCCTGACGTCCGTTCTGCCCCATGTGCCCAGCGGCAAGATCCGGGTCATCGCGGTGACGTCGGCGCAGCGCGTACCGCAGTTGCCGGACGTGCCGACCGTGGCGGAAAGTGGCCTGCCGGGCTTTGAGATGAACAGCTGGTATGCGGTCTGGGCGCCCAAGGATACGCCCATGGCGATACGCAAGAAGGTGGCCGATGCGGTGAATGCCGCCGTGCATAGCCAGATGTTCAGGGACAGGCTGGAGGCTTCGGCATATCAACCCGAAGGGTCGAGTCCGGAGCAGGCGACCGCTTTCGAAATAGAGCAGGCCAAGGGCTATCAGGCGCTGGTCGACAAGGTGAAGATCAAGGTAGAGGAATGAGCTGACGCGCCGGCCTGAGCGCTCGCTCAGTCGTCCCGCGGACTGGCCTGTATGAAGACCACACGGAGGAATGCATCATGAAGAAGACGCTGGCGTTTGTTGGAATTGGTCAAATGGGAGGCGGCATGGCCGCGCATCTCACGCGGGCTGGCTATGCGCTCACTGGGTACGACCCCAGCGCCCACAGCCGCGAACTTGCGGCGAAGGAGGGTGTCAAGGTCGTCGCCAGCCTGAAAGACGCGTTGCAGGGCGCTGAGGTCGTGCTCACGAGCCTGCCCAATCCGGCCATTGCGCTGGACGCCTGGTTGAGCGAGGACGGCATTCTTGCCCATATGGCGCAGGGCGCCATCGGCATAGAGCTGAGCTCGATCGACCCCGAGACCATGTGCGCCATTGCGGCGGAGGCGGCCAAGCGGGGCGTGCGCATGGTGGATGCGCCTGTCAGCGGCGGTCCATTGGAAGCGGCCGCCGGTCAGTTGGTGCTCATGACCGGCGGCAAGCCGGAGGATATCGAGGCGGTCGGCGACATACTGGATTGCCTGTCCAGTTCACGGCATCTGACAGGCGATGTGGGCACGGGGAAGACCGTCAAGCTGGTCAATAACATGATGTCGATGGGCAATATCGTTGTGGCCGCCGAGGCCTTCGCCTTGGGCACGGCCGCGGGCGTAGAGCCTCGGACGCTGTTCGATGTCCTCTCGCAAAGCGGCGGCCGCTCGCATCATTTCCTCAAGCGATTTCCCAAGGCCATCGAAGGCGATTATGCGCCGGGGTTCAAGATTGAACTCGGAGAGAAGGACGTCGCGCTGGGTATCGAGCTCGGGCGCAGACTCGCGCAGCCGACGCCCGCGGCATCCGTGGTCAGGGAGATGATCGCGGTGGGGATGGCGGGCGGACGCAAGGGCCAGGACATCGTTGCGATGCTGGACTACTACCAGACCATGAGCCAGCCGTCGGGCAAATCCTTGGGGAAGCCTTCGAGCAAGCCAGACACGGATAAGAAATAGCGCATCCAGGAAATAGCGCATCCGCTGGTGGTAACCATGCTGCCGTTATTGGAGGACGCATTGTGATTTCTGTCGAATCTCCGGGTTTTGCCGCCAGGTTGGCGCGGCTCGCGCTAAGCACCTACCGCGGCCCCTATTCGGACCAGGCCGCGCGTAATGCCATCAACTGCATCGCCGACACGATTGCCGTCGCGTTGGCGGGCGGGAAGGAGCCATGTGTGGCGCTGTTGGCCGGCGCGGCTGGCGTCAGCACGTCTTCGGGCGATAGTCTGGTGTGGGGCACATCGAGCAAGACGAGTGCCCTGGACGCCGCGCTGTTGAATGCGACGGCGTCGCACGCGCTCGATTACGACGATATCTGCGCGGTCTTCGGCGGGCACCATTCCGCGCCGCTGGTCGCGCCGCTCCTGGCCGTGGTGCAGGAGCGCAAGTGCACTGGCGATGCGCTGCTGAGAGCCTATATCACTGGCGTGGAGACAACGGTACGACTGTCCCGCGCGCTCAATCCCGAGCATTATGCAAAGGGATGGCATCCTACTTCCACGATAGGGGTCTTTGGCGTGGCGGCCGCGCTGGGGTGCCTGCTTGGACTGGATGAGAGCAAGCTCGCGACGGCGCTGGCCATCGCCGCTTCGATGGCATCGGGCATCAAGGCCAATTTCGGCAGCATGGTCAAGCCTTTGCACGTCGGTGCATGCGCGCGCTCCGGCCTGTTGGCCGCGCGGCTGGCGCAGGCCGGCTACGACGCAGGCGAGGATGCTTTCGAGGACAAGCAGGGATTTTTCGAGGTCTACAACGGCTTGGGTAAATACGTGGCGGACCGGGCCTTCGAAGAACGCGGTGGCGTCCTGGAGATCGAAGGCAGTTCCGTCGGTATCAAGCAATTCCCCTGTTGCGGGAGTACGCATGCGGCGGTCACGGCGGCGCTGGAACTACGGGGAGAGCGCCGGCTGCGCGAAGAACAGATCGCGCGTATCGAGATCCTGCCCAACGGCAATCGGCTGGCGCATACGAACAAACCACAGCCGCGCACAGCCCTGGAAGGGAAATTCAGCGTGCAGTATGTGGTGGCGCGCGCGCTGTTGAGCGGCGCTGTCCGACTGGAGCATTTTTCGGAGCAAGCCATCCAGGCGCCGGAGATTCGACGCCTGCTTCCCAGGATCGACGCCAGTCCGCACCCGGACATGCCTTTGAATGGGGCGTATCTCTGGGGTGCGGAAGTGATCGTTCATCTGACCAGCGGGGAAGTGCTGTCGCGCAGGCTGGAAGATCTGCCTTGCCGTGATGGAAACTATCCCATGACCGATGACGAGCTGTGGGAGAAATTCCAGGACTGCGCGGGCGCCGCGCTACCCCGTGCGAATGTCACGCCCCTGTTCGAAGTGATCCACGAATTGCAAACCCTGCCCGATGCGGCGGCGATAGCCCGGTTGATGGCTGCTTAGTTGTGGGCTGCCGCAGGCGCCACGGCGGCATTGCGTTTGTGTTCGGTGGCATCGTATTGGCGTAAGACGATGCTGGCGATTTCGGCCGGGACGGGCTTGCCTTCCAGGAAGTCGTCGATCTGCGCGTACGTGACGCCGAAGGCATCTTCGTCGGGGCGCAGGGGGCGCAGCACTTCCAGATCCGCCGTGGGGACTTTCATGACGAGCTCGGCGGGCGCGCCCAGCGCGGTGCCTACCGCGCGGACCCGGCGCTTGCTCAACCCGGTCAACGGCACGACATCGGCGGCGCCGTCGCCATGCTTGGTGAAGAAGCCCATCAGGGCTTCGGCCGCGTGATCGGTGCCGATGACCAGGCCGTTCGTGGCGCCGGCAATGGCGTACTGCGCGATCATGCGCTGGCGTGCCTTGATGTTGCCGCTGATGAAATCCTCGGCCGCTTCGTCCACATGGGCCAGCCCGGCGGCGATCAGTGAGCCGCGCTGTGCGTCCACCGCGGGTTTGATGTCCACGGTCATGCGGCGGTCGGCGGCCACGAAATCCATGGCGCGGCTGGCATCGTGCTCGTCCTTCTGGACGCCGTAGGGCAAGCGCACGGCGATGAAGGTGCAGGAATACCCGGCAGCGCGCAGGCGCTCCACCGCCAACTGCGCCAGGCGACCGGCGACCAGGGAGTCGACGCCGCCGCTGATGCCGAGCACATAGCTGGCCTTGCCCGTGGCGCGCAGGTAGTCGGCCAGGAACGTGACCCGGCGCTCGATTTCGGCGGCGGCGTCGAAGGACGGCGTGACGCCCAAGAGGCGGGCGATGGCGGCCTGGCGCTCCGTGGAAGCGGAAGAAGATGTCATGGAATTTCCTTTGAGCCGGATTGCTTGGTCAGGGTTCGACGGGGTTGACTGTCGGATCGGCGGTCATCGGGTAGCACTAGGTATTCCCAGACTCCCGCCTTCCCGGCAGGCGGCGCGCCGCGCGTGGGGCAGGGCCCAGGTTCGAGCAGACCAGCCCGGCGCGCTCGGGGCCGAAGTGCTGGACCGCCCGCGTATATAGAAGATACGCCCCTACCGATGGGAACAGGCCCACATAGAGCAGCCAGCGGCCCAAGGCCAGCGTCATAGGCGTCATGGCGTCCCGCATGGCTCGGCCAGCAATGAAATTGCCGGCCCAGAACAAAGGCGGAAGAAGCAAGGCGGCCCACGGCAGCAGGCGCGCGGTCAGGGCGGGAGGAGACTTGGGCATTGCTTTTTTTGGAAATAATCCGATATTTTCCGACAAATTCGCAGCAGCGGGCCTGCGTCGAAGGTGAAGCTCAGCGCTGGGCATAGGGTTTGCTCAGCAATGGTATCAATGGAGAGACGCAGGAGGATGCAGCGCTTGCCGATCAACATCGGCGGCTTAAGATACCCCGGATTAATTGTTTGAAGCGGAGGGAAAGTCATGACCGAAAAAATTGAAGAACACACGTCAAAGGACGTTGATCCCCCCCGTATTTCCACCGGAAGCGAAGGCCTGGACGATATTCTCGCTGGGGGCCTCGATCGGGACCGCATGTATCTTTATGAGGGCAACCCGGGCACCGGCAAGACGACCATCGCCATGCAATTCCTGCTGGAAGGCGTGCGCCAGAACGAGTCGGTTCTTTACATCGCGCTGTCCGAAACCCGCCAGGAACTTGGCTTGGTTGCCCAACGCCATGGTTGGTCTCTGGATGGCATTGATATTTTCGAGCTGGTACCGCCGGAAACCACCCTGGATCCTGAACGCGAGCTGACGGTGCTCTATCCCGCGGAGGTCGAGCTCAATGAAACCACCAAGCTCATTCTGGACAGGGTCGAGTCCGTCAATCCCAGCCGGGTCGTCCTGGACAGTCTTTCCGAACTGCGCATGCTGGCGCAAACGCCGTTGCGCTATCGCCGGCAGGTGCTGGCGCTGAAGCACTTTTTCGCCAGCCGTAATTGCACGGTCATTCTTCTCGATGACTTGTCATCGGACTCCGTTGATCTGCAACTGCATTCGATTTCGCACGGCGTGGTGGCGCTGGAACAATTGGCCATTGACTACGGTGCCCAGCGCCGGCGCCTGCGCGTGGTCAAGATGCGCGGGATCGATTTCCGGGGTGGCTATCATGATTTCACGATCAAGAGGGGCGGTCTTGCCATTTATCCGCGCCTGGTGGCGGCGGAGCATCACGCCTCCTTTCCGCAAGAAATTATTTCCAGCGGCAACGGCGGCATCGACGAACTGCTGGGTGGTGGTTTGGAACGCGGTACGAATGCCCTGTTGATAGGCTCGGCTGGCGTGGGCAAATCTTCGATTGCGCTGTCCTTCGCCATCGCGGCAGCGATTCGTGGAGAACATGCGGTTGTCTTTGCTTTCGATGAAGGCTTGCAGACACTCGAGACTCGCGCCACCAGCCTCGGGATGCCGATCAAGGCCGCACTGGATAGCGGGCGCTTGCGCATACAGCAGATCGATCCAGCGGAGCTGTCGCCGGGTGAGTTTGCCTCCATTGTGCGCAATAGCGTCGATGTCGACGGCGCCCGTATCATCGTCATCGACAGTCTGAACGGGTATTTGAACGCCATGCCTGACGGCCGGTTCCTTGTCCTGCAGATGCATGAATTGCTGACGTATCTGGGGCAGCAGGGGGTCAACACCATCCTGGTTCTCGCCCAACATGGGTCGTCCGGACCGATGGATACGCCGCTGGACATCAGCTACCTGAGCGATTCCGTGATCATGTTGCGTTATTTCGAGTACGCCGGCACGGTTCGCCGCGCGCTTTCCGTGCTTAAGAAACGCAGCGGACGCCACGAACAAGCCATCCGCGAATTCAAGCTGTCGCGCCGAGGGGTCGTCGTGGGGCCACCGCTGACGGAATTCAGCGGGGTATTGTCTGGTACGCCCCAGTACATCGGCAAGACATTACCTTCAGTATCGGGCGAGGATAATGAAGTCGCCTGACGCCCTGGAGGCGCGCGTATTGGTCTACGCTCCCATTGGCCGGGATGGCACGGCGTCAGCCAACGTACTGCGCCGCGCTGGCCTGGAGGTCGATGTCTGCGGCAGTATCGAAGCGTTGCTGGCCCAGGCGAACGAGGGCGTGTCCACGCTATGTGTGACTGAAGAAGCGCTGTTCGGCAAGAACCTGGTGGCAATGGCCACCTGGGTCGATCGTCAGCCGGCCTGGTCCGACGTGCCTTTCGTCGTGTTGACCAGTCACCTGCGGCAACCGGCGGTGGAAGTCTGGCGCAAGAAGATGTTGGCGTCCTTGCGCAACGTGTCTCTGTTGGAAAGGCCGGTCCACAGCATCACGCTGTCCAGTACCGTCCTGGCCGCCGTCCGTGCCCGGGGGCGTCAGTATGAAATGCGCGCTTTGCTGCACGCGCGGGAAAGCGCCGCCGCGGTGCTGGAAGAGACGGTGCGCGCCCGCACGAAGGAATTGCAAGCGGCCAATGAGGCTTTGCGCGAACAGATGAAGGAAAGGGCGCTGGTGGAGGAGTCCCTGCGCCATGCCCAAAAAATGGAAGCCTTGGGCCAACTAACCGGCGGCGTGGCGCACGATTTCAATAATCTCCTGATGGTGATTTCGGGCGGCTTGCAGATGTTCGATCGCCTGGCCGACCAAGAGCGCCGCGCCCGCTTGCTGCGCGCCATGCGCCAGGCCGTGGAACGTGGCGCGGGACTGACCCGCCAACTGCTGACTTTTTCCCGGCACCAGGCCCTGCAGGCCCAACCTGTCGATCTGGTCCGGCAGGTCGATGGCATGCGGGATATGCTGGATCGCAGCCTTAGTGGCGACATCAAGGTCAGCCTGCGCTTTCCCGAGTGGCTGTGGCTGGTCGAGGTGGATCCTGGAGAACTTGAACTGGTGCTGCTCAATCTGGCTGTCAATGCGCGTGACGCGATGCCCGGTGGCGGCACGATCGAGATTCGTGGCGAGAATGTGCCGGACCTCGATGAAGGCGGTTTGAATGGCGACTTCGTCAGCCTGTCGGTGGTGGACTCGGGCACCGGCATGACCGACGAGGTCAAGGCGCGTGTATTCGAACCCTTCTTCACTACCAAGGACGTGGGTAAGGGGTCGGGCCTGGGACTGGCGCAGGCCTATGGCTTTGCGCGCCAGTCCGGCGGCAATGTGCAGATCTTCAGTGAACTGGGGCGGGGCACCGAAGTGCGGCTTATGCTGCCGCGCTGCCTGAAGCCACTGCAGGCATCCGTGCTGATGGACCATGCTCCGGTTGCTACGGCCGGCGCGGCCGCGCATGTGTTGCTGGTGGAAGACGACGACGAGGTCGCCGCGCTGGTAGGTGAAATGATGGCGCAATTGGGTTTCGAAGCCACCCGCGTCGCCAGTCCCGCCGCCGCCTTGGGCGCACTGGCCGATGGCCGGCGTATCGACGTGGTTTTTTCGGACATCATGATGCCCGGTGGCATGAGTGGCCTGGCGCTGGCGCGCGAAGTGCGCATGCGCCGCCGCGAATTGCCCATCGTGTTGACCACGGGCTATATGGGCCAGGAGGCCAGGTCGGCCGAAACCGAAGGTATTCCGGTGTTGGCCAAGCCTTATCGCGCGGATGACCTGAGTGCCGTTTTGCACACCGCCTTAGGCCGTCGGGCGCCGACTTGAACGACGGCGCCGCCGAAAGGTAACCGTTACGAGTTACGGTTGCTGCGTTGCAGCAAACCCGGTTTAATGGATTGCATCAAGCACGCCATCACCGGGCTCCACGTGACGCGAAATAAATCGACTGCATTGTTTTTTTCCGCTGTACGCAAGATGGCGCGTCTGCAGCGCACGGCATGGGGACTGGCCCCCCACGCCTTGTTCTCCGAGATGATGAGCAAGCCCGCCGCTCGGAAGCCTGCCGCAAAGGTCGCCCGCAAGTCGGCCGACAAGGTCGCCAGAAAACACCCGGCGATCAGCAAGATGCCGGTGGAGCAAGGATCGGACTTCGATCCTGCCAAATTTTCGGGAACGTGGAAAGCACGGGTGTACAGCACGCCGGCCACGCCCGGTGTGTGGCCCGTACGCCTGTCCTACTTCGTGTATGTGCCGACGCGTTTGCGCACCGGCTGCCCAATGCTCGTGATGCTGCACGGGTGCGAGCAGAATGCCAGGGACTTCGCGGTGGGGTCGCGCATGCACAGGCTGGCGGATCGTGAAGGATTGCTGTTGGTCTATCCGCAGCAATCACGGCGCGCGCAGCAGAACCGCTGCTGGCACTGGTATCAGCCGGATTCCGCGCATGGCTACGCCGAAGCCGATGCGATTGCGGGTATCGCGGCGGCCGCGGCGGCGGATTATCACGCGGATCCTGCGCGCATCTACATCGCCGGGCTGTCCGCCGGCGCCGATATGGCGGCGTTGACTGCCTTGCTGCACCCCGGCCAGTTCGCGGCCTTGGGTATGCATTCCGGCGCGGCACTGAGCGCGGCGCATAACGCAGGTCAAGGTCTGCGCGTGATGCGGCATGGCGTGTCGACGGTGCCGGGCGAGGCCCTGAAAGCGCTGCTGCGGGATCGTACGGCATTCGCCGGCATGCCCGCCATCATCATGCAAGGCGACGATGATCACATCGTGGACAAGCGCAACGGCGGTCAGTTGTTCGAACAATTCGCCTGGATCAATGGCATCGACATCGGCGAGGATGGTCCGATCGCGGCACAGGACCTGGCCGTTGGCGGCACCCGCCATTACCATCGTCTGGACACCCCGTCGCGCCGTGGCGCTATCGTCAGCCTGTGCCAGGTGCCTGGCTTGGGCCATGCGTGGAGCGGCGGCGACGGCCGGGTGCGTTTCCACGCCGGGCAGGGACCCAACGCGTCCTTGCTGATGTGGCAATTCTTCAAGGCGCACAGGCGCGAGGGATAGACGTGGGGGTGGGGCTTGGCGTGGCGCAAAGCGGTGGCGCGCGCCGGGGCGGTACTATGGCCGCTCTTTCTATCAACGGAATGGCGTGATGCAAGTGCTGGTTGACGCGGACGCATGTCCGGGCGTGGTCAAGGAAATGTTGTTTCGGGCCGCAAGGCGTGTCGAGGTATGCGTAACGCTGGTGGCCAATCAGTATCTGCGCACGCCCCCTTCGCCCTTCATCAAGTCGATACAAGTGCCGGCGGGTTTCGACGTGGCCGACGCACGCATCGTCGAGATGGCTGAAGCGGGTGACCTCATCATCACCGCGGATATCCCGTTGGCCGCCGGTGCCCTGGACAAAGGCGCTCATGTGCTCGATCCGCGCGGCAACTGGTTCACGCGCGAGAACATCCAGGAACGCCTGACCATGCGTGACGTGATGGACCAGTTGCGTAGCGCGGGCGTCGAGACGGGTGGGCCTTCTTCCTATTCTCAGCAGGACAGCAGGGCTTTTGCCGGGCAGTTGGATCGCTTCCTGGCCCGGCACGCCAGGCGGCCGGACACCGCCTGAAAAAGGGCGCGCCATTGATGGAGCGTCGATGCGTCCCGAGCCTCCCCAGGGATTTTCCTCGCGCTACTGACGCGGCTTGAAGCGCATTTCCCGCAGCCCGCCGCCCACCGCCGTGACGCCTGCCGTGGCAGCGGCGGCAGCTACGGCGCTCCCCATCAAACCCGCAGACGCGCTTCCTGCAAATCTATCCCCTTGACCATATGGCGCGCCATCTCGTCCGATAGCCTGCCCTGGCGTGCCATGCGATAAAGCTCGCTGCGTGATGCCGCCAACGCGGCGAGCCGCATCTGCCGCTCGATTTCCTGATGTTGCTTGATGATCTCCGGCTCCACGTCCTGGTCCAGGCCACCCGTGGCGCGCTGCTGCAGGCTGGTCATGAGACGGTTGGCGATTTCCGTATAAACGGTGGGATCAGCCTGGGGGTTCTTGACCGTCATGTCGTGCGCCGTGGCTTCGATGCTTTTCAGCGCCGCTTCCCGCGCGGCCGCATTGGCCTGGTCTTCCTGGCGATGGTGCTCGCCTTCCTCCGGCACGTCCAAGCCGCGTAACAGGCGCGGCAAGCCGATGCTGGCAGTGATCAGGGAAACGATGATCACCGTGGCGGCCAGGAAGATGGCGAGATCGCGCGCCGGAAATGGTTCGCCGCTGTCCACCACGAAAGGCAGCGTCAGCACACCCGCCAGCGTAATGGCGCCCCGCACACCCGCCAGGGACACCGCCAGCATCAGTCGTATGCTGGGTTCCGGCACCAGCGTGCCGCGGCGCGCGGCGATGCGACGGCCGATGGCCAGTGACAACCACACCCAACTGAAACGCAACAAGGCCAGCGCCACGTTGATGGCCACCGCGTAGACCAGCAACCACCAAGGGTTCAAATGCCCCGTGTCCATCACCACGCTGACCGCGCCATTGAAGATGGCGGGCAACTGTTCACCCAGCAGCACGAACATGATGCCGTTCAAGGTGAACTGCAGCATGTTCCATACGGCATTACGTTGTATACGCGTGATGGCCATGGACTTGCCGGACAACTCCACGTAGCTCATGGCCACACCCGCGGAGACGGCGGCAAGAATGCCGGAGGCGCCGATATGTTCGGCCAACTCATAGGCGCCAAAGGGAATGATCAGGCTTAACAGGATCTCGGAGCCTGGCTCCTCACCGAAATTGCGGGTGAACAGGTTTTTGGCGGCGGTCACCAGCAGCGTGAAGACGGCGCCCGCGGCCAGGCCGCCTATCGCCACCCACAAAAAAGACAAAGCCGCCGAACCCAGCGAGAAGCTGCCGGACACCGCTGCCACCACGGCGAAGCGGAAGGCGACCAGGCCGCTGGCATCGTTCAGCAGCGACTCGCCTTCGAGAATGTGCATGATGCGCTTGGGAATGGCGACCCGCTGCGTAATGGCCGACACCGCCACCGGATCCGTGGGCGAGACGATGGCCGCCAAGGCGAACGCCACCGGCAAGGGCATGGCCGGAATCATCCAATGTATGAAGTAGCCAACCCCCAGCACGGTGATGAACACCAAGCCGAAAGCCAGCTCAAGGATGGAGTATTTATCCCGCAGCACGCCTTCCTTGGGAATGCGCCAGCCGTCGAGAAACAGCAAGGGTGGCAAGAACAGCAGGAAGAAGACTTCCGGATCGAGCTGCACGCCGTGATTGGAAAAGCTGGAGATCAGCGCACCCAGGGCGATCTGCACCAGCGGCAGCGGCACCGCGACGGGTAGGACCCGGACCACCATGCCGCTGACCAACACGGCGGCAAACATCGCCAGGGTGATCCCGATTGCTTCCATGACTCGCCTTCCTTCTACTGGCTCAAGAGATTTTTTTCTCGGCCTATCTTCTCACGATAGGGTCCGCGGCTTGCCCGGCACCAAGGCACCCGGCAAGCCGCGGGCGGCTATCAGTATGTCAATCGCTGCTGGCGCGCCAGGCGCCTTGCTCGTTCTTGCAGAACAGAAACTGCCAATGTTCCTTTTTGGATTGTTGCGCAACCTCGGCCGACATCAGGCGGCATTTGCCTTCATTGCTCGTGTTCTTGGGCGTCAATGCCACGGTGACCGGACCGCCCTTCATGCGTTTGGTCTGAGTCGTCCACGTCGTGGTTGTCCCATCGGGTGAATCGTTCAACACTTGCCCTACGGTTTTCTCGAACTGCGGCCACTCCTGCTTGGGAATGTGGGCGACGATGGTGTTGTTCATAAACCCCACGCCCGCAGCGTGGGCAGCTTGCCCGCAGGCGAACGCGAGCACGAGCGAAGGAAGGACACGGGAAATGCGCATTGAGTTCTCCTGGTTTGGGAACGGCGGATAAACGCTGCCTGACGGCCGCACGGCGATGACGTCTGCGCGTGCGGCGCTTTGCATTGTTCTATATCGGAATACTCGCAAGCCTGGCTTGATGAGTCATAAAAAGTTACGAAATAAAGGGAGACGCATCTAGGCTTGCAATCAGCTGATTATGTCAAGATTGACGCAATTTTGTGTCATCCAATGTTTAGTGTTTGCGATTTAAGTTTGCACTTGATTCACGCAGGCGGCTTATAGCGACGACGCATATCGCCAAGAGCCACGGGTGTACGCGCGCCGCACGGCTGCGCGCAGACATCCGACCGCTTTCCCCGGTTTCTTCTAGGAGATATGGAATGGAATGGCTGTTTGACACGCTGCGTAAGTATCCGGAACTCGCAATCTTTCTTACCTTGGGGGTGGGCTACTGGATAGGCGCCAAGAAACTCGGGGGATTCAGCCTGGGAGCCGTGACCGGCACCTTGCTGGTCGGTGTGCTGGTTGGCCAACTCAATATCCAGATCGCGCCTGTCGTCAAACAAGTCTTCTTTCTGCTTTTCCTTTTCGGCCTGGGCTATGGCGTAGGCCCGCAATTCTTCCGTGGCATGAAAAGCGACGGTCTGCCGCAGGTCCTGTTCGCGGTGGTGCTATGCGTGATCTGCCTGTTGGCGAGCTGGGGCACGGCGGTCGCTTTCGGCTTCGATGCCGGCACGGGAGCCGGCTTGCTCGCGGGCGCGCAGACCATATCGGCGGTGATGGGTGTGGCCACGGACACCATCAATGGCTTGACCAAGGTCGATGAAGCCACGCGCAAGCAGTGGATAGACAGCATTCCGGTCGCCTATGCCGTCTGCTACATCTTCGGCACCATTGGCAGCGCCTGGCTGCTGGCCAGCGTGGGTCCCAAGCTGATGCGCGTGGACCTGGTCAAGGCGTGCCAGGAATACGAAGCGCAGATGTCCGGTGGCCAGGACTCCCTGGAGCTGTCGGGATACCGCAAATTCATCGCTCGCGTCTACCGCCTGGATCAGGCCGATCTGGTCGGCAAGACCGTGGCCGACCTGGAGGCGCGCTTCGCCGATGACCGCGTGTTCGTCGAGCGTATCCGCCGCGATGGCGGTGTCGTCGATGCCATGCCCACTACCGTGCTGCAGGCGGGTGACGTGCTGGGCGTGGCGGGCCGCCATGACGTGCTGGTGTTGCAGGCCGCCGGCAAGATCGGTGCGGAAGTCGAGGATCACGAACTGATCAACCTGCCCGCCGAGTTGATCGAAGTGGTGCTGACCAATAAGAAACTTGCCGGCAAGACGCTGCGCGAGATCTCGGCGATGCCTGAAGCTTCGTTGGGGCGCGGTGTATTCCTGCGCAAGGTGGTACGTGGTGGCCATGACATGCCCGTCAACTGGGGCTTGAAGCTGGACCGTGGTGATCACCTCTTCATCGTCGGCGCCAAGCGCGACGTCGAACGAGTCGTCGACAAGCTGGGTTACGCGGATCGCCAGACCGCGCAGACCGACATGGTTTTCGTAGGCTTTGGCATCGTCATCGGTGGTCTGCTGGGTTCGCTGGTGCTGACCGTGGCCGGCATTCCTGTCACGCTGTCGACGTCCGGCGGTTCCTTGATCGCGGGGCTGGTGTTTGGCTATCTGCGATCCGTGCATCCCACCTTCGGCCGCGTGCCCGAGCCGGTGCACTGGTTCCTGACGTCGGTCGGCCTGACCACCTTCGTCGCCGTCGTGGGCATTTCCTCGGGACCGGGTTTCGTCGAAGGCTTCCGGCAATTGGGCTTCAAGCTGTTCCTGGCAGGTATCGTCGCCACGTCCGTGCCCATGCTGATAGGGGTGCCACTGGCGCGCTACGTTTTCAAGTTCCATCCTGCCATCGCGTTGGGGGTGTGCGCCGGTGCGCGGACCACCACCGCGGCCATCGGCCAGATCACGGAAACCGCCAAAAGCCAGGTGCCCGCCCTGGGCTACACCATCCCTTATGCGATCGGCAATACCTTGCTGATCATTTGGGGCATCGTCATCGTTCTGCTGATGGCTTAGGCCTGGCAAGAATCCTTCCCGCCTTTGGGGACCGAGCGCCCCAAGGCCCGGCAACTCGCCGCCTCGCCCCTGTTTCACGCCTTGATTTTTTGGAGACGTCATGACCGCGCACGCGAAAACCCTCTCTAAGCCTGTCCGCACCGATCTGGCCTCGGCACTCAAGACCACGCGTTCACGTCAGAAGGAGATGGAACAGCTATCGCCCTTCGAGCTCAAGGACTTTCTTATCAACCTGGCGCGTGATCGCCAGAAGATCTCCACCGCCACCATGCTGAATGCGGGGCGCGGCAATCCCAACTGGATCGCCACCGAGCCGCGCGAGGCCTTCTTCCTGCTGGGCCACTTCGCCATGGCCGAGGCGCGCCGCGTGTATGACCACGGCATCATGGCCGGCATGCCCGAGAAGCCGGGTATCGCCCTGAGGCTGCGCGAATTCCTGCTGGAGAACAAGAACGCGCCGGGCGCCGATTTTCTGGGCGGCGTTCACCAATACGGCGTCAAGAAAAAGGGTTTCGACGCCGACGCGTGGATTCACGAACTGGTTGACTCCATCATCGGTGACAACTATCCGGTGCCCGATCGCATGCTGGTTCATACCGAGCAGATCGTCCACGATTACCTGATGAAGGAAATGTGCGACGGCCGGCCGCCCGAAGGAAAGTTCGACCTGTTCGCCGTCGAGGGCGGCACGGCGGCCATGTGCTACATCTTCGACACCCTGCAGCAGAATGGATTGTTGAAGCAGGGCGACAAGATCGCGCTGTTCCTGCCGACGTTCACGCCCTATATCGAAATCTCGCATCTGGAGCGCTTCCAGTTCAAGATCGTGCCGATCAATGCCAGCAGCCTGCGCGCGGACGGCACCCATGACTGGCATTATCCGCCGGAAGAAATCGCCAAGCTGGCGGATCCCAAGATCAAGCTGGCGGTGACGGTGAATCCCAGCAATCCGCCGTCGGTGGCTTTCAATCCGATGGAGATGACGCAGATCGTCGACATCATCAAGAAGAATCCTGACCTGATTCTTGTCACCGACGATGTCTACGGGACCTTCGTGCCCAATTTCCGTTCCTTGATGGCCGAGGTGCCGGCCAACACGATCTGCGTGTATTCGTTCTCGAAGAATTTCGGTTGCACCGGTTGGCGCCTGGGCGTGATCGCCATCCACGAGCAGAACCGCATGGACCAGCGCATCGCCAAGCTGCCCGGCAAGGAACGCAAGCGGCTGCATCAACGTTATGGCGCCCTGACCCTGGAACCGGAAAAGCTCAAGCTGATCGACCGCATGGTGGCCGACAGCCGTGACGTGGCCTTGAATCACACCGCGGGGCTGTCTCTGCCGCAACAGGTGCAGATGGCGTTTTTCGCCTTGTCCCATTTGCTGGATCTGAAGGACAGCTACAAGCACCTGACGATGAAGATCGTGCAGGATCGCCGCGACGCACTGTGGCGTGGCCTGGGGATTCCACTGCCGCCCGAGGACAAGCAGCGCGCCTGGTATTACGTCGAACTGGATTTCATGGTGTGGGCGCAGAACTCGTACGGCGACAAGTTTTGCGACTACATGCGCAAGAACTATGAACCGGTCGATTTCCTGTTCCGCCTGGCGGAGAAGTCCGGCGTGGTGTTGATGGATGGTGGCGGTTTTGGCGGACCGCCGTGGTCGATTCGGGTGTCCCTGGCCAATCTGAACGAGGCGGACTACGCCAGTATCGGCCAGGCCATGGTGGAGGCGGCCAAGGAATACGTCGACGCCTGGCAGACTGGCGCGAAGGTGCATTCGGGTCCGCGTGGCGTGGTGCCGCAGCTGGGCGTGGGCGCGCAGCCGGCGCCGGCCGATCGCAAGGTGGCATCGAACATCGCCCAGCCCGAGCCTGTCGCCGCAACGGCGGGCAAGCGCAAGAAGTCAGCACGTGCCGCCGCGGTGTGGGCGGCCGAGGTCAGGGTGGCGGAGGCCGATGTGCCGGTGCCGGCGAAGAAGGCAGCCAAGAAGGCGGCCAAGAAGGCGGCGAAGAAGACCGCGGACGTGCCGGCGAAGAAGGCCGCTAAGAAAGCTTCCAAGAAGGCCTCAAAGAAGACTTCCAAGGCGACTTCAAAGGCGGCTTCAAAGAAGACTTCAAAGGCGGTTTCAAAGGCGCTCTCCAAAGCGTTTTCCAAGTCATCCACGAAGACTCCAAGCAAGCGGTAAACCAAGCGGTTAGCCCG
Organism: Bordetella sp. LUAb4; assembly: GCF_021325795.1. Taxonomy (GTDB): domain Bacteria; phylum Pseudomonadota; class Gammaproteobacteria; order Burkholderiales; family Burkholderiaceae_B; genus Bordetella_C. Next base: position 1,237,365 of record NZ_JAHPZX010000002.1, on the reverse strand, counting down.
GGGCCAAGGGCGAGTAAAAGGGGCGCAGGTCGCGCCAGAGGACGCCATGACGTGTTCGGTCGGTTTTTTCAGCGATGTTCCGATCGCTCTGTTGTTCGTCACGGTGGGCCTGGGCTTTCTGGCTGGCCGCTTGCGGGTGGGCCCCATCCAACTGGGCGGCGTGTGCGGGACGCTGATCGTCGCCTTGGTATTGGGCCAGACTGGGTGCAGCGTCGGGGGCGATACCAAGGACGTCGCCTTCGCCCTGTTCATCTTTGCCATGGGATATTCAGGCGGGCCGCAATTCTTTGCCAACCTGAACCGCTCCAGCCTGCGTTATATCGCCTTGCCGTTGATCGAGGCTGTCCTGGTGCTGGCCATCGTGCTGGTGGCGACGCGGCTGCTGCATCTGGACGCGGGCACCGCTGCCGGGCTGGCCGCCGGTGCCGCCACCGAGTCCGCGGTGGTGGGCACGGCCGCCGAGGCGCTGCGGCATCTGAACCTGTCCGAAGCGGATCAACTGCGCATGCAGTCGAATATCGCCACGGCCTACACGCTGACCTATCTGATCGGCTTGATCAGCATCGTGTTTTTCACCAGCGCGGTGGCGCCGGCCCTGCTCGGCATCGATCTGCGCCAGGCCGCGCGCAAGCTGGAAGAAGAGCTGGACGTGAATACCGCGGCGGATCAGTCCGATCAGCCCATCATGCCGCGCCTGGTGGGCCGCGCGCATCGCGTGAACGAGGCGGCGGGGCAGACGATCGCCGCGGTGGAGCAGGCCTTGGGCGGCCGCTCCGCCATCAGCAAGGTGCTGCGCGGTGACACGGCCATCTCGCTGGACCCGACAGCGCTGTTGCAGGCCGGGGATATCGTGGTGGTGCTGGCGGCGCGCGGCAACGCCGTGCGCGGAACGACGGTGATCGGCCCGGAGATCCAGCTGCCGGAAGACCAGGCCCAGGCCGATGATCTTCGTCTGGCCACGCGTACGGTGGTGGTCGGCCGTAAGGGTGTCAATGGCCGCACCCTGCGCCAGTTGGCGCAGCGGGCGTCGGCCAGGGCGGCGCACGGCGTGTTCGTGCAATCCATCGTGCGTACGGGCCATGCGCTGCCGGTGGGCCCGTCGACCGTGCTGCAATATGGCGACGTGGTGACGCTGGTCGGCGCCGAAGCGCGCGTGGCCGCCGCCGCGGTGCGCATAGGCGATGAGCTGCGCACATCGGACGGTAGCGATCTGGTGTTCCTGTGCGCCGGCATCGTGGCCGGGCTGGCCATCGGCACGCTGGGCGCGCGGATCGGCGGTATCCCGGTTTCGCTGGGCGGTGGCGGCGGGGCGCTGGTCAGCGGCCTGGTGTGTGGATGGTTGAACGCGCGGCGGCCGAATATCGGCCATTTGCCCGGCGCGGCGGTGCAATTGCTCAAGGATCTTGGACTGGCGATTTTCGTGGCCTGCGTCGGCTTGTCCGCCGGGCCGCAGGCCATCGCGCTGGTGCGTGAACACGGCCTGGCCTTGCCGTTGATCGGCCTGCTGGTGTCCCTGGGGCCAGCCAGCCTGTCGCTGTGGGTAGGCCACAAGCTGCTGAAGATTCCCGGTCCGCTGCTGGTCGGGGCGATCGCCGGCCAGCACGTCAGCACGCCTTCCATCAGCGCCATCATGGCGGCCAGCGGCAGCGCCGTGCCGCTATTGGGCTATACGGTGACTTATGCGGTGGCAAACGTCCTGCTGCCGGTACTGGGGCCTATCATCGTGGCGCTGGCGCATCAACTGGGGGGCTGATGCGTCGCGCCGCATGCGTGGCGCTGCCTGCTCGTCGTTTCACGCCAGCAGCTTCACGCCTGTCAGGTCATACCCACCGCTTCATCCCTGGCGCTTCACCACCGGCGCGGGCAAGCCTTCGATCATGATGTTGACGCAGGCCGGCAGGCCGCAGCCGCGTGCCTGCGCCAGCGCCGGCGTCACGGCCTCCGCCATCGTCACCAGGCTGCCGTGGCCGCCGAAGGCTTGCGTGACCAGATCGTAGCGCGTGGGCAGCAGTTCGCAGCCCACGGTGCGTTGCGCGCCATACTCGCGCAACTGGATCTGGTACTCAGCATTCCACCGCGCATCGTTGCCGACGACCACGACGAAGGGCAGTCGATAGCGCACGGCGGTATCGATTTCGGCGGCGTGGAACCCGAAGGTGCCATCACCCATCACCGCCACGACAGGCGCGCCCGGTCGCGCCAGGCTGGCCGCCACCGCGAAGGGTAGCGCCGCGCCGATGGAGCCGGCGACGCCGTTGAGCACCCGGTCCGGCGCATGCAGGATGGCCTGCGCCCACTGCCCGATCTCGCCGCCGTCGGCCACCAGCACGGCGTCTGGATGGCGATCCAGGACGGCCTGGACCGGGGCCAGCGCTTGATAAGGATGCAGACGCCCATGTTGTTGGGCGCTCGCCGTCGTCCACGCGGCGGGCCGATAGGCCAATGCCGCGCGCACGTCGGCGGTCCAGGCGGCATGGCGGGGCGTGTATCCGGCGCAGGCATCGCGCAGCGCGGCCAGCGCGCTGCCGTGGTCCGCCTGTGCCGTCAGCGTCAAGCGTGTGCCTGCCGCGCGGCGGCTGCGATCGAATTCAAGGCTTTCCGCATCGATCTGCAGAAACGTGCAGTCGGCCGCGAGCGCGGGTGCCGTGCCGAATTTCAGGGTGAAATCCAGGCGCTTGCCGAGCAGCAGGACGCAATCTGCTTGCGCCAGCATTTCAGCGAACGCCCCCAAGGCCGGATCAGCGACGCCACGAGGGCTCTGCATGCCGATGACAGGTATGCCGCAGGCCTGCTCCAGGGCCGTCGATGCCTCCAGGTCCGCCCCACGCATGGCTGCGGGGCCGGTCAGGATCAAGGGGCGTTGGGCTTGCGCCAAAGCGTCCAGGCAGGCACGTGCGGACTCGGCGGATAGCGGCTGCGCGACGGGCGTGATGTCGACCGAGTCGGGCAGGTTCTGGGTGCAGGCGGATTCCAGCGCGTCCGTCGGCAGGCTCAGGTGCACCGGGCCGGGGCGGCCGGAACGTGCCAGCCGCAGCGCCTGCACCAGGTCCTGCGCCACGCTGTCGGCGCTGGCGGCCAGCGTGGCCGCCTTGGTCAAAGGCGCGGCGATGTCGGTCTGGCGCATTTCCTGGAAGGCGCCCATCCCCAACTGCGTATGCGGTGCGTGGCCGGACAGCAGCAGCACAGGCGATTCGGCCATGCTGGCGGTGTAGAGCGCCGACACCGCATTGGCGTGCCCGGGGCCGCCTGTCACCAGCGCCACGCCGGGTTCACCCGTCAGCCGCGCCCAGGCATCGGCCATGTGGACGGCCGCGGCTTCATGGCGGGTGTGCAGCAGCTCGATGCCTGCATCCAGGCAGGCATCGAAGACCGGCATGATGTGGTTGCCGGATAGCGTGAACAGACGTTTGACACCGGCCGCGGCCAGCGTGGACACCAACGCCGCGGCGCCGTTGCGGGGGATGGACATGGAGCGCTCTCCTGTTGTTCTCGGGGCGAAGCGCACAGTTTATTGCGCGTCGCGCGCTTCGGCGCTGGGGCAGGTGTTCTTGCGCGCAATGATGCGCAAGCGTTGCTCGCCGACCAGGATGTCGGGGCGCGCGCGCCTGGGCCCTGAGTGATTCCGAAACTGTCGCGAAGGACTTGCGCACAGATTTAAAATTCTGCTATAGTTTCGTTCTTGCTTGAACGCGGACACGGATGCAACGCCGAGTACGCAGCAGTATTTGAGCAAGGCGGTAAAAGCGGGAAGCCGCGCGGCGGTTTTGCGGCATGTGTGAAATGCACGTGCAATACGCAAAAAAGTTGTGCTAAAATCTCGCTTCTTTACCAAAGCGCCCGTAGCTCAGTTGGATAGAGTACTTGGCTACGAACCAAGGGGTCGTGGGTTCGAATCCTGCCGGGCGCGCCAATATTGTTGCTTGACCAGTCAAGCAGCCTAAAGCGGCTAGAAGATAATTCTTCTAGCCGCTTTTTCGTTTTTCTGCGGGCTTTTCGTTTTTCAGCCGGCTTCGGGTTTCAGTTTTTGTCCGCCGGGCAGGTGTCCTCCGGGGCGGGTTTCATCGTGCCGCGTTGCAGATCCACGTATTTCTCGTACTTGCCATCGGCGCCTTGGCCGAAGTAGCGGTACCAGCTCAGCTTCTTGCCCTCCAGCTTCAGATACGCGCCGGCATCTTTTCGATCGCCGATGGCGCATTTGCTGCCGTCACGCAGATCGTCTTCCGTGCAAAGAAGCACGTACAGCTTGCCGCCTTCGAAACGCCCGCTCAACTCCCCAGCTTCACCGCCGTTACGCGTGCCGTCCGACCAGTTGCCGGTCGCCGTGGTGGCGGTTGCGCCCGGCTTTACTTCCATCTCGGCGTAGTGGCCGAAATTGCAATCGCTGGCATAGCTCCATTTGCCTTCCAACTGCGCCACGCCCGCGCTCTTGGCGGTATCGGCGAGAACAGGCGACAGGCTGGCCGCGGCCAGTAGCATCGTGACGACTTGCACGGTCGAACGCATGGAAGGAATACTCCAGAGGGTCGTTGAGCGGTTCGGGATGAAAATGGAAATTAGCCGAAGCCCTGCATTTTGTCCTGTCCTGTCGGGCCATATTGCAAGCACTTGTCTCAGCGATGCGTCGCGGTGCCGCATTCGTGGGTAGTATGCCCACCTCTGCCAAACAGGAGGTTGGAATGGCCTTGTCCTTGCGCTGTGTTCCGGTCGTGCTGAGTCTTGCCTGCATGGCGCCCCTGTCCGCGCACGCCGCCAACAAGAAACCCGACATCAAGCTGAATCCGGATGCCCGGATGACATACGAGATCACGGCCACGGTGAGCGATCCGCGGCTGTCCTTCGAACCGGTCAAGGGCTTTGCCGATTATGTGGTCGACACACCCAACTGCGTGCCGCTGACCCGCTTCACGGGAGCGACTATCGTGCCGGAATATCGCGCGCCTATCGAGTTGCAGCGGGTCGCGCCGAATACCTACCGCGGCAAGCTGACCTTCGATCTGCTCAAGGACGAGGACTACTACGGCCAGGGTGTCTGCCATTGGACGCTGGTAGCCGTCAGCGCCAACTTCTATCGCCACAAGACGGACTTCAGTCCGGCGCTGTTCAAGGATGACCTCTTGAGCAAGGGCAGCATGGTGCGCTATTTTTCGCGGAAGTCCTATGCCTACGACCAGGACGAGCGCATCGATATCGGCGATCAGAGCGCGTCGCAATACAAGGATCCGGACAACGTTTTCAACATTACGCTGCAGGCGAAGAAATTGTTCTGACGCAGTAGTGTTCGATCCGGATTCATTCGTTGCCACGAAGTTCCGGCGGTATCGCAGCGGTCTCGCGGTGATGTCTCGGCACAGGTCCTGGAGATGCCCCGGCGATGTCTGGACGATGTCCAGACATCTGGCTCCAGTGTCTGGATGCACGTAGAGTATTCGCCATACGCTGCATCACTGCGACCGCGTGTCCGCGATTGCGATTCCATTTGATCCAGGCCTCCAGCCATTTCCGCTGGAGGCTTTTTTTATGGTGCGCCCGGCAGGGCGCACCCACTAGGAGGTGGAAGTCCTCTACTCGCCCGACAAGGGGAAGAGTTAGCCGAAGGCAAGGGCTACCTGGGTGACTGGGGGTCTGAAGGAAGCCGGTTGGCAAAGCGCTGGCCTGACGCACAGGAAGCGGATGAGGCGTGTCATTGGGGTGAGGCGGCCATACTCGTCGAAGCCCGATACTTGTACGGAACGGTGCCACGTATATCCGACAGGTATAAGCGCGAAGGTGGGTGTGCAATACCCGGGGAGATCTGAGCCCGTGTCGGGGAAGTCCGACTACCGAAGCCGGAAGGCGACGAGAGGCGTGCTCAGAAGTCAGCAGAGGGCATAGTAGGTTGATGGCGAAGGCGGCGAGCCGATGAGAACCCGCGACCGAAGGCCTGAACAGAGGATACCGAGAGTAGGACGGGTGATCTTGATGCGAGCTGTGGATGCAGAAGCCCTGGCGACAGGGGCCCTGGACGAGGAAGGCGGCCGGAAGCTGTCCGAGGGCGTTCGGGGTGCGAAGGCGCGCACAGCGACACCTGGGCAAACGAAATCGGAGGACGATTCGCTGATGCAGCGGGTCGTGGAGCGCTCGAACATGGTTCAGGCGTACAAGCGGGTGCTGAGGAACAAGGGGTCGGCCGGCGTAGACGGTATGACCGTGGAAGACCTTGGCACCTGGTTGAAGACGCACTGGCACAGTGTAAGAGCGACACTGCTGGCAGGGACGTATATGCCGCGGGCGGTGCGCCGTGTGGACATACCGAAGCCGCAAGGCGGGGTACGGACGCTGGGCGTGCCGACGGTGGTGGATCGGCTCATCCAGCAGGCATTACACCAAGTGCTACAACCGATCTATGAGCCGACGTTCTCGGCGAGCAGCTTCGGCTTCCGGCCTGGGCGAAGTGCGTTGGACGCGGTGCGTCAGGCGCAGACCTACGTGCAGGGCGGGCGGCATTGGGTGGTGGACCTGGACTTGGAGAAGTTCTTCGACCGGGTTGACCACGATGTGCTGATGGCCCGGGTGGCGCGGCAGGTGCAAGACAGAGAGGTTCTGAAGCTGATCCGCCGCTTCCTGCAAGCGGGGGTGATGGCCGAGGGACTGGAACAGGCGCGAACGCAGGGAACGCCGCAAGGCGGTCCGCTGTCGCCGCTGCTGTCAAACATCTTGCTCAGCGATCTGGACCGTAGACTGGAGCGCCGAGGCCTGGCGTTCTGCCGCTACGCGGACGACTGCAACATTTATGTCGGAAGCAAGCGGTCGGGCGAGCGGGTGATGCGCAGCACCAGGGCCTATCTCGAGAAGGCCTTGAGGCTGCGTATCAACGAGGCCAAGAGCGCGGTGGCTCGGCCCGGGACACGCAAGTTCCTGGGGTACCGGGTGGCTGTGCGGTTAAAGCAGGCGCACATCCGGATCGCACCGGAGAGCATCAGGCGATTGATGGATCGGGTGCGGGACATTGTGCGTGAAGGGCGCGGCTGGTCACTGGCCCGAACGATCCAGGTGCTGAACCCGCTATTACGGGGTTGGGCAACCTACTTCCGGCTGAGCCTGCAGCAAGGCCGGATGAGGAAGCTGGATGGTTGGGTACGGCGCCGGTTGCGCTGTCTGCTATGGCGGCAGTGGAAACGTCCACGGACACGAGCGCGCAAACTGACCGCTATGGGCCTGGGCCCTGAACGGGCGTGGAAGTCCAGCGTCAACGGCCGTGGGCCTTGGTGGAATGCAGAGGCCTCGCACTTGAAGCAGGCGTTACCTAACGCCTACTTCACTGGGCTGGGTCTGATCTCGATCCGCGACACGGTGGGTCGCCTCCAGCGTATCAGCTGAACCGCCGTATGCGGAACCGCACGTACGGTGGTGTGGGAGGGCTGAGGGGGTGACCCCTCACCCTACCCGATGGCCATGCAGCGTCACTCAACCATCCGCCGGCAGGCGGATTTTTTTATTCCTCAAGTGAATACGCGACATGACGCTACAAACCATCTATCTCGGCCAGAATCCCAATGACGGCACCGGCGATCCGGTACGCACGGCCTTCGGCAAGACCAATGCAAACATCGATGAATTAAGCACGCGGGCGGCCGCCGCGCAGGCTGCCGCGGATGCGGCGCAAGCGACGGGAAGCGCCGCTGTGCCGTTGGCGCAGAAAGGTGCCGCCGACGGTGTCGCGCCCCTGGGCAGCGATAGCAAGATCCCCGCGGCTTATCTGCCGAGCTACGTCGACGACGTGCTGGAGTTCAGCGGCCTCGCGGCGTTTCCCGCGGTGGGCGAGCCGGGCAAGATCTATGTCGCGCTGGATGACAACCGTATCTATCGCTGGTCGGGCGCGGCGTACATCGAGTTGAGCCCCTATCCGGACGATACCGACGCGGTACCCGAGGGGGCTGCCCACCTCTATTTCACGCAACCGCGCGTTATCACTGCCCTGACCGAAAACGCCGAGTCCGCACGTGCGGCGCTGGGGGTTTATTCGGCAGGGCAGACCATACCCATCTTCCCGGCAGCGAGTATTCCGGCGGCGAATGTCGGGTCCGATATCGAAGTGACCGGCGTGGGTTTGATGACGTGGAACGCCACGACCGCACGCTACGAAATCCTGGCGCGTGAGCATGGCCAATGTCAGTTCCTCTACGTCTCGCCGACGGAGTGCCGGTTGGTCCCTTGCAACGGGAATGGCTTGGTGATCAATGGACGACAGTATCGAGTCCCCGCGGCCGGCGTCGCGATTACCAATGTGGCGATGACGGCCTCTACCTCCTATCTTATTTTCGCCAAGGACAACGGCAGTGGCGGGATTGCCTTGGAGGCAGGCCGTGTCGCGGATGGCGTCGCCCATGCAAGGCATAGTGATGGCGTCGAGATCAAAAACGGCGATCCAACGCGAACGCTGGTGGGCCGTCTCATCCCCAACACTTTGGGCCAGTTCGAATGGACAAACCAGGCGAGACTGGTTGCGTCCTGGTTCAACCGCCGTAAGGTGGTCGGATATACCAGCATCTCCAACGGGGTGAGCAGCGCCAGCGTCCAGCAACTCAGCAATACGGTAGGCATGGTGCTGTGGCCAGACTCGAGCACCGATATCCAGGTGACGGGATCAGGCTATCTCACCGCGACGCCGGGTACGGTCACTGTTGGCGCACAACTCGATTCGGGGGGCTGGAATATAGGTTATCCCGTTAACTACACTGCAACGGTGAACGGCTACTGGGGATGTCTGACCTTCCTGGGCGTGGCGGTGGGGCCGACGGAGGGCTACCACTCCTTCGCGATTTTCGCGGCGGTCAATAACGGCACCGCGCTGCTCAACCTCAGCATCTTTTGCAGCGCGCAAATCTGATGAAGAAAAGCCCGGCCGGACCACCGTCCAAACCGGGCCTTTCGGATCCAGGTGGGGACAGCGCGAACCGCGCCATCCCCAACCTGGCCTGGCGGATCAAGCCAGATCGAACCTGTCCAGGTTCATCACCTTGTCCCATGCCTTCACGAAGTCGTCGACGAACTTCTTCTCCGCGTCCGCGCTGGCATAAACCTCGCACAGAGCACGCAGGCGGGAGTCGGCGCCGAAGATCAGGTCAACGCGAGTGCCCGTCCACCGGGTCTGGCCCGTCTTGCGGTCCTGGCCCTCGAAGACGTCACGCGCCGGCGACTTCGGCTTCCATGCGGTGCCCATGTCGAGCAGGTTGCGGAAGAAGTCGTTCGACAGCGTCCCCGGCCGATCGGTGAACACCCCGTGCGTTTCCGCGCCCGTGCGCACGTCCAATACACGCAGGCCGCCGACCAGAACGGCCAGCTCGGGCGCCGTCAACGTCAGCAGTTGCGCACGGTCGATCAGCAGATGCTCCGCCGGAATACCGACGCGCGGGTGAACGTAGTTGCGGAAACCATCAGCCACCGGCCGCATGGCGTCGATCGATTCCACGTCGGTCTGCGCTTGCGAGGCATCGCTGCGGCCAGGGGTGAACGGCACGGTCACGCGATGGCCGGCCTTTTCGGCCGCCTGCTCGACACCGGTACAGCCCGCCAGGACGATCAAGTCGGCCAGGGAGATTTTCTTGCCGCCCGATTGCGCACCATTGAAATCCTTTTGCACGCCTTCCAGCGCCGCCAGTACCTTGGCCAATTGCGCGGGCTGATTCACTTCCCAGTCCTTCTGCGGCGCCAGGCGGATACGCGCGCCATTGGCGCCGCCCCGCTTGTCCGACCCCCGGAAGGTGGATGCAGACGCCCAGGCCGTGGCCACCCGTTCCGCTACCGATAACTGGGTGGCGGCGATTTTCTGCTTCAGCGCGGCGATGTCCTTGTCGTCGACCAAAGGATGATCGACCGCGGGGACGGGGTCCTGCCAGACCAGTTCCTCGGCCGGTACTTCAGGCCCCAGATAGCGTGCGCGCGGACCCATGTCACGGTGGGTCAGCTTGAACCAGGCGCGGGCGAAGGCGTCGGCGAATTCATCGGGATGCTCCATGAAGCGGCGCGAGATCTTCTCGTAAGCCGGGTCCAGGCGCAGCGACAGATCCGTGGTCAGCATCGTCGGCAGCAGCTTCTTCGACGGATCATGCGCATGCGGAATGTCGGCCTTGGCATTCTTGGCGACCCATTGATGCGCGCCGGCGGGGCTCTTGGTCAGTTCCCACTCATGGCCGAACAGGTTGGCGAAAAAGCCCATGCCCCACTGGGTGGGCGTCGACGTCCAGGTGACCTCCAGGCCGCTGGTGATGGTGTCGGCGCCTTTGCCGGTCCCGAACTCGTTGCGCCAGCCCAGGCCCTGGAGTTCCAGGTCGGCGGCTTCGGGTTCGGCGCCGACGTTGTCGGCCGGCCCCGCGCCGTGTGTCTTGCCGAAGGTGTGCCCGCCGGCGATCAGCGCCACGGTCTCTTCGTCGTTCATCGCCATGCGGGCAAAGGTCTCGCGGATGTCATGCGCCGCGGCGATCGGGTCCGGGTTGCCGTCCGGGCCTTCCGGATTGACGTAGATCAGGCCCATCTGCACGGCAGCCAGCGGGTTTTCCAGCTGGCGGTCGTCGTTGCGGCTTTCCTCCTGGCCATGCATTTCCGCATCGGCCACCAGCACGCCTTCGTCGCTGGCATCGCGACCCGCCGCGCCTTTGCCATAACGGACGTCGCCGCCCAGCCAGGTCTTCTCATTGCCCCAATACACGTCCTGGTCCGGTTCCCAGGTGTCTTCGCGGCCGCCGGCATAACCGAAGGTCTTGAAGCCCATGGTCTCCAGCGCCACGTTGCCCGTGAGGATCAACAGGTCGGCCCAGGAAATCTTCTGGCCGTACTTTTGCTTGATCGGCCACAGCAGGCGGCGCGCCTTGTCCAGGCTGACGTTGTCCGGCCAGCTATTGAGCGGCGCGAAGCGCTGCTGGCCACGCCCGGCGCCGCCGCGGCCATCACCGATACGATAGGTACCGGCGCTGTGCCAGGCCATGCGCACGAACAGGCCGCCATAGTGGCCGAAATCGGCTGGCCACCAGTCTTGCGAATCCGTCATCAAGGCCGCGAGATCTTTCTTCACCGCCGCCAGGTCCAGGCTCTTGAAAGCTTCGGCGTAATTGAAATCCTGGTCCAACGGATTGGATTTGTTGGAGTGCTGATTCAGCAAGTCCAGCCGCAACTGCTTGGGCCACCAATCCCGGTTGGTCGTGCCGGTGCCGGCGGCATGATTGAATGGACACTTCGCTTCGTTAGTCATGTTCTCTCCGTTGGGGAATGAACCCAGCGCATGCTTCGCTGCGGTGTCTGGCCAGTAGCGTCCAGCGGGCCGGCCGGATGAATGCGCAACAGCGGGCTCGTCTTGTCAGCGGGGCGGTCGGTGTCGCCCCGTAGGGTAGGGCGGAATCGACTATACGCCAGCTGACAAAATCTTAAAGGTCATTGTTGTAATGGACCTTATAGACGGAGACTATTACTCGAAGGTCTTATTGTTCATCCGAAAATTCTTGCTCCGTAAGGTGATTCGCTTCATCGCGCGGATCGATTTTTTACGCGAGGACTCACCTTCAGATCCCTAGGACAGCCGGAACCCCGCGAGTTCCTGCGCGTCTACCTGATTGAGCAGATTGGTTTCCCAGGCAAGGTATTGCCGCGCGGCCTCCTTGTTGCCGTCGTGGCGGTCATGGACGAAGAACAGATAGTCGATGCAGTCGGCGTTGGCGGGCAGGTCGGGACTGGCTTCGACCGGCAGGCCGGCATCACGCCAGGAGGCCGGCCCGTCTGCGTTGACGCGCACGCGCAAGATGCCCAGGCCAGCCAGCTCGCGCGCGGCCAGGGCGGCGACGCCGGCATCGTCGGCCAGCAGCACCACGTCGGCTTCCGGCGTTAGCGCCAGTGCTTGCAGGCGTGGGCGGATGGACCAGCGCGCGCCGCGTACATGGGCCTTGCGGTAGCTCATGCTGGGGCGGACGTCGATCAAGGCCGCGCCTTGCTGCATGGCGGCGGCGAGATCGGTGGCGGCGATGGCTTCGAACGTCGGGGAAACCAAGGCGTCAGTCGCCGCGGCGGCGGCGCCTGACCCTGGCTGCAATTCCTTGGCGCTCACTCCCCCCGGCAGCACATGGACGTCCCAGCCCAGGCGGGTAAGCCAGGCGGCGACCACCAGGGCACGCACGCCTTCGTCATCGAACAGCACGATGCGCGCGCCACGCACCCCGACATATTGATCCGTGGCCTGGATCAATTGGCCGCCGGGCGTGTGCTGCGCGCCGGGCAGCGTCCCCGCGGCATATTCCTCCGGCGTGCGCACATCGCACAGGAAGATATTGCGGCCGGACTCGTCCAACCAGGCGCGTACCTGGCGGGCGTCGACGACAGACACCGACAGGTGCCGGGCGAGCCGCCGGGCGCGCTCACGCAGCACCGGCAATTGCGCCATATCGACGGCCTCGGGATATTTGCGGTTTGAGCCATGTTCCAGTTGCAGGTCGGCCAGATACCAGCCTTGCGTACCGTTCTCCAGCGCCAGCACGGGATTGGGCACACCCAGGTCGATGAGCGTCTGCGCGCCGATGATGCTGCGCGTGCGTCCGGCGCAATTGATAACGATGGTGGTTGCGGGGTCGGGGGCCAACTGCAGCGCGCGCAGAGCCAATTCGCCATTCGGGCAGCAGATGGCACCCGGGATGTTCATCTTGCCGTATTCCGCGTAGGGGCGGCCGTCCAGCACGATGAGGTCATCGCCGCGCTGTTGGCGTTCGGCCAGGTCCGTCGCGCTGATGCGCGGGGTGTGCCACTGATGTTCGGCCAGTTCGCCGAAGGTTTTACTGGGCAGGTTGACTCCCGCAAAAACGCCGAAACCGGCCGCGCGCCAGGCTGGCATGCCGCCTTCCAGTGCGCGGACATCGCTGTAACCCGACGCTTGCAGCGCCCGCGCGGCGCGTTGCGATACGCCGTCGCCCTCATCCAGCAGCACGATGCGGGTGGCGCGCCGGGGCACCAGGCGCGTGACTTCGATTTCCAGGCGGCTATAGGGCAGCGTCGTGGCGTAGAAAGGATGCGCCTCGCCGTATTGGCCGTGTTCGCGCACATCCAGCAGGGCGATTTCGCCGCCGTCGTGCAGCCAGCGCTTGAGCGTCGGGGCATCCACGGCAGGCAGGGGCTGCGGGGTGTTTTGAGTGGCAGTCACGTTTTGCGTGGAAGTCATCGTCTGCGGCGGGTGTTCGCGGGGAAAAGGGGCCGGTGCCAGGGGGACGTGGCATATCCGCTACTCTACGAGCCAGGGCGCACGCCGACAAATGAATTTGATTTGGATCGACATTGCCGGCTTGGCCAGGGATGCCGCGCGAGCGCCTGGCCGAGGCAAGGATGGCCTTGCTGCGTTATGCTGCGGCCTGGTAAACGTGGGAAACGAGATCATCCCTGATGAAGAAGACAATTGCCGATTCCCAGGCTCTGCTGGGCGACATCGCCTACGACGCTGTGCGGGACGCCATCCTGGCCAACGACATCAAGCCTGGCGATCGTGTCTCCGAATACAAGGTGGCCGAGTGGCTGGGGATCAGCCGCACGCCGGTACGCGAAGGCCTGCGCCGCCTGGAAAATGAGGGACTGCTGACGCCGCATCCGCGGCGGGGCCTGGTCGTCGCGTCCATCGACGACGCTGCCATGCAGCAGCTGTATACGGTGCGCGAGCTGCTGGAAGGCGCCGCCGCCGCGTCAGCGGCCGAGCATGCCACCGAGGCCGAGATCGCCACCTTGCGTCACCTGGTGCAGGCCGAAAAGGAAATCACGGACGAGCCCGACCGCATGAACGAGCACAACCGCGTGTTCCATGAGGCCATCTATCGTGCCGCGCACAATAAATTCCTGCTCAAATTTCTGCTCATCACATCGGACACGTTGTCGGCCTATCGCAATGTGTCCACGTTGGTGATCGAGGAAAGACGGCGGCAAGTGCTGGACGAGCACGCGGAAATCTGCGAGGCCATCTCACGGCGCGACGCTGAAGGTGCACGCGCGGCGATGGGCCGCCATGTGCGCAACGCCTTGAAGGTGCGCGTGCAGCTGCAGCATAGCGAGTTGCTCAGCGAGATCCGCCAGCGTGGGGGTCCCGGCCTGCTGTCCAGGCACATCAAGCGCGGCGGTGGGGAAGGCCCGCAAGGATGATGTGCCAAGCGGCGTAAAGGCTTTATATCACCGGAAAAGCAGCCTGATTCTCCAGGTCTTGCAGCCGCTCGTACCAGCCGCCAGCCGTGCCGGCATCGATGCTGCCGCTGGTCCGCAGCAGGAAGCGGCGGCGCTGGTCTTCGGCTGACAAGGGCTGGGATGGCAATCCCAGAAAACCATCGGCCAACGTTGTCAGCGTCCGCCCATCTCGCAGCCGCAGCGTCAGGTTGGCGCTCCAGGCGGAGGGCAAGCCCGTTTGCGCTGTCAGCGTGATGCGTTCGCAGGCCTGCCGGATAGCCGTGTCCCGCAGTGCATCCGCATCGAACGCAGCCGGATCTTCCGGGTCGCGGAACTGCGCCAATGCCACGCAGAAAGGCACGCTGTACTGCGCCGCCATGATGTCGGCCGGCGCGCGGATGTCATGGTGGCTGACGATCTTCTCGCTGCATCCCAAGGCAACGGCGTCGATGTCGGCACCACCGAAACCGTGTTGCGCCATCAGCCCGCGGAGCGCCTGGATGGGGGCCTGGGCGGTGACGTGGCAGGGATAACGCTTGAAGCAGATTTTCAGCGTTTCCCATGCGTCGCCCAGATCGCGCGTCAGCAAACCGGGTTCGCCGTCGCTGCAATACGTCTCCAGAAAACCGTAGCGGCCTTCGAGTATCGTGTCCGGACCTTCATAGCCTTCGCCCGCCAGGGCGGCCGCGACGACGCCGGCCTCTGACGCCCGTCCCAGGTGCAGGCGTTTCACCATGGCGCCGTTGCCCGCCTTGGTGAAGGCCAGCAGGCCGGCGGACAGCGAGCCGGCGATGCCCAGCGCCTGCGTCAGACAGTCGGCATCCAGGCCGTGGATCAGGCCTGCCGCGATGGCCGCGCCATAAGGACCCGTCAGGCCGGGTGCATGGAAGCCCAGTTTTTCGCTGCTATGGTGCGTGGCCGCGCCGATGCGAAAGAGCACTTCGCACGCGGCCACGAAGGCGGTCAAGGCCTGGCGGCCGTTGGCACCGGTTTCCTGGCAGGCGGCCACCAAGGCTGGCACGAGCGTGGCGCCCGGATGCACGCCGGCACCCGGAAAGCGCAGGCTGTCCTGTTCAAAAGCATGCGCCGCCGCGCCGTTGGCCAGCGCCGCGGCCGGCGCACCGACGCGGGCCGCGCCGCCGGCATGAGCCGGCGCGCCAGAACCTACGCCAGAACCTGGCGTTGCAGGCGCAGGATCGCCGGACCGGATACTGCATGCCGCTGGCACACCAAATAGCGTACAAGGCCCATTGCCGCCATACCGCCGGGCATAGGCCGCGGTGGCGGCGCTCCATGGCAGGCTGGCGCCGTGCACGCAGCACGCCAGGGTATCAATGATGCAGGCGCGCGCGCGTTCTAGCACCGCCACCGGAATTTCCTCGTAGCGCAGGCGTGCCGCGAACCCGGCCAATTGACGGCTGGCGCTGGCTCCGTTGTCCGCGGCCACGTCCCTCAACCCCGCGCCGCCAGCAGGCGCGGCAGGGCGCCGCCGTCCGCCAGCTTGTCCAGGCCCAGCACGCAGTCGCGGATTTCCTCGACATGAGCGCGCGGCAGCACATGGGTGGCCAGTTTCTCGAATTTCTCGACGATGTCGCTTTCGCTGGCGAAGTTCTTCTCGTTGCCGCGGCCCGCTTCCACGGTACGTTCCATGTGCGTGCCGTCACGCAGCGTGACCTCCACGCGCACCTTGTGGCGGAATTTGGAACCCTTGGCGGTGATTTCCGGGTCGTGCGCCACATGCACTTTTTCGGCGATGCGCATGCGGTCGGGATCGGCCACCTTGTCCTCGGTGAACTGGTCGACGAAGCAATCGCCATCGAGCAGCCAGGTGGCCACGCAATAGGGCAGGTTGAGCTGCGCCGACGTCAGCCCCTGCGGTTCGTACTTCCAGCCGACGTGGTCCATGGTGACCTGCGAACCGTGCACGAGTATCTTCTCGACGTCTTCGGCCCCGAAGGCGTGGTCCGCCTGCATGGCGCGTATCGCGTCCAGCGTGCTGTGATTGCTGCCGACGCAGGAGTAGAACTTGAGCGCCACGCCCATCGTCTGCCACACCTGGCCGAGGTCGGCGGTGAGCGCGTCCAGCTGAAAGCGGTCTTGGGAGCGGGAGAAGGTGGTGCAGAAACCGCCGTATTCGCTTTCCAGCACGTTGAGAATTCCGGTGAAACCCTGTTCGGCGAACAGGGCGCCATACAGACCGCTCTGCGAAGCGCGGCCCGCGTGCATACGCTTGACCATGGCGCCGTACTGCGCTGCCATCAGGCCAGCCGACTGCGTGCCGGCAATGCCTAGCGCATGGACCGTGCGGTCGACGTCCAAGCCCAGGCCACGCGCCGCGCCGGCCGCGGCCGAGAACACCCCCAGCGTGGCGCCCGAATGCCAGCCTTGCGCGATGTGCTCGGGTCCCATGCAGATGCCCACGCGGGGTCCGATTTCGTAACCCGCCACGGCAGCGGTAAGAAAGTCGCGGCCACTCATGCCGCGGCGCGTTTCCGCGATCGAGGCCAGTGCCGGCAGCACCACCGCGCCGACGTGCAGCACGCCCTGGCGATGCACGTCATCCAATTCGAAGCCTTGTACCTGCGTGCCGTTGACCAGCGCGGCATGCGGCGCCGACAGCTTGTAGGGCGTCCCCCAGACCGCGCAGGCCTGCGTCGTGTCCAGCCCTGTCAGCGTCTTCTGCAGAATGCGCGTCCATTCCAGGTCGGCGCCATAGATCGCGCAACCGATCGAGTCCAGCATCAACAGCTTGATGCGGGTCAGCACTTCCGGCGGGATCGCCTCGTACTGCAATTCAGAGACGAAGCGGGCGATGCCGCGGGTATAGCGATTGTCCGAAAGGGCGGTCGTCGACATGGAGGATGCCTGTTTTGTAGGGTGAAAAGGGGAAGATTCGAGCTGTCTGAAAAATAGTATACCGTGGTACTCTATTTTGAAAGTAGGATCGAAAGTGGGATCGAAAATGGGATCAAAGTGGCTGTGAAAGCTGCCTGGAAAGCCGGCTCGACCACGAGCCCATAGCGCAAACCACGGCATGCCCCTGGCGCGTGCCCCTGGCGCGTGCCCCTAGAGCGTGCCCCTAGAGCGTGCCCCTAGAGCATGCCCCCTACAGCCCTGCGACGATTCCGCCTCAGGACCATGGACAGGAGCGATGGAGATGGAGACAGACACCGGGCCCGACGTCCCGCCGGACGCTGCGCCAGGCTGGGCGCAATGGTTGGGCGCGCGCGTGGCGGCGCTCCGCTACGAAGCGCTGCCGGCGCAGGCCTTGTATTGGGCGCGCGTGGGCATTCTCGACACCGTGGGTGTGACACTGGGGGGCAGTGGCGAGGCCGCGGCAGCGTTGGCTTGCCAGGCCCTGGATGGCGCGCCCGGTCCCGCTTTACGCCTGGGTACCAGACAGCGTCTGGGCGTGCTGGATGCCGCCCTCGTCAACGGCGCTGCCGCGCATGCGCTGGACTTCGACGACAGCAGCAACACCATGGGGGGGCATCCCTCGGCGCCTTTGGTATCTGCCTTGCTCCCCCTGGCTGAGCAATTGGGCAGTTCGGGACGCGATTTCATCACGGCGTATGCCGCCGGTTTCGAAACCGAGACCAAGCTGGGCATGGCCGTCAACCTGCATCATTACCGCAAGGGTTGGCATCCGACAGCCACGCTGGGCGTCTTCGGCGCGGCGGCTGCCTGTGCTCGCCTGATGGGTTTGGATGGCGCCGCCACCGCGACCGCGCTGGCGCTGGCGGCATCGTTCGCATCGGGCATCAAGGCCAACTTCGGCACCATGACCAAACCCCTGCATGTGGGCCATTGCGCGCGCAATGGCCTTTACGCCGCGCGCCTGGCGGGGCTTGGCTACACCGCCAACGCCGCGGCTGTCTTTGAGCACAAGCAGGGGTTTCTGGACGTCTTCAATGGTCCTGGCACCTATGACATCGCCAAGGCCATGGCGGCCTGGGGCGCACCTTACGATCTCGTCGAGCCGGGCGTTGCCGTCAAGCAGTATGCCTGCTGCGGGAGCACGCATCCCGCCATCGACGCGATGCTGGCCTTGGTGCGCGAGTATCGCCCAGCGGCCGAGGATGTCGAGATCATCGACGTCGCCATACACAGTCGCCGCTTGAACCATACCAATCGGCCGCTACCGCGCAGCGCGCTGGATGCCAAGTTCAGCCTGCAATATGTCCTGGCCCGCGCGCTGGTCGACGGCCAAGTCGCGCCCAAGGATTTCGAGGATCCCGCCTGGCGTGATCCGCGTGTCGCGGCAGTCCTTGCTCGCGTACGCGCGGTTGCCTACGACGAAGCGGGTACGGATGCGGAGCGGTTCGGCTTCCGCGGCGCGGACGGCCGGCGCGCATTTGGCAATGGATTTATCGCTGGCGCTACCAGTGGATCCACCGCCGGCGCTGACGATAGGTCCATCGCTGGTACTGGCCATGGGTCTTGGACAGGCGCGGTCAGCGGCATTGCGCGCGACTTTGCCAGCGACTCGGCGCGCCGTCCGGTCGACCAGGATGGTGCCGATCGCGAGTGCGCCAACCATTTCGCCGGACACGTTGCGCTGACCTTGCGCGATGGCCGTGTGCTGCGTGCCGGCGTCGAGCAGCCTTTGGGGCGCACGTCCGCTCATCCCTTGCCGGCGGATCTGCTCCGGCACAAATTTATGCAGTGTGCCGGCATGGTGTTGCGCGAGGACGCCTTGGGCGCCATCGCCGATGACCTTGCCGCCATCGATGCACTGCCGCGCATCGCCGCGCTGACCCGGCGTATTGAAGAAGCCGTTCGTGGAGGAGACTGAAGTGCAGAACACCAGACAGAACATCGAACACAACACCGCACACAACACCCAGCAAGACTATGACGTGATCGTGGTGGGCAAAGGCAACGCCGCCTTGTGCGCCGCCCTGGCCGCGCGTGATCAAGGGGCGCGAGTCGCCATTCTCGAGGCGGCCTCGCAGGACGAGTCAGGCGGCAACAGCCGTTTCGCCGGTGGCGTGATGCGTTTCGCGTATGAGTCGGTGGAGGATCTCAAGCGTGTGACCGACCTGACCGAGGAGGAGATCGCCACCAGTGATTTCTTCACCAACACCACTGATGAATTCTTCGACGACCTGTTTCGCCTGACCAGCTACCGCACCGATCCCGAGCTGTCGGAGATCCTGGTGACGCAAAGCCTGGAGACCATGGTGTGGTTGCGTTCCAAGGGCACGCGTTTCGTGCCGAACTATGGCCGTCAGTCGCGGCTGGTGGATGGCCGCCGCAAGTTTTTCGGTCGTTTGCCCATCGAAGTGTCGGGGGGCGGCGCGGGCCTGGTGCAGTTTCTCGACAAAGCCGCGCAGCAGGCTGGCATCGACGTGCATTACAGCACCCGTGCCAAGCACTTGTTGTTGGACGAGCGTGAGCACGTTTGCGGCGTGCACGCCGTGCGGCAGGGCGAACCGGTCGATTTTCGCGCGGGGGCGGTGGTGTTGGCTTGCGGCGGATTCGAGGCCAATCCTGAAATGCGTACGCGCTATCTGGGGCCGGGCTGGGAGCTGGCCAAGGTGCGCGGCAGCCGCTACAACCAGGGCGATGGTTTGCGCATGGCCCTGGATATCGGCGCGGCGCCTTATGGCAATTGGTCTGGTTGCCATGCAACCGGTTGGGAGTTGCATGCGCCTGAGTTTGGCGACGTCAACGTCGGGGATCAGTATCAGAAGCACAGCTATATCTTTGGTTTGCTGATCAACGCTCATGGCCGCCGTTTCGTGGATGAAGGTTATGACTTCCATTCCTTCACCTATGCCAAGTATGGCGGCGAGCTGCTCAAGCAGCCGGGCCAATTTGCCTGGCAGGTGTTCGACTCCAAGGTCAATGATCTGCTGCGGTCCGAGTACCGCATCAAGATGATGACCAAGGTCACTGCCGACACCCTGGAGGAGTTGGCGGAAAAATTGGAAGGCGTGGATCCTGCCGGCTTCCTGGAGACCGTGCGGGCCTATAACGACGCCGTCGTACCGGATGTGGCGTTCGATCCCACCATCAAGGATGGCTTGGGCACGCGCGGGATCTCGCCGCCCAAGAGCAATTGGGCGCAGAAGCTGGACACGGCTCCGTACCACGCCTATGCCACCACCTGCGGTATCACATTCACGTTTGGTGGTTTACGCATCCGGCCGGAAGACGGCCAGGTCCTGGACGTCCACCTGAATCCCATGCCGGGCTTGTACTGCGCGGGGGAAATGGTGGGAGGTCTTTTCTATTTCAACTATCCCAGCGGCACCGGCCTGGTCTCCGGCGCCGTCTTCGGTCGCATCGCCGGCACGGGCGCCGCCCGCGCCGCGTTGGGTGCTTGATAAGCGCAAGGAAGAACATCATGAAGCGAAGGACGTGGGCGCTGGCTTTGGCGTTGGCGAGTGGTGCGAGTCTGGTCGGATGGACCTGGTCCGCGATGGCGCAATCGGCAGGGAGGTCATCGACGGCGGCCCAATCCATGGCGGCACCATCGGCGGGAAGTTTTCCGGATCATCCTATCCGCCTGATCGTGCCGTTTTCCCCGGGTGGGGGCAATGACAACGTAGCGCGGACGGTTGGCCGGCGTCTGGGTGAGATTTTGGGTCAGCCTATCGTCGTGGAGAACCGGGCGGGGGCGGGGGGCACCGTGGGTGCCGAGACCGTGGCGCGGGCGCCGGCGGATGGGTACACCTTGTTCTTGGGGGGTGTAGGCAGCCATGCCATCAATCCGAACTTACGGAAGAACTTGCCGTATGACGCCATCAAGGATTTTGCGCCCATCACCTTGCTGGCGCAGGCGCCCATGGTCCTGGTGGCGCAGCCCAGCCTGCATATTCGCACCGTTCCCGAGCTGATTGCCTTGGCGCGCAAAGAGCCGGGCAAGTTGGACTATGCGTCCAATGGCAATGGCTCATCCTCGCATTTGGCGGCGGTGATGTTCGCCACCGAGGCGAAAGTAAGTCTGACGCATGTCCCGTACAAAGGTTTGGCGCCGGCGTTGACTGACCTGCTTAGTGGCCAGGTTCCCTTGATGTTCAGCAGCGTGGTGGCGATTCTGCCTCACATCAAGGATGGCAGCCTGGTGCCTTTGGGGGTGACTGGCACGCATGAGCTTGCGACGTTGCCTGGTGTTCCCACCATTGCGTCGCAGGGCTTGTCGGGTTACGAGACCAGTTCCTGGTATGGCATCCTGGCGCCTGCCGGCACCCCGCAAGGCATCGTCATGAAACTCAACGCCGCCTTGAACGAGGCATTGCAGGATCCCAAAATCCGCGAAAGCCTGGCCAGCGACGGTGCCGAGCCGGCTGGCGGCACGCCGGCTCAATTCGCCGCTCACATCCAGCGAGAAAAAGACCGCCTGGGCGCCGCGATCCGGGAGTCAGGATTACAGATGGAGTGAGGTAGGGCAGTGTTCCGAGTGCAAGATCTCCAAAATCGAGGAGATAGGGCAGTATTCCGAGTGCAAGACACTTCAGTCACGGTCAGGGGGCAGTCCGCGGGCGGCTGTTGGAAGCGCCGAGAGAGATGGACTTGCGGGGCGCACGGGTGTGGCCGAGGGTAGTTTGGCGCGCAGCGTCAAACCGCGGACCTGCCGCCCGCGGACTGCCCCCTGGCCGGGACGTACGCTAGAACCTCGGGTACAGACTCCCGGAGCACCTCGGGTACAGACCAAGAGCGTCAGGTACAGACTCCCAAGACCCTTGGCTACAGCCGGCCCAAGAACGGGAACCATCCCCCAAGCTACCCCGCCCAATCAGGATCGGTTCCCGATACGGAACCGATCCTGAAAAACAAATCACTGCGCCTGAGCAGCAACCAATACCGGCTGATCCCGATACAGATCCCCAAACATCCCCTGGAGATTCTTGATCTTGGGCAGATCGTTGTAGACGATGTACGGATAGTTGGGGTTATGGGCGAGGAAGTCCTGGTGGTACCCCTCCGCCGGGTAGAACGTCTTGCCGTCCTCGAGCGTAGTGACGATAGGTTTCCCGTAGACCCCAGACTGATTCAGCTGAGCGATATAAGCCTCGGCCACCTTTCGCTGCATGGCGGAGGCGGGGAAGATCGTTGACCGGTATTGCGTCCCGGAGTCTGGTCCTTGGCGGTTCAGTTGGGTGGGGTCGTGGGCCACCGAGAAGTAGATCTGCAGCAACTTGCCGTAGGAAATCTGGTGGGGATCGTAGGTCACCTGTACCGATTCGGCGTGCCCACTGCGTCCCTCGCCGACGATCTCGTAGTGTGCCGTGTTGGCTGCGCCCCCTGCGTAACCTGACACCGCGCGCGTGACGCCCTTGACGTGTTGGAACACCCCTTGCACTCCCCAGAAGCATCCGCCGGCGAACACAGCCGTTTCGGTAGTCGCGTTTGAAGCCGGTTCATCGACTGCTGGTGCCTCGATGGAGACTGCTCGTTCGGCGGCGCGGGCGGTGAGTTGGGGGGCTAGCAGTACCACGGCCAGTCCCAGGCCGGCGCCGGCGAGGAGGGTGGGCAGCTTGCGGAGGGAGAAGCGGGAAGACGAGTGGGAATTCATCATGATTGCCTCGAAAAAAATGCGGAAATTTTGTCAAACACGGCGAGAGCGATTTATGCCGTGGCAATGGACCCTGGACAGCCCTAAGCCGCCTGCTCCTTGAAACTCATCGCTACCCCATTCATGCAGTAGCGCAATCCCGTAGGCCGGGGCCCGTCGTTGAACACATGCCCCAGATGCCCCCCGCAGCTGCTGCAGCTGACTGCCGACCGGAGCATCCCGAAGGAGCGGTCGTCGTGCGTATGTACCGCGTTCTCCAGCGGTTGGTAGAAGCTGGGCCATCCCGTCCCGCTGTCGAACTTCGTCTTGGAAGAAAACAGCGCTTGCTGGCAGCCGGCGCAGGCGAACACCCCGTCCCGGTGCTCGTCGTTCAAAGGACTGCTGTAGGGCCGCTCGGTGCCTTCCTGCCGCAGCACCGCGTATTGCTGAGCGGATAGCATGGCGCGCCATTCGGCGTCCGTATGGGTCACCGCCAGCGGCCCAGCGGCAGATGCGGCAGATGTGGCAGATGCAGCAGAAGCGGCCCCAGACGAAGCCGAAACCGCCGGCTTGAAGATCTGCCACCCTGCCAACCCCACCCCCAGCGCCCCCAACCCGGCATTACGCAGGAAATGTCGACGTTCAGTGCTCATAGCCTTGCTCCTGTCAGTAGCCCGGTCCGTCATCACAAGCACCGGGACGATGACCGCATTGTTCCTCCGTGGCCATCCCCAAGTCCTCACGCAAACTTAAATTAAATGTGATACTTGCCCGCCCTTGCCGGGGCGACAATCCCCGTTCCCACCCACACCATCCCACCCACCATGACCGCCCCCAAACGTGTACTCATCGTCGAGGACGACGCCCACATCGCCGATCTGCTGCGCCTGCACCTGCGCGACGAAGGCTACGCGGTGGAGCATGCCGCGGACGGCGACACCGGCCTGCGCCTGTTGGAGTCGGGCGGTTGGGACGCCCTGGTGCTGGACCTCATGCTGCCTGGCGTCGACGGCCTGGAGATCTGCCGCCGTGCGCGCGCCATGACCCGTTATACGCCCATCATCATCACCAGCGCGCGTTCCAGCGAACTGCACCGCATCGTCGGCCTGGAGCTGGGCGCCGACGACTATCTGGCCAAACCCTTTTCCATGCTGGAGCTGGTGGCGCGGGTCAAAGCGCTGCTGCGCCGCAGCGACGCCATGGCTCGTAATGCCCGGCTGGAAGGCGCCGGCCTGGACGCCGGCGGCCTGCACATCGACGCGCTGGCGCGCGAAGTGCGGGTCGACGGCCGCCTGGTGGAGCTGACACCACGCGAATTCGACCTGCTGTATTTCTTCGCGCGCCATCCGGGCCAGGTGTTTTCGCGCATGGACCTGCTCAACCAGGTCTGGGGCTACCAGCATGATGGCTATGAACACACCGTCAACACCCATATCAACCGCTTGCGCCTGAAAGTGGAGCAGGATCCGGCCGAGCCGCGCCGCATCCTCACCGTCTGGGGCAAAGGCTACAAGTTCGCCACCCCGGGAGAAGATCGTTGATCAAGGCCGTGCCCCGTCCGCCTCTCTGGCGCCGTCTCACCCTGACCCAGCGGCTGGCCGCGGTTTTCGCGGTACTGCTGCTGGCCTGTAGCGGAGCGTCAGCCTGGCTGCAGGTCCGCGCCAATGTCCAGCACGACGCGCAGACCGCCCAGCGCCTGTCCATGGGCCTGGCCCAGCATATCGCCGACACCTCGCAACTGATGGACGCCGCCGGCCTGCGCCGCGACGCCGTGCGCGAGTTGTTCGACAAACTGATGGCGGTCAACCCCAATGTCGAGGTTTATCTGGTGGCCCCCGATGGCCGCATCGTCGGCGACGCCACCCCGCGGGGCCACATGCTGCGCGACCGCATCGACATTGCGCCAGTGCGGCGCCTGCTGGCGGGCGATCCCTTGCCCATCTACGGCGACGACCCCCGCAGCCTGACCGGGCACAAAGTGTTCAATGCCGCGCAGCTGTACGTCGATGGCCAGCCGCATGGCTACGTCTATGTGGTACTGCAAAGCGAAGCGCGCGACATGCTGGCGGCCGACGTCGCCGTCAGCTCGGTGCTGGGCACCACGCTGTGGTCCATGGCCCTGGTGGCGCTGCTATGCCTGCTGGCGGGCCTGGCCGCCTTCAACCTGATCACGCGGCCCCTGCGCCGCCTGACCGCCACCCTGCGCGATTTCGACGGCGATGACGCCGCCGCGGCCACCGCCCTGGCGCGGCCCGGCGAGCAGGCCGCCGCCGGACTTGCCCCTTACACCCGCGACGAGATCGCCATACTGGAACAGACCTTCCACCAGATGGCGGCGCGCATGGCCGAGCAGTGGCGCGAGCTGACGCGCCAGGACCAGCAGCGCCGCGAACTGGTCGCCAACATCTCGCATGACCTGCGCACGCCGCTGACCTCGCTGCATGGCTATCTGGAAACCCTGCTGCTCAAGGAAAAGACGCTGAGTCCGCAAGACCGCCGCCGCTACCTGGAGGTGGCGCTGGACCAGAGCCGTAAAGTAGGGCGCCTGGCCCAGGCGCTGTTTGAACTGGCGCGGCTGGAGTCCGGCCTGATCCAGCCCGACACCGAAGCCTTCTCCCTGCCGGAGCTGATCCAGGACGTCTTCCAGAAGTTCGAGCTGCAGGCCGAAGCCCGCCGCGTGCATTTGAGCGCGCTGCTCGACCAGGACCTGCCGCGGGTACGGGCCGACCTGGGCATGATCGAACGGGTGCTGACCAATCTGCTGGACAACGCCATTCGCCACAGCCCGGCCGACGGCACGGTGGAAGTGACCGTGCGCCGCAATGGCGCGCGTCTGGAAGTGCGTGTCGCGGACCAGGGCCCCGGCGTGGCCAAAGGGCTGCGCGACACGCTGTTCACCCGTGCTTCGGTGTGGAGCAATGCCGGTGCCGAGTCGCGCGGCGGCGAACGTGGCGGCCTGGGCTTGCTGACTGTACGCCGCATCCTGCAATTGCATGGCAACGATATCGTCCTTGCTACGCAAGAGGGTGTAGGCGCCGTTTTCATATTTGGTTTGCCGGTCGATCCGGCAGCGGTGGACACAACAAGCATGAGAGCTACACCTGCAAGGCTCCACTGATGAGCCGTGGCTTCATTTTTCCCGCATTGCAGAGCCACTTGTCTTAATCCCCAAGGTTGAAAGTCGCGCCCGCCATGCGGGCGCGCCTGACATGTCTCGTCCTTACGTCTTACGGAGGACGCCAGCCCGTCGCTCGTCCGGTCTAGGGTGAACGCATTCTGGAGCGCTTGCATTAGAGCGCGCACTATCTGTGCCAAGTCCGAGCATGAACACTCAACTTTGGATACAACAATGGACAAAGCGAAGGTAGCCCTGCTCGTGGGCGCGACCAGCCAGCCGGGGTGGGTACATGAAGTCGCCGATTGGTTGAAACGAGAGGAAAAATACGAAATCGCCGCGGTGCTGGTGGCCGAGGCGACGGGGACGCGGCGTGGCCAGGCATTGCCCTGGTCCAGCGTGGGACTCGGTTCGGTGGCCCGACTGGAAAACCGCATTCTGAATACGCGCCACCGGCAACAGCTGGCGAGCCGTGAGCTGACCGAATCCGTGCCCGCCGGCACGCCTCTCATACGGCTGACGCTGCAGCGCGACGAAACCGGCACGCTGATGCTGTCCGAGAGCGAGGCGCTTGCCGCCGCGCGGGCATTGGACCTGGACATCATCCTGGTGCTGGGCGTGCCGGCCGTGCGCGGGCTTCTGGCCAGCGTTGCCCGGCGGGGCGCCTGGCTGTTGGCGCATTCGGAACTCGAAGGCAAGGCCGATGTTACCCACGCCGGCTTCTGGGAGGTTTATCAGCGTGCCGACCATACCACCGTCAAGTTGTGGCGCCTGGGCGTGACTGAACAGGACGACGTGCTGCTGGACTCACGCAGTTTCAACACCGAACCTTTCTGGCTGAAGAACCGGGCGCGCGCGCTCAGCCTGGGCAACTTCATGTTGTTCGACACCTTGCGGGCCAAGCACGAGAATCCCGCGCCGCCGGTGGTGGCGGGAGACCTGCAGATCCATACGGCCATGGCGCGTCCGGTGCCGGCCCAATGGGACGGCGCCGCCTACCTGGCGCGCCAGGCGTGGATGATTTCCGGCGTGGTGCTGCGGCGGGCGATGAAGCGCAACGTCACGTGGCGCATCGCCATGTGCCCGACCGA
The DNA here is from genome assembly GCF_021325795.1 of Bordetella sp. LUAb4. Taxonomy (GTDB): domain Bacteria; phylum Pseudomonadota; class Gammaproteobacteria; order Burkholderiales; family Burkholderiaceae_B; genus Bordetella_C. The sequence continues at coordinate 1,210,505 of NZ_JAHPZX010000002.1, read as the reverse complement.
GCGCGAGCAGATGGTGACGTCCGCGGCAGCCATCCTGGAGCCGCCAAAAGGACGATTTTTCGCCGATCCCTTCGTCCATACGCATGAAGGTCAACCCTATGTATTTTTTGAGGATTACTATTTCCGCGAACGTAAGGGCAAGATCTCGGTCGCTACCTATGTGGATGGGGCGTTTCACTTCCTCGGCGTGGTCCTGGACTTGCCTTACCACCTGTCTTTTCCATTCATTTTTCAGCATGATGGCGCCACGTATATGGTGCCGGAGACATGTGGTAATCGAACGATCGAATTATGGAAATGCACTGAATTTCCCCTGAAATGGGAAATCCACAAAGTACTGATGCGCGACGTTTCGGCGGTCGATACGATTGTCTTTCCGTACGGCGAATACTGGTGGTTGCTCACCAATATCGACCGCGCCGACGGTACCAGCCACTGTGACGAGTTGTTCGCGTTTTATGCCGATCGACCGGATGCCACGACGTGGACACCCCACGCATTGAATCCCATCATTCGCTCGCCCATCAAGGCGCGCAACGCCGGGATCGTGGTCGGAAGCGATGGCGGAATCATCCGCTGCGCCCAGACCCAGGGCTTCCTGCACTACGGCAAGGGTGTTTCGCTGAACCGCATCGAAGAGTTGTCACCTTCGAGGTATAGCGAAGCAGAAGGGCCGGTCCATTACCCCAGTTTCTTACGCAAGCCGTTCGCCTCCATGCATCACTGGCACCATCACGGTGGGCATACGGTATTCGACTTTGCATTTATGGAATAACAAGTACGCGAAAATCAGGATATATAGCGCACGGAATAACTGTGCTCAATATGTCCTGACCCGGGACAAAATATGCTGGGTTAACCGGACCACCCCGGCCCCAAATTTAGCTGCACAACGGAAACCCGCGCCAATCCTGGCTCTACAGCTGACGAGGAGGATTATTGCGCCCTTTGGTACTTGCATTGTCTTACACGCCGAATGTTTTCTGTACATTTCTCTAGGGTTATCTTTCGGCGTTTTGACAGGGGCTCTGAGAATGGAAAAAAACGGAAAGACCGGATTAGTAGATTTGAATGAAGCTAACGGTTGACTGCGGTGTATATCCGTTTATGTCGTTTTTCAAAGCTTGCTTTTGGTGATGTCAACCCATAACATGGGTCGCGTCATCCTTACAGATGGCTACCCAAAATTTCGGTAGTCCGCCTGATGCTCGTCCACTAGGGTGGCTCGCTATTCAAACTAGAAATATGTCGTGTGTCCGCGCTGCAACCACCTATTCACTGCTGCATTCTTGTCTGCAACGAATGAAGTTCTCTGGGGAAAGCTATGTCGAAAATGGTCTTGGTTGAAGCCCACCCGCTGCTAAGGTTGGGTTTGCGTCAGATTCTTGGCAAGGTTGAAGGTGTTTGGGAAATAGTGGGGCTGGACCTCGCCAATCTTGGCGAAGCCGCGGAGCAGAATCGGTCGGCGGAGCTGCTGATATTTGGCATGCCCATAGAAACCGAAGCCGGCTGGCAAGCCCTGGCGGAAGTGCGTCGTGTGTTGGCGCCCAAGCGCATCCTGCTGCTGGTGGACAGCATGCCCGTGCAAGCGCTGTCGCGCATGCCCGAAGGCAGTATTCATGGTTGTCTGATGAAGACCGCTTCCATCGAAGTCCTGGAAGCCGCCATTCGTTTGGTCATGGCCGGTGGCCAATGCTTTCCCAGCGGCCAGATGAGCCATGTGACGCATGACGCCTCTGCCATGAGCATGGGCGGTATGGCCAGCTCGGCGATGCCCGTGCCCTTGAACGATATGGATGGCGTCACGGTGGCCAAGATGGCCATGCCGGTCACGGCGGGCGCCCAGTTGCTCAAGATCACGCCGCGTCAATATGAAGTGCTGGTGCTGCTCTCGCGCGGCTACCCCATCAAGACGGTCAGCCGCATGTTGAACATTTCGGTGGCGACCGCGAAGACCCATGCCTGCACGCTCTATCAAAGGCTGCAGGTGAAAAACAAGGGCGAAGCGGTATATACCGCCTTGCAGCGCGGCGCGACCCTGGATTGGGAAACAGGCAGCCAGGGCAGCATGGCGTATGAACGTGGCAGGCCGCAGTAGGTTGGCGTGGCAGGTTGGTTAAAGGCGGGCATCTTCGTTCGCCTTGCTGGTCATCGATGCAAACCTGCCGTGGCGATGTGCGATGAGAGTGAGCACATCCGATTGCATGGACAGTGGTCTTACGCCGTTCACTGTGTGGCGGATGCTTCTGTTGGGATGGCGGCGCGCGGTGCGTAATCATGCTCCGCAGCCGTCATCCGCAAGACGGAGAGGCATGGGGACACGTCACTGATAGGATGGTGCTGGTTGTTCCCGCTCGCGAATTACACGATGTGATTCGCGATTCCCGGGGGAACGCCGCGCACGCCGTGACGAGGTTCCCCGACGATGACTACTGTACTGATTGAGGAATACGCCATTCTGCGCATCGCCATCCAGCATATTCTGGAATCGGCGCGCAGTCCTGAGAGCGTCATGTCAATGACGCCGCAAAAACTCAATGAAGTCTCGATGTCCCTGGTGCGCCCGGTGGAGTTGCTCGTGTTGGGCATCACCGGTGCCGCCGACTTCGACCTGCATATGTTGGCCAGTGTGCAGATGCAGCTGACGCCACGCTATTCCCTGATCCTTTACGACTCCCTGGACACGCGAGTGATGGTGGAAGCGGCACGCCAGGGCGTGTGCGGCTTCATCGCCAAGTCCTCCACGCCGGAAGCCATTACGGCGGCGGTGCATCTGGTGCTGGCGGGCGGGCAATGCTTTCCGCGGATCATCGTCGAGGCCTCGCATAATTCGCCTTATGTGGCGCAGCAACGGCCCCATAGCCCCATGCGCATGCTGACCCCGCGGCAGGAAGAGATACTGCGCATGCTTGCCAAGGGCCACACGATGCGCGAGATCAGCAAGGAGATCGGCATATCGGTGGCGACCGTGAAGAGCCATGCGCGCACGCTGTACTGGAAGTTGAACGCGCGCAATCAGGCCGAGGCAGCGTTCATCGCGGTTCAGCAGGGCTTGCTGGGCGAGCCGGAAGAAGACGCCGAGCCGCCGCAATGATCGCCGGGGCCGGTCGGCTCCGGCCCGCAAAAGCAAAGCCGCAACGCGTATGACGCGTTGCGGCTTTCGTTTGCCGCCGGTGTGGCCGCTTTTTGCGTACTTGTTTTCAGCGCATTTGTTTTCAGCGCACTTGTTCGCGGATCGACGGACCGCGGCGGTCGAACGCGGCGAGGGCTTCTTCCATCCTGCCCAGCACCGTATCCGTGTGGAAGTGAATCTGCGCGTGGCGCGTGGCCGCATCGCCCAGGCGCCGGCGCAGCTCGGGGTCGCGCAGCAGCGTCAACAAGCCGCGTGCCATCGCGCGCGGATGTTCTGGTGGCACCACCAGGCCGCAGCCGGCCACGACGGTCGCCAGCTCGGTGCCGGGCGCGGCCGCGCAGATCACGGGCCGGCCACTGGCCAGCATGCCGGTCAGCTTGGACGGCATGACCAGGTCGGCGGCGCCGGCGCGTTGCGGCAGCAAGTGCACATCCGCGCAGGCCAGCAGCGCGGGCAATTGCTCGGCGGGCTGCAGGGGTAGGAAATGCACGCGCGGCAAGGTGGCGCACGCCTGCCGCAAGGCCTCGCGCTGCGGTCCCGCACCGCCGAAGACAAAGTGCAGGCGCGGTTCGCGGCGCAGCACCCGCGCGACTTGCGCCAACGTCTCCAAACCTTGCTTGCCGCCCATATTGCCCGAGTACATCGCCACCACCGCCTCATCCGGTATGCCCAGGGTCCGCCGATAATCGGCGGCGCCCCGGCCGGCGCGGTCAGACGCCGCCGCGCTGGCGCGCGCGGCGCCGACGTCGATCCAGTTCGGTAGCAGCATCAGCCGGTTCGCTGGCACGCCCTTGTCGCGCGCCAGCGCCAGCATGCGTTGCGAAATGGTCGATACGCGGTCGAAGCGGCGCATCAGCCAGCGCTCCACCGTACCGACCACCTGGCGCAGGCGCCGGCCCTTGAGCAGGCCCAGCTCGAATGCCGCGTCGACCTCGTAGTCCTGGATGTGCAGCCAGGCGCGCGCGCCGCACAAGCGCGCCGCCGCCAGCGCGGCAGGAGCGCAGAACAAGGGCGGTTCAACCACCAGCACCACGTCGGGTCGCCGGACGGCGGCGCGCAGCAGCAGGGGCAGGCTGGTCAGGGTGAAGGACGCCAGATGCAGCACACGCTTCAGGCCGCCGGGCACGCGCGGCACCCACAGCGGCGCGCGCGTTACGTGCACCCCACGCCAGGTTTCGCTGGCGTAGCGCGTGGCGCGGTAGCCCTCATGCACCTGGTACTGCGGATAGTAGGGCGGCGCGGTGATGACACTGACGTCATGGCCACGGGCCGCCAGCCAGGCCGCCATCTCGCCGGTATATTTGCCGGTGCCGGTCAGCTCCGGTGCGAAATTGATGCCGAGGATGAGGATTTTCATGAGCGTACCGTCGAGGTGCGGGGGCGGACCGGGCGGCAGGGCGTGCCGTGGCAAATCATGCCGCCGGGGATGTCCTTGAACACCGAGCTGCGTGCGCCCACCACGGCATCCTTGTGCACGGTCACGCCGGGGCCGACGAAGACATCGGTGGCGATCCACGCGCCGTCCTCGATGATCACCGGCAGGCCGCGGATAGGGAAGTCGGGCATGGCCGCGTCATGATCGCCGGCGCACAGATAGCTGCGCTGCGACACCACCGCATGGCTGCCGATGTCGATACGGCCCAGGCTGTAGAGCACCACGTCGTCGCCGATCCATGAGTAGTCGCCGATGCGCACCTTCCAGGGATAGGTCACGCGCGCGCTGGCGCGCACCAGCACCTTGTGGCCGACTTCGGCGCCGAACAGGCGTAGCAGCCAGCGCCGGAAGCCATAGGCGAACTGCGGCGAATACCGGAACAAGGTGGCATGCACCATCCACCATAGCTGCACGTAGACAGCATTACGCCCGCGGAAACCGGCGGGCAACCGGAAGAGGTTCAGGCGCTGGAACGTATCCAAGGCCGGCTGGCGGGAGGGAACGGTGTCCATGGCGGATTCCTTTACGCGTGGGCAGGACTCGCGCGCATCAGCGCGCGGATTGGGAAACCGATTGGGTAACGGCGTCGGCGTGGGCCGCCTGGCTGGCGGCGCGCCGCGCTTCGCGCACTTCTTGCGACTTCAGGCCGATCTGCCAGTAGTACATGGCCCGGGCCACGGCATAGTCCAGGCCTACCTTGCCGTCGAGAAAGCCCAGGTGAAACAGGTAGGTATGCAGAAAGACCGCGGGCGCCTTGAAGGGCAAGGCCTGGAAAATGCGCTTGAGCAGCGAACGCATGCCCATGTTGGCTTCGCGCGGATCGTTCATCAGGCCCTTCACGCGCAGGTTCGCTTCCCAGTCGGAATAGCGGTTGTGCTTGTCGAAATAGTGGAACAGGCCGTCGTGGTCGTTGTGGCCCATGCGCCCTTTCATGACGAAGGTGCCCCCTTGCACTTCGGGCTGGTAATGGCCTTCGACTTCCCACATATGCGCCACGTCCAGGTCGTTGTAGTCCAGGAAGCGCGCGCGCTGGCGGTGCAGCAGCACCAACTTGTAGACGCGGTGGCCGTGGCGCAGGGGCTTGCCGCAGAAGACGTAGTCGAAGCCGACGAAAGCCCCGCCCATGCCTTTGTCGAAGCGCGGCAGGCTGGCCGCGATCTCGCGTGCCAGCGGTGGCGTCATTTCCTCGTCGGCATCGACGTACAGCACGACGTCATGGGAGAAAGGCAGGTTCTCCAGACACCATTGCTTCTTCTTCGGGTACTTCTGGTCCCAGGTGAAGGGCACGACGATGGCGCCATGGTCGCGGGCGAGTTCGGCGGTACGGTCGGTGCTGTTCGAATCGATGACGAAGACTTCATCGAAGTCGGCCAGGGCGCGCAGGCATTTCTCGATGTTGCGTTCTTCGTTCTTCGTCATGACGACGACAGATACGGGAATACGGTTCATACATAGCTCCCACGCGGTGTCGCGTTTACCGTTGCATCAAGGGTTGGAAGAGATCCACCACGTTGTGGCAGTGCTGTTCCAGGGAAAAGTCCTGCGCGCGGCGCGGACCCAGGTCGGACAAGTGTTGGCGCCGCCCGCGGTCGGCCGCGAGCTGGCGGATGGCGCGGGCCACCGCGGCGGCGTCGCCCACCGGAACCAGCTCGCCGAAACGGCCGTCATCGAGAATTTCCGCTGGCCCCGAAGGGCAATCGGTCGCGATGATGGGGATGCCCAGGCAGAGCGCTTCCACCAGGGAAAGTCCGAAACTCTCACGCTCGGATACCGACAGGAAGATGTCGGCGGCCGCCAGCGTCGGGAAGGGATTGTCGACATGGCCGGTCAAGCGGATGCGGCTATGCGTGCGCAAGCCCTGGATCTGCTGTTCCAGCTCGGCGCGTTGCGGACCCTCGCCGATGACGGTGAACGAGATCGTCGGGTCGTCCAGCAGCACCGCGGCATCGATCAGCGTCTGATAGCCTTTGTTATTCACCAGCCTGCCTATCGAAACGACATGCAGCGTACCGTCGTCGGGCAGGGCGGAGGGGCCCGAGCGTGCCTGTTGCCTGACGGTGTCCAGCGGCACGCCGTTGTACACGTGGCGGCATTTCCCGCGCAGCGTAGGCACCATCGCGACCAGGTCGCGTACGACCCCTTGGGACACACCCACCACGGCATCATGAGCGCCGTAGCCTATGCGCAGCAGCACGCGCTTGAGCAGGCTTTTTTCCGTACTGCGGTAATGCGCCGAAGGGCTGTTGTGCTCGAAAGCCACGCTGCGGAAAGTGCCCGGCATCAGGCGCCGCGCGGCCGCCACCATCAGGTTGCACAGCAGCCCGTGCGAGCAGACTACCGCGGGCCGTTCGCGCCGAATCGCCATCAGCAGCTTGAACCAGGCGATGGGCGCCCGTACCTGCATGGCCCGATTGCTCAACTTGCTGGCGTAGGCGCGCGTGATGCTGGCGCGGCTGGGCGTGAACTCGTGTTCGATTTCACGCAGACAGAACACCGATGTCGTCACATTGTGCCGGGGCAATTCCTCGACCATGGAGTAGACGCAGCGTCCCACGCCTCCGCGGTGCAAATCGGGTACGACGAAGAGAATATCAACCATGGTTCGGCAGCCGGGGAAGGGTTGGAGGAGCCGGCCGGGCCGGCGCGATGGAACGCGGGTCGGAACGGGCCGGCCATGCGGCGCGCATGGGCGGCACCGAGACCGGAGGACGTATGGGGTAGACCACCACCTGGGGCCCTTGCTGGGGCGTGGGCACCGGTGTGCGTACGTCGTTGCGCAGCAGGGACAGGCAGTAGGTCAGCAGGAAGCCGGTGAAGGCGGTCTTGGGGGCATAGGCCAGCCCGCCTGACATGGAGTCGATGAAGATGTACACCGGCGCCGTGGCGAGCAGGTAGCGCCGGTGCAGTTCCAGTTCCGGGTCGCTGTAGCGCCGGCACAGGCTGGCCACCAGCAGGATCAGGCAGGGCACCATGATGATGACGGTGCCGATGATGCCGAACTTCATCAGGTAGAAGGCCCAGGAATTATGCGCGAAGGTGCTCAGCTCGAAGCCGAACTCGCCCATCACCCAGCTGCGATAGCCCGCGCCGTGGCCGAACATGGGCGATTCGCGGAACAGCTCCATCTGCCCTTCGTATTCCTGCACCCGCGCACCGTAGCTGGAATCCTCGTCCAGCGCCTCCACCGACAGCAGGCGCGTTTCGAGGACATCCATATAGCCTATGGACGCGAACAGCAGGATGCCGGCGATCAGGGCAGGCACGAAGATCTTCACGGCGCTGCGGAACGCCCCCACGCGGCTGCCCAGGAGCACGGCGATACCCACCGACAGGCCCAGCTGCAGGTACTGGCTGCGGTTCAGCGAGAACACCAGCCCCATGAACATGAAGACCGTCATCAGGTAGGCGGTGCGCGGCTTCAATCCCAGGTGCTTGCGGAAGTACAGCAGCGAGACGATGGAAAGCGGCAGTACCCAGACGCCCAGGCTGAGGTCGCGCAACGGCTCCGCCGTGTTGAATCCCACCACCTGCTGGGCCAGCATGATGACGGACACGGCCAGTCCGGTGATCACCAGCGCCCATTGCAGCTTGCGATAGGCGTCGGCGCTGTCGATGTCCTTGTAGCAGAGGTAGGGGGTGACGACGAAGTACAGCACGATGCGCATGTCGCGGGCGACGTCGGACGTGTCGATGCCCTGCTGGCGCCCGGCCATCACCAGAAGATAGGTGACCGCCAGCAGATTGATGAACAGCAACACCGTGATGCGCGGCGGCGGCAAGGTATAGGCGTTCGGATCCGCCAGGCGCAGGACTTTGAACAGGAGCATGCCCACGAACATGAAATCGAAGGGCGACAGCTTGAAGCCTCCCGCGCCGATGAAGAACACGTCATTGTTCATTGCCAGCGACGTGAACAGGATGCCGCATAGCAAGGGCACGGTGGACAGGCGTTGGGTCTTGGCGGCGGAGGCTTTGCGGAACATGATGCGTCTTCCTAATTGGCATGCCAATCGTCGCGGCCAGCCATCTTGTGCAGGATCTTCTCGACCAGGTAGTCGATGTCGCCCTGGCGTGCATGGGCGGCGACCTTGGCAGCGCGGCAGGACAAGCCGAACAGCGGGCCGATATGGCTGTCGGCACGGATGTGGTCGACGATCTGGGCTCGCTCGCTGACGTGCACGTCATGCATCAACGCGGTCTTGGTTTCGTCGTGCGCGGTGTAGACGCCCATCGCCGATGGCACGATCAGGTTGGGGCCTTCGTGCAGCAGGCGGCTCCACAATTCCAGGTCCATGCAGTAGCGCATTTCCTCCTTCAGGAAGCCATGCTTTTGCAGCACGTCGCGCCGGAACAGGGCCACCTGATTGGGGATCGAGGCCTTCACCACCGTCAGCTTGCGCCGGTCCATGGGGGTGTAATAGACCTGGCGGGAAATGCGGTTGTCGGCGTTGGCGATGAACAGATGGCCGTTCACGATAGGGGGCCGGCGCCGCGCCGCCGCGCGGCCCAGCTTGAGCAGCGCACCGGGGAAGTACAGGTCGTCGGAGTTCTGCCAGCCGACGTAGTCGCCCGTGGCCATGGCGAAACCCTTGTTGATGGCGTGCGACTGGCCGCGGTCCGGCTCGCTTTCCCAATACGTCAAGTGCTTTTCATACTTGCGAATGATGTCCACGCTGCCGTCGGTGGAGCCGCCGTCGATGACGATGAACTCCAGGTTGGGGTAGCCCTGGTTGAGCACGGACAGCATGGTGCGCTCCAGGAAGCGCGCCTGGTTGTACGAGGGCGTGATGACGGAGATCTTCGGCAAGGTCGCCGCTTCCTGCGCGCTCAATGGCGTGGCTGGGGGCGGGGCCGGCTGCAGGCGGGAGACGAAGTCCCTGAGCTCTTGGGTGGCTTTCTGGTAACGCTTACGCATGAGAAACCTCAGCATGGGAATCGGACTGAATCTAGGGCTGCAAAACAGCGGGATATGACTCGTGGTCAGCGGACCACGGCCGCGGGCATATAGCGTTGCGTCTGGGATTGCCGCAGCGCCAGGTAGATGCCGGCGAGCGTCGTCAGCGAATAGCCGATACGCGCCCAGCCGGCGGCGGCCTCGCCCAAGGGCCCGACCAACAGGAAAAGCAGACAGACCATGACGCCGCCCGCGGCGCCGTTGAGCACTGCCACCGCGCGGCCATTGCCCATGCCCAGCAGGGAAAAATGGGCGACCACGTTCAAGGACAGCAGGGCGGCGGCGACGATCAGCAGGCGGAACGTGGCCAGGTGAACATCGCTGTAGCCGTGGCTGCCCACCATCAGCCCCAGCAGCGGCGCGCTGACGGCCAGTGCCGCGATGCTGCCCGCCACCGACAGGCTGATATTGATGGTCATCAGGCGCCGCACCTCGCGTGCCACGGCCGTGCCGCCATCGGGGGCCGAGGCAAGGCGGCTGATCAGCGGCATGGTTTTCTGGAAGACGGCGACCGAGGCCGTGTGGATGATCTGGCCGACCTGCGCCCCGATGGTGTAGATCGCCAGCGTGGCCGGCCCCAGCAGCGAACCCACCAGAATCCGGTCGACCGAACCGAATGCCACCGCGCTCAGGCTGTTGAGCCAGGACCAGCGGGAAAACCGGAAGGCCGCTCCCATGGCCTTGCGGTCCATCAGGGGGCGTACCGCCCAGCGATCGCTGGCGCGCGCAAACAGGTGCATCTTGGCCAGGCCCGTCACCAGCAGGCCGCCAGCCTGTGTCAGGGCGGCGATGGTGGGCGAAGCGGTCATGGCCGCCACCACGCACGTCACCGAATAGGCGGTCAGGCGTCCGCTTACCTCGCAGATGGCGGTGCGGGCGAAGGCCTCGCGGCCTTTCAGGCAGCCGGTGAACAACTGGTCGAACTGCTGGCTGAGGTAGACCAGCAGGGCGGGCAGGGCCAGCGTGGTGACGGCGATGCCGCCGAACGTGGCATGCGGCCAGACCCACGCCACCAGGCCCCAGCCGGCCAGGCCGATGGCGGTGACGCCCGCCAGGGCGCAGGCCACCAAAGCGAAGGCCACGGCGGCGCCGCGGTAAGCGCCGTCAGGCTCGTGCAGGCGTTCGGACACCAGTTTGGTGCCCGTGACGGCGGCGCCCAGGTTGGCGACGTTGCCGAAGCCGGCCAGTGCCATGATCATGGCGAACTGGCCGAAGCCGACCGTGCCCAACTGGCGCAGCAGCACCGGCGTCGCCGCCAGCGCCACCAACGGCCCCAGGCCATACTCCATCAGCCCCCAGAATGAGGCATTGGAGCCGATGTACTTCTTGATCAGCCCACGCATGCGCGCAACTCCCCCGGTTTCGACCCAGCCCCTGTCAGGCCAGCGGCAGCGGCTGGTCGACGACCTGCCGCAGGTAATGGTGATAGGTCATCTGGATCCCCTGCCGCAGACTGATCTCGGCGCGCCAGCCCAGCGCCTGGATGCGGCTGACATCCAGCAGCTTGCGCGGCGTGCCATCCGGTTTGCTGCTGTCGTAGGCCAGTTCCCCGTCATAGCCCACCACTTGCGCGACCAGGGCCGCCAGCTCGGCAATGGTCAGGTCCTCGCCGACACCGACGTTGTAGAGCCCCTGGGCGCCTTCGACCTGCATCAACCTGGCGCAGGCGCGCGCCAGATCGTCGACGTAGAGAAATTCGCGCCGCGGCTGGCCGCTGCCCCACAGCGTGACGTAGGGCGCGCCCGCCTCGCGGGCCTCGTGGAACTTGCGGATCAGCGCCGGCAGCACGTGGCTGGTACGCAGATCGTAGTTGTCGTTCTCGCCGTACAGATTGGTAGGCATGGCGCAGACGTACTGCGTGCCGTACTGGCGGTTGTAGGCTTCACACAGCTTGAGCCCGGCGATCTTGGCGATCGCATAGGCTTCGTTGGTGGGCTCCAGCAGCCCCGTCAGCAAGGCGTCCTCGTGGATGGGCTGAGGCGCCAGCTTCGGGTAGATGCAGGACGATCCCAGGAACAACAGCCGCCTGACGCCGGCGGCGTGGGCGGCGTGGATGACGTTGTTCTGGATCATCAGGTTGCGGTAGAGGAAGTCGACCGGGTAGGTGTCGTTGGCAAGAATGCCGCCGACTTTCGCCGCCGCCAGATACACCACATCCACCTCCTGCGTGCAGAAGAAGCGGTTGACCTGGTTCTGGTTCTCCAGGTCCAGCTCCTCGCGATCGCGTGTGATGATGTGGCGGTGGCCCTGCCGGTGCAGTTCGCGCACGATGGCCGACCCGACCATCCCACGATGGCCGGCCACATAAATCCGCTGTTCCAGATCGGCCATGACGCGTTCACTCCTTGTAGGCATAGACTTCGTAGCCGTTCTCTTCGACCAGCGCGTCGCGCTGGGCCTCCTTCAGGTCGCTGGCGATCATCTCGCCTACCAGTTCCGCGAAGGAAGTGCGCGGCGTCCAGCCCAGCTGCTCGCGCGCCTTGGTCGGATCGCCCAACAGCGTTTCGACTTCGGTGGGGCGGAAGTAGCGCGGGTCCACGCGCACGATGACCTGGCCGGGTTTGACCCGTTCATACGCGGGACTCAGCAGCACCGTGGCGGTTTCCGTCAGGCCTTCGCCTTCCCACTGCAGCAGGATGCCCAGTTCGCGCGCCGCGATATTGATGAAGTCGCGCACGCTGTATTGCATGCCCGTGGCGATGACGAAATCGCTGGCCTGCTCCTGTTGCAGCATCAGCCATTGCATCTCGACGTAGTCGCGCGCATGGCCCCAGTCGCGCAGCGCGGACAGGTTGCCCAGGTACAGGCACTTCTCCAGGCCCAGCGCGATGCGAGCCAGGGCGCGGGTGATCTTGCGCGTGACGAAGGTCTCGCCCCGGCGCGGCGACTCGTGATTGAACAGGATGCCGTTGCAGGCATACATGCCGTAAGCCTCGCGGTAGTTGACGCAGATCCAATAGGCGTACAACTTGGCCACCGCATAGGGGCTGCGCGGATAGAAGGGCGTGCTCTCGCGCTGCGGCACTTCGCGCACCAGGCCGTACAGTTCCGACGTCGAGGCCTGGTAGAAGCGCGTGCGGTCTTCCATCTTCAGGATGCGCATGGCTTCGAGCAGGCGCAGGGTGCCCAGGCCGTCGGCGTTGGCGGTGTACTCCGGCTCTTCGAAGGACACGCCCACATGGCTTTGTGCCGCCAGGTTGTAGATCTCGTCCGGCTGCACCGCCTGCACGATACGGATCAGGCTGCAGGCGTCGGTCATGTCGCCGTGATGCAGGAAAAAGTTGCGCTGCTTCTCGTGCGGATCCTGATACAAGTGGTCGATACGCGCGGTATTGAACATCGATGCGCGGCGCTTGATGCCGTGCACTTCATACCCTTTTTCCAGCAGGAATTCGGCCAGGTAAGCGCCGTCTTGTCCCGTGATGCCGGTGATCAATGCCTTTTTTGGCATGGTTGTATCCTTTAGGCTGAGTGTCTGGTGAAGACTACAGATGCAGTTCCGGACGGGGTATCGGCCGGAGGTCCTAAGACGCATGGAAGGCCTAATCCTTCTGGCCGTGTCGCCGTGCTTGCCATGCGGTGGCGTCGTGTTCGGTTATGCGGGGTTGTGGGGAAGCGGGGGCCGCGCGGTCAGACGCGGCCGTACATGTCCTCGAAGCGCACGATGTCGTCCTCGCCCAGGTAGGCGCCGGACTGCACCTCGATCAATTCGAGCGGAATCTTGCCGGGGTTCTCCAGGCAGTGGACCTCGCCCAAAGGGATGTAGGTCGATTGGTTCTCCGTCAAAAGGAAGTCCTTGTCGCCGTTGTGGATGCGGGCGGTACCGGACACCACCACCCAGTGCTCGGCGCGATGGTGATGCATCTGCGAAGACAGGCGCGCGCCCGGCTTCACGGTGATGCGCTTGATCTGGTAGCGCGGTCCCTGGCCGATCGAGTCATAGGACCCCCATGGGCGCCGCACTTCACGGTGGTGGGCCATTTCCTCGCGGTGCTGGCCGCGGAAGGTTTCAACGATGCGCTTGACGTCCTGGGTGCGGCTCTTGTGCGCCACCAGGACGGCGTCGGCCGTCTCGATGACGACGATGTCGTCCAGGCCCAGGGTCGCCACCAGCCGGTGCGACGAATGGACCAGGCAGTTGCGTGAATCGTCGATCATCACGTCGCCGCTGCTGGAATTTCCTTGCGGGCACTTGGCGGCGATGTCCCACACCGCATCCCAGGCGCCGACGTCGCTCCAACCCGCGTCCAGCGGGACGGAGACGGCGCTGTCGGTGCGTTCCATCACGGCATAGTCGATGGAGTCGGCACGGCACGCACCGAAGGCGCGCGGGTCCAGGGTGAAGGTGGTGTCGTCGCCGCTGCCCTTGGCCACCGCTTCGCGCACGCTGGCCATCATGTCCGGCGCCAGGCGTTCCAGTTCGTGCAGGAAGATCGAGGCGCGGAAGGCGAACATCCCGCTGTTCCAGTAATAGCCGCCTTCGCGCAGGAAGGCGGCGGCGCGTTCGGCGTCCGGCTTCTCGACAAAGGCTTCCACGGTCTGCCAGGGCCGCTCGCCCGCCTTGGTGCGCAGGTAGCCATAGCCGGTCAGTGGGGCGCTGGGGCGCACGCCGAACAGCGCCAGGGCGCCTTCGCTGGCGGCCTGGTGGGCCAGTGCGAACGCTTCGGTAAGCGCCGGCCCTTCCTCGATGACGTGGTCCGACGGCATCACCAGCATGATGGGGTCGTCGCCGTCGCGCGTCGCCCGCAGGGCGGCCGCGGCGATGGCCGGCGCGGTGTTGCGCGGGCAGGGCTCCAGCAGCAGTTCGACGTCGTAGCCGCCACCACCCGCCCCGTCCAGCTCCTGCATCTGCTCGGCGGCGATGAAGCGGTGCGCGGCATTGCAGATCAGCATGGGACGTGTCGCGCCGGTGTGGCGCAGCGTGCGGGCCACCGTGTTCTGCAGCAGGCTGCGTTCACCGGTGAGCCGGATGAACTGCTTGGGCAGCAACTCGCGCGACAAGGGCCACAGGCGTGAGCCGGAACCGCCGCACAGAATGACGGGGCGGAATTCAGGATAAGGGGAGGTCATCGCATGTACTCCGGGAAGTAGGCTCTGGTGTTGGGATGGACGGTGTCGTCCTGCGCCATGGCGCGGGGATGGGCCCAGCGGTAGCCGCTGTGCTGTTCGGCCGGCAATCGGCTCAGCCGGCCTTCGATCTGAAGATCGCTGAGATGCGCCGGCAGTTGGGCGATAAAGGCCAACACCACGTAGTGGGTGCTGCGGCCCTGCTCGCCCGCGAAGTTGTCGTCGTAGAAGTGTTCGTAGACGCCGTGCAGGCGCCACTCGTCGCGATGCAGCGCCAGGCCCAGTTCGTCGTCGCACAGGCGCCGCAGGGCGGCGTCCATGGGCTCGCCTTTGCGGATGCGGCCGCCGGGCACGAACCAGCTGCCCCGCGCGGGAGGATTGCCGCGCAGACCCAGCAGATAGCGTCCGCCGGCGTCGCGCAGTAGCAGGTCGATGGAGACCAGCGGCAGGAGTTCGACGCCCAGGCGGAAATCGGCCTGGCTCAGGCTTGCGACCGAGGGGCTTGCAACCGACGGACTTCCGAGTAGGGGACTTGCGAGATCGGAACTTGCAAGGTCGGAAGTTGAAACAACAAAATCAATAGACATTTTTGCCGGTCCACCCTGAAACCGCCGTGCGGGCGATGATCTGCATGTCCATCAGGAACGACCAGTTCTGGATGTAGTACAGATCGAACTCCACGCGGTCGCGCATCTTGTGCACGGTTTCCGTCTGGCCACGCAGGCCGTTGATCTGGGCCCAGCCGGTAATGCCGGGCTTGACGCGATGGCGCATCATGTAGCGCGCCACCAGGTCCTTGTATTGTTCGTTGTGCTCGAGCGCGTGCGGCCGGGGGCCTACCACCGACATCTCGCCGCGCAACACATTGATGAACTGCGGCAGTTCGTCCAGGCTGGTCTTGCGCAGGAAGGCGCCGATGCGGGTGACGCGGCGATCGTCGCGCGTCGCCTGGGTCACCACCCCATGCTGCTCCGCGTGCACCGTCATGCTGCGGAACTTGTAGACGCGGAATACTTCACCATCCACGCCCAGGCGTGGCTGCGTGAAGAACACCGGACCGCGCGAGTCCAGCTTGATCCATGCGGCGATGACCAGCAGGATGGGGGACAGGCCCAGCAGCACGAGGGCACTGAACGCCCGGTCGAAGATGGCCTTGGTCATGCCGCGTATGCCGGCCGCCGGCAGGCTATTCAGCTCGATCGCGGGCACGCCCAGGAATTCCTCCACACGGCTTCCCAGCAGCCGCACGGACAGCACGTCGGGGATCCAGCGGATGTCGATGAGGTCGTGGCGCAGGAAGAACATCACTTCGCGCACGGCCTGGCCGGCTTCCATCGGCATCGCCAGCCACACTTCGCGGATTTCATGCTGGCGCACGAACGCGGAGATGGTGCTCAGTTTGTCGAGACGGCGCACCCCCGGCGGCAGCTGTTCCTTGCCTTCGGTGTAGATGCCCATGACTTCATAGCCGGCGGTGCGTGTGGCGGCCACGCGCGCCCACATATCGTGGCCCAGCGTGCCGAAGCCGATCAACAGCACCCGCTTGTGGTTCAAGCCGCGATCGCGCGCCTTGCTCAGCGCGGCATACACGATCAGTCTCAGACCGGTCACACTCACGGCGCCAGCAGCGAACCACACCGCGGCCCACAGGCGCGAGACGTAGGCGACCTGATGCGTGAGGAAGCCCACCAGCAAGCCCATCGCGAACACGCCGGTCCATGCCGCCAGGCTGCGTATCACCAGGTCGTAAAGGGGGCGGCCGCGCCACGAGCCATAAAGGCGGAACGCGGGGAACACCACCAGCGTGGCCAACGCGCAGAAGTACACGAGCAGGCTATGGATGGGAGAAACGTCAACACCTGTGCGGACGGCCTGCCACTCGATCGCGGCCAGACCCGTGGCAGCGATAAGCGCCGCATCGGCAGCGCGAAAGAGGGAGCTCGTGCCGGGCAGTTTGCCCGACACGTCGAACGTTGACGCATCCATAGAACGCTCCTAGGCGTGTGGCTGGCTCGCAGCGCATTGCGGCGCCGCGTCATGCTGTAGACCCCGGAAAAATCATAGGTTCGGGGCGCCGGCGTCGAAACGTCCAAAGGGCGTAAGTGAAGTATTAGGCCATCAGCCTAATGTGCGCTGAGGGCGAATTCGCGTGGAATGTCGCAACCCGTTACCCGTCGGTAGTACAGCGACACACTTACGGCGACACCGCAATGCGGCACCGCACTGCGACACCGCGGGCGACCCGCAACGCACCGCGACAGGCTTACCGCGGAACACCAGCCTACCTTTCAGTGGAACGTCCATGAACCCTATATTTCGTACGTTCGTCCGCGCCGCCGCCATGGCCGCGCTCATATCTTCGCTGGCCGCGTGCGCGTTCGCGCCGGGCATGCGCTACAAGTCGAATTTCCAGGTCGACCCCAATGATCCGAACAGCGTCGTCACGGTCAAGGAGATCACACCGACACTGGCGCGCGAGCAGATGGATGCGGCCAACAGCCCCCTTCCTGAAAACGTTCGAAATCTTGTTGGCAAGGCGACCCCCTATGTGATCGGACCCGGGGACATTCTTTCTATCGTGGTCTGGGATCATCCTGAACTAGTCCTTCCGACCCAGACCTACAGCATTGGGACGGGTCCGACTGAACTTACCTTTGGGGATACGGGTGCCGGTATTCCGGGCTACCCGGTCTCTTCGGATGGCTACGTTCAGTTCCCCTACGTAGGCCTTGTGAAGGTAGCCGGGATGACTGAAGCCCAGGTTCGCAACTCATTAATCCGTGGGTCGCGTAACTTTATTCAGGATCCTCAAATCACGGTGCGCGTGCTAGGTTATCGCAGCAAACGCGTATACGTGGAAGGCGAAGTGAAGACGCCCGGACCGATGCCCATTACCGATGTCGCCATGACCCTGCCGGAAGCGATAAACCGCTCCGGCGGCGCCCTGCCCACGGCCGATCGCAGCCGCGTCTACGTGACGCGCGGTGGGCAGACGGTGCGCGTCGATATGAACAAGTTGACCGCCGCCAATATCGATCCGACGTCCATCCTGCTGCAGCCGGGAGACATCGTTCGAGTGGCGGCGCGAAGCGACAACAAGATCTACCTGATGGGTGAGGTCACGTTGCCGCAGGGTGTGTTGATGCATGACGGAGAGATGTCGCTGGCGGAGGCACTGGGTGAGGTCGGCGGACCCAGTCAGACGACCAGCGATCCTTCGGAAATCTTCGTGGTGCGTTCCTTGCCGAACGCGACGCCGGAGATCTATCACTTGGACGCCAGTTCACCGCAGGCATTGGCAGTTGCAGGCAAGTTCCCGTTGCAGGCGAAGGACATCGTCTTCGTCGACGCCGGCAACCTGGTGCGTTGGAACCGCTTCATTTCCTTGTTGTTCCCCAGCGCCCAAACCGTGCAGACCGTTACCGCGGTTCAGCACAACTAAGGCGAAGGCGTAAACGGGTAGTACAGGGCCGGCTCGCGCCGGCCCCCCCTCGTGTTAGTCCCCCATCTCTTAGCGAGTCGACACCATGCAGCCCCCTCTTCAGCTAGAGTACGCATCCGCCCGACAGCCGGAAACACCCATGACGTCCTACATGGACGTGTTGATGGCAAACCGCGGCATCATCATCCTGATCACCGTGGTGGCTACCCTGTTGGGGATTGCCTACTTCATGCTCGCCACGCCGGTTTATCAGTCCGACATCGCGGTACAGGTCGAGGAAGAAACGCCGACCGCCACCAAGAGCATGCTGGGAGATGTGTCTTCCATCTTCGACATCAAGCAGGCGACGTCGGGCGAAATGGAGATTCTGCGGTCGCGCATGGTCGTGGGACATGCCGTCGACTACTACCAGCTGTACTTGAAGGCAGAGCCCAAGTACTTCCCGCTGGTGGGTCGCTGGCTGGCCGAGAATCACGAAAAATTTTCACTGCCGTCGGCCATTACCAACGCCATTCCGGGGGGCTATGCGTGGGGCGGCGAGCGCATCCGCATCAACCGCATCGATGTGCCCAACGAATTGATCGGCAAGAAGCTCGAAGTCGTTGCGCTGGGGGGCGGCGCCTACGAACTGATCGAACCTGTCAACGGTCGCCGCTTCGAAGGACGCGTGGGTCAACTGGAGCGCTTCCAGGTGCCCGGCGGCACGATAGACGTGCAGATCGATGCACTGGACGGCGCGCCGGAAACGCGCTTTTCGGTGATCCGCAATTCCCGTCTGGAAGCCACCGAGGCCGTGCAGGGTCGTCTGGGCATCTTCGAGCGCGGCCGGCAGTCGGGCGTGATCGGCGTCACCCTGCAGGGTAGCGATCCCGTGCTGACCGCCGCGGTGCTCAACGAGATCGGCCAGGAGTACGTGCGCCAGAACGTCAACCGCAAGTCGGCGCAGGCGGAGAAGTCGCTGTCTTTCCTGGACCAGCAGCTGCCCGCGCTGAAGAAGGAACTGGATGCCTCGGAGACCCGCTACAACGCTTTGCGCAACGCCCGCGGCACCATCGACCTGGGCGAAGAAGCCAAGCTGGTGTTGGGGCAATCGGTGGCGACGCAGAACAAGATCCTGGAATTGAAGACCAAGCGCCAGGAGTTGACCACGCGCTTCGCATCGTCCCATCCCAGCATTGAAGCCATCGATCGCCAGATCGCCGCGCTGACCAGCGACGCCAATCAGCTCAATACCAAGATCAAGGGTTTGCCGGACCTGGAGCAGGACGTGGTGCGCCTGGTGCGTGACGTGAAGGTCAATACCGACCTCTACACCGCGCTGTTGAACAACGCCCAGCAATTGCGCCTGATCCGCGCCGGCAAGGTCGGTACGGTACGGGTGGTGGACACCGCCTTGCCGGCAGAGAAACCCTTGCGTCCCAAGGCGCCCATCGTCGTGGGGGCGGCCGCGGCTATCGGCCTGGTGCTGGGCTTGATCGTGGCATTCCTGCGCAATGCCTTGTTCGGCGGCTTGAGCGATCCGGACGAAATCGAACGCTTCACTGGCCTGCCGGTACTTGCCACCATCCCCTACAGCGAGCTGCAGAGCCGTTTGTGGCGGCGTAGCAAGCGCAAGAACTCGCGCCTGCCCGCGCTGCTGGCACAGAGTAACGGCAGCACACCGCCCATCGAGAGCCTGCGCAGCTTCCGCACGGTGCTGCAGGTGGCAATGCGCGACACGTCCAATAACGTGGTGGTGTTCACCGGGCCGGTCGCCGGTGTGGGCAAGTCTTTCCTGTCGGCCAACTTCGCGTTCATCCAGGCGGCGGTGGGCAAGCGGATCCTGCTGATCGACGCCGATTTCCGCCGCGGCCATCTGAATCGCTACTTCGCCACGCCCTCGGACAACGGCTTGTTCGAAGTGCTGGCGGGCACGGTGCCGCTGGAGGCGGTGACCAAGCGGAACATCATGAACGGCGTGGACTTCATCTCCACCGGCAAGGTGACCTTCGATCCTTCCGAACTGCTGGCGTCCGAAGCCTTCGGCGACTGCCTGCGTGCCCTGGCGGCGGACTACGACATCGTCATCGTCGATACCGCGCCTGTGCTGTCCTCATCGGATGCGGCAGTGGTGGGCGCGCATGCCGCGGCCGTCATGCTGGTGGTGCGTGCCGGCATGAATACGGTGGGCGAGATCCGCGAAACCGCCAAGCGCCTGGTGGCGGCCGGTGCGCCGGTGGCGGGGGTGGTGCTCAACGGACTGAAGCTGGAGTCCGAGGGTTTGGGCTCGCGCTCGAAGTATGGACGCTACCGCTATGCGCGCGCGGCCTACTACGGCGACAAGCAACCCTGAGCCCACGACGGGGGAATTTATGCAATCCATAGGGAATCCCGGGGGTGCCGGCATCGGGCAAGCCGGCATCGGGCAAGTTGGCATCGGGCAAGCGGGTTCCTCGGCCGGCGCGCAGTTGACGCCGGCACGCGTGCCGCGGTTACCGCCGGCGCCGTGCGAACCGGACGCGATTCGGGGGAGGGTGCCGCAAGACATCGATTCGGTGTATGCGCACGGTTTGGGTGCCGCCTTGGGTGCGCGGGCGCGGCGCCGCGGCGTGCGGGCCATCGTGGTGGGCAAGGACACGCGGCTCGCCAGCGTCGAACTGGCGGCTGCACTGCAAGCCGGTATCCGCGCCAGTGGCACGCATGTCATCGATATCGGCATGGCGGCCACGCCTCTGGTGTACTTCGCCACCCGTCTGACGGAAACCGGCGCCGGCGTGGTGGTGACCGGGGGGCATGACGAGGACGACCGCAACGGCTTCAAGATCATGATGGCCGGCGAGCCGTTGGTCGGCGACGATCTGCGCGATTTGCAGGAGGAGGTCAGGGTGGGGCGCCAAGCCGACGCCCGCGCCCGCGTGATCGAGGTGCCGGGGGCGCGTATGCATATCGCCGCTTCGCCATGCTATGTGGCGCGGGTGGCCAGCGATGTGCGCCTGGCGCGCAGTGTGAAGGTGGCACTCGATTGCAACTACGACGCGGCGACGACGTTGGCGCCGTCCTTGTTGGAGGCCTTGGGTTGCGAGGTGACCGAATTGTCGAGCGACAGCGCCGAGGCCTACACGCGGCCGCGCATGGCGCCGTCCGACCCACGCCGCCTGGCCAATCTGGCCAACAATCTGCGCTACTCGGACAACGAGCTGGGCTTGCTGGTGGATGGCGACGGTGACCGCCTGGCGGTGGTGACCCGGTCAGGCGCGGTCATCGCGGCGGATCGCCTGCTGATTCTGTTTGCGCGCGACGTGCTGGCGCGCCATCCGGGCGCGCCGGTGGTCTACGACGTCGAATGTTCGCGCAATCTTGCGCGGGAGGTGCGCAACCTGGGCGGGCGGCCCGTGATGGGACGCGGTGGCGCGGCCCACATCGCCGGCAAGATGCGCGAATGCGGGGCGGCGCTGGCGGGCGAAACCAATGGTCAGTTCCGTTTTCGCGATCGCTGGCATGGCCACGACGATGCGATGTACGCGGCGGCGCGTCTTTTGGAGATCGTGGCGCTGCATGAGTCGCCGTCGAATCTGCTGGATGGCTTGCCGCTCGCCTGCGTGACGCCGGCGCTCCGGCTGGATCTGGCGGGCATCGATGCGTCGGCGTTGATCAGTGAGCTGCTGGCCAGGGGGCGCTTCATGAACGCGCGCGAGATCATCGATCTGGAAGGCGTGCGCGTCGAGTACGACGATGGGTTCGGCCTGGTACGCCCGATATGCGACAGCAACGCGGTGCTGCTGCGCTTCGAGGGGGACAGCGGCACGGCGCTGTCGCGTATCCAGGAAGACTTCCGGCGCCAGTTGCTGAGCGTGGCGCCAGACCTGCGGCTGCCGTTCTAGGCAACCGTTGGTGGACTTCGCAGGACTTTGCGCGGCGCGGCCCTGATGGCCGTGCCGCGCGGTGGGAGCGGTGATGTCGGGATATCTGTTGGTCACGGGCGGCGCCGGCTATATCGGCAGCCATACCCTGGTGGAACTGATCGCGGCCGGCTACCAGCCGGTGGTGCTGGACAATCTGAGCAACGGCAGCCGAGACGCGGTACGGCGTGTCGAGAAAATCACCGAAACGACGATACCCTTGATCCAGGGGGATATCCGTACGCCGGGGCTGGTGGAAACGGTGATGGCGATACACCAGCGCGACGGGCGGCCGATCGAATGTGTCTTGCATCTGGCGGGCGTCAAGGCAGTGGGGGAGTCGGTCAGCGATCCCTTGAAGTACTTCGACAACAACGTGTCGGGCACCGTGGCTTTGCTGATGGCCATGCGGGCACACGGCGTCAAGCGCCTGGTGTTCAGCTCGTCCGCGACGGTTTATGGGGTGCCGCGCTTTCTGCCGTTCACGGAGGCGCATCCGCTGGCGCCGACCAATCCTTATGGGCGCACCAAGCTGTTCGTCGAGCAGATGCTGCAGGACGTGTGCGCGGCCGACAGCGATTTCAGCGCGGTGACGCTACGGTATTTCAATCCTATCGGCGCGCATCCGAGCGGGATGATAGGAGAAAATCCGCGCGACACGCCGAATAATCTGTTCCCGTACATCACGCAGGTGGCGGTCGGTAAACAGCCTTTCCTGAAGGTCTTCGGCGCCGATTATCCGACTGAAGACGGTACGGGCGTGCGGGATTATCTGCACGTCATGGATCTGGCGGTGGGACATGTGCGGGCGGTGGACTACGCTGGCGCGCATCCGGGTTTCGTCGCGATCAACCTGGGCACGGGGAAGGGGACCAGCGTGATGGAGCTGGTGCAGACCTTCGAGCGGGTGAGCGGGCAGGCGATACCGTTGCGCATCGAGCCGCGGCGGGCGGGTGATGTCGACAAGGTCTGGGCCGACGCCAGCCTGGCGCAGGATCTGTTGCGGTGGCGCACGACATTGGGGGTGGAGAATATGTGCCAGGATGGGTGGCGGTGGCAGCAACGCAATCCTGGGGGCTATGGGGTCGCGGTGGCCGAGGCCGGGTCCCTGGCTTGATCCTAGGCGCCGCCGGGGGTTTTGCGTCGGGCTGAATTTCATGCCACCTTCAAGGCCAGACTTTCCGACCGCCTTTCAGGCTTCATTCACCCAGGAATTCGGCCACGCCGTGCAGACCTTCCACGTGATCCGCCACGACCTTGACGATGACCGCAATGGGCACGGACAGCAGCGTGCCCCAGACGCCCCAGACCCAGGTGAACAGCAGCAGCATCACGAACACGGCGACCGGGTTCATGCGGGCGATGCGTCCGGTCATCCACGTCTGCACCACCATGCCGATCAGCGATGCGATCACCAGTGAGACGCCGGCCACTGCCAGGGCGGGGCCCAACTCGCCGAACTGCACCACGGCGGCGATGAATGTGAAAACCGCCACCAGCAGCGGCCCGAAGTAGGGCACGATGTGCAGGGCGCCGGCCACCACCGCCCAGGTGCCGGCGTTGTCCAGGCCGAGCAGGCGGAACGCCAGCCAGCTGCACAAGGAAAGCAGGATATTGGTGACCACCATCATCGCCATATACAGGCGGATGGATCGGTTGATCTCGTCGATCATGTGGACATTGATTTTCTTTTCGGAAATCGTGTGTCCGCACACCCTGATGAATTTGCGCTTGAAGATGTCTCCCGAACACAGCAGGAAGAAAACCAGGAAGAGCACCATCACGCCCTGTCCCAATCCTGATGCGGCGCCCATGGAGCCTGCCAGCACCATGTTTTGCAGTCTCTCCGATGGCCGCTCTTGGGGTGGGCCCCCTTGATTGGCGGGCCGTCCCGACGATCCGCCCTTGTCCAGGGCAGCGCCGGCCGCGCGCAGCTTGTCCAGGAATGATCCTTTGCCGTCGGCGAAGCCGTGCATCGTGCGAGATACCTTCTGCACGGTTTGCGGCAGGCTGTCGACGATGGCGCCCACCTGGTTCTGCAAGGAAAACGTGCCGAACACCAACGCCGCAATCAAGGCCGCCATCACCAGCGTGGCGCTGATCGCGCGCGGCACACGCGCGCGCCGGACCAGCGTATGGACCAGGGGCTCCAGCGCATAGGCGAGCAGAATCGACAGCACCAACGGAATGAGGAATTCCCGCGCTTCCCGCATGGCGAAAAACACTGCCAATACGGCAATCACGATCACTGCCGCATAGCGCCGGTCGGCTATCCGCCGCGCAGCGGGGAACTGCGTGGACGCATGAGAGGTGGAACCCGTGTCCGTCGCGGCCGGGTTGGTGGATGCGCCAGTAGCAGCGCCAGGGGTGCCAGCGGGCGCGTCGGAGGGCGTGGTACTGGCGGGCGCTTCAGTCGTGGCAGGGTCAACGGGCAGCGCGCCGCCTCCGGCCGTCAACGCCGTTGCTGCGATGGCGGGCAGGCGGCCGGCTGGCGTTCGCGATGGGAGGCGCGCAGTCATGCGAGCCTCCGCGATGGCGGGCACCGGCGCGGCGACGCCAGGCGAAGGCGAAGGCCAGGAAAAGTCAACGGCATGTGCGTATCCCAAAGCACGGCCAGATTGCCGCGCCGCGTCACCGCAATCCGCGTGCCTGGAGCGTGGGGCGAGCCTGACTTCTGATCGTTGCGGTCGCTTTTCTTCTCGCGCTAGCGCAGGAAACCCGTGGACAGCCAGGGGATGGCCGCTACGACCAACAGTCCTACGGCGATGGACGCCAGATACCCCATGATCGGCCCGACGCCTTTGTCCGGCTGCACCCGGCCGATCGCGCAGGCCGCGTAGTAGCCAACGCCGAACGGCGGGGCGAACAGGCCGATGCCCATGGCCAGGATCACCACCATGGCGTAATGCACCTCATGGATGCCCACCTCGCGCGCGATCGGGAACAGCAAGGGCCCGAACAGCACGATGGCCGGGATGCCTTCCAGTACGCTGCCCAATACCACGAACACGACGATGGATACGGCCATGAAGGTGATCGCGCCGCCGGGCACCGATGCCATCAGGTGCGCCAGCTGGGTGGAAAAGCCAGACTGCGTCAGGGCCCAGGCCATGGCGGTCGCGGCGCCGATGATCAGCAGGATGGACCCCGACAGGCAGGCGGTGTCGACCAGCATGGGGCCCAGCCGCTTCCAGTCGAAGCGCCGGTAGACCAGCAGGCCGATCAGGACGGAATACACGATGCCGATGGTGGACACTTCGGTGGCGGTGGCCACGCCTTCCACCACGGCCGCGCGGATCACCACGGGCAGGGCCAGGGCGGGCGAGGCAATCGCCAGGGCGCGCAGGATTTCGCCGCGCGAGGCGCGCCGCACGCCAGCCAGCCGCTCGCCTCGGTAGCGCCAGCGCACCACCACGCACAGCATCAGCGCCAACACCAGTCCTGGCAGCAAGCCGCCGGTGAACAAGGCGGTGATGGATACACCGGTCACCGACCCGATGGTGATCAGCACCAGACTGGGCGGAATGGTTTCTGTCTGCGCGCCGGTGGCCGACAGCAGCGCCACCAGGTCGCCATCGTTCGCGCCGCGCTTGCGCATCTCCGGGAACAGGACTGGGGCCACCGCCGCCATGTCGGCCGCCTTGGCGCCGGAAATGCCGGAAACCAGGTACATGGCGCCGATCAGCACGTAGGACAGGCCGCCGCGCACGTGCCCCACCAGGCTGGCGAGAAAAGCCACCATGCGCTGCGCCATGCTGGTCATCTCGATCAGCAGGCCCAGGAAGATGAACAGGGGCACGGCCAGCAGGATCAGGTGCGACATGCCTTCGTCCATGCGTCCCACCACCACCATCATGGGCGTGGACGTGGTCAGGGCTAGATAGCCATAGGTCGCCAGTCCGAATGAAAAGGCGATAGGCACGCCGGCGAACACGCATACGGCCACGATGCCGACGAAGAAGATCAACAGGTTGGCGTTGCCCAAGGTGGCGAGCATGGGTTGCGCCACCACCAGGAGCCCCACCATGGCGGCCACCAGTCCCACGGCCTTGAGCGTGGTCAGCCAGCCGGCCCGTTCGAGCAGGCGCAACAGCGCCAGGGCGATCATGAGCAGCGTGCCCACGGGCAGGGCAGCGGCGCGCCAGATGTTGGGAATCTCCAGCGCGGGCGTGGTGACGTACTGTTCCTCCAGGGCGTATTCCCAGCCCGGCGCCAGGATGAACAGCAGGAAGGCCAGGGCCGCCGACACGGCAAGCATGTCCAGGAACGCGCGGCGCGCCGGCGAGGCGCGATTGACGAAGGCCGTCATGCGCATATGCTCCCCCCGCCGGAATGCGACGACGGCCCCCAGCATGGCCAGCCACAGGAACAGGATGGAAGCCAGTTCATCAGACCACACCAGCGGCCTGTGGAATACATAGCGCGCCACGATGCCGGCGAACAGAATGGCGATCTCCGCCAGTACCAGAATGGCGGCGGGGATTTCCGCGAGCCGGCCGATGGCCGCTTCAGCCTGCGCCGCCCACGACGGCCTTGGCGCCGCGGCTTCCGTGGACGCGGATGACGATGGCGCCTGGGCGCGCGCATGGGGCGTTGCGTTCGACGGCGCGTTTGGAGTCATGTTTGCCGTCATGACAGCTTCCCGACGGATTGTTCCAGCAGGCCCCAGGCTTTTTCGCCGTACTTGCCTTGCCAGTCCTTGTAGAAACCCGCGTTGCGCAGGGCGTCGCGGATCGGACCGGGTTCGGGTTTGTTGAACGTCAGGCCCTGCTGCGCCAACTGCGTTTGCAGCTCGTTGTTCAAGGCCAGCACGTCGGCGCGCACCCCCATGGCGGCGGCGTTGATGTGCTTGGCCACCACCGCCTGCATGTCCTTGGGCAGTTTTTCCCAGGCGCGGCGATTGGCCAGGAACCAGAAGCCGTCCCACATATGGTTGGTGACCGAGCAGTATTTCTGCACCTCGTACAGCTTGGCGGTCTGGATGATGGCCAGCGGATTTTCCTGGCCGTCCACCACCCTGGTCTGCAAGGCCGAGTAGGTTTCGTTGAAGTTGATGCTGGCCGGGGCCGCGCCCAGGGCCTGGAACATCGACGTCCACAAGGGGCTTACCGGCACGCGGATCTTCAGGTCCTTGAAATCGCCGGGGCCGTTGATGGGCCGGTTGCTGGTGGTGACCTGGCGAAAGCCGCTGTCCCAGATCTTGTCCATCACCACCAGGCCCTTGCCTTCGATTTCCTTGCGGATATAGGCGCCCAGCTGGCCGTCCATGGCCTGCCATACCGCATCGTAATCAGGGAAGGCGAAACCGATGCCGCTGATCGACGAGGCCGGCACCAGCGTGGACAGGATCAGGCCCGACAGCGTGAAGAATTCCACCGCGCCCGAACGCAACTGGCTTAGGGTGTCCGTATCCGAACCCAACTGGCTGCTGGGGAAGATGGCCAGTTCGAAACGGCCGTCTGTTTCCTTTGCGATGGCCTTGGCCGCTTCGTTGGCCCGCACATTCATGGGATGCGTGGGCGGCAGGTTGTTGGCGTACTTGTAGCGATACTCGGGGGCCGCCAGGGCCTGGCGCACAGGCGCCACGCTGATAAGGGCCACGCCGCCGGCCGCGCCGACGAACTTGCGACGATTCACGTTCATGCTGTCTCCTGGTTATGTCCGGCTGGCCACCGCGCCGTGCGGCAGGCCGCCGGGATGATGCCGGTTTGCATGTGCCGGCAATTATGTAGGTCCATAATATGAACCCATTAACAGACGTGATGGATTATTAAATCACATTGATTTATAGACTTAAAGCGGTAAAATTCCTGCACCGAAAATTTTATTAAAAAGCCAGATGGTTCACATAATGGACCTACGGAAAAACAGGACGGGAGACAGCGTGACGAATACCCCCACCCGGGTCGACGGCGCCCAGGCGATCGCTCGCGCCATGCGGGTCCTGCGGGCCGTGGCGCGCACGGCGCCGGACGGGGCCGGGCTGCTGGCGCTGACGCAAGACACCGGTCTAAACAAACCTACCGTGCATCGTCTGCTCTCGGCCCTGGTCGCCGAGGGCATGCTGGAACAGGATGCGAGCACGCGCCGCTACTTTCTCGGGCCGGAATGCCACGTCATGGGCAATATCGCGGCGCGCCGCCATGGCCTGAGCCGCTTGGCCGCCGATACCGTGGCCGGCCTGGCGCACGATTGCGGTGACTCCGCTTTCTTTTCGATTCGTCGCCATGTGTTCGCCGTTTGCGTCTTGCGCGAGGACGGCGACTACCCGCTCAAGACGCATGCCTTGCTACCTGGCGACCGCCATCCGCTGGGCGTGGGCGCCGGCAGCCTGGCCATGTTGGCAGCATTGCCCGATGATGAGGTCGAGCAATGCCTGCAAGCCAATGCCGCCCTGATCGCGCAGCGCTATCCCCACTATTCGCCGGCTTTGCTATGGTCGCAGGTCAAGGAAGCGCGCGCGCAGGGCTATGCGGTCAACCGGGGCTTGATCGTGCCGGGATCCTGGGGCATAGGAGTGCCAGTGCGCGGCCCCGATGGCGGCGTGGCGGGTGCGCTCAGCATCGCGGCCATCGAGAGCCGGCTGGACGAGGAGCGGCAATTCCAGTTGGCCAAGCATTTGGCCAAGGAGGCCAAGAAGCTTGAAGCCCTGGCCCAAGGGGCTGTGGTGCCGCGCAAGGATGCGCCGACGCGCAAGAGCGCGTAGAGGCAGCAGGACCAGTAGAACGATTAAAACCAGTAGAACCATGAGAGGAGATAAGCCATGCCTGACCGTGCCGTCATCGTGGGGTGGTCCCACATTCCGTTCGGCAAACTGGACGACCCCGATACCGAAAGCCTGATGGCCCGCGTGTCCCTGCAAGCGTTGGCGCATGCTGGGGTCACCAGCGATGGTGTCGACGGCATCTATGTCGGCGTCATGAATAGCGGTTTCCAGAAGCAGGATTTCCAGGGCGCGCTGGTGGCCCTGGCGGATCCCGCATTGGCCTATGTGCCGGCCAACCGTCTGGAAAACGCCTGCGCCACCGGGTCGGCGGCGCTCTACGCCGCCATGGATTTCATCGAAGCAGGCCGTGGCCGGGTCGCGCTGGTGGTGGGAGCCGAGAAGATGACGGCGCGGCCGGGACGGGAGATCGGCGATATCCTGCTCAATGCCAGCTACCGCCGCGAGGAAGCCGAAATCGAGGGCGGCTTCGCCGGCGTGTTCGGCCGCATCGCCCAGACGTATTTCGATCGCTACGGCGACCGCTCGGAAGAGCTGGCGCGCATCGCCGCCAAGAACCATCGCAACGGTGTCGCCAATCCCTATGCGCAGATCCGCAAGGATCTGGGCGTGGACTTCTGCAATACCGTTTCCGAGAAAAATCCTTACGTGGCGGCGCCGCTGCGCCGCACCGATTGTTCTTTGGTATCCGATGGTGCGGCCGCCCTGGTATTGGCCTCCAGCGACATCGCGTCCGGCCTGGAACGCGCCGTGGGATTCAGGGCGCGCCGGCAGGTCAACGACATCTTGCCGCTCAGCCGTCGCGATCCCATCGCGTTCGAAGGCGCGGCGCGGGCCTGGCGTGGCGCGCTGGCGGACGCGGGCCTCACGCTCGACGATCTGGATCTGGTGGAAACCCACGATTGCTTCACCATTGCCGAACTCATCGAATACGAGGCCATGGGACTGACCGCGCCGGGCCAGGGTCACCGGGCTGTGCGCGAAGGCTGGACTGAAAAAGGCGGGAAGCTGCCGGTGAATCCGTCCGGCGGACTCAAGGCCAAGGGCCATCCGGTCGGCGCCACCGGTGTGTCCATGCACGTCATGGCCTGCATGCAATTGATGGGCGCCGCCGGCGACATGCAGATTGCGGATGCGCGCCTGGCCGGCATCTTCAATATGGGAGGGGCAGCCGTTGCCAATTACGTCAGCATCCTGGAGCGACTGCGATGAGCGGCGCGGGGATGCATGTCACGCCGGTCTCGCGCCGCGTCATGAACCTGGCGTATTGGTTGACCCAGGCCGCGCGCCGGTTTCCCGATCGTCCCGCCCTGATCCTGGATCGGGAGGTCGTCACGTGGCGCCAGCTCGATGCGCGCGTCGATGCGCTGGCCGGGCGGTTGGCGCGCCACGGCATCGGCAAGGGCGACCGCGTACTGGTGCACTCGAAGAACTGCACAGCCTTTGTCGAGACCATGTTCGCGGCCTTCCGCCTGGGCGCGGTATGGGTGCCGACGAATTTCCGCATCACGCCCGACGAGGCGGCCTACCTGGGGCAGGCATCGCGCGCGCGCGCCGTGATCTGCCATGCGGAATTTCCGGACCATGCGGCGGCCGTGGCCGCCGCGCTGCCGGGCCTGGCCGTGCTGCTGCGTATCGGCGCGGACGATTCCGGGCTGGAGGAGATCGCCTGCACCGACGATGACGCCGCTTCGGTCCTCGATGCCAACGCCGACGTGGAATACGACGATCCCTGCTGGTTCTTCTTCACGTCCGGCACCACCGGGCGCCCCAAGGCAGCGGTGCTGACCCACGGCCAGATGGGCTTCGTCGTCACCAATCATCTGTGCGACCTCATGCCTGGCACCACGGAGAAGGACGTCAGCATGGCCGTGGCGCCGCTGTCGCATGGCGCGGGTATCCATCTGCTGACGCAGGTGGCGCGCGCGGCGGCCACCGTCTTGCCGCCGGATGGACGCTTCGACGCCGACAAGCTCTGGCGCCTGGTCAGCGAGCATAGCGTCAGCAATATGTTCACCGTGCCTACCATCGTCAAGATGCTGGTGGAGCATCCCAGCGTGGACCTGCACGATCATGGCTCGCTGCGCTACGTGATCTACGCCGGCGCGCCGATGTATCGCGAAGACCAGAAACGTGCCCTGGAAAAATTGGGACCGGTGCTGGTCCAGTATTTCGGGCTGGGTGAAGTGACGGGCAATATCACCGTGCTGCCGCCCAGCCTGCATCGGCTCGAAGACGATGCCGCCGCCCGCATCGGTACCTGCGGCTATGCCCGCACGGGCATGCAGGTGTCCATCCAGGACGAGGACGGCCGCCCGCTCGGGCCTGGTGTCCAGGGAGAGATCTGCGTGTGCGGTCCTGCGGTCTTCGCGGGCTATTACGACAATCCCGAGGCCAATGCCAAGGCGTTTCGCAATGGCTGGTTCCGCACGGGCGATCTCGGGCATATGGACGCCGAGGGGTTTGTCTACATCACGGGGCGCGCATCCGACATGTACATTTCCGGCGGCTCCAACGTCTACCCCCGCGAGATCGAGGAGAAGGTGCTGGCGCATCCCGACGTGGCGGAAGTCGCGGTGGTGGGCGTGCCCGACCCCACATGGGGCGAGGTGGGCATCATGGTGTGCGTACCGCGTCCCGGGCAGGCCATCGACGAGCCCGCCATGATGGCCTGGCTGCAGA
Source organism: Bordetella sp. LUAb4 (assembly GCF_021325795.1). Lineage (GTDB taxonomy): Bacteria > Pseudomonadota > Gammaproteobacteria > Burkholderiales > Burkholderiaceae_B > Bordetella_C. The sequence continues at coordinate 1,179,190 of NZ_JAHPZX010000002.1, read as the reverse complement.
ACTGCCTGGCGCGCTACAAGCTGCCGCGCCGTGTCCTGTTCTGGGATGCCTTGCCGCGTTCCGGGTACGGCAAGATCACCAAGACGCTGGTGCGCGATGCCCTGCAGGAACGGGGATACCTGCCATGACGTCCGCCGCGATCTCTCTTGCCAGCGTCATTCCTCCCCCGGTCCGTATGCTGCGCCACCCGGGGCCGATGCCGGCTTCGCGCTGGACCAGCGTGGAGAACCCCGGCGCGCCGGCCCTGCGCCTGGTGCTGCCGGCGGGCCGTACCTTGTACGACGCGTTGGTGGAGCCGCTGCGCGCGCGGGGCGTGGCGGCATGCGCCATCAATTTGCTGGACGGGCACCTTACCCGCGGCGCCTATTGCCTGGCGCGACCCTTGCCCGATATCGAGCAGGTCATCGCGTACACCTCGCCCATCGTACTGGGCAAGGATCTGCGCATGATCGGCGCCGGCGCGACGCTGGGCGAGGACGAGCGGGGTACGCCGCTCCTGCATTGCCATGGTTTGCTGGTCGATGCGGAGGGCCGCCTGATCGGTGGCCATCTGCTGACCGAACAATGCGTGATCGGTTCGGGCGGCTGTGTCGCCTACGTTCACGACCTGAGTGTCACGCGGCTTACCCGCCGCTACGACCCTCACATCCAACTCGCGGTGTTCCAACCGGAACCGAAGGAAGACATCCATGCCGACCATTGAGCATGGCCATACCGGGCGCATCGTCTACGCGCGCCTGCGGCCGAATGAAGACTTGGTGCAAAGTATCGAGAAGCTGTGCCTGGCGCATGGGTTCGCGCGCGCAATGGTGCGCGGCAGCCTGGGCAGCCTGACGCAAGCCAGCCTGGAAGGCGCGGGCGCCGCCTTGCAGGAGCTGCCCGGCCCGGCGGTGGAGGTGCTGACCTTGTGCGGTGAAGTGGCGCTGGATGACGCGGGGGCGGCCGTGGCACGCTTGAGCGGCACCGTCGTCGATCCCGCGGGCGCCGTGCACGCCGGCCGCTTCGTATCGGGCCGCAACCCCGTCTGCATGACTTTCGAAGCCGTGCTGGAGGAATGGGTGAGGGAAGGGTCCGCCGTGGTTTGCTGACCGGGCCTACAGCCGCGGGATAGTTGCCCGTGGCCTTCCAGGCTCAGGCTGGGGGGGTCGCCTGGATGGCTCGATGGGGCAGTATCGCCACCAGTTCGGACAAGGCCTCGGCGCAGGACTGTTCGACCTTCAGCGTGAGCATGGCGTCGGCGCGGGTCTTGCCTAGATCCGCGTCGCCATCGGGCGCATCCGCCGCATTTTCCATCGTTGCGGATAGCTCTGTGTAAATCCGGCACTGGATGCGGAAAGCCAAAATCGGATGCCGGATTTCAAAATGAATGTGAGGTTTCGCAAATGCGGGATCGCCGTGGGTGCGTTATACAGGACGCTCCACTAAGCCGCTTCCGGGAATCCGCACGATGGCAAACCTTTGCGCTGCTACTCCGACGCTCACTGTTCGTGATAACCGCGGGTTGGATGTGCGCACGCTGCGCTATAACCGGAACGCTGCTGGAACCATCGCGGCGCAGTATGTCGATGCGCAGACTCATAACGTTCTGGGCCAGCCGGCCGCATCCCAGGATCCCCGATTTTTCGGCGGCGCGACGCTGAATTTCCAATACACGGCGGCTTTGTCCGGACAGGTGTTGAAGACCGTTAGCGTGGACGCGGGCACGTCTAAGGCCTGCGCTGATATCGCCGGGCAGCCTATTTGGCAATACAGCGAAGGTCGCGATGCCAATCTGCAGTCGGATAAGCAGATTACCGTTCTGTTGTCTTACGACGCGCTGGGCCGTCCGGTACAACGCGCCTGCTACACGGCGGACGTCTCTGACGGTGGATCGGCGGGCAGCCCGACGGATATCTGGTCCTATGGTGATTACAGCGGACCGGCCGGCGCCACGTATGCCGCGACGGATGCTACCGACTCGCGCAACGCCAACCAGCGCGGGAAAGCGCTTCAGCATTTCGATACTGCGGGTTTGATCGACATGAGCGCACAGGGCTATGCCGTACAGGGCATAGCCTTGCGGCAGGATCGGCGCTTTCTGAGCGTCCCCTGCGATTCCATCCCGCGCTGGAAGTCTGGGACGCTAAAGGCACTGTATGGCTTGAACAAGCAGTGGCTGGAGTCGGACACGGATCCGACCAATCTGTATGCCATCCGGTGGACCTACAACGCTTTGGCTCAAGTACTGACTCAAGTCGACGCCAAAGGCCATCAGCAACAAACTGCGTACGATGGTGCCGGGCGCAAGTACTCCTCCGCGTTCACGCCGAACGGCGGCACCCTCACGTCGGTATGCGCGGGCATCACCTATAACGCCCCTGGCGCGATCGACATCCGCAGTGATGCCAACAATATCCAGGTCGCATTTGCCTATGAGCCGCAAACGACGCAGCGCCTGATCTCCATGATCGCTTCGCGCAGCGCCGCTGCGGGCGCCAGCACCACACCGCTCCAAGCTCTGACCTATGCCTACGATGGCGTGGGTAACGTGATCTCGCTGTCCGATAACAGCGCCGGGGCGCAAGTCACCTTCTTCCGCAATCGCGCGGTCACACCGGATCGCGTCTATACCTACGACGCGTTGTACCAGCTCGCCAGCGCCAGTGGCCGCGAGAATTATGTCAACAACACCCCCAAGGGCACCGACTGGCCTGGCGCGCAATTCAACCCTGCGACCACAAGCGACTACCAGGCTTATACCCGCGCCTATACCTACGATACCGGCGGCAATCTCACGGCGATCCGCAGTTCCAACTGGAGCGGCGCCACCCCGCCCACACGTCAGCTCGTCGTGGGTAGCGCCAGTAATCGCGCCGTGTGCACGGCCAACAACCCGGGAGCAACGCAGGCCAACATCGATACGTACTTCGACCTTGCCGGCCAGAGCATCTACCTGGACGCCAACCGCAACCAGCCGATGTATTGGACCGCGTTACATCAGCTTTACTGTGTGGTCACGACTTATCGTCCTCCTACGCCCAGCGCTGCGACCGGCGATTGGTCCAACTCCGATCGCGAGCAGTATGCCTACGACGGCAGCGGCCAACGCGTGCGGAAGTACGCCAGCAGCATGGCCAGCAACCAAGCTAACGGCAACTGGAATATTCTCGACACCCGTTATCTGCCGGGGCTGGAACTGCGCGGCAACACTGCCTCAGGAGAAAACCTCGAAGTCATTGTGCTGGACGACGGCGCACGGGTATTGAACTGGGCCGGTGGCGCGGGCAAGCCCAGCGACATTCCCAACCTGCAATTGCGCTATCAATACAGCGACCGTCAGAACTCCTGCCAGATCGAAACCGACAAGGACGGCAACGTGATCACCCAGGAGGAGTACTACCCGTACGGCGGCACGGCAGTGCTGGCCTCGCGCTCGAACAGCGAGGTCAAATACAAATACATCCGCTACTCGGGCAAGGAACGTGACGCCACCGGTCTCTATTACTACGGCCTGCGCTATTACCAGCCCTGGATAGGACGATGGATCAATCCAGATCCAGCAGGAACCGTTGACGGGCAGAATCTTTACTGCATGGTGAGGAATAATCCTGTCACCTTGCAGGACCGCAACGGGTTGATGTCCGGCTGTGCCGATCCTACGCAGGGGCAAGCATCGGTGAATCAGCCAACGCAGCCTAGAATTCCGAGAACTGCGGTCAAGAAAAAAGGCCGGTCATTGGAATTTGGCCTTATGTTTGAAAAAAATGGGGTGCTCAAAAAAACGAACTGGGACGGCTTTGAAGGGGTAACCCTTGATATTGGCCACCCGGGTTCCGAACCTCCACTTTGGCATCCTTGGGACCCTCAGTTTGAGAAGGGCGAGTCCGTCTATAAGGTCGGGAGAAGCCTGCATCCTACGCTCACGACTCGGAAGAATGTATTGGGTCTAACCGAAACGCGAGTTTCCGGCTATGAATCGGGAGGTGATTACGCCTTTTCCTCCGCTGCTGTGTCCTTCTCGCTGCCAACAGTGATTGCCGCTGGTAAAGAACGGCGCGTATCCTACGAAATGTACAAGTATGTCGTGTTACCGCTAGTGGATCGTTCAACGGATAAAACAGAAAATACCTTTGAAAACATTGCAGCGTATGGTTTCGAGAATTTTGACGACGCAGCTCGGTTAGCGAGGGAGGCCACCGTGGATTTAGTGGCTATTCGAGGAGTCGATCTTATGCGCCTGGAAAGGGGGCATAGCAGCAACAACCCCACCAGAAGGCTATGGGAGTCTACAAAAGATAAAGTCAAGGCCGAGTTGGAGAGCGTATTGGAAGGAAAGGACCATTTTTCAGGTCAAGATGTTCTGTACGAACTCCTTCTGGATCCTGAGAAATTGGCAAAGGTGACTGCTGATCTGCCTGGGCCTTCCGCTTCGGCCAACGCTGCACAGGAATCGTTGAACAAACGCGCTCGCCCACGCAAGCGAAATGCAGACCCTGCTGGCAATAATCCACCAAGCAAAATCAGTAGATCCAACATCATGCCTCAGCAGGCATTCACGGAAAGATTTTCTGCCCCACCCACGCCTATGCTCCCGCAAGGGCCGCTGATGCAGCCCCCGTCGGCATTTCCAATGCCCCGGCACGCATTGTCGGAAGAATTTTCTGCCCCACCCACGCCTCAGCTTCCGCAAGGTCCGCTTATGCGGCCCCCGATGGCTTTTCCAATGCCTCAACAAGCATTGTCGGAAGAATTTTCCGCTCCACTAACGCCTATGCTCCCGCCGGGGCCTCTTATGTGGCCCGTGTCAGCGTTTCCCACGGCTGCTCAGCAGGGCTTCACGGAACGTTTCTCTCCCCCCTCCACACCTCAGGGAGGAAACATGGCCGCGCCGCTTCCGCTCGCTCCCTGGGCCTCCCCCCACATCCGAAGCGAGCAGGTGCAACCATCTAACCTGCAAATTTCCCATTCGCCTGCACCGTTACCCATCAGCGGGATTGAGCCGACAATTTTCGCTGGCGATGCAGCTACCGCGGAACTCTTATCGATGGAACATTGGTATCGTCAACAGACGTACCAAAACGGAAACTCACGCGATTACTGGGGCATGTAAGCGCGAGCTCGGGCGTGCACTGCTTCCCGCCGCCCGGTAAGCAGCCGCCCGAGATTCGACGAATTGATCAAGCGCCGGGCCGAGCGCTACGTACGATGCACGCGATACGACATTGCAATGTGTGGGGGGTCTTAAATTCCCGGGGCAGGTCACGTGGACGTTTGCGTGGCTGACGCGGCGCCTGTTCCAGGCTGCCAAAGCGACTTCGCTATGCAAGGATCTTCCACTGAGTTTTTCCCCCCGGTCGGCTCTTTAATTGATTCTCACGGAGAGGGTGGGCGCTCTCGGGCAGCCCATTCGTACTGGAGCGATCCCAACTTGCCAAGTACATCTTGGAGCAGATCAACCCGTTGAATTCCGGTTCGATCGACTGGCGGCAGTATCAATTTTAGTCGCCCAGAGGCCAGCGCATGCTTGCCCCTGGGCTGCTAGTCCAGCAGCTCAACCAACTCGGCCAGCGCTTCGCCGCAGGACTGCTCGACTTTTAATGTGAGCATGGCGTCGGCGCGGGTCTTGCCTAGATTCAGCGCCGCGATAGGCAGGCCGGCACGTGACGCGGCTGCCACGAAGCGGTAGCCGGAATAGACCATGAGCGACGATCCGACCACCAGCACCGCGCCGCATCGTTCGAGCGCGGCATTGGCCCGGTCCACGCGATCGCGTGGCACGGTTTCGCCGAAGAACACGACGTCAGGTTTCAAGATGCCGCCGCATACCGGACAGGGCGGGACCTGGAATTGGGAAAAATCCTCGCCTTCCAGATCCGCGTCGCCATCGGGCGCATCCGTCGCATGCAAATGCAGCCAGCCAGGATTGGCATCTTCCAGCCACTGCTGCATCTCCTGGCGTGGCAATAGATGCCCGCATTGCGTGCAGATCACCCGGTCCATGCGGCCATGCAGATCCACCACGTCGCGTGTGCCGGCGGCTTCATGCAGGCCATCCACATTCTGCGTGACCAGCAGTTCGAAGCGTCCCTGCTGCTGCAGCGTCGCCAAGGCCCGATGCGCCGGGTTGGGCGCGACACTGCCGAACATGCGCCAACCTATCATGCCGCGCGCCCAGTAGCGCGCCCGCGCCACGGTGTCATCCATGAAGGTACGGTACTGGATAGGCGGGCGCCGCTTCCATGCGCCTTCATCATCGCGGTAATCGGGGATGCCCGATCCCGTGCTGCAACCCGCGCCCGTCAGTACGAACAGGCGTGGATGCGCCACCACGAAATCGCGTAAGGCCAATACGTCACCCGAGCTCGTGTCACTCATCGCGCCGGCCGGCATCAGGTCACTTGGCATCGCAGCACTCTGCGTCGGGCCACTTGCCGTCGCGCCTTCGGGCACCGCGGCACCTGGCACCGCGCCATTTAGCACCGCGCTACCCGCCTTCGCGTCGTCCGCCATCGTGCTCAACCGCCGCAGCCGGCGTCGGGAGCGGCGTTCAGGGCGCCTGCCTGGGTAACATTGCTGCCCGGCGGCACGTCGCGCGTGATCCAGACATTGCCGCCGATGACCGAGCCGCGGCCGATGGTGGTGCGGCCCAGAATGGTGGCGCCGGCGTACACGACGACGTCGTCTTCCAATATCGGATGGCGCGGCAAACCCTTCTTCAGCTCGCCGTTCTCGCCCGGCGGGAAGCGCTTGGCGCCCAGCGTCACCATCTGATAGAGACGCACGCGATCGCCAATGATGGCGGTCTCGCCGATCACCACGCCCGTGCCATGGTCGATGAAGAAGCTGCGGCCGATGGTGGCACCCGGGTGGATGTCGATGCCAGTGTCGGCATGCGCGATCTCGGCGACGATGCGCGCCAGCAAGGGCACGCCCAGCTTATGCAGCACGTGCGCCAGGCGATGATGGATCATGGCGATCACGCCGGGATAGCACAGCAGCACTTCATCGACGCTGCGCGCGGCCGGGTCGCCTTGAAAGGCGGCGATGACATCGGCATCCAACATCCGGCGCACGGCCGGCAAGCCCGCACCGAACGCTCGCACGATGTCGCTGGCGCGCTGCTCGATCTCATCCGGCTCGGGATGGCGCTGGCGTTCCATGTAATTCAATTCGAGCCGCACCTGATGCATCAAGGCATCCAGCGCCGCGCCGATGGTGTGGCCGACGTAGAAATCCTCGGTTTCCTCGCGCAGGTCGATCGGACCGAGACGCATGGGAAACAAGGCCCCACAGAGGTTCTTGATGATCTCGCGCAGGCTTTCCTGCGAGGGGAACTCGCGGCCGCCGCTATGATCGCGGCGCAAGCGGCCCAGCGGCTCGCGCCACTCGGTGCGCACGGTGCGCAGGTCGGCGACGATGTCGCCCAGGTTCCAGGAGATGGCCTTGGGATTCATGGGGGCATTCATGGCGGCGCTTGATACTCGTAATCGATATTCCCGTTGTTGTAACCCGTTCCCAGGCGCTTTGCAGGCAATGACCGTGCGGCGGACAGGGTGACAAGGGGCAGAAGGCAGGGGCCAGGAGCACAGGGCAGGGCGCCGTGGCCGAAGCCGCGGTGTCGGCCTGCCGCCGCAGGGGTTAGCCCGCGATGGCCGTCAGCTCTCGGACCCGAGCTCTTCCAGCAGCGCCTGGCACGCCACCTTCCAGCTGCCGGCATCCGGCGCATACAGCAGCCCGCCGGAGCGATGCGTTGGCTTGTAGGGCGAACCGTCGAAATGGGCGCAATAGCCGCCCGCTTCATGGTGCAGCAGCCAACCCGCCACATGGTCCCAGGGCATGAGCTGGCCATATAAAAGGATGTGCGCATGGCCGCCGGCGATCAGGCGGTATTCGTGGGCCGAGCAATGCAGCGTATTGGCCACGGCCAGGTGCGCCATATTGCGGTGGACGATGCCGCGCAACGGGACTTCCAGATGCTGCGTGGAGATCAGCCCGACCATTTCCTCCACCGGCACCGGCGCCGCCACCTTCAGCGGGGTCTGCTGCCCCTGGGCGTTTTCCAGCCAGGCGCCTTCGCCACGCACGGCCATGGCCCAGTCGCGGCCCATGGGATCGTAGATCACGCCAGCCACGATTTCGCCACGGCTGACCACACCCACCATCACGCCGAACAGCGGCAGGCCTGCTACATAGTTACGGGTACCGTCGATCGGGTCGATGACGAATGCCAGTTCCGCATCTATCCACACATTGAGCAGCGTGGGATTGCGCGAACAGGCCTCTTCGCCCACGATCACCGCGCTGGGGTAAAGCCGGCTCAGGCGCTCGCCGATAAACCGTTCGGCGGCTTCGTCGGCGTCGGTGACGAGGTCGTGCGGCGAACTCTTGACGCGTACCGCGTCGGCGGCCAGATTGCGGAAGCGGGGCAGCACTTCGGCGTCCGCTGCTTCGGCCAGAATCGTGGCCACGCGTCGGATCTCGTCACGGGTGAACGTTCGAATCATGGGTCTCTCGGCTTGGGCGAACCGGAATCTAGCATGAAGTCATCCTCTGCTGTATGACGGTCGTGTCCGGACGCAGCGCGGGCCCGGTTTCTGGGTTCTGCGTGCCCGCTAGGGATAACCCGATGATCTATAAGGAAAATGGCCGTCTTATTGGACGGCTATCCCAAGGGTTGTCCACAAAAACTGGGGATAAGTCGGCTGTGGATAAGAGCGCCAGCGTAAATTTCGCCGGCTTCCCTCGTGGCCCCGGGCAGCTTAGGGCGGACCACGGGGGACCACGGCGGACCATGGCCAGACCACCGCCCGATTACTGCTCGATCAACCCGCCCGCCATGAACCCGCCGTCCACCGCGATAGTCTGCCCCGTCACGAACCCGGACCGGTCGCCATCGAGCAGCCAGGCCACCGTTCCGCACAGTTCCTCCGGTGCCGCGTAGCGCTTCTGCGGCACCGCCGCGATCCAGCGGTCGCGCGCCTCATCGGTATGCATGCGGCTGACCAGGGGCGTTTCGATGGGGCCAGGCGCCACCGCGTTCACCCGTATGCCCAAGGCGGCCAGTTCCACCGCCATGACTTGGGTCAGAGTGACCACGCCACCCTTGGAGGCGCCATAGGCCGCCCGTCCCAGATTGCCACGCAGCCCCGATACCGACGCGATATTGACGATGGCGCCATGATGGCGTTCCCGCATGCGCAAGGCGGCATGCCGCCCGGCGACGAAGGTCCCCACCAGGTTCACCTCCAGGATCTGGCGCAACAGCGCCGTGTCGGTTTCCAGAAAGGGCATGTCGCGGCCGATGCCGGCCGAGTTGACCAGCCCCGTCAATGGGCCGAAGGTCCGTTCGCAATCATCCAGGGCTGCCGCCACCTCGTCGTCGCTGGTCACGTCCAAGCGGATGCGGCGGGCGCGGTCGCTGGGCAGCGCGGCGCCGGCCGCCTCCAGGGCTTCCGGCGACCGATCGGCCACCAGCACCTTCCATCCTTCATCTACCAACCCGCGTGCCACCGCCAGGCCGATGCCCGATGCACCCCCCGTGACCAGCACCACTCCATCGGTGTAATCCATGTCTTGTCTCCTCCTTGTGTCGCTGTGTACGCTATGGCACCTTGGCGTACCGCCTCTCGGGCGGTACGCCATGATAGACAAGAAAGGCTGACACACAAGAAAGATATCGGCGCCCATGTACGCCGGCTCCGTACCGTTTCCACTTCGATGAAACGGACGGGGAGACAACGAGAGAGGAGACAGCATGGATTTGACCCGACGCAAGTTGATGGGTGCGGTCGCGGGCGGCGGTGCCGCCTTGGCGCTGGCGCCGGTGGGCCGCGCCTTCGCGGCTCCGGAGTTCCGCTACAAATACGCCAACAATCTGCCGCCCACGCATCCCATGAATGTGCGTGCGCGCGAAGCCGCGGCGAATATCCTGCGCGATACCAATGGCCGTTTTGAACTGGCCATCTTCCCCAGCAGCCAGTTGGGTTCGGATACCGATACCTTGAGCCAGCTGCGCTCCGGCGCGGTCGAATTCTTCACCCTGTCGGGCCTGATTCTTTCCACGCTGGTGCCGGCATCGTCGATCAGCGGCATCGGCTTCGCTTTCCCCAATTACGATGCCGTGTGGCAGGCCATGGACGGCCAGCTGGGCGCCTACATCCGCAAGGAAATCGAGGGTAAGGGCCTGGTGGTGATGGACAAGATCTGGGACAGCGGCTTTCGCCAGGTCACCACCAGCAACCGGCCCATCAACGGCCCCGGCGATTTCAAGGACCTGAAGATCCGCGTGCCGGTCAGCCCGCTGTGGACTTCCATGTTCAAGGCCCTGGGCGCCGCCCCGGCCAGCATCAACTTCAACGAAACCTACTCGGCGCTGCAGACCAAGGTCGTGGACGGCCAGGAAAACCCGCTGGCCATCATCCAGACCGCCAAGCTGTACGAGGTGCAGAAATATTGCTCCTTGACCAACCATATGTGGGACGGCTTCTGGTTCCTGTCCAATCGCCGCGCCTGGGAAAAATTGCCCAAGGACATGCAGGCGGTGGTGGCCAAGCACATCAACGCCGCCGCCATGGGTGTGCGCGCCGACGTGCTGGCCTTGAACAACGACTTGCAATCGCAGTTGGCCCAGCAAGGACTGACGTTCAACAAGCCGGAACCCGGTCCCATCCGCGACGCCTTGCGCCAGGCCGGCTTCTATGCCGAATGGAAGGCCAAGTACGGTGACCAGGCCTGGGGCCTGCTCGAGCAGTCGGTCGGCAAGCTTTCATGAGCGCGCCTTCCATGCAGCCGGCCGCCGGCCTTGCCGGCGCCACCGCCGCGCCCGCCGTGGCGCGGCGGCCGTGGGCGGCGGGGCTGGATAACGCCATCGGCTGGCTGGTGGAAGTCCCGGCCGCGATCCTGGTCGTGGCCGAGATCGTCATCCTGTTCGCCGGCATCGTCGCGCGCTATGTATTGCACACGCCCCTGGTGTGGTCCGACGAACTGGCTTCCATCCTGTTCCTGTGGCTGGCCATGCTGGGATCGGTGGTGGCGTTCCGGCGCGGCGAGCATATGCGTATGACGGCCTTCGTCAATCGCGCATCGCCGGCCCGGCGGGCCTTTCTCGACATGTTGGCGATTGCCGCCGCACTGGCCTTTCTGCTGATGATCGTCGGGCCGGGTTATGAGTACGCATATGAGGAGCAGTACGTCACCACCCCCGCCTTGGAAATTCCCAATATCTGGCGCGCGGCCGCGCTACCGGTGGGGACGTTGCTGATGATCGCGGTGGCCCTGTTGCGCCTGGTCGAACGGGCTGACTGGCTGACCGCGTTGAAAGCCATCGCGGTGGTGGCGCTGGCGGTCGGTGTGCTTTATCTGCTGCAGCCGGTGCTGCAAAGCCTGGGCAACTACAACCTGCTGATCTTCTTTGTCGGTGTCGTGGCGGCCTGTGTTTTCGCCGGCGTGCCCATTGCCTTCTGCTTCGGCCTGGCCACGTTCGGCTATCTGGCCTTGACCACCAGCACGCCCATGATGGTCGTGGTGGGGCGCATGGACGAAGGCATGTCGCATCTGATCCTGCTGGCCGTGCCGCTGTTCGTCTTTCTGGGCGTGCTGATCGAGATGACCGGCATGGCGCAGCGCATGGTGGCTTTCCTGGCCAGCCTGCTGGGTCACGTACGCGGTGGTTTGTCCTACGTCTTGATCGGCGCCATGTATCTGGTGTCCGGGATTTCGGGTGCGAAAGCGGCCGACATGGCGGCGGTGGCGCCGGTCCTGTTTCCCGAAATGCGCAAGCGCGGCGCGGAGGATGGCGACCTGGTGGCATTGCTGTCGGCCACGGGGGCGCAGACCGAAACCATTCCGCCCAGCCTGGTGTTGATCACCATCGGGTCGGTCACCGGCGTGTCGATCACGGCCTTGTTCACCGGCGGCTTGCTGCCCGGCCTGGTATTGGGCCTGATGCTGTGTCTGGTGGTCGGAATGCGTAGCCGGCGCCAGCAGCGGGCGCCCGAAGGCCGCGCCAGCGGCGCCGAAATCCTGCGCACGCTGGTGATCGCCTTGCCGGCGCTGGCTTTGCCTTTCGTCATCCGCGCGGCGGTGGTGGAGGGCGTGGCCACCGCCACCGAGGTGTCCACCATCGGCATCGTGTATTCCGTCCTGATCGGCCTGCTGGTCTATCGGCGTTTCGACTGGAAACGCTTGTGGCCGATGCTGGTCGATACCGCGTGCCTGTCGGGCGCCATCCTCTTGATCATAGGCGCGGCAACGAGCATGGCCTGGGCCCTGACCCAGTCCGGCTTCTCCAGCCAGCTGGCGCATCTGATGGGCGGATTGCCGGGCGGCGCGGTCACGTTCATGGCGGTATCCATCGTTGCCTTCATCATCCTGGGCAGCGTGCTCGAAGGGATCCCGGCCATCGTGCTGTTCGGTCCCTTGCTGTTTCCGATCGCGCACCAAATGGGCATCCATGAAGTGCATTACGCCATGGTGGTGATCCTGGCCATGGGCATCGGCCTGTTTGCGCCGCCGTTCGGGGTGGGCTACTACGCGGCCTGCGCGATTGGCCGGGTGTCGCCCGACCGGGGCATGCGCGCCATTGTCGGCTACCTGGTGTCCATCGGAATCGGGCTGATCATCGTCGCGGCCGTACCTTGGCTGTCCATCGGGTTCCTGCGATAGGCCCTTCAGGCGTCAGTAGTTTGTAATTATCGGTAAAGCTTGTGGCGCCGTCCCCTTTATTTTCGTCTCAGGGGACGGCGGGTGCATGCTCTGCCGGCGCGTTGCACCGCTTGCGACTCCGCAGTCTTTTGTCACCTCCCTGCCATATGGCGGCAGCCTTCAGCTGTCATGATGCTTGCATTGCAAGGGCCGCCCGTCGGGCGGCAGCGGTATGAAGCGGGGGGCGCTGATGAAGGTCTTGTACACCAATTTCCACACGAGTACGGGGACCGGAGGGCACACCAGTTATGTGCTGAGCCTGGCGCGTGTCCTGTCGCGCCGTCACGACGTGCTGGTTGCCGCGCCCCAAGGCAGCGCGCTGCATCGGCGGGCCGCCGAGGTACCGGGGGTCAAGGTGTATGCGCAATCCTTCCCCAACCGTATCCATCAGGTGTTTCATGCCGCGCGGCGCCTGCGCGACCTGATCTCCCGCGAAAAAGTGGAGCTGGTGCACGTGAACGGCTCAGCGGACCATCGTCTGGCGATGCTGGCGACCCTGGGCATGGGGTCGCGCCGCCCCCGTATCGTCTTCACCAAGCACAATGACCGCCCCATTGCCCGGCTCAGTGGCTGGCTGCGCGCCAACTTCGGCACGGACCACGCCATCGGTGTGTGCGAATTCGCGCGCCGCATGCTGGCCGACAGCCCCTACCGTTCCTGCTCGCTGAGCACCATCGGCAACGGCGTGGACACCTGCTACTTCACCCCCGACGCCCCGGGCAGCGATGCGCAGGCCTTGCGCGCGCGCCTGCTGAAGCATCCGGACCGACGCATCTTGCTGGGCAGCAATGCCGGCACCGACGACTACAAGGGCTGGCTGGACATGGTCGAAGCCGTGTCGCGCCTGCCGCAAGATCTGCGCGCGCAGGTGCAGATCGCCCTGGCCGGCGCGCCCTTGTCCGACAGCCAGCGTGCTCGCATCGATGAATTGGGCATGCACGACCACGTCACCTGGGTCGGCCGGCTGGAAGACGTGCGGGCCTTCATCGGGGCGCTGGACTTGGGGTTCGTGCTGTCCTACAGCGTCGAAACCATCTCCTTCGCCTGCCGCGAAATGATGTCCATGGGCAAGCCCGTGGTAGTGTCCTCCCATGGCGGCCTGCCGGAAAACATCACGCCGTATGTGGATGGTTGGGTGGTGCCCGAACGTGACGTCGGTCGCCTGACGCTATTGCTGGAGCACCTGCTGCCCCGTCCGAGTCTGCTGCCCGAGGCCGGTGCGGCCGCGCGCCGCAAGTGCGTGCAGTCTTTCCGTGTCGAACGCTTCGTGCAACTGACCGAGCAGGCTTATGCCCGCGCCCTGGGCCACGAAGAAACGGCCATCGCCCCCGCCGCGCAAAGCGATCTCGGCGACGCCCCCGTGGCGCGTTGATCTCTCACGCCGCCGTCTGGTTCAGGGCGGCGATCAAGCCTTGCGCGTTGCGCATGCCCTGATCTTCGAAATTCGTATTCAACACCACGTGGGTCTCACGTACGCGGCGCGCCAGTTCGCGCACTTGCCGCGCCAATTCGGCCAGTTCTTCCGGGCTGTATTCATACTGGAAGCGGCTGGACGAGGCCGCGCCGCGGCTGTTCCAGGCCGCGTTGTTGCGCCCATGCAAACGCACCACGGCCAGATCGCCACGCGTCGCCTGCCATAGCGCGGGCACGGTGTTGTCATAGCCTTGCGGCGCGTCGACCACGGTATGCGCCGCACCCAGTTCCCGTAGGTAGTCCAACGTCGCTGCCTGCCTGGCGGCCCCGTCATACCAGCTGGCATGGCGGAATTCCACCGCGGCCACCAGATCTTCTTCCAGATGCACGACGCAATCGCTCACGCGCGCCAAGCCGCGCCGATCGGGACGCACCCACGGCGGGAACTGGAAATGCACGGCCCCCAGTTTTCCGCTCATGCGCAGAGGTTCCAAGGCCAGCAGGAAACGGCGCCAGGCTTCTTCGCGAATCTCCGCGGGTAGCTGGTCCGCGTACACGACGGTTTCCGCAGCGGCGGGTGGCAGCTCGCGGCGCAAGTCCGCGTCGAGCGCGCGCAGCGGCGTCTGATGCCCGGTGAACAGTCGAAACGACTTGATGTTGAAGACGAAGCCGGGCGGCGTGCGTTCTACCCAGGACTGTGCCACGCGCGCATCCGGCAGGGCGTAGTAGGACGCATCGATTTCCGCCAGCGGAAAGCGCGCGGCGTAATAACGCAGGCGGCCGGCGGCATCGTCGCGCACCTCGGGCGGATAGAAGCGGCCGCAGGCCAGCAAGGTCTTGTCGGTCCAGGACGCGGTACCAACTCTTATGGTCATTGCATTGCTCGTGGCCGTCTTCCCTGGTCCTGGTCCTGGTTCCCGCCTTGGCCTGTCAGGCGTTTTCGCGATAGCGGTCGTGCAGGTCGCGGATCTGGTCGTGATGGCGCATCACGCCGTTGTACTGGCGTTCGACCATGGCGCGGATGTCCTCCGGCAGCGGTTCGCGCAGGGCGTCGGCGTAGTGGCGTTTGGCGATGTCTTCCCCGCGCTCGCATTCTTCCAGGATGGCGGCTTCGCTGCGCGAGGCAAGGGCCGCTTTCAGATGGACCCAGCCGCGATGCACGGCGGCAGTCACGTGGCCGCCGGTCTCCGGTGTGCCGCCCAGCCGGGTCACCACGGCTTGCAGCTCCATCGCGCTTTTACCGCAATCCGTGGCGCGTTCGCGGAATAGATCGCGCAGGTCGCTGTCCTGGGTGTCCTGGGCGGCGGCCAGGAAGCCTTTCTCGCCGTCCTTGGACGTTTCCACGAGATCATTGAGCAGTTTGACGATACGGTCGGCCATGAAAGTCTCCTTTCTCGGGATTCTGCGGGTCCGGCACTACGGGCAGCGACGGGCAGCGCAGGCCACCCTTAAACGCAGCGTACGTCACCGATGACGGCGGTACGCGTCACCGAGCGCAGAGCATGCGCCATGGCGGCCGCAATTCGCATACCCGCCGCTGTTACGGTCGTCTGGATGGATATCCAGTATTATGCCAGCTGTTTTTCCTCTCATTGCCGTCGTGCCTCAGAGGCCGCGGCCTGCGCCCCCTACCCGCATGTCCGAATCCCCTTCGCCCGCCGCCACGCCGCCCCATCCCCTGGACGGCCTCAACCCGCAGCAGCGCGCGGCGGCCGAGTACGGCGTCGGTGCCGAGCCTGCCGGCCCGTTGCTGGTCATCGCCGGCGCCGGTTCCGGCAAGACCAGCACCCTGGCACACCGTGTGGCCAATCTCATCCTGCACGGCGCCGACCCTCAGCGCATATTGATGTTGACGTTTTCGCGCCGCGCCGCCATCGAAATGGACCGGCGGGTCGGTTCGGTATTGCGCAAGGTCATGAATATGCGGGCGGGGCAGACGCCGCCTTCGTTGCCCTGGGCCGGTACCTTTCACGGCATCGGGGCGCGCCTGCTGCGGGATTGCGCCGGGCGCATCGGCCTGTCGGAGAACTTCACCATTCATGACCGCGGCGACTCCGAGGACATGATGGGCATCCTGCGCCATGAGCTGGGCTACAGCGCCACCGAGTCGCGCTTCCCGCTCAAGGGCACCTGCCTGTCCATTTATTCGCGCGTGGTCAACAGCCAGGCGCCCGTGGGTGAAGTATTGCAGCAGGCCTTCCCCTGGTGCGCGCAGTGGGAAGATGCGCTCAAGCGCCTGTTCCGCGCTTATGTCGAGGCCAAGCAGGACCAGCAGGTCCTGGATTACGACGACCTGCTGCTTTATTGGGCGGAGATGCTGGGCCACGAGGCCATCGCCAGCGATGTCGGCGCGCGCTTCGACCATATTCTGGTCGATGAGTACCAGGACACGAATCGCCTGCAGTCGGCCATCCTGCTGGCGATGAAGCCGACCGGCCAAGGCCTGGTGGTGGTCGGTGACGATGCCCAGGCCATCTACTCATTCCGCGCGGCCACGGTGCGCAATATCCTGGATTTTCCCGGCCAGTTCGCCGAGCCCGCGCAAGTCATCACGCTGGATCGCAATTACCGCTCGACCCAGCCCATCCTGGACGCTTCCAATGCCGTCATCGGTTTGGCGCGCGAACGCTATGCCAAGAATTTGTGGACGGACCGAGCATCGGCGAACAAGCCGCAATTGGTGAGTGTCAGCGACGAAGTGGGCCAAGCCCGCTGGGTGGCCGACCAGGTGTTGGCGCAGCGCGAGGCGGGCGCCACCTTGAAGTCGCAGGCGGTATTGTTTCGCGCATCGGGGCATAGCGCCAACGTCGAATTGGAGCTGACGCGGCGCAATATCCCCTTCGTCAAGTTCGGTGGCCTGCGCTTCCTGGAAGCGGCGCACATCAAGGACTTGCTGGGTTTGCTGCGTTGGGCGCAGAACCCGCGCGGCCGCCTGGCGGGTTTTCGCGTGGCGCAATTGCTGCCTGGCGTCGGCCCGGCGACGGCGGCGCGGCTGCTGGATGACATGGGGCAGGCTGCCGATCCGCTGGCGGCGCTGGCGGACTTCAAGCCTGGCGCGGCGGCGCGCGAGGAGTGGGGCGGTCTGGTCCAGGCGTATCGGGACCTCAGCGCGCCCGGCTTGCGCTGGCCCGCCGACCTGGACATCGCCTTGCGCTGGTATGCGCCGCAGCTGGAACGGCTTTACGAAGACGCGCGCGTGCGCAAGGCCGATCTCGACCAATTGGCGCGTATCGCGGCGGGGTATGGCAGCCGTGAACGCTTCCTGACGGAACTGACGCTGGATCCTCCGGACGCGACGAGCGACGAGTCCGGCGTGCCGCTGCGCGACGAGGACTATATGATTTTGTCCACCATCCACTCCGCCAAGGGGCAGGAATGGAAGTCGGTATACGTGTTGAATGTGGTGGACGGGTGCATCCCTTCGGACATGAGCACGGGCACCGCCGAGGAAATCGAGGAAGAGCGGCGCTTGCTGTATGTGGCCATGACGCGCGCGAAGGAAAACCTGCACTTGATCGTGCCGCAGCGCTTTTATGTGCATCAGCAGACGGGCATGGGCGACCGCCACGTCTACGGTTCACGCACGCGCTTCATCCCGGAGTCCATGGCGCCGTTGTTCGAAGCCATGCCCAAGGCGCCGCCGCTGCCGCCCTTGCGCAACAAGGACAGCGCGCCCGTGGCGAAAGTCGACGTGGGCGCGCGATTGAGGAAGTTGTTCTAAAAGGAATCGAGCCCCATCAGGATTTCTTCGTCTCGCTGCCGGGCTTGAGTTTCCAGTCCTTGTCGTCCTTGGACGTGGAAACCTCGCGGTCCGCTTTTTCCGCTACCCCGGGCGAGATAGGGTCGCTGGCCGGGAAGGAATCTTCCACGGCGTCGTCCAGGGCTTCCTGGTAGGTAGGTACCTTGTCTTCAGGCCGTTTCGCAGTGCCTTCGTGACGCTGCTTTTTGGCTTCGGATTCCTGGTCCTTGGATGGCTTTCCTGTCATGGTTATCTCCTGTGCCTTGGGGGTCTGTGGGGTGTGTCCGAGGAGAGCAATCCTCATGCCGCGCTTGAGAGCAAGCTGAATACCGCGGTCAGCGCGGCCGGGCCTGGAGGCAGGATATTCCCGGCTGCTCGCACCCAATAATCGATCGAAGGGCGGTACTATCTTCGACCATGAAGCAAGAAGACCTGGCCCCCCTGTACCCTGAACTCCAGCCCCCGCCCACGGTGGCGGCGCCGCTCAATCGCGATTTCGACGACCATCACGGCGAGGTAGTGGCCTCGGTCGGCTACACGCAGGGCCGCCAGCCGCAGCGCATTCCCATCGAAGGGATCGCCGCACATATCGGCAAGGAAAACAGCCTGCTGTGGATCGGCTTGAAAAATCCTCATCCGGAATTATTGGGCGAGGTCAGCGACGCTTTGCAGCTGGGCCCCAAGGCGCTCGAAGAGATTCGCGAGCCGCACCGGCGGCCCAAGATCATCGACTACGGCCACATCGTGCTGGTGGTGGCGATCACCGTGGAAGTCGAAGGCGACCGCCCCATGTTCGGTGAAACCCAGTTGATCATCGGTAAGGGCTTCCTGCTGACCGTAAGGCGCGGGGCGACTGCCAGCCACAGTGTCGTGCGCGAACGGCTGGAGGCCGCGCCTGATCTGCTGGCGCGCGGCAGCGACTACGTTGCTTCCGAATTGCTGGACTTGCTGGTCGACCGCTACGTGCAAGCCGCCACGCGTCTGGAAAGCGTGGTGGAACACGCCGAACAGAAACTTTTGATACGCGGCGCGAAGGATTCCGATATTCGCAAGCTGTACCGCCAGCGCCGCGATCTGCTGCGTATCCACAATGCCGTCGCACCGCTGGCCGAAATCTGCCGCCGCCTTTCCCGCGTGGAAATGACGGCTATCGACGACCACGCGCGCCCTTACTTCGGCGAGGTGGCCGACCGCGTGGTGCGCATCGACGAGCTGGTAGCGGCTTTGCGCGAGGCGCTCGCCTTCGCCTTCGAAGCCAGCTTGATGATCGGCCAATCGCAGCAGAACGACACCACTCGCCGTCTGGCGTCCTGGGCCGCCATCCTGGCGGTGCCCACCGCGGTGGCCGGCATCTACGGCATGAATTTCGACCATATGCCGGAATTGAAGTGGATCTACGGCTATCCGGTCACGCTGGGCGGCATCGGCGTCGCATGCGGCCTGCTGTATTGGCGTTTCCGCCGCGCGGGTTGGCTGTGACGGTGGCATAAGGGTGACGCCACCGTGACATAAGGGCCACGCCGCCCGTCCATGGGACGCCGCGCCCAGGTAATATGCGCTCCATCAGACTAAGGGTCCGACATCCCGCAAGGCCCAGGAGACCGCATCATCCTCCGTTCCCCTCCACCCCCTGCACGTGCGTCCGGCGCGCCGCGCGCCCCCTTGCGTAAACTCTTGGGGCGCATCGGCCTGGCCCGCCCGGTTGCCGCGCTGGCCTGCGCGCTGGCCGGTGCCGGCGTCGCCTACCTGTCCACCTCGCACGGTCCGCGCGGCGATGACGCGGTGAGCCGTGCCGTCGGCGCCACGTACGAGCTGCGCGGCCGTGTGGTCAATGTCGGGGATGGCGACACGATCACGTTGCAGACGGACGGTGGCCAGCGGCGCGTTCGGCTGGCCAGTATCGATGCGCCGGAGGTAGGGCATGGAGAGGTCAAGCCCGGCCAGCCCTTTGGCCAGGCGGCACGCAAGAGCCTGGAAGCCATGGTGGCAGGCAAGACGCTGACGGCGCGCTGCTATGAAAAAGACCAATACGCCCGCGACGTCTGCGACCTGCCGGGCGAGGGCGGCCACACGGTGAGCTGGCAGCAGGTGGACGCCGGCTACGCCTGGGCCAATATGGCGCGCCATGGCGAGTATCTGCGCGACGCATCCTTGCCCGGGATAGAAAGCAGGGCGCGCGATCAACGCAAGGGCTTATGGGCGCAGGCGGGCGCCGTCGCGCCCTGGGAATGGCGCTATCAATGCTGGAATCATGGCAAGTGCCCCACCAGCGGCGCCACAGCCGCGCCTTAGGTCAGGTACTCAGCCTCAAGTTCCGCATTCGCTCCGGTTCGCCCTCGGATTCGGCATTCATTCCCCGGTTCGGCATTCACGTTTGTTTGATGTAGGCGCAAGGGGATCCAGGAAGGAAAGGCACCACACGTGGCGCGACAGCCTCGCCCTGGCGCCAAGCTTCACGTTTGTTTGATGGTGGCGTGCGCAAGTGCCAGGAAACGATTCGTGCGCTTTGTCCACTCAGTCCACTTCTCAGGACTGACGGCCATGCCATGCAATCGACTTCCATCGCTTCCTCCTCCGGCTTTCAACCGCAATTCTTTTCTACCTCCGCCCAGCCCATGCAGGTGTCCGTTACGGCATCCGCTGATTCGGCAGCGCCGGCGGAAACCATCCACTACGCACCCGAGCGGCACGGCACCTTCGAGGCATTCCGCTTGTCCGAGGACTTCCAAACGGTAAACGCGCAGATGCGCACGGACGTCGCCGCGCTGGTCGCCTTCATCGGCACGCACGAACCCAGCCGCGCCGATCACGTGAGCAACCAGTTCAATACATTTTTCGAAAACCTGGATGCCGGTGCTTTCGGTGACCTGGTCGACACCATCTATCGCCACGGCTTGCCCGCGCTGCACGAAGCCGCGCTCATGGTGAGCGGCGACAGCGCCGCCATCGGGCCGGACGACAAGGCCAGGGCCATCATGCAGCTCGCGGACGGGGTCACGGTGTGCGCGCCGGGCGTGACGGCCAATCTGGCGGGTGCCGCGCGTGACCTGGCCCTGGGGGCGGGCGGCTTGCGCGAAAAAGTATGGAAAGCCAAGGAGCAGATGGTCGAGCAAATGTTGCAGGGGCACCTGAGCGGCTGGTACCAGAGGCACATACGCCATCAGCGCGACCAGCATAGGCTTTTAGGCGATCGAGAGAGCGAGCTACAGGCGTTTTACCGCAACAACGAAATCCATTTCGTCAGCGAAATCTGGGACTGGATGGCGGACCGTCTGGGCTTGCCCGAAAAGAAAGATCCTCTGTGCGTGAGCATGCCCTTTGCCGGCGGACAGGTACCGGAAGACTTCAAGACCGACTGGCTGGAATCGATTCGCGACAGCCTCAAGCCCAGCGTCATCGCCATGACCCTGGCCGAGGAGATGCTGAGCATGTATCAGAAGGACGTTCAAAAGGCCGGCATGGGCCTGGAAGGCCAGCTCGATCCGGATACGGTCAGGCTTCTTGCCGATGTGGCACGTGCCACCAGCGAGCGCCTTGGCTTTCCGGCGGACCAATCGCTTAATCTTTACAGCCTGGTCGCCATCGAAGACACAGGATATCGTGTCAGGTGCGATCCCGCGCCGCTCGCGGTGGAGATCCTGGCACGCATGGACAAGCTGGGTCTGATCGCGGGACAGCCGGTGGATCAAGGTCGTTGGACGGAAAAACCTGGGGGGCCCGTCTTCACGCTGTTCGTCTACGAAGAGCTGGCCTGGAAGGTCGAGGGTTTCGTGAACCCCTTGCAGCGCCTGGAGTGGCGCAATGTCGATCGCTGGGAAGCGCAACCCGTCATTCTGAAGGATCTGCATGATTGGAGCGAAGCCCAGAAAGAAGCGCCCGCCATTCCGCCTGAAGGCGCTTTGAGGCACGTCATCGCCAAGACGCTGCCGGACGTGTGCCTGCATGAAATCCCCAATGCATGGGTCACCGAGAATGCCACCCATCAAGCGCTGCGCGACCAACTGGGCTTGGGACTGGCCGCGTATGCGAGCCATATCGAGCCCCGATGGCCGGCGCAGCTGAATCGGCTGATCAAGGAATGCAAGCGGGATGATGTCCAACTGCCGGCCCTCTATGAATCCTATATGCAAGCGCCCGGAGCAAAAGTGCTGCCACCGATCAGGCTGGTCATGGACTGCTACGATCGCACCTGCCACGCCCACAGGCTGCAGGTTCTCAAGCACTGGCCCAGCCACCCGGTCATCGACCGTTGGCTTCGCTCCCGGATGAAGTTGGTGGAGTGGGTGGCATTCACGACGAAGCGGTTCGGCTATCTGGGGTCGCACAAATGGGCCCCCATTGAATGGCCGACTTATTAGGACCGACTGAACAGGACCGACTGAACAGTAACGACTCAGCGTAAACCCTAGGGCATATCCAGCATGGATGCGCAGCGCCGCGCGCCCAACTCTATCTCGAAGTGCGCATTTATCGCTGTTTGTTATCCTTCCCGCATTACATGGACTTACACAGTGGGAAAACCGGATGGCTGGTATGCGATCGAGGGCACGGGCGGCCGGCGGCGGCCCATGGGCCTGGGCGGCCCGGCCGCTGGTACTGCTGGGATTCCTGGGGCTGTTGGCCAGCCTGACGGCTTGCGGGCGCGAAAGCGCCATCAACAGCCCTTATCCAGCGGGAGCGGAGCAACAGAACACCCTGTACACCGCCTTCACCCGTAATTCCCCCAAGTATCTGGACCCGGCCAGCTCGTATTCGGTCGATGAAACGCCTTATACGTACAACATCTACGAACCCTTGTACGGCTACGGCTATCTGGAGCGGCCCTACAAACTGGTTCCGCGGGCCGCCGCCAGCATCGATCCGCCGTCCTACCTGGACGCCCAGGGCCGGCCCTTGCCGGCCGACGCGCCCGGCGAAAGCATTGCCGAAAGCGTGTATGACATCCATATCCGTCCTGGCATCCAGTTCCAGCCCCACCCGGCGTTCGCGCGCGAAGCCGACGGCAGCTACACCTACTATCCGCTCAAGCCGAATGAACTGGACGGCAAGTCCAGCGTCATGGATTTTCCCAAGACGGGCTCGCGCGAACTGACCGCCGACGATTACGTCTATGCGTTCCGCCGCCTGGCCAATCCACGCATCGTCTCGCCCATTTATTCGCTGATGGCCGACTATGTGGTGGGCATGAAGGAATATGGCGACCACTTGCGCCAGGCCGACCAGGCCCAGCGGCGCGACTTGCCGGCGGGCCAGCGGGAATTGCCCTGGATGGATCTGCGCGGGGATGGCTTCGACGGCGTGCAGGCGTTGGATCCGCATACGCTGCGTATCCGCGTCAAGGGTAAATATCCCCAGTTCAAGTATTGGCTGGCCATGACATTTACCGCGCCGGTGCCCTGGGAAGCGGAACGCTTCTACAACCAGCCTGGCATGGCTACCCGCAACCTGTCGCTCAATACCTGGCCCGTGGGAACCGGGCCCTACATGATGGTGGAGTCCCTGCAGAACCGCCGTCATGTGCTGGCGCGCAATCCCAATTTCCATGGCGAACCCTATCCTTGCGTAGGCGAAGCGGAGGACCGCGCGGCCGGCAGGTTGGCGGATTGCGGCAAGCCCACGCCCTTCATCGACCGCGTGGTCTTCAGCATCGAAAAGGAAGCCACTCCCTTATCGGGAAAATTCCTCCAGGGTTATTACGACATTCCCCAGGTCGAGCGCGGCGAGTACGGTGTGGCCATGCTGGTGGCAGCCGGCGATTCGGCGGAAAAGGCGGCGCGCTATCGCGAGCACGGTATCCAGTTGCCCACCACGGTGGAAACGCAGAATTGGTACATGGGTTTCAACTGGAACGACCCGGTGGTGGGCAAAGGCGCGACGCCCGAGCAGCAGGAGCGCAATCGCAAGTTGCGCCAGGCCATCAGCATTGCCTTCGACTGGGAAGAGTACATCGCCATCTTCGAGAACAGCCAGGCCGCCGTGGCCTACGGGCCCGTGCCGCCGGGGGTGCTGGGTTACCACGCACCCGGCACGCCGGGGGGCATCAATCCCGAGGTCTATGACCTGGTCGACGGCAAACCGGTGCGCAAGTCCCAGGAGACGGCGCGCAAGTTATTGGCCGAGGCCGGTTTCCCCGATGGCCGCGACGCCAAGACGGGCGCGCCGCTGGTGCTGCACTACGACTCCATGACGGGCATGGGCGCCAACCCGATGTTCGACTGGATGCGGCGTCAGCTGGACAAGCTGGGAATCCAGCTGGACGTCCGGTCGACCGACTACAACCGCTTCCAGGACAAGATGCGGCGCGGCACGGCGCAGATGTTCCTGTGGGGATGGAATGCCGATTACCCGGACGCGGAGAATTTCCTGTTCCTGCTGTATGGACCCAACGCCAAGGCGGCGTCGGGCGGCGAGAACGCGGCCAACTACGCCAATCCCGAGTTCGACAAGCTGTTCGAACAGATGAAATACCTGGACGATGGGCCGGAGAAGGAACGCTTGATCGATCGCATGGTGGCTATCGTCCAGCGCGACGCGCCCTGGATGTTCGGCTACTTCCCCAAGTCGGGCGGGGCGTATCAACAGTGGGTGGGTAATGCCAAGCCCACGCAGATGGTGCGCAATACCCTGCAGTACATGAAGGTGGATCCGGCTTTGCGCGAGCGCAAGATCGAGGAATGGAATCAGCCGCGCTGGTGGCCCCTGGGGGTGCTGCTGGCGCTGGCGGTACTGGTGGTCTGGCCGTCCTGGGTAGCCGTGCGGCGCCGCGAAACGCAGACGGCTTTTACGCCGGCCGGGGATCCGGGCCAGGATCCGGGCCAAGACCCGGCCCAGAATCCGGCTTCGACTCCGGCTTCCACCCCGACTTCGACCCCGCCGGAACACCAGAAAGGGAATGCGCCATGATCGCCTACATCATCCGTCGCCTGCTGTACGGCGTGCTGATCCTGATCGGCGTGAATATCTTCACCTTCGTCCTGTTCTTCGCCGTCAACACGCCCGATGACATGGCGCGCCTGTCGATCGGCGGTCAGCGCATCAGCCAGGACGCCATCGAAAAATGGAAGGTCGAACGCGGCTACGACAAGCCGCTGTTCTACAACACCACGGCGCCGGGCGTGCAAAAGGTGACCGACACCATCTTCTACCAGCGGTCGGTGCCTTTGCTGAAGCTGGACTTCGGCCTGTCCGACAACGGCCGCGACATCGGCCGGGAGATCAGCACCCGCATGTGGCCCAGCCTGGCGCTGGCGCTGCCTACGTTCATCCTGGGGCTGTACGCCAGTATCGCCTTTGCCTTGATGCTGGTCTTCTTCCGCGCCACCCGCCTGGATTTCTGGGGCGTGGTGCTGTGCGTGGTGCTGCTGTCGATTTCCGGGCTGTTCTACATCATCGCGGGGCAGTGGGTGTTTTCCAAAACGCTGCGGCTGGTGCCGTATTCCGGCTATGCGGGGGGGCTGGACATGATCAAGTTCCTGGCGCTGCCGGTGGTAGTGGCCGTGATATCGCGCCTGGGCGCGGAAGCGCGGTTCTACCGGACGCTGTTCCTGGAGGAGATCGGCAAGGACTATGTGCGCACCGCGCGCGCCAAAGGCCTCACTGAGAACGTGGTGCTGTTCCGCCATGTGTTGCGCAATGCCATGCTGCCCATCCTCACCGGCACGGTATCGGCGCTGCCCCTGTTGTTCATGGGCAGCCTGATCGCCGAGTCCTTCTTCGGCATTCCGGGCCTGGGCAGCTACACCATCGATGCCATCAATGCGCAGGACTTCTCCATCGTGCGCGCCATGGTGTTCCTGGGCTCGGTGCTTTACATCATCGGCCTCATCCTGGCCGATATTTCCTACACCTTGGCCGACCCCCGCGTCCGATTCGAGTGAACACCATGCCGAAATTCGTTCTGCTCTGGACCGACGCCGCGCTGTTCCTGATCGTGCTGGCGGTGCTGGTTTATATCTGGCACGTTCGCCGGACGCCGACCTTGCGCGCCACCTGGGCGCGCGTGTCGCATGACGGGCCGGCCATGTGCGCGGCGGTCATCCTGGCGGTCTTCGCCGTCATCGGCCTGCTGGACTCGGTACATTTCCGCCCGCGCCTGCCGCCGCTGCCGGGCGTGGCCATCGACGCGCCACCGGTGTATGCGCCCGCGGCGCAGTCGCTGCTGGACAGCCTGCTGCGCGGCACCGTCCTGACCCGGCCCGAAAAGACGTATTCGGCACCGCTGCGCGCGTATCAGTTCACCAAGGAGACCTTGCTGGTGGACGGCAAGCCGTTGCGTGACTTCCCCCGTCTGCGCGCGGGTGGCGCGCACCTGCAAGATCCCGCCGCGGAACTGCTGTCCGACGTGCTGCGGCGAGGCGGCCTGGGCCTGCTGGCGGGCGCGGCCGTGGCGCTGGCCGGCGGGCTGTTGCTGGCCGCGGCGCTGGCGCGTACCCATGGCGGCTGGCGCCAGGCTGCGCGCGATGTCCTGCAAGGCCACACGGACGTGCGCTGGCGCGCCATGTGGATCACCTTCGCGGGCCTGGCGCTCGTCACCGGCCTGCTGGGCGGCTGGGCCACCGGCTATCACGCGCTGGGTACGGACCGTACCGGCAACGACGTGCTGTGGCAGGCTCTGAAAAGCATACGCACGGCCCTGGTGATCGGCAGCCTGACCACGCTGGCCATGCTGCCGCCGGCCATCGTGTTCGGCATCGCCGCCGGTTATTTCAAAGGCAAGGTGGACGACGCCATCCAGTATCTCTACACCACGCTCACGTCCATTCCGGGCGTGCTGCTGGTGGCCGCCTGCGTGCTGATGATGCAGGTGTACATCGACAATAATCCTGCCTTGTTCGACACCTCGGCCGCGCGTGCCGACCTGCGGCTTTTCATGCTGTGCATGATCCTGGGACTGACGGGTTGGGCCGGACTGTGCCGCCTGCTGCGCGCCGAGGCGCTGAAGCTACGGGAGCTGGAATTCGTGCAGGCCGCGCGGGCCTTCGGCGTGTCGGACTGGTCCATCATGCGCCGCCACCTGCTGCCCAATGTCATGCACATCGTGCTGATCACGGTGGTGCTGGAGTTCTCCGGGCTGGTGCTGTACGAGGCGGTACTGTCCTACCTGGGCATAGGCGTCGATCCCTCGATGAACTCTTTCGGTTCGATGATCAACGGCGCGCGTCTGGAGATGTCCATGGATCCGATGATTTACTGGAACCTGGGCGCCGCGTTTGCCTTCATGCTGGCGCTGGTGCTGGCCGCCAATCTGTTCGCCGATGCGGTGCGGGCCGCCTTCGACCCGCGCACGCGGCGCTTTCGTCCGCGCCGCCGGCCGCTGGTGGCGCTGCGTGACGAACCGAAATAAGGAAGCCGCCATGAATCAGAAGTTGGCTGAAGCCGGGACTGGCAGCGTGTTGCGCGTGGATGGCCTGCGCGTGGACATCGCCGGCGAGCATCAGATCACGCAGGCGGTCAAGCGCCTGAGCCTGGCCATCGAGCGGGGCGAGACCTTTGCCCTGGTGGGCGAATCGGGTTGCGGCAAGAGCGTCACCGCGCTTGCATTGCTACGCCTGCTGCCGGATGCGGCGCGCGTGGTGGGCGGCCAGATAAACCTGGGCGGCGAGGACCTCAATCAACTGCCCGAAAGAGATATGCGGGCGGTGCGCGGTGGGCGTATCGGCATCATTTTCCAGGAGCCATCGACCAGCCTGAATCCGGTCATGCGGGTAGGCGAGCAAATCATCGAGACCTTGCGTACGCACACATCGCTGCGCGGCGCGCAGGCCCGTGCCCGTGCCATCGATTGGCTCAGGCGGGTAGGTATCCCGGAGCCGGAGCGGCGCATCGACGATTATCCGATGCAATTCTCGGGTGGGCAGAAGCAGCGCGTGATGATCGCCATCGCGCTGGCCGCCGAGCCGCAGCTGTTGATCGCGGACGAACCGACGACGGCGCTGGACGTCACCGTGCAAGCGCAGGTGCTGGACCTGCTGGCCGATATCCAACGCGACATGGGCATGGCGATTCTGCTGATCACGCATGATCTGGCCGTGGTGCGCAATGTCGCGCAGCACGTGGCCTTGATGCGCGCCGGGGAAATCGTCGAAAGCGCGCCGGCACGCCAGTTCTTCGAAGCCCCCCGGCATCCGTACGCACGCCAGTTGTTCGACGCGATACCCGCGTTCGAGAAGCGTGGCCGGCCTTTGGGTGGCAAGACCTTTCCTTCCGAGTCGCCCGCGCCCGTGGCGCCAGCGGCGGCTGCTGTTGCCACCTTCGCACCTTCGTCTCGAGCGGTTGCCACGAACTCCGCATCCGCATCCGCATCCGCATCCGCTGCATCGGCCGGGGCCGCCACGGGCGAGCCGGTGCTGGAAGTGCGCGACCTGAAGGTGCACTATCCCGTGCGCAAGGGCCCGTTCAAGCGCATCCGCGGCTGGGTCAAGGCCGTGGACGGCGTCAGTTTCTCGCTGCGTGCCGGTGAGACCCTGGCTTTGCTGGGGGAGTCCGGTTGCGGCAAGACGACGACCGGCAAGGCCTTGCTGCGCCTGATCAGCGGCGCCTCCATCAGCGGCCAGGCATTGCTCAATGGCCGCGACATCTTCGGCGCCAACCGCCGCGAGATGGCCCGCTTGCGGCAGGACATCCAGATCGTGTTCCAGGATCCCTTCGCGTCGCTCAATCCGCGCATGCGCATCGGCGACATCCTGCTTGAAGGCGTGCTTTCCCTGCGGGCGGACATGCCGCGTGCCGCATGCGAAAAACGCGTCGAGCGGCTGCTGCAGCGGGTGGGCCTGCCGGCGGACACCGCCACCCGTTATCCGCACGAGTTTTCCGGCGGCCAGCGCCAACGCATCGCCATTGCGCGTGCCCTGGCCGTGGAGCCCAAAGTGCTGATCTGCGACGAGCCGACGTCGGCCCTGGATGTTTCCGTGCAGGCGCAGATCCTCGATTTGCTACGCGAGCTGCAGGCGGAACTGGGCATCGCCTATCTGTTCATCACGCACAATTTCGGCGTGGTGGAGTATCTGGCCGATCGCATCGCCGTGATGTACGGCGGGCGCATCGTGGAAGACGGCGAGACGGGCCGGGTCTTGCATGAACCCGCGCACGAGATGACACAGCGCTTGCTGGCGGCGGTGCCGCGGCTGTCCTTCGGTACGTAGGCAAAAAAAGATCCGCGCCGTCGCGGATCCAAGGTACTGCTGCGTGCCTCCCGGTGGCCCAGGGTCCGCGCGGCCGCCAGGAAGGCGGTTCGATCACCTCGTGCTTGCGCGGCAGCGTTGCCGATCGGCCTTGCCTTCCCGCCGTCACAGAGGAGAGGGCTGAGCCATCCGCGTTGCACGCCGTGCGTTAGCGCGGTGATCGAAATCTATGCTTTGTTCACGGGATCAATCGTCCAGCGCGGGGTTGTGCCGCGTTTCCAGCCAGGACAGCGTTTCGTGCCGCAGGGCGCGGATGCACTGCGCAAGAAAACCGTGCATGGCCTGCACCTGATCGTGGTCGTGGCGCCGTGCCTGCAGGAGGACTTCATCGGCCACCAGGCGGCGTTGCTGCGTCAAGGCCGCGCAGCGGGCTGCCACCGGGCGGATGACGATGATGCGGCGATCCAGGGGATGGCGGTCCCGTTGCACATAGCCGGATTCCTCCAGGCGATTGATCAGCGCGGTGGCGCCGCCGGAACTGACGCCCAGCAATTGCGCCAGTTGGCCGGTGGGCAGGGCGTCGAATTCGATCACCATTTCCAAGGCCCGCAGGTCGGACAGGGGCATGTTCAGCTGTTCGGCCAGCGTGGCCTGGCAGACGGCGGTGTACACGCTGAATTGGCGGCCCAGCATCAGCGCGATATCTTCCAGCAGATGCTGCTGCGGCTCTGCGCTGCCAGCGCGTGGCATGACGATGTCA
Organism: Bordetella sp. LUAb4; assembly: GCF_021325795.1. GTDB lineage: Bacteria > Pseudomonadota > Gammaproteobacteria > Burkholderiales > Burkholderiaceae_B > Bordetella_C. The sequence continues at coordinate 1,149,477 of NZ_JAHPZX010000002.1, read as the reverse complement.
GTGGCGCGGTCGGTGTGATTGCAAGGTTCTATTTCGAACATGGTCGGGACTCCCAGTCCTGGTTGTATTTGGTCGTTCACGTCGGGTGCTTCAACGTCGGGTGGATGGCATCAACGGCGGCCGAGCAATCCGCCGACGAGACCGCCGAGCAAGCCGCCGTTGTTGCTGGTGCCGCCAGAGGAGGAGGTCGTGGTCGTCGTGCTGCCGCCCGCACCGGCGCCGCCCGAGGTATTGGCCGCCACGGTGGTGCCGCCCAACAGGCCGCCGAGCAGGCCGCCGTTGCCGGTGGCGACAGAGGCCCCCGTACTGCCGCCGGCCGCCACGCCACCCGTTGCCGTGGTGGTCGCCGGTGCCGCGCTGGCGGCGTTGCCGGCCACGTTGGTCACACCGTTGATCAGGCCACTGAGCAAGCCGCCGTTGTTGTTGCCGGTACCGGCCAGGTTGCCGGTGACCGAGGCCACCAGGCCCGTGACCGGGGCGAGCAGGCCGGCGTTGTTGCCGCCACCGGCGGGCAAGCCGCCGACGCCGCCCAGCAGGCCATTGATCGGTTGCAGCAGGCCGCCCGTGCCGCCCAGCCCACCCCCGGCGTTCGCCAGGCCACCCGTCAAGCCACCGGTCACGCCGCCCACCGTGCCGGTGAGCGAGGCCACGCCCGCCGTCGTGTTGCCAAGCACGGCACCCAGGGGATTGGCCGCTGCCGGGTTGCTGCTGCTGACCAGTCCGCCGGCCGCGCTGACGGCATTGCCGACCCCGGTAAGCAGGCCATTGACCCCGGCCAGTTGCGTGCCGCCCAAGGTGCTGCCGGAACCCGCGAGGGTGCCGCCGATGTTGGTGAGCAGACCACTGACGGGCGCACCCAGGCCGGTGGTGTCGCCAATGTTCTGCGTCGCGCCGGCCACCTTGCCGACCAGCGGGGAAACCGTCTTGTCCAATGCCGCACCGACACCGGCCAACGGTTGCGCCAGGCCCAGCGGCACCACGTTGTCGACGGCCGTACCGGTATTGCCCAGCGTCGGCTGCAGGATGGCCGTTTGCGTGCCTGACAGCGCACCGCCGGTGACCTGGCCCAACAGGCTGTTGACCGGTTGCAGCAGGCCGCCGTTGCCGGTCAAGGCACCGGTGGCGGTGCCCAGCGCATTGGTGGCATTGCCCAGCACGGTGGTCAGCGGTTGCTGATTACCGGCCGAGGCATTGAGCAAACCGCCGGCGCTGGCGACGGTGTCACCAAGCCCGCTGACCAAACCGCCCACAGCGGTGTTGAGGTTGCCGGGCAGGGCGGTCGACGATACCGAGTCGCCCAGGTTGCTGACGGTGCCGCCCACTTGGCCCAGCAGATTGTCGACGGGGGCACCCAGCCCGGTGGCCGCACCCGCTTGCTGAGTGAGCGCGGTGACGGTGTTGGCGACCGGCGCTACGGTCGGATCCAGCGCCTTGCCTACATCACCAAGCAGCGAGCCGGCACCCACGGGCGCGACATTGTCCACGGCGCCACCGGTGTTGCCCAACGTGGTTTGCAGCAGGCCGGGCGTGGTCGTCGTGCCGCCGCCCGGTGGGTTCGTGCCGCCGCCGCCCGGAGGATTGGTGCCGCCGCCTCCGGGCGGATTGGTGCCATTGCCGCCACCCCCGCCGCCACCGCCATTTCCACCCCCGCCGCCGCCGCCGTCACCCCCTCCGCCAGGCAGGGTGGGCATGCCGTTGTCGGCGACGCTGTCGTTGTGGTGATGACCTCCCCCGCCGCAGCCGGCCAGCGCGCCCATCAGCGCGGCGGTCAACACGGTGAGGCTCACAGTACGCTTGATATCTTGAAATTTCGCGGTCGTTTGCATGGCACGCTCCAGTCTCTGTCTTTGGTATGACGGGCTCGATGAGGCCCGATGACAGAACTAGTGCGAAATCCATGCCAACTTTGCGTTTTCTTGCGTAATGGATCTGGCGGGATGCTGGAGGGTTTAATAATTGATATACAAATCAATGGCTTATTTGAGTGTTTGATTTGTGCGATCGCCGTTGCCCATGCGCTATTTCGACGAAAAATAACACGGGCAAACCCTCGGTCAAGCCCATGACGTTACGGGAACAAGGCCGCACGTAACGTAACGTCGGCCCGTAACGTCGATCGAAAAAAAACGACTTTCGCGTCGCCACGAAAGTCGTTCCGCTGCCCGGTGTTCATGGTGTTCATGGTCAGCGCGCCGCGGCGGCAGCGCTACGCCACGCATCAATAAAACACCTCAATAAAACACCTGATAGTTCGCATTGAAGCGCCACCCACGGCTGTCGTCGTTCAGCGTGGCCGATCCCACCGGCTTGGCAACGTTGAAATCGAACAGATAGAACTTGTCGTCCGTCAGCCGTACTCCCAGGGCCACCGACGACAGATGGCGATTGTTATAAGGCTTGAGCGCCGCGGCGTTGTACCAGGTGCGCGCATAGTCGACCAAGGCATAAGGCTGCACCGCCGACAGATACTGCCAGCCCGTGGAGAATTTGCGGTTCAGTTCCATCGACGCGCCCAGCCCCTTGTCGCCGCTGGTCTCTCCTTGCGGATAGCCCATGCCGAAGCGCCAGCTGCCGAAGGACATCTGCTCCGAGCTGGGCAGCACGTTGTCGCTGAACTGCCCCGCGCCGGCCAGCACCAGGCCGAACTGTGCCGGCAGCGTGAAGCTCTGCTTCGCATTGATATTGAAGCGGGTGAAATCCAGGTCGACGTCCGGCGTGGCCGAGTAGCCGTAGTTCGAATCGATCGCCTTCTGCGCGCCCAGTCCGCTCATGCCTTTGGAAACGCCCAGCGTGACGTCGGTGCTGCGCGCCGGTCCGACCGTGATGTAGCGCAGTTCCGCGGTGGCGGCACGCACGCGGGTCTTCTGACGCAGCCACAAATCGCTGTCGTGCTGGTCGTAGATATCCTGCGCATTGACGGCATACATGCCCAGGGTGCCGGTCAGCGAACTCTGGTTGTTCAACATCAAGGGATAGCTGAGGCCGACGCCGATGCGATCGTTCTTCACCGTTCGCTTGTAGCCCAGCATCTCGATCGTGTCGTCTTCCGGCTTGGCTTGGTAGTGATAGCCTTCCAGCTTGACCGCCAGCCCGCTGGACCCGATGGGCACCGTCACGTCGCCGGCGAAATAGCGTACATCGTCGGTGCCGAAAGGGATGGCGGCGGTCAGCCGGGTTTGTTCGCCCAGCGGTGTCAGGCTATTGGCGCTGGCGCTGACCAGCGGCTGCATGCCCGTGCCCAGGTCGACCACGCCGGCGGTGGCGTTCAATGGCCGGTGCGTGGCCTTGAGCAGCAGCTCGCTGGCGCCATCGGCGCGGCGCGGCAGATCCAGTGAAGGGACGAACGTGACGCCTGGCACCATGCGCATCAAGTTCAGTTGGCGCTCCAGCGTGGCCTGCGTCAACGGTTTCTCATCGATCATCGGTTGCGCCAAACTGCGTAAGCGGTCCGCGGAATTGCCGATGTCGCCCTCGATGCGCATGTCGCCAATGTGGCCCTCGACCACCGTCACCACCACCGTGCCCTCGGCGAAGGTCTGGTTCTGTACCACGGCGAAGGACAGCGGATAACCGCGCTCGCGGTACAGCGTGGTGATGCGGTCGACCTGCTGTACCAACTGCCCCAGCGTGATGTCCTGGTTGGCCAGCGGCGCCAGGATCGCGCTGATCTCTTCGAACGGAATGGCGTGCGCGCCGGATACATCGAAATGGCGCGGCACGATGTGTTGGGCCATGCGGGCGGCGAGTGCCTGCTGTTCCGGCGTGGGCGCTTGCAGCGGCGGCGGCGCCGGGGGCGCCGGCTTCTCCATGGGTGGCAGCGAGTCCACCGGATTGCCGCGCAAGGGACCATCGGCGTAGGCAGCAGGGAGGGCCAGCAGCGCGCTGCTCAGGAACAGTACCGCGCAGGGGCGCAGGCGTGTGTATCGCGCCGGCCTGCAAAATTTCGTCCTCGTGCTCTTCACTATTACTTCCCCTCATCTTTTGCGCGGGACGTGCCGCGCCCCGAAAACCTGCCGCGTTCGTTCGTCACTGTCTCCGCGCGGCATTCCCATGCCGCTTTGTCGCGTGTCGAGCGGCTCAATCTCATACGTTTGGACTAGATCTACATTCCCGGCGTTCTGTCGGGAAAAGACCGCCATCCGCCTGTCTTGTTACGTCTATCTGCGTGAAAACCTGTCTTGAAGCGCTGAATGTTTCTGTTTGAAATCTAGCAATAAATATCAATTTCGATCAAAAAAGGTCGCAAAAATTACTCTATTTCGTCGCAGCTGTAACGCCACTTTGGCAATCAGTATGCTGTCGACAAAATACTAATATGCATAAATAAAACCAGACCATTAGCAATTTCCGTCTAATCATCCGCGAAATAAGCCGAATTTAGGGTATGGTGTCCAAAAACATGGTTAGAAATACAACAAGATCAGGGTTTCCCCCTACTGTTTATTAATTGTTAATAGTTAAGACTGTTCCGAGTATTGCTTCATAAGATTTCATTTAAGTGCAGCGGAATTAAGGGGACTGTCATGAGGCCGTACACCCGCGCGGGGCAAGTCGTAACAGGAAAAAGGCAGGGGCATCGGCTCCTGGCCCGGCGCCGTCCATTCCATCTTCCGGAGTAGGCCGCATGAATCCCGGCGACATCGTTCCGCTTGCATTCCAGGAAGGCGTGGTGGTGCTCTCCTTCGTCGTGGCCGTGCTGGGGGCGTATGTCGCCCTGTTGGCGGCCACGCGCATCCGCGGTGGCCGCCATGAAGGTGTGCACATGGGCTACGTGGCCGTTGCCGCTTTCGCCATGGGTGGCGTGGGGATCTGGAGCATGCACTTCATCGGTATGCAGTCGCAGCGCATGCCTTTCATCGTCGGCTACCAGGTCGGTTGGACGGTGCTCAGCCTGGTGGTGGCCGTGGTGCTGTCGGGCGCGGCGTTCTGGTATGTGGGCCGCTGCGCTTTCACCTTGGGCCGTTGCGTTGCCGGCGGGGTGCTGGCCGGCGTGGGCGTGGCGGCGATGCATTACCTGGGCATGGCGGCGATGCGCATGCCGGCGGAGGTTGTTTATCAACCCGGCATGGTCGTCACCTCGATCGTGATCGCGATTGCCGCGGCGACGGCGGCTTTATGGCTGGCCTTCAACATCCAGAGCGAATGGCAGCGTCCCGTTGCCGCCGTGGTGATGGCGGTGGCGGTCTGCGGGATGCACTACACCGCGGTGGCCGGCGGCGTGGTGGTGTGCACGTCGCCGCGCGCGAACGCGGGTTGGACCATCGGCGGGATGTTGCTGCCTTACGTCGTATTTTTGCTGTCGGCCCTGGCTTTGCTGGCCATCCGCTGGCAGTTGCACCGCACGTCGGCTTTGTACCGGGCGCATCTCGCGGCCCGCGTCGACGCTTTGATCGATAGCACGGATTCGTCCGGGAGCCCGTTGGCGCGTCCGCCGGGGTCCACCTGATTGGCATTCGCGGGGCCGCGTCGTCATCCGACCATGCGGCGCCGTGATGGTTGCACCGGACGTGGGTAGCCGGTGTGTTTTCGTCGAAGCAACCCTTTTACTGGGGGGAGTTGATCATGCAAATGCAACAGCTAAAGCACTTCTGGAAAGACGAAGAGGGCGCGACGGCCATCGAGTATGGGCTGATCGCGGGTCTGGTGGCGGTGGTGATCATCGGTGGCTTGTCGGTGCTGGGACCTAGCTTGAAGGACCTGTTCACGACCATCAGCACGAAGGTCGACAACGCCAAGAATGGGACCACCAGCGCGCCTGCCGCGGGATCCTGATCCGCGATAGCGTGATGTCCGTGCTGACACCTGATACGTAAACCAGAATGGAGCAGACCTGGTGGCTGGTTTTTGTCGCATTCAATGTATGTGTCGTGATTTACGACCTGCGTTGGCGCCGTGTGCCCAACACGCTCCTGCTTGCCGCCATGGCATTGCAGGGGTTGGCGCTCGTGGCAGTGTGGACAGGACTAGTCGCCGGGACACTCCCTGGCGCGCGCGGTTGGGGGCAGGCAGCGGTTGGCTTCCTGCTGGGCTTGGCTTTCATTCTGTTCTGGCGCCTGCGGATGATGGGCGCCGGGGACGTCAAGTACATGGCGGTATTGGGACTGTTCACGGGTCCCTGGATACTGGGCCTTGCCGTACTCTGGGCCAGCGTGCCCGGCGGGGTGCATGCGCTCTACCAGGTTTTTCGCATGATTCGCCGCGGCCGGGCAGGGCGTTCAGCGCGCGGCGTGCCTTACGCGGCCTATATCGCGCTGGCGGTGCTCAGCGTGGCGCTTATGCCGTCGAGTTCGCCCTGGTGTTCGTGGTGTTCTTCGTGCTGCTTTACGGGGCCGTGACCTACGGCTTCATCTTTACCGCACAGCAGACACTCAACCTTGCCGCCAATGATGGGGCCAGGATGGTGCTGCGCTGGCAACAGGGCCAGGGCGCCATGCAGGCGCGCGCGGCGGCCGCGCTGGCGGTGGCCAACAACCGTGTCAGCTGGCTGAGTGCCATGGGGGCGGCCACGCCCGCCGTGGCGGTCTGCACGAGGTCAGGGGCCTTGAGTACGGCTGGCGGTGGCGCGTGCAGCGGTGACCTCCTGGACAGCGATCAATTCGAAGTCGTCGTGAGCTATGCCTACGGCGCTCATCCGCTCATCCCGACTCTCCCCGGCATGGGGCTGGCCGTGCCGGCGTTGCTGTCGTCGCGCGCGACGGCGAAGCTGGGCAATGGAATGAGTACGTCAACGGGGAGCAGCTGATATGCACGCTCGCCCGTCAACCATTTTTCGAATGCGCCTGGCGTGTCGACTGTCCTCCAGCCCCCGCGCGCGCGCGGCTGTTGCGGTTGGCGCGGGCGCGGTACGGCAGCGCGGCGTGGCGGCGCTCGAGTTCGCCTTGATCCTGTCGGTTTTCCTGCTGGTGTTCATGGGCATCGTCGGCCTGGGTGGCGTGATGTGGGCGCAGCAGGTTCTGACCGGCGCCGCTGCCGAGGGCGCGCGCGCCGTGCTCGATAGCGGCCAGGCCGGCGCGGTCAAGACAGCGGAAGGTTGCCGCGTCGCGAACAAGGCGGCGAGTTGGATGCAGGTCACGTGTGCGGCCACCACCAACACCTGCGCCTGGTCCTCTGGTGGCGCCAGCCCGGCGCAGTGCGTTGCCGTCTCTCTTCGGTACAGCACCGCGGGTTGGCCATTGCTGGCGTTGGTCAACACCTTATCGAGTTCTCTATGGGGCACGACGTGGATTCCCACCGTCTTGAGCGCTAATGCTGTCGTCCAGATCCAGGGGTCTTCATGAGCAAGGGAATCAAACTCTTCGCGCTGTTCTTGCTGTTGGCCGCGGTGGGCCTGGGTTATATGGCCTTTCGCATGATCGCGCAGCCGCCGTCGCTGCCTGCCACGGCGCCGGCAGTGGTGCGCAGCCAGCAGGAAGCCGCGCCGACCTTCCCCGTGGTGGTGGCGGCGCGAGCCATCGAAGCGGGCACGCGTATCGATCCCGCCGCCTTGACGGTCGCGCAATGGCCCGTCAAGCCGGCGGCGTCGTATGACGTGGCCGCCGCGCTGGCCGACGCCGTGACGCGGGTGGCGATCCAGGCGGGCGAGCCGGTGACGAAATTTCAGTTGGCGCGCGGACTGGCTTCGTATCTGCAGTCCGGCGAGCGTGCCGTGGCGATTGCCGTCGATGAAATCATCGGTGCCAGCAACCGCATCCGGCCGGGCGACTCGGTCGATGTCTTCATTACGCTGGAGCGCGGGCAGGAGGTCGGCGGCACGCAGTCCCGTTTGCTGCAATCGCGCGTGCGGGTGCTGGCTTATGGCACGCAGTCGCTGGATGGCCCGGATGCCAGCGAAAAGGCCGCCCAGCAGTCCAATGCCGGCGCGCCGCCGCCGGTGCCGCGCAACGCCATGCTGGCGGTGCCCGTGGCTCAGGTCAACGAATTGCTATTGGCCGCGCGCGCCGGGCGTTTGCAGTTGGCGCTGCGTGCGCCGGACGACGCCGCCGTTCCTGACGCCGCGCTCTTTCCCAGCCGTGTGCCGGTGCTGGCCGCGCGTGCCGATCTGAACGCCAGCCAGAAGTCGGAAGCCGCCGATGCCGTGAATCGCGCTTATGCGGGTGACAGCCTTCCACAGTTGTCAGGGCCTGCGCCGCAGGGGGAAACGCGGACACCGGCACCGGCGCCGCCACGTGCCGCGCGTACAGGGGGCGGCCGTTCGGTGGAGGTGTTGCGGGGCGGGGCGAGTGAACTGGTTTCCTATTGAGAAAGAGTGGATGTTGCATGCAGACCATAAGAACCGACAAGGATGAACGGCGTCGTCAGGCCGGGCGCCAGGGGGAATGCGGACTGAGCGCGGGTAGCGGATTGCGTCGCCCGCTCCGGGAGCGTGCCTCGTGCGTGGCCCTGGCGCTCGCGCTGACTGTGACGACCTTGCCCGTTGCGACGACATCCGCAATCGCGGCCACCCCAGCGGCCACCCCGGCGGCTCCCCCAGCGGCCAGCCCGGCGGCGGAAGAGCTGGCCGTGCCGGTGCGCGGCCAATACGCCTTGCCGCTGTCCGCCGCGCCTGCGCGCATCGCCGTGGGCGATCCCGATGTGGCCGACGTCAAGATCCTGCCACCGGGCCCGAATCGCGCCGGCCAGGTGCTGGTGTTGGGCAAGAAGGCCGGCACGACGCAGCTGCAGGTATGGAGCGGAGCCAACCGCGCTCCGCAAGTGTGGAACGTGCGGGTGCTGGGCGATGTCCAGGCAGCGTTGGCGGCGCGCGGCGCGGCCAGCACCGCGCAGGTCGATGTGGCCGGCGAGGCCGCCGTGGTGAGCGGCCAGGCCGCGACCGCGCTCGATCATCGCAGCGGCGTCGAGGCCGCGCGCACGGCCGGCGCCAAGGACAAGGTGGTGGACGTCTCCACGGTCAATGTGGGATCGGTCGTCCAGGTCGAGGTCAAGATGGTGGAAGTGCAACGGTCCACGATCAAGGACGTGGGCATCACATCCAGTTTCGGCAAGGGGCCCTGGTCCATCGCATCCGGACTGATACCCGGCGACCTGCTATCGAGCACCAATGGCTTCGCGTTCGGGTACGCCTCCAATCACTTCAACGCGCAGTTGGCCTTGCTCGAACAAAATGGCCTGGCCCGTGTGTTGGCCGAGCCGACGCTGCTGGCGCAATCGGGCCAAAGCGCCAGCTTCCTGGCCGGCGGTGAAATTCCCATCCCGGTCGCCGGCGGCTTGGGCACGCAGAACGTCGAATTCAAACCCTTCGGCATCGGCCTGAGCGTGACACCGACCGTCATTTCTCCCAGCCGCATCGCATTGAAAGTGGCGCCGGAAGCCAGTGAGCTGGATCCCACCAATGGCATCACCATCTCCACCGGCAGCACCGGCTCGGCTACCTCCACGACCACCATACCGGCGCTGAGCACACGCAAGGCGGATACCACGGTGGAGCTTGGCGATGGCGAAACCTTCATCATCAGTGGCCTGGTTTCAAGGCAGACCAAGGCCGCCGTCAATAAAGTGCCCTTCCTGGGCGACCTGCCCATCATCGGCGCCTTCTTTCGTGGAGTGAGCTATTCACAGAACGATCGCGAATTGGTCATCGTGGTGACGCCGCGCCTGGTGCGGCCGATTGCGCGTGGCGTGAGCCTGCCCATGCCCGGCGCGCGCGAAGAGGTGGGTAATGCCCCGACGACGGCGTGGGGCTATTACCTGATGGGGCCGGCGGGTGGCCAGCAAATGCCGGGATTTTCAAGGTGAGCAACATGAAAACACACTCCAAGGAATGGATTGCCGCCCAGCAGGCGGGCGCCTTTCTCTTCTGCTCGAATGACACTCACGTGGCCACCCAGTTGAGCAACGCCATTGGTGACATGGGCCTGCTGATGCAAGAGGTGCCGAGCATCGAGCATATGGCCAGGCGCCTGGCCGAGCTGGATCCGCGCGTGGTCTTCCTGGACTTCACGCGCAGCGAGAGCGAACCGGGCAAGCTGCTGCAGGCGGCGGATCTGGCCCGCATGCTGGCGCGCGTGGCACCGGCGGTGCCGCGCGTGGCGGTCGGCTACGTGGCCCATCCCGAAGGCGCGATCGCGGCCTTGCGGGCCGGTGTCAGCGACTTCGTCGATCCCAGCATCGCGCCCGACGAAGTGCGCGAGGTCGTGCAGCGTGTGATGCATATGGACGGCGGCATGTCCGCGGCGGTCGGGCGTGGCGCGCGCCGCAGCGTGGCCCTGCTGGGCGCCCGTCCCGGCGTGGGTACCAGCACCCTGGCCGTACACCTGGCGGGACTCATGCAGGACCGCATGGTGCAGATCAACGCCAGCCGGCCGGGTGCGCCCAAGCCTGGCAAGGGGCAGCAGGACGGCAGCGGGCTGCCCTTGTCGGAGCGGGTGGGGCTGCTCGACCTCGGCTGGCCCGTGGGGGATTGCCTGCTTTATCTCAACATCGAAAGCGATTTCGATTTCGCCGAGGCCGTGCGCAATTTGCGCAGGCTCGATCCCACCTTGCTGGGATCGGCCATGGCGCACACCCGCAGCGGCATCAGCGTTTTATCCATGCCGCGCGATGTGGACCAGATGCGCGGCATTTCCCTGTCTGATTCGCTGCTGCTGTTCGAGCGCTTGCGCCAGCATTATGGGCTGTTGCTGGCTGACGCCGGCGGCTTCTCCAATGCCGAGTTCGTCGCGGGACTGGCGCGCTCGGCCCAGGAAACCTGGCTGGTGACCGACCAGAGCGTGGGCGCCCTGGTGTCGCTGGCCGGCCTGCTGCGTGAACTGGATCAGCAGCACGTCGACCGCAGCCACCTGCGCCTGGTGGTCAATCGCTATGACGAGCGCTACGGCATGACCGCCGCGCAGATCGCCGAACGCTTCAACCTGGAGTTGGCGGGCACGGTTCCCGACCGCACCTTGCCGTTGATGGTCTGCACCAACCAAGGCCATCTGCTGCACGAAGACGCCGAGCGCGATGTCTATGTCCGGGCCGTGCAGCATCTGGCCGACCGCCTGACCGCCGAGTATGTCGCGCCAGGTTCACGCAGTGGTTGGCTATCGACATGGCTGCCCGGCGTGCAGCGGCGCATGTCGGTGATCGGTGATTGATGAACGAGGCGGCGCGCCTTGCGGCCGCGACGGGGGAATACGATGATCATGACAGCCACGGTGGAGTTCGGCGAGGAGGGCGGCGCGTTTGGTGTCTCGCAGCGCTTCCAGGAGATCAAGAATTCCGCCTATGAACATCTGCTTTCGCGCATCGAGGAACTGGGCGCCGAGTTCGGCCGCTGGACGCGCCAGGCCATCCAGGAATTCGTCGATATCGAAGTCGCCAGCTTCGTGCGCCTGCGCCGGCTGGCGATCAATGAAACCGAGGTGCGCCAGGTCGCGGCCGCGCTGACCAAGGAACTGGCCGGCCTGGGGCCGCTGGAGGACTTGCTGGCCGATCCCGCGGTCGAGGACATCCTGATCAATGGCTACGACAAGGTATTCGTGTCGCGCCGTGGCGTCCTGGGGCGCGAGAATGTCCGCTTCTCCGACAACCAGCACGTCATGCGTATCGTGCGCCGCATCCTGGCGCCTATCGGCCGTCGGTTGGATGAATCCAGTCCCATGGTCGACGCACGCCTGCCGGACGGCGGGCGCCTGAATGTGGTCATCGAGCCCCTGGCGGTCGATGGTCCCATGGTGTCGATCCGGAAATTCCGCCAGGACCCTCTCAAGCCGGCCGACCTGCTGACGCTGGGGACCTTCGACGAGGACATCCACCGCCTGCTGAACCTGGCGGTGAAGTATCGCTGCAATATCCTGGTGTCCGGCGGCACCAGCTCGGGCAAGACGTCGCTGCTCAATGCGCTGGCCTTCTTCGTGCCGGAGACCGAGCGCGTGGTGACCGTGGAGGACACCGCGGAACTGTCGCTCAATCACCCGCACGTGGTGCGTCTGGAGTCCCGCCAGGGCGGCTTCGATGGCGCGGGCCTGGTCACCATCAGGGATCTCATCCGCAACAGCCTGCGGATGCGGCCTGACCGCGTCATCGTGGGCGAAGTGCGCGGTGCCGAGGTGATGGACATGCTGCAGGCGATGAACACCGGGCATGACGGCTCGATGGGTACCATCCACGCCAATTCGCCTCGCGAATGCCTGTACCGGATCGAGATGCTGGCGGGCTTTGCCGGCTTCCAGGGTAGCGAGGACAGCCTGCGGCGCCAGATCGCCAGCGCGCTGGACTTCATCGTGCAGATCGGCCGCCTGTCCAATGGCAAGCGGCGCGTGTTGTCGATCACCGAGGTCACCGGCATGAGCGACAACGTCATCGCCACGCAGGAACTCTATCGGCACGAGACCTTCGTGAGCCCCGATGGCGTGGAGAGAGACCGTTGGGTGGGCTTGGGTATCCACCCGCATTCACCCAAGCTCGCCAAGGTGCGCGACGAACTGCGCGGTACGCCGGCGGGCGAGTCGTCCGATGACGGCAACGGCGGGGGCGGCGGTTTCTGGAGCCGGAGGCGCTGATGGTGATGTGGCAGCTGATCCTGGCGCTCGGCGCGGCGGCATTGTTGCTGCTGATGCTGGCCGTGATGCTCTGGCGGCATGCCGATTCCGGTGAACGGCGTGCCGCTTCCTCGGCTTTTCTTGAACGGCAACTGGGGCGGCAGCGCGATGGGCAAGCGGGCAGCGGCCCCGGTACGGCCCCTTCGTCCGCGGCGGCGCGTACCGGCTATCAGTGGTGGGACAACCTGCTGGCGCGCGCCGGCGTGCGGTCCAGCGTGGGGTTCTATCTTGGCATGTTCGCGCCGCCGGCCATCATTCCCATCGCCTTGCTGGTCCTTATCGGTCCCTTCGCCGCACTCGGCGCGCTGGTCCTGCTGGCGGGGGTGTCGGCCTTCCGTATCTGGTTGAAGATCGATCGCCGGCAGCGGCGCATGCTGGCGCAACTGCCCGGTTTCCTGGAGAGCATGGTGCGGCTGCTGACCATAGGCAGCAGTCTCGGGGCCGCGTTCCAGACCGCGGCGAGCAATGTCAACGAGCCTTTGCGGGAAGTCCTGGCGCGCGCCGAAAGCCTGACGCGCTCCGGCAAGGATCTGGACGTCGCGCTGCGCCAGGTATCGGAGCAATATGGTTTGCGTCAATTGTTCCTGCTGTCTTCGGTCATCGCGGTCGCCATGCGCTTTGGCGGCCGCACGGACCAGATCCTCGATCGCATGGCCGCGTTCATGCGCGACATCGAGCAGGCGCGCGACGAGCTGTCCGCTTTGTCGGCGGAAGTGCGCATGTCCGCATGGATCCTGGCCTTGCTGCCGCTTGGCTTGACGGCCTTCATCATCATGTTCAACAACGCATTGTTCATGTCCATGTGGAACGATCCCGCGGGCATCAACATGCTGCTTGTCGCGGTGGCTCTCCAGGCCAGTGGTTGCTTCTGGCTCTATCGCATGGCGCGCAGCGTCTAGGAGATCACATGGAAGCGCTGATGCAGGGCTTGCGGGGAAATCTGTATTTTGCCGGCGCCGTGGCGTTTCTCGCGCTGGCCCTGCTGACGCTGGCGGCGGGCCTCACGTTGCGTGCCGCGCGCCAGAGCCGCAGCCGGCGCGTAGTGGACAGGGCCTTGGCGGCGCGCGAAGGGCGCCGTGCCGAGGCGGCCGTGGACACGCCGGACGCGCGCGAACGTATCGAGTCGTTGAAAGCCATGGCGCAGTCCATGGGCGGGCGCCTGGAAGAAGGTCGGTTGGGAGAATCCCTGTTGGCCGAGGAAGACCGCAAGCTGATCGACCTGTGCGGCTACGCCAACGTCGGCCGCGCACGCTCGGTGTTCGTCTTGATGCGGGCGCTGCTGGCGGTTCTGCTGCCGATGGCGGCGTGGATCCTCGTGGGGAACCGGGCATTGCTGTTGAACGCCGTCTTGACCAAGGCCGCGGTGGTTTTCCTGGGCTTCGGCGCGGGTTGGATGTTGCCCAAATGGATGATGATGCGCCGCGCCCGCCGGCGCAGGCGGGAAGCCATTGCGGAGTTACCGCTGTTGATCGACCTGTTGCGCCTGTTGCAGGGCGTGGGGCTGTCCGTGGACCAGTGCCTGCATATCGTGGTGGCGGATTTCCAGCGGGTGATGCCGGTGCTGGGCGACGAGCTGCGTCTGGCCAATGAACAGTACGCGCGTGGCCGTTCGCGCGAGCAGTCGCTGGGCCGACTGATGAATGGATTCGATAGCGATGACATCAACGCCATCTGCCGTCTGCTGGTGCAGGTGGACCGGCACGGCGGCGCGGTGCAGGAGCCCTTGACGCGATTCAGCGAGCGGGTGCGCGAGCGCCGCCGCCTGGACTTGCGGGAAAGCGTGGCTCGCACCACGGTGAAGATGACTGGCGTCATGGTGATTACCCTTTTGCCTGCGTTGATCATCGTGACCGGCGGTGCCGGCTTGTTGGCCGTGGTGCGCGGTTTGAGCAAAGTGGCGGGAGGATAGGAAGATGGGAATGGAACATCGATCCGTATGGTGGTCGCGCATGGCTTGCTGCGGCGGCGTGCTGGCGGGCGTGCTGCTGGCCGGTTGCGCGGCGACGGAGAGCAGCAGCGCGTTGGCGTTGTATCGCGAGCAGCAGGAACAGCAGGCGATGATCCAGCAGAAACAGGACGAAGTCGATCGCGCCAACCGCCCCACCAAGCCGGAACTGGTCATGTCCATGATCAGGCAGTCGCAGGACCAGGGACGCTGGTTCGCTTCTCTGGCCTATATCGATGCCTATCGCCAGCAGTTCGGCGAATCGGTCGACCTGACGCGCGTGCGCGCGGATGCCTTGCGCATGACTGCCCAGCCCGAGGCGGCCGAACAGGCCTATCGCGCTTTGCTCAGCGGTCCTCAGGCCGGTGCGGGCTGGCGCGGACTGGGACTGCTGGCGGGCGGGCAGGGCGACTTTGCCCGCGCGGCGGAGGACCTGGGCAAGGCCGCGGCCGCGTATCCCACGGATGCCCTGGTCCTGAGCGACCTGGGCTATGCGCGCCTGCGCGCCGGTGACGCCGCGGGGGCGCGCGTGCCCTTGGGACAGGCGGCGGAGCTGGAGCCCGGCAATGCCAAGGTACTCGGCAACCTGGCGCTTTTGCTGTTGCGCGAAGGGGATGTGGCCGGTGCGAATCGGGTGATGGAGCAGGCGGCACTCAGCCCGGACGCACGTGCCCGTGTACAAGCGCTCGCGGCCGAAATGCGCGTTTCGGCACCGCGGCCGCGCGTGGTGAGCAGCACTTCCGGCGTGAGTCCGGCCTCGATGGGCGCGCGTGCACCGACTGTCGCGAATGCGAATGCGGATGCGTCGGCGGGCAGCACTGCCCTGTTTGGCCTGCAACCCTTGATGGACCGTTTCGGCGCGCAGGCGGCGTCGGGCCACCCCTGATCTGGAGTTCCAAATGATGCTGCGCGACTTCTCCATCCTTTCCCTGGCCTGGCCTGTCAGGCGGCAGCGTGCCAAGGCGGCCTTGCGGGCCATCGGTACGCTGGCGGCACTGACGCTGGTCTCCGGCGCCGCGCTGGCGCAGACCAACGCGCCACTCACCGGCAGCCCGGCCGCGCCGCCGGCCGGGACCGCTCCCGCTCCCGCTCCAGCCGACAGCAGCCTGGCCGCGCGCCCCGTCGTGCGGCAGGTCAGCACGCCGATGCCGGTGTCCGCCGCCGACACCGCCGCGCCACCGCAAGGTCCCGCATTCGCCGCGCCGCGCCCATCCGCCGCCCCGGCACCGGTCGACGAGGGGCCGACAGGAACTGGCGGCATCACGCGCGCCCTGTTGACCGCACAGGGCGACGGCCGCCGTGCCGCGCCCGCGCAGCCGACGCTGGGCGTGGTCGCGACCGCTGCTTTCGACCGCTATCTGGACAGTTTCAAACTGCCGATTCCGCAGTGGTTCCAGCAACGCGTCCAGACAGACGAATCGCAGTAACCGGATTGCCGCCATGTCTCGCGCCCGTCATCCACGCTTGAACCGCCATCGCCAACGGGGATCCATACTCGTACCGGCGGCGGTCGGACTGTTGGTGATGGTCATCCTGCTGGGCGGCGCGCAGCTTGGATACCTGTTCTACACCTTGCGTGAACTGCAGAAGGCGGCGGACCTTGCCGCGCTGACCGGCGCTCAGGTGCTGAGCAGCGGCACGGCGCTGAACTGCTCCACCGCCACCACCGCCGCCGTGCAAGCGGGGCAAGCGAACTTTTCCGGCCTGGCGGCGGCCGACATCGCGGCCACCTGCTGGCATTGGGATCCGGTCAAGAACACCACCGATCCGCGCCATCTCGCGCCCTTGCAAGGCAACCAGCGCTACAACGCGATCAGGGTGACGATGAGCCGTAACGTCGCCTCCCTGATTCCCTTCATGGGCAGCAAGGCCATCAATGTGCAGTCGGTGGCGGCGCGGCCGGGGGCGCCTGTCGCCGCGTTCTCGGTTGGATCGACGTTGATCACCACCCGGCAGCAGCCAGGCACCCTGGTCAACCTGCTGTCCGCCGTGGGCCTGAACGTGAACCCGACCGCGCTGGTGGGCTATGACGCCGGCCTGGCCAGCGTGCAAATCACACCGGCCGGACTGCTCAACCAACTGGGCATCAATGTCTCCACGGATGTCACCGTGGGCCAGTTGAACAGCCTGCTGGCCGCCAATACGGTATCGCTGAACAATCTGCTGGATGCCGTCGCCGTCGTCGGTGGGCAGAGCGGGCTGCTGGCCGCCAACGTCACGCTGGTCAATACCATCAAGACGCAACTGGGGCTGAGTTCACTGAACGTGACACTGGGATCCAATACCGCCGGACGCGGCTCCAGCCTGTTCGCCCAGATCACCGCGCCCGATGGCGCGGCGGCGCTGGCCACCCAGATCAATGCGCTGGACCTCATCGCCGCCGCCGTGGGCGTGGCGACCGGCGGCCACGCGGTGCAGGGCGGCGCCCCTGTCAGCATCGCCGGCCTGGTCACCATCACGCCTGCCTTCAGTGTCATCGAACCGGCCCAGATCGCTATCGGCGGCGTCGGCGCCACGGCCTATACGGGGCAGGTGCGGGTCTTCCTGCAGGTCACCATCCCCACCATCAAATTGCTTGGCGGCGTCCTGGCATTCGGCGTCGATCTGCCCATAGTCATGGACCTGGTGACCGGGCAGGGTACGCTGACCGATCTCTGCACCACGCAGGACAGCGCGGGGCGCGACCTTGCCACCATCGCGGTAACGACCTCGGTGCTGGATACCTGCATCGGCGACCTGACCCAGGCCACCGCCTTTTCGTCCACGCAGCGCTGCAGCGTGGGGCTGCGGAACAAACAGTTGCTGACGCTGAAAGTGGCCGGCATCGACATGGGCGTCAACAACAAGATCACGCTGAATCCATTCGTCAATGGTCCCATGTCGACCACCTTGTACGCGGGGCAGAAGGCGACGGTGGCGATGACGTCCTTGCCCTTGGGGACGGCGGTGAGCAACGTGTCGAATGCCGTTCTGACGGCTTTGCTGGGCGGCTCGGCCCAGACGGGGGCGGGCACGCAACCCGCCGCCGTGGGCACCGCCCTGGCCACCGATCTCTGGAACAAGGCGCGGCAAGCCAACACCTGCAATCCCAACGCCAGCGGCGCGGATGGCTACAACTGCCGCAACGCCCTGTGGCAGGCGGCGGTGAAGCTGTCGCAGAACGCCTCGAACAACCTGGGCGGCTACATCAGCGGGCAGCCCAATGCGGGCCTGCTGACAGGCGTCGGCAATTTGCTCAACGGCCTGGTCAACACGCTGGGCAGCGTCCTCAGTGGCATCGTCGGCGCGCTGTTGCCCACCAACAACTGCGCCACGGCCAGCCTGCTCGGCGGCTACGGCGGCAGCGAATCCGGCTGCATCGGTGAAATCGCCAAGTCCTACGCGAATACGCCCAATGCCGGCACCAACTTGTCCAACGTGCTGCTGGGCATCCTGGGACCCTTGTTCACTATGCTGCAGCCCGTGCTCAATGGGATCGGCGATGCCGTCCTGGGCCTCATCAACAACACCATAGGCTTGAACCTCAACAGCGTCGACGTGAAGCTCATGTCCCTGCAATGCAACGGCAAAGGAGTCCAGCTTGTCTTCTGAGCCCGTCAATGAACTCACCATCCACGAGGAGATCGATCTCTACGTGTGGGAAGGCACGTCGGACATTGCCTCGCGCGCCGAACGCTGCCTGTCGGGCTACGACATCAGCGTGATCCGCGCCGATGCCGGCCAGGCCTTTCCGCCGTCGCGTGAAGCCGGGCGGCCCGCGGTTGCCCTGGTGTCCGTGACCGTGATGAACGATGCCCGCTTCTCCGGCTATGACTGGCTGGCGACGCAGGGGATACCCGCCATCTGGGTGGCGTCCGAGGAACGCAATCGCGATCCCCGCTACTACCCGCCCGCGTATTCGTACACGCTGCCTTTGTCCTTTACCGGCGCGGCCTTGCGTGCGCTGTTGTTCCGTCTGGCCGGTATCGCCCACGCCGCCGACCGGGCGGCGGCGCGGGCACCGCGTCCGCTGGTCGCGGTGTCCGACGCCATGCGCGCGTTGCTGGCGGAAGCGCAGACCTTCGCCGACTGCCGCGCCAGTGTCCTGATCCATGGCGAAACCGGGGTGGGCAAGGAGCGTGTGGCGCGGTTGCTGCACGACCATGCGTCGTGGTCCGCCGGGCCTTTCGTGGCGGTCAATTGCGGGGCCATCCCGGAGGGCTTGTTCGAAGCCCACTTCTTCGGTCACGCCAAGGGGGCGTTCACCGGGGCGGTTGGCGCGCACAAAGGGTATTTCGAGCAGGCCAACGGCGGCACGCTGTTCCTCGACGAGATCGGCGATCTGCCGCTGTACCAGCAGGTCAAGCTGCTGCGGGTGCTGGAGCAGAATACGGTCACGCGTTTGGGGTCGACCGCGGAGGTCAACGTCGATTTCCGCCTGGTGGCGGCGACCAACAAGAATCTGCGCGGCCTGGTGGCGGAAGCGGCCTTCCGTGCCGATCTCTATTACCGCCTGGCCGTGATCGAACTGTACGTGCCGAATCTGGAGGCGCGTGGACCGGCCGAGAAGACCGCTATTTTCAAGGCTTTGCTGGAGCGGTACCTGCCGGGCGACGCGGTTGGCGTGCCGGACTGGCTGTTGGACCGCGTAGCGCGGACGCGCTATCCCGGCAATGTCCGAGAGCTGTCCAATCTGGTGGAACGGGTGGGGATCATTCGCCGCCAGTTTCGCGATTGGGACAGGGAACGGATCGAGCGCGTGTTCGAGCGCTTGGGCGAGGGGCCGTTGGCGGCCAATGCCGCCGGCGCTGGCGCCGGCGCTGGCGCCGGCGTGGGCGTGGGCGGCGCGGCGCGCGAGGCCGAGCCCGTGGCGGCACGCGCACCTTTCACGCCAGCCGAGCAGGCCGAGCGCGCCCGCGTGGTGGCGGCGCTGGAAGCCAATGGCTGGCGGCGCCAGGACACCGCCAATAGGCTGGGTATCAGCCGCAAGGTGTTGTGGGAAAAAATGCGCAAATTCCAGTTGGCCGAAGGCCAGGGAGAGTTCGCGGACGGCGCTGTCGAGGCGCCTTGAATGGGAGGTGGCCGGCCCACAGGATTTCGTCGCCATGGCGGGAACGAATACGTCGGAAATGTTTATTTCCGATTATCATTGCCGGCCGGCTGCAATGAGTAACCGCCGGCTTACAAAAAATATCCATCAAGGATAAGAGAAAGAGGATTGCATGAAGCGTGAACCGTTGCGTACCGCGGGCCGGATATTGCTGTTGGCCGGCGTCTTTTCGGGCTTGATGGCTTGTGCCAGTGCGCAGACGCCGGCTGCCCAGCGTCCCGCCGTGGTTCAGGTGGACAAGGACAACAAGGATCCCGCCGCGGCGGTGACGCCGCCCGCTACGGCTGCCGCACCATTGCCCGCCCCGGCTGCTCCCGCCGCGCCGGCGAGCACCGTGGCCGAACTGCAGCAACTGATCCAGTCGCGCCAAGTGACGGAATTGCGCACCACGTACAACGGCAGCTATGGCGCCAGCCTTTTGTTCAAGAGCGAAGACCTTACTTATTACGTCGCCTTGTTCCAGCAAAAGAATTTCTGGCGGGTGCTGAAAACCAATTCCGAAAATCAGGCCGAGTCGACCTATCGGGCGTTTGCCGGACAGTCGGCCGATCTGGCATCAGCGGACATCCAGCGCATCAAGTTGCAGGCGGAGTACGCCCGCAACGAAAGCCTGCTGGCCAAGCGCAACGCCGAATTGAGTACCCTGCAGGCTGACGCCGCGCTGCGCAGGGACCAGGAAACCCAGGTCGCCGCGCGTCAGGAACAGGCACGCCAGGAAACCCAGGCCCTGAACGACCAGCAGCAGGACGTGCGCCAACAGTTGCGTGACCTGCAGCGTCAGATCAATGCGCTGCAAGCGCAGCAAGCCGACGTCAGCCCGCAAGCCGCCCCACGTGCGAAACGCAAGACGGTCAGCCATAAATAGGATAGGGCGAGGACCGCGACGGAGTGCGGTATCCTTGCCATCTATTGCGTGTCCCGCGCGGTTCACCGCGCGAGCAGCCCGCTGCGGGCCGCTCTTGTATCCTGACCCAAATGAAAGTATTTGACCTGCAGTGCGAAGAGCTCGGCCACATTTTCGAGGGCTGGTTCGCGTCGCACGACGATTACGACAGCCAGCAGACGCGCGGCCTTGTGTCCTGCCCGGTGTGCGGCTGCGCCAAGGTGATCAAGCGCTTGTCGGCGCCGCGCCTGAATGTCGGCCATTTCCGCGATCCGGAGGCGGTCAAGCATCCCGCTGAAGGCGCCGTGGCCGTGGCGCCGGTTACAGCCGCGCCGACTTCCGAAGCCATGCAGATGGCACGCCTGCAGGCTGCCATCTTCAAGCAGGTGCGCGAGATCGTGCGTAACGCCGACAACGTCGGCCCGCGCTTTGCCGAGGAGGCGCGCCGCATTCATCAGGGTGAGGCTGAAGACCGCGCCATTCGCGGCACTTCGACGCCCGAGGAACGCGCCGAGCTGGCCGAAGAAGGTATCGACGTGCTCGGCCTGCCCGATATATTCGACGACGAACGGCTGCAATAGCAGCGGCGAAACGCCCACGCGGCCGACGCTTTTTCGTTCGCAAAAGCAGAGCCGAAAATAAACAAAGCCCGAAATAAACAAAGCCCCGTCAGGGGCTTTGTTATCAGACCTGCTCCATGCCGGCCAGCCCGAAGGCTGGCCGCGAGGATCAGTTCACGCGGCTGCGGTATTCGCCAGTGCGGGTGTCGATTTCGATCTTGTCGCCGATGGCGCAGAACAGCGGCACGTTGATGTCGTAGCCGGTGTTGATCTTGGCGGGCTTGAGCACCTTGCCCGAGGTATCGCCACGCACGGCCGGCTCGGTGTAGGTGATTTCGCGCACCAGGCTGGTCGGCAGTTCGACCGAGATGGCGCGGCCGTCGTAGAAGACCACTTCGACGGGCATGCCTTCTTCCAGGTAGTTCAGCGCGTCGCCCATGCTTTCGGCTTCGATTTCGTACTGGTTGTACTCTTCGTCCATGAAGACGTACATCGGGTCGCCGAAGTAGGAGTACGTGCACTCCTTGCGATCCAGCACGACGATGTCGAACTTTTCGTCGGCCTTGTAGACCGATTCGCTGCCCGAGCCGGTCAGCAGATTCTTGAACTTCAGCTTGACCACGGCCGCGTTACGGCCGGACTTGTTGTATTCGGCCTTCTGGACCACCAACGGATCCTTGCCGACCATGATCACGTTGCCGACGCGCAATTCCTGAGCGGTTTTCATCGATAAAACTCCGGGTATCTTGTGGGGTTGGCCCAGCCCTGCGGGTTGGACGCCAAACTCTGGCGTCGCTGGCACCATTGCCACTTCCGCCTGGCCATACCTTCCCGTGCACCGCGCCGCGCGCTGCCTTCAGGGGGCCGCCGTCTTCGTATCGCTACTACTGGCGTGCCATCCACTGATGGGCGGGGGCGGCGAAAATCGGGAAGTAAATAGCCGCAAAGCCCATGATTCTAACCTTTTTCCCGGTGTTTTGCGCAAAATGCGACCAGGCGGTCGGCCAGGCTGGGCTGCTGAGCATAGTCGGCGTCCCAGGCTTTCGCGCGGGCGCGCCATGCTTCCCATGCGGCCGGTGCCAAGGCACCTGCCAGCGCGGCGGTCACCGTGCTCGCCAAGGCATCAGCGCCCGGGGCCGTGTCCATGCCGGTACTCGTAGTGGCGCCAGTAGTATTTGTAGTCGTACGCGTAGCCGTATCCGTGCCCGTACCCGTACCTGCCCCAAGAGCAGGCGACCCGTTCCAGGCCTCGATCAAGGTGCGTGCTTCCGCCGGTGGGTTGTAGCGCGCCAGCCACGCTTGCAGTTTCACCAGGTGCGCTTGCTCTTCCTGGACGTAGATCTGCCAGACCAGCGGCCGTGCTGCCCAGGCCGCGCGCAGGAAAGAGTCCTCGCCGCGCACGAAATTCAGGTCGGCGCACCACAGCAAGCGGTCATAGTCGTCCTGGCCCAGAAAGGGAATGCGCGCAACCGTGACGCCGTAATGCGGTGCGATCGCGGCGGTATCCAGCCCGGGCGCCACGCCTTCGGGCACCAGGATCAACGCGGGCCGCCCAGCGTCGGACCAGACCCCGGGCAGGGGCGCGCGCGCCGGCGCGAAAAGCCCCGCCGGCAGCGCCGCGGCGGGTGCGTCGGGATAGCAGAACAGGGTGGTCAACAGCGCCCCGGTTTCCCACTGGGCGAGGACGGCCGCGGGCAAACCCAGACCGGCCAGGAAATCACGTTGCGCGCCGCGCTGACGCTGCAAGGCATCGCGTTGCACGCCCAGGTTTTTTTCGCGCGGCAAGCCGCCCGTATCCGGCGTAAAACCAGGGAAGAAAAAATATTTGGACAGGCCATCCGCTTGCAGCGAGGGCAGGCCATGGCAGGACGCCACCCAGTCCTCGGCACTCAGGTATTCCAGGTTCAGCCACAACGGCCGGTTTGTGCGCATGGCCGTGCGAAATGCCGGCGGGGGATCGCATGCGAAGGCCTCGATGACGACATCGCCCGGTGCGGGCAGTGTGCGCATCGTGTCATGCCAGGCGATCAGCTCGACGCCGTCGACCGTCTGGGTGGCGGCGCCGGGATCGGCCCGCGGTGCCAGCCGGCACAGGGCGGGCACGTCGTCCACCCACAAGCGCACGTGCCAGCCATGTTCCGCCGTCAGCTGGCGCGCCAGGCGCCAACAGACGCCGATATCGCCGTAGTTGTCCACGCGCTTGCAGAAGATGTCCGCGCGCAGGGCGGAAGTTTGCTCGCGCCGCATGGCCGGGCCCTGGCGGATATCAGTGGAAATGCGCCGGCCCGGCCTGCGCGTCGTCGGGCAGTTCGGCGTGCACCATCTCGCCCAAAGGATTGGGGAAGTAAGGCGCGCCGCAGTCCTCGCAGAAATCCATGGGCAGCACGCCCGGGATACGGCGCACTTCGGTGACGCCCAGATCCTTGAGCAGGGCGGCGATTTCCTCGACCGGATTGGTGCCCTCGTGCTCCGCGTCGTCGTCTTCGCGGCCATACAGCGGCCACACGCAGCCATACATGACGTCATTGCTGCTGCGCGCGGTGAAGGAAACCCGGTATTCGTCGATGCGGGTTTCGCCGCAACCCGCGATCACCGCCCGCAATTGCGCGGGCTGCAGGTTGACGGAAGCTTCCAGCCAGTTGACGGCGGCACGCAGCGCCAATGGCCGCACGCGGCGGTCGGCCTCGCGATTGTTGACGTAATACGCATCGGGCAGCAGGCACTCGATGCCGCAACCGGGCAGCAGCGTGGCCAGCGTTGGCTGGGCCTGTTCGATCCATTGCGCCAGACAGCTTTCCCGCGTGGCGCCGGGCTCGCCGGGCTGCTCCTGCCAACGGAACAAAGGCGCGCCGTGAGGCACGGCGGCAGCACCGACGATATAGCGGGTGTCGGCCAGCATATTGGCGGTTTCCGCTTCGGCGTTCAGCGTGGGCTTCACCGTCTCGGCCCCCAATGCCTGCGAACCCAGTCTTTGCAGCCAATGCCAGGTTTCGGAGAAAGTGCGCGGCATCTGGTCGATGCTCACCAATTGCGGCAGCAGGCTCGTCCTTACGTCCTGGGCCAGCACATGACCATGCAGTTGCGCGGTCAAGGCCTGCAGCGCCGAGGCGGGCACCGGACCGGTGGGGATGGCATAGCGGGTCCACGCGACCACCGGGACGACGAACAGCAGTACGTCGTGGTTGATCCCGTTCTTCTCGATGACCGTGGATTCGGTCAGCGTTTCCGCCTGTTCCACCAGGATCTCGTAGGCGCCGGGCTGGGTTTGCGCCAGGTGGTCCAAGGCCGCATCCAGAGGCGCGTCGTTGCCGGCGCGCAGCAGCTTGGGAATGGCCACGTTCAGCTGTTCTTCCCAGAATACGTCTTCGACGCGGCTGCCGGAGCTGTTGAGCGCGAGCGCCAGCGATACCAGTCGGGAGGCATCACGTGTCAAGCGAGGAGGAGTATTGCTGCGAGCGCGGGGCATGAGGGTATTGGTGTCCTGAATAAAGCGTAGCCCGTAGTGTAAGGGAAGGGCGCCTGTCCCCACCGGGCCAGGCAGGGCAGGCGGCCAGCGCGATAGGGCGATCGACGCCGGTCGCTCGATTCCCTGATTGTTGCCGAATCCGGAATTTTTAATAGCACTTGGGATTATTTATTGCGCATACGAAAACAATCATACTTTGGGGCATCCACTCATGTTCAAGGAGGCCACCATGCGTTGGCCCACGCTTTTCGTTTCCCATGGCTCCCCCATGCTGGCGGTCGACCCCGGCCGTACGGGTCCCGCGCTGGCGCAGTGGGCGCGGCCACTGCCCAAGCCGGCTGCCATCCTGGTGGTGTCGCCGCATTGGATGGGCCAGGGCCTGGCTGTCAGCACGCGCGATCGCCAGCAAGCCTGGCATGACTTCGGCGGCTTCCCACAGTCGCTTTATCGCCTTGAGTACGCCGCCGCCGGCTCCCCCGCGCTGGCACGCCGGGTGGCCGGTTTACTGGGCGACGCCGGCCTGACCGTCCATGACGATCCCAAGCGTCCCCTGGACCATGGCGCCTGGGTGCCGTTGCGGTATCTGTATCCCGAGGCCGACGTCCCCGTCGTGCAGCTGGCGCTGGATGCCGGCCGTGACGCCAGCGCGCAGTACAAGCTGGGCCAACTGCTGCGACCGCTACGTGACGAGAACGTGCTGATCATAGGTTCGGGTTCGCTTACCCATAACTTGCGCCACGTGCAGCGCAGCCATGACGCGGCGCCTTTACCTTACGTGGAGCCGTTCCAGGCCTGGTTCGCGCAGCACATCGCGGCCCGCGATACCGCAACGCTGCTGGACTGGGAAATGCAGGCCCCGGGCGCTGCCCAGGCCCATCCCGGCGACGACCACCTGATGCCGTTCTATGTGGCCTGGGGCGCGGGCGAAGGGCCCGGTGTACGCCTGGTTGATGAGGTCGCCTATGGGGCGCTGGCCATGGATGCTTATCAGTTCGGTGAAGCGGTTTGGTAAAGCAGGTTTGTAATGCAGGTTGGTGAGGCGGACTTGTCGTACGAGTATGACTGCCCGGGGAGCGCTGCCGCGTAGCGCTTCCCGCCAGGAAATCCCTAACAATTGCCTAGTTGACGCTGTCAAAGTTGAAAGGCAGAATCTTCCACGTCATCCGACATCCTATAAGAAGAAGACGCATTGAACCGGTGCGTGGAGGAGTTAAATGTCTATCAATCGTCGTCATTTCCTGACCGCCGCTGGCGCTGCCGCGCTTGGCGTCGCCGCCCCGTCCCTGCGTGCCCAAGCCGCATGGCCCAATCGCAACGTGCGCCTGCTGGTGCCGTATACGGCGGGTGGCTCGTCGGACATCATCGCGCGCCTGATCAGCCAGCCGCTCGGAGAAGCGCTGAAGCAGACCGTCATCGTCGACAACCGGCCGGGCGCCAATGGCAACCTGGGCGCCGCCATGGTGGTGCAATCCGATGACAAGCACACCTTGCTGCTGTGCGACCTGGGCGCCTTGGTGATCAGCCCGTCCGTGTATACCAAGCTGAACTTCGATCCCAACAAGGACCTGCGCGGCGTCAGCATGCTGGCGTATTCGCCGCACATCCTGGCGGTGCACCCGTCGGTGCCGGCCAATACCTTGCCGGAGCTGGTTGCGCTGTCGAAGAAGGAACGTCTGAACTTCGCCGTGACCGCCATGGGCAGCGCGCCCCACGTGGCCGGTGTGGCCGTGGAGCAGGCCACCGGCGCGAAGTGGGAATACGTGCCCTACAAGGGCGGATCGCAAGCCGTCACGGACACCATAGGCGGCCAGACGCAGATCATCATGAACGGCATGCTGGCAACCTTGCCCTATGTCCAGAGCGGCAAGCTCAAGGCCATCGCGGTGTCCAAGCGCAGCCGCATGCCGCAGATTCCTAACGTGCCCACCATTGCCGAGCAGGGTGTGAAGGATTTCGAATCGGGTACCTGGCAGGGCGTCGTCGCGCCCTTGAACATGCCGGATGACGCGGTGGCGCGGCTGTCCAAGGAAATGGCGCGCATCATGAGCCTGCCGGATATCAAGTCCAAGCTCAACGAGCAAGGCGCCGAGGTGCTGGTGATGCCGCCCGCCGAGTTGAATCCCTTCCTGCTGTCCGAACGCAAGCGTTGGGCGGAAGTGGTGGAGAAGGGCAACATCCGCCTGGATTGATCCGCGCCGTGCCGTGTTGGGGCGCACTACGCCTGACGGCTGCCAGCGCAGCCGTCAGGCGTTTACCTCGTCGCCAGATAGCCTGCGTGAGCCAGCGTATACAGCGTACCGTTGCGCGCCTGTCCCCATTGCGGGCACTTGTATCCGAGCACGGCATTCATATCCGCGACGGCCTCTTCGATAATGCGCCTGTCGTTGGTGCGCACACCATCGAAGTCGACGTTGCGGGCCACCGCTTCCGTGAGCAGGTCGAAGGCGTTCTCGGGGGGGCCTCCGGCCTGTTCAACCTGTTGCTCGGTTTTCGGCGCGATTTCCGTCGCCGCGGCCATGGTCCTTGCCAGCTTGTCCGCGGCCGCGATCAGCGCCTCTCCGCGTGTGTGTTGCCGTGCCTCGGTGCGCCGGCTCATTTTCAATGCCGAGTCGGTGTCCCTGACGCACTGAAGCAGTTCGCGTACATGAAACTCCCGTTCGAGGGCGCGCTCCAGTTCGGAATGTAAGGCCTCTGCCCATCCCAGTGCCCGCAGCTCGGACGCCTGCGTGGTCTGCAGATCCCGGCCCGCCTTCACCAGCGACTCATGCAGGGCGCGCGCTTCTTGCGGCGCCAACTTGCGCAATGTGTGCTGCAGGTATTCCTTGAACTCGGCGCGTTTGGCGGTCGGTTCGGGCTGCGCATCCAGCGGCGTGGGCTGGAATATGCGGTCGAGGCGGTCTATGCCCTTCAGCTCGCGGCGCAAGGGCTTTCCGGTCGCCAGGGCCGCGACCAGATCCTTGATTTCGTTCCTGGTCTTGGTCGGCTCTTGCTTGTTTTTACCCGTCAATAGCTGCCGCAGCCTGGAAAAGAAGCGGACAGGCGCCCACGAGCGGTGATAGGCACTCTCGCGCATGGTGGAGAAGTCTGGCACGCGGCGGATCGGCGCCGGATTTTCCTGGCGCGCGTTGCGCCATTGTTCGATGAACGCGACCATGCGCGCTTGCATGCCGGCATCGGTTTCATACGAGGGCAAAACAGCGTTCAGGAATTGGCCGAAGTGTCTGGCGTTGGTGTGCTCGGATTTCAGGTCTCCGAGGCCGAGCATGTTGTCCAATTCCCTGGCCTGGATTTTGGACAGGCCGGTATGCAGGTCCATCAGCCGTTGCCGCGGTGACTTATCGAAGTCCACCTGTTGGCTGATGATGGACAGTTCGCGCAGGGCCTCGACCAAGCGCGCTGTTTCGCGTTCCCGATTGGCTTGGGGGGCGGCTTTCAGCGCCTTATTGGCGGCGATAGCCAGTTCGACATTGTTGATCCACCGTTGCCGGATGGTACGGTGGCATTCAGTGCCGATGGCATCGAGCAGCGCGTCGGCAAGGGGAACCGCAGCTTTGGCGGCCGCCTTGTTCTTTGCAAGAGCGCCGGTCAACAGCTTGGTCGCCGTCGAGATGATCTCGGCACGTGATCGATCCTGGGGATCGCGCAGACGCGCCAGGCGGAACAGGTGTTCGATCCGCGCGGATCCAAGATGCGGTTGCAGCGTGGTGTAGCGCAGCGTGTCGCGGAATTGTGTGTGATCGGTGGCGCCCGCATCGAGGGTCAATGCTTTCAGCGTTTTGGCGACGTGGTGCAGAGAGCGTGCCGAGCCTTGAGTAGCATGCCGCATCAGGCTGTCATGGAAAGCGCTGCAATCGCGTGCGATGGACGTATCCGCGGTACTCGACGTATCGCCCTGCGGCGCGGTGGGGCGCTGGCGCTGGTTCAATGCGCCACGCAGCGCTGTCCATTTATCGCGGAGGCCGTCGAGCGGATCGCCGTCGAGCGATGCTACGCTGGATGCGCTGGCGGCGATGCCTGCCCTGGCCGTCGCGGCGGTATGCCGGGAATCATGTGGGTGCTGAATTCCCTGCGCGGGGAACGGCTGCCGCACGCGCAGCTGCTGCAGCATTTTCAAGGTGGCGGATGGCGCGTCCGAGGCTTCCCCGCTGCTGCTGATAGCGCTGTCCGGTAGCGATGACGGCGTCGGTGTTGCGATGGCCGGGGGCGCAGACGCCATCTCCACGGACCATTCGCCGTCATCGCTGTCAAAGGGGTTGCTACTCGCGCTGGCGAAGGGATTGTTCTTCTGCGGGTATGCCACTGAACTCCTCCGAGAGACTGTCGCATCACTCGTGTCATTGAGCGACGCGGTGCGACTGCCCCCGTCGTGGTTCGTGGCCCGGAGAGGGTATTCGGACTCCGAATCCGCCGGCACCACGAAGGCTACCTGCTCGTTGTTGCTCATACGTTGCTTCGGCACCGGGTAGCGCGGGTCGGACGACGCCGAGTTTGTCCTGAACTTGACGCAACCGAGAGAATCGGCCGAACGAATGCCACTATCGGTGGAGTTTTTCCATTGCGACGAGGCGGCATCACCGTCGTCTTCGAAAGGCGGCAAATCGTAGAGAGGTTGGGCAGCTATCTTGTCTGCGGCGGTCGGCATTGGCATGGCAAGTTCGAATCAAGGATGGAGGAGGGCGAGGCGTTACGGCGTCGTCTCGCTTGGATCCCCGTTCGTGGCGCGTCTTGCGGGCGCGTTCCTGCGCGTCGCAGGCGTTCCTGCTTGGATTCGATGGGCATTGCCGGCGCCCATAGGCGGCGTTTCCTTTGATTTCATAGGAAAAACCGTGCCATGCCCAGCATTTGAAAGACGTAAAAAAGCGGGGCGCTCATAGCGCCCCGCTTTTCTTACCAACCCGCTACCAATCAGGCCGCGGCCGCCGCCGCGGGCTGATTGGCCAGCAGTTGGCGCAACACGAACGGCAGGATGCCGCCGTGCTGGTAGTAGTCCACCTCGATCGGCGTGTCGATCCGCAGCAGCACTTGCACATCGCGCTTGGAACCGTCCTTGCCGTGGATGGTCAAGGTGACGTCCTGTTGCGGACGGATGCCCGCTTCCAGGCCGCTGATGTCGAAGGTTTCCTCGCCGGTCAGGCCCAGCGACTGCGCGCTGTCGTCACCCTTGAACTGCAAGGGCAGCACGCCCATGCCGACCAGGTTGCTACGGTGGATGCGCTCGAAGCTGCGCGCCACCACGGCCTTGACGCCCAGCAGCTGGGTGCCCTTGGCGGCCCAGTCGCGCGACGAACCCGTGCCGTACTCTTCGCCACCAAACACCACCGTCGGCGTGCCGGCCGCAATGTACTGCATGGCGGCGTCATAGATCGAAATCTGTTCGCCGGACGGCTGATACAGCGTTTCGCCCCCTTCGAAGCGGCTGCCGTCGGCGAGCGGCGGAATCATCAGATTCTTGATGCGCACGTTGGCGAAAGTGCCGCGCATCATGATCTCGTGATTGCCGCGGCGCGAGCCGTAGCTGTTGAAGTCGGCCTTGGCGACGCCGTGTTCCTTCAGCCACTTGCCTGCCGGCGAGCTTTCCTTGATCGAACCGGCCGGCGAGATGTGGTCAGTGGTCACCGAGTCGCCGAAGATGCCCAGGGCATGCGCGCCCTTGATGACGGGGATCGCACCGGGTTCCATGCCGAAGCCTTCGAAGAAGGGCGGTTCGGCGATGTAGGTCGAGGAGGGCCAGTTATAGGTCTCGCCGCTGACACCCTTGATCTTCTGCCACAGCTTGCCGGGATTGGACTTGACCTGGCCGTAGTTGGCCTGGAAGCCGGCCGGGTCCAGCGCGTACTTCAACAGGTCTTGCACTTCCTCGGTCGACGGCCAGATGTCGCCCAGCCAGACGTCACCGTTCTTGCCCTTGCCGACCGGCTCGGTCATCAGGTCGCGCGTGACGGTGCCGGCCAGGGCATACGCCACCACCAGCGGCGGCGACGCCAGGAAGTTGGCCTTGATGTTCGGGTGGATGCGCGCTTCGAAGTTGCGGTTGCCCGACAGCACGGCGGCGCACACCAGGTTTTCCGACACGATGGCCTCGTTCAGGTCCTGCGTCAGGTCGCCGGCGTTGCCGATACACGTCGTGCAGCCGTAGGCGGCGACGTTGAAACCCAGTTTTTCCAGGTAGGGCAGCAGGCCGGTCTTGGTCAGGTATTCGGTGACCACGCGCGATCCCGGGGCCAGCGAAGTCTTGATGTGGCCAGGTATCTTCAGGCCGGCTTCCACCGCCTTCTTGGCCAGCAGACCCGCCGCCAGCATCACGCTGGGGTTGGACGTGTTGGTGCAGGACGTGATGGCGGCAATCAGGATGTCGCCATTCTTGACCTTGGTCTTGGCGCTGGTGGTGTACACCTGGCCCAGCTTGTCGGCGGGCTGGTTGAAGCCGTTTTCGGCGACCGGCTTGGAGAACAGGTCGATGAA
Source organism: Bordetella sp. LUAb4 (assembly GCF_021325795.1). Taxonomy (GTDB): domain Bacteria; phylum Pseudomonadota; class Gammaproteobacteria; order Burkholderiales; family Burkholderiaceae_B; genus Bordetella_C. The sequence continues at coordinate 1,118,554 of NZ_JAHPZX010000002.1, read as the reverse complement.
GGTGTTCTTGACGTTGCCGATCTCGATACGGTCCTGCGGCCGCTTCGGGCCGGCCAGCGAGGGCGCCACGGTGGACAGGTCCAGCGTCAGCAGCTTGGAGAAATCGAGATCCTTGGCCTTGGGCACACCGAACATCTTCTGCGCCTTGAAATAGGCTTCGAAGGCGGCGATTTCTTCTTCGGTGCGGCCGGTGCCCTTGAAGTACTCGATGGTGCGCTCATCGACCGGGAAGAAGCCCATGGTCGCGCCGTATTCCGGTGCCATGTTGCCGATGGTGGCACGATCGGTCACCGACAGGCTGGCGGTGCCTTCGCCACAGAATTCGACGAATTTGCCGACCACCTTTTCCCGGCGCAGCATTTCGGTGATAGTCAGCACCAGGTCGGTGGCGGTGACGCCGCCGCGCAGCTTGCCCTTGAGTTCCACGCCGACGACATCGGGCGTAAGGAAATACACAGGCTGGCCCAGCATGCCGGCTTCGGCTTCGATGCCACCCACGCCCCAGCCGACCACGCCGATGCCGTTGATCATGGTGGTGTGGCTGTCGGTGCCCACCAGCGAATCGGGGTAATAGACGTTATTGGCCTTATGTACGCCGCGCGCCAGGTATTCGAGGTTGACCTGGTGGACGATGCCGAAGCCCGGGGGCACCACACCGAAGGTGTCGAAGGCTTGCATGCCCCACTTCATGAACTGGTAGCGTTCCTGGTTGCGCTGGAATTCCAGTTTCATGTTCAGGTCCAGCGCTTTCTGGGTGCCGAAGTAATCGATCATCACGGAGTGATCGACCACCAGGTCCACCGGCACCAGAGGCTCGATGGCCTTGGGATCCTTGCCCATGGAGGCCGCCACGGAACGCATGGCGGCGATGTCGGCCAGCAGCGGTACACCGGTGAAATCCTGCAGCACCACGCGCGCGACGACGAAGGGAATTTCTTCTTCGCGCTTGGCGGTCGGCTGCCAGTTCGCCAACTGCTTGACATGTTCCTCGGTCACTTTCTGGCCGTCGCAGTTGCGCAGCACGGATTCCAGCACCACGCGCATCGAGACGGGCAGTCGCTGGACGTCCACGCCCAGGGCCTTGCCCAGAGCCGGAAGGGAATAGTACTGACAGGACTTGCCACCGATTTTGAATGTCTTGAGGGTGTCGAACGTGTTGTGCGGCATGATGGACTCCGTGGTTGTTGTCCGCAAAAGCTGCCATTTTCAGGCGTTTCGGCGGGCTTGTCATCCGGATGGGACAACGGCCCGCTGGCGGCGCGTAGTTCAGGGGATCAACCCTTGGACCAACCGGGATTTTCCCGGGGGGATAGCCCGGTAGATCAACAAGGGCCAAGCCCAGTGATCAATCCTGGTCTTATGTCTTATATAAGACTGGTCGAGACCCTATTCTGCGCCTATTTTTGCAAACACGCGAGTTGGGTGGCGAGCCGCGCCTGGTTTTTGCCGGGCGGGACGCGCCATCGTCGCGGCGCCTGCAAGTGCCTTGCCTGGGTAGTTTTCGCGGGGACTGTATGCGCCTGCCGATCTTAGCCGGAGTTCATGACACGCGTCGCCTGGGCAGTGCTGGATGACTGCCTCCCCTGGGGGAGGCCATTTTTTCATCGTCCGCTATTGCGGCAAGACAGTGACGGTCGACGGAATCCCGGGCGACTGGTCCGTGTCGATGTAGGACATGCGCAATTGGTCCCAGGAATTACCGGACAGGCGAATAATGGGCGCGAAGACCTTCGCTTTTTTGTAGTAATTGAGCTGTTCCACCTGCGATATATAGAGGCTGCCCGCTGGGTTGAGAAGAACCTGCCTGCCTTTCTTGCCCTCGCGGGAGACCGGTGCGATCAGTTTCCGCGCGCTATTTGGCTCGACATAGAAGAAGGCGAGCAAGGGCACCCGTGACGGCTCGAGTTCAGGCCAGGCTTGCAGGACGATCTCGTTGTAGGAGCCGACGGAGCTGGTCGTGTTCCTGTCCAGCAGCGTGTTCTGGATTTGCTCTACGACGCCAAAGGCCTGCTTGTCGGCGGCCGGCGATATTTGCAGGATGAAGCCGCATTGCTGCGTCATCAGATCGCCGTTGCCGTAGGCAGCCAACCACTGTGCCGCCGTCGTGATGCCTTGCGCCTGGCAGGGACCTGTGTTTTTGAGCGCGGAGCCATTCACTGTGTACGTGCCGCAGCCTTTATCCGTTCTGTTGTCGGTATAGGCATCCTGGGCGAAGCCGCAACGGTAGATGGTCGGGAAGGCATTGTTTTTCAGTCCACGTTGAGCCAACTCTGTCGCCAGCGTGCTGCTGGGCCACAAGATATAGCCGGAGCCGGCGAACATGGCCGCGTTGGATCCTCTGGACGTGGCTTTGATCACATAGCTCATCGACAGTTTGCCGCCGGACGGATTGGGCGAGAACCAGTAATCGGTATCTTGCGGTTCAAAGGCCGACAGCATGAGGCCAGTGCAGGTGTAAGCGGGCTCGTTCGCGCAGTTCGCTTTCGACACCACCTTGCCGTCGAACAGTGTCCGGCTCAGTCCCACGATGTGGGCACCCCATTGGTCGCGCGATTGCTGCGCACCGCTGACGAGGTTGGCCTTGGTGTTGGCCGTGTTTTCCGCGACGGCGGGCGCGCTACCGAGCCAGACGGTACACGTCAAGGCCAGCAATTGGGAAACGATACGCTTGTACATGAGTTCTCCGGCGTCAGGCCTGGTAGTCGTTGTCATCCTGGCGCGCAAAGCCGTCCGGGGGACACAGGTGCCCATTTCCTTCCGCTCGACTATTGCGGCAGGACGGTGACGGTGGCCGGAATGCCTGGGGACTGGTCCGTGTTCTTATAGGACAGGACCAGTTTTTCCCACGAGTTTCCGGACATTCTGATGATGGGCGCGAAGACCTTGGCTTTGTTGTAGTAATTAAGCTGTTGCCGCTTCACTTGATCCAGATCGCCCTCAGGGGTCAGGAGGACCTTTCTGGGATTCTTGCGCTGGGCGGCGTCCGGCGTCATCAACGCCTTTTTGGTATCCGGCGCGACGTAAAAGAACGCGAACAAGGGTACCCGTGCCGGCTGGAGTTCCGGCCAGGGTGCCATGACGATTTCGTTATACGAGCCGAAGGGCCCAGTGTGCTTGGCGTCCAGCAGTGCTTTCTGGGCTTCCTCGGCGGCGTTGAAAGCCTGCTTGTCCGCGGCGGGTGACACCTGCAGGGTGAAGCCGCATTGTTGTATGACCAAGTCGCCTTTGCCGTAGGTTTCCAGCCACTGCGCCGCGGTCTTGATCCCCTGTGCCTGGCAAGGTCCCGCCTTGTCCGACGGGTTCGGGTCGCGGAAGTCGCCGCAGCCGCTGTCCGTTCGCGTGGTCGTGAAGGCATCCTGGACGAAGGCGCAACGGTAGATCGCGGGGAAGGCATTGTTCTTCAGTCCCCGCTGGGCCAATTCCACCGCCAGCGTGCTGCTGGGCCACATGATGTACCCGGACCCGCCGTAGATGACATGGCCGGTTCCTCTGGCCGTGGATTTGATGACATAGCTCATCGAAAACTTGTTGTTGTCAGGATTGGTCGAGAACCAGTAGTCGGGACCTTGCGCTTCGAAGCCCGACAGCATGAGACCGGTGCAGGTGTATGACGGCTCGTTCGCGCAGTTCGCCTTCGACACCACCTTGCCGTCGAACAGCGTGCGGCTCAACGACACGATGTGGGCACCCCATTGGTCACGCGATTGTTGCGCACCGCTGACGAGGTTGGCCTTGGTGGGGGTCGTGCCTGCGGCCGCGGCGGCGGGGGCACTGCCGAGCCCCACGGCACAAACGACGGCTAACGATTGGAAAACGATACGCTTGTACATGGCTTCTCCGGAGTTGGGTCTGGCAGGACGTCGCCAGCGCGCGTTATTGCGGCAAAACAGTGACGGTCGACGGAATTCCGGGCGACTGGTCCGTGTCGATGTAGGACATGCGCAGTTGCTCCCAGGCGTTTCCAGACAGCCGGATAATGGGCGCGAAGATATTCGCCTTGCGGTAGTAATTGAGTTGTTCCTGCCGCGACTGATCGAGGTCGCCCGCCGGGTTGAGAAGAACCTGCCTGCCTTTCCTGCCCTCGCGCGGGACCGGCGCGACCAGCTTCGGCTTGCTGTTTGGCTCGACGTAGAAGAAGGCGAACAAGGGCACGCGCGACGGCTGGAGATCAGGCCAGGCTTGCATGACGATTTCGTTGTAAGAGCCGAACAAGTTGGTATTGTTCGTGTCCAGCAGCGTGTTCTGGATTTGCTCCACGACGCCGAAGGCCTGTTTGTCGGCAGCCGGCGATACTTGCAGCGTGAAGCCGCATTGCTGCGTGATCAGGTCGCCTTTGCCATAGGTAGCCAACCACTGTGCCGCTGTCGTGATGCCTTGCGCCTGGCATGGTCCCGCCCTGTCCGTGGGGACCACGGGCGTGAAGTCGCCGCAGCCATTATCCGTCCTGAAGTCGGTGGCGGCATCCTGGGCGAAGCCGCAACGGTAAACGGCGGGAAAGGCATTGTTGTTGAGTCCACGCTGGGCCAATTCCACCGCCAGCGTGCCGTTGGGCCACATGATGTACCCGGAACCGCCGTAGATGACCTTGTTGGGGCCTTTGGCCGTCGACTTGATGACATAGCTCATCGACAGCTTGTTGTTGTACGGATTGGGCGAGAACCAATAATCGAGATCTTGCGCTTCAAAGGCCGACAGCATGAGGCCGGTGCATGTATATGACGGCTCGTTCGCGCAGTTCGCTTTCGCCACGACCTTGCCGTCGAACAGCGTGCGGCTCAACGACACGATGTGGGCACCCCATTGGTCGCGCGACTGTTGCGCGCCGCTGACGAGGTTGCCCTTGCCCGTGGCCTGTGCGGCCGCGGCGGGCACGCTGGCGAGCCAGACGGTACACGTCAAGGCCGGCAAATGGGAGGCGATACGCTTGTACATGAGTCCTCTGGCATCAGGTCTGGTAGCCGTCGCCATCCTAACGCTCAAAAGGCACGTGGCAGGCTGCGCTCGCCACGCGGAGGTGTACATGAAAGGTATCGGACTGCAACCCCGGAAGGGCGCGCGATTACGCCTGGGGATTTCGCCGATGATCGGCGAGGGGGATCACGCGAGGGGATCAGGCGAGGAGATCAAGCCATCAGATCATGCGGCACGATGGCCGCATGATCGTGCTGTCTTGATCAGGCCGCGGTAGTGCCGCGCGGGGCACGGCGCTTCTGCAATAGCGCCTGCAGTTCCCCGGCGATGCCGCGGCGGAAAGCCATCACGCAGATCACGAAGATCAGGCCGATCACGATGGTGACCGATTCCCCCAACTGGCGGAACCAGTCCACGCCGGTCCAGGTCGCCATGGCCTGGCCGAAATCGCCCACTTTGTTTTCCAGCAGTACCACGATGAAGGCGCCGATCACCGGCCCCAGGAACGTCCCCATGCCGCCGATGAGCGTCATCAGGATCACCAGGCCCGACATCTGCCAGGTGGCATCGGACAAGGTCGCCGACACGAACACCAGGGTCTTGGCCGAGCCAGCCAGGCCGGCCAGCGCGGCCGACAGCACGAAGGCCAGCAGCTTGAAGCGGTCGACGTCATAGCCCAGCGAAATCGCGCGCGGCTCGTTTTCCCGCAAGGCCTTGAGCACCTGGCCGAACGGCGAATTGATGGCGCGCCAGATGATGGCAAAGCCAATCACGAACAGGCCGAATACCAGGTAGTACAGATTGATGTCCTGGCGCAGGTCGATGAAGCCGAACAGGTGGCCGCGCGGCACGTTCTGCAGGCCGTCCTCGCCACCGGTGAAGTGCGCCTGCAGAAAGAAGAAGAACACCATCTGCGACATGGCCAGCGTGATCATGGCGAAGTAGATGCCGCTGCGGCGGATGGCCAGAATGCCCACCGCCAGGCCCAGCAGGGCGGCCACCGCGACGCCGAACAGCAGCCCCGCTTCAGTGGGCAGGCCCCACACCTTCAGCGCATGGCCCGTGGCGTAGGCGGCGGCACCCAGGAAGGCCGCATGGCCGAAGGACAGCAATCCGGTGAAACCCAGCAGCAGGTTGAATGCGCAGGCGAACAGGGCGTAGCACATCACCTTCATGGCGAAGATGGGATACACCCCCATGAAAGGCAGCAAAGCCAGCAGGACGGCCAGGACGACATAGGCAGCGATTTGTCGATTCATTTTTCTTTCCCGAACAGGCCGGCGGGACGCAGCAGCAGAACGATGGCCATGATGATGAACACCACGGTGCTGGAGGCTTCAGGCCAGAAGACCTTGGTCAGCCCTTCGACCACGCCCAGCCCCAGACCGGTCAGGATGGATCCCAGAATGGAGCCCATGCCGCCGATCACCACCACGGCGAACACCACGATGATCAGGTTCGAACCCATCAGCGGGGAAATCTGCAGCACCGGCGCGGCCAGCACGCCGGCGAATCCGGCCAGGCCCACGCCGAAGCCATACGTCAGCATGATCATGCGCGGTACGTTGACGCCGAAGGCCTCGACCAGGCGCGGGTTCTCGGTGCCGGCGCGCAGCAGCGCGCCAAGGCGGGTACGTTCGATGACGAACCAGGTGCCCAGGCAGACCACCAGCGAAGCCACCACCACCCAGGCACGGTAGTTGGGCAGGATCATGAAGCCCAGGTTGGTGGCGCCGCGCAGGGCGTCAGGCGGGGGATAAGGCTGGCCGGACACACCGTAGACGCTGCGGAACAGGCCCTCGATCAGCAGGGTCAGGCCGAAGGTCAGCAGCAGCCCATACAGGTGGTCGAGGCGATAGAGGTGCCGCAGCAGCAGCCGCTCGATGATGATGCCAAAGATGCCCACCACGATCGGGCCCAGAATGAGCATGACCCAATAGCTCAGGCCCAGATAATTCATGCCCGCCCACGCGGCGAAGGCGCCCATCATGTAGAGCGCGCCATGGGCGAAGTTGATCACATTCAGCAAGCCGAAAATGACCGCCAGGCCCAGCGATAGCATGGCGTAGAAAGAGCCGTTGACCAACCCCAGTAGCAATTGGCCCAACAGCGCCTGCAAGGGGATGCCGAAGATTTCCGTCATCGTGTGCGTTTCCTGCGCGCCCGCGTGGATGGCGGGCGGTTGAACAAGCGTAGACGCGCCGCCGCGTTCGATGGACGCGGCGGCGCGCAGTGGCGCGGATTACTTCTTGACCAGTTTGCAGGTGGATTCGGAAAGCTTGGTGTAGACCTCGTCGCCGGGCAGCGTCGCGACCACCTTGTAGTAGTCCCAGCGACCCTTCGATTCCTTGGGCGTCTTCACCTGCATCAGGAACATGTCGTGCACCATGCGGCCGTCCTCGCGGGTGTAGCCGTTTTTCACGTACATGTCGTTGAGCTTGTTCGACTTGAACCACTTCATGATGGTGTCGGCGTCGTCGGTGCCGGTTTCCTTGACGGCCTTCAGATAGTTCGACACCGCCGAGTAGTCACCCGCTTGCAGGCTGGAGGGCTTGCGGTTGATCTTGCCTTCGAAGCGCTTGGCCCAGGCGCGCGCCTCATCCGACTGGTCCCAGTACCAGCTGTCGGTCAGGTACATGTTCTGCGTGGCTTGCAGGCCAAGCGAGTCGATGTCGTTGATGAAGACCAGCAGGCCCGCCATTTTCATGGTCTGGGTGATGCCGAATTCATTGGCCGCCTTGATCGAGTTGATGGTGTCGCCGCCGGCGTTGGCCAGGCCCAGGATCTGTGCCTTGGACGACTGCGCCTGCAGCAGGAAGGACGAGAAGTCCGACGCGCCCAGCGGCGCGCGTACCGTGCCCTTGACCTCGCCGCCGGAAGCCTTCACCACATTGGCGGTGTCGCGTTCCAGGGCATGGCCGAAGGCGTAATCGGCGGTCAGGAAGAACCAGCTCTTGCCGCCGTCCTTCACCACCGCCGAACCGGTGCCACGGGCCAGGGCCACGGTGTCGTAGGCGTAATGGACGGTGTAGGGCGAGCATTGGGCATTGGTCAGGTCGGACGCGCCCGCGCCGATGGCCAGGAAAGGCCGCTTCTTTTCCGCCGCCACCTGGGCCATGGCCAGGCTGGTGGAGGAGTTGGTGCCGCCGATCAGGACGTCGACCTTCTGTTGGTCGAACCATTCGCGAGCGCGCGCCGAGGCGATGTCCGCCTTGTTCTGGTGATCGGCCGTGACCAGTTCGATCTTCTTGCCGTTGATACTGCCGCCGGCATCCTCGATGGCCATGCGGATCGCTTCGATCCCGCCCTTGCCGTCGATGTCCGAGTAAACGCCGGACAGATCGCTGACGAAACCGATGCGGATCACGTCATCGGAAATCCCGGCGGCCTGCGCGGGCAGACTGATCGCGCCGATGCCGGCCAGGGCCAGTGCAGCCGTTAGGGTATGCAGCTTCATGGTTGACTCCTCTCCCTCTTGTAGGGGGTGCCGGTCGTGCCGGCGGGTGGCAGGTGGTGGTCGGAGACCTTATACGCCCAACAGTTCGTTGAGTGTTTCCTGTTTTTCATTGAGTTGCGCGGCATCGAAATGTTCGATGATCTGGCCATGCTCCATGACGTAGAAGCGGTCGGCCAGCGGCGCGGCGAAGCGGAAGTTCTGCTCCACCATGACGATGGTATAGCCCCTTTGCTTCAGCGCCGTGATCATACGCCCCAGCGCCTGCACGATGACGGGCGCCAGGCCTTCGGAAATCTCGTCCAGCAACAGCAGGTTGGCGCCGGTGCGCAGGATACGCGCGACGGCCAGCATCTGCTGCTCCCCGCCGGACAGGCGCGTGCCAGGCGAATGGCGGCGTTCCTGCAGATTGGGGAACATCTCGTAGATTTCCGCCAGGGACATGCCACCGCCCAGCGCGCCGCCGACGAAGGGCGGCAGCAGCAGGTTCTCTTCGCAGCTGAGGCTGGCGAAGATGCCGCGTTCCTCGGGGCAATAGCCGACGCCCAGATGCGCGATGCGGAAGGTGGGCATGCCGGCTGATTCGGTGCCGTTGATGCGCACCGAGCCTTTGCGGCTGCCGGTCAGGCCAAGAATCGCGCGCAAGGTGGTGGTGCGCCCGGCGCCGTTACGGCCCAGCAGCGTCACCACTTCGCCTTGGCGCACGTTCATGTTCACGCCATGGAGGATGTGCGACTCGCCGTACCAGGCGTGCAGATCGGTGATTTCCAACGCCGGCGCGTTCATCCGTGCGCTCCTTGCAGTTGACCTTCGGTGCTGCCCATATAGGCTTCCATGACCGCCGGGTTGCGGGCCACTTCGGCATAGTTGCCTTCGGCCAGCACGGCCCCGCGCGCCAGCACCGTGATGCGGTCGGCGATAGAGGACACCACGTTCATATTGTGTTCCACCATGAGGACGGTGCGCCCCACGCTGACGCGCTTGATCAAGCGCGTCACGCGGTCCACGTCCTCGTGGCCCATGCCCTGTGTGGGCTCGTCCAGCAGCATCAGCTCCGGTTCCATCGCCAGCGTGGTGGCGATTTCCAGCGCGCGCTTGCGGCCATAGGGCAGGTTGACGGTGGTTTCGTCGGCGAAGGCGGTCAAGTCGACCTGCTCCAACAGCGCGCGGGCGGGCTCATCGAGCGCATGCAGCTTTTTCTCGCTGCGCCAGAAGTGATAGGACAAGCCGGTCTTGCGCTGCAGGCCGATGCGCACATTTTCCAAAACGCTGAGGTGGGGAAACACCGCCGAGATCTGGAATGAACGGATGATGCCCCGTCGCGCGATTTGCGCCGGGCGTTCGCTGCTGATGTCCTGGCCGTTGAACAAGATCTTGCCGGCGCTGGGCGCCAGGAACTTGGTCAACAAATTGAAGCACGTGGTCTTGCCGGCGCCGTTGGGGCCGATGAGGGCGTGGATATGCCCGCGTCTTACCCGCAGATTCACGCCTTTCACCGCGACGAAGCCACGAAACTCCTTGGTAAGGCCTTGTGTCTCTAGGATGGTGTCGTCCATGTAGTAGCACCAAATCTATATTTGTTGCCGGCGAGTATGCGGACGGGCGAAACAAAATTCTATGGGGGTTTTACATAGGTTTAAGTCGGCGGAAACGGCGCCGTGATGGTGCGGCGCGCCGCGGCGCAATGCGGCTGTTCATGCCGATGACGGGCGGATGCTGTTGCGGCGCAAGGCGCCTGCGGATCGGCATGCGTGTTTATGCGAATACCCAGCAGGGCAATCTACTTATCGATATAAAGACAAAAGGATTGCCTGTTTGTGGCAGCGTTATCGCGCCGCCGGTGCGCATGTCTGTCAGGCCGGTGTCTTTTGCTTGAACTCGCACAAGTCGGCGATACCGCATTGCGGGCATTTGGGCTTGCGCGCGACGCAGATATAGCGGCCGTGCAGGATCAGCCAATGGTGCGCATCGAGCAGATATTCCTCGGGCACCACCTTCATCAATTTCAGCTCGACGGCCAGGACATCTTTGCCCGGCGCCAGATTCGTGCGATTGGCAACGCGGAAGATGTGCGTGTCGACCGCCATCGCGACCTGGCGGAAGGCCGTGTTCAAGACCACATTGGCGGTCTTGCGGCCAACGCCGGGCAGGGCTTCCAGCGCTTCGCGCGTGTCGGGGACGACGCCAGCGTGCTGTTCCAGGATGATGCGCGCCGTGGCGACGGCGTTCTTCGCCTTGTTGCGATAAAGGCCGATGGTCTTGATGTATTGCGCCACGCCTTCCTCGCCCAGGTCCACCAGGCCTTGCGGCGTCCCATGGTGAGGAAAGAACTTGCGCGTGGCGATGTTCACCGATTTATCCGTCGCCTGCGCGGACAGCAGCACCGCGATCAGCAACTGGAATGGCGTGGTGTATTCCAACTCCGTTTCAGGCGTCGGATTGGCGGCTTGCAGGCGGGCGAAGATCTCGCGGCGTTTGGCGGGGTTCATCGAACGTTGGAAGAGGGCGGGGGTGGGGTGTGTTGGAAAAAGGGCAGGGAAAACTGTTTGATGATGTCGGGTTTGATGACGTCGGGTTTTCGGCTTGGGCTATGAATAGCCGTGCCGGCCTTGGACCGTCATGCCGGGCCGCGGCCGGCACGGCGGGCACGGGCGCGCTCCAACGCGCTCGCAATCGCGTCGCGCTTGCGCGAATCCGCATCAGTCCCTTCGGCCGCACCCGTCGTGTCCGTCGTACCAGCCGTCCGAGTCGTACCGGTCGTACCGATTGCACCGGTCGTACCGATTGCACCGGTCGCGCCGGTCGCGCCGGCATCGCCAGCCGCGGCGTGGGCCGCGATCCCTTCCCCGCTTGCAATTGCGCGATGCGGCGCGGCGTGTTCCCGTGTCGCCACGAAACGCTCGTCGGATGTCGTGTCATGGCTGCCCGCGGGCGCCGGCGGAGCGCCCAAGGTGCCGCGCGCCCGCACTGGATTGGCGCGCGCCTGATCCCGCGGCGGCGCCTCCAGGCGTGCCAGGCGTTGGTCATGGCGTTGGCGCGCCTCATCCGCGTCGGCCGGCGTCCATTCACGCGCGGCCGGCACCATGTCTATGCAATCGACCGGACAGGGCGCGACGCATAGGTCGCAACCGCTGCAAAGGTCAGCGAGCACCGTGTGCATGCGCTTGTTGGCGCCGACGATGGCATCGACCGGACAGGCGCTGATGCACAGCGTACAGCCGATGCAGTGCTGTTCGTCGATCACGGCCAGCAGCAGCGGACCGTGTTGGCCGCGTGTGGTATCCAGGGGCAGGGGTGGCGTATGCAGCAGTCCGGCCAAAGCCTGGATGCCTTCATCGCCACCCGGCGGACATCGATTGATCGGCACCGACCCGTCGGCGATCGCCGCGGCATAAGGCCGACAGCCGTCATAGCCGCACTTGGTGCATTGGGTCTGCGGCAACAGGGCGTCGATGCGATCGACCAAGGATAAATCGGACATAAAGAAAAAAGCAGGTGTTCTTGAGGGAAACTGGGATCCGGATGCACTAGCCCAGCGGAGGGGCGTCCCCGCCTGCCGTGCCGCCGCCACGCACACGCACACGCACATGCAAGCCAAGCCAAGCCAAGCCAAGCTTCAACGTAGCGGCTTGGCCCTGCCGCTCCGGCGGGAAATTAAAAAAGGGGCCGCAGGCCCCTTTTTCCCCACAACCCTGTTCGGGCCGCCGGCTCAGGCGTGTTGCCGAATGAATTCGCCGATTTTAGGACAGATCGTCTGGCGCCAACGGCGGCCGGAGAAAATGCCATAGTGACCGGCGCGTTCCGCGGTGTAGTGCGCCTTGTTGGCGGCCGAGATGCCGCTGCACAAGTCCTGCGCCGCGCGCGTCTGCCCTTGCCCGGAGATATCGTCCAGCTCGCCTTCGATGGTCAGCAGCGCCGTCTTCTTGATATCGGCCGGCTTCACCAGCTTGCCGCCCACCTTCCACGTCCCGCGCGGCAGTTGGAATTCCTGGAACACGATACGGATGGTGTCCAGGTAAAACTCGGCGGACATGTCCAATACCGCGTTGTATTCGTCATAGAAACGGCGATGCGCTTCAGCGTCGCCATCGTCTCCACGCAACAGATCCAGGTAGAAGTCATAGTGCGACTTCATATGGCGGTCCGGATTCATGGCGACGAAACCGGCGTGCTGCAGGAAGCCGGGATAAACCAGGCGGCCAGCGCCCGGATAGCGCGGCGGCACGCGATGGATCAACTGGGTTTCGAACCACGAGTACGGCTTGGTCATCGCCAGGTTATTGACCTGGGTCGGACTTTGGCGCGGATCGATGGGGCCGCCCATCATGGTCATGGAGCGCGGCTGACAGGGGTCATTGGCGCTGGCCATCAGCGAGATGGCGGCCAGCACGGGCACGGTCGGCTGGCACACCGAGATCACATGCGTGTCAGCGCCCAGGAAGTGCAGGAAGTCCTGCACGTAGTAGACGTAGTCGTCGAGATGGAAGGGACCTTCGGAGACCGGCACCATGCGGGCGTCGGTCCAGTCGGTCACATACACATCGTGATTGGGCAGCAGTGCACGCACCGTGTCGCGCAGCAAGGTGGCATGGTGGCCGGACATCGGTGCCACCAGCAGCACGGTGGGGTCCTTGCGCTTGGCCGCGGTCCCGGCTTGGCCCCGGCCTTGGCTGCGCCCTTCACGCTGGAAATGGATCAAGCGGCAGAAGGGTTTGTCGACCGCCACTTTTTCGATGATCTTGACCGTCTCTCCATCGATTTCCGTGGTGGGCAGATCCCACGCCGGTTTCTCGTATTCCTTGCCGATGCGGTGCATCAGCTCATAGCCCGCCGCCATCTGGCGGGAAACGGGCATATAGGCCCAGGGGCTATAGGGATTGGAAAATAGCTGCGAACTCGCTTCGGTAAAAGCGGCAAAGGGCGTCAGAAAGGCGCGCTGCAACTCATGCAATTCATACAGCATAAGATGAAAATCCTTACGTTCTGACCAGGTATCCGTCGCGGCGGTTCGCCTGGAAGGGTGGGGCACCAGGTTTGTATCGACGCTGATGCACCGTATGTACACGCCCGCATTATTGCGCTGCGGCAGGTGTTTATAGCGAAAACTACAGAACAGCAGTCCGCAGGACGGCCGTTTTTGTTGTGAAAACGGGAATTTCTACTCGAACTCCTTTTTCACGCCTTAAAACGCACGATTTATTGCGAAATCCGTACGCTTTATTGCTTACCAGTAGTTTTCGACAGCCAAATTGCCGGGAATGCCGCGACGTCCCGGCGCGAAGCCCATTTCGCCAAGCAGTTTGCGTGCCGCCGTCAGCATTTCGGGGTTACCGCAGAGCATCACCCTGGCCAGCTTGGGGTCGAGCCGCTCGCCCGCAAGCTGTTCCAGGCGGCCGTCGGCGATCAGCGTGGTCAGGCGCTCGCTGGGCATGCCGGGCAAGGCCTCGCGCGTGGCGATGGCCAGATAGATCAATTTGCGCGGATCGGCCCGGTGAATGGCGGCGAATTCGGGCAGGCTGGACCAGCTCTCGATTTCTTCCCGGTAGGCCAGCTCTGCGGCATGGCGCACGCCATGCACGACGATGATCCGGCGAAACGAAGTCCAGGTAGCCGGGTCACGCAGGATGGATAGATACGCCGACAGTCCCGTGCCGGTGGCCAGCAGCCACAAATCCGGCTGTGTCTGGGCCAGGTCCGGCGCGGCCAGCGTAGCGCCCGCCGCGGGCGTGGCGGCGGGTTTCGCCACAGCCGTAGCCAGTGCTGCGTCCGGCGCTGCGTCCGCCGCATCCGGGTTCTGTTCGGCCTGCGCGGGTTGTGCCGGGAAGAAGCGGTCTATGGTCAGGAAACCGTAGGGATTCTTTTCGATGTAGAGGCTGTCGCCCTCGCGCAGTTGCGCCAGGCGCGGGCTGAACTCGCCTTCGGGTACGACGATGGAAAAGAACTCCAGGGCATCTTCCAGCGGACCGGACACCATGGAGTAGGCTCGCCACAAGGTCGGCACCGCATCCGCCGCGGCGCCGGCGCTGTGGGCTGCGTTGGCACCAGGGGCACCAGGGGCAGCTCCAGCGTCCGGCAGGCCGGTGACAGGCAGGCCGACGCGGGCGAACTGCCCGGCCTTGAACACAAAGGCGGGGTCACGGGTCACCCGGAGCGAAAACAGCTTGCCGGGGACCCAGCTGCGGACTTCAGTGACGGTTTGGCGCGTGTATTTGGATACGTCGGTCATTGGCAGTTCGAAGGCGGTTCGCGCGCAATCCGACCGCAACCCGAGCGCAACCCGAGCGCACTCGAACGCGCGTGGACCTTTTACTTTTCCAGGTATTGCAGTTTGTCCGGCTTGCCGTTCCATTCGTCCGCATCGGGCAGCGGCTTGGTGGCGCGGCTGATGCTCTGGAATTCAGGCGACAGTTCGGCGTTCAGCGCGATGAACTGCAGCTGGTCCTGCGGCACATCTTCTTCCGCGTAAATGGCGTTAGCCGGGCACTCGGGGATGCACACCGCACAGTCTATGCATTCGTCGGGATCGATTACCAGGAAGTTGGGGCCCGCGCGGAAACAATCGACGGGGCACACATCCACGCAGTCGGTGTACTTGCATTTGATACAGTTTTCGGTAACGACGTGGGTCATGCGGTGGAACTCCGGGGGTTTATTTATCCGCGAAAACAGGGATTTTACCCAAACACTGCAAAAACCTCCTGGGATAACCCTGGCCGGGGCATAGTCGTCGCCCGTGCGCGCCCGGGCACTGTGCTAAGGTTGCCCCCATCGTTAAGTTCACGCAAATCCGAGACAATCACGCTTAAGAACCTGAGCCCGCTCGGGGACACCGCGGAGCCGGGTCCCCCGGTTCGCCAGTGTCGCCCCCTGGGGGGCCGCGCGCCGCGCGGTACGGGGGGCCTCTATGATCATTACTTCGCTGCTCGACACCGACCTCTACAAGTTCAGCATGATGCAGGTAGTGCTGCACCATTTCCCCGCGGCCCAGGTCGAATACCAGTACAAATGCCGCAACCCCGGCGTCAATCTGCGGCCTTATATCGAAGAGATCCGCAAGGAAATCCACGGCTTGTGCCAGTTGCGCTTTACGCCCGACGAGTTGGAATATCTTGGCAGCCTGCGCTTCATCAAGAGCGACTTCATCGATTTTCTTGAACTGTTTCATTTGCCCGAGCGCTGCATCCACGTCAGCGAGGGCAAGGAAGAGGGCGAGATCTCGATCACGGTGCAGGGCCCCTGGCTGCATACGATCCTGTTCGAAATTCCTGTGCTGGCCATCGTCAACGAGGTCTATTTCCGCAATACGAAGCAGCATCCGGACCTGGCCGAGGGCCGCGCGCGCCTGCAGTCCAAGGTGAGCCTGGTGGTGGACGATCCATCGCTGGCCGATTTCCGGGTGGCCGAATATGGGACGCGCCGGCGTTTCTCCAAGGCCTGGCACCAGGAAGTGGTGGCCACCATGAAGGGCACGATGGGCAAGATGTTCGCCGGCACCAGCAATGTCGCCCTGGCGCGCGAGCATGGCGTGCTGCCCTTGGGCACCATGGGGCATGAATATTTGCAGGCCTGCCAGGCTTTGGGACCGCGCCTGCGCGATTCCCAGGTCTTCGCGCTGGAAGTCTGGGCCAAGGAATATCGCGGCGATCTGGGCATCGCGCTATCCGATGTCTACGGTACCAATGCCTTCCTGCGCGATTTCGATATGTATTTCTGCAAACTGTTCGACGGCGCGCGCCATGATTCCGGCGATCCCTTCATCTGGGGCGAGCGCATGATCGAACACTATCGCGTCAACCGGGTCGACCCGCGCACCAAGACGCTGGTGTTTTCCGACTCCCTGACCTTTCCTCGGGCGGTGGAGCTGGCGCACCGCTTTGCCGGCCGCTGCCGAGTGTCCTTCGGCATAGGCACCAATCTGACCAATGACCTGGGGCATGAGCCCCTGCAGATCGTCATGAAGATGGTCCGCTGCAATGGCCAGCCCGTGGCCAAGGTGTCCGACGCGCCGGAAAAAACCATGTGCGACGATCCGGCGTATCTGGCCTATCTGCGCCAGGTATTCGAACTGCCGCCGCTGCCGGCCGGGAAATAGCGCGGCGGTTGCCGAGCGCCATGGCAAAGCAGGACGCGTTGTACCGCCGTTTTGCCTCTTCTTCTTGTCTGTCCTGCGTAAACCGGCCAGGCGGCCCGGTTTCAAACGGTCTTCCCCTCGTGGACGGAAGGCGGCGATAATCGACGGTTTCCAACAGGAGGGATCACCCCATGAGCAGCATCAAACGCGTCAATGTCGCCAAGCGTCTCTCGGATATGGCCGTCTATAACGGCGTCGCCTACCTGGCCGGTCAGGTGCCGGATGACGCCACGCTGGACATCACCGGTCAGACCGCTCAGGTCCTGGCGACGGTAGACAAGCTGTTGGCCGAAGCCGGCACCGACAAGTCGCGCATCCTGATGGCCCAGATCTTCATCACCAACATGAAAGAATTCGACGGCATGAACAAAGCCTGGGACGCCTGGGTTGCCGATGGCAACGCGCCTCCCCGTGCCACCGTCGAGTCCCGTCTTGCCAATCCCGACTACAAAGTCGAGATCGTCGTGACCGCCGCGGTGGGCTAAGCCGGACCGCGTGCCGGCACGCGGGTTTTATCGAGGCAGTGCACAGGCCGCTCGCAAAGCGGCCTGATTCGTTTCAGCGGGTCTAGCCGCCCATCAACAGCAGTCCCGCCAGCAAGCCTCCCAATTCCTTGCAGTCATGCAAGACATCGGGCGCCACGGTCTTGGGCGCCAGGATCTGGGCTGGCGATTGTGCGCCGTTGCGCGCAATGAGTGGCGCCGCTGCCAGGCGCAGCCGCCATCCCGTGCAGATACGCTCTGCCTGCCGGGCCGCGCCGCTGCCATCCGTGCCGGCGCTGATCATCAGTCCGTAGGGCCGCCCGCTGATCGGGCTGACGCCGTCCGCATCGAGGACGCCGTAATAACAACGATCGAAGAATTCCTTCATGGCGCCGCTCAGCGTACCCAGATTCTCCGGCGCGCAAAAAAGATAGCCGTCGCTTTGCAGCAGGTCCTCGGCCTGGACCTCGCCCGCAGGCAGCACCGTGACGTCCAAAGCCGGCGTGGCCTTGGCGCCGCCTGCCGTGTCGTCGGGGTTCGGCACCTCATCGCCGTGCGCTCCCTCCGCCGCCCACGCGGCCACGTCGCGGGCGCCCGCGGCGGCGGCCTGCGCCATGGCCTGGGCCGCGCCGCTACGGCTGTGCCACACGATAAGCAGGCGAGGGCGCGCGTGGGTCATGGCGATTGCCGGTCCTCGGACTGCTGGTCCTCGTAGCGCTGCAGCCGCGCCAGCGGATCCTGGCGGTAATAGGCGCGCAGCAGGGCGTACCAATCCGGCATCGCGTCGGCCAAGGGTCCCGGATCGGCGAAGAAGCTCTCCG
Source organism: Bordetella sp. LUAb4 (assembly GCF_021325795.1). GTDB lineage: Bacteria > Pseudomonadota > Gammaproteobacteria > Burkholderiales > Burkholderiaceae_B > Bordetella_C. Next base: position 1,100,755 of record NZ_JAHPZX010000002.1, on the reverse strand, counting down.
AGCTGACCGCGAAGAACTCCGCTTCATCCGTGGCCGCGTAGGGATCCAATGGCAACTGGCCATACCATTGATCGGCATCCGGTCCTTCCGGATCCACATCCGGCGGGATGGCGGCTTCGACCGCTTCGAGTGCCGCGCTGAATTGGTCCAGGCTGCGTTCCAGCACACCGCGCCAGGCGCGGCCGTCGACATCGCGCCGGCCCGCCAGATTGGGTACGCCGTCAGCGGCGCCCGTCAACAGGTCCAGCTTGTGGGCAAACTCGTGGATCACGACGTTGTAGCCGCCCGCCGCCAGCCGCGCGTCCTCCCAGGAAATCAGCACCGGGCCGCCATCCCAGGCCTCGCCGGCTGCATCTTCCTCGTACTCGTGCACCACGCCGTCCGCATCTTCGCGCTGGCGCGGAATGACGAAACCGCCGGGATAGACAATGATTTCGTCCCAGCCTTCATATAGCGCCGGCTCCAGGTTCAGGATGGGCAGAGCGGCCTGGGCGGCGATGCACAGGCGCATGAAGTCGGTCAGCGCCAGCCCGCCCGCGCCATTCATGGTCTTGCTGGCCAGCACCCAGGCCGTGCGATCCAGCAGCGCCGCCTGCTCTTCCTGCGTGAGGGGATACAGGAAGGGGAAGGCATCCAGCACCTGTTCCCACAATTCCATCGGAATGCGCGCGCGCACTTCATCGACCTGCGCATCGCGCGCCCCGCGCCCCTTGAGCCATCGAAACATAAGTTGACCATCCCGTTTTATGCTTTTTTCGTCTTAAGCGAAGACCCGCGTCGAGCACAGCCGACGTCGGCCTACGTCGGCCCACGTCGCGCCGGCGTCCGAAACGGCCTGGCCCCCGCGCCGCCCCCGGCGTCGGGGCGTCTTGACGCCTCCGCGCTTGGTCCGACGACCGTACTCGGACCTGACGCAAACCCTGACGTCCGGCGGGCCGAAGCCATCACTGCCTTAGTGTAGAGTGTCAATCTCTCAACCGGTTCCAGTCGTTTTCGTCGTCGATGTCCCCGCCTTCCGCTCCCGAATCTCCGCAGCCTGCCGATGCCGCAGATTCCGGCGCTGGCCTCGATGCCGCGTGGCTCGATGCCGCCGCCGCCGGATTGGACCCGGCTGGCCGGGCGCAATTGGCGCGCGCCGCCAGCTCGGTCGCGGACCGCTTCGCCGGGCAGCAATCCATCACCGGCGAACCCCTGATCGTCCACGCCGCGGGTGTCGGGCGCATCCTGGCCAGCCTGCATACCGATGCCGCCACGCGTGTCGCAGCGGTGCTGGCGGCCCTGCCCACCGACCTGCAGGCGCCGCCCCAGAGCTTGCGCATCGATCCCTTGACGGCGGATTTCGGCGACGACGTGGCGCACCTGGTGCAGGGTGCGCATGCGCTGCTGCGCCTGGGCGTGATGGCGCGCCATGCCAGCGACAGCGCCGCCGGCAGCGGCACCCAGAAGGAAATGCAGCGCAAGATGCTGCTGGCGATGGCGGCCGACCTGCGCATCGTGCTGATGCGCCTGGCGTCGCGGCTGCAAAGCCTGCGCTGGCACGCCGCCACCAAGGTTCCCTGCGATCCGCAATTGGCGCGTGAAACGCTGGACCTGTACGCGCCCCTGGCCAATCGGCTGGGCATCTGGCAGATCAAGTGGGAGATGGAAGACCTGGCCTTCCGCTTCACCGATCCCGACCGCTACAAGCAGATCGCCAAGCTGCTGGAAGAAAAACGCGTCGAGCGTGAAGCCTTCATCCGCGACACCGTGGCGCGTATGCAGGATGCCCTGGCCAAGGCCGGTATCGCCGCCGAAGTCAGCGGCCGGCCCAAGCATATCTACAGCATCTGGAACAAGATGCGGGCCAAGAAACTGGACTTCACGCATCTTTACGACCTGCGCGCGCTGCGCGTCATCGTCGGCGACGTGCGCGATTGCTATGCCGCGCTGGCCCTGGTGCATGCCATGTGGACGCCGGTGGGACAGGAGTTCGACGACTACATTTCGCGGCCCAAGCCCAACGGCTACCGTTCGCTGCACACCGTGGTGGCGGACGGCGATGGCAGGCCGTTCGAGGTGCAGATACGCACGCGCGAGATGCACCAGTTCGCCGAATACGGCATGGCGGCCCACTGGCGCTACAAGGAAGCGGGTCCCCGTGGCGGCCAGGTGGCGGCGTCCAGCGATTACGACCGCCAGTTATCCTGGATGCGCCAACTGCTGGCGTGGAGCGCGGACGTGGAGGCTGCGCCGGACGCCGGCACCGGCACCGGCACCGGCACTGACACGTCTACCGCGGCGGCCGCCATCGCCGCGGATTCCGCGGCCGCGGGTGCCGAGGCGGCGGTCGATACGGCAGTACGCACCGAAATAGGCGCCACCTTGGCGCCGCCCACCAACGCGTCCCGGCCCGCCGCGCAAGCGGGATCTTCCCGCAGCGCCCGCAAAGGTGGCGCGATGGCGGGCGCCGATATCGGTCAGCACATCTACGTCCTGACGCCGCAAGCCCGCGTGATCGAGCTGCCGGCCGGTTCGACGCCGGTGGATTTCGCCTACCACCTGCACACCGACCTGGGCCATCGCTGCCGTGGCGCGCGCGTGGACGGTCAACTGGTGCCCTTGCAGACGCGTCTCGCTACCGGCCAGACCGTGGAGATCGTATCCGCCAAATCCGGCGGCCCGTCGCGCGATTGGCTCAACCCCCAACTGGGTTTCCTGGCCAGTCCGCGGGCGCGCTCCAAGGTGCGGGCCTGGTTCAACGCCATCGAGTTGCAACAGCGCATCACCCAGGGCCAGGCCCTGGTTGAAAAAGAGCTGCAACGCCTGGGCAAGACGGCGGTCAACCTGGAGCAATTGGCGCAACAGCTGGGTTTCGCCCGCGCGGACGACCTCTACGTCGCGGCCGCCAAGGACGAGTTCAGCCTGCGCCAGATCGACAGCGCCTTCCAGCAGCCCGCGTCCGCCGAGTCGGCCGCCCCGCAGGTCGTCACCCATGCCAGCCGCGCGGAAAGCACGGAGAAAAGCGGCAAGAGCGGTGTGCTGGTGGTCGGCGTGGGCTCCTTGATGACGCAACTGGCGCGCTGCTGCCGTCCGGCGCCGCCCGACGAGATCGTCGGCTTCGTCACGCGTGGCCGCGGCGTGTCCATTCACCGCAAGGATTGCCACAGCTACGCCGCGCTGGCCAGCCGCGAACCGGAACGCAGCATCGAGGTCACCTGGGGCAAGACCGGCGGCACGCTCTATCCGGTCGATGTCAGCATCCGTGCGCACGACCGCTCGGGCCTGCTGCGCGATCTGTCCGAAGTGTTCGCCAAGCTGCGGCTCAACGTCATTGGCGTCAACACGCAAAGCCGCAGCTCGCTGGCGCATATGGTATTCACCGTGGAAGTGCCGGACGGCGAGGCCCTGAACCGGGCCTTGGTGGCGCTGACCGAAGTCGCCGGCGTGACGGGGGCCGCGCGGAAATAGCACGCGGCACATGGACGGCCGCACCCCGGCCGCCCTAAACTGCCTGTTTCCTTCACGCAGGGCCGCCGCCATCATGGATACCCCCACGCAAACCGCACAGGACGCCAATACCGCGACCCGCGCCTGGCTGGAAAAACTGGTCGCCTTCGACACCACCAGCCGCAATTCGAACCTGGCCCTCATCGAAACCGTGCGCGATGCGCTCAAGGGGCAGGGCGTCGACGCCGTGCTGGTGCATAACGCCGAACGCAACAAAGCCAATTTGTTCGCCACGCTGCCCGCCCAGGACGGCGGTACGCAGGGCGGCATCGTCTTGTCGGGCCATACCGATGTGGTGCCGGTGGATGGGCAGGACTGGTCTTCCGATCCCTTCACCCTGCAAGAAAGGGATGGGCGGCTCTACGGCCGTGGCTCGTGCGACATGAAAGGCTACATCGCCGCGTCCCTGGCGCTGGTGCCCGAATTCCTCGCCATGCCGCGCAAGAAGCCGCTGCATCTGGCCTTTTCCTACGACGAGGAAGTGGGCTGCGCCGGCGCGCCGTACTTGCTGGCCGACCTGCGCGAGCGCGGCATCCGGCCGGAAGGCTGCGTGGTGGGCGAACCCACCGGCATGCAAGTGGTGGTGGCGCACAAAGGCATCAATGTCTTCCACTGCCGGGTCCATGGCAAGGCCGCGCATTCTTCGCTGACGTCGCAAGGTTGCAATGCCATCGAGCATGCGGCCCGCCTGATCTGCCATATCCGCGACCTGGCCGACGCCTACCGCGCCAAAGGGCCTTACGACAACTTCTACGATGTGCCCTTCAGCACGCTGACCACCAATCAGATCCGTGGTGGCATCGCGGTCAACACCATTCCCGACGCCTGCGAATTCACCTACGAATTCCGCAACCTGCCCGGCATGTCACCGGGAGATATCCAGGCGGATATCGAGCGCTACGTCAGTGAAACCCTGCTGCCGCGCATGCACACCGAATTCCCCGACGCACGGGTGGAGATCGAAAAGGGCCCGGCAGCGCCCGGCCTGGAGGCTTCGGAGCAGGCCGCCATCACCGAGCTGGCGCGCGCGCTGACCCGGGACACCGCTACGCGCAAAGTGGCCTATGCCACCGAGGCCGGCTTATTCCAGGGGATAGGCATACCCACGGTGGTCTGCGGCCCGGGCCATATCGTGCAGGCCCATAAGCCTGACGAATACGTGGCGGTGGATCAGCTGGCGGATTGCGTCGCCTTCCTGCGGCGGCTCGGGCGGTCCTTGTAGGCAATGCGGGACTGAGTGGGCCGTCCGGCCCCACTCGGGTAAAATACCCGGTTGCTAAGTCGGTGGCACTGTCCGATCCAGGGTGGGCCGCCAAGCTGGCGATGCGGCCGATGGCGTCGCATCGTGGCGGGAGAAGCCTGGTGAAACCTTACGATCTTCCCGATGCCCAAGGGCATTTCGGACCCTACGGTGGCGTGTTCGTGGCGGAAACGCTGATGCACGCCCTGGATGAATTGCGCGCGGCTTATGACCATTTCCGCGCCGATCCGCTCTTTCAGGAAGAGTTCGCCTACGAACTCAAGCACTATGTGGGTCGCCCCACGCCCGTGTACCACGCGCGGCGCTGGTCGCAGGAGCTGGGCGGCGCACAGATCTGGTTCAAGCGCGAGGACCTGAACCATACCGGCGCGCACAAGGTCAACAACTGCATCGGCCAGGCCTTGTTGGCCCGCCGCATGGGTAAGCCGCGCGTCATCGCTGAAACCGGCGCCGGCCAGCATGGCGTGGCCACCGCCACCGTGGCGGCGCGCTACGGCATGGAGTGCGTGGTCTACATGGGCAGCGAAGACGTGCGCCGCCAGGCGTCGAACGTCTACCGCATGAAGCTGCTGGGTGCCACGGTGGTGCCGGTGGAGTCGGGTTCGCGCACGCTCAAGGATGCGTTGAATGAAGCCATGCGCGACTGGGTCACCAATGTCGCCAACACTTTCTACATCATCGGCACGGTGGCGGGGCCCGATCCCTATCCGCGCATGGTGCGTGATTTCCAGACCGTGATCGGCAATGAGTGCCTGGCGCAGATGCCGCAAGAGACCGGCCAGCAGCCGGACTACGTCATCGCGGCCGTGGGCGGCGGGTCCAATGCCATGGGCATTTTCCATCCCTACATCCCGCATGAAAATGTCCAGTTGATCGGCGTCGAAGCCGCCGGCGAAGGCATGGACAGCGGCCGTCACGCGGCGTCCATCGCCGCCGGCCAGGTGGGCGTGCTGCATGGCAACCGCACCTATGTGATGCAGGACGAGAACGGCCAGGTGCAGGAAACGCATTCCGTCTCGGCAGGCCTGGACTATCCGGGCGTCGGCCCCGAACACGCCTGGCTCAAGGACAGCGGCCGCGCCAGCTACGTGGGCGTGACGGATGAAGAAGCCTTGCGCGCCTTCCATGATTGCTGCCGTATCGAAGGCATCATGCCGGCGCTGGAGTCGTCGCATGCCATCGCCTACGCGACGCGCCTGGCGCCGACCCTGCCCAAGGACAAGATCATCCTGGTCAACCTGTCGGGCCGCGGCGACAAGGACATGCACACCGTCGCCGAGCGCGCCGGCCTGCAGCTGTAATCCACCGGTGACCTGAATAGCATGACCGTACAAAAAGACCGCATCGGCGCTGCCTTTGCCCGCACCCAGGCGGCCGGCCGCGCCGCCCTGATTCCCTATATCGCCGCCGGCGATCCGTCGCCCGCGTCCTGCGTGCCGTTGATGCATGCGCTGGTACGCGCCGGTGCCGATGTCATCGAGCTGGGGGTGCCGTTTTCCGACCCGATGGCCGACGGCCCCGTCATCCAGCGCGCCACCGAACGCGCCATTGCGCAGGGCATGAGCCTGCGCAAGGTGCTGGATGCGGTGGCGGACTTCCGCCGCCAGGACGCCGACACGCCCGTGGTGCTGATGGGTTATGCCAATCCCGTTGAAGCCATGGGCCAGGCCGCTTTCGTCGACCAGGCCGCGGCCGCGGGCGTCGATGGCGTGTTGGTGGTCGATTACCCGCCCGAGGAAGTGCGCGAGTTCGCCGACCTGCTGGGGGCCAAGGGCATGGCGCCCATCTTCCTGCTGGCGCCCACCAGCACCGAAGCGCGCATCGAGGCGGTCGGCAAGGTGGCGCGGGGCTATGCCTACTACGTCTCGCTCAAGGGCGTGACGGGGGCCGGCCACATCGATACCGACGACGTCGCGACCAAGCTGGCCGCCATCCGCCGCCATGTCCACATTCCGGTGGGCGTGGGCTTTGGCATCCGCGACGCCGACAGCGCCCAGCGCGTGGCGCGCGTGGCCGACGCCGTGGTGATCGGCAGCAAGCTGATCGAGACCATGGAAAAAGCCATTGAAGGCGTGCCCGCGGCCGGTCAGACCGACGCCGCGGCGACCGCCGCCGGCAACTGGCTGAGCACCATCCGCCAAGCGCTGGACAACGTAAAACGGGACCCCGCGGCGGCCTGAGCGGCCGCCGTTCCCCACCAGGATAGAACTCACAATGAGCTGGATCGAAAAACTTCTGCCGCCGCGCATCAACAAGACGTCCGAGCCCACGGCGCGGCGCGTGCCGGAAGGTCTCTGGGTCAAATGCCCATCCTGCGAATCGGTGCTCTATAACGAGGACCTCGCCGCCAATCTGCACGTCTGCCCGAAGTGCGATCACCATATGCGCATCGGCTCGCGCGCGCGCGTCGACTCGCTGTTGGATCTGGAAGGGCGCGTCGAGCTGGGCCAGTCGATCCGCTCGGTCGACACGCTGAAGTTCAAGGATTCGCGCAAGTATCCGGAGCGTCTGGCGGAAGCCGTCAAGCAGACCGGTGAAACCGACGCCATGGTGGTCGTCAGCGGTTCGATCAAGGGTGTGCCCGCGGTATTGGCCTGCTTCGAATTCGAATTCATGGGCGGCTCCATGGGCTCGGTGGTCGGCGAGCGCTTCGCGCGCGGCGCCCAGGCTGCCCTGGACCAGAAGACGCCGTTCATCTGCGTTGCCGCATCGGGCGGCGCGCGCATGCAGGAAAGCCTGCTGTCGCTGATGCAGATGGCCAAGACCAATGCCATGCTGACACGCCTGGCCAAGGAACAACTGCCGTTCATCAGCGTGCTGACCGATCCGACCATGGGTGGTGTGTCGGCCAGCTTTGCCTTCATGGGCGATGTGGTGATCGCGGAACCCAAGGCCCTGATCGGCTTTGCCGGCCCGCGCGTGATCGAGCAGACCGTGCGTGAGAAACTGCCGGAAGGCTTTCAGCGTGCCGAATTCTTGTTGCACAAGGGCGCCATCGACATGGTGGTGGACCGTCGCCAGCTGCGAGAGGAAATCGCCCGTTTGCTGGCGCTGCTGACGCGACAGCCTGCTGAAGTCTTGAGCGTCTGATTTCAGGCACGCCGCGTGCTATAGGCGCGCGGCGCGAGGAAGTCGAAGGCTGCGCGGTTCGATTGGTGCTGATTTTCGAAAACAGTGTTTCGTGGCTTTCTTGCCCTTATACGTCAAGGCTTCCTTTGGTCTCATGGCCGCTGTCGGGTTTTTCTGATAATTTACAGCGCGTCTTTACCTCGAAAATGTAGCTTGGAGTTTTCCCCATGCAGAGTGGTTATAAAAAGAGCCTCGTAGCAGGCGCGTTGGCGGCCTTGGCGATGGCATGTGCCGTCCCGGCTGCCCAAGCCCAGGACAAGGGCGGTATCAGTGTGCAGGGCGGTTTCGGTGACAAGTACAACCGCGGCGCGATCAATTACGAAACGGCGCCCGTGTGGCAGACCAGCGGTAGCCTTGGCCGGTTGGATCTGACCGGTGAACTCGGTGCTGCGTACTGGTGGGCGCATAGCGGTGGCGGGCATCCCTCGTCTGTTTGGCAATTCAATGCCATTCCGATGTTCCGTTGGTGGGTCAGCGACCGTTTCTTCTTTGAAGGCGGTGTCGGCCCGACGGTGTTCACGAGCACCAAGTTCGCTGGCGAGAACATCAGCACGGCCTTCCAGTTCGGTGATCATATCGGCTTGGGATTCCAGATCGACCAGCACAGCCGGATCAGCCTGCGTTATTCGCACTTCTCGAATGCCAGCATCAAGCGCCCGAACCCGGGGCTGGATGTGACGAACCTGACGTACACGTATTTGTTCTGATCGCCGCTACCGGCGGTGGATATGAAACCCTGGCCTTGTGCCAGGGTTTTTTATTAGCGGGCGTGGAGCATGCCGATGCTCGATTTACAACGAAGAAAGTTTTTAGGTGATGGGGGAGTGCCCCATCGCCCCTTTCTTGGGCTATCGCCCCCGTGGCCAGGGTAGTGGCGGCTAGGGCGATGGTGGAATTGCCATGGTTTTTCAATGGCGGACGGGCGTGCTACGCCGGCACTCGATTTCTAGCGAAGAAATTCTTAGATGATGGGGGATGCCCCCATCGCCCCTTTCTTGGGCTATCGCCCCCGTGGCTAGGGTAGTGATGGCTAGGGCGGTGGCGGAATTGCCGGTCTTTCGTGATGGCTCGGGATTCGGACGCGGTGGTAGGGGGCGGGAAGGGGGATATCCATCCCCCTTCTTTAATAATTTTTTTTGGGCGGTGGCGTTAACGCAGCCGGGGTTGCCAGCGCGGATATGAAAAAACCCGAGGCCGGACGGTTGGTCCGGGTCTCGGGTTTTCAGGGGCGACTAGCCTGATCTAGGCGATCAGTGGCGAGTCTCGACCTGCTGCAGCGGTTCGCTGGAAACCTGCGTCACGGGCTTGCGCTCGCGACCCAGGCGCAGCGGCACTTGGCTGGCCGCAATGCGTTGCTGCGTCTGAGCGAAACGCTCAGGGTCGGTCTCGACCCAGCTCAGGCCGGCAGCATTGACCACGTTGTGCAGCGATTGCTTGCTCGGCGCAGCGCTGGTACCCGTCGCCGAAGCAGCGGCCTGAACCGGTGCCGCGGTTTGGATGGGAGCAGCAGCCGAAGCGGCGGAATGAGCCGGAGCAGCAGCCGGAGCCGATGCAGCGGCTTGAACCGGCGCAGCAGCCGGAGCCGAAACAGCAGCTTGAACCGGAGCAGCGGCCTGAACCGGAGCAGCAGCCGGAGCCGAAGCAGCGGCTTGAACCGGAGCAACAGCCGGAGCCGAAGCAGCAGCTTGAACCGGAGCAGCGGCCTGAACCGGAGCAGCGGCCTGAACCGGAGCAGCAGCCGGAGCCGAAGCAGCGGCTTGAACCGGAGCAACAGCCGGAGCCGAAGCAGCAGCTTGAACCGGAGCAGCAGCCGGAGCCGAAGCAGCGGCCTGGACCGGATCAGCAGCCGGAGCCGAAGCAGCGGCCTGAACCGGAGCAACAGCCGGGGTCGAAGCAGCGCCCTGAGCCGCAGCAGCGGCCGATTCACCCGCAGCCTGCGTTTCAGCGACGATCTCGGCCGGCGTGGCAATTTGCACCGGCGCGGTCACGGCGACAGGCGCCGTGGTAACCGGTTCGGCAGCAGCCGGAGCAGGCGTCGATTCCGAGACCTCGGCGAACGGCGCCGCCACATGCGTGTCGGCAACTGAAGCTACCGGCTTGCGGGGCTCCACGGGCGTGGCAACTTCGGACAGCGCGGCTTGCGCATCAGCGGCCAGACGATCGTCCTCGGATTGCTCCGACGCGTCCAAGCCATCGTCCTGGCCGTCCACATCCGAACTCACCCCGTCTTCCTGGCTGCGACGGCCACGGCGGCTACGGCGACGGCGACGCTTGCGTTCCGGATCCGTACCCGAACCGTCCGCGGCCAGCGGATTGCCGAACTCGTCGGTCTCGCCTTCGGCCACAGCGGCATCGCGCGTCGCGGTTTCGCCGGTGCCATCGGGCGGCAGCGCGGCAGCCACGGTCTCGGCCAGGGCCGCGACCATGCTTTCCTGCTCGCTCATCACGCCATCGCTACCCGATTCCTCGCGGCGGTTGCGGCCACCACGGCCACGGCGGTTACGTCCTTGGCGGGCGGGGGTGCCGTCCTCCAGGATATCCGCTTGCGGCAGATTGCGTTCGGCCTGATCAGCCTGGCTCAATGCCTGGTTGGCTGCCAGAGCGGCGTCGCGCTGTCCGCGCTCGCCGCGCTCGGCACGTTCACCGCGCTCCGCACGATCGCCACGCTCGGCACGATCACCACGTTCCACACGATCGCCACGCTCACCACGGGCAGGCCTTTCGCCATCGCCGCGACGGCCGCCGCGCACGTGATGGCGGCTGTTGGCGTCGGTCGTGGCTTCCGTGGTCTCGGCAGCGCGGCCTTCGCCGCGACGGCCTCCACGGCCACGGTCGGAACCATGGCGCTCGCCACGGCGATCCTGGCCGTCATGCGTGCGGGACTTGGGACGGTTGGTGGCGCGCTTGGCCTCCTCGGACTGGACCGGCGTGGCAGCGGGGGCCGCGGCCTTCTCGCCACCGGACAGCCAACCGACCAGGCGCTTGAACAAGCCACCCAGGCCGGCGGTGGCCGGCGCGGCGGGCGCGACCGGGGCCGGCGCCGGTGCCACGGGAGCAGGCTGCGAGGGCGTGATGCCCTTGACCAGTGCTTCCGGGCGCGCCTTCACTTCGGTTTCCTTGGGCGCAAAGGCGACGTCCGTGGCGGGAGCCTCGGCCAGCTCGAAGCTGACGCGGGTCTCTTCCAGGCGCGGATCGTCGTGGCGCAGGCGTTCGATGTGGTGATGCGGGGTTTCCAGGTGCTTGTTGGGGATCAGCACCAGGTTGACCTTCAGACGGGCTTCCATCTTGGCGATGTCGGCGCGCTTTTCGTTCAACAGGAAGGTCGCCACGTCCACCGGCACTTGCGCGTGCACGGCGGCGGTGTTTTCCTTCATGGCTTCTTCCTGCAGCAGACGCAGCACGTGCAGGGCGCTCGATTCCGCATCGCGGATCACGCCAGTGCCGTTGCAGCGCGGGCAGGTGATGTGCGAGCCCTCGTTCAGGGCCGGACGCAGGCGCTGGCGCGACAGTTCCATCAGGCCGAAGCGCGAGATCTTGCCCATTTGCACGCGGGCACGGTCGAAATGCAGGGCATCACGCAGGCGCTGTTCGACGGCGCGCTGGTTCTTGCTGTCCTCCATATCGATGAAGTCGATGACGATCAGGCCACCCAAGTCGCGCAGGCGCAGTTGGCGGGCCACTTCATCGGCCGCTTCCTGGTTGGTGCGCAGGGCGGTTTCCTCGATGTCGGCACCACGCGTGGAGCGCGCGGAGTTGACGTCCACCGCCACCAGCGCTTCGGTGTGGTCGATCACCACCGAGCCGCCGGAGGGCAGGGTGACGGTACGCGAGTACGCCGTTTCGATCTGGTGTTCGATCTGGAAGCGCGAGAACAGCGGCACGTCGTCGCGGTAACGCTTGACGCGGTGGACATTGTCCGGCATCACCACGCTCATGAAAGCGGTGGCTTGATCGGCGATCTCGTCGGTATCGATCAGGATCTCGCCGATTTCAGGCGAGAAATAGTCGCGAATGGCCCGGATGACCAGGCTCGATTCCAGGTAGATGAGGATGGGCGCGGAATTGTCGCGCGCGGCGCCGTCGATGGCGGTCCAAAGCTGCATCAAATAGGACAAGTCCCATTGCAGCTCTTCGACGTTGCGGCCGATGCCGGCGGTGCGGGCGATGATGCTCATGCCCTGAGGCAGTTGCAACTGGTCCATCGTGTCGCGCAGTTCCTGGCGATCTTCGCCCTCCACGCGGCGCGAAACACCCCCGCCGCGCGGGTTGTTGGGCATCAGCACCAGGTAACGGCCGGCCAGCGAAATAAAGGTGGTCAGCGCGGCGCCTTTATTGCCACGCTCCTCTTTTTCGACCTGGACGATCAGCTCCTGGCCTTCCCGCAAGGCGTCCTGGATGCGCGCGGTACGCACATCGACGCCTTCCTTGAAGTAGCTGCGCGCGATTTCCTTGAAAGGCAGGAAACCGTGGCGGTCTTCACCGTAATTGACGAAGCAGGCTTCGAGGCCGGGTTCGATGCGGGTAATGATGCCCTTATAGATATTGCCTTTGCGCTGTTCGCGGCCGGCAGTCTCAATGTCCAAGTCGATGAGTTTTTGCCCATCGACGATGGCGACGCGCAGTTCTTCCTGGTGCGTCGCGTTGAACAACATTCGCTTCATGAGAAGGTTCTCCGTAGTCATGACACGCCGATATCGGCGCGTGACCTCGGATCACACGGTCTGCGGACTGCGGCAAGGGCAAGCGGCTTGCGGACCGTACCCGGGCAGCGCCCAGGCGTATCCGCGCCAGTCAGGCGGGCACTGCGTGCCGATAGGCACGGGGTTCTGTCAGCAGAAGAGTCAGGAGCACGGATGCGGTTGACGAATAAAAGTTGCTGCGGGAACTCAGACGCGGCGACTAATTAATAGAGATGGCGCGCGCCTGGTGCTGTAAATGCGACGATGCTTGCGAATGCTTCAGAGCCGCGCGCGGCTTGCAACGGTCCTGTCATGAAAGCGGGCAAAATGTGCCACACCACTTCCTGCTGGGCTCGGTTGCGCCGGCGACCGAATGACCCCGGAGCTGAAATCGAGCAGGCGGTACAATAGCGTCCTGCGCACCGGACGGCGTTGCCAAAAAAGCGTACCCGACGGAGTTGCAAACAGCATCTCTACGCCAAGCGGCCATTCAGCCAAAGCCCCCCATTTCAGCCCCTTAAGGCTGTCCCGATTATATGCCGCTTTTCGCAATGCGCAAAGAATCATCCCCTGGTGCTTCCCCCAACCCACCCGTTGCCGTTCGTTTGGTCGAAGTTACCGACGAACACGAAGGTCAGCGCGTCGACAATTTCCTGTTTCGGATCTGCAAGGGCGTCCCCAAAAGCCACGTTTATAAAGCCATCCGCGACGGCAACGTCAGGGTGAACAAGGGACGCATCCAAGCCGATCATCGCCTGGAAATTGGGGACGTCGTCCGCGTGCCGCCTTTCCGCCTGCCGGCCGCCGACGCGCCCCGCGCGGTGCCGCCGGCGGAGTTTCCGGTCGTCTATGAAGACGAGGGCATGCTGGTGGTGGACAAGCCGGCGGGTATCGCCGTGCACGGGGGCAGCGGGGTGGCATTTGGTGTCATCGAACGCCTGCGCGCCGCCCGTCCCCAGGCGCCCATGCTGGAATTGGCGCATCGCCTGGACCGGGAGACCTCCGGCCTGCTGATGATCGCCAAGAAGCGCAAAGCCCTGTTGGGCCTGCATCACATGCTGCGCGAGGGGCTGGGCAGCAAGCGTTACTATGCGCTGGTCCAGGGCGACTGGGTCAACGACCGCCAGCACATCAAGCTGCCGCTGCTGAAGTGGACGACGGCGTCCGGCGAGCGGCGCGTGCGGGTCGACCGCGAGGGGCAGACGGCCCATACCATCGTCACACTGAAGAAACGCTTCGGCGGCGCGTACAGCCTGGTGGAAGCCGAATTGCGTACCGGGCGAACCCACCAGATCCGCGTGCATCTGGCGTCCAGTGGTTTCCCGATTGTCGGCGACGATAAATATGGGGACGATGAGGTCCGGGCCCATTTCGCACGGCAGGGCTTCAACCGGATGTTCCTGCATGCGCACCAATTGACCATCCCTCATCCGCTGACTGGGGAAACGCTGGAGCTGCGCGCGCCGCTGCCGCCCGCGTGCGAGGAACTATTAAATACGCTGGAGAGTGTTTGACCATGTCTTATTCGTTGGTGGTGTTCGACTGGGATGGCACGTTGATGGATTCCACCCACAGTATCGTGGCCGCCATTCAGGGCGCTTGCCGGGATCTGGACCTGCCCGTGCCGTCGGCGTCGCAGGCCAGCTGGGTGATCGGGCTGTCGCTGGAAAGCGCGCTGCGCCATGCCGTGCCTGAACTGACGAAGGCGATGACGCCGCGCTTCCTGGAACGTTATCGCGTCAACTACCTGCTGCGCGATCCGGAATTGAAGCTGTTCGACGGGGTACGTGAGCTGCTGGCCGATCTGGCGCGGCGCAATGTCCAGCTGGCGGTGGCCACCGGCAAGAGCCGGGTCGGATTGAATCGGGCGCTGGCGGCCAGCGGGTTGACCGAGGTATTCCAGGCGACGCGCACGGCGGACGAGACTTTCAGCAAGCCGAACCCCGCCATGCTCCACGAAATCATGGACGAGCTGAGCGTGTTGCCGGAGCACGTGGTGATGATCGGCGACACGTCGCACGACCTGAATATGGCGGCCAATGCCTCGGTGCACAGCGTGGGTGTCACCTATGGCGCGCATACTCGCAAGGAGCTGGAGGGCTGCGCGCCGCAGGTCATCGTCGAGACGGTGGCGGAACTGAGCGCCTGGCTGGCGGCGCGGGGCTGATGGCAGCAGGCTGCCCGGCTTTTTTGTCATCTATCCACGGCGGGTGATTCCTGGCCGGCGGGGCGTGAAATAATCGCTCCAACTGATTCCCAGGCGCTGCCTGCGCCGGGGAACATTCGCGCTGAGTGCCCGGTCTGAATGGAATATTCCATTGCCCCGCGTCGATGTGCGACGCGCGACTCACGATGACGCGCCCACTTTGGAGCCGGCAGACATGCTCATACGCAAACCTTCGGACGTTTTACCCTCGGAAATCACCCCGGAACCCATCTGGCGCGAACGGCGCGCCTGGCTGGGCAAAGCCGGCGCCGGTCTGGCCGCGCTGGGCACGGCGGGTCTGGCCCTGCCCGCCCGGGCTCAGGCCGACGGCCTGGCGGCGCTGCCAGCGGCACCCAACAGCCAGTACACGGTGATGGACAAGCAGACGTCCTATGACGACATCACGTCTTACAACAACTACTACGAGTTCGGCCTGAACAAGGGCGACCCGGCCAAATACGCCAAAGCGCTGAAGGTGCGCCCCTGGACCATCAGCATCGAAGGCGAGGTCAACAAGCCGCGCACCTTCGATATCGACGAACTCCTCAAGCTGGCGCCCCAGGAAGAGCGCGTCTACCGCCTGCGCTGTGTCGAGGGCTGGTCCATGGTGATCCCCTGGATCGGTTATTCCCTGTCCGCGCTATTGAAGCAGGTCGAGCCCACGGGCAATGCGAAGTTCGTGCAGTTCGTCACGGCCGCGCAGCGCGACACCATGCCCGGTCTGCGCAGCGGCGTGCTGAACTGGCCTTACACGGAAGGGCTGCGGCTGGACGAGGCCATGCACCCCTTGGCGCTGCTCACCTTCGGCCTCTATGGCAAGGTGTTGCCGAACCAGAACGGCGCACCGGTGCGGGTGATCCTGCCGTGGAAATACGGATTCAAGTCGGCCAAGTCGCTGGTGGCGATCCGGCTGGTCGAGAAGATGCCCGTCAGCTCCTGGATGGATGCGGCGTCCAATGAGTATGGTTTCTACGCGAACGTCAATCCCGACGTGCCGCATCCGCGCTGGAGCCAGGCAACCGAGCGCCGGATCGGCGACGGTTTGTTCAGTCCCAAGCGCAAGACCTTGATGTTCAATGGTTATGAGCAGGTGGCGTCGCTCTATCAGGGCATGGACCTGCGGGCTAATTATTGATGCCGCACAGAATCGATGTTCACGGAATCGATGCTCACCTGATCGTGCTGCCGTCATGAATACCTCTACGCTTCCATCCGGTGCCGCCCGGCGCCAGTGGACCGCGCGCCAGGTGGGGCGCTTCAAGCCGCTGCTTTTTATCCTGGGTCTGGTGCCCGTGCTGCGCTGGGTCTGGCTGGGCATGAACGACGGCCTGACCGCCAATCCGGTCGAATTTCTGACGCGTTCGGCCGGCACCTGGACTTTCGTCTGCCTGTTGGTGACGCTGTCCATCACGCCCCTGCGGCGCTTGATCAAACAGCCGGCATTGCTGCGGGTGCGGCGGATGTGCGGCCTGTTCACGTTCTTCTACGGTCTGCTGCATTTCCTGTCATGGGCGGGTTGGGATCGCGGTTTCGATCCGGCGTCCATGGTCGAGGACGTGGGGCAACGGCCTTTCATCCTGGTCGGTTTCCTGGCCTTCGTGCTGCTGTTGGCCCTGGCCTTGACCTCTTTTCAGGCGGCCATGCGGCGCCTGGGCCGCAATTGGGGACGCCTGCACCGGGCCGTGTACGTCATCGGCCTGCTGGCCTTGCTGCATTTGTGGTGGCACAAGGCCGGCAAGCACGATTTCACCCAGCCGTTGTGGTACGGGACCGTCTTGGCGGTATTGCTGGCCTGGCGCATCGTGCTGTGGGCGCGCGCCAGGCGCGCCCAGTCAGCGGCTTGACGCGGCCTGCCCGCGGTCACTGCGCTGGGTGCCGCCGGGCGGGAAGCCTTGAATGGCTTCCGGTTTGCAGCCACGCATCGGAAGAACTAATAGAAAAATCCCTTGAGGGATTTTCATATCTAGAACTCTTCCAATTTCTCCGGTCAGGAATCGTGGAGCGAGCCGCGGCAGCGTGGCCCACTGCCAACGTCTTCCTTCGTGTCAGCGGGCGAGATAGAGAAATAGCGTTGGTTTCTTGTCCAGGTCCGGCGCCGGACGGGACTTCCAGTCGGCGATCGTCGCCGTGCGGATCCATTCGTCGTCCGTGGTCAGCGATCTGGCCACGCACAGCTTGGTGTCGCCGCGCAGGCTGGCCAGCAAGGTCGAGAACATGGCGGCGTTGCGGTAGGGCGTCTCGATCAGCATTTGCGTCTGGTTGTTGCGCGCTGACAACTGTTCCCAGGCGCGCAGCTGGCGCGCCCGTTCTCCCGGCTCGACCGGCGCATAACCGTGGAAGGCGAAGCGCTGTCCATCCAGTCCACTGGCCATCAGGCCCAGCAGGATGGAAGACGGCCCCACCCAGGGGCGCACGTGCAGCCCCATGCGGTGCGCGGCATCAGCCACCCGTGCGCCCGGATCGGCGACGGCGGGGCAACCCGCTTCGGACACCAGGCCGATTTCACCGCCCTGGCGCAAGGGCCGCAGCCAGCCGTCGATCTCGTCGGCCTTGGTCTTCTCGCCCAGCGTGTGGATGGTGATTTCCTGCAAGGGGCGCAGCGTGCCTATCTGCTTCAGAAAGGCGCGCGCCGTCTTGGCGTTCTCGGCGATATAGCAGTCCAGGCCGGCCGCCAGGCTGCGCGCTTCGGCGGGCAGCCAGCGCTCGGCGGGCGCATCGCCCAGGCCTACGGGAATCAAGTGCAGGGTGCCCGGGCCCTTGCCGCGCACCGGCGTGGCGGGTGCCGCGGCCGTCGCGGCGGGTCCGCTGACGCTGTGTCCAGTGCTGTCGTGTCCAGTGCTGCTCATTCGGCCGCCCGGGCGTTGCCAGCCATCAGCGGATCCAGGCCGAACAGGGTCAGCATGCTGGTCAGGGCAATCAGGGGCAAGCCGATGATGGCGGTGGGGTCATCGCTCTGGATGCTTTCCATCAGTGCGATACCCAGGCCTTCGGCCTTGGCGCTGCCGGCGGTGTCATAGGGTGATTCCGCCAGCAGGTAGGCTTCGATGGCGGCGTCGGAAAGCTCACGGAAACGGCAGCGAGTGATGATGTCCGCGTGGGCGACGCGCTGCCCATTGGTGACGGCCAGGGCGGTATGGAACTCGACTTCGCGTCCGGACAGGCTGCGCAATTGACGCTGGGCGCGGGCAAAATCACCTGGCTTGCCGATGGGGGTGCCATCGACTGTCGCCACCTGGTCCGAGCCGATCACGACCGCACCCGGGTGCTGTCGCGCCACGGCCTCGGCCTTGGCCAGTGCCAGGCGTACCGCCAGGTTGGCCGGGCCTTCGCCAGGCTCCGGCGTTTCATCGACCATGGGCGGCGCCACGTCAAAGGGCAGTCGCAGGCGCGACAGCAGTTCTCGACGGTATATTGAGGTCGAGGCAAGAATCAGGCGGCGTGGGGGAATAGTCATGCTTGGTTTGACGTTATGGCGTAAGTCGCAGTATTATCTAACGTTTCGCGGGATTTTCCTTGCAGTTTCTAAGTGGCCGAAGCGCGACTTAGTGAAGCTGCCAGGTGCTTACCCCAGGCCGCGACTCCCGCGTATGGGAATCGCTCTTGGGCTGGATCTCTCGATCTGAGGAACTGGTTGGACGAAGTTGATCCGTATTGATCCAGTTTCTGCTTTGATTCACGACGGCTAGTGTAGTGAGGTAAGCCATGGCCAAGTCCGGCAAGGGCGTTGCTTCCGCTGCGCCGACCGCGGTTGCTTCGAAAGAATCGACTGGTTTCTTTATCGACGCGTTTGCGTTTGTCCGTCAGGGCAAGCAAGCCGAGGGGAGTGTGCCGCTGGCGCGGATGTTGCGCGCCGTTGAAGGCCTGCCCCAGCAGCTTGAAGGCGAACGTGGTGAGTTGCGTTGGCAGGTGCAGGGGGCGCAGGGCAGCACGGGAGAGTATTTGCTGAAGCTGCGCTTGCAGGCCAGCCCGATGCTGATCTGCCAGCGTTGCTTGGAACCCTTTGCGTTTCCCATCGATGCCGAGGTGACGCTGCATTTGGTGCGCAGCGAAGCCGACTTGGACGAAGACAGCGTTTTCAGCGGTCAGGACGACGACGATGAAGAGGGTGAGGGGATCGATGAGGACGGCGAGCCGGGTTCCGGCGCGGCGGCCCCGGAAAAAGTAGTGGGGTCGCATCGTTTCGACGTGCTGTCCCAGGTTGAAGATGAACTGATTTTGAATATCCCCTACGTGCCCAGGCATGAAGTTTGTCCTGGTACGGAGGGTAAGACAGGCGAAGAAACGTCCGAACCTGTCAAGCGTCCATCACCGTTCGCGGTGCTGGAAAAACTGAAGCACAAAGATTGAGATCAACATTCGGGCTGCATCGCGTACAATGCGCCCCGATTCTAGGAGTCATCATGGCTGTTCAACAAAACAAGAAGTCCCCCTCGAAGCGCGGTATGCACCGCTCGCACGATTTCCTGACCGGTCCGTCGACCGCGATCGAGCCGAACACGGGTGAAACGCATCTGCGTCACCACATCAGCCCGAACGGTTTTTACCGTGGCCGCAAGGTCATCAAGACCAAGAACGACGAATAAGTCACCGCGTAACGCGTGACCGGATCCCTTCGTTAGGCTGGCGCTGATACTTGGCCCCCGTGATACGCATCGCCATTGACTGCATGGGCGGCGATATAGGCCTGCCCACGACCATACCCGCGTCCATCGCGTTCGCGCGGCAATTTCCCGACACCCAGCTGCTGCTGGTCGGCTTGCCCGATGCCATCGAAAAGGCATTGGCTGCGTCGCGGGACGTGCCGCGTGACCGGATCGAGATCGTGCCGGCCTCCGAGGTCGTCGCGATGGACGATCCGGTGGAAGTCGCGCTGCGCCGCAAAAAAGATTCGTCCATGCGCCTGGCTGCCCAGGCTGTCAAGGACGGTCGGGCCGACGCGTGCGTGTCTGCCGGTAATACCGGTGCATGGATGGCGATCTCGCGCTATGTGCTCAAGACCATGGATGGCATTGATCGGCCAGCCATTGCCACGTCCATTCCCAACCAGGAAGGCCGAGCTACCACGGTGCTCGACCTGGGCGCGAACGTCGATTGCAGTGCTGAGCATCTGTTGCAGTTCGCCATCATGGGTACCGCGCTTGCGCAGGCCCTCGATCATTGCGAACGGCCCAAGGTCGGCCTGCTGAATATCGGCGAGGAAGTGATCAAGGGCAACGAGGTCGTCAAAGAGGCCGCCGAGCTGCTGCGCGCCAGTCCCTTGAATTTCCATGGCAACGTGGAAGGCAATGATATTTTCAAGGGTACGGTGGACGTCGTCGTTTGTGACGGCTTCGTCGGCAATGTGGTGCTGAAGTCCGTCGAAGGCCTGGCCAAGATGATGAGCAGCGTCATCCGCGAAGAGTTCAAGCGCAATCTGATCACGCTGTTGGTGGGCGCGATTGCGTCGCCCGTCCTCAATCGCTTGCGGCGCCGGGTCGATAACCGGCGCTACAACGGCGCGGCCCTGTTGGGGCTGCGTGGGGTAGTCATCAAGAGCCACGGTTCGGCTGACGTCTATGCCTTCGGCTTCGCCTTGCAGCGTGCCCGCGAGGCGGTGGCCAGCAGGCTGTTGGAACGCATCATGCAAAGCGTGGCGCAGATACACCAGAGCGTGCATACCAACAATGTGGCGACGGCATTGCCGCGCGCGGCGGGAGACTCCGCTTGAAACAGAATTCCATGCAGTATTCGACCATCGTCGGCACGGGCAGCTTCCTGCCCCCGCGCATCGTGTCCAATGACGAGTTGGCGGCTGAACTGGCCCAACGCGATATCGTCACGTCGGACGAGTGGATCGTCGAACGCACGGGCATCCGCCAGCGTCACATCGCCGAGCGCGGTGTCACCACCAGCATGCTGGCTACCGAGGCCGCGCGTCGCGCCATCGAAGATGCCGGCCTGCAGCCCGGCGATATCGACCTGATCGTGGTCGCCACGTCTACCCCTGATTTCGTTTTCCCCAGCACGGCCTGCCTGGTGCAGGACAAATTGGGCATCAAGGGTGGCGCCGCCTTCGACGTGCAGGCGGTGTGCAGCGGCTTCGTGTATGCCCTGACCACGGCCGACAGCTTCGTGCGGGCGGGCCGGTCGCGTCACGCGCTGGTCATCGGTGCCGAAGTCTTTTCCCGCATACTCGACTGGAACGACCGTTCCACTTGCGTGCTGTTCGGCGATGGCGCCGGCGCCGTGGTGTTGAGCGCATCCGATGAGCCGGGCATTCTTGCCGCGCAACTGCGCGCCGACGGCAGCCAGACCAAGATTCTTTGCGCCGCCGGCAACGTCGCCTATGGCGAAGTGGTGGGCGACCCCTTCCTGCGTATGGATGGCCAGGCTGTGTTCAAGCAGGCTGTCACCGTGCTCGACCGCTCCGCGCGCGATGTTTGCGACGAAGCCGGTTTGACGCTGGACGACATCGATCTGCTGATCCCGCACCAGGCCAATGTGCGCATCCTGAATTTCCTTGCTCGCAAGCTGAACCTGCCCGCGGAAAAGCTGGTCGTCACGGTGGATCGCCACGCGAACACCTCGGCCGCCAGCGTGCCGCTGGCTTTGGACGCCGCGCGCCGTGAAGGCCGCGTCCCCGCCGGTTGCACCGTGCTCATGCAAGGCGTGGGAGGTGGCTTTACCTGGGGTTCGGTCCTTGCCAGAATGACAGCCACAAAACGGTAATTCCGCTAAAAAATGAAGATCGCTTTCGTATTCCCTGGGCAGGGCTCTCAATCGGTCGGCATGCTCGATGCCTGGGCTGGTAACGCGGCCGTCGCCGACACGGTGGCGCGCGCCAGCGCGGCGCTGGGCCAGGACCTGGCCGCGCTGATCGGCCAGGGGCCCGCCGAGCAGCTCAATCTGACCACCAATACCCAACCCGCCATGCTGACGGCCGGGGTGGCGTTCTTCGCCGCCTGGCGTGCCGCGGGTGGTCCGCTGCCGGAAGTGGTGGCCGGGCACAGCCTGGGTGAATATGCCGCGCTGACCGCCGCTGGCGCCTTGCAATTGGAAGATGCCGTGTGCCTGGTGCGCATCCGCGCCGACGCGATGCAGGCCGCCGTGCCCGTGGGCACCGGTGCCATGGCCGCCATTCTGGGCCTGGACGACGACGCGGTCCGCGCCGCTTGCGTCCAAGGCGCGCAGGGTGAGATCGTCGAAGCCGTCAATTTCAATGCGCCCGCGCAAGTCGTGATCGCCGGCCACAAGGCCGCGGTCGAGCGCGCGTGCGAGGCCGCCAAGGCGGCCGGCGCCAAGCGCGCCGTCATACTGCCGGTGTCGGCGCCGTTCCACTCCAGCCTGCTGCAGCCGGCCGCCGCGGTGCTCTCCAAAGCCTTGAACGACGTGGTCGTCAATGCGCCGGCGATTCCCGTGATCAACAACGTGGACGTGCTGTCGCCTAGCGATGCCGCGTCCATTCGCGATGCCCTGGTGCGCCAGGCATGGCATCCCGTGCGCTGGGTGGAAACCATCCGCGCCATCAAAGAGCAGGGCGTGACCCACGTCGTCGAATGCGGTCCCGGTAAAGTGCTGGCGGGCCTGATCAAGCGTATCGATGGCGAACTCACGGGTCTGGCCATTACCGACCCGGCCTCCCTGGACGCCGCGCTGACGCAGCTTGGTGGCAACTGATATGGACAATGCAATGGACCTGCAAGGCAAACTGGCGCTGGTGACCGGCGCCACCCGTGGCATCGGCAAAGCGATCGCGCAAGAGCTGGCCGCGCGCGGCGCTACCGTGGTCGGCACGGCCACGTCCGAAGCCGGCGCGCAGTCGATCAATGAAGCCCTGGCCCCGCAAGGTGGCCGTGGCGTGGTGCTGAACGTCACCGATGTCCAGGCTTGCGACAGCCTGCTCGAGACGCTGGCCAAAGAGGGCGGCCCGCACATCCTGGTCAATAATGCCGGGATCACGCGCGATACGCTGGCCATGCGCATGAAGGACGACGACTGGGATGCGGTGATCGACACCAACCTGGCCGCTGTCTTCCGTCTGTCGCGCGGCGTCATGCGTGTGATGATGAAGGCGCGTTGGGGCCGTATCATCAACGTCACGTCGGTGGTGGGTTCTTCGGGCAATGCCGGGCAAGCCAACTACGCTGCCGCCAAGGCGGGCGTGGCCGGCATGTCACGCGCCCTGGCGCGTGAGTTGGGCAGTCGTGGTATTACCGTCAATTGCGTGGCACCGGGCTTTGTCGATACGGACATGACCCGCGTCCTGGGCGAAGCCCAGACCGCCGCGCTGCTGCAACAGATTCCGTTGGGCCGTCTGGGTTCGCCGTCGGATATCGCGCATGCGGTGGCTTTTTTGGCCAGTTCGCATGCCGGTTACATTACCGGCACGACTTTGCACGTGAACGGCGGGATGTATATGTAATTTTCTGCGGGCCTCGTTCACTGCGGTTCACCCGAAAGATCGAAGTGGGTAAGCCGACGATGCACGAGGTTCGTCGCAAAGAACGCCAAATCCGGCGTTCGCGTATCCCGGTTCAATACGTATCAGGGATAAGTTTTTTCTCACGGTCCGGCGTTTGCATTCCTCTGCGCTTGGCTATAATTCGCGGGATTTTTCCCAATTGGAGATCTGCATGGAAAGCATCGAACAGCGCGTCAAGAAGATCGTCGCTGAACAACTTGGCGTCAATGAAGCCGAGATCAAGAACGAATCTTCCTTTCTTGACGACCTCGGTGCCGATTCGCTCGACATGGTTGAGCTGGTCATGGCCCTCGAAGACGAATTCGAGACCGAGATCCCCGACGAAGAAGCCGAAAAGATCACGAACGTGCAACAAGCGATCGATTACATCAATTCGCACGGTAAGCAGTAAGCTGGCCTTTCCTTCCCCGCGGTGGGACCTGGTCCCGCTGGCGGGAACCAGGGCGGTTTTCGAACATACCGCGCGATCGCGCGGGGTTGGGGCTATTCAGTCCATGCCTGAGCGCGGCTCTCGTAGCTCGTCTCTCCGGCGGATCCCGTGTTTTCGCGTGCCGCGCGGGCGGCATGTTCCAAACCGCCTTTGTTTTGTCTGTTTGAGGAGTCATCCGTGAAACGACGCGTCGTCATCACCGGACTGGGTATTGTCTGCCCCGTTGGGAACGACATTGCTACCGCCTGGGACAATATCGTCAACGGACGTTCTGGCATCAGCCGCATCAGCCGTTTCGACCCCAGCGCCTTGACCACGCATATTGCCGGCGAAGTGAAGAACTTCGACATCACGCAAATCATGCCTGTGAAAGAAGCGCGTCAGATGGATACCTTCATCCATTACGGCGTGGCGGCTGGCGTGCAAGCCTGGCAAGACTGCGGTCTGGAAGTGACCGAGGAAAATGCCGAACGTATCGGCGTCATCATCGGCTCGGGGATCGGCGGCTTGCCCCGCATCGAAGAGACCCAGACCGATTATCTCGAGCGCGGTCCGCGCCGTATCTCGCCGTTCTTCGTTCCAGGGTCGCTGATCAACCTGATCTCCGGCCAACTGTCGATCAAGTA
Source organism: Bordetella sp. LUAb4 (assembly GCF_021325795.1). GTDB lineage: Bacteria > Pseudomonadota > Gammaproteobacteria > Burkholderiales > Burkholderiaceae_B > Bordetella_C. The sequence goes on along the minus strand of NZ_JAHPZX010000002.1, from coordinate 1,076,477 downwards.
CGGCATGAAAGGCCCCAGCTACGCGGTGGTTTCCGCGTGCACGACGGGTCTGCACAGCATCGGTGATTCCGCTCGCCTGATCGCCTATGGCGATGCCGACGTGATGGTCGCCGGCGGTGCCGAGTCCACCGTTTCGCCTCTGGGTATCGGCGGTTTTGCCGCCATGCGCGCGCTGTCCACCCGCAACGATGATCCGGCCACGGCGTCGCGTCCTTGGGATGTCGACCGTGATGGCTTCGTGCTGGGCGAGGGCGCCGGCGTGGTGGTGCTGGAAGAATACGAACACGCCAAGAAGCGCGGCGCGCGCATCTACGGCGAATTCGTCGGCTACGGCATGAGTTCCGACGCTTATCACATCACTGCACCGGACAAGGACGGCCCGCGCCGCGGCGTGGTCAACGCCTTGCGCGATGGCGGCCTGAATCCGCAGGACGTGGATTATGTCAACGCCCACGGCACTTCGACGCCGCTGGGTGACAAGAATGAAACCGAAGCCTTGAAGCTGGCTTTCGGCGACCACGCCCACAAGCTGGTGGTGAACTCGACCAAGTCGATGACCGGTCACCTGCTGGGTGCCGCCGGTGGCATCGAGGCCGTATTCACGACCTTGGCCGTGTACAACCAAGTGTCTCCGCCCACGATCAACATCTTCAACCAGGACCCCGAGTGCGACCTGGACTACTGCGCCAACGAGGCGCGGCAGATGAAGATCAACGTTGCGTTGTCCAATTCCTTCGGGTTTGGCGGAACGAACGGGTCGATGGCTGTTCGCAAGGTCTGATTTGGGCCCCGGACAGCTTTATGGCTGGACCTTGCGCGTGCCGGTGGTACAGCCGCGCTGGGTCACTTTGGCCGAGCCGGCGCTGCGCTGGCTCGGTGGCGCGGCCGCCGCTTTCGCACTGACATGGCTGGGACTGCCCGCGGGGCTGGCCTGGCCGTTGGTGCTGGCGGCTGTCGTGCTGGGCATGCCGGCCATGTTGCGGCAGGCGTTCGCCTTGCGGCGTGGGCCTGCCGTGCGTGCCTTGTTGTTCACCGCGGACCACGCCCTTTACATACGCGCACGCCAGGGTTGGCGTCCGCTGTCCCTGCGCGCGGCGACGCGCGGCTGGCGCTGCCTGGCCTTGCAGGGAGATTTACCCGTGGGGCTGAGTCGCCCTGCATGCGATTCAGGGCCATTCTCGACGCGCCGGGTTTCTTTCACTGTCTGGCAGGATGCGCTGCCGGCGCCGGCCTGGCGCCGCCTGAACCTGTCGTGCCAGCGAAGCCTGCGCCGCGTGCCCGGGCCGCTGCGCGGCCGGCGGGCCGCGATACCCGCAACGGCAGCCGCGGAAACGGGGGCCGTATGAGCGAGCGTGAAATCGACGCCGAGCTGGTCGCCCGAGTCCAACGGGGCGACAAGAAAGCTTTCGATCTGCTGGTCATGAAGTATCAGCGCAAGATCATGCGCTTGCTCTCGCGCATGATCCGCGACCCGTCGGAAATCGAGGATGTCGCCCAGGAAGCTTTCATCAAGGCCTATCGGGCCTTGCCGCAGTTCCGCGGCGAAAGTGCTTTTTATACCTGGCTGTACCGCATCGCCATCAACACCGCGCGTAACTGGCTGGCTTCCAGCGGGCGCCGTCCCAGTGCGCCGACCGCGCTGGAAAACGAAGATGGTGAAACTTTTAACGAAGCGGACAACCTAAGCGATATAAGCACCCCGGAATCCATGGTCGCCAGCCGCGAGATTGCCGAGACGGTCAACGCCGCCATCGAGGCGTTGCCGGAGGAGTTGCGTACGGCGATCATCCTGCGGGAAATTGAAGGAATGAGTTACGAAGACATCGCCCAGAGCATGGGATGTCCCATCGGCACTGTGCGTTCACGAATTTTTCGTGCGCGCGAGGCCGTCGCCGCCCGTTTGCGGCCCATGCTCGGCAACGATGCCGATCGTCGCTGGTAAGGAGCAAGTCATCATGCAACACACAGAACCGTCCGCCCTGTCCGAGGAAGAAGCGTCCTGGGAAGCGTCGGTGTCGGCCTGGATGGATGGCGAGGGTTCCGAGGAATGGCTCGACGGCCTGGAAGTCGCCGAAGGCCGTGAAACCTGGGACACCTACCATTTGATAGGCGACGTCCTGCGCAATCCCGAACTGTCGATTACGCCCACGCCCGCGTTTCGCGCTCGCCTGGCGGCAGCGCTGGATAACGAGCTGACCATCGTGGCGGCGCCGCGCAAACGCCGTTTCGCGCGCCCGGCCTGGCGGCTGGGCCTGTCCAGCGCGGCCGTGGCCGCCGCGGTGGCTTCAGTGGTTTGGGTGGCGCAGCCCTCGCTGTTCGGCGGCAATGCCCCGCTGCAGGAAACCCGTGTCATTGCCGATGCCACCCCCGTGGGCGCTTCCGCCGAGGAACCCGTGCTCAGCGATTATCTGGAAGCACACATGCAAATGGCCGGCCCCAGCGCCATCCGCCAGGTTTCCTTCGATCTGGGGGCAGGGCGCTGATGATCGCGACGTTGGGGATGCCTAGTCTGCGCGGGATCTCCCGGGCGATGAGCCTGTCGTTCGTGGCCCTGCTGGGCTGCCTCGGTAGCAGCCTGGCGCACGCGCAGGTCAACCCGGCGGCCGCACGCATGCCGCTGGCGGCGGAGGAAGCGCAGGCGCTGTTGTCGCGCATCCAGGAAGCCGCCCGCAAGCTGGACTATTCGGGCATCTTCACCTATCAGCAAGGCGAGTTGATTCAATCCTCGCGGCTGATACACATGGTCGACGGCAGTGGCGAGCGTGAACGCCTCGAAGTGCTGGACGGCCAGCCGCGCGAATATCTGCGCCACAACGACGACGTGCAGTGCCTGGTGCCCGAGCGTAAGACCGTGCTGGTGCAACAGCGCCGCGCCGATCGCTTCCCGGGTTTGCTGCTGGGTTCGCCCGCCGCGGTGACGCGCTTCTACCAGGTCTATAGCGAGGTCGCGCCGCGCCGTGTGGCCGGCCGCGAATGCCGCATGATCACCATTGAGCCGTTGGACAAGGCGCGTTATGGTTACCGTTTGTGCGCCGACCAACAGAATGACCTGCTGCTGAAGGCGCAGACGCTGTCCGGCGCCAATAGCGTGGTCGAACAGGTTACGTTCACCTCGCTGCGACTGGGCAAGGATGTCGACGGCAAGATGCTGGAGTCGCACTGGCCCTACAAGGATTGGAAGGTGCAGCAGGCGACGCTGCAGCCGATCGACCTGGCCGCGCAGGGCTGGCGCATTCCCGTGCCGCCTGGCTTCGTGCAGGTGTCACAAGTGGGACGTCTTCTGGGGCATAGCGACTCGGTCAGCCAATTGGTTCTGTCCGATGGCCTGGCCGCCATTTCCGTATTCATCGAGCCGTTCGACAAGAAGCGCAACAGCCGCCAGCCCCACGGGGCGTATCGGCGCGGCGCCGTCAGCGTCTATGGCACGCGCATTGGCGATTTCTGGGTGACCGCGCTGGGCGAGGTGCCGTCCTCCACGCTGGAGCATCTGGCGAAGTCGACGGAGTACGTCCCGCCGTCAGCACCACCGGCCGCCCTGGCGCCGAAATAAACAATTTTTCAAGAAATCGCCCATTGCTCGCGCTATCACGGCGGGCCGGCGCGGATTTTCTTCTTGAATCCATGGTAGAAAGACCCGTATATCCATGCGGAGTTTTACATGAACTTTTCCTATGAGAAGACGCAAATGTTCCTGCGGCGCTTTCTGATGATGGTGGGCGCCGCGACGGCGCTGGCGGGCGCGGCGTTGACGCCGGCGCAAGCCCAGACTCAAGCCCAAACCCCCATGCCCACGGTCACGATGCCCGATTTCAGCGGCATCGTGGAAAAAGCCGATCCGGCGGTGGTGAATATCCGCACCACGGCGACTGTCCCGGTGCGTCGTCCCGGCTCGGACGGCCAGGATCCCTACGATCTGTTCCGCTTCTTCTTCGGCCCCGACTTCCAGCCGCCCGGCATGCCGGGCCAGCGCTCCCCGCGCGAGAAGGCGCCCAAGGACAATAACAAGGAGCAGAAGGATCCCGAAGAGCGCACGGTACCGCGCGGCGTGGGTTCCGGCTTCTTCATTTCGGCCGACGGTTATGTGCTGACCAATAACCACGTGGTTGCCGACGCCACCGACATCTATGTCACCACCACCGACGGCCGCGAGTTCAAGGCCAAGGTCATCGGTACCGACGACCGGACCGACGTCGCCCTGCTCAAGATCGACGCCAAGGGCCTGACGCCGCTGCCGATCGGCGACGACTCCAAGCTGAAGAAGGGACAGTGGGTGCTGGCCATCGGCTCGCCCTTCGGCCTGGATTCCACCGTCACCGCCGGCATCATCAGTGCCATCAACCGCGATACGGGTGACTATCTGCCTTTCATCCAGACCGATGTGGCCGTCAACCCCGGCAACTCGGGCGGCCCGCTGCTGAACCTGGCGGGTGAGGTCGTCGGCATCAACTCGCAGATCATTTCACGCAGCGGCGGCTTCATGGGCATCTCCCTGGCCATCCCGATCGACGAAGTCATGCGCGTGGTCGATCAATTGCGTTCGAACGGCAAGGTGACGCGCGGCCGCATCGGCGTGCAAATTGGTGAAGTGACCAACGAGGTCGCTACCGCCATCGGCCTGAGCAAGGCTGAAGGTGCCCTGGTCAGCAGCGTGGAAGGCGACAGCCCCGCTGAAGCCGCCGGCGTACAGCCAGGCGACGTCATCCTCAAGTTCAACGACCGTAACATCGCGCGGTGGTCCGATCTGCCCCGCATGGTCGGCGAGACCAAGCCCGGCACCGTGGCGCCGCTGCAGGTCTGGCGCAAGGGCAAGTCGCAGACGTTGACGGTCAAGGTCGCGGAAATCCAGCCGCCCAAGAGCGCCGCCAAGGAAAAGACCAACCCCAAGACCGAGCCTGAATCCTCCAGCGCCCTGGGCTTGACGGTGGTTCCCGTGCCGGCCGAAACGCAGCGCAAGATGAAGATCACCGGCGGGGTACTGGTGCGCCAGGCTGAAGGCGCCGCCGCTCGGGCGGGCATCATGGAAGGTGATATTGTGTTGGCAATAAACGACACTGATATCACCGCGCCTGACCAGTTCGTCAAGGCCGCCGGCAAGGTTGACAAGACCAAGTCGATCGGCGTGCTGGTGCGTCGGGGCGACCAGACCCAGTGGGTCGCGGTCCAGCCGGCTAAATAAAGGCAAACCGGCTAAAATCGCTGGTTGCCGCAACAAGGGGGCGCGAGGCGCCCCCTTGTTTTTGGTCGTTCCTTTTTTCCACTGACTCTGTCTATGCAGCATATTCGCAACTTTTCCATCATCGCCCACATCGATCACGGCAAGTCGACCCTGGCCGACCGTCTGATCCAGCGCTGCGGCGGCTTGGCGGATCGCGAGATGTCGGCCCAGGTGCTCGACTCCATGGACATCGAGCGTGAGCGGGGCATCACCATCAAGGCCCAGACGGCCGCCCTGTCGTACAAGGCGCAGGACGGCAAGGTCTACAACCTGAACCTGATCGACACCCCGGGGCACGTCGACTTCTCCTATGAAGTCAGCCGCTCGCTGTCCGCTTGCGAAGGCGCGCTGCTGGTGGTCGACGCTTCGCAGGGCGTGGAAGCGCAAACCGTGGCCAACTGCTACACCGCCATCGAGCTGGGTGTGGAAGTGCTGCCGGTTCTCAACAAAATGGATTTGCCGCAGGCCGATCCGGATGGCGCGCGCCAGGAAGTGGAAGACGTGATCGGTATCGACGCGTCGGACGCCGTGCTGGCCAGCGCCAAGACCGGCATGGGCATCGACGAGATTCTCGAATTGGTGGTCGCGCGCGTGCCGGCGCCCAAGGGCGAAGTCGACGCGCCGCTGCAGGCCCTGATCATCGATTCCTGGTTCGACAACTACGTTGGCGTGGTCATGCTGGTGCGCATCGTCAATGGCGTGCTGCGGCCCAAGGACAAGATCCTGCTGATGGCCTCGGGTGCCACGCACCTGTGCGAACAGGTGGGCGTGTTCACGCCGAAGTCGGTGCAGCGCACGCTGCTGTCGGCCGGCGAAGTGGGTTTCGTCATCGCGGGCATCAAGGAACTGGCCAATGCCAAGGTGGGCGATACCATCACCATCGCCGGCAAGGCCGCGCCCCAGGCGCTGCCCGGTTTCAAGGAAGTGCAGCCGCAGGTGTTCGCCGGCCTCTATCCGGTGGAAAGCAGCGAATTCGACCAACTGCGCGACTCGCTGGAAAAGCTCAAGCTCAACGATGCCGCGCTGATGTTCGAGCCGGAAGTGTCGCAGGCGCTGGGCTTCGGTTTCCGCTGCGGCTTCCTGGGCCTGCTGCACATGGAAATCGTGCAGGAACGCCTGGAACGCGAATTCGACATGGACATCATCACCACCGCGCCGTCGGTGGTGTATGAGGTCGAACAGCGCGACGGCACGGTGATCTCCATCGAAAGCCCGTCACGCCTGCCTGAAATCGGCAAGATCGCCGAGATCCGCGAGCCCATCGTCAAAGTGACGCTGTTCATGCCGCAGGAATACGTCGGTCCGGTCATGACCCTGTGCAACAACAAGCGCGGTGCACAGATCAACATGAGCTATCACGGCCGCCAGGTGCACCTGACGTACGAGATCCCGCTGGGCGAAATCGTGCTGGACTTCTTCGACAAGCTGAAGTCGGTGTCGCGCGGCTACGCGTCGATGGACTATGAGTTCCTGGAGTATCGCGCGGCCGACGTGGTGCGCGTCGATCTTCTGATCAACAGCGACAAGGTCGACGCCTTGTCCATGATCGTTCACCGCAGCAACGCCCGTTATCGCGCGCGCGAAGTGGTGTCGAAGATGCGCGAACTGATCCCGCGCCAGATGTTCGACGTGGCCATCCAGGCGGCCATTGGTGCCGAGGTCATCGCGCGCGAGAACGTCAAGGCCTTGCGCAAGAACGTGCTGGCGAAGTGTTACGGCGGCGACATCAGCCGCAAGAAGAAGCTGCTGGAAAAGCAGAAAGCAGGCAAGAAGCGGATGAAGCAGGTGGGCAGCGTGGAAATCCCGCAAGAGGCCTTCCTTGCCATTCTGCAAGTGGAAGACAAATAGGTTGAGATAAGGCATTACACAAATGAGCTGGAATTTCGCGCTGATCTTGTTCATCTTGCTGGTGATTACCGGCATCGTCTGGTTGCTGGATATCACGGTGTTGCGCAAGACGCGCAAGCGCAAAGGCGAAGCGGCCTTGGCGCAGTTCAATCAGGCCGCGTCAGGGGACGTCAGCCATGGCGACCCCGCTGAAACAGAACGCCAGCGCCGTGCGGCGGTGGAAAGCGCCACCCGCGCGCCCTGGTGGGTCGAATATGCCGTCAGCTTTTTTCCGGTGATCCTGTTCGTCTTCGTGTTGCGGTCCTTCGTCGTCGAACCCTTTCGTATTCCTTCGGGATCGATGCTGCCTACCTTGCAGTCGGGCGATCTGATCCTGGTGAACAAATTCAGCCGCGGTATTCGCCTGCCCATTCTGGACACCAAGATCATCAATACCGGCAAGCTCGAGCGCGGCGACGTGATCGTGTTCCGCTACCCGGTGGATCCCAGCGTGGACTACATCAAGCGCGTGGTGGGGCTGCCGGGCGACGAAATCGCTTACCTCGACAAGAAACTGTATGTAAACGGCCAGGAAGTCTCCCACACCCGCGATGGCAATTACTTCGAGCCCGACCGGGTTGCCTATGTCTCGAAATATAAAGAGAAATTGGGCGACGTTGAGCACGATATCCTGCTGGAAGAGGGTAAATACCAGCAATATGAGCCCATTTGGCAGTTTCCCAACTCGCAGAATTGCCAGTACAACCGGGCCGGCGTGCGCTGCAAAGTGCCGGAAGGGCAATATTTCGCGATGGGAGACAACCGGGACAATAGTGCGGACAGCCGCTACTGGGGATTCGTTCCGGACGGTAATATCGTGGGCAAGGCGTTTTTCATTTGGATGAATTTTTCCGATCTCAGCCGGATCGGCCGATTCAATTAACAATGTCCCTAGCCGCGCTGCAATCCCGTTTGGATCACCGCTTCGGTGACGAGGCCCTGCTGGAGCAGGCGCTGACTCATCGCAGCCATGGTGCGCGCCACAACGAGAGACTCGAATTCCTGGGCGACTCTGTCCTGAACTTCGTCGTCGCGTCCATGCTGTTCGATCGCTATAGCAAGATCGACGAAGGCGACTTGTCACGGCTGCGCGCCAATCTGGTGAAGCAGGCTTCGCTGGCGGACATCGCGCAGAAGCTGGAACTGTCCCATGACCTGCGTCTTGGCGAAGGCGAGCTCAAGAGCGGTGGCTTCCGCCGCCCCTCCATCCTGGCCGATACGCTGGAAGCCATCTTCGGGGCCGTGTTCCTGGACGGCGGCTTCGAAGCGGCGCGCCGCGTCATCGCCCGCCAGTACCAGCCTATCCTGGTCACTGTCGATCCCAAGACCTTGGGCAAGGACGCCAAGACGCTGCTGCAGGAGTTCCTGCAGGGCCGCAAGCTGGCCCTGCCGGTGTATACCGTGATCGCCACGCATGGCGCCGCGCACAGCCAGCAATTTGAAGTCGAATGCGCCATCCCCGCGTGGGAAATCAAAGTGGTGGGCGCCGGCGCCAGCCGCCGTGCGGCTGAGCAAGCCGCCGCCAAATCCGCGTTGGAGGCGGCGCAGGCCGCCAGTCCCGCCAAGAACCCCAAGCGTGCGCCTCGCGCGCGCAAGACCGCCCAGCTATCCCTGCCCGTGGCGGTCGCCCAAGAAGTGAAATGAGCGAACAATTATTCCGTTGCGGCTTCGTCGCCATCGTTGGTCGGCCGAATGTCGGCAAGTCCACACTCAACAATGCCCTCATCGGCAGCAAGATCTCCATCGTCTCGCGCAAAGCGCAGACGACGCGTCATCGCATCCATGGGGTGTTGACGCGCGAACATGAGCAGTTCGTATTCGTCGACACGCCGGGCTTCCAGACCCGCCATGGCGGCACCATGAACCGCATGATGAACCGCGTGGTCACGCAGGCCTTGAACGATGTCGATGTGGTGATCCATGTGGTCGAGGCCGGCAAGTGGTCCGAAGGCGATGCCAAGCTGTTGCCGCTGCTGCCCAAGGGCGAGCGCTGCATCCTGGCCGTCAACAAGATCGATGCCCTGAAGAGCCGCGATGAGCTGTTCCCTTATGTGGCCAAGCTGAGCGCGCTGCACGACTATGGCGCGGTGATTCCCGTCAGCGCCGCCAAGGATCGCCAGCTCGACGTGCTGCTGGACGAGATCGCCAAGCGCCTGCCCGAAAACGAACCCATGTTCGAGGCCGATACGCTGACCGATCGCCCCATGCGCTTCATCGCCGCCGAGCTGATCCGCGAAAAGATTTTCCGCCTGGTGGGCGACGAACTGCCTTATGGCTGTACGGTCGTCATCGAGCAATGGGAAGAAAACGAGAAGGGCGCGCGCGTGGCCGCGTGCATCCTGGTCGAGCGCGACAGCTACAAGCCGATTCTGCTGGGCACCGGCGGCATGCACATGAAGCGCATCGCGTCCGAGGCGCGTCAGGACATCACCAAGATGCTGGACAAGCCGGTGCACCTGGAGGTGTACATCAAGGTGCGCAAGGGCTGGTCGGACCGCGAAGGCGCTTTGCGCGATCTGGGTTACGAGTAAGTCTTCCATGAGCCGGCGTTCACCTCGGGTGCAGGACAGCCGTGCCTATATGCTGCACGCGACCGCCTGGCGTGAGACATCCCTGGTGATCCAGGCTTTTTCACGCGATTTCGGCTGCGTGTCCATGGTGGCCAAGGGGGCCAAGCGCCCTTATTCGGTATTGCGGCCGGTGTTGTCGGCGTTCCAGCCCCTGAGCCTGTCATGGACCGGCGCGGGAGAAGTCAAGACGCTGACGCGGGCGGAGATCGCCGGCGTGCTGCCGCTGGCCGGCAGTGCATTGATGTCGGCCTGGTACATGAACGAACTGCTGCTGCGCCTGATGCCGCGCGAGGACGCCCATCCTGTCCTGTTCGATGCCTATCAGACCGCGCTGACGCAACTGGCGGCTGGTAGCCGCGCCGCCGCTGCCTTGCGCCGATTTGAATGGACGCTGCTGGCCGAAACCGGTTACGGCGTGGACGCGGCGATGCCCGACTTCGAAGACCCCGCGGTGGAGCCCGCCTTGCGGCGCGACTTGCGCGTACGCCTGGCGCAAAACCTGGCCGGCCGTGAACTGGCAACGCGCCGGGTCTTGCTGGATCTGCAGCGGCTGGGCTGAGGCGCGGTCCTTGGACCCAGGCTCAGACGGGGGCTCAGGCCAAGGCTCAGGCTCAGCCCCCGGTTGTCCACCGGGCTAAGACGCAGGCCTGGTCGCAGGCCGACTGGCCTCCGGTTCGCTCTTCTGCCGTGCATCCGTGGCACGCCCCAGCAGATAACCGCATACCGCCCACAAGGCCGCCCCCACCGCGCCGACCAGGGCCACGACCGCTACGCCGTGGCCCAAGGCATCGACGGCCGTCTTGACCCACGCGCTGGCGGCATCGCCGGCGCGATAGACCACGGTGTCGATGAAATTCTTGGCTTTGTACTTGTCCTCGGCGGGCACCGTGGTGAAGATCATTTCGCGCCCCGGCCTGACCAGTGCGTACTCGCCCACGCGGCGCATCACCATGACCACCGCCAGGACGCCGAAGACAGGCCAGATCGCCAGCGCGACGAAGCCCAGGCAGATCGCCAGCGGCACGATGGTCAGCAGGAACGTGACGCCCAATTTGCGCGCCAGCCGCCCCGTGAGGAAGAGCTGGGCCAGCAGGGACAGCAATTGCACGGTGAAGTCCAGCGCGCTGAAAACCTGGATGCGTTGCGCGGGCGTGGCGAAGGCATGCGCCACCAGGCGCGCCTGCTCCATATAGAGAAAGGTGCTGGCCGTGGCCAGCAGGATGACGAAGGCGGAAATTCCCAGCAGGAGCGGCGACGTGAATGTGCGCGTCGCGCCCGCAATGATGCTGCCACCGATAGGCCGCGACGGATCATCGTCCCGACGTGCCGCCCGGTCGGGCGAGCTTGACGCCGCACGCTGAGCGTCCGGTGCCAGGATTGGCGAGGTCGATGCCGCGCGCTGAACGTTCGGCGCCAGGTTCGGCGAGCTTGACGCTGCCGGCTGAGCGTTTGGCTCTGGGGGCGACGCCGCGCCTTGAACGTCAGGCCCCGGAGCAGGCGTTGCGTCGGACTCCCGCTGCCCCGCGCCGGCGCGTGCGCGCCAGCCCATGAGCCAGGACTTCAGCGGCAGCGTGGCGGCCAGCAATGCCGCCGCCAGCAGCACCAGTCCGGCGGGACCCAAGGGGACGGCCAGCACGCCGCCCAGGACGGGGCCCAGCAAGCCGCCGGTGCTGGCCCCGGCCGAGATGAACGCGAACAGCCGTTTGGCCTGGCTGGTACGGAAGACGTCGGCCATCAGGCTCCATGCGACCGACACCACGAAAAGATTGAAGACGGAGATCCATACGTAGAACGCACGCGCCGCCCAGAGGTTATCGGGCGCGGCCCGGAACACCGCGGCGAAAGCCACCAGGCTAAGGGCGAAGAAGCCATAGGCCCAGTTCACGAAGCGCGTGCGCGGCGTGCGGCGGGCCAGCCAGCCGAAGCAGGGCACGGCGGCCAGCATGACCACGAAGGTGGCCGTGAACAGCCATTGCAGCTTGTCGACGCCGGCCGCGATGCCCAAGGTCTCGCGGATGGGGCGCAGCATGAAATAGCCGGTGAACAGGCAGAAGAAGAACCCGAAGCCGCACAGCGCCGCACGCCCCTCGCCGGGCAGCACCCCGATGGCACGGCCGGCAATCGCGATTCGGGCACGGGACGGGCTGGTCATGGCCTGGCCTTGAGGAGGGCAAAAGGGTTGATCAGATGGATTGATCAGACGAACGGATCAGACGAACGGATCAGACGATGAATCAGGCCATGAATCAGGTAAAGAGATCCGCGATCCGCTTGCGCATGGCCGCGTCGGGCAAGCGGCCTCTACCGGCCAACAGATTGTCCGCCATATTGGCCGGCTTGGATGTGGCCGGAATGACGCTGGTCACGGCCGGATGCCCGACGATGAATTTCAGGAACAACTGCGCCCAACTGGTGCAGTCGATCTCCGCCGCCCAGCCCGGCAAGGTCTTGTCGCGCACCTGGCGAAACAGCGCGCCATCGCGGAAAGGGCGGTTGATCAACACCGCCACGCCGTGCGCCTGGCAGGCGGGCAACAGGCGTTGTTCCGCGCCGCGGTCGGTGACCGACAGGTTGATCTGCACGAAGTCGGGCTTTTCCCGCTCGACCAGGCGCGTCAACTCGTCCTGCGCCGATTCCGTGTAGTGGGTGATGCCGACATAGCGAGTCACACCCTGCTGCTTGAGCTCGCGCAGCAGGGCCAGTTGATTGACCGTGTCGATCAGGTTGTGTACCTGGATCAGGTCGAGCCGTTGCGATTTCAGCATCGCCTGCGAGTTGTGCACCTGGCGCAGTGCGGCTTCGCGCCCCGTGGTGCTGATCTTGGTTGCCAGGAAGATGCCGTCGCGCGCCCCCAGCCGTGCGAGCAGTGCGCCAGTGACCGCCTCTGCCTGGCCATAGCTGGGAGCAGTGTCGACGACGGCGTTCCTGCCGGCGCCGGCGATCAGGCGCTTGAGCACGTCTTCCAACGTGGCCATTTCCGCGCCTTGCGGATTTACGTCGAAGGTATCAGCGGTGCCCATGCCCACGGTGGGCAGCATTTCCCCAGTGGATGGGATGGGACGGTGATTCACGGGATTATCCGCGGCGCGGACGGCGGCGGAGAGCAAGCCGGCAGGCAGGACAGCGCAGGCGGCTTGAAGGATGCGGCGACGACTGGGCATGGCGTGTCTCCCACTCAAACGCAAAACGGCCGGCCGCGTTGCCACGGCCGGCCGGTATCAAGCACGATCAGTTGCGGTTACCGCCGCTGAACGCGCTCAGGAGGAACAGCAGGTTGCTGAAGACGTTGTACACGTCCAGGTAGATGGCCAGGGTGGCGCTGACGTAGTTGGTTTCACCGCCGTTGACCACACGCTGCAGGTCGACCAGCATGAATGCCGAGAAGATCACCACGGCCAGCGTCGAGATGGCCAGCATCATGGCAGGCAGTTGCAGGAAGATGTTGGCCAGCGCCGCCACCAGAATGACGATCGCGCCCGCGAACAGCCATTTCTGCATGCCGGACAGGTCACGCTTGATGGTCGTCGACAGGGTGGCCATGGCGCCGAAGACCACGGCCGTGCCGCCGAACGCCATCATGATCAACTGCGAACCGTTCTGCATCCCCAGCACGAAGCCAAGCAGGCGCGACAGCATGACGCCCATGAAGAACGTGAAGCCCAGCAGCAGGGCGACGCCCATGCCGTTGTTCTTGTTGCGCTCGATGGCGTACATCAGGCCGAATGCACCCAACAGGAAAATAATGGCGGACATGCCCGGGCTGGTGGCCATGACCCGGTTGATGCCGGTGTACAGGCCCACGGCGGAACCCAGCACGGTCGGGATGAGCGACACGGCCAGCAACCAATAGGTATTGCGCAGGACGCGGTTGCGGACCACTTCGCCCGGTGCGCCGGCGGTGCCCACGCGGTTAAATGGGGACGGACGATAATCGTTCATGAGTTTTGACTCCTGTAAGGGCCTTATTGATATGGCCACACGGTACTTTGACGCGAAGGATACCTGACAGTTCCCTTAAGTTCGAGATTTTATCAGTGAGGCCACAGCAGATATTAGGGCATATGCCCTCATCGCAAGGGATGATTTCAGCCGGGTCGCAAGCGCGATAGCACCCGCGTTACCGCTGCCGGTAGTTCAGCTTCCATTTCTTCGCGCACATGGAGCATGGCGCGCTCCAGTGCCTGGGCCAGCATATGTTCGAGTTCAGCCTGCAGGGCGGCGCGCAGCACCGGGTCGGGCGGCAACTGCGTGGCGCCGCGTGCCACGACGTCGGTGAGCAGGGGGGGCAGGTCCTGCGCCGTGTGCGCGTGCATGGCCGCCGGCGCTTCCGGATCAGCCTGAATCGTCAGGGTGGGAATGGCGGGATCCTGGTCCCGGGCGTCAGACATGCGTAAAACCCATGGGTAAAACTTATCCTTCCTGGCTGCGTTGCCCGCCGCCGATGGCATGGCTCTGCGGTTCATGGCCGGCCGCTACATATTCGCGCCAGCGGTTGCGCGCGGCCTGACGGTCGTCGTCGTCTTGGGAGACGATCTCCAGGACGCGCGCATAGCCATCGTAGCCGGGCGGGCAGCCATCGTCCAAATTGAGCAGCCAGGGCGGCGTGCCTTCCGTGCCGGCGGCCGCGGCCGCGCGCGCCGGATCCGCCGCGGTCAGCAGCACCGGGGTGACGCTGGCCAGTGCATCGGTGGCGAGCACGTGCGGCACGAAGGAGATATCGTCCAAGGCCCATAGCAGGCGGTCGAAAGCGGCCAGGCGGCTGGCGTCGGTGCAGTACACCACCAGCCGCTGGCCTGCCAGGTATTGCTTGCGCGCCACCTGGCAGGCCGTGCGCAGACGGTCGGATGCGCCGAAGGCGAAGTCTATGCGCGGCATGGGGTTCTGCTTGTCCCGTTCCTGCTTGTCCAGTTCCTGTGTGTCCAAACGACGCCGCTCAGGCCTGGTTCAACAGGTATTGCATGAGCAGGGGCACCGGCCGGCCGGTCGAGCCCTTGTCCTTGCCACCGCGCCAGGCGGTGCCGGCGATGTCCAGGTGGGCCCACGGGTAGGCCTTGGTGAAGCGCGACAGGAAGCAGGCCGCCGTCACCGCGCCGGCCGGTGGGCCGCCGATATTGGCGATGTCGGCGAAGTTCGACTTCAACTGGTCCTGATAGGCGTCGTCCAGAGGCATGCGCCAGGCGGTGTCGAGCGACTCGCGGCCAGCCTGCAGCAGCGCGTCCGCCAGGGTGTCGTTCTTGGAGAACAGGCCGCTGTTGACGGCGCCCAAGGCCACCACGCAGGCGCCCGTAAGCGTGGCGATGTCGATCACGGCGGACGGCTTGAAGCGTTCCGCGTAGGTCAACGCGTCGCACAGGACCAGGCGCCCTTCGGCGTCCGTATTGAGGATTTCAACGGTCTGGCCCGACATGGTCGTGACCACGTCGCCCGGCTTGTTGGCCTTGCCGCTGGGCATGTTTTCGCAGCTGGCGACCAGGCCGACGACCTCGAAGGGCAGTTCCAGTTCGGCCAGGGCGCGGAAGGTGCCCAGCACGCTGGCGGCGCCGCACATGTCGAACTTCATCTCGTCCATGGTGGCGGCCGGCTTGATCGAGATGCCGCCCGAGTCGAAGGTGATGCCCTTGCCGACCAGCACCACCGGACCGGCGGCTTCCTTGCCGGCGGCGGGTTTGCGCGTGCCGGCGGGTTTGGGCGGTGTATGGCGCAGCACGATGAAGCGCGGCGGCTCGTCGGAGCCGCGCGCCACGGACAGGAAGGAGCCCATGCCCAGGGCCTCGATCTGCTTGCGCTCCAGTACCTCGACTTTCAGCGATTTGAATTCGCGGCCCAGTTTCTTGGCCGTTTCGCCCAGGTAGGTCGGCGTGCAGACATTGCCGGGCAGGTTGCCCAGCGTACGCGCCAATTCCATGCCGTTGGCAATGGCGCCGCCTTCGCGCAAGCCGGCCTGGGCCTGGCTGGCGTCGCTGCGTTCGACGACGTGGGTGATCTTCTTCAGCTTGGGGCGGGCGTCGCGGTCGGGTTTGCCGAAGGTGGCATCGTAGTGGTACGAGGCGCTGCCGGCGGCGATGGCCGCGGCGCGGCTGCGGGCGCGCACGGTCGAATCGGCATACACGTTGGCGGTCAGCGTGGACACGCCTTCAGCCAGTTGGGCCGACACCAGGTAGGCGGCAAAGCCCTGTTCGGCGGAGGCGTGGGCACGTGCCACGTAGTCGGCCTGCTTGCCCAGGCCGACCAGCACGACGCGCTGGGCCGTCACGCCGGGCAGGGCGCGCAATACGAGGGTGCTGCCGGTGCGCCCGCGAAATTCACTTTTCACCACTTCACGCAAGGCGCCGTTGGCGGCGCGGTCGATCAGTTCGGCGGCGGGCGACAGGATGCCGTCGGCGTAGACGCCCAACGCCAGCGCGGCGGTCTTGATCTGATGCAAGGAGGCAGTGCTGTGTGTGCTAAATTCCATGAGGGCTTTTTCCCGAGTGTCGTTCAGTGCGGACGATTATCCCGCATATTTTCCCATGTCCCTATTCAAACGGTCTGTCGTCAGCGAGATCACGAGTCACGCAGGCGTTGTGTTTTCCACGCTGGTAGTAGTTTGGCTCAGTGTTCTGTTGGTGCGTCTGCTAGGCGAAGCCGCGGGCGGGACCATTGGCGCCGACGTTGTGCTGGGCCTGGCGACGTTCTCCACGATCACGGCCTTGCCGACCATCATGACGGTGGCGCTGTTCATCGCGGTGCTGACCACCGTCACCCGCAATTACCGCGAATCCGAAATGGTCGTGTGGTTCGCCAGCGGCCTGTCGCTGGCCGATTGGCTGCGCCCCGTCATGCGCGTGGCGATCCCGGTCGCTTTCATGGTGGCGGTGTTGACGCTGGAAGCGTCGCCCTGGGCCTATCGGCAGATCGGCGAGTATCGCCAGCGCTTTGAACAGCGTTCGGATCTGTCCAAGGTAACCGCCGGCCAGTTCGGCGAGTCCAGTAGCGGCGACCGCGTGTTCTTCGCGGAAAGCCCCACCAATCCCAATGACGAATTGGGCCACGTGTTCGTGCGCGCCATCGATCCGGAATGGCTCAGCGTGCTGACCGCGGATAGCGCTCATACCGAAGTCCAGCCAAATGGCGACCGCTTTCTGGTGCTGGGATCGGGCCATCGCTATGACTTGAAGCCGGGGTCGGCCGAGTTCCGCATGGTGTCCTTCGATCATTATGGTGTGCGTCTGGAAAGCAAGACCGGCACCGATCCGGTGGAAGCGGCGCGCGCTGCCGCCGAGCGTTCCAGCAAGGCCCGTTCGACGATGCAACTGGTCGAAGACAATACGACCAGCTCGTGGTCGCAGGTCATGTGGCGGGTATCCCTACCTTTGGCCGCGCTGAACCTGGCGTTGCTGGCGATTCCGCTGGGCGCGGTCAATCCGCGTCTGGGGCGCTCCGGCGATCTGCTGATCTCCGGGCTGGTGGCCTTGTTGTACATGAACCTGATCAACCTGGTGCGCGCCTGGATCAGCGATGGCCGCATTCCTTTCAGCGTGGGCTCCTGGGCCATTCATGCGGTGGTGCTGGTCTTCGGCCTGTATCTGTTCCATCGCCGATTGCGGGTGAAAGCGCCACGCGACAAGGGTGGCAACGGCAAGCCGCCGAGTCCGGCCGCTGCTTGAGGATAGGCTAGAAGGGAGGCGCTCAATGCGCCTCCTTTTTTACGTCTGCCTGACGCCTGGATGTTGCTGGCTGGAGGCTGGGGGCTGGGGCTGGGGTGGGCGGCGGGCGGCGGGCGGCCTGGCGGGGCCGGCGTGGCGTCACGCCAGATAGCGCAGCGCGCCGGCGCGGCCCGCCAACAGCGGGGCATTGCGCAGCACCGACTTGCGCATGAAATCCCATAGCAGGGTGACGCGCTTGAGCTTGCGCAGATCCTCGTGGCAATACATCCAGAAGCTGCGGGTGATGGAGATTTCACGCTCCAGGATGGGAACCAGCCGGGGATCCTGCGCCGCGATGAAGCAGGGCAGGATGGCCAGGGACTGACCTTGCAGCGCCGCATGGTACTGGGCGATCACGCTGGTGCTGCGCAGGACGACGCGGCTGGCGGGCAGCAGGTCTTCCAGATAGCGCAGGCGTTCGCTGAACAGCAGCTCGTCGACATAGCCGATGAAGGTGTGATTGGCCAGGTCGTCGCGATGGCGGATGGGCGGATGGCGCGCCAGATACTCCGGCGTTCCGTAGAGCTTCAGGGCGTAGTCGCACAGCTTGCTGCACACATAAGGGCCACGCTGCGGGCGCTCGATGGTGATGGCGAGGTCGGCTTCGCGCTTGGACAGGCTGACGAAGCGCGGCACAGGCAGGATGTCCAGGGTGATATGCGGATAGCGCCGCTGGAAGTCGGCGGCCAGGGGTGTCAGCACATAGCTGCCGAATCCTTCCGTGGCGCCGATGCGCATGTGTCCGGAGAGCGCCTGGCCGACCCCGGACAGGTTTTCGCGCGCATTGTGCACGCAGGTTTCCATTTGCTCCGCGTGGACAAACAGCCGCTGGCCGTCCTCCGTCAGCATGAAGCCCGCGCTGCGGGACTTCTCGAACAGCAGGATGTCCATCTCGGCTTCCAACGCGCGCACGCGGCGCGCGACGGTGGTGTGCTCCACACCCAGCAGGCGGGCGGCGGCGCTGACGCGCTGTGTGCGCGCCACCGCCAGGAAATAGCGCAGGCTGTCCCAATCCAGCATCAAGTCTCCGTTTTTCTTGCGGCGTAGCGTTTCAATGATGGGGGAGACCCCATCCTGCTTCAGGCCAAGACCTTCCAACGGGGCACGATGGGGGGCTCCCCCATCAAAAAACATCTCACTCCCTGGATTGTGCAATTTCGCACAAACGATGTGCATTTTATGCCGTTGCTGGGGAATTTTTACACATCTACACTGGGCCACGGTCCGTTAGAGACCGCCCGGGCCGCAGGTGGCGTCAGACCGCCCACGGCCGGCAGCGAAGAACCAGGAGACAGTCCATGACCATCCGCAATGCCGCGCCAGCATCGCTGGGCGCCGTGACGCGCGCTCGCGCGCAACTTCCTTTTGCTTCATCCACCCTCGGCCGCCTTCGCCGCATCCTGCCCAAACTGTCCTTGGGCGCGGCAGGCGTAGTGGGCGTGTTGGGCGCCCTGGCGCAGCCGCAAGCCGCGCACGCGGCCCAGCCCGCCGTGAAGATCGGGGTGCTGACAGATATGTCCGGCAACTATGCCGCCATGGGGGGCGCCGGGTCGGTGGCGGCGGCGCAGATGGCCATCGATGATTGCCTTGCCTCCCAATGCAAGGGTATGAAGATCACGCTGGTATCGGCCGACAACCAGAACAAGGCCGACGTCGGTGCGGCGCGCGCGCGTGAATGGTTCGACCAGGACAATGTGAACGCCATCGCCGACCTGACCAATTCCGCGGTGGCGCTGGCCGTGCAAGGCATCGCCCGTGACAAGCACCGCATCGCGCTGTTTTCGGGCCCGGCTACCACGGCGCTGACCAACAAGGAATGTTCGCCCACCGGTTTCCACTGGATGTTCGACACCTATTCGCAATCGGTGGCGGCGGCCAAGGCGACCGTGGCGAACGGCGGCAAGTCCTGGTATTTCATCACCGTCGACTACGCCTTCGGCCATGCGCTGGAGGCCGACACCGCCAAGGCCGTCAAAGCGCTGGGCGGCACCACGCTGGGCAGCGTGCGCCATCCCCTGAATGCGCCGGATTTTGCGTCCTATCTGTTGCAGGCGCAGTCTTCCAAGGCGCAGGTGGTGGCCTTGGCCAACGGCGGCCAGGACACCGTCAATGCCGTCAAGCAGGCGCGTGAGTTCGGCATCGTGTCGGGCGGCCAGCGCTTGGTGTCGCTGCTGGTTTTCCTGTCCGATTTGCGTGCGCTGGGCCTGCAGAACGCGCAAGGGCTTTCCTATGTGGATGGCTTCTATTGGGACTATGACGACGCTTCCCGCCAGTGGTCGGCGCGTTATGAGAAGGCCTTCCGCGGGCTGAAGCCGACAATGACCCAGGCCGGCGTCTATTCCAGCGTGCTGCATTACCTGCGCGCTGTCGCGGCCACCGGCACGACCGACGCCGACAAGGTGGCGGCGCAGATGCGGCGCATGCCCATCGACGATCCCATCATGCGTAATGCCTCCATCCGTCCCGATGGCCGTGTGATCCACGATATGTATCTGTACCAGGTGAAGACGCCGTCCGAATCGCGTGGCGAGTGGGACTATTCGCGCCTGGTATCGGTGATTCCCGCCGCCGATGCCTTCCAGCCTCTGACCGATTCCACTTGCCCGCTGGTGCAGCAGACCGCGCGCCAATAACACTGTTTACGAGGAGACCATCATGACCGACATCCCCCGCCTGCCCCTGTTGATCGGCGGCGAACTGGTGCAATCGCAGACCACGCAGTGGCGCGACGTCATCAATCCCGCGACCCAGGAGGTGGTGGCGCAAGTGCCTTTCGCCACGCCCGAGGAACTGAACCGCGCCGTCGCCAATGCCAAGGAGGCCTACCAGACCTGGCGCAATGCGGGCCAGGGCACACGCATGCGCGTGATGCTGAAGTTCCAGCAATTGCTGCGCGACAACATCGGCAAGCTGGCCGAGATGATCACGCGCGAACACGGCAAGACGTTGCCCGATGCTGAAGGCGAGGTGGGCCGCGGCCTGGAAGTGGTCGAGCACGCTTGCGCCATCGCCAGCCTGCAGTTGGGCGAATACGCGGAAAACGCCGCGTCAGGCATCGACGTCTATACGCTGATCCAGCCCTTGGGCGTGTGCGCCGGTATCACGGCCTTCAACTTTCCCGTGATGCTGCCTTGCTTCATGTTCCCCATTGCCGTGTCCTGCGGCAATACTTTCATCCTCAAGCCCTCCGAGCAGGATCCGACGGCTTCGCTGTTCCTGGCGCAACTGGCGTTGGAAGCGGGCCTGCCACCGGGCGTGTTGAACGTCGTGCATGGCGGGCCGGATATCGCCATGGGCATATGCGATCACCCGGACATCAAGGCGGTGTCCTTCATCGGCTCCACGCGAGTGGGAACGGAGATCTATCACCGCGCCTCGGAGGCCGGCAAGCGTTGCCAGGCGATGATGGGCGCGAAGAATCACTGCGTGGTGCTGCCCGATGCGGATCCCGAAGTGGTGCTGAATCAGTTGCTGGGCGCTGCTTTCGGCGCGGCCGGCCAGCGCTGCATGGCGACATCGGTCGCGGTGTTCGTCGGCCAGTCGCGCGAATGGCTGCCGGAATTTGTCGAGCGTGCACGCAAGCTGAAGGTCAATAGTGGAACGGATCGGCAGGCTGACCTTGGCCCCCTGGTGTCGCCGGCGGCGCGCAAACGGGTGGAAAGCCTGATCCAGCAGGGGGTGGACGAGGGCGCGCAACTGCTGCTCGATGGCCGCGACGTGAAGATCAGCGGTTTCGAGAAGGGCAATTTCGTCGGACCCACGGTGTTTTCAGGGGTCAAGGGCGAGATGAAGATCTATACCGAGGAGATCTTCGGGCCGGTGCTGTGTGTGGTCGAGGTGGAGACGCTGGAAGATGCGGTGGCCTTCATCAATGGCAATCCCAATGGCAACGGCGTGGCGTTGTTCACCCAGGATGGGGCCGCGGCGCGCTATTTCCAGAACAGCATCGACGTCGGCCAGATCGGGATCAACATTCCCATTCCGGTGCCGGTGGCCTGGTTCAGCTTCACCGGTTCGCGTGGGTCCAAGCTTGGCGACCTGGGGCCGAACGGCAAGCAGGCGGTGCAGTTCTGGACGCAGACCAAGACCATTACCGCGCGTTGGTCGGGACATGGACGCACGGTGAATTCGACTATTTCGATGAAATAGTGTCCGTCCGGCGTCAGCCCCACGGTCGTCTGGACGGCTGCCGGGCTGGCGAGGTCAGCTGCTGCGTGGTCGGCTTTGAAAATGCCCGTGCGATTGAATCGCACAGGCATTTTTCTTATTCGGCGGACGTTGCCCGTCGAACGACACTTGTCGCCCGTGCCCCGGCGGACATCGTTTGCCAACGCCGCGCCGTCGACTCCGCAGGTGTCAGCTATCCGCCTTCGTGGGCGTGGCCCCGCTACCGCGCTGCTGGGCGCGGTATTCCGGCACGGTGACACCGCCCACGCCCCAGTTTTCCATTTCCACTTCATCGATGACGACGAAGGTCGAGGCTTGCGGCTTGCCCAGGACTTCGAAGAGCAAATCGCTGACGCCTTTGATGAGGGCTTTCTTCTGCTCCGCGGTGGTGGCGGTGGCGCCGGGCGCGGTGCCTTCGCGGGTGACTTTGATGTTGACATAGGGCATGGTGGGCTCCTGGGTGGTCGGCGATTACCAGCGGCCGGCGTGCTGTCCGCCGTCGACATTCAACGTTTCGCCGGTAACGAAGCCGGCGCGTTCAAGATACAGCACGGCCTCGACGATGTCCTCGGTCTCGCCCATACGGCCCATGGGATGCAACTGGGCGAGGGCGTCATGCGTTTCCGGCGCGTGCATGGGCGTCTTGATGATGCCGGGCGCGACGGCATTCACGCGTATGCCTTGCTTGGCGTATTCGATGGCCAGGCCACGGGTGGCGGCGTCCAGTCCGCCCTTGGTCAGCGAGGCCAGTCCCGCGGACACGCCGGCGATGGCCTGATTGACCAGCGTCGTGGTGATCTGCACGATATGGCCATGTTCCTGCCGCAGCATATGGGGCAGCACGGCCTGCGTGATGTGGAAGAAGCCGTCCAGGTTCACGTGCAGGGCTCGCGTGTAGTCCTCGACGGTGTAGTCGGTGAAGGGCTTGCTGATGAAGATACCGGCGTTGTTGACTAGCGTGTCGATGCGGCCAAAGCGTTCGATGGCGGTATCGACGATCTTGCGCGCGGTGGCGCGGTCACCGATATCCCCGGCGACGATGATCAGCATGTCGTCGCTGGACGGGCTGATGTTGCGGGAGTTGGCGACGACGGCATAGCCGAGCTTGCGGTAGGCCTGTACGATGCCGGCGCCGAGGCCTTGCGAGGCACCGGTGACGATGGCGACTTTGGTGGTGGTGTTCATGGTGTGTTCCTTGTTCGAGGCTGGCGGGATATCGCCGGCTGGGCGGGATGAAAGGTTGCGTGAATGGAAAGATAGGCGCGTGCAGCCTTGTGCGGAATTCGCTATCCTTTATCAATGACTGAGAAAAAACGCACAGAGCTGGATTGGCAGGACATCCGTGTCTTCCTGGCGCTGGGTCGTCATGGCAGTCTGTCAGCGGCGGCGCGGCTGCTGGCGGTCAACCACGCGACCATCGCGCGCCGGCTGCGGTCCTTGGAGGCAAGCTTTGGGGAAAAGCTGGTGGAGCGGCGCCCAACGGGCTATGTGCTGACGCCGGCGGGTCACCGCATGCTTGCAGCGGCTGGCGATATGGAAAGCGCGATCCAGACCTTGGGCCGGGGCGGGCAGGACGGTACGCCACGTGGGCTTGTGCGCGTCAACGCCCCGCCGGGTTTGGCGCTGGGCTTTCTCATCGAGCGGTTGGCGCAGGTGCCGGCGCGCTTCCCCGGCCTGGATATCGACCTGGCCGCAGATGTGCGGGCGGTCAGCCTGGACCGCCACGTGGCCGACATCGCCATCCGGCTGGGGCGGCCGGCGGATGGTGACGTGATTGCCAAGCCCTTGGGCAGCATGGCTTATGGCTTTTACGGCACGCCTGAAGTGTGCAGCGGGGTCGAAGAAGGTGGGGAGCTTGTGTTCGTGGGCTTCGATGAAATCAACGCTGATTTGCCGGAAGCCGCGTGGCTGGCGCGCCAGTACCCGCAGGCGCGCGTGGCTTTCCGTGCCAACAACCAGGTAGGGCAGGCGATAGCGGCCCGCACCGGCGTCGGGTTGACGCTGCTGCCGCACTACATCGGCCGCCAGGACCCGGCCTTGCGCTATTGCCCCATGCCGGCCACGCCCCCAGCGCGCGAAATCTGGCTGCTGACCCGCCGCCTCGACCGCAAAAACATCGCTGTCCGCACGGTTGTCGATGCAGTGGTCCAAATTTTCCAGGGAAACGAGGCGCTGTTCGTCGCGTGACGGCGGGCGCCGCTGACGGGGAAGTTTGACCGTGACAACGGCACGCGCAGTTCGCACTTTTCATACAGGTGGATGGCATATACAATGTGGCATATACATTGTGAGGTGGCATCGTGGCTATTCCAGTTCATTCTTCCAAGCCTCGAGAAGCGAGGCTGTTCCGCAATAACCGTAGTCAGGCGGTGCGTATCCCCGCTGAATTTGAGTTGCCCGGGGATCGCGTCTTGATCCACCGTGAGGGTGCCAAACTCGTCATCGAACCCGTGACCAAGCCAAGCAACATCATAGAATTGCTGGCGCTATGGAAAACGGAAGAGCCGCTCGGGGCGGACGACCAATTCCCCGATATCTCCGACTTGCCTACTCATCCGGAGGATCTCCTGTGAGGGGCTATCTGCTGGATACGAATATCATCAGTTCGCTTATCCGTGATCCGGCTGGTCCGGCTGCGCGGAATATCGAGCGGGTCGGCCATCGACAGATATGCACCAGCATCATCGTCGCGGCCGAGCTGCGCTATGGCTGCGCCAAGAAGGGGTCTGCCAAGCTGTCCGCCAAAGTGGAAAGCCTTCTCGACACGATTCCGGTCTTACCGCTGGATATTCCAGCCGACGCAGAATACGGTGGGATCCGCGCCGAGTTGGAGGCGGCGGGAGCGCCGATAGGGGCCAACGATCTATTGATCGGCGCCCATGCTCACGCCCTCGGCCTGACGCTAGTGACGGGCAACACCCGCGAGTTCGAACGTATCCGCGGTCTTGCCTTGGAGAACTGGTTGGAGTGAGCGATATCGTGGCGAGGTTGCCGCGGTAGTGCGGATGACCCCGGATAATGATGGTCATCGCGGTCGAGGGTCAGCGTAGTCGATGTCGTGTCTGAGCTATAGCGAACGGTGCCAACGTCCCGACGCTGGACAAACCATGGCGGGTGCGTCGTCCAAGAGGATTTGCTCCTCGTCGTGGAGGAGCGCTGTGGGCGGGATGATGTCGAATTCGATCCCAAGTGAGCGTGCCACTTCGGGATTTCCGATTGGAAGCTCCCAGGTCAAGAAAATCTGGACGTTGTCTTGGTCGGACGGAAAGTCTGCTTCGTTGAAACTGTCGCGGTCGCGGCGGATGACGCCGTGTGGTTGGCAGGTGTCGAAGATCAGCACGGTTCCTCGGCGTAGAGGAATACGAACGCCTGTCGCCGGAAAATGCACGTCCAGCCCCACGTCTTCGCTCAGGAAGAGATTGCAGAAGGCCGCGCTGCCATACTGCAGGCCGTCATGGTGGTAGCGCGCGCCCCGGCAGGCCATCAGCGCCACGTCGCTGGCGGCGAGGATGCCGGGCAGGCCTTGGGCGCTAGTCCATTCATCGGCTGCCTGAACGCAAAGGCCGTAATCCGGCCAGCGAACTCGTGCACGGGCAAGCGGCAAAGGTTCGACATCCCCTGCCTCCAGGATCATACGCGACGAAATCTCCCTATCCCAATCGGCCAGCAGGCGTGCGGACGGCGTGGGCACGTCGACCATGCCAGACAACACGATGCGACTGACGCTGCGGCTGCGGATCTTTTCGTCGCTGCGGAAATAGGAGGTCAGCCGGTCTGGCGCTGAATCTTGTCGTGGGCTCATCACGACAGTTTAACGACCCGCGAATCTCGCAAACGCGCTGGGTCGTCAGCGTGGTGGTCCTTCAGCGACGGGTAGTGGCTAATGCTTTCTTCCCTCTGCCTGCTTCGTACCGGCCGCTTCATACTGCTTGATTTACACGGTTTGCTTCACGCTGCCAATTTCCCACTGCTTGCTGCTTACTGCCTGGTGACCAAGGAATGCTCAAGAAAGAACCGCAGCATTTCGGCGGTCGCATCGGGTCCGTTCTGGTCCGTATAGGACCCGTTCGCCGTGCCGCCGGCCCAGGCGTGGCCGGCACCATGGATCTCCCAACGTTCGGCGACGATGTCACCCGCAGGGTTGCGGTAGAGATGCTTGGTGCTGTGGCGCTTGTTGTTCACGCCCTCCACCCGGCGCGTCTCGACCTGGGCAGATGACCCCACGCAAGCCGTCACCACCGCTTGCGCATTATTCGGATGCACGGTCGCATCGCGGTCCCCATGAAACACGATGGTGGGTACGCCGGGACCCGCTTGCGTGGGCACCGGGCGGCCACTGCCTTTCATCGCGGCGAGCGCGGACGGCAGGTCCGCCGCCACGCCTGGTGCCAGCCCCGAATGCACGCCGGCGGCCGCATACAGCCCGGGATAAGCGTTGGCCAGGATCGCGGCCATCGCGCCGCCCGCCGACAAACCGGCCACATAGACGCGCTGGGGATCGATGGCGTGAGCTTCCATCACTGAACGCGTCATGCCCTCGATGATGGCAGGTTCGCCCCGGCCCTGCTGCTGGTGATTGTGCTTGAACCAGTTCCAGCACTTCTGGGGATTCGCCTGGGGCGGCTGGACGGGATACAGCACGTAGAAGCCTTGCGCGCGGGCCGCATCGTTCATGGCGGTGCCGGCGGCGAAATCGTCGGCGTCCTGGGTACAGCCATGCAACATGACGACCAAGGGCATGGGTCGGGCGCCTGCGTTGGGCGGCACATAGAGCTTGTAGCTGCGCTGCCCCGCTGCATTGCGGAACGACCCCGCGATAAACGTGTCACCGGACGCGGGCGATGGGCGGGCGGGTGTAACGATTTTTTCGGGCGTCGCCGCGGTCGTTGCAGTCGTTGCGGTCGTCGCGGGAGCTTCAGTGGATTCCGGAATCTCCCGGGCTTGCACATCAATGATGTTGGATTCATCCAACGCGGACACGGAATTGGCGGCGGGCGCGCCGCCCCGTAACGCGGCTTGAATGGCGGCTGTGGCGGCGGTGAGATCGCCGGCCTGTGTCAGGCGGGTCGCCTGTTGCATGAGTTGCTGGAATCCGGGGTGCATGGCAATTACCTTGACGGTAGTAGAAGGTGGTCAGCGAATGCGCTGACGCAGGGCGGCTTTGACGGCGGCGCTGGCATGCAGGGCGCCCAGTACCGTTAAGGATTCGATGGTGGCAAGTGCCAGTTCGGGAGTGACGTCGGACGCGATCGTCGCAAGTCCCAGCACGCGGATCTGCAGCATTTCCCCCGCGGCCTGGACCTGGCGCAAATCGTCGGTGGAGTAGTGCTGGATTCCCAGGACCAGCGTTTTGCGGCTGACCGCTTGGCGCACGGCGTCACCGTGGGTGGCAAGCTGGTTACGGATGGCGGTTCGGATGAGATCGGTACGGTTCGCGTAGAACCCTTCCTGAACCAGGAGATCAATCTGGCCAAGATCGACATAGCCCAGGTTGATGGTGATCTTTTCATCCGGGGGCTTGGGAGCGGCTGCGAGGGTGGGGGTGCGGGGAGGCATGCAGGCATCCTATAACCATCTACTTGGATGGTACATGGATGTTTCAACTTGACGGATGTTGCGGTTCCATGCGCCGCGAACATGGCGCTAAACGCGATAGCCAAGCTGGGCCGATATTCCATACCGCGGAGCACATGCCCGTGAATCCAGCCCATCACTAAGCGGAAGGGAAAGCTAAGCTTATACGTATTTGGAATTTTGAATGGGTTTTTTATTACCTATAATTGGGGTCCAGCTTAGGGATCCCTCATGAACCTGCAACAATTCCGCTTCGTTAGAGAAACCATCCGTCGCGACTTCAACCTCACCGAAGCCGCGCGCATGCTTTATACGTCCCAACCTGGCGTTTCCAAGGCCATCATCGAATTCGAGGATGAACTGGGCGTCAAGATCTTCGAACGCCATGGCAAGCGCATCAAGGGCCTGACCAAGCCTGGCCTGGCTGTGTCGCAGGTAATCGATCGCATCATGCGCGAAGTCGATAACCTGAAGAAGGTCAGCGATGAATTCGCCCGCCGCGATGAGGGCGGTCTGGTGATTGCATGTACCCATACGCAGGCGCGCTACCTGTTGCCACGCGTGATTCCCGCCTTCCGCAAACAATTTCCCAAGGTGCATTTGTCCTTGGCCGAAGGCAGCCCGTCGCAGCTGGCGGAAATGGTGTTGCATGAACAGGCCGATCTGGCGATCGCCACGGAATCCCTGGCCTTGACGCCGGGCCTGGCGACGTTGCCCTGCTACACCTGGGAACATACCGTGGTGGTGCGGCCGGATCACGAGCTGGCCGAGCTGAAGTCCAGCGAAGCCAAACGCTTGACCCTGGAGCAACTGGCGGCCTTCCCCATCGTCACCTATGACCGCGCCTTTACCGGCCGTTCGACGATAGACGAGGTCTTCGCCAGCCAGAGCATTCATCCGGATATCGTGCTGGAAGCCATCGACGCGGACGTGATCAAGACTTATGTGGATGTTGGCCTGGGTATCGGCATCATCGCCGGGGTGGCCTACGATCCGCGCCGCGACACCGGCCTGATCGGCCTGCCGGTGGGGCATCTGTTCGGCACCCACACGACGCGGGTGGGGGTGAAGGCGGGCGTGTTCCTGCGCGACTATGTCTACACCTTCATCGAGATGATGGCGCCGGCATTGACGCGCAACGTGGTGGCCAAGGCTGTGCAAGGGCAGCAGGGCGACTAAGCACACTGCCGGGTCTTGCCCGGCCGTAGCGAGTGCCCGCGGCGGGCTCCACCAGCGATGGCGGAGCCCGTTTTGTTTTTGGGCGTTCGAGCAGCCTAGGCTGATCCGCCTCCCTACTTAAACCCCTATGTCTTTACGTCCGGCAATAAATAATATAAATAAGAAGTCTTCTCATTTACTTGCTCAAACAAACAAGAATCATTATCATTAATTCCACTTCAACGACGCAACGAGGGAATTCTCATGGCGGGACTAAGCGCAGTGGTGGTGGGGGCGGACCGGCTAGGCAATATTCCGGACTTGCTGAAGGGACACAATATTTCGATCACGCACCACATCAGTGGCCGTGATCCTTCACATCAGAAACGGGGTTTGGCGTTGCCCACGGGCACGCAACTGGTGATTCTGCTGACCGATTTCCTTGGCCATAACGTCATGAAGACGTTCCGCCATTCGGCCCAGCGCGCCGGTATCAAGGTGGTGGCCTGCCGCCGTTCGGTATGCAGCATGCAGCAGGCGCTGAGCCAGTGCGGCTTGTGTCCGAACAATCCTAACAACGCCGCCAAGGTTCACTAAGCGACGGGGTTCGGCAGTAGCTGGATGCTTCAAAGGCCGTCGTGTGGGCTGATCTTGCAAATCAACCCACACGACGGCCTTTTTCCGCGACATCAATTCAAGTCTGTTCATCCAGTGCGCGGGACACGGCGTTCCGGTCCAGGCTGGCTTCCGGCCCGACGACGGCGAAAAGCAGGCCCTGCCTTGTGCCGTAGCGCGCGATCAGTCCGCCATCGGCACGCTGGCCGGCCGGCAGCAGGCGCTGGGGCGACTCCGGAGGCCGGACATAGAAACTGAGCGTATGTCCTTCGGCGTCCTGGTAAAGCACCATGGCCGCGGCGCCGCGCTCGGTGGCGAACAAGCGTCCCCCGCGTGGCTGGAATCCCGCCGTGCCCAGATCCGGTAGCTTCGCGCCCGGCCCGACACTGCGCGCCAGCCATGCCTGCATTTCTTCCGCGTTCGACCCGCTGAAGTCGACCGGTGCACTGCGGTCGACCACCATCAACTTGTAGGCCGCGATCGCATCGCTCATCGGCAAGGCGCGCAAGGACGTGTCGGCAGCGCGCCAGTCGCGGGCCTGCCAACCGCCTACTGTACCCAGGCCCAGGCAAAGCACCAATGACGCCGCGATGGCCCACCTGCTTCTCAAGCGCGCGGCTTGTCCGGCACGGATGGCAGCGGGATCCAAGGCGGGATTGAAGTCGGGCAGGGGCACGTCGTCGAGCTCATCCCGCAGCTTGCGCGCGTCTTGCGCCCAGGCGCGCGCCCGCGTGGCCTGGTCCGGATGCCGCGCGAAACGCCGTTCGATGGCCTGGCGCGCTTCGTCGTCGAGCCGGCCGTCGGCGTAGGCATGCAGCACGTCTTCATCGGCATACGAATGGCGCTTGTCTTTGCCGACCTTGCCAGCGGCCTGCGCATTGATATCGTCTTCGTCTGGGGGAATGCTCATTTCATGACTCGCAATAAAGGCGCCGGGCGCTTGCCCTCGCTCAACTGGCGCAAGGCCTGCCGTGCGCGGGAAAGCCGTGACATTACCGTGCCGATGGGCACATCCAGGAGGTCGGCGGCCTCCTGGTAACTGAAACCCTCCACCGCGATCAGCAGCAGCAGGCCGCGCTGCTCGGCCGACAGTTCACTGAAGGCGTTGAGCGTCGCGCGGGTGCTCGCCATGTGCTCGGCCGATGGCCAGTGCGGTTCGTCGGGTTCCTGCAGGCTGCCTAGCAGCCGGGTGTGGCGCTTGGCACTGCGCTGACCGTCCAGGAAGCGCCGGTGCAGGATCGTGAACAGCCAACTGCGCAAGCTGTCGTCGCCGCGCCGGGTGGACCAACGCGACAGGGCCCGCTCCATGGTGGACTGCACCAGATCGTCAGCGGCGTGGACGTCACGGGTCAGCCATAGCGCGAAGCGCCGCAGCCGCGGGATCAGTTCACGCAATTGAGTGTCTAGTTCAGTCGAAGACATAAGCGGGCCGGCGTTCCAGGTTTGCGCGGACAGAAGCGACGGGGATCAGCGCAACAAGACGCCACAGCAAAGCGCACGATAGCGCGCGCGACACGCCGCAACTAGACCCGCGCCCGAAGTTCACGGGGGAAAAACGCCAATCGCCATCGTTAGACGTTCGAGGCGGCGTCTTATTCCATCAAAAACAAAAAAAGTTTAAAGGAATAAACCGCCGACTCCGGCGTCTTACAGCGGTTCAGCACAAGACCTCATCGGTCGGGAGTCATTTTCATGGGACAGAGTTCATCAAACGGCGATCCGGGTAACCGTCCGCTGCGTTGGGTGGCCATCGGCGGCGCGGTCGCGGTGGTGGTGCTTGCCTTCGGTTATGCCGGTGGCTGGCTGGCGCCCGCGCGGCTGACCCCGAAAAAGGTCGTCGATGCTTTGCAGGCCAATAGCGGCGAGCATGCGGGCTACCGGCGCAATCACGCGAAAGGCATCTGTGTGAGCGGCTACTTCGAAGGCAACGGGGCGGCCAGTGCCTATTCCACCGCGTCCTTCTTCGAAACGCGGAAGAGCCCCGTGGTGGGCCGCTTCGCGCTGCCGGGCGGCAATCCCTACGCGCCGGACAGCAGTGTGCCGATCCGCAGCATGGCATTGCGGTTGACGGCGCCGGACGGCCAGCAGTGGCGCACCGGCATGAACAGTATGCCCGTCTTCCCCTTGGCGACCCCGCAAGCCTTCTACGAACAGCTGACCGCCAGCGCGCCCGATCCGAAGACCGGCAAGCCCGACCCCGCGAAGGTCAAAGCCTTCGTCGGCGCGCATCCGGAAATGGCCGAGTTCCTGGCGTGGGTGAAGGGAGCCAAGCCCAGCGCCAGCTTCGCCACCGAGACGTATTACTCCTTGAACGCTTTCTATCTGGTGAACAAGGACAGCGCCCGGCAGGCGGTGCGCTGGCGCATGGTTCCGCAACAGACAGATGGCGCCGGCCAGGTGGCGGCAGCCGGCGAACCGGACATCCTGCGCGAGGATCTGCCCCGCCGGATCGCGGCTGGTGCGCAAAGCTGGAAACTGGAGTTGACGCTTGCGGCCCCTGGCGACCCTGTCGATGACGCCACCAAGGCCTGGCCCGCCGACCGCAAGACCATAGACGCCGGCACCCTGGTACTGAATGACGTGACACCGCAGGACAGCGGACCCTGTCGCGACGTCAATTACGACCCCACGGTATTGCCCAAGGGCATTCAGGTTTCCGGAGATCCGTTGTTGGCGGCCCGTTCGGCGGCCTACGCGGATTCCTATCTGCGACGCACCAGTGAAGAAGCCGGTGTTCCCGGCGCGGCTCCCCTGTCTTCGGAGAAGAAATGATGAAAACCGTATTTGTCTGGCCCGCGCGCCTGCTGCACTGGCTCATGGCCGTGATGATTCTTACCATGCTGTTCATCGGCGTGGGCATGACGGCGACCGTCTCCACCTGGCACGACGTGCTGCTGTCGATCCACCGGCCGCTGGGGGCGGCGGTGCTGGTGCTAGCCTGTTTGCGGCTGATCGTGCGGCTGGCGTCGCGGCAGCCGCCCTTGCCGGCGGACCTGCCAGCGTGGCAGAAGCTGGCCGCGCATGGCTCGCATCTGGCGATGTACGGGCTGATGATCGCGATGCCGCTGATCGGCTGGGCCATGGTGTCGGCGGGCGGGTATCCGGTGACGCTGTGGGCGGGCGTGACGCTGCCGGCCATCGCGCCGGCCGATCCGGCCGTGTTCGCATGGCTGCGGCTGGCGCATCGCTGGCTGGCTTATCTGTTCTTCCTGACGTTCGTCGCCCATTTCGCCGCGGCGCTGTACCACGGGCTGATCCGGCGCGATGGGGTGCTGCGGTCGATGGTTGGGAAGTCGTGAGAGTTGTCGGTGGAGCAGCGGACTCTTAATCCGTAGGTCGAGTGTTCGAGCCAATTTCAGCCAGCAGAGTTCAGGGCTGTTGGCGGAGATATCGCTAGCAGCCCTTTGCTTTGGTGCGCCCTGCCGAATGCACCTACTAGGGTGCCGGCTGACCCTGTTATCGGGCTGCGAATACTGCGATATGACCCACATCTGCAGACATGCGCGGACGAATCATGATCTCGACATCCTGATTTAGGGCAGTCAAGAACTCCATAAGCTTCTCAATGGAGAATTGATCGAGGCGATAGTTCTTCAGCGCAGACACCTTCGGTTGGGGAATTCCCAGCACTTCCGCGGTTTCTCGCTGTTTGAGCTTGCGTGACTTGATCAGCTCATCGACGGCAAGTGCCAGGCGTGTCTTTGTCTGACGCTCAACCGCATCGGGTAGCCCTAGGTCTTCAAAGACATTGCGTGTGCCGGCAGTGATGGCGGTCTTTTTGGAATGATTCACGATTTTTTTGCCTTCAGATTTCACGTGATACGTTTCGCAGTGCTCTCTGGCGGCTTTCAAACGTTCGTGCACGAGATTTACGTCTTCCTCGTCGCAAACGCCGCTGGACTGGGTAAAGCGCCACGAGATTGATAACGGCCAGCCCACGATGATTTGCTACGGTCAGTTCACAACCTCCCAGGGATTAAGGATGGTCACGCCGGTGGGCTTGAAGTCAGCGACATTACGAGTGACCACTGTCATGCCATGCACAAGGGCCGTCGCTGCAATTAGTGCATCGCGTTCGCCTCTCTTGTCGGGCACATGCAAACGGGCGCAACGTTGCGCCACGGCGGTATCTACAGGCAGCGTGCGGCCGTAAAACTCGGGCAAAACGTGGTACTCCAGCCAGGCGCGCAGGGCAGCCCCTTGGGTTGCGTCCTTGCGCTCAATGGATAGAACACCCAGTTCCAGTTCCATGATGGTAATTGCGGACACAAAAAGTTCGGTGGCGTCTACGCTTTCCGTCCAGGCAGCCACGTTTGCATCGGCTTTTCCCGTCCGCACCTTACGCAGTTCGGACACTACATTCGTATCGAGAACAAACATCATGAGAAATCAACCGGCCGGGGTTCAATGGTTGCGCGCGGCGGGTCAAACTCGATATCAGCGATGCCCGGCATTGCAAGTGCATCGGCAATGTTGCGGCGCTGCTTTGTCAGCCGTTGATAATCGTCAAAGCTCAAAAGCACATGGGCTGGCTTGCCCCGGTCTGTGATGAAGACCGGTCCCTTGCTTGCGGCCCGTTTTGCCTCGCTTGCGCCTTGATTGAATTCACGACTTGATAAGGTGGTGATGGTCATGGCTGCACCTTGTAAGCTTAAGAATGTAGTCATGTTACTACAAAAATGACGGATGACAAGCATTTTCATATCGCGCTTCGAGACGGCCAGGCGCACTTGCGCTGCCTTGGGCGCGCGCCTGGTGGTGCAGGTGATGTCGCTACCCGACTACACCACCGTCTTGCGCTTGCGCGGCGGCGGCGCGGTGCTGGCGCGTACGATCAGGCTGAACTGCACCGGCGTGCTGGCCGCCACGGGTTGACCGCTGATCTTGCTCAACAGATAGTCGGCGCTGCGCTCGCCGATTTCCGCCGACGGCAGATGTATCGTCGTCAGCGGCGGACTCAAGTGCGCGGCGAACTCGTTGTCATTGATGCCCGTTATCGACAAGTCCTCCGGCACGCGGATGCCGATTTTCCTGGCCTCCACCAGCGCGCCGAACGCGATGGTGTCGCTGCCGCAAATGATGGCCGTGGGCGGATTGCGTGAGCTCATCAACGTACGCAGCGCCAGCTGCCCGTCGATCAAATTCAAGGTGCGCTCGATCAGGCGTTCTTGCGGCAGCGCCAGGCCCCGGCTGCCCAAGGCTTCGCGCACGCCCGCGATACGCCCCGCCGAACGATCGCTGATCCCGGACGGTTGCGCGATGATGCCAAAGTCCTTGTGGCCCAGATCCAGCAGATAATTGGCCAAGGTGCGGCCCACGGCGATATTGTCGAAGCCGACACAGGGATGCGCTTCGTCCAGCACCCAGCCGTTGACATAGGGAATGCGCTTGGACTCCAGCAGCTCATACACTTGGGGCAGGCGCTGTGCCCCGACCAGCATCAGCCCCGCCAGACCATGCGCGGACAAGGCCCGCACCTGCCGCAGTTCTTCCCCGTGATCGTAATTGGAGCTGGCCAGCAGCAAGGTATAGCCGGCCTCGTTCACGCGTCGCTGCAATGCCGCCAGGCCGGCGGAAAAATTGACGTTTTCGATCGTGGGAATGATGGCGCCAATACTGTGTGAACGCTGCGAGGCCAAGGCACGCGCGCCCGCATTGGGCGTATAGCCCAGACGCTGCGCCACCGCCGACACTTCCTGGCGCAAGGCATCGGCGACCTTGCTATTGCCGTTCAAGACACGTGAAACCGTCGCCACCGATACCCCAGCTTCGCGTGCCACGTCTCGTGCCGTCACGGCGTTGGAACGGGGGCGGGACGCGCGGCTCTTGACAGTGTCTCCATCGCCGCGGGTCATAGCTGTTTTCCTTCGTTTAGCAGTGCTTTGTACAGGGTGCGAACCATCAATCGATGGCGTTGGTATCGCCGGAGAATTCCATCGGGCAGAAGAAGCCGCCATGGAATTGCGCCGCGATCGGATCTTCAGTGCCGGACTTGGCGAAGATGTCGGCCGCGAACGCCTCGGAATCATCCTGAGGCTCGTAGCCCAGGAATTTCACATTCGAATTATCCCACCGGCTGCGCAGGTTCTTCGACACACCATAAGCCACCAGAAAATGGTACTCGGGATAGTCGATGCAGCGGCGCGCCAGCCGCACCATGTCGCCGTGGCTGAGCCAGCTTAGCAATTGGCGCGGCTCACTCGGCCTGTCAGGTGTACGAAAGGTGCCGATGCGCAGGCACGCCACGGACAATCCATGCTTGTCCGCATAAAGACGGCCCAACGCCTCGCCGAAAACCTTGGAGGCCCCATAACGCGTGTCGGGCCTGGGTTGCACCTCATTGTCCAGGAAACGTTCGCGCCGATGGAAACCCACCGCGTGGTTGGAACTGGCGAAGATGACCCGCTTGACGCCCTGGATTCTGGCCGCCTCGAAGACGTTGTACACGCCGTCTATGTTCAATGACAATATTTGCGGCCACGGCGCTTCTTCCGGCACGCCGGCGAAATGCAGCACGCAGTCGATATCCTGCATGCATTGTTGGACGGATTGCGGATCGCGAATGTCCAGATCGCATACTTCTTCCCCGGGGCCCGCCGGCTCTTGCGGGGCGATGTCGGCCAGACGCAGAAGATCGTAATGCCCGCGCATATGCTGGCGCAGCACGCGCCCTATGGTGCCGGCCGCACCGGTAATCAGAATGCGCCGCAAGGCGCCTTCCTGGGGTTGTTCCTTGCCCATGCTGCCTCCGCTATCGGATGGAAAGTTCAGTGTCGGTATCGAAGAAGTGCAGGTGCTCGCCAGATGTCGTCACCCGAATGCCGTCGCCCGACTTGATGGCGGAATTCGCGTCCACCCGCGACACGGTCAAGGGGAGGGTGCCGAGCCGCGTTTCCAGCACGATTTCCACACCCAACTGCTCCACGACGTCGACCGTGGCGTTGCCGATCACCTGTTGATCGCTACCCGCGCCGTTCGCCCCCCCGTTGGCCCCTGCCACCGACAAATGTTCCGGCCGCAAGCCCAGCGTCAGCTCTCGTCCTTGCCACGCTGCCAGCGCCGCGGCGCGTGCCGGGGGAATGCGTACCTCCAGTCCGGGGGCCGAGGCAAACAGAGCGTCTCCCTCGGAACGCAGCGTCACCCGGATGAAGTTCATGGATGGCGCGCCAATGAAGCTGGCAACGAATTTGTTGGCAGGCCGGCTATACACCTCCAGCGGAGTGCCCACTTGCTGGATATTGCCGTCTTTCATCACGACCACGCGGTCGCCCAGCGTCATGGCTTCGACCTGATCGTGCGTCACGAACACGGAAGTCGTGGGTATGCGTGTGCGCAGGCGCTTGATCTCCAGCCGCATCAGCGTGCGCAGCTTGGCGTCCAGATTGGATAAAGGCTCATCGAACAGAAAGACCTTGGGCTTTCTGACGATGCAGCGGCCCAAGGCCACGCGTTGCTGCTGGCCGCCCGACAACTGTTTGGGCTTGCGCTTCATCAGTTCGTTGAGCCCCAGTATGTCCGCGGCGCGATCGATCTCGGCCTTGATCTTGGCCTCGTCGATTTTCTTGTTGCGCAGCCCGAATGCCAGGTTGTCGTAGACGGTCATGTGCTGGTAAAGCGCATAGTTCTGGAACACCATCGCCACGTCCCTGTCCTTGGGCGGCAGACGGTTCACCACCTGCGAACCGATGCGGATTTCTCCAGTACTGATGTCCTCCAGACCGGCAATCATGCGCAAGGTCGTGGATTTGCCGCAGCCGGACGGGCCGACCAGCACGACGAACTCCTTGTCCGCGATGGTCAGGTTGACATCCTTTACGGCGTGATGCGCCGAGCCATAATGCTTGTTCAACTGGGTAAGTACGATTTCAGCCATCTGCCTGTTTTCCGATGTAGAACACTTGAGTCCGGATAGGGGGACCGTCTCCGACTGCGCGGTCTTGCCTGAAGGCTCATCCTTCTGCAAGACCGCGGTCGCGGAGGCCAAGCAGGATCACCTCATGGGTTGGCGGCTTGCGTCACCAAGGGGGCGCCCTCCGCCAATGCCTTGGGAATGTCCTCGCGCTTACCCACTACCGCCTTGATCGCCGCGTCGGAAAAGGCCTTGTGCACGGCCGGCCAGGCTTCGAAGTAATAGCCTCCGTGAATCTGTGTAGGAACATCCAGGCTGTGCTCCTTCAGTTCGACCATTTTGGGATTGACCTCGGCGATCTTGTCCCACAATTTCTTATTGGGTGGCGGCGCGCCGGTCTTGGCGAACAGTTCGATCTGCCCTTGCTCGTCCAGCAACATGCCCGACAGCATCTGCTTGGCCAGCGCTTTGCGCTCCGGCGAGGCCGACTTCGGAATGGCCCAACCCCAGGCATCGTTCCAGGCGATGTATTCCTTGCGGCTGGGACCCTTGGGCAGGAATCCTATCCCCACCTTGCCTGCCACTTTCGATTTCGCCGGGTCATCGAAGCTGCCCCAGTTCGAGGAATCCGACACGGTGAACGCCGCATTGCCCGAGGTGAAGATGGCGTTGGCCTCGTTGCGGTCATAGGCCGGCATGCCCTTGGGGCTGATCTTGTGGGTGTTGATGTTGTCCCACCAGAACTCGGCCACTTCGCGCATGCACTGGTCCGTCATCTTGGACTTCCAGCCGTTCTGCTTGAGGACGGCGTTGGAGCGTTCGTACGTGGGCGCCAGCACGTCGCAGTTATTGGCCCACATGGACCAAAACCAGGTGTTCCATGAGTTATTCATCGACATGCTGCCGACAAAGCCATACTTGACCTTGTTCTCCGCCTGCAGGCGCTTGCTGACAGTGACCAGTTCGTCCCAGGTAGTGGGAACTTCACCGGGCTTGACCAGATCGGTGCGATAGAAGAACACGCCGAAGGTATGCGCCATCGGCACGAAGGTGGTTTTGCCGTCGGCGTTGTCGAAGATGATGCCGGCCGACGCAAAGGGGTCCACATTTTCTATGCCCTTGACGTCATTCACCGGTTCCAGCATATGGGCCCACAACTGGCCCCAGTCGTCGTTATGCCAGATCACGTCGAACTGATCCGACCCGGACGTCAGGGCGGAAGTCATCTTCTCCAGGTACACCCCATAGGAATTGGGAACCCTGGTGATCTTCACGCCATTGGCCTTGCCCCATTTTTCCAGCAGGTCGACCGCGGCATTCTGGATGGGATTGGGTTGGAAGCCGA
This sequence comes from Bordetella sp. LUAb4, assembly GCF_021325795.1. Taxonomy (GTDB): domain Bacteria; phylum Pseudomonadota; class Gammaproteobacteria; order Burkholderiales; family Burkholderiaceae_B; genus Bordetella_C. Next base: position 1,038,412 of record NZ_JAHPZX010000002.1, on the reverse strand, counting down.
TGCGCAGCTCCTTTTCCTGGGCATGCGCCGCGCCGCCGGTGCAGAGCGCAAATGCCGCCGCGGCAATCGCCGCGCCTTTCTTGAATGTATTCATTGTCTCGTCCTCTCAATGTGGAGTGCTTCATTTTTTTTCTACTGTCCCAATTGCTGCATGCCGCGTCCTGCGAATAAGCTGTCGCCCTGCCGGGTGTGTCAGATCTTCAAGCCCCGGATGACGTACTTCTGGCCGAACAGCGTCAGGAAGAACGCCGGGACCAATCCCAATACCGCCGTGGCGCTCATCAGATGCCACTCGGTGCCCATCTCATGCACGAACTGGGCGATGACCACCGTCAACACCGGTGTGTTCTGCCCGGTCAGGATCAGCGCGAACAGGAATTCGTTCCACGTGAATAACCAGCACAGCACCGCCAACGCGGAGATCGCCGGAATGGCCGACGGCAAGGCCACGCGGTAGAACGCGCCCCAGCGCGAGCAGCCGTCGATCAGCGCGGCGTATTCCATGGAAGGATCGATGCCGTCGAAGAAACCCTTCATCAGCCAAGAAAAAAAGCAGATGTGCACGGCGATGTGCGGCAGCAGCAGGCCCAGGTAGGTGTCATAGGCACCGATGCTCTGCGTGACGAAATACAGCGGCAGCACCCAGGAAATATAGGGAATGCAACGGAACACGTAGATGGTGCCGAACCAGCTGCGCGAGATGGGCCCGGTGAAGCGCGACAACATATAGCCGCTGGTCACGGTGATCAGGATGGAGAACACGGTGGCCAGGGTGGCGATGACCGCGGTGTTGACGAATGCCGCCACGATGCGCGGATCGCCCAGCACCTGGACATAGCTGTCGACCGTGAACTCCGTGCCCTGATGCACATAGAACACGCCGGACTGCGGACGCAAGGAAGTCAGCACCAGCCACAGCACCGGGAAGGCGAACAGAAAGCACACCAGGGCGATGCCGAGGCCGAAACCCACTTTGCGTGAAGTCGGTCCCAGATTGGAGAGGGATTGCCAGATCGTAGTCATGCTGACGCCTTCGACACGCGGTCAAGAAATTTGTACAGGATCATGCCCACCACCAGGATGATTGCCCCGCCGATGATGGCGGCGGCGGATCCTCGGCCGAAATTCAGGTACACGAAGGCGCTTTGGTAGGCGTATTGGCTGAACATTTCGGTTTGCCGTGCCGGGCCGCCGCCAGTCAGCGTCCACACGATGTCGAATACGCGGAAGGCGTCGATGGCGCGGATGACCACGCACACCAGAATCACCGGATGCAGCATGGGCACCGTGAGATAGCGGAACACGCGCCAGCGCGTGGTGCCGTCGATGGCCGCCGCTTCGAAGGGCTCCTTGGGCAGGCTCTGCAGGCCGGCCAGGAGCAATAGCGTGAACCATGGCGTCCACAGCCAAACGTCGGTCAGCAGAATGATGCCGAAGGCTGTCCAGCGCTCCGCCAGCCAGGCCCTGGGTTCCAGGCCGAGTGCCTCGAACACCACGTTGACGATGCCGAACTGGTCGTTGAACATCCACCGCACCATGATGGCGGCGATGACCGGCGCGATCATCAAGGGCAGCAGCAACATCGTCTGCACCAGGCTTTGGCCGCGGAACGGCCGATTCAACGCTGTCGCCAGGCCCAACCCCAAAGCCAGCGAGATCGCCACGCTGGAAAACATGAACATGAAGGTGTTGGGCAACACGATCTTGATGAAGGCCGGATCGGTCAGCACGCTGATGTAGTGCGACAGGCCTATCCAGGTTTTCTTCGGATTGTTCAGCATCCAGTCGCGAAAGCTGGCGTTGGCGCCGATGGCGATAGGCACGATCTGGAACAGCAACAGCACCAGCACCGCGGGCGCCACGAGCAGCAGCATGAAGCGCTCGCGCTCTCCTGGCCGCAGTCGCTGGGCGAGAGACGTTTTCATCAAGACTTTCCTTTGGTGTCGAACTTTGAATACGGCTGTTGTTTTGAGAAATTCAAAGCCAGGCTACGGGTAACCGCTTACTTCAAACATTCATCTGCTCCTAGATAATCCATGAGATGGAGGACTAAGGCGTGGAGGTGCAACCTGCGAATGCGAGTAATGTTCCGATGTTTGCGCCACTTTTTGATGCCGCTCTCTTGCTGGCTAGCGTTATTGTGGTTGGGCTACACGATCGGAATTTAAGAAACCGGTTTCTAAGATAGTGTCTTATCGCTGAATTTTTTACTAGGACTTTCCCTCGCCCTGCTTTTGAAATGGAGACTTGCACATGCTGTTCGCGCCACCCCCCGTTTTGGAAACCACGGTTTTCGCCCGCTTGCCCGAAGAACTGCAGTCCGCTCGTGCCGACAACGAATGGGTCATGGGGCAACCGCATGGCAGCCCGGCGAAGTCGCTGCTGGAAGGCCCGTCCTTCGGTCCCGATGGTCTGCTGTACTGCGTGGACGTGGTGAACGGACGCATTCTGCGGGTCTGCGCGAACGGTCAGTTCGAAGTGCTGGCGGAATACGACGGCTGGCCCAATGGGCTGAAATTCCATCAGGATGGCCGCATCTTCATCGCCGACTACAAGAACGGCATCATGGAATTCGACGTCCGCAGCGGCCGCGTCACGCCCTTTGTCGTGCGCTTCAATCTGGAGCGCTTCAAAGGCGTCAACGATCTGTTCTTCGCGGCCAATGGCGATATGTATTTCACCGACCAGGGGCTGACGGGGTGGCAGGATCCCACTGGCCGCCTGTTCCGCGTGCGTCCCGATGGCGAGGTCAGTTGTCTGCTGGACAACCTGCCCAGCCCCAACGGACTGGTGATGGATCGCAATGAAACCGCGCTGTATGTCGCCGTCACCCGCGCCAACGCGGTGTGGAAGGTGCCGTTGTTGCGCAATGGCACGGTGGGCAAGGTCGGCACGTATATCCAGCTTTCCGGTGGCGGCGGGCCTGATGGCCTGGCACTCGATGCGCAGGGCCGCCTGGTCATTGCCCACGTGGGCATGGGGGCGGTCTGGGTGATGAGTCCGTCAGGCGAGCCTGTCTGGCGTATACGTTCCGAGGTGGGGCTGCACACCACCAACGTTGCTTACGGTGGGCCGGATTTGCGGACGCTGTATATCACCGAGTCGGAAAGCGGCACGATCCTGACCGCTCAACTGGATGTGCCCGGCAAGCCGATGTATGGCGGTGGCCACTGATGTCAGTGGCTGCCGAGGTTAGCGGCTACTGAGCCAGCGGCTACCAAATCAGCGGTTAATGATCCAGCAATGAAACCAAAAGGGCAGTCCTTATGGACTGCCCTCAGCGTATCGCGATGGGTCCTTCTCGGACCCTGAAATCGGGCCAAACCCCGCGGATCAAACCCCGCGGATCAATTGCCGGCGCGCGCTTGCGCGATCAGCGTGCTGTCGATGCGGCGAGCGCCGTTGTAGCGCTTGCTCCAGTACGCCAGCTCCATGCTTTCGATGCGCACCTTGCCGCCGGCGCTGGGCGAGTGGACGAAGCGGTCGTCGCCCAGGTAGATGCCGACGTGCGAATAGCGGCGGCCCATGGTGTTGAAGAACACCAGATCGCCCACCTGCAACTCATTGCGCGCCACCGACATGCCCACCTTCTGATAGATATCGGCGGCGTTGCGCGGCAGCTTCAGGCCCAGCGATTGTTGGGCGACGTAGGAAACCAGGCCGCTGCAATCGAAGCCGGTCGACGGCGACGAGCCGCCGAAGCGATAGCGGATACCCAGATAATTCAATGCCTCGCCCGCCATCAGCACATTGTCGGTGCCGTTGCTCGACTTGTATGCCAGGCCCGTACCGCGCGAGGGGCGGCGCAGCTTCTCCGCCAACAGCATGCCGATAGGATCGTCGGCGTTGCTGGCCCATTCAGCCTCGTAGCCTTCGAGATCGGTCGATGCGTAGTCGTAGCGTTGCGAGGTGCCGGTGTTGGCGCAACCAGCCAGGATGGCGACGCCAAGCGTCACGCTGCCGAGCCGCGCCAGGCGGGTGTTGAGGAGGAGGGGGGAGAGAAATCGTGAGAGACGGTGGCCGTATCGGTTCATTGTTCGCTTGAAGGCGCTGGAACGCCTGGAAGACGACGGACGACCGCCGCGAAAGTTGAAAGGAAAATTGAAATCGATAAATCGATAGCGTGAAAACAGCCGACAGAAACTTAACTGATCAGTAATAACTCGCGTGATTCTATCAATGTTGCGTACAGATTGATATGACTCTGCGTATAGTCAAAATGTAACGCTTTGCATGAGTTATGCAGCACTGATGTGGCTAGAATCTAGCGAGCTTCAAAAAGAGCGCTGCAGGCCGACCCCCGAATTCGCGGGTATCCTCGCTGCCCAATGAAGCGCAGCGGTGTCTCCAGAGCGCGGTACCGAGACGCTCGCAAAGACTACATAACTGGTAAGGATCGACAAGAATCTGAAACAGTCGCACCATAACAGGAGACAAGCGTGCAAAAAATCCGGGATTTCCACTATGTATCCGTCAACCAGCGCGAAGAATTCTGGCGCCGGGAGGGGGCTCGTATTCATTGGGATACTCCGCCGGAACAGACTTTGGACGACAGCCGTTTGCCGTTCGCGCGCTGGTACGTCGGCGGCAAGACCAATCTCTGTTACAACGCGGTGGACCGTTGGCTCCCTCTTCAGGCGGATAGACAGGCGCTGATCTGGGTTTCCACCGAGGTCGACCAGGAACGCATATATACGCAGGCGCAGTTGCATGACGAGGTCAATGCGGTGGCCGCCATGCTGCGCGAGCAAGGGGTGGAGCAGGGCGACCGGGTGCTGATCTATATGCCCATGGTGCCCGAGGCCGTGTTCACCATGCTGGCCTGCGCGCGCCTGGGCGCCATCCATTCCGTGGTGTTCGGTGGTTTCGCCGCGCACAACCTGGCGCAGCGCATCGACGACGCGCAGCCCAAGGTCATCGTATCCGCCGACGCCGGCTCACGCGGCGGCAAGGTCACCCCCTACAAGCCGTTGTTGGACCAGGCGCTGACGCTGAGCCAGTCGCGTCCCGCCGCCGTCATCGTGCTGAATCGCGGCCTGGCGCCGGCGCCGCTGGCCGAGGGCGAATGGGATTACGCCGAACTACGCGCCCGCCACGAGGGCGCGCGCGTGCCCGTGACGTGGCTGGAATCGTCCGAGCCCAGCTACATCCTCTATACCTCGGGCACCACCGGCAAGCCCAAGGGCGTGCAGCGCGACACGGGTGGCTATACCGTGGCACTGGCCGCGTCGATGGAATACATCTTCGATGGCAAACCGGGCGAGACCTTTTTCTGCACCAGCGACATCGGTTGGGTGGTGGGCCACTCCTATATCGTCTACGGTCCCTTGATCGGTGGCCAGACCACCATTCTCTATGAGGGCACGCCGATACGGCCGGACGGCGGCATCCTGTGGCGGCTGGTCGAGCGCTACAAGGTCAATACGCTGTTTTCGGCGCCCACCGCGGTGCGCGTACTCAAGCGCCAGGACCCGGCGCTGCTGCGGCGTTACGACCTTTCCTCCCTGCGTGCTATCTACCTGGCTGGCGAGCCGCTGGACGAGCCGACCGCGCGCTGGATAGGCGAGGCGGTAGGCAAACCCATCATCGACAACTATTGGCAGACCGAAAGCGGCTGGCCCATTCTGTCGGCGCAGCCCGGCGTCGAGCGCACGCCGCCGCGCCTGGGCAGTCCGTCCTTTCCTACCTATGGGTATGACGTGCGGGTGGTCGACGAGAGTACCGGCCAGGACCTGGGGCCGGGCCGCAAGGGCGTGGTGGCCATCGTGCCGCCGCTGCCGCCGGGCGCCATGAGCACGATCTGGGGCGACGACGAACGGTTCGTGCGTACGTATTTCGAATCCATCCCGGGCCGCCAGGTGTACCCGACGTTCGACTGGGGGCTGATGGATGAAGACGGCTACTGGTTCATCCTGGGGCGCACCGACGACGTCATCAACGTTGCCGGCCACCGCTTGGGGACGCGCGAGATCGAGGAGTCCCTGAGCAGCCACGGCAAGGTGGCCGAATGCGCCGTGGTGGGCGTGGCCGATGCGCTCAAGGGGCAGGTCGCCAGGGCCTTCGTGGTGCTGAAGGATCCCGCGGACGCCGAGGGCGACGCTGCCATGCGCGCGCTGGAAGGCGATATGATGCGCGTGGTCGATCAGCAGCTGGGCCCGGTAGCACGGCCGGCGCGCATCGTGTTCGTCGCGGCCTTGCCCAAGACCCGTTCCGGCAAGGTATTGCGGCGGGCCATCGTGGCGGTGTGCGAAGGGCGTGACCCTGGCGACCTGGCAACGATCGAGGACCCCAACGCATTGGAACTGATCAAGGAATCGCTGAGATGAATAGCAAGCCTGTCCTTACCGCCGACGACGTCAAGAAGATCCTGGCGGCCGCTGAAGCGCATGCGCAGTCCAACAAATGGGCAGTATCGATCGCCGTGGCCGATGACGGCGGCCATCTGTTGGGAATGCTGCGTTTGGACGGCGCCGCGCCCATCTCGGCGCAGATCGCGCCGGCCAAGGCCCAGACCGCCGCCGTGGGGCGGCGCGAATCCAAGGTCTACGAAGACTCCATCAATAACGGCCGCAACGCTTTCCTGTCGGCACCCATGACGGGCATGCTGGAAGGCGGCGTGCCCATCATCGCGCAAGGCGTGGTGGTCGGCGCGGTGGGCGTGTCCGGCGTGCAGGCGGCTGACGATGCCGCTACCGCCAAGGCGGGCATCGCGGCCCTGGGCCTGTGAGTTCCTCGCGGCCGCCGGAGGGCCAGGCAGCTGGGGCATCCGCGGCTGCTGCCGCTAAGTCGGCTGCGGACGCCGACAAAGCCGCGTCGGCGCTAGCCCCATCCAGCCTCAATCCGGGCGTGGCCCGGCGTGAGGTCTGGGCTTGGGCCATGTACGATTTCGCCAACTCGGGCTACACCACGGTCATCCTGACCACGGTGTTCAGCGCGTATTTCGTCGGCGTGGTCGGGCAGGGCGAGCACTGGGCCACGCTGGCCTGGACCGGTGCCTTGTCGGTGTCCTACCTGGCCATCATGCTGACCATGCCCACGCTGGGCGCGCGCGCCGACGCCCGCGCGGCCAAGCGCCGGCTGCTGTTCGCCAGCACCGTGGGCTGCATCCTGGCGACCTTGACGCTGACGCAAGCCGGGCGGGGCGACGTCTGGCTGGCCTTGATCGGCATCGCCCTGTCCAACTATTTCTATTGCATCGGCGAGTCGGTGGTGGCGGCCTTCCTGCCCGAACTGGCGCGGCCGCGAGCGCTGGGCCGGGTATCCGGCTGGGGCTGGAGCTTCGGTTATTGCGGCGGCCTGCTGAGCCTGGGCCTGTCGCTGGTGGTGGTGACGCTGGCGCAGGGGCGCGGGCTGGGCGCGGAACAGTTCGTGCCCTGGGTCATCCTGGTGACGTGCGCCGTCTTCGCCTTGTCGGCCTTGCCGTCTTTCCTGTTCCTGCGCGAACGCGCCGTGCCGCTGCCCGCTGGTAACGGACCTGGCGCGCGGCGCGCCACGCCCGACATGCTGGGCCAACTGGCGCGCGCCTGGCGCGAGACGCGCACCCATTTCGTCCAGTTCCGCCGCCTGTTGATGTGCGTCGCCTGCTATCAGGCCGGCGTGGCGGTGGTCATCACGCTGGCGGCGGTGTATGCGCAACAGGCCATGGGCTTCCGTACCGAACAGACCATGCTGCTGGTGTTCGTGGTGAATATCGCCGCGGCGGCGGGCGCTTTCCTGTTCGGCTATATGCAGGACCGCATCGGCCACAAGCGGGCGTTGACCCTTACACTGTGCGGCTGGATCACCATGGTGCTGGTGGCGTATTTCGCCGTGACCGTGCCGGTGTTCTGGGTGGCGGCATTCCTGGCCGGGCTTTGCATGGGCACCAGCCAGAGCGCCGGCCGCGCCATGGTGGGTTCCCTGGCGCCGGCGGGACGGCAGGCGGAATTCTTTGCCCTGTGGACGTTTTCGGTGCAGCTGGCCGCGGTGATCGGTCCCTTGACCTATGGCCTGATCACCTGGTTGACGCATGGCAATCATCGCCTGGCCATACTCATCACAGGACTTTTCTTCGTGGGCGGCCTGGTGCTGTTGCGGCGGGTCGATCTGGCTCAGGGCATGCGGGAACGTCTCTGATTTTCAAGGCTGTAAAACATGACTCAAGCGCTACGCATCGACTACGTTTCGGACATCGCCTGCCCCTGGTGCGCGGTGGGATTATGGTCACTGCAACAGGCACTGGCCAAGCTGGGAGACGCGGTCGACGCCCGCATCGTCTTCCATCCCTTCGAACTGAATCCGCAGATGCGGCCTGAAGGCGAGGCCATTGTCGACTATCTGGGCAAGAAGTATGGCCGCAGCCCTGAACAGATCGCCGAATCGCAGGCCATGATCCGCGCGCGCGGGGCCAGCGTGGGTTTTGCTTTCGGACCGCGTACTTACGTCTACAACACCTTCGACGCCCATCGCCTGTTGCATTGGGCCGGTATCGAAGGCAAGCAGTTCCCGCTCAAGGCCGCGCTGCTGCAGGCTTACCATGCCGACGGCAAGGACCTCAGCAATCATGACGTGCTGGTGGACGTGGCGGCGTCGGTCGGACTCGACGCCAGCGCCGCGCGCCAGGTCTTGGAAAGCGGCCAATACACCGACGAGGTGCGCGCGGAAGAACGCGAATATGTCGACATGGGCATCCAGTCCGTGCCCAGCATCATTTTCAACGAACAGTATCTATTGAGCGGCGGGCAGGCGCCGGAAGCCTTTGAACAGGCGATCCGCCAGATCCTGGCCGAAACGTCCCCTAGGGGTTAGCCCCGATGTCCGCCGCGCGCATGCGGCTGCTAGAGTAGTCGCACTCAGTTGTAGCCATATTCATTTCAGCGCCGGTCGCCAGTGTTGCCGACCCAGCGTTGGGCAAAAAAGCCCTCTCCCGGGAGTCATCCCCGGGAGAGGGCTTTTTTTTCGTTCTTTTCTTTCACCTGCGTGATTCGACCTGGCACCGCGCTTTCGCGAAGCCGGCGCGGCGTCACGTCCACGAAGACTTTTCAAGGGGTGTTTCATGAGACACGGAGATATATCCAGCAGCAAGGACTGCGTCGGCGTCGCGGTGGTCAACTATCACATGCCGCGCTTGCACACCAAGGCCGAGGTCCTGGAGAACGCACGCAAGATCGCTGACATGGTGGTGGGCATGAAGCGGGGTTTGCCGGGCATGGACCTGGTGATCTTTCCTGAGTACTCCACGCACGGCATCATGTACGACGCCAAGGAAATGTACGAAACCGCCGCCGTGATCCCGGGCGAGGAAACGGAAATCTTCGCTGCCGCCTGCCGCCAGGCCAAGGTCTGGGGCGTGTTCTCGTTGACCGGCGAGCGCCACGAGGAGCACCCCAACAAGGCCCCCTACAACACGCTGATCCTGATGAACGACCAGGGCGAGATCGTGCAGAAGTATCGCAAGATCATGCCCTGGGTGCCTGTGGAGGGGTGGTATCCGGGCGACTGCACCTATGTGTCCGAAGGTCCCAAGGGCATGAAGATCAGCCTCATCATCTGCGACGACGGCAACTATCCGGAGATCTGGCGGGACTGCGCCATGCAGGGCGCCGAGCTGATCGTGCGCTGCCAGGGGTATATGTATCCCGCCAAGGACCAGCAGGTGTTGGTGGCCAAGGCAATGGCGTGGATGAACAACGTCTATGTGGCGGTGGCCAATGCCGCCGGCTTCGACGGCGTGTATTCCTACTTCGGCCATTCGGCCATCGTCGGCTTCGATGGGCGCACCTTGGGCGAGTGCGGCGAGGAGAGCATGGGCATCCAGTATGCGGAGCTGTCCACGTCGCTGATCCGCGACGCGCGCCGCAATATGCAGTCGCAGAACCACCTGTTCAAGCTGCTGCATCGGGGCTACACGGGCAAGATCAATTCGGGCGAAGACCCTCAGGGCGTGGCGGCTTGCCCCTACAACTTCTACAGCCGTTGGATCAATGATCCCGAGGGTACACGCAAGCAGGTGGAGGCCATTACGCGCGGCACGGTGGGGACTGAGGAATGCCCCATCGAAGGGATTCCTCACGAACCCACGGGGCATCGTTGAGCCATGGTGGCGACCCCTGCGATCCCTGCCATGCCAGGGACACGTGCTTCCCATGATCCCCTGGCCGCATGGCGTATCGCCGCCGAGCCGTACTACCGGCCGGTAGGCGATGAGGTCAGGCGTTACCAGGTGGCCCATGCGCGCCGGCTGCCGCTGTTGCTGAGCGGCCCTACCGGTTGTGGCAAAACGCGCTTCGTCGAACATATGGCATGGCGGCTGGGCGTGCCGCTGATCACCGTGGCCTGCAACGAGGACATGACGGCGTCGGACCTGGTGGGACGCCATCTGCTGGACGCGGAGGGCACGGTCTGGCATGACGGACCGCTGACGCTGGCGGTGCGGCATGGCGCGATCTGCTATCTGGACGAGGTCGTCGAGGCGCGGCAGGACACCACCGTGGTGATTCACCCCCTGACCGATGGCCGGCGCCTGTTGCCGCTGGACAAGAAGGGTGAGCAATTGACGGCGCATCCGGATTTCCAGCTGGTGGTGTCGTACAACCCGGGGTATCAGAGCGCGGCCAAGGACCTGAAGCCTTCGACGCGGCAGCGCTTCGGTGCGATGGCATTCGATTACCCGGCGCCGGCGGCGGAGGCCGAGGTGGTGGCGCATGAAGCGGGCATTACCCTGGCGCGCGCCCAACAGCTGGTGGCCATTGCCGGCCGCACGCGGGCCTTGCGCGGCCATGGCCTGGAAGAGGGGGCGTCCACCCGTCTGTTGATTTATGCAGGGAGCTTGATGCGCGATGGCCTGGATGCGCGGGCCAGTTGCGAGATGACGTTGATGGGATCGTTGACGGATGATCCGGATGTGCTGCGGGTGCTGAGTGATTGCATCGATGCGACGTTTGGATGATGCAGTAGGCCATGCCTGCGCGCGTATCGACATGGCGCTGAGAGCATTCGGGCACGGCGGCGTGCGGGCAGCGGTTTTGGCGACGCCGATGGCCGCGCCAGCGCCGGCCCCAACCATCGTGTTGGCGCCATCCGGGTTGATGTTGCCGGAGGATGTGCTGCTCGATCCCCGGTTGCATCGGGCGGTGGTGGCGCATGCGTTGGCGCATTTGCGGCATACGCCGCCGGCTTGGCCTGTTGGAAAGAACAAGGCGATGACGGTGGCGGTGCTCTCGTTGCTGGAAGACGCAAGGGCCGAACGTCTGCTGGGCGCGGAGTTGCCCGGTCTGGGGCGTTGTCTGGAAGAGGCGTTGTTCGTGGACGAGGCCGAGCCTGGGCTGGATTTTTCTTCGTTGGCACTGCGGCTGGCACAAGCCATCGCCCGGCCAGGACATGCGGATGGCAATTATTGGGTGGAAAAGGGCCGGGAAGGTTTCGAACGCATCTGGCAGTCGGGCGGCCACCGGCGCGAGGACTACACCGCGCTGGGCCAGATGCTCGCCAACGACCTTGGCCAGATGCGGGTACGCATGGACCCGGACCAATACCACCGCCCGCGCCATCGTGATGACGACAGCTACCTGTGGGATCACCCGGCCATGGCACAAGACGCCACGCTGGCGCTGCAGGCGAGCGACGCAAGGCAGCCTGCGCAAGCTTCGCCTGCTCCCGCACAGTGGGAGTCACCTGATTCGTCGGCGCTTGCCAGTAAGCGATTTCACTATCCAGAGTGGCATCACCGCGCGGGCTTGCTACGCGAGAATTGGTGCAGCCTGGAAGATATCGGTCCGGAATCGCCGCCATCGTCATCACACCCCTCATCGCCGCGCACCCCGACACGGCGTGCGCGCCGGGTGCTGCGTCTGCCCCATGGGCATGACCTGGACCGGGCGCATCGGCTCAGGCGCCAGTGGGAAGGCGAGACCCTGGACATTAACGCGGCCATAGACGCGGCCGTGGCTCGACGCGGCGGCAGCATGCCCGATCCGCGTCTGTTCATCACACCGGGCAGGCGGGCGCGGCAGGTCAGTGTGCTGGTCTTGCTGGACCTGTCCCAGTCCGCCAACGACCTGGGCCATGATGGTCTCAGCCTGCTGGAGCGGGAACGTGAGGCCGCCATGATGCTTGCCACGGCAGCCGGCGCGGCGGGCCATCGCGTCGCGGTGCATGGTTTTCATTCCAACACCCGCCATGCCGTGCGCTACGTCCGTCTGCTCGAATTCGGCCAGCCGCTGGACGCGGCGGCGCATGCGCGCATCGAAAGGCAGGAAGCGGCGTGGTCGACTCGTCTGGGGGCGGCCCTGCGCCACGCCTCGGGCCGCCTGCAAATGGAACCCGCTGCACGGCGCGCCATCCTCGTCGTCACCGACGGCGCCCCCTCGGATATCGACGTGCACGATCCTCGCCATCTGGTCGAGGACACCCGCGTGGCCATCGCCGTGGCGCGCCGCCTGGGTATACGCTGCCATTGCCTGGCGGTCGACGGCCATGCGACTGACGATGTCCGCCGCATGTTTGGCGCGCGCGGCTTCGACATCGTCGCGGACCATGCCGCGCTGCCCACGCGCCTGGCCCACGCTTTCGGCCGCCTTTTAGTATGAGCAACTTCGCCTTGTTGCGCGGGCCATCGCCCGCTACGATCTTGCGCAGAGCATATCCCTTTCGTCAATTCCAAGCATGGAGAGCAGGGCGTGAGCCAGTTTGATCCCGTCAAGGTGGGTGTGCTGTTTTCAACCAGCGGCGTGACCGGCGCCATCGGTGCCTCACAGCGCCTGGGTACCGAGCTGGCCATCGCCGAAATCAACGAGGCGGGCGGCATAGACGGCCGCGAGCTGGTGGCTGTCTGCCATGACCCGCGCTCCAATCCGGCGCGCTACGCGCAGTTGGCCGAACAATTGGTTGCCCAGGACGGCGTCAACGTCATTTTCGGCTGCTATATGTCCAGCAGCCGCATCGCCGTCATCCCCGTGGTGGAGCGCTGGAACCGCCTGCTGTTCTACCCCACGCTGTACGAAGGTTTCGAATATTCCCGCAACGTCATCTACACCGGCGCGGCGCCCAACCAGAACAGCATGCAGCTGGCCGACTACATGACCACGCACTACGGCGCCCGCGTGTACCTGGTAGGTTCGGACTACATCTACCCCTACGAATCCAATCGCATCATGGCCGACCTGGTGCTGCAGCGTCCCGGCGGCGCCCGGGTGGGTGAGCGCTACGTGCGCCTGGGCGCCACGCAAGCGGATTTCCGCGCGGTGATCGACGAGATCCGCGCCACGCAGCCGGATTTCATTTTCTCCACCGTGGTTGGGGACGCCACCGCGGCGTTCTACCGCGCCTATGCCGAGGCCGGTTTCGATCCCGTGCGCATGCCCGTCGCCAGCCTGACGACGTCCGAGGCGGAAGCCCGCCAGATGGGCGGCGATGTCGCACGTGGGCACTATACGGCAGCGCCGTACTTCCAATCCCTGGACACGCCAGCCAACCAGCGCGCCCTGGCCAGCCTGCGGCGCCATCACGGCGCCGACGTCACCGCCAATCTCTGCTGGGAAGCCGCGTATTTCCAGGTCCACATGTACGCCGACGCCCTGCGCCGCGCCGGCAGCGACCAGATCGACGCGCTATTGCCGGCCCTGCTGGGCAGCAGCTTCGAGGCGCCGCAAGGTACGGTGCGCATCGACCCGGGCAATCACCACACCTGGCTGCACCCGCGCATCGGCCGCCAACGGGGCGACGGCGAATTCACCGTCGTGCGCGCCGCGGCGGCTGCCGTGGCGCCGGATCCCTATCTGGTCAATCACATCCTGGGCGACTGGACGGTCCGGATGACCGAGCTGGAGCCCTGAATGGAAAGCCCAGGGCGCCGCGCCAGCCCCGCCATGCCCGCCTACCTGCGCGATCTGCGCAGCCTGCGCGTGGCCGTCTTCCATCCCGACGACGCCGACGGCCAGAGCCTGGTACAGCAGCTCGACCGCATCGGCTGCCGCACCCAGGTCCATTGGCCGCCGCCGCCCGAGCCGGCCGAGGGGACCGACGTGGTCTTCCTGGCCGTGCGCCCGGACCTGGTGCATCAGGATTATCCCTGGGCCAAGGGCGAGCAGGCGCCCACGGTGATCGCCGTGGTGAACTATGAAAACCCGACCATCGTCGAGGCCGTGCTGCGCCTGGGCGCGCGCGCCGTGCTGCCGGCGCCCGTGCGGTCCTTCGGCCTGCTGTCCATCCTGGTGCTGGCGCGCCAGATCAACGGCGAGACGCGCCATCTGCAGCGCACCCTGCGCAAACTGGAAACCCGTCTGGAAGGCCAGCGGCAGATTGCCAAGGCGGCTGCTATCCTTATGCGCAGCAAAGGCATCTCCGAAACCCAGGCTTACGAGCTGATCCGCAAGCAGGCCATGGCCAAGCGGGTTTCCACGGTGGACATCGCCACTTCGCTGATCCATGCCAGCGAAATGCTCGATTTCAACCGCTGACCCGTCGCGCGGCCGGTCCGATCCTGAATCGGTGACGGACCGCCAAGCCGGCTAGAATCGGATTGCCCGAGATATACAAAATCAATCTGCAAACAAAAACAGCAGCTTCAAATCTCTGAAGGAGACCGTCATGCCCAATGCCATCGAATCCGTGCTGGTCGAAACCCGCGTGTTTCCGCCGTCACCCGCCGCTTCAAGCGGCGCCGCCATCGACAGCATGGATGCCTATAAAAAGCTGTGCCTGGAAGCCGAGCAGGACTTCGACGGCTTCTGGCGCCGCCAGGCGAACGAGAACCTGGTGTGGAGCAAGCCCTTCACCCAGGTGCTGGACGACAGCAACGCGCCGTTCTTCCGCTGGTTCGGCGACGGCGAGCTGAACGTCTCGGAAAACTGCCTGGACAAGCACTTGCAGAACGGCAACGCCGACAAGACCGCCATCATCTTCGAGGCGGACGATGGCAAGGTCGACAAGATCAGCTATCGCGAACTGCTGGGCCGGGTTTGCCAACTGGCCAATGGCTTGAAGAAGCTGGGATACAAGAAGGGCGATCGCGCCATCATCTACATGCCCATGTCGATCGAGGCAGTGGTGGTGATGCAGGCCTGCGTGCGCCTGGGCGTGACCCATTCGGTGGTGTTCGGCGGCTTTTCTTCCAAGAGCCTGCAGGAACGCATCGCCGATGTCGGCGCGACGCTGGTCATCACCGCCGATGAACAGGTGCGCGGCGGCAAGACCATCCCGCTGAAGCCGGCGGTCGATGAAGCTTTCGCCATGGGCGGCTGCGATGCCGTGCGCCAGGTCATCGTCTATCGCCGCACGGGCGGCAAGACGGCCTGGGTGGAAGGCCGCGACCTGTGGCTGCATGACGTGGTGGCCGGCCAGTCCGAACAGTGCGCACCGGTGCCGGTCGAAGCCGAGCATCCCCTGTTCATCCTCTATACGTCCGGTTCGACCGGCAAGCCCAAGGGGGTGCAGCATGCCTCCGCCGGCTACCTGCTATGGTCGCTGCTGACGGTCAAGTGGACCTTCGATGCGCGTGCCGAGGATGTGTACTGGTGCACCGCCGATGTGGGCTGGATCACCGGCCACTCCTATATCGCCTATGGTCCGCTGGCGGCCGGCCTGACGCAGGTGGTGTTCGAAGGCGTACCCACCTATCCCAATGCGGGCCGCTTCTGGGACATGATCGCGCGCCACAAGGTGACGACGTTCTATACGGCGCCCACCGCTATCCGTTCGCTGATCAAGGCATCCGCCGCGGCGCCCGATACGGACCCCGAACGCTACGACCTGAGCAGCCTGCGCATCCTGGGTTCGGTGGGCGAGCCCATCAATCCGGAAGCCTGGATGTGGTATCACAAGAAGGTGGGCGGCGAACGCTGCCCCATCGTCGACACGTGGTGGCAGACGGAGACCGGCGGCCACATGATCACCCCGCTGCCGGGCGCCACGCCCACCAAGCCGGGTTCCTGCACGCTGCCCCTGCCTGGCATCGCGGCGGCCATTGTCGACGAGACGGGCGGTGACGTGGATCAGGGCAACGGCGGCTTCCTGGTGATCAAGAAGCCCTGGCCGGCCATGATCCGCAATATCTGGGGCGATCCGGAGCGTTTCAAGAAGAGCTATTTCCCCGCTGAATTGCGGGGCTATTACCTGGCAGGCGATGGCGCGCAACGTGACGCCGACGGCTACTTCTGGATCATGGGCCGCATCGACGACGTGCTGAACGTTTCGGGCCACCGCCTGGGCACCATGGAAGTGGAGTCGGCCCTGGTGGCGCATCCGCTGGTGGCCGAGGCGGCGGTGGTGGGACGCCCGGATGACACCACTGGTGAAGCGGTGGTGGCTTTCGTGGTGCTCAAGGGCGCGCGGCCGGAAGGCGACGAGGCGGTCGCGGTGGCCAAGCAGTTGCGCGACTGGGTGGCCAAGGAGATCGGTCCCATCGCCAAGCCCAAGGACATCCGCTTCGGCGAGAACCTGCCGAAGACGCGTTCGGGCAAGATCATGCGGCGCCTGCTGCGCGTGGTCGCCAAGGGCGAGGAAGTGACGCAGGACGTGTCGACGTTGGAAAATCCGCAGATCCTGGACCAGTTGTCGAAATCGGTTTGATTGCCAGGATGGGGCCACGCGCAAGCGATGCCCCATTTTTTTCACCCTGCGCCGCCGCGATTGCCGGCGGCCTTTTTACGGATGGATTTCCCCATGATCGTATTCGTCACCGGCGCGACGGCGGGCTTTGGCGCCGCTATCGCCGAACGTTTCATTCGCGATGGCCACAAGGTCGTCGCCACCGGCCGCCGCCAGGAAAAATTGCAGGCCTTGCGGGATCGGTTGGGCGAGCGCCTGCTGCCGCTGCAACTGGACGTGCGCGATGCCGCCGCCGTGGCGGCCCTGGCCGACGCTTTGCCGGCGGACTTCGCCGAGATCGACGTGCTGGTGAATAACGCCGGCCTGGCCCTGGGCCTGGAACCGGCTCAGCGCGCCGACCTGGACGACTGGATCGGCATGATAGACACCAACGTCACCGGCCTGGCACGCGTCACGCATGCCTTGTTGCCCGGCATGGTGAAACGCAATCGCGGCCACGTCATCAACATTGGTTCCGTGGCCGGCAACTACCCTTACTCCGGGGGTAATGTCTATGGCGCCAGCAAGGCGTTCGTGCGGCAGTTCAGCATGAACCTGCGTGCCGACCTGACCGGGACCGCCTTGCGCGTGACCAATATCGAGCCGGGCCTGGTGGGTGGCACCGAGTTCAGCGATGTGCGCTTCAAGGGCGACACGGCTAAGGCGGCCAGCCGCTATGAAGGCGTGACGGCCCTGAATGCCGGCGACATCGCCGAAGCGGTAGCCTGGGTGAGCAACCTGCCGGCGCACGTCAACATCAACAGCCTGGAAGTCATGCCGGTGGCGCAATCGTTTTCAGCGCTGTCGATCACGAAAGATCGTTGAGGTAACGGCGCGCACGCGGGGCGATACGCGGCACGTCGAGTCAAGCGCGCGCGAAGTCCGCTACGTCCGCGCGCGCCGCGGCGGTCGATGCCGTCCGGGCGAGGGCCTCCTGCGCGATGCCCGGTCAACGCCGTCCGGGCGAGTTCCCCCTCCGCGATGCGGCGGTCAACGCCGTCCGGGCGAACGCCGCTTTTTCGATGCGCGGTTACGCCTGCTCAGACGTGCCATGCTGGCAATGAAGCCTTCTGCCTGTTCCGAACCGGCGGCTGGCCTTTCGTCGTCGATGTCGTTTTCGTCCTGTGTCAATGTGAACCACGGGGCGTAGTACGTCCGCCGTTCATACGGTTGTCCCGTACGATCGCTGATGCGGCCGGTGACGACCTGGATTTCCCGGGCCAGGGCGTCGTAGAGATATTGGTCGGGCGGCAGGGTTTTGGAATACAGGAAATATCCCGGGAATGTCGAGGCCCTCGTCTTCGCATTAGGTCGGTCGGTAACCGAGGGGCATTTGAGGAAGAACGCGGGCCATTTGATCAGCGCGGTTCCGTCAGGTGCGAAGCGTGTGTAGTCTCTGACAGCGTATGCCCAGTCATTCGCGGGTATCGCGGCAGGCGCGAACAGCGTGCCGTCGTCGGCGATCATATAGGCTTGGACTCCGCCAGGAACCCGCACGAGATTGCTAAGTGTGCGATTGAATCCATCGACGTAGGTAGTCGTCAACGGCAACTGTTGATTCTCTGATGACAGGGGCGTGGCGCTCGTGGAAAACGTATCCGCTGTCTGAATTGCAAAGATGACAGGCTGGACCATGGATTGGAATTTCTGCAGACCGTCAATGAAGTCGTATTCATCTTGATCTCTGTGTGAGGGGTTGGTTGCCAGCCACGCCCGGCCGCGCGAACGCACGAACCCCGACAGCGCACCTTGATTCGCCGGGCCGGTGATGAACGCATAGTGCGCGGTGATCATCCGATCGACGAGGGCAGTGTTCGACGAACTGAGAATGCCCATCATTTCGTGAACTTGGTAATCGACGCGCGTCGCCTGGTTTTGCGGCCCACTGCCATCGAAGTTTCCATCATAGGGATGCGCATCCAGGTCATCGAATCCGACTTGTTCGACGACGACGCCGTTGCCGCTTTCCTTGAGCTGCGTTCCAGAGAAACTGGTGGCGATGACACGTCCCAGGGCATCGAGCTGCACCTGCTGCTTGTTCATGTTCGGATCGAGGATGGTGGTCGGCGCCAGGAAGCGGTAATCAATGGTGTGGGCGCTGATGACGCTGCCGTAAGGGTCCGTGGCCGAGGTCGTGAGAACGTAATTCTCGTCCCAGGTGAACGTGGTGATGGGATAGAAATTCGTGATCCCTGGGAAGGCGTCCGGGTTGGGATTGGGCGAAGCCAGCGTGGACGTCTGTTGGCTGGCAAGTGTCCAGAATTTGCTCTGGTCGTTATAGACGTTGATCGCGAACTTGCCGGTGTAGACCTTGTCGGTTTCCGGCGCGCCGCCCGGCACGGTGAGCAGCAATGGACTGGCTTCGTAGCCCGCCGCGGCGACATCGCTGGCGCTCATGCCGTTGGCGATGACGGTGTTGTAGTCATCCGTGGTTAACAGTGCTTTATGCGTGGCTGCCAGCAAAATCAGGGGACTCGGCAGGCCGGTCACGTAGTCATAACTGGACTGCGCCAGCAACTGCCGTTTCTGCCCCGGTGCCAGTAGATTGGTGGGGTCACCCATGTTCGCAAAGGTTTCGAAGTGCAGGCCCGCGGCGCCGGGTTGCACCGCCGGGTAGTCGCCTTCGTAGGTGAGGATGTTCTGGCGCTCGGCCTGCAGTATGCCCAAACGGTAGTCGGTGTTCGCCACATATGTCCCCTGGAAGCGCGATTCCGTGATGCGCAGCTTCGTTTGCTGCGCGTCAAAGGTGGATTTCCAACTCAGACCTTCGACAGTGTCGCCACCGTTGCCGGCCTCGGGGAAAGGAATGCGCAGCGCTTCGTCCAGCTGGCTATCGGTATATGGGTTGGTAGCGCTGTCCGTGAGTCGTCTTGGATAAGCGATATCCAGGCGCCACGTGGAGTAGCCGTACTTATCGGGATCCATCTCGATGGTTTGGGAAATCAGGGGGTCGTTTGCGTATCCCTCGTAGTTGTAGGTGATCAATTCCAGTTGCAGGGGCACTACGTTAAAAGTAGGCGCCGCAGGCATCACGCGGCATTGCCAGCGGATGTGCTGGACACTTAGCGGCACGTTGCTGGCACCGTATGTTTCAATGCGTAGCGGGCTGCCGGCAAGACCGCGGTCCAGCCAGTACAACATGTCGGGATCCGCGGGGATTATTACACCGTCGTGCCAAGGGCTTTGAGCCGTGGGCGAGTTCCGATAAGTAATGTACCGCCCTGGCAAGTCAGTGTAGGCCGCCGAATCCACATAGGGCGAGCCGTAGAAGTAAGGCGTGCCTGCGGCCGCTGTGAGCTGATCATCTGTGTGCCTGCCTCCGTGGAACCAGGTCTTGGTCACGGACGGGGCTACCGCTGTTAGCAGGGTCCGGGGTGTGGTGGTATCGGAATAGGTCTGTTGGCCGATTTCTATATATCGATAGCCGCGCGATTCCCGTTCCTTGCCATCCCAGACGCCATCCCGGTATTTGCTGGTGGAAATGCGGCGATAGTGGGATACGTAGTCGACCGTGGCTATTTCGTCCACCACCATGCGTGCGCCTGGACGGTTGGTCGGGGTGCGATCGTTGGTCTCGATTTTTTCATCCACCCAATCCTGGATCGAACTGCGCCAGCTCACCTCGCTGCGGGCGCCCATATTGTTATCCAGGGCGGTAAGCAGATAAGGCACCGTGGTGTTGAGGTCTACACGCCAGTAGCGCGTCGCGCCAAAACCCGTATAGCCATAGGGCGGCAGGACGTTGCCGTAGGGTTGCACCAGGACGATGCTGGTGCCGCCCGTCCCCGCCATATCGGAGAAGCGGATGTCCGCCAGATTGCCTTTGTGATATCCCTCGGGATAGGGAATCTTCACGGGCGTCGTTTCGTAACCGTTGCCGCAACGATTCTTGAAGATCTTTATGTCATCGACGTCGGTATAGACCAGATCCGGCGCCTGCGGGCCGAACAGGGAAAGGAAGGACACTCGCGCGGGATCGAAGGTGTTCAAGTCGAAGGGTAGAGACGAGGTCATCGTCACTGGCGCGCCGAAGCGGCCATCGCCCAACCACGGCCAATACGTCAGGGAGTCGTGGCTCAGCCGTACCAGATGGGGCTGTCCCGAACCCAGAACGTCGGCAAAGTTGACCCATTCGCGCGGATTGCGCCCAGGTATGGGCAGGACGATTCCCGCTGCTTGTGTCACGTCCTGGGGCGGGGAGAAAGAGACCTGGGTGTCGTCGGACAGGTTGGTGTAGCAGCGTATCGACGTGGGCGACAGGACGAACAGGTCGGGTAAGCCCGAGCCGTGCATATTGCCAAAAACGGCGTACGGTGCGCCGATCTCGGTGGGCAGCGATTGGACAGGGATGAAGGAGGACCAAGTCTGGTCGGCTTGCATGCTGTGATAACCACGCGGTCCACCCGCGCCGATCTTCACGCTTTCCAGGCAGCCATCGCCGTTGATGTCCATCAGCAAGGTGTCGGCGGCGCCGCTCAGCAGGGGCACACGGGGCAGCAGTTTGCGCGGTCCCTGGGTGATGGCGCGCGCGGGCGCCCTTGTCGTACGCTTATCGCGCACCGGGCGGCGGTAGTACCAGCAATTTCCCACCCGATGCAGCAGGCCGGCCATGCCTTCGCTGTAGATGTCCGATTCCGAATAAAGGATGGGGTCATGTTCCGGGGTGGCGTTCGCCAGGGGAAGGACCATGGGCTGGTCCAGCGGTACCCAGCAGCTCGCATCCGCCGGCGCGGCGAAATCCGCGCTCCACTCGATGTCGATGATGGGAAGGAATTGCCAGTTGCCGCCGGCGTCATAGGCCATGCGTTGGGTGCCCATCAAGCGAGAGGCGGCCGGGGTTTCCTCGTAGTCCAGCCATAACCGGGAAATCAGCGTGGGGGTGCCGCTGCCGCTCAACTGCTTGTTGCTGTCGAGGCGGTGGTACATGAGCACTTGCCGGCACAGGTAATCCGCGCGCACCGGAAAGCCGTAGCCATAGCTGGCATGGGGGTCCGCGCGTTTGACCCATGTTTGTCCCTTGATCGTGTCATAGGCGGCCGGCGCCTGCCAAGGATCGCAGGGCTTGCTGTAGTCGAACAGCAGCGTGAACAGCCACTGCTGCCTGTCCGGACCCTTGTTCGCGTCGGTGTCCGCGAGATAGAGGAAGGGCGCCTGTTCGCTAGTCACATTGCCGTAGTGAATGGCAGTGAGATAGCGGCTGGCTTGGTTGGCGTCCGGGCCGGGGCCGTATTCATAGTAGATGTGCTGGCCATCAGGCGTCACGGATTCCTGTAGCAGCCAAACCGCCGTCCGAGTGGCGTCCGCGGGGTCGCAAATGCGGCCAGCCTCTGTTCTACCGAACCACTGTACTTCGCCGTCGGGCATTGTGACTTGCCAAAAGTCTCCCGTCTGTCCACTTAGGGCGTGCATGTAGATAATGCATGCAAAATCCCCTACCTTGCGCGGCAGCCATTGGTACTGATGGTAGTTGGCGGGTGCCCAGCGGGAAATCCCAGTAGAGTATCTATTTATCACGTCGCCGTTAGGCCCGACGTATTGTGTGGCGTTTTCCACGAAGGTATAGCTGGGCATGCCATGATCGTAGCGCTGCCGTATCGACGGTACGCCGGCATCCCAGCCCCACCCGAATACGCCATTACCGCCGCCGCTGCTCAGCGCCAGCTGCGGCGCATAACCGCGCCCGGGAGAAATGGGCAAGTTGATCGAGAATCCGGTACTCGCGCCACTGTCGACGGGCGAGGCTTCGACCGACGGGATTTGCAGGCCGCCGGGGCCAGGCTGCGGCAGCGTAGGCGGAGCCGGCGTGACAGTCGGCGCGGTATAGGCTTTACCCATTTTGGCTTGCTCCGGTGTGGTGTTGAGTGCTTCCGCGGATCATAGGTGCCCCTTCCAATAGGTGCCCACATCGCTTGCCCGGCCGGAGTCCGTCGCCGTATACGTCAAGGTCACGATGATGTCGTTGAGGCTGGCGAGCACGGTATCCTGGTCCAGGTCGTTTTGCGGTCTGTCGGCATCTGTCTTCTGCGTGTTCGAGTAGGGGAAGGTGATGATCCAGCTCGATACCGCGCCGGTGGTTTCGAACGGCAGATAGCGCCCATCGTCTCCGCTCAGCACGCCGCTGTCGCTGATGCCAGTGGACAGCACGGTTGACTGCCTGGCGCTCGAATCTATCCTTACGCCGGTGGCGGCTGTCAGGTTCTGGCTGGCCCCCAGCACTGGACCCAGATCCCCGTTCATGTCGGTGACGATGCACGACCCGGTTTGTTGCACGATCGCGCGGACGTTCTGCAAGGGGCCTACCGCCGCGGGCAAGCTCACCGCCACGCTCGTTATTTGACGCAGGTAATGTCCGGGATAATCCAGGTCGAACATCTTCTGCGTCAGGTTGAAGGCAAACGTTTTCGAATTCGTGCTGCCATCCGGAGCTTTCGCCTTGTCGAATGCGCCACTGGCCATCAGTGCCTTCACGGACACTGTCTTGACGATCTCCAGGCGGCGCGCATGGCGCGAGCTGTACCAGAGTGTCTGCATCTGCTGCAGCGCCAGCGTCAATGGCTCACCCGACAGCAGACCCTGGTAGCGGCTGTTCCACGTGCCGTTATGGAAGAATGTCGAATTCCAGTCCGCTACCTCGTTGCGCCAGCAGGACTGCGCCAGCAGGCACAGGCTCAGCGCGGCGTCATAGGCCTGGTATTGCAGCGGTGCGATCTTTGATGCCAGCCAGCTGTACAAGGCTTCGTTGGTGAAGCGATGTTGCAGGAAGTTGTACATTTCCAAATTCTGCTTGTGCTGGGCCTGCGCCAACTGCCGGGACGTTCTTGCCGCTTCGAGCTGGATTTCCTGGGCATCGATTTGCGCCTGGGTCACCTTCGCCGTGTCCTTGTAGTTCTTGAGCATGTTCTGCCATTCGTCATCGCGGCGATGGTAGTTGGCCTGTTGGAAGAGCGCTTGCGAGGTGACTTCGTAGGCTTCGGAGGTGATCATCGCAGCCGATAGCAGTGCCCCCAGAGGCGCTGAGTATTTCGATCCCCCTGTTGCCATGCCAAATACGTTGGGGAGCATCTCCGGGGCCACCATGGCCATGTTGACGCCTTGCCCAGCGATCTTCGTGGCGCCTGCAAGGGCCAGGGTAGTCAGTCCCATGATTTCGAGAACAGAGTCGCCCTCACTTACCTTCTGCTCGTAGTATTTCTGCTGCTCCTCATTGGCGCGTAGGCTCTCCTTGAGGGATTTCAACGTTGCCTTGGCGATATCGATGCTCTGTTGGCTCGCCTTGTCCGTGAATGACCACAGCTGGATGAGCTGGGACATCTGCAACTGCTCCTGGTGGTGGCCATCCTGGCTGGCTCTGAACCCCAGCAGCATATTGCTCAAGCCGCTGAGCGTGCTCACGGCTTTTTCGGCCAGGCCCGCGATGGCCTGATACCGATAGGGCGGAACCGGCATGGTGTCCGCGGCCATGACGCCGCCCGCGCTGCCGGCACCGACCACACGCAGGAGCAGGTCGTTCGGGTCAGCCGGCAGGGCGTACAAGGGCAGGCGCATGGGCGTGCCGTTGATGTCCAGGTTGTGGCGGATGTTGTAGAGCCTCGCGTCCAGGACATCCCATAGTGCTTCGAGTTGCGTATTGGTGGTCGGCTGAAAAGTCTCGGACCACTTGATGCTGCTGTTGGCTTGCGAGAGCACGGCAGGGCTGCCGGATGTCCGGGGAATGCCGTGCGCGAGCAATTCTTCGTCGACGGCCTCCTTGAAGTCGATCTTCACGTCCGCCAGGGACAGTCCCGGCGGAAAGCGCGAAATGGAATGGAAGAGCCGCGGCCCCAGCAGGGTCAGCGCCCGCGCGTAGCATTGATAGGCCTGGTTCACGCCGTCCCGGGTGAGGTGGCGGTAGAACTCGTCGCCGATGGCCGTGAGCGTGCGGATGTACTGCATGTACGTCCACTTGCGGTAATGCACGGGATCCGCGTAGGCCAGCGTGAAGGGATGGACCGAGGATATTTCGGTGTCCGGTGCCCGCTGCGGCGATAGAGGACGAGTCGGCGTCACCGGCTCGCTCTTCCAATAAGGAGCAACCTCCTTGGGATGCAGTTCACCGTTGGCATCCCGAACGAGCAGGGTAGCCAGTTGATTGCGCTCGCGCGGGTCGAAAATGCGTTGCAGCCACGTCAGGGCGTGGGCGTGCTCCCCTTTCGTGGAAAGCAGGTATGCCGCCATGGCCGGGCAGTGGAAGAAAATCTCCCAGAAGTAGATGCTGTTGGCGCCTTCGTAGTCGATCTGCGGCTGCACCGTGTCGCTCGGCTTGAGCTTCGGTTCGTAGGCGCTTTGCGTATCCCAGGAGTACAGCAAGGGCAAGCCCTTCGCCGCCTGCTGGACCAGCATGCGCGCGAAAGTGGTATTCAGCCGGATCAGCGGGAATGTTTTTTTGGAGTTCACCCCACGGGTGTTGTCCAGCATATTCAGCATCTGAGCGGTGCCGAAGTCCGGATCGCCAGGATTGCTGTCCAGGAAAGGATAGTGGTTGTCCTTCAGCGCGAGAAAAGACGCCTCGCGGAAAAAATCGCCACGCCACACCAGTTTCGGGTTGTTGCCCTTATCATCGGTTTCCAATATGCCCACGTACATATTGGCGCCGGGACCGGTGTACTTGACGGACATCGTGAAGGTCATGTCCGGCGTAAGCTCGGTGGTGGTGTAGCTGCTGCTGTTGCCTGTGAGTTTGTTGCCTTTGCCGTCCTGCCAATTTGCCTGCTGCAGGTAGTTGCCCAGGGAAATGACAGGGGTGTATTTGCTGTTGAAATTGATGGCGTCCGACGTGCCGCCATCCGCGTCGATCAGGTAATGGTGCTGATTGTCGGTGTTTCCCGCGAGCGCGCCATAGCCCGAGGTTTGAACCGTCGCATTGAGCGTGCTCGGATCCAGTAATGTTCCGGCATTCGGATCCGGCGTCTTCGATGCGTTGTCGGAGAACCGTATCAGGTAGTTGCCCCAGAAATTGCCATTGCGCGCCGACTCCGGGGTGCTGGTGATCACCACGGAGTTCAGATAAAAAATCAGATCGACCTTGAGTTCCAGGCCGGAATACACGTAGAACTTTTCCGTATACCACTGATACTGCTTGAAGTCGGGGAAATAGAGCTGTGGCCAATAACGCTCCGGCCGAACACTGCCTATGCCGGACAGATCGGGCTTGTGAAAAGTGAAGCCGCAGTTCGAGGCGAGTTTTATATACAGCGTTCCTGTCCATTTATGGGGATTGGGGTCGCTGAAATCGACGGTCCAGTAGCCTTCCTCGATCAAGCCAGGCTTCTGGAACGTATAGCCTCTGCTGTAGTACTTGGTGCTGGAAGGGTTGCCGGAACTGCCGTGCAGGCTCAAGCCGGGTTTGTAGATGAATGTGGCGGTCTTGTTGTTGCAGCAAAGCACGTTATCGGACTTGCCACGCTCGGGCGTTTCCGCGAGCAATGGCGGTAATTGTTGCGGTGTTGCGCCGAGAAATCCCGACTGCAATATCGGGAAGTCATCGACGACCACTTGCGTGTCGCCGTTCGTAAGCTTGCCATTGCCCTCCGCGCCCGCCTGTATACGCGACTGGCCCGTCAGGGACTGGTTTGTCACCAACTTCTTTTCATCGGGAGTCAGCCCTGTGGTTCCCGCGAATTCGTCCCAGTAATCGGCGGGAACGGTGGCCTCGTCTATCGTGTTGGCATCGTCGAAGGCGTCCAGCGTGCCCACCAGCGAGTAGTGCCACGCATCATCCGGGTCGTCAGGTTTCTTGGCCTGCTTCGCGTCGGTATATAGGACCGAGTAGAGAACAGGGGGAAGATCGGCCGAGGGGCGGTGCTCGAAGGCCATCGTCCAGTACTGGGGTTCGACGATATCCTTGCCGTCGGACTCCTTGAAGTAATAGAAAAGCGAGTTCTGGGTATAAGTCGTGCCCTCGGCGCTTGCCACTTGCTGAGGGGTGGACCAGGTGCCATCCAGCAGTTGGAATGACACATAGCCGATCAATTTGATGGTCGGATTGATGATGGCATTCTTCGGACTTTCGCCGGTGTGCACGTAGACGTTGTTCTGCTCGAAGTAACGATCCTGTTCGCTGTCTTCGATTACCTGCCGTTCGAACCAGCAGATGGACGGACGGGAATTATGGATGGCCACGCGCGGGATGCCGACGATTTGACCGGCATCGTTGAGTATGGACACTTCCTGCCATCCCGACCAGGAATCGGTCAAAGGATAGCCCTGGTCGTCCGTCATGGCGACGCCATTTTCGTCGCTTTCCCGCAGGTCGACATGGCGCATGAAATAGAGGCTGGGCTCGGTGGCGGTCTTGCCGATCAGATGCACCATACCCGAGAGATAGACATACTCGTCCGACTGGCCGGCATTCAACGCGTCCATATAGCCGCTGATGACGGTCAGATTGGCGAAACGTTCGAAGTCGCTCAGGTAGGTCTGCAAAGCCGCGAGGACGCTTTCGTCGTCGATAGGGCCTTGCTGCAGCGTCGTGCAGAATGTCTTGAAGCCCTCCGTCTGGTCCGGGCGCAACGGTGGGGCCAGATAATTTTCAGGATACTCACCCAGTTCGATGTTCGCCGCCCAGGTGCTGTATTGAGCGTTGATGTTCTGCCAGTCGTCCAGAACACCGGCAAAGCCCAACTGCGCCCAATGCACCCCTTCGTAGCCAGGCTCCGTGGCGTTGAAAATATTGTTGATATAGAGCTGCAAGGACGCGATGGCATCGGCCAATACGCTGGTGTCCACGTCCTGGGTCACTTGCGTGTCGATCAACAGGTATTCGGAGATTTCCTGTTGGGTGAGATTCAGGTCGTCTTCCTGATAGATTTGTCGTGCAATGAAGCTCTGCCATGCGCCGCACAGGCCCGTACGCTTGTGCTGCGCCAGCGTGGCTTGCACGACGTCCATGCTGAGATCGGCGGGCGCAGGCGGACTCAGGCGGGTGTCGGGCTTTACGCCGACGCTGGCCAGGAGATTCGCCGCGGCCTCGCTCCACGCGGTGTAGGCGCTATCCGCTGCAATATCCAGCGCGACGTTGTCGGTGGCTTTGGCATCCAGGTCATCCAACGACAGGAGTTGCAGCGCCGACAGGCCCGCCCGCGCCGCGGTCGATAACAATTTCAGTACCTGCAGCATCTGGGCGACGGTCAGGAGCAGTTTGCCAGTGTTGCCGTTCGTCCAGGGAACCGCGACCAGAATGTCCGTGGCGCTCGCCCCGATCTGCTCGGCGACGCGTTGAGCAGCTTGATCCAGTTGCTTTTCCGTGATGCGCAGGTTGGCATCGGCCAGATATTCCAGGACCGCATCCTCGCTGTCGGCGAGTTCCCGCCATGTGCCGTAAGCGCAGAAGATCAGGAATGCGCCGGGAGTGAGTACATACAAGGAGTCAATGCCGGTGCGGGGGATGAAACCAAACCAGTTCCGTAGGTGGCGTTCGCCCGTCGTTTCCCTGAACTTTGTGGCTTCCACGGCAGCGGGGGTTAGCCGATGCGTGATCGCCACCAAAGCCAGGCGGGCGAAAATACCGAGCTGATACAGCAGGCTGGCACTGCCCTCGATCTGGCCGGCATCCGTGATGGGTTCTCCATCATTGAGAGCGTCGCAGGTGAAAAGAAATTTGTAGCTGGCCCCTGGCCTGTGCGTGTTGTCGACGGTGACGCCGCCGATTACGGTGGGGGGATCCGTCAGGGCATTGGCGTCGAGGTCAGCCCAGGTCTGCACGATCTGGTGCATGAGTTCGGTGCTATCCAGGCCGAGGGCTTGCTGTAGAACTTCGTCGGTCACCTGCCATTGTTGTTGGTGGGCATTGTCGAAGGCTTGCCGTAGCGGCAACGATGCCGCGTCCATGTTGGCAATGGCTGCGGGATCTGTATTGCTCTTGGGATTTTGCCCGCTGACCCACAAGTAGGAGTCGAGCGCCTTATGGAAGGCTGCCTGGCGATCTTCCTCGTACTCCAGGGTAATGAGTCCGTGCTTGTCCACCAAGCCGGTATCGTTCACGACTTTTTGCCAGTCTATCGTCACGCCGGCATAGTCCTGCTGCCGCAAAGGCAGTATTCGCAACAGCTCTGTCACATTGACACGCGTCGGCTGCGACTGGCTGATCACGCTATTGACCAGCTCGACCTCTTTCTGAGTTGCCGCGGTCGGGCTGGGTAGAGGAGTCGACTCGTCATAATAGAGCGCTGTCGTTGCCAGGTAAGCCGCCAGCGGGATACCGCGCTGTCTCAACAAGTCCAGCACGTATTCGACGTGACGCAGGCACATGATGAGATCAGGGGGCGTGCCGATGCGTACGCCGTTGGTCTGGAGGTTGGCCAACATCGACCACGTAGCGCTCGTATGCGCAAGCGTGGGTACGCGCTGCAATAGTTCGCTGAATGCCAGTGGCGAAATGCCCAGGTAGTTAGGTATTTTCGTCAGGTTGAATAGGGCGGTATAGGTCGCCAGGGACAATGCGATTTTTCCCCCGGTGTTCGGCAGTCCGGCCGCGACGGCGCTGAATGTCGCATAGTCGACCTTGAGGGCGGCACACAGGGCGACGACAATGCCGTCCGCGGCTTTGCTGGGGTCGAAGGATTTCGTCGCGTCGATGACCAACGGCACCGCCCCCGGGGTGCTGTTGAATATGCGGTCGAACTGCGGCGTGGCATTGCCCACCGCGCCGAGTTCCAGCTGGAAGGCGAAGCTGCAGATGTCCTCCACCGTTGCGCCGTAACGCTGGTTCCACCGCTTGTACAGTCCCAACAAGCGATAGGTGTTGTCATTCAGGGTGGCGGCAGGGGGATTGGAAGGCTTGGTGCCGCCCGCGGCAGCGATGATCAGCGCGTCGATCTGGTCGAACGGCAGCCCGGTGGCGCTATGCAGGCGCATCAGCCGGTGAATCTTGGCGAAGCCGGCGAAGGGTACCGCGGACCCCGTGCTTGGGGTCTCGCTCGGCTTTTGCGCAAGCCGTGTGGTTTCGCCCGTGTCCGTCTTGAGGTCAAGCAGACATAAGGTTCCGTCAGCGCACAGGTAGCGAGCGCCGTAGTGCTGGTTGTTCGAATACGCAGTGGCGGCGGTGATAGCGGGTGACCAGGCGACCGACTGCGTCAGCGTCACTGCGCTATTGTTGCCGATGCCATTGACGCAGAGCATTTCCTTGATGCGATCCTGCGAGACGCCCAGGCTGGTACTAAGGGTCGCCACGTCGTTCAACTGATAGCTGCTGGAATTGCCGTAGAAACGGCCTAGGTATGTCTCCTCGTCAGCGGCTTCCGCACCGGCATCAGGATCGCTGGCGGCCTGGGATTCCAGAACCATGATGAGTGCGGGATCCAGTTCCGCGGCCTGTACTTCGGCGTTGACCTCCGACTTGCCGGCGGACCAGAGCGGCCCGACGCTCGGGAAGCCGGCGTCGGTGGCGTAGAGCAAGTCGAATAGCGCCACATGCTTGGCGTCGCAAGCCTGCCTCATCTGATCGTAAGCGGCGTGATAGGGCAGCTTGTCCGCCGGAAATGCGATGCGTGCGGTGAATTCCTCGCTGGTCAGGCTGTCCGGAGCGTGGCCGAGCGTGCCGGTCAGATAACTGTCGATGCCTTGCTGCAGGACCTGGTTCACCAGCGTCAGCTTGGGGATGACCTGGCTCTCGCTCACCGTGGTCAGCGCGATTTTGGCGATGTCGGGCCTGCGCTTGGCTAGCGGGATCGCGTAGCCGTGCTTGTCATGATGCGGTTCGTCATCTTCGTACTTATTGCCGAACTCCGTCTCCAATTCGGTGGCCAGGTCGTACAGCATCGTGGCGTAGGCGACGGGCGCATCTTGGGCGCCTAAGCTGCCGGCCTCGGCATAGGGGCCGCCATCGCCGAATTGATTGATCCACGTGGCGGGAAATTCATTAGGGTCAGTGGTGCCGTCGGTGGTCGCTGCCGCAGTGGCATCAAACTGGCCGCAGACCGGTGGGGCCTCTTTAAGCGACCGCGCAAGACGCAGAATCGATAACGCATGACGGTAGACCAGCGAGGCCTGCATCTTGCCGCCCAGCTTGTCGTGATATTTCGCGACAAATGCAGCCTTGCGCATGCGGACGATGCCGGCCAGCGATTTGATGCCTGACGCGGCGAGCGTGCCGGGCTGCTGGTGGCAGCGCTGTTCCAGGACCTGCAGAGCGGAGACGGTGTGGTTCATGTGGGGAGCCTTGCGCGAATTCGGACTTATCGGGGCGCTGGTGCAGGTACCGCTTTCATTGGCTGCCGGCAAATACGATGAGGATGTTGCCGGTATCGCTGGACACCTTGGTATTCAAGCAGTTGTTTGCATTCAAAGAGGCGTGGGTAATCCACTTGCCACCGACGTCGTCGGTGGTGATCTCCACACCCGAATTGTCGTAGTTAAATTTGAACCAGCCACTGCCCAGAATGTTCAGCGCCCTCCTGACTTCGAATCGCCAAGTGTTGTAGGCCTTTCCGTCGTGGGTCTTGATATCGGCGTTCCAATCACTTGGCCCGATGTTGGAGAGGCTGGTGTCCTCGGTGGGCACTGCCCAGGTGTCCATATTGACGCTATTCGGGGCGTAGCCTTGGGGGGGCTTGATAACGACGCTATAACCCCGGTCTTGAAATTCGCCGACCGAGATGGCAAGGTTGTAGCTTCCACTCATCGCGAGTTCCCCGGCAGACGTGATGGAAAAACGCAGAGTCTCAAGCAGTTGATCGGCATCTTCGGTCCTCCGAACCTGGCTAATGGGGGGCGGTTGTCGTTCATCTGGAGCTGAGTGTATGGGTGTGCTTGCGCTTGAAGGTATTGCGAATGGGCCGCATCGTTTTGAATTCACACCTCATCGCAGGCTTGCCGTGATGAGTTCAGGCCCTGAATGCCGGCGACATCGCGCGTCCGCGCGCGCCGGTGCGGTCAGCGCCGTCCGGACGAACGTCGCTTTTTCGATGCGCGGTTACGCCTGCTCAGACGTGCCATGCTGGCAATGAAGCCTTCTGCCTGTTCCGAACCGGCGGCAGGCCTTTCGTCGTCGATGTCGTTTTCGTCCTGTGTCAATGTGAACCACGGGGCGTAGTACGTCCGCCGTTCATACGGTTGTCCCGTACGATCGCTGATGCGGCCGGTGACGACCTGGATTTCCCGGGCCAGGGCGTCGTAGAGATATTGGTCAGGCGGCAGGGCGTTGATATGCAGGAAATATCCCGGGAATGTCGAGGCCCTCGTCTTCGCATTAAGTCGGGCGGTATTCGAGACGCATTTGAGGAAGAACGCGGGCCATTTGGTCAGCGCGGCTCCGTCAGGTGCGAAGCGCGTGTAGTCTCTGGCAGCGTATGCCCAGTCATTCGCGGGTATCGCGGCAGGCGTGGACAGCGTGCCGTCGTCGGCGATGATATAGGCTTGGACTCCGCCAGGAACCCGCACGAGATTGCTCAGTGTGCGATTGAATCCATCGACGTAGGTAGTCGTCAATGGCAACTGTTGATTCTCTGGCGACAGGGGCGTGGCGCTCGTGGAAAACGTATCCGCCGCCTGAACCGCGAAAATGACAGGCTGGACTGCGGATTGGAATGACTGCAGATCGTCAATGAAGGAGTTTTCATCTGGATCGCTGGATGAGGGGTCGGTTGCCAGCCACGCCCGGCCGCGCGAACGCACGAACCCCGACAGCGCACCTTGATTCGCCGGGCCGGTGAGAAACGCATAGCGCGCGGTGATCATCCGATCGACGAGGGTAGTGTTCGACGAACCGAGAATGCCCATCATTTCGTACACTTGGTAGTCGACGCGCGTCGCCTGGTTTTGCGGCCCACTGCCATCGAAGTTTCCATCATAGGGATGTGCATCCAGGTCATCGAATCCCACCAGTTCGACGACTACGCCGTTGCCGCTTTCCTTGAGCTGCGTTCCAGAGAAACTGGTGGCGATGACACGCCCCAGGGCATCGAGCTGCACCTGCTGCTTGTTCATGTTCGGATCGAGGATGGTGGTCGGCGCCAGGAAGCGGTAATCAATGGTGTGGGCGCTGATGACGCTGCCGTAAGGATCCGTGGCCGAGGTCGTGAGAACGTAATTCTCGTCCCAGGTGAAGGTGGTGATGGGATAGAAATTCGTGACCCCAGGGAAGGCGTCCGGATTGGGATTGGGCGAAGCGAGTGTGGACGACTGCTGGCTGGCAAGTGTCCAGAATTTGCTCTGGTCGTTATAGACGTTGATTGCGAACTTGCCGGTGTAGACCTTGTCGGTTTCCGGTGCGCCGCCCGGCACGGTGAGCAGCAATGGACTGGCTTCGTAGCCCCCCGCGGCGACATCGCTGGCGCTCATGCCGTTGGCGATGACGGTGTTGTAATCCTCCGTGGTTAACAGTGCTTTATGGGTGGCTGCCAGCAGGACCAGGGGGGCTGGCAGGCCAGCCTGGTAGTCATAACTGGACTGCGCGAGCAACTGCCGTTTCTGCCCCGACGCCAGCAGATTGGTGGTATCGCCGAGATTCTGAAACGTTTCGAAGTGCAGGCCGGCGGCGCCAGGATGTACCGCCGCGTAATCGTCGTAGGTGAGGATATTCTGGCGCTCGGCCTGGAGGATGCCCAAACGGTAGTTGGTGTCATCCACGTGTGTCCCCAGGAAGCGCGACTCCGTGATGCGCAGTTTTGTTTGCTGCGCGTCGAAAGTGGATTTCCAACTCAGACCGTCGACGGCGTCGCCACCGTTGCCGGCCTCGGGGAAAGGAATGCGCCGCGCTTCGTCCAGCTGGCTGTCGGTATATGGATTGGTAGCGCTATTCGTGAGTCGTCTTGGATAAGCAATATCCAGGCGCCAGGTGGTGTAGCCGTAGCGATCAGCATCCATCTCGATGGTTTGGGAAATCAGGGGGTCGGTGGCGTATCCCTCGTAGTTGTAGGTGATCGTTTCCAGTTGCATGGGCAGTGCGCTGGGCGCCGGCATTGACACCGCGGCCAGGCGGCTTTGCCAGCGGAAGTGCTGGGCATTCAAGGGCACGCCGCCGGCGCCATGGTTTTCAATGCGCAGCACGCTGCCGGCGAGAGCGCGGGACAGCCAGTATTTGACGGTGGGCTGCGGATTGAATGCAGCGTCGTACCAAGGAATTTGATCTGTACTAGGACTTAGTATGGGATTGGTGTACCGCCCCGCCAAGTCCGTGTAGGCGGCGGAGTCCACGTAGGGTGAACCGTAGAAGTAAGGCGTGCCTGCAACCGCTGTCAGCTGATCATCTGTGTCCCTGCCTGCATGGAACCAGGTCTTGGTCACGGACGGGGCTAACGCTGTTAGCGGGATCATGGGTGTGGTGATGTCGGAATAGGTCTGTTGGCCGATTTCGACATATCGATAGCCGCGCGACTCCCGTTCCTTGCCATCCCAGACGCCATCCCGGTATTTGCTGGTGGAAATGCGGCGCAAGTGGGATACGTAGTCGACCGTGGCTATTTCGTCCACCACCATGCGTGCGCTTGGACGGTTGGTCGGGGTGCGATCGTTGGTTTCGATTTTTTCATCCACCCAATCCTGGATCGAACTGCGCCAGCTCACCTCGCTGCGGGCGCCCATATTGTTATCCAGGGCGGTAAGCTGATACGGCACCGTGGTGTTGAGGTCTACACGCCAGTAGCGCGTCGCGCCAAAACCGGTATAGCCATAAGGCACCGTGACATTACCGAAAGGTTGCACCAGCACGATGCTGGTGCCGCCCGTTCCTGCCATATCGGAGAAGCGGATGTCCGCCAGATTGCCCTTGCGGTATCCCTCGGGATAGGGGATCTTCACGGGCGTCGTTTCGTAACCGTTGCCGCAACGATTCTTGAAGATCTTTATGTCATCGACGTCGGTATAGACCAGATCCGGCGCCTGCGGGCCGAATAGGGAAAGGAAGGATACCCGCGCGGGATCGAAGGTGTTCAAGTCGAAGGGTAATGACGAGGTCATCGTCATTGGCGCGCCGAAACGGCCATCGCCCAACCACGGCCAATACGTCAGGGAGTCGTGGCGCAGCCGCACCAGATGCGGTTGTCCCGAACCCAGAACGTCGGCGAAGTTGACCCATTCGCGGGGATTGCGCCCAGGTATGGGCAGGACAATTCCCGCTGCCTGTGCCACGTCTCGTGGACGGGAAAAGGAGACTTGGGTGTCGTCGGACAGGTTGGTGTAGTAGCGCACCGATGTCGGCGACAGGACGAACAGGTCGGGCAAACCCGAGCCGTGCATATTGCCGAAGACGGCGTACGGGGCGCCGATCTCGCTGGGTAGCGATTGGACGGGAATGAAGGAGGACCAGGTTTGGTCGGCTTGCATGCTGTGATAACCACACTGTCCGCCCGCGCCGATCTTCACGCTTTCCAGGCAGCCATCGCCGTTGATGTCCATCAGCAAGGTGTCGGCGGCGCCGCTTAGCAGGGGAACGCTGGGCAGCAGTTTGCGCGGTCCCTGGGTGATGGCGCGCGCGGGCGCCCTTGTCGTACGCTTATCGCGCACCGGGCGGCGGTAGTACCAGCAATTGCCCACCCGATGCAGCAGACCGGCCATGCCTTCGCTGTAGAGGTCCGATTCCGAATAAAGGATGGGGTCATGTTCCGGGGTGGCGTTCGCCAGGGGAAGGACCATGGGCTGGTCCAGCGGTACCCAGCAGCTCGCATCCGCCGGCGCGGCGAAATCCGCGCTCCACTCGATGTCGATGATGGGAAGGAATTGCCAGTTGCCGCCGGCGTCATAGGCCATGCGCTGGGTGCCCATCAAGCGAGATGCGGCCGGGGTTTCCTCGTAATCAAGCCATAGGCGGGAAATCAGCGTGGGGGTGCCGCTGCCGCTCAACTGCTTGTTGCTGTCGAGGCGGTGGTACATGAGCACTTGCCGGCACAGGTAATCCACGTGCACCGGAAAGCCGTAGCCATAGCTGGCATGGGGGTCCGCGCGTTTGACCCATGTTTGTCCCTTGATCGTGTCATAGGCGGCCGGCGCCTGCCAGGGATCACAGGGCGTGCTGTAGTCGAACAGCAGCGTGAACAGCCACTGCTGCCTGTCCGGACCCTTGTTCGCGTCGGTGTCCGCGAGATAGAGGAAGGGCGCCTGCTCGCTTGTCACATTGCCGTAGTGAATGGCAGTGAGATAGCGGCTGGCTTGATTAGCGTCCGAGCCGTGGCTGTATTCATAGTAGATGTGCTGGCCGTCAGGCGTCACGGATTCCTGCAGCAGCCAAACCGCCGTCCGAGTGGCATCCGCGGGGTCGCAAATGCGGCCGGCCTCTGTTCTACCGAACCACTGTACTTCGCCGTCGGGCATGTTGATCTGCCAGAAGTCTGTGGTCTGTCCGCTCGGAGGGGCCATACGGATAATGCGCGCAAACTCCCCTTCCTTGCGCGGAACCCATCCGGTTCTCGAATAATTGGCTGGCGTCCAGGCGACACTCGGCCCACCGTATTGGTCGAGCACTTCCCCGTTAGGCCCGACAAATTGCGTGACGGAATCGACGAAGGTATAGCTGGGCATGCCATGATCGTAGCGTTGCTGTATCGACGGTACGCCGGCATCCCAGTCCCAGCCGAACACGCCGTTGCCGCCGCCGCTGGACAGTGCTAGTTGCGGCGCATAACCGCGTCCGGGTGAAATAGGCAACTGGATCGAGAATCCGGTACTGGCGCCACTGCCGACGGGCGAGGCTTCGACCGACGGAATTTGCAGGCCGCCGGGGCCAGGCTGTGGCAGCGTGGGCGGAACGGAGGTGACAGCAGGCGCGGTGAAGGGTCTACCCATGTTGAGTTGCTCCAGCGTGGTGGTTCGTGCCTCGGCGGATCATAAGTGTGCTCAGACGTCGGATGGACTAGTGGTAGTACGCCTTCACATCGGCCCCTCGACCAGAATCCCGCGCCTTGTACGTGATCGTCAGGATGATGTCGTCCAGGCTGGCAAGTACTTGGTCTTGTTCGATGTCTACCTGTTGGGTACTCGTCTTGGTGCTGGGATCGCTGTAGTAAGGGAACGTCAGGATCCAGTCCGATACCACGCCTGTATGCTCGAACGGCAGATAACGCCCATCGTTGCCGCCCACTACGCCGCTGTCACCCAGGCCAGTCGACAGAACCGCCATCTGCCTGACGTTGACGTCGCGCTTGATCAGGTCACTGGCCACCGACTTATCTGCCTCGGCGGCCAGGGAATCGGCGGGTTTATCCATATTCAGGATAATGGCCGATCCCGTTTGCTGCAGGTTCGCGCGGACGTTTTGCATGGGGCCGATCGCGGCGGGCAAGGTGACCGTCACGCTCAGGATCTGCCGCTGGTAATGGCCAGGGTAGTCATGGTCGAGGTCAGCCTGGGTGATGTGGAACACGAATTGGCCCTTGGTGCCTCGGGCGCCGTTGGAGCCATTGTTCATTTTCGCCGTTGCGAAATCAGCCCCCATCAACGCCTTCACGGAAACTGTCTTGACGATTTCCAGTCTGCGTGCATTGCGCGAGCTATACCACAGGGTGTCCATCTGCATCAGCGCCTGGCTCAGCGGTTGTCCAGACGCCAGGCCCTGGGTGCTGTTGTTCCAGGTCGATCCATGGATGAAAGACGTATCCCAGTCCGCCAGCTCGTACTGCCAGCACGACTCGGCCAGCAGGCATAGGCTCATCGCCGCATCATAGGCCTGATGGGTGAGCGCGGCGACTTGCGCGGCCAGCGCGTTGTAGAGTTCCTCATTGGTGAAGCGATGCTGGACGAAGTTGTACATATCCAGATTCTGCTTGTGTTGTGCCTGTGCCTGCGCCCGTGAGGTCTGGGCGGCCGCGAGCTGGATGGTTTGCGCTTCGATCTGGGCGTCGATTCCCTTGGCCGACAGTTGGAGGTTGGTCAGGGCTTGCTTCCATTCCTCCTTCCGGCGTTCGTAGCCAGCCTGCACCGCGAGCAGGGAGCCGCTCGCCTGCGTTATTCCGCCAAGCTGGTTCGCGACTTCGGCGGACCTCAGCAGCGGGGAGGAGACTTTTTGCCCGCCGAAGGCCAGGCCATAGACATTGGGTACGAGGTCCAGCGCGCCAGCGCCCATCATGAGAGGAGTGGCGGTGGTGATGAAGGCAGCGCCCGTCATGCTGGTGGCGGCCGCGGAAATTTCCAGCGCACTCTGCCCTTCTTCGATGAGATGCTTATAGTAGTCTTGCTGTTGTTCATTGGCGCGGGAGCTGGCCTTGAGCGACTTCAGCGTGGCCTTGGCGATATCGATGCCCTGTTGAGTCGCCGTGTCGGTAAAGGACCAAAGCTGCAGCAATTGCGACATCTGCAGTTGCTCCTGCTTCCGGCCGTCAGAGGCGGACCGGTAGCCGAGCAAGGTGCCGGTAAACGACGTCAGCAAGTCCACCGCTCTTTGGGCAATACCGCGCATGGTTTCGTAACCATAGGGCGGGATCGGCATCGTGGTGCTTTTCGCCGCTCCGCCCATGGTGCCCCGCGTGATCCCACGCAGCAGCAGTTCGTTGGGGTCGATGGGCCTGGCATAAAGCGGCAGGTGCATGGGCGTGCCGTTGATATCCAGGTTGTGCCGGATGTTGTAGATCCGCGCGTTCAGCGTGTCCCACAGGACTTCCAACTGCGGATTGATGGTGGGCAGGAAGACCGCGGTGGCTTTTTCGCTGAGCCGCACGATCTTGGTGTGGGAATAGGGCTGCAGAGGCAGCGCATCGTCGATCAAGTCCTTGACTTCCGCTTCCACCGCCCGCGCGTCTTCCTCCACGTCTTTCAGCGTGAGATTGGCCGGGAATGCGGAGACCTCGTAGTCCAGCCTGGGCCCCATGAGCGTCAGGGCCCGCGTATAGCATTGGTGGGCCTGGTTGACGGAGTCGCGGGTGAGGTTGCGATAGTAGTTGTCGCCGATCGCCGTCAAGGTGCGTATGTACTGCATATACGTCCACTTGCGGTAATGGCTTGTGTCCGCGTAGGCCAGCGCGAAAGGATCGATGGCATGCCAGGGCTGATCTTCGGTGGCCTTGGTGCTGGCGGGGCGCGCAGGCGAGATCGCTTCGATCTTCCAATAAGGCGGCGTGGGTATCGTCTCTCCTTTGTCATCGACCACGCTTTTCTGGTTGCGCGCGCGCGGATCGAAAATGCGTTGCAGCCATTTGAGCGACTCGCCGTGCCGGTTCTGGGCGGCGAGAAGATAGGCATACAGCGCGGGCACGTGGAAGAATATTTCCCAGAAGTAAAGGCTGTTGGAGCCTTCGTAGTCCATCGTGGGTTGTTCCGGGTGATCCCGATCGTTGGGGTCCAGCTTGGGCTCGTGGGTGAGCTGCGTTTTCCAGCTGTACAGGGCGTCGGGGCCGGCGATCGCGGCCGCTGCCAGGTCAGGCGCGAACGTGGTATTCAGGCGGATTTTCGCGAACTTCAAGTGCGTGTTGACGTTGGTGGTGTTGTCCAGCATGTTGAGCATCTGCGCCAGACCGTAGTTGGGGTCGTCGTAATTATCCAGCACAGGGTAGTGCATCTTGTTGATTTCGAAGTAGGAGGACTCTCTGAACCATGCGCAGCGCCAGATCTGGCCCTTTATCGCGTTGCTGCTGGGATCTGTTTCCACCAGACCGATATAGAGGCCGCAAGCGCCCAATCTTGATGCCTTGTAATCGAAGGTGAAGTCGAAGGAATCCGTATCCGTGAGCGCCTTCTTGGTATTTGTAGAGGGGAACGTGACCTTCTTGCCGTCGCCGCCCAGCCAGTTGTCCTGTTTGGTCCAGGTGCCGATGCTGATGACGGGCGTGTATTCGCTATCAAAGCCCATCGCCGCGGACTGCGTGACCTCATAGTGCCAATTATTGGTACCCGCCGGGTAATTGCCATATGGTCCTTTGGGTTGCGCCAATCCGGCCGGGAAGCTGTCTACCGCGAAGGTGCAGTTCAGGGTGCTCGGGTCCAGGTAGACTTTGCGCTCTACAGCCGGGTCCGGTCCTGTTGTATGGTTGTCCGAGAACCGTATCAGGTATTTGTTCCAGTCGGGATAGGCGAGAGCGCTCGCTGTGTTAGGAGATGAGGTGGGATACAAGAAATAGATGAGACTGACGTGGAGTTCCAGCTGGTCGTCATCGACGGGCAGGAAGGCTTGGGTGTACCACTGATACCTGTTGAAGTCCGGGAAGTAAAGCTGCGGAAGATATCGCTGATCTGGCGACGACACTCTTTGAAAGCGGAATGAGGCGTGGGGCGACAGCTTGATGTACATCTCGCCAGTCCATTTACGGAAGTCGGAGTTCTCGACATCGACAAACCACCATCCTTCGTCGATCAGGTCCGGCGTGCTGAAGTCGAAGCCTCTTTTGTAGTAGTTTGGATTATGTGTATCTTTGATATCGCCGTAGAGATTGATGCCCGGCCGATACTTGAACGTGCCGTAATGAGACGAGTGGCCGTTGCCGTTAGGATGCGCGCAGAGTATGTTCGGTGCGCCGGCCGGCATGCTGTTGATTTCAGGCGCCAATGCGGGCAGTTCGTTAGACAGCGCTCCCTGTATGCCTGCGGCGTTCAGGATCGGGTCGGTGTTTTCGACGCTTATGACGATGTCGCCGTTCGACAGGGCCGAGGTTCCGGTCGCGCCGGCCTGAACGCGGGACTGCCTGGTCAGGGCCTTGTTCACGAGCAAGCTTTTCTGGTCATCAGGGATCAGTTGAGCGCCGTCGAAGTCGTCCCAGTATGCCTGCGGGATGGTCCGGAGCGGATTCTCGCCCGCTTTGTCGATTTTGCCGAAAGAATCTATGGTGCCGACGAGCGCGTACTGCCACTCGTCCGTGGGATCGACGTTGGTGGATTGGTTATCGATTGCTGCCGCTTTCGAATAGATGGCGGAGTGCAGCGTGGGCTTGCCGCCTGCATTATCCGAGTACTCAAAAGCCAAGGTCCAATACTTGGGTTGGACGGGATCGACGCCATCCGCCTTCTTGTAATAGTAGTAAAGCGTATCGGTCGGAAGAGTCGTCGCGCTTTCACCCGCTATTTCCTGGGGCGCGGACCAGTTGCCGTCAAGCAGGCGGTAAGAGACATATCCAGTCAGTTTGATAGTGGGATCAATGATAGATCCCGTTTTCTTGGTGTTTTGATCGTTGGCGTCATCCTCCTCGACCCAGGGCTGAATCTCACGCGTGAACCAGCAAACGGTCACGCGGGAGTTGTGCAGCACGATGCGCGGCAGTCCGACAATATCGCCACCATCCTTGAGGGGATGGACCTCTTCCCATGGCGTCCAGGCGGTGGTTAGCGGATGGGCTTCCTTTTCGTCATCAGTCTTCCGGACGTCCACGCTGCGCACGTAATAGGAGGCTGGCTCGGATGAGGTCTTTCCCAACATATGGAGAATGCCGGTCAGCGTCGGAATGTCACCGGTGAATTCGTTATCGATCGCGTCGAAATAGCCGCTGACCACGGTCAGGTTGCCCAGTATTTCGAAGTCGGCCAGATAGCCATCCAGCGCCTGGCGCAATTGGAATTCGTCCAGTTGTCCCTGCTGCAATCCCGAGCTGAGCTTCTCGAAGGCCGGCGACGGGTGACGCCGCAGCGGCGGAGCGAGATAGTTTTCGGGGTATTCGCTCAGTTCGACGTTGGCGGCCCAGGTGTCGTACTGGCCGTCGATTTCCAGCCAGTCGTCCAGGATGCTCGAATTGTCGAGATTGGCCCACTGGACTTTCTCGTAGCCCGGTTCGCTCGAGTTCAAAATATTGTTGATATAGCTTTGTAGCGAGGCGATCGCCGAGGCTAGCACGCTGGTATCGACATCGCTGGTGATCTGCGTATCGATCAACAGATAGTCCGACAAGTCCTGGGCGGAGGCCACCAATTCCGAGTCGCCCGTTATTTCGCCCGCCTGGAACATCCGCCACGTCGCGACCAACGCGTCGCGCTCGTG
Organism: Bordetella sp. LUAb4; assembly: GCF_021325795.1. Taxonomy (GTDB): domain Bacteria; phylum Pseudomonadota; class Gammaproteobacteria; order Burkholderiales; family Burkholderiaceae_B; genus Bordetella_C. Next base: position 996,990 of record NZ_JAHPZX010000002.1, on the reverse strand, counting down.
TTGTTGCAGGGTGTCGCGTATCACGTCCATGCTGACGTCCGGCTTGGTCGGGACTTCGATCCGGTTATCCGGATCGACTCCCACCGCCGCCAGCAGGTTGGCTGCCACGCCAGCCCAGGTCGCGTAGTTCGGGGTCTTGCCGGCGTAGGGTGTCATATCGAGCGTGGCGCCGGCGTAAGGCAAGGAACCCACCGTGAGAAGCTGAGACACCGGAATGCACGCATCGGCAGCGGTCGACAGCAGGCGCAATGCTCGCCCCATTTGCGCGACGGTCTTGATGATGCCCTTAGCCAACGTGCCGCCCGTGGCCCAATCCGCGGCTGCGTGGATATCGCTGACCGTCGCCCCGATCTGTTCGGACAAACGTGCGGCAGCGGTGTCAGCACTGATAGGCGTAGTGGCATTGACATCGGCCAGGTACTGCAGGACAGCGTCCTCGTTGGTGGCAAGCTCGCGCCACGCCGCGTAAGCGCTGAATATCACCAGCGCGCTGGGATCCAGCATCCACAATTTATCCTTGACCGCGGTGCCGCTGGGTAAATCGAATCCAAACCAGTTCCTGGCCGCGTCCGCGGCTTGCACGCTGGCGCCGCCCAGCCGATAGGTGCGCACCAGGAGCGCCAGACGATAGAAACGGTCGAGCAGTGTCGTAAAGGTCGTCGCTGCTACCTGGCTGACAGTGTCGACCGGACTGCCTTTGTTGATCGCAAAGCAGGCGTTGAGAAACAGGTAGCTGGCGCCGGTCGATGGCGGTTTGGCATCCGCTTGGGCCGCCGCCAGGGCGGGCGCGGACGGCGCGATCTCGTTGACCACCGGATCGGCCCAGACCGCCAGGATCTGGTGCGTCACCTCCATGCTGTCCAGGCCGAGCGATTGCTGGAGTACGGCGTCAGCGACGTTCCACTGCGCCTCGTGTGCGACGGTGAAGGCGTCCAGCAGCGTGGCCGTATCCGCGTCCTTGTCCGACAGCGTGTAGTTCGTCAATTGATTCAGGAGATAGGATTTGCGCTTGTCGGCGGATTCGATCCTGATCAGTCCGTATTCATCGACGATGCCGCTATTGTTTACCGCCGTGGTCCAGTCGATCGGCTTGGGCGTAGTGGTGTTGTCGTCATGCTGTTTCAGGGGCAGGTCTTGCAGCATGCTGGCGACGTTTACCCGAGCCGGGTTGGCCTGCATGATGGTGGTGTTCGCCAACTGGACATGAGCCTGCGTCGGTGCGCCGGCGGCGGGCAGGGATGGGGCGCTGCTGTAATCCAGCGGAGTAATGGCCAGGTAGGTGGCGGGCGCGATGCCGCCGCGGCTCAGCAGATACAGCAGGTATTCGACGTGGTACAGGCATTCGATGAGGCCAGGGGCGCCGGCCGCGGCGTTCAAAAGGGAAACGCCCTTGTTATTGCTCAGGGCCGTCCACATTGCCTGTCCGCCTGGGGTGCGCAACATCAATGCCTTGAACAACTGCGGCGTGATGCCAAGATAGGCCGGAATCCTTGTCAGCGCATAAAGCGCGGTGAAGTTTTCCAGGGAGCATGCGATGGTTTTGTCCGTGACGCGGGGAATATCGCTAATGATCTCGCCGAAGGTGGGGAAGTCGATCTTCAATGCGGCGCAGATCGCGGCCACGGTAGGATCATCGGAAGAAGCGAAAGCGAAAGCGGGCGCGCCGACGGATAGTGCACTGACACCGGGTGTGTTGTTGTAGATGCGATCGAATTGCGCGGCCGCGTCGCCCACCGATGCAACCTGCAGCAGGGATGCGAAGGCGTTGATGTCTTCGAGCGTCGCGCCGTAATGCGCTGCCCACCGCTTGTACGTGCCGAGCAGGCGGAAGGTTTTCTCGTTGACATTCACCGTGCTGTCGCCGTAGGAGCTGGCGACGATGAGACTGTCCACCAGGTCGTAGGGCTGGCCGGAGGCTACTTGCAAGCGCACCAGCTTGTGGAATTTTTCGTAGAAGGTGCTCGTGATGGTGGAGCTCTCGTCCACCGCCGTGTAAGGCGTGGCAGCCAGCACGGTGACGGGTTTTCCCGCCTGGTCTTTATATTCGTTTATGCACAAGGTGCCGGCCGAGCACAGATAGCGGGCGCCATAGAGCGTGTTGCGCCTGTATTGGTCCTTCGTGCTTTCAGCGGGCCAGGAGCAGGACGGCGACAGGGCGACGGATGTGTTGGTGCCGGTACCGTTGACGCATAACATCTTCTTGATGTCGTCCTCGGTCACGCCCAGTTGCTCGCTGAGCTTGGCGACTTGAGCCATGTACGCCGGCGAGGAGGCGCCGTAGTAGGTAGACACATAGTTCGCCACGGTGTCGGCGTTGGTCGAGACGATCGTCGACGTCAGTGCCGCGATCACGGATGGACTCAAACCCGCGCCATGTACTTCCGCGTTGTACATCCTGGCCGACGTGGTCCATTTTGCGTTGAGCGCCGGAAAAGCCGGGTCAGTCGGCTGAACCAGTTGAAACAGCGATCGATGCTTGGCGGCGCAGGCCTGGCCCACCTGGTCATAGGCGGTGTAATAAGGCAGCGTGGTGGCGGGATAGGCGATCTGCGCCATCAGCGTTTCGTACGTCAGGGTGACAGGACCGCCAGTCGAAGTAAGCGGGGGGCCGACCAGCTTGCTCTTCAGACCATCCCGCAGCAACTGGTTCACCAGGGTGATCTTGGGGATGACCTGGAATTCGGCGGTGGGCGATAACGCGGTGGCAGCGATATCGGGCCGGCGCTTGTCCAGCTTGACGGGCTGGTGATAAACATCGGAGTCGGTGCTTGACGGTTGATGGGCCTGCGTCTCCAATTCGTGCGCGATGTTGTACAGCAGTACCGCATAGGCTCCAGGCGAATCCTGCGCGCCAAGGCTCTCTTCTTCCGCGTAGGGGCCACCGTCGCCGAACTGGTTCTTCCATGTGGGCGGCAGCTCGTCCGGATTTACCGGTGTGCCGTCGGCCAGGACGACAGCCGTTTGCGCCGCGCTGTTCCCTTGGACCCTTGTCCGGCGTTTGCGCAAATACGTCAGTATCGACAGGGCATACCGGTAGATCCGGGTCGTGCGGTGCTCGCCTCCCAGCTCGGCGCCGAACTTGGCGACGAACGCGGCCTTGCTCATGCTGGCGATGCTGGATACCGAATCGATCCCCAGGGATTTCAGTGTGCCGGGTTCGAGGTGGGTGCGAAATTCCAGGGCGTGCAACGGCGACTTGGCTGAATTCATATTCGGTGGACCTTTAAAGGAAGGACTTGGCTTCATCTCCCAAATCGACGTCTCGCTCATGTTGTCCAGGCTCGATGCCAACGCTGGCATGGCTAAGCGGATGAGATGAGTAGAGGTGGGATGTTCGGTCTCGAGTGTATAGAGGTGCTGTCGCGAATCAGTATTGCGTCAGCGCTCGATTGTTTTGAAAACATGCTCGACTTCCATGGGTCCCGGATACGCTGTCGCCGGCTTCGAGTTGCCCATGCAACGCCGGCGCCGCCGCCGAGGTGGACGACGCCCTACCGTCCAGCGCCTCCAAGCTGTAACAGTGCGGGATTTCAAAACGAATGCGAAACCAAAGTTAAGCACCTGTGTCGGTAAACCTTTAGCTTTGCCTCCACGATGAGTTCATGCGGTCTGATCCGTGTGAACGACGCTCGCGGCGTGGGCCGCGAGGGACTGATGCAATGGGGGAGTGCTGATGGCTAAGGCGAAAGAGAAAGCGACATACGCGATTCGCGCCGTGGAACGCAGTTGTGGTCTGCGCGAGGGAACGCTGGAGGATCTGGGGCTGGGGTCCGTGCAAAGCGTGCTTGCCCGGGATGAAGAGGCGTTCTTGCGCGAATATGCCGAGGGCCTAGGATCGGAGAAAATAGCGGTACAGGTCTACCGCCTGGCGCTGTCGGCGCAAGAGCGGCTGCTGCGTCTCTATAAGGCCGACAGGTTCGGGCTGGCGGACCTGGCCACTGATTCAGGGAAGAACTATCCCTATACCGACACGCCGGAGGGCAATCGCCCAAACTGGGTGGAGCAGTTTCCCATGCTTCACCCCTTCGCGGAGCCGGACGATATCTGCAATTCGAATTCGCCGGCGGCTTATCTCGCCAACCTGTATTGGGTGGCCACGCAGGTAGAAACCATAGGCGGAAAAAACGCCGATGAGCGACTGCTGCTGCGCGGGCGCCGACCCGACCTGGCGCAATTGCAGATCAACGAGACGTCGGTGAATCAGGTCGTCAGCAAGCTGTCGCTGGTAACCGAGGCGCTGCAGTCCTATCTGTCCACGACGAAAGCCGAGCTGCTGGACGGCTATACGAATGGCGCGTCCACGGCGTTGGACAATGACACGCTGCTGACCCGCATCTACTATCCCGGCCCGGCTTTGCCGTATCACAAGCCATACGACCAGGTAATGAGTGCCTTGACCGCGCGCCAAGTCACGCTGGGGGACATTTTCCGTGCCACCGATCCGCTGCCGCCACTCTGGATAAAATCCGGCAGTCCCAGAAGGAGTTCCGTGGAGGCACTTCGATTCTCGTCTGGCCTGTCTCCTGACCGGGCTTTGCTGCTCACGCAGGCAGCCGATTTTTCGACCCTCGACAAAAGGGCTGACTGGTATCAGACGAACTACGGCGCGGAGCTGCCTGAAGTCGTCACGGAGGATCCGCAGGAGGACTTGAACAATGTCGCCACGTTCGCGGATCAAACCAGCCAAACGCCCGCGGATGTAAGGCGACTGCTTTGCCTCGAGGGCTACGGCGCGAAGGGCAGTACGGTCACGCTGACAAAGAACATTGATTCCGACGTGACGGGATTCGTGCCTGATCCCGCGCACTACGGCGCGACCTTCATCTGCGGGGGCAAGTCGGTCTTTCTTACGCTGGCGCCGGAGACAGTGACGTCGGGCACCGGCAAGACAGTTTCCGTTGGCGACAAGCTGGTGACCAGCGATGGCAACGCGCCCGATGACATGTTCTTTTTTCGTCTTAATCAGGTGTCCCGCTTGTGCCACTGGACCGGCTTGGCACCAGATGTGTTGGACCTGCTGCTCGCCGCCCCTATGAAGGCAGAGTTCGCGGGCACCTGGGTAATGGACGGAAACACGCTCAGACTTCTAGGCTTTTATCGGCGGTGGTCGGCCGCTTACGGCGTCGATGCCGAAGATGTCGCGGCTTTCTTTGCGCCGCTCTCACCTTATGCCGTGGACGGCGGCGTATCCAAATTTGATCGTGTGTTCAACGCCATCCCTGGCCAGATGCCGATTTGCATAGGAAGCGCTGCCAGCAAGTTCAACTATCTCGATGGTAGCGACGGTGGCATCGTGGGCAGTTTGTGCGCGGCCTTGAAAGTCACTGAAACTGAGTTCCAGTGGATGGCGAGGATGGTTAACGAAGGGGGCGGCTACGCATTCTCTGATGATGATCATATCGATCGCCGGCTATCCGTGCTCTCCGCGCTATATCGGATTGCGCGCGTGGCCTCTTGCCTGAAGCTTTCGGTTGCCGATTTGATGATCTTCGAAGCACGCATGAGCGACGGGTACGGGGGGATAACGTTGGCGGACGCTCAGCCGAACATGCAATGGGACTCGAACAAGGACTTGCCCGGTCGTTTCGACGACATGGAAGATCTCGTTGACATGGCCGAAATGGTAGATTTCGTGCGCGCGCAAGGCCTGACGCCAGCGGGACTTGCCAGCCTGGTGTCAGCGGTGAACGCGTTGGGTGCCCAGGTGGGTTTCCCGGTGCCTGCCGCGACGCCTGCGCATCTGGCGGTGCTCAATAACGTTGCGACGTTGTTGCCCAACAGCCTCTTCGACCTAAGTACGATAGGAACGCTGGGATTGCCTGCCGAGGACGACTCCAGCTCTCCCAAGGCTATCGATTGGCTCGCGATCGTCAAGAGCAGTGCTGTCGTTAAATTGACCGGAACCGACACGGCCGGCCTGATTGCCATCGAGACCGCAAATGCGCGGCAACAGGCGATCCAGACTCAACTGGCGTCGTACACGTTGAACCAAGACGCCCAAGGCGGATTGAAGTACCAGTCCCTGCTCGATAGCTTTACCGCTGTCCAGCAGCGCCAATATGGCGTTACCGACGGCGTGCTGGGGGAGGCGCTGGGGCTGGATATGGCCACGGTCCACAATTTGTTGCTGGCGTTCGTCAGCAATGGCAGTTACGTTTTTCTGAACACGTGCCAAACCGTTTTGAAAGCCACGCCATCCCCCAGTGTGGCCAACATCGGGGCCCTGATGCCTTTGTTGAATCGGTACACGCATAACGCCATGCTGGTGAAGCATTACGCGTTGACGCCTGCCAGTCTGGCGGGACTGGCGAATGTCGCCTGGTTTGGGCTGGCCAAGACCCAGAGCAGTTCGAGCTGGTGGATGCACTCGATGATGTGCCTCTATGCGCTCAACGGCTACATCCTGTGGTGTCAGCGGGTGGGCAATGAAGATGATGTTCTGCAATATCTGCAGAACTACAACGTGACCAGCCCGAACGTGAACAATGCGTGCACTGAGCTGGCTCGACAGCTGAATCTGGACACATCGACGATGCAAGCCTATATCGACTGGGTCACGCAGGCGGCCGCAGGCACTCACGGGGTCTTGCAAGACACCACGCAAATGGGGCGCGTGCTGGCCCTGATGGGGTTGGCGGAGCAGTCCGGCCTGGCATTGAATCAAATTTTGGCTCTGACCGCCCTCAAACCCGTTCAAAGCGTCGCCGTCGCCAAAGACACCGTGGACAAGGAATTCATCGCGTGGCAGGCCGCGGCGGCGGATGTTATGGGCACATTGGACTACACCCCAATGAACGAAGGCATCGAGGCGTAACGCCGGTTCCCCTCACTTGGTCCATTGCGACGAACACCCCATAGGAAATACGGCTATGTCAGTGAATATCGATCAAATAATCGGAGAATTGGCCGAAAGGGAGAAGGATGCCCTGGCTGCCGTTTTCCGCGGCCGAGCCATCGACTTGATGCCTCCCGACATCTCGGATGGCGCGACCAACAAACTTACGCCGGAGCTGGCCAATCAGGTGCTGTTGATGGACCTGGATGTGTCATGGCAACCAACCACCACCCGCGTTGCGCAGGCCATCGCATCCTTGCAGCAATATATTTCCGGCATTCTGGCCGGTGTGGAGCCAGGATATGTGGGCGTGGCGTGGAAAGGCAAGCTGCTGCCCGAGGTAACGTATTGGCAAGACTATATGGGCCAATACGATACATGGGCAGCGCAGGTCATGCTGCAAACCTATCCGGAAAACTATCTGGTTCCGTCCTTACGAGACGATCGCACCGAGCAGTTCGACGGCCTGGTTACCAACATCAATCAAGGGCAGATCAACGACGTAAACACCTTGAACGCCATTCAGCAGTATTTGAATGGCTTCGAGGAGGTGGCCAACCTGTCGGTGATCAGCGGCTACCTTGACGGTGATCTGGTCGAGTTGGGCAAGATGCTGTTCCTTGGGCGAGACGACAGGGATCCGCAGTCCTACTATTGGCGTCAGTGCGACTACTTTTTTTGCGACGACCATGGCTACCCGGCGCCCAATGCCTGGACGCCATGGCGCAAGATCGATGTTCCGGTCGATGGCGGCGCGCTGATGGGGCGTCCGCGCATCGCGCGATTCAATCAGCGCATGTTCCTGACGTGGTTCGAGCGGACGGTGACGTGGGGTCAGACCGACGTCGCGGGGGAGAAGAGCGGCACGCCGACGATCACCATCAAGGCCTTGTGCGCGTATGAGAAATTCGACGGCACCTGGAGTTCGCCACAGACCCTCACCGTATGCAGTCACGAGGGTGTTGATATGACGAAAAACACGACCTTGTTTGCCTACGATACAAGCAATCCGGACAACTTCCTGCCATGCTCCACGATGGCATTTCAGTACTTCGAGAATGGCGGGGGACAGTGCTTGTACGTGGTGTTGTTCCTCGACGGCGTGGCGGCGGCCGTCAGGGCCGGCGGCGTTCCGTTTTCCGAAAGACTGATTTGCCGCATCGATCCCTGGATGAAGGATATCCTGGCGTCCGCACCGCAGCTCGGCAGTGAAGCTGCGACTGTCACCGCTAACTTGTTCACGCCGATACTGCCCGCATTCGGAAAGTACAACGGCGGCGATACCGCTCCCAATGCCGTCGAGCAGGACAGCACTTATGCCAATGTCGGTACGCTACTGGCGACGGACCTGACCTGCCAGGACAGGGTGCAGGTCGCCATGACGGTGGACATCACCCCCGAGATGTCACGTGCCGTCATGTTCAACCGGACAGAGGTAACGGTATCGGACGCGGAGACGCTGCGACTGAACAAACCCCTGCCGTTGATGGATGCCGCGACCGTGGGCGTCGACCACGTCAAGGCGGGCTATCGCCCCAACACCGTGGTCCTGGACGCGTCGAACAAGCAAGCCTACATAGAGTTCTCGCCGGGCGTGCGCGCGGTAGCCAGCTCGGATAATGTCGTCGCCTACTATTTTTCCGACGACTCTGTTGAAGGCCACTATTTCCTGAATCTGGATAGCTGGGATGGGGAGGTATATATACGTTGTAAGAGTGACGAGGCCGCCGATCAGTTCATGCCTCTCCCGAATCAAACAAATACATATGACGCTACGCGATTCCCCGCGTTCTTTTGCAATGGGGGGGTGTGGACGGACCTTAAATATTACGGACCGCGATTCAATTATCGCTCAGCCTTGCCGGTAGATTCGGATAAAGAAATTCATTTCAAATTCGGCGTTTTTTTAAATTCCGACGGTCATGTCGCGAACACGCCCTCTAGGGAGCTGCGGTACGACGGTACGACGTTCGATTATTCGCAGTTTTGTATCTGGTTGCGCGTGGCAGATGGGACCATCAAATCGTTTGCAACGTCAAAATATGACAATAACAATAATCCTATAGGCAACACTCAAAAGCTAGGTCCGTATGACCTCACGAGAGAGATGGCGGAATCCGGCGCCTATGTTGTGAGTATATATTTGGCCCCGGATGATCAACCGGTAGATCTGACGAGTGTCACACCAACTAAGCAATCGGCCCCATACACCGCACTGGGGTCGTACAGCTCGGTTCAGTACCAGCTTGAATCCATCGATCTGGATAAGCGGCTCGATCCGCAATACCTTTATACGTATATCACCTTTCGATCGTTCGACAGCGCCAGCACCGCGACCACTCGTGTCTCGGCACGCCGCGCTTTCTGGACGGCGTATCACGCTTGGCCGCTGACGGAGATGGTGACCCCCGTCATCGACCATACGACGGTAACTGATGGGGATCCGGCGGAGGGCGAAGCGCAGTTACTGAACCTCCTAGGCATCAAACGCCTCGTCAAGAAGGATGGCGTGAGCGCCGCCGCGGAAACCGGTGACGTCCCAGTCGCCGGTATAGACGCGGACACGACCATCCCCTATCCCAATGTCCGCCTGAACACACTCTTCACGTCAACCTTGATTCACGACGCAAACCTGGGGTTGGCGGAACTATACGATTGGAAGACCCAGCATACGCCCGAGCCTAGCGTCGACAAGACTGATGGCGAGGCACAGCCGATGGATTTTCACGGTTCCAACAGCCTGTATTTCTGGGAGCTTTTCTATCACGCGCCGGCGATGACGGCCTACACGCTGCGCAGCCAGTCGCAATTCAGGGAAGCGTTGCGCTGGCAGAGCCGCATCTTCGATCCCAGGGCGCAGGCGTTGACGGTGGAAGACGAAGAAAATGGCACCCCGGAACCGAATTACTGGAAAGTCGTGCCTATCGCGCCGGGCTCGGCGTCGTCCGCCAAGCCTTTCCACAAGACCCTGGCCATGTTCACCGATCCGTATGCGGTCAGCTACATCGATCCGGTGCATTTCCGGGCGGGCGCGTATATGGACTACATCTCGCTGCTGCTGGACATCGGCGACCAGTATTACCGCATGCTGACGCCCGATAGCCTGAATCAGGCGATGCAGTACTACACCTATGCGCATGCCGTGCTTGGGGTGCGTCCTTATCTCAGGGAGTCGTTGCGCTGGACCGGTTCGCAGCGATTATCCGTGTTCGATGCCGGCGCCAATCCCGTCTCGAGCGCTTACGCTGAACCGTTGGAGGATTTCGAGGCCAAGGTGACAAGCGCCGCAGGCTGGTCCCTGTCGCCCCATGTGGGTGGCCTGGTGCAACTGGGACATAACTTCGCCACGTATTTCCATCCGCCCATCAATCGGAAGTTGTACGGATTCTGGGACACCATCGACGCCCGGCGCTACAACCTGCGCCACAACCTGGATATCAATGGCAATCCCATCGATATCGGCCCTTACGCAACGCCGCTCGATCCGGAGATGCTGCTGCGCCGCGACGCGCGCAACGGCACCCTGGGCGGTAGCGTGGCAGGCGTGACGCGTATCTATCCGCCGTATCGCTACAACGTTCTGTCGGGTCTGGCGCAGAAGGCGATAGGCACCTTGTGCGGCTTCGGCCAGCAGTTGCTGGGTTATCGTGGCTCGATCGATGGCCGGCAACAGGAAATGCTGCAGCAAACGCAGTTGCTCGATCTGTGGTCCTTCACCAAGACGGCGAATCAGCAGGCGATCGATATCGCGCAGGGTTCGTTGGACTCGATGAAACTGAGCCTGGCCGCGGCAATCGAACGGCAGGATTATTACCAGGAACTGGTGAATGTCGGTTTGTCCGACGGCGAGCAGTCCGCGATGGCGCAGGCACAGAAGGCGCAGGCGCAATCATTGACCGCCACGGCCATGAATATTACGGCCGGGGCCATGGATTCGCTGCCCAACGTTTTCGGCCTTGCTAACGGCGGCATGCATTATGGAGCCCCGCTGCGGGGCATCGCCACGGCAGCCAGTATCGAAAGCCAGGTCGTGTCCTTCCGCGGTTCGCAGACGGGGATCATGGCGTCCTATGCAAGGCGACAGCAGGAATGGGAGCAAACGCTGGATCAGTCCAAGCGCGAGGTGGAGAATCTGCGGCAGCAGATAAAAACGCAGAGCATCCAGATCGCCGCGGCGCGCAACGCCAAGGCGCAATCCGAGGCGCAACATGTGCAGATGCTGGAGATGCTGGCGTTCCTGAACCGGCGCTACACCAACGAGGCGCTTTATCAATGGCTGGCGGGGCAGATGGCGGCGCTGTATCACCAGGCTTACGACGCGACCATGGGGCTCTGCCTGCTGGCGCAGAAATGCTGGCAGTATGAGTTGGGGGATTTCACGACCCAGTTCATCGGCGGGAGTGCGTGGAACAGTCAACACCAAGGCATGCTGGCGGGAGAGACGTTGCAGCTGGCGATGATGCAGATGGAAGCGGCGTGGTATTCCAGCCGCAACACACGCAACCTGGAAATCACGCGCACTTTCTCGGTGAAGGGGCTGCTGGGCTTGTCAGAAGCCGATTGGGCAGCCAAGGCCAAGGGCGGCGTTTTCACGTTCGGGTTTACGGAGAAGGACTTCTACGATGATTATCCCAGCCACTATATGCGGCGTATCGCGAGCGTCACGATTACGCTGCCGGCCGCGGTAGGGCCGATGCAGAATGTCCGGGCCATGCTGTTGCAGACCGGCAGTACATTCGTCTGCGCCGCGGACGCGACGGACATGGCTGGGATAGTGAAGGACTCCACACACAATGGCGGCAATGTCATCCGCAACCTGAATGCCAACCAGCAGGTGGCCTTGTCCAGCGGCATCGATGACGGTGGTCTGTTCACGTTGAGCTTCGGTGACGAGCGCTATCTACCCTTCGAAGGCAGCGGGGCGGCATCCAACTGGACGCTGACCTTCCCCAATCCCACCGCCGCCGATCAGGCGGTAGTACTGGGGAGCCTGGATGACGTCATCGTGACGGTGCGCTATACGGCGCGCGATGGGGGGGCAGGTTTCGCGGCGGCCGTTAAAACGGGGGTGGGGTCGTAGGCGGGTGGGGCGTAAGCCTCCCCTCGCACCCCCTGGGTATTGATGGAGGCGCGGCGTAATCGTTCGAATGTGATGGTCCGGTCCTGATACTCTATGGCCTGTTCCGGTAGCCCGCGCAAGGCGGGGACCGCCGGCGAAGGCCGGCGGTAGAACGTCAGCGACAGAACCGTAGCAAGGGAACCAGCATGATCGATTTACGCAGCGATACCGTCACCCGGCCCAGCGCCGCCATGCGCGCCGCCATGGCCGCCGCCGAGGTGGGCGACGACGTCATGGGCGACGACCCCACCGTCCAGCGCCTGCAGGCGCGCACGGCGGAGCGGGCCGGCAAGGAAGCCGGCCTGTTCTTCCCCACCGGCACCCAGAGCAATCTGGCCGGCATCATGGCCCATTGCGGCCGTGGCGATGAATATCTGGTGGGTCAGCTGGCCCATACCTATAAGTACGAGGGCGGCGGCGCGGCGGTGCTGGGCAGCGTCCAGCCGCAGCCCATCGAGCACGCCGACGACGGGTCGCTGCCTATCGCCAAGCTGGCCGCGGCGATCAAGCCGCTGGGCGACCCGCATTACGCCCGGACGCGGCTGCTGGCGCTGGAGAACACCTTTCACGGCCAAGTGATTCCGCAGGACTACATCGTCGAAGCGGCGGCGTTCGCGCGCAAGCACGAACTGGGCGTCCATCTGGACGGCGCACGCGTCTGCAACGCCGCGGTGGCCAGCGGCAAGTCCATCGCTGAACTGTGCGCGCCGTTCGACTCCGTTTCCATCTGCTTTTCCAAAGGCCTGGGGGCGCCGGTCGGGTCGGTGCTGGTCGGCAGCCGGGCGCTGATCGACGGTGCGCGCCGCTGGCGCAAAGTGCTGGGCGGCGGCATGCGCCAGTCAGGCATGCTGGCGGCGGGCGCCCTGTATGCCTTGGAAAACAACATCGAGCGCCTGGCGCGGGATCATGCCAACGCCGAGCGCCTGGCGCGGGGATTGGCAGCCATCGACGGCGTGACGGTGAGCGGCCAAGCCACCAATATGGTGTTCGCCGCGGTGGCGCCGGAGCATTGCGAGCCGCTGGGTGCCTACGCCAAGGAGCAGGGGCTGATGATCAAGCCGGTGTATGGCGCCGCCATGCGGCTGGTCACGCACCTGGACGTGTCGGAAGCGGACATCGATCGCACCATCGCGATCTTCAAGTCCTATTTCGCCACGGCGTGAGGGCAGCGCGCCGCCTACGTACCGGTGGCGCGGTAATCCAGCCGCAGGTGCTGGCGCATCAGCGCCGACGCGAATTCCAGTTCCTTGTCCGACACTGCCTGGATGATCTGCAGATGTTCCCGGATGGATGCGGCATAGCGGGGCAACTGGAACAGCGTGGCGCGGCTGGCCAACCGGCGTAATTGATTCTGCTGCTGCACGGTCTGCAACACGAAGCGGTTGCCGGAAAAGCGCGCCAGCATTTCATGGAATTCCGCATTCAGCGTGAAGAATTCCCGCGCCATGGTGTCCGGATCGTTTTCCTCGGCCAGCGTCAGATGGCTGGCCTGCATGCGCAGCAGCGCGGTCGTGTCCGCGCGGAACTCCGGCTCCAGCAGCCCGGCGCATTCCACCGCGGAACGGAAGCGGAAGCTTTCCGCGCGCGCTTGCGCATCTTCCAGTGAATTGGGAAAGCGCCAGCCGTGGCCCTTGCGCTTTTCGATGAGCGCTTCGGCGCTCAGGCGCACCAGGGTCTTGGCCAGCACGCTGCGCGTCACGGCATAGCGCAGCAGCAGGTCGCGGTCGGTGAAGGTGTCCGGCAGCAGGCGGCTGGCGCGGTCTTCGATCAGGATGCGATAGAGTTCGTCGCTGGTCAGCCCCTGCGACTGCCATTCGGGCGTTTGCGCGCCGTCGGCCAGCTCACGGACGAAATAGCCGCTGTTCTGCTTGTAGGCAATCATGTCCTGCATCGCCAGCAGCTTGAGCGCGGCGCGCACCGGCGTGCGCGAGACCTGATATTGCCGCGCCAGTAATTCTTCCGACAGGTGAGTCCCCGTCACATGCGCGCCAGCCAGGATTTCACGGGCGATACGGCGCGCCAGATCGACTTGTAAGGCGGTTGGGCGAAACGCTTGGACATGGTCTAGCATAAGCGGCTCCCGTCTACGTGGAACGGCACGTGGGCCCATTGTTGGGCACCCCGTGTGACGGCAGCATACGCTATTTGTGTCTATGTAGCGACAAAGTTTAGGTAACAGACAGGTGGTGTCTTGCCCCTGCAAAGTCGTCTGGAAACAGGCCTGGTAGGCCTGCGTCGATGCGGAACATCCTTGGACCCGTCACTCGGACCCGCGCACTTTACAGCGATTCGATCAGCCGTGCATAGCCCTGGCGCGCATCGGGCCAGGCGAGGTGCAGCCCGCTCGCGCGCAGCCGGTTATTGCGCATGCGTTTGCTGCCTACGCCGCCCGGTGCCGGACCGTCGGCGGGCGGGGGCACGCCCAGCAGGCGGGCGAGGTGATCGTAGAGGACGTCCAGTGGCAGCGGCGTGTCATCCGCGCCCAGATAGACGGGCAGGGCGTCCGCCAGATGGACCAGATGGGCGATCGCCGCCGCCGCATCGTCCGCGTGCATGCGGTTGGCCCAGTGGGGAACCGCGCGCGGGACGCGGGCCTGGCCCAGGCGCAGGCGTTCCAGCAGTTGCACGCGGCCGGGGCCGTACAGGCCGGCCAGGCGCAGGGCCGTGACAGGCAGGCGCTGTTCGGCCAGCCATTGTTCGGCTTGCAGCAGGATTTCGCCGTTCTTGCCTTGTGGGGCGGGTGCCGTGTCTTCGTCTATCCAGCCGCCGTCATGGTCGCCATAGACCGCGGAGGAGGACACGAACACCAGGCGGCGCAAGGCGCTGGTGTCGAGGGCGGCCAGCAGGTTGCGCGGCCCGTCGAGGAAGACGTCCCGGTAAGCCTGGGGATCGCGCGAGTCCGGCGCCAGGACATAGACCACGTGGGTGATGCCGCGCGGCAGGGCGGTCAGGGAGTCTGGGCGGCTGACATCGCCGGCCAGCCATTGCAGCGGGGTTTTGCTACTGCCATCGCCGGCCGGCGGGTGGCGACGTAGCACCCACAGCGCGCGGGGCGCGGCTGGATCGGCGGCGGGCGCCAGAGCGCCGGCCGCCACCGGCGGCATTTGCGCCGCGGGCGATGCCTGCCCCGGCTGCATCGCATGCGCCCCAAGCAGGCGCGCCGCCACGCGCATTCCAAGATCGCCGCCGCCCACCAGCAACACGCGTTCGGCGGCGGAGTCTCGGGCAGAGGGGGCGGTCATGGGCTGGCGCGATGGGGTAGCCGCAACGCCGACTACATGCCGCTGTAGACGGGACCTTCGCCCCCTTGCGGCGCCACCCACACGATGTTCTGCGTGGGATCCTTGATGTCGCAGGTCTTGCAGTGCACGCAGTTCTGCGCGTTGATCTGCAAGCGGTCGGCACCGTGGTCGTCCTTGACGAATTCGTACACCCCGGCCGGACAGTAGCGCGCCTCCGGGCCGCCATATTTGGCCAGGTTGACGGCCACCGGCACGCTGGGATCCTTGAGCGTCAGGTGGACGGGTTCATTCTCGTCATGGTTGGTGTTCGAGATGAACACCGAACTCAGGCGGTCGAAAGTGAGCTTGCCGTCCGGCTTGGGATAGTCGATGCGCGCGCATTCCGAGGCCGGCTGCAGACAGGCGTAGTCGGGCTTGGTCTTATGGATGGTCCAGGGCATCTTGCCCTTGAGCAGCCACTGCTCGATGCCGGTCATCAAGGTGGCAACGGTGCGGCCCTTCTTGAACCACTGCTTGAAATTGCGCGCCTTGTTCAGTTCGGCGTGCAGCCAGGAGTTCTTGAAGGCGGTGGGGTAGGCGGCCAGTTCGTCCTGGCGGCGGTCGGCCACCAGCGCGTCGAACGCGGCTTCGGCGGCCATGGCGCCGGTCTTGATGGCGGCGTGGCTGCCCTTGATGCGCGAGGCATTGAGGAAGCCGGCTTCGCAGCCCACCAGGGCGCCGCCCGGAAACACCAGCTTGGGCAGGGCCAGCAGGCCGCCGGCGGTGATGGCGCGCGCGCCATAGGCGATGCGCTTGCCACCCTCGAACGTGGGGCGGATGGCCGGATGCGTCTTGTAGCGCTGGAATTCCTCGAAGGGCGACAGCCAGGGATTGGCGTAATCCAGGCCCACCACCATGCCCACCGCCACCAGGTTGTTGTCCAGGTGATAGAGGAAGGAGCCGCCATACGTGTCGGCGTCCAGCGGCCAGCCGGCCGTGTGCACCACCAGGCCGGGGCGCGCCTGCGCCGGGTCGACTTCCCACAATTCCTTCAGGCCGATGCCGTAGGCCTGCGGGTCGACGTTCTGGTCCAGCTTGTAGCGGGCGATCAGTTCGCGGCCCAGCTGGCCGCGCGAGCCCTCGGCGAAGATGGTGTAGCGGCCCAGCAATTCCATGCCGGGCTGGTACTGGTCGGTGTGGCTGCCGTCGCGCGCCACGCCCATGTCGCCGGTGACGACGCCGCGCACGGCGCCCTGCTCGTCATACAGCACGCCGGCGGCGGCGAAGCCGGGGAAAATGTCCACGCCCAGCGCTTCGGCCTGCTCGCCCAGCCAGCGCACCACGTCGCCCAGGCGGACGATGTAGTTGCCCTTGTTGTGGAAGCATTCGGGCAGCATCCAATCGGGCGTCTGGCGCGCGCCGTTGGCGCTGAGGAACAGGAATTTGTCCTCGGTGACGGCCACTTTCAGCGGCGCGCCTTTTTCTTTCCAGTCGGGGATCAGCTCAGTCAGCGCGCCGGGGTCCATGACCGCGCCGGACAGGATGTGCGCGCCCAGCTCGGCGCCTTTCTCCAGGACACAGACGCTGATCTCGTGGTTTTTCTCGGCCGCCAATTGCTTCAGGCGGATCGCGGCGGCCAGGCCACCAGGCCCGCCACCCACCACGACAACGTCGTATTCCATACTTTCGCGTTCTGACATGCGCTCTTGCCCCTCTTTATCCCTGGCCATGAATGCCGCCTCGTGGCGACGTCGGCTGGAAGTATGATCCAGACTCAACCCGCGATTGTATTGCAGCCGCGAACAAAGTTCGCGCGTGCCGCGCGGCATGGGCGGCTGAAACCCATCGCTCGCCGCCTTATTTCTTCAGGTTTTCCATGTCAACGTCAACTTCGGATTCCAGTTTCGAGCCCGGCGCCACGCTTGTCGCAGGCGCCACGCATATCTGCGAGCTCCCCCTGCGCTGGGGTGATTCCGACGCCCTCAATCATTTGAACAACACGCTGTACTTCCGCCTGATGGAAGAGGCGCGCATGCAGATCCTGTACGGCGCCGACTTGCGTCTGCCGGCTGACGATGGGCCTATCCTGGCCCATGCGTCCTGCGACTTCCTGCGTCCGCTCACGTATCCCGCCACGGTGCGCGTGACGCACACCTTGACCCGTATCGGCCGGTCCAGCATGGAATTCGAACTGGTTCTCGACAAAGTGGGCGAGGAGGGCGGCGGACCCTACGCCCGCGGCCGTAATGTCCTGGTCTGGATGGACTACGTCGCCAACCGGTCCGCCCCCTGGCCCGAGGCGACCCTGGCCGCGCTGGCCCGGGTCTTGGCGCCACCGGCGGCGTGCACAGCCGATGGCGTTCGAGTCGCGGGGTAAAGGGCAAGGTGATGAGCGGGGGGACGCTTTCTGCCGGACAATAGAAACAGGTCGGGCGCGGGGCACTGTACTTCGGCGCGGGGCATGGCCGCGCAGCCGACCGTACTGAAGGATGATTCAGTGACTGTCCGCCCCACGGACGTTTCCGCGTTGCGGCATTCACCCGTAAAATCGACCGCGCCCATCGGCCGCACGTACGCGCAGTGATACGAGCAGGGATACAAGCGGCGGCCGATTGCGTAGTCTTGCTGGACCAATAACACCAAATCCGGCCACCCGCGCCGGGCCCTGCGGGGACGCGGCGGAATACGGGACAGGCCGTTTATTGACCTTACTGGAGTTGGAGCGATGGACAAGGTTTATGCGAGCGCCGCCGAGGCGTTGGCCGGCGTTGTGAAGGACGGCCAAATGATTGCCGTGGGAGGCTTCGGGCTGTGCGGCATCCCGGAAGCGCTGATCGCCGCCTTGCGCGATTCGGGCGTCAAGGGGCTGACCTGCATCAGCAACAACGCGGGCGTCGACGGTTTCGGCCTGGGCCAACTGCTGGCCACGCGGCAGATCCGCAAGATGATCGCGTCCTACGTGGGCGAGAACAAGGAATTCGAACGCCAGTTCCTGTCCGGCGAGCTGGAGCTGGAATTCACGCCGCAGGGCACGCTGGCGGAAAAGCTGCGCGCAGGCGGCGCCGGCATTCCGGCCTTCTTCACCCGCACCGGCGTGGGTACGCTGGTGGCCGAGGGCAAGGAAATCCGCGAATTCGACGGCCATCAATACGTGATGGAGCGGTCGTTGCTGCCGGACGTGTCGCTGGTCAAGGCGCATATCGCCGACCGCAGCGGCAATCTGGTGTTCCGCAAGACCGCGCGCAACTTCAATCCCAACGTGGCGCAGGCCGGCAAGATCACCATCGTGGAAGTGGAGAAGGTGGTGAACACGGGCGACCTGGATCCGGACCAGATTCATCTGCCCGGTATCTTCGTGCACCGGATCGTGGTCAACGCGAATCCGGAAAAACGCATCGAACAACGCACCATCCGCCCCGCCGCGTAAGGAGAACACAATCATGGCATGGTCCCGTGACGAAATGGCCGCGCGCGCCGCGCGTGAGCTGCAAGACGGTTTCTACGTGAACCTGGGCATAGGCTTGCCCACCCTGGTCGCCAACCACGTGCCGGCCGGCATCGAGGTGTGGCTGCAATCGGAAAACGGCCTGCTGGGTATTGGTCCTTTCCCCACCGACGCTGAAGTCGATGCCGACCTGATCAACGCCGGCAAGCAGACCGTGACGACCTTGCCCGGCTCGTCGATCTTCTCTTCGGCCGATTCCTTCGGCATGATCCGCGGCGGCAAGATCAACCTGGCCATCCTGGGTGCGATGCAGGTGTCGGCCAAGGGCGACCTGGCCAACTGGATGATTCCCGGCAAGATGGTCAAGGGCATGGGCGGCGCGATGGACCTGGTGGCCGGTGTCGGCCGCGTGGTCGTGCTGATGGAGCACGTGGCGCGCAAGAAGGACGGCACTGAAGACCTCAAGCTGCTGCCCGAGTGCAATCTGCCGCTGACCGGTGTGGGCGTGGTCGACCTGATCATCACCGACCTGGGCGTGATCGAAGTCACCGACGCCGGCCTGAAGCTGGTCGAGCTGGCCCCCGGTGTGACGGTCGAGGAAATCAAGGCCAAGACGGGTGCCCCGTTGGATACCGGCAAGATCGCGGCCTGATCAGAGTTGTAAATGGAAATAAGCGGCGGCCGGTTTGACTGGCCGCCGTTTTTTTATGCTGCGCCGCAGCTAGGCACGCGACTTGCTCGATCCGGCGATCCATTAACGATCGCGGGAACCCATGTCCGTTTCGAACGGGGACGCTCCCCTGTCTCTCAAACTGCTGACGGTGAATGCCCATAAGGGGTTCACCTTCTTCAATCGCAAATTCATTCTGCCGGAGCTGCGCGATGCGGTCCGGGCTGTTGGGCCGGATCTGGTGTTCCTGCAGGAAGTGTTAGGTGCGCACGAAGGCCACGCCGCCCGGTTCGAGGGCTGGCCGGCCACGTCCCAATATGAATTCCTGGCCGACAGCATCTGGTCCGACTTCGCTTACGGCCGCAACGCGGTCTACCCCCAGGGGGATCACGGCAACGCGGTGCTATCCAAGTTTCCCATCGTGCATTACGAAAATCTGGACGTGTCCGTGGACGGCCACGAAAAGCGCGGCATGCTTCATTGCGTCATCGCGCCGCCGGGGCGCGCGCAAGTGCATGCCATCTGCGTGCACCTGGGCTTGCAGGAGGCGCACCGGCAACGCCAGATCAATTTGCTGTGTGCCCGCATCGAGCAGGAGATCCCGCGTGGGGATCCGGTGCTCGTCGCCGGTGACTTCAATGACTGGCGGCTGCGCTCGCACACCCGGTTGAGTGACTGCGCCGGCCTGGAGGAGGTGTTCGTCAGGACGCAGGGCGTTGCGGCGCGCACGTTTCCCGCGCGTTGGCCTCTGCTGCGGCTGGATCGCATCTACGTGCGCAATACCCGGCGTTTCCGGCCGCTGGCGCTGGCCACGCGTCCGTGGACGCATCTGTCCGATCACGCTCCCCTGGCCGCGGAGGTGGAGCTATGAGCGTGCACTGGATACCCGGCAATGATTTCAAGCTGCTGGAGAACGGCGAGGCTTTCTTTCCGCGCGTGTTCGAAGCCATCAGCCAGGCGCGCGGCGAAGTGCTCGTCGAGACCTTCATCCTGTTCGACGACAAGGTGGGGCAGGAGTTGCGCGAAGTTTTGATCGCCGCGGCCGGGCGTGGGGTACGGGTCAATCTGCTGGTGGACGGCTATGGGTCCGAGGGTTTGTCCGACGATTTCATCGGCGGCATGACGGACGCCGGCGTGGTGGTGCAGGCCTTCGATCCGCGTGCCCGCGTGTTCGGTAAGCGCATCAACGTCTTTCGCCGGATGCATCGCAAGATCGTGGTGATCGACGGTGAAATCGCCTTCGTCGGCGGCATCAATTTTTCCGCCGATCACCTGGGCGACTTCGGGCCGCAGGCCAAGCAGGACTATGCGGTGGAAGTGCATGGTCCCATCGTTGGCGAAATCCATCGCTTTGCCTTGCGCGCGCTGGAGCCGCCGCGGCGGCGCCGCTGGTGGGGGCGGCGTTCCCACGCGGCCACCAATCCGCCCAAGGCGGGTTCGGCCGAAGCCATGTTCGTGGTGCGCGACAACCATAGGCACCATACGGATATCGAGCGCCATTACCGTGCCGCCATCCGGCTGGCGCGGCACGACGTCATCGTCGCCAATGCCTATTTCTTTCCCGGTTACCGCTTGCTGCGCGAAATGCGTAACGCTGCGAAGCGGGGGGTGCGCGTGCGCCTGATCCTGCAGGGCGAGGCCGACATGCCCATCGTGCCGGTGGCCGCGCGGATGCTGTATGACTATTTGACGGCGGCGGGTGTGCAGATCTACGAATATTGCGAGCGACCGCTGCACGGCAAGGTCGCCAGTGTGGATGACACGTGGACGACGGTGGGCTCCAGCAATCTGGATCCGCTGAGCCTGGCCCTGAACCTCGAGGCCAATGTGATGATCCGCGATCGTGCCTTCGCCGGCGTGCTCAATGAAAGATTGGAATGGCTGATCGACAATCACTGCCGCCAACCCGAAGCCGCGCCGCCGGGCAGCCGCAAGCTGCGCCGGCTGTTCTTCGGGGTGTTCGTGTATCACTTCCTGCGTCTCTATCCTTCCTGGAGCGGCTGGTTGCCAGCACATCAGCCGCGGCTGCAAGCCTTGCGTCCCAAGGGGGATGTCATCGCCACCGACTCGGAATCTTCGGGGAAGGTGGAAGGGGAGGAGGAAGTTCCGGCGGATCCGAACCCCGAGGATGCGGGGTCAGCTCAGTCGCAAGACCCGCAATCGCGGCAATCGCGGTCCCAAGAAGCGGCCTCTCGACGGGCGCAGTCGCAAGATGTGGCTGCGCGGCACGCGCAGCCACGAGATGCAATCCCGCACGATGCGGAGGTACGCAATGAACGAAAAACCGCGTAAGCCCGCGACCGGCTGGCGGCGCCATTGGCCGCTGCTGAAAAAGATCTTCTTCACTGCGTTCGCCTTGCTGGTTATCGGCCTGCTGGTGGACCAGGCTCGCAACGTCGAATGGGACAAGGTGCTGGAGGCGGTGCAGGCCTATACCTGGCCGGTGCTGCTGCGCGCTGCCGGCTTGGCGGCGCTTAGCTATCTGATCTACAGCTGCTTCGATCTGCTGGCCATCCCTTATCTTGGCCACATGATTCCCCCGGGACGGGTGATGGCGGTGGGCATCGTCGCTTACGCTTTCAACCTCAACATGGGTTCGCTGGTGGGCAGCGTGGGCTTCCGTTTCCGCCTGTACCTACGCCTGGGACTGGCGGCTGGCGAGATTACCCGCATCATCGGCTTGAGCCTGACGACCAATTGGCTGGGGTATTTGTGGGTGGCTGGCGGCTTGTTCGTCTGGGGCGTGCTGCCGATTCCGGATGACTGGAGCATCAGCAACTATGCCTTGCGCGGCATCGGCGCCGGCATGCTGGCGGCCGCCGTAGCCTACGTGGCCGCCTGCGGGCTGGCGCGCAAGCGGGCCTGGACGCTACGGGGCCATGAGATCGAGCTGCCGTCGTTCAAGATCGCCGTGGCGCAGAGTCTGCTGGGCAGCGCCTGCTGGCTGTCCATCGGGCTGGTCGTGTGGTCGCTGATGCGCCACGACGTGTCCTTCGCCTTGATCCTGGGAGTGTTGCTGCTGAGCGGCATCGCCGGGGCCGTGACGCACATTCCCGGTGGCCTGGGCGTGGTCGAAGCGGTGTTCGTCGCCATGCTGGGCGGGCAGGTGCCCCATTACGAGATCATTGGCACCTTGCTGGCCTATCGCGCGGTGTACTACCTGGCGCCATTCGCCGTGGCGGCGGTGCTGTATTTCATCCTGGAAGCCCGTTTTCCGAAGCTGGCCGAGGAAGACGAGGCCGAGGCGAAGCAGAACGGGGATGGCCAGGAAGATTGCAAGGGGGCCAGACTTGATGCCGGGAACGGTGATGCCAGTAAGCGCGCCGATGCCGAGCGCCCGGCAGCCAAGCATGCCAACGCAAGAATGCGGGAAACCGTCCGGCCTTGAGGCCCGTGCAGTCTCTCGCTGGGCCTCGCCCTCGGCGTGCTGGCGGCCCAGTGGCCCAGCGGCCCGGCGGCACGGCCAGATGGCGCCCCATGGGAGTGACGCCCAGCCAAACAGGCAATCTCCACCTCAAAAAGTCCCCTTTCGGGGACTTTTGCTTTTTGCGGGTTTACCCCGACTTTGAAAATTTATTTTCTTAATTAAAATTACGCCGTAATTAAATTTACATCTGGTTCTGCTTATTGATTGCCAGATGTTCCATGGCGGGGTGGGTGGCAGCCAGCTTGTATTGGTTCCATGCCGCGCCGTACTACCCCTGATTTTCCGACCTGACCCGGTCCCACCCGTTCCGACCCGACCCGCCGCCCGTCCTCATGCAAGACGCCACCGCTTTCTCGATCGCCGAACGCATTGCCAGCGTTCAAGACACGATGAGCCGTTCCCAGCACAAGCTGGCGGAGTACGTGCTGGAACACCAGTTCCGGGCGGCCACCATGACCATCGACGAGTTCGCGGCAGCCAATGGGGTGTCCATCGCCACCGCCAATCGCTTCGCGCGTACCCTGGGCCTGCCTGGCTATGCCCAGTTCCGCGCCGAACTGGCTCGCGGCTTCGAGTCGGCACTGGCTCCGGTCGAAAGGCTGCGGACGCAGTTGGCGCAGCCGGCCAGCGCCGCCGACGTGTTCGCCAACTCCCTGCGCGAGGACGCCCGCAATATCGAACGCACCCTGCAGGCCATGGATGCGCGCGTGATCGAACGCGCCGTCGATGCCATCCTGGCCGCCGACCGCATCGCCATCGTCGGTTTCGGCGCCAGCGGCTATCTGGCCGGCTTGCTGCAGCGCGCGCTGTTCGTCTACTGCGGTTCGGTGGATTCGCTGGCGACGCCCGCGGGTGTATCGTGGGCGGCACGGCAGATCTATCGCCTGACGCCGAAAGACCTGCTGATTCCCATTTCCTTTCCGCGCTATCTGAACGACACCGTAACGCTGGCCACCGCCGCCAAGGTCGCCGGTGTCCAGGTGCTGGCGATGACGGACAAGCCGACTTCGCCGCTGGCGCCCACCACCACCGTCGGGGCGTTGTACGCCCATAGTGAAAGACAGTATTCGTCCAATTCCGAAGCCGCGGCCCTGTGCCTGATCGAAGCGCTGAGCGCGGCAGTGGCCTACAAGGCCAAGGATTCCATTCAGGCGGCCGTGGGTGTGACCCGGTCCGTCATGCCGTGGCTGATCCACGGCGCAGGAGATCGCAAGAGATGAAGCAGCAACCCGTTATCGCCATCCACGGCGGCGCTGGCGCCATGTCGCGCGCGGCCATGTCCGCCGAGCAGGAAGGCAAGTACATCGCCGCGCTGGAAGACATCCTGCGCGCCGGCCAGGCCGTGCTGGCCCAGGGCGGATCGGCCCTGGACGCCGTCACCGAAGCGGTGCGCCTGCTGGAAGACTGTCCGTTGTTCAATGCCGGCCATGGCGCGGTGTTCACCAGCGCCGGCACGCATGAACTGGACGCGTCCATCATGGACGGCGCCACGCTGCGCTCGGGTGCCATCGCCAATGTGAACTGCGTGCGCAATCCGGTGCTGGCTGCCCGCAAGGTCATGGAGAACAGCAAGCACGTGTTCTTCGTGGGCGAGGGCGCCGAAAACTACGCCCGCGAGCAAGGCCTGGAAATCGTCGATCCCTCCTACTTCTCCACCGAGGCCCGGCGCGAGCAGCTGCTGCGCGTGCAGCGCGAACAGCCGGACGCGGCGGTGCTGGACCACGACGGCCAGGCCATGGTGGCGCGCGCCCAGCCGGCGGCCGACCCCATAGACGCCGACCGCAAGTTCGGCACGGTGGGCGCGGTGGCCGTGGACGCGCAAGGTAATCTGGCCGCGGCGACCTCCACCGGCGGCATCACCAACAAGCAGGTCGGCCGCGTCGGTGACGCGCCGCTGATTGGCGCGGGGTGCTATGCCGCCAACGCCACCTGCGCCGTGTCCACCACCGGCACCGGCGAGATGTTCATCCGCATGGTGGCCGCGTATGACGTGGCTGCCCAGATGGAATACCGCGGCGCGACGCTGGAACAGGCGGCCGCCAGCGTCGTCCACGAAAAACTGCCGCGCATCCAGGGCAAGGGTGGCCTGATCGCGGTGGATGCGCAGGGCAATGTGACTCTGCCCTTCAACACCGAGGGCATGTACCGGGGCTACGCCCGCGTGGGCGAAGCCCCGGTGGCTTCGATTTACCGCTAAGCATTTACCGCTAAATATTTACCGCTACTCGGCAGGCTGGCGCGCCAGCCTCTCGTATTGTGCAAGCAAGGATATAGAACGATGGCCGATGGAGCCCAACGCCTGGCGATGCCGGATAACCGGGTTGTGCAGGTCAGTGACCTGACCGTGCGCTTTGTGGGCGCGGAGCGTACCGTGGAAGCGGTGCGCAACCTCAATTTCCACGTCGACCGGGGCGAAACCCTGGCCATCGTGGGCGAGTCGGGTTCCGGCAAGTCCGTGACCTCGCTGGCGCTGATGCGCCTGGTCGAGCACGGCGGTGGCCGCATCGCCCAGGGCAGCATGCAGTTGCGCCGCCGCAATGGGGCCGTGCTGGAACTGGCCGGTGCCAGCCAGCGCACCATGCGGGGCGTGCGCGGCGCCGACATGGCGATGATCTTCCAGGAGCCGATGACCTCGCTGAACCCCGTGTTCACGGCTGGCGACCAGATCGCCGAGTCGATCCGCCTGCACCAGGGCAAGGACAGCGCCGGCGCGCGCGCAGAAGCCCTGCGCATGCTGGAGCTGGTGCGCATCCCGGAAGCGCGTTCCATCATGAATCGCTTTCCGCACCAGTTGTCGGGCGGCATGCGCCAGCGCGTCATGATCGCCATGGCGCTGGCCTGCAAGCCGGCCCTGCTGATCGCCGACGAGCCCACCACTGCCTTGGACGTGACCATCCAGGCGCAGATCCTGCAGTTGATCCGTGCGCTGCAGGAAGAGATGCACATGGGGGTGGTGTTCATCACCCACGACATGGGCGTGGTGGCGGAAGTGGCCGACCGCGTGCTGGTCATGTACCGCGGCGACAAGGTCGAGGAAGGCCCGTCCGAACAGATTTTCTCCGCGCCGGTGCATGCCTATACCAAGGCGCTGCTGTCAGCCGTGCCGCGCCTGGGCTCGATGACGGGAACCGACCTGCCGGCCCGCTTCGAGCTGGTCCAGGTGGAGAAGGCGGCGAAGGTGGACGGCGCCGCCATCGCGGCAGCCGCTGATCACCCCGGCCAGACCCCTGGCGAAACCCCGGCCGAAACCGCCGCCGCCGCCAAACAGGTGTCTCCGAGCGCCAGCGGCGAACCCATACTGCGCGTGCGCGACCTGGTGACGCGCTTCGATCTGCGTGGCGGCATCCTGGGCCGTGTGCGCGGCCGCGTGCATGCCGTCGAAAAAGTCAGCTTCGATCTTTATCCCGGCGAAACCCTGGCCCTGGTCGGCGAATCCGGCTGCGGCAAGTCGACCACTGGCCGTTCCCTGCTGCGCCTGACGGAAAGCCAGTCCGGCACCATCCTGCTGGAAGGGCGCGACATCGGCAAGCTCAAGGGTGCCGAGATGCAGACGCTGCGCCGCGACATGCAGTTCGTCTTTCAAGACCCGTTCGCCTCGCTCGATCCGCGCGTGACGGTGGGCTTTTCCATCATGGAGCCGCTGCTGGTGCATGGCGTGGCCAGCGGCAAGCAGGCCGAGCAACGCGTCGCCGAGCTGCTGGAGCGTGTGGGCATGCCGCCGGAAATGGCCCAGCGCTATCCGCACGAATTCTCCGGCGGCCAGCGCCAGCGTATCTGCATCGCGCGCGCCCTGGCCCTGAATCCCAAGGTGGTGATCGCCGACGAATCGGTGTCCGCGCTGGACGTGTCGATCCAGGCGCAGATCGTCAACCTGATGATCGACCTGCAGCGCGACCTGGGCGTGTCCTTCCTCTTCATCTCGCATGACATGGCGGTGGTCGAGCGCATCAGCCACCGGGTAGCGGTGATGTATCTGGGCCAGATCGTCGAGATCGGCCCACGCCGCGCCATTTTCGAGAATCCGCAGCACCCGTATACCAAGAAGCTGATGGCAGCCGTGCCCATCGCCGATCCGGCGCGGCGGCATCTGAAGCGCCAACTGCTGACCGAAGAGATTCCCAGCCCGGTGCGCAAGCCGGGCGACGAACCCCTGGTCCAGCCGCTGGTCAATGTCGGTCCCGATCATTACGTTGCCCGGCATGCGCTGGGCGGTGCGTATTGAACTTTGCATTGAACCTTGCTTTCCACCACCAAAACCTCCTTACTCGAACTCAGGAGTGCTTCATCATGAAACTACTGCGCCCGACCCGCATGATGGCTGCCGCCACGCTGGCCTTCGGGATGCTCGCGTCCCCGCTGGCCCACGCCAGCAAGGACGTGACGTTCGCCGTCGCCATCGCGCTGGAAACGCTGGACCCGTACAACACCATCAGCACGCTGAACCAGGCTGTCGGCAAGGCCTACTATGAAGGCCTGTTCGAGTTCGACAAGGACCTGAAGATCCAGCCCCTGCTGGCCACCGGCTACGAAGTGAGCCCCGACGGCCTGGTCTACACGATCAAGCTGCGCCAGGGCGTCAAGTTCCAGGACGGTACGGACTTCAATGCGGACGCCGTCAAGGTCAACTATGACCGCGTCTCCAATCCCGAAAACCGCCTGAGCCGCTACACGCAGTTCAACCAGGTCGACAAGACCGAGGTGGTGGATCCCTACACCGTGCGCATCACGCTGAAGAAGCCGTTCTCGGCCTTCATCAACGCGTTGGCGCACTCGTCGGCCATGATGATTTCGCCGGCGGCCCTGAAGAAGTGGGGCAAGGACAT
This sequence comes from Bordetella sp. LUAb4, assembly GCF_021325795.1. Classification (GTDB taxonomy): domain Bacteria; phylum Pseudomonadota; class Gammaproteobacteria; order Burkholderiales; family Burkholderiaceae_B; genus Bordetella_C. The sequence goes on along the minus strand of NZ_JAHPZX010000002.1, from coordinate 969,450 downwards.
CGCCTTCCACCCGGTGGGCACGGGCCCCTTCGAATTCGTCGAATGGAAGCCGGCGGAATACCTGAAGGTCAAGAAGTTCGACGGCTACTGGAAGAAGGGTTCGCCGAAGATCGATACGCTGACCTTCCGTACCGTCACGGACAACAACACGCGTGCCGCCGTGGTGCAGACGGGCGAGGCGCAGTTCGCCTTCCCGGTGCCGTTCGAGCAAGCCGCTGTGCTGGCCAAGAGCGACAAGCTGGACCTGATCGACGACAAGAACTCGATCATGGCCCGCTACCTGTCCATGAACACGATGAAGAAGCCCTTCGACAACGTCAAGGTGCGCCAGGCCATCAACTACGCCATCAACAAGCAGGCCCTGGCCAAGGTGGCCTTCGCCGGCTACGCCAACCCGGTGTCGGGCGTGGTGCCGCAAGGCGTGGACTACGCGACCAAGATCGGCCAGTACGCCTACGATCCCGCCAAGGCGCGCGAACTGCTGAAGGAAGCCGGTTATCCCAACGGTTTCGAAAGCACGCTGTGGTCGGCCTATAACGATGGCACGTCGGTCAAGGTGGTGCAGTTCCTGCAGCAGCAACTGGCCCAGGTCGGCATCAAGGTGTCAGTGGAAGTGCTGGAGTCCGGCCAACGCGTGCAGCGCGTGCAGCAGGTGCAGAAACCCGAAGATGCGCAGGTGCGCCTGTACTACGCGGGTTGGTCGTCGTCCACGGGTGAAGCCGACTGGGGCCTGCGTCCGCTGCTGGCCAGCACGGCCTTCCCGCCCGTGCTGAACAACGTGGCCTACTATTCGAATCCGAAGGTGGATGCGGACCTGGCCAAGGCGCTGAGCACGTCCAACCGCGACGAGAAGACCGCCCTGTACAAGGACGCGCAGGAAACCATCTGGAACGATGCGCCTTGGGCCTTCCTGGTGACGCAGAACAACGTGTATGCGAAATCCAAGAACCTGACTGGCGTGTACGTGCAGCCTGATACCAATTTCTGGTTCGGCGACATCGACCTCAAGCAGTAAACCGCGACGATCCGCGCGCCGCGCCCGTAAGACGGGGGCGGCGCGCGGCGTTTTGCCGCAAGTTCACGCGGCGCCTCGCGGTAGATCCAATGCGGGGCGCCGCGCGCTGGAATGATCTAAATGTTCTCCTATATCGTCAAACGCCTTTTGGGCATGATCCCCACGCTGCTGCTGGTTTCGGTGGTGGTGTTTCTGTTCGTGCATATGTTGCCGGGTGATCCGGCGCGGCTGGCCGCGGGCCAGGATGCCGACCAGCAAACCGTCGAACTGATGCGCAAAGAGCTTGGCCTGGATCTGCCGATGCCGCAGCAATTCGTGCGCTATTTCCAGCACATGCTGCAGGGCGACCTGGGTACTTCGCTGCGCAGCAAGCGCCCGGTGACGACGGAAATCGCCGAACGCTTCAGCCCGACGCTGCTGTTGACGCTGACCAGCATGGTCTGGGCCACGGTGTTCGGCATGGTGATCGGCATCGTGTCCGCGGTGTGGCGCAATAAATGGCCCGATCGCCTGGGGATGACACTGGCTGTTTCCGGTATCTCTTTCCCTGCTTTCGCGCTGGGCATGATGCTGATGCAGGTGTTCTCGGTGGGCCTGGGCTGGTTGCCGACCGTCGGCGCGTCCAGCTGGAAACACTACATCCTGCCCTCGATCACCCTGGGCGCCGCCGTGGCCGCCGTGATGGCGCGTTTCACGCGGGCGTCCTTCGTCGAGGTGATCCAGGAAGACTTCGTGCGCACGGCGCGCGCCAAGGGCTTGTCCGAACGCGTGGTGGTGGTCAAGCACACGCTGCGCAACGCCATGATTCCCGTGATCACCATGATGGGCCTGCAGTTCGGCTTCCTGCTGGGCGGCTCCATCGTGGTGGAAACCGTGTTCAGCTGGCCCGGCCTGGGCAATCTGCTGGTCAACGCGGTGACCCAGCGCGACTACCCCGTGATCCAGGGGCTGGTGCTGCTGTTCTCCTTTGAATTCATCGTGATCAACCTGGCCGTGGACGTGCTTTACGGCGTCATCAATCCCAGCATCCGCTACAAGTGAGGCGGCCATGAGCAATATGAATACTGTTACCCCAACGTCCGCCCCGGTCACCGCGCCGGCCACGCCGACCGCCGTGCGCACGCCGTTCAGCGAGTTCTGGCGCAAGTTCAAGAAGCAGCATCTGGCGGTGGCCGCGGCCTTCTTCGTGCTGCTGCTGGTGCTGGCGGCGGTGTTCGCGCCCTGGCTGGTGCCTTTCGATGCCGAGAATTTCTTCGACTATGACGCCCTCAATGCCGGCCCGTCGCTCACCCACTGGCTGGGTGTGGACTCGCTGGGCCGCGACATCTTCAGCCGCATCCTGATGGGGTCGCGTATTTCGCTGATCGCCGGCTTCGTGTCGGTGGCCCTGGGGGCCGTGGTCGGCACCGCCATGGGCTTGATGGCGGGCTATTACGAAGGCTGGTGGGAGCGCATCACGATGCGGGTCTCCGACGTGCTGCTGGCTTTCCCCGGCATGCTGCTGGCCATCGGCGTGGTGGCCATTCTGGGTTCCAGCATGGTCAACGTGGTGGTGGCGGTGGCCGTGTTCAGCGTGCCGGCGTTTGCCCGTTTGGTGCGCGGTAACACGCTGGCCATCAAGCACATGACCTATGTCGAGGCGGTCAAGAGCGTGGGCGCATCGGACTGGACCATCATCATGCGCCACATCCTGCCGGGCACGATTTCGCCCATCGTGGTGTATGGCACGATGCGGGTGGGCACGTCGATCATCACGGCGGCCAGTTTGTCCTTCCTGGGCATGGGCGCGCAGCCGCCCACGCCGGAGTGGGGCGCCATGCTGAGCGAGGCGCGCGCCGACATGGTGACGTCGCCGCACATCGCCATCTTCCCGGCGCTGGCCATCTTCCTGACGGTACTGGCCTTCAACCTGCTGGGTGACGGGCTGCGCGATGCGCTCGATCCCAAGATCGACCGCAAGTAAGAACGATGACAACGGCCCGAAATGGGCCGTTGTTCATAAACGTTCTCTTGAAAAAGCGTTTAGATAAAACCGTTGCCCGTCAGGGGGCGGCGACAGACTCCGCAGGAGTGAGCAACACCATGAATGGCAAGAACGCGCCACGTGTAGGGGGCCTGCCCGCAGGTAAGCTGGACACGATTTGCGACGTCCCCGGCGTCACCGTCGGCCATGCAACGCTGGACGCTGGCGCGCTGCAAACGGGCGTGACCGTCATTCGTCCGCACGCGGGCGATCCCTATCGCGACAAAGTGCCGGCCGCGGCTGCGGTGATCAACGGCTTTGGCAAAAGCATCGGCCTGGTCCAGGTCGAGGAACTTGGCGTGCTGGAAACCCCCATCGCGTTGACCAATACCTTCGGTGTCGGCACGGTCGCCAATGCCCAGATCCGCGACGCCGTCCGGGCCAATCCGCAAATCGGCCGTGAATGGGCCACCGTCAATCCGCTGGTCTTCGAATGCAATGACGGCTATCTGAACGATATCCAGGCTCTGGCCGTGACCGAAGCGCATTACGGCCAGGCGCTGGCCGCCGCGGACCGGGTCTTTGGCCAGGGGGCCGTGGGCGCGGGACGGGGTATGTCCTGCTTTTCCTTCAAAGGCGGCATCGGGTCGGCGTCGCGCCTGGCCGGCGGCTTTACGGTCGGCGCGCTGGTGTTGGCCAATTACGGCCGCAAGCCGAACCTGACCGTGGCGGGCCGCCCCTTCGGGCGCTGGCTGCGGGAAATGGAGGGGAGGCTGGATAGTGGCCCGGAGAAAGGCTCCATCATCCTTCTGCTGGCGACAGACGCGCCGCTGGACGCGCGGCAACTGCGCCGCCTGGCCGTGCGCGCCGGTGCTGGCCTGGCGCGTACCGGCTCGGTATACGGCCACGGCAGCGGCGATATCGCGCTGGCATTTTCCACCGCCTATACCGTGCCGCATCTGGCCGAACGCGGCATGCCCACGCCGCAACTGCTGCACGAAACGCGTATCGATCCGCTGTTCGAGGCAGCCGCCGAGGCCACTGAACAGGCCATCATCCATGCCTTGTGGCACGCGGTCACCGTCCGTGGCCGCGACGGCCATGTTCGCCAGGCCATCACGGAAGCCATTCCCGATTGGTCCGCATGGCTTACCAGCGGCCCGCCATAGCCGGTCAACTTCCTCGGCGTGTCCGGCCTCCATCAAGATTCCCGTTCTATGAACGGATAGCCTCAAGAACAGACCCTGGTTTCGAGAGCAGATATCGCCTCAAGATTCAGCCATTAGCCCCAAGAATTTCCCCCCAATTTCATCGAGCCTGTCATGCGTATTCTCGTTTCCACCGATATCGAAGGCGTCGCCGGCGTTTTCCACTCCCAACAGATCACCGCCGGCAACGGCGAATATGAGCGGGCCCGCGCCTGGATGACGGGCGAGGCCGACGCCGCCGTGCGTGGTGCCTTCGCCGGCGGCGCCGCCGACGTGCTGGTCAACGACTCCCACGGGGCTTACCGCAATCTGCTGCCCGACGGCATCGACGAGCGCGCCCGCCTGGTGCTGGGCAAGCCGCGCTACCTGGGCATGATGGGCGGCCTGGAAGAAACTTGCGACGGCGTTTTTATGATCGGCTACCACTCCCGCGCGCAAGGCCGCGGCGTCCTGGCGCATACGATCAACAGTTTTGCTTTTGCAAAAGTACGCATCAACGGCATGGAGCTGGGCGAAGCCGGCCTGTACGGCGCGCTGGCGGGCGAGCTGGGCGTGCCCGTGGCGCTGGCCTCTGGCGACGATGTCTTCATCGGCGAAACCCGTGAGCTGTTTCCCGATGCGGTCTGGGTGCAGACCAAGATCGCGCGCGGGCAGGGCAGTGGTACTTCCCTGTCGCCCGCCGCTTCGCGCGCGGCCATCGCCGAGGCAGCCCAGGCTGCCATGGCGAAAATCAAAACGCTGAAACCCTTCCGCATCGCGCCGCCTATAGAATGCCAGTTGCAGACCCAGACCACGGCCGTAGCCGACCTGTTCTGCATGTTGCCCTCGCTGGAGCGGGTGGATGGCGTCAACCTGCGGTTTACGACCGACAGCATGCAGGCCGCCGTCCGCACGCTCAACAGCCTGGCCGCCATGTCTTTCATGTTGCGATAAGCATTTTTCGTTAACTTCGTTGCGCTGACTCCTTTGCGTCGAGTCCGCCGCGGTGAAGCTGCCGCGCCGCAACCGTTGCGCCGAATCTTGAGGAATCCATGACCCAACCGCAGACGTTATCGTCCACGCCGTCCGCCACCGACACTACCGATGCCCGCATCGCCGCTTTGCGCGCTGCCATGGCGACACGCGGACTGACCGCCTGTCTGGTACCGTCGGCCGATCCCCACCTGTCCGAATACCTGCCGGGCCGCTGGCAGGGCCGGCAATGGCTGTCGGGCTTCAGTGGATCGGTGGGCACCCTGGTGGTGACGGCGGATTTCGCGGGAGTCTGGGTCGACAGCCGCTATTGGGTGCAGGCCGAAACCCAATTGGCGGGCAGCTGCGTGAACCTGATGAAGATCGCCGCGGTAGGCATACCGGGCCATATCGACTGGCTGGCGGCCAATCTGCCGGCCGGCGCGCGGGTGGCGGTGGACGGCCAGGTGCTGGCGCTTGGCGCCTTCCATGCGCTGACGTCCGCCCTGACGCCGCGCGGCATCACGCTGGACATCAGCCAGGATGTGCTGGACGCCGTCTGGCCCGATCGCCCCGCGCTGCCGCAAGGCAAGGTCTATGAGCATCAGCCCCCGTACGCCTGCGTCACGCGTGCCCAGAAACTGCGCACCGTGCGCGAAGCCATGCGGGTGCGCAAGGCCAACGCGCACCTGATTTCCTCCCTGGACGACATCGCCTGGCTGTTCAACCTGCGCGGCGCCGACGTCGATTACAACCCCGTCTTCGTCGCCCATGCCTTGCTGCATGAAGACGCCGCCACGCTGTTCGTGGCGCCGGGCAAGGTGGACGAAGCGCTGCAGGCGGTGCTGCGGGAAGACGGCGTGACCGTGCGGCCCTACGCCGAACTGGCCGCCGCGCTGGCAGCCTTGGGCTCGGACGCAGGCTCAGGCGCCGGTGCAAGTACAGGTGCAGGCGCAAGTGCAGGCGCAGCCGCGGACCACGCCATCCTGGTCGACCCTGCCCGCGTAACGGTAGGCGTGCTGGCTGCGCTGCCGGCCTCCTTGCGGCGCATCGAAGCCGTCAATCCCAGCACGCTGGCCAAGTCGCGCAAGACCGATGCGGAACTGGTCCACGTGCGTGCCGCCATGGAACAGGACGGTGCAGCCCTGTGCGAATTCTTCGCCTGGTTGGAAACCGCCCTGGCGCGCGGCGAGACCGTGACCGAATTGACCGTCGATGAAGTCCTCTCGGCGGCGCGCGCCCGTAAACCGGGCTTCGTGTCGCTAAGCTTCGGCACCATCGCCGGCTTCAACGCCAACGGCGCCATGCCGCACTACCGCGCCACCGCGCAGTCGCATGCCACCATCTCCGGCAATGGCCTGCTGTTGATCGACTCCGGCGCGCAGTACGTCGGCGGCACGACCGACATCACGCGCGTGGTGGCGGTGGGAAACCCCAGCGCCGAACAGAAGCGGGACTACACGCTGGTGCTCAAGGGCATGATCGCGCTGTCGCGTGCGCGCTTCCCGCGAGGCGTGCTGTCGCCCATGCTGGACGCCATCGCGCGCGCGCCAATTTGGGCGGGCGGCGCCGAATATGGCCACGGGACGGGCCACGGCGTCGGCTATTTCATGAACGTGCATGAAGGCCCGCAGGTGATCTCCCATCGTGCTCCGGCGGGCCCGCACACGGCCATGGAGCCGGGCATGATCACGTCCAACGAGCCGGGCTTGTACCGGCCGGGACGCTGGGGCGTGCGGATCGAAAACCTGGTCGCGAACCGGCCGTGGCAGACCACCGAGCTGGGCGAGTTCCTGGAATTCGAAACCTTGACGTTATGCCCCATCGACACGCGCTGCATCGACCGCGCCATGTTGGCGGCCGACGAGGCCGCCTGGCTGGATGCTTACCACGCCGAGGTGCGCGCACGTTTGCTGCCGCACGTGGACGGCGCGGCCAAGGCCTGGCTGGTCCTGGCGACAGAGCCGCGCATGCTGACGGCGTAAAGCCCTGGCCGCTCGCCGGGGCTGCCTGCCGAGGTTGACCTACGCCGCAGCGGTCGCGGCGTTGCTCCTTTCGCGCCGATAGAAGAGGCGGATGAACAGCCGGCTCAGCGGCACCAGTAGCACCACGTAGGTGATCAGCGCCCCGGCGATCAGCATCAGCAGGCCGCCCTGCATCAGCGTGGACATTCTTAGCGAGTAGCTCAAGGCAAACGCCACGGCGAACTGCGCCAGTTGCGCGCTGATGAAGGCGCATAGCGCCGCCAGGATGGCCCGGCCGGGCGCGGCCCGCCAGGGCTGAAGGTCAGCCAGGGGCTTGGTCACGGCCACTTTGGCGAGCAGGGCGATCAGCAGCGGCAGCAGGGCGATCAACAAGATGGTCCACGACGTCGCTTCGCCGAATCGCGGACTGAACACGCCGAAGACGGGGCGCGCCAACTGCAGTTGCAGCACCATCCAGGTCCAGGCAAAGATCGTGGCGGCCGAACGCTCGGCGGGGATCATCGGGCGCGCCCGGTCGTCGTGAGTCAGCGCCGGCGCGATGCGGCGGGCGTAAGTCAGCGTGGCCAGGGATATCAGCAGGCCGGCGACGATGGTCTGCACGAAGCCGATGGCCTGCATGATCAGCGGCGCGGTGTAAGGGCGGTAATTCTCCATGCCCCACTGCATGATGGGCGCCAGCACGACCGGGTACAGGGCGACCCACAGCATCTGCATGGCCAGGGTGACGACCACGACGGACACCGCCAGCAGTCCTTGCACCCGGCGGCGGGCGGCCACGGGCAAAGCGCCGTCATTGTCTTCCCAGGCCCGCGCGCAGGCGTAGACCACCAGGCCGGTCAGCACCAGATTGGCCGACCAGTCCAGCGTCAGGCTCAATATGTAGCCCCGATTCGAGTAGACCTCGCGCATTTGCGCGGCGTGCTCGCCGAAGGAAAGCTGCAAGGCCAGGAACGCCACGGACAGGGCGAATCCCGTGACCACGGCGGTGAGTGCCAACAGGCGGGGCAGGGGAAGGCGTTCGCTGGCGGGGTCGGACATGCAGGCTTCCTCTCTTATCGTGATGGGATCTTCTCGAAGGCGCTCGATCTTATCAAAATGGGGTTGGATGGTTACACCATGCCGGGGCCTATAAGGTGTTGCTTTGTTACGCCCCGTCGCTCAGGGAAAACCCAAACAGCGGCCGGCTCCCAGCTATAATCCAAATTTCCCGCACGCGCCCGGCCGAACCGGGTGCTCATTACGATGACCAAATACGTCTTTGTCACCGGTGGCGTGGTGTCTTCCCTGGGGAAAGGCATCGCCGCCGCGTCTCTTGCCGCCATTCTTGAATCGCGCGGCCTGCAAGTCACCATGCTCAAGCTGGATCCGTACATCAACGTCGATCCGGGCACGATGAGCCCCTTCCAGCACGGTGAAGTCTTCGTGACCGAAGATGGCGCCGAGACCGACCTGGACCTGGGCCATTACGAGCGATTCATCTCCACCCGCATGCGCAAGGTGAACAACTTCACCACCGGACAGATCTATGAATCGGTTCTGCGCAAAGAACGGCGTGGCGACTATCTGGGCAAGACCGTGCAGGTCATCCCCCACATCACCAATGAAATCCAGGATTTCATCGCGCGCGGCGCGGAAGCCGGCTTCGATGGCGCCACCGACGTGGCCATCGTCGAGATCGGCGGCACGGTGGGTGACATCGAATCGCTGCCTTTCCTGGAAGCGGCGCGCCAGATGAGCCTGCGCCTGGGCCGTAACAATGCGGCTTTCATCCACCTGACGCTGGTGCCTTTCATCGCCTCGGCCGGTGAGCTGAAGACCAAGCCGACCCAGCACTCGGTGCAGAAGCTGCGCGAAATCGGTATTTATCCGAACGCGCTGCTGTGCCGTGCCGATCGCCGTATCCCGGACGATGAGCGCGCCAAGATCTCGCTGTTCTCCAACGTGCCGCTGGACGCCGTGATTTCGGTGTGGGACGCCGATTCCATCTACAAGATCCCCGCCATGCTGCAGAAGCAGGGCCTGGACAATCTGGTGTGCGAGGCGCTGGCCCTGACGCCGCCGCCGGCCGACCTGTCCATGTGGGACAACCTGGTCGACGCGCTGGAGCATCCTGAACACGAGGTCACCATCGGTATGGTCGGCAAGTACGTCGACCTGACCGAGTCCTACAAGTCGCTGACCGAAGCGCTGGTGCATGCCGGCATCCACACCCGCTCACGCGTCAAGATCGAGTACATCGATTCGGAAGACATCGAAACGCGTGGCCCGGAGCAGCTCAAGCACCTGGACGCCATCCTGGTCCCGGGCGGTTTCGGCAAGCGCGGCACGGAAGGCAAGATCGCCGCCATCCGCTACGCCCGCGAGAATGACGTTCCCTACCTGGGCATCTGCCTGGGCATGCAATTGGCCGTGGTCGAGTTCGCCCGTCACGTGGCCGGCCTGGGTGGCGCCAACAGCACCGAGTTCGACCCCGCCGCCCCCCACCCCGTGGTGGCCTTGATCAGTGAATGGATGGACCGCGAAGGCAGCGTCGAAAAGCGTGACGCCAATTCCGACCTGGGCGGCACCATGCGCAAGGGCGCACAACGCGTCCCCATCAAGGGCGGTACGCTGGCCGCGCGCATCTATGGTCCGGAAGTCAACGAACGCCATCGCCATCGTTACGAGGTCAACAACGTCTACGTGCCTCGCCTGGAAGATTCCGGCATGGTGATCAGCGCTCGCACGCCGTCGGAAAACCTGCCGGAGATGATGGAGCTGCCCAAGCACCCGTGGTTCGTCGGCGTCCAGTTCCACCCCGAATTCACCTCCACCCCGCGCGACGGGCATCCGCTGTTCAGCAGCTATATCCAAGCCGCCTTGGCGAATCAGTCCAAGCGTAACAAGGACGCTGCATGATGCGGCGTGGGGCGGTGCCGGTTGCCGCCCCAACGTCGTGGCTCGTGGTTCGTATGACTTGCGCCAGTGTCCCCCGCCCGCGTGCTGCGCGCGTGGCGGCCGGGCGTAGGTGGGCGGCGCGCTACGCTACCATAGGGCCGGGAGAGGGTTAGATTTTTCATTACGTTCTAGGGACAAAACCATGAGTGCAATTGTCGATATCATCGGCCGCGAGATTCTCGATTCGCGCGGCAATCCTACCGTCGAATGCGACGTGTTGCTCGAGTCCGGCGCCATGGGCCGGGCCGCTGTGCCGTCGGGCGCATCGACCGGTACGCGCGAAGCCGTCGAACTGCGTGACGGCGACAAGAACCGCTATCTCGGCAAGGGCGTGCTGCGCGCCGTCGAGAACCTGAATACCGAGATTTCCGAAGCGCTCATGGGCCTGGACGCCCAAGAACAGACCTTCGTCGACCGCACCCTGATCGAACTGGACGGCACCGACAGCAAGGAACGCCTGGGCGCCAACGCCATTCTGGCGGCCAGCATGGCCGTGGCCCGCGCCGCCGCCGACGAGTCGGGGCTGTCGCTGTATCGCTACTTCGGCGGCAGCGGCCCCATGAGCATGCCCGTGCCGATGATGAACGTCATCAACGGCGGCGCGCACGCCAACAACACCCTGGACATGCAGGAATTCATGATCCTGCCGGTGGGCGCGGCCAGCTTCCGTGAAGCCATGCGCTGGGGCGCCGAGGTCTTCCATTCGTTGAAGAAGTTGATCAACGCCCAAGGCATGTCCACCGCGGTGGGCGACGAAGGTGGTTTCGCGCCCAACGTGGCCAACCACGAAGCGGCCATCCAACTGGTGCTCAAGGCCATTACCGAAGCCGGCTACGAGCCGGGCACGCAGATCGCCCTGGGCCTGGATTGCGCCAGCTCCGAGTTCTATCGCGACGGCAAGTACACCCTGGCCGGCGAAGGCGGCGTGTCGCTGACTTCGCAGGAGTTCTCCAATCTGCTGGCCACCTGGTGCGACAAGTACCCCATCATCTCCATCGAAGACGGCATGGCCGAAAACGATTGGGACGGTTGGAAAATCCTGACCGAACAACTGGGCAAGAAGGTGCAACTGGTGGGTGACGACCTGTTCGTGACCAACACGCGCATCCTGCGTGAAGGCATCCAGAAGGGCGTGGCCAACTCGATCCTGATCAAGATCAATCAGATCGGCACCCTGACCGAAACCTTCGCCGCCATCGAAATGGCCAAGCGCGCCGGCTACACCGCCGTCGTGTCGCACCGTTCGGGCGAAACCGAGGATTCGACCATCGCCGATATCGCCGTGGCCACCAACGCCATGCAGATCAAGACCGGCTCGCTGTCGCGCTCCGATCGTATGGCCAAGTACAACCAGCTGCTGCGTATCGAAGAAGAACTGGCCGAGGTGGCTTCCTACCCCGGCATCGAAGCTTTCTACAATCTGCGTTGATCGCCTGAGGGCGCGCGCCGGCCGGTGCGCGCCTTCTGCACGGATATTTACCCATGCGTCTGCTGTTCCTGGTTCTGTTTGCCCTGGTCGGCCTGATCCAATACCCGTTGTGGGCGGGGAAGGGCGGCTGGTTCAAGGTCTGGGACCTGCAGAAGCAGTTGGTCGAGCAGCGCGAGACCAATGATGGTTTGCGTGCGCGCAACAACGCGCTGGATGCCGAAGTGCACGATCTGCAGTCAGGTACCGGCGCCATCGAAGAGCGTGCCCGCGGCGAATTGGGCATGATGCGCGAAGGCGAGATATTCGTGCAGATCCTGCCGCAGAATACGACGCCTCCTGCGGGTGGCGCGTCCGTGGCGACTCCCGCCACGCCCGCCGCCGGGGCCATCCCGAACAATCGCCCGTCCACCCCTGCACGTCCCGCCGCCCGGCATTGAGCCCGGTCGCCAGGCTTTGCCAACGTCAGCGGCGAATTTTTCTCATTCATTCTGGTTCTATCTTGCGGCGCGGCCACGCCGCCGGGTGTGACTGCATTTCTATCGCCAGATCCTCCACGATGAGGACATTGCCGGCCCGCGCCGCGGCGGCTGACAGGCTGTCATGGCTGCCGGCCGGTGCCAACGCGCGCATGACGGCGCGCGTGATGGGCGCCAGGGGCGGCAACTGATAGCTCAGGCGCAGCCGCAAGACATTTGCTTGGAAGATCGTCATCCCGGACGCGGCCCCACGTCCTTCATGCCAGCCTGCCTGCAGCCGGCGCGCATGCTCCTCGGCCTGGTAGTCATTGCGTATCGCAAGCATGCGCGACGCCGTCCCGCCGGCCTGCCTGACAGGAAGTCCACTCACGCCGAAGTCGGTGTACGCCTCGGGCGGCGGCGAGAGGATGTCGATACGCCAGGCAGGAACCCCGCTGTCGTAACGGATGCGCCGCCACCGGGCTTTATGGGTGGGCAGCGGCCGCAGCGCCTTTACGAAGGCGGCTTGCATCGCCGGCGGATGCCCATGCCCCGTGCTGCCCGCACGCGCGGCCTCCATCAGCGCCACGTTCAAGACCTGCCGCGTCATGTGCCAATACGCCGTCTCGATGACGGCCAGCCCCGCCAGCAGCAGAACCGGTAACGAAACAAGGAGACTGGCTATGGCAGCGCCCCGTTGGCAGCCGAGTGGGCCATTCCGTTGGGTCGCCCAGCGTGCTGCGCACTCGATGGCACACTCAGCGGTGCACTGAGCTGCCGGGCTGGTAAGCGCGGAAGAGAGATCGGAAACGTACGCAGGCGCAGTCATGCCGCACAGTGTCGGCCGCCAGCCCAGCTCCGTCTATTCGTAGACCTACGTAGGATAGGCCCTACGTAGAGAGACCCTGCTTAGATAGCTGCTACTTAGATGGCCCCTACGCGGATAGCCCCTACTTAGGTAGTCCATACTTAGATCGCCCCTACTGAAAGGGCTCCTAAGCAGATCGCCCATCCGCCGCCATGACTTGCAATATCAAGTCCGACCGACACCAGCCGCCCGGATGGGCAAGTCCCCGTCAATGCAATGTGGGCGGATCCTGTTCCGGCAGGGTCTGCGCACCGGCGAACACGCGGGCGCAGTCGACGGCGTCGAACAGATAGGGTTTGCCGCAGAAGTCGCAGGCGACTTCCACATCGCCGCGATCGGCGAGTATGCTTTCGACCTCGTCGCGGCCCAGCATGCGCAGCATGCCGGCGACGCGGTCGCGCGAGCAGGAGCATTGCCAACGCACTTCAATGGGATCGAAGGCCAGCAGGGTTTCTTCCCAGAACAGGCGATGGATGAGCGTATCGACATCCAGCTGCAGCAGCTCTTCTTCCTTGATGGTGGCGGCCAACGCGCCGGCACGTTCCCATGTCAGCGCGGCGTTGCCCGGCGCACTGACGTCGCCGCTGCCGCCCTGGTCGGGCAGGCGCTGCAGTAGCACGCCGGCGGCATGCTGCTCGTCGGCCGCCAGCCACAGCTGCGTATCCAGCTGTTCGGACTGCTGCATGTAGTGCGCCAGGGCCTCGGCCACGGACTCACCCGTGATGGGCACGATGCCTTGGTAGGCCTGCTGTCCGGGCACCTTGCGCTGCGGGTCCAGCACCACGATGAAGCGGCCGTTGCCGCCGGGATTCATCAGGCTCTGCAGGGTGCCGTCCGCCGGCACTTCATGGCCTTCGCGCAGCTTCACGGTCGCGCGCAGGCTGAGGTCGGCGCGGCATTCCACGACCAGCAGGGAGATGGGCCCATCGCCTTGCAACTGCAGCAGCAGGGAGCCCTCGAACTTCAGGTTGGCGGCCAGCAGGGTGGACGCCGCCACGAGTTCGCCCAGCAAGCGCTTGATGGCGAGGGGATATTGGTGATTGGTTTGAGCATCCAGCCAGGTCTGGTGCAAACGCACGGCCTGGACCCGCACAGTGCGGTCTTCGAACAGGTATTTTTTGAGGAAATCAGTCATGCGGGGATGTTAGCCGATCCGCCGAGGCGCCGGCAGGGCGCCCGCGTGGCCGGCAGGGGCATGAGCAGCCCGCGCCTGCCTCAGCCGATCCGCTTCAAAGCCCGCTTGTATTGCGCGGCGCGGAGCACATACCCGGCCGTATTCTTGTGCATGTTGGCGATTTCCTCGGCCGACAGCTCGCGCACGACCTTGCCGATGCCGATCACCAGGCTGTTGTCAGGAATCACGCGGCCTTCGGGCACGATGGCACCCGCGCCGATCAGGCAATTGCGTCCGATCACCGCATTATTCAGCACGATGGCCTGCATGCCCACCAGGGCGCCTTCGTGGATGGTACAGCCGTGCAGCATGGCCTGATGGCCCACGGTGACATTCGGGCCCACCACCAGGGGTTTGTCGGCATCCACATGCAGGACGCTGGATTCCTGGATATTGCTGCCGCGCTGGATCACGATGGAAGTGTTATCGCCGCGTATCGTGACTTGCGGCCAGATGCCGACACCGGCTTCCAGGGTGACGTCGCCGATGATGACCGCGCTGTCGGCCACCCAGGCATCGGGATCGATGCGGGGAATGAGGTCTTCGAGTTGATAGATCGCCATGCGGCGCAGTCTCCGTCAGGTCGGGGCCGAGGTCGGCGTTGCGGGCGGCGTGAGCGGTGTCGGCGAGGTGGCCGGGTTGGCGGGGGTGGCCGGGTTGCCCTGGCCCGCCTGCGCCGCGCGCTCTTCCTCCCGCAACCTCAGCACCCGGCGCTGTATCTTGCCGCTGGTGGTCATCGGCAGTTCTTCCAGGAATTCGATTTCCTTGGGGTATTCATAGGCCGCCAGGCGTTCGCGGACGTAGTCCTGCAATTCCTGGATCAAGGCCTGTGGTTCGCGGTCCAGATAGTCAGGGGTCCGCACCACGTACGCCTTGACCAGGGCGCCGCGCTCGGTATCAGGCTTGGGTACGACAGCGGCGTTGGCCACGGCAGGATGGCTGATCAAGCAGCTTTCGATTTCTCCCGGTCCAATGCGATAGCCGGCGGACTTGAACACGTCATCGCTGCGGCCGGCATACCAGAGGTAGCCTTCGGCATCGATACGCGCCAAGTCGCCGGTACGACACCAGTCGCCGGTGTACTTGGCCGCCGTGGCGGCGGGGTTGTTCCAGTAGCCGAGGAACAGGATGGGGTCGGGGTAGCCGTGGATGTCCAGGCGGTTCAGCGCGACTTCGCCGATCTCGCCGGCCGCCACCGGTTGGCCCTCGTCGTCGATGACGGCAACCTGGTGGCCGGGGTAGGGCCGGCCCATGCTGCCGGCCTTGGCCGGCCAGCGCCGCTGGCTGTTGCCGACCAGGTAATTCATTTCGGTCTGGCCGAACATCTCGTTCGGCGTGATGCCCAGCGCCGTCTGGCACCAGTCGAACACGGCTTGGCCTACGCTTTCGCCGGCGCTCATCATGGCGCGCAAGGCCAGTTGGTAGCGTTCGCGCGGCGCCGGCACCGTCTTCATCATCGCCTTCAAGGCGGTGGGGAAGAGGAAGGTGTTGGTGACCTGATAGCGCTCCATCAGCTCGAAAGCGCGTTCGGGCGAGAAGCGGGCACGGGTGGCGACGATGGGGTGGCCGAAGTACAGCGTCGGCAGCAGGGCATCCATCATGCCGCCGGTCCAGGCCCAGTCCGCGGGCGACCAGAACACGTCGCCGATCTTGGGAAACCAGTCCTGCGACGCGACAAAGCCAGGCAGGTTGCCGATCAGCACCGAATGCGGCAGCAGGGCGCCCTTGGGCGCGCCGGTGGTGCCGGAGGTGTACAGCAGGATGGCCGGGTCGGTGGCCAGCGTCGGTACCGCCTTGAATTCGGACGGCTGGCGTGCCAGCAGGCTGCGCCAGGGCAGCACGCGTTCGTCGGCGAAGCCGATGCCGATGATCTGTTGCAGGGTCGGGCACTGGTCTGCGATCTGCAGCAGATTGCCGCTGGATGCGGCATCGACGATAGCGACCCGGGCCTCGGCGTCGCGCAGGCGGGCTTCCAGGGCATCCGGTCCGAACAGGGAGGAAAGGGGCAGGATGACGGCACCGACGGTATAGGCCGCCATATGGGCCACCACGGTCTCCGGCCGTTGTCCTAATACAACACCAACCCGGTCGCCCTTGCCCACACCCATGCGCACCAAGCCGTTGGCCAACTGATTGACCGCCTCGGCCAGGCGCGCATACGTCCATACCTCGCGGTTGCCGGCCTCGTCTTCGTAGTAAATCGCGATGCGCCGCGCGTCGGGGCTATTGGCCGCCCAGCGATGGCAGCAGACATCCGCGATGTTGAACTGCGTGGGCACGAGCCAGCGGAAGGATTGGTAAAGCGCCTGGTATTGATCGTTCATGGCCCTGTCGTGAGAGGAAGGCGGCCATCCGCCCGTTACAACGATGGGAGACTCGTCGGCAGTGCTTTTGGGGCCGGATTGCCCCAATCGCAAGCATGACTGAGAGGGCGTTGAACTGCAACATTCCCGTTCATTTCAATTGGGTCACGTTGCCCTAGGCTAGGGTTTCCACTGATATGCGGAGGACGCCACCAGCGGCCGACGGCATCTTCATGAACGGCTTTGGCAAAAATGACAGGCCGGCGAGTGGGCACGGTCGGTTTGGTCGGCCCGGAGGGCTTGGTCCGTTTAGTCGGTTCGCTCCGCTTGGTCGGAGCCGGCCTTGAGCCTACTTGCCCTGCCGGCGCAGGGCCGAAGGCAGGGCGGGCAATTCGACGGCGCGGCGCCGGCCCGTGGTCGGGGTGGTCTCGGTCCGCTCCGCCATGACCGCGGCCCAATCCAGCAGGCGCAACTGCCCGCTATGGTCTTCGGTCAGGGCCGACAGGCTCTCCACCCAGTCGCCGTCGTTGCAGTACAGCACGCCGTCGATGTCGCGCAATTCAGGCTTGTGGATGTGGCCGCAGACCACGCCGTCCACGCCACGCCGGCGCGCTTCACCGGCCAGCGCCTGTTCGAAGTCGCTGATGAAGGCGACGGCGTTCTTGACCTTGTGCTTCAGGAACTGCGACAGCGACCAGTAATGCAAGCCCATGCGGTGGCGCAGGCGATTGAAATGGTGGTTCAGCCACAGCGCCATCTGGTACAGGCTGTCGCCCAGATGCGCCAGCCACTTGCTGTGCTGGATCACGCCGTCGAACTGATCGCCATGTATCACCAGCAGCTTGCGGCCGTCGGCGGTGACGTGGATGTCTTCGTCCAGGATTTCGATGTCGCCGAAGGCGTAGCCGGCGAACTCACGCGCGAATTCGTCGTGATTGCCCGGCACGAATACGACGCGGGTACCGTTGCGCGCCTTGCGCAGGATGCGCTGGATCACATCGTTGTGCGCACGCGGCCAATGCCAGTGCTTGCGCAATTGCCAGCCGTCGACGATGTCACCGACCAGATAGAGCGTCTCGGCTTCATTGTGTTCGAGGAAGTCGAGCAGGAACTCCGCCTTGCACCCCGCGGTGCCCAGATGTATGTCGGAGATCCACAGCGTGCGCCAGTGGGTAGGGCGGATGTCGTTCACGGCGGGCGTCCTTACAGGCTGCTTCCATGTCAGCATGGGAACACCTGGGGATGACGGCACTGTTAAAAATGAATGAACGCTTTATGACATGCCCTGGGCGGCCGTCATATTCATCGCGATTTTTTTCAGGCGCCGCCGAGCATCTCGTGGACGTCGTGGGTCATGACCGCCAGCAGCGCCACCAGGCCGATATAGACGGCGGCATAGCCCGCTTTGGTGGCCGTGCTGGTGGCGTAATAAGCCTGGTTTTCCGGGGCAGCGGGATCGTAGCGCCAGGCCTCGATCACTTTGGGAATGGCCAGCACGGCGACCAGGATCAACATGGGGCTGGGCCGATAAAAGAATAGCGCCCCGAGTATGGGCACGCCAATCAGCCAGATGCGGGGGGAAAGCACCGCGGTGATGCGTCCGCCGTCGAAGGGCGATAAGGGGATCAGGTTGAACAGATTGATGAAGAAACCGGCGTAGGACAGGGCCAGCAGCAGGCGGCTGCCTTCGTTGCGGGCGATCAGGTAGCAGCACAACGCGGCCACCGTGCCCAGAAAAGGACCGCCGAGCCCGACATACGCTTCGGTCTCGGCGTTGTGGGGCATCTCTTTCAATTCGATCCAGGCGCCGACGAAAGGGATGAAGGTAGGGGCGCCTACCTTGAGTCCGCGCTGTTGGGCCGCGATGTAATGGCCCATTTCGTGGACGAAGATCAGTGCCACGAAGCCGACCGCGTAGCGCCAGCCGAATACCAGCGCGTAACCCAGCACCGACAGCAGCATGGTGCCGCCCGTCAGCAGCACCTTGCTGAACTTCAGGTATTTAAAGCCCGCAAACAGAAGGAAAAGCAGTTTCACGGCACGATCCGGCCGGCCTCACACCGCGCCAGGCGACTTGGGCTCTTCGGCCTTCTTGCGGCGGAAAATCTTGAAGATCGCACCGCCACCGGCGGCGAGGGCGAGGATGGCGAGTTTGCCGAACTTCAACACGAACGCGCCGATGATCGCCAGCAGGCCCAGCTTCTTCGCGGCCACACCGGCCACCAGGGCGGCCAGGCCGTATTCGGCGATCTTGTCGGTGGACGAGTTGAAGTCCGCGTACTTCTTGCCATCGCTGTAGTTGAGGTTGTCCAGCAGGCTGATCAAGGCCGGTTTCTGTGCGGCCACCATGCTCTTGCTGGTCAACAGATCCAGGCTGATGTAGCCGTCACGGCCCAGTGCATAGGTGTTGTAGTTGACGGTGGCGTCGGCATCGGCGGGGCCACCCTTGTCGCGGCCTTCGACCGACCACACCAGGCGCTGGTGCGCGCTGTCGTACTGCGGCGGCTGCACCCAGCCCACGACTTCCAGTTCGGCGATGCCGCGCTTGCGGCGCTCACTGTTCTGTTCCTCGGTGCCATCGCGCAAGCTTTGCAGCAGTTCCTTGACATCCCAGTTCTTGGCGTCGTCGTCCTTGATGTAGCCCGACTTCTCGAAGTTTGCGGTGACCAGCCAGTCGTCCGGCGAGTCTGCGGGCGGCATGAACAGCCCCAACAGCGTGTCGTCCTTGCCGTTGCCGTAGGCTTCCATCAAGCGGTTGGCCTGGGCGCGCGGCACGAAGATCGTGTTGGGCGGCAGCTTCAACGTGGCTTGGTCACCCAGGTGGACGATGCCGCTTTCCTGGGCCGCTCGGAAAGCCGCTTCGGTGGCGGCCTGGATTTCGCGTTGCGCGGCCTCCGATTGGGCGCTGGCACTGGGCGCGAAGCCCAGCGCGGTACCGAGGATGACAAGGGAGGCGAGCAGTTTGGCGTACATAGTCGGATTTTTGTTGAACTGATTTTTATTGAACTTTTTGGCTGCGCAATTGTCGGAGCGGCCGCCTGACGCCATTCTGAATGGGGGCTTGGATTGTGTCGCCAAAGGTAAGGCGAGTTAAGCGGAAACTGTGCCGCAGCCGGGTGCGGGGAGTTTTCGCTATTTCCGTTCGGATATAGCGAACAAGGGGTTTCCCCTAGCAGCGATCTCGGATAGTCCTCTGTTTCCGGAGCGAATCTCGGAAGGACAGGGATCTAAGAATTGTTACATTGAAGCGGCTGGTTTGACGCTTTTAGTGACGTTTGACGGTGTGCTCGCCAAGCGGGTGCCGGCTAGCCGGTCATGCAGAAATTGGCCCTCGCGGTCGAGCCAACTGCCCACGAAAATCGCGAAGGGCGCGGCCACGATAAGGAGTTGCATGGTGGGCCAGCCGCTCCACAGGGTCGCCCCCAGGATCAGCCCGGCGGCCGCGAGCGGCAGCACCCAGGCCAACAGGTAGCGCAAGACCAGTCGTGCCATCGACGGTGGCTGCCCGCCGCTGCCGACCAGCCGGATGTTCCAGGTCTTCATCGGCAAGGTCTGTCCGCTGCGGCGCCAGCAGGTGACGAAATAGACGCCCAGAGCCAGGAAAAGCCAGGCCTGCCGGCCATGCCGGTACATCAGTCCGCTGCGGCTTTGCGTCAAGGTATCGAACAGGTAGCTTGCCAGGAACACCACACCGAACAGCAGCACGGCCTCGTACATCATGCAGGCGAACCGGCGCAGGCGCGGTGGCGTTGTGTCCAGGGTCTGGGACGGGAGCGAGGAGGTGGCTGGCGTGGAAGGCTTGGACATCCGCGCATTATGGGCGGCAAAAAAAAACCCGTCACTAGGTGACGGGCTTAGAAAAGGGGCTTTGCAGCCCCCAAGGGGATCGGTACAGATGCTGACGCCGTGGTGTTCTGACTAGCTTCTTACTTTAGGCGTTGGCGGTTTCACCGCCATGACGCTGGGCCGGCGAGCGGACGGCTTGAACCATCTTGCTCAGCAGCTTGCCCAACGCGCGCAGCGGGCGCGGACGGAATTGTTCTTCGATTGCCTGGCGCATCAGTTGACGTTCCAGTTCGTCGGTCAAAAGCATGGTGTTGTGGTCAATCACGATAATATCTCTGAGTAG
Source organism: Bordetella sp. LUAb4 (assembly GCF_021325795.1). GTDB lineage: Bacteria > Pseudomonadota > Gammaproteobacteria > Burkholderiales > Burkholderiaceae_B > Bordetella_C. The sequence goes on along the minus strand of NZ_JAHPZX010000002.1, from coordinate 949,033 downwards.
CACCGCCAAGCACGTGGTTCCTTGTTTATTTAGGCAATAATCCGTGCTTGACTACGGGATAACCCGAATTATAGGGGTTAACCCTAGACGATGCAAGCTGCACATTTACAACAGTTTATGTACTGCCGCTCCCTCTGCCGGGCTTACTCGCCCCTCTACTGCCGCGCATAGCGGGGACGCATCGTAGAATCATCGGCATGAACTCAAGTCCAGACGCTACCGCCAGTTCGTCGTGGCGCATCGAGCCGGTCGGTGACCGGTGTCTGCTAGTCGCCTTCGGCGATCGCGTGGACGCCGACGTCAATCGCACCGTGCTGTCGTTCACCGCCTGGATGCTGGAACATCCTCTGCCGGGAGTGGTCGACGTGGTTCCCGCCTTCACCACGGTGGCACTGCATTATCGGCCGGAGGCTTACGCCGGCAGCGCGTCCACCGCCATGCCGTTTGAACAGTTGGCGGCCCAGGTGCAAGCCGTGCTGGCCCGGGGTGTTCCCGAGGTCGAGCTGGGCGGCCGTACGGTGGAAATTCCGTGTTGCTACGGCGGTGAATACGGGCCCGACCTGGAAGAGGTGGCCCAGCGCTGCAATTTGAGCACCGACGAAGTGATTCGCCTGCATGGCGAATCGCCCTTGGTGATCTATACCTTCTACTTCGCTCCGGGCAATCCCTTCGCGGGCGGCCTGGATGAACGGCTGGCGCTGCCTCGACGGCAGACACCGCGCACGCAGGTGCCGGCGGGATCGGTGGCCATTGCCAATGGCTTATCCACCATCTATCAGTTGGCCATGCCTGGCGGCTGGAACCTGATCGGGCGCACCCCCTGGAATCTGTTCGATCTGAAGCAGGACCCGCCGGTGCGCCTGCAACTGGGTGACCGTCTGCGCTTCGTGCCGGTGACGCCTGCTGAATTCGACCGGTTGTACGAGGCCCGCGCATGATACGAGTACTCAAACCCGGGGCATTGACCCAACTGCAAGACCTGGGACGCTATGGTTATCAGCGCTATGGCGTGCCGGTCAACGGTGTCATGGATGAATGGTCGCACCGGGTGGCCAACATCCTGGTGGGCAACGACGAGACCGTGGCGACGCTGGAATGCACCTTGACCGGGCCGACGCTGCAGTTTCAGGATGAACGGCTGATTGCCCTGTGCGGTGCCGACATGCGCGCCAGCGTGGAGGGTGTGATGTTGCCCTTGAACGAGCCGGTGCTGTTGCGGCGCGGTGCGACCCTGACGTTCGGCGAATGCCGGCGTGGCGCGCGGCTGTATCTGGCGGTACGGGGCGGCTTCGACGTCGAGCCCGTCATGGGCAGTACCAGTACGTTTGCCCGGGGTCATTTTGGCGGGTTTGCCGGCCGGGCGCTGGTGAAGGGCGACCGCCTGCCGCTGCGCGCGGCGGATGCCGGCTATCCCAGAGCCAGGCGCCTGCTGGTGCAATGCGGGACGCCTTTCGTGTCGGCGGGGGTATTCGACCTGCCAGCGCAGGAGACACCGGAAGCGTTGCGGGCGGTACGCGGGCCACAATGGCAGGCGTTCACCGAAGAGGCTCGCACGGCTTTCGTTTCCACGCCGTTTACGGTGGATTCGCAGTCGGACCGCATGGGTTATCGCCTGCGCGGCGAGGTGCTGAAATTGACGCAGCCGCTGGAGATGATTTCGGAAGCTACCGCTTTCGGGACGGTGCAGGTGCCGCCGGATGGCAATCCCATCGTGCTGATGGCGGATCGGCAGAGCGCCGGTGGCTATCCGAAGATCGCCTATGTCGCCAGTGTCGATCTGCCGCGGTTGGCTCAGTCACTGCCCGGGGCGACGCTGAGTTTTGCGACTGTCGATATGGCTGAAGCGCAGGGGCTATACCTGGCGCGTGAGGCTGCGCTGGCGGCTTTGCGGGAGCAAGTGACAGTGGCGATGACGCCGCCCCCCGAAAATGGCGACGCCGCTGACGCGGACGAATAAAAATTTTAGGTGATGGGGGATCCCCCATCACTTCCTTTCCCGGTTGGTCACGGTTTGCTGGTGGCGGGGGCGTGCCGGTTCGTGTTTCTTTCAGTCCTCGGATTGATCGTCGCCTTCATGCGGCTTCGCATCTTGCGTCCGCAGGTGGGCGCGGTCGGCATCGCGGTAACCGGCTTCGACCAGCTCGAAGCTGAACAGGCGGCAATCGAGCGCGCCGTTGTAGAGCGGGGTGCGGCGCGCCGGCTTCAAGCGGAGTTGCTGCGGCAAGGTCATGTCGCTGGAAATCACATGCAACTGCCAACCGCCGAACTGCTTTTTCAGGCAGCTTGCCCAATCCCGCCACAGATCCGCCTCGGCTCCTGCCTCCAGGCGTTCGCCATATGGCGGGTTGGTGACGATCCAGCCCGACTTGGCCGGGGCCTGCAGGGTGCGGGCATCGGCCACTTCGAACTGAATCGTGTCCTCAGTCAGCCACGCACGCTCGGCGTTGTTGCGCGCGAAAGCGATGGCTTCCGGGTTCAGGTCGCAACCATACAGCGGTGTGTCCAGCCGCGGCCGGATATGGGCGCGGGCGTCGTCCTTCAGGTCGTGCCAACGTCGCCGATCGAAGTCACGCATGCGCTCGAAACCGAAGGGACGGGCGATTCCAGGAGGCACGCCCAAGGCGATCCACGCCGCTTCGATGAGAATGGTGCCGCTGCCGCAGAAAGGATCGAGCAGCGGCTCGGAAGGATCCCAGCCCGCCAGGGCCAGCATGCCAGCCGCCAGGTTCTCACGCAGCGGAGCCTCGCCCTTGTCCAGGCGCCAGCCGCGCTTGAACAGCGATTCGCCCGAGGTGTCCAGGTAAAGCGTGGCGGTGTCCTGCGTCAGGAAGGAGAACACGCGTGCATCAGGCCGCACGGTGTCGATGTCGGGGCGCGCGCCTTCACGATCCATCAGGCGGTCGCAAATGCCGTCCTTGACCCGCAAATTGCAGTATTGCAGGCTGCGCATGGGGCTTTTGATCGCCGACGTGTCGACCCGCAGCGTGTGCTCCGCGCCGAACCAGCGTTCCCACGGCGTGGCGTAGGCCAGGTCGAGCAGGTCGTCCTCGTGCTGCACCTGACCGTAGGCCACCTGCACCAGCACGCGGGTGGCCAGGCGCGAATACAGATTGGCGCGCTTCACGCCGTGCCAGTCGGCGGTGAAGCGGGCACCCGCGCGGCCGGCTTCGGCGTCGTCGAAACCCAGGGCGTGCAGTTCCGCGGTAAGGGCTTCCTCGATGCCTTGCGGGCAGGGCGTGAAGACCGTGTACCGCTCGCTGCGGTCGTAACGACCGGCGGAATAGTTCGAGGTGTCGTACCGCGTCCCTTCCGACGTTTCATAGGTCTGGCGCGCGCCGCGCTGCTGACCCTCGGCGCGGCCATCGTCGCGATCGTAGCGGCCATCATCATGGCGTCCGATACGGCCCGTATGAGGGGCGGGGGCCTGCGCGTCACGGGAGCCGCCTCGTGCATCGCGCGGCGCGCGCGCGGGACGGTCGTACGCCGCGTTGCCGCGACCTTGGTCACGATCCCGGCCCCGACCTTGGTCCCGAGTTTGATCCCGACCTTGGTCCCGAGTTTGATCCCGACCTTGATCCCGGGTTTGGCTCCGGGTTTGGTCCCGGGTTTGCCTCCATTCTCTGCCGGGGTCTTGCGTCGGCGCATCACGTTCGGCCGCTGCCGCCGCCTGCCGTTCCTGTTGGTCGCGCGTCCGTTCGATCAACGAGGCCGCGCGGGCGCGGGCGCCGCTGCGCTTGCGCGGTGGGCCGCCCGCGTCGCCGGTTTCAGCCGGGCGGGGAGATTTTTTTACAGAAAGGGTCTTGCGGGGGCGGTCCGGATCGTCGGCGGTCATGGCGGAAGAAATGCAGAGTGAAAGAGGCGAACGTCAGAATGGCTTGACGACCACCAGAGCGACGACGATGAACAGGAACAGGACCGGAATTTCGTTGAACCAGCGGTAAAACTTGTGCGAGCGCGTATTGCGGCCCTGTTCGAATTTGCGCAGCATGACGCCACAGGCGTGATGGTAGCCGATGATCAGCAGGACGAAGAACAGCTTGGCGTGCATCCAGCCGTTACCGGGCCCCATGCCGATGCGGTAGCCGACGTAGAGCAACACGCCACAAATCAGCGCCACCACGGCCAGCACGGTGGTGAAGCGGTAGAGCCGGCGTGCCATGCCCAGCAGCACGGTCTGCACCGCCGGCTCGGTCTGGCTGGCTAGATTGACGTAGATGCGTGGCAGGTAGAACAGCCCCGCGAACCATGCTGCCACGAATACGATGTGCAGCGTCTTGATCCAGGGCATGGCAATCCAGGGCATGGCGGGTCCTTAGCGGTGGCAGGGTAAAGGGGGCTGTGACAGCGTCGCTTCAACAGCGCAACTGGCCGTCACCGGTAAGTACCCATTTATAGGTGGTCAAGCCTTCCAGGCCCACCGGGCCGCGTGCATGCAGCCGGTTGGTGGAAATGCCGATTTCCGAGCCCAGGCCATATTCATAGCCGTCCGCGAAAACCGTGGGTAGATTGACGTACACCGACGCGGAGTCCACTTCGCGCTGGAAACGCTGCGCCGCGCCCAGGTCTTCGGTGACGATGGCGTCGGTGTGGCCCGAACCCCAGCGCGCGATGTGCGCGATGGCGTCGTCCAGCGTGTCGACCACCCGCAGGGCCAGGATGGGGCCCAGATATTCCGTGGCCCAGTCCACGTCGCTGGCGGGCAGTGCCTGCGGCACGAGTTCGCGCGTGCGGGCACAGCCGCGCAGCTCCACCCCATGCGCCACCAAAGCCGCGGCCAGCTTGGGCAGGATGGAGACCGCGACGGCGGCGTTGACCAACAGGGTTTCCATCGACCCGCACACGCCGTAGCGATACGTCTTCGCGTTGAAAGCGATGGCGTGGGCTTTTTCCGGATCCGCGGCCGCGTCGATATAGACGTGGCAGTTGCCGTCCAGATGCTTGATCAGGGGCACGCGCGCTTCCGCCGCCATGCGTGCGATCAGTCCCTTGCCGCCGCGCGGCACGATGACGTCGATGTGCTCGGTCATGGTGATCAGCTTGCCGACCGCGGCGCGGTCGGTGGTCTCGACCACCTGCACGGCATGTTGCGGCAGACCGGCTGCACGCAGGCCGTCACGCACGACTTCGGCCAGCGCCAGATTGGATCGCAGCGCTTCGCTGCCGCCGCGCAGGATGGCGGCGTTGCCCGACTTCAAACAGAGCGCCGCGGCGTCGATGGTGACGTTGGGGCGCGATTCGTAGATGATGCCGATGACGCCCAGCGGCACCCGCATTTGCGCCACGCGCATGCCATTGGGACGCACCGTCGTCGGGCCCAGGCTGCCGACCGGGTCGGGCAGGGCGGCCACCTGGCGCAGGCCTTCGATCATGAGATCGAGGCTGCGTTCGGACAGCGTCAAACGGTCCAGCATGGCGGCGTCCAGGGCGTTGGCGCGCGCCGCTTCGACATCCTGGCGATTGGCTTCGCGCAAGGCCGGGCGGCGCTCCGCGATGGCGTCGGCCATCGCCAGCAGCGCCTGGGTCTTGGCCGAACCCGGTGCGCGCATCAGTTCGCGCGAGGCCTGGCGGGCGTTTTCGCCCAGGGTGAGCATGGCTTGTTCTACGGTTTGCGTCGACATGGCAGGCGGGACGCGCGTGGCGCCCGTAAATACTTGCGGAAAGCGTAAGTGTATCTGTATCCGCGCGGGCCTCAGCGGCAGCGCGTCGTCGAGGTCACTGCAGGCCCCTCGAGATCCCATACGCAGGGGCGGACGGCGCAGGCTGGCTTTGAACTTCCGACTCAAGCGCCGCGGCGCCCGGCGGCGGCGACGCGCAGGGCCAGCCGCGTCATCTCTTCCCAGGGATCGGCCAGGCGGCCCGGCACGGGCAGGCCCTTGATGATGCGGTCGACCTCATGGGCGTGCTGCACGGCGGCCGGCCAGGCGCGTGCGGGCACCCGGCCCAATGCCTGCAAGGCCAGCTTCTCGTGGGCGCCGAAGATACGCAGACGGCGCATCGCACCTCCGGTGTCACCGCCGTTGGCACGGGTCTCGGCGACGCGCGCCAGGATGCGGATTTCCTCGCCCACGGCCCACAGCACCAGCGGCAAGGCCTCGCCTTCGGCGCGCAAGCCATCCAGCATGCGGACCGTGCGGCCGACATCGCCGGCCAGCATGGCGTCACGCAGGCCGAACACATCGTAGCGGGCCACATTGAGCACGGCCCGCTCCACATCCTCGGCGGCCAGCGCGCCTTCGGGATACAACAAGCCCAGCTTGAGGATCTCCTGGTGCGCCGCCAGCAGATTGCCTTCGACCTTGTCGGCCATCCACTGCAGCGTGGCGTTGTCCGTCTGCTGCTTCTGGCGCGCCAGCCGGGCGCCGATCCAGGCGGGCAGGCGGTTGCGATCGACCGTGCCGACGTCCACGGAAACGCCGGCCGCCGCCAGCGCCAGGGCCCAGCGGCTGTCACGCGTGGCTTTGTCCAGGCGCGGCAGACCCAGCACCAGCACGGTGTCCGGATCGGCTTGGCCTTGGGCCTGTTCGGCCAGCTTGACCAGGGTGTCAGCCCCGGTCTTGCCGGGTTTACCGGTGGGTATCTTCAGTTCCAGCAGGCGGCGGTCACCGAATAGCGACACGCTCTGGGTGGCGGCCATGACGGCGCTCCAGTCGCTGCGCGCATCCATGACCATGGTCGTGCGGTCGATGAAACCGGCCGCGCGCGCCGCGGCGCGCAGGGCGTCCATGGTTTCGGTGACCAGCAGGGGCTCATCGCCGCTGATGGTATATAGCGGCGCCAGCCGACCGCCCGCGCGTTGCAGGTAGTCCGGGAAGCGATCGGCGTCCAGCGTTTGCGCCATGCGTGCGGCGCTCAGTCGTAGTCGTTGGGCGACGACGGACCGTTGATCAGTCCCGGCGAGCGCGTCGGCTGGTTGGCCGGCGGCTGCGGCGGCGTGGTGCTGTAGATCGGTCCTTCCTCGTCACCCGGCTTGGTCTGATTCAGTTGGGCGGCCTTGTCGCGCACGTCGTCCGCGGTCAGGCGGCGCAGCAGCCGGCTGACCAAGCTGGTCTGCATGCTGCGGAACAATTGCTCGGCCTGGCCTTCCTTGGCCTGGACCACCGTGTCGTCATACGGCATCTCGCGGAAGGTCTCCAGCGTGGTGTCGGGAATGATGGCACGGCCCTTGGCATCGATCACGCGGAAGGTGAAGCGCAAGCTCAGCTCGTACTCTTCGACCCGGCCCTGCGAGTTCAGCGACACCTCGCGTTGCCCGCGTACGTTGGCGACCTGCTGCAGCTGGGCTTCCGCGTCCTTGGGGTTGTCCACCAGGCGCGTATTCGGCGAGGCGGCCGCGATGGCGCGCTTGACCTCGGCGCCGAAGCGGGTGTTGGCGCCCAGCCCGATGTAGAAAGTGTCGAACGGCAGCGGCGTTTCTCCGCGCATGTGGAAACCACACGCGGACAACAGCAGCAGCATGCCCAGGCCGGCGGCCTGCGCCGGCCGGCGCAGGGACGCCACCTTCCGTAAAACGGCCTTCGCCGATAACCCGCCCAAATTCATGCGCAACCCCAATAATTCATGCGTAACAAGGCCAGGGCCATACCCCGGCCCTGGCCCTCAACCGACGACGTTGACCAATTTGCCGGGCACAACGATAACCCGTTTTGGCGGCCGGCCTTCCAGGAAACGGGCCACTGCTTCGTGGGCAGCCGCCTGGGCTTCGATATCGGCCTTGGCCGCGGTGGCCGGCACGCGCAGCGAGCCGCGCAGCTTGCCGTTGACCTGCAGCATCAGGTCGATTTCGTCGGCCACCAGCGCGGCTTCGTCGACCTGCGGCCACGGCGCGTCCAGCAGGTCGCCGTAGCGCTTGTCGTAACCCAGTTCGTTCCACAGGTTCCACGTGATATGCGGCACCACCGGATACAACACGCGCAGCAGCACGCCGATGGCTTCGGCACGCGCCGCGTCCGCCGGCCCACCGGCCGGCAAATTGGCGCTTTCGATGGCGTTGAGCATTTTCATGCACGCCGACACCACGGTGTTGTACTGGATGCGCTGGTAATCGTAATCCGCCTGCTTGAGCAGGTTGTAGACCTCGCGGCGCAGATCCTTGACCTCGGCGGGAGCCGCCTGCCAATCGGCTTCGGCCGGCGCGGCCAGGCCGTTGGCCACGGTGTCGCGTTGTGAATGCGTGTAGGACCACAGGCGACGCAGGAAGCGGTTCGAGCCTTCGACGCCGGAATCCGACCATTCCAGTGTCTGCTCGGGCGGGCTGGCGAACATGACGAACAGGCGCGCGGTATCGGCGCCCAGCGAATCGATCAGTGATTGCGGATCGACGCCGTTGTTCTTCGACTTGGACATGGTGCCCACGCCGCCGTAAGTGATCTCGCTGCCATCCGATTTGCGGCGCGCACCGACGATGGCGCCCTTGGCGTCATAGACGTTTTCGACTTCCTCGGGCCAGAAATACTCGATGCCGCCCTGGGGCGTCTTGCGCGAGTAAATGTGGTTCAGCACCATGCCTTGGCACAGCAGCTTGGTAAAAGGCTCGTCGAACTTGAGCATGCCCAGGTCGCGCATGACCTTGGTCCAGAAGCGCGCGTAGAGCAAGTGCAGCACGGCGTGCTCGATGCCGCCGATGTACTGGTCCATCGGCATCCAGTAATCGTTGCGGGCATCCACCATGGCCTGGTCGTTGCCGGGCGTGGTGTAGCGCATGAAGTACCAGGACGAGTCGACGAAGGTGTCCATGGTGTCCGTCTCGCGCCTTGCGGGTTTGCCGCAAGTGGGGCAGGAGCAGGACAGGAACGCTTCGTTCTTGGTCAGCGGATTGCCGCTGCCGTCCGGGATCAGGTCGTCCGGCAGCACCACCGGCAGGTCTTTTTCCGGCACCGGCACTGGGCCGCAATCCGGGCAGTGGATGATGGGGATGGGCGTGCCCCAGTAGCGCTGGCGCGAGATGCCCCAATCGCGCAGGCGCCACGTGGTCTGCTTTTCGCCCAGGCCTTGCGGCGCCAGGTCGGCCGCGATGGCATCGACGGCGGCCTTGTAGTCCAGACCATCGTACTTGCCGGAATTGATGGTGCGGCCGCTTTGCTTGTCGCCGTACCATTCCTGCCAGGCGTCGGTCGAGTAGGTCTTGTCGGCCACCGCGACCACCTGTTCGATAGGCAGGCCGTACTTCTTGGCGAAGGCGAAGTCGCGTTCGTCATGGGCGGGCACGCCCATGACGGCGCCGTCGCCATAGCTCATGAGCACATAGTTGCCGACCCACACGTCGACCTGTGCGCCGGTGATGGGGTGGGTGACCGTCAGGCCGGTCTTCATGCCTTCTTTTTCACGCGTGGCCATTTCGGCCTCGGTGGTGCCGCCCAGCTTGCATTGTTCGATGAAGGCGGCCAGTGCCGGATTGCCGGCGGCGGCATGCGATGCCAGGGGGTGCTCCGGCGCCACGGCGCAGAAGGTGACCCCCATGATGGTGTCGGCGCGCGTCGTGAACACGTACATGCGGCCGTCCTGGATCAGGGCGCCGCCGGTATCGCGGATGTCATGGGTGAAGGCGAAGCGCAGGCCTTCGCTCTTGCCGATCCAGTTCTCCTGCATGACGCGCACGCGCTCGGGCCAGCCGGGCAAGCCCGTCTTGACCTGGTCCAGCAATTCTTCGGCGTAGTCGGTGATGCGCAGGTAATAGCCGGGGATCTCGCGCTTTTCCACCAGCGCGCCCGAACGCCAGCCGCGGCCATCGATGACCTGTTCATTGGCCAGCACGGTGTTGTCCACCGGGTCCCAGTTGACGACCTGGGTTTTACGGTAGGCGATGCCTTTTTCCAGCATCTTCAGGAACAGCCACTGGTTCCATTTGTAGTAGGCGGGATCGCAGGCGCACATTTCGCGGGACCAGTCGATGGCCAGCCCCATCGCCTGCATCTGCTTCTTCATGTAGGCGATGTTGTCGTAGGTCCATTTGGCCGGCGGCACTTTGGACTTGATGGCGGCGTTTTCCGCCGGCATGCCGAAGGCGTCCCAGCCCATGGGCATCAGCACGTTGTAGCCGCGCATGCGCAGTTGGCGCGCCATCATGTCGTTGATGGTGTAGTTGCGCACGTGTCCCATATGCAGCTTGCCGCTGGGGTAGGGCAGCATCGAGCAGGCATAGAACTTGGGCTTTTCGACGCCGTTGGCATCGGTCGCGTGTTCGACGACGCGGTAAGCATCACGGGCCTGCCAGGCTTGGTGGGCGGTGGCTTCAACGGCGTTGGGGAGGTAGCGTTCCTGCATGAGTTCCATGGACCGGAAAAAGGGGCCGCCGGGGACCGGGCCCGGGCGGCGGACGATCAAAACCCTCGATTATAGGTTCTGCTAGGCGGCCTTAGGGCGAGGGGCCGTTTCAGGGGTGATTTCCACCGGACGTGCGTTCGGCGCCAGGCTGCCGTAAAGCAGCGCCACCACGCTCAGACCCAGGCCCAGGCCGCAGACGCCCAGCCAGCCGGCATGGGTGTATGCCGCCGCCGACGCCAGGGATCCGGCGGCCCCGCCGATGAAGTAAGAGGTCATGTAGCCGGCTGCCAAACGGCTGCGGGCTTCCGGCTGCAAGCGATAGATGCAGGTCTGGTTGGTCACGTGGACGGCCTGGATGGCAAGATCCAGCAGCAGGATGCCCAATAACAGTCCCAGGACCGAGACGCCGCCCCACCACAACAAGGGCCAGGACAGCAGCAGCAGCCACAGGCCGAAGCGCGTGCTGCGGTTGGCGTGGCCGCGGTCGGCCATGCGGCCGAAGAGGCGTGCCGCCGCGGCACCGGCGGCGCCGGCCAGGCCGAACAGCCCGATCGTGCTGTTCGAGTATCCAAAGGGAGGGCTTACCAGCAGGAAGGTCAGCGAGGTCCACAGCACGCTGAACTGGGCGAAGGTCAGCGCGCCGATCAGGCTGCGGGCCCGGAACAGCGGCTCCTGCGCGAACAGCGTGCCGACCGAGCGCACCAAGGCGAAATAGCCCATGGTCGACGTGCCTGCGTGGCGCGGCAGCACCCATCGCAAGCTCGCCGCGACGAAGACCAGCAGGACGGCGGCGACCTGGTAGACGGTGCGCCAGTCGCCCAGGTCGGACAGAAAGCCCGACACGGTGCGGCCCAACAGGATGCCCAGCAACAGGCCGCTCATGATGGTGCCGACGACGCGGCCCCGTTCCTGGGGCGCCGCCAAGGTGGCGGCGAAGGGCACCATGACCTGGGCCACCACCGACGTGGCGCCGGTGATGGCCGTACCGGCCAGGATGCTGCCCACGCCAGGGCCGTAGGCGACGAGCGCCTGGCCGGCGGCCGCGATCAGTGTCAGGGAAGTGATCAAACCACGCCGTTCCAGGCGATCGCCCAGGGGCACCAGCAGCAACAGGCCGATGGCATAGCTGCTTTGGGCCACCGTCACGATGATGGCGGCGCCGGCCTCGGTGAGACCGTATTCGCTGCCGATGGCGTGCAGCAGGGGTTGCGCGTAGTAATTACTGGCAATGATCAGGCCGGTGGCGACGGCCATCAGCAGCACCATGGCGTGCGTCAGCAGCGGCGGAGCGGAAGTGTGTTGATGAGGCATGGCGGGGAATGAGGGAACGTTGGAGCGGGATGTGTGGGAGCGGGGTGCGTAAATCGGGAGCGTGAATCTTCAAGGTGAATCTGGAACGTGAGCTTCAACGTGTAAGGGAGAAGCGTGTAATCGTTGCAAGCCGCTTTCGTTCAGGGCTTTATCCCGCCTGGCGCCTGGCGGTCATGAGCCAGCAGCAATTCGCGCAACAGGTCCGCCAGGATCTGGCGGCGGTCGGGCGTCAAGGGGGCCAGCATCTGATCGAGGATGCCCAGGTAGGCGCGTAGCACCGCGTCGGCGGTTTGCTGTCCCTGGTCGGTCAGGGTCACGATGATGCCTCGGCGGTCGTCGGGATTGGGCTGGCGCGCCACCAGGCCCGCCTGCTCCAGACGGTCGAGACGGTTGGTCATCGCACCGGATGACAGTAGCAAGGATTCGGCCAATCGCTGCGGGCTCAGGGCGTGGGGCGGGCCATGGCGGGTCAGGGTGGCGATGACGTCGAATTCACCGGGATTGACGCCAAGTGGCCGCAGGCAGCGATCGATATCGCGCGATGCCACGGCTTGCAGGCGGAACAGCCGGCTGAAGACAGCCATGGGGCCAATAGGCAGGTCGGGCCGGGCCGCGCCCCATTGCGTCAGGATGTGGTCGACAAAGTCGGACGTGTCTGCGGATAGCGGGGAAGAAGTCATGTGCGATGTCTGATGGCCATGCCTTGCCAGGCAAGGGACTGACAGGCGGCGTCAAAAAACTTATTTTGATATCGAATATTTTGACGTAAAGATAATTGCTGAAGACCGGCCGTGTCAATCCTTGCCGACTGTTTGCGGGATGCCCACCCGATAGCCCGGGTGCCAACTAGGCCCCCGGGCAAGCCGCTTGCGTACCCAACGGGCGAGGCGGACAAGTCGCGGCTGAGGAGCAGGCCGATGAAAGTGCCGTCGGGAACATCCTGACACGGGGTTTGCCGCGCCGCGGTAAGCCCTACATGACGGCGTAAGCCTTGCTGATCCTTGATGCGCCCGGCATATCAACCGGGCAAGCTGAGGGGGTTGGTACGGACGATGCAGTCACCGCAACTGGGCGAGAGACACCTACAGGGGCATAGACATGACCGACAACACCGAGCAAAAAGCGCCGCGCAAGCCACGAGGTTTTGCTGCAATGGGTCCCGAATTCCAGCGAGAGATCGCTGCGCAAGGGGGGCGTGCCGCGCACCGCCTGGGCAAGGCTCATCGATTCAATTCTCAGGAAGCGCGGGCCGCAGCGGCCAAGCGCCATGCGGGTAGCAAGGAACAACGCGATGCCGAGGCTGCCCGCAAGGCCGGTCCCGATGCCAATGCAGGTGCGCCGGATGCCGCCGCGCCGGAAGAGGCGGATGAACAGGAGGGGCGTTGAGCTGATACGGCAAAGGGGGCGGCCGCGAGCGCAATCTCGCGGCCGCCTTTTCTTGCACTAAAAAATCGCTTGCAAAAGAATCGTGCGCTATTTAATATGCACACATGGACGCACGAATCGTAGCGAACACGGGACGGATAGGCTGGCCCGGCGCGATCGGAGCGATCATCAACCCACATGAAAACGGAGTCTTCCATGTCGATCGAAAAAGTTCTGTATCGCGCTCAAGCCACTGCAACCGGCGGCCGTGACGGCCGTGCCGTTTCGTCGGATAACGTGTTGGATGTGAAATTGACCACGCCGCGTGAGTTGGGCGGCGCGGGCGGTAACGGCACCAATCCCGAGCAATTGTTCGCGGCCGGTTATTCGGCTTGCTTCATCGGCGCGTTGAAGTTCGTCGCCAGCCAGGAGAAATTCGCCCTGCCCGCCGACGCCAGCATCACCGGCGAAGTGGGTATCGGCCAGATTCCCGGCGGTTTCGGCATCGAAGTGGAACTGAAGATTTCCTTGCCGGGCGTGGATGCCGCCAAGGCGCGCGAGCTGGTTGAAAAGGCGCACACCGTTTGCCCGTACTCGAATGCGACGCGCGGCAACATCGACGTGACGCTGACCATCGTCTGAGCAGGAGGGGGGCTGGCTTCAGTGCGGCGTCTTGCCACGGGTTCTCAGCACGGAACCTTGGTTGGGGCGGCATCGCTGACAGAACAGCCTGTCCGGTACGGCCTCCGGTCGCGCGATTCTCAGCACAGACTCGTGAGGATGCGGGGCGCCGTAGCAAAGGCAAGGGCCGTCCGCGAATGTCGCGGACGGCCCTTGTGTCTGGGTCGGGTAAGCGCCTTTTGGGCGCTCACTCAACCCTTCTTCAACGGACGTAGGTACCGTCGTTGGCCTGAGCCGATTGCGTGTTCGACGGGGTACTGGCGTACACGCCTTGGAACGGCTGGTTGTCGGAGTCGCCAAAGGCGGTAGCGCCCGGGGCGGCGTCGACTTGCTGGGCAACCTGGGCGCGCGTGACGTTGCTGTCGGTCGCGGCCTGGAAGGGCGTGGCATTGAGTTCGGCGACGGTCTGATAGCCGGCGGCCTTGGCCTGCTGCAGTTGTTGAACCACTTCGGCGCGGCTCAGCGCGTGGCCTTCGGAAGCGCCATAAACGCCCTGGAAAGGCTGGTTGTTGGTGTCGCCGAAGCCGGCGGGGCCAGCTTGGGCGGTGCCCAACAGGGCGAACGACAGGGCGGCAATGCCGAGGCTCAGGGTACGGGTTTTCATGATTGGCTCTCCGTGAATTGTTGGCTTGGTTTCGGGATCGCGCTTGTTAGCGTGGGCGTGTTCGCCTCATCCATGGCCTGCATTCTGAGCCGGATCGTTATAAGGATAAACCCGTACGAATAGAAAGCATCTTTCCAAAAACGGCAGAATATTTCATAGGAGTCGTGGATTGGGCGGGAATAGTGGCAGAAACATCTCGGTGCTAAGGCTGCCGCTGGCACTTGTATCGCGCGCGATCTACTATCGCTGAATGGCACATTCTTCCTCTCCCAAGCTGGATGGCGCGGCAGCGCTGTTGCTGGACAACCAGCTCTGTTTTTCCCTGTACTCGACGCAGTTGGCGATGAGCAAGGTTTATCGCCGCTTGCTGGCGGACATGGGCCTGACTTATCCGCAATACCTGGTGATGCTGGTGTTGTGGGAGCAGGACGGCGTGACCGTGTCGGCCATAGGCGAACGCTTGTTCCTGGATTCCGCCACGTTGACGCCGTTGCTGAAAAGGCTGGAAGCGGCCGGCTTCATCGCGCGGGTGCGGGCGGTGGCCGACGAACGGCAGGTCATCGTGTCCTTGACCGATGCGGGCCGCGCCTTGAAGCGCAAAGCCGGGGCGGTGCCCGCAGGCGTGGGCAAGGCTGCTCAATGCAGCCTGGAAGAGGCTGGCGAGATGATCAAGACCCTCAACGAACTGCGCAGCCATCTGCTGGGGTCCTGAGGGCGGATGGCTCTGGTTTGCCCGGGCTGTTCAGTGCACCGGCGGCAGTAGCGGTGAGCGCTTGTCGGCTAAGTCCCCGGGCCACGTTGGCAGGGCTTGCGGTGCATGCGTGCGATCCATGCCGGGCGGCGGGACCAGGGTTGCGGGCGACGGCGCATCGGCCGCGGTTGCGGTTGTGGTGGACGCCGTCGTGGCTGCGACCGGCGCCTCCCCGGCACCTCGGGGCGCCCGTTCTGCCGTGCCCGGGCGCAGGCGACGGATGTGTTCGTCCAGTGGCTGCAGGCGCGCGCCGCCCAGGTAGACGTAGCGGTCCATCCCGTCGACGCCGTCGATGCGGCTGGTATAGCCCAGCCACATTCCCAACGTGGATTGGTGATCGATGGCGCGGTATTCGATGTCGCCAAAAGGCGTGCTGACCTGCAGCTTGGCGAAGGCGGTGGAGAGTTGCTCCGCATCGGCCGAGCCGGCGCGCTTGATGCCGGCCGCCAGTGACATCAAAGCCGAATAGCCCAGCACCGAGGCCGTTTGCGGCGGGCTGCCATACTTGTCGGTGTATGCCTTGACGAATGCCTGGTTGGCCGGCGTGTCGACGGCATCACGGGGATATCCGGTGACGATCCAGTCGGCCGGTGCAAGGCCTCCCAGCGCCTGCAGGTTTTCCGGATCGCCGGTGAACAAGGACACGACGGGTCTCTGTTCAAACAGCTGCTGCGCGTTGCCGGCGCCGACGAATAGCCGCAAGGCATCGCCCGTCAACATATTGAATATCGCGTCCGGTTTGGTCTGCGCGATCGCCGTCACCAGGGCTTCCGCATCGAACTTGTCCTTGGCTTGCGGCGTGTCGTAGACGAACTCCACCTTCTGGAAGGTTTTCATCAGCGACTTGAAGGCGTCGGCCGTGGCGCGGTCCGATTCGTCGTCGCGATACACCAGCGCCCAGCGGGGCTTGCGCTGGCCCAGGGCCTTGGGCGCTATCGCGGCGGCCTGCATCCAGGCGGCGGGGCGCAGGCGCCAGGTGTAGCGATTGCCTTCCTGCCAGGTCAGGCGCTGCGTCAAAGGCGCCACCGCCAGATAAAAGACTTTGTTCTCGACGGCGTAATGGGCCAGCCCCAGGCCGACCTCGGACGAATAGCCGCCGAAGATGGCGGTGACCTTGTCCTGGTCCACCAGCGCCTGTGCCGCCTTGACCGCATCGTCGACCACGCCCTGGTCGTCGCGCGACAGGATCTCCACTTTCTGCCCCAGCAAGCCGCCATCCGCGTTGATCTGCGCCAGCGCCAGCTCCCAGCCGCGCCGATAGGGCTGGGAGAAATCCGGCTGCTTCTTGTACGTGTTGATTTCCCCGATGCGCAGGACGGGCACGGGTGCAGGCACGGCCTTGGCCGGCTTGCCGCGGGCGGGCGTGGTGGGCCCGGCCGAAGCGGCCGGCGCGGCGACAGCACCGAGCGAGGAGGACAACAGGCAGAGCGTCGCCAGCCAGCGCAGGCGTGGCAAAAGGAAGAACGTCATGGATGAACCGGACCGGGAGTGGAACGTATCAGCGCCAGCCAGGGGCTACGCGATCGCGGCCTACTATAACCGTCCGGGGCTTCGCAGGGGCGGCGAATGCCGGCGATCGCGCCGCGGCCCTATGACGTCGACTTCGATCCAGCCGCCGCGGGGGACGCCGCTTCATGCCACCCGGTTGGCGGCAGCAGGAATACCTTGTAGCGGTAGTCCGGCAAGCGCAGTCCCCAAGCCTGCTTGTGCACGGTCATGGCAATGGGCCGCGCGCGGGTAAAGGCTGCCGCGATTTTCGCGCAGTCGTCGTCGCTGCTGCGGCAGACGAACAGCGCGCCCTCACGCAACACGTCGGCACGGCCCACCCAGGGCGTATTGCCGGGCTCGTACATGTCCCAATAATGCGTCAGGTTGTGGCCGTAAAAGGCGATGGCTTTGGCTTCCTTGTCGTTGCCGGTGACGATGGCAAGGGGCAGTCCGACGCGTTCCTGCCACAGCTGGCGCGCGGCATGGGCCAGCTCCGCGCGCGGCTCGATCGCTCCCCGATGATGGCGTGCCGCGTCCGCGTAGCCGAGCACGGCCGACAAGGCCAGCACCAGCACCCAATACACCGTCATGCCGCGCACGATGCCGCGCGTATCCAGTTCAAGGCCGCGCTGTTCGAGGGCGACCACCCACAAAATCACGATCGCGAACCATTGCGTATTGCCCCACAGCGCCGACAGGTGCGTGCGCGTCAGCACCGAAACGGCGCAGACCGCGAAGAAGGTCCCCATGGACAGCCACCACAGGTTGCGGTCGAGCGACGGCCGCAAGAGAGAACGCAGCATCGTTCCAAACGCCGCCAGGCGACGGCGCGGGAGCAGCAGCACCAGGAAAGCCATGGCGGGCAAAAGGTAGGCGAGCTGCGTCAAGGCGTAGGGTATTTTCTCCAGCAGCATCACATGGAAGGGATCGCTGATTTCCTGGATACGCTCATCCGCATAGGCGAAAGTGGGGAAGTTGTTTTGCACGAGCCAGATCAGGTGCGGCCCCAGCACCACCGTGCCGGCCAGCACGGCCAGCAGGGTGCGCGGCCGCAGCAACTGCGCGCGCCACGCCGGCCGCATGAGACCCGCCAGACCCAGGCCCGCCAGCAGCGTGATGGAAAAATACTTGCCCAGCATCGCCAGGGCCGCGGCCGCGCCTAGCGCCAGCGCGGATTTCCAGGTGCCGGTCTGCACATAGCGCACGAAGAAGTAGGCCGCCCACGGCCACAAGGACAACAACACCGTATTGGCATTGAACTTGATGGCCAGCGTCGTGTAGATCGGCGTGACTGCCATTGCCAGGCCCACGATGAGCGCATCGCGCATGGGCAGGAAGCGGCGCGCGAGCGCCACGATGCCGCAGAGCCCCAATGTGGCGTTCAAGCTGGACAGCGCGAAATACGCCAGGTCCGTGCGGGGAAAGAGCTTGAACCAGCTGGCGGCCATCCAGGCGAAGGCGGGCGGATGCTTGTAATAGCCGGGCTGCCATTCGATGCCCCAGACATAGTTTTCGAGCATGTCGGTGGCCGTATCGAGGTTGGTGCGATACAGCCAGGCACCCACGGTCCAGATGAGGGTGTGAACGGCCAGCAGCAGCGCCAGCCGGACGGTTTCCCGGTCGGCCAATGCCTGGGTATGGCTCTGGGAGGGTTGAGAGGGCAAAGAGAGGTCGGTCATGATCGAATCGAGAAAGCTCGCGCCGTATTCGTAAGGCGGGATGTGTGGGCCGCCGCATGTTGGCGGCCGAGACGAGCTTTGTCTGTCCGAAAAATCCCCTTGTTCCCCTGTGGCAACAGGACTACTGCATCGAAAGCGTGAAAACAAAAGAAAACGGCTGGATCCGCTAGAAATCCGGCCGTATTTGGCTAATTTGGTGTCGGAAAAATCGCGCGGTGGCGCATGCCCGCCGCGCGGGTCCACGCGGTCGCCGCGTCCAGGTTTGGCGACGCGACGAGCACAAAAACAAAACGGGCCGACGCAGATTCTGCGTCGGCCCGTTCCGGGCGAAATCCAGGCTCGATTACTTGAGCTTGGTTTCCTTGTAGTCCACGTGCTTGCGGGCAACCGGATCAAATTTCTTGATCAGCATTTTTTCCGGCATGTTGCGCTTGTTTTTCGTGGTGGTGTAGAAGTGACCCGTGCCGGCGGTCGACTCGAGCTTGATTTTTTCGCGGATGCCTTTGGCCATGTCGCGCTCCTGGAAGAAGTAGTGGGTTCAGACGCGGGTAGCGGGCGTTTAGACGCGTTCGCCGCGGGCGCGCATGTCGGCCAGCACGGCGTCGATGCCGTTCTTGTCGATGGTGCGCAGGGCACGGGTCGTCACGCGCAGACGCACCCAGCGGTTTTCGCTTTCAACCCAGAACCGGCGCGATTGCAGGTTGGGCAGGAAGCGGCGCTTCGTCTTGTTGTTCGCGTGGGAAACGTTGTTGCCCACCATCGGGCCCTTGCCCGTAACTTGGCATTTACGTGCCATGATTCGTACCTTTTGGTTCTATGCGTGCCGCATGAACAGCAAGGGCGGGAAGGGGATGGACGGGACTTCAAGCCGCCAGCCTTGCGCTGGCCATCCCGTCGGGATGTCGGTACCGTTGCCACGTCGGCCGGCGTTGTCGCCAGGCCAGTCGGGATTCGATCGCCAAGTGCTTGTGCCCGCCGATTCCCTGCGCCGTCAGACAATGAAAGGATGTTGCGCTTTCATCGCCCCTAGCTGTATTCCGCAGCCAGCGGGGGTCGGAGTGCCCGGCTACAAAGCATAGTAGCAGGCACGGGTAAAACTTCGGGGTAAAACTCGATAAGACCGCGATTCTAATACGGGGAGAACGGATCGGTCAAGCCGCCCCGCGAAGAAAAGCCTAGGCCGCTTGCGCGTGGACTGCCGTGCAGCGGGCTCAGGCGGCCCTGCGTGCGATCTGGCCGGACAGCCAGGACAGGCAGGCGCACACGGCCAGCACCGTGGTCAGGGGCAGCGGCGTGTCGCTTTGCCACAGGCTGACGAACAGGCCGGCCAGGGCGCCGCAAGACAACTGCAACGTCCCCATCAACGCCGACGCCGCGCCCAGGCGTTTGCGCTGGTCGGACAAGGCCAGCGCCGCCGAGTTCGGATTGACGAAGCCCTGGCTGCTCATATATCCGATCAGGCAGGCCATGAGCAGCGGCAGCGTCATCCAGCCGGCCAGGGTGATCAGCAGTGCCGCCAGGCTGGCCAGGGCCAGGGTGCGCAGCGCGCGCCGTTGCAGCGTCTGCGGCGTCAGCCGGCGCAGCAGGCGGGCGCTGACCTGGGAGCCGAGGATCAAGCCCATGGCATTCAAACCGAACAGCAGGCCGTAGTGCTGCGGATCGACGTGATAAATGTCGATGAAAACGCGCGGGGACCCGACGATATACGCGAACATGCCGGCCTGGCCGAAGCCGCCGGCCAGGCTGTGCGCCATGAAACCGCGATGGCGTACCAGCGCGTTGTAGTTGCCGGCGATGGTGCGCCAGTTCAGCGGAACGACGCGTTCGGGCGGCAGCGATTCACGCATGTTCAGAAGAATGGCCGTCATCAGGATCACGCCCGTAGCCAGCATCAGGCCGAACACGCCACGCCAGCCGGTGATCAGCAGCAGTTGGCCGCCGATCAGCGGCGCCAGGATGGGGGCCAGGCCCATGATCAACAGCAGCAGGGACATGGCGCGCGCCGCTTCCTGCGTTTCGTAGTGATCGCGGATCACCGCGCGTGGAATCACGATGCCGGCGGCGCCGCCCAAGGCCTGCGCCGCGCGCCATGCCGTCAGGCTGGCGATGTCGCTGGACAGCGCACAGCCCAGCGAGGCGATGACGTAGATGGCCAGACCCACCAGCAAGGGCGGCTTGCGGCCATAGCGGTCCGCCAGCGGGCCGTAGAAAATCTGCGCGCCCGCCAGGCCGACCAGGTAGGCGGCCATCGTCCGTTCGACATCGCCCTGCGAGACATTCAGGCCGGCCGCGATGGCGGGGAAGGCGGGCAGGTAGAGGTCGATGGAAAACGGGCCGATCGCCGTCAGCGCGCCCATCAGGATCAACCATCCGGGAAAGCTGCGAGTCGGTAATGAGGCAGGCATGGGCGGGGGGACTGCGGGGGGAGGGGGAAGCTGTGTGAAGCAGAGGTTGCCTGAAATGACTCTGAAAGTCACTTGACATGCAGGGACATTTTTCGCAACACCAAGCGGGGAAATGTATCACGTAAAAACGCGGTTCAAAACGGAAACAAATTCCGATAAAGTCCTCCAGTCATTTCCACCGGGGTTGATTGTCGTGAATCCTTTGTTGTCTGCCATTGGCAGCAAGCTCGAAGCTATTTCCGTTCCCGTTCAACTAGAGATGCCGGATGGCACGAGGGTCGGGGCCGCCGATCCGCGCGTGCGGTTCGTGGCTCATGACAAAGGGGCTCTGGCGCATCTGGCCACCGGCGAAGTCGGTGTGCTGGGCCAGGACTATGTCGAAGGCCGCGTCGACATCGAAGGGAATATGCATGATGTGATGCGCGCGGCGGCCGAGATGCTGCCGGGGTCGCCGGTCGATGCCGCGCGCGGCGGTTGGCTGACCGAACTGGTACGCCGTGTCGTGTCGGTGTGGCGCCACTCCATCGAGCGCGATGCCAAGCAGATTGAATTCCACTACGACCTTTCCGACGATTTCTACGCGTTGTGGCTGGACCCGCGCCGGGTCTATTCCTGCGCGTACTACAGTACGCCGGCGATGACGCTGGCGCAGGCGCAGGAAGCGAAGCTGGACCACATCTGTCGCAAGCTGCGTCTGCACGAAGGCGAACGCTTCCTGGACGTGGGCGCGGGCTGGGGTGGTCTGCTGTTGTGGGCGGCCGAGAACTACGGGGTCGATGCCACCGGCATCACGCTGTCGCGCAACCAGCACGCCTATGTCAACCGCCTGATCCAGGAAAAGGGGCTGCAAGGCCGCGTGCGCATGGAGCTGCTGGACTACCGCAAGCTCGACGAGACGACGCCTTTCGACAAGATTTCCTCGGTCGGCATGTTCGAACACGTGGGCCGTGCCCAATTGCCGGATTACTTCGCCAAGCTGCGCCGCCTGTTGCGCCCGGGTGGATTGGTGATGAACCATGGCATCACGGCGGGGGGCGTGCACAACGCCGAGTTGGGCAATGGCATGGGCGAGTTCATCGAGAAGTACATTTTCCCCGGTGGCGAG
The DNA here is from genome assembly GCF_021325795.1 of Bordetella sp. LUAb4. Classification (GTDB taxonomy): domain Bacteria; phylum Pseudomonadota; class Gammaproteobacteria; order Burkholderiales; family Burkholderiaceae_B; genus Bordetella_C. Next base: position 927,384 of record NZ_JAHPZX010000002.1, on the reverse strand, counting down.
CTGACGCACGTCAGCCACGTGCAGGAAGCCATGGCCCTTGGCGGGTTGGAAGCGACGGATGTGGAGAACCTGCGGCCGCACTATGCCCGTACGTTGTGGGCCTGGAGCGATCAGCTGGAAGCGCGCCTGGACGAAGCCACCAAGCTGCTCAGCGGCGAGTCGGGCGCCCGTTCGCTGCGCGCCTATCGTCTTTACCTGGCGGGCTGCGCCATGGCGTTCGAACACGGTTGGATCGCTTTGCACCAGATCGTCGGCCAGCATCTTGCCACCGGCCGCAGCGATGAACTGGATCTGCCGTCCGACCTGGCCTATCCTTGGCGGCGCGACTACATGTACACGCCCAAGGCCTGAAGCCTGGCCGCGGGCCGGCGCGCATGCCCGGTCCGCATTGGCATGCCATGAACCGATACGCCCTCAGCCGATAAGTCCTCACCGATAAGTCATCACCGATACGCCATCAACCGTTACGCCATCAACCCATACGACAGAAACCGGAGCAGACATGCCTACCATCCACGCCCATATCACCGCCGGCCCTTCGGCCCAACAGAAGAGCGCTCTGCTGCAGGCGGCCTCGCAAGCCGTGGTGGAGAGCCTGGGCGCGCCGCTGCGTAGCGTGCGTTTGATGCTGCATGATGTGGCGCGCGAGGATATCGTCGTGGGGGGCGAGGTTGGCCGCGAGTCGGTGGTCTTCCACGTGCACATGATCGTCGGCCGTACTGAAGAACAGAAGCAGGCCCTGTTCATCGCCCTGACCAAGGCTGCCAGCAGCACCTTGGGCGTCGATGGCGAGAACGTGCGGGTGATCGTGCAGGACGTGCCGAACATCGACATGGGCATGGCCAACGGCGTCAGCGCGAAAAATACGGGACGTTGAACGGCACTGCGCCGCGCTTGCCGTGGCACAAGGAAAGACGAATCATGAATGAAGTCATCATCGCCGCCGGTGCGCGCACCGCGATCGGCACTTTCGGCGGCGCTCTCAAGGACGTGCCTCCCATCGATCTGGGCGCCACTGTCATCCGCGCGGCGCTGGAGCGCGCCGGCGTGGCGGGCGAAGAGGTCGGCCACGTGGCGGTCGGCCACGTCATCAATACGGAAACGCGCGACCTGTATCTGGCGCGCGTGGCGTCGGTCAATGCCGGTGTCGGCCACGGCACGCCGGCGTTCAACGTCAACCGCCTGTGCGGCTCGGGCCTGCAGGCCATCGTGTCGGCGGCGCAGACGCTGATGCTGGGCGATGCCGAGATCGCGGTGGGCGCGGGCGCCGAGGCGATGAGCCGCAGCCCGTACATCGCGCCGGCGCTGCGCTGGGGTGCGCGCATGGGCGACAGTACGTTCACCGACATGATGACCGGCGCCTTGACCGATCCCTTCGATCGCATCCACATGGGTGTGACCGCGGAGAACGTCGCCGCCAAATATGGGGTGAGCCGCGCCGACCAGGACGCGCTGGCATTGGAATCGCACCGCCGCGCGGCCGCGGCCATCGATGCCGGCCGTTTCAAGGATCAGATCGTGCCGGTGGTCATCAAGACGCGCAAGGGCGAGGTCCGTTTCGAGCAGGACGAGCATGTGCGCCGCGATGCCACGTTGGAATCGCTGAGCGGCCTCAAGCCGGTTTTCCAGAAGGAAAACGGCACGGTCACGGCGGGGAATGCTTCGGGCATCAATGACGGCGCCGCCGCCGTGGTGATGATGACCGCGGACGTCGCGCAACGCCGCGGCGTGCGTCCTTTGGCGCGCCTGGTGGCGTACGGCCATGCCGGTGTCGATCCCAAGTACATGGGCATCGGTCCGGTACCCGCCACCACCGCCGCGCTGAAGAAAGCCGGCTTGAAGATCGACCAGATGGACGTGATCGAGGCCAACGAAGCCTTCGCCGCCCAGGCCTGCGCGGTGACCCGCGAACTGGGCATGGATCCGGCACGTGTCAATCCGAACGGCAGCGGCATTTCGTTGGGCCATCCGGTGGGCGCGACCGGCGCCATCATCACCGTCAAGGCGCTGTATGAGCTGCAGCGTGTGCAGGGCCGTTATGCCCTGGTGACGATGTGCATCGGCGGCGGGCAGGGCATCGCCGCGATTTTCGAGAGGCTTTGATAAGCAAGATGCCGGGTCCGCGCCAAAACCGTAGTACGCAACCCTCCGAGCTGGACCAGCCAACCATTTCGGAATCGGATGGCGTGCGTTACCTGCATTTCAATACCGATTGGATCCAGGGCGCCATGCGCCTGCAGGATCCCGCCGAACTGGTACTGGAATACACGGCGCAGATGATGGCCTGGCTGTTGTTCCTGGAGCCGCCGCGCGAGGAAGCCATCGGCTTGCTGGGGCTGGGGGCCGGTTCGCTGGCGCGCTTCTGCCTGAAACGCACGCGCAGCCCGGTGGTGGCGGTGGAGTGGAACCACAAGGTGACCGGGGCCTGTTATATGTTCTTCCGCTTGCCGGGCTCGTCCCGCTTGACGATCGAACACGAGGATGCCGGCGTGTGGGTGGCCAATCCGGTGCACGCCGGTAGCTGCCCGGTGCTGATGGTCGATCTGTACGATGCGCAGGCGCGCGGTCCGGTGCGTGATTCGGTGAAGTTCTATCGCGACTGCCGGCGCGTGCTGGGCGACACCGGCATCCTGGCGGTCAATCTGTTTGGCGAACATGACAGCTTCCCGCGCAATATCGACAACCTGAGCGCGGCGTTCAACGGCCGCCTGGCCTTGCTGCCGGAGATCGACGCCGGCAACCGCATCGTGCTGGCGTTTTCCGGCCCCCCCATCGCCATTGCGGCGGCCGATCTGCTGGCCCGTGCGGAAGTGGTCGAGGCGACCTACGGCTTGCCGGCCCGGCGTTGGGCGCGGTCGCTGGTGGGCGATGCCAAGGACGGAGTGATCCGCTACTAGCCGGCACGGCTGACGCGTCGGCGCAATGTGAGAATTGTTGCGGAATGTGTTGTGATAATTTCCGATTATTGCCCATCGTTAGGAACATCGGGTAGCTGCGTCGCGGGGAAATAGGCGTGTTTGCCACGGAAAACCCTAGCGAGTAGTTATCCCAATACCGGATCAATCGAAACTAATCATACAATGTGTTACTTAGCCTTCCTTGAGTGCTGTAACACAGCGTATGTCCATGTCCGCCGCGAATCTTTTTATCTGCGCCGCTTGCGTTACAGATCAGCTGCTGTCTGAAGAGATTGTTGCGAGCGGAAAATGGCACACGTGCATGTGCTGTAGCCGGCAGGACCGGGAATGCTGGCCTCTCGATGCGCTGGCCGAAAGGGTCAGGGGCGTCTTGGAGAAAAATGACGCGCTGACGGCGGAAGAGGGCGGATCCCCAGCTTCGCTCGTGGAGAGCCTGACGGGACTTTCAGACTCGATCTGCGAAGAGATCGTGGATTGCTGGAGTGAGAGCGCCTACCGCGACTATGCGGATCCGGAGGGTGAATATTCCTGCGAGGCAGACGCGTGCCACGCCGAAAACGGCGTCGACAGTGACGGTTACGGCTACGGCGACAGCGATCGCGACGGGATCGACCTGCGCTGGCAACATCTGCAGGAACAGCTTCTGCATCAATCGCGGGCCAGCAGCTGCGCGGCAAGCGCATTTCTCGATGGTCTTCTCGCGGCCGTACCCCTGCTATCGAACCGTGGGGGGAACCGGACCGAAACGCAGCGGCCAGGAATCCTTGCAGGAATTTCCAAGGTCTCCTGACCTCCCCCGCCAGATCTCCCCTGGACACATCGACAGTTCTCCCCACATCGCCGTTCATGGAAATTTTTTCATGATTCAGGCGAATTAATATCGCTTGTGGCGAGTCTCCGCGCCCTTTAGTCTGCTCGCCAATACGGCATCAGCCGATATCCGTGTGGGAGACAAGAAAATGCAGTGGCGAATTCTCGGGGGCGTGGCGACGGCGTTGGCTTTGGCCTGCCCTTTGGCGATGGCGCAAGACTATCCTGCCAAGCCGATCAGGATCATCGTTCCCTTTCCGCCTGGCGGCACGGCCGACATCGTCGCACGCGTCGTCTCGGACAAGATGGCCCAGGACCTGGGCGTGACACTGATCGTGGAGAATCGGCCGGGTGGCGCGGGCGGCAGCGTCGGCACGATGGAGATCGCCCGGGCGCCGGCCGATGGCTACACCATAGGCATCGCGACAGTAGGCACGCACGGCACCGCGCCGGCCACGGCGCCCAAGCCGCTGTACGACCCGGCCAAGGATTTCTCCTACATCAGCAATGTCGCCGCCATGCCCATGCTGATCGCGGCCGGGCCATCGCTGGGTTCGGCCAATCTGGCCGCGGTCATCGAGCAGGCGAAGCAGAAGCCGGGCCGGCTTTCCTTTGCCTCGGGCGGAACGGGGGGCGTTGCGCATCTGATGGGCGCCCGCTTTGAAGTGGCCAGCGGCACCAAGCTCACCCATATCCCTTACCGTGGCGCCAACCCGGCGTTGACCGATGTTGCCGGTGGGCAAGTGGACCTGATCTTCGATGCGCTGGCTTCCTCGCAGCCTTATCTGCAATCGGGGCGCATACACGCGCTGGCCGTGTCCGGCGATCATCGCCTGCCCGCGCTGCCGCAGGTGCCGACGTTTGCCGAAGCCGGCTTGCCGACGGTGAGCACGCGGGCCTGGTACGGCTTCGTGGGGCCGGCCAAGATGGATCCGAAGGTGGTCGACCGGCTCTACGCCGCCGTGAAGAAGGCGCTGGACACGCCCGAAGTCAAAGGCCGTCTCGAGAAGCTCGATACCGAGGCCATCGGCAATACGCCTGCCGACTATCGCAAGCAGGTGGTGGAGGAACTGGACGGATGGCGGCAGCTTGCCACCGAGCAGCACATCGTGGCGGATTGACGGGGCAGGAAGAGGCGCCGTCGATGGCGAGCCGGGGAACGCGGCCGGCGCGTTTGGCGTCCCTAGCGCGACGGCACGAAGGCCGACAGCGCGCGGGTGAAGTCGCAGGTATCGGTGGCCAGCGCGCTGACGAAGCGGATGAAGTCATCGGCGGTGGAGCGGTCGTACAGCATCACATAAGGCACGCGCGGCAGGGCCGGCGTGCTTTGGATGACGCGCAACTGCCCGGACGCGATGTGCGGTTCGAACATGCGCCGGGGCAGGTAGCTGATGCCCAGCCCCGACAGCGTCAGGGAGGCCAGCGCGGCCAGGCTGCTGCTGGACAGCGAATCTTCGAGGTGGACGTTATGTTCCTTGAGCCAGCGTCCCACCATGTCGCCCAGGCCGGACGCGTGCAATTGCACGATGATGGTGTAGGCCGCCAGGTCGCGCAGCGCCAGATGATCCGTCCCGTCGAGATAAGCGGGGCTGCACATCCAGGCGTAGTCGACGGAATCCAGAGGGACGACTTCGAAACGCGCCTCGCGGAAGGCGTCGGGGACGATGGCCAGGTCCAGTTCACCTTCGCGCACCTTTTCCATCAGATGGCCGCTGGTGTCGACTTCCGGTGCGATCGTGACCCGCGGATGGCTGCCGCGTATCCGATGCACCAGCGCCGGCAGCCAGGTCATGGCGGTGAGTTCGGTCACCCCCAGCCGCAGGGTGCGCGCGGTGGGCGACAGCGCCGTACTGAGATCCATGATGCGATCGCGGTTGACGAGCATGTCGCGCGCCATGGCAAGCAGGCGTTCGCCCTGCGGCGTGATCTGTGCGCGCCGGCGGCTGCGGTCGAACAACGTGATGTTGAGCACGCTCTCCAGTTCCTGAAGGCGCTTGGAGATGGCCGATTGAGTCGTGTTCAGACGCTGCGCGGCGGGATCGAGTCCACCGAGTTCCGCGGCCCAGAAAAAGGCCTCCAGTTGTTTCAGCGTGATCATGCGCGGGTGCCTCGGCGCGCTGGCCGGCAGGGAATGGTAGGTCCGGCATCTTAGCGCAAGGGTCGCGCGCGCCGGGCGGTGCGTTGCTGGCGTACTGGCTTCTTGGCCTATCGGCTTAGCGGCTGAACCGCTGGAGGGTGGATTGGCTAGCCAATGCGCTAGCGGCGACCGCGATAACGTCCAACGGATTTTTTGAACTGCATTGAAGGAAGACGCATGGATCTCGGATTGAAGGACAAGACGGCGCTGGTATTGGGCGCCGGTGGCGGACTGGGCGGGGCGATTGCGCACGCCTTGGCGCGCGAAGGCGCGCGTGTGGTGCTGGCCGACATCGATGGCACTGCCGCGGGCCGCGCCGCGTCAGCGCTGGACCCGCAGCGCAGCCTGGCGCTGCAATGGGACCTGGCGGACCTGGACGTGATTCCGGAGCGGCTGGCCGCCATACGCGAACGCTTCGGCGATGTCGACATCCTGATCAACAACACGGGCGGCCCGGCGCCGTCACCGGCCGCCGAACAGCCCGTATCGACTTGGCGCCAGGGCTTTGACAGCATGGTGCTGCCGGTCATCGCCATCACGGATGCGGTGCTGCCGGCGATGCGCGCGCGGGGTTGGGGGCGCATCATCACCAGTGCGTCCTCGGGCGTCATTGCGCCGATTCCCAACCTGGGTCTGTCGAATTCGCTGCGGTCCACCTTGCTGGGCTGGTCCAAGACGCTGGCGCGTGAGATCGCGCGTGACGGCATCACCGCCAACATCATCGTGCCGGGACGTATCGCCACCGCGCGCATCCGCTTCCTCGATGAAGAGAAAGCACGGCGGGACGGCAAGCCAGTGGCGCAGATCAGCGCGGCGAGCACGGCATCCATTCCGGTGGGCCGCTATGGCGAGCCGGAGGAATATGCCGACACGGTGGCGTTCCTGGCCGGCCAGCGCGCGGGCTATATCACCGGCTCGGTGGTGCGCGTGGACGGCGGCTTGATCGCCAGCATCTGATTAACCTGGTTCGGTCCGTTTTCCCTTTTACCTACTCCCTCGCCCATGGACACCATCACACTCGATCCCCAGGTTGTCGCGACACTTTCGCAGGTGACGACAGCCACGTTGACGACCATTCTTTTCAAGAAAGGCGTGCGCAACGTCTGGCTGCGCGGCACCGCCCCGTTTGCGGCCGGGCAGAAGCGTATCGTCGGCCCGGCTTTCACGCTGCGTTTCATTCCGCAGCGCGAGGACATCACATCGCCTGCCGCCTGGTCTTCGCCGACCTCGACGCGCGCGGCGGTGGAAGCCATGCCGGCGGGCTGCGTCGCCGTCGCCGACACCGCCGGCATCACCGATAGCGGCATCTTTGGCGACATTCTTTGCGCGCGCATGCATCAGCGCGGCGTCGCCGGCCTGGTGACGGCCGGCGCGGTGCGCGACCGGGCCGGAATCCTTACCGCGGATCTCCCCGTCTGGTGCAGCGGCGTCGCCGCGCCGCCCGCCGTGAGCCAGATGGCGTTCGTCGGCTGGCAGCAAGCCATAGGCTGCGGCGGCGTTGCCGTGATGCCCAATGACATCATCGTTGCCGACGAGGACGGGGCGGTGGTCATCCCCGCGGCCTTGCTGGACGCGGTGCTGGAAACCGCGCTGGAACAGGAGCGCTCGGAAGCCTGGATCCTGGAAGAGGTACGCAAGGGCGCGCCGCTGACGGGACTCTATCCGATGAACGCCGAGAATCTGGCGCGCTATGAGGCGCAGGCCAAGAGCAAGTAAGTCAAGCCTGAGCCTGTAGGTCCTGCACCCGCAGGCTCACTCCGAGACGTGTTGCCATTCGCCAGATGGAGGACGCGGCGGCCATTGAACGCATCAATCGGGAAACGCAGCTGGCCATCGTGCTGGTGGAGCAGAATGCACGGTTGGCGCCGAAGGCTCGTGTTTACGTATCACGGATCTACTCCGCCATCTGGACGAGGGCAGGATCGCGGTTCTCCGCTTGCAAAGTTCAGGGATAGGGCTACCATGAGGACTTCCATAATTATGAATTACGGAACCCCATGACCGCGCCTATCGTCCGGCAAGCGCTGTATCTGGAAGCCGCCGACCGCTTGCGAGCCATGATCCAGTCGCGCGCGCTGGCAGCGGGTGAATGGGTAGATGAATTGCGGCTGGCGGCCCAATTGGGCATATCCCGCACGCCCCTGCGCGAGGCATTGAAACTGCTGGCCAGCGAGGGCCTGGTACGTCTGGAGCCGCGCCGTGGCTGCTTCGTCAACGAGCTGTCACTACGGGATCTGGATGAAATCTTCCCGCTGATGGCCATGCTGGAAGGCCGTTGCGCGCATGAGGCCGCCCGCAAGGCCACGCCCGCGGACATGGCACGACTGCGTGGCTTGCACGACACCCTGCAAGCGCATGCCGCCGCCGGCGACATCGACGCCTACTACCAGGCGAACTACGTCATCCACGAAGCGATCCAGGCCTTGGCCGATAACCGCTGGTTGTCCGACATGATCGGCAACCTGCGCAAGGTCCTCAGCCTGTCCCGTCATAAAAGCCTGGCACTGCCTGGCCGGATACAGGCCTCTTGTGCCGAGCACATGGCCATCTACGCCGCCATCGCCGCCCACGACGCCGAAGGTGCCGAAGCCTTGGCGCGCGGCCATCTGCTGCGCCAGCTCGATGCGCTGCGCGTGCTGGACGCCCAACAGCCCCGGCCGGGGCTGGCTCCTTATGCCAGCGCGCCATCTCTCACTACTCCCGCCCCGTACCCCGCCACACCGGAGCCCGACTATGAACGATCCGCAAGTGCAAGCCCCCGTGCGCGCCGCGCGCACGTCTGACAACGCCATTACGGCGGCCCGCAATAGCGGGGTTGCCACCGTGCCGGCCGCCGCCGTGTCCGTCTCTCCGGCGCGCAACGATGGCGACGCCGTGGAAGTGGGCGCCGAGGCCGGTCTGATGGCGCGCCTGCTGCGGTTGTGGGAGCGCGATCGTTTCCCCAGCACCGACGCGCTGCGGCCGCTGTTTGCCGCGCGTTCGACCGATGTCGCCGCCAACCGCCTGGCGGCCGCCTGGTGCCAGAGCTACACGGCGGCCGACGCCAAGGGGCGGCGCGCCATGCTGACCATGCTGGCCGCCTGCCAGCCCGCGGAGCAAGTGGATGGTGAAGCCGTGGCCCGCGTGTTCCGCCGTTTCAACAACCAGCCCGATGGTCTGCGCTTCCTGGTCAGCCTGCGCGCCGATATGCTGCGCTGGCGCAAGCAGGTCAGCGGCCTGCCGGCCCTGGACAATACGCTGGAAGGCCTGCTGTCGGCCTGGTTCGACGTGGGGCTGCTGGAGCTGCGCCGCCTGACCTGGGACAGCCCGGCGTCCTTGCTGGAAAAGCTGATCATCTACGAGGCCGTGCATGAGATCCAGTCCTGGGATGACCTCAAGCGCCGTGTGGCGGAAGATCGCCGCTGCTATGCCTACTTCCATCCCCAGATGCCGGACACCCCGCTGATCTTCGTCGAGGTGGCCTTCGCCACGCAGATGGCCGACAACGTGCAGGCCTTGTTGGACGCGCGCCAGCCGGCGCAGAACCTGGACAAGGCGCGCTGGGCGATCTTCTATTCCATCTCCAACACTCAGCCCGGTCTGCGCGGCATCAGCTTCGGTAATTTCCTGCTCAAGCGGGTGATCGATGCCCTGCTGGAGGACCTGCCCAAGCTGAAGTCCTTTGCCACCTTGTCACCCATTCCCGGTTTCAACGACTGGCTGGGCAAGCTGGACGCCGACGCGGTGGAGGCCATCGTGCGCGACAAGACCCGCGAGCGCCCGCGTCAACGGGTGCCCGATGGTGCGCGTTGGGTGGCGCGCCTGAGCCGGGCGGGTGCGGGGGCAGGGTCCGAGACCGTGCGGCGGGCCGGACAAAAGCTGGCGGTGCATTACCTGCAGACCGTCAAGAACGGCCAGCCCGTGGATCCGGTGGCGCGCTTCCATCTGGGCAACGGTGCGCGCATCGAACGCCTGAACTGGGGCGCCGACCGGTCGAGCAAGGGCTTGGCTCAGTCCTCCGCGCTGATGGTGAACTATCTGTACGAATTGGACGCCTTGGACGACAATCTGACCCGGTTGGGTGAGGGCAAGCCCGCCATCAGCCGCGCCATCGCGCGCATGTCCTGAGCCAGGAGATTACATGTCCGCAGCGTCATCGCCGCCTGAAGCTGGGGCTGGGTCTCGGTCCGCCCCCGGATGCGTGCGTTACGAACGCGAAGGCGCTCTTGCCTTCGTCACCCTGGACCATCCCGGCAGGATGAATGCCATCACGGTCGCCATGTGGCGGCAGTTGGCGCGGATCTTCACCGAGCTGGCGGCCGACCCATCGGTGCGTTGCGTGATCATCGCGGGGGCAGCCGGGAACTTCGCCGCCGGGGCGGATATCCGTGAGTTTCCCCAGGAGCGGCGCGACCACGCGACGGTGCAGAACTATCACCGCAACATCCTGGCGCCGGCCTTGCGCGCGCTTGCCGATTGCCCGCATCCCGTGGTGGCCAGCATCGAAGGTGTTTGCGTGGGTGGCGGCCTGGAAATCGCCAGCCAATGCGACCTGCGTATCGCCACCGCGTCGGCGCGCTTCGGCGTGCCTATCAACCGCCTTGGATTTCCCATGGCGCCGGACGAAATGCAGGGCCTGCTGCGCCTGGCCGGCTACGCCACGACGCTGGAGCTGCTGCTCGAAGGCCGCATCCTGAACGCCGCCGAGGCGCGGTCCCTGGGGCTGTTGACGCGGGTAGTGGCCGATGCGGAGCTGGCCGCCGAAACCCGCCTGTGCGCTACCCGTATCCTGCGCGGTGCGCCGCTGGCGGCGCGCATCAACAAACAGACCTTGCGCCGGCTGACGCGTGGCGATCCCTTGCAAGAAAAAGAATATCCTGGCTTTTTTACCTATGCCGACAGCCATGATCATCGGGAAGGCGTGCGTGCTTTCCTGGCAGGCGAAGAACCAACATTTTCCGGAGACTGAAGACGGTGAGTAATGCCAACCTGTATGCCGTGCTGGAAGCGGGATTCCCGCAAGACCGCGGATTAGTGGCCCTGGAGACGCCGACGCTGCGTTACACCTGGGACGACATCGACCGTGCCAGCGCCTGCCTGGCCAATCTGCTGAAATCGCTGGACTTGCCCAAGGGCGCCCGCGTGGCCGTGCAGGTGGAGAAGTCTCCCGAAGCGCTGCTGCTATACCTGGCGACCTTGCGTGCCGGGCTGGTCTATCTGCCGTTGAATACCGCCTATCGCGAAGCGGAGATCGAATACTTCCTGGGCAATGCCGAGCCTGATGTGGTGGTGTGCTCCAGCGTCAACGAGGCTTGGGTGCGCAAGCTTGCGGATAAGTCCGGCGCCGCGCATGTCTACACGCTGGATGAAGATCGCACCGGCACGCTGCTGCAGGCCGCCGCGACGCAGCCGCAGGCTTTCCGCACGGTTCAGCGTGATGCCGCCGACCTGGCCGCCATCCTGTATACGTCGGGTACCACGGGCCGCAGCAAGGGTGCCATGCTGTCGCACGGCAATCTGGCGGCGAATGCGCGCACGCTCAACGAGTATTGGGGCTGGCGCAGTGATGATGTGTTGCTGCACATGCTGCCCATCTTCCACGTGCACGGCTTGTTCGTGGCGTCGCATGGTGCCTTGCTGGCCGGCGCGAAGATGATCTGGCTGCCCAAACTGGATATCGAGCAGGCGTTGCATTACCTGCCCCAGAGCACGGTGATGATGGGCGTGCCTACTTACTATGTGCGGCTATTGGCCGATGCGCGCTTCACGCGCGAAGCCTGCGCCCGCATGCGTTTGTTCATCAGCGGCTCGGCGCCCTTGCTGACCGAGACGTTCAACGAATTCCAGACGCGCACCGGCCATACCATCCTGGAACGCTATGGCATGAGCGAGACGGTCATGCTGACGTCCAATCCTTACGATGCGGTGCTGGGACCGCGCGTGGGCGGCACCGTGGGTCCGGCCTTGCCTGGCGTGGACGTGCGGGTGGTCAGCGACAAAGGCGTGGCCTTGCCGCCAGGCGAGATCGGCAATGTGCAGGTGCGTGGCCCGAATGTGTTTTCCGGGTACTGGCGCATGCCGGAGAAGACGGCCGAAGAGTTCACCGAGGATGGTTGGTTCAAGACGGGCGACGTCGGCCGTTGGGGGGGCGAGGCGGCCGGACATCCGATTCCGGTCGACTACCTTTCCATCGTGGGGCGTAGCAAGGACCTGATCATTTCCGGCGGGTTCAACGTCTATCCCAAGGAGATCGAAAGCATCATCGATGAAATGCCGGGGGTGGCGGAGTCCGCCGTGATCGGCGTGCCGCATGTGGACTTCGGCGAGGCCGTGGTGGCGGTGGTCGTGCCGCGCGCGGGGGCTCATCTGGATCCGGCCGCCATGCAAACGGAATTGAAAGCCCGCATCGCCAACTTCAAGGTGCCCAAGCGGATTCATGTCGCGGATCAGTTGCCGCGAAATACCATGGGTAAGGTGCAGAAGAATGTGTTGCGGGACACGTACGGGCAAGGGTGAGTACGAAACGACAGGAGGATGCACCAGAAAACAGCACCAAGGTGGTTTGCGTAAGAACAGTAAAAACGACGGCCCGCATGGCGCCGTCACAACCGATGGGCCTTGGCCCATCCTACGCAGCATCGGGAGGAGAGACATGAAGCTTCGAAACAGCATCGCGGCGTGTGCCGCCATGGCGGCCGCTGTCGCGGCATTGAGCGTTCCTGCGTCGGCGCGGGCCGACTGGCCTGAACGCCCCGTCACCATCATCGTGCCGTTCCCGGCGGGCGGGGGCACCGATACTTTCGCGCGGCCATTGTCGGCGCAGTTGACGCAGCAGCTGGGCCATGCGGTGGTCATCGACAACAAGGGGGGCGCCGGCGGTACGGTGGGCGCGGGCGTGGCGGCCAAGGCCAAGCCCGATGGCTATACCTTCTTCATGGGCGGTGCGCATCACGCCCTGGCGCCTTCGCTGTACAAGCAGCTCAGCTACGACATCCAGAAGGACTTCGTGCCGGTGGCCTTGTTGGCGCAACCGCCGCAGGTGGTCGTCATCAACACCGGCAAGCTGCCCGTCAAGACGTTGCAGGAGTTCATTACCTACGCCAAGGCGCGGCCGGGGCAGATCAACTTCGGCACCGCGGGCAAAGGCAGTACGCATCACCTGGCGGGTGAGTTGTTTGCCATGCAGACGGGCATCGTCCTGGTCGATGTGCCTTATCAGGGGGCGGGGCCCATGATGTCGGCTTTGATGGGCGGACAGGTGGATATGGCGTTCGACGGCCTGGGTTCGTCGGCCCAGCAGATACGCGCGGGCACCATCAAGGCCTTGGCGGTGGCGTCGGCGCAGCGTTCGCCCAGTTTTCCTGACATACCGACGGCGGCCGAGGCAGGCGTGAAGAATTTCGAGGTCTCGACCTGGTATGCCTTATGGGCGCCCAAGGGGACGCCGCAGCCGGCCATCGATCGCATGATCCGCGAGGTGAAAGTGGCCTTGAACACGCCCAAGATCAAGGAGCAATGGGCCAGCAATGGTTCGGACATCCCGGATCTGAGCGGACCGGCGTTCGGGGCCTTCGTCGACAGCGAGATCTTGCGGTGGGCGAAGGTGGTGAAGGATGCGGGGGTGACGTTGGATTGACGGTGTGCGGCTGGCGCAAGCGCGGGCTTCCGCTAGCCGCCGCCATTGTCGGAGGGACGCTGGTAGTCCTTCTGCGTGTATGCCTCGCGTACCATCGCGAGGTTCTCCGCGGCTTGCTGGTCGTGGCTTTCCAATACCTCGGCCGAAACCGCCTGGCCGACCAGAAAGACCTTCGCTTTCTGCGCCTCGCGCATCAGCTCTGCTTCCAGCGTCCGCAGCGCATCCAGCGGTAGTACGCGTATCAGGGACGAGAGAAGCGAAGCCTGCGCCGTGAGCTTGCCGAATAGTGCTTCGACGGTGATCGGTTCCATGGTCGGCCTTGGAGTCGGTGGTTAGACGGGCGTATCCCTGTGGCCACCATCATATCCTCATCGGCTAGTCACGCCGTCGAATATGTCGACGGGTCTTGTCTCTCAGGGGACAAAGACGTGGACGCGGCCAGGTCACTAGCGCTGTCGTTTTGTCCGAAATTTGTATATGTATTTGGGACCGAAGAATTGCAGTCTGTCCGAAAAAAATGTACAAATATCGGACAAAGGTGAGTTATGAACGACCTCAAAGCCCAAATAGTCGCCCACATGGACACGGCCGATCTTGATCACGTGTGGGTTCCCACAGACTTCGCATCCTTCGGTTCCCGCGATGCGGTGGATAAGGCGTTGCAGCGCCTTGTCGCTGCGGGGCTATTGAGGAGAATTGACCGCGGCCTTTATGATCGTCCGCGAATGAACAGGCTGATGCAGAGCATCACGTCTCCCGACTACAAGGCGGTCGTCCAGGCGATCGCACGTCGCGATCATTTGCGACTGCTTGTCGACGGCATGACTGCCGCAAATGATCTCGGTCTGACGGACGCAGTACCAGCGCACGTCACCATCCACACGGACGCGCGCCGACGCACGGTCCAGGTGGAAAACTTGACGATCAAGTTCAAGGTGACGGCTCCGCGCCGTTTGTATTGGGCCGCTCGTCCTGCGATGCGGGTTGTGCAGGCGCTTCATTGGCTCAAGGACACTTTGCCCGGTGACAAGCCGCGTATCGTTAGAAGATTATCAGCAGTTCTGGGCGACCCGGTTTCGGGAGATGCGATCCGTCAGGACCTGTTGGCTGGTTTCAGCACGCTGCCCGCCTGGATGCAAACAATTGTCCGGGAACTCCCTGGATGCGATCTGCTACCTAGCGTATCCAACGCGTAGCTAGCTACCCCACCAGAACGCCAAGCGCGCGTAGTCCCCGCGCGAGGCAACGTGAATCCAAATTTCGAAACGCTCATTCAGGCTACCGACAATGAACGAAACGAGCTGTTTGTAAAGGCAGCCGCAGGGATGGGGACCACGACTGAAAACGTCGAAAAGGATTTTTGGGTCTGCTGGACCTTAGACGCTTTATTCAACGGGTTGAAGCGAAGCGGCCCAAGGTTGTTGTTCAAGGGCGGGACGTCTTTGTCCAAGGCATATGGGTTGATATCCCGTTTCTCCGAAGATATCGATATCACGGTATTCCGCGAGGACATTGGGCAGCCACTCGTTGCGGCTGATTTGGAGGCTTTGAGTGGAAAGCAGCGTCGCGTACGACTCGACTGCATTCGTCAGGCCTGCCAACGGTACGTCGCCGGGGCAATGTGCCGGGAGCTTCGAGAGGTCGCGGCGCGGGCCATCCGGAGCGACAGGTTCCATTTAGAGCTGGATCCGGAAGACCCTGATCAGCAGACCTTGCTTTTTTGGTATCCGACCGTGGTTGCTAAGTCGAACCCCTACATCCGCTCAGCCGTCAAGATCGAGGCGGGCGCAAAGTCCGCTTTGGATCCCCATGAGACTGCCTCGGTTGTACCTTACGTGGATAACTACCTGCCCAGTTTGGACATGACTGTATCCAACATCACCACAGTCAGTCCGGAACGTACCTTCTGGGACAAGATCATGATTTTGCACGGCTTGTGCCAATGGCATGGCCGGCGAGGAGAGCTGCGGCATGGGGGGCAGCGTGTTTCACGGCATTCCTATGATGTTTACCGGCTGCTGCGGCACCCGAGTGCCGCAGCGTGGATATCCGATAACCACCTGGCACAGGATTGCGCTCGGCATGCCCGCCTGTTTTTTGGCAGTCCCGATCAAGGATTGGATACTGCCAGGCATGGCTCATTTACCTTATCCCCGTCAATTGCGATGCGCGATGCACTCGCTCGCGATTATGAGGCCATGGGCACCATGATTTTCGGACCACTACCTGATCTCGCTGATGTTCTCGGGTCTATTCGAGACCTGGAGGGTCGTTTGAATTCACTGTAGTGATGGTAGTTCTTGTTAGAGCAACTATTGCGGAAGAGCATTGGCAGCGCAGCTAGGCGGCCGGGTCAGTCCGCCTGCAGACAGCAGCGATAGTCGCGACTTATGAGGCTAATAGTCACATTGCCGCGATTTTTGGAAAGGTCATTTGGCAAATATCGGGTTTATCCCTAGGTCTTGCGAGCGCAGAATGCAGTCATCGGGAACAGCAACAGACCACCCCGGAATTAGCCGACACGGTCTGCTCCCACTGACTAGGACTAGGAGAACTGCCATGAAGACCATCGCCACCTCGCTGATCGTTTCGTTTGCCCTGATTGGCGCCGCCCAAGCCGGCACGCCCCGCGGTGACATCGACAACGTGCCTTTCCAAGGCAACTACGCGCAAGCCGACAGCTCGGCGACCCGCACCCAGATTCAAGCCGAACTGCAACAAGCCAAGAACGAAGGCCTGGTTGCCTTCGGTGACAGCGACAACGTTGCGTTCGCCGCCCAAGCCGATTCCAGCGTGTCGCGTGCCCAAGTTGCCGCCGACGTGGCGAAGACGCCCGGCGCCACCGCCTTCGGTGACTCGAACAACGTACCGTTTCAAGGCTGATCGCAAGGTCATCCGATAAGGGATCGCAGGTCACTTGATCAAGGATAGCCCCCGATCATGAGTCACAAGATCGCAGCATTGCTTTTCAGAACTCGACAGGCGGCCGCTCGGGCTTAGCCTGCTCCAAGTAAACCGCGCCTTCAGGCGCGGACCGAATCGAAGTCCGGCTCGCCAGGCGTGCTGGCCTGACGGGTTCCCCGGCGAGAGGCGGGGGCGCAGTTCAGGATGTCCTCTCAATGCAGTATCGCGGCCCCGTGTTTCCTCGCACGGGGCCGTTTTTTTTACGACGGCTTCCGGCAATCGGCTCGGCGTTTTGACGCCCAGGGGCGGACCCGCGATTCGATATGTCAATGCCTTCCGAAGGCTTCAAGAAGAAACGCGGCGCCGCGGTCGAGTGCTCGCCGGCTGCTCTCGATATGTGCGGAGTCCAGTTGGAAGACGTGGTGCATACCTTCCCAGATTTCGAGCCGCGTCAGGACGCCAGCTTGCGCGGCGCGAGCCGCGTACTGCCGGGAGTCGTCGAGCAGGCGCTCGTCGGTTCCTGCTTGTATGAGCAGCGGCGGCAAGCCTTGCAGGTTGCCGTACAGCGGTGACGCCAGGGGAGAACTGGCCTGCATGCCGCCCAGGTATTTGCCTGCACAGTCCTGCAGGTAGTCAACACTGATCAACGGGTCCAGCACCGACGGGTCGTGCATGGACTTGCCGGTGAAGGCCAGATCGGTCCACGGTGAGAAGACCACGCCGGCGATGGGCTGCGCGGCGCCAGGCAGCCTGGCCAGCTGTGCCAGCGTGACGAGTGCCAGGCCGCCTCCCGCCGAGTCGCCGGCTATGGCGATACGCTTGCAACCCTGCCGCGCCATCCATAGATACGCGGCCAGCGCCGCGGAGGGGGCGGCGGGTAGAGATGCTTCGGGAGCCAGGGGATAGTCGATGACCAGGGCGGGAATCCCCGTGCGGCTGACGATCTGGCTGACGAAGCCCAGGTAGGCCTGCGCACTGCCCAGCACGTAGCCACCGCCATGGATGTAGAGGATGGCCTCGCCGGTGGCTGGTTGGGCGGGGCATACCCACCATCCGCGGACGCACTCCTCGCGTACCGCAATCAGTGCGACATCGCGGCTGGAAGGGCTATTTCCGATGAAAGTGTCATAAACCGCGCGGGGATTGCCGTTCGCGGATGCCCAGAATTCCGCGAAGCGCTGCCGCAATGCTGTCTCGCGTGCCCGTTCTTCGTTCGAGATGGGGAAGGTCGTGATGTGATCCTGGTCGCTGACCGGACGCTGCATGTCTGACATGGTCAATCTCCCCTTACACCGGCGGCAATTCGCCGAACCCGTGGTTGGCGTGACGTGTGAGGGTTTGCCGTATATCCGCCACCGAGGACATGACCAGGGGGCCGTGTTTGACGAACGCCTCGCGGATCGGCCTGCCCGCCATCAGGACGAAATGGGCGTGCGTGCCGGATCGCAGAACCAGTTCGATTTCCCGGCCAGCCGCGACCGTGGTCGACATACCGGCCGCCAGGGTTATCGCTTCATGCTGGACATTCAGCGTCAAGCTGCCGGCGACAACATATAGCCAGGCCTGCCACGCCTCAGGCAATAAATGAATAAATGGACCGTCCTGAATCAGGACGCCATTCAACAACGTCATATCCTGCGGTGTGTCCGTGCCGCCGACCGCCGCGGCGCTGCGCCCCAACACCACCCGCACGCGATGTCCCGGACCTTCCAGCAGCGGGATTTCCCGCGCCTGTACATGCAGCGCCCGCGCAGGCTCTTTCTTCATGAGCGCTGGCAGGTTCACGAAAATCTGCAGGGCGTGCACGCGCGCGCCATCGTCGGGGCGTTCCTCGTGGATAGCACCGCCCGCGGCAGTCAGCCAGTACAGGTCGCCCGCTTGCAAAGCAAGGTTATTGCCTAGCGTGTCACGATTCAGAAACGCGCCTTCCGAATCTTCGAACAGGGCAGTGACCGCCGAGATGCCAGCGTGCAAATGCGGTTCGAATGTCGCTGCGGTCATCACGAAGTGATCCACCATCAACAGCGGATCCATGGCGCCGTCGAACATCTCTTCCGAAAAATGCAGGGCAGAAAAACCGTTGCCGATCTTGTGGGGAACGCCAATCACCGTCTTCCCTATCCGCGTGGTGATCTGATGGGGGATCGTGGTTCCAGGGGGAGTGTCCATTGTCCGCTGCTCCAAAGTGTGCGTGCGAGGACACTTTAGAGAAGGGTCCCGCAGACGAGAAGACAGCCAGATTCGAACTCAATGTCCAAGCCATTGGACGACGGCAGGCGCGCAGGTTGGTACAGCACGGCCTTGCGAAATTTGGCACCCCGCTGCAACAGCACCGTCTTGGCGGACTCGACAGCCCGCTAGAACAGCACCGCCTTGGGAAACTCGGCAACCAGATGATCCAGGAAGGCTCGTACCGAGGGCAGCAAACCCTGCCGGTAGGGGATGAGTGCCGTAATCGTCGAATCGCCCGCCACCCAGTCCGGCAGCACGCGCGTGAGTAGCCCCGCACGGACCGCGTCGCGGCATACGTAGCTGGGCAGCGCCACGATCCCCAGGCCCTGAATGGCCGCCCGCTGCAACCCGATCATGTCGTCGCTGATAAGCCTGGGAGCCAATGGCAGCACGGCCTCGTCTTGTGTACGGCGGCTGGCGTGGCGCAGCCGCCAGGCCGGCGCGGACGTGCCGCGCATCATGTACAGCGAGGGGTGCGCCTGCAATTCCCTCGGTGTCGTCGGCGCACCATGCGCGGCGATGTAATCTGTGCCCGCGAAAAGGAACCAAGGGGCGGGCGCCAGCGTGCGCTGTACCAGGTTCGAATCGGGCAGGGGATCGGAGTGCGCGCGCACGGCGATGTCGTAGTTTTCGCCAACGATGTCGACGTTGCGGTCCGCCGCGTGCGCCACGATGTTCACGTTGGGATGCTGTGCCAGGAAGCCGGCGATGATGGGTGACATGGCGAACTGCATGGTGGCGGCGCCCGCCGTGCAACGCACGGTGCCGGTTGGCTCGGTCAGCCGGTGGCGGATGGCGGTTTCCGCCAGTTCTGCCTCACGCAGCATGGCAACGGCATGCCGATAGAAGTCTTCGCCCGCGTCCGTCATGCCGAACTTGCGCGAGGTGCGGTTGAGCAGCCGCACGCCCAGCTCTGCTTCCAACTGCTGCATGCGATGGCTGAGCGTGGACTTGGGCACGTGCAGGGTCCGTCCCGCGGCGGTGAAGCCGCCCCGGTCTACGACCTGGACGAAGTAGAAGAAGTCATTCAGATCCAGCACGCTTACCTCCGCATGACAAACGCGCTGCCTGGAGCACGGCAGCGATCGTCCAAATGGCTGGACGTTAAGGTGCGATTTTGCCGTCTTCTCGGCCGATAGGGCAATGGGCAGAATGCATTCGTCGCCAACACGGAACCGTTCCCGCAGCCCGCGGGACTGTCCGTCCGGCGCTGTCCCGGCAGCACCCGCTGTCGTTGAATCCTACGCAATCGTATTGGAGAATGCCATGACCCAACGTCGCTACGAACCGCTCACCGCCGACAATGCCGCCCTGATCCTGGTCGATCATCAGATCGGCCTGATGACCGGCGTACGGGATTACTCGACGGGAGAACTCAAGCACAACGTCATCGCCCTGGCCAAGGCCGCCAAGGTGCTGGGACTGCCGATCGTGGTGACGACGACGGCACGCGATAGCATGTGGGGCCCGACTTTTCCCGAACTGGTCGACGCGCTGCCCGGGGTCGAGATCATCGACCGCGCTTCGGTGAACGCTTATGACGACGAGCGTGTCGCTCGCGCGATCGAGGCGACCGGACGCAAGAAACTGATCTTCGCAGGGATCTCGCTGGAAGTGTGCGCGGCTTTTCCCGCCATGACCGCCGTGGCGCGCGGCCTGGACGCCTACGTTGCCGTCGATGCGTCCGGCACGTTCAGCGATACCAAGCGTCAGACCGGGCTGCTGCGCATGCAGCAGGCGGGTGTGATCCTGGCCGATTATGCAACGCTCATGGTCGAAATCCTGAAGGACAATGGCCGGCCAGAAGCGGGGGCGGTGTATGGCGCGTTGGACATGCCATGGGCTACCCTCGTGGGACAGATTTCCCAGTCGTATACCAGGTAATCTGGCGTCGTCCCGAACCGGCATCTCAGGGGTACATCAATGGCTACTCGACTCGTCTCGCGCGCGCTCCCCATGGTGCCGCCGTCGTTCTTCGGTATTGTTCTGGGGCTGGCCGGCCTGGGCGCCGATTGGCGTCTTGGCCACGCCGCCTGGGGATTGCCCGCGGCGGTGGGCGAAATCATCTACCTGGCGGCGGCGCTTTCCTGGCTGGTCATCAGTGTCCTGTATGGCATGAAGTGGTTGCGCGCCGAAACGGCGGCACGGGAGGAAGCGGCGCATGCCATCCAGTGCTGCTTCATCGGCCTGGCCGGCGTAGCGACGATGCTCGTGGCAGCCGGGGCATTACCTTATTCCCGCCCGGCGGCGTTGGTGTTGTACGTGATCGGCGCCGTGTTCACGCTGCTGTTCGGCCTGTGGCGCACCGGCTTGCTGTGGCGCGGCGGAAGAGATCCCGCGACGACGACGCCTGTGCTGTACCTGCCCTTGGTGGCCGGCGGCTTCGTCACCGGCATCGTCGGCGCCGCGCTCGGTTGGCACGAAATCGCACAGCTTGCGTTCGGGATCGGCTTTTTCAACTGGCTCGCCATCGAGTCGGTGCTGCTGCATCGCCTGTACACGGAAGGCCCGCTGCCGCTTGCTTTGCGCCCTACGCTGGGCATACAGTTGGCGCCGCCCGCGGTGGGGGCATCCTGCTATCTGGCCGTGAGCGGGGCGCATTCCGACCTGGCCGCGCATATGTTGATGGGATATGCGCTGTTGCAGGCGTTGCTTCTACTGCGCAAATTGCGGTGGATACGGGAACAACCCTTTGGCGCGTCCTACTGGGCCTTCACCTTCGGTGCCACGGCACTGGCGGGGGCGGCAACGCGCATGGCGATGGATGAACCGGCAGGCCTGTTCGCGACGATGGCGCCGGTGCTTTTCGTTGGCGCGAATGGGGTGGTGTTGGTCATTGCCATCGGTACGCTGCGGCAATTGTGGGCGGGTCAACTGCTACCCAAGCCCGTGGCTCCGTCGACGACGCCGCCCTGAGTTTCGCTACCAAGTTTCGCGGCGGCGGCCTTGACCGCTGCTGCGCGTGATGCCCGCCCTACGGCACTCGCCGCCATGCAGCGCTGCACGATTTCTGGGCGCGAGGTGAAAAGCGTGCCGCCGGGGAAAGGCGGCGCTGGATCGTATTCGATCTGCAATTGGATCTGTTCGGCAGCCGCCCGATCCAGAATGTTCGCCACGACCAGCAGCGCCATGTCGATGCCGGCGGTGACACCGCCGGAGGTAAAGTACTTGCCGTCTATCGTCGTCCGGTCATCCACGGGCTGGGCGCCGAATTCGGCCAGTAGATCGCGGGCCAGCCAGTGGCAGGATGCGCGGCGTCCTTTCAGCAACCCAGCCGCGCCAAGCAGCAAGGATCCGGTGCAGATGCCGAATACCCACTTGGCCGAAGCCGCCTGGGTCCTGACGAAATCCACCCACACCGGATCCTGCAGCGCGGCATCGGTTCCGGGACCACCGGGAACGACCAGCAGGTCGCAGGGTCCGGCTTCAGCCACGGTCGTGGTCGGCACCAGCATGAGACCCCTGTCCGAACGGACGGCTTGCGGCCCTTTGGCAACCAGATCGCATTGGAAGCCCGGCGCTCGGGCCAGGACTTCATAGGGACCTGTCAGGTCCAGCTGTGTCACCCCTTCGAACAACGCAAAATTCGCACGCATGGGTCTATCCCCTTAGTGAAGCGGCCCCGCGGTGGCCGCAATGATCCGACAGGAAGAATCAGAAAGCCAATCCTCAACGAGCCGGCGATGATCCGACGATTGCTACGCCGCGGGCAGCGCGCGGCAAATAAAGTCCGATACAACGACCATCTGCAGTGGTGACGATCCACGGATGCGTGAGGTAGGTTTGCTGGCGGTAGCTATTGCCTGCGGCAAGGACCTGGTACTGCTTGCGATGGCCGTCGAGGTCGAGCCAGTACACCGTGATGCTTTCATCGGAGTCGTTCAGAAAAGTCACTTCCGTGGACGTGCTGCTTTCTATCGACGCGAGACTCGCTTCATTCGAGCAGGCAAGCATGGGCAATGAGAGGGGCGCTTCCTTCCTGGTTGCCCCGCGATCCTCCGACGTCAGTTCCAACAGCCGCTGTTGGTATTGCATTGTCAGGCAGTGCACATCCTTGCGGCATACGTTGCGCCGGCTCAGCCAGGCACGCTCGTCCTGCCGGAGTATCTCCGGCGAGACGGTGTCCCGCAACGCGATTTCATACTGGCGGCTCAGTTCGTCTTCGAGCCTGGATAAATCGGAATTGCCGCAGATGGTCTTCTCCGCATCATTTCTCGCGGCATCGCAGTCGAAGGCAGCAGCACTTGAGCTGAATACTAGGAGCAATGCCGCCAGCAGCACGCCAGAAACGTGATTGATCAGGGTAAGCATGGTTTTTTCAAGGGTAGGCGCTGGATTCTGCTATTAGCGACAAGCGCCAGCGTTGACGCTCGGAGACCGCGATTGAGGGACGCCAATAGGCACCGTTTATGAATGTAATAGCCATATTACTGCGGTTTTTGGAAAGGTCATTTGGCGAATATCGGGTTTATCCCTAGGTCCTGAAAGCGCAGAATTCAGTCATCGGGAACAGCAACAGACCACCCCGGAATTAGCCGACACGGTCTGCTCCCACTGACTAGGACTAGGAGAACTGCCATGAAGACCATCGCCACCTCGCTGATTGTTTCGTTTGCCCTGATTGGTGCCGCTCAAGCCGGTACCCCCCGCGGCGACATCGACAACGTGCCTTTCCAAGGCAACTACGCGCAAGCCGATAACTCGGCGACCCGCACCCAGATTCAAGCCGAACTGCAACAAGCCAAGAATGAAGGCCTGGTTGCTTTCGGTGACGTGAACAACGTGCCGTTCGCCGCCCAAGCCGATTCCAGCGTGTCGCGTGCGCAAGTCGCCGCCGACGTGGCGAAGACGCCCGGTGCCACCGCCTTCGGTGACTCGAACAACGTGCCGTTCCAAGGCTGATCGCCATAGAGCCTAGGGCCTAGGGCCTGATGGCTTGACGACCTGATCGCCTGATTACGCATCGCAGTATCGCGGCCCCGTGTTTCCTCGCACGGGGCCGTATTTTTTACGGATTGCTCACGCGCCGATGTTCGGCGCGGGCCGAATTTTGCGCATTTTTTGCGGGTCGGTTCGAAACTCCGGGATCGCGCTGGTTGATTCGCCGTGGCCCCCGCCACGGCAGTCGGCTGAGCGTGATGCAAGGACATGTCGCCGTAGGGCATGTCCATCTACAGCGCATGCGGGCCCCATAGCCCGCGGCAACCCATCGGAGCAAAACCCCCATGAAGTCAAAGAACGCACTCGGTTCCGTGCTTTCACAGTTGTGCCTTGCCGCCATGATCCTGGCTGCGGGCAGCCCCGCCGTACGCGCCGAGCCCGCGCGGCAGGAACATCTCCCCCGAATCCTGGTGCTGGCCACCGGCGGCACCATCGCCGGTACGGCGAGCGCCCGCTCGGCCATCGCCTATAACGCCGGCGGCGTGCTGGGCGAGCAACTGGTTGCAAGCGTGCCAGGCCTGGACCAACTGGCGGTCATTAAAGCGGAGCAGGTTTCCAACATCGGCTCGCAGGACATGAACAGCCAGGTGTGGACGCAACTGGCCAAGCGTATCAAGCAGGCCTTTGACCGTAACGAGGCCGACGGCGTCGTCATCACCCACGGTACCGACACCATGGAAGAGACGGCCTTCTTCCTGGACAACGTGCTCGATGTCAGCAAACCCGTGGTGCTCGTGGGTGCGATGCGGCCAAGCTCTGCCGTCAGCGCCGATGGCCCGGGCAACCTGTACGAAGCCGTCGAGGTCGCCGCAAGTGAAAAGTCCAGGAATCGTGGCGTGCTCGTGGTGATGAACGACACCATCCACACCGCTCGGGTGGTCACCAAGACCAATACGACTTCCGTGCAGACTTTCCTCGATCCCAACGACGGTCCGGCGGGCTTGGTGGATCCCGCATCGATTCACTATTTCATGCCGGCGGCACCCCGGCACAAGCTGGCACTGGCCTTGCCCAGCGCCGGCCTGCCGCGCGTGGAAATCGTCTATGCGCACGCCGACATGGACGCGGATCAGATCGAGGCCGCCGTGCATGACCACGCCAAAGGTATCGTCCTGGCCGGCGTGGGCGACGGCAATGCTTCGCAAGCCGCGCTGGGCGCTTTGGAAGACGCCGCGCGCCATGGCATCGTCGTGGTGCGCTCGTCGCGCGTCGGCGGTGGTCTGGTCAATCGGAATGTGGAAGTGTCGGATGACAAGGCCGGTTTCGTCGTTTCCTACGACCTCAATCCGCAGAAGGCCCGCCTGCTCACCCAGCTGCTGATCGGCAACGGCATCACCACGCCCGCCAACGTGCAGCAGGCTTTCGACGACGCGTACTGAACGCGTATCGGGATCCGATCGATAGAACGGGTGGGGGCGGGCAGCACGCGCTTGTCGCGCCGACACGTATCGAACGTGTCAAACGTTCTCGCCCGCCGCGCGATATCCCAGTTGGCGCGACAGCGCCCCCGCGGCTTCACGCAGTGCTGCAAGCACCTGTTCGACGTCCGATTGTTCCCAGCGGAAGGTGGGGATCAGGAAGCCCAGGCTGCCTACTACCTGCCCCTCCGCATTGAAGAACGGCGCGCCAACACCGACGGTGTTAGGCGTGCGGTGCGAATAAGTCACCGCATGGCCGTCCCGCCGTATGCCAAGCAGCGCTGCGTTGACCTCGGCGGCGTCCGGGGTCAAGCCCTGCACCGGCGACGGTCCGCTGGCATCGATGGCCGCCTGAATCTCCGCCGGGCTCAGCCAGGCCAGTATGGCGCGCGCCGTGGCGCCCCACACCAGCGGCTCCAACACGTTCAAGCCGATGTTGTAGCGCATGGGATCGTCGGGCGACCCGCTGGCGGCATGGAACATCTTCAACTGCCGCCGCTCCAGCAAGGTCAGCAGCGACGTCTCGTGAAACCGTTCGGATAAAGCCTGCAGATAAGGCTCGGCCAGCCGGCGGTAGGGCATGTCGCCGCCCAGCCTGGCGGCCATGCGGTACAGCTCCAGTCCAGGCCCAAAGGTGCCGCCGGCTTCATGACCCGCGTAGTCGTTCTCGCGCAGCGTGGCCAGCAGGCGATGCACCGTGCTGCGCGGCAGGTTCAGGCGCTGGGCCAGGGCCTGCGCCGACTCGCCGGGATGATCCACAAGGCATTGCAGCAGCAGCAGGATGCGCTTCACCGTCCCCGGCTCCTTGCCTTCGCCGCCCGCCGGTTCAGCCCCCCGCGTGGCGCCGTCCTCGATCTTCATTTGTTTCATTGAACGCCTATGAACTCTGCCTGTTTTCTTCCAACGGGATTGTAAGAGCCGCGTCCGCGTCGTTCCGACGTTGACAAAAGGGCCGCCCCAGCCTCAGAATTATCACTCAATGGACGAATGTCTCATTCAGTGAGACATATTCAGAATAACAGCGGGCACCGTCAGTGGCAATGCGTCTTGCAATGCGTCTTGCAGTGCGTTTTGCAATGCGTTCGGCGTTGCCCCCTCGGCACCGCCGGTCAGCCGGCCGGCACAACTCCTCAGGCAGAGAGACAACATGGAACTGAATTTCAACGGACGCACCGCCCTGGTCACGGGCGCCAGCCAAGGTATCGGCCGCACGACGGCGCGCCTGTTGGCGCTGTCCGGCGCCAACGTGGTCGCCGTGGCACGCCGGGTGGAGCTGGTGGAACAGAGCGCGGCGGAAATCGCCGAGCAAGTGGGCAAGCAGGGCAAAGGTGGCAAGATCATCCCGCTGGCGGCGGATTTCTACGACGAAGACGCGCCCGACCGCGTCGCGGTCGAAGCGCAGCGCCTGCTTGGCCGCGTGGACATCCTGATGAACGCCGCCGGCGCCAGCCGCCCGGTGCCCTTCGAGGCCACGCGGGAGCAGTGGCATGAAGGCATGGTGCTGAACTTCTTCCGCATCCGCGAGCTCACCCACGCCGTCGTGCCGGGCATGCGGCAGCATGGATGGGGCCGCATCGTCACCTTCACGGGAACGTCCGAGCCGCGCATGCTGAACGCTGCCTTCACCGCCAAGGCCGCCGTGCACGTCTGGGCCAAGGGTCTGTCGCGCGAAGTCGCGCCACACGGCATCACGATCAATTGCCTGCAGCCCGGGCGCATCCACAGCGAACAGATCTCCAAGCGCTATCCCACGGCGGAAAGCGAGCGTGAATACGCGCAAGCCGAAATTCCCGTCGGGCGCTTCGGCGAGCCGGAGGAAATCGCCGCGGTAGCCTTGTTCCTGGCTTCCGAGCAGGCGAGCTATGTCACCGGCACCGTGATTCCGGTGGATGGTGGTTCCAGCCGTTTCGCGTTCTGATCGCCATGGCCGCGCCTGCCGATCGCGATACGTCGACCGTCTTGCAGCAGCTTGCCGCCTTCGTTCATGAAGTGAGCGATGAAGCGCCGCCGCCGCAGGTCGTCGCCTATGCCAAACGCCTGATCCTGGATACGCTGGGTTGCGCCTTCGGCGCCATGGACAGCGACGTAGCCCACGCCTTGCGCCGGTATGCCGAAGAGGCGGGCGGCGCGCCCCAGGCCACGCTCATCGGCAGCGGGGTGAAAACCTCCGTGGCTCTGGCCACGCTGGTCAATGGCGGGCTGCTGCGCTATCTGGATTGCAATGACTACTACTTCGGCCGCGACCCGGCCCATCCCAGCGGCAACCTGGCGGTGGCCCTGGCGATGGCCGAACGGGAAGGGCGCGATGGCAAGACGCTGATCGCGGCCTTGGTCGCCGCCTATGAGGTCCATCTGCGGCTGGCCGACCATGCGGGTGAGCCTTCGTTGTGGCAGCGCGGCTGGCATCATGGCACCAACGCGCAGTTTTCCAGTGCGGCCCTGGCCGCGCGGCTGGCCGGGCTGGACCCCTTGCGCACCGCCCACGCCATGGCGATTGCCGGCAGCCACCAGAACACGTTGGCGCAATTGCAAAGCGGCGCGATTTCCATGATCAAGGCGACCGCGGAAGCCTGGGTCGCCAAGGCCGGCGTCGAGGCCGCGCTGCTGGCGCGTCACGGCATGACGGGTCCGCTGCAATTGATGGAAGGCCCGAACGGCTGGGCGCGTACGGTCGCCGGCCAAGTCGATATCCAGGCGCTGACGGCCCCCTTGCTCGGCCGTTATCGCCTGCTGGAAACCAGCATCAAGCCATACCCGGTGGTGGCCACGGCGTCGGCACCGGTGCGCGCGGCCATCGATCTGCATGGGCAAGGCCTGCCTGCCGCCGATGCCATCGCCCGGATCGAGGTGCGCCTGCCGAGTTTTGCCTTGCGCACGCCGTCGGCGCATCCCGATCGCCGTTATCCCGCCGGCATTGAAAGCGCCCAGCATAGCTTCTACTTCTGCGCCGCCGTGGCGCTGCGCGACGGGGCTTGCGGCGAAGCGCAGTTCCAGGCCGAGGTATTGAGCGATCCCTCCTTGCGCGCGCTGCTGGCCAAGATCGATCTGCGGGAAGACGCTGAACTGGATGCGCTTTGGCCACAGGCGGCCGGCGGCGGCATCGTGCTGCATCTGCATGACGGCACGACCGTGTCGCGCATATGCCCCTATCCGCCGGGCCATCCGCAACTGGCGCTGACCGATGAGGAACTGGCGGCGAAATTCCTGGGCTATGCGCAACCCGTGCTCGGCCACATGCGGGCGCACGCGCTGCGCGATGCCGTACTGCATCTGGACGAATGCCAGGATCTGCGCGATTTCACGCCTTTGCTGGCGCCGGATTGATGCGTGTGATCTACATCGATCGCAGTGGCGAAGACAAGAACTGACGAAGACCGGTACCGGCGCGGACTGACGCCGGCGACAAGAATACGGCGATCCTCGCCGCGGCACGGAGACATGCATGAACATCCTTGAACCCAAACGCCTGGCATGGCTGGCGGCGCTGCTTTTCCCCTTGGCGGCCGCCGCGCAATCCTATCCGGACAAGCCTATCCACCTGATCGTGCCATTCCCGCCGGGCGGCGTGGCCGATATCATCGCGCGCCCCATCGCGGAAAAACTCACGCAGTCCTTGGGCCAGCCGGTCATCGTCGAAAACCGCGGCGGTGCCACCGGCACCATAGGCGCGGCCTTCGTCGCCCACGCCGCGCCGGACGGCTACACCTTGCTGCTGGGCACCACCAATGAAATGGCGATGAGTCCCACGCTGTATGCCACCTTGCCCTACGACCCGACCAAGGACTTCGCGCCGGTATCCATCGTGGCGCAGTTTCCCAACGTCCTGGTCGTCAGCCCGCGCGTGCAAGCCGGCAAGCTGGCGGATCTCACCGCCTTGGCCAAGGCGAAACCCAAGAGCCTGACGTTTGCCTCGTCGGGGCAGGGCAGTACCAACCACCTGACGGCGGAGCTTTATCAGACCGAGGCGGGCGTGCAGATCACGCACATTCCCTACAAGGGCGGCGGCCCGGCGCTGGTCGACCTGACGGGCGGGCACGTCGATGCGATGTTCGCGACGCTGCCATCGGCCGTGACGTTGATCAAGGCCGGCAAACTGCACGCGCTGGCCGTGACCGGCAGCAAACGCACGGCGGCGCTGCCCGACGTGCCGACCATGGGAGAGTCCGGCCTGCCCGGCGTGATGGTCAGCACCTGGAACGGCGTGATCGCGCCAGCCGGCACACCCCCGGCCGTCATCGACAAACTGGCGCAGGCACTCAAGCAGGCGACCGAGGATCCCGGCATCCAGCAGAAGTTCGCGCTGGTCGGCGCGGAAACCACCTATACGCCGCCGCAAGCGTTCGCGGGCATCATTCGCGATGATTACGCACGCTGGTCGGCCGTGATCAAGAAAGCAGGCATCAAGGCCGATTGAGGGAAACGCCATGGCAGCAATGATAGGAACCGGCGCGCTGGCGCTGTGGATAGATGTGGATCCGGCCCTGGATAAGGAGACGGATGCCTGGTACATCGAAGAACATATGCCCGAGCGCATCGACATCGGCGGTTACCGGCGCGCGCGGCGGTGGCAGGCGTTGGAAGGGACGCCGCGCTATCTGACGCTGTTCGAGGCCGACACGCCGCAGGCCTTGGCCAGCGCGGGTTATCTGAGGTTGGTGGGGAAGATCAGCGATCAGTCCAAGCGCATCCGCGCCGGGTTTTCCAATGTGGCGCGCAACACGTTCCGGGTGCGCGCCACGCATGGCCGCGGGCTGGGGGCGGTGATGATGAGCTTGCGGCTGAGCCTGGGCAAGGCGCGGACGGCTGGGTTGGCGCAGGATCCAAATGATGTGCTGGATCCGAAGAATGCGCTGGATCTGAAGAATGCCAAGGATCCCACGGCGGCCGACGCCGCGCATGCATGGCTGGAAGCGCGTTTGGGCGACGCCATGACGCGGCACGCCGTGGTGGGCGCGCATAGCCTGGAAGCGGCGCCGGCAGTCCGTGCCAGTATGGATGCCGTGCGCGTGACCGGCCTGGCCGACGCCAAGGTGGAGCATGTCGTATTGATCGAGGCCACGCGGGTGCAAGACCTGCATGCCTTGCGGCAAGATCTGTTCGCGCCCGGTGCCCTGGCAGCCGGCGGCTGGCAAGAGGAGGCCTATGGCGTCTATGCCTTGTTGTATGAAGTGTCGGAACCGGGGCGCTGAGGCTTGCGCTTCTGTAGGCGACTGTGCTTTGAAGCCACCCGCATGAGTCGTCGTCGAAAAGAAAAAACGTGGGGCCGGCGCAGCGCCGGTCTTCACCGAAACGGAGACATGTATATGCACACCGACCTTATTCTCTCGCGCGCCATGGCGGCGGCCCGCCGTGTCCGCCGGCTTGCCACGTTCGGCCTGACGTTGGGCCTGATCCTGGCCACGCCGGCCAGCCACGCCGCCGGCTACCCTGACCATGCCATCACCTGGGTCGTGCCTTATCCGCCCGGCGGCACCACCGACGTGATCGCGCGCAATCTGGCGCAAGCCATGGGACCTATCCTGGGCCAGTCCATCGTCGTCGAGAACAAGGCCGGCGCGGGCGGTCAGACGGCCATGGCTTATGTGGCGCGCGCCACGCCGGATGGCTACACCCTGCTGGTGGGCGACGCCAGCGTGGCCACCGCGCCCAGTCTTTATCCCAGCATGCCAGTCGATCCCGTCAAGGATCTGCGGGCCGTCACGCTGTTCGTGACCGTGCCGCATCTGCTGGTGGTCAATCCCGCGCTGCCGGCCGATTCGCTCAAGGCGCTGATCGCGTTGACTGAAAAGCAGCCCGGCAAGATCGATTTCAGCTCGGGCGGGATCGGTTCGCCCCTGCAGCTGGCGGGTGAAGCGCTGCGGCTGGAAACCGGCTTGAAATGGACCCACATTCCCTACAAGGGTGCCGGCCCCGCCTTGATGGCGGCGGTCAGCGGCGAGGCGCAGGTGGCTACGCCTTCCTTGCCCGCGGCGCTGCCGCAAGTGCAAGCCGGCAAGCTGCGCGCGCTGGCGGTCACCAGCCCGCAACGCATCAGCCTGCTGCCCGATGTGCCCACGGTCGCCGAATTGGGCTATCCCAAGGCCACGGTGTTCGGGTGGGTGGGGCTGAACGCGCCAGCGGGCACGCCGGAGCCGGTGATCCAGGCGCTGAATGCGGCGGCCAGCAAGGCGCTGCAGGATCCGGGGCTGGCGGAACGGTTGCAGGGGCAGGGCGCCGCCATCGCCTATCGCGACAGCGCCGGCTACGCCAAGCTGGTCACCGAGGAAGCCGCACGCTGGAAGCGCGTCGTCACGGAGGCAGGCATCAAGCCGGAATGAGGTGAAGGGGGGAGCCGGGCACCGGGCCGGGACAAGGCAAACAGGGGGGCTGCACCAAGCCGGGCCCAGGCAACGAATTCAAGCAACCGATCCGGGCCTCCTCACGTCTTGCGCGGATTTGCGCAAAAATAGCGTCCAAGCGCGGGCGCTGCCCGCGGCGGAACAAGGATGGCGGGATGGACAAGTTGGAAGCGCTGCTGGGTAGGGTCAAGGTACTCACTTTCGACGTGTATGGCACCTTGATCGATTGGGAATCCGGGCTCAATCTGGCGCTGCAGGGCGTATTCGACGCCCATGGCGTGCGCCTCGCTGAAAGCGAGGCGCTACAACTGTTCGCGCGGCACGAGGCAGAAGTGGGGGCAGGGGACTATCTACCCTATCGGGATGTCCTGGTCGAGACGCTCAAGCGCGTTGCCCACGATCTGGGATTCGAACCGGATGAAGATGCGTTGCGGGCGCTCGCCGAGTCCGTGGGTGACTGGCCTGCCTTCGAGGATTCGCGCGACGCCTTGCTGCGCTTGCAGCGCCATTTCAAATTGGCGGTGATCACCAACTGCGACGACGAGCATTTCGCTTTGTCGAACCGGCAGTTGCGCATCGACTTCGACTACATCATCACGGCGGAGCAGGCCCGCAGCTACAAGCCCTCGCTCAATAACTTCCGCCTGGCGCTGGGGTCGATGGGCGTCAGGCGCGAAGAGGTGCTGCACGTGGGCGAAAGCCTGTTCCATGATCACGTGCCCGCCCGGCAATTGGGACTGGCGAGCGTCTGGATCCGCCGCCGGCAGGGCAAGCAAGGGCCTGGCGCCACGCCGTTGGCGGTGGCGCAGCCCGATTTCACGTATCCCGACATGCGGTCTTTCGCGGACGCCGTGCTGGGTGTGGGCGTGCGCGGGGAAGCGGGCCTGCCATGACGAGCGGAGAGGGGGCGTCGCTTACGCGGCTCAAGGATATCCGTATCGCCCTGACGAATGCGGCGGTGACGGCACATAGCCTGGCCGATCTTGCCGGTTCGCTGGCTTCCTTGCTGGGACGCAAGGTCACTTTTGTCGACCAGGAAGGGGGCTTGCTGGGTGGCAGCCATGAGTCGGCCGACGATCGAGCACGCGAACGAAGCTATATCGTCGCCCTGCACAAGACGGGGGGACTCAAGCGCATTCAGGACAGCGTCGCGCCGGTCGCCATCGAGCCTATCCCCAGCGTCGGGAAAGAGATTGAAGCTACCAACATGAGCGGTCAAGGTGGTCTTGGCGGCGATAGCGACGATAGCGGCAATAGCGGCAATAGCGGCGACGGCGGTCAAGCCGGCCACCGGCTGGGTTGCCCGGTGCGCATCGCGGGCGGCCTGGTCGCCATTCTCTGGCTGGACGAAGGCGATGTGCCGCTGACCGAGCTGGACGCGCTGGCGATGGAGCACGCGGTGCTCATCGCCGCCCTGCATATCTCCCATCAACGGGCCTTGCATGGCCAGGAGGAGCGCCTGGGCTATGCCTTCGTCGGCTCGCTGCTGGAAGGGCGTTTCGACGACACGCCGGCGCTGCGCCAGCGCGCGGCGATCAATGGCTGGGATCCGGAGGGCACCTATTGCGTGTGCCTGATCCTGTTGGATGAACCTTTGCCGCTGTCCCGTGCGGGGCTGTTGCGCCAGGAACGGCTGGTGCAGCGGCTGCGCCAATACCTGGGCGAGATCCGGCAACCGGCGCTGCTGTTCGTATCGCTCAATCAGATCATCTTCCTGCTGGGCGAGGGGCATGATCCCGTACCCCTGTGGAAAGCCCTGGGCGGCAAGGGCGCGGCGCTGGCGGTCAGCCGGTCGCGGCAGGGCGCGCAGGGGATGGCGGCGGGCGGCGCTGATGTGCAATCGCTGGTGCCCGTACTCAAGCCTGGCCGTATCCATCACTTCGACGAAGTTCTGTTCCCGCAGGCCTTGCTGGGCGATGCGGCGGCGCGGACGATGCTGATCGAAAAGCGTCTGGGTCCCCTGCGTGGGGAGAAGTCCGAGGCTTTGCTGGAGACGCTGGAAGTGCTGTGCCAGGAGGGCTTTCAACTGGCGGTCTCCAGTCGGCGCCTGGGTGTGCATATCAGTACGCTGCGTTATCGGTTGGAGCGGATCGGGGCGCTCATCGGGGTTTCGCTGGAAGATCAGGCGATCAGGTTCGAACTTCAGGTGGCGGTGGCCTTGATGCGCCTGACGGAGCAGGGAGACGGCGGTAGGTAGGGGGGATAGCAGTCGGTCGGGGGTCTTCCTACATAAAGCAGGGCTGCTCCGCGCGGAATTCCTATGAATCCGCCATAGCTGTCCCAGGCCATCGCGGCCTATTCTTGTGTCTGTCCAAAGCACTTTCCCGCAGCGTCGCAGTGCCGCGGCGTGGCCGCGACGCGCCATGATCATCCGGCCAAAGGAGCCCGCATGAAACTGACCGATTTCAAAGTATTGACCTTCGACTGCTACGGCACCCTGATCGATTGGGAAACCGGCATCCACAATGGCCTGCAGCCGCTGTTGGCCAGGCACGAAGGCAAGCTGACCAAGGACCAGGCGCTGGAAATCTTCGCGCGTCACGAGTCTGATCAACAGGAGCGGACGCCGGACATGCCGTATTCGCAGCTGTTGTCGATGGTGTACAAGCGGCTGGCGAACGAGTGGGCCATGCCGGTGACCCATGCCGAGGCCAATATCTTCGGCGCATCGATACCGGATTGGCCCGAGTTTCCGGATTCCGTCGAAGCCCTGGCGTATTTGAAGCAGCACTACAAGCTGGTCATCCTGTCGAACGTCGATCGCATTTCCTTCCGCAGCAGCAATCAACGGCTGAAGGTGGAGTTCGATGCGATCTACTCGGCTCAGGACATTGGCGCCTACAAGCCCAGCCGCCGCAATTTCGATTACATGCTCGCGCATCTGCGGGCGGATTTCGGCTTCGAGAAGGCTGACATCTTGCATACCGCGCAGAGCCTGTTCCACGACCACGCATCCGCCAATGCCTTCGGCCTGGCCTCCGCGTGGATAGACCGCCGCCACGATCAGGAGGGCTGGGGTGCCACCGTGCCCGTGGCCCACACGCCGCACGTCGATTTCCATTTCAAAAGCATGGCGGAAATGGCGCAAGCGCATCGCGCGGCAATGGGGAAATAGGCGCAGGCGGCCGTAGTCGCGGTGGGGGAAGTGGGTTTTTTTGTGGGGTGCCCCCCACGGCCCCGCGTCTTGGGCTAGCGCCCCTATGGCCTGCGTATTT
The DNA here is from genome assembly GCF_021325795.1 of Bordetella sp. LUAb4. Classification (GTDB taxonomy): domain Bacteria; phylum Pseudomonadota; class Gammaproteobacteria; order Burkholderiales; family Burkholderiaceae_B; genus Bordetella_C. The sequence continues at coordinate 892,856 of NZ_JAHPZX010000002.1, read as the reverse complement.
GCTGCTGGCGAAGCGTGTTTTTTGTGGGGTGTGCCCCCAAACCGCCCCTCTTTTTGGGCTAACGCCCCATGGCTGCCGTATTTGCCGAGAGCAAATGCCGCCGCCATGGGGCGCTAGCCCGACGAAGGGGGCGGTGGGGGTTTACCCCCTACATTCAAAATACCTTTCAAGCACGCTTTGCCGGCGGCAAATACGGCGGCCACGGGGCGTTAGCCCAAGACGCGGGGCAGTGGGGGGCACCCCACAATAAAAAGCACGCTTCGCTGACAGCAAATGCCGCTGCCACGGGGGCGCTAGCCCGACGAAGGGGGCGGTGGGGGTTTACCCCCCCACCTACAAAAAATATCTTTAAAAATACCTTTCTAAGACGGGCGAATGCCCGGACTTACCGCCACGCGCTGGCCTGATCCAGCTTATGGACAACCTCCCCCGGCAAGGTCAACCGCGTCGCCGCCACCAGATCATCCAACTGCTCCAGCGACGTCGCACTGGCGATCGGCGACACGACGCCAGGTTGCGCCATGGTCCAGGCCAGCGCCACCTGCGTGTGCGTGGCACCCGTCGCCTCCACCGCCTCGTCCAGCGCAGCCAGAATCCGGCGCCCACGCTCGTTCAGATAGGTGTCGACGATCTTGCGCCCCCGCACGCTCTTGGTGGCATCGGCCGCCGAACGATACTTGCCCGACAGGAAACCGCTGGCCAGCGCGTAATAGTTGATGGTGCCCAAACCCTGCGCCACGGCCACCGCCTGCAGGCCGCTTTCATAAGGCTCGCGCGCATACAGGTTGTATTCGGGCTGGATGGTCTCGTAGCGCGGCAGGCCGTTGCGTTCGCTGAAGATCAAGGCTTCCGACAAGCGCTGCGCCGTGTAATTGGACGCCCCGATGGCCCGCACCTTGCCCTGCTCACGCAGCTTGCCATAGGCAGCCAGCGTATCGGTCAGCGGCGTATCCGGGTCATCCTTATGCGACTGGTAAAGATCGATGTAGTCGGTCTGCAGACGCGCCAGCGAATCTTCCACGGCACGCGCGATATAGGCGGGCGACAGGCCTTGCGCCTTGGGGCCCATCTCCATGCCGACCTTGGTGGCGATGACCACCTTGTCGCGCTTGCCACTCTTGGCCAGCCATTTGCCGATGATGACTTCCGATTCGCCGCCGCGATTGCCTGGCGCCCAGCGCGAATACACATCGGCCGTGTCTATGAAGTTCAAACCGGCATCAACCATGGCGTCCAGCAAGGAAAACGCGTCGGCCTCGCCGACAGTCCAGCCGAACACATTGCCACCGAAGGCCAGGGGAGGGACGGTAAGGCCGGAACGGCCCAATTGGCGTAGTTGCATCGTGTCTCTCTACAAAGTTTGCGACATCGGTTTGATGTTCTTTTTATGATGGTTGAGTCTAATGCGCGGGCTAAGCCCGAACGGCTACCCGGCTACCGCTGGCACTGCTACGTACTCCTTTTCATACAGCCTTGAACGAGTATATCGATCAATAAGCGTAATCTCCCGCGCGCCCCGTGGACGCTTTCCAGCCTCAGGGATTTCCCGCGCCCATCCGCCCCCGGCTCCGCCACGCCGTCCGTTAGACTATGCGCTGCGGCAGGCGATCGCTGGCGCGCTGTATTCTTCGTTTGCCCGAGGCAGCGACCGGGCGACAGGCAGCGGCACAGGGCGACCGCGCCCGGCACGCCCCGCGTACGGTATTCACGAGATACCCGAAACAGATATCAATCAAAAGGATTGCCAAATTATGGTGAAAGCATTCCGTCCGGCCGGCATGGCCGCCCGCGCGGCCACGGTTGACGCCCTGGAGCGGCACGCCTTGGGTGCAGGCCCCGCGTCGCCCGGGTTGCGGGGGTCACGCTTATTGCGCGCCGCCCTGCTTGGCCTGCTGACCCAAGCCGCCGTGATGGCCGCGCCGTCGGCCTGGGCCGCTGGGCCCGCGCCGAAATCCGTGGCGGTGATCGCCATCGTCGACCACCCGGCGCTGGATGCGGTGCGCGACGGCGTGCGCGATGCCTTGAAGGCCGCCGGCTACGATCCCGCCAAGAACCTGAAGTGGCAATTCCAGAGCGCGCAAGGCAATAACGCCACGGCGGCGCAGATTGCCCGCAAATTCGTCGGCGACCGGCCCGATGCCATCGTCGCCATCTCGACCCCCGCGGCGCAGGCCGTGGCGGCCGCCTCCAAGGAAGTACCGCTGGTCTATGCGGCGGTGACCGATCCGGTGGCGGCGCAACTGGTGCCCTCGACGCAGCAGGGCTCGGACACCAACGTGACCGGCGTCAGCGATGCCTTGCCGCTGGACCGCCAGATCGAACTGATCAAGAAGCTGGTGCCCACGGCCAAGCGCATCGGCATGGTCTACAACCCCGGCGAGGCGAATTCGGTGGTGGTGGTCAAGCAGATGCAGGACGTGCTGCCGAAATCCGGCATGAGCCTGATCGAAGCCGCTGCGCCGCGCACGGTGGACGTCGGCTCGGCCGCGCGCAGCCTGATCGGCAAGGCCGACGTGATCTACGCCAATACCGACAACAATGTCGTGGCCGCTTTCGAAGCGCTGGCCAAGGTCAGCAACGACGCCAAGATTCCCTTGATCGCTTCCGATACCGATAGCGTCAAGCGGGGCGCCGTGGCCGCGCTGGGCGTGAACTACCACGACATGGGCGTGCAGGCCGGCCGCATGGTGGTGCGTATCCTGAAAGGGGACAAGCCGGGCGCCATCGCACCGGAGACCGCGGGCAAGCTGGCGCTTTACGTCAACTCGTCGGCGGCGCAGAAGCAGGGCGTCACGCTGTCCGATGCGATGCTGAAATCGGCCGCCCAGGTCATCCCTTGAGGCGACGCTAGCAAATGTCCTTGTTTTCTTTCATGGGGGCGCTGGAGATCGGCTTGATCTTCGGCCTGGTGGCGTTGGGCGTGATGATCTCCTTCCGCCTGCTGCGCTTTCCCGACCTGACGGTCGACGGTAGTTTTCCCTTGGGCGCCGCGGTGGCGGCGACCTTGATCTCCGCGGGCTGCAATCCTTTCCTGGCGACCGGCGCGGCCGTCCTGGCGGGGGCCCTGGCGGGACTGCTGACCGCCTGGCTGCACGTGCGGCTGCGCATCATGGAGTTGCTGGCCAGCATCCTGGTGATGATAGGGCTGTACTCGATCAATCTGCGCATCATGGGCCGGCCCAATGTGCCTCTGATCACCGATCCCACCGTATTCACGCTGTTGCAGCCGGCGGGCATCAGCGATTACCTGATGCGGCCGTTGCTGCTGCTGATCGTGGTGGTGGTGTGCAAAGGCCTGCTCGACTGGTTCCTGGGCACCCGTACCGGCCTGGCCTTGCGTGCCAGCGGCGCCAATCCCCGCATGGCACGGGCCCAGGGCGTGAACACCGGTTGCCTGGTCATGGGCGGCATGGCCCTGTCCAACGCCCTGGTGGCCCTGGCCGGCGCGCTGTTCGCGCAGGCGCAGGGCGGCGCGGATATTTCCATGGGTCTGGGCACCATCGTCATCGGCCTGGCCGCGGTCATCGTCGGTGAAAGCATTCTGCCGTCGCGCCGGCTGGCGCTGGCTACGCTGGCGGTGATCCTGGGCGCCATGATCTACCGTTTCTTCATCGCCCTGGCGTTGAATACCGATTTCATCGGCCTGCAGGCGCAGGATCTCAACCTGGTCACGGCCGTGCTGGTGACTTTTGCCCTGGTCCTGCCCAGGCTCAGACGACGCCGCGGCGGCAAGAGGAACTGACATGTTGCGCGCGGAAAATCTGGAAGTGACCTTCAACGCCGGTTCGCCGGTGGAAACACGCGCCTTGCGCGGCCTGTCGCTGGACATCCCCAGCGGCCAATTCGTCACCGTGATCGGTTCGAACGGCGCCGGCAAGTCGACGTTCCTCAATACGGTGGCGGGCGATATCGCCATCGATAGCGGCCGCATCGACATCGACGGCATCGACGTGTCGCGCCTGCCTTCCTGGGCCCGGGCGCAACGGGTGGCGCGGGTGTTCCAGGATCCGCTGGCGGGTACCTGCGAAGACCTCACCATCGAGGAAAACATGGCGCTGGCGCAGTCGCGCGGGGTGCGCCGCGGCTTGGGGCGGGCGCTGAACGACGGCTTGCGGGCGCGCTTTGCCGAGCGCCTGGCCAGCCTGGGCCTGGGGCTGGAAAACCGCCTGGGTGACCGCATCGGTCTGTTGTCGGGCGGGCAGCGCCAGGCGGTGAGCCTGCTGATGGCGGCCTTGCAGCCGTCGCGCATCCTGCTGCTGGACGAACACACCGCCGCGCTGGACCCGCGCACGGCGCAATTCGTGCTGGAACTGACGGCGCGCATCGTGGCTGAACACGAACTGACCACCATGATGGTGACCCACAGCATGCGCCAGGCGCTGGAAGTAGGTGACCGCACGGTGATGCTGCACGAGGGGCGCGTGGTGCTGGACGTGGCGGGCGAGCAGCGCAAGGGCCTGCAGGTGCGCGATCTGCTGGCCATGTTCGAGCAGGTGCGCGGCGAGAAGCTGTCCGACGACGCGCTGCTGCTGGGGTAGCGCCGGCCTGCGCCGGCCTCGGCCTCAAGGCGGGCAGGGCGACCAAGGCGACCAAGGCGACCAAGGCGACCAAGGCGGCGCGCGGCGGGGAAAACCGGCACAATACCCGCCATCGTTTTCGATGGCGGGAGTGACATGGCAGGTAATGCGAACGGACGCGCCAAGCGTTCCAAGTCCGGTTACGACACCGTTGCGCTGGTGCTGCAAGGCGGCGGCGCGCTGGGTTCCTACCAGGCCGGCGTCTATCAAGGGATGCACGAAGCCGGGGTGCAGCCGGATTGGGTCGCCGGCATCTCCATTGGCGCCATCAATGCCGCCATCATCGCGGGTTCCCCGCTGGACGAACGGGTCGAGCGTCTGCATGGATTCTGGGAATCGATCTGCCGGCCCTATGGCTATGGCGCCTTGCCCTGGGGCGATATGTTCGCGGCCATGTGGCGGGATCTGCCGGGGGCCTTCGCGGGTCCCTTCGGAACCGCTCCTTTCGGATCGACTGCCGGCGGCGCAGGCCCCTTCGGCGCTGGTTCGCCCTCCGCGTCACCCTTTGCGTCCTACGCCTACGGTTCGCCCGGCGCCAACAGCGTCCTGGCGGCGACCAATGCGCTGCTCTATGGCCAGCCCGGTTTTTACCAGCCGCGGCCGTTTCCGCCGTTCTGGCCACAGGGCCAGGGACCGGCCGGTGCCAGCTATTACGACACCGCGCCGCTGGAAAAGACGCTGAATACCTATGTGGACTTCGATCTGCTCAATCGCGGCGACGTGCGCGCCAGCTTTGGGGCGGTCAACGTGCGCACGGGCAATTTCGCGTATTTCGACAGCACCAAGATCCGCCTGACGGCCCGCCACGTGATGGCGTCGGGCGCCTTGCCACCGGGCTTTCCCGCCGTGGAAATCGATGGGGAATACTACTGGGACGGCGGCGTGGTTTCGAATACGCCGCTCTATTACGTGCTGTCGCCGCATCCGACCTGGGACACCCTGGCCCTGCAGGTCGATCTATGGCCGGCACGCGGGCCCTTGCCGGACACCATGGAAAAAGTCATGGAGCGTCAAAAGGATATCCAGTATTCCAGCCGGACCCGCCTGGTCACCGATTTGCTGCAACGAAACCTGGCGCTGCGCCAGGACCTGCGGCGCCTGTTGGCCCTTCTGCCGGAAAAGCAGCGCAATGCGCCGGATCTGGAGCAGATCCGCGAATCCGCCAACACCCCGGTGATCAATGTCATCAATCTGATCTACCAGAGCAAGAACTACGAGCGGCATTCCAAGGACTACGAGTTCGGCACCGAGGCCATGCGCGAGCATTGGCAATCCGGCCTGGCCGATATTCGGGCCACTTTGGCACGTCCAGACGTGCTGGCGCGGCCGCAAGGCGGCAGCGGTTTTGTCAGCCACGATATCCACCGGGGATAGGGCAGATTGACCCTCGTCCTACGTGGAGGACGGATTTTGCTGTCGGATCAGTCTGATTGTTTGGGTGTGATGCTCCATAAGGTGAAGGGCGGTGTTAGCTTTTTCCCCTGATACGAACTTTTATGGAATGTCATGGAATCGCGCCAGCCTGCCAAATCGCAAACTATTTCTCGTCCTATCTCGGTCGTGCTGTATGAACCTGAAGGACCGGCTCGTACGCGTCTGCTGAATCTGCTGAGGCCATCCGGCTTCCATGTGCACGGTGTGCATGACGCCGACACGTTGTTCCGCTGGCTCAACCGCCATCCCGCGCAGTTGGTCGTACTTGGCGCCGGGACGCCGCAGGGGCTGTTGACCGACACGCTGCTGCCGCGCCTGGAAGCCGAACATGCAGCGGGCGTGGTGGTGCAGCGGCCCGGAGCGCAAGCCGATCTGTGCATGCGGGTGCTGGGAGCGGGCGCGCATCTGTGTCTCGATCGCGAGTATGAAGGCCCGGAATTCGCCGCCGTGCTGCGGGCACAGGCGCGCCGCGCGGGCTTGTCGGCCGCTGGCCGCGGCACGATGGCGCGCGCGTCGGCGGTGCCGCCGCCGCGTCGTGCCGTGCGATATCCGGGCATCCTGCCGCCTTTGCGGGTGGCCAACCCCGCGAGCCATGAAGCGTCGTCCAATCCGTCGATGCCGTCCCCGGGCTCGCCCGCGGCGCCCTGGAGCCTGATGTATCAGGGCTGGGTGCTGATGGCGCCCGACGGTACCCGCATTCCCTTGACAGGGCTGGAGCGCAGCTGCTTCACCTGCATGCTGGAAAGCCCGCAGCGCGAACTGTCACGCAAAGACCTGAGCCGCTTCATGTCGGAAGCCAATCTGCGTTCCATGAACGTGGTGATCAGCCGCCTGCGCAAGAAGGTGCTGCAGGCCGGCCAACGGCTGCCCTTGCATACGGTGCACCGGCTGGGCTACGTCTTCGCGGGAACGTTGGTGGCAAACGAAGAGGGCTGAGCAGGAAAACGGCGGCTGTGGAGATCGCGAGAGGAATAGGTATCCTTACAAAAAATTAAGTTACAGTCCATGCCACAGCCGCTGGAAGGCGGTAAGCTTCCGCGCAAACATAAAACCGAATTAATTAATTTGTAAGAAGGGGGGGATGTTCCTTCCCCACCCTGACATGCGGCCGGAGCGGCAGGGCGGCCCCATGCAAACCTTACGTTTGCATCAAGATGCGCGCGAGCGTACGCCCTTAGCACTTTCGGCCGCGCGCGGTTTTCGACGTGAGGGTTTACATGGGTCTCCGCTTTACGCGTGTCTGGAAGCCGGTTTATGCCGGTGCTGTCTTGGCCGTGCTGCTCGCCGCCTGCGGGGAGCGTCCGCAAATGAATCCTGGCCCGCCCCAAGTTGGCGTGGTAACCGTAAAACCCGAACGTACTCCCAGTGTGTCCGAGCTGCCCGGCCGTGTCGACGCCGTGCGGGATGCGCAGATCCGGGCCCGCGTGACTGGCATCGTGCAGAAGATCGCCTTCGAGCAAGGCGGCGATGTCAAGGCGAACCAGCTGCTGTTCAAGATCGATCCGGCGCCCTACAAGGCCGCCTACGATCAGGCCGCTGCCCAGCTCAAACAATCCCAGGCCGATCTTTTCAGCGCCAAGGCCCTGGCGGACCGCTACGCGCCGCTGGTCAAGGCCAACGCGGTCAGCAAGCAGGAATATGACAACGCCGTTGCCAGTTTCCGCCAGGCCGACGCCGCGGTGACCGCCGCACGCGCGAATCTGCAGACGGCGGCCATCAATCTCGGTTATACCGACGTGACGTCGCCCATCGACGGGCGCATCGGCAAGCCCTTGGTCACCGAAGGCGCCCTGGTCGAAGGTTCCGCCGCGACGCAGATGGCCTTGGTCCAGCAACTGAATCCGATCTACGTCGATTTCACGCAGTCGACCACCGAGCTGGCGCAGTTGCGCCGGGCGCTGGCCAGCGGCCAGTTGCAGAAGATCGGCGACGACGCCGCACAGGCCAAGGTCGTGCTGGAGGACGGGTCCGAATACAAGCATGCGGGCAAGTTGCTGTTCACCGGCATCACGGTGGACCCCAGCACCGGCCAGGTCAATCTGCGCGCGGAATTCCCCAACCCCGAGAATGACCTGCTGCCTGGCATGTACGTGCGGGTGCGGTTGACCCAGGGCGTCGACGACCAGGCCTTGCTGGTGCCGCAACAGGCCCTGCAGCGCACGCCGGACGGTTTGCAAAGCCTGATGCTGGTGCGCGATGACAAGGTGGCTTCGGTCAACGTGACCACGGCGGGCGTCAGCAATGGCCGCTGGATCATCACCAGCGGCCTGAAGGCGGGCGATGTCGTCATCGTCGAGGGCTTCCAGAAGATTCGACCGGGTGCGCCGGTAAAGGTGTCGCAATGGGCGCCGGGGCAAGCAGGCCAACCGGGACAGCCCGCTCAGCCAGGGCAGCCCGCCCAGCCGGGACAGCCGGGACAGCCCGCCCAGTCGGGGCAGACGCCGCCCGCGAAGGCGCCCGCGAAGGCACCCTAAGACGGGAACTTTGATTCCGGAACATTAAGACCGCGGGACCGGGCAGGTATCTGCCCACCTACGGTCAGTACTGTCCTCAGGACACCTACAAATGCCGCAATTTTTTATCGATAGACCGATTTTCGCGTGGGTCGTCGCGTTGTTCATCCTGCTGGCGGGCTTATTGGCCATTCCCAATATGCCAATCTCGCAGTATCCCAACGTGGCGCCACCGGCGATCGAAATCACCGCCACCTATCCGGGCGCATCGGCCAAGGAAGTGGCTGATTCGGTCACCAGCTTGATCGAGGATCAGCTCAACGGCGCCAAGGGCCTGCTGTATTACGAGTCGGTCAGCGATTCCAACGGCCAATCGACCATCACCGCCACGTTCGAGCCGGGCCGCGATCCCGACCTGGCCCAGGTGGACGTGCAGAACCGTGTTGCCAACGTCACTGCGCAGTTGCCGGCGGCCGTGACGCAACAGGGCTTGCAATTCCAGCAGACCAGTACGGGCTTCCTGATGATCGTCACGCTGTCCTCCACGGATGGCACGCTGGACCAGACCGCCCTGGCCGACTACGTGACGCGCAACATCAAGAACCCGGTGTCGCGTGTGCCGGGCGTGGGCCAATTCCAATTGTTCGCGGCGCCGCGCGCCATGCGTATCTGGGTCGATCCGCAGAAGCTGGTCGGCTTCAACCTGAGCATGGAGCAAGTCAACCAGGCCATCGCCCAGCAGAACGTGCTGATCTCGGGCGGCAATCTGGGCGGTCCGCCCAACCCCGAGAGCCAGCGCACCACCGCCACGGTGGTGGCCAATGGCCAATTGGCCACGGTGGAAGGTTTCGGCAACATCGTGCTGCGCGCCAATACCGACGGTTCGGTGGTGCGGGTGCGCGACGTGGCACGCGTGGAAATCGGTGCCGACAACTATTTCTTCGGCGCGCGCCTGAACGGTAAGCCGACCGCCGCCTTCGCCATCATCCTGTCGCCCGACGCCAATGCGCTGCAGACGGCCAGCGGCGTGCGCGCGCAGATGCAGCAGTTGTCGCGCTACTTCCCCGCCGACGTCAAATACGACATCCCCTACGACACCGCGCCCTACGTCAAGGTGTCCATCACCGACGTGGTCTACACCCTGGTGGAAGCCATGGTGCTGGTCTTCCTGGTGATGTTCCTGTTCCTGCAGAACGTGCGCTATACGCTGATTCCGGCCCTGGTGGTGCCGGTGGCGATGATGGGCGCCTTCGCGGTGATGCTGGCGCTGGGCTTTTCCATCAACGTGCTGACCATGTTCGCCATGGTGCTGGCCATCGGCATCCTGGTGGACGATGCCATCGTGGTGGTGGAGAACGTCGAACGGATCATGGCCACCGAAGGCCTGGGGCCCAAGGAGGCCACGTCGCGCGCCATGCCGCAGATCACGGGCGCCATCACCGGTATCACCCTGGTGCTGATCAGCGTGTTCCTGCCGCTGGCCTTCATGGGCGGGTCGGTGGGCGTGATCTACCGCCAGTTCTCGGTGGCCATGGCCGTGTCCATTTTCTTCTCGGCGCTGCTGGCCTTGACGTTTACGCCCGCGCTATGCTCGACCATCCTCAAGCCCGTGCCGGCGGATCACCATCACGAGAAGCGTGGCTTCTTCGGCTGGTTCAACCGCGGCTTCGATGCCACCACCACCGGCTACCAGAACTGGGTATCGCGCATCCTGCACAAGGGCGGCCGCATGATGCTGATCTACCTGGTGCTGGTACTGGCGCTGGGCTGGCTCTATCTGCGCTTGCCGTCCTCCTTCCTGCCGGAAGAGGACCAGGGCTACGTCATCAGCAATATCGAGCTACCCTCGGGCGCCAGCGCCAACCGCGCGGTCGAAGTGCTGCAGCAGGTCGAAAAGCATTTCCTGGCCGAGCCGCAGGTGCAGAACATCATCGCCGTGCAGGGCTTCAGCTTCAACGGCAATGGTCTGAACGCCGCCCTGGCGTTCACCACGTTGAAGGACTTCGATCAGCGCAAGGGCCGGGCGAATTCGGCGCAGGCAGTATCCTTCCGTGCGCTCAACTCGCTGCTGATGGGCATACATGACGCCATGGTCTTCACCGTGGTGCCGCCGGCCATTTCCACGCTGGGCAATGCCACCGGCTTCGATTTCCGTCTGCAAGACCGCTCCAGCGCCGGCACGGAGGCGCTGGGCCAGGCCACCGCGCAGTTGATGGGGCTGGCGATGCAGAGTCCCATCCTGTCGCAGGTGCGTATCTCCGGCCTGGGGCCGGGCGCGCAGTTGAGCCTGGACATAGACCGTGACAAGGCCGCCGCCCTGGGCGTGGACTTTTCGGAAGCGGCCACCCTGGTGTCGACCGCGGTGGGGAGTGCCTTCATCAACAAGTTCCCCAACTTCGGACGCATGCAGAACGTCTGGGTGCAGGCCGACGAAAAGTACCGCATGCAGGTGGAGGACGTGCTGAAGCTGAACGCGCGCAACACCAATGGCGGCATGGTGCCGCTGTCGACCTTCGTCACGCCCCACTGGAAGGAAGGGCCGGTGCAGATCGTGCGCTACAACAGCTACGAATCCATCCGCATCAGCGGCGACGCCCAGCCGGGTCACACCACCGGCGAAGCCATGGTCGAGATGGAACACCTGATGAACCAGTTGCCGCAAGGCTTCGGCTATGAATGGAACGGCTTGTCCTATCAGGAACGGCAGGCCGGCAACCAGGCGCCCATCCTGATGGGCCTGTCGCTGCTGGTGGTCTTCCTGGTGCTGGCCGCCCTGTATGAAAGCTGGGCGATCCCGATCTCGGTCATGCTGGTGGTGCCGCTGGGCATGCTGGGCGCGGTAGGCCTGGTGAGCGCCCTGGGCATGTCCAACGACGTGTACTTCCAGGTGGGCATGGTGACGGTGATTGGGCTGGCGGCCAAGAACGCCATTCTGATCGTCGAGTTCGCCAAGGACGAATATGCCCGCGGCAAGGGCCTGATGGAATCGGCGGTGGACGCGGCGCGGCTGCGCTTCCGGCCTATCCTGATGACTTCGCTGGCCTTCATCCTGGGTGTGATTCCGCTGTGCATCGCCACCGGCGCGGGCGCGGCCAGCCAGCGCGCGGTGGGCCTGGGCGTGATGGGCGGCATGCTGGCGGCCACGCCTTTCGCCGTGATTTTCGTGCCGACGTTCTTCGTGGTGGTGCTGGGCTTCTTCAAGAGCAAGCCCCGTCTGCTGGGCGCCGAGCTGCGTGCGTGGGAGGCCGAGCAGGCCGAGAAGCGTGCGCGCGGCGAGGTTGCCGCCGACGGTCCGCCGATACCGCCCATGGCGGCGCCGGGTCCGTCCTCCACCGACGACAAGGAGCAACGATGAGCACGGCCCGCGTCTTTTCCGTGAGCCTGCTGGCCGGCCTGCTGTCGGCCTGCAGCCTTGCCCCTGACTACCATCGGCCGCCGGCGCCGGTCCAGGCCGACTGGCCGGACCAGCCCAAGATGGTCTACAACGGCTACGACAAGGCCACCACCGCGGGTGTGCAGCCCGCCAGCGCGGTGACGCTGGTCGCCGGCACGCCCGCCGCCGATCTGGGCTGGCAGGAATTTTTCCGTGACGAGCAGCTGCGGACCTTGATCGGCCTGTCGCTGACCAATAACCGCGACCTGCGCGTGGCGGTGCAACGCGTCGAGGAAGCGCGCGCGCAGTGGGGCCAGCAGCGCGGCGAGCTGTACCCGTCGATCGGGGCCGGCATCCAGGGCACGCGCGAGCGCCTGCCGCCCAAGATGCGCCTGGGGGGCACGGACGGCCCGTCGATCAACAGCAGCTATCAGGCGGGCATTGGACTGACGACCTTCGAGCTGGACGTTTTCGGCCGCTTGCGCAGTCTGTCGGAAGCGGCTTACCAGAACTTCCTGGCAACCGAACAGGCCCAGCGCAGCGTGCAGATATCGCTGATCGGCGAGGTGGCGCAGGCGTATTTGAACCTGCGCGCGGCCGATGCCCAGTTGGCGCTGACGCGCCAGACGCTGGATTCGCGCCAGCAGTCCTACGACCTGGTCAAGCGCCGTTTCGACGGCGGCATCTCTTCGGAACTGGACCTGAACCAGTCCAAGTCCCTGCTGGATACCGCTTCCGCCAATCTGACAGAGCTCGCCCGCACGCGCGCCCAGGCCATCAATGCCCTGGTGCTGCTGGTTGGCGCGCCGCTGCCGGTGGATCTGCCGGCGCCGGCCCCCTTCGAGATGGACCGCATCATGGCGGCCGTGCCGGCAGGCCTGCCGTCCGATCTGCTCGAGCGGCGGCCTGACATCCTGTCCGCGGAGAACAGCCTGCAATCGGCCAACGCCAATATCGGCGCGGCGCGCGCGGCGTTTTTCCCGACGCTGAGCCTGACCGGGTTGTTGGGCGTGGCCAGTCCGTCGTTGTCGGACCTGTTCAAGGGCGGTAACGGCTATTGGAGCTTCTCGCCGTCCATCACCACGCCCATCTTCGCCGGCGGCAGCATCCGCGCCGGCCTGGATCTGGCCAAGGCACGCGATAATATCGCCGTGGCGCAGTACGAAAAAACCATTCAGCAGGCGTTCCAGGAAGTCTCGGACGCGCTGGCGGGCGAGGCGACTTTCGGTACGCAGCTGCAGGCGCAGCAGGCGTTGGAACAGTCATCCGCGCGTAGCCTGGAGTTGTCGAACATGCGCTACACGGGTGGCATCGACAGTTATCTGCAGGTGCAGAATGCCCAGATAACGTATTTCAACGCCCAGCTGGGGGTGGTGCAGACCCGGCTGGCTTCCCTGGTCAACCGCGTGCAGCTCTACAAGGCGCTGGGCGGGGGCTGGGAAGAAACGACCAAGACGGCAGCACAATGATTGAACTAGGTGTAAACATCGACCACGTGGCCACGCTCAGGCAGCAGCGCCACGCCGGTTATCCCGACCCCATCGCCGCGGCGCTGCGCGCCGAAGATGCCGGGGCTGACCTGATTACCCTGCATCTGCGGGAAGACCGCCGCCATATCCAGGACGCCGACGTGCATGCACTGCGGCCGCAGCTGCGCACTCGCATGAACCTGGAATGCGCCGTGACGGCGGAGATGCTGGACATTGCCTGCCTGGTGCGGCCCAACGATGTGTGCCTGGTGCCGGAAAAGCGTGCCGAGCTGACCACCGAAGGCGGCCTGGACGTGATCGGCGGGCAGGCCGCGGTGAGCGCCGCGGTGACGCAATTGCGCGAGGCGGGCATCCGGGTATCGCTGTTCATCGATCCCGAAGCTGCTCAGATCGAGGCTGCCGCCCGCGCCGGCGCCACGGTCATCGAACTGCACACCGGCGCTTATGCCGAGGCGCAGGGCGCGCAGGCCGTCGCCGAACTGGCGCGGATCAAGGCCGCCATCGCCGAAGGCTTGCGCCATGGGCTGCGTGTGAATGCCGGCCATGGCCTGCATTACGGCAACGTCCAGCCGGTGGCCGCGCTCGATGGCCTGGCCGAGCTGAACATCGGCCACGCCATCGTCGCCCAGGCGGTGTTCGACGGCTGGGACAAGGCCGTGCGCGACATGAAAGGGCTGATGGTGCTGGCGCGCGTGGAAGCCGCGCGCGGCAAGGTGTTTACGCCCGCCTGACGTATGATGGACGGCTGCGGCGCGACGCCCTGCGACGTGCCGCGCAGCTGAGGAATCCATCATGAGTACGCCGTCATCAACGACGCCTGACGTTTCGGCCGCCGAGGCGCTGTCCCGGGCCGTATCCGGGTCTGCGCCCGGCTTTGCGCCCGAATCCGCGCCTGCGTCTGCCCCTGAGGCCGTCGCCGGGGCTGCTGCCGGGGACGCGCCTGGGTCTGTTCCAGATGCGCCTGCCGCGGCCATCGCCGGCATCGGCATGGACCTGATCCGGGTCGACCGCATCGCCCGCGCGCTGGAACGCCATGGTGACCGTTTCGCGGAAAAAATCCTTGGTGAGCAGGAAATGCTCAAATTTCACGCCCGGCGCCAGCGCGATGCGCGGCGTGGCGTGCTGTTCCTGGCCACCCGCTTCGCCGTCAAGGAAGCGTTTTCCAAGGCGATCGGGCTGGGCATGCGCATGCCCATGACCTGGCGCCGCGTGCAGACGCTGAACGCGCCCAGCGGCCGGCCCATCCTGGTATTGGCCCCGGCCCTGCAAGCCTGGTACGCCCCCCGCTTTGGCGCCGCGCATGTCTCGCTGACCGACGAGTCCGACATGGCTGCTGCCTATGTCGTGGTGGAAGCGCGGCGCTAGGCCGAGGTTTATCCCGCCATCAGCCCCGTCTTCCGCCATCTTCCGGAGTTTTATCCAATATGTCCCACAAGAAAAAGAAACCATTGCCCCCCGGTCCCGTCATGGTCGACGTCGCGGGCACCTCGCTGACCAAGCAGGAAAAGAAACGCCTGCGCGATCCGCTGGTGGGCGGTGTCATCCTGTTTGCCCGTAATTTCCAGGATCGCCGCGCGCTGTGCGAGCTGACCCGGGAAATCCACGATGCCCGCGACGAGCCGCTGCTGATCGCGGTGGACCACGAAGGCGGCCGCGTGCAGCGCTTCCGCAGCGACGGCTTCACGGTGTTGCCGCCGATGCGCCGCCTGGGCGAGATCTGGAATCGCGATCCGCTGGTGGCCATGCGCGCGGCGTCCGACGTCGGCTATGTACTGGCCGCCGAACTGCGCGCTTGCGGCGTCGACCTGAGTTTCACGCCAGTGCTGGATCTGGACTACGGGGTCAGCAAGGTGATTGGCGATCGTGCTTTCCATCGCGATGCGCGCGTGGTCACCATGCTGTCGCGCGCCGTGATCCAGGGGCTGGGCCTGGCGGGCATGGCGTCCTGCGGCAAGCATTTCCCCGGCCACGGCTTCGTCAGCGCTGATTCGCATCACGACATTCCGGTCGATCCGCGCAGCCTCGAGCGCATCCTGCACGAGGACGCCGCGCCCTATGGCTGGCTGGGCGACAACGTGCTGAGCTCGGTGATGCCTGCCCACGTGATCTATCCCAAGGTGGACAAGCATCCCGCCGGGTTTTCGCGCCGCTGGGTCAGCGAGATCCTGCGCGACCGCCTGCATTATGACGGCGTGGTGTTTTCCGACGATCTGACCATGGAAGGCGCGTCGGTGGCGGGCGACATCCTGGCGCGTGCCGAGGCCGCCTTGCACGCCGGCTGCGACATGGTCCTGGTGTGCAACCGGCCGGACATGGCCGATGATCTGCTGGACCGCCTGAAGTGGCAGCTGGACGAGTTGTCCGTTGAACGCATCCGCCGCCTGATGCCCCGATTCCGCGCCCCTCGCTGGGACGCCCTGCAAGCCGAACGCCGTTATCAGCATGCCCGAAGCAGCCTTCAATCTGAAATCGTTTCTGGCTGACCTGCCGCATCTGCCGGGTGTGTACCGGCATATCGATGCGGAAGGCCAAGTCATGTATGTGGGCAAGGCGCGCGACCTGAAGAAGCGCGTCTCGTCCTATTTCCAGAAAACGCTGAGTAGTCCGCGCATTGCGCAGATGGTGTCCAAGGTGGCGCTGGTCGAGGTGACGGTAACCCGTTCCGAGGCCGAAGCGCTGCTGCTGGAAAACAATCTGATCAAGAGCCTGCGGCCGCGCTACAACATCCTGTTCCGCGACGACAAGTCGTATCCGTATCTGTGGATCACGGGGCATGACTGGCCGCGCATCGCTTATTACCGCGGTTCGACCAATAAGCGCGGCCAGTTCTTCGGCCCTTTTCCCAATGCCTGGGCCGTGCGCGAGACCATCCAGATCCTGCAGAAGGTGTTCCGTCTGCGCACCTGCGAGGACACGGTCTTCGCGAATCGCTCGCGGCCTTGCCTGCTGCATCAGATCGGACGCTGTTCGGCGCCCTGTGTGGGCGCGGTGCCGGCGGAGGAATACGCCCGTGACGTCGATCGCGCGGGGCGGTTTCTGAATGGGCAGGCCAAGGAAGTGATGGGCGAGATCGAGGTGCGCATGCTGCGGGCCTCTGAAGCACTGGAGTTCGAACGGGCGGCTGCTCTGCGCGACCAGATGGGTTCGCTGGCGCGGGTGCTGCATCAGCAGACCATGGAAGACGTTGGCGGCGAGGATAGCGATGTCATCGCGGTGGCGGTGGCGGGGGGGCGGGTTTGCGTCAACCTGGCCATGGTGCGTGGTGGGCGGCATCTAGGCGACAAGCCGTTTTTCCCCACGCATGCGGAAGGCGAGGCGGCCGGGGATGTGCTGGAAGCCTTCGTCGGCCAGCATTACACGGACAACAAATTGCCCCCGGTGCTGGTTTGTTCGCACACCTTGCCGGACGCGGATCTGGTGGATCTGCTGGCGGAGCAGGCGGGTATCCGTGTGCGGGTGCTGACGCGGCCGCAGGGGGTACGGCGGTCCTGGCTGGAGCAGGCGCAACGCAATGCCGAGATGGCTTTGGCGCGCGCCTTGACCGAGTCGGGCGCGCGCGCGGCGCGCACGCTGGCGCTGGCCGAAGTGCTGGACCTGGACACGGACGAAGCCGCGCTGGATGCTTTGCGTGTCGAGTGTTTCGACATCAGCCACACCGCGGGCGAGGCGACTCAGGCGTCGTGCGTGGTGTTCGAGCATCACGAGATGCAGCCTTCGCTTTATCGCCGCTACAACATAGCCGGGATTACGCCGGGGGATGACTATGCCGCCATGCGGCAGGTGTTGACGCGGCGGTTTGCCAAGGTCGCCGACGGAGACGCCGAGCTTCCCGGGATCGTGCTGATCGACGGCGGCAAGGGGCAGGTGGAGGTGGCGCGCCAGGTTTTCGTCGAATTGGGGCTGGATATTTCCGTGCTGGTCGGTGTGGCCAAGGGGGAGGGGCGCAAGGTGGGGCTGGAAACCCTGGTCTTCCCCGACGCGCGCCCGCCGGTGGCGCTAGGCGGGGAGTCCGCGGCGCTGATGCTGATTGCCCAGGTGCGGGATGAAGCGCATCGTTTCGCCATCACCGGGATGCGGGCGCGGCGGGCCAAGGCGCGCAATGTCTCGCGGCTGGAGGAAATCGAAGGCGTGGGGGCGCGGCGGCGGCAACGGCTATTGGCGCGGTTCGGCGGGTTTTCCGGCGTGTCGCGGGCGAGTATCGAGGAGCTGGCTTCGGTCGATGGGATTTCGCAGGATCTGGCGGAACGGATCTACGAGTCGCTGCATTGAGGGGGCGCTGGCTGGGTGAGCAGCCCGAAGCGCTGGGCACGTGGACATTGTCCCTCGCTTCACCACCGCTGGCGTGCTGTATGGGCGCTGTGAATGAGAGTGACGTCAGGTGAATGATATGTATCGAAGTAATGACAAATCATCTGCAAATCGCCATATGACAAATTTTGTTGCGCTGGCTGATGTAGCATACGCGTCATCATGCCCCTAAACGTACCGATCATTCTGACCTGGCTGCGCATCGCCATGATTCCCCTGGTGGTGGGCCTGTTTTATCTTCCTGGCAGTTGGCTTAGCGAAGGACACCGTGACACCTTGGCCGCGGTGTCCTTTATCGTCGCCGCGTTGACCGACTGGTTCGACGGCTGGCTGGCGCGGCGCTGGAACCAGACGTCGGCGTTTGGCGCCTTCCTGGATCCCGTGGCGGACAAGCTGATGGTTTGCGCCGCGCTGATTGTTCTTCTGGACCTGAGCCGGGTGGACGCTTTCATTTCCCTGATCATCATCGGCCGGGAAATCACCATTTCGGCCTTGCGCGAATGGATGGCGAAGATCGGCGCCAGCGCCAGCGTGGCGGTGCATCGCCTGGGCAAGTTCAAGACCGCCGCCCAGATGATTGCCATTCCTTGCCTGCTGTACAACCAGCCTATCCATGGCATCAGCATGCGGGTCTTGGGAGATATCCTGATCCTCATCGCCGCGATCCTGACGGTGTGGTCGATGCTCTACTACTTGCAGCGCGCCTGGCCCGCGATACGCGAAAAAGCCCTTTGACGCGGCGGTGCCGCCGCGCTCCGGTTACTGCCGCGCCGTGCGCGTATCGGCCGGCGCCGGCATCCCCTTGGTTGCTCGCCAGGGATTGATATCCAGTCCTCCGCGTCGGGTGTAGCGCGCATAAACCGACAGCGTTTCAGGTTGGCACGTCCGCAGGATGTCCGAGAACATGCGTTCGACGCAGTGTTCGTGGAAATCGGCGTGCTGGCGGAAAGACACGATGTAGGCCAGCAGGCCGGCGCGGTCGATACGTGGTCCGCGGTAGTGGATACGCACGCTGCCCCAATCGGGTTGCCCGGTGACGGGGCAGTTCGACTTCAACAGGCGTGAAGTCAGCGTTTCTTCCACGATGTCGGCCTGATCCGCGACCCGTAGCAAGTGCGGTGCGGGCGTATAGGCTTCGATCTCGACATCGAGGTCATCCAGGCAGACGCCATCCAGTTCGGCGATGCGCTGCATATTGAACTCCTCGGGCGTGATCAGGCGCACGCCCACCGGGCCGCCTGCTGCGGCGCTCAGATCCAGTTCCATGCGCGCCGCCACCGTAGCCGTGTCCGGCATGCGTTCCTGGTTATAGGAATTCAGATAGAGCTTGAACGACTTGGATTCGATGATGCACGGCGTGGTGGCAGGCACCGTGAAACTCGCCAGCGCCACGTGCGGCTTGCCGCGCGGATCCAGCCAGGACACCTCGTAGGCATTCCAGATGTCCACGCCCTCGGCGAACGGCAAGCTGTCCGCCGAAATTTCCAACGCCGCCCGATTGGGCGCGCGGTCGATGGGAAACAACAGCGAGGGATCGTACCGGTCGGGATAAGCGACCTCATGCCCCAGGGGCGCATCTTGCAAAGTCATGGCGATACACAAAATCAGTCAGACCGACATTTTAGGCTGCCTGTCACTCGTCCTTATCGACCCGTGATGACCTTCTGACTTTTGAGTATTTTTCACATTATGAAATTTAGATGAAACGTGATGAAAAAGCGTGCCGCGCCGCGATAAGGGTGCATTTCAAGGCGATGAGTTTCATTTCATAATCCGGTTTGAATTCTGTATATCATTGATTTATATGCATAAAATATTTTGTCTTGTAGAAGTGTTTGAGTGATTTTGCCCCGCAGCAAAAACCTAGACTGTTATCCAACGAATCAAGGTTGTGTGCGATAGATAGACGCCGCAAGCGAGTCCCAGGCGGCAACTTCAAGTGCGCAACGATGATTCGGTGAATCGGCGGCCGGCAAGTCTAGGTCGCTTTGCAGTTCGGCATCTTTACTCAAAACTTCCAGGAGCAAGACCATGACGAACCGGGAAACCGACATTCAACGTCTGCAGCAGGATTGGGCCGAAAACCCCCGTTGGCAGGGCATCAAGCGGGGCTATGACGCCGCCGAAGTGGTGAAGCTGCGCGGCTCGCGCGTGCCGGAATACAGCCTGGCGCAGCAAGGCGCCGCGCGGCTGTGGCAACTGTTGCACGACGAGCCTTTCGTCAACTCGCTGGGCGCGCTGTCCGGCAACCAGGCCATGCAGCAGGTCAAGGCCGGGCTGAAGGCCATCTACCTGTCCGGCTGGCAGGTCGCCGGCGACGCCAACCTGGCCGGACAGATGTATCCCGACCAGTCCCTGTATCCCGCCGATTCCGTTCCCGCCGCTGTCCGCCGCATCAATAACACCCTCACACGCTGCGACCAGATCCAGTGGATGGAAGGCAAGGAAGCAGGGCAGTGCGGTTACGTGGACTATTTCGCCCCCATCGTGGCCGACGCCGAAGCCGGCTTCGGGGGCGTGCTCAACGCCTTCGAACTGATGAAGGGCATGATCGAAGCGGGCGCCGCCGGGGTTCACTTCGAGGATCAACTGGCCTCGGTGAAGAAGTGCGGCCATATGGGCGGCAAGGTGCTGGTGCCTACCCGCGAAGCCGTTGCCAAGCTGATCTCCGCGCGCCTGGCGGCCGACGTGTTGGGTGTGCCCACCTTGCTGCTGGCCCGCACCGACGCCGATGCCGCCGACCTGGTCACCAGCGATGTCGACGAGAATGACCGGCCCTATATCACCGGCGAACGTACGGTCGAAGGTTTTTACCGCACGCGCGCCGGCTTGGATCAGGCCATCTCGCGCGGCCTGGCCTACGCACCCTATGCCGACCTGGTCTGGTGCGAGACGGGCACGCCCAATCTGGAATACGCGCGCCGCTTCGCCGAAGCCCTGCAGAAGGAATATCCGGGCAAGATGCTGGCCTACAACTGCTCGCCTTCGTTCAACTGGAAGAAGAACCTGGACGATTCGGTCATCGCCAAGTTCCAGCGGGAATTGGGCGCCATGGGCTACAAGTTCCAGTTCATCACGCTGGCCGGTTTCCACTCGCTGAACTATGGCATGTTCGAACTGGCGCACGGCTATGCGCGCCGCCAGATGAGCGCCTTCGTCGAGCTGCAGGAAAAGGAGTTCGCGGCGGCGACGCTGGGCTTCACCGCGGTGCGCCACCAGCGCGAGGTCGGCACTGGCTATTTCGATGCGGTCACGCGAGCCATCGAGGGCGGCCGCTCGTCCACCACGGCCCTGCACGGTTCGACGGAAGACGCGCAATTCGACCATGAGTCGCGCCGTGAGTCGCTGCGCTTAGCCGTGGCCGGAGGATTGGAGCTGCGCGCCGCAGGGTGAGTTTTACTTGTGTCGGCCATACCCGCGGCAACGAACGCCTCAGGCAGCCATGGCCACAAGCCGTGGCTGCCTGGCTTGGCTGACTCGGTCGTTCCGCTACGCGCGCCTTCAACAACTGCTAAAAGGTGCAACGGTCGTTCTGACCACCTTCAGAAGTGGTCAGCCAGATAGTTTGGCTGACCACTCGTCCGGCCGAGTAACCGGCATTAGATCCGGCATATTTTTATCAACAGTTCAATAAAACGCACTGATATTTATAGAAAAAAATCCGTTCTCGATCCGGCATAAAACCCGGCAGTCCTTTGGATCCACCGCTTCCTCCGCGGCAATGGCCGTGTCGCGCGGTTGATGTCACATGACTTGTTTAAACGGCTCGGAGTCGGGACCAACTGCTAGTCGGTGGCGCGGGGCCTGGCGCGAGATGAGGCACGCATGAGAGAACTTGGCTTTCCGGATCTTGAGAATAGTGATTGGTCAGGTATCTTCACGTCAGCTGAAGCCCCATCGTATGTAATTTCTCGTCTGAATTGCTCCATCAACAAGATGTTGGCTGGTGCCAATGTACGCAAGCAGCTCGAAGGCCTAGGCTACATGGTGAGCTTGCGAAACAAAACGCCTGAGAACGTGGACGAGTTGGTTCTGCAGGAATCCCGGCAGTGGAACCGCTTGTTGCACTGATGTTTCCCATGTGGTCGAAGTCCACTATTACGTGGATCGTGTCGGGACGTCAGCTATCGTTGATGTAGAGGTAGGCGTCTAAGTCCGAAGAAAGCCTTACGTAAATACCACAGCGAATTGTGCAAGCAGAAGTAGACGTCGAAATTAGCCTTGTGCAAAGGCTATTGAATTTGGAGCGAAGTACATGACCGAGATCTACATCAGCACCGACGTTGAGACTGACGGCCCCATCCCGGGTCCGCATTCCATGCTCAGCTTCGGTTCTGCCGCCTACACGCCAGACAAGCAACTGGTCGCCACCTTCTCAGCGAACTTGAAAACGCTGGACGGCGCTACGGCTCATCCAGCGACCGCTCAGTGGTGGGCAACCCAGCCGGAAGCTTGGGCGGCGTGTCGTCAGGACCCGCAGGATCCGGAGACCGCGATGCGTGCCTACGTGCATTGGATCAAAGGCTTGAAGGGCAAGCCTGTGTTTGTCGCCTATCCCGCAGGTTTCGATTTCTTGTTCGTGTACTGGTACCTGATGCGTTTCGTCGGTGAGAGTCCATTCAGCCATTCGGCTCTGGACATGAAGACCTACGCCATGGCGTTGCTCAAAACCCCATATCGAAACAGTACCAAGCGCAACATGCCTCGTGACTGGTTCGACAAGCATCCACATACTCATATCGCCCTAGACGATGCGATCGAACAAGGCGCGCTCTTCTGCAACATGCTTCGCGCTAACCTCCGCGACTGAGCATCGGTCGTTGCCAACGGGCGTTGTCGATTTTACGCAGTGGCATCAAACCTGGATTGATACGGCACGTCGGCGGACGCATGGCCTGGGACGACCCTAAGCCGCCCCTTTATGCCTATGCGTCAACACCAAAGCCGTAGCCGCGGCCCTGGTTTCCACGCCCAGCTTCACATACACATGCTCCAAGTGCTTGTTGACGGTGCGTGGCGCCATGCCGAGGATCTCGCCGATATCCCGATTGGTCTTGCCCTTGGCCAGCCACTGCAGTACTTCGCCTTCGCGCGCGGTCAGCTGGTACGCCGCCGCCAAGGTGTCGGACGCGGCGGCGGGCAGTTCGCGCTCGTCCATCAGCAGCACGTATTCGCCCGCCTTGCGCGACGCGGTAAGGCGCAGACGTAGTTCCCGCCGGCCAGCGTTTTGAGAAGCAGCGGCAGCACCGGCACCGGCACCGGCACCGCCATCAGCATTAGCATTGCCATGATCACGGCCATTGCCCGCCGTGACCGTGAACGCCGCTGCATCCTCCGCCCGCGGCCGCTCCAGCTGTTGTGCGATCCACGTCGTCAGCACCGGCGGCAGTCCCGCGCTGCTTTCAGCATGATCGAAATATTCACTCAACCATAGCCGCGCCTTGCTCGTCTTCCACGTCACCTGGCCTTGCCCGTCCAGCACTACCACCGCATTGGCTACCGCGTCCATGGCGTTCATGGCCACCGACATGATGCGGGCATTGCGCAGATGCGCGTCCAGCCGCGCCAGCACCACATCGGTATCGATGGGCTTGGTGACGTAATCGATGCCACCCGCCTGAAATCCACGCACCACATGCTCCGGTTCGGTCAGCCCGGTCATGAAGACCACCGGTACATGGGCCGCCACCGGATGCGCCTTGATGCGACGGCAGGCCTCGAAACCATCCATCACCGGCATCAAGGCATCCATCAGCACGATGTCCGGCAGCACGAAATCCAATCGCTCCAAGGCCGACGCCCCATCCGTGGCGACAACGACCATATAGCCGGCCTCGTCCAACGCATCCGACAGCATTTTCAAGTTGTCGGGCGTGTCATCGACCAGCATCACCAATTTATTATCGGAGGCTTGCGGCATGGTGCTGTACATACTCCTTCAATAGCGTGTTGTATTCGGTCAGCCGGAAATCCTTGGCCAGCAGCGCCAGGTGGTCGATCAAGGGCGCGGTGTGCGGCGCGCGCGCGCGGATCTCGTCCAGGCGCGCGAAAATCCCCTTGATGTAGCCCATGGCGCCCAACTCCAGCAGGGACTCGGCATCCTCGCGCTCCAGCGCCACCAAGCGCAGGCTCGCCTCGTTGGGCGCCTGTGGATCGGGCGGCAGGGCTTGCAGCACCCACTCCAGTTTCAGATGCAGGCCGATCTTGCTGAGTAGATCATCCAAGTTGACCGGCTTCATCATCCAGTCGGTAAGACCCGCCTCCACCGCTTCCTTGGGATCCAGGCTGTAGGCATTGGCCGACACGATGATCACAGGCACGGCCACCCCTTGATC
This sequence comes from Bordetella sp. LUAb4, assembly GCF_021325795.1. Classification (GTDB taxonomy): domain Bacteria; phylum Pseudomonadota; class Gammaproteobacteria; order Burkholderiales; family Burkholderiaceae_B; genus Bordetella_C. The sequence goes on along the minus strand of NZ_JAHPZX010000002.1, from coordinate 868,886 downwards.
ACGCAATACGCGGCACACTTCCGACCCCGGCAGGCCAGGCATGGAGATGTCCATCAGGATCAGGGCCGGCCGCAGTGTGTGCACCTGCGCCAGGCAGTCCTGTCCATTGCTCGCTTCATGGATGTCAAACCCCAAAGGCTCCAGCATGGCGCGCAGGATGCGGCGCTGCGAGGGCTGGTCGTCGACGATCAACACGCTGCGCCGTTCCCCGGCGTAGCCGACCACGGGACCGCTGGGCCGCAGATCGCTGCGCGGCGAACGCACCTCCGGCAGGAACAGTTTCAAGGTGAACGCGCTGCCCTTGCCGACTTCACTGCGTACCGTCAATTCACCGCCCATGATGCCCGTCAACATGCGGCAGATGGTCAGGCCCAGGCCGGTACCGGTATCGGCCTGCTCGGTCGCCGCCCAACTGCGTTCGAAGGGCATGAAGATGCGCTCCAGGTCTTCCGCCGGTATCCCCGCGCCGCTGTCCTCGACTTCCATCTGCACCATGTTCGAGGCATAGCGCACGCGCAGCGCCACGTGGCCGCCACGGGTGAATTTGACCGCATTGCTCATCAGGTTGATGAGGATCTGGCGCAGCCGCTTCTCGTCGATGTGGACGATCTTGGGCAGATTGGGCGCCGCCTCGTAATGGAAAGCCAGCTCCTTGAGCGCGGTCTGCGGCTGGAACATCCTGACGATCTGGTCCAGGAATTCCGGCAGCCGCAAGTCCGCGGTCTCCAGTCGCAGCTTGCCCGCTTCGATGCGGGCGATGTCGAGCAGGCCGTCGATCAGGCCGATCAGATGCTTGCCGCTGCGATGGATGACGTCGATGGCTTCGCGCCGCCCCGTGGGCATGGCGGCATCACGCTGCAGGATCTGCGCATAGCCCAGGATGCTGTTCAGCGGCGCGCGCAATTCATGGCTCATGCCGCCCATGAAACGGCTCTTGGCCAGGTTGGCGGCCTCGGCGGCTTCCTTGGCCTTCTGCAGTTGGGCGTCGGTTTCGCGATGGGCTTCGATTTCCTTCAGCAGCAGATTGGTCTGGCGGTCCGATTCCTCTTGCGCCACCTGGCGGCTTTCGTTGGTCAGCACCAACCACCACGCGGCCACGCCGCCGATCAGCAGCAGCGCGGCGAACAGCTTCAGGAACGTCGAACGCAGCGCCGAGGTGTCGGCGCCTATTTGCGCGAAGGTGACGGCTTCCTGGAAGTAGACCAGCGACAGGATGGCGGCCAGCAGCCCGCCTATCATGCCGATGATGACCAGGTAGTGGGCCAGCCGGGTATGGAACAGGGGCGTGGCGGCGCCTGGCAGCACGCGCCTCAGGGCCGCGCCCAGTTGATCCTGCAGGCGTGAATCGGTCTTGCAGCGGTCCTGGCAACGGGCGTCCAGCGTGCAGCACAGGGAGCAGATGACGCCGTTGTACGCGGGGCACTGCGCCATGTCCTGCGACTCGAACAGGTTGGAACAGATGACGCAGCGCAGGCTGTAGACCTTCACCGCAGCACCCGCGCCAACCGCCAGGTCACCGTTCGCGCCAACCTCGGCACGCCCCGCAAGGTCGCGACAGGGACTGGCGCATCCGTCGCCTTCGCCACCGGCACCGCAACCTGCGCCACAGGCCGTTTTCTCCGCCAGACCCGTCAGGTCATGCGGCTGGCGGGCCAGGTAATATCGGCCTCGCGTGGCCCACGCGATCGCCGGCGCGGTGACGAAGGCGGCCAGCAGGGCGATGAAGGGCGACAGCGCCTGGGCCATCGCACCGAAGACGCCCGCATAGGCCACCAGGGACAACACCAGCGACACCAGCATGCTGCCCACGCCCACCGGGTTGATGTCGTACAGGTAGGCGCGGCGGAACTCGATGCCGCGCGGGCTCAGACCCAGCGGCTTGTTGATCACCAGGTCGGCCACCAGCGAGCCTATCCACGCGATGGCCACATGCGCGAAGATGCCCAGGACGTGCTCGAGCGCGTCGAACACGCCCATCTCCATCAGGCCGATGGCAATCAGCACGTTGAATACCAGCCACACCACGCGGCCGGGATGGCTGTGGGTGATGCGGGCGAAAAAATTGGACCAGGCCAGCGAACCGGCGTAGGCATTGGTGACGTTGATCTTGACCTGGGAAATCACCACGAACAAGGTCATCGCGCCCAAGGCCCAGGCCGGATGCGCGAAGACATAGCCGAAGGCCACCAGGTACATCTTGGTAGGATCCGCCGCCTTGGCCGCCGGCACGCCATGTTGCAAAGCCAGGTACGCAAGGAAGGCGCCGGCCAGCATCTTGGCCGCGCCGGGCACGATCCAGCCTGGTCCCGCACAGAGCAGGGCCAGCCACCAGCGCTTGCGATTGGCGGCCGTCTTGGCGGGCAGAAAGCGCAGGAAGTCGACCTGCTCGCCGATCTGCGTAATGAGCGACGCACCCACCGCGACGCCAGCGCCGAACATCAGCAGATCGAAATGGCCGCCACCGGCACGTCCGGCATAGTCGAACAGGCCCGCGAGCGCGCCCGGATCCTTCATCAGGATGAACACATACGGCAGCACCAGCAGCACTAGCCACACCGGCTGCGTCCAGGCCTGCAGCCGGTTCACCAGCGTGATGCCATAAGTGACGAAAGGGATGATGACCACCGCGCACACCAGATAGCCCAGCGATAGCGGCAAGCCCGTACACAGCTCGATCGCCAGCGCCATGATGGCCGCTTCCAGGGCGAAGAAGATGAAGGTGAAGGAGGCATAGATCAGCGAAGTGATGGTCGAACCGATGTAGCCGAAGCCGGCGCCGCGCGTGAGCAGGTCCATGTCCAGCCCATGGCGGGCGGCGTAATAGGCAATCGGCAAGCCGGTAAGGAAGATCAGCACCGACACGGCCATGATGGACCAGAAGGCGTTGATGAACCCGTAGTTCAAGGCCAGCGCGCCGCCTATGGCTTCCAGCGCCAGAAAGGAGAGGGCGCCCACCGCCGTATTGGCGACGCGGAACTCCGACCATTTGCGGAAGGACAGCGGCGTGAAACGCAGTGCGTAGTCTTCCAAGGTCTCGTTGGCGACCCACGTGTTGTAGTCGCGCCTGATCTTGACGATGCGTTGAGTTGCGCTGGCGTCCACGCTTGCTGTCCCTTGTTGTGTTCAGGTATCTACGTATGCGTTGATTGACGTATGCCTGCTTTGTACCCGCTGGGGGCGGCACGGCCACTACGTCAATCAACGTATGTTGCGCTGCGTCATAGGTTCCTAGTATTGCATCGAACCCCCGGGCGCGGCGCATATTGAACCATCGCCGCGACATCGGGTTTCCCCTAAAGCGTCTCATCCGCAAGGAGCGTTCGATGTCTCGCAAACCCCCCTTCCAAAACGAACTCGCGTCGCCCTCGCGCCGGCGCGCGGCACTGACGCTGGCATCGCTGCCGCTGCTGGGCATGCCCGCTTTCAGCCGCGCCGCCGGACCCGCCACGGCCGTCGTCAACACCACGGGGCGGGCCGTGACCGACACCGAAGTGACCGTGGGCCAATTGCACTCGGCCACCGGCACCATGGCCATCAGCGAAACCGGCTCCATCCAGGCCGAGCGCCTGGCGATCGAGCAGATCAACGCCGCCGGCGGTATTCTGGGCCGCCAGATCAAGATCATCCAGGAAGACGGCGCGTCCGACTGGCCCACCTTCGCTGAAAAGGCGCGCAAGCTGCTGGTCAGCGACAAGGTCGCCACCGTATTCGGCTGCTGGACTTCGGCTTCGCGCAAGGCGGTGCTGCCGGTGTTCGAAAAGGAAAACGGCCTGCTTTACTACCCGACCTTCTACGAAGGCCTGGAGCAGTCCAAGAACGTGTTCTACACCGGCCAGGAAGCCACCCAGCAGATTCTCGCCAGCCTGAACTGGCTGCACGAAGAGAAAAAAGCCAAGACGTTCTACCTGGTGGGCTCGGACTACATCTGGCCGCGCACCTCGAACAAGATCGCCCGCAAGCACATCGAGAACGTGCTCAAGGGCGAAGTGGTGGGCGAGGATTATTTCCCCCTGGGCCACACGCAGTTCGGTTCGCTGATCAACAAGATCAAGCTGAAGAAGCCGGACGTCGTGTTCGCCGACGTGGTGGGCGGCAGCAACGTGTCCTTCTACAAGCAACTGAAGGCCGCCGGCGTCACCGCCGACAAGCAGAAGCTGCTGACGCTTTCCGTGACCGAGGACGAACTGCTGGGGATAGGCGGTGAAAACGCCGAAGGCTTCTGGTCGTGCATGAAGTACTTCCAAAGCCTGGACAACCCCAATAACAAGAAGTTCGTGGCCGCCTTCAAAGCCAAGTACGGCGCCAACGCGGTGATCGGTGACGTCACGCAGGCGGCTTACCTGGGACCGTGGCTGTGGAAGATGGCGGTCGAGAAGGCCGGCAGCTTCGACGTCGACAAGGTGGTGGCGGCGGCCCCGGGCCAGGAATTCACGGATGCGCCGGAAGGCTACGTGAAAGTCGACCCCAACCACCACTTGTGGAGCCGCACCCGCGTGGGCCAGATCCGCAAGGACGGCCAGTTCGACGTGGTCTTCGAAACCAAGGACTTGATCAAGCCGGATCCCTTCCCCAAGGGCTATCAGTAAGCCAGTGCGCGGACGGCGGCCGCCTTGCCGTCCGCTGTCCGCGCGACCGTATCAACGTCTACCTCGAGGCCAGCCATGGAATCCTTCTCAGACCTGGGTGCCATTCTCCTGATGCAGGGCTTCAATGGCCTGTCCGTCTTCAGCGTTCTCTTGCTCATGGCCCTGGGCCTGGCCATCATTTTCGGCCAGATGGGGGTCATCAACATGGCGCACGGGGAGTTTCTCGCCGTCGGCGCCTACACGACATATCTGTTTTCGGAGCTGACGCAGCAATACCTGCCGTCGCTCATGCCTTACTACTTTTTCTGCGCCATCGCGGCGGCCTTCGCCGTCGCCTTCGCGCTGGGCTGGCTGGTGGAGTGGCTGATGATCCGCCATCTGTACCGTCGCCCGCTGGACACGCTGCTGGCGACCTGGGGCCTATCGCTGGTCATGCAGCAGGCGCTGCGCTCCATCTTCGGCCCGCGCGAAGTCAGCCCGACCCTGCCGGAATGGCTGATGGGATCGGTGCAGCCGCTGCCCGGCGTCGATATTCCCGTCAATGGTCTGGTGGTGATGATCATCACCGTGATACTCACCTGCGGCCTGCTGCTGGCCTTGTTCCGTTCCACCTGGGGCCTGCATGTGCGGGCCACGGTGCAGAACCGGGTGATGAGCGGCTCGGTGGGCATCGATACCAAGCGGGTCGACCGCGTGACCTTCGCGCTGGGCTGCGGTATCGCGGGCATCGCCGGCGCGGCCTTCACCACCATAGGTTCGACCGGTCCGACCAGCGGTTCGCTGTACATCGTCGATACGTTCCTGACCGTGGTGTTCGGTGGCGCGGCCAGCCTGTACGGCACCATCGCGTCGGCCTTCGTCATCGCCCAGACCCAGTCCGTGTCGGAGTTCTTCCTGACCGGCTCCATGGCCAAGGTGCTGACCCTGTCCGCGGTGGTCATCATCCTGATGCTGCGCCCGCAAGGGTTGTTCTCAATCAAGGTCCGCAAGTAGGCGGTGGGAGCACGAACGTGAAAACCCTATACAAAAACGTCCTGGGCGGCCGTGAAGGCCTGATCGGAATCGCCATCCTGGCGGCGCTTCTCTTCATCGTCTTCCCCTTGCTGCTGGACGGCTTCCGGCTGAACCTGGTGGGCAAGTACCTGACCTATGCCTTCGTGGCGCTGGGCCTGGTGCTGTGCTGGGGCTATGGCGGCATCCTCAGTCTGGGGCAGGGCGTGTTCTTCGGCTTGGGCGGCTACTGCATGGCGATGTTCCTGAAGCTGGAAGCGTCCAGCGTGGAAGCCACCAAGATCCAGTCCACGCCCGGCATCCCGGATTTCATGGACTGGAACCAGCTCACGTCCCTGCCGTGGTTCTGGGTACCGTTCAAGAGCTTCATCTTCACGCTGTTCGCCGTGCCCATCGTGCCGGCGTTGCTGGCCCTGGTGCTGGGCGTGGCCATGTTCAAGCGGCGTGTGGGCGACACCTATTTCGCCATCGTGACGCAGGCCGTGGCCTTGATCCTGTCGGTGCTGATCATCGGCCAACAGGGCTTTACGGGCGGCGTCAACGGCATCACCGACCTGCGCACGCTGCTGGGATGGGATATCCGTACCGACTCGGCGCGCGTCATCCTGTATTTCGTCACGGCGGTACTGTTGTTCGCCTGCATCCTGTTCGGCCGTTTCCTGCTGTCGTCCAAGCTGGGCAAGCTGCTGATGGCGATGCGCGACAAGGAAGAGCGGGTGCGTTTTTCCGGCTACGACGTGTCCAGCTTCAAGGTGTTCGTGTTCTGCGTGGCCGCGGTGTTCTCGGCCATCGGCGGCGCCATGTTCACGCTGCAGGTCGGTTTCATGTCGCCGTCCTTCGTCGGCATCGTGCCCTCCATCGAGATGGTGATCTTCGCGGCGGTGGGGGGCCGGCTGTCCCTGTTGGGCGCCGTGTACGGCACGCTGCTGGTGAACTTCGGCAAAAGCTATTTCTCGGAAAGCTTTCCGCAGCTGTGGCTGTTCCTGATGGGCGGCCTGTTCATCGCCGTGGTGATGGCTTTCCCCAACGGGCTGGCCGGCCTCTATGCGCAGTACGTCAAGCCGAGGCTGGCACGGCGGGCGCAGGAGATCGCCAAGCCGGCAACCAAGCCCGCAACCAAAACCGAAGCCATACCCGAAGCCAAACCCGCCCCCAGCACTACGGAGGCCGCATGAATCCGCCTATTCTTAACAGCACGGTAACCCCGCCTCAGGAGTTCGCGCTCTACGTGGAGGGCCTGACCGTGGCCTTCGGCGGCTTCGTCGCCGTCAACGATCTCAACCTGTACGTCGACAAGGGCGAACTGCGCGTGGTGATCGGTCCCAATGGCGCCGGCAAGACCACCGTGCTGGATCTGATCTGCGGGCGTACCAAGGCAACGTCCGGTTCGATACGCTTCAACGATGTCGAGCTGACCAAGATGGCGGAACACCAGATCGTGCGCGCTGGCGTCGGCCGTAAATTCCAGACGCCCTCCATCTACGAAACCCTGTCGGTACGCGAGAACCTGGAAGTGTCTTTCCCGCGTGGCCGCAGCGTGCTCGGCGCGATGGCCTTCCGCCTGACCGCCGATGTGATCGAGCGGGTGGAGCAGGTGGCGGAAGACATCTTCCTGGAGGACATGCTGGACAAGTCCGCCGAGCTGCTGTCGCACGGACAGAAGCAGTGGCTGGAAATCGGCATGCTGCTTATGCAGGAGCCGGAATTGATGATGCTGGACGAGCCGGTGGCGGGCATGAGCGTGTCCGAACGCGAAAAGACCGCCGAGCTGCTGAACCGCATCAGCAAGAACCGTTCGATGATCGTCATCGAGCACGACATGGAATTTGTCAAGAACATCGCGCACAAGGTGACGGTGCTGCATCAAGGCAAGGTCCTGGCCGAAGGGTCGATGGACAAGGTGCAGAACGACCCGCGCGTCATCGAAGTGTATCTAGGCCATTGAGACGGTCACCGGCTCAAGCCATCGCTCTGGCCATAGACTAAGCACAGGCATCGTGCATAGCTCCGGCCTCAGCCCCCTCCTTGGAGAAGAACCATGTTCAACGTATCGGGACTGCAATCCGGATATGGCCAGAGCCGTGTGATCCACGGCGTGGACCTCAACATCGCCAAGGGCGAGATCGTGGCGGTGATGGGCCGCAACGGCATGGGCAAGACCACGCTGTTCAAGACCATGATGGGCGTGCTGCCCGCCATGGGCGGCAAGGTGGAAGTCGACGGCGTGGACATCACCCGCATGGAAAGCTTCCAGCGGGTGCGCTCCGGCGTCGCCTATGTGCCGCAGGGACGCATGATCTTTCCCACGTTGACGGTGGAAGAGAACATTCGCACCGGCCTGCGTGGCCGCGCCCTGCGCGATCCGCTGCCGGACGAGATTTTCGCCTTGTTCCCGGTGCTGCATGACATGCGCCGCCGCCGTGGCGGCGACCTGTCCGGCGGCCAGCAGCAACAGCTGGCCATCGCGCGCGCCCTGGTCACCGGCCCCAAGGTGCTGATGCTGGATGAGCCCACTGAAGGCATCCAGCCGTCCATCATCAAGGACATCGCCCGCACCTTGCTGGAAATCCGCAAGCTCAAGGATCTGGCCATCGTGGTGTCCGAGCAGGTGCTCAGCTTCACCATGCAGATCGCCGATCGCCTGATCGTCATCGACAAGGGCCGCTTCGTGCACGAGAACAAGCGCGATGAGGTGGACGAGCAGACCATCAGCCGCTACTTGTCCGTGTAGGTCTTTTTCTTCTTCATACCCAGCGATGCTCAGTGTCCACATTTCGTGGCCGCATTTAGTGCCTGCTCAGTGCCCACACTCTGTGCCCGCTCAATCCACCAAAGGAGCAAGTCATGCCCGATACCCTGATCAAAGTCGATCTGGCGCAGTCGCCCTACGAAAACGAAAACATCCATAATCGCTGGCACCCGGACATCCCCATCTCGGTGTGGGTCAAGCCGGGCGACGACTTCGTGCTGGAAACCTATGACTGGACCGGCGGCGCCATCAAGAACGACGACAGCGCCGACGACGTGCGCGATGTCGATCTGTCGACGGTGCACTTCCTGTCCGGCCCGGTCGGCGTTGAAGGGGCCGAACCGGGCGATCTGCTGGTGGTCGACTTCCTCGACATCGGCGCCAAGCCGGACAGCCTGTGGGGCTTCAACGGCTTCTTCAGCAAGAAGAACGGCGGCGGGTTCCTGACCGAGCATTTCCCGCAAGCGCAGAAATCCATCTGGGATTTCCACGGCATGTTCACCAGCTCGCGCCACATCCCCGGCGTCAATTTCGCCGGCCTGATCCACCCAGGCCTGATCGGCTGCCTGCCCGACCAGGCCATGCTCGACACCTGGAACAAGCGTGAACAGGCGCTGATCGACACCAATCCCAATCGCGTGCCGCCGCTGGCCAATCCGCCCGCGCCCAAGACCGCGCACATGGGCAAGCTGACCGGCGCGGCACGCGACAAGGCCGCGGCCGAAGGCGCGCGCACGGTGCCGCCGCGCGAACACGGCGGTAATTGCGACATCAAGGATCTGTCGCGCGGTTCGCGTGTGTTCTTCCCCGTGTATGTGAAGGGCGGCGGCCTGTCGGTGGGTGACCTGCACTTCTCGCAAGGCGATGGCGAGATCACGTTCTGCGGCGCCATTGAAATGGCCGGCTGGATCCATATGCGCGTCAGCCTGATCAAGGGCGGGATGGAAAAGTACGCCATCAAGAACCCGATCTTCAAGCCCAGCCCCATTACTCCGAATTACAAGGATTACCTGATCTTCGAAGGCATTTCCGTTGATGAAAAGGGCAGCCAGCATTACCTCGATGTGCACATCGCCTATCGCCAGGCTTGCCTCAATGCCATCGAATACCTGAAGAAGTTCGGCTACTCCGGGGCGCAGGCGTACTCCATCCTGGGTACGGCGCCGGTGCAGGGGCACATCAGCGGCGTGGTCGATATTCCCAACGCCTGCGCCACGCTGTGGCTGCCGACCGAAATCTTCGACTTCGACATCCAGCCCTCGGTCAGCGGACCGATCAAGGCGATCAGCGGCGGCGTCGATATGCCCTTGTCGCCGGACCTGTAAGGAGATCGCGCCATGCCTTTATACGACTACAGCTGCCCCGTGTGCGGGGAATTCGCGGTAATGCGTCCGCTGGCGGCGTGGCGCGATGCGGCGGCTTGCCCCGAGTGCGGGGGCGAGGCTCCGCGCATCATCGGCGGCGCGCCCGCGCTGGGCGCCTTGTCCTCGGCGGTGAACCGGGCGCATGCTATGAACGAGCGCAATGCCAACGAGCCGCGCAGTTCACGCGGCGGCCACGGCATGAATTGCGGTTGCTGCGGCGGCGGCAAACTGCCTGGCAAGACCCGCAAGACGGCCGATGGTGGCAAGACATTCGCCAACAGCAGGCCGTGGATGATCAGCCATTGAGTGTGCTCAAACGCCGATCGGCGTGAAATTTTCACGCCGATCGGAAGAAAAAATGCGGGAGTAGTCCTATTTCCGCGTCACCTTGCTCGAATTTTCCGCGGAGTGTTCAGAATCCAGTGCGTAGCTAGTACGACCGGGACCGATTTATCCATCGGTCTCATTTGTCCTCACGCAACCTGGAGAACCCAATGCTGGACTTCGGCCTATCTCGCAGCGAATTTTTTCAAATCTACTTTGAGCGTCACCATCTGCTGGTCCGCGGCGCGTTGGGCGGCGCGCCGCTTTTCACCTGGAGTGATGTCGACGACATCCTGCATTCCTGGAATCTGGCCGAGGCCGAGATTCAACTGCGCAAAGGGCAGTTGATTCCGCCAGAGCTTTTCGTCCAGTCTTATCAAGACATCGACGATCGCCGCTTGCGCCTGCTGGCAACCGAGGTGCGGCGCTATATCGAGGAGGGCGCCACGCTGATCATGAGCCGCCTCGACCTGCGCTGCCGCAAAGTCGCGCGCGTGTGCGACAGGATCGCGGAATACACCGGCCATCGGCTGGTGGCCAACGGCTATGTCTCGATGCGTGGCGATTGCGCCTTCGGCAAGCACTGGGACACTCACGACGTGTGGGCCGTGCAATTGCTGGGGCGCAAGCGCTGGCGCTTGTACTGTCCGACGTTTCCGCTGCCCATGCCGGAACAGAACAGCGCCTCGCGCGAAAAGGAGTGCCCACTGCACCCGGTGCTCGATGTCTGGCTGGAAGCGGGAGACATGCTGTACATCCCGCGCGGCTGGTGGCATGAAACGCTGCCGCAGGACGGTGTGCCCAGTTTCCATGTGGCGGCCGGCGCGCATACGGGCAAAGTGGCGGACTACATCGCCTGGTGCTGCGACCGGGTGCTGCCGGACATGCTGAGTGCCCGCGCCACGCTACGCCCCGGCGCGGACAATATGAGTGTGCTGCGAGACCTGATCGGCGAGTTGCCACGGCGTCTGCTGGACGAGAGTCTGGTCAATTCCTTTCTGCGGCAGATCCAGTCCATGGGCAATCATCCCTATCCCGGCATCACCAACTGGCCGGACTCGGGGCGACGGCGGCGCTGAATGTTGCGCTGCATCAGGTGGTACGGGGTAGCTGCGGTTAAGATCGAGTCCCGTTCCACCACCTATCGAGGGAGTCGCAGCATGTTGCTAACCGCAGACGCCAAAGGCGTTTTTCCCATTGCCCCCACGCCGTTCTTCGATGATGGCGCCATCGACACAGCGTCGGTGGACCGCATGACGGATTTCTATCTGGAGTGCGGCTCCACCGGTTTGACCGTGCTCGGGCAACTGGGCGAAGCGCCCAAGCTGGAACATGCGGAGTCCGTGGCGGTGGCTGGCCAGGTCATCCGCCGGGCCGCGCGCCTGCCGGTGGTGGTGGGCGTGTCGGCGCCCGGGTTCGCCGCCATGCGCGCGCTGACGCATGAGGTCATGGCGCTGGGCGCGGCCGGGGTGATGATCGCGCCGCCCAACAGCCTGCGCACCGACGACCAGATCGTCAACTATTACCGCCAGGCGGTGGAAGCGATAGGCACCGATGTGCCCTTCGTACTGCAGGATTATCCGCTGACGTTTTCGGTGCAGATGACGCCTGGCGTGATCCGCCGCATCGTGCAGGAGCTGCCGTCTTGCGTCATGCTCAAGCATGAGGACTGGCCGGGCCTGGAAAAGATTTCCACCCTGCGCGGGTTCGAGAAGGATGGGTCGATGCGGCATATTTCGATTCTGTGCGGCAACAATGGCCTGTTCCTCGACTATGAGGTCGAGCGCGGTGCCGACGGCGCCAATACTGGTTATTGCTTCCCCGACATGCTGTGCGACGTGGTGCGCCTGAATGCCGCCGGCGAGCGCGAGGCTGCGCATGACCTGTTCGACGCGCATCTGCCCTTGTTGCGCTATGAACAGCAGCCTGGCGCTGGCCTGGCCGTACGCAAGTACGTGATGATGCGCCGGGGTATCCTGACGTCCGCCGCGCAACGTCGCCCGGCCAGCCCCATGTCGGCCACGGCCCGCGGCGAAGTTGAACATTTGCTGACTCGCCTGGCCCGCCACGACAAGCGCGCCGCATTGCCGGCCGTTTAGCATTGTTCGGCGCAGCCGGAAACAGTAATTACCCACTTAAGCCACAGGGACTACGCATCCCTTGGGTAGAATCGGCAGATCCCTACCTATCAAGAGGCTTGTGTGGATAGCGTCATCTCGATCCAAGGTTTATCCAAAACCTATAAGTCGGGTTTCCAGGCGCTGCAAGGCATCGACCTGGAAATCCGACGTGGAGAAATTTTCGCCTTGCTGGGCCCCAATGGCGCCGGCAAGACTACCCTCATCAGCATCATCTGCGGCATCGTCAACGCCAGCGGCGGTACCGTGCTGGCGGACGGCCACGATATCCGCACCGATTTCCGCGCGGCCCGCGCCAAGATCGGCCTGGTCCCGCAAGAGCTGAACACCGATGCCTTCGAAAGCGTCTGGAATACCGTGACTTTCAGCCGCGGCCTGTTCGGCAAGCCGGCCAATCCCGCTTACATCGAACAGGTGCTGCGTGATCTTTCGCTCTGGGACAAGCGCTCGTCCCGCATCATGACCCTGTCGGGCGGCATGAAGCGGCGGGTGATGATCGCCAAGGCGTTGTCGCATGAGCCGGACATCCTGTTCCTGGACGAGCCCACCGCGGGCGTCGATGTGGAGCTGCGCCGGGGCATGTGGGACATGGTGCGGCGCCTGCGCGAGCGCGGCGTCACCGTCATCCTGACGACCCATTACATCGAGGAAGCCCAGGAGATGGCCGACCGTATCGGCGTGATCCGCAAGGGCCGCATCATCCTGGTGGAGCAGACGGCGGACCTGCTGCGCAAGCTGGGCAAGCGCCAGTTGACCTTGACGCTGAAGCAGCCCCTGGACACGCTGCCCACGCTGGGCGTGCTGGCGGGCCACGACGTGGCGCTGGCCGGCGAGGGGCATGAAATCGTCTATACGTACGACAACCAGGAAGGCGGGGCCGATATCGCCACGCTGTTGCGGCAGCTGGCCGAGGCGGGCGTGGAGTTCTCCGACATCCGCAGCTCGGAAAGCTCCCTGGAAGATATCTTTGTCAGCCTGGTGCACGAATCATGAACGTTTACGCCATCCGCGCCATCTATCTGTTTGAAATGGCCCGCATGTGGCGCACCCTCATGCAGAGTGTCGCCTCGCCGGTCATTTCCACTTCCTTGTATTTCGTCGTGTTCGGGTCGGCCATCGGCTCGCATATGGTCGATATCGACGGCGTCAGCTACGGTGCGTTCATCGTGCCGGGCATGGTGATGCTGGCCTTGCTCACGCAAAGCATCTCCAACGCATCCTTCGGCATTTATATGCCGCGCTTCTCGGGGACCATCTACGAGATCCATTCGGCGCCGATTTCCTATGTGGAGATCCTGCTGGGTTACGTGGGCGCGGCGGCGACCAAGTCGGTGATCCTGGGGACCATCATGCTGGTGACGGCGCGGTTGTTCGTGCCGTTCGAGATCGCCCATCCGGTATGGATGGTGAGTTTCCTGTTGCTGACCTGCATTACCTTCAGCCTGTTCGGTTTCATCATCGGGATCTGGGCCGATGGCTTCGAAAAGCTGCAGGTGATTCCGCTGATGATCGTCACGCCGCTGACGTTCCTGGGCGGCAGCTTCTACTCGATCAATATGTTGCCGCCGTTCTGGCGCACGGTCACCTTGTTCAATCCCGTGGTCTACCTGGTCAGCGGTTTTCGTTGGAGCTTCTACGGCGTGTCCGACGTGACGGTGGATATCAGCGTGGGCATGACGCTGCTGTTTCTGGTCATGTGCATGATCGCGGTGCGCTGGATCTTCAAGACCGGCTACCGGTTGAAAGCATGAACGAGGCGCCGCGCGACGAGGGCGTGGAGGGCGACCGGCCGGGAGGCTCCGACGGTGGCTCTGACGGTGGCGCTGATGCCGCGCCGCCGGCGCCGCCTCTGCCGGCCTTCACGCGCGATGCCGACGGCCTGACATTGCGCCTGCGGCCGGGCGGCGCGGTGCAAAGCCGCATGTCCCTGCGCCAGCCCGACGCGTTGGACCTGGAATACACGCGGCTGATGATGGGCTTCCTGTTGTTCCAACCTGAACCCGCGCACATCGTGCAGATCGGCTTGGGCGGCGGGTCGCTGGCCAAGTTCTGCCATCGCTTCCTGCCCCGTGCGCGCATCACCGTGGTCGAGATCGATCCCCGCGTCATCGCCTTGCGCGATGCGTTCCGCGTACCGCCCGACGATGCGCGACTGACGGTGGTGCAGGGCGATGGCGCGGATTTCGTCCGCACGCACGCCCAGACCGCCGATGTGCTGTTGCTGGACGGCTACGACGACAACGGCCTGCCGGCGCGCCTGCGCGGCCGCGAATTCTTCGAGGATTGCCGCCGCTGCCTGCGGCATCACGGCATCCTGGTGGCCAATCTGCATCGGCAGGCGGTGGATTATTCGCCCTGCCTCTACGACCTGATGGCGCTGTTTCCGTCGGGGCTACTGGAAGTGGCCGACGAGGATCTGGCCAACAGCATCGTCTACGCCAGCGCCGCGGACCTGGCCGGCCGGCTGCGCGCCGATGCCATCCTGCGCCCGGACAACCTGGCCAAGGAAGCCTGGCGCCAGCTCATGCCGACTTTCCGCATGATCGCGGCGACGATGGCCTTGCGCTAGTGTGGACACCGCGTGCGCCGTGTCAGCAACGCCTCGAAGGCGTCAAAGATGTGGTCGAGGTAGCGGTTCTTGAAGCGCAAACCGTCCTGCTCGGATTCCGGATGCACCAGCATCGCCGCATTGGTTTCGAACACCAGCACCCGGCCGTCCGGCAGCAGCGAGAAATCGATGCCGCAGTAGTCCAGGTCCATCCGCTTGGCGATGGCGTGCAGGGCGGCCCAGGCCTTCTTGCCCAGCGCCTGCTCGGGATCGTCGAGGAAGCGCCGTTCCTCGTCCAGCTTCCACTGTGCCGACAGCATGTCCGCGGAGAAGTAATGCAGCAGCCACTGGCTGCCGATGGCCAGGTGATAGGGGTAAGGCACGCGATCGATGAAGATCACGCGGTACTTGCGATAGTGCCCGTCGGATGAGCGGTATTCGTGATACTGCGTCAGGTACATCTCGTTGAGCCCCGGCAGCTCGGTGCGATCCCCCAAGGAATTCAGCACGATCAAGCCTTCGCCGCCGTGCTCGCCCACCCGCCTTACGATGGCCGGATAGCCGATACCGGCGGCGGCCAGCGCCGAGTGCACGACAAATGCCGGATTCGACTGGCGGTCCCAACGCTGAGTAGTGGGGACGAGGATATCGTCTATGCCCGACAGCAGCGCGCCCGTCTGCTCGCGATAAGTGCGTTCTATGCTCGCCGGCGGATTCAGCAGGGGGCCATGGTCCGTCGCCATGAAGCGCGCCTGCTCTTCGTGGCAGGAGTGGGCGTTGTCGGCGTCGGCGATGGCATTGAAGATGATGTCGTAGCGAGGCAGCGCGCGCGATCTGCCGTGGGCGATGCCCTTGACGCCCTCATCCATGACCCAGCGCACCATGCGGCTGAGGGCGGGGCGCACCAGATGACGGAAGGGCAGGTTGGCACGCTGGCTCGAGCACAGCACGAGCACCGTGCGGCGACGCGTCGCCTTGGCAGCGGCGAAAGCGGGCTGGCGGCGGTAGACGCGGTACAGATCGCGTTGGCGCTGGTCTGATGAGCGCCGGCCCAGCTGGCGCAATGCCCAGGCCAGCGCGATGTGCGCACTGGCGAGCCGAGCGTCGATCAGCAATGCCTTTTCCAGCCAATGCGCGGCGGCTTCCCAATGCTTATGTTTGCCATAAACCCGGGCAATGTCGAACATGTCGATCGCACTGCGCCGCAAGATGGCATCCACGCCCAGCCGGGCGGACGTCGCATCGGCTGTCTGCCCCGAGGCATCCAGCGATACGATCAGCGCCCGGTAGACGTCGGCGTCCAGGGGCAGGCGCGAAGCCGCCTGCTGCAGCGCAAGCACCGCATCGGTATGGCGGTCGGCGGCCTGCAGCGTGCAGCCCAAGGCCAGCCATTGCTCCCCGGTGAACGGCGGCGGGGAGGGAACGGAGGCGGCGGAGGTGGCGGGCATACTCGAGGCAGGGCGCAAATGTCGATGCGGGAATGTATGGGGAGGCGCCTGAATTGCGCCTGTTTAACACCCGCCGCGCGGTGATATTTCTCGGTCTTTACACATTCGAGATCGCGCGTGGCACGTCCTGTCGACGCCGCCTTCCACGCCCGCGCTGCGCATTCTTGTTGCAGCCCTGTCGTCCCGACGGAATCCTGAGGGTCGTCGGGGCTCGAGGCCTCAGCCGAAGCGGCGCGCGGCGTCCAATGCCAGGCCGGCGCCGATGCTGCCGAACAGGTCGCCTTCCACCGCACGTGCGTGGGGCAGCAGGGCGGCAACGCGTTCGCGCAACAGCGGCAGGCGGCTGGAGCCGCCCGTGAAAAAGACCGTGTCCACCTTGCCGGCCGCCGCGCCGGCTTCCTTCAGCAGGCCAGCCACCGTGCTTTCGATGCGGGTGATCAGGGGCGCCGTGGCATTGTCCAGCACCAGGCGGTCGACATTCAGGTCCAGGTCGGCCTGGATGCGGTCCAGCACCAAGCGCGTCTCCGGGGCATCCGACAGCGCGATCTTGGCTTCTTCGACCTGCAGTGCCAGCCAATGGCCCTCGCGCTGCTCGATCAGCCGGAACAGCAGGTCGATCTTGTCGCGTTCGGCGGCATTGGCGCGGATGTAGGCCAGTTGCTCGCGCGCCTTGGGGGCATAGACGAAGTTGATGGTGTGCCAGGAAGCCAGGTTGCCGTACACGGTGGACGGTACGTCCTTGCCGCTGCGCAGCTGGCTGCCCAGGCCCAGCAAGGGCATGGCGGTTTTCAGATTCAGCTGGCGATCGAAATCGCCCCCACCGATGTGCACCCCGCCATGCGCGAGGATATCGTCACGCCGGTCCAGGGCCTGTGCGCGCTGCGGCCCCAGGCGGATCAGCGAAAAGTCCGAGGTGCCCCCGCCGATGTCCACCACCAGCACCAGCTCTTCGTGTTCCAGATTGGATTCGTAGTCGAAGGCCGCGGCCAGCGGTTCGAATTGGAATTCGACGTGCTTGAAACCCACCGCCGTGGCGATTTCGCCCAGCGTATCCTGGGCCAGCTTGTCGGCCTCCGGGTCATCGTCGACGAAAAACGCGGGGCGGCCCATCACCACCGACGTGAACTCGCGGCCCGCCGTCTGTTGTGCGCGGTCGCGCAGCTGCTGGATGAAGCGCGTGAGCAGTACGCGGAAGGGGACGCTGCGGCCGCGGATTTCCGTATAGCCGTCGATCAAGGGGCTGCCCAGCAGGTTCTTCATGGCCCGCATCAGGCGGCCTTCGTAGCCGGCCAGATAGTCCGTCAAGGCGCCGCGGCCATAGCTGACCGTTTCGTCTTCGTCGTGGAAGAAGATGGCTGAAGGCAGCGTGGGGCGGCCGTCTTCCAACAACAGCAGCGAGTGCTGGCCTGGACGCAGCCAGCCGACGGTGGAATTGGAAGTGCCGAAGTCGACGCCGCAGGCGGTCGCGGGAGAGGTTGCAGTCATGAAGAGAAATGCGCCGCGCCTCGCGCGACAGGCGCAAGGTACGGAATCTGGGAAAAGAGGTGGGGGAGATAGCGGGGGTACCGGCCCGCTATTGTACGGCCTGCCGCAAAAGGGCCCCCGGCGCCTGCGCGCCGGGTCATCACCCGATCAGGCCACGGCCGCCTCGCCGACGGCCGGCTCCACGCTGGGCACGACCGGATCTTCTTCCAGCGCACACTTCAAAGCATCCTCGACGTTGTCCAGCAGCACGAACTTCAGCTTCTCCCGCGCTTCCTTCGGCACGTCTTCCAGATCCTTCTCGTTACGCCGCGGCAGCATGACGGTGGTGATGCCTGCCCGCAGGGCGGCCAGCGTCTTTTCCTTCACCCCGCCGATCGGCAGCACCAGCCCGCGCAGGCTGACTTCGCCCGTCATGGCCACGTCGGAGCGCACCGGGCGGCCCTTGAGCAGCGACGCCAGGGCGACGAACATCGCCACGCCCGCGCTGGGGCCGTCCTTGGGCGTGGCGCCGGCCGGTACGTGCACGTGGATGTCGATCTTGTCCATCGCATCGCCGCTCCACGTCTTGGCCAACGTCAACGCCGCCTGCGCCGACTCCTTCATCACGTCGCCCAGCTGGCCGGTGAGGATCAGGCGTCCCCCACCCGGCACCTTGCTGGCCTCGATGAACAGGATGTCACCGCCCACCGGCGTCCAGGCCAGGCCCGTGGCCACCCCCGGCACGCTGGTGCGCAGCTTCACTTCGTTCTCGAAGCGGCGCGGGCCCAGCGATTCCGCCAGGTCGTTCACGTCTATCGTGATGGGCGGCGTGCTGCCCTCCGCGATCTGCATGGCGGCATGGCGCATCACTGAACCGATCTCGCGTTCCAGGCTGCGCACGCCGGCCTCGCGGGTGTAGTCGCCCACGATGGTGGCCAGCGCCGCATCCGTGATGGTCGCCTGGTCCTGCTGCAAGCCATTGGCCTCCAACTGGCGGCGCACCAGATAACGGCGCGCGATCTGCACTTTTTCTTCCTCCGTATAGCCCGGCAGCTGGATGATCTCCATGCGGTCGCGCAAGGGCCCCGGAATGGTGTCCAGCACGTTGGCCGTGCAAATGAACATCACCCGCGACAGATCGAAGTCCACGCCCAGATAGTTGTCGCGGAACTTGTGATTCTGTTCAGGATCCAGCACTTCCAGCAGCGCGCTGCCCGGATCGCCATGGAAACCGCCGGCACCCAGCTTGTCGATCTCGTCGAGCATCAGCACCACATTGCTGGTGCCGGCCCGGCGCATGGCCTGGATGATGTTGCCCGGCAGCGCGCCCAGGTAGGTGCGCCGATGGCCGCGGATTTCCGCCTCATCATGTACACCGCCCAGCGCCACGCGTTGGAACTCGCGTCCCGTGGCGCGCGCGATGGACTGCCCCAGCGATGTCTTGCCCACTCCCGGCGGGCCGGAGAAGCACAGCACCGGACTCTTGCCGTTGGGGTTGAGCTTGCGCACGGCCAGGTATTCCAGAATGCGGCGCTTGATCTTGTCCAGGCCGAAGTGATCGTCGTCCAGCACGCGGCGCGCTTGGGCAATGTCGATCGGCGGCTGCGGCACTTGCTGCCATGGCAATTCGGTCAGCCATTCCAGATAGGTGCGCAGCATGGCGTATTCGCCGCCGCCTTCGCTCATGCGCTGCAGGCGCTTGAACTCCTTGCTGGCGTGCTTCTGCACTTCCTCCGGCATGCCGGCCTTGTCGATGGCGGCCTTCAGTTCTTCAACCTCGGCGGCCGTGTCGTCGCTTTCACCCAATTCCTTCTGGATCTGGCGCAACTGCTCGCGCAGGACGTGTTCGCGCTGGCGCTCGTCGAACTGCGCCTTGGTCTTTTCACCGATTTCACGCGACAGCTTGAGTACCTGCACGCGCGCGGCCAGCAGGTCGATGACCTTGTCCAGACGACGCGACAGATCGAAGGTTTCCAGGATGTCCTGCTTTTCTTCGACCTTCACGTCCACCAGGTTGGCGACCATATCGGCCAGCACCGCGGGCGAATCGATCCCTTGCACGACCGACGTCAACTCATCCGGCACATGCGGCAGCAGCTTGATCGCTTCGACCGCCTGCTCCTTCAATTGCAGGGCGCGCGCTTCGATGCCTTGGGTCTTGGCTTCCTGCTGCTCGATGGTGGCGACGCGCGCCACCAGGAAAGGCCAGCCCTCGAGGAATTCCAGGACGCGAAAGCGCGACTCGCCCTGCACCACGACGTGATGGGCATCGTCCTGGCCGGTGATATAGCGCACCACCGGGCCCTGGGTGCCGACCCAGTAGAGATCGTCGGCACCGACTTCGTCCTTGGTGGGATCGCGCTGCAGGAGAAAACCGACCGGCAGCTCGCTCTTGACGGCTTCCTGCACCGCCGCCACGGTGGCGGGGCGGCGCAGCGTCACGGGTGACAGCACGCCCGGAAACAGCACCGACTCGCGCAAGGGCACGAGGATGATGGCATCCTGGGGCAGGCGCTTGAGCGTGCTGCTCGCCTGCGCGGCCGCGGACGCGCCGCCGCCGCTGGTCCGGGGCGCATCGTCGCCGGACCGCACTTGCATCGTGGGCCAGAACTTCATGGCGTTTCCTTTCTCTTGACGAGGGTAAGAACGAGACAGCCGTCCGCCATGACCGGCGGTTCGGGCTCGAGCGCGTGCAAAGGCAGGGCGATGCGCCGCTCGAAGCGGCCATAGGGGATTTCGACGCGATGGATGTGGGCGGCTTGCGTTGCCGGCAGACGTCGTACGCCGGCAACCGTGATGCCGCCGGCTTCGAAGCCGACGGTGACCGCCGCTGCGGGAACGCCCGGAAGGGCGACGTAAACGATGACCGCGTCCGCGGTTTCGATGACGTCGATGGGAGGTTCCCAACGTTGCGGGTCGGCGGCACACGCCTTGAAGAACTGCCGTTGCAGGCGTTCGGCCTGCTCCAGCATCGACAGGGCGTCACCCCACATCCAGGATGACAAATCACGGGATCTCATGATGGCATGCCTCTCTGGTATGGGGGGTAGATGGCGACGCCAAGGCGCGTTTCAAGAGCTGCGGAGCGTGGGGGGCGCATGCCGCGTACCTACCGGGCGCGCGGCGCCAGACGCCGCCTGCGTTGTCAAGCGGTCGCCGCTGACCGGAACGCGCAAGGGCGAAATGCTGCCCCGCGGAAAAACAGGCCGGTTTCCAGCGGAAAGCTGCTAGTCAGGCGTGTAACTGGCTGTTGCGGGAACGGCACGAATAAAGCGCAATATTCGAGGTCCGATTTCAATAATTCGTCATTTTGCTATGACATCGGCGCAAAGTTCGCCCTATGGCGCGTGGGTAACGTAGGCGCAGGTAATGCTTCGTATGTAGATCCTACGGACGCTGGCGTTTGGAGGGTAGGGTCAGGCATAGTGCGATTACCCCTAACGGCAGAGCCATAGCCAGCCAGGAAGCCCAATGCCAGGCGCCTGTACCCAGCAAGGCAGCCAGCAGGCCGAAGACGGTCAGCAGGCCCAGCAGGGTAGGTACCCGCCAGACAAACCAAAAATTGTGCGATGCGGCCATGCGAGTCCGATTCCTCTGATGTCAGTCGCGGCTGATTATATTGAGAATCGTTCCTTTTCGGTCAATCGTGCGTACTGTAGGAGTCGCGCATGTCCCAATACCTATACGTTCTGACCCGTCCGGATACGCCGGGGAAAGCATGGTTGTTGCGTTCCGTGCGGTCACCCTTGGAACGGGACGGCGGGCAGGAAGAAGGACCGCCTCCGGAGTACACGATCGCCCATTGCGAGCCGGTGGTGCGCGGGTTCGCGACGGAACAGCTGGCGCATGTCCTGTTGATGGAAGCCGGCTACCGTCCCGATGAAGACAAGAACGGCTATGAGATCGCCTTGCCGCAGATCATCCAGTTGGTGAAGCGGGCCGCGCAGGAAATCATCCTGGCTTTTGGCGATGAGTCCGGCGATGCGCAACCGTCGTCCAGCATGTGGAGCCCGGGGCGGCTGGGCCTGGAAAGCGACGGTGTCGTGCCGGGCGACCGGGTACCGTGCGGACGCCGTTCCGGCGCGTGGACGCGCTGGCTGTCCGAAGCGCGGCCCCGCATCATGGGCCGCGCGGGCGGACGCGGCTGAGCCGCCAAGGTGCCGGTCTTGTACTTACTCGGGCGGCCGGCGCCACACTTGCCACAACATCAATAGCAGCAGTCCCAAGCCAAACAGGCTGCCTCCCGCAACGTAAACGGGGCGAGCCCGCTCGGCCAGTGTCTGGTAGTACGCGGCCGCGGAGGCGCCGACATTATGCGGGGGCGTCAGCGGCGCCACGCTGAAGGCAAAGGCCAGCATCACCGAACCCAGCAACAGCATGAATAAGGCGGTCCAGCCCAGGCCGGCACGGCGCGGCCCACGCGGCGCGGCCGTCTCCGCCTTGGCGCGTTTGCCGCCAACCGCGGCGGCCTTGGTCGCGTCGCCAGCGGCTTTGGCCGCGGCCTTGGCCTCCTTGGCCGCGGCGGTCTGCGCCTTGATCTCCGCCTTGACCGCCTTGGCGTGTTCCTTTTCCGCTTTTTCCTGGGCCTTGGCCCGCTCCGCCCGCAGCTTTTCCTTCATGGCGCGGTTGGCTTCGGCGCGCGCGGCTTTTTCTTCCGGCGTCAGGCGCGGCCGATTGAGCCAGGCGGGAATGGCCGCCAACGCCGCCACGCCGCTCATGGCGCCGAACACGGCTGCAGCGGACAGGTGATTGCCGCCAGCCACCCAGTCGGCGGCCCCGTTGGCCAGGCCAGATGCGCCCAGGGCCAGGTGCAGACGGTCGCCGAGGAAGTAGATCAGCGCCAGTGCGCCGACCACCAGCAGGGCCACCGCAACGGCGCCGGCCACATTGCCGCGCCGCTCATCGGTGAAGGCGACCACGGCGATGCCTACCAGCCGGATGCATAGCAGCGTGGCCAGCAGCAGCACGCCGGCAATGATCCAGGTAAGGGAAAAACCAAAAGCGAAACGAGCCAGAACCAGGGCCATCAGAAAGCAGGCGAGCGCGGAAAACCGCTCAACATAGCACACATGCCAGGTGGCCGGGGGCCAAGCATCATCGGGGCGGCAAGGCGCGGGTCGGATCGACAGCGGTGCCGCCGCGGCGCAATTCGAAATAGAGCTCGACGCGCTTGCTGTCGCTGTCGCCCATTTCGGCAATGGTCTGGCCCTGCTTGACCGACTGGCCTTGCTTGACCAGCAGCTTGCGGTTGTGCGCATAGATGGTCAGGTAGGTCGAGCCGTGGCGCACGATGATCAGGTTGCCGTAGCCGCGCAGGCCATTGCTGGCGTAGGCGACGGTACCAGCGGCCGCCGCGATGATGGGGGTGCCGGGTTTGTTGACGATGCTCACACCGCGCGACTGGCCCCCGTCATAGCCACGCGCCACGGTGCCGGGGGCGGGCCAGATCAGCTTGATGTCGGTGATGGGCGCGCCGGGCGCCAGCTTGGGCGGCGCCGGTACGCTGGATCCGCCGCTGGCGCGCCTGGTGGTCTTGTTCTTGGCGGAGCTGTCGTCGCTATTGGCGCCGCTGGCGGCCGAACCGCCGGGCGGATCGACGCGCAAGACCTGGCCTTTGTCGATGCGATTGGCGCTGGACAGGTTGTTCCAACGCATCAGCTCGCTGACATTGCGGCCATGATCGCGGGCGATCTGGCTCAGCGTGTCGCCGGGCTGCACCCGGTAATAACCTGGGCCGACCGGGCCTTGCGAGGCGCAGGCCGTCAGCAGCAGCACCAGGGCTGCGCCGGACAGGCGCGCGGCCCATGAGCGGCCCGTGGCGGGCGAAAACGGGAGCGAAAACGGCAGGCGGAAGGCGGATACGGTGAAAACAGGCACTGGAAGGCGTCGGGATTCCTGGGATCGGGGAGCTGGGATGAGCAGCCTCCTGGGAGTCCGAAGGGTACCAAGAAATTCCGCCGCACGTGCGAGGTGGTGTCCTACCTGGCCTGCCGGGCCGGTGGCTCAGCGCCACGGGCCCGGCAGGGGGAGGGTTTTCAGCCGGCCTCTCAGCCGATCTGCACCGGCACGAAGATCTTGCTGTCGCCACGCTGCACCAGCAGCGCCACGGTCTTGCCGGCCTTGGTCAGCGCCTCACGCACCTGCTCCACGCTGCGTGCCGCCACGCCGTTGACCGACAGGATCACGTCGCCACGCTGGATGCCCGCCTTGGCGGCCGGTCCGCTGGCCTGCTGTACCAGCAAGCCGTCGGTGTCCGCCTGTTCGCGTTCGTCCGGCGTCAGGCGCCGCAGTGCCAGCCCCAGCTTGCCCTGCGACGGACCCTGCGTGCCATCGCTGGCCACCGCATCCGACTTGCTCAAGGTGCCCAGCGTCGCCGTCAACGTTTCGTGCTTGCCGTCGCGCCAGACGTCCAGCTTGATCGTCTGGCCGGGCGTGGCCAGGTTGATCACCGCCGCCAAGTCGCCGGAAGAGACGATGGCACGGCCGTCGATTTCACGGACGACGTCGCCCGGCTTCACGCCAGCCTTTTCCGCGGCGCTGCCTTTTTCAACATTGGCGATCAGCGCGCCGGTGGGGCTGTCCAGCTTGAACGAATCGGCCAGGTCCTGGTTCACTTCCTGGGCCATCACGCCCAGCTTGGCATGTTCGACCTTGCCATGCGCCAGGATCTGATCCTTGATCTTGTACGCCACGTCGATGGGGATGGAGAAGGACAGGCCCTGGAAGCCGCCGGTGCGGGTGTAGATCTGTGAATTGATGCCGACGACCTGGCCGCGGTCGTTGAACAGCGGGCCGCCCGAGTTACCGGGGTTGACGGCGACGTCGGTCTGGATGAACGGCACCGACGTATCGTCCGGCAGCGAACGGCCCTTGGCGCTGACGATGCCGGCGGTGGCGGTATTTTCCAGGCCGTAAGGCGAGCCGATGGCCAGCACCCAGTCGCCGACCGACAGCGCGTTGACGTCACCGATGCGCACGACGGGCAGATTCTTGGCGTCGATCTTGATGACGGCGACGTCGGTTTGCGGATCCGCGCCCAGCACCTTGGCATGGTATTCACGGCGGTCGGTCATCTTGACGACCACTTCCTTGGCGTCCTTGACCACGTGGGCATTGGTCAGGATGACGCCGTCGGGGCTGATGATGAAGCCCGAGCCTTCGCCGCGCACGGGGACTTCCCGCGTAGCGTTGGGACCGCCGGGCATCATGCCGGGAAACTGGCCGCCGAAGAACTGCGCCAAAGGATTGTCGTCGTCATCGGCGGCGGAGACCTTGCGCAGGCCGCTGACGCTGATATTGACCACGGCCGGGCCGTATTCACGGGTGATCTGCGCGAAGTTCGGTGGCGTGACGGTGCCGACGGCGGGTTGCGCCTGTTGCGGCGCCTGCTGCTGCTGTTGCTGCGCCTGCGTCGCTTGCGGCGCGTTCTGCGCATGGGCCGAGCCGACGGCCGCCGTGACGCCGGCACCGCCGATGGCGCCCGCCGCCAGCAGGGCCAGCGCCAGACGGGTGGGGTACAAAGTCTTGTTTTTCATGTCGCTTCCTTAGCTGGTTCTTGGGACACGGCGCCATGTTGCGGCGCGAGTCTTAGGCCAAACTTAAGAAAGCGAAGAATTCATCCGTTCAGGCAGACGGGAGGCCTGCCGGCTCAGGCAGGGGAAGCCAGCCCGATCATGTCGGCGGAAAGCCGGCTTGCTCAGGCAGGCGGAAAATCCACCCGCACCCGCAGCCCGCCCAGGGCCGGGGCCGCATCCAAGCGCACGCTGGCGCCATGCCTTTCGGCGATGGCGCGGACGATGGACAGGCCCAGACCGCTGCCCACTTCGTCATGATTGGCCAGGCGGTAGAAGCGGTCGAAGACCCGCTCGCGCTCTTGCTCGGGCACCCCCGGCCCGCTGTCGTCGACCAGCAGCCGCGCGCCGGTGGCCGTGTTCTCAAGGATGATATCGATGCGCCCGCCCCGCGGGGTGTACTTGATGGCGTTGTCCAGCAGATTACGCAACAGCAGCGCCAGGGCATCGCTGTTGCCGTGCACCCATGCATGGGGTGCGCCATCCATGCCGATGTCCATATCGTGCGCGTTGGCTTCGGCCAGCACGTCGGCAATGGCCTGGCGCGCGACCTCCGCCAGGTCGACCCGCTGTGCCGGCAAGGTGTCGGTCGCGGCATCGTGGCGGGCCATGGACAGCAGTTGTTCGATCAGGCGGCTGGCGCGCTCGATACCGCTGGCCAGGCGCCCCAGGGCGACCTGGTGCGCCTGGGCGTCAATGGGCCGCTGCAGAGCCTGCAATTGCAGCCGCAGGGCGGCCAGCGGTGACCGCAGTTCATGGGCGGCGTCGCCGACGAAGCGCTTTTGCAGGGCAAAGGCGTGGCGGGTGCGGTCCAGCAGCAGATTGAGTTCGCGCACCAGCGGCAGGATTTCATCGGGCAGGCCACCTTCGTCGACCGGATCCAGCGCTTCGGGCTGGCGTGCCGCCAGTTCCGCGCGGGTGCGGCGCAAAGGCCGCAGGGACGCGCCGACGACGAACCAGACCACCAGCATCAGCAGCGGCGCCGCCGCGGCGATGGGACCGACGGTGCGCAGCGCCAGCGCCCGCGCGGTGTCCTTGCGCACCTTCATGTCTTGCGCCACCTGCGTCACCTGGAAAGGCGAGGCCACGGCATAGACGCGATAGGTTGACGTATCCACGCGCACGTCGGAAAAGCCCAGCACCACCGGGTCCGGCAGCAGCTTGCCCGTGCGCGATTTGAACAGGCGCGCGCCGCTGGCGGTCCAGATCTGGATGATCAGGTCGTCGGCCGGCGCGGTGTTGATGGCGGGCATGGGCGTGGCGCTGAGCAGGCCGTCGCCGGCCGTCAGCGAGGTCGCGGTACTGACCAGTTGCGCATCGAAAATCTGGTCGGTCTGGTGCAGCGTGCTGCGATACGCGACCACGCCCTGCACCAGGGTCGCGACCAGGATGGACGCCAGCAGGAAGAACAGCAAGCGGGCACGCAGGGAATGGAGCAGCGAATTGAGCAAGGAAGGGAACAGGTAAGGAGCCCGGGAAGCTTTCATGTCTTGGGAATGACGTAGCCGACGCCACGCACGTTCTGGATGAAACGCTGGCCCAGCTTCTTGCGCAGGCCATGAATATAGACTTCGACCGCGTTGCTGCTGATCTCGTCCTGCCAGCTATAGAGTTTTTCCTCCAGCTGGGCGCGCGAGTAGATCATGCCGGGGCGCGCGATCAGCGGCTGCAGCACGGCCCACTCGCGCGCTGTCAGCATGACGGGTTCGCCGTTGACGGTGGCGGTGTGGTCGCGCGGGTCGATGGTGACGCCGTCATGTTCGAAGACAGGTTCGGCGCGGCCGGCGCTACGGCGCAGCAGCGCGCGCAGGCGTGCCAGCAGTTCATCGAGGTCATAGGGTTTGACCACATAGTCGTCGGCGCCGGCATCCAGGCCGGCGATGCGGTCGGCGACGGCGTCGCGCGCGGTGGCGATCAGGACGGGCACGCGGTTGTTGCGGGCGCGCAGATCGCGCAGCAAGGTCAGCCCATTGCCGTCCGGCAGCCCCAGATCCAGCAGGATGGCGTCATAAGGCGTAGTCCGCAGGGCCAGGTCGGCGCCGCGGGCATCTTTTTCCCAATCCACCGCATAGGACTCGGCGCGCAGCCCGTCGCGGACGCTTTCACCAATCATCCTGTCGTCTTCGATCAGCAGGATACGCATAAGGAGGCCTCCCTGCCGCGCGGCGTTTTCTCTCGTTTTGTAACTTCCAGAATCGTAATCCTCGCCAGCCCGCGCGGTATAACAATTTATCCAAAAAATCCTGCCCACCTAAGCCGTGGGGAATCTATTTTGCAGAGCCCACCTCTACCGGTTACCAAGAACAATATCACCGGCTACGCCTTCCTGTTCGACCTGGACGGAACGCTGGCGCCGATCGCCGCTTCGCCCGAACAGGCCGCCGTGCCTGCCGCGACCCGCGAAGCGCTCAAGCAGCTGCATGATGCCACCGGCGGTGCGCTGGCCATTGTGTCCGGCCGGCCCATCAGCGAAATCGATCATTTGCTGGCGCCCCAGGTCTATTGCGCCGGCGGCCTCCATGGGGCGCAGTTGCGCGGCCCCGACGGGCGGCAGACGCAGCTCAGCGTCGACCACGAGGCGGTCGCCGCCATGGTGCGCGCGCTGCTGCCGCTGGTGCAGGCGCATGCCGGCTTGCAATTGGAAGACAAGGGCCTTTCGCTGGCCCTGCACTATCGTAATGCGCCGGACTTGCAGGCGATGGTCAGCGAAGCCGTCAACGATGTCTTGCGCCCGTATACGCATGCTTTTGTGCTGCAGCCCGGCAAGATGGTGCTGGAAATCAAACCGCGCCAGGCCAGCAAGGCCGGCGCCATCGCCCACCTGATGGATCTGCCGCCTTTCGCCGGACGGTTGCCCTTGTTCGCGGGCGACGACTTGACCGATGAAGCCGGCTTCGACATGGCCCGCCAACTGGGCGGCGTGTCGATCAAGATCGGCGAGGGCGACACGCGCGCACAATGGCGCATGCCCACGCCAGCCGCTTTGGCGGGCTGGTTGGCCTTGCTTTACTGAAAGGCCTGGCGGTACGAGTACAGACCTCGCGGTGGCTGCGCGAGGCACGCGCCGTGCTTCTGCCCGGCCGATGAATAGAAATACAAGGAGTTCAGCCGTGAGCAGATTGATCGTCATATCGAATCGGGTCGCCCCCATCGCAGAGGGCAAGCCTACTGCGGGCGGCCTGGCCGTGGGGGTGTTCGACGCACTGAAGCAGGCGGGCGGCGTCTGGTTCGGGTGGAACGGGGAAATCACCGAGGGCGCCACGGCCCCCGAGGAGGTGCACCAGGAGTCGCGCGACAACATCACCTATGCCACCGTGGCCTTGTCGCGCAGCGATTACGACCTGTATTACCGCGGTTTCTCCAACGGCACTTTGTGGCCGGTGTTCCACTATCGTCCCGATCTCAGCCGCTACGACCGGCGCGAGTATGCCGGCTATCTGCGGGTCAACGAATGGCTGGTGGCGCGGCTCAAGCCTTTGCTCAAGCCGGAAGACCGCCTGTGGGTGCACGACTACCATCTGCTGCCCTTCGCGCAGGCTTGCCGCCGGGCGGGCATACGCAATCGCATCGGTTTTTTCCTGCATATTCCCTTTCCCGCTGAACAGATCATGGCTACCGTACCGCCGCATCGCGAACTGGTGGAAGCGATGTGCGAGTATGACCAGCTCGGGTTCCAGAGCGACGGCGACCGCCGCGCCTTTACCGATTACGTGCGGCGCCGCATGGGCGGTTCGCGCGTGGTGGACCGGGCCATCGAACTGGACGGCAAACGCATCGGGGTGGGGGCTTATCCCATCGGCATCTATCCGGATGAGATCCAGAGCCTGTCGCTCAAGCACAGCCGCTCGAAGCAGATCACCAATTTGAAGCAGGGGCTGGAGCAGCGGCGCCTGATGGTGAGCGTGGATAGGCTGGATTACAGCAAGGGCTTGTTGGAGCGCTTCACCGCGTTCGAGCGCCTGCTGGAAACCAAGGCCGAACACCGGGGGCAGGTGAGTTTCATCCAGATTGCGCCGCCGTCGCGTTCGGACGTGGAGCAGTACCGGCATATCCGGCGCCAGTTGGAGAGCGCCGCGGGCCGTATCAATGGCCGCTTTTCGGACCTGTCCTGGACGCCGCTGCGGTATATCAACAAGTCCTATGACCGTTCGCTATTGATGTCCCTGTTCCGCGCGTCGCAGGTCGGTTATGTAACGCCGCTGCGCGACGGCATGAACCTGGTAGCCAAGGAGTACGTGGCGGCGCAGCCGCCGGATGATCCGGGCGTTCTGGTGCTGTCCGAATTTGCCGGCGCCGCGGAGGAGTTGGAGGATGGGGCCTTGCTGGTCAATCCCTACGATACGGACGGCATGGCGGACACATTGCATCGGGCCTTGACCATGTCGCTGCCGGAACGCCTTGAACGCTACAAGACCATGTTGGGACGCCTGAACGACAACAACCTGTCGCACTGGCGCGACCGCTTCCTGCAGGACCTGCTGGACTCCGGCACGCCGACGTGAACCTGTGCGGGGGTTAGCGCTGCCCGCGTGGCGCACGACGCGCCACGCACGTTCAACCCCAGGCAATTCGCGCTTGGGGCGCATGATGCAAGTTGCCCGGCGTGGCGTAAGCTACTCGCAGGTGGACGACGCAAGTCATGGTTCAGGTCGGGAGCGAGGCGCATGATGGATGGGGTAGGGCAGCGTGACAACGAGTGGCTGGAGCCGGATGGCCGCGGTGGGTTCGCCAGCGGGACGGTGTTGGGCCCGCGCACGCGCCGCTACCATGCGCTGCTGCTATGCGCGACGCGCCCGCCCGCCGGCCGCGTGGTCCTGGTCAACGGTGTGGAGGTATGGCTGGAGGGCAATGGCCGCCGCGTGCCGCTGACCAGCCAGCGCTACCTTCCCGACCTGGAGCTCCCCGCCGCGACCGCGCCATGTACAGGCTTCAGCACGCAGCCCTGGCCCACCTGGCGGCTGCACGTGGACGACGAGCACGATCTGCTGGCCGAATGCCTGGTCGAACGCCCCGGAGGCCGCACGCTGCTGCGCTGGCGCTTGATCGCGGCGGGTGTCGATGATGCGGGTGGCGGTGTTGCGGACGCGGTTGGTGAAGGCGCTGGTGCTGCCAGCTCGGCGCCGTCGCGGCTTGCCGGCGATGGCGCTGGCCAGATCCCCGGCGTTACGGTGGCGCGCGCCGACGGAGCGCCGTGGCGGCTCTGTGTCCGGCCGCTGTTGTCTGGCCGTGACTATCACGCGCTGCATCATGAAAATCCCGCTTTTGATTTCACCGCGTCTTGTGAACCAGGGCGGGTGCGTTGGCGGCCGTATGTCCAATTGCCGGCGGTCGAGGTGTGCAGTAACGGTGTTTACCGTCATGAACCCGACTGGTATCGCAACTTCAGCTATGCGCAAGAACGCGAGCGCGGGCTGGACGATGGCGAAGACCTTGCGACGCCAGGTGTCTTCACCTTCGATCTGAGTACAGGCCCAGCCGTCATGCTGTTGGCCGCCGTAGCCGAAACCGCCGCCGCCGCCGCCGCCGCCGCAGTCGCAGTCGAGGCCCAGGCCGCGGCCATCATCGCTGCCGAAGCATCCCGGCGCGCCGCATTCCCAAACCGGCTGCACCGTTCAGCTGACGCCTATCTCGTGAAACGGGACAAGGGCCTCACGCTGCTGGCGGGCTACCCCTGGTTCACCGACTGGGGCCGCGACACCTTCATCGCCATGCGCGGTCTGCTGCTGGCCACCGGCCGCGCCGCCGAGGCTGGCGATCTGCTCGAAGCCTGGACCGCCTACGTTTCCGCCGGCATGCTGCCCAATCGCTTTCCCGATGACGGCGGCGCACCTGAATACAACACCGTCGATGCATCGTTATGGTTCATCGTCGCGGTACACGACTATCTGGCCACCGGACACGCCGGTCCCGAGCGCCGCCGGCGCCTGTGCGAGGCGGTGGACGCCATACTCAGTGGCCATCTGCAAGGCACCCGCTACGGTATCGCGGTGGACCACGACGGCTTGCTGCGTGCCGGCGAGCCCGGGCAGCAACTGACCTGGATGGACGCCCGTGTGGATGGCCACGAGGTCACCCCCCGTATCGGCAAGCCGGTGGAAGTGCAGGCGCTGTGGATCAATGCCCTGCGCATTGCCTCGGCGTGGGATGCCAGCCTGACGCCACGGCTGCAACGCGCCCAGCGCAGCTTCGAGGCGCGTTTTCCCAGTCCAGGCGGCGGCCTGTTCGACGTGATCGACGCTGACCACGTCGCGGGCCGCGTCGACGCATCCATTCGTCCCAATCAGATATTCGCCGTGGGCGGCCTGCCTTATCCCGTCCTTGAGGGCATGGCGGCTCGCCACGTTTTGGAAACCGTCCAGTTGCATCTGTGGACGCCCCTGGGCCTGCGCACGCTGGCGCCCAGCGATCCGCGCTATGTCGGCCACTATGCCGGCGCGTCTGTGCATCGTGATGCCGCGTATCACCAGGGCACGGCGTGGCCCTGGCTCATGGGCCCCTTCGTCCAGGCCTGGCTGCGCGTGCACGGAGACGCGGCTGGCGTGCGCGACGATGCGCGCCGGCGCTCGCTCGCGTCCTTGCTGCTGCAGTTGGACGATGGCGGCCTGGACCACATTGCCGAAGTCGTCGATGGCGACGCGCCACATGCTTGGGGCGGGGCACCTTGCCAGGCCTGGTCCCTGGGCGAAACCCTGCGCATCGCGTCCTGGCTGGACGCTGCCGCCCCAGCCGGCAGCGGCATCGTCGCCGATGCGACGCCATCGTTGGGCTTTCGTAAGCCAGGCGCGGTACAGTGAGCTCGGCAACGGGAAACGTAAGCTATGGCCCGTACCCGTACCCGTACCCGTACCCGTACCCGTACCCGTACCCGTACGCGTAGTCCGTGACCCAGATAGCCATGCCTGCGTTCCGCCGGCGCCAGATTGGAACCGTCGATGCCATTCAAATTGCCCCCCGGTCTGCTCGATACCGCCGAAGGCCGCCGCCTGCATGCCGCGGACAGGACGCCCTGGCGCCGCTGGGGACCCTATCTGAGCGACCGGCAGTGGGGCACCGTACGCGAGGACTACAGCGAATCCGGGACTTCCTGGGACTACTTCCCCCACGATCACGCACGCAGCCGCGCCTACCGATGGGGCGAGGATGGCATCGCCGGTTTCGGCGACGAGAAGCTGCGCTGGTGCGCCGGCCTGGCGCTGTGGAACGGCCGCGATCCCATCATCAAGGAACGCCTGTTCGGCCTGAACAATGCGGAAGGCAATCACGGCGAGGACGTCAAGGAGCTGTACTTCCATCTGGACGGTACGCCCACGCACTCCTACATGCGCATGATGTACCGCTATCCGCACGCGGCTTTCCCGTATGCGGATCTGGTGGCGGAAAACGGGCGGCGCGGGCCCGACCAGGCGGAATACGAGATCCTCGACACAGGCGTGTTCGACGATCAACGCTATTTCGATGTATTCGTCGAGTACGCCAAGCATGCCTTTGACGACGTCACCATGCGCATCACGGTGCACAACCGCGCGGACGAGGCGGCCGATCTGCATCTGTTGCCGCAATTCTGGGCGCGCAATACCTGGTCCTGGGACGGCGAGACCAACAAGCCATCGCTGCGGCGCCGCGCGGGCGTGACGGGCGACGAGGTGGTCGCCCGTCACGGCGGCCATGAGCCGCTGCTGCTTACCGTCACCGCGGAGACGCCGCCGCAATGGTTGTTTTGCGAGAACGAGACCAATGTGCGCCGGCTGTTCGGCAGTGAAGGCGAGGGGCCTTTCAAGGACGGCTTCAATGACTATCTGGTGCATGGCGACCCGAACGCCGTGCGGCACGATGCCGGCACGCGCGCGGCCGCCTATCTGAAGCTGCACCTGCGCCCGGGCGCCTGCAAAGTGATGACGTTGCGCTGGCGCCCGTTGAGCGCGGCCGACGCCGCTGTGGCACATGCCGCACCCACCGCACCCACCGCATCCACCGCGCCCCCCGCGCCCCCCGCGCCCCCCGCGCCCCCCGCGCCGTCCGAAGCTCGCGCCGTGCCGCAAGGCCAGGCCCAAACGCAAGCCCAGCCGCCCTCCGCCGGCCCCCATGGCCATGCGCATACGCCTCTCCCTTACGACGTCGACACCTTGTTCGCCCAGCGCCGCGCCGAAGCCGACGCCTTCTACGCCTGCCTGCAACAGGCGCTGCCCGACCCTGACGCGCGCCTGGTGCAGCGCCAGGCCCTGGCCGGCCTGCTATGGTCCAAGCAGTATTACGAGTTCGATGTCAGCCGCTGGCTCGATGGCGATGCGGCGCAGCCCGCGCCGCCGGCCCGCCGCAAGCGCGGCCGCAATGCGGACTGGCGGCATCTGGCCAATGGCGAAGTCATTTCCATGCCGGACAAATGGGAGTACCCCTGGTACGCCTCCTGGGACCTGGCTTTCCAGGCCGCGGCGTTCGCCCTGGTCGATCCGGCCTTCGCCAAACAGCAATTGTTGTTGCTGGTGAAGGACCGCTACCAGCATCCCAATGGCCAACTGCCCGCCTATGAATGGGCCTTCGGCGACGGCAATCCGCCTGTGCATGCCTGGGCGGTCTGGCGCGTCTACGAGATCGATCGCGCCTGGACAGGGCGGCCGGACCATGAGTTCCTGGAACTGATCTTCCACAAGCTGCTGCTGAACTTCGGCTGGTGGGTCAACCGCCGCGATGCCGACGGCCACAACATCTTCCAGGGGGGCTTCCTGGGCCTGGACAACATCGGCATCTTCGACCGGTCGGCCCCCCTGCCCACCGGCGGCCATATCGACCAGGCCGATGGCACGGCATGGATGGCGGCCTACGCGTTGGACATGATGCGCATCGCCCTGGAACTGGCGACGGTCAACAAGACCTTCGTCGACATCGGGGTGAAATTCTTCGAGCACTTTCTCTACATCGCCGGTGCTGTCAACAGCGGTGACGAGGAGGAACGTGGCCTGTGGGACGAGGAAGACGAATTCTTCTACGACGCGCTGCACCTGCCCGACGGCAGCAGCCAGCCGATGCGCGTGCGTTCCATCGTCGGGTTGATTCCCCTGTTCGCGGTCCATGTGCTGGAGGAACGCGTGCATGGCCGGCTGCCCGGCCTGAAGGAGCGCCTGCGCTGGTTTCTGCGGCATCGGCCCGACCTGGCGCGGCTGGTCTCGCGCTGGACCGAGCACGGCGTGGGGAATTCCGTCCTGTTGTCGCTGCTGCGCGGCCATCGCACCAAGGCCCTGCTGCGCCGCGCGCTGGATGAAGCCGAATTCCTGTCCGATCACGGCGTGCGCGCCCTGTCGCGCTATCACCGGGAACATCCCTTCGTCTATCAGCACAACGGCGACAGCTTCGGCATCCGTTATATGCCAGGTGAGTCCGAGGGCCGGGTGTTCGGCGGCAATTCCAATTGGCGCGGGCCGGTTTGGCTGCCGGTCAACTATCTGCTGATCGAATCGCTCTACGAATTCCACCGCTACTACGGCGACGAGTTCCGCGTCGAGTACCCGACCGGCTCAGGCACGCTGTTATCGCTGCGCGAGATCGCCGATGCCTTGGCCGGACGGGTCATCGGCCTGTTCCTGAAGGACGCGACGGGTCGGCGCCCCTCCATGGCCTCGTATCCGTCGTTGCAGGGCGATCCCGCCACGCGCGACATGGTGTTGTTCCACGAGTACTTCCACGGCGACGATGGCCGCGGCATGGGCGCTTCGCATCAGACCGGCTGGACCAGCCTGGTAGCGCTATTGCTGCAACGTACCGGGGATGATGCCGTTGCCGAAGCGCCCGAGGACACCGGGCTGGTCGATCTCAGAGAGGACTGAGCGCACCGGCCAAGGGCAGTGACAGGGGTATTGGCCGGGGCGGTGGCCGGGGTAGGGGACCGGCTCAGTTCCCCGCTAGTGGATCCTGCTCTGCGTCATCGGGCGGCAATAATTGCCGGTCGCCCAGCGCAGTGTGAATCAGCGCCAGCCGATGCAGCGGATCGCTGGATAGCAGCAGCGCCGCCTTCTCTTCCATGGGCAAAGGCAGCAGCTCGGCCCAACGGTCGGCTACCCAGCCGCATTCGTCCAGGCGGAAGGGCGGGATCACGGGCATCAGATGCGCCGGCGTGCCGCTGCGCTGTAGTTGCGCGATCAGCGCCCCCAGGGCGTTGGCACAGGCCTGCAAGCGCTTGGGCACCGGCAGCACGGGATCGTCGTCGAGCAGATCGGCGGTGCCATGCCACAGGCCGTATTGACCCTGCTCGCTGTCGCGCAGCCGAAAGCGCTGCGTGGCGCTACAGGTGATCTGTAGCAGTCCGGGCATCGGCGTGGTCTTTTCCTCGATCCGTACCAGGGTGCCCGCCTGCGCCAGCACTTCGCCCCCTTCCGGCTTGCGTATCTCGCTGCCGGCCAGCAGCGGCACCACGCCGAAGGGCGTGTCGTCAGCGACGCAGCGCTCGATCAGGTTCAGGTAGCGCACCTCGAAGATACGCAGGCGCAGCACGCCGGCCGGGAAGACGGCGTTGCCAAGCGGGAAGAGGGGAATCGAAGCCATGGGTCGATGATAAGCTACGTAAG
The DNA here is from genome assembly GCF_021325795.1 of Bordetella sp. LUAb4. GTDB lineage: Bacteria > Pseudomonadota > Gammaproteobacteria > Burkholderiales > Burkholderiaceae_B > Bordetella_C. Next base: position 833,127 of record NZ_JAHPZX010000002.1, on the reverse strand, counting down.
CCCGCTTGATGTGAGCCCGCTCATTGGGCCCGATCGCCACATCCAATCGCCACGTCCAATCGGCGCAGGCCGAATCCACCCTATCGTCGACAACCAGGGAGTAGACGACCCGATGCCTGGCTTGACCCGCCGCCTGCTCATGTTTTTCTTCCGCAAGATGACGGGGCCTGCGACCACAACCATAACCACAACCACGGCAATGGCCATGTCGCTGCTGGCTTGTTGCATCGCTGTCGCGGTGTGCCTCCCAGCGAATGCGGCGATGGCCGACACGGCTGCCCCGCCGGACGCTACGTCGAACGCTACGTCGAACGCTACGTCGAACGCTACCGAGGCGAGTACCGCAAAGCCTGCCGCGCCGGGCAATCCGCCGGGCCCGGTGAAGCCGGGCGCGCCCTTGCATATCGGCTCCAAACGTTTCACCGAATCCTATATTCTCGCTGAAGTCCTGGCCCAGGCAGTCGCGGCCCGCACGGGGGAAACCCCCGTCGTGCGCCAGGGCCTAGGCAATACCGCTATCGTCTATCAGGCCTTGCAGACCGGCGGCATCGACCTGTATCCCGAATACGAAGGCACCATCGTCCAGGAAATCCTGCGCAGCGATCGGCCATTGACGCTGGCACAGATGCGGCCCGGACTGGCCAAATTGGGCCTGGGCGTCGATATCCCCTTGGGCTTCAATGACGGCTACGCGCTGGCCATGCGCGCGGCCGATGCCGACCGTCTTGGCATCGCCACGCTCAGCGACCTGGCGCGTCATCCCGAACTGCATCTGGGCCTGTCCAATGAATTCATCGGCCGTGCCGACGGCTGGCGCGGGCTCGCGCAGCGCTACGGCTACCGGCAGGCACCGATCGGCCTGGATCATGGCCTGGCGTACGAGGCCTTGCGCAAAGCGCAGGTCGACGTCATCGACATCTACACCACGGACGCCAAGATCAAGGCCTTGGGCCTGCGCGTGCTGCGCGACGATCGCGGCTATTTCCCGCGTTATGACGCGGTGGTGCTGTATCGCCTGGACCTCCCGCAACGGCACCCGCAGGCCTGGGCGGCCATGCAGGAGTTGGCGGGCAGCATCGACGAGAGCGCCATGATCACCATGAACGCGCGTGCTGAACTGAATGGCGTGCCGTTCCAAACCATCGCCCATGACTGGCTGGCGGCGCGCCAGCGCGGCGTGGCCCCGCCCGAGCCCGGCGGCGAAGCGCGCGGCTTCTGGGCCAAGCTGTTCGGCCCGGACCTGGGGCGCTTGACCGCGCAGCACTTGCTGCTGGTGGGGGTCGCGGTGCTGGTGGCCTGCATGATTGCCGTGCCGGCCGGCATCCTGGTGCATGCGCGGCCACGGTTGCGCGCGCTCGCGCTGGGGGTCGCCGGGCTATTGCAGACCATTCCTTCCCTGGCCTTGCTGGCGGTGTTGATTTCGCTGACCGGCGAGATCGGTGCGCTGCCGGCACTGACGGCCTTGATGCTGTATGCGCTATTGCCTATCTTCAGCAATACGTGCGCGGGCCTGGGAGAAGTATCGGGTTCGATGCGCCAGGCGGCCATCGCGCTGGGTATGACGTCCGGACAGGCATTGCGGCTGGTGCAGTTTCCGCTGGCACGGCCCACCATCATCGCGGGGGTGCGGACAGCGACGTCGATCGCCATCGGCACTGCCACCATCGCGGCTTTCATCGGCGCCGGCGGTTACGGCGAACGCATCGTCACGGGGTTGGCCTTGAACGACCGCGCCTTGATGCTGGCCGGCGCCGCGCCCGCCGCCGCGCTGGCGTTGATCAGTGAACTTGTCTTCGAAGTCCTGCAATGGCGGCTGCGGCGGCATACCCGGATGTGATACCCGGGTGTGATACCCGGATGTGATGCGCGGAAAGAATGCGGCGATACAGGGATGCGGACGTAACGCCCGGATGTGATTTGGCGCGGGCGCGGGTGACGCGCCCGCGCCGGCTCATTCCGCCTTGGTATTCATCTGCTTGATCAGCGCGCTCCACTTGCGCTGTTCAGCATGGGTGAATTTGCCGAAGTCGGCGGCGCTGCCGCCTACGGGATCGGCGCCCTCGGCGATCATCTTGTCCTTGAGTTCCGGCAGGACGGCGTTGATGGCTGTGTTGAGCTTGGCGATCACGGCCGGCGGCGTGCCCTTGGGCGCGAACATGCCGAACCAGGAGCCGGCCTCGAAGCCTGGAAAGCCGCTTTCCGCCACGCTGGGGATGTCGGGCATCGATGCCGAGCGGCGCACGCTGCTTACCGCGATGGCCCGCAGCTTGCCGGCCTTGATCTGGCCGATCACCGACGGGATGGTGGCGAACATGAATTGCACGCGCCCCGTGAGCAGGTCGTTCAAGGCGTCCGCGCCCTTGTAAGGCACATGGGTGGCCTGCACGTTATTGAGCTGCATCAGCATGTAGCTGGACAGGTGCGAGGACGTGCCGATGCCAGTCGAACCGTAGTTCAGCTTGCCCGAATGGGCCTTGGCATAGGCCACAAATTCCTTCATGTTGTGGATGGGCAGGTCCGGCGGCACCACCAGCACATTAGGCACGTCGGCGATCTGGATCACAGGCACCAGGTCCACCAGCGGATCGTAATTCAGCTTGTTCAGGCTGGAGTTCACCGCGATAGGCCCGACCGAGTCGACGATCAGGGTATAGCCGTCCGGCGCGGAGCGCGCGACGTATTCGGTACCGATATTGCCGCCCGCGCCGGGCTTGTTCTCGACGATGAAGGATTGCTTGAAGCGCTGGCCCAGCAGGTTGGAGACACTGCGGGTAAGAATGTCGGTGGTGCCGCCGGCGGTGAACGCCACGACCACCTTGACGGGCTTGTCGGGATACTCGTCCGCGCGTGCCGCGCTAGTGACCGCCAGGCTGCCCACCAAGGTGCTTGCCAGCAGGGCTGCGGTGGCGATGCGCCGACGCAAGGTGATAGCGGGACTGCTCGTCATTGTCTTCCTCCTTGTTTATCCGCAAGTCGCGGGATTCGTTTGCTGCGGGTCCGCCGCTGTCAAAGCGGCGAACCCTGAACGCTGAATCTTCTTTATGGAGGCAATATACGGCAGGGAGCACGGCGCGGCCATGCTCCAAATCCCGCGAATTTGACAAAGGGGACCAAATGTCTTCGATGAGGTTCTTCGATGCCGGTCCTCGATCAATGACCTCGATCGAGGCCTATGATCAACTATCGGCCTTGATGCCCGCCTTGTTCACCACTTCCGCCCAGCGTTGTATCTCTGCTTGCTGGAATTGCGCGAACTCGCGCGGCGGCATGCCGGAGGGCTCGACACCCATGTCGCGCAATTGCGCCAGGACCTTGGGCTGCTTCAGCACGTCCGCAATGGCGTGATAGACCTTGTCGACGATGTCCGGGGGCACGCCGGCCGGTGCGAAGATGGCCTGCCAGGCCTGCACCTGATAACCGGCCACGCCGGCTTCCATCATGGTCGGAACATCCGGCAGGCTCTGCAGGCGTTTCGGCGAGGTCACCGCCAGCGCGCGCAGCTTGCCGCCCTTGACGTGCGAGATCACGGTGGGCCCTTCGAACATGAAGTCGACCTGGCCGCCGATCACATCGGGCAGGGCCGAGCGGCTGGAGTAGGGCACGTGCACCATCTTGATGCCGGCCAGTTGTTCGAGCAGCACGCCCGATAGATGTTGCGTGGTGCCGATGCCCGACGACGCGAAGGACACCGTGCCGGGCCGCTTGCGTGCATCCGCGATGATGTCGGCGACGCTGCGATAGGGGCTGTCCTGGCGTACCACCAGCGTGTTGCCGTTCATGCCGATGATGGTGATCGGTTGGAACGAGCGCACCGGGTCGTACTGCATATTGCGGAACAGACTGGGATTGATGGCATGCGAGGCAATGCTGGCGCCCAGCAGGGTATAGCCGTCCGGGGGCGCTTTGGCGACGTAGGCAGACCCTATCATGCCGGTGGCGCCAGGCCGGTTGTCGACCACCACCGACGTGTGCAGGGCGTCGCCCAGATGCTGGGCGACGATACGCCCCAGTATGTCCGTATTGCTGCCGGGCGCGAAGGCCACGACGTAGTTGATGGGCCGTTCGGGCCAGGCGCCGGCGGCCGCGCGCGCACGGGGCAAGGCCAGGGCCGCCATGACGGCGAGGGTGGAACGCAGGAATTCCTTGCGATGCATGAATGTCTCCTCCTGCCCAGGACGCCGCTGTGCCGCGGCTGTCGCGCCGACGGCTGGCGCCGTTGGCGTCCTGGAACCAGGCTGTGTTGTGATGGGCTGCGATCGTTGTCGTTCTTGTATCGCCCGCTTATTTCTCGTTGACGCTACCCCACTGGCCGTAGCGCGTCACGGCCTTCTCGTCGAAATTGAAGCCCAGGCCCGGTTCCTGATGCAGGATGACGTGGCCGTCGCGGTGTTCCAGCTGGCGGTCGACCAGGCGGCGGAAGTTCAGCACCTGGTCGTCCCAGAAGAACTCCACGTAGCGCGCGTTGGGCGTGGCCGCCACGAGCGGTGCATGGACGTCGTGGAACCAGTGGGGGCAGACCACCACGCCGTAGCTGGCGGCGGTGGCCGCGATGCGCTTCCATTCGGTGATGCCGCCGCACACCAAGGCGTCGGTCTGCAGGATGGAGGCGCCGCCCTTGTCCAGCAGTTCCTTGTGATACCAGCGGCCGTAGCCGATCTCGCCCGTTGCCACCGGCACGCGCGTCAGACGTGCCAGCTTGGCATGGCTGTCGACGTCGTCCGGGGAAAAGGGTTCTTCCAGGAAGTAGGGGTCGTATTGCTCGAAGCGGCGAACGTACTGCATGGCCTGCGTGACGTCGGTCCACGCATTGTTCATGTCCATCATCAGTTCGACGTCGGGGCCGACTGCCTCGCGCGCCGCGCGCAGGCGGTCTTCCTCTTCTTTCGGGCTCAGGCGGCCGGCCTTCATCTTCACGGCCTTGAAGCCCTTGGCGACATAGCTGGCCATTTCCTCGCCCAGCTTGGCCGGCGTCTTGCCTTCCAGGTAATAGCCGCCGCTGGCATAGGCCGGCACACGGTCCAGCGCGGCGGCGCCCAGATAGCGGTGCAGGGGCAGGCCGGCGCTGCGTGCGTTCAGGTCCCACAGCGCGGTGTCCAGCGCGCTGATGGCGCGCATCACCGTGCCGGCGCGGCCTTGCAGCAGGGACTCGCTATACATCTTGTCCCACAGGGCCTCGACCGCGGTGCTGTCTTCGCCCACCAGCAGAGGGGCCAGCAATTGCTCCACGGCGACCGAGAAGAGTTGGCCGGCGGCGCTGCCGACGTAGCAGAAGCCGATGCCTTCGACGCCGTCGCTGCTGCGCACCTTCACCAGACCGTAATGGCGAGTGCTGACGGTGCGGGTGGAAAAGGACGTGACTTTGTCGAGCGGGACGGCGGCGTTGCAGAACTGGACGGAAGCGATACGGGGCACGAGGGACTCCTTAGGTGACTGAAAAGTGGCTAAACAGTGACGATTAATGGGTAGCGGAGAGAGTGTGTGGCTGGCAAAACGCATCGCGCCGGGGGCAGCCACCGCTTGATAAGGTCCATTCTTGGTGATGCCAGGAAAAAGAAAAATAGCGTTCCGGCATCTTGTGAAGATGTAATATCCATCTTCCCGGTATGGGTCGGATCGTCGCAATGCCGTGACGAAATCAACAAAAAAAACCGTACGCTCCTACGGCATCTCATGGTTCGAGGGCGCGTTGACGGGGCTCTGGCCCTTCCCATTCCTCCTCGCATCTCGTTCGTAGAGCCTATGGATACCCGTTTCCTGCAAAGCTTCATCCAGGTGGTCGAATCCGGCTCCATCGCGGAGGCCGCGCGCCGGCTGGATCTGACGCCGGCCTCCGTGGCGCAACGGCTGAAGGCGCTGGAAGCCGTGGTCGGCAGCAAGCTGGTGGCGCGCTCCGGCCGCAACGTACGGCCCACGGTCGCGGGCAATCGCATCATGGAGCGCGCGCGGCGCCTGGTGGACGAGGTGCGCGACCTCAAGTCGGCGGCCTCTGGAACGGATATGCCGGCCGGACCGCTGCGCCTGGGGGCCACGCCTACGGCCTTGACCGGCATCGTGCCGACCGTGCTCAAGCAGTGGGTGGCGCGCCATCCCGACATCGAGATATATATCGATCCCGGATCTACCGTGCGGCTGTACAGCCGCGTGCTTGCCGGTGAGCTGGATGCCGCGGTGCTGGTGCATCCCTTGTTCGACCTGCCCAAGGGTTACGCCTGGTGCCCCCTGCGCGAAGAGCCTCTGATTCTGCTGACGCGCCACGACGTCAGCGGCCGTGACGCCCTGGCCATCGCGGCGCGCGAGCCCTTCATCCGCTATGACCGCAGCGTGGTGGGCGGACGCCTGGCCGATGACTATTTGCGCGAGCGCGGCATCCGGCCGCGCGTGCGCTTTGAACTGGACGGCATCGAATCGATTGCCAAGCTGGTATCCGAAGGGCTGGGGGTGTCCGTGCTGCCGGACTGGCCCGTCATCGGCCCGCCGGACCCGGCGTTGAAGAAGTGGACCCTGCCCGCGCCGCGCCCGACCCGCACCGTGGGCGTCCTGTGGCAGCCGTCCTCGGTGCGCGCCCAATTGGTCCAGGCCTTCGTACAACTGGCCTTGGGCGGCAAGCGCCGCCGCGCGGGCTAGGCCTGGCGTCTGGGCCAGCCCGCTGTCCCGAGCGATGGGAGCGGCTGCGGCTGCGGCGGAGGCCAGGACCCGGACTCGTCACGTGTTGCTGCTACAGTAGTTCCTTTCCCCAACGCCTCCGATACACCGTGACTGCTCCCGACGATAAACATTCCGCCGCCGCGCATGGCGACGTGGCCGCCGCTGCGCTGGCCGACGAATCCCATCTGGTCGAAACCCTCGTCGGCCGCGAAACGCTGTTCAAGGGTGGCTTTCTGGAAGCCCGCCGCGATACGGTGCGCCTGCCCAATGGCAACACTTCCACGCGCGAATACGTGGTGCATCCGGGCGCGGTCGTGGTCATCCCTCTGCTGGATGAAGGCCGTCGCGTGCTGGTGGAGCGGCAGTTTCGCTATCCCGTCGGTCGCGTGATGATCGAATTCCCTGCCGGCAAGCTGGATCCGGGCGAAGATCCGTACGATTGCGGCCGGCGCGAGCTGCTGGAAGAAACCGGATATCGAGGCGGTGAATGGGCCTATGCCGGCGCCTTGCACCTGGCCATCGCCTATTCCACGGAAATCATCCACATCTACTTCGCCCGCAATCTGCAGGCGGGCGCCGCCGAGCTGGACGCGGATGAGTTCCTCGACGTCCACGCCATGGATGTCGAGGAACTCTACGAAGCCTGCCGCGACGGCCGCGTGACCGACTCGAAGACGCTTACGTGCACCCTGTGGCTGCAAAACGTCCTCAGCGGCGCCTGGCCGCTGGAGTGGCAGAAGAACGAGTAGGCCACCAAAGCTCGCTTGGCGCCAGCGAGCTTCGCGCTTGGTTGCCCGTGGTGGCCGGTGGTGGCTCCTGCGGCCTTCCCCAGGGCAAAGAACAAAAGCCTGTGTAATTGCACAGGCTTTTTCGATCGAGGGCACAGCGGAGCCGGCTTTGCCGGTCCGCCAGTGCCGCCCCCTGGAGGGGGACGCGCGTAGCGCCTCGGGGCGAGCCCTCTCAGTCCAGCTTGATGTTCACGCTCTTGACCACGCCGGCCCATTTCTTCAGCTCGGCGTCGACGAAGGTCGCCAGCTCCTGCGGCGTGCTGGTCTTGGGCGTCGCGCCTTCGCCTTGGAAGCGCTTGACCAGTTCCGGCGAAGTCATCGCCTGCTTGATGGCCTGATTCAGCTTCTCCACCACCGCCGGCGGCGTGCCCGCGGGCGCCATGATGGCATTCCAGGTATTGATCTCATAGCCCGCGAAACCCTTGGTCTCGCTTACAGTGGGCACGTCGGGCAACTGATCGGACCGCTCCTTGGTCGTCACCGCCAAGGCCCGCAGGGATCCCGCCTTCACTTGCGGCAGCGCGGCCGGCAGCGTGGCGAAACTGAATTGGGTCTCGCCGGTCATCACCGACGTATTCGCCAACGCGCCGCCGCGATAGGGCACGTGCACGATGTTCACGTTCGCCGCCTGTGCGAACATCGCGCCCGCCAGATGCACCGGCGAGCCATTGCCGCTGGACGCGTAATTCATGGTGCCCGGCTTTTCCCGGCACAGCGCGGCCAGTTCCTCGACATTCTTCGCCGGCAGCTTGGGATTGGCGATCAGCACCAGGGGGATGGCCGCCACCATGCCGACCGGCGCGAAGCCCTTGACCGGTTCATAGCCCAGGTTCTTGTACAGCGCCGGGTTGATGCCGTGGCTGGCGACGGTGGCCATGAACAGGGTGTAGCCGTCCGGCTTGGCCTGCGCCACGTAGGAAGCGGCCAGGTTGCCCGCCGCGCCCGGTTTGTTTTCGATGATGACCGACTGGTTCAGCGACTTGCCCAACTGTTCGCCCAGGGCGCGCGCCAGGATATCGGTGGTACCGCCGGCGGCATAGCCGATGACAAGGCGGATGGGTTGGTCGGGATAGGCGGCCTGGGCGCCGCCCGGTGCCACCGCGAAGGCGGCGCTCGCCGCCAGGATCATGCTGGCCATGTTCGATTTCATCGTTGTCTCCGTTGTTGTCGATGAAGGTCCATCAGGTGCCGGATGAATTTGCGGCTAGTCGCTGCCGCTTGATCGTCCATCCGGATAAAGGTGTTGCCACCGCGGGTAGCGCCGTTGCAGGGCTTGCCGCTGCGACAGGCAAGCCGTCCCCCTGCCGGGCCGCGAGCGGCCTGGCATCGGTAGCGGATACCGCGATGACATTCGAAGCGTCGGGAAACTACGTCCCGTTGAACACCGGCGCCCGCTTCTCCGCGAACGCCTTGCGGCCTTCGCGATAGTCGTTGCTCTCGAAACACTGCAGCACCAGGCGCGTCATGGCGTCCTGGTCCACTTCCGGTCCCAATTGCTGCATCTGGCGGATCATCTTCTTGCCGGCGCGCAGCGTCAGCGGTGCGTTGGCGGCGATCTGCGCGATATAGGTGTCCAGCGCGGCGTCCAATTCGGCGGCTGCCGTCACCTTGTGCAGCAGGCCCAATTCACGTGCCTGCGCGGCCTTGTAGCGATTGGCGGTCAGGAAAATCTCCAGCGCATTGGCCGGCCCCACCGCCGTCACCAGATTGCGGATCGCCGTCATGCGATAGCCCAAGCCCAATTTGCCGGCGGGAATGGAAAACGAGCTATCGTCCGAGGCCACGCGCAGGTCGCAGCACAGGGCGATGTTCAGCCCGCCGCCTATGCAATAGCCGCGAATGCGGGCGATGGTCGGCTTGTCGTAGTCGTACAGCGCCAACTGGGCGGCCTCGGCCACGCGTTCATAGGCCTGCACCGCTTCTTCGCCGGAACGCAGCTTGTCGAACTGCGAGATGTTGGCGCCGCTGACGAAGGACTTTTCACCGGCGCCGGTCAACACCACCACGCGGATATCCGGATCGTCCTGGAAGGCTTGCAGGGCAGGGGGGATGGCTTCCCACATGGCGTAGGACACCGCGTTGTGGCGCTCCGGATCGTTGAAGGTGATCCAGCCGGCATTGCCGCGCTTTTCCACGATGATGTTTTCGGTGATGCTGTCCTGCAGTAGTCGTTCGACGTTCATTGCTTCTCCTTGAGCATTGCTTTGCGTCTTTTCATGCCGTGCTCCAGATGCCGGCGCATCGCCGCGCGGGCCGCTTCGCTGTCACCCGCCGCGATGGCGTCGAAAATCTGATGATGCTCGGTCTCGATCTGCTTCATGCGGTCGGTGCCCGTGCTGCTGTAGCGCAGCGTACGCACCGCGTCGCCGATCACGCGGCTGAAGTGGCCCAGCAGGCGCACGAAATACGGATTGTTGGTGGCTTCTCCCACCGCCATGTGGAAGTCGATTGCCCGGTCCGCGCCAATGCGCCAATCGTCGGTCGACGCGTCCACCTTGGCCAGGGCCTCGCGCAACGTCGCCAGTTGCGCGGCGGTGCGATGGCGCGCGGCCAGGGCCGCGGCGCCGGCTTCGATCTCCACGCGCAGCTCGTAGACCTGTTCCAGCGCATCGGCCTGCAGCAGTTCCTGCGGCGTCAGCGCGAAGTGCTGTTGGCCGGCGTCGGTGGCGACGAAGCTGCCCACGCCGCGGCGCGTTTCGATATAGCCGGACAGCTTGAGCCGGGCGATGGCCTCGCGCACCACGTTGCGGCTGACGCCGAAAATCTGCGACAGCTCGAACTCCGTCGGCAGCCGTTGGCCGGGCTCGAAAGCCTTGCTGACGATCTTGCCGCGAATTTGCAGGGCGATCTCGTCAGGCAGGTTGTCGGGCCGGGTCAGGCTGCCGAAGGGCAGGGCGGTGGCGACGTCGGAGGCTGCCATATAAATTCCAGAATGCGAGCTTTGGGGGAGCCGATGGTGTCACACCACGCCGGCAGCGCGCAATTGGCTGCACTCGGCACCATCCACGCCCAGCCATTCGAGAATTTCAGCCGTGTTCGCGCCCGTTTCCGGCGCGGGCCGCGGTGGCGGCAGTTCGCCGTCACTGAAGTTCACCGGCTGGGCCATGATGGTGATGGGCCCCTTGCGCGGATGTTCCACCTGGCGCGTCATGCGCAGATGCCGCACCTGCTCATTGGCGAAGGTGCCGTCCATGGACAGGATGGGGCCGCAAGGCACGCCGGCCGCGTTCAATGCGGCGATCCAGTCGGCGCTGTCCCGCGTGCGGGTGCGGGCGATGATCTCCCGGTTCAGGTCGCCACGGTTTTCCACCCGCAGGCCGGCTTCGAGGAAACGCTGGTCCTTGCTCATTTCCGGCATGCCCAGCACTTCGCACAGGCGGTTGAACATGGTCGAGCCCATGGCCGCGATATTGATGTAGCCGTCGGCGGTGGGGTAGACCCCCGTAGGCGCACTGGTGGGATGGTCGTTGCCGGACTGGCCCGGCACTTCGCCGTCGATCAGCCAGCGCGTGGCCTGGAAATCCATCATCCAGACCTGGGCCTGCAACAGCGACGTCTGCACCCAGCGGCCCTGGCCGCTTTGCTCGCGTTCCAACAAGGCGATAAGGATGCCGATGGCGGCGAACAGGCCCGCGCTCAGATCGGCGATGGGAATGCCGGCGCGCATCGGATGGCCAGGCTCACCCGTCACCGACATGATGCCGCCCAAACCCTGGGCGATCTGGTCCAGGCCCGGACGGTCCGCATAGGGGCCGTCCTGGCCGAAGCCGGAGATGCTGGCATACACCAGACGCGGATTGATGGCGCGCAGGGATTCATAGTCGATGCCCAGCTTCTTTTTTACCGATGGGCGATAGTTTTCCACCAGCACGTCGGCGCGCTTGACCAGTTCCAGGAAGAGAGCCTTGCCGCGCGGATCCTTCAGGTTCAGCGTCAGGCTGCGCTTGTTGCGATGGGTATTCTGGTAGTCGCTGAACTTCGCCGCGCCGCCCGGCTTGTCATCCTTGACCTCGCTGGGCTCTTCGACCTTGATGATGTCGGCGCCCCAATCGGCGAACTGCCGCACGGCGGCAGGGCCGGAACGGACACGCGAAAGGTCGAGGACGACGAACCGCTTCAGCGGCAGATAGGGTACAGCCATGGCCGTCTTGTCTCCTGGTTGTTATGCCGTGCCTCAGGGTGCACGTAGTAGGATGTTGGACATCCTACTTATTCGGCCGCCACCGCCATATTCAGGAAAACCCGCATGCGCGGCAGGAGTTTTCCTGTCCTGTGGCAAACTCGGCCTTCAACTGACAACGGGCTGGCTGCGTGGAGACGCCGCCCCCCATAAGCTGGAACGTCGACTCAATGATAAAAATCCGCAAGCTGGGCCTGGGCCTGGGCGTTGGCCTTTCACTCCTGAGCCTGGCCACCGCGCCCGCCCATGCGCAAGGCACGCAAGCCGCGCAGGCCAAGCAAGCCAAGCCCGCCACGATGGGTGATACCCACCGCCCGGTAACCGGCGAGGACCGCGAGACCTATGTCACCGCGCTGATGAAGAAGATGACACTGGACGAGAAGATCGGCCAGTTGCGCCTGGTCAGCGTGGACGCCGGGCCCGATGCGCACAAGGACGTGTTGATCCGCGACATCGAGGCCGGCAAGGTCGGCGGCATATTCAATACGGTGACCCGGCCGGACATCCGCGTGCTGCAGGACGCCGCGGTGCGCAGCCGCTTGAAGATTCCGCTGTTCTTCGCCTACGACGTCCTGCACGGCCATCGCACGATCTTCCCCATCGGCCTGGGGCTGGCGTCGACGTGGGACATGGACGCGGTGGCCAAGAGCGGCCGCATCTCCGCGGTGGAGGCCAGCGCCGACGGTTTGAACATGACGTTCTCGCCCATGGTCGACATCTCGCGCGATCCGCGCTGGGGCCGCAATTCCGAAGGGTTTGGCGAGGATACCTATCTGGTGTCGCGCATCGGCGCCACGCTGGTCCATGCCTACCAGGGCGCGGATCCGGCCGCGCCGGGCAATATCCTGGCCGCGGTCAAGCACTTCGCTGCCTACGGTGCCATCGAGGGCGGCCGCGATTACAACACGGTGGACATGAGTCCGCAGCGCCTGTTCCAGGACTATCTGCCGCCCTACAAGGCAGCGGTCGAGGCGGGCGCGGCTGGCGTGATGATCTCGCTGAATGCCGTCAACAGCGTGCCGGCCACCGCCAGTAAATGGCTGCTGCAGGACATCCTGCGCAAGCAATGGGGCTTCCAGGGCGTGACCATCAGCGATCACGGCGCCATCATGGAGATGATCAAGCATGGCGTGGCCGCCGATGGCGCGGATGCTTCGCGCCTGGCCATCTCGGCCGGCGCGGACCTGAGCATGAGCGATTCCATGTATGGCCAGAACCTGAAGCCGCTGCTGCAGGCCGGCCGTATCAAGCAGGCCGACATCGACCGTGCCGTGCGCGACGTGTTGCGCGTCAAGTACGACCTGGGTTTGTTCCAGAACGCCTATCGCCACGTTGGCGTGGCGGCCGATGATCCGGCGGATACCAATGCCGAGAACCGCCTGCACCGCCAGGCCGCTCGTGAAGTGGCGCAACAGAGCCTGGTGCTGCTGAAGAACGACAAGCAGACCTTGCCCTTGAAGAAGCAGGGCACCATCGCCGTCATCGGCGCACTGGCCAAGAGCCAGCGCGACATGATGGGCAACTGGTCCGCGGCTGGCGTGCCGGGGCAGGTGGTGTCGCTGTACCAGGGCTTGGCCGACGCGGTCGGCGACAAGGCCACGCTGCTGTATGCGCGCGGTGCCAACGTGGTCGATGACCCGGAGATCGTCAAGTATCTGAACCTCTACGAGAAGGACGTCGAGGACGATCCGCGCACGCGCCAGCAACTGATCGATGAAGCCGTCGAGACGGCGAAGCAGTCGGACGTGGTGGTCGCGGTCGTTGGCGAGACGCAGGGCATGGCGCACGAGGCGTCCAGCCGTTCGGACATCACGCTGCTGGGCGGTCAGGAAGAATTGCTCAAGGCGCTGAAGGCGACGGGCAAGCCGCTGGTGGTGGTGTTGATGAACGGCCGGCCGCTGGCGCTGGGCTGGGAAAAGGACAATGCCGACGCGATGCTGGAAACGTGGTTCGCCGGGACCGAGGGCGGCCACGCGGTGGCGGACGTGCTGTTCGGCGACGTCAATCCGTCGGGTAAGCTGCCGATGACCTTCCCGCGTTCGGTCGGCCAGATCCCTATGTACTACAACCATCTGAACACCGGCCGGCCGTTCGATCCGCAGCATCCGGACAAGTACACGTCGCGCTATTTCGATGCGCCGAATGGGCCTTTGTTCCCCTTCGGCTACGGGCTCAGCTACACGACCTTCGACGTGTCGGACGTCAAGCTCTCGGCAACGTCGGTGCCGATGGGAAATATCGTGCGCGCCACCGTGACGGTGCGCAATACCGGCACGCGCGACGGCGCCACGGTGGTGCAGCTCTACCTGCAGGATCCGGTGGCATCCATCAGCCGTCCCGTGAAGGAACTCAAGGGCTTCGAGAAGATCATGCTGAAGGCGGGGGAGCAGAAAGAGGTCACCTTCACCATTCAGCAGGATGACCTGTCCTTCTACAACAATGACCTGAAACGCGTGGTCGAGCCCGGGCGCTTCAACGTCTACATCGGACTGGATTCAGAAGACGTGAAGGCGGCCAATTTCGAGGTGTTGGCGGGCAAGGGCCGGTAAGGCCGCGGTGGCAACCGGGGCGGTTGCCTGCCGGCGGCGAACGGAATCAACGGACGCCGATCAATTCCACTTCGAACTTGAGGTCCGCGTTCGGCGGAATCACGCCGCCGGCGCCACGCGAGCCGTAGGCGGTCTTGGCGGGGCAGAACAGCACAGCCTTGCCGCCGACGGCCATTTTCTGGATCCCTTCGGTCCAGCAGGGGATGACCTGGCGCAGGCTGAAGGAGATGGGTTCGTTACGCTTGTAGGAGCTGTCGAATTCCGTGCCGTTGGTCAGGGTGCCGCGGTAGTTCACCGTGACGGTGCTGTCGGCGGTCGGGTTGATGCCCTTGCCGGCGGTGACCGTCTCGACGCGCACGCCTGAAGGCAGGGTCTGGACGGCGTTGGATTGGGCATGGCCCACGGCGGCGAAGGCCAGTGCGGCGGCGGCGAAAAGAATGCGGGATTGATTCATCAGAAGTCCTGGATAAGCGATGCCAGTAGCGCACTGGCTGGGTGATGAGGAAATGCGTATCAACGTATCAGCGTGAGGAATTCCGCACGCGTGGCCGGGTTGTCGTGGAACTCGCCCAGCATGACCGAAGTCACCATGGACGAATTCTGTTTTTCCACGCCGCGCATCATCATGCACATATGCTGCGCTTCGATCACCACCGCCACGCCCGATGCGCCGGTGACCTGCTGCACGGCCTCGGCGATCTGGCGGCTGAGATTTTCCTGGATCTGCAGCCGGCGTGCATACATGTCGACGATACGCGCCACCTTGGACAGGCCCAGCACCTTACCCTTGGGCAGATAGGCCACATGCGCCTTGCCGATGAAAGGCAGGATGTGGTGTTCGCACAGGGAATACAGCTCGATGTTCTTGACCAGCACGATTTCGCTGGTGTCGGAGGAAAACAGCGCGCCGTTGACGATTTCGTCCAGGGATTGGGCATAGCCCTGGCACAGGTGCTGCATGGCTTTGGCGGCGCGCTTGGGCGTGTCGCGCAAGCCTTCGCGATCAGGGTCCTCGCCCAGCGATTGCAGGATGGCGTGGTAGTTCGATTCCAGGGACATGAGTTGCTTAAACCTGTATGAGTCGGTGCGACGGTAGCGCGCGGCGCGACGGCTGCACGCGCGACCGATGTGGTGTTTGGCCGTCAAGGTGGTCCTGCCGGCCCGTATGGCGTGCCGATACGATACCAAACCGGTGGAATCGCTGCGTCCAAGCACCTCGTGGATCAGGGGATTATCTCGGGAAGATCAGCGCAGGGCCGAGCAGGTGGCGGCGCCGGTCACGGCTTGCGCGCGTGTGCCGACCAATTCCCGCACGCCGCACTCCGAATTGAACATGCGGCGGCTGTCGTGGCCGACGCCGGCGACTTCGTAAGCCTGGTGTTCGATTTTCAGCTTGTGGTTAGCGGGCAGCCATTTCTCGTAGTTCACATAGGCCTTGCCGCGCGCCAGGCGGGTGGCCCCCTGCGCTTCGGCGGCGCAGCTTTTGTCCAGCAGGCGGTGTTCGGGGTTGGTGTCGTCGCCGCCCAGCAGATAGGTCACCGACCGGCCGGCGTAGCGCCGCGCCAGGCGCACGGCCTCTTGTGCGGGCGTGGCCGGTCCGACTCCGCTGGGCGGCAGTTCCGCCGGCAGGCGGTCGAGGCCGTACTTGTAGAGGTTGTAATCGGGGCACTGGCCGGGGTTGAATGCGGCGAAGGTGTTGCCGTCGCCCTTGGGGCGGTCCCTGGAGAAATACACATAGGACGAAGGATTGGCGATGACGTAGCGCAGGTTGACGCCGCCGCGCTTGATGCGTTCGTCCACCGCGTTGAAGACGGCATAGCGCTGGACCAGTTGCGCGCCCGCGGAATGGCCGGCGATCACCACGTCTTGCAGCAAGGGCAGGCGGCGGGTATCGGCAACGCGGGCGAGCAGGTCATCCATGACCTCGAAGGAACTGACCGGCGCGGGGCGCCGCGCGGACTTGATGCTGGCTTCGCCGGCCGACCAGCGGCCATGGCTCCAGACCGGCATCTTGTCGAAGCCGCGGTCGATGGCAGCGGGGAATTTGGGCGCGATCAGCAGGGTGTCGGCATCGGCGCCGGGGCTCAGGGCCAGGATATTCGCGCCGGTCTGGAAGTAGTCGTCGCCGTTGCGGTTCAGGCCATGGACGATGATCAGCACGTGGCGGATCTTGTCCAGGTGCGCGTTGGCCAGGTCGACGTTGGCGTAGACCGGGAAGGGGTAGTGATGGCCGCTGCGGCCCAGTTCCAACGTTTGCCACGAGGGCGCGGGGCCATGCGAGGCGGGGGCGCCGTGGGCCGGCAGCGCCAGCGGTAACGCGCAGACTGCCGTCGCGCGCAGGCAGGTAAGCACGACAGCGCGGGCAACGCGGGCAGCTATTGCGCGGGCGGGCAGGAAGCGAAGAGGCATGGCACGGTCCGGCATTTTGGCGTTGGCGGATTGTATGCCGGGGGATCGCTGCCGGATCCTTTTCCGGCGCTGTTTCCGCGCGAGGCGTTTCAACGGATTTCGATTGCGGCTTGGTGGGCTGGCGTATCTCGGCGATTCAGCCGGCGCGATCCCTCTTGCCGGCGCAGGGCATTCCTGTCATCGGTCCGGCGCGTCCCAATATTCGGCCGCTGCGTAAGTTCGCCGCAACAGATCGACGAACATCCGAACCCGGGCGGGCGAGTGGCGGCGTTCGGGCAGGACGGCATAGATGCCGTTGGCCGGCGCGGCGTAGTCGTCGAGGACGGTACGCAGGCGGCCTTGAGCCAGGTCGTGACGGACTTCCCACAGAGACCGCCATGCCAGGCCGCAGCCGGCCAGGGTCCATTCGTGCAGGACGCTGCCGTCGCTGCACTCCAACCGGCCGGCCACGCGCTGGGCCTGGACCTGGCCGTCGATGGTGAACAGCCAGCCGCGCGCTTGATTGGCCTGGTTGCCGAAGGAAAGGCAGTCATGGCGCAGCAGGTCGGCGGGGCTCGACGGCGTGCCACGGCGGGCCAGGTAGGAGGGGGCGGCGACGACCACGCGGCGGTTGTCGGCCAGGCGGATACCGACCAGGCTGGAATCGTGCAGATCGCCGATGCGCACCGCGCAGTCGTAGCGTTCCTCGATCAGGTCGACCAGGCGGTCGCTGAGGTCCAGCGTGACGCTGACGTCGGGGTGTTCGGCGGTATAGGCGGGCAGCAGCGGCGCGACGTGACGGCGGCCGAAGCCGGCCGGTGCGGTGATCCGCAGATGGCCGCTGGGCCGCGCGCTGCCCGAAGAGATCAGGTTCTCGCTGTCGTCGAGGTCACGCAGGATGCGCTGGGCGTATTCCAGCAGCGCGCTGCCTTCCGCGGTCAGCGACAGCCGGCGGGTGGAGCGCACCAGCAGCTTCACGCTCAGGCGCGCTTCCAGGGCATCGATCCGCCGTCCCACCATCGCCGCCGTCACCCCCTCCGCCCGCGCGGCTGCCGACATGCTGCCCAAGGTGGCTACGTTGACGAAAGTATGCAGTTGCTTGAAGCGGTCCAAAAATAACTCCGTGGAAAAAACGCTGCCTGACTTGACTTGACTTGACTTGACTTGACCTGACCTGACCTGACTTGATTTGATTTGACTTGGCCTGACCCGATCCGACCCGGACCGACCGTGACGGACCGGGCCCGACTTGGTTCGGTCAGGTCCGCCGCTGCCTGGACTAGGAGCGGTTTAGGGGCACCCGCCCCCAGATCTTGCCTCCCGGCCCGGCCGCAGGCTCATGGCCGGGGCCCGTGGCCGGGGCTCATGGCCGGGGCCCGTGGCCAGGGCTCATGGCCGGAGCCCATGGCCATGGCTGGCGGGTCGGTCCCGCGATGCTCGCCCTAAAACCAGGCGTACCAGGTATTTCATACTAAAAATAAACAATGAATCTACTTTTATACGCTTTTTAATTCAAGATCCGGTCCGTACACTGTCCCCCTGCCTGCCCCTATCCCGGAGACATCATGAGCTTGAAACTGCCCGCCGGCGTCGCCATCGACGCGCCTATCGAAGCCGGCTTCGACACTGTCCTCACCCATGACGCCTTGGCCCTGGTGGCCGACCTGCACCGCGCCTTCGAAAGCCGCCGGCAGGAATTGCTGGCGGCCCGCGCCGTGCGCGCCCAACGGCTGGATCAGGGCGAAAAGCCGGACTTCCTGCCCGCCACCCGCTCAGTGCGCGAAGGCGACTGGACCATCGCCCCCTTGCCCCAGGACCTGCAGTGCCGCCGTGTGGAAATCACCGGTCCGGTTGAACGCAAGATGGTCATCAACGCCCTGAACTCCGGCGCTGACAGCTATATGACCGACTTCGAGGACTCCAACACGCCGAATTGGCACAACCAGATCCACGGCCAGATCAACCTGATGGCGGCCATCCGCCGCAGCATCACGCTGGAACAGAACGGCAAGTCGTACAAGCTGAACGACAAACCCGCCGTCCTGCTGGTGCGCCCGCGCGGCTGGCATCTGGACGAAAAGCACGTCACCGTCGACGGCCAACGCGTCTCCGGCGGCATCTTCGACTTCGCGCTGTACTTCTTCCACAACGCCAAGGAGTTGCTGGCGCGCGGCTCAGGCCCGTACTTCTACCTGCCCAAGATGGAAAGCCATCTGGAAGCCCGCCTGTGGAACGACATCTTCGTGCAGGCGCAGAAGACGCTGGGCGTGGAGCAGGGCACCATCAAGGCCACGGTGCTGATCGAAACCATCCTGGCCGCCTTCGAGATGGACGAGATCCTGTACGAGCTGCGCGAACACAGCGCCGGCCTGAACGCCGGCCGCTGGGACTACATCTTCAGCTGCATCAAGAAATTCAAGGTCGAGCGCGACTTCTGCCTGGCCGACCGCGTCAAGGTCACCATGACCTCGCCGTTCATGCGCGCCTATGCCTTGTTGCTGCTCAAGACCTGCCACCGCCGCAAGGCCCCGGCGATCGGCGGCATGAGCGCCTTGATCCCGATCAAGAACGATCCGGTCAAGAACGACCAGGCCATGGCCGGCATACGTTCCGACAAGGCGCGTGACGCCACCGACGGCTATGACGGTGGCTGGGTCGCCCACCCGGGCCTGGTCGGCGTGGCCATGGAGGAGTTCCGCAAGGTGCTGGGCGACGCGCCCAACCAGATCGACAAGCAACGTCCCGACGTGGCCGTGGCGGCTGCCGACCTGCTCGATTTCCAGCCGGAGGCGCCGATCACCGAGGCTGGCCTGCGCGCCAATATCAACGTCGGCATCCACTATCTGGGCTCCTGGCTGGACGGCAATGGCTGCGTGCCCATCAACAACCTGATGGAAGATGCGGCCACGGCGGAGATCTCCCGTTCCCAGGTGTGGCAATGGATCCGTTCGCCCAAGGGCGTGCTGGAAGGCGGTGGCAAAGTCACGGCCGATCTGGTGCGCAAGCTCATTCCCGAAGAACTGGCCAAAGTGCATGAAGTGGCTGGCCCCAGCAAAGCCTACGACCGCGCCGCGCAGATCTTCGAGCAGATGAGCACCCAGGATGACTTCGCCGAGTTCCTGACCTTGCCGTTGTACGAAGAAGTGTGAGAAGTAGCCCTCAGCGCATAGCCTGGCCTCGGCTATTGCTGTAGCGGAGGGATAGAAAGGGGAATTTCTAAAGAAATTCCCCGTTTTTCTTTAAGGGTGCTGAATATCGATGGGTACACCGGTACGGTGAGAACCCAGCCATGGGGGCGATAGCCCAAGAGGGGACGATGGAGTCCCCGCATCATCTACAAAACTCTTCATAAGTTCTTTGGCAGCGAACGAGTCAAAGGGGGAATTTCTTTAGAAATTCCCTTTTTTCTTTGTGAAGGTTGAAGATTTGATAATTGTGCCGGTCCCGCGAAATCCCAGCCACAGGGGCGATAGCCCAAGAGAGGGGCGATGGGGTTCCCCTATCCTATAAAAATCTCTTCATCAGAAATCCGTCGCCCGCGCCTCCATCCCCTTCCCATCCTGCAAAAAAGACTATCCTCATGGAATGCCCCTGGCCCATCCAGGGTCTTGAAATCGACCGTCCAGCCCGCATCTGCTGATCATCGGAGCCGGCCTTCCCAGGCCGGATTTCAAATCTATCTTCAGTGCCCGTCGTCACGAGCAAGTGCAGTCGTTTGCCGTGTCCTGGGGCCAAAGCGAAAACTATGCGATTCGACAAGCTGACCACTAAATTTCAGCAAGCCCTGGGCGACGCACAAAGCCTGGCGGCGCGCAACGACCATCAATACATCGACCCCCTGCACGTGCTGTCCGCACTGCTGGCGGACGCCGACAGCGGCGCCACCGGCCTGCTGGCGCGCGCCGGCGTCGCCGTCAACCGCCTGCAGCCGGCCGTCGAACAGGCCCTGCAGAAGCTGCCCCAGGTACAGGGCGAAAGCAACGTCCAGGTCGGCCGCGACCTGCAGGCCGTGCTCACCCGCACCGACAAGGAAGCGGCACGGCGCGGCGACACCTTCATCGCCAGTGAGCTGTTCCTGTTGGCCCTGGCCGACGACAAGGGCGAAGCGGGCCGCATCCTGCGCGAAGCGGGCTTGCAGAAGAAGGCGCTGGAATCCGCGGTCGACGCCGTGCGTGGTGGCGAAAGCGTGCAGGGTGCGGAGGGCGAGTCCAATCGCCAGGCCCTCGCCAAGTACACGACGGACCTGACCCAGCGCGCTCGCGAAGGCAAGCTGGATCCCGTCATCGGCCGCGACGATGAAATTCGCCGCACCATCCAGATCCTCCAGCGCCGCACCAAGAACAATCCCGTGCTGATCGGCGAACCCGGCGTCGGCAAGACCGCCATCGTCGAAGGCCTGGCGCAGCGCATCGTCAACGACGAAGTGCCGGAATCCCTGCGCGGCAAGCGCGTGCTGTCGCTGGACATGTCCGCGCTGGTGGCGGGCGCCAAGTTCCGCGGCGAATTCGAGGAACGCCTGAAGGCCGTGCTCAAGGAGCTGTCGCAGGACGACGGCAGCAACATCGTCTTCATCGACGAGCTGCACACCATGGTGGGCGCCGGCAAGGCCGAAGGGGCGATGGACGCCGGCAATATGCTCAAGCCGGCGCTGGCGCGCGGCGAGCTGCACTGCATCGGCGCGACCACGCTGGACGAATACCGCAAGTACCTGGAAAAGGATGCCGCGCTGGAGCGCCGCTTCCAGAAAGTGCTGGTGGGCGAACCCGACGTGGAGTCGACCATTGCCATCCTGCGCGGCTTGCAGGAGCGCTATGAGCTGCACCACGGCGTGGACATCACCGACCCGGCCATCGTCGCCGCGGCCGAGCTGTCCAACCGCTATATCACCGACCGCTTCCTGCCCGACAAAGCCATCGACCTGATCGACGAGGCGGCGGCGCGCATCCGCATGGAAATCGATTCCAAGCCGGAGGTGATGGATCGCCTGGACCGCCGCATCATCCAGTTGAAGATCGAACGTGAAGCGGTGAAAAAGGAGAGCGACGACGCCTCCAAGCGCCGCCTGAACGTGATCGAGGAAGAGCTGGAAAAGCTGCAACGCGAGTACAACGACTACGAGGAAATCTGGAAGGCGGAGAAGGCCGCCGTGCAAGGCAGCCAGGCCATCAAGGAAGAGATCGACCAGGTCCGCGCCGAGATGGCCGAGCTGCAACGCAAGGGTCAGTTCGACAAGCTGGCGGAGCTGCAATACGGCAAGCTGCCCGAACTGGAGGCGCGCTTGAAGTCCGCTGAAAGCGGCGCGGAGAAAGCCGAGGCCGAAGCCGAGCCCGGCCGGCCGCGTCTGCTGCGCACTCAGGTGGGCGCGGAGGAAATCGCCGAAGTCGTGTCGCGCGCCACCGGTATTCCGGTGTCGAAGATGATGACGGGTGAGCGCGAGAAGCTGCTGGGCATGGAAGACTTCCTGCACCGCCGCGTGGTGGGCCAGGACGAGGCCGTGCGCCTGGTGTCCGATGCCATCCGCCGTTCGCGGGCTGGCTTGTCCGATCCGTCGCGGCCTTACGGTTCCTTCCTGTTCCTGGGGCCGACGGGCGTGGGCAAGACGGAGTTGACGCGTGCGCTGGCCGAGTTCCTGTTCGATTCGGAAGAGCATCTGATTCGCATCGACATGAGCGAGTTCATGGAGAAGCATTCGGTGGCCCGCCTGATCGGTGCGCCTCCGGGCTATGTGGGCTACGAGGAGGGCGGTTACCTGACCGAGGCGGTACGGCGCAAGCCTTACAGCGTGATCCTGCTCGATGAAGTCGAGAAGGCGCATCCGGACGTGTTCAACGTGCTGCTGCAGGTGTTGGACGATGGTCGCCTGACCGACGGCCAGGGGCGTACGGTGGACTTCCGCAACACGGTGGTGGTGATGACCTCCAACCTGGGTTCACAGCATATCCAGTCGATGGCGGGACAGCCTTACGAAGTCATCAAGGAAGTGGTGTGGGATGAACTGAAGCAGGCCTTCCGGCCGGAGTTCCTCAACCGCATCGACGAGGTGGTGGTCTTCCATGGCCTGGGCGCGCAGCACATCGAATCGATTGCGCGGATCCAGCTCAAGCGGCTGGCCGATCGTATGGAGAAGCAGGAAATGCGCTTGGAGATCACCGATGCCGCGATGAAGGAGATCGCCCGTGCTGGCTTCGATCCGGTGTTCGGCGCGCGGCCGTTGAAGCGTGCCATCCAGCAGCAGATCGAGAACCCGGTGGCCAGGTTGATCCTGGAAGGCCGCTTCGGCCCGCGCGACGTGGTGCCGGTGGATGTGCGGGACGGCAAACTGGTGTTCGAACGCACCTTGCAGTAAGCGGGCAGGGCGGTACTATTCGGTGCCGTCCACCTCCTCCCATTGTGCAAGAAGGTCGGCAGGAATCGCTCGGACAGCATCGGCGTAGCGTTTGCCGACGAACTGTTCGGCGCGTTTGAGCAAAACCGGAACCGGACTGCTGGGCTCGCAGGTTTCAAACCAGGCGCGCGCGCCGCGTATGGCGGCGAGCGCCGCTTGGCGATTCGCGGGCTCACTATCACGCAGCATCGGTGCCTGTGTGTCCTCATGAAATGTGGGCGTCCGTGCCGCATCAGGCGCCACGATGTTCTCTTTCGCCAAAATCTCCCCCACCTCCCTGGAATCGGTGAATGTTTCAACCGAGACTTGCGCCGGAACAGGGTATGCCGGGGCCAATTTTTCCAACACGCGCGTCAACGCCGATAGGTCCGGTTGGTAGGTCTGAAGATGATGGGTGCACCACGCTTCGATGGTGGCGAGATGCGCGGTCGCGTTGGCGAAGCTCGCCATCAGAGCCGGCTGTCGTGCGTGCACATCCTCCAGCTGTTGCATCACGGATTCGGGTGCAAGCGCATCGGCCGGCCGTGGACAGGCCAACGCACGTTCTACATCGCGCACCTGCAAGCGTGCCACCGTGGACTTCGTCAGCACGATTTCCCGCACATCCGCCAACAGTCCTTCGGGATCGGCAAGCGCCTGCAGCGCATTCATGCGAATCTCCAGGGCAGAATCATGCTCATCGCCGATGCCGGGTTGCGGATGCACATGCCTGGCGTATTCATTCAGCCAGGCCGCCAGTAAGCGGGTGCCTTCTTCCAGGCCAGCCGCCCCCCGCAGCCGCGTGCCGCAGCGCGTGTAAAGCACGGCAACCCGGATATCTTTCGTGCGCTGCATGAGCCGCGTGCAGCCGCTTTCGATCTCGCTCCAGTTGACAGGCTCCGGCGAGCCGACGAAGGTGCCGTACTGCACGTCCTGCTGCGGGATGGCACCCGCGAACAGGACGACAAAGTCGTGATCGTATTCAAGGTCTGTACCGCAAGGCACGGCATCTTCAAGGGGAGCGAGCCAGTTGGGTGGGCTCCCGGCCTTGCCCGGAGCCTTTCCTGCAAGCCGGCTTGGCGCCTTATCTTTCTTGCTCATGATCGACTCTCCTTATCCTTTACTGAACGCCCGCCCTGCCGTGCATATCGCTCGGGTTCGAACCGCATGCCAGTGACGGACTTATGCGGATCGGGGCGGCCCAGCCATCCTGACCAACCGAGCCGCTGCGTGGATCCCATGACAGCCGGTGGCGCGCTGTCGGGCTTGAGGCGCAGTTCCAGTTCCCACTCGAACTCGTGGCCCACGAACGCCCGCACCCATTCAATGAGCCTGGGTAGATCCTCACCCTGCGGCGTGAAGCGCAAGTAGGCTTTCAGACCCAGCGGGCCGATGATGATGCGAAATCGGTGCTGCCGGTCTGGCGCGACCCGGCCCAGGATCGCGCCTTTGCCCAGTATCGCGCTTGATCCCGGACGGCCCATGCGGCCCAGGTCCGACGCATCGATCGCGATCCAATGAAACACGTGCTCCTGTATGGCCACCGGCACGCCGAAATAATGTTCGAGCGTGGCGCGCAGCCCGTCCGGATTACGTGATTCACGTAGTAGGTGCGCCGAGGCGGCCAACGGCGCGTGCGCGGGCAGCGGACGGCCGCGCAACTCAGCTGTGTCCTGCCCGGACAGGCTGGCGATGTAGAACGAAAACCGCTCATCGTCGGGGCGGTCCAGCCCTGCGGTCGATTGGGCCGACGCCCACGCACGGTAGAGCAGCGTGAAGAAGCGGTGATGGAAAATGTCCAGGAAGTCGACGGTTGTCGTGTCCCGGCGACTGTCTTCGCGATCCTTGGCTATCTCGGTCACGTGTATGGGCAGGGGGCCGTTGGGGCCGAGCATCCCCAGGCCGAAGAGTCTGATCTTCAGTTGACCGTCCACCTCTCGCACGCTGGCCACTTCACGCGGTGCGAAGGTGAGGCTCGGTTGTTGCCCCACACGGAATGGTTCCGCTCGCGGCCTGGGGGCGGTGCCGATGGGGGCTATCGATGCGTTGGCGCCGAGGCGCCGCAACAATGACAGGAATCCAAAGCGCCACGGTTCGGCCCGCAAGCGTTCGAGCAATTGGTCGGAGAGATTGCCGTCGTCGAGCAACGGCAGCTTAGTCCGTGTCATCACAGGATTCCGCGCGCACCCGTGCGTACTGGCCAGTGTGCGATCCTGCCGCGCTGCATCGAATGCAGTTCGGTCTGAGTAAAACTGTTGATGGAAACGTGGCGAGCCAACCAGTGTTCAATGATCAGCCCGAACAGATAGGGGCTCATTCCGGAAAAGCCGGTTTCGTCCACGGTCAGCGCGCACTCGATCCCGCGGCCAAACGTCATGGGCCCCGCGCCTGGTAGCTTGCGTGTCACTGGGCGCGTCTTTACGCCAATCAGACTTTCCACCTGGCGTCGCTGTTCGCTCGCGCCGGTCGTCAGATACAGACGCAGTAGATCGCGCAAACCCTGGCCGCCCTCTCGGTGATCCAGGTCTTCAAGAGGCAGGTGGTTGAAGCTGAGCTGCCGGATCAAGCGCCATGCCATCTCGCGTTCCGCATAAGGCGCCAACGGCGGACTCGGTGGCCGAATGAATCCTATGCTTTCGACCGGGGCGGACTGGTCTGACGCAAGATCCCTGATGCCATCGCGTGGCACCAGCGTTGCCAGATCCCGGTTCGTAAGTAGGGCATCGACCGAAAGAAAACGGATGTTCTCGTTATAGGGTGCCTCGTTCTGGTCGACCAGCGACAGGAATACCTCTGTACCGACGTAGGGCGTGCGGGTACCGTAACGCCGCGCCGATTGCGATGTGACACGCCGCTCGCGGCGCGTCGAGAAATACCTGCCGTGATTGGCCTCGTCGTTATTCAGCGTCTGATAAAGCGGACGAAATTCCATTTCTTCCGACGTTGCCCCCTCCTGGCCGCTGACGCTTTGCACCGAGAACACTTCGTAGTCCAGCGGTGCGAGCCGCGCTGGGACCAAATGGAATTCGGTCTCGTGCGGCGAGATCTCGATCACATCCGTGTGTTTGGCGAAAAGATTGATGACGGGGGTGCAGAAGAGCGCAAAGCGCGATGCGTCGACCAGGTTTGCCAGCTGGCCCGGGGCACGGTCGAGCAGCACGACTATCTCTACTTCACGGCCGTTTACCCGAGAAAATCCTTGCGCAAGGCCGTTTAGCGCGAAGAACCAGAACCGCGCCGGGCAAGCGAAGTATTCATGCAAGAGATTGTGCCCGTGCAATCTGGTCCAGATGAGAGGGAGCAGATTCTGATCGGCACTCAGGCCTTCGTGCTGAACCGCGTCCTCCATGACTGCCGCGGGCCGGTTCGACAAGGCGCCGAAATCGCCGGGTGCCGCGATGACAGAAGCAATGCTGGCAACATGTATGAGTTCGAACAAATGCGACGCCACCCGCTCATCTCCCGCCAGGTACACCGGCAGTCGATCGACTCCTTTGAGGTCTGCCACGGCGACGTCTCCCGTAGTCGTCAGCCTGAGCCGCAATGCGCCGTGCACCTGTTTGCCGGGCGGTACATAACGGTCCAGGGCCGGGATGTCCGGTGGAATGCAGGTCAGGCGGGCCTCGGTGATCTTCAGCGGCCACAGCGTGACATCCTGTCCGCTGGTGAACTGGCAGGCGGTCTTTTCCCCCTCGGGAATGCGTGTATGGAATCGGGTTCCACGGGCGACGCGATGCCCCTCGACGAGATTACCCTCGACCTGGTTGGGGTACATGCGCGCGACAGCGATCGACGGTGTTGGAGCCACATAGTTCGGGTAGAGCACCTCAAGCAAACGGCCGGTGAACCGGGGAAATTCAGCATCGAGCTTGATCTGCGTACGCGCGGCCATGAAGCAGAAGGATTCGATCAGACGCTCGACATACGGGTCGGCTATTTCGCCTGTCTGCATGCCCAAGCGGCGCGCGATCTTCGGATGTGCGTCGCCGAACTCGGTGGCGAGTTCGCGCATATAGATGAGTTCCTGGTTGTAATACTCGAGCAGGCGCGGGTCCATCGGATCGTTCTCTTATTTTGTTCCAGCAGGCACCGTTCAATTGGTGCGCATGTCGGTGATCTGCAGTTCGCTCGTTTCGAGGTCCAGTGAACTCTGCACCACGAATTCGAGCGGATAGGGTTCCATATGAACCAGCCCCCGCACTTCGAACGACAAGACGTTCCGATGTTCGCGGCCGGCTGCTGAGTCGCATGGTGAAACCAGCAATGAGTCAGGGATCAAGCGCGGCTCGAAATGTGTGATGGCATCACGCACCATGCGCTCGATTTCGTTCCAGCGGCGCGACGCCAGGAATGCCCCCGCGAGCGGCGGCACGCCGAAGTTCACCGTCGAGGCGGCTGCCTGCGGAAAGCGCTCATGATCGATCTGGTCCTTGATGCTCGTCGTGTTGAGCAGATACGCGAGATCGCGTTGCACGATGTCGCGCATCTGTTTGCGCGTCACCGTGTATTCCGCGGGAGTTTCGACTGTGCGGTTGGGAGCATCGTCACGCAGCCGGTCGAGCAGCGTCGGCAGCAGGTGCGTGTCCGCGCGCAGAGGCGTGCGGGGAGCGGAGCGCGCACTCATGCGATGTCCTTCGTGATGGGCGCCACGACCGGACTGTCGACCGATAACGCGTGATGCTCCCGGCGGGTCAGTGGTGGAGGCAGGCTTGGCATCCGGATCGCTTCAGGTGCTTGCAATTCCGCCGGCGCGAAGAGGCGAAGCACCTCCGGCACTGGCGCGATGTCGAGTTCGGGCAACACCACCCGTTCGAGGTGCTGGAAAGCATCTTCAAGCTGGAACACTCCCGACACCAGCACTTCGATTGAATCCTCGGCGGCCGCGGTAGCCGATGCCGGCCTGGCCTCTGGTGCGCCGTGCGCGTCGTCAAGGGTGACGGCGAATGGCGTTGCGTTTGAATCCTCCACGGCCTCCCAAGAGTCGGAGCAGGACGTGCGCGGATCGGCCAGCGCTCGCCAATATTGCGCGCGTAGCGTGTCGATGAGATCGCCGGGGTGCCCCGGTGTTTCCGTGGCGGTATCCGTCGCGGCCTCTTTACGCAGCGCGGGCTCGATAAATGACCTCTCTTGCGGGCGGCGCCACGGCAGTTCAAATAAGCGCATGGCAATTTTCTTGTAATTACGGAAGGCGCATTTTAAGCAGCGGAAAATCCAGTGGTCTATTTTCCGACTCGCTTATTTTCAAATTAATAATGAATTCCACGGTTCAAGAATAAATGCCTCATTTGCCGCGATAACTTCATTTTTCTAACAAACGCAGGGACGGGGGTGAGGAGTGTAGTTTCCAGGCTTCTGCGTTAGTGGTTAGTGGGCTGCGGCGGGAAAAATATGCGCTTCGACGCCTGCGCACTTGTCATGAAGGTGAAGATAAGCGTTCAAGGTGTAAAAAAAACTCAAATCAAGACTGGCAAATAGCCGAGGGAAAGCGCTTTGACGTCCTGCTTCGTTTATTTTTCGAGAATAAATAAACGAAATTCGTTAAAGCATTAAAAACGCGCGCCGCCATCGGGAAGCGCGACATCTGTAGTCGTATTGACGATGATTTTTGGTGTGGGAATAATCCGCCCCCTGATGGAATTAATTCCTGATGCGACTTTGCAGTCATCACGGTTTGAGCAAGAAAGGTGCCGTGTCGAACGTCAGGAAATACAAACACCCCGGAAGCAGCGGATTCCTGGAGCCATCAGAAAATAAAAAACAACGAACAAATATCAAAGGTAGACAATGGCCATTTCACGCCAGGCGTTGTTCGGCAAGCTCGGTGTGCTGCTCTATCGCGGCATCGAGTCTTCCACCCAGTTCTGCAAATTGCGGGGCAATCCCTACGTAGAGCTGGTGCACTGGCTGCACCAGATCCTGCAATTGTCCGACAGTGACCTGCACCGCATCGTGCGCCACGCCGGGATCGATCGCGCTGCGCTGGACCGCGACTGCGCACAAGCGCTTGCGGTGTTGCCGGCCGGCGCCAGCGCCATCAGCGATTTCTCCTGGCATATCGAAGCCGCGATCGAGCGCGCGTGGGTGGTGGCGACGCTGAACCACGGCGATCGACGGGTGCGCGGCGCGTGGTTGATCGCGGCGCTCTTCTCCACGCCGGACCTGAAACGCGTGCTTCTATCGATTTCGCCTGAGTTCGCCAAGGTTCCGACGGACCGCCTGGGCGAGATTCTTCCCGCATGGATCGAGGGTTCGCCTGAAGGTACCGACGCGCCTTACGACCGCAGCGATCTGGCGTCCGCCGCGTCTGGCGACGTGCCGGACGCCATGGTCAGCGCGCGAAAGGGCGATGCTCTTGAGCAGTACTGTACCGATCTGACGGCACGAGCGCGCGCCGGCGCGATCGACCCCGTGATCGGTCGGGAAATCGAAGTGCGCACAATGGTCGACGTGCTGCTGCGGCGCCGGCAGAACAACCCTTTGCTAACCGGCGAAGCGGGCGTAGGCAAAACCGCGGTCGTCGAAGGCCTCGCGAACGCCATCGTGTCTGGGCATGTACCGCCCAAGCTCGCCGACGTACGCGTTCTGTCGCTGGACGTCGGAGCATTATTGGCCGGCGCAAGCCTGAAGGGCGAATTCGAATCGCGTCTGAAAGGCTTGCTCGATGCCGTGTCCAAGACGCCTACGCCGGTGATTCTGTTCATCGATGAGATTCACACCCTGGTTGGCGCGGGCGGGCAGGCGGGCACCGGCGACGCGGCCAATCTATTGAAGCCGGCGCTGGCGCGAGGCACCATACGCACGATCGGTGCGACGACTTGGGCGGAATACAAGCGTCACATCGAAAAAGATCCTGCTCTGACACGCCGTTTTCAGGTTCTGCAGGTGACGGAGCCATCGGAGGCCGCCGCCGTCGACATGGTGCGTGGGCTCGCACAGACCTTCGCGCAACATCATGGCGTAGTCGTGCGAGACGAGGCCATCCGTGCCGCGGTCACCCTTTCACACCGCTACATTCCGTCGCGGCAACTGCCTGACAAGGCCATCAGCCTGCTCGATACCGCTTGCGCGCGCGTTGCGTTGTCCCAGCATGCCGCGCCACGCGAACTCGATGACGTGCGCCAGCGGCTTGCAGCCGCGCGCACCGAGGAGACCCTGTTGGTCCAGGAAGCGCGCATCGGGCTGGACGCGGAGAAGGCGCTGGCAACCGTGCGTGCACGCATCGATGCGCTGGTGACCGAGGAAGGGCGGGTAGAGCACCGCTGGCGCGAACAGGCTGCCGCCGCGCAGGCTTTGCTGGACGCGCGCGCGAATTCCGCGCCCGGCGAGGCGGGCAGCCAAATGGCAGAGCCGGCAGCGTCCATCGCGCGGCTGCGTGGTCTGGAACGCGCGCTCGTGACCGCGCAGGACGACGCGCCATTTGTGTTTTCCGAGGTCGACCAGGCTATCGTCGCGAAAGTGGTGTCCGATTGGACGGGCGTCCCCACCGGCATGATGATGACCGATGCGGCCGCCGCCGTGCGGATCTTGCCTGAAACCCTGGCGCAGCGGGTGCTGGGCCAGACCGACGCGCTGCGTCTGATCAGCCAGCGCGTGCAGACGGCGTATGCAGGCCTGACAGATCCGAAGAAGCCGCTGGGCGTATTTCTTCTTGCCGGCCCCTCCGGCGTCGGCAAGACCGAGACGGCGCTCGCGCTCGCACAGGCCTTGTACGGTGGCGAGCAGAACCTGATCACGGTCAACATGAGTGAATATCAGGAGGCGCACACCGTATCTGGCTTGAAAGGTGCGCCGCCGGGCTACGTCGGTTACGGCGAGGGAGGCGTGCTGACAGAGGCAGTACGGCGCCGGCCCTATTCCGTCGTGCTGCTCGATGAAGTCGAGAAGGCCCATCGCGACGTTCACGAAATGTTCTTCCAGGTGTTCGACAAGGGCTATATGGAGGACGGCGATGGTCGGTACATCGATTTCCGCAACACGACCATCCTTCTTACCAGCAATGCCGGTTCGGACGTTACTGCCACCCTGTGCGCCGAGCCCTCGATGGCGCCCGATATGGAAGGCCTGCGAGGCGCGCTGGCCCCAGAGTTACTCAAGATTTTTCCCGCCGCGTTCCTGGGGCGTGTTTGCGTCGTGCCCTACCGGCCGCTGGCCGAGCGTGCTCTCGCTGAGGTCGTGCGCCTGCATCTGGATCATGTGGCGAGGCGCATGTCCGACAGCCGCGGCATTGCGCTTTCCTACGACGGCGCGGTCATCGATTACGTCGTCGGGCGCTGTCACGTCCAGGAAACCGGCGCACGCGTCCTGATCGGTTTCATCGAACAACACCTGCTGCCGAGACTCTCGGCGCTATGCCTCGATACCTTTTCGTCCAAGCAGACGCCATCGCATATTGCCATCGGCGTGGCCGATCCGGCGGCGACGCCGCAACGAGCCCTTACGTTCCAGGCAACCTGCCTTCAATCCGCCGAGCCAGTTCACTGAGGCCGCGGTTCTCCACCCCCCCGAAAAAAAGAGGAGCCCTAGTCATGGCCACATCCAATAGTTCGCAGAAGTTCATCGCGCGCAACCGTGCGCCAAGAGTGCAGATCGAGTACGACGTCGAAGTTTACGGTTCGGAGAAAAAGGTCGAACTGCCCTTTGTGATGGGCGTACTTGCCGATCTGTCCGGCAAGCATCCGGGCGAGCCGCTGCAAGCCGTGTCCGACCGCCGTTTTCTGGAAATCGACGTCGACAACTTCGACGAGCGCATGAAGGCGATCCGGCCCCGGGTGGCTTTTGCCGTAGAGAATACGCTGACGGGGGACGGCCAACTGATGGTCGACATGACCTTCGAGAGCATGGAGGACTTCTCTCCGGCCGCGGTGGCGCGCGAGGTCGAGCCGCTGCGCCGGCTGCTGGAGGCCCGCACTCAGCTCGCCAATCTGCAGACGTATATGGACGGCAAGTCGGGCGCCGAGGCACTCGTCACGCAGTTGCTGCAGGACCCCGCGCTACTGAAGGCGTTGGCGGCTACGCCCAAGCCGGAGCGCCAAGGCAGTGACGAAGCCGCGGACGACTGAGCACGAATCTCATCAAGGAAATCATTATGTCGAAACAGCACGCCCAAGCCGCGGCCCAGCCCGCCGTTGAACAGTCTTCCTCCGATTTCACGCAACTGCTGGAGCGCGAGTTCCGTCCGAAGACCGACGCCGCACGTGAAGCGGTAGAGAATGCGGTCCAGACGCTGGCCGAGCAGGCCTTGGCACAGACGGCGAAGATCAGCGACGACGCCTACAAGAGCATTGCGGCGATCATCGCCCAGATCGATAAAAAGCTGTCGGAGCAAATCAATCTGATCCTGCATCACGAGGATTATCAGGAACTTGAATCGGCGTGGCGCGGTGTCAATCATCTGGTGTCGAATACCGAAACCGATGAGCATTTGAAGATCCGGTTCTTGGACGTTTCCAAGAATGATCTGCACCGCACGATGCGGCGCTACAAAGGGATCGCCTGGGACCAGAGCCCGCTTTTCAAGCAGGTTTACGAACAAGAGTATGGGCAGCTCGGGGGAGAACCTTATGGTTGCCTCGTCGCCGACTATTATTTTGACCACACGCCGGCCGACGTGGATCTGCTTTCCTCGATCGCCAAGGTGTCGGCGTCAGCGCATACGCCGTTCATCGCCGGTGCAGCGCCGGCCGTGCTCCAGATGGAATCCTGGCAGGAACTGGCGAACCCACGCGACCTGACCAAGATCTTCACGCAGAACCTCGAGTACACCGCCTGGAACGCGCTGCGCAAGACCGAGGATGCGCGCTATGTAGGCTTGGCGATGCCGCGCTTTCTCGCGCGCCTTCCCTATGGGGCGAAGACCAATCCTATCGACGAGTTCGATTTCGAGGAGGATACCAACGGTTCGGACCACACCCGCTATGGGTGGGCCAACGCTGCCTTTGCAATGGGCGTCAACATCAACCGATCCTTCAAGGAATATGGCTGGTGCTCGCTGATCCGCGGAGTGGAGTCGGGCGGCACCGTGGCGAATTTGCCTTGCCATACCTTTCCGACCGATGACGGCGGCGTCGACATGAAGTGTCCAACGGAAATCGCAATCTCCGATCGACGGGAAGCCGAGCTGTCGAAGAATGGCTTCATTCCGCTCGTACACCGAAAGAATACCGATCAGGCAACTTTTGTAGGGGCCCAGTCCCTCCAGCTTCCTGCCGAATACAACGATGCGGACGCAACCGCGAATGCGAATCTGTCGGCACGCCTTCCTTACATATTCGCCTGCTCGCGCTTCGCGCACTATCTCAAATGCATCGTGCGGGACAAGGTGGGTGCGTTCAAGGAGCGCGAGGACATGCAGATGTGGTTGAACGAATGGCTCATGCGTTACGTCGATGCCGATCCCGTCAATTCATCCCAGCAGACCAAGGCCCGTCGTCCGCTTGCCGCGGCCGAAGTGGTGGTCGAGTCCGTCGAAGGTAATCCGGGGTACTACCAATCGAAGTTCTTTCTGCGTCCGCATTTCCAGCTCGAAGGGCTGACGGTATCGCTTCGTCTGGTGACGAAGCTGCCTTCGATCAAGGAAGCCGCGGCGGCCGGCTAGGCTAAGCAATTGCGGGACCCCTACGGCCGCGCGTCAGACCTTGTCTTGCGTGGGTGCGGCGTTTTTTTGTTGACTCAAGGAGTGTAAGCATGGCACAGGATATTTTCCTGAAGATCGAGGGTATCACTGGCGAATCGATGGATGAGACGCACAAGAACGAGATCGAAGTTCTCACCCTGGAGTGGGAAATTTTGCAGGAATCCAGTATGCACGCGGGCAGCGGCGGGGGCGGTGGCAAGGCGACCGTCAAGGATCTGACCTTCGAGCACAGAATCGACGCGGCGAGCCCCATTCTGATGAAGCATGCGCTTACTGGAAAGCATTTGAAGAGTGCTGTGCTGGTGATGCGCAAAGCTGGCGGCAAACCGCTCGAATATCTGACGATCACGATGACCGATGTGATCGTTACGAAGGTAAAACTTGCTGTCAGCAGCCGCGACTTCGATGCCAATCGTGAAATCGTTTCCCTGTCGTTCGCAAAGGTCGAAGAGAAGTATACGAAGCAGAACGGCCAAGGCGGTAGTACCGGTGACGTGAGTGCCGCTTACGACATCAAGGCTAACAAAGAAGAGTAATCGCTTGGGCCCCGCGTGTCCGGTCGAGGCGATCGCCTCCATCGGACACGTCGGCCCGTCGGCTTGAACAGAGATTTAGATCCGCATGCGTCCGATTTTGACAGCCGCCACGCTCTTGTGCGTGCTCGCGCTTTCCGCTTGCGCGGGCAATGAAACGAGTTCGAAGGAGCCGGTTCGACTGGTCATGAGCTTCAACGCGCAGTCCGATATCAATCCCGACGACCGGGGGCGACCGGCACCTATTGTCGTGCGGGTGTATGAGCTGAAAAACGCCGAGGCGTTCAAGGCGGCTGATTTCTTTACATTGCAGAAGCAGGACAGGAAGATTCTGGCCGATGACATCGTGAAGCGGACCGAGCTGCAATTGCGCCCTGGCGAGCAGCGAACAGTGGTGCGCGGGTCCGATGCGGCCACGATGGCCATCGGCGTCGTCGCCAGTTACCGCGATCTGCCGAATTCCGTATGGAGAGCGGTCTACCGCATGCCGGCGGCACCGGAGAAGTCGTGGTACCGATCGTCGACGCCAAAATTGAAACTCAATATCGATCTGGCGGCCAATGCCGTCATGGTCAAGGAAGAACAGCAATGACAGACGCAGCGCAATGCGGCAGGCGGCACTCATGAGTTGGTACGCCAAGGTGGCCTGGCAGGAGGGTTTGTTCTTCCGCCCTCAGCTATTTCAACAGCAAGAGCGCTATTTCGAGAAATACGCCCACATGCGCGCAACCCCGTTGTCGCCGTTCTTTGCCGGCTTCACGGACTTCGAGCTGGACACCGAGGCACTGGCGCTAGGAAAGGTAATCGTCAAGTCGATCGCCGGTGTGTTCACCGACGGCACACCCTTCGATGCACCGGGCAACACGCCGCTGCCGCCGCCGCTGACGATCCGGCCGGAGAATATTGGTCAGACCATCTATTTGTGCATACCGGTGCGCTTGCCGAACTGCGAAGAAACCACGTTCGAGAATGCGCCGGATTCTCTTGCGCGCTACCTGGTATTCGATACTGAGTTGCGTGATACGAATTCCATGGGACTTGCTCCCGAAGCCGTGCAACTGGCGAGCCTGCGCGTGCGCCTGCTTCCCGAAAATGAATTGGGCGACGCCTGGATAGGCCTGGCATTGACGCGCGTGAAGACGATGCACGTTGACGGCAGTATCGAGCTGGATAATACGCTGGTGCCCCCGGTCTCCAAGTACGGCGCGAGCGACCTGCTGGGCAGTTGGGTCATGAAGATACATGACCTGACGCGGATGCGCGCGAATGCGCTGGCACACCGCCTGGCGGGCGACGACGGTACGACCGCTAGCGCGGCAACGGTGACGGATTATCTGCTGCTGCAGATATTGAACCGTTATGAGCCGCTGTTGAGCCATCTGCTACATGTTCCCGCGACGTCGCCGGTGGAAGTCTATACCTTGCTGATCGGCATGGCTGGCGAGTTATCGACACACCTCCGTACCAACACCCGGCGCCCGCTCGGAAACCTGCCTGCCTATCAGCACATGGCGCCGCATACCTGTTTGAAACCCATTGTCGATGATCTCCACCGCTTGCTTAACGCGGTGCTGGTCCGTAGCGCCCAGAACATTGCGCTGGACGATCGTGGCCATGGGATGCGCAATGCCGTGATGGATCCGGTCGATATGCGGGCATTCACCTCGCTTGTGCTGGCCGTCCACGCGGCGATGCCGCCCGATGTCCTACAGCAGCAGTTCCTTGCGCAGACCAAGGCCGGGCCGTCAGAGAAGTTGCCGACGCTGGTACGTAGCCATTTACCGGGCATCAGTCTGCAAGCGCTGCCTGTACCGCCGCGCCAGATCCCTTTCAACGCGGGCTACATCTATTACGAGTTCGCCCAGGGCGGTCCGCTTTGGGATGAGGTGGTGCGCCATGGCGGGCTTGCGCTGCACGTGGCAGGGGATTTCCCGTCCTTGAAGCTAGAGCTCTGGGGCGTGCGGGCTTAGCCGACGCGCAGTTTGAATTGTTCGAGGGAGGTGCAGGAATGGCTTTGTTTGAGGCGCAGCGAACGCTGTCCGTGGCGGGCGTGGCCCTGCCGATGTACGGCGGCAGTCCCATCCTTACCCCGGTGAGGCTGGCGGGCGGCGAGACGGTGGGCGAGTTGTTCGAATACACGCTCGAGCTGAAGACGCCGGACGCACTGGCTTTCTCTCCAAGCCTTGCGGCGAATGTCGATCTCGACAAGCTGGTCGGCACGGAAGTGACGGTGACGATCGAATTGGAGGGAAAAGGCAGCGTTGCGCCTGGCTTGGCTGGTGTCTCAGGAATCCCGAATGTCGGTGCTGGCGTCCGGGAGATCACCGGTATTGTCAGCGACGCGAGCATCCTTCGCGAAGATGGGCGGTGCATCGTATATGTACTCACGCTGCGCCCTTGGCTTTGGCTCGCGACGAGGAATTGCGACTGCCGGGTCTTCCAGGATATGTCGGTGATCGACATCAGCGATGCCGTGTTGGCTGCGTATCCTTTCCCGGTCGATAAGCGAATCACGCTGCCGCGTCCGAACAAAGCCTGGCCAAAACGGGATATACAGCGGCAGCATTTCGAGAGCGACTGGACGTTTTTGCAAAGGCTGTGGGAAGAGTGGGGGATATTCTATTTCTTCGAGCACAGCGACGGCAGGCACCGTTTGATCCTGAGCGATTCGATGGGTGCGCTCAAGCCGCAGTCGGAAGCGTATGCGGCGGTCCGCTATGAACCGCCCATAGGCCGGCGTCTCGACGAGGAGCACATCGAGGAGCTATCTATCGCTCATGGCCTGACCACAGGTGCGGTCAGGGCCATTGATTATGACTACACACTGCCGCGCGCGGACCTGGAGGTCGTGCGTGAAGGGCCGCGCGATACAGGGTTATCGCATCAGGAACATTACGCTTGGGGGGATCACGCGCAGCCTCAAGCGGGCGCCGCGGGCCTTGCCGGCGAGCACAATGACCCGCGCACGGAGGCTGAGTATCTCACCCTGGTGCAAATGCAGGCATATCGCTGCCAAGGGCTCAGAGCCCATGGCAAGGGCAATCTCCGCGGCATGGTCGCGGGCCAGACCTTTGTATTGTCCGACCATCCTCGGGACGTTGCCAATCGTGAGTACGCGGTTATCGCCAGCAAGCTGACGATCGAGGAGGTCGGTGAGTCGTCGGGTTCTGGCCAGAGATACCACTGCGTGGCCGAGTTCACGTTGCAGCCGAGTACGGAGCCGCTGCGTTTGCCGCGCACCATTGCGAAGCCGCGGATCACGGGTGTCGAATATGCCGTTGTCACGTGTCCGGAGAATCAGGAAATCTGGACTGATGCCTATGGCCGGGTGAAGTTGCAGTTCTTGTGGGATAGGCTGGGCAACAACGATGAGAAGTCCAGTTGCTGGGTTCGCATCGCGGGTGGTTGGCGGGGGAATCAATTTGGTGGCGTGTTTCTGCCGCGGCGCGGGCAGGAGGTCGAAGTGGCGTTCGTCAATGGTGACCCGGATCTGCCGGTGATCGTGGGCAGCGCGACCAATGCCTTCAATATGCCGCCGTTCGAACTGCCGAAGAACCAGGCGTTGGCCGGCTACCGTAGCCGGGAATTCGGCGCCAGACGCGCGAATACGCTCGCCTTCGACGATACAAAGGGCAAGATCCAGGCGCATCTGTCCAGCGACGAGGCCAGCTCGCAACTCAATCTTGGTCATATCACGCGGATTTCCGGCAACTCGGGGCGGCAGGATGAACGTGGTACCGGGGCGGAATTGCGCACCGACGGCCATGGTGTATTTCGTGCTGGCCGGGGGATGTTGCTGACCACGGAAGCACGGCAGAATGCGCGCGCCCATTTGACCGATCTGGGCGAAACCGTCGCGCGATTGGAAGCGTCCGAGCGACGGCAGTCCGTGATCGCGGGGCTTGCGCAGCAGGCGACGGCGCAGGAGGCGGGGAAGCACCAGGAGGATGTCGCCAAGGCGTTGAGTGGGCAGAACGCTGCGATACGCGGTGCTGATGGTGGCGCTAATGGAGGCGGTACTGGTGTAGGTGCTAGTGGCGGTCCCGGCGACGGTGTATTCCCGGAGTTGGCTGAGCCGCACATCGTCATCGCAGGCGCGGCGGGAATCCAGACTACGACGCCGGCGACCACGCATATAGCAAGCGGGCAACACATAGCGCTTACGAGCGGCCAGCATATCGCCGCGTCAGCGGACGGCGACTTTATTGCCAGTGCCCAGAATGCAGTGCGTCTATTCGCGGTCAATGGCGGAATGAAAGCCATCGCGGCGGACAACGACATCGATATTCAGGCGTTGAAGAGAGCGATCAATCTGCTGGCGGAGCTTGAAGTCAATGTCACTAGCGAAGCGATCCACATCAATGCCAAGAGGAAGCTGGTCTTGAACGGTGGCGGTAGCTATATCGAACTTGAGGCGGGCAGCATTAAAAGTGGCACCACTGGAACCTGGGTCGCTCATGCGTCAACACACTTCTTCCCCGGGGCGCATGAAATCCCGGTGGAGCTGCAGGTTCCCAAGGTGTGTGTGGAGTGTCTGCTCAATGCGGCGAAGCGCGGTTCGTCCGTCGTGCCAAGGCTTTGAGGGGGAGATGTGATGAATGAGTGCAAGAAACTGGGGAAGGTGCCGCGATGAACACGTCTGAAACGGAGAGGCTTTTCGGATTGCTCGATGGTGCCCAATATCCGAAGGGCTTGGCTGATTTGGTCCGGAAGCATTCCTCCGAGGTGTGCTTCCTCTTTGAGGGCTTTCCTGAGAGGGAAGCTGGGGATAGCGGCCCCATTCTTTTTGCGATCGATGATCTGAGCAAGGAATGGGTTGCACAGATCGATCTAGTGGATCTGCACCGACCGTGTTTTTCCGTACTGCGCAGTGCACTGGCTATCGATGCGTTGCAGAGGCATCTGCAGCGTTTTCTCTTCGCGGATATCGGCGAAGGTATCGAGGTGCTGCTGCGCTTTTACGACCCACGCTCGCTTCCGTCGATTCTCACGGTACTGGATGTGCAGTGGTACGCGACGCTCGTTCGGCCAGTGACGAAGTGGGTCTATCGAGGCTGCCATCAAACTTGGCAGGAGGTTCCGCTTGATTGCGGTAATGAGACACCGGCGCCAGCAAAGCTGCCACTCTCGCTCAGTCAGGCACAGCTGGACGATCTGGAGCGGTTTGATGAGCCGCATCGAATTCTGAGTGAACTGTGCGATCAAGAGACGATAACTGCCGAGGAACCTTATGCAGATAGGTATCTGGATTTTCGGCGCCGCTACGACCGTGCCGTTGCATTCGGATTGAGTCCGGAGGCTAGTCGGAAGACATTCTGTTCGATGTCGTATATGCGGGGCGAACATTTCTACCAGCATGACGAGATTCGGTCGGCGATCCTCTCAAGTGTCCGGCAGGGTGTGCTTCTCGCACCCGAGCTCTACTCGATCCCGGAGTCTGTCTGGGACGAAGCAAAGGCGATTTCCGCAGCTTAATTCAATGAGCCGTCGAGAGCACAAGGGCAGGAAAAAGTGGAGCGTAAAAAATGAACGCAAGAAATTGGTTTGGACCAATTAAAAAGAAAGGTCGGCCTGTCTGGCTAGGCCTTGGCGCCTTGATCCTGGGTGGCCTGATGCTGACGCTGCATAGTTACTCGGATCGGATCGGAAGCAATCCTGGATATGTGAGCGGTATCAACTACACCAACTACTACATCCCGTCATTCTGGATCAGATTCGATGGTCAAAAGAAGCCGTTTGTGGGGCCGAACGTGTTTCCGAAAGAGGTGGGCGAGCTGCGAGCGGAGAGCGGCGGGAAGTGTTGCGTCCGCATCCCTGCCGATTACGACCCCGAAAGGAAGGTAACTGTGGACTGGGTATCCGACAAGGTAGTTGACGGGAAGACAGTTCCGAACCGGTTTCGGGCAGCAGTAATGGTTCCCGACTATGGCGACGAGGTATACGGCGTCGTGGTGCACTTTCTGACGGAAGATCGTATTCGTGTGCAGATAGTTACGGAAAGAGGTGTGATGCCCAGGATCCCTGACGATGACGTCTTCGTTAGGCAGGGCGTCCTCGACTCAGAGCCGAATAAGAAGGCAGAGAGCGACCAATGAGCCGAAAACGACTGCCGGAAAAATTTGTTGATAAAGGCCGCCTTGTGCGAAAAATCTTGGCAGTGCTGGTCATCGTAGGGCAAGCGCTGACCTTGAGTGGCTGCTCAAAAGTAAACGATGACGGTCTGGGAGACGTTCGCGGGTTCAACTATACCGATTACGCCATCGGCGATGTCCACATTCGGAATGAAGGTCAGCGACTTGGTACAGGTGGCCCGAATCTCCTCCCGAAGGAGCCCGGGGAAGAACGATCAGAAGGCGGTGGGATGTGTTGTATCGGTATCCCAGCCCATTGGCGTCCTGAGATGCGGCTCGTGGTGACGTGGACCATCGACAAAATTTTAGATGGGAAAACGCTAGGAAAATGGTACAGAGCCACGACGGCGGTGCCTCCATACGGCAAAAACACAGCCGGATTTCTTGTTCATTTCTTGCCAGGAGACCGTATCCGTGTGCAAGTAGTTGACGAGAGGGGAGAGTTCCCGCGGATCGCCGATGACGATCCCTACATCGTACAAGGCGTACTGGACGCCGTGCTGAACAAGGATCTGGAGAACATGCGATGAGCGTGATTCGTTGGCCCGAGAGATTTCCAGAACAAGGGCGTTTGAATGAAGGGAGGCATTCTCGAGAGCTGGGAAGAGGTTCGCTGCCCGGAAATTCGTCCCGTTGCGCACAGACGTTGCACGTCAATCTTTTCTTTGATGGAACGAACAACAATATGAGTTGGGATTCGCTCGATCGGATGAGTCCCACAACCACAAACGTCGCGCGGTTGGTCAATATATGTAGCCATGCACCGGCGATAGGTCATTACCGGTGGTACATGCCTGGTGTTGGCACCCCCTTCCCAGAAATCGGGGAAAATGAGTTCACTTCTATGGGAAAAGCGTTCGCGCATGGTTTTGGCATGCGTGTCGGTTGGGGCTACACGCGGCTTTTGGAGTCTTTGCATCTGGCCTTGACTGGCTCTCCATTGTTTCATCTACATGACGCTAGGGATCTATGCACACTAATGGACAGAGACGTGGTCTCGTCCAACGGCACGCTATTTGAAATCGCAGCTGCGATGTGGGCGACTGAGATTCCTCTTGTCTCTCAGGTTGGAGCCGCTGTTCTATCCATCGAAGAAATTGCCGCGCTGTACAACAGCTATAAGTCCAACGCTAAGCTGGCGAGCCTGCACAGAGAATTGGCGACGAGGCAGAGGGCGAACAGCGGTCCGGGGGGGAAGCTCAATCGCTCCATTGAAAAAGTGTGGGTCAACGTTATTGGTTTCTCGCGTGGCGCGGCATCTGCGCGCGTATTCGTCAATCGTCTTATCAATACTTGGGCTCAGAATGGCTTGATCGCGGGGGCGATTCCCTATGAGGTCAATTTTCTAGGCTTGTTTGATACCGTTGCTTCAGTCGGCTTTCCTGACAGCGCCACGGCACTATCGCATATGGACGTGTGCGATGGACATTGGGTGTGGACGGCGGACGGTGCGCTTGATGTTCCAACACCGGTAAGGAGGTGCGTCCATTTCATTTCGATGAACGAGCAGCGGATGAGTTTTCCTCTGGACTCAATTCGGATGGATAACGCCTATCTACTCGGTGAAAAGCAAAGGCTGGAGGTTGCCTACCCTGGCGTGCATTCGGATGTCGGCGGCGGATACAAGCAGGGCGAACAAGGAAAGTCGCGTGACGGCGAGGGGAGTAAGCTCAGCCAGATTGCCTTGCACAACATGTATATCGAGGCGTTGAGGGCCGGCGTTCCCTTACTCGTCGGAGACAAACTCAATCAAGTCACGAATGCTCCTAGAGATTTCGCTGTTTCCTCCTCTCTCATATGCGCTTTCAACGACTGGCTCTCCACGGTCAATCAGAAGCCGCTGGATAGTGTCGAGACAGCCCTTCGAATCGGTATGGCGCAATCCCTCGCGTGGCGGACGCTCCGTGCGGATCCTGCGGACTCTCAAACGTCCCTGACGACGCAGCCGTTCTTCCACAGTGCGACCGAGGACCCCCTCACGTCCTACGGACTGGAAACGCTCATTGCGAGCGCCCCCTCATCGTCGTCGTCATCTCGTCTCGATGAGCTCAAACGCCAGAAAAGTAGCCTTGAGTCCGAGCTGTCTAACCGTCCGCAATTGTATGGTCCCTTGGGAATGCCTTTGTGGACGTCGTCAGACGAAATGGAAGTTGATGACTTGCTTGGCAAAATCAAGAAAACGGACCAAGAGATTCTGGACACCGCGGCTGGCCGATCGGGTCGTCCGGGCGAGGGTGAAGAAGACATTACCGTCAATGACAAGACCGATCTGCTCGAGGCTGCTGAGGAGTTTCGTCTTCTGCTGGCCTATTTGCGCCCGGAGCAACGATCAAGATGGCGGGCGTACTGGATTCAAGCTACTCCGCCCACCGGAAAGAAACCCCAAGACCCGCTCGACCGGTATCTCGAAGACAGGCCTTTCGGACACTTTCTGATTGTCGATCGAGCAGATCTAAACTCGCATCGGAGACAGGGGTCGAAGAAAGTATGGCTGGTGGACAGCAGTTTTCCGTTGCAGGCTGGAAGCGTAATCGACAGCCTTACGCATACTTATGATCCGATCAAGGACTTCGTTCTCGCACCGCGAGACCAGATGCTTCCTTTCTTGCTCGAGAACACCTCCGACCAAGCGGTCCGCAATCTCTCCCAAGCCGCCATTCGCTTGATGGACGACTACGTGCACGACAGTCGTGCATGGTTTCGGGTGCCTTTCTTCCATGAATACGCCCCCGGCGGCTTTGGGTGGGGGCGGACCTTCTTCGTCGGAAATGACACCCGTGTGCGAGATCTAGGTCTCAATGCCAATTTCCAGGCAGTTGTCAGGGCGCGAGAGAACGCCGAGGATCTGGATCTAAGCCACTACATCTCCCCTCAACGCCAGCAGCTCGAAGCGCAGCGAAAGTACGCCGAGTCCTTGCCTCTACCGCCGACCAACAACATCAATCTCGACGGCCTGCAATCCCTGCATT
The DNA here is from genome assembly GCF_021325795.1 of Bordetella sp. LUAb4. Classification (GTDB taxonomy): domain Bacteria; phylum Pseudomonadota; class Gammaproteobacteria; order Burkholderiales; family Burkholderiaceae_B; genus Bordetella_C. Next base: position 789,947 of record NZ_JAHPZX010000002.1, on the reverse strand, counting down.
TCTGAACAACCTATCCACACCATCATCATGTCCACGAGCATCGCGGTCGTCGGAGACGCCACTGACCATGGCGGCCAAATCATTACTGGTTCCGATACACACAAAATAAAAGGCCAAGCAATAGCCCGCCTGCACGATCTGGTCGACTGTCCAAAGAAATACTCGGGTGGCCGCCGACACGGCGTCAACAAGATCATCGAAGGACACCCGACCATCAGTGTCGGCGGTCGGCCCGTAGCCCTGCACGGCTACCAAACCGAATGCGGCTGCCGGTTGATCTCTTCATCCACCGCCAAGGCAGGGCGATAACAATGCCGGCGTCAAAGAACCCCATGGCCGATATGTATGCATCCGGCCATACCCCGCCCGCCTTGATAGACGCGGTAAACGGTAAATCCGAGGCTGCTGCGGCCCAGGATATTGCACCTCCAGAGGCCTTCGAAGACCGGCTGGCCCTGGTCAAGAATGCAGCGAATTCTCTGCTCGAAGCCTCCCGCGTCTTGCTGCGCGCTCAGGCTGACATGCCAGAGACACTGCCATCGAGAAACGCCGCCGCGTCCTTGCGCATGATCCTGGAACAGGAACTGCGCACTTTCGAAAGACTGTGCGAGCAAGCCAATATACGACGCGACCACATGATAGGCGCCCGGTATTGCCTATGCACAGCGCTCGACGAAGCCGCCATGCAAACCGATTGGGGCAAAGGCAGCCACGCCGGGATCGAATGGAACAGCAACGGTCTGGCGACGACATTCCACGAAGACCGGGACGGCGGCGAAAAGGTCTATTTGATAATCGGTCGACTTCTCGAAGACGCACGCGAACATCTGAATCTGCTGGAAGTCATCTATCGTATCCTCAGCCTGGGGTTCGAGGGCCGCTACCGCCACGGGAACGGCGGCAAACGCCGGCACGACGCGATTCGAGAACGTATCTTCAACGAAATAGCGTCGCAAAGGGACGCTGTCCCCCTGGCGTTGTCCGCTCGCTGGCAGTCCGAAGCCAGGAGCAGGCGCCCATGCTTCTACTCGATTCCCGTGTGGATGACGGCAACCTTGCTGTCACTGACAGCGCTAGGCCTGTTCGGCTGGTTCAAGTATGAGCTGGTCACGCGTACTTCGGTGCTGCAACGGCAGATCGCCGAGATCAGCCAATTAGTACCGGCTGCCTCCGCGACGCCCGCGCCCGCCGCAGCGCCGGCGTTGCACCTGAAGCAACTGCTCAAGGACCAGATCGCTGCCGGCATGCTAAGCGTCGACGAGGACGCGCAACACAGCGCGGTGACCTTCCGTGGCGATACGATGTTCCAATCCGGCGGCGCCACGGTGCACGCGTCGATAGATCCCTTGATCGCGAAAATCGCCAGCGAGATCATCAAGGTTCCTGGCAAGGTAACCATCATCGGGCACACCGACAACATACCGATCCGCAGCCGATATTTCCCATCGAATCTGGCGCTGTCGCAGGAACGGGCGAACAAGGTCATGCAGATCCTGCAGTCCGCCGGCGTGCCGTCGAACCGCCTGGAGGCGGTAGGAAAAGGTGAAACCGACCCGGTCGGTGACAACAACACCGCACAGGGGCGGGCGCAGAACCGGCGAGTCGAGATCGTCGTCGGACGGTAAGCCAGGATATATATATGAAGAAGTTCGAATTTCTATCGTTTCTGATATCGCGCCAGTTTCTCGCGTTTCTTGCTCTTATCGTTTTCGCGTCATTGATCTGGTTTCTAGGTCCATTTGTCGCCTTCGGTGGACTCAAACCGCTTGCCGAAGTGTGGATGCGCGTGCTGCTTATTGCCTTGCTGCTTACTGGCGTTCTGCTATGGCTGGTGGCGTGGTCTACGAGCGTTGTGTTCGTCGCATTGTTGGGCTTGCTGATCTGGTACGCGGCACCGCTGCTTTCCTTCGGTACGGTGGTGCCCTTCGCGCCGATTTCAGTTCGCATTGGTACGATCGCGGTGGTGGTAGCTGTCTTTGTCCTCTTCTGGATGTTCTGTCTGTGGCGCAATCTGCGCGATGACGAGGAGTTCCTGAAGAAAGTGCTGCGCTTCGGCCGTGGCAAGAGCCAGTCCCCCGCGGCCCCTCGCTTGCTCAGTGTGCAGGCTAGCCTCGCTAATATGCTTGCTCGCCTCAAATCGATGCGTACGGGCGCCGGCGGCGTGGGCAAGTTGTTTCAGGGGAAACGCTACCTATATGAACTGCCTTGGTATCTCACGCTGGGCGCCCATGGGTCCGGCAAAACCAGTGCGCTGCTCAATGGTGGTCTGTCGTTTCCGGTGGCGGAACAAATGCAGCGCGCGGCTGGTGGGGTTTCAAGCGATGCGGCCGCCGTGGAATGGTGGCTGACCAACGAAGCGGTCTTGATCGATACCGCCGGCTATTACACCCGCCACGGATTCTCGACATCAGAGGATATCGACGTAGGAATCCGACATGATGTCGACCGTGCCGAATGGATGGGATTTCTCGGTTTGCTGCGCCGTCACCGCCCCAGGACGCCGATCAATGGCGCACTATTGACCGTCGATCTCGCCACCCTGGTCGGCACGGATGAAGGTGCGCGCAATGCCGCAGCCGCCGCATTGCGTGCCCGGCTCGCCGATCTACGGCGCGAACTCGGTATTCGCTTCCCCGTTTATCTGATCATCACGAAAATGGATCGGTTGACGGGGTTCGCCGAGTACTTTGGCGCGCTCACCGCCGAAGGCCGGGCGCAGCCGTGGGGATTCACCCTGCCGCAAGGGAAGGACACGGTCATTAAGGAAGGCATCAGGGCCCGCTGTCACGAGGAGTTCACGAGACTCGCGCAACGCCTTGCCCGGTCGACCGATACCCATCTGCAAGACGAGTACGACACGTCCACGCGGCGCAAGCTGGCTGCGCTTCCAGAGGAGTTCGCGGCCTTGCGTGCGGCCATTGTCGAGCTTATCGACCGGGTATTCCTCGACTCGCGTTATGACGACACCCAGCTTCACTCGACATTGCGTGGCGTGTATTTCACCAGCGCCCGGCAAGGGGGCGGTGAGCTTGTGTCCGAAGCTCGTACGGTCATGCAGCGCCTGGCGTCCGCTCATACGCAGATGCTGACCGGTTCAGTGCGCGGCGAAACCCATAACAAAAGCTTTTTCCTGCATGACCTGTTCCGCCGCATCGTTTTGCCCGAGGCAAACCTGGTCAGTCCTAATCTGCGTTGGGAGTATCGCTACCGTATCGTGCGTCTGCTGGGCCATACCCTGGCGCTGCTCCTGTTCGTATCGCTGGCATTGGGTCTGCGCGCGAGTTTCGGCAATAACAGCGCTTATCTGGATACCATGGGCGCCAAGGTTCAGGCGCTCGATGCACGCGTTGCCCAGACCTATAAGGGCCCGGATTTGGCGGCGGTGCCGGAAACCTTGGCTGAAACGCTCGCGCTGCCATCATCGCCGGGGCTGGATCTGGATGCACCGGCATATGACTGGCGTTTCGGGCTGTACACCCCGCCCTCGGTCGTGGCGGCAAGCCACCATACCTACGAAGCGGTGGAGGACAACCTGCTGTTGCCGCAAATCGCGCGGCGGATGGAGGATGCCCTGTCCAAGGCCATGGCCCGAAAGGACACGAAGTCCACTTACGACACATTGCGGGTTTACCTCATGCTCCACGACAAGGCGAGATTCGACGCCGCCGAGGTCAGAGCCTGGGTGCTGGAGGACTGGACAAGGACCGATAGCGCGACGGTGTTCGGCGGGCGCGCCTCGATGATCGAACATGTACGGCATCTTTTCTCTGGCGAGCGCATCGTGCAGTCACCGCTGGTACGTGACGATGCGCTGGTGCAGAAGGCCAGGGCGTTTCTGGACGGTAGCAATGCCACGGATCGTCTGTATGAGCGGGCGAAGGCCGCGATGCTGAATGATGAACCCGACCAATTCACGCTTCTGCGCGCGGTGGGTCCGCAGGCGGGCAAGGCTTTCACGCGCGCCAGCGGCCAACCACTTTCCCGAGGCGTGCCGGGACTGTTTACGCTTGAAGGCTACCGGGAGCTGTTCGACAAGCGTCTAGCGCATTTCATCCGGGTTGCGCGCGCCGATGATGCGTGGGTAATGGGTCGTTCCGACACCACCCGCTTGTCCAATGCGATTCAAGCGGAGTTGCCGGGGGAGGAACGCGCGGATGACGCGCTGACGGAAGCGGTCCGTCGTGAGTATCTGGAGGAGTACACCCAACAGTGGGACGCCTTTCTGAATGACATCGAGACGGTGAGCGGTACGAGTCTGGCGTTCAACCTTCAGGTATTGCGTGGTTTCGCGGCACCCGATTCGCCGCTGGCACGGCTCGCACGCGCGGCGGTGCGCGAAACGACGCTTACTCAGACCGTCTTGGGTCCGGATAATTCAGTGTTGCGCCGGGCAGGCAAACAGGCGGCCGAACATGATGTCGCGCTGCCCATCCACGCAGCGGAGCGGATAGAGCGTGAATTGGTCGATAGCCGTTTCGCGGCTCTGCGCGAGGTGGTCACGGGCAACGCGGATGTTCAGGCAGATGGAAGATCGACCAGCCGGCAGGACGAAAAAACGCGTCTGGATGGCATCGTCAGTTTACTGAACGAGTACTACACCACACTTACGGTTTCAGATAGCGCGCTTGCGAACGACAGCATGCCGCCGGCCAATGACGTCGCCCAGAGACTCAAGCTGACGGCCGAGACAATGCCCGCGCCGTTTCGAGCAGTGTTGCTGCGATTGGCTGCTGACGGTTCGCACGAGGTTAGCCAGGGGATGGGACAGTTGTTGTCACGGCAGATGCAGGCGATGGTCGGCGACACGTGCCGGCTGGCGATCGACGGCAATTATCCTTTCGACGCTGACAGCAGCCGCGATGTCAGCGTCGACGATTTCACTCGTGTGTTCGCGCAGGGCGGAGTGATTGATGATTTCTTCGTCAATACGCTGGCGCCATATGTCGACACCGCCGTGAAGCCGTGGCGCTATCGGATCTTACCGGGGGCGACCGAGCCTGTACGCGGGCCGGACCTGGAGCCTTTTGAACATGCTAAGGCCATTCGCGACATCTTCTTCAACGATAGCGACCACAAGCAGTTGGCTTGGAAGGCCGATATTCGCATACCGGAGTTGGATCCCACGATCACCAGCCTTTCCGTGGACATCGATGGCCAGACGACGCTTTACCAGCACGGCCCGGTCGAGCCTTTTGTTGTGACCTGGCCGGGGCCGCGCGGAGGCGTTCACGCGGAGATCACGGCGAGTCCGCGTATCCAGCCGGACACGTCGACGATCCAGGTTGATGGTCCGTGGGCAATGTTGCGCTTGATGCAGAAGGGCCGCGTAATAGCGTCGGGAACGGCGGGCCGCACACGCGTCGCGTTCAGTTTCGACGGTCGTGAGGCCGCGCTGGACATCTCCAGCCCCGGAAGCGTGGCGAATCCTCTGACAAGTGATGTGCTCAGCGCCTTCAGGTGTCCGAGCACGGTGCCCTTGTCTGGACTGACTACCAGCAACCTGGCGTCGGCTGCACGGGCCGACGCTGGGTATCAACCTTCGGCATTGCAATAGAGGTGCGCGCACAATGACAACATTGACTGATGGCTTGCGTAGTCAAAACGGCTTGCCAGGTATCCAGCCACTTGCAGTACGAGTCAGGACCGCGCAATGCGCCGTCAATCCGCTGCTCGAGGCGGCGCGCCCGGCGCTGAGCGTACTCGCCGCCATCCCCCAACTCATCGATTTTGGCGCGGCTGCCCGCTGGCATGAGCGGCTGGAAAATGAGCTGCGCTTTTTCACGCGCGTGTGTGGCGAGCTGCGGTTGCCTCCTGGCCATGTACAGGCCGCGAGCTATTCTCTTTGCGCCGGGCTCGATGAAGCCATTGCGCGCGCCAGTCCGGAGGGGGGTGGGTTCGACTGGGAGACGAACAGCCTGGCGGTGGCATTGGGCCACGACCGTCAAGGGGGCGATCGGGTATTCGAACTCATAGGCGAGGCTTTGCGTGCGCCGCAAGAAAATCTCGATCTGCTGGAATTATTCCAGGTCATTCTTGATTTCGGCTTTCGGGGGAAGTACCGGTTCGAGCGTGGGGGCGATGCGCATTTGCAGCGTGTCCGGGGGCGGGTGTACAGCGCGGTCGCGACTGGTGGACAGGATCCGAGGGCTTTTGATCTACCGATGCAGATGCCTGTCGTAGGCCCCGTTGCACCTTCGCTACGGGTGCGGGATCCATGGTTACGCTTGGGACCCACGCCTGCACCGGCGCAGCGAAAGGGGCTGAAAACGTGCCTGGCGTTAAGTCTGGCGTTATTGCTCGGCGCCGGCAGCTACGCCAGCGTCAACCGGGTAATTCAGCCACCGCCTGCACATGCGGTGATCCCTGTGCCGCCTGTCGACACGCTCGCCCAACAACTGAACGAACAACTGCGAGACGAGGTCGCCGCGGGAAATGTCGAACTGAGCCTTGATCCGACGCGCAACGCGCTCACGCTGAGGTTCAACGGCATGTATGCGTCCGGAGATGTAACGCTCGCGCCCTGGGGCGCTTCGATCATTGCCTCGGTCGGGCGGCTCCTTGAGACGGCCGTACCTGGCGCGATGGTGCGCGTTGTCGGCTATACCGATAGCGCGCCGGTAACCGGCACGCCGCATCGCTCGAATCAAATTCTATCGGAGGAGCGCGCCCGACAGGTGGAACAGATACTTATCGCGGCTGGCGTGCCAAAACAGAACGTCGGAGTGGCAGGGAATAGCGATGTCGCGCCGCTCGCCGACAACAGCACGACGCAGGGCCGCATGCGAAATCGGCGCGTTGAGGTGACGGTGATCGGCCCTGCTTCGCAAACCTGATATCGACGGACAATCTCGTGATCCGGCATCAATCTGCGAGCGTGATTTTTAATTGTTGTTTATCTGGGTGGGAAAAATCCTCGTTGCGAATCAGATTTCGGAGCGGGCAAGTGTGCATTAACCCAGAAATTTCTCATGTGTCGAGAAGAGCACACGTGGTTTCATGGCAGCACGCGATTCATGGCGATTGTGCTCTCCTCCGTAGCGTGTTCATGAATCGCAGTCGCGTTGGCCTGCTGCTGCGGCAGCTACGCGACTATCCTGTGCCCCCGGGGTTCCCTCACCCCGGGGCCTTTTTCGTTGCCCTCGGGCTCTACTGCGGCGTGCCGCTGGCCTGCGCCGCAGCGGCGACACGTGGTTGCCAGTGGATGCCTACGCACGAGTAGGACCAAGCGCAAAGGAACTATCACCTCATCCGCAGCGTCGCCGACGCTTCTAGTCGACATTCGAGCACTGATCGATGCGTCGCGGCAGCGTGCCACTATGGCGGTCAATGTTGAACTGACGCTGTTATTCTGGCGCATCGGTCACCGTATCCATAAGGAAGTTCTTGCCGGGCAGCGGGCCGGATATGGTGAAGAGATTCTGCCGAATTTGGCCGAACAGCTCACCCTTAGTTACGGGCGCAGCTTTGCCGACAAGAATCCGCGCCGCATGGTGCAGTTCGCTGTCAACTATCCAGACGAACCAATTGTCGTGACACTGTCACGACAATTGAGCTGGTCGCATTTCGTGACGCTGCTACCGCTGAAAGATCCACTCCAGCGAGACTACTACGCGCACATGGCCAGTGCGGAACATTGGAGCGTAAGAACGCTGCGCGAACGCATCGACTCGATGCTATACGAACGCACGGCGTTATCCCGAAAACCGGACGAAACGATCGCGCAGGAGCTGGCAACTCTGCGTGATGCGCAGCGAATGACTCCGGCACTGGTGATGCGCGACCCATACATCCTCGACTTCCTCGGACTACAGGACACTTGGCAGGAAGCGATCTTCAGGACGTTGATCAACACAACGAAGTGCACGCCCTGGTGATCGAAGCTGTAATAGCCCCTGCTGGTCGACGCCTTGCCGAAGCGCTTGAAGTATTCAACTCCGCCGGCATCCGAGACATCATGTTCGCCGGGTACTGTGTGCAATTCGGTGCAGCGCCAGATCGACGGGAACAAGCACGCCACCCGTCAGGGTGAAGAGGGTTCCGGCGCCCCCGAATGCAAGACACTTCAGGGCGTTGCGGCGCGAGGGATGAACTATTGGGCGATTACCGACGCCGGCGCGGGAGATCTGCAGGGATTCGTCGGCCAGATGCACGAGACGACCCGCAACTGATTCTCTCCCTCGCGGTTTTGGCTAGCCGGACCACCGCGCCCAAGGGGCACGGCACTGAGGATTGGCTACGGCGCAGAAAAAAGCCCCCACGCGTGATGCGTGAGGGCTGTGCGGCGGCAGGCCGGGCTACAAATCAAATCACCAGTTCGATGACGAAAGGTCCCTTGCGCTTGTTCGCCGCGACCAGCAGGTCAGCGAACTGTTCCATGTTCTGCGCCTGGGCGGCTTCCACCCCCATGCCATTGGCCAGCTTGACCCAATCCAGCGTGGGACGAGTAAGGTCCAGCATGTTCATCGCGGTCTTGCCCGCTTCCGCGCCGACGCCGGCCAGCTCGCCGATCAGGATGGCGTATTTGCGATTGGCCAGGATCACGGTGGTGACGTCCAACTGCTCGCGCGCCTGCGTCCACAAGGACTGCAAGGAGTACATGGCCGAGCCGTCGGCCTGCAGCGACACGACGCGCCGGCCCGGCGCGCCGATCGCCGCGCCCGTGGCCAGGGGCAGGCCATTGCCTATGGCGCCGCCGGTGATCTGCAGCCAGTCGTGCGGCGCGGCGTTGACCGTGCCGGGATAGAAGGCACGGCCAAAACTCACGCTTTCGTCGATGACGATGGCGTTATCGGGCAGCAGGGCCGTGACGGTCTGCGCCACCGCTTCCGACGTGACGGTGCCCCGTGCGGGTTCCACGATCACGCGTTCCGCCACGGGGGCCGCTTCGTGCGCGGCCAGCATGTCGGCGAGGCGAGCCAGCGCGTCGCCCTGGTCCTGTTCGGGACGGCTCAGAACGTGGATCTGGCAATCCTCGGGGTAGAGCAGCGCCGGTTTGTCGGGATAGGCGAAGAAACCTACCGGTGCCTTGGAACCGACCAGGATCAGATGCTTGGTACCCTTGAGCGCCGCCAGTGCAGGCTCGATGGCGTAAGGCAGGCGCGCCACAGGCACGCGTCCAGCCCCGCGTTCGATGCGGCGATTGGAGGTTGGCGCCATCAGGCGCGCGCCGGTCTTCTGGGCAATGCGGCCGGCCACGGCCAGCGGCGCTTCACGTAGCGCGTCATTGGCCATGAACAAGACAGCCGATTCACCGGTACGCAGGATGCGCGCGACGGCGCTCAGCACGCCTTCGTCCACTGTCGCTGCCGGCGGGACGTCCAGTGCATCGGCGACGACGCCGTCGGGATTCCAGCAGGTATCGGAAGGGGCGATCAGCGTGGCGATCTGGCCGGGAGCCGTGCGCGCGGCCTGCACCGCGGCGGCGGCATCGCGGCCTATGGTTTCAGCCGTGCTGGACGTACGGGTCCAACCCGACACCGGACGCGCCCACCCTTCGGTGTCGGCGGTCAGCGGGGCGTCCAGGGGACGGTGATGCGTGGCCTGATCGCCGACGATATTGACGATGGACGAATTGGCGCGGCGCGCGTTATGCAGATTGGCCAGGCCGTTGGCCAGCCCCGGGCCGCAATGCAGCAGGGTGGCGGCAGGGCGGTCCGCCATGCGGGCGTAACCGTCGGCGGCACCGGTGACCACGGTCTCGGCCAGCGCCAGCACGCAGCGCATGCCGGGAATGCGGTCGAGCGCGGACACGAAGTGCATTTCGCTCGTGCCGGGATTGGCAAAGCAGGTATCGATGCCGCTCTTGAGCAGCGTATGGACCAGACTTTCGGCGCCGTTCATTCCATCCTCATCAAAAAGCCGTAAAAAACCAGCCAGAGTGTACGCTCCCGCTACACCCGCGATGGACATCAAAGGCGGGCGTGTAGCGTTCGACGATGAGGATGCGGTGCGAAAAGACGCCAGATGCGGGCAGATGCGCAATAGATCCGACGCGTAAGCGTCGTAAGCGCTTGCGGTCGGGGTTTACCCTTGAATGTCTTCTTCGTTCACCAAGCCGTCGCGGCCATAGAACTTCACACCGATGTAGATGCGGTCGCGGCCCTGCGAGCGCCGATGGCGATTGGTGTCGCGCAAGGAGTAGACGCAGCCGCAATACTCCTGCTGGTAGAAGTTCTCGCGCTTGCTGATTTCGATCATGCGTTGCGAGCCGCCACCCTTGCGCCAGTTGTAGGTCCAGTACACGAGCTCGGGATAGCGGGCGGCGGCGCGTTCGCCACAGCCGTTGATCTGGTTCATGTCCTTCCAGCGCGAAATGCCCAGCGAGCTGGTGATGGTATCGAAGCCATGCTCGTGCGCGTACAGCGCGGTACGCTCGAAGCGCATGTCGAAGCAGGCGGTGCAGCGTTCCCCCCGCTCGGGCGCGTCTTCCATGCCTTTGACGCGATCGAACCAGTTGTCCATGTCGTAATCGGCATCGATGAACTCGATGCCATGCTGCTCGGCGAAGCGGATGTTCTCCTGCTTGCGGATCTCGTATTCCTTTACCGGATGGATGTTCGGGTTGTAGAAGTAGATGGCGTAGTCGATGCCGGAGGCCTGCATGGCTTCCATCACTTCACCCGAACAGGGCGCACAGCAGGAGTGCATCAGCACCTTGCGGCGTCCTTCAGGCAGATCGAGTTTGGGGCGGACGAATTCAGACATGGCAATAGCGGAGCGGAAGAGGGCGCAAGCCGGGGCAGATCCCCTCACCGGCTGGGGCGAAACCGCCATTTTACCGTCCCCTCAATCGCCCAGGACCAGATTCCACAATTCCGTGACCGCCGCCCTTTCCTGCGGCAGAGCATCGGGCGCCACCCGGGCCTTTTCCTGCCCCTGCAACCGCATGGCGTGCTGCACCCGGCGCAGGGTGCGGTAGGCGTCGCCGGCTCGCATGGCGACGCCGGGATCCAGCAGGCCAACCTCGGCGGCCAGCCGTAATAGATTGATATTGCCCAGGTTTTCCACCAGGATAGGGTGGGCCGCGGCTTGCGACAGCACCAGGTACTGGGTGACGAATTCCACGTCCACCATGCCGCCGCGGTCATGCTTGACGTCAAACTTGCCGCTGGTATTGGGATGGCCCGCGCTGATCTTGTCGCGCATCGCGCGCACGTCGGCACGCAACGCCGGGACGTCGCGCGGCCCCAGCAGGATGTCGCGCCGCACCGCCTCGAAGCGTGCGCCCACCGCGGCATCCCCTGCGGCGTAGCGTGCGCGGGTCAAGGCCTGGTGCTCCCAGGACCAGGCGTGCTTGCGCTGGTATTCGGCGAAGGCCTCCACGGAGACCGCCAGCAGACCGGCATCGCCATCGGGCCGCAGGCGCAGGTCGACTTCATACAGACGGCCCGACGACGTCATGGTGGACAACCAGGAGCTCATGCGCCGGCCCAGCTTGGCATACGTCTCCGGGGCATCCTCGCGCGGATCATCGAATACGAAGACCAGATCCAGGTCGGAGGAATAGCCCAGTTCCTTGCCGCCCAGCTTGCCGTAGGCCACTACCGCGAAACGCGGCTGCGCGCCCGGCTGGCGATTGGCCAGCGGCCAGGCGCGGCGGATGGTCTCGGCCAGCAGCATATCGGCCAGCGCCGACAACTGGTCGGCCAGTTTCTCCACCGTCAGTTCGCCTTCCAGGTCCTGCGCCAGCAATTGGAAGCTGGCCTGGCGCTGCACGTCGCGCATCAGGTTCATCTGGCGTTCGACGTCGGCGCTGCCATCAGGCAGGACGCAGGTATCGAGGTCGGCGGTCAACTGGCTGCCGATCTGCTGGAAGTCCAGGGGTTCGAACAGCGTGCGCCAGTCGATCAGGCTGTCCAGCAGCAGGGGGTGCTGGGTCAGGTACTGCGCGGCCCATGGGCTGGCGGCCATCATGCGTGCCACGCGTGCCAGGGTGTCGGGGTACTCCGCCAGCAAGGCCAGATACGCGCTGCGCTGTGCCACCTGTTCGATCAGGTCGAACAGGCGCACCGTGGCGGCGGCGGGAGCATCGGTGCGCGCGGCCGTTTGCACGGCTGCCGGCAACAAGGTTTCCAAGCGGCGCCGGCTGGTTTCCGGCAGGCTGCGCACCCGATGGCTGCCCAGCAAGGAGGTGGCGCGCGCGGCCAGCTCCGGGCCTTGCTCGCCGAAGAGTTCGTGGATCTGGTCGAGCAGGGTGCTTTCCATGTCGGCGCCACCGGTGCTGTTGCCAGTACCGCTGCCAGTGCCGTTGCTGGCCGACCGGCCGGCTTCGCCTTGGCTGGCGTCGTCCATGCCCGCCATGCCGAAGGCGTTGCGGAAGGTGTCGGCAACGAAGGCTCGGTGCGCGGCCAGGCTCGCCTCGAAGTCCTCCGGCGTCATGCTTAGCGCACGCGCCAGGGCGGCGCGCGGTTCGGGGTCGGCCGGCAGCAGATGGGTCTGCTCGTCCTCGCGGTATTGAAGGGCGTGTTCGGTACGGCGCAGGAAACGGTAGGCCGCCTCCAGCCGCTCGACATCGGCCACCGGCAGGATGCCCGCGTCGCGTTGCGCGTGCAGGGCGGCCAGCAGGCCGCGATCACGCAAGGCCGGCATGCGGCCGCCGCGAATCAGTTGGGACAGCTGGACCACGAATTCGATTTCCCGGATGCCGCCGTCGCCCAGCTTGATATTCAGGGCGCTATCCATATTGTTGCGCCCCAGCGCTCGCCGCTGCCAGTCCAGGCGGATGCGTTCGCGCAGGGCGCGCAGGGCGGCCAGTGCGTCGAAGTCGAAATACTTGCGATAGACGAAGGGGATGCGCAGGCTTTCCATCTGCCGCAACTGCGCTTCGGAATCGCTGCCCGGGAAGGCCTGGGCCGGGATGGCGCGCGCCTTCAGCCACGCATAGCGTTCCCATTCGCGGCCCTGGCCGACCAAGTAGTGTTCGAAGGCGTCCAGGCTCCAGGCCAGCGGACTGCCGTCACCGTCCGGACGCAGACGCAGATCGGTTCGAAAAACGTGACCATGCGCATCCATTTCCGACAGCACCGGCATCATGCGTTGGGTCAGCCGGCCGTAGAACTCGTGGTAGCTGAGCTTGCGCGGCCCGGTGGTCTCGCCTTCCTCGCCATAGAGCATGACCAGGTCGATGTCGGAGGACACGTTCAATTCACCGCCGCCCAGTTTGCCCATGCCCATGATCAGCATTTCCTGGGGCTTGCCGCTGGCGGGATCGAGGGGAATGCCATGGGTTTCGGCCAGGTCGGCGGCCACGCTGCGGTAGGCCGCGGCGATCGCCAGGTCGGCCAGGGCGGTCATGGCGCCGACCACTTCCTCCAGCGGTGCCAGACCCGCCAGATCGCGCACGATGAGCGTGCAGAAAACCCGCTCGCGCAACTGGCGCAACATCGCGCGGCAGGCCGGCACCGGCAGGACGGGATCGCCCGGCGTGGAGTCCGGGCTCGCAAAGTCACTCGCTGTCGGGCTGGCGGCCTGCCCAGTTGCGGGATCGCTCGGCGCGCGATGGCTGGACGGTGCATTGCCCGTCGCGCCGGCCAATTCATCGCGCCAGCGCAGCAGCGTCGCCTGGTCGACCGGCTGTCTTGCATGCTGGCTCAGCCAGGCGGCCAGTTCTGGATAAGCTTGCAGGCGGCGGCGTAAATAGCCGGACCAGGCGAGCGCGGTGGCCAGCAGCGGATCGGAGGCGGGGTCGGAGTTCGGGTCTAGGGGGGGAGCGGCGGACATGGTCAGTAAAGAGTTACGCAGACGCCGATAGGCATTTCATGTATAAGGGGACGATACCGCAAGACTATCGCTCTCGCTCATTTTCCAGTGCATTTTTCCTTCAAAATACTGCGCATCCTGATGTGGGTCGTCTGGGCCGTGTACTTTGTCGCGGCCGTGGCGCTGCTCGGCATGCGCTACCTGGTGCTGCCGCGCATCGACCAATGGCGGCCGCAGATCGAGGAATACACCAGCCAGGCGATCGGCGCGCGCGTGGAGATCGGCAAGATCTCGGCCGATTGGTACGGCCTGAACCCACGTCTCAATCTGGGCGATGTGCGTATCTACGAGACGCCGGATGCCGCGGACAACGCCGGTAGCAGCAACCCTGGCGGCAGCAACCTCGGCGGCGGTAGTAGCAGTACTCCTGGCAGCGCCGACACAGCGCCCGCCAGCACCAGCCCGGCAGCCACCCCCAACGCCGCCGGCACTGGCGCCACCTATATATCAGCGCCGGCCACGCCGGTCCTGAGTCTGCCCACCGTGCAGGCCGTCGTCGCCTGGCGCAGCCTGTTCGATCGCATTCCGCGCCTGGTCAGCCTGCGGGCCGATGGCCTGGATCTGACCTTGCGGCGCGATCGCGACAACCGGCTGTGGGTGGCCGGCCAGGCCATAGCCCTGGACACGGGCAGCGACGGACCCATGATCGACACGGCCGCGGTCCGTTGGCTGGCCCGGCAGCGCGAAATTGCCTTGAAGCACGTGACCGTGCGTTGGCAGGACGAATTGAACGCCACGCCGGAACTGGTCATCAACGACGCCAGCCTGGCTTTGCTCAATGGCGTGCTCACGCATCGCTTCGCCCTGCGCGCGAACCTGCCGCCCGCCCTGGGCCGCAGCGTGGATCTGCGCGGCGAAATCGAGCGGTCCCTGTTCGTGCGTGATGGCCGCAACCCGGACAACTGGCATGGCCAGCTCTATGGCGAAATCGTCGACGTCGATCCGGCGGCGTGGGCGCCCTGGTTGCAATTGCCGCCGACCGGTGGCCGGTTGGCGGCGCGGGCCTGGATGCAGGTGGACGGCAAGCGTCTGGGCGCCATGACCGCCGACCTGGCCGCACGCGGTGTGGGGTGGCAATGGCCGGATGGCGCCCAGGTGGGCGCGGGCAGCGTGCGGTTGCACGTCGACGGCCTGCCCGGCGATGTCTGGAACAGTCTGGGCGGTCTGGCCCTGGCCCACAGCAGCGGCGCGGCGTCGCAGCGACCCGCTCCCGTGGGCGCCGCCGCGGCGAACGTGCCCAAGGGCCTGGCGCTGCAATTGCAGGCGCAGGCCGTGACCGCGGACGTACCGGGCGTGTTGCAGCAACCGCACGTCGCGCTCGCGCAACTCAACCTGGACGCGGTGGCGCGGCGCGGCGATGACGGCGTGCTGGGCGTCGAGCTGCGCCAGGCGGGTGTGCGCAACGAAGACCTTGACCTGAGCTTGCAAGGCCGTTGGCGCGCCAGCGGCAAGACCGCGGCCGGCACCGCCGACCTGACCGGCAAGCTGGCACGCCTGCGGATGAATGCCCTGCATCGCTATCTGCCCATGACCGTGACGGAGGAAGCGCGCGACTGGCTGCGCATGGGCCTGAAGGCGGGCGACGTGCGTGATGCCGGGATCGTGATCCAGGGAGACCTGGGCGATTTTCCCTACACGCAGCCTGGGGGACGGGGCAAATTCCATATCGGCGGCGCCTACAGCGGCGCGACCGTGGACTACGCGCCTGCCCGCGACAAGCGCAAAGGCTGGCCGGCGGTGACTGGCGTGAGCGGCAAGTTCGCCATCGATGGCGCGGCACTGACGCTGGAAGCGGCGCCTGGCGGTTTCCTGCAGGTGCCTGCGACCAACGCCGCGCCCATCGCGCTACACGGCATCAAGGCCAGTATTCCCAATATGGAGTACAAGGCCGAACTGTCCCTGGATGGCGAAACCAGTGGCCCGCTGACCACCTATCTGGCCACGGTCAAGACCTCGCCGCTGGGTGGCCTGCTGGACAATCTGCTGGATGACTCACGCGGTACCGGTGACGCCAGCCTGGCGGTAGCGCTGCGCGTGCCTTTGCTCAATCCCGACGACACCAAGGTCGACGGCACGGTGACCTTCGATAACAACGAGTTCGCGCTGTTCACGCAGCTCCCGCCAGTGCAGCAGCTGCGCGGCCAGCTGGCGTTCACGGAACAGGATGTGAGCGCCCGCGCATTGGAAGGCCAGTTCCTGGGGGGACCGCTGCGCATCGACGGCAGTCTGCTGGATAGCCGCAATGGCTTGCGCTTCGAAGGCTCGGTCAATGGCGGGTCGCTGTCGCAACTGTTCCGTGCCAAGTCCATGGCGCGTATCAGCGGCAAGACGGGATATCACGCCCGCCTGCTGTATCTTCCGGGCGGCAGCATCGATGCCACGCTGGAATCCGACCTGGTCGGCCTGGCGCTGGACATGCCGGCGCCGGTGGGCAAGCGCGCCGCCACGGCCTTGCCGGTGAAAGTGCAATGGAGCCCGGCGCAGACGCCAGGTCCGCGCAACCGCGTGTGGTTGACGGGCAGCGTGGGGCAGAACATCAATGTATTGATGGAACGTGATCCCGCCGACCGGCGCGCGTTCTTTGCCCGTGGCGCTGTCGGCGCCAATCAGCCGGCGACCCTGCCGGACAAGGGCTTCAGTCTCAAGCTGAATCTGCCGGAGCTGGATGCCGACGCCTGGGAAGAGCTGATCGATGGCTTTTCACCCACGCCGTCCGTTGCGGCGTCCACCGCGAAGACGGCCGCACGCCGGCCGGCGCCCGCGGTGACGGCGCAACCGCTGTTACCGCCCATCAACGTGGTGCATATCCAGACGCCGTGGTTGCGCATGTCGGGCCTGACCTTGAACGACTTGACGTTATCCGCGGAGCGCCCCATCGAGATGCAATGGCGCGTGGATATCCAGTCGCGCCAGGCCTCCGGTTCGCTGTCGTGGCGCGAGGGGTCGGGCAATGTGGCTGGCAAGGTGACAGGGCGCTTCAAGTATTTGGCCTTCGGCGATGCCAGCGACACCAACACAGCCACCGACGCTTTATCGAAAACCGACGAGTTGTCGGATATTCCCGCAGTGGACCTGACGTCCGATTCTCTGCGCCTGTACGGCAAGGACGTCGGCGCGCTGCAGGTATCCGGTACCAATCTGGAACGCGGCCGCCGCTGGCAGTTGGACAAGCTGCGCGTCACCAACGAGGACGCGACCCTGGATGCCAAGGGCATCTGGCGGCTCAGTGGCGCCGATCGTGGCCTGACGGTGGATGCGACCACCCAGTTCAAGGATTTCGGCAAATTATTGGGGCGTTTGGGTAAGCCGGATACCGTGGCCGGTGGGACGGGTTCGGCGTCGGGCAGCCTGACGTGGCGGGACCTGCCTTGGACGCACGACCTGGCCAACATCGAGGGCAAACTGGAGTTCAGCCTGGACAAAGGGCGTTTCGTGCACGTCAATTCCCGCACCTCGCGCCTGCTGGAGCTGTTGTCGCTGCAATCGGTGAACCGCCTGGCCCGCCTGGACTTCAATCCCGTCAACGTCCTGCGCGACGGGTTTCCGTTCGACACCATACGCGGCCACCTCAACCTGTCCAAGGGCATCGCGCATACCGAGGACTACAAAGTGGCGGGTCCCGTGGCCAGCATCATTCTGGCGGGCGACACCAACATCATCGACGAAACCTGGAACCTGAAAGCCGTGGTCGTCCCCAACCTCGACGCCAGCGGTGCCGCTGTCGCCACGGCTTTCGTCAATCCCTTGCTGGGCCTGGGCGCCTTCCTTGGCCAACTGATCCTCAAGCATCCTCTGGCCAGCGCGCTCACCAGCGAATACAGGGTCACCGGCAGCTGGAACGACCCCAAGGTCGCGCCTATCGAATCCCCCAACAAAGCCGATTCCGCCGCCAAGGCACGCGAATTCATCGAGCATTGATGCGCGGAAATAGTGCCGGCCGGCCCGGGGCGCTACGCCACTGACCTACGCGAACGGCCCCTCAAAACCGGATGTAAATCCAGTTTCCAGGGGCCGTTCACATTGCACGGATTTTCTCAGCCGGGAGCCGGCTTCGCCGATTCACCAGGGCCCGCTCCTTCGAGGAGCGTGCCCCAGCGCAACGGAATTACTTCTTCATCATGTCGAAGAACTGATCGTTCGTCTTGGTCGCGCGCATCTTGTCCAGGATGAACTCCATCGACTGCACTTCGTCCATGTCGTGGATGAACTTGCGCAGCACCCAGGTCTTCTGCAGCACTTCCGGGCGGATCAGCAGTTCTTCACGGCGCGTACCCGACTTGTTCAGGTTGATGGCCGGGTAGACCCGCTTTTCAGCAAGGCGGCGCTCCAAGTGCACTTCGGAGTTGCCGGTGCCCTTGAATTCTTCGTAGATGACTTCATCCATCCGGCTGCCGGTTTCGATCAGCGCCGTGCCGATGATGGTCAGCGAACCGCCTTCTTCCATGTTCCGCGCCGCGCCGAAGAAGCGCTTGGGACGCTGCAGGGCGTTGGCATCGACACCGCCCGTCAGCACCTTGCCGGACGCCGGCACCACGGTGTTGTAGGCGCGCGCCAGACGCGTGATCGAGTCCAGCAGGATCACCACGTCCTTCTTCAGCTCGACCAGGCGCTTGGCCTTCTCGATGACCATCTCGGCGACCTGCACGTGGCGGGTGGCCGGTTCGTCGAAGGTCGACGCCACCACCTCGCCGCGCACCGTGCGCTGCATTTCCGTCACTTCCTCGGGACGTTCATCGACCAGCAGGACGATCATCACCGCTTCGGGGAAGTTGGAGGTGATGGCATGCGCAATGTGCTGCATCATCACCGTCTTGCCCGACTTGGGCGGCGCCACGATCAGCGCGCGCTGACCGGCGCCCAGCGGCGAGAACACGTCCAGGATGCGGCCCGTGAGATTCTCTTCGCTCTTGATGTCCCGTTCCAGCTTCATCACCCGGTTCGGGTGCAGCGGCGTCAGGTTCTCGAACATGATGCGATGCTTGATCGCCTCGGGTGCCAGGCCGTTGACCTTGTCCACCTTCACCAGCGCGAAATAACGCTCGCCATCCTTGGGCGTGCGCACTTCACCTTCGATCGAGTCGCCGGTGTGCAGGTTGAAGCGGCGGATCTGCGACGGCGAGATGTAGATGTCGTCCGTGCTGGCCAGGTAAGAGGTTTCCGGCGAGCGCAGGAAACCGAAACCGTCCGGCAGCACTTCGAGCACGCCGTCGCCGAAAATCTGCTCGCCTTGCTTGGCGCGCTTCTTCATGATGGCGAACATCAACTCCTGCTTGCGCAGGCGGTTGGCGTTTTCGATTTCGAGTTTGGCGGCCTGCTCGAGCAGTTGGGAGACGTGCTGCGCCTTTAATTCATTCAGGTGCATTGCGGTGTTGTTGGGGGAGGAAAGAGGGAAGGTGGGCGGCGGGCCACGGACGGGCCCGCGCGAAAAAAGGGCAAGCGTTAACCCAGGGAGCTATCCAGGAAAGCCGTCAACTGGGATTTCGACAGGGCACCGACCTTGGTCGCGGCGGCTTGGCCGCCCTTGAACAACATCAGCGTCGGGATGCCGCGGATGCCGTACTTGGCGGGCGTATCCTGATTCTCGTCGACGTTGATCTTGGCGATGGTCAAGCGGCCATTGTATTCCTTGGCCACTTCCTCCAGGATCGGGGCAATCATTTTGCAGGGGCCGCACCAGGCAGCCCAGTAGTCCACCAATACGGGGACATCGGACTTCAACACATCTTCTTCGAAGCTGGCGTCGCTTACGTGCTTGATTTGATCGCTCATGGCGGTTTCTCGTTAGGTTTTTTGCGCTAGGCGGCCGGTAGAACCGGCGTGAACGGCGTGCCGTGGCTGGCTGGACAGGAGATATCTCGCAGGCCTGTTGCCTGGGACACCACTGAGCGGCTGGGAGTTCCCCATTGCCTGCGCTCGAACCCGGCGTTTTTGAGTTGACAGGATTAAAGCATACCACTGTCGATACGAACAGGCTTCACCGGTTTTGTGTAGCATAAACGGCCTCGCGGTCCGGTAAGCCGATCGGCCGGGGCGCTTTTCGGCCGGGGACAGGGTCCCTGTGACTAAAATCGCGCGCCCCGGATCGAATTCCACCGGGCCTTTCATTACCATCGTCATACCGGTATTGGTCAGACTGTGCGCATTCCACTGGAAGCCGCGTCAATCCTGGGCTTTTCCGTAAAATGTCGGTTTTTTTCCACAGATGTTGGGGATAACTTGGCCACACCACGTTACACCGAGTCGTCGATCCGGGTCCTGAAGGGCCTGGAACCCGTGCGGCAACGCCCGGGCATGTACACCCGCACAGAAAATCCGCTGCACATCGTGCAGGAAGTCATCGACAACGCCGCCGATGAAGCCCTGGCTGGCAACGGCAAGCATATTCAGGTCACTTTGCACACCGACGGCAGCGTCTCCGTGGAGGACGACGGCCGCGGCATTCCGGTCGGCATGCACCCGGAAGAGAACGCTCCCGTGGTGGAGCTGGTCTTTACCCGCCTGCACGCCGGCGGCAAGTTCGACAAGCAGGGCGGCGGCGCCTATGCGTTCTCCGGCGGCCTGCACGGCGTGGGGGTCTCCGTGACCAACGCCCTGGCCACGCGCCTGGAAGTCACGGTCTGGCGCGACGGCGGCATCCACCGCATGGTGTTCCGCGACGGTGACGTGGCCGAGCCCCTGGCGCCCTATACCGGCGTCGCGCGCAAGAAGTCCGGCACGCGGGCGCGGGTCTGGCCCGACGCCAAGTATTTCGATTCCCCGAACATCCCGCTGGGCGAGCTGACCCATCTGCTGCGCAGCAAGGCCGTGCTGCTGCCGGGCGTCAAGGTCACCCTGACCACCGAGAAGACCGGCGAGGTCAAGACCTGGCTGTACGAGGACGGCCTGCGTGGCTACCTGACCGAGGCGTTGAACGGCGCCGAGCTGATGGTGCCCATGTTCGAAGGCGCGCAATACGCCGGTGCCGACCACGAAAGCTTCGCCGAGGGCGAGGGTGCCCAATGGGCGGTGGCCTGGGCGGAGGACAGCAACGTGGTACGCGAGTCCTACGTCAATTTGATTCCCACGCCGGCCGGCGGCACGCATGAGTCGGGGCTGCGCGAAGGCCTGTTCGGCGCCGTCAAGAGCTTCGCCGAATTGCACAGCCTGCTACCGAAGGGCGTGAAGCTGCTGCCCGAAGACGTCTTCGCGCGCGCCAGCTTCGTGTTGTCGGCCAAGGTACTGGACCCGCAGTTCCAGGGCCAGATCAAGGAACGCCTGAACAGCCGTGACGCCGTGCGCCTGGTGGGCGGTTTCGCCAAGAGCGCGCTGGACCTGTGGCTGCACAGCAATGTCGAGTACGGCAAGAAGCTGGCCGAACTGGCGATCCGCCAGGCCCAGGCGCGCGCCCGCTCGGCGCAGAAGGTGGAAAAGCGCAAGAGCTCCGGGGTGGCGGTGCTGCCCGGCAAGCTGACCGATTGTGAGTCGAGCGACGCCAGCCGTACCGAAGTCTTCCTGGTGGAGGGTGACTCGGCCGGGGGGTCCGCCAAGATGGGGCGCGACAAGGAATTCCAGGCGGTGCTGCCCCTGCGCGGCAAGGTGCTCAATTCCTGGGAAGTCGAGCGCGACCGCCTGTTCGCCAATAACGAAATCCATGATATTTCAGTGGCGATCGGCGTCGATCCGCACGGGCCCAATGACACGCCCGACCTGTCCGGCCTGCGCTACGGCCGCATCTGCATCCTGTCGGACGCGGACGTGGACGGCTCGCACATCCAGGTGCTGCTGCTGACGCTTTTCTACAAGCATTTCCCCAAACTGGTCGAGGCCGGCAACGTCTATATCGCCAAGCCGCCGCTGTTCCGCGTGGATGTCCCGGCGCAGGGCAAGCGCCCGGCGCGCAAGGCCTATTGCCTGGACGCCGGCGAACTGGAGGCCGTGCAGGACAAGCTGCGCAAGGAAGGCGTGCGCGAAGGCGCCTGGAGCATCAGCCGCTTCAAGGGCCTGGGTGAAATGAATGCCGAGCAGTTGTGGGAAACCACGATGAATCCGGACACCCGGCGTCTGCTGCCGGTAGGCTATGGCGAGTTGACCTCCGAGGACACCACGCGCATGTTCGACATGCTCATGGGCAAGGGCGAGTCGTCGCAGCGCCGTACGTGGATCGAGGAAAAGGGCAATCTCGCCGAACTCGACATCTGACGCCACGCGCTTTTTCTCTGCCCGGTTCCGGCACAGGAACCGGGTGGGGCTTGAGCTTGAATCTGAACGAATCGATGCTGGAGCCGGCCACGGCTCGCGAAACTTATGACCGATAGCAATCAACCCGGCCTGTTCGAGCCGCCCGCGGACGACAACAGTGCCATCACGCTGGGCCTGTACGCGGAACAGGCCTACCTGGACTATGCCGTTTCCGTGGTGCGCGGCCGCGCGCTGCCCGACGTCGGCGATGGCCAGAAGCCGGTGCAGCGCCGCATCCTGTACGCCATGCAGGCCATGGGGCTGGGCCCCACGGCCAAGCACGTCAAATCGGCCCGCGTGGTGGGCGACGTGCTGGGTAAATACCATCCGCACGGCGACCAGGCGGCTTACGACGCCATGGTGCGCATGGCGCAGAATTTTTCCCTGCGCTATCCGCTGGTGGACGGCCAGGGCAACTTCGGTTCGCGCGACGGCGACAATGCCGCCGCCATGCGCTACACCGAAGCGCGCCTGACGCCCATTTCGCGTTTGCTGCTGGACGAGCTGGACGAAGGCACCGTCGATTTCATTCCGAACTACGACGGCAGCCAGCAGGAACCGCAGATGCTGCCGGCGCGCTTGCCGATGATGCTGCTCAACGGCGCATCCGGCATCGCGGTGGGCATGGCGACGGAGATTCCGTCGCACAATCTGCGCGAAGTCGCGCAGGCCTGCGTGGCGCTGTTGAAGAATCCCGCGCTGCTCAACGAAGCGTTGCACAACCTGCTGCCGGGGCCGGATTTCGCCGGCGGCGGCCAGATCATCACCTCGCCGCAGGACATCGCGCAGATTTACAGCGTCGGCCGCGGCTCGCTGAAAGCGCGCGCGCGTTGGACCTTCGAGGAAATGGCGCGCGGCCAGTGGCAGCTGGTGGTGAACGAATTGCCGCCGGGGGCGTCGGGCCAGCGCGTGCTGGAAGAAATCGAGGAAATCACCAATCCCAAGGTCAAGGCTGGCAAGAAGAGCCTGACGCCCGAGCAGCAGCAGTCCAAGGCCCTGATGCTGGGCCTGCTGGACGCCGTGCGCGACGAATCGGGCAAGGACGCGCCAGTGCGTTTGGTCTTCGAACCCAAGACCTCGCGGGTGGACCGCGACGAGTTCGTCAAGATCCTGCTGGCGCAGACCAGCATGGAAAGCAGCGTGGCGATCAACCTGGTGTGCATCGGCACCGACGGCCGGCCGCGCCAGAAGCCGCTGCGCGACATCCTGGTCGAATGGCTCGCCTTTCGTACCGATACCGTCACGCGCCGTACCCGTCATCGCCTTGACAAGGTCATCGACCGCATCCATGTGCTGGAAGGGCGCATGGTCGTGTACCTCAACGTCGACGAAGTCATCCAGACCATTCGTGAAGCCGAAGAGCCGCGCGCGGCCTTGATGGCGCGTTTCAAGCTGAGCGAACGCCAGGCCGAAGACATCCTGGAAATGCGCCTGCGTCAGCTGGCCCGCCTGGACGGCATCAAGGTCGAGCAGGAACTGGCCGACAAGCGCGAAGAGCAGACCAAGCTGCAGGAACTGCTGGACAACCCGTCATCGCTCAAGCGCACCATCGTGCGCGAGATCGAGGCCGACGCCAAACAATATGGCGATGAGCGCCGCACGCTGATCGAAGTGGCCGAACGGGCCGTGGTCGAGACGCGCGTGGTCGACGAGCCGGTCACGGTCATCGTGTCGCAGAAAGGCTGGTTGCGTGCGCGCCAGGGCCATGGCCATGACGTCGCGCAATTCACCTTCAAGCAGGGCGACGATCTGTATGGCGCCTTCGAGTGCCGCACCACGGACACCCTGATCGCGCTGGGCGACAACGGCCGCGCCTACAGCGTGGCGGTGGCATCGCTGCCGTCGGCGCGCGGCGACGGCCAGCCGGTGACGACCATGATCGATCTGGCCAGCGGTACCCGCATTACCCACATGATCGCGGCCGCGGCGGACACGCGGTGGTTGTTCGCCACCCAGAGCGGCTTCGGCTTCGTCGCCAAGCTGGGCGACATGAGCAGCCGCCAGCGCGCGGGCAAGCAGTTCATCACGCTGGAAGCGGGGGACGTGATGCTGCATCCGGTGCCGGTGTTCCCTGGCGCCACGCAACTGGCGCTGCTGTCGGCCAAGGGCAAGTTCCTGGTGTTCAGCCTGGATGAGGTCAAGGTGCTGGCCGGTGGCGGCCGCGGCACCATCCTCATGGGCCTGGACGGTAACGACAAGCTGGCGCAGCCGGTGCCGGTGGGGCCCGCCGGCTTGCGCGCCGTCGGCATGTACCGCAACAAGCAGACCGAAGACATCCTGGTCGGCGCCAGCTTGCAACCTTACGTAGGCAAGCGGGCCCGCAAGGGCCGTCAGCTCGAAGTCCGACCGAAACAGCCAGTGCTGTCTCCGGTGTTGTAACTACGTACGACGGAACAGAAAGCCCGAGCGATGCCACCGATGGCGCATCGTTCGGGCTTTTTTGTTGTCTTTTCCGGCGAAGTTCTTTTAATTTCGGCAAACTGGCATTTTGATCTTGGTCGCTGGCCCCCAATTCGCTTCCGAGTTTTACATTTTCTATTCCCCTGAATCCCTCGCGTCGATATAATTCGTACTCAAATCAATTCAGCAATACAGATTTCAGTACCGATCTTTTATTGGCGTCTCATTTTCGAGGCATCCCTATATGACGATTCCCGCGGCAGCTTCCGCTCAACAATACGACTTGCGCATCTTGCGTGCGTTGCGCCGGATTACGCGCTCCATCGCCCTGCATTCACGGCAGTTGGCGGCGGTCAGCCACATCACGGCGCCGCAGCTGATGTGCTTGCGTACGGTGATTGCGTCCGGGCCCATCACCGCCACGGCGATCAGCCGCGAAATCCATGTGAGCCCCAGTACCGTGGTCGGCATCCTGGACAGGTTGGAGGACAAGGGCCTGGTGCGGCGCGAACGCAGCCGGGAAGACCGGCGCACGGTCTTCGTTACCGCCACGCCTGCCGGGATAGCGCTGGCTGAAGAGGCGCCGTCGCCGCTGCAGAAACATCTGGCCGAGGCCTTGAACGCCTTGCCCGAGCTGGAACAGGCCACCATCACGCTGTCGCTCGAACGCATCGTTGCACTGATGGAGCAGGGCGGCCAGGCCGCGCCACCCGAGCCGCTTGGCGACGGTGGTGCCGCCATTCTCGAAATTCCCACCGCCGGGCCCGCGCCCGAGTCCGGGCTGGTGGTCTGAAACAACGAACCCGTACGTCATCCGTACGTCATCAATCAATCGATAGCGGTCTGACCGGCCGCTTCTGAACAAGAAAAGGAACTCCGTTATCGCTTCCATTGAAAACACCCATCTCATACAGCAACCTCCGGTGCACGTCCTGCGGCGTCCCCGGCCCGCCGATGGCGCGGCTCTCCACCGCCTGGTTGCCGACTGTCCCCCGCTGGACCTGAATTCGGTCTACGCCTATCTGCTCCTCTGCGAGCACTTCCCCGATACCTGCGTGGTCGCTGAAAGCGCCGGCGGCAATATCGACGGGTTGGTCTCCGCCTACATTCCCCCCGCGTCGCCAGATACCATGTTCATCTGGCAGGTCGCCGTGCACGAGCGCGCGCGCGGCCATGGCCTGGCTGGCGCCATGTTGCGCCACCTGCTGGGCCGTCCCGGCCTGGCCCATATCCGCCAGCTGGAAACCACCGTGGGTCCCGACAATCAGCCGTCGCGCCGCACCTTCACGGGGCTGGCCGCGGGCCTTGGCGCCCACTTGGCGGAACAGCCCTTGTTCGGCAAGCAGCTGTTCGGCCACGGCGACCACGACGACGAAATGCTGCTGCGCATCGGACCTTTCGCGTCCGTGCCGATGGCTGCGTAGTGATGTCCTGAGCGACGTCACCTAGTGACGAAACGCGGTCAGCGCGGGCCTGAGTGGCCGCGCTGCCGCCATCGTGAAATCCGTGCGCAAGGCGCCGGGTTTCTTGACCGGGTTTTCCGACCCATTTGAACGGGCCGCCTGGCGGTCCTTCGATGATGCCAAGACTGGCCGCGGGTTGCGGCGGGTCACCTGTCAACCACAATGAGGGAGAAAAGTTTATGGATTTGAAAATCTTTGATCGCATGGAGTCCGAGGTGCGCGGCTACATCCGTTCCTTTCCGGTGATTTTCAGCCAGGCGCGTGGCTCATTGCTGATCGACGAGGACGGGGCCGAGTACATAGATTTCTTCAGCGGTGCAGGCACGCTGAACTACGGCCACAACAACCCCTTGTTCAAATCCGAGCTGCTTGAATACCTGGCTGCCGACGGCGTGGTGCATGGTCTGGATATGGCCACCAGCGCCAAGAAGCGCTTCCTGCAGAGCGTCGACGAAGTGCTGCTGCAGCCGCGCAAGTGGCGCTATACGCTGCAGTTCACCGGCCCCACCGGCACCAACGCGGTGGAAGCGGCGCTGAAGATCGCGCGCCAGGTCAAGGGCCGTTCGAACATCATTTCGTTCACCCACGGTTTCCACGGCGTCAGCGGCGGTTCGCTGGGTGCGACGGCCAACGCCAAGTTCCGCGACGCGGCCGGCTACACGCTGGGCAATACCACCTTCATGCCCTATGACGGCTACTTCGGTCCGGATGTCGACACCATGGCGTACATGGAAAAGATGCTGGACGATCCCAGCAGCGGCATGGACAAGCCGGCCGCGGTGATCGTCGAAACGGTGCAGGGCGAGGGCGGCGTCAACGTTGCCACCCTGCGCTGGCTCAAGGAATTGGAAAAGGTCTGCCGCCGTCACGACATGCTGTTGATCGTCGACGACATCCAGGTGGGTTGCGGCCGCACCGGCAGCTTCTTCAGCTTTGAAAGCGCCGGCATCCAGCCCGACATCATTACGCTGTCGAAGTCGCTGTCGGGCTTTGGCCTGCCGATGTCGCTGGTGCTGATGAAGCCCGAACTGGACATCTGGAAACCGGGCGCGCACAGCGGCACCTTCCGCGGCAACAACCTGGCGTTTGTCACCGCCGCCGCCGCGCTGCGTACGTATTGGAGCGACGATGCTTTCACCAAGGACGTGCAGCGCAAGGAACGCCTGGTGCGTGACTGGCTCGAGAACCTGGCGCACAGCTATCCCGGCTCGGGCCTGGCCGTGCGCGGCCGCGGGTTGATCCAGGGCCTGGTGTCCACCGGCGCGCCCGAACTGGCCAACGCCATTGCCCGCAAGGCCTTCGAGCGCGGCGTCGTCATCGAGACCTCCGGGGCCCATGACGAAGTGCTCAAGTTCCTGCCGGCACTCACCATCGAGGACGAACTGCTGCAGCGCGGCCTCGATGCCATCGAAGCCAGCGTGGCCGACGCGCTGACCGAATCGGGCCATTCCGCCCGCATCCTGAAATTTGGAGGAAAACGCAAATGATCGTTCGCAACGTCAAAGATGTCATCGGCACCAAGGACGAGGTCCGCACCGACACCTGGATGAGTCGCCGCGTGCTGCTGAAGAAGGACGGGATGGGCTTTTCCTTTCACGAGACCACCATCTTCCCCCATACGCGTACCCACATTCACTATAAGAACCACCTGGAAGCGGTGTGGGTGATCGAAGGTGACGGCCACGTGGAGACCATTGCCGACGGCAAGAAGTACATGCTGTCGCCGGGCGTGGTTTACGCCTTGGACGAGAACGACGAGCACTGGCTGTGCGGGGGTGAGAAGCCTTGCCGTGTGATCTGCGTGTTCAATCCGCCGCTGACCGGGCAGGAAGTGCATGACGCTTCGGGCGTGTATCCCCTGCCGGTCGCCGAGGCGGCTTGAACCCCGCTGGAAACGAACTGGAGGACGCTGGATGAATTTACCCGCGAAAGACAGATACGCTTCGCGCACCGATCGCATGTCGGCCATCGTGGCGCGCCATGATCCCGTTATTTACGGGGACGGCCGTTATGCGGATGCGCTGTCCGAACAGCAGTTGCAGGACTATGACCGCGACGGCTTCCTGATGCTGGAAGACCTGTTGCCGGAAAACGAAGTCGCCGCCATCCTGGCGGAAATCGGCCGCATGTCGCGTGACCCGGCCATCATCCGCCGCGAGGAATCGATCACCGAACCGGGTAGCGACGCAGTGCGTTCGATCTTCATGGTGCACACGCTCAGCGCCATGATCTCGCGCCTGGTGCGTGACCCGCGGCTGATCAATGTGGCGCGGCAGATTCTCGGTTCCGAGGTCTATGTGCACCAGTCGCGCGCCAATATGAAGCCGGGCTTCAAGGGCAAGGAGTTCTATTGGCATTCGGACTTCGAGACCTGGCATGTGGAAGACGGCATGCCGGCCATGCGCGCGCTCAGCTGCTCGGTGCTGTTGAGTGACAACAATGCCTGCAACGGTCCGTTGATGCTGGTGCCGGGTTCGCACCGGCATTTCATTTCCTGCGTGGGCGAGACGCCGCAGGATCACTACAAGCAGTCCCTGAAGAAGCAGGAGTATGGCGTGCCGGATCCTGTCAGCCTGCAGTTGCTGGCGGAGCAGGGGGGTATCCGGCCCATGACCGGCAAGGCGGGATCGGTGGTCTTTTTCGACTGCAACACCATGCACGGGTCCAACAGCAATATTTCGCCATGGCCCCGCGCGAACGTGTTCACCGTCTACAACAGCATCGAGAATGCGTTGATGCCGCCCAAGTATGGCCTGGACCCGCGCCCCGAGCACATCGCCACCCGTGCCGGGATCAAGGCCCTGAAGCCGCTGGACAAGTTGAAGCTGGTCGACTGATCGCTCATGTAAGGTATGGCCCGTGCCGCGGTCAGGCGCGGGAGTGAAAGGCGCGTGCTTCGGCACGCGCCTTTTTTTCATATCTTTTGATGAGGGCCTGCTTTTCGTTTGGCGTGGAGTAGGGTAAATATCGTCCACATTGCTGCTATGCTGCACGCGCGTCGGCGGCGGGACGACTCAGCCGCGCGGCGGCCGACGTATTACAGATACAAACTCAATCTCCATCATGTCGCTCATCATCCGCAGTCTGCATATCTATCCGGTCAAGTCCTGTGCCGGCATCGACCTGTCCGAATCACCCGTCGACCAGGCCGGCCTGGCTTTCGATCGGCGCTGGATGGTGGTGTCGGGCGGCCAGTTCCTGACGCAGCGGCAACTGCCTGCCATGGCTTTGGTCAAGACTGCCTTGAGCGACACGCATCTGCACCTGTCCGCGCCCGGGATGCCGGATCTTGCCGTCGCCCTGGATGGGGCGGGGCTGCACGGCGACCCGCGGGCGGTGACCGTATGGCGCGACACCATGTCCGCCCGGCGCGACTGCGCGGATGCGGCGGCGTGGTTCACCCAATATCTGCAGCGGCCCTGTGAATTCCTGCGCATCGACGTGGCCGATGCGCAGCGCTCCGCCAGCGCGCAATGGGTCGGCGGGTGGCTGGAACGCCATTCGGAGGAGGCGTCGAACTACGCGCAACGCAATCTGTTCGGGTTCGCCGATGGCTTTCCCTTGCTGATCGCCAACCAGTCTTCCCTGGATGAACTCAACCAACAATTGGCCGCCAAGGGCAGGGCGCCGGTGCCCATGGATCGTTTCCGGGCCAATATCGTGATCGAAGGCGAGCTGGGTGCGTACGAAGAGGACCATGTGGCGTCCATGTCGGTGGGCGAGGTACGTATGGCGCTGGTGAAGCCTTGCACCCGCTGTAGTATCCCCGACGTCGACCAGGCCACCGGTGTGCGCCATGACGAGCCGGGCCTGACCCTGGCCGCCACCCATCGGTTGGACTTGGGCGTCATCTTCGGCCAGAACGCCATCGTCGCCGCGCCCGGCGGATCGGTGCTGCGTGTCGGCGACGCGGTCGACGTCAAGTTCGATTACTAGCGCGGCTTCTTTCCGGACACTATTCGGGCCTGGCCTTTCGTTCACCAGCGGCACTCAGCCCATTAACGGCACACAGCCCGCGGCGGGCCCGGCGACACAACCATCTATTCCAAAAACACTAAAATGCCCGATTAACCAATCAATCGGCATTGCTCCGTAGCTCTCCGCGATCACCCGGCATTGCTCCGTAGCGCTCCGGCTAGACGGAATCATCCTTCGCTCCGCGCCGGCCTCGTCCATAGGCAGAATGTTCACCATGAGTTTCCAGGTCACCCTCACGCCCAGCCAGCATCAATTTCCCATTGAAAGCGGCCAGACCGTGCTCGACGCCGCGCTGGCGGCAGGCATCGTACTTCCCTACAGCTGCCGCAGCGGCGCGTGTTCGACCTGCAAGGGCAAGGTGGTTTCCGGCGAATACGACGCGGGTCCGTATCCGGCCCAGGTGCTGGCGCCCGAAGAGATGGCGGCCGGCTATACCCTGCTGTGCCAGGTCAGGCCCGCGTCTGACCTGTTGGTCGAATCGGCCGAGGTGCGCCTGGCCAGCGACATCCAGATCCGCAAGCTGCCCTCGCGCGTGACCTCGATCGAACGCCTGGGCGAAGACGTCGCCGTGCTCAAGCTGCAGTTGCCCGCCGCCGAGGAATTCCGCTTCTACGCCGGCCAGTACATCGAACTGATCCTCAAGGAAGGCCGCCGCCGCAGCTATTCCATGGCGACCCCGCCGCATGCGGGCAGCCCGCTGGAATTGCACATCCGCCACATGCCGGGTGGATATTTCACCGACCATGTGTTCGGCACGGGCACCACGCAGATGAAAGAACGCGAAATCCTGAGGATCGAAGGCCCCTTCGGTTCCTTCTTCCTGCGCGAGGACAGCGACAAGCCCATCGTCTTCCTGGCCAGCGGCACCGGCTTCGCGCCCATCAAGGCCATGGTCGAGCACATGCAGCACAAGCAGATCACCCGGCCGGTGCGCGTGTACTGGGGCGGCCGCCGTCCGCGCGACCTCTATATGAGCGAAATGGCCGCCGGCTGGGCCGCCAACATGCCCGATTTCCAATTCATCCCCGTCATTTCCGATGCGTTGCAGGAAGACGGTTGGAGCGGCCGCACGGGCTTCGTGCACGAGGCCGTCATGCAGGATCTGCCGGACCTGGCCGGGTACCAGGTGTATGCCTGCGGCGCCCCGCCCATGGTCGACGCCGCAAGACGGGAATTCACCGCCCAGTGCGGCTTGCCGGCCGAAGAGTTCTATGCGGACGCCTTCACGTCCGAAGCCGATCTGGCCCTGGCGCGCCCCTGAGGCACTTTGTGCCTACCGGCCGGCCGAGGTCTGTTTTGGGACGCAGCGGCCGGGTGGGCGGTACTGGCAGACGCCGGGCCGCCAAGTGCCCAAGTGCCCAGTGCCGCAGCAGCTACCGCGACCGCAGTCCAACGCCCCGGCAATGCGTTACGCGAAACGTCAAGGATTGCCCCAGCGGCCGGCTTCTATGACTTGTGTAACAAGGTAATTACTAGCCTGCACAATGCGGCTGGCGGCCCCTTGCGGCCAGGGTACACTCGCGATTCCAGGATCATTCGGGTCGGTTGATTCTGATTCACTCGATCCGGATTCACCCGATCCGTCCCGCGGCCGCCGCTGGCCGCTTCCGCGCGTTTCCAGTATCAAAGGCCCTAAGCGAATGAAAATTGCGGTATTGGGTAGTGGCATCATCGGCACGTCCACCGCCTGGTGGCTGCGTCGCATTGGCCACGAGGTCGTCGTTGTCGACCGCCAAACCGGTCCCGCGCAGGAAACCAGCTTCGCCAATGGCGGCCAGATCTCCGTTTCTTACGCCGAACCGTGGGCCAATCCGCAGGCGCCGCTCAAGCTGATCAAGTGGATGTTCCAGGAGGACGCGCCGCTGCTGTTCCGGCCGCGGCTCGACCTGTACCAGTGGGCCTGGGGCCTGTCCTTCCTGCGCCAATGCCTGCCCGGCCGCCTCGCACCCAATATCCGTGCCATGGTGCGCCTGGCCGAATACAGCCGCGCGACATTGCGCGGCATGCGCGCCGAACTGGGCATCCAATACGATCACCTCGAACGCGGCATCCTGAATTTCTACCGCGACAGCGCCGAGTTCGAACTGTCGCAGAAGGCCGCCGGCGTCATGCGCGATTTCGGCGTCGAGCGCCGCATCCTCAGCGCTGACGAAGTCATCGCCATCGAACCGGCGTTGGCCCGGCAACGGCCCAACATCGTCGGTGGCGACTACACCCCCGAAGACGAAAGCGGCGATGTCCACGTGTTCACCGCCGCGCTGGCGCGCCAGTGCGAGACGGCCGGTGTCGAGTTTCGCTACTCCACCTCCGTCACCCGCTTGCTGACCGCGGGCGGGGCCGTGTCCGGCGCCGAAACCATTGCGCCCGACGGCGCCTATGGCCGGCTCGACGCCGACGCGTTCGTGGTGGCCATGGGCAGCTTCACCCCCTTGCTGGTGCGGCCGCTGGGCATCCCCTGCAACGTCTATCCCGCCAAAGGCTACTCCGCCACGTTCCCCGTGCTGGACGCTGCCGGCGCGCCCACGGTCAGCCTGACCGATAGCAGCCACAAAGTGGTGTTTTCGCGCCTGGGCGACCGCTTGCGCATGGCCGGCACCGCGGAACTTTCCGGCTACGACCGCGCTCTGAATCCTGCGCGTTGTGACGCCATGACGCGCCTGGCGCGCGAACTCTTTCCCGACGCGCTCGATTTCGATCGCGTCAGCTACTGGTCGGGCTTGCGTCCGTCCACCCCGTCGAACGTGCCCCTGATCGGTCGCACCCGCATTCCCAACCTGTATTTGAATACAGGCCATGGAACGCTGGGCTGGACCATGGGGGTGGGTTCGGGCCGGGCTTTGGCCGATCTGATCAATGGCTCGCGGCCTGAGCCGGAATTTCCTTTCCTTGGTATCTAAGATCTATGAAGACACTGCAAAAGATGAGTCCTGCCGGTGCCGTGCGTGTCCGCGGGCGCGCATGGGTATTCGGGGCCGCGCTGGCGTTGGGTGGCGTGGCGCATGCGGCACCCGTCCAGATCGAAGTCTGGCACACGTTGACGAATGCCAACCAGGCTGAACTGGACAAGCTGGTCAAGCAGTACAACAAGGAGCAGGGCGATGTGGAGGTCAAGCTGCGCGGCTTTGCCACGCCGCAAGCCCTGAAGCAGGAAGCCAGCGCCGCGGTGAAGGCCAAGCGCCAGCCCAACCTGATCGAACTGGATGACGACCGTTCGCCCGAAGCCGTGGCGGAATTCAAGGCCATCAAGCCGCTGTACGAGCTGCTGGCCAAGTACCCGATCAAGGATATCGCCTGGTTCCTGCCGGCCACCACCAGCTTCACGCGGGATGCCAAGGGCCGCCTGCTGGCCTTCCCCCTGATGGCCGAAGTGCCGGTGATGTTCTACAACATCTCGCACTACAAGAAGGCCGGCCTGGATTCCAATGCACCCGCCCGCACCTGGGCAGACTTGCAGGATCAACTGCTGAAGCTGCGCGACAAGGCCGATCTGGATTGCCCGTATGCCACCAGCGATCAGGTGGCCGTGCATCTGGAGAGCCTGGCCGCGGTGAATAACCAGCTGTACGCCAGCAACAACAACGGCCTGGAAGTGACCAAGTCCAAGGCCGTGCCGCAGCTGCAGTTCGATACCCTGTTCATGCGCCATATTTCGCTCATGGCCAGCTGGAAGCGTTCCCTGCTGTTCACGCAGCACACCCAAGGCGATGAAGCCGATCAGTCGTTCGCGAAGGGCAACTGCGGCGTGTTGATGTCGGGTTCGGGCGCGATCGGCAATTTCATGAACACCAAGGGCCTGAGCTTCGGTGTAGCGCCGCTGCCGTACTATGCGCAAGCGACCTCGACCCCGGGCCGTCCCTTCGTGACGGGCGGCGCGCTGTGGGCGATGGAAGGCCATCCGGCGGCATCCGACAAGGCCACCGCGGCCTTCCTGGCCTGGCTCTCCAAGCCGGTGATCGCCGCCGAGTGGCATCAGACGACGGGTTATCTGCCGCTGACCGAGGCCGCTTTCCGCGCTTCGGATGTGTCCTACTACAGCAAGATCCCGGGCGCGCAGCAGTTCGTCACCGCCATGCGCACGCAGCCGGCGCAAACCGGCCGCGGCTTCCGCATGAACAACTACAGCCGCATCGAACCGGTGCTGAGCCGCGAGTTGGACGAAGCGATCGACGGCAAGACGCCGCCGATGGCGGCGCTGAACAAGGCGGCCGCGCAAGCCAAGGTGATCGCGGAACAGAAGTAAGCGTTGCGTACCCCCGCGGCATGTATGCCGACGGGGGGCGTGATGTTCGTGATTGCGGGGACAGACGAGAGACCTGTGTGTGATGCGCAGGTCTCTTTTTTATGCGCTCGATCGAGGCTTGCCGTATTTGATGCTTGTTTCATTCAAGACTTGCTTCGTTTAAGGCTTGCATTATTAAATGTGATCCTTATAATCACATTTGTGTCCAAGACCAATGTCCAATTTTCCGTTGCTTCTCATGTGATGGCCGCCCTGGGCGTCAATCACGGAGAGCCGGTGCGTTCCACGGACTTGGCCGCCAGTGTGAATGCCGATCCCAGCTTTGTGCGCAGGGTGATTTCCAAGTTGGCCAAGGCCGGCCTGGTGACGACCACGCGTGGCAAGAACGGGGCCTGTTCGCTGGCGCGGCCGCCCGCGCGGATCACCTTGCTCGATATCTATCGGGCGAGCCAGGCACCTGAAGCGTTCGCGCTGCATTGCTATCCCGCCGCGGAAAACTGTGAAGTCAGCCGGAATATCAAGGTCTGCATGGAGACCGTACTGCGCGAGGCGCAAAGCGGATTCGAGCAGCGTCTGGCCAGACAGACACTGGCTGACGTCGTTGCCGCGATCAAGACGGTTAGTTGAGTATGTGTTGAGTCTTTGTTTTTCGCCGGTTTTTTCGCTCTTTATTGTTACTTTAATTGGCACAATCCAGTTCACCACAATCCAGTTCATATTCGGGAAGACATCATGAGCAAACTTGAAGGCAAGGTCGCGCTGGTCACCGGCGCATCGAAAGGCATCGGTGCCGGCATCGCCAAGGCGCTGGCCGCGCGGGGTGCCGCGGTGGTGGTCACGTATTCGAGCAGCCAGGCGGGCGCCGATGCGGTGGTCGCGGAAATCAAGCAAGCAGGCGGCCGCGCGGTCGCGGTGGGGGGTGACGTCACCCAGGAAGCCGATACGGTCAAACTCGTGCAGAAAGCCATCGACGAATTCGGTCGTCTGGACGTTTTGGTGAACAATTCGGGCGTGTATGCGTTCGGCGCCATCGAAGACGTGACCGAAGCGGAATTCGCTCGTCAATTCAGCACCAACGTGCTGGGCACGCTGTTGATGACCAAGGCGGCCGTGAAGTATCTGGGCGAGGGCGCAAGCATCATCAACATCAGTTCGACCATTACTTCCATACTGCCACCAGCGACGGCCATCTACAGTGGCACCAAGGGCGCGATCGACAGCATCACATCCGTGCTGGCCAAGGAACTGGGGCCGCGCAAGATCCGCGTGAATGCCATCAATCCTGGCTATACCGAAACGGAAGGTACGCACAGCGGCGGTATCACCGGCTCGGACCAGGCGGCCGGCATGGTTGCCATCACTCCGCTGGGCCGCGCGGGTCAGCCCAGCGACATAGGTGATGTGGCGGCGTTTCTCGCCTCCGACGATGCGCGCTGGATCACGGGCGACCATCTGAAAGTGGCGGGTGGACTGCAGTGAGCCAGGCAGGGCTGAACGAGGCAAGACCGCACGTCGTAGGGACCGGACGCTCTTGGACCGAACGAAGCCGCGGCGAATCAGGCAGGCCCGGACGGGGTAGGACCGAAGCATCCATCCGTATAAGCCGATCTTGTTGAGCGTAAAGGGCAGGGCCACCATGCATGTGTCGCGCGCCGTACCGGTGCGCATCGCGTGGAGGCACCATGCATCGCGCAGTTCAACGAATCTCGGCTTGTCTGACGGTCCTGCCTTGTTTGGCCGCCTGCGTGCCTGCGTCGCCGGGCACGTGGGCGATGGCTCGGGACACCACGCGGGATAGTGCTCGGGGTGGTACGTGGGATCGCTCGTGGGATAGCACACGGGATAGCACCGGGGATAGCACCGGGGCTACCGCCGGGAACAGCACCCCGGAGACCATTCAGCAGGAAGCTGCCTACGACTTCAGTTGGCGGCTGTCGGGTGAACGCGCGGTGGCGCCGCTGCAGGTCTTCGACGATGGGCGCCGCACGTGGCTGCATTTCGCCCCTGGTCAGCCCCTGCCGGCGATCTTTGCCGTGGGCCGGCACGGCGAACGGCCTGTCCCTTATCGACGCCGCGACCCTTATGTGGTGATCGATGGCGTATGGCCGGCCTTGGTCATGCGTGGAGGAAGCCTGCGCGCCCTGGCACGGCGGCAGGTGGGCGCGGCGTCCGATGACGCGGCGGACTTCGCAACGGAGCCCGCCGCCGATACGACCACGGCTTATGGCGCCGCCAGGATCCCGCAGGCGGCCGTGGCCGGCACGGCAATCGCGGCCCGCATTGCGACGAATCCGACAATAGGTTCACCAGGGCCTGGCCAAAGCGCTGCACCGTTGCGGGCAGGTAGCCCCCCCATGGGTGGGGCGCAGCCTCGCGTTGCCATCACACCCGCATATCACGCGGAAATAAGCGACGGCAATCTGCGGCGAGTGCTGGCTCGATGGGCAGGCCTGGCGGGATGGACGTTCGGCCCCGAACATTGGGATGTCGACGTGGACATTCCCCTGGCCGGCGGCGCCAGTTTCGGCGACGACTTCAAGCAGGCCGTGCGGGCGCTGGTCAGTGCCACCGAAATGGCCGAACGCCCGCTGCAACCTTGCTTCTACGCCAATCGCGTCCTGCGCGTGGTGCCTTACGCGCATGCCTGTGACCGTGCCGCGACCAGGGAGGCCGCGACATGACTCCCCTCCATTTGGCTCGCGGCGTTGTGCGGGCAGCTTGGCACGCGGTGGTGCTGGCATCGATGACGGCCTGCGTGTCCGAGACCCACGTGGACGCCGTGCGCGAGCATGCGCGGCGAGGCCACGCGCGGGCAGGGTTGGACGCGGGGACGGGCGTCGCGCCAGCGGTGAGCAGCGCCGCGGCCAAAGCCGCGCTGCATGACGCCGAACGGCGGCGCGCCATGCAGGACGTGGCCAAGCCCTGGTTGGCGGGCCGGCCTCGCCCCTTGGCGCGCGAAGCCAAGCTGCCAGCGGTCTTGCGCCGTGATGTCGATACCACCTTGATGTTTGCCGGCGGTGCCGCCGACCTGCCCGTGCTGGCGCAGCGCATCGCGCACGCCACGGGCCTGGCGGTGCGGGTGCGGCCCGAAGCCTTGCTGCCCCAGGCGCTGTTCCTGCCGCGCCTGAGCCAGGCCGCCAATACGATGATCACTGAACTGCCGGCGCGCGCCGAAGCGCCCCGGGGGCCGCAGCCGCTGGCCCGGACCCTGGACGCGCTGGCCTGGCGTCTGGGCGTGTTCTGGCGCTACCAGGACAATGCCATCGAGTTCTTCCGCACCGATACCCGCGTATTCAACATCCATGCCCTGACGCCGTCGGCCCAGTCCGAAGCGCGCCTGGGCCGCACGGGGCAGGCGCGCGGCGCGGGCTTCGACAATGCTTCGCACACCACCTTGTCGGTGGGCGAGCAGGACACGCTGGCTGCCTTGCGCGAGCGGCTCGAACCCTTTCTCACACGGGCTGGCGTGCTGGCGGCGGTGCCCGGCGCGGCGGCGTCCATCATCGTCACCGATACGCCGGAAGCGCTCGACCGCGTCGCCCGTTTCCTGGACGGCGAGAACCGGGCGTTGACGCGGCGCATACGCCTGGTGTTCGAGGAAATCACCATCGTCATGCAGGATCAGGCGCGCTCGGGCATCGATTGGAGCGCCGTCTTCACCAGCGCGCGCGCAGCCCTGTCGGCCAATGCGCCATCCGCCTCGCTCGCGGCCGGGGCGGCCGACGCCGTGGCAGGTGGCCAGTTTGGCATGGGTATCGGCCGTGGGCCTTATGCCAACTCGAAGGCGCTGATCAGCGCATTGAGCGCCACCGGCACGGTCGTGCGGCATAGCAGCGTGCCGGTACTGACGCTCAATCGCCGGCCCGTCACGCATGCGGTGCGGACCACGTTTTCCTATGTCGACCAGGTGCAGGGCACCAGCGGCGAGGGCGGCCGCAAAGGCTATGACGCCATGATGCCGGCCGTGTCGGTGAGCCAGAAGCAGGAGACCGTCGGATCCTTCCTCACCCTGGTACCCGACGCGCAGGACGACGGCAGCATTCAGCTGTCCATCGCCTACGACAACACGGTGGCGCAGCCCCTCAAGACCCTGACCTTCGGCCGTCGCGAGCACCAGATCGAATTGCAGCAGATCACCATCGACGGCAGCGGCATGGTGCAGCAGGTGTCATTGCGGCCAGGTGAACCCATGGTCATCTCCGGTTTCGATCGGCGTCAGGAGGAATACGACCGGCGCCGGCTGGCACCGCGCGCGCCACTGCTGCTGGGCGGCGCCGATCAGGTCGCGCGCGAGCGCAGTACCACCGTGGTGATCGTTACCGCGCAGGTCGAAGAAGGTTGAGCGCGAGCGGATACGCAAACTTGCGGGATTGAGGAGGCAAACGTGCAAGCGGTGGATGAAGTATTGACGTTGGAACTGGAGGATGGCGCGCTGCTGGTGTTCGGCATGCGCTGGTTTCCTCTGGTGGGCAGCCGGCCTGAAGCCTTGGCGCGGCGGCGCGCGCGCGAGGCACGTGCCTCGCATTATGTGCAGGGCGGCACCCGCGCGGCCGCCGTCGGCTGTACGCGCTTGCACGGTCGTCCGCGGCCCTGCCACAGCGCGGCGCAGGCTTTCGCGCAGTCCTATCCACAAGGAACGGCCGCCGGGATGCTGATGATGGATGAGGGCCGCGCCTGGCTGGTGGCGACGCAGGACGGTGCCGTCATGGCGCGCACTGACCGCATCTATGCCGACCGCGAGCAGGCCTTGGCCGCCTTGGCGGAGCTCGACACCTTCTATCCCGGCATGGCCGCCGCGATGCGCGATCTGGACCTGGCGGATTTGGTGGGTAATCTTGGCCTGGCCACGACGCTCTGGCGCTTGAGTCCCTGGGTGGGGCTGCCGCCCGCCGGCGCTCGCGGCATCTGCCTGTTGCTCGCGGCGGGGCTGTTGGGCGGGACGGCGTGGCAAGCCTGGCGTCATTGGGGCCGGGCGGCGCCATCGGTCGCGGGCGTGGTCGACCCCAGGGATGCGTGGCGGACGGCGTTGGCACGGCAAGCGGCTGCATTGCCGCTGCATGATCCGTCGAGCCTGGGGACGGTGTTCGTATCCCTGCGGCAACTGCCTGTGCTGACGCAAGGCTGGGCGCTGGACGGCGCGCGCTGCGCGGCCCAAACGCGGGAATGGGCATGCCAGGCAAGTTATCGGCGCGCCGGTCCCGCCGGCAGCAATCGAAGTTTCGCCGAGACGCCGCCGGCGCGTGACCAGGCCGGCTTCGACGGGCCGCATTTCGATGGCCTGGAGCAGGCGCGTGTCTCATGGCGGGTCATTGCGAGCGCCAAACCGGGACTGCCGTCGAACGTGAATCCTGATGCCCTGGATCGACGGCAGGCCGGCGATATCCGTTTGGGCAGTGCTTTGCAGAGGCTGCTGCCGGCGTTCGGACGTATTTCCTTGGGCATGGCGGCGGCCCTGCCGGTACCGGCGCCGTTGGATGAAAGCGGGCGCCCCCTGGCGCGGCCGCCCGGGCTGCCGGTGCTGTACTCCCGTCCGTTGCTGATGCACGGACCTCTGCGGTCTTACGCCTTGTTCCAGGCGCCGCCGGCGGGCACTGCCTGGCGAGAGGTCACGTTGACGTTGATGCCAGGCCGCCGGCCCGAAGCCACCGGCAGCGTATTGATGGCGCAGTTGCAGGGAGTCGTTTATGAAAGGGACTGAGACGTTGGCACAGACCTTGAGGCAGACCTCGAGGCAGCTCTTGAAGCAGACCTTGGGGCAGACCTTGGCACAGCGGCAAAATGGCCAACGACGTGCCGCCAAGGCGGCGCTGCTCGCGACCGCCGCCTGTGCCGCGGCGGCGACATCCTACGTCGCCGGCGCGGAGTCCTCCCCGGTTATACGCGCGCCAATTGCCACACCTGCCACACCTGCCGCAGCTGCCGTCCCCGTCGCCGCCGCCGGCTGCGTGTGGCCGGTCGCGGACAGTGTGGAAGCACTGCTGCAGGCGGAGACCGAGATAGCCCTGCGTACGCGCCGGGGGAGTCCGCTCAGCGCGAGCCGACTATCAGGCCCGGCACAAGAATCGACATTGGCATCCGCATCGCTATCACCGTCACCATCGGCATCAGCATCGCCGACGGCCGGGCTCGAGCACGCCGATCGTGTCGCCGTCGCAGCGATCTACGGCGTCGGCAGGGCTTTGCATGTGGATGTGCGTATCAACGGCCAACTGGCGCGCTATCACAAAGGCCAGCGCTGGCCGGAACATGCTCCCAGCGGCGGTGCCGGCGTCTATGCCTTGGCCGCCGTGCTGGGCGAGTGCGTCCGCCTGCAGAGCGCTGCAAGTGCGCGCGTCATCTGTCTGGACGCCTTGGGGTCGATGGAAGCCAAGAGGAATTGACGGACCATGTTCAACCAACGCCCCGCGCCGGCCAAGCTGCCGCATCTTTCCAGCCAGGACGATATCGCGCGCCTGTCGCCTGCTTTTCTCCGTCCCTTGACCGATGAGTTCGATCTGGCGGCCTTGTCCGGCCATCTTTGCCCGGTGGTGCTGCGTGACGGCACCGTGGCGATATTCCTGTTGGCGGACTATGCGTCCGGCGACCAGGTCGACGAACTCGAACGCCTCATCGTAAGGCGCGGTTACCGCATGGCCCGGCCGGCGCGCTATCTATTGCCCGCCGCCCTGCTGCTTGCCGTCGTGCGCGGTCAGCTGGGCGCTGACCAACTGGGCAATCGCCGCGCGGTGCTGGCGGACCGGCACAAATCGGCCCTGGCGGCGGCGTTCGTCGACCTCGTCGCCTGGGGCGTCAGGCAGGACGCCAGCGACGTGCACTTCAACGTCTTCCTGCAAAGGGCCGAATCCGAGGTGCGCTATACCCTGGGCGGCATCTACGTGGCGCCGGCCCGCTTTCGCCATATGCCCACGGCCACCTTGATGGAGATCCTGGCAGTGGCCTGGATGGACGTGCGCGGCGGCAACGGCGCCGTGTTCGACCCGCGTATCGAACAGCAGGGCCGTCTGGATGTCGAGGTGGATGGCAAGCCGGTGATCCTGCGCTGGGCTTCGCTGGCGGCCGATACCGGGCCCGCGGTCTGTCTGCGCGTGCTGCGGCCGCAAGCCGACGAGGCGGCGTGGTCCTTGCAGGCGCTGGGCTACCTGGATACGCAGATCGGCATGTTGCGCCGTGCTTGCCTGGCCGAAGGCGGCGCGGTGGTTTTGGCGGGTGCCGTGGGCTCCGGCAAGTCGACCACCATCGCCGCCTTGATCCGGTCATTGCCTTCTACCCGCAAGGTCATCACCTTGGAGGATCCGGTCGAATATCTCATCGCCAACGCGTTGCAGAACACCGTGGGACGCAGCCTGGACGCGTCCGTGCCGTCCGTGTTCGATGCCAAGCTGCGCACCCTCAAGCGCTGCGCCATGCAGGATCTGCTGGTGGGGGAAATACGCGATGCCGAAACCGGGCGCGCCTTCATGGACCTGGCGGGATCCGGCGTGAATCTCTACACCACCACGCACGCGAGCGCGGCCTGGATGATTCCGGAGCGCCTGGCCTCCGACTTCATCGGCATATCGCGCGACTTCCTGGCGATTCCCGGCGTGCTCAAGCTGCTGGTCTGGCAGGCCTTGCTGCCGCGGCTATGCGCAGCCTGCGCGCTGCCTCTGGATGCGCTGTACCGCGGCGCCGACGGCGCACGCTATCGCGCGTGGGCCGCGCGCCTGCTGGACTTGTACGCGCTGGATGGGGCCGCGCTGCGCGTGCGCAATCCCGCGGGCTGTCCTGCATGCGAGCAGGCGGACCTGCCGCAGTTGCGTGGCCTGAACGGCCGCACCGTGGTAGCGGAAATGATAGAGCCGGGCCTGGACGAAGCTTTCCTGTGCAGTGTGCGCGATCGCGACTATGTGCACTTG
Source organism: Bordetella sp. LUAb4 (assembly GCF_021325795.1). Taxonomy (GTDB): domain Bacteria; phylum Pseudomonadota; class Gammaproteobacteria; order Burkholderiales; family Burkholderiaceae_B; genus Bordetella_C. Next base: position 747,996 of record NZ_JAHPZX010000002.1, on the reverse strand, counting down.
CGCCGGCAGTGGCGTGAGCGCGCCACGACACCCATCACCGATGCCGACATGCGCGGCAAGACGGCCATGGCTTGCGCGCTTTATAAAGCGTCGCTGGGCCAGATCGATCCACGCGACATCGAAAGCCGTTTTCGTTCTTTCGAAACGGTGGCGCTGGAGCGCGCGGCCTGGCGGGAGACGACCCATGCGTGAGCGTCAGCCGATTCGTCATTCGCCGAGCGCCCGGCCGCCGCGCAGCACTGGCCGCGCTTACACCACCCTCCGTGTTTCCTCGCCTGCACTGGCGGATCGTTGCCGTACGCACTGGCGGCGCGCTTGCCTGCGCCGCGACGCCGCGGTGTTTGCTTCGAACCGGGCCAGTTACTACGAGTACCTGGCCGACCTGCTGGATGGCTTGCAGGGCCGCAAGACGCTGCGCGACATCTTCGATGACGACGCGCGCCGCCATGGGCGGGCCACGGCCCGTGGCCGTCTGGCGCGGCATTGGGCGACGGCCTATGAGCGTTCGGCGGGCGATGTGGCGCAGGCGTGGGCCGATACGCTACCGGCGGGAGAGCTGGCCTTGTTGCGAGTGGCGCAGGAAGCGGGCGGAGGCGCTTTCGCGGCGACCTTGCGCGACCTGGCGCGCGCCGTAACGCTGATCGATCAGGCACGTGGCATTCTGCTGGCCAGTTGCACGGTAGGCCTGGCGGCCCTGGCGGTGGCGCTTTTGCTGGCCGGCAGCGTGCCGCTGTGGACGGTACCGCGCCTGCAGGCGGTCTTCCAGTCCGTGCCAGCCGTGTGGCAGGGCGGCCTGACCCGCGCCTTGTTCAGCGCGGCCGAATGGCTGCGCGTGGGGCTGCCGCTGGCCTGCCTGGCCGCTGCGGCGGCGTTGTGGGGTTTTCTGGCGGCCTTGCCGCGCCATACGGGCCGCCTGCGTGATTGGCTGGACCGCCGGCCCGTCTGGCGCCTGTATCGGGATTTCCATTGCATCCGCTTCCTGGCGCTGCTGGCGGTGCTGTTGCGCCAGCGGGGCAATGTCGACACGCGGCTGCGCGAGGCATTGTTCATGCTGGGGCACGATGCCTCGCCATGGTTCGCCGCGCATATCGCGGCCATGATTGCGCGCATCGACGCCGGCCTGGTGGGCGGCGACACCTTCGATACCGGCCTGATCGATACCGAGACGGGGTGGTATCTGGCTGACATGGTGGCCGCGCATGGCGTCGAGGGCGGCATCGCGCGCACCCGGCAAAGGATCGAAACCCGTTTCCTGCCGCGCTTGCGCCTGCAAGTCGGTGTGCTGCGCTGGTGCTTGCTCGCGTGCGGCTTGGCGACCGTGCTCGGACTGACGTTCTGGCACTACGCCGTCATCGATGAGATGCGCCATGCCATGACCCGCATGCACGGCGGTTGATCCCGTGCCTGAACGACTTCCCTTTTCTATCTAAAGGACGCCATTGCCATGACACGTTGTCCAACATCCCCGGTAAAACCTGCTGCGCCCCGTGTTGCTGAATTTGTCCCTCAGTGGCGCGCCCACCGGCTCGCCTGGCCGCGCCCGGCCAACGGTTTTTCGCTCATCGAGGTTTCCATCGTCACCGCGATCGTGCTGCTGATCGCCATCATCGGGGTTCCCGCCTTGGGCACCTTCGTCATCGAGAACAAGGTGCCCAAGGTGGGCGAAGCGCTACAACGCTACATCACGCACGCCAAGACCAACGCCCAGGGCAGCGGTCCTACGCCCTATGCGGGGGTGCATACGGGACTGCTCGCGCAGGCCTTGCGCGGCTCATCGGTGATCGCCGTGACGGGAGAGGGCGCTTCCGCCTCGGTGGCCCATGGCTTGGGCGGCAAAGGGCAGGCCGGCCATGGCACGCTGACGCTGGCGCCCGCAGCGGTGGGCGAGGGCGGGGCAGGATCGGCCTTCACCCTGACCGCGACCCATGTCAACGACGCGGCCTGCCCCACACTGGCCGCCGTCCTGCAGCGCATGGCGGACATCATCTCGGTGGAAGGCAAGGGCGGCGGCGTCGTGGTGAAGGACGCCACCAGCATTCCCGCCCAACCTTACGATGCGGCCCGTGCGCAGGAGCAGTGCAGCGCGGGCGACGCCAATACCTTCGTGTTCACCGTGAGGTGACTGGATGGAGCGCCCGATGCCTCGTCGGCCCGCCGCCAGGGATGCCGCGACGCTGCACTGTCACGCCGGCCACAATGCCGCGGTACTGCGTCCACGAACCGGCCGTCGTGGGCCGGGTAAGGTCTTTTGGGCCCTGGCTCAGGGTGGCTACCTGATGTTCGAGCTGGCCCTGGTGTTGGCGCTCGCCTGCCTGGCGGCGGTATGGGGCGCTGACGGGTGGCGCCGGCAGGCCGACACCTCCGCGGGAAACGCAACAGGCGCCTGGCTGCTGGAAATCCGCGGCGCGCTGGCGCGCATGATGGCGCGCCATCAGGATGACCTGGCTCAAGGCCTGCCGCCGCGCGATGCGCGGGGCGGCCTGGCCTATGCGGAACCCCACGCGCCGCGCCTGGATGAGCTGATCCGCCACGGTCACCTGCCGCCCGGATTCCCGACCGCGTCCGCCGGGGGGATGCGAGTCGCCATCCGTGTCCTGCGCGACCCGGCATGTCCCGGCCAGGGCTGCCGCCTTGACGCGCTGGCCTACAGCGTGGCGCCGGCCGGCGCCTGGTCCGCCGCCGTCTACCCAGGCGCGGGAACGCACGGAGCAATGGGCGTAGCAGCGGGCGGAGCAATGGGAGGCGCAACGCATGGATCACCGGGAGCGGCCGACCTTGTTGCCGACCCCTCCGCGGTCGCCGCGATCCTTGCCGCGGCAGGCGGCTATGGCGGCCACATCGACAGCCAGGCGCCGGACCTGATTCGTGGCCCCAATTTCCGGTTTCCCAACCCCTTGGCACCGGACATGCCCCGCCTGGCCGTCGGAACCGTCGCGGTCTGGGCCGGCCTGGACCCTGCCGCGACCTGGTCCTACCTGCGCGTGCGCGACCACCGCAATCCGGATTTCCAGGGGAATGTGGCCGCGGCCGGGACCCTGCACGCGGCAGGGCGCCTGAGCACCGACGGCCATCTTTTCGTCGGCGCCCGGGCGCGGGCGGGGGACGCCTGCGCGCCCGACGGCCTGATGGCGCGCCTGGACGACGGTGGTCCCTTGTCCTGCATCGGCGGCCGTTGGGCCACGTCCAGCGGTTTCGGCGGCGCCTATTCCATCAACACGCTTTACGGCTGCAAGACCTTCGGGCTGGCGTCCACCGCCAACCCGCGTACCGGCGCTTGCAGCTGTCCGCCGGGTTACGAAGCGCTGATGTTTGCCCAGACGTCCGATTACTGGGTAAGTGGCGAAGGAACCACGGCCAGCTACCTTTGTGTGCGTTGACGGGTGCTCACTTTGGCCCGTCCCTCTGGAACCCGCGACCAATTGCATATAATCGAAGATTGCCCAAAATGCCCATGCAGATTCATCCAAGATGAAATCCTCCGAGATTCGCCAGAAATTCCTGCAGTTCTTCCAGTCCAAGGGACACACCATCGTCCCCTCGTCGTCGCTCGTGCCGGGTAATGACCCGACGCTGCTGTTCACGAACTCGGGCATGGTCCAATTCAAGGACGTGTTCACCGGCAAGGAAACGCGCGGCTATACCCGCGCAACGTCGTCGCAGCGCAGCGTGCGCGCCGGCGGCAAGCACAACGACCTGGAGAACGTCGGTTACACGGCGCGTCACCATACGTTCTTCGAAATGCTGGGCAATTTCAGCTTCGGCGATTATTTCAAGCGTGACGCCATCCAGTACGCCTGGGAGCTGTTGACCAAGGTCTACAAGCTGCCGGCCGAAAAACTGTGGGTGACGGTCTACCAGGAAGATGACGAAGCCTACGACATCTGGGCCAAGGAAGTGGGCGTGCCCGCCGAGCGCATCATCCGCATTGGCGACAACAAGGGCGCGCGCTACGCGTCGGACAATTTCTGGCAGATGGCCGACACCGGCCCCTGCGGCCCCTGCTCGGAAATCTTCTTCGACCACGGTCCGGAAATCTGGGGCGGCCCCCCGGGATCGCCCGAGGAAGACGGCGACCGCTACATCGAAATCTGGAACCTGGTGTTCATGCAGTTCGAGCGGGATGCCGCCGGCAATATGCCGCGCCTGCCCAAGCCTTGCGTCGACACCGGCATGGGCCTGGAGCGCATCGCCGCGGTGCTGCAGGGCGTGCATTCCAATTATGAAATCGACCTGTTCCAGACGCTGATCGCCGCCGCCGCGCGCGAAACCGGCGTCAAGGATCTGAATGACAACTCGCTCAAGGTCATCGCCGATCACATCCGCGCCTGTTCCTTCCTGATCGTCGACGGCGTCATCCCCAGCAACGAAGGGCGTGGCTATGTGCTGCGCCGTATCATTCGCCGCGCGCTGCGCCACGGCTACAAGCTGGGCCAGACCAAGCCTTTCTTCCATCGCCTGGTGGCTGATCTGGTCGGCGAGATGGGCGAGGCCTATCCCGAACTGGCCAACACCGCCGAGCGCGTGGCGCAGGTGTTGAAGCAGGAAGAGGAACGCTTCGGCGAAACCCTCGAAAACGGCATGAAGATCCTCGAAGGCGCCCTGGCCAATGTGCCGGCCGGCGGCCAGCTCGACGGCACCACGCTGTTCACCTTGTACGACACCTATGGCTTTCCGGTCGATCTGACCGCCGACATCTGCCGTGAACGCAAGGTCGAAGTCGACCTGGCCGGTTTCGACACCGCCATGGCACGTCAGCGCGAACAGGCCCGCGCCGCGGGTAAGTTCAAGATGGCCGAAGGCTTGAGCTACGAAGGCGCCGACACGCGTTTCGAGGGCTATGAGCGTCTGGAGCTGGACGACGTCAAGGTTGTTGCCCTGTATGCCAATGGCACGTCGGTACCGCGTATCGAAGCGGGCCAGGATGCTGTCGTGGTGCTGGATGCCACGCCTTTCTACGCCGAATCCGGCGGCCAGGTGGGGGATACCGGCCTGCTGGAAGCGGCGGGCGTGCGCTTCGCCGTGGCCGACACCCAGAAAGTGCAGGCCGGCGTCTTCGGCCATCATGGCAAGCTGGAGTCTGGTCACCTGGCGGTTGGCGACACGTTGCTGGCCCGCGTCGACGGCATACGCCGTGCGCGCACCGTGCGCAACCACTCCGCCACCCACCTCATGCACAAGGCCTTGCGCCAAGTGCTGGGCGCGCACGTGCAGCAGCGCGGTTCGCTGGTCGATCCCGACAAGACCCGCTTCGACTTTGCCCAGGATGCGCCGATGACCGCCGAGCAGATCGCGCGGGTCGAGGCCATCGTCAATGCCGAAGTGCTGGCCAACAACCCCACGCAATCCCAGGTGATGGCCTATGACGACGCCGTCAAGGGCGGTGCCATGGCGCTGTTCGGCGAGAAGTACGGCGACAAGGTGCGCGTGCTGGACATCGGTTTCTCCCGTGAATTGTGCGGCGGTACGCACGTGACGCGTACCGGTGACATCGGCATGTTCAAGATCGTCGCCGAATCCGGCGTGGCTGCCGGCGTGCGCCGCATCGAAGCCATCACGGGCGACAACACGGTGGCCTGGGTGCAGGCACAGACCGCGCTGCTGGGCCGCGCCGCCGGCGTGCTGCGTACCCCCGCGGCCGAACTGCCGGATCGCATCGCCCAGGTGCAGGACCAGGTCAAGGCCCTGGAAAAAGAACTGGATCAGGCGCGCAGCAAGCTGGCCGCGAGCGCCGGCAATGACCTGGCGGCCAAGGCCACGATCGACGTCAAGGGCGTCAAGGTGCTGGCCGCCGGTATCGGCGCGGTCGATCCCAAGGCGCTGCGCGGCATGGTCGACCAGCTCAAGGACAAGCTGAAGTCGGCCGTGGTGTTGCTGGCGGGTTCGCAGGACGGCAAGATCAGCGTGGTGGGTGGCGTGACGGCCGACCTTACCGGCCGCGTCAAGGCGGGCGATCTGGTTGGCTTCGTCTCGTCGCAGATCGGCGGCAAGGGCGGCGGCCGGCCGGACATGGCGATGGGCGGCGGCAGCGATGCCGATGCCTTGCCGGACGCCATCGCCAGCGTGCGCCAGTGGGTGGAAGAGCGTCTCTGATGAGTGCCGCGGACAGCCCCATTCAAGCCGCGGCGGTGCCGTGCGCGGACGGCACCGTTCACGCCGACCTGGAAATCGACGCCAAGGGGCTGAACTGCCCCTTGCCCATCCTGCGCGCCAAGAAAGCCCTGGCTCAGTTGCAAAGCGGCCAGGTGCTCAAGGTGCTGACCACGGACCGCAACGCCCTGCGCGACTTCCAGGCCTTCTGCAAGCAGACCGGCAATGCCCTGCTGGCCCAGCAGGAAGAAGAGGGCGTGGGCGTGCATTATCTGCGGCGGCGCTGACCGCGCAGTTCTCTGGTTTTCGGGCTTGGGTCCTTAGGCATAGGGCTTATCGGCGTAGGCCTTCTGGAATTCATCATGGCCAAGACTTTCAAGATCGGTACTCGCGCCAGCCTGATGGCGGTGCGTCAGACCGAAGCCCTCATCCAGGCGCTCAGCCTGCGCTTTCCCGAGCACACCTTCGAAATGGTGACGCGGCCTGCCGCCGCCGATCTGGACCTGAAGACCCGCCTGGGCGGCATGGGCGGCAAGGGTGGGGCATTCATCACCGCCATGCACGACATGATGCTGCGAGGCGAGGCCGACATGGTGATGCATTCGCTCAAGGACCTGCCCGGTAACGACGAGTACTACGCCGACACGCGCTTTTCCATCGGCGCGTGCCTGCCGCGCAGCGACGCGCGCGATTGCATGGTGCTCAAGCAGGGCCTGGCGCCAGACGCGGTGCCGGCCGTGATCGGTACGGCCTCGGTGCGCCGCGCGGCCTTCCTGCGCCGTCTGTTTCCGGACAGTCAGGCCGTGCCGTTTCGCGGCGCCGCCGACAAGCGTATCGCGCGCATGGACGACGGCGTGCCCATGACGTTCAACTATGGTGGCGCCACGCCGCCCGTCGACGCTTTGCTGCTGGCCAAGAACGGCCTGGAACGCATCGGCCTCGACGGCCGCATCAGCCGCGTGTTCTCGGTGGATGAAATGTGTCCGGCGGTGGGACAGGGCGTGGTGGTGGCGGAATACGCCACCGGCAACGACGAGGCGCGTGCCGTGCTGGCGGCGATCAACGATCGCGAGACCATGTTCTGCTATCAGGCCGAGCGCGCGCTGCTGAAGGTGCTGAACGGCCATTGCGATTCGCCCATTGGCGCCTATGCGTGGGTGGAGGGCGGCAAGCTGAAGCTGCGTGGCATCGTCATCGCGCTTGACGGCCGCAGCGCCGTCGAGGTCTACGACGAAAGCCAGTATGCGGATCCGCTGGCGCTGGGGACCCGGGCCGGAGCGCGCCTGAATGCGCTGGGCGCGCAGGCCATCATCGAGGAAACGCGCTACATCGGCTGAGCCGTATCGGCTGAAATACAACATTCCAGCATCGATTTGCCGGCTACTCCGGAACAATGCTAGAATCTACTGTTCTCCATAACCAATTCAAGGGATTACCTATGGTGGTGATTCGTATGGCCCGTGGCGGGTCCAAAAAGCGTCCGTTCTACAACCTGGTGGCCACCGATTCGCGCAACCGTCGCGATGGTCGCTTCGTCGAGCGCGTCGGTTTCTATAACCCCGTTGGTAGCGAAAACGGCGAAAAGCTGCGCATCGCTCTGGATCGCGTCAAGTACTGGACCGACAATGGCGCGCAACTGTCGCCCGCCGTCGAACGCCTGGTCAAGACGTATTCGGAAAAAGTCTCTGCCGCGGCCTGAGGTCCGGCTTGACTGCAGCGCTGAGCATGCCCGATAACACGAAGGTCCCGGCCGCCGCCTCGGCGGGTGCGGATGATCTGATCGAACTGGGCCGCATCAGCGGTGCTTACGGTGTGCGGGGTTGGGTCAAGGTGCAGCCGCATTCGGCACAAGCCGACGTGCTGCTCTCCCTCCCCGAATGGCGGATGGCGCGTTCCGCGGCGCCCGCCAAGGCGGGGCAGGGCACGACGCCTGTGCAACCGTCCGCCTCTTCGATCTCGGTCTTCAAAGTCCAGACTTCCCGTCCGCAGGGCGCGACCGTGGTAGCTCAATTGGCAGGTATTGCCGACCGCGACCAAGCGGAAGCTTTGCGTGGGATGGCGATCTTTTCTTCGCGTTCGTCTTTTCCTGAACCGGAAGACGGCGAGTTCTACTGGGTCGACCTGATCGGCTGCACGCTCTATGGCGAGCAGGACGGCAGTCCCGTGCTGCTGGGGCTGGTGGAGGGTGTGCTGGATAACGGCGCGCATTCTGTCCTGCGTGTCGCCCGGCAGAACCTCAATGCGGCGGGTGAACCGGAAACGGTGCTCGATGCCAAAGGGCGTCCGGCTGAAGTCCTTGTGCCGTTCGTGCAGGCTCACGTCCACACCGTCGATATCGCCAATCGCCGTATCGACAGCGACTGGCCTCTGGATTACTGATGCGTTTCGACGTCCTCACCCTGTTTCCCGACATGTTCAGCGTGGTCCGGGACCTGGGGGTGACGGGGCGCGCGCATACGCAGGGCCGCTGGGCCTTGCATGCGTGGAATCCACGCGATTACACCCATGACGTGCACCGTACCGTGGACGACCGCCCTTATGGTGGTGGTCCCGGCATGGTCATGTTGCCTGGGCCGTTGGAAGCGACCTTGCAGGCCGTCCAGGGGCAGCGCGCCGAAACCGGTCTGGCGCCGGCACCCGTCATCCTGATGTCGCCCACCGGCCGTCGTTTCGATCAGGCCGCGGCCCAACAATTGGCGGCCAGTCCTGGCGCGGTGTTGATCTGTGGCCGTTACGAAGGCCTCGACCAGCGCTTCATCGATCGTTGCGTCACGGACGAGATCTCGCTGGGTGACTTCGTCCTGTCAGGTGGCGAACTGGCCGCGCTGGCGGTCATCGACGCCGCCGTGCGTTTGATGCCTGGCGTGCTCAACGACGACGCTTCGGCGGTGCAGGATTCCTTCAATCCGGCGCTTTCCGGCCTGCTCGACAGCCCGCATTACACGCGTCCGGAAGTCTATGAAGGCGTGTCCGTGCCGGCCGAGCTGCTGTCTGGCCACCATGCCAACATCGCCCGCTGGCGCCGCGAACAGTCCCTGCGGCTGACCGCGCAACGCCGTCCCGATCTGCTCGACGCCGCGCGCCGCCAGGGCCTGCTGACGCCCGCCGACGAACGCTTCCTTAGCGTTCTCGCGGCGGGCCGCGGCAAAGACTGATCCGCGGCAATGCCGGCAGCAACGACGACAACGGCAATGACGGCAACGACAACGTATCGCAAATAAAAACGGGCGCCGCAGCGCCCGTTTTTACGTGGTCCCCCGCAGGCAGAAGCCCACGGGACACCCGGATCAACCCGCCAGCTTGCTGCGCTGTTCACGCACCTTCGCCAGCGTTTCACCGAACTGCGCCATGCGCGCCTTCTCCTGCTCGACCACCGCCGCCGGCGCGCGCTCGACGAAGCTTGCGTTCGACAGCTTGCCGTTGGCCTTGTTGATCTCGCCTTCCAGGCGGGCGATTTCCTTGTCCAGGCGCGCCGTTTCCGCGGCGACGTCGATCTCCACGCGCAGCATCAGGCGGGCGCTGCCCACCACTTGCACGGGAGCGCCCACATCGGGCAGTTCGGCCACCGTCTCGACTTCGCTCAAGCGGGCCAGCGCGGCCAGATACGGGCCGTTGCGGTCCAGTTCGGCGCGATCGCCCTGGGCCACGAGCGGCACCTTCTGCGCGGGCGACAGACCCATTTCGCCACGCAACGCGCGCACGGCTTCAACCTGCGCCTTGAGGTTGGCGACCTCGGCTTCGGCAGCCTTGTCCACCGCGGCCGGATTGGCCACGGGGTAGGGCTGCACGCTGACGCTGCCGGCCTGGTCCGCAGTGCGTTTGCCCGCCACCACCGACACCTTCTGCCACAGTTCTTCCGTGATGAAGGGGATGATGGGATGCGCCAGGCGCAGCACCACCTCCAGCACGCGGATCAGCGTGGCGCGCGTGCCCAATTGCTGGGCCGGCGTGCCGTTCTGGATCTGCACCTTCGCCAGTTCCACGTACCAGTCGCAGTACTCGTCCCACACGAAGCGGTACAGCGCGTTGGCGATGTTGTCGAAGCGATAGTCGGCGAAGCCGCGCGCGACCTCGGCCTCGAGCTCCTGCAACTGGCTGACGATCCAGCGATCCACGAACGACGTCTCGCCGGCGCTGGCGGCCTGGCTCAAGTCGTGGCCTTCCGTGTTCATCAGCACGAAGCGCGTGGCGTTCCACAGCTTGTTGCAGAAGTTGCGATAGCCTTCGCAGCGCTTCAGGTCGAAGTTGATGTTGCGGCCCAGCGTGGCATAGGCGGACATCGTGAAGCGCAGCGCATCGGCGCCGAAGGCGGGGATGCCGTCCGGATACTGGCGCCGCGTGGCCTTCTCGATCTGGCCCGCCTGCTTCGGATTCATCAGGCCGTAGGTGCGCTTGCTGATCAGCGTTTCCAGGTCCACGCCGTCGATCAAGTCGATCGGATCGAGCGTGTTGCCCTTGGATTTGCTCATCTTCTGGCCGTCGGCGTCACGGATCAGGCCGTGCATGTAGACATGCTTGAACGGGATCTGGCCGGTCAGGTGGGTGGTCATCATGACCATGCGCGCCACCCAGAAGAAGATGATGTCGAAACCCGTGACCAGCACGCTGGACGGCAGATAGCGCTCCAGGTCGGGCGTCTGCTCGGGCCAGCCCAGGTCGGTGAAGGGCACCAGCGCCGACGAGAACCAGGTGTCCAGCACATCCGGATCGCGTTGCAACGCGCCTTGCACGCCGGCGGCGCGCGCTTGCGCGATGGCGTCTTCCTCGCTGTGCGCGACGAAGATGCTGCCATCCTCGGCATACCATGCCGGGATCTGGTGGCCCCACCACAGCTGGCGCGAAATGCACCAGTCCTGGATGTTGTCCAGCCACTGCTTGTAGATGGTGGTCCAGTTGTCGGGGTAGAAGGACACGCGGCCGTCGGCCACCACTTCCAGGGCGACTTCGGTGATGCTCTTGCCGGGATGCAGCGTGCCCTCGGGCGCCGGCTTGCTCATGGCCATGAACCACTGATCGGTCAGCATGGGTTCCAGCACCACGCCGGTGCGGTCGCCCTTGGGCTGCATCATCTTGTGCGGTTCGACCTTGTTCAGGAAGCCTTGGGCTTCCAGTTCGGCAACCACGGCCTTGCGCGCTTCGTAGCGCTCCATGCCGCGGAATTGCGCCGGGCCGTTCTCGTTGATGTGCGCGTCGGGCGTGAAGATGACGATCAGCGGCAGGTCGTGGCGCAGTGCACACGCATAGTCGTTGAAGTCATGCGCGCCGGTGATCTTGACGCAACCGGTGCCGAACTCGGGATCGACGAAATCGTCGGCGATGATGGGAATGTTGCGATCGCACAGCGGCAGTTCGACCAGCTTGCCCACCAGGTGGCGGTAGCGTTCGTCTTCGGGATGCACGCACAGCGCGCCGTCGGCCAGCATGGTTTCCGGGCGCGTGGTGGCGATGGTCATGCCGCGCAGGGTCACGGTCTGGCCTTCCTTGTCGACGATGGTCTGCGGCCCGTCGACGAAGGGGTAGGTGATGTGCCACATGAAGCCGTCGGTTTCTTCCGACTGCACTTCCAGGTCCGACACGGCCGTCAGCAGCTTGGGGTCCCAGTTGACCAGACGCTTGCCGCGGTAGATCAAACCTTCGCGGTACAGGCGCACAAATGTCTCCACCACGCCGCGCGACATGCGCTCGTCCATGGTGAAGTATTCGCGATGCCAGTCCGCCGACGCGCCCAGGCGGCGCATCTGGTTGGTGATGGTGCTGCCCGATTGTTCCTTCCACTCCCAGACTTTCTCGACGAACTTGGCTCGGCCGAGGTCATGGCGGGAAATATTCTGCGCGTCCAGCTGGCGCTGCACCACGATCTGGGTGGCGATGCCGGCGTGATCGGTGCCGGGGATCAGCACGGTGTCGTCGCCCGACATGCGGCGGTAACGGGCCAGCCCATCCATGATGGTCTGGTTGAACGCATGGCCCATATGCAGCGTGCCCGTCACATTGGGCGGCGGGAACTGGATGGCGTAGCTTTTGGCCGCGGTGCCGTCCGCGGTGTTGCCATCCCGGCCAGTGTCGACGTGGCGGCCCCCCTCAAAGTAGCCGCGCCGGTTCCATTCGGCATACCAGCGCGCTTCGAGATCGGCCGGTTCGAAGCTCTTGGCAAGTTCTCGGGTCTCGGCAGGGGCGTCGGAGGAGGCGGGGGACGGGGCGTTTTGGGCGGCGTCGTTCACGGCTTTATTCATTACACGTTTCCGGGGACAGATCTCCCGACCGAGCCAACGCCGGCGGGCTAAACCTGCGATTTTATGATGTAGACGGGTCTTGTAGGCATGTTAGAATGCCCGGTTACTGTAAACCTGTTCGAAGTCCCTGTTTTTATTGGAGTTTTCATGTCTGTTCAACGCACCCTCTCGATTATCAAGCCCGACGCCGTGGCGAAGAACGTTATCGGCCAGATCGTGGCCCGTTTCGAGCAGGCCGGCCTGAAGGTGATCGCTGCCCGCCTGCAGCAGCTCTCGCGTGCTGATGCCGAACGTTTCTACGCTGTGCACAAGGAACGCCCCTTCTTCAAGGATCTGGTCGACTTCATGGTCTCGGGCCCGGTGTTCGTCCAGGCGCTGGAAGGCGAAGACGCCATTGCCAAGAACCGTGACCTGATGGGCGCCACCGATCCCAAGAAGGCCGCCGCGGGCACCATCCGCGCCGACTTCGCCGAAAGCATCGATGCCAACGCCGTGCACGGTTCGGACGCTCCCGAAACCGCCGCCGTCGAAATCGCTTTCTTCTTCCCCGAAATCAACATCCACAGCCGTTAATTCAGGCTGGGGCGACACGCAAATCATGGAAACCGTCGAACGTATCAATCTGCTGGGCCTGGACGGCGCTGAGCTGGCCGGGCTCGTGGCGCGCTGGGGCGGCAAGCCCTTTCGTGCCAAGCAGCTGCAGCGCTGGGTGCACCAGCGCGGCGCCGATTCGTTCGACGCCATGACCGACCTGGCGCGCGAATTCCGCGGCCAGTTGGCGGATAACTGCCTGATCCAGGCGCCGCCGGTCATGACCCAGCAGCGTTCGTCCGACGGTACCCGCAAGTGGCTGTTCGACGTCGGCCAGGGCAATGCCATCGAAACCGTGTTCATCCCCGAGGACGACCGCGGTACTTTGTGCATTTCCAGCCAGGCCGGCTGCACGGTCAACTGCCGTTTCTGTTCGACCGGGCACCAGGGCTTCAACCGCAATCTGCACGCCAGCGAAATCGTCGGCCAGCTGTGGTGGGCTCGCAAGGTGCTCGAGGCCGATCTGGCCAGTGCCCGCCTGCCGGCCGCCGCGGGCGCCGCAGCGGTGGCGCCGGCCGATAATCGCGTGGTCAGCAACGTGGTCATGATGGGCATGGGCGAGCCTCTGCTCAATTACGACCAGGTGTTGACCTCCCTGCGCCTGATGCTGGACGACAATGCCTATGGCTTGTCGCGCCGCCGCGTCACGGTGTCCACCTCGGGCGTGGTGCCCATGATGGACCGCCTGTCGCAGGATTGCCCGGTGGCCCTGGCCGTTTCGCTGCATGCGCCCAATGACGCGTTGCGTGACGAACTGGTGCCGCTGAACCGCAAGTATCCGCTGGCCGAGCTGATGGATGCTTGCAATCGCTATCTGGTGCATGCGCCGCGCGATTTCATTACCTTCGAATATGTCATGCTGGACGGCGTCAATGACTCCGACCAGCACGCCCGGGAATTGGTTGCGCTGACGCGCCAGGTGCGCTGCAAGATCAACCTGATCCCGTTCAACCCTTTCCCGGAGTCCGGGCTGAAGCGCTCGCCGATGGCGCGCGTCCGTATCTTCGCGCAGCGGCTGATGGATGCCGGCGTCATCACCACGGTGCGCAAGACCCGTGGCGACGATATCGACGCCGCCTGTGGCCAACTGGCGGGTGAAGTGCGTGACCGTACCAAAATCACGGAACGCATCGCCGCGCAGCGCCGGGAAATTCCGATCAAACAGGTGCACGCATGACGCAAGAAGCCGCTCAACTCGTATCCGAGACCTCCGCCGCGGCGGGGGCTGCGTCCGTAGGGGCGGCTTTGCGATCGCTGCGTACCAGCAAGGGCTGGTCGCTGGAAGAAGTGGCCAGCCGCATCAAATTTTCGCCGCGCCAGATCGACGCGCTGGAAAACGAGCAGTGGAGCGAGTTGCCCAAGGGTATTTCGCTGCGCGGCCTGATCCGCAGCTACGCCCGTCTGCTGGGTGCCGATCCGCAGGCCATCATCGCCTCGCTGGAACCGAATATGCGCGCACCCCAGGCGGCCAGCCTGGTGCAAGGGCCTTTGCATTCGGCCACCGGCGGCGCCCACGTCGACGAAGAGCGCACCAGCTCCACGTCCTGGGGCTGGCTGATCGTCATCCTGGTGGTCGTGGCCGCGGCCGTCGCCTATGCCTTCTGGCAGGGCTGGTTGCCGCAACACTGGGTTCCCGCTTGGTTATCCAAGCAGGCGGGCTGAGCCGGCCACAGCGCCGCTGTCCGCCGCGTTTAAATCAAGACGCCAGACATGGAAGAATCGACTTTGCCCCCGGGAACGATGCCCTGCCAGGATAATGCGCCCCCCGTGGTGGGCCCGGCGGCGCGTCACCGTACGCGTGCCGTGGCCGTCCGTTGGGGCGATCGCGTGGTCACCATCGGCGGCGATGCGCCGGTGGTGGTGCAGTCCATGACCAATACCGACACGGCCGATGCCATCGCCACCGCCATCCAGGTGCGCGATCTGGCGCAGGCCGGGTCCGAACTCGTGCGCATTACCGTCAATACGCCGGAAGCCGCGCGCGAGGTCATCGCCATTCGTGAACAGCTCGATCGCATGGGCGTGTCCACGCCCCTGGTCGGCGATTTTCACTACAACGGCCACAAGCTGTTGACGCAGTTTCCGGACTGCGCGCAGGCCCTGTCCAAGTACCGTATCAATCCGGGCAATATGGGCGGAGGCAAGCGGCGCGACGACAACTTCGCGCAGATGATCGAAGTGGCCTGCCGGCACGACAAGCCGGTGCGCATCGGCGTGAACTGGGGCAGCCTGGATCACGAGCTGATGGCGCGCAAGATGGATGAAAACAGCCGCCGCGCCCAGCCCTGGGAAGCGCAGGCGGTGATGCGAGACGCCCTGGTGGTGTCCGCCATCAGCAATGCCCAACGCGCCGAAGAACTGGGCCTGGCCGGCGACAAGATCGTGTTGTCGTGCAAGGTCAGCCATGTGCAGGACCTGATCGCGGTCTACCGCGACCTGGCCGCGCGCTGCGACTATCCGGCGCATCTGGGCTTGACCGAAGCGGGCATGGGCAGCAAGGGCATCGTGGCGTCGACTGCCGCGCTGGCCGTGCTGTTGCAGCAAGGCATTGGCGACACCATCCGCATTTCGCTGACGCCGGAGCCTGGCGGGGACCGTGCGCGCGAAGTGGTGGTGGCGCAGGAAATCCTGCAGACCATGGGTTTGCGCGCCTTCACCCCGATGGTGGTGGCATGCCCCGGTTGCGGCCGCACCAGCAGCACGGTGTTCCAGGAACTGGCCGACAGCATCCAGTCGTATCTGCGGCGCCAGATGCCCGTCTGGCGTAGCCAGTATCCCGGCGTGGAAAGCATGAACGTGGCTGTCATGGGCTGTGTGGTCAACGGCCCCGGCGAAAGCCGTCATGCCGACATCGGTATCAGCCTGCCTGGCACCGGCGAAGTCCCGGCGGCACCGGTCTTCGTCGACGGTGAACGCACGGTGACCCTCAAGGGCGACCATATCGCCGAGGAATTCCAGGTCATCGTCGAAAATTACGTGGCGCGCCGCTATGGCACGCCGGTCTCACAATAAGCAAAAGGTGAGGCGTGGGGCCGCCCGCGGGTGGCCGCCATGCCCAAGGACATGACGCAAGCGTTCCAGAAAGTCGCCGCCATACGCGGCATGAATGATGTACTGCCCGGCGTGGGCGCCCGCTGGGAGCAATTCGAGGAAATCGTCCGCGAGTGGCTGCACGCCTACGGCTACCGCAACGTGCGCACGCCGGTGCTGGAGCATACCCGCCTGTTCGCGCGCGGCATCGGCGAAGTCACCGACATCGTCGAAAAAGAGATGTACACCTTCACCGACGCGCTCAATGGCGACTCGCTCACCATGCGTCCGGAAATGACCGCCGGCATCGTGCGTGCCGCCATCGAACACAATCTGCTGTACGACCGCCCGCAGCGCGTCTACTCGCTGGGTCCGGTGTTTCGCCACGAGCGCCCGCAGCGGGGCCGCTATCGCCAATTTCATCAGATCGACGTCGAGGCCCTGGGCTTCGCGGGTCCGGATGTCGACGCCGAACTGATCGTCATGCTGGCCCGCCTGTGGAAGCGCCTGGGCCTGACCGATGTGCGCCTGGAACTCAATTCGCTGGGCCAGGCCGAAGAACGCGCCGCGCATCGCGCCGCGCTGATTCAGCACTTGGAACAGCATCGCGACATCCTCGACGAGGACGGCCAGCGCCGCATGTACAGCAATCCGCTGCGTGTGCTGGACACCAAGAATCCCGCCATGCAGGCCATGGCCGACAGCGCGCCCAAGCTGTTCGATTTCCTCGGCGCGGAGTCGCGTGCCCACTTCGAGGGCGTCTGCGCGCTGCTGGACGACGCCGGTATCGCCTACCGCCTGAACCCGCGCCTGGTGCGCGGCCTGGACTATTACAACCTGACCGTCTTCGAGTGGGTCACCGACCGGCTCGGTTCGCAGGGCACGGTATGCGGCGGCGGCCGCTACGACGGCCTGGTCGAACTGCTGGGCGGCAAGCCGGCGCCCGCGGTGGGCTTCGCCATCGGCATGGAGCGCCTGCTCGATCTATGGGATCAGACGGCGCCTGCGGAACCGGTGCCGGAATGTGAAGTTTATGTGGTGCACCAAGGCGATGCGGCCCAGTGTCTGGCCGCGCGTGTTGGCGAAAACCTGCGCGATGCCGGTCTTTCCGTTATCGTGCACGCCGGTTCGGCCAGCTTCAAGTCGCAATTCAAGCGCGCCGACGGCAGTGGCGCCCGGGTTGCGGTTATCCTTGGCGCCGACGAAGTGGCCGCCCAGGCAGCCAGTATCAAGTATCTGCGTGCCGATGGCGCGCAGGGCGAAGCGCAGCAGCGGGTCCCGCTGGCCGAGCTTGCGCAGGTTTTGAAATCGAAGGGTTAGCATGGCATACGATCTCGAAGAACAGGAAAAGCTGGACGCGCTGAAAGCCTGGTGGGCCAAATATGGCCTGCTGGTGGGTATCGCGGTGGCCGTTGCCGCCTTGGCCTGGGGCGGTTGGAATGGTTGGCGCGCTTATCAAGGCCACGTCAGCCGTCAGGCCATGGGCTATTTCGAGGCCCTGGAAGACGCCGCGCGCCTGGGTGGCGCCGACGCCAGCGCCCGCATCAAGGCTGCCGCCGGTACCCTGCGCAGCGACTATCCCAAGACCGGCTATGCCGGCCGTGGCGTGCTGGTGGCCGCGCAGGCCCTGCAGGCGCAGAACGACGTCGACGGCGCGCGCGAACAACTGGCATGGCTGGCCGGGCAGAAGGCCCAGGTCGGCTTGCAGCCGGTCGCCAAGCTGCGCCTGGCGGGCATCCTGCTGGATCAGAAAAAATACGATGAAGCGCTGGCGCAGTTGAGCGACCCGCCCGCGGCTTTCGCCGCCTTGTTCGCCGATCGCCGCGGCGACGTGCTGGCCGCCCAGGGCAAGGCCCAGGAAGCGCGCACTGCTTACCAAAACGCCATCGACGGCCTGGGGCAATCCAATGCCCTGGTGCCCGTCGTGCAACTCAAACTCGATGCCCTCGCCGGAGCCTGATGCCGATGTTCAAGCCTGTTATCCGCCGTTCGTTCGCGCTGGCCGCCTGCGTAACCGCTGCCGTCGCCTTGAGCGCATGCTCGCTGTTTTCCAAGGACGACAAGCGCTATGACCCGACGCCGCTGACCGAATACAAGGCTGGCATGTCGGTGCATCAGGCCTGGTCGGTCTCCATCGGCAGCGGCAGCGGCCTGGGCTTCCTGCCCACCGTCGTCGGCGATACGGTGTACGCCGCCGCGCCCAACGGCAAGGTCGGCAAGTACGACCTGCTGAGCGGCCGCGCCATCTGGACCGCCTCCACCGACGATCTGTCGGCGGGTGCCGCCAGCGACGGTACCACCACGGTGGTGGCCACGCCTGCGGGCCAGGTCATCGCCTTCGATGACAACGGCAAGGTCAAGTGGAAGGCGCAGGCTACCAGCGAGGTGAATATCCCGCCGGTGGTCGGCAACGGCGTGGCGGTGGTACGCAGCAGCGACTACCGCATCCAGGCCTTCGACCTGAACAGTGGGGACCGGGTCTGGAGCGTGCAGCGCCCCGGCCCGGCGCTGGCTTTGCGTTCGAACGCGCAGATGGTGATCGCGCAGGGCCTGGTCCTGACCGGCTTGCCCGGCGGCAAGATCATGGCCATCAACGCCAATTCCGGCGACGTGCAATGGGAAGGCACCGTAGCCACGCCCAAGGGCGGCAGCGACCTGGAACGCCTGACCGACGTGGTCGGCGCGCCCAAGCTGCTGGGCCCGCTGATGTGCGCCGTCGCCTATCAAGGCCGCGTGGTGTGCTTCGACGTGTCGCAGGGCGGCCGGCCGATCTGGACCAAGGATTTTTCCAGCACCGTTGGCTTGGCGGTGGACGATCATGGCGTCTATGTGCCGGACCAGAACAGCCTGCTGTATGGTTTCGACGTACGCGGCGGCCAGCAGATGTGGAAACTGGACGCCCTGAAGAACCGCAAGGTGACCGCCCCCACCGTGATCGGTAGCGCGGTTGCCGTGGGCGATTATGATGGCTACGTGCATTTCGTATCGCGCGCTGACGGCCAACTGCTGGCGCGCATCTCGGTGGGCGGCGATGCCGTGGTGTCGCCCCTGACCACCACCACGCAAGGCGTGCTGGTACAGACGGGCAACGGCAACCTGGTGATGCTCAGCACCAACTGAGCGTCTTTTCCGCCATTACGGCAATTTTCCTGAACCTGATACTCCTTCTTCCGTGCCTTTCAAACCTGTCGTCGCCCTGGTGGGCCGCCCCAATGTGGGGAAGTCCACCCTCTTCAACCGCCTGACGCGTTCGCGTGCAGCCCTGGTCGCCGACTTCTCGGGCCTAACGCGCGACCGCCATTACGGCGAGGGCAGGGTGGGGGATTATCCGTTCATCGCCATCGACACGGGGGGATTCGAACCCGTGGCCAAGGACGGCATCCTGCTGGAAATGGCGCGTCAGACCAAGCAGGCCATCGCCGAGTCCGACGTCGTCATCTTCCTGGTCGACGGCCGCGCCGGGGTCAACGCGCATGATCACGAAATCGCCGATCTGCTGCGCAAGTCGGGCCAGCGTCGCATCATCCTGGCGGTAAACAAGGCCGAAGGCATGGGCATGGCCGCGACCGGCGATTTCCATGAGCTGGGCCTGGGCCAGCCGCGGCCGATCTCGGCGGCCCATGGCGACGGCATCGTCGACCTGATCGAACTGGCGCTGCGCGACCTGGTCGAACCCCTGCCGGAGCCGCCGGACGAGGATGAGTTCGGCGACGCCGCGGATGCCGCCGGTTTGGATGGTGACGATGAAAATGCGCCGCTGCCGGAAGGCAAGTTCCGCGCGTTGCCGGTCGATCACCGCATCAAGCTGGCCATCGTCGGCCGCCCCAACGTGGGCAAGTCGACCCTGATCAATACGTTGCTGGGCGAAGAACGCGTCATCGCCTTCGACATGCCTGGCACCACGCGCGACGCCATCGAAATCGATTTCGAACGCGACGGCAAGCGCTATACGCTGATCGACACGGCGGGCCTGCGCAAGCGCGGCAAGGTGTTCGAGGCGGTGGAAAAGTTCTCCGTCATCAAGACGCTGCAGGCCATCGAGGCCTGCAATGTGGTCCTGCTGATGCTGGACGCGCAGACCGAGATTTCCGAGCAGGACGCCCACATCGCCGGCTTCGTGCTGGAAACCGGACGCGCCCTGGTGGTCGCCATCAACAAGTGGGATGGCCTGGACGCCGATCAGCGCGAACGCATCCAACGCGAATTCGAACGCAAGCTGCGCTTCCTGTCGTTCGCGCGCATGCATACCATTTCGGCGCTGCGCGGTGCGGGGGTGAAGGCCTTGTTGAAGTCGGTCAATCTGGCGCACGCCGCCGCGTTCGCCAAGCTGTCCACGCCCAAGCTGACCCGTGAGCTGCAGGCCGCCATCGAGCAGCAGCAACCGCCGCGCAAGGGCATCTTCCGTCCCAAGATGCGCTACGCCCACCAGGGCGGGCAGAACCCGCCGCTGGTGATCGTGCACGGCAATGCCCTGGACGCGATTCCGGATTCCTATCGCCGGTACCTGGAAACGCGTTTCCGCAACGCCTTCGACCTGGGCGGCACGCCGTTGCGCATTGAATTCAAGTCCTCGCACAATCCCTATGCGCAGGACAAGGACAAATAATTCCCCGAGGATAGGTCCATGAGCCGCTTCTGGAGCCCGGTGGTCGCCGGTCTCAGCCCTTACGTCCCGGGCGAGCAGCCCAAGCTGCGCAACCTGGTCAAGCTGAACACCAACGAAAATCCCTACGGGCCGTCGCCCAAGGTGCTGGACGCGATCCGCGCCGCCTGTGACGACAGCCTGCGTCTGTATCCGGATCCGGGCGCTGATCAGTTGCGCCAGGCCATCGGCCGGCGTTATGGCGTCGAGCCGGGCCAGGTGTTCGTGGGCAACGGTTCGGACGAGGTGCTGGCGCTGGCGTTCCAGGCCTTGCTCAACCACGACGCGCCGTTGCGCTTCCCGGACATCACCTACAGCTTCTATCCGGTGTATTGCGGCCTTTATCGCATCAGCCACGAGACGGTGCCGCTGACGGAAGACTTCCGCATCGATCCGGCCGATTATGTTCCGGCCGCGGTGCAAGCCGGGGTGCCGACGGCAGGCAAGGGCGCCGGTCCCATCATTCTGCCCAACCCCAACGCGCCCACGGGCCGTCCGCTGGCTCTGGATGAGATCGAGCGCATCGTCGCCGCCAATCCGGACGTCGTGGTGGTGGTCGATGAAGCCTATATCGATTTCGGTGGCGACTCGGCCGTGCCGCTGGTCGCGCGCCACGACAATTTGCTGGTCGTGCAGACCTTGTCGAAATCCCGTTCGCTGGCGGGCTTGCGCGTGGGATACGCCATCGGTTCGGCAGCCTTGATCGACGGTCTGGACCGCGTCAAGAACAGCTTCAATTCCTATCCGATCGATCGTTTGGCGGCCGCGGGTGCTGTCGCCGCGATCGAGGATGAAGACTATTTTCAGCAGACCTGCGCCGCCGTGGTGCGTACGCGCGATGCGTTGACGGCCGATCTGCACGCTTTTGGGTTCCAGGTATTGCCTTCGGCCGCCAACTTCGTGTTCGCGCGCCACCCTGCCCATGATGCCGCGCAACTCGCTGCTGCACTGCGGGAACAGGGCATTATCGTGCGCCATTTCCGTCATCCGCGCATCGACCAATTCTTGCGTATTTCGGTCGGAACGGATGCTGAATGCCACAGCTTGGTGCAGGCGCTGAAGGGCATTTTGGCCTGAAATTTCTGGTGTCAACTTCAGCCCTAACTTCAGTGGCACCGCCCGGGAAAACCCTGTAGAGTAACGATTTCGGCGTTTGCCACCACCTCAAAACAACACAATGGAGCCTGGCCAATGAGCAATAAAGGGCAAACCTTGCAAGACCCGTTTCTGAACACGCTGCGCAAAGATCATGTGCCGGTGTCCATCTACCTGGTCAACGGCATCAAGCTGCAAGGGCAAATCGAATCCTTCGACCAATACGTGGTGCTGCTGCGCAATACCGTGACCCAGATGGTCTACAAGCATGCCATTTCGACCGTCGTCCCGGCCCGTCCGGTGAACTTCCAGGTGGAAATCCCCGCTGAGTAAACTTCGCTCCGGCCACGCAGTTCCTTTGCCCGCCGCACGTTACGTGTCGGCGGGCATTTTCGCTGGGGCGCCGTTTTTTCAGTATGTTCTACGTTGCACGTCTGTACGGAAGCCGCCGGCTTGCGTCGTTCAACGCTTTGAGGTTTAGCGCTATATGCGAGCCCTGATCATCAGTGTCGACTTGGGTAATCCCGACTACGTCGCGCATGCGGAAGAATTCGCCATGCTCGCGCGCGGCGCCGGCGCGGAGATCGTCGATACGGTGAAGGCGCGCCGTGATCGTCCCGACGCCAAGTATTTCATCGGTTCAGGCAAGGTCGAAGAAGCCGTGCTGCTGGCGAAAGCGCACGACGCCGACATCGTCCTGTTCGACCATCCCCTGTCGCCCGCCCAGCAGCGCAACCTGGAGCGCGAGTTCATGCTGCGCGTGGTCGACCGCGTCGCGTTGATCCTCGATATCTTCGCTTTGCGCGCCAAGAGCCACGAAGGCAAGCTGCAGGTCGAGCTGGCTCAGCTGCAGCATCTGACCACCCGCCTGACGCGCATGTGGAGCCACTTGGAACGCCAGCGTGGCGGTATCGGCATGCGCGGACCCGGTGAGTCGCAGCTGGAAATGGACAAGCGCATGATCGGCGCCAAGGTCAAGGTGCTGCGCGAGCGGCTCGACAAGGTCGAGCGCCAGCGCCTGACACAGCGCCGCGCGCGGGCCCGCGGCGGCGCCTTGTCGGTCTCGCTGGTCGGCTATACCAACGCGGGCAAGTCCACGCTGTTCAACGCGCTGACGCGTGCCGATGCCTACGCCGCGGACCAGTTGTTCGCGACCTTGGACACCACCACGCGGCGGATCTGGATTCAAGGCGCGGGGTCGGTCGTGCTGTCCGACACCGTGGGTTTCATCCGCGACCTGCCGCCGACCTTGATCGCCGCGTTCCGCGCCACCCTGGAAGAAACCGTGCATGCCGATCTGCTGCTGCACGTGGTCGATGCCGCCAGCCCGCAGCGCGACGAACAGATCCTCGAGGTTGAAAAAGTACTTAATGAAATCGGCGCGGGAACCATCCCCGTCATCATGGTCTATAACAAGATCGACCGCGTGGACATGGCGCCGCGGGTCGACCGGAACGCGCATGGTACGATTGCGCGGGTGTTTGTAAGCGCCGCCGAGCGCGCCGGTCTGGATGCGTTGCGCGGGGCAATTGCAGAGGCTGGTCAGATTGCGGGAAACAATGCGTCTAATATCCAAACTGTTCAATCTGAATGACCCCGGTTGGGGGCGTGGCAACCAAAACGGCAATGAACCGCCGCGCCGCCCCCAGGGCAATGGTGATGGTCCGCCGGATCTCGATGAGGTCTGGCGCGATTTCAATAACCGTATTGGTGCCATCTTCGGCCGCAAGGGCGGGGGAGGGCGGGGCAATCGGCCGACCGGCACGGGCGGTGCGCCGTCTTCGCCGCGCAATACGCGCATCGGGCTGGGCGTGATCGTCGTGGTGCTGGTGGCGTTGTGGCTGGCCAGCGGCTTCTACATCGTCCAGGAAGGCCAGGTGGCCGTGGTCACCCAGTTTGGCAAGTACAAGAGCACGTCGCAGGCGGGCTTCCAATGGCGCCTGCCGTATCCCTTCCAGAATCAGGAAACCGTCAATGTGTCGCAACTGCGCACGTTCGAAGTCGGCTTCCGTGGCAGTTCGCGCAACAAGGTCCTGCCTGAAGCGTTGATGCTGACCACCGATGAGAACATCGTCGACATGCAATTCGTGGTGCAGTACCGCCTGCGTGCCGACGGCGCGCCGGACTACCTGTTCCGCACCCGCGATCCGGACGAAGCGGTACGCCAGGCGGCGGAAACCGCCATGCGCGAGGTCGTCGGCAAGAAGCCCATGGATTACGTGCTGTACGAAGGGCGTACCAATGTGGCCACCGAAGTGCAGACGCTGATGCAGCAGATCCTGGATCGCTATCACACCGGCACCCAGGTCAGCACCGTGGCCATCCAGAACGTGCAGCCGCCTGAACAGGTGCAAGCCGCGTTCGACGACGCCGTCAAGGCCGGCCAGGATCGCGAGCGCCAGATCAATGAAGGCCAGGCTTACGCCAACCAGGTCGTGCCGCTGGCCGCGGGCCAGGCATCGCGCATGAACGAGCAGGCCGAAGGCTACAAGGCCAAGGTCATCGGCGATGCCGAGGGTAATACCGCGCGTTTCAACAGCATTGCCAACGAGTACCGCAAGGCACCCGCGGTGATGCGCGAGCGCATGTACCTGGAAACCATGCAGGAGATCTATACGCGTTCGAGCAAGGTCATGATCGACGCCAAGGACGGCAATAACATGCTGTACTTGCCCATCGACAAGATCATCCAGCAGGCGGCGCAGGACGCCGGCAAGCAGGCGCCCGCCACGGGCGGCAGCCTGCCGGGCGCCAGCCAGCCGGCGATACCGCAGCCTCCGCGCACTTCCGGGCAGCAATCCGGCAACAGCGGCAGCAATAGCAACACGCTGCCTCGCGACCGTCTGTCGCGCTAACCGGAGGAGCTACTCAATATGCAACGTCTTTTGCCCATCCTGGTTGGCCTGCTGATCATCGTGGCGGCCGCCTCGTCCTGCGTATTCATCGTGCGCGAGCGCGATTACGCCCTGGTGTTCTCGCTGGGTGAAGTGCGCCGGGTCATCAGTGAGCCCGGCCTGTACTTCAAGGCACCGCCGCCGTTCCAGAACGTCGTGACGCTGGACCGCCGCACGCTCACCATCGAATCGACGGATGCCGAACGCATCCAGACTTCGGAAAAGAAGAACCTGCTGATCGACTCCTACGTGAAGTGGCGTATCGCCGATCCGCGTCTGTACTACGTGACCTTCGGCGGCAACGAACGCGCCGCGCAGGAACGTCTGCAGGCGCAGATCCGCGACGCCCTGAACGCCGCCGTCAACGTGCGTACCGTCAAGGACGTGGTGTCGGCCGAGCGGGAAAAGGTCATGGCGGAAATCCTCGCCAACGTCGCCAAGCGCGCCGAGCCCTTGGGCGTGCAGATCGTCGACGTGCGCCTGCGCCGCATCGAGTTCGCGCCCGAGATTTCGGAATCGGTGTATCGCCGCATGGAAGCCGAGCGTACCCGCGTGGCCAACGAGCTGCGTTCCATCGGTGCGGCCGAAGGCGAGAAGATCCGCGCCGAAGCCGACCGCCGCCGTGAAGTCATCCTTGCCGAAGCCTATGCCAAGGCCCAGGCCATCATGGGTGAAGGCGATGCCCAGGCCAGCAGCGTCTACGCCGCGGCTTACGGTAAGGATCCCGTGTTCTATACGTTCTACAAGAGCCTGGAAGCCTACCGTACGGCCTTCTCCAAGGCCAGCGATCTGCTGGTGGTGGACCCGAGCTCGGAGTTCTTCCAGTTCTTCAAGTCCTCCATGGGTACGGCCAGCACGCCCACCGCTGCCCAGGGCGCTTTGCCCGGCAGCCCGGCCGCGGCGCCGGCCCCGGCCCGCTAACCAGCGGAGAGGTTGAAAAAGGCGCGCTACGGTGCGCCTTTTTCATTTCCGGCCAGGCGACGGCAAGAACGCCGCCCCAAGCGGGGAAGCCGCCGAGCCGGGTCGCCCGGTCGGCTGGGTTCGCCCCTGGGGGCCGCGCTCCGCGCGGTACGGGGGGCCTTATTCATGTACAATACCCCGTAAGCTATTCAAAAATTCCGCGCGGCTGAGCGGGCTTACGCCCCTCAGCCGCTTTTCGTTTGGGCGTTGCTTACCCGTCTTACCGACGCCGCCCATCCATGAATCAAAGGCGTTATCAGGTACATCATGGGTAACTGGCTGCTGCCCGAGAGCCTGGCCGACATACTTCCGGCCGAGGCCCGGCGCATCGAGGAGTTGCGCCGCGAACTGCTCGATCTCTATCGCACTTACGGATACGAGCTTGTCGCGCCGCCCCTGGTCGAATACATCGATTCCCTGTTGTCGGGCACCGGCACAGAACTGAATCTGCGCACCTGCAAACTGATCGACCAGCTTTCCGGCCGCACACTGGGTGTGCGTGCCGACATGACCCCGCAAGTTTCACGTATCGACGCGCATCTGTTGAACCGCGCCGGCGTGACGCGGCTCTGTTATTGCGGCACGGTGCTGCATGCCCGGCCGGTCGACTTGCTGTCGAGCCGCGAATTGTTGCAGATCGGTGCCGAGATCTATGGCCATGCCGGTGTCGAGGCGGACCTGGAAATCATCCGCCTGGTATTGGAAACCGTGCGCATCGCTGGCGTGGTCCGGCCGCGCCTGGACCTGTGCCACCCCGGCGTGGTGCGTGCCATCGTCGATGCGGATCCCGCTGCCCAGCCCCATGTCGAAACCATCATGGGTCTGCTGCGCGAGAAAGACATTCCGGGCCTGGGTGAGCTGGCGCAACGTCCCAATGGGCCGTCGGCGCACACCATCGATGCCTTGTGCACGCTGACCACCCTGTACGGCGACGTTGCCGTGCTGGCACGCGCGCGCCAGGAATTGCCGGCGATGCCGGGCATCGAGCGCGCGCTCGACGCGCTGGAAGCACTGCTGAGCTACCTGCCTGAATTGCCCGTAAGCATCGACCTGGGCGACGTGGGCGGGTATGGTTATCATTCTGGCGTAACCTTCGCGTTGTATGCCGAGGGCTGGCACAATGCCCTGGTTACGGGCGGGCGTTACGACAACGTCAGCCGCGCCTTCGGTCGGGCCCGTCCGGCCACCGGCTTCAGCCTGGATCTGCGCCGTCTGGCGGCTGGTCTGGCGCCAGCGGAACGCGCGCGCGCCGTACGCGCGCCATGGGGGCAGGACGCCGCGCTGGCCCAGGCGGTGCGTGATTTACGCCAGGCTGGCGAAATCGTCATTCAGAACCTGCCTGGTCACGAGCATGACCAGGATGAATTCATTTTCGACCGCGAACTCGCGCTGCACGACGGCGCCTGGACGGTCCGAACGATTTGACTCACCCCTCCCGTCGCCGGGAGGTCCCGGGAGATCGCTGATCTTCCACTGAAAACTCGACTTTCATTTCGATCATGAGCAAGAACGTAGTCATCATCGGTACCCAATGGGGTGACGAAGGCAAGGGCAAAATCGTCGATTGGCTGGCCGAGTCGGTCCATGGCGTCGTCCGCTTCCAAGGCGGGCACAACGCCGGCCATACCCTGTGGATCAACGGCAAGAAGACGATCCTGCGCCTGATTCCCTCGGGCATCATGCATCCCGGCGTGACCTGCTACATCGGCAACGGTGTGGTGCTGTCGCCCGAGGCTCTGCTCAAGGAAATCGAGGAACTGGAGGCGGCCGGCCTGGACGTGCGCTCGCGCCTGCAGATTTCCGAAATCTGCCCCCTGATCCTGCCTTACCACGTCGCCATCGACCAAGCCCGCGAAGCGCGCAAGGGCGAGGCCAAGATCGGCACGACCGGTCGTGGCATCGGCCCCGCCTACGAGGACAAGATCGCCCGCCGCGCGCTGCGCGTGCAGGATCTGTTCAATCCGGCCCTGTTCGACGAAAAGCTGGCTGAAGTCCTCGAATACCACAACTTCGTGCTGACCCAGTATCTGGGCGCGCCGGCGGTCTCCGCCAACGAAGTGCGCGACCAGGCCATGGCGCTGGCGCCCAAGATCGCCCCCATGGTGCGTGACGTGTCGAGCAGCCTGTTCGCCGCCCAGAAGGCCGGCCAACGCCTGTTGTTCGAAGGCGCCCAGGGTGCGCTGTTGGACGTCGATCACGGCACCTATCCCTTCGTCACCAGCAGCAACTGCGTGGCGGGTGCGGCCGCGGCTGGCGCCGGTGTCGGCCCGCAGTCCCTGGACTATGTCCTGGGCATCACCAAGGCCTACACCACGCGTGTCGGTTCGGGTCCGTTCCCCACGGAACTGCAGGACGAAATCGGTGCGCGCCTGGCCAATGTGGGCAAGGAATTCGGTTCGGTCACGGGCCGCCCGCGTCGCTGCGGCTGGTTCGACGGCGCCGCGCTCAAGCGTTCGGTGCGCCTGAACGGCATCAGCGGCCTGTGCATCACCAAGCTGGACGTGCTGGACGGCCTGGAAACCATCCGCCTGGGCGTGGGTTACCGCGTCAACGGCGAATTCCGCGACGTGCTGCCCAACGGCGCCCACGCCGTGGCGATGGCTGAGCCCGTGCTCGAAGAGCTGCCCGGTTGGACGGAATCGACTGTCGGCATCACCGAGTACGACAAGCTGCCCGCCGCCGCGCGCGCCTATCTGGAGCGTGTCGCCCAGGTCTGCGAAGTGCCCATCGACCTGGTTTCCACCGGTCCCGACCGTAACGAAACCATCGTCTTGCGCAATCCCCTGAAGGGATAAGTGGAGAGCCGCCGCTGATGAGCCTGCAGCCGAGTACCGAAAAAGACCTGTGGGTCAGCTGGGATGACTATCACCGGCTGATTGAGCGCCTGGCCCTGCTGGTGCACCGTTCCGGTTGGAAATTCGACCAGATCCTGTGCCTGGCACGCGGTGGCGTTCGGGTGGGCGACGTCCTGTCGCGCATTTACGACGTGCCGCTGGGCATTCTGGCGACCAGCAGTTATCGCGAAGCGGCCGGCACCCAGCAGGGAGCGTTGGACATCGCCCAGTTCATCACCATCACCCGCGGCAGCTTGGCCGGCCGGGTGCTGCTGGTGGACGATATGGTCGATACGGGCCTGACGTTCAACAAGGTGCGCGAGCATCTGAAGCAGCAGTTCCCGGCGATTACCGAGCTGCGCAGCGCGGTCCTGTGGTGGAAGGGCCACTCCCATGTGACGCCCGACTTCTACGTCGACAAGCTGCCGACCAATCCCTGGATACACCAGCCTTTCGAGGATTACGACAGCTTGCGGCCGCATCAGCTGGAAGCCTGGACCAGAAAAGGCTCTGGCGATTGACGATTCCGTGCTAGAATCGCAGGTTGTCACTTACCTTACCCTCTACCTCTCGCATGGGCGCTGACCCCGGTGGCCGGTTAGGTCAACTAGCCGCGAGAATAACTGAGTAGATTTATGCCCATCGTTCGTCTGAAGGAAAATGAGCCGTTTGAAGCCGCACTGCGTCGCTTCAAGCGCACCATTGAAAAAACGGGTCTGCTGACCGAACTGCGTTCGCGCGAGTTCTACGAAAAGCCCACCGCCGAGCGCAAGCGCAAGCATGCCGCCGCGGTCAAGCGCCACTACAAGCGCATTCGTAGCCAGCAACTGCCCCCCCGTATGTATTGATCCGTATCCTGGTCCTTGAATCTGATTGATTCCTGAATCATTCATACAGGATCTGCTCGCCCGGGTCGACGTCGTCGACGTAGTCGGGCGATACGTGCAGCTGCGGAAGGGTGGCGCCAACCTGCTTGGCCTTTGCCCTTTCCACAACGAAAAAAGTCCCTCCTTCACTGTCAGTCCGACCAAGCAGTTCTATCACTGCTTCGGTTGTGGCGCGCATGGCAGTGCGATCACTTTCCTGATCGAACACACTGGTGCCAGTTTTCCCGAAGCCGTGCGCACGCTCGCCGGCTCGGTGGGGCTATCGGTGCCGGAGGAAGACCGACGTAGTCCGCAGCAGCGCGCCGAATCGGCGCGGCGTAAAGAAGAGGTTTCGCGCCACACCCAGGCTCTGGATGTCGCGCAGACTCATTACCTCAAGCAATTGCGCGCGTCGGCGCCCGCTATCCGCTATCTGAAGCAACGCGGTTTGACGGGTGAGATCGCCGCGCAGTTCGGCCTGGGTTGGTCCGGTACGGACCGCCAGGGCCTGATGCAGGTGTTCCCTCGCTACGACGACCCGGTGCTGGTCGAATCCGGGCTCGTCATCGAGTCGGAAGACGGGCGCCGGTACGACCGCTTCCGCGAACGCATCATGTTCCCCATCCGCAATGCGCGGGGGGCCTTGATCGGCTTCGGCGGCCGCATCATCGGCAAGGGCGAGCCCAAGTATCTGAATTCCCCGGAAACGCCGGTGTTTTCCAAGGGCCAGGAACTCTACGGGCTTTGGGAAGCGCGCCAGGCGATCCGCCTGGAAGGCCAGGTGATCGTCGTCGAAGGCTATATGGACGTGGTCGGCCTGGCGCAACTGGGTATCGGCAACGCCGTCGCCACGCTGGGAACGGCCACCACGCCGGACCATGTGAAGAAGTTGCTACGCACGAGCGACAAGGTGGTGTTCAGCTTCGACGGCGACAAGGCGGGGCGACGCGCGGCCTGGCGCGCCCTGCAGGCCTGCCTGCCGGCGTTGCGTGATGACATCACGTTGCGTTTCCTGTTCCTGCCGGACGAGCACGATCCCGATTCCTATGTGCGGGAGTTTGGCGCGGAGGCGTTCCGGGCCTGCATGGCCGAAGCGCCGGCCTTGTCGCGCTTCCTGCTCGACGAGTTGGGCCAGCGTCACAATCTGGCCGAAGCCGAGGGCCGCGCGGCCTGTCTGCATGAAGCCATGCCGCTGATTGCCGCGATTCCGCCTTGCGCGCTGCGGATCCAGATCGAGCGCGAACTCGCGCGCCAGGTACAGCTGACGCCCGAGGAAATGACGCAGATCATGGCGCAGCAGGCCAAGCCCCAGCCTTATGGCACGGCGCCGGAGGCGGGCCAGGGCCAGGCCGCCGCGCGTAGCGCCGCGTCACGGCCGGCGCAGTATCCAGGCGACGCGGCGCACGCTGGTGGTGCCGGCGGTGGCAGTGGCGATGGCGGCGCGCCGTCCGAAGATTGGGCGCCGTCGTTCGACGTGCCCGGTTACGTGGATGGTGATTTCGACGGCTTGTCGCAGGACTACGAAATGATGCCCGACCCGGGTCCGGGTTCCGGGCCGGGCTATGGGCCGCCGCCGGGATCGGGCGGCGGCAAGCAGCAGGGCTGGCAGCCGCGCAAGCAGGGCGGTGGCGGTGGCTTCAGCAAGGGGCAGGGCAAAGGCAAGGGCGGTTGGCGCCGGGAAAACGAAGTGGGCGGCGTCATCGAGCCGCGGCGTCCCGTCCCGACGCTGGCCAAGCGCCTGCTGCAATTGCTGCTGTCGCACCCCGAACTGGTCGACACCATGGGTGATCAGCAGCTTGAAGTTATCGACCATGGTCCCCACCTGGGTATGGTGAGGGATTTGATCGTTTTGGCACAAAGCAGCGGTGCCCGCCATTTGGGCGCGTTACTGGAGGCCGCCGATCCGGAATCCGACATCCATCTGGTACTGCGGAGCATGAGCGCGGATTTGCTGGGACAGGAAGAACTGCCTCATCCGCAAGCCGAATGGGAGGATGCGCTGCACCGGATCGAATTCGATTCCTTGCGCGCCGAAATGGCCGAGTTGGTCAAAAGCGGTTTGAAGGAAACGGTGGACCGTGAGCGCTATCAAGAGCTTGCGCAGCGTTGCGCGATATTAAAACGTGCTTGACAGGCGTATTTACGGTAAAATCGAGAGTTTTCTCCGTCCATTTTCAGAAAAAGCGGGCGGGAAGCTGTAGTAAGCAACCGCGGTAAGCGGCGGCGGGCGGTGATGCACGGCAGTACCGCGGCCACGTAGACCAGCGTGACGGATCACACATCCTGGTGCCTGAACTTCACGCATCAGGCGCAGTCTAAGCAGGTTGGTTCGAGAAGAGTAAAGCAGGACGCAGGCGCTGGCAATGGCGCTGCACGGCCTGCGAATGAACAAGATTGGCGACGCTGGCGACCCAGGAGGGTTCTTGGCGTCGCCGGTCCGGGGCCTACCCCCGGTATCGCGGCCGTTGGCCGGTGTAGTGCTAGAGCGAACATTTACTGCTAACGGCCGACGTGCCAGCAGATCCGCCTTTTGGGGCCCGCCAGCACTCCCGCGCAACGCCAACGATACTGGGGCCGGCTGTATTGTGACGACGGTATTCAGCGATTGCTGTTTGCCGGCGCAGTTTTGAAACGCAGTTTTATAGTACGCGACTTGATTCGGCCCCGGCGTTTCGCTGGAGCCGTCGATAGCGGTGCGGCAGGCCAGAAGGCCTGTAACGTCCACGGAAGCGACCATGACCAAATCCACCGGCATAACCTCTCCTGCAGTTGAAAAGCCCGAAGACGGCGTCGTTGCGCCGCGCGCGAAGCGCGCGACGAGCAAGGCGGCGGAGAAGACCACGGCCAAGGCGGCCGTGAAGGTGGCGTCCAAGGCCGCCGCTGTCAAGACGGCGGTCAAGCGGACCGCCAAGGCAGCCGGCGAGCAGCCCGAAAAGGCCGCCAAGGCGGCCAAGGCCAAGAAGGCGGAAGACAAGCTGGCTGAACTGGTGGGCCGTCCGGCCTCGGTGCCCAGCGGCCGCCGCCCGGGCCGTCCCTCGAAGAACCCGAACAACGATTCGGGCGATTTCGACGATGCCGGCGACGGTGACGGTGAAGTCCTGCCCGATCTGAAGCCCGTCAAGCGTGGCGGCAAGCGCGGCAAGGGCGATGCCAAGGACCTGATCGCGCGCGGCCCCGTGACGCCCGAGGAATACGAAGCCCGCCGCAACCGCTTGAAGCAGCTGATCAAGCTGGGCAAGGACCGCGGCTATCTGACCTACGGCGAAATCAACGACCATCTGCCCGACGATCTGGTGGATGCCGAGGCTATCGACGGCATCATCAGCACGTTCAGCGACATGGGCATCTCGGTCTACGACCAGGCGCCTGATGCCGAAACGCTGCTGATGAGCGAAAACGCGCCCGTGGCGGCCAACGACGACGACGTCGAGGACGAAGCGGAAGCCGCGTTGACCACCGTGGATTCGGATTTCGGCCGCACCACCGACCCCGTTCGCATGTATATGCGCGAAATGGGTTCGGTCGAGCTGCTGACCCGCGAAGGCGAAATCGAAATCGCCAAGCGTATCGAAGACGGCCTCAAGCACATGGTGATGGCGATCTCGGCATGTCCGACCACCATCAACGAAATCATCGCCCACGTCACCCGCGTGCGTGAGGGTCAGGCGCAGATCGACGAAGTGGTCGACGGCCTGGTCGACGCGGAAAACGGCGAAGAATACGCCGGTGCCGGCGTTACCGCCGACGAAGACGAGAATGACGACGGCCCGGCCGGCGGCATGAGCAGCAAGCAGCTGGAAGACCTGCGCGTCAAGGCCTTGGCCAAGTTCGACGAAGTGGCACGCCAGTTCGAGACGATGCACAACTCCTACGAGACCGAAGGCTACAAGTCCGAGGTCTACGTCAAGGCGCAGGAAGCCATCCAGAACGAGCTGATGGGTATCCGTTTCACCGCCAAGATGGTTGAGCGTCTGGCTGACACGCTGCGCAACCAGGTCGAGGAAGTGCGCCAGCTGGAACGCGCCGTCCTGCATACCTGCGTGGATCGCGCCGGCATGCCGCGCTCGCATTTCATCAAGGTGTTCCCGGGCAACGAAACCAACCTGAAGTGGGTGGTCGAGGAAGTCGCGGCGGGCCATCCCTATGCCGAGACCCTGG
The DNA here is from genome assembly GCF_021325795.1 of Bordetella sp. LUAb4. Lineage (GTDB taxonomy): Bacteria > Pseudomonadota > Gammaproteobacteria > Burkholderiales > Burkholderiaceae_B > Bordetella_C. The sequence continues at coordinate 714,606 of NZ_JAHPZX010000002.1, read as the reverse complement.
AGCGTCAGGTGCCCGCGGTGCAGGAACTGCAGCAGAAACTGATCGACCTGCAGGCGCGCGTCGTATTGCCGCTGAAGGACCTGAAGGAAGTCAACAAGCGCATGGCCACCGGCGAAGCGAAGGCCCGCAAGGCCAAGCGCGAAATGACCGAGGCCAACCTGCGTCTGGTGATCTCCATCGCGAAGAAGTACACGAACCGTGGCCTGCAATTCCTGGATCTGATCCAGGAAGGCAACATCGGCCTGATGAAGGCCGTGGACAAGTTCGAGTACCGTCGCGGCTACAAGTTCTCCACGTATGCCACGTGGTGGATCCGCCAGGCCATTACGCGCTCGATCGCCGACCAGGCCCGCACCATCCGTATTCCGGTTCATATGATCGAAACGATCAACAAGATGAACCGTATCAGCCGTCAAATCCTGCAGGAAACCGGTGCGGAACCGGATCCCGCGACGCTGGCACAGAAGATGGATATGCCGGAAGACAAGATCCGCAAGATCTTGAAGATCGCCAAGGAACCGATCTCGATGGAAACGCCGATCGGTGACGACGACGATTCGCATCTGGGCGATTTCATCGAGGATACGGCGACGCTGGCGCCTTCGGATGCGGCACTGCATGGTTCGATGCGCGACGTGGTGAAAGAAGTGTTAGACTCGCTCACGCCGCGCGAAGCCAAGGTCCTGCGTATGCGTTTCGGTATCGAAATGAGCACGGACCAGACGCTGGAAGAAGTCGGCAAGCAGTTCGACGTGACGCGTGAGCGGATTCGTCAAATAGAAGCCAAGGCGCTGCGCAAGCTGCGTCACCCCAGCCGTGCCGACAAGCTCAAGAGCTTCCTCGAAGGCCAGTAAAGCACAGGCGGGGCAGGCATCGATTTTTAAGGGCCTCTAGCTCATGCCTGGTTAGAGCAGCGGACTCATAATCCGTTGGTGCCGAGTTCGACTCTCGGGGGGCCTACCAAAGACTTCCTGGTCATTCAGGTACGAAAACAGCCGCCAGCAATGGCGGCTGTTTTTTTAAGCGCGTCTGGCGCGCTGGCGCCTGGGTCACGCGTCCGATCCTGGAAGTACGGTGTGGCTTCGTTACATCAGCGCGGCCCTGGAAGGTATACGTCAGCCCGCTAACGTTCTAAGGTGTTGCCTATGCAGGTCCTTTCATAGGGGCATGGGTACGCCGATCGTTTTGGTTTTTTTTGCCGCGGCGGCCTCCGATTGCACCAAGACAAGTGACGAGACCAGGACATGAACGATAGGGATTCCAGCGATATCGGCCAAGTCAGGCATCACGGGGGCGCGACCTTGTCCCGTTCCGCCAACCGCGTGGCCGTGCGGACATTGAGGCTGCTGGGGGGCGTGTTCGCCTTGCTGCTGGCAGTCTGGGCCGGCACCAGCGCATGGTCGCAATTGACACGCCCCACGACCGAGCAAAACGTCTGGGGCATTGCCGCGGGCCTGCTGCTGGCATGGGGCGCGTGGTGGCTGTTGCTATCGGGCTGGCGCTCGGCCTTCGGCCCTGGGCCACGCAAGGCGGACGATAAACAGGCCTGAACGCCTAGTCGTGATATTGCAAACGCAACGGCGGCGCTTCCTGATCGATCAGGCGTTGGTGCGCTTCCTGGATCAGCTCGCCCTGTACCGCGCGCAGGGCTTCGCTGCCTTGCAGGCCGGTGCGGGCTTCGACTCGGCGCAGCACGTCCGCGCTGCATAGGCAGACCACATAGCGCCTGCCATCTTCCAGCCAGAACTTCGCGCCGTTCTCGGAAACCGAGATTTCCCAAATGGCCGCCGTCATGCTGTCTCCCATCCAGCCCGCTATCGGTGCCCCTGGCCCCGATCAACTGATGCCGCGGACTAGTCCGGTTGTTCCGGTTCGTTTAGTAGAAGCAGTCTAGGCGCCCCCATGAGACACGCCTATCCGGTGGGCGTACTAAGGCACAGGTATGATGCGGCATCACGAATGTGAACTCGCGGCCGGTTTGCCAGCCTAACGAGCACGTTCGCACCGATGCGGGTGGTGATAGCCATGCGCGCATCACCGCAGCCCGCCTCCGGCAAGACCGGATACACCGAGATTGAGACGCCCATCGCCCTTATGAACAAACGTACTGCCGCAGCCCTGTTTTCCCTGAACGCCATCTGTCTTTCCGTCTCCCTCGCCCTGCCGGCGCAGGCCACGGCCACGACGCCGGCACATCCAACGCACAAGAACGAGAAGAAGGCGTCGCCTAAATCAGCACCGAAGTCAGCCCCGGCCGCCGAGGAGGCGGTCGCCGACAACGGACCGCCGCCGGTCTTCGGCATTCCGAACGACGCCACCACCGCGCCGCTGCCGACGCTGAACGCCAAAGCGTGGCTGTTGCTGGACCAGACCAGCGGCGCCGTCATCGCATCGCGCAATGCGGATGAACGTGTCGAGCCGGCCTCCCTGACCAAGATCATGACGGCCTACCTGATCTTCAGCGGCCTGCGCGACAAGACGCTGAAGCTGGACCAGATGGTCACGGTCTCGGTAGACGCCTGGAAAGTGGCGCCGGGCAGCTCCAAGATGTTCATCGAGCCGGGCAAGCAGGTCAGCATCGACGACCTGTTGTCGGGGCTGCTGATCCAGTCCGGCAATGACGCGGCGGTGGCGCTGGCCGAAGCGGCCGCGGGTTCCGAAGGCGCCTTCGTGCAGAAGATGAACGAACAGGCGCAGGCCATGGGACTGGCGCACACCCATTTCAACAGTCCGCACGGGCTGCCCGACCCGCAAACGTATTCGACCGCGTCGGATCTGGCCAGGATGGCGGCGCGCTTGATGACGGACTTTCCGGATCTCTACGTACACTACGACCAGCAGAAGTCCTTCCGCTACAACAACATCACCCAGCCCAATCGCAATCGTATGTTGTGGCTCGATCCTTCCGTCGAGGGGGGGAAGACCGGGCATACCGACGCGGCTGGCTATTGCATGATCGTGTCGGCGGTACGGCCTGGGGCCGCGGGACCGCGTCGGCTGATTTCGGTGGTGATGGGCACGCCTTCGGAAAAAGCGCGCGTGGCGGATACGGGGCAGCTGCTGAATTGGGGCTTCGGCAACTTCGAAACCTTGAAGCTCTATACCAAGGGGCAGGTGCTGGGCACGCCGCAGGTGTGGAAAGGCAAGCAGGACGCCGTGAAGATCGGCTTTGAGCAGGATGTATTGGTCACCGTACCGCGTCCCTGGACTAGCCGCTTGAAACCCACGTTGGCGCGCCAGGAGCAGCCGCTCATCGCCCCGCTGCAGAAGGATGCCACCGTGGGCCATGTCAATGTCATGCTCGACAACAAGTCGGTGCTCGATGTCCCCGTGCGTGCCCTGGAGTCCGTCGATGAAGCGGGCTTCTTCGGCCGCGGCTGGGATGGCGTCAAGCTGTGGGTGCATGAAATGATGGGCGGCGACAAGCCCGCCGCGTGAGGGTAGTACGCGAGTGCCGGATTCGTCCGGTGCTCGCCTTGGCCGACCTTGCGCGGTTGGCCATGCCAGGCAAGCGCCCCCAATCTGGTATTCCTCAGGCCGGGACTGTGAGCGGCACGGCGCGGTCTGCGCTCGTCGGCAGGGCAGAATACCTATCGAATTTGTCGAAACGTCATTTTTTCATGACGATTTGCCAGGCTTCACTAGAAAGAATGTCAATCTTCTAGCTATTCGTTAATCGTCGGCTCAAGCATGATGGTGGCGCATACCCACTAGACAGCAAATAGAGCCAAAAATGACCCGCTTCATCGATGTGCCTCAGCTTGCCTCCCTGGTCCGCGCGATCGGCGCCGGCCGCTTCATGACTGACCTCGCGGCTGCCATCAAGGCCGATTACCTGCGCTGGAATGACTTCGACAAGACGCCGCGCCTGGCCGCGCATTCGGCGCGTGGCGTCATCGAATTGATGCCGGTGGCGGATCGATCCCGCTACACCTTCAAATACGTCAACGGCCATCCCGCCAATACGGCCCTGGGCCTGCCCACCGTCATGGCGTTCGGTGCCCTGGCCGATGTCGACACGGGCTATCCACGCCTGCTATCCGAATTGACCTTGATGACCGCACTGCGTACCGCCGCCACGTCGGCCATGGTGGCGCAGCATCTGGCGCGGCCTGCCGCGCGCCGCATGGCGCTGATCGGCAACGGCGCGCAGAGCGAGTTCCAGGCCATCGCCTTTCACACTTTGTTGGGCATCGAGGAAGTCTGCCTGTACGACATTGATGCCGCCGCCACCGCCAAGCTGCGGCGCAATCTGGCCCATGCGGTGCCTGCACTGGCGGTGTCCTGCGCGGCCTCGCCGGCGCAGGCCGTACGCGGTGCCGATATCGTGACCACCGTCACCGCGGACAAAGCCTATGCCACCATCCTTACGCCGGACATGATCGAACCGGGCATGCATATCAATGCGGTGGGTGGCGACTGTCCGGGCAAGACGGAGCTGCACGCCGACATCCTGCGCGCGGCGCGGGTGGTGGTGGAATACGAACCGCAATCCCGCATTGAAGGCGAGATCCAGCAGATGCCGGCGGATTTCCCCGTGGTCGAGTTGTGGCGTGTGCTGGAAGGCAGCGTCGCGGGACGTGAATCCGCGCAGCAGGTCACCGTATTCGATTCGGTGGGATTCGCCCTGGAAGACTATTCGGCGCTTTGCTATCTGGATCAGTTGGCGCAAGCGCATGGGGTAGGCACGATGCTGGATCTGGTGCCGCCCGCCGGCGACCCCAAGAACCTGTTTGGCGCCACGCTGGCGGATGCGGATCTGGATAAGGTCGAGGCGGGCGCGATGCCTGCGCGCTCAGCGCAAGAGCGCGCATCCGAAGCGCGCGCATCCGAAGAGCGCTTGTCGGCCGCGGCGTAATACCCGGTCCGCGCCGTCGAACCGCAAGGCACGGCAGGATCCAGCGCCACGTTCACCTCGATCAAGCCAGATGCATCACCATCTTGGTGACCAGATACCCATCGAGCCCTTCGATGCCGCCTTCCTTGCCGTCGCCGCTATGGTCGATACCCCCGAAAGGCATCTCGGTCTGCGTCACCGTATAGGTGTTCAAGCCTATGGTGCCCGCCTGCATGCCATCGGCGATCTGCTGCGCGCGACGCGCGTCGTGCGTGTGGGCATAGGCTGCCAGCCCGTAGCGCAGGCGATTGGCCGCGCGCAACGCGTCGGGCAATTCGGCGTAGCGATTCAGTATGGCCACCGGCCCGAACGGTTCTTCGTTCATGATGCGGGCGTGCTCCGGCACGTCGGCCAGCACCGTGGGCGGGTAGAAATAGCCGGCCCCGGGCAGGCGCTTACCGCCAGTCAGTAGCCGCGCACCCAGGCTCACCGCTTCGGCCGTCAACGTTTCCATGGCCTCGATGCGGCGCGGATTGGCCAACGGTCCCATCTGCGTCGCCGCGTCCAGGCCATTGCCGACCACCAGGGCAGAGGCCGCTTGCGTGAACGCGTCGGCGAATGCGTCGAAGACGCCCTCTTGCACATAAAAGCGCGTGGGCGCGACACAGATCTGGCCAGCGTTGCGGTACTTGGCCGCTACGGCAAGACTGGCGGCCTGTTGCGGATCGACGTCGTCGCAAACGATGACCGGCGCATGGCCGCCCAACTCCATGGTGCAACGCTTGACGTCGGCCGCGGCCAAGGTGGTCAGCTGGATGCCCACTGCCGTCGAACCCGTGAACGACACCTTGCGCACGATAGGGGAGCGCAGCAGATAGCCGGACACTTGCGCCGGCTCCCCGAACACCACGTTCAGCACGCCGGCCGGCAGTCCCGCGTCGACCAGGGCGCGCGCCAGCGCCAGCGCGGTGGCCGGTGTTTCTTCCGCCGGCTTGATGATGCAGGCGCAGCCGGCCGCCAGCGCCCCCGCTATCTTGCGCGCGGCGGTGGCGGCGGGGAAGTTCCAGGGCGCGAAGGCCGCCACGACCCCGATAGGCTCCTTGACCACCATATTGCGCTGCCCGGACGTGCGCGACGGCACGATGCGGCCATACGCGCGCCGGCCTTCTTCCGCATTCCAGGCGAAGATGTCGGCGGCGGTCTGGATTTCGCCGCGCGCTTCGGCCAGCGGCTTGCCTTGTTCGAGCGTAAGCGCAGTGGCGATGCTTTCGCAGCGCTCGCGCAACAAGGCGGCAGCGCGATTCAGGATGATCGCGCGGTCATAGGCAGGTACTGTGCGCCAGTGGGCCAGCGCACGTTCAGCGGCGCTCAGCGCGCGCGCCAGATCCGCTTCACTGGCATAGGGCAGGGCGCCCAATGCCGCGCCGGTGGCGGGATTGGTGATGATGCGGCCAGGGCGGGCGCTGCTGTCCAGCCACTCGCCGTCGATCAGCAGGGCCAGATCGGCGGGATATGAGGCTGGGTACGAGGCGGGGTACGAGACAGTACCCGCGGCGCAATACGAGACGGAAGCATCTTTCATGGTGAGCGCTCCCGCATCAACGCTGGCGCAGCCGGCCCAGCAGGCTGGTGGTCGCATTGGTGATGATGGAGGTGTCGGTGGCGGCGCCGACGAAGCTCACGCCTTGGGCAATGCGGCGTGCCGCATCGTCCTCGCGCGTGGTCAGGTAGCCGGACGGCTTGCCCTTGGCCCGCAGGCGCGCGAACGCATCGTCCAACGCCGCCTGCACCTCTGGATGCTGGGCATTGCCCAGGTGGCCGAGCGACGCCGACAAGTCGGCCGGCCCGATGAACACGCCGTCCACGCCGGGAACGTCGGCAATGGCCTCCAGATTCTTCAAGCCTTCGGCGGTTTCGATCTGCACCAGTACGCAGATTTCGTCGGCGACCTTGTTGAAGTAGCCGGGAATCAAACCGTAGGCGGCGGCGCGCGAACTGCCCGACACCCCGCGCACGCCATGGGGCGGATAGCGCGTGTAGCTGACGGCCGCCGCCGCTTCGTCCGCGTTCTGGATGTAGGGAAATAACAAGGTCTGCGCGCCCGCGTCCAGTATGCGCTTGACCAGCACCATGTCCGACCAGGCGGGCCGCACGATGGCGTTGACGTCCAGCGCGGCCAGCGCCTGCATCTGATGGATCAGGTCCGGCAGTTCATTGGGCGAATGTTCCGTGTCGAGCAGGATCCAGTCAAAGCCGCATGCACCGAAAACTTCCGTCGTGACGGCGCCGCCCAGAGTGGAAAACATGCCGATCTGCTGGCGGTGGCCGAGATCGCGCTTGAAGCGGTTGGTACGCAATTCCATGTCTATCCTCGCGGTGGAAAAATGCAGGGGTTATGAGTACGGATCAGGTCTTTCTCAGGCCTCCGGCCTGGCCGGCAGCTTGCCGCTGCGGATGGCGCCGCCCGACAGGCGCGCGGCGTCTGTGAGTTGCCGCGCAAGTTGTTGCAGGCTGTCGGCCGCGTGCGCGACGAAGTCCGCCATCGCCATGCGGCCGGCGTCTATGGTCAGGCTGACCCCCGCCATCGGCTGGCCGTCGCCAGCCAGCACGGGCGCGGCGATGGTGCGCAGTCCGTAGGCATTTTCGCCATCGGAAAGTGCGTAACCGCGCGCACGCACAGCGTCCAGACGCGCCAGCAAATCATCCAGTTCGACCAGCGTGTGTTCGGACAGCTTGATGCGGGGCGCGCTGTCCAATGCGGCGATCTGTTGCGCGCGCGGCAGGAAAGCCAGCATGGCGTGTCCTAGCGCGGAACCATAGGCACCAATGCGCGTGCCGGGACCGCGCTGCATGTTGTGGCGGCCCAGGCCAGCCTGCACGCGGCGTAGATACACCACTTCGCCCTGGTCCAGCGTTCCCAGGGACGCCGCATCGGCAACCCCGGGCACGGTGGCGCGCAACAGGGGTTCCGCATGGTCGGCCAGGTCCCGGTGGCTGGATAGGGCGGCATAACCCAGCTCCAGGCACTTCAGACCGAGGCGGTACCGCTTGCTGTCGGGCACAGCATGCGCGTAGCCCAGCATGACTAGCGTATGGATCAAGCGAAACGCCGTACCGCGGTCCAGGCAGGCGCGCGCGGCGATTTCCGAGATCGTCAGTTCAGGCAGCGTGGCGTCGAACGCCTTGATTACGGCGAAGGCCTTGGCGACTGAGTTGACCTGATTCTTGGGATCGAGAGTGGGCATGATAAAGATCGGAATCCGAACGTATGTTCGGAATAAAAACGATTCTAAGCGCCCCCGTGACGCATCGTCAACGCATCGAACTGCATGGCCTTACTTGTAATGAGCCAACATCAAGTTGGTTTCGGAATTGGTGATGCCCTTGATGCTGCGCAGGTCACGCAATACCCGGTCGAAGGTCGACAGGTCCTGCACGCGGATCTCCACCATCAGGTCCCAGCGTCCGCTGGTCGAATGAACTTCCACGACCTCGGGCAAGCGCCGCAACGCGCCGACCACCGCGTCCGTTTCATTGCCGCGCACTTCAACCAGCGTCATGGCGCGCACCGCCGGGATCTCGACTTCGCTGCGCAAACGAATGGTGAAGCCCAGCAGCAGGCCGCTGCGCAGCAGGCGATCGATGCGGTTCTGCACCGTCCCGCGCGACACCGACAGTTTTTTCGCCAGGGTGGCGGTGGGCAGCCGGCCGTCATCGCGCAAAAGGGCGATGAGGCGGTGATCGAGATCGTCCAACGTATCTAGCATGTAGGCGCGGTACGCCGTCATGCCCGCGGCGGGCAAGGGTTGCGGCGCTGGGCAGCGAAGGGGCTTCACTGTACCACCGGCGCAACGGCCCGCCATTTCCGTTGAATGCTTATGCCGCTTAAGCGCGGTTGCGCTAGAATGATTGATAGATCAATTATTGATAGGTCCACAAATGGCGCCTCGTGCTCCAGATACTCCCCATTCCGCCGGCCAGGTGCTGCCTTTCCGCCAATCCCTGATGGCCATGCTGGGCATGTGCTTCGTCGTCATGCTGGTGGCCGTCGACCAGACGGTGGTCGGCACGGCGCTGCCCACCGTCGTGGCGGAACTCAAGGGCTTCGATCTCTATGCGTGGGTCGCCACGTCCTATCTGCTGACCTCGGTGGTGACCATTCCCATCTTTGGCCGGCTGGGCGACTACTACGGGCGCAAGCCTTTTGTCGTGGGTGCCATCGTGGTCTTCACGTTGGCGTCGGTGCTATGCGGCGCGGCCAACAGCATGCTGTTCCTGGTTCTGGCGCGTGCCCTGCAGGGTATAGGCGGCGGCATGCTGGTGGGCACTGCCTTCGCCTGCATTCCCGACCTGTTTCCCGATTCCCATGTGCGGCTGCGCTGGCAGGTCATGTTCAGTTCCGCCTTCGGCATCGCCAATGCCGTCGGGCCGACGCTGGGCGGTTTTCTCACGGAGTACTACGGCTGGCGGTCGGTGTTCTACGTCAATCTGCCGGTGGGCCTGCTGGGCCTGTGGTTTGTCGTGCGCCACTTGCCGCATCTGCGGCAGAGCGTGAACACAGGCAGGATCCGCCTGGATTGGCCGGGCGCCGTGCTGATCGCCATTGCGCTGGGCGGCATACAGCTGATGGTGGAGTTGTTGCCCGGCGACGGCGTCAGTGCCACGTCATTGGGGCTGGGTGCCGCCAGCGTGTTGGCCTTCGCCCTGCTGATCTACTGGGAGCGGCGCTGCCCGCAACCCCTGCTGCCGCTGGACATGTTCCGCAATCCCAGCCTGGCCGCGTTGTTCACAGTGGCCCTGTTGCTGGGGGTGACCATGTTCTCCTTCCTCTTTTACGCGCCGCTGCTGCTGCAGGGGGGATTCGGACTCTCGCCCAAGGATGCCGGCCTGCTGGTCACGCCGATGGTGGCATGCATCACGGTGGGCAGCATCGCCAACGGCCGTATCGTCACGCGCATCAAGAATCCCAACAACATGCTGTATGTGGGCTGCCTGCTGCTGTGCCTGGCCACGGCCGGCGTGATCACCACTCACCACTACACGCCACGCGCCCTGATCGCGTTCTATATGTTGATGGCTGGCCTGGGTCTGGGTTTCGTCATGCCCAATCTGACGGTGTTCGCCCAGCAGACCGCCGGCCGTGCCCACCTGGGCATTGCCACGGCCTTGCTGCAGTCGCTGCGCATGATAGGCGGCATGATAGGTACCGCGGTGGTGGGCACCATGGTCAATCACAGCTATGTCAGCGGCGTGGAATCCGCCCTGGCGGCGAGCCAGGCGGCGCACTGGTTGCCGCAGCTGGATGATCCGCAGATCCTGGTCAACCCGCAGGCCCAGTCGGACTTCATGGCGCAGGTGGCGGCCGCCGGCGGTAACGGCTCTTCCTTCCTGGAGGTCGCGCGCGAATCGCTGGTCAGCGCGATTCATGATGGCCAGATCGTGGTGTTGGCGGTGGCCATTCTGACGCTGTGGTGGGTGCGGCGAGTTCCGCCGATCACGCTGGCGCGCGCCGTCGGCAAACCGGCCGCCGCTCCCGTGGCAGAATAGCGCCATGCCGAAAGAACAACAGGGCCTGCGCACCGTCCAGCAGCTAGGCCAGACCTATCGTGTGATGATGACCGCCTTCAGCGCTCAGGTAGGGCACGCCCTGCCGCGCTGGCGCATCCTATTGGCCTTGCACGAAGAAGGGCGCTGCTCGCAGAAAGCGCTGGCTGAGCGCTGCCGGCTGGACCCCGCGTCGCTGACGCGGCAGTTGCAGGCCATGGAGGGCCTGGGCTGGATCAGCCGCAGTATCGATGAACAGGACAATCGCCTGATCAACGCCACGCTGACGGCCCAGGGCAAGCGCGTGGTGGCCGAGGCGCTGCCGCGCCGCGCGGAATTCTTCGAACATGCCCTGGATGGCCTGTCGGCCAAGCAGATGGAAGTCTTCCATCAGGTGTTGGCCGCCCTCGAGGAAAATTTCAAGGGCGCCCAGTTGGCGGCGCAGCAGGCCGCACAACTCGCTGCGCAGCAGACCACCTCGCAGGCGACCCAGGCCTAGGCGGCTTTTCCGGGTCAGGCGTCGGGGATGAAACGGATGCCGATGCCGATGCCGATGCCGAGATCGATGCCGACGCTGGCTCGGGTGTTGCCTTGGGCGCTGGCTCAGGCGCCGATGCTGCCCGCCGGCGTGGACGTCATAAACACGCTCGCGGCCGCCGCGGGCATGGGCCTGCCGTACCAGTAGCCCTGGATCTCGTCGCATCCCCAATCGCGCAGCATCACGCGTTGCGCTGTCGTTTCCACGCCTTCGGCGATGACACGCAGCCCCAGGTGATGCGACATATTGATCATGGCGCGCACAATGGCCGCATCGTTGCCGTCGGGGCGCAGCGAGCGGATGAAGGATTGGTCTATCTTCAGCATGTCCACCGGGAAGCGCTTCAGGTAGGCCAGGCTGGAATAGCCGGTGCCGAAATCATCGATGGCGAGTCGCAGGCCTTGTTCACGCAAAGCGCGCAACAGATGTTCGCTGCGGCCATGATCCTGCATCAGCATGCTTTCCGTGATTTCCAGTTCGATCCGGCTGGGATCGACGCCGGTCTCGGCAAGGATGTGAGCCACCCGGTGCAGGAAGTCGGGATGGCCGAACTGGCGCGGCGAAATATTCACGGCGACCACCAATTCGCGGTCGGGTGCCTGTTCCTGCCACAGGCGCGCCTGGCGGCATGCCTGTTCCAGCACCCATGCCCCGATCGGAATGATCAATCCGGACTCCTCCGCGATGGGGATGAATTCCGCGGGCGAGATCAATTCGTCGCCATGGCGCCAGCGCAGCAAGGCCTCGAAACCGGCCAGGCCGCTGCCGTCCAGACGCTCCTGCGGCTGGTAGTAAAGCACCAGTTCCTCGCGTTCCAGGGCATGTGCGAGCTGCGCTTCGCGGTGCAGGTTGTGGCGGGTTTGCTGGCTGATGGCGTCGGAGTAGGGAATGACGATGTCACCACCGGCGTCGCGGGCCGCGCGCAGCGCCGAGTCGGCATGCGTCAGCAATTGGGCCACGTCTTCGCACTGTGCCGGATAGGCCGCGCTGCCCAGGCTCAAGCTGGGGAAGACTTCATGTTGGCCAAAGCGAAACGGCCGCCGCATGGCTTCGCGCAAGGTTTCCAGCGCGGCCGGTGCGACGACCGCGCTGCCGGGCGCCGCCGTGGACGCGGCGTTGGCTGTCGCATCCGATGCCGCATCAGTTGCCACATCGGATGCCGCATCAGATGCCACATTCGATGCCGCGTTGGCCGTCGCGTCAGCGCAGCGGTACAGGACCGCTAACGTGGCACCGTCCAGGCGAAAGACTTCGCCGCCATGTTGCTCGGCAGCGGTGCGCACTCGCTGGGCGATTTCCCGCATCAACCGATCGGCGAAGGTGTAGCCCAGGCCGCCGACCACCCGGTCGAAGCGGTCTATCATCCCCAGCGCCAGCATGTGCGGCTGATCCTTGATGTGCTGCAAGCGCCTTTCGAACGAGCGGCGGTTGGCGAGATCGGTGAGCGGATCATGCGACGCCTGGATGGCCAACTGATGTTCGCTGCGCATGCGGGCGCGCACGTGGTACATCATGAACAGCGACGCGGCCAGCGTCAGCAGGGTATAGGCGTGTACCAGCCGCGACATCGACTCGATATTGGTATGGGTGAGCGCCTGCGCTTGCTGCAAACCGAGCGTGGCGTCGTGCTTCAATTCGACCAACTGATCGCGAATGTCGTTGGTGTAGCGATTGGCCTGTTGCAGCAGGTCGCGGATGCCGCTGCCGGCGTTGGCCCGGTCCGCCAGCACGCCATCCAGCCGGCTGGCCAGTGGCAGCAATTGGTTGCTGGCCGCGCGGATGGGGGCGACGTCGGCGTGATCGGGAAAATCGCGTAGCAGGGTTTCCAGCCCCCGCGTCATGTCTTCACGCTGGCCCGTCGTCAGCATTACGAAGCGATCGTGATCGATGGACTGCGTCGCGTATTTGTTCAGGGCCAACTGGTAAAGTAGCACCGCGTGTTCAAACTCGGCCAAGTGCTCGTAAGCCGGCAGATTCACATTGAGCAAGGGCCGCAGCGCCTTGCCGAAATGCTCGGCCTTGTTCGCCATGAAAGCCGATAGACCCAGCCCCGCCACGATTACCAGCGTGAGTACCCCATACACGCCCCATCGAAATCCCCGGCCCTGCACCTGCATACTTCAAACTCCATGTGTTGCGTACTGCCGCGACATGGGTCGAGGCTGCTGCAAGCGTGTGAACACGCAATTGATTATTTGGCTTGTATTTTGATTTTTTTGTATTTTCGCTGTTTTGATACAGCGCAACAACATCAGGACCTATGCCTCGCAATAAAGCGACTCTGATCGGCCTTTGCGCCATCTTGCTATGGGGGGCCATGGTTGGCCTCGTTCGTGGCGTCACCGTCAGCTTGGGCCCGGAGCTGGGCGCCGCGGCGATATATTCCGCAGGGGCGGTGCTGCTGTATTTCGTGGCGGGCTGGCCTTCACTGCGCGATTTCCCGCGCCGGTATCTTTACCTGGGCAGCGCGCTGTTCGTGGCCTATGAAACGTGCCTGGCTCTGTCGCTGGGTTACGCGCACAGTGGCCAGCAGGCCATCGAAGTCAGCATGGTCAACTATTTGTGGCCCAGCCTGACCGTCGCTTTCGCCATTATTTTCAATAAGCAGCGGGCCGGCAGGCTGGTTTGGCCGGGGCTGGTTCTTGCCTTGCTGGGCGTGGCCTGGGCGCAAGGCGGAGAGACGCTGTCGCCCGCCGGCCTGATGGCCCGCGTCAGCGACAATCCTTTGAGCTATGGCCTGGCCTTGCTGGGTGCGGTGCTGTGGGCGGCGTATTGCACCGTGACCACGCGCCTGGCCGCGGGACGCAATGGCATCACTTTTTTCTTCGCATTGACCGCGCTGGCTTTCTGGTTGCAGTACGCCCTGCAGGGGGGCTGGGCGGCGCAGGGCGGCGAGGCCGTGCAGATCGATGCCGCGGCGCTGATCCAGGTCCTGTTGGCGGCCGGTGCCATGGGGGGAGGCTATGCCGCGTGGAATGTCGGCATCCTGCACGGTAACGTCACGCTGATGGCGGCCGCATCCTATTTCACGCCTTTGCTGTCGGCGGCGCTGGCGGCGGTGATGCTCAATGCGCCGCTGTCCTTCACCTTCTGGCAGGGTGCGGCCATGGTGTGCGCCGGCTCTTTGTTGTGCTGGTACGCGACCCGTCGCCATGCCGCGCCTGGCCGTGCGCCGTATCGCCGTGCGCCGTCTCGCCACGGCCGGCCCGCCAAATGAACGACGCTCCCCGTGGGGAGCGTCGATGAAGCGCGGATAGTCTTGCGTCGGTCGGTCCCGCGCGGTGGCATGCCGCGCGGTGACAAAGGCCAGTGTGGTCCTTACGCGGTATGCATGCCGCGCTGCCTGGACCTCATATCATCCCCATGAGCAGGAGAACGATGACGATGACCAGAACGAGGCCCAGGCCTCCGCTCGGGTAGTAACCCCAGCTCCGGCTGTGCGGCCAGCTGGGCAGTGCGCCCACGAGCAGCAGGATCAGAATGATCAACAGGATGGTTCCGAGAGTCATTGTTTTCTCCTTATGTCCGCCCCGTTGAAACGGGTAGCGGTTGGTCGCTCCGGTGGCGCGTCGGGAATGCGCCAAACCGTTGGCAACGCTAGAGCAAGTAGCGCTCCCGACGCGCTCGACAGGCCAAGCGTCGTGGTCAAGGAAAATCAAATCCTCTTTTGGATGATGTTGCCCAAATACGTCGAATGCTTGCTGACGTTACACACGGTAAGGCCAGCCTTGGCTACGATTGGCGGGCGTGTATTCCCTACGCACGGCCCTTGATCGTTACGGAGAGCACCATGGCAGCAAACAATATTGTCATAAATGACAACGCCGTTAACGATCGTTCCGCGCATGTGATCTGGTTCGAGACCGCTTCGGGTGCGCGGACCATTCAGGCAGGAGTTTCCTGGGAACTGTTGCGCGCGCGCTTTGGCGCGGGTGTCGAGGAAGCCAGCTTGCTGGATGCCTATCATGGCAATCGCCGCACCCTGCATGCACTGGCGGAGCGCAAGTTCCGCGAAAGCCATCCCTTGCCGGTGCTATTGAGTTCCTCGGATTTTCCCAGCGAGCGCGCCGGCCGCTGAGCGTGGCGCAATGGCGCCACGCTCAGCTCGAGGATTTCAAGACGATAGGGCTCAGGACGATTTTCCGGCCACGATGCGGCCCAGCGTGCGGATGGCGGCTTCGACGTCGGCGGTGAAGGCCGCGCCGCAGCTTACACGCAGGAAATGCTCATAGCGGTCGGAGTTGGAGAACATCCGGCCCGGTGCCACCCGGATGCCCAAGGGCAGCGCGGTTTCGAACACCGTCTTGGACGAGCGCCCGTCGGGCATTTCCACCCATAACAACATGCCGCCGCGCGGAATGCTCAAACGCGTGCCGGGCGGGAAGTAATCGGCGATGGCCTGCGCCATGCGCTCACGCTGCGCCTTGAGGCGGCCGCGCAGCCGCACCAGATGGCGATCGTAGGCCTTGGCGCCCAGCACATCGGCCACGGCCAACTGCATCAGCGGTTCATTGGGACGGCTTTGCACGAACTTCATCATGGCGATGCGGGCCTTCCAGCGGCCGCCGATCAGCCAGCCCAGGCGCGAGCCCGGCGCCAGGGTCTTGTGCAGCGAGGCACAGTAAATGACGTTGCCCTCGCGGTCCCAGGCCTTGGCGGCGCGCAAGGGTTCGTCACCTTCGGCCAAGGCGCCGTAGGTATCGTCCTCGATCAGCGGAATGTGTTGCCGCTCGCACAGCTCCACCAGCCTGGCCTTGTCGGCATCGCTCATGATGCTGCCCAGGGGATTATGCAGGTTGGGCACCGCCACCACGGCCTTGATGCCGGCATGCGTCTGAAAGGCCAGATCCAGGGCCTCGATGGAGATACCGGTATGCGGGCTGGTGGGAATTTCCAGCGCGCGCATGCCCAGGCTTTCAAGGATCTGCAATAAGCCGAAGTAAGCGGGCGACTCCACGGCAATGGTGTCGCCAGGGCTGGCGACCGCGCGCAGCGCCAGGTTCAGCGCTTCGATGCAGCCATGCGTCACCAGGATGTCGTCCGGCGCGGCGTTGACGCCGCTATCCAGGGCACGCCGTGCCAGCGCCGCCTGCAGGCAGGGATGGCCGCCGTGCGGCACGGTGCTGGTGAGGAGTTGCGGATGGCGCCGCACCATGCGCAGCATGGATTGCTTCAGCGCATCGGTGGGATAGGCGTCGGGCGTCGCCACCGCAGTGGCGAAGTTGAATTTGTTGGGGTGGATTTCGCACTTGGCGATGAAGTCCGAAACGCGGTCGTGGATGCCGACGTAGGACGCCGGGTCCAGCACTTTGCCGGTATCGGGTTCATCGATGGGAGGCAGCGTTGCCCGCTTGCGCTTGACGACGAAATAGCCCGAACGCGGGCGCGCTTCGATAAGGCCGTCGTCTTCCAACCGGCGACAGGCTTGCAGCGCTGTCGAAAGGCTGACGTGATGCAGTCTTACCAAGTTACGAACAGACGGCATGCGTGCCGTGGGTGCCAATACGCCAGAACGAATGGCTTGCCGATAGTGATCGGCCAAGCGTTGATACAGTGGTTCCATGGCCGAATCATGCGGGCGCCCGGAAGGGCAGGATAGATACAGATTATCTGGAAATCGACAATAACAGAGCTGTGATTAACCGTCTGCTTTGTTAAAGATAAGCACAGTGTGTACCTGCCAGAACAATTGCGTGAAATCTAATCTGGCGGCAGATCAATTTTGATCGTTGGAGCCGTCATATGGACACAGAAATCGAACGTACGCGAGATATCAGTCTGGCGGGAGGCGAAACCCGCATGTTGTTCGTCCGCGCTAACAGCACGATCGTGGGTGTACATGGCAGCCGTGTCATGGTGCAGGAATGGGTTCCCTTGGGGGACGCCTCGTTTTCCATACGCATGCCGGTTGCGCCTGGGCAGACCTATTCGATGGCATATGGCGGCCGCGTACTGTTATGCGCCGATGGGCCGGCGCGAGTACGCGTGCTCGAGCAATCGGCCTGGTTCGCGCGCATGGTCCTGAGCTTGTTCACCCACTCGCGGGCCGCTATTGCCTGGGTCCGCCGACATTCAGGAGGCTTATCAGGGCCTGCTTGAGCGCGGCGGAAAACAGCGGCACCAACTGTACCGTTCCAGCACTGTTGCGCGCCACGCGCAAATTCACGGACTGGCCTTCGAACGCTGCCGGCACGCCCTTCAAAGCCGCATAACGCTTTACCAGTTCATTGGCTTGGGCCTGGGCTTCGTAAAGCCGGGCCGGTTGCTCCGCGATGTCGTCGGCGTACGTGTCCAGCACACGTTGCAGGTCGTCGATGAAAAGGCCCAGCGCGTTGGCGCCCCGGCAATCGGGACGTTCATAGCCCCATTGCGGTTGATCGGGCGTCGAGGTGGGCGTAGTACTCATAATGGCATCCTGTGCTGAGCGCGCGAAACCGCGCCAGCCCCGATGCTAACCGACCCGCCCCGGGGTTGGTTAGTATTACGCCTTTGCCCGCCTGCAATCGTTTTTATGGCCTGCCCGCCCCTATCCCCACCCACCGTCATCGTTATTGGCGCCGGTCCTGCTGGCCTGATGGCAGCCGAGGTGCTGGCCGCGGCCGGCGCACGCGTGAACGTGTACGACGCCATGCCGTCGGCCGGTAGGAAATTTCTGCTGGCGGGGCGAGGGGGGCTGAACCTGACGCATAGCGAGCCCTTGCCCGCTTTTCTCGGCCGCTATGACGCCGCGGCGCAGCCCCGCATCGAGCGCTGGCTGCGCGCGCTGTCACCGCAGGCCTTGCGGGAATGGGCGCAGGGACTGGGGGTGCAAACCTTCGTGGGCACGTCGGGTCGCGTATTTCCCCAGGAAATGAAGGCCGCACCGCTGTTGCGGGCATGGATGGCCCGCCTGCGCGGCGCAGGCGTCCAGTTCCATATGCGTCATCGCTGGTTGGGGTGGATGACGGATCAGGCGTCCGAATTGCGGTTTTCCAGCCCGCAGGGCGACGTAAGCGCCAGCGCCGACGCGGTGGTGCTGGCCCTGGGGGGCGCCAGCTGGGCGCGTCTCGGATCGGACGGCGCCTGGGTGTCCATGCTGCGGGGCCGTGGCGTCGGCGTAAATGACCTGCTGCCGTCCAATTGCGGTTTCGATGCGGACTGGACACCGTTCTTGCGCGAGCGCCATGCCGGCGAGCCGGTCAAGGCGGTGGCGGCACGCGTCGGGCAGGGCGCAATGCGCCGCGGCGAATTCATCTTGACCGCCAGCGGCGTGGAGGGCGGGCTGGTCTACGCCTTGTCCGCTGGCCTTCGTGATCAGTGGCGTCAACAGGGCTATGCCGAAATGCGGGTCGATCTGCTGCCGCAAGCGGACGCTGAACGGGTCGCCAGGGATGTGGCGTATCCGCGTGGGGCCCGATCGTGGTCCAGCCACCTGCAGAGCCGCCTGGGTTTGAAAGGCGTGAAGATGGCGTTGCTGCGTGAATGCGCGCCCGCCGAGGCGTTCGATCATCCGGCGTGGCTCGCCCGCTGTATCAAGGACCTGCCTGTACGGTTATCAGGCCCCCGGCCTGTCGATGAAGCGATCAGCAGCGCCGGTGGCGTGCGCCTGGATGAGGTGGACGAGGACCTGCAATTGCGTCGCCTGCCGGGTGTCTTCTGCACCGGAGAGATGCTGGACTGGGACGCTCCCACCGGCGGCTACCTGCTGACGGCGTGCTTCGCCGCCGGGTCGACGGCCGGCGCCGGCGTTGCCGTGAAGTTGGGGCTGGCGCGGCCGTAGACGAGGGCGGCGGCTTATGCCGCCTTCGCCTGCCGCGCCAGGATGTCGCGCGCGACGGCTTCGGCCACTTCGATGCCGTCGATGGCGGCCGAATAGATCCCACCCGCATAGCCCGCGCCTTCACCCGCCGGGAACAAGCCGGCGGTATTGACGCTCTGGTAGTCATCGTTGTTGCGCGTGATGCGCAGCGGCGACGACGTGCGGGTCTCGACGGCCGTCAGTACGGCATCATGCATGGCATAACCCTTGATCTTGCGATCGAAGGCAGGCAATGCCTCGCGGATGGCTTCGACGGCGTAGTCCGGCAACGCCGTGGACAGGTCGGTCGGCGTGACGCCCGGTTTGTAGGAAGGCTGTACGGAACCCAACTGGGTGGATGGCCGCCCCGCGATGAAATCGCCTACGGTCTGGCCAGGCGCGTGATAGCCGCCACCGCCCAATTCATAAGCGCGCGATTCCCACTCGCGCTGGAACGCGATGCCTGCCAGGGGGCCGCCCGGGTAGTCGTCCGGGGTGATGCCCACAACGATGCCGGCATTGGCATTGCGCTCCGCGCGGGAATACTGGCTCATGCCATTGGTCACCACGCGATTCGGCTCGGACGTGGCCGCTACGACCGTGCCGCCGGGGCACATGCAGAAGCTGTAGACCGAGCGGCCGTTGCCGCTGTGATGCACCAGTTTGTAATCCGCCGCGCCCAGCAGAGGATGACGCACGAATTTGCCGAAGCGCGCGCGGTCGATGAGCGACTGCGGATGTTCGATGCGAA
Source organism: Bordetella sp. LUAb4 (assembly GCF_021325795.1). Classification (GTDB taxonomy): domain Bacteria; phylum Pseudomonadota; class Gammaproteobacteria; order Burkholderiales; family Burkholderiaceae_B; genus Bordetella_C. The sequence continues at coordinate 695,159 of NZ_JAHPZX010000002.1, read as the reverse complement.
AGCCGATGGAAAAGGGCTTGGCTTCCAGAAAGACACCGCGTTCGTGCAGCATCTCGAAGGTGTCGCGCGCGCTGTGGCCGATGGCCAACACCAAGTGCGTACAGGGCAGGTACTCGCCGCTGGCCAGCGTCAATCCCCGCAACTCGCCGTGATTCAGGTCGAGGTCGGCCACGCGTTGTTCGAAGCGCACCTCGCCACCCAGCGATTCGATGGTGGCTCGCATTTTTTCCACCATGCTGACCAGGCGGAATGTACCGATGTGCGGTTTGCTGACCCACAGGATTTCCTCGGGTGCGCCAGCCAGTACAAACTCTTCCAATACCTTGCGGCCGAGATGGCGCGGGTCCTTGATCTGGCTGTACAGCTTGCCGTCGGAGAAAGTGCCGGCGCCCCCTTCACCGAACTGCACGTTGGATTCGGGGTGCAAGACTTCCTTGCGCCACAGTCCCCAAGTGTCCTTGGTGCGTTCGCGCACGGCTTTGCCGCGTTCCAGGATGATGGGGCGGTAACCCATTTGCGCCAGGATCAGGCCGGCAAACAGGCCGCAAGGTCCCATGCCCACCACCACCGGCCGCGCGCTTGCGGGGGCGGTGCTGGCATTCGCGACAAAGCGGTAGGTCATGTCCGGCTTCGGCGCCACGTGCGGCGAGCCGCCATGGCGGGCCAGAACGGCGGCCTCGTCGCGCAATTCGACGTCGATCGAATACACCAGCAGGATATTGGCCTGCTTGCGGGCATCGTAGCCGCGCCGGTAAAGGGAAAAGGAAATGAGATCGTCGGACGCAATCTCCAGCTTTTGGAGGATGGCCTGACGGAGTGCTTCCTCGGCATGATCGAGGGGCAGCTTGATTTCTGAGATGCGCAACATGGTGAAGTCCGGCGCCGCTTATGGCGCAATGCAAGGCGGCCGCGTCTTGCGGCCGCTGGTGCAAGTGTAGTTCAGCCTTGCATCTGGGGCGAGGGCGGCGACCCCGGCGGGTCACCCGGCAACGGGGGATCGCCGGGCAGGGGCGGCTCGTCGGGCAGCGGCGGTTCACCTGGCGCGGGCTCGCGATGACCGGCAGGGACCGCATTGCGGGCCAATTCCTCGGCGATGTCGGCGGAATCGGGGCTGCGCGGGTTGAGGGTGTTCGGGGCAATGGTGGACATGGTGACCTCCGGTCTGCGGGTGTGTGGCCTCTGCGTAAGGCATGCGCCATGCCCGCGAAGGGCGAGCGGCGCGGCGGATGGAATGAGCCGGAGAGCGTTGGCGCAGGCCTGATCTGGAGATCGGCAGGAGAAGCGTGCGAAAGCGTAACCAGCAGGGAACTCGCCTGGGCACGCTGTTTGCTGTTGAGGAGGCGGAAATCGGAGGTAGGAACCGACGGAAGCGGGAGTCGACGCATCCGATCCATTTTTCTTTATCGCCTATCAAAGGAAAGACCATGAAGAACAAAGCCCTTCTCGTTGTAATGCTTGCTTTCAGCGCCCTGGTTGCGGGGTGCAACACCATGCACGGCGCAGGCCAGGACATTGAGCGCGGCGGCGAAAAGATCCAGGGCGCGGCTGATCGCAATAAATAAGCAAGTCGTGGCCATTCTTGGCTCGTCACGTATCGGCCTGGCCGATATGGACGAGTCAGGCGGCCGAAGCAGGGCGGCCGTGCCGCGTCCCTGCGTACATCCGAGGCATGATTCGAAGAGGCAGAAAAATGTTCAGAACAACGCCCACCTTGACGCCCGAGCAATTTCGCTGGCTTAAGGAGCTGCGGACGCAGGCCTCGCTGGTTGGCTTCAATATCCCCCAGCCCGTACGCGGGCAGTTGGAAGCCTTGAATTACATCGAACAACGCGCAGGCAAGACGGCCGTCACGCGGCCTGGGGTCAGCGCGCTGGGCGCCTATGTAGGGCCGATGTCGGCCCGGTAAATGGCAGGGCATGCCGCCGGTGCTGCATAATCCCAGGGTTTCAAGCCCAATTTTTGCCCTGGAGCATCCATGTCCGTTTTCCGGCCTCTCTTGGCGAGCGCCCTCGTTCTTCTTGGCGGCTGCGCCGCCGAGGGCGTCAAACCCGACGGCAATTTCCCCACGCTGACCTTCCCGGTGCAGACCGATTACATGGCCGCTTTCCGCCGTGCCAGCGAGTTCGTGCGCGTGTGCCATACCGACGTGGTGTACGCCTACGGCGTCAATTACCTTGCCAATACTTCCTACGAGGAACGGACCGCTACCGGCACCGTGTCGGTCTACAAGCGGACGGAGCCGGCCAAGCTGCTGGAAGTGATCAAAGTGCGTCCCGATGGCCCGGTCAACACCGCGCGTTACGCCACCGTTACGGTGACCGTCCTGGGCGCGGACCCCTGGGATCAGCCGGAAATGGAGGCTGTCCGCCGGTCGATCCAATCCGCCACGCCCAGCTGCCGCCAGGGTCCGGGCGGCGAGGCCGCGCCGCTGCTGGATCGGACCGCGCCCGTGTTGCAGGGCGTGCCGTTGCCGGACGCGGGTAACTGACCCAAGCGTCGCTGAAGGGCACGCCGCTGAAGGGCACGTGGATGAACTACGCGCACTCGGTACTTGCTGCTGAACTGCTCGCTGCTGAGCGCTGCGCCGCCCGTGCGGACGGGCGGCGTAGCTTTGGCCATCAAGGTTTTTCGGACAGGTCCGAGGCCTTGTTGCCATATACATCGTCTTCCGGACGGGGAATGCCAGGATCGCCGGGATCGGTCAGGGAGCGGTCGCGGCGCGGCATGCCGGCGACCACGGGCTGCTGGTCGGGCATCGGCAGGACGTGCGTACCGGACATGGTGTCGGCGCGAGTCTTGTAGTCGCTGAGTTTGGCGCTGGCGGGGGTGAGCGTGCGTGCGTTGTTAGGCATGTTCGACTCCAGTGTGAGTGGCGGCGGTATCGGCACGAAGGGCGGCCTGGAAGGGGATGAGCCGGGTGATCCATCCGGTGATGAACCCCGCGGTTGACCCCCTGGTCATGGCCACGACTCCGCGTCAGAAAATCGAGGTGCGCGCCTTTTTCTTATAGGGAGCGGGTTGCGTGCTGTCCGCCCAGTTGTGTTCCGCATCGGTTTCCACCGCAGGACCGCTCGATTGAACCCCGGCGGCCGTGGCATCGGCGGATTTCGCGGGCTTAGGCGGCAAATTGGGAACCTCGACAGGCGTGGCTGGCGGAAAAACCCGTGCGTTCAGGCTGGTCTGGCGCGGCGTGTGGCCCTGATCATGGCGGGGCGTGGACGGACGGAGTGGTTTGTTCATCATTGAAATCCCTTCGAGCTTGAGCCTGCTTCGCACTGCAAGCCTCGTTCCCGTGGCGGCGATTCCCCGCTATGCTGTGTCCCTGCCGCTATGCGCCACATGAGCCACATGAGCATTCGATATCCCATGGATTTGCCTGACAACACCCGCCCCGCGAACGCTTATCAAGCCCTGACTCAACATGCCCTGGCAGGGTTCCGTTTGCTGGGCATGGGCAATGGCATTGCCCTGTTGCTGGTCCTGTCGTTCTCCATGGGGATTATCGGTGCGGATATCGATCCGCCTGACCTGCAGGAAGCGGCGCTGGCGTACACGGCTGGGCTGGCCTGCAGCGCAATGGGCCTGCTGTTTTCCTATCTGTCGCACTTCAGCCTGTTCCGCCAGATAGCCGCTGGCCGGGCCGGACGCGGACATTGGCTGCCCATGGTCATCAGCGTTGCGGCATATTGCTGCGCCGTGGCGGCGTTCGTGCTGGGCTGCTGGAGCACGATCGCCAATAGTTCGAGCATGCTGCGCGACGACGTGTCCTATCAGAACAGCAAGGCCATGCTGGAGAACGCTGAGCAGGCGCCCGCGTGAAGCAAGGCCTTTCAGCGGCGGTGTCCCGCTACGCGGCGGTGTCGTCCGCCAGATAGGCATCGATCAGTCTTTGCACGGCTGCGGGCGCCGCTTTCGACGGGCGTTCACCATCGGGCTCGAACAGTTGCCCGGTCACGAAACAACCTTCCAGGATCAACAGCAGGGCGTCGCCCAGGCCCGCCGCGTCGCGTACACCCGCGGCGGCGGCCATCTCCTGCAAACGCCGCCGGACTTCGCGCTTGTTGGCCTCGGCCACCTGCCGCGCCGGATGTATTTGCGGATGTTCGGCCGTGCGCGGATATTCCACCGCGGCATTGCTCATGCCGCAGCCACGGTAATTGGGCGATTCGGTCCGGCTGGCGACATGGGTGAAATACGCGATGAGCTGGGCCCGCGGGTCGCCTTCGTAAGGCGCGATGGCCTGCTCGAATCGCTCGAAGAAACGGCTCTCGTATTCCCGCATGTAAGAAGCGGCCAGTTCGTCCTTGGAACCGAAGCTGCGGTACAAGCTGGGTTTGGTGACGCCGGCCCGCGTGACGATTTCGTCGACGCCGACCGCCCGTATGCCTTCGCGATAAAACAAATCCGCCGCCGTGCGTTGGATGCGCTCGGCCGCGCGCAGCGGCTTCGCGATAGCGGCGGGCGATGTCACATGCGATCCCGGGGAGGATGATTGCGCCGGGATCGGCGTGGGCGTTTTCGTAGTCATGAATGTCCTTGACAGGGCGACAGCCAGATCCGTATTATGCGCCAATCTGAAACGTACCGGTCAGTAACATGAATCCAACAAGCCAGCCGCAGTCCTTGCGGCCATCCTTCCGGCAAAAGTTCGGGCAGAAATTCGGCCAGAAATATGCCTTCGTCGTCGTCGCCATCGCTTTTCTGGCCCTGCTGGCCGGGGCTGGCCAGCGGTCCGCCCCTGGCGTGCTGATCGTGCCGCTGGAAAGCGCCTTCGGCTGGAGCCGTGGCATCACTTCGCTGTCCGCGGCGATCGGCATCTTTCTGTATGGCCTGGTGGGACCGTTCGCGGCGGCGCTGATGCAGAGTTTCGGCGTGCGCCGCACGCTGTTATGGGCCTTGGTGCTGATGACCGTCGCCACCGGCGCCAGTGCCTGGATGACGGCGCCCTGGCAACTGATCGTCAGCTGGGGCGTGCTGTCGGGCCTGGGTACCGGCTGCGTGGCCATCGTTTTCGGGGCTACCGTGGTCAATCGCTGGTTCGTCAAGCACCGCGGACTGATGATGGGCCTGCTCACGGCCAGTACCGCTACCGGCACCTTGATTTTTCTGCCCGGCTTGGCCGCCCTGGCTGAAAGCGGTGGCTGGCGTCCCGTGGTGCTGACCATTTCCGCCGTGTGTCTCTGCCTGCTGCCCTTGGCCTGGCTGATCCTGCCGGAGCGGCCGTCCGACATCGGCATGGTGCCCTATGGCGCCGATGCGGACTACAAGGCACCCGCGCCGGTGCATACCAATCCCCTGAAAGCGGCGTTTTCGGTGCTTGGCCGGGCAGCGCGGACGCGCAACTTCTGGTTCCTGTTCGCCACGTTCTTCATTTGCGGCTTCACCACCAATGGCTTGATCGGCACGCACTTCATCGCATTGTGCAATGACCAGGGCATCGCCGAGGTGCGCGCCGCTGGCCTGCTGGCGGTAATGGGGCTGTTCGATCTGGTCGGCACCACGGCGTCGGGCTGGCTGACCGATCGCTACGATCCGCGCAAGTTGTTGTTCGTCTATTACGGTTTGCGTGGCTTGTCGCTCATGTTTCTGCCGTTTTCGGACTTTTCCATCTATAGCTTGGGCATCTTCGCGGTGTTCTATGGCCTGGACTGGATCGCCACGGTGCCTCCCACATTGCGTCTGACCGTGGAGTCCTTCGGCGAGCGGGATGCGCCTATCGTGTTCGGTTGGATCGTTGCCGGGCACCAGTTGGGCGCCGCCAGTGCCGCTTTCATGGCGGGTGCCGTCCGGGCCGCGCAGGGCAGCTATTTGAACGCGTTCATCATCTCGGGCGCGACCGGCATCATCGCCGCCCTGATCGCCTTGCAGGTGCGTAGCGCCCGGGCGGGACGCGTGGCCGCGGCATAGCAAGTGGGGGAGGCGTGGGGGAGAAGTGCTTTTGAGCCTCCCCATCTGTCACCCCAGGCTGCAAGGTTCCTTGTGGGATGTACGCAAAAGCGATAGACATGGTTTTTTCCGAGGATTAATATACGCAACGCGTACATAACCCCCCCCTCAGGACCGACCATGTCCATCTCCCAGCAAGCATTCCTGCGCGACGCCATGCGCCGCCTCAACCTGACGCGTGACGTCTTTGCCACGCGTATCGGCGTCAAGCGGCGCGCCCTCGATACCTGGCTGCTGCCGGAAGGCTCGCAGGAATTCCGCACCATGCCGGAAGTGGTCGAGCGTTTCGTGTCGGAAATCGTGCAGAACAATGTGCTGCTCGAAAAGTATACGCAGAGCGCTCAGTCCGGACCGCTGCGCGACCGCATCAGCGTTGAAGGCCGGCCGCAATTGCTATCGGTAGACCAGTTCACGCGTGAGTCGGTGGAAGACCTGTTCCGCGTGGCCGACATGATGCAGCCCATTGCGCGGCGTCAGAAAATATCGCGCGTGCTGGAAGGCGCCGTGCTGGGTAATCTGTTCTTCGAAGCCAGCACCCGCACCCGCGTGAGCTTCGGTTCGGCGTTCTGCCGCTTGGGCGGTTCGGTGTGCGACACCACCGGTTTCACGTTTTCGTCGATGGCCAAGGGCGAGTCCATCTATGACACCAGCCGCGTGATGAGCGGTTATGTCGATGCCATGGTCATACGTCACCCTGAGCAAGGGTCGGTGGCTGAATTCGCGCGTGCCACCAATATTCCCGTGGTCAACGGTGGTGACGGTCCCGGCGAGCATCCGAGCCAGGCGCTGCTGGACCTGTACACCATCCTTACCGAGTTCTCCCGCTTGGGCAAACTGCTGGACGGCGCGCACATCGCCATGGTCGGCGACCTGAAGTATGGCCGTACGGTGCATTCGCTGATTAAGCTGCTGGCGCTGTATCGTGGCGTGAAATTCACGCTGGTGTCGCCGCCGGGGCTGGAAATGCCGTCCTATATCGTCGAACAGGCTTCGCGCAACGGCAACGTGATCGAGCAGAAGACGTCACTGGCCGAAGGGGTGTCGGGCGCTGACGTGATCTATGCGACCCGCGTGCAGAAAGAACGTTTCGTCGACGAGGCCCAGGAAGGCTATACGCCGGACTTCCAGATCAATCGCGCCACCATCGACGCTTATTGCGGTCCCGATACCATCGTCATGCACCCCCTGCCGCGGGACAGCCGGCCCGGTGCCAATGACCTGAGCGTGGACCTCAATCACGATCCGCGCCTGGCTATCTTCCGCCAGACCGATAACGGCATTCCCATTCGCATGGCCATCTTCGCCGTGCTGTTGGGTGTGGAAGGGCTGGTGCAACATTCCATGCGCGATGTGACGTGGCAGCATCCCTCGCACGTCGGACCCGATGATTCGGTGTTCCACGGTTTGGAGTAAGCTCGTCGTACCGCGCCCGGCGTGGTCTCCGAAGGCACTCTCGCCCATGGGGCGGAGTGCCTTTTTGTTTGCCTGCGAGACGGAGCGGCTCGGTCAACGCGCCGGCTGTCGAAAGCGGGCGCTGCGCGAGGAGTCATGCGTGCTTGTGGTTGAGGATTTGTATAAATCGTTCGTCACCGCGCAAGGTGCGTTGCCGGTATTGCGCGGGGTGGATCTCTGCCTGGCCGCGGGCGAAAGCCTGGCGTTGACCGGGGAGTCCGGCAGCGGCAAGAGCACCTTGCTGCACCTGATCGCCGGGCTGGACTATCCCGATGGCGGACGCGTACTGGTTGACGGCGAGGTGCTGCATGCGCGGCGCGAAGCGGGCCTGGCGCAGTGGCGCAGGACGGGCATCGGGCTGGTCTTCCAGCAATACAACCTGATCGGCAGCCTGGATGTGGCCGCCAACCTGGATTTCCAGGCGCGGCTGGCGGGGCGTCACGATGCGGCCTGGACAGGGCATCTTGTCGAGCGTCTGGGGCTGACGGCCTTGCTGTCGCGATATCCGGAGCAATTGTCCGGCGGCCAGCAGCAACGGGTCGCCATCGGGCGTGCGCTGGCGAGCCGGCCGGGGTTGGTGTTGGCCGATGAACCTACCGGCAGCCTGGACGAAGCGAGCAGCGATGCGGTGCTGGATCTGTTGCTGGCGCTGGTGCGTGACGCGGACAGCAGCCTGCTGATGGTGACCCATAGCGCGCGCATGGCGACCCGCTTGTCGCGTCGGGTGACGCTGCATTTGGGGAAGGTGCGGGGGGATGAGCGTGGCGGTGCCGAGGCTGATGCTAATGCCGGTGCCAATGCCGATGCCGATGCCGATGCCGATGCCGATGCCGGTGCCAATGCCGATGCTCGTAGCAATGCGGGCGCGGCGTCCAACGATGCTCCCACTTCGGCGTTGCGGCCGTAATGCGCGTCTTTCTTTCCTGCATGCGGGCGTTGGCGGGCCACTGGCGGCGTCATCCCTTGCAATGCGCCAGCATCGTGTGCGGCCTGTGGCTGGCGACGGCTTTGTGGAGTGGGGTCCAGGCCTTGAATGCGCAGGCGCGCGCCGACTATGCGCGCGCGAGCGCGGTGCTGCTCGGTCCCGCACAAGTGCAATGGCTGCCGCGCCAGGGTGGGTTGCTTGATCAGCATGTCTATGTCGAACTGCGGCGGGCGGGTTGGCAGGTCTCACCCATTGTCGAGGGGACACTGCGCTTCGCCGGCGATCCCCCTTTGTCGTTGCGCGTGATGGGCATCGAACCCCTAAGCCTGCCGCCAGGCACCGAGGTGGCGGGACAGATCGCCAAGGCTTTCGACATGGGGGCTTTCATCGGCACACCCGGACAAGTCTGGGCGGGTCCCGATACGCTGCGTCGATTGGCCCTGCGCGAAGGCGACAGGCCGGTGACGCTGGATGGAGAACCATTGCCCGTTCTGCATCTGCAGCCTGATTTGGCGCCGGGCGTGCTGGTGATGGATATCGGGCATGCGCAGGCCCTGCTGCGTACGTCGGGCAAGGTATCCCGATTGCTGGTCGCAGGTGGTCCGGAGGCGCGCTTGGACCAATCCGCCCAGCCATCTCAACCGACGCAATCCACGCAATCCACGCAATCCGCGGAACTCGCGCCGCCCGCGCCGTGGTCGGACGAACTGACTTTGGCGCGGTCCGATGATCGCGACGATCTGGGACGGCTGACTGAAAGCTTCCATCTGAATCTGACCGCGCTGGGCATGCTGGCTTTCATCGTGGGCTTGTTCATCGTGCATGCCTCGATCGGCCTGGCATTGGAACAACGGCGCGGCCTGTTGCGAACCCTGCGGGCTTGCGGCGTCAGCTTGCGGGCTTTGATGGCGGCCTTGGGCGTGGAGCTGGGATTCTTCGCGCTGGTAGGCGGCCTGGCGGGCGTCGCCAGCGGGTACCTGCTGGCGGGCGTGCTTCTGGGGAACCTGGCGGCCAGCCTGCGTGGCCTGTATGGCGCCGAAGTGGCCAGTCACTTGAGCCTGCCCGCCTGGTGGTGGGCCGCGGGTATCGGCATGACGCTGCTCGGCGCGCTGGTGGCGGGCGCGGATAGCTTGTGGCGCGCGGCGCGCCTGCCTTTGCTGGCCATCGCGCGGCCCCAGGCCTGGCGCGCGACGCAGGTGTCGCGGCAACGGCGCCAGGTGGGTTGCGCCGCGCTGCTGGCCGCGCTGGCGGCGGGATGCGGGATATGGGGCGACAGCCTGGCCAGCGCGTTCGCGATGCAGGCAGCGATTCTGCTCGGTTCGGCTTTGCTGTTGCCCGCGCTGCTGGATGCGCTGCTGGCGGGGTTTGCGCGCCATGTACGTCATGCACGGGGGCCGTTGGCATCCTGGTTCGTCGCCGATAGCCGGCAACAGTTGCCGGCCCTGAGCCTGGCCTTGATGGCCTTGCTGCTGGCCCTGGGCGCCAGCGTCGGCGTGGGGGGCATGACCGAAGGGTTTCGCAAGACGTTCGTGGGCTGGCTGGACCAGCGTTTGTCCGCGGATATTTATTTGAATCCACGCGACAGTGCGCAGGGCCTGGATGCCGTGCAATGGCTGCGCACGCGACCCGAGGTGCGCGCGGTGTTGCCGCAATGGCGCGCCTTCACCCATGTGCGGGGTTGGCCGGTGGAGTTGCAAGGTGTGGTCGACGACCCGGAAACGCAGCGGCAGTGGCCGCTGCTGGAACAGTCCGCCGACGCCTGGCGCGCGGTTGCGGCGGGCCGCGGCGTCATGGTCAGCGAGCAGTTGGCGCGGCATCTGGGATTGAAACTCGGCGACTCGTTGAACTTGGGGGCCGACGTGGGGCAAGCGGGGGCGTCGTCGGCGCCAGCCACGTTCACCGTGGTGGCGAGTTATGCCGATTATGGGAACCCGCGGGGCCATGTGCTGATGGATGCCGCTGTATTGCAGCGGCTGAATCCGCAGGCAATGCTGCGCAGCGTGAACGTTTACGTGGCGACGCCCGCGCGCGACGGTGATCGGGTCATCGGGGCGCTGCGGGCGGCACTCGAACAGCGCTACGGAGGCGATGGCATGCAGGTCGCGGAACAGGCGTCCATCAAGCTGTGGTCGACGCAGGTCTTCAACCGCACTTTCGCCGCGACTGGCGCTTTGAATACCTTGACACTGGGTGTCGCCGGCATCGCCTTGTTCATCAGCCTGCTGACCTTGAGCCAGGGGCGGTTGGCACAGTTGGCGCCGTTGTGGGCCTTGGGCGTACCCCGGCGCCAATTGGCGTGGCTGGCGCTGGGGCAAGTGTTGACCTTGTCATTGCTGACCGTGCTGTTCGCCATGCCCTTGGGTGTCCTGCTGGCCTGGACACTGGTGGCCGTGGTCAATGTGCAGGCCTTCGGCTGGCGGCTGCCCTTGTATGTATTTCCCTCGCAGTTGCTGATGTTGGGGCTGATGGGCTTGCTGACGAGCCTGCTGGCTGCTGCCTGGCCGGTGTGGCAACTGCGGCGGCGGCAGCCCGCCGATTTGATCAGGCAGTTCGCCGATGAAACATGACATGAAGCCGCGCGGGGCAGCCGCTGCGCGCGTTCCGCGCGGAGGGTCCAGTTTGCTCGCTCCGCTGCTGCTGGCAGTGGCCATGCTCGGAGGCTGCGACGATGTCGCGAAGCCGCCGGCGTCGAATGCGTCGAATGCGTCGAATGTGCCGAATATGTCGGCCGCATCGAGTGCATCGGCCGCATCGACCGCATCGACCGCATCGACCGCATCTAGTACCGCCAAGGCTGCCAATGCGTCAGAGTCATCGCGCGCGTCTAATACTGGCTTTGCGGGCCTTGGGCGCGACGCGGATGACTACGCGCGCGTGACGCGCGGCCGGCCGCTGGTTTTTCCGCAGGACCACGGTCCCCATGACGGCTATCGCATCGAATGGTGGTACGTGACGGCGGACATGAAGGACGAGGAGGGCAGGGATTGGGGCGCCCAATGGACGCTGTTCCGTTCAGCCCTGCGTCCCGGTCCCGAACAGGCTGGGTGGGAAAGTCCGAACGTATGGATGGCCCACGCGGCGCTGACCGACGCGACCTCGCATCAATTCGCGGAAAAATTCGCACGCGGTGGCATTGGACAGGCCGGCGTCCATATCCGCGTACTACCTGCCCGGCAGGCATCGGATGACGGCCAAAGCCAAAGCCGGGCCGCGTTGGCTACTCGGGATCAATCGCTATCGGGTGGCCAGTCTCCGGCGTTCAGTGCCTGGATCGACGATTGGTCGTTGCAGGGGCCCGACATCGATCATCTGACGATGCAGGCGAACGGCAAGGATTTTCGCTATCGGCTGGCGCTCGAGGCCGATGGGCCGCTGGTGCTGCATGGTGATGCTGGCTACAGCGAGAAATCGGGGCAGGGGCAGGCGTCGTATTACTACAGCCAACCCTTCTATCGCGTCAGCGGTGACATCGAACGCGCGGGCAAGGTCCATCACGTACAGGGCACGGCCTGGCTGGATCGCGAGTGGAGCAGCCAGCCGCTGTCCGCCGATCAGCGCGGCTGGGATTGGTTTTCGCTGCACTTGGCCTCGGGTGCCAAGGTAATGCTGTTCCAGGTACGCCAGGCCAAGGGTACGCCTTACCGCGCGGGCACGTGGATAGGCCCGGACGGCCACTCGACGGCGTTGCGTGGCGACCAGATCCAGCTCGATCCCATGACATGGACCCAACTGGATGACGGGCGCAAACTTCCCACCCGCTGGCGCGTGCGCATCGCCGGCACGACGGGCGGCGATGTGGATGTCACGGCCGATGCCTTGCAGCCCAAGGCGTGGATGGGAACCTCCTTCCCTTACTGGGAAGGCCCGGTGCGCCTGTCACCGGGAGGCACGGGGTACCTTGAAATGACAGGGTATTGAGCGTGGGTGGGGCAATCAAGCCCCGTCCTGCTCAAATCCCTTTCTTCTCGCCGCCCAGTGCTTCCACCATCTCGGCCATCAGCTTGGCCAATTCGCCCGTCATCAAGGCCATGTCGGAATCGAACTTCTCGTCGTCGTTCTGCGCCATCGCGTCGGTGTTCTCCTTGAGTACATCCAGCGGCGACACGCGCTTGACGTCCAGGCCTTCGGTCAGGACGAAGGAAATGCGGTCGGACCACGTCATGGCCAAACGGGTGCACTGCTTCCCATTCTGGATATGGCGACGCACGTCATCGGTATCGATCGAGTGCTTGACGTAGCGGATCGCCGCGCCGCTGTCACCGGACGATTTCAGTTCGGTGTCCTGGTCGATGCTGAAGTTCGACGGCGCTTCATCAGACGCCAGCCAGCCGGTCATGGCCGAAGCAGGCGATTGATTGACGTACAGGCCCTCGACCGGGAAGGGATCGATGCTCTTGGCCAGCAGGCCAAGCACCTCGTCGGCCTTGGCCGAGGCGGCGGCGTCTATCACCAGCCAATGGTTTTTCGGATCGATCCAGACGCGGGTGTCGCGATAGATGCTGAAAGCCTTGGGAAGCAGCTCGTCGGTGACGCGCTCCTTGATTTCCTTCATCTGCTTGCGGCCCGGCTTATAGCCTTGCTGCTCCTCGATTTCCTGGGCGCGCGCCTTGGTCACCTGATTGACGACGGTGGCCGGCAACAGCTTCTTTTCGGCCCGCAGCGACAGCAGGATCTGGCCGTTGACGACGTGCGCAAGGCCGCCGTTTTCGCGCGGGGCAATCCAGCCCAGGCTCTGCATTTCCAGGTTATTGCCGCCCTGATAGGCGTGCTTGGCGAGCGCGTCTTCCAGTGCGTCGCCCAAGACGGTCCAGGGCGCGGAGAGACGGTAGATCTTTAGATTCTTGAACCACATGGCGTCGGGGCAAAAGGGTGGATTCTATACGACATGGGCCTTGTCGCCGATCATGACACAGGACACGTTCTGTCACTGACGCGCCAAATGGCACGCGGTATGTTCCGCCCATCTCTTCTCATCCTTAAGCGAGGACCACCATGAAATCCACGACCATCATTGGCGCCCTGCTGATCGTGCTGGGTATCGCCGCCCTGGTCTACCGGGGCTTCAGCTACAAATCGGAAGACACCGTGCTGCAGATCGGGTCGGTCAAGGCGACCGCGGAAACGGAGAAGTCGGTGCCCATTCCTGGCTGGGCAGGTATCGCCGCCATCGTCGTCGGCGTGGTGGTGGTTGGCGCCGGCATGAGAAAGTAAATGGCATTTTTCAGGACGGTGTCAGAGGTGGGCACTTAGACTGCCGGCTCGGAAGACGGTTATGCAATCCGTCAGAGGATGATTGATCCCCCTGTCCCCTGACTGCATGAACGCCCTCTGACACCGATGCCGCGCTCCCCGCGAGCCTTAAAACAGCGCGACATCGTGTGCTCCCGTAGCGGCCCTGCCTGATAGGCGGGCCGTTTTTTTTTGTGTCGCCTTGTCCGTACGGCAACTGGCATAAAAAAAAGCTCCCACAGGGGGAGCTTCCAAGGCCAGGCAGGTGCAGCATCCTGCCCAGCAGGGGACGTAGGCGCACGGCACTCAGGGTGCCGTGGCCTGGCTATCCATCAGTCGTTCAGGTCGACATCCTTGGTTTCGCGGATGAACAGGGTGCCGATGACCAGGGTCATCGCGGCGATGACGATGGGGTACCACAAGCCGTCATAAATGTTCCCGGTCGCGGCCACGATGGCGAAGGCCAGGGGAGGCAGGAAGCCGCCGAACCAGCCGTTGCCGATGTGATAGGGCAAACTCATCGACGTATAGCGGATGCGGGTCGGGAACATCTCCACCAGCATGGCGGCGATGGGGCCGTACACCATGGTCACGTAGATCACCAGGATGGTAAGCAACACCACGGTCATGACGTTGTTTGCCTGCGCGGGATCGGCCTTGGCGGGATAGCCGTGGGCACGGATCGCCGCCGTCAGCGTCTTGTCCATGTCGGCGACCTTGGCCTTGAAGTCCGCCGTCGGCACGCCGGCCCCTTCGAACGAGGTGAATTCGTCATTGCCGATGCGCACCTTGGCCACCGAGCCCGCGGGCGCGGCCTCGTTCTTGTAGTTGACCGAGTTGCGCGCCAGGAAGGACTTGATCACATCGCAGGAGCTGGTGAACGATGACGTTCCCACCGGGTTGAACTGGAAGGAGCACGTGGCCGGGTCGGCGAACACCGTCACCGGTGCATTGGCCTGTGCCTTTTCCAGCGCCGGGTTGGCGAAGTGCGTGATGCCCTGGAAGATGGGGAAGTAGGTCAGCGCCGCGATCAGGCAGCCCGCCATGATGATGGGCTTGCGGCCGATGCGGTCCGACAGTGAGCCGAAGATCACGAAGAAGGGCGTACCAAGCAACAGCGCCACCGCGATCATGATGTTGGCGGTGTTGGCGTCGACCTTCAACGTCTGCGTCAGGAAGAACAGGGAGTAGAACTGCCCCGTGTACCAGACCACGGCCTGGCCGGCGGTCAGGCCCAGCAAAGCCAGGATGACGACCTTGAGGTTCTTCCATTGGCCGAACGATTCGGTCAGCGGCGCCTTCGAACCCTTGCCTTCTTCCTTCATGCGCTGGAAGGTGGGCGATTCGCTCAACTGCATGCGGATCCACACCGAAATCGCCAGCAGGACGAAGGACAGCAGGAACGGCGCGCGCCACCAGCCCCAGGAGTCGCGGAAGGCTTCCTCGCCGGCGTAGCTGCGCACGCCCAGGATGACCAGCAGGGACAGGAACAGGCCCAGCGTCGCGGTGGTCTGGATCCAGCTGGTGTAGAAGCCGCGCCGGCCCATCGGTGCGTGTTCGGCCACATAGGTGGCCGCGCCGCCGTACTCGCCACCCAGCGCCAGACCTTGCAGCAGCCGCAGCACGATCAGGCAGACAGGTGCCAGGATGCCGATGGATCCGTAGCTGGGCAGCAAGCCCACCAGGAAGGTGGACAGGCCCATGATGACGATGGTGACCAGGAAGGTGTACTTACGCCCGACCAGATCGCCCAGCCGGCCGAACACCAACGCGCCGAAGGGGCGCACCGCGAAGCCCGCGGCGAAGGCGAGCAAAGCGAAGATGAAGCCCGCCGTCGGATTGACCCCCGAAAAGAAGTGCATGGCGATGATGGGCGCCAGCGAGCCGTACAGATAAAAGTCGTACCACTCGAAAACAGTGCCCAGCGACGACGCAAAAATCACTTTGCGTTCGTTGCGGGTCATGGGGGGGGTCGCAGCCCCTCCCCCTGCGCGCGGCATAGGTGTGGTGTTCATGATGTCTCCTCGAAGGGTGGCCGGCGATCGGGCGCCGTGCTCTTTCTCCCGGTCGATGGTTATCAATCCGGGTTAGGCTGCAAGTTAGGACCAGAGGCTGACGAGGGACTGACGTTTTTATAAGACGTCATTTGAAAAGTGTATCTTTGTGTAAAGATGGTCCCAGGGGAAAGGTCACCGTGAAGCGGGTACCCGGCGTGGCGCGCTCAAGACCGGTGCCGTCGGTGTTATCCGAAATGGTCACCACGGCGTCATGCTTGCCGGCGATCTCCCGCACGATCGCCAGGCCCAGGCCGCTGCCATCGGCCGGGGTGCCCAGCACGCGGTAGAAGCGGTCGAAGACGCGTTCCCGTTCGGCTACGGCGATGCCGGGGCCGGAGTCCTCGACGTCCAGCACGGCGTAATTTTCGTGGCGGCGCACCCGTACGGTGATGCGGCCGCCGCGCGGCGTGTAGCGCAGGGCGTTGTCGAGCAGGTTGTTGAGCAACTCGCCCAGCAGGATGGGATTGCCCGCGATGGGGACCACGCCGTCCGGATCCTCGAAGCCGAGATCGGTGCGCAGGGACAAGGCCTGCGGCGCCCATTGCGTGGTGTGCTCGCGTGCCACATCGGCCAGGTCGATGGGCGTCATGCCGACGGCAGCGGGATTTTCGGCATGGGCCAGCAGCAACAGCTGATTCACCAAGCGGGTCGCGCGTTCGGATCCGGTCACCAGCTGGCGCAGGCTGGCCTGCATTTCGTCGGCGCTGGCATCGCGCAGGGCCAGTTCGGCCTGGGTGCGCAGGCCCGCCAGCGGCGTCTTCAACTGGTGCGCGGCGTCGGCGACGAAACGTCGCTGAGTCTGCACCGTGGCCGACAGGCGGTCCAACAGGTCGTTGATGGCGCCGACCAGGGGCGCGATCTCGGTGGGCGCGGCACGGTCGTCGATAGGCGACAAGTCGTCGGGCCGGCGCGCCCGCAGGCGCTGCTGCAATGCGTTCAGCGGTGCCACGCCACGCGACAGGCCAAACCACACCAGCAGCACCGCGATCGGCAGCACCACGAACTGGGGAATGATGACCCCCTTGATGATCTCGTTGGCCAACTGCGCGCGCTTTTCACCGGTTTCGGCCACCATCACGGTGACGGGGCCGACGTCCTGGGCACCTGCCTGGCTGCGCGGATCCACCCGCGTGTAGGCCACCCGGATGGCGAAGCCGCGCAAGCTGTCGTCGTCGAAGCGGACCACGCCGGGTTCCGCGGTGCTGGCGGCCTTGGGCAGGGGCAGGCCACGATCTCCCGCCACGTACCGGCCCTGGCTGTCGACCACCAGCCAGAACTGGCTGGCGGTTTCGTCGGCGCGCAAGGCCTGCCGCAGCGTGTCGTTCATGGGCAAGGCCGGCTTGCCGTCCACCACGCGCACCTGATGGGCCAGCAGGTTGACCGTGTTGGCCAGCGAGCGGTCGTAGGGGACATCGGCAATGTGCTGCGCCACCACATAGGTGATGGCGACGCTCATCGGCCACAGCAGGAACAGCGGCGCCAGCATCCAGTCGAGTATTTCGCCCAGCAGGGAACGGCGCGGAGGGCGGAAGCTGGGGCCGCGCGCGCCCGCGCGCACGACCTCCAGCGCTTCCTGGTTCAGCGGGGTCGTCGAGGGCGATTCAGTTCGAAAGAAAGCTCGCACCGGGTTCCCGTTCAAGGCAATAGCCCAGGCCGCGCACCGTCATGATCTTCACGCCGCTGGGTTCGAGCTTCTTGCGCAGGCGATGCACGTAGACTTCGATGGCGTTGGTGCTGACTTCCTCGCCCCATTCGCACAGGTGGTCCACCAATTGGTTCTTGCTGACCATGCGGCCGCTGCGCATCAACAGGATTTCCAGCAGGCTGACTTCGCGCGCCGACAGATCCAGCGTCTGTTCATCGACCATGGCGACGCGGCCAGTCTGGTCGAACACCAGCCGGCCGTGGCGCACCAGCGTGGCGCCGCCGCCGGCGCCGCGCCGGGTGAGCGCGCGCACGCGCGCCTCCAGTTCGGACAGCGCGAAAGGCTTGGCCATATAGTCGTCGGCGCCCAGGTCCAGGCCCTTGACGCGCTGCTCCACGCTGTCCGCGGCGGTGAGGATCAGCACCGGCAGATGGGAATTGCGCGAGCGCAACCGGCGCAGGACTTCCAGGCCGGCCAACTGTGGCAGGCCCAGGTCGAGGATCAGCAGGTCGAAGGCCTGCGCGGTCAGCGCCAGGTCGGCGGCCATGCCGTCGCGCACGGCGTCCACCGCATAGCCGCCGTGGCGCAACGAGCGTGACAAGCCGTCAGCCAGGATGCTGTCGTCTTCAGCAATCAAAATACGCATGGAACCGGGCTCGCAGGGTGTTGGTTATTTGAAATCGCAGCCAGGGGTGGAACCGGATTCGTGGCCCGGTCTTTGTCTATCTCCACACTTCCGGCACGATTCTGGCATGGCGCGCCGGGCTTGCCCATATCGGGAATACGCGAGCAGCACCCGAACGGCAAACAGCGCACGATTATCGGGATGGGCTTGTCACACTGGGTTTTTGTACAGTAGAATCGGATGCCATAATTCAGCGTTCACCAAATCCAAATTCGCTACATCCGGACTCACACAGGACACCTAATGGACGACAAAAACAGCAAGGGCGCCGCCGCCGAGAAAGCCAAAGCATTGGCCGCCGCGCTCTCGCAGATCGAAAAGCAGTTCGGTAAGGGTTCGATCATGCGTTACGGCGACAACGAGGTATCGCACGATATCCAGGTGGTCTCCACCGGCTCGCTGGGCCTGGACATCGCCTTGGGCGTTGGCGGTTTGCCGCGCGGCCGTGTCGTTGAAATCTATGGTCCGGAATCGTCGGGCAAGACCACGCTGACCTTGCAAGTCGTCGCTGAAATGCAAAAAATCGGCGGCACCTGCGCGTTCGTCGACGCCGAACACGCGCTCGACGTGCAATATGCTTCCAAGCTGGGCGTCAACCTGACGGATTTGCTGATTTCGCAACCCGACACCGGCGAACAGGCGCTGGAAATCACCGACGCACTGGTGCGTTCGGGTTCGGTCGACCTGATCGTCATCGACTCCGTGGCGGCCTTGGTGCCCAAGGCGGAAATCGAAGGCGAAATGGGCGACTCGCTGCCTGGCCTGCAGGCGCGTCTCATGAGCCAGGCCCTGCGCAAGCTCACCGCCACGATCAAGCGCACCAACTGCATGGTGATCTTCATCAACCAGATCCGGATGAAGATCGGCGTGATGTTCGGCAACCCCGAAACCACCACCGGCGGCAATGCGCTCAAGTTCTATTCCTCGGTGCGCCTGGACATCCGCCGTATCGGTTCGATCAAGAAGGGCGACGAGGTCATCGGCAACGAAACCCGCGTCAAGGTCGTCAAGAACAAGGTTTCTCCGCCGTTCAAGCAGGCTGAATTCGACATCATGTACGGCACGGGTATTTCGCGGGAAGGCGAGATCATCGACCTGGGTGTGCAGGCGGGCGTGGTCGACAAGTCGGGTGCGTGGTACAGCTACAACGGCGAACGCATCGGCCAGGGCAAGGACAACGTGCGCGAGTACTTGAAAGAGCACAAGCAAATGGCGCTGGAGATCGAAAACCGCGTGCGCGAGAACCAGGGTGTCGTCGTTCGTGCCAATACCTTTGCCGCCAGCGAGGCGGAAGCCGAAGAGGATTGATCCAGCATGAGCTGGGGCTCCGGACCTTCGCGCCCGCGCCGGGCTGGTCGGTCCGGCGCTGACGATGATGATGACGGCGGCTTCGAGCAGTTGGCCCGGGGGAAGTCCTCGGGCGCTGGCGGCGCCGACGATGGCGCTGACGACACCTACACCCGTACGTCCGAGTTGCGCTCCCGGGCGCGGAAATCGCCGGGGACGCGGTCAGGCTCGCGAACCCCTGCCGCCCGCGATGATTCGACCGAAGACGGTTGGACTGAGAAGGGTGCCTCCGAAGACGGCACGACCGCTTCCACGCAGGCCGCCGGCCCGCAGATGCACCGTGGCCCCAGCCTGAAGGCACGTGCGGTCGGGTTTCTGTCCCGCCGCGATTACGCGCGCAAAGAGATCGCGAGCAAGCTGAAGCCGCACGCCGACAGCGAGGACGAGCTCAATAAGGTGCTCGACGATCTGGAGCGGGAAGGGTGGCTGTCCACCGAGCGCTTCGCGCAAAGCCTGGTCCATCGACGTGCCGAGCGTCAGGGCGCGGCTCGTATCGTGCAGGAGTTACGCGCTAAAGGCGTGGACGAGAGCCAAGTGAGCGAGTTGCGGGAAAACCTGCGCGCTACCGAATACGAGCGTGCCCGCGCCGTGTGGGACAAGCGCTTTGGCGAGCTGCCAGCCGATCGCGCCGCCTATGCCAAGCAGGCCCGCTTCCTGACGGGGCGCGGCTTCGCCAGCGACGTCATACGCCGCATCCTGGGCGGCAACGACGATGAAGAATAGCGCCGCAGCCGCAGCCGCAGCCGCAGCCGCAGCCGCAGCCAGCGCGGCATCGCGCGCCGCCCCGTCGCTTTGAACCGCCGTGACGGCTGGCTACCTTGTCTTGGCTACCTTATCTATTACCCCTTGCTATCCCGCTGTACTGCCTTGATGCCCGTCAGGTTGCGGAAGCACACCTCCCTGGCGATCTTCAGGAAGTCCTTGATGTAGGGCGCATCCATGTCCTCGGACCGCACGGCCGCGGATAGCGTGCTCCACACGCCCTGGGGCCCCAGCGGCTTCACACGCAGCCAACCCTGGTCCAAATATTCCGTCAATGCCCAGTTCGGCAGGGCCGCCACGCCCCGATTGCTGGCCACCAGTTGCACGATGATGGGCGTCAACTCCGCCTTGCGCACGCCGGCCGGTTCCACGTCGGCCGGATCGAGAAATCGCGTGAAGACGTCCAGCCGCTGCTTGTCGACGGGATAGGTGACCAGGATCTGGTCGGCCAATTGTTCCGGCTGTATGTGGCGTGCGCCAGCCAAAGGATTGGCCTCCGACATGGCCAACACCACTTCATACGTGAACAGCGGCTCGTATTCCAGCGCTTCCAGCGGCTGCGGATCCGAAGTGATCACCAAATCCAGGTCACCGCGCACCAGAGCGGGCAGGGGCGCGAAGGAAAACGCCGCCGACAGGTCCAGCGCCACTTCCGGCCACTGCGCGCGGAAAGCGTCCAGCGCGGGCATCAGCCACTGGAAGCAGGAATGGCAGTCGATGGCGATATGCAGGCGGCCAGTACGTCCGGCGGCCAGCCGCTGCAGTTCACGCTCCGTGGCGCGCATGCGCGGCAGGACGTCGTCGGCCAGGGCCAGCACGCGCAGCCCCGCCGTCGTCAGTCGCGCGGGCCGGGTGCGCCGGTTCAGCAGGGGCGTGCCCAGGCGGGCCTCCAGCTCACGCAACTGGTGCGACAGGGCGGACTGCGTCAGGTGCAGCCGCTCCGCGGCCTCCAGCAGGCTGCCCCCATCACGGATGGCGGCCAGCGTTTCAAGGTGGCGAATTTCTAACATGGCTTTGTATGAATCAATTTCATGAAATTAATGCAAACATTGATTTTGCCTCAAGTCGCTTTGCGCGCACAATGCTTGAACTTGAACAGGCCTCTCTTTATCTAAAAAATCATGACGATCATTCATACTCTGGGTTTCCCGCGTATCGGTGCCCAACGCGAACTGAAGCGTGCGGTTGAGGCCTACTGGGCCGGCAAGGCGACTCAGGACGAATTGGAAGCCACGGGCCGCGAACTGCGCGCCCGTCATTGGAAAGTGCAGGCCGACGCCGGCCTGAAGTTCGTGCCGGTGGGTGATTTCGCCTGGTACGACCACATCCTGGAATGGACGACGCTGCTCGGCGCCGTGCCTTCGCGTTTCGCGCAGAAGGATGACCAGCCCGTCACGCTGGACACCTTGTTCCGCATGGGCCGTGGCCGCGCGCCGACCGGCACGCCCGCCGCCGCTTGCGAAATGACCAAGTGGTTCGACACCAACTACCACTACATCGTCCCGGAACTGACCCCCAAGCAAACCTTCCGCGTGGCGCGTACGGCTTTGTTCGATCAGGTGCGTGAGGCCCAGGCCCTGGGCCACGCCGTCAAGGTGGTGATTCCCGGTCCGCTGACCTGGCTGTGGCTGGGCAAGGGCGACGCTTTTGAAGCCGGTGCCGGTGATGAAGGCAAGCTGGCCCTGCTGGATGCGCTGCTGCCCGTGTACGCCGACGTGCTGGGCCGCCTGGCCAAGCTGAACGTCGAATGGGTGCAGATCGACGAACCCATCCTGGCGTTGGACCTGCCCGAAGCCTGGCGCGCTGCTTATGGCCGTGTCTATGCCGAGCTGGCCAAGGCGCCCGTCAAGCTGCTGCTGGCCACTTACTTCGACGGCCTGCAAGACAATCTGCGGACCGCCGCCGCGCTGCCCGTGGCCGGCCTGCACGTCGACCTGGTGCGTGCGCCGGAGCAACTGGCCGGCGTGGTCGCCGCCTTGCGTACCGATCAAGTGTTGTCGGCCGGTGTCATCAGCGGGCGCAACATCTGGCGCACCGACCTGGACGCCGCCCTGCAGACGTTGGCGCCGGTGCGTGAGCAATTGGGTGAGCGCCTGTGGCTGGCGCCATCGTGCTCGCTGTTGCACGTGCCGGTCGATCTGGCTTTCGAAACCGAGTTGGATCCGGAACTCAAGAGCTGGCTGTCGTTCGCCGTGCAGAAACTGGACGAACTGAGCGCGCTGGGCCAGGCCCTGGGCGGCAGCAGCGATGCGGCGGTGCGCGAAAAACTGGCCAGCCAACGCGCGGCGCTGCAAGCGCGCGCCAAGTCGCCCCGTATCCATAACCCGGCCGTCGCCGCTCGCCTGGCCGCGTCCGCCGACGTCAAGCTGGAACGCGAGGCTTTTGGCGAGCGCATCGCCCAGCAACAGGCCGAACTGAAGCTACCCGCCTATCCGACGACCACCATCGGCTCCTTCCCGCAGACCCAGGAAATCCGTGCCCTGCGGCGCGACTGGAAGGCGGGCGCGCTGAGCGATTCGGCCTACGAAAACGCCATTCGCAAGGAAATCGAGGAAGTCATCCGCTTCCAGGAAAAAGTGGGCCTGGACGTGCTGGTGCACGGCGAACCCGAACGTAACGACATGGTCGAGTACTTCGGCGAGCTGCTGGCTGGCTTTGCGTTCACCAAGAACGGCTGGGTGCAGAGCTATGGTTCGCGTTGCGTCAAGCCGCCCGTGATTTTCGGCGACGTGGCCCGTCCGGCGCCGATGACGGTGGCATGGTCGGCGTACGCGCAATCGCTGACAGACAAACCCGTCAAGGGCATGCTGACCGGCCCGGTCACCATCCTGCAATGGTCTTTCGTGCGCGACGATCAGCCGCGCGCCCAGACCTGCCGCCAATTGGCCCTGGCCCTGCGCGACGAAGTGGTCGACCTGGAGCAGGCCGGCATCCGCGTCATCCAGATCGACGAGCCGGCCATCCGCGAAGGGTTGCCGCTGCGCCGGGCCGACTGGCAGGCCTACCTGGACTGGGCGGTGGATTGCTTCCGCCTGTCGACCAGTGGCGTGCGGGCCGATACGCAGATCCACACCCATATGTGCTATTCGGAATTCAATGACATCATTGAATCGATCGGCGCCATGGACGCAGACGTGATCACCATCGAAACATCGCGTTCGAACATGGAGCTGCTCAAGGCTTTCGAGGATTACCGCTATCCGAACGACATCGGTCCCGGCGTGTATGACATCCATTCGCCCAATGTGCCGGAAGTGGGCTGGATGGTCGATCTGATGCGCAAGGCCGCCGCGCGCCTGCCCAAGGAACGCTTGTGGGTCAATCCTGATTGCGGCTTGAAGACCCGCGCGTGGCCGGAGACGGAAGCCGCGCTGGTGAGCATGGTCGATGCGGCGCGCAAGCTGCGCGAGGCGGCCTGAGCAGGCGCGGATCTGAGCAGATACCGATCTGAGCAGATACCAATCTGAGCAGATACCGGTCTGGGCAGGTTAGGATCCGAGCAAGTACGGAGCTGGCCAGGCGCCGGTCTGAGTCCGGCGCCAGCATGACCATCCTGCCGCAATTCCAGGGGGCGGAACCGAGGGGTTCCGCCCCGCTTTTTTATGAAATGCGCCCCGGGTTATACTTTTCCGGTTTTGTTGCCTTGCAACAACCTGACCTTGGCCGAACTGCATGCCTTTGCCGCCGCCGGACACCTCGCGCACCCCAATGCACACACGATCCATCCGTGTGCAGGGGTACGCGCGCGACGATGATCTGTGGGACCTCGAGGCGGAACTGATCGACGTCAAGGACTACGATTTTCTCAAGAGCGACGGCTCGTCCATGCCCGCCGGTCGCCCTATACACCATATGCACCTGCGTATTACCATCGACGAAAGCTACACCATCGTCGCGGCGCAGGCTGCCTACGATGCCGCCCCTTATGGCGAGCATTGCACCTGCATCGAAGCGGCCTACCAGGACCTGGTGGGCATGAATCTGGTGAAAAATTTTCGTCAGAGCGTCAAGGAAAGGTTTGGCCGCGTGCAGGGCTGTACTCACATGACCGAGTTGTCCCTGGTGCTGCCCACCGCCGCGGTGCAGTCCATGGCCGGCCGGCGTCGTGAGAAAGCCGAAACATCGCAAAAGCGGCCCTTCCAGCTGGATGGCTGCCATGCGCTCGACGTCACGGGCCCGGTGGTCCAGACGCATTACCCGAAGTGGTACGTCGGCGAGGACAACGCTGACCAAGCCGCCTCAGACACTTCTTTTTTTTCCCATACGACCTGACAGGTAACACATGAAAATCCATGAGTATCAAGGCAAGGAACTGCTGAAGAAATTTGGCTTGCCCGTGCCGCGCGGTATTCCCGCCCTCTCCGTCGACGAAGCCGTTGCAGCAGCGGAGAAGCTGGGAGGTCCGGTCTGGGTCGTCAAGGCGCAGATTCACGCGGGTGGCCGCGGCAAGGGGGGTGGCGTGAAGCTGGCCCGCTCGATCGAGGACGTGCGCAAGCTGTCCAGCGAGATCCTGGGCATGCAGCTCAAGACGCACCAGACCGGCCCGGAAGGCCAGAAGGTCAATCGCCTGTACATCGAAGAAGGCGCCGACATTCAGAAGGAATACTACGTGTCGCTGGTCACCGACCGCGCCACGCAGAAGGTCGCCCTGATCGCTTCGAGCGAAGGCGGCATGGACATCGAGGAAGTGGCTCACTCCTCGCCGGAAAAGATCGTCACCGAATACATCGACCCGCTGACCGGCCTGACCGCCGAGCAGGGCAAGAAGGTGGCTGACGCCATCGGCATGCCCGCCGACTCGACCGCCCAAGCCGTGGACGTGTTCCAGAAGCTGTATCAGTGCTACATGGAAACGGATGCCTCGCTGGTCGAAATCAACCCGCTGAACCGCGACAGCAAGGGCAATGTCATTGCCCTGGACGCCAAGTTCAACTTCGATCCCAACGCCCTGTTCCGTCATCCGGAAATCGTTGCCTACCGCGACTTGGACGAAGAAGATCCCGCTGAAGTCGAAGCCAGCAAGTTCGACCTGGCCTACATCCAGCTGGACGGCAACATCGGCTGCCTGGTGAACGGCGCCGGCCTGGCCATGGCCACCATGGACACCATCAAGCTGTTCGGCGGCGAACCCGCCAACTTCCTGGACGTTGGCGGCGGCGCCACGGCCGAGAAGGTCACCGAAGCCTTCAAGATCATGCTCAAGAACAAGGGCGTGAAGGCGATTCTGGTCAACATCTTCGGCGGCATCATGCGCTGCGACGTGATCGCCGAAGGCGTGATCACCGCTTGCAAGGCCGTCAACCTGAGCGTTCCGCTGGTCGTCCGCATGAAGGGCACCAACGAAGAACTCGGCAAGAAGATGCTCGCCGATTCCGGATTGCCCATCATCAGCGCCGACACCATGGCCGAAGCGGCCACCAAAGTCGTTGCCGCCGTCAAATAAGATATAGCCAAGGATTCATAAATGTCGATCTTGATCAACAAGGACACCAAAGTCATCACCCAAGGCATCACGGGCAAGACGGGTCAGTTCCACACCCGCATGTGCCGCGACTACGCCAACGGTAAGGCCGCCTTCGTGGCTGGCGTGAACCCGAAGAAGGCGGGTGAAGACTTTGAAGGTATTCCCATTTTCGCTTCGGTCAAGGAAGCGAAGGCCGACACCGGCGCTACCGTTTCGGTGATCTACGTACCGCCCGCCGGCGCTGCCGCCGCCATCTGGGAAGCCGTCGAAGCCGAACTGGACCTGGCCATCTGCATCACCGAAGGCATCCCCGTGCGCGACATGCTGGAAGTGCGCAACCGTATGAAGGCCATCGGTAGCAAGACCCTGCTGCTGGGCCCGAACTGCCCCGGCCTGATCACGCCCGATGAAATCAAAATCGGCATCATGCCCGGCCACATCCACCGCAAGGGCCGCATCGGCATCGTCAGCCGCTCCGGCACGCTGACGTACGAAGCCGTGGGCCAAGTCACCGAACTGGGCCTGGGCCAATCCAGCGCCGTCGGTATCGGTGGCGATCCCATCAACGGCCTGAAGCACATCGACGTGCTCAAGTTGTTCAATGACGATCCCGACACCGACGCCGTCATCATGATCGGCGAAATCGGCGGTCCGGATGAAGTCAACGCCGCGCTGTGGGCGAAGGACAACATGAAGAAACCGGTGGTCGGCTTCATCGCCGGCGTTACCGCGCCTCCGGGAAAGCGCATGGGCCACGCCGGCGCGCTGATCTCGGGCGGTGCCGATACCGCCGACGCCAAGCTGGAAGTGATGGAAAGCTGCGGCATCCGCACGACCCGCAACCCGTCGGAAATGGGCAAGCTGCTGAAGTCGGTGCTGTAAGCCGCTTCGTTGTAAGCCGCCGGTTCCAAGCCGCCGTCTTCTGCTTGTCGTGGTCAAGGCTGGGAAACCGGCCTTGACCGCAAGAACCCGCCCTGGTGGCGGGTTTTTTTTGGCCGGAACATCGCACCTGCCGCTTGTCCACATGATGGATCGATTGGCGCCACATTTAAGCTGTAATTCAGCAAAACGAAAGGAATGGGCGTTTTTCTTCCGTCAACTCCCGTAAAAACCCATCGTTTACCCTCCAGATTGCCGACAAGTAGCTGAATATTTGCTTTCAGCTCTTTATAATGCCGGCACAAACCGCGCTACATACATATAGAACCTGCCATTGCTCGCACAAGGCGGTCAGCGCAATTCATTCCTGTTCATGGCTATCAACACTTCGGGGGATCCGAGGAAAGAGGGGTATGGAATTATCACAAGCTGCATTCTGGCTCGCATTGCTGCAAATCATCTGGGTAAACATTCTTCTGTCTGGCGATAACGCCGTCGTTATCGCCTTGGCCGCGCGGGCCTTGCCGCCCGAGCAACAGAAAAAAGCCATCGTCATCGGCTCCGCCGCCGCGATCATCATGCGTATCGTGCTGACGCTGGTCGCCGCCAAGCTGCTGCTGTTGCCGTGGCTGAAGCTGATAGGCGCGGTTCTGCTGGTTTATATCGGCGTGACCTTGTTGCTGCCGGAGAACGAGGATGACGGTGACGGCAAGACGCATGGTTCGTTGATGTCGGCGATTCGCACCATCATGATCGCCGACCTGGTGATGAGCCTGGACAACGTGGTGGCCGTGGCCGCTGCCGCCATGGGCGATACCACACTGCTGGTGTTGGGCCTGGCAATCAGTATCCCGCTGGTGATTTTCGGCAGCACGCTGCTGCTGAAGGTGATCGAACGCTTCCCCCTCATCGTGTGGGTGGGCGCGGCGCTGCTGGGATTCATCGCTGGTGAACTGTTGGTCGGAGATCCCGCCTTGCAGGAACCGATCGCCCGTATCGACACGGCCTTGGGCGTGACGCAGCACGGTTTTGCCACGATGGTGGGGGTGGCGGGTGCCTTGTTGGTGCTGGCCCTAGGGAAAATCCTCATCGCCCGGCGTCGAGCTGACTAAAAGCTGAACTACAATTCCGATTCGTGGTCCAACCCCGTCGTATCTTTACGACGGGGGGACGGCTTCACCGTCCAGGCAGCAACGCATCATGTTTCGGGGGTAGTAACGTGCTTGAATTTTTCCAGACGCTTAGTTGGTCGGCGGTTTTCCAGATCATCCTGATCGATATCCTGCTTGGCGGTGACAATGCCGTCGTCATCGCGTTGGCGTGTCGCAACCTGGCACCCAAACAACGCATGCAGGGCATCCTTTGGGGTACCGCCGGCGCCATCATCCTGCGGGTCGTGCTGATCGCCTTCGCACTGACGCTGCTCAATATTCCGGCCCTGAAGATCGTCGGCGCGCTGCTGCTGGTGTGGATCGGCGTCAAGCTGCTGATTCCGGAAGACGATGCCCATGACAAGATCAAGGGCGGCACGTCTATCGTGGCGGCGATCAAGACCATCATCATTGCCGACTTCGTCATGAGCCTGGACAACGTCATCGCCATCGCCGGCGCGGCGCAGGGCGCCCACGCGGATCACCAGATCGGCCTGGTGGTGTTCGGCCTGGTGGTCAGCGTGCCCATCATCGTCTGGGGCTCGACCCTGGTGCTGAAGCTGATCGACCGCTATCCGCTGGTGATCACCCTGGGTGCCGCGCTGTTGGGCTGGATCGCGGGCGGCATGCTGGTGACCGATGTTTTGATCACGCGCAACTTCGGGGAGCAGCCCGGTATGGTTAAATTGGGGGCTGAAATCGTCGGCGCACTGCTGGTGGTCCTGATGGGCCGCTGGTTTGCCAGCCGTAAAGTCGTCTCCAAGGAAGCGCTTCAATGAGTCTGCGTAGAACCACTAACCTCCAGCAATCCGAAAGCGGCCTGAGCCTGCTGCAAGGGCTGTTCGTCCTGGCCATCCTGGGCGTGATTGCAACGGTGGTTGCCGCCAGCTTCTCCTGATAGCTGGCACCCGGCCGTACCGGTTCCCGGTGCGGCCGTCCAATGGACAAGCCCGAACCCGTGTCGTGCTTGTCCATTGCGTTTTATATTCGCCGACTGGCCATACGAGTAGCATGTCCGATATCGCGATCCTGACGCGGCCCGAGGGTAGTAACGAGGTGCTGACGCAACGCCTGGCGGCGGCTGGCTGGCAGGTGCGTGACTGGCCGGCGCTGACGTTGGCCACGCTGGCGTGCGACGCCACGGCCTTGCCGCTGCCGCGGGCTTATGACCTGGCGGTTTTCGTCAGTGGCAACGCCGCGCGGCATTATCTGGCGCAGTGGCGGGGAGCGTATCTCACTGGTGGCCCTGGCAATGACGGCCGGGGCGGCGCTAACCGCCATGACGCCTCGGTGGCCTGGCCGGCATCCTGTGCCGTCGCCACCGTCGGACCGGGCAGCGCCGCCGCGCTGCGCGCGAGCGGCGCCTTCGACGGCGCCACGCTGATCCATCCAGGCCCCGATGCGCCCAGCCATGACTCCGAAGCCCTGTGGCATGAACTGCGTCGGCGCGGTCCGCTGCCACGCCGTGTCCTTATCGTGCGGGGCACGCAGGGACGGGATTGGCTGGCCGAGCAATTGCGCGCGGCCGGGGTCGAGGTGCAAGCGCACGCGGCCTATCACCGGGCGCCAGCGCAATGGGACGATGCCGAGCTGGCGCAATTGCGCGCCTGGCGTGATCAGGCACTGCGGCCGACATGGCTGTTGACCAGCGGGGAGGGCATCAGCGCCGTGCTGGCCAACGTGGTCCGCGCCGGGGTATTGCCATGGTGGCGCGGCTGTCGTTTCATAGTGACTCATCCCGCCCTGGCGCGGCGGATGACTGACCAGGAGGAGGTTGCCGAAGCTGCCATCAGTGTGCATGTTCCTGACAATGATGCACTGTTTGAAGCTTTTGTTTCCGCCTGTTAGGTCGACACACGCGCGTTTCACTTTCGTAGCGAATACAATCGCCCCATGACAGACAATACCCCTGCCACCGAGCCGGCCGTGCCTCCGGCCGCATCCGGCGCCACGCCGCCGTCCGCGGGCAAGCCCGCAGCCGCTCCGCCGCCGCGTCCGGCGCGCAAGAGCGGCGTTTCCCCCGCCGTCTCCGCCCTGGTCGTCGTCATTGTGCTGGCGATCGTCCTGGCCGCGGCGCTCTTCATGCAGCGCCGTGAGTTCCTGGCCGCCGGCCGTGAAGTCGCCACCCGTCTCGACAACCTGAACGGCGCGTTGGCGCAGACCCGCGGCGAGGCCAATCAGGCCCTGGCCTTGGCCCAAGCGCAGGCGGGCAAGGCCGCCGCCCTGGAAAACGCGCTGCGCGACACGCAAAGCCAATACGTGGCGTTGGAACAGGCCTGGCAGGCCTTCAATGACAGCTCCAGCGACGAGGTGCTGGCCAACGACGTCGAACGCATGCTGACCATCGCCAGCCAGCAATTGCGCCTGGCCGGCAACGTCAGCAATGCCATCGTGGCACTGGAAACCGCGCAATCCCGTCTGGCCCGTGCCGACCGGCCGCGTTTCGCCAGCCTGCAGCAGGCCATCAACGGCGACCTCGATCGCCTGCGCGCCGTACCCACCGTCGATGTGCCGGCACAGTCCTCCCGTATCGAACGCCTGGTGGCCCTGGTCGGCAAGGCGCCGCTGTTGGCGCCGGACGCGGTGGCCCCCGGCATGATCGCGCCCGGTGCCCCCGCCGGTACGGCCCCGGCCGCTGCGCCCGTGGCGCCGCCCCCGGCAGCGGAAACCTTGCCCGCGGATGCCGCCTGGTGGCAACGCTGGCGCGCCGAAATCGCATCCTGGCCGGCGCGTAGCGGCACGGTGCTGGTGCGGGAACTGGGTGACCTGATCCGGGTGCAGCGTGTCGATGAACCGTCGGCCTTGCTGCTGTCGCCGGAACAGGCGCTGCAATTGCGCTCGACGCTGCGCCAGCGCCTGCTGTCCGTCCAGCTGTCCTTGCTGATGCGCCAGCCGGCCATCTGGAAGAGCGAGCTGGAATCGGTCAACCGCACGCTGGACACCTATTTCGACCGCCGTTCCGCCGATACGCTGGCGGCGTTGAACTTGGCGCGTGAACTGACGCAGACGGAAATCTCCGTCCCGGTGCCTGACGTCGCCGACAGCCTGAACGCCGTGGCCGCTTTGCGTGCCGCGGGCGCCACGGGTGCCAACACGCG
Organism: Bordetella sp. LUAb4; assembly: GCF_021325795.1. GTDB lineage: Bacteria > Pseudomonadota > Gammaproteobacteria > Burkholderiales > Burkholderiaceae_B > Bordetella_C. The sequence continues at coordinate 664,519 of NZ_JAHPZX010000002.1, read as the reverse complement.
CGGACGGGACTGATCCATGCGCGCCTGGTTCTGGACGTTATTGCTGGCGGTTGTCGCGGTTGCCGTGGCGGTGGTGCTGCGCGCACACCCGGGCAACGTATTGATCCTGGTCTGGCCCTACCGCATCGAGATGTCGCTGACGTTGGCGGTGTTGCTGCTGGTGGGCATGTTCCTGGCCATTTATATCGGCCTGCGTCTGCTGGCGTGGCTGTTGGCCATCCCGGAACGGGTGCGGGCCTGGCGCGGGCGCCGTGCGCAGGCACGTGACCACGAGTTGCTGGAACGCGGTTGGATCGGCTTGCTGGAAGGCCGCTTCGCCCATGCCGAAAAAGATCTCACCAAGTTGCTGGACCAGACGCGAGCGCGCAATCGGCGCGTGCTGGCGGCGCTGTCGGCGGCGCGCGCGGCGCAAGGCCTGGGTGAGTTCGTGCGGCGTGACGTGATGCTGGATCGCGCCCGCGAGCATGCCGGTACCGATCCCGGCCTGATCGAGGCCGTGGCCACGGTCAGCGCCGATATGCTGCTGGAGCAGGGCCGTCCGCAGCAGGCGCTGCAGGTACTCGAGCCGCTGCAGGATGGCGGTGCGCGCCATCTGCATACCTTGCGCCTGCTGCTGCGCGCGGAACGCGCCTTGAATCATCACGACCGGGTGTTCACCCTGGCGCGCGGGCTGTTGCGGCGCGGCGCCATGGATAAGGACGAGGCCATGCACGTGATCGACGTGGCCGGCGCCGCGCGCTTGCGTGCCGCTGCCGACGGTGACGGCTGGCGCGCCATCTGGAAGGACATGAAGACCGACGAGCGCGTTCTGCCGGAGATCTCCCTGGCGGCCGCGGCCGTCTTCGAGGCGGCGGGTGAGGGCGACGAAGCGGCGCGTATCCTGGACGCCGCTATCGCGCGCAAATTCGACCCGCGCCTGGTGGCGGCCTACGCGCGTTGCGACGCCCTGCAGGTGCCGCGCCGCCTGCAGCGTGCCGAGACCTGGCTACAGCAGCGTCCAACCGATCCTGACCTGCTGACCGCGTTGGGTACCTTGTGCCTGGTCGGCCAGTTGTGGGGCCAGGCGGAACGCTATCTGTTGCGCAGTGTCAGCCGCCGCGCCGATCCTGGCACGCATGCCTTGTTGGGCAGCTTGTACGATCGCCTGGATCGACCCACCGACGCCGCTCGCCATTGGCGCCAGGCGACCGCGGTAGCAATGGGCGTGGCCCTGCCGGTGCTGGCGGTGGACGAAGCCTTGCCGGCTGCCGACATGCACGACGACCCGCGCCTTTTGGATGCCGAGAGCGGTTTCCTGTCCGATGCGTCGGAAGCGCCGGCGCCGATGCCGGCCACCGTGCATGATCCGGTGCCTGAGTTCGCACCCGCGGCCGATTATGTGCTGGACCCGGACGCCCGGTCCCTGACCGAACTGAATCTGTTGGATCCGACCATCATGCCGGCTGAGCCGGCGGTGGCCGATGCCGAGCCGCCCGCCGAGCTGGACGATTATTTCGACAGCGCACCTTTGCCGGTGGCGGGCTTGGACGAGGTGCCGCCGGAAACCCGTGAGGCGCCTTCCGTGGCGAGCGACAGGTCAGGCGACAAGCCCCGCGGCGACAAGCCTCGCGTCGACAAACCTCGCGTCGACAAACCCGACGACGGCAAACCAGGCGGCGGCGCCTGAGCCGGCGCTCACCGTCCGACCCGGCTTTTACCGTCCGACGATATTCATCCCATTTTCTCGAAACCGTTTTCAGACTAAAGGTTAGAACCATGAGCCTCGACCGCGTTAGCCCCGGCAAAAAGCTGCCGGAAGAGTTCCACGTCATCATCGAAATCCCCATGAACGCCGATCCCGTCAAGTACGAGGTCGACAAAGAGTCCGGCGCGATCTTCGTGGACCGCTTCATGCTCACCGCCATGCACTATCCGTGCAACTACGGCTACATTCCGCAGACGTTGTCGGAAGACGGCGATCCCGCCGACGTGCTGGTGCTCACGCCGTTCCCGATCCAGATCGGTGCCGTGGTGAAGTGCCGCGCCATCGGCGTGCTGGAAATGGACGATGAGTCCGGCGGCGACGCCAAGCTGCTGGCCGTGCCGGTGGAAAAGCTGTACCCCCCTTACCGCAACATCAAGTCCTACGAAGATCTGCCGGTGGAAGACATCAACCGCATCCAGCATTTCTTCGAACACTACAAGGACCTGGAAAAGGGCAAGTGGGTGAAGGTCAAGGGCTGGAAGGGCGTGGACGCCGCGCATCAGGAAATCGTCAGCAGCGTCGAACGCTACAACAAGGGCGATAAGTAAGCCGGAAAAGAAGTAAGCCCCGGCTGCGTACGCCACAGGCCGCAAGGTGCATGAATGCCTTGCGGCTTTTCTTATGAATCCCGCATTCGGGGCTTCGTGGGGCTGGCCGAATCGTGTGTGATGATCGTATGATTCAGGCGCCGGCGCGGCGTCATCGCGGACGCCGGCGTGTTCTATCGCTAGGAGATCGCATAATGCGCTCGAAAATCATAATGGCCGTATCGGTGGTCTTCGCGTTGGTGCTGACCGGTTGCAACACCATGGCAGGTGCCGGCAAGGACATCAGCCGTGCGGGTAACGCCATCAGCAATGCCGCGGAAAAATAAGCGGCGGATTTGATTGCAGTTCAAGACGCCACCCGCGAGGGTGGCGTTTTTCCTTCTTGCTGGCATCGTTGATCGTTTGCAGCATGAATGGCGGATACGTACCCGCACCCGGCGGGCTTCAGCCCAGGAGATCCTCGATCAGCCCCAGCAGTTCGGGCGTGGGCATGGCGCTGCCGGTACCGTCTTCGTCTATCGACACGGTGACCAGGCCGCCGTCTTCGAGTTGCGTGAGGGTGCGGCGCAGGGTGCTCATGGGAAGGTCGGCGCGTTTGCTCAGGCGGGCCAGGGACAGGCGTTTGCCTGGCGCTTCCTGGTGGGTGTCCCAGAATGCCTGCAGAAGCGCGGCCAGGGCGGGATCCAGATTGTCGCTGCCGGGGTTTTCGGCAAGCGCGTGTTGGGAGACCACGGCGGGCACGGCCTGGTGCTCGTCATCCGTGCGTTCAAGGTGGCTATCTTGGGGAAGAACCATCATCGACTCCTTGCAGCGGCTGCGTCCTTGTGCAGACAGGAGGCCGCCAGTTTCCCCAGGGTTACCAGGGCACTTTCTATTTCCGGCGACCAAGCATAGCTGTAGTTGAGCCGGATGAAGTTATGGTAACTGTTGCCGATTGAAAACATGTGACCGGGCCCCACGGTGATCCCGCGCGCCAGCGCCAGGCGATACAGCCGCATGGCATCCAGCGGCGGCGGCAGGCGCACCCACAGGACATAGCCGCCGCGCGGATTGGACGTGCGCGTGCCGGGCGGGAAGAAGCGCTGCACCGCGGCCATCATCATGCGCGCCTGTTGTGCCAGCATCTTGCGCATGCGACGTAGATGGCGCTCGTAGCCGTCATGCTGCAGGTAGGCGGCGATGGCCCGTTGCGGGATCGAGGGCGTGGTCAGCGTATTGAGGAATTTAAGCTTTTCGACCTGATCGCGATAGCGCCCGGGCATGGCCCAGCCTATGCGGTAGGCGGGCGCCAGGCTCTTGGAAAACGAAGCGCAATGCAGCACCAGGCCGCGCCGATCGTGCATCTTCAATGAACCCGGATGGGTGGGGCCGTAATGCAGTTCGTGGTAAACGTCGCTTTCGATGATGGGCATGTCATGGCGCGTCGCCAGGTCGACCAGGGCCCGTTTGTTGGCATCGGGCATCTGATAGCCCAGCGGATTCTGGAAGTTGGGCATCACCATGCAGGCCGCTACGCGTTGCCGGCGCAGGATGTCGGCCAGCGCGTCCACATCGATGCCCGTTTCCGGATCGGTGGCGACTTCCAGCGCCCGCATGCCCAGGCGCTCGATCGCATGCAGCATGGCGTAGTACGTCGGCGATTCCACCGCGATGGTGTCGCCGGGCTTGGCCACGGCTTGCAGGCACAGGTTGATGGCCTCGGTGGCGCCCAGGGTGACGACGATTTCCGCGGGATCGACGCGGGCGCCGTTTTCCAGGTAGCGGCGGGCGATCTGGCGTATCAAATCCGCATTGCCGGGCGGCAGTTCATCCGGCACACCCAGCAGGGGAAACTGGCGGGCAATGGCGTGGGCATGGCGGCTCAGGCGCTGGAACGGGAACAGGCGCGGGTCGGGATAAGGTGAACCCAAGGGTACGGCGCTGCCGCTGCCGATGGCGCGCAGCGTTGCCAGTACCAGGCGGCTGACGTCGACGGGCGCGGACGCCGGCTGCGGTCGCGATGGTGACAAGCCAGCGTCCGGCGGGGTGGCGTCAGGACTTCCCGCGGTTGCCGAAGCGCGCACGAAATAGCCCGACTGCGGACGGCCTTCAATCAAGCCCTGGCTTTCCAGCAGGGAATAGGCGCGCACCACGGTCGTGACGCTCAGGCCATGCTGCCGATGCGTCTGGCGGATCGACGGCAGCTTGTCGCCGGCGCGCAGCACACCGCTGTCGATCTGGTGCTGAAGGTCGGCCGCGAGCTTTTGGTACAGCTTCATGGAGGAGCAAGTCCCCAGTGGAAATGGGGAAGGGCAATCCTTTGAAGAAGTCGATTCAATGTCTTCACGTGGACTCCCACTTCAAAGATTGATTAAGAGCAGTTGACTAAGAGCAGTTGATTGAGAGTACAGTTCGACGATTCTAAGCAGTTTCTCCGAACTGTGCTCTTTTTTTGCCGATGCAGGTGTGCACCCCGTGGGATGAACAGCCGCGTAACCTTGCCTCATCAGGTGTCTGCGTGCCATCACCGGCGGCTGCGCCATCAGCAATCACGAGCGAATCAGAAGCGGATCACGAGTATGGACACCCCCAGCAAGAAAGCGCGCATCGCGCCTTACCAGCACCCGGCGGCGGGCTGGGGCGCGCTCAAAGCGGTCGCGGTCAACCTGATCAAGGAGAAGGTCACCGGCGGCAACTATCGAACCTTGCTGCGCCAGAACCAGCCCGATGGTTTCGACTGCCCCGGTTGTGCGTGGCCCGACAAGCAGCATGCATCGACCTTCGAATTCTGCGAGAACGGTGTCAAGGCCGTGGCGGCGGAAGCCACCGCCAAGCGCGTGACACCGGCGTTCTTCGCCAGCCATACGGTGGCCGAGCTGATGACGCAGAGCGACTATCAACTGGAGCAGCATGGCCGCCTGACCGATCCCATGGTCTACGACGCCACGAGCGACCGCTATGTGCCGATCGCCTGGGAACAGGCATTCGAGTTGATCGGCGCGCATCTGAAACGTCTGGAGAATCCTCACCAGGCCGCGTTCTATACCTCGGGCCGCACGGGCAACGAAGCGGCGTTTCTTTATCAGTTGATGGTTCGCATGTACGGGACCAACAACTTTCCCGATTGCTCGAACATGTGCCACGAGGCCACCAGCCGTGGTTTGCCCGGCACGGTGGGTATCGGCAAGGGCACGGTGACATTGGACGATTTCGAGCACGCGGACACCTTGCTGATCTTCGGCCAGAATCCGGCCACCAATCATCCCCGCATGATGGGCGAGCTGCGCGAATGCGCGCGACGTGGTGCCAATATCGTCTCCATCAACCCCTTGCGTGAGCGGGGCCTGGAACGATTCGCCGATCCGCAAAGTCCGGTCGAGATGCTGACGGGGGGTGGTACGCGTATCGCCACGACGTTCGTGCAGCCGCGGCTGGGCGGCGATTTTGCCTTGCTCAAAGGGGTGGCCAAACGGGTGCTGGAGCTGGATGATGCGGCCGTGGCAACGGGTGCGGAGCGGGTGCTGGATGTGGATTTCATCCTGGCGCACACCGCGGGTTTCGAGGCCTTTGCAGAGGATCTGCGCGCGCAGGAATGGGCGCCGCTGGAACGCGAAGCAGGGCTGGCGCGCGCCGAGATCGAAAACCTGGCGCATATCTACGTGAACGGCAAGCGTGTGATCGCCACGTGGGGCATGGGCTTGACCCAGCACAAGAACTCAGTGGCTGCCATCCAGATGCTGTCCAATCTGATGATGATGCGAGGCAATATCGGCCGCGAGGGCGCCGGCCTTTGCCCGGTGCGCGGGCACTCCAACGTGCAGGGCAATCGCACGGTGGGCATCGAGGACAAGCCGACGCAGGCCTTTCTGGACCGCCTGGGCCGCGTCTTTGATTTCGAACCGCCGCGTGAGCATGGCTACGACGTGGTCGAGACCATCGAGGCGATGGAAGCAGGGCATGTCAAAGTGCTGATCGGGCTGGGTGGCAACTTCGCCATGGCTACACCGGACACGCCGCGCACGTGGGAAGCCTTGCGCCGTTGTGATCTGTCGGTGCATATCACCACCAAATTGAATCGCAGCCATCTGGTGCACGGCAAGGAAGCCTTGATCCTGCCGACGCTGGGGCGCACCGAAATCGATATGCGCGGCGGGGTGGCGCAAGGCGTCACGGTCGAGGATTCGATGAGCATGGTGCATGTGTCCTATGGCATGAACAAACCGGCTTCGCCCAATCTGATGTCGGAGACGGCCATCATCGCGCAGATGGCGCATGCCACGCTGGGCAGCGGCAAGGTGGACTGGTTGTATTACGCGGACGACTACGCCAGCGTGCGCGATGCCATCGAAGCGGTGTTCGACGGCTTCGAGGATTACAACCGGCGCATCGCGCAGCCGGGTGGTTTTCATTTGCGCGTGGCTTCGCGCGAGCGTGACTGGAAGACGGCCAGCGGCAAGGCGAATTTCATCGTCGCGCAGATTGAAACGGACACGCCGATACATCGCGCACGGCAGCGGCATGGGGATGAGGTCATGGTTCTGATGACCACGCGTTCGCATGACCAGTACAACACCACGATCTATGCGATGGACGATCGCTACCGCGGCGTGTTCGGCCAGCGGCGCGTGCTGTTCATCAACAAGCTGGACCTGGCACGCATGGGCTTGCAGGCGGGTGACCGGGTCGACATCTTCACCGTATGGGACGACGACGTGGAACGGCGCGCGGATGGCTTCCTGCTGGTGGAGTACGACATTCCGCAAGGGTGCCTGGGTGCGTATTATCCCGAGACCAATCCACTTGTGCCCTTGAACAGCGTTGGCGATGTATCGAACACGCCGACATCGAAATCGATACCGGTGATGTTGCGTCAGTCGAGCGTGAATACCACCGCCGAGTTCGCTTCAGTTTCGCGTGCCGCGGCATGAACCAACGGTAATGTGCTGTTCCTTAGGGAGGTGCGGCAGCCGCACGTATCCCTCGTGGAAAAGGACGCTGTGCGTCCTTTTTTGCTTAATGAGCACATTGCGTTGGCGTTTTATGAAAATTGAACATAGGTTGATTTGGAGTATCCGGTTTGTTAAGGAGAAGTTAAGTACGGGAACTTTGTCTGTGCGCGCGCAGTTTGGGTATTTTCTTGTGTTCCAGTCGTTCGGGCTTCTGTTTTCCATGGTCGCTATGGCTATTGCGCTTTCGCGAGATTCCGAGTCGATAACGTCATTGAGCATGGATTCGGAGGTGTGCTGGTCGTGCTGGTTGACGGTGCTGACGCAGATTGCTGGGATGATCTACGTCTACTTCCGGAACGGCGGCGCCAACGGGCGTGAGTTTCTTCCCCGATTTTTTGCGCTGCACGTCGCCCTTTGCGTAAGGTTTATCGTCGGCTCGATGCTGGTGGTAGCCCAGGCGGCGCTATTGGCGGCGCTCCTCACGTTCCTGCACGCTCCTGGCGCTTTGTTCATCGCCCTCATGGGAATGGGTGGCATGCTTCTTTTAGTCACGCCAGCTCCCTTCGTGCTGTTGTTCTGGCGCATGGGGCGTCATATGCATGACGTGGCCAAGGCGTCCGCGCTAAATGCGAACGATGTCCATGCAATCGACGCCGATGCGATGGGAGAGGTCGCTAACGGCGCTCGATGATCAGCGCAGTAGAAAAAACGCGATGAGCGTTCGCGTTTTGGATGTTTTTGCCCACGTCGGCATTTGCGGATAGCGGGTCGACGAGGACGCGCCCACACTGAAGTCTCTTCCATTTCTTTTCGGGGACTGTCATGTGGGGACCAACTCAGACCGCTGATCGGGTTCTGGCCGATCGTTTCTATCCACTCTTTTTCACTCGACGCTTGAGCGGACGGCAGGCGGCGGCGCGGACCTTGCCGTCCTGGGCATTCTGCCTGCCTTGCATATCGACGGCGCCACCCCGGCCGCCTGCGCGACGAGGGCGGTTGGCGCAACTGGGGCAGGGAATGACCGAATACGTGGTCGTCGTGGCCCTGGTGGCCGTTGCGGCGATCGCGGTCTATCAGCTGTTCGGGCAAGTGGTGCGCGCGCAGACCGCGGCGATGGCGCGGGAACTGGCGGGCGAGGATGGTAGCGAGGCCAGCCGGCGGGCCAAGGCCGCCGCGGGCAAGGCCAATGGCCAGCTCAGGGACAAGTCGCTCAAGTCTTTCACCAACAACGCCTCGGCCGCGGGAGGAGGAAAGTGAGAGCGCGGGCGCGCGGTTATGCCTTGCCTCTGGCGTTGGGCCTCGTGTCGGTTGGGGTGCTGTCGCTGGTGGTGCTGCATGATCATGGCAACACCGTCGCCGCCCGCGTTCGCCTGACGCACGCGGCCGACGCCGCCGCCTATAGCGGCGCGTTGGTCCAGGCCCGGGCGCTGAATCTGTTGGCGTATATCAATCGTACCCAGGTGGCGCATCAGATCGCCTTGGCGCATGTGGCCACCTTGGCCAGTTGGACCCAGTTCGGGCAGAACGAGGCGACGCGCTTTCGGCGTGGCAATCCGCCGGCTATGTTGATTGGAATGTTCTACGGTCCGGCGCACGCCATGGCTTATGCCCGCGCTGTCCGTATCGAGGGCGTGGCGGGCGCGCTGGACCGCTTCGCCGATGCGCATGCGCGCCACGATGCCTTGGTGCACGACGTGCTGTCGCGCGCGGCGCGGGCCGTATTGCGGGATTTGCCCGAGACCCGGCAGCAAGCCATGCGTACGGTGCTGCATGCGAACTATCCCGAATGGCCGCGGCCCGCGCTGGGGGCGGCGGTGCAGCGGGACCGCCTGGCGCTGGCCTTCACGCAAGATCACTGGCCGGGATTCGTGCAGCGTTATTCGGGACACCTGGAGGGAACCTTCCGTCCCATGGTCTTGCGTGCCACCGACCGTTACGCCTTTCTTGGTCCGCGCAAAGGCCTGGCGCTCAATCCCTGGCCGGTCAGCTACCGCTGTCCGACGTTGAGGCATCAATTGCGTCGCATCGGCGGCACCTCATTGACGCGCGAAGGCACCTGGGAATCGGTCGATACGCAGTCGCATCATGCCTTGCGTTCGAACAAATATATCGGGTGCTACTACCGTGAGTACGCAATGGGTTGGGGCAAGGTGCGCAACCCTGGCCAGCAGGCGGTTGATGAAGTACTGCCGCGCGCGCCGGCGGATTTTTCGCGTCAGAGCTTTTGGCGGTGGGTGCAGGAGAACGCCGGGTGGGATTTGCTCAATGGCCACAACAATCCACTGGCCTACGCGTATGCCTCGCAGCAGCGGCAACGTTGGCAGGGGCGCGGCATGGCAGCTTACGCGGAGGTGCCTTTGGATCGGGCCGCGCGGCCCGCCGGTTTCGAGATCGTGTTGCGCCAACCGGCGGAGCTTCTGCCCGCGTTATCAGGCGGCGGCGCGCCCCATGCCCAAGGACGATACGCCTACGCCGGGCTCGAAGCGGGCGAGCATGTGACGGTGAGCAGTGCGGCTGAAACGTATTTCGTAAGGCCGCGGCCACGCGACGACAGGCGAGTCGAGATCGCCACGCTGTTTCGTCCGTATTGGCAGGCGCATCTGGTGGCGGCGCGCGACGGAGCGGCGGGTGAATCGACGAAGGAATCTATAGGCGGGTCCATGAGCGGCTCACTGCGCGGATTCGGGCTCGGATCCGCTAACCCTGCGGGGGACAGCGATGCGCGGTGAATCGGGGCGACAAGCAGGCTTTTCCCTTTTGGAGGCCAATCTTGTCATTGCCTTGCTGCTGGCCCTGTCAGGCGGCGTGGCGATGTTAGGGGAGTGGCATGGCCATGGCCTGCGCGTCACTCATGCAAGTCGCCTGCAGGTTTTCGATGCGGCTCATGGCGGCGACGGCTATGCGTCTTCCATCGCCTCGGAGCCCGTCGGTGCTTATCCATCGGCGGCCGCAGGCCTTTCGATAGAACAAGGCGTCTTGAAGCAAACAGGTTTTTCGAAGAAAACAGGTTTTTCGAAGCAAGTGGGCTTTTCGATGCCCGGCGGCGCCGCAACGGCGGATCTGCGGCGGGATTGGAATATGGCGAATGACGGGCTGCTCGCCGCGCACGCTGACGCCGATGCCGTCAGGCAGGGCGCGGGCACTGGCGCGGGTCTCCTGCGTCGGCATACCGCGCTGATCAGCGGCGCGGGACACGCTGCCGGCGATAGCCAGACGCAGCAACGGATCGCCGATAACCGTGCAGGGTGGCGCGGGGCCGCGGACCGTACGCGGCGTGCCGGACAGCGAGCAGCGCTTGCCTTGCGTCGTATCGATGCGGGATGGGGACGCGCCACGCCTGAATTCGACTGGCTATCGCGCTGGGCCGATCTGGTCCCGAACGAACGCCTCGTGGCACATGACGGCGCGCGGCAGTGGCGCGCGTCGGATCGATGAGCGAGGACGGGGATAGTCATGAAGCTATCGTGCACTGCGGCCCTGAGGATCGGATTGTTTTTCATCATGGCGTTGACGTGCCGGGTGCTGGCCGCATCCGTTCCTGCCGCCCCGCCCGCTCCCGTACTGCCAGCCGGTGGACGCTATCTGTCGGCGGGCGAGCAACTGCAGGTGCAGGGGCAGCCAATGACCGGATGGATTTTCGAAGCGCCCGGTGACATACGCGAAATCGCCAAATGGCTGTCGAACCAATTGCCGGCGTTGCGGGATCTGCTGGTGGCGCCGGGCCTCGTCGTGCTATCCGGCATGGATGCACAGTCCCATTGGTCGGCACGCTTGACGGACGGCGGACGTGGCTGGGTCCAAGGAACGTTGTCCCATTTGCCGCTGGACCAGGAATCACGCGCTCCTCTGCCACCGGTGCCCTGGCAACCCGAAGGCGCACGACTGCATTTCGATGTCCGTTGGCGGGAGGCGCGGGTCACTGGCGCGCAGCAGGTCTGGACGCATGGCGCAACGCCCGCCGACCTGCGGCAGCGCTTGCGTGTGGCCTTGCAACGCGAGGGGTGGCGCGCCAGCGAAGCGGATACGGCTTTCCCCGGTCGCTGGTTCAAGGCATCCGCGCAACTGTCCGTCGTCGTTGTCGAGCAGCCGCCCGGCAGCGCCATCGTCACCGTGCTGGATTGGCGGGAGTGAGCGGCCATGGCGCATGTCCTTTTCCGTCAACGCTGGCTCATGGCGACCATCGCGCTCACCGCGGGTCTGCTGTCGGCATGGGCGGCGCGCCACCATATCCAGGGCCGCATCGCGCAGATCGAAGCTGAGCTGCGCGTGCCTACCGTGCCGCGCCTGGTGGCGGCACGTGACCTCGACGCCGGCATCCATGTCGAGGCCGATCATCTCGCTGTACGGGATATTCCAGAGTTATGGGCTGTCAGCGGCAGCCTGCCGCCGGAACACGTCGCCGAGGTCAGTGGCAGTGTGCTGACGCATGGACTGCGCGCGGGCGAGCCTTTGCTCGTGGCACATCTGACCAGTGCCGGACCCCTGGCCCTGTCGCGCCGCGTGGCGACGGGGCGACGCGCCATCACGATACCGGTAGACGACATCAATTCGCTGTCCGGCATGTTGCAGGCGGGAGATCTGCTCGATCTATATGTGTCGTTCGAACATCAGCACCGGCGCATTACCGCACCCTTGCTACAGGGTGTGCGCGTGTTGGCGACGGGACGGCACGCTGGTCGGGAGGGTGAGGAGCACGCACCCGGCGCCCCCGACGCACCCGGCGCTCTCGATGTGCAGGGTGCGGACGGTGCGACGTATTCCACCATCACCCTGGATGCCGGTCCCGAGGATGCCGTGAAGCTGGTCGCCGCGCGCCAGGACGGCATCATCACAGCGATTCTTCGCCATCACCGCGATGAACAGCCGGCTCCCGTGGCCGCAAGGGGGGACCTGGCCGGTTTGCTGGGCGTGCATGCCGAGCGGCCCGTGCCGGCGGTGTCCATCCTGTATGGCGACCAGGCTGGAGATGAAGGCCTGAGCGAGGAAGACGCCGCCCGCGCCGCACCCGGCGAGTTCTTCGATGCACCCCTGCCCAAGGGTTTGGTCAGCCGGACCCGGGCCGCCGCGCGCGCCACGAAAGGAGAACGGCCATGAGAATTTCCCAGCTCTATTGCATGACGGGCCTTCGCATAACGCTCGTCTGCTGCATAACGGCCCCCTACCGGATGACCACCGGCTATCGAATGACGAGCCTGCCTCGCATGGGCCATCTGATTCTGTGCGCCGCGTTGATGGCTAGTCCGGCAGTCAGCATCGCGGCCGGTTCCGCGCCCAGTTCCGTGCCCAGTCCTGCCACCCATGCCGAGCGCGCACGCCCCTCTGCCGGGGAAACCGCCCAAATCATCGACATGCTCGTCGGCGAGACCCGTGTGCTGTCGCACAAGGGCGTCAAGCGCGTGGCGGTGGGAGACGGGCGGGTCCTGCAGGCCCTGGCCGCGGACGGCCGCGACGTCATCGTATTCGCGCGCGCCGCCGGCGAATCGTCGCTGCATGTCTGGGCGGCCGGCCGGCGCAAGGCCTATCACCTGCGTGTCCTGCCGGCCGGCACGCACAGCGCCCGCGCCGAAATCGATACCTTGCTGGCCCGCATTCCAGGCGCGCGCGGGGTCGCGGTCGGCGAGCATGTCGTGATCGAGGGCAATGATCTTAGCGACGCGGATCAGGACAGGGTAGCGGCGCTGGCGGAACGTTATCCGCAGGTGCTGGACTTCACCGGCAAGGTCGGCTGGGACCGCATGGTCCAGCTGGACGTGCAGGTGATCGAACTGCCGCGCGGACAACTATCCGAATTGGGCATGCGCTGGGATGCCGCTACCGAAGGCGGCCTCTACACCGGCGTGAGCCTGGATGCCCTGTCCAGTGGCCGCCTGGAAAAGCGGCCGGGTAGCGCGCCCATCGCCACTCCCTTACGCGCGGCGCCTTTGTCCGGCTATCTGGGACTGAACGCCTTGCTGGGGGCGCGCTTGAACCTGCTGGCACAGTCGGGCGAAGCCGTGGTGCTGGCCCAGCCGCGCCTGTTGGCACGCAGTGGCGCCACGGCCGAGTTCCTGGCGGGTGGCGAAGTGCCCTATGCAACGACGGATCGCAACGGCCAGGCGAAGACCCTGTTCAAACCGTATGGCGTGTCCTTGCGCATCACGCCCTCCATCGGCGCCAGCGGTGCCGTGCGCTCGCGCATCGAAGTGGAGGCCAGTTCGGTGGATGCGGCGCTGCCGTCCTTGGCGGGGCCTGCTTTGAAGACCCGCCGGGCCGTGACGGAGTTCAACGTACGGTCCGGCCACACGTTGGTCATTGGCGGCTTTCTGTCGCGTCGCAAGGTACGCGCCACGACCGGTCTGCCAGGTTTAAGCCGGCTGCCATGGATAGGCGGCTTGTTCGGCAGCCGCCGCGAAGAGGTCCAGGAAACCGAGCTGGCCATCTTCGTTACGCCGACGGTGGTCACCGGTCAGGATCCCGCCATGCGCACCACTGTCAGGCGGGGCCAGGCCGTCTTGCGCGAATCGTTCGACGCCGCGCCGCGCCTGCTGCAGCCTGCGGCCCTTGCCCCAACCAGCGGCGCCGCGCCCGCGCGGCATTGGGACCCTTACCGGGGCCGCGGTTCCCAGTGGGAAGCCGGGGCGGAGCGCGCGGTGGCGGCTGCCGTCGCCGGTCCTGCCTCACCCGTCACCGGCGTTGCCCCCGCGGCCACCCCCGGGAAGCGCCATCCGGCCGCGCCGCTTGATTCACCTTGAGAGTACGGAGCACACCATGCTGGAACTGGACTTGCATTTCGATGATGGCGCGAACCGCCTCGTGCGGCTCGACGCCCCGGTGCTGGTGGGCCGGGGATCCCACTGCGACATACGCATACGCCATTGGCGCGTGGGTCGCGAACACGCACGCTTATCCGTGGTGGCCAGGGACATCATGATCGACGATCTCGGGTCGCTCGCTGGTACCTTGGTCAATGGGCAGCGTATCGCCCAGCATGGTCCCTTGGGACCGAGCGACGAGATCCTGGTAGGGCCCTGCCTGATCCGCGTGCGCCTGCTCGATCATCCCGTCACCGCGACCGGGACGCCGCCGCCGGAGATGGGCGGCGCGCTTCGCCTGGTGCCCGCCGTGGGCTGTCCGCCGGATGACGACGCCAAGGACGATAAGCGGGACCCGGCCGCTCTGGAAATGCTGCCCCATCGCCAGCGCCTGCATGCTGCTCTGTTGGACGCGTTGGATCTGCGCCGGCGTGACGTCGCCCGCATGAGCGATGCCATGCTGCGCAGTGAAGCGCAACGCCTGCTGGAGGACCTGGTACGCGACGATACGCGCCTGCCGCCGCAGGCGGACCGGCGCGCCTTGCTGCGCCAGGTGCTGGACGAAGCCGTGGGGCTGGGTCCTTTGTCGCCCCTGCTCGAAGATCCCGCCATCAGCGAAATCATGGTCAACCGCCATGACGAAATCTATATCGAAAGCCGGGGCCGCTTGTCGCGCCACGAGGCCGTCTTCAGCAGCGAACAGGCGGTTCTGGGCGTCATCGAAAGAATCGTCGCGCCTGTCGGCCGGCGCATCGACGAAAGCGCACCCATGGTGGACGCGCGCCTGCCCGACGGCTCGCGGGTCAATGCGGTGGTGGCGCCCATTGCCCTGAAAGGAGCCTGCCTGACCATACGCAAATTTCCCCGGCACGCGCTGACGATGGAAGACCTGCAGCGCATCGGTTCGCTCGATGCCGCGATGATGCAGTTCCTGACGCTGTGCGTGCGCGAGAAAGTGAACCTGGTGGTGGCGGGCGGCACCGGTTCCGGCAAGACGACCTTGTTGAATATTCTGTCCAACGCCATCCCGCCTGACGAGCGCATCGTCACCATAGAGGACGCGGCCGAACTGCGCTTGCATCACGCCCATCTGGTCGGCCTGGAAGCGCGCCCGGCCAACCAGGAGGGACGCGGGCGCATCGAAATCCGTGACCTGGTGCGCAACGCGCTGCGCATGCGCCCGGACCGCATCGTCGTCGGTGAGTGCCGCGGGGCGGAGGCTTTCGACATGCTGGCCGCCATGAACACCGGCCATGAAGGGTCGATGACGACCCTGCACGCCAACAGCCCGCGTGACGCCTTGGCCCGCCTGGAAACCATGATCCTGATGGCGGGCATGGATCTGCCGCTGGCGGCGGTGCGCGAACACATTGCGTCGAGCATTCACATCATCGTGCAGCAGGCTCGCCTGGCCGATGGCCGTCGCGTGATCACATCCATCACGGAGATTACGGGCATGGAAAGCGGTTGCATCCAGACTCAGGAGATTTTCCGCTTCGATCGTAGCGGGCCAGGTTATTTCCAGGGTTGCGCATTGGCGCCGCGTTTGGTGGAACGCTGGCGCGAAGAGGGACGCGGACCGCAGGCTTGCCTGTTCGATCGCCGTAGCGCGCGGCCGGTGCCAGGCATGGGCGAGAGGGCGGCATGATGCTATGGGCGATCGCCGCCGGCACGGCGCTGTGCGCGATGCTGGCCTGCAGCCTGAGCTACGGCTGGTTCGCCACGGCGCTGGGGCGTTATCGGCGGATCTATACCGACGAGGCGGGGATGCGGCTCAGCGAGGTCTTCCTGTTCGTCGATGCCCGCCAGCTGTGGACGGCCAACGTGCTGCTGTGCGTGATGTTCGCCGGCTTGCTTTACGCCGTCACCGGCAGCGTGGTGGTGGCGCTGGCGGGCGGTGCCGCGCCCATACGCGCGACCCATCTGCTTATCACCGCGCTGCGACGGCGCCGCCATGCGTGTTTCGACGCTCAACTGCCGGACACCTTGCAGGCCTTGGCGGCCGGCCTGCGAGCCGGTGCCAGCGTCGCCGGCGCCCTGCGGCATATCGTCGACCAATCGGCGCCACCGCTCACGCAGGAATTCGGACTCATGTTGCGCGAACAGCGTCTGGGACTGTCCTTCGACGCCGCGCTGGGCAACCTGCAGGCGCGGCTGCCTTCCGAGGCCACGGGTTTGCTCGTATCGGCATTGCGGGTGGCGGCACACAGCGGCGGCAACCTGGCCGAGACGTTGGAGCGCATCGCCGCCATGCTGCGCGCGCGGCAACTGCTGCGCGACCGGGTCTTGACCTTGACCGCGCAAGGACGCCTGCAAGCGTGGGTAGTGGGATTGCTGGCACCCGGCATGGCCGTGGTGCTCGCGTATCTGGATCCCGTATCGATGCAGCCCTTGTGGCACACGGCGCTGGGTTGGTCGGTCCTGTCGATATTGGTGGTGCTGGAGGTCGCCGGCGTATGTTGGATACGGCGCATCGTGGACATCGACATCTGAGCGCCCGCGGCAGACGGGGGACGAATATGGCCTGCACGAGAGGGGGGGCCGCACATGGCTGATACGCGAGGGGCGCCGCCGTGATCGGCGTCGCCGTGACGCTCGCCGCGCTGTGCGCCGCCTGCCTGGCGCTGTTGCTGCGCGGCTGGTTGCTGCCCCTGTGGCGCGGGCAAGCGGACCGGCCGGGTTTGCCGCCGCTGTGGCGCGCCGTCTGGCCATGGTTGGACAGCATCGCGCGCAGCGGCTGGCTTTTCCTGTCCTGGCGCAGCCGGGCAAGGTTGCGCCGCCTGCTTGAACGTACAGGGCTGGAACGTTTGCTGACGCCGGCGCATGTGATCGCGGCAAGCTATCTGTCCGCCTTGTGCGCGGCGGCGGTGGCGTTGCTGCTGGCCGGCCTGTGGGGCGCGCAGGCCGGCTCGCGCATGTGGCTGACCGCCGGCCTGATAGGGGCTGGTCTGGGCGCCGCCCTGCCCAGGCATGCTTTGCGTGGGCGGGCGCGCACGCGGGCACGGCGCATGGAAAAGGAACTGCCTTTCCTGCTGGATATGGCCACGCTGTGTGTGGAAGCGGGCTTGAATCTGCAAGGGGCCCTGCAGCAGGCCGTCGAATACGGGCCGCCGGGGCCCTTGCGCGACGAGCTGCAGTGGGCCCTGGGCGATATGCGGGCCGGCATGGCGCGGCTGGATGCCCTGCATGCCTGGACCGTGCGCACGGATCTGCATGGCGTGCGCATCCTGGTCACGGCGCTGGCGCAGGCCGACAGCCTGGGCATGAGCCTGGGGCCCATCCTGCGCGTGCAGGCGGAGCAACGGCGGGCGGAACGTTTTCAGCGGGCCGAGCGGCAGGCCATGCGGGCGCCAGTGAAGATGCTCTTGCCACTGCTGACGTGTATTTTTCCCTGCACCTTCGTGGTGTTGGGCTTTCCCATCGTCATGCAATTGCGCGAGGCGCTGCAGTGAGTTTGTCATCAGCCCGAAGGCAGCGACTACGGGCCCCCGGGCCACTGCCGAAATCACCGGCACCGCGGCCACCGCGAGTGCTGCCTCTGCGGCGCTGGTGCGCCCGGTTCCGCGGCCTGGCCGGCCGGCGCCCGCCACGCAGGGCGGTCGGCGTATGGCTGCATCCGTGCCGCGCCGTGCACACACTGGGCATGCGCTACGCGCTGGACCTGTTTTTTCTGGATCGCGCCAGGCGGGTCATCAAGGTCGTCGCCGGCTTGCCGCCGCGCCGGCTGGCCTCATGCCTCCGTGCCGTGTCCGTTGTCGAACTGCAGGCTGGCGTTGTTGATATTGAAAACGGAGGTATAGGCCGGGTAGAAGCTGCTGTAGAGAACGCCGCCCGCCGCGATGTGGACGGGAATCTGCAGGATGCCGACCAGGTGCCGCGGTAATCCCAGGATCACCAGCACGTCACCGCAGTAGCTGATGGTGAGAAAGGCGGCCACCCAGGTGAGCCCATAAACCAGGAAAGCCCATTTGTTGCGCCAGCAGGCGATGCCGGAGAAAAACAGCGATTGCCCCAGGCGCACCCCATGCCACGCGACCAGCACGGGCGCGTGCCAGAACATCGCGGCGATGATGATGTACAGAATGGCGAATACCAGCAATGGCCCACGCACCGCCATCAGGAAGGGCGTCAAGTCTTGCGTGACCGAGGCTGCCCGCACGCCTTCGGTAAGCGCGTCGGCGAAGGGCATGAAGGCCAGGAAGCCCGCCAGCAGGCAGAGGCCGGCGTAGCTCAGGCCCATGATCATCAGCTTCTTGAACACCCCGGGCTTCTGCAGCGGCTTGAGCCACATCGAAGGCAGCATGGTGCGATCCGCCTCGATGTGCTTGCAGGCCGACAGTGTCATCAGCGTCACCACCGGCATCAGGGCGACGAAGAAGAGGGGGCCGACGGGCGGGGTGTAGGTCGCGAACAGGACCATCAGGCTGATGGCTAGCGCCCAGGCGAACAGCGGGAGCGGCTGGCGCATGAAAAGGCGAAGTCCGTCGCGAGCCCATTGCCAGCCGGCGGTCGCGGGAAGGGCTGCTGCTTGCATGTTTCGTACTTACGCTGCCAAGGTGATATATGTTGCCTGATTATGGGGCCAGGCCGCTGACGGGCAAGGCTTCCGGAACCACGCGGTGGCGCAACTGCAACACTCTTTCGAAATGGCGCGGGTCGTGCGGCTTGAGCGTCTGTGCCGGGCGTGGCAAATAGAAATCATAAAGGCGCGACAGCCAGAAGCGTACGGCGGCGGCGCGCAGCATGGACGGCCAGATCTGCCTTTCTTCGGCGGTGAAGGGCCGGACCTCCGCATAGGCTTGCAGCCAGGCGCGTGCCAATTCCGGCACGATCGCGCCGCTGGCGCGGTCTATGCACCAGTCATTGATGCTGACGGCCACGTCGAACAGCCAGCTGTCGCAACCGGCGAAGTAAAAATCGATGAAGCCGCCCATGCGGGGCGCCTCGAAGGTGCCGGTGAACAGCACATTGTCGCGGAACAGGTCGCAGTGCGACGGGCCGGCCGGCAGGGTCTGCCAGGCGGGCGTGGCGGACAGGCGCTGCAATTCGTCCAGGGTCTGGGAGAGCAGGGCGTCCTGTTCCGCGTCCAGGAAGGGACGCACCGTGGGCGCCGTGCGCAGTTGCCAATCCAGGCCGCGCAGATTGGGCTGGCGCATGGAGAAATCGTGCGAGGCCAGATGCGCCCGCGCCAGGGTAGCGCCCGTCAGGCGGCAGTGCTCGACCCCCGGGGCGGGTTCATAGCCGCCGTCCAGCCGGGACACGATGGCGCAGGGCTTGCCGTGCATGCGGGTCAGGCGCGTGCCGTCGCGCCGCGTCTGCGGCTGCGGGACCGGCACGCCGCGCTCGGCCAGCAGGTGCATGAGTTCGATATAAAAAGGCAGTTGCTCGTAGGTCAGTACCTCGAAAACCGTCAATACGTACTCCCCGCCCGTGGTGGTGAGAAAGTAATTGGTGTTCTCGATGCCTGCCGTAATGCCGCGTAGCGATACCAATTCGCCCAGGTCGTAGCCCTGCAGAAGGTCGCGGGCGTCGGTGTCGGTTACGGTCGTGAATACAGCCATCGGATCGTGTCGGTTTGGAGGTGGCACCCTGTCTGGCAGGGCGAGCGGCGCAATTTTAGACTACCGCCGGGCGCCTCCAGTCCCCAGGACGTAAAATACGCCCATATTTTTCCTGGACGATTTCCTGTGTCTGCTCCCGACTGGCGGCTGTGCGTCGCTCCGATGATCGATGTCACGGATAGGCATTGCCGCTATTTCCATCGCCTGCTGGCGCCTCACGCGCGCCTCTACACCGAGATGATCACCACCGGTGCCTTGCTGCACGGCGACGTCGCGCGTCACCTGGACTTCGACGCGGCGGAGCATCCCGTGGCCCTGCAGTTGGGCGGCAGCGAACCCGAGGCGCTGGCCCAGGCGGCCCGGCTGGGCCAGCAATACGGCTATGACGAGATCAACCTGAACTGCGGCTGCCCGTCCGAACGGGTGCAGCGCGGCGCTTTCGGCGCCTGCCTGATGGCCGAGCCGGACCTGGTGGCCGATTGCGTCAAGGCCATGCAGGACGCCGTGGACGTGCCTGTCACGGTGAAGCACCGCCTGGGTCTGGATTACGACGAGTCCTATGGCTTCCTGCGGGATTTCGTTGGCAAGCTGTATGACGTGGGCTGCCGGGTGTTTGTCGTGCACGCGCGTAACGCCGTGCTCAAGGGCCTGTCACCCAAGGACAACCGGCAGATTCCGCCTCTGCGCTATGACGATGCGCTGCGCCTGAAGCAGGATTTCCCCGATTGCACCGTGGTACTCAACGGCGGCCTGGATGTGGCCGATGCTTGCGTGCAGGCGCTCGAGCGCTTCGACGGCGTCATGCTGGGCCGCGCGGCCTGGCATACGCCGCGCGTACTTTCGGAAATTTCCCACCAGTTGTGGCCGTCCCTGCGTCTGCCTGGCGATGCCCAAGTGGTGGATGCGATGACGCGCTACGCCGCCAGCCAGGTTGCCAGGGGCGTGCCGCTGCGCATTCTGGTACGGCCCCTGCTGGGCCTGGTCAACGGCCAGCCGGGTGCGCGCCGCTGGCGCCGCATCCTGTCCGACGCCGCGCGCCTGCGCGACGAGGACCCTGGCCTGATTTACGAAGCCTGGCGCAGCCTGCATGATCCGCGCCAGCGCGGCGGCAGGGACGATCTGCCTGAAAACGAAGATCAGCCTCAGGGCCAGGGCGAAGGCCTGGGCCAGGACGGTGACGACCTGGCGGCCGTCGCCGCTTGATATTCCGCGGCCCTGCTGCCATGTGACCCCGTGGTCCCGTGGCCCTGCTGCCGCGTGACCCCGTGGCCCCGCTGGCCGGCCCTCAGGCTCCCGGCGCCGCCGTGTTCTCTTCGTCCATGGGCCAGTCGCGGATATAGGCCTTCAGCATATTGTTTTCGAACTGCTGGGCCGCCACGATGGCCTGTGCCATGTCGTAGAAGGAAATCACGCCCATCAGCATCGGGCCGTCCATGACGGGGATGTAGCGGGCGTGGCGTTCCAGCATCAGGCGCTGGACTTCGTCGGCGCTGGTGTTGGGCGTGACGCTGACCGGCGCGTCGTCCATGATGCTGCGTAGGGTGGCATTGCCCACGTTGCCGCCGCTGGCGTGGACGTGGCGGATGATTTCACGGAAAGTCAGCATGCCACAGAGCATGCCTGATTCCATGATGACCACCGAGCCGATGTCCTGTTCGGCCATGATTTCGACGGCACGGGACACCGGCGTGTCCGGGGTGGCGGTGAAGAGCGTATCGCCCTTGACCCGCAAGATTTCACTGACTTTCAACATGATGATTTCCTCCTAGGGCGAACCCGGGATTATTTCTTGATTGATTCGATTCTAAGGATGTCCGCCGACCCCGAGTCCGTATTCTGCGCTTCCTGCATGAGTTCTTCCAGCGTGGGCGCGGCGCGGCCTTCCAGGGCGGCCTGGGCAATGGCGATGACTTCCGGGAAATCTTTCAGGCGCGGCTGGCCGCGGTCCAGCAGGAAGCGGTCGATGACGGCATCCAGGCGGGTGCGCTGCGGATCGCAGCACAGGATCCAGCGCAGATCCTGGGTACGTGTGACCATGCCCAGGTCGCTCAAGCCTTCCAGCACCGAGTTCAATTCATCATGATGCAGATGCAGCGTGGCGGCCATGCCGCTGGCGCTGCGGCCGGACGGCACCTGGCCCTGTGCCTCGTAAAGGCAGCGCAGCACGCCGATGGCGTCTATGAAGGTGGCGCCCGGCTCGCGATTGACTTCCCACCGCCCCATGCGCAACAGCGGCAGGCTGGCGGCGACCGTGGCGCCGAACAGAATGGCCAGCCACGACAAATAGATCCACAACAGGAAAATCGGCAGGGTGGCGAATGCCCCGTAGATCACCGTATATGTGGGGAAACGGGTCAGGTAATAGGCGAAAGCCGCCTTCATGAGTTCGAGCACGATGGCCGTGCCGATGCCGCCGGCCAGGGCGTCGCGCCAGTAGACCCGGCGGTTGGGCACGATGAAGAACAGGGCGGCGAAGCCCAATCCGGTCAAGGCCAGCGGCAGCACGGACACCGTCAGGCCGATCAGGTTGGGCACGTCCCGAACCAGCCCCATGGATTCCCGCGCCAGGAATGACGTGGCCCACAGGCTGCCGCCCGCCACCACGGGTCCCAAGGTCACCGCGGCCCAGTAGATCAGGGCCCGCTGGGCCAGGGGGCGCTGACGGGTCACATGCCAGATATCGTTGAACGTCTTGTCGATCGTCATGATCAGCAGGATCGACGTGACCACCAGGAACGCGCCACCGATCGCCGTCAGGCGCGAGGCCTGGCGGGCGAACTGGTTCAGGTAGTTCATGATGTTGTCCGACACCGCCGGCGGCATCAGGCTGGTGCTGAGGAAATTTTCCAGCGCAACGCGGAATTCCTGGAACACCGGGAACGCGGTGAACAGCGACAGCACCACGGTCAGCATGGGGACGAGGGCCAGGACGGTGGTGAAAGTCAGGCTGGATGCGACCTGCAACAACTCTTCTTCGGCGGTCCTGCTGGCGGCAAAACGCAAAAGCCTGACCGTGCGACCCGTCCATGAGGTTCGCTGCGGTGGCGCTTCGGGCCCTGCCGGCGTTGCGGCGGCCGACTGTACTGGGTGATTCATCAGGCGATAATAGCAGCATGAATGGTCAAACCAACTCCTGGCTGCGTGGCGTTGCGACGGTTGCGCTGGTCGCCCTGCTCGTATTGTGTGTCCTTTGGGAAACCGTCCTGGCGCCGTTGCGTCCAGGCGGGTCGTGGATGCTCCTGAAGGCCTTGCCGCTGGCGCTGCCGCTGGGCGGCATCGTGCGGGGCGATCTCTACACCTACCAATGGGCCAGCATGTTGTCGCTGCTTTACATCATGGAGGGCGCGGTGCGGGTCATGTCCGACCTGGCGCCTGTCTCGGCGGCATTGGCGGGTCTGGAGCTTGCGCTGGCCCTGGTATTTTTCGTGAGCGCCATTATGTATGTGTGGCCGGCCAAGCGTGCCGCGCGGCGACGCAAACTGGCCACGCGGACCTGAGTGGGGCTGGCCCTGGCGGCCGCATTCGGGTGTGTGCCGAGGATCGTACTCAGGGGGTGACCTGACTTTGACGGTCCCCACTTCATTCTCACTTTTATCGAGCTTCGATCATGTCCCTGGCTGCCTCGCTGGACGAACTGTCACTGAACAACTCCTTCGCGGCCTTGCCGCCGGATTTCTATACCCGGCTCGAGCCGCAAGGACTGACTGCCCCACGCCTGTTGCATGCCAACGAGGACGCGGCGGCCCTGCTGGGGCTGGATCCCCGCGCCTTGGGCAGCGAGGCGTTTCTGCGTGTTTTCGCGGGCCTGGATCCTTTGCCGGGTGGCGCCACCCTGGCCGCCGTCTATAGCGGGCACCAGTTCGGTGTCTGGGCCGGCCAATTGGGTGACGGCCGCGCGCATCTGCTGGGCGAGGTGCGCGGACCGCAAGGAAATTGGGAGTTGCAACTGAAAGGCGCGGGACTGACGCCATACTCCCGTATGGGTGATGGCCGCGCGGTGCTGCGTTCGTCGGTGCGCGAATACCTGGCCAGCGAAGCCATGCATGGGCTGGGCATCCCCACCACACGCGCGCTGGCGCTGGTCGTGTCCGACGACCCCGTGATACGCGAAACGGTGGAAACCGCCGCCATCGTCACCCGCATGGCGCCCAGTTTCGTCCGTTTCGGTTCCTTCGAGCACTGGGCGTCGCGCCGCCAACCCGAGCTGCTGCGCCAACTGGCCGATTACGTGATCGATAACTACTACCCGGCTTGCCGGACGGCGGGCGAGGGCGCTGCGCCCTATCTGTCCCTGTTGCGCGAGGTCATCGGGCGCACGGCGCGGCTGATGGCGCAGTGGCAGCACGTCGGTTTCTGCCATGGCGTCATGAATACCGACAATATGTCCATCCTGGGCCTGACGCTGGACTACGGCCCCTATGGTTTCATGGACGCCTTCCGTCTCGATCACGTGTGCAATCACTCCGACAACCAGGGACGGTACGCCTGGAATCGGCAGCCGTCGGTGGCCTTGTGGAATCTGTACCGTCTGGGCGGTGCCCTGAATGTGCTGATTGGTGACGTCGACGCGGTGAAGGCGGAACTGGAGGCCTTCGAACCCCAGTTCACCACGGCTTTTCACGACGGCATGGCGGCCAAGTTGGGCATCGGCTCCTGGCGCGTCGACGACGAAGCACTGCTGGACGGTCTGCTGAAGCTCATGCATGACCAGCGCGCCGACTTCACTTTGACTTTCCGCCACTTGAGCGACGCCTTGCTTGGCCAGACCCAGCCATTTCTGGATTTGTACATGGACAGGGACGCCGCTGCGGCGTGGTTGCAACAGTGGTCAGCACGGCAAGATGACCTCGGCGGGGACCGCGAGGCGCGCGCGCTAGCGATGAATCGTATCAATCCTCTCTATGTGTTGCGGAATCATCTTGCAGAAAATGCAATTCGCGCAGCCAAGCAGGGTGATACTTCAGTTCTTGTCGAACTTTTGCGGATACTTAGGAATCCTTTCGATGTTCACGCTGGGGCGGAAATTTACGCCAGCCTGCCTCCTGATTGGGCAAGCGACCTTGAAGTTAGTTGTTCGTCGTGAAAAAGTCGCATCTGTTGAAAGTATTCTGCTTCTCATTAGATAGAACAGACATCCTTTATTGCAATGTATGCGCTTTTGGTGCATCCTCCGCAAAGCGGGAAGGATTTGTAAATAAGAGATAAAAAGACTCATATTTTCGATCTTTTATCCGGCTTTTCGCTATGTTGCCAGGGCCGATGCCGAGCGCTGGCTTAGGAGGTCACGCATTATTTCCGGGAGAAATACCGTTCCGGCGTGACTTGGCGCATTTCCCGAAGGAATATGTATCGTGCAAACGCAAGCCGCAGACGGGGTCCTGTGTATCGGTCTGTTAGAGGATGATGCGGATTTTCGTGAAGAGTTAGTGCTGGGACTGGGGGGTTATGGGTTCCGCGTCTCTTTCGCATGTGGGAATTCCGCGGATTTTTATCGCCAGATCGAAACCCAACCTTGCGATGTCGTCATATTGGACGCGAATGTACAAGGCGGTGAGGATGGTTTTTCCGTCGCCACGCGCCTGCGTGCCCTGCACCCTGTCGGCATCGTCATGCTGACAGGCCGGGCCGCCCTGGAAGATCGCGTGCGCGGCCTGGAAGGCGGCGCCGATATCTACATGACCAAGCCGGTCGACCTGCTTGAGCTGAGTTCCGTGATCCGCAGTCTGGCGCGGCGCATGCGCTTGTCGCGCGGCCCCGCGCCGACGCCGGGCGCCGACCGCAGTGCGTCGCAGGCCTGGTCCCTGCAGGACGGTGGTTGGATTCTGGTGTCGCCGGAAGGCGCTTCGCTGCATCTGAGCGCGCAGGAGCGTTTGTTCCTGAATGCTTTGATGGAGGCCAGTGGCAACGTTGTCAGCCGCCAGGCGCTGTCGGAGTTGTTCAATCCCACCAATCCCAGCGATTTCGAATTGCGGCGTATCGACGTGCTGGTCAGCCGTCTGCGCGCCAAGGCGCAATCCAGCGGGATGAAGCTGCCGGTCTTGTCCGTCCGTGGGCAAGGCTACGTGTTCGCGGCCTGAGGCGACAGCCGAGTCTGAAGCCTGGCTCTGAAGCCTGGGTCTTAAGCCGGAGTCTTAAGCCGGGGTCTCAAGCCCGGGTTGAAGCCCAAACGCGAGGCTGAGTTCAGCTTTCCTGCCTGGTCGGCAGCGCCATCGTAAACCGGGCCCCGTGGCCCGGTTCGCTCGCCACCGTCAGTTGTCCGCCTTGGCGTTCACATATCTTGCGCACCAGATGCAGGCCCAAACCCAAGCCCTTGGTTTCGCGATGGGCGGCGCGGCGGAAATGCGGGTCGAAAATCTTTTCCTGCACGTCTTTCTCGATGCCCGGCCCATGGTCGGTCACGGTAATCGTGGCCATGGCACCGTCGGCGGCCGCGCGTACTTCGATTTCTATCGGCTGGTCGGCGGGCGAGTATTTGATCGCGTTGTGGATCAGATTGCGCAGTACCACGCCGCTCAACGGGCCATCGCACCATGCCTCGACGGGCGTCGGCGCCAGCACTTGCAGCGTATGCGCGGCTTCACCGCGTAGGCCGGCGGCGACTTCGCGCGCCAGCTCGCCCAGTTCCACGCGGGTGCGTTGCGGCGCCATGGCGTCGTCTTCCAGCGTCGATTGGCTCAACAACTGGTCCATCAACTCCGTGATGCGGACTACCGCGCGGCTGATGCGGTCCAGGCGCCGGTCGACTTCCTCGCCGCTGCCGGCCAGCACCATTTCCAGCGACTGGGTGGCCATGCTGATGGTGGATACGGGCGCGCGCATCTCGTGCGACATCAAGGAGTGCATTTGACGCTGACGTTCCAGGGCATCGGCCAGTGCCGACAGGCGCTGTTCGATCAGCGCATGCCCGTCGCCCGATGGCATCGTCGATAGCGTGGCTGATTTGGCAAGGGCCTGGGCGCCGCCGGCCGCGGCGCCTAATCCGTTGCCGATGCCGTTGCCCATGCCAGTGCTCATGCCCGTACCCATTCCGGTGCCCGCGGCGTGGCCCGTGGTCGGGGGTTGCTGCGTCCGCCCGGGCGTGTCGCGCCCGGATGCATCCTGGCCGGACGCCTTGAGAACGAAGGCGATGGCCAGCACCAGCGTTAGCAGCGCGCCGGCATAAGCCGCCACGACGGCGCCGCTTAGCAGCAGGAAAATCGCGATAGCCGCCAGCACGGTGGCGCCGGCGCTGGCGGCCGAACGTCGCCGCGTCCAGGCGGCCCCGCTCACCAGGAAAATGAGCACGGCGGCGCCGAGCGCGCAATAGGCGCCGGTGCTGGCAAAGGAGAACGTGTTCAGGAGGTTCTGCACGGCCGAAAGTATCTCTCAGAAGGCTGGCTGCTTCAATGGTTGCTGCCGCATTGCTTGCGCTGCGTCAATGGCTGCGGCTTCAAGCTTTGCTCCTACCATGACCGTTGCTTCAACAATTGCTGCTCCCGTTATTGCTACTCTCGCCGTCGCCGCTTCAGCGATCGCCGCCGCGGCGTCATTGCGGCGTTCGCGCATCACGCACTTACGCCCGTCGTGGCATCGCTCCACGCGGGAATGATGCCCAGCTCGCGCAATAGCGCTTCAGTCTTGTCGTCAGGGATATCGACGGCATAGGCATCGATCCTCAACTGGCGGGCCGTGTCGCTGACCGAAGCGGCCAGATGACGGCTGCCGGGACTCTGCGTCATTCCCTTGATGAATTCACCGCCCAGCTTGACGTAGGAGATCGGCAACTGATGCAGACGCGTCATGGCGGCGAAGTCTTTCGACAGGCGGCGCACGCCCACCCGCGCGCCCGCGTCGGTGGCCACTTCGCACAGCGTGCGCGCGGCGGCATAGTTGTCGGCCAGGCCATGCGCGTCGATCTCCAGGACCAGCCGCGCCGTCTGCATGGGGCGGTCGCGCAGCAATTGCCCAAGACGGGGCAGGAAGTTGGACTGCGCAAGCGAGGCCAGCGCCAGGCGGATGGCCAACTGCCCCTGGTGCGAGACCAGCCAGTCCAGGCCCAGCCGTACTGCCTGGATGTCGCATTCCGCGCTCAGGCCCAGGCGGATCGCGGCGGGCATGAAGCGCGTGGCGGTGACAGGCGCTGGCGTGTCGGCATCATGCAGGACCAGGGTTGCCTCGTTGCGCAGCACGGTATCGTCGGCGCCGCGCAGGCCCTGGACGTCGAGGGAAAACCTATGCTGGTCCAGTCCGGCGATGAGGGTGTCGCGCCATTGATGTTCACCGGTGTTGTCGCCGCGGTTTTCGTCGTTGGCGCGTTCGATCGCGTCGTCGTCGCTGCTTTCCGCGCGCATCAAGGCGTGGTCCAGGCGCGCCAGCAGATCGCTGGCCTGGTCTTGCGGGCGATAGTGGTCCATGGCCAACGCCCAGCGGCACCAGCGCTGCTCGCCCAGCGCCAGACGCAATGCGCGCAATTCCAGGCGCAATTTTTCGCCGGCCTGCAGGGCTTGCGCCGGCGTGGCAGCCGGCATCAGCAGCGCGAAGTCCGAACCATTCAGCCGTGCCAGCAGGTAGGGCGGCGCGTGGCGGCGGCCCAGGAGCTGGTCCAGCCTGTGAGCCAGCGAACGCAGCCATTGGTCGACATTTTCGCGCGGCATGCGGCGGTTGATCTCGATCAGATCACGTTGGCGGAACATCAGGACGTGGCCGGCGCTGTCGGCCAGGGTCAGCGCGCGGCGGAGTTCGTTATGGAAATAGCGGCGATTGGGCAGGCGCGTGACGGGGTCGAGATTGAGTTCCACCTGCATCGATTCGATGCGAGCGCTGGCTTCTTCCGCCGTGGCGCGGAACAGGTCGCTCGCCCGTGCCAGTGCGTCGTTCACATCGGCGAACTCGCGCATCGGCGGCAGCGGGGGCACGGCGCGGGTCTCGCTGCGGGGCTGGCCACGGGTCTCCCCGCGGGTCTCTTCCCGGGTTTCATCCCTGGTCTCGTTTCTATCCTGGCCGCTGTCGTGACTCCCCAGGGCGCGCAGCCGTCGGCTCAGTTCGGCTAGCAGCCGCCGGTCCAGCCAGCGCAGCAGGACGACGGCGCTGGCGGCCCAGCAAAGTCCGGCCACCACCACCGTCAGCGCCAGTATCACGTGATCGAGCGCGCTGGCCGCCGTGTAGAGGGTAAGCGCCTGGGAACCAATCAGCAGCAGCGCGGTGACGGCCGCGATGCCAAGCAGGGTCGTGCGCAATAGGGACATGGTGGATACTCGAAGTTGCTACGTTGTACGTGCGCGGCGTGCAATCGTTCAGGTACGGCAGCGGTCACGATGGTCTTCGCGTTGTGATTATCGTGGCCGGTTGAATGCGGCGCTAGTGTACGCGGCCAGGTGTGCCTGGGCAAAGGCGAGCATCCCGGCCGGGACAAAGGCGAGGATCCTGGCGTGGGCAAGGCGAGGATCCAGGCCTGGGCGAAGGCGCTGGACCCGTTGCGCGAGGAAAGGTCGGCCGTTACTGCTGCTGTGCGACTTCTTCGCGTTCGCGGCCGTAGATCTCGACGCGATTGCGGCTGCCGCTCTTGGCACGATACAGCGCCATATCGGCGCGCATCAGCAAGGTATCCAGCGAAAGCCCCGGCTCATGCAGGGCCAGGCCGATGGAGATGGTCATGCTCAGAGGACCCCCTTCGAGCAGGCCGATTTTCATGCCGGCCACGGCCTGGCGCAGCCGTTCGGCGGCGACCAGCGCGGCCGGCAGGTCGGTGTGCGGCATCAATGCAGCGAATTCCTCGCCACCGAAGCGGCCGACGATGTCGCTGTCACGCAGGGTATTGGTGATCGTGTCCGTGACGCGGCGGATGGCTTGGTCGCCCACGTGGTGGCCGTAGCGGTCGTTGATGGACTTGAAGTGATCGATATCGATCAACAGCGCGGCCAGCGGATGGGGGTAGCGACGGCATTGCAGAATCTGCGCTTCGGCGGTCTCCATGAAGGCGCGCCGGTTCTTCAGGCCGGTCAGGGGATCGGTGTTGGCCAGCCAGACCAATTGGCGCGTGCGGTGCGCCACCGCCGATTCCAGCCGGGCGTTGGCCTGCGCCATGCGCTGGTTGAAGTGGCGCGCATGGCGATTGAGCACCAGCAGCCAGATGGCCAGGATCACCGTGCCGGCGATCAGGCCCGCCAGGGTCCACTCGAGATTACGGAAGCCTTGCGCCAGCTGGGCGCGATTGCCGTGCGTGATGGTGCTTTGTTCGCGCTGGACCGCGTTGGCGATGCGGTCGGCGATGCCACGCAATTCCTCGGCGCGGTCGGACACTTCGACGGCGGCCTGGCGCACGCGCACCGGGTCCTTGATTTCCGCGGTGTCGTGCCATGTGCGCAGTTGATCGTCCAGGCCGATCAGGTCGCGGTCGGCGGCGGGGATGGCGCGCAGCAGGGCCAGGCCGGCAGCGCTTTCAGCGGTGCCGGGATTGACGAAAGTGGACAGGGCTTGCAGCCGCTGGTTGAAATCGCGTGGGTCGCCGCCACCCGCGGCACGGTTGGCGGCCGTCGCCAGGCCATTGACCTGCGAAACCAGGCGGTAGCTATAAAACGCGGCATCGTCGCCATTGGGCTGCGAGGCGGTGCGCGACTGCTCGTACAGCGTCGCGCCCGCCATGATGATCAGCAGGACCATGGCACCCAACAGCGCGGCCAGGGCGATGGCCAAACCGCGTCGGCGCGGCACGTCGGCCGGCGGCTGCCAGGCGTCGTCCTGCGGCAGGCTGGGAGCCTGGGCGGGCGGCGGGGCGGGCGGCAGCGTCATGGGGGCCTGGGGCTGGGCTTGCGGGTGGGCGCTCAAAGCGCTCAAGGCGCCGGCGCGCCGCGCCCACGGGTCGAGCCCGGGCGTAGCGACCGAATTGCGAGCGAGTCCGCTGCCAGGCGCGAGCCGTGCAGCTGTGGAAAGCGAGCGTACATGCAGTCTCTGTCCCTATTAACAAGGATGGGAGCGCAGCGCAAACGACAAACCAGCCAGGGTGTCGTTAGACATCCCGGCGCGAGGCTACGCGAATGAAAAAGCCAGGTTGCTCGGAAGACACGGACGGACGCGCAAGGCCGTGATACAGAAAGCATCCAGTGTTTTCAGTGGGTTAGCATTGTGCGGTGGGAGCGACCTATCAATCAACAACGAAAATTATCGACAAATCTCCTCATTATGAGAATTTATTGCCGTCTTTTTCGTTGCATGCAATTTTTCCGTCAAATTCGCCGTCGCGCTCCTGACGGATCCAGCCCAGCCGGTTTTCCGCTGGCAATGTCATAATCCACTTTGATTTCCCCCATGCCGCGACCTCTTCCGGGACGCGGGTCACGCATTTTCCAGTTCTTCACCATGTCCGGCAATACCTTAGGCACTCTTTTTTGCGTTACGAATTTCGGCGAGTCGCACGGTCCGGCCATCGGCTGCGTGGTGGATGGCTGTCCGCCCGGATTGCCCCTGGAGGCCGCTGATATCCAGGCTGAACTCGATCGGCGTCGTCCCGGCACGTCCCGTCACGTGACGCAGCGCCAGGAGGCTGATCAGGTGGAAATCCTGTCGGGCGTGTTCGAGGGTGTCACGACGGGTACGCCTATCGGCCTGCTGATTCGCAACACGGACGCGCGCAGCAAGGACTACGCGAATCTGGTCGATACGTTCCGCCCTGGTCATGCCGACTACAGCTACTTCAAGAAATACGGCGTGCGCGACCCGCGCGGCGGCGGCCGTTCGTCCGCCCGCCTGACGGCGCCCACCGTGGCTGCCGGTGCCATTGCCAAGAAGTGGCTGGCGGAAAATCACGGGGTGCGCATACGCGGCTATATGAGCCAGTTGGGCGCCATCAAGATTCCCTTCGAAAGCTGGGACGAAGTGGGGCGCAACGCGTTCTACGCGCCCAACGCCAGCATCGTGGCCGAGCTGGAAGCCTTCATGGACGAGCTGCGCCGTGATGGCGATTCCATCGGCGCGCGTATCGAGGTCGTTGCCGAAAACGTGCCCGCCGGCTGGGGCGAGCCGGTCTACGATCGCCTGGACGCCGATATCGCCCACGCCATGATGGGTTTGAACGCCGTCAAGGGTGTATCCATGGGCGCGGGTTTTGAAAGCATCGCCCAGCGCGGTTCGCAGCATGGCGACGAGATGACGCCCGACGGTTTCCTGGGCAATAACGCCGGCGGTGTGCTGGGCGGGATCTCTTCAGGCCAGCCGGTGACGGTTTCCCTGGCGATCAAGCCGACGTCCAGTATCCGGGTCGAACGCCGTTCCGTCGATCGGGCCAATAATCCCACTTCCGTGCAGACCCTGGGCCGTCATGACCCTTGCGTCGGCATCCGCGCGACGCCCATCGCGGAAGCGTTGATGGCACTGGTGCTGATCGACCATGCCCTGCGCCAGCGCGGGCAGCGCGGCGCGTAGACCGCAAAACATGGGTTCTGAACGGGGGTGACGGGCAACAGCGCGTCACCCCCGTTGCGCAATGTGCGCCGCAGCATTGGCGTGCCGCTGCGTGGTACTGCTTGTACTAGTATTACTGCTGCCGTTGTACTAGCTTAGGCGCAGGGGCATAATCGGCTTCCTTCTTGGTTTTCCCCTGATTCGGTGAAGCTCATGGCCCAAACCCTCTACGACAAACTCTGGGACGCGCACGTCGTCAACCAAGAGTCCGATGGCACCTGTCTGCTCTATATCGATCGCCACCTGGTCCATGAAGTGACCAGCCCGCAGGCGTTCGAAGGGCTGGAAAACGCCGGCCGCAAACCGTGGCGCGTCGACGCCAACCTGGCGGTGGCGGACCACAACGTGCCCACCCTGCATCGCGAGCAGGGCATCAGCGATCCCATTTCGCGCCTGCAGGTCGATACGCTGGACAAGAACTGCGACACGTACGGCATCACCGAATTCAAGATGAATGACCTGCGCCAAGGTATCGTGCACGTCATCGGACCGGAGCAGGGCGCTACCTTGCCGGGCATGACGGTGGTCTGTGGTGATTCGCACACCAGCACCCACGGTGCGGTCGGCACGCTGGCCTTCGGCATCGGCACGTCGGAAGTCGAGCACGTGCTCGCCACCCAGACGCTGCTGATGAAGAAGAACAAGAGCATGTTGATCAAGGTCGAAGGCGACATGCCCTTCGGCTGTACGGCCAAGGACCTGGTGTTGCACGTGATCGGCATCATCGGTACCGCCGGCGGCACCGGCCACGCCATCGAGTTCGGCGGCAGCACGGTCCGCGCGTTGTCGGTCGAAGGCCGCATGACGGTGTGCAATATGGCCATCGAAGCCGGCGCGCGCTCGGGCATGGTGGCGGTCGATGACAAGACCATCGAATACTTCCGCGGCCGTCCCTTCTCGCCCACCGGCGTGCTGTGGGACCAGGCTGTCCAGTACTGGCGCACCCTGCACACCGACGACGGCGCCAAGTTCGACCGCGTGGTGGAAATCAACGCCAAGGACATCCGTCCGCAGGTGACCTGGGGTACTTCGCCTGAAATGGTGCTGTCCATCGAAGATCGCGTGCCGGATCCCGATCGGGAAAAAGATGATGTGCGTCGCGACGGCATGGAGCGCGCCCTGCAATACATGGGCTTGAAGCCCAATACGCCGATGGCCGACATCCGCATCGATCGCGTGTTCATCGGCTCCTGCACCAATTCGCGCATCGAGGATCTGCGCGCCGCCGCGGCCGTGGCGCGCGGCCGTCGCGTGGCGGCCAATGTGAAGCAGGCCATGGTGGTGCCGGGTTCGGGCCTGGTCAAGCAGCAGGCCGAACGTGAGGGTCTGGACAAGATTTTCATCGCCGCCGGTTTCGAGTGGCGCGAGCCGGGTTGTTCCATGTGCCTGGCCATGAACGCCGACCGCCTGGAACCGGGCGAACGTTGCGCTTCCACATCCAACCGTAACTTCGAAGGGCGCCAGGGCCAGGGTGGCCGCACCCATCTGGTCAGCCCCGCCATGGCGGCCGCGGCGGCAGTCGCCGGCCACTTCGTCGACGTCCGCACTCTTCGTTAAGGCGCACACAGATCATGCAAGCATTCACGACTCATGAAGGCCTGGTGGCCCCGCTCGACCGCGAAAACGTCGACACCGACCTGATCATTCCGAAGCAGTTTCTCAAGTCGATCAAACGTAGCGGCTTCGGCCCCAATCTGTTCGACGAACTGCGCTATCTGGACCATGGCGAACCCGGCATGGACAACAGCAAGCGTCCGCTGAACCCGGACTTCGTACTGAACCAGCCGCGCTACCAGGGTGCCAGCGTGCTGTTGGCACGCAAGAACTTCGGTTGTGGCTCCAGCCGCGAGCACGCGCCGTGGGCGTTGTCGCAATATGGCTTTCGCGCCATCATCGCGCCGTCCTATGCCGACATCTTCTTCAACAACAGCTTCAAGAACGGGCTGCTGCCGGTGATCCTGTCCGAATTCGAAGTGGCGCGCCTGTTCGACGAGGTCAAGGCGTTTGGCGGCTACAAGCTGCGCATTGACCTGGAGCGCCAGGTTGTCGTTGCCGCCGACGGCCGCGAGATCGGGTTCGACATCGAGCCCTTCCGTAAGTACTGTCTGGTCAACGGTTTCGACGACATCGGCCTGACGCTGCGTCAGTCCGACAAGATCCGCGCGTTCGAAGCCGAGCGCCTGGCGCGCCATCCCTGGTTGCATAGCGGCCGCCCGTTGGTGTGAGGTCGGTTGCCAGGGGCGGGCCCTGCCTGCCCCTGGGTTCGCCGTGTGAATCGGCACTATGAATCCGCGGTGTGACCTGCAATACGAACCCGCCATAAGTGAATCCGCCATAAGCGAATCCGCCATAGGACTCCGGCCTGCGGATTCGACGTATCAATGCTTTTATTTTCGATCTGGATCTCGTAATGACCCATAAGATTGCTGTTCTCCCCGGCGACGGTATCGGCCCGGAAATCGTCGAGCAGGCCGTGCGCGTGCTCAAGGCGCTGGACGTGCCCTTCGACGTGAAGGAAGAGCCCGTGGGCGGCGCCGCCTTCGACAAATTCGAGCATCCGCTGCCGCCCGCCACGCTGAAGCTGGCGCAGGAATCGCAGGCCACGCTGTTCGGCGCGGTCGGCGACTGGAAATACGACAGCCTGCCGCGCGAGTTCCGTCCGGAACAGGCCATTCTGGGCCTGCGCCGTTCCCTGGGCCTGTTCGCCAACCTGCGCCCGGCCATCCTCTATCCCGAACTGGCCAATGCCTCGTCGCTGAAGCCGGAAGTGGTGTCGGGCCTGGACATCCTGATCATCCGTGAACTGACCGGTGATATCTATTTCGGCCAGCCGCGTGGTCAACGCAGCGCGCCCGATGGCGCGTTCGCCGGTGAGCGTGAAGGCTACGACACCATGCGTTACGCGGAGTCGGAAGTGCGCCGGATCGCGCGCGTGGGCTTCGAGGCCGCGCGTAAGCGCAGCAAGCGCCTGTGCAGCGTGGACAAGGCCAACGTGCTGGAAACCTCGCAGTTCTGGCGTGACATCGTCATCGACGTCAGCCGCGAATTCCCCGATGTGACGCTGTCGCATATGTACGTGGACAACGCCGCCATGCAGTTGGTGCGCGCCCCGCGTGAGTTCGACGTGATCGTCACCGGCAACATCTTCGGCGACATCCTGTCGGACGAAGCCGCGATGCTGACGGGCTCGATCGGCATGCTGCCTTCGGCTTCGCTGAATTCGTCCAACCAGGGGCTGTATGAACCCAGCCATGGTTCGGCGCCGGACATCGCGGGCAAGGGCGTGGCCAATCCGCTGGCCACGATCCTGTCGGCCGCGATGATGCTGCGCTATTCGCTGGATCTGGCCGGCCAGGCCGACCGCATCGAGGCCGCTGTGCGCCGCGTGTTGTCCGAAGGGCTGCGTACCGCCGACATCTATGAAGCGGGCACCACCAAGGTGGGTACGGCTCAGATGGGTGATGCGGTCATCAAGGCCTTGGCGTCGTAAAAAACCGTCAAACCACACCGGCGGGGCCGCGTGCCTCGCCGGCAGTTCGGGGAAGACCGGCACTTTCTGCTAAATTGTGGAGTGTTTCGGTCCAAAAAGACCGGACACGCTGCGCGGTACGCCCTCCGGGGCGTCTCGTTCGCCGTCCCGCTTCGGGGACGCATCTGGCCGTCGCACGATGGCTCCGCGGCAAAAAACCCGTCTATTCCGACGGAATTCCGTTTTCTCCCAAACAACCATGAATCTTTAAGAGCGTAAAGAAATGAGCAATGCAGTGGGCCTCGTCGGATGGCGTGGCATGGTCGGATCGGTTTTGATGCAACGCATGCGCGACGAAAAAGACTTCGCGCTGATCGAACCGGTGTTTTTCTCCACTAGCAACGCGGGCGCCGCGGCGCCCGCCTGGGCTGACGGCGCTGGCGCGCTGAAAGACGCCTACGACATTGACGCTCTTAAAAAACTGCCGATTATTGTGACCTGCCAAGGCGGGGACTACACATCGGAGGTCTACCCCAAGCTGCGCGGCGCCGGCTGGCAAGGCTTGTGGATCGATGCCGCCAGCACGCTGCGCATGGCCGACGACGCCATCATCGTGCTGGATCCGGTCAATCGCCCGGTGATCGACGCGGCGCTCAAGCGCGGCGTGCGTAATTTCATTGGCGGCAATTGCACCGTCAGCTGCATGCTGATGGGTTTGGCCGGCCTGTTCAACAACGACCTGGTCGAGTGGATGACGTCCATGACCTACCAGGCGGCTTCGGGTGGCGGCGCGCAGCACATGCGCGAACTGCTGACCCAGTTCGGCCTGCTCAATGATGCTGTCAAGCCGCTGCTGGACGACCCGGCTTCGGCCATCCTGGACATCGATCGTGGCGTGTTGTCCAAGCAGAAGGACGAGAACCTGCCGACCGATAATTTCCTGGTACCGCTGGCCGGCAACCTGATTCCCTGGATCGACAAGGACCTGGGTAACGGCATGTCCAAGGAAGAGTGGAAGGGCGAGGCCGAGACCAACAAGATCCTTGGCCGCGGCGAAGCCTTCGGTACGCCGGTTACGCCGATCGACGGCCTGTGCGTGCGCATCGGTGCCATGCGTTGCCATAGCCAGGCGCTGACCATCAAGCTCAAGCGCGACGTGCCGCTGGATGAGATCCAGGACATCATCGCCAACGGCACGCAGTGGGCCAAGGTCGTTCCCAACACCAAGGAAGCGACCATACGCGACCTGACGCCGGTGGCCGTGACGGGGACGTTGGACATCCCGGTTGGCCGTCTGCGCAAGCTGTCGATGGGTTCGCAGTATCTGGGCGGCTTCACCGTGGGCGATCAGCTGTTGTGGGGCGCCGCGGAACCGCTGCGCCGCATGCTGCGTATCGCGCTGGCGGAGGCTTGATCCGGCCCGGCGGCCAGCCTTATGGACTAGTCGCCGACCAGAACGCGCTGCAACAAGGGCACCCCGGGTGCCCTTGTCATTTCAGCATCAAGGCAGGTACGTTACACTTTTCCATCGCAGCTACATGCCCTCCCACCGTGGATCCCATCGGCTTATGACGTCACGCAACGCGCGCCTGTCCCCCCGTTCTTCCCTGACCGCGACCCGCTGCGCGATCGCGGTGTTGTTGACGGCGTCGGCCGTGGCCGTGCAGCCGGCCTGGGCGGCGCGTCTGGGACATAGCCGGGTGGTGTCGGCGCAGAACGCTCCCTTGCAGGTGGTGATCCCGCTGACGGACCTGACGCCGGACGAACGGGCCAGCTTGCGGATCGCCGTTGCTGATGCCGAGGCGTGGCAGCGCGCGGGCCTGAAGCCGCCGGTGTCGCTCGCCAGCATGAGGCTGACGGCGGAAGTCGGCGCCGATGCTTCGCAGCGGATCGTGCGGTTGACCTCTGCGGAAGTGGCGACGGATCCAGCGGTGGATGTGCTGCTGAGTATTGGTAGCGGCGCTGGACAGCGGCTGGTGCAGTTGACGGTGATGCAGAGCGCGCAAGGTTTTCCGGGTTTGACTTCGCAGGCGACGGTGGGGACGTCGGCGCGGGGTAGCGGTGGTGGTGGCAGTGTGGCGGTGCGCCAGGGCGATACGCTGTATGGCATCGCGCAGAGCCACGCGTTGGCCGACGCCACCATCTATCAGATGCTCGTGGCCCTGTGGCGCGCCAATCCGCAGGCGTTCATCGGCAACAATATGAACCGGGTCAAGGCGGGGGCGCGGCTGGTGGTGCCGGATGCGTCTACCGTGCGGGCCATCGATCCGGGTGAGGCTCGTCGCATATTCCTGGAGCAGGCGGAAGCGTATGCGCGTTATCGCGCGGGCCTGGCGGGCGCCGCCGGCCGTGGCACGGCCGCTGTGCCGGCGCCGACCACCTCAGGCCAGGTGGGTTCGGGTGCGCCCGCGGTGCAGCCGGATGCTGGCGCACAGGATAGATTGAGATTGTCCAGCGGGGTGCCGGGGCAGGGGGCTGAGGCCGCTGCCCAATCGCGCGCGGACGCCGAAACGTCGAGCGCCAAGGCCACTCAGGATGCCAGGTCGCGTGTCGATGAGTTGGAACGCAACGTCAAGGATTTGAATGCTGCGTTGGCGCAGCAGGGGCAGGGAGGCCAGGGCGCTGGCGGGTCAGGTGCTGGTGCTTCCGGCGCTGGTGCTTCCGGCGCTGGTGGTTCGGGCCTGACGGTGACTGGCTTGACCTTGCCGGGCGGGCCCGGGGCTATCGCGCAAGCGGGGCAGGGTGCTGGTGGCGGCGCAGGCGCGGGTGGCCAGGGCGCCGGGGGTGTTGCCGCGGGCGGCCAGGCCAGTGCGACCGGTCAGGCCGGCGGGCAGGCTGCTGCGGGTGGTCAATTCGGTGCCAGTGGCCAAGCGGGTCCAAATGGTCAGCCGGCGGCGAATGCGACGACGGGCGCGGGTGGGCAGCCGGGCACCATGGGGGCCGGGGCTGGTGCTCGAACAGGCGCTGGCACTGACGCTGGCAGCAACACTGGCACTGGTTCCGGTGAAGCTGGGGCGGCGGGACAAGGCGGCGCTACGGGGCAGCCTGGTGGCAATGTTCAGGGCAATGCGGGCGCCGGTGCGACCGGTGCCAATGCCGGCGCTAATACAGGGACCGGTATGGATACCGGTAACGCCGCTGTTGGCTCCGCGAACAACCCGGGTTCGGCCGGTGCGGCCAACTCCGGCGGTGCAGCGGGCTCCGGCGGCGCGGGCAGCGGCAGCGCCGCAAGCGGAACGGCAGGCGCCGGCGGTGCGACTAGCAGTACCGGCGCAAGCACCGGGACCGGCCCGACCGGTGCAGGTTCGAACAGCGGCACATCCTCTTCAAACCCAGGTGCTTCGACACCCGGCGCCAACCCGTCGGGAAGCGCGACCGCGTCGTCGGCTTCGGGATCCGCCAATTTGGGCGGCGCTGCCGACGCGGACCGCGCGGCCGGTGCGACCAGTGCGAATGGCGGCAATAGCGCCAGTGCTGGCGGCAAGGCCGCACAGCCGACCTCCGCGTTGCCACGCTGGCTTTCGGACAATCTGCTGATCGTCATGACGCTGGTCTTGACCTTGATCGCCTTCGTCATCGCGTGGCTGTTGCGCCGTGCCGGCGCGCGCCGCGAGGACGACGAGGACGATGACTTGGACGAAGACCTCTATGCCACGGAAATCGATCCCGCGGCCATCGACCGACGCCTTGACGGCATCGACCTCGATCTCGATTCCAAGCCCACGGATGCATCCATCCGTCGCGAGCCCGGCGTCGCTCCGCGCAACCCCGCTCGTTCCTGATCGATGCCGCGTATTGCTTTAGGCGTGGCGTACGATGGGGCCGCCTGGAACGGTTGGCAGACCCAGCCGCATGGGAAAACCGTGCAGGACACGCTGGAGGCCGCGCTTGCGCAATTCGCCGACCGTCCGGTCGCCACGATATGCGCGGGTCGTACGGATACTGGCGTGCATGCGGCCATGCAGGTCGTGCATCTGGACACGGAGGCGCAGCGGCGCGAGGAATCGTGGGTACGCGGCGTCAATGCGCTGCTGCCGCCCAGCATTGCCGTGCGTTGGGCGCGGGTGGTACAGGATGATTTCCATGCACGTTTTTCGGCGGCCAGCCGTACCTACGTCTATCTGCTGATCAACGATCGCGTACGTTCGCCGATGTGGGCCGGGCGTGCGGGCTGGTGTTTCCAGCCTTTGGATATCGAGGCAATGCGCCAGGCGGCCACAGCGCTGCTGGGCCAGCACGACTTCAGCAGCTTTCGGTCATCGCAATGCCAGGCCAAGCATCCGGTGCGCGTCATGCACAGCCTGGACATCGCGACACGCGGCGACCTCATCGTCGTCACCTTGCGTGCCAATGCCTTCCTGCATCACATGGTGCGCAACCTGATGGGCGCGTTATTGCAAGTGGGGCAGGGTCGCAAACCGGTGGCATGGATGGCCGACTTACTTGCCGCACGCGATCGCACCAAGGGCGCCCCCACTTTCATGCCCGATGGCTTGTACCTCGCCGCCATCGAATATCCGGAACACTTCACGTTAGGCGAACTGGACGGCACCCGCCTGATCCTGCCTGCCGGGTCTTGATCACTTATTGTTGTTCGATCTTCAGCGCCTCTGTGGCGAGATCACGCGACCCATTTGCGTCCTTGATGGAGATGTCTTCGTCAAGTCTGTAATCGGCCCGGATTCTTTCTGTCAACAGAGCTTTGCAAAGAACGCCGAGTCTTTTGGACTTTAGATAGAGTGGGTCGGTAGGCGGGATCGTCGGATACATCAGTTGTGAACATAGTTCGATGTGACTACCTCCGCCCATTTTTACCATGCCGGGAAGCTTGAGCTTCCGATGAAATGCCTTCGCTTGATGGTGGACGGAATAGTAGAACCTACCTATCGCCGCGCGCAGGTCTGCTTCGCAATCGGCGGCATTGAGAACCTTCTCGCCCGCAGTAAAGATCTGTTCGCTGTGAGTACTCATGCGCGCTGCCCCGTGAAACTGACATGGAAGGAGAGGGCTATGCGGTCTACGCGCTCGGCCGTTCGCGTGGCTAGCTCGACATTCATATCGGCTACTTCGGCAGGACTCCCTTGAACGCGGAAGGCGAAATGCACGAGGTGTATGCCCGCCTCTGGCAGGATGTCCCATCTGGGGCCATGGTCGAGGTAGAACATCTTACGGTCGCGCATCACACCGCCAGCCACGTCTAGCATCGCTGCAACGTCTTCGTCTGACGCCGGTTCGCTATCCAGCGCGGAGAGAGTCTGACGGGCTTTTTCCAGAGGAAAGTTGTCGAGAACAGGGACGTTCATGCGCACGGCTTTGTTGAGCCGGTCAAAGAGCAGGTGAAACGCGCCTACCGTGATAGCCAAGCCGGTCCGGTATGGGAAGAACCCCGACTCGGCTTTAAGGCTGTCAGCCAACGCTCGATGCGATTCGCTGAACAGTCCCAGATTTGCGGAGGCCTGCGCCCAGAGGTGGGTGATCTGCCCGTCGGAGTCCGGCGTCAATTGTTTGGCGCTGGTGAAGTGATGCCGTACGCCCTGCTCATCGCCACACAGCTGAAGCGCCATGGCGGTCGCAAGATGGCCTTGTACGGGATCGGCCATCATCAACCCATCGCAATCTCTCAGAATCCTCCGCAACACGAAGTCATCGCGGGAAAGATAGTGCGGCGTATCCCCAAGGATGTCGCGTACCCTTGCGCCGATTTGGTTGATGGTGGTTTGAGGTTGGGAGTGAACGGGAGCCATCCACAGATTCTAGATCGGGCCACCCTTGGCAATGCGCTTCTGCTGCATGAAGACGTTTGTGTCCTTTGATGCACGCCTTTTCGTTCTTGTTAACGGAGTGCCACACTAGCGAGTGTGGCCGGCGTCGGCGTGCCGTGCTCGGTATGCCAGCGCTTGAAACTGGCGATTGCCAGTGGCCCTGTCTGCTTCGACCGGATGAGGGGAGCCAACTTGGCAACAGCGGGATGAGCAAACGGCCAGCCATCTGGATTGCCGCTGCGGCTCCTTGTGGCCTTCGTGACTGGGCTCACAGCATATCCCCAAAAGATCTTGAGTTTTGGGTTGCCTGGGGACTTGGTTTTTGTGATTAGCTGGTATCTCTACAAGCAGCAAAATCCGCTGAAAAAGGACTAATCAAAAAAGCAAAGCCTACCGTTGGCGCGGTAGGCTTTGGCCTGCTTTCGCAGGTACTACCTGCATATGGAAGTTCTACCAGCTTCAGCAAAGTCTCGGCAAGCCTTGCCCGCTCGATTACGCGGGTAGTGGCTGGCGCGCACGGCGGGGAGTGGATGAGTCTGTGCGCGAATTGGGCGGCGGGCCGGCGCGCGTCGGTTAACGCCTGCGCGCGGCGCGACCTGTTTAAGGCATTGCTGCGTCAGGCTCGGCGCCTAGCCACGCTTAAAGAG
The DNA here is from genome assembly GCF_021325795.1 of Bordetella sp. LUAb4. Classification (GTDB taxonomy): domain Bacteria; phylum Pseudomonadota; class Gammaproteobacteria; order Burkholderiales; family Burkholderiaceae_B; genus Bordetella_C. The sequence goes on along the minus strand of NZ_JAHPZX010000002.1, from coordinate 622,634 downwards.
GCACGCAGCACAGACCACGACCGGCCGTCCTGGTACCCAGGAGCGCGCCATGGCAAAGCGTAGAAACGAAATGCGGTGCAAAGCTCGCCAAGGACTGGAACACCTGGCACGACAGGATTGGCAGATGTACTTCATCACTGTCACCTTACCTGCGACGTTTCGGAAATCCGACGGCCGCGATTTCGCGATTGCCGGGCTCGCCCATCAGCGATCACGGCGCGGAGTTGCTGAAATCAATTCTCAGCGTCGCGATGTTATCGCGAGACGCTCGGCAAAGAAAGTCGGCGGGCTGTGTGGTACATCGATGAACCCAATGATCTAACTGCCCATCTCCACGCCCCGTTTGCCTTCCGTAATCAGGCCGAGGCCCATGCCTTCGTAGCGTGCCTGAAAGCCGCCTACGACACATTGACGATGCGGTGGCGCAATCTCCACCTGGTTGGCGTGTTTGGTGTCCATTACTCCGCCCCTAACGGGATCGCCAGCAACGTCCAGCGCATCACGCATGACCTTGCGAAGGTGGCGAGCTCCACCACCAAACGAGTGGGCCTGGATGCCGCACTAGCAGGCAGGAAACATGCATTTGTTAGGACGCCTTATGGAAGCGCCGTCGCCGCCCAGCCTGCTGCTGAATCCCAGGCTGCGGAACTTATTTCATAATGATTTACCAAGAGGGGACACGATCCGTTGCCGCTCGGCCTCACGTCGCAGCCTGCCCGGAAGGCGCGGACTTTGCCCGCCATCGGCCCCCTTTTTGAGCATCCACCAGTCGGCGCGCCGCCGCTTGTATGATGGCGTCCATCCTATTGGGGAGGACTTCAATGCAGATAGGAGATCTTGCGACTTGGGTTTCTGCTGTTGCGACTTGGGGTTCCGCTGTCGCAACGTTCGCCGCAGCCGGCGTCGCGCTTTGGTTTGGCTTGAGTGAAGCCAGGAAAAGGGAGTCTGAGCGCAGCAGCCTGGGCAGAATTCACCTATGGGTAGTTGTTGCCGAGGTCGGGCCGATGGCCTCCGCATTGATCGAGCTTTGCTCTTTCTGCCAACGAATTCGTGAACTGGATATTGGAACTCACCTCCAAGATGGGGATAGGTCTTACCTCCGAGAACTAGGACGCATGGTTGCTGGGGAGTTGCTCAATCGTCACCTCGCGGCGTTGGCCTGTCTCGATCCTTCAATTGGGGAACCGTTGGCGCGCCTAGCGGGCAGAGCTGGAAGTTTGCGCTATCAAATCTCAGTGATCGCGGAGGAAACTGAGATAACCCCACAATTACATAAGTTAGTGCTTTCCTGGGAAAGACAAGCGAAATTAATGCTGGATGACATCAATCAAAGTGGCCTGATGACGCATGAGCAGATGCAAAACGAGCTTTCCAAGGGGGAATAGCTTGCTCCGGTCTTGCACCGCCGCAAGGGGCAAGATGCTGACCGTGGGCCAGGGATCCTTGCAAGCTGGCTGACAAAGGCACGTAGGGGCCTGCGACCTGGCCGGCAGTGCCGGGTGGGTCGTTGTTTGGGCTGCCCGTGTTGGGGGAATGGCTATCAATTGTTTGGGACAGCGATTGGCCAGGGTGTTACTCCCAAATTAGTCCAAGATTTTGTCCGCACACCCAGTAACTCAGATTTCGAATGCGTTTGACTCTGCGACACGAGTCCCTCAAAGGTGAGATCCGAAGCGGGACAATTCGTGCGGGCTGTTGCACCCTGAAAAAGCGAAGCCCAGGACATGTGCGGAGCTTTTGATTTTTGACGCTAGAGCCTTCTATCCGAAAATAGAGGTTCGTGTTTGAATAGCCTCCTCACAACCGGGAGGATATATGCCGAAAATCATCCAGATCGCTACGGGAACAGCTAGGCCGTTGGTCGGGAACCACGGGCAAGTTCATCCAGTAGTCGGAACAATAGTTTTTGCACTGGCAGATGACGGGAGTGTCTGGGAGTTTTCTCGGGGTACTGGAAATAGCAGCCGAAATAATCACTGGTTCAGGCTGCCGGATCTTCCTCCTGATAGACCCGCTCCTGCGCGCCCGGACCGTGATAAGCCGGACCGCGCAATAACCGAATAACTATAAGCCACCTACGGGTGGCTTTTTTGCTCTTACCGGTCGGCCGCCACGCCGCCCCGTTAACGGTACTCCTCCATCACGGGGAGGGGGGAAGGCTTGAGGGGCAGACCATTGGGATCAAGCCGCAGCCCTAGCGCGCGAGTTCGGTGCCAGCAAGACGGCCATATCGGTACGGTTTTCGAAACTCAGCGAGAAGATAAAAAAGTTTGCGAATCGGACAGTGAAGACGGAGCGCACCATGTCCAAACTGCACGTTTCTAAACAGATGGCGGCGTGCTCACCTGCCGACGCGCTAGACCATCTCGGAACATCTGGTCGGAGCCGCACGCTACACTAGCGCCACCGTCGACTGCCTGGCGAGCATTGCCCACACGTCGAGTCCGAGAAGTTCGACGCTATGTCACCAGCTGTTTCACGAGGATGTGATACGGCGCGCTGAGGTGCGCGCCCGCCTACTGGCAAGGCCTTGCTGTCCGATCAAGTCGGAACTACTGCAAATAACTGCAGGGCTGCGTGGGTCACGCAGGCGCCACGCTGGCGCGTCCGCCTCTTCGGCCGGACGCACCGACGGCAACGCCCGGAACTACCTCTTACCGTCAGACGGCGCCAATTCATAGCCCGGCGGGATCGGCGCTTTTTCAGGGGCGTCCTCCCATTTGACCTGGCTCATCACAAAGTCAGCAAAGCAGGCTTTCGATCCATTCGTAAAGTGAGCACAGACGTCGCCCGTGTATCGATCCAGCACGAACGTGACTTGGCCATTAAAACCTACTTTTTGCGAATATCGTAACTGTGAGGCTATATAGCCGAAAGTAGCAATGGCGACGAACAGGGCAATAATCAGCCACCGTTGAAACGCAGTCATTTATCGCTCCTCGTGGATCTCGGATCTTGAAAATGAGCCTGGTACGCTGGCCAAGTTGGCTGTCTGCGCGGGGGAGTACCCGAGCAGCTCCTTCAAGGCGCTTAGGTCGTCCGCGCCGGGTCACGGTAATTTTCTATCCAGTATATTGCGACGACTATGTCCCCTGCTAAGCCTTAGGAAGGCGTACTCAAACGATCGGACTGTGCATACTCGATCGGCTACCGTTTAAATCAAATCTAACTGCGTTGCAAGCGCTTGGCATTGACGGCGCACAACAGCAAGATCGTCCTTTGGCTGCGTGGTTTGCGTACGTCCAGGGGCGAGAACGACGCACGATTGCCGGCGCCAAGTGCACGGAGGATCAGGCCATGGAAGCCGCCGAGTCGCGTCTTTTAGAAGCCGGTATCGTCGGCGATGTCGAAATCGCTTGAAAGAATCGCTGGTTTTTCACAAAATCCGGCATGCTCTGTCACTGGTCATCAGTGCGTCTGAAGCCTCGCCGGCATACCGAGCGGGGCTTTTTACTTATCGCGTGAAGATTCCCACGACGCAGATGTCACCGGCACCTGTAAATTGATACGCCGGCGGCACTGAGGAATTGATACACCTCGATGAAGGGATAATGGCCACTTTGAGCGGCGATGATCTCGTACGAGGGATACATGCAGATCAAGATATTGCACAAGCAGGGCAAGAGCCTTCGCGCCATTGCTTGTGAGGTTGGCTGTTCGGTCAACACAGTGAGGGTACCTGGTGGCAGAAGATGCACCGACGCTTCGGCCCGCATCCACGCCGCGAGAGTCGATACTGAGTCCGTTCGAAGCCTATCTACGGGAGCGGATTGCGTCGGCGACACCGGACTGGATTCCTGCGACAGTACTGTGGCGCGAGATCCAGTCGATGGGTTTTACAGGTGGCGAGCGCATTGTGCGCAAGTTCGTTGCCACGCTGCGGCCGGCGCTAGCTGCCGACCCTTTGGTGCGATTCGAGACGGCGGCGGGCGATCAGATGCAGGCAGATTGGGTCGAGTTTCGGCGTCGCAAGGGAGCGAATCTGTTCGCCTTTGTCGCCACCTTGGGCTACAGCCGAGCGACCTACGTTGAATTCGTTTGCGACATGCGCCTGGACACTTTGCTGATGTGTCATGCCAACTGTTTCAATTGGTTCGGCGGCGTGCCCCGCCGAGGGCTCTACGACAATATGAAGACCGTCGTGATCGAGCGAGATGCATACGGCCCGAAGCAGCACCGATTTCAGCCCGGATTTCTCGACTTCGCAAGGCACTACGGGTTTCGCCCCGAGCTCTGTCAACCGTATCGTGCCAAGACAAAGGGCAAGGCTGAACGCATGAACGGCTACTTGCGGCGTAGCTTCTACGTACCGTTGGTCGCTCAGTTCAAATCGGCCGGCGTTGAGCTGGACGTGACGACGGCCAATACCGAAGTCTGGCGTTGGCTACGAGAAGTGGCACACGTTCGGGTACACGGAACAACCAAGCTCAAGCCGGGCGAACAACTAATCGTGGAGCAAAAGGCGTTACAGAGCCTGCCGCCGCCGTATCCGGCGTTGCTGCCGGCAACGACTCCAGCGCGCGGACAGGACCTGCGCGAGCGCTTCCACGACTGGCTTGCGCCGCTGCAACACCCGTTGTCGGTGTATGACCAACTGATCCGGGTTGCCGCATGAACATCGCACATGAATGCATTACGCAACTATGCGCCCAGCTCAAGCTCACGACTGTCGCAGATGTGCTGCCGCACCTGGCGCAAAAGGCTATTGCCGAGGAGATCAACCTGACCGAATTCCTGGAATCGGTGTTGAAGGCAGAGCACACTGCGCGACTCGCCCGACAACGAGCGACGTTCGCGCGCCTGGCAGGCTTCCCAGCGATCAAGACGCTGGATGGCTTCGACTTCGCGATCGCCAGCGGCGTACCGAAACCGCAAGTTCAAGAACTGGCGAGCCTTGCGTTCCTGGAGCGTAACGAGAACGTCGTATTGCTTGGGCCGAGTGGTACTGGAAAGACGCACATCGCGATGGCGCTGGGTTACGCGGCAACGCAGGCCGGCATCAAAGTCCGCTTCATTACGGCGGCGGACCTGCTGATGATATTGACCACGGCACATCGACAGAACCAACTGAGCGATGCGCTCAAACGCTTCGTCAATCCGTACCGGCTGTTGATCATCGATGAGATCGGATACCTGCCGATGAGTCGCGAGCAAGCCAACCTCTTCTTCCAGGTAATCGCCAAACGATACGAGCGCGGTAGTCTGATTGTGACCAGCAACCTTCCGTTCGGGCAATGGGACCAGACGTTCGCCGACGACGCAACGCTTACTGCGGCGATGCTTGATCGGCTATTGCATCACGCTCACGTCGTTGCGATCCAAGGAGAAAGCTACCGACTACGCGAGAAGCGGCGGGCTGGATTGGTCACGAAGCGATCGATCACGACAAAGGAGAACATCGCCAACTGAACGCGGCCGGCACCGCAATAACACTACAACTCGGTGTATCAAATCTGAAGTGCCGATGCCGGCAGAAGCTGTATCAATTCCGGAATGCCGTTGACACAGATGACGGCTGCTATGGCCGCCCAGCTTATGGGAAATACAAATTCGAGCATTGCCCAGTCCAGGCCACGTGTACGCCACAGGCTGAGGAGCAACACTTTGGCTCTCCGCGAGAACGGGGGAATCACTGAAACGTCGCTGCGGCGTCCATTGCCGCTGAATGCAACCTTCTGATTGCGATCCTTCCATTGCTCAATCCATTGGACCGCGTAGACTCTGCCCCAGCCGCTATCTGCCCGGGACTCTTCCTGGACAAAGACGCTGTCGAAGTCCATCTTCTGAACGGAGCTACCGTCGGATCTGATGAGCTGGAACTTGGTCAGCTCACCGCGCAGTGCGCGTTCAAGATGCGGCAAGGAGAGGGAGTCGACAGCTTGAGTTCGGGCCTGCCGGAATTCATTCAGCCAATTTACGGCGCTGGTTCGGATAGTGGGCGCCGTCAGGTAGTGCAGCACTAGATAGAGCAACGCGGCGCCCACGGCAATCCAGAGGCGATGCGTTGGAACATCCTTCAGTTCGATCGTTCCAAACAGAATGGCCCCCGGCTGCGGCACTTTTAAGAAGGCCACCACGATAACGATGGTGGCCAAGGCGACCAGATTTCGCCGCTCCTTAGACGGACCATCCTCGATATCACCAGTCATGCTAACCCCTCTATATGTCCGTTTCTCAATGCAGATTGCCGCGATTGCCAGCGAACCCTTTTAGCTCGCTGATTTACCGAGCATTTTTTCTTAAGAGATCCAGCCGATAGCCTTGGCGATAGCCGCGCCGGCGGCGGCTATCTTCATCCCTGAGTCCGCGAACTTGCCCGTGCTGTTTACGGCTTCCGTGGACCGGTCAACAAGATTCTTGAATCTTTGCATCAGGCTTCGCCCGGCGTCGGATGTTCCTTCGGCGTCGCTGGACAGGGCGTCGCTGCGTCGTTCGCAGTCGCCGCGCACGTTATCTAGGGCTCGTTCCAGAGGCTCGGATCCGGATATGTCGTAGGCTGAAAATGCCTCCTTTAATCGCTGCAGATGTTGTTGCATGAAGCGGAACAGCGCGGGGGATAGATCGCTGCTGTTTAGTGCTGCTTCAAGGTCAGCGATTTCCTCGGCAATGGCTTCTCTGTCGGCATCTGGGATCGAGCCATCGAGATCACCGAGATACCAATCAGCCCATTTCAGAACCATCCGAACCTCGGGCGTGACGCGACTTTGAGTGGCGGGCCATGCGGCATTGACACTGGTTATTCCAAACACCGCGTCGAGTGTGCTGAGCTGAGACGAATAGAGGCTTTCAGGTACGGCTCTCTCTGCCAGCAGATCCCGGAGCAGTCCAACCTGGTCGTGCAGTTGACTTAGAACACGCCCGGCCTCCTTTTCGCCGGTTATTCTGTCGTCAATCTTGAGTATGAATATCCAAGCTTGGAGAGTGCGCCCTTGGTTGCTCTTAAAACTTTGGATCGAACTGCAAATTGCGGAAAGTCTCTGGGCTGGGTTCATTGAATTTTTCCGTTGTCGAATCTTGATATTACCGCGAGTTACATGCATGTCTGCCAAGCGTTTCCTAAGGCGGGGCGTGAGGTTTCCGTGCCCCCAAAGGGGCGGAAGACAGCAGCGAGGAAACTAGCCAGCGTCAGTCATCTCGTCAGTCGGCCCCTTTCCGTGAGCGAGGGCGCATTCCTGGATTACGCCGCTGGTGGGTTCATGAATGCAACCCACGCCTACGCCGCTTCCGGTTACAAATCCAGTGGGAAAGCTGCTGTTACCCGCACCTTTCAGAGGTTGGCCTGCGCTAACGTCGCCGCCACCGCAGATGCCGAGCGCGTCAAGATCGCCAAGCGGCTAGACGTTACGAAGGAGCGGGTACTGGAAGACGTGGCCGCAGTGGCGTTCTATGGTGCTGGCGACTTTGTGCTGCCGGATCCTGAGAGGCCGGGCGAGGTGACGGATATCAAGAGTTCGGAGACATCCGGAAGTTGCCGGAGAGCCTGCGTAAGTGCGTCACTGGCTGGAGCTACGACCGTGCCGGCCGGGTTAATCCTGAAACTGGCGGACAAGCAAGGCAACGTGGAGTTGCTGGGCCGTAGCGTGGGCATGTGGGTGGATAAGAAGGAAGTACGGGTTGGCGAACTGGCGCTGGCTACGTACGCCGAGGTGGACGCCGCGATCGAGAACGCCGCGCGCCAGGTGGCCGAGGCCGAAGGAGTACCCGTGGATTCGGTGCTGGACCAGATCCGTAGGCGAACGAGGCAGCTAATGCTGGCGCCTCCCGCAGCACCCCGTTCATTGATCGATGTCCGCCGGAGAGGTAAATCCCCGCGTCACGTTAGCGCGGGCTCTACAGGAGCGCGTCCGGCGGGCGCGATGGAACCGCCTCAAGTACTACCGGCCGCACGAAAAGCAGCGTGAGTTTCACGCCCTGCGTTCCAAACACCGCGAGAGACTGTTCTCGGCAGGGAACCAGCTGGGCAGGACGTACTCAGGCGCGATGGCGACGGCCATTCACGTCACTGGACGATACCCGGATTGGTGGGAAGCCGCGGGCACGGAAATATTTTTCCAGTTGCTCGGCTTTCTTGATAGTTTGGTAATGGCTACACATAGCTTTATGGTGGCCCCCTTCGTGCTTTCTTGAACGCCCCTGTTCTATTATCTCGGTCCCCACAGGGAGGAAAGGATGTCAGATAGATCGGAGTCTGGAAAATGGATCACGGAAGGAATTCTGATTGCGCTGGGCACTGGATACATCTATCTGCTTAGCTTTGCATTCGAACTCGGCTACTGCCGCCATTTCGGCATTCCGGCCTATTTGATCAATCCGAACATTAGTACCGTTCTCGTTACCGCCACGAGCGTCTTTGGTGTCATTGGCGGGGGATACTTCTTACTGAGTTTTGTTGTGACTGCCGCTGGTCGGGCTCTCGCGAAGCCAGGCCGACCCCGGCTATATCGCCTGCTCGTCCTGCAACTCGCCCTTGTTGCTATTTCAACATGGTTCATTTCTGCGACTTTCGGCTTTACCAAAGTCGGATTTCTATGGTTCGTAGGAGGTTGGGGAGCATTTTTTGCCGTTCGCTATGGGCTGGGTTTATTGATCTTTCGGTCCCATGGCTCCAACACCATGGAGCGGTTGGCGGCTATGGATGCAGCTGAGGGCGATCCGGGGCCGGATTGGATCACAGCGGCCATCGCTCGAATGGGGCCGACCAAGACGTTGGTTGCCTTGTCTCTGGTGATGATCCCGATCATAGTGCTGCTAGTAGGCGAGGGGATCGCTTCCAATCGCGCGAATTTCCTCGCGTTTCAAGAGGAACCAAACCTCCTGATTATTAGGGTGTACGGCGACACTGTGGTAGCCCGGTCATACATCAATGGGTCACACCGACTGGGTCCAGAACTCATTTTGCGGCATCTTGACAGCTCAAAGGATCTTAGGACCAACATTGCGACGGTCGGTCCTTTCGAAGAGGTAAGACGTGAACTCTGATCTGGATTCAGGAGACCTGCCCGGAGGAAAGAGTCCAGAATACCGCGTAATCGGGCCGCTACCATGTTGCTTAACCTCCATCGTCCGACCGGGTAGCCTTCGAATTCAACGGCCTAAGCTGCGGCGTATCTTTCATCGAGCCACCAGATTGTGCTTAGGGGCCGTATTCCTGCTTCACGAGGAGCGAAGTGGCTTTACATCGCTCCGCATGGATACTTTGCGCATACCCTTACCCCAAAGGCGTTACTCGTAAACGAACCTGAAAAATCGAATCCAACCTCTTGCTGGGCACTTCGGAAAGTCGAGATGGGGAATTGAAAAAGCCCGGCAAGTCAGAGACTTAACCGGGCTTTCTTGGCATCGCTGGGCGCTGCCTGGAATTTGTTTGGTAGGCGGTATTGGGTTCGAACCAACGACCTCTACGATGTCAACGTAGCGCTCTAACCAACTGAGCTAACCGCCTGCAAAGAAGAAGAATTATATGGGTGTTTTTTTTGACTGTCAAATCGCATCAAAATTTCTCGATACGTTCGGCGCACCCAAAACCTTCCTCAAGCATCGTCGGCACGGCGCACCGCATCGACGAAGGCGCGCATCTTATCATGCACTTTGATTCCAGGCGAACTCTCCACGCCACTGCTCACATCGACCGCATACGGACGGACGGTGCGCACCGACGCTTCGACATTCTCAGGCGTCAAACCACCGGACAGAATCAAGGGCACTGATACGCACGCCGCCGCTTCGGTAGAGGCCGCGCCACCTGCATGCGCCGATCCCATCGCACCGCATGCCGCCGCCACGGACGCCTTGCGGACATCGTCCAGCAGATGGTGATCGAAGGCCAGGCCGCTACCGCCAAATCCCGACGTATAGCTGTCGAAGAGCCAGCCCGCGGCATCGCCATACGTCGCGCACGTGGCGGCGAGGGCGGCGGCGCTGTCCATGCCGGGGCCACCCACGCGCAACGCGCGCATGTAGCGATGACCGTACACGCGGCAATCCTCGGGCGTTTCGTCGCCATGGAATTGCAGCAGGTCGGGGCCCACTTCACCGATGATGCGGCGGACTTCCTCTTCCGTTGCATTGACCACCAAGGCAACAACATCCACGAAAGCCGGCACCGCGCGACGCAGGCGAGCCGCCTGCGCGACGTCGATGCAGCGTTTGCTCTTGGGATAGAAGATCATGCCGACGGCATCGGCGCCGGCGGCAACCGCGGCGGCGATATCTTCGTTGCGGGTCATGCCGCAGAATTTGATGCGGGTACGCATGGAGGCAGAGTTCTGAATGAGGATCGTAAGCGGCTGAATCCAGTCCCACGCCAGCAACAGGATCAGAGAAGCAGCCTGGCCAGAAAAAATGAGGGGATCAGCTAAGTAACAAAGCCTGGAAAAACCAATCTTGCCGGCGAGCTGCCGGCAAGGACAGTCCCTATTTTATAGGCTCTGGAGAATTCCTTTTCCCTGCTGCCGGCAGCGCCTGGGGTCGGCAGTGGTGCCCGAGCCTGCCGATCGGAACCCATCGCCACCAAATATCGCTACCGAAAGGCGATTTGCGACAACACGGCAGCGCAGGCGTGCGCCCGGTGCTCAGATCCGCTCGCTCAGCGCCTCGTCGCCCGCCGACGCCGGGGCCCCGGTCCGGTTCAAGGGCAGCGCGTTGATGACCTCGCGGCGGATCAGCCGCACGGACACTTCCGGCGGCAGCAGCGTGTAGGCCTCCTGGCCCATCATCTGTACAGCGGCGTGCACCGGCCAATTGGGATTCCACATCAGTTCGCGAGCCAGTGCCACCAGGTCCGCCTGCCCGGTCCGCAGAATGGTCTCGGCCTGGTCCGCTGTGGTGATGAGTCCCACCGCCATGGTGGGGCAGCCCGTCTCACGGCGTACTGTCTCGGCGAAGGGCACCTGGTAGCCAGGCACGCGCCGCACCACGGGCATGGAGGAAGTGCCGGCAATCCCGCCCGACGAACAGTCGATCACGTCCACGCCGCGGTCCTTCAGTGCAGCGGCCAACGCTACGGTGTCTTCGATATCCCACAGGCCGCCGCGTCCATCCACCGCCGACACGCGGAAGAACAGCGGCAGCTCGCGTGGCCACGCCGCGCGTACGGTTTCGGCGATCTCCAGGGCGAAGCGCATACGGTTCTCGCGCGAGCCGCCATAGTGGTCCCGCCGGCGATTGGTGACTGGCGACAGGAACTGATGGATGAGGTAACCATGCGCGCCGTGGATTTCAAGAATCCGGTAGCCCGCGTCGGCTGCCCGCTGCGCGCCTTCGATCCACAGCCGCATATGCGAGCGGATATCGGCGGCATCCATTTCGCGCGCCTTGGGCCACGGGGCCGGCGCAGTCGGCGCGCTCGGCACCAAAGTCGTCCAGGGCGCCATGCCGGCGGCGGCATCGTCATCGGTCAGCGGCGACCAGTTACGCAATGCCGTGTGGCAGGATCCCTTGCCGCCCGAATGGCCCAATTGCAGCGCGGGCACGGCACCCTGCTCGGTGATGAAGTCGTTGAGACGCCGGTAGGCCGCGACGTGATGGTCGTTCCACAAGCCGGCGCAGGCGTAGGTCTTGCGGCCTTGGGGTTCGATGGCCGTTTCTTCGCCGAAGACGACGGCCGCGCCACCGACGGCGAACTTGCCGAAATTGATCTCTTGCCAGGCGCCCGGGCCGCCGTCCACCGAATGGTACTGGCACATAGGAGAGGCCACGATGCGATTGCGCAGCGTGACCGAGCGTAGCGTGAGGGGCGTGAACAGCAGGGGCCGCGCGGCCGAGCTGTCGGCTGCGTTTTCAGCGAATGGGCTTTCAGCGGCTGAATTTTTTGCGGCCGAATTCTCGGCGGCTGGATTGACGGGGTTTCTTGCGCCTGGACCTTCAGCGGCTGGATACTTGGCGGCGTCTTCCATGATCTGCATAGCCTACCAGTCCAGCGACGGCGCGTCGTCCAAGGTGCAAAGGCGTGCCAGTAGCGCACGGGCTGCGTCCATGCCAATGACCGGCGCGGACAGTTCGATGAATTTGTCATGCAGCTCCGCATCGGTCAACGGATCTTCCGGATCGCCCTTGCGGTTGGCTTGCAGATGCTCGTAGCGACGCCCGTCGCGGGTGGTGATCTCCACGCGCGACGAGCGCTGGCCAGGAAACGCCGCATCGATCTCGGGCTCGACCTCGACCGTGATGCGTTCAAGCAGCGCGCGCGTGCGCGGATCCCACAGCTTGTCGTCGTCGTAAGCCGTCAGCCGGACGCTGCCGTGTACCAGTGCCGCCGCGACGACAAAGGGAAAGCTGAAGCGGGCTTCGTTGGCGGTCGCCGGCACGCCATAGCAGGCGATGTCCAGCGCCGGCTTGTAAGTGGCCACGCGCACCGCGGCGATGTCGTCGGGCGCCAAGTCGTGGCGCTGGCGCAGTGCCAGCGCGCCGTCGATGGCGGCAAAAGTATGTCCGCAGCCGATGTGATTCTTGAACGTCAGGCGCTTGATGTGGAAATCACTGCCCAAGGTGGCGCCGATGCCTACCCAGCTTGGTCCTTCCCCCATGGCGCGGCCCAAGCCGGCTTCGCCGTCCAGCACGTCCAGGGAACCCGTCACACCCGTGCCGGCCAGCAAGGCGGACAGCACACCGGCTTCCGCCGCGCGCCCGGCGTGCAGGGGCTTGGACATGGAATCCAGCCGAAACGCCTGCTGCAAACCGGCGGTGAACGTGGCCGCGGTGGCCAGGGCATGCGCGAAGGCACTGCGGTCCAGGCCAAGGATGTGCCCGGCCGCGGCCGTCGCGCCGAAGGTGCCCACCGTGCCCGTGTTATGCCAATAGCGGTAGTGCGGCCGTCCGAGGACCACGCCGATACGGGTCGAAATCTCGTATCCCAGCACGATGCCACGCAGGAACGTGCGGCCGTCCGCGCCTACCTGCTGTGCCGCCGCCAGCGCCGCCGCGATGGTTGCCGCGCCCGGGTGGTACATGGCGTCGCGAAAGCTGTCGTCCACCTCCGCCGCATGCGCCGCCGTGCCATTGATCAACGCCGCGGTGCGCGTCGTCGCCGGGCGTCCGCCTATCAGGCGCGCGCGCCCGCGATCCAGGTCCTCGGCCAGCGCGCTTTCCAGCTTGCCGACGACGGTGCAGGCCAGGCCGGGAAACACCGAGGCGTACCAGTCGATGACTGCGCGTTTGGCGTGATGCATGACATCGGCGGGCAGCTCGGTGCCACTGAACGATGCCGCATAATCCGCGAGAGTTTCCGTGGGAAACAAAGGCTGCTCCTGATGCCCGCCGCAACGGGCGAAAGAACATATTGCCGGAACACTAAAGCCGGAAGTGCGGCGAGATCACTTACCGGCAAAGATGCTGGGCATCTTCAGGTCGGTGGAAATCCACACGCTCTTGGCCTCCATGAATTCCTTGACCGACTCCATGCCGCCTTCGCGGCCGATACCGCTGTGCTTCACTCCGCCAAAAGGCGTGGTGTAGCTGCTGGACCGATAGTTGTTGATCCATACCGTGCCGGCCTTCAGCTTTTCGGACATTAGCATGGCGCGGTGCAGGCTGGTGGTCCACACCCCGGCGGCCAAACCAAAACGGATGTCGTTGCCTATGCGTATGGCGTCATCCTCGTCCTTGAATTTGATGACCGACAGTACGGGGCCGAAGACTTCTTCCTGCGCGATGCGCATGTCGTTGGTGACATCAACGAAGATGGTGGGTTCGATGAACTGTCCAGCCCCGTAAGCGGGCCCTTCAAGGACACGTCCGCCCGTGATGCAGCGCGCGCCTTCCTTTTTCGCGACGGCGATGTAGTCGCGGATTTTCTCGAACTGCGGCCTGGTGGTGACCGGCCCGATCTCGCTGCCAGGGTCGGCGGGATCGCCCACCTTGGCGCTCCTGGTGATTTGTGCCAGGCGCTCGACAAACGCATCGTGGATGGATTCCTGCAGCAACACGCGCGAACCCGCCACGCAGGTCTGGCCCGTGGCGGAGAATATGCCGGCGATGACCCCCTTCACCGCTTCGTCCAGATCGGCATCGTCGAACACGATGTTGGGCGACTTGCCGCCCAGTTCAAGCGACACGCGTTTCAGGTTGTCGGCCGCCGCCTGATAGATCTTGCGCCCCGCTTCGTCACCGCCGGTGAACGCGATGCGCGGCACCTGTGGATGGCGTACCAGCGGATCGCCTACTTCGCCGCCAAAGCCGGTGACGATGTTGAAGACGCCCGGCGGGAAGCCCGCTTCGACGAAGAGCCGTGCCAACTCGAATAGCGAGGCGGACGTGTACTCGGAAGGCTTGCAGACGACGGTATTGCCCGCGCAGAGGGCCGGCGCCATCTTCCACGTGGTCAGTGGCAACGACGAATTCCAGGGCGTGATGCACGCCACCACGCCCATGGGCTCGTAGCGGATGAAGTTGTAGACCTTGGGGCGGTCGATGGGCACCACCGCGCCCTGGATCTTGTCCGCCAGGCCGCCGTAGTAGTAGTAATACTTGGCCATGTACTTGATCTGCGCCAGCACGTCGCGGCTCAGCTTGCCGTTGTCCCGGCTTTCGATCGCCGCCAGATGCGCCGCATCGCGTTCTATCAACGTGCCCAGCTTGTGCAGCAGCATGCCGCGATCGCTGGCAGACATGCTGGACCAAGGGCCCTCGAACGCCTGGTGCGCAGCCATCACCGCAAGGTCGACATCAGCCGCATTGGCACGGGGGATTTCCGCCCAAGCCTCACCGGAGAACGGGTCGTGGGTCTCGAACCATGCATTCGACCGGGGGTCGACCCACTCGTTGTTGATGAACAGCTGATAGCGTTTCATATGTCTCTCTCATCCCATGCGTAGCCTTTCATTCTCTGGGTTGACGCCAATTTGCTCAAACGACTTCTTGTGCTACCGTCCATGACTCTGACTCATGGAAGAGCCGTCACCATGCAATACCCGTCCATGGCTCGCCTGCCCCCATTGACGGCGTTGCGAGCGTTCGAGTCGGCCGCGCGCAACCGCAGCTTCACCAAGGCCGCGGAAGAGTTGTTCCTGACCCAGTCCGCCATCAGCCGGCATGTGCGCAACCTGGAAGAACTGTTCGGCATTGCGCTGTTCTATCGCAACCACCGTGCGGTCACCCTGACACCCGACGGCGAAGCCTATATGCGCGATGTGGTCGAGGCCTTTGCCCGCATCGATCTGGCCACGCGGCGCCTGCGTTATTCCGGCCGTCAGAATGTCCTGAACCTGCAGGCCTTCTCCACCTTCGCGATGTACTGGCTGATTCCGCGCCTGGGGCGCTTTCAGGAAATCAATCCGGAAATCGAGGTCAGGCTGACGGCCTCGGTCGCGCCCCTGGACTTTGAGCACAGCGATATCCATGCGTCGATCCGCGCGGTCAATGGCCGCGTGGACGACGGCATTCGCGCGGACAAGTTGTTCGACTACGGGCTGATCGCGGTGGGGGCGCCGTCCATCGCCGCGGGGACGCGCCCGCTGCGTACGCCGTCCGATCTGAAGAATGTGGCGTTGCTGCACTCGCTGGCCAGGCCGGAGGATTGGGGCGTGTGGCTGCAAGCCGTGGGCGCGCAAGACGTGCCGCTGGAAAGCGGCATGAAATTCGAGTCGTCGGCCATGGCCTACAGGGCCGCCGAGCAGGGGCTGGGCGTGGCGCTGGCGCAGAGCTTCCTGATCCAGGACGAGCTGGACAAGGGCAGCCTGCGGCGCTTGTTTCCCCATGAAGTGCCGTCCGAGCGCACCTATTATCTGCTGAGTTCTCCGCGCCACTGCGGCGATCCGGCGCTGGAGCTGTTCCGCCAGTGGCTGCTGGATGAAATCGCCGCGGCGTCAGTGCCGGACACCGCCACGCCGGCGCCGATGGCGGAGCCGGCGAAGACGTGAGACAACCGTCGCGCGGCTCACGGCGCCACGCTGTCCAACCGCGCTCGCACATGCGTGAAGCCGCGTAGATAGCTGCCTTCGTACAAGGCATCCACACCGCCGTGCGGATCGGACGGCCCCATCAGCCTGCGCGCATGGTCGGCGCCCCAGCCCTGCAGGCTTTGCATCGAACGCTGGTCCTCCTGGATGAGCGCTGCGCCGCGCCAGGCGCGCACGCCGATTACTGCTTTCTTCAGCCCGGTGGGCGCTTCCTTGTCCATATGCAGGCGGACGTTGGGCAGCAGGCGCGCCACGCTCGCATTGGGTACCCACGGACCCGGCTGCCCGGAAAATGCGGCATAGGAGATGTCACCGGCGCCGGCGATGGCCGCTACGGCCTGGGCGCTATTGCGGGCCTGGCGCAAGTCCTTGGGCGCGGCGCAATCCAGGTGCGGCACCCAGGGCATGGATACCTCGATTCGATCGACGGGGCCCTCCTGGATGACTTCTTCCAGCATGGTCACCAGCAGGTTCAGGTAGATGTTGCAGGGATAGCGCTTGAATACCAGCGCGTCGGCCGCCTTGCTGCCGGGCATGGCCAGGTTTTGCATCGCCGCGCGGGCCGGGTCTTCACCGAACAAGGTGGCCAGGCCGCGCTGCAGATCGCGTGACGCGTCCCAGCCCTGGGACGCCAGCAGTGCCGCCTCCAGGCCATGTAGCGCGCCCCAGCCGAAGTGGGTCATGCCTATCATCGACGCGGCACTGTTGATGCCCAGGCCCGCCGCGCGCGTCAGGGCAATGGCCAGTGCACTCGCGCACGCATCCGGGGCCAGGCCCAGGACGCGCGCTCCCGCCGCCGCTGCCGCCAGGGTGCCGAATACGCCGGGGCTGTGGAAGCCGACGCCGGGGCGGGTGCCGGTGATCGCGCCGCGAATGCGCCATGCCGACTCGACACCCGCCAGCACCGCCGAGCCGATCAATGCGTCGCTGCCGCCGTCGCCGTCGCCGTCGCCGTCGTTGCCATTGCCGCTATCGCCGGCGCGTTGTGCATCCACCAGCGAGTGAGCAACGCAGGCGGCCAGCGTGGCGGCCAGCACGGTATGCGAGGGACCCGGGTCCATGGGATCCAGGTCGGACGCACCCGCCAACGTGCCCAGGTGACCGATGCGGCCCAGGGGCTCCATCAGGCCGCCGAGCATGCGCGCCGCGGCGCGCTGCGATGCTGGCGCTTGCACATCGCCGGTATCCGCGGGCTCGACGTGCGGCGAGGACGGCATGGGTTGGCGGAATGGCCAGACCCAGCCCTCGCGTTCGACACCGAATAGCGTGCAGAGCAGCGCGGCCCTGATGGCTTGATCGATGGCGGTCCGTGCCGACGCCTGTTCGGCGCGGATGTCGGCTTGCGCCACCAGGGAACCAAGCATCGAGAACTCGGATGGCATTGCGGTCTCCTCGGTTGTTTTGTGCATGTCGAGGGCTGACTATACACAGCAACCCGGCGAGTCCCAGCACGATATCTATGCACGGTTGACATGACTGCTACTCATGCAAGCTGACAAAAATATCGATTGAGAGGCTCGCTGGAATCCCCAACACTAGCCGCTCCGTATATCTCTTTCGCAAAGGAAATCCTTATGGTTGCGCATGATGAGTCGCGCTTCGATGTCGTGGTGGTGGGTTGCGGCGTGGCGGGCCTGAGCGCGGCCGTGGCCGCGGCGGAGGCCGGCGCCAGGGTCGCCCTGCTGGAACGGTCGACGTATGAAGAGCGTGGCGGCAATACACGCTACACGGAAGCTTATCTGCGCATGAAGAGCGAGACCGAGCTGGCGCATGACTTCGAATCGCTGATGATCGATAACAGCGGGTACTACATCCAGCCCGATTTCGCCGAGTCCACCGTCCGTGATTACGAGAACTGGTCGCCGGTGGTGAAGGCCTTGCCTTTTACCGATCCCGAATTGATCTCGACCTTTACCGAGTCCGTGCCGCAGGCCATCGCCTGGCTCAAGGCGCATGGCGTGAGCTTTGGCGAAGCGGGCTTCTACGGGCTGACACCACGCCCTTCGCCGCGCATCGCCGTCAATGGCGGCGGCCTGCAGTTGGTGGAGACCATGACCGCGTGCGCGGAGAAGGCCGGCGTGCGCTTCTTCTACGAGATGACCGCGTACGAACTGGTGCAATCGGACAGCGGCCGGGTCTGCGGCGTGAAGGCGACCGACACTGGGAATGTGCCGCGGCAATTCGATTGCAATGCGGTGATCCTGGCGTCCGGCGGCTTCCAGGGCAATTCGGAAATGGTCATCCGCTACATCGGGGCCAAGGGGCGCTATCTGCGCCCGGTGGCGCCCGGCGGCTATTACAACAAGGGTGAAGGCATCAAGATGGCCCTGCATATCGGTGCGGCGCCCTCGGGCGATTTCGCCGAATACCATGGCCAGCCTATCGACCCGCGCTCCAGCGCATCGGAAGCACTGGTCATGGTCTACCCCTACGGCGTGCTCATCAACCGCGAGGGCAAGCGCTTCATCGACGAAGCGCCTGGCACCATCGATGCCCACTACGAGGAAACCATACGCTTGATCGCGGAGCAGAAGAAGGGCATCGCCTACTGCATCCTGGACGACAAGATCAATCGGATTTCCAACTGGAAGCGCTGCGTGCGCAGCGACCAGCCGCCGGAGTCGGCGCCCGACATCGCGTCGCTGGCGCGCAAGCTGGGTTTCGACGGCGAAGCAGCGCAGCGCACGGTAGACGAGTACAACCAGGCTTGCGGCAGCGGCAAATTCGACCCGCATACGCTGGATGGCCTGGCTACGTCTGGATTGACGCCGCGCAAATCCAACTATGCCGTGCCGCTGGACACACCGCCTTTCCACGCCTATCCCATTATTTCGGCCAACACTTTCACACTAGGAGGGTTGAAGGTCAATTCGAACGCGCAGGTCGTCAAGAACGAAGGCTGCGTCCTGCCGGGCCTGTATGCGGCCGGCGAAACAATGGGGCTGTATTACGGCCGTTATCCCGGCGCAACCTCGGTATTGCGCGGCGCGGTATTCGGCCGCAGGGCAGGAGAGCATGCGGCCACGGCCTATCGGTAGTGGAATAGCGTCACGGCGAAGTAGCGCATAGAGGAATGCGCATACAGGAATAGCGCATACAGCAATAGCGCGATAGCGCAGTAGCACCGGGGGAGGGCGGTGACGGCCGATCCCGCAGGCGGTGCCGCCCGATGCGGCCACGCCATAAAAAAACAAACGGAGACAAGCATCGTGAATCGCACACTCAACCGCCGGCGGCTGCTCGGCGTAGCGGCCGCCTTGGCGGGCGCCGTCATCGGCCAGGCCGCTTACGCGCAGAATTATCCGGACCGGCCCATCCAGCTCATCGTTCCCTATTCCGCCGGGGGCCCCACCGACACGGCGGCTCGCGTCATGGCGCAAGCCCTGTCGCAGCGCGTCGGCCAGAGTGTCGTGGTCATGTCGATGCCGGGCGCCGGCGGTATCATCGGCACCGACTTCGTCAATCGCGCCAAGCCCGACGGCTATACGCTGCTGTTCGCGGTGAACTCGATGGCCATCTTTCCCTACACCCGCTCGCCCGGCAACCCGCTGCCTTTCGACCCCAATGGATTCACGCCTGTGGGCAGCGTCGCCGAGTCGGCGCATGTGATCGTGGCCAACAAGAACCTGGGCATCAAGAGCATCGCCGACCTGGTGGCGGCGGCGAAGAAGAAGCCCGATGGCTACAGTTTCGGATCGGCCGGCATAGGCGGGACCACGCACTTGCCCATTGCCCTGTTCGCCCATCGCGCGGGTATCAAGCTGCTGCACGTACCGTACAAGGGCGCGGCGCCGTCCATGGCGGACACGATGGCCGGCGTGGTGTCGATTTCCGGTCCGGGCTACACCGACGCCGTGAAGGCCTCCATCGAGAGCGGCACCCTGGTGGCGCTGGCCACCACATCGGCCAAGCGCCTGCCCTTCCTGCCCAACGTGCCGACGCTGGCCGAGCAAGGCTACCCCGACATGGTCTTTCCGATCTGGTATGCCTTGTTCGCCCCCAAGGGAACGCCCACCAACGTGGTCGATAAAGTGAATGGCGCGCTCAAGGCGATGGCCGACGACGCCGCCTACCAGAAGGCGCAAAACGCCCAGGGCAATGTGGTGACGTATATGCAGCCGCAGCAGGTCGCGGACATGCTGAAGACCGACATCGCCAAGCTGGGGACGCGCTTGAAAAGCGCCGGCATCAACCTGGAGGAATAGGGGATGATGCAAACGATAGCCGTCGCGCCGCCGCCACTGACCCGCATGCTGGTGGAGCAGGGGCTGGCGGTGCGCCACGATACGCTGCCGCCCGACGTGCGCACGGTTGCCCGCGATTGCCTGGCCGATTGGCTGGCGTGTGCGTTCGCCGCGCTGGACGAACCGGCAAGCCGTATCGTGGCGGAGATGGCGCGGGAAGAGGGAGGACACGCACAGGCCTCCGTGCTGGGATGTTCCTGGCGCGGCAGCCTGTCGCAGGCCGCGCTGGTCAACGGCACGGTGTCGCACGCGCTGGATTATGACGACGTCAATTTGTCGGTGCCGGGCCATATGTCGGCGGCGATCCTGCCCGCGGTGGTGGCGCTGGCCGAGTACCGCGGCAGCACGCCGCGGGATCTGATCGCCGCATTCGTGGCCGGCTATGAACTGGCCTGCAGGGTAGGAATGCTGGTGGAACCCGCGCATTACGCGAATGGCTTTCACACCACCGCCACCATCGGCTGCCTGGGCGCGGCGATGGCTTGCTCCCATTTGCTGGGTTTGTCTCGGGAACAGGCTTGTCACGCAATAGGCATCGCGGCCACGCAGGCGGCTGGGCTGAAGGCGATGTTCGGCAGTATGGCCAAGCCGCTGCATGCGGGGCTGGCGGCGCAAGCGGGCCTGCGCGCGGCGCTGCTGGCCGGCAAGGGTTTTATCAGCAGGACGGATGTCCTGGAATGTGAGCAAGGATACGCGGCGGTGCATGGCGCCGACTTCCATGTGGCGTTGGCGCTGTCGCCGCCGGTCAATAAAGGCGTCGACGCATGTGGCTTCCACCTTCTGAACAACCTGTTCAAGTTCCATGCTGCCTGCTACAGCACGCATTCGACTATCGAGGCTATTGCCAGGCTGCGCGCCGAGCACGACCTGACGGCGGATGCGGTGTCGCGCATCGAGGTCGTGGCCGGTGAGGCATGTTCGATCTGCAATATCCAGGATCCGGCCACGGCACTGCAGGCCAAGTTCAGCCTGCGCGCGACGGCGGCCTTCGCCATGCTGGGCATCGATACCAGCAGCCTGGAGACCTGGGGCCAGGTCGCGACACCCGCCATCGCCGCCCTGTTGCAGCGCGTGCAGGTGCGGCTGGTGCCGGGCATGACCCTCAGCGACTCGATCGTGACCGTTCATCGGTACGATGGCACCAGCTTCACCCTGGCGTACGACTGCGGTGATCCCATCGCTGACAAAGCGCTTCAATCGGACCGGGTTCGCGCCAAGTTCCGCGCGATCGCGCTGCCCGCGCTGGGCGAGGCGCGGGCAGTCGCCATCCTGTCCCGATTGGCGTCGTTCGAGGAGCAGGATGACGTGGCCGGCTTGCTGGCGCTGTGCGGCGCGGACCGCTGAGGCGTCAGGGCATTCGTCGGATCGTTCTTCGGGTCATTCTTCTATCCTGAAGCCCGTATCCTTGACGATCCGGGCCCAGTCCTTCTCGGACTGATCGCTGATGCGGACGAATTCCGCACGGTCCTTGCCGGTGGGTTCCAGGCCCAATTGGCGGAACTTCTCCTGCACATCGGCCTGCGCGACCGCATCGACGATGGCCTTGCTGATACGGTCGACGATCGGCCGTGGTGTTCCGGCGGGCATCCATGCGCCGTAGGTGCTGTTGACGCTCAGGTCGTAGCCCGATTCCTTCAACGTCGGCAGGTCGGGTGCGCTGGGCGTGCGTTGTTCCGAGGCCACCGCCAGGATGCGTACCTGGCCGGACTGGTGCAGCTTGTAGACGCTGGGCAGCGCCAGCGTCGCCGCCGGGATCTGGTTGCCGATCAGGTCGGAGATCATCTGGGTGGTGCTCTTGTACGGGATCAGCATGTTGTTCACCCCGATGACCCGGCCGAACTCCAGGCCCAGCAGGTGGGCCGGGCTGCCCGCGGCTTCATTGCCGAATTGCGCGCGCGTGGGGTTTTGTTTCAGCCACGCGGCGTATTCCGCCACGGTCTTGTAGGGGGCATCGATGGGGGCGGTAATGCACACATTGCTGTTGGCGATATGCGCGACCGGCTCGAAATCAGACAGGTGGTAGGTGGTCTTGGCGAAGATCATCGGAAAAATTCCCATGACCGAAAAAGTCCCTACCATCAAGGTCCTGCCATCGGGTTCGGCCCGTTTCAACGCATCGACCGCGATGCGGGAGCCGGCGCCGACCCGGTTTTCCACGTAGACCGACGTACCCAGCTCGGCACTCATTTTTTCAGCCAGGATCCGCGCGATCGTGTCGCCGCTGTTGCCGGGGCTGTACCCCACGATGATTCGTATGGGGCCTTTGGCATCGGTCGCGGCCCAGGGGGCGGCCGACAATGCCAGGGAGGCCAGAGAAGCCAGGGCCGCCAGGGCGACGCCCCGGCGCAGCGGCTTGAAGGAAGTGTTCATGCTTGTCTCCATCTTTTTTATAGGTAGGCCCACGCCGGCAGGGGCGTCAGGACCGCTGCATGTTTTGTCGATGTACCTGCTCCACATTCATGATGTCCTGCTCGCGCCACGGCGTCATGTTGAACACCGTGAAGATAGGCAGGGAACGCTCCTCGTCTGTCAGCAAAGCCTTGCGATTGGCCGCGGAGCCCAGCACCGGTGAATGTGCCTGCAACAAGATGTTGTCCTCGTCGCCGCCGACTTCGGCCCAGTGCGGCGTATTGGACGGAACGATATTGAAGTCCCCCTCGCGGCAGGCGAAACCGAAGTCCGAGGTGAAGATATCGATGTTTCCCTTGATGGGGGTATGCAGCTGTTCGGCGTCGTGTATGTGCGGAGCGGAGTGGTAACCACCCTTGCGGCGCGCGAGCGTCATATTGTGTTCCAGGCCGTGTATGCACTTGGAGGTCAGCTTGCCGGCGGCGGCGGCCCCGATGGCGCCGCCGTGCACGCTGGTCGCCAGGCTGTCGGCACGGGCCAACAGGGGACCCTCGACAGGTGCCGCGTCGCGGTCCTCCGCTTCCTTGGCATACTTCTCAGACAGCCATACGACGTGCGGATACTGCTGCGACGGCGCCTGGCCCTCGCACAGGGCACCGGCACCCTGTGCGTCGCCGGCGAGCGGTGGACAGTTGGACTCGTAGAACGTACACGGCAGATCCGACCTGTTCCACATCCAGTGCGGCTTCATCTTGGGGACACGGATGGCGTCGCCAGCGCGCAGGTGATAAGCGTCGCCATCGATATAGATCCAGATTTCGCCCTCCGCCACATAGTTGAGCTGCTCCGTGGCGTGGATCTGCGGCGCCGGGTGATAGCCCGGTTGGCACACCGCGACGGCTAGCGAGACTTTGCTGCCGTGCGCCATGCGCATGTCTATACGGGTGCTGTCCGCCGCCTCGGCCAGGGACGGATCATCCGTGGCGTAGTAGTTGGGCAGCTCCGTGCGATGGATGATCTGGGGCATCGTTGTCTCCGTTAGGATGCTTCGGCGTGATTCACCGTAAGCCGAATGGTGAAACGAAGACCAGGCGCGATCCAATGAATATTGCCCGTCTCCGCTATAACCATTTGGTAATGACGGACCTATACTGGAATGGCCTGTAGGCGAGGGGGGAAGGGCAATATGGACATCGATGCCTTCTGGCGCGGCAGCCTCAAGCTGCGCCATCTGCGGCTGCTGATTGCGCTGGACGATCACCGCCATGTCAGCCGCGTCGCGGCCGTGCTGCATCTGACACAACCTGCCGTGTCCAAGGCCTTGGCTGAAATCGAGGACGGCGTGGGCTTGAAGCTGTTCGAGCGCACGCCGCGCGGCATCACGCCCACCAGCTATGGCGAGTGTCTGATCAGCTACGCGCGCCGGGTGGATATCGACCTGGCGCGTGCGCGCGATGGCTTGAAGTCATTGGCCTTAGGTACGTCGGGCAGCGTCTCCATCGGCACGCTGCCGGCAGCGGCTTCCGTGTTGCTGCCGCGGGCGTTGGCGATGTTCAAGCAGCAGTTTCCGGACGCATCGGCGGTGGTGCGCGAAGGCAGCTTCGAGAGCTTGCTGCCCGAGCTGCGCACGCGCGGCATCCACTTGATCGTCGGCACGTTGATGCCCTCGCGCAGCTATAGCGACCTGGACGAGAAGGCGCTGGGCACCAAGCCGCTGACCCTGGTGGCCAGGAACGGCCATCCGCTGGCACGGCGCAGGCAGCTGAAGTGGGCGGATCTGCATGATAGGGAATGGGTGATGCCGACGATCGGGTCGCCGTTGCGGCGGCCGCTGGAAGAGGTTTTCCTGAGTAATGACGTACCGCTACCCCGTTATTGCCTGGAGACGACTTCTACGCAACTGGTGCGGACGTATGTATCCATGACAGACGCCATCGCCTTCATGCCGAGCGACGCTGCTCAATACTTCGGCGGAGCAGGTTTACTGCGCGCGTTGCCTTTGCAGTTGCATGGGCTGGTCAAGCCGACCGGCGTCATCTGGAGCCGCGATCATCCGCTGGATCCTGTCACGCAGCGGTTCGTCGCGTGCCTGGAAGCCGTGAACGCCCAGTCGGCGGGGCCAGATGGCGAGCGGGGTGAGTAAGCTCGTGGACAAGGCTCGTCGATATGATCGGCTTACTATGATCCGCTTATTACCAGCCGGCATTCATGAGCGTGGGACATGACTGTATGTCGTCGTCGGCACCTAGTCGTGGATAAGCGCTCCCGCTAGCATCAATGGTCACCCTCCGCCGCAATAGCAGTCATCGCAGGAGTAAGACCAATGGACGATTCCGGCCCAGTCAGGATATCTCGACGAAAACTGTTGCTTGGGGGCGCGATGTCGGCGACGGCGCTTGCCGCAACGCCACTGGCCTCGGCTTCGCAGGCCAACTCAGCCGAGGACACCGAATCATCTTCATCCTCAGCCGTTGCGTTTCAAGTCAATGGCGAACTGCGTGAGATTGAAGTCGACCCTCGGACCACCTTGCTGGATGCGTTGCGCGAGCATCTGAAGCTGACAGGAACCAAGAAAGGCTGCGACCATGGTCAGTGCGGTGCGTGCACGGTCATCCTCGACGGCCGCCGCGTGAACGCCTGTCTGACCCTCGCCGTCATGCATCAAGGATCGTCGATCACGACGATCGAGGGCCTGGGGACACCTGACCGCCTTCATCCCTTGCAAGCGGCGTTCGTCAAGCACGACGGGTACCAGTGCGGGTACTGCACCCCGGGCCAGATCTGCTCAGCCGTTGGCATGCTGGGCGAAATCCGGCAAGGGATACCCAGCCATGTCAGTAAAGATCTTCAGGTTCGGCCCGAGCCGACAAGCGATGAAATCCGGGAGCGTATGAGCGGCAATATCTGTCGCTGTGGCGCTTATTCGAACATCGTCGAAGCGATTGTCGAAGTGGTTGGGAGGCGCGCATGAAAGCATTTACCTACGAACGCGCCGCCTCGCCCGCGGAGGCCGCCGCCGCGATAGCGCGGACGCCGGGCGCCAAGTTCATCGCAGGCGGCACCAATCTCCTGGATCTCATGAAGGTCGGGGTCGAGGCGCCATCCCATCTTGTGGATGTAAACGGAATCGGTCTCGACAAGGTTGAACTGACGGCGGATGGCGGATTACGCATTGGCGCGCTTGTGCGCAATACGGACCTGGCGGCCCATGCGCTGGTCCGGCGCGACTACGCTTTATTGGCGCGAGCCATTCTGGCGGGTGCCTCTCCGCAGCTGCGCAATCGCGCCACCACCGCCGGCAACTTGCTGCAGCGAACGCGTTGTCCCTATTTCTACGACACCAACATGCCCTGTAATAAGCGAGTGCCGGGCAGCGGTTGTTCAGCGCGCGAAGGGATCAATCGCCAGCATGCGGTGATTGGTGTCAGTGAGCAGTGCATCGCGACGCAGCCCAGTGATATGTGCGTCGCGTTGCGTGCATTGGATGCGACCATCGAGACCGTGCGGGCAAATGGCGCGACGAGGCGGATCCCTATCGCGGACTTTCATCGCTTGCCCGGCAGCACGCCGCACATAGAAACGACGTTGGAGCAAGGTGAGCTGATCACCGCCGTTACGCTTCCCGTTCCCGTCGGAGGCACCCACATCTACCGCAAGGTCCGGGATCGCGCTTCCTATGCGTTCGCGTTGGTCTCGGTGGCCGCCATCGTTCAGCGTGATGGCAGTGGCCGGATCGCGCTCGGCGGCGTGGCTCACAAACCGTGGCGGATGGAGCAAGCCGAAGCAGAAATGCCCAATGGAGCGGCTGCGGTTTCGGCGCGGCTTCTGCTGGGTGCGACTCCCACGGAGCACAACGCTTTCAAGATCCCTTTAGCGGAACGCGCTATCGCGGCTGCCTTGGCCCAGGCAAAGGGGGCATGATCATGAAATTCGAGAAACCTGCTGAAGATAATCCTATCGATCAGGGACGGGTCGTGGGCCAGCCCCACGATCGTATCGATGGCCCCTTGAAGACAACAGGGACCGCGCGCTACGCCTACGAACGTAACGACGCGGTGCCTCGTTACGCCTACGGCTATCCGGTAGCTTCGGCGATCGCGCGAGGGAAAATCGCATCCATCGATTCACGGGCGGCGCGGCGCATGCCTGGTGTCCTTGCCGTGGTGACCGCGCAGGACGTGGGCGATTTGGCCAAGGGAACGTACAACATCGCCAAGCTGTTTGGCGGGATGGAGATCGACCATTATCACCAGGCTGTCGCAATAGTCGTCGCGCGGACCTTCGAGCAGGCGAGGGCGGCGGCCGCGGAGCTCAAGGTCGACTACATCCGCGCGAAGGGACGGTTCGATCTTGCCCAAGCGAAAAATGATGGAGCGACCAAGCCGCCATCCGGCCCCCGTGGCGCGGGTGTATCCCTGAGCGACTTCGAAGCGGCTTTCGCCGTGGCGCCCGTGCAGGTTGACGCTATCTTCTCGACGCCGGATCAGGCGCATGCGGCAATGGAGCCTCACGCATCTATCGCAGCTTGGAATGGGGACCAGCTTACCCTCTGGACGTCCAATCAGATGATCGACTGGGGACGGTCCGACGTCGCCAGGACGCTGGGGCTACCCAAAGAAAAGGTGAGGCTCATCTCCCCTTATGTCGGCGGCGGCTTCGGAGGAAAGTTGTTCGTCCGAGCGGATGCCATCCTGGCCGCACTGGGGGCCAGAATGGCGCGACAGCCCGTGAAGGTGACTCTGCCGCGGCCAATGATCTTCAACAATACGACGCATCGCCCAGCCACGATTCAACGGCTGCGACTGGGTGCGGGCAAAGACGGGAAATTGCTGGCCATCGGTCATGAGGGCTGGTCGGGAAACCTGCCCAATGGAAAGCCCGAAAACGCGGTACAGCAGACCCAGTTTCTTTACGCGGGCGCCGTTCGGATGACCGCGCTGCAGCTGGCGGAGCTCGATCTTCCTGAGGGCAATGCCATGCGAGCGCCGGGCGAGGCATCGGGCCATCTGGCGCTGGAGGTGGCGATGGACGAACTGGCCGAGAAGCTGGGCATGGATCCGGTCGACCTGCGTATCGTGAATGACACGCAGGTCGACCCCCTGCACCCGGAGCGGCCGTTTTCCCAGCGGCATCTCGTCCAATGCCTGAAAACCGGGGCTGAACGTTTCGGCTGGGCTAAGCGCGATCCCAAACCAGCTTCGCGCCGTGAGGGAGACTGGCTGATCGGCATGGGTATGGCGGCGGGGTTTCGCAACAGCCCCGTCATCAAGTCTGGCGCACGTGTGCGCCTGGATCAGTGGGGCATCGTGACGGTGGAAACCGACATGACGGACATCGGTACCGGCAGCTACACCATCATTGCCCAGACGGCGGCGGAAATGCTGGGCTTGCCCCTGGAACGCGTCAAGGTGCGGCTTGGCGACTCTTCCTTTCCGGTATCTTCAGGATCCGGCGGCCAGTTTGGTGCGAATAGTTCGACTTCCGGGGTCTATGCCGCCTGCGTGAAGCTGCGGCAGGCCGTGCTTGAACGGCTGGAAATATCCGACCGGGATGCGCAGTTCAAGGATGGCCAGGTGATGGCGGGTGGGCGCAACTATATGCTCGGCGACGCCGCCGCCGACGCCGAGCTGGTGGCCGAGGACAGCATCGAATTCGGCGACCTCGGCAAGAAATTCCAGATATCCACTTTCGTGGCGCACTTCGTTGAGGTAGGTGTCGACGTGCATACCGCTGAAGTGCGCTTGCGGCGAATGCTGGCCGTGTGCGACGCAGGCCGTATCCTCAATCCCAAGTCCGCGCGCAGTCAGGTGATAGGTGCCATGACCATGGGCGCGGGCGCGGCGTTGATGGAGGAGCTCGCGGTGGACAAGCGCTTGGGATTCTTCGTGAATCACGACTTGGCGGGCTACGAAGTGCCTGTTCATGCCGACATTCCGCGACAGGAAGTGATTTTCATCGAAGGCGTGGACGCCGCATCTTCGCCGATGAAAGCGAAGGGAATAGGCGAGCTGGGTCTGTGCGGCGTGGGAGCGGCTATTGCCAACGCCATCTACAACGCCACCGGCGTGCGTGTACGAGACTATCCCATCACCCTGGACAAGCTATTGGCGAAGATGCCCTTGGCGGCGTAGTGACTCCTTGGCCCGCCGTATGGTTCTGGTGCACAACGGCTGACGTAAACCCTGCCATACGTCCGAGGCAAGTAGTCCTGGCGCCGCTATGGTCTTTCTTGAAAATCGGTGCTGTTACGTAGCGCCTTCCAGATGCGAGACGGGAATGAGTGATTCATGAATTCAGATCATGAGTCTTTGCCGATTTTGCAGTCTAGTCACACTGGGCGGTGATCAGTACATTGTCTTCAGAGGGAATCGCACGATGAAACCGCTTTGAAGGAGTACGACATATGCAGAAGCGCAAACTTGGAATTGACCAGTTGGAGGTCTCGGTCCTGGGCCTGGGCTGCATGGGCTTGAGCCATGGTTATGGACCCGCCACGGACACAACCCAGGCTGTCTCGCTGATCCGGGCCGCCGTTGATCGCGGTGTGACGTTCTTCGATACGGCAGAGGTTTACGGGCCTTACCTCAATGAGGAGGTCGTTGGCGAAGCGTTGGCCCCGGTACGAGACCGGGTGGTAATCGCCACCAAATTCGGCTTCACCTTTGGCGACGACAACAAGCAGCAGATCCTCAATAGTCGACCCGAGCACATCCGTTGGGCTGTCGAGGGTTCTCTCAAGCGCTTGAAGACGGATGTGATCGACTTGCTCTACCAGCATCGGGTCGATCCCGACGTGCCGATTGAGGACGTGGCGGGCACGGTCAAGGATCTGATCGCCGAGGGCAAGGTCAAGCACTTCGGCTTGTCCGAGGCCGGGGCGCAGACCATCCGTCGTGCACATGCGGTGCAGCCCGTTACGGCTCTGCAGAGCGAGTATTCCCTGTGGTGGCGCGAGCCGGAGCAAGACATCCTGCCAACGCTCGAAGAACTCGGCATCGGCTTTGTCCCATTCAGTCCGTTAGGCAAGGGCTTTCTAACGGGCGCCATCAAGAATGGGGCGACCTTTGGGAGCGACGATTTTCGCAGCAAAGTGCCGCGCTTTTCGCCGGAGTCGATCAAGGCGAATCAGGCCTTGGTGGATCTTCTTGGCCTCATCGCCAAGGATAAGAGAGTGACGGCCGCGCAGATCGCGCTGGCATGGCTATTGGCGCAGAAGCCTTGGATCGTGCCGATCCCCGGTACGACCAAGCTGCCTCGCCTGGACGAAAATCTGGGAGCCGCCGCGGTGGAGCTGACCCAGAGCGACCTGCACAAGATCGCCACCGCGCTGGAGCAGGTCAAGATTCACGGCGATCGCTATCCCGCTGCGTTGCAAGCCCGGGTGGGGCGCTAGGCGGGGAGCGAGACCATGCAAACCCGCAAACTCGGCGACACCCTGGAAGTCTCTGCCCTTGGCTTGGGCTGCATGGGCATGACTTCCGTGTATGGCCCGGCGTCCGACAAGCAGGCGATGATCAAGCTTATCCGCGACGCGTACGATCATGGTGTCACGCTGTTCGATACCGCGGAAGCCTATGGCCCCTTCGCCAACGAAGAACTCGTCGGCGAGGCCTTACTGCCGGTCCGCGACAAGGTAGTGATCGCCACCAAATTCGGCTTCGACATTGACCAGGGTACCGGCATGCGCGGTGGCGGCACCAACAGCCGCCCGGAGCACATCAACAAAGGCGCGCAAGGCCAACCTTGCCCTGGTTGACGTGGTCAAGGCCGTTGCCGCCCGCAAGGGCTGCACGCCAGCCCAGCTTGCGCTGGGCTGGCTGTTGGCGCAGAGGCCGTCGATCGTGCCGATCCCGGGCACTACCAAGCTGAGTCGACTGGAGGAGAATTTGGGTTCGGTCACGCTTGACCTGAATGGCGCGGATCTCGCCGAGATCGTGGCCGAAGTCGACAAGTTCCAGGTGCAAGGCGAGCGCCTGCCCGAATCCGTGCTGAAGATGACCGGACTGTGATGACTGGAGTGCTTCAACGGCAGACAAAAGCGATGTAGGACGGCATGCTCGGCGGTGCCTGAAATGTCGATATTCGAATGGCAGGCAAGCAAGATTCGACCGACTGGCCGGTATAATCGGCATGCTCATATGAACTGAGGTCATGAATGCTGCGCAAGAATCTCAATGATCTCGTTGTCTTCGTGACCGTCGCCAAAGAGGGTAGTTTCACGCGGGCGGCGGCGCGGCTCGGCGTATCGCAATCGGCCCTCAGCCATACCGTCCGCGATCTGGAATCCCGCCTTGGCGTGCGTTTGCTGACGCGCACTACCCGCAGCCTTTCAATGACCGAGGCCGGGCAGCGGCTCTTCGAAAATGTGGCTCCGCGGCTCGAAGATATCGAGGCGGATCTCGTCGCCGTCGGCGAGCTGCGCGACCGGCCAGCGGGGACCATCCGCATCACGACGGCGGAGCACGCCGCGAATAGTGTGCTGTGGCCCAAGCTGTCGCCGATCTTGCTGAACTACCCGGAAATCCAGGTCGAGATCACGATCGACTACGGTTTGACGGACATCGTGGCGCAGCGTTATGACGCGGGTGTGCGGTTGGGTGATCAAGTCGCCAAGGATATGATCGCCGTCCGTATCGGCCCCGACCTGAGAATCGCGGTCGTGGGGACGCCCGGCTATCTTGCCTCCTGCGGCAAGCCCCGCACGCCCAGGGATCTTGCGCAGCATCGCTGCATCAACCTGCGTCTACCCACGCATGGAAGCCTGCTGGTATGGGACTTCGCGAAAGGCCGTCAGCAGCTCAATGTCCGAGTGGAAGGGCAATGGATCTTCAACAACAGTAGTCAGATCGTACAGGCTGCGCTGGCAGGATATGGCCTGGCTTTTGTCCCCGAGGACCTGGTCGCCGCACCTCTTTCCGAGGGGCGACTGGTGCGCGTGCTGGACGATTGGTGTCAACCGTATGCCGGTTATCACTTGTATTACCCCAGCAGGCGCCAATCATCACGGGCCCTGGCGGTCTTGGTGGACGCATTGCGGCATCGCCCGTCGAAGTAATCGCGCTGCGCAGGGATGATGGTGTGGCACATCCCTGCGCGGTCAGCACTGACCTGCATGCGCCTGGGCTTTATCGAGGCAACAGGCGAACCCCATCTTCAAGGCGTGGAAGCTGCCCGAGGTTTTCCGGGCGCAGCGATTCAGGCAGCAGGTCCACGGGCAGGCTCTGATAACTGACAGGCCGCAGGAAGCGCCGGATGGCCAGCGTGCCGACGGACGTGAAGCGGCTGTCCGATGTCGCGGGATACGGGCCGCCGTGAACCATGGCGTGGGCAACCTCAACTCCGGTAGGCCATTCATTGGCCAGGATGCGGCCGGATTTGCGTTCCAGCACGGGGATCAGTTCGCGTGCCGCCTGATAATCGGCGGGTTCGAGATGCAGCGTTGTCGTCAACTGTCCTTCAACGCCTTCCGCGACCGCGCGCATTTCCGCTACGTCGTCGCATACGACGACGACGCTGGCCGCGCCGAACACTTCATGCTGCAGGGCTTCCTGTGCCAGGAAGTTCTTCGCGTCCGTGAGAAACAGCGCGGCTTGTCCGCGGTTGGGGCCTGCTCCGGTCTGGCCACGCGCTTGTACTTGCACGCCGGCCTGCGACGCCATCGCGTTCACACCACGCTCGAATGCCTGATGGATTCCGGGCGTCAGCATCGGACCCGGCACGGAGCCTCCCAGGGCCGCGCTGGCCGCTTGTACGAAGCGGTCCAGATCGGGCGAACGCAAGGCCACGACCACGCCAGGATTGGTGCAGAACTGTCCCGCGCCCAGCGTAAGCGAGCCGACAAAGCCTTCGCCGATGGCTTGCGCACGCGCCGCCAGGGCGCCGGGGAACAGGAAGACCGGGTTGATGCTGCTCATCTCAGCGAATACCGGAATCGGTTCGCGGCGCTTGGTCGAGATATCCATCAACGCCAGGCCACCGCCACACGAACCCGTGAAGCCGACCGCCTTGATCCTGGGATCCGCGACGAGCAGGGCGCCGGTTTCGATGCCACCCAGCAGCAGGGAAAACACCCCGGCCGGCATGCCGCAAGCGCGCGCCGCGGCTTGTATCGCCCGCCCTATCAATTCGCCGGTTCCGGGGTGGGCGGGATGACCCTTGACCACCACCGGGCAGCCCGCGGCAAGCGCCGACGCCGTATCGCCACCGGCCACGGAGAAGGCCAGCGGAAAATTGCTCGAACCAAATACCGCTACGGGTCCCAGCGCGATTTGCCGCAGCCGTAGATCGGGGCGCGGCAGGGGTTTGCGTTGCGGCAGCGCGCTGTCTATCCGCACATCCAGGAACTCACCGGCGCGCACGACTTGGGCAAATAATTGAAGTTGACCGACAGTACGAGCGCGTTCGCCTTCGATGCGCGCTGCCGGCAATCCGGTTTCGGCCACGGCGCGGTCCACCAGCGGCTGCCCGAGGGCCATGATTTGTGCGCCGATGGCTTCGAGAAACAGCGCGCGCTTTTCCAGGCTGGTTTCGCGATAGCCATCGAACGCCGCCCATGCCAGGGCGCAAGCCTGTTCGACCTCGGCGGCGCCGGCTTCGGCGAAATTCGGTTCGAGCTTCGCGCCGGTGCCGGGATCGACGGCTTGCAGATTGCGCCGGCCATTATCGAGACTATCGTCGCCGATGAGGATCGCGCCGGTGATGGTATTCGCCATGCTGTATCTCCTGGATTCAATGCAGGAGATTATGAAGGAATCCAGTCAAGTGCGCGTGCGCTTTCGGTAAGCCGCAACTTCGGTAAGCCACACATCGGCAAGTCACCATTCGAAGGCCGGCATCGGCCAGCTGCGGCAACATACGCTTCGTAATCGTGCTGCTTTGCTGAGTCGTTCCTGAACGTTTGATGACGCGCTAATGAACGTCGGCGCCCATTGTTTCGTCTCATGGGAAAGTCATTCTGAGAATCCCGGGTTTATCGACGCGGTATGGACGCGCAGAATCGAATCATCAAGTCCTGACCACAGAGATTCCCATGAAAGAATTTTTCGACGCACTCGCCAACGCACAGCTTTCCCTGGTCGGCGTTCTTCCACGCTCAACGGATCCCGTCCGTGTACTTGCCGGCGAGGATATCGTACCGACGCAGCGCGACGCGGAATCGACGATCAAATTCGACGAGTTGCACTACCGGCTGGCGGCGGGCTGATCGAAGGCGCTGCGCGCGATGCCGGCGGATGTTGCCGGAGCGATTAGTGGCCCAACTGTGGGACTGATCGTGGGACCGATCGCCGCCTTGATCGCCGCCAGTTGATTTGCGCTTGGATCGAAGTCAACGCCGATGTCCCCGGTCTCCGTCACGCCGAAACCAATCATCAGTGCCGTATCATCGCCAAGTAGCGGGGATGGCCCCGACATTGGACATGGCGTGTCGTCCTTGGGGCGGCACTGATATGCCCTTTGCCGGGGATAGTCGCCTATCACGACGTGCGGAATATTGATTGCGCTCTGGCCTATCTCCACGAAAGATGGAAGACCGTTAGTCTGCTTGCCCATGCCACTGACCGTCAGTGCCAGTGAGACAGCGATGAACGGTTTCTCGGCCTGATGCGTGACGGCGACGGCGGATCGTGCCGCGACATAACGTGGCACGAATGCAAAGGCGGTACTTTTACCCCCTTGTTTCTGTTCTGCGATACGGTCGGCGAACGGACCTGAATTGCGCCTTGAAGGAAGCGGAGCAAGTTGTAGAACGCTGACAAATGCGGGAATGGCGTTCTCGGCCGCTTGATCGGTAGGCGTGGCGGTCCGTGTTATCACGAAGCAGTTTTCATCCAGGACGGCGCTTTCCAGTTGACGGGCGTCGACCACGGTCCGCACGTCATAGGATCTTTGAGCGGCGTCCTTGAGTGTCTTCAAGTTGTCCGTCTGCTGGTCACTATACGAATCGAACAGCAGCTTGCCGACGACAGGCCCCAACGTCGCGGCAAGTGCTGGATCCAGCGTTGCGGGGTCTTTGGCTTGTGTGCGCGAGCACATCGCCAAGGCATTGCGTAAGCCGGGATAGGCTTCGAAGACTTCCTTGTCAAAGAGGGCGTCGGCTTTTTCGTGGGACGGGTTGTGCAGGACCAATTCAACCTGGCCCTTGCCCTGGCCACTGTCTTCAGCAACTTGGAAAGCCAAAGCGGATATCGATGCGCCGTAACCTTGCAGCGCGACCAGCAGGCACGACGCGGTGACCTTTGCTGGTCTGGTGTGGCCGAAGCGGAACATGGAAGCCTCCTGAAGGTCATCCGATGTGCAGCAGTGCTAAGCGAAACCCGCGGGCAGCGGCGCGAGCGGGGCGTCCACCTGTATTGCCAAGTGACGGATATTAGACAGCGCGCGCCGCTTAATCCAGACCAGGGTGCAGGATTAATCCATCAAGAGGAATCTTTTGGCTGGACCGGACCCTTGCGCTGCCTGGATATTATTTTGACTGCGGCACCTTTTCTAATGCTTGTGTCGCGCGCCGACCTGCATCGGCGTCCACGCGCGCGGCCAGCACGTGCGCGAGCTGCTGTAATTGGTCCCTGTTCAAACCCGTGTTCATGCTTATCCGCATGTGCGACTGCAACTGCGATTCCACGCCGGCCATGGCGGACAGCATGCTGACGGTAGCGATTTCGCGGCTCTGCCAGTCGAGGTTGTCGCGCGCGAAGATATCGCCGAAAAGATGCGTCTTCAGATATTCATCGATGGCTGGCGCGAAGTCGAACAGCGGTCCTTTTACCGGGGCGCCCGACAGTTTCGTTTGATTCGCCGTGCCCGCTTCGAGCAGCGCCTCTCCTTTGGGAATCGGCTGTTTTGGTCCGCTGCCGGGCGCATCCTGGACGCCCCGTTGCTTACGGGCATCCACGACCCTCATGAGCTCGCCCAGTGCATTGAGACTGCGCGGAAAGCCGGCATACGCGTAAACCTGGACGAGTACTTCCTTGGCGTCGCTCAGGGTCAGACCTGCCTCCAGGCCTTGATTCAGCGCGGTGTTCAGGGCTGAGATATTCCCGGTGGCGGCGTGGGCTGCAATAGGGATGATGGCCTGTTGACGTATATCCAATGTGTTTGCTGAGCTGGCGTTGGTGTTGGTGTGTTGCATTTGCTTGGTGTCCGCATTGGTCGACGCCTGGCTCTCTGTCGCTGCCATGGCCAAGGCAATGGTCACGGTCGCGGCGCAGAGACGCGCCGTTCGACCGCTGGTGGGTTTCATGTCGCAGGGCATGCCGCGGGGGGCCTCACTGTGAGATTTCATACTGTGCATCGCTCACTTTCTCCATCCAGCTGACATTTTTTCCATCGACCGTCGCGGTAATCGCCAGGTGTGTCATGGCGGTGCGCGATGCCGCGCCGTGCCAATGCTTGACGCCGGGTGGGCACCAGACGACGTCGCCCGGGCGGATCACCTGGACAGGCTTGCCCCATTCCTGGGTAAGCCCCACGCCTGAAGTAACGACCAGTCGTTGCCCGGCGGGGTGTGTGTGCCAGGCCGAGCGCGCGCCCGGCTCGAAGGTGACCAACGCGCCTGATGCGGTGATTTCGTTATTGGCAGGCCAGAGCGGATCCACCCGCACCCGGCCAGTGAAGTTCTCCGCTGGGCCGGAGACCGATGGCTGTGTGCCGGCGCCTGTAATGATTTGGCCTTCTTGCCGTGCCGTGTCTTTCAAGTCGGACGCATTGGCCATCGCTGAGCCAAGTGCGGTGGCCAAAGCCATGCAGGTGCATCGAACGTTCATGTTTCTGATCCTTTTCTTTTGATCCCGATCCAAGGGCCGCGGACTGCCCGGCCCCTGACATGAAACTGTACGCATGGTCCTTCTAGCTGAGAAGATGGTTAAATCGGCATGCACTTGTGTACAGAATTCACCAATGGCTAAAGAAAATTTGAATGATCTGCAGGCGTTCGTGGCCGTCGCCCGGGCACGCAGCTTTACCCGGGCAGCGGCCCATCTAGGGCTATCACGCTCCGCGCTCAGTCATGCGATGACGGCATTGGAAAACCGGCTGGGGGTGCGATTACTCGCGCGCACGACCCGCAGCGTGTCCACGACCGAGGCGGGGGCCCGTCTATTGGATGCAGTCGCGCCGCGCCTCGATGAAATCGAGCTGGAGTTGGGATCGCTCAGCGAATTGCGTGACAAGCCGGCCGGCACGGTGCGGATCACGGCGCACGACCACGCGATTACAACGGCGCTGTGGCCCCGGCTGTTGCCCTTGATGCAGGAGTATCCCGATATCCGGATCGAACTCAGCGTGGATTACGCCTTCACTGATATCGCCGCGCATCGCTTCGATGCGGGCGTGCGCGTGGGTGATCGGGTGGACAAGGACATGATCGCCGTCCGGATCGCGCCGGAATTGCGCATGGCGGTGGCAGCCTCGCCTGCATACCTGACGGGAAAGCCGCTACCCGTAACGCCGCACGATCTGACGGCTCACCGCTGCATCAATCTGCGATTACCGACCCATGGCGGTTTGTATGCGTGGGATTTCGAGAAAGGCGGGAAAGCGGTCAGTGTGCGGGTGGACGGGCAGGCGATATTCAACAACACCTATCTGATGCTGCAGGCGGCGGTGGACGGTCTGGGATTCGCATATGTACCCCTGGATCTCATGCAGCCCTATGTGGACAGCGGTCAGCTGGTGACCGTGCTGAGCGACTGGTGGCCCGCGTTCCCGGGGTACCACCTTTACTACGCGAACCGGCGCAATATCTCGCCTGCATTGGCATTGGTGGTCGATGCTTTACGCCTACGATAACGCGGTCGGCGGCCACGCTCGATGCCGTGCCCGCCGCGCGCGAGCCCGTGCGACGTTCCCGATGCTCTTATCGCCCAGCTCATTCCCCCGACAATTTCAATTTGCGCGCGATGCCCGTATAGGTATCTATCTCCTTGGCGATCTGCGTGGTGAGATCGGCGCCGCACACGCTGCTGGCGTCCAGACCCATGGCAGCCATGGTCTGCTTGGTCCTGTCATCGGCGACGTAGGCGCGGGCGGTCTGCTGCAAGGTCGCCAGAACGCTGGCGGGCGTACCGGACGGCGCCAGAATGCCGTACCAGGCGTCCGCGCGGTAGTCGTCGACGCCGGCCTCCTTGAAGGTCGGCACCTCGGGTAGCAAGGTGGAGCGCTGCTGCGCCGCCACCGCGAGGGCGCGCAATTTGCCGGCCTTGATCTGCGGTAAGACCGAAGCCAGGGTGGCGAAGGACATGTCCACTTGCCCCGCCATCAGGTCGTTCATCGCGGGCGCCGCGCCCTTGTAGGGGACATGCACCATCTGCAGGTTCTCGCGCGCGGAGAACAGTTCGGTGGCGAAGTGGCCGGAGCTGCCTATGCCGGGCGTCGCGTACGTGCGCTTGCCGGGATGAGCCCGCACGTCGGCCAGGAAACCCGCGGTGTCCTGAGCGGGGTAGTCGGGTCGCACCACTAGCACCGTCGGGCTGATGGCAACGGTGCAGACCGGCGCGAAGGACTTCAGGGCGTCGAACTTTACGCGATCGCTGTACAGCGCGGGAATCATCGTGTGATTGGTGGCTGCTGCCAGCAGCGTATAACCATCGGGCGCGGCCGTGGCGACCGCGCCCGCCGCCAGAATGGTATTGGCGCCGGGGCGATTTTCAACGATGAATGGCTGCTTCAGCGTAGCTCCAGCGAACTGTGCATAAGAGCGGGCGATGACGTCGGTGGGACCGCCCGCGGCGAAGCCGGTGAATACGCGGACAGGCTTGTCGGGATACGCGGCCGGTTCAGCAGCGTAAGCGGAGCCGGCATATGCCAGCGCGATCGGTAGAGCGATCGGCAGGGCATACGAGAATACACGCGAAAATGGAATCATGGATTGTCTCCTGCAAGGTTTTGGCCGGGCCACGACGTAGGCGGCCCGCTATAAGTGGCACACTATTTGTGCTGTGATGGAAGCCCATATCGTGGGCGGTCAGATCAACGTGCCGTGTGGTGGGTGGTCATATCAGCGAGGCCGGGCCAAGGGCAAGCCTGCTTGCGGCGCGGCCATTTTCAGAACGGTGCCCGACATCGATTCCGTGCAATACAAGGTCTTGCGATCCGAACCGCCGTAGGCGATGTTGGTGGTCGACATGCCCTTGGGGCTGCGCCATACCACGATGGGTTCAGCCCTGGGATTGAGCAGCCACACATAACCCAGCCCCGGATTGGCGACAACCACGTTGCCGGCCTCGTCCACCGCCAGTCCATCCGGTCCACTGGGGCCGTACGACGTGAAGAACTGCCCGACCTTGGCGACGCTGCCGTCTTCCATCAGCGGCGCGCGCCACACGGCATTGCCGCGCGTCACCGCGATATACAGCACCTTCTCGTCGGGCGAAAGCGCCACGCCATTGGGGCTGGGCACGTTATCCAGCAGCAGGTCCAGCTTGCCGCGCGGATCCAGTCGATACACCCGGCCATTCGGCTCATGCATGCCCGATTGCCCCTGGTCAGTGAAGTACAGATTGCCCTTGCTGTCGAACACCAGGTCATTGACACCCTTGAATCGTTCGGAATTGCGCCGCGCCAGGTATTCCTCGATGCGGCCGCTGCGCACGTCCAGTTTCACCAGGCCGATCTTGTAGTCGGTGATCAGCAGTTCGTGTTCGGACAAGAACTTCATGCCATTGGGTTCGCCGTCGTATTGCGCGACGAGGTCCCAGGTCCCTTGCGGGTCGATACGAAAAATGCGGCCGAAGGGAATATCGGTCACGTAGAGATTGCCGTGCGCGTCGAATACCGGTCCTTCGAGAAAGGAGTCGATCGGCGTGCCACCGCGATTGGCGTCCGCCCACGCGGATCGCACTCCCGTACGCCGGAAACGCGCCGGCATGGTGGTGTGGATTTCGGCGTCGCGCCACTCGGGTTGCTGGAACAAAGTCATCATGTCATTGCTTCCGCGGATTTGATTTATCGGGGCGTACCCACGCTCCGTTCATAGCTTTGCGTTGCGCTCGCTCGATGCTTTACACCGTCGCGACAGGCGTGGCGGGTGAACCCGCAGCGCCCGGTAACCGCAGTGGCGGCGCGGTCAACAGGAAGCGCGTGCGTCCGTGCGCGGCCAACCAGCGAGCCAGCGGCGTGAGGTACCACAGCTCTCCCAGATGGATGCCGTTCTTGAACAGGCAGTGTTCATGCAGCGGCAGCCGCGGCGCACGAATGCCCGGCTGCAAGTTCACGTGGATGGCTTCGACAGCGGGATTGTCGGCAATCAGGCAGGCCAGCCCGCTGTCGGTGATCCAGTTCAATAAGCGCCCATCCTGCCCATCGAGCGCACTGCACGAGCGCTTGAGCAGATCGACTTGCGGTGTCTTGCGCATGTCCAGCAGCAGTTGCGCGAAACCGGTGTGCAGGCAGACCATGTCGCCGCGCTCGATATCCACCGCATCCGCTTCTAGCACGCTCATCACGTCGTCGTAGCCGACCCGGCGTTGCGCGTCGCCGAAATGGCGGTGCAGGTCCAGCATGACAGCTCGGCCTTGCACGCCGTGTTCCGCCATGTTTTCGATGCCCAAGGCATGGGCCATCGGGTCGGGAAAGCGCGCCCAGGGTTCGGCCGCCGGATCCTCCTTGGCCTGCTGCAATTCCACGCCGGCGCGATAGCCGTTGTAGAAGACTGCCTCGGCGTGGCCGTCGCCATCCGCGTCGAAGCGGCTGCCGATGTGCGCCAGGCTGTCCCACTGCGTGGAGTACTGCAGGCTCATCAGCACGGTGTCGTCGCACACCACGTCGGTGATGCGCTCATCTTCATCGGCATAGGAGAAGCAGAAGCTCTGCTTGCCGGCACTGGCGCCATCGCGCAAGGTGGCGTAGCGCCGCGGCGGCGGCCGCTTGGGATTGAGGGCGCTGCCCCCTGGATAGTCCAGGGGCAGGGACAGGCAGAAGGTCAAGCCTTCGCGCACTTCCGCGATGCCTTGCAGGACCTTGTCGCGATCGACCCAGTTCATGCGTCCGCGCTGGTCTTCGGGGCCGAAGTCGCCCCAGTTCGAACCGGGCGGACGCTGCTTCCAGCGCGGGTTGGCAGCGCTCATGCCGCTTCCTTTTCGCCACGCAATACCGCCAGCACATTGTTGGCGGCGGCCGTTCCCATGCTGACGTACGCATCGCGCGTGACGCCGCCGATATGCGGGCTGAGAATCAGGTTGGCAACGCCGAAATAGGGGTGGTCGGCCGGCGGCGGTTCCTGGGCGAAGCTGTCCAGGCCGGCACTGGCGACTTTGCCGCTGCGCGCCGCCGCCACCAGCGCCGGCTCATCGATCAGCCCGCCGCGCGCGGTATTGACGATGATCACACCATCGCGGCAGCACGCGAGCGTGTCCGCGTTGATGATGCCGCGCGTATCATCGGTCAGGGGGGCATGCAGGGAAATGGCATCCGCTTCAGCCCAGATCTGGTCCAGGGAGGCAGGGGTGATGTAGTCCGGCAGGTCCTTGGCATAAGGGTCATGACCCAGGATGCGCATGCCCAGGGAATAGGCAATGGCTGCCGTGCGGCGTCCGATGGCGCCCAGGCCGATCAAGGCCAGCGTCTTGCCGCCCAGCTCGATGTTCTTGTGCGTGGCCTTGTCCCAATGGCCGGCATGCATGCGGACATTCATCGCCACGATGGACTTGGCACAAGCCAGGAGCAGGGCGATGGCATGCTCGGCCACCGCCGCGGCATTCGCGCCCGCGGCGGCCTTGATGGCGATGCCTCGTTCGGCGGCCGCGGCGCGGTCGATATTGTCGGTGCCGCTGCCGTGCTTGGAGATGACGCGCAGCGATTTGCCGGCCCGGATCACGCTGGGCGTGATCTGGCCGTAGCGGACGATCAGGGCCACGGGGTCATGTCGGGCCACCAGGCTGGCCAGTTGTTCTTCGGTGAAGCGGGCCCCGGCATACACGACCTGATAATCGTGCAGCAAGTCCAGGGCGGCCGGCGCCAGGTCGGCCCCCGTCACCAGGACGCGAGGTTTGGTGGCGGCAGTCACAGCGTTTCCCCTTGCTTGAGCACGCCGGCGGTCACCAGGGCGGCGTGCAGCCACGGTGCGTCGACATTGCCCTTCT
Source organism: Bordetella sp. LUAb4 (assembly GCF_021325795.1). GTDB lineage: Bacteria > Pseudomonadota > Gammaproteobacteria > Burkholderiales > Burkholderiaceae_B > Bordetella_C. The sequence continues at coordinate 581,072 of NZ_JAHPZX010000002.1, read as the reverse complement.
TGATCTCCTCGATGCGCTTGGCTTCGGACTTCACCTTGTGGGCAGCCAGCGGCAGCAACGATTCGATTTTCTCGCGCTCGACCACCACCACGCCATCGGCATCGCCGCAGATGAAATCGCCGGGATGCACCGTCACGCCGCCCACCGTTACCGGATGGCCGATACGGCCGCCGACCTGCTTGGTGGGACCGTTGGGATTGGTGCCGACGCTGAATACGGGGAAGTCCATTTCCTCGATGTCCAGGCTGTCGCGCGCGGCCGCGTCTATGACCACGGCGGCCAGCTTACGCTCGCGCGCGACGTTCATCATGATGGTGCCCATCAGCGCGCAGGTCTGGTCGGCCTTGCCGTCGATCACCAGCACATCGCCCGGCTGCGCCAAGGCCAGGGCAGCGTGGATCATCAGGTTGTCGCCTGGCCGTACTTCGATTGTGAAGGCGGTACCGGCGAAGCGCATATGCGGGCGCAGGGCCTGGATACGGCCGTGCAGGGCGCCGCGGCGGCCCGCCACGTCGGCCAGGATGGCGGGTTGGTATTGGCCGGCCTCGCTCACGATGGCGGCGGATACGCGTTCGAAGGTCTTGTTGATGTCGGGGGTAGGCATGACGGATTCCATGATGAAAAGAGTGGGCAGGACGCGAGCTGGCCGGGGCGGAGATTGCAGCCGCACCCAGTCTGTTGGTATCAATCGACGTGGACGCCGGCGTCCTTGATCACAGGCGCCCAGCGTTGGATGTCGTTCTTGATGAGGTCGCCGAATTGCGCCGGCGTGCCGCCCATGACGTCGGCGCCCTGTTCCTGCAGCACCTTGATCAGGCGCGGCTGCTTCAATGCCTTGTTCATCTCGGTATTGAGCGTATCGACGATTTCCTTCGGTGTACCTGCCGGAGCGACGTAGCCGAACCACGTGACGGCCTCGTAGCCCGGGTAGCCTGCCTCGGCCATCGTCGGTACGTCGGGCAGATCGGCGACGCGATGGGAGGAGGTCACCGCCAAGGCCCGGAACTTGCCGTCCTTGATGTGGCCCAGCAGCGTCGGTACGGAGGACATGTAGAGCTGCACGCGGCCGCCGATCAGGTCGACGACCGCCTGGCTGGCGCCCTTGTAGGGGATGTGCATGAACTTCACGTCCGCCATCTTCTGCAGCATTTCGCTCGAGAGATGGGCCACGGTGCCATTGCCCGGCGATGCGAACGCCAGCGTGTCCTTCTTGCCGGCGGCAATCAGGTCGGCCAGCGTGCGGTAGGGGCTGTTTGCCGACACCACCAGCACCAGCGGGGCCTGCGCCATCGCACCGATAGGCGCCAGGTCCTTGACCGAGTCATAAGGCATCTTGCGATACAGGGTTGGATTGATGGACAGGTTGCTCGTCTGTCCCAGCCCTATGGTGTACCCATCGGGCGCGGAACGCGCCACGGCATCGATGCCAAGGTTGCCGCCCGCGCCCGGACGGTTCTCGACGACGAAATTCCATCCCTTGGCCTGCGCAACCTCGCGCACGACTTCACGCGCGATCAGATCCGTGCCGCCGGCCGGAGGGAAAGGCACGATGACGCGGATAGGTTTATCGGGATAGGTCGCCGCGTTGGACGGGGCGGGCAGTAGTGCGCCGAGCAGGGCGCAGAATCCTGCGCAGCGCAGCGCGGCACCTGTGAGCAGGCGGTATCGCAAGGACATGTTCGTCTCCGTAATGATTATTTTTGGTGACGTCCATTCTGAAACCGTGTTCCGTCTAATACAATAGCGTTTCATTTGTCGGAACATGTCGTGGACTATGAAACAAGCTCAAGTAACTACCGAAGACGCGGGCGACCAGGAAGAGGGCGTTGTCGCGGTACGCCGCGCGATGCGGATCCTGGCCGCCTTTGGCGTGGAGGATCCGCATTTGACGCTGGCGGAGATGAGCCGCCGCACGGGTTATCACCGGTCAACGGTATTGCGCTTGGCGCGTACGCTGGCCCTGGATGACTACATGGCGCAACGCCCCGACGGCAGCTGGCGCCTAGCGCGCGCGGCGGGATGGCTGGGCGCCTGTTATCAGGCTTCGTTCAATGTGCAGGACATCGTGGAACCGGTGCTGCGCGAACTGACCATCGCCACCGGGGAGAGCGCGACGTTCTACGTGCGCGAGGGTAGCCAGCGCATCTGCGTGGTGCGGGTGGATGGACCCAAGGCCATTCGCCATCACGTGCGGGTAGGGGCGGGCCTGCCGCTGAACCTGGGCAGTCCTGGGCGGGTCATTCTTGCTTTCTCGGGCGAACCCGGCGAGCCCTACGAGAGCGTGCGCCGGCAGGGCTATATGATGTCGCTGGGCGAACGCGATCCGGAGGTCTCCAGTATCTCGGCGCCCGTGTACGGCTTGAACTGGACTTTGTTGGGCGCGGTATGCATCTCCGGCCCCTTGTCGCGTCTGACGGAAGACATGCTCCAGCAGCACAAGCCGGCCATACTGAGCGCGGCGGAAAGACTGTCGCGCGCCATGATGGGCACGCGACCGGCGCGTTGAGGACGGAGGGGACGGAGGGGACGGAGGCGGGACTATCATCGGGCGTTGCGCAAGATGGTTCGCAACTCGAAATCCAAGAGGTCACCGCCTCTCCGGGCCGGAACAGCCGGGCTGCGCAGGTTTTAATCGAGGTGGATATTGCCGTTGCGAATGACCTCGGCCCACTTCGCGTCTTCCTTCTTCAGGTAGTCGGCGAATTGCGCGGGCGTGGATCCCACGGGCTGCGCGCCCACGTCATTGAAGCGCTTCTTGACGTCCGGGTCATTGAGCGCCGCCGCCAGCGCCTTGTGCAATTTGTCGGCCACGGCATCGGGAACGCCGGCCGGCAGGAACACACCGTTCCATTCATAGACCTCGTAGCCCGGGATCACCGTTTCCGCCACGGTAGGCACGTCCGGCAGCAGGGCTGAACGCTGCGGCGACGAGATCGCCAGCGCGCGCAGGCGGCCGGACGCGACCAGGGGCGAGGAAGCCGCCAAGGTGCTGAACATGAAATCGACCTGGCCGCCCATGACGTCGGTGATGGCGGGACCGCCGCTTTTGTAGGGGACATGCACCATGTCCAGCCCCAGCTTCTGGCGGAAGAGTTCGGACGCCAGGCGCTGCACCGTACCGCTGCCGCCCGATGCGAAGTTGATCTTCCCGGGCCGGTCCTTGGCCTGCGCGATCAGATCCTTCACGTCCTTGTAGTTCGAGTCTGCCTTCACGATCAGGATATTCGGCGCCAGCGACACCAGCGCCAGCGGTTTCAGCGCGGTGCTCGAATAAGGCAGCTTCGGGAAGAGATGTGGGTTGATCGAGTACGGCGTTGCGTCGTACAGCATGGTATAGCCGTCGGGCGCCGCCTTGGCGACATACGCCGCGCCTATCGTCCCGCTGGCGCCGCTGCGGTTTTCCACGATGACGCTGGCGTTCAGCGTGGCGCCCATCTTTTGCGCCAGCACGCGCGCCAGCGCATCGGCCGCGCCGCCGGGGGCGTAGGGAACGACGATGGTAATCGGGTGGTCTGGAAAGTCGGCGTGAGCGGCAGCATTTGCAAACATCGCCAGTGCGGCGACCGCGGCGTAGACCGCGCCCTTGATCGAGTGCGTAGTACTTGCGAATGGCGCACGAGCGCGCCGGCCGAGGGGTAGCCTGAACATTTCTGTCTCCTGAGGTTTATCGCGGCGCCTCGTAAAGGGCGTGCTCGGCTAGCACTCTAGTGGTGTGTTTCGTGTATTACAACAATGGTTCGACAGATGAAATGCATTTCATTCGATGAAATGCAATTCAATATCTTCTTTGAGTCTCCTTGTACTCCTGACGACCATGAAATTCGCCCGCGCAAGGCGGGCGAATGTTTGGTGCATCGCGTGGGGTCGGTCGGACGCCGCTCATACTTCGAGGACGTCCACGTCAAATGCTTGGGCAGCGGATTGGAACTAGTGCGGCACCTGTCCTTGACGCTCGAGAGCAGTAACGCAAAGATTTACCTTCTCGACGAGAGGGTGCCCAACAAATAACCGGCTGCGGCTGCGATGGCGACGGCCCAGATGGGATTTTCCGCGGTCTTGTCGCGGAGGGTACCTAGTGCTTCACCATAAGATTCCTGGGCGTAGCCTGCTGCTTGACGGACCTTGCCTTCGACCTGCGTGGCGGCGTCGCCAGTCAAGCTACCGACGGCATCCTGTGCCTTGCCTGCCCATTTTTGAGCTTTACCTTCTACGGATTCGAGCATCGCTTTCACTCCTTGAAAAAATTGCGCTGCGGGACGGCGCCGGGCCGCTCGGCAGCATGATGTAGGGCTAGCGACGGCTGGGAACGCAAGTGCTGTTCCCAGGGTGGGGAGCTGGTTTTGGCCTGAGATGCCAGCGAGTCAGAGAGACGCACACGGCGGCAGGATCCGCAGGGGAGACCGGCCGGGAGGATTGCTGCATCGCCACACGGAAAAGCCGGCAAAATCAGCGCTTCGGCCATGACAAGATCAAGGAGCGGACACCATGGGGATAGCAAGATGGCAGCGGTTGGGCGCGGCATTCGTGCTGGCGATGATGAGCATCGGTGGGACGGCCAAGGCTGCCGATTATCCGGACCGCCCGATCCGCTTGATCGCGCCGTTCCCTCCTGGTGGCTTCACGGACGTGGTGACCCGCCGGGCAGCAGTCACCTTGTCCAAGGCGCTGGGGCAATCGGTCGTGGTCGAAAACAAACCCGGCGCCGGAACCAATATCGGAACGGAATACGTTGCCCGCGCCGCGCCGGATGGCTACACGCTGCTGGTGGGAACCTCCAGCCTGGCGATCAACCCGACGCTCTACCCGCATCTGGCCTTCGATGCGCAGAAAGACCTGCGCCCGGTGGGGATCCTGTCGACGACGGGCTATACCTTGATCGCCAACAATGATTTTCCCGCATCGAACGCGGCGGAGCTGTTGGCCTACGCGAAAAAGCATCCTGGTGAAGTGGCGTTCGGCTCTTCAGGCAACGGTGCGGTGAACCACCTTGCGGCGGTGATGTTCATGCAGCAGGCCGACATCAAGATGCAGCATATTCCCTATCGCGGCAGCCAGGCTGCCCTGACCGATCTGCTGGGTGGCCGCATTCAACTGTTTTGGGCCTCGACGCTGGAAGCCTTGCCGCTGCTGTCTTCCAATCGCGCCAAGGCGTTCGGCGTGACCGACGCCGCGCCTGTCAGCGCTTTGCCCAAGGTGCCTGCCCTGGGCGCCACGGTGCCGGGCTACGAAGCCATCTACTGGATGGGAATATTCGCGCCGGCGGGTGTCAGCGATGATATCGTCGACCGCCTGTCGCGTGCCCTGCAAACCGCCGCCAACGATCCCGCCCTGAAGACCTACCTGACCGAAAGCGGTGCGCAAAGCCAGTTCATGCCGCCGCGCGATGCCGCGAAGCTGCTGCGCGACGACACCGTGCGTTGGGGCGAGGTGGTGAAAGTGTCTGGCGCGAAGGTGGAGTAGGGCCTCAGGTGGGGCCGATCGGTTCGAACGGCGTCCGTGCGCGCGGTTCCAGCTCATCGACGATGCGCTGCAGCAGCTTGAACAGCCGCTGGCGTTCGGGCTCGGTCAAAGGTGCCATCTGCTCGGCATAGGTGGCCTCGGCCATCTCGGCCGTTTGCTTCAATGCTCGCTGGCCCGCGGCCGTCAAGGTCAGTTCGCGCCGGCGCCGATCGGCATCGGTCTGTTTACGGGTGATCCAGCCGCGCGCTTCCAGTGCCTGGACGATTTGCGACACCGTGACTTTGTTCATCCCGATCGCCTTGGCCAGATCCCCTTGGTTGACGCCGTGCAGGTCATGCAACGCGATCATCACCGAATACTGCGCGGGCGACAGGGACAGGCGCTCGAAATTCGCTTCGAAGATGGCGACGTAGATCTGGTGGGCGCGGCGCAGCAGGAAGCCAGGGCGCGAGTAAAGCTGGGACAGTCGTTCGACGTGCTGATCGGACATGTATCTGAGTCTATGAAGCTAGGCGCCGGCCCGATGGCCGCTGAGTTCCGAGCCGGCCTGCGCGGACAGCGCACGATAGCAAGGCATGGCGGCGCAGGCGAACAGCGCGACGATGACGAACGCCACCGAGAAATCCGAGCCGGCCGGCGTTGCGCGGGCGCCTAGATTAGCAGACCACTGTACGGCCAGCGCCGACAGGGAGATCCCCAGCATGATGGCCAACTGCCAGGCCATGGTATTCAAGGTAGTGGCCGAGGCCACTTTGTCGCGCGGCAGGTCGGAATAGGACACGGCGGTCAGCGCATTGAACTGCACGGCCCGGAAGAAACTGGCCATGGAGACGAAGGCGGTGATGCCGACCAGGCCCCAATGCGGCAGGGAAAACATGGCGCAGCCGGCCAGTGCCGCCGCGCACGCGACGCCGTTGTAGCAAAGCACCCGCCGAAAGCCCCAACGGCGCAGCAAGCGGGTGGTCTGGGTCTTCGTGAAGAAGGCGATTGAGCCGCTGATCAACAGGACGATGCCGCTTTGCAGGGCGGTATAGCCCAAGCCCAGTTGCAGCATCAGCGGCAGCAGGAAAGGCAAGGCGCCGTAACCCACGCGGACCAGTGATCCGCCCCAGAAGCCGGCGGCGAAGGTGGGCAGGCGCAGCAGGCGGAAGTCCAGCATGGGCGCGGCCAGGCCACGGAAGCGGCGCGCATAGAGCCAGATGCACAGTGCCAGACCCGCCGCCAGGCCACCCAGCATGGGCAGGCTGGCGCCGTGTCGCGCCCGCTCGATCAACAGGATCAGCAGGGCCAGCGCGACGGCGGCCAACAGCCACTCCCGCACGTCGAAACGCAAGTCCGCGCGGTGATGCAATTGCGGCATGATGCTGCGCGCGGCCCACAGGCCGGCCAGGCCCACGGGCACATTGATCAAGAACACCCAGTGCCAGGATAGATAGGCGGACAACAGTCCCCCCAGCGGCGGCCCCAGCATCGGGCCCACCATGGCCGGCGTGATGAACCAGGCCAATGCTTCGACCAACTGCGCCCGACTGGTGGTCTGGACGATGGCGTTGCGGCCGACCGGTACCATCATGGCCGCCGCCACCCCCTGCAAGGCGCGGAATACCGCCAGTGCGGCCAGGCTGGGCGCTACCGCGCACAACACCGAGCTGGCGGTGAACAGCGCCACCGCCCAGGAGAACACCGTCCGCGTGCCATATCGCGCCGCTACCAGGCCGCTCAGCGGAACGAACACCAGCGAGCACAGCAGATAGATGGTCATCGTCAGGTTCAGGCTCAGCGGATCGACGCCGAAGTCGCGGGCGATGTCCGGAATGACCGGGCTGATGATGGTGGCGTCCAGCTGTTCCATGAAGTACGCGGCGCCCACCAGGATGGACAAGGGGCGGAAACTGGTGTCCCGGGGACGTGGTTCGGCGGCTTTGGCCGGTGCCGCTTGGTCGATGCCGGTAGCGCTAGGGGCGGCGATATCGGAGGCGTCGCGTTGGGCTGAGGACATATATCTAGGCGAGGGGAAAGAGGAAAACCGCCCGCCATTCTGCGCGTTTTGGCGGTGGCTCGAAAATGACGATAGTAAATAAGCTAACAAATTAATGTGCGTTTGATAGTTAGCCCGCTGACGATAGCATGCCTCGTATATCGATCGGTCATGGATCGCACGGGAGCAAGGCAATGGCAATTTTCGAACTGGCGACGCCGGACTGGCTGGCGCGGAACCTGGGGCAGGACAAGGTTGTCGTGCTCGACGCGCGACCGGTGGCTGAATACTGGTCGGGGCACATCCCCGGGGCGCGGCATATGGATCCGTCCCTGTTCGCGATCACCCGCAGCGATGCGCCTGCCCTGGCCCGCTTGCAGGCGGTGCTGGCCTGGACCTTGTCCGCGCTGGGCATCTCCGCGGATTCGCGCGTCGTGGTCGCGGGTGCACAGAACGAGGTCAACGCCGCACGCGTGGCGTGGGCCCTGGCCTATGCCGGCGTCGGCCACGTCAGTCTGCTGGATGGCGGTGTCGGCGCCTGGACGGGCAAGCTGGAAACCGCCGCGCCGGCAGTCAAGGCGACCGCTTATACCGTCGTGCCGCAGAGCGCCTACCTGGCGACGGCCGAGGACGTGCTGGCCGCGACGGCAAAGCAAACCCCCGCCGGCGGCGTCCGCATCATCGACGCGCGCTCCCGGGAAGAGTTTGCCGGCTTGCGCAGCAACGCCGGACGCACCGGCCGCGTACCGGGGGCGCGATTCTGGGATACGAATCTCGAGCTCGCCGCCGATGGCCGCTTTGCCGCTGCCGCGGCCCTGGCGCCCGCGATCGAGAATGTGGTCGCCGCCGACGAGCGGGCCATCGTCTATTGCGGCGGCGGGGGGCGCGCGGCCCGTAGCTTCATCGCCTTGCAACTGGCGGGGCACACCGCCGCGGCGGTCTATCCGGCGTCCTGGAACGAATGGGGAACGTCGGAGAAATACCCCGTGGACACGGCAACTGCCTAGCCTCGAATGGCAATGCCATGCCGATCGCAAACCCGTAGCACGCCTGTCGCAGGCAAATATTCAGCTCAAGAACAAGAACACGACAACAAGGACGCAAGACATCATGTACGGCATCGTCGTCGATAACGACAGACTCGACCGGATCCAGCCGAAGATTCTGGATATGACCCGCTATCTGGCCAGCCCCGCCGAAAACGGCGGCGTAACCGTCACCCCCTATTCGCCCACGGTGGGCGCGCGCGTCAGTGGACTGCGCATAACCGGGGATGGCACCGTTGCGCCAGGTGTGCGCAAGCTGTTGTACGACGCGCTATTGCGCTACGGATTTCTCAGCTTCGAGCCGGGCACCGTCGGCGTCGAACACTTCGAGCAGCTGGTTTCCTTGTTCGGCAAGGCCAAGCTGATGAACACCCCTTATACGCCGGAGACAGGCAAGAGCGGGCAACTGAACACCATCGATGCGTCGACCAAGAAAACGCGCATGAACTACATCTGGCATATGGACCAGGTGTTCCAGCCGACGTCGCCGCCATACACGGCGCTGCTGGGCGAAACCATGCCTGCGCTGGGCGGCGATACGCTGTTCGTCAATGCGACCGCCGCCTACGATCTGCTCGACCCGCTGCTGGTGGCTTACCTGGAGACGCTGACCGCCGTCCATGACGCCGACACCATGGGCTACCTGACGCTGGCCTATCACGACCTGGAAGCGCGCGCGGAGCAAAGGCGCAAATATCCGCCTATCGAAGTGCCGCTTATCCGGACGCATCCGGAGACGGGCCGCAAGCAGATCTTCGTGAATGAGCTGTACACGCATCGCATCCTGGGCGTCAGCCGGCGCACCAGCCAGGCCCTGCTGGACATCCTGTTCGATGCGCTGAGCGCGCCGGAAGTGCAGACGCGCCATCGTTGGGAAAGCGGTACCGCCCTGATCTGGGACAACCGTACCGTGCAGCATCGCGGCGTCCCGGATTTTGGTCCGCAGCGTCGTGTGATGCACCGCGCCCTGGTGCTGCCCAAGGAAGCCTGACCCTGAACTCCGATTAAACAGGGTGGCTTGCTCCGCCCGACCTTTGCTGACGTAGACACGATATGAATCGCAGAGATTTTCTCCAAACCGCCGGCGCCGCGGTCGCGCTGGGCTTGCTGCCTGGTGCCCTGAACGCCGCGCTTGCCGCCGAAGCGCAGGACAAGAAGAAGGTGCGCATCACCTTGCCGTCCGCTGGCAGCGCGGGTTCAGCCTGGCGGCCGCTGGTGGAAAAATACAAGCTGGACCAGGACCTGGGCATCGCCCTGGACTGGGTGACGGCGGACCCCGGCAAGATGCAGGTGCAACTGAGCGCCGGTTCGCTGGACGTCGGTGTCTTCGGTTCAGTAGGGTTGGCGACGCTGGCCAACCGCGGCAGTGACATCGTGCTGTTCGGGCCGGCGCTGAACAATCATGGCCGCTGGATCGTGCGGGGCGACAGCCCCTACAAATCACCCAAGGACCTGATCGGCAAACGCATCGCCACCACCGCTGAAACCAGCGAGACCTATCAGCAGGCGCGCATCGCCGCGTCGCTGACGGGCCTGGACCTGAAAAAAGACGTCAAGGTGATCTTCGGATCCCCCACCGCCAATCTGGCACTGTTCGAGCGTGGTGACGTGGACGGCATCATCACGCTGGAGCCGACCGCGACGCGCCTGGTGGGCCGTGGCGCCCGGGAAATCGCGCGCGTCGCCGATATCTGGAAGGAAGCGACAGGCCAGACCGATGACCCTTTCCTGGTGGGCCTGGCGGCCAGCAAAACCTGGTACGAGCAGAATCAGGCGACCGCGGCCAAGCTGGCGACGCTGTTCGAGCGTATCGGCACCACCATCGCCGCGCATCCTGACAGCCTCAAGCCCATCGCTGCCGAACTGGGATTGAAGGCCGACGAGACCCAGGCCATCGACCTGCTGCCTCAACGCCTGGCGCCCACTTATGCCACCAAATGGGACGCCAGCGTTTTCGCGACCATAGACAAGCAGATTGAAGTCGCCGTGAAGCTCGGCCTGCTGGATGCGGCGCCGTCGCGCAAACTATATGTGAAGGCTTGAATGAGCTCCGAAGACGCGATTCTGCAAAACGGCCGACCGGGCCAGAGTTCCCAGGCGGGGCGCATCGATCATGGTGACCGAAGCGGCGGCGGGGCATCGGTACGGCGCAATGCCGTGTCGTGGCGCTTGCGCGCCTTCGTGGTCCGGGCCTGGCCGCCGGTGGTCTTTTTCCTGCTGCTGACCGCTACGTGGGAAGCGATGGCCGTGTGGCTGCACTCGCCGTTGGTACCCGGCTGTGGTGCCATCCTGCGCGAGCTGGTGGAGATCGTGCGTAGCGGCTTTGCGTTCAGCGAAATCGGCGTGACGTTCCTGCGCATGTCGCTGGGCTTCCTGCTGGCGTTGCTGTTCGCCTTGCCCGTGGGCATTCTGACCGCGGTGTCGCGCACGGCGGAACGCTTCTTCGAACCCGGCGTGATCCTGGGCCTGACTGTCCCGGGGCTGGTGTGGGCCTTGTTGTGCGTGATCTGGTTCGGCGTATCGCTGGCGTCGCCGGTAGTGGCGGTCGCTTTGGGCGTGCTGCCCGCGATGGTGATCTCGGTGCATCAGGGCGTGCGCTCGCTGGAGCATGAGCGCGTGGAAATGGTACGCGTGTTCCGCCTGCCGCCGGCGCTGGTGCTGCGCAAGGTGTGGCTGCCGCTGCTTTACAGCTTCATCGTGTCGGGCTGCCGCATTGGTTTCTCCATCGCCTGGAAGGTGATCGTGCTGGTGGAGATATTCGGGATGTCCGATGGCGTGGGCTATCAGCTGAACTCCAAGTTCAGCACCCAGGACGTGGAAGGTGTCATCGCCTGGACGCTGGCTTTCTGGATCGCGATGCTGGTCATCGAACATGGCGTCTTCCGGCCGCTGGAAGTCCATGCCAATCGCTGGAAACGGGGGAATACGCGATGAGCAGCAATATACAACTGCGTGGCATCACCAAGCGCTACCCGCCCCTGGGCAGCGCCGCGGAGCGCACCGTGCTGACCCAGTTGGATCTCGACATCCGAGCCGGAGAACTGCTGGCGCTGGTGGGGCCTTCGGGTTGCGGCAAGTCCACGCTGCTGAATCTGATCGCGGGGCTGGATCTGCCTACGCAAGGCGACGTGCGTTTCGACCGGCCGTTCCAGGGCATCAACCTGGGCGTCGTGTTCCAGCAACCGCGCCTGCTGGACTGGCTGAGCGTGGCCGAGAATATCGGCATCGTGCTGGCAGGTCGATGCAAGGGCAAGGAAGACGTTGCGCGCGCCGTGCGGCAGTTGCTGCAACGTGTCGAGCTGCCCGAGCACGCCCAGGCCTATCCTCAGTTCCTGTCGGGAGGGCAACGCCAGCGGGTTTCCATCGCGCGCGCTTTCGCCGTGCAGCCCGATGTACTGCTGCTCGATGAACCGTTCAGCGCGCTGGACGAACTGACCGCGCGGCGTCTGCGGCAATTGCTGCAGGCCATGTGGCTGTCGGGGGAGGGGCCGCGCCCCACCGGCGTGCTGGTGACGCACAATATGCTGGAAGCCGCCTTCCTGGCCGACCGCATCGCGGTGATGGGCGGGTCGCCCGCCGAGATCGTACGCATCATCGAAGTCGATGTGCCGCGGCCACGGGATCCGGATGATCCTGCCTTGTTCGAAGTGCACAGGCAGGTGATGCAGGCCCTGCAGGGTTGAAACAGCAGCCGGATGATGCCTTCATCCGGCTGCGTATTGGCTGGCGGGCACGGGCAGGCCCAGGTTTTCTCGCAGCGTGGCGCCTTCATACTCCGTGCGGAACAAGCCCCTGGCACGCAGCTCAGGCAGCACACCTTCGATGAAGTCGTCCAGGCCGCCGGGAAAGTAGGGCGGCAGGATGTTGAAGCCGTCCGCCGCCCGCGATTCGAACCACTGCTGCAAGGTATCGGCGATGCTCGCCGGCGTCCCCACCAGCAACAGATGGCCCCGCGCCGCGGCCACGCTCAGGGCGAGTTCGCGCAAGGTCATACCCTGGCGATGCGCCAGGTCCAGCAGCAAAATGGTGCGACTCTTCATCGCCTCGCTTTCCCCCAACGTGGCGGGCAGTGGGTCGTCCAGCGTCAGGCTGGAAATGTCATGGCCGATGAAGAACGAAAGCAGCGGGATGGCTTCGTCGATGGAGACGTAACGCTGCAGGTCAGCAAACTTGTCTTTAGCCTCCTGTTCGCTCGCGCCGACGATGGGGACGACCCCCGGCATCACCAGCACGTGATCGGGATTTCTGCCCACGGCTCGAACGCGGCCTTTGACTTCCGCGTAATGGCCGCGTGCGGTCTCCATGTCGTACTGGGCGCCGAAGGAAATGTCGGCGTATTTTGCCGCCAGATCCAGCCCCGGCCCGGAGGCCCCGGCGACGATGGTGATCGGGTAGCCCTGCGGCGGACGATTGAGGTTCAAAGGGCCACGCACGGAGAAATGCGGGCCGCGGTGATTCAGCCTGCGCATCTTCGTGGCGTCGAAATACACGCCGCTGTCCTTGTTCCGGGGAAACGCTCCGTCATCCCAGCTGTCCCATAGTCCACGGACGACCTGCACGAACTCGGAGGCCCGCTCATAGCGCTGCGCGTGCGGGACCTGGGCCTGTTCACCGAAGTTTCCCGCGGCCTCCTTGCTAAGCGTGGTGACGACATTCCATGCCGCACGGCCACCGCTCAAGTGGTCCAGCGACGCGAACATGCGCGCCAGGTTCATGGGCTCGTGATACGTCGTCGATGCCGTGGCGGCCAGGCCGATATGCCGCGTGACGCCGGACAGGGCGCTGAGCAGCGTCAGGGGCTCGAAGCGGCTGACGACCGAAGGTGTGGAGGTAGCATCGCTGCCTGGAACGTCGGGGAAGAAAATGAAATCGAACTTGCCGGCTTCAGCGCTCTGGGCAATGTCCCGCATGAGACTGATGTCCTCGCCGCCCGAGCGTGCCTGCGGCAGGCGCCAGCCGCCCTGGTGATAGCCGGCGTGCAGGACGAAAAGGCCGAGTTTTATCTGCTGATTGCGGGGCATCTCACACTTCCAGGAATTTCTTTAAAGTTGCGTCACTCGCAAGTGGCGCGGGACTCAGGTCCAGCAGATCGAAGAGCGTCGCCTTCAGCCGCGCGAACGCGGGATCGACGCGATTGCGGGGGCGCGGCAGCGGGTTGTCGACAATGCGTTCGATCCGGCCAGGGTGTGCCGCCATCACGACGATACGGTCGGACAGGTAAGCCGCCTCTTCGATATCGTGCGTCACCAGTATCATGGTCGCGCCCGTGGTCTGCCATAGGTTCTGCATTTCATTCTGCAGCTTGATGCGGGTGAAGGCATCCAGCGCGCTGAAGGGTTCATCCAGCAAGAGCAGGCCGCGCGAGCCCATTAGCAGCCGCGCGATGGCGACTCGTTGCGCCATGCCGCCCGAGAGCTGCGCTGGGAACTTGTCAGCGATATCGGGCAGGTTCACGCGTGCCAGTTGGTCACGCACCCGGGCTGTCAGCGTCGGGCCGTCCAGGCCTTCATTGACCGCGCCCAAGGCCACGTTCTGCTCCACCGTCAGCCAAGGAAACAGGCGATGTTCCTGGAACAGCATGCCGCAGGCAGCCTGCGGGCCATGGACGGCGCGACCGTCTATTTCGATCGTACCGTCGTGCCCGGGTTCCAGGCCGGCGATCAGACGCAGCAAGGTCGACTTGCCGCAGCCGCTGGGGCCGACCAGGCTTATGAATTCACCTGGCCGGACCCGCAGGTCGAGGTCGGACAGCACGTCTTGCGTGGAGCTGGCATAGCGTTTCGATACGCTGCGCAGGGCGACGGCGGGCGCACTGGCTCTGGCTTCGGTGCCAGTCGCGGAGATAGCGCGGGCGGAGCGTTCACTGGCGTCGTCGGCCGGCTTCTTGGATAGCGCCATGGTCGTCAATTCATTCTTCCCTTCAGACTGCCGACGCTCGGCGCCAACGCAGCAAACGCGCCTCCAGCGGCGCCAGGAGACCGTACTCGAGGATGGCCATCACCACGGCGAAGCAGAGTGTCCATGCCAGGACGCCGGCGACGTTTTGTGCACCGAATTCGCTGTTCAACTGAAAGCCGACGCCGCTGGATAGTCCGAACATCTCGACCAGGACGATGACCTTCCAGGCGAGTGACAAGGCCAGCCTGGCGCCGCTGAAGACGACGGGCAGCAGGCCCGGCAGCCACAGCCGTCTCAAGCGCACGGACAGCGGCAGGCGCAGCATGGCCGCCACTTCCAGCAATTCGGCGTTGATGGAGCGCACGCCCTGGATCAGGTTGAGCGATATCGCCGGTGCGATGGAGATGGCGACCGCGATGGCCGATCCCACCAGGCTGATGCCGAACCAGATGATGCACAGGATGGCCCACACCAGGCCGGGCACCGTCAGCCCGACGATCAGCAATGGTTCGAAGAACGCGGCCAAGCCGCGCCGCCGCCCCATGCCCAGCGCCAGCACGAATGCAGTGAGGAAGGCCAGGACGAATCCGGACGCAACCCGGCCCAATGTGGCGAACATGTTCTTGAACAGTTGCCCGCTGGCGATGATCCTGAGGGTCTCTTGCCAGATTTCTCCCAAGCCGGGAACCAGTGGACTGCGTGCCACCGTGGCCATCACCTGCCATCCCAACAGCAGGCAGGCGACGGCGGCGCATGCGTACCATGTTCTGGAGAAGGTTGGCGCCGCCAACGCCCGTGTCATGCCACGTACTCCTGGCTGAAGATGGGGGCGCCAGGACGCGATGCCAGCAAGCCATGCTTGATAGCCAGATCCAACTGCTTGTCGATATTGCGTGCCACGCTGTCGTTCCATTGCACCGAGGTGATGGCGGCGATACGTCGAGGCAACAGTTCAATGGCTTTGGTCTCGTTCGCGGGAACACCCAGCGCGTCGAGGAAAGCCGGTTGAGCAATGATGTCCGGCTTTTGCACGATCAGGCGGTTGATGTCGTAGTAGGCTTTGGCAATGGTCTTCGCGGCGGCGGAATTCCGTTTGAGCCATGCGTTGCTGGACGCCCAGCCCACCAAAAATAAAGACTCGTCACCCGTGGCTTCGCGCCACAGATCACCGACCTTGGCGATTTCGCGGGCGCCTTTGGCCACGAGCCGCGTGGAGTTCGGCTCGATGGCGATGATGGCATCGGCGTCGCCACGCTCGAACAGGGCCAGGCTGACCAGCGCCAGCCCATAGCTCATCTGGAAGTCCTGCTTCAGATTCAGCCCGTGCAAGGCGGCGGTGAGTTCGGCCTGCCGCACGGTGTCCGTGTTGATCGGCAAGGTGGCGACGCGCTTGCCCTTGAGGTCATGTATGGTTTTGTACGGGCTATCCGCGCGCACGATCCAGCTGGAATGGTTCAGGTCGAAGGGCGCCACCAGCCTGAAGTCCGCGCCTTTCTGGTTGGCCTCGACCACGCCGAGCGCACCGTAGCCGCTGAAGTTCAGCGCGCCCGACAGCAACTGCAATTGCATTTGTCCGGGTGCGCTGCCGATGTATTCGATGTCCAGTCCGGACGTGTCGATCTCCTTGGCGTTCAGCAGCAAGGGATACAACGCCGACGTGCTGCCCTTGTTGCCGGCCAGCAGGGTGACTTTGGTGCCTTCGGCGGCCAGGCTGTTGCGGCCGTGCGTCGCCAGGCTGCCGCTGGCCGTGGCCAGCACGGCGGCCTTCAGCAGGGCACGGCGTAGCGGGGAAACCATGATGTGTTCCTTTCTTCGGTATTGCTGGGCGGGTAAGGGTAGCTACCCATGCTTAGAGATTGAAGGTGTTGTCGTTGCGCTCCAGCTCGCGCCGGAAGGCTTGCCAGGCGCGGTCCGTATAGGTGCCGCCGACTCCACGCCAATACACGGTCGCGGCCTCGGCGACGACGGCGTCCGCTGGTTGGCGCAAGGCATTGCCCCCCGCTTGCGCGGCGATCTGGATGCCACAGGCGCGTTCGAGGAAGTACAGGTGGTGGAACGCCTCGCCGATGCTGCTGCCCGTCGTCAACAAGCCATGATTGCGCAGGATGAGAATGCGATGCTGGCCGATGTCGCGTATCAAGCGGGCCTGTTCCTCGCGGTTGAAGGCGAAGCCTTCATAGTCGTGATACGCCACATGGCCATGAAAGCGGGCGGCGTGCTGCGACAGATAGGTCAGCAGGCCGTGTTCTTGCGCGGAGACCGCCACGCCCGCCGTCGTATGCGTGTGCAGGATGCAGGTCAGGTCCGGGCGTGCGCTGTGGATGGCGCCGTGGATGACGTAGCCCGCCAGATTGTGGCCGCGGCCGAGCGGGTCGTAGAGCACCTCGCCGCCGATGTCTATGCGCACCAGATTGGAAGCGCTCACCTCGTGAAAGGTCAGGCCATAGGAGTTGATGAGGAAATAGTCGTGCACACCGGGGATGCGCGCGGAGAAGTGGGTGAAGATATGGTCGGTCCAGCCGAAGCGGGCCGCCAGCCGGTAGGCCGCGGCCAGTTCTTCGCGCACGGCCCATTCCGCTTCACCTACGGTGGCGCGAACTTCGCGGGAATCGGGAAAGACGATGGCTTGTGTGGTCATGGTGTGTGGATGCTTGCGGGCGGCTAGCCCTGGTCCAGGCCCAGGCGATGCCGTCGTAGACGGGGCAGGCGGGCGAGGGCAGCGCGATGCGTAGCGGAGGTTGAGTTTGGGCCGAGGCGTATACGCGGGTAGGTATGGAAGCGGTGGCCGGCGGGTAGCGGTTTGGGTACGGTTGCGTCCAGGGTGGCGGCACCGAGGCTCTTGCGGATTTCGCGTATTGAAGGACTAGATCACTGAAGTCCTACAGAACGAGCTGTTCGTATTTCGCGCTTTGCAGATCCAGATTCCAGCTTCCCATCCACTCCGCGGTGTAGGCGAAGCGGCCTTCGTCCATGGGGCGGCTGTGCGCGTAGCGGAAGAAGTGGTTGCCGATCTCTTGCGGTTCAATGCGGCCGCGTATCGGGGCGGTGATAAGGTGATGCTTGTAGCGGTCGCGGTCGGCTTCGATGATCTCGGTGGCCTCGTTGACGGCGGCCAGGTAGGCGTCTCGCAGGTCCTGCGGCAGGTCCGGCGAGATCACTTCGGCGCCCCGATAGAAATTCACGCCGATGATGTGCGCGCCTTCCTTCAGTGCCAGGCTCACATAGGGTTCCATCAGCGAGGCCGCGCGCAGCGTGCCGGCCTTGAGTTGCTCGTAGCGGACGTAGGGTTCGCCCACGTGCTCCAGCACGACCTGGTCGCGCGGCAGGGCGCCGTCGAGGAATTGCAGGGCGGTGTAGTGCGACCCGGTGAATTCATTGATGCCGATGGGAACGCCCGCCAGGTCGCGCAATTCCTGGATAGCGGGGTCGAAGGACAGAATCACCTGAGCCACCACGGCTGGACGCAGCGCGAAGACCCGGCTGCCGCGGCCGCTACGGTCCGAGCGGTCCAATCCCGCCCACTCGCACAGGTTATAGGCATCGGCCTTGCCGCATTCGTACAGCGATTCCTTCTGCCGCTGGAAAGCGTCCTTGCTGGACGTGACCGGATCGTGCTTGTCGACGAACTGCACGTCGAGTCCACGTTTTTCGAACAGGCCGTGCTCCAAGGCAACGGTGATGGGCAGGTCGAAGACCGGAACGTTCGGGGCGATGCGCAAGGTGTGGAGGCTGGTCATGGCTCTGATGATTCGTGGGCTAACGATTAATCGTTAGCGGGCTGTCGATTTCGCATACTAGGATTTCCACCATGCAGGCAGCCAATATCTTTTGCTCATGATCTAATAAGAAGCGGGCAGACGGGAGCGACGGACTTAGTGCCCTCTCCGCAGCCACGGTCGGTGGTAAAAAGCCTGAGGTCTCGCGGAATACTGCCGAGGCCACGAAAATAAGAATATCCACAGAATCGCATTGGAGAAGACATGGTGAATCGTCGTTCGATGTTGACCTTGATGGCTGGCGCCGCCCTGGCGCCGAAAGTCGCTCTGTCCGCGGCCGCACCCTATCGATTAGCGTTGTATGCCAACGTCGGGCCTGAGCTCTGGCATTACGACGTGAACCTCAATACGGCCGAACTCACTCGGCGCGGCTCGGTCAAGCTGCCGGCCAATGTGCAGTACGCGTGGCCGCATCAATCAGGGCGCGCCCTGTATGTCGCTTCCAGCAATGGACAGTCCGGGACGGGGGGCGTGCATCACGCGACCGCATTGCGGCTGGATCCTGCGACCGGAGAAGCCCAGACCATGGGCGCGCCAGTGGCCCTGCCGGATCGGCCGATCAACATCTGCACCGACATTCCTTCAAAGAACCTGCTCGTCGCGTTCAACCAGCCCAGCAGCGTGCGCGTGCTCCGTATCAAGCCGGATATGACCCTGGGCAATGAGGTGAAGCAGGGCAAGCTGGATGCCGGTGTCTACGCGCATCAGGTCCGCGTGACGAACGACAACCGGCACGCGATCCTGGTCACGCGGGGGAACGATGCCACGCCAACCAAGGCGGAGGATCCGGGCGCCTTGAAATGCTTCGATTACGCCGACGGCCGCCTGTCGCATGAGTATTCGGTGGCCCCGAACGGCGGCATAGGCTTCGGTCCGCGGCATCTGGATTTCCATCCGGCCAAGCCCTGGGTCTACGTCTCGCTCGAGCGTCAGAATCGCCTGGCCATGTACCGGCTGACACAAGGCAAGCTAGAGACGAAGCCGGCCTATGAGGTAGACACGCTGCAAAACCGTGGCGATGTCGCTCCGCAGCAAGTGGCGGGGCCGATCCACGTTCATCCTAACGGGCGCTTCGTCTATGTCGCCAACCGGGCGGATGGCACGACGGACTATCAAGGAAAGAAGGTTTTCCGGGGTGGGGAGAACTCGATCGTGGTGTATGCCATCGATGACAATACCGGAGAACCGCGCATGATCCAGTTCGCCGAGACTGGAAGAATCCATCCCCGGACGTTCTGTATCGATCCGACGGGCAGCCTGATGGTGGTCGAACACAATATTCCCATGGACGTCCGCGAGGGTGAGCGCATCAAGCGTGTACAGGCCGGACTGACGGTGTTCCGTATAGGAGAGGATGGCAAGCTGACCCTGGCCCGCAACTACGACGTGGATGTGGGCAATGGCACGATGTTCTGGGCGGGAATGGTGGCCGTGCGGCCCTAGGCGGCCGCCCACAAGGCGGCCTTGGCCTGTTCGCGCAGGGCGAGCAAGGGCCCGCTCAATTGCGCCTCGGTCGCGGCAATGCCCGCCGTGGTCCTGACGCTGACGTTCAACACATAGATAGGGCGGTCCGGTAGAACGAGGGGCGCGGCGATGGCGACGACTTCCGGTTGCCAGGAAGCGGCACAGTAGCCCCTCGTTTCGACGCTGTGTTTGGCGGCGTCCAGCGCCTTGCGCAGCTGAGGCCAGTCAGCGGGTCGCCGCTCGTGCAGATGTTCCATCAGCGCGCTACGCTGCTCGGGATCTACCACCGCCAGGTATGCCCGGCCCAGCGAGGTCAGCTCCATCGGCACCCGCTGGCCAGCCACCACGCTGCGCAGGGCCACTTTGCGGTTGAAACGGAACGACTCCAGATAAACCATCTCGTCGCGGTCCGCGGTGGCCAGGCCGACGTTGATGCGCAGCTTTTCCGCCAGGGTTCGCATCAAGGGCGCCGCCGCACCCAGCACGGGGGATCCCGCCCGCATGGCGTGCGCGAAGCTCAATACCGGCGTGGCCAGGCGGTAGCTGCGCCGCGCCCGGTCATGCTCCAGCAGGCCGCATTCGACCAGCGTCTGCGTCAGCCGGCTGACCGTGGCGCGCGAGAGCTGCGTGCGTTCCGCGATCTCCCCATTGCCCAATTGGTCCGCGCCAGGCCGGAATGCCCGCAGGATCTCCACGCCGCGCACCAGGGAACGGTTTAGTAGCGGATCTTCGTGATGCTGCCGGCGCTGGCTTTTGAGTGGGTTGGAAGACATGGCGGCTAGCGTATCACTATTTCCATTTGATGGAAATCAGGGGGGTGCACAACACGATGCCGGAACCTACACTGGTACGCGAACCGAAAGTGGGTGCTTCATCCACGATCTCCAATAAAAAAGACACCGACGCCACCAAGTCGAATCGAGGACACACGAGACATGACCACCAGTTTGATCGAACTGAGCATTACCGACGGCATCGCAACGCTTCTGCTCAACCGCCCGGAAAAGCGCAACGCCATGAGCGACGACATGCGCACGGCGTTCATCCAGGCACTGGAACGTATCAGCGCCGACAAGGCTATCCGCGCGCTGGTGCTCAGCGGCAACGGCAAGGGCTTCTGCGCCGGGGGCGATGTCTCCGGCATGGAAAAGCGCATGAACGCCCCGGTGGGTGAAATCGCCTTCAACGGCTGGCATCGGCAGCAACGCGTCCACTACACGCAGTCGCTGTTGCACACCATGCCCAAGCCCACCATCGCCGCCGTGAATGGCGCGGCCTCAGGCCTGGGCGCCGACACTGCGCTGGCCTGCGACTTCATCATCGCCAGCGACGCCGCCAGTTTCACCTGGTCGTATATCAACCGCGGCATCGTGCCGGACGGCGGCGGCATGTATTTCCTGCCGCGCCGCGTGGGTCTTTCCAAGGCCAAGGAGTTGATCTTCACCGGGCGTAAGGTCGACGCCGAAGAGGCATTGCGTCTGGGCATCGCTGACCGCCACGCCAGCGCGGAAACCCTGCTGGCCGATGCGCAAGCCTGGGCCGCGGAGTTGAGCAAGGGTTCGGCAACGGCATTGGCGCTGGGCAAGACCATCCTGAACCAAAGCTTCGAGATGACCGCCGAACAGGTGTTTGCGCAGGGCAGCCAGGCGCAAGGCATCTGCTACACGAGCACCGAGCACCGGGAGTCGGTGATGGCCTTCCTGGCCAAGACCGCGTCGAAGAGCGCTTGAAACCGCGCCGTAGCCCGCAACAACCAAAAGTGATGATATGAACGCCATTTCCCGCCTTCTCAACCCGCGCAGCGTCGCGGTGATTGGCGCGTCCGCCGACGTCAAGAAGACCGCCGGGCGCCCTGTCGCCTATCTGCGCAAGCACGGCTATGCCGGTGACATTTATCCAGTCAATCCCCGCGCCGACCATATCGATGGCCTGCGCTGCTATCCCGACATCGCCTCGCTGCCCGGGGTGCCCGATGTCGGCATCGTGCTGCTGGGCGCTGAACGTGCCCACGTCGCCGTACGTGAATTGGCGCAACGGGGTACCGCGGCTGCCATCGTGCTGGCTAGCGGCTATACCGAGGTCGGCGCGGAAGGCGCGCGCCGTCAAGCTGAACTGATCGAAGCCGCCGGCGATATGCGGCTGCTTGGACCCAATACCATCGGCCTGGTCAACCTGACCGGCAACATCGTGCTGTCGGCCAGCGGCGCGCTGGAGATGGACCATTTCCCCGTCGGATCCATAGGCGTGGTGTCGCAGAGCGGCGGCATCCTGGGCGCGCTGCTGTCGCGCGCGGCGGCTCGTGGCATAGGCCTGTCCAAGCTGATCTCGACGAGCAACGAAGTCGATCTGGAGCTGGCCGATTTCATCGACTACCTGGCCGACGATGAAGCCACCAAGGTCATCGCCCTGTATGTCGAAAGCGTCCGTCATCCGGAAAAATTCCGTGCGGCGGCGTTGAAAGCCGCGCGTGCCGGCAAGCCGGTCGTGGCCTTCAAGATCGGCCGATCGGAAGCGGGCGCCAAGGCGGCGGTGTCCCATACCGGCGCGCTGGCGGGCGCCGACAGTATGTACGATGCACTGTTCAAGGAGGTCGGCGTCATCCGCGCGCAGAGCTTCGGCGATTTGCTGGACATCCCCGTGGCGCTGGCCACCGGCCGCACGCTGCGCGGCAATCGCGTCGCCATCCTCACCTCGACCGGAGGCGCCGGCACGCTGGTGTCCGACAGCCTGGGGGTGTCCGGTTTCGACACGCCGGCACCGGATGCCGAGACCGCAGCGCGCCTGCGTGCCTTGCAGACGGGCGATCATGCCGCGCTGGACCGCAATCCCATCGACGTGACCCTGGCGGGCCTGCAACCCGATCTGCTGCGTGGCGCCATACGCGCGCTCCTGGCCAGCCCCAGTTACGACGCCTTGGCGATCATCGTCGGATCTTCCAGCCTTGCCATGCCCGAGCTGATGGCCGGCGCCATCCAGGACTGCCTGCCGGAAAGCGACAAACCAGTGATTGCCTTCGTCAGCCCGCACGCCCCCGCCGTCGCGGCTTTGCTGACGCAACGGGGCGTGCCGGCCTTCGCCGCTGCCGAGAGCTGCACCGTGGCGCTGGCGGGCATGCTGCATCATGCCCAATGGAAAGCGCCTACCCTCGCGGATGCCGTGGCGCCTGTCGACGTGACCGATCTTCTGTCCGGCGTATCGGGCGAGGCCTCATTGGATGAAGCCCAGGCCAAGCAATTGTTCGCGCGGTTCGGCGTGCCCTGCGCCGGTGAAACCGTGGTGGTGTCACCCGCCGAAGCCGAGCGGGCCGCGCAAGCGTACGGCGGCCGTGTCGTGTTGAAGATCCTGACCGGCGAGATCACGCACAAGAGTGACGTGGGTGGCGTCGCCGTCAACCTCACGCCGGATCTGGTGGGGGCGCGCCTGACGGCGATGAAGGACGAGGTGCATGGCAAGACCGGCGTCATGGTGCAGCGTTTTCTGGTGCAGGAGATGGTTGCCGGGGGTACGGAACTGATCCTGGGCATGCATCGCGACCCGCTGGGTACGGCTATCCTGCTGGGCATGGGCGGCATCACCGCGGAACTGTTCAAGGACACCACCATGCGCCTGCTACCCGGCGATGGGCGCGGCCTGAGTCGCGACGATGCGCTGGAGATGGTGCATGAGCTCAAGACGTGGCCCTTGCTGGATGGCTTTCGTGGCCGTCCCAAGGCCGACGTACCTGCGTTGGTCCAAGCCATCGTGGCGTTTTCACAGATGACCGCGCAGCTGGGCGAGCGTCTGGTCGAAGCGGAGATCAACCCGGTTTTCGTGCTGCCTGAAGGAAAGGGCGTCAGGGCGGCCGATGGGGTGGTCGTCCTTGGTGCCGCGGCGTGAGGTAAGACATGTCCTTGCTCGTCCATGTTTCCTCGTCGGAAAGCCGGGAGATTCATGCGTTCCTGATGGATCCCGCGAACGGTGACCTTCAGTTGCTCGAAGTCGTCGACGTGCCGGGTACCGGCGCGCCGACGCGAGGCAACATCCCGCTGGCCTGGTCACGCGACGGCCGCCATCGCCACTGGTCCCGGATCCGGTCCACGCCACCTGGTCTTCCATCCCACCCTGGACCGGCTCTACTGCGTCAACGAGCATGCGGGATCGGTCGCTGCCTACAGCGTCGACCGCGCGACCGTAGCGTTGCGGGAAGTGAAGTATGAATCGCTCATGCCTGCGGATTTTTCGGGCCCGGCCATGGGTGCTGACATCCATCTCACACCAGACGGTGCGTTTCTCTACGCCAGTGTCCGCAAAACCGATGCGATCACCACGTTCCGTCTCGATGCCGCCACCGGCCTGATGGCGCTTGTGGGCGCTTTGGAGGTGGAGGACTACCCCCGCGGGTTCGCCATTAATGGAAATTTCAAGGTTTGGGAATAAGCCATGCAAACCGGTCGCGCCGCCTGTCCCGGGATGTGGGAAACATCTGCATCCTGGCCTACCAGTTCCCATCCCTATGCCGCCGATGCGGTTCGAACCTTTCCAGCAGGAAGTCCACCAAGGCGCGCGTTTTCGCTGACAGATAGTTCCTGGTGGGAAAGACGGCATAGATATCGGCAGGGGGTAGATCCCATTTCGGTAGCACGGGGGCCAGGCGTCCGCTCTGCATGAAAGGCCTTATCTCCCACAGGGAACGCATCAGGATGCCGTGACCATCCAGCGCCCAGTTCACCACGCACTCGCCATCGTTGGACGCCAGCGGGCCGCGCACTTTGACGGTCTCGGCGTGGCCGCCGGACTTCAAGTGCCAGGTGCCGAAGGTTTCGTTGTTTTCCTGGATGAAGAGGCAGGCGTGCTGGGCCAGTTCGCGCGGCGTCGCGGGATGCCCATGCCTGGCCAGATACGCGTTGGCGGCGCCGAGCACCCGGCGGTTGTGGGCAAGCAGCCGCGCGGTAAGGGTCGAGTCGGGTAACTCGCCGAGCCGGATCTGCAAGTCGAATCCCTGCTCGATCAGGTTGACGGGGCGGTCGGTCAACGTGAGCTGCACTTCGACTTCCGGAAAAGACAGGGCGAAGGCCGACAAGGCAGGCGAGATGAAGCGTCGGCCGAATCCAAAGGTCGCCACGACGCGCAGGGTTCCCCTGGGCACGGCCCGCGCGCCGGCGACCTTGCGCTCCAGCGCTTCAAGCTCCTCCAGCACTCGCGCGCCTTCCAGAAGATAGGTCTCTCCCTCCGGGGTCAGGCTGGCGCGGCGAGTCGTCCGGTTCAGCAGACGTACGCCCAGCCTTCGTTCGACCGCGTTCAACCGCTTGCTGACCGCGGGGGGTGTGATCCCCAATTGCTGCGCAGCCTCGCGCAGGCTGGGGTGTTTCGCCAGGATGGCGAAGAACTCCAGATCGGATATCGGGCTCATGGTGATCCTGAATGGTGAATGGGAACGCTCGTCCTGAATGTTGGTTCGGAATGAAGGTCCTAAACGCTGATCCGGAACAGCAATCGCGGATTATTAACTTTAACGACCGAAAGAACTAATAAAGAAGACATTATCGCCACATGGTTCACTATTAAGATTCCACCACACAACAACAATCATTGGAGACATCCATGCGACGTGGCGGACTTCTTGCCTTCCTGGCGACCCTGGTTTTCTGTACCTCGGCGGCGGCCGACTACCCTGAACGGCCCGTGAAACTCATCGTCCCCTACGCACCGGGCGGCAGTGCGGATATCGTCGCGCGCATGGTTAGCGATGAATGGGCCAAGGCCCTGGGCCGCGCCATCGTGATCGAGAATCGCGGCGGCGCTGGCGGCAATGTGGGGGTGGATGCCGTGGCCAAGTCGGCTCCCGATGGCTACACCATCGGCTTGCAGACCGTGTCGCTGGCGATCAATCCATCGCTGTTCCCCAACATGCCGTATGACACCTTGAAGGATCTGGCTCCCATCAGCATGGTGGCGTCGTCCCAACATGTGTTGGTCGTCAATAACGCCGTACCCGCGCAAACCGTCCAGGAACTGATAGCTCTGGCCAAGAAAGAGCCGGGCAAGCTCACCTACGCATCGGCGGGGCCAGGCAGCACCTTCCATATGGCGGCCGAGCTGTTCAAGGCGGTGGCGGGTGTCGACATCGTCCACATTCCCTATCGAGGCGGCGGTCCGGCCCTGATCGACGTGATGAGCGGCCAAGTGCAGTTGTGCTTCCCCGTGCTGGCGGCCGCGCAAGGGCAGATCCAGGGCGGCAAGATACGCGCATTGGGCGTGACCGGCACCAAGCGCTCGCCGCTGATGCCCGATGTCCCGACCATTGCGGAAGCGGGCCTGCCGAACTATTCCTTCGACACCTGGTTCATCGTCTTCGTGCCGGCGCACACGCCCCAACCTGTCATCGACAAGCTGAACGAAACGCTGGTGAAGGTCCTGAAGTCCCGGCCCATCGCGGATCGCATGGCGCGCGAAGGCTTCGAAGCGACGCCTTCCACGCCAGCCCAAGCGCGCCAACGCCTGGAGACCGAAATCCCGCAATGGAACAAGCTGGTCAAGGACCGCGGTATCACCATGCAGTGATACGGCCCAGGCTCGTTCCCACGCATTGCCGTGCCCCTTGCTTGAACAGTGAACAGTGAGCAGTGAACCCCATGCCCCCACGTACTTTCTATCGGAAGCTCATCGAAACGCACACCGTTGCACAGCTCGATGAACAGAACATCCTGCTTTTTTGCGACCTGCATCTGATGAACGAGTACACCAGTCCGCAAGCCTTCGCCGGTCTTTACGACGAAGGTCGCGGCGTGCCCATGCCGGGACAGAATGTGGCCGTCGTCAGCCACATCATTCCCACGCATCCCGGCAAGATACGCGTCATCGCGGATCCGCCGTCGGCTTTGCAGGCAAGCTATCTGAAGAAGAATTGCGACACCTTCGGCATACCGCTGTTCGACACCAACGATGCGCTGCAAGGCATCGAGCACGTCGTCGCTCCCGAGCACGGCATGATCCGCCCCGGCATGGTCGTCATCTGCGGTGACAGCCATACGACGACATATGGCGCATTGGGTGCCTTGGGCTTCGGCATCGGTACGACGGAAGTCGAGCACGTGCTGGCGACGCAGACACTGGTCTACCGGGTGGCGCAAACCATGCATATCCGCGTGGACGGTGAACTGGCCGATGGCGTGACAGCGAAAGACCTGGTGCTGGCCATCATCGGCCGCATCGGCGCGCGCGGTGCGCTTGGTTACGTGATCGAATACAGCGGCAGCGCGATCGATGCCTTGTCCATCGAGGCGCGCTTCACCCTGTGCAATATGATCGTCGAGGCCGGGGCCCGCGGTGCGCTGATCGCGCCTGACCAAAAAGCCATCGATTATGTGATGGCCCGCGCGCCGGACCTGGCTGCCACGCATCGTGCAGCTGCCCTGGACGCCTGGCGCGATCTACGCAGCGATGAGGCCGCGGTATTCGATGCGTCGCATACCTTCGATGCGACCACCATCGCGCCGCAGGTAACGTGGGGGACCAGTCCGGACCAAGTGGTTGCCATCGATGCGCGCCTGCCGCGTCTGGATGAACTGGCGGATGGCGTCTTGCGGGTGAGCGGCGCGCGCGCGCTGGCTTACACCAGGCTGGGCGAAGGCGAGGCCATCGAAGGGACGCCCATCCAGCATGTATTCATCGGATCCTGTACCAATGGACGGATCGAAGACCTGCGCGCGGCGGCTGCCGTCGTGCGCGGCCGCCATGTGGCGCAAGGCGTGCGGGCGATGGTCGTGCCGGGGTCCGGGACAGTGAAGGCCGCCGCCGAAGCGGAGGGCCTGGACCAGGTCTTCCTGGACGCCGGCTTCGAGTGGCGCAATGCCGGTTGCTCGATGTGCCTGGCCATGAACGACGATGTGCTGGCCGACGGCGTCCGGTGCGCATCGACCACCAACCGTAATTTCGAAGGACGCCAGGGACGTGGGGCAATCACCCATCTGATGAGCCCGGCGATGGCGGCGGCGGCCGCCACCACGGGCAAGATCACCGACGTACGCCGCCTGGAGATGAATCATGGTTGATGCGAAGATCATTCAGGGCCGCGCCGCGCCTTTGCCGATCGAAAACCTGGATACCGACCAGATCATGCCCAAGCAATTCCTGCGCGGCATCGACAAATCGGGGCTGACGCAAGGCCTGCTGTATGACCTGCGCTTCGATACCAAGGGCAGGCCTGAACCGGATTTCGTCCTGAACCGGCCTGACTACGCCGGCGCATCGGTACTGATAGGCGGATCGAACTTTGGCTGCGGTTCCAGCCGCGAACACGCCGTATGGGGCTTGTTGCAGTACGGCTTCCAGGCCGTGGTGGCCCCCAGCTTCGCCGAGATTTTTTTCTCCAATGCAATGAACAACCGGCTTCTGCTCGTCATCTTGCCGGCCGCGCAAATCGCCGAGTTGATGGCGGATGCCAGCGATCCTGAAGCGAACGGCGTGACCATCGACGTGAATGCCCAGACCGTGCAAAGCCGCAGCCTGCGGGCGAGCTTCGAGATGGTCCCGCGGCATCGGCGGATGTTCCTGGAAGGCCTGGACAATATCGGCCTGTCGTTGACCTACCAGGATCAGGTGCGAGACTTCGCCGCCCAGCATTGGCGGCGTCAGCCCTGGCTCAAGGACGTCGCCGCGTTGACGCGAAGAAGGTTGTCCACGTAGCTGGGCTATTCCGCCGTGATGTGCGCGTGCTCCACGATCGCCTGGTATTGCTTGCTCTGCGTCTGGATGAAGTCATGAAAGGCTTGCGGCGTCAGGATATCGACTTCCCCTCCCTGTTCCGTCAAGCGTTGTGCCAGCTCGGGATCGCGCAGGGCGGCGGAAATCGCCTGGTTGAGGGCCGCCACCACGGGCGCCGGGGTCTTGGCCGGGGCAAACACGCCAAACCAGTTGCTCAAATCATAGGATTCAAGTCCTGGCGTTTCGGCCAGCGCCGGGATGTCCTTGGCGAAAGCCGCCCGCTTGGCGGACGTGACGCCCAGGGCGCGTACCTTGTGGGACTGGATGAAAGGCAGCGCCGCGGCATAGCTGACGAAGGTCATGTCGACGTTGCCCCCGGTGACGTCGGACAGTTGGCCCGATGCGCCCTTGTAAGGCACGTGCATCATGGTGACGCCGGCGGTCGATTCCATCAGCGCACCGTTCAGATGCTGAGGATTGCCGACGCCGCTGGACGCATAGCTCACCTTGCCGGGGTGAGCCTTGGCATATTGCAGCAGCTCGGCGGTCGTGTTCGCCTTCAAGGACGGCCCGGCCACCAACACATTGGGCACGCGCGACACCAGGCTGACGGGCGCCAGGTCCTTGCCGGGCGAGTAGGCCATCTTGTCCTTGTAGACGTAGGGATTGATCGCCGTCTCGCCGGCCGATCCCAGCAACAGGGTATAGCCATCGGGCGCCGCCTTGACGACGTAGCCGGCACCCAGCATCCCGCTGGCGCCGGGCTTGTTCTCGACGATGACGTTCTGCTTGAGCGTGACCCGCAGCTTTTCGGCGAGCAGGCGCGCCATGACGTCGACGCCTCCGCCCGCGGAGAAGGGCACGATGATGGTGACCGGCCTGGAAGGAAAGTCCTGCGCCGAGGCGGCGGACCCGATGAGTATCGCGCTGGCGGCGGCCGCCAAGATGACTGCGCGGCGGGGGAGGGAAGGCGAGGGCATGTTGTCTCCGGATATGCGTCTGATCGCGCACGACTTGGGGTAAATCAGGATTACCTGTTCATTGCATTTTAGAATGTGAAAATGCAATAATGCTGCTATGGAAAACACCTATACCGATGCAGGGGTAGGCATGGTCGCTCCCAACGCAGGCGTCCAGGGCCAGAGAAGCCAGATGGGCGATGCAGGCCAGGCGGCGGCCGAGAGGATCACCACCGACCTCATCGTCCACGACCAGCGCTACGTCATCACGGACCTGCAAACGGCCGCCGGCACTGCTTTGACGCGACTGCCCGTCGTCCTGCGCCTGATGCTGGAAAACGTCCTGCGTAACACGCGCGGCGAGGAGCGCGCGCAGTTCGTGCAGGCGCTGTTGGCGTGGCTGGAAGAGGGCCGCAGCGAAGCGGAGATTCCTTTTCAACCCGCGCGCGTCCTGATGCACGACACCACCAGCACTCCCGCGCTGGTCGACATCGCCGCCATGCGCGACGAACTGGCGGAGGCGGGCGCCGATCCCGCGTCGCTCAGCCCGCTGTTGCCGGTGGAAGTGTCCGTCGACCACTCGCTGGCCGTTGAAGCCTACGCGCGGCCCGATGCGGCGGACATCAACATGACCTACGAGATCCGCCGCAACCAGGAGCGTTACCGCTTCTTGCGCTGGGCCTCGCGGGCGCTGCAGGGGGTGCGGATCAATCCACCCGGCACCGGCATCATGCACACCATCAACCTGGAGCAGTTGGCCACGGTGGTGACCACGTCGGTGGATGCGTCCGGCCGCCGCTGGGCCATGCCGGACATGATGATAGGCACCGACAGCCATACGCCCATGATCAACGGTATCGGTGTGCTGGGCTGGGGTGTCGGTGGCCTGGAGGCGCAGACGGTCATGTTCGGCATGCCGACGATGCTGCGCATTCCCGATGTCATCGGCGTGGAACTGACCGGCAGCCTGCAAGCAGGCGCCACGGCAACGGATCTGGCATTGACGGTGACCCAGCGCTTGCGCGCCATCGGCGTGTCCGGCGAATTCATCGAGTTCTTCGGGTCGGGCGTCTCGACGTTGACCGCGGGCGAGCGCAGCGTGGTCGCCAATATGGCGCCGGAGTATGGCGCGACGACGGGCTATTTTCCGGTGGACGAGCAGACGCTGGACTATCTGCGGCAGACCGGCCGATCGGCCGCCGCGATCGATCTGGTGCGTGCCTATATGCAGCGCACGGACCTGTGGTTCGATCCACAGGCGCGGCCCCGCTACACGAAGACGATACACATTGCGCTGGACAGCATCGGCATGCATGCCGCCGGCCCGCGGCGTCCGCAGGACCTGCTGCCACATACGCAGATTCCGGCAGTCCTGCGCGCGCAGGACTTCACGCCTGTGCCCGGTAGCGCCATGCCGGCCTTCCCCATCGCCATTGCCGCGATCACCAGTTGCACGAATACGTCCGATCCGGCCTTGCTCATCGCCGCCGCGCTGGTCGCCCGCAAGGCGCGCGCGTTGGGCCTGCGCGTGCCCGCCTGGGTCAAGACGTCCCTGGGGCCCGGGTCGCCCGCGGCCGCCGCCTATCTGGCGCGGGGTGGCTTCATCGAGGATCTGACGGTGGTCGGCTTCGACATCGTCGGGTATGGCTGTACCACCTGCATCGGCAATTCCGGTCCCCTGCCGGCAGCCATTGCCGCCGCCGCCAGGGCCGGGCAGATTCGTCCGGTCGCGGTGCTGTCCGGCAACCGCAATTTCCCGGGGCGTATCCATCCGGATCTGGACCTGGGCTTCTTGATGTCGCCGCCGCTGGTAGTGGCCTATGCGATCTCCGGCGACGCGGAGCGCGATATGGCCAGCGGTCCGGTGACCCACACGCCCGCGGGCCGTCCCGTGTATCTGGCCGACCTGTGGCCGTCGCGCGCGGAAGTCGTTGCGGCGCTGGCGCAGGCGCTCGACCCGGGCGATTTCAAGCGTTGCTTCGACATCGCGCAAGGCAATCCACTATGGCACCAGCTGGCGGTGACCGACGCGCCGCGCTTCCCGTGGGATGCGGGTTCCACCACCTTGCGGCGGCCGCCATTCGCTTCGCTCAAGTACGGCAGCCAGCTTGGCACCTATACCGCTTATCCGCTGTTGATCGTGGGCGATGACATCACCACCGACCACATCTCGCCGGCCAGCGCGATTCCGCCGGACAGCCTGGTGGCGGATTTCCTGGTGGCGCGCGGCGACGCGCGTGATGATCTCAATGTGTTCGCATCGCGGCGGGGCAATTGGGAAGTCATGATGCGGGCGGCTTTCCACAGCAAGACCTTGCGCAATCTGCTGGCGCCGCAGGCGCCCGTGGCGCACACGCTGCATATTCCTTCGGGCGAGATCGTGCCGATCTGGGATGCCGCCGCCCGTTATCGCGAGGCGGGCCAGTCGACCGTGCTGGTGGCGGGAGAACGTTACGGCACCGGCTCTTCACGGGACTGGGCCGCCAAGGGACAGCGCCTGCTGGGCATCAGGGCGGTGCTGGCGTGCAGCTTCGAACGCATTCACCGGTCCAATCTGATCGGCATGGGTATCCTGCCGCTGCGCTTGCCGGCGGGAGTCGGGCCCGACTCACTGGCGCTGCAGGCAGGCGACACCATCACGGTGCAAGCTGAAGCGATCACGCCGCGCTGTACGGTCGACGTGACCATCCAAAGGCGCGCTGGCGGCGTGGAGCACATCGCCATGACCGCGGCGGTGGAAACCCAATTGGAAGTGGAGCTGCTTAGCAACGGCGGCGTCATCCCCACGATATTGCGCCAACGCCTGGCGGCCTAGGTCTGCGTGCTGTCCGGCGCGCCGTGGCATTGCCGCTGCGCGCCTATGCATCGTGCAAGGATACCGAAGGGCGCGGTGGCCGTGCCTATCGGCAGAACGCGTCGCGCGCCGCGGCGTCGGTGACGTAGCGGTTGCCGCTGCCTTGCAGCGCGGTGATGCGGCGATTGCGCTCCTGTTCCCAGGTGCTGACCGGGTATTGGCGCGACCAGGCGCAGAACAACTGGCGGTCCTGCTTGCTCAGCTTCAAGGCATAGGTGGTCGCCATATACATCTGGATGCGGGAAATCTCCCCGCGGATTTCCGGACGGGGTTGCACGGCGCGGTTCTTGAAATCCACTGCCGTCTGGCATTGTCCATACATGCTGACCTTGCCCGACGTCCATTGCGAGTAAGGGAAGCTCTGGCGATCGCCGTTGACTTCACCGACAGATGGGACGAGGTTGACCAGATCGCCTTCGGCCTTGCGGTAAGCCTGGTCGTTCTTCGAGCAGCTCTTGCGGCCACCGCCATCCTCGCTCTTGTCCTGCCAGCACTGGCGTTGGTGGCCCAGCATCCAGGCAGGCACGATGTGCTCCCATTCGATGCGTTCCGCGCGTGTCAGGTTGATGCGTGTCTTGTAGCCGCAGGAAGCAAGGTCGACTTGTTTGCCGGAATAAGCGCAGCCGCAGTAATACTCGCGCTCATGCCCCTGATAGACAGTGGGCAACACCTCTTTGGCCTTGCGGAAATCGCGGTGGCCTACGGCAGTCTTGCGCGTGACGAGATCCGTATCGGCGGCGTGGGCGGGCAGGGAAAGGACAGCAAGCGCTAAGGCAAAGGGCGGAACAAAGGACGGGACAAATGAGCGGAGCAGTGCAACGTATTTCATGGCGCGGGATTGTACCGGCCATTTTGGACGAAACGAGTCAGGTTCTGGAAAAGTGCGTGTTGTCTTGGTAAGAAAAAATTTGGGCGAGCCCCGTTGCAAGGGCTCGCCGCGACTTATGAACACGACTCATGCCATACGACTACGTAGTGATAGCTCAGGCCGCGACAGCCTGGGCCTGCGACTGCGCCGGGGCGGCGGCGAGGAAGCTGCGCGACTTGCCGGAACTCAGGTATCCCGCGATCGATTCCTGCGTGACTTCGCCCAGATACACGCCTTCAGCATCGAGCACCGGCAGCCAGCTGGTGTTGTGCTGGTACATGCGTGACAGCACGATGCGCAGGTGTTCGTCCACCGCGGCCGTGACCGTGAAGGCCCGTAGGGCTTCGCCGCAGGCGCGGTCGCCCGTGCGCATGGCCTCGCGCGCGTCGCGCCGGGTGATGTAGCCCAAGGCACGGCCGGCAGTGTCCAGGATGGGCAGATAACGTACGTCGGCCTCATCCATCACCCCATAGGCTTGCGCCATGGTCATGTCCGGCGTGCCGCAGGGCGGCAGGCTGGCGGCGTCGCCCGCGCGCACCAGCAACAGGCGCTTGAGCGTATTGTCGTGGCCGACGAAGGCCTGCACGAAGTCATCCGCCGGGCGCGCCAGCAACGCGTCGGGATGGTCGAATTGCACCAGCCGTCCGGCGCGGAAGACCGCCACGCGATCGCCCAGCTTGATGGCCTCGTCGATGTCGTGCGAGACCATGATGACGGTCTTCTTCAGCTCGCGCTGCATCTGGAAGAATTCGTTCTGGATGCTTTCCCGGTTGATCGGATCGACCGCGCCGAAGGGTTCATCCATCAACAGCAGCGGCGCATCCGCGGCCAGGGCGCGAATCACGCCCACCCGCTGCTGCTGGCCACCAGACAGCTCGCGGGGGTAGCGGCTCATCATCTTGTTCGGGTCCAGCTTGACCATGGCGAGCAGTTCGCGCGCCTTGTCACGGCAGCGCTGCTTGTCCCATCCCATCAGGCGCGGCACGACCATGATGTTCTGCTCGATGGTCATGTTGGGAAACAGGCCGATCTGCTGAATCACGTAGCCGATCTTGCGGCGCAGGGTGACGGCATCCAGCGACGCGGTGTCCTCGCCGTCGATCAGCACGCGGCCTGACGTCGGGGCGATCAGGCGGTTGATCATCTTCAGGGTGGTGGTCTTGCCGCAGCCGGACGGACCGAGGAAGACGCAGATCTCGCCGCTGGGCACGGTCAGGCTGACGCGATCGACCGCCTTGACCACGTGACCATCTTTCTGCGTGAACGATTTGCTGAGTTGGTCGAGTTCTATCATGTGCGGACTCCTTTCGGTGTGAGGGCGCGCTGCAGCCATTGCAGGCAATAATCGGCGGCGACGGCGAGCAGGCTGACCAACACGGCGCCGATGGCGAGCTTGGTCATATTGCTTTGGCTGATGGCTTGCAGGATGAGCACACCCAGCCCGCCGGCGCCAATCAGCGCGGAAATGGTGGCGACGCCGATATTCATCACCACGGCGGTGCGCACGCCGCCGATGATGACGGGTGTCGCCAGGGGCAGCTCCACCATGCGCAGGCGCTGCCAGGGCGTCATGCCGATGCCGCGCGCGGCTTCACGGATGCCCGGATCGACATTCGCCAGCGCGACATAGGTGTTGCGCATGATGGGCAGCAGGGAATAAAGAAAGACGGCGGTGACGGCCGGCACGTAGCCCAGGGCGTGGCCGAAGTGGCCGAAGATGGGAATCATCAAGCCGAACAGCGCGATCGAAGGCAGGGTCAGAATGACCGTGGCCAGGCTCAGCAGCGGTGTGGCCAGCCAACGCACGCGCACGATCAGCACGCCCAGGGGAATGCCGCAGATGATGGCGCAACCTACCGCCGCGCCCACCAGGGCCAGATGCTGGCCGGCCAGGCGCAGCAGGGATGGCCACGTTTGAATCAGGTAGTCGAAGATGCTCATGACGCTCCCTTAGATCAGGCCATGCTGGCGCAGGAAATCAGTGGCCACCTGGTCCACCGGACGCTGCCCGATGTCGACCTGGTAGTTCATTTCCGTCATGGCGTCGTTGTCGAGCTGCGCGGCCAGGGCGTTCAATTGGGCGCTCAATTCGGGGTGGGCGGCCAGCGTTTCGGCGCGCGCCACGGGCACCGCGCTATAAGCCGGGAAGTAATTCAGGTCGTCGCGCAACAGCACCAGATTGAAGCCTTTGACGCGGCCGTCCGTGGTGTAGACCAGGCCGGTGTCGACCTGGTTGTTGCGCAGGGCGGTGTAGACCAGGCCGGGATCGAGCTGGATGACGTCGCGCCGGGTCAGGGGCAATTGATACGCCTCTTTCAAGGGACCCAGGCCGTCGGGACGCGCGGCGAATTCCATGTCGACGGCGAAGGGATGCCGGTCCTTGGGCGTGTCACGCACCATCTTCGCGTATTCCGACAGCGTCGTAATGCCGGTAGCGACGGCGCGTTCACGCGGCATGGCCAAGGCGTAGGTGTTGTTGACCTTGGAGGCATCCAGCCAGACCAGGCCTTTTTGCGCGTCCAGCGTCTTGACGCGGGCGTAGCTGTGTTCGGCGTCCAGCTTTTCCTTGATGTGGTTGAACACCACCAGCGCGGTGCCGGTGTAATCCCAGACCACGTCCAGCTGATTGCTTTCCAACGCCTGGCGCATGAGCGTGCTGCCCAGGCCGGTGGTGAGGGTGGTCGAGTAGCCCTTGGCGCGCAGATACTGCTCGGTCATCGAGGACAGGATCAATTGTTCGGTGAAGTTCTTGCCACCGACGCGAATCGGCTCGGCGGCCCGAGCCACGCCGCCAGCCATGAATGGCAGCGACAGCAGGCTCGCGGCAAGCAGCACCGCGCGCGGCAGCAGCCGGCGCAGGGAGGCGTAGCGCGTGTTCGACATAGACGGGATCTCCTTGAATCGAATACCGGAAAAGTTGCGGGGAGTCATCGGCCCAGACCGCGCTTGCGCAGATAAACCGCGCCACCCGCCGCGAACAAGGCATCCAGCGTCAGCGCCATGACGGCAGTAGCGGCGGCACCGAGCAACAACAGCGGCTGATCGTTCAGATAGATCCCGGGGAAGATGAGTTCGCCCAGGCTGTTGGCACCGATCAGAAAGGAAAGGGGCACCGTTCCCACGTTGATCACCAGGCTGATGCGCACACCAGCCAGGATGACGGGCAGGGCGTTCGGCAGTTCAACCTGGAACAGGCGCTGCGCCGGCGTCATGCCGATGCCGCGCGCCGCTTCGATCAGCGCGGGGGACACGCTGCGCAGGCCTTCCGTCGTATTGCGCACGATGGGCAACAGGGACGCCAGCCACAAGGCCAGGATGGCCGGCTTTTCGCCGATGCCCAAAGCGGCCAGGGCCAAGGCCAATACCGCCAGCGACGGCACGGTATTGCCGATGTTGAAGATCTGCATGAAGCGGTCGGACCAGCGGCGCATCCACGGCCGGCTCAGGGCGACGCCGGCCGGCAGTCCGGTCGCCAGCGCCAGGCCCATGGAGATGGCAACCAGGCGCAGGTGGTCGGCGGCGTCGTAGAGCAGGCGACCGCGCTGCTGGCGGATGAAGTCCGGTCCGATCCAGGCGATCAGACCGGCGAGCAGCGCCAGTACGCAAGCCGTTGCGGCCAGGGCACGCACAGTGGAGTTGGTTTTCAGCATGACTCTCCCAGCCCGGGTCCGCAGCGCGGTAAGGCGGTGCGAGCACGGGAAATGACAAGCGGGCGGGGGCCGGATGCAGCAGGACACCAGGCCTGGCCCACGACAGTGCGAAGCAGTACGTATGCACGCCATGGCCGACAGGATCGTCGGCGGACGCGCGGTGGGTCCGTGCATCACCGGAGTGGGCGGGACCCTAAAGGTGGAAGTGCGGCACAAGCGGCCGGACATTCCGGAGGGAGGCGCAAATCAGCGTGAAATATCGCTGTTTGGCCAATATGCAGTCCGTGTTGAAAAAAACAGACTGATGAGAACGGATGGCAACGTGGCGGCTATTGTACCGAAGTTCAGTCAAATTGTCATCTGCGGGCTCCCTCCGTCTCGGTGAAATGCTCTCATCCGCATGGCAATCGACGCGATTTTCAGCCGGGTCGCGGTTCGCCGCGTGTCGCTTGCGAAGGAATCGTTCTGCCCGGGCACCCCGTAAATCGGTCTGGTTTTCCAGGGTCTTGGTCAGTGGCGCGCGCGTGCTTGCTCAGAATGCGGAATCGATGCCGCCCATGTCACCCGAATCGGCCATGGCGTGGCGTCTTTTGCTTCCGTGCGAGAAAAGGAGCCTCCCTTGCGCAATTTCTTTTTCATGCGGCCCTTGCGCGCCAGGCCTGGAGCCCACCACTGCGCGCGAGCGGCGCGTAGCGGCCGTCTGCCGTGCTGGCTGCTCTTGCTGCTGGCGTCGGTGCTGACCGTCTTGCCGGGCGGCGCTTTCGCGCAGGCCCAGCCGGCCGCCCACATGGCGCGGCAAGCGCTGGCAGCCCAGGCGGCACCGGGAACAGAGGTGAATCCGCCTGCTGCCGGCGCGCGGCGAATGGCGCCAGCGCCCGTGGTCGCCGGCACCGCTACTTATCTGGGTTGCACGATGCTAGGGGTCACGGCGACCGGCATGATGGCGATCGCCATGGGGTTTGCCGTGCTGGCCGCCACGCCCAGCCCCGGGGCGGCCCAACAGGCGCCCGACCGGCCAGGCCGGCATCCCGTGGTGCCGCCCAATCGATCCTGGCTGCTCGTGCTCGCCTTGGCCCTGGTTGCCAGCGGGGCGGTATGTCTACGATGGTCAAGGCTGCGGCCATCGCTGGCCGCCGGGCTGGAAAGCGCCATGGGGCGCAACCAGTTCCAGGTCTGCTATCAGCCCATCGTCGATGTGCGCAGCGGCGATTGTGTCGGCATCGAAGCGGTTTTTCGCTGGCGCCATCCGGTGTATGGCGAGTTGCGGCCCGAGCAGTTCATGGCGCTGGCCGAACAGCGGGATCTGGCGGCGCGATTGACGCGGCATCTGTTGCGATTGGTCGATCAGGACTTGCGTGGCATCGAGTTGCCGCCCGGTTTGCACCTGGGCTTGAACGTGGCGGCCAAGCACCTGCGGGAAGTGGACGCCGTCGCCGATTTCGAGGACTTCCTATACCGTTTGAAAGATCTGGCGCCACGCCTGATCCTGGAACTGACTGAGCGCGAGACATTGCAGATCACGCCCCAGGTTCTGCAAAATCTGCAGGCGCTGCGGGGTATGGGCGTGGCCTTCGCCCTGGATGATTTCGGCACGGGACATAGCTCGCTGGCCTATCTGGAGCAGTTCACGCTGGACTATCTGAAAATCGATGCCGGGCTGGTCGCCGTCATCGGCACCGACGCTGTGGATGCGGCCATGCTGGAACTCGTCATCGCCCTGGGCGCGCGGCTGGGCGTGGGCTTGGTGGCCGAGGGCGTCCAGACTTGCGCCCAGGCGGATTACCTTGCCGCCAAGGGCGTGGCGTGGGGGCAGGGAAATTTGTATGCGGGGCCGATGTCTGGCGACGCGCTGCGTTCATGGCTGAAGCGAACGCGAGTGCAGACGCGGGCTTGACCCCTGCCTAGCGGTTCGGATCCTCAGCGCCAGGATCATCCACGGCGCGCAGCAGGGCGATTTCCAGATTGCTCAGATAGGCCAGGATCGGCTCCACACCAACCTGGGTCGGCGTCGCATCCCCTTGCGCCAACGCCAGGTTCAAGCCGCGAAACAATTCCTGCGTGCTTTCGCGCGCGCCGTTCAGAAAGGCGGCGGTTCCCTGGATGCGGTGCGCCAACTGGCGCGCGTCGTCATGGGCTCGGCGCGCCATGGCGTCCTGCAGCGCGACGCGATCCGCGGACAGCACGTCGTGCGCACGGCGCAGGAAGCTGTTGCGCGCCGGCACGTCGGGGTAGAGGTCGAGCAAAAGCTCCATATTCAGTAAAGGCATGAATAAAGGCGTCAGTGAAGGCGTCAATAAAGGCATCAATAATGGCGTCATGATCATGCATCCCAAGCCCAGGCCAGGCCCGCACGTCGGAGGGCGGAAACCAGCGAACCACGAGAGGCGGGTTTGGGCACGTAGTCGTCCATGCCGGCGGCCCGGCAGGCCTGGGCATCGGTTTGGGTGGCGTTGGCGCTGAAGCCTATCAATTGGGTACGAGGCAGGCCGTGGATCATTTCGTGGATGCGTATGCGCCGCGCCAGGCCATAACCATCGAGCCGCGGCATGTGGCAGTCCACCAGCACGATGCGTGGGCGCGCGCACAGCCATTGGGTGTAGCCGCTTTCACCATCGTCCGCGGCACGTGCTTCGATACCCAGGCGGTTGAGCTGGCGCAGGGTAATGTCGCGATTGATTTCGTTGTCCTCGACCAGCAGCAAATCCTGCGTCGACTGGAATAGGGGAGGGATGCTGTCGGGCCGGGCGGCGCTCGCGTCAACCCGCGCTTGTATCGCTGGCGCGGTGTCCGCCGGGTCGGTGCGAGCCTGGTCCGACGCCACCGCGCTTGCCGGCGGCGGATCCTGCTCGCCGCGCCATGCCTTGGCCAGGATTCTCAGGAAAGGCGCCAGGGCATGGATGCTGGGCGTGTAGCCGTCGGCATGTCGACAGACGAAACCGCCGTCGTTGCCGTCGATGATGGTCAGGTCGGCGTCGCTGTCGGCGCCGACCTCCTCGATTTCCATCTTGCGCAACCAGGCCCGGATGGTCGGCCGCAGCATACGGCTGCTCACTGCCACCGTGGCGCGCCGGCCAGCGTAGCAGGGCCAGTCCGCCACGCGTTCCCCCCATTGCGCGGGAATGCGCACCGTCGCGCGGGTGCCGCGTCCGGGAATGCTATGGATGTGTATGCTGCCGCCCATCAGATCGAGCAGAAGCTTGACGATGGACAGCCCCAGGCCCGTGCCGCCATGGCGCCGGGTGGTTGAATTGTCTTCCTGCTGGAAGGGCGAATACAGGCGTCGCTGGTATGCCGCCGACATGCCCGGGCCCGTATCGCGCACGGTGATCTCGATGTCGTCCACGCCAGGCCGCACGCGGCGCCGGACCGACAGCACGATGCCACCATGTTCGGTGAACGAGACGGCGTTGTTCAATAGATTGGCCACGACCTGGCCAATGCGAATCTCGTCGCCGATCAGGCAGCGGTCGAAGTGCGGCATGATCGCGACGGTCAGGCTCAGCCCTTTGCGCTGCGCCAACGGCAGATAGAGGTCCGCGATGTTTTCCATCGCCGGGT
Source organism: Bordetella sp. LUAb4 (assembly GCF_021325795.1). GTDB lineage: Bacteria > Pseudomonadota > Gammaproteobacteria > Burkholderiales > Burkholderiaceae_B > Bordetella_C. Next base: position 540,879 of record NZ_JAHPZX010000002.1, on the reverse strand, counting down.
ACAGCCCGTAGGGCGACTTGTATAGATGCAGCGCGCCGGATTCGATCTTGGCGTAGTCGAGGATGTCGTTGATGACCCGCAGCAGCAGCCGGGCGGAGTGCGTCGCGATGTCGATGTAATGGCGCTGCTCCGTATCCAGCCGCGTGTCGCCGAGGATATCCAGCACGCCGATCACGCCATTGAGCGGCGTGCGGATCTCATGGCTGACCGTGGCCAGGAACGTGGATCTGATCGTGTCCGCGGTCTGGGCCCGCTCGCGCGCCTGGGCGGCTTCCACGCGCGCTTTTTCGGCGGCGTGGCGGACAATGCGTACCCGCCGGTGGTTCCAACCTATGGCACCGGCGACGCACAGGATGGCCAGCAGGATGTAGCCCAGTAACGCCGCCAGGTAATTGATGGTGGTGGAATCCGGCGGCCAGGCGATGGCGCTGGCGTGCAAAGTCAGACCTCCGACGATGGTTCGAACTTCTCTTTCAAGTACAGGGCCAGCGCCAGGTCGTCCGCCAGCGCCAGCTTTTTCATGGCGCGCCGCTTGTGCGTGCTGATGGTCTTCTTGCTGCGCAGCAGCTTGGCGGAAATCTGCGTGACCGACAGGCCCAGCGCGATATTGCGCAGGATCTCCGCTTCCGCCGTGGTGAGCCGTTCATCCGGCCGCGGCGGCCGGTGGTCGACCAGTTCCCCCTGGCTGCACGTATAGAAGTTGCGCGGCGAGCTGACCGACTTGCGGATGATGTCCGCGATGCAAAGCAGGCGTTCGCCTTTAGGCACATAGCCGTTGGCGCCGGCTTTGTAGGCCGCGTACTCGGTGTCTTCCACCTTGCCGCCCGAGAAGGTGATGACGATCAGCTCGGGATGTTCGCGGCGCAGGCGCTTGATGAAGTTGACGCCGTCCCACGGCTGGCGCGGCAGGTAGAAGTCGACGATGGCGACGTCACAGGGCGTTTCCTTGAGCGTATCCATGAAGCGGATCGCCGACGTTTCCGTCTGGATGATTTCGAAGTCCGCCTGGTGGTGCAGGAACGAGGCCATGCCCAGCCCGATGATGGGATGGTCATCCAGGATGGATATCCTGATGCGGTGGCGGGGGCGGGCGCTGAGCATATATCGTTGCACCGCTCCCTCGTCGAGGAGGCACCGGGGCACGGCGGAGCGGATACCGGGGCGGCTGAACGCGATGGTCATGCATTTCCTTGCTTGGCGGGGGGGCGGGCGCGCGCGGGCTTCGGCGCGTGCCCGAAAAGGCGCTGTCGAGGGGGCTTGTGGGAGTGCCGGGGGATCTGTCTGACAGGAAGTTTAAAGACTCGGGCAGGGGGTGTGGCGATGCATGCCCAAAAATAGGACTAGTCCTACACGCGATTTCCATCGCGCGTTTTCAGCCCTGCCGCACCTTTCACCGCCGAGAGTGATACAATTCGAAAATTACCTTGAACGGGCCGGTCCCGCGCCGTGCGGGTTTGTGTGTTCCAGGGCTGCTGCTCTCGAATCCTTATCCGCCACCCGATCCGCCCTTGCGATGAGTTGCCGAATGTCCCCTAACTACGCCCGAACTACGACCTCGAGTCCCCGCTGAATGCTGCGACTTAGGTAGGTTCGTGGCCAGCCCGCAGGTCGGGGTTGGCGGCACCAGACGAAGAAAACGCGGCCAATAGCCGCGTTTTTTCATTTCATACATCAGGAAGCTTCAAATGGTACAGATTACCTTGCCCGACGGTTCCCGCCGCGAGTTTCCCGGGCCCGTCACGGTGGCCGAGGTGGCGCAATCGATCGGCGCCGGGCTGGCGCGTGCCGCCTTGGGCGGACGTGTGGCCAGCAACGGCGAAGCGGCGCGCATGGTCGATACCTCGTTCCGCATCGACACCGATGCGCAACTGGGCATCATCACCGCCAAGGACGCCGACGGCCTGGATCTGATTCGCCACTCCACCGCCCACTTGCTGGCGTACGCGGTCAAGTCGCTGTTCCCCGACGCCCAGGTCACCATCGGCCCGGTCATCGACAACGGCTTCTACTACGACTTCTCGTACAAGCGCCCGTTCACGCCGGAAGACCTGCAGGCCATCGAAAAGAAGATGGCCGAACTGGCGCGCAAGGACGAAGTGGTGACCCGCGAGGAATGGACGCGCGACGACGCCGTGGCCTATTTCAAGAGCATCGGCGAACACTACAAGGCCGAGATCATCGCTTCGATCCCGTCCAATGAAGTGCTGAGCCTGTATCGCGAAGGCGATTTCCTCGACCTGTGCCGCGGCCCGCACGTGCCGTCCACCGGCAAGCTGAAGGTCTTCAAGCTGATGAAGGTGGCCGGCGCCTATTGGCGCGGCGACAGCAAGAACGAGATGCTGCAGCGTATCTACGGCACGGCCTGGGCTTCCAAGGAAGACCAGGATGCCTACCTGCACATGCTGGAAGAGGCGGAAAAGCGCGACCACCGCAAGCTGGGCCGCGAGCTGGACCTGTTCCACTTCCAGGATGAAGCCCCGGGCCTGATCTTCTGGCACCCCAAGGGCTGGCAGCTGTGGCAGCAGGTCGAGCAATACATGCGCGCGGTCTATCGCGACAACGGCTACCAGGAAGTGAAGGCGCCGCAGATTCTGGACATTTCGCTGTGGAAGAAGACTGGCCACTGGGACAACTATCGTGAAAACATGTTCACGACGGAGTCCGAGAACCGCGTCTACGGCCTGAAGCCGATGAACTGCCCGGGCCACGTGCAGATCTACAACGCCGGCCTGCATTCCTATCGCGACCTGCCGCTGCGCTATGGCGAATTCGGCCAATGCCATCGCAACGAACCGTCCGGTTCGCTGCACGGCATGATGCGCGTGCGCGGTTTCACGCAGGACGACGGCCATATCTTCTGCACCGAGGATCAGTTGCAGGACGAATGCGCCGCCTTCACCGCACTGCTGCAAAAGGTCTACCTGGACTTCGGCTTCAAGGAAGTGCTATACAAGGTGGCCACGCGCCCGGAGAAGCGCATCGGTTCGGATGCCACGTGGGATGCCGCCGAAAAGGCCCTGATGGACAGCTTGCACCGTACCGGCTGCGAGTTCGAAATCTCCCCGGGCGAGGGCGCGTTTTATGGTCCGAAGATCGAGTACACGCTGAAAGACGCCATCGGGCGCCACTGGCAGTGCGGCACGATCCAGGTCGATTTCTCGATGCCGGTGCGCCTGGGCGCGGAATATGTCGACGCCGATGACCAGCGCAAACCGCCGGTCATGCTGCACCGGGCCATCCTGGGTTCGCTGGAGCGTTTCATCGGAATGTTGATTGAAAACCACGCCGGGGCCATGCCGCCATGGCTGGCGCCGGTGCAGGCCGTGGTGTGCTGTATCTCGGAACCTTCCGCCGAATATGCGGCCCAAATTACACAAAGCCTGAAAAAACAAGGCTTTAGGGTAGAGTCGGATTTGCGTGGTGAAAAAATCACTTATAAAATCCGTGAGCACAGTCTGCAGAAGATCCCCTATATTCTTGTCGTAGGCGAGAAAGAACGGGAAGCCGGTACGGTTGCCGTGCGTGGCCGAGGCGGTCTGGAATTGGGCGCGATCAAGCTCGAGGATTTCATCAGCCGCCTGGCGACCGATGTGTCCGACCGACGCGACGTCGCTCCCAAGTCTGAATAGGGTTCTTTTTTTGCAGGTTTTTTAACGTTTTAGGAGTTGTCAACATCGCCACTGAAAAAGCCAATCGCATCAACGGTGAGATCCGTGTTCCCGAGGTGCGCCTGATAGGTCTGGAAGGAGAACAGCTAGGCATCGTCAAGATCGCCGACGCGTTCCGGTTGTCCGAGCAAAGTGATGTGGATTTGGTAGAGATCGCCCCCAATGCCGATCCTCCGGTCTGCCGCCTGATGGACTATGGCAAGTTCAAGTACCAGGAACAGAAGCGCCAGGCCGAAGCCCGGTCCAAGCAAAAAGTCATTCAGGTCAAGGAAGTGAAGTTCCGTCCGGCGACCGACGAGGGTGACTACCAGGTCAAGCTACGCAATCTGCGCCGCTTCCTGGAGGAAGGCGACAAGGCGAAAGTCACGCTGCGCTTCCGGGGCCGTGAAATGGCTCACCAGGAACTGGGCATGCGGGTGCTTGAGCGAGTGCGCGACGACCTGACCGAGCTGGCCTTGGTTGAATCCATGCCCAAGCTGGAAGGTCGCCAGATGATCATGGTGTTGGCGCCGCGCAAGAAAGCGACGCCGCCGGGCAAGGACGCTGGGGCTGCTCCCGCGGCTTGAGGTTTTCTCCCAAGCTGTCCTTCTCCCCTGATTAAACCGCCGCCCTCCCCGTCGGGGAGGGCGGTGCACGCTGTGGGTGCCGTAATGCATGTTTTGTTCGTTATCGATCCCTTGCCGCTGCTGAAGGCGTACAAGGACAGTTCCGTCGCCATGATGCGTGCCTTGGTCAAACGCGGGCATAGCCTTAGCGTGGCCTTGCAAGGGGACCTCTTTATTGACGGCGGCAAGGTGTTGGCACGCGCCACGCCGATCACGCTGCGCGCCGATGCCGACCTGCACGGCCATGACTGGTGGCAGGACAGCAGCGCGCCGGCCGACCAGCCGCTGGCGGCGTTCGATGCGGTGTTGATGCGCAAGGATCCGCCCTTCGACATGGAGTACGTGTATTCCACGCATATGCTGGAATACGCGCAAGCTCAAGGCGCGAAAGTCTTCAACCACGGCGCCGCCATCCGCAATCATCCCGAAAAACTGGCGATCACCGAGTTTCCGGAATTCACCGTCCCCACGCTGGTGACGCGTGACATGGCGCGCATCCGCGCGTTCCACGCCGAGCACCGCGATGTCATCGTCAAGCCGCTGGACGGCATGGGCGGCACCGGGATCTTCCGGCTGCGCGAAGGCGAACTCAATCTGAACGCCATTCTGGAAACCCTGACGGAGACGGGTACGCGCAGCATCATGGCGCAGCGTTACATCCCGGAAATCGTCAATGGCGATAAACGCATCCTGTTGATCGGCGGCGAGCCGGTGCCGTATTCGCTGGCGCGCATCCCGATGGCCGGTGAAACGCGCGGCAATCTGGCGGCGGGCGGCCGTGGCGTGGCTCAGCCCCTGTCCGAACGCGACCGCTACATCGCGCAAGCGGTGGCGCCGCGCCTGGCGGCGCGTGGCCTGCTGCTGGTGGGCCTGGACGTGATCGGCGATTACGTCACGGAAGTCAACGTGACCAGCCCCACGTGCTTCGTCGAGATCACGGAGCAGACCGGTTTCGACGTGCCGGAGATGTTTGCCAAGGCGCTGGAACGCGCCGTGGCGGCAACGGTCTGACGGAGGCAAGATGACCGGCATCGTCATCGTCGTCCACACCCCGCTCGGGTCCGCCATGCTGGACTGCGCGGGCCATGTCATGGGCAAGGTGGGCGACGTCGCGGTGCACGACATCATGGCCGACGACATGCCCGATGCGCGTACACCCGCCGTGGTGGCGGATATCCTGCGCCTGGGCCGTGACGGCAGCGGGGTGTTGGTACTGACCGACCTGGTCGGCGCCACCCCCGCCAACATCGCCAAGCGGGCCGTGCTGGAAGCGCAGGCGCAAGGGGTGCAGTGCGCTGTCCTGGCCGGCCTGAACACGCCGATGCTGTTGCGGGCGCTGACTTATCGCGGCCTGTCCTTGGCGGAGACCCGGGAAAAGGCCTTGGCGGGAGGGGTGCAGGGCGTATTACGTGTAGACTGAGTTTAGAATTCTGATCCAACGTTTGCCGGCGCCGCGCCGGCATGATTTTGCATTTGTTTTGCGCTCAATCCTCCCTATGCCTAATTCCGAGATCGTCATCAGCAACAAACTGGGTTTGCATGCGCGGGCAGCCGCGAAGCTCACCCAGCTGGCCAGCAAGTACAACTGCGATATCTACATCTCGCGAGGCGCTCAGCGTGTGAATGCCAAGAGCATCATGGGCGTCATGATGCTGGCCGCCGGCCTGGGCGTCACGGTCAAGCTGGACGCCACCGGCGCCGATGCGGAACGGGCGTTGGCGGATATCGAAGCCCTGTTCGACAGCAAATTCGGTGAGCACGAATAACGCCGTTCCCCCCGCCGCCATACCCGTACCGGACCTGGCGCAGTCCGCCGGCCCGGTCGATGGCGGTTCCACCGGCACCACGCCCAGCGCGGTGCTGTGCATGTATGGGCAGGGCGTGGCACGCGGTTATGCCATCGGCCGTGCCGTGGTCATGGGCGCGGCTGCCCTGGAAGTCGCCCACTACCGGATTGCGCCGGAAGAGGTTGCCGCCGAGCGGGAACGCCTGACGGCGGCCTTGCAGAGAGCTCAGGACGAGCTGCTGCAGATGGCCGACACCCTGCCCGAGGACGCCCCGCGCGAACTGGGCGCCATGCTCAATGTGCACCGGCTGCTGCTGGGCGATCCCTTGCTGGCGCAACAGGCCCTGAACCTGATCGACGACCGGCACTACAACGCCGAATGGGCGCTGGCCACGCAGGGCCAACTGCTGGGCGAGCAGTTCGATGCCATGGAAGACGAGTACCTGCGCGAGCGCGGGGGTGACGTGCGCCAGGTCATCGAACGGGTGCTGCACGTGCTGGTTGGCACGTCCGCCATCCCCGACCCCAGCCGGGTCGACGGCAACGACCCGCTGGTGGTGGTGGCCCACGATATTTCTCCCGCCGACATGCTGCGCCTGCGCGGCGGCCGCTTCCTGGCTTTCGTCACCGATCTGGGCGGCGCCACCTCGCATACCGCCATCGTGGCGCGCAGCATGGGCGTGCCCGCCGTCGTGGCCCTGGGCCATGTGCGTGAACTGGTGCGCGATGGCGACATGTTGATCGTCGACGGCGCCACCGGCGCGGTCATCGTCAACCCATCGCCGTCCATCCTGGATGAATACCGCCAGCGCCAGCGTGTCTATGCCGAGGAAAGGGCGGAGCTTGCGCTGCTGCGTGACGAGCCCGCCGTCACCCTGGACGGCATAGGCGTGGTGCTGCACGCCAATATCGAATTGCCGGAAGAGGCTGAACTGGCCCTGGCGTCCGGCGCCGAAGGCATCGGCCTGTTCCGCAGCGAATTCCTGTTCATGGGCCGCCGCCATCTGCCCGGCGAAGAGGAGCAGTACCAGGCCTATACCTCGGTGCTGCGGACCATGGCCGGCCGGCCGGTGACCATCCGTACGCTGGACATCGGTGCGGACAAGACCCTTGACGATGAAGCGACCGTGGCCATCAACCCGGCGCTGGGCCTGCGCGCCATCCGCTACTGCCTGGCGCATCCGGAAATGTTCGCCACGCAGCTGCGCGCGATCTTGCGCGCGTCGGCGCATGGCCCGGTACGCATCCTGATTCCCATGGTTTCGCATATGCACGAGGTCGTGGCCACCCGGCACGCGCTGGATGCGGCGCGTCTGGAACTGGATGCGCGCGGCCAGGCCTATGCGCCGCATATCGAGCTGGGAGCGATGGTGGAGGTGCCTGCCATTGCCATCGCCATCGAACCCTTCGCCCAAGCGCTCGACTTCCTGTCCATCGGTACCAATGACCTGATCCAGTACACGCTGGCCATCGATCGTGGCGATGTCCAGGTGGCGTCCCTGTACGACGCCTTGCATCCAGCCATCATGCGTTTGCTGTCGCACACCATCAACGTCGGTGAGCGGGCCGGCAAGCCGGTCGCCGTATGCGGCGAGATGGCGGGGGATTCGCAGTTGACCCGCCTGCTGCTGGGACTGGGCCTGACCGAGTTCTCCATGCATCCGCAGCAGCTGTTGGACGTCAAGCGCGAGATCCGCCGGGCGCATTCCAACGCCTTGCGCGTGAAGGTCGCCTCGGTGCTGAACCGCGCGCTGCCGGTCGACCTGGAAACGCTGAACCAGGTTTGAGGATGATCCCGCAAAAATAAACGGGGCGCTCAAAGAGCGCCCCGTTTCCCCTTGCGCCCCGGCCGCGCGGGCCGGGGTCGGTCAACTTAACTGTGATACGCCGATTCCCCGTGGCAGGTGATGTCCAGGCCTTCGCGCTCGACATCTTCCGGCACTCGCAGGCCGCAGACCATGTCGGCGATCTTGTAGGCGATCCAGGCCACGATGCCGGACCAGACGATGGTCAGGACCACGCCTTCGAACTGCACCCACACCTGGCCACCGATTTCAGCGGCCGTCTTCAGGCCGGGACCACCCAGGGCTTGGGCGTTGAACACACCCGTCAGCAGGGCGCCGGTGATGCCGCCGATGCCGTGCACGCCGAAGACATCCAGTGCGTCGTCCGCCTTGAGCAGGCGCTTCAGGCCGTTGACGCCCCACACGCAGATCACGCCACCCGCCACACCGATGATGAAGGCACCGAGCATGCCAACCAAGCCAGCGGCCGGGGTGATGGCGACCAGGCCCGCGACGGCACCCGAAGCGGCGCCCAGCATGGACGGCTTGCCCTTGATGGCCCATTCCGTGAACAACCAGGCCAGCACGGCGGCGGCGGTGGCGATCATGGTGTTGAAGAAGGCCAGGGTGGCTTGTTCATTGGCCATCAGCGAGGAGCCGGCGTTGAAACCGAACCAGCCCACCCACAGCAGCGATGCACCGATCATGACCATGGGCAGATTGTGCGGCTGCATGGCTTCGCGGCCATAACCGACGCGTTTGCCGATCACATAGGCACCCACCAGGCCGGCGATACCAGCGTTGATGTGCACCACGGTGCCGCCGGCGAAGTCCAGCGCGCCCTTGGCATTCATCAGGCCAGGCGCGGTGGGCGAGGCGAACCACACCATGTGGGCGATGGGCACGTAGGCGAACGTGAACCAGATCACCGTGAACACCAGCACCGCGGAGAAGCGGGCGCGTTCGGCGAAGCTGCCCACGATCAGCGCGCAGGTGATGCCGGCGAAGGTTGCCTGGAACGAGGCGAACAACAGCTCGGTCAGCGAGGCCGACATGGCGAACTTGCCGTCGGCGGGCGTGAACATGCCCGAGAAAAAGGCGCGAGAGAAGCCGCCGAAGAAGGCGTTACCTTCCGTGAAGGCCAGCGAATAACCGTAGATGAACCATAGCACCAGGCCCAGGACGAACGTCGTCATGACCTGCATCAGCACCGACAATACATTCTTGCTCCGAACCAGGCCACCGTAGAACAGGGCCAGGCCGGGAACTGCCATCATCAACACCAGCAGTGTCGATACCAGCATCCACGAGATATCTGCTTTATCCATTTGTAATGGCTCCAATAGCGTCTTTATTCGTTATTTAAAGTGCTGCTTCGCCTGCTTCGCCAGTGCGGATGCGAATGACTTGTTCCAAAGGCGCGACAAAGATCTTGCCGTCGCCGATCTTGCCCGTGCGGGCGGCTTGCTCGATGGTTTCTATGGCTTGCTCGACCAGATCGTCAGGGACCGCGGCTTCCACGCGCAGCTTCGGCAGGAAGTCGACGGCGTATTCCGCGCCGCGATAGAGTTCGGTGTGGCCCTTCTGGCGTCCAAAACCCTTGACTTCAGTGACTGTGAGTCCTTGGACGCCGATCCCGGACAGAGCCACCCGCACCTCGTCGAGCTTGAACGGCTTGATGATGGCGATGATGAGTTTCATGGCTTATTCCTCTCGTGGTTTGCGCTTGGCGTAGTGCATCGTGCATACGAGTCAAAGCAATATCCATGCCAATTTTGAGCGGCCTCATCCTTCTATTGAGGCCGGGCCTGATCGAGGAGGGTCTGCGTGGGTGTAGCCCGCCTCGCACGCGAACGGTCTCCGAAGCGTTCATGGCACGGGGAGCGGGCGGCGTGACAATCGCCCCAAAATAGGGAACATCCTGGAACGTCGCGCACATGAGTGGTGCAGAAGCTGGTGCATGTCTCAGCGACAGGATGTTGTCTGCCGCCTTATTTTGTAGCGAATTGCTGCAGCCCTAAGGAATTTGGATATCCTGCTTAGGGATGAGATGGCGGCAAAGCCCGGGTGCGCCTGGGACGCGCATGCCGGGCAGCTCATGGCGCCACGCGTCCGGCCTGATACGCCGGCTTACATGCTGACGTTGTGTCTAAATGGGGCCTGCATCAAGAATGCTTTTGTCCAGGCGACACGCGTGTTTTGGTGCGCAAGGCCATGTCCGCCAGGGTGGCATTCGACCGCCGGGACTACGGGAAAGAGGAAAACATGAATCGCATACCAAGGAACACCGCGATCGCGGCGGCGTTGTTGCTGGCCGCGACGGTTTTGACTGCATGCGATAAGAAGGAACCGGCCGCCGCGGTGACCGCGCCGGCTGTCGCCGCGTCCGCACCGGCGTCTTCGGCAAGCGCGCCGAGCAGCGCGGCGCCTGCCTCCACGGGTTCAGGAACTTCGGTTGGCACGCCTGCTGGCGCCCCTCTCGGCGCCACGGCCTCCACCAGCGGCGGCGATGTGCCGGTCGAGTGCGATGCCTATATCCGCAAGGTCAATACTTGCATGGACAAACTGGGTGCCAACAGCCCCGCCGTCGCCACGTTCCGCCAACAACTCGACGCTGCCCGCGCGCAGTGGGCCACGGTGCCGGACAAGACGGCCTTGGCCGCGCAATGCAAGCAGTCGACGGATCTGTTCACCCAATCGGCCAACCAGATGGGGTGCCAATAAGAATTCCGGTTGTCTCCGGAGCCCTGGGGCGGCCTCTGTGCCGCTCTTTTTTTTTGATAGGCAGAAGCGATTTACACTTGAGGTTCGCGACTTTCAACCTTCGCGGAATAGGACCCAGAAATGAACACCACCAATCCCATGCAATGGATGGAAGACATCCAGAAGAATATTTCGGATCTGATCGCGCGCAGCCCCGCCGCCGATGTCGAGCGCAATGTGCGCGCGATGATGACGCAAGGATTTGCCAAGCTGGATCTGGTGACGCGGGAAGAGTTCGATGTCCAGGCCGACCTGCTGGCCCGTACGTTGACGCGTGTTGATCAGTTGAACGCCCAGGTCACCGCCCTGGAGGCCAGGCTTGCCGCGCTGGAAGGCGGCGCGCCCAAGGTGTGATTACCGCGTTGTCGTACGAACGTGTGATCCCAAGGCCTGATCGTTCAGGCCTTGAAGTATTCAGGGTGGCGCGTGCGTATCTCTTCCACCTGCCGCAGCGTGTGCGACAGATGTTCGCGCAGGCGCTGCTCCGCCAGGTCCGGGTCGCCCGCGGCGATGGCCTCGACGATCAGCGCGTGATCGTTCTGGATGCGCTGGGCCTTGCCCAGTGCCGGCAGATGCAGGCGGCGCAGGCGGTCGATATGCCCGCTGCGGCTGTACACCAACTGCCACAGGTCCTGCATATTGGCCGCCGCGTACAACTCCCGATGAAACTCCTGGTCGGCGGCGGCGAAGCCCTCGAAATCCGCGGCCCGGACCTGGGCCTGCTGCACATCCAGCAAGGCGCGCAGGCGCTTGACCAGCGCGGCGTTGCCTGCGGCCGCCAGCTCGCGCACCAGTTCCTGTTCGATGGCTCGGCGTAGGAAGTGCGCCTGGCCGGCGCGGTCCAGGTCTATCTTGCTGACCCGCGTACCGGCTTGCGGAATCACATCCACCAGGCCTTCTTCTTCCAGCCGCATGAGCGCGTCGCGCACGGGCGTCTGGCTGACACCATATTGCGCGGCCAACTCCGGACGCACCAGCGCGGTGCCTGGCGGTAATGCCAGAGAGACAATGGCTTCGCGCAGCAATTCATAGAGTTGCGGCGCGGCCTGCCGGTAGCGGTCCAATCTGACGGTTTCGTTCATGGCGAGCGGCGGCGAGAGAAGGGTGGACGGAAACGCGTTGAGTAGGGAAGGCCGGCGAAGAACATGGCTTGTTGATGATGTACTAATGTATTAGTATATTTTAATCAAGAACGAATAGATATCGGCAAGGCCCGGGCTGGGCTGGCCGCGCAAACCCAAAAGGAATGCCGCGGCGAGTCCGGCCCGGCGCTTTGCCAGATGCACGGAGACAAAAGCGGAGCAGGTAGCGCGGCAGGATGCGACGAAAGGAACGCGGCCGCCAGCGGAGAAAGGAGCTAGCCGGTAACGGCGCGCGCCTGGTCCGCCTCCGTACAGTCCATCCCATTTCCTGTTGACGCCGATGTGGCGCTTGCCGAGCAAATACGATGACTACACCCAAGAAGACTCCCGAAACCTTGCGCAGCGCACGATGGTTCGCGCCTGACGATTTGCGCGGCTTCGGCCACCGGTCGCGCGCCATGCAGATGGGCTATGCGCCCGAAGAATGGGCCGGCCGCCCCGTCATCGGCATCGTCAATACCTGGTCGGACATCAATCCCTGTCATACCCACTTCAAGCAGCGCGTGGAGGACGTCAAGCGTGGCGTGTTGCAGGCGGGCGGCTTTCCCATCGAGTTGCCGGCTTTGTCGCTGGCCGAGCAGTACGTCAAGCCGACCACCATGCTGTACCGGAACATGCTGGCGATGGATGCGGAAGAACTCTTGCGCTGCCATCCCGTCGACGGCGTGGTGCTGATGGGCGGTTGCGACAAGACCACGCCCGCGCTGCTGATGGGCGCCACCAGCGCCGGACTGCCGGCCATCTACGTGCCGGCGGGTCCCATGTTGCGCGGCAACTGGCAGGGCCACACGCTGGGTTCCGGTTCGGATGCATGGAAGTTCTGGGACGACCGCCGCGCCGGCATCATCACGGAGCAGCAGTGGATCGGCATCCAAGGCGGTATCGCGCGCAGCCATGGCACCTGCATGACCATGGGCACGGCCAGCACCATGACCGCCATCGCCGAAGCCTTGGGCATGACCTTGCCGGGTGCATCGTCGATTCCGGCGCCGGATGCCAACCATGTGCGCATGAGTTCGGAGTCGGGCCGGCGCATCGTGGAAATGGTGTGGGAAGACCTGACGCCGGCGCGCATCCAGACGCGCAAGGCTTTCGAGAACGCCATCACCGTGGCCATGGCCATGGGCTGTTCCACCAACGCCATCATTCACGTGATCGCGCAGGGCCGGCGCGCGGGCCATGACATCAGCCTGGACGATTTCGAGAAGGCCAGCCGCAAGGTGCCGGTGATCGCCAACGTGCGGCCCAGCGGCGACAAGTACCTGATGGAAGATTTCTTCTACGCGGGCGGTCTGCCGGCGATGATGACGCGCATCCGCGAGCATCTGCACCTGGACGAGATGACCGTCACCGGCCGCACGCTGGGGCAGAACATCGAGGGCGCGGCGGTGTACAACGACGACGTGATTCGCACCGTGGACGATCCGGTCTATGCCGAAGGTTCGCTGGCGGTGCTGCGCGGTAATCTGGCGCCGGACGGCTGCGTGATGAAACCGGGGGCCGCGGATCCGCGCTTCCTGAAGCATTCCGGGCCGGCGATGGTGTTCGATGATTATCCGTCGATGAAGGCGGCCATCGATGACGAGAACCTGGACGTCACGGCCGACCATGTGCTGATCCTGCGTAATGCGGGGCCGCAGGGTGGGCCGGGCATGCCCGAGTGGGGCATGCTGCCCGTGCCGAAGAAACTGGTGAAGCAGGGGGTGCGCGACATGGTGCGCCTGTCGGATGCGCGCATGAGCGGCACCAGCTATGGCGCCTGCATTCTGCACGTGTCGCCTGAGTCTTATGTCGGCGGTCCGCTGAGCCTGGTGCGCAATGGCGACATCATTTCGCTGGACGTGGATGCGCGCACCATCAATCTCGACGTGGACGATGCCGAGCTGCAACGCCGCCGCGCGGCGTGGAAGCAGCCGGAGCGGCGCTACGAGCGTGGCTATGGCTGGATGTTCTCCAAGCATATCGAGCAGGCCGACCAGGGTTGCGATTTCGATTTCCTGCGCACCGATTTCGGCGCACCCGTGCGCGAGCCGGATATTTTCTGATGTTGCGCTTCTGAGGGTGGCGGGTCCTTTCTCCGTATTTTCGGCCATTTGCGCCAGGTCGAAGAAGAGGGCTGCCGGCGCGGAGCGCCCGGCAGCCCTGCCCCGGCCGCCGATGATCGTCGGTTCCAGGTGGGACGGAGCGGGTCCCTCACCCGAGCGCGTTGTAGTGAAACAAGTCTGCTTCTTTTTTTCTCCCTATACCTTCTAGAGAAGATCATGTTGAAACCTGAAACCCGTGAATTGCTGCGCGGCGTGAGCACCGCCACCTTGTGCACCTGCCTGTTCAAGCGCGGCCTGCGTTCGCAGATGATCCAGGGCGCGCTGCCGGTAGGCGGCGTGCGCGGCGGCCCCTCCATGGTGGGCGAGGCGTTCACGCTGCGTTATATGCCGGCGCGCGAAGACCTCAATGGCATCGAAGTGTTCCGCGACCGTGCGCATCCGCAGCGCAAGGCAATCGAGGATTGCCCCCCGGGCGCGGTGCTGGTGATCGACAGCCGCAAGGACGCGCGCGCGGCGTCGGCGGGCGGCATTCTGGTCGGCCGTTTGCAGGCACGCGGCGTGGAAGGCGTCGTGACCGACGGCGGCTTTCGCGATGCCCCCGAGATAGGCAAGATGAAGATGCGTGCCTATCACCAGCGTCCGTCGGCGCCGACCAATCTGACCCTGCATCAGGCCATCGACATCAACGTACCCATCGGCTGCGGCGATGCGCCCGTGTTCCCTGGCGATGTCATCGTCGGCGACGACGAGGGCGTGCTGGTGATTCCCGCGCACATGGCGGACGAGATTGCCGCCGAAGCCGCCGAGATGACCGTGTTCGAGGACTTCGTCACCGAGCAGGTCGCCAACGGCCGTTCGATCCTGGGCCTGTACCCGGCCACCGATCCGCAAACGCCGATCGACTTCGCGGCCTGGCGCAAGGAACATAATCGCTGATCCTTGCCTCAGAACCGATAGCTGGCCTGCAACTGGAATGTCTGCGCTGACGTATTGCCCGTGCTGAACAGCCGGTCGTAGCTGGCCGTGACATCGGTGGATTTACCCAGGGGCAGTGTCAGTCCCAAACCCGCCGACAGCATGCCGCGCGAGGGTGCCACGCCGGCCAGCGTAAAGCGGGTGCCGTCGCCGGCCGCGGCATCGACACCGCGGCCACGGTCCAGGGTCTCATAGGCATAACCCACGCGCGCTTCCACCCATGCAGGCTTGGCCGCCCCGGTGTTGAAAGGCAGCCCCACACTTACCTGCGCATACGGTTGCAGGCTATGCAGATTCTGCGAGGCCACGTCCAGATTCTGGCTGGTGGAGCCATCCTCGCCATAGCGTCCTGCATGGAAGTATTGATAACGCAGGCCCGCGCGCGGCGTGATCACGACGGGACCCGCGGCCAACGGCAGGCTGGCCTGCAGGCCAGCAGTGAATTCCTGGCCGTCGGTATCCCCCTTGGCCGTGCCGACGCCGGCGAAGGATCGGCGTGAACTCAGGAAGTCATACGCCGCGCCCACCGTGGCGGCGACGTTGACCGGGCCGACATTACGGGCACCGTAGCCCGCTAGACGGACGGTGTCGATCTTGCCGCTGGCCTCATCTTCGCGCACGTCGATATGGCTGTAGCCACCGGCCACACCCAGGGTCCAGGCGCCGGCCTGGTGGTCGAGGCCGGCGAGAAAGCCGTAGTGGCTGTCCTTGTAGCTGGGCGCGTCGTCGTTGCCGCGCACACGATTGGTGTTGGAAACGAGTTGCGTCCAGACCTGTTTGCCGGGCTGCGCGCAGTTGGCCGCATCGCTGCTGCTGCTGCTGCTGCTGCTGCCGCAAGCTTGGCCGCTCAAACGCGCAAGCAAGGCGTCGTTGACACGCTGCCCTTCGCGAATCGCCGCCGAACCCATGGCGCCGAAGATAGTTGCATTGGTGGGCGTGACGACAACCGTGCCGCCGCCCGTACCACCTGTTCCGCCTGTGTCGGTGCCATCAGCGGTCAACGCCAGCGTGGCCCCGCTGGCCGACGTCTGCACAGCCTGCGTGATGCCCGCGGGGGTGTTCGCGGTGATGGTGGAGAACTGTCCGGCAACGTTGGCGGCATCGACGATGCGGTAGGACGTGGTGCTGTATGTGCCAGGGCCGTACAGCACATTCAAACTACCGGCCAGCGTCGCCGTGCCACCCACTTTCAATTGCGATGCCGCGGTAGGGCTGACGTCGATGAACAGCGTGGCGGATGGCGATTGGGTGTAATTGCCGGCGATGGTCAGGGTGCCGATCGAACCGCCGGGGCGCACGGTACCGCCGTTGCTGACATCCCCGCCTATCGAGCCATGGCCGCGCAAGGTGCCGCCGTTGCCGACGGACACATTGCCCAAGATGCCGGCGCTGGCGTGATCGGCGTCGCCAATCTCCAGCGTGCCGCTGCCGACCGTGGTGTTGCCGGTGTAGCTGTTGGTGGCATTCAGGATCAATGTCCCGTTACCTGCCTTGGTGAGTCCACCGCTGCCGGTGATGACGCCATCGAATACCGAGTCGGACGGACTGTTTACGGTCAGCGTGTTGCCGCCCAGCGCGACCGTGGTGCCCGTCACGCCGCTCAGCGTACCAATCGCCTGACTGCCTGCGGCGGAAATGTCGAAGATACCCGTGCCCGTCATGTTCAGCGCGCCCGTCGCCGCCAGGCCGCCGCCTGCACCGAGCGCCAGCGCGCCTGCATTGATGGTGGTGCCGCCGCTGTAGGTGTTGGCGCCGCTCAGCGTCTGGGTGGCGCTGCCGTTCTTGACCAGGCCCCCCGTGCCGCCTATGGTGCCGGCGTAGTTGCTGTCGGTGGCGCTGGACAGGGTCAGCGTGTTGGCGCCGAGGCCCACCGTGCTGCCGCTTGCGCCGCCCAGCGCGCCTATCGATTGGTTGCCGCCGGCCGAGATATCGAAACGGGTGCCCGCGGCGGTAAGCGTGACAGCGCCATTGGGCGCCAGGCTGCCGCCGGCACCGATCGCCAGTGTGCCGGCGTTGATCAGCGTGCCGCCGGTGTAGGAGCTGGTGCCGGTCATCGTCGTCGTGCCGCTGCCTTCCTTGATGAGCCTGCCCATGCCGCCGACTGAGCCGCCGAACGTCGTGTCCGTGGTGTCGCCCACGGCCAGGTCGAGGGTACCCAGCAGGACCGTGCCGCTGCCCATCAGGGTGCCGAAGGTTTGCGTGCCGTTGCCGGCCGACAGGTCGAAAGTGCTGCCGGCGGCCAGGTTGACGATGCCGGTGGATGCCAGGCTGGCGCCGGCGCCCAGCGCCAGGGTGCCGGCGTTGACGGTGGTGCCGCCGGTGTAGGTATTAACGCCGTTCAGCGTCAACGTGGCGTTGCCATTCTTGGTCAGGCCGCCGGTACCGGAGATCGCGCCGTTCAAGGTCAGGTTGTTGCTGCCGACCACGGTCAGGCCTGCATCGAGCACGACGTCGTTGACCAGCGTGACCGGTGCGGAGGAATCCAGGGTGGCGGCGTTGCTCACCGTGAGTACGCCGCTGCCCAACGCGGCATCATTGCCGACCATCAATCCGCCAGCGTTCACCGTGACGCCGCCCCCGAAAGTACTGGCGCCGTTGAGCGTCTGCACGCCGGTGCCGTTCTTGATCAACCCACCGGTGCCGCCGATGCTGCTGCCCAAGGTGGCGTTGGCCGCCGTGCCAAACGTCAAGCTGTTGCCGCCGAGGGCAACGGCACTGCCCATCACGCCGGTCAATGCGCCGACCGTCTGGTTGCCACCGGTGCTGATGTCGAAGGTGCCGATGCCTGCCAGGTCCAAGGCACCCGTTGCGGCCAGGCTGCCGCCCGCACCCAGGGCAAGCGTCCCGAAATTGATGGTGGTGCCGCCGTTATAGGAATTAGCGCTGGTCAGTGTCAGCGTGGCCGCGCCGTCCTTGATCAGGCCGCCCGCGCCGGAGATGGCGCCGGCCAAGGTCAGGTCAAGGGAGGTGAGGGAGTCGAGATTGGACCCCGCGCCTAGAATGACGCCATTTGCCAGGGTGACCGCGCTGCTCGTATCCAGCGTGGAATCGGCGCCCACCGTGACGGTGCCCGTTCCCAGGGCCGCATTGTTGCCCAGCACCAGGACGCCGCCGGAGAAGGTCGTGCCGCCGCTATAGGTGTTCGCTCCGCTCAGGTACTGAGTGGCAGCGCCGTTCTTTATCAGGCCGCCCGCTCCCGAGATCACGCCTTCGAAGTTGGCGTTGGCCACGCCGGCCAGGGTCAGGTCGTTGCCGCCCAGCGCGACGGTGCTGCCCGCCACCCCTTGCAGCGAGCCGATGGTCTGAGCGCCGGCGGCGGAAATATCGTAGCCCGTACCGGCTGCCGTCAGCATGACGACAGAGGTCGACGCTGTGCTGCCCCCAGGGCCTATTGCCAAGGTGCCGGCATTGATCTTTGTGCTGCCCGTATAAGTGTTGGCGCCGGTCAGCGTTTGGGTGCCGGTGCCTTCCTTGACCAATCCGCCGGTGCCGCCAATCGCGCCGCTGAAGGTGCCGTCAGTGGGACCGCCGACGATCAGCGAGTTGGCGCCGAGGTCTACCGCGCCGTTGCCGATGAGGGTGCCGAAGGCCTGTGTACCGTTGCCGGCCGACAGGTCGAAGGTGGCACCCATGGCTACGTTGACGATGCCGCTGCTGCTGAGGCTGGCGCCGGCACCCAGTGCCAGCGTGCCGGCGTTGATGCTGGTGCCGCCGGTATAGGTGTTGGTGCCATTCAGCGTCAGTGTGGCGCTGCCGTCCTTGGTCAGGCTCCCGGTGCCGGAGACATTGCCGTTGAGGGTCAGGTTGTTGGTGCCGAGCGCGGTCAGGCCGGCATTGAGCACGACGTCGTTAGCCAGTGCGACGGTGCCGGCGGTATCCAGCGTCGCGGCGCCGCCCACGGTCAGGGCGCCGATTCCCAGCGCCGCATCATTGCCGACCACCAGGCCGCCGGCGTTAAGCGTCACGCCGCCGCTGAAGGTGCTGGCGCCGGACAGGGCCTGTACGCCGACACCATTTTTCACCAGACCGCCGCTGCCGCCGATGCTGCCAGCATAGGTAGTGTCGCTGATACCTCCAACCGTCAAGGTCTTGCCGCCCAAGGCAACCGTGCTGCCGACTACACCGGCCAGCGAACCTATCGCCTGGTTGCCACCGCTGGAGATGTCGAATGTCCCCGTGCCTGTCAGGTCCAGCGGTCCGCTCGAGGACAGGCTGCCGCCCGGACCCAGCGCCAGGGTGCCCGCGTTGATGAAGGTTCCCCCGGTGTAGCTATTCGCTCCGGTCAAGGTCACCGTCGCCGCGCCATTCTTGACCAGGCTGCCGGCGCCGAATATCGAGCCGCTCAAGGTCAGCGGGTTGCTTCCCAGGATGTCCAGTTGGACGCCGGGGTCCAGGCCGATGATGTTGCCGACATTGAGTGCGGCGCTGGTATCCAGCGAGCTATTGCCGCTTACGGAAAAGGCGCCTGTGCCCAGTGCGCTGTTGTTGCCCAGCACCAGCCCGCCCGCGTTGAGCGTGACGCCGCCGCTGAAGGTGTTTGTACCGCCCAGCGTTTGAATACCGAGGCCATTCTTGACCAGGCTGCCGGTGCCCGCAATGGTGCCTTCGAACCCGCCATTGCTGACTCCGCTCAGCGTCAGCGTGTTGTTGCCCAGCGTGACGATGCTGCCCGCCACCCCATTCAGCAGCCCTATCACCTGGGCGCCGCCTGTCACCATATTGAAGCCGGTCCCCGAGGCGGCCAGCGTGACCGCGCCGTTGGCGGCGAGGCTGCCTCCGGCGCCGATGGCCAGCGTCCCGGCATTGATCAGCGTGTCGCCGGTGTAGGTGTTGGCGCCCAGCAGCGTCTGGGTGCCGGTGCCTTCCTTGATGAGGCCGCCGGTGCCGGCGATGGAGCCGGCGAAGATGCCGTTGGTGGGACCGCCGATGGTCAAGTCGTTGGCGCCCAGATTTACCATGCCGCTCCCGGTTAACGTACCGAAGGTCTGTGCGCCATTGCCCGCGGACAGATTGAAGGACGCGCCCGCCGCCAGATTCACGATGCCGCTGCTCGCCAGGCTGGCGCCCGCACCCAGCGCCAGCGTACCGCCGTTGATGTTGGTGCCGCCGGTGTAGCTATTGACGCCGTTGAGCATGAGCGTTGCCACGCCGTTCTTGGTCAAGCCACCGGTACCGGAAATATTGCCGTTGATCGTCAGGGCATTGCTGCCCAATACGGTCAGGCCGGCATTCAGGGTCACCGAGTTAGCCAAGGCAACGGGACCCGCGGAGTCCAGCGTCGCAGCGCCGCCCACCGTGAGCGTACCGGAGCCAAGCGCGGCATCGTTGTTCACGATCAGGCCGCCGGCATTCAGCGTCGTGCCGCCGCCAAACGTGCTGGCGCCGCCCAAGGTCAGTACGCCGGCCCCGCTCTTGGTCAGCCCGCCGGTGCCGCTTAAAGTGCCGGCGAAGCTGCTATTGCTTGCGCTGCTCACCGTCAGGGTATTGCCGCCAAGCATGACTTTGCCGCCTGCCAAGCCGCTGAGCGCGCCGATCGACTGGTTGCCGCCGTTGGCGATGTTGAACTCGCCCGTGCCGCCTACATGCACCGCACCCGTCGACGCCAGGCTCCCGCCGGCACCCATCGCAAAGGTGCCGTTATTGATGGTCGTACCGCCGGTATAGGTACTGGCACCTCTGAATGTCAGGGTGCTGTCGCTGTTATTCACCAGGCCGCCTGACCCGGATATCACGCCGTAAAAAGTACTGGCGACACCACTCATCGCAAGGGTCAGCGTATTTGCCCCGAGCGTGACCGCACCATCGCCGCCCAGTACCCCGATAGTCTGGCCGGCGCCAGCAGCGGCGATATCGAATCCCGTCCCGCTGCCCATGTTGACCATCGTTGCAGGAGAGAGGCTGCCGCCCGCAGCGATATGCAGCGTGCCGGAATTGATTGCCGTCTGGCCAGTGTAGGTGTTGGCGCCGGTCAACGTAATGCCAGGAGCGCCGATGTAAACGGATCCCGTCCCGATTATGGATCCACTGAAGGGAACGGCGGCTGAGATCACCAAGATGCTGGTGTCGCCGAGTTTGATCGTGCCGCCACCGCCAAGCTCGACGTTTTGCAGGCCGTTGAGCGCCGACATATCGAAGGTGGCACCAGTGGCCACGTTTAGTGTCCTGAACGTCGCGACGCCGCCGGTGGGGCCGAGCGCCAGCGTGCCGGCTTCGATAAAGGTGCCGCCGCTGTAAGTATTGACCGCGTTAAGCGTCAGGGTGCCGGAGCCCGTTTTGGTCAGGCTGCCGCTGCCGCTGATCACGCCGCCGAAGGTGGTACTGCCATTGTTCCCACCCACCGTGAGCATGTTGCCGCCGAGCGTGACGGTGCTGCCCGCTACACCGGCCAGGGAGCCGATCGTCTGGTCGCCGCCCGCCGAAATATCCAGGGCCGTGCCGATCGTTGTCAGGGAAAAGCTGCTTGCGGATGAAAAGCTGTCGGCTGCGCCGGCGGCGAGGGTGCCGGCGTTGATGGTGGTGGCGCCGGAATAGGTGTTGATGCCGGTCAACGTTTCCTTGCCGGCGCCTTCCTTGATGACACCGTCGGGGCCGGTGATCGAGCTGGCGTAGACGCCGTCGGTGGGGCCGCCGATGTTCAAATCGGCCGCCGCCGCCGGGGCAGCCAGTCCGGCCAGGGCGAAATAGAGCGCCGAGGGGAGTAATTTCAGAGGGAACCGGGCCGATGAGGGGCGTTGCGTATTGCGGCGAATGCACGAATTTGCGAAAGAACGCATGGGTTTGGTTCACACTTTGAAATTAATTTGAATTATTGTTCATTAAAAGTGTTTCCAAGCGAAGCAATTTCCGTCTGGTGTGGCGCAGCTTCCACGGTGGGGGTCCTATTGTCATGGGGCTTGCGTTCCTGCTGTATCGCAGTGACATAAGCGTCTCTTACGGGCTTTTGCCGTCCGCTCGCCGCGCATACTGCCGCCTTGATCATTTCCAGCAAGGCGGGCCGCATGACCTTAGCCGTTCTGACCAGTCGGGCGCTGGCGGGCGTCGATGCGCCCGCGGTGCGGGTGGAAACGCATTTGGCCGCGGGCTTGCCGACCTTCACCGTGGTGGGCTTGGCCGACGTAGAGGTGCGCGAAAGCCGCGAGCGCGTGCGGGCGGCCATACTCAACAGCGGCTATGACTTTCCGGCAGGGCGGATCACGGTCAATCTGTCGCCGGCGGATCTGCGCAAGGAATCGGGGCGTTTTGATCTGCCGATGGCTTTGGGCGTGTTGCTGGCCTCGGGGCAGGTATCGGTGCCGCCGGCGCCCGGAGGCCCGGGTGATGATCCGCTGACGCACGTGGTATTGGCGGGTGAGCTGTCGCTGACCGGCACCTTGGTGCCGGTGGCGGCGCCGCTGGCGATCGCCTTGGGCACCGCGCGCGATCATGCGCACGCCGAACTCATCCTGCCAGCGGTGAGCGCGGCGCAGGCGGCACACGTGCCAGGCTTGCGCGTATGGGCCGCGCACACCTTGACCGAGGTGGTGTCGCATGTGACCGGGGCGGCGCCGCTGGCGGTGGCACGCCCGGCGCCGTGGCCGGAACCGCTGCCGCTGCCTTGCTTGTCGGATGTACGGGGGCAGGGCGGGGCACGAAGGGCGTTGGAGTTGGCGGCGGCGGGCGGGCACAGTCTCTTGATGGTGGGTCCGCCGGGCGCCGGCAAGAGCATGTTGGCGCAGAGATTGCCCGGCATCTTGCCGCCCTTGGCTGCCGAGCACGCGCTGGAAGCGGCGGCTATCGCCAGCCTGACCGGGGAGCCGGGCTGCATGGGCACGCAGCCTCCTTTTCGGGCGCCGCATCACACCGCTTCGGCCGCGGCGCTGGTCGGTGGCGGTGCCCGCCCGAGACCGGGGGAGATCAGCCGTGCCCATCATGGCGTCTTGTTCCTGGACGAATTGCCGGAGTTCAGCCGGCGCGCACTGGAAGCCTTGCGCGAACCGCTGGAGACAGGGCAGATCTCCATTTCGCGGGCGATGCAGACCGTACGCTATCCCGCGCGCTTCCAGTTCGTGGCGGCGATGAATCCGTGTCCTTGCGGCTGGCGTGGCCATCCTCGCCATGCTTGCCGCTGCTCCGCGGAGCAGGCGTCACGGTATCGCGCGAAGGTATCCGGTCCGATGCTGGATCGCATCGATCTGCATGTGATGCTGCCGCCGGCCCAGGCCGATTGGATGTCATTGCCGCCGGGCGAACCTTCCGCCGCGATCCGCGAGCGTGTCGTGGCCTGCCGGGAACGGCAGGTGGCGCGGCAAGGCGAGCCTAATGCGGCTCTGGTTGGCCATCAGCTGGAGGCGTGTTGCCCCATGGCGGAGCAAGCGCGTGAACTGCTGCGAGTAGCCATGAGCCGCCTGCACGCATCTGCCCGTGCCACGCATCGCGCGCTGCGCGTGGCAAGAACCGCGGCCGATCTGGATGGCGATGAGATCATCGCGGAGCGGCATATCGCGGAGGCGGTGCAATATCGTCTGTCGTGACGCCGCGGGTCGCGGCCGCGCAGGCGTTACAGGAACTTCGTCAAGTCCAGTCAAAACGCGTGTATCGTATGGACCGCCAAGATCTGCATACGCATAGGACAGATAGCGCGAGCGAGGGCCGGATAGGGAGGCGCTTCGTGTGCCCGCGACGTCCACTTCCGCCCAGACTGCCAGATGTCCTGACGAGTTGAGGAGATTCCTCGTATGACCGTTGAGTCCATGTCAAAGCAGAGCGCGACGCGCATCGCCCTGATGGGTATGTTGTCTGTCGCTGTGGCCATTGGTATCGGGCGTTTCGCCTTCACTCCACTTTTACCTGTGATGTTGAACGAGAGTTGGCTCTCGTTGGCGGAAGCGTGCTGGCTGGCGGAAAGTAACTTATTGGGCTATTTCCTCGGGGCGATCCTTTGCTCGCTGATTCCGGGGAGCTGGTTGCGCCTGACGGGCCGACAGGCACCCGACGAAATCCTGGCGCTTGCCGGGTTGGCTGCAACTGCCGCATTGACGCTGGGGATGGCTGTGCCCTGGCCTGAGTTGTGGCCGTGGCTGCGTTTTCTATCCGGGATAGCGAGTGCGCTTGCCTTTGTCTTCACATCGAGCTGGTGCCTGCGGCGACTGGCACAGCAGAGCAGCACTTCCCTGGCCGGGTTGATTTACTGCGGCTCGGGCGTGGGCATTGTGCTGGGTGGCGTCTTGGTCAGCGCCACGGTTTCAATGGGCTGGGGCGCCGCTGCTGGCTGGAAACTCTTGGGCTGCCTCGTGGGGCTTCTGGTGCTGTGGATCGGATACGAATTGCGTCGTGGCCATCGGCAGGTATCGCGGCGTGATAACGTGGGTGACTCCACCCGTGCTGCCGCTAGCGCGCCGCAGTCAGTCGCGCGACCCGTTGAATCGCCTGTGCCGCATTCACTGTCCCGATCGGTGGAATCACTAGCGGAATCGCTGACTGACACGCTCGGTTCCGGCGTCGGCTTGGGCTGGTTGATGTTTGCCTATGGGCTGGCAGGTTTCGGTTATGTGATTACCGCCACCTTCTTGCCCGTCATGGCGCGCGAGGTGATCCCGGGTTCTGAATGGGTCGATTGGATCTGGCCGATTTACGGCATCAGCGCGGCGCTGGGCTGCCTGGCATCCACCCGGATGCCAGCGCACTGGGATAACAGCCGGCTGTTGGCGGTTTGTTATTTCACCCAGTCGGTCGGCGTGGTGATGGGGTTGTGGTGGCCTGGTGTGGCTGGCTTCGTGTTGAGCAGTGTGCTGGTTGGAACGCCCTTCACGGCGTTGACCTTGTTCGCTTTTCGGGAAGTCAGGCTGCGTTGGCCACACAATTCGACGTCGGTCATTGGCTTGATGACCGCCGTCTATGCCATAGGCCAGATCTTGAGTCCTCCGCTGTTTGGTGCGTTGTTAAGGAGCGGCATCAGCCATAGCCTGGTCTTCGCGTGGTCGCTGCACACCGCAAGCGCCGCGCTGCTGATGGGCGGCCTTATCTGGTTCCTGGCGGCGCGACCCTTACCGGTCCGAAACGCGATGCGCGTATAGGCACGGTCAGCGTGCCCCGCGGCCCTTGGCGGAATCAGTGCGGACTATCTCGATGACGACACCGGAAACGAATCGCGACGAATCAGTGCCTGCACGCAGCCCCAGGCCGCGCGATCTGCCCCAGGGCTTTCGGGCCGGATTGATCACGGCGATTACCGTGTTGCTGGGTTTTTCGCTGGGTTTCCTGCGTTACTGGGGCTTCGACGCGCCGGGCGACTGGAGTGTGCTGTCGGTGATGCCGGGTGTGGGCCTGTTTCTCGCCACCCTGCTGCAGATCCTGACTCTTTACCGGGCCCTCCGCCTGGAGGATGAAGCCGAGGATGAATACCGGAAAACGGTGCGATGGTTCATCATATCGGCGCTGGTCCTGCTGCTGGGCGTGACAGCGGCGGTGTGGGAAGCGGCGTGACCGGCGTCCGAGCGTTATCCGCGTGGGATGCAACGATTCTTGCAAGCGTCGCGCAGGCGGTGTCTATGTTGTCGGGGCGCAGGTCCGGCACTGAATACCAGGTTCTAGGCGACCAATTCACTGGCGCGTGTTCGAGGCGTGTTCCGATCTCCAAGCGACGATGGAGAGGATCGCCGCGAGTGCCAGACTGCCCGCGACACACAACATCGCCACCATCAGTGCCCGAGCCATGTTCCTGGGATCGGGCGAAGCGCCTGCGACGCTGAAAAATACCCCGCCGATGACGGCAACACCCAGAGCCGCGCTGATCTGCAGTGCCGAATTCGTGATGCCGGCGATCATTCCAGAACCGGTCGTCGGTGCGCGATTGATGACCGAGCGCACGAGCGTCGGCAACGCCCAACCTTGACCGAATCCCAGTAATCCTACCGCTACGATGAGCGCAAGCTGAGGCGGCATCGTTCCAGGCGCCGCCGCTACTACCGCGGCCAGGAGCACGCAGCCGGCGATCTCGAGCACCATGCCGATGGCGGGAACGCGATGGCCAAGCAGACGAATGGCCAGCGGCGTCGTCAAGGGGCCGATGAAAGCGCCGACGCCGAACGGCAGAAAAACCAACCCTGTCTCCAAAGGGCTCAGGCCGACCGCGGATTGAAGGTAGACGGAAAAAGTCAGGAAGAAAGCGGAGACTACATAGAAAAACAGCACCCCCGTGAGACCGCTCAGCAGGCCAGGTCTGCGGACGAGGTCCACACTGATAAGTGGCACGCCTCCGCGCATCGCGTACGCCATCTCATATCGCCAGAACGCGACCGCGACCACAGGGAATGCGAACAGCATCGCGATGGCCCACGCGGGCCAACCTAGCTCCCGCCCCTCGACCAGAGGCACGATCAGCAGGCCCAACGTCAATGCGCAGAGCAGCACACCGATCCGATCGATGGGCGCCGGGCTGTCACCTCGGACTTCGGGCAGCAGCGGCAAGCCGAAGATGAGGACCGCGGCGACCACGGGCAGATTAATCAGAAAAATGATGCGCCAGCTCAGATCGAAGTAATTCGCGGAGATCAACGCACCACCGAGTGCCTGCGCCGCCACGGCTGCCAGCCCGACCGCTGCGCCGTAAAAGCCTAGTGCGCGCGCGCGTTCTCGCTCCGGGAACAGGGCGTGAATGGACGCCAGTCCTTGCGGCGCCATGGCGGCGGCACTCAGGCCCTGGATCACGCGGCCGATGATCAGCATTGCAGGAGAGGTCGCGATCCCGCAGAGCACCGACGTCACGCCGAAGCCGGCGATACCCAGCAGGAAGATTCTGCGCCGGCCGAAGAGATCGCCCAGCCTTCCTCCGGTGATGAGGAAGACCGCATAGGCCGCGGCATAGCCGGAGATCACGAGTTGCAGTTCCGCGGCGCTTGTTTGCAGGGTGCCCTGGATGGACGGCAGGGCGACATTCACGATGAAGAAGTCCAGTGGCGGCAGGAATGCCCCCACCAGCAACACCGCGAACGCCGCCCATCGACGCGCTGCCGAGTCCTTCATTTGCGGCATCCCTGGGGGTTTAGTGGTCATTGTTTGCATCAGGCAGCCCGGCCGAAACGTTCCGTTCCCATGATGGGGACCCAGTTCTGCAGCGGCGTCGCGTAGTGCATGGTGAAGGTGCGCTCGAGGAACGCCCAGCGGCCGTCGCGCCGTAGATATATGTCGCGGTATTGGCCGCTGACCTGCAACGGGCCCTGATCCACGTCGTAAAAGAGGCAATCCGCGGCGACCAGTCCGTGGCCGTTGTCGCCGTCCACCGTGATCAGCGCATTCGCCATCCAGTGATGCATATGGGGCATGCGCGCCATGTTGACGCGGGCTTGCGCCAGGATGGCCTCCAAGCCCTCGGCGTTGCCGTTGGCGCCCAACAGCAGTCGTGACTCCGGATGCCACAGGGTCGCCAGCAATTCCATGTTCATGGTGTCGAACGCTTCGGCATAGTTGGCGATCAGCGCATCGATGGCAAAGCGGCTTTCGATGGCGTCAAGGCGTGCTTCAAGTTTTTCGTACATGGAATAATTCCGTATCTAGTAGTACATAAATAGGTAAAAAAATACGGGGTTCTCGTAAGTACCCCGCCCAGCACTGAATTCCGTATCGATCGGTACAAATATAAGTCAGGGTTGTGGCGCACGTCAACTGCGTCGTACGTGGGACCTCAAGCGCTGGAGACGCCGAAGGGCTGTGCCTTGCCTCAGAATTGTGTATCGCTTAGTATGTAATTTTTGGTGGAACTGTTGATGGCGCATCGAGGCCGACCCCGTGAGTTCGATCGTGATGCGGCAGTCACCGCGGCAATGCACCTCTTTTGGGAGCAGGGCTTCGATTTGACTTCCGTGTCGCAGCTGAAGGCGGCGATAGGCGATGGCATCTCCGCAACGAGTTTCTACGCGGCCTTCGAGTCCAAGGAGGCGCTGTACAAGGAGGCCCTGGAGCGATACATGGTCATCTACAGCGATCTGACCCGGAGCCTCCATGACACCGCCATCCCGCCGCGAGAGGCCGTATTTCTCGCATTGCAGCGGTCAGCGAAGATGCAGACGGGCAGCGGTCACCCGAAGGGATGCATGGTCGTGACGGGTATCGTTGGCCCAAACGCCGCGAACAGCGGGGAAGGCTTCCAGCTGCTTCGTACCATACGCAACCGAACCCGGGCGGGATTCCGTTCCTGCGTGGAGCGCGGCATCAAGAGTGGAGAGCTGCGCGAAACCACGGATCCGGTTTCGGTGTCCGTCGCCATCGATTGTTTTTTTCAGGGCTTGTCGGGCCTCGCCCGTGATCGCGTCGCGCCGGCCGTCATGGAGAAGGCGGTGTCCGCGGCAATGGGGATTTGGGATTCCGCGGTGGACCGAACCGTTCCTGGGGGCGCATAGCGCGCTGACCGACGGACTCGCCCTGGGTTGCGAACAGGCCTCTTCACTCGGCGGACCTGAACGTCCCGGCCTGCCTCACCTGGCTGCGAGCCTGTCATCCCGCGAACCTGGCAAGTTCCGCCAGCACTTCCTGCATGAACGCGTCGGCGATGCGCGATACGGGTTTGCTGGCGGGATAGAGCAGGGCGAAGTCGTTGTAGAAGGGCGGCTCGAACGGCCGGGTCACCAACCCGCCGCCATGGACACCGCTGGCGGTGATGGCATCCACCAGCGCATAACCCGCGCCCTGCGACACAAAGGCGCACATGGACGCGAATAGCGGCGTCTCGACCCTTACGTTCAAGCGCGCGCCGCAGGCCTGGAATACTTCCGCCAGGTGCTGGGTGCGTAGATGATCCGCCGGCGCCGTCACGATAGGCAGGTCATCCAGATCGGCGGGCGTCAGTACTGCTTTTGCCGCCAATGGGTGGCCAATCGGCAGTACGCACACGCAGCGCACCCGCAATCGCTTGGCGTTGATCCACCCCTCGTCATAGGCCGATTCGGAAAAGCCCAGATCGAATTGCTGCATGGCCATCAGACTGGCGACGGTGGGCGAGCTGTGCGCTTGCAGGACCATCCTGACATTAGGATGCCGCGCGAGAAACCCCGCGGCCACTTTGGGCAGGAATTCAAGCGCCAGCATGGGCAGGGCGGCGATGCGCAGCGTGCCTTCGTCAGCTTGGCGGATGTCCGTCGCCAGACGCTCCAGTCCGTCCAGGCGTTCGAGCACCGCCGACACGGAGCGGTAGAACGAGGTGGCTTCGCTGGTGGCCTGCAGCCGGTTGCGGTCGCGCACGAACAGGTTGAAGCCGAGATCGCGTTCCAGGCCCGCGATCAGCGCGCTGATCGCGGGTTGCGAGATACGCAGGCGCGTGGCGGCGCCGGTCACCGAACCGGCCAGCATGACGGCCGCGAAAGCTCTTAGTTGTCGGATATTCAGCATGAGGCCTGTCGCGGAGATTCAAGGCGCCGGTCCCAAGGGATGGAAGTATCCAACGCAGAAGTGTCCAATGCGCGGAAGTGTCCAATGCACGGAAGTATCCAATGCTCCGAGGCATTCAATGCATAGGAGTATCCAATGCGCTTATGGAACCAGAACTAAAAACGATTGGACCCGGGGTATGCCGGAGGCTAACCTAATTGCGCCACCACGAATAGGGGCCGCCACGACACAACGTGGACGCTAGCTACAACAACAGATCAAGGGAAATCATGAACGCGAACCTTCGTGCGCGCGCTGTGCTTGCCTGTTTAGTCGTCGGCATCGCAGGCTCCTATCACTCTCACGCAGCGGCACAGGGTTATCCCACCCATGCCATCCGGCTGGTCGTGGGCTTCGCCCCCGGCGGCAACACCGATATGATGGCGCGCCTCACCGCCGAACAGTTGACGATGCGCTTGGGCCAGTCCGTCGTGGTCGAGAATCGCGCGGGCGCGGGCGGCACGGTGGCTTCCGTCGCCGTCGCCAAGGCGCCCGCCGACGGGTACACGCTGCTGTTTGCTTCGACATCGCATGCCATCAACGCGGCGATCTATAACAAGCTGCCCTACGACACCCTTAAGGACTTCCAGGCCGTGGCGCCCGTCGCCCGCACGCCCAAGGTGCTGGTGGTCAACCCGTCCTTGCCGGTGCATGACGTCAAGGAGTTCATCGCCTACGTGAAAATCCATCCCGGGCTGACCATGGCATCCGGCGGCCCGGGATCCTCCGCGCATTTCGCCGGGTTGATGTTCAACACCCTGGCTGGGACCAATGTGACGTACGTACCCTATAAGGGAACGGGCGAGGCCCTGCGCGACCTGATCTCTGGCGAGGTCGTGTCGTCGATCGATTCGGTCACGGCTTACGTTCCGCTGATCAAGGGCGGGCAGTTGCGGGCCTTGGGCGTGGGCAGCGCCAAGCCGATGGCATTGCTGCCCGAGGTGCCGGCCATCACGACAGCCGGCTTGCCGGGGTACGAGGTCGCGGACTGGGTGGGCGTGATCGCGCCGGCGGGTGTCCCGCCCGATATTGTCACCAAGCTGAACAAGGCGATCAACGAAGCACTGTCTTCGCCCGATGTAATGAAGAAACTGGCCGATGTAGGTTCTGTGCCCGTGCACGATACGCCGGCCGGTTATGAAAAATTGATCCGCAACGATATCGAGCGTTTCGAAAAGCTGCGCGTCGCCGCGCATATGGAGAAGCAATAGGACACGCAGTAGAAAAGCAGCAGGAAAAGCAGGAGAAAAATAGTGCGAGTAGCAAAAGATGGAGAAGCAATAGCATGACCAAGAAGGTCGCCGTGATCGGCGCGGGTATCGTGGGTGCGTGCATCGCCTTGGCGCTGGTCAAGCGCGGCGCGCGAGTCGTGTTGATCGACCGGGACGAACCCGGCCGTGCATGCAGCTATGGCAATCTGGGCGCCATCAGCGAGAGTTCCATCGCCCCCTTGGCGATGCCCGGCATCGTCTCGACCCTGCCATCGATGTTGACGGATCGTGACAGCCCGCTGGCCTTGGCTCCCGGCTACCTGCCGCGCGCGCTGCCGTGGCTATGGCAATTCCTGGCGTCGGCCAAGCCGCAAGCCGTCCATGCCAACGCCGACCGCCTGCACGACCTGTACCAAGGCAGCTACGCCGCGCATGCCGCGCTGGCGCAAGAGGTGGGTGTCCCGCATCTGCTCCAACAGAAAGGACACCTGTTTCTCTATCCCGACGATGGCGCGCGCGCCAAGGACAAGGCCACCTGGGCGCTACGCAGTTCGCACGGGCAGCGTCTGGACTATCTCGACCGCGCGGGCATCGAGGCCCTGGAGTCCGGCCTTCCTGCCAGGTACCGGTCGGCCGTCCTGATTCCCGACCATGCCACCATCCTCGACCCCTTGCGCTACGTGCAGGCGGTAGTACGAACTTTCGTGGCGCGCGGCGGCGAGTTGCTGCGGGCCGATGTGCGTACCGTGAAGCCAGCGGCGGGCGGTTGGACGGTGACGAGCGATGGCGAGTCACTGCAGTGCGACGAGATCGTGGTCGCGGCAGGCGCGTGGGCGCCGCGCCTGTTGGGCACGCTAGGCATCAAGCTGCGGCTGGAGAGCCAGCGGGGCTACCACGTGCAGTACCCCGGACAGTCCTCGCTGATCTCGCGCACGGTGGTGCTGGCGGACAAGAAGGTTTTCATGGCGCCCATGGTGGATGGCCTGCGCATTGGCGGCACCGTGGAGATCGCCGGTCTCGATGCCCCGCCCACCGCGCGCCGCACGGCTGTGCTGGAACGGCTGGCAGTGGAGGTGTTTCCGCGGTTGGCGGGGATCAAGCCCCAGCATTGGATGGGACATCGGCCCTGCATGCCGGATTCCGTGCCTGTCGTCGGACCGGCGTCCGGCCATGCCGGATTGTGGCTGGCCGTCGGGCATGGTCACCTGGGGCTGACCGGCTCGGTTAATACGGCCCGGCGCCTGGCGGATGCGCTCATGCCCGGATGATTTCAGTACTAACAGGTCGCAGGAGTAGTCATGGCAACTTTCGTCACCCCCACGTTTCGTCCCGTCATCACCTCGGCAAACTATGCCGTCTCCGCCGGCCACTACCTGGCCACACAGGCCGGCATGAGCGTTCTGCAACTGGGCGGCAACGCCGTCGACGCCGGGGTGGCCGCGGGCGTCTGCATCAACGTCACGCAGCCGGACCTGACCAATCTGGGCGGCGTGGCCCCCATCATCATCTATCTGGCCAAGACCCGCGAAGTGGTCACCATTTCCGGCCTGGGGCGCTGGCCGAAGAAAGCCAGCCTTGAATACTTCCGGGACGAGCTCAAGGGGGAAATTCCCCTGGGCGTGAAGAACGCCATCACGCCGTCGGCCTGCGACGCCTGGCTCACGGCCCTTGCGCGCTATGGCACCATGACCCTGGGCCAGGTGTTGGAACCCGCGCTTCAATTGGCCTCCGAGGGTTTCCCGGCCAGCCGCCTGTTCACGCACATGCTGACAGGCATCCATGCGAATCTCATGCAATGGCCGACTTCCAGGGAGTACGTGCGGCCGGACGGTACCCCTTACCAGACCGGCGACATGGTGCGCCAGCCAACCTTGGCGGGAACCCTGCGCGTATTGATGGACGCCGAACGCGCAGCCGCGGCGCGCGGCTGCGACCGCGCGGCTGCCATCATGGCCGCGCGCGACGTGTTCTACAAAGGCGACCTGGCGGAAAAGATGGCACGCTTTTCGCAAGAGCAGGGCGGTTTCCTGGATTACGACGATCTGGCCGAATTCTCCGTACGCGTGGAGCCGCCGGTCAAGACGACGTATCGCGGCTATGAGGTCTTCGCCTGTGGCCCCTGGTGCCAGGGCCCCGTGCTACCCCAGACGCTGAATATCCTGGAGAACTATGACCTGGCGTCCTATGGTCATAATTCGGCCAAGAGCTTGCATGTGATCATCGAGGCACTGAAGGCCAGCTTCGCCGACCGCCACGCATTCTATGGAGATCCGGATTTCGTCGACGTTCCCATCGAAGGCCTGCTCAACAAGGATTACGCGAAGCAATGGGTCGAGCGGATTTCGCTGAAGGAGGCCTGGAAGGACATGCCCACGCCCGGCGATCCATGGGCCTTCGAAGGCAAGGCAGGCGCCGCGGGATACCGGCCGCCGGCGCCGCAACCGGGCCCCTTGGGATCGGACACCAGCTATTGCTGCGTGGTCGACAGCGAAGGCAATGGCTTTTCCGCTACGCCCAGCGATGGCGTCCGTTACACGCCGGTGGTGCCGGGTGTGGGCGTGGTGCTATCCCCCCGCGGCTTCCAGAGCTGGCTGGACCCCAAGCATCCGTCGTCCTTGCAGCCGGGCAAGCGGCCGCGCCTGACGCCCAGTCCGGCCCTGATGCTCAAGGACGGCAAGCTGGCGATGACCTTCGGCACCCCGGGCCTGGACGTGCAGCCCCAGGCCATGGCCCAACTCATCCTTAACGTCGTCGACTACAAAATGGACGTGCAGGCCGCCATCGAGCAGCCGCGCGTGGCCACCTTCAATTTCCCTGCCAGCCAGCATCCGCACAATTACACGCCGGGTCACCTGTGCGCGGAGGGACGCATTCCCGAGTCGACACTGGCGGAGCTGGCGGCCAAGGGGCACCAGGTCACCAAATGGCCGGACTTCATCGCCAGCGCGGGCGCCTTGTGCGCCATCTGCGTGGACACGGAATACGGCCCGCGCGCCGCGGGGGCCGATCCGCGGCGGACGGCATATGCAATGGGATGGTGATACGCGCGCGGGCTACTGCCCGCTGCCCGCCTTCATCTGGCGCAGCTCCGTCGGCGCGAACCCGTAACGCTTGCGGAAGGCCGTGGCGAAGTTCTGCCGCGTTCCATAGCCCACGGCGGCGGCCACCGCCTGTATGTCCAGGGTTGTCTGGGTCAACATGGTGGTGGCCCGCTTCATCCGTTCCTCGAACAGATAATCGAATACCGTCATGCCGATGACCTGCCGGAACGCGGCGTTCAGGCGATGGGCGTTGGTGCCGACGGCGCGCGCCAGGCTGGCGAGATCGGGCGTCTCGCCCAGGTTGCCCAGCAGCAGGTCCTGCGTCATGCGAAACAGCCGGCCGTCCAGCGCGCCCCCGGCGGTCCGCGGCTTTTCCCCGAGATCGTTCGCTCTGCCCAGCCGGCTGGCGGTGACATGTACCGTTATCCGCAGCCGTATTTCCTCGAAATTGAAGGGCTTGACGACGTAATCGATGGCGCCCGCCGTCAACCCTTTCACTCTTTGCTGGGGCAGGCCCGCCGCCGTCAGGAAAATCACCGGGATGCGCCGGGTCGCCGGGTTCGCCTTCAACAAGGCGCAGGCCATGATGCCGTCGCAGACAGGCATGGCGATATCCATCAGGATCAGGTCGGGCGCTATGGCCTGCGCCTTGTCGTGCCCGTCACGCCCATTGTCCGCCAGGTAGATACGGCAGCCTTGCTGGCGCAGGTACTCCATCAGCAGCGCCCGGTCGTCCAGGCTGTCATCGACGATCAGGATGCGCAACCCGGCAATGGATGCGGCGGCGCTTGGCGCCGGCCGGCCGGCGGTCTGGGCAAGGTCCATGAGGATGGGTCGGCTTCTTTCTTCGTCTGGAAATAATCGAGTACGCGCATCCGCGGCCGCGTTCGCAGCCATTCTGCGCGATGTGCGGGCCGATTGCCAGTGGCGGCACGGGCAGGCCGGAACACCTTCTCTAAATAAACTTCCGGCTTGCAAACGCTTTCGGCAGTTGAGCAAAACCTTGCCATCCGGTAACACCCTGCGCTTGGATATTCTCTGTCGCGATCCGTGAAAGGGGACAGCACGTGCATATGCGTGACGCAGCCTTCGCACGGCCAGTTCGAGGCGGCGCCAACGATGTACGCCGCAAGAGGATATCGGAGTGGGGTTTATGCGCTACGGAGACCGGCCGGCACACCGCGCCATCATCTTGCTTGCACTGCTGGCGATTGCGCTGTTCGCTGCGTTGCTGGCGCCAGGGACGGCGCGTGCGCAGGCGACCTGCCAGGGCGGCGGCACGTTTGCCGCGATCGGCGACTCGCTGACGGTCGATATCTCCAGTTGTTCGACGTTTTTCACCAATACCCTGCAGGACCATTCCACCGAGCGTTGGGGCGGATTGACGAACAGTTCCGGCGCCTTGGTGCGCGGCCCGGCGAATTGCGGGGTAGGTTCCGTCAATACCGCGTCGGGCTGTACGCCCAGCGCCCAGACGATTACCACGTCGAACGCCACCTACTCGTATTCGGCGGACCTGATCAACGGCGGCCTGGTTACGGTAAAGCTGCTTACGGTGACCAACGCTGCCGCCACGTCCGACACCAGCACGATGTACACCTATGTCGGCGACCCTGAAGTAAAAATCGCGGATTCCGCCAGCAATACCGCTTTCAAATTCTCATTCACCCTGCCGGTGTCCACGCTGGCGCCCACCGTGACAGGCATCGCGCCCAACACTGGGCCGGTTGCCGGCGGCACGTCGGTGACATTGACCGGGACCAACCTGGCCGGCGCGACATCGGTCACATTCGGCGGCACGGCGGCTGCAATCACCTCGAATACCGCGACGTCCCTGGTGGTGACGGCGCCCGCGCACGCCGTGGGCGCGGTCACCGTTGCCGTCACCACGGCGGGTGGCAACACGTCGGCGTCCTTCACGTATACGGCCGCGCCGCTGGTGGTCTCGCCGGCGGCGGGGGCGTTGGCCGCCGGCACCGTGGGCACGCCCTACAGCCAGACGTTCTCGATCACCGGCGGCACGGCTCCCTACTCCGTGTCGATGACGGGTGCCTTGCCCGACGGCCTGGCGTTCGACGCCAGCACGCTGAAGCTGAGCGGCACGCCGACGCCGGCGGCGTCGGCATCGAACGCTTTCTCGCTCAACGTCGGCGACGCCGCTGGCGCGACTGCCACGCTTGCCTACACCCTGGCAATCACGTCGAACCCGCCGGTGGCCAATCCCGTTGCCGCCAACGTAGCGGCAGGCGCCGGCGCCTCGGCCATCGTCATCGATGTGACCGGTGGGGCGCCGTCCCGCGTGGACATTGCCACGCAGGCAAGGCACGGCGTGGCCGCGGCGTCAGGGACGTCGATTACCTATACGCCCGCCGCGGGCTACACCGGCAGCGACACGTTCACCTATACCGCGACCAACGCCTTCGGCACGTCGCCGCCCGCAACCGTGACGGTCAATGTCGCCGCCGGTATCCTGGTGTTGTCCCCCGGGCCGGGCGCCTTGCCGGCAGCGACAGTGGGAACGGCCTACAGGCAGGCGCTTTCGGTGACGGGAGGCACGGCGCCGTATCAATACGCGGTCAGCGGCGAACTGCCGCCCGGCCTGGCGCTGTCGAACGGCGCGATCACGGGCACCCCGACCGCGGCGGTGGCCGCGTCGTTCACCGTGGTGGCAACCGACGCGGCAGGCATCAAAGGGCAGGCCGCGTATACGCTGGCCACGACGGGGCCTGTGCCCGCCGGGCTGAGCCGGTCGATGCAGGTCGTAGCGGGTACGACGGTCACCGTCGACCTGGCCGCGGGCGCCACCGGCGGCCCCTTCAGCGGCGCCGCCCTGGTGGATCCGCCGCCCGCCTCGGAGGGCAGGGCGGTGCTGAGGAACGGCAATGGCGCTTTCCTGATGTCGTTCACCGCGGCACCGCTGGCCGCGGGCAGCGTGGTGGTTCGCTACACGCTGTCCAATGCGTGGCAGACGTCGGTGCCTGCCGCGATCACCTTCACGGTGGTCGCGCGGCCGGATCCCAGCAAGGACACGGAAGTGATCGGGCTGGTCAATGCACAGGTCCAGACAGCCCAGCGCTTCGCTACCACGCAGATCTCGAACTTCGGCAGCCGCCTGGAGCAATTGCACGACGAGCGTACGCGCCAGGCCGATGCCTTCGGCATCCGCTTCGGCGCGCCGTCCGCGTCCCAGCCGGACCGGCGCGGGGCCGACGGTAGCAGTGCGGCGGGCAGCCCGCTCGCGCAGGCCTTCGGCGCCGTGCCGGCCAGCGCGCTGCCCAGCCTGAAGGGCGCGCCGGCGGACGAATCAGGCAGATCGGGTACGTCGCGCGAATCGGGCAGTGCGGGCGGCGGGGGCAGCCCCAGCAGTGCGGGCAGGCCGCGGCTTGCAGGACCGCTTGCGGTATGGACCGGCGGCTTCGTGAATTTCGGTTCCTCCGACAAGAACTCGATCAAGCTCGACCACACGCTGGTCGGCGTCAGTGGCGGCGCGGACTATCGCCTGTCGCCTGACTTCGTCGCCGGTGTCGGTTTCGGCTACGGGCATGAGCGCAACGACGTGGGTGGTAACGGCACGCAGGTCAAGGGCCAGGCGGTGAGCGTCGCCCTGTACGGCAGCTACCACCCTGCTCCCATCTTCGTGGACGGCCTGCTTGGCTACAGCCACCTGGACTTCGACAGCCGGCGCTACGTCACGACGACCGGCGGCCAGGCGGACGGCGACCGCGGCGGCGCCCAGATATTCGGCTCGCTGAGCGCCGGCTATGAATACCGCGACGCCGACCTGCTGGTGTCTCCCTATGGACGTTTCCAGGCGGCATGGACCCGTTTGGATACCTTCACCGAAGAGGGCGCCGACGTGTGGAACCTGACCTACGGACGCCAGGAGTTTTCCATGCTGGCTGGTGTCGCCGGCCTGCGCACGGAATACGTCGTGCCCACGTCATGGGGCGCCCTTGCCTACAGTGCACGGTTTGAATATACGCACGATTTCGCCGGGTCCAGCCGGGCCCGGGTGGGCTATGCCGACACCGGCATCACCCCTTACGGCCTGAATGTGGCAGGGCTGAGCCAGAACACCGTGTCCGCGCAATTAGGCGTGGAGACGCAGCTGCGCCGCAACCTTGCCATCGGTTTGTCCTACCAGGGTTCCTTCGGCTTCGAGCGCAATGCGCTGGATCACGCCTTCATGGTCAAGTTTCGCACGCGCTTTTGATTCACACGTCCAGATCGGAGTTCACGCATGAGCGTATACACAGTCAATTGCAAGTTCCCGAACACGGCGACGCCGCTGTCCAACGTCACCAGCGGCTGGGACGTGGTGTACGCGGTCAAGTACAGCGCCATCAACGAGGTATTGCTGGATCATCAGCCCTGGGCCGTCATCGATTTCGGCGGCGGTGACGGCAAGGTGTCTTCAAGCAGCAACACCTATCAGCTCGACGGCGACGTGAGCACGCTGCAGGTGCTGCGGGGCGCCTCCGGCCAGGAAATGTATTTCGCGTTGACCATCGTCAACGCCGTCCTGTCCGATCCCATCGCCGGCACCCAGGTGGCGACCTATTCCTCGATCGAGGCCAAGATCAGGGTGGTGCTCAAGGTCAGCCAGACCGGCGTCGCCGGACTCAGGACGCTCAAGGTCGACCTGGATACCGCGCCCGTGGTGATTGCGACTTCGTCCCCGGACTCGCCGCTGTTGCCGTCGGACATACAGGTCATCATCTCCGGCCTGTGCCAGGATGCGACCGTGCAGACCATGTTCGATGTCGACATCATGCAAATCTATGACGATCGCTACGCGCGCGGTGTCAACATCCCCTGGGGGCTGCCCAAGGCGTTCAGCTATGCATGCGCGGACCTGATCGATCCCGCTGACGATGGGGTGCTGGCCGTATTGGGCAGCGTCAGCGGCAATACGGCGGGCCTGTCGCCGCAGATCAACCCATTGGCGATTCCCACCGACACGGACATCAACGCCGTGGTCCTGCTCAATTCGAATCTCGTTTCGCGCAGCACGTTCGTCGAGGCGATGAACAATCAGTTGGGCGATGCGATGCTGGGATCCCTATCCTATAACGCTGAAACCGGCTCGATCTCGAACAACGATGACCTGACGCTTTATTACGTGCGCGACGACGCCGGGAATATTTCCTTGCTGGACGCGGATTCCGCCTTGAGCGACACGTCGGAAAAGTACCCGGCCCTGGTCCCGGCGGGTGCGTTGCGCTTCACGATAGGCGACAACTCCATCACGGCGGCGATCAACTCGGCCACCGTCAAGTTCGACGACTATTCAATCGTACTGAGTGTCAAGTACAACTTCCAGATCAAGGCGACCGACAGCGGCGACATCGATATCTTCCTGTATGGAGAGCCGGAAATCGTCGCCAACATTGCGTCCGGCCCGAAATCGCCCACCAGCACCTGGGCGAATTTCCTCGGGGTCATCGGCGGCATTCTGCTGTCCGAGTTGATGGTGGCGGGGGTGGACTGGCTGGGTAATCTGACCGGGCGGATGATGACGAACAAGCGCGTTACCGAACTCGCGCTGGACTTCATGGCCGCCAACGAGGAAGCCATGATGGGACGGCGCCCGGTCAAGTTCAAGCTGGGCATGTTGCGCGAGGGGGGCGTTGAATACATCGACTACTCGGACCGCAATGCGCCCGCCTACAAGATGACGAAGCAGGATCTCGCTCGTACGCGCTTGCCCAAGGCGGCGGAGTTTCATGCTCCCGGCATGAACGGCCCCTACCAACAGCTTGAGATGACCACCATCAATAACGGAGCCGTTCATCCTCAGCCGCAGGGGAATCCAGGTAATCGGGGCAATCAGGGGCAGCCCGCGCCGCGTCCGCAGACGCCCGTGCAGCAGCATCCCAATGTCATGGTGGACCGGGGGCCCGCCGAAGTTCGCGTGGCGCTGGAACCCCGACCCATACGGGAAGGCCTGGGAAAGCTTTTGAAAGCCTTCGAGGACCACTGCGTCGAACCTGGGGATGACCATCTGCGGCGCAAGTTCCTGGTCGAAGTGTCGGAGAAGCTGGCCGGCGAAAACCCTCAGGCACTCGAAGGTTGGGGACGGCGCTTGCGCCGTGACATGCTCGCGGCCCGTGCCAACGAGGAAACGGGCGAATGGTCGGCGTCCGCGGACGGACGGCGTGCCTATGCGAAATCGGTCGAGTTGCTCGAGTCCTGGTTCCACAAGGGCGTGATCTCGGATACGCAATATCTGGCGATGGTTTCCGACATGCAGTTCCTGGTGTCAGGCGAAGCCTTGAAGTCGGGACCCTTCCCATTCCGCCGCAAGCTCTACGCGATGTTCGGCGACAAGGAAATGCCGGTGCCGGAGGGGCTTACGGCGGAAATCAATACCGCCCTGGATCTGGGCAACAACGCCTACAGCCTGAAGGCGGCGCGGGATTTCATCCGGGAAGTGC
Source organism: Bordetella sp. LUAb4 (assembly GCF_021325795.1). GTDB lineage: Bacteria > Pseudomonadota > Gammaproteobacteria > Burkholderiales > Burkholderiaceae_B > Bordetella_C. The sequence continues at coordinate 501,025 of NZ_JAHPZX010000002.1, read as the reverse complement.
CGCGTCCCGCCGCGATGAAATACCTGGGGTATGGGCTGTACCTTGCCGGCCTCGCCGCGGGTCAATTCGGTAGCGAGTATGCGCAGAAGGCCGCCGACGCCGTATTCCCGCCGCAGCAGAACTCGGATCTCGAATCCATCTCCCAGGGCGGCGCCAAGCCGACCAATATTTTCTTGAAGACCGTCGATTTTCCGCTGATGCGCCGTCCCGACGGCGATCCCACCGCGCCCAAGCCCGCAAACATCCTTGTTTCGGCGGCCGTCTACGGCGGCCTTGTCCTTGGCGTCAAGATCTAGAACACGATTCAGGAGCGTTTCCATGACTGAGCAATTCCGCACATGCCAATACGCAGAATCCGGCGGCAAGTCCGTTTCGACGCGCGCCGACACCAATGGGTGGGATACCGTGTATGTGGTGCGAGGCGATGTGGTGAACCAGGGGATGCGCGAGCACTTCGCGCCGCTGGTCGGCACGGATGCTTTCCGCATGCAGCAGCAACTGGCGTCCAAGTTCTTCAAGCTGAATATCGATGCGGCCTTCGGACCCTGGCAGGTCTGCGGCGGCGGCGCGGGCAATAAGGTGCATCTGTCCTTGCCCATCATCGCGGGCAAGGCGACCATCCAGATGCTGGAGAGCAGCGAGGTCGATCTGTCAGGGTCCGTGGTGATCATTGAAGTCAGCCTGGGATATCACCCGCCACCCGACTTCCAGCCCGGCCAGTCGCTGGCCGCGCAGTTGAAGATCGTCAACGACCTGGCCGCGCCCGCCATCGCGTCGGCCGGCGACCTGAAAGCCGCCGCCGCACCGGCCACGGCCAACGATGAAATACGGGTGGTCAGGATCAAGGGCGGTCCCGGGTTCGACCCCGATATCGAGGGCAACGTCAGCGCGGGCATCAAGGAATGGCTGGCCTCGCATAAGGCGCTGTTCGACTATGTGTTCCTGTCCGTCGATGTCGCCGAAGAGGCCGCCACCGGTGATTTCGCCTGGATCAAGCCCACGACGGTAGGCTACGCCGTCGCCGATGTCGGCAGCGACGACGGCAAGGAAGGCAACGACGCCAAGGATGCGCAGGACGCCAAGGACACCAAGGACGTCAAGGAAAAGGAAGTCAAGGACAGCGATATCCTGTTCGCGGTGCTGGCGATGACCGAAAACCGCAAGCCGGGGCGCGTGGCGGCCATGGTGCCCGTCAACGCCATACCCGCCAATGAAGGCGCGAACTCGGCGTTCCTGATCGGGCCGCACCTGATCATCGAGAAATTCATCCGCCCCAAGCTGCATACCCTGTTTGAAGGCGCGAAACCGGAGCATTTCAAGATTGCGCTGGGCGATGGGCTGGTGATCCAGAACGTCGAGGACGTCAAGCTGAAGCTCAAGCTGGAGCCTGAATGGTATTCAGGCGCGGATTCGGAAACCATCGCCACCGTGCCGAAATACAACTTCTCGGTGAAGGTGGATGGCCGCACGCTGACGACGGCGTTCCGCAATGTGCGCTTCCCTTACGGCGGCTCGGATGAAATCGATATCCAGCTGGCCTATGAGTGTTCCTGCTATATGGGCCTGGACGAGCACGACCGCTTCGCGTTTACGCCGGTCGAGCCGCCGGTCTCGACCCTGTCGGTGGCGCAGAATCAGGAAAAGGGCGCGATCGAAGTCTTGAAGACCATAGGCTGGACGTTCGTCGCGCAGCTGGCCACCGCGGCGGTCTTCCATGGCCTGGGCAGGCTGGCCGGCAAAGCCGCTTCCTCGCTCAAGGGCGGCACGGTGGCACGCCTTGCCGGCGAAGAGGCCGGGGTGGTCGAGCAGAACGTGAAGAACGCCATCAACATCGAAATGGAATCGGCCGCGAAGGCCGGCAAGAACGCCACGCTGGCGCTGACATCAGCGGAGAAATCCGTCTGGAGCACCGTTGGCGGCGCGCTGCGCAAAGGCAGCGTGGGCGTGCTGGAATTCATCCAGAGCGGGATGACGAACTCGCTCGTCATCATGATGGCGGGCCAGTTGGCGGGTTCGGTCTATGGCGAACGCAGCCAGTTGGACCTGATCAGCGCGCTGCATGAGGACCCCAAGCAGATGGATGCCATGACGGCTTTCGCGGGCCATTGCGTGTCGCCCATCGTTTGGCCGCATACGCCGCATTCGACCCTGGTGTGTGCCGGCCTGAACCAGGCCTTCACGCTGGCCCTGCATACGGGGGCTTGAGATGGTTGCCGAGTCCGTGTCGACGCTGGGATGGGATCTGGTGCATGCCGTGCGGATCCCCACGGTCAATGCGCAGATCGCCGAACAGGCGGGGCCGCCGCGCGAGCTGGCCGAAGTCGTGCAGGGTGTCGAGGTGACGGCTTGCGTGCGGGGATGGCGCATTGTGCCGGGAGGTTCGGAATATCTCGTCTTCCTGGCGGTGGACCTTCACGGCGGCCGCCTGTCGGCCCCGGGCAACGAAACCCAGGACTTCGAGGGCGTGGCCGTTGTGGCGGCGGAGCTGCGCGCCGTTCAATGGAATGGCGCGGATGGGCAGCGCACGGCAGTGGAGCTGTCGCCCACGGGCGAAAGCCGGGCCGGCCGCATCCGGCCTTTCTCCGTGAGAGAGGTGCGGCTCGATGGTATGGACGATGTTCTTATCAAGGGCATGGTGCAGCAAGCGGTCCAGCAATGGGTAAACCGCAATCCGGACGATATCCGGCACGTGTTCGCGACGGTGGAAAGCGTGGAGCATAAGGGCGGCCAACCTTTTCCGTGGCTGCATCCCACCACCGTTGGCTTTGCTTACTGCGATGCGCCCGCCATCGAGGACTGCATGCTTGCCGTGCTGGCCATGGTGAATGACCGCCCGCCCACCGGGCTGGATCACGGCATTTCGGCGCGGGCCGTGCCGCAGGACTGCGACGCGGCGATACTGGTTTCTTCCCACTTGCTGTTGGACGGGATCATCCGCGATGTCCTGGCTAGGACATTCCCGGGCGCCCGCGAGGAAGACTACGCCTTGTCGCCGGTGCTGCCGGTGCTGTCGTTGACACGGGAACTGGAAATCAGTCCGATCGACCTCAAGGGCATCCCGCGCAAGCATTTCCTCAAGGCCTTCTCGGTGACCTTCCAAGGGGCCGAGCTGCTGTGCCGCTCGGAAAACATGGTCATCATCGACGAGGGCGTTACGGTCACCACGTTCACCGAGGTGGCGCACAGCCTTGAGCTGGAACCGCAGGCGGACGGCAGCTTGCAACTGCGGTTCACCACCGTCGGCGAGCCGCGCGTCGATCATCGTACCGATGTCGATGCGGCGCTGGTGGAAAGGGACGAGCATATCGCCGACGGCATCATGATCGCCGGCACGATACTGTCGCTGTTCGGCGGGCCGCTGGTCTTCATCGTGGTGACGGCGGAAACCGCGCTGATGTCGGGCATGGCCGCCAATGGCCGCAAGCTGCTGGCTGCCATCTCACCGCCGGCACCCAGCATCGATCTGCTCGCCGCGCACGCCGCCGCGCCTTGTGTGTGGTCGGGCGGGCATACCTTCGAGGTGTCGACCATCGACCTGGCGGGTTGCCTGCGGTTCGGCGGCAAATTGCGCTGAGGACGCTGCCTCTGGCCTCGGTGTGTTCAGGCGTAAAGCAATGCCTTCAGTTGCGGCAGTTCGCCCAGCCGGGCGAGTCTGCCCGCGGCGGCGGCGAAGGGTCCATATGCCGGCTCAGCGCCGGCCAGGCGGTCGGCCCAGTCGATCAGGTCCGAGATGGCGCCCAGTTCGACGAACTGCCTGGCTTCGGCCAGGACCGCGTCGTGGGGCCTTACGAGCGCGGCTGCGTCTTCCTCTTGCGCTTCGTGTTGTTCCGCCAGGCCAAGCAGGTGGGCCAAAGTGTGCCGCAGTTCAACCAGGCTGACAGGCTTCAACAGCCTGGCGTCATAATCGTCCACGTCTTCTGGCATGGTGACGGTATGGCTGGAAAGCCTCGGCGTCGCGGACAGCGCGACTACCGGCACGCCCGGATGGTAGCGGCGCGCCGCTGCCAGGACGGCATCGCCGTTCGCGTGCGGCATGAGCAGGTCGGTGATGATCAGGTCCGGCGCGCGTGCGGTGTGGTAGGCCAGCCAGCCGACCGCTGCGCCGCCATCGCGGGCCGCCACCACCTCGAAACCCTGGCTGGACAGATCGTCTTCGATGAGTTGACGGATCTCGGCGGTGTCTTCGGCGACCAGGATGCGTAGCGAGCGGCCGTCGATGGCGGGGAGGGTATATAGAGGCTCCGGCAGACGCATGAAACCCATGTCGGCTTCCGATGCCGTGCGCACCGGAATCTCCACGGTCAGGGTCGTGCCGGCGTCTGCCGCGCTGGCCACGCGGATGGCGCCGGACATGCGTTCGGTCCATTGCTTGACGATGGCCAGGCCCAGACCCACGCCTGGCTGATGGGCGTTGGCGCCGAGGCGCGTGAAAGGCTCGAAAATGCGGGCCTGGTCTTGCGGCGCGATGCCGCATCCCGTATCGCTTACCGACAGGATCAGCCGCTGACCTACCTGGGCCGCCTGATCCGCCAGGTAGCCGACGGTCAGACGGATGCCGCCGTCGGCAGTGAACTTGGCGGCGTTGTCGATGAGATTGCCAAGTATCTGCTGGACGCGCTTGCCGTCCAATTCAAGCACCGGCGGCAGGTCATCCTGGATGTCGATGCTGAACGCGTTGCGGTTGCGCTCGGCCAGTGCCGCGGCGTTCTGGCCCACGGCCTCGATCAGGGCGTAGATGTAGACGGGTTCTGCATGGACCGCATGGGCATTGTTGCCACCGGCGTAATCGATGAGATCGTTGACCAGCCCCAGCATGTGGTCCGCATTGCGGCGGATGATGCGTCCGCGGTCGGCGTACTCCCGCCCGCCGGCTCGCACGAGATCGGCGAAGCCGATGATGGAGGTCAGCGGCGTACGCAGGTCGTGGCTGATACGGGCCAGGAAGTCCCCCTTGGCACGGTTCGCCTCGTCGGCGGCGATCATCGCCTGCTGCAGCTCGGCCGTGCGCGCCTGCACGGCATGTTCCAGCCGATCGCGCTCGCGGGCGCGGCTGTCCATCAGTTCGCGCTGCGCCTGGCGTTGTTCGCGGTAGACCTGGCGGCTGCGACCGGCGACGACGAACAGCATCAGCAGCGTCATTGATACCGTATCCCACAGCTGGGACGGACCGGCTGACCAACTGAGCGGCAGCAGGCCCAACAGCGCCAGCAGACGCAAGGACAGGGTCACGCCGTCGGGGGCGAACGCCAGCAGCATCAGCCTGGCATTGGGCAGTCCCCGCCGCCAGCCATCCGCCATGGACACCAGCCACACGAGATTGCACAGGAAGACAGCGTTGATGCTTGCCGCGGTGCTGACGCGGTAATCGCCCAGCAGCGTCCAGATCGAGCCGGCCAGGAACGCGGCGATCAGCACGCGGTAGATCCATTGCCACAGCGGCACGCGGCGCAAGCCGACGAAGGCCACCACGGTCGCGGAGAAGCATGCCGTGGCCAGGTTGCCGACGACGCTGGGCAGCCTGACGACCAGATCGCCCCCTTGGCGCAGGAGCATTTCGTAAACGTAGCCCTCGTAGGAGAACACGTAGATGGCTTCCAGGGCGATGCTGGCCGCCAGCAGGGCGAACACGCGGTCGCGCCACACCGCGGCCAGCGCAACGGAGAGCAGGGCGATCATCAGCATGACGCCCAGCGACAGCATGTCCAGCATCGAGTCGGCGCGCTCGCTCTGCAGATAGTCGCGCGGGTGCCATAGCTTGGCGCTCAGTTGCATCGACGTACGGCTCTGGACGCGGACCAGGGCAAGGATCTGTTCTCCGGGCCGCAGCGTGATGGGGAATACGGAAAGGGCGGTGGGGACGTCGCGTTGCGCAATGGGGACGCTGGTCCCCGCCCGGCGTTGCGCCGATAACGTGGCGGCGTTGGCAAGCTCGGCGATGGACGCTGAGGTCGGGGCGCTGGTCGCGGCCGTGGTGTAGAGCCGGACGTCCTCCAGCCTGGCCGGCCCGATGGTCAACCAGCGGGTTTGCAGCTCCCGGCTGTCGTTGCGGATGGCGACCTGTAGCCACACGACCGATTGGGTAAAGCCTTGCGACATGTCCTTGCGCGTCACGGGGCGCCACTGGGAACTGGACAGCGCGGCCGCGGGAGACAGCCGTGCCTGGACATCCTTGAGCATCGAGAGATACGGGGTCAAGGTGATCGACGCGCTCACGGCCGCCGCGTCGACGGGCATCACGGCAGCGGGTATCACGGCGGCGGTGTCAGCCGGGTCCGCCGCGTTGGCGGCAAACGGCAGGATCAGCAGCGTAAACAGAAGGGCGAGCAGGCCGCTCCAGGACATATCAGGCGGCTGGAACGGTCTGTCTCAAGCCGCTGGGTGTCACGCCGAAGCGGTCCTTGAACGCGGTCGAAAAATTGGCGGCGCCGCTGTAGCCGATGTCGGTCGCAATCGTGCCGATGGGCAGGGAAGTTTCCATGACCAGCCGGCGTGCGGCGCGCAGTCTTTCTTCGCGGACATAGTCCTGCACGGTCAGGCCGACGCAACGGCGGAAGGCTTGCGTCAGGCGCCGCGTGCTGGCGCGGGTGGCCCCCGCGAGTGTCGCCATATCCGGCTGGTGTTGCAGATTGGTGCGCAGGATCGCCCGCGCCTCGCGGAACAGCACCGCGTCACTGCCCGTCGCGGTTTCCAGCAATTCGTCTGCTGTTTCCTGGACATTGGCGGCCGTCGCGCCGGGCAGATGGATCGAGAGCCGCAGCCGCACCTCGTCGAAGTCGAACGGCTTGGTGATGTAATCGACGGCGCCCGCGGCCAACCCGGACACCCGCTCTTCAGGTAGCGCGGCGGCGCTGAGGAACATCAAGGGTATATTGGCGGTGGCGCGGTCGTGCTTGAGCCTGCGGCACGCCGTCAGGCCGTCGCACGCCGGCATGGCGACATCCATCAGCACCATATCGGGACGGATGGCCTTGGCCTTCTGAAAACCGTCGGCGCCGTCGATGGCCATATAGGTACGGAAACCTTGCCGATGCAGGAAATTCGTCAGCAGGATGCGGTCGTCCGCGCTATCGTCGACGATCAGGACGCTGGCGGGTGACGTGCGTACCGGGTCCGAGGGACAGTTGTTGGGCATATCCGTGCATTCCGGCGAGTCCTGGACGGACTCGGGTATGGGCAGGTTAGGTCGGGGGGACAGGCTGTCTGGGCAGTCTAGCTTGGCGGTTTGCGCCCGACTTTCACGAATAGCGGCCCCGAATCCCTGTTATTAAACGTAACCGCAGGGGGCGAGTCGCGGGAAGGGGCGCCGTGGCGCTGGCGATTTGCGGGGAAAGCGGACGCTGCGCGGCTTTCCTGAGGTAGGATTCGATTGCCTACTCGACAAGCGTCGAAAAATTACCATATAATCAAAGGCTTTCCAGCGTTAGCCGGGCTTCCTTATGCCGATGCCGCCCCAGCGTGCCATTCCGATGGCGCCGACGGTATCCCGGATACAGGTCAAAAGCTCATCTGGCTTTCATTGGGGAAAAACCCACAAGTGTCCCCGGGTAGACCAAGTCTTCCTCCCGTCCAGGTCGCGCGCCGCGCGGCGGCAAGCGGGCGTAAGCACCCGTGTGGCCATAACGTTAACGATGTCTTAAGAACGGACTAATCATGCCCAAGATGAAGACCAAGAAAAGCGCCGCAAAGCGCTTTCAGGTTCGCGGTAGCGGATCGATCAAGCGGGGTCAGGCTTTCAAGCGCCACATCCTGACCAAGAAGACCACCAAGAACAAGCGCCAACTGCGCGGTTCGGCGGCCGTCCATGAAACCAACGTCGCCTCCGTCAAGGCGATGATGCCTTTCGCTTGATTTAAGGGAGATCCAACATGCCTCGCGTCAAACGTGGTGTAACAGCCCGCGCTCGTCACAAGAAAGTCATCAACGCCGCCAAGGGCTATCGTGGCCGCCGCGGTAATGTATTCCGTATCGCCAAGCAGGCGGTCATGCGTGCTGGCCAGTATGCCTATCGCGACCGTCGCAACAAAAAGCGTACGTTCCGTGCTCTGTGGATCACGCGTATCAACGCTGCTTGCCGTGAACTGGGCGTCAGCTACAGCGTGTTCATCGCTGGCCTGAAGAAGGCGTCGATCGAGCTGGACCGCAAGGTGCTGGCCGATATGGCTGTTCATGACTCGGCTGGCTTTGCCGCCGTGGTGAACCAGGCCAAGGCTGCCCTGGCTGCCTGATCGCTGTAGGTAGTACCGCAAGTAGTAACGCTGCAAACAGGGCTGTCATGGCCCTGTTTGCGTTTGTGGGGATAGGCGGCGGCCGGGTTTGGTCCAGCCTGTCCCGAACCGCGCTCCGCGCGGCCCCCTGGTCAGTATTTCGGGATCGCTGAACCCATGACTCTTTTGGTCGATGACCTGATCGCTCAGGCGCAAGAACGATTCGCCGCGGCGCCCGACGCCGCCGCGCTGGAAAACGCCAAGGCGCGTTTTCTTGGCAAGGAAGGCGCCCTTACCGTATTGCTCAAGGGCATGGCGACGCTCAGCCCCGAGCAGAAGCGCGAGGCAGGTGCCCGCATCAATCAGGCCAAGCAGCAGATCGAAGCACTGCTGAACCAGCGCCGTGCCGAACTGGCGCAGGCTGAGCTGGACGCGCGCCTGGCTTCCGAAACCATCGACGTCAGCTTGCCCGGCCGTGGCCGTGGCGTGGGCGGCATCCACCCGGTGATCCGCACCTGGCAGCGAGTCGAGGCCATCTTCCGTTCCATCGGCTTCGATGTCGCCGACGGCCCGGAAATCGAAAATGACTGGACCAACTTCACCGCGCTGAACAACCCGGAGAATCATCCGGCGCGTTCCATGCAGGACACCTTCTACGTCGACATGAACGACGACAAGGGCCTGCCTTTGCTGCTGCGCACGCACACCAGCCCGATGCAGGTGCGTTACGCGCGCATGAACAAGCCACCCATCAAGGTCATTGCTCCCGGCCGCACGTATCGTGTCGACAGCGACGCGACCCATTCGCCGATGTTCCATCAGGTCGAAGGGCTATGGATCGCCGAGGACATTTCCTTTGCCGACCTGAAGGGTGTCTATACCGATTTCCTTCGTTGCTTCTTTGAAAGCGAAGATCTGGCGGTGCGTTTCCGCCCCTCGTACTTCCCCTTCACCGAGCCTTCCGCCGAAATCGACATGATGTTCACCAGCGGGCCGAATCGCGGCCGTTGGCTGGAGATCTCCGGTTCCGGTCAAGTGCATCCGGAAGTGGTGCGCAATTACGGGTTGGATCCCGAGCGCTACGTCGGTTTCGCGTTCGGCTCCGGCCTGGAGCGCCTGACGATGCTGCGTTACGGCGTCAACGATTTGCGCCAGTTCTACGAAGGCGATCTGCGCTTCCTGCGCCAGTTCAACGAATAAACAGGGCCCATCATGCAATTCCCCGAATCCTGGCTGCGTGCCCTGGTGAATCCGCCCATCGATACCGAGACGCTGGCGCATCGGTTGACGATGGCCGGTCTGGAAGTCGAAGAAACCCAACCCGCCGCGCCGCCGTTCAGCGGCGTGGTGGTGGCGCATATCGTCGAGATCGCGCCGCATCCCGATGCCGACAAGCTGCGTGTCTGCCAGGTCGATGATGGCTCCGGCCAGCTTCTGCAGATCGTCTGCGGCGCGCCCAACGCGGCCGCGGGCTTGCGGGTGCCGCTGGCGCGCGTGGGCGCCGAATTGCCTGGTGGCATGAAGATAGGCGTGGCCAAGATGCGCGGCGTGCAGTCGTCGGGCATGCTGTGCTCGGCGCGCGAACTGGGCCTGTCGCAGGACCATGGCGGTCTGCTCGAACTGCCGGCGGACATGGTGCCCGGGACGTCGATACGCCAGGCGTTGGACCTGGACGACACCCTGTTCACCTTGAAGCTGACGCCCAATCGCGCCGACTGCCTGTCGATCCTTGGCGTGGCGCGCGAAGTCGCCGCCCTGACCGGCACGCCGCTGCAAGTGCCGTCGGCCGAACCCGTGGCTGTCACGCTGCAGGACCGTGTGCCTGTGCGCGTCGAAGCGCCTGATCTGTGCGGTCGTTTCGCTGGCCGCGTGATCCGTGGCGTGAATGCGCGCGCGGCGACGCCGGACTGGATGAAGACGCGCCTGGAGCGCGCCGGCCAGCGTTCGGTGTCGGCGTTGGTGGACATCTCCAACTACGTGCTGCTGGAACTGGGCCGTCCCACCCACGTCTTCGATCTGGACAAGATCAAGGGCGATCTGGTGGTGCGCTGGGCGCATGCCGAAGAGCCGGTGACCTTGCTCAATGGCCAGACCATCAAGCTGGCGCCTGACGTCGGTGTGATCGTTGCCGGTGATGCGGTGGAAAGCATGGCCGGCATCATGGGTGGCGATGCCACCGCGGTGACGCTGGACACACAGAACATCTACGTCGAGGCCGCTTTCTGGGCGCCTGACGCCATCGCCGGCCGAGCCCGCCGCTACAAGTTCAGCACCGAAGCCAGCCATCGCTTCGAGCGCGGCGTCGACTACGCCAACATTCCCGAGCATCTGGAATTCATCACCAGCCTGATCGTGGCAATCTGCGGCGGCCAGTGTGGTCCGGTCGATGACCAGGTCATCAACCTGCCCCAGCGTCCGGCCGTGCGCATGCGCCTGGCCCGTTGCCATCGCATCCTGGGCGTGCCGGTCGAGCGGGCCGAGGTCGAGCAGATCTTCACGCGTCTGGGCTTGCCGTTCGAGCTGGACGGCGACACCTTCGTGGTGCAACCGCCGTCCTATCGCTTCGACTTGAGCATCGAGGAAGACCTGATCGAGGAAGTGGCGCGAGTCTATGGTTTCGAGCGTATTCCCGATGTGCCGCCGGTGGCGCGCGCGAAGATGCGCATGGATCCGGAGACCCTGCGCGGCCCGCACGCGTTGCGTCATCTGCTGGCGGGGCAGGACTATCAGGAAGTCGTGAACTTCAGCTTCGTCGAAGCGGATTGGGAACGCGACTATGCCGGTAATACGGATCCCATTCGCCTGCTCAATCCCATTGCCAGCCAACTGGCGGTGATGCGTTCCAGCCTGTTGGGCGGCCTGGTCGCCAACATCGTGCACAACGCCAACCGCAAGCAGTCGCGTGTGCGTGTGTTCGAGTTGGGCCGCGTATTCCGCCGCGACAAGGCGGTGGTCGATGGTCCGCTGGAAGTGGCTGCGGTCGAGCAGCCGCTGAAGCTGGCGGCAGCGGCCTGGGGCCCCAGCGTGGAAGAACAGTGGGGCGCGCCTGTGCGTCCGGTGGATTTCTACGACGTCAAGATGGACGTCGCGGTGCTGTTCGGCAAGCGCGGCGCCGATCTGCGTTTTGTCGCGGCACAGCATCCGGCCTTGCATCCTGGCCGCAGCGCGCGTATCGAGCTGGACGGCAAGACCGTCGGCTGGATCGGTGAACTGCATCCCCGTTGGGCGCAGAAGGCGGAGCTGGCGCATGCGCCGGTGCTGTTCGAAGTGGATGTCGATGCCCTGGAGCAGGGAACGTTGCCGCGGGTGTGCGAGCTGTCGCGTCAGCCGGTGGTGGTGCGTGATCTGGCCTTGTGGGTAGACGAGAGCGTCACGGCGCAGTCACTGCTGGACACTATCGCCGGCACGGTCGCCAGCGATTCGCGGCTGGCCATCATCCAGCATTACCGCTTGTTCGACGTGTGGCGCGAAAAAGCCCACGGTGGTGTCCAAGTGGCTGATTCCGTTAAGGAAAAAAGCCTTGCTTTCCGGTTCTGGCTACAGGACACTGACGCCACGCTGGACGAAGCCCGTGTCGCCGAATGCCTGGGCATCGTCCGTGATGCGCTGATCAAGGCGCACGAGGCCCGGCAGCGCGCGTAAGAAGATAACAGGGGAAATGACCATGCTTACCGAACCTCGAACGTTGACCAAGGCCGAATTGGCCGAGCTGCTCTTCGAACGGGTGGGTCTGAACAAGCGTGAGGCCAAGGACTTCGTCGACACCTTCTTTGAAGAGATACGCGATGCCTTGGCCAATGGTGATCCGGAGACGCCGCCGTCGGTGAAGCTGTCTGGTTTTGGCAACTTCCAGGTGCGCGACAAGCCGCCGCGTCCTGGCCGCAATCCCAAGACGGGCGAGACCATACCCATCGCGGCACGGCGCGTGGTGACGTTTCACGCCAGCCAGAAATTGAAGAGCGTTGTTGAAAACGCGCCGCCGTCGTCGACGGTCAGCGATTCCGTTGAGTAATCGTCCCGGGCTTGCCCCGGGGTTGATGTGTCCACGGCCGCGAGGCCATGCCGAATCACGTTCCAACCATGACTCGACCCGAACCCGCCGTCGCTTTGCCTCCCATTCCCGCCAAGCGTTACTTCACTATTGGTGAAGTCAGCGACCTGTGTGGGGTCAAGCCGCATGTGCTGCGTTATTGGGAACAGGAGTTCACGCAACTCAAGCCCGTCAAGCGGCGTGGCAATCGCCGCTACTACCAGCATCATGAAGTGCTGTTGATCCGGCGGATTCGTTCGCTGCTGTATGAGCAGGGCTTCACCATCAGCGGTGCGCGCAATCGCCTGGGTGATACGCGTGATGTGCCACCTTTGGATCAGGATGCGGCGGTGCGCTTGAGTGGCGCTGAGATGCAGGCGTTGCGCGCGGAGTTGGGCGGTGTGTCGGCGGTGCTGGCGGAGGCGTTGAGTCGCTTGTCTGGTGGTGAGGGTTCAGCGACGCAGGACGCGGCGCGTGTTGTTGTGGGTGATGACGATGTCGAAGAGGGTGACGATGATCTCGACGACGTGGGTGATGACGACGACATGGATCTTGATGATGGCAAGCGAGCCTCATCAAAATAATTTAGGTTTTCTTCACCTGTCCCCAACATTCTTGTTTTAACTCTGATATACTTTCGTTCTTTCGGGGCGTAGCGCAGCCTGGTAGCGCACTTGCATGGGGTGCAAGGGGTCGCGAGTTCGAATCCCGCCGTCCCGACCAGTAGTACTGAAGGCCGTCTGTGGCAACACAGACGGCCTTCTTCATTTTGGCGAGCGCTAGCGAAATGCGCATGCGTCGCTCTGCGTTGTGGCGGCTGTTCCCACCGACTTCAGACCATGTCGTTGGATGCGTGAACTCTTTTCGTTGTTTCGCAACTAAGGGGGCAATCCACGCGGGGCCAACCCATGTCCATAAGCGATTCGCTGTCTGACGAATTCATCTCCTATCTACGAGGTGTGGCGAAACTCGTCGAGAATCCTCGCGCGCGTGTGACGCCAAAGGCGAAGCACGTAGAGAAGAATTTCGATGTTGTTTCGGCGGATAGGGAACATCGCTTCCGGCTGATTACTCGTCAGAGTACTCTCATCCAAAAGAGTTTCACTTGTGGGCTCTTGTGGCTGCCGCCTGGCGACGCTCCCGTGGTATTGACTCGCTATAACGGTGCCGATCATCCGCACCGGAATCCCTTGGAAGGAGAAGAGTTCGAGTCACAATGTCATATTCATGTGGCTAGCTCGCGCTATATTGCGGCGAACAGGAAGGCGGAGCACTATGCAGAACCAACGGATCGATATTCTGACCTGGAAGGCGCGTTGCGCTGCCTGATAGCCGACTGGAGCATCAGGGGGCTGTCTGGATACAAAGACGCCGAACAGTTAGGCCTGGGCATATAAGCACACATCATGGAATCACTCGCAGACCTGCAAGAACAGCTGTGCCGTTCGATGTGCGCGGAAGTGTCGTTGCGCGAGACGGAGGAAGGCCACATCGTCGTGTCGACACCTTTCACGTTTCCTGACGGCGATGGGTACACGATCTACCTGAAGCGCACAGCGACCGGAGGCTGGAGGCTTAGTGACATGGGCAGCACTTTGATGCGGCTGAGCTACGAGCAGGATATCGATAAGTTGAAGGATGGCGCGCGGGCGCGTGTCTACGAGCAAATCGTCGCCGAGATGGGCATCGAAGACGACGGAGGGGAGTTATTCCTTGAGACTCCTCCAAGTGTGCTTGGCGAAGGAGTCTTTCGTTTCGGACAGGCGCTGACGCGTATCCATGACATCCGATTCCTGAATCGTGTCCAGGTAGAGAGTACTTTTTTCGAGGATCTTGCCAGCGAGTTGGGGCACATCGTTGGCACCGATGTATTGATGACCGATTACGCCGCGCCGAACATCCCTGACGCGGATCGTTATCGGTCGGACTTTGCGATAGAAGGGAAGGGCGGTCGGCCACTTTTGATTTTCGGCGTTCCGAGTGGTGGACGCGCTCGGCTGGCGACGATCGTGATCCAGTACCTCATTCAGCACGACTTCGATTTTCGCAGTCTGATTGTCTATTCCGACATGACTGCGATCCCCAAAGGCGATCTGGCTCGTTTGACGACCGTAGCGAATGATCAAATTCCTTCGCTAAAGGAGGAGGTCGCGTTGAGGCGGAAGATCGTTGAGGCAATTCGGTAGGCCCTGCCCCAGGTGATCGGACATCAGGATTGCTATTCGCGGGATCACTGCGCGGCGGCCGGCGCGCAGCCGCCGTAGTGAGCCTGATCCGGTCAGCACGCTTATTTTCAGTGAACCATTTTTCTAATACCTGGTCGGTAAGGTAGCACCTATCTGACAAGGAACTGAAAAATGTCGATTCAAGCCATCCTGCAACAATTGCTTCAGTCCGGCCAAGGCCTGGCCAACGATGTGGCTTCCTCTACTGGACTGGGTCAGCAACAGCCACATCAAAACGCTGGAAGGGGAAAATCCCTGCTGCCGGGTGGGTTCACAGGCGGCGCACTGACGGGAGGGGTGCTGGGACTGTTGCTCGGCAACAAGAAATTCCGCAAGATGGGCGGCAAGGTGGCTGCCTATGGCGGCATGGCCGCGATCGGTGCAGTGGCTTACCGGGCTTACCAGGACTGGCAAAACCAGCCGCGCAATCAACCATCCCAGACGCATCCCCAGCAGCCTGCGCCGCAGATTCCGCGGCAGGCCCATGCCGCAGCCAATCGAGTCAATGCTCCAGCCTGCCCCGCTGCGGCAGCCCTGCCCATCACCCCACAGGCCTACGCCCAGTTGCCCGCACCCGAAATCGAGAACGATAGCCGCAATGTGCTGGCCGCCATGATCACCGCAGCCAAGGCGGATGGTCACATTGGCCCACAAGAGCAGCAATTGCTTGATGCGGAATTCAAAAAACTGCAAGGCTCCGAGCAGGACCAACAATGGATCGCTGGGCTGTTGGCCGGCCCGGCGGATCCCGCTGCCATCGCCAAGCTAGCGACCACGGCTGAGCAAGGGGCGGAAATCTATCTCGCCAGCTTGCTGATCACCGATGCCGACAGTTTCATGGAGCGCGCCTATCTCGACGAACTGGCCCGCCAGCTCGGTCTGCCTCCTGATCTCAAGCAGCACCTGGAGAACACTGCCCAGGCACATCTGGCGGCTTGAGTTCGGCATTCGCCCTGGAGACAAACCGAGGACAGGGCGATCCCATATGGAGTGATGCGTCAGGGTGCCCTCTTTGCCGGGCTTTGTGGAATCGATTGTCGCCAGTTTTGGGTGCGCATGACGGAAAGAGGTCTTAGGTCTTGCACAGCTGTGTATGGAGCTACGAACCGCAACCTATATCGTCCAAGTACTTGGACGATAAGTCCAGTTTCAGGCGGCTTCTCGGCCGGCCCGGTGTTCCCTAAAGTTCACCTCAGTCGAACGGCTGCGGGAACCGATCATGGAATTACCCGCCGATGCACACACCCAAGGAGCGAATCATGGCCAATGATGCACTGTCCCAAAGGATTTTCGATGTTCTCATCGTCGGCGGCGGCTCCGCGGGCGCGGTACTCGCCAACCGTTTGACCGAAGACGGAACCCGCCAGGTACTTTTGTTGGAGGCTGGCAAGGCCTACAAGCCGAACGACTATCCCGACGTCATTGCCAATGCCGATCGCGTCGGCGGCGACGCGGCGCACGATTGGGGCTACCGGACCCAGGATCACGATGGCTTGGGGCATGACGTCAATGCGATCCGCGGAAAAGTACTGGGTGGCAGTTCGGGTGTCAACGCCGCAGTGGCGATGCGGGCCCGCCCATCTGATTTCGCGCGCTGGACGGCAAAGGGGCTGCAGGGATGGTCCTTCGAGGACGTATTGCCGGTATTCCGGGATCTTGAAAACACCCCGTCCGGGGATGATGCCTGGCACGGCCGATCAGGACCATTTCCGATCCGCCAACGGACCATGGAAGAGAACACGCCATCGATGCGCGCGTTCGTTCTCGCAGCCGAAGCCGTCGGCCTGCCGCGCGTGGATGATTTCAACGGAGCACGCCAGCACGGCGTATCACCGTATCCACTGAACGTGGTCGATGGACGGCGTATCAACACGGGAATCGCGTACCTGACCGATGAGGTGCGGGCGCGTCCCAACCTGACGATCGTGGGCGGCGCCGAGGTGGATAGCCTTATCTTCGAGGGCAGGCGCGCGACCGGCGTGCGTCTGATCGATGGAGATACGGCCAGGGCGGGACAGGTCATCCTGTCAGCCGGTGCCTTTGGCAGTCCCGCGATTCTGCTGCGCTCCGGCATCGGACCAGTCGCGCATCTTGAGGAACTGGGGATCCGAGTATTGCAGAACGCGCCGGTGGGACAAGGATTGAAGGAGCATCCGTTCTACTACAACGTGTACGCGTTGAAGCGGGAAGCCCGCGCGATGACGCCGGTGGCCGGCGCCATCATCTGGACGCGGTCGAGCGAAGCAAGGGAAGGGGAGTTGGACCTTCATATCTCAGGCACGCACATTTTCGACCCCGCACAAAGCCCCACCGGGGGCGCCATCGTTTTGGCCTGCGCCGTGACGCTGCCGGACTCGGCCGGCTCGGTCCGACTGGCCAGCCGCGATCCGCGCGCCATGCCGCTGATTCACTACAACTTCTTCCAGGAACCGGGCGACTTGCGGCGCATGATGGAGGCCGTAAAGCTTTCTCGGCGCATCGGCCGAACCGCAGCTTTCAGCGATCTCATCGATAGCGAGTTGACGCCTGGGGCAGATGTCCTGGACGACGCCGCTTTGGAGCGGGCCGTCATTGCCTCGGTCGACGGCTACGCGCATCCGACGTCGACGGTTCGCATGGGCATTGCAAGCGATCCCACGGCCGTCGTGGATGAAAATGGGAAGCTTCGAGGCGTTGAGGGTTTGCACGTGCTCGACGCTTCGATCATGCCGGATATCCCTTCAGTGGCGACCAACGTGACGACCATCATGATCGCGGAAATGATCGCCAAGCGCATGCGGAGTTGAGCAAGGTCGCTCTCAGCTGGAGAACGCGACCGCCGATGCCATATTGTTCGGATAGATAGCGCCACGAAGCGTTGATTGTTCGAACTTCCGAATGATCGTTTCGGCATCTGCCGGCTTATCGCCGGCCGCTATGCGGATCATGATGCGAATACGCAAGCAGCGGCGCGGATCTGGTTCGACCGCGGTCAAAGGAACGAACCCTGTCCTGAGCGCGCGCTCCCTATAAGTAGGAGGATATCGAATGGCAAGTCGGAACGAAGCAAGCGCAATCCACGAGCAGTCACCGTTCTCCAATGATAGAGACAGACTCCTGATTCCGGCACTGGGGTCCTTTTATCACCGAGCCGATCCTCTGGCGTATGCGCTTCTGCGCATCGCTTTTGGCCTCGTTATTCTGACTCACGGTATCCCCAAGGTGTTGGGTGAGTCACATGGGTCGATGGGTGATCCGATGGCAGGCGCGACGAACATGATTGCCAACGTGCTGAACCTGCCGTTCGCGCCTCAGTTGGCTGTTGCTGCGATGCTCCTGGAAACAGTAGGCGCTATCGCGGTCGCCACCGGGTTCGTGACCCGTTTCTTTGCCGCGGCGTTGACGGTCGAAATGGTCGTGATCTGCTTCGCGCACGCGCCGACGTTTGCCTGGATAGATCGTGGGTTCGAGTACCCGCTGATTCTCGCTTTCCTGGCGTTGTACATCGCCATCATGGGAGGCGGTCGCTATTCGCTGGATCGCTGGCTACCCAGAGCGCTGTAGAAATAAGTCGATTCGTCATATGCGAACCACCGATTACAGTCTGCCATCTTTCATGTCGATTTTCCGTATCTGCGAAGTTAACAACTTCTTGCTGTATGGGAAATCTGGGCGAGGGCACCACTGACTCGAAACTTGATGGGTGCAGCGAGACGTCGATCGCGTGAGCTCAGTTATTCGCGGATCGCTATGCGGCGTCGCCGCCGGCTGCCGAGACGATCGGGATCGCGAAAGCGGGGTGGTCACCACACGCGGTATGAGCGTGATGCACAGCGGAACTGGAACGGCAATCACGGTTACTTCACCCACGGTCTGAAGCCAGAGAGCTGGCCCGCCGGTTGTGATGGCATCGAGGATCCCTGTGCGGGCGACTACGCGGACGACTGCGACGATGGAAAACGCATGGACTCGCACGAGGATGCGCCGGAGCAGGAGGCGGGAAGCGCCGCGATGCATCCCGACTTGGGCTTTCGTTTTCGATATTCTGGACGTGGTGTTAGCCCTTGGAACCGCTGACTTCTATAAAAGCATGACGACCTACGATGATCACGGGGTCTGGCAGGATGTCTATCGCCCCGCGACGAGCTGGGGACGTTTCTACGTCAAGCTCACTGTGATTGATGATGTTTTGATTGTTTCCTTCAAGGAGCTTTAATCATGAAGTGTCCTTTATGCGGACAGGCGGAGTTGGTGCATACAACTCGGCCGGAGACTTATACCTATAAAGGCGAAACCACCGTCGTCGCCGATGTGACCGGGGACTACTGCTCGGCATGCGAAGAGCTAATCACTGACGCGCCAGAAACCGAACGGGTGATGAGTGAATGCTCGCGTTCAATAAGCAAGTGAACGCCGCGTTGGTCGACCCGGGATTCATCGCGACGGTGCGCAAGAAATTCAGCCTGGATCAACAGGAGGCGGGTCGCATCTTCGGCGGTGGCGTCAATGCCTTCTCGCGATACGAAACCGGAAGGTCTCTCCCGCCGAAATTCTGAAGGGCAGCGATTCGGAGCTGTCCCGAGCGGTCAGTATTCAACCGACGTTGACACCTGCGTACTGGCGGTACATAAAAGCCACCAGCAGCCCGACCATCACAGAGCAAAAAAACAGCAGCACTCGAAATGCGAGAAATGCGCTGCCGGCCCATAAATCAGGATTGAAAAGGGCGGCAACCCCAGCGTCGATTTTGCCTACCAGGTAGCCCGACGCGAACACGCCGATGGCTCTGGTATAGCCGGAAAATCGCAATTTCTCAGTTTGCGAATAAGGGGTCATTACGATCCCGATTGCCCATCCCAGGGTCATGCCAGTGATGACGACCAAAACGTTTAGCGCACGTGGGTCAACGGTCGTTTCGGTCGTGAAAGATAGATATATGAGACAGGTACCGAATAAGAAGGCAAGGGTGGTGGCGGCCGCCAGCTTGCTGACGATAGGCATATATGTCCCCTTCAGTTAAAAGAAACAGAGGTCCTCGCGAATCAAAGAGACAATCAAAACCTTCGATCGATGGGATCAGCGCGGCTGCTGGGCGTTTACCGCGGCTACACTGAAGCTAATTGTTTCGGAGGATGGCTTGGTCATGCCCGTGACGGCGTCGTAATCCGTGGAAGAATCCAGTGGATGGCCTGCACTACCTATCACCGCGCGGATAGCGGCCATATCAGCAAATTTCAAGACGCGTGCAGCCAGTACTTGGTCAGGGCCGACAACGGTTTCGAGCACCAACCGCAGTCCGCTGAAGACGTCAATTCAAGGGAGGCTCAGATGGCGGCGCATCGACGACGCTTACGTTTCAGCGCTCGAGGCATCAAGGCTTCAGTATCAGACGTATGCCTTGCACCTCGCCAGCTTCCATGCGCTGGTGTGCGCGCGCGGCTTCGGCCAGTGGCAGGACCTCGGTTTTCCGCAGCGGCAGGGTGCCTTGCACGAGCAGCTGATTGACGCGGTTGGCGGCGGCTTGCAAGTCAGAAGTGCTGGCGTTGCTGATCGCAAAGCCCAGGATGCTCGCGTCGCGGGTGTACAGCCCACCCACCGGCAGTTCGGGTCGTGCCTTCAGACCTGACATCAAGACCACCCGTCCTCCATGTGCAAGCATGTCGACCGCGCCCTGCAGATCGTGGCGCCCGGAAGTGTTGAGATGAACGTCGATGCCATCGGGCGCGGCAGCGGCAATTTTCTGTGCCAGCCCTTCGTCGCGGTAGTCGAGGACGACGTCCGCGCCCAGGCCGCGACAGTAGTCATGGTCTGCTGGCGCCGCCGAAGCAATCACCCGCGCGCCGGCGAGTACGGCCATGGCGATGGCGGCACTGCCTACGTGACCGCCTCCGCCCGCGATATAGACGGTATCGCCGGCTTGTGTCCGAGCATGGGTCGTCATCGCGAGATAAGCTGTGGCGGCCGGATGAAAGACGCCGATAGCGACGGCCGGGTCGACCTCGCGTGCCAGAGGATACAGCCGGTCGGACGCAACCACGGCGAACTCGGCTGTGCAACCTTGCCTGCCCTCGTGCCCAAGGCTATTGGTCCACACGGTGTCGCCAATGGCGAACCGGCTCGCGCCGTCGCCCAGCGCGGCAACCGTGCCAACCATATCGCGGCCGATCACGAACGGGAAGGGTAGGGGCGTGATGTATTGCCCAGACCGGACGAAGGTGTCTATCGGATTGACGGCCGCATATTGCACCCGCACAAGAACATCGCTTGGGCCAGGAGCAGGAACCGCGATCGGCTCGACCCGTATCTGGTCCGCCGGGCCGCGCTGGGATATCCACGCAGCCCGCATCGTTGCAGGAATCAAAGGCATAAGGTTCTCCCGCGACAGCGTCGTGACGAGGGTCCGCCGGTGCGAAGAGTCTAGCGCGATCGGCGTCCCGGCACTAGTGCGTCGGAACCGCCGCCGACGCCGATAAATCGGACGCTTTGCGCCGCAAACTCCTCAGGAAACTTGAGTGGGGCGTGACGCCAGCGCTGCGCATCCGGGCCTAACGGGCGGTTTTTGAGGAACGCGACGAACGCGCGCAACGCAGCACTATCTGGAGAAGGGGCCGCAAGACGGTCCCTTGATGATTTTCCTCCATCGTTGGCCGGAGCTGAGCGTCATATGGCGCGCGCAAATCGACGCATTCGCCGCTGATGGCTGGCGCTGCAGGGCAGTCAATCGACTGATGACCCACGCCGTCTCGTGGGGTCGGAGACCACCACCAGCGCCTGGGCCGGCGTGGTCCCTGTCGAACGCGAGCGGTGCTGAAGCGAGGCGTTGAAGTACAAGGAGTCGCCGGCCGTCATCGCAACGGTGTGGTCGGCAAAAATCACTTCCATGTCGCCGCTGACGACGTAGATGAGCTCCTCGCCGGCATGGCTCACCAGCTCTTCCCGGCCGTTGCGCTGTTTCCCGTCGCCGACCGAGAACGGTGGGGTCATCATGAATGGGGTCATCGCCTTGTCCAGGCGTTCGGTGGCAATGGCTTCGTAGATATAGCCTTGTCGCTCACGCGAGGGGCTGAACGGAACGCGATCGGCTGCACGCACCAGCAGTATCTCGCTGGATTGGGCCGGTTTGCCTATCAACTGGTCGACGGTGACATCCAATGCCTTCGCCAGCTTTAGCAACGTCCCCAACGTCGGGGACGACAGCCCACGCTCCAGCTTGGAGAGATAGCTCTTCGTCAGGGCAGCGCGTTCGGCGACCTGCTCCAACGTCAATGCGTTCAACTTTCGTAGCGACGCCAGGCGTTCGCCTAAGCCGTTATCGCGCAGTTTCTCTTCCATGATCTATAAGCTTGGTGCCGCGCCGCTCCCGTACCGGGATTCAATGCGCCAAGGAGCAATGCTAGAGGGCAAGGGATTATCGCATCAACACGAGTTGCCTTCAGGACACTTAAGTGTCATTATGAACACTGTTGTGTCTGTCAGTTGATTGCATCGATTCCAAAACAAGGGAGATCCACCCATGAAGCGTTTGCCTCGCCGTGCGCTGTTGCGCGCGCTCGCCTGTCTTACCCCGCTGTCACTGTTCTCGCCTTCCGTTCTCGCCGGAACCTATCCGGATCGTCCAATCACCCTGGTCGTACCTTTCGGCGCTGGCGGGATCACGGACATCGTCGCGCGTGCTACCGGCAAGGTCTTGGGTGAACAACTCAACCAGACCGTGATCGTTGAAAACCGGCCGGGCGCCGGTGGCAACATCGCGGCCGACTACATCCGGCGGGCCAAGCCCGACGGCTACACGCTGATGTTCACCACCTTGGGCGTGCTGGCGGTTAACCCGCATACGGACATGAAGGCGTCGTTCGATAGCAAGAAGGACTTCACGTATATCTCCTTGGTCGCCAATACGCCGCATCTCATCGCGGTGAATGCGGCGGTGCAGTCGGCGAGCCTGTCGGCGCTGATCAAGCTGGCGAAGGACAAGCCTGGCTCGATCAGCTTCGGTACGGCAGGCCTGGGAAGTTCCCCTTACCAGGGCATGGCGATCCTGCAGGAAGCGCAAGGCATCAAGTTTCTCCACGTGCCGTACAAGAGCGGCGCCGAGTCCGTGACCGGCGTGGTGGCCGGCCAGGTCGACATGACGTTTGAAGCGACGCCGCAGGTGATGCCGTTCGTCACTTCCGGAAAGCTGCGCGCATTGGCAGTGGCTAATACGCAGCGCCTGGCCAGTGCGCCGGACGTGCCGTCGACGACGGAACTCGGTTACCCGGGCATCGTATCGGGGTCGGTGGCGGGGCTGATCGGTCCCGCTGGCTTGCCCGCCGACGTCGTCACCACGCTCAACGCGGCCCTCGCAAAGGTGGTTGCAAATCCCGCGTTCAAGGACACATTGCTCAAGCAGGGCACGGCCACAGCGTCGTCCACGTCCGACGAATTCCGGCGCCTTGTGGTGGATGAAGACAAGCGCTGGGCCAAGATCATGGCTGCCGCGAAGGAGTAGTGACGGGGTTCACGCGCCAGCCGCGCTCCGGCCGCGATCCAGCCGCGGGCCGGCTTGGCAACGGTCCTTCCTTCACCGTCAGCCCCCTCTCCAAACAAACCCCTCACATTTTTCTCGACTAAGGAGTCCGATATGGAAACCATGCAACTGAAAAAGAGCGAAATCGTCAGCGATTCGCTCAAGAAAATGGAAAGCGATCTGCGCTCGGACAAGATGCCGCTGCGCGAGGCGGTCGCCGAGACCTGCCGCATCCTCTTTGCTTTCGGCCACGACTCCGGCTTGTCCGGTCAAATCACCGCGCGTGCGGAGAAGCCGGGCACCTACTGGACGCAGCGCCTTGGCCTGGGTTTCGACGAAATCACCAGCGACAACTTGCTGCTGGTCGATGAAGACCTTACCGTGTTGAAGGGCGAAGGCATGCCCAACCCGGCGAACCGCTTCCATTCGTGGCTATATCGCGCGCGGCCCGACATCAACTGTATCGTCCACTCGCACGCGCCCCATGCCTCCGCGCTGGCGATGCTGGAGGTGCCGTTGAATATCTCTCACATGGATACCTGCGTGCTGTATGACCAAGTCGCATTCCTGGGTAAGTGGCCAGGCATCCCGGTCGGCAATGAGGAAGGCGAGATCATCAGCGGCGCGCTGGGAAACAAGAAGGCGATCTTGCTGTCGCACCACGGGCTGCTTGTGTCCGGGGCCAGCGTGGAAGAAGCCTGCGTGCTCGGCGTGATGTTCGAGCGCGCCGCAAGGCTGCAATTGCTGGCGATGGCGGCCGGCGAGATTCAGCCGATTGCGCACGACCTGGGCGCGGAAGCGCAGAAGTGGGTCAGCACGCCGCGACGATACGAGGCCACGTTCGCCTATTACTCCCGCCGCGCGCGGCGGGAGCTGCCGGCACTCTGATCCGTGAAATCGCTATGACGGCTGATCCAAGGGCATTACCGTATTCAAGGCTCGTAGCAAGGCGGACAGCTCAAACGGTTTCTGCAGGACCACTGTACGGCTTGCTTCCGCAAGAACGCGTTGTAGCGGTTTTGGAATGAAGCCAGTGATGTAGACCACAGGGAGGTGCGGATCACGCTTGCGGGCAGCGTCAAAGACATCCAGCCCTGTGATTTCCGGCATGTGCACATCCGTGACGACCAGGTCGATCGAGGTGTTCGACTCGAGGAGCTTGGTCGCTTCACGGCCACTGGCGGCGCTGATGGTGTGAAAGCCCAGGCCATCGAAAATTTCCACCAGGACCGGCAAGCCCAGAGGGTCGTCGTCGACCACTAATACATTTTTGCTCATGGCTGATCAATTGCGAGGGATAGAGTGCGCCCATAAGCAATTTCCGTGCCTCTGGTATTCAGCTTCAGTACTCAGCTTCCCCCAGGCGCCAGCACCGACAAGATATTCCTTGCCGCGCCGACGGCCATCCCACGCAGGCCGCCGTTGGTCGTCCCGCCTATGTGGGGCGTCAGGACGGCATTGGGTGTGTCGACCCAAGGGGATCCGGTGTTGACGGGCTCGTCGACGAAACAGTCCAGACCCAGCTGCAAATCGTCGGCATGCAGCTTTTCGCGTATGGCTTCTTCGTCGATGATGCCGGCGCGCGCCGTATTGATGACGATGGCGCCTTTGCGTAGCAGGCCCAGCCGGGTGGCGTCCAGCAGATTACGGGTCGTATCGTCCAACGGGCAGTGCAGAGAAACTACGTCGCTGGACGCCAACAGTTCCTCCAGCTCGACCTTGCTCGTCCCTTCGGGCAGTTGCCCGGCGTGCAGGTAGGGATCGTTGACGAGGACGCGCATGCCTATCGCTTGGGCGAAACGCACGACGCGAGCGCCAATGGAGCCGCAGCCCACCACGCCCAAGGTGGCGTCGGACAGCTCCAAACCCATATAGCCCTGCTTGTCCCAATGCCCTTCATGCATGCGTGAATCCAACCAGCTGATGCGACGCGCGCAGGCAAGGATGAGCCCAAGCGCGAGTTCCGCGACCGCCTGGCTGTTCGATCCGGTAGCGGCAAACGCCTTGATGCCAAGCCGCTTCGAGGCATCCAGGTCGATGGCGTCCATGCCCACGCCATGACGCCCGATGACCTTCAGCTTGCGTGAGGCGGACTGTACCTGTTCGTCGATCTTGCCATAGCGAGCCAGGATGGCGACGGGCTGCTCACGCTCGACGAGCGCGACCAGTTCTTCCTGGGAAAAACGCGCGCCAGCGTAGCAAAGGCGATAGCCCTTGAGCAGTGCCACAGCATCCGGGTGTATCTTTTCTTCTGTGATAACGATCGTTTCTGCAGTCATTGTGGGGATTATTCCTTGGGAATCTGGGCGGCGATGGCGCGTAACGCCGGGGCTTGCTTGTCCAGGGAAGCTTGCCATTCCGCCCCCGGCAGGTAGGCCAGGACGGGGGCATCGTTGCTGGCGGCCTTGATGAAAGCCGGATCGGCGATGCTGTCGGCGACGGCCTTCTGCAACCTGGCGACGACGTCGGCGGGCGTACCCTTGGGCGCCGCGAATCCGCGTTCCGACGTCATCGTCACCTTATAGCCTTCCTCGGCCGCGGTGGGAACATCAGGCAAGGCCTGCGAGCGCTGTGTGCCGAACTGCGCAACGGCGCGCAGATCCGACGAGCCACTGCGAAGTTCAGGCATCTCGCCAGCGCTTACGAAGGCATAGTCCAGATGGCTGCCAAGCACGGCGGTCTTGGACTCGGACGTTCCTTTGAAGGGCACGTCATTGGGTTCGGCTCCCGTGGCGTTCTGCAACTGTTTCAACGCCAGGTGTCCATTGGTGCCGATGCCGTTATAGCCAAACGATAGCGACTTGGGATTTTTCTTCAGCGCATCGACCAGCGCTTTCAGGCTGCCGGCCTTCACGTCGCGTCTGGCGATCAGCACGGTGGGATCGTTCACGACCCGCGCCACCAACGTAAAGTCCTCCGTGTGGTACTGGGTCTTCTTGTACATGGGAAGGAAGTTGTAGCTCGGGACATTGACGACGCACAGCGTGTAGCCATCCGGCTTGGCGCGCGCGACATAGGCATTCGCGATTTCGCCCGAGGCGCCGGGTTTGTTCAGGACGACCACCCGCGCACGCCCACCCAGCCGCTTTTCGATGAAAGGCGCCAGCGCACGTGCCATCAGGTCGGTGCCGCCCCCCGCGGAAAATCCGACGACGATTTCAATGGGCTGGTCGTCGGGCCACGCTGCGTGAGCCGTCGGCGCCGCGCCGATCAACATCAAGGCAACTGAAAGGGGCCGCAGGGGCGTAAGGATAGCGTTCATCGAGAGTCTCCGGATTATGTTTGAATTTTGGTAAGTACTGCCATTGTGGCAGTTGGAAGTGCGCTGGGAAGCGATTTAAACGACTTGCCTGATATTCATAAAAGGAAACAGTCGACGGCCTTTATGTTCTTTGGCGCAGTGGCGGGGCGGGCTGCCCGCTCGAGAAATCGACGGCGTCCAGCACGAGATCGCGTAGTGTCCGCAGCAGGCCTCGCGTGTCATCTCGCCGCGTAAGAAAGCAATAATTCAGCGTGGGCAGGGGAGGGTTGCTGGCCAACTCGACCAGCGATCCCTGCGTCACCCATGCGCCCATGTAGTCGGTGGGAAGAAAACTGATCCCCACATCGGCAACGGTCAGTCCTGTGATTGCCATCAGGCTGTTGCAGGCCAGGATGCGTTGTACTTGCAGGCCCTGCGCGGCGGCCCACGCGTCGAATGCCCGCGTCAGGCCCGAGTCCTCCGTCATCGTGATGACGGGGTGGCGTTCAAAGTCTTCCGGGCGCAGGGTGCGGCGCCTGCCCATCCGTGCAGGTGCGCCCATCCAGGAAAAATGGACTTCGCTCATGACTTCGGCTTGCAGATCGGTGTCGGGCGAAGGACCTGGCGAGATGGCGAAGTCGAGTTCCCCGCGCGCGACGCGCCGTTCCAACTGGCGGGCCAGGTCGACATAAGGGCGTAGGACCAGATTGGGGTGCGCATCGCGCACGTTCGCGACAAAGCGGGGTAGCCATGTCAGTGACCCCAGCTCGCTGATGCCGAATTTGCAGACGCCGTGCAGACCTTCGGGGGCCGCGACCAGCGCTTTGACGGAATCGCTCAAGGAGAGCATCTGATGGGCCAATGGCACCGTCCGCTGTCCAAGTTCGGTCAGGACCGCCCGCTGGCTGGATCGATCGAAGAGAGGGGCCCCCAGTGATGTTTCCAATTCGGCGATCCGTTTGGAAAGCGACGACTGCGTCACGTGCAACCGGTCCGCGGCGATGGCGAAGCTGCCGAGCTTGGCCGCCCAGTAGAACGCTTCGAGTTGCTTGAGGGTCATGGTTAAGCTCGGAAGAAAATTTTCAGGGCGATCAAGGGCGTCGATGGTCGACCGGGCCGGATCCAGGCGCAGCGTCAACCCGGTGGGCCTCGGCATCGATAACGCTGTCGAACATAACAGCTTTGCCGTTTGCGGCCGTACCTTGTCCCGTTCCGGATTTCTAAACTGAGGCATGTCAGGAATCAAGGAGCAGGCCCTTGCAGCCGCTTTTGTCGAATATCAAAGTACTGGATTTGAGCCGTGTACTGGCCGGGCCGTGGGCGAGCCAGATTCTGGCGGACTTGGGCGCCGACGTGATCAAGGTCGAGCGCCCCGGGCGTGGCGACGACACCCGCTCCTGGGGGCCGCCGTTTTTGCAGGACCAGGCCGGCCAGGATACGGCTGACGGCGCTTATTTCATCGCCACCAACCGCGGCAAGCGGTCGATCACGCTGGATCTACAGACGACCGAGGGACAGGATATCGTCAAGTCCCTTTGCCAGGACGTCGATGTCGTGCTGGAAAACTACAAGGTCGGCACGCTGGCGCGGTTGGGACTCGATTACGCAGCGCTGTCGAAGATCAACCCGCGCCTGGTGTATTGCTCGGTGACGGGCTTCGGCCAGACCGGCCCGCGCGCGGCCGAGCCTGCTTACGACTTCCTGATTCAAGCCATGGGCGGGCTCATGAGCGTGACAGGCGAACGCGACGAAAAGCCTGGAGGAGGGCCGCAGAAAGTGGGCGTGCCCATCGTCGACTTGAGCACCGGCGTATACGCGGCCCTGGGCATCGTCGCCGCATTGCTGCGCCGAACGCAGACAGGGCAAGGCGAATACGTGGATGTGGCCATGCTGGACGTTCAGGTCGGCCTGTTGGCCAACCAGGCCATGAATTTCCTGCTGGGTAAGCGTGTGCCCGGCCGTACCGGTACCGCGCATCCCAACATTCAACCCCAGCGCACGTTTCGCTGCGCCGACGGCGACATCGTGATCGTGGTGGGTAACGACGCGCAGTTCGTCGCGTTTTGCGGGGCGATAGGCCAACCCGCGCTCGCTCACGACGAGCGTTACGCCTCGAACGGCAAGCGGGTCAGGAACCAGGGAAGTCTGGATCCTGTGCTGGACGCGACGTTCGCCAGTAAGCCGCGCGCGCATTGGCTCGAAAAGCTCAAACAGGCTGGCGTGCCCGCTGGCTCCATCAATTCCGTCCCAGAGGTATTCGACGATCCACAGGTGGTTCACCGCGCGATGTTGCGCCACCTGCCGCACCCCGTGGCGGGCGCTGTGCCGCAGGTCATGAGTCCGTTGCGCTTTGGTGGCGCCGCCTTGCGCGCCGATCGCGCGCCGCCGCTATTGGGCGAGCACACCGACGAGATTCTGGGCGGTCTGGGGCTGGACCCAGGCCAAATCCAGGCGTTGCGCGAGCGCAATATCATTTGATCAGCAAAGGACACCGCCATGAAGATGCCCGAAGCCTTGACCGGCCCCTATACCGCCCTGGACGTGGCCGTGGAGGACGGCGTCGCCGTCGTGCTCCTCGCCAATCCACCCGTGAATGCCCTGACCACGGCGATGATGAACGAGCTTTCCTGGGTGCTGGATCGCATCTCGGAAACACCAGAGGTCCGCGCCGTGGTGCTGTCCGGGCAAGGCAAGAATTTCTGCGCGGGTGCCGACTTGAAGGGCCGCGCCGAGACCATCAAGGGGCCGGGCGACCTGCCGCAACATTCGCGGCGCACTCGCGAGTGCTTTCACGCACTGCGCGAATGCGCCAAGCCGGTGGTATGTGCAATCAATGGCGCGGCGCTCGGCGCGGGCCTGGCCATTGCGGCATCGTGCGACATCCTGCTCGCATCCTCGTCCGCCACGGTGGGCCTGCCGGAGATCAATGTGGGTTTGCTAGGTGGCGGCCGGCACGGTATGCGCCTGTTCAGCCATTCGCGCCTGCGTCGCATGATGCTGACCGGACTGCGGGTGGACGGTGCCGAACTCTACCGGCTGGGGATCGTCGAAGCGGTGGTGCCCCCGGATACGTTGATGCATGAAGCGATGGCGCTGGGGCGCGAGTTGGCATCGAAGAGCCCGCTGGCATCGGTGTTGGCGAAGCAGACCCTGAATGCGATCGAGGAAATGAGCCTGCGCGACGGCTATCGCTATGAGCAGGACATGACCGCGGCCATCGCCCGGACTGAAGACGCGCAGGAGGCGCGCCAGGCCTTCCTGGACAAGCGAGCCCCGGTGTTCAAGGGCCGTTGACCGGCAACCGGGCCGCTGCGCACTGGCAGCGCCGCCTATGAACGCCTATGAACGCCTACAAAAAATAGACCGAGGAGACACATCGATGAAAATGCGTTTCGCTTTCCGCTGCGCCATTCTGGCGGGCGGTCTGGCCCTGCAATCGCTGACCGCCCCGCACGTCCAGGCTGCCGGCGCGTGGCCCAACCAGCCCATACGAATGATCGTGCCGTATCCGCCGGGAGGCTCGGTCGACGTACTGGCTCGGCTGCTGGCTCCAACATTGGGCCAGAAACTCGGCCAGCCGATTGTCGTGGAAAACAAGGCCGGCGCGTCCGGCACCATTGGCGTCGACGCGACGATGCGCGCCACGCCGGACGGCAGTACCTTCGGCTTCGGCGTGCCGGGCGCGATCGCGGGTCTGCCTCATGTGATGAAGGTACCTTATGACGTCGCCAAGATACAGTACGTTTCGCTGGTGGCTCACATTCCGATCGTCTTCGTGGTCAATCCCGCACTGCCCGAAACCACGCTGCCAGCCTTCGTCGCGACGGCTAAACAGAATCCGGGAAAGTACACGTTCGGATCGGCGGGTAACCTGACCACCCCGCATGTGGCAGGCGAGGTGCTCAAGCAGCAAGCTGGCATCGATTTACTGCATGTGCCCTACAAAGGCGCCGGGCCCGCCGTCACGGCCTTGCTGTCCCAGGAAGTACAGTTGTTGCCGGCGGATGCCTCCGCCGTCCTGGGCCTGATCAAGGCGGGTAAGATGCGCGCCTTGGCGATAGGCAGCGAGCAACGCTTCGTGGGCTTGCCGGACGTGCCCACGACCAAGGAGCTGGGTCTGCCGGACGTGCAGGTCGAGTCCAACTACGGCGTCATCGCCCCGACCGGAACGCCGGCCGATATCGTGAACCGCATGGCCGAGGCTATCGCGCAGTCCCTGCAGGATCCGGCGCTGCGCGCCAAACTCATCGAGCAGGGGGCAGCACCGCAAGCCAACAGCCCGGAAGCGTATCGCCAGCTGATGGAGGGGGACTCGCGCAAATGGGCCGAAGTCATCCGGCGTGGCAACTTGCGGCTGGAATAGGGGATAACACCCGCTACGTTGTCCGCGGGCCACAGCGGGCGGCTGGCGGCGTATAGTGGGGTCGCCTTTTTCTCCCGCACCCCCCACATGCCCCTTCCCAAAGCCACTGGACCCAGCCAGGATCTGACCGCCGACCTGCACAAGTGGCGCGCCTTCGTCGCTGTTGCCCAACTCGGCAGCATCACGCGCGCGGCATTGCACCTGGACCAGGACCAGTCGGTCCTGAGCCGTCGTATCAACGCGCTCGAGCGCGAATGCAACGCGCGGCTATTCAACCGTACCGGGCGTGGGGTGCATCTATCGGAAGTCGGCGAGCGTTTGTTCCCGCTGGTCCGCGCCTTGCTCGAAAACGCCGAGCGCCTGGAGCTGGAAGTCAACGGTCAGGCGCGTGAGCCGGCGGGAGAGGTCAGGCTGGGCTTGCTGCCGTCGACCGCGCACCCGCTGATACGCCGACTGTTTTCGCGGCTGCGCCGGCAATATCCGAAAGTGCACTTACGGATATTCGAGGGGTCGAGCGGGCAGATCGAGGAGTGGCTGACCGACAGCCGCGTGGATATTGCGATCCTGTATCGCTATGCGGAGAAGTGTCCGCCTGGGGAGACGGCGTTGGCGTACGTCGATTCCTATTTGGTGGGGGCGGCAGGCGATGCCCTTACGCAGGCTGAAGAAGTACGCTTTGATGCGTTGGATGGGTTGCCGTTCATTCTGCCGGGTGCACCGAACGGCTTGCGCAATACGCTTGACGGTATTGCCCGCACGCGCAGGATCACCATTGCGCCGCTGATCGAGGCCGACTCCTTGCCCTTGATGAAATCCATCGTCGAGCACGAGAACATGTATACGGTGCTGCCGCTGCACGCCGTGTGGCAGGAGGTCCACGAGGGAAGGTTGAGCGCGGCCGCCGTGCGCGACCCGGCGTTGGGCCGCATCATCTCGATGGCGTACTCGCGCAGCAAAGGCCCGAGTCGTACCGTCATGGAAGTCGCCGGCCAGATCGAAACGCTGGCCAATGAGATTGCCGGCGAAGGCGTCTGGCGCGTCAGTCCCTGATCGACCCAACGGGCCGCTCATTCAGCTGGAAAGCCGTACAAGCGCTGCGGGTTGTCTGCCCACACCTTGCGGCGCAAGGCATCGGTGCCCAGCCAATCCCAGGCGACGTCCAACAGCGCATCGGCTGTCGGCGCCCGGTCTCCCATACGCACGAACGGCCAGTCCGAGCCCCAGACGACCTGGTCGGGATTGGCGGAGGTGAACGCATCGTGGATGAAGCGCGCGTCGGCATATGAAGGCGCGGCGCCGACGCGACACAGCGTCAGCTTGATCCAGATGGCACCGTCGGCCAGGAACTTGTGCAGGATTTCGAAGGCCGGATCGTGTGGGCCTCGTGCCGGCACCAGGCTTCCCAGGTGATCGATAACGAGCGGCAGTCCAAGGCGCACCAACGCCGGCAGGTGCCGCACATAGACGTCGCACGGCCCCCACAACTGCGCATGCAGGCCATGGTGAATCATGCGCGGCGCCAGGGTCGCGATCTGGTCGAAGCCGACGCTGCCGGGAAACAGCCGTCCAGCGGGGTCGCGTGCCTCCAGGAAGCGCAGTGCGCGTACGCCGCCGTCACGGAGCGCGCGCAGTTCGGCATCGCTGACGCTGGCGTCGGCGACGGCCACGCCGCGCAGCCGGTCGCCGCCGTGCCGTAGCGCATCCAGCAAGGCGGCTGGATCCGCGCCATACGGCGCCGGTTGTACCAGCACGCCACGTTGTGCGCCAAGGGTGTCCAGCATGGAGAGGTAGCGCGCGGCCGGCGCATCAGGCGCGGCGTATGAAGAGGGGTGCCGCAGTGGGAACCGGTCGAAGGGGCCGAACACATGGCAATGCGCATCGCAGGCATTGCCCGGAAGCGCGTGGGAGGGCCGTCCCGGCATGCGCGGTGCTTCCGTCTGCGCGGGAATGTAGGGGAGCGTCTCGCGATCAGCTGTCATGGCGGTTACGCTCCGGTTCTTCCGCCGTCCGTCCGCGCTTGAGCGGGGCCAGGCGGCTTAGCGTCGGCTGGCTTTCTTCGGTGGGCACGACCAAGGGCTCGGGTGCGTCATCCGGCATGGGAATCTCGTGCGCATTCAGCGTCATCGATACCATCGTGTAGTAGCCGATGACCGCCGTCAGTTCAACCACGCCGGCAACACCCCAGTATCCGAGCGCGGAGGTGTATAGCGTCGGGTCGACTCGACCGCTTTCCTGCAATTGGCGAGCGTATTCGTAGACGACTTCATCGGCCGAGGTGTCGAAGACTGGTTGGCGTCCCGCGCGGATCGCATCCAGCACGTCCGCCGATACACCAGCATCCGCCGCCGCCCCCGCGTGGATGTGCCATTCGATCTGGCTATTCCAGCGCCTGGCGGTGACCACGATGGCCAGCTCGCTCACCCGGGGCGGCAGGCTGGTCCCAAAGCGTAGCAGGGCACCCAAGGCTTGCCACCGGTCGGCCAGTTCGGGGTTGTGTAATGCCGCTCGTAGCGGTCCAACCAGCCGACCGCGCGGCCCGGCGACGATTCGATCGTAGACCTCGCGCTGTGCCGGGGTCATTGTCTCGGGTTGCGGAAAAGGAATGCGGCTCATGGCGTATCCTCAGTTTGCCTTGTCGTCGGGCTCGCTGCGCGCTACCGAAGGCCGCGCGCGGAAAGTCTCGTGCCAGGCTGCCAGGGCAGGGTGCCGGGCGCGCCATGGCAGGTCGGCGAATCGGTAATCCAGATATGAAAGCGCGCAGCCGATGGCGATCAGGCCCAGGTCGAAGCGGGTCGTCCGCAGCGCGGCTGCCTCGGTTTCCAGGCAGGCCAGTACCGCGCTCACTTTCACCGCGAAGGCGTCCAACCACGCAGGCGTCTGCCGCGCTGGGGGCTTGGCGCGTTCCTGGCGATAGAGCAGCAATACGTCCAGCAGTCCGTCGCCGAGTGCCTGGCGTCGTTCCGCCGTCAGTCTTTCTTGCGGGTCGATGGGTAGCAGGCCAGCACCTGCCAGTTGATCCAGGTACGCACAGATGACGCGCGAATCATAGAGCGCGACGTCGTCGTCCAGAACGAGCGTGGGCAGCTTGAGGAGCGGATTATCAGCCATCAGCGCCAGATTCGGCTTGTCCATCGCCACCGGGGTGCGAACCAATTCCACGCGCTCCGCCATGCCCGTCTCATACAGCACGATCATGACTTTGCGCACGAAGGGGGAGCGCGGGGACCAATGCAGTTTCATTTGAATCTCCAGGACCTCAGTCCGCATGTGCGCCAGACTGCTGGATCACTTGCGCCCATTTCTGCGTATCGAGGCGGATGCGTTCGGCGAAAGCTTCCGGCGTGCTGTGGGTCGTGCGGATGCCGTAGTCAGCCATGAGGCTGACCATCGACGGCGCGCTCATTACCGCGCCGATATCCTGGTTGAGGCGGTCGATCACGGCCCGCGGCGTTCCCGCAGGCGCCAGGACGCCGGACCACAGCGTGACTTCATACGTCGAAAAACCGGGCGATTCCGATATGGAAGGGACATCTGGCAAGACGGGCAGTCGCTGGGGACTGGTCACGCCCAGCGCCTTGATCTTCCCCTGCTTGACCAGTTCAACGAAGTTTGACGAGGTATCGAACATCATCGAAATGCGGCCCGCCAGGAAGTCGTTGATTGCGCCTGAGGTGCCCTTGTAGGGAATGTGGCGGATATCGACCTTCGCCGTCGATTTGAACATTTCCCCGGCCAGGTGGCTGGTCGTGCCGTTGCCAGATGAACTGAAGGTAAGCTCGCCGGGGCGGCGCCGTGCTAGTTCGGCGAGATCCGCCACGGACTTGACCGGCAGGTCGTTATTGACGACCAGCAGGTTGGATGTCAGGTTGGTCAGCGAGATCGGCGCGAAGCTCTTTTGCGGGTCATAGCGCAGCTTGGGGTAGAGCGATGGATTGATCGTCAACACGCCCATGGTGGAATAAAGCAGGGTGTAGCCGTCCGGTGCCGCATTCGCCACCGTTTCGGCACCGATCGCGCCGCCCGCGCCTCCGCGGTTTTCCACGACGACCGACTGTCCCAGTTTCCCGCCCAGGTCACGCGCCAGCGCCCGCGCCATCAAGTCGGTTGCGCCGCCTGCCGGGAAGGGGACCACCAGCTTGAGAGGGTGGTCTGGGTAACCCCCTGCTTGAGCGCCGATTCCCCAGCCTATGCCCAGGCACAGCCCGGCGACTGCCACCGCATGTGCAATCCGCACGATGTCTCCTCTGACTTTTGTATTTGTATGAGGGGAGTATCGTAGCCGCCGCCCTGGAGAAGAGCTATGTAGGCCCAGGCAAAGCAGGTATGCGCGGCAATCCCGCCGCCGGCACTCGCTCGCCGGAGCGACCACCCTCATTCCACATTTCGGGTCAACATCATGGAAAGCGAAAACCGCCCCGCCGGGTGTACCGTCACGCTGATCTCGAACGGCCGGCTGGTGGCGTCCAGATAAGTACGCACGATCTGCAACGCAGGCGACCCCGCCGCCACATTCAGCGGCTCCGCCAGATGCCCGGGCACGCTCACCGCATCAACCGTCTGCCGCACCTTTGCGATGCGGCAGCCGTAACGCTCTTCGATGATCTCGCTGACCAAGGTCTGCGGCGCCGCCTTGATCACCGGCACGACATCGGCATAGATCGAGTCGAAATAGACATCCGTCCATCCCACCGGTTGCGTCGCATCGGCAGCCGGTAAGCGCAGGCTCGACACCCGCATCCAACGCGTACCGCCCGGACAGCCCAGCGTTCGCGCAAGCGCCAGATCGACGACGATCTCTTCCACCTGCTGCACCTGGCGCACGTGCGTCTTGCCGAACTGAGTCAAGCCATCCAGCGACGCCAGGGTCTGCTGGAAACCCTGCTTGCGTTCGCGCGCTTCGACTCGCGTACCGACGCTCTTGGTCCGCGATACCAATCCCAAATGCTGCAGTTCCTGCATCGCGGCGCGGATGGTGTGGCGGCTGGTGCCGTAGTGCGCGCTCAATTCGAGTTCGGTGGGGAGAAGCGCCCCGACTGGATATTGGCCCTCCGCGATCGCAGCGGTCAGTTCCCTTACCACCATGGGATACGTGACTTTGGGCATTCTCATTTCCTCTCAATTAGCGTCGTGCAGGGGATAACCCTAGGTTACCCACGGGAAAAAGGCTTGATAGACTATGTCCGAACATATGAATAAGTCCGTTTTTAGAAGTTTACTTGACTATGCCTATTCCCACCTCCAGCAGTACCGCGATTGATTCCCTGTTGTTCCGTGATGCCTTTGGCACTCCCGCGATGCGCGCCGTTTTCGCGGATGTGTCAACGGTGCAGCGCTACATCGAAGTGGAAGTCGCACTTGCCCGCGCGCAGGCCGCATGCGGAATGATTCCCTCCGCGGCGGCGCAGACCATCGCCGCCGAAGCGCAGCTCTCGCGCATCGATTTCGACAAGATGCGCGAGGAGACCGACATTGTGGGATATCCCATTCTGCCCTTGGTGCATCAACTCTCCAGCCTGTGCGGGGACGCTGGCCGGTATGTGCATTGGGGGGCGACTACGCAAGACATCATGGACACGGCTAGTGTATTGCAGGTGCGCGCTGGCCTGGATCTTGTCGAGGCCGACTTGGTGCAAGTGCGCGGCGCGCTGCGCCGTCTGGTCGAGACCCATCGCGACACGGCCATGGCGGGACGCACTCACCTGCAGCACGCGCTGCCCGTGACCTTCGGCTACAAGGCCGCCGTGTGGCTGACGATGTTCGATCGCCATCAAGTGCGGCTGGCGCAGTTGCGCGAACGCGTCGAGCTGGTGCAACTGGGCGGCGCGGCGGGCACCCTCGCGTCCATGGGGGAGGGCGGTCTTGCCGTGCAGGACGGCTTGGCGCGCGAGTTGGGCCTGCATGTGGCGCCTACCCCGTGGCACGTGGCGCGCGATGGCTTCGCGGAAGCCGTGAACCTGCTGGCGTTGATCACCGGATCGCTGGGTAAGGTCGCGCTCGACATCATGATGATGGCGTCCACCGAATTCGGCGAAGTCTATGAGCCTTTCGTCAAAGGCCGCGGCGCCAGCAGCACCATGCCGCAGAAACGCAATCCTATCTCCAGCGAGCTGATGCTGGCCGCCGCGAAGGCGGTGCGCCAACATGCCGGACTCATGGTCGATGGCATGGTGCAGGACTTCGAGCGAGCCACCGGCCCCTGGCACGCCGAATGGATCGCCATCCCAGAGAGTTTCATCCTGACCGCTGGCGCCTTGCATCAGGCCAAATTCGCGCTGAATGGGCTGATCGTCGATGTCGATCGCATGCGCGACAACCTGCGGTTGACCAACGGCCTGATCGTCGCCGAGGCGGTGATGATGGCGTTGGCGCCGGCGATGGGACGCCAGCCCGCGCACGATGTGGTCTACGACGCCTGCCGGCTGGCCTGCGACGAATCGATCGGCCTGGCGGCCGCCCTGGCGCGCTTCCCACAGGTGACGGCACAGTTCGACGCGGACGCCATCGCGGCGATGACGGACCCGGCCAATTATCTGGGACAAGCGCGGGCCTTCGCGCAGCGCGCCCATGATGCTTCGCTGAGCCTGGACGCAACACGAGGAGACCGGGCATGACGCCAGCAAACGACCAGGCAGAGCGAGCCGAACAGACCGCAGTGGGTGTTGAACGCCAGTACTTCGAGTATCTCTCCCAGCGCGATTGGCGCGTGCCAAGGTGCACGGCGTGCGCCACCACGGTGTTCTACCCCCGCCAGATCTGCCCCACATGCAGCCATGACCAATTCGACTGGGTCACGCCGGCCGGCCTGGGCACCATCTATGCCACGACCACGGTACGACGTTCCGACAAAGCCGGCGGCCCCTACGACGTCAGCCTTATCGACATGGTCGAAGGCTTCCGCATGATGTCGCGCGTGGCCGATGCCGCGCCCGGCCAGGTCCGGATAGGAGACCGCGTGCAAGCCTACGTGGGCGAAGAGGCGGGCGCGCCCATCGTGCTTTTCAAGCGCGCGGATACGACGGGAGGGGCATGATGTCGATCGAACAGCAACGCGGCGGCACCGCCATCGTCGGCATCGGGCATGCGGGCCTGGGCGAAGCCGCGGGTTACACCGATATGGAAATCCTGGCCCAGGCCGCGCAACGAGCCGTCCTGGACGCGGGTCTGCGCATGGCCGACATAGACGGCCTGTGCACCTGCAGCGCGTCGGCCACGATGTGGGCGATGCCGGTGGCGGAATACCTGGGCTTGCGGCCGACCTTCATCGACAGCACCATGCTGGGCGGCTCCAGCTTCGTCGCCCATCTTGGGCCGTCGATACATGCCTTGCTGACGGGGCAATGCAAGGCGGTCCTGGTCTGCTATGGCAGCACGCAGCGTACTTCTACACTGGATCGGGCCGCCGTCGGAAAAATGCGGGCGGTGCTCGACCCCTTGCCCTTCGAGGCGCCGTACCAGCCGCTGCAACCGATCACGTCTTATGCGCTTGCGGCCTCCCGTCACATGCACCAATACGGCACCACGCGCGCGCAGCTAGCCGAGGTTGCCGTCGCGGCGCGGGCCTGGGCCAGGCTCAATCCGGATGCCTATATGCAGGATCCGCTGACCATCGAAGAGGTGTTGAACGCCAGAATGGTCAGCGATCCGCTGAGCGTGCGCGACTGCTGCCTGTTGACCGATGGTGCCGGCGCCTTCGTCTTGACCCGTGCGGATCTCGCCCGCGACTTGCGCCACAAGCCGGCCTATGTCTTGAGCTGCGCCACCGAGACGTGGCATCGGCAGATCTCCTCGATGCCGGACTTGACCGTGACCGCTGCCTCCCGATCCGGGGCCCGCGCCTACGCGGCCGCCGGCCTGGGGCCGAAGGACGTCGACCTGCTGTGCCTGT
Source organism: Bordetella sp. LUAb4 (assembly GCF_021325795.1). Taxonomy (GTDB): domain Bacteria; phylum Pseudomonadota; class Gammaproteobacteria; order Burkholderiales; family Burkholderiaceae_B; genus Bordetella_C. The sequence goes on along the minus strand of NZ_JAHPZX010000002.1, from coordinate 462,589 downwards.
ACGACGCCTTCACCATCAACGTCATTCTGTTTCTGGAAGACCTCGGTTTCTGCCCCAAGGGGGAAGGAGGCCGCTTCGTCACCGGCGGCCATATCGCACCGGGTGGCGGCCTGGCCGTCAACACCAATGGCGGGGGTTTGTCCTTCGGACATCCAGGCATGTATGGCGTGTTCCTGGTCCTGGAGGCGGTGGCGCAACTGCGAGGTACCGCCGGCGCGCGCCAGCAAAGCGCCGATGTGGTGCTGGTGCACGGCAATGGCGCGACGCTATCCAGCCAATCGACCGCGCTGCTGGGCTCCGCCGCCACGCTTTGATGGCGTCATCTCAACTTTTTCGTCCAACATAATCATGATCAACAAGATAGCCACGACGATGCAGGATGCGGTGTCGCGCATTCCCGACGGCGCCGCCGTGATGGTCAGCGGCTTCGGCGATTCGGGCCTGCCCCGCGAGCTGCTGCACGCCCTGGTGCGGCATGGAGCGTCCGACCTCACGCTCATCAGCAATAACGCGGGGACCGGCGACTATGGCCTGGCCGCGCTGCTGGCGGCGGGCCTGGTCCGCAAGGTGATCTGCTCGTATCCCAAATCGTCCGGCGCGGATGTGTTCACCTCGCTCTACCGTGCCGGCAAGGTCGAACTGGAAGTCGTGCCGCAAGGAACGCTGGTGGAGCGCATGCGTGCGGCCGGGGCCGGCCTGGGACCGTTCTTCACGCCTACGTCCTACGGCACGCCGGTGGCGGCGGACAAGGAGCAACGTGTCATCGACGGCGTGGGCTACGTGCTCGAACAACCCTTGCGCGCCGACTTCGCGCTGATCAAGGCCTGTCACGGCGACCGCTGGGGCAATCTCACCTACCGCATGGCGGGCCGCAGCTTTGGTCCCATCATGGCCATGGCCGCGCGGCACAGTATCGCGCAGGTGGACGACGTGCTTCCCTTGGGTGCCATCCCGGCCGAGGCGGTTACCACGCCCGGCATTTTCATCAAGACGGTAGTTCACAAGGGAGCGGCACATGCAGACGCTTGAAGCGCAGACACCCAAATTATCCAGGACGCGCATTGCGCAACTGGTGGCCGCGGACATCCCGGCGGGCAGCTATGTAAACCTGGGGATCGGCATCCCGACCATGGTGGCGCGCTACCTCGATGAAACCAAGGAAATCGTCCTGCATAGCGAGAACGGCATCCTGGGCCTGCGCGGCGTGCCGGACGGGGTTGCGGGTGACATCGACCTGATCAACGCCAGCAAGGAATATGTACAGCTGATTCCCGGCGCTTCGCTATGCGATCAAGCCATGTCTTTTGCCATGATGCGCGGCGGCCATCTGGACCTGACGGTATTGGGCGCCTTCCAGGTGGCGGTCAACGGCGACCTGGCGAGCTGGTCCGTGGGGCAGGAGGACGACGTACCCGGTATAGGCGGCGCCATGGATCTGGTGGTCGGCGCACGCCGTGTCATCGTCGCGATGCAGCACACGGATAGAGACGGCGTGCCCAAGCTGGTCCAGCAGTGCACGCTGCCGCTGACCGGGCTCGGCGTCGTCACCAGCGTCTATACCGATCTTGCCATCCTCGACGTGGAGCCCGGCGAGGGCTTTCTGGTCAAGGCCATGGTCGCGGGACTTTCCCGCGCTGCGCTGGAGCGCGTCACCGACGCGCCCTTGCGCTACGCGGACACCGTTCGGACGCTCGAACGCTGAACCTCATCTCTTCCAAAACAAATCAATCCGGAGACAACATGAAAATCGGTTTTTCCATCAAGGCGCTTTGCGCCAGCCTGGCATTCGCCTCGGTCCTTGCCGCTGCCCCAACGCTCGCCGCCTACCCTGATCGCCCCGTTCAGATGGTGATCGGCTACCCCCCTGGCGGCTCGGCCGATGCCGTGGCGCGACCGCTGTCGGTGTTGCTAAGCAAGTACCTGGAGCAGTCCGTCGTCGTGGAGTACAAGGCGGGGGCAGGCGCGATTATCGGCACCCAAACGGTGGCGCGCGCCAATCCGGACGGTTATACGGTGGGCCTGGTTCTGGCGGCGCACGCCATCAATCCCAGCCTGTACAAGCTGCCGTACGATACCGCCAAGGACTTCACGCCTATCGGCAAGGTGGCCAGCCTGCCCCTGGCGCTCTATGTGAACAGCAAGTTCCCGGTCAAGACCGTGCAGGAATTCATCGACTACGCCAAGAAGAAGCCGGGGGAGGTGAGCATGGCGTCGTCCGGCAACGGCAATACCAGCCATCTGGCCATCGAACTGCTCTCGTCCATGGCCGGCATTCGCGTGCTGCATGTGCCCTTCAAGGGCGGCGGCCCGGCGCAATCGGCGTTGATGGGCGCGCAGGTGGATGGCCTCTTCGATGGCCCATACTCGATGAATATGGTGACGACCGGCCGTGCGCGTCTCCTCGGGTTCGCCAGCAAGGAGCGCTTGTCCATCGCGCCCGAGATTCCGACGATTGCGGAGTCCGGCGTGCCCAATTTCGAGGTGTCTGGCTGGTACGGTTTGATCGGCCCGGCCGGCATGCCGAAGGAAGTGGTCGCCAAGCTCAATGACGCCATGCGCAAGGCGGTGGCCGATCCCAAGTTCAAGGAAATCGTCGAGCCTTTGGGCTATGTCATCGAGCCGTCCTCGCCAGAGGAATTCGGCGCCTATGTCGCGCAAGAGCAGGCCCGCTGGAGCGACGTCATCCGCAAGGCCAATATCAAGTTGGATTGATTGCGCGCTCGGGACCAGATGATGTTGAATTTTTCCACGATGACCTTGGGTATCGTCGGCGGCGGCTTGATGGGCCGCGGTATCGCGCAGATCGCGCTGGCGGCCGGCCTTCCGGTAGTCCTGTTCGACCAGCGGGAAGAAGCGCTGGCGTTGGCGCACGCGGAAATCGACAAAGGCTTGCGTCGGCAGGCGCACAAAGAAGGCCACTCGGCGGACAGCGTGGAGCGGCACATGTCCCGCTTGACGCTCGCCGGGCGACTGCAGGACCTGGCTCCGTGCCAGGTTGTCATCGAGGCGATCGTGGAGTCCCTGGCCGCGAAGCGGTCCTTGTTTGAACAGATCGAGGACATCGTTGCGACAACGGCGGTGCTGGCGACCAACACGTCCTCATTGCTGGTGACGGAAGTCGGCGCCCGCTGCCGGCATCCGGAGCGTTTTGGCGGCCTGCACTTCTTCAGCCCCGTGCCCCGGATGAAGATCGCCGAAGTGATTGGCGGCGCGCGTACCGCGCCCGCTGTGGTCGATGCGCTGGAAGCCCTGACGCGCAAGCTGGGCCATCACCCAGTGCGCGCTCGCGACACCCCGGGCTTTATTGTGAATCACGCCGGGCGGGCCTACGGGCCGGAGTCCTTGCGCATCGCCAGTGAACAGATCGCCGACTTCGCCACGATAGACCGCGTGCTGCGCGAAGCCTGCGGATTCAAGATGGGACCGTTCGAGCTGTTCGATCTGACCGGTTTGGATATCTCGCATCCGGCGGGCGAATCCATCTACCATCAGTTCTACGAAGAGCCGCGCTTCCGCCCGTCGCCAATCACGCGCCTGCGGCTGGCGGGCGGGTTATTAGGACGCAAGAGCGGTAGCGGTTTCTACGCCTACGACGCGGAAGGACTGCGTATCGATCCGCCGGAGAGCGTCATGCCGGATGCTGCGGATATGCCGGTGTGGGTAGGGCCGTGCGAGATCCCGGGTAAGCGCGTAGCGGTATTGGCGTTGCTGGAGCGCGCGGGGGCGGCTATCGTCAACGATTCTCCGGCGGCCCTACGGTCTGCCGGGCAAGCCTGCGCAGCGGATGCCCTCTGCATTCTGCTGCCGATAGGCGATGACGCGACGCAAGCCAGTGTGCAGGCAAAGGTGGACGCACGTTGGACGGTGGCCTTGGATCCCTTGTTTCTGAAGGGCCGGCGCACGCTGATGCTGACGCCGCTAACGGATAACGCGGCGCGAGATCTCGCGCGCCGATTGCTGTCGGCGGATGGGACGAACGTCGCCGTTATCAACGACAGCCCGGGCTTCATTGCGCAACGTGTGTGCGCGGCCATCGTCAACGTTGCCTGCGATATGGCCCAGCAGGGCATTGCGTCACCCGCCGACATTGACCAGGCGGTACGGCTGGGGCTTGGCTATCCCAAAGGGCCGTTCGAACTGGGCGATCACTTGGGCGCCACCGTGGTCATGCGTATCCTGGATGGCTTGTACATGCGGTATCGCGATCCGCGCTACCGTCCGAGCCCGTGGCTATCCCGCCGTGCCGCTCTCGGGATTTCCTTGGCGCACCCGGATGCGCGCGGGTGACGGTCGAGCGATCTGGCTGGCGCTCGAGAGTAGCGGTCGGTCCACTTCGGCGTGTAGACGGAGGCTAGTACTATTACGCAAATCTGGCCGGCGACGAATAGCCAGATATTGCAAAAACAGGAAGTCCAGTGACCAAGCGCATTTCTTCATCCGCCGCGGAAGGAAAGACGAGTCGAGGCATCTATTTATTGATCCGAGGCCAAATCCTGGATGGCACCCTTGCGGCGGGTGCGGCACTGCCATCGACACGGGCGCTCGCCGAGGATCTGGCGGTCTCCCGCTCCACCGTGACCACGGTCTACGAGCAACTGGCGGCCGAAGGCTATCTGGAAACCCAACTGGGCAAACGGGCGAGCGTCGCCACGGGGCTGTCCAAGCAAGCCGCGACGAAAGCCGTAGCTATCAGGTCCGGCCATCTGCGCGAGGTCTCCGCGTACGGCAAACGGATCGCGCCGTATGCCGCGGCCACGGTCTCCCCCGTGGCGATCGAGTCGCTTATCGATTTCCAATATGGCGCGCTGGCTGCACTGGACTTTCCTCTGCTTGCCTGGCGGCGCGCCTACAACCGCATGCTGGTGCAACGCCAGCGCTGGATGGCCTACGATGCGCCCGAAGGGGAGAGGGCTTTACGCAATGCCCTGCGAGGCTATCTGCGCCGTGCGCGGGGCCTGCAATGCGACGCGGAACAAATCATCATCGTCCAGGGCTCCCAGCAGGCCATAGACCTCTGTGCCCGCGTGCTCGTCGACCCCAAGGACCGCGTTGTCGTAGAAGATCCCTGCTACGCGATGGCACGCCGGGTGTTTGAAGCGGCAGATGCTCAAGTCATTGCGCTGCCCGTCGATGGGATGGGGCTCGATCCCCGCAAGCTGCCCGCGAAACGTTGCAAGCTGGCCTATGTCACACCGTCCCATCAATTCCCGCTAGGGGCGGTGATGCCCATCCAACGGCGCAAGGATCTGCTCGCGTGGGCGGTGGCGCAACACGCGTGGGTGATCGAGGATGATTACGATGGGGAATTCCGCTACGGTATGCGGCCCGTCGACACCCTGCAGTCGATCGACGATTCGGCCGGTGTGATCTATGTGGGCACCTTTTCCAAGGCGCTTTCGCCGCAGCTGCGCATGGGCTATCTGGTGCTGCCGCCCGACCTGGTGCCGCTCTTTCGTGAGGCCAAACGCCTGATAGACCGCCATGGGCCTCGTCAAGAGCAGTTGGTGTTGGCGTCGATGATCGAGGATGGAAGCTACGAGCGGCATGTCCGGCGCTGCCGCCGACTGAACGAGCAGCGCCGTGAAGCGCTGTTGAAGGCCCTGGAAGCCCATCTTCACGACGCCGTCGACGTGGACGGCGCCGCGTCCGGCCTGCATGTGGTCGTGTGGTGTGCGCCCATCCCCGCGACAGCAGAGGCCGCGTTTGCCGCCCACGCGCAGGCCCACGGCGTTGGAATACGCCCCTTGTCGCCACTCTACGCGTCGGCCGAATCGCCGCGGCAACGACCTTGTGCCGGCTATGTTCTTGGCTACGCCAGCATCTCGGTCAAGGACATTGCCGAGGGCGTGCGGCGCCTGGCGCTGGCATTGAAATCCTTTCCGCGACCAGCGGCTTCGTCCCGCATATAAGAAAAGGCCCGTGAGGTTCGTCCACCTTATCCCGGCGCCCATCCGGCGCCGGGAGACGGACCCGCTATCGCAGGCTCTGGCGCGCTGCTTCGGCGATGGCATGCATGTCCACCCCGAAGTGGGCGCGAAGTGCTGCCCGCGTGTCGCTACGCCCGAAACCATCCGTGCCCAAGGTGGTATAGGCGCGGTCGGCCGGCAGGTGGGCGCGTAGGGATTCCGGCATGGCCCGGGCGTAATCGGAGGCTGCCACGATAGGACCCGTGCTGCCGCTCAGCAACTGCCGCAGATAGGAACCCGTGGTTGGCGCGTCACCGCCGGCTTGCAGGGCTTGCGCCTCACGCGCCAACTCGGTCCAGCTGGTGATGCTGTAGCTATGCACCGTATAGCCTTCCGCGTTCAAGCGTTCCGCCGCCTTGAGCACCTCCAGGAATATCGCGCCCGAACCCAGCAAGGTGACTGCGCCTTTGCCGGGCTTCCCGGTTCTGGTTTCGAAGAGATAGCCGCCGCGCAGGACGCCCGCCCGGTCGGCTTGGCGCAGATCCGGTTGCTTGTAGTTTTCATTCATCACCGTGACGTAATAGAACACGTCCTTTTGCTCGAGCATCATTTCCCGCATGCCGTGCTCGATGATGACGGCCAGCTCGCCCGCGTGCGCCGGATCGTAGGACTTGCAGTTCGGAATCGTTGCCGCCCAAAGATGGCTGGTGCCGTCCTGGTGTTGCAGGCCTTCTCCCCCGAGCGTGGTCCGCCCCGAGGTGGCGCCGATCAGAAAGCCGCGCGGGCGTTGATCGGCCGCGGCCCAGATCAGATCGCCGATGCGCTGGAAGCCGAACATCGAGTAGTAGATGTAGAACGGCAGCATCGCCTCGCCGTGCGTGCTGTAACTCGTCGCAGCGGCTGTCCAGCTGGAGATAGCGCCTGCCTCGCTGATCCCCTCTTCAAGAATCTGGCCGTCGGTGGCTTCCCGGTACGACAGGATGGAGCCGATGTCCTCCGGTTCATAGCACTGGCCATGGCTGGAGTAGATGCCGACCTGCTTGAACAGATTGGCCATGCCGAACGTCCGTGCCTCGTCGGCCACGATAGGCACGATGCGCTGGCCAATCGTCCTGTCTTTCAGCAGGCCACCGATCATGCGCACGAAGGCCATGGTCGTACTCATCTCCTTGCCGTCCGCCTGGGTCGCGAACTTCCCCCAAGTATCGAGTTCGGGTGGCGTAATCGGGCTGCAATCGGTGTGGCGTTTCGGCACTGATCCGCCGAGCTCCTTGCGACGGGCCAGCAGATAGCGCATGTCCGCACTGTCGGGCGCCGGCTTGAAGAAGTCGAGGTTCTGGACCTGATCATCGCTGAGAGGAAGCGCGAAGCGATCCCTGAACGCCAGCAGATCCTCCGCCTCCAGCTTCTTGTTGGAGTGGATGGTCATCTTCCCTTGGGCAGCGGGCCCCATCCCATAGCCTTTCTTCGTATGGGCCAGGATCACCGTCGGCCCGCCCTGGAAGTGCACCGCTGCGTGGTACGCCGCGTAGATCTTGGCGATGTCGTGCCCACCGCGTTTGAGCGCATCGATCTGTGCGTCCGAGAGCGATGCCACGATGGCGGCGATCTTGTCGTTCTGGCCGAAGAAGTTGTTACGGTTGAAGGCGGCATCCTTGGCGGCCAACGTCTGCATTTGGCCGTCAACGGTCTGTGCCAGCGCCTCGCGCAGCGCGCCCGTGGTATCGCGCTCGAAAAGCGGGTCCCAATCGCTACCCCATAACAGCTTGATGACGTTCCAGCCGGCGCCGGAGAAAAGCTTTTCAAGCTCATCGATGATCTTGCCGTTGCCGCGGACAGGGCCGTCCAGGCGCTGCAGATTGCAGTTCACCACCCATGTCAGGTTATCCAGCTTTTCGCGCGCGGCGAGCGTCAGGGCCGCCATGCTTTCGGGCTCGTCCATCTCGCCATCGCCAAACACCCCCCAGACCCGCCGGCCCGCGCAGTCCAGGATGCCGCGGTCCGTCATATAGCGCATGAAGCGGGCCTGGTAGATGGAGCTGATGGGACCGATTCCCATGGATCCCGTGGGAAATTGCCAGAAATCCGGCATCAGGTAAGGATGCGGATAGCTCGACAATCCCTTGGCGCCGGCGGACACGGCCGAGACCTCCCGGCGAAAGTGCAGCAGGTCTTGCTCCGTCAGGCGGCCTTCCAGATAGGCGCGGGCATAGATGCCAGGTGCGCTGTGCGGCTGGAAGAAGACCAGGTCTCCCCGTTGTGCCGGCGCATCTCCGGCTCGCCCGTGATAGAAATGGTTGAAACCCACTTCGAATAGGTCCGCCGCACTCGCATAGCTGGCGATGTGGCCGCCCAGTTCGCCATAGGCCTTGTTAGCTTTGACGACCATGGCCAGTGCATTCCAGCGCATGAGAGAAGCCAGGCGTTCTTCCGTTGGCAGATCGCCAGGGAAGGGCGCTTCGTCCGCGCGCGCAATGGTGTTCACATACTCCTTCTTCGACGGATCCACGGCGAGCTGCGCTTGGGCGGACGTGGGCAGCAAGGCCTGCAGGGCTCGCAGCATCTGTAGCCCCCGCTCGTCGCCATGCGCTTGCATCATTGCGACGAAGGCGTCGCGCCATTCTCCGGTTTCCTGTGGATCGGGGTCCTGATAGGGAAGCATGTGTTTCTCTCCTGCCTTGGGGCTGATGGTCGCTTGGGGCGCCGCTCGTCTTCAAGCGTCGAAGTCCTTACTTGGGGGCAACGTTCTCCTTCCATTCGGGGGGAGGATCCAATCGCCACCCCACCTCGGCTTCTCGCAGCACTTTTCGCGCTTTAGCGCGGCTACTTTCCACGCTCCAACGGTCTTATTTGATCATGCGCGAGCGATCGGCGTGCCTGACCCCCGCCAGGGGCGGCCAAGGGGGCTTCAATTGCAATAGTCAAAAAATCTACCGTTATAGAAGCAAAAAGTTCCTTTTATGTATAATAAAAAACTATCGAAAATTCGACTTTTAGGTTCCTTTTCTGTAAAGGAATCCAGTAAGTGCTACAGCGGTGGCTCGTATGAGCGTGCTACCCGTTTTCCACGACGATCCGCTGGACGGATGAACGCCCGTTATGCGCTCAGCTCTTGCTAGGCGAGCAGTTTCCGACGAGCGATTGCTGAGCTTATCGACAAAGAACCAATCGAATCGTCGACATCATGCGAATCAAAGATCTGATCAAAACCCTCGATCGATGGGATCAGCGCGGTTTCTGGGCTTTTACCGCGGCCACGCTGAAGCTGCTTTTTCCGGAAGATGACCGTGCGCGCATCAAGGCCCTGACGAACCATCAGGACGCGGGCATTATCGAACGCGTCGCGCGAGGGCTCTACGTAAACCCCCGCGCGCGCAGTTTGCCACCTGACGTTTTGAGCAGCCTGATCCCGTGGCTGCGTCCGTGGGACTTCAACTATCTGAGCCTGGAATCAGCACTGTCGGAAGCAGGGCTGATTTCCCAGATTCCGTCGCGGTTAACCGTGATGACTACCGGTCGCAGTCAGACGTTCGGTACCCCCTACGGCACGATCGAATTCACACACACTGCTCAGATGCCCGAGCATTTGTCAGGCGATGTTGTTTGGGATTTGCAACGGGGGATGTGGGTCGCTACACCAGCGCGCGCCCACCGCGATCTCACCAAGGCGCGGCGTAACCTTGGCTTGGTCAACCCTGTGACGGCGTCGGAAGCGTTAGAAGGAACCAGCGATGGCCTGCTCCACGTATGACCGCGCGGACGGTCCCCACATCCGCAAATTCCAAGGCTCACGTAGCCGATACTTGATCGCGGCCATCAGCGCTACTGAACGCCGAGGGCTATTCGCTGATTGCGTGAATTCAATGGAGGCTCAGAAGGCGGGTCCGACAGGAATGAAAACCGCCTGGCGGTCACGTAATGCCTAGACTGGAGCCCTTCATGCGCACAAAAAACAACCTCTTGGCCTTGGCTGGCCGCTATGCGACAGATCGCCGCGTGCCTGTCGCGACGGTGATGAAAGAGATCCTGCACTACGAGATTCTCTTCGCGCTAAACCAAAGCGGCGCGTCCGCCCGTCTCACGTTTCAAGGTGGGACCTCATTGCGCCTGTGCTACCAGGGTACGCGCTATTCCGAGGATCTGGATTTTGTGGGGGGCGCCGATTTCGACCCTGCCGACATGGCGCCCTTTGCCGAACTGTTGCAGCGTGAGGTCGGGCAAGCCTACGGACTGCAAGTTGATATCCTGGCTCCCAAAAACAAGGAGAGCGCCGAAGGCGCAGAAGACGGCATTGCCGTTGCGCGCTGGCGCGCCAGGGTGCACATTCCGCAGGCCGATCCAAGCTTGCCGCAAAGGCAAGTGATCAACATCGAGGTGGCCAGCGTGCCGGCACACCGTCGCGACCTGTTGCCTGTGGCCGCGAACTACGATCACTTGCCGGCGCCACATCGTCAGATGTTGCTGGTGGTCGAGCCGCTCCCCGAGATCCTGGCCGACAAACTGGTGGCGTTGAGCGCGCGGCCATTCCTAAAAGCACGAGACATCTGGGATTTAAAGTTTTTAACGGACAAGGGCGTGAAGCTCGACGACGATGTCGTCGATTTGGTTGTGGCAAAGTTGGGCGACTACAGGTTGGACAGCTCGGTTATAAAACAAGCACTGGAGGCTCGGGCGCACATCCTGACTTCACCCGAGACGGAGGTGGCATTTCTCATGGAAATGCGCCGCTTCGTCGATGCGACGGTCGCCATGCAGTTGGAAATTCCTGGTGTCGCGCGGCAGTATCTCGAGCGTGCAGCGGCGCTCGGCCGCGCGCTGCTGGTCGCGCCGGCGATGCAGTAGGCCATCCCAACCTGCCCGGACGCGTCCATCTTTGCAAACTCAGCACCATTTCCGCGGCTGAGCCGGACGTGCTGTACTTAAGGTCACTGTCCACCGCGCCCGGCTCGATGGACGTCATGCGGATCCTTTCAGCGCCTATGTTCAAGCGTGTTTGCGCGCGACCAACTGCTTGAGCAGAAGGGTGGCGGCGGCGGCGGAGGAGGCGGGGTTCTGGCCGGTAATCAGCAGGCCGTCGCTGACAACGTACGACGCCCAATCATCGCCGCGTGAAAACTTGCCGCCCTTGGCCTTGAGCTCGTCTTCGACCAGGAACGGCACGACGTCGGTGAGCTGTACGCCGTCTTCCTCGGTATTGGTGAAGCCGGTGACCGTCATGCCTTCGACGAGCGGCCGGCCGTCTGCCTTCCTCGCATGCCGAAGCACGCCCGGCGCGTGGCAGACCAACGCGATCGGCTTGTCCGCCGCCAGGAAAGACTCGATCAGCGCGATTGAATTCCTGTCTTCCGCCAAGTCCCAAAGCGGGCCATGGCCACCGGGATAGAACACGGTGTCGAAATCTGCCTGGTCCACGCTATCGAGTCGAACCGTGGCGGCCAGTTGGGCTCGTGCTTCATTGTCGGCCTCGAAACGATGGGTTGCGGCGGTCTGGAAGTCGGGCTCGTTGCTCTTGGGATCGAGCGGCGGCTGGCCTCCCTTAGGCGATGCCAGGACAATGTCCGCGCCGGCATCCTTGAAGATGTAGTAGGGGGCGGCCAGTTCTTCCAGCCAGAAACCGGTCTTGCGGCCGGTGTCGCCAAGCTGGTCGTGCGAGGTAAGAATCATCAGGATCTTCATGTGCTTGCTCCAGTTGATGGAAAAAATTAGACCGGTCGTCTAGTGTTGCGGTTTAAAAAAGCACTTCCGGGGAAGTGCGGTACCGATGCCCGGCTTAGCGGGAGAGGTGCAGGGTTTGACGTGTGACCGCCATGGCGGCCTCGAATGGCTGCATGCCACGGACGATTTTCACCATCACGCTGGCGCCCAGCCATAATTGGTAAAGGCACTGTGCGGTGGCTGCGGGCGGTGCATCGACGGAGAGTGAACCCTCCGCCACGCCTGCTTCGATGGCGGCTGCCAATCGGCCTATGATGCCAGCCGTGCCGTTCTTGAGTGCTATACGCATGGGCTCCGACAAGTCGGCGACCTCTGCACCGAGCTTTACGGCCAGGCATTTTCCCTGGCAGTCGAAGAACGACTGGGTGTCTTGCCAATCCTGCCAATACTTCATGAGCCGCTGCGCCATGTTCAGACTGGGTGTTGCCAACGTAGCATCGAGCTCGGCGAGATAATCCACGAAATAGCTTTCGAGCATTGCCACCCCGAAGGCGTCTTTCGATCCAAAGTAATGGTAGAACGATCCCTTCGGAACGCCCGATGCCGTGAGAATCTCGTTGATGCCAACCGCTGAAAATCCTTTGCCGGCCATGATGCGCTGGCCATTGGCAAGAATGCTGTAGCGGACCTCGTTGGTTTCGGTTGTCGCAGTGTTCATGGGACGCAATGTAGCAGCCATTAGACCGGTCGTCTAGTAATCGGCGAATTTATTTTTAACTTGGGAAAGCCCGCATGCCTCTGAACGCCGAAGCGCTGAACCAGATCTCGCAGCAGACGCTGCGCCATTACGAAGAGCGTGCCGAGGCGTTTCGCGCCGGTACGCTCGATCACGACGTCAGCCAGAATATCGCCGCGTTGCTGGACAATATCCAGGGGCCGTCACCGTATCGCATCCTGGATTTCGGCTGCGGCCCGGGCCGGGACCTTTGCGTATTCGCGGCGCGTGGCCATCTTGCCATCGGGCTGGACGGCGCCAGCCGGTTCGCCGAGATGGCGCGCGAAGCTTCAGGCTGCGAGGTGTGGCATCAGGACTTCCTGGCGCTCGATCTGCCCGTTGCCTTCTTCGATGGCATCTACGCCAACGCATCGCTGTTTCATGTGCCGAGCCAGGAGCTGCCGCGCGTACTCACCGAGCTGCGTGCCGCCCTGAAAACCGGCGGCGTTCTTTTTACTTCCAATCCCCGTGGTGCGAATGAGGAAGGTTGGAATCGCGGCCGCTATGGCGCTTATCACGACATCGACAGTTGGCGTCAGTATGTCGAACACGCCGGCTTCACCGAGATCACGCATTACTACCGGCCCGCCGGTTTGCCCAGGGACCAACAACCCTGGCTGGCAAGCGTGTGGCGCGCGGAGCCCTAGGTCGGTTCCTTGCGGCCCCTTACAGTCCCTTGCCAACACCCCGCCGTATCATCGTGGCGAAGTACTTCACCGTCATGGGGCGCGGAATGCCGCGGCGCCACAGCAGGCCAGGGGTGCGTTGTGGCGTGGGGTCTTCCAACGGTATGAAGCGTAGTTCCTGGTCGCCCGTGTCTGCGCTGGCACCGATGAGGGCTGCCACATCCGTGTTGCGCGCGACTTCCAGCATCGCGGCTATCGAATTGAATTCCGCGATCACAAGCGGCACGGCGCCGGCGGCCTGAAAACAGTCCTCGAGCAGCTGGCGAGTCGAAAACTGCCGGGAAAACAGGGCGATCCGCAGCCCGTGCAACTCGGTCATCCGGACTCGGCGCCGGTTGGCCATGGGATGTTTCATACCCACGACGAGCCGCATTTCTTCGGTGTAAAGCTGCTCGAACCAAAGGTCGTGCGCGACATCGGGACGGTAGGAAATCCCCAGATCCAATGAGCCTTCCTGGAGGCGTTCAATGATCTGTAGCGCGGGCAGTTCTTCCACGACCACGCGCACCGAGGTATAGCGGTTCAGGAAGGCCGAGACACATTTGGGGACCAACCGGATATTGAAGCCCTGTGTCGTGCCCACCCGTATCTCGCCGGTGACCGCGGTCTCGTTGTCGCGGATGGCATGGACCGCCGCATCAACCTGGCGCAACGCCGGACCGATGTTCAGCAACAAGGTCTCGCCGGCCTCCGTCATGGAGACGCGCTTGCCGATACGGTCGAACAAGGGCTGGCCCAATTCCTCTTCGAGTTGCCTGATCTGGTGCGAGAGGGTGGATTGGGTCACATGCACGCGCTCCGCTGCCTTGGTGAAGCTGAGCGTTTCAGCCACGGCCTCGAAATAACGAAGATGGCGCAATTCCATGAGGGCAGCCTTTAGTCCTGTTGTCGATGAATGGTGCAAGGCACCATCGATAGCATCGATCGTTTGGACAGAAATTTACCACTGTTTATTGGCACTCAGCCTCTCTAGACTTCTGTTCAAAACGCGGTGTCCACGCCGGCAGAAGTGCCGGTCCTCGACATCCACCCCCTTCTTGGAGACTTCATGATCATCGGCAAGGAAACCGTCCCTCGGACGGCCATCAGCACGTCCAACTCCGAAACCATCATCGTGCGCGGCAAGGACCTGAGCAAGGAGCTTATCGGCAAGCTGTCGTTCACCGAGTACTTCTACTTCCTGGTGACCGGGCGCCGCCCCAGTGCTGCCCAGACGGCGGTGGTCGACGCCACACTGGTGGCGATTGCCGATCACGGCCTGGTTCCGAGTGTGCAGGCCAGTCGCATGACCCTGGCGGCCGCGCCTGACGCGATGCAAGGTGCCGTGGCCGCGGGCATTCTCGGATGTGGCTCCGTCATCCTGGGTGCCTCGGAAAATGCCGGCCGCATGTTCACCGAGATACGTGCGCTGGTCGAGCAGGGGCAGACCGTGGACGCCGCCGCTGCCGCCGTGGTCAAGGCCTATCGCGACGCGAAGCGCGCGATACCCGGTTATGGCCATCCCCAGCACAAGGACCGCGATCCGCGTGTGCAAGCGCTGTTCGACGTCGCACGCGAACAAGGCGCTGACCTGACCTATATCCACCTGGCGGATGCCGTTGAACGAGTCATTCCCGACGTGGTGGGCAAACCGCTGAAGCTCAATGTCTCGGCCGCCATCCCCGCCGTGCTGCTGGGTGTCGGCTTCCCGCTCGACGCGTTGCGCGGGGTGCCCATTCTGGCGCGCACCGGTGGCCTGATCGCGCACCTGTGCGAGGAACTGAGTCACAGCATCGGGTTTGCCTTGTCGCATCAGGCCACGCGTGAAGTGGTCTACACCGGGGAGCTCCCCGCGGGTTTCAAGACCGCGCAGTGATGCGCCGGCAGTCAGGGAGATTTGCATGATCGAAGTTCTGAAGGGCGTGCGCGTCATCGAGCAGGGCACGTTCATCACCGGGCCGGCGGCCGGCATGATGCTGGCCGATCTGGGTGCCGACGTGGTCAAAGTGGAGCAGCCGGAGACAGGCGACCCCTTTCGCGCGTTCCGTGGAGGACTCTACAGCCCGCATTTCCAGACCTATAACCGCAACAAGCGCAGCGTCACGCTAAATCCCAAAGTGGCCGAGGACCTGGAGGTCTTCGACGACTTGATCCGCGGTGCTGATGTCTATATCCAGAACTTCCGGCCCGGCGCGGCCGAGCGCCTGGGCGCGGGTGAAGCGCGGCTGCGGGAAATCAATCCGCGGCTGATCTATTGCGCCATCAGCGGTTTCGGCGCCACCGGGCCGGCGAGCGGCCGGCCCGCATACGACACCGTGGCGCAGGCGGCCAGCGGGTTTCTGGGCCTGTTGATCAACCCGGGTAATCCGCGCGTGGTTGGCCCGGCGATCGCCGATGCACTGACGGGCTACTACGCCGCCTATGGCATCCTGGGCGCGCTCTACGAGCGGGAGCGCACGGGCCATGGCCGCAAGGTGGAAGTCTCGATGCTGGAAGCCATGAGCCATTTCAATCTGGATGCCTTTACGCACTACTTCGCCCAGAACGAGGTCATGGGTCCCTACAGCCGGCCCAGCGTGTCGCAGTCCTACGTGGTGAAGTGCGGGGACGGTAAATGGATTGCCTTGCATATGTCATCGCCGGAGAAGTTCTGGCAGGGCCTGGCCAACGCCATCGGCCTGCCGGACATGCTCAAGGACGAGCGCTATGGCACGCGCGAAAGCCGGATCCAGAATCAGGAAGCCATCATGGAGCTGCTCAGCGATCGCTTCAAGTCGCGGACCCGTGCCGTCTGGTGCGAGCGGCTGGAGGCCGAGGACGTTCCGCACGCGCCGATGTACGACACCAGCGAGGCGCTGGAGGATCCCCAGGCCAGGCATCTGCAGATCGCGGTGACGGGACAGCATCCGGTGCTCGGTGCTTTCACCACGGTGCGCAGCCCGGTGTCATTCGACGGGCAGCGGCCGTTGACGGTCACCGCAGCGCCCTTGCTGGGCGAACACAACGAGGCCGTGCGAGCGGAGCTGACAGCGCGGCTCGGCAAATGAGCAATGCACGCTAAGTGTCACCTGATAAGCAACGCCAATAAAACACAACCCACCAGGGTCGAGGAGACAACATGAAGAAACTCATCCAGGCGCTATTCGCGCTGGTGATCGGCTGGGCCGCAACGGCCTCTGCCGCAGGCTATCCGGATCATCCGATTCGCCTCATCGTGCCTTTCTCCGGCGGCACGTCCACGGACCTCGTCGGGCGCGTGCTCGGTGAAGCCATGTCCAGGAAGCTGGGCCAGCCGGTCATCGTGGAAAACCGCCCCGGCGCGGGTGGCAGCATCGGCACGGACTACGTGGCCAAGTCGAAGAAAGACGGCTACGTCCTGTCGCTGGGCACGGTAGGAACGCAGGCCATCAATCCCGCGCTATACCCGACACTGTCTTATTCGCCGGCGCGCGACTTCACCTATATCTCCATGCCGGGCTATACGCCCACCTTGCTGGTAGTGCGGTCCGACGCCCCGTATAAGACGCTGGCGGAGCTGGTGGCGTATGCCAAGGCGCATCCCGACAAATTGTCTTTCGGTTCGGCCGGCAACGGTACGTCCGGGCACCTGGCGGGCGAGCTGCTGAAGTCCATGGCCTCGATCCAGATGACGCACATCCCTTTCAAGGAAGGCGGGCAGGCGCTTGCGGCCGTGTTGGGCGGTCAGGTGGACTTCATGTTCTACCATCCGGCCGCGGTGCTGCCCTATATCCGGAGCGGCAAGATGCGCGCACTGGCTGCAAGCAGCGCCCGGCGGTCCGAAGCGGCGCCTGACGTGGCTACGCTCGCCGAGTCCGGCTATCCCGGCTTCGACCTGACGGCCTGGTTCATGCTCGCGGCACCTGCTGGTGTGGACGATGAGGTGAAGCAGAAGCTGATCGGCACGCTGGCGGAGGTCCTGCAGGAGACCAAAGTGAAAGAGCAGCTCCTGGCCTTGGGCCTGGAAGGAACGGGCAGCCTGGCGTCCGCGCAGTTGCAAGGCTTCGTCGATGCGGAGATCGCCAAATGGTCCGCGGTCGTGAAGACAGCCGGCGCCCGTGTTGATTGAGATAAGGAGCCTTCCATGCCGCCACGCTTTTATTCTTCTGTCCTGGCGCCGATGCGCCAGTCCTTGGCCAAGGTCGTGCTGGGCGCTGTTGCGGCCACCTGTTTTGCGTTGACCGTGGCCGCGCCCGCGCCCGCGCCCGCGGGGCAAGCGCCGGGCGCGGCGGCTCGCACGCCGGCAGCGCCCACGGGTCCACTGGTGATATCCAGTCAGGGAAGCTTCTTCGTCGGCGGCCGCGAGCTCACGTCGGACACGCTGTCGCTTTCCCCGAAGATCGACCCTCATGGCACCGTCACCGTCGATCAGATGTACGTGCATTACCAGATCCCGCAGCATCCGCGCCGCCATGCCATCGTGCTCGTTCATGGTTGCTGCCTGACGGGTGCGTCGTGGGAGACGACGCCCGACGGCCGCATGGGCTGGGATGAGTACTTCGTGCGCAAGGGCTACGGGACGTATGTCATCGATCAGTCCGGGCGAGGGCGGTCGGCCACCAATATTGCGCCCATCAACGCTGCCAAGATGGGCAAGGAACCAGCCAGCGCGCTACCCGACTTGTTCGCGGCCGGGCACGAAGGGGCGTGGCCTTTGTTCCGCATCGGACCGAAATATCCGGATGCCTATCCGGACACGCAGTTTCCCGTGCAGGCCAGTGGCAAGCTGTGGCAGCAGATGGTGCCGGACTGGCAGGCGGCTTTGCCCAATCCCAATCCCACTGTGCCCAATCTGGTGAACCTGGCACAGCAGCTCAAGGATACGGTCCTGGTGAGCCATTCGGCCTCTGGCATCTATCCATTCCAGGCGGCCATGCAAAGCCGGCAAGGCATCTCCGCCATCGTTGCGATGGAACCCGCGGAGTGTCCCAAACCGGAGACCGCCGGTGCGTATGCCGGCATTCCCATCCTTGTGGTGTTCGGCGACCATGTGGAGGAATCTCCGCGATGGGCGCCGCGGCTGGCGGCTTGCGGTGTCTTCATCGATGCACTCAACAACGCCGGTGGAAAAGGCCGCCTGATGAGCCTGCCCGCGGTGGGCATCCATGGCAACTCGCACATGATCATGCAGGATCGCAACAATCTGCAGGTCGCCGATCTGATCCTGGACTGGATCGGAGGTGTCGCGCCGTTGCACTAAGCCTTTCGCGGGAAACGCCGCCGGTGGCTACCGCTCTCGGGTGGCGCCGGCTACGCAGCCAGCACGGTGTCTTGCGCGACGTCGACCCATTCGGCTTCGACCAGGCTGGCCATGTGTTCGGGTTCGATACGGACAGCGGTGTTTTTTGAACCGGCGGCGGGGAAGACCACGTCGAATTCCTTCAGCGACACATCGCAGTACACCTGCAAAGGCGCTGCCAGGCCGAATGGGCATACGCCGCCGACGGGGTGGCCCGTCAGTTGCTCGACGTCTTCAAGTCCAACCATGCGCGCCTTGCGTCGGATTTTGGGGTTGCCCAGCCGCGGAGTATAGGAGATTCAGGTACGCGCGAAGACGTTCACCGCGCCCGGATCGACGTCAGATCGAGCCCGCCGCCGCAACGGCGGGAAAGTCCTTTTCGGGATCGAACACATTATTGAGAAAGTTCGTCAGGGAATACATCGCTACCAGCGCGACGATCTCCATGACGTTGGCATCCGTATATCCGGCATCGCGGACGACCTCCACGTCAGCATCACTGACCTGGCCGCGAGTCTCGATGACCTTGCGCGCGAACTGGATGGCGGCATCGCGTTTATGGTCGGTGGAATGGCCCTTACGGGCCAGAATGATTTCATCGGCAGGCAGCCTGGCCATATGCTCGGCGGTGAAGCTGTGAACCGCCAGGCAATAATTGCAGCCGTTCACCTCAGAGACAGCCAGACCGATGCTGTCGCGGGTCTTTACGAGTGGCGCTACGGTTACGGATAGGGCCGCCCCGGCAAGTCATCATCATTTAATGTGATGAATATAATAATTTAATATTAATTGACGTGATGTTGGGCGCTTTCTAGACTTTTCTCCCATGACGCCGCTGTTGGCCTACGTGTGACGTCGCAGATAAAAACCAGGAGACAAGCATGCAGGCATCCCGTCGCAGGGTCGCGTTGACCAGCGCCATCTTAGGAATGATTCTTTCCGTGGGCCTGGGCGCCGCGCGCGCTCAGGATGGACCCTATCCATCCCGAGCAGTACGCATCGTGGTGCCCTATCCCGTGGGCGGATTCAACGACACGCTGGGCCGCCTCGTCGCCGCCAAGTTGGGCACGAAATGGAAGCAGCCGGTACTCGTCGAGAACAAGCCTGGCGCGGGGACGGTGATCGGTACCCAGGCAGTGGCGACGTCGCCTGCGGATGGCTACACGCTGCTGGTGGTGCAATTTCCCTTCGCCTCCAACCCGTCGCTGTACAAGCTGCCGTACGACACGGAAAAGGCGTTCACGCCGGTGATGCTGGCGGGACGTTCCCCCATGATGCTGGTGACGCACGCGAACAGTCCGCTGCATAGCGTGAAGGATCTATTGGCGGCCGCCCGATCCAAATCCCAGGCCCTCAATTACGGATCGTCGGGGCCGGGTTCTTCCAATCACCTTGCGATGGCGCTGTTTGAAAGCCTTTCCCAAACGCACATGAATCAGGTGCCCTATAAGGGCAGCACGCCGATGCTGACCGATCTGGCGGGTGGACAGTTTGATGTCGCGGTGGATTTGCTACCTAATGCGCTGCCATTCTTGAAGTCCGGCAAGGTGAGGGCGCTTGCGGTGGCCAGCCAGAAGCGCTCGTCCCTGATGCCGGATCTGCCTACGGTGGCCGAGGCCGGCCTACCCGGCTACGAGGTCTCGTCCTGGCATGGATTCGTGGTGCCGGCCGGCACGCCGGCCGATGTGGTTACGAAGCTGAACCGCGATCTGAACGAGGTGCTGACCATGCCGGACGTCAAGGAAGCCTTTACCCAGCAAGGCGTGGAGCCGGATGGCGGCACGCCTGAGCAATTCCGTGCCTTCATCGCCGCTCAAGTGGCGCTCTGGAAGAAGGTGGTGCAGGACGGCCACATCACCGTCGAGTGATGCGTCGAGCTCAGGGACATCAAGCATGGCCGCGGGCGCCACGCATCGCCATTGCGCGGGACACGCGCCATTCGGGTATCACGATGAAGGGCTTTCGGCGCGCTGAGTCCTGGCCTGCCTGATAGGCGCCGCAAGGCCGCGGACATGGCGCGTCATCACTTCCACGAATGCCGCGGCTTCCGCGCTGAGCGCCCGGCGGGGGTGCGTGACACAGACGACCTGGCGGAACAACTGGGGCTCCGACACTTCATGCAGCCGCAGCCGGCCGCGCTGTACGCGATTGCGTACAGCGACGCGGGGCAGCAGGGTGGCATAGGCGGTGTTCTCGACCAGCTTGATGATGGACACGATGGAATCCATTTCGTAATTGGGCGAGAGGTCGATGTCTTCGGCCTGGGCAAAACTTTCCAGGATGCCGCGCAGGCCATGCTGGCGCGTCGGTAACGCAAGATTGAGCCGGGCGGCTTCGCGTAGCGGGACGGTCGCGCCCAGGTCATGGGCATGTTTGCTGCCGGTCACCAGCACCAGGTCTTCGTCGACGATGTGCTCGACGGCCAGGGACAAAGGGCGGCGTGGCTTGTTGATGAACGCTGCATCCAGTTGCCCGCCCGCGACCAGATCGCCCAGTGTGGCGCTGTAGCCATCGGTGACGGTGATGGTGACCTGGGCGTGCTGCGCGGCGAATTCCTCGATGGCGTCCGACAGGACACCCTGGGCGATGGACGCGATCATGCCGATGTTCACATGTCCCTTGAGTTCCCCGTCGGTACGCAGCAGTTGGTCGCGCGCATGCGTGAAGTCGCGCATGATCGGCAGGAAGGTGCGGTACATCTGGCGCGCGGCCGACGTGGGCCGCATGCCTTGTTGGCTGCGCTCGAAAAGCTTGCGGCCGATTTCGTCTTCCAGGCGGGCGATCTGCATGCTGAGCGCCGGCTGCACGATATTGAGCCGCCGCGCCGCGCGCGTAACCGTGCCCTCTTCGTATAAGCAGATGAAGTACTGGATCTGCCGCAGTTCCATGGTCTGGCTCCCTCCCTTGGATGGACAACCCCGATCAACGCACACATCGCGGCGCCGTCGCCACGCTTGCCGCCAGGCCGCGACCGTCTTTTGGTGAATGTTATCAGTTTGTGTGATGGAAAAGATAACTAAAGATTAATTGACGTGATATAGCGGCGTTTTTAGACTGCCTTATCGATTTCCGCGAACTCGGTCCCAGCAAATAGGACCCTCGCCCCCCCAGTGTTATGGACACCAGCAACCAACCTGTTCTTCCCCCAGCGGACACCGCACAGCCTCGCCCCCATGTGGGACGGGCCAGCGAGCGCGTGGAGGATCAGGCCATCCTGACCGGCCGAGGCCGCTATGGCGATGACGCGGCCCTGCATGCCGGCACCTTGCACGCGGCCATCGTGCGATCGCCGCATGCGCATGCGCGCCTGACCGGCATCGACCCTGCCAAGGCGCTGGCCTTGCCGGGCGTGCGCACCGTCCTGGTAGGCGCGGAACTGGCCGCGTGGTCGCGTCCGTTCGTCGTTGGCGTCAAGCAGCCCATGGAGCAGTGGTCGCTGGCGGTCGACAAGGTGCGCTATGTGGGCGAGCCGGTCGCCGTGGTGGTCGCGGAAAGCCGCTACCTGGCGGAGGACGGCGCCGATCTGGTGCAGGTGTCCTACGAACCGCTCGCGGCGGTGGTCACGGTGGATGACGCGGTCGCGGACGATGCACCGGTGCTGCACGAGAAGGTAGGCAGCAATATCGTCAGCGATCGTTCTTTCCGCTACGGCGATCCGCAAGCGGCCTTCGCGGCGGCGCCGCATCGCATCGGGCTGACCGTCCGCTATCCCCGCAATTCCTGCACGCCCATCGAGTGCGCGGTGGTCGTGGCCGAATACATTTCGGCGCAGGATGGCTACGACGTGCAGTCGAATTTCATGGGGCCGTTTTCGCTGCACACCGTGATGGCGCTGGCGTTGAAGGTGCCGGGCAACCGCCTGCGTCATCGTACTTTTGCCGACTCCGGGGGCAGCTTCGGCGTCAAGCAGGCGGTGTTTCCCTACGCGGTGCTGATGTGCCTGGCCGCGCGCAAGGCGGGTGCGCCCGTGAAGTGGGTGGAGGACCGCCTGGAGCATCTTGCGGCCGCCACCTCCGCGACGGGACGCCTTGCGCATATCGAGGCGGCCGTCCAGGCTGACGGTCGCATTACCGCGCTGTCCTACGATCAGTACGACGATTGCGGCGGCTATCTACGTGCGCCGGAGCCGGCGACTTTCTACCGGATGCACGGTTGCCTGACCGGGCCCTACGATATTCCCAATCTGTCGGTACGCAATCGCGTGGTGTTGACGAACAAGACGCCGGCCGGATTGGTGCGCGGGTTTGGTGGGCCGCAGGTGTATTTCGCGCTGGAGCGCCTGATGCAACGCATCGCGCGCGAACTGGATATCGACCCGCTGGCGCTGTACCGGCGTAACTTCGTCGCCGCGGATGCTTTCCCTTATCGGGCGGCCGCGGGCGCGCTGCTGGATTCGGGGAATTACCAGGGCGCGCTCGACCTGGTGCTGTCCCAGGGCGGCTTGAAGGACTTGCTGGCGCGGCGTGAAGAAGTGCGCGCAAGCGGCGGCCTGTACGGCATAGGCTATGCAGCCATCGTCGAGCCCTCGATCTCCAACATGGGCTACATCTCCACGGTCCTGCCAAAGGAAGCGCGCGAGAAGGCGGGTCCCAAGAACGGCGCCATCGCGGCTGCCACCGTCGCGGTCGACCCGCTGGGCGGCGTCAATGTCGTGGTGGCGTCGGCCCCGGCCGGCCAAGGCCACAAGACGGTATGCGCGCAGGTGGTCGCGGATGTGTTCGGCGTCGACCCTGGCGTGGTGTCGGTCAGTATCGAATTCGACACGCAGAAAGACGGGTGGTCCGTGGCGGCGGGCAATTACTCCAGCCGCTTCGCCGGTGCGGTCGCCGGCACCGTGCATCTGGCGGCTTCCCGCCTGCGCGACAAGCTGGCGGGCATCGCCGCGCATCAGTTCGGCTGTTCGGCGCAAGACATTGTGTTCGCTGACGGCAAGATCGCGCCGCGGGGCCAGCCCGACCAGGCGCAACCCTTTGCGCGTCTCGCCGCCAATCCGCACTGGGCGCCGGCCCTGCTGCCGCCGGGTGTCGAGCCGGGCTTGCGTGAGACCGTGTTCTGGACGCCGCCGCAGCTTGCCGCGCCGGATGACCAGGATCGTGTGAATACCTCGGCGGCGTATGGCTTCGCTTTCGATGTCTGCGCGGTGGAGATCGACCGTGCGACGGGCCGTGTGCGCATCGACCGCTATGTCACCACCCACGATGCCGGCCGCATTCTGAATCCGGCATTGGCCGACGGACAGATCCGCGGTGCTTTCGCCCAGGGCCTGGGCGCGGCGCTGATGGAGGAGTTCCGCTATGGCCAGGATGGCAGTTTCCAGTCAGGCACCTTCGCCGATTACCTGGTGCCGACCACCTGCGAGGTGCCGGAACCCCTCATCCTGCATATGGAAACCCCCAGCCCGTTTACGCCCTTGGGCGCCAAGGGACTGGGTGAAGGCAACAATATGAGTACGCCGGTCTGCGTCGCGAATGCCGTGGCGGATGCGCTGGGTGTCGACGATGTGACGCTGCCGCTCACTCCCGTCAAGGTGATGGGCCTGATAGGCATGGACGACCCGCCGCCTTCGGCCGGGGTGGCGCAGGCAATCCGGGACGCGGGCAAGGCAGGGGCAGCGGACAAACCCCGCAAGGGCGGCAAGTCGCTGTCCGCGCGCGGCGAGGTCAAGCTGGCGGCCTCGCCCGAGGCTGTCTTCGCCGTGCTGCTGGATCCTGTCGCGCTGGCCAAGGTGATTCCGGGCTGCAATGCCTTGACCCCGGCGGGAGAGCACCGCTATCGCGCCGACGTCACCGTGGGCGTGGGCATGATCAAGGCGCGCTATGCGGCGGAAGTGGCTTTGTCCGACCTCGATCCGCCTCGCGGGCTGCGGCTGTCCGGCAGCGGAATTTCCAGCGTCGGCACCGCCAAGGGTAGCGGCCTGGTGACTTTGCAAGCCGACGGCGGGGGTACCTTGCTCACGTACGACTATGAAGCCGAAGTGTCCGGCAAGGTGGCGGCGGTGGGCGGCCGCATGCTGGAAGGCGCCGCGCGCATCGTGCTGCGCCAGCTGTTCGATCAACTGGGCCGGCAGGCGAGCGGCGGCACGGTGGCCGATTCGTGGTGGCGTCGCCTGGTCGGCCGCTGGAGGCGCAAACCATGAAGCCACAGGCTTTCGACTATATCCTTGCGGAGTCCGCCCAGGACGCGCTGGACGCCTTGGCCGAAACGGGCGCGGACGGCCGCATCCTGGCCGGCGGGCAATCGCTCATGGCCGTGCTGAACATGCGCTTGGCGCAGCCTGCCGCCTTGATCGATATTTCGCGCGCCGCCGACCTGGACTATGTGAGGGTGGAGCAGGGCTGGATGACCATAGGCGCCGCCACGACCCAGGCCAAGGTGGAATGGCGTAAGGACCTCGCGGCCGAGGTGCCCATGCTGGCGCGGGCGATTCCCTTCATTTCGCATTTCCAGATTCGCAATCGCGGCACGGTGTGCGGCTCGGTGGCTCACGCGGACCCCAGCGCGGAGTTGCCGCTGGTGCTTGTTGCGCTGGGTGGGGAAGTGATGCTGCGCACGCGCCGCAAGCGTCGCACCTTGCCGGCCGAGGAATTCTTCCAGGGCATGCTGATGACAGCGCGTGCGCCGGACGAGCTGGTGGAGGCCGTGCGCTATCCCCTGGCAAAACGGGGGGCGCGCTATGCCTTCGACGAGTTTTCGTCGCGCCATGGCGACTTCGCCATCGCGGCCGTCGCGGCCGTGGCGGATGAACGCGAGATCACCCTGGCGGTGGGCGGTGTCGCCGACCGGCCTACCTTGCGGCGTTGGCCGCGCATGCCCGCCGCCGACCTCATCGCGGCCGTGAACGATTTCGCCTGGCAGCTGGATGCGCAGGATGATGCGCACGCGACGGCGGTTTTCCGCCGCCATCTGGTGCGTACCTTGGGCATGCGGGCCCTGCAAAAAGTCATGGACGCCGCGGACAACGACGCGCGACAGGAGGACGCATGAAACGGCTACAGCGCGATCAAGTCCACACGGTGGCCCTGATCCTGAACGGTGAACCGCGCCGCGCGGCCTGCGAACCCCGTACCTTGCTGTCCGATCATCTGCGGCACGGCCTGGGCGCGACCGGTACGCATGTCGGCTGCGAACACGGTGTCTGCGGTGCCTGCACGGTCCTGATCGATGGCGTGGCAGGGCGCGCCTGCATGACGCTGGCGGTGCAGGTGGACGGGTGCAAGGTCGACACCGTCGAGGGGCTGGCGGGCAGCGAAGGCGAGCTCAACGACCTGCAACGTGCCTTTCGGCGCAATCACGCCCTGCAGTGCGGGTTTTGCACGGCGGGGATCCTGATGTCCTGCCAGGACTACCTGGGGCGCAATCCGGACCCGGGCGAGCAGGACGTGCGCGACATGCTGTCAGGACATCTGTGCCGGTGTACCGGCTATACGAATATCGTCAAAGCCGTGCTTGAAACCGCGGCCGAACGACGGGCGGCGTTACGAGGAGCGGAGTAAGCATGCTGGACCTTGGAAAGACTTTCTTGCAGAGCGTCGAACGTCATCCCGACGCCCCCGCCATCGTGGATGGCGAGCGTTCGCGCGGCTATGCCGAGTGGCATGCCGACATCGCGGCGCTGGGGGCCGGCTTGTCGGCGCTGGGGCTGCGTAAAGGCGAGCGGGTGCTGGCCGTTCTGCAGAATCGCTACGAGATGGCGACGCTGCACTGGGCCTGCCAGTTTCTCGGGCTGGTGATGACCCCTCTGAACTGGCGCGCGAAGCCGGAGGAGGTGGTCTATTGCATCGAGAACGCCGAAGCTCGCGTGGTGTTCTTCGAGGCGGTCAGCGCGCAGGCGGTGGTCAGCGCCGCCAATGATTGTGGCGTGCCCGCGGTGGCCGTGGGCGATGCGCCGGGCGAGTTGACGTTCGATGCATTGGTCGCGGCGCATCGCGGTGCTGACCTGGCGCCGGTGGCGCAGGCCGACGACCACTCCCTCATGCTCTATACGTCCGGCACCACCGGCAAGCCGAAAGGCGTGCCGCGCCGGCATCGCCACGAGCGCGCCGCCGCGCTGGCCCACGTGGCGCAGAATCTGTACGGACGGGGCGAGCGCACGCTGGGCGTGATGCCGTTGTATCACACCATGGGCGTGCGTTCGCTGCTGGCCATGGCGTTGGTCGACGGCCTGTTCGTATGCATGCCCAAGTTCGATTCCGCCGCGGCGCTGGAGGCGATTGCCCGGCATCGCCTGACTTGCCTCTACCTGGTGCCCACGCTCTATCACGACATGTTGGCCTGCCGCGAGCGGACGGGCGGCGATGTCTCCTCGGTGACCAAGCTGGGCTTCGCCGGCGCGCCGATGCATGATGCGCTGCTGCAGCGCTTGAACCACGTCTTCCAGCCGCGCATCTTCGTCAACCACTATGGGTCGTCGGAGATCTACACCGTCGCGATCGATGCGGACGCTACGCGCAAGCCGGGCAGCGCGGGCAAGGCAGGCATCAATACGCGCCTGCGGGTCGTGACGCTGGGCGCCGATGATCCTGGCGCCGCCGACGCGCTGGCGGCACGCGGCGTGGAAGGCGAGATCGTTGCCGACCTGGCGGGCGACGAGGCGTTCGAAGGCTACTGGAAACGTCCGGACGCCGATGCCAAGTCGATACGCAACGGGTGGTACCGCACTGGCGATACCGGCTATGTGGATCGGGATGGCGACTTGTACGTGACTGGCCGCGTCGATGACATGATCATCAGCGGTGGCGAGAACATATCGCCGGTGGACATCGAGTCCGTGCTGTCCTTGCATCCGGCGGTGGACGAGGTGAGCGTGGCGGGCATGCCGGACGAGCGCTGGGGCCAACGCGTGGTGGCTTTCGTCAAGCGCAAGGCCGCCGTGGATTCGGCCGAGCTGGACCGGTACTGCCAGGGCTCCGATCTGCCGAATTTCAAGCGGCCGCGTGAATACGTGTTCGTCAATGAAATCCCCAAGTCCCCGGTAGGCAAGGTCTTGCGCCGCAAGTTGTCCGCCGGCGAATACGAACCTGATACGTCGACCGGCGCGCCCGCGTAGGCGCGTGGACGGCTCCCCCGCAACCTGACACGTCGAGCTGACTATGACGCAAGCACAAGCGCAACGGCAATCTCAACCGCAACCCCAGCCACAGGCTCAGCCTGGGTCACAGCCCGGGTCACCGCCTGGGTCACAGCCGAATTCGCAGCCCCGCCAGGCGCCGCACACTGATCTGCGCGGCTGGCTCAAGCACCTGTCCGCCACGGACCGCCTGGCCGTCATCAAGCCGGGTGCCGCCCTGGAGCATGAACTGGCGGCCATTGCCAAGCGCCTGGACGGCAGGCAGGCCGCCTATTTTCCTCAACCTGGCGGTCATGCGGTGCCGGTCGTCTCGGGCTTCATGTCGCGCCGCGCCTGGATCGCCGAGGCCATGGGCGTGGCGGAGTCGGAACTGCTGGCCGCCTTCCGCAATGCCGCGGCCGAGCCGCTGCCCTCGCGTGAAGTACCGCGGGACCAGGCGCCGTGCCAGCAGGTGGTGCAGCGCGAGCCGGATGTGCGCGCCATCCTGCCCGTTCCCACGCACAGCGAACACGACAACGGCCCTTACATCACCGCGGGCATGGTCATCGCGCGCAACCCCGCGACCGGCGTGCAGAACGTTTCCATCAACCGCATCCAGGTGCACGCCAAGGACCGCATGGCCATCCTGATGCTGCCGCGTCACCTGCTGGCCTTCTATAAGGAGGCGGAGAAACGCGGCCAGGATCTGCCCGTGGCGGTGGTGATCGGCGCGGACCCGCTGACCTTGCTCGCCTCCCAGGCCATCACGCCCATCGACAGCGACGAACTGGAAGTGGCGGGCGCGCTGCACGGCAGTCCACTGCGGGTGGTGCGCTGCCTGACCAACGACGTGCAGGTGCCGGCCGACGCCGAGATCGTCATCGAGGGCCGCATCCTGCATGGCGTGCGCGAGGCGGAAGGGCCGTTCGGCGAGTTTCCCAAGTACTACAGCGCGCGCGAACAGCGCGAAGTCATTTCCGTGGACGCGATCACGCACCGGCGGTCGCCCATCTTCCACACCATCGTCCCCGCCGAGATGGAACATCTGCTGCTGGGTTCCATTCCCCGTGAAGCGACGCTGCTGGCGCATCTGCAGCGCAGCTTTCCCAATGTCCTGGATGTTCACCTATCCATCGGCGGCGTGGGGCGCTATCACTTGTACGTCAAGCTGCGCAAGACGCATGAAGGCCAGGCCAAGAACGTCATACTCGGTGCCTTCGGCGCGCATTACGACATCAAGCAGGTGATCGTGGTCGACGACGACGTGGAGGTTCACGATCCGCAGCAGGTGGAGTGGGCGGTGGCGACGCGTTTCCAGGCGGACCGGGACCTGGTGGTGATCAGCGGCGCCCAGGGCTCGGCCCTGGATCCTTCGACGACGCTGGCCGATGCGCAGTCCGGCCAGGTGGCGCCCGCGCACGAGCAGGGCATCAGTGCCAAGATGGGCCTGGACGCAACGCGGCCGGTCAAGTATCACGAGCACACCTTCACCAAGGTGCGCGTGCCCGGCGAAGACACGGTCGACCTGGATGCCTGGGTCGATAGCGGCCGCCAGGTCGACTTCACCGCGGTGGCCCCCTCATGAACAGGGCCGGCCGCAAACGCCTGATCGTGGCGATCACCGGCGCCAGCGGGTCGATCTATGGCGTGCGCATCCTGCAGGAGCTGCGCCGCCATCCCGGTTGGGAAAGCCATCTGGTGCTGTCGGCGTCGGGCGCGCTGACGGCGGCGCAGGAACTATCCATGAAGCGGACGGAGATCGAGGCGTTGGCCGATGTCGTCCACAACGTCAAGGACGTGGGCGCGTCGATCTCCAGTGGGTCTTTCCCGACCGAAGGCATGGTGATCGCGCCTTGCTCGATGAAGACGCTGGCGGCCGTGGCGCTGGGCATGGGCGACAACCTGGTCAGCCGCGCCGCCGACGTGGTGCTCAAGGAACGGCGGCGCGTCGTGCTGCTGGCGCGTGAGACGCCCTTGAACCTTGCCCATCTGCGCAATATGACCAGCGTCACGGAAATGGGCGGCATCATCTTTCCCCCGGTGCCGGCCTTCTACAACCTGCCGTCGTCGCTGGACGACGTCGTCAACCATACCGTCGGACGGGTGCTCGACCTGTTCGGCGTGCAACACGAACATCTACTGGAACGCTGGCAGGGTTTGCGCAAGCCGCAAGCGGTGCCGGAGACTTGAACGAAGGAGCTACAACGTGACTACCTTGCGACATCCCGCCCAACATCTTCTGGAAAATCTTGACGGCTTCCGTGTCGAGGTCGACGCGGACAGGCAGCGTGCCGACATCGTCCTGGCGCGACCGCCTTTCAATATCATCGCCATGCCGCAGCGCGACCAGCTGCGCCTGGTGTTCGAAGCGCTGGACGAGGATGACCGCGTGCGCGTGATCGTGCTGCGCGCCGAAGGCGAGCATTTTTCCAGTGGCGGCGACATCAAGGGCTTTCTGGAAGCCTCGCCCGAACACGTATCCAAGCTTGCCTGGAACATTGCCGCGCCGGCCCGTTGCGGCAAGCCGGTGGTGGTGGCCAACCGTGGCTACACCTTCGGCGTGGGATTCGAGATTTCATTGGCCTGCGATTTCCGCATCGCCAGCGAGACGACGCAATATGCCTTGCCTGAACAGAAGTTGGGCCAGATCCCCGGTTCGGGCGGCTCGGCGCGTCTGCAGAAAATGGTGGGAATTACGCGCACCAAGGACGTGGTCATGCGCTCGCGCCGCATCAGCGGCAAGCAGGCCTACGAGTGGGGTGTGGCCACGGAGTTGGTGCCGGACGCGGAACTGGAAAGCGCTACCGACAAGCTGGTAGCGGAACTCACAAGCTTCTCGCCGCTTGCCCAGCGCACGGCCAAGAAGCTGTTGAACGACACGGAAGACGCATCGCTGTCAGCGTCGATCGAGCTGGAAGGGCACTGCTACAGCCGCCTGCGCAGCTCCGACGATTTCCGCGAAGGGGTGGAGGCCTTTCATGGCAAGCGCCCGCCCAAGTTTCGTGGTAGTTGAGGCCAGCGACCGATGAGCGAGTCCTCGGCGCACAAGTACGACTACGTCATCGTCGGCGGTGGCTCGGCCGGCTGCGTGCTGGCCCATCGCCTGTCCGCGCGGCCCGATTGCCGGGTTGCATTGGTCGAGGCAGGGGAGGATACGCCACCCGGCGCGGAGCCGGCGGAAATCCTCGACAGCTATCCGATGCCGGTGTTCTGCGGCGACCGCTGGATCTGGCCGGCCTTGACCGCGGCCGCGACGTGCGATTCGGTGCGCCGTGTCTATGAGCAGGGCAGGGTGATGGGGGGCGGATCCAGCATCAACGTGCAATCGGCGAATCGGGGTCTGCCGCGCGACTACGATGACTGGGCCGCCGGCGGCGCCAAGGGATGGGCCTGGGACGATGTGCTGCCGTACTTCCGCAAGCTGGAACGCGATATCGATTATCCGGATCATCCGCTGCATGGCGCGCAAGGACCTATCGCCATCCGCCGGATCGCGCCGGCGCAGTGGCCCCCGTTCTGCCATGCCTTCGCCGATGGCCTGCGCGCGCAGGGCCTCGCCCCCTTGGCGGACCAGAACGCGGAATTCGGCGATGGCTATTTCCCGGGCGCCTTCTCCAATGAAGACGACCGCAGGGTGTCGGCGGCGGCAGGGTATCTGGATGCCGCCACGCGCCGGCGTCCGAATCTGGACATTTACGCGAACACCCGCGTCCGTCGTCTGTTGTTCGACCCGCTGGCGACGGGGGGCGTGTCCGCCCGAGGCGTAGTGGCCAGCGACAATGCCGGCCACGCATTCGAATTGCACGCCGGCCGGGAAGTGCTGGTGTGCGCAGGCGCGTTGCAGTCGCCGGTATTGCTGATGCATGCCGGCATAGGCGACGCTACCGAGTTGGCGCGGCTGGGGATTGCAAGCACGCTGCATCTGCCAGGGGTAGGCCGCGAGTTGCAGGACCACCCATCGCTGACGTTCTGCCATTACCTGGCGCCACGCTTGCGCGTGCCCCTGGCGCGCCGCCGCGCCAGCATGACCGCGGCGCGCATCAGTTCGGGGGTGGCGGATTGCGATGACGCCGACCTTTATCTGTCCAGCGCGACGCGCGCTGCCTGGCATGCCTTGGGCAAGCGGCTCGGCCTGTTCTTCCTGTGGTGCAACCGGCCCTATTCGCGCGGGCGCGTCGAACTGGCATCAGCCGATCCCGACGTGTCGCCCAGAGTCGATCTGAACCTGCTGGACGATCCGCGCGATATGGCCAGGTTGATGCAAGGGGTACGACTGCTGGCGCGGGTGGTACGCGACAGCGGAATGGGCGATGACGAGCGGGATTTCTTTCCGGCCGCCTTCTCGCCGCGTGTCAAGGCACTCAGCCGCTATACGCCAGGCAACGCCAGGCTGACGCGTTTGCTGGGCCTGGCGCTGGACGCGCCCGCGCCCCTGCGGCGCGCCGTGATCAGCCGTTTTTTTACCGGCGGGCGGCGTATGTCATCGCTGCTCGCGGACGAGCAGGAATTGGCGGCTTTCATACGCCGGCAGGTGTTCGGCGTCTGGCATGCCAGCGGAACCTGCCGCATGGGCGCTGCGCGAGATCCGCGCGCCGTCACCGATAACCAGGGCCGGGTGCACGGCGCGCAGGGGCTGCGGGTCGTCGACGCATCGCTGATGCCGCGTCTGCCGTCGGCCAACACGAATATTCCGACGATCATGATCGCCGAGAAGATCGCCGACGCTATGCAGTGAACGGCGGCAGTGCGCGTGGGCCCGGCTTAGCACGGGCCACAACATAAAACCAGGGAGTAGACAAATGTCCATGAGCATGCAGCAAACGGGGGCGGCCGCGCGGTCGGATAGCCGGCAGGTGGCGGGGGCGGTGATCGCGTCTTGCCTGGGATGGGCGCTGGACCTGTTCGATCTTTTCGTCCTTCTATACGTGGCACCGGTGGTCGGGCGGCTGTTCTTTCCATCGCAGCATGCGATGTTGTCGCTGGCGGCGGTCTATGCGTCGTTCGCGGTGACGCTGTTGATGCGCCCGCTGGGTTCGGCGTGGTTCGGCTCCTATGCCGACCGCAAGGGACGCAAGGGGGCGATGATTCTGGCGGTGGTCGGCGTGGGGATCTCCACCGCGGCGTTCGGGGTGTTGCCGACGGTTGCCCAGGTGGGATTCCTGGCACCGGTGCTGTTTATCATCCTGCGCCTGGTCCAGGGGATATTCGTTGGCGGCGTCGTAGCGTCGACCCATACGATAGGCACGGAATCGGTGTCGCCGCGTTACCGGGGCGCCGTGTCGGGCCTGGTAGGTGGTGGTGGCGCCGGCATCGGTGCGCTGCTGGCGTCGCTCGTGTACATGCTGATGTCGCATCTGTTCCCGGGTGATCAGTTCGATGTGTGGGGCTGGCGCTGCATGTTCTTTACTGGCCTGATCAGCTCGGTGCTGGGTCTGTTCATCTTCAATCGTCTGGAAGAGTCGCCTTTGTGGAAGAAGGCCGCGGCGGCGAAGGCGGCGCGGGCGGCCGAGGCGCGCAGCGACAAGACGCATGGCGATAAGGCGTTGGCCGTGCAGCGTTCGCCGCTGCGCACGTTGTTCGCCGGCGAGTACCGGTCGGTGTTGCTGGTCAATCTGCTGCTGACCATCGGTGGCGGCAGCGGGTACTACCTGACGTCGGGGTATCTGCCGACCTTTCTGAAGGTGATCAATCAGGCGCCCAGCGGCGTGGCCGCGAATATCCTGATGGCGTGCTCGGTGGCGGTGATCATCGTGGCGCTGGCCTTTGGCCACCTCAGCACCTTCATCGGCCGCAAACGCACGTTCCTGTTGGTCGGCGTCGTACAGATATTTGGCTTGCCCTACCTGTACATGAGCCTGCAGCAGGCGCAGACGCCGATGCAGATGGGCGTCTACGCCGTGCTGCTGGCATCATTGGGATGCGCCAGCTTCGCCCCTATCCTGATCTTCCTCAATGAACGCTTCCCCACCGCCATCCGGGCGACGGGCACGGGCTTGTCGTGGAACATCGGATTTGCGATCGGCGGGATGATGCCGACGTTCGTGTCGCTGATGGCATCGACCCCCGCCGATCTGCCGGCCACGCTGTCGATTTTCGCGGGGGTGATCAGCGTGCTGTTCGTCATCGGCGCGATCATCGCGCCGGAGACGCTGGGGCGGCTGGATGAGCCAGCCGCGGGCGAGGATCATTGACAGGGGCGCGACGCGGATGCACTGCAATACCGGGTACGTCCTCCCGCGATTGCCATGCAGTATCGCCAATGCCGCTATGATTCCAATGTCCGCAGCATAAAGCCCCTTATTTCATTCGCGGCGGGGGTTCTTCCACAACCGCGCGATTCATGACTGACGACCTTGATTCTACGTCTCCGGAAATTTCCCTTGACAATGCTTCAACAATGGCGGGCTCGGGCCAGGAACGTCCCTTCACGCTTGCTGTCTGCCTGGGCGCGTCGGCGGGAGGACTGGATGCCTACCGCGTTTTCTTCAAGGCCATGCCGCCGGATAGCGGCATGGCTTTTGTGCTGGTGCAGCACCTGGATCCGGCCCGCGCAAGTGCCCTCGCCGAAATAGTCGGTGCGAGTACGGCCATGCCGGTTACTCAGGCAAAGACGGGCGATGCCCTCGCGCCCAATCATGTCTTCGTCATTCCACCCGATGCGGTTATGACGCTTTCCAGGGGTATCTTGCACGTCGCCCGCAATCCCGCCGATGCGGCGCGCCGGGCTTCGGTCAATGCGTTCCTGGTTTCGCTGGCCGAAGACCAGGGCGAAAATGCCGTGGGTATCGTTCTGGCGGGTTTCGGCAGCGACGGTACCCTGGGGGTGGAGTCTATCCGAGAGCATGGCGGCCTGACATTGGCGCAAGCGGAGTTCGACCATTCACCCAAGACGGGTATGCCTCAAACCGCGGTCGCGGGCGGATTCATCGACCGCATTCTTCCCGTCGAGCAGATGCCGACCGCGCTCCTTGAGCATTGGACCTATCGTACGCGGACCGATGCGGAAAGGGGGGCCGACGGCCTGAAGCAGGACGTCGGCCATAACCTGGGTGTCATCTGCGCCATCCTCAATAGCCGCCTGGGCGCCAATTTCAGCTTGTACAAGACGAAGACACTCATGCGGCGGGTGCAAAGGCGCATGGCGGTCCTGCAGTGCGAGAGCGTCGAGGATTATGTTGAACAGTTAAGGCAGCAGCCGGACGAGCCGGAGCAGTTGTTCCGCGAGTTTCTCATCCGCGTGACGAGTTTCTTTCGTGATCCTGTCGCCTTCGACGCGTTGGCACGAAGAATCCCCGAGATCCTGGAACAGGATTCCAGCAAGGAAACGCGGATCTGGGTCCCGGGTTGCGCCACCGGGGAAGAAGCCTACACGCTGGCCCTCCTCTTCCAGGAGGCGTTGTCTCGTGGTGAGCACGCCCACAAGATTCAGATTTTTGCCACCGATATCGACGAGCAAGCCATCGGGATTGCCAGGGTGGGGCGCTACCCCGCCTCGATCGCCGAGGATATTCCCGCAGCGCTTCTAGACCGTTACTTCGTCAGGGAAAACGAGGGGTACCGGGTATCCAAGGCGATACGGGACATCTGCCTTTTCTCGACGCACGATCTCGTCAAGGATCCGCCCTTCTCCCGGCTAAGCCTGATTTCATGCCGCAACTTGATGATCTATTTTGGGCCGGTGCTGCAAAAGCGGGTGGTGACCTTGTTTCACTACGGCTTGCGCGCTGGGGGAACATTGTTTCTAGGGACCTCCGAGGCGGTCACTGCGCACGCAAGCTTGTTCTCCGTGGTGGATAAAAGACATCGAATCTTTCAACGCAAATCCGTGTCCGCGCATTTGCCGCGTTTGCCGGTGACGGCGCCGGTAGCAGAAGTGGGCGAAGTCCCGGCCGCGTCCGATAGCCGGACCGCGACGCAGATCACGCGAGTCGTTTCACGCTATTCGCCCGCTTTCGTGGTCATGGATCGCAGGCAGAATATCCAGCAGTTGTCCGGACAAATCGGCAAGTATCTGGCGCCGAGTGATGGCGCCATGAGTATGAACCTCGGCCTTCTGGTGCATCCTCAGTTGCGTGGGCCGCTGCGCGCTGCCCTCAAGCAGCTGATGGCGACACAGCGTCCTGTCGTCGAGGCGGCCATCGCTTTCGACATAGCAGGGCGTACGGAAGCCGTAACGCTAGCCGTTGAATTGCTGAAGGACGACAGGGGTTCGGAGAACGATGACCTGGTCGTTGTGGTTTTTCAGGATCTCGGGTCGACACGTGTCGCCAAACCGGGCAAGGACGACGGCGCGTCCGGCGAGGATCTCGCCGGCGCCCGAGAGCATTTGCAGACCCTGACCGAGCTGCTGGAAACCTCGAACGAGGAACTCCAGGCGTCGAACGAGGAATACCAGTCCGTCAACGAAGAGCTTCAATCCACCAATGAGGAACTGGAAACCTCGAAAGAGGAATTGCAGTCGATCAACGAGGAGCTGACCACCCTCAATGCCGAGCTCAATGCGCGCAACGATCACCTCGTGGAGTTAAACAACGATTTGACAAATCTGATCGACAGTACATCGATCGCCACTTTATTCCTCGATCAAAAGCTTCGCATTCGGCGGTTCACTCCCTCGGTGCTGAACATCTTTCGCGTTCGTGAGGGAGATCAAGGCCGTCCCATCAACGACATTGTCTCGCGCCTGAACGAGGACGGCTTGAGCAAGGATGCCGCACAAGTCCTTCGCACGCTCGTGCCCTTGCAGCGTCAGGTCGAATTGGCGACCGGCGAGTCGTTTCAGATGGAGATTCGCCCTTATCGGGGCGCGAACGATGTGATCGGCGGGGTGGTCGTCACCTTTGTCGATGTCACCGAGCGCAACCGGGCGGAAAAGGCACGCGCCAGTCTGGCGGCGATCATCGATTCTTCGGATGACGCGATCATCGGGCACGACTTGAACGGTGTCGTCGTCAGTTGGAACGCCAGCGCGATAAAACTATTCGGCTATACCGAAGAGGAAGCGGTAGGGCACCGGCTCGCGCTCCTGCTGCGGATCGAAGACAGCGAACGTGAACAAGCGATCCTCGACAAGGTCCGCGCAGGCGAACGCGTGGAGCATTACGAGATCACGTATCCGCGTAAGGATTCCAGCATGGTCGACGTATCGCAAAGCGTGTCGCCGATCCGCGGCAGCGGCGGCGAGATCATCGGCGCCGCGCGCATCGTTCGGGACATCACGGCGCGCCCTCAGTGTGACTGCGAAAAGTCGCTGCCGACGAAATAGGAATCACGCTGGGGCATTTGGTTGGCTCGAAAAGTCATGAATAATCGCCGGCTCGTCAAGTACATTCGGGCGCGATTCATTTTGAGAGAAATCTGACCAATTATGTGAAGGCAGTCGTACACTCCGCTTTTCAGCTTTAATCTCAACGCTGACTACGATGGATATATTTTCAAAGAGATGTGGGGAGTATTGGGCGACTGTTGGCATAGAGGAGGCAAGCGATGGAACATTTTCCTGGCACTTGCGCCTGGCCGTGGATTCCGCCAGCGATATCCTGTTCGAGGTAGCAACGGGTCGCGGTTTCCATGAAAGATCGCGCGCTACCGTCGAGGGCATGGAGGCCCTTTCCCTATTGGACGCAGCCCACCCGTTAGAGAATATTTTTGTAGCCGCAGAGGGCCGGTCCCACTCCATACAACGCCTCCATTGACGAGCCTGCAACGCCTGTCGGCGTACATGCGCGCGCGCAGGCGCAGCCGGCGGCCTTTCATTGTTCGAAGCGCAACGATTCGATTGTTTCCGTCTTCCGGGCGTGTGCGCCCGTGCCTGACCGCATCATGCTGGGGGCTGCGAAGTACCGGATCGAAGGCCAGTGCATTGATGAGTGCCTGGCGGAACACCAGAAGCGCCGCCAAGGCATCTTTCATCAAATTCAGCAGCTCGCGTGCGCCGGCCCAATCAGCGCGCAACGGGGGGATTTTTTGGATAAGACGGTCCTGATCCGCGATGCGCTCCTTCGCCGCCTGAATTTTCCGGTCGACCTCTTGTAGCGAGGAACGCAATTTGGCTCGGTTCACGCTATTCCTGAAGGGGTCAGCGGACGCCGGAAGGCGTGAGGAAACGGAGTTCTATATTAACGGCATTCAAATCCGATGGAAATGAGCTTTCGCTGAGGGCATCCTGTGGGATCAAGGGCCATTGGACGTCGGAGCAGGGACGGAAGTAACGGTTGCGCGCAATTGCTGAGCAAAACCGCTTCAAGGCGGCGTGATGCCGATGCCGGATACGACACCCGATTCTCCAAGGGCGCGAAGCTCATCCAGGCTGCAGCCGCCCAGGCGCTGAAGTACCTCGGCGCTATGTTCACCGGGTAGCGGTGCCGGCGCCGTGTAGTCGGCTGGCGTGGCGCTGAACTTGACGGGAAAGCCGGGGCCGGACGCGTCGGTATGGCCGGCGGAAAGGGGATTCCAAAGCGGTTGGATCATGCCCCGTGCGAGCAACTGTGGCCAGGACAGGGCGTCCGCCATGGTCCGCACCGGGCTGCAAGGAATATGCGCCGCATGGAGCTGCTGGACGATGTCCGCGCTGGCACGGGTCCGCGTCCACTCGGCGACGACGGCGTCGACACGCTCGTTATTGGCGAGCCGCCAACTCAAGTCCATCATGTCGGGATCGTCGAGCAGATCGTCTCGTCCCATCACCTGTAGCAGCGCCACCCAGTCCGCCTTGGTCGCGGCGCCGATTACCACCCAACCGTCCTGCGACGCGTAGTTGTTGAAGGGGGAAAAGCGCATGATGCGGCTGCCTTGCCGTTGCGGAATGCGCAGTGCGTCATAGCAATCGAAGGGTTCGTCGAACATCAATGAGAACAGGCAGTCGGCCATCGAAACGTCGACGGCCTGGCCTTCTCCGGTCCGTTGCCGATGGAGCAGCGCCGAGACGATGCCGGTTGCCGCGAAAACGCCGGCGATGGCGTCCGACAGTGGCGAACCCGCCTTCACCGGCGGCGCGTCGGGGTGACCGGTGATGCCCATGAGTCCCACTGCCGCCTGCACCATCAAGTCGTAGGCCTTGAGTTGGCTGTCCGGCCCGGTCGATCCATAGCCCGTCAGGGAGCAATGCACCAGGGCGGGGTTGATCGACGCCAGGCTGGCGTAATCCACGCCCAGCTTCGCCGCCACGCCCACGCTGAAATTCTCGATGACGACGTCGGCATGGGCCGCCAACCGCCGGAAGATCCGTTTACCTTCGGCGGACTTGAGGTCCAGGCAGATGGACTTCTTGGCGCGCGCACGCTTCAAGTAGGCGATTCCCATGTCCTGCTGGGTGCGGCGCTCGAACGACACCCCCTTGGGGCCGACGAACGGTGGGGAGAAAGTGGTCGGGTCGCCGGTTGCAGGATCATCCACCTTGATGACTTCGGCGCCCAGGCCGGCGAGCAGCAATGTCGCTTGCGGACCGGAAAAAAAACGGGTGAGATCCAACACCACCATGCCGTCCAGGATTTTTTTCATTGATCCGCGATCCCCGAGTCAGTATCGCTGGGAAGTGTACGGATGGATGCCGGATAGCAAATAATAGGATATCGGTGTGGGGGTATACGCCGCCGTTATGGTTTGTCGGCGTCAACGTTGGATGAACGTCGCGCCGGACCAGCTGCCCGACTTCACCAGCTCGCCGATGAGTTCCGGGATCAGGGCCGCCACTTTCTCGGCCGCGGTCCCCAAGCCGACCACTTCGGATGAGAACATATACAAGCGCCGCACGAGGCTTGGCCCGGCAATCGGCCGAACGCTCAAGTGATTGAATACGTCGGGACCGACGAACGCGGAGGGCGTAAGTATCGTGGCAGCCTGGCCCGCGGTGACGATGGCTTGTATGGTCGACAGCGAGTCCAGCTCGGCCAGCAGGTTGGCGGACAGGCCCGCCATCTCGAACGCATTATCGATGATGCGGCGCGTGATATTGGCGCGACCCGGCAGCACCAGCCGCATGGCCGCGGCTTCCTTCAGCGTTATGCCCCCTTCAGTCCGGCCCCCCTCGGTCCGTGCCGCATGGCCGCGTGCCTGGACCAGGCAAAGGTGCTCGTCGACCAGGGGCTGATATTGCGCGGCTCGGTGATGGGGGGCATCGTCCGGGCCAGCCGGACCGCCGGCTTCAGGTACCGGCTCGAACAGCAGGCTGAGCTCGATGCGGCCATTGGTGGCCAACTCGTGCAGATGTCCGCTCAGGCTTTCCACGATCCGCAGCTGTATCTCCGGATAGCGCTTGCCCACGAGTTCGATGAGCGGGCCCACCATCCGGTTGGCCGCGCTGGTGGGAATGCCGATCGACACCGGCCCGGAAGGCGTTGCCCCCTGCACGTCATGGCGCAGTCGATCGATTTGCCGGAGCACGGCCTGGGCGTGCAGGTACAGCGACTGTCCGGCGTCGGTGGGCACCACGCCTCGCACGCTGCGCGCCAGCAACTTGGCGTCCAGTTCCTTTTCCAGATTGATGATCTGGGCGCTTAGCGCGGGCTGGGCGATATACAGGTCCTTCGCGGCGCGGGACAGGCTGCCCAGCTCCACGATTCGAACGAAATACTTCAGTTGTCTCAGTTCCATTTTTTCGTATTTTTGTGCGGTGCCGTAATCGGACGCGGCGGGTATCGGCATCGTCAGCCATAGGATAGCGATATGCCGGGATCATGATCTCGTATTATTCGCCACCGCGTCCTGCCTCCTATCATGGGCCCGTTGTCGCTGTTCAACCTGCGGACGGGCTCTGATGATTCAACTTTATTTCTGGACCACGCCGAATGCCTACAAGGTATCGATTCTGCTCGAAGAGCTGGGCCTGGCCTATTCGGTGGTGCCGGTCCACATAGGCAAGGGTGAGCAGTTCGGCGCGTCGTTCCTGGAAATCAGCCCGAACAACAAGATTCCGGCGCTCATCGACGACGACGGCCCGCTGGGCCAGCGCATTGCGCTGTTCGAGTCGGGCGCCATCATGATCTATCTGGCCGAAAAGGTAGGCAGCCAACTCTATCCCGCCGATCCGTCCAAGCGCTATGCGGTCCTTCAGTGGCTCATGTTCCAGATGAGCGCGGTAGGTCCCATGCTGGGCCAGGCCCACCATTTCCGCAAGTACGCACCCGCGCGGATCGAGTACGCCGTCGAACGCTACACCAACGAGGCGACCCGCCTCTATCGCGTGATGGATACGCAATTGGGGCGTAGTCCTTATCTCGCCGGCGAGGACTATTCACTGGCCGATATCGCCACCTATCCGTGGTTGCGTGCATACCGGCTGCAGGGGCAGAACCTGGCCGACTGGCCCAACCTTCAGCGCTGGTATTCCACCATGCGGGCGCGCGCCGCGGTGCAGCGCGGCCTTGCCGTCATGGCCGAGAAAGTCGACCGCAACGACCAAGCGCCGTCAGGGGACCGCTGGCAAAACCTGTTCGGACAAAACCAGTTTGCGTCGCACAAGAATTAAGCAAAACACAAGGAGGAGCACGCATGAATGCAGGTTTGCCTATGCTCGAAGGCTACCGAGTCCTGGACATGACCCAGATCGTCGCGGGACCGACGTGCACCCGGATCATGGCGGAACTCGGCGCGGATGTCGTCAAGCTCGAGTTGGCCCCGTTTGGCGATCGCACCCGCGTCGGTGGCATGCGCTCGCGCGACCCTGAACACAAGCGTTCGAGCAAGAGCACGTATTTTTTCCAGCATAATCATTCCAAGCGCAGCCTTGCGCTGGACGTCAAGAGTCCGCGAGGGCAGGCACTGATACGCGCGCTGATTCCGCACTTCGATGTGGTGGTCGAAAACTTCAGCCCGGGGGTGATGGCGCGCTGGGGCTTGTCGTACGAGGCGCTGCGCGAACTGAATCCACGTATCGTCATGTGTTCGATCTCCTTGGCCGGCCAGACAGGTCCGCTGAGCCAGAAGCCGGGCTACGACTATGTGGCGCAGGCTTACTCGGGCGTCACGGACTTGATCGGCGAGCCGGACGGCGATCCCGCGCTGATCACGATGGCGATCGGCGATACCGCCACGGGGATCGCGGCAGCGATGGCGGTCGGCTTTGCGTTACTGCATCGCGAACG
Source organism: Bordetella sp. LUAb4 (assembly GCF_021325795.1). Taxonomy (GTDB): domain Bacteria; phylum Pseudomonadota; class Gammaproteobacteria; order Burkholderiales; family Burkholderiaceae_B; genus Bordetella_C. Next base: position 421,204 of record NZ_JAHPZX010000002.1, on the reverse strand, counting down.
TACCGGCCAGGGGCAGCACGTCGAAGCGTCGCTGCTCGATACTTATTTCCAAATGCACGAAGTGGCCGTTCCGCGCGTATCGCTGCGTCCCGGCTATGTGCCGCAGCGCACGGGATCCCAGCATCCGGATGGCGGCCCCACGGGCGTGTTTCGCTGCGGTGATGGGACGTATGTCTCCGTGGCCACGCTGCCCCATCAATGGGAGGCATTCGTCGGCGCGCTGGAGATGCCGGCGCTTTTGCAGGATGAACGCTTTCAGACGGCATCGCTGCGCAAGCAGAATAACGCGGCATTGAAGGTGATCCTGGAATGCTGGCTGGCGACGTTTCCCGACCGGGACGAAGCCTTGGCGGCACTGGAGGCGCACCGGATTCCTTGCGCGCCGGTGCTGACACTGAACCAGGCCATGGAACACCCCCATCTGCGGCAACGGGGCAGCGTCCGGCGTGTGCAGGATCCTGTGCTCGGTGAATTCGATATTCCAGGCCTGCCGGTCAAATTTTCGCGCTGGGAGCCCGCGGCGTCCTTGCGGGTCGACGCGCTGGGCCAGCACAACGACGAGGTGCTACGGGAGATCCTGCGGATGCCGGATGCGGAAATCCTGCAGCTGTACGAGGACAAGGTACTGGTACGGGATCCGCTGGGCTAGGATTTTGACGCCTGGCGGCGGTAGGCATGACTTGGCACGTCGTTCATCGCGCATTCGACGCGCGGTAAAAAGCGCGGCGATGGACGCCTTATAAAAATACTCAGGAGACGGTTTATGTTCAGAAGCCTTATCGCGGCCAGCCTGCTGCTGGTTTCGGTCGCCGCATCCGCGGAAGACTTTCCCTCTCGCCCCATCACCCTGGTCGTACCGTTCGCCGCTGGCGGTCCTACCGATGTCGTGGCGCGCAATCTGGCCCGTTCGATGGGCAAGGCGCTCAAGCAAACCATCATCGTCGATAATCGTCCCAGCTCCGGTGGCATCATCGGCTCGGAGTTCGTCCTTCAGGCAAAACCGGACGGCTACACCTTGCTGCTGCACAATATCGGCATGGCGACGCTGAAAGCCTTGTCGCCGGACCTGCGATTCAACCCGTCTACGGATTTTTCCTATGTCGGCCAGGTCGTTGACGTGCCGATGACGCTGGTGGGCGCCAAGAAACTATCCGCCCATGACTTTCCCGCCCTGGCCGCCTATTTGCGGACGCATCAGAAGGACGTCAACCTGGCGAACGCAGGGATAGGAACCGCGTCCCACCTCTGCGGCCTTCTGCTGATGAGCCAACTCAAGGTCGCCTTGACTACCATCCCTTACAAGGGCGCGGCTCCGGCGATGACCGACCTCCAGGGAGGGCAGGTCGACCTGCTTTGCGATCAGATCACCACCACCATCGGGCCGATCCAGACCAACCGGGTGCAGGCTTACGGAAGTACGACCCGGGCGCGGCTGCCACTGCTGCCTGCCTTGGCGACGTTGGATGAACAAGGTCTGAAGGGATTCGAGGTGACCGTCTGGCACGGGATCTACGGACCAAAAGGCGTCCCGGCACCGGTCTTGAGTCGGCTGTCCCAGGCGCTGCAAGCGGCGCTCGCCGATCCCGAGTTCAAGACTTCGATGGAGCGGCTGGGCGCGACGCCGGTCGATGCCGGCAAGGCCAGCCCGCAGGGGCTGCTCGATCAGTTGCGCAGCCAGGAAGCCGTCTGGTCTCCGCTCATCCGCAATTCAAGCGCGTTTCTACAATAAATCACTTTGAACCGGAGTACCGTTCATGACCGTCAAGCAAGTCGAGATGTATTGGGACGTGGGTAGCACCAATACCTACTTCGCACTCAAGTTGATCAAGCCCATCCTGGAGCGTCATCAGGTGGAGCTGGTGCTGCACCCGTTCAATCTGGGCTACGTGTTCAGGAACAACAACTACGAGTTGATGAAGGAGTCCAAAGCCAAGTTGCGGAACCGGAAGCGGGACTTGATGCGCTGGGCAGAAAAGTATTCGTTGCCGTTTCAAATGCCGCGCCAGTTTCCCATCAAGTCCAGCCGTGCGCTGCGCGGCTCCATCGTCATGCGCCGCTATGGCAAGGAATTGCCGTTCGTGGAGCAGGTGATGTCGAGATACTGGGAATCGGGCGATGCGGGTATCGCGGAATACGAGGGCCTGAGGAAAGTCGCCGAATCCCTGGGTGTGGATCCGGAGGAGTTCGAAGCGCTGTGCGTGAGTGACGAGATCGGGGCGCAATTGGCCGAGAGCACGGACCGGGGCGTCGAACGGGACGTATTCGGGGTGCCGATGATCATCGTTGGCGACGAACTGTTCTGGGGCAAGGACAGGATGGAGTTCGTCGAGGACGAATTGCGCCGCAACGGGAGCGATCGCCGATAAAGCCAAGCGCCGCGGACCCATCATCGGCCGCCGCTGGGCGCTTCCCTGCCGTTACCGGCCAGCCACGCCTCATAGGCCGGGACTTCCATCTCGAAATGCTGGCGGGTCTGGGTGTACAGGCGGCCGAACATCCGGCCGATGGGGTGGTATTTGTCGGGATCGATATAGCCGGTCTCCAAGTCGAAAAGACCGTCGCGGACGTGCATGCGCACGACTTCCCCCAAGGTGATGTGCCGATGAAGACTCACCTCGATGATGGCGATCTTGCGGCACTCGAACGCGACCGGTGCCTGCACGATGCGTTGCGGCCTGACTTTGCTGCTGGGTGCGAGCGTCAGTCCGGCTTGTTCGATCTCGCTGACATCGGGAGGAAAGCTGATGGCACACACATTCATGGCGGCCGCCAGCGCTTCGTCGACAAGGTGGACCACGAACTCGCCCGTCTCCTTGATGTTGATCGTGGTGTCCTTCAGTTCTCCGCTGCCGCGTTTGTCCTCCAGCCCGATGGCGAGTACAGGCGGGTTCTCGCCCATGGCATTGAAAAAGCTGAAGGGCGCCGCGTTGTGCCCGGTGCGCTCGGAATAGGTGGTGATCAGCGCGATAGGCCGAGGCACCACGGTCGATGAAATCAAGCGGTACTGGTCCGCGGGCGGCAGAGACTGGATATCGATTTCCATTTGCTTCCTATCAGGCAAAAAATGAGGTGTGCCGCGCTACCCAGTCGGCGTAATGGCGCAGCGCGGCGTCGCGCCCGAAACGAGGCGTGAAGCCCAGGTCGGTATGCGCGCGCGTCGCGTCCAGGCCCGCGCGGGGCGTCGCCTGGTAATAGTCGATATTCGAGTGCCGCGCTGACAGCTCCCAACGGAACCCAGGTAAACGCTGTTCGAGCGCGGCGCACCAGTGCATCAGGGTGTCGGACCAGTCGAGGTTGGCCGAAAGGTTGTAGCGCTCGTAGGAAGGATCCTGCTTGGCCAGCAGCGCGATCAGTCCGTCCGCCAGGTCCGGGACATAGATCATTTCGCGCCGCGGATAGGGGCCCGGCAAAATGACGGGCTTACCCTGGGCCGCAAGCGCGGCGATCTGGGCGCAGGGGCTTACCAGATCGCGGGCACCCGTTTTTCCTTCCCACGGCCCGAAGACCGAACCAATGCGCGCGGTCACCACACTCAACCCCCACAACGCGCCCAACCTCAAGGCGGTGCATTCCGCCGCGTACTTGGTGATGCCGTACAGGGTGTCGGGAACGGCGGGGGTGCTGGCTTCGGCCAGCAGCCCATCGCCCTCGACATCCGCGCCGTAAACCGTCAAGGAGCTGGGATAGACAAAACGCGTCACGCCCTGGTCGGCGGCGGCGCGCAACACGCGTACCGTGCCGCCGACGTTGACCTCGAACACATTCAGCGGCTCGCTCGCTTCCCGCTGCGCACCCGCGGTGACCGCGGCGCCGTGGAAAACGTGCGATACGCCCTGGCAGGCGATACGAACAGACTCGCCGTCACAGACGCTGCCTTGCTGTACGGTCAGACGTTCGGCATACGGCCGCGTCGCCTCCAGGAATACGAAAGGCGGGGGCCGTGAGTCGAACAGGTGGACCTGGTCGCCCCGTTCGAGCAGGGCTTGCGCCAACGCCAGGCCGACGAAACCCGCTCCGCCCGTGACCAGTACGCGCATCATGCCTGGCCCCGGATCATCAGACGACCGTCCCTTCGGGCAAGGTCAGCAAGTGGTCATGGATCTCGCCGGGACGGGTCAGCCAGACCTTGTCTGCCTGCGGATGGTTGACGATGTGCTCCAGGGCCTTGCGCAGGGCGTACAGGCGATAGGGCTGGCCAACGATCATCGTGTGCAGGGCGATGCCAAGGACCAGGGGCTGGCGTTCGGACTGCCGCAACATCTCCTCGAACTGATGCACGATCATCGTGGCGAAGTCCTCGCCCGTATGATGGCGCACCAGGATCTGCGGCGAATCGTTGATTTCGAGCGAGTAGGGCATCGACATCAGCCGCCCTTGCCTTGTCTTCATCCAGATCGGCTGGTCATCACCCGGCCAGTCCATCTCGAACTTGTAGCCCGTTTCCTGCAACAGGTCGGGGGTGACGCGGCTTTGCGACATCCACGGCCCCATCCACCCGCGCGGGGCGCGTCCCGTGTGATGCATGATCTTGTCGCGGACTTCCTCGAGTACGCGCTTTTCGTCTGCTTCCCACCACTGTCCCTGGCGCTCGGCATTCGTGCGGCCATGTCCGACGATCTCATCGCCACGCGCCATGATGGCCTCGGTGATTGCCGGTGCATAGTCCATGATGGTGGTGTTCACCAGATGGCAGGCAGGTGCCTTCAGCTCGTCCAGCAACTCCAGCAGGCGCCACACGCCAACCCGATTGCCATAGTCGCGCCACGCGAAGGTGCGCGGGTCGATGCCCGGCAAGGTATTGGTCATGGCATGGCCCAGGCCATCGCCGAACGCGAAGTGCTCGATGTTCAGCGCCAGGTAGATCGCCAGTCGCTTGCCCTGGGGCCAGGAATAATCCGGGCGTTGGGTGATGGCGGAGTAGGGATAGCGGCCGTGATGCGGTAATTCCAGCATGATATTCGGTTCCTCGTGAGATCAGTATGCGGTGGCCTGTTCGTCGTTGGACGCGCGGAAGCGGCGCACGGCCTCCGCGTGCAGGGCGCGCTCCGCCTCGCCGTTGGCGACGCGCGGCGGGGTTTCCAAATCGAAGTTGCCGTGGTCCTTGCCACGCACCAACGACGCGGTCAGGCGGGTTTTGCTGGTACAGCGGGAGCTGGCGGGAATGAAGCTGAAACCCAGGCCAACGCGGCGATGGTCGGTGGTATTGGGCCCGGACGCATGAATCAGGAAGGTGTCGTGCAGCGACATCTGGCCGGCCCGCACGGGCATGAATTCCGTGTGCGACTTGTCGAAGGGGATGTCGACGGTCTGGCCCTTGGACAGCAGGATGTTGTCGGTGTGATTCTGGCCGTGATGCAGTTGTCCCAATTTATGGGATCCGGGCACGACTTCCATGCAGCCCGCCGCCACCGGCGCATCGGACAGCGCCACCCACACCGTCAATTGGGTCGACGGGGAAAGGCCGAAGTACGTGGCGTCCTGATGCCAGTTGATGAAAGCGGAGTCACGCGCGTTTTTCGGCCACACGGACAGGTGAAAAAGCAGGATGTCAGGTCCCAGCAGGTCTTCCACCGCATCCAGCACGGCCGGGCTTCTGGCGATGCCGTCCACCCACGGAAACAGCAAATGCGGCTTGAAGTTGAAGCCCTTGGTCAACTGACGGCCTTGCGAGGCTTCGAAGGTCTCCAGCTCCGCGAGGTAGGCCGTGGCCTGTTCACGCGTGAATGCGTCGACCGGGCTGACGTAGCCCTTGTCCTTGTATTGATCGATCTGGTCTTGTGTAAGTTTCTTGCCCATGTGGTGCTCCGATAGGTGGAGAAAACAGAGACTGCCGACTGCGGAAATTCACTTTGCGGCCCACCCCCCGTCGACGTAGAGATGGCTGCCGGTGGTGAAGGAGGAGTCCTCGCTGGCCAGGAACAGCGCGGCGCGCGCCACTTCCTCGGGGCGTCCCATGCGCCCCATGGCGTGGCGTGCTGCCCAGCGCCGGCCGGTTTCTTCGGGATCTTCATAGCGCTGCAGGGACTTGCGCACCATGGCGGTATCGGTGACGCCAGGCATCAGGGCGTTGACGCGTATGCCCTGGTGCGCATGGTCCACGGCCATGGTCTTCGCCAGTGTCGCCAAGGCGCCCTTGGAGGCGATGTAGGCGGCATTGTTGCCACCGCTGGAGGCGACCAGCTGCGAGCCGAGCAGGATGACCGATCCGCCGCCGCGGGCGATCATCGAAGGCAGCACGGCGTGCAGCCAGAGATAGCTGCCTTTGACGTTGATGTCGAATACGCGGTCCCACAGCATTTCGTCTATGGTGTCCACGGTGCCGCCGACCGAGATGCCCGAGCAGGGCATGATGACATCGACGCCGCCCCAGGCACTGATGATCTCTTGCGCGCAGGCGTGGACCTGGGCGCGCTGCGTTACGTCGCAGACTGCCTGGCGGCAGACACCTCCCGCGGCTTCGATGTCGGCCGCGACTTGCCGCAGGCCGGGTTCGTCGATGTCGATCAAGGCGACGCGCGCGCCATGCCGGGAGAAGAGCAGGGCGGTGGCGGCCCCGATGCCGGATGCGGCACCGGTGATGACCGCGACTTTGTCGCGCAGTTTTGCTTCGTGCATGTTCATCGTTCCAGAGTCTTAGCCTTGATGTCATCGCCTCGATGTCATAGCCTGGGTCATAGCCCGGGTCATAGCCCTAAATATGCGCTGCGTATCTTCGGACTGGCGCGCAACGTCGCCGAATCGCCGTCGTCGATATTGCGGCCCATCTCCAGGATCACGCCCCGGTGCGCGATGCTCAGGGCCCACGTGGCGTTCTGCTCGGCCAGCATGATCGCCAGCCCTTCGGTCCGCTGGATCTCCTGCAGGATTTCGCCGATGCGATCGACAATGATGGGCGCCAGTCCCAGGGACGGCTCATCGAGCAGGAACAGCTTGGGAAAGGACATCAGCGCCCGGCCGATCGCCAGCATCTGCTGTTCGCCTCCGCTCAAGCTGCCGGCGTCCTGCCGATGGCGCTCCTTCAGCCGGGGGAAGTAGGTGAACATCTGTTCGATGCGCGCCTGCACCTGGTCAGCGGAGCGGCTATAGCCACCGACGCGCAGGTTCTCCATCACGCTGAGCTGGGCGAACACGCGCCGTCCTTCCGGTGAAAAGCCCACGCCCGCCCTGAGGATGTCATGGGGCGCCAGGCCGCGCAGGTCACGGTCTTGCAGGCGTATGCTGCCGCTATGCCAGCGCACCAGTCCCAGGATCGCCTTCAGGGTACTGCTCTTGCCCGCGCCATTCGCACCGATGAGTGCGACGGTCTGGCCGGCTTCGACTTCCAGGGACACGCTTTGAGTCCCCTGGATTTGTCCATAGCGGACGTTCAGGTCACTGACGCTCAGCAACGGCATACGCCTTCCCCAGATAGGCTTCGATGACTTGCGGATTGGCGAGTACCTCTTCAGGCGTTCCTTCCGCGATCTTGCAGCCCTGCGCGGAGACGAACAGCCGGTCGCACAAGCCCTTGATGAAGCGCATGTTGTGATCGATGACCATGACGGAGATGCCCCGTTCCCGTACACGCAGGATGGTGTCGCGCACGTGATCGGTTTCTTCCGCGCTCAGGCCGGCCACGGGCTCGTCAAGCAATATCAGCCGCGGTTGTGCCGCCAGCGCGATCACGATGCCCAGGGTCTTTTGATGACCGTAGGGCAGGGCGTTCGCCTTGGTGTCGGCCAGATGCTCCAAGCCCAGCCAGGCCAGCAGTTCGGCGGCGCGCTCGCGTCCCGCCTTGTGCATGGCACGGGCGTGCGGCGTGCCCAGGAAGGCCGCCAGGTGCCCGGGATAGCATTGCAGAAAGGTGCCCCGTTCCGCGTTCTCCCGCACGGTGCATTCGCGGTACACCGCCGTCGACTGGAAAGTGCGCACGAGCCCGCGGCTCGCGAGGCGATGAGAGGGCTGGTTGGTGACGTCCGCGCCGGCGAACCGTATGGTGCCGGCGTTCGGGCGGATCACGCCGCTGACCAGGTTGACGACGGTCGTCTTGCCGGCGCCGTTGGGGCCGATCAATCCAACGATCTCGCCTTCATTGATCTGGAAGCTCAGGTCGTTGACGGCGACCAGGCCACCGAAACGGCGGGTCAGTCCGGAGACTTCGAGCAGGGTAGTCATGCCTGGCCCCCCCGGATCTTGCGGCTGACCACGGAGCGGGCCAATTGCCAGATACCGACCACGCCGCCGGGAAGGACGGCCATCACCACGATCAGGATGATGCCGAAGATGATCTGCTGCAGCTCGACGTAACCGCGCAGCAATTCCGGCAATGCCACCATGAAGAGGGTGCCCAGCAGCGGACCGATCAGGTAATACATGCCGCCCAGCACGTTCATCACCACCATGCTCAGGGACACGTCCATATTGAAGGCGGCCGGTTCGATGGCGTGGATCATCTGGGCTTGCAGTGCCCCCTGTACGCCGACCAGCGCGCAGGCGATGACGAACATTTGCACCTTGATGCGGATGACGGGGACGCCCGAGCTTTCCGCGATGCGGTCCGCTTCCCGGATCGAATCGATCTGGCGGCCGATATCCGAACAAAGAATGCGCCAGACGATGACGATGCACAGGACGGACGCCGCCAGGCAAAAGTAGTAGAACGCCACCGGAGACCGGAAGAAGGCCAGGCCCGGCGGGATCTGGTCGATGCCGTTCGCGCCGCCCGTCACGGACTGCCATTCGAGGAAGACGAGCCTGACGACCTCGCCGAGCAGGAAGGTGACGAGCACGAAATACTTGCCGGTCAGGCGCAGGATGATGGGTCCGATCAGCAGCGCCAGCAGGCCGGAGGCCACGCAGCCGGCGATGAGCGCCAGCGGGAAGGGCCAGCCCATGCGGACTTGCAGCAGCACGCTGGTGTAGGCGGCCACGCCCATGAACGCGCCATGCGCCAGGGAAATATGGCCGGTGCGGATGATGAGGTTCAAGGTAACGGCGCCTATGGCGCCAAGCGCGACCATGATGCCCAGGTTGATATAGAACGTGTTCGGGCTCAATAGAGGCCAGGCCACGGCGACCAGCAGGGCGATGGCGGCGGCCACCACGCGTTTGGTCCGCGTGCGCGTTCGCGCTCGCGGCGATAGCGATTCGGCGGAAGACGCCTGGGACCGGCCGCCCGCGACGGAGGCATGTGTTTGAACATTCATTCAGGTTTCCCCAGCAGGCCCCAGGGCCGCAAGACCAGCAGCGCGATCACCACGCCGAAGGAGACGAAAGAGGAGATCGATGCGCCGTAGAACGTCGAGAGAAAGCTTTCGGCAAAGCCCAGCAGCAGGCCGCCCAGTGCCGCGCCCGGTACGCTGCCCATGCCGCCCAGGATGACCACGATGAAGGCAACCATCAGCGGGCGCTCGCCCATGAAGGGCGACAGGGCGTAGCTCTGGGCGTACAGGCCACCCGCCAGCGCGGTCATGAAGACGGCGATGAAGAAGGCCAGCATGTAGATCCGGCGAGTATTGATGCCTTGCGTGGCGGCAATCTCGGGATCCATGGCGGCCGCGCGCATCGCCAGCCCCTGCCGGGTGCGCGTGACGAATAGCCAGAACAGCGCCAGCACGACGCCGGCAATGCCCATGATGATCAGCCTGTCGGCCGGGATGGAAACACCCAGGGCATCGACCATGTGGTCTGACACCGATGGCAAGGACCGTTCGTTGACGTCCCACACCAGGACCGCGGCATACACCAGCGCCAGGTTGAGTCCCAGCAGCGCAATCATGCTCTGGAACATCTTGTGGTAGAACCAGCGGAACACCAGCCGCTCCAGGATCAGCGCCAAGGCCGCCACCAGGATCGCACCGCCCAGGATGGCGATGGGGTAGGGCAGCTGGTAGACCCCGTAGAGATAGTAGAGGGCGTATCCGCCCAGCATGGCGAAAGCGCCGTGCGCGAAATTGACGACGCGCATGATGCCGAACAGCAGGGTGAAGCCAAGCGCGACCAGGATGTAGATCGAACTCAGGCTCAAGCCGTTCAGCACGACCTGGCTGAGGATGGGCAGCGTGAACATAGGTGAGGCTCCGGGTATGTCGGACACGGGATGCCACCCCGCGCCGCTGGGCGGCGCGGGCGCGACCGGTGGTGCCGCTCGTGGCTAGCGCGGACTTAGCGCTTTTCCGGATCCAGTGCCTGGATCACCGTCTGCTTGCCGCCTTGGACTTTCACCATCCAGAACTTGAGCAGCAATTGATGGTCGACCCCATAGTCACCCATGCCGCCCCAGCGCACGGGGCCATACAAGCCTGCGTCGTAGCCTTCGAGTTTCTGCAAGGCATCGCGCACCGCGGTGGCATCCGTCGTGGTACCGGCGCGGCGGATGGCCTCCATCATTATTTTCGCGGCGTTGTACCACATGGGTGCCTGCGCGTTGATGACCCCGTCGCCGAACTCCTTGCGGTAGCCGTCCACGAATTTCTTCGCTTGGGGAGAACTGAAATCGAAGACGTTCAAGGATATGAAGCCGTCGGCCAAGGGGCCGGCGATTTCCATCATCTCGTCCACCGCCGGTCCGCCGATCTGCCAGATCGGTTTCTTGAAGCCGCTTTGGCGGGCTTGCTTCAACAGCAAGGCACCTTCACCGGGCGCATTGCTGTTGAGATCCAGCGCATCGACATTCTGCGCCATCATGCGCGCCATCAAGGGGGTGAACTCTTTCGTGCCGCGGTCATACAGCTCGGTCCAGACCTGGAAGCCGTTGGCCTTGTAGTAGGACTCCAGCTGGGGAATCACCGCCTGGCCCACCGCATCGTTGGGAGCGATCAGCGCGACTTTCTTGACCTGGGGGAAATTGTCGTGGAACCACTTGACCATGGGTGGACCGAATTCCACGGTGCTGTTCACGACGCGGAAGTTATAAGGCGACTTCGCCTCGTTCTTCAGGATGGACGGTGCGAAGCCGTTGGACAGCAGAACGACCTTGGCCGGCGTGGTCGCGGCCACCGTGGCCAGCACCGAAGGCGATCCGATGGGGCCGATGATGAACTTGACGTTGTCCGCGTTGATCAGGCGATCCGCGGCGGAGCGGCCGCCCGCTGCCGTGTACTTGTCGTCGTACATGACCAGTTTGGGCATGTAGACCTTGTCGCCGACCTTGAGTCCGCCGGCGGCCTTGACCTCGTCAAACGCCATCTGCATACCGCGCTGCAGCGCCAATCCCCAGGCGGTGCCGCCGCCCGACAGCGGGCCGATGCCCCCGATCTTCAACTCTTCTTGCGCGTGGCTGGCACCAGCGGTCAACATGGCCGCGGCAAAGGCCAGCACTTTGATGGACTTCATCATGTTTTTCCCTTGAGTGACTTGGTTATTGATGGTGCAGCTTTTTATGGGGTACTCGTGCTCGTGTTCGGACTCGTGTTTTCGCGTCAGCGTCAGGCTGCTCGCGGATAGGTCATTGGCGGATGGCTGGAGCCCCAGCCCGAATGCTTTTCGAAGCCCGCGCCGGCACGCAGCAGCGTGTCGTCGGCATGGCAGCGGCCGACGAACTGCACGGACAGTGGTAACCCCGTCTTGGACAGTCCGCACATCAATGCCAGTGCAGGGTGGCCGGTCAGGTTGAACGGGGAACGCGCATGGCGGCCGTAGGTGCGCACGAATTCGATCTCGTCGGCGATTTCGGACGCGGGCTCGAAGGAGTTCGCCACGATCAACACATCGACCTGCTCCAGGGCGTGGTCAACGGCCTCGATCAATTGCTTGCGCCAACGCTCGGCCTGGACGTAGTCGCCCGCGCCCAGGAAGGCACCCACGATCAGCTTGCGTCGGGCGATATGGGAGTAGTCGCCGGGCCGGCTGCGCAGCCAGTTGGCGTGCACGGCCCAGGATTCGGCGTGGAAGATGACGCGCTGGGTCATGGTGAAGCGCGCCAGCGGCGGCAGCCTGATGTCCGTTACCTCGGCGCCGCCGGCGCGCAGAATGGCACCACACTGATCGATCGCCTGGATGACTTCCTCGCTGGCGTGCGCATCCTCTTCATGGAAGTGGCGCACGATACCGAAGCGCAAGCCTGCCAGCCCTTGGTTCAGGCCGGCAAGATGGTCCGGGGCCGGCGTGCGCGCGCTGGCGGGGTCGGCGGGGTCGTGCCCTGCCAGCACATTCATGGCGAGCGCCAGGTCTTCCACCGAACGGGTGATGGGGCCGACATGGTCCAGGGTGAACGACAAGGGGAAGACGCCGTGACGAGACACCGCGCCATACGTCGGCTTCAGGCCAGCCACGCCGCAGTGTCCGGCGGGATTGCGGATGGAGCCGCCGGTATCGGTGCCTAGCGCCAACGGTACGAAGCCGGCGGCCACCGCCGCGCCCGAGCCCGAGGAAGAGCCGCCGGTCTGGTGGCGCGGATCCCACGGGTTGCGCGCTGGCGGATAAGCCGCGTCGTCGCTGGGTCCGCCTATGGCGAACTCATGGAGCGCCAGCTTGCCCAGCAGAATCGCACCGGCATCGCGCAGGCGCGCCACCACGGTCGCGTCCCGCTGCGCCACTTGATCCAGCATCAGGCGTGAATGACAACTGGTCACCTGGCCGGCGATATCGATCAGGTCCTTGATGCCGACGGGCACACCGTGCAGCGCCGAGCGCCAGAGGCCGCGCTTCATCTCCTGCCCAGCCGTGCGCGCCTGGGCTCGTGCCTGTTCGGCATCGACGGCAACGAAGGCGTTGAGATCGCGGTCGTGATGGGCGATGCGTTGCAGCAGATGCTCGACGACGCTTTCAGGCGTCAGGGTGCCGGCGCGGTAGGCACGTCCCAGGTCGGCGGCGGTCATCCAGTGGATATCGTTCATGCGGAACTCCGGGTCTGCATGGGCGGCCAAGGTTCAGCGGTGACGTCATCCAGATTGAAGAGGGCGTTGCGCAGCTGCCTGGCCGACTCTACCGCCGCGATCATGTCCGGTCGGTACTTGGCGGCGATCTCTTGCAGACCCGCGTCCTCCGCCATCAGGGTAAACAGCAGGTCGATCGGTGGATCCGCGTCCTGGAGCGTCATCATTGGCATCCGGTGAATATGATGGGCTCTAGTGTGCGCAACCCATGCGCCGATGACTATTGGATAATATCCAAGGATTATCAGTAAAAAACTAAGGGCTCGCCTAGGGTTAGTACGCAGAGGTTCATGGGCAGAGCCTGGATCAAGGTGGAACGTTCGATGAATATCAAGTACCGTCAGCTGCAGGCGTTCGTGTTGGCCGCGCGTCTGGGTTCATTCGCGAAAGCGGCCGCGGAGCTGCATATCACTCAATCCTCATTCTCCGTATTGATACGCCAATTGGAGGAGGACGTCGGCATTGCCCTGTTCGAGCGCACGACACGTAGCTGCCGCTTGACATCGCCGGGCCAGGTTTTTTATCGGGATATCACGCCGATATTGAAGGATTTGAAGGAAGCCTACGGCCGCATCTCGGATGTGGGGTCGGGCGTGGCGGGGCAACTGCAACTATCGGCCTTGCCATCGCTGGCCTTCGGCTTGTTGACGGAGGTCCTGGCCAGCTTCCGTGCGCGCTATCCCGGCATGCGCGTGTTCATGCGCGAAGAGTTGAATGTCGCCGTGATCGATGCGGTCAAGCGCGGCGAAGTCGAGTTGGGTATAGGTTCAGAATTGAACGGCGATCCGGAGTTGGAGTTCAAGCCACTGTTCCGCGATCATCTGGTTGTCGTCGCGCCGATCGGGCATGAGATCCTGGCCGAGCCGCTTACGTGGAAGCGGTTGGAGTCCTATCCGCTGATCATGCTGGCGCACGGCTCGGCGGATCGCGCGCTGCGCTTGAATCGAGCGGAGCTGGTGCCGACCATCGAAGTGGCCTATATGGGCACCGCCGTCAGCATGGTGCGTAGCGGCCTGGGGCTGACCATCATCCCCAGTAGCGGCTTGAAGGGGGTGAACATGAGCGACCTGCGCTCCGTTGCGCTGCCGGGACGGGCATGCCGGCGCACCATCGGCGTACTGCATCGCAAACGCGCCACGCTAAGTCCCATGGCGCTGGCATTCATGGAGTTGCTGTCTCAGGCCGCTCCCTTGGACAGGGGCATACGGCGTCTGGCGGCCTGAGCTCGGTCCTTACTTTCTTTTCCTACCGTACCGGCCAGCCATACATCAGCCCGCCATCCTTATACGATGCGTTCAAGCCCCGGGGCAGCTTCAGCGCACTGCCTTGGCCCACGTTCTTTTCGAAGCTTTCGCCGTAATTGCCGATGGTCTTGATGATGTTGTAGGCCCACTTGTCATCGACGCCCAGGTTCTTGCCCATGCCAGGCGTCACGCCCAGCAGGCGCTGCACGTTGGGGTTGCTGCTCTTGAGCATCTCATCGACGTTCTTCGACGTCACGCCATATTCCTCGGCCTCCAGCATGGCGAACATGGTCCAGCGGACCAGGTTGAACCATTGTTCGTCACCCTGGCGCACCATCGGCCCCAACGGTTCCTTGGAAAAATTCTCCGGCAGGATGTCGTAGTTTTCCGGGTTCTGCAGCGTGCTGCGGGCACCGGCCAGCTGGGACTTGTCGCCGGTGAAGGCATCGCAACGGCCGACCACGAAGGTGCGGATGACTTCGTCCATGGTGTCGACCACGACGGGCTTGAGCGTGATCTTCTGTGAACGGAACCAGTCGGCCAGATTCAATTCGGTGGTGGTGCCGGGCTGCACACAGATCGTGGCGCCGTCCAGTTCCTTGGCGCTCTTCACGCCCAGGGACTTGTTCACCATGATGCCTTGGCTGTCGTAGTAGTTCACGCCGACGCCGATCAGGCCCAAGGTGGTATCGCGCGCGAGCGTCAGCGTGGTGTTGCGGGGCAGCACGTCGACTTCGCCGGATTGCAGGGCGGTGAAGCGTTGCAGCGCACTGACCACCGTGATCTTGGCTTTATTGGCGTCATTGAATATGGCGACGGCCAGGGCGCGGCACAGGTCCACGTCCAGGCCCTTGAAGCTGCCCTTGCCATCGGCGATCGAGAAGCCGGCCACGCCCGTGGAGACGCCACATTGGACAAAGCCCTTGGCCTTGACCGCATCGAAGGTCACGCCGGCATGGGCGGCCAGGGAGGAGAGGGACAAGGTGGCACCCACCGCAAGCAACTTGAGTTTTTTCATTTATTTTGTCGCGCGACCTGGCGCATAGGTTTTGGGGTACGGCAGCGTACCAAATTTTTGGCCTGGCTATAAGCGGTTTGCGGCGCCGACGATGTCCATGCGCTATTGGAGAAGACCGCCCCGGCTGCTGACAGCGGGACTACTCCTTCAATTCTTCCGGATCCAGGCGGGCCACCCCTTGGCGGTGGGTCAGCACGGTGATGCCCCACATCACTACGCCCAAGGCCAACAGCCAGCCGGCCACCTGGTATTGGATGGCGTCGCGGCCGGTGACGGGCAGTACCAGGAACAGGCAGGCCGCCGCCCCGAGCCAGGGGAATAGCGTGGCGATGCGGAAATGTTCGTGCTGGACGCGGTCGCGCCGCAGGACCAGCACGGCCACGTTCACGAAGGTGAATACGCCCAGCAACAGCAACGAGGTGGTCCCGCCCAAGGCCCGAATGGCTTCCGAACTGCTGCTGGCAACCAGGATGATCAATGCCAGGCCCAGGGCGGTGGTGAACAGGATGGCGACCCACGGCGTCTGAGTGCGTTTGTGCACCGCGGCCAGGAAGGCTGGCAGCACACCCTGGCGCGACATGCCGTACAGCAGACGGCTCGCCATCATCATGTTGATCAATGCCGAATTCGCGACCGCGAACATGGAGATGATCGGCATGATCTTGTCCATCGGCAGGTTGGGGGCCGCACGCTGTACCACCAGGACCAAGGGCGTCGAGCTCTTGGCCAGTTCACCCACAGGGATCAACGCGACCGCGCAGATCGACACCAGCACATAGATGAGGGCGGTGATACCCAGCCCGGTCAGCATGACCTTGGGAAAGATGCGATTCGGCTCGTGCGTTTCCTCGGCCATATTGACGGAGTCCTCGAAGCCCACCATGGCGAAGAACGCCAGGCCGGTGGCCGAGGTCACGGCCAGGAATACGCTCTTGTCCTGCGGTGTCTCGAAGGCGATGACGCGCGAGAAGTCAGCCTGGCCACCGGCGATCGCCCAGAAGCCCAGCACGATCACCAGCAGCAGGCCGCTCAGTTCGACCAGCGTCAGCACCACGTTGGCCTTCACGCTCTCGGACGCTCCGCGGAAGTTGACGATCATCACCAGCAGCATGAATCCCAGCGCGCCCAGCGTTACGGTCGTGGCTCCCGGTTCGACGCCCAAAGCCACGAACAGATTGGCGGAGAAGGCCCGCGA
Source organism: Bordetella sp. LUAb4 (assembly GCF_021325795.1). Taxonomy (GTDB): domain Bacteria; phylum Pseudomonadota; class Gammaproteobacteria; order Burkholderiales; family Burkholderiaceae_B; genus Bordetella_C. The sequence continues at coordinate 404,893 of NZ_JAHPZX010000002.1, read as the reverse complement.
GGCCGTGGCGGCCGAGGTCAGGCCCGAACACATCACCGTGAAGCAGACGATGAACGTCAGGAAGTGCACGCCGAAGGCCTTGTGCACATACAGGGCGGCGCCGGCCGCCTTCGGATACTTGGTCACCAGTTCCAGATAGGAAAAGGCGGTCAGCAGGGCAACGACAAAGGCGATCAGGAAAGGCAGCCAGGCCGCGCCGCCGACTTCACCGGCAACCTGGCCGGTGAGGGCATAGACGCCAGTGCCAAGGATATCTCCCACGATGAAAAGCAATAACAGTTTGGGCCCCATCACGCGCTTCAGAGGGGTACCTGTACTAGCGGCGTTTTCTGTGCTCATTGTTATCTCCTCTTCCCGGATACAGGCAGATTGACACGGCCCTGAACGCAGCAGCGCTTTCAACTTGTTTCCGCTCGTCAGTCGTTATTGCGCTCGCCACGCTTTCCCTATCGCTGCGGCACCTTTTTTGCGTATCACGGCGCCAACCCGGGGCGGGCGTGACTTCCTGTCCACCGACCCCGTGTCCGCGACGAATCAAGGAGAACGCAAATGTGGACGAAACAGAGAAGTGCGGTAGTGGTGCTGAGCATCGCAACGTGCCTGGGGACGCCATGGGCGCTCGCGCAGCGTCCGGCGTCGACGGCCGCCGGACAGCAGGAACAGAAGCTGGACGCCAAGGATCGTGGCTTTCTCGATGATGCCGCCCGCGCGGGGCTGTTCGAGATGGCGGGCAGCAAGCTGGCTCTGCAAAAGTCCGGCAGCGCCGATATCAAGACATTCGCTGAGCGGATGATCAAGGACCACATTGCGATGAGCCGGGATCTTGCCACGCTGGCCAAGTCAAAGGGGTATGCGTTGCCTGGCGAGCCCGGGACCACGCAGAAGCTGGAGTTGAAAGCGCTGGATGTGGCGGACAGCAGTTTCGACACCAAGTTTGCCGAACGCATAGGCGCTAACGCGCATACGCATGCAATGAATGTTTTCGCGGAAGCGGCGAAAGAGGCGAAAGATCCTGACGTGAAGGAATTCGCCAAGAAGTACCTGCCGATGATGAAAGAACATCTGCGCCTGGCCGAGGGACTCGAAGGTAGAGCGGCTCGGGCGCCGTCCGGCAGGTTCGACACGCCAGCGCGTTAGGCCGCGCGCAGGAGCGGCGGAGCCTTCCATTTAAGGGTTTTCCCTCGCGTATGTTTACGAATAGCGGGCCACGCCGTTGCCCACTACATTGCCTTTGTTGCGATGACGCGGATGCATGGAGGTCGACGATGGACACACAATGCCTGGAAGTGTTCCCTACGCAGAGGCGCTATCGAGCACCCCAGGGAGAAGAGAACGTGCGTACCAATCCTGTCTCAAAGTTGCGGTCCAGGGCCCGGCCAGATGCAGCGGATGCCCTGTCTCGGCTGGTAAGCGTGGAAACGGTGTTGCCCACCTTGGCGACCAAGTCCGATTTGCTTGCGCTGAAGATTGAATTGAAATCTGAATTTCATGAGGCGCAATCCAAGTCGAGCGCTGATTTTCACACGTGGAAACTCGAGTCGAAATCGGATGTGCTTTCGCTCAAAGCCGATATGTCTGGCCTTGAGTCAAGGCTTATTCGATGGATGGCCGGCATGGGCATTGCCGGTTTGGCGATGGTCTTTTCATTTATGAACTTGCACCTGTCGAGAATCGACGCGAAGTTGCAGCCGTACGTGGCCGTCGCACCCGTGGCTGTGGGGGCAGGCGGGACGGCCCAAGAGCCAGGCGGGCTTCCTTCCAATCGATAGCCCGGGTGCCAGCCGGCAGGGTCGATACCCTGGCGCGCTAGAAACGATTTTGTCCTGCGAGCAAGCTCGGCACTAGAATGCTCAACCATGAGCTTCTACTCGTCCTGGTGGTTTACCAGGTCTTCGATGTGATCGCGGATAGTGACAATGACGATTTCTGACAGTTCAGGCATTGCCCTGGTCGGCCCCGGCGCAATTGGCACCACGGTGGCAGCGGCGCTGCACGAAGCTGGCCGCACGCCGGTGATTTGTGGGCGCAGCGCCCACGAACACCTGGAGCTACGGTTCGATGGCGGGCGCATTGTCGTGCCAGGGCCAGTTCGAACCGACCCGGCAACGATAGTCCACCCATTCGATCTGGTCTTCGTCGCGGTCAAAGCGACGCAGATCGAGGCCGCGGCCCCTTGGCTGGCGGCATTGTGTCATGCGGGCACCGTCGTCTGCGTGCTGCAGAATGGGGTGGAACAGCGAGCGCATTTCGCGCGGTACCTGCCGGACAATCCTGTACTGCCGTCGGTGGTCTGGTTCCCTGCCCAGCGCGAAGCGGACGCGTCGGTGTGGCTGCGGGGGACAGCACGCCTGACGCTGCCGGACACACCGGCAACCGGCGCGGTACTCGCCGCTTTGAGCGGGACGAGATGTTCTGTCGAGGCCGTGTCGGACTTCACCACGGTCGCATGGCGCAAGCTTCTACAGAATGCCGTGGCGGGTTTGATGGTATTGGCCGGTCGGCGCGCCGGCATGTTCGCCCGGGCCGATATCGGCGCGCTGGCGCTCGCTTACGCAAGGGAATGTCTCGAGGTCGCTCGCGCGGAGGGCGCGAAGCTCGACGATCAGGTTGCGCAGGAAGTCGTGAATGGGTTCCGCCATTCACCCCCTGACCTGGGCACGTCCATTCTCGCCGATCGACAGGCTGGACGGCCCCTGGAGTGGGATGGCCGAAACGGCGTGATACAGCGGTTGGGCCGATCTCACGGCATTCCGACGCCGGTCAGCGATGTCATCGTGCCGCTTTTGGCGGCGGGTAGCGACGGCCCGGGGTGATCGCCCCCGCTGTCAGGCGAATGCGTCAAGCCGCCTTGGCGAGCAGGGTTTCCATTGCCGTTTCCGCAGTGGCGATGGCGCCGGCCGCCGCGTCGGGGCCATAAGAGAGCCCTTCGACACGGATGTGGTCGATATCGGACAGGCCGATGAAACCCAACAAGTGCTTCAAGTAGTCCGAATGGAAATCGAACTCGGCATAGGGGCCGTCAGCGTAGATGGCGCCCGACGCGGTGACCAGATAGACCTTCTTGCCGGTGATCAGTCCCTGCGCTTGGCCATCGGCATACTTGAACGTGACGCCCGGCCAGGCGATGTAGTCGATCCAGGCCTTCAACTGCGTCGAGGTGCCGAAATTGATCATGCCGGAACCGATCACGATGATGTCCGCGGCCTGCAGTTCCGCCACCAGCGTTTCGGCCTGGGCGACAGCGACGGCTTGCGCGGGGTTGCGGCTCTCGGCGGGCAGCATACGCCCCAACACATACGCCTCGTCGATGTACGGCACGGGCTGGGCGTACAGATCACGCACCGTCAGTGTGCCGCCGGCGTGTTGGTCGATGAGCTTGCGCGCAAGGTCGGCCGCCAGGCGAGTGGATTGGCTTTCCGCGCCGCGCGGGCTGGAAGTGATCAGCAGAACATTGCTCATGGGGGCTCCAGGTATCAAAAGAGAACTAGGTAATCTTTAGGTATATGATTACCACTCGATACCGAGGATGGTAAGTTTCCTTTCTCCGGCCCACAAGAAGGCACATTCATGTCACCGAGGTACAGCCATTTGCCTGGCGCGATCCCAAAACCCGATACCGGCGGCTGCGAGGCCACGCGCCTGATTCTCGACCGCGTGGGCGATAAGTGGAGTCTCTACATCATCGCCACCTTGTCCGGCGGTACCCGGCGCTTCAACGAGTTGAAGCGCGAAGTGGATGGCATCTCGCAACGGATGCTGACGTTGACCCTGCGCGGTCTGGAGCGCGACGGCCTGGTCTCGCGCACGGTATTCCCCACGATCCCGCCACGGGTCGACTACGAACTTACCGAATTGGGAAGCACCCTGCTGAAGCCGGTCATGGGCTTGCTCAAATGGGCGCACGAGAATCAGACGGTCATCGAGAATGCGCGGCAGCGCTTCGATGAGGAGCCCGAGCAGGAGCAGGTCTTGATCAAAGGCGTTGTTTATCAGCGTAGGTAGGCGTTGCCTGCGCCAGGCGCGTCCGTGGCGCCGCCAGATAGCAAAAGGGCCACGCTCTGGACCGCATCTCAATTGTCGGATTTACTTCCAACTATTAGAGGGCGGTCCACGTAGCGTGGCCCTTCGTCAATCGACGCTTACGCCCGCGTCGGCTGCCCGCGCTTGACCTTGATGAACACCAGCACCAGGATCGCGGCGCACAGTTCCATCGCGGCGACGCTGTAGAGACCCGATTCCAGCGTGCCCGTCTTGTCGCGCAGCCATCCCATCAGGAACGGCGCGGCGAAGCCGGCCAGGTTGCCCACCGAGTTGATCAGGGCGATGCCGCCCGCGGCAGCGGTACCGGTCAGGAAAGCAGCCGGCAAGGACCAGAACACCGGGAAGGCGGCCAGGATGCCGACGGCGGCGACCGACAAGGCGATCAGCGCCATGACCGGGCTGTGCAGCAGCGCACCCGTTCCCATCAGGCCGGCGGCGGCGACGACGCTGGCCAGGATGCAATGCCAGCGACGCTCGCCGCTGCGATCCGAGCTGATGCCGTTCCAGACCATGGCGATGGTGCCCAGCACGAAGGGAATGGCGGAGATCAGGCCGATATTCAGCGGCCCCTGCACACCCAGTTCCTTGACGATGGAGGGCGTCCAGAACGCGATGGTGGCATTGCCGCTGACCACGCAGAAATAGATCAGCGCGCACAGCCAGACCTTGGCATTGAAGGCATGGCGCAGGCCGGAATGCTTGGCCGGGTCGCGTTGTTCCTTGTCCAGGTCGCGCTTGACGATGTCGCGCTCGCTTTGCTGCAGCCATTTCGCGTTCTCAGGCTTCTCCGGCAACCAGGCCAGCACGGCGAAACCCGCCAGCACCGAAGGGATGCCCTCGATCACGAACAGCCATTGCCAGGCAGCCAGGCCTTCGACGTCGCTCATGACGCTCAAGACGAAGCCGGCGATGGGGCCACCCACCACGCCCGCGATGGCGAACGACGTCATGAAATAGCCATTGATGCGCGCGCGCCGATCAGACGGAAACCAATAGGTCAGGTACAGCACGACGCCAGGGAAGAAGCCGGCCTCGAACACGCCCAACAGGAAGCGCATCACGTAGAACTGCGTGGGCGTCTTCACGAAGATCATCGCCATGGAGGCCAGGCCCCACAGGATCGTGATGCGCGCCAGCGTGCGGCGTGCGCCGATTTTTTCCAGCAACAGATTGCTGGGTACTTCGAACAGGAAATAACCAATGAAGAAAATGCCCGCGCCCAACCCGTACACGGTCTCGCTGAACTGCAGGTCCTGCAGCATCTGCAGCTTGGCGAAGCCGATATTGACGCGGTCTATCCATGCCAGCACGAACAGGAAAACCAGGAAGGGGATAAGGCGGACGGCGATCTTGCGATAGGCTAGGGCGCGATCGTTCTCGGAAGGCGTGGGATTAGCCGCGCCGCCGGAGGCCGGAGTAGCGATGGACGACATGGGTGAAAACTCCCCTTGCATTGAAAATGCTCCGTTTACCGGAGACTGTTGGTAATCAGTTCAGGGCGGCTTCGACAGCGGCCGAAACCTGCAAGATACGTTGGTCGGCGTCGCGCAGCCCGCAAACGGCCAGGCCCACGCCCGGCGCGCCGCAAGGCAGCGATACGGCGCAACCGTCCAGGAAGTTGATGACGCTGGGGTTGCGCAGCACCAGGCCGTTGGCGGCGAAGAAGGCTTCGTCCTGGGCCAGGTCGCTGACGCGCGGCGGCACCACGGCAACCGTGGGCATCAGCCACGCATCCGCATCACGCAGGCGGTCGGCCGCAATGGCCTGGATGCGTGCGCGCGCATGGAACAGCTCGATATAGTCGGCCGCGCCCATGCTTTCGCCACGCCGAATACGCGTGGCGACCCGCGGGTCGTAGGCCGCGCCATGTTCGGCCAGCAGCTTGCGATGCCATTGCCAGGACTCGGCCGCGGAGAAGCCGCCGCCACCGTTGATGGTGGGCAGTTCGCGCAACTCCGGGAAATCGAATTTGACGATCTGCGCGCCTTGGGCGGACAGGCGGCTCAAGGCCGCTTCGATGGCCGCACCCACCGTAGCGTCGACGTTGTCGCCGATGAAGTCTTGCGTGACGTAGAAGCGCAGGCCCGCGAGACGCGCGGGACTGGCATCCAGGGTCTGGCCGCTAAGAATGGCATCGACCGTGGCGCAGCAGGCCACCGAACGGGCCAGCGGCCCGGCGGAGTCCAGTGTGGTGGAAAGCGGCACGCCGCCTTGCAGCGAAACCCGATGCGCCGTCGGCTTGAAACCGGTCAGGCCGCAGAAGGCCGACGGAATGCGGATGGAGCCGCCGGTATCGGTGCCCAACGCGACAGCCGCCATGCCTTTGGCCACGCTGACCGCGCCGCCGGAAGTCGAGCCGCCCGACACGCGTTCTTCGTCGTAAGGTGCGCGCGGCGTGCCGTAATGCGGATTCCAACCCAGGCCGGAGAACGCGAATTCACTCATATTGGTGCGCCCGATCAGGATGGCGCCGGCCGCGCGCAGGCGCGCCACGGCAACGGCGTCCTGCTGCGCGGGCGCGGCGCCGTCCAGCGCCTTGGAGCCTGCGCGCGTCACCTGACCTTTCACATCGAACAGGTCCTTGATCGAAACCGGCAAGCCCGCCAGCGGCGACAACGCATAGCCGGCCTTGCGCGCGGCATCGCTGGCGCGCGCGGCCTGCAGGGCCGATTCCGCATCCACATGAACGAAAGCGCTGCCGCCTTGCTGGCGATGCGCTTCGATGGCTTCCAGCGCCTGGCCAGTGAGTTTTTCGCTGGTGGTACGGCCTGCTTGCAAGTCTGCCTGCAACTGTTGGATGGTCTGCATGTGAGAGCCCTTACGAACTGGATTGACGAATCAGGATGACGAGCCAGAGAATTTAGTCGGCGACCGGCAGGGTGCGCACGGTGTACGCGCACTTGAGCGAGCGGTTCAGTTTGGGATCGTGCAGTTCGAACTCGAACTTTTCGCCGTAGCCCAGCTCGCCTTTGACGGGCTGCGTGCCGCAATACATGGCGGTGCCCACGGGCAGTTCGGCCGCGTTCGCGTATTTTTGCGCCAGCTCGCGCGGATCGCGCAGCGACGTCATCGCGCCTTCCTGATACAGCTCGCGCACGCCGTTGCGGGTGCGCCAGCAGCGTGCGATCAGGTCGTCCCAATGATCGGCCACTTCGTCGAAGCGCCAGACGTCACGGCTGACGGGCTTCGCGCACATCTGCTTGGAGACGGTCACGTCATAGGCTTCCGCCTTGCGGTCGGTGTGATCGGAGCCGATGCCTACCAGCAGGCCTTCCGTGGTGGCCATCAGCACGGCTTCCACTTCGCCTGACGAGTCCGCGCGCGGCACTTCGATTTCGTCGTCGGTGGTCAGCAGCGCGGCGGCCAGGGGGTAGTAGCAAGGCACGGTCGTCGGCGCCTTCACCCCGATGGCTTCCAGTTCGCGGATGTGATGCTGCACGCCTTCGGCGTCGCGGCCGGCCCAGCCGGCGATGACCAGGCGGTCGATCTGGACGGTGCGTTCACCGGTACCGGCGATGTTCAGATTGAGTTTCGGCATGATGAGTGTGGTCCTTTCAATGCGGCAAGGCCGCGGTATGGCAACTTGATTGCAACTGGATGGCAACGGGGTCGGGCAGGCTGATGCAGCCGCCCGGTCCGACTGCCAGGAGGTCATATCGAGCGGATGATGTTCTTGCGGAATTCATCGATGTGTTCGCGGATCGCCTCGCGTGCCGCGGGGACATCTCTGCGCTCCAGCGCGTCGATGACGGCCATGTGTTCCTTGTAGACATTGGCCAGGTGCACGGGGTCCTGCAGGGACAGGAACCAGAAACGGGCCTGTTTCTCATGCAGGTTGCGCAGCAGTTCCGCCAGCACTCGATTGCGCGAGGCCGCGGAGATGGCGATATGGAATTTCAGGTCCAGGGCCATCAGGCCGTTGATGTCGCGATGCTCCAGCAGCTCCGCGGAGCGCTGCACGATTTCGCGCATGGCCTGCAGATCGCTCTGGTGCGCGCGTTCGGCGGCCAGGGTCACGCAGAGCAGTTCATTGCTGAGCCGAACTTCGATCATGTCCAGCACATCGTTCAAGGACAGCGGCGCCACCAGCACACCCTTGCGCGGCATGATGGTCACCAGGCCATCGCTTTCCAGGCGGTGCAGCGCCTGGTGCACGGGCGTGCGGCCCAAACCCAGCAGGGCGCCCACCTGCGATTCATTGATCGCCTCGCCGGGGCGGAACTCGCAGGAAATGATGCGTCGCTTGATCTCGGCATAGGCGAGTTCGCGCAAGGCGGCGCCGGACGAAGGGCGGGGCGCCGACGTTTCCACTTGGGTTTCAGCGTTCAACGGGATGACTACGGAGCGCGACATGTGGGATGGATACGTACGAAGAACGGGCAGAGGCGCAAGCAAGGGCAGAGACGGAGGCAGAAACACCGCAGGAGGAACGCGGCGCACACCGTCAGCACAGCCTGTGCGCACGCCTCCGCCTTCTGAAGATCAAGTGATAATACTCTGATATATCACTGATTCGGCATGGGGGTTTTCCCCAGGCCCGCCCGCACGCATTCATTTCCTGCATTTCCCCCATGCAGACGTTTCAGTGTCGTGGCCGAAATCGCTCTGACAGAATCTCTTCCCATAAAACGACAAATGAGGAGACAAACATGCAGGGATCCTATGCAAGCCCGGGTCCGGCCGAGGGCGTGGAGCACGCAGGCGTCGAATCCGCGCGCGGCCCGCACGCAGGCCTCGACCATGCAGGGGGCGCGCACGCGGCAGGCAAGGCGTCGCAGATGCGTCGTGGCATGCTCCGCGTCGGCGCCGCTTCGCTAGGCCTGTCGGGCGGTTACACCGCGTTGTTCGCTGGTACGGCCGGCGTGTTCCTGCTGCCGGTTGCCACGGCGCTGGGCACCGGGCGCGGCGTCGCCGCCACGTGTATGGCACTGGCGTCGCTGGGCTTGGCGGTCAGCTCGCCGTTGGCCGGGCGACTGATGGACCGCTACGGCCATCTGCGCGTGATCGGTTGGTCCATCGTGCTGTTTGCCCTGGGCATGCTGGCCATGGCCACCGGGCCGCTGACGCCTTATGCGGTGGGAACCAAGACCTTCCTGATCGGGCTGCTGGGCGTGGCGACCTCGCCGGTGGGTTACCTGTCCATCCTGGCACACAGCTTTGAACGGCGAGTGGGGCTGGCATTCGGCATCGCGTCGATCGGCGCCGGTATCGGCGCGGCGCTGGCACCCTTGTTCGCGGGTTGGGTCACGCGCCATCAAGGGTGGCAGATGGCGTATGCCATGCTGGCCGGCGTGGCTTTGGTGCTCGGTTTTCTGGCGATACATCTGCTGCGCGGCATCGACGACGAGACGGGCGCCCGGCAGGTCATGGGTCGAAGGAAGCCCGTGAAGGGGGCGGCCGTACCGCCGGCCGCGACCCGTCCAGCTTCTTCGGCCGCCAGCCTCCACGTAACCGGCGACACGGCCGCGCACGCCTTCGGTAACTGGCGTTTCTGGCTCATGGGCTTGTGCGTCGCGCTGGTCGCCGCCGTGGGGCTGGGTGCCATCGTCCACGTGCCGGCCCTGTTGTCGGATAACGGCGTGTCCCCGGAAATGGCGGCTGCCGGTGGCGCCTTCGCCGCGGTTGGCCTGACGGCGGGCCGCTTTTTCGCCGGAGTCCTGCTGGACATTGCTCCCGCGCGCGTGCTTGCCGCCGGCGCCTTCCTGCTGGGTACTTGCGGCGTGGCGATCCTGGGCACCTCGTCTGCCGCCACCCCCTATTGGCAAGTGGCCTTGGGAGCAGCGCTGACCGCCCTGCTGATCGGCGCGGAGGGCGACCTGGTGCCTTTCCTGGTCAAGCGCTACTTCGGCCTGAAATCCTTCGGCGCGGTGTACGGCTGCCTGATTTCGCTGTTCTGCCTGGGCACGCTGGCCGGTCCCATCCTGATGGGCGTGGCCTTCGACCGCTTTCACGGCTATGGCCATGCCATGGCTGTCGCGGGCGTCATCTGCGCCGCCTGCAGTCTGCTGATACTGGCCATCGGACCCTATCGCTACCCGCACACCTCCTGATTCAAGGAAGATCCATGAGAATTGCACGTTATGCCCAGGCCGGCGCGACCGGCTGGGGGCTGGTGGAGAACGACCATGTCACGGCGCTACCCGGTGCCAGCGACTTTGGCCAGGCGCTGGCGGCCGCGCGGGACGGCGGCCGGGACCTGAACCGGCGCGGGGAGACGCTGCCATGCGCTGGCCTGCAATGGCTGCCGCCGGTATTGCCGGACACCAAGATCATTTGCGTCGGCCTGAACTATCGCAAGCACGCCCAGGAAGTCGCTCGTGATTCGGGCGGCCACCCGTCGGCGTTTCCCCGCTTTCCCGATACGTTCGTGGGGCATGGCGAGCCGGTGCTGCGTTCGCCCATGTCGGCTGAGCTCGACTACGAAGCGGAACTGGCAGTGGTGATCGGCAAGCCGGCCCGCTATGTGACCGAAGCCGATGCGATGGACTACGTGGGCGGCTATACCTGCATGGCCGAAAACTCCGTGCGCGACTACCAGATGCACAATCGGCAGGCCACGCCCGGCAAGAATTTCCCGCGCTCCGGCGCACTGGGTCCGTGGATCGTCACGCCCGATGCCATGCCGCCCCTGGCGTCGATCCGCGTGACCGGCCGCTTGAATGGCGAGCAGATGCAGGATGCGACGCTGGACGAACTGGTGTTCTCGATTCCACAACTGATTTCCTACCTCAGCCAGTTCACGCTGCTGCGTGCCGGCGACATCATCGCCACCGGCACGCCCGAGGGCGTGGGCATGAGCCGCAAGCCGCCACGCTACCTGCGCGCGGGCGATCGCTTCGAAGTAGAGATCGGCGGCATCGGCGTGCTGGCCAACGCCGTTCAAGACGAGGAGCCAGGCCATGCATGACCCGGATCCTGAACGGAAGAATGCATGGCCGCATGCGCTGGATACGGCCACCGTGCAGGCTTGCCTGGCCACCGTCCACGGTTTCTTCGATGGACTCGACATGCGCGACCACGCGCGTGCGCAGTCCTTCTTCACCGCGGATGGACAGTGGGAGCGTGGCGGCGCCACGCTCACTGGCCCGCAGCGGATAGGCGAGGCCCTGGCGCAGCGCCCGGACACACGGCGCACCTTCCACGCGGTGTGCAATCCCGTGCTTGAACGGTTGGACGAAAACACGGTTCTGGTGCGCTTCTATCTGCTGGCGTATGACGCGATGGTCAGGCCGGTAGCGAATCAACCCACCGATCAATCCATCGGCCAACCCCCCGAACTACCCACGCCCTTGCAGCCGGCCGGCATCCGCCGCTGCGAGGATCGCCTGCGCCGTGAGCAGGGCGCATGGCGCATCGAACGCAAGTCCAGCACGGCGCATCTGCCCGTGCCGGCCAACACCTGACGCATTTTTCCTTCTTTCTTCAGGACAACATCGGTATGGATACAAGCACAAGGGATACGGCTGCCTATTGGTTGACCGAAGCGGACGTGGCGCGCCTCGTGCCGCTGGACGATGGCATCGACGCACTGGAGCGTAATCTCATCGAACTGGCCGACGGCGCGGCCTTCAACGTGCCGAAGGCGCTTGGCGATCTGGGCGGCGGCGCCATGCATGCGCTGGGATCGGCTTCGCCGCGCCTGGGCGTGTGCGGTTTCAAGACCTGGGTCCACACCCGCAACGGCGCCAAGGCCGTGTTTTCCCTGTTCAGTTCGGAGAACGGCCGGCTGCTGGCCATGCTCGAAGCCAATACGCTGGGTCAAATTCGTACCGCGGCAATGACCGCGCTAGGCACCCGTTGGCTGGCACGCGAGGATGCAGGCGATCTGGCGGTGATCGGTACCGGCAAGCAGGCGATTGCCCAGATCCACGCCGTGGCGGCTGTGCGCACGCTGCGCCGGATTCGCGTCTGGGGCCGCGATGCGGAGCGCCGCGCGGCTTTCGCACGCAACGTGGCCGAGGCGTTCCCGCAGACCAGCGTCGAAGCCGCGGCGTCCCTGGAAGCGGCGACCGACGGGGCCGATCTGGTGACCTTGGTGACGCGCGCCACCGACGCATTTTTCCCGGCGCGCTTGCTGGCGCCGGGCGCGCATCTGAATGCCGTCGGCGCCATCCTGCCGGCCAATGCCGAGTTCCAGCCCGACGTTTTCGCACGTGCTCGTGCCGTGGTGGTGGATGATCTTGCCAATGCGCGGAGGGGTTCCCGCGAATTGCGCGACTACTACGGCGACGAAGACGCCGCGTGGGGCCAGGTGCAGGTCTTGGCCGACGTCATCCGGGCCGGCAAGCCGCGCGCGGGGTCGGGCCAGGGCAAAGGCGAGGGCGTGGACAAAGGCGCGGGCGACATCACCCTGTTCAAGGCCATGGGCATGGGCCTGTCGGACCTGGCCGTCGCGGCGCTGGCGCACGAGCGGGCGGCGGCAGCGCCGGGCGCGGTGACGCCGCTGCCGGTGAGTGCGGCGGCAGCGGCCATCCGTTGGCGGCGCGACGACGGCAAGGGGGGCGCATGCTGAGCCCCGACCTCGTCGCCGCGCTGGCGGCCGAACTGGACCAGGCCGAACGCACGCGCGTGCAGGTGCGCCATTTCTCTCTGCGGCATCCCGGGATGACGGTGGCCGACGGTTATGCGGTCGCGCGGGCATGGTGCGCACTGAAGCTGGCGCGGGGCCGCACGTTGCGTGGTCACAAGATCGGCCTGACGTCGCGTGCCATGCAGCAGGCCAGCCAGATTGCCGAGCCCGACTACGGCACCTTGTTCGACGACATGTTCTTCGACAGCGGCCATGAGATCCCCTTCGAGACCTTCATCGCACCACGCATCGAAGTGGAACTGGCTTTTGTCCTGGGCAAGCCGCTGCGTGGTCCCGGCATCACGCTGTTCGACGTGCTGCGCGCCACCGAATACGTAGTGCCGGCGGTCGAGATCATCGATGCCCGCATCGAGCAGTTCGATCGCGAGACCAAGGCGATGCGGCGCGTCACCGACACCATTTCGGACAACGCCGCGAATGCCGGCGTGGTGCTGGGTGGCCGGCCAGTGGCGGTCGATGCTCTGGATCTACGCTGGGCCGGTGCGCTTCTGTACCGCAACGGCATCATCGAGGAATCCGGGCTGGCGGCGGCCGTGCTGGATCATCCGGCCCATGGCGTGGCCTGGTTGGCGAACCGCCTGGCGCAGTGGGACGAAGGCCTGGCGACGGGCGAGGTAGTCCTCAGCGGCTCTTTCACCCGGCCGGTGGCCGGCGCGCCGGGCGACGTATTCCACGTCGACTACGGACGGCTGGGCGCGGTGACGTTCCGCCTGACGCCGCCCGGGGACTCATTGAAAAAGGCCCATTGAAAAAGCCCTTTGAAAAAACCGATCGAAACAGCAGGAGACGAGCATGAACGACAAGACCTATACCTTGGTGGACGTTAGTGGCGCCGCGCCGGCGCCTATCGTACCGTGGGCCCCCGTGCTGGTGACGCGCGAGGATATCGAACTCGAAGTCGAGCGTCTGCTCGACGAAGCGGCCCCCGCCGATGGCCGGCGTGCCGCCGCGGTAGTGCATCCGTCCTGCACCGACGGCACCCTGGGCTTCGGGCCCGGCGTCGAAGTCACCATTACGGTGCTCAAGCCGGGCGAGCGTACCCGCCCGGTGCTGCGCAACGCCAATCAGATCGAGTTCTGCATCGGCGGCGCGGGTACGGTGCTGGTGGGCGACCAGACGATGGCCTTGGGCAAGTGGGATGTGCTGTCACTGCCCTCCATGCAGCCGTATTGCCATCACAATACCGGCACCCAGCCCTGGGTGCGGCTGGTGTATTCCAACGCGCCGCTGCTGCGCAAGCTGGGCGTGCATTGGATCGAATACGCCGGCGCGGACTGGCAGAAGAAAACGATTGCCGCCACTGCCGGGCTGAACCTGGAAATCAACCGCGCCAACGCGCCGGACCTGCGTATCGCCGCTGCCGGCGCGCGCTTGCGCGGCTACGAGTTCCTGACCGACATCCAGGTCGTGGAGAATCGGCCGTTGGTGTGGCCATGGCAGGAGACTTCCCAGTTGCTGGCGATGGCACCGTGTGACGATAAACGCAACATCATGCTGCTGTACAACCCGGCTACCGAGCGCCGCAACGGCACCACGCACTCTTTTTTCGCCACGCTGTTCTCGCATCCCAAGGGGCAGCCCGGCCGGCCCGTCGGCCGGGGCCACAAGCACAGTTCCATTGCCATCAACTACCACTTCGCCGGCCACGGCAAGAGCGTGGTCGACGGCCAGGTCGTACCCTGGAAGGCCGGCGACCTGTTGCTGTCCGGGCCGTCATGGTCGGAGCACGCCCACTACTACGACGAAACCGGCGCCATGATCCTGACCGTGCAGGACCATCCGCTGCATATCGGCATGGAATCGCTGATCTGGCAGGAGCGCATGGACGGCCCGATCCTGAATCTGGGATCGGAGGCCGGCCAGAAAGGCTATATTGGTCCGCGCCACGCCGGCTGAACGCCACGCGCGTTGGTGGCCACGGCCGCTGGGACCACGACTGCCGGGACCACGGCCGCCGAGGGTCACGCCGGCATCCACGACAGACGAAAGAGGAGCGCTACATTGCAGACGCCTACCAATACCTTCCGAGATGAACTGCGGGCCGGCCGCGCACAGATAGGCTTGTGGGTCGGCCTGGCCGACGCCAACGCCGCCGAACTGCTGGCCGGCTGCGGCTACGACTGGCTGGTGCTCGACGGCGAGCACGCGCCCAACGATGTGCGTTCGCTGCTGGCGCAATTGCGCGCGGTGGCGCCGTATCCGGTCCATCCGGTGCTGCGTCCGCCCAAGGGCGACGTTGCGCTGGTGAAGCAATTTCTCGATATCGGTGCGCAGACGCTGCTGATTCCGATGATAGACACGGCGCAGGAAGCCGAGTTGATGGTACGCGCCACGCGCTATCCGCCGGCTGGCATCCGCGGCATGGGCGCGGCGCTGGCGCGGGCATCGCGCTACGGCCAGATTGCCGACTACACCGTCCAGGCCAATGATCAGATGTGCCTGCTGGTGCAGGCGGAGACGACGCTGGCGCTGGAGAATCTCGACGCCATCGCGCAGGTGGACGGGGTGGATGGCGTGTTCTTCGGGCCAGCCGATTTGTCCGCCTCCATGGGCTATCCAGGCCAGGTGAATCATCCGGAAGTGCAGCGGGCGATCCTGGACGGCATCGCTCGCGTGCGCGCGGCCGGCAAGGCGCCTGGTGTCTTGATGAGCCAGGTGGACGTGGCGCACAAGTATCTGGACGCGGGTGCGCTGTTCGTCGCGGTCGGCGTGGACACGTCGCTGTTAGTGCAAGCCGCGACCAGGACGGTACGCGAGTTCAAGGGCGGCGGCGATGCCACGCCCACGGCCGGCAAGACTGGCGGTTACTGAGCGCGGAGCTTGCCGAGGGGGCCGGCAGCTGAGCGCGCCGGCTACCGCTCCAGCGCCTCCGGCGCCGCCTGGAACAAGCTTACGAAAACCTCGCGCAGCCAGCTGTGCGCGGGGTCGGTATCGTGACGTGTGTGCCAGTACATGCGGACATCGAACACCGGTGAAGGGAAGGGCACATCCTGGATGTCCAGCGCGACGTACGACTGCAGGTGGCAGGCGATGCGCGACGGCACCGTCACCAGCCAGTCGGACGACGCGATCACGCGCGGCAAGGCGAAATAATTGGGCAGGCGCAGCACGGTCTTGCGCTTGATATTCAGCTGAGCGAGGACTTGCTCGACAGGATCGTGGAGCGGGCTGATCAGCACGTGGTGGCTGCGTTCGAATTCTTCCAGGGTCAACGGTTCACGGGGGCCTCGCGGATCATCCCCGCGCGCGCTGCGCAGCACCACACAGTGGTCGCGAAATAGCGATTCCTTGCGCAAGGTCTGGCGCTGCAGGTTCAGGTTGCTGATGGCGATGTCGACTTCGTGTTCGCCCAGCATGCGCTCGTAATGCGTGCGCGGCGCCTGGAAAATGGCCAGTTTCACCTGTGGTGCGACATTGCGCAGATGGTTGATCAGCGGCGGCACCAACAACATCTCTCCCACATCCGTCAGCAACACGCGAAACTCGCGCGTGCAATCCGCCGGGCGGAAGTTCGCGGTGTCCTGCAACGACTCGCGGATGGTCTCCAACGCCGCCCGTACTGGCGGCGCCAGGCGTTCACAACGGGCGGTAGGTGTCAGGCCCTCCGCTGAGCGTATGAACAGCCGATCGCCCAGGGCTTCGCGCAGGCGGCCCAATGCATGGCTGATAGCCGGTTGGCTCAGATGTACTTCCTTCGCGACCTCCGTCAAGCTGCGCAAGCGGTAGACGGCGTCGAAGATTTTCAGAAGGTTCAGGTCCAGCCGATTCAAATCCATGGAGTTCCTCGCAGCGCGATGAACATACATAGTTCGAACCGGCGCGGCCGTCAAACTTTTATTTATCGCGGCCGTCTGCCGAGGCGCCAAAACCATGGCCGGACTGCTGACAGCTATAAGTTAACGCTGTTATCATTTGCGGTCCATAACCTGGTCTCGCAAGAGCAGGGCACCTAGGAGGCGACATGGCACTGAACGAAACGCACGACGCTACCATCGGCAGCTGGGTCTCCAGCGCGAACGCCGCGGGTTCGGATTTTCCCCTGCAGAATCTACCCCTGGGCGTCTACTCCACGGATGGCGGCCGCACACGCCGTATCGGCGCCGCCATCGGCGACATGATCCTCGATCTGGCGGCCACGGCGGACAAAGGGATCTTGACGGGATTATCAAAGGGGGCGCCAGCGGAGTCATCGGCGGGGGCGTCAACTGGATTGCCATCGGGGTTGCCGCCGGGGTTGCCGAATATGGAGCCGGCGCTCTTCCAAGCGCTGCGAGAGGCGACGATGAATCGGCTGATGGCCTTGGGCCGTGGCGCGGCATCGGCGTTGCGAAGAAACCTGTTCGAACTGCTGCGCAACGGCAGTCCCCATCAAACGGTGCTGCAGGAGTGCCTTGTCCCCATCGCGTCCGCCACCCTGCAAATGCCTGCCAGGATAGGAGACTTCACCGACTTCTATACGTCGTTGCACCATGCCAGCCGTGCGGCGCGGGCCATGCGCCCTGGGGGGGAGCTGGCACCGAACTTCCGGCATCTGCCCATTGCCTACCATGGCCGGGCGTCATCCATCGTGATCAGCGGCACGCCTTGCGCGCGCCCCCATGGGCTGCTGGGCCCGGACCCGGACGGCGCGGCGTACCTGCCTTCGCAGGCCCTGGATTTCGAGCTGGAGGTGGGTACCTATGTCGGCATGGGCAACGAATTGGCTTCGCCCGTACGTCTGGACGACGCCGAGACGCATCTGTTTGGCGTGTGCCTCGTCAACGACTGGTCCGCCCGCGACATACAGCGCTGGGAGGCGCAGCCGCTAGGCCCTTTCCTGTCCAAGAGTTTCATGACCAGTGTGTCGCCGTGGGTGGTGACGCTGGACGCGCTGGAGCCGTTTCGGCTTGCCCCGCCCGTCAGAAACGAAGATGAGCCACGGCTCGGCCCCGCCTTGACGTCGCCTGGTCATGCCGCGCTCGGCGCGCTGCGCATCGGCCTGGAGGCTGCCCTGGAAACGGCCGGCATGCGGCAACAGGGGCTGCAGCCCGAGGTCATCTCGCGTCCGGATTTCGCCGACCAATACTGGACCCTGGCGCAGATGCTGACCCATCACACCAGCAACGGCTGCAATCTGCAACCCGGCGACTTGCTGTCCAGCGGCACGGTATCGGGTCCGGATATCGCCGACAGCGGTTGCCTGCTGGAGCGCACGCGCAATGGTGTCGAGCCGCTACGGTTGGCGAACGGCGAAACACGTGCCTATTTGCAGGACGGCGATCGTCTCGTTTATCGCGGACGCTGCGAGCGAACCGGATTCATCGGCATCGGCTTCGGCGTATGCGAGGCTCGCATCGTTTCCCGCGAGTAGACGGGATAGGCGGATAAGACAAACCGCCCCGGCGCGAGGTGTGCGTGGGCGGTTTGTACCGGTCCGGGCCTTCCTATCTATTCAAGGACGAGGTTCCTGTCGCGGACGACCTTTTGCCATCTGGCCGAATCCTTGGCGATCGTGCCGGCGAACTGCTGGGGCGTATCGGAATAGGCTTGTGCGCCCAGCTGCGCCATTTTCTGCTTCACCTCCGGGTCGCTCGCGATGCGCCGCAAGCGATCCGCCATGTCGTTGACGATGGCGTCGGAGACGCCTTGCTTGGCGAACACGCCCCACCATCCGGGTACGGACAAGTCATCGATGCCCAATTCCGCCATGGAAGGCAGATTGGGCGCGGTAGCCGTGCGCTGCGACCCGACGACCGCCAGTCCGCGAACCTTGCCGGAGTCCATCAGGGGTTGTGCCGTCAGGGGATCGAGGAAGATGGCCTGTACCGTGCCGCCCATCAAGTCGGCAACGGCCGGCGCGGACCCGCGATAGGGGACGTGGACCATGGTCAGGCCGGCGGTGGAGTTCAACACTTCGCCGCTCAGGTGCGAAGTGCTGCCGATGCCGAATGAAGCGTAGGTGACCTTGCCTGGATTGGCCTTGGCGTAGGCGATGAACTCCTGCATGGTCTTCGCCGGGACGGAAGGATTGACGACGAACACATTTGGGGCCTGGGCCACCATGGCGACGGGCTTGAAATCCTTGGCGGGATCGTAGGGCAGGCCTTTGTAGACCGACTGCAGCGAATGCGAAGAGTTGTCGTAGAGATACGAGCAGCCGTCGGCCGGGTCGCGCAGGAGTGCCTGGTAGGCGATCACCGACTTCGCGCCCGGGCGGTTCTCGACGATGACGGGCAGTTTCAGGTCCGTGCCCAGCTTGGCCGCGATGAGGCGCGCGGATACGTCGGTACCGCCCCCGGCTGCGTAGGGAACGTAGAAACGGATAGTCGTGCAGTGCGCCAGGCCATCCGCCGCGCGTACCGGCGTTGCGGCCAGGGCGGCCAGCGCCACCAGGGCGTAGCCCAGCAGCCGGGCTACCCGGTTTGTGCGTGGAAATTTCATGGTTGTCTCCTCCTGTTGGCGTGTTGTTGGCGTCGCTCGCGTAGCGCTAGCCAGGCAACGCCGGGTCGGCGACGAACATGCGGCGGTCCACATAATCCCGTATCTGGGATTCGGTAAGCCCCATTTCGGCCAGGACCTGCGCATTGTGTTCGCCCCGATAGGCTGGCTGCAGCGGTGCCGCCGGCAGATCGTCATCCGAGAAACGCCATGGATGCCCGTGCAGCTTGTAGGTCCCTCCCTGCCGGTCGGATACCGTGCGCACCGCGCCCCAATAGTCACCCCATTCGGATTCGCAAAGTTCCTGGGTGGAGCGGATCTGGCCAATGGCGATCTTCGATTCATCCAGCTGCGCATCCAGTGCGCCAAGATCGCGGAAAGTCAGGATCCAGGTTTGCAGCAAGGCGTGCAGCGCCGCGTAGTTCTGCCGCCGTAGCGACGCGGTAGCGAAACGCGGATCCTTGGCCAGGTCGGGACGGCGCATGGCGCGCAGGTAGTTGGGAAAGGTCAGGCTGCCCACCAGGCTCTGGGCGGCGACGAAGCGCTCGCCGCCGGGACCATTGAAGAAGGGCCCGTCCGTGGCGCCCAGGATGCCGGGTTCCGCGCCGTTGTCGACACCGGCGATATCCAGGTGTGCGCGCTCGTTGGCGGACAGGATCACTGCCGCCATCGCGACGTCGATATACTGGCCGCGCCCCGTCCTTTCCCGCTTGGCGAGGGCGGCGAGCACGGCGATGGTGGCCTGCATTCCCGCATAGACGTCGGCATGCGACAGGGCATCGGTCTGTTCGGTGGCCAGGTTAGCGCCGAAGTGACGCATGGAGTTATGCGTGAAGCCGGACTCCGCCTGCACGGTAGGTGCGTAGGCCATGCGCGAGGCCCAGGGGCCGCCTTGGCCGTAGCCCGTGATCGAGACATAGATCAGTCTGGGATTGCGTTGCGCCAGCGTCGCGTAGTCCAGGCCGAAGAACTTGAGCGTACCGGCACGGAAATTCTCGACGATGATGTCGGCGGAGTCGCACAGTTGCGCAACCAGTTCGGCCGCCCCCGGCACATTGAGATCCACGCTGATGTTGCGCTTGCCGATATTCTGCTGTGCGTAGTAGCCGGAGATGCCGTTGGCGTAAGGAAAAGCACCGCGCGACACGTCGGGCCGAGGTGGTTCGATCTTGAGGACATCGGCACCCAGGTCGGCCAGCGTGCGTCCGCACAAGGGACCAGCCAGGACGCGCGAGAAATCGACGACTTTCAAACCCGCAAGTGGTCCGCCCATTTCATTTCCCCTCGAAGATGGCGAGGCCGGGGCCATTGGCGCGGAAGGACTTGAGTCCTTCCTTCAGGTCCTGCGAGGCCCAGATGGGTTTTTGCGTTTCGAACATGGCACGGTCCGCTGCCTCGATGCCTTCGTTGGCCGCAACACGTGCCAGGCGCTTGGTCGCGGCGTGGGCGACGGTGGGGCCATTGGCCAGTTCCTGGGCAATGGCCAGCGCAGCCGGCTCCAGCTCCTCGTCGGCCACCACCAGATTGATCAGGCCCCAGCGCTCCAGGGTGGCGGCATCGTAGCGGCGTCCCAGCATGGCCATTTCCTTGGCGCGCGCCATGCCGATTCTCTGCACCTGCCGCTGGATGCCGCCCATCAGGGGATGCAGTCCCAAGGCGACTTCCACCGAACCGATTTTGGCGGATTGCGCGGCCACGATGTAGTCGCAGGCCAGCGCCAGTTCCAGGCCGCCGCCCAGGCATACGCCATGGACGGCCACCACGATGGGAATCGGCAGTGTCTCGAAGGCGCTCAGGACTTCGATGGGGTCCAGGCGGGCCCGGCCTTCACGCTCTATGCGTTCATCGAAGAGGTCGACGTCCGCGCCCGCGGAAAAGTGGCGCAGCCCGCTACGCAGCAGGACGGCGCGCTGGCCTTGTTCGACCGCGTCATTCAAGCTGGCCATCAGCGCACCGCTGAGGGTAGGGCCGGACAGGTTGTAGGGGCGGTAATTCATGGTGAGCACGGCGACATTGCCGCGCACCTCTTTCTGGATGATCTCTTCCACGTCAGGTCTCCGGTGGGGCGCGTCCCTGCGGCACGCTGCCTCTGTGATAAAGTTAACGTCATTAACTTTAGGGGCATGGTAACACCGTTAACTTCACTTGAAGGGCGGGGGGAAACCCTAGTGTCAGGACCTGTGCCGGCCGTAGTTTGCTAAGGTCCCATGCTCATCGCGGTTCGATACTTATTTCGGAGAATGCACTTGATAAAGAAGGCCACCAGCGCCGATGCGGCGCCTTATCACCATGGTGACCTGCGTAGCGCGCTGATCGCGGAGGCCAGGCGTGAGCTCGAGAAGTCGGGCGTACATGACATGAGCCTGCGCCAGTTGGCGCGCGCGGTCGGCGTGTCCGAAGCCGCGCCGTCGCGCCATTTCGATGGCAAGAATGGGCTGCTCGCCGCCATCGCCGCCAGTGGTTTCACGGATCTCATCGCCTTGCGGCGCGAAGCACTGGCGCAGCAGAAAGGCCAGCTTGCGCGCGCCTACGACATGATGCGGATCTACGTGAAATTCGCCCAGGATCACAAGGGATTGTTCGACCTGATGATCGGGCCGCGGATCATCCGTAAGAGTGATTACCTTGAGCTGGCCGATGCCGTGAATGTCTCGTTCGAGTTGTTCGCGTCATGCGTGCGGGAGTTCGCGCGCGAGCACGGCTGGCAAGTGAAGGACATGGACCTGGTCACGCATGCGGCGTGGTCGGTCGAGCACGGCCTGGCCACACTGATCATCCGAGAGCGCATGAATGCGGAAGACAGGCCGGTGGATATCGAGTCGGTCATCCACTTTTCCATGTCGCTGCTGCTCAGTGGCATCGCGGCCGGGCCGGAACATACGCGGAAGATAATGATGGAACTGGCCGGGCAAGCTCCGTCGCGCCCGGCAGGGCAGATGGCCAGGGCGGCCGCGCCGCGTAAAGCCAGGACGTCATGATGGCGAACCGCCGGCGCGGGCCGGCGGCTGCCATGCTTGATGGAACTCGATGAGACCGGCGCAAGGCGGCGCCGGCGCAACCTGGCTGGGACCTAGCGGAACAGCACCACCGCCTGTTGCAGCGTGCCCCAGAAGCCGTAGGCCAGCGGGATCACCACGCAGGCCCAGGCGAGAACCACCAGGATCGCGGGGGTGCGGAAGGTGCTGCTACCTTGGCCGTGTACCGCTGCCGCCGACGCCCGCTCATGAGCCAGGGCCTTCTCGGTGGCCAGTTCTTCGTCCGTCATGAAGTACTTGCGATTGACCGGGCGGATGGCCAGGTTGCACAGCAGGCCCAGCAGCAGCAAGCCTGCCAGGATGTACATGGTGATGTCGTACACCTGCGCGCGTGGCACGCCGATCGACAGTTGATACTCGCGCAATGAGCTGATCAACATGGGGCCGAAGATGCCCGCGGCCGACCACGCGGTCAGCAGGCGGCCGTGGATGGCGCCCACCATCTGCGTGCCGAACAGGTCCGCCAGATAAGCCGGCACGGTGGCGAAGCCGCCGCCGTAGAACGACAGGATGATGCAGAAGGCGCCGACGAACAAGGCCAGGTGGCCGTTATGCGCGGACCATGGCACCGAGGCGTACAGGATGATGCCGACCACGAAGAACATGGCGTAAGTCATCTTGCGGCCGAGTTTGTCCGACAGGCTGGCCCAGACGAAGCGCCCGCCGATATTGAACAGGCTCAAGAGCCCCGTGAAGCCGGCGGCGATGGTGGCGATGGCGACCAGCTGCTCCTTGCTCAATTGCCCGAAACCCAGGGCGGGCAGGTTGATCAGGCTGCCGCCGAATACTTCCTGCAGCAGCGGCGAGGCCATGCCCAGGATGCCGATGCCGGCGGTCACGTTCAGGCACAAGGCCCACCACACCAGCCAGAACTGCGGTACGCCCCAGATCTTTTTCACGTGCACGTGGCCGTGGGTGATCATGGCGTTGTTGGTCTGCGCGACTGGCGGCGTCCATCCTTCAGGTTTCCAGTTGGAGGCCGGCACGCGGTAGCCCAGCGAACCGGCGACCATGAAGACGGCATAGATCACCGCCATGGTCAGGAAGGTCTGCCACACGCCCGGCGAGCCGGGGGCCGCGTAGTGGCGCATCAAGGCGTTGGCCAGCGGCGCGCCGACCATGGCGCCGCCGCCGAAGCCCATGATGGCCATGCCGGTGGCCATGCCGCGACGGTCCGGAAACCATTTGATCAGGGTGCTGACAGGCGAGATATAGCCTAACCCCAGGCCGACGCCGCCGATGATGCCCGAGCCCACCCACAGCATCCACAACTGATGCACGTAGATGCCGATCGCGGAAATCACCAGCCCGCCGCACCAGCACAGGGCGGAGACCAGGCCGGCCTTGCGCGGCCCGGCGCGTTCGAGCCAGCCGCCCCACAGGGCCGCCGAGCAGCCGAGCAAGACGAAGAACAGGATGTAGGTCCCGGTCAGGCTGGAGATGCGCCAGTCGCAGGTGGTGGTGAACAGTTCGGCGAACAGGCTCATGTCGGCCGGGCAGGCCAGCGGGGCGTTGCCGCCCAGGGCCTTGGACAGCGGCAGCCAGAACACCGAGAAGCCATAGGCCATGCCGATGCAGAGGTGGATGGCGAGCGCGGCCGGAGGAACCAGCCAGCGGCTGAAGCCGGGGCCGGCGATGGTGCGCTCCTTGTCGAGGAAACCGGGTTTGGCGCCCGGCAGGTCTAGCGTGGTTGCCGTATTCATCTTATTTCCTTTAATTGTCGTTCGTACAAGCAATGCGGCATGGCGAGGTGGAGTCCTGCGGGTGCTCTGTTCAAAGCAGGTGGGTGGAACAAAAAGTCGGCATCGAGCGCGGGGGCGAGCATACCCCGAACTCGCTCAGTGGCGGCTACTCAGTGCGTGGTGGCAACATCGGTGGGACCGGCAGCGGTCGGCGCCGCCGAGCGCGGCAACAGGCGCTCTCGATACTGCATGACCGCCTGCAGCACGATGGGGGCGAGGCTGATGTCACCATCGATGCCATCGGGATGCCGCTGGAGGTACGCCAGTAATTCATTACGCATGCGGGGTTCCCAAAACTTCTGGATGTGGCTGGCGATGCCTTCGATTGCTTCAGGCCGGTCCGGCATGGCCTCGAAGAAGTCGCCGATGCGGTTGGCCATGCGGATCAGGTTGTGCGGGTCCATGGACAAGGTCCTTGTCGGTCAACGTGCAGAGAAGGGATTCACTTGCCGGCAGGCACCGGGGCACGGGCAGGTTCGCGCTCGGCCAGCAGTTTCTGCTGGATGTCGGTGAAGCGGCTCCATTGGCGCTGCCACTCCGAAGGCTGTGATACCCGCACTAACTGCACGGCCGTCACCTTGTATTCCGGACAATTCGTGGCCCAGTCGGAATTGTCGGTGGTCACCACGTTGGCGCCGGACTCCGGGAAATGGAAGGTGGTGTACACCACGCCCGGCTGCACGCGATCGGTCAGGACCGCGCGCAGCACGGTTTCCCCGGCACGGCTTTGTACGCCCACCCAGTCGCCGCTGGCAATGCCTCGATCCTCGGCGTCCTGCGGATGCACCTCGAGCACGTCCTCGCCGTGCCACATGACATTGGGCGTGCGGCGGGTCTGGGCGCCGACGTTGTACTGCGACAGGATGCGGCCGGTGGTAAGCAGCAACGGGAACTTGCGCGTGCTGCGTTCGTCGCTGGCCACGTACTTGGTGATGATGAAGCGTCCCTTGCCGCGCACGAATTCGTCGATGTGCATGATGGGCGTGCCGTCGGGCGCCTCCTCGTTGCAGGGCCATTGCAGGCTGCCCATGCGGTCCAGCTTCTGGTAGCTGACACCGGCGAAGGTGGGCGTCAGGCGGGCGATCTCGTCCATGATCTCCGACGGATGGCGGTAGTTCATGGGGTAGCCCAGGGCATTGGACAAGTCCACGGTCACTTCCCAGTCGGCCTTGCCGTTCTTGGGCTCCATCACCTTGCGCACCCGCGAAATGCGCCGTTCGGCATTGGTGAAGGTGCCGTCTTTCTCAAGGAAGGACGAGCCCGGCAGGAAGACGTGGGCGTACTTGGCGGTCTCGTTGAGGAACAGGTCCTGCACCACGATGCATTCCATGGAAGCCAGGGCGGCCGCCACGTGCTGCGTGTTGGGATCGGACTGGACGATATCCTCGCCCTGGCAGTACAGGCCCTTGAACGTGCCACCCAGCGCTGCCTCGAACATATTGGGAATGCGCAGGCCCGGTTCCGGCTGCAGCGTCACGCCCCAGTCCTGTTCGAACTGGCCGCGCACCACGTCGTCTGAAATGTGGCGGTAGCCCGGCAGTTCGTGCGGGAAGGAACCCATGTCGCACGAGCCCTGCACATTGTTCTGGCCTCGCAGCGGATTCACGCCAACGCCTTCACGGCCGATGTTGCCGGTGGCCATGGCCAGGTTGGCGATGCCCATGACCGTGGTGGAGCCCTGGCTGTGCTCGGTCACGCCCAGGCCGTAGTAGATGGCGCCGTTGCCGGCACTGGCATACAGGCGCGCCGCGCCGCGCACGGCGGCAGCCGGCACGCCGGTCACGGCTTCCATCGCCTCCGGCGAGTTCTCTGGCAGCGACACGAAGGTACGCCATTCGTCGAAGGCTTTTTTCTCGCAACGCGCTTCCACGTAGGCTTCGTCGATCAGCTTCTCGGTAGCGATGACATGCGCCAGCGAGGACAGCAGCGCGACGTTGGTGCCGGGCCGCACTTGCAGGTGGAAGTCGGCCTTGATGTGCGGCGAGCTGACCAGTTCGATGCGGCGCGGGTCGATGACGATCAGGCGCGCGCCCTGGCGCAGCCGTTTCTTCAGGCGCGAGGCGAACACCGGATGGCCGCTGCTGGGATTGGCCCCCATCACGATGACCACGTCCGCTTGCATCACCGAGTCGAAGGTCTGCGTGCCGGCCGATTCGCCCAGGGTCTGCTTCAAGCCATAGCCGGTGGGTGAGTGGCACACGCGGGCGCAGGTGTCGACGTTGTTGGTGTTGAAGGCGGCGCGCACCAGTTTCTGGACCAGCCACGTTTCCTCATTGGTACAACGCGAGGACGTGATGCCGCCGACGGAATCGCGGCCATATTCGGCCTGCAGGCGCTTGAACTCGGACGCGGCATAGCCGATGGCTTCCTCCCAGCTGACTTCGCGCCAGGGATCGCTGATGTCCTTGCGGATCATGGGCTTGAGCACGCGTTCCTTGTGCGTCGCATAGCCCCATGCAAAACGCCCCTTCACGCAGGAATGGCCGCGATTGGCCTGGCCGTCCTTCCAGGGCACCATGCGCACGACTTCCTGGCCCTTCATTTCGGCGCGGAAGGAACAGCCCACGCCGCAGTACGCGCAGGTGGTGATGACCGAATGTTCGGCCTGGCCCATCATGATGACGGTTTTTTCCTGCAGGGTGGACGTGGGGCAGGCCTGCACGCAGGCGCCGCAGGACACGCATTCGCTGTCCATGAAGGACTGGTCCTGGCCCGCCGACACGCGCGACTCGAAGCCGCGGCCGGAGATGGTCAGCGCGAAGGTGCCCTGGGTTTCCTCGCAGGCCCGCACGCAGCGATTGCAGACGATGCACTTCGACGGGTCGTAGGAAAAGTAGGGATTGGATTCGTCCTTGGCGCTGTCCAGGTGGTTGGCGCCTTTGTAGCCGTAGCGCACGTCGCGCAGGCCCACCACGCCGGCCATGTCCTGCAGTTCGCAGTCGCCGTTGGCGGGGCAGGTCAGGCAGTCCAGCGGGTGGTCGGAGATGTACAGTTCCATCACGCCACGGCGCAGCTCATGCAGCTTGGGGGTTTCGGTGAACACCACCATGCCGGCTTCCACCGGCGTGGTACAGGATGCCGGGTACCCGCGCCGGCCATCGATCTGCACCAGGCACAGGCGGCAGGAGCCAAAGGCTTCCAGGCTGTCGGTCGCGCATAGCTTGGGAATGTTGATGCCAGCCTCGGCGGCCGCGCGCATCACCGACGTGCCGGCCGGTACCTGGATCTCCTGGCCATCGATGGTCAGGCTTACCAGTTCTTCGGCGACGCGCGCCGGGGTGCCATAGTCGCGCTCGCGCTTTACGACGGTCTCTAACATGATCGTTGTCTCCAGTGCGCGGCGCTCAGGCCGTCTGCGGGGCCGTCTCGGTCTGCTTCGTCTGCATGCCTTGATCCAGGCCGAAGTCTTGGGGGAAGTGGTTCAGCGCGGACAGCACGGGGAAGGGCGCCATGCCCCCCAGCGCGCAGAGCGAGCCGCCCAGCATGGTGTCGCACAGGTCGCGCAACAGCACCACCTGCTTGCCGTGGTCGGCGCCGCCGGCGGCGATGCGGTCCAGCGTCTCCACGCCGCGCGTCGAGCCGATGCGGCAGGGCGTGCATTTGCCGCAGGATTCGATCGCGCAGAATTCCATGGCGTAACGCGCCATGCGCAGCATGTCGACGCTGTCGTCGAAGGCCACCAGGCCGCCGTGGCCTATCATCGCCGACGCGGCCGCATAGGCTTCATAGTCCAGCGGGATGTCCCACTGCGACTCGGGCAGATAGGCCCCCAGCGGCCCGCCGACCTGCACCGCGCGCAGCGGCCGGCCGCTGGCGCTGCCGCCGCCGAAGTCATAGAGCAGTTCGCGCAAGGTCAGGCCGAAGGCCTTTTCGACCAGGCCGCCCTGGCGCAAATTACCCGCTAATTGAAAGGGCAGGGTGCCGGCCGAGCGGCCCACACCGTAGTCGCGGTAGTGTTGCGCGCCACGTGCCAGGATGACAGGCACGGAAGCCAGCGAGATGACGTTGTTGATGACGGTGGGCTTGCCGAACAGTCCGGCGATGGCCGGCAGCGGCGGCTTGGCGCGGACCACGCCGCGCTTGCCCTCCAGGCTTTCCAGCAGGGACGTTTCTTCGCCGCAGATGTAGGCGCCGGCGCCGACCCGCACTTCCAGGTCGAAGCGCCGGCCGCTGCCGCAAACGTCGTCACCGAGCCAGCCGGCGGCGCGCGCCGCCGTGATCGCCGCGTTCAGCGCTTCGATCGACTGCGGGTATTCCGAACGCACGTAGATGTAGCCGTAAGTCGCGCCCACCGCCAGGCCGGCGATGGCCATGCCCTCGATCAGCACGAAGGGGTCGCCCTCCATCAGCAGGCGGTCGGCGAAGGTGCCGGAATCGCCTTCGTCGGCGTTGCAGACGATGTACTTCTGCGTGGCCGACGCCGCGGCCACGGTTTTCCATTTGATGCCGGTGGGAAAGGCGGCGCCGCCGCGGCCGCGCAGGCCGGACTGCAGTATTTCCTCGACGATCCCCGCCGGCGCCATGGCGGCGGCGCGGCGCAGGCCGGCCAGGCCGCCGTGCGCTTCATAGTCCTGGACCGAACGCGGGTCGATGATGCCGACGCGCGCGAAGGTCAGGCGTTCCTGGCGTTTGAGGTAGGGGATTGCTTCGGTCAGGCCCAGGCCAAGCGCGTGGCATGGCACAGGGTCCAGCGCATTGGGAACGCTGGTCAGCCAGCCGGCGTCGAACAGGCCAGGGACGTCATCGGCGTCGACCGGGCCATACGCCATGCGGCCGGCGGGCGTCGCGACTTCGACCAGGGTTTCGAGCCACAGCAGGCCGCGCGAGCCGTTGCGCACCACGGACACGGTCAAGCCGCGCCTTGCGGCTTCAGTACTGATCGCCAGGGCGACGGCGTCGGCACCGACGGCCAGGGCAGCGGCGTCGCGCGGCACGTAGATGGTGACGGGCTGGTCGGCGCTGGCGGAGTCTGGCGTCGGGGGCGGCTCGGTCGCGGCCTGTCGGTCGAGTCCCTGTCGGTCCAGGGCTTGCCCAGTATGGGTCGGCTGTGTCATTCCGCGGCCTCCGTCACTTGGCCCAGCACCTTGTCGAAGCGCTGGGGTGTCACTCGCGCATAGGGCACGCCATCGATCATCATGGCCGGCGACTGGGCGCACAGGCCCAGGCAGTAGACGGGCTCCAGCGTGTAGTTACCGTCGGCGCTGCTGGTGTGGAAATCGCAACCCAGCTTGCCGCGCGCGTGCAGGGCCAGTTGCTCGCTGCCCATGGCCTGGCACGACTCGGCCTGGCATAGCTCGACCACGTGGCGGCCTGTCGGTGCCTGGCGGAAATGCGGGTAGAAGGTGATGACGCCGTGGACTTCGGCGCGCGACAAGTTCAGGCCATCGGCGATGGCCTGCACGGTGTCCGGTGGGATGTGGCCCAGTTCGGCCTGGACCGCGTGCAGGATGGGCAGCAGCGCGCCGGGTTGTTGGGCGTGCGTTGCAAGGATGCGCTGGACGGTGGCCAGCGCGGGCGTACAGGGTGCATCGCCGTGGTCGCCATACGTATGGGGAAATGGCACGCCGGGTCCGCGTACGAGCTGTGGCGCCCCGCGAGCGGCGCCAGTGGATGCCAGATCGATTCTGGCCTGACCTTTGGTCATGGAGTTGGGCTCCCAAGGTTCTATATTGCGTCTAGGACGGCCGTCTATATGTTTTCAAGAACATATATAACGATGCCGCTGTCTCCTGAACGCGACTGTAAGTCCAGTTTAATAACGGTTCAATATGCAAATAATTGCCTATTAGACGTAGAATCATCCGTCATGAATGATTCTTCAGGCGCCTTCCGCATTGCCCTGCGTCCCGGCTGGTGGCTGGAGCGCCTGGACGGCGACGGCGGCGTTGCGCTGCAGGAAGTGCTGGCCTTGCTGGCGGCGATCGATGCCACCGGCAACATCACCGGCGCCTGTCGCGCCTGCAACCTGTCTTATCGGCATGCGTGGGGCGTGCTGCGGCGCTTTGAAGCGCTATTCGGCGTGCCCTTGCTGATCACGCGCCGACGCCAGGGCACCGAGTTGTCACCCTTCGGGCAGCGCTTGCTGTGGGCCAATCGCCGCATCGAGGCGCGCCTGATGCCCATGCTCGATAGTCTGGCCTCTGAACTGCAGGAAGAATTGCAGCGTCTGCTGCCCGAGGGCAAACCCCATTTGCGCCTGCACGCCAGCCACGGCTTCGCGGTCGAGGCCTTGATGCAACACATGCAGGGGCACGCGCCGGGTCTCGAACTGCGCTATCGCACCGCCAGCGAAGCGCTGGCGGCGCTCGATGCCGGGGAATGCGACCTGGCGGGTTTCCAGGTGCCGCTGGGCGAGTTCGAACCGGCCATGCTGGCGCACTATCGGCAGTGGCTGCATCACGACGATCATCTGCTGATGCACCTGGCGGTGCGCAACACGGGCCTGTTCGTGCCGGCCGGCAATCCCAAACGCATTCTGGGCATCGCCGACCTGGCTCGGCCCGGCGTGCGCTTCGTCAATCGCCAGACGGGGTCCAGTACCCGGCATCTGATAGAGCTGATGCTGCGCCGCCTGGATATTCCCGTGTCGCGGGTGCAGGGCTATGAGAACAGCGAGTTCACGCATATGGCGGTGGCGGCGCACATCGCCAGCGGCATGGCTGATACGGGCATCGGGGTGGAGACGGCAGCGCATCGCTTCGGCCTGGATTTTGTCCCCTTGGCCCGCGAGCGCTACTTCTTCGCGTTGCGCAAGGATCTGATCGAGCAAGCCGCCTGGAAAGCGTTGCTGGCCGTGATGCAGGGGGCTGGCTACCGGAATTTCGTCGGCCAACTGGTTGGCTATGACGCCCGCGAAACGGGACGGATCCAGACCTTGAAGGAAGCTTTCGGCTAAGCTGTTCCTGTACCGCCAGTCAGAATCCGCTGTTCCATGTTCGCGCCAGCCATTGCCACGGCGTTTGCGTTGGCGACTGCCATGGGATTGCGTCTGGACAAGGGAGTTTGCCATGAATGTCAGTGCTATCGATCGGATCAGTCCGGTACATGTCAATGCCGTCCGGGATCCCTATATCGCCGGGTTGCTGGGCGCGCAGAATCGCGTGGACCGTTTTTCGCGCGCACAGCCGGTGCAGTCCGCTCGCATCCAGGCGCTGCGCGAGCAGGCCGCGGCGAGCGCGGCTGCGTCCGTGGCCGCGAGTTCGGCTGCAGGCTCGGCTGCGAGTTTGGCTGCAATAGCCCAACATCCGGCGACGTTAGCTCAGCATCCGGCCGTGGCGGACAAGTGTGATCCTGCCGAGCGCGCCAATTGCTTGTGTGACCAATACGCCAGCGAACGTGTGTCGCGTGCGGTTCAAGCCTTCATCGACGAGCAGGAGGCGCTGCGGGCACGTGCCAACGGCGTCCCCAACCTCGGCACATTGGAAGGACTGTACCCATTTCAGCGCTACTTCATGGCGTTTGCCAATCCGCCTGTCGAACTGCAACAGGCGGCTGGCGCGGCCAGCGTGTTGCCGACCATGGTGGGTCCGATTGCCAATGTGGCGGCTGCGCGCAACACGACCGAGGATGCGCTGGGTAGCGACGGTACGACGCGTGCCCTTGTCCGGTCGCGCCGGCCGCGCACAATGGGTGCCTGAGCCTGAGCCTGAGCCTGCCGCTGGGCGCTAGGCGCTAGGCGCTTGGTGCTGGGCGCTGGGCGCTGGGCGCTTGGCGCTTAGCCACCGCCGCCTCGCGCCTGGCCCTTGGCACCTGCCGCTCAACGCCGGCTTTCCACAGATTGTTTTTCCCGCGCCGCCGCGCCGAGGTGGGTGGCCATCATCCTTGACGCGCGCTCCAGCTTATTGGCCAACAGCAGATCGATCAGCACCAGATGCTCCTCGCAACGGCGCAAGGCCTGCTTGCGGTCGACCGCCTTGCGGTATTCCATCAGGCGCCGGATGCGATTGATGCGGCGTAGTGAATCCAGGATGAAAGTATTGCCCGAGCAGGCCGCGATGGTTTCGTGCAAGCGGGTATTGGCATCGAAAATCTGCGCCGGCGACACGCGATCGATCTCGCCCTTCACCAGGGCTTGCTGTTCTTTCAGGCATTGGCGCAGGCCGGCCTCATCCACGGTGAAATCGGGTTCCAGGATGGCGGCCGGTTCCACCAGCATGCGGTAGCGATAGGCCTGGGCATAAGCCGCCGCCGACGTCATGGCTTCGGTGAATTCCCACCCATGGCCGGGCAGCCGTTCCATCCAGCCTTCGGTCGATATGCGGCGCAGGATGTCGGCCAACTGGCTGCGCGTCACATCGTAGCGGCGCATCAACTCGTTCTCGGAAATCCGGTGGGGCAGCCGCCCGTCCAGGCGTTCCTGCGCGATGCGCAGATAGATTTCCTCGTCCGGCGTTTCGCTGGCGATCTCCGCCGGCTTGATTTTCAGCGCACCCTTGCCGACCACGAAGCCGCCATCGGGATGAGGATCGATCAGCGCCTGCTTGGCAAGTTGCCGCAGCGCCGTGCGCACGGGCGAGCGCGACACGCGCAGCGCCTCGGCCAACGCGCGCTCCGACAGGCGCGCACCTACGGGCATGGCATGCGCACTGATGCGCAGAAGAATATCTGCCGCGAGTTGGGTCTGCAGGGTTTGGGACATATGAGAGAGCAGGCGCGGGGAACAGGCGTCCTATGGTATGGCAGGTGCCCGGCCGGCGCGACCGAGGTGTATTCCGGGCTTGCGGGAGCGTGAAAGTTGATGGTACTTTGATTCCACGAAAAACCACAACCGTGGCCATGGGGATGCAACTCGGCGCGGCCAGGCGGTTTCCGAGTAACGGAGCAAGAGAGACATGATCAAGACTTCATCCGACGCAGTGCTGCTGCAGCCCGAGACCATCAAGAAGCACGACCGGGGCGGTGGTGCGAGCACCACGCCGCTGGTTACGCGCGGCGTCGGCGCTACTGCGTTTATCACCGGCTACACGGAATTCCAGGGCGGCGCCAAGATTCCTTTCCATCATCACAACTGTGAAGAGAGCGTCATGCTGGTGGAAGGGAACGCCATCTTCGATATCGATGGCGAGGAGTTCGCGGTCAAGCCGCAGGACGTCACCTTCATTCCGCCCAACGTGCCGCATCGCTTCCGTAATGCGTCGGAGACCGAGCCCATGAAGATCCTGTGGATCTACGGCGCCCAGGATGCCACGCGCACCCTGGTGGAAACCGGCGAAACCCGTCCCATCGCGGCGGAGCACGCCAGCTAGGACAGGACAAGGGGCATCCCGCATCGGGAATGCTCTCCGCCTTGGTTCGCCGTGCCGAGGCCAGCTCATGCTTTACCGTGAAGGCAGGCGCCAAGACCTGCCTCGCGATTTCGAGGAGACAAGATATGCGTTTCATGCTCATGGGCGCGGCCGTTGCCGCCGCGCTGTCCGTGGTGGCTCCAGTCCAGGCCGGCAGCGGCCCGGCGGGCTATCCGACGCGGCCCGTCACCCTGGTCGTGCCGTTCACGCCAGGAGGGGGCAGCGACAATATCGCCCGCTACGTGGCGTCGCGGCTGAACGCCAAGACGGGGGCCAACATCATCGTCGAGAACCGTCCCGGCGCGGGGACCAATATCGGCAACGAATACGTCGCGCGGGCCGCGGCCGATGGCTATACGCTGCTGTTCGGCCAGGTCACGTTGTCGATCAATCCCTATATCTACCCGAAGCTGCGCTACGACGTCAGCAAGGATTTGGCGCCGATCGCGCAGATCGCCGTGTCGCCCACCGTGCTGCTGGTGAACGCGGGCAGCGACATCAAGGACGTCAAGGGCTTCGTCGATAATGCGCGGCAGCATCCCGGCAAGGTCAACTATGGGTCGGGCGGAACGGGGACGTCGGTCCATCTGGCCGGCCAATTGTTCGCTACGGTCGCGAAGCTGCAGATGACGCACGTGCCCTACAAGGGCAGCGGCCCAGCCATGGTGGACCTGATGGGCGGGCAGATCCAGGGGATTTTCGATACCGCGCCGTCGGCTTTGCCGCAGGCAGCCGGCGGCAAGGTGCGGGCGCTGGCGGTGACGGGACCACAGCGGCTGGCGGGCCTGCCCAATGTGCCTACCTTCGCCGAGGCGGGCTATCCGGCCTTCGATGCGCCGGTCTGGTATGGCGTGATGGGACCGGCGGGCTTGCCGGCGCCCATCGTGACCTATCTCAACGAGCAGGTGAATCTGATCCTGGACGAGCCGGAGACGCGCGAGCGGCTGGCGCAACTGGGATCCATCGCGGTGAAGGGCAGTCCGCAGGACTTCGGCGCATTCATCGCCAAGGAGTCGGCCCGGTGGCAGGGCGTCGTCAAGGATGCCAACGTGACGGTGGATTGACGCCGCCGTCAGGGTTGGGATGGCTGGTGGTAGTGCATGATGCGCAGCAAGGCGTGTGTGGCGCTTTGCTTTCTGATCGCCAGCCTGTCGCCGCTGAAGCGCACCGTTTCGGCGTAGATTCTCGGCCTGCCGTCGGGATTGTTCCTGAAGACCCAGGCGAAGCACTGCGTGCCTGCGGGGATGTTGTCATCGGTGTCGTCGGTGACGCCGGTGTTGGATACCGCGATGGTTGCGGGGCTGTTGCTTGCCGCCCCCAGCGCCATTTCTATCGCAACCGGTTCGCTGGTGAGATTGTTGGCCGTCATCGTGGCCTGGGATACGCCCAACAGCCGCTGCTTGGCTTGCGGCGAATACACCACGAACGCGCAATCCAGCAACTGGCCCGCTCCGGCTACGTCAGCCAACATCGCCGCGATGAGCCCTGCCGTACAGGACTCCGCCGTGACCAGGGTCAGTTTCTCCCGCTGCATGAACGCAGCAACACCTTCGATCTCGTCCATGGCTCGCCTCCCGGAGGCGCATCTTCTGCGCCTTCTCCCTGCTGCTGACGCAGCGCCAGTTTCAAGTTGACGCGGTTATAGCAAACGCCGGGCCTGGTGGCGGGGGCATTGTTCGTCTGCCTGATCCTGAGCTCGTCCGCGGTGGTGGTCGTGGCTAAAGAGGACATTTGGCCGCCATCCGAGGTGGAACTTTTGCGGGCTACTTGTTGCTCACTCGGCTCATTCGCGTTTCTCCAGCCGCCGCCGAAATGGCCGCCACCTCACGATGCGCAACGCATGACTGACATTATTATTTTTGAAGGCAGCGACGCGTCGGTGGAGGTCCGCCTGGAAGGTGGGATGCTCTGGCTGACGCAGCGGCAAATAGGCGGGGTGTTCGGTACGACGCCAGAAAACATACAGATGCACTTGCGGAACGTTTATTCCGTTGAAGAGTTGGCCGAAGCGGCAACTACCAAGGATTTCTTGGTAGTTCGCCAGGAGGGGAGGCGCGACGTCCGGCGTCGGCTTAAGCATTACAACCTCGATGCCATCATTTCCGTGGGCTATCGAGTCAATTCCATCCGTGCCACACGCTTTCGCCAGTGGGCGACACGCGTCCTGCGCGAACACCTGACCTTGGGTTATAGCCTGAACAAGCATCGCCTAGCTGAGCAGGGCGTGCAGGATTTAGAACAAGCCGTGGAGTTGCTGGGACGTACGTTGATCAGGCGGGAACTAGTGTCGGACCTGGGGGAAGAAGTTGTCGGTCTGATCCTGGGTTACGCCCGTACCTGGCGACTGCTGCAGGACTATGACCAGGGAAAATTGGGGATCCCAGCAGGTGCCAGAGCAGCGCGCGGCATTCTGGCCCTTGACGAGGCTCGCCGGGCGCTAGTCGCCCTGGGCGACGAGTTGCGTGACTGCGGCGAGGCCTCTGCCTTCTTTGCCCGCGACCCAGGAGGCGGAGGATTGGCGGCCATTCTGGGCAACCTGCAGCAGACTATGTTCGGCGATCCTCTATATCTGACTCGTGAGGAACGTGCAGCGCATTTATTGTATTTTGTCGTTAAAGATCATCCGTTTTTGGACGGTAACAAGCGATCGGGCGCCTTTCTTTTTCTGCTGTACTTACGTCAAGAAGGCATGCGCCTTACTCTCAACGAGCAGGGCCTGACCGCGCTGACACTTTTGATTGCCGAAAGTGATCCCAAGGCAAAAGACTTGATCGTTCGCCTGACCATGAATCTGATCGCGGAGCCGGCGCCTTTGGCGTTTGACAACGAAGGCGCTTGAAATTTTTCTAACGAAGCAAAGAGAACACCCCAAAGGCGGATTTGCATCCAGACTTTGGGGTGTGGTTCATACCCGATGTGGAAGAGTACCTACGGCATCAGAAGCGCCAGCGGACGTTCACGGCGCCGCTGTTCTGGCGGTTGCCGCCGCCGAACTGGCCGCCGTAGTTCACACCCACCGTGGTCGAACGGGTGATGGCCAGGTCGGCGCCCAGGGTCAGCACGGCTGCATCGCGGGCGATGGGAGCGCCGGCCACGGAGAAGGCCTGGCTGCCGTCGAAAGCCATGGTGGTGGTGGGATCCAGATCACCATAGGAATGGCGCCAGCCGGCCGTGGCGTACAGGCGGCCCTGCGAGCTGCCGCTCTCGAAGGTGGTCTGGCCACGCAGGCCCAGGGTGGTGCTGCCAACCTGGTTATGCGTGCTCTTGCCCGTCAGCGCGGCGTCGCCACCGGATTCGCCGAAACCACGCGTGCGCTGGTCGCTGTAGTCGGCACCGACGAAGGGCTCCAGCGTTACGCGGTCGGTCACCGGCAGGGCATAGCCCAGCTCGGTGAAGAACTGCGTGGTGTTGGCGCTGTAGGACGACTTCAGCTCCTGAGCCACGCCGGCGGCATTGACGCCCCGCTTGGTGTCGATGTCATGCCAGGTGTAGCTCATGCCCAGGGTCAGGTTGATCTTGCCCGGACCGGCAGCAAAGCCCTTGCCGCCGTAGATGACGCCGCTGTAGCTGTCGACGTCAGCCCGTGAACCCTGGCCCTTGATGCTGCTGTGGCTGCCGGTGTATCCCAGCGCGCCGCCGGCACGCCAGCCACCGCCGACAGCCTGGTCGCCGCCGACGAACAGGCCGCCATCGGATTGGCGCACTTCGCCGGTTTCATCGCGGCCACCCAGGGTGCGCCAGTTGCCGAAGACCTGAGCCCAGATGGGTTGAGCCGCGGACTGGGGCAGGGAAGAGGCATCGCCACGGCCTATTTGAGCGGTGGGGCGGCCGGGCATCATGCCGGCGTCCATGTTCTGGCGCAGGTGTGACATCGGCAGGCTGACGACGTTGGACGTCACGCCGTTGAGCATATTGCTGGTGGAGGCGTGGGTCTCGCCGCTGAGGCTTTCGAAGACAGCACTCGGCGTGCCTTCCGGCAGGTTCAGGACGCGGGCGTAAAGCGCGCTGTTTTTGGGCAGCGATTGCAGGGCGCCGGCAACCGAACGTTGATTGCGGTTCAGGGCCAGGTCGGCGAACTGGATGGGGCGCGTGCCGCCGCTGCTGCCACCGGTGTTGCCGTTGCCGCCGTTGCCGCCGTTGCCGTTGCCGCCAGTATTGCCCGTGCCCGTATCACCGCCGCCCGAGCCGCCTTGGCCCGGATCCACCGGCACGTCCTTGAGCTTGACCGTGAGGTCGACGGCGTTGGCGGTATAGGACAGCGACGGCTCCAGGAACGCAAGGCTGCTTGCCACGGTCGTGAACGTACCGTTCACGCCACCCGTTGCCTGCAGCACGTTGTAGGTCGTCGATTCCGCATACAGGCCGTTGCCCAGGCCGACCATCTGGAACTTGGCGCCGTCCTGCACCAGCGTCGCGCCATTGACCACCAGCTTGCTGCTGCTGCCGTCGGGCAGGGCATTGATGCTCAGCGTCGAACCCGTGGTGAACTGCACCGGACCATTGGTGGTCAAGGTGCCGGTGGGATTGGCCTTGCTGCCGGGCGAGAGCGTGCCGCCATCGCCGATCTGGGCCATGGCCAGTTGGCCGGTACCAGCCAGCGTGCCACCTATGACAGCGGCAATGCCGTTCATCGCGCTGTTGATCTCCAGCGTGCCGGCGGTGACATAGACCAGGCCGGAGAAGCCGCTGTTGTCGCCCGTCAGCGACGTGGTGCCAGTGCCGGCCTGGACGATGCGGCTGGTCGAGTCGCCGGTGATCTTGCCGGCGTAGGTGTAGTCATTAGAGCGTAGGAAGCCAAAGGCGGCGCTGTTTTGCAGGGTCACGTCGCCGCCGAGGCTACCGGTCGTGCCGCCGTTACCGAGGGCCAGCGTTGCGTTGGGTTCCACCACCGTGCCGCCGGTGTGCGTGGCGTCGCCAGTGAACGAAACTTCCGAGTTGGCGCGCACGACCACTTGGCCGTCGCCGGCGATATTGCCGACGTAGTCATAGGGATCGTAAGGCGAGCTGGAGGAGTTGCGGTGGGCGAAAGCCAGCGTCGTGCCGCTGGTCAGCATGACGTCGCTGACGATGGAGCCGCTGGTCACGCCATTGGCGATCTGCAGCGTACCTTGCGCCAGTTTGATGCCGCCGGTGAAGGTGTTGTCGCCGGTCAGGATCAGGGTGTTGCTGTTGCGCTTGGTCAGGCTGCCGTCACCGCTGATGGCGCCCGCGAAAGTGACGGTGTCGCTGCGGTTGAAGACCAGGGTGCCGGCTTGGTCGACCTGCACATCGCCGACGATGGAGCCGTTGGTGCCGCCGTTGCCGACCACCAGATTGCCGTTGGAGACGCGGGTGCCGCCGGTGTAGGTGTTTGGCTGATTGATGGTCAGTTGTCCGCTGCCGCGCTTCTCGAGCGAGCCGTCACCGCTGATGACGCTGCTGTAGGCGATATCGTCCTGCCGATTGAAGGCCAGCGTGGCACCGGCGGCGATGGTCACGGCGCCGACGATGCTGCCGATGGTGCCGCCATTGCCGACTTCGAGCGTGCCACCCGTTACCGTGGTGCCACCCCGATAGTTGTTCGCGCCAGTCAGGGTCAGCGTGCCGGTGCCGCGCTTTTCGACCGTGCCCGCGTAGACCGAGGAGTCGACGTCGGAGATGGCGCCGGCATAGGTGCTGTTACCAGCACGGTTGAAGACCAGGGCTCCGCTTTCGAACTTGACGTCGGCGGCGATGCTGCCGATGGTCCCGCCGTTACCAACCTGCAGAGTGCCGCCGTTGATGCGCCAGCTGTCGAGACCGGTGCCTGTGTTGTTGCCGAGCAGGGTCAGAGTGTTGGTGTTGCTCTTCTTGAGCTGGCCGGCGCCGCTGATGACGCCCGCGTAAGTGACATCGTCAGAGCGGTCGAATTCGACGATGGCGCCCTGTTCGATTGCGATGTTACCGGCAACGCTGCCGGCGGTGGCACCGTTCCCTATCCTGATCGTGCCGGCCTTGGCATGCGTTACGCCGGTGTAGGTGTTATCCGCTTGCAGCACGATGGTGCCGTTGCCGGTCATTGCCAGCCCACCATTGCCGCTGATGACACCGACGAACTGCACGGTCTTGCCGGGTAAGGTTTCGACAGTGCCGCCAGCCGCGCCCATCGCGATGTCATGCGCGGAGCTGATCGTCATGTCACGATCCACGAACAGCGTGCCGCCGTCCAGCGTCAACTTGCTGCCGGCCGCGCCAAGATTGATCTCGTTGGTGATTCCGAGTTTGCCGTCCTTCACCGTCCAGTTCGTAACGACGTCGGTCGTGTTGACGAGGCTCAACTGGCCATCGCCCGTTTTTTCGTAGTTCGAGAAACCGTAGAGTTTCGCCGCACTGTCAAAGACCAACGGCTCCGCCGACACGATCGTCGAAACGTCCAGGCCGTTATTGCTCTGAACGATGTTGTATTCGAGCGTGTTGTTGGTGCCCCGCGCGATCACGTTGCCGTCCAGGCTACCGTTGGTTTGCATCACCAGGCGGTTGTTGCTGCCATTGATCTCGACGGCATAGCCTTGCAGGTCGGCGGTGCTGCCCTGGCCACCGCTGATCACACTGTCGTTGATGATGACCGTGTTGTTGCCGGCAATCACGCCGGTACCGCCACGCAGTGAATTGTTTCCACTGAACACGGCTATATCGCCGCCGTAAATGCTGCTGTTGCCGTTCGTGTTCTGCGAGTTGACGAGCGTGGCGCCGTCGCCCAGGACCACCCCGGCGCCGCCGACGCCGCCGGAGGTGACGCCATAAGGCAGGCTGGAGCTGGCATTGCCACCATTGCCACCGCGGATCTGCCCGGAATTGGCAAGGGTGCCGCCGCTGGAGAACTCCACCCCTATGCCGCCATCGCCGCCGTTGCCGGCCCTGCTCATATTGCTCGAGCCACCGGTGCCGCCCAGGCCACCGCTGACGACGGCGGTTTCAGTGATCGTGAGGTTGCCGCCGGTCGCTTGCACGCCATAGCCACCCGCGCCACCGCCGCCGCCATTGGCGTCCGAGCCAGAGCCGCCGGGGCCGCCCGCGCCACCGCTGCCGCCCGCGCCGCCCGTATAGATGTCATTCAACGTCATGTCGGCTGCATAATTGCCGGCCGAGGCGCCGCCACCGCCGCCGCCACCGCCGTCGTCGGGACCGGAACCCGCCGCGCCATTGCCGCCGGCGGTGCCCGTGGTGATGTTGCCGGAGGTGTTTGAACTCACGCCAGCAATACCGCCGGCGGCGGGCAATATGGCGCCCGAGCTGGTGGAGAGGCCGCCATTGCCACCGGCGGCGCCAGAACCACCGCCACCGCCGCCACTGGCCCCACCTGACGGCAGAGCGCTACCGGACGTGCCTTGCTGGCCTGCTTGACCGCCGAAGATGCCGGGCATCATGCCGGCGCCGCCCTGGCCACCCGTGCCGCCCGCATTGCTGACCGATTGCGCGAACGCGCCCGCCGGGGCACCGGCGAGGACGGCCATGACCAGTGCGCCGGTGATGGACAAGGCCAGGCGCTTGGAGCCGGAGCGGTGCGCGGAAGCGTTTTCCGAAGCGACCTGGTAGACGCCCAGGGCGCGGTTGAAGACGATGCGATAGATGTGGTTCATGGCAGTCCGACGGATCTCTGATGGCGGCTGGCGATTGCGCGGATGAAACGTCGCGCCAGCAGCCGTGATCGCGTCGAACCCTTGTTTTCGCCAGACGAATATCTGGAATTTGAAACAAGGAGTTTCTTTAGAACTGCTAAGGGCGTCTTAGGGAAAAGACGGGTGAAATGGCCGTAGATCGGATTTAAGTTTTCCGGGTGGAGAAAAATTGATATTTATCAATGACTTGAAATCAAATTTTTCAGGGGCGCCCAGGTGTAAAAGAGCGATTTCTGTTTTGGCACAAGGGTGCTCGAGTTGATTGCCAGCCTCAAGGGCCTGCCCGTCACATAAATAATTCAATTTGTGTCAGCACCTGCTGCCGTGAGTTAGCTACCTGGGCCGTGCGTTTGACCTCGAACAGCGTTGGCCGACATCGAGTGGCGACGCCGGATCACATGCCTTGGATTGCCATTGCCTGGCTGGCTCGGCATCACTTGCCGCCGCTTACCACCGCGTGGTGGCGCAGGTAGTCGCCCATGGCTTGCTCGTCGGGGTCCACGCCTATGCCGGGTAACTCGGGCGGCGTCAGGTAGCCGGCCGCCGGCACGGCAAACGTGCCGCTGAGGGTGCGCAAGGGATTGGCATTGGCGTCCATTTCCAGAATCCCATCACCCCCGGCGGCGCACAGGACGTGCGCGGCCAGGGCCAGGCCGATATTGGAGCCGAAGGCGTGCGGGCAGTAGCGCAGGCCGCGGTCCATGATTTCCCGCGCCAGGGGCAGGACGCGGCTGACGCCGCCCCATTTACCGAGGTCGGGCTGCACGACGTCCAGCCATTCGAAGGCGGCGCGGAAAGCATCCAGGCTCAGCAGGTTTTCCCCGCCCGCCAGAGGATGCACCGAGGCCGCCCGCAGCGCGCGCCATTCCGCGGCGCTGCGTTCGCACCCGATCGGCTCTTCGGTCCACTGCAAAGGCAGGGACTTGATGCGGGCCAAGGCATGATGGGCTTGGTCGGGCGTCCAGCCGCAGTTGGCGTCGATCATGGCGATTTCATCATCGGCCAGCATGGACACCGTGCGCTCGAGGTCGTCCAGTGCGCTGTCTTCCTTGAAGCCGGCCTTGAATTTGAATGCGTGGAAGCCTGACGTGCGCAATCCCTCCAGCTGTTCACGCGACAAGCTGGGCGATACGCCGCTGGCGTAGGCACGTAGCGGGCGTGCTTCGCCGCCGAGCAGGCGATATAGCGGTACGCCTTGGGCCCGCGCGGACAGGTCCCACAGCGCGCAGTCGAGTCCGGCCAGGACCTGGGCGATGGGGCCGGGTTCGCCGGCCAGCCGCAGCATGGGCAGCAAGGCGGCTTCCCATTCGTCCTGCAAAGCCGGTATGTTTTCCAGCGTACGTCCCAAGGCCCACGGTCCGACCAGCTTCTCGACCATGGCTGCGCGGTGATAGGCGCCGAAGGCCGGGAAGCCGCTCCATATCTCCCCCCAGCCGCAGTGGCCGAACTGGTCCTGGACCTTGACCAGGAGCGTGGTGCGCTGGGTAAACGTCCCGAATGACGCCCGCACCGCGGTGGGCTTGTCGTCCTGCAGTACGTAGATGTCGAGACGTGCGATATGGGAAGCGGTCATGGTTGGATGCGGCGATCGATTCGGGTTTTTGTTTACGTACGAATGCTCGTGGCATGTCTTGCGCCAGTTGGCCAGGCGCGCGAACCGCACACCGGAAATCCTTCAACGCGAGTCGCCACGATGCGAACTGGTCAACGATTGGTCAGCCCGGGCGTGCGCGCCACCACCTCGGCC
Organism: Bordetella sp. LUAb4; assembly: GCF_021325795.1. Classification (GTDB taxonomy): domain Bacteria; phylum Pseudomonadota; class Gammaproteobacteria; order Burkholderiales; family Burkholderiaceae_B; genus Bordetella_C. The sequence goes on along the minus strand of NZ_JAHPZX010000002.1, from coordinate 362,400 downwards.
CACAAGCGGGATTGCGCCTGCCATTCCTCCTGAAACGCAGCGCTGGTCCCGCCGCCCGGTGCCAGGCCGGCGCCTTGCAGGACCTTGCGTACCTCCGGCTCCGTCAGGGCCTGGTTCATGGCGGCGTTGATGCGGTCGATGCGGTCCTTGGGGACCTGGGTTCTGGCGAAAATACCGGCCCAGGACGAGATCTCCATGCCGGCAATACCGGCTTGCGCCATGGTCGGAACGTCCGGATACGCCGGGTTGCGTTCACTACCGGTAGTCGCCAGGCGGCGCACCTTGCCCGACGCGACGAAGGGCTCGGTCACGGCCTGGGTTTCGATCAGCATGTCCGCATTGCCCGCGGCCACGCCGAGCGCCGCGGCGGGGCTGCCGTTGAAGGGCACCTGGTAGATGTCCGTGCCGGTCTTTTCCTTCAGCACTTCGGTGGCCAATTGCGCTGCGCTACCTGGGCCGCTGTTGGCGGCGACCAAGGCGCCGGGCTTCTGTTTAGCCTTGGCGACCAGGTCCGCCATCGTGTTGATGCCGCTGTTGCTGCGCACAATCAGGAAGAAGTCGGTCGAATAGATCTTGCCGACGGCAGTCAGGTCCTTGAGGATGTCCACCGCCTGATGGGGGTAGATATGCGGATTGATGGCCATGGTGCTGCCGGCCGCGACCAGGATGGTGTATCCGTCTGGGGGATTCTTCAGCACCTCCTGCGCGGCGATCTGGCCGTTGGCGCCGGGACGATTTTCCACGACCACTGGTTGGCCCAGGGAGCGCGCCATCGATTGCGCGATGGCACGGGTGCCCGTGTCCGGCGTCGACCCGGCTGGGGAGGAGACAACGATGGTGATGGAATGATCCGGATAGGCGCCGGCGGCGAGGGTAGCCGTGGGTGCCAGGCAAAGACAGGCGAGGGCGGCGAGCAGGCGATGCATGACGTTGTCTCCTTGCGGATTGGTCAGGCCGATACCGGCTTCGCGCCGCGCCATCCGCTGTGATGGTTGTGCAAGGATGTTAGGCAGATCGGCACGGGTGGTCTAATACCAAAATCGTCCTGAGCGATACCTTGCCCGTTTCACTAGGGAAACCCTTACTTCTGTCTGGACGCCGAAGCATCCTGTTCACGTATCACTCCAGGGATTTCATGACGACGCGTGCATCCAGCCTGGACCTGCGTATGGTCCATCAGTTTCTTGCCGTGGCGGACACGCTCAGCTTCCGCAAGGCGGCCGAGCAGATGCATATGGCCCAGCCGCCTTTGAGTCAGGCGATCAAGCGGCTGGAAGTCTTGCTCGAAGCGCAGTTGTTTGAACGGTCCGCGCGGGGCGTACGGCTGACGCCTGCCGGCGAGGTCTTCAAGGAAGAAGCCCTGCGGTTGCTGAGTCAGGCGGACCGGGCAATGGATAGAACCCAGCGGGCCGCCAGGGGGGAATGGGGCAGTGTGCACGTCGGCTTCATCGGCCCTGCCATGTTTGCCCTGTTGCCCAAAGCCATACGCGCGTTTCGCGAGCAATTCCCCGGTGTGGAGCTGACGCTGCATGAAGGCAGTTCGAAGCAGGTGGCGGCCATGTTGCTGGCCGGTACCGTGGATGTCGGTTTCCTGGTGCCGCCTACCGACCTGGACGCGGACATTGCCGTGGAAACCTTGGTGACCGACGTATTGACCGCGGTTCTGCCGGCAGGTCACAGGCTGGCGGGCGAGGCGGCGATTCGCCTGGATTCCCTGGCGGGCGAGTCCTTCGTCATGTTCTCCGCGGAAGGCGTGCCGACGATGTCTTCGCGCATCGGCGCCTTGTGCCGCCAGGCCGGCTTCGAACCCCGTATCGCGCAGGAAGCGGTGCAGATCTCCACCCTGATGGGATTGGTGGCGGGCGGTGTCGGCATTTCCCTATTGCCCGGCGCCGTGGCTACCCTGATCCCAGCCAGCGTCATCTGCCGGCCCATCCTGGCGGATGCCCGGCTGCTGGAAGTACGTATGTGCGCCGCCTACCGGCCCGAAGGCCTGAGCATGGCCGCGCGGCGTTTCCTGGATACTGCCCGGAACGAGACCGTATCGATGCCGCCATCAAAGAAAGAGGCCCTCTGAAGGGCCTCTTGTTAGCAAGTGAATGGTCCGCGCGCGCTCAACGGAGAGCCAGTCCGATCAGTGACACTACAGATCCCAGAATGGCTATCGCCACTCCGCCCCAGCCCAGTAGTGCAACTGCCCGCTCTACATTTTCATGTGAGGAAGTGAATTGAAGTAATTTTTCCATAGTCTAGCTCCCGCTGCGGACCCCGAGTGTAACAGCCTCACTTAGGAGAGGCACCCGAGAAGATTGACAAAGGAAGATGTGCTGCAAACCGGAACACACCACGACCGCAAGCGTGAGCCAGTAGGACACCTTCGCAAGGTTGGACACTGCACTACCCGTACCGTTCCTTCTCGCCTCTGTAGAGTCCGTGCTGTTAGTCGCGTTCTGGTTATAGGAATCCAAGGTGGCCAACATGACGATGATGGAAGCTACGAGCGCGATCAACACACAGATGCTGATCATGAGACCAAGGTATAGGGGGGCGCCTCGATCCTCCTGAAAGGCATCGATCGCTTCATAGATCGCTGCAGCTGAAAGCGCGATCGTTGACCAATATAGCTGTCCATCGTCGACCGACTCTTTGATTAGCTGCTTAGCCACCCCAAACCCTCGGATGGGTGTGATCAATCCTAAGAGCAACATTGGTCCCACAACCGGTATGAGAAGGTTCATCATTATCCATATGATATTTTTCATGCTTCGCTCCGTGCGACCGTTGGCGCTTGCACAACCATCAATCTATGGTGCACCGTTCGACACGAGGTGATAGGGGTGGAAGTAAGGTGAGACGAGATAGACATGCACGATGCTCCTTGGGTTGGATTCAGCTGTCTCGGTCTGGTAACTGCGCCCCTAGCAAGCCAAGGACGTGATTATCAAGTCGCGATTGCGGGCATTGGTTGTTCAACCTGGCGACCTGGTTCCTCGCGTACGAATTGAAATCTACTGACTCGCTCGTGCGTCCCGGAGCACGCTCAGCTCGCCATTGCCAGAAATGAAAAGGGCCGTCTCCGTCGCCGCAGATGGCCCTTTGTATTGCTGCTCGCGACAACGGGGTTCGAACTCGCGACCCCTTGCACCCCATGCAAGTGCGCTATCAGCGCCGCCGCTCGCCTGTTCTTCTGAACTTGTTCCGGCTCTGCAGAGCGCGTCGAGGTCAGCCCTGCGAGGAGTCCTCCAAACTACTCGTCGATCTTCACGCCCGATGCCTTGACCGCCGCGCTCCAGCGGACGATTTCCTGATCGATGTATTTGCCGAACTCCGTGGATGACATGCCTGCGGCGGGCCGCAGGGCTTGGTGAGTCGGGCAGTTGGATAGCGGCTTTTTGGCGCTACCCTGCGGGCGCGGGCCGCAGAGATCAGGCAAGGCAGGCCCATGATGCAGGCCTCAGCCTTCCAGATATCGGGCAAACCCCGCGTCGTCGATCCGCACGACCCGCGGCTCGCGTGGCGTGCGCAGCCGCGCATTCGTCAAGGCCTGCAAGGCCTCCAAGGTGATTCCTTCGACCAGCGCATGGACCTCGAACCCTTGCGCTCCCACGTCCAGCACCGCCAGATCGGTATAGACCCGATCCACCACCCCCGCGGCCGTCAACGGATAGGTGCAGCGCTCCAGCAGCTTGGGCGAACCATCGCGCGCCACGTGCTCCATGGTGACGTAGACGTGGCGCGCGCCGACCGCCAGGTCCATGGCGCCGCCCACCGCCGGAATGGTGTCTTCCGCATTGGTGATCCAGTTCGCCAGGTCGCCGTTCTCCGCGACCTGGAAGCCACCCAGCACGGTGTAGTCCAGGCGCCCGCCGCGCATCATGGCGAACGACACCGTGTGTTCGGAGATCGACGCGCCAGGTAACAGGGTGATCAGTTGCCGGCTAGCGTTGATGAGATCAGGATCGCCTTCCCCCGGCGCAGCCAGGCCGCCCATCCCCAGGATGCCGTTCTCGCTATGCATGATGATTTCGCGATCGCTGGAGAGATAGTCGGAAACCAGCGTGGGGATGCCTATGCCCAGGTTGGCCACCGATCCATCGGGGATGTCGTACGCCACGAGTTGAGCGATCTGCTGGCGAGTCAGGCGCGGCCGTGTCGTTGCTTGCGTCGTCGTGTTCATGCTTGTCCCCGCACGTTGGTGGCAGCCCGCGTCGTTTCAACCGGCACGACGGCCTTCACGAATACCCCAGGTGTCATGACATGTTCAGGCGCCAACGTTCCCAAGCCCACCACCTCGTTGACCTGCGCGATGGCATGGCGCGCGGCCATGCACATCACCGGATTGAAGTTGCGCGCCGACCACCGGTAGGTCAGATTGCCCCAGCGATCGCCCCGATCGGCCTTCACCAGCGCGAAGTCGCCGAATAGCGGCTGTTCCAGCACATACCCCACGCCGTCGACGACGCGTGTTTCCTTGCCTTCGGCGATGCGCGTGCCATATCCCGTGGGTGTGAAGAACGCCCCCAGGCCCGCGCCCGCCGCGCGCAAGCGTTCGGCCAGGGTACCCTGCGGCACCACCTCCAGCTCGACGCGGCCGGCGCGATAAGCCGCGGCGAACGTGTCGGAATTGGGCGGCCGTGGATGCGAGCAGATGACCTTGCGCACCAGGTTCGCCACGATCAGCGCCGCGATGCCGGCTTCGTGCGTGCCGGCATTGTTGCTGATGATGGTGAGGTCGCGCCGCCCCAGATCGCGCAGGGCATGGAGCAACTCAAAGGGAACACCCGACTCGCCGAAGCCGCCCACCAGTATCGAGGCGCCGTCAGGGATGATGCGTAGCGCTTCCACGATCGAAGGCTGGATCTTGTCAATCACGCTTACTGCTCCTTGTACATGCCGGCGGCTTTGACGGTCTGTTCCCACATCGTCCGCTCGTGGTCGATGAAGGCGCCGAATTCCGCAGGCGTATTGCCGCCGGGCTCGCCGCCCAGGTCGTGGAATTTGTTGACCAGGTCCGGCGTGCGCAGCCCCGCGCGCGCTGCCTGGTAGAGCTTGTCGATGACGGGGGCCGGCGTGCCGGCCGGTGCCAGCAGGCCGAACCAGGCGGTCACCACCATGTCGTTGATGCCGGCCTCTTTCATGGTGGGAACGTCGGGCAATTGAGGAGAACGCTTTTCGCCCGTGACCGCCAGCGCGCGCAGCTTGCCCGCCTTGATGGACGGCATGGAGCTGGGCAGATTGTCGATCATGAAGGTGTACTGGTTCGCCAGCAACGCGGCAACCGCTGGCCCGGCGCCCTTGTAAGGAACGTGCGTGGCGTCCACGCCAACGCGTTGCTTGAACAGCTCGGCCGACATATGCGGCGACTGCCCTGAACCGGAAGAACCGAAAGAACGCTTGGACGGATCCTGCTTGAGCAGTGCTACCAGTTCGGCGGCGGTCTTCACCGGCTGCGCCGCGTTGACCTCCAGCACATTGGGTACCGAGATCACCAGGGTGATCGGCGCGAAATCCTTGGGCGTGTAGGGCAGGGTCTTGTACAGGCTGTAATTGATGGCGTTGGGACCGATATTGCCCATTACCAGCGTGTAGCCGTCCGGCGCGGCACGTGCCACGGCCTGCGAGCCGATGATGCCGGCCGCGCCGGCGCGGTTTTCGACGATGATCGATTGCCCCAGGGCGCTCGTCATCTTTTCGGCCAGCAGGCGGGCCACGATGTCGGTGGTGCCGCCCGGCGCCGCTGGCACGATGAGGGTGATGGGATGCTCGGGCCAGGCCGCCTGCGCCAGGTGCGATGCACCCAGCAGCATGGCGCCGGCGAGCCATAGGCCGCGGGTCGATGCCATGATCTGTCTCCTCGTGCCGGCACGTCTGTGGTCGCGCGGCCGGCTGGTTTTTAATGTGGCATGAGTATCCGAGGCGAGCGCGGCAAGCGTCTATTCATGAATGCGGAACGCGGGCTTCGGTGCGCGAGAAGACGCGGGCGCGGCGGTGGCGCTAAGATTGAGTCCGCCCCCGAACTACACAAGACTGATGGAAGATGAGCGACCTGATCCCCGCCGGCTACACGCCATGGCAACCCGCCAGCCCTTACATGACGAACCTGAACCAGCTGGGCGCGATCCACTGGCGCGCCGCGGACGATGTGTTCGGTGTGCGCGTCACGCACGACCATCGCAACCAGGTGGGCGTGGCCCACGGGGGCTTCCTGGCTACCATCGCGGACTGTGTGCTGGGGCAGGTCATCGTGCGCCAGACCGGCAAGTCGGTCGTGACGGTGCAATTGGGCGTGGAGTACCTGAACGCGGTGAAGGAAGGCGATTGGCTGGAGGCGCGCGTGCACATCGACAAGCCGGGCAAGCGGCTGATTCACGCCACCTGCATGCTGGAAGTGGGCGGGCGCAGCGCGCTCAAGGTCAATGGCGTGTTCGCCGTCATCGGCGAGTCTTCACCGCCGAGCCAGGCCTTCGACGGTTGATCGACGATCGATGCGCCGCGCGCATGCGGGCGACGGCCCCCCGCCGCCCGCAATACATCAAGACGGCAGCAACGGTCCGACGCGATCCAGGTCCGCCAGGCGCCAGGCCCACTGGATGAGCGCGCGCATTTCCTCTTCGCTCGCCGCATCGGCATAGGTGCCCAGGCGCACCGCCTTGTCCTCGATTTCCGCGCGCGACAGCGTGTTGCCCGGATCGCCCTTGGGCTCGTCCACGCGACCCTGCAGCTCGCGCCCATCCTGGGTGTACACGGTAACCTTGCCGATCCACCGCGCTGGATAAGCCTGGTCGACTTCCTGGTCCAGCTGCATGCTGACCTTGTCGCGAAACGCCGCCACGTCCTGGTCTTTCAAACCCTGGTCGAACTCGCTCAAGCCGGCATGGCCGCGCAAGGCGATCAAGGCCAGCACCGAACCCATGGAAAACTTCGACTGGTGGACAGTGCGCGGATCGACCACCGGGCCCAGCACGTCGATGGCGCCCTGGTGTACGTGCGTGACCACGCGAGCGACGTCGGCAGCGGCCAACGCATGCTCACGCAGCACCTGCTGCAGGGCATCGGCGGCGGGATGCGTGTGGCGGCATGAGGCGTGATACTTGAAGGACGTCTCGGACAAGGCCCAGCGCGTGCCCAGACGGTCGGTCAGCCTGGCGGGATCGGCATCGGAAGACATGCCCGCGGCCAGGCCTTGCGCCCCTTCCAGGATGCGCCGGGCGCCAGTGAAACCATCCTGCGCCAAATACGCCGCGGTGATGCCGTCGGCGGCGGCCTTGGCCGTGTGCAACTGCTTGGAGTCGGCGGCGTCGCGCAGGAATTCCCACAGGCCGGCGGCCTGCGTGCCCGCTGAACCGAAGGCGTCGAGCATCTGCCGCGGGTCGAGCTTGAGCAGGCGGCCCACGGCGGCCGCGGCCGCCACTGTTCCGGCCGTGCCGGTGGTGTGGAAGATCTTGTAGTGCGAACGGCCCAGGAATTCGCCGATGCGGATGCCCACTTCGTAGCCCGCCACGGCGGCTGTCAGCAGCTCGCGTCCGGATGCGCCGAGCGCCTGTCCCACGGCCAGCACCGGCGGGAAGATCACCGCCGCCGGGTGGAATACCGAACCGTTGTGCACGTCGTCCTGTTCGACCATGTGGGCGGCGGCGGCATTGACCATGGCCGCGAACAGGGGCGAGGTCTTGCGGCGCGACACCAGCACTTCGGCGGCGCCGTCGCCGGGCCCCATGGCGCGGGCGAACTTGTCGACCGATAGCACGGGCCGCGAACGGGCGCCGGCCAGGATGGAGCCTAGCGTGTCCAGCAGCAGGTCTTCGCAGCGGCGCAGCACGGGGGCGGGGATGTCTTCATAACGCAGCACGCTGGCGAAGGTGGCGAGTTCAGCGCTGGGATGGGATGTCATCGTCATGATCGGAACGCCTGTCAAAAGGACCGGGGCAGACCCAGCACGTGTTCGGCCACGTAGGACAGGATCAGGTTGGTCGATATGGGCGCGACCTGGTACAGGCGCGTCTCGCGGAACTTGCGCTCGACATCGTACTCATGCGCGAAGCCGAAGCCGCCGTGGAACTGCAGGCAGGCATTGGCGGCTTCCCATGAGGCGTCGGCGGCCAGCAGCTTGGCCATATTGGCCTGGGTGCCGCAGGGCAGGCCCGCATCGAAGCGGCGCGCGGCGTCATAGCGCATCAGGCTGGCGGCCTCGACGTTGACAAAGGCACGGGCGATGGGGAATTGCACGCCCTGGTTCTGGCCGATGGGACGGCCGAACACCACGCGTTCCTTCACATACGCGGAAACCTTGTCGACGAACCAGTAGCCATCGCCTATGCACTCGGCGGCGATCAGGGTGCGTTCGGCGTTCAGGCCGTCGAGGATGTACTTGAAGCCTTTACCTTCCTCGCCGATGAGGTTTTCGGCGGGAATCTCCAGGTTGTCGAAGAACAGCTCGTTGGTCTCGTGATTGACCATATTGGGGATGGGGCGCACCTCCATGCCGTGGCCGATGGCCTGCTTCAGGTCGACCAGGAAAATCGACATGCCTTCGGACTTGCGCTGTACCTGGTCGATGGGTGTGGTGCGCGCCAGCAGGATCATCAGGTCGGAATGCTGCACGCGCGAGATCCACACTTTCTGGCCGTTGACCACGTAGCGATCGCCTTTGCGGACCGCGGTGGTCTTCAGCTTGGTGGTGTCGGTGCCGGTGGTGGGCTCGGTCACCGCCATGGATTGCAGCCGCAGGTCGCCGCTGGCGATGCGCGGCAGGTAGCGCTGCTTTTGTTCGGCCGAGCCGTGGCGCAGCAGGGTCCCCATGTTGTACATCTGGCCGTGGCAGGCGCCGGAGTTGCCGCCGGCGCGGTTGATCTCCTCCATGATGACGGAGGCCTCGGTCAGGCCCAGGCCGGAACCGCCATACTCTTGCGGGATCAGCGCGGCCAGCCAGCCGGCTTTGGTGAGTGCATCGACGAATTCTTCGGGGTAACCCTGGGCCGCGTCGATCTTGCGGAAATATTCGGCCGGAAATTGGGCGCAGAGGTCGCGCACCGCTTCGCGGATGTCTTGGAAATCATTGGCGGAATCGGACATGGGATCGCTGAATGAAGAGTGACAGGTCTGTTTTACACGGATAGGGCTCAGGCGGGAATACGGCCCGGGTCACGGCGCGGGTCTTGGGCCGAGTCTTGGGCCGGGTCTCGAGCCGGGTTTCGAGCCGGACTCTGGCTTGGCTCTCTGCCAGCGCCATAGCCCAATACATCGCGCAGTACCTCCGCCGTATGCTCGCCCAGCATGGGCGGCGCCCGGCGGTACTGCACGGGCGATGCCGAAAAGCGCAAGGGACTGGCGGTGACCGGCGCGGTGCCGCCAAGTGGATGGGCGATCTCGCGCCGCAGTTCGCGCGCCTGTACCTGCGGGTGGCCGAAGGCCTGGGAGATATCATTGATGGGGCCGCAGGGCACGCCCACGGCTTCCAGCTTGGCGATCCAGTCGTCGCGCCGGCCCGACTTCATGATGCCGGTCAGAATAGGAATCAGCGCGTCGCGATGCGTCACGCGGCCGCTGTTCAAGACAAAGCGCGGGTCCTCGCCCAGCTCGGGTGCGCCTATGGCCTTGCAGTAGGCGCGATATTGCGTGTCATTGCCGGTGGCCACGATCATATGGCCATCGCTGGTAGCGAACACTTGGTACGGCACCACGTTCTGGTGTGCATTGCCCGCCCGCTTCGGCGCCTTGCCAGAAGTGAAATAGTTCGAGTTCTGGTTGGCCAGCAGCGCCACGTGGCAATCGAGCAGGGCGATGTCCAGATGCTGGCCCAGCCCGCTGCGATGGCGTTCCTGCAAGGCGGCCAGCACGGCCACCGACGCATACATGCCGGTGACGATGTCGGTCACCGCCACGCCCGCTTTCTGCGGCCCGCCGCCGGGCAGGTCGTCGCGTTCGCCGGTGATGCTCATCAGGCCGCCCATGCCCTGGATCATGAAGTCGTAACCGGGGCGTTCGGCGTAAGGGCCGGTCTGGCCGAAACCGGTGACCGAGCAGTAGATCAGGCGCGGATTGATGGCGCGCAGGCTGTCGTAATCCAGCCCGTATTTCTTCAGGCCACCCACCTTGAAGTTCTCCACCAGGATGTCGCTCTTGGCGGCGAGTTCGCGGATCAGGTCGGCGCCCTCCGGCGTGGCGTAGTCGACGGTGATGGAGCGTTTGTTGCGGTTGCAGGAAAGATAGTAGGCCGCTTCGGATGTGTCCTTGCCATCGGGGCCCTTCATGTAGGGCGGCCCCCAGCCGCGGGTGTCGTCACCCGCGCCGGGGCGTTCGACCTTGATGACATCGGCGCCCAGGTCGGCCAGATTCTGGGTGCACCAGGGACCGGCCAGGATGCGGCTGAGATCCAGCACGCGGATGCCGTCCAAAGGGGGAGGACGATGGTCGGTCGCCGGCGTGCGCGCGCTGTTGCTTGCCTGGCTGCCTGCGTTATCGTTCATGGGGTGGTTCACCTTCTCTTTACCTTGTCGTTACCTTCGCCACGCCGCAATTCAGCGTCAGCACATTGCGCTCGACGCTACGCGCCGTGTACCGGATCTGCGCGCCTTCCTGCCACATGTCGAAGGCCAGCGTCTCGCCGGGATACACGGGCGCGGAGAAGCGCACGTCCAATTGGGCGAGACGGCTGGCATCGCCGTCGGCCCAGGCCTGCACGATGGCGCGCGCCGCCATGCCGTACGTGCACAGGCCATGCAGGATGGGGCGTTCAAAGCCGGCCTTGCGGGCGACTTCCGGATCCGCGTGCAATGGATTCATGTCCGCGCTCAGACGGTAGATGAGCGCCGCACGCGCGGAAACCCGTAGCGAGATCTGGCGGTCGGGGGCGCGGTCGGGCGGCGCGGGCAGTGCGGCCGGGGGCACATCGCCTTGGCCGAAACCGCCGTTGCCGCGGCAGAAAGAGGTTTGCGCCAAGGTGGCCAGGTGCTGTCCACCTTCGTCGTACAGCGTGCGCTCGATCACCACCAGCGCGCCCTTGTCCGCGCCTTTGTCGATGACGTGGGTGATGCGGTTTTTGGCCAGCACCGTGCCTTGCGTGGGCAGCGCGGCGTGCAGGGTCAGGCGCTGTTCACCATGCACCAGGCGCACCCAGTCGATGCCGGCGCGCGGATCGCGCATCCAGAAACCAGGGTAGCCCAGCACCACGCTCATCGTGGGAAAGGCCCACAGCTCGCCGCCGCCCGCGCCTTCGTAGATGTAGCGCAGTTGGCTGGGGTCGACCGGGTCCTCGCCCAGGCCGATGCCCAGGCCGTACAACATGGTGTCTTTCTCGGTGTAGGTATGACGGCGATCGTCGAAGTGCCAGTTCTTGATGGTGTCGTAGTTCAAGCGCGCGCCTCCCAGCGGTGGCGCCGCTTCAGCGACATCGAAGCTCTGAAAATGATGCAAGCGTGCATGTCGGCGGCCTCAGATCGGATCCCAGTCGATGACGTCCGGAGAACGCTCCAGGGCATAGAAGTGCTTGCGCATGGCGGGAATGGCGATCTCGCCGATCAGTTCCGGCGTCCAGCCCTCGGAATAGTGCACGGTGCGCAGCGGGCGCGGCTGCGAGAACAGCATGATTTCATTCGCGCGCACCGAGAAGATCTGCCCGGTGATGCCGGCTTCGGTGGCGGCGTCGCTCACGAGATAGATGGCCAGCGGGGCAATCTTGCCGGCCTCCATTTTCTTCAGCTTCTCCACGCGGGCTTTTTCCTCGGGGGTTTCAGCCGGGATGGAGCTGGTCATGGCGGTCCAGGCGAAGGGCGCGATGCAGTTGGAGCGCACGTTGTAGCGGGACATGTCCAGTGCGATGGACTTGGACAGGCCGATGATGCCCATCTTGGCGGCGGCGTAGTTCGCCTGGCCGAAGTTGCCGATCAGACCCGATGTGGAGGTCATGTGCACGAAGGCGCCGGATTCCTGTTCACGGAAGTAGGGCGCGGCGGCGCGGCTCATGAAGAAGGAGCCGTTCAGATGCACGTCCTGGACCTGGCGCCATTCTTCCTCATTCATCTTGTGGAAGACGCGATCGCGCAGATTACCGGCGTTGTTGACCACGGCGTCGATGCGACCGAAGACGTCGACGGCCGTCTTGATGATGTTGTTGGCGCCTTCGTAACTGCTGACGCTATCGGTGCAGGCCACGGCCTGGCCGCCGGCGTCCGTGATTTCCTTGACGACCGCCGCGGCCGGGCCGCCTGTGCCGTCTTTCTTCAGGTCCAGGTCGTTGACCACGACCTTGGCGCCCGCCTTGGCCATGGCCAGGGCGATGCCCCGTCCCACGCCGCCGCCGGCGCCAGTGACCACGACGACCTTGCCGGAAACCATATTGCTCATTTGTCTCTCCACTTGTTGGGTAATGCTTTTTGGAATGCTGACTGGTGCTTGGGGGCCGGGGCCTTCAACTCCCGAGTGGGGAAAGAAGGGGACAGGTCCCCTCGATCCCAACCCTCGAGGGCGAGGCAGATCGGCCAGCCGAATCCCAAATATTCTCTGCATGGTAGATTCCTGGCGGCGACAACAGAATTCGATATTCAAGACACCCCCCTTTTGCGTGGTGGAACGGTGCAAGATGAGACATGACCTGACAGACCTGCGGTTGTTCGTGAATGTGGGCGAAACCTTCAGCCTGACCCGCGCGGCGGAGAGGACTTTCCTGTCCTTGCCGGCGGCCAGCGCGCGCATCAAGCATATGGAGGAGGCCTTCAAGACCCGCCTGCTGGTGCGCCAGGCCACGGGCGTGTCCCTGACCGCGGCCGGCGAGGTGCTGCTCAAGCACGCCAGGCTGGTCCTGGGCCAATTGGAATGCCTGACCGCCGACCTGCAGCCCTATTCGCACGGCATCAAGGGCCGCCTGCGGCTGCTGGCTAACACCACGTCCACCAATTCCTTCCTGGCCGATGCGCTGTCCAGCTTCCTGACTGAATACCCCGACGTCGACATCGAATTGCAGGAGAAAATCTCCGGCGACATCGCCATGGCCATCCGCGGCGGCGCCGGCGACCTTGGCCTGGTGGCGGGTACCGTGGACGTCGAGGGCCTGGACGTCATGCCGCTATTCCGTGACGAGCTGGTGGTGGTGGTCTCGATGAATAACCCGCTGGCCGGCAAGACCTCTGTACGTTTTCTCGACCTGCTCGATACTTATCAATTCGTCGGCATTCACCCCGACAGCGCCATCCAGATTTTCCTGGAGGATATCGCGTCGGGCCTGGGCAAGAACATCATGCAGCGCGTTCACGTGAACAGCTTCGAGGCGGTCTGCCGCATGGTGGCGGCCGGCGTGGGCGTGGCGGTGGTGCCGCGCGGGTGCATGCGCCATCACAGCCAACCCAAGGCCTTGCACGTGCTCAAGCTGGAAGACGCCTGGGCGCAGCGCGAGCGCCTGCTGGTCCGCCAACGCGGCCGCGACCTGCCGCGTTTCGCCGAGCAGTTCATCGAGCATCTCGTGCGGGCGGCACGGGAAACCTGAACGCGGCGTCCGCCGCGGTGCCTATCCCTCGCATGCGTTCCCGCTGAAGCCGGGGTTAGGCAAAAAAGAAGCGTTATCTCCGGCGGTCCGGCCAATAATGCCGGGTGCGTCGCGGCCACCCGTCCGTGTCGCGCTGCAGAAAAACAATATCCGGAGACAACATCATGCAGAATCCGCAACGCCGCCGCGTCATCGCGGGGCTGGGCGCGTCCCTGGTGGCGCCCTGGCTGCCTTCCCTGTCCCATGCCGCCGCGTGGCCCAGCCGCGCCGTGAACTTCGTGGTGCCTTTCCCGCCGGGAGGACCCGTCGATACCACGGCCCGTTTTGTCACCCGGCCCCTGGGCCAGCTATGGTCCCAGCCGACCATCGTCGACAACCGTGCGGGGGCGGGCGGTATCGTGGGCGCGCAGACCGCGGCCAAGCAGGAGCCGGACGGCTACCATTTCTTCTTCGCGTCGATTCACCATTCGGTACTCCCCAGCCTGCGCGCCAACCTGCGTTACGACATCCAGAAGGATTTTGATCCGGTCGGCATGGCAGCGGTGTTTCCCATCGTGTTGGTGGTCAATCCCAAGTTGCCGGTGAAAACGGTGGCCGACCTGATCGCCTATGACAAGGCGCACCCGGGCGAGCTTTCGTTCGCTTCGTCGGGCACCGGCGGTGGGACGCATCTGGCCGGCGAGCTGTTCAACAGCATGACCGGCACCAAAATGAAGCACATTCCCTACCGTGGCAGTGCGCCTGCCATGCAGGATGTGCTGGCAGGCCAGGTGCAGGTCATGTTCGCCGATGGGCCGTCGGCCGTGCCGCACATGAAAAGCGGGGCGGTGCGGGCGCTGGGGGTGGGCAACCTGAAGCGTTCGGCCTTGTTCCCTGACGTTCCCACCATTGCGCAGACAGGGGTGCCTGGCTACGAGGCGTACTCCTGGAGCGGCTTGCTGGCGCCGCGCGGCACGCCCCCCGACGTGATCAAGCGCGTCAACGCCGACCTGGTCAAGGCGCTGACCAATGCCGACACGGCCAAGAGCATGCTGGCGGCCGGGGCTGAGCCCATGCCTGGTTCACCCGAGCAGTTCCGCGCGTTCCTGGCGTCGGAAATCGCCAAATGGCATGAGGTGATCGCCAAGGCGCATATCGTGGTGGAAGAGGGAAGTTGATGCAGGGTCCAGGGCCTGGCAATGCCGGGCCTGGCCTGTACCCATCGGGTACCGGGCCAGTTGCCGACAAATCGAGAACTAGCCCAGCGCGCGCCTGGCCGCTTCGTATTCGCTGACCCACTGGTCCACCAACACGGCGGTCGGCAGCACTTCCTGGGCGGCGCCCACGCCCTGGCCGGCGCTCCAGATGTCCTTCCAGGCTTTCGGACGAGCGCTCTTGTCCAAATTGACGGCCGCGGCCGCCTGGCTGACCAGCTCGACCGGGTCCAGGCCGGCCGTGCGAATACTGGGTGCCAGATAGTTGCCCGGCACGCCGGTGAAATAGGGCGTGTAGACGACATCGTCCACCGCGGCCTCGACCACCATGTCGCGATAGCGTTCGGAAGCCAGGGATTCCTCGGTAGCGATGAAACGCGTGCCTATGTACGCGAAGTCGCAGCCCATGACCTGCGCCGCCAGGATGTCCTTGCCGTGGCTGATGCAGCCCGACAAGACCAGCGGACCATCGTAGAAGGCGCGGATTTCGTTGACCAGCGCGATGGGGTTGATGCGTCCGGCATGGCCGCCCGCGCCAGCGGCCACCAGGATCAGGCCATCGACGCCGGCGGCCAGCGCACGGCGGGCATGGCGTACCGTGGTCACGTCGTGCAGCACCAGACCGCCATAGGCATGCACCGCGGGGACTACCTCGTCGGGCGCGTGCAGGGAAGTGATGATCAGCGGCACCTTATGCTGGACGCAGATATCGAGGTCGCCACGCCAGCGCGGATTGGAGTCATGCACGATGAGATTCACGCCATACGGCGCGACCGGATGTCCCGGTCGCGCCTGCCGTGCCGCGTCCAGGCCACGTTCGATGCGCGTCAGCCAGTCCGGCAACTGTTCCTGCGGGCGCGCGTTCAAGGATGGGAAGGTTCCGACCACCCCCGCCGCGCACTGCGCAATGACCAGATCCGGCCCGGAGACCAGGAACATCGGCGCGGCGATCACCGGCAGGCGGGTCTGTTCACGCAGGCTATGCAGGGCGTTCATGCTGGACTCCATTTTCTACTTGGATTATTCCTCTCGGGCCGCGCCAATACGCACACCATCGATCACGGCACCACCGATCCACGAAGTATCGCTTCAGTTCACCGAGATGTCAGCTTTCTTGACCACATCCCCCCACAGCTTGTATTCACGCTCGATGCGTTGCTGCAGGACCTTGGCGTCGCCATTGTTCAGTGTGTAGCCACCGTCGGCCATGGCCTTGCGGAAGGCCGGGTCGGTCTCGACGTCCTTGAGCGCCTGGATCAGGCGCGCATTGACGTCGGCCGGCAGTTTGGGCGGCCCCATGAGCGCGTACCAGCCAACGACTTCGTAGTCCTTCAGGCCGGACTCGATCATGGTCGGCACGCCGGGCAGCTCGGGATTGCGCTCCTTGGAAGTGACAGCCAGCGCCTTGGCCTTGCCGCTTTTTATGAAAGGAATGGCGGTGCTGGTGATGTCGAACATGAAGGTGATCTTGCTGCTGATCACATCGACCATCGCCGGCGCGTTGCCGCGATAGGGAATGTGCATCATGGGCGCGCCGGACTGCTGCTTGAGCAGCTCCGCCGACAAATGGTTGGATGCGCCATTACCCGCCGATCCGAAGGTGACGGCGCTGGGATTCGCCTTGGCATACGCGATGAGCTCCTGCACCGTGTTGACCGGCGCCTGGGGTCCTAGCAGCAGGACGTTGGTGTAGTCGACAATCAGGCCGACAGGCGTGAAGTCCTTGCGCGGATCGAACAGATTGCTGTGCTGCACGTGAGGCGACATGGTCAAGGGCGGGCTGGCCGCGAAGGCCAGGATGTAGCCGTCCGGCGCGGCCTTGGCGGTGGCGTCCAAGGCGATCATGCCGCTGGCGCCCGAGCGGTTTTCCACGACGACCGACTGGCCTAGCTTGTCGGTCAAGTATTTGGCGAAGACGCGGGCGGTGGTGTCCACGGGGCCGCCCGGCGCGTAGCCCACCAGCAGGCGGATGGGGTGGTCCGGGTAGGCGGCGAGCGCCGGCGTTGTCTGGGTCCAGGCGAAAACGGCGCAGGCCGTGGCGAATAGCGTCCTCAGTTTCATGGTTGTCTTGTCTCCGCTTTTTATTTATAGGTTTATAGGTACGACATGCAGGTCTGCTATGCCTGCTACAAGGTATCGGCCGTGCCAAGGATGGCGGTTGATTGGCTGGACAGCGTGCCGCCGTTGCCGTGGACCAGGGCCAACTGAGCCCCTTGCACCTGGCGCTCGCCGGTGTCGCCCCGCAGTTGCCGCACCGCTTCGATGGTGATGAAGATGCCGTACATGCCAGGGTGCACGCAGCACAGGCCGCCGCCATTGGTATTTACCGGCAGTTCACCGCCGGGAGCGATGCGCCCGTCCGTCACGAAGGCACCGCCTTCGCCCTTCTTGCAGAAACCCAGGTCCTCCAGAAAGAGGATGGGATTGATGGTGAAGGCGTCGTAGAGTTCGAGCACGTCGATGTCGGCAGGCCGCACACCGGCCATCTCAAAGGCGCGGCGCCCGGATTCCTGCGCGGCGGTGACGGTGACATCGTGCATGGACGAGATCTGCCGGTTCCATACGGCAGTGGCATTGCCCAGGACGTAGACCGGCTTGTGGCGCAATTCCCTGGCACGGTCGGCGCGCGTCAGCACATAGGCGCCGGCGCCGTCGGTCACCAGGCAGCAATCGCGCACGGTAAGCGGGTCCGACACCATGGGCGCGGCCAGGATTTCGTCCAGGGTGATGGGTTTGCGGCGTTGCGCTTCCGGGTTGAGCTGCGCCCATTTGCTGGCGGACAGGGCAACCTCGGCCAGTTGCTCCCGCGTGGTGCCGTACTGGTGCATATGGCGCGCGGCAGCCAAGGCATAGGAACTGAGCGGGCTCAGCGGGTCGTAGGGCGTCTCATAAGGCTGCGGGTCGAAGTTCTTGCGCACCCGACCGATCTCCGCGCGCGACAGGGTGGAGGTGCGTTGCGTGCTGCCGTAGCACACCAGAACGGCATTGCATTGTCCTGTGGACAGGGCGTGGATGGCGGGCAGTAGATGGGCGACGAAGCTGGAGCCCCCCATCATGGTGGAATCGATGAAGCTGGGGCGGATGCCCAGGTGTTCGATGACGGGCATGGCCCACATGGTGGCGGCGACGCTGGCGGTGCAGATGCCGTCGATGTCCTGCATGGTGAGACCGGCGTCCGTCACCGCACGATGCGCTGCCTGCACCAGGATTTCCATTTCGGTATAGCCATTGGCCTGGCCCAGGCCGGCGTGGCCCACGCCCACGATGGCGGCGCTGCCGCGTAGATCCTTGAGATTCATGCCTGACCCTCCCGCGCGGTGAACACCAGCAGGCCACCGTTGTCGCGCACCAGCACCTTGGCTTGCACGGGCATGCCGATATGCACGCCGATGGGCGCGACGCCGTCGATGCGGCTCATCAGGCGCACGCCTTCTTCCAGGTCCACCAGGGCGACGTTGTAATCGCCACCGGCCTCGGGCTTGCGGCGTACCACGGTGGTCGAGTAGACCGTGCCGCGGCCACTGGGGGCCTGCCAGGCCAATTGATCGCTGCCACAGTGCGGGCAGACCATGCGGGGATAGAACACCGCGCGCGAGCAGGCCTCGCAGCGTTGAATAAGGAACTGGCCCTGGGCGAGCGCCTGCGAGTAATGCAGGTCGGCGCCGGTGTCTGGGCCGGGGCCGGAGCTGGGTTGATTCATGGGTCTCCACCGATTCTGTCATGCGCTGCGCCGTTGCGGGCAGCCTGGGCGCAGTGTCCAACGGGCGCCGGCGGCTGACCATTTTTCATTGCTGAAGCAGGGCTTCGGTTCAGCGCAAGCGGGGCCGCGGCGCTGGCACATCGAGCACGCTGCACTGGCAATCGGTGGTGCCGTCTTGGCCCCAGGCCGCCGCTTCGCTTGAACGGAAGCGGGGCTTTCGCAGAGGCAGATTGTCCGCCGGCCAGGGGCATGGGTAATCTAGCCCGAGAAAAAAGACCAACCCAGGAGTAGACACACCATGCAATTGACGTGGACGCCCGAAGAGCGCCGCTTCCGCGAGGAGGTGCGGGCTTTCGTGGCCGCGCATCTGCCCGCCGACATCCGCGCCAAGGTGATGCAGCACCAGCGCTTGCACCGCGACGATTATGTTCGCTGGCACTGCGCGCTCGACGACCACGGCTGGGGCGCGCCCACCTGGCCCAAGGAATTCGGCGGTACGGGTTGGAGCCCCATTCAGCGCCTGCTGTTCGAGATCGAATGCTACTCAGGCGGCGCGCCGCGGCTGCTGCCCTTCGGCTTGTCCATGATCGGACCGGTCATCATGAAGTACGGCAGCCGGAAACAACAGCAGCAACTGTTGCCACGCATGCTGCGTGTCCAGGACTGGTGGTGCCAGGGGTACTCAGAGCCAGGTGCGGGATCGGATCTGGCGTCGCTGAAGACGCGCGCCCAACGGGTGTCGGCAGGCGGGGATCCGGCGGACGACTACTACCTGGTCAATGGCCAGAAAACCTGGACCACGCTGGCCCAGTACGCCGACCATATGTTCTGCCTTGTGCGAACGGACCCCGGCGTCAAGCCGCAGGCGGGTATCTCCCTGCTGTTGATCGATATGCGTCAGCCCGGGGTCACGGTGCGGCCTATCAAGACGCTGGATGGTGGCCACGACGTCAACGAAGTCTGGCTGGATAACGTCAAGGTGCCGGTCGAAAACATCGTGGGCGAGGAGGGCAAGGGTTGGACGTACGCCAAGTACCTGCTGGGCCATGAGCGTACCGGCATCGCCGGCTTGGGACATTGCCATCGCGAGCTGAAGATACTCAAGGAGCTGGCCGCGCGCACGCGGACATCGTCCGGCCGGCCCATGCTTGAAGACACCCGCATGCGCGACCGCATTTCGCAGATCGAAGTGTCGATCATGGCGCTGGAAATGCTGCTGTATCGCGTGGCCGCGGCGCGGGGCGATGCGCCGCCCGGGCCGGAGGCATCGGTGCTGAAGATCCGCGGTTCCGAGATCCAGCAGGACCTGGCCATGCTGCAGATGGAAATCGCGGGGCCGGACGCCTGGCCCTACGATCCGGACTGGATGGAAGCCGACGCCGAGTTCCACGGCCCGGGCGGTGCCATGACGGCGGCCGCGGGCGCGGGTTACGCCGACATGCGCAAGACGTCCATCTACGGTGGGACGACGGAAGTGCAGAAGGGCATCATCGCCCGCATGATTCTGGGCGTGTGACGCGCCCGCCCATTGACGGAATGGATGATGGATTTCGAATACAGCACGGAACAGCGCATGTTGGCGGACAGCCTGGCGCGCCTGATAGCGGACAACTGGACACTGGCACGGCGGCGGGACCGTCAAGGCGGACTCGATCCGGCCGCCTGGAATGCCTTGGCGGAACTGGGCGTGGTCGGCTTGACGGTCGACGCGGAGTACGGCGGCTTTGGCGAGGCGCCGGCCAGTCTGCTACCGGTGCATCTGGAACTGGGACGGGGACTGGTGGATGAGCCTGTCATCGCCAGCGGGGTGATGAGCGCCACGGCGATCAGTGCCAGTGGCAATGATGAAGCGGCGCGGCGCTGGCTGCCGGAAATCGCGGCAGGCGAGGTGGTCGTGACGCTGGCGTATCAGGAGCCTGGTAGACGCTATGCCGTCGAGCCGGAGGCTTGTCGCTTGACCGGCGATGTGGCTGGGCGCGGGGCCAGCCGCGCACCGGATGCGATCTCCAGGAAATCCTCCAGCAATCTTTCCGATGGCTATCTCGGCCTCGTCTTGAACGGTAGCAAGCATCTGGTGTGGCATGGAGCCGCGGCACAGGCATGGGTCGTATCGGCGTTCGATGAGGCCGATAGGCAACCGGTACTGTTGATCGTACCGGCGGACGTGGCTGGCGTGGCGGTGTCCGAGACCAACACCCTGGACCGCTCTCGCTGCGCGCGCATCGAATTCGACAATGTGCGGATTGCACCGGACCAGGTGCTGGCACGCGGTGAGGCGGCCCGTGCGGCATTGGCACTGGCGCTGCAATGGGGAAACGCCGCGCTATGCGCGCACGCGGCGGGAGCGATCGATCGGCTGTTGGGTATCACCGTCGACTATCTGAAGACTCGCAAGCAGTTCGGCCAACCCTTGGCTGCCTTTCAGGCTTTGCAACACAGCATGGCCGAGATGGTGGTAGCCAAGGAGATGGCCTTGTCGATGGCTTATGTGGCTGCCGCGGCACTGTCCGAACCCGACGCCGCCGTGCGCCGCCGCATGATTGCCGCGGCCAAGATAGAGGCAGCGCAAGCAGGCCGCTTCGTCAGCCAGAAGGCCGTGCAGTTGCATGGCGGCATGGGCATGACGGATGAATTGGAAGTCGGGGATTTCTTCAAGCGGCTGACCGTGATCGAACTGTTGTTCGGCGACACCGACGAGCAGCTTGGCATCATGGCAGAAACCGCGGAAGTGGCAGAGATGCCGGAGACGTTGGAGGGGGCACACGTATGACGACCGACTACGAACAAATTCTCTTTTCCCTGGACGGTGGCGTGGCGCGCATCACGCTGAACCGGCCCGAGCGGCTCAACAGCTTCACCGATGTCATGCGTACCGAGATCTGCCGCGCACTCGATGAAGCGCGTGCTAGCGCAGGCTTGCGGGGCGTGGTGATTACCGGCGCGGGGCGCGGTTTTTGTGCCGGACAGGATCTGGCTGATCGAAAACCTTTGCCGCAAGGGCAGCGGCGCGATCTGTCCGAGGGTTTGATGACAGGCTATCGACCTCTACTTGAACGCCTGCGTTCCATGCCGGTGCCCGTGGTCTGTGTGGTCAACGGCACGGCGGCCGGGGCGGGCATGAGTTTCGTGCTGGCCTGCGACGTGGTCTTCGCCGTGGCGTCCGCGAAGTTCGTGCCGGCCTTCAACAAGATTGGCCTGGTGCCTGACATGGGGGGCAGCTGGTTTTTGCCGCGTCTGGTGGGCGAGGGCCGCGCGATGGGCATGGCGCTATTCGGCGAGCCCCTGACTGCTCGACAGGCTGCGGATTGCGGCATGATCTGGCGCTGTGTGCCCGATGGCGATCTGCAGGCGACGTTGGACGAGGTGTCGACTACCTTGGCACAGGCGCCGACCGCGGCGCTGGCCGCCACCAAGCAGGCTCTGCGTGCGTCGGGAGGCAATACGCTGATGCAGCAATTCGATTTGGAGGCCGAGTTGCAGCGGGACATGGGTTACACGGAAGATTATCTGGAAGGGATGAAGGCTTTCGCCGAAAAACGTCCGCCGCGTTTCGTGGGGCGATGAGCAGGCGTGGCTATGCCACGGCCTTCGCCCCTGCCATGCTACAAAAAGCGTAATACGACCTGCGCGTCAATCGAGACGAACAATGGAGACGAATAATGAACAATCCCGATCCTACCGCCTGGATCGGCCGCAGCGAGACGGTGGCCGACGGTTTGGACGCGACCTTGACAGGCAGGGTCACCGCGACCTTGGGCGGTCCCCCGTTGGCGGTGAACGATCCCTTGCCGCCGCTATGGCAGTGGGCATTCTTCATCCAGACCGCGCCCATGGACGGTCTCGGCGAGGACGGTCATCCCGCGCGCGGCGGCTTCCTGCCGCCCGCCGCCGACCGCAATCGCATGTGGGCGGGCGGTCGCGTGGAATTCATCGCGCCGTTGCGGGTGGGCGTGGCCGCCGAGCGTCGTTCCACCATCGCCGACGTCAAGGAGAAGACCGGACGCACCGGCTCGCTGCTTTTCGTGACGGTGCGCCATGAATACTGGCAGGACGGCGCGGTCGCCATTTCCGAGGAACAGGACATCGTTTATCGCCAGCCGTCGCCGCCGAAACTGCAAGGCACGGAGCCGGCGCCCGAGGCAGGCTGGCGCGAGACAGTAGACCCCAACCCGGTGCTGCTGTTCCGCTATTCCGCGGTGACCTTCAATGGCCATCGCATTCACTACGACCATCCTTACGTCACGGACAAGGAAGGCTATCCCGGGCTGGTCGTGCACGGTCCGATGATTGCCACGCTGATGGTGGCTGCGTTCCAGCACGCCAACCCGGGCAAGAAGCTGGAACACCTGTCCTACCGTGGCTTGCGTCCCTTGCTGGCGCCCACTCCCTTCGACGTTGCCGGCCGTGTGACGGCGCCTGGCCTGGCCGAGTTGTGGGCCGAGCAGGACGGCACCTTGGCTCATCAAGCGCAGTTGAGGTTCTCCGCATGACCGCCGCGACCCTAGCTACGCCGACACCCGGATCCGCGCCCGGGGCTTCGTCGACATCCGCGGCCACGCCCGGGGCCTCGTCGACTTTCACAGCGATATCCCAGGGCGGGGCGGGCCCGCGCCCCTTGGACGGTATCACCGTCGTCAGTTTCGAACACGCCATTGCCGCGCCGTTCTGCACTCGCCAGCTGGCGGACATGGGCGCGCGCGTCATCAAGATCGAACGTCCCGGCGTGGGCGATTTCGCCCGCAATTACGACGAGCGTGTACGGGGCCTGGCCTCGCACTTCGTCTGGACCAATCGTTCCAAGGAAAGCCTCACGCTGGATTTGAAGCACCCGGCCGCGCAGGACGTACTCAGGCGCCTGCTTGCGGAAGCTGACGTGCTGGTGCAGAACCTGGCCCCAGGAGCGGCCGCGCGCCAGGGTTTGTCCTTCGATGCACTGCATGCCGCGCATCCCGGACTGATCGTGTGCGATATCTCCGGGTACGGCGAAGGCGGTCCGTACCAGGACAAGAAGGCGTATGACCTGCTGATCCAGAGCGAGGGTGGCTTCGTGTCCGTCACGGGTTCGCCCGAGGCACCGGCCAAGGCGGGTTGCTCGATCTCGGACATCGCGGCCGGTATGTATGCCTATTCTGGCATCTTGAATGCGCTGCTGCTGCGGCAGAAGACGGGGCAGGGCAGCCGCGTCGACGTATCCATGCTCGAGAGCATGGTGGAGTGGATGGGTTATCCCATGTACTACGCGTTCGAAGGCGCACCGCCGCCTCCGCGCGCTGGCGCGGCGCATGCCACGATCTATCCTTATGGCCCATTTCCGGTGGGTGACGGAGGCACCATCATGCTGGGGCTGCAGAACGAACGCGAATGGCAGGTGTTCTGCGCGCAGGTCCTGTCTCAGCCGGCGCTAGCTGGCGACGAGCGGTTCTCGTCCAACTCATTGCGCGCCGCCAATCGCGAAGCCTTGCGTGCGCTCATCGTGGATGCTTTCGCCAGGATGAGCCTGGCCGAAGTGGCCGACAAACTGGAGACGGCCGGCATCGCCAATGCCAGCGTCAACGATATGGCTGGCGTATGGGCGCATCCACAATTACAGGCGCGTGCCCGTTGGCGCGAAGTCGACAGCCCCAAAGGCGCCTTGCCGGCCTTACTACCGCCAGGCTCGAACAGCGCATTCGAACCCCGCATGGACGCCGTGCCCGGCGTAGGCCAGCACACGGATGCAGTCTTGGCATCATTGGGCTTCGACGCGGCCGAGGTGATCAAGCTGCATACCGAGGGGGTTGTGTAATGAGCTCAATGAGCGGATGGGCTGCCGGATAGGCGCACGGCGCCATCACGCGGCGTTCGCGGGTTCTGCAAGTGCGCGTATCCGGGGTTGCTTGTGCTGCTGGGCAAGCCAAAGATCATAGTTGGCTTGCAACCCTATCCAGAAACGAGCGGTACTCGCACCCGCCAATTCCAGGCGAACCGCCAAATCAGGACTGATGCCCGCCTTGCCGTTAAGCACGCGTGATAGCGCCACGCGTGACATGGCGAGTCGTTCGGCGGCGTCAGTGACGGAGAGAGAAAGAGGTTCAAACACCGTCTCCCTCAGGACTTCGCCAGGATGAGGGTGGGTATGGATCATCGCTATACCTTCAGTGGTAGTCTTGGTAGTTGACCAGTTCAATATCTGCACCGATGAACCGGAAAGTGATACGCCAATTTCCATTGACGCGCACGGACGTGGTTGTCTTCGGTGTCCGCTGATCACAGTAGGCAGAGGGACAGGAGACTAATGCCGTGACGCTAGCGATCGACCAGTTTGCACAAAAATCTGACGAAATGAAGTCAGTCCACGCCGACGCCCTCAGGCCGTCGGCCGGAAATTCTGGAAATCCCAGTGGCGCCCGGGCGCGGCGTCGATGAGTTGGCGGGTGTAGGCGTCGCGGGGCTGGCTCAGGACTTCGTGGGCGGACGCGGCTTCGACGATCTTGCCGGACTTCATCACCACGATGGTGTTGCAGATCTGCGCGGCGACGCGCAGGTCGTGAGTGATGAACAGCACGGCGGTGCCGGTCTGCTCGCGGATGGACTCGATCAGGTCCAGCACCTGGGCCTGCACCGATACATCCAGCGCCGACACCGCTTCGTCGGCGATCAGGATGTCGGGCGACAGCGCCAGCGCGCGCGCGATGCAGATGCGCTGACGCTGGCCTCCCGAAAACTGGTGCGGATAACGCGCCATGGCCTCGCTATTCAACCCCACCAACTCCAATAGCTCGGTGGCCCGCTGGCGTGCCTCCTGGCGGCCTTTGCCGAAATTGCGCAAGCCTTCGGTAATGGAGTCGCCTACCCGCATCCGCGCATTCAAGGATCGATAAGGATCCTGGAACACCACCTGGATACGCTGACGCAAGGGCCGAAACTCCCGCCGTGACGCCGTGGCGATTTCCTGATCACCGATGCGCACGCTGCCCGAACTGGGATCGATCAGGCGCGCAATGCAGCGCGCTACGGTGGACTTGCCCGACCCCGACTCGCCGACGATGCCCAGGATCTCCTTCTTGTGCAACGTGAAACTGACATCATTGACGGCCTTCACGCTACGGCGTGCCTTGAACAGCCCGCGCTCGGTATAGGTCTTGTTCAAGCTGCGCACGGTCAGCAGCGGCACGCCCTCGGGCGCTACACGCGTGGCGGGGGCCAGGCTGGGCACGGACGAGACCAGCATGCGCGTATAGGCCTCGCGCGGCTGGGCCAGGATCTGTTCACGCGTGCCCACTTCGACGATGCGGCCGCGATGCATCACGGCGATGCGGTCGGCGATGTCGGCCACCACGCCGAAATCATGCGTGATGAACAGCACGGCGGTGTCGTGGCTCTTCTGCAGGTCGCGGATCAAGGTCAGGATCTGCTTCTGCGTGGTGACGTCCAGCGCGGTGGTCGGCTCGTCGGCGATCAGCAATTTGGGATCGAGAATCAACGCCATGCAGATGACGATGCGCTGGCGCTGGCCACCCGACAGCTGATGCGGGTAGGACGCATAGATACGCTCGATGTCCGGCAGGCGCACGGCCTGCAGCATGTCGAGGATCTTCTTCTTGCGCTCGGCGGCGTTGAGCTTGCTGTGGGCGCGCAGGACTTCGTCGATCTGCCAGCCCACCGTGCGCACGGGATTGAGGGCGGTCATGGGTTCCTGGAACACCATGGACATGCGGGTGGCGCGCAGTTGGCGCAGGCGTTCGGGCGAGCAGGTGAGAATGTCCTCGCCATCGAGCAGGATGCGGCCGGCGCAAGGGCGCAGCGCATCGGGCGCCAGCAGGCCCATCACGGAAAAAGACGTGACGGACTTGCCGGACCCGGACTCGCCCACCACGCAGAGGGTTTCCCCAGCGTGGATGTCAAAGCTGATGTCCTGAACGACGTGGCGTGGCGCGTGGCCTGACGGATTGTCGTCCCGCCCATCATCTCGCCCCTCGACCAGGCGCACGGCCAGGCCCTGGATCTGCAGGACGGGCGTACCGAGGGCAGTCTGCAGGACAGGCGTACCGAGGACAGGATTCGCGGCAGAGGATGTCATAGGCCCGTGATCGAGGAAAAGGAAGGGAAGGAAAAAACTAAGAAAAAGGAAGGCCAGGAGGTCATACGCTTCACACCCGTTTCGCCATCTTGGGATCCAGCGCATCGCGCATGGCATCGCCCAGCAGATTGACCGACAGCACGGTCAGCGCCAGAAACACCCCGGGCAGCAGGATCAGCTCGGGCTTGAGCTGGAAATACATGCGTCCCTCGGCGATGATGTTGCCCCAGGACGGAATCTCCGGCGGCATCCCGACACCCAGGAAGCTCATGACGGCTTCCGAAAGGATCGCCGACGCGAAGATGAAGGTGCCTTGCACGATCAGCGGCGCAATCGTATTGGGCACCAGGTGGCGCAGCATCAACAGCGGCGTGGGCGTGCCCAGCGAGATGGCGGCCTCGACATAAGGCTCCTCGCGCAACGTAAGAATCAGTCCGCGCACCAGGCGCACCACCCGAGGAAACTCCGGCACGGCGATGGCGATCAGCACCGTGGTGATGCTGGCGCCGGTAACAGCGACGAAGGCGATGGCCAGCAGGATGCTGGGAATCGACATGATGCCGTCCAGGATGCGCATGATCACCATGTCGGCGGCGCGGAAATAGCCGGCGATGACGCCCAGCAGCAGGCCGGGTATCAGCGCGGCCACCGTGGTGCCGGCGCCGATCAGCAGGGAATTGCGTGCGCCGTGGATGACGCGCGACAAGACGTCGCGCCCATAGGCATCGGTGCCGAACCAGTGCGCGGCGCTGAAGGTCTTGAGCCGCTCCATGGGATTGATGGCCAGCGGATCGGCCAGTCCCAGCAGGTTGGCGCTCAGCGCGGCCAGGACGATGATCGCCAGGATCACGCAGGCGGCGATCACCGGCCCGGAACCCAGGTTGGCGCGCAAGGCCGCGAACGGGCGGGGGGCTCGGGGTGGCCCGGCCGGCGCCGGGGCGGGCGGTGTAGCGGAAGTGGCTTGAGTCATGCGGATTTCCCTATGCGAGCGGATTCGATAGCGGATGCGATCGTGGATTCAAGGGCGCGAATTCAATAACGGATGCGGGGATCGAAGACCGAATACAGCACGTCGATGGTCAGGTTGACGACGATGTAGACCATCGAGAACAGCAGGATCAGGCCCTGGATCAACGGATAGTCGCGCGCTTGTACCGATTCCACCACCAGGCGTCCCAACCCAGGCAGATTGAATACCGACTCGGTGACGACCACGCCGCTGATCAACAAGGCAATGCTGATGCCGATGATGGTGATGATGGGCACCGCCGCATTGCGCAATGCATGGGCCAGCAACACCGCGCGTTCCGTGATGCCCTTGGCGCGCGCGGTGCGGATGTAGTCTTCGCCCATGACTTCCAAAATGCTGCTGCGGGCGATGCGCGCGATCAACGCAATGAAGCCGGTGCTCAGCGCCAGCGTGGGCAATACCAGATGCTGGGTGAACAATCCCAAGCCATCTTGCATGGACTTGTACCCTTGCACCGGCAGCCAGCCCAGTTTCATCGCGAACAGCAGGATCAGGGCGTAGCCGGTGACGAAGATGGGCACGGAGAAACCGAGCACGGAAAACGCCATGATGGCGCGGTCCATGCGGCTGCCGCGCCGCCACGCCGCGAACGCGCCCAAGGGCACGGCGATCAGGGTGGACACCACGATGGTGCTCAACGCCAGGGCCAGCGACGGCGCCAGCCGGTCGGCGATCATGGACGTCACGGCCGTGCCCGAATGCAGCGACACGCCCAGGTCGCCCCGCAGGACCTGGCCGGCCCACAACGCGAACTGCGTGGTGATGGGCCGGTCCAGCCCCATATGGGTGCGGATCTGCTGCAGTTGCTCGGGCGTGGCCGAGTCGCCGGCCAGAATCAGCGCCGGGTCGCCCGGCGTCAGCCGCAGCAAGCCGAACACCAGCACCGCCACCGTCAGGACCACGGGAATGGTGGCCAGGATGCGCCTGAGTATGTAGCTCAACATGCTTGCTTACTTCCCGGTCTTCGAGATATTCCAGAACACCGGTGCCGGCGCTTCCAGCACCCCCTTGAGGGTGTTGCGATAGGCCGCCACGGCATTGATCTGGCCCAGTGGCACGACCACGCCTTCATCCAGGATCACGTCCTGCAGCTTGTCGGCGATTTCCTTGCGCCGCGCATCGGTCTGCGCCGTCAGGAACTCGCCGCGCAGCGCTTCCACGGCCGGCACGGTGGGCCAGCCGAACCAGGACTGGTCGCCGTTGGCCGACACGCCGTAGTTGCGCAGGGGATCGGCGATCTCGCTCATGTGCCAGGTGGTCATGAAGATGCTCCAGCCGCCTTTGTCGGTGGTATCGCGGTTGGCGCGGCGCGACAGCATGGTCATGAAGTCCATCGCCTGCAAGGAGACATTGAACCCGGCCTGACGCAGCTGCTGCGCCATCACTACGGGAATCGCCGAGGCCATGGCGATGTCGGTGGCTTGCAAGATGACCACGGGCGCGCCGTCATACTTGGATTGCTTGAGCAGCTCCTTGGCCTTGGCGATGTTGGATGGCACGATCATGTCGGCGCGGATTTCGCTGGCGTAGGGCATGCCGCAGCCGAAGACGGCGCCGCACACCTTGTAGTAGGCCGGATTGCCAACCTGGGCCTTGAGGATGTCCTCCTGCCCGATGGCATACATCGCTGCCTGGCGAATTTGCTTGTCGTTGAAAGGCTTCTGCAGCTGGTTGAAGCGGTACATGGGCTGGTAGCCCATCTTGTCCAGCACCCGCAGGGTCAGGTCCTTGTTGCCTTCCACCATGGGCGTCAGGTCGTAGGGCACCGTCTCCATGTAGTCGACCTCGCCGTTCTGCAGCGCGTTCAGCGCGGTCATGGCGTCGGCCATATTGACCCATTCGACGCGATCGACCTTGACCACTTTGCCGCCGGCGGTGCCGCTGGGCGCTTCATTGCGGGGCACGTAGTCGGTGTTCTTCGCGTAGACCGCCTTCACGCCGGGCTTGTACTCGGCCTGCACGAACTTGAAGGGACCGGAACCGGTGTAGTCCGTGATGGCCTGCGTGGCGGGCGTCTGCGCCACGCGCTTGGGCATCATGAAGGCGGGCAGGCCGCTGGGCTTGGCCAGGGCGGGCAGGATGTCCACGGGCTCTTTCAGGACGATGGTGAAAGTCTTGTCGTCGACCACGTTCATGGAGGCCACCAGCGGCATGATCTGGCGGGCCATCTTGTCCTGCTGAGCCCAGCGTTGAATCGAGGCGACGCAATCCTCGGCCTTGACCGGGGTGCCGTCATGCCACTTCAGGCCGTCGCGCAGCGTGAAGGTGTAGGTCTTGCCGTCGGCCGAGATCTCCCACTTGTCCGCCATCTGCGGGCGCACGTGATTCTCGGCGTCGGTGGCCAGCAGGGTGTCGTAAATCATGTAGGCGTGGTTGCGCGTCTGGTGCGATGCGGTCAGCACCGGATCCAGTACCGTCACCTTGCTGGCCATTACCGCGGTCAGCGTCTGCGACCAGGCGGTCGACGCGCAGAAGGCCGACAGCAGGGCGGCGCCGCAGGCCTGGGCCAGCCAGGTGCGCTTGGCGGTGGTGGTCATATCGTTGCTGGCAATCATGAAATTCCCCTTGTAGTAGGCCGTTGCCCGGAATCTGGGATCCGGCGGCGCGGCCTGTTGTGTTTGTCTAAGGTGTGCCTGAAAGAAGCGAATCAGAGGGTGTCGAAGGACAGCGGCGACATCTGCTCCGCCGTGCGGCCCGCCACGCGGTCGCGTTCCGGCACACGCTTGAGCGCGCGCTGCTGCGCTTCGTTGACCTTCATGGCGGCGTCGCGGTAATCGAGCGAATGCACTTCGCCTTCATGCACGACGCGCTGGCCGTCGATATAGACCGTGTGCACGGCGCGGTCGGCCGCCGCGTAGATCAAGCTGCGGATGGGGTCGCGGGCCGGTTGCATCAGGTGATGCGTCATGTCCACCAGCACCAGGTCGGCGCGCGCGCCCACGGCGATGCGGCCAATGTCGCTACGGCCCAGCGCCTTGGCGCCGCCCGCGGTGGCGGCGTGGAAGACCTGGCCCGTGGAGGTGGCGCGTGGTGTCTGCGCCATCAGGCGGGCCAGGTAACCGACGTGGCGCATTTCCTCGATCATGTTGTGCGGATAAGTGTCGGTGCCTATGCCCAGGTTGATGCCGGCGCGGCGGTAGCGGCCGAAATCGCGCAGGGCCATGCCGCGGCGCATGAAGACGGTGGGACAGTGAGCCACGCTGGCGCCGGTTTCGGCCAGGATGGCCAGGTCGGTGGCGGTACTCCAATGCGTATTGGGGTGATCGTCGACAAAGATGCCGTGGCCGACAATGCTGTCCTGGTCCAGCACGCCCAGATCCTGCAGCCATTGCACGGGCGTCAGGCCATGGCGGCGCGTGATTTCGTGGAACTCGGGCAGGGACTGGGCCGCATGGGTCTGCCAGCCTATCTTGCGGCGGCGCGCCTCCGCGTGGCTGTCGCGCAGCAGGTCCGGCGTGCAGGTATCGATCTGCGCGGGCACGACCATGCCGCGCAGGCGGCCGCATTCGTGCGCTTCGGCCAGGTCGATCAGCTTGAGCGCGCGCTCCATGCCTTCGATGCCGGCTTTTTCGTTCCAGTCGTACTCGACCACATGGCCGTTGCGCGTATACCAGCGCGCGGAGCGGAACATGGGCGCCACGTAAGCGCGCAGGCCGCTGCGCACCAGCACGTCGAGCCAGTGCTCGTGGATGATGGACATGTCGACCACGGTGGTGACGCCGGACATCAACAGTTCGGCGGCGGCCAACGTCAGCTGCGCGGGCGCGGCTTCGGCGTCGCCTTCCATGGTGGGCATGTACTCGTACAGATTGGAGTTGTACAAACCCGCCGAGCCGGTTTCGTCGGTATAGCCCTTGTTGATGGGCTCATGCACCAGGTGGCTGTGAATGTCGACCAGGCCCGGCATGACCATCATGCCCGAGCCATCGACCACGGTGCAGTCTTCGCCCGCGGCGGGAACGTAGCCCGGGCCGATGTGCGTGATCTGGCCACCGGCGAAGGCGACATCGGCCTGGTGGCGATATACGTGGGTCTGGCGCGCATCGTCCCAGGCGACGACGGTGTGGGCGTTCTTGATGAGGGTGGTCTTTTGTGCGTTGTGGTTCACAGCGGCGTCCTTGGTATGGAATCCAGGTCGAAAGCGGAAATGCGGGCGCGGCGCGGCGGTTGCAGCCGCGCCACGGCAATCAGGTGGGCAGTACGTCACGCAGCCAGGACGCGCGTTCGGGCGTACGCAAGCCGATGGCGGGAATCGAAGGCAGGCCACGCGGCAGGAAAGCGCCGGCGCCCGCCGCTCCGGTAAAGTCGCGGCCGTCCCAAACCGTGGTGCCGCGCAGCAGCGTCAGCGCCGGCCATGCGCGCAGGGTGCGTCCGGCGTAGGGCGTGTAGTCGACGGCATGATGCAGGTGCTCGTTGCCGAGCGTGAATTCGCGTTCGTCCCAGATGACGAGATCGGCGTCGCTGCCGATGGCGATGGTGCCCTTGCGCGGATACAGGCCATACGTGCGCGCCGGCGCGGTGGCGGTCAGTTCGACGAACTTGTTGGCGCTGATGCGCCCGCCCAGCACGCCCTCGGAATAGAGCAGCGGCATGCGGGTCTCGATACCGGGGATGCCGTTCGGAATATGGCGGAAGGCGACTTCCTGCCCGCCTGGCGTCTTGCCGTCGGGTCCCTCCAGGTTGAAGGGCGAATGATCGGACGACACCAGGGTGAACAGGCCGTCGGCCAGGCCCTGCCAGATGGCGTGCTGGCTGGCCGTATCGCGGGGTGGCGGACTGCACACGCAGCGCGCGCCTTCGTAGCTGTCGTCCAGGCCCAGGTCGGCAGCGGTCAGCAACAGGTATTGCGGGCAGGTCTCGGCATAGACGTTCAGGCCGCGCACTCGCGCCGCGCGGATCTGCTCCACCGCCTCGGCGCCGGAAATATGCACCAGCAACACCGGCACGTCCAGCAGTTCGGACAACGCGATGGCGCGATGCGCCCCTTCGCGTTCGACCAGCGTGGGGCGCGACAGCGCATGAAAGCGCGGGGCCACTTTGCCCGCGGCCTCCAGTTTCTGCGTCAGCCACGTGATGCAGTCGGAATTCTCCGCATGGATCATGGGCATGCCGCCATGGCGCCGCGCCACGTCCAGCACATCCAGGATCTGACCGTCGTCCAGCTTCAGGCGGTCGTAGGTCATGTACAGCTTGTAGGAGGTGTAGCCCTGCTCGATCAGCCCCGGCAGTTCATCGCGCAGGACCGCGGACGAGGGATCGGCGATGATCAGATGGAAGGCGTAGTCGACGCAGGCGCGCCCCGTGGCGCGTTGGTGATAGTCGTCCAGCGCGGCCTGCAGGGTGCCGCCTTTTTTCTGCGCGGCGAAGGGGATGACGGTGGTGGTGCCGCCGCAGGCCGCCGAGCGCGTGCCGGTGAAAAAATCGTCGGCCAGCCGCACCGGCGGCGCCATGGGCTGGTCCAGATGGCAATGGGCATCGATGCCGCCGGGCGTGACCGTGCGGCCCGCCGCGTCGATCTCGCGCAGCCCCTGGCCCAACTGCTGGCCGAGTTGAACGATGCGGCCGTCGGTGATGCCGATGTCAGCGGCATATGTGTCGCTGGCCGTCGTCACCCTTGCGTTGCGGATGACCAGATCGAAAACCCGATCGAAACCCCTTGCTGTCATTTTCGATGCGCCTTTTTTATGGCCGGTTGTGTCAGCGCCAGATTCGCGATCCGTTTTTTTGAGCTGCCGGCCAGGGCATTCTGGACTCGCAACAATCTTGGAAACATTAGTGATTACCCGATAGCAAACATTTAGATCTAAAAATGTTTACATTTTTGAGGCATCATGCTGACGGGGTCGGCTTGCGCGCAATCGATCCTTTGTTTCCTGTCCTTATCCTTTCCATTGCAGCGAATGGCACGTCAGGTGAAATCAAAACTACAGGCGATGGCAACCGAGAAGCGGGAACTTTCCAGCGCGGATGTCTACGAGCACATCTACAACGCCATCCTGGACAACCGGCTCAAGCCCGGCACCAAGCTGGTGGAAGAGCGCCTGGCCGAAATCTTCGCCGTCAGCCGGCCGCGCGTGCGCGAGGTGCTGGCGCGGCTGGCGCATGAACAGATCGTCGAACTGTTTCCGCAGCGCGGCGCGTATGTGGCCAAGCCCTCCATCGAGAAAGCCATCGATGTATTCGAGGCACGGCGTTTGATCGAGCCCGCCGTGGTGCGGCGCCTGATCGATTGCCTGACGCCGGAGAAACTGGAGCGCTTGCGGGCGCACGTCAAGCTTGAACACGAAGCGCGCGAACGCAAGGACAAGCGCGCCATCATCCGGCTGGCGGGCGAGTTTCACATCGTGCTGAGCGATCTGGCCGGCAATGGCGAGTACGCGCGCATCATGCGCGAGCTGTCGACCCTCAGCTGCCTGGTGATCTTCCTGTACAACCTGCCCACGGCCACCAGTTGCCGTGATGACGACCACGTGTCGATCATCGACGCCATCGAGGCACGCGACGTACGGCGCGCCGAGGCATTGACGCTGCATCACCTCGATCACATCGAGGAAAGCGTGAAGCTGGAGCCCTTCGATGCCACGCAGGACCTCGAAGAGGTGTTTCGGCTGTGACGCGTGCTGAAGGGTTTGTCCTCTTCAGGTACAGCCCTTGCGAACTCTTCGGTACCTAATTTTCGAGGGAGATAAAAAATGCGACACGTCATCAAGTATGTTGCGGCGGCAGCCCTGGCCCTAGGTATTCCCTTCATGTCGGGGTGCACGCTTGGCGGTGCAGCCGCGGGCGGCGTCATCGGTCACGAAGCGACCAATGGCAGTACCGCGGGCACGGTGGGCGGCGCGGTGCTGGGCGGTGTGATCGGACATGAGATCGGCAAGGATTGAGGCAGCTCGGCGCGCTATCGGGCATGTGCTGTAGGGCGATGCGGCGGCGCCGGCCGTTATCCACCCATGCACGTGGTGGAGGCGCCTGAGGTCGGGATGTATCCTGGACCGCCATAAGCATGATCAGCCCACGATCGACCGGATTCATCCGGTCGTCTTGCTTTATGGCGCAACCGATGCAGGGGCTCGGTCATTTCTACGGAAATAGATACCATCCGTGCGCAAAATGTGCTCTTCCGTGAAGAAACGGGCGGTAGGACCAGCTCGACAATTGTCCTTGCAATTGCAATCTCTCCACGCCTAGGCTTAAGGCTTTTGCGGTGCGATAGTGGCGGTGCACGGCGGCGCGGCGATCGCTCGCGGCAACACCGCCACCACCGGAGCGATGCCATGATCCAGTACAGAGACTTCATCATCGAATGCGCGGTCGAGGCCGCCCCTACGCACAATGGCCAATATCAGGCCCGTATTTTCATCTCTTTGCTGGAGGGCGGAGAGCCGGTCAACGGTTTCGAATTCCCGCCTTATCCCGGCGCGCGTATCGGCACGCCGGGGATGGCGCGGCAGGGCGCGGAGCAATGGGCGCGCACCTGGATAGATCAAAATTTTTCGGCTTAGTTCGGCAAGCGCATCATCCCGTTTGGGCATCGTTGCGGATGTCGTCCGTCGCCGCGGTCCTCAGTTGCGGATGTCCTGGATGAACCATTCCAGCGGCAGTTCGTGGCCCAGGCCCTGCGCCTTGGCCTTGCGATACACCAATCCGCCCACCGATGAAAACTGCACGCCCCAGTTGCCGACCGTGTAGTAGAAGGTGATCTGATCCGCGCTAGTGCGCCCAGGCGCCTTGCCGGCAATGATGTCGGTGTAGACCGGCCAGTCCTGCGTCGGCAGCCGTGCTTTCTTAGGCTGGGGCAAACGCAGTTGTTCTTCGGCGCTGCCCGCGACATAAGCCTGCGGGCTGCCCGATATGCCTTTGCGGAAACGCTCGGTTTCGGCCATGGGCATTTCTTCCCGGCCTTGCTGCACGGCGACGTCGAAGCGCTGCACGATGGCCGGGTCGATTTCGCGGGGGGTCAGCACCACCACGTGCATGCCCGGCTCCAGCCACTCGGGCTGTAGTACCGGCGTCATGCTGTCGGTGCATGTGGCGACGATGTCGGCCCCGCGCACGGCGTCGCGCGGATCATCCACCGCGATGATTTCGATGCCATGGCGTTGCGCGTTCTCGCGGGCGAAGCGTTCGCGGTTCTCGGCCTTGCGGCTGTAGACGCGCACGCGCTTTATGTCGCGCACCGCGAGTATGGCTTCGAGAAACGTCTGCGCCATGCCGCCCGACCCGATGATGCCCAGTTCGCGCGAGTCTTCGCGGGACAGCAGGCGCGTGCCGATGCCGGCCGCGCCGCCCACGCGCATATGCTGCAAATGGCCGTCATTGAGCAAGGCCAAGGGCTCGCCATTGCCGGTGCTGAATAGAAAGACCAGGCCGCAGTACGTGCCCGGTTCCATGCAATATTTCTGCTCGCTGCCGCCGGCGGCGTGATCGCGCGGCCATACCAGGATGTCGGATTTCAGGCGCACCGCCAGGATGCCGCCGCTGCTGCCCTCGACCGAGCCCCAGCGGTAGTAACCGTCGTCGCGGTCGCAGGGGACATACATGTCCATGCGCGGACGGCCGATGGCCGCGCCGGTCAGCAGGCCGGCGAAGGCCTGTTCCTGCGCTTCGATGCATTCGCGCATCGTCAGCACTTTTTCGACGACTTCATTGTTGATCAACAGCATGATTTCTCCCGAAGGCTCCTGGTGGCATGGCAGTGTGGTGGCGGGTCCGGCGGCTTACTGCGGCTCCAAGCCGGATTTGCGGATGACGCTTCCCCAGCGTTCGCTTTCGCGTTGCAGGAAAGCGCGGAACTGTTCGGGCGAGGAGCCAGCCGGCTCGGCGCCTTCCTCGACCAGCATCTTGTTGACATCAGGGGTGTGAACGAACTTGACGATGGCCTGGTTCAGCTTGTCGATGATGGGGCGGGGCGTGTTCTTTGGTGCCAGCAAGCCGTACCACACGCTGGACGCGTAGTTGGGCACGGTCTCGGCGACGGTCGGCACATCGGGCAGCGCGGGGTTGCGTCTGGGCGTGGTCACGGCCACCGCGCGCAGTTGATGGTTCTTGGCGAAGGGCAGGCCGGCGGTCATGTCGGCGAAAGTCATGGTGACTTCGCCCGTGAGCACGGCCTGGATGGCGGGCGCCGTGCCTTTGTAGGGCACGTGCAGCATGTCGGCATCCGTCAGTACTTTGAGCAATTGCGCGGACAGGTGCGCGGTGCCGCCAAGCCCGGAGGACGAGAAGGTCAGCTTGCCCGGCTCCTTGCGGGCCAGCGTGAGCAGGTCGGCCACGGAATGAATGGGCGAGTCGTTCTTGACCAGCAGCACGGCCGGGACATCGGCAATCAGGCTGATGGGCTCCAGGTCCTTCTGCGGGTCATAGTTCAGCTTCTTCATCAGGAAAGGCGCGACGACCAGCGGAGAAGGGGAGTCGAGGATGAGTGTGTAGCCATCGGGGGCGGCGGTCGTGAGCACTTGCGTTCCCACCACGCCACCAGCGCCGGGCCGGTTTTCCACCACCACCGGTACGCCCAGTTCACCGGTCAGGCTGCGCGCGACCAGCCGGGCCATGATGTCCACACCGCCGCCAGGCTCATAAGGGGTGATCAGGCGTATCGGTCGGCTCGGGTAGTTGTCGGTCGATGCCTTCTGGGCATGGCTCATACAGACAGGGGCCAGGGCGACGAGCGCGCACAAAGCCAGACGGCGGGGCATTTTCATGGAGCGTCTCCGATTTCCTTTGAGGGGATGACCGGTGCGTACTCAAGCCCGGTCTTATGTTTGTATCCTACGGTATACCATTTATATCGGAGCGGCAATGAGGTGCATCCCCGCTTGCCGGGGAGGTGTAGGGATGGCTTGGAATCGGGGCGGCGCGGAAAGCCCGCGGCGCCCGGCCAGGCGGCGCAGGGCTATTGGGCCTTGCTGTCGGCGTCCTTCTCGCTTGGCTGCGGGAAGGGCGAGCAGTTGAAGGTCACGTAGGCTTCACGCGGACCCAGGCCGGTGGCGTGGTTGGACGTGATGACGGGTTTGGTCATCTTGCGGCCCAAGGACTGGCAATACTCGCTGGCGCGCAGCAGGGCCTTGCTCTTGATATCGACCCACGACACGCTTTGGATGGTGTTGCGGTTGGTGATGGTGTATTGGTCCGGCTCTCCGGTTTCCATGACGGGGCCCATGGAAGTCGAGCAACCGGCCAGGGTGGCCAGTGCGACGGCGAAGAGGGCAAAACGGAATGACATGGGGACTCCAGGCGATTTGGCGCACATTATGCAGGAGAGGGGCGGGATTGCGAAAACGGCAAGGGGGGCGCGGGAACAAATCGCCCCAAGCGGATGGCCGGTGGAGCTTCGACGCTAGCAACGGGCGCGGCGCTCACGCAGACGGCCTGTAGCACCGAAACGTCGACCACGACGGCCGCCGCCGGCAGCACCTCCCGGATACATCCATGGTCGATAATGTGAGGGTTTTATTCAGATCAGCATTTGGGAGGGCGTCAATGCCGTTGCACAATTTCAAGAAAGGCGAGTTGGGTCATTGGTTGCAAGTCGTGGCAGACAATTCAGCAGGCGACAAAGACTACGAGCCCATCCCGGCGGAGTTCGTCGATGCCTTGACCACCTTGCGTTGCGTGAAGCGCAATGACGCCGGGCTCCTCGTTGTGACGGAGAAAGGGCGACTGGCGCTGCACATGGACGGCAGCGGCAGGTTGGATAGACCTCGTCGTGGTAGCGCTGGTCCGCGGCGCCCCAGCCGTACGACGCGCGGTGGCGTTGTTACATTCATTCGTATGTCGTTCCGAATTCTCCGTATTCTGATAGGCACTGTGGACGTGCCATGGCCCCAATTTCTGTACCCTTACATGGATCCGTGCGTGTAGGGATTACGCGATTGGTTGCGTGCCGCGCATGGGGAAGGAAAGATCATGCACAAGAAACCGTTATATAACGCCTCCCCGGCTCGCCAGCGCGCGTTGCGCGCCACTGGCGCCTTGATGGCGGGGATGCTGACGGCGGCCTCACTGGCGATCAGTGCGCCAGCGCATGCCGATGACCGTGATCATGGGCAACGGCCGGTCGGTCCCCTGGCCCAGCAGGACCGTGGTCCGGGCGGGCAGGGTGGCCCGGGACAAGGCGGCGGCCAAGGACGTCAGGGAGGCCCTGGTGGGCCGGGCGGGCCGGGGCAGGGTGGCGGCCAAGGATATTCGGGCGGTCCGGGGCATCCGGGCGGTCCGGGTGCGCAAGGACCAGGGCGCCCCGGCGGTCCGCAAGGCGGCCCCGGTCACTCGGGCAAGCCGGGACCGGGCAAGAACAATGGACATGGGCCGCAGGGTTATGGCCCCAACGCGCATGGCCCCGGCGGTCCGCGCTGGGCCAAGGGCGATCGCTTGCCGCCGGATTATCGCAATCGTCAATACGTGGTTGAGAATTGGCGCGGCTACAACCTGTCGGCGCCGCCACGCGGTTATCAATGGATGGGTATCGGCCCCGACTTCGTGCTGACCGCCATCGGCACCGGGGTGGTCCTGCAGGTCGTTCTGGGACAGTGACAGGGCGGTGATACGGTAGCGAGAGGCCCACCAGTGGACTTTGCGTCCGCTGGTGGGCCTTCGCTTGTTCGCGCCGGCGGGTTTGCGTCCACGCGTTCGCATCCGCTGGTTGGATCCGCTTGCTGCGTCGGCTTGTCCGCACCGGCTGGCTTACGCCGGCTGGTTTGCGCCGCGCGCATCGGGTATCGTGCGGGCTGTGGTTTTTTTCGCCGCCGCCCGTGCGCTTTCATGCCCGCCTCTCGTTCCGATCCCATCGATTCCTCTGTCCTGGCCCTGGTCGCCGACCTGCGCCGGCACTACCGCGATATCGTTCTGCCCTTGTGGCGCACGACGGGCTATAACCCGGATCTGCAACTCCCCTACGAAGCCCTGGACGGCACGCGCCTGCAAGTGCTGCCAGTGACGCGCTACCGAGCGATGGCGTGCGCGCGCCAGTTGTACGTTCACACCACGGCCGGTGCGACGGATCACGCCGCTCGTTTGTTCGACGCCTTGCGCAAGCGCTTCGTGCATCCGGAAGGCGGTTGGGTCTACAGCGTCGACGCGCAAGGTGCGCCGC
This sequence comes from Bordetella sp. LUAb4, assembly GCF_021325795.1. GTDB lineage: Bacteria > Pseudomonadota > Gammaproteobacteria > Burkholderiales > Burkholderiaceae_B > Bordetella_C. Next base: position 322,853 of record NZ_JAHPZX010000002.1, on the reverse strand, counting down.
TGGATACCACGCACGACCTCTATACCTACGCTTTCGTGATCTTCGCGTGCGCGGCACACTACGGCGCTACCCGCGACCGGCGTGCCCTGGATCTGCTGGGCGCCACGGCGGGCCAGGTGGAGACGCGCTTTTCGGCGCCGGCGGGGCTTTACTGGGCACAGCTCAAGAGCGATCTGTCGGCGCCGCTGCAGGATGTGCAGCAGAATCCCGTGATGCATCTGACCGAGGCTTATCTGGCGGCGCGCCAAGTGACCGGCGATGCGGCGTTCACGACGGCTTTGCAGCGCATCGTCAATGGCATGGCCGGCACTTTTCTGCACGCGCCCACGCAGTGCATCACCGAGTTGCGGGTGGGCGTGCCGGATAACCGCATCGAGCCCGGCCATCAATTCGAGTGGCTGGCTTTGTCGCGCAGCGCGCCGGATGTGTTCGGCGATACCGTGTTGGGCGATGCCTTGGAGCATGGGTTCACGTTCGCCCAGGCGCGGGGCGTGGACATGGCCACCGATGGCGTGTGTGCCGCGCTGGACCTGAACGGCACCATCATCGACGCCACGCAACGGATCTGGGCGCAGACGGAATACGCACGCGCGTTGGCGGTGCATGGCGATCCCGCGGTGTCGGCGCTGCTCAAGCGGCAGTTGCAGCGGCTGCGCGAGCGCTTCTTGCAGCCACGCGGCTGGTACGAATGCCTGCAGGCCGATGGCCTGGTCGCACGCACGGACATGCCGTCCACCACGCCGTACCACCTGGCCACCAGCTACGACGCCTTGCCGTCGGCTTGAACCGACGCGGAGTGGTTTGGTTCGGCGTGGACCCGAGCCTTGGCCTGGGCATTGACCTGACCTGACTTGCACTGGGCCTGTGCCTCGGCCCGGGCCTGGGCCAGGAGCCGGACCTGTGCCTGGGCTTGGCCAGGCCTGCACCTGGACGGGAGGGCGCCGCATCGGGAGCGGCGCAAGCCATGGAGGCCGGATTTTCCACCCTTCCGGTGGGACGACGTGAAGCGGTTCTTCCACCGGAGTCGGTCCCTATGTCAGTTATATTTCATATTGTGCGTAATTCTTGCGAAGTATTGGATTTTCTGCGATCCTCACGCGCTTACGACCTGCCGCCCATTTTCCGGTAGCCGCGCGATGGCTCGCTGCGCTGCACCGCGTCTGATAAGCAAGCGGCAGGCGATGCCGGCGCATGACGCGTCCGATGGCCCCAGGACAGGAAAATCCGCGATGACGACTCCCAGGCTGGTAAGTGGCTACACGGTTTATGCCTACTCGACGCCGCCCAACGAAGACGGGCCGGCTTGTGCGTATATGGAAACCAGGAAGGAAGGCAGCGAGGAAGAGCCGCTGACTTTCCGCATCTTCAAGACACGGCGCTTTCGCAACGGCATCGAAGCCATGTCGGCCGCCCGCAACGCACTGGCCGCCGTGAAGAGCGTCGACGCAGAGGGCGTTCCTGACCCGATGCCGGAGTAGAGCAGGCACGCTGCGCGTACACTGGCCCGATGCCCGCACAATCGGCTTCTCCAGAATCCTTCCCCTCTTCACGCTACGTCGGCATTCTGCTGGCGGGCGGTGAAGGCGCGCGCTTTCGGGCGTCGGCCGGTGATGATCAAGCCGATAAATTGTTGACCCCCTTGCCCGACGGACGTCCCGTCGCGCTCGCCGCCGCGGCGGCTTTGCGTGAGGTCGCTGGGCGTGTGCTGGTCGTCCTGCGCCCCGGCCGGCCTGCCTTGCGTGAGGTACTGGCTCGGGTCCCCGGCTGCGAACTGATCGAAACGACCGACGCCGCGCGAGGCATGGGCGCCAGCCTGGCGGCCGCCGCGCGTCATCTGCTGGCGTGGCATGCCAATGTCGATGCCGATGCCGATGCCGATGCGGGGCGCAATGCTGACCGCAATGCCAATGTCGTCCATCCTCAGGGGGTGCTGGTGGCCCTAGGCGACATGCCCTGGATTGCGCCGCGGACGCTGCGTGCCGTATGCGCGGCAGGTCTCATGCATCCTGTCGTGGCACCCGTGTGCGACGGCCAGCGCGGCCATCCGGTTGCCTTCGCATGGGACCTGTTGCCGCAACTGGCGCGGCTGAATGGCGACACGGGTGCGCGCGAATTGCTCCGGCGCCATGGCGTACACCTGCTGCCCTGCGATGACCCAGGTGTCTTGCGCGATGTCGATACCGTCGCCGATCTAGGCTGAATCCGGCTCGATAATCGATACCAGGCGAGGCTATGTGTTGAGGTCTCGCCCATCTTGGAGACGGCGGTGATGCAACAGCAGCCGTTCAAACGACCGGGAAGACAGTGCCTGCGGTTGCGTACGCACTGTCTCCCCGGATGTGACGGCTAGGGGGACGCGTCAGTCGGCAGTGCGGGGTTTGATGCAGCCGAAGAAGCCGCCTGATTTACCCTTCTTCTGATCCTTTTCCGCGACCAGGGGCGGCTGGTTTTCGGTGTCCAGGGGCGTCTCTTCGATCTCCTCGGCCTTGGCCAGAATGGGCATGTCGTCCGGCGTCAGCAGGGTGGTATCTTCGGTAGCGCCATCGCTGCCCTGGTCTACGCCAGGCAGCTTGGTCATCGCACCACGAGCCTCTTCCTGCGCGGTCAGTTCCTCGGCTATCGCGGTCAGCTTTACCGCGTCCGGTTTAGCCGCGTCCGCGGCTTCCTCCTTCTTGGGGGCGGGCGCTTTGCCGTCCACCTGAGAGTTCGAGCGCAAGAACGGCAGCCGGCTGAAAAAGGACTGCTTGCGGGCGTGGCCGTTGGCCTTTTTCATCTTGCCCGGTTGACCGTCAGCAGCGGTTGCCGTGTCCAGCGCGATGATGTCCTGCGCTGCGTTCTCATTCATCACGCCTACGTCGACCGCGCCCTCGATATCTCCGGTGGCGCGTACCGTGCCGACCGAGACAAGCACGATGGCCGGCACTTCGGCGTTGACGCCGCTCGGGCCCGTGTTGGAGCGGCTTTTCGGGCCTTCACTCGCGGTGAACGAGACCGATTCCTTGCGCTGGGCGTTGACGGCGTCGAGAGAGTTTCTTTTGTCGAAGGATAGTGCAGCGACGGAAACATTGGAGGAGTTTGAAATAACCATGACGTTGGTCTCCGGTAGACGGTTAGTGCAGATCGACCGTCACGGGACGGCAGGCGAGAAGGCTCAGGTAGCGGCCGTGGCGCGGGGAGGCGGCCATGGCGTAACGCAGCGGTTGCCAGGGGGCCAGCGCGTATTCGTACTGGTTAGGATCACGCGAGCGGCGCGCGCGCAGGGCCCGCAACGCAAACAGGGCCCGTGCCGCCCAGGGTGTCTGCCGGGCGAAAGAAGGGATATAGCGCAAGATGCTGTCTCCGGAACTTTGTTGTAAACATAGTGAAGAAAAGCACGGTTGATGGTGAAGTGTTGAGACATCAACCGCACAGTTCCGCACGTAAGTTGCGATTTACCAACTCTGGTTCCGAAAATTGCAGAGATTTTTCCTACATAAATTACTGATTCTGGTCAGAACCCCCCCGCCCACCCGGCCCTGGCCCATCTGTACCATCCCGAATCTGTCGGTGTCGGTATGAAGCTGGGCAGTGTTGTGGGCCGACGTTGAGGTTCTAAAGAGATAGTTTTAGGAAGATGGGGTGAACCCCATCGCCGCCTTTTTTGGGCTATCGCCCCAATGGCTAGAAACGTGAGCAGTTGCGGGTCCGCCCATTCACCTGATCCCGCTCCGTCCGTGCCCTTACGCCCGGGTCGGGGCCTGCTCGAAGAAGGCCCCCAGGCGCTCGATGGGATCGCCTTGGTCACGATGGGCGGCCGCCAGGGCTTCGTAGATGTCGCCAAAGCGGCGGTAGACATCGCTGCCGGCGGCATCCTCTTGCAGGAAGTCGGCGATTTCATGCATCTCCGCGACCCAACGGTAGGCCTTGCCGAACATGTCGGGCACGGCGCGGCTGAATTGCGCCAGCAACTGCGGCTGGCTGTCGGCCAATTCCGCATGCAGGGCGGCACCCGCGCCATTGCGGGTCGCCGCCAGCAACATGGTGGCGGCTAGCGCGGTCAGGCCTTTGGTGATCCCGGCATAGGACATCTTCAAGGCCGACGCGGCCCCGATTTCGGCGGGCATCACTTTCACGCGCAGGCCGGCGCGGCCCAGGGCCTCGACCGCGCCCGCGGCCGGCCCGGAACAGTACAGCACTGGGCCGGGGTGCTGAGGTTGGGGCGGCCGGCCGATGATGCCGCCGTCGACGAAGGCCGCACCACTGCCGTGAATGATCTCTGCAATGCGGCCGACGGTGCGCGGGCTGACCGCATTGCAGTCGACGTAGACCGGAGACCGCCCCGCGTCGCGAAACAGCGCGGCGTAATAACGGGCCACTGCCTCGGCTTCGGCGGGCGGCACGATGGCCAGGAAGAGATCGGCATGGGCGAGTTCCGCGTCTTGGCGGTGGTGCATGCCGGCCGCGCGGGCGCGCTGGACACTGGCGTCACTACGGCCGGTAAGCGAGGTCAAGACTTGCAGACCGTGTTCATCCAGGCGGCGGCCGATGGCGCTACCCATGGCGCCGGGGGCGACGATGGCGACACGTGGCTTCATATGCGTGCTCCTGCGAGCGCGATGCGGCAGCGTCCCGGCTACCACGGCACCGGCCGCGCGCGTAGGCGTCGCCGGGCACAACCGCATCGCTTGTCGACCCGATGAAGGCGCGTTGTGGTGGCCATCATCGGATCGTGTGAATCGAGGCCGGCATCGGCCAATGTACACGTCCGGGCGCCGATTGTGCGAGTATTCACCGTGCGCTACGGTTTCCACCGCCGCATCCTTGCCATGAAAGGAATGTTTCGATGAAGAAGTTTCATGCGGCCGCGCTGATCGCGCTGTCCTCGATGTTTTGCGCCATGGGCGCTGCCCACGCGCAGGTCGCTACCAAGCATGGCGATATGCACATGCCGATGTCGTCGGCAGCGGATACGCCCAGTACGCAGGCCTATCAGGAAAGCATGCAGCGCATGCATGGCAATATGGCGATCGATTACTCGGGTAATGCGGATGTCGATTTCGCGCGTGGCATGATTCCGCATCACCAGGGCGCCATCGATATGGCACGGACTGAACTCAAGTACGGACGGGATCCGGAAATGCGCAAGCTGGCGCAGGAAGTCATCGACGCGCAGGAAAAGGAAATCGCCTTCCTGCAGGGGTGGTTGAAGAAGAACGGTGGGACCGAGCGGTAGGCCGCACTAAGGTATATGGCCGACACCGGCGGCCGATGCGGGTCCCGCCTTGGCCGCCGTGTTAGCGTATGGCGATGCGCGTCACGGCGGTTGGTCGCGGCGCGGTGCCGTACTCGCGGGAATCGTGCCATGTCGCCTCTGATTCAACATTTCACACGCAATACGTGCGGCCGCGATTGGGCCGTCGGGGATATTCACGGCCATTTCACGCGTTTGCGCGAGACGCTGGCGCGCGCCGGTTTCAACCCGGCACGCGACCGCCTGTTTTCCGTGGGCGATCTGATCGACCGTGGCCCCGAGTGCCGCGCCGCGCTGGAGTGGCTGCGTCAGCCCTGGTTCCACGCGGTGCAGGGCAACCATGAGGACTATGCCATACGCCACGTGCGCCATGGCCTGGTGGACACCCGGAACTGGCGCGAGAACGGCGGCGGCTGGTTCCTGGAAATGACGGATGAGGACCAGCGCATCCACGCGGAGGCGCTCGCCCGCCTGCCCCTGGTGCTGGAAGTGGAGACCAGGGACGGCCTGGTGGGATTGGTCCACGCGGACAGTCCGGTGCGCACGTGGCATAAGCTCGATGGGCTGCTGAGTTCGAGGCCCAAGCGCGCGCGGGGTATCTGCCAGTGGTCACGCCAGCGCCTGGAGCGGCATGACGCCACCTGTGTCGAGGGCCTGCGCGCGCTGGTGGTGGGACATACCCCAGTGACGCGCGCCACGGTACTCGGCAACGTCTACCATATCGACACCGGCGGCTGGCAACCGGACGGTTATTTCACTTTGCTGGATCTGGCGACGCTACGCGCCGTACCCGCGCTCGCTTTACCTTCCGCGGCCCTGGCCTGAGGCCGCTTTTCGCAGTCAGGAGATTTATTGGCATGACGCTGGACCAAAAGATCATCGATGCCCTGAGCGGTGTGTCCACCGCCACCTTGACCACCGTGTTGCTGAAGAAGGGCTTGCGCAATGTGTGGATGCGCGGCACGCGCCCTTTGCGTACCGGTCAGCCGCGCGTGGTGGGCCGTGCTTTCACGCTGCGCTTCGTGCCGGCCCGCGAGGATCTGGCGACGCCGGCTTCGTGGTCATCGCCGACGTCCACGCGCGCCGCCATCGAGGCCATGCCCGCCGGTTGCGTGGCGGTGGTCGATGCAATGGGAGTGACGGACGCGGGCATCTTTGGCGATATCCTGTGCGCGCGCATGCGCAAGCGCGGTGTGGCGGCTTTGGTCAGCGACGGCGTGGTGCGCGATGGCGCCGGTGTGCTGGGCACCCACCTGCCGGTCTGGTGCCAGGGCGTGGCGGCGCCGCCGTCGGTGGCCGGCTTGACCTTCGTCAGCTGGCAGGAACCCATCGGCTGCGGCGGCGTGGCGGTGTTTCAGGACGACGTGATCGTGGTCGACGACGATGGCGCGGTGGTGATACCGGCCGCCCTGCTGGAGGAGATCGTGCCGATCGCCGTGGAACAGGAGCGCCAGGAGGCGTGGATCATGCAGGAGATCGACAACGGTGCCGCGCTGCCGGGGCTGTATCCGCCGAATGAAGAAGCGAAGGCCCGTTACGAGGCCAGCAAGGCGTAGGGCGCTGGCGTATTGCACGATGCTCGACGGCGAGGCCTGCTGCGCTACGGCGTCAGCGACGCTCCGATCGGCCGCCACACGGCACGGTTTGACCAAATAGACAGGGGCGCTGTTCATATTGAACAGCGCCCCTTGTTCTTCGACAGAGGTCAGAAGGCCTCTGGATTTTGCTGCCGCGGCACGAGGCCGGACAAATTTGCCGAACCAGGCAAATGAAAAGAGGGGCTGTTCAATATCGAACAGCCCCTCTTGTTTTCACCGCGGCAGTATTACCGTCCGCGACCTCAATGAATCGCCATTGCGATCGGGCTGCTGCCTGGGCCGGCGTCCACGCGGGGGACCGGGATGGGGGGAAAGAAGGGCTGTTGCGCCGGCGCCTGGCCAGCCGCCGCCGGGGCGTTGGGCGTGTTCGGCGCCGGTGCCGCGGCGGGCGTGCCCAGGGGGCGTTGGCGGATCGGCTCGCCGGCCTGGGGAATCGGGATGGGCAGGCTCTCGACGCCAGAAGGAGGCGGCTGGACGGCGCCGGGTGAAGAACCCCCCTGCGCCCCCGGCACCGGGGGATTCAGCATCGGCATGCCACCCGTGCCGCCGTGATTCAGGAAATCGCCCAACGCATCGTCGGTCGGCAAGTCCAGCGTGGCCACGGCCTGGCCCGGCGGAAACTCGGACAAGTAGTACTCGCCGTTGTCCACCAGCATGCCCTGCGGCTGCGGGCGCGGCTTGGCTTCGGGCACACCCTTGAGCGCCGTCTGCATGTATTGCAGCCACGCCGACAGCGTCAGGCCGGCGCCGAATTCGTTGGACCCCAGCGAGCGCGGCTGGTCGAAGCCCATCCACACCGTGGTGGCCAGGGCCGGCGTATAGCCGGAGAACCAGACGTCGACCGAATCATTGGTGGTGCCCGTCTTGCCACCAACGTCGTTGCGCTTGAGCACGGAATGCGCGCGCGCCGCGGTGCCATACGTGGCCACGCCCTTGAGCATGTCGTCCATGATCCAGGCCACGCGCGGATCGATCACGCGCACGCTTTCATCGCCGGCCTTCTGCGGTTGCGCCTGCATCAGCACCTTGCCGTCGCTGTCGGTGACCTTGTCGATCAGATAGGGGGTGACGCGATAGCCGCCGTTGGCCCACACGGAATAGGCATTGACCACTTGCAGCGGCGTGGCCGAGCCGGCCCCCAGCGCGATGGGCAGCACCGCCGGCCAGCGCGCCTTGTCGAAGCCGAAGCGCGTCAGGAAGTCCTGCCCATAAGCCGGCGTGATGGCTTGCAGGATGCGGATCGACACCATGTTCTTGGACTTGTACAAGGCTTGCCGCAGCGTCAGCATGGGCTCATAGGCATTGGCGTCGTTCTTCGGATTCCAGGCCTTGGATCCGGTCTGCTCGGCGGTCAGCGCGAAGGGCTGGTCGGAGATCTGCGTGGCCGGTGTCAGGCCGCGGGTCAATCCCGCCGAGTAGATGAAGGGCTTGATGTTGGAACCGGGCTGGCGCCAGGCCTGCACGGAGCGATTGAAGTTGCCGCGGTTGAAATCGAAGCCGCCGATCATGGCACGGATGGCGCCGTCGTCCGGCACCATGGACACCAGCGCGGCCTGCAGGGCCGGCATGTTGATCACTTCCCAGGCGTCGCCGTTCTTGTGCACGTAGACCACCGAGCCGCGCTGGATGCGGACGTCGTCCTTGGCCTTGGGCCCCAGCGCGCGCGCCACCACCGACAGGGCTTTCTTGTCGTCGATGGTGACGATGTCGTGCCCGCCGCGCGCCACCTTGATGGCGGCGGGGCTGGCCTGCAGCACCACGCCGGCAAAGAGGTCGTCGCTGTCGGGATATTTCTCCTGCAGCCCGTCCAGCAGATCGTCCAGCGCCTGCGGGTCTTTTTCGATGTCGTCGGGCAGGTCGATATTGTCTTCCGGGCCGGGATAGGCGGCGCGGCGGGTGTAATCGAGCACGCCCGCGCGCACGGATTTATAGGCCGCGTCCTGGTCCTTGGAATCGATGGTGGTGTAGACGTTGATGCCGCGCGAGTAAGTCTGGTCGCCGAAGGTGTTGTACATGGCCTGGCGCACCAGCTCGGCGGGATACTCGCCATGCACACGGAAGGCGCTGCCGCCACCGCCGTTTTCCGGACCGCCGCGCACGGCCAGCTGCTGTGCCATGGCGGTCTGGTAGCCCGCTTCATCCAGCCAGCCCAGCGCGCGCATGCGGCCCAGCACATAGTGCTGGCGGATCTGCGCGCGAGGCAGGTTGGTGATGGGGTTGTAGCGCGAGGGCGCCTTGGGAATACCCGCCAGCAGCGCCGCTTCGGCCGGTGTGACCTGGGCCAGTTCCTTGCCCAGGTAGGTACGCGCGGCGGCGGCGAAGCCATAGGCGCGGTGACCCAGGTAGATCTGATTCATGTACAGCTCAAGGATCTGGTCCTTGGTCAGCGTCGACTCGATCTTGAAGGTCAGCAGCAGTTCGTAGAACTTGCGCGAATAGGTCTTTTCCGAGGACAGGTAGAAGTTGCGCGCTACCTGCATGGTGATGGTGCTGGCGCCCTGGCTCTTGGACCCGCGCACGACGTTGGCCAGCAGGGCCCGCGCCACGCCGCTCCAGTCCACGCCGCCGTGCTGGTAGAAGTGATCGTCTTCGGCAGCCAGGACGGCGTGCCGCATGACCTCGGGGATCTCGTTGAAGCGCAACACGTTGCGGTGCTCTTCGCCGAATTCGCCGATCAGGACCTTGTCCGCGGTGTAGACACGCAATGGCACGCGCGGCCGATAGTCGGTCATGGCGTGCAGGTCGGGCAGGCTGGGCCACGCGAGCGCCAGGGCCAGTGCCAGGGCGATCAACCCGCACAGGCCGGCGCCTACCGCGAAGACCGCGGCCTTGACGACAAAACGGCGCAGGAAAGCGTGGCGGGCCGGCTTGCCGTCCGGGCTGGGGGTATTGGAAGGTGCGGCTTGGCTCATCGCAGGCGATTCTAGGGCAGATGTCTGTAGACCCACCCAAGGGCAATTAGGTTTCAGGTAACCAAACGCGCATTATCGCAGGTGATGCTGGCAGGCCGATGAAGGCGCGCCGCGGGCGACAGCGCGGCGGCTGATTCATGCTGTCCCCTATCCGGATACAGCCTGATTCAAATAGAGATTGGGCGGGCTGCCCATCGCCCGCCTGAACATCGCCGCGAAGGCGCTGGGACTGCGATAGCCCAGCTCGGTGGCGATGCGCGCCACCGGTTGGCCCAGGGCCAGGCGGCCGACGGCATCGGCCAGGCGTACCTGCTGCACCCACTGGCGGTAATTCAGGCCCAGATCCGACTGGAACAGGCGTATCAGGGTGCGGCCGCTGGCACCGACCACATCGCCCCATTCATGGACGGTACGCGGGCTGCCTGGGTCGTCCAGGATGGCGCGGCAGACGGCCTGCAGGCGCCGGTCGCTGGGCCAGGGGATACGGATGGGCAGGACCTTGGCGATGGCCAGTTCGGCCGGAATCAGGTTGGCGATCTGGCCGCAGCGGCCGTCCAGGGCGTATTCGACGGGCTCGCGGGCCAGCGCCAGGACCAGCTCGCGCAGCAGGCCCGATACCTCGATGACGCAGCAGTCCGGCCATAGGCCTGCGGCGATGCCCCGGTCGACATACAGGGTGCGCATGGATACCGGGGTGATCATATCCACCGCATGTTCCACACCGGGCGGCACCCACAGGGCGCGCAGGGCAGGCAGGGCCCATACCCCCTGGGCGGTGGTGACGCGCATGACGCCTTGCGCGGCGTAGATGAGCTGGGCCCGCGCGTGGGCGTGCGGGCCGGTGTTGGAGCGCGGATCGAATTCCTTGGCCATGGCGGTGACCGGACGAGGCACGCGCTGGTAATCGTCGGCATCGATGCTGCGCCACGGGGCGTGGGCGGGAGGACGGGCAGGCATGGGCGACAGTGTCACTTATTCGACGAAAATTGTCACTCGGCCGCGTCCGGGCCTGATTACACTGGCGTGACGGCAGTGTCGCGGCCCGTTTTCGTCCGTTTTCCACGCGCTCCGTGCCGGCCTCAAGATCACTCTTTTTGCCCTGTCCCCATAATGACTACATCCATCGAGACTCCCATCGTGACGGCCACGCCGCCAGTCGCCACCGCGCCGGCCGCCGTTGCGCTGCCCAAGGACAACACGGCCTTCAAGGTGTTGGGCGCGATCAGCGTGGCGCATTTGATGAACGACATGATCCAGTCGATCCTGTTGGCCATCTATCCCATGCTGAAGGACTCCTTCCAGCTGAGTTTCAGCCAGATCGGGCTGATTACCCTGACGTACCAGATCGCCGCGTCGCTGCTGCAGCCTTGCATCGGCTTCTACACGGATAGGCGGCCTTTGCCGTATTCGCTGCCGGTCGGCATGGGATTCACGTTGGTGGGCTTGCTGCTGCTGTCGGTGGCGCCGTCCTATCCCTTCCTGCTGATCGCAGCGGTGCTGGTGGGAACGGGGTCGTCGATCTTCCATCCCGAGTCTTCCCGGGTGGCGCGCATGGCGTCGGGCGGCCAGCACGGCCTGGCCCAGTCGCTGTTCCAGGTGGGCGGCAACGTGGGGTCGTCGCTGGGGCCGCTGTTGGCCGCGCTGCTGATCATCCCGCACGGGCAGGGCAGTGTGGCGTGGTTTTCATTGGCCGCGCTGTTCGGCATCGTGGTGCTGATCGGCATCAGCCGCTGGTATGCGGCGAACCGCTGGCGGCTGAAGCCCAAGGCCAGGCGCGATGGGGATGCGCCGGCCCTGGACAAGCGCAAGGTGAGTATCGCGCTGGGCGTGCTGGCCGTGCTGGTGTTTTCCAAGTACTTCTACCTGGCCAGCCTGAACAGCTATTTCACCTTCTATCTGATGGACAAGTTCCAGCTGCCGGTGCGGACGGCGCAGCTCTATCTGTTCGTGTTCCTGGCCGCCGTGGCGGTCGGGACGGTGGTGGGGGGGCCGGTCGGTGACCGTATCGGGCGCAAGGCGGTGATCTGGACGTCGATCCTGGGCGTCGCGCCATTTACGCTGATGCTGCCGTACGCCAATCTGTTCTGGACGGCGGTGTTGGTGGCGATCATCGGACTGGTGCTGGCGTCGGCCTTCTCCGCCATCGTGGTGTTCGCGCAGGAGTTGGTGCCGGGCAAGGTGGGGACGATCGCCGGTTTGTTCTTCGGCTTGTCGTTCGGGCTTGGCGGCGTGGGTGCCGCGGTGCTGGGGAATCTGGCCGATGCGACGAGTATCGGGTTCGTCTACAAGGTGTGTTCGTTCCTGCCGCTGCTGGGCATGGTGGCGGCCTTCCTGCCCGACATGGGCCGACGCAAGAAGGCCGTGGCCCGGGTATCTTGAATTCGAAAAAAGGCACGCGTCAGCGTGCCTTTTTCATTTCACCTGCTGCCGGGAAATCAGGGCTTCAAGTGCGTGTTGAAGAATTTTTCCATCGCGGCGTAGAACTCGAACTTGTTCTCGTCGTTATGGAAACCATGGCCTTCGTTGTCCTTCACCATGTACTCGACTTCGACACCCCGCTTGCGCAAGGCTTCCACCACTTGGTCGCTTTCCGCCTTGTTGACGCGCGGATCCTTGGCGCCCTGGGCGATGAACAAGGGGGTCTTGATGCGGTCGACATGCAGGGCCGGCGATGTGGCGGCCAGGCGCTCCTTGTCCTTTTCCGGATCGCCCACCATGTCGTGCATCTTCGCCAGCAAAGGCTTCCAGTACGGCGGAATGGTGGTCATGAAGGTGAACAGGTTGGACACACCGACATAATCCACCGCGGCCGCGTATAGGTCCGGGGTGAAGGTGATGCCCGCCAGGGTGGCATAGCCGCCATAGCTGCCGCCATAGATGCCAATGCGCTTGGGGTCCGCGATGCCTTCCTTGATCAACCACTGCACGCCATCGGTGATGTCGTCCTGCATGGTCAGGCCCCACTGGCCGAAACTGGCTTCCCAGAATTTGCGGCCATAGCCGGTCGATCCGCGGAAATTGATCTGCAATACGCAAAAACCGCGATTGGCCAGGAATTGCACTTCCGGGTTATAGCGCCAGCTGTCGCGTGCCCACGGCCCGCCGTGCGGGTTGACGATGCACGCCAGGTCCTTGGCGGCACGGCCCTTGGGCACGGTCAGGTAGCCGTGTATGGTCAGGCCGTCACGGCTCTGGAACGACACCGGACGCATTTCCGCCATATCGGATTCAGGCAGGGCGGGGTTGATGTCCGCCAGCTTGGTCAGCGTGTCCGTCTTGACGTCGTACAGGTAGCGCGAGCCCGGTGTGCGGTCGTTGTAGGCGGCGACGATGAACTTGTCCTCGTCGCGGGTTTCGCCCTGGACCATGAATTCATAGCCCGGCAGGCGCGCGGCCAGCTTGCCATGCAAGGCCTCGGTCTGGGCGTCGAAGTATTTGCGGTGCGTCTTGTCGGTCTCGTAGATGGCCGCCGTCAGCACTTTGCGCTTGCGTGAATAGCCCACGCCACCCAGATCGGCCTGCTGCGGATCGAATAGCAGCTTTTCCGTATCGGGATGGGCGGGATCGATTTCCACCAGCGCCAGGGTGTCGCGCCCGCGATTGCTCAAGGCGTACAGGCGCTTGTCGTCGAAGGTGAACAGCGACGGGCTGACGTTGGTCCGATAGTCCGTGGTGATCAGCGGCTTGAACGGGTCGCTTTCCTTGTCCCGGTACAGCAGGGTGGTGTTCAGGCCATCGCTGGTGATGGCCGCGCGAACCTTGCCCGCGTGGTCGGTCTGCCAGCCGACGACGTTGCCGGGATTTTCCGCCACGCGTTCGGATACGCCAGTGCGGACGTTGACGCGATAAACGTCGAATACCTGCGGGTCGCGCTGGTTGTGGCTGACGAGAACGTGATCGGGATCGTCTTCGAGGTCGTCTTCGATGCCGGCGCGCACATGCTCGTAGGGCGTCAGGTCCGTGACCTTGCCGTCAGCGACGTTGATCGCCAGCACGTGAAAGTTCTCGTCTCCGCCGAAGTCCTTGGCGTACAGGATGGTGTCGGAGCCCTTCCAGAAATAGCTGCTGATGTCGCGCGCGGTTTCGCTGGTGAGTTTGCGCGGTTCGCCCACGGGCGTCGAGCCTTCCAGCTTCTGCACGAAGATGTTCATGCGGGCCGGCTGGCCGTCGATGCTGGCGGGTTGCATGAACCCCAGGGTCTTGCCGTCCTCGGCCAGAGTGAAATAACCGCGGTCGGGATTGCGGAAGAAGTCTTTCAGCGGATATTGCTTGGGCGGTTGCGCGGCGGCGCCCGAGGCGGCGCCGATCAACGTGGCGGCCAGCAGGGACCGGGTCATGAATTTCAACAAGGTACTCTCCGGTGATGCGGGCGAACAAATGCGCCCGCGGCGGGCCTTTGATCATGCCATAGCGGTGTCGAGCGTGTCGAATTGGCGGTCAGGATGGACGGCGGCCGCGAATAGCGGATAATTGCGCCGTTTATCGGAGGACTTATGTTCAGGATTTCGGCGGCCGCCACAGTGCTGGCCGTGAGTTTGGCCGGCTGCACCATGGGCATCACTCCCGGCCAGTCGCCCAGCGGCGACTACAAGGTGGAAGTGGGCTATCAGCAGGCGTTGAAGGCCGCGCGGGCGCAGGCTGAACTCTGCCTGACTGGCAAGGATGCCTATACGGTGCGGGACACGGTGGACGACGTCGCCCACAAGGCCACCCTGCGGGTGACCGCGCCATTCACGGACAATGACGTTGCCCGCGTGGACATCGTCGGCATTGACGCCGGCCACAGCGACGTGCATATCGCCATGTGGGGCCGCAGGATCTGGAACGGCGATGCCGTGATCGCCATGCGCGACGCCATCCGCTTCCAGGTGCCGACGTGCGTGTCCTATATGCCCAGCGACACCAACAACCCGGTACGCCCGCCGCCGCAGTAACGGCGCGGCGCGCGATCAGTCGGTGCCGGCCTTGCCGCTGCCGTCAGCACGGGGGCGGATCACCTTGAAGGTGGCCGACGCCTTGCAGACACGTTCGCCTTTGCCGTTGAAGATGTCGCCTTCACAGAAGGCGATGGACTTGCCCAGCTTGATGCAATGGGCCTCGATCACCAGGTCGCCGGTGGCCGGTGCCATGAAGCTGGTGGTCATGTCGATGGTGGCCATGCTGATGCCGGCTTCCAGCGAACCGCGCGCGGCCGCGCTCAGGGTGAAGTCCAGCACGGCCATCAGCGTGCCACCGTGGACGTCGCCGCGGCTATTGGTCAGCTCGACGCGCCAGGGCAGGCGGGTGCGCGCCAGGTTGGCTTCGATATGCTCCGGAACCAGGCCCAGATATTCCATGAGCGGGATCCGGGCGCCGAAATAATCGACGGAAAACTGGGGGGCCGCGCCTTGCTTGGTTTCCATGATGCTCTTAACCGATGAAAATGAGGCGCCATAATAGGCGTTTTTACGCCGCCAGGGCGGCATGGGCAGGAGAACTGTCCAGCAGTTGAGATGCGCAAAATCGTACACGTCGACATGGACGCCTTTTATGCGTCCGTCGAGCAACGCGACAATCCGGCTTTGCAGGGCCAGCCGGTGGTGGTGGCCTGGAAAGGGCCACGTTCGGTGGTGTGCGCGGCCTCTTACGAGGCGCGCCGCTACGGCGTGCACTCGGCCATGTCCGTGGCGCGCGCGCTGCGGCTGTGCCCGCACGCCCAGTACGTCGGGCCGGATTTCAACAAGTACCGCGAGGTCTCGCGCCACGTGCGGGAGATTTTCTCCCGCCATACCGACCTGATCGAACCGCTTTCGCTGGACGAGGCCTACCTGGACGTGACGCAGAACAAGGGCGGCCTGGGATCCGCCACCGATGTGGCGCGCGCCATTCGGGCGCAGATCAAGGCCGAGACCGCCCTGACGGCGTCCGCCGGCGTGGCCCCGAACAAATTCCTGGCCAAGATTGCGTCCGACTGGAACAAGCCGGACGGCCTGTTCGTGCTGCGGCCGCGCGATGTCCTGGACTTCCTGACGCCGCTACCGGTGCGCAAGGTGCCGGGCGTGGGCGCGGTCATGCAGGGCAAGCTGGAGCAGATGGGAATTCTGACGGTGGGCGACCTGTCCAACCGCAGCCTGGCGGAGCTGGAGCAGCGCTTCGGCCGCTATGGCCGCCGGCTGTACGAGCTGGCGCGGGGCATCGACGAGCGGCCGGTGGAGCCGGACCAGTTGGCGCAGCAAGTATCGGCCGAAACCACCTTCGAGGACGACAGGCCGCTGTCCGACCTGGGCGAAGTGATCGACAAGCTGGCGCTGCGTGTGTGGGAACAGGCGCTGCGCAAGCGGGGGCGGGGTTATACGGTGACGCTGAAACTGAAGACGGACCGTTTCCGCCTGCTGACCCGCAGCATCACGTCGCCGGTGCTGCCGGCATCCGCCCAGGCGCTGGCGGACATGGCGCGGCAGATGCGCGCGCGGGTGGAGTTGCCGGCCAGCACGCGCTACCGGCTGGTAGGCGTGGGCATGAGCAATTTCCCCGATGGCGAGACCGCGGCCAGGCCGCGCCAGGCGGACCTGTTCGCGGACCTGCCCGGCGTGCCCGAACTCCCCGAACTTCCCGACCTACCCGACGACGAAGCGCCGCCGTTCAACCAGCCAGCCGTGCCTTGACCTGTTGGGAGACGGCGGACAGGTCAGCCTTGCCTGCCAATGCCGGCTTCAGGATGGCCATGATCTTGCCCATGGCCGGCGCGCCGGTCACGCCACTTGCGGTGACTTCGGTGATGGCCGCGTCGACGGCGGCGTCGATCTCGGCTTGCGTGGCGGCCTTGGGCAGGAATTCCTGCAGGATGGCCAGTTCGCCTTTTTCCTGATCGGCGGTCTCGGTACGGCCGGCCTGTTCGAAGGCAGCGATCGACTCACGGCGTTGCTTCACCTGTTTTTCGATGATGGCGGTGATTTCGGCGTCGCTGACGTCGCGGCGTTCGTCGACTTCCTTCTGCTTGACCGCCGCGAGCAGGAAACGCAGCGTGGTCAGACGCGCCGAGTCCTTGGCGCGCATGGCGTCCTTGACCTGGGACGACAGGGTGTCTTTGAGCGTGGATGTGCTCATGATGGAACCTTGCTAAAACGGTGGCGGAGGGTGGAAAGTTTACTTCACCTGCTCACTTCACGATGGCCAGGTCGCCCTTGAGCGCGACACCGGCAATCACCGCGCCAGCGTGGCACTCATACTGCGTGGCGTTCTTGTTCACGTTCTTCTTGTAGTAGCTGACGATGTTGATCACCGCATTGGCGCCGGCCTGCTTGGCCGCGTCTTGCAGGCTGATCAGGGCCGACATGGCGGCCCACTGGCACGCTTTGTCATCGTCTTTGCCGAAGGCATTGGTCTTGCGGTTGGTCACCGCATCGGCCTTCACGATCTTGCCTTTGGGGCCGGTGCCGGCCAGATAGAACTTCACGCTGCCATCCAGCTTGCCTTCGGCCTTGCCGGCTTCGAGGGCCGCCTGGAACGAGTTCATCGACATGCGGTCGGCGGCCTGGGCGGCGGCGACGCAGGTGAAGGAAAGGGCCAGACCAATCAGCGTTTTGGAAAGCGTATGCATCAAGTTCTCCTGTCGGATGAAAAACGTAAAAGTCAGGGAAAAAGCGGTCTTCAGGGCCAACGGCGGAACAGCAGCGAAGTGTTGACGCCGCCGAAGGCGAAATTGTTGTTCATCGCGTATTCACTGCAAAGCGTTCGTGCGCCGCCCGTGATGTAGTCCAGGTCGCCGCAGCGGGGGTCGACCTGCTTCAGGTTCAGCGTGGGCGCGTACCAGTCGCTGCGCATCATCTCGATGGTGAACCACGATTCCAGCGCGCCGCAGGCGCCCAGCGTGTGGCCCAGATAGCTCTTTTGCGAGCTGATCGCCATGCGGTTGCCGAACACGGCCTGCGTGGCTTGCGTCTCGGCGATGTCGCCCTGTTCGGTGGCCGTACCGTGGCCATTGACGTAACCCACGGCCTGCGGCGCCACACCCGCGTCGGCCAACGCCTGCTCCATGGCTATCTGCATGGTCGCCGCTTCCGGACGGGTGATGTGGCTGCCGTCCGAATTGCTGCCGAAACCGACGATTTCCGCATGGATGCGGGCGCCGCGGGCCTGGGCGTTTTCCAGCGATTCGAGCACCAGGATGCCGGCGCCTTCACCGATCACCAGGCCGTCGCGCGTGGCGTCGTAGGGCCGCGGTGTCAGCTCGGGCGTGTCGTTGCGCTGGCTGGTGGCGTACAGCGCATCGAAGACGATGGCTTCGGTGGGGCACAATTCCTCGGCGCCGCCCGCCAGCATCATGCGTTGGCGGCCATAACGGATGGCTTCGTAGGCATAGCCTATGCCCTGGCTGCCGGACGTGCAGGCGCTGGACGTGGGAATGATGCGGCCTTTCAGTCCGAAGAAAATACCGATGTTGGCGGCCGTGGTGTGCGGCATCATGCGCACATAGGAATTGGCGTTGAGATCGTCGCTGACGCCATTGAGCAGCATATTGCCAAAAGCCTTGATCTCGGCCGTGCTGCCGGTGGACGAACCGCAGGCCACGCCCATGCGGCCATCGGTGATGGACGGGTCGCCCAGCAGGCCGGCGTCGGCCAGGGCCATCTCCGCGGCATTCACCGCCAACTGCGACACACGGCCCATGCTGCGCAACTGCTTGCGGGTCCAGTGAGCGGGCGGCGCATAGGCCGGCAGCGGGCCGGCCAGACGCGTATTGAGTTCTTTGTAGATATCCCAGTCGGCCATCGTGCGAATGGCGTTGCGGCCTTCCTCGAAGGCACCGCGCACGGTGTTCCAGTCACGTCCCAGGGCGCTGATGCCGGCCATGCCGGTAATGACGACGCGATGCATCAGCACAGTCCTCCATTGACCGCCAGTACCTGACGTGTGACGTAGGCCGCGGCCGGCGACATGAAGAACGCCACCGCCGCCGCCACTTCGTCCGGCTGCCCCATGCGCTGAGCGGGGATGGCCTTGAGGATTTCCGCGACGGGAACGTGTTCGTCGATCATGTCGGTTTCGATCAGGCCCGGGGCCACGCAATTGACCGTGATGTGGCGCTTGGCCAGCTCGATGGCCAAGGCCTTGGCCGCGCCGATCAAGCCCGCCTTGGAGGCGCTGTAGTTGACCTGGCCGCGATTGCCGACCAGGCCGGACACCGACGCCATGCAGACGATACGCCCCGGTGCGCGCCGCCGCACCATGGGCATGACCAGCGGATTGAGCACGTTGTAGAAACCATCCAGGTTGGTGCGCAGCACCTGGTCCCAATCCTCACCGGTCAAGGCGGGGAAGGCGGCGTCGCGCGTGAGCCCGGCGTTGAGCACGACGCCGTACGGGGCGCCATGGGCCTCGACGTCTTCGTTCAGCGCGGCGGCGGTGGCGGCACGGTCGGCCACGTCGAACTGCAGGACGCGGCAATCGCGGCCCAGAGCCAGGATGTCGGCGCGTACGGCGTCGGCATCGTTGCGCCGGGCACGGCAGTGCAGGATCAGGTCGTGGCCGGCGCGCGCCAGCGACAGCGCGATGGCGCGGCCGATGCCGCGGCTGGATCCCGTGACCAGGATGGCGTTGGAAAGAGGTGAGGTCATGAGTTCAAAGCGTCGTCCGCGGGGGACGGTTCGTATATGAAGGTGCGGGCGTCCGGCGGGCAATAGACGTTCAGGCGGGCTTCCGCCACGCATTCATCGGCTTGATGGATCTGGCAGAGGAAAACGCCCATGCCCGCCGTGTCCTGGAAGGAGCGTTCGGCACGGATGGTCAGGTGCATGCCCGCGGTGAAGGCGGGGACGCGACATTCATAGCGGCGCGTGCCGAGCAGGAAGCCCAGTTGCACGGGCACCCCCGCGCGGCGCGCCTGGCAGCCGGCCCAGGCGCCGACGGCCTGCGCCATCAGCTCCATGCCCAGCCAGGGCGGCAGGTTGCCGTCGCTGTCACCGTAACCGTCGTGGGCGCGCACGGTGGCGCGGGCCAGCAAGGTGTTTTCGTCGCAGGCCAGCACGGCGTCCAGCAGCACGGCGGCGCCGGAATGCGGCAGCAACTCGTCCACGGGCCAGTCGGCTACTGGCCAGGCGTCGGCAGGCGCGGCCGCGGCAGGCGCAGCGTTGGCGGGAATGGGGGCGATGTCGACGTGGTCAGTCACGCGGCGGCTCCCGTGGTGGTGGCGACGCCGGTGGTGGGATTGCCTGCGCGCCTGGCCGCGCCGTGGGCATCGGCCTGGGTCGAGTTCACGGCGGCGGCATCGGCATCGGCCAGGATCAGGCAGGTGTTGTTGCCGCCGAAGGCGAAGGAGTTGCTCATGACGATCCGTGGCCGGCCAGCAGGCAGGCGCTGGCCGGGCGTGGTCAGGCGCAGCGCGGGCAGGGCGGGGTCCGCCACACCGTCCCAGCGCTGCGGCGGCAGGCTGCCGTCGGGCGCCAGGTTCAGCACGCCCCAGCAGAGAGCCGCTTCCAGCGCGCCGGCGGCGGCCAGGGTATGGCCGGTCAAGGGCTTGGTCGTCGTGCAGGCGACGCCTTCGGGAAAGACGGCATGCACTGCATGGCTTTCCATGGCGTCGTTGTGCGTGGTGCCGGTGCCGTGCAGATTGATCCAGCCGATGGCACCCGGCGCGACCCCGGCGTCATCGAGCGCGGCGCGCATGGCCAGCATCGCGCCCCGGCCGGTGGGATCGGGCGCCGACATATGCCAGGCGTCGGAGCTGCCGCCGCCGCCCAGCAGGCGGGCGGCAGGACCCAGTGGCCGCTCGCGCTGCATCAGGAACAAAGCGGCAGCCTCGCCGATATTGATGCCGTCGCGTTGCGCGGAGAAGGGATTGCTCAGGCCCGCGGCAATCGCTTCGATGGAGGCGAAGCCATTGATGGTCAGCGGGCATAGCGTATCGACGGCGCCGCAGATCACGGCATCGCACAGCCCCACGTCCAGCAAGCGCTTGGCCGACAGCAAGGCGCGCGCGCCGGACGTGCAGGCCGTCGACAGCGTGTAGGCGGGGCCTGCCACACCCAGCCAGTCGGCCAGCAGCGTGGCCGGTGCCGACAGGGCCTGGCGGCGGTAATCGTAGTCGGATGGCCAGGCGCCGTCGCGTCGCAGCGCGCGCACTGCGTGGCTGGCTTCGCCGATGCCCGAGGTACTGGTACCCAGCACGATGCCGACCCGGTCGGGGCCATACAGCGCGACGGCTGCATGCAGGGCGTCGGCGATCTGACCCGCCGCCGTCATCAGCAGGCGGTTGTTGCGGCTGTGATGGTGCGCGGCGGGTGCCGTGCCGTCGGCCAGCGTGGGCGGCAGTTCGGCCAGGTCGCCGGCGGCGGCGCCCACCACGATGGCGCGTTCGCGCAGCCAGCCTGTTTGCGCCCGCATGCCGCCGGTCTCGCCCCGCACGGCGCCGGCGTGTACCGCGTCCATGCCTTGTCCCAGCGCGCAGACGACACCGGGACGGCCGAGCCAGGCGGTCGAGGGCGTTTTCATGGCGTGTTCTTCAACGGCGAGATCGTCAGCACGGTGCCGTCGGGTTGATGAATGGAGAAGGTGTCGTCCGGCGCTTGCGCGGCCCAGGTCACCTGCCAGCGCGGCGAGCATTCCTGATCCAGGCTGCGGCTGCGGCCGCCCGCCGGCGTGGGCTGGCTCTGCCAGTCGGCGCCGGCATAGGCGCGCGCCAGGGACTGTTCCGGCGTCCAGGCGAACAGGATGGCCGAGAACATGTCGCTGGCCTTGCCGTTGGGACGCATGAAGCCGTCGTTGCGCCACTTGCCGTCCTGCAGGATCTGCCGTGCGCGCGGCATGCCCAGGGGATCGAACAGCGACCAGCGCGTGGCACCCTGGCCTTCGTCCTGGACCGCCAGCATGGCGTCTTCGTCGGGCTGGCCCGGTGTGACGATATGCACCTGCACCCAGCGCGGCAGGTGCAGTTCCGCGGGCGCGACCGGCGTCGGCGGCGCGGCGGCGCAGCCGGCGAGCAAGGCGGCGCAGGACAAGACGAGGAACAGTCTGAAGCGCGTCATTGGCATCATGGTTTATCCATCAATTTCTACCCATCAGGTGGCGGCCGTTTCGGCCATGCCGCGGCACACTTCCGCCAGCATGCGCAGGCGCCGCTCGTGTTCGGCCACGAAGGGATTGTTCTCGTCCCAGGCATAGCCCGCCAGAATGGACGAGATCATGGCGCGGATCTGCGGTTGGGCTTTTTCGAAGAAAACGACATCCCGGAAGCTGCCTTCGTACCAGCCTTGGACGTAGGTGCGGAAGCAATTCACGCCGCGCATCAGCGGCACCGAGAAGTCCTTGGCCCAATCCACCGTCTCGCCGCCGAGCTGGCGGTGCAGGCAATCGGCGGCCAGCTTGGACGAATGCATGGCGATGGTGACGCCCGAAGAGAACACCGGATCGAGGAATTCCGCCGCATTACCCAGCAGCGCCCAGCCCCGTCCATGCAGGGACTGCACGCTGGCCGCGTAACCGCCGATGGTATTGGCGGGCGTGTCCCAGACGGCGTTGGCCAGGAGCCGGCGCAGGTTGGGCGCGCCGTCGACCCAGTGGCGCAGGGTGGCCATCAGGTCGGCGTTGGGGGCGGCGAGGATCTTCTCTTGCGCGCCCACCACGCCCAGCGAGCAGCGGCCGTCGGAAAAAGGAATGGTCCAGAACCACACGTCCTCGTGTTCGGGATGCACGCTGATGAGGATTTTCTGGCGATCGAAATCGGCGGCCGTGATGTGGTCTTCGATATGGGTGAAGATGGCGCGGCGCGGCGGCAGGTGGGTCGGACGTTCCAGGTCCAGCAGGCGCGCCAGTACGCGGCCATAGCCGCTGGCGTCCAGCACGAAGCGGGTGCTGATGCGGCGAGGCGCCGGAGCGCCAACCGGTGCTGCCGTCGCCGCGCCTGATCCCGCGCTCAGGTCGCGTACCTCCAGCCACGGTTGCGCGCCGTCGAAATTCGCCGCCACCACTTCGTGTTCGTAGTGGATCCGCACGCCCTGGCGCACGGCCTCGTCGGCCAGCACCTGGTCGAAACGCGAGCGCAAGACCTGGAACGTGGTGCCGGGTCCCGGCGAAAACTTGTCGCGGAAATCGAAGGCGGTATAGCGGTCGCCGCAGGCGAAGGCGGCGCCGTTCTTTTCCTGGAAGCCCGCGGCCCGGACCGCCTCCATCATGCCGGCCTCCTCGACGAATTCGAGGCAGTGCGCCAGCAAACTTTCGCCGATGGAGAAGCGGGGGAAGCGTTGACGCTCGAAGACGGTGACCTGATGGCCACGACGCTGCAGCAGCGTCGCGGCAATGGCGCCGGCGGGGCCGGCACCAATGACCACGATCTCGTGACGTTCCTGCTGGTCCGCTTCCTGCATGTCTGGGCTCGCTCTTTTTGAATGTGGGGGGATGGAGGATTTCAGCTGCCGCGCGTGCTCAATGCGTCGGGGGATGCGGCGTTTCTGGCGTTGGCCGTACCCAGGGTGCGAACAGCACGCTGAAGCCGACACCCAGCGCCACCGCAATGCCGAAGTTGGCGATCGCGGGGGTGCTGCTCAGGCCCAGCAGGCCGAAGGACAGCAAGGTGGTCAGGGCCGCCAGCACCACGCCGATGAGGCATGAGGCGGCGCCCGCCACGCGCTCGTACATGACGATGGCGTAGTCCAGGCCGATGGCCGACACCAGCAACAGGCCGAACAGGCTGAACAAGGTGAGCGGCTGGCCCAGGATGCCCAGGGCGCCCAGGGTGCAGGCCGACGCGGCCAGCGGCACCGCCAGCAGGCGCCAGGTGGCGTGCCGGCCCAGCGTGATCCACAGCAGGACGGCGGCCACCAGGTAGGACAGCAGCTTCAATTGGGCCGCTTCCCAGCGGGTGCTGGCGAAGCTGCGGTTGAGGTCGCCGGTCTGGTCGATGTAGCTCACGCCGTCCAGGCCTTGGGCGGCCGCGGCCACCGCCGAGGTGTCGCGCAGCCCTTGCAGGCTGATGATGGCGGCGACCTGGCCGTCGTGCTCGCCCAGCCACAGATCGCGCCGGCTTTCCCCCAACGGGCCGGCCAGCGCGTCCGTCATCTTCACCGGTGGCAGGTTGACCAGGCCGTCGACATTGGCCAGCACGGTGGAGGCAGGCACACCCACGGTTTCAAAGGAGGGCGTCAGGCGCGCGCGCCAGGACGGGTCGCGCATGCGGTCGCGCAACTGCTGTTGCGCCGATTCGGGCGCCAGCAACTGGTTCAAGGACAGGTAGGAAGCCAAGGCCTGCTTCTTGATCAGCGCATCCAGATTCTGGCCCAGGTCGGCCTGGCGTTGGTACAGCGTGCCCAGATCCGGCGCGCGCACCAGGAAATACTGGCTGGTGGGCATGATGCCGGTGATCTCGCCTATGCGTTTGGCCTGGTCCAGCAGCGTGGGCGGCAGGTTCACCCACAGGCGCAGGTCGTCCTGCACACGCAGCTTCAGCAAGCCGCCGGCGCATACCAGCGCCACGCCCAGGGCCAGCCAGGGCAGTGTGCGGCGCGCGGTCCACACCGACAGGGTGTCCAGCAGGCTTTGCGCCAGACGCGGCAGGCCTTGCCACGGCCGCGGCGCCCAGCCGCGCAGCCAGCGCGGCAGCTCGCAGACCGTGCAGGCGTAAGCGCCCACCAGGCCGGCGGCGGAGAATACGGCGGTCTGCGTCAGCGCCGGGAAGGGCGTGAACAGCAGGGCCAGATAGCCCACCAAGGTGGCCGCCAGGATGATGCTCAGGCCGGGCAGCACGCGGCGCAGGGCGTCACGCGCGGTCCAGTCGGGCAGGCCGTAGCTTTTGCCCAGATAGTGCAGGGGAAAGTCCACGGCGATGCCGATCAGGCTGGCGCCGATGACCAGGGTCAGGATGTGGACGCTGCCGAATGCCGCGACGCAGGCCACGATGCCGCACAGCAGGCCCGCCGCCACCGGCACGAAGGCCAGCAGCACACGCCAGCGGCGCATCGCCAATAGCAGCAGCAAGACGATGCCCAGTAGCGAGCCGCCTCCTATCCAAGCGCTTTCCGCCTGGGCTTGGGACTGGCCCGCGGCGGCGTAGAGCGCGCCGCCGGTGGCGAGCAGTTCGCCGCCATCCCTGGCCACGCCGGCGCGGCTTTCGTTCACCAGCGCGGCGATCGCGGCCGGGGAGCGTTGATCGAAGGCATCGCCGCTGGTCTGGGCGCGCAGCAGGACCCAGTACTTGCCGTCCTGTTCGGTCAGCAAGGTGCCGCTGGTCAGGTCGAAATGCATCTTGCCGGGTGGCCGCAGGGACTTCTCCGCCATGCGGGCGAGCCCCAGCAGATCCTGGTCGGTGGGCACCAGCCCGCCGACCGAGAAGGGATCGACCAGCTCGCGCACCCGCTGCGCCGCGTAGGCCGCCGGATCGTGCATGAAGCGCTGGCGGTCGGCGCCGGAAATCAAGGACAGGCGCTGCGTCGCCATCTGCTGGCGCACCGCGTCCAGGTCGATGTCGGCATCCACCTGCACCTTGGCGAACAAGCCGCTGTGGTTCCACAGGTGGCCCAGCCCGCGCGCCAGTTCAACCGCGCGTTCGCGGTCCGGCGCGCCGACCAGCGCCACCATCTGGCGCGTCAGTGGTTTCTGGATCTGGGCGTCGGCCTCGTGCCGCAGTTTGTCGCTGCTGACGGTGGGCAGCAGGTCGAGCAGGCTGGAAGACACCGGCCAGCCATGGCGGCACTGCCAGGCGCCCACCAGCAGCACCAGCACCATGGCCACGCGGAATATCAGGGAAAGCAGGCGCTCGCGTTGGGTGGGCGCCTCGGCATCAAGGCGCGAAATCTCGGGTCTCATCGTCATTCAGCTTGTTGTCGGCGCGTGCGTTCTTCATCTCCATCACGGTGCGGTCACCCTGCGTTTCGCGCAGCTCGATGCGATCCACCAGCTTGCCGCCGTTGATGCGGATGTCCTGGAAGATCTGCTTGAGCAGGGAAGATTTGGGCGTCATCACCAGTTGCCAGGCGCCGGCCGAGCCACTGACTTGCATGTCGAAGTTGTCTTGCAGACCCTTGGTGTCGCCGGCCAGTACGGCCAGGAACAGGCGGGTTTCGCGGCCGGAGCCGATCTGCTGCGGCAGGGCCTGCCATTTACCGCCATCGCCGCGGCGGTAGATGCCTTCAGCGGTGATCAGCAGGTCCTGGAACAGCGGCACGCGCAATTCCCACAGCAGGCCACGTTCCGATGACAGCACGAAAAGGCCGGTGCTGGTGAGCGGCTGCGGCAGCGAGCGCAGGAATTTCTGTTGCACGAATTGGCCGCGCACCACGGGGGCGGCTTGCAACTGCTGCTGCAGATCGCGCAGGTCGAAGGCCTGCGCGGGTAGGGCGGCGGCACCCAGCAACAGGGCGCCGCACAGGCCCAGATAACGGAAGAAACGCTTCATCGGGCCACCTTGTCCGCAGTGCGGGCCGGGGTGTGGCCGGCGTTGTCTTTCGTATCGCGCACGGCTGCGAGCAGCGGCTCGGGCGACGCCAGCTGCATTTCACGAGTGGCGATGGAGACGGCGACCTGGACCGTGCTGGCCCGGGTCAGGCGGGTGCCGGAATCGGCATCCGTAATCAAGTAATGAATCTTCAAACGATGCTCCCATTCCACCAGTTCGGCGCGGACCAAAACGCGCTGCCCGAACAGGGCGGGGTTCACATAACGGAGTTGCAGGTCGATGACCGGGAAGACATAGCCCGATTCACGCATGGCGTCGTAACCGTAGCCGATGGCGTCCAACAGTGCGCAACGGGCCTGCTCCAAATATTTCACATAGTGGCCGTGCCAGACGACGTTCATGGAATCGACGTCGAAGAACGGAACCGTCAAGGATATCTCGACGTTGTATAAACCGCGCTTACGCATGGCCGTTCCAGAAAGGATAAAAGTTGAACCATTGTTGCGGCGCGTCCGCGCATTCGCGGGCCAGGCGGTCGGCATAGCGTTGCGCCCATGTCGCGATTTCGGTATCGCGCTGGCCGCGCGACCAGCTGACGGCGTCGGCCAGGCGTTCCAGCGTCACGCGGTAGCGGCCGGCGATCTTGGTACAAAAGAGAACGTTTACCGGGCAGCGCAGGAGTCCGGCCAGCAGCCAGGGGCCTTGCGGAAACGCCGCCGGGGCGCCCAGGAATTCGGCGCGGGTGACACGGGCGTTGGCCGTGCGCGCACCGGGCACGGGAGTGCCACGGACCGGTACGCGGTCGCCCGCGATCGCCAGCCATTCGCCCCGTTCGACGCGCTGATTCAAGTCCAGCATGGTGGCCGGATCCAGTTCGGTGACCTGGTACAGGCGCAGACGGCTGGCGCCGTGGCTTTCCAGCAGGCGGTTGAAGGCCTCGGCATGGCGGGTGTGGACCAGCACATTCAGCGCCACCTCGCCGCTGCGTTCGATCAGGGCGCGGCAGACGTCCATATTGCCGAGGTGGGCGCACACCAGGATCTGGCCGCGCCCGCCGTGCATCTGGCCATGCAGGTCGTCGGGATCGAGCACGCTGACGTCGGCGCGGGTCAGGCGGCCTTGCCAGACATCGAGTTTGTCCAGGATGGCGTCGGCGAATGCCATGAATTGGCCGAATACCGGTCGCCTGGCCGGCAGCGCCTGGGCCAGGCCCTGGGCGTGCAGGCGCTGCTGGTAGTCGGCAATGGCGCGTCGCGCGCGCGGCGCGACGCAAAAGAAGTACAAGACGATCAGCAGGACCAGCGGCCGCACCGTGCGGCGGCCGAAGGTGCGCGCCGCCCAGGCGGTGAGGCGCAGCAGGACGGGCGTGCCGCGTTCCTGCTGGTCGGCCCAGTGCGGATGATGGGCCGCGCCGCTGGCCGGCGGACGTGCGGGCTGAGGGACGCGCGAGGTCACGGCGCGCGTCCCGGCAGGCGGCGTGCCAGCAGTTGCGGCGCGCGCGGCAGCATGCCGAAGAACAGGCGCGCATGCATGCGGCTGATCAAGAGGTTGTCGCGCAAACCCTTGAAATGCGAAATGCCGCCGACGGGATAGGACACGCGCGTGGGCAGCCAGACCATGGGTACGCCGCGCCAATGCAGGCGCACCAGGACGGCGATGTCGAAGTCCATGCGGCGGCCGGGATTGCAGCGTTGCAGCAGTGCCAGGGTTGGGGCCAGCGGATAGACACGGAATCCGCACATGGCATCCGGGATGGCACGCGACAGGGTATTGATCCACACCCAGACGCGGGTCAGCCAGCGGCCATAGAGGCGGCTGCGCGGGGCGTCGGCACCGTAGGCGGGGGCGCCGCAGATGACGGCATCGGGCCGGCGGCGCGCGGCGTCGAGGAAGGCGGGGATATCGTCCAGGGCGTGCTGGCCGTCGGCATCGATCTGCAGGGCGTGGCTGTAGCCCAGCGCGCCGGCATGACGCAGGCCATCCTGCACCGCCTGGCCCTTGCCGCCATTGACGGGGCGGCGCAGCAGCCGCGCCAGGCCCGCGGCGGCCAGCTCGTCCAGCGTCCGCGCGCATTCGGCGTTCGAACCGTCATCGACCAGCACGCAGGGCAGGCCGGCGGCCCGCACCCGTTCGACCACCGCGCGCACAGTGGCGGGATGGTTGTAGACGGGGATCACGGCGCAGGGGGTGAATGCCGATGGAAGCGCGGCGATGTCGCCGGATGGGAGAGCCGACAGCGCCGTCGCTGGCGTCGGCGGCGGGGATGTCTGCGAGACGTTCGATGTCGTTGAGGACAGGTACGTCGGCAGGACGGTCGATGGTGTCGATGGCGGGGACGCCGGCAGGTCGTTCGACGGTGTCGACGGCGGGCACGCCCGCAGGTCGCTCAACGGGGAGTGCGAGGGGGCGTTTGTTTGCAGGGAATCAGGCTGCTTCATGGCGTGCCTGCGTAAGGATGCGGCCAGAGGAGCAGGGCTGGTCGCCGGCGCGGAATTCAAAATACAGGCGGCCGCGCGCCGGCTCCCAGCGCAGCGCCAGCGCGACGCGGTCGCCGGGGCGCATCAGGCGCTGAAACTTGAGCGCGTCCGCGCCGTGG
Organism: Bordetella sp. LUAb4; assembly: GCF_021325795.1. Taxonomy (GTDB): domain Bacteria; phylum Pseudomonadota; class Gammaproteobacteria; order Burkholderiales; family Burkholderiaceae_B; genus Bordetella_C. Next base: position 294,154 of record NZ_JAHPZX010000002.1, on the reverse strand, counting down.
AATCGCAGGTCCGCGGACAGGTCACGGCGTGCCAGGTTCATGGCCCAGTCGATCTGCGCGACGCCAGGCACCACGGGTGTCGCCGTGAAATGGCCGTCGAACTGACGCAGGTCCAGGGGGACGTCCAGGGCGTAGCTGCGCAGGTGGACGGACTCGCCCGCGTGCGCTTCTGCGTTCGCCACTGCACTTGCTTCTACATTTGTACCTGCACCTGCACCTTTACCTTTACCTGTAGCTGTAGCTGTAGCTGTAGCTGCACCTGCACCTAAACCTGTAGCCGCACCCGCACCCGCACCCGCACCAGCCTCTTGTGGCCAGCGGGGGCGTTGCATTGCGTGTTCGAAATCGCCGCGGGGTAATTTGCCTTGGGCGTTCCAGGGCAGTTCGCGCACGAAGCGCCAGTGGCGGGGCACGGCCAGTGCTTCCTGCGTAGGCGCAAGGTGCGCGCGCAGCGTCTGGGCCAGCGCGGCACGGCCGCCATTGCGCAGGGCGTGCACGCCCTGCGGCGTCAGTGCGACGAGTGCTGACAGCCGCGATTCGCCCGTCACCAGGTCGACACGCGCCTCCTGCACGCAAGGGTGCGTCGACAGCGCCTGCTCGACGGCCGGCAGGGCGATGCGCTTTTCTTCTATCTTGACGATACGATCCATCCGGCCCAGCAAAACGAAACCGTCGGCCGTCAAACGTACAGCGTCGTTGCTCTGGAATGTCTCACCAGCTTCCAGCCAGGGGGACCGTATCCACAGTGCCGCGGCGCCTTCCTGATCGTGGCCTCGAGCGTCGGTGTTAGCAGAATCAGCACTGACATCGGCACCGGCACCGGCACCGGCACCGGCTCCGACTCCGACTCCGACTTCGGCGCCTGGCAGCGGCTGCCAGGCCGTGTCGCCTTGGCGCCAGGCCACCGCGCCAGTCTCGGAACTGCCGTAGATTTCGCAGGGGCGGCAATCGAGGTCCCGCGCCAGCATGTCGCCGATCTCGGCCGGCAGCGGACCGCCGGACGAAATAATCTGCCTCAAGCCGCCGCGCAGCGCGGCATGGTCCAGGCTGGTGCCCAGCCGCTTGAGCAGGGCGGGGCTGGCGATCCAGACGAAGTCGGCATGTGGCAGGCTGGCGTGCTGCAAGGCTTCGGGATAGACCAACTGGCGCCGTGCCACCACGCGGCCCGAACACAGGGGCCACAGCAGGCGGAATGGCAGGCCGTACATATGCTGCGCGCTGACGCTGCCCAGCACGCAGGCAGGGGTCTCGGACCAATGCCACAGGGCTTCCAACGCTTCGATTTCGGCTGCCAGCTGGCGCCAGCGCTTGCTTATCTGCTTGGGCTGACCGCTAGAGCCGGAGGTACATAACACTACCGCGCCCATGTCCAGATCCAGCAGCCTACCGGGTAGCGGCGTTGCGCCGGCCAGCAATTGCTCGATCGTATGGATAGGCAGACTTCGGCCGGCTTCGCCTTGAGAAGCAAGCACGTGCCCTGCCTGCCGGGCGGCGTTGGCAGGCGCATCGGCGGCATTCCGCTCAGCGATAGGGGTAGTCGCATCCGCGATATTCGCAGCATCGGCATCGGCGTGAACATCGGCATTGGCATCAGCGTTCGCGGCAACCGCGCCATCCGCAACCGCGGCATTCGCAACCGCGCCATCCGCGGCAACCGCAGCGCCCGCGAGGGCGCCTGCGCCTTCATCATCGGTCAGCCAGAGATCCAGTCCGGCATCCTGCCGGGCCAGGATCAGGCGGGTCCCCGGGCGATTGTCCGGCGCCAGTACGGCGGTGGCGCCGATGCGCCAACAGGCAAACAAAGCCACCGCCAGTTGCGTGGCGTCGTCGAACCACAGCCCGACGCGGTGTACGCCGCGCGACTGCAGGGCGCCAGCCAGCGTCAGGCTGCGTCGCGCCAGCGTGGCGCGGTCCAGGTCTGGGCCATAGGCGACCGGACAATTAAGAGAGTCGCCAACGTTGCCGGCATTGCGGGAGTTGCGGGAGCCAACGGATGCGCCGGAATCAACGGATGCGGCCGAATCGACGGATGCAGCTGAATCAACGGGTGCGCCCGAGGCAACGGATTCGTTCGAATCAACCGATGCGCCCAAGTCGACGGATACGCCGTCCAGCAAGGCATGAAGCGAAATCCAGGCCATCGCTAAGCCGCCTTGCGCGCGTGGGGGCGCACTACCCATTCACCGGCAATCAGGACGCCTATCAGGATGTAGCTGATGCAGCCGTTATACAAAGTCCACCAGCGCGCCGGCGCCCACAACGCCAACGCCGCCGCGGTCGCGCCGTTCAAGGCGAAGAAAACGGTCCAGATCTGCGTCACGCGGCGCGTATAGCGCACGCCGGACGGCGGCAGGTCAGGACGTCCCGCCGCGGCTTCGCTCAGCCGGGCCAGCCGCTCGATGGCAGGCATGCCGCGCGCCAGGCTGGCACCGAACACCGCGCACAGGCCCGCGTTGATCAGCACCGGGTACCACAGCAGCCAGCGCGGATCCTCGGCAAAGGCCAGCACCAGGCAGAAGGCCAGGGCCAAAGCCGGCAGCAGGCGTCCACCGGCTTGGCCGGGTGGCGCCGTCAGTGCACGCGCCAGCCATAGCGCGGCCAGTGGCAGCGCGATCCAGCGGGCGCCGCCTCCCTGCAGGCCGGCATACACGACAAACGGGTAGGCCAGCCCCGCTGCCAGCAAAGCGAGCGCCAGAACGGCTCGCGTCATGCGGCGGCTTCCTGTTGCCGCATCACCGCTTCGACGACGTCCTGCACCGTACGCACCGCGCGGAAATTTTCCGCGGCCAGCTTGTGGCCGGTCTTGCGCTTGATGTGATCGAGCAGATCGATGGCGTCGATGCTGTCGATCTCCAGGTCGGTATAAAGATTGGCGGTCGGCACCACGCGGTCGGGCTCGATTTCGAAAAGGTCTACCATCGCGTCGCGAAGCACGTTGAAAATGTCTTCCCGGGTCTGCATCACACTTGCTCCAGATACTCAGGCGCTACGTTGCGCCGAGACGAACTCACTCAAATTGCTTATGGTGGCGAAATGGTTACGCATGTTCCGTGTTTCGGGATCGATGGTGATGCCATAACGCTTTTGCAAGGCCAGACCCAACTCCAGTGCATCGACGGAATCCAGGCCCAGCCCGTCGCCAAAAAGCTCGGCGTCGTTATCGATATCCGCGGGGGTGATGTCTTCCAGCCCCAGGGCCTCGATAACGAGGACTTTGATTTCATTTTCCAGCTGGCTCATCCCGCTTCAGCTCCATTTCAAAATAGTTATGCAGATGTTCGTTCATCAGGCGACCCGCGATCGGTAGCGGGTGCTGACTGGTCCAACGCTGCGGATCGACGTCGGCGCCGACCTCGAAGATGTAGTGCATGCGTTGGCGCGGTATGCGGTACCACGGCTCGCCCTTGGTCAGGCTGCGCGTATTCATGTGGATCACGACCGGCGTGATGACACGCGCGCCGCGCATCGCGATGGCGCAGGCGCCCCGATGAAAGCGCGGGGAACCGCCACGCGGCGTGCGCGTGCCTTCCGGAAACACCAGCAGCGTTTCGCCATCGCGCAGCACCTGGGCGGCGCGGTCGAACATCTCCAGGCTCTCGTCGTTGGTGATATAGCGGGCGTTGCGCACCGGCCCGGCGGTGAAGACATTGGTGGCCAGGCTGTGCTTGACGATGCAATTGGCGCGCGGGACGTGGCCGAGCAGGAACACCACGTCCAGCAGCGATGGGTGGTTGGCCACGATCATCTGGCCGGGGCGGCCCAGCCCTTCGGCGCCGCGGAATTCGTAGGTCAGGATGCCCGTACGCACCAGCAGGCGGATGAACAGGCGGAACATCCAGAAGATGGCCCCCCGTGCGCGCTGCTGCCGGCGCGACAGATCGGGGCACAACAGCCGTTGCGGCGGAAAGACCACCAGCCGCAGGAACAGGCCGCCCAGGCCGAAGGCGGTGAAGGCGAAGGCGGTGGCGAACAGGCGCAGCAGCCACGCATCCTGCCGTGGCGGCAGGGCTTCGACGAGGGGTTCGATACTGTTTTCCATGCTCATGACGAGTGCTGCCAGCGCCACTGGCGCCGCGGATGCGAGTGCGTCCAGGCGCGGCTGCCCAAGGCCAGGTGGCGCAAGAGGTTCAATGGATTGGGTAGAGCGATGGACTCGCTCGCCGTGGGCGTGGCGTGAGCGCCCGCGGTAAGCGCTGCTGGATCCCCTGCGACAGGAATAGAGACGCGCGCCGCGGCAGGCGTCGCCGGCTCTCCCGCCATTGGCGCAAGCAGTTTCAGCTGGAAGTCCTGCCCTTCGGTCAGGCGCAGCGCCAGGGCGTAGGGAAAGGGGATGTCATCGATCCACGCCGTATAGGACGCGGGTGGCTGTTCCTCGGCCAATACCACGAGCACTGCGCAATGGCCGGCCGCCAGCAGCAGAGAGGCTTCGACGATGGCGCTTTCCAGGCCGTCCCCCTGCACCGACAAGGCCACGGTCTCGGTGGTATCGTGCCGCAGAATGGACCACATGCCCGCGCAGGCGTTGTGCACCGACAGACTGAAGGACGTCGGCGACAGCGGCTGGTCTTGCGCCAGCGTGTGCAATAACTCGTAACCTCTGGTGGTTTCACCATGGTGCGAAGCGTAGACCATGGGTAAGGTTTCACCATCCCGGGTCAAGGGCCAGGCGCTGCCCACGGCCATGCGCGCCAGCGGGCTGAGCCGACGGCGTTGCATTGCGGGGAGGAATCCGAGATCTGGCGTGGGCGCCCGCGTGTCCGTCGACGGGATGAAAGGGCATTGCGCCCACTCCCGCCAAGCGTCCACACTCTCAATTCCGGGCGCCCAGGCGTGCCACTGCGGAATTGAAAATTTCAGCATGGCGCGCAGTGTACCGGGCTGCGGAGTCTTCCATGGGACTATCTTGTTACATTGTCTCCATATTGCAATACATTTTGTCATGATTCAGGATGATGTCAGCTAATCGGCCATAGAAGGCCATCTGACGGCCAGTTAGAAGCCATTGAACAGGATTACACGGTGTCGGAAACCAAGATTTCAGTTCCGGTGGACGGCATAAATTCCGCATCCGCAGGCGAATTTATCCGCGCTATTCCTGTTGTCCTCGCCGAACCTGCCAGTTCCCCTACCTTGTTGTGGGCTTGCCCTGCCGCGGCTGCCGACTATGCCGCCGGCGACCTGTCGCCCGCCGATGCCCTGCGCGCCGGGGCGCCGCGGACGCCTCGCGCGGAGTTGCAATGGCGTGTCAGTCGGTCCGCGTTGCAGCAGGCCGGGGTCAGCGCGGAGGGCGAGGTCCTCGACGCGCGGCAGGCCGCCGGCCCGGCAACCGTGCAGGCCTGGTCGCTCAGCCATAGCGATGGGCATGCGTTGGTGGCCCAGGGGCCGCCCGGCTGGCGGCTGGGCGTTGACCTGGAGCGCAAGCGGGAAAGAGATCTGGAGGCGTTGGCGCAATGGTGCTGCGACGCGGCCGAGCAAGCGCACTTGCAGGCTTTGCCGGAGGCGGATCGTCTGACTTTTTTTTACCAGCTATGGACTTTGAAAGAGTCATTCATCAAGGCCGCCGGCCTGGACTTCCCGGCGGATATGCGCAAAGTCGGTCTGCGTGCCCAGGCTGATGGTTGGGCTCTGCGCGCGCCGGCGGGTTCCTGGAACGCATGCTGCTGGACGATAGGCGAGGACTGGATCGCCAGTGTCGTGTGGTCCGTGCCGGGCGGGGGACTGGTCAAACCCGCGATGTCGGACAATCAGCCTTCCTGGCGCGTGGCCAGAAACTGCGTCCTGCCGCCGGTCCGCAGCTTGTACCCGGCGCCGGGCATCTAAGCCATCGACCCGACCCGACCCGACCCCGGCGGGTCGAGCCTGGCCCAACTCAGCCCCGCCATCTGAAATCATCCCCGCCCTAAGGCAAGGATTTGGCCGCTTCCGCGCATGCCTCGCGCAGGCAGTCCAGAAACCCGTGATGCAGCGAGGACAGCGGGTCGTCGGCGTGGACCAGGGCGCCGATATGGAAATACACCGGGGGCTCCAGCCGGCGCAGTGACAGGCTGGGCCGGGCCACTCCTTGGGCGCTGTAGGCATCGACGATCGCATCGCCGCAGCCCGCCTCGACCATGGCGCAGGCCATGTAATGGGTATGCACACGCAGCGCGGTGCCCAGGCTGGTGCCATGCTCGGCCAAGGCGGCCTGCAGCAGCCCGCCCAGCGGATCTTGCGGATCCATGGAAATCAGCCGGCTGCCGTCGACGGCCGCCAGCGGCATGGGCGCAGGGTCGGCCGCGCGGCTGACATAGACCATTTCCGAACGGTCCAGGTCGATACGGGCGATGCCCGGGTGGGCGGGCGGCTCGTACGTCACCGCCATGTCGATTTCCCGCGCCAGCAGGCCGGCGATCAATTCCCCCGTGTGATGCGTGTGAATGCTGAAGGTGATGTCCGGCTGCCGAGCCCGGCTCAGCCCGGTGGCGCGCGGTACGATGCCCAGGCCCAGGCTGGGCGCGCAGCCCAGGCGCAAATGGCCTTGCGGATGGTGCCTGAGATTGGCGGCCAGCTTGCGTACGCTTTCGAGGTCGCGCGACAGGCGGGCGATGTCCGGCGCCAGGATGTCCGCTTCGCGGGTGGCCTGCAGCCGTCCCTTGATGCGTTCGAACAGTTTGAAGCCGACCTGCGCCTCGGCATGCGCCAGCATCTTGCTGGCCGCTGGTTGAGAGATATGCAGGGTCTGGGCGGCGCGGCTGAGCGATCCCGTGGCGCGGATGGCTTCGAACAATTCTATGTGGCGCAGGCGCATGGGCGGATTCGTAAGACAATAGCTGAAGGTTATGCGGCAGCTTACCCAGAATCGGTCCGCATGGGGCGTCTATAAGGGAAACCCTGAACGGGAAACCCTGAACGGGAAACCCTGAACGGGAAAGCCTGGGCGGGAAACCACAGTCGGCAAACACCGCTTTTGCGTTTGGTCCCATATCCAAAGGTTATGTCCGCTGCCGGCTTTGGCATTTGCGGGCGCCTCGTGCAAAGTCCAGAATCGCCCCAGATGGATCTTTCAGGATGTTTTCATGCGTGTATGCGTGATCGGTGCCGGCGTGGTCGGCGTGACCTCCGCTTATTTCCTGGCTCGCCAGGGTTTCGACGTGACGCTGGTGGACTCACGGGAACGGCCCGCCGAGGTTTCCAGTTTCGCCAATGGCGGGCAGCTGAGCTACAGCTATGTGGCGCCGTTGGCGGGGCCTGGCGTGCTGCCCAATGTGCCCAGCTGGCTGTTGCGAGCCGATTCGCCCTTGCGATTCCGTCCGCGCCTGGACCCGCATCAGTGGCGCTGGTGCCTGGATTTCGTGCTGGCCTGCCGCGCGTCGGTCGCGCGCACGTCCACGGCTGAGCTCTCGACCCTGTCGTATCTGAGCCGCGACGCCATGCACGGCCTGCTGGCGCAGGAGCCGATCGAGTTCGGCCATGTGCGCAACGGCAAGCTGATCGCGTACCGCGACGCGGAGCTGCTGGAGAAGGCGCGGCGGCTGGTGGCCTACCAGGCCGCGCACGGGGCGGATCAATCGATCCTGTCGGCCGAGGAAACCCTGGCGCTGGAGCCCGCCTTGAACGGCATGCGCGGAAAGCTGGCGGGTGCCATCTACACCCCCAGCGAAGAGAGCGGCGACTGCCGCCTGTTCACCGAGGGGCTGTTCGATAAGTTGAAGACGCTGCCCAACGTGGCGCTGCGCATGAGCACGAACGTTCGTGGATTGCGCCGGCGCGGCGCTGTCATTACCGCCGCCGATAGCGATAAGGGCGACATCCAGGCCGAAGCTTTCGTGGTGGCGTCGGGCCTGGGCAGCCGGACTTTGCTTGGCCCGCTGGGCGAAGACCTGCCTTTGTATCCGCTCAAGGGCTATAGCCTGAGCGTGCCGCTGGCGCACGAGGATGAAGGCCCGGCCATCAGCGTGACCGACTACGAGCGGCGCATCGTTTATGCACGGATGGGCAAGACGCTGCGCATCGCCGCCATGGTGGACATCGGTAGCGCCGATGCCGCCATCGATCCGCAACGCATCGCCTTGCTTAAACATCAGGTGGCGGAGATTTTCCCCAAGCTGGATCTGGATGCCGCAGTGGCCTGGGCCGGCCTGCGGCCCGCCACGCCGGGCAGCAAGCCCATCATCGGGCCCAGCCGGTCGGCACAGAATCTATGGCTGAACGTGGGGCAGGGGGCCTTGGGTTTCACCCTGGCTTGCGGCAGCGCGGCCTTGTTGACAGCGCAGCTGGCGGGCGTGGCCACGCCTATCGATGCCACGCCCTTTTTGCCGAAATAAGACACCCCGGCCACGGCCTTTGCGGAGGAGACCATGACCGGGGTGCGTCCGCCGGCTTGTTTCAAGGCGGGCCTTCAGTTCGTTTCGAACCGGGAAGCACCGCCGCCGGCGGGTGGCTCTACAGAGCCGTTTGCACTATGAGGGCTGGCACTTGGTCAGCCATGCCTGCTCGTTGTGCGTTGCGTCATACCGATCAGCGCTGCTTTTGCATGTTTTTGTTTTGGTCGCTGCTGCCATGCGACCCCTGGCCTTGACCGCCGGACGGCTTCTGACCAGGCTGCTGTTGCTGGCCCGGACGGTTCTGCTGCTGTTGCTGCTGCGAGCGCTGTTGATCCTGATTCTGCTGCTGACCGGCCTGGCCTTGTTGATCCTGCTGCTTTTGGCCTTGCTGATTCGATTGCTGGCTCATCATCGGACTCCTGTGCTTGATAGGGCCGCCGAGGTGACGGCTGATGCACGCGGCGAATTCCGCGTGATCGACAGTGATTCAGCAAGCGGTATGCCCCCGCGGTGCGTCATGCTCAGCGTTGGGCCGAGCAGGCTGCTTAACCGGCAGGGTAGGGAAAAAGCTGTGGCATGCCCATCAATGAAAATCCCGGCTGCGGGTATTCAAGGCACCCAGCAAGGGCGTGAGGTCCACCAGCCGGCTGGCGATCAAGTGCCGGACTTGATTCACGTTCTGCCAGACACCATAGATGCCCAGCAGTGACGCACCCAGCAATTCCTTGCGTTGGCTTTCGATCAGCTCCGGCCGCACGACGGCATTCACCGCGCCGGTCTCGTCTTCGATTGTCAGGAAGATGGTGCCCTTGGCGGTGCCGGGCCGCTGGCGCACGGTGACGATGCCGCAGGCGCGTGCCAGGCGCCGGTCCGGGTAGGTGTGCAGGATCGCCGCGGTCTCGAAGCGGCGCGCGCGCAAGGCTTCGCGCAGCAGCGCCAAAGGATGGCGGTTCAAGGTCAGTCCCAATGCCCGGTAATCGTCGACGATGGTCTGGCCTTCCTCGGGCGGTAACAGTTCCGGCATGGCGTCTTCGACGATGGCGGCATCGCGCAGCAGGCCGCGCACGGGTCCGCCCGCGGCCGCAGCCCACCGTGCCTGACGGCGATGGCCGGCGAGCGTGCGCAAGGCATCGCCCGCGGCCAAGGCGTCCAGTTCGTGGCGATTCAGGTCGGCGCGGCGCGCCAGGTCTTCGCTGTCCTGGAAAAGCGCGACGGCGCGCGCCGCGCTGATGCGATCGGCGGCGGCCTGCGACATGCCCTTGACGCGGTTCAGGCCCAGGCGCACGGCGGGACGAGGCGGCGCCGCATGTTCATGCGACGGCGCATGGCGAGCGCACATTGCGCCTTCGATGGCGGCGGCTTCGTCCGCGGCGTGCGTCTCCCCCTTGTGCACCAAGGTGCATTCCCACTCGCTATGCATCACATCGACCGGCAGCACGCGCACGCCATGGCGGCGCGCATCCTGCACCAGTTGCGCCGGTGCATAAAACCCCATGGGCTGGGAATTCAGCAGCGCGGCCAGGAAGGCCTCCGGCTCGTGGCGCTTGAGCCAGGAACTGACATAGGCCAGCAAGGCAAAGCTGGCGGCATGGCTTTCCGGAAAACCATATTCACCGAAGCCTTCGACCTGGCGGAAGATGGCTTCGGCGAAGTCCTTGGTGTAGCCGTGCGCCAGCAGGCCGCCGATGAGCTTGACGCGGAATTTATCGACACCGCCCTTGCGCCGCCACGCCGCCATGGAACGGCGCAACTCGTCGGCCTCGCCCCCCGTGAAACCAGCGGCCACCATGGCGATCTGCATGACCTGCTCCTGGAAGATGGGTACGCCGTTGGTGCGTTCCAGCACCGCCTTCACTTTTTCGCTGGGATACGTGATGGGTTCCAGCTCTTGGCGGCGACGCAGATAGGGATGCACCATGCCGCCCTGGATAGGACCAGGCCGCACGATGGCCACCTCGATGACCAGGTCGTAATACGTTTTCGGCCGCAGGCGCGGCAGCATGGTCATCTGCGCGCGCGATTCGATCTGGAAGACGCCTACCGTGTCGGCATCGCTGATCATGTCGTAGGTGGCCTTATCTTCTTGCGGCACGTCCTGCATCGCGAAGGGCCGGCCGCGGCGCATGCTGGTGAACTCCAGCGCGCGCCGGATCACCGACAGCATGCCCAGCGCCAGCACGTCCACCTTGAGCAGGCGCATGGCGTCGAGGTCGTCCTTGTCCCATTGCACGACGCTGCGGTCGGCCATCGCGGCGTTCTCGATCGGCACCAGGCGCGACAGCTTGCCGCGCGCGATGACGAAGCCGCCCGGATGCTGCGACAGGTGGCGTGGGAAACCCAGCAGTTGCGTGGCCAGCGCGGCCCATTGGCGCGCGACAGGGGATTCAGGGTCCAACCCGCAGTTGCCGAAACCTTCCAGCAGCGCGCGCCTGTCGTCCCACCACTGATGGGCCTTGGCCACGGCATCGACGATGGCGGGATCCACACCCAATGCCTTGCCGGTATCGCGCAGCACGCTGCGCGGACGATAGCTGATGACCACGGCGGTCAGGGCGGCGCGCGGCCGGCCGTATTTGCCGTAGATGTACTGGATCACCTCTTCGCGGCGCTGATGTTCGAAGTCGACGTCGATGTCCGGCGGCTCGTCGCGTTCCTTGCTGATGAAGCGTTCGAACAGGCTGTTGCCTTGCGCCGGATTCACTTCGGTAATGCCCAGGCAATAGCAGACCGCCGAATTGGCGGCCGAGCCGCGGCCCTGGCACAGGATTTTTTTTTCACGCGCGTACTGGACGATGTCGTAGACCGTCAGGAAATAGGCCTCGTAGTGCAGCGCCTGGATCAGCGCCAATTCTTTTTCTATCTGCTCGGCCACGTTGGGCGGTGTGGTGGCGCCGAAGCGCCGCTGCGCGCCCAGCCAGGTTTGTTCGCGTAGATACGTGGCCGGCGTGCTGCCCTTGGGCACGATTTCATCCGGATATTCGTAGCGCAGTTCTTCGAGATTGAACGTGCAGCGGCGCGCGATGAAGAGCGCCTGGCGTAGTGCCGCGGCGGGATACAGATAGCCCAGACGCAGGCGCGAACGCAGATGCCGTTCGGCATTCGCCGCCAAGGCATAGCCGCATTCGCGTACCGGCTTGCCCAGGCGTATGGCGGTCAGCGTATCGTGCAGCGGCTTGCGTGAACGCAGATGCATTTCAGTGAGGCCCAACGCGACCACCGGCAAGCCGCTGGCCTGCGCGGCCGCGTCGACGTGCGCACGATGCAGGTCGTCGCGGCTGTGATGCTGCAGGGCCAGGCCCAGCCAGGCGCGGTCGGGGAAAAGGCCCGCCAGCCAGAACGCCTGGCGGGCCAGCACGTCGGCGCTCACGCCATGGTCCGGCACCAGGATGGCCAGGCAATCGGGCATGTGGCGCAGATGCGCATACGGGGCGGGAGGCGCTTCCAGATCGGCGGGCGCCAGCATATAACTGCCTTTCTTTGCCGCGCGGGTGCGGGCCAGCGTGATCAGTTCCGCCAGATTGCCGTAGCCTTCACGGGTCTGCGCCAGCAGCACGATGCGGGGCGGGGGATCGTTCGTGGCGATACCCGCCGCCAGTGTGAAGCTGCTGCCGATGATCAGGCGCAGCTTGCTGGTCTTGGCCTGGACATGGGCGCGCACCACCCCAGCCAGGGAACATTCGTCGGTCAGGGCCAGCGCTTCGTAGCCCAGCTCGGCAGCGCGCTCGACCAGTTCTTCCGGATGGGAGGCGCCGCGCAGAAAGGAAAAATTCGACAGGCAGCAGAGTTCCGCGTAGCCGGGCAAAGACGGCACGACAGCGGCCAGGCCGTCGTCTTCGTCGTCGTCATCGCGGTCGTCGTCGTCTTCCAGTATCTGCATGATGGATCACTCGAGGGGCAGGGTGCGCTGTGCGGCTGTCGTTGTCGTTGTCGGTACTGATGGCAGTCCCAGGTCTCGGACTCAGCCGAACAGGCCGTGCAGGAACCAGCGGCCGTCCTGCTCATCGCGTTCGCGATAGATCCAGTAGCGCGCGCCCTCGGCGTCTTCGGCGACGAAGTAATCGCGCAAGGCCAGGCCTTCATCCCACCAGCCGCTTTCGATCCGTTCCGGGCCGCGCACCAGCGTCAGGGGCGAGCCATGAACAGGTCGTTGATCGCGCACCCGCAGGGCTTGCGGCGGATCGAGCAGCCAATAGGGACGATCCAGCGCCAGGACGGGCGTGGCGGCCGGTGCCGCATCGTGCGCCTGGCGCCAGCGGTTGGCGGCCTCGGGGCGATGATCGGCGGCTGGACAAGGCACGCGCACGCGTTCGCGGCCGAGCCGCGCGGCCAGCAGGTCCAGCAGGCGCGCCTGGTCGCCGGCCTGTTGCGAAGGATCGGGGAACAGGGTGGTATTGCTGCCCGGCCGCGCCACGGTGTCGGGTGCGTCCAGCACCACCGCGATGACGGGAGCTTCCAATGTCAGGCGGCCCAGGCGCTCGCGCAGCAAGGCCTGCAGATGGCCGGCCTGCCAGGCGGGTTCGGCCAAGGCCACGTCCAGGGGCGTGGGAGGCCGGGCGTGGCGGCCGCGCTCGTGTTCCAGTTCCAGCCGCAGGCGGGGGACGGCCAATTGATGCGCGGCCAGCCAGCCACACAGCGGCTCCAGCAGGCGCGTGGTCACCGCCAGCACGGCGTCGGTGTGTTCTATGCGTTCGATCAGCTCATGGCGGCGCCGGAAACTGGGCGGCGCCGCCAGCCAGGCGTGCGCCTGGGGCGCCCGGCCATAGGCGCGATCCAAGGCCAGCATGAGTTCCGGTCCGCAGCGCCGTTGCAGGCCGGCGCGCGGCAGGGCGCGCAAGTGCCGCAGCGTGGGGCAGCCGATGCCGCGCAGCCAGTCCTGATAAGGCTGGGCTTGCGGCAGCAAGCCGCAGGGCAGGGCATCGAGCCGCCGCGTCAGCGCCGCCAGGCGAATGACCCGGCGCCGGCGTGCCTGGCCTTGCGCCAGCAGCCAGGCGCCGGCCGCGGTGGGCGCCATCGCCAACACGGCAAGCAATTCCTGGCTGGCGACCGTGGCGCGGGCGCGGCGCAGCAGCCGACGCGGTCCGCCGAAAGCGCGCAGGCTGGCGCCCACATTCAGCAGGACGGTATCGGCGCTGGCCAGCGTGACTTCGGGCGTGTATTGCAGCAATGCCAGAGCGGTGGCCTGGCGTGCGTCGTCCTCGGCGGCGACGTCGCGTTCCAGCATGATGACCTGCGGGGCGATGGCCGTGACACCACCCCGCCGCAGGCCTGGCTGGATGCCAAGGTCGGCGGCGGTGCTCGTCAGGGCCAGGACGCGATCCTGCTGCATGACCGCGCAAGCCGTGCTTTCAAGTGGCCAGGGCGGACGCAGTGCGTCCAGCGCCAGCCTGGGCAGGGATACGGCGATCCAGAGCGGAATGGGCATGCGTAGGCAGGAGGCGCGGCACCAGGGCGGTGTCCAGCGCGATGAACAAGGGTTGGGCGCAAACGGGTCCACGCCGTTTGAGCAGATTGATGGCCAGGCCGCCGCTGACGGTACGCAGTTCCAGCCGCAAGGGTGCCGGCGAAGCCTGGCTGGCGTCGCGCGCCGGCCGCAGGGCGAACAGCAGCGTGCCGCTGGCCTGGGCGGCCAGATGCAGGCGGCGCAGGTTGGCGGTACGGACCCGTGGCAGCCAGCACAGCAGCGCGGCGCAACTGCCGTTTTTCAGGATCTGCTCGGCGGCCCACAGGGCGTCGGCTTCGCGTGCGGGGTCTATCCACCACAAGCGTTCAGGGTCCAGGCCGGCACCGCTCCAGGCCGCGATATGCGGGACGCAGGGGGGCTGCACCAGGGCGATCGGGCCGTCCGCCGGCAGGGCGGCCAGGGCGGGTTGCAGCAAACGAAGCTCGCCGATGCCCGGGCGCGCCAGCAAGAGTTCGGTCAGGGCGCCGGTAGGCCAGCCGCCGTCGGGCAGTTCACGTGTCAGTTGAGGGTGGCCTGTCCGTATCGTCGCCCGGGTGCCGCGCGCGAGTTGCGTCCCACGCCATAGGGCGGGGTGGATGCGCTCGGGGGCAAGGGTGACAGGGGAGGACATGAGAACAGGGTTGCCGGGACTGGATAGGGAACTAAATAGGGGGCGGGAGATCGGACTGTTGTGCTGTGGTGTTTGGACAGGACGGCAAGGAAAGAACGGCAGGAAGGACGACAAAAAGAACGGTGTAAAAAAGAATGCACTGGATAAATATACAGCATAAAATTGCGCCACCGGATCGCCGATTCGAGGAATAAAAGGGGGCAGGCACCGCTTTTTGAGGGCAGGACTTATCAACATCTTCTGTGGACAAGTCTAGGGATAGGTTTTGGGAAAATTTTAAAAGCCCTTTTAAATCAATGGGCTGGATAAATCGCGCCGGATCTGCCCGGATTTGCTCTCGGATTTGGCGTCCCGAGTTTGTCAAGCGGTGATTGCTGTTTTTTCCGCATCAAGGGAAATGCCATCAACGTCTGGTTGACACCATGTCAACTACCCCTCAGCCACCCCTCAGCCATCAGGGTCAGCCGCGCCTTGTCAGTGCGGCCTGAGCCGCCTGCCGTTCTTCAGCCGTCAACGGCGCCAACTCCCGCAGCGTTCCCGCCACCCAGGCTGCCATGGGCAGGCCGTCGCGCAGCAGAATACGATTGCCGGCCACGGCGGGAATTTTTTCGCCCGGCAGCAGGGTGCCGCAGAGATTCAATGGGTCGACGGCGGATAGGGCGATCCAGGCGCCGTCGCCATCTTGCCGGCGCAGGCCACGCAGCACGGGGATGGCTTCAGGCAGGGCAAACTGCTCGCCCGCCAGGCCGGCAACGAAACGTCCGCCGCGGATTTCCCCCCGGGCTTCCATGCGATGCAGTACCGGCAGCAGGTCGCGCCACGGTGGCAGCCAGCTTGCCTCGCGGTCCAGCAGGCGCCAGAACACCACGCCATAGCGGCGCAGCAAGACATGCACGAGATGCTCCAGTTGCGCGGGATCCTGGACTGAAGTGCGGGTACGGGTGCTTACGCCGTTGTCTGCTGCCGCGACGCCCACCGGCAGCGCCCGCCGCACGATGGCCCAGCGGCCTGCTTGATCCAGGCCGGGGGGAGGCGCGCCACGGCGGCGTCTGCTGCCGCCGCCTGACGGCGCGCGCCGCGAGGCAGGTAGCAGCAAAGCCCGCAGGCCGTCGTAGCTGTCCGCGGTGACCAGTCCGGCCGCCACCAGTTCGACCAGGGCATTTTCCAGTTCCACCGGCAACAGGCGGGCGACGGCCAATAATTCATCGAAGAACATCGCCCCTTCGGTCCGCAAGGCGTCGTGGACGTCGCGGGCGCGCCCTGATAGCGTGTCCAGGTTCGCCGGATCGCCTAGCGCTTGCCAGCCTGACAACTGACGCCGGGGCAGCAGCACGATGGGCGTGGCCCGCACGGTCGCAACGGCGCTACGGCCCGGTGCCGGCATACGCAGCCAGGCCAGGCGGCCGGCGCGCGTCAGATCGTCCAGCCAAGCTGGCTGGTAGTCCAACACGCGGGCCGGCAGCAGGTCCGCTTCCCAGGCGCCGGCCGCGGCTTCATAGCCTTCCAGCAGGTCCAGGACCTCGCTCAGCGCCGCCGCGCCCTGGCCGCGCGTGGCGGGGGCCAGCCTTTGCCAGTGGCAGAGAAAGCGCATGAAGTCCTGGCGCGTCACCGGTTCGATTTCGCGCCGCAGGTGGGCGATGGTCAGACGATGGATGCGCGCCAGCAGATGCCTTTCGCACCACTGTTCCTGCGTGGTGCCCGGGGTGTAGCGGCCGCGCAGCACCACGCCTTCCTGTTCCAGCCGTGCCAGTGCGGTGGCGCCTGCCGCCGGTGGCAGCGCCAGCGGCGTGACGATCTGTGCCAGCGTGCGCGGGCCGCTGCCGGACAGGCGCGCGCGCAATAGCTCGACGATGGCGTCTTCGCTTTGCCAGGTTTCGGTGGCGGCGGTTTGAGGCTGGTTCAGAGGCTGGTCCAGGGACTGGTCCAGGGACTGATCCAGGGGCTGATTCAAGGGTTGATTCAGAGGCTGTCTCAGGGGCGGCTCGCAGCCCGCGGTGGGATAGACTGCCCGCAGGCAAGGCAGGCGTTCCAGCGCCGTCCACAAGCGTGTTCCATCCGGCAGCGTCAGTTGCGTGGCGCGCCCGGACCGCGCCAGCCCGCGCAACCAGGGCCGCCAATCACCATTAGCCCCACCGTCGCCACCATCGCCCCCGGACGCGTCATCGTCGCGGCCGCTGTCATCGCCATCTGCGATTTCATCGTCGCCATCGTCCACCAAGCCCGCGTCGGCCCCTGCCTGAATTTCCTCGTAGTCGGCCGTCGTCCCCAGGCCGGCCGCTTCATCGGCGGTGATGCAGCCCAGTGTCATCAACGCCTCGTGCACCTCGTCCGCGTTGCGCGCCTGCGGCCAGGCCTGCGCAGCCACATCCGCGATGGCGGCCGGGTCCAGGGCGCCCAGGTCGTCGTTGCTGGCGGGATCGGACCAGCGGCGCGATTGCACCGCGCGGGTGCGTCTTTCTTCCAGCGGCGCG
Organism: Bordetella sp. LUAb4; assembly: GCF_021325795.1. GTDB lineage: Bacteria > Pseudomonadota > Gammaproteobacteria > Burkholderiales > Burkholderiaceae_B > Bordetella_C. Next base: position 277,309 of record NZ_JAHPZX010000002.1, on the reverse strand, counting down.
TCATCCAGGAAGGCGTAGGGATTGGCGTTGAGGATTTCCATCGCCAGCGGCGAAGGGGCAGGCAGGTCGCGCGACAACAGGGTGATTTCGCCCCGCTCGATGCGGTGCAGGACGTCCAGCCAGCCGGCGCTATCCATGGCCTCGTTCAGGCAGTCGTCCAGGGTCTGTTCGACCAGCGGGTGATCCGGCAGCTCACGTTCGCCGACGATGTTTTCGAGGCAGGCGGCCTGGTCGGGAAAGACCGCGGTCAGCAGGTCCTCGCTGCGCATGCGTAACAGCTGCGGCGCCAGCTTGCGGCCGGCGCTGTAGCGCGGAATGGCCAGCGATGTCGTGGCGTTCCAGCGCCAGCGTGCGTTGAACAAGGGGGCGTCCAGCAGCGCCTGCACCAGCACGTCACGCGCTGTCGCCGTGTGCAGGTATTGCCATACGTCTTCCAGGGGAAAACTGTGGCTGACGGAAAGCGACAGCACGATGGCATCTTCGGTGGCGGCCGCCTGCAACTCGAAGTTGAAGGTGCGGCAGAAGCGTTTGCGCAGCGCCAGCCCCCAGGCCCGGTTGATACGGCTGCCGAAAGGCGCGTGCAGCACCACCTGCATGCCACCCGATTCGTCGAAGAAGCGCTCCAGGATCAGCACGTCCTGGGTGGGCAAGGCGCCCAGCGCGGCGCGGGCGCGGGCCAGATATTCAACGATCTGCCGCGCCGCGTTCGAGTCGATACCGGCGGTGCCGCACAGCTTGTCGATGACGTATTGCAAGTCTGGCGCGGCTTGTGGACTATCTTGCCGCGCGCCTTCTTCTGGATTGCCTTCTAGGTGCTTACCTTCTACCTGCTCACCTTCTACATGCTTACCTTCTACATGCTTACCTTCTAAGTACTCACCTTCTATCTGCGTCTCTCCGGCTTGCGGGGCCTCCATGCCGGTGCCGCCGGTATGCCGGCCTTCTTTTATCCACGCATCCACGTTCCCGCGCAGGCGCGCGACCGCCTGCGACAGCTCGCCGCTGCGGCCCGGCGCCTCGCCCAGCCAGAATGGAATATTGGGCGCCATGCCGTGGGCGTCTTCCACCCGGACCCGGCCGGTTTCGATGCGCAGGATGCGGTAAGCGGTATTGCCCAGTTGGAACACGTCACCGGTGAGGCTTTCGACGGCGAAGTCCTCGTTGACCGTGCCGATGTGCTGGCCTTGCGGTTCGAGCAGCACGGCGTAATCGGCGTTATCGGGGATGGTGCCGCCCGACGTCACGGCGGTCAGCTGGCTGCCCCGCCGGCCGCGCACCGTGCCGCTGACCGTATCGCGATGCAGGTAGGCGCCGCGTACGCCGTTGCGGCCGGTATAGCCCGATGCCAGCATGCGCAGCACGGCGTCATAGCGTGCGCGGGGCAGGTCGGCATACGGTTCGGCACGTCGCAGCAAGGCGTATAGCTCGTCTTCGGACCATTCCTGGTTGGACACCTCGGCCACGACTTGCTGCGCCAGCACGTCCAGGGGCGCGTGCGGAATGTGCAAGGTATCGAGTTCGCCACGCCGCACGCTATCGAGCAGGGCGGCGCATTCGATTAGATCGTCGCGCGACGTGGGAAACAGCCGGCCCTTGGAGATACCGCCAACCTGGTGGCCCGCGCGGCCCACGCGCTGCAGGAACGCCGCGATGGCGCGTGGCGAGCCGACCTGGCAGACCAGTTCCACCTCGCCGATATCGATACCCAATTCCAAGGAAGCCGTTGCCACCAGCACTTTCAGCGCGCCCTGTTTGAGGCGCTGTTCGGTGTCCAGCCGGGTTTCCTTGGCCAGGCTGCCGTGGTGGGCCGCCACTGCCGCGTCGCCCAGCCGCTCGGCCAGATGGCGCGCGGCCCGTTCCGCCATGCGCCGGGTATTGACGAAGACCAGCGTGGTGCGGTGCGCGGCGGCCAGTTCCGCCATGCGATCGTAGACCCGTTCCCAGACGTCATTGGCCATGACGGCTTCCAGTGGCACCGGCGGGATTTCCAGGGCCAGGTCGCGGGCGCGGCCGTGGCCGATATCGACGATGGCGCAATCCGCGGCGGTGCCGTCGGCGTTGCGGCCGGCCAGGAAGCGGGCCACCGCCTGCAGCGGCTTTTGCGTGGCGGACAGGCCGATACGCACCGGCGGCTGGGCGTTCAGCGCATCCAGGCGGGCCAGGCTCAGCGCCAGGTGACTGCCGCGTTTGCCGCCGGCCACGGCATGGATTTCATCGACGATGACCGAGCGTACGCCGTTGAGCATGGCGCGCCCGCTGGCCGATCCCAGCAGCACGTAGAGCGATTCCGGCGTGGTGACCAGGATATGGGGCGGTTGCCGCCGCATGGCCTGGCGTTCTTTCTGAGAGGTATCACCGGTCCGCACGGCGCTGCGGATGGCGGGCACCGGCAGCCCGCGGGCGGCCAGTTCTTCGGCGATCCCGGCCAGGGGTGCCTGCAGGTTGACGCGGATATCGTTGGACAGCGCCTTCAGCGGCGAAACGTACAGCACCAGCGTGGTATCCGGCAGCTCCCCGTCCGCGGCCAGCCCCATGCGCACCAACTCGTCGATGGCCGCCAGAAAAGCCGTCAACGTCTTGCCCGACCCCGTGGGCGCCGCCACCAACGTCGGCCGCCCCGCATGGATCAAAGGCCAGGCTTGCTGCTGAGCAGGCGTAGGCGAGTCATAACTACGATGAAACCAGGCCGCGACGGCAGGATGAAACAACGCATCCAACACATCGACCTGGACGGCGGGGGAGGTCATGGATACTTATATCGGGGCGAATTCCCATGAGTCAACCAGGCTTGCGAGCTGACCAAGCTAACGCGTTAAAGCGCCCTGTCTGCGGTAGCGAGATTCCGAGGTATCGCGGAAAGCGTTCCCATCCCGGGTCTTATACTCCCAGGCATGAAAACGACCCTGGATGAAATGCAGACCTTCATCGCGGTAGTGGACGCGGGTTCCATTACGGCGGCCGCGGAGCGCCTGGGGCAGACGGTGTCGGCGGTCAGCCGGACGTTGGGGCGCCTGGAGCAGAAGCTGGAAACTACGCTGCTGCATCGGACGACTCGGCGCCTGGCGCTGACGGAAGAAGGCAAACTGCTGCTCAGCGAGGCACGCCGCGTGGTCGAGTCGGTCGAAGCCATCGAGGAGCAGATGGCTTTGCGCCGCCAGCAACCCGCCGGCTTGCTGCGGGTCGACGCCGCATCGCCGTTCATGCTGCATGTCATCGTCCCGCTGGTGGGCGACTTCCGCCGCCAATACCCGCAAATCGAACTGGCGCTGCACTCCACCGATACCTACATCGACCTGCTCGAACAACGTACGGATATCGCCATCCGCATCGGACCTCTGCGCGATTCGACACTGCACGCGCGGCCGCTGGGAATAACGCCGCTGCGCATCCTGGCCAGTCCCGCCTATCTGGCCCAGAACGGCAAGCCGCGCAGCGCGGAAGATCTCGTGCGCCACAGCCTGCTCGGCTTCAGCGAGCCCGAATCGCTGAACCACTGGCCCGTGCGCCATGCCCTGGGCGAAAGCCTGCACATCCGTCCGCAAGTGATGGCGTCCAGCGGCGAAACCTTGCGGCAACTGGCCTTGGCCGGCGAAGGCCTGGTCTGCCTGGCGGACTTCATGACCAACGAAGACCGCCGCCGCGGCGACCTGGTGCAGGTGCTGGCGCGCGATACCGTCGAAGCGCGCCAGCCCATCAATGCGGTCTATTATCGCAACACGCAGCTGGCGGCCCGCATCGCCTGCTTTCTCGACTATGTGGCGGAACGCCTGCGCAACGACCGCAAGACCAGCCGGTAGACCCATTTCGTGATTTTTTGCAGTGCAGCAAATTAGCGTATCCTTGTGATTCACGGCCGTGCGCCTTGTACAAAGCGCACGTCTGACTAATAAGGCCGCCGGTATCCACCTGCGCTCGACCCCGAATCGAGCAACCGAGTGGCCGCTATTGCATCAAGGAAAATCCGCATCATGAGCGACTCTCCCTCCGCTTCTTCCCCTCCAACCAAGACATCCGGCCGCCATCGCGTGGTGGTCGTCGGCGGCGGCTTCGGCGGCCTGGAGGCCATCAACCGATTGAAGGGAGCGGACGTCGATATCACGCTGATCGACCGGCGCAATCACCACCTGTTCCAACCTTTGCTTTACCAAGTCGCCACGGCCTCCCTGTCGACATCGGAAATCGCCTGGCCCATCCGTTACCTGCTGCGCGACCGCCCCGAGGTCAGCACGTTGCTGGCGTCGGTCAATGGCGTCGATACGCAGGCCCGCGAGGTCTTGCTGGAAGACGGCGCCAAGGTCCCCTATGACTCGCTGGTGCTGGCGACCGGCGCCCGCCACGCCTATTTCGGCCATGACGACTGGATGCCGCACGCGCCCGGCCTGAAAACGCTGGAAGACGCCACCATGATCCGGCGCCGCATTCTGCTGGCCTTCGAGCACGCCGAACGCGAAACCGACCCGCGCCGGCAGGCCGCGCTGCTGACCTTCGTGGTCATCGGCGGTGGTCCCACCGGCGTCGAACTGGCTGGCACCATCGCCGAGATGGCGCACGTCACGCTGCCGCCGGATTTCCGCCACATCGATACCCGCCGCGCACGCGTGCTCCTGATCGAAGGCGGCCAGCGCCTGTTGAGCGCTTTCGATCCGTCCTTGTCGGAATACGCCAGGAAGGCCCTGGAAAAACTGGGTGTCGAAGTGGTGCTGGGCCAGACGGTGTCTGAGTGTTCGGCGCAAGGCGTGGTCTATGGCGAGACGCGGCTGGAGGCCGACACCGTGCTGTGGGGGGCGGGCGTGCGTGCCTCGCCGGCCGCGGAGTGGCTGGGCGTGCCGGCCGATCGAGCCGGCCGTGTGCTGGTCCAGCCGGACCTCAGCGTGCCTGGCCACCCGGAAATCTACGCGGTGGGCGACACCGTCAGCATCGCCGGACCGGACGGCGCGCCAGTGCCCGGCATCGCGCCGGCCGCCAAGCAACAGGGGCGTTATGTAGGCACGGCCATCAAGGCGCGGCTGCAAGGCGCGCCGTCTCCAGGTCCGTTCCGCTACAAGCACAGCGGCAACCTGGCGACCATAGGCAAGCGCAAGGCCGTGATCGACTTCGGCCGCATCAAGCTGCGCGGGCCGTTGGCGTGGTGGATCTGGGGCATCGCCCACATCTACTTCCTGATCGGCATGCGCAACCGTCTGAGCGTGGCGCTGAGCTGGCTTTGGATCCACACGCGCGGCCAACGCAGCGCCCGGCTTATCACGCAGGGCAAATAGTCCGGCGGGAGGGCACATCGCCGATCGGCGCAACCACCGATCGGCGATGCGCTTGACCGTTTCGGGTAAGGCCATCCGCTTTGAAGGCCATCCGCTTTGACGCGGTGGCGCTTCAGCTTTCCGACAGCGCGCCAGTACGCCAGCGCGTCAGCTTGATCAGGCAGGCCGCTTCGATATCGCCGGCACCGCTGCCGCCCATCACCGCGGCGCCTTGGCGTTTGCACTCGGCATCGCGGAATTTCAGGAAGGCCTTCTGCGCATCTTTCAGCGCCGCGACCGCTTTGGGCGTGGCAGCGGAGTCAATGCCGCGCAGATCTTTTTCAGCGTCCGTATAAACCTGGCGCATCTGCTTGTCGGCGGCATGCTGCGCATCGCTCAGGCAGCGGGCAAGCGCGGTGCGGGGTTTGTCTCCCACCGCGTTCTGGCATTCGGTCAAGGGGTCGAGTATCACCGGGCCGGGTCCGGTGACGATGAGGTTCGCCGGACCCTTGGGCGCGGTTTCCGCGATAGCAGCTGCCGCGATGCAGGCAGCCAGGGTCGCGCTGCCGATCAGCAGCCAAAAAGGACGGGGGGACGAAAGTTGACGGGCCATGATGCTCCTGCTCGTATTTTTGGGCGCGGGAGGGAGTGGGCGCCCAAGCATTGTAGGTAGATGCCATGCCGTGAGCGTTCCCCATCCATCATAGAGGGCCAAGAATCAAAAGCTTTTTGTCGTTGATGAAAGTTTTATGGCTTGAACCACGACGTTTCCACGACGCAAGCTTCGCACGGCGTGATTGCCCCGTTCTCAAGTCGCATCGTGAAAAATGATGCCCAGGGTATGGCGGCGGCCGGCGCGCAGGCGGCTGACGCCGTGGCGCAGCTTCACGCGGTAGTCGCCGCGACTGCCCTGCAGGGGCCGTTCGTTGACGGCGAACACGACGGCATCGCCCTGGCGCAGGTCGACGACTTCCACGCGCGATTGCTGGCGCGGCCTTTGTTCGGTCAGCACGAATTCGCCGCCTTCGAAATCGCGGCCCGGTTCGGACAGCAATATCGCTACCTGCAAGGGGAACACGTGTTCACCGTAGAGATCCTGGTGCAGGCAGTTGTAGTCGTCCGTGTCGTAGCGCAGGATCAGCGGCGTGGGCCGCGTCTGGCCCGCTGCGTGGCAGGCGCGCAGGAAATCCTGATGCTCGAGCGGGTAGCGCACCGCACTGCCCAGGCGGGCATTTCACGCGTTGGCGATACCCACCAGGCGCGGATAAAACGCATGGCGCAGCGCGGCCACCAGGTCCGGCAAGGGATAAGCAAAGTATTGATATTCACCGCGGCCGAAGCCATGCCGCTGCATGATCACACGACTGCGATAGCGGGCTTGGCCGGGCGGGCCTTTGTCGTCGTACGCCGCGCTCAGCGTCTCGCAATCCGCGCCCGGCAGCAGTCCGTCGATGATGGCGCAACCACGTGCGTCGAGATCCCGTGCCAGCGTGGCGTCATCCAGACGGTCCAGGCGTTCGGCCAGCGGGGCGGGGAGGGGGGAGATGGGGGCAGGCATGGCGCCATTGTGCGCGTGGGCCGGCGCCAGCGGCACTCCAGTTGTTGCGGTGACCTGGAAGCCAGGGCCCTCCCCGTGTAACGAAACGCCGGCGGTTCATCGGTCATCGTATGACGATATTGCACCTCGCCTCAGGACCCTCCGTCAGCTTCGTGAAAGCTATGAAAGACTAGGGATAGAGGGCATGTACGTTGTCGTACCTCAGTGATATAGTCCGCCCAAAGATCAGGTCACGTCCAAGCGGACGCGGCGATAAAGACGAGACAGCACCCATGAGCTTTTCCCTGCATTTCGGCAGTCTGTTGCCATACTGGCCCGTCTTCCTGATGGGCGCCTGGCTGACGCTCAAGATGACCACCGTGGCTATTTTCTTCGGCACCATCCTCGGTACCCTGGTGGCGTTCGCCAAGCGCAGCCGCCATCGCTGGCTGGCGCGCGCCTGCTCGGTCTACATCGAAGCCGTGCGCAATACGCCTTTCCTGGTGCAGATCTTCATCCTGTTCTTCGGCCTGGCCAGTATCGGCATCCGCATGCCCACCTTCGTGGCCGCCGTCCTGGCCATGACCATCAATATCGGCGCCTATGCCGCCGAAATCATCCGCGCCGGCCTGGAAGCCGTGCCACGCGGCCAACTGGAAGCCGCCGAGTGCCTGGGCCTGTCGCGTTGGCGCATAGGCTGGCACGTCATGCTGCAGCCGGCCATCGAGAAGGTTTATCCCTCCCTGACCGGCCAGTTCCTGCTGATGATGCAGGCTTCCGCCGTGGCGTCGCAGATATCGGCCGAGGAACTGACCGCCATCGCTAACACCGTGCAGTCGGACACCTTCCGCTCCCTGGAAACCTATATCGTGGTGGCGGCGCTGTATCTGATCCTGTCGCTGGTGATCAAGCTGCTGGCGTGGGCGGTGGGCGAATATGCCTTCAAGCGCCGCCGCGTCATCCGCCGCGCCGCCCTGCAGGCCGGCAAGCGGGTCCCGCGGCGGGTCGGCTCGCCCACGTCGACGATCAAGCGGGGAGCGGCATGATGGGCGGATTTTCCATGGCGCACCTGCTGTACCTGGTGCAATCGATAGGCTGGACGCTGGTGCTTTCATTGCTGGCATTCGTGCTGGGCGCGATCGGCGGCTTCGGAGTGATGCTCGCGCGCATCTCGCCGCGCCGCTGGCTCAGCCGCATCGCCCTGGTCTTTATCGAAGTGATCCAGGGCATACCGCTGCTGATCCTGCTGTTCATCGTCTACTACGGCCTGTCGGTCTACGGCTACGAAGTGCCGGCCCTGGTGGCCGCGGGCATGGCCTTGATGGTTTACAGCAGCGCGTATCTGGGCGACATCTGGCGCGGTTGTGTCGAAGCCATGCCCAAGCCGCAGTGGGAGGCCTCTGAATGCCTGGCGATGACGCGCTGGCAGACCCTGCGCCTGGTCATCATCCCGCAAGCAGTGCGGCTGGCCCTGCCGTCGACGGTGGGCTTTCTGGTGCAACTGATCAAAATGACGTCGCTGGCGTCGGTGATCGGGTTCATCGAGCTCACGCGGGCCGGGCAGATCATCAACAATTCCCTGTTCGAACCTTTCCTGATCTTCGGCCTCGTCGGGGTGTTTTATTTCGTCCTGTGCTACCCGCTGTCGCGCTGGAGCCAATCGCTGGAGAACAAGCTGAATGTCGGCAATCGTTAAGCTGGACGAGGTTTATAAAAGCTTCGGCAGCAATCAGGTACTGCAAGGGGTGTCCTTCGAAGTGGCGAAGGGCGAAATGATCGCCATCATCGGTGCCAGCGGTTCGGGCAAAAGCACCGCGCTGCGCTGCATCGACCGGTTGGAAACCATAGACGACGGATCGATCGAAGTCTGCGGCATCCGCGTCGACGATCCCCAGGTGAACCTGCGCCAGCTGCGCCTGGAAGTGGGCATCGTCTTCCAGAGCTACAACCTGTTCGCCCACCTGTCCGTGCAGGAAAACATCATGCTAGCCCTGCGCCACGTGAAGAAGATGGGCCGCGACGAAGCGCGCGCCATCGCCATGAAGGTGCTGGACCAGGTGGGCCTGGCGCAGAAGGCGGATGCCTACCCGGAACAACTGTCCGGCGGCCAGCAGCAGCGCGTGGCCATTGCCCGGTCGCTGGCCATGTCGCCCAAGGTGATGCTGTTCGACGAGGTGACCTCGGCGCTGGATCCGCAACTTACCGGTGAGGTCCTGCGCGTCATGGAGGACCTGGCGGCGGGGGGGATGACGATGCTGCTGGTGACCCATGAAATGGCCTTCGCCAAGCGTCTGGCTGATCGCATCATTTATATGCATCAAGGCAAGGTTTGGGAAGTGGGCGAGGGCGCCATGCTCGATGCGCCGCAGACGCCCGAGCTGCGGACCTTCTTGCAGAACGGTCTTTAGAAAGTTCGGCAAGCACCTCGACCGTTACGGCGACATCATCAGAAGAACCGTGCTGACGCAACAACGATTACGGCGACATCATCAAAAGAACAGTACTGACAGAAGTACATCGACAGCGCCGCCACAAGCGGGCGCTGCCGCGTTGACCAACCCTGGTTTTTCAAACGCATTACCAAAGAGCAAAGAGGAGACAACCTTGAAACTGAATCAATTCTTCCTGCGTGGCTGCATGGCTGCCGTGTTGTTGGCGGGTACCGCGCATGCGGCCCTGGCCGATCAGCTGGACGACATCAAGAAAGCGGGCAAGATACGCGTGGCCATCGCCATGGGCACGCCGCTGTTCAGCTATGTCGACGAAAAACTGGAGCCGGTGGGTTCGGACGTCGACACCGCCAAGGCCGTGGCCAAGGACCTGGGCGTCAAGCTGGAAATCGTCCAGATCACCAACGCCGCGCGGGTGCCGACCTTGCAGGCCAAGCGTGCCGACCTGGTCATCGCCGATTTGTCGATCACGCCGGAACGGGCGCAGGTCGTGGACTTCTCGGTGCCTTACGCTGTCATCTCGCTGATCGTCGGCGCGCCCAAGGACATCAAGATCAAGGGCTATGAAGACCTCAACGGCAAGCGCATCGGCTTGACGCGCGCCACCGTCAACGACACCATCACCACGCAACTGGCCAAGGGCGCGGACATCCAGCGTTATGAAGATGACGCTACCCTGATCACGTCCATGGTGACGGGCCAGATCGACATCTTCTCCAGCACGCCGTCCAATCTGTCCGAAATGCAGAAGCGCGCGCCCAAGCGCAACCTGGAAATGAAGTTCGAGCAGAAGGACTTCGACCTGGGCATCGCCATGCAGAAAGACCAGCCGGCCCTGAAAGACTGGGTCAATAAATGGGTGGTCACCAACATGAAAAATGGCAACCTGAACACCATCTACAAGAAGTACCACGGCCGCGATCTGCCGGCCCGCATCACCGATGTGAAATAAGCAGGAAGAATCGGGTCCTGGATACCCGTGGGATATCCAGGACCCGATGGGGAGATCAGCCGCAGCGCAGGGCGGTCAGCGCGTTGTTCTTGTCGGTGATCAGGTTGATGCGGGAAGGATCGTATTCCATCGTCATCACTTGCCCGGGCTTGAGCACTCGCACCTTGGCGGAATGCGATCCCGTACGCGCCTGCTCGGTGGTCTCGTTGGTAAGCGTCTTGCCTATCAAGTTCTGTACGGACTGGGCGTCGCAACTGGCGCCGCCGCTGCTCATGGCGCTACCGCCGTAGCCGCCGGTGGGGCTGGCATAGCCGCCACTGCCGCCGTAAGCGCTGCCACCAGATCCGCCGCCACCGTAAGAACTACTGCTGCTGCCGCCATCCGTGGCGGCGCTGCCGCTACTGGTACTGGACGTCGACGCACCGGTCGACGAGATATTATCGTTGTGGGCGCAGGCGGTCAGCCCGGCGAGTAGAAAAACAGCGGTGAACTTCCAGTTCATGCATACCTCGGCTTGCGTGGACAACTCGAAACCCGATCATAGACCAAGGTCCACGTCCCTGTGTTTCGGGTCGTACAAGTGGTCGCAACTTGACAATAAAGTCCATAAGGATGGGGGCCTATTCCGCCCCGAGCGGCGCGGCAATCTCTTCCAAGGGCTTGCGCTCCGCGTCCACGCCATGGCGCAAGGCCAGCAGGCCGGCGCCGATGACCATCACGGCGGCGGCCAGATAGCCCCCCGCCAGGTCGGCCCGGGTGCCGGTTTCGATCAGATGTCCGAACAACACTGGCCCGATCACGCCCCCGACGCCCGTGCCCACGGCATAGAAAATCGAAATCGCCATGGCCCGCGTCTCCAGCGGAAAGACCTCGCTGACGGTCAGGTACGCCGAGCTGGCGGCCGCCGATGCCAGGAAAAAAACGGCCGACCAGCACACTGCCATGCCGTCCGCCCCCAGCCCGCCATGCAGGAACATCCAGGCCGTCAGCGCCAGTGCCACCCCTGAACCGGCATAGGTCGCCGCGATCATGCGCCGCCGTCCGACCCGGTCGAACAGGGGGCCCAGCACCAGGGGGCCCAGCACATTGCCCAGCGCGAAGGGAAACACGTACAAGGCCACACGTTCGGCGGACACATCCATATAGCGGGTCAAGGCCAGCGCGTAGGTAAAGAAGATGGCGTTGTAGAAGAACGCCTGCGACACCATCAGCGCCAGGGATACCAGGCTGCGGCGGGGATAACGCTGCAGCAGTACGCGCGCGACGTCGCGCAGGCCCGTGCCGGCCCGGCGGCGGAAGGTGATGCTGCCGTGCGCTGGTGGCAGTTCGCCATGCTGGGCCCGTACGCGTGCCTCGATCTGCTCGATGATGCGTTGCGCTTCCTCGCCGCGCCCACGCGACAGCAGCCAGCGCGGGCTCTCCGGCACGTCGCGACGCACCAGCAGGATGGCCAGCGCCAGCACCGCGCCCAGGCCGAAGCCCACGCGCCAGCCCAGCTGCGGGCCCAATACATGGGGATCCAGCAGCACCAGGCTCAGACCGGCGCCCAGGGCCGCACCCAGCCAGAAGCTGCCATTGATGGCCAGATTGACGCGGCCGCGTACCCGCGCGGGAATCAGTTCGTCGATGGCGGAATTGATGGCGGCATATTCGCCGCCTATGCCCAGGCCCGTGACGAAGCGGCACGCGGCGAAGAACACGAAATCGGTGGAAAGGGATGTCGCCAGCGTCGCCACCATATAGATGCCCAGCGTGATCATGAATAGCATCTTGCGCCCCAGGCGATCGGCCAGCCGGCCGAATCCAAGGGCGCCGATCACCGCGCCGGCGATGTAGACCGAGCCGGCCCAGCCGACCTGGGTGGCCGACAGCCCCAGGGTATCGCCGCGCTCCAGGACGCCGCCGATGGAGCCCACCAGGGTCACTTCCAGACCGTCCAGCACCCAGGCCACGCCCAGGGCGATGGTGACGCGCCAGTGCCAATTCGACCAGGGCAGGCGGTCGAGGCGGGCGGGGATGTCGCTGGTGATGGTGTCTGGCGTCTGGGCTTGCAGGTTCATGCTTGCTGTGGGGGGCATTGCGCCATTCCTGTGCACGGCCGGGGCCGAGGATGCCGCCCGGCCGCAAGTCCCGCGCCCGTCGCACGCTGCATCACCGCCACCGCTACCGCCACCGCTACCGCCACCGCTACCGCACCGCTACCGCACCGCTACCGCACCGCTACCGCCATCGCTACCGCCATCGCCATCGCCATCGCCGCATTCCGGGTTGTCCCGGAATCGCGCCTCGCTGCGCTAATATGGCCTCGAACCGGGCCTAAGACCCAGGTCGGCGGCATCCAGCCGCCGGCACCGCGCGGCGGGCGCGCGGACAGTGGGCATATCCGGGTAGACCCTATGCTCGATCTGAACGAATTCCTGACGTTTTCAGCCATCGCCGACACCAAGAGTTTTTCTCGGGCGGCGGAGAAACTGGGCATATCCAAGGCGCTGGCCAGCAAGCACGTCGCCGACCTCGAACAGTCGCTGGGCGTCAAGCTGCTGCATCGTACGACCCGTAAATTGGGGCTGACGCCCGCCGGCGAGATGTTCCATGAACGCTGCCGGCAGTTGATCGCCCATGCGGAAGACGCCCGCCACGAGGTCGAGCAATTCCGCAGCTCGCCGGGCGGCCATATCCGCATCAGTTCGGCGATGACGTTCGGCCGGCGTCACCTGATGCCTGCCGTGGCCCGCTTCCTGGCGCGCTATCCCGAGGTTTCGGTCGATGTCGACTTGAGCCAGCAGTTTCCCGATCTCATTACCGGCGGTGCCGATGTCGTCATCCGCCAGGCCGATGAACCGGTGCTGCTGTCGCTGGTGGCGCGCCGGCTGGCGCCGATGCGCATGGTGACGTGCGCCAGCCCGGCTTACCTGGCACGCCATTCCTCGCCCCGCGTGCCAGCCGATCTGGCGGCGCACAACTGCCTGGTGTATTTCGCCAATGCGCGGGGAGAGTGGAATTTCCGTGGCGCCGAGGGCGACTGCGCGGTCAAGCCCAAGGGGAATTTCAGGGCCAACAGCGCGGATGCCGTGGTGGAGGCCGCGCTCAACGACCTGGGCGTCGCCGTGGTACCGACCTTCGCGGCCAGCGAGGCCTTGCGCGACGGGCGCTTGCGTTGCGTGCTGCCGGATTATCACTTGCCGGAGCGGGCGCTGTATGCCGCCTACCTGCCCAATCCGACCATGGCGCATTGCACCAAGCTGTTCGTCGATTTCCTGGTGGAGCAATTCGGGGATGCGCCTTATTGGGATTGAAGAATGGCGGGCGGCTGCCTGCTCGATTGCAAGAATTTTTTTGGATGATGGGGGATACCCCCATCCCCTCCTTTTTGGGCTGCCGCCCCTATGGCTACGGCGCGGACGTTCGCCCAACCGCTGCTTTGTGAATACCAGCCGCGCTAAGCCAAGCCAAGCCTGGCCTGGCCTGGCCAGGCCAGCCCAGCCCAGCCCAGCCCAGCCCAGCCCAGCCAAGCCAAGCCAAGCCAAGCCGTGAACAGTCTGTTCATCAATCGGCGTTGAATCGAGGCCGACGCAAGCTCAACATCGGAAGCCCAATGCAGACGACAAGAGGTTGATTCATGGCATCAGCAGCATCCGCGCACGACACCCTGGGCGGCACCAACGCCGTGACCTGGCGTGGCGGTGAAGAACATTGGACCCGGCGCGACGACGTCGACCTGTTTCTCTGGCACAAGCCGGCCGCCGCCGGCGTCCCGCACGCCGGCACGATTTTCTTCGTGCATGGCTCGTCCATGGCGTCGCAGCCGACCTTCGATCTGAGCGTGCCCGGCCGGCCCGATTCGTCCGCCATGGACTGGTTCGCCGCGCGCGGTTTCGACACCTGGTGCATGGACAACGAAGGCTACGGCCGGTCGAGCAAGCACCGGCCGATCAATTCGGACATCGGCAACGGAGCGCTGGACCTGGCCGCCGGTAGCGCCTACATCCTGGCGCGCGCCCGCGACAAACGCCTGCACATGTACGGCATCTCGTCCGGCGCGCTGAAGGCGGCCTTGTTCGCGCAGCAGCATCCGGAGCGGGTCGCGCGCCTGGCGCTGGATGCGTTCGTGTGGACCGGGGAGGGCAGCCCGACCCTGGCGCAGCGCAAGCAGCGCCTGCCGGAATTCATCGCCAAGAACCGCCGGCCCATCGATCGGGCATTCGTGCAAAGCATTTTCTCGCGCGACCATCCGGGTTGCGCCGACGACAACACCGTGTCCGCCTTCGCCGACGCCATCCTGTCGCTGGACAATTCCATGCCCACCGGCACTTACGTCGACATGTGCTCGAAGCTGCCGCTGGTGGACCCGGAAAAAATCGACCTGCCGGTCATCCTCATGCGCGGTGAATTCGACGGCATTGCTTCGGTCGAAGACCTGATGGCTTTCTTCGCGCGGCTGCCCAATAGTTTCAAGCAGTTCACGGTGATGCAGGGCATTTCGCACGCCAGCTTCCAGCAGAAGAACTACTACATGGTCTATCACATCCTGCATGCGTTCTATACGCAGCCGGAGCCGGTGTATCGCTGACAGCGGGTGCCAGCAGTCCATTGAAGAAAAGCGAGTCCGGACCACCGGACCGCCGCCCGGATGCCGATATCGGCGCCGGGCGAAAACGAGGAGACGAGGATGCGACATCGCTTTGCAGGCGCCCTTGCGCGCGCCGTCCGCTGCAGCGGTTCCTGGGCCATTGCCGCTCGCCCAGGCCGGCACACCCAATACGTTGTTCCTGTTTTGTTCGCGTGTGGCCTGCTGTTGGTCAATGCATTGGCCAGTCCGGCAAGGGCGCAAGGGCCAGCGCAGACCGGTCCTTATCCCAGCGCACCCATACGTTTGATCGTGCCCTTCGCGGCAGGTGGTTTCACCGACGTGGTGGCGCGCCTGCTGGGCGAGAAACTGGGTGCGGTGCTGGGCCAGCCGGTGGTGGTCGAGAACCGGGTGGGCGCGGGGTCGACCATAGGCACGGATTACGTCGCCAAGGCGCCGGCCGATGGCTACACGCTGGCATTGATCTCCACGACGCACACCATCGCGCCCTGGCTGTACAAGACGCTGCCCTACGATCCGATCAAGAGTTTCGCGCCCATCACCAAGCTGGTGGACAGTCCTTACGTGCTCGTGACCAATCCGCAGAAGGTGCCCGCCAAGAGCGTGGCTGAATTGATCGCCCAGGCCAAGGCCAAGCCGGGGCGGCTGGATTACGCGTCTTCCGGCAACGGCAGCAGCCAGCATCTGGCGGCGGCGCTGTTCGCCAGCATGGCGGATGTGCAATTGATGCACGTGCCGTATCGCGGCAGTGGACAGGCGCTGGCGGACATCATGGGTGGGCAGGTGTCGATGGGTTTTCTTGGGGTAACGGCCGCTTTGCCGCAGATACGTGCGGGACGCCTGCGGGCGCTGGCGGTTACCACGACGCAACGCTCGGTGGACTTACCCGACGTGCCGACGCTGAATGAAGCGGGTGTGAAGGGCTACGAGGCGACCATCTGGCTGGGCCTGATCGCGCCGGCGGGTACGCCGCCGGAGGTGGTCCATCGCCTGCACGATGCCTCGGCCCAGGTCATGCAGAGCGACGATGCCCGCAAGGCCCTGGCCACCGCGGGGTTGACGCTGAGCCTGGACACGTCGGCGCAGTTTGGCCAATTGCTGCAAAGTGAATTGGCTAAATGGGGCAAAGTGGTGAAGCAGACAGGCGCGACGGTGAATTGAGCAGCGGGGCTGCTCCGGCGAATGGGCAGGGGGACGGCTGCCTGCGTAGGTGCGCAGGGTAGGACAGCGTGCAGCCGCCCTTCGTAGGTGCGCAGGGTAGGACAGCGTGCGGCCGCCCTTCGTAGGTGCGCCGGCCAAGGGGCGAAGCGGCGGCGTTCCCGAAGTGGCCGGGCTAGGGCAGGGTGGCTGGGTAGCTGTCCAGGGCCAGGGCGATCTGGCGGCGGATGTCCCACATTTGCAGCGACGCGGCCACCGCGCCGTAGTAGACGCCATCGCGTACCACGAACATGGCGGGCAGGTGGAAGACCTCGTAGCGCTGCACCAGGCCGCCGTTGTCGCCGGCGTCTATCCAGCACAGGCGCTGGACGCCCAGGTCCATTTTCGGCAACTGCTCGCGCGCCACTTTGCAGTTGGCGCACGTGCGGCTATGGAAAACGACCAGCGACAGCCCGGGAGCGTCCAGCAGAAAACGATCGGCGGTGCCGTCGTTGAGTTCGATTTCGTCCATCCGGGGTAGATCCTTGTTCGCGCCGGGAGCCGGCGCATCGACAGGCCCGCATGTTAGCGCGGGCGAGGAAAGGGTGCCGGTCGCGGTAGGCATGGTTCCTGCTGAGCAGCGCATCCCCCTTCGCGCGGCGTGGTATTCATGCAATCCGACAGCTTCTTCACATCCCTGGGCGACACCATCGGCGAGGTTATCCGGTCCATCGTCAGCGCCTTGAAATACGTGCTGGGTGGCTTCGGCCATGCCATCGGTGAGTTTTCCGGTGGCCTGGCACGGGCCTTGGGCATGAGCCCGACCCTGTTCAACTTTGCCTTGCTGATACTCGGGCTCTTGCTTCTCTGGGCCGCCATCAGCGCATTGCTCAGGCGATCCCTGCTAGGCTTCATCTTCTGGATCATCCTGGCGGTATTGGTCTTGGGAGCCTTGATCGAATGACAACGACACGCGGCGCGAAGAAAACCCCAGGCGAGAGTGCCTTGGCAACCAAGGCTCCGAAGACGGCCAAGGCTACGAAGGCTACGAAGGCCACGAAAGCCACGAAAGCCACGAAAGCCACGAAAGCCACGAAAGCCACGAAAGCCGCCAAGACTGCCGCGGTTACTGAGTCGAGTGGGAACGCCAAGACGACCGGGACGTCGAAACCCAACGCCAAATCGGTCGCGGCTGGCATACGGGTAGGCATCGGCGGCTGGAACTTCGCGCCGTGGCGCGGCGAATTCTATCCTGCGGACGTGCCGCAAAGCCGCGAGCTGGAGTACGCCAGCCAACACGTCACCGCCATCGAGATCAACAGCACCTATTACGGCACGCAAAAGGCCACGTCCTTTGCCCGCTGGCACGATGCGACGCCGGATGACTTTGTCTTCTCGTTGAAGGCTTCCCGCTATGCCACGAATCGACGCGTCCTTGCCGAAGGCGCGGATTCAGTCCGCCGATTCCTGGAAAGCGGCATCACGGCACTGGGATCCAAACTGGGTCCCATCCTCTGGCAGTTCGCGCCGACCAAGGTCTTCGATGCCGATGATTTTGAACGTTTCCTTGAATTGCTGCCCGCGCGCCAGGACGGTATCGCCTTGCGCCACGTCATGGAAGTCCGCAACGACAGTTTCATGGATCCGGCTTATCTGAAGCTGGCACGCAAGTACAAAGTGGCTACGGTCTACACGGATAACCCCGAGTTCCCGTCCATGGCCGACCTGACCGCGGATTTCGTCTACATCCGATTGATGTGCGCCGATGCGAAGCTGCGAACTGGCTATTCACCGCGCGATCTGGACGCCTGGGCCGATCACCTGCGGACCTGGGCGGCGGGTAAGCAACCGGAAAAACTGCCACGTGTGACGTCGGCCTCGGCGGCGGCGGGCAATGGCAAGGCCAGGCAGCGTGACGTCTACCTGTATTTCATCAACGGTGCCAAGGAAAAAGCCCCGGCCGCGGCGATGGCGCTGCTTGAACGCCTGCAGGGAAAAACCTGATTTTTCCTGCCTTGTTACCATAAGGCCCACCTAACGAGTACGCCTGGATCTTCATGCCCGCAGCTACGCCTACGTCCCGTCATCCGATTTCCTCGCACTGGCCCCGCTTACTGGGGCTGGCCAGTCTGAGCGCCGCCATGGTCGCGTCCTCCCCGGCGCTGGCCCAGACCAGCGCTCCCGCGCCGGCTCTCGCCGCGCAGGCACCCGCCGACCAAGACCGGGATCCTGCCGCCTGCCTGGCCAAGCTGCGTGTGAACGCGCCGGCCAACGGCATCAGCGTGGCGCATTTCGACCGTTATACCCAAGGGTCCAAGCTGCTGGCCGTCACCGTGGCCGCTGCCAAGGCGCAACCGGAGAGCAAGGAATATTGGTGGGACTACATCGCCAAGACCGTCGACGACCAGCGTGTCGCCGAAGGCCAGGCGGTGCTGCAGAAGTACGCGACGCAGTTGAACGACATCGACCAGACCTACCAGATCGACAGCGAACCATTGGCCGCCATCTTCGGCATCGAGACCAACTACGGCACGCAGTTCGGCAAGGTCGATGTGCTCAATGCCTGGCTGACCCGCGCTTGCACCGAAAACAAGCCTTTGTGGATCAAGAACGTCTACGCTTCGGCCCGCCTGCTGCGTGACGGCGTCGTGCAACGCGAAAACTTCATCGGCTCGTGGAGCGGCGCTTTCGGCATGACGCAATTCATCCCGACCTCGTTCTATGAACTGGCCGCCGACGGCGACGGCGATGGCCGCATCGATCTGTACAATTCCCTGCCCGACGCCCTGGCGTCCACCGCCAATCACCTGCTCAAGCGCAAGGCGAAGTGGACGCGCGGCTTGCCGCCGGTTATCGAGGTGAAGCTGCCGGGCGCCATCGCGGCCACGCTGCCGCAGACCCCCGACGCCGAGATCATGAATCAGGACGACAGGCGCAGCCTGGCGCAATGGTCCACCGCGGGCGTCACGCTGGCCGACGGCAAACCCCTGAGCAGCCTGCGCAGCGGCCCGCCCTGGGCCTCGGTGTCGGCCTATGTGTTCGCGCCGACGGGCGCGCGCGGTCCGGTGTTCCTGGCGACCAATAATTTCGATGCCATCCTGCACTACAACCAGGCGCGCAAGTACGCGTTGGCGGTGAGCCTGTTGACCAATCGTCTCAAGGGCGACGGTCCGCTGGTCACGCCGTGGCCTACCGATGATCCGGGCCTGTCGCGCGCGCAGATCAAGTCGCTGCAGCAACTGCTGGCGAACCGTGGTTACGACGTCGGCACGCCTGACGGTATCCCCGGCAGCAAGACACGCGAGGCCGTGTCCGCCGAACAGGCCCGCCTGGGCCTGCCGCAAGACGGCCGCCCTGGTGGCCGCATATTGAAGGTATTGCAGGCGCAGTAATCAACGTTTTGCCGGACAGACCGCTGGACAGCCCTTGCGGGCTGGGCCGCGGCCCGCTCGTATCACGCCGCCGGTATCACCAGATCCGCCGTGCCCGGGCAGACCCAGCGCACGCATTCGCGCGTGGTGTCGATGCAGCCGCCATCGACATACACGCCACGCGGTTCGCGCAAGCGCACCATCAGCTTCAGGATGCGTTCGACCTCGGCCGGATCGGCCAGCGACACCCGTACCTTGGCTTCGACGATGCTCTCGTCCAGCCGCGTCTTGCCTGCGTGGTCCACATACACGCCGTCGCGCCAGTGATAGATCTCCACGCACTTGGTGGTCAGCGTGAAGGGCTGTTCATGCTTCCAGAAATTGTTGAACAGGCCGCTGCCCAGGTAGAACACCCACGAACCTTCGAAGCCTTCGGCATCGGCCGACCGTTCGTCCGGATTGCGAAACCATAGCCGGTCACCCGGCACGTAATATTTCGGCGGCAAAGGGGCTTCCATCGACCCGTACTCGCGCAAGAACACATCATGGAACAGCCCCGACATGATGGCGCGCGTTTCCCAACGACGCTGCAACCGCGCCAACAGCGCCGGATTGCTGCGCGCCAGCTCCTGCGCGATTCCCAGCAAGGTCACGTACTCCGTCGCGCGATAGCAGGAAAAGGAATACAGCTTGCCGGAATCCTCCGGCTGCGACGCCTTGCGCAACGCGTCGATCAGCGATTTGCCGGGCAATACGGTGAAGCCGGTGTCTTCCGCATAGGTCCAGTAGTCCGCCGGCCGTTCCGCTTCCTCGGTATCGAAAGCCAGTTCAGTCTTGTAGGCGGCCTGCACGATGCCGTGCTTGATGCGTACCGCTGCCGCCAGCTCGTCGTGGCTGGGATAGCGGAAGGCGACCGGCGCCACCAGCATGGCCACCACGATCTCGCGTTCCAGATTGCAATCGGCGTCGGCCGGAAAGCGTTGGTCCAGCACTGCCCGCAAGCCCGTGGTGTCGAATCCGGGCGTCCATTCGGCGGCGATGGCGGGCCGCAGAAACAGACGGGTCAGGGACGTGCCATCGATCTGCTCGTCCTGCACCTCGATCACATCGCCCAGGCCTAGCGACTGCAGGTAATCAAGGGCGCGGACGCGTTCAGCGGCGACGGCGGCCGTTGCGGCGCCGAAAATTTCGATGCCCGCGGCTTGCGGTTGGGGAAGGTTGCTGGACACCGGGGAACTCCAGGAAAGCGACATCGGAAAGGTGTATTGGATGCGGGCGGGCTGACGGTACGCTTAAGGTCGTCGGCGCCTGCGCGCGGGCTTTTGTGATCATAGGCGATGCGCCTGGGATTGGGCTCGGTCAAACGCCGGGTAGCAAATTCAAAAGTCGAAAACAGGTGGAAACTACACGCCTCGATGGGACTTCCCGGCGTCCGCCCCGGGGCCGGCCTGGCAGGTACGCCAATTGCTGAGTAGGAGCCCTGTTGACGCCAGGCCGCCCCAGTGCTGCCGGCGTTGTGCCTGCCGCCACTCGTCGTGGCGCCAACGTGATCATGTGGGAGGTAATCATATGGACTTCGGAACGGCTACCCAAACGGCTTTCGGTCAAACTCAAACTCAAACCCGGCGCGGCCTGCGTCTCTCCGCGGCGAGCCTTGCGCTTTGCGCGATGGGGTTGCTGGGGGTCAGCACCGGCGCTCACGCCGACGAGCAATACAAGCAGGATGTCGCCCGCTGCAACAGCGGACAAAGTGCTCAGCCCAAGGCGACTTGCCTGCGCGAAGCCGGCGCGGCTCAGGTGGAGCGCCGCCGCAATGGCCTGTCGGATCCCACTTCTTCGGCGCAAGCCCAGAATGCCATGCAACGTTGCGACCGCCTGCCGGCCGACCAGCGCCAGAATTGCATGCTGTTGATGTCCGGCCAGGGCCAGACGACGGTGCAAGGCAGCGTTGCCGGCGGCGGCGTGCTGCGTCAAACCGAGATCCAGGTGCCCGTCGGTACTCCCGGCACCGGTGCCCCCGGCTACGGCGCCGGTTCGGGCTACTCCTCGGGCAGTACGGCGCCCATGGCACCGCCGCCCGCCGTGCGCCCGGCGCCGCCAGCCGCGCCTCCCAGCGTGACGCCTTACGGTTCGCAGCCGCGCTATTGATCGTCCCGTCTTATGACACCCAACCCGGCGCCGTCTTCGACCCGCCGGGTTGTGCTTTTGTGATCGCTCGGGCACGCTGCCGCTGCGGCCGTCGTCTTTCAGGCAAAATGGCGGTTGTTTTGTTTCCGTCCCCCGGTTCATGTCCGACGTCATTGCCCTGATCTTCGATTTCGACGACACGCTGGCGCCCGACAGCACGTCGGGTTTCCTCGAAAGCGTGGGCGTGGACACGGCCGCATTCTGGAAAGAGCAAGTCGACCCGCTGCTGTTCCAACAGGATTGGGATCCCGTTCCCGCCTACCTGTATCGCATGATCGAGCTGTCGCAAAGCGGCAAGCATGGCCTGATCACGCGAGAACGCCTGGCCGAATGGGGCGCGCGCCTGCCTTTGCATGCGGGTGTCCAGACCTTGTTCCAGCGGCTGCGCGACGCCGTGCGTGCCGCCCATCCGCAAGTGCTGCTGGAGTTCTACCTGATATCCAGCGGGATTGGCGATGTCGTGCGGGCGACCCCTATCGCGCATGAATTCACCGATATCTGGGCCTCGGAGTTCGTTTATGGCAACGATGGCGGCATCCATTTTCCGCGCCGCGTCGTCAGCTATACCGACAAGACGCGCTATCTGTTCCACATCCAGAAAGGCATCGTCGGCCCGGCCTTCCGCAGCAAGCCTTTCGAAGTCAATCGCAAAATACCGGAAGACCGCCTGCGTATTCCCTTCGACCAGATGATCTTCGTGGGCGACGGCTACACCGATATTCCCTGCTTTTCCCTGATCCGGCGCGCCGGCGGCTATGCTTTCGGCGTGTGGGATCCACGCCATCGCGACAAACGCAGCCGGGCCTGGGGCTTTATCGAGGATGGCCGCGTGTCCAATCTGAACCAGGCACGTTACGACGACCAGGCCGAACTCTATCAATGGCTCGAAGAGGCCGCCGCCAGCCTGGCCGGCCGCATCGCGTTGAAGTCACGGGTGTACCGTGGCTGATCCGAATCTGCTCGACACGACGGCGACCTCGACAGCGACCGCGACCGCGACTGCGGCTGCCACGGCGCTCCCGGCCGTCCCGGCGGCACAGACCGAATTCGATACCGCCATGATGCGGCTGGCGCTGGCCCAGGCCGAGGCCGCCATCGCCGTGGGCGAAGTGCCGGTCGGTGCCGTGCTGGTCGACGGCCAGGGCCAGGTGCTGGGGACCGGCTACAACCGTACCATCATCGATCACGACCCCACCGCGCATGCCGAGGTGGTGGCGCTGCGCGCCGCCGCGCGCCACTTGAACAATTACCGGCTGCCGGGACTCAGTCTCTATGTCACGTTGGAACCCTGCGTCATGTGCATGGGCGCCATGCTGCATGCGCGCCTGGCGCGGGTCTGCTACGGTGCCACCGATCCCAAGACCGGCGCCTGTGGCAGCGTGCTGGACGTCGGCGCGGTGCCGCAACTGAATCATCAAACCCTCTTCCATGGCGGCATCCTGGCGGAACCCTGCGGCGACTTGCTGCGGCGTTTTTTCCGGGCACGCCGCCGCAAGGAAATCCAGACATGAGCAACAAGCAAGGTATTTATCTTTTTTCGCCCTCTTCGGCGGTGGCTGACCCGCAAGCCGTCGAGCGCGCGAAGAAGAATCTGACGGCCGAGGGCTTCCCCACGGTGGTCGACCGCGGCGCGCTGGCGGTGCATCAGCGTTTCGCCGGCACCGACGCGCAGCGTCTGGCCGCGCTGGACCGCGCGCTCAAGCAGAAGCACCCCATCGTCATGGCGACGCGCGGTGGCTACGGCCTTGGCCGCCTGCTGCCCATGATCGACTGGAAAGCGGTGGCCGACAGCGGCAAGCGCTTCGTCGGCATGAGCGATTTCACGGTATTCAATCTGGCCTTGCTGGCGCAGACGGGGGCAATCAGCTATACCGGCGCCACGGCCATTGCCGACTTCGGCGGCAAGAAGGTCGACGAGCTGACCGGCGCGCTGTTCGGCGAACTGATGCGCGGCGAACTGGAAATCCTCAGCTACGAAACCGCCGATGCCGATCCTGTCGATTGCCGCGGCATCCTGTGGGGCGGCACCCTGGCCATGGTGGCCTCGCTGGTTGGAACGCCCTATATGCCACGCATTCGCGGCGGCATCCTGTTCCTGGAGGATGTGGCCGAACATCCCTATCGTGCCGAGCGCATGCTGACTCAGCTATGGCAGGCGGGCATTCTGCAGAAGCAGAAAGCCATTCTGCTGGGGCATTTCACCGACTACCGCCTGGCACCGAACGACAATGGCTTCGATTACCCGGAAGTGGTGAAGTGGCTGCGCCAGACCGTCAAGGTGCCGGTACTGACAGGCCTGCCTTATGGGCACATCACGAGCAAGGCGACATTACCGATTGGTAAGAAGATCGGCTTGGCGACCGAGCCGGGTCTGGTGCATCTGGTGCTCGACGAACATGATCACGACCATGACGATGGTAGCGATCATGGGCATGAGCACGGTGACGGGCACGGCCATGATCACGGTTCTGAACAGGGTGCTGATAACGATGCGGCCAATGGTGCCACCGATATCGACGATCATGATCACGGTGACGATCATGGCCATGCGCATGCTCACAAGCGCTCCGGCCCTGCCGCATAGACTCACTGCGCCATGCTGGCCGCGAAAACGCGGACGTAGTTGCCGCCCAGAATGGCGCTGGCGTCCCGTTCGCTGAAGCCCGCATCGAGCAAGGCCTGCGCCAGCAGCGGCAATTTGCGGTAGCTGTCGAGGACTGATGGTCCAAGCAGCCCCAGCATGTCGGATCCCAATCCCACATGTTCCACCCCCACCACGTCGGCCATGGCCCGCATCCCCTGCGCCATGGCCGCCAGGGTGGGATAGGTGCTGGCCACCGGCCATACGCCGATCACGCCACCGGTATCGGCCACCAGCCGCGCATGCGCCGGCGAAATGGTGCGCGAATAACGGCCCGGATGCTGGCTCAGCGAGGTGTGCGACAGCACCAATGGCCGGCGCGTGACTTTGGCGGCGCGCTGTACCAGTTCGTAGGTGCCGTGGGCGATGTCGACCACGATGCCCAATTCATTGCAGCGCTGGATGACGGCCGCGCCGAAATCGGTCAAGCCCTGGTGCACCGGCGGGGCGGTCTGGATATCGCCCAGTTCATTGACACGGTAGTGGGTGAGCTGCAGATGCCGCAGGACGTGGCGGTGGTAGGCATCGTCCAGGCCTGCCAGGTCGCCCTCCAGGAAATCCGCGCCTTCCGCCGATACGATGACAGACTGGCCGTTGCGCCAGGCCGTGCGTAGTTGCGCGGACGTGCGCACCGCCTGCAGGTTCTGTTGCGCCATCAAGTCGGCCAGACGCCGGAAACCGGCTTCGCCGCGCGCGGCCATTTCGCCGGGGTCGGGGTCGCGATAGGCGACGATACGGCGCCGGCCGGATGGGCTGGTGACCACATGGTCGGCGCTGGAGTCGGTGACGATGGCCAGGCAGACCGCATGCATCGCGCCGGCCCGCATGGGCGCCGCCAGCGCCGTGAAGGGCAGGGGGACGGGGCGCCGGCCCAGGCTGACACGGCCGGCATGGCTATGGATGTCGACCGTGGTCTGGGCCGCCAACCAGGCAGGGATGGCCGGCTGGGAGCCCGTTTGGGCGGATGCGTCGTGGTGGTCGGCGCCGGTTTTTTCGTTCGCACCGGTTTCCACATCGCCGCCGGCTTTTTCGTCGGCCCGATGGCCGGGCCGCCCGGCGACGCCCTGCGTCCCGTCCGCCGATCCACCCGCGGCACAGCCGGCCAGGCTGGCCATGGGGCCCAGGCCGGCAAGCGCGGCCATTGCGGCCAGGCCCAGGACGTTGCGCCGGCCGATGGCCCAGGCCGCGCTGGGTTCCAGCAGGGGCGTTACGCGCGCCGCGCGGATCCGGTAGCGCCACCCGGCGGGGTCATCGGCCAGCAATTCCCAGCGGCCTTGCACGCTGACCGGGCCGCTGCGCCAGTCGACCGATTCATCCGCATGGACTTCCACGACCAAGTCGGCGTGCCAGCCGCCGTGAGCCGCGCAACAGGCAGGCTGCTGGACGAGCAGCAAGGTGTCCGACCCTACGCCGGCGTCCGGGAATACCGGGTACCCGTCCAGGCGCACCATGGCATCCATGGCGATACCGGCGGCGCCGGCATGGATGCTGTCCCACGACATGGACGTGCTCATACGAATTCCATTCCAAGGTCTCCGGCAGGATGCCGATGCGCCATGGCGATTGCGATGCGGCCGACGCCGCCACTCCGCGCGATGCGCGATGCGCCACCGCGCCACGGCGCCACCGCGCCACCGCGCCACCGCGCCAATGCGCCAATGCGCCAATGCGCCAATGCGCCATGCTGCGCGGTCATGCTTTCATTTTTCTTTCAATGAAAAATGAAGTTTTCGTATCAGAGGAAACTTCGCGGTCTGCGCCGTTCCACATTTTTTCGCTGATCACACGCAACAGCGAGTCGAGCCTGTCACACTGTTCCGGTTCGGTAAAAATCGCGTGATATTCTTCCAACCTGACAATAGTTTGAATGAGTGAGCCATCCAGGCGCGCACGGTGCGCCGCGCTGCCGTTCATCTTTTTCCTGGAGACTTGATGCCTCATTCGACCCCGCTCATCACGACCATCGTGGGCGGCCTGGTACTGGCGTTCATCCTGGGCGCTGTTGCCGTCCGCCTGAAGATGCCGCCGCTGATAGGCTACTTATTCGCCGGTATCCTGGCCGGGCCGCACACGCCGGGATTCACCGCCGATGGCCACCTCGCGCAGGAACTCGCTGAATTGGGCGTGATCTTGCTGATGTTCGGCGTTGGCCTGCATTTCTCCCTCAAGGACCTGCTGTCGGTCAAAGGCATCGCCGTGCCGGGGGCTATCGTGCAGATTGCCGTGGCGACGCTGATGGGGCTCGGTTTGTCGCAACTGATGAATTGGACGCTGGGAGGCGGCTTGCTGTTCGGCCTGGCTTTGTCGGTTGCCAGTACGGTGGTCCTGATCAAGGCGCTGGACGATCGCCAGATGGTCGAGACGGGAATAGGGCGCATCGCGGTGGGATGGCTGATCGTCGAGGATCTGGTGATGGTCGCCGCGCTGGTGCTGATACCGGCCCTGTCCGGTGTGCTGGGCGGCCGTGGCGCTGAAGGCGGCCCGACCTTGTGGTGGGTGCTGGGGATGACCGTGGTCAAGGTGGCCGCGTTCGTCGCCATCATGCTTGTGTTCGGGCGCCGCGTGATTCCCTGGCTGCTGGAGCGTATCGTCCACACCGGCAACCGCGAACTCTTCCGCCTGGGCGTGCTGGCTTGCGCGCTGGGGGTGGCCTACGGCGCCACGGCGCTGTTCGGCGTGTCCTTCGCGCTGGGCGCCTTCTTCGCCGGCATGGTCATGGCCGAGTCGGAATTCAGCCAGCGCGCCGCCGACGAATCGCTGCCCTTGCGCGACGCGTTCTCCGTCTTGTTCTTCGTTTCGGTGGGGATGCTGTTCGATCCGCTATCCTTCCTGCGCGATCCCTGGGGCGTGCTGGGCACCACGCTCATCATCGTGGTCGGCAAATCCATTGCCGCTTACCTGATCGTGCGTGCCTTCCGCCACTCGAAGATGACGGCGCTGACGATTTCCGCCAGCCTGGCGCAGATCGGCGAATTCTCCTTCATCCTGGCGGGCCTGGGCATCACCCAGCAGATCATGCCCAGCGATGCGCAGGACCTGGTGCTGGGCGGCGCCATCCTGTCCATCATCATCAATCCGCTGCTGTTCAATCTGCTGGACCGTTATCGGCACAAGATCGAGAAAGCCCAGTTGCAGCCGGGGCAGCCCGACCCGGGCGTCTGAGGTAACAGGCGAACGCACTGCGCCAAGGCAGCGCGCCAACCTAGCGCGCCAACCGCCAACCGCCTAGGCCGGCGCCGGCCCCGCCGGCAGATTTCCCACGACGACCCAGTCCGGCAGGCGCGTGCCCTGCACCGCGGCGCTAGTGGCCAACGCACCGATAGCGGCCGCGGCCGCGGCTCCCGCCGCCGGGTCGGCGTCGGCATTGGCGTTGGTGCTCAACCCGCCGCCTCCACCATTGCCGTGCCCTTCGGCAGCGTTGCCCTGGTGGCCGTCCGTCCCCGCCGCGTCGGCATCGAGCGAACGCAAAGGCAGGTCGTGCACCAACTGCTTGGTGGCGGAAACCGCATCCGGCGCCGTCAGCATGAAGGTGTCCACCAGCGCCGAAATGCGCATGTCCAGCGACTCCGGCTCGCACAAGTCATGCACGAAGCCGATGCGCCACGCTTCCGTTGCGCTGAAGGTCTCCCCAGTCAGGAACCAGCGCGTCGCGTGGCGCGGGCCGATGGCGCGCAGCACATAGGGCGCGATCACCGCGGGCGCCAGGCCCAGCCGCGTTTCCGGCAGGGCGAAGGTGGCCTGGGACGATGCGATGGTGATGTCGCAGGCGGCCGCCAGGCCCATGCCTACCGACATGCAGATGCCGTGGACGCGGGCGATGGTGGCCTTGGGGCAGGAATAGATGGTGTGCAGCATGGCCGCGCAGGCCAGTGCGTCGGCGCGCGCATCCTCTTCACCAGGCTGCGTGCCGTAGCGGGCCTGGCCGATATCGGCACCGGCGCAGAAGCCGATGCCACGGCCGGCCAGCACGATCGCGCGCACTTGCGGGTCGCGGCCCAGCGCCTGGAAAGTCTCGTCCAGCTCCTGGACCATCAGCGGATCCATGGCATTGCGGACATCGGGCCGCGAAAGCCACACCACGGCCGCTTGGGGCTTGTATTCAATTTCCAGTGTTTGCGGCATGATGTGCTTCCCTTTCTTCGACACGCTGAGTGGCAGATTGCTATTACATCCACTTTGTTCGGGGTTGACAATTGACTGAAGAAATGGATTAGGGCATAAGTAGCAATCCGCCATGTTGAATCCCGGGTCGATTCCGGCGCCCGCGCATACCCCGTTTTTGCGGTGCAGCGTAAGGCGTTGGTACACTGTCCGGTTCCTTCTTCAGCATTTCCGCAAATTTCCCCCACACGCCCGTGATCTCCACCGCCAATCTAACCATCCAGTTCGGCCCCAAACCCCTGTTCGAGAACGTCAGCGTCAAGTTCGGCGGAGGCAACCGCTATGGCCTCATCGGCGCCAACGGTTCCGGCAAGTCGACCTTCATGAAAATCATCGGGGGCGACCTCGAGTCGACTTCCGGCAACGTCTCGCTGGAGCCGGGCGTGCGCCTGGGCAAGCTGCGCCAGGACCAGTTCGCCTATGAAGACGTGCGGGTGCTGGACGTGGTCATGATGGGCCACACGGAGATGTGGGACGCGATGTCCGAGCGCGACGCCATCTACGCCAACGCCGACGCCACCGACGACGACTACATGCGCGCCGCCGACCTCGAAGCCAAGTTCGCCGAATACGACGGCTACACGGCCGAAGCGCGTGCCGGCGAGTTGCTGCTGGGCCTGGAACTGCCGGTCGAACAGCACAATCTGCCGATGCGCGAAGTGGCTCCCGGTTGGAAACTGCGGGTGCTGCTGGCACAGGCGCTGTTCTCCAATCCCGATGTGCTGTTGCTGGACGAACCGACCAACAACCTGGACATCAACACCATCCGCTGGCTGGAGAACGTGCTCAATGGCTACCAGAGCACGATGATCATCATCAGCCACGATCGTCACTTCCTGAACCAGGTCTGCACCCACATGGCCGACCTGGATTACCGCGAAATCCGCATCTATCCCGGCAACTACGACGACTACATGCTGGCGTCCACGCAGGCGCGTGAACGCCTGTCGTCCGACAATGCCAAGGCCAAGGAACGCATCTCCGAGCTGCAGGACTTCGTGCGGCGCTTTTCCGCCAACAAGTCCAAGGCCCGCCAGGCCACGTCGCGCTTGAAGCAGATCGACCGCATCAAGTCCGAGCAGGTAGAAGTCAAGCCGTCGTCGCGCCAGAACCCGTACATCCGCTTCGAGCAGAACAAGGTCCTGCATCGACTGGCGGTGACGGTCGAACATCTTTCCAAGGCCTACGACGCGCCGGTCATCGGCGATTTCTCGGCCATGATCGACGCGGGCGAGAAGATCGCCATCGTCGGCGCCAACGGCGTGGGCAAGACCACGCTGCTGCGCCTGCTGGCGGGCGATCTGGCGGCGGACAAAGGCAGCGTGAAGTGGTCGGATAACGCCGACAAGGGGTATATGGCGCAGGACGTGTCGGACCAGTTCCAACAGACCGATATCAACCTGTTCGACTGGATGACCAATCACCGCCAGCCCGGTGACGATGACCAGGCCATCCGTTCGGTGCTGGGCCGCCTGCTGTTTTCCGCCGATGACTTGCCCAAGGCGCCCAAGGTACTGTCCGGCGGCGAGAAAAACCGCATGACCTTCGGCCGTCTGATGCTGGGCCGGCACAACGTCCTGCTGATGGACGAGCCGACCAATCACTTGGACATGGAATCGATCGAATCGCTGCAGTTCGCGCTGGAAAAGTTCGCCGGCACGCTGATCTTCGTTTCGCATGACCGCGAGTTCGTCTCCGGTCTGGCCACCCGCGTGATTGAAATCCTGCCCAATGGCGAGATCATGGATTACCGCGGCGGCTACGAGGACTATCTGGCGTCGCGCGGCCTGGAGGTTTGAGGCCGGTCGCTTCAGCCATGTCCTCTTCCGATACACCCCGCGCCGCGGCCGCGGCGCCCGGTTCCGTGAAGGTGACCGGGCAGATCCTGTCCATCCTCGTGTTCAATTTCCTCGGCTACCTGACCGTGGGCTTGCCCATGGCGGTGCTGCCAGGATACGTGCACAACGAACTGGGCTACGGCTCGGTGCTGGCCGGGCTGGTGATCAGCATCCAGTATCTGGCCACGTTGTTGAGCCGTTCGCATGCCGGCCGCATGTCCGACAGTGTCGGACCCAGGAAGACGGTGCTGATCGGCCTGGCGGCTTGCGCTGCCAGCGGGGTATTCCTCTTGATGGCCTACGCCTTTGAGCGGTCACCCACCGTCAGCCTGATTGCGCTGCTGCTGGGTCGTCTGATACTGGGTTTCGGTGAAAGCTGGGTGGGCACGGGTGGACTGACCTGGGGCATAGGCAAGGTGGGCGCGGCCCACACCGGCCGTGTGATCTCCTGGAGCGGGATCTGCACCTATGGTGCCCTGGCGATAGGCGCGCCGCTAGGCGTGGTATTGCAGTCGCACTGGAGCATGGGCGCGGTGGGCGCCGCCGTGCTGGGCGTGGGACTGGTCGGCATCGCGCTGGCCGTGCCGCGTGCGCCGGTGGCGGTGGTGGGTGGTGCCCGCATGGCGTTCAAGCACGTGATGGCGCAGGTATTGCCGCATGGCCTGGCGCTGGGCCTGGCGTCCGTGGGCTTCGGCTCCATCGCCACCTTCATCACGCTGTATTACGCGTCCTTCAAATGGGAGGGCGCGGCCCTGGCCTTGAGCGTGTTCGGCTGTGCCTTCATTGGCGCGCGCCTGCTGCTCGCCAACATGATCCCGCGTTTCGGCGGCTTCCGCGTGGCCATCTGCTCGATCGCGGTGGAAGTGCTGGGCTTGCTGTGCCTGTGGCTGGCGCCGCTGCCCGGTTTCGCGTTGGCGGGCGCGGCGCTGACCGGCTTTGGATTCTCGCTGGTCTTCCCGTCCTTGGGCGTGGAAGCGGTGACACGCGTGCCGGCCGGCAATCGCGGCGCGGCCCTGGGCGCTTACTCGGTCTTCCTGGACCTGTCCTTGGGCATTGCCGGCCCCGTGGTGGGGCTGGCGGTGGCGGCCTATGGCTACCCTTCGATTTTCCTGCTGGCGGCGCTGGCTTCGGTGCTGTCGATCGGCATCATCGTGCTGTTGCTCAAGGCTGCCCAGCGTGCCCGTGCGCGGTACGAGGGTGGTGCCTGATCGCGGTACTCGGCAACGGTATGTAGCAGCGGTACTCAGCAGCGGTACTTGAGGGACGAAAGACGATGGCCACGACGCTGGCGCAGCCTGGCGAATACCAGGAAACGATCAAGAAGAGTCTTTTCCTGGCGCTGGCGGCGCCGGTTGCCGACGCGCAGGCCGCCATGGATTTCATCGCGGGCCGCAGTGACCCCGATGCCACGCATAACTGCTGGGCCTATCGCGTGGGCGACCAATGCCGCTTCAATGATGATGGGGAGCCGGGCGGCAGCGCCGGACGTCCCATTCTGCAGGCCATCGACGGCCAGCAGTGCGATCGCGTTGCCGTGCTGGTGATCCGCTGGTATGGCGGCATCAAGCTGGGGACGGGGGGATTGGTGAGAGCGTATGGCGGTTGCGCCGCCAATTGCCTGCGGCTGACGCCGCGGCTGGAAATCATCGAGCGGGTGCGCGCCAGCTGCCACTGCGCCTACGGCGATCTGCAATGGCTGCAATCGCGCCTGGCGGCGGCTGGGGCAGCCGTGGTCGCCGAAAGCTTCGACGGCGAGGGTGCGACACTGACGCTGGATATTCCCCGCGTCGCGGTGGCGGATCTGGCGCAGGCCATCACCGACGCGACGCGGGGCCGCAGCAGCCTGGAACTGGCTTAAGGCTGCTGTTCGCCGGCCTGCGCTTGCGCGGTGGCGATTTCCTGGTGGACCTTTTCCATGTCCAGGGACTTGACCTTGGTCAGCAGCTCTTCCAACTGGCCCGGCGACAAAGCGCCCGGTTGCGAGAACAGCAATACCTGTTCGCGGAACACCATCAACGTAGGGATCGAGCGAATGTTCAGCGCGCCCGCCAGTTCCTGCTCGACGTCGGTGTTGACCTTGGCGAAGGTGACATCGGGATGGCCTTCGGCGGCTTTTTCGAACACCGGCGCGAAGCCGCGGCAGGGGCCACACCACGGGGCCCAGAAGTCGACGATCACAGTACCGTCACCCGCGACGGCATCCTGGAACGAGTCCTTGTTCATTTCCACTACGCTCATTTGACACATCCTTGCCGCGTTAGCGGCGGCTGGTAGCCGGGACCGGTTGCGACGGCCACGGCTTGGGTAAAAAGGCACCTGTACGCGGGTGGCATCCAGGTTCATCGACGGGGTGATAATCGCCGCGATGTCATCGCAGAAGCCGCGTGCGATGCCTGCTTGGAAAGTAAGGTGGGGACGAGGGGAGGCTTTATCAAGCGAAGAGGGCGAAAGCGCCGTCTACACTTGCGTCGGTCCTCGATCTTGGCCTGACCGATCCTTGGCCAGCCCTGGCCATGGGTCCCGGCCAGGCAAGGTTCGTTCAGTCAGCAACCGCCGCGCCCGTCGCGGTGACAGTGGTTGTCGCGCGTTGTGCCGGCGCATTCCTCAACGAAGCGAGGATCTCATACGAGCGCAAGCGATCTTTCAGTTCGTAGAAGTCCGACACGATCATGACCTCGTCGGCTTCGGTGCGCGCGATCAAGGCCTCCAGCTCGCGCTTGACCGTCTCGGGCCCACCCACGATGGAAGCGCCCAGCTTCTGCTCGACGGCGACGCGTTCCCATTCATTCCAGCGCTGGTCCATATCGTCGACCGGCGGCTGCAATTGCAAACGGTTGCCGCGCACCAGCGAAAGGAATTTCTGCTGCTGCGTGGTGGACTGACGGCGCGCCTCTTCGTCGGTGTCGGCGGCGATCACCGGCACGCCTATCATCGAGTACGGCCGCTTGAGCGTTTCCGAGGGTTGGAACAACTGGCGATAAAGACGCATCGCTTGCATGCCCTCGGGCGAGAAGTGGCCCGCGAAAGAAAACGGCAATCCCAGATGAGCGGCCAGGCGCGCGCTGAAATCGCTCGACCCCAACAGCCAGATGGGAATATTCAAGCCTTCGCCAGGAATCGCCCGCACGGCCTGGGTGGGATGCGTGGGCCGCAAAAAGCCGCGCAACTCGTCCAGCAGGGCGGGGAATTCCAGGCCGCTGCGAGGATCACGGCGCAGGGCGCGCTGCGTCAAGCCGTCGCTGCCCGGCGCACGGCCCAGGCCCAGGTCGATGCGGCCTGGATAGAGGGTTTCCAGCGTGCCGAACTGTTCCGCGATGATCAGTGGCGCGTGATTGGGCAGCATCACGCCGCCGGAGCCCACGCGCAGGGTCTTCGTATGGGCGGCCACGTGCCCGATCAGGACGGCGGTCGCGCTGCTGGCGATGCCGTTGATATTGTGGTGCTCGGCCAGCCAGAACCGGTTGTAGCCCCAGCGCTCCACGTGTTGCGCCAACTCCACCGTATTGCGGAAAGCATCCGCGGCGGTGTGGTTCTGCGCAATGGGGGCCAGGTCGAGGACGGAAAAGGGGACGTCCGACAGGGCTGTCATGAGAATTCCTTGTGAGGCTTTATCCAAGCTAACTGGGGCAGTGTATCGGCGATTTCAAGTGCGCATGCCAGCAACCTTATGGGCGTCCGGGTTGTGGCACGGGCCTTGGAGTAGACTGCCGCCATGATCCCCATCAATGAACACATCGCCCTGGACGAGCGCGAGATCGAATTCGATATGATCCGGGCGCAAGGCGCGGGCGGACAGAACGTCAATAAGGTGTCTAGCGCGGTGCATATGCGCTTCGACGTGCGTGCCTCTTCGCTGCCGGACGATTTGAAGGCGACCCTGCTGGCGTTGGGCGATCGGCGCATCAGCAAGGATGGCGTGGTGGTCATCAAGGCGCAGACTTCCCGTAGCCAGGACAAGAACCGGGCCGAGGCAGTGGAGCGCCTGGTCGCCTTGCTGCAGCAGGCGGCGCGGCCGGTCAAGCCGCGCAAGGCCACCCGGCCCACGCGCGCGTCGCAGCAGCGGCGCGTGCAGCGCAAGGTGACACACGGACGCGTCAAACAGTTGCGCGGTCGGGTCGGCGAAGACTGAACTTCAGGACCGTGATCCCTTCACGAGCGTAGCCCCGGTACGACCGCGGTCATGTGATCGGACCATCATGGCGCCGCGCGCACGCGCACGCATGCGCATGCAGGCCGATTCGGCAATCCTCCACCAACGAATTGTCCAAGTCTGTCCAGTGGACAGACGCATGCGGCCGCGCGCGCCAAGCGCTTGCTTGAATGCTGAAAGATTAATGCTTGCTTAATAGACGCTTAATGCTTGCAAGCGGCTCTTTTAATGCCATCTTAATATTCGCTTAATTCAAACTTAATAATCGCTTAAAGGTAGGGGTGCCCGTATGTGCCGCTTGCCGCAATAATCGCGCATTCAATAAGCGATGCATATTCGGCTCCGACCCCCAATTATGTTGTGCGCGTGCTGCGCTAAACCAATTTCAGAAAATTCCCGCATTACTGAATCAAGCGCAGGGACGCGCGTTTTGCGCTTCGTCAGCAGCGTCATTACAGGCAGTATCCGCTCTATGAAAACCGTGCCTCCGAGAGGCGTTCGTGGGGGCTGCCACAAGAATCCTGACTCGTTTGATGTGCCATTTACGCAGCGGGTAGGACCAAGGTTTTTCTCATATGGAACCGATTAAGGGAGTTGCAGTATCCCTTTCGAGTTCTTCCAAATGTGGACGCGGTCCTGCAGCGGAAACTCAACCTTTAAATAAATTTCGCATAAATAGGTGGCGAGATGGCAGAGATTCGCAATTCCAATTTCAATAATGGCACCCTGAGCCAGGCAACCTTCATCTCGGACGGCAGCAAGCCGTCCAACTTCACCGGACTGACGAGTGAGTCAGCACATCCCGATCACGAACTGGGCGATCTGCCTCATCCGGATCTGGCGTCGTCCGAAGACGCTCCAGCCGCCGCTTTCGTAAAGCGATTGGTTCGTAACGCAAGCAAGGATCTGGATGTGGCCGCGCAAGGCGCAGGCAACGGCAAGACGGCCAAATCGGGCGAACAGCAGGGTCGCGATCAAGCATCGTCTGGCGCCAAGGGTAAGCAGGAAGGCCAGGCTGCTGATCGGCACGATGGGGGGCCGGCCTTGAACAGGAACGGCACCGGCAAGGACGGCGCAGCCCACGGTGGTTCCAGCAAGGACAAGCACGATGCGCCTACGTCCTCGGCCAAACAAGGCAATACCCAGGCCTCGACACGCGGCAGCGACCCGAGTCACGCCGCACTCAGAAACGGCAATGCGGCCGCGAACCCAGGGGGCGCTGGGCGGGGTACGCAGACCATCGGCACCGGGCAGTTTGCCTCCCAAATGATGGGCCGGATGGCGGGCGGAACCGCGCCTAACGGCAACACGCCCATGCCGGGCGCCACCTTGCCCCAGGCCGCGGGTGCCATGCTGCCCTCGGCGTCCGCGCACGCGGCTGCCGCTTCCTTGGCGGGGGCAGCGAACCAGGCTGCAGCGGCACCGCGGGGACTCTTCACGTCCCAGCGTCCGGGCAACACGTCCAAGCGGTCCGGCGCGAGCGGCACCGGCAGTGCTGCCGCGGGAGGCGGGGAAGATGGCGCGGATGAAATTTTTGCCGCGAGCATCAGCGGGTGCGGCACCCAAGCGCCGGTCACCGGCAAGCAGACATCGGACTCGGATACCAACGACAGTGGCGGTGATACGGACGGCAGTCCGTCGGGCGATGATCGCGCGGCCGGCGCCGCCGGCAACATGCGCGGGCGGCGCAAGCGCGAGGCGACTGGCGCTCCGGACGTGGGACCGAGCAAGCGGCAGATGTTCGCCAGCAGGAACTACTCCTCCGGCCCCGACTACAGCGCCGTCAGCGCCGCCGAGCAGCAGACCTTTACTGGCCTGGCTGCCCAGGCATTGAAAGGCAGCACCGACAGCGAGTCTGGGACAGTTGGTAGCTATGGCAAGTTGAAGGGGATTCTTGGGCAACTCAAGCAGTCCATGCCCTCTGATTCCGACAAGGATTCTCGCTTCCCGGATTTGCAGAACCAGCTCAAGCTGCTTGAGAAGTTTCTGGAGCAGAAGGAAAAACGTCGTACCAATTCCCACCAGACAACGTCGAACGCGGGGCGCGGCGGTGATGGCGGTGGTCCCCTCGATCCGGAGGACACGGGGTCCTATCCGTCGTCCGATCCCACGCCCGACTTCGACGACACCGACCCCAACGGTTATGTGTCGTCGGCCGACCCCAAACTGGCGGCGGCGATTGCCACGGGTGACGTGTTCGAGATCGTCTACGCGATCATGGCTGTGATGTTCGCCGGTGCGACGGAAAACACGCGCCAAAGGGCGTTGAGAGTGCGGCAGCTCAATTCCGACCAGGAGCAAATCCGCAGTGCGCAGAACCAGGTGCGGATCCTGGACCAAGGCTTCAAGCCGGGCGCGGATGGCAGCACCAAGCTCAAGGACAAGAAGGACGGTACCTCGGACGCCGATCTCGCCAAGCAGATCAAGGCAACCCAGGATGCGCTTAATGACATCGGCTGGGACCCCGCGACATATTGCGGTGGCAAGGGCCTTTCCCCAGACACGTCGAAACAGCAGCTGGATGACTTGATCGCCAACATGGATTCGAGCTTGACGTCCTACAACAACATGAACAGTTTGGAGACCAACGATCTGACGCGTGAAGCGCAGGCCGCGCAGGCGTACCTGACCGGTATGAACGGCATTCTGTCCAAGGAAAACCAGGCGCTCAACAGCATCGCGGGATCGCTGGGCCGATAAGCAAGCAAACGGAGGGTCCGGCGTCATTGCCGCGATGCCACCGCGAATGCGGTGGCGTGGAGGACATTTTTATCCAAATCGAGCCCAAGTCTGTCAGCACCATGAACAGACGGGCCGGCCGAGTGCCCGCCCGATCGCTGCGGCGGGCGCTCTATTTTCAATTAATTTCGCAAAATAGGTGGCGAGATGGCAGTAATCCAAAATTCCAATTTCAATGCCAGTGCCTTCAGGCAGGCGGCTTTCATCCCGGACGGCGTCAAGTCGTCCAACTTCACCGGACTGACGAGTGAGTCAGACCTTCCTGATGATGTATCCAACGATCTGCCTCATCCGGATCTGGCGGTGTCCGAAGACGCGCCAGCAGCGGGTTTCGTAAAGCGATTGATCCGCAATGCAAGCAAGGACTCGGATGCGGCCGCGCAGGAGTCGGACAACGGCAAGAATGACAAATCAGGCGAACAGCAAAGCTCGCGTCATCAAGGCGCGGATAGCCTCCAAGGCAAGCAGGAAGGCCATGGTGCTGATCGCCACGACACGGGGTCCGCGCCCAACAAGAAAGGCGCCGGCAAGGACAGTTCGGCTCACGATGGCTCCGGCAAGGACAAGCACGACACGCCTACGTCCTCGGCCAAGCAAGGCAATACTCAGGCCTCGGCCAAGCAAGGCAATACCCAGGCCTCGGCACGCGGCAGCGACGCGAGTCACGCCGCAACCAGAAACGGCAACGCGGCCGCGAATCAAGCTGGGGCGGGCACGCAAACCTTCGGGAGCCGTCAGCCTGCGTCCCAACTGATGGGCCAGGCGGCGGGCGCTGCCCCTAACGGCAACACGCCCATGCCGGGCGCCACCTTGTCCCAAGCCGCGGGCGCCACGCTGCCCACGGCACACGCGCATGCCGCCGCCGCTGTCACGGCCGGGGCAGCGAACCAGTCTGCCGCGGCACCGCGGCGTCTGTTCACCTCCGAGCGTCCCGGCAACATTTCCAAGCGGTCCGCGGCGAGCGGCACCGGTAGTGCCGCCGCGGGAAGTGGCGCGGATGAATTCGAAGATGGCGCGGATGGAATGTTTGCCCCGAGCATCATCGGGCGCGGCATGGCGCAAGCGCCGATCACAGGCAAGCAGACATCGGACTCGGACACCAACGAGGATGGCGATGATACGGACGGCAAGCCCTCGGCCGATGATCGTGCAGCGGCGGCGGGCGGCAACGCTCGCGGGCGGCGCAAGCGTGAGGCGACTGGCGCCCCGGAGGTGGGGCCGAGCAAGCGGCAGATGTTCTCCAGCAGGAACTACTACTCTGGCCCCGACCACAGCGCCCTCAGCCCCGCCGAGCAGAAGATCTTCACCAGTCTTGCTGCCCAGGCATTGAAAGGCAGCACCGGCAGCGGGTCCGGCACGGTCGACAGCTATACCAAGATGAAGGGGCTTCTGGGGCAGCTCAAGCAGTCGATGCCCTCCGAATCCGACAAGGATTCCCGTGCCCCGGATCTGAAAAAGCAGATGAACCTGATGCAGAAATATCTGGATCAGAAGGAAGAGCGCCGTACCAATCCGTATACGACGACTTCTGGCGCTTACGAATTTCCGCACGAGACACTTGGGAATTCGTCCAATTCGAATCCGGCTCCCCCTTCCGATTCAACAGACACCAACCCCAACGGTTATGTGTCGTCGGCCGACCCCAAACTGGCGGCGGCGATTGCCACGGGTGACGTGTTCGAGATCGTCTACGCGATCATGGCCGTGATGTTCGCGGGTGCGACGGAAAACACGCGCCAAAGGGCACTGAGAGTCAGGCAGCTGAATTCCGACCAGGAAAGAATCCGCAGTGCCCAGAACCAGGTGCGGGCCCTGGATCAAGGCTTCAAGCCGGGCGCCGATGGCGGCACCAAGCTCAAGGACAAGAAGGACGGTACCTCGGACAGCGATCTCGACAAACAGATCAAGGCCACCCAGGATGCGCTGAATGACATCGGCTGGGACCCCGCGACGTATTGCGGTGGCAAGGGACTGTCCAAGGACACCTCGAAACAGCAGTTGGATGACCTGATCGCCAACATGGATTCGAGCTTGACGTCCTACAACAACATGAACAGTTTGGAAACCAACGATCTGACGCGTGAAGCGCAGGCCGCGCAGGCGTACCTGACCGGTATGAACGGCATTCTGTCCAAGGAAAACCAGGCGCTCAACAGCATCTCCGGTTCCCTGGGCCGATAATCTCCCTCGGCCATTGAAAAAAAGCGCGGGCTGTAATGGCCCGCGCTTTTTTTACGGACGCAACGCTTACTTGGTGCTCTTCGCGCTCCACTCGAACCCCGCGTGTGCCGAGCCATTACCCTTTACCGATACCTGGCGGGTCTGCTCGTTGCCGTCCAGCGTGGCGGAAACCTTGTATTCGCCTTCGGGCAATTTCACCAGCATATAGGGGCCGCCGCTGGTGGCGTTCAATATCGTGGCACCCTTGGCGTCGGTAATCACGACCTTTACGTCCGCGGTGTAGTCGTTCTTGCCATCGAGCTTGCGGGCGAACAGTAGCGATAGCGGATAGCTCTTCTCGGCGGCCTTGAGGGATTGCGATTCATCCAGACCGATGCCGCCGGTGACGTATTCCACATTTCCTTGCTTCTGGGTTTCAGGCAGTGCGGCGTGGGCGCCGGACAGGCTGGCGGCCCAAAGCACGGCGCCAGCCAGGGCGGTGACCATGAGGGAACGATGGAAATGCGCCTGGGAACGGCCGGTATGAGGGCGGGCCAGACTACGAGTCGGTTCTTGCTTCATGGTTCTCTCCACTGGGTGAACTACGTTTCGATATGGGACGTCGAAAAAAGTTCTGCTCATGTGCAAGCGGCATACCCGCGTGGATTTCAGGCAAAATTTGCCTTCGTCTTTCGCGACGACTCGGAAATATGTCAAAACTAAATATCGTTCATCTCCAAACGCTGTGCCATATCGCACAGTTGGGGAGCTTCCAGGCCGCCGCTGACCACATGTACACGACCCAGCCCACTGTCTCGGCGCGTATGCGCGAGCTGGAAGGGCGCTTGGGGTTTCCGGTGTTCCACAAGCGTGGCCGCAAGATGGACTTGACCACGCAAGGGCGCGAACTGGTCCAGCAGATCAAGCCCTTGCTGGCCGCCATCGACGACGTCATTTATTCCCTCGACGATGCCACGCATGCATCCGGCCTGATCTGCCTGGGCATCGCCGGTCTGGTGGGACAAACCTGGTTTTCCCAATTCATTACCGCGGCTCGTGCCGCCATGCCGCAGTTGAGTTTCGACGTGGAGGTGGGTCAGACCTCGCTCAGCGTGAGCAAACTGGAAGCGGGACAGCTGGATCTGGTGTTCATGGCCACGCCCTCGCTGAAGTCGGACCGTTTCCATGTAGAGCCCATCGGCGCGGTAGACGTGGTGCTGGTCGGGGCGCCGGCCCTCGTGGGCCGAGAGGGCGCTTACTGCCAGGAAAACTGGCTGGAGCTGCTAAGCAGTAAACCGGTGTGGTCCCTGTCGAAGGAGTCGCCTTTGTATCCGATCCTGATGAAGACCATCAGGGACCATAACCTGAGAATCAAGGTCGACATCTGCAGCAATATCCTGACCCTGAAACAATTGATATGCAGCGGCACCGGCGTCGGCCTGATGACGTACCCGTTGGTCGAAGCAGAACTCAAACGCGGTGAGCTGATGATCTTGAAAAGCGCGCCTCCGTTTCCGCGGATTCCATTCAATGCCGCGTGGAGCGTGGACCAAAGCCAGACGGTGATACGCAAGTTGGTGAATCTG
Source organism: Bordetella sp. LUAb4 (assembly GCF_021325795.1). Lineage (GTDB taxonomy): Bacteria > Pseudomonadota > Gammaproteobacteria > Burkholderiales > Burkholderiaceae_B > Bordetella_C. The sequence continues at coordinate 236,575 of NZ_JAHPZX010000002.1, read as the reverse complement.
GCCAAGACGATATCCACGTTCGGCTAAGCACGGGGGCAAGACAGGTTTGCGGGCCGGGCTGCGGTCTTGGGCCTGCCATTGCACGGCAAGGCAGGTGGACGGCGGACGCCTGGGTGCCCGGCGTCCGCAAGCCATGCGGGATTACTCGGGTTTCACGCCGGCTTCGCTGAGCAGCGTATGCCAGCGCGCCACTTCATCGGCCAGCAATTTCTGCGATCCGTCCAGGCTCCGATGATCGGCGACGGGAACCGTCACGCCCATCTCCTTGTAGCGCTGCAGCAGCTCGGGCCGCGCCAGCGTCTTGTTGATGGCGGCGTTGAGTTTTTCCACCACGTCCGCCGGCACGCCTTTGCGCACGAGCATCATGTTCCAGATGACGTACTTCAGATCCTTGTGCGAGGTTTCGCTGGCAGCGGGCACGTCGGGCAGCACGCTGACCCGTTCGCCGCTCAAGACCATCAAGCCCTTGATCTTGCCGGTCGAGATCGAGCCGACCGCGGTGCTGCTGCTTTCCACGGTGTAGTCGATCTGTCCCGCCATGACGTCGGACGTGGCTTGGGCGGCGCCGCGATAGTGCACCGGCGTAACGTTGATACCCAGCTTCGCGTTCAGCAGCATGCCGCCCAGGAACGCACCGGAGCCGATGCCCGCGTCGCCGAAATTCATCTTCGCGGCATTGGCCTTGGCATAGGCGGCGAACTCGTCGAAGTTCGACGCCGGGAAGTTGGCGCGCACCGACAGGACCTGCGGTGCATCGCCGACAGACGCGAGCGGCGTGAAATCCTTGAGGATGTCGTAGGGCAGGGTTTTATAGACAGAGGCGTTGGCGGCCAGCGTGCCGACGTTGCCCAGCAGCAGGGTATAGCCGTCGGTGGTGCCGCGGGCGACGCGGGACTGGCCTACCGTGCCGCCGGCGCCGGGGTAGTTTTCGACGATGATGGTCTGCTTCAATTCCTTGGACAGATTGTCGGCGATGGTGCGCGCCAGGACATCCGTCGCGCCGCCAGCGGTATAGGGAACGACCAGGCTGATAGGCCGTTCGGGATAGCCGGCGGCCTGCGCGGCCACGCCGATGACCAGGCCGAGTGCGGCGGCACTCGCGCGCAGAACGCGGGCCGGACGGTGTTTGAAAATCTCCCTTGAACTCATGTCGTCTCCTTTGATTTACGAATGTCCCGGCAAAGCGGGCGCTTTGAGCGGCGTTCCCGCTCGTTTTTTTTTCATGCCGCACGATGGACAAGGCCATGGTGCGGGACTTGCGTCCAGGCTGGGCCGGCGCCGATCAGGCCGGATCGTGCAGCGAGAAGGTGACGATCTTTTCGTCGGTCATGTCACGGATCGCGTATTTCGGACCTTCGAAGCCATAGCCGCTGTCCTTGACGCCGCCGTAGGGCATGCCGTCGTTGCGCGAGCTGGACGTTTCGTTGACGTGCAGGCCACCGACGCGCAGCTGGCGGGCCATATGGAAGGCAGTGTTGACGTCATTGGTGAATACGCCGGCGGCCAGGCCGTAGGGTGTGGCATTGATGCTGTCGATGACCTCGGCGATCTTCTCGAAGGGCAGCAGGGTGATGACCGGCGCGAAGATTTCCTGGTCGACCACTTTCATGCCTTCCCGCACATCCGCCAGGATGGTCGGTTGCAGCACGGACTTGTCGCGCTTGCCGCCGACGACGACGCGCGCGCCCATGGATACTGCTTCGTTCACCCAGGATTCCGCGCGGATCGCTTCCTTTTCGGCGATCATGGGACCGACGTCGATGCCGGCGGCGCGCGGATCGCCACTCTTCAACGCACGGGTGGCCTGTTCCAGCCGCTTCGTCACTTCCTCGATGCGCGAGCGCGCCACGTACAGGCGCTGGATCGAGGTGCAGACCTGGCCCGCCTTGCGGAAGGTGGCGCGCAGGATGCGCGGCAGCGCCAGCTCGATATCGGCGTCGGCGCAGATCACCGTGCAGGCGATGCTGCCCAGTTCCAGTTGGGTGCGGCGGCGTCCGGCTTTCTGCTGGATGATGCGGCCCACTCGCGTGCTGCCGGTGAAGGTGTAGAAGTTGATGTCCTGTTCGTCCAGCAGCCATTCGCCCGCTTCGGCGCCTTCACCCTGGATCAGCGACAGGAGTTCGCCGGGCCAGCCGGCTTCGATCAACACGTCGCAGATCAGGCTGGCCGTCAGCGGGGTATAACCCGACGGTTTCAGGATGACGGCATTGCCGGCCGCGATGGCCGGCGCGATCTTGTGCAGCAGGGCGTTGAACGGCGCGTTGAAGGGCGTAATCGCGCAGACGATGCCGACCGGCGTGCGCAGGGTGAACGCGATGCGGTCCTTCTGCCCCGGATTGCCGTCCATCGGAATCATTTCGCCGCAGATACGCTTGGCTTCCTCGGCGGAGATTTCCAGCGTGTCCAGGCCGCGGGCGATCTCATTGGACGTTTCAGCGGCGGTGAAGCCTGCCTCCAGCGCCATGATGTCGATGAACTGCTGCTTGCGGGACTGGATGATGTCGACGGCCTTGCGCAGGATGCGCGAGCGCTCGTAGCCGTCGGGCACCTTGTTCAGGTTGCGGCGGGCGGCGGCTACCGCTTGCTGGATGTGGGCCTGGGATGTCTGGTCCACTTGTGCGATCGCGGCGCCGGAATAGCGGTCGTGGACCGTGAAGGTGGCGCCGCTGCTGACACGTGCGCCGGCGATCAGGCTCAACGTGGAAACGGACTTGAGAATCTCGGTGGCGGGTGAAGTCATTGCTGGTCTCCGGTCATTTGAATGGGTGTGGTTTGGCTCAGTTCGCCAGGATCATGTCGGCGGCCTTCTCGCCTATCATCAGGCTGGCCGCGAGGGTATTGGCCGAGGGGACCTGGGGCATGATGGAGGCGTCGGCGACGCGCAGGTTCTCCAGGCCATGCACACGCAGCGTTGCGTCGACCACGGCCATGGGGTCGTCGCGCCGGCCCATCTTGCAGGTGCCCACCATGTGATAGCCGGTGGTGCCTTTCTGCCTGGCGTAATCCAGCCATTCGTCGTCGCTGGCGACGTCCTTGCCGGGTTGCAGCTCTTGTTCCAGGTAGGGCGCCATCGACGAAGACGCCAACAATTGGCGGGCGATTTTCAAGGCCTCGACGATGGTTTGTTGATCCAGTTCGTGGGCGAGGAAATTCGGCTGCAGCAGCGGGGCCTGCAGCGGGTCGCGGGACTGGATATGGACATGGCCGCTACTTTCGGGCCGCTGTTGGCGGGCGCCGGTGCTCATGCCGGGCAAGTCGTCGAGCACATAATTGCTGCCGGGCTTGTAGCTGGCCGGGGTAAAGAGAATCTGGATATCGCCCCGCGCCGGGCTGTAGCGGGTTTTCCAGAACACGTGCACCAACGATGGACTCAAGCTGAGGATGCTGGGCTTGCCCAGGAACCACTTCACGATCTCGTTGCCCAGGCGCCAGCCTTTGGCCAGTTCGTTGAGGGTAATGACGGACTTCGCGCGCGCAATGCTGCGCACGGTGTAATGGTCGCGGAAATTCGCGCCGACGCCGGCCATGGCCTGCTTGACGACGATGCCGTGCCGGGCCAGCAGGGCTTGCGGACCGATGCCCGAGAGCTGCAGGATTTTCGGCGAGTTGACCGCGCCCGCGCTGATGATGACTTCGTGGTTGGCGTAGATCGCGTGCGTCTGGCCGTTCTTGAGGTATTTCACGCCGACGGCCCGATTTCCTTCGAAGAGGATCTCGGCAACCGTGGCGTCATGCTTGAGTTGCACGCGGCCGGTTCGCAGCGCGGGACGCAGGAAAGCGTCGGAACAGTTGACGCGTCTGTTCTTGTAGATATAGCGCTGGAAATACCCGCTGCCCAGCTGGTCCGCGCCGTTGTAGTCGGGGTTGAACGGGATGCCGAATTCCTCGCAGCCTTTGATGAAGGCGTCGCACAGCGGCGAGGTCCAGTCCGGATTGGTGATCGGCAATTCACCGGCGACGCCACGAAATGCCAGGTCGCAAGGGCCGAGGCGGCGTTCCGAACGTTTGAAGTAGGGCAGGACGTCGGCATAACCCCAGCCGGGGTTGCCCATTGATTCCCAATCGTCGAAGTCTTCCCGCTGGCCGCGGGAATAGACCAGGCCGTTGACGGAGCTGGAACCGCCGACCACGCGGCCTTGCGGCATGGCGATCTTGCGGTTGTGCGTGGCGGGGGCGGGTTCGGTGTGGTAATTCCAGGTGATCTTGCCGCTGTAGAGCGTCTTCACGAAACCCGCTGGTACGCGGATGAAGAAATCCTTGTCTTCACAGCCTGCTTCGATGACGCAGATGCTGCGGTGGGTGCGTTCGCTGAGCCGTTTCGCGATCACGGACCCTGCCGGGCCGGAGCCGACGATTATGTAGTCTACGTATTCATTCATGTGCCCTGCGCAATGCCTCCGGTGATGCTTGATCTGGTTTTTGCGTAGGCTACGGGCAGGGATATATTCAAACAATCAATATTTTTGTATGTTTAAGCATTCAATTTATTTATGTGTCGTGATTGTGTGGTGGCGCTCGTGCACGCCTCGTCAGCGGGCGCGAGGCGCCGCTGGTCGGGCATCAGCGGGCGCGGTGCGCCGCTGGTGGGGGTGTCAGCGAGCGCGTTGCTTTGCTGTTGGGGCGCCGCTTTAAACCGCCGTGCGCAAGGGGTAGCGCAGGGTGACTTCGTCCAGTGCGTTGCCGTCCGGGGCAAAGCGTCGTTCATACAGCAGGCACTCGCTTTCCCCGATGGCCATGACGCTGGAGCTGCGGGTGCCGTAGACCGGGTCGACGATGAAGGGGCTGCTGAGGAAGCGTTCGCGCTCCAGGCTGATGCCCGTGTCGGGCAATTCCGCGTCGGGTGCTACCGAACGGTCGGCGAGTGCCAGTAGCAATCCTTCGATGTCCGGCTGCGGATGTTCCTGCAACAGCCGCGTGAACGCCGCCTTGGTACGCGCCAGCTTGGGCCACGGCGTATCGAGCAGGTGATTGGAGAGGGCGTAGATGCCGGGCGCCAAAGCCCGCGCCGGCGCGCCCCGATTGCTGCAATACCAGGCACCGGTGAGATCGCCGACGATCAAGTTGTAGCCGTTGTAGCGCGCGCCTATCGTGTCGATGCGCGCGGCATACGCGGCAGGCGTTTCATCGCCACGCAGAAAGTCTCCGACCAGATCGCCGCGCGAAGGCGCATCCGGCAGCACGCGCATGGGATCGCGGAAGTTGGTGACCAAGGCATAGCGGCCACCCTGCGTCATGCCCATCCACGTCCCACCGGATTGCAGATCGCGTCCGGCCACGATGTCCGAACCGTCATCCCACGGCGCGGCCGGGGCGGTCGGACGAGCGTGATATTCGTCGCGATTGGCGGCAATCAGCACCGGCAGGTGGGGCAGTTCATGCAGGGCGAGGACGGCGAGGCACATGAAGTCGGGCTTCTCGGATGGAATGGCGAATTACACTTGCTTCATATCGCGGGGTGAGTCAGGCGCACGACCGCCGGCTTACTGAGCCGCTTGCACATCGACTGCCGCCACGGCGGATGCATCCGCCGTGCGTTCCGACGTGAACGCGGCGGTGCGCGGCGTGACCAGACGCAGATAGTCGTCCGCCCCCATCAAGATGGATGCATCCAGCCGACCGGCGTTGAAGACGATTTCCTGGTGGCGTTCGCCCAGTGTGCTGTCGACCAGCAATTCCAGATCGGGATTGAACGTAAAGGGAGGAATCGCGCCGATCTCGCAGCCGGTCAACTCGCGCGCCAGGTCGCGTGATGCCAGGGAGGCTTTCTTGCCGCCGATGGCCTGGGCGATTGCATCGAGATCGGCCTGCCGGTCAGCCGGGAAGACGGCGAGGATATTCGCCCGCTTGGTGGAAGAAATCTTGACCCGGCAGACCAGCGCCTTGGCGCCTTGTCCGACGGCCGTTCCGCGTATCGCGGCGACCTCCTCGGACCGCCCCTCGGCGGCATGATGCAGCAGTTTGTAAGTGATGCCCTGTTCATCGAGCAGGGCGCGCAATTGATCGTGGACTTCCATGGCGGATAAGTAGCGGAAACTGGACGCGCTACCTTAACCCAGCTCGCGCCCTTATGCACCGGCCAGTGTGCGCATGGCGTCTCGTGAAGTCTGCTACGGCTGTTTTTTCGGCAGAAAGATCGCGTCCCACTTCCTGGACTTGGTCGCGGTAGGATCTCCCTCCATCCTGCGCGTCCAAAAGGTTTCGTGAGGCTTGATCTTCAGGACAGTGGCGGAAAAAGGATCGCGCACGGTGAGCAGCAGGCCGTCCGCGGTTTCCTCGATGGCGTCGAGGATTCGGGCATGGTCGTTCACCTCGAAGATACAAGGACCATGCGCGGCAAGACCTGCCTTCAGATTTTGGATGACATCTTGGGATGTCAAACCATCTCCCTCGATCACAACAGGCTTGCACCCGGACCTTTGCTCCAGCGAATCACACACGTCATCCGGTTCCCGACGCGAAAACGCGCTCCCCCTCCCGGGGCGCAATTTGGAGCAAGGATCACTGAATTGCTCGAGCACCTCCGCCTTGGACTTACCCTCGGCCAGCAGCATTTCCTCGCAGGCGTAAGTGCAGGCCCGCAACTCCGGTTGCGGAATCATCCATGAACCATCGGGCAGGGCATAGGCAAGCGGATACTCGCAGATGGACGAAACAGGCTTGCCGTCTACTTCGAACCATACGGTCGCGCATTGTGCGTCCATCACATATCCGGCTTTCCTCTCTAGAATCGAGTCCGAGTGGGCGTCATACATAAGATCGAGCTGCTTGGCAAGCGTCCGACCCATGCGTTCTGTACGAGTCATAAATACTAAAGACCCATCATCAACGGGAAAGCGCCGATATGTTCCATCCGGACTGGCGACGAAAATTCCTGCCTCACATTGTCCGTAGACGCTCGGGAATTCGGCACGAAATTTCTCAGAGGGGTTCAGTGGCAACGCTTTCGTGTCTTGCCCTCGGCTAGCTTCCGATGCGCACAGCCTTGTCTCGGAACTTGCGCTTGTTCTGGGCGTCGAGGACGGTGCCGTTTGCCGCGCACGGTCGGGGACGCTGGCTTGCTGGACCCGAAGCAGCGCTGCTTGCGATGCCTGTTGGGACGCGTTGCGCTGATCGGGGATGCGTTGCGGCGGCACACCGGTATCAGGAGGTGGGAGGGGTGCAGCTGATTTGGCCGTGGAAATACGAGAACCCATGGAGGCTTACCGGTGATCGAAAGCTGACGCGAGCGTCAGGGGCTTGCGCCTTTGGCGCAAGGGACGCCGATAAGTAAGCGCCGACCCGTTAAGGTTCCAAAGCTCCCGCGATCTCATGCCCGTATGCACCGGCAAGTTTGCCAGACCCGTTATGACGACTTGGCCTGTTTAGCCGGTTCTTTTGTTAAAAAAGTCGCGGTCCAGCTTTTGGTGTGCCAGCCCGGGATATAGTTCGGCGTGTTCTCGTTCCAATAAGTCCAGAACGTTTCGTCAGGCTTGCTCTTGAGGACACTGGCGGTAAAGGGATCGCGTAAGGTAAGCAGGGGGCCATCCGCGGTCTCCTCGATCGCGTCGAGCACGCGGGCGTGCCCGCTGACTGAGAAGATACAAGGGCCATGCTCGGCGAGCTCTGCCTTGAGATTCTGGATGACCTCTTGGGATTTCAAATCATCTCCCTCGATGGCTCGGGTCTTGCGCCCGGAATTGAACTCCATCGATCTGCGAACGTAATCATCACGTCGACGCGGAGCCGCCATGCCCTTGATTTGGTTCAATTTGCAGCGAGGATCACGCAATCGCGCGACCACCTCTTGCTCGGTAAGACCCTCGGCAAGCACCATTTCCTCGGCCGCGTAAGTGCAGGCCGTAAACTCCGGTTGCTGGATCATATATTGGCCATTGCCTAGGGCAAAGGCAATCGGATCTTCACAGATTGGGGACACAGGCTTGCCGCCTACTTCGAATTGCACGGTCATCCCTTGCTCGTCCTCGTGGATTGCATACCCGGCTATCTTTTCGTGGATACACTCCTGGCGGGCGTCATAGATAACATCACTCTGGTCAACAAACGTCTTACCGATTTTTTCGAGCCCATCATGCATCGCTTTAAACTCATCAACGGTCATCCCGTCGACGTACACGGGAGGTCGTAGGTAGAGCTGCCTGTCCCCTTTATCGGGGGGAAAGCGCCGGATTTTTCCATCTGGACCTTCGACAAAAATGCCCGCATCACAATGTCCGACAATTTCCGGATATTTGGCGTGAAATTCCGCCGAGTACTTTTTCAGCAGCGACACCTTCCCCTCTGGGGAGCTGGGGGCCGCGGTGACAGCACTGACATTTCCGTCAAGGCTTTCGGTGGCGCTTGACGCGTTCAGGTCTGTCTCGCGTTTTACGCTTGCTCGGGGCGCCACGCTGCTCGCAGCGTTATTCGAAGAGAGGATTTTGCGCGGCGCCGGGATGGGTTTTTGCAATGGCGACGAGGGCCGGGCCGTTTGCTGCGCGCGTAGGGGGAAGGCGGCCGGCCTGGACCCAATCAGCACTGTTCGCGGTAGTGGTTGGGGTCCCCCGTGCGGATCGAGCGTGCCCTGCCGCGGCATGCCGATCAACCATCCGTTGAGCGGCTAAGCATTTCCCACGTTTTGGCTTCCTCAGATATTTCCGTGAGCTTGCCGCGCACGAGCGCCAGTGCATCGCTGCCCAATAGCAAGTGCGCCGGCGGGTTGTCGCTGGCGATCACGGCCAGCATCGCCTGGGCGGCTTTGATGGGATCGCCCAACTGCTTGCCGTTTTTCTCCTCACGCGCTTTGCGGATGGGTTCGAACAGCGCGTCGTAGTCGGGGATGGAGCGTGGTGTTCGGACCATGGACCGTCCGGCCCAATCGGTGCGGAACGAGCCGGGTGCCACGGCGGTCACGGCGATGCCCAAGGGCTTGACCTCCTTGCCCAACACTTCGGAGATGCCTTCCAGCGCGAACTTGCTGCCGCAGTAGTACGCAATGCCCGGCATGGTGATGAAGCCACCCATCGAGGTGATGTTCAGAATATGGCCGCGTCGGCGCTGGCGCATGAAGGGCAGCACGGCTTTCATCATGGCGACGGCGCCGAACACATTGACGTCGAACTGTCGCCGCATTTCGCTCAAGGGGGATTCTTCCATCACGCCCTCGTGGCCGTAGCCGGCGTTGTTGACCAGGACGTCCACCTGGCCGATATCGGCTTCGATGCCGGCGACGACGGCCGGCACTGCATCGACATCCGTAACGTCTAGCAGGCGGCCAAACGCCGCGCCCGGCGCCAGCGCTTCAAATTCCGTCCTTGCTTGTTCGTTACGTACGGTGCCAATCACGCGATGGCCGGCGGCCACGGCCTGTTGCGCCAGGGCGCGCCCGAAGCCGCTGCTGACGCCGGTGATGAGAATGGTTTTGCCAGAATTCATGCAAGTCTCCCAAAAATGGATCAGAGATTGCATAATATTTAGATTGCGAGTAGGCTTTAAGGCGTATTTTTCTATTTACTCTGCCTAATTCTATAAATTTGGAGAAGCAGTGGGGGTTAATGTTCATCGACGATGCTGGCGCCGCTCTATGCTTCTCCACTTCTCCACTTCTCCACTTCTCCGCTTCTCCGCTTCTCCGCTTCTTCACTTCTCCGGCTACGCGCCACCCACGCGCCGCCAAACAGGCCCGGCCATGATTGAACTGGATCAAGCCCAACGGGGCGCCAAGCAAGCCAAGCAAGCCAAGCAAACTAAGCAAGCCAAGCAAACTAAGCAAGCCAAGCAAGCCAAGCAAGCCAAGCAGAGGGAGTCCGCCGCGCCCGAACAGCGGCGGATGGCGGCGCTGCTCACTGCGCTGGCGCCGGAGGAGGGCTACAACCTGACGCCGCTCCCGACGGTCCGCATCCTGCGCTCCGATCGCGCATTGGCGCGTACTCCGGTGCTCTACGATCCCGGCATCGTCATCGTCTGCCAGGGCCGCAAGCGTGGCTATTTCGGCGACCAGGTCTATCTCTACGACGAACAACATTACCTGGCCGTGGCGGTACCCGTCCCGTTCACGATGGAGACCGATGCGACGCCAACGCAGCCACTGCTGGCCATCTATCTGCATCTGGATTTTCAGTTGGCCACGGAGTTGATGATGCAGATCGACCGCCACGGCAGGCCACTACGGGATGACACGCCGCAAAGCATGTTCTCCAGTCCCATGGATGCCGATTTGCGTGGGTCGGTGCTGCGCTTCCTGGAGGTGATGAACCGCCCGCTGGATGCGGCGGTGCTGGGACCCGCGCTGCTGCGCGAACTATATTTCCGCATACTCACCGGCGCGCAAGGCGATGCATTGCGCGCGGCCTTGGCCATGCAGGGCCGCTTCGGCAAGATAGGCAAGGCGCTGCGCCATATACACGCCCATTACTCTGAAGATCTCGATCTGCCCGCGCTGGCGGGTGAGGCAGGCATGAGCGTGCCCAGCTTCCACACCCATTTCAAGGCCATCACGCGGGCGTCGCCCATGCAGTATGTGAAGTCGACACGCCTGCATCAAGCGCGGCTGTTGATGGTGCGCCAGGATATGACGGTGGAAGCAGCTTGCAATGCGGTGGGCTATGCCAGTCCTTCGCAATTCAATCGCGAATTCAAGCGCCTGTTTGGCCGTACGCCCGCGGCGGAAACGCGGCGCATGCGCGCCAGCTTTGCCGTGCCGCCGGCGCACGCTGCCTCGGAGTTCGTTTCGTCGCACTGACGCTGTCGCGCGCCGCCGTGGCATCCGTCTCCTCGCACTGACGCAGTCGTGTGCGGAGATCGGCAACTTCGCCATCCATGTATCCGCGTCAATGGCGAGGCCGCCCGGAAGATGACCCCGGGGCTGCCTGCCATCGACGTTTACCTTACGGAATCCCCATACCGATACTCATGCGTCAGCTTGTCCAGCTCCGCCTTGAGATCCGCGTCCAGCTTGTAGTCCACCGCGGCCAGCGTTTCGTCGAGCTGTTCGGGCTTGCTGGCGCCCAGCAGGGGCGCGGTGATCAAGGGATTCGCCAGCACCCAGGCCAGGGCCAGGCGCGTCAGTGGCACGCCGGCCTGGTCGGCCAGCTTGGCCAGTTGCGCGACGGATTCGAAGGCGCGGTCGTTCCAGTAGCGGTCCTGGTAGCGTCCGCCGGCCGTGCCCAGCGTGAAGCGAGTACCGGCGGTGGGTGCGGCGCCGGCCTTGTGCTTGCCGGTCAGCATGCCGCCGGCCAGCGGGTTATAGGGGATGACGGCCAGGTTCTCGGCTTCGCACAGCGGCAGCAGTTCGCGTTCGATTTCGCGGAACAGCAGGCTGTAGCGCGGTTGCACGCTGACGAAGCGCGTCAGCCGCAGGAAGTCCGCGCGGCCCAGCGCGGTGGCCAGGCGCCAGGCAAGGAAGTTGGACACGCCGACATAGCGCGCGCGGCCCGACTTCACGATGACATCCAGCGCCTCGATGGTTTCGTCCAGCGGCGTGTCGTCGTCGTCGGAGTGCAGTTGGTACAGGTCGACGTAGTCGGTCTGCAGGCGCTTGAGCGAAAGATCGATGGCGTCGAGCAGATGCTTGCGCGAAGCACCCTTGTCCCAATCGTTGGGACCCGTCACGCCGACGGCCTTGGTGGCGACGACGTAATGCTGGCGGCGGCCTTGCAGCCAGCGGCCGACGATTTCCTCGGTGCGGCCGATGGTGTCCAGCGTGCCACCCAGCGGGTAGACGTCGGCCGTGTCGAGAAAGTTGATGCCACCGTCGGCGGCCTTGTCGAGTATCCGTTTGGCAACGGACTCTTCGGTCTGCAGACCGAAGGTCATGGTGCCCAACGCCAGGCGGGAGACTTTCAGGCCGGTGCGGCCGAATTGGATCTTGGGTATAGCCATCGCGCAGATCTCCAGAGCAGACGCGGCCAATGCCGCGGGACGCGACCGATTCTACGCCCCGCTAACTGACGTTTAGCTATTTGCTCAGATGGGCCTGGATAGCACTGCCAGCACACGCTCGCCTTCATGCGGCCGCCACGAGCATCGCTGTACGCCTATAGGAGTCAAAGATTGCAATTGGTACGACGGGAACCGAGTGCTCGGGCAAGAGAACAAAACGCCCGAACCCTCAGATGCGATGCCTTGTGCAGTCCGTCTGCTGTGGTGGTCAACGTCGTAAACGGAGCAAGCTGATGAGTTGGATACCGGCAGCCGCAGTCTTTACCGCAGCCACGATAAAAGGCAGCAGATACGCCGAATGAAGCTGCGCGCGATCGACTAAATGTATTGACAAAAAGTCGGGAGCGGGAGTATGGTTGTGACGCAGCTTGAATTCGATCCGACCAAGGGCATCAAGAACAGGGAAAAGCATGGGATCTCTTTGTCCATGGCCTTGTCTGTTTACGACGCACCGTTCAAGTTGACGCTTCATCGCTGCCGAAACGGTGAACAGCGTTGCCTCGATCTCGCGCTGATTCAGGAGCACCGCGTCGTCCTGGCGTTGGTATATGTGATGCGTGGCAACAGCGTGCGGGCGATTTCCTTACGTGTCGCCTCCAAGGCTGAGCGGAGGTTTTATGAAGAAGCAAGAACAGCAAACTGATTGGGCGGCGTTGCGCCGTCGGGCTGACGAGGGCAAGCCCGTGCCCTACGATCCCGACGTCGACCTGTATGACCCCAACGACGATGCCCAGGTTCAAGAGGCTTGGGCAGAAGGGCGCGTTACCGTCACAAAGATGGGACGCCCTCCCGTCGCGATAAAGCGACCTACGTTGAATATGCGCGTTGATGCCGACGTGATGGCGCATCTGCGAGCGTCGGGGAAGGGATGGCAAACTCGCGTGAATAAAGTCTTGCGCGATGCGGTGGAGAGCGGAGTTCTTTAACTCACCGGCTGCATTGCCACGCTCGCCCGTTTCGCAACGCGCCGGGACCAACGGACCGCATTCGCGGTCCGTGAAAGCCGCGCTAATCCAATTGGTACTGTGCCGCGGTGATGGCGAAGGACTGCAGGGTCTTGGTTTGCCAGGATTCGTCGCGATGTAGTTCCTCGGCCAGGATACGCGCGACTTCGGGAGCGGCTTGCAGCGCGGCGCGGCTGTCCAGGAACAGGGCTCGGTTGCGGCGGGCCAGGACGTCTTCGACGCTGCGCGCCAGTTCGCAGCGCGCGGCATAGCGAACGTGCGCTTCGGTCAACCCGCTGGCGGCCACCAGCATGCGATCGGCGCCGGGCAGGGCGCGCAGGGCCGGCAGGTCGACGCCGTAGTACGCATCCGTGGATGTGGGGGTTTCCCGCGCCGGCATCATGCCGCCGGCGCCGTGCAAGCGCAGATTCTGGGTCTTGCAGGGCGTATGGGGCAGCATCTGCTCGCGCAACACGGTCTCCATGACGTCCTGCGCCATGCGGCGATACGTGGTCCACTTGCCGCCGGTGACGGTGATCAGGCCACCGTTGGAAACCAGGATGGTGTGCTCGCGCGACAGCGATTTGGTGTTGCCCACGCCGGTCGCCTTGACCAGGGGGCGCAGGCCGGACCACACGCTGGTGACGTCGGCGCGGGTGGGCTGGCGGTTCAGGTAGCGGCCCGCCGTGGCCAGGATGAAATCGATGTCCTCGCGTGCCGCATCGGGTTCCAGCGGCAGATCCGTGCGCGCGGTGTCGGTGGTGCCGACGATGGTGTGGCCGTTCCACGGCACCACGAACAACACGCGGCCGTCATCGGTTTTCGGAATCAGGACGGCGCGGTTGCCAGGCAGGAAATCGCGCGGCAGCGTCAGGTGCACGCCCTGGCTGGGCGCCACCATGACGGGTGCTTTGCGGTCTTCCATATGGCGCACTTCGTCCACCCACACGCCTGTGGCATTGATGACGCAGCGGGCACGCAGCATCAGCTCCGCAGCATTTAAACGGTCGCGCACGGTGACGCCGTCGATGCGGCCTTTGCTTTGCGACAGGCCGGTCACCCGCAGATAGTTCAGCGCCAGGCCGCCCAGATCGAACAGGGTGCGCATCAGGCTGACGGCCAGGCGCGCGTCGTCGAACTGGCCGTCGAAATAACGCACGCTGCCGCGCAGCGCATGGCCACCGACGCTGGGCGCCAGCGTCGGCGCCTCGGCCAAGGTGGCGCGGCGCGACAGCAAGCGGCTGGATTGCAGATTCAGGCGGCCGGCCAGCATGTCGTACATCTTCAGGCCGATGCCGTAAAAGGGCCGGTCCAGCAGGTTGTAGGCCGGCACCACGAAACCCAAGGGCCACACCACATGGGGTGCGTTGCGCGCGAGCAGGCCGCGTTCGTGCAGGGCCTCGCGCACCAGGCTGATATTGCCTTGCGCCAGATAGCGCACGCCGCCATGCACCAGCTTGGTGGCCTTGCTGGAGGTGCCCTTGGCGAAGTCCTCGGCTTCGACCAGCAGCGTGCGATAGCCGCGCGCGGCCGCGTCCACGGCGGTGCCCAGTCCGGTGGCGCCGCCGCCGATGACGATGACGTCCCAAGGTTCGACGGAATCCAGCTGCGCCAGGATGCGGTCGCGCGACGGGGGAGTGATGGGCTTGGGATCGAGGTTCATGGCAGGACGGGAAGCGGGTTGGCCGCCACCGCGGCAGTGTCGTCAGCCGGGGCGCTGGCGATTTCGCAGCGCACGCCGGCCTGTTTCAGCACGCGCGCGAGCGGCGCTTGCGGGGGCTGGTCGGTATAGAAACGGTGGACCTGGGAGATATTGGCCAGCTCCACCAGGGCCTGACGTTGGTACTTGCTGTTGTCGGCGGTAAGCCAGACTTCGCGCGACTGCGCCATGATGGCGCGCGCCACGCTGACTTCACGCAGGTCATAGTCGCGCAAGGTGCCGTCGGCTTCGAGGCCGGAAATGCCGATGACGCCGATATCCACCTTGAAGCGGCGGATGAATTCGATCGTGGCCTCACCGATGATGCCGCGGTCGCCCGGCCGCATCGTGCCGCCGGCAATGATGACTTCGCAGTCCGGGTTGGGGGACAGGATGTCGGCCACGTTCAAATTGTTGGTGATGACACGCAGGCCACGGTGCTGGGTCAGCGCGCGCGCCACGGCCTCGGTGGTGGTCCCAAGATTCAGGATCAGCGAGCAGCCTTCCGGGATGTGGCGCGCCACGGCCAGGCCGATACGGCGCTTGGCGTCGGCGTGCAGCGCCTGGCGCTGCTGGTAGGCGATGTTCTCGGTGGTCGACGCCTCGATCCGCACGCCGCCGTGAAAGCGCGCCAGCAGGCCGGCTTGAGCCAGCAGATTGACGTCGCGCCGCACGGTTTGCAGCGTGACGCCGAAGCGCTGGGCGAGCACTTCGATCGTCGCGGCGCCGCTTTCGCGGACGGCGTCGATGAGGGCAGCTTGGCGGGGATTCAGTGTCATGTAAACGATCATAAAGCAACAAAAACGAAAATGAAAGAACATTTCTATTGATCGTTTTGTTTCGTTTTGGATTTTTTACTGGTCCATGCGCGCCGGGACTGGGATGGGATCCCAAATAACGGCCAGGCATGTGCACTTGCCTGAGCGCAAACGCGGGGTAATAGCAAACGCCAGAAGAGGCGAAACACGCGTGAAACCAGGGGATAACCCCGACGGCACAGCGTTCAACTCAGCGTCAAGCGCGTGTGATAATTCCTTGCGATTAATAGGGACATTTAAATCCCAACCTTCAGGAATCGAAGTGATCGAACTTGGCAATCTGGAAGACATCGTCGCTCTGCGCCGCGACCTGCACGCCCATCCTGAAACGGCGTACGAAGAAGTCCGCACGGCCAAGGTGGTGGCGGACTACCTGGCGGAATGCGGCATCGAGGTGCATACGGGCATCGCCAAAACCGGGGTAGTGGGTGTCCTCAAATGCGGGACGTCGGACAAGGCCATCATGCTGCGCGCTGACATGGACGCGCTGCCCATGCCGGAAGACAACGATTTCGAACACCGATCCCAGGTTGCGGGAAAAATGCATGGCTGCGGCCATGACGGCCATACCGCCATGTTGTTGGCCGCGGCCCGCCATTTGAAACTGGCGGGCGGTTTCGACGGCACGGTGTATTTCGTGTTCCAGCCCGCCGAAGAAAACGGCGGGGCCGGCGCGCGCGCCATGATGAAAGAAGGCCTGTTCGAACGCTTCCCCGCCGAAGCCATCTTCGGCATCCATAACTGGCCCGGCATGCCGGCGGGCAGCTTCAACGTCTGCGCCGGCCCGCTGATGGCTTCCGCCAATGCCTTCAAGATCACGGTGAAAGGCCGTGGCGGCCACGCGGCCGCGCCGCAGGACTGCGCCGACCCCGTGCCAGCCTTGTTCGCCATTGGCACGGCCATCCAGACCATCCTCACGCGCAACAAGCGCCCGCTCGACGCTGCGGTGATCTCGATCACCCAGGTGCAGGCCGGCGGCAATGCGACCAACATCATCCCCGGCACTTGCTGGCTGGGCGGATCCATCCGGGCTTACAGCGCCGACGTGGTCGATCTCATCGAGCGCCGCCTGAACGAATTGGCCGCCCCTATCGCCGCCGCGCACGACTGCTCGGCGGAAGTCCATTTCGAGCGGCGCTATCCCGCTCTCATCAATTCGCGCGCCGAAACCGAGTTCTGCCTGGATGTCATGCGCGACGTCGTCGGCGAAAAGAACACGCATGTGGTCGATCCGGTCATGGCTTCCGAAGACTTCGCGTTTTTCCTGCAGGACAAGCCCGGCTGCTACGTGTTCCTGGGCGCGGGCGAGGGGGAACACCGTCATGCCGGCCACGGGCTGGGCCCGTGTGCCCTGCATAACGGCAGCTATGACTTCAATGACAACCTGATTCCCGTCGGTGCCTCGTATTGGATCCGGCTGGTGCAGCGGTACCTCGCGTGAACGCCACGCGCTGAGCATTCCCCCCGTGGCCGCCGGTCACGGGGTGCCATCCTTCTATTTGCAGATAGCCATGAAAAAAATGACGTGGGGAAAAGTCTTGGGCGCCTTCGCCCTGGCAGCAAGCGCTTCGACGGCGCAAGCGCAAGCCCAGGCGGCCTGGCCGGGCAAGGTGGTCACACTGGTCGTGCCGTACACCGCGGGCGGTACCGCCGATACGTTGGCGCGTGGCCTGGGCGAGGCGCTGCGCGCCACGGGTGCCACGGTCATCGTCGAGAACAAGCCCGGCGCGGGCGCCAGCCTGGGCACGGATTTCGTCGCGCGTGCCAAGCCCGACGGCAACACGCTGCTGCTGGCGTCGACCAGCCCCATCACCATCTATCCCAACCTGACCAGCACCCCCTACGATCCCTTGAAGAGCTTGGTGCCGATCGCCAGCGTGGGTGTGGGACCGGTGGCCATCGTCGCGAGCAAGGCCTTGAAGGTCGATGATTTCGCTGGCCTGGTGGCCTACGCCAAAGCCAATCCGGGCAAGGTCACCTACGCCGTGCCGGGGCTGGGTTCGGTGGCCCATCTGGGGATGGCCGCCGTGAACAAGCAGGCCGGCATCAAGATGATGCAGGTGCCGTACCGTGGCGGCAGCCAGGCGCTGCCGGATGGCTTGTCGGGCGTGGTGGACCTGCTGGTGCTCAACACCGACGTGCTGTTGCCCCATGTCGCCTCGGGCGCGTTGAAGCCGTTGGCGGTGATGGCGCCGACGCGCCTGGAAGCGTGGCCCACCGTGCCGACGATGGCCGAGCTGAAGCTGCCCAAGATCCAGTACTTCTCCAACTTCGGCCTGTTCGCGCCGGCGGGCATGCCGCCCGCCACCGCGCAAGCGCTGCAAGCCGCGATCGACAAGGCCATCGTCACGCCGCAATACCAGGAGATGCTGAAGAAATACTATCTGCAGCCGGGTACCGGCACCGGGGCGGTTTTCAAGCAGCAGGTACAAAACGAATTCGAGAGCAACAAGCGCCTGATCAAGGAAGAAGACATCCGGATGGAGTAAGCCGTCGCTTTGGCACCGTCAGTTGTATCGGCGACGTGCTTCGGGAATGCGGCTGGCGGCTGGAGCGCCAGCGGCAGCACTCGCGCTTCGCGGCGCCGCGGCTTCCCGCCTCTTCACCACAGGCGCAGCCGCTTCAGGAACATCAAGGTGCCCACGCCCAAGGCCACCATGCCGCCCAGGATCCACCAGAAAGCGCCGGGCGTCTGCAAGCCCGGCAGGTCGGCCACGTTCATGCCGAATATCCCGGACAGCAAGGTGGCCGGCATCAGCATGGCGGTCAGCACGGACAGCACCAGCAGATTGCGGTTCATCTCTTCGGACATCTGCGCCGCGATTTCTTCCTGCAACAGCTTGGCGCGTTCGTACAACGCGTCGATGGCGGCGGCCAGGTGGCTGAGCGTGTCGACACCCTGGGCCAGATGATCCAGGGCCTCCGGTTCGGCCCAGGCGTGGCGCATGGCGGGCAGGCGTCCCAACATATGGCGTTCCGGGTGAATCTGGCGCCGCAGATCGGCCAGCTGCCGTCGCACCGCGCTCAACGCGCCACGGTCGCGCTCGCGCCGGTCCGACAACACCGATGCCTCGATGTCGTCGACCTCGTCGGTCAGCATTTCCACGCGCGCCGCATACCCTTCGGCCAGACATTCCAGCAGGTCGCCGAACAGGGACGTGGTGCAGCCGTAGCCGCGCCCGTCCTCGACGCGCCGGCGCAGGCGGTCGGTGGATTGCAGCGCGCGCGTGCGCACGGTGATCAGCAAGCCGTCGTTCATGAAGAAGTGCAGGATGCCTTTTTCGGCGTCCTCGGCCTCGGCGTCCATCTTCAGGTCCACCAGCAGACCGTGCACGCCATCCTCGGACATGTGCAGACAGGGCCGGGTATCGCGGCCGGCCAGGAATGCGCGGGCTTCCTGCGGCACGTCGGCGCCATGTTCCAGCCAATCCTGGATGCGGCTGTCCGCGGTCTTGGCATGTATCCAGTGGAAAGCCCCGGACTGCGCGGGCGGGGCGTTCTGGACTTCATTCCAGTTGAGCCGGGCCGGCGCCGTATCGGCTTGGAAACGGAAGGCGCATATCAATCCGCCCGGGCCGGCGGATAGGGAAAGCAGCCGGCTTTGGGCGGCGGGCAGATTCATACGGGTCAATCTTCAGAAATAATTCGTGCGCCGAGTGGCGTCCATCGCCGACACCAATAGCCTGGCCGGGTGACAATTTCGTGACGAGTTGCCCCAAATTGACACCTGGATCCTGCTTGATCACGTCTATCCTCGCGGGCACGCCCGCTCGGCGGGCGGCCCGGGTATCAGGGTTTCCCCTGTTTCGGCCATGAGGACGGGTTGACGGCGCCGCGCGTCGCGCGGGTATGATGGCTGTCTAATCCACATGGCGAAACGTCGAACCGGCCTCCGAAAGTCCCGAACGGCCGTGGTGGTCCCAATTTTTCATTTCAGGCTTAAGCCTGTCCCTGTTTTCAGCCTATTAACAAATCTACTGGAGATGAGACCTATGAACCGACCCTTCGATGGCCCCCAGGCCGCGCTGAATGTGCCAACTTATGTGAAGCATCAGCGTCTGGTCGACTGGGTGGCGGAGTTCGTGGCGCTCGCCAAACCTGACAGCGTCGTGTGGTGCGATGGTTCTCAAGAAGAGAACGACCGCTTGTGTGCGCAGATGGTTGAAGCGGGCACGATGCGCAAGCTGAACGAACAAAAGCGTCCCAATTCTTATCTGGCCCTGTCCGATCCGGGCGATGTCGCGCGTGTCGAAGACCGCACCTTCATCTGCACCGAGAAGGCCGAGGACGCCGGTCCCACCAACAATTGGGCCGCCCCCGCTGAAATGCGCGCAACGCTCAACGGCCTGTTCGACGGCTGCATGCGTGGCCGCACACTGTATGTGGTGCCGTTCTCGATGGGCCCGCTGGGTTCGAATATCGCCCACATCGGCGTCGAACTGACCGACAGCCCCTATGTGGTGGTCAGCATGCGCATCATGACGCGCATGGGCAAGAAGGTTTACGACGTGCTGGGCGCGGACGGCGAGTTCGTGCCTTGCGTGCACACGGTGGGCAAGCCGCTGGGCGCCGGTGAAGCCGACGTGGCCTGGCCGTGCAACCCCACCAAGTACATCGTCCATTACCCCGCCACCCGCGAAATCTGGAGCTATGGTTCCGGCTACGGCGGCAACGCCCTGCTCGGCAAGAAGTGCTTTGCGCTGCGCATCGCTTCGACCATGGGCCGCGAGGAAGGCTGGATGGCCGAACACATGCTGATTCTGGGCGTGACCACGCCGGAAGGACGCAAGCATCACGTGGCGGCGGCGTTCCCGTCGGCGTGCGGCAAGACCAACTTCGCCATGCTGATTCCGCCCGAAGGGCTGAACGGCTGGAAGGTCACCACCATTGGTGACGACATCGCCTGGATCAAGCCCAGCGCCGATGGCCGCCTGCACGCGATCAATCCGGAAGCCGGCTATTTCGGCGTTGCGCCGGGCACGGGGGAGAAGACCAACCCCAACGCCATGGCCACCCTGAACGCCAATTGCATCTTCACCAACGTGGCGCTGACCGATGACGGCGACGTCTGGTGGGAAGGCATGACCGAGCAGGTGCCCGCGCACCTGATCGACTGGCAAGGCCAGGACTGGACGCCGGCCATCGCCAAGGAAACGGGCCGCAAGGCCGCGCATCCGAACGCGCGCTTCACCGCACCGGCTTCGCAATGCCCGTCCATCGACGGTGAATGGGAAAACCCCGAAGGCGTGATCATCGATGCCTTCATCTTCGGCGGCCGCCGCTCCACCACCGTGCCGCTGGTGACCGAAGCGCGCAATTGGGAAGAGGGCGTCTACATGGCGGCCACCATGGGTTCGGAAACCACCGCCGCGGCCGCTGGCCAGCAAGGCGTGGTGCGCCGCGATCCCTTCGCCATGCTGCCGTTCTGCGGCTACAACATGAGCGACTACTTCCAGCACTGGCTGGAGCTGGGCCAGAAGCTGGAGAAGACCGGCGCCACGCTGCCGCGCTTCTACTGCGTCAACTGGTTCCGCAAGGGTCCGGACGGCAAGTTCGTGTGGCCGGGTTTCGGCGAGAACATGCGCGTGCTGAAGTGGATGCTGGGCCGTATCGAAGGCAAGGCCGAGGGTCAGGAACACGTGTTCGGTGTGTCGCCGCGTTATGAAGACCTGGACTGGAAGGGCCTGGATTTCAGCCGCGCACAGTTCGATCTGGTGAGCTCGGTGGAGAAGCAAGCCTGGCAGAAGGAACTGGAACTGCACGCCGAGCTGTTCGAGCAGCTCAAGCAAGGCCTGCCGGCTGAGTTGCCGCGCACCAAGAAGAAGATCGAGGAACGTCTGTCGGCGTGAGCCGATGGGGGGCGTTGATCTTTGATCCCGTCGTGGCGCTAGCGCCGCGGCGATGAAAGGCAGGGCAGAGCGGGCCGCATATCTATGCGGTCCGTTTTTTTTGTCTCCGGCCATTCGTGTCTCCGGCCATTCATTGCCCCACCTCCAGCCGCGCGCGGCATGCCCTCCCGAGCGATATGCCATCCGCACACCACGGTATACAATCCGCCCGCAGGTTCGCGTACTACTTGATTTCCTGAATGGCGGGACAGCCGTTGGAAGTCCTAATAACGATCGACGATCGCGTACCCCGCTAGAGGAGTCAAAAAATGAAATTCGGCATATCGCCCGCAGCCTCGCCGCTGACGAAGCTGTTGGCCACGGGTCTGCTTTGTGCCGCCGCGGCCAGTGCCCAGGCCGCCTGGCCCGACAAACCCATCACCCTGGTCATTCCCTTTCCCCCCGGTGGCACCACCGACATGGTGGGCCGTCCGCTGGCGCAGATGCTCAGTGAAAAGCTCAAGCAGCCGGTCATCGTGGATAACCGCGCGGGGGCCGGCGGCACCATCGGCGCCGCCTACGTCGCGCGTGCCCAGCCCGACGGCTACACGCTGTTCCTGGCGACCATCGCGCATACCATCGCACCGTCGACCTACGACAAGCTCACCTACGATTTCCAGAAAGACTTCGCGCCGATCACCATCGTCGCGTCCTCGCCCAATCTGCTGATCGTCAACAACAATCTGCCGGTGAAGACCGTGCCGGAGTTGATCGACTACGCCAAGAAGAACCCGGGCAAACTGAATTTCGGTTCGGCCGGCATCGGCAGCACCGAGCACCTGGCGGGCGAGCTGTTTCGTTCCATGGCCAAGATCGACATTTCGCACGTGCCCTACAAGGGTGGCGCGCCGATGATGGCGGATCTGATGTCCGGCCAGATCCAGATGGCGCTGGAAACCAGTGGCTCCGCCATCGCGCAGATCCGCGCCGGCACCGTGCGTGCTTTGGGTGTCAGCAGCGAGAAGCCCAGCAGCTTCTTCCCGGGCATCCCGGCCATCGACCAGGCGGGCCTGCCGGGCTATACCTTCGCCACCTGGTATGGCTTGATGGTGCCGGCCGGCACACCCGCCGACGTGCAGAAGACGCTGTACCAGGACGTTCTGCAAATCCTGCAGGATCCGAAGATGAAGAAGATCCTGGAGACGATCGGCGCGGATGCGGGCGGCAACAGCCCGGCCGATTTCAAGGTGTTCATCGCCGACCAGACGCAGAAATGGCATGACATCCTGAAGCCCGACGCGAAGAAGTAAGCAGTGAGCTGCAACGGGCGCCAGACCCGGGCGCCCGTTTGCATTCCTGGCCTCTGATCCTGTCGTGGGCAGGCCGCGCCCGACATAATGCGCCCATCCCTGGCGTCGCTGACAATTTGTCGGACTCTCCGTCATCGCGGCGTGATATATCCCCATGCTCAACCACAACGACAAGAATCACCATGAGCAACCCGATCTTTCTTCGCCATGCCTGGCGTGGCTTGGACCCCATCCGCCGCGTCCTTCGTTACTTCAAGTCGATGCTGTTGACCACCGTTCCCGTCACTGTCTTGCTGGCGGGGCCGGTTGCCCATGCCGCGACGTCCAGTGCCGCCACCGTCGAGTTCCCGGCCTGGACTGCCTCGTATAGCGGCAAGATCGCCAACCGCAACGTTCAAGTCAGCCTGCAACGGGTGGCCGACAAGATATCCGGCAACTATTGCTACGAGCCTTGCAGTGGCGACAAGATACTCAAGCTGCGGCTGGACGGCTCCGTGCAGGCCGAGGGCGGCGACTTGGCGATACAGGAATACGACCAGACCGCCGCCGGTAAAGACAAACCGGTGACCGGTCGCTGGGCGTTGCGGCCCACGGCCTCCGGCTGGACAGGAACGTGGACCAGCCCGGATGGCAAGCGCAGTTTCCCCCTGGCCTTGAGCGTCGCGCCGGGCACGCATGCCTTCCCTTATGAAGTCCGCCTGGTCGCGGACCGCATGCCCGATCCCTCGGACACTTGCGCGACGGACGTGCCGTCGGTGACCGAGGTCCGGCTGTACAAGGACGGTAAGCTGGTGCAGGCGCTGCCCGCCGATTCGCGCGGCACATGCCGCATCTTCGTGCCGGAGACCAGCGACATCAATTTCGATGGTTGGCCAGACCTGACGCTGGCCCAATTCCTGCCCGCGGGTCCCAATATTCCCACCAGCGCTTGGCTCTACGATCCTGGCACGGGCAGGTTCGACGACGTCACGGCGTCCATGGAAGACATGACCTCGCCCAACTTCGACGCCGCCAACAAGCTGGTGTGGGATTTCCAGCGCAACGGCTGCTGCGACCACTTCGTTACCACCGCCAAGTGGCAAGGCAAGAAACTGGTCCAGGTCGAGCAGGGCGAGAGCTTCTTCATGCCGGTGAAGGTCAAGGGCAAGATCCGTTATTGCTACGTGATGCCGGCCTACCGCAATGGCCATGTCGAATATCCGGACGTGACGTGGAATGCCGGCGACAAGCTGCTGCTGCGCGATACCGCGGACTGCGAAACGACGCTGCCGTCGCCGCTGGAGCGGGTCAGCATGGAAATCTATCTGCGCGACACCAGGACGGGCAGCATCTCCCATGAGTATTCGGAGAAGGCGACCATGGATACCGTCGACGTCAAAGGCAAGCCGATGCACTGCCCGTACATCACCTTGCTGGACAATGGCCATGTCGCGGTCGACTACGTCAAGGATCCCGCGGTCTGCACGCCGGCGAACTGATGCGCTTGCGGCCATGTCCTTGCGCCGCTTGCACGAGTAGCGGCGTGAAACAAGTCACGCTCGCGCACGCAGCGTCGAGACGCGGCATGAAAAAAGCCGGCCCATGAGTGGCCGGCTGGCGCTACGTACCGCTACGCGGAAGAGGGCGCGGGGCAGATGCCCTCGACTTATTCCTCGTCGTACTCGAGATCGTCGTCTTCCTCTTCTTCCTCTTCGTCCTCATCATCCTGTTCCAGGGCGTCATAGCCCTTCCAGGTGATGCGCCATACGGCGTCCTGGCCGGTGGGGCCTTCGGTCAGCTTCTTGGCCAGGCCGGCGTCGGCCAGAATTTCCAGGTGGTGCTCGACCGTTGCCGCGGACAGGTCGTCTTCAGCCAGTTCCTGCACGGCCTTGGTAACTTCCTGGCCGGTGAGCGTCGCCGCGGCGGCGTCGCGGAACGTGCCGAGAATGGTGACTACTAGATCAAAATCGCGTTGCATGAGGACACCTCGTGTCTGATAAGGCAAAAAAATGGGGCGGTAAACCGGGAGGTAAAGCACCGCTACCGCGACAGCGCGGCGCTTTCCGCAACCATACCAGATGCCTGTTGCCGGCATGAGACGCAAGCGGTCGCGGCGAGACAAAATGGCGCGCAGCGCGCGTTGTTGCCGCGGCCGCGACAGCCGGTGGCTCTCGCCACGTTACAGCGCGGGAACGAGCGGCGCGGTAAGCGTGAAGTCGGCAGTCTCCCGGCTGATCCCGCGCAGCGATGCCACCGCCCTGCGCGTATCCGCGGCGCGCCAGTGGAAGCAGTAGGTGAGGCGGGGCAGCGGCGGGTCGCTCGCAAGTTCGACCAGCTTGCCGGCCCGCACGTACGGTTCGACGTAGCGACGCGGAAAAAAGCTGATGCCCAGGCCCGCCGTGACCAACGCGATGAGGGCCGTCAGGCTGTTGCAAGTCAGGGCCCGTGGTATTTGCAGCTGTTGCGCCGCCAGCCACCGTTCGAACGCCTGCGCAAGGCCGGCCTCGGGGCTGAGCGTGATCACGGGATGCTCTTGGAAATGCTGTGCCCTGAGCATCGTTCCCTTCGCCAGGCGCTGGGGGGCGGCCATCCAGCAGTACTCCAGTTCACCGATCTTTTCGCTCGCCAGCGCGGCCGACGTGGCCGGGCCGGGGATGATGGCGAAATCCAGCTCGCCGCGCTCCAGCTTGCGCAGCAGTCCGTTGGTCAGATCGACCTGGGGTTCCAGCGCAAGATGGGGATGCTCCCGTTGAACCCGCGCGACGAAGTTGGGAAACCAGGTGGTGGCGATCAGCTCGCTGATGCCGAAACGGCTGGACCCGCGCACCGGACCGCCGCCCAGGTCGCTGCGGATACGGCTTTCCACCTCCAGCATGTGCGCCGCATGGTCGAGCAGGCGCAGGCCGGCATCGGTAGGAATGGCGCGCTGGCCTGTGCGATCGAACAACGCGCTGCCCAGGTCATCCTCCAGTTCGGCGATCCGCTTGGAAAGAGAGGACTGCGTGACGTGCAGGCGCGTGGCTGCCAGGGAAAAACTTCCCAATGTCGCGGCCCAGTAGAACGCTTCCAGCTGCTTGAGTGTCATGGACGAGATGATAGTCGTTTTGCGACTGCCCGGTGGTGAAAATAAGTCGCTTTTTGCATGGCGGGGCGCTGCGTATCGTAGTGCCACGGGCAATCAATACCACGCGCGGTGGGCCCGGGCCGCGCCTGCATCCATTCCAACGAGGGGAGAACCATGCAACCCATCCTGACCCGACGTTCCGTGCCGGCAATCCGGCGCTTGCGTGCCGCGGCGGCGCTGCTGCTGGCGGTGAATGCCGCGCCGGCGCTGGCCGAATGGCCGGAGGACCATCCGATCCAGGTCTACGTGGGATTCGCGGCGGGCGGCGGAACGGACATCATGGCGCGCACGATGATGCCGTTCATCCAGAAGCATCTGGGCGGCAAGGCCAACTTCGTGATCGTCAACCGGCCCGGCGCCGCCAGCGAGATCTCCAATACCTCGGTGGCCCGCGCCAACCCCGACGGCTACACGCTGGGCGTGGTCAACTTGCCGGCCATGGCCTTCGTGCCCTTGTACAAGAAAACGCAGTACGACCCGCGCAAGCTGCAACTGGTGGCGCGCGTGCTGTCCGATCCGACCATTCTGGTCACGCGCAAGGACAGCCCTTATAACTCGCTCGGCGACGTCGTGGCGGCCCTGAGGGCGAAGCCCGGCTCGCTGTCCATCGGCCATAACGGCGTGGGCACCAATGGGCATCTCGCTCTGCTGCAACTACAGAACGTGGCGGGGGTGAAGCTCAATGACATCCCGTACAACGGCACGTCACAGTCGAAGACGGCGCTGCTGGGCGGTTACATCGATTTCGCCGCGGTGACCACGGGTGAAATGCCCGACCCCGGCAAGGAAGCAGTGCCCTTGAAAGTCATTGCCCAGATGAGTGATGCGCGCGCGCATTCGTTTCCCGACGTGCCCACTGCCCGCGAGCAGGGCTTCGACGACGTGATGCCGGCGGAGCGTGGCTTCGCGGTTCCCGCCGGCGTGCCGGCACCCATCGTGGCCAAGCTGGATGCGGCGATCAAGGCGACGCTGGCCGACCCCGACTACCTGCGCAAAGCCGGCAATGACGCGCCGGTGCTTGCCTACCTGGGCGGCGATGAATGGACCAGGCTGATCGACAGCCGTGAAGCCACGATGCGCCGTCTGGCCGAGAGCATGCCCAAGGAATGACGACCGTGATGTCCATCCCCGATGCCGCTACGAAACGCGCCGCGCTGCGGCGCCAGTTGCAGGACGAGTCCTTCATCATTGCCCCGGCCGTTCATGATGTCTTCAGCCTCAGGCTGGTGGAGCGTGCCGGCTATCGCAGTGCCTGCATCAGCGGGGCCATGCTGGCCATGGCCCTGTTGGGCCAGCCCGACATAGGCCTGCTGGGCCTGGCGGAAAGCGTCGAGCACTGCCGCCGCCTGGTGCGTGTGGCGGGCATCCCCATCACCGCGGATGCCGATGCCGGCTATGGCAATGCGCGGGGCGCTTACCACACCGTCGAATTGTTCGAAGAGGCGGGCGCGGCCGGCGTCAATCTGGAAGACCAGGTGGTGCCGCGTCGCCATGGCGCCGGCGCGGGCAAGGAAGTGGTCAGCGTGGCGGAGATGTGCGGGAAGATACGGGCGGCCTGCCGCGCGCGCCGCGACACGAATTTCCTCGTCATCGTTCGTACCGATGCTTGCGCGGTCGAGTCCGTCGATGACGTGCTTGCGCGGGTGCTGGCCTACGAGCAAGCGGGCGCCGATCTCATCCTGCCGATGGCGCCGCGCGGCGCGGCGGAGATCGACAGCCTGGTGCGCGCGTTGCGGATTCCCGTGACGATCAGCGCCGGCACCGGACTGGCGGCGGCCCCTTCGGCGGGCCGCGTGCCGCTGGCGCGGCTGCGTGAGCTGGGTGTCAGGCGCATCAGCCTGACGACCCTGTTGCCGGCTGCGGCCACGGCGGGCATGGAAGAGGCCTTGCAGGTCTTGCAGACGGTGGGAGGCGGCGGGTCAACGGCCAGGGCCGCGCGCCTGCACACGCCCACGCCATCACCCACGACATCGGCATCCTCCGAGCCCGGGGCCGAACCTCTCGCCGCCGTTTACGGCGCGGCCTTGCTGCCGGTGCTCATGCAAGCCGAGGCACAGCACGCATTCGAGTCCGCACTGCTGGACGACGGTCGCGGCTAGCCTGCTCCATTGCGCAGGCGAGCTATTGCCTGCCTTGCACGGCTGATCGATGTCGTTGCGCTGCCATCGCGCGTGTCCTTGCGCCATGCGTATGTATTTTGAGATGCGATGGAACAATCAAGCTGATTGCGTAACTGACATGCAAAATCACATTCGCGCCTGCTCGCATTGCCGAGCATGGCGCGAAGTGCTTTTCGACATTCATTCCTCTTGCTCACTTGGAGTATTTCTTGGCGCTGGACCGGGTCTCTCATTTCTCAAATGCTGCAAACATGAGTTTCAGCGCTTTTGCCGTATGTCCGGCGCCTTCGTCGGAGGCCGTGATCAAGAAGCTGGCAGAGCGCTCGCTGGAACGGCCCATCAGGGTCAACTGTGCGGAAGTCTCGACACTGAATGCGGTGTCCAGCGTGAATCCTGAAGAGCGGCCGGGTCTGGTGTGCAGCTACGTTCGGGGTGGCTCTCTGCTCAGCATGTCGGCGGCGCACGTCAACCGCTTCAACGCCGAGGTGACCAATCGGCTGAACAAGTTGAAGCCATGGGTGCGCAGTGGAATCGACGATCTGTTTCTTGATCTGGAGAAGTGGAGCGTCGATGAAATCCAGATACAGGGGCATGTGAGGGGAAGCCGCGTGGTGGCGGATCGCCTCGCCGATATGGTGAAGCAATATCTCGTGGAGCGGGGTCTCAAGCCTTGCGCGGTCAGGAGTATTTCCGGCGCGCTCGAAGTCTCGACGCTGGGGTTTACGGTGTTTGTGTTCGGCAGGCCCAAGTAGATCATGGAGATAAGCGCGCAGACTTATGTTTCCACCCCCGACGTCGAGCCACGGCAGGTTCAATCCCAACCCGATGCCGATTTTGCCTTCGAGCGTCTGGCGGCCACGGCAGGCCAAGCTCATGAGTCGGGCGATCTGGCGCCCCGGGCGGCGTCGACGATCCGCGCGTCGGCCACGGTGACGGTGCATGGCGGCGGCCAGGCCGAGGTCACTGCGAAGGTAAGCGTCAGGACCAGGGCAGGGGCGAACAGGAACACGCAAATCGAGGTCGATGCGCGCGTGGATGCCAGGCTTGCTGACAGCAGTGGCACGACGAAGCCATCGTCTGTCCTTGCCACTGCCACTGCCACTGTCACGGCGCCTGCCACCACTGCCACCACTGCCACCACGGCCACCACGGCCGCCGCTACCGCTGTGGTCCAGGTCGATACGGCAGGCCCTTCGGCCGTTCAGGCATGTGCCTTGGCGTTGACCGCCGCGGAAAAGCAGGATGCGTTCTTCGATACCGTCCCGCTGGATCATCGCGACTTGCGGGAACTCAAGCTCAGGCCCGGGCGCCTGTTGCCCACCGCGCCCGAGCCCGACGAAGTGATGCCCCTGGTCACCCCGGCGCTGCATGCCGGCCTGGACAAAATGCGACCCGCGCTTGCCGCCAAGGATGTCGCCGAGATCTATCTGTCGGGTTATGCGGACTCGGTCTCGGTGGGCACGCGCATTGGCCGGGATGCCGCGGCGTATCTGGTCGAGGCGGGCATCGATGGCGGCAAGATCAAGCCCAGCATCGGGCGCGTCGCGAGCGCCAGCCCATCCCCCAGGCTGGAAGTCATCGCCATACCCGTTCGTCCTACCCGTCCCATACTTTGTCCGGAGACGGATGACCGGAGTCAGTCGGCCCGAGTCGGCAGCACCGGCGTTGACGACACAGAAGTCGGAAATACCGAAGTTGGCAACACCGAAGCCGGCAACACTGAAGTCGTCAGCACCGTGGTTGTCAGCAACTAGACAGCCGCGTTTCATTTCAGTGTCAATTTCGGGCGGTATAACGGTGCATCTCATTCGTCTACCTGCCGCGGGCCATGCCCGCGGGCGCCGGTCCCGTGCATTCCATGCTTCCTTTCCTGTTGGCTGCGTTCTACGAAACCGCGCGGCAGGGCAGCATGACCGCGGCAGCAAAGCAGTTGCAGGTCAGCCAGCCCACGGTGACATCACGCATCCAGCAGCTGGAGTCCAGTTACGGCGTGGAATTGTTCCATCGGCGTGGCGGCCGGCTTGAATTGACCCGCACCGGCACGGAATTGATGCCGCTGGCCCGGCAGATGATGCAGATCCAGCACGACATCGATTTCAAGCTGCGCAATGGCAAGCAACTGCTGTCGGGCTCGCTGCACATCGGCACCACCGGGCCGAACTACATCGCATCCATCATCTGCGAATTCCGCGAGCAGTATCCGGATGCCAGCATCGGCATCGAAGTGGGCAATTCGCGCTCCATGCTTGAAGCGCTGTTCGATTCCCGGGTCGATCTGGCGGTGGCCTCCGAGCCCTTGAACGATCCCCGCCTGCTACGTTGCGAGATCGCCACCGACCCGCTGGTGCTCGTCACGCACCGGGCGCATCCATTGGCCGGCCGGGGCCGGATTGCACTGCACGATCTGGTCTCGCACACCTTGCTGCTGCGCGAGCAGGGCTCGTGGACCCGCAGCCTGATGGAAGAGGCCATGAATGCCCGCGCCGTACGCCCGCGCTCCGTGCTGGAGATGGGCAGCCGGGAGATGATCTGCCGGGCCGTCCAGCACAATCTGGGCTGTACGCTGATGCCGGTACGTGACGTGCCGCAGGACGAGAACCTGCGCACCGTGGCCATCGAACCGGATCCGCCCGTCTTGCGGGTATATCTCTACTGCATGCGCGAACGCGCTTCCATGCCCTTGGCGGAAGCCTTCATCGCCAGCCTGCCCAACGCGGCCATCCACTGATCCGCGGCGTCTTCGCAAGTCCATGGCCTCTGCTCGCGCCCGGTCCGTAACGTCGCGTCATCTCCGTTGCCTTTCGGAACCACGCCCCCAAACGACTGATAGCCCCATAGGCAGGCTTGGGCTGCATGACATGCCCACGTCTTGGCTGGTCTCCACAATGTGTACGCCCGACGGAACCATGCCGTCGGCTTGCCATATGACTGGGGTGCAAATTGAAACCAATGACAGTAGTGCGGCTCGTGTGCGGGCTTGCGTTGGTCGTTATGCTAGGCGGCTGTTTCGACGGCAGTTCGCACGACGACGATTCGGATACGCCGCCGCCGGCGACGACGACGCCGACCGATCCGGCTCCCCCGGACACCTCGACGCCAGCGCAGTGCACGACCATGCATTGCGCGCCGGCGCCTTGAGACCGGTTCGTTCGATTTCTCTTCCGCCCGTCCGGGCGGTGACGCAGACTCAAGTGCACGACTCACGTGCACGATTCAGGTGACACGAGACAGCATGAGCTTCAATCCTTCGAAACGCAGGTTTCTGCAAAATTCGCTCGGCACCGGTGCCGCGGCCATGGCGCTCAACGCCTTCCCGCCGGCCATCCGCCGCGCCCTGGCCATCGAGGCCAACAACGTCACCGGCACCATCAACGACGTCGAGCACGTCGTGATGCTGATGCTGGAGAACCGTTCCTTCGACAGTTACTTCGGCACGTTCAAGGGTGTGCGGGGCTTCGGCGACCGCTTCCCCATTCCGACGCCTGTCACGCCCAACGTCTTCTACCAGACCTATACCGGCACGGCGACGCCCGGTGCCGGTACCATCATTCCCTACCACCTTGACGAAGCCGCGGGCAACGCCATTCGGGCCGGCAGTACGCCGCACACCTGGGTGGACTCGCAGGCCGCTTGGGACAACGGCCGCATGGCCAATTGGCCCGATGCCAAGAAGCCGCTGGCCATGGGTTACTACGAAACCGCTGAAGTGCCTTTCCAGCGCTCGCTGGCCGACGCCTTCACGCTGTGCGACCACTATCACTGCGGCATGCACACGGGCACCATTGCCAACCGTCTGTTCTACTGGACCGGCACCAATGGCCCCAACGGCACGGATCCGGCTGGCGGCGCCTACACGCCCACCGCGGGCTTGAACAACGAGTTCAACGGCGGCAACGACATCGGCGCATCGACCGCCGGCTGGACGTGGACCACCTATGCCGACCGCCTGGAGAAGGCCGGGGTGAAGTGGAAGGTCTACCAAAGCCTGATCGACAACTACGGTTGCAACGAGATGATGGGTTTCCGTCATTGGCGCAAGGAAATCGAGAACATGCCGGTCGCGCGTCGCCCGGTATATGTTAACGGCACCATCGCCAACACGGCGCCCAATGCCGCGGGCGCATTCTATGATCCCGCCATCGATGACGCGCTGAGTCCGCTGGCCAAGGGTTTCCACAACACCATGCCTTACGGCTTCCTGGAGACCTTCCGCGAAGACATCTCCAACGGCAAGCTGCCCTCGGTGTCGTGGATCATCCCGCCGTCGATCTACAGCGAGCACCCCGGACCTTCCAGCCCCACGCAAGGCGCCTGGTATGTGCAGGAAGTGCTGGACGCGTTGACGGCCAATCCCGAGGTCTGGAGCAAGACCGTCCTGTTGATCAACTACGACGAAAACGACGGATTCTTCGATCACCTGCCGCCGCCGACCGCGCCTTCGCACTTTGCCGACGGCAGCGTGGCGGGGGGCTCCACGCTGTCCGATACCGACATGGCGGTGGAGTATCACAACTACACCCCCATCGACACCACACAGCCGCACGTCGATGGGCGTCCGTTCGGCCCTGGCCCGCGCGTGCCGATGTGGATCGTTTCGCCCTGGAGCCGCGGCGGCTACGTGAACTCGCAAGTGTTCGATCACACGTCCACGCTGATGTTCCTGGAGAAGCGTTTCGGCGTGGCCGAGCCGCAGATCAGCAAATACCGCCGCGCGGTCTGCGGCGACCTGACGTCCTGCTTCAATTTCGTCAGCCCCAACGTCGATGCCTTGGAAACGCTGTCCGGACGCACCACGAAGGCGTCCGCCGACAGCCTGGCCGCGGCCCAGGCCGCCAAGACGGCGGTGGCGATTCCGTCCGCGACCAGCACCACCGCGCTGCCGGTGCAAGCCGCCGGGTCGCGTCCCTCGCGCGCACTGCCGTATGAACTGCACACCACGGCGCATGTTGCCGCTGGTGCCAGCACCGTCACGCTGGAGTTCGCCAACAACGGCACGGCGGGCGCGGTGTTCCACGTCTACGACAAGAAGCATCTGGATGTGGCGCCGCGGCGCTATGTGGTGGAAGCGGGCAAGACGCTCAGCGGCGTGTGGACCGTGCCGGTTGGCGATGTCGGCGCCTACGATCTGTGGGTGCTGGGCGCCAACGGTTATCACCGCGAGTTCGTGGGCAACCTGAACGAACAGACCTCCGCGGGGGGGCCCGAGATCCAGGTCTGCTACGAAGTGTGCGATCCGGCCCAAGTCGTCGCGAAGCTCTATAACAACGGCAGCACCGCCTGCACCTTCACCGCGACGGCCAAGGCCTATCGCAAGGATGGCCCGTGGACGGCCACGGTGCAGCCTGGCCAGGTGGGTGAACTGACCTGGGCCTTGGGCGACAGCAGCAACTGGTACGACTTTGTCGTGACCTGCACGGGCGCCGCGTCGTTCCAGCGCCGCTTCGCCGGCCGTATCGAAATCGGCAAGGACTCGGTGTCCGATCCGGCGATGGGTACTGGGGCGAACTAAGCGACGACAGGTTCGGGGCCTGACGTGACAGCGCCCCGCTGCCTCTTGCGAGGTGGCGGGGCGCTTTGTCATGCTGGGAAACGCTTGCGGCTGCGCCGAGTCGCGCTGTGCCGCGTCCGGTGGCGGGGTTTCAGCAGGGACGCGGCAATGCCATCAATAGCCAGGCGCCGCGACGACCTGCGGTTCCACCACATTGATACGGCGCGCGATTTCTTCTTCGATCATTTCGGCATCGACGCTTTCACCGTTGTCGAGTTTCAAGCCGCTATAGCGGAACACCACCATCGTGCGCTTGAATGCTCGGCCCTTGTGGGCCCCGGTGCGCCACAGCAGCAGGCTCAGGCGCAAGCCCAAGCCGCTCATGCCGCGAAATTCCGGCACGCGGTCCTTGTCTTCCGGGGCAATCGTGAAAGACATATTGCGTTGGGGCTGCATCAGCGAGGAGTAACGCTCGACCTGCATATCGCCGATGATGTCGTAGGGCAGCAGGCCCTCGCTGTTGACGAACCAGATGCCGTCCTTCTTCAGGATGAAGATGGGGCCCTTGGGGCTGGTGGCGTTCAGCGCGGCGGAGGTAAGGGTCCACAGGCCGCATACCAGCAGGAAAACCGCGAACCAGGTATTACCCGCCATTTTCGTCAGGGCGTAGATGCCGAGAAGGGTCGTGCAGATGCCGATAAATCCCAACCAATAAACGATGCGCTTGGATTCGACGAATACCAGGTCTTCCATCAATGGCGCTTGCTTCATTTCTTGCTCTCCGTCCGTGGATCGATGCTGAGTGTGCGTGGCGTGCAACGCCGCGATGGCGGTGGCAGAGAGATTTGCGGCTTCGAGGGCGCTGCACATGCCAGCTGAATCGGGCATGAATGTAGCTCATCAATTGCACGTTCTATTTGCATTCTGTAAATCGGGACAGGGCATTGAGTAACGATTAACGACAGCGATTCAGCCGGGTTTTATTACTCGGGCTCGGTGGTAGACGGGCTAAGGTTTGGTTAGCCTTTGGTGTCGAGTTACGGGCGGTAACTTAAATGCGGTACCGGCCGGCGGACTGTGCTGGCGGCAATGCCAGCAGCGGCGACAAGGCTGGCCGGTCGGCCGGGCGCGGCGCCAGCACTTGGAGAGAGGAGGGGGGAGCAGGTACGCGGATGGCCGAGGGCCTGTGGCCATGTCTTGCGGACCTTCAAGCCAATTTTCTGGTATAGTGCCGGACTTGTTCGTGGGGCGGTAGCTCAGCTGGGAGAGCGTCGCGTTCGCAATGCGAAGGTCGGGAGTTCGATCCTCCTCCGCTCCACCATCAAGCCCAGATCAAAAGCCTTGGACTCGCTCCAGGGCTTTTTTTTGCGTCCCGCGCTGGGCTTTTCCTTCCTAGCTAGTTGCCTGGCAGGTCCTCTGACGACCTGTCGGGTTCGTGACGGCGGTGACCCTGACAATAAAAACTTCAAGGGCAGACGACCGCCACTCGCCGTCGTTTGAAAGCCATCTTCCGCATTCTGGGGTTATGAATTTGTAACTCCCCTCCAACTGTTACCTACTCTTCAATAAAAATAGTTGAAGCCAAATCGTCGCAACAGGACGTAACGGTACCAACTGGTATGCAATATCGAAAGGCAGTGGAACATTTTGCAAGTCGTGTTGGTTGTAAATCAATGCAATTGTGAAGGAAATAGTTTGTGTTTATTTTGGTAATAGCATGGCAACTATGAGATAAATCAACAAGTTCATGCAATTTACGGAAATTACCAGCTAAATGTTGCTAGAAAAGCTGAGTCGCGTCCGCGCACGCCGGGCAAGAATCGTTCCAGATTCAGATAAAAGTCAGCCAAGGTTGAGATGAATATGAAGAAATGCAGCGCAATAAAGTGCATTTCTTCGCAGTTGATGCGTCCCCACCTTGGCCCCACAATCCCGCCCCACTGCTCGCCCGGGTTCCCATCATTCGTTTGGACTAAGAAAAATTACGCCTTCCAGACGATAAGGACACAC
The DNA here is from genome assembly GCF_021325795.1 of Bordetella sp. LUAb4. GTDB lineage: Bacteria > Pseudomonadota > Gammaproteobacteria > Burkholderiales > Burkholderiaceae_B > Bordetella_C. Next base: position 201,339 of record NZ_JAHPZX010000002.1, on the reverse strand, counting down.
GCTTGACCGTTCCCCGAGGGAATTCAGTCGTTACATAAGTCACGTTTTGTTTTTTGGCTATTCAGGGAATGTCATGTCTTCTTTTCGTCTGAAATCCTCGGTGGCGTTGGCCGTCGTGGCGCTTTCCGGCGCGGCTGCCGCGCAGAAAGCTCCCATACCGGCGGGCCAACCTGGCGCCGCTAAACCGGCAACCTGGAACACCTTCGGCAAGTCGGCCGCGCCGGCCGTCGGGCAACCGGCACCGGCCGTGGCGCAAGCCGCGCCCGTAACCGCCCAGCCCGTCACCACACCCGCCGCCGCCCCGGCCAAGCCGGCGACGCCTGCCGTCGCGCAGGCCAGGCCGTCAGCGCCCGTCGCGCCCGCTGTTCCCGCGAAAGCGCCAGCGGCAGCAGCACCGGCACCCGCCCCGGCACCTGCCTCGGCAAACGCGGCCAACGGCGGCACCACGATTTATCAGGTCGTCGAGCAAACGCTGCTCAGCAACCCGGAAATCCAGGCGCGTTACCACGACTTCCGCGCCACGCTGGAAGGGCAGAACGTGGCCCGCGCCGGGTTCCTGCCGCAGGTCAACGCCCAGGGCTACTACGGCCATGAATGGCAGAACCATCTGCCCGGCGACGAGTCGTCGCAGAACTGGAAGCGCCCGGGCTACAACGTGGAACTTCGTCAGTTGCTGTTCGACGGCTTCAAGACGTCCAGCGACGTCAAGCAGGCCGGCTTCGAAAAGCTGTCGCGCTTCTACGATCTGCTGTCCACCAGCGACGACATGGCCCTGAACGCCGTGCAGTCCTACGTCGATCTGCAACGCTATCGCGACCTGGAACTGCTGGCTCGCACCAACTACCGCCTGCACGAAGAGACGCTCAAGCAGATCCGCGAACGCGCGGATTCCGGCGTGGGCCGCCGCGTGGATATGGAACAGGCCGGCGGCCGTCTGTCGCTGGCGCAAACCAACCTGATGACGGAAAGCGCCAACCTCAATGACGTGACGTCGCGTTTCCGCCGCATCACCGGCATGAGCGCGCCGACCACGCTGGCCGCCACCCCGAAGGTGGAGGACAAGCTGCCAACCAAGCCGTCGAACTTCGACGATTCGCTGCGCAGCAATCCCAGCGTGCTGTCCAAGCAGGCCCTGCTGCAGGCCGCCGAGGCCGGCAACCAATCGGCCAAGGGCGCGTTCTCGCCCAAGTTCGAATTCGTCGCTTCCTCCGGCACCGATACCTCGCAGCCCGGCAGCGACTATCGCAATGTGCGCAGCTCCAACGTGCAGGTCGTGATGAGCTACAACCTGTACCGTGGCGGCGGCGACTCCGCGCGTGTGCGCCAGACCGCCGAACAGGGTTACGCCGCGCGCGACGTGCGCGACTACACCTGCCGCAATGTGCAGCAGGACCTGGCCGTGGCCTGGAACAACATCATCCACCTGCGCCAATCGCTGCCTTACCTGCGTGACCACGAAGTGGCCACCACCAAGGTGCGTGACGCTTACCGTCAGCAGTTCCAGATCGGCCAGCGCACGCTGCTCGACCTGCTGGACACGGAAAACGAACTGTTCGAATCGCGCCGTTCGCTGACCAATGCGCTGTACGACCTGCAGACCGCGCAGTTCCGCTGGCTGGCGCTGTCGCACAAGCTGCTGCCCGCGCTCGGCATCCGCGCGGCCAAGGATGAAACGCCGGAAGAGAACGGCAAGCTGGCCATGACCGACGACATCATCAAGACCTGCAACTCCACGGTGGCCGACGAGGCACGTCTGGAGCCGGTCAAGGTGGAATACGGTTCGGGCAACACGCCGCCGCAGTTCGTCCCGGCCAATGCGCCCCAAAACGCCCCCGCCGGCGGCAAGTGGTAATTCATCGTGGCGATCGACGACGATGATTTTTCAAGGTTGGACGCGGACTTCGTTCGCGTTCTGGAAGACCTTATCGACGCCCTGATCGCCAATGGGACGCTGCGCCTGACGGACCTTCCGGTTCAGGCGCAGCAGAAATTGACGCGTCGCAAACAGCAGCGGGCGCGCTTATCCGAACATCTGGATTTGCTTGGTGATGAAGACGGACAAGTTATTTGACCGCTCGCTGGATTCCTGGCGTGTCGATCCCCGTAGTACCCATGACGATCCTCTGTTGAGTTGTCTGGTCGAGCTGACCCGTGTCCATGGCGTGCCGTCCACGGCGCAAGCGCTGTCGTCCGGTTTGCCGCTGGTGGACCAACGCCTGACGCCGGCGCTGCTGCCGCGTGCGGCGGCACGCGCCCAGTTGGCGGCGCGGGTGGTCAAGCGCGCCCTGCGAGACATCCCCACTGACATCCTGCCCGCCATCCTGCTGCTCAAGGGCGATCGCGCCTGTCTGCTGCTGGAAGTGCGCGACGGCAAATACCTGATCAGCCACCCGGAGCTGGGGGCCGGCGCCATCGAAATCGACGACGGGCAACTGGCCGAAGACTATATCGGCATGGCGTGCTTCGTGCGCCCGCAGTTCCGCTTCGATGCTCGCTCGCCTGAAGTGAACAAGGTGCGCAGCAAGCACTGGTTCTGGGCGGCGATCTTCGAGAACCGGCGGCTGTACCGCGACGCCTTGCTGGCCGCGCTGCTGATCAACATCTTCGCCATGGCCATGCCGCTGTTCACCATGAACGTGTATGACCGCGTCGTGCCGAACAATGCCATCGAGACGCTGTGGGTGCTGGTGGTAGGGATCACGCTGGTGGTGATCTTCAACGCCATCCTGACTACCGCGCGCGCTCACGTCGTCGACAGCGCCAGTAAGAGGGTGGACGTGCGCTTGTCTTCGCAGATCATGGAGCGGGTGCTGGACTTGCGCATGGAAGGGCGGCCGGTGTCGGTCGGTTCTTTCGCGGCCAATCTGCGTTCCTTCGAATCGGTGCGCGATTTCATCGCCTCGGCCACCATCACCACCCTGGTCGACCTGCCATTCATCGTGCTGTTCCTGCTGGTGCTGTCCTGGATCTCGCCGTGGATGATCCTGCCGCCGCTGGTCGCCATCGTGCTGATCCTGCTGGTATCGCTGGCCGCGCAGGCTCGCATGGAAGCGTTGACGATGTCGACGTACCAGGCATCCTCGCAGCGCAATGCCACGCTGGTCGAAGCGCTGGCCGGCTTCGAAACCGTCAAGACGCTCAATGCCCAGGGCGCCATGCAGCGCAACTGGGAGCGGTCCACCGAGTTCATCGCGCAGGCCAGCGGCAAGCTCAAGCTGATTTCGTCGACGACGGTGGGTTTCGTGTCGGCCATGCAGCAACTGGTGTCGATCTCGGTCGTGGTGATCGGCGTTTACCTGGCCCATGATTCGAACATCTCCATGGGCGGCATCATCGCCGCTTCCATGATCAGCGGCCGCTGTCTGGTGCCGCTGGGCCAGGTGGCCGGCCTGCTGATGCAATACCAGAACGCCCGCACCTCGCTGGGATCGATCGACAGCTATATGCAGCTGCCGGTGGAGCGCCCCGAGTCGGCCGAGTTCCTGCATCGCCCCGTGTTCAAGGGCACGCTGGAATTCCGTAACGTCAGCTTCACCTATCCCGGCGCGGCACAGCCCGCCTTGAAGGATGTGTCCTTCAAGCTGGCGGCGGGTGAGCGCATCGGCATCATCGGCCGCATCGGCTCGGGCAAGACGACGCTGGAGAAGCTGATCCTGGGCTTGTACCAGCCGCAGGATGGCATCGTCCTGCTCGACGGCGTGGACGTGCGCCAGATCGACCCGGCCGACCTGCGCCGCGCCATCGGCTATGTGCCGCAGGACCCGGTGCTGTTCTACGGCAGCCTCAAGCACAACCTTGCCATGGGCGCGCCTTTCGCCGATGACGCCAGTATTCTGGCGGCCGCCCAGGTGGCGGGGGTGCACGAATTCGCCGATGTCCATCCCAACGGTTTCGACATGGTGATCGGCGAGCGCGGCGAATCGCTGTCCGGCGGCCAGCGCCAGGCCGTGGCCGTGGCGCGCGCGCTGATCAATGATCCCCCGGTGCTGCTGCTCGATGAGCCCAGCAGCAATATGGACCACCAGAGCGAGTCGCGCCTGCGCACCCAACTGGCCATGGCCAGCGCGCAGAAGACCTTGTTGCTGGTGACGCACCGCACGGCGCTGCTGGAACTGGTCAGCCGTCTGCTGGTGATCGACAACGGCCGTATCGTGGCTGACGGTCCCAAGGACCAGGTCGTCGAGGCCTTGCGTGCGGGCCGCGTGGGACGGGGGAGCTGAGCATGAACACCGACGCCGTCAAACCGCAACGTTCCTTCCTGGCCACGCTGCTGCGCCTGCCAACCCTGCCTTTCATCTGGGTGTTCGATCTGCTGATCCACGGCAGCGAACGCAAGCACCCCAAGGTCACCACCGGCTACGCCGGCAATGCCGAATGGGCCATCCACCAGGCCGAGGCGCGCGGCGCCCGCGTGTTGCTGTGGACTTCGCTGCTGGTGATCGGTGGCCTGCTGATCTGGGCCTACTTCGGCTTCATCGACGAAGTGGTGCGCGGCGACGGCAAGGTGGTGCCGTCGCGCCAGGTGCAGGTGGTGCAGAGCCTGGATGGCGGCAGCGTCAAGGAAATCCTGGTGCGGCCCGGCCAGCAGGTCGAAGCCGGCCAGGTCTTGCTGCGCATCGACCCGACCCGCTTCAATTCCTCCCTGGGCGAGAACAATGCTGAGTATCTGTCCCTGCTGGCCAAAGCGGCGCGTCTGCATGCCCTGGCCACGGGGGATGTCTTCCAGGCGCCGGCCGAGGTGGTCGCCAAGCTGCCGGCCGCCGCCGAAAGCGAACGCAATGCCTGGATCCAGCGCACCAACGAACTGAACGCCACCGTCGGCGTGGCCAAGGAACAGGTCAAGCAGCGCCAGGAAGAACTGCGCGAAACGGAAGCCAGGCGCGACCAGGCGGCCACCACGTGTTCGCTGACCTCGCGCGAAATGGCGGTGACCCGGCCGCTGCTCAAGAGCGGCGCGGTGTCCGAGGTGGATCTGCTGCGCCTGCAGCGTGACGTCACCAAGAGCTGCGGCGACGCCAAGGGCGCGGAAGCATCGATCGACCGTATCCAGGCCTCCATCAAGGAAGCCCAGAGCAAGGTCCAGGAAGCGGAACTGAACATCCGCAACCAGGCTCGTAGCGAACTGTCGGACACCAATACCAAGCTGGCGACCCTGCAGGCGGGGCAAAGCGCGCTGGCCGACAAGGTCAAACTGTCGGAAATCCGGTCGCCGGTGCGCGGTACGGTGAAGACGCTGTTGAACAACACCGTCGGCGGCGTGGTGCAACCGGGCAAGGACATCCTGGAAGTCGTGCCGACCGACGACACGCTGCTGCTGGAAGTGCGCATCAATCCACGCGACGTGGGTTTCCTGCACGCCCAGCAGAAGGCCGAGGTCAAGTTCACCGCCTACGACTATTCGATCTATGGTGGCCTGGAAGGGCAGGTCGAGTCCATCGGCGCCGACACCATCACGGACGAACGCGGCAACTCTTTCTACATCGTCCGCGTGCGCACGGCGCAGTCCAGTCTGGGCAACGGCACCATGCCCATCATCCCCGGGATGGTGGCTGAGGTGCATATCCTGACTGGCAAGCGGACCGTCCTGCAGTACCTGCTCAAGCCCATCCTGCGCGCGAAGTCGAACGCATTCACGGAACGTTAAAGGCTCTCAAAGGCTGCTCGCCATGCAAGTCACCCCGATTCTGTGCGTCACGCACGATGATTTGCTCTGGAAACATTGGTCGGGCCTGGACACGCAGGGCTGGCTGCCCGCCCGTGGGCGTACCCTGGCCGACCTGGGCCGCTGGCGTGAACAGCGCCGCGGGCTGGCCATCGTGGATACGGACCTGCCACGCATGCCCGCCATGGGTAGCGAGCAGTGGAACGGCGCCATCACCGGCTTGAAGGTGGTGGTGGCCAGCGCGCGGCCGCATGACGAGCAGGGCACCAAGGCGCTGGCTGCCGGCGCGGTGGGCTATTGCCATACCTATGCACCCGTGACAGCCCTGTCCCAAGTGCTGAGCGTGGTCGGTGCCGGCGAGATCTGGATGGGGCGGTCGCTGGTGCAGCGTCTGCTGCGCCTGGTCGACAGCCGTGCCGGCACGCAGGAGGCCTGGCACAACGACGTACTGACCGAACGCGAGAACATGGTGGCGCGCCAGGCAGCGGTGGGCGACAGCAACCAGGAAATCGCCGCCACGCTGGGTATCACCGAGCGCACGGTCAAGGCGCACCTGTCGGCGGTCTTCGAGAAGCTGGGCGTGAGCGACCGGCTGCAGCTGGCGCTACGCGTGCACGGCATCTCGCGCGTCTGAGCCTTTGCCGACCCGCCCCTTTTCTGATTCCTCCGCCGGCATCCCGCGCCGGCTGCCGAGCTCTCGCGCCGGGCGTATGCCGCCGGCGCGTTTTTCTTTGGCGCGGGCGCTGCCTCGCCGGTCTTGCGCAAGAAATTTCGAAAACCTGTCCTTGAGGACAATACCGCCTTTGGCGGCCCATCTTTAGTATTGCGACAACTAAAACCGGAGCAATCCAAATGGCCAATACCCAACCCGCAGTCGTCACCCAAGTCACCGGTCGTGCTTGGATCCGTAATGCCGATGGTTCCTTGACCGAGCTGCACGTCGGCAGCCGTGTGCCGGCCGACAGCGATGTGGTCACCGCCAGTGGCGCGACCGTCGCCCTGCAGGTGAATGATGGGTTGCCCCTGTTGATCGGCGAGAACCGCGACGTCTCGTTCAACGCCGACATGGCCGGCCAACCGGTCGATGCCAAGGAAGCCAGCGTGGCGCCCCCGCAAGGCACCGATTCGGACCGCCTGCTGGCCGCCCTGAATTCCGGCCAGGATCCGTTCGATAACCTCGAACCGACGGCTGCCCTGATTTCCGGTGGCGGCGACGGCGGCGGCAGCAGCTTCGTGCGCCTGGCCCGCGTCGTTGAATCGACCACCCCGCTGGATCTGGTGAACGGTGTTTCCGCGGCCCCCGGCGTGAACGTCGGTATCGCCGATGCCGCTTCGTCGACCACCGCGCTGAACGACACGCCCAATGCGGCCAATGACGTCCAGACCACCACCGAGCGCGCCACCGTCAGCGGCAACATCCTGACCAACGACACGGATCCCAACGGCGACGCCTTGGCCATCGTGTCGGTGGGCACCGCCACCATGGTGACCGGCGGCGTGACCGTGGCCGGCAGCAACGGCGGCACCTTCACGGTGTTCGCCGACGGCAGCTACGTCTTCAATCCGGGCGATGCCTTCCATCAATTGGCCGCCGGCCAGAGCGCCACGTCGTCGGTCAGCTACACCGTGACCGATCCGTTCGGCGCCACGTCGACCGCCAACCTGACGGTCACCGTCAATGGCCTGAACGATGCGCCGACCTCGACCGCCGTGCAGACCCAGAACGCGGTGGATGCGCAGAACAACGTCAACCTGAACGTGTCCGGCAACTTCGCCGATGTCGACAACGGCGATCGCCTGACGTTCTCGGCCACCGGTCTGCCGCCCGGACTGACCATCGATCCCGTCACCGGCGTCATCTCCGGCAACGTCGATCATTCCGCTTCGCAAGGCGGCAACAATGGCGTGTACACGGTCATCGTGACCGCTACCGACTTGAGCGGCGCCACGTCCAGCCAGACCTTCAGCTGGGACGTCAGCAATCCCGCGCCCACCGCCCAGGGCGACAGTGCTGTCGCCACGCAAGACAGCGGCGTCGAAGTATCGGCCGCCAACGGCGTGCTGCGCAATGACACCGACCCCGACGGCGATCCGCTGTCGGTGGGTGCCGTCAACGGCAACACCAGCCTGGTCGGCCAGGCCGTGGCCGGCGACCATGGCGGCAGCTTCACGCTGAACGCCGACGGCAGCTACACCTTCAATCCGGGCGAAGACTTCAAGGGCCTGGTCGGCGGCGAAAGCGCCACCACCTCCATCACCTACACGGTGACCGACGGCGAAGGCGGCACCTCCACCGCCACCCTGACGGTGACGGTCAACGGTGCCGATGATGTTGCCGTCATCACGCCCGACGGCGACAGCGGCGACCGTGGTGCCGTCAAGGAAGACGGCCTGCTGGAGACTTCCGGCAAGCTGAACATCGTCGACCCGGATGCCGGCCAGGCCGCCTTCGTGGTGCAGACCAACGTGGCCGGCCAGCATGGCGCGTTCAGCCTCGACGCCAACGGCAACTGGCACTATACGCTGGACAATACCGACGCCAAGGTGCAGGCCCTGGCGGCCGGCGAGCAGCTGACCGAGACCTTCACGGTCACCTCCATCGACGGCACCACCAGCACGGTGACCGTGACCATCGACGGTACCAACGACAAGCCGACCATCAGCGGCGAGGCTGCCGGCGGCGTGACGGAAGACGGCGCCCAGACCGCCACCGGCCAACTGACGGTGGCTGATGTCGACACCACCGACACCCACACGTGGGCCGTGCAGGGCGACGGCAAGGGCGCCTACGGCTCGCTCACCGTCGATCCCGCGACCGGCCAGTGGACGTATGTCATCGACAATGACGCGGCTCAGGCCCTGACGTCCAAGGATGCCATCAAGGAGACGTTTACCGTTGAGGTCGATGACGGCCACGGTGGCGTGACCACCCAGGAAGTCACCGTCACCGTGCAGGGCACGGATGATGGCGCGGTCGTCACGCCGCATGAAGATGGCGCCGACGCGGGTGCGGTCAAGGAAGACACCACGCTGGCAGCCGGCGGCAAGCTGGACGTCGTCGATCCGGACGCCGGCCAGGCCCACTTCGTGGCGCAAACCGATGCGGCCGGCAAGTACGGCACGTTCAGTGTCGACGCCGACGGCAACTGGTCCTACAAGCTGAGCAACGACGCCACCAACGTGCAGGCGCTGGCCGCCGGTCAGACCGAGACCGAAGTCTTCCACGTCACGACCATCGACGGCACCACCGCCGACATCACGGTTACCGTGGTCGGTACCAATGACCTGCCCGAAATCGCCGGTCCCGCTGCCGGCACGGTGAAGGAAGATGGCATCAAGACCGCTACCGGCCAATTGACCGTCAGCGACGTCGACGCGGGCGATACGCACACCTGGAGCACGGTGGGCGCCACCAAGGGCACCTACGGCAGCTTCAGTGTCGATGCCAACGGCAAGTGGACGTACACGCTGGACAACAAGGCCGCGCAGGCCCTGACGTCCAAGGACTCGATCCAGGAAACCTACACGGTCCAGGTCGCCGACAACCATGGCGGCACCACCAGCCAGACCGTCACCGTCACCATCCAGGGCACGGACGACGCCGCCATCATCAAGCCGCACGGCCTGTTCGACGGCGTGGGCCTGACCACCGAAGACCTGATCAAGTCCACCGGCGGCAAGCTGGACGTGACCGATCCGGATGCGGGCCAGGCGGTGTTCCAGGTGCAGAAGGACACGGCCGGCACGTATGGCGCGTTCTCCATCGACGCCAGCGGCAAGTGGACGTATGCCCTGAACAATGACGCCGCCAATGTGCAGGCGTTGGGCCTGGGCGAGACCAAGACCGAGAAGTTCACGGTCGCCTCCGCCGACGGCACCACGTTCCAGGTAACGGTGTATGTGGTCGGCACCAACGACGCGCCGGTCATCAGCGGCCAGGCCGCGGGTGCGGTACAGGAAGACGTGGTGAAGTCGGCTACCGGCCAACTGCTTGCCGCCGACCCCGACGCGCATGACAGCGCCAGCTGGAGCGTGCTGGGCAGCAAGGGCGCCTACGGCTCGCTCGCCATCGACCAGAACGGCCAGTGGACCTACACCCTGGACAATGCCGCCGCGCAGAAGCTGGGCGCCGCCGATACCGCCACCGAGAAATTCACCGTCCTGGTCAGCGACGGCCACGGTGGCCTGGATACCCAGACCGTGACCATCACGGTCCAGGGCACCAATGACGCGGCCATCATCACCGGCACCAAGATCGGCGCCGTGGTGGAAGATGGCACCCTGGGAACCGGCGGCAAGCTCAACGTCACCGACGCGGATCAAGGCCAGGCGTCCTTCCAGGCGCAGACCAATGTCGCCACCGAGCATGGCACGTTCTCCATCGATGCCAAGGGCAACTGGACCTTCACGCTGAACAACGCCAACGGCGACGTGCAGGCGCTGGGCGCGACCGAACACCTGACGGAAACCATTACCGTCAAGTCCTTCGACGGCACCGAAAGCCAGATCGTCGTGACCATCCAGGGCACCAATGACCTGCCGGAGATCAGCGGCGAAGCCGTCGGTACCGTCAAGGAAGACGACATCAAGTCGGTGACCGGCCAGCTGAACGTCAGCGATGTCGACACCAGCGATACGCATTCCTGGAGCGTGGTGGGTGCCGGCACGGGCACCTACGGCACCTTCACGGTGGATCCCGCCACGGGCAAGTGGACCTACACGCTGGACAACGCTGCGGCGCAGGCCCTGACCAACAAGGATTCCATCCAGGAAACCTACAAGGTCGAGGTCGAGGACAGCAGCGGCGGCAAGAGCGTGCAGGAAGTCACCGTCACCATCCAGGGCACGGACGACGCCGCCATCATCACGCCCCATGGTTCGGTGGGTGACGTGGGTGTCGTGGCCGAAGACGGCAAGTACCAGCAGGCCGGCGGCAAGCTGGACGTGGTCGATCCGGACGCCGGTCAGGCGGTATTCCAGGTGCAAGGCGGCACGGCCGGCACCTACGGCACGTTCACCCTCGATGCCAACGGCAACTGGCACTACGCCCTGAACAATGCCGGCGACGCCGTGCAAGGGCTCAGCGAAGGTCAGCTGGTGAAGGACCAGTTCACGGTGTACTCCGCGGACGGCACGCCTTCGCAGGTGACGGTGTACATCACGGGCACCAATGACGCCCCGGTGATCGGTGGCGTGGCCGCCGGCACGGTGGTGGAAGACAAGACGTACAGCGCCACCGGTCAACTGACCGTGAGCGATGTGGACGTGCTCGATACCCATACGTGGTCGGTCAACGGCGACGGCAAGGGCGCCTACGGCAGCTTCGCGGTGGACGCGGCCACGGGCAAGTGGACGTACACGCTGGACAACGCGGCGGCGCAGTCGCTGGGCGCCGGCAAGACGGCTGTCGAGTACTACTACGTCCAGGTCAGCGATGGCCAGGGCGGCGTCGACACGCAGAAGGTGGCCATCACCGTCGAAGGCACCAACGACGCCGCTGTGATCACGCCGCACAACGCGGGCGACGACAAGGGCACCGTCTATGAAGACGGTGGCTTCCTGGCCGGTTGGACGGCCGGCAATCTGGACGTCAAGGATGTCGATTCCGGCGAATCGAGCTTCCAGGTCCAGAACAACGTCAAGACCGAGCACGGTACGTTCACGATCGGCGCGACGGGTGTCTGGACCTATGTCCTGGACAGCAGCGATCCCACGGTGCAGGCGCTGGCCTCGGGCCAGAAGATGACCGACACCATCACGGTCAAGTCCGCCGACGGCACGCAAAGCCAGGTGGCCATCACCATCATTGGCACCAACGACGAACCGGCCATCAGCGGCGTGGTCACCGGCAAGACGGTCGAGGACTCCGTCAAGACGGTGTCCGGCCAGTTGTCGGTCGCCGACGTCGATACCACCGACACCCATACCTGGTCGGTGGTGGGCGGCAGCAAGGGCACGTATGGCTCCATCGCGGTGGATGCCACCGGCAAGTGGACTTACACCCTCGATGACAAGGCATCGCAGTCGCTGGGCGAAGGCAAGACGGCGACCGAGTACTACTACGTCCAGGTCAGCGACGGTCATGGCGGCTTCGACACCGAGAAGGTGACGATTACCATCCAAGGTACCAATGACGCGGCCGTGATCAGCCCGAATCGCCCCGGCGATGACAAGGGTTCGGTGACGGAAGACGGCGGCTACTTCGGCGTACGCGCTTCGGGCGACCTGGATGTCAAGGATGCGGATGCGGGTGAATCCAGCTTCCAGAAGCAAACCAATGCCGCGACCGACCACGGCACGTTCTCCATCGATACGTCGGGCAACTGGAACTACGTCCTGAACAACAGCGACAAGGACGTACAGGCCCTGGGCGCTGGCGAGAAGATGACCGATACCATCACGGTCAAGTCGGCGGATGGCACCACCAGCCAGGTCGTCATCACCATTACCGGCGTGAACGACGCGCCGGTGATCAGCGGCACCGCTGCCGGCAAGGTGGTCGAAGACACGACCAAGACGGCCACGGGCCAGTTGTCGGTGACCGACGTCGATACGAATGACACCCACACGTGGGCGGTGGTCGGCGGCGGCAAGGGCACGTATGGTTCCCTCACCGTGGATGCCAACGGCAAGTGGACCTACACCATCGACGACAAGGCTTCGCAGGCACTGGGCGAGGGCAAGACGGCGACCGAAACCTACAACGTCCAGGTCAGCGACGGCCACGGTGGTTTTGACATCGAGAAGGTGACGATCACCATCGAGGGCAAGAACGACGCCGCCGTGATCAAGCCGCATCTCTCCGGCGACGACAAGGGTTCGGTCACCGAGGACGGCAGCTATTCGGCGCAACGGGCGTCGGGCGAGCTGGATGTCAAGGATGCGGACGCGGGCGAGTCCGTTTTCCAGAAGCAGACCAACGTCAGCACCGATCACGGCACGTTCTCCATCGACGCGTCGGGCAACTGGAACTACGTCCTGAACAACAGCGACAAGGATGTGCAGGCGCTGGGCGTTGGCAAGTCGATGACGGATATCGTCACGGTCCAGTCCGCTGATGGCACGGAAAGCCAGATCACCATCACGATCAACGGCACCAATGATGTTCCGACGATCAGCAACACCAGCGTGACCACGGGTACGGTGACCGAGGACGACAACGCCCATAACAAGGCGTCCGGCCAACTGGTTGCCAGCGACATCGACACGGGTGATACGCTGTCGTGGTCGTTCGTTGCCGGCAAGAACGGTAATGGCGCCTACGGTAACCTCACCCTGGGCAGCGATGGCAAGTGGACCTACACGATCGACAACGCCAAGACGCAGTCGTTGGGTGAAGGCGTGTCGAAGACCGAGACGTTCAACGTCCAGGTCAGCGATGGCCACGGCGGTGTGGTGACGCAGAACGTCACCGTCACCGTGCAAGGCAGCAACGATGCGCCGACGATCAGCAACACCAGCGTGACCACCGGTACGGTGATCGAGGACGACAACGCCCATAACAAGGCGTCGGGCCAGCTGGTTGCCAACGACGTGGATACCGGCGATACGCTGTCGTGGGGCTTCGTGGCCGGCAAGAACGGCACCGGCGCCTACGGTTCCTTCACCATCGGCAGCGATGGCAAGTGGACCTACACGATCGACAATACGAAGACGCAGTCGTTGGGTGAAGGCGTGTCGAAGACCGAGACGTTCAACGTCCAGGTCAGCGACGGCCACGGCGGTGTGGTGACGCAGAACGTCACCGTCACCGTGCAAGGCACCAACGACGCACCGACGATCAGCAACACCAGCGTGACCACCGGTACGGTAATCGAGGACGACAACGCCCATAACAAGGCGTCGGGCCAACTGGTCGCCAACGACGTGGATACCGGCGATACGCTGTCGTGGGGCTTCGTGGCCGGCAAGAACGGCACCGGCGCCTACGGTTCCTTCACCATCGGCAGCGATGGCAAGTGGACCTACACGATCGACAACGCCAAGACGCAGTCGTTGGGTGAAGGCGTGTCGAAGACCGAGACGTTCAACGTCCAGGTCAGCGATGGCCACGGCGGTGTGGTGACGCAGAACGTCACCGTCACCGTGCAAGGCAGCAACGATGCGCCGACGATCAGCAACACCAGCGTGACCACCGGTACGGTGATCGAGGACGACAACGCCCATAACAAGGCGTCGGGTCAGCTGGTCGCCAACGACGTGGATACCGGCGATACGCTGTCGTGGGGCTTCGTGGCCGGCAAGAACGGCACCGGTGCCTACGGCAACCTGACCATCGGCAGCGATGGCAAGTGGACCTACACGATCGACAATACGAAGACGCAGTCGCTGGGCGAAGGCGTGTCGAAGACCGAGACGTTCAACGTCCAGGTCAGCGACGGCCACGGCGGTGTGGTGACGCAGAACGTCACCGTCACCGTGCAAGGCAGCAACGATGCGCCGACGATCAGCAACACCAGCGTGACCACCGGCACGGTGATCGAGGACGACAACGCCCATAACAAGGCGTCGGGCCAGCTGGTCGCCAACGACGTGGATACCGGCGATACGCTGTCGTGGGGCTTCGTGGCCGGCAAGAACGGCACCGGCGCCTACGGTTCCTTCACCATCGGCAGCGATGGCAAGTGGACCTACACCATCGACAACACCAAGACGCAATCGTTGGCCGAAGGCGTGTCGAAGACCGAAACCTTCAGCGTGCAGGTCAGCGACGGCCACGGCGGTGTGAAGCCGCAGGATGTCACCGTCACGGTGCAAGGCACCAACGACGCACCGACGATCAGCAACACCAGCGTGACCACCGGTACGGTAATCGAGGACGACAACGCGCATAGCAAGGTGACGGGCCAGGTGTCGGCCAACGACGTCGACGGCGACAATCTCACCTACGCCCAAATCGCCGACAGCAATGGCGGCGGCAAGTACGGCACGTTCTCCATCGCCGCCGACGGCAAGTGGACCTACACCATCGACAACGCCAAGGTGCAGGCGCTCAGCGGTGCCGACCAGGTACATGAGAAGTTCACGGTACAAGTCAGTGACGGCCACGGCGGCACGACCACGCAGGTCGTGGACGTGACAGTGCAGGGCACCAATGACGCGCCGACCGCTGCCGACGGCGCCGCGCAGTTCAGCGGCACCACCCCGGTCGTATTCCACACGGGCGACTTCTCCTTCTCCGACAGCGCAGGCGAGCACGACAGCCTGCAGAGCGTGATCATCACCCGTCTGCCCACCAGCGGCACGCTGACCCTGGACGGTCATGCCGTCACCGACGGCCAGGCCATCTCGGCCAGCGACATCGCCGCCGGCAAACTGGTCTACACCCCGGCAGCCGGTGGTGGCGACACGTCCTTCGGCTTCCAGGTGCAGGATAACGGCGGTACGGCCAACGGCGGTCACGACACCTCGTCGACGTACAACTTCAACCTGACGGCCGGCGATCACCTGGTGACCGGCACCAACAATGCCGACAACACGCTCAACGGTGGTGGCGGCAACGACATCATCGTCGGCGACCTGGGTGGCACCAACACCGTCATCGTCGCGGGCAAGAGCTATAACGTCGCGTTGGTGATCGACCATTCGGGCAGCATGGGCGATAGCGCCGACGGCACGTGGAACGGTGACAGCCGTCTCGAAATCGTCCAGGATGCGCTGCTCAACCTGCTGAAGACGCTGGACACACACAGCGGCGGCGTGGTCAACGTCGCATTGATCGGTTTCGGTGACAACGCCGACAAGACCATCACGGTCGATAACCTGACCGTCGACAACGTCAAGACGCTGATCGACGCCATCAAGGCGCTGACGGATACCGGCAACACCAACTACGAAGCCGCGTTCAATGCCGCCGTCAGCTGGTTCAACGCGGAAGCAGGCAAGGGCCACACTGGCGCCAACTACGAGAACATTACGTACTTCCTGACCGACGGCGAGCCGACGCGCTACATCGACGACAAGGGTAATGTCACGGGCGGCAGCGCCAGCGACCAGACCATCATGCAGGAGTCGATCAATGCGTTCCAGGGCCTGAGCAACGTCAGCCAGGTTCACGCGATCGGTATCGGCGACAACATCGACGAGGACTTCCTGAAGTTCTTCGACAACACGGCGACCGGTGGCACGCAGAGCGGCACCATCACGTTCGGTTCCACCACGTCGACATTGGCGAGCTTCAGCAACAACAGCGGCTTGAACAACGTCAGCAACTGGACCACCGACAGCGTGACGGCGAAGAGCGCGATCACCACGGACGGCACCGGAGGCATCTTTGGCAACACCTACGCCGTGTTGACCGATACCTACAACACGAGCGGTGCGCAGAACGCTTCCACGGTCTTGACGTCGCAAATCACGTTGGCTGCCAACAGCAAGCTGCAGTTCGACCTGGAAACCAGCGGCTTCAATACCGGCGACCGCTATACCTGGACCGTGCTGCAGAACATCAACGGCGTGTGGACGGCCACCTCGATGACCGGTACGGGCACCGCCGGCTTGAACAACTGGACGACGATCACGACCGACATGCTCGGCGCCGGCCAGTACAAGCTGCAGTTCTCGGTGCTGGACAACACGACCGGCCGCAACAACGCCTCGGCCCAATTGCTGATCGACAACATCCAGGCGGTGGTCTACAGCGCCATCACGGCACCGGTGGGCGACGTCGACATCGTGCACAAGGGTTCCGACCTGGATACCGCCCTGCAAGGCGGCAGCACGTCGCACGATCCGCTGCCGGTCGGCAGCGACACCATCAACGGTGGTGCCGGCAACGACATCATCTTCGGTGACACGATCAACACCGACAAGCTGGCGTGGGCTGGCCATGCCGCCGGCACGCATGACGGCCAGGGAATGCAGGCCCTGATCGACTCGCTGACTGTCAATGGCAAGGCGCCGACGGATGCGGATATCTACAAGGCCATCTCCGACAGCGTGGACCATACGACCGGTGCCAGCACCTTCGACGTGGCGGGTGATACGCGGGGCGGCAACGACGTCATCCACGGCGGCGACGGCAACGACATCATCTTCGGCCAGGGCGGCGACGACCAGTTGTTCGGTGACGACGGCAACGACATCCTCTACGGCGGTGAAGGCAACGACACCCTGCGCGGCGGCGATGGCAACGACATCCTGTTCGGCGGCAACGGTAGCGATACGTTGATCGGCGGCAAGGGCGATGACATCCTGGTGGGCGGGGCGGGCAGCGACACTTTCAAATGGGAGCTCAACGACCAGGGCACGACGGCGCATCCGGCGGTGGACACGATCAAGGACTTCTCCACGGCCTTGCCTTCGGCCGGCGGCGACGTTCTGGATCTGGCCGGCCTGCTGCACAACCCGGCGGATGGCGATCTGGGCAAGTACCTGCACTTCACCAAGGACGGCGCCAACACGGTCATCCAGGTCAGCACGACCGGCCAGGTGGCCACGAGCTTCGACCAGAAGATCGTGCTGGAAGCGGTCGACCTGACGAATGGCGGAAAGCTGACGGATCAGCAGATCATCAACGACCTGTTGAAGAACCAGAAGCTGCACGGCCACGACTGATGTCAAGGCGGTAAGTAAACCGGCCACCACTTCTCGGAGGGGTGGCCGGGGTTACACTATGTTTCACGATGCTTAACTCCCTCCGCCTGCGCGCCGCCTTTGCCTTGTGCTGGATGGCCATGCTCTGCCTGGTCTGCGGCTGGGGGATGAGCGCCGCGCTGGAGCTGGACAGCCACAAGCTGGAAAGCCTGGCGGCCAGCAAATATGGCGCGCGGGGCAGCGAGCGGCTGGCGGCCTGGTTACAGCTGCTGCAGGAAGACCGCGACATGGCCGAAGCCGACAAGCTGGCCAGCGTCAATGATTTCTGGAACCGGCGTGTCATCCAGTCCGAGGACCAGGTGGTGTGGGGCGTGCCCGATTATTGGGCCACGCCGCTGGAAGCGCTGGGCAAGGGTGCCGGCGACTGCGAAGACTACGTCATCGGCAAGTATTTCTCCCTGATCAAGCTGGGCGTACCGACCAGCAAGCTGCGCTTCGTCTACGTACGGGCGCGCGTCGGCGGTCCGGAGAGCACCGAACAAGTGGCGCATATGGTGTTGGGGTATTACCCGACCCCCAATGCCATGCCTTTGGTTCTGGACAGCCTGGTGTCCGGCATCCTGCCGGCCTCGCAGCGGCGCGATCTGGTTCCCATCTTCAGTTTCAATGCCGAAGGCGTTTACGTCGACGGCAAGCAAGCCGCGCCGGTCGACCGTATCGGCCGCTGGCGCAATCTGCTGCAGCGCATGGAGCGCGAAGGCATCCGACAGTAAGCCCGCGGGAAGCGAACCATGTCCATTCTTCGACAACTTCTTTTGAGCATCACGCTGGCCATCGCCATCATCCTGTTGGGGACGCTGGCGCTGAGCGTGACGGCCGCGCGCGACTATCTTTCGGGGCAGTTGCAGGTGCAGAGCAACGACGCCGCGGTGTCGCTGGCCTTGTCGCTGTCGCAACCCGCGAACAGCGATCGGATCACGCAGGAACTGCTGGTGTCCGCGTTGTTCGATGGCGGGCACTTTTCCCTTGTGAAGCTGACGGATCCGCAAGGCAAGGTCGTCATCTCGCGCAGCACGGAGGCCGCGGCGGCCGTGCCGGGCTGGTTCCAGCGCCTGGTGCCGCTGTCGAACAAATCGGCCACCCACGTGGTGACGGATGGATGGCGTCAGCTGGGCGAAGTGACGCTGACGGCCACGGATATCTATGCCTGGGAAACGTTGTGGGGCAGCAGCTTGCGCATGATCGTGCTGGTGATCTCCGCGGGCGTCGTGTGGGCCTTGTTCGCGTTCGCGCTGGTGCGCTGGATCGAGAAACGGTTGCTGGCCGAGGTGGGCGAACAGATGCGCGCCATCGGGCGTGGCCAATGGGGGCAGCATCTGGCGCCGCGCGTGGCGGAGTTCAGCGGCATTACCGATGCATTGAACAAGACGCGCGAACAATTACGCGCCAGTTCGGATGAGCAGAATGCCAAGATCGAGTCGCTGCAGATCGAGGTCAATCAGGACCCGGTGACGGGCCTGGCCAATCGCAAGTACTTCATCAACGAATTCCTGCGCGAGCTGGATCCGGATCGCGCGCTGACGGGGGCGGGGGCGGCGATGCCGGGCGGCCATATCCTGGTGTTCCGCCAGCGCGATCTGGGCGCCATCAATCGCCACATGCCGCGCGAGTTCGTCGATCAATGGCTGCGCACGCTGGTCGATCGCCTGCGCGCCATGCTGGAGAATATGCAGGTGGGCGAGCCCGTGCTGGCGCGTCTGAACGGGTCGGATTTCGCGCTGTTGCTGGCGCATTGCTCCGCGCCCAAGGCCATCATGGTGGCGGAACGCCTGCGCGCGGAATTGCGCGCCGCGCGCATCCCGGTGGGTGAGGGCGGCTTGTGCCGCTGGGTGCAGGCCCTGGCCGACTACGCGCCGGGCGCACAGGTGGGCGATCTGTTGGGGCGTCTGGACTATGCCTTGATGCGTGGCGAGAGTTCGGGTGACGATCATGTGCAGTTGACGTCGGACGACGAGCCGATGTTGTCGGCCAATAGTGAATCGTCCTGGCGCCAGGTGATCACGGCCGGCATCGAGCGTGAACGCTTCACGCTGTCCTTGCAGCCGCTGTCTTTCCTGGACGGACAGTTGTTGCGGCAAGAGGCCACGCTGATGCTGCATAGCGAAGATGCGTCCGAGCCGATTCCCGCGAAGTTGTTCATCCCGGCGGCGATCCGTCTGGATCTATCGGCTGACTGCGACATCCAGGCCGTGCGCCTGGCCTTGAGCTGGCTGACGATGAATGCGGGCGAGTTGACGGTGCGTCTGTCCATGCCTTCGCTGGGGCACCAGAACTTCCTGCTGCAGCTGGAACGCATGTTGGCGGAGAAGCGTGCGCAGGCCAGTCGGTTGCTGGTCGAGATCGACGCGCATGCTTTGGTGGAGCGCCATGCCGAGGTCGCGGCGCTGTGCCGAGTGGCGGCGAAGTCGGGGATGCGGGTTGGGGTGCGGCGCCTGGCGCAGCAATTCAATGCCTTGAGCCAACTGCATAATCTGCAACTGGCTTATGTGAAGCTGGGTGGCGGGTTCGTGGGCGGCATGGCGCATAGCATCGGCAGCCAGCAGTTGACGGTCTCGGTGCTGGAGACCGCGCGGGCGCTGAACATCGCCGTCTATGCCGAGGATGTGCCGGATGCGGTGACGCGCAACATCCTGGCCAATCTGGGGATCGATATCATGAGCGGGCCGGGGTTGGGGCAGCGGCCTGATGCGGGGATGGTGGCTTAACGCTCAATCCTTCAGGGTAGCGATCACGGGCGCGTGATCCGACGGTTGCGGGTTGCCGCGCGGCGCCTTGTCGACGACGCATGCCGTGCAATCCCGGGCCAGCGCGTTGGACAGCAGGACATGGTCGATGCGCAGGCCGGCGTTGCGGCGAAAGCCCATCATCCGGTAATCCCACCACGAGAAGGTTTTCTCTGGCTGTTCGAACAGCCGGAAGGAGTCGACCAATCCCAGGTCGATCAGGGCGAAGAAGGCGTCCCGTTCCGGCCCGGAAACCAGCACCTGGCCTTCCCATTTAGCCGGATCGTGCACATCAGCGTCGGCCGGTGCGACGTTGTAATCGCCCAGGACTGCCAGGCGCGGATGCAGGTCCAGCTCGCCCTTGAGCCATTCACGCATCGCGGCGAACCAGCGCAGCTTGTATTCGTACTTATCCGTTCCCACGGCCTGGCCGTTGGGGCAATAGGCGCAGATCACGCGGATATCACCGCCTGGCGCCGGCACCGTCAGGGCCAATACCCGCTGCTGCGGATCTTCCAGCCCGGGGATATTGCGGATCATCCCCACCCCGGGCTGCCGCGACAGAATCGCCACCCCGTTATAGGTCTTCTGCCCGGCCCACACCGCGTGATACCCAGCCTGGGTAAACGCATCCACTGGAAACTTCTCGTCGGTCAGCTTCAATTCCTGCAAGCAGAGCACGTCAACCGGATTGGCTTGCAGCCATTCCAGGACTTGCGGCAGACGAACGTTGAGGGAGTTGATGTTCCAGGTGGCGAGTTGCATATTTTTTGGTGTATCTGGTATTCATGCGGGTTTCCGGTGCATGGCTTGCGGAAAAGCGTTTTTGGCTACGCACCTGGCCACACATTGGGGCCGCAATTGGCCGCCGACGCGCGAACGGATTTGCGAGATGATACCGCGCTGGCGCATAAGCTCGTCCAGCCCAAAAGCTACGATGGCGAGACCGGCCGATGGATAGCGGACGACGGCAATGCCGCACATCGGATCATCAGGTTATATTCACGGGCGTCACATACAGGGAAAGATATCCAAATGCGAAAATTGTTGGCGTCATTCGCGATTGCGTTGCTGGCTGGCTGCTCCTCTACCGCCGTGACGGCCGATAAGGCCACTGCGATAAGCCCGGAACGCCAGTTCGCATTTGTGCAGCGTTCTTCCGATGCTGACGCGGTGCTTGTCGTTACGCGTGATTCCGGTATTTTAGGCAGCGGCTGCTACATGACGTTTTTCGTGGATGGCAAGCCGGCTGCACAGTTTGGATCTTCTGAAACCGCGAGATTCTTCCTCCCTGCCGGAACCGTGGTCCTCGGGGTTAGCATCGAAGGTTCGGGCCTTTGTGCTCTGAATCCTGCGCGGCGTGAGCGGGACTTCACGCTGAAGGCCAACGATGAGCGGAAATTCCGGCTGTTCATGAGTTCGGGTGGAGACGCCGACGTCCTACCCACGACGCTTTAAGGCTTCGCGCCTCGGTCCAGGGGCGACGAGGCGGCCTCCTCCGTCAGATTCGTCGAACAGCGATGAGATCAGGATATATGGGCTGGTCCTCTTGTTCCGCATGACATTTCCTTGCTTACCCCTCTGTCTCGGCAAAGAAAACTTTTTGGACTTCGGCTTCTATTGCGTCGATCGTTTCTTCGGGGACTCGATAGAGGTATTGCTTGCGACGATTTAGCGAGAGCGTTCCACCGTTGCTGTGCGCCATTCGGATCAGGGCGTGCAGGTCCTTGTCCATCAGGTCGTAACGCGAATTGATGTAAGAACGGACAATGTCGAAACGCTTGAGAAAATCGGTTTCTTTGATCAGCGTCGTATCCAGAGCGTAATGGGTCATCCGTAACCCAAATTCCATACACTTCGTTGCGTCCCAGTAGCGATATGGCGAACTGCTGCCCTTGAATTGCGCGTCGATATTGTCATCGTCGATGACCGTCACTTCCCATAAGTCGCGAATGGGCTTGGATACGCTTTCCAGTGCAGAAAGGTATTCGCCTTCATGTTCGGACATGGCAACTGATATCGGCAAGATAAGTCCCTGCTCAAGTTTGCGGGACCGGCAGAGACCATGGTGTACGAGAAAGCGCGATATACGGCCATTGCCGTCCATGAACGGATGGATGAAAACAAACGCGAACGAGACCAGAAAAGCTTTGAGAAGGGGATCGATCATGTCTGCCGCGTTGGCGAACCCCATCAGGGCTTCCATCAGCGGATAAACCTCTTCAGGTGGTGGCGGTAGATAGCTGATATTGAATGCGCGCGCGTGCCCACCTTGTTGTAGCCAGTTCTGCTGGTGCCGAAAAGAAACGGCTTGCGCCATCGGGTTCGGGATTGTCGCCCGCTGCAATTCGGTGAGGTAATCCTCCGAAAGCGGGCGGCCATCATGCGCGCCGTGCAAAATTTGCGCGAAACGGCGGGCCCTGTCTTCGGATGGTGCTTCGCGCTCTATGGCGAACGACCCGCGCGTCTCGTCGAGATAGGCCCAACCGAGTGCGCGATCCAGATTTTGAGCTCCCCCCACCGACTCAACGAATGCGCAAAGGTCGCCGAAGATATCGCGAGCGAGAAGCGCTTCTAGTTCTGGCGTCCGGCGAATGGCGGGACAGAGGTTGAGGTCACCAATGCCATTGAAGTTCACTCGGAACTTGGGTTGTTTGCGGGCTGGGCCAGAGATGTAGGCGGTGGGGTCGAATAGCTCGACATATTTCGCTCTGGGCTTCGGGGCCTCCAAGTCCGCACCTGTGAAGGCTTCGAACAGCGCTCCGATTAGTCGGGTGTGCTTCCCATTCGGGGTGTCCTGAAGACGGGCCTGAACGCGTTCAGGCGGAAGGACAGCGCATGCTGCCCGAACTATGTCGAGTTCAACCCCCTGGTGTTTCAGCGCGAATTCCAGATGCGCCAGGGGATCGGCGCTTTCCGGGGCTACAGTGGGGGGGACATGCAGGCGCCCGTCTCGTGTCTGGACAGTCCGCGTGCTTGGATCAAGCTGAGCAGGTAGTTGACACGGTGTCACGCGAAGCTTGAGTTCGCGGATGACATGTCCGTAGCCGATCTCGTTTTGCGGTAGGGGTCCGATCATGCGAATTCGCGCAGAAAAAGTTCAGAATTAACAGTTTTTGTTCAGTTTCATGGTTTTGCTGCAGATTTTATTCAGTTTTTCTGCCTAGCGGAAGAGGGATTGCTACTAGAAGGGGGGGCCAGAGAGCATGCCAGGCTTTTTGGAAGCTTCGCTAACCGAACAATTCCATTTATTCGCGGAAGCAGGTCGGTCAAGAACTTATGTTTGCTTGGGATTGGCGCGTCGCTTTCCGGGGCCTAGCAATTCGATTTTGAGATCGCCCAGTTCCGCGACACAGGGTTCCATGGCAAGGGCGTTTCTGAAATCTTCCCAGACGCCGTCCAGGCAGCTGTTCGGTTTCTTGAGGCTGTCCCGCAGTTGGTGGGCGGTCAGGGCCAGGGCGCGTAGGCGTTTGATTTCGTGAAGCAATGCGAGGATGTCTTCCCAGACGACAATGTCTTGATAGGCGCAAGGTGCCCGGTCCGACGAGGCTTCATAGCGGGCGCGGATCTTGGCCAAGTCAGCAGAAGTGAGGGGAGGACGGAAGGGCATCGCAATGTCAAAATACTGTACATAAAAACAGTATATCTGGCGTTGGGACTTTGTCGGGTCCCGGATACAAATGAAAGGTCCATCGTTGTCCTGATGAGCAGATCCGGCGATAGCTTCGCGGGGGTAGCTTCGCTTAAGGTGCTCCGCCTAGTAGCCCCGCTTAGGGAGCTTCGCTTAAGGAGCTTTGCTCAGGCAGGTTTATTACGCAGCCTCGTAGGCAGCTTTGTTAAGTAGCTTTGTTAAGTAGCTTTGTTAAGTAGCTTTGTTAAGTAGCTTTGTTACGCAGCTTGGGCTAGCGGACGCACCGCTCAACGGGCGAGCTTGAAGTAGTCCACGGTCAGCTCGTGCCATTCTTCGCGGGCATTCCACAGGACAGCCATGGGCA
Organism: Bordetella sp. LUAb4; assembly: GCF_021325795.1. Lineage (GTDB taxonomy): Bacteria > Pseudomonadota > Gammaproteobacteria > Burkholderiales > Burkholderiaceae_B > Bordetella_C. The sequence goes on along the minus strand of NZ_JAHPZX010000002.1, from coordinate 177,364 downwards.
TCATCCAGGGGTAGTCCATATGGGAGACGACGCGCAGGTCATCGTCCCTGAGACGGCCGTTGGGATGGATGCGGCCTTCGATGATGCGGCGGCGGCGGATCATTTCCTCTTCCAGATTTTCCAGGACGAGAAGCTGCATGACTTCGTCGCGCATATGCTTCAGAAACGTATCGATGCGCGCGTCGCCGAACATCAACTCGGCCTGCCGCATGCCGGCAAGGAATTGGCGCGATTGTTCCAATGTGATCACGCCCGTGACCCAGCCCGAGGCCAGCGCATCGCTCACACTGTTGTAGATGGAGAGACGCTTGTCGAACAGGTCACGCTGTGACTTGCTGCGCGACACGCGCAGGCTGGCTGCCGCGATAAATGCGCCGCCCAATGCAACGCAAGGGCCGGTGAAAGCTTGGGATAGCTCGGCGAAAGTATTGAAGTCCAAGTTCTCAAGCCTCGTGGTCGTATGTCCCATGGTTTACGACATGCGAGGCTCAGACTTAAGGCTGGTTGGAGAGGGCGTGTAATTATTCCGCGGACTGCTGGCCGCTGTGCTGCGCCGGCACGGGTGCTGGGAGCTGTGGATTTATCTTTTGCACACTTATATATATGCCGACCACCATGATGAGAAGCGTGGCAATCCACTTGTAAATATCAGTGTGCGACTTTTCGATGTCCTGACGCAGTTTGAAAATGTCCATCTTTGCGTCAAGACCGGCCACCGCAACTCGTAGCGATGAGGTGTCTGACTTCAGCGATGAAACATCCGTCTTCAGTGAGGTGACATCCGTCTTTAGCGAGGACACATCGTTTTTGATGGTCGCGACGTCGCCTTCGATACGGCCGAGGCGGGTATCTATGGTGTCGACGCGGTTTTCCAGATGATCAAGGCGCATGTCGTCATTTTGCGCAGGCCGGTCGGATGGGTCAACGGAATTTTTCAGATCACTCATGCTGGCTCCAATCTGTTATGTCCTTGTCGGACGAGGTAGATAACAGCGTACGGAGCAGTTGGTGTCGGTTACCCCTAAACGATTCCCTGGTGACGTGCCAAAGATGGCACTGGTAGGGTTAGATCCGCCCAGCGCCTTTTTACGCGGCAAGATGTGCGGCGAGACTCGCAGGGCAGAGGGTCATTCAGCGCATAAGCATCGCTACCAGCACGAGTACCAGCAAGCCCACATAGACGCGTGCGTGAACGCGATCGGGGACCTTGCCGATGAAGGGGCTGGTCAGGCGGATGCCCAGCCAGGAACCTGCAATCAGGATCAAGAGCGCCCGCAGGTCGACGTAGCCGATATGCCATGCGCCCAGCGCCGGAGCCTGCCACGCGAGCACGACGTAAGCAGCCGCGCCAGCAAGGGCAACCGGCAGGGACAGGGGATTCGCCATGGCCGTGGCGCGCGTCATGTCGACGCCGCGACGCCGCATCAGCGGCACGGTCATGACGCTGCCGCCAACGCCCAGGAAGGCGGCGATCACGCCGATGATTACGCCAACCACCGTGTCGGGGCCGATGACCGAACGAAGGCGCATGTTCGGGTGGCTGCTCGACCGCATGCGTGTATTGAGGCCGCTGTTGAATCCGTTGCGGGTGTCCGATCCTGCGCGGGCATGTCCGGCCGCCACCACCGGCCGGGCCATGAAACCAGGGCGCAAGACGCAATCCAGGATCGTCAGCGCCAGGTAGGCGGCAAAAGCCCAGCGCAAGCTGTCGCCGTCCACCAAGGTGGCGGCCGCCGCGCCACCGGCCGCGCCGATCGCAATGGGCATCAGCAGTGGCCGCACCCGCGCCCATTCGATATTGCCCGCCCGCTGATGCCGCCTGGTCGCCATCGCCGCGCCGAAGATCATTACGCACGTGGACGTGGCCACCGCGATCTGCATCGCCGCCGTGGCCGCCGGACTGCCGGGCGGATGGGTCAAGGTCAGCAGCTTGTACAACAAGGGCACGACGACAAAGCCACCACCAAAGCCGAACAGGACGGTCGTCACGCCGGCCAGGCAGCCGAAGACGGCCAAAAGTAAATAAAGCGACATGGATGGCAAGCACCGTTATGGGAGACAACCTTGAGCTTACGTAATGAGCGACTGGCTGGCTTGCGAGAATATGTCGTCAATGTTCGAGTTTCGGCCATTGGGCTCAACCTACATCTCCGGCCTCTTGTACTTCTCCCGCCTCCTGGCCATGGTCGATCCACCTCGGCAAGGTGCCCGGGGGGATGAACGCAATCCCATGCGGCGCGTCCATCCGTGGCATTCGATTTGTCCCCCGACTCGGCTCAGCCGATAATGCTCGACTTTCAGCCATTCCCTTTTTGCATCGAATGCGCAACGTTTTCCTGGATTCAGTCGATGCCGTGGCGCGTCCGGTTCTGGCTATCAGTACCGACTACCCGCATGGCCTGCTGCTGGACACCCACAGCCATCGCCGCGCCCAGTTTCTCTATGGCGCGACGGGGCTGATGGAAGTGGGCACCGACGATGGTGCCTGGGTGGTGCCGCCCGATAGCGGCGTGTGGATCCCCGCCGGCAAGCCGCATCGCGTAAGAATGGTCGGCGTGACCACGCGCAGCCTGTACATCGAGCCTGCGGCGGTGCCGCGCAAGAGCGAACAATGCGAGGTGCTGAAGGTGTCGCCGCTGTTGCGCCAACTGCTGCTGGCCAGCAGCGATGTGCCGGCGGAATATGACCATAAAGGCCGCGACGGCGCCTTGATGCGCTTGGTCCTGCATGAGGTCGCCCGCGCGCCGTCCTTGCCGTTCTTCGCGCCACTGCCGCGTCATCCCGCCTTGGCCGAGTTGTGCGTCGCTTTCCTGCATCAGCCGGGCATACGCGACCTGCCATCGGACTGGGCTCAACGCCTGCACAAGAGCGAACGCAGCTTCAGCCGCCTGTTCCGCCAGGAGACTGGCATGGCTTTTGGCCAGTGGCGCCAGCAGGCCTGCCTGCTGGCCGCGCTGTCGCGCCTGGCGGAAGGGCAGTCGGTGACCTCGGTGGCACTGGAGCTGGGTTATGACAGCCCGGCCGCTTTCTCGACGATGTTCCGCAAACGCCTGGGGCAGCCCCCCTCGGCGTTCGGGCCGGATCGGCAGCAAGCATGAACGGCGGCCGCCAGGCTGGGCGGCCTGCCGATCAAGGCAATGGCGGCAGCGCCGGTTTTCAGCCATGCCGCGCGGATATCGCCCGCGCGGCTGGTGCCCGCCTCAATCCTGCATGCACACGTACTTCGCTTCGAGATACTCCTCGATCCCGTGGCGTGAACCTTCGCGGCCCAGGCCGGATTGCTTGACACCGCCGAAGGGCGCGACCTCGTTGGAGATCAGGCCGCTGTTGACGCCGACCATGCCGGTTTCCAGGTTCTCGCTGACCCGCCAGATACGCCGGCGATCCTCGGTGAAGATATAGGCAGCCAGGCCGAACTCGGTATCGTTGGCCAAGGCCACTGCCTCTTCCTCGGTCTCGAAGCGAAACAGCGGCGCCATCGGCCCGAAAGTTTCCTCCTGGGCCACGCGCATGGCCTGCGTCACGCCGGTCAGTACCGTGGGCGTGAAGAAGGTCCCGCCCAGCGGACTGGACGTGCCGCCCACCGCGACCTTGGCACCGAGGGACAGGGCGTCATCGATGTGCTGTTGCACTTTCTGGACCGCCTTGTCGTTGATCAAGGGCCCTTGCGTGACGCCCGGCTCCAAGCCATTGCCCACGCGCATGGCGCCTACCGCGGCCACCAAGCGCTCGACGATGCGGTCGTAGATCCCTGCCTGCACGTAGATACGGTTGGCGCACACGCAGGTCTGGCCGGCATTGCGGAACTTCGACGCGATGATGCCTTCGACCGCGCGGTCCACATCGGCGTCGTCGAACACGATCAGCGGCGCATTGCCGCCCAGCTCCAGCGACAGCTTCTTGATGGTGGGCGCGCACTGGCTCATCAACAGGCGGCCGACGTTGGTCGAGCCGGTGAAGCTGAGCTTGCGCACGACATCGCTTTCGCACATGGCCTGGCCGATGGCCACCGCATCGCCGGTGACGAACTGCAGCACGCCGGCCGGTATGCCGGCTTCGATTGCCAGTACGCCCAAGGCCAGCGCCGTCAGCGGCGTCAGCTCGGCGGGCTTGACTACCATGGTGCAGCCGGCGGCCAGCGCCGGGCCGACCTTGCGGGTGATCATCGCCGCCGGAAAATTCCACGGCGTGATGGCGGCGCAGACGCCGACCGGTTGCTTCAGCACGACGATGTGCTGGCCGGCGCGCTGGCCTTGCAGCACTTCGCCATCCACCCGCTTGGCTTCTTCAGCGAACCATTCGACGAACGACGCGGCATAGGCGACTTCGCCCTGTGCTTCAGCCAGGGGCTTGCCCTGTTCGCGCGTCATCAGCATGCCCAGGTCGCGCTGGTGTTGCAGGATCAGGTCATTCCAGCGGCGCAGGATGGCCGAGCGGTCCTTGGCCGTGCGGGCACGCCAGGCGGGCAGGGCGGCGGCGGCGGCCTGGATGGCGCGTTCGGTTTCAGCGCGGCCCATATAGGGCACGCTGCCGACTTCGGCACCGGTGGCGGGATCCGTCACGGCCAAGGTGCGGCCGTTGTCGGCGCCCACCCACTCGCCGTTGATCAGGCCGCGGTTGCGCAGCAGGTCGGGGCGGGACAGTTCGATGGCTTGAGAAATGGCGTTCATGCTTGCAGGGCCTCGTCCAGAATACCCAGGGCGCGTTCGAATTGCGCTTCGGGAATGGTCAGCGGATACAGGAAGCGGATGACGTTGCCGTACATGCCGCAGCTCAACAGCACCAGCCCGCGCTCCTGTGCGCGTTGCTGTACGCGGCGCACGGCGTCGGCATCCGGCTCGCCGGCGGCGTTGCGCAGCTCGATGGCAACCATCGAGCCCTGGGCGCGGATATCGACGATACCGGAATTTTTCTTCTGTGCGGCGCGCAGGCGGGCCACCAGGCGCTCGCCCAGGGCGGCGGCACGTTCGCACAAATTCTCTTCAGCGATCACGTCCAGCACGGCATGCGCCGCGGCCACCGACAAGGGGTTGCCCGCGTAGGTGCCGCCCAGGCCGCCGGGAGCCGGCGCGTCCATCACTTCGGCGCGGCCGCAGACGGCGGACAGGGGCATGCCGCCCGCCAGGCTCTTGGCCATGGTGATCAGGTCGGGCTGCACGCCATGATGTTCCATGGAGAACAGCTTGCCGGTGCGGCCGTAGCCGGTCTGCACTTCATCGGCGATGAGGACGATGCCGTGCTCGTCGCACAGGGCGCGCAGGCCCTGCATCAGTTCGGTGGGGGCGACATTGAAGCCGCCTTCGCCCTGGACCGGCTCGATGATGATGGCGGCCACGCGCTTGGGGTCGATGTCCGCCTTGAACAGCAGGTTGATCGCGGCCAGCGAGTCTTGCGGGGTCACCTTGCCCAAGGTGCTGGGGAAGGGCACGTGGTAGACCTCGCCGGGAAATGGTCCAAAACCGGCTTTGTAGGGCTGGACCTTGCCGGTCAGCGCCAGGGTCATCATGGTGCGGCCATGGAAGCCGCCGGCGAAGGCGATGACACCCGAACGGCCGGTGTGGGCGCGGGCGATCTTGACGGCGTTTTCGACGGCTTCGGCGCCAGTGGTGAAGAAGGCGGTCTTGGCCGGGCCCTTGATGGGCGCCGCGGCATTGATGCGTTCGGCCAGCGCTACCACGCTTTCGTAGGGGACGATCTGGTAGGCCGTGTGGGTGAAGCTTTCCAGCTGGGCGCCGATAGCGGCGGCGACGCGCGGATGGCGATGGCCGGTGTTCAGCACGGCGATGCCGGCGGCGAAGTCGATGAACTCGCGGCCTTCCACGTCCCAGATGGTGGCGTTTTCGGCGCGGGCGGCATAGAAGTCACACATCACTCCCACGCCGCGCGGGGTGGCGGCCAGGCGGCGGGACTGCAGATCGGCATTTTTCATGAGTGGCGTCGTTTCAGGTAGGGGTTCGCGGGAAAACCTGATTTAATGGCGAATTGGCCCCTTCCGAAAGATCCAGTTCGATCAAATCGATGGGGCCAATTGGAATCCCGCGCATGAACGTATTCGCCGCAGTCGATCCCTTGCCCACCACGCCAGCAGCGCTGAAGATCCAGGTCGCTCACGCCCGTGGACGTGGACGTGCCCACGCGTCCGCCTCCGCCGGTGCCAGTGCCGGTGCCAGTGCCGGTGCCGGTGCCGGTGCCAGTGCCAGTGCCAGTGCCAGTGCCGGTGCCGGTGCCAGTGCCAGTGCCGGTGCGGTGGCCGGCGCGTTCAGCATCTCGCACCGGCCGGGGTAGCCAATGATCAAGTCGATCTGTGCCGACCTGGTGTTGCAACGCCTCGCGCCCAGCGGCGGTGGCACGCTCAACCGCCAGCTCTATGAATGCCTGCGCGGCGCCATCCTGGATGGCAGCCTGCCGCCGTCCAGCCCGCTGCCCGCGTCGCGCGACCTGGCGCGCGAGATCGGCATGTCGCGCAATACGGTACTGCATGCCTACGAACAATTGCGCACCGAAGGGTATGTCCATGCGCGCGTCGGCAGCGGCACTTTCGTGGCGGAGACGGCGCCGGACAGTTATCTGAGCGCCGAACGCCTGTTGGGCTTGCAAGGGCTGCAGAGCCCGCAGGGATATAAGCAAGGATCTTCTGACGGTCATGGGGAAGGAGATAAGGCGGTGGGTGCCCCACCGTCCCCCGTGGGCGCGCCCGTGCGCCTGGCGCGGCGCGCGCAGGCGCTGCTGTCGAATGTCTCCGCCGCGCCGTCCCAATGGGGCGCCTTCATGCCGGGCGTGCCGGACGTAACGCAGTTCCCGAACCGGCATTTCAGCCGCATCCTGTCGCGCTTGTGGCGCGATCCCGCGCCACAGCTGCTGACGTATGCGCACGGCGGCGGCCATCCTGCGTTGCGCGCCGCCATCGCCGAACACGTCCGCGTGGCGCGGTCAGTGCGCTGCGAGCCCAACCAGATCCTGGTGACCGAAGGCGTGCATCAGGCCATCGATCTGACCCTGCGCATGCTGGTCGATCCCCGCGAGACGGTCTGGGTGGAGGAGCCGGGTTATTGGGGCTTCCATAAAGTCCTGCAGATGGTGTCTGCGGTAGTGAAGCCCCTGCACGTGGAGGCGCAAGGCAGCGGCTGGCCGGCCGGCAAGGTGCCGCCCCGGCTGATCTTCGTGACGCCATCGCATCAATATCCGCTGGGCTTGGTGATGAGCCTGGCGCGCCGGCGCGAGTTGCTGGAATACGCGCGCGCTTCAGGCAGTTGGATCGTCGAGGACGACTACGACAGCGAATTCCGCTATGCGGGCCGGCCGATCCCAGCCATGCAGGGCTTGGAGGAAGACGCGCCGGTGATCTATATAGGCACCTTCAGCAAGACGCTGTTCCCCGGCCTGCGCGTGGGCTATATGGTATTGCCGCGTGCCTTGGCCGAACCGTTTCGTAGCGCGCACGCGGACCTGTATCGCGAAGGCCATGGGTTGACGCAGGCGGCGCTGGCCGAGCTGTTGGAACAGGGCCATTACGCCGCGCACATCCGCCGCATGCGGGTGCTGTACGCGCGGCGGCGCGCCTTGCTGGAAGGGTTGATCAACCGCTACCTGGGACCGGAATACCTGGACCCGCAATCGAGCAACGCCGGCTTGCATCTGGTGCTGCGCCTGCCGCCGGACTGCGATGACGTGGCCATCACGGCGGCGGCGCAGGCGCGCGGCGTACTCACGCGTCCCTTGTCGCGCTATTACATGCATCCCGGCGCGCGCCGCGGGTTACTACTTGGCTATGCGTGTGTCCACGAAAAGGACATCGCGCCTGCTTTCCACACCCTGCGAGCCTGCTTACCGCGCTGACGCTCATCACGCACCGGCGTGGTGCGTTGCGCTTCATTTGTGCGCCGCGGAGCACGTTCGCGGTGCGCGACAGTCGCAAGATTCCCTTGAAAACCACTGCCCACGCCTGTGCGCAAAGTTGGCATAGCCTTTGCTTTATACGTCTTGTACACAAGTTTGGATTTCAGATTTTCGAATCCGCTTAACAGTGCGAGACAACGTGGCTTCTTTCTCCTCCGCTTCATCTTCTTCCACGGCCTGGATCACGCGCCTGGATACGCCATTGACGGCTCCCGTGTCGACGGGACCGCTGGCCGGCCTGCGCTTCGCCGCCAAGGACAATATCGATGTCGCCGGTGTGCCGACTACCGCTGCGTGTCCGGAGTTCGCCTACGTTCCCACCGAACACGCGATGGTGGTCCAGCGTCTGCTCGACGCCGGCGCCGCGCTGGCGGGCAAGACCAATCTGGATCAATTCGCTTGCGGGTTGAACGGCAGCCGTTCCCCTTATGGCGCGGTGCCCAACAGCTTCGACGCCCGCTACGTCAGCGGCGGATCGAGTTCGGGTTCGGCCTATGTGGTCGCCACGGGTGAGTGCGATTTCGCATTGGGCACGGACACCGCCGGCTCGGGACGCGTGCCCGCCGGCTTGAACAATATCGTCGGTTTGAAGCCTTCGAAGGGCTTGATCTCCGCCCACGGTGTGGTCCCCGCCGCGCAAAGTGTCGACTGCGTGTCGATCCTGGCACGAACGGTTGCCACGGCCGTACGCGTGTTGCAGGTGGCGATGGGCTACGACCCGCGCGATCCCTATTCGCGCGAACTGGCAATGGCGACGGATCCCTCGCCTGCTGCCTTCCGTTTCGGCGTGCCCGCGCAATTGGCGTTCTTCGGCGACACACAGGCACGCGCGGCCTTTGACCAGGCCACCGCACGGCTGGCCAAACTGGGCGGCACGCCGGTGCCCGTGGACTATACGCCGCTGGCCGAGGCCGCCAGCCTGCTCTATGAAAGCGCCCTGGTGGCTGAACGCTATGCCGCCGTACGCGATTTCTTCGATGCCCGGCCCGAGGCCGTCATCGAACCCGTGCGTTCGATCCTGGCGGCTGGCAAGAACTATGACGCCGCCCAGGTCTTTCAGGCCCAGCACCGCCTGCGCGCGCTGGGCCAGCAGGCGGCTGCCATGTGGCAAGACATCGACGTACTGTGCGTGCCGACGGCGCCGACGCATTGCACCTTGGAAGCGATGGCGCTGGATCCCGTGCAACGCAATCGGGAACTGGGTCAATACACGAACTTCGTCAATCTGCTGGATTACGCGGCCTTGTCCGTGCCGGCTTGCATACGGCCCGATGGCCTGCCTTTCGGCATCACCTTGATCGGGCAGGCCGGCAGTGACTGGCAACTGGCGGACCTGGGCCAACGCTTTCACCATGACACCGGCTTGACGCAGGGCGCGACCGGGAAGGTGCTGCCGCCGCCGCAGCCCATTGCGGCGTTGACGCAAGCGCCGGGATCCCGCGCGACTGGCGCGGCCTCGGCTGGTACGGCAGCCACCAACACGGCAGCCACCACTACAGCCACAGACAAGGCCGTAACGCCCGTGGACGCGCAGGCACCGGCACCGTCAACGGCGACACATCTTTCCCTGGTGGCCGTGGGTGCGCATTTGAGCGGCTTGCCGTTGAACGGACAACTGACCGAGCGTGGCGCTGTCCTGGCGCAACGCACCACCACCGCGCCGTGCTACCGCCTGTATGCGCTACCCGGCACGGTGCCGCCCAAGCCCGGCCTGCAACGCGTGGATGCCGACGGCGCCGCCATCGAGGTGGAAGTGTGGCAAGTGCCGCTCGAAGCGGTTGGCAGCTTCCTGGCCCTGGTTCCCGCGCCCCTGGCCCTGGGCAGCGTCGAACTGGCCGATGGCCGCTGGGAGCATGGTTTCGTGTGCGAGGGCCATGCGTTGGCGGCCGCGCGCGACATCACCGCCTTCGGGGGCTGGCGCGCCTATGTCGCCACGCTTTGAAGCACAGGACCCAAGCATTCGCCGATCCAGGCACTTGCCGATCCAGGCAATAACCCACGCAACACCCGACGCAACGCCTGATTTCCTCGCCTCGGGCATCGGACACCAACATTTTGACCGGATCTTTCCGCCTTCTCCCCGCTGACCTCAATCCCGACTACTGGAGTTGCTCATGACCAAGCCCACCATCAAGACCGCCGCATTGCCCGATGCCGGCCGCCGCCGCACGTTGCTGACCGGGGCCGCGGCCCTGGGCGTGATGGCGGCGCCGGCCTTCGTGCGTGCGCAATCCGCGCCAAAGATCCGCATCGGCTTCTGGCCGGTGGCGGCGGCGCTGCCGTTCTTCGCGGCGGTGGAGAAGGGCTATTTCAAGGACGCCGGCCTGGAAGTCGAAGTGCAGAAGTTCGCCGGCGCCCAGCAAGTCATGGAAGGCATGCTGGCCGGCCGTTGCGACGGTAGCGCCAACGGCGTCGGTTCGGCCAACCTGGCCATCGGTGAAATCGCCCAGCCCGGCATGTTCAAGATTTTCTGCACCAATCCCAGCAACGCCAAGAACGTGTTGGAAGAATTCCTGGTGGCCAAGGACAGCCCCTACAAGACGGTGGCCGATCTGAAAGGCAAGAAGATCGCCAGCGGCCCCGGCATCCAGAACGTCACGCTGGCCAAGACCATGCTGGAGCGCGCCGGCGCCACGGGTGCCACCGTCGTCGAACTGCCGATCGGCCAGCACGTGGCCGCCATCGTGGCTGGCCAGGTCGACGGCGTGTACACGTTGGAACCCACCGGCACGGTAGGCCGCCTGAACGGCACCACGCGCGTGCTGGAAGCCGGCGTGGTGGCGCACTACATCCTGGGCGATCCCCTGGCGCCGTGGCACGGCGGCGCGGCCAGCCTGACCACCGATTTCATCAAGAAGTACCCGGAGGCCAGTAAGAAGTACATCGAGGCCTACAAGCGCGGCATCCAGCTGGTGCGCGAGAACCCGGAGCAAGCGCGCCAGTACCTGAAGGGCTATACCGCCATCGAGGGCGCGCTGACCAAGGAAGTGCCGCTGGCGGCGTACATGACCTACGACGAGTACCAGCCCAGCGACCTCGACTACTTCCAGAAGTTCTACGACTTGTTCACCGAGAAGGGCATCTTCTCGCAGAAGGTCGACGTCGCCAAACTGATCTACAAGGCTTGAACCATGTCCAAGGCTCCTCCACCTGTCCCGGCCGCGGGCAACACGGCAGGCTGGGCTCCACCCGTCTCGAATGACGCGGCGGCGCCCAAGCCGCCGCTGCGCGATCGTCTCCTGCCCTTCGTCGGGCCGGCCGTGTTGTTCATCATCTGGGATCTGGTGGTGCGAGCCGGTCTCATCAAGGCGATTTTGCTGCCCAGCCCGGCTGACACGCTGGTGGCGCTGGTCACCGGCCTGGCCGGCGGCCCGCTACTGACCGACTTCGCGGTGACGGTGGCTCGTACGCTGCAAGCCTTCGTCATCGCCGCCGTCATCGGCATGCCCTTGGGTGTGCTGTTGGGCAGCAACGAGAAGGCATACCGCAGCGTCGAGTTCCTGATCGATTTCTTCCGCTCGACGCCGTCCTCGGCCCTGATTCCGCTCTTCCTGCTGATTTTCGGCGTGAGCGATATCAACAAAGTGGCCATTGCCGCGTTCGGCGCCTTGCTGATCGTCGTCTTCAACAGCGCGTATGGCGTGATCAACGCCCGCAAGCAGCGCGTCATGGCGGCCAAGGTGATGGGCGCCTCGCGCTGGCGCATCTTCAAGGACGTGCTGCTGTGGGAAAGCCTGCAGCCCAGTTTCGTCGGACTGCGCTCGGCGGTGTCGATGGCGTTGGTCATTGTCATCGTGGCGGAGATGTTCATCGGATCGGAAAACGGCCTGGGCCACGCCATCATCGACGCGCAGCAGGTGCTCAACGTCAAGACCATGTACGCGGCCATACTCTCGGCGGGCGCGCTGGGCTATGTGTTGAACATCCTGTTCCTGGTGCTGGAACGCCGCGTCGTCCACTGGAGCGGAAGGTAAGCCATGAGTACTGTCCTGAATCCCCCGGCGTTCGCCGATGTCCCCAAGCCACGCTTCCAGCCCGGTCCCGCGGGCACCCACATCACCATCCGTGGACTGACGAAGTACTTCGCCGGCTGGCCGCTGTACGAGAACTTCGATCTGGATATTCCGAAGAACAAGATCGTCTCGGTCTTTGGCCCCAACGGTTGCGGCAAGAGCACCTTGATCAATATGATCGCGGGACTGATTCCCATCGACCGTGGCGAGATCCTGTTCGATGGCAAGTCGCTGAAGGACACGCGCATCGGCTATGTGTTCCAGAACTATCGCGAGGCGCTGTTTCCCTGGATGCGCACGATAGACAACATCGCGTATCCCTTGCTGCTGGAGGGCAAGAGCAAGGCCGAGGTCGACCGCCGCATGGAAGAGCTGGTGGCGTCCTTCGACGTCAAGTTCGACTTGAACCGCTATCCGTATGAGTTGTCCGGCGGCCAGCAGCAGACCGCGTCCATCATGCGCGCCCTGGCGCCGCGGCCGGAAGTGCTGTTCCTGGACGAGCCGTTTTCCGCGCTGGATTTCGAGATGACGCTATTCATCCGCGAGAAGCTGCAGGAAGTGTTCATGCAGACCGGCACCACCATGTTGCTGGTATCGCACGATCTGGAAGAGGCCGTCTATCTGGCCGACCAGATTCTGCTGCTGACGAAACGGCCCACCAAAGTGGCGGAAATCCTGGAATACTCGGACGCGCGGCCACGCACCGTGGAAACCTTGTCTCAAGCCAGCTTCATCGCCGCCAAGAAATTGAGCCTGGAAATATTCCAGCGCGAAGTGCGCCGCTGAGCGCCGCGCTGCAAACGTACCGATGGGCTTGCCGCCCGCGGGTGGCAAGCACCGGCAACCAGAAAGCATATGCAGGGCAACCCAGGCCTACCCTGGGGCGCCCCAAACGTAATAAACGAAGCAGGCGCCAGGCGTGGCGCCGCGCGTGGCAATCAAGGATAGCAATGACGGAAGAGACTCGAATTCTGGATTTCGTGACGGCCAGCGCGGCGATGCTGGATCTGCCCTTGCCGGCCGATCGCGCGCAGCGCGTGGCCGCGCATCTGGGCCGCACCCGCGGCATGGCGGCCATGCTGGACGCCGCGCCCCTGGGCGTGGAGGACGAACCGGTGGCCTTGTTCTGCCCGGCACCGTTTCCGGCGGCCGCGCAGACTCCTTCGTCGGCTTCAGTGGCGGCCCCGTCGCCGACGTATGCGGACGCAGGCGCGATAACGCGCGACGGCCAGGACGGGGGCGTGAGGCAAGCTTCCTCAAAGGATAGCGACGCCGCCAACCCGCGACAGCCGACGGACAATGCATTGCCCGCGCCGGCAGGCTCGGACACCTTGGCGCGCCTGGCCGCCGTCGCGCGCGGCGAGTTGCGCGCGCGCGACTGGCTGGAGCAGTGCATCGCGCGCATCGATGCCGTCGAGGGAAGCGTCAATGCCTTCACCCTGCGCACGCTGGAGCGCGCGCGCCGCGAGGCCGATGCCATCGACGCCCGGCGCGCGGCCGGCGAGACCTTGCCACCGCTGGCGGGCCTGCCTTATGCGGTCAAGAACCTCTACGACATCGAAGGCGAGGTGACCGTCGCCGGCTCGAAAATCAATCGCGACCATGCGCCAGCCACCGCCGACGCGGTGTTGGTGCAACGCCTGCGCGCGGCGGGCGCGGTGCTGGTGGGCGCTTTGAACATGGACGAGTACGCCTACGGCTTTACCACTGAAAACACCCATTACGGCCCCGCGCGCAATCCCCATGACACGCGCCGTATCGCCGGCGGTTCGTCCGGCGGTTCCGGCGCCGCGGTGGCGGCCGGGGAGGTCCCGCTGACCTTGGGGTCGGACACCAATGGCTCCATCCGTGTGCCGGCGTCGCTGTGCGGTGTGTGGGGCTTGAAGCCGACGTTTGGCCGGTTGTCGCGGCGCGGCACTTATCCTTTCGTCCACAGCATCGACCACCTGGGCCCTTTCGCGGATTCGGCCGGCCTGCTGGCGCTTGCTTACGATGCGCTGCAGTACGCTGACGCGCAGGATCCCGGCTGCCATGCGCGCGCCGTTCAGCCCACCCTGCCGTCCATCGAAGCGGGGGTCGAGGGCTTGCGCGTGGCCATGCTCGACGGCTATTTCGAAGACAACGCCACCGAACCCGCCCGCGCCGCGGTGCGCATGGCCGGCAAGGCGCTAGGCGTGCAGGCCATGGTCGAATGGCCCGACGCCGGCCTGGCGCGGGTCGCCGCCTTCATCATCACGGCCAGCGAGGGCGGCAGCCTGCACCTGGAGGATCTGCGCCGGCGTGCCGATGATTTCGAGCCCTTGTCGGTCGACCGCTTCATCGCGGGTGCGCTGCAGCCCGCCCATTGGCTGGCGCGCGCGCATCGTTTCCGCCGGGTCTACCAGCAGCGCGTCCTGGCCTTGCTGCAGAAATGGGATGTGTTGCTGACGCCGGCCACGCCCGTGCCGGCCTTGCCCATCGGCACGGAATGGCTGGACGTGAACGGGACGACGCAACCAGCCCGCGCGGCGATGGGCCTGCTGACGCAACCCATTTCCTTTGCCGGCTGCCCGGTAGTCGCTGCGCCCTTGTGGCCTGAAGGCACGCAGGGCTTGCCCCTGGGCGTGCAGATCATCACGGCGCCGTGGCGCGAAGATCTGGCCCTGCGCGCCGCGCGCGTCCTGGAGCGCAGCGGCGTTGCCGGGCCACGGCAGGCCGCGTTGTGAAGGCGAACGCGACATGAAGGCGAACGCGACATGAAGCCGCGCGATGCCGTGCCTGCGGCGCACCGTACCCGAGCCGCGGATGTCTACGACCTGCTCAAGCGCGACATCGCCGATTTTCGTCTGGTGCCAGGCGACCGCTTTACCGAAGGCGAGGTCAGCGATCGGCTGGGTGTATCGCGCACGCCCGTACGGCAGGCCCTCTTTCGCCTGCAACAGGAAGGTTTCGTCGAGGTCCTGTTCCGCGCGGGTTGGAGGGTGCTGCCCTTCGACTTCAAGCAGTTCGAACAGCTATACGACTTGCGCATGGTGCTGGAATGCGAGGCAGTGCGGCGCCTGTGCGCGGCCGCGCCGCGTATCGACCGCGGCGCGCTGGATGCCTTGAGTGACATCTGGCTGGTGGCGCCGCAAGCGCGGTGCCAGGATATGGCGCAGGTAGGCCTGTGGGACGAAGCGTTTCATTGCACCCTGGTCAGCGCGGCCGGTAACGAGGAAATGGCACGCGTGCATCGCGACGTCACCGAACGCATCCGCATCATCCGCCGCCTGGACTTCACGCAGCGTCCGCGGGTGGAAGCCACCTACGAGGAACATGCCCGCATCCTGCGCGCCGTGCAGGCGCAACGGGCCGACGAAGCGTGCCGGCTGCTGACGGCGCATATCGCTTCCAGCCAGGCCGAAGTGCGCAAGATCACTTTGCACGAGGTGTATCTGGCACGGCAGGCGCACGACGAGGCCTAACCGCGCGCTGTCGCCTCGTCCCAGTGCGGATCGCTGCTGATGAGATCTGACAGGAAATCCACGAAGGCCCTTACCTTGGGCGATAGATTCTTGCCCGGCAGATACACGGCGCTGACGGGCGGGCCCTGGGCCACGTAGTCCGTCAGGACGGGGCGCAGGCGGCCACTGCGCAGGGCATCGGCGGCGATGAAGTTGCTGATCATGGCCACGCCCAGGCCCGCTGTGGCAGCCTCCAGCAGGGATTCCGCGTTATTGATGTTCAGGCGCCCGGACACCGTCTTCGCCACCGCCTTGCCGTCCTTGAGGAATTGCCACTCCCTATAGCGGCCGGTATGCATCATCACGTAGGCCAGGCAGTGATGATGCTCCAGATCCTCCGGCGTCGCGGGTTCGCCATGACGCGCCAGGTAATCGGGCGAGGCACAGGCGACGAAGCGCAGATGGCATAGGTGTCTTGCGATCAGGCGCGCATCGGCCGGTTCGCCGATCTGCACCGCCACGTCTATGCCTTCGTAGGCCAGGTCTATCATGCGGTCGCTCAATTCCGCGTCCAGAACCAGATCCGGGTAGCGCTCGATGAAGCCGCTGAGCGCGGGCACGATGACGCGCCGGCCGAAGCCCACCGGCATGTGCAGCCGCAGCCGTCCATGCGGCGCGGCACGCGAACGATTCAAGGCGTTCTCGGCATCGCCGACGTCGGTGAGTATCTGCTGGCAACGCTCGAAGAAGCTGGCGCCGTCATTGGTCAGTCCCACCGAACGCGTGGTGCGATGCAGCAACCGCACACCCAGCTCCTGCTCCAGGCGGGTGATGGCCTTGCTGACGGCCGATGACGTCAGCCCCAGGTGCTTGGCCGCGTCAGTGAAGCTGCGCGTTTCAGCCACCTTGGCGAAAACGCGTATCGCGTTCAGGTTCTCCATGTCCCCTCCGTTCGGATTTTTGAATCCGATTCAGTAGTGGGGCTCATTCTAGCGAATTGGCCCATGCGCCAAGCTGAATCAAGGCGGCATTGCTGGTTTGGACGACTCAGCCAAATTGATGAATTCCAGTCAGCAGTGTTTTTATTTTCAGCCGATTGATCCCTTGGTGCGCGGGAATTTAGACTGGCTCCATCGATAAGCGCTGCCCGCATCAAGCCCCGAAACAGGGCACTGCAAGATTGCCATGCAGGCGGGGCGTGCACGAGCGACCCGCAAGACGGAAACGCCAAGGAGACGATGCAATGCTGCTTGAACAGCCCGGCATGGTGGGCGGCCTGCGCCTGAAGAACCGCGTGGTGATGGCGCCCATGGGCACCAACTACAGCACTACCGACGGCCTTTCCACCGAGCGCGACAAACAGTACTACGCGGAACGCGCCAAGGGTGGGGTGGGCATGATCATGACCGAGGCCATGGTCGTCACCGAACAGGCGCGGCCGCACAATAATTCACTGTGCTGCTATCACGATCGCTTCATCCCCGGCCTGGCCAGTATTGTCGAGGCCATCAAGCAGCACGACTGCCACGTATTCGGCCAGCTCAATCACCGCGGTGCGCTATTGCGCCGTTCGGTCTTGAACATGGAGCCGGTGGGGCCCTCGCCCTGGGTCAATCCCAACACGGGCGATGCGGTGCGGCCCCTGGCCGTGGATGAGATCACGCAGATCCAGAAGCTGTTCGTCGCCGCCGCGCGCCGCTTGTGGCGCGCCGGTTATGACGGCGTGGAGATACACGCGGCCAATGGCTATCTGTTCCAGCAGTTCTTCAGCCCGCGCATCAACCATCGCGACGATGCCTACGGCGGCAGTATCGAGAACCGCATGCGCTTCCTGTTGGAAACCATGGACCGCATGCGCGACGCCTTGCCCGATCTGCGCCTGGTGATCCGCCTGAGCGTGAGCGAATTCGCCGAAGGCGGCTACGGCCAGGACGAGATCATCGAACTGGCGCGGGCGGTACAGCAGGCGGGCGCCGACGCCATCGATCTGTCCGGCGGCAGCAATGAAAGCCCGCAACTGTCCAAGTTCTGTATCCAGCCGCCGTCCTTTCCGCGGGCCTGCCTGGCGGATGCGGCAAGGCCTGTCCGTGATGCGGTCGATATCCCGGTGTTCGTGGCCGGCCGCATGGTCGAGCCTGCCGATGCCGAATACATGCTGTCTTCGGGCAGCGCGGATTTCGTGTCCATCGGACGCGCGCTGTATGCGGATCCGCACTGGTGCCTGAAGGCCTTCGGCAAGGTGGCCGCGCCCATCCGGCAGTGCATCGCGTGCAATGTCTGCTTCGAGCGGCTTACGCTGGAGAAGGACGTCGCCTGTGTGCAGAACCCGATGATAGGCACCGAGTTCGAAGCGCTGCCTTATGCGGAGCCGCAACTATTCGCGCCGCGCTTCGAGCAGGCGCGGGGCGAGGGATGCCGCGTCCTGGTGCTGGGGGCCGGCGTAGCCGGCATGGAAGCGGCCCGCGTGCTGCGCGGCAACGGCCATGTCGTCGAAGTATGGGAACGGCAGGCGCGGCCGGGCGGCCAGGTGCCGCTGGCCTGTGCCGCGCCCGACAAGACCGAAGTGGAGCCGGTGTGGACGTATCGCTGGCAGGCGGCGCAGGCCATGGGCATTGCCGTGCGCCTGGGCGTCAACGGGGATGCCGCGGCCATTCGCGCCTGGGCGCCGGATCACGTCATCGTCGCCACGGGCGCCACGCCGGCGCCACCCCCATTCGATGTCAGCGGCCTGGATCCTTCGATACGCGTATGCCATGCCTGGGATGTGCTGGCCGAGTTGGACAGCCTGGACCGGCATGCACGCGTGACGATCGTGGGCGGCGGCATGGTCGGTGCCGAGGCCGCCGATGCCCTGCGGGTGCGCGGCATCGCCACCACGGTGCTGGAGGTACAGCCCACCATCGCCAACGGCATGGCGCGCAACAACAAATTCGAACTGGTCGAACGCTTGCAGGCCGATGGCATCCGCCTGCTGACGCAGTGCCGTATCCAGGGCGCCCAAGGCAGGCACCTGCGGGTGCGGATCAGTGATCAGCCGGCGCAAGACCTGGATATCGGCGATGTGCTGGCGTTCGCCACGGGACCGCGCCCGGTGCTGGATGTCATTGCCGAAGTGGAGAAGACCGGCATTCCTTACACGCGGGTCGGTGATTGCAATGCGCCCGGAGATCTCCTGGCCGCGCTGCGCGATGCCTGGATGGTGGCGCTGGCCGTGGGTGCTGATAGCCACGGCCACGGCCACGGCCATGCCGGACCAGTCGCCGAATCCGATAAGCCAGATCAACAACGGAACACCTACGCATCATGACTGTCTTACCCGAATACGAGGTCTACGCCATCCGCTACGCTACGCGCGAGGCGCGGCGGCAGAACAATTTCATCGGCGGCGATCCGCATGACGGCTCCATGCCCATGGACTACTACGTCTGGCTGGTGCGCGGCCACGGCCAGCTGTTCGTGGTGGACACGGGCTTCGGCCCGGAAGTAGCCGCCAAGCGGGGCCGCACGCTGCTGCGCACGCCCGCTGAAGGACTGGCGCTGCTGGATGTCGATGTCGCTACCGTTCCCGAAGTGATCCTGACGCATCTGCACTATGACCATGTGGGCACCTTCGACGCCTTTTCCGTAGCGCGCTTCCACCTGCAGGACGCCGAGATGGAGTACGCCACCGGGCGCCATATGCGGCACAAGCAGTTCAACCATGGCTATGAGGTGGACGAGGTCGCCGGCATGCTGCGACTGGTCTACAAGGACCGCGTGCAGTTCCATGCCGGCACCGCCGAACTGGCGCCGGGCATCAGCGTGCATCGCATCGGTGGGCACACCAATGGGCTGCAGTGCGTGCGCGTGCACACCCGGCGCGGCTGGGTGGTGCTGGCCTCGGACACCAGCCACTACTACGAACACTTCCAGAAGAAGCGCGTGTTCACGACCTGCTTCCATATCGGCGATGCGATCGAGGGCTATCTCACGTTGCAGCGCCTGGCGGACAGTCCTGAGCACATCGTGCCGGGCCATGACCCGGAGGTGATGCGCCGCTATCCGCCGGTGTCGGCCGCGCTGCGCGATATCGCAGCCAGGCTGGATGCCGCGCCGGTGGAAGCCGGCGGGGACGGTGGATCCTGACGCCGGCAAGCCACAAGACTGAGAAGCACAAGACTGACAAGGCATCTGACGAGCCAAGAACGACCAACCATAAGACCTATAAGCCCCCAAGGAGACCACCATGCCCCGCCTTTCCCGTTGTCTCAGCGGCTTGGCCGCCGGCCTGCTGCTGGCCGGCGCCGCCGCGTTGCCCGCCCACGCCGCGGACAAGTATCCCGATCGCCCCATCCGCATGCTGGTGGCCTTTCCCGCCGGCGGCAGCGCCGACATCGTGGCGCGCATGGTGACGCAGAAGGTCAGCGAGCTGTCCGGCTACAACTTCGTGGTGGAAAACCGTCCTGGCGCCGGCGGCAACCTGGCTTTCGATGCCACGGCCACCGCGCCCGCGGACGGCTACACCCTGCTGTTCAGCACCCCCGGCATCGCCATCAATCCCAGTCTTTACCGCAAGGTCGAATACAAACTGACGGACTTCAAGCCGATCGCGCTGGTCGGCGAGGCGCCCTTGGTCCTGATGGTGCGGCCGGAGCTGCCCGCGCACTCGATGCAGGAATTGATCAAACTGAGCAAGCAGAAGCCGGACGCCGTCCGTTTCGCCAGCTCGGGCAATGGCAGCTCGTCGCACCTGGCGGCCGAGGTCCTGCGATCCATGTCCGGCCTGCAGTACCTGCACGTGCCCTACAAGGGCGGTTCAGCGGCGATCACCGACATGATAGGCAACCGCGTCGACATGACCGTGCTGCCGATCTCTGAAAGCATGCCTTACATCCGCGACAACCGCTTGCGCGCCCTGGGACAGACCGGCGCCCAGCGCTCGCCCATCGCGCCTGACCTGCCCACCATGGCCGAAGGTGGCGTGCAAGGCTATTCCGTGACCACCTGGTACATGTTGCTGGGACCGGCCAAGCTGCCCGATGCCATCGCCACCCAGCTGGCGCAGAAGTTCGATCAGGCCTTGAAGGATCCCGACCTGCGCAAGCGCCTGACCAATGCCGGCGTCAGTATCATCAATCAGGGGCCGGCGCAGACCGCCGTCTTCCTGGACAAGGAATCCGCCAAGTGGGCCAAGGCCATCGCGGCTTCGGGCACGCACATCGAATAAGGCTGAAGGAGAGACTTGATATGAGCAGTTCACAACCGCCCTTGCTGGAAAACGCCACGCGTGATCTGGCGCGTTTCGCCGCCGCGCTGCGCTATGACGATCTGCCGCCCGAGGTGGTGGCCCGCATCAAGAGCAGCGTGCTGGACAGCATAGGGTGCTGCCTGTTCGGCGCCACGCTGCCGTGGACCGGACATGTCCAGGCCATGGTGGCGGAGGAGGGCGGCGCGCCGGTCGCATCGCTGTTCGGTTATGGCGGCAAGACCTCCGTATCGCAAGCGGTGCTGGTCAACGCGACGGCGGGCCATGCCTTCGAACTGGACGATATCCACAAGGAGTCCATCGTGCATCCCGGCTCCATCGCCTTGCCGGTGGCGCTGGCGCTGGCCGAACGCGCGGGCGGGTGGAGCGGCCGCGACCTGATCACCGCGATGGCGGCGGGCTATGAGATCGGCACCCGCGTGGGCAACGCGGCCACCATGCGGCTGTTCTTTCGCGGCTTCCATCCGCAAGGGAGTTCAGGTGTGTTCGTAGGGGCCGCCACGGCGGGGCGCGCGTTAGGGCTGGACGCAGGCCGCATGCAGCATGCACTGGGCATCGCGGGTTCGCAGGCCGGCGGCTTGATGGCCGCGCAGGAAGGTGCCATGGTCAAGCGCTTGCACTCTGGCCGTGCCGCGCAGAGCGGCGTGTATGCGGCGCTGCTGGCGCAACGGGACTTCACGGGCATCACCGATGTGCTCGAAGCCAGCTACGGCGGCTATCTGAGCACGTATTCGGGCGAACCCAACGCGGCGCGTCTGACCGACGGCTTGGGTGAGGTTTGGGAGACCGGCAAGATCGGCTACAAGCCGCATGCCAGCGTCACCAGCATTCATGCGGCATTGGACGCCTTGGCGCAGTTGATGCGGGAAAACGATTTGCGGCCGGACGATATTGAAAGCCTGGATGTCGGCGTCAGCCACATGACCTTCGTGCATTGCGCGTGGGACTACAAGGCGCAGGGCGTGACCGCCGCGCAGATGAACCTCTACTACGGCCTGGCGGTCATCGCCCATGACGGCATGGCTTTCGTCAGCCAGTATCGCGAAGACCGATTGGCCGATCCGCGCTTGCTGGACTTCATCACCCGTATCCATGCGCGCGAGGAAGCGCGCTTCGACGCCATGGGGCCCGCTTTCCGCCACGCCGCTGTCGTGGCCTTGCGCACGCGTGACGGACGGCAGTTGACGCACGAGATCCTGAACCGGCGCGGCAGTCCGGAAAACCCCATCAGTGCCGCCGACGTCGAATACAAATTCCGCAACGTCGTCGAGTCTTGCCTGGCACCGGCGGATATCGACAGGGTTGTGCAGTGGTCGGCGGAGCTGGAGCGCCTGGATGACCTGCAGGCCTTGATCCAGCTGCTGGCCGCGCGCAGGCCGTCGGCTTAGCCCGCCGTCCACCGTGCCCGCCATGCCGCCGGCAAGGCCCAGAACCTCATCTATCCATCATCCTCGACCGAATCATCCGCGCGCCATTCATTGTCCTTTTTTTTAGGAATCCACCATGTCCGCCACGCTTTCCGAACGCATTGCCGAGCACTTCACGTCCTTCGACTATCAGAAGCTGCCTGACGCCACCCGCCACTCCGTCAAGCGCCTGCTGCTCGATTATCTGGGCGTGGCCCTGGCCGGCAGCCAGACGGGCAGCGGCCAGATCGCGCGGCGCTATGCGGGTTCGATGGGCGGCCACGCCCAGGCCACGCTCGTGGGCGACCGCGCACGCGTGCCTGCCATGCAGGCCGCCTTCGCCAACGCCATTTCCTCGCACAGCGTGGAGCTGGACGATATCGACGTGCTGGCACTGTTTCACTTCAGTCCGCCGGTCTACTCCACCGCCTTGGCCAGCGCCGAGCAGGCGGGCGCCAGCGGTAGGGATCTGCTCGTGGCATTGGCCGCCGGTTGCGAAATGATGGAGCGGGTCAGCAAGGCGGCCAATTCGTCCCTGCGCAATCGCGGGTATCACACCACGCCCACTTGCGGCATCTTCGGTGCCACGGTGGCCGCGGCCCGCCTGATGGGACTGTCCGCCGAACAACTGGTGTCGGCCCTGGGGTTGGCGGGCGCGCAAGCGGGCGGCCTGATGGAAATGTACGGGCCGTCCATGCAGAAGCGCTTCAATCCCGGCCCGGCGGCGCGCAACGGCCACACCGCGGCCGCCATGGCGCAATTGGGATTCACGGGCGCGGCCACGATCTTCGACGGCGAGCGCGGGTTTCTGGCGGCCTTCACCGATGCCAACCAGCCCGACGCCTTGGTGGATAGCCTGGACCAGGACTATCTGCTGGAAATCGAATTCAAGCCGTATTCCTGCGCGCGCCCCATCCACAATGCCATCGACTGCGCCCTGGACATACGCCGCAAGCACGCGCCGGATCCGCGCCGCGTGAAGTCCATCGAAATGGCGCGCCACCCGGACTGGGCGCTGTATCACCAGAACGCCCGCCCGCGCACCTATCACGAGGCCCAGGTCAGCTTGCCGTACTCCGTGGCGGTGGCGTTGACGGACGGCCAGGCGCTGTTCGCGCAATACAACAACCAACGTCTGCAGGAACCCATTCTGCGCGAACTGTCGGATCTGGTTCACATCACCGTGGACGACAGCCTGCCGCGTGGCGTGTCCTGCCGCATGACCCTGGAAACGGACGATGGCGCACGCCATGTGTCGCAAGTGGATTATCCGAAGGGTTCCATCCAGAACCCGATGTCCGATGATGAACTGCGCGCCAAGTTCGACAGCCTGGCGGTGCCTGTCATCGGTGCCGCGCAGGCGGCGCGCCTGGCCGATTGCGTGGCCGATATCGAGAACTGCGGCGATGTACGCCAGTTGATGGAGCTGACGATGGGATCCGCGCGATGATGCGCCCGCGCCTGGTCCTCGCCTTGGCGTCCGTTACCCTGGTGGCCGCCACACTGGCGCCGCCCCCGGTACAGGCGGCGGACGCCTATCCCTCCAAGCCCATTCATCTGGTCGTGGGCTTCCCGCCCGGTGGCTCGAACGACATCGTGGCCCGTCTGCTGGCACCCAAGCTGGGGCAGATCCTGGGCACCAGCGTGGTCGTGGAGAACCGCGCCGGCGCCAATGCCATCATCGGTACCGACTATGTGGCGCGGGCGGCGCCGGATGGCTACACCATCACCCTGGGTAGTGCCAGTCCGCTGGCGATCAGCCCGCACACGTACAGCAATATGCCCTTCGATCCCATCAAGGATCTGACAGCGATCACCACCGTGGCGGCCACCCCCGAGTTGATCGCCATCAATCCCAAGCTGCCGGCGAAGAACTTGCAGGAACTGGTGGCACTGGCGAAAAAGCAGGACATCACGCTGGCCTCTTCAGGCAATGGCGGCCTGCCGCATCTGGCCATCGAACTGCTCAAGATTGCCTCCAAAGGACGCATCGTGCACGTGCCCTACAAGGGCGCGGGACCGGCGACTACCGATGCGGTGGGCGGGCATGTGGACGGCATCATCATGGATGTGCCGGCGCTGTACTCGATGGTGTCGGAGAACAAGCTGCGGCCGCTGGCCGTCACCGACAATCATCGCGCGCCGGTGCTGCCGGCGGTGCCGACTTCGGTGGAGGACGGCCTGCCCACGGTGTTGGCCTTCAACTGGTTCGCCGTGATGGCGCCGGCCAAGACACCGGCACCTATCGTCGACAAGCTCTACCAGGCGCTGGTGCAGACGGTGAATGATGGCGAGGTGAAGGCCAGCCTGGCGAAGCTGGGCATCGAACCTTACACGCAGGCGTCGCCACAGGCCTTTGCCGTTTTCCTGAAAACCGAACTGACGCGTTGGGGCGAAGTGGCGCGCGCGTCGGGCGCCAAAGCGGATTGATGTCATGGACGATCTTGACGCATGGAAAATACAGGCGGCGCGGCATCGGGGCATCACCCGTGAGCTGGCGGCGTTCATCGCGGGCTTGCGGCCCGGTGATGTGCCCGCCACCACGCGAGCGGTGCTGGAAAGTGCCGTGGTGGATGGCATCGGCTGTGGCCTGCACGGGCTCACCACGCCATGGGGTGGCATCATGCGGGATTATGCGCGCGACCGCGGCGGGCCGGCCGAGGCGGGCTTGTGGGGCGGGCAGGCGCACGTCAGCGTGAACCATGCGGTGCTGGCGGCGGGCACGGCGATCCATGGCTTCGATTTCGACGATCACAGCCGCGCCAAGATCCATCCCGGCGCGCTGGTGCTGCCGGTGGTCTTGGCGCTGGGTGAACGCGAAGGCAGCAGCGGCGCTACCGCTCTGGCTGCCATGGCTGCCGGCTACGAAACCATGAACCGCGTAAGCCAGGGGGTCAATCCGAGCCGGGCCCGCATGCGCGGCTGGCACCTGACAGGGACTACCGGAACGTTGGCGGCAGCGGCCGCCGCCAGCGTGATGCTGGGTTTCGATGCCGACACCACGGCCAGTGCCCTGGGCCTGGCCGGTACGCAGTCCGCGGGCTTGTGGGCCTTTACCGCCGATGGGGGCATGAGCAAGCGGCTGCATCCGGGACGGTCGGCGGAAGCCGGCGTCGCGGCGGCGCTGTTGGCACAGCGCGGCTTTCGCGGGCCGCACTACATTCTGGAGGCGGAGGACGGCGGCCTGCTGTTCGGCATGTCCGACGATCCACGTCCCGAGCGAGTCGTGGCCGGCTTGGGCAAGGACTGGCATACGGACGCCACGTGCTTCAAGCCGCACGCCTGCTGCGGCAGCAACCATGCCTGCATAGACGCGGCACTGGCGCTGAAGCGGGAACATGGGATAAGGGCCGAAGACATCGCGCGTATCGTCACCGGCATACCCAGCGTGGTGATGACGCAGACCGGCTTCGACTACAAGGCGGACTCCGTGCTCAACGCGCAGATGAGCTTGCGCTACAACGTGGCGGTGGCCTTGGTGGATGGACAGGCGTATCTGGAGCAGTTCACGCCGGAACGCATCGTCGACCGTGCCACCTTCGAACTGGCGGGCCGTGTGGAGATCGAGATCGATCCGGAGATCGACCGCGCCTATCCCAAGGTCTACGGCGGCAAGGTGGTCCTGGTCATGCGCGATGGCCGCAGCTTCGAACGCCGGGTCGATTATTCCCTGGGGATGCCGGAAAACCCGATGGCGCGGGCGGACATCGTCGCCAAGTACCGGTCATTGGCGGATTACGCCATCGGCGCCGAGGCCGGGGAAACGATTCTGCGCCTGGCCGCGGGGATCTTCGATGCGCCCACGATTGTGCCCTTGGGCGCGGCGCTGGCCGCTGTCGAAGTCACGCAGGGCGCCGCGATGGAAGTGCAGGCGTAGGCAGGCGGCAAGGTGGCGCTGGCGCCGGCGTTTGCCAGCCGAGGCTCAGGCCTGGGCAGCCTCGAATTCGCCAGCATCCGCGGCCTTGCCTTGCGCCAGGCGGCCATCACCGGTGCGTAGCAGGCGCAGGCCATTGGCGACCACCAGCAGGCTGGCGCCCACGTCCGCGAAGACGGCCATCCATAGCGTGGCAACGCCGGCCAGCGTCAGGGCCAGGAACACCACCTTGATGCCCAGCGCCAGCACGATGTTCTGCACCAGAACGCGATGGGTGGCGCGCGACAGGCGCACGAACTCGCCGATCTTGCGCAGGTCATCGTCCATCAGCGCCACGTCGGCGGTCTCGATGGCGGTGCCCGTGCCGGCCGCGCCCATGGCGAAACCGATGTCGGCGCGCGCCAGGGCAGGGGCATCGTTGATGCCGTCGCCCACCATGCCCACCAGCCCTTCGCCGATGCGCTCTTCCAGGGCCTGGAGCTTGTGTTCGGGCAGTTGCTCGCCGCGTGCTTCGTCGATGCCGACCTGGTCGGCGATGGCGCGCGCGGCGGCGTGGTTGTCGCCGCTCAGCATCAGCGTGCGTACGCCCAGCGCATGCAGATCGGCGATGGCCTGGCGGCTGGCGGGCTTGACGGTGTCGGCCACCGCCGCGATGGCCAGCACGCGTTGGCCGTCGCTCAGCGCCACGGCGGTCTTGCCCTGGCTTTGCAGGGTATGCAGCGCCTGCGTCAACGCCGGCGTCTCCAGACCCAGCTCGCGCATCAGGCGGGCATTGCCCAAGTGATAGGTAACGCCGTCGATGGCGCCACGCGTGCCGCGACCCGGCAGCGCGGCGAAGTCCGCGACCTCGGCCAGGGCAGTGGCGTTGCCCGTCGAAGCAACGCCGGCGGCACCGGCCGCGACGGCGCGCGATACCGGGTGATCCGAACGGGCCGCCAGGCTGGCGATCAGGCGGCGCGCGGTGGCGACGGGCGTACCGTCCAAGGGCAACAGATCGGTCAAGGTGGGGCGGCCATGGGTAATGGTGCCGGTCTTATCCAGCGCCAGCCAGCGCAGGCGGCGGCCGTTTTCCAGATAGGCGCCGCCCTTGATCAGGATGCCGCGCCGCGCCGCCGCGGTCAGCCCGCTGACCACGCTGACCGGCGTCGAGATCACCAGCGCGCAGGGGCAGGCGATGATCAACAAGGTCAGCGCGCGATAGATGGCGGTAAGCCAGGGCTGGCCCAGCAACAGGGGCGGGACGCAGGCCACCAGCAGCGCCAGTCCCACCACGGCGGGTGTGTAAATGCGGGAAAACCGGTCGATGAAACGCTGCGTGGGCGCACGCGCCCCCTGGGCTTGTTCGACCGCGTGAATGATGCGCGCCAGCGTGCTGTCGCCGGCAACGGCGCTGACGCGATACTCGAAAGCGCCATGCGTATTCACCGTGGCGGCGTAGACGGGGTCGCCCACGGTCTTCTCGGCGGGCAGGCTTTCACCGGTGATGGGCGACTGGTCGACGGCGGAAGCACCGGAGACCAGCACGCCGTCGGCGGCGATGCGTTCGCCCGGCCGCACGCGCACCACGTCATCCACTTGCAGGTCCGCGGCGGCCACTTCGCGCCAACTGCCATCCGCCTGCCGCGCCGTTGCCGTTTCAGGAGCAAGGTCCAGCAGGCCGCGCACGGCATTGCGCGCGCGGTCGAGCGAGCGGGCTTCGATCAGTTCGGCGACATTGAACAGGAACATCACCATCGCCGCTTCCGGCCACTGGCCGATGGCAGCCGCACCGGTGACGGCAATACTCATCAAGGCATTGATGTTCAGATTGCCGTGGCGCACGGCGATCCAACCCTTGCGGTAGGTGTTCAGGCCGCAAGCCAGCACGGCGACGATCGCCAGCAGGGCTGCGTAGGGAAGCGTGATCGAACCCAGGTCCAGCGCCGGATTGCCGGCGAAATGCACGGCCTCGGCCAAGGCGGCGAGCACTCCGCCCGCGACCAGGCCACGCCAGCGCGTGGGTGCGGCGGCGGGGGCCGGGGTGGCGGTGCCTTCCAGCACGGTGGGCGTCATGCCCAGGTCCTTGATGGCAGCTTGCACCGATGCCAGCGCCGGCGTGGCATGCACGACGGTCAGCACTCGCTGCATCAGGTTGAAATGCAGCTCGCGTACCTCGGGCATCGCACCCAGCTTGCGGCGGATGAGCGTTTCCTCGGTAGGGCAGTCCATCTGGTTGATCAACAACCGCGTGAGGGACTCGCCCGCTGCGGCGCGCAGGTCGGCGTCCGGCTGCGCAGCCGCCTGCGGCGCGCCATGGTCGTGCCCGCAGCAAGCGTGCGCCTGCGGGGCGTGAGCGTGGCTGTGATCGTGATCATGGCCGGAGCAGGCGTCATGGTCATGAGCATGGCCAGGGTGCGGATGATCTCCGTCCCTGTTTTTGGCGGCAACGATGGGTGGGAATTTGCTGTTCATGGGCGCTATTGCACACCCTGGGGTTACTATAGGGTCAAGCGTTGCCTGGCGACGCGCCATCCGCGGAGGCTGGAATATGAAAATCGGTGAATTGGCCAAGGCCGCCGGAACGACGGTGGAAACGGTCCGCTACTACGAGAAGGAAGGCCTGTTGCCGGCTCCCGATCGTGGCGACAACAATTACCGCAGCTATGGACCGCAGCACGTTGACCGCCTGCGCCTGATTCGCAACTGCCGGGCGCTGGACATGACGCAGGAAGAAATCCGCGCCATCCTGCAATTGGCCGACAGCCACGCGGCGGACTGCGGTCCCATCAACGATATTTTCGACGCGCACATCATCCACGTCGACGAGCGCATTGCCGAGCTGACGCAATTGAAAGCCCAACTGGGCGATTTGCGCCAGCGATGTCTGTCGGCCCGGCCACATGCCGAGAACTGCGGCATTCTGCACGGCCTGGCCGAAATGCAAGTCGAGGAACGTCCCGAACGCCATACCCACCTGGGCTGAATCCAGGGCGGCACGCGTGCTATCGCGCCATCCCGCCGTCGCGCACGAGGCGGCTCGAGCCGGTGGCAGCTTGATTGCCCTCCAGTACCGGGGCTCCATGATTCCCGTGTGGGTTTTATGGCGCCTTCAGGAAGGCGCACGGTGACGCGGCCCATCCATCTATTGAAGAGAAGCTCCCAAGCATGAACTCCCCTGAAACGATTTCCCCCGAAATTTCCACGTCGCTTTCCACCCCTTTACACGCGCTGAATACCCGCCGGTCCACCAAGTTCCTGCGCGGCCCCGGGCCATCGCCGGAAGAACTGGCCCAGATCCTGCAGGCCGGCATGTCGGCGCCGGACCATGGCTCGCAGCGTCCGTGGCGCTATGCCATCATCCGAGGCGAGAATATCGCCAAGCTGGCTGACGTGGCCTTGGGCGCGGTCAAGCGCAGCGGCGATCCGCGCATGACGCCAGAAAAGGAAAAATCCGTACGCGAGTGGATGGCCGCCGTGCCGCTGTTCCTGGCCGTCGCCCAGAAAATCGACCACGGCAAGATTCCCGAGCACGAGCAAATGCTGGCGGCGGGGGCTTCGGTCATGAACGTGCTGAATGCCGTGCACATGCT
Source organism: Bordetella sp. LUAb4 (assembly GCF_021325795.1). Taxonomy (GTDB): domain Bacteria; phylum Pseudomonadota; class Gammaproteobacteria; order Burkholderiales; family Burkholderiaceae_B; genus Bordetella_C. The sequence continues at coordinate 147,939 of NZ_JAHPZX010000002.1, read as the reverse complement.
CGGTTATGGCGCCTTCTGGAGCACGGGCGTGGGCACATACGTGGAGGAAGTCCAACTGGCGCTGGGCTTCGACCCGCTGGACTATCGCTTCCTAGGCTATTTGGCGATCGGTACGCCTGCTTGCGCGGTACCGCCCGTGAAGCGGCCGGACTTCCGCGAGTTCGTCACGGAGTGGACCGGCCCGGTCGCTTGAGCCAGCAGAGATCACTGGCCTCTGTACACCGTATAGCTGTAGCGGCTCAGCAGCAGGGGCACGTGATAGTGCTGCTTTGGGTCCTGGACTTCGAAGGGTACGATCACTTCCGGGAAGAAGGTCGATTCCTTGGCCTTGGCGTAGAAAGCCTGGGTATGGAAGATGACGCGGTACTCGCCGGCGACGAAAGGCTGGCCGACGGGGAACAGCGCCTTGATGCGGCCGTCCTTGTCGGTCACGCCGGCGCCCAGGTCACGCCAGCCATGTTCCATTTTCTGTTCCAGATTCACGGGCACGCCGGCGGCCGGCTGGCCGGTGTTCTGGTTCAGGACGTGCACACTCAGGGAATCGGGCGCGGCATGGGCGGCGGCACTGGCCAGCGCCAGCAAGCCGGCGAAGGATAGGGAGAGCAGGTGCGTGCTTTTCATCGGAGTTCCTCGATAATCGATGGATAGACGGCAGAAATAGGCGGAGCCGCAGGCGCAATCGCCTGGTGTGCGCAGCATATTCATTGGCCGGCCCGCTGACTGTGCGAAGAATCCGAGGTGAGGTCAGAGGAATCTCAGGGCGGGCAATCTCAGGGCGCGCCCAGTTCATCGATGATCGGGCAATCCGGTCTCTGGTCGCCGTGGCAGTGGGCGGCCAGGTGCTGCAAGGTGTCCGCCATCTGGCGCAGGGCCGCGGCCTTGCGCTCCAGCTCCGCCACGTGTTCCAGCGCGATGCGCTTGACGTCGGCGCTGGCGCGGCCGCGATCGCGCCACAAGGCCAGCAGGTCGCGCATGACCTCGATGCTGAAGCCCAGGTCGCGCGCCCGCCGGATGAAGCGCAGCGTGTGCAGATCGTGGTCGGAGTACACGCGGTAGCCTGCCTCCGTGCGCCCGGCGGCATCGATCAGTCCGATGCCTTCGTAATAGCGAATCATCTTCGCGCTGATGCCCGTCGCCGTGGCTGCCTGTCCGATGTTCATTGTGCGCTCCAGCGTTTGAGTCGCAAGGCATTGCCCACCACGAAAACACTGGAAAGTGCCATGGCGGCCGCCGCGAAGATGGGCGATAGCGCGGGTCCGCCCAACGGTTGCAATACACCCGCCGCCAGGGGAATCAAGGCGACGTTGTAGGCGAAGGCCCAAAAGAGGTTTTGGCGGATGTTCACCAGGGTGGCGTGGCTGACGCCTATCGCGCGCGGCACGCCGCGTGGATCCCCTGACATCAGCACCACGTCGGCGGCATCCAGCGCGACGTCGGTCCCGGTGCCGATGGCGATGCCGACATCCGCCGCCGCCAGGGCAGGGGCGTCATTGATGCCGTCGCCGACGAAGGCAACCTTTTGGTTTTTGAAGGTTGTAGTTTCGGCTCCGATCGCTTGTGTTCCCTTGCTCGCCGGAGCCTGCGCCCGCTTCAGGGGCTGTGCCTGCGCCAGCGGCAGGGCCGTTGCCTGCCTGTCAGCCGGCCATTGCACCTGCAATTGCGTGATCACGCGTTGCTTGTCGGCGGGCAAGGTTTCCGCGTACACATCGTCGATGCCCAGCTCACGCGCCACTGCCTGCGCCGTGCGGCGGTCATCGCCGGTGATCATCGCGGTGCGTACGCCACTCGCATGCAGGGCGGCGATGGCTGCCGCGGCGCCCGGCTTGATCGGATCCGAGACCGCCAGCAGCGCCGCCAGGCGGCCGTCGATGGCGACATGGATCGGCGTCTTGCCCGCATTGGCCCATGCTTCCGTGGTAGCCGCGAAGGCGGCGATGTCCACGTCTTCTGCGCGCATCAGGGCAGCGGAGCCCAGCAGCAGCTTGCGCCCTTGCACGGTGCCGCGCACGCCGGCGCCGGTCAGCGCCTGGAAGTCCTGTACGGCGGGTACCGTCAGACCGGCTGCTTGCGCCGCCGCCAGGATAGCCACGGCGATGGGATGTTCGGACGCGGACTGTACCGCGGCGGTCCAGGCCAGGACGTCGTCCTGCGTAATGGCTGAGTCCGTCGCAAGCTGCATATCGGTCAGCGCCGGCTTGCCTATCGTCAACGTGCCGGTCTTGTCGAAGGCGACGACAGCGACATCGCGCAGGGTTTGCAGTGCCGTGCCCTGGCGGAACAGCACGCCCAGTTCGGCGGCGCGTCCCGTACCGACCATGATGGACATGGGCGTGGCCAGCCCCATCGCGCAAGGGCAGGCCACGATCAGCACGGCGACCGCATGCACCAGGGCCAGCGGCAGCGCGGGCGCGGGTCCCCACGCCAGCCAGGCCGCGAAGGTGAGCAGGGCAGCCAGCAGGATGGCGGGCACGAAGTAATACGTGACACGGTCCACCAGTGCCTGGATCGGCAGGCGTGCGCCCTGAGCCTGTTCGACCAGTTGCGCGATGCGCGCCAGCGCGGTGTCGGCGCCGGTATGGGTGACGCGCACGGTCAGCGCGCCCGTCGTGTTCAGCGTGCCACCGGTGACGGCGGCGCCGCGCGTTTTTTCCACCGGCACGGGTTCACCGGTGATCATGGATTCATCGACATAGGAGCCGCCGTCGAGTACCTCGCCGTCCACCGGGATCTTTTCGCCGGGGCGCACCAGGACATGGTCGCCGGCACGTACCTCGGCGATGGGCAGGTCCACCGGTGCGTTCGCGCGCAGCACGCGCGCGGTGCGCGGCTGCAAGGCGGCCAGGCGGGCGATGGCCGCGCCGGTGCGTCCCTTGGCGCGGGCTTCCAGCATGCGGCCCAGCAGAATCAAGGTGACGATGACGGCGGCGGCTTCGAAGTAGACGGCAGCGGTGCCGGCGGGCAGGGCGTCGGGCAGCAACGTTGCCACGAGGGAATAGGCCCAGGCACTGCCCGCGCCCAGGGCGACCAGGGAGTTCATGTCGGGCGCGCGCCGCCACAAGGCCGGCAGGCCCAACAGGAAGAAATGGCGGCCGGGTCCAGCCAGCAGCAGCGTAGTCAGCAGGGCTTGCAGCAGCCAGCTATGCTGCATGCCGATGTGGGAGGCGATCCAGCCGTGCAGGGGCGGAAACATGTGGCCGCCCATTTCCAGCAGGAAGACGGGCAGGGCCAGGGCAAGGGCCAGCCAGAAGCGTCCTTGCAGGCGTTGTGCTTCAGCCTCGCGTTGGGCGTTCAACAACTCGGCCTGCCGGCGGGGATCCTCGATCACTTGCGCCTCGTAGCCGGCCTTGGCGACGGCGGCCAACAGGGCGTCGGCGCCGTCTCCTTGCCAGGCCACATGCGCCCGTTCCGTCGCCAGGTTGACGCTGGCACCGGTGACGCCCGGTACGGCCGTCAGCGCCTTTTCGACGCGCCGCACGCAAGAGGCGCAACTCATGCCTTCGATGGCAAGATCCAGTTCGGTGGTGGCGAGGGTGGGCGTGTTCATGATGGGCAGGGGTAGAGGGTGACGGTGCAAGTATCATCCTTCCCATGATGGTAAGGTCAAGCGCCGGAAATGCAAGCCGTCATGCGGCAGACGACCTGCACGGTATGAGCGGGCTGCTTGACCCTCCCATTGTTGGAAGGTCTATTCTTTGCTCGTCGTAGGAGTCCGTTAGGCCTTCTTTAGTGAAACTGCAACAGGAGAGACATCATGACCCTGCAATACCAAGTACCTGACATGACATGCGGCCATTGCGTCAAGACGATCACCGGCGCCGTCACCGCTGCCGTGCCGGGCGCCACCGTCGAGGCCGATGTCGCCAGCCATCGCGTCACCGTCAGTGGCACGAATGACCACACCGCCGTGGAAGCCGCCATCCGCGACGCCGGCTACAGCCCCATAACAGCGTAACTATCGGCGCCGTTACCTGGCAGATGGCGTGGCGGCGCGGTCCACGACCGGGCGCTGCGGTCCTACGCAAGGTCGCAGACGCAGTTGCGCTCGTCTGGCAGAAGTGGCCGGCCTGTGGCCGGGCACTTCTTTCCCCAAGCGGATCGAAATCCAATAGCTATAAGAAAGTCCGTGCAATTGTCTAAAGCTATCAATCAAGTAAATTTATTAAATTATCATTTCCGATAGTTCTTATTTATTATTCGGTCATGGCGTCAACGCCCACATCCCAACCCAAGACCGGAGATTCATCCCATGCTGCAAGCTCGTGAAGGCCAACGCGTTCCCAACGTCACTTTCCCCGTCCGGGAAGGCAATGACTGGAAGCAGGTAAGCACCGACGACGTGTTCAAGAACAAGACGGTGGTGGTGTTCTCCCTGCCCGGCGCGTTCACCCCCACTTGCTCGTCGACCCACCTGCCGCGCTACAACGAACTGGCGCCCGCCTTCTTCGCCAACGGTGTCGACAGCATCGTCTGCCTGTCCGTCAACGACACCTTCGTCATGAACGAATGGGCCAAGGACCAGGAATCGTCCAACATCATCCTGATGCCCGACGGCAACGGCGACTTCACCGAAGGCATGGGCATGCTGGTGGACAAGCGCAACCTGGGCTTCGGCAAGCGCAGCTGGCGCTATTCCATGCTGGTACGCGACGGCGTGGTCGAGAAGATGTTCATCGAACCCGAAAAAGACGGCGACCCCTTCGAAGTCTCCGACGCGGACACGATGTTGAACTACCTGTCCCCCAGCGCCGCCAAGCCGGACCAAGTGGTCGTGTTCTCCAAGGTCGGCTGCCCCTTCTGCGTCGAAGCCAAGGCCATTCTCGAAGACAAGGGCTACAACTTCGTCGACATCCCGCTGGACAACAAGGTGCGCGGCCGCGTGATCGGCGCGGTGTCGGGCGCGGGCACCGCCCCGCAGGTGTTCATCAACGGCACGCTGATCGGCGGCCTGGAAAACCTGAAGACCCACTTCGCCATCGCTGCCTGAGCACGGCGACCCGTCGCGGGGCGCGCGCCTGTATAGGAACGCGGCCCGCGCTGCGCCAGGGTTTCGCCTCGCGCGATCGGCGCGCGCAACATGCGCCGACCGGTCGTGCGACCCGGCGTGCCCCCATGCGCATCTGGCCTGCGCGCGGCGCAGGCCACGCCTTCAGTCCCAAAGGATAATCATGAAAACCTTGCACACCGATGTCGCCGTGATCGGCGCCGGCACCGCCGGATTGGGCGCCTACCGGGCCGCCATCGCCGCCGGCAAACGCGCGCTGCTGATCGAAGCCGGCCAGTACGGCACCACTTGCGCCCGTGTGGGCTGCATGCCGTCCAAGCTGCTGATCGCCGCCGCCGAGGCAGCCCATACCGCCGCCCATGGCGCGCCTTTCGGGGTACATATCGACGGCACGGTGCGCGTGGACGGCCGCGAGGTGATGGCCCGGGTGCGCCGTGAACGCGATCGCTTCGTCGGCTTCGTGGTGGAGGGTGTGGAAAGCATTCCAGCGCAAGACAAGCTGCTGGGCTACGCCCGCTTCGTCTCGGACACCGTGCTGCGCGTGGACGATCATACGGAAGTGCATGCCGCCAGTGTCGTCATCGCCACCGGCTCGAGCCCCGCCGTACCGCCGCCATTCAAGGCCTTGGGCGACCGCGTGGTCGTCAATGACGATGTCTTCTACTGGGACGACCTGCCGCGCAGCGTGGCCGTGTTCGGTCCCGGCGTCATCGGCTTGGAGCTGGGCCAGGCCCTGGCGCGGCTGGGCGTGCGGGTGCGGGTGTTCGGCATCAGCGGCAGCCTGGGCGGCCTGTCGGATCCGGCGGTGCGGGACAGTGCCCGCAAGGCCTTCCAGGAAGAGTTCTACCTGGACCCGGACGCGCGCGTGATCGATTCGGTGCGCGAGGGCGATGCGGTGAAGGTCCGCTATGTGGGGCTGGATAACACAGAGCGTACCGAAAGCTTCGACTACGTGCTGGTGGCGACCGGCCGTCGCGCCAATGTGGGCGGCCTCGATCTGAAGAACACGACCCTCAAGCTGAATCCGGCCGGCGTGCCGGAGTATGACCGCTACACCATGCAGGCGGGCAAATCGTCCATCTTCATCGCGGGCGACGCCAACAGCGACGTGCCGCTGTTGCACGAAGCCGCCGACGAAGGCCGCATCGCCGGCCAGAACGCGGCCCATTATCCGCACGTTACGCCGGGCCAGCGGCGCGCGCCGATGGCGGTGGTGTTCTCCGATCCGCAGATCGGCGTGGTTGGCACGCCGTACAGCCGTCTGCATGAAGGCAGCTACGTGACCGGCCAGGTGGATTTCGGCAATCAGGGCCGTTCGCGCGTCATGTTGAAGAACAAGGGCCGTTTGCATGTGTACGCCGACCGGGCCAGCGGCCGCTTCCTGGGCGCGGAAATGGCTGGCCCCAGCGTGGAGCACCTGGCGCATTTGCTGGCCTGGGCGCTGCAGCAGGGCTTGACCATCGATGCCATGCTGGAAATGCCTTTCTACCATCCCGTGGTGGAAGAAGGCTTGCGCACCGCCTTGCGTGATGCGCAGGCCAAGTTGAACGAGGCCCGCGCACCCCTCGCCGCGGCGGCTTGAAAAATGCGCGACGGCCCGAGCTGGCCGTTGCGCATTTGTGCACTTCCGCCATTGCGAAACAGCAATTTCGTTTTGCTTTGCGGTATGAATTGCCGTTCAAGCCGAACGGCAGCGCCATCCTCCCCTAGACTGACTGCCGCCGACAGCCAATATCGCCGGCTCCCCGCGGTTTTCCAGGAGCGAGCATGAGCATTGCGAAAAAACCTCTCATCGTCATCACCGGCGCCAGTTCCGGCATTGGCCTGGCTACCGCCCGCCTGTTTTCCGGCCTGGGCCACCCCTTGCTGCTATTGGCGCGGCGCTTGGCCCCCATGGAACAACTAGGCCTGCCCAATACACTGGCGCTGGCGGTGGACGTCACCGACCGAGCAGCCATGCTGGATGCGGTGGCGCAGGCCGAGCGTCAGTATGGGCCGGCGGACGCCATCGTCAACAACGCCGGCGTCATGCTGCTGGGGGACATCACCCAGCAGGATCCGGACGAATGGGACCGGATGCTGGACATCAACGTGCGCGGCCTGTTGAACGGTATTCTCGCCGTCGCCAAGGGCATGGTGCAGCGTCAGCATGGCACCATCGTCAACGTCAGTTCAATTGCCGGACGCAAGGCTTTCCCCAATCACGTGGCGTATGTGGGGACCAAGTTCGCCGTGACGGGCCTGTCCGAGAATCTGCGCGAAGAGCTGTCGCCGCATGGCGTGCGTGTCGTCACGATCGAACCGGGCGCCGTCGAAACGGAGTTGCTGGGGCACACCACCGACGAAGGCATCAAGCAGGGCTATCAGGCCTGGAAACAGGACATGGGCGGGGTGGTGCTGTCGGCCGACGATGTGGCGGGCGCCATTGGCTATGCCTACAACCAGCCTCAGGGGGTGTGCATACGCGAGATCGTGCTGGCCGCGACGCGCCAGCAGGCCTGAGGCCGGCAGGGTTCGGTTGCCTTCAAACGGTGTGCGCGGTAAATCCGGTGACCCCGGGTGCCAGATCCTCGCGCAGCGTCAGCTGCGGGATCAGGTAATCGCCGCTGTTCTGGCGGCGGAAGGGAATGGGCGCCTGTGTCCACAGGCCGTCCAGGCGCTGGCCCAATGCGGCGGTGGTCTCTGTATAACGCGCGTCATCCACCCGGCTGGTACGGTGGATGGCAAAGGGCGGCAATACCTCGAAGCCCGGGTAGAACAACATGCCGTGCTGGATGGGAAACAGCAGATCTTCCAGCGGGCCGTTGATGCCGCGCGCTTCGTAGTGCGAGTCCCAGCCGCCCGTCGTCACGACCAGCATGGCGCGCTTGCCGGCCAGCATGCCTTCGCCGTAGCGGTCGCCCCAGCGCCGGTCGGAATGCTCGCCGACCCCATAGCCGAAGCCATACGCATAGACCCGTTCGAACCAGCCCTTCATGATGGCCGGCATGGAAAACCACCATAGCGGGAATTGGAAAAGCACCGCGTCGGCCCAGCGCAGCTTGTCCTGTTCGGCGGTGATGTCGGCGCTTTGGGTGCCGTGTTCATAGGCATGCCTGGAATCGAGCGAAGCGTCGAAGCGCGCGGCAGGATCGCGGTCCAGGCGGTCGGCGCCATCCAGCGTGGCTTTCCAATTCATCGCATACAGGTCCGATACCTGGACGGCGTGGCCCTGCGCAAGCAGGTGCTGGACGGCAAAGTCCTTGAGGGCGCCATTGAGCGAGCGCGGTTCGGGGTGGGCGTAAACGATCAGGACATTCATGGTGTGTTTCCACCGTAAGTAAGCAATGCCGCCAGCTTAGGAATTTCCACGCTATATTGGAAATGAATTTCTAGAATTCCAGGTATTGCAATGGATAATCTCAGGCGTATCGATCTGAACCTGCTGGTGACGCTGGATGCCTTGCTGGCGGAATTGAATGTCACGCGGGCGGCGCAGCGTCTGTTCCTGGCGCAACCCACGGTCAGCGTGCAACTGGCCAAGCTGCGCGAGGTCTTCGACGATCCCTTGCTGCTGCCGGGGCCACGCGGCATGCGCCCGACCGCGCGGGCCCTGGCACTGCGCGAACCGTTACGCGAGGCCTTGCGCGCGCTGGCGGGGACGATCGCGCCCCTGGAGTCCTTCGATCCCGCCAAGGCCGACATCACATGGCGCCTCGCCGCCACCGATTACAGCGAGACCACGGTGTTGCTGCCTTTACTGTCGAGCCTGTATGCGGCGGCGCCGCAATGCCGGGTCGCCGTACTGGAACTGGCGCCTCCGCGGTTGCCGGCGCAAATGGAGAAAGGCGAGGTCGACCTGGGTTTCCATATCTGGGACGAGGCGGACACACCAGCCCGCCTGCATCGTCAGTGGCTGTTCCGCGAGCGCTACGTGTTGGCCGGACGGGCGGGGCATCCCGGCTTGCGGCGCCGGCCCAGTCTGAAACAGTTCTGTGCCCTGGAGCACGTGATCGTCTCTCCCGACGGCGGTGGCTTTCAGGGCGTCACGGACCGCATCCTGGCCGATCTGGGCATGCAGCGGCGAGTCGCGTTGTCGGTGCCGCATTTCCTGTTCATGGCCGCGGTGCTGGCACGCACGGACCTGGTGGGCATGTTGCCCGAGCGCTTGTTGCACGCCGTGCCCGGGCTGCGGGTCGTGGCGCCGCCGGTGCAAGTGCAGGGCTATGACATGGCCATGTTCTGGCATGAACGCAGCCATCGGGATCCAGCACATGGCTGGTTGCGGGCGCTCATCGCCGACAAGATGGGAAAGCAGGAGCCATGAAAAAACCCGCCCTCATGGGAGGACGGGTTTTGCATTGCTGGCGGGCTTTGCAGCGCCTGGCCTAGGCGCGGCGGCGCACCAGGCCGACGACGAACAGCACGATGATGGCACCGACCACCGAAGCGATCCAGCCGGCCGGTTCACCGGCCGTATACCAGCCCAGCGTGCGGCCGAGGAAACCGGCCACGATGGCGCCGACGATGCCGAGTATGGCGGTCAGGATGATTCCCATGGGCTGATCGCCGGGCATGATCGCGCGCGCGATCAAACCTACGATGAAACCCACGATGATCATGATGATGATGTCCATGCCGTGCTCCTGTATTTACGCGTGATGGCGAAGGGTTAGTGAAACAGCGCGATCATAAGCACGTGTCGTGCCCAGCGGGTGTAATAAATCGAATCCCGACGCGAAGCCGCCACGCCGTAAGCCGGTTACTTGAGCAGTGGCTTCAGGCTTTGCACGATTTGCGTGGCGTCGGCGCTGTCGGCCAGCAGCAGGCGCGCCCGGCCCGTGGCGTCGAACACGAACACGCCGCGGCTATGGGCGACGTTGTAGACAGCGGGGTCCGCGCCGGGACGTGGTTTTTCGATCTGGTAGGACACGCGGTAGCGACGCGCCAGGTCGGCGATCTGTTTGTCCGTCCCGGTCAGGCCGATCGCCGAGTGATTGAACGCGTTGACATACGCCTGCAAGGCATCAGGCGTATCGCGATGCGGATCGACGCTGACGAAGAGAATGCGGACCTTGGCCGCGTCCTCGCCCAATTGGCCCAATACATCGGTCAACTGGGCCATGGTGGTGGGGCAGACGTCAGGGCAATTGGCGTAGCCGAAAAAGAGCAGGACGGTACGTCCCCGCACGTCGGCATCGGTAACCGTCTTGCCCTGTGCGCCGGACAGCGCGAAGCGCAGGTCAGGCAGATGGCCGGCCACGTCATAGACAGCCTGCGCCGCCCGGGCCGCCACCGGCAAACCGGTAAGAACAACGCCTGGCAGCAGGCAAGCCGCCACCAGGAGCCATGCCGGGCAAGACCGAGATCGAAACCCGGACCACGACCTGGACCACGACCTGGACCCGGACCACGACCTGCACGAAGACGTGGACGTGGACGTGGACTTAGACCTGGATCCCAGCCAGCGCGTCGTCATCTCAGGCCGCCGGCGCCGCTGCCATGCCGCTGTGACGCAGCAAGGCATCGATACGCGGTTCGCGTCCGCGGAAAGCCTTGAAGGATTCCGCCGCGGGCCGCGCGCCGCCGACCGCGAGGATCTCGCGGCGGAAGCGGTCGCCCGTGGCGGGGTCCAGCGTGCCCTGGCCCGGATTTTGACCCGACCCTTGGCTTTTTTCGTTTTCGCGGGCGGCTTCCTCGAACGCCTCGTAGGCATCGGCCGACAGCACTTCCGCCCACTTGTAGCTGTAATACCCCGCCCCATAGCCGCCCGCGAACAGATGCGAGAAACTGTGCGGCATGCGGTGCCAGGCAGGCGGCGAGAACACCGCTACCTCGTTGCGCACCGTTTGCAACAGCGCCAACACGTCCGCGATGGGCGTGCCCTGCGGCTTGTCGTGCAGCAGCATGTCGAACAGCGCGAATTCGATCTGGCGCACGGTCTGCATGCCGCTCTGGTAATTGCGTGCCGCCAGCAGCTTGTCATAGAGCGCGCGCGGCAGCGGTGCACCGGTGTCGACGTGGGCCGACAACTGCTGCACCACCGGCCATTCCCAGCAGAAGTTCTCCATGAACTGCGAGGGCAGTTCGATGGCGTCCCATTCCACGCTGGCGAAGGCGGCGGCGCCCGGCTCGTCCACTTCCGACAGCAAGGCATGCAAAGCATGGCCTGTTTCGTGGAACAGGGTGATGACGTCGTCGTGGGTCAGCAGTGCGGCCTTGCCGCCATTGCCCGTGCCCGGACGGGAGAAATTGCAGGTCAGGTACACCACCGGCGTCTGCACCGTGCCCGCCGTCACGCGGCGGCTGCGTTCGCTGTCGACCCAGGCGCCGCCTTGCTTGCCGGCACGCGCATAGAGATCCAGGTACAGATAGCCGACCAGGGCGCCGTCGGGGCGCTCCACGCGCACGCCGCGCGCGTCCGCATGCCAGGCCGATACCGGCATTTCCTGCAAGCGCACGTTGAACAGCGTCTGGATGACGTCGAACAAGCCGGCCAGCACGCGCGGTTCGGTGAAGTACTGCTTGATCTCGTCTTCCGAGTAGGCGTAGCGCGTTTCGCGCAGGCGTTCGGATGCGTAGGGCAGGTCCCAGGGCTGCACGTCGGCCAGGCCCAGTTCCTTGGCGGCGAACTCGCGCAACTGCGCCAGATCCTGCTGCGCGTAGGGGCGGGCGCGGCCGGCCAGGTCGCGCAGGAATTCCGCCACCTGGGTCGCGCTGCGTGCCATGCGGGTTTGCAGGCGCAATTCGGCGAAATTGCCGTAGCCCAGCAGCCGCGCTTCCTCGGCGCGCAGGCCCAGCAGTTCTTCGATCAGCGGGGAGTTGTCGTATTGGGCGTCGCCCTGTTCGGACGCCACCGTGCCGTAGGCGCGATACAAGGTTTCGCGCAGGCCGCGGTCGCGCGCGTATTGCATGACCGGCAGGTAGCAAGGCATCTTCAGCGTCAGCTTCCAGCCCGTCTTGCCGTCGGCCTGGGCGGCTTCGCGCGCCGCGTCCAGGACGTCGGCGGGGATGCCGGCCAGGCGCTGCTCGTCTTCCACCAGCAGCGACCAGGCGTCGATGGCATCCAGCACGTTTTCCGAGAATTTCTGCGAAACCTGCGCCTCGCGGTCGGATATCTCGGCGTAGCGTTCGCGCGCCTCGCCTTGCAGTTCGACCCCGCCCAGGCGGAAGTCGCGCAAGGCCAGGTCGACGATGCGGCGCCGCACGGGGCTCCAGCCCTCGAAGCCGGGCACATCGCGCAGACGCTGGTATTGCTTGTACAGGCCTTCGTGCAAGCCGACCCAGGTGGAGAACTCGGTGACCTTGGGCAGGGCGGCGTTATACGCTTCGCGCAGCGCGGGGGTATTCACCACGGCGTTCAGGTGGCCGGCCACCGACCAGGCGCGCCACAGGCGTTCGGACGCGGAATCCAGGGGTTCGACCACGGCTTCCCAAGTGGCCGGCAGGGCGGGATCGGCGGCCTTCTCGACGGCGGCGCGCGCCACCTCCAGCAGTTCATCCACCGCCGGCACCACATGCGCCGGTTGGATGGCCGCGTAGTCGACCAGGTCTTGCACGGGGGCGAGGAGGGGATTGCTGCTCATAGCGGTATTCCGGGAAGACAAACGTGCACTTCAAATGGGGACGATTGCATTTCCTGCAAGGCCGGCCGGAGGCTCATCCCCGCTCAGCCGCTTCGACCGTATTCACCAACAGCATGGCGATGGTCATCGGCCCCACGCCGCCCGGCACGGGCGTGATGGCACCGGCCACTTCCTTGGCCGAGGCGAAGTCGACGTCGCCGCACAGCTTGCCGTCGGCGCCGCGGTTGATGCCCACGTCGATCACCACCGCGCCCGGCTTGATCATGTCCCCGTTGACGATGCCGGCGCGGCCGGTAGCCACCACCAGCACATCCGCGCGGCGGCACTGCGCACCCAGGTCACGCGTCTTCGAATTGCACAGGGTGACGGTGGCGCCGGCAGCCAGTAGCAGCATGGCCATGGGCTTGCCGACGATATTGCTGGCGCCCACGATGACCGCTTCGGCCCCGCGCAACGTGACGTTTTCCGCTTCCAGCATCTTCATCACGCCATAGGGCGTGCAGGGGCGGAACAGCGGCTGGCCCGTCATCAGCAGGCCGGCGTTGCTGATATGGAAGCCGTCCACGTCCTTCTCCGCCGCGATGGCTTCGATCACCTTGTGGCTGTCCATATGGGGCGGCAGCGGCAGCTGCACCAGGATGCCATGGATGGTCGGGTCGCCGTTGAGGATGGCGATGCGTTGCAGCAGCTCCGCCTCGCTCATGCTGGCGGGGTACTGCTCCTTGACGGAGTGCAGGCCGGCCTTTTCGCAGGCCGCCACCTTGTTGCGCACATAAACTTGCGAGGCGGGGTCTTCGCCCACCAGCACCACGGCCAGGCCCGGGCGCACGCCGGTCTCGGCCAGTTTCGCCACGCGTTGCGCGACTTCCTCGCGGATCTTCTGCGACAGCGCCGCGCCGTCGATGATACGTGCCGTCATGCGTGTGCCTCGGGTTTCGCCAGGGCCACCTTCATCAGGTCGGCCACGGTCGTGACTTCCAGTTTTTCCATGATGTTCGCGCGGTGCGCTTCCACTGTCTTGATGCTGATGCCCAGATCGTCGGCGATCTGCTTGTTCAAACGGCCGGCGACGATGCGTTCCAGCACTTGCTGCTCACGCGCGGTCAAGCGTGCCAGCATGGCTTCGTGGTCGCGCTGGGCCTGGAACTTGGACACCCGCTGCGTGGCTTGTTCCAGCATGCGGGCGACGATTTCGCGCAGGTCCGATTCGTTGAAGGGCTTTTCCAGGAAATCGATGGCGCCTTTCTTCATCGTGGTCACCGCCATCGGCACGTCGCCGTGGCCGGTGATGAACACGATGGGCAGGGGCGCGTTGCGGGCGATGAGCTGTTCCTGCAATTCCAGGCCGCTCATGCCGGGCATGCGCACGTCGGCGATCAGCACGCCGACCAGGTTCGGGTCGTAATCCTCCAGGAAGTTCTCGGCGCTGGGGTAGGCGCGCACACGATAGCCATTGGCTTCCAGCAGCCAACGCAGCGAATCACGGACGGCTTCGTCGTCATCGACTATGTATACCGTGCTCGACGGAATTGGGGTGTTCATGCGTGGAGCTCCTCGGACTGGTCAGACTGCGATTGCGATTGGGGCGCGGCGCAGGGAAGGGTAAAGCGGAAGATCGTACCGCCGGCCGGGTTCGGGTCCGCCCAGAGGCGGCCATGGTGCGACTCGATAATGGTACGGCAGATATTCAGCCCCATGCCCAGGCCTTGGGACTTGGTGCTGAAAAAAGGTTCGAACAGCCGTTCCGGGTCGGCCAGGCCGTGGCCGCGGTCGACCACGGCGACCTCCAGATGCTGTTCGTGCGGAATGACGGCGACTTTCAGTTCGTCGGACTCGCTGTTTTCCATGGCCTCCAGCCCGTTCTTCAGCAGGTTCAACAGCACCTGCTCGATCAGGATGGGGTCGGCCAGTACTTCGGGCGCGTTGGACGGCACGAAACTTTCGATGCGGATACGGCGCTTGCGGGCGTCGATGTCGGCGAAGCCGATGGCGTTCTCGACGATGCCGCCGATGGCCACGCGCTGGCGTCGCGGTTCGCTGCGCTTCACGAATTCGCGGATGCGGCTGATGATCTTGCCGGCACGCTCGGCCTGCGCCGCGGCTTTTTCCAAGGCCGGCAGCAGCATGCGCGGATTGGTGTGGCCGGCTTTCACCAGCGCCACCGCGCCCATGCTGTAGTTGGCGATGGCCGTCAGCGGCTGGTTCAGTTCGTGGGCCAGCGACGAAGCCATTTCGCCCATGGTGGTCAGGCGGCTGGTCAGCTGGATCTTTTCCTGCTGCACGCGCGAGGCTTCTTCGTGATTGCGGCGTTCGGTGATGTCACGCGCCACCTGCAGGCGCACGCGGCGGCCATCGGTCCAGGCCAGCATGCGGTGATGCACTTCGAACCAGCGCTGCACCGAAGGCGAGAACACCTCGACCGATTCATCGGTGAAGCGGCCGCGGCGGCCGGCCAGCAGTTCGTCGTGGCCGCCCGTCTGCGCGCCGAACACGCGCCGGTAGGTGCGGTTGGCGAACAGCAGCTCCAGGCCGTCATGGGTGTCGGCGGTCACGGAAATGGCGTCGTCCAGGCCTTCCAGCACCGTCATGAAACGCTCGTGCGCGGCGGTCAGCGCTTCGCGGATGCGCTTGGGTTCGGTGATGTCGGTCATGGAGGTCATCCAGCCGATCTGGTTGCCGTTGGGATCCAACAGCGGCGACACGTACATGCGCGCGGTGAAGCGCGAACCGTCGCGCCGCTGCGCCTCCACTTCCAGGCCGCTGCTGGGTGTCTTGCCCGACGTCAGGATGTCCAGGGTGTGCTGATGCTGTTCATGGCGTCCCGGCACCCAGTAAGGGAAGGGCGGGCTGCGGCCGATCAGGTCGGCCTCATTCCACCCTATCATTCGACAGAAGGCGGGATTGACGTAGGAAATGCGGCCATCCAGATCCAGCACCCGCATGCCGGTGGACATGGAATTTTCCATGGCGCGGCGAAAGCCGGTCTCGGCGATCAGGGCGGCTTCGGCGTGCGAGCGGAAGCGGGTGTAGCGCCACAGCATCAACAGGCTGATCACGATCACGCAGGACAAGGCCAGCACGACCCAGAGCAGGCGCTGCTGGCGCATCTCCTGGTCGATGGTGACGAACATGACGCTGTCATCGTGGATGCGCTGGAGCCAGAAGAAGACGCCCATCACACATATATAGAGCACCAGCACCAGGACGGGCGTCAGCCAATAGAGGCCGCGCCGGCGCAACCGGGCGTGATCATGGAACGGAGTGGGGATGTTCGACTTGGGGGCGCTGGCCATGGCTGTACCGGAAAGACTGCCGGCATTTTAGCTGTACATTTCGCATCACGATAATTTAGCGTTTCGCATTATGAAATGCCGTACCGCAACATGAAATTTTGCTTGCGAGCGTCTATTCTTGTTTCTAGAATGCCGCTCAAACGACATGGTCTGGCCAGATTTTCCTGTCATAAAACAGGGGGAGATGACTCCGCAGGCCGGTTATTCTTGCCCGCTCCGCTATCGCAGTGCGCGGCCACAATCTTTCAGGAGACACACGATGTCCTCTAACGCCCAGGCTGGCGCTTACTCGGCCGCCAACGACGAAGACACCCTAGAAACTCAGGAGTGGCTGGAAGCCCTGGCGGCTGTGCTGGAACGCGAAGGTCCGCAGCGCGCCCACTACCTGCTGGAACGTCTGATCGACGAGGCCCGCCGTTCCGGCGCGCACATCCCGTATTCGCCCAACACCGCCTATGTGAACACCATTCCTCCTGGCCTGGAACCGGCTCACCCCGGCAACCTGGAACTGGAAGCGCGCATCCGTTCGTACGTGCGCTGGAATGCGATGGCCATGGTGGTGCGGGCCAACAAGCATAACCCGCCCGACGGCGGCGATCTGGGCGGCCACATCGCCTCCTTCGCCTCGCTGGCGACCATGATCGGTACCGGCCAGAATCATTTCTGGCACGCTGAAAATGAAGACCGCGGCGGCGACCTGGTGTACTTCCAGGGCCACTCTTCGCCCGGCGTCTACGGCCGCGCCTTCCTGGAAGGCCGCCTGACCGAAGAACAACTGAACAATTTCCGCCAGGAAGTCGATGGCAAGGGCCTGTCCTCCTATCCGCATCCCAAGCTGATGCCGGAATTCTGGCAGTTCCCCACCGTGTCGATGGGCCTGGGCCCGCTGACCGCCATCTACCAGGCGCGCTTCCTCAAGTACCTGCACGCCCGCGGCATCGCCGACACGTCCAGCCGCAAGGTCTGGGTATTCTGCGGCGACGGCGAAATGGACGAACCCGAATCGCTGGGCGCCATCGCCCTGGCGGCGCGCGAGAAGCTGGACAACCTGATCTTCGTCATCAACTGCAACCTGCAGCGTCTCGACGGCCCGGTGCGTGGTAACGGCAAGATCATCCAGGAACTGGAAGGCGACTTCCGCGGCAGCGGCTGGAACGTCATCAAGCTGATCTGGGGCGGCTATTGGGATCCGCTGCTGGCGCACGACAAGGAAGGCATCCTGCGCCGCGTGATGGAAGAGACCGTCGACGGTGAGTACCAGGCCTACAAGGCCAACGACGGCAAGTTCGTGCGTGAAAACTTCTTCGGCAAGCATCCGCAACTGCTGGCCATGGTCGCCCGCATGAGCGACGAAGACATCTGGCGCCTGAACCGCGGCGGCCATGATCCGCACAAGGTGTACGCGGCGTTCTCCGCCGCCACGGCGCACAAGGGCCAGCCGACGGTCATCCTGGCCAAGACCATCAAGGGCTACGGCATGGGCCACGTGGGCCAGGCCAAGAACCCCACCCACCAGCAGAAGAAGCTGGAGTTGGAATCGATCCGCGAATTCCGCGACCGCTTCGGCATTCCCATTCCCGACGACCAGCTGGAAAAGCTGCCGTACTACAAGCCGGCCGAAGACTCGCCGGAAATGAAGTACCTGCACGAACGCCGCAAGGCGCTGGGCGGCTACCTGCCCACGCGCCGCGTCAAGGCCGACGAGCAGTTGAAGGCGCCGTCGCTGGACGCGTTCAAGGCCGTGCTGGAACCCACCCAGGAAGGGCGTGAGATCTCCACCACCCAGGCTTTCGTGCGTTCGCTGAACCAGATTCTGCGCGACAAGCAGCTGGGCCCGCGTGTGGTGCCCATCCTGGCCGACGAATCGCGTACCTTCGGTATGGAAGGCTTGTTCCGTCAGATCGGCATCTACGCGCCGGAAGGCCAGAAGTACACCCCGGTCGACAAGGACCAGGTCATGTACTACAAGGAAGCCGCCGACGGCCAGCTGCTGCAGGAAGGCATCAACGAAGCGGGCGCCATGAGCTCGTGGATCGCCGCGGCGACGTCGTATTCGACGAACAACCGCATCATGATCCCGTTCTTCGTGTACTACTCGATGTTCGGCTTCCAGCGTATCGGCGACCTGGCCTGGGCCGCCGGCGACATGCAGGCGCGTGGCTTCCTGATCGGCGGCACCGCCGGCCGTACCACGCTGAACGGCGAAGGCCTGCAGCACGAGGACGGCCACAGCCACCTGATGGCCGCGACCATCCCCAACTGCGTGCCTTACGACCCGACCTATGCGCACGAACTGGCGGTCATCATCCAGGACGGCCTGCGCCGCATGGTCGAGAACCAGGAGAACGTGTATTACTACCTGACCGTGATGAACGAGAACTACCCGCAGCCTGGCCTTACCGCCGGCGACGAGGAAGGCATCGTGCGCGGCATGTACAAGCTCAAGAGCGTGGGCAAGGGCAAGCAACGCGTGCAATTGATGGGCTCTGGCACCATCCTGCGCGAAGTGCAGGCCGCCCAGGAACTGCTGGAAGCGGATTGGGGCATCGGTTCGGACCTCTGGAGCGTCACCAGCTTCACGCTGCTGCGCCGTGACGGCCTGGACGCCGAGCGCCACAACCTGCTGAATCCGGAAGACAAGAAGCCGCAGGTGCCGTACGTCACCCAGCAGCTGGAAAAGACCACGGGTCCCATCATCGCGTCGACCGACTACATGAAGCTGTTCGCCGACCAGGTCCGTCCGTTCATGCCCAAGGGCCGCGACTATCGCGTGCTGGGCACCGATGGCTTCGGCCGCTCGGATTTCCGCTCCAAGCTGCGCGAGCACTTTGAAGTGGATCGCCATTTCGTTGTACTGTCGGCGCTGAAGGCGCTGGCCGACGAAGGCACGATACCGGTCGCCAAGGTCGCCGAAGCCATCAAGAAGTACGGCATCGATCCCAACAAAGCCAACCCCCAATACGCCTGAGGGTAAAACACATGAGCAATACGGTGGAAATCAAGGTACCCGATATCGGCGACTTCAAGGAAGTGGAAGTCATCGAAGTGTTGGTGGCGCCGGGCGATACGATCAAGGCCGAACAGAGCCTGATCACGGTCGAGTCGGACAAGGCGTCGATGGAGATCCCGTCGTCGCAAGCCGGCGTGGTGAAGTCGGTGAAGGTCAAGGTTGGCGACAAGGTTGCCATGGGTTCGGTGGTGCTGGAGCTGGAGGCGGGTGATGCCGCTGCCGCAGCGCCCAAGGCCGAGGCGCCTGCCGCTGCGGCGGCGCCCAAGGCCCAGGCCGCTGCGTCCGCACCGGCCAAGGCCGAAGCGCCGGCGCCGGCCGCCGCACCCGCTCAGGGTGGCGGTGAAGCCGAGGTAACGGTTCCCGATATCGGTGACTTCAAGGAAGTGGAAGTCATTGAAGTGATGGTCGCTGTCGGCGACACCATCAAGGCGGAACAGAGCCTGATTACCGTGGAGTCCGACAAGGCCTCGATGGAGATCCCTGCCTCGCAAGGCGGCGTGGTCAAGTCGATCAAGGTCAAGGTGGGCGACAAGGTGTCCAAGGGCTCCGTGCTGCTGGTGGTCGAGGGCGGTGGTGCGGCGCCGGCCGCCGCGGCGCAAGCCGAGGCGCCTGCCAAGGCTGCATCCGCGCCCCAGGCCGAAGCGTCCGCGGCGGCTCCCGCGCCTGCGCAAGCTGCGGCTGCCGCGCAGCGTCCGGCCGCCGCGCTGGAAGCGTCCGCGCTCAAGCCCGGCCAACTGCCTCATGCATCGCCGTCGGTGCGCAAGTTCGCGCGCGAACTGGGTGTCGAGCTGGCCCGCGTGAAGGGTACCGGCGCCAAGGACCGTATCACGCAAGACGACGTGCGCAACTTCGTCAAGCAGGCCCTGGCTGGCGGTGCGGCCGCCGCGACGGGCGCTCCGGCCGCGGCTGGCGGCGGCTTGAACGTGCTGGCGTGGCCGCAGGTCGATTTCGCCAAGTTCGGCCCGATCGAAGCCAAGCCGCTGTCGCGCATCAAGAAGATTTCCGGTGCCAACCTGCATCGCAACTGGGTCATGATTCCCCACGTCACCAACAATGACGAAGCGGACATCACGGATCTGGAAGCGTTGCGCGTGACGCTGAACAAGGAAAACGAGAAGGCCGGCATCAAGGTCACCATGCTCGCGTTCCTGATCAAGGCCGTGGTCGCCGCGCTGAAGAAATTCCCCGAGTTCAATGCCTCGCTGGACGGCGACAACCTGGTCCTGAAGCAGTACTACCACGTCGGCTTCGCTGCCGACACGCCCAATGGGCTGGTGGTGCCGGTGATCCGCGATGCCGACAAGAAGGGCATTTTCGAGATCGCCAAGGAAACGTCCGACCTGGCCAAGAAGGCGCGCGACGGCAAGCTGTCGCCGGCGGAAATGCAGGGCGGCTGCTTCTCGATTTCGTCGCTGGGCGGTATCGGCGGCACGCACTTCACGCCCATCATCAACGCGCCGGAAGTGGCCATCCTGGGCGTGTCGCGCTCGGATCGCAAGCCGGTGTGGAATGGCAGCGAGTTCGTGCCCCGCCTGATCCTGCCGTTGTCGCTGTCTTATGACCATCGCGTCATCGACGGCGCTTCCGCGGCCCGCTTCAATGCCTATCTGGGCGCGCTGCTGGCCGACTTCCGCCGCATCGCGCTGTAACCGGGGAGCCCTATGAGCAATACGGTGGAAATCAAGGTACCCGATATCGGCGACTTCAAGGAAGTGGAAGTCATCGAAGTGCTGGTGGCCCCGGGCGATACGATCAAGGCCGAACAGAGCCTGATCACGGTCGAATCGGACAAGGCGTCGATGGAGATTCCGTCGTCGCAGGCCGGCGTGGTGAAGTCGGTGAAGGTCAAGGTTGGCGACAAGGTCGCCATGGGTTCGGTGGTGCTGGAGCTGGAGGCGGGTGATGCCGCCGCCGCCGCCGCGCCGGCCAAGGCCGAGGCTGCGCCCGCGGCTGCCGGCAAGGCGGCGCCCGCTGCCGCCGAAGCGCCCAAGATGCCGGCGCCGCCGCCGGCCGCCAACGCCGCGCCGCCCGCCGTCGCGCCTGCCGCGGCAAGCTATGCCGGCAGCGTCGATCTCGAATGCGACATGCTGGTGCTGGGCGCCGGCCCTGGTGGCTATTCGGCTGCCTTCCGGGCTGCCGACCTGGGGATGAAGACGGTTCTGGTCGAACGCTATGCCACGCTGGGCGGGGTGTGCCTGAACGTCGGCTGCATTCCTTCCAAGGCGCTGCTGCACGTGGCGGCGGTGATGGAAGAGGCCAAGGCCCTGGCCGATCATGGCGTCACGTTCGGCGAGCCGAAGATCGACCTGGACAAGCTGCGCAGCTTCAAGGACAGCGTGGTCGGCAAGCTGACCGGCGGCCTGGCTGGCATGGCCAAGATGCGCAAGGTCACCGTGGTGACCGGGGTGGGCGAGTTCGCCGATCCTTATCACCTGACGGTGAAGGCGGCTGACGGCAAGACCCAGACCATTCGTTTCAAGAACGCCATCATCGCGGCGGGCAGCCAGGCCGTGCGTCTGCCTTTCCTGCCCGATGACGAACGTGTCGTCGATTCGACCGGTGCGCTGCTCTTGCGCAGCATCCCCAAGAAGATGCTGATCGTGGGTGGCGGCATCATCGGCCTGGAAATGGGCACGGTGTATTCGACGCTGGGCGCGCGCCTGGACGTGGTGGAAATGCTGGACGGCCTGATGCAGGGCGCGGATCGCGACCTGGTCAAGGTGTGGCAGAAGATGAATACGCCGCGCTTCGACAACATCATGCTCAAGACCAAGACGGTGGGGGCGGAGGCCAGGAAGGACGGCATCTACGTCACCTTCGAGGGCGAGGGCGCGCCCAAGGAGCCGCAGCGCTATGACCTGGTGCTGCAGGCCGTCGGCCGCAGCCCCAACGGCAAGAAGATTGGCGCCGACAAGGCGGGCATCGCGGTGACGGATCGCGGCTTCATCGACGTCGACAAGCAGATGCGCACCAACGTGCCGCACATCTTCGCCATCGGCGACATCGTCGGCCAGCCCATGCTGGCGCACAAGGCCGTGCATGAAGGCCATGTGGCGGCCGAGGCCGCGTCCGGCGAGAAGTCCTTCTTCGACGCCCGCGTGATTCCGTCGGTGGCTTACACCGATCCGGAAGTAGCGTGGGTGGGCTTGACCGAAGACGAAGCCAAGAAGCAGGGCGTGAAGATCGAGAAGGGCGTGTTCCCGTGGGCCGCCTCCGGCCGCGCCATTGCCAATGGCCGCGACGAAGGCTTCACCAAGCTGCTGTTCGATGCCGAAACCCACCGCATCCTGGGCGGTGGCATCGTGGGCACGCACGCTGGCGACTTGATCAGCGAACTGGCGCTGGCGGTGGAAATGGGCGCGGATGTCGTCGACATTGCCAAGACCATTCACCCGCATCCCACGCTGGGCGAGTCGGTCGGCATGGCCGCGGAAGTGGCTGAAGGTGTCTGCACGGATTTGCCGCCGACGCGGAAGAAGTAAAGCGGTAGAAAGGCTTCAGGCCGCGGCCTGGAATCATTGATACCGGCCGTTTGGCATCAACCCCCGGGGATTGGATTCTGTCTGATCCCCGGGGGTTTTGTTTTTCAATTTTTGAACTGACTGAGATAGATCACCAGCCGACGGTAGACACTGCAGCGAAAGGTGTCGTTGCGGGACGCCGACAAGCGAGCGCAACGGTATGGCGTTATTCGCATAGGGTCGGGACTATTCCGTGCGCAGAGTGATTTGGCCTAATCATTCGCATATTTCAGGAACGATGGATGTTCGCCGCTTGGCCCGGCGATAATTCCTTGGATATCAGAATTATGGTGAGCAGGACTGCTGTTATGAACAAGGCGAGCGGGCGGGCTGTCAATATCGTGGCTGGACTTGGCCAGGACGTGCTGTCCGAGGGGCAGGAGACGTTCAATGCGCTGACCCGGCAGATCGACGAGCGGCGGGCGCGGCTGCGCTCATGGGAAGACGCCAGGCAGGCCTTTCATAAGAAATTCGTCGATGACTTGCTGCCGCTGCAACGGGAGTCGACGGACCTGCAGGTGCGGATGGTGCATCTGCTCAATGACGCGTTCGACGACAGAAGCCTGACGAAAGGCGAGCGCCTGACCTTGTCGGATCTGATCGCGGAGATGGCCGGACGTCTGGTCGACGTGTGCGACGACGCGGCAGTGAAGGCGATCTACAACATGCATGGCCAATCCGACCACGACAGGGAAAACGTGGCCGAGATGGAGGTCGACGCAGCGGCACCGGAAGTGGTCCTGGGCCATGAGCGGAGTCGTGGTCATGATCATGACGACGAATCGCCCGATGAATTGCTGCGGCGCGTGGAGGCGGAGATGCAGGCGCGCGAGGACGCCAGGGAGCGGGCCAGGCAGCAACGGCAGGCTGCTCGGAAAAAGGCCTCGCCCAAGCAACGCGCTGCCCAGGCGCGGCAAGATGCGGCGCAGGCGGATTTGAGCAAGTCCATACGGGAGGTCTACCGCAAGCTCGCCAGCGCCCTGCATCCCGATCGCGAGCCGGACCCTCAAGAGCAGTTGCGCAAGACCGCGTTGATGCAGCGCGCCAATCTGGCCTATGAGAAAAAGGATCTGCTGACGCTATTGGAGTTGCAGCTGGAGCTCGAGCACATCACCCAGCAGGCCTTGAATGGCATCAGTGAAGTGCGCTTACAGCATTACAACGAGATTCTTCGAGAGCAGATCGCTGAACTGGATGAGGAAATCCGCCACGTCGAACGGGGCTTGCGCCAGGCCTACGGCATTCCTTCATCTGCTGAGCTTTCCCCCGACACCGTCTTGCGCAGCCTGCAGAAGGAAGCCGCCATGTTGCAAGGCTACATCCGCGACCTGGCAGGAAGCCTGCGTTTGTTCGAGGATATCGGACGTTTGAAGGATAGCCTGGCGCAGATGAAGCGCATGGGGCGTTAGCGCTTCTTGCCCGTCCCTTGCTTGTAGATACCCGTGAAGCTGACATTCAAGCCGCCGCACTGTCGGCCCAGCAACTGGCGTTGGCTGCGCTACGCGGCAACGATTGCGAGAGTGCGCAATTCCCGCATGAGTGAAGGTTTCTGAATATCGAGCACATCGGATTGAATCTTATAAATCACTGACTTGATAATCTCGGTTTGCGACATGCGAGTAGTCTGCAAGAGAGCCTTCAAATCATCGGCCGTGTGCTGCGTGACCTTGAGAGAGAGTCGCCGACGCGTCTCGCCTCGTCGCTCTTTAAAGAGCGCTTTCGCTATTGAAGAGACGCTAACCAGTTCCTTTGCCGGATACTCGCCTGAAGCATAGCGATGAAGATACAAGGTCATCAGGACCTTGCGAAACTCGGTTGTACTCATCTGATCGATCGTGTGCGCCGCAAGGTCAAGCGCGTCGAGATAAATCGCAGGTAACTGAGCCTCAATAGGCTTGACTGCTTTTCTCCTGGCTTCGTGAATAGCCGGTGTCGACTGCGCTGGCGTCGCGACGATGGATCCGCAGACATCGCACACTGCAACAAGCAAGTCTTTCACACTACCTTTGCCACTCTCGAAAGGTACTTCGCGGCGGCAAAACGTCGTGTTGACCAGCCCCTCGCAATGCGAGCAGATAGCCTTGCTCCTATCGCCTTCCAGAAAAAGCTTGGTCTTGAATGTCATATTGAAATTATTTATGAACGCTAATGAACATCGTGTCCGGATTACCGATGAAGTAAAACTTGATGTACCAACCTTGCGTCACAATCACGTGAACGTCTATCTCATGGGCCTGATGGTGCGGAGAGCATTTGTATTGAGTGCCATCACATCGTTTGAGAATGCTTACGACATCTGCCGCGCTTACATCTCCGGCCTGCAGCAGATTCTTCAGGTCGATGTGAGATCGAGCCTCGTGTTGAAAACAGCCTCCCTGCAGTGCGGTGATGACGGCACGCTTTACCTGAGTGAATCCCTGCGGAGCGAACAAGCGACCCCCTAATCATACGACAGTTGTCGTAAAAATAAAATGGCGAGCTAAGTTCGGTTGGTGGCAAGAGATCGAATATGGCTCCCTGGATGAGGGGAGCTTGTATCGAAAAAACGCCCCGCCCCGCGATGTGGCGGGACGGGGCGGCTGGGTAGCGACCGGGTGCTGGTCTTATGCCGGGTAGTGCTCCTCCCACGCTTCCACATCCGCCAAGCCCAGATAGTCGCTGTATTCGGCGCCGCTCAGCATGCGCCCCTGCATGGCGGCGGTGTTGCCGTCCTGGCGCAAATGGCCCAGGGCTTCGCGCATGGTGTAGCCCAGCGCATTGCGCAACATGCCGGGGTAGATCGCCAGCGCGACACCAAGATCCGCCAGGTCGGCGCCGCGCAGTGCGGCCATCGGGCCGCCGGAGTCCAGGTTGAACATGCACGGGATGCGTACGCGCTCGGTGACTTCGCGGATGTCGTCAAGGACGCCTTCATGGCCTTTCAGTTCGACGAAGACAGCATCCGCACCTTCTCCCGCGAAGGCCTGCGCGCGTTCGATGGCGGCATCCAGGCCCATCGACGCCGCACAATCAGTGCGGCCGATGACCAGTAGACCCGTCGGAGCGCGCGCCGCCACCGCGGCGGCGATGCGTGCCACCGCCGTGTCGAAGGGCAGCACGGCGCGCGCGCCGGGGAACTGCGCGCAGCGCTTGGGCGATTGCTGGTCCTCGATATGAATCGCCGCCACGCCGGCCGCCTCGAATTCCTCCACGGTACGGCGGATGGCCGCGGCCGCGCCATAACCGGTGTCGGCGTCGCAGATCAAAGGCAGATCCACGCACGCCGCCACGCGGCGGGCATGTGAGGTGATCATGGTCAGGTCCACCAGGCCGACATCAGGTTTGCCCAGCAGGCTGGCCGATACGCCATTGCCAGTCATGTAGACCGCCTCGAAACCGGCGTGCTGCACCATGCGCGCGCCATAAGCGTCGTACACACCCGGGGCGATCAGCGTCGCGGCGCCGCGGCCCGCGCGGTCCAGGCGCTGGCGCAGCGCCTGGCGCAGCCGTGTGGGCTTGTCACCCGTAGCCGCCGGGGTTGCTTCGTTCTTCATTGCTTGGTTCTTCATTGCTTCGTTCCCCGCCGCCGTCATTGTGCGAACCCCCAGTCCGGATGCTTGCTCAGATATGGAATCAAGCCGCCTTCGCGCAAGATGGCGCGGATCTGGGGCGGGAGTGGCCGCAGCGGCTGTTTGATCCCGCGGGCTGTCACGATGATTTCGCTGGCGTCCAGGTCGATGGTGACCTGATCGCCATCGACAAACCCGCTGGTGTCGTACTCGATGACGAGCAGGCCATTATTGATGGCGTTGCGAAAGAACTGGCGCCCGAAAGACGGCGCTACGATTGCCGCCACGCCCATCCGGTGCAGGATGTGCACCGCCTGTTCGCGCGAAGAGTTGATGCCGAAATGCCGCCCCGCCGCGATGATGCCGCCCGGCTGGAAGCGCCCGGCGAAGCCCGGTGCCACGCCATCGAAGGCTTGCGCGGCAATGAAGGCCTCGTCCTTGCCGGGCAGGTATTTGCCGGAGCACTGCGTGTCGGTGTTGACGTCATCGCCTAGCACGAAGACCGGGCCGCTGATGATGTCGCTAAGGGTGTCATTCATGGCCGGGCCTCCAGAGTCCGCCGTCGACCGTACGCGGGTCGGTGATAAAACCGGTCAGCGCGGATGCGGCTACCGTCGCCGCCGAACCGAGCCAGATTTCCGCTTCGTGATTACCCAGCCGGCCACGGAAATTGCGGTTGGCGCTGGAGATGGCGACCTCGTGATCGCCAGGAATCAGGTGATTGGTGATGCCGACACAGGTGCCGCAGCCCGCCGCTTCGAACGACGCACCGGCCGCGGTCAGGATTTCGATCAGACCCTCGCGTAGCGCGTCCAGGTAAATCTTGCGCGAGGCCGGCGTCACGATCATGCGTACCCCTCGCGCCAGCTTGCGCCCACGCAGGATGGCGGCGGCCTGGCGGATATCGTCCAGGCGGCCATTGGTGCAGGTGCCGATCAGCGCGAAATTGATCTTCTGCCTGTCGATTTCCGTCACCGCCACCACGTCGTCCACTTCATGGCGGCGCGCCACCTGCGGTGCCAGCTCGGCCCCCGCAATCGTCACCCGATTCGCGTAGCGCGCGTCCGCGTCCGCGGACACCGGGCGGGGCGGACGCGCACCGTGCGCGGCCAGCCAGGCCAGGGTCTTGTCATCGGCTTCGAGCAGAGCCGCCTTGGCGCCCAGCTCGGCGGCGTGATTGGCCAGCGTCATGCGATCGTCGATCTCCATGGCGCGGACCGCGTCGCCCACATATTCGATGGCGTGGTAATTCAAGCCTTCCGCGCCGAAGCGGCCCAGCATGTGCAGCGTCACGTCCTTGGCCCAGACGCCCGCTTGCAGATGGCCCGTCAATTCGACGCGCGTGGTCTCGGGCACGCGCAACCACACTTTGCCGGTCTTCATGACCGCGGTGACGTCGGTCCCTTCCACACCGGTGCCGAAAGCATTGAAGGCGCCGTACGTGACCGAATGGGTGTCCGTGCCCACCACCAGGTCGCCGCAGGTCAGGTGGCCGCCTTCGGGCAGCACCTGATGGCAGATGCCGTCGCCGATGTCATACAGCGGGCTGCCGTGTTCGTCAGCGAAACGGCGCATGGCGGTGTGGGTCTGCGCCGCCGCCAGATTGGGCGGTGGCGAGTAATGGTCCAGCACCCAGGCAGTGCGCCCCGCGAAAGGCAGCGTCTGCGCGCCCATCTTGTCGACCATGCGGATGGCATTGGGCGCACGGGCGTCATGCACCATGGCGAAGTCCACGTCGGCGACCACGATGGCGCCGGCCTGGACCTCGTCGACACCGGCATGGCGGGCGAGGATTTTTTCAGCAATGGTGGAAGGCATGATAAAGGCCGCTGCTCACAGGTTGATGTTCAGTTTCTTGATCAAGGCGCCCCATTTGTCGCTCTCGGCACGGATGTAGCGATCGGCTTCCCGAGGCGTGGTGGGGGCAGGGTCCAGGCCCAGCTTCTTCAGCTTGGCGTCGACTTCCGGATCTTTCAGGGTGGCGACGATGGCCTGGTTCAGCGCCTCGATCACGGGTGCGGGGGTATGCGCGGGCGCCGTGAAGGCGTACCAGTTGTTCGCCTCGAAACCGGGATAGCCGGATTCGGCGATGGTCGGCACATTGGGCAGGACGTCCAGCCGTTGCAGGCCGGTGGTGACGATGGGGCGCAGTTTGCCGGCGTTGATGAACTGGATGGCGTCGGTGGGGCTGGCGAAGATCGAGGCCAGCGTGCCGCCCAGCAGGTCATTGGTGGCCGGCGCGCCGCCGCGATAGGCCACGTGCTGGTTCTGCAGGCCGGCCACGAATTTCAGCTGTTCGCCAGCCAGATGGCCGCTGCTGCCTATGCCCGACGAGCCGAACGACATATCGGAATGCGGCGCCTTGGCGGCCTGCAGGTACTCCGCGAATGTGTGGATCTTGCTGTTGGCATTGACCACCAGCACGTTGGAGAAGGACACGGCCAGCGAAATGGGCGCCATGTCGGTGACCGGGTCATAGGACAGCTTGCTCAAATGCTGGTTGACGGCCAGCGAACCTATCGTGCCCAGCATGATGGTGTAGCCGTCGGGCGCGGCTTTGATCAAGGCGTCCGAGGCAATGTTGCCGCCGGCCCCGGGCCGGTTGTCGATGATGATGTTCTGCTTCAGCGTCTTGGATAGCACCGGCGCCATGATGCGGGCCACCGTATCGGAACTGCCGCCGGCGGCAAAGCCGACCAGCAGGCGGATGGGGCCGCGATTAGGGAAATTGCCGGCATCGGCATCGGCGGCGTGGGCGGTGGGGTGGCCGAGGGCAAGCATACAGGCCACGGCCAGGGCGCTGAATTTGCCGCATACGTTGGCGGATGTACCTGCTGCACCTGCTGCGCCAGACTTGCCAAATGCGCCGAGCGCACCCAACACCCGCCGAAGAGTAAAGGCTTTCACGTTCTGTCTCCTGTTCCCCTTGGTCTGAACGCCAGGGTGAACCTCTCTATGCAATATCGATGCCACTTTGCCCAGACCATGCTGGAGGGCCGCCGCCACTCAGGGAAACCGGCTAATCCGCAGCCCTGGAGGAAAGTCCCAATGTGGCACATGTGTTTCATAGTTGAAAATACAAGTTTTCAAATACGCATCATTCGGCTGAAACAATGCGCCATTCCGCTTCCATACCGCCCCTGGTCGCCGTCGACGCCGCGCGGCCTCGTCGCCCGGTCATCCATGCCGTCACCGGGCATGGCCTGTTCGAGAGCCTGCGCCAGATCGCGCCCGAATTTTCCCAGCACGCCCGCGTCGAACTGCTGCACGACGCCTTCGAGTCCGCGCTGGTGACCCTGAAGCAGGCCGTGGAACAAGGCCGCTGCGATGTCGTGGTGGCCTCAGGCAGCAATGGCGAATATCTGCGCGCGCGCCTGTCCGTGCCGGTGGTGCAAGTGCAGGTGGGCGGCTATGACTTGATGGCGGCCCTGGCCACCGCGCGCGAGCTATCGTCACGGATCGCCGTCGTGCTGCATCACGAAGTCTCCGCGGCGCTGCGGCGTTTCCTGCGCGGATTCAATATGGAAGTCGAACTGCGCACGTATGAAACACGTGAAGACGTCATGCGTTGCGTGCGGGAGCTGGCGGAGCAGGGCGTGGAGGTGGTGGTGGGCGCGGGCATGGTCACCGATCACGTGCGCAAGGCCGGCCTGACGGCCGTGTTGCTGTATTCGCTGGATTCCGTACGCGCCGCCATGGAGACGGCCATGGCCATCGCCGAGGCCCAGCACAAGGAGCGCGTCCGCCGCGATCAACTGGACCTGGTGCTGCGTCATCTCAACGACGGCGTGGTGGCGGTCGATATGCAAGGCCGCATCACCACGCTGAACCCGGCGGCCGCGCGCATCATCGGCGCCACGGTGCAGGCCGCGGGCCAGCCGTTGGCCGACGTAGCACCCGGCCTGACGCCGCGGCCGGTACTCGAACAGGGCCGCTCCGAGCTGGGCCGCGTGGATGACGTGCGTGGCCAGTCCCTGGTGGTCGATGCCGTGCCGCTGTATGAATCCGGCATCCAGACCGGCGCCGTGCTGACACTGCATCCCTCGCAGCCCCTGGAGCATGCCGTGGGGCGCTTGCGCGCGCACAGCCACCGGCGTTCGCGCGTTGCCCGCTACACATTGAGCGGCATGGTGGCCGCCTCCCAGGCGATGCGCCAACTGGTGCATCGCTGTGAAGTGATGGCGCGCGCGAGCGATGCCTCGGTATTGATCCAGGGGGAAAGCGGGTCGGGCAAGGAGGTGGTGGCGCAAGGCATCCATCGCGCCAGCCGTCGCCATGCACGGCCATTCGTAGCGATCAACTGCGGGGCGTTTCCCGAGCAATTGCTGGAAAGCGAGTTGTTCGGCTATGAGGAGGGCGCTTTTACCGGTGCGCGCCGGCAGGGCAAGGCGGGATTGTTCGAAGCGGCCGACGGCGGCACGCTGCTGCTGGACGAGGTAGGGGAGATGCCCCTGCCGTTGCAGACCCGTTTGTTGCGCGCCTTGCAGGAAAAAGAGGTCACCCGCGTGGGCGGCATCGACGCCATCCCCATCGACGTACGCATCATCGCGGCCACGCATCGGGACCTGGCGGCCATGGCGCGCCAGGGGCTGTTCCGCCATGACCTGTTCTATCGCTTGCACATTCTGCAGGTGAGCGTGCCGCCGTTGCGGGAGCGGCCGGAGGATATCGCCGCGCTGGCCTCGGCGCTATTGCCCGCGGCGTTGGAACGCCTGGGTTCCGGTGCCCTGGCGCCGCAAGCCTTGGACGCCGTCCTGCCGTTGTTGGCGGCGCACGACTGGCCTGGCAATGTGCGGGAACTGGAGAACGTCATCGAGCGGATGGCGCTGGAGTGTCTGCTGGCAGGGGAGGTACCCGCGCCGGCGGTGCTGCGCGGGGTGGTGGATCCCACATCCTCCGAGGACGCGGTGCACCCAATGGCTATGGAAACCGTTGCGCGTGACGCTCAATCGCAGCGCGGCCGTGGATCGATGCCGGCTGGGGAGGCGGGACAGCTGCAGACCGTACAGCGCGCCGCCGAAATCCAGCACATCCGCGCGACCTTGGAACGCTCGGGCGGCAATCAGGCCGCGGCCGCGCGCGCCTTGGGGATCAGCCGCACGACCTTGTGGCGCAAGTTGCGCGAGTAGGGATTCCTACCTGGCAGTGCAGGTCTTGACGATTGCGGGCGCCAGCCTTTCGATGTCTGCGCTTGAAAGCGCGGGCAGCGAGTCCGGCTTGACGTTTTTCTGTACGACCCCGAGCGCGCACTTGCAGAAACTGGCGTTGCCATTGCTCGTGGCTTCACAGCTCTTCTTGAAATTCCGATCGAATTCGGGCTCCTTCCCGCAAGCCGCGAGGAGGAGGGGCGCCACCAGCATGCACAGAATGTTTTTTTTCAGAAACCTGTGACTCATTGTGAATTTTCCCGTGTTAATCTAACAAACCGTTAACAATGCTCAGCATTGAAACACGTGGATATATTGGCATTGTAACTGCGAAGAAAAGTATGATTTTTGCCCACAATCAGGCTATTCCTCCGAGTTGTAAGTAACAAAACATGCTAGGCGTAAAATTACGTAGCGAGAACATCGATCAGTTCGACGTTCTTGGTGAGCGAGGCCAGGCCGTTCACCTGGTAGCTAGCCAGATTCTTTCGGTCCTAAAAAACAAGCGTCCCGATCTGCTTGTTAATTTTGCCGTGCCTCAGCCGAGCGAAAACGGCGCCCGCATAGACTGGTATGCACCCAGTCAGGGCGCTGTCATCGCGTGGCATGCCGCGACATCGGATGAGCAGGCCGGCGCCTTGGCTCGGTTGGACTCCGTGCGGGCGGGCGTGGCGCAGTTGCGCGAATCCATCGAGTCCAAAGGAAGCGGCAACGACGCCGCCCTCCTGGCGCGACTGCTGAAATGGATCGTGCATCACCCCGATCCCAGCTACGTATTTCTCGTCGGCGGACAACCTGTCATCACGTTTTGGGGTTTCCAGCACGCCGGCATGGATCGTTCCGTCGACCCACTCCATGCCCTACGCTCCGCCGACGTGCAGGCCGCCACACCCTTGCGCGCCGCCGTTGCCGATGCCGGCGCAGGCACGGCTTGGCCTGGCGTAACGCTGCGCCGGCCGTGGTGGAAGCGCTGGCAGGCGTGGCTGGCCTTGTTGCTACCGTTGTTGGCACTGCTGGCGCTGCTGTTCGGCCTGCGCGCGTGCATGCCTGACTTGGCGGCCAAACTTTCCCTGCCCGCCATGGGTTCCGAGACGCCGCGCGAACCGGCCTTGCCGGACGCCGGACTGCCCATGCCAACACTGCCGAAGGTTGCCGCGCCAGGGGCCGATGTACCCGCGGGCGCAACCCTGCCCGCCGGTGGTGGCGCAGGCGCAGCGGACAAGGCGGGTGCGAATCCGCCGGAGGTCGCTGCAGACCCCGCTGCGACCCCATCTGCACATCCAACTGCAAACCCAGTTGCAAACCCCGGCGCGGACCCCGCTCCAGCACCCGCCGGCGCACCTTCCCCCGCAGCGCAAGACGCCGGCAACCGCGCCAACGCCTTGCCGCCCACGCTGCCCGACAACAAGGAAGCCTTGCAGATCCCCGCCAGCACACGCGACGGCAAGGCGGATTTCTTGAACGGCAACTGGCGCGCGGGCGCTGGCATTCAAGATCGCGACACGGGCGAACCCTTGCGCTTGCAGTACCAGTTCAAGAACGGTGAAGGGCAGGTCACGCTCAATCGCCATAACGGCGTGCAATGCACCGCGCCCGTCAGCGCGGCCATGAACCAGGGTTCCTTGTCCATTCGCAATGGCGCCGCGGCCAAGTGCAGCGACGGCGGCACCTACGACATGCCGCTTATCCAATGCAAGCCCGGCGCGAAAGATATCGCGTCGTGCGCGGGCAACTATGGGGACGACCAGTTCCCCATGTCGATGCGCCGCGCCCAACCTTAATCGTTGAGAGTATTCGCCATGTTGCCCCCTGTTGATACTTATGATGCCGATAAGGATAACGTCGAGCTTTTCGGCAATACGGGCATCCAGTTTCTCGATCTGGCGTGCGCGCTACCGGATCTCAAACGCGAGCCGGAAGGCGAATTCTGCATGCACCCGTCCGGCCGCATGCCCATACGGCTTCATGTGCCGGAAGACGGCAAGCCTGGCTATGAAGACAGGCCAGGCAATTTTGTCGAAACCAGAGCCACGTTTTCACTGCCCATGCAGGAAAGCCTGGAACTGTTCGACGCTTTCTGGGTGCCGGTGCCGTTCTTCCGCTTCAAATCGGATAGCCAGTTCGAGCGGGGACCCAAGAACTGGGCACGGCTGCGCATCGTCAAGCTGGCGGAAGCCGACGCCAATGGCAATACGCATCGCCTGACGTTTGCTTTCGATACGCGTACGCGTGCCCGCGATAGCGCCCGTGACTACATCGAGCCCTACGATGAAGACATGGAAACCGGCTCCGTGTTCCGTCTGGCCTTCAACCTGCATGAGATGGAATGGTTCCTGGACGAGCAGGAGTGGGTCGTCAAATGGCTGGAAACCCTGTTCCGCGAGCGCCGCGACGATTTGGAAAGCCGCGAGATAGAACGCGCGCTGGCGAAGAAAGAGCATATCGGGCATTACCTGAACCTGCTGAGCCTGATGCGCGAGTCCGCGCCTACCACGCGATCGAATAAAGAGCTGAAGGAAAAGGTCAAGATCAAGCTGCCCCGCATCAAGGTGCTGAACATGCTCGCCCCCAACAAGGACGGCCGCATGGAGATCAAGGGCGCCAGCGTTCCCGTCGATCTGGTGCTCGACGTCGGCAATTCGCGCACTTGCGGCATTCTGATCGAAGAGCACAAGCAGAACGACAACGGCCTGAACGACTACAGCTTCCTTACCCTGCGCGACATGACGCAGCCGGAGCGCGTCTATAGCCATCCTTTCGAGTCGCGCGTGGAATTCGCGCCGGTCAGTTTCGGCAAGGACGATCTATCCCTGCAGGGTGGACGGGACGATGCGTTCGTGTGGATGTCGATGGTGCGTGTGGGTGCCGAGGCAACCCATCTCGCGGCGCGCAAGGAAGGCACCGAAGGCTCCACCGGTTTATCCAGCCCCAAGCGCTATTTGTGGGATGCCGAGGACGCTTACGAGTCTGGCTGGCGTCCCAACGCATCGACGTTCAAAGGCGAAGTGCCGGAATGGGCCACGTTGGGCCCGCTCAAGAACATGATCGACGAGAAAGGCGTGCCCCTGTACGGGCCCTGCCAACTCTACGAAGAGGAAGAAACCTCCGGACTGCCCGCCTTCGAAGCGCACTACACGCGCAGCGCATTGATGGGATTCATGCTGAATGAAGTATTCGCGCAGGCGGTTTCGCAGATCAACAGCTGGCTTTACCGATCGCGCAAGCGCGACCGGACGCTGCCGCGCCACCTGCGCGCCATCATCCTGACCGTGCCCCCCAGCATGCCGCAAGTGGAACGCGGCATTTTCAAGCTGCACGCGCAGCGCGCGCTCAGCTTGTTGTGGAAGAGCATGGGCTGGCATCTGGGCCACGGTGACCCGGTCGAGGATGCCGAGGACGACAAGCACGATCTGTTCGTGGTGCCCCTGCCCAAGGTCGTCATCAAATGGGACGAGGCAACTTGCGGGCAGCTTGTCTACCTCTATACCGAGGTGGTGACGAATTTCAGCGGCTATGCCGAAGAGTTCTTCGACACCTTGGCGCGCAAGGAAAAGGCGGACCGTGAATGCATCACGGTGGCTTCGCTGGACATCGGCGGCGGCACGACGGATCTGGTCATCACCGACTACAAGCTGGATCGCGGTGCGCGCCATTCGGCCAACAGCTTCGTTCCCATCAAGCCTACGCAGCGCTTTCGCGACGGCTTCAAGGTGGCAGGCGACGACATCGTTCTGGAAGTCATCCGCAAGTACGTCCTGCCTCAACTGGAGTCGGCCGTCAGCAAAGCGGGCGCGCGCGATAGCACCGGCCTGATGGACATCCTGTGCGGCAGCACGGGCGATGATGAAAGGCAGCGCCTGCTGCGGCAGCAACTGACCTTGCAGTGCTTCCACCCCTTGGCGCTGGTGCTGCTCAAGGAGTACGAAAACTTCGATCCGGAAAAGCCGGTGGAGCGCAAGGAAAAAGCCATCGGCGAGTGGCTGCAAGGCCGTCCACCCTTGAGCGCCGCCGTGCGTGCCTTCGTGGGCAAGGCGCTCAATGAGGCCGCCGGCATGCCGGTCGAATTCGATCTCGAAGCGGTGCCGTTGACCTGCGATCCGCTCAAGATGCATTTCGACTTCCTGACGGACAACATGGATATCTGCAATACCCTGCGGAACCTGTGCGAAATCGTCAATTACTTCGACTGCGACGTGCTGCTGTTGACGGGCAGGCCGTCGGTCCTGCCGGGCGTGCAGGCGGTGATACGCAAGGCGGTGCCCTTGCCGCCGGGCCGTCTGGTGTCCATGCACAACTACCGGACGGGCGATTGGTTTCCCTTCCGCAAGGCGGAGTGCATCGACGATCCCAAGACCACGGCTTCGGTCGGCGCCATGGTGATCTGGCTTTGCGAAAACAACCGCATTCCGACGTTCAAGCTGAACACCAGCACGCTGCGGCCCAAGCCCCTGGTCCGCTATTTTGGCGAAATCGGCAACGACAATATGCTCAAGCACGGCAACGTGCTGTTTTCCGACATTCAGACGCGGCAGTCCGAGGACGGCAAGACGTCCATGGATCAAAGCATCGAGCTGCCCGTGGATGCGAATGGCGACGCCATTGCCTTCAAGATGGAAAACACCGCGCGCCTGGGTTACCGGCAGCTCGGCGCGGAACGCTGGCCCGCGACGCCCATGTACGTGTTGAGCTTCGATCGAGCCTGGGAGCAGGAATACAAGCGTAGCCAGGAATCCAATGCGATGAAGTCCCATGCGTCGGGCCGGGTCTATTTCAAAGTGGCCAAGGCTACCGACCAGGAACGCAAGGCGGGTCTGGTCAACGACCGCTTGCTGACATCGCGAACCGCTCCCATGACGGATGAAGGCGGACGCAAGCCCGAGGTAAGGCTGCAATTGAACACCCTGCTCAGGATAGGAAAGGCGAATTTCTATTGGCTGGACAGCGGCAGCGTGAAAGCTTGATTCAGGATTGATGGCGACATGAGCGAAACTCAGGAAAAACTGGCGCGCCAATGGCGAGCCATCCACGAAGGCGCGGGCCGTGCCATTGCATGGATAGATGCGGTGCGCGGCAGTTCCAAGAAACTGGACGACAAGGCGGATGGGCTGGTCTTCGGCCTGCGCCGGGCCAGCAACAAGGCCCGAGGCCTGGAGCGCGCCGCGGGACATCCCATGGCCATCGGCTTCTTCGGCTTGTCCCAGGCAGGTAAGTCATATCTGATCTCGACATTGGCGGCAGGGGAAAACGGTCAGCTGCAAGCCGACTACGGCGGCCAGCGGGTGAATTTCCTGGAGTCGGTCAATCCATCGGGCGGGGGCAGCGAGGCCACCGGTCTGGTGACGCGATTCACGCGTATGAGGCCAGCGTTGCAAGACGACGCTTTCCCTATCGAAGTCCGCCTGTTCCGGGAAATCGACCTGGCCAAGATATTGGCCAATGCGTGGTTCAAGGATTTCGATCAGGGCAAGGTCGAATACAAGATTACCGGCGAGCGCATCAAGGCCATGCTGGACCGTTATGCGGACCGCGTCTCCGACGACCGGCAGCCGGGCGTGGACGCGGACGATGTCGTGTCCTTGTGGGACTACGTCGCGGCCTCCTTCGGCAATCATGTCCAGGCTCTGGAAGGCGACCTGAAAAGCGGCTACTGGCCACGCGCCGCCGCGCTGGCGCCGCGTTTGCCGGCCAGCGAGCGGGCGGAATTCTTTTCCGTTCTGTGGGGCGAGGAAAAGCAGCTGACGCAGGCCTACGCACAGATTGCCCATAGCTTGCGGGCCATAGATGGTGCCGATGCCGCGTACATCCCCCTCGATGCAATCCAGGACCATGCCGACGGCCCGCCCAGCATCATGAACGTCACGATGCTGGACAAGATCGGCGGCGGTGACAGCACCCTGGTGAAGGTGCGCGCGGTCAAGGACGGCAGGCTGGGAGCGCCGGTTTCCATCAATCGCTCGCATCTGGCGGCGCTGACGACGGAGCTGGTGTTTCCCTTGGCCAACCCGCCCAGGGAACAAAGCCTGGAAACCGTCGACCTGCTGGACTTCCCAGGTTACCGCGGCCGTTATGACAAGGCCAGGCTGAGCGAGATTCCGAACAACCCCGTGGGAGAGCTGCTACGGCGCGGCAAGGTGGCCTATCTGTTCGAGCTCTACACCGAGAACCAGGAGATGAACGGGCTGGTTCTATGTACGCCCGCGCACAAACAGCCCGAGACCAGCGCCGTGGTTCCCGTTCTGGATCGCTGGGTCAGGCGCACGCAGGGAGAATCCGCGCGCGACCGCGGCGAGCGGTCTGGCTTGCTGTGGGCGGTGACGATGTTCAATGCGCGTGTCACGGACATGCTGCAAAAAGAAGATAAGTGGCACCAGGAGTGGAAAGGCCTGAACGACATCGCGTTCAAGATCTATGAGGGCCTGGACTTCATGCGCGACTGGAAGGGCGGCAAGCCTTTCAGCAATACCTTCCTGGTGCGTACGCCGTCCTATACCGACTTCACGATCAGGCCCGGCGAGCGGGAAGAGGGGATCAGGCCTGAAAAGCAGGAACTCCTGGGCAAGATGCGGGACAGCTTCGTTCAGGCGGATGTGCTGCGCAATCGCTTTCCCCAAGCCGGGCAGGCCTGGGATGCCATGATGACGCTGAACGATGGCGGGATGGCGCGACTGGCGGGTGCCATCGCGGAGATCAGCGCCATCGATTTCAAACTCGACAAGCTGCGCGGCCAGGTCGATGAGGTGCGCCATGCCATCGTGGATGTGGGCGTCGGCGTTTTCTACCGGGAAGGTAGCGATGCCGAAGGCGCCAGGCAGAAGAAAAGGGCGCTGGCTGACAAGGTCGGTCCGGTATTGCGGAATATCGCTGACAACCCCAAGGCCTATTTCCTCTTGTCCGAGCTGATGCACGCGCTGGAGCTGCCGACCGAAGCGCTGCGCAATCTCTATCTGAGCGGCGCCGATGTGCCCCAGGCGCGCCCAGCCCCGTCCGCGAGCAAGCAGCCGGAAATCGTGGCCGCCAGTGGCGACGCCGACGACCTGTTCGCCAGCCTGCTCGGCGCCAGCCAGGATGAAGGCGCGCCAGCCGCGGTCGTTGCGGATACGGCGGGCGAGGATACCTACGAGCATTGGTTCGCCGATTCCGCGTTCAAGCTCTGGCTGAATCATCTGAGCGAGCTGCCCGGCCGCACGCGCCAGCATGCCATGCTGAAGAACATTCCCCAGGACGTTCTGGAGATCGTGGTCGAAGAGCTGCGCAACGCCGCCTACAGGGAAAACGCCGCGGGCCTGAATTTGCCCAAGCAGCTGGTGCAGGGCCTGCTGGCCCGCATCGACAGTGCCTCCAAGCGCGACCAGGTGGTCATGCGCCAGGTCTTGCGGACGCAGGTGGTGCTGCGCGATTTCATCGCCTGGCTAGGCTATCTGGACATGAAAGAAGGGGATAAGCCGGCCAGTGCGTCGGTGCCCGCCGCCAAAGTGTTCGCCAAGACGACGGTTCTGGATGTCGCCACGGGTTTGCCGAATTTGCCCGAGCAGAACGACATCGGCAAGGGGCGTGAATTCCTCAAGGACTGGGTGTCTTGCCTGACAGACATGATAGTGAAGAACGCCGGCTTCAGCGCCGGCCAGGAAATCAACGACGCGCAGAACGAGGCCTTGGGCGCCATCATTGCCGACATCAGGAAAGTGTGACCATGGCAGCTTTTATTTCATTCCACCCGCTGCCCAACCGGCGCGCGGGGTACGCCGAACTGCAGATCGAGAACTGGAGTGGCGATGCGGCGGACGTAGAACTGAGCATCCGGCGCAATTCTTCCCCGGCTCACCTGGATGCCGAGGGTAAATGGGGCGGTGGTCAGCAGTGGCTGCGCTTCGGTAATGGCGAGATGCGTGCCGACCGCCTGGCCCTCGAGGTTGGGCCCGCCATCGTCGATGCCATGCTCGAGGCCAAGCGCAATTCGTCTTTCCTGATCGAAGTGCGCAGGTCTGGCGGCGCGCTGGCCAAGTACCCGGTTCGTCCATTCCCCAACGACGTGACGCCGTCCACCGCGGCGGGTGAAGCCCCTGCACAGGCGACCGTCGTTGACGTCAAGCCGAGCATCCCCGAGATGCCTGCCGATGCGGCCCCCGTGGCGGAGCCGGACAGTGCACGCGCCACCGCCGCCCCGGTGCAAGCGCAAGCGCCCACAGCGTCCCAGGTGGAGAACAACCCGGCGCCCAAATCCAAACCCATCGCGGCAATCATCGCGGGCGTACTGGCCTTGCTGATCGCCGCGGGCGTGGCGGCGTGGTTCTTCTTGAAGAAAGACAACGCGCCCGAGCCTCAGCCCAAGCCGGAAGCGCCGGTGGCGGCAGCGGCGGCGCCACCCGTGGCGGCCGCCGCCTGCTCCAAGGACAATCTGGCGTCCGCGCCGGAGATGTCCTTCGTCCAGGACTGCGTGCGTGACGTGACGGATCCCGCCGCCATGCTGGCCATCATCAAGGCTGCGCGCGACGCGGGTAAATGCTCGATCGCGCAACGCCTGTATGCCAATCGCGCCCAGGCCGGCAGCGTGCCGATCGCGTTGGCCTATGCGCAGGAATACGACCCCGCCACGTACAAGGAAAACGCCTGCTTCAAGGCGGATCCCGCCACGGCCGCCTACTGGTATCGGGCGGTGCTGGAGAAGGACAAGGACAACGCCCAGGCGCAGGCACGTCTCAAGGAGCTGCCGCAATGACGAAGACTGCCCTGGCGAGAAAGACGGCTGCGGCGCTGGGCCTGCTGGTTCTCGCAGGTTCGGTGCATGCCGCGCCGCCGCTGTTGCAGGAAGGTAAGAAGACGCTCTACCAACGGGTGCTTACCACGCCTGGTTGCGCGCTTTACGATGCGCCGGGCGGCAAGTCCGGCGCCGTGCAGCCTACCTTCAGCCGTTTCTACGTCTACGCCACGCAGGATGCCGGCGGCAAGAGCTGGGTGCGGATCGGGCCGGATTCCTTTGGCAAGACGCAAGGGTGGCTGGACCGGTCCTGCACGGTCGATTGGAAAATGCAGATGTCCCTGGCGTTCACCAATCCCGCCGGGCGCGACCGCACGCTTTTCTTCAAGGACCGGCCGGCGCTGGACGGCGTGCTCAACGCCATCGATCCGGTCGAGAAGATCGCTCCCACCCGCCAGCAGCTCAAGACCAAGGGCCAGGCACCCGGTGTGGTGGCACAGGAGCCGGAGCTGTTCGTCGACATGGCGAAGAACTTCTATCTGATGCCCATCCTGAGTGGCGAGGAGGTCATGACGGAACAGAATGTCCGGGTGCGGGTGCTGAACGTCGCGTCCGTCAGCGCGGACTCCGCGGACTCGGCGAAGGCGCACCAGGACTCGTCCACGGCTCAGGAGCGCAGCAAGCAGATCAAGGAGTTCAGTTCGGCGGTGGTGTTCGTCATCGACTCCACCATTTCGATGGACCCGTACATCGAACGCACGCGCGAAGCGGTCAAGAAGATATACGCCAAAGTCGAGGCGGAGCACCTGGGCGACAAGGTCAAGTTCGGCCTGGTGGCCTTC
Source organism: Bordetella sp. LUAb4 (assembly GCF_021325795.1). Lineage (GTDB taxonomy): Bacteria > Pseudomonadota > Gammaproteobacteria > Burkholderiales > Burkholderiaceae_B > Bordetella_C. The sequence continues at coordinate 107,316 of NZ_JAHPZX010000002.1, read as the reverse complement.
CGTTCCAATATCAAGGCCGCGCCCGCCCTGGAGTACGTCAGCAAGATCTACGCGGACCCGAACGAGGTCAAGGACGGCGCCGACTTCATGGCCAAGGTGGCCGAACTCAAGCAGGCCAAGGTTTCCAGCAGCCTGTTCGACGAAGATGCCTATGCCGGCGTGATGGATGCCATCAACAGCATCGACTGGCGGCCCTATGGCGCGCGCTATGTGGTGCTGATCACCGATGCGGGCGCCATCGACGGCAGCGACAAGTTGTCGTCCACCGGCATGAGCGCCACCCAGGTCCGGCTTGAAGCGGCCAAGCCGGGTGTGGCCATCTACACCCTGCACCTGAAAACACCGGCGGGCGCCAAGGACCATGCAAGCGCGGAGGCGCAGTACCGCAACCTGTCGACCTACGGCGGCACCAACGTGTCCTTGTACTACCCGGTCAACGCCGGCGACGTCAACGAGTTCGGCAAGAAGGTCGACGCCTTGTCCGAGGCCATCACCCAGCAGGTGAAGTCCGCCTACCAGGGCGAGGATGCGATCGGCAGCGCGGCCAATGCGACGGAGCCAGGCAAGAAGCCGGCCAATGCGGACGCGAAGATGCTGGAAGATGCCGCGCTGATCGGCAACGCAATGAAGCTGGCCTACCTGGGCGAACGCATCGGCACCAAGGCGCCTCCCGTGTTTCAGGCCTGGATCAGCGACCGCGATCTGATCAAGCAGACCCTGCCGACGACGGACGTGCGGGTGCTGCTGACCAAGGGCCAGCTTAGCGATCTCAGCGATGTCATGAAGAAGATCGTCGACGCGGCGAACCAGGGGCTGATCTCGCCGACCGACATGTTCAACCAGCTGCGTAGTGTCGCCGCGACCATGGGCGCGGATCCCAACCAATTGCAGAAATCGGACAAGAAGCTGTCGGATATGGGATTCATGGCCGAGTATCTGGAAGGGCTGCCCTACCAGAGCGAGGTGCTGAATCTCGATGAACAGACCTGGAAGAGTTGGGACGGCCTGGCGCAGGAGAAGTTCATTCGCAACCTGTCGACCAAACTGCGGCATTACCAGATCTACAACGCGGATGTCGACCGCTGGGTGCCGCTGGCCAAGAACAGCGACCCGCGGGATTTCGTCTACCCCGTGCCCCTGGAAATGATGCCCTGAGTGGATGGACGATGCTGGCTATCGATGATCTGCGCCTGCGGCGAGGGCAGGGCGATGACGCCTACGAAGTCCGCCTGCCGGCCTTGCGCCTGGCGCGCGGGGATGTGCTGGCGGTAGTGGGCGGCAGCGGCTGCGGCAAGAGCACCCTGCTGGAAGGCGTCGGCCTGCTCTTGAAGCCTGCTCACGTCCAGGCGTACGCCTTGAGCGCCCATGACGACGTCGCGGCGCTGTGGGCCCGCCATGACGAGTCGGCCCTGGCGGCCCTGCGTGCGCGCCGCATCGGTTTCGTGCTGCAGACCGGCGGGCTGCTGCCGTATCTGTCGGTGCGTGACAACATCCTGTTGCCGCGCCGCCTGTTGGGCATGGCCGCCGACAGCGCCCGCATCCGTCATGCCGTCGATGTCCTGTCCGTGTCGCATCTGCTGGATAAGCGGCCGGCCCAATTGTCCATTGGCGAGCGGCAGCGTGTCGCGGTGGTGCGCGCGCTGTCGCACGATCCGGACATCCTGCTGGCCGACGAGCCTACTTCGGCGCTGGATCCGGACAACGCGTGCAAGCTCTTCCAGCTGTTCATCGACCTGGCCCGCGACGAAAGCATGGCCACGCTGGTCGTGTCGCACGATTGGGACTTGGTGCGCAAGTTCGGCTTGTCTTGCCTGGCGCCGGTTCTGCGGCCTGGTTCGAGCACCTTCAGCCTGCGCCAGGAGCCGTGATGCGCGCCTGGCAGATCACTCGCCTGGCTACCCAGGATCTGTGGCATGACAGGCTGGTCACCCTGTGCATGATTGCCACGTTGGTGGCGGTTATCGCACCGCTGTTGCTGTTGTTCGGCTTGAAGCACGGCGTGGTCAGCGCCATGCAGAACGAGTTGTTGAAAGACCCGCGCAATCTGGAAATTCGCATGTTGAGCAGCGGTAGTTACGACCAGGCCTGGATCGACGAGCTGGCGCGGCGGCCGGACGCGGGATTCGTGATCGGTATGACTCGTTCGCTGAATACGCAGGCGGATTTCATCCACACCGCGGCGAAATTCCTGGAGAACGTTGAGGTGCTGCCCACGGCCGCCGGCGATCCCTTGCTGGAGGGAGTTCAGACCGATACGCACGCCGATGCCCAAGCCGATGTCCAAGCCGATGCCCAGGGCGCTCTGCGAGGCGCCGCGCAAGCTGCCGCGCTGCCCGAGCGGGGCGTGGTGTTCAGCGCCCAGGCCGCGCAGCGTTTGGACGTCAAGGCCGGCGACAAGCTGCGCATGCGTATCGCGCGCCGCCTGAACGGCATGGACCAACAAGCCGTAACGGAGCTGACGGTGCTTGCCGTGCTGCCGGGGCGCGCCTATGAGCGCGCGGCGGCTTTCGTGCAACCGGCCCTGCTACGCGACATGGAGTGGTATCGGGACGGCTATGCCGTGGCGTCCATGGGGGCGGTGGATGGTCAGCCCAGCGCCGAGGCGCGGGTGCGTTTTGCCCGCGCGCGCGTGTATGCCCGCGATCTGGATGCCGTGGAAGCCTTGGACAAAAGCCTGATCGGCCGGGGCATCGAAACCGGCAGCCGGCTGGCCGACATCCGCAACGTCAAGGCGATAAACCAGCTGCTGACGACGGTGTTCAATGTCATCGCCATTACCGCCATCACAGGTTGCGTGGCGGCGCTGGCGGGTGCATTCCTGGCGAATGTCAGACGCAAACGGCGCGACATCGCAACTCTGCGGTTGCTGGGCGTGAGCGGCCGGGAGATCACTGTCTTCCTGGCATCGCAGGCGGCCGCGCTGACGGCCGTGGCGATGGTTCTCGGCTTGGGAATCTATTTCATGGGCAGCGCGGCGTTCGATCAATTGTTTGGCGGGGTGAGGGCATCGGGCCAGTTCACATGCCACATCACACCGTTGCACGGCAGCCTGGCCTTCATGGTCGCGCTGGGCGTCGCCTTGCTTGCATCGGTCATCGGCGCCGCCAGCGCTAAACGTATTCAACCCGCGGAGAGTTTGCGTGAAATCTAAAGTGCTTGGCCGATGGGCGGTTCAGATGGTGCTGGCTTTGCCTGCATGCCATGCGGCGATGGCGGCGGATGCGACAGTGCCCAGCCCGAAGTGGGATGCACGTTTCTACAACCCCAAGCCTGCCGAGGGCGACATCGTGCTGCCCTTGCCTTGCGAAGGCGGCATCGTCTTCAGGAAAGTGGTGGTGCCTGTGGGCGAGCCGCTGGCCGACCTTCCCATCCAGGTGGGCCAGGAAGGTGGCGCCTATGCCTTCGTGGAGAAAAGCCGGCAGGCATTCATCGCGGGGGCGTTTACCGAAGACAGCGCGGACAAGAAGTCGAAGTCCAGCTACTACCTGATGGCCAAGTACGAGCTCACCACCACGCAGTATCTCGCCTTGTCCACGCTGAGCAGTGGCGACCTGGCCAAGTGTCCGAACCCCGAGGCCGCTGACGGGCGTTTTCCCGTCACGGGGGTCAGTTGGTTCGAGGCCTTGCGCACGGCGCATCTGTACAACATATGGCTGCGCCAGCACGCCAAGGGTGCCTTGCCCATGGAAGACAAGGTCTCGGGGTTCGTGCGTCTGCCTACTGAAGTCGAATGGGAGTTTGCCGCGCGCGGCGGTATCAAGGTCGACAGCGCACAGTTCGCCGAAGCACGCTACCCCATGCCGGATGGGCAAATCACGCAGTATGAATTGTTCGGCGGCGCGCAGTCCTCCAACGGCAAGATCGGCCGGTTCGGCGCACTATTGCCCAACCCCCTGGGCTTGCACGACATGCTGGGCAATGTCTCCGAGATGACGATAGATTCATTTCGGCTCAATAAACTCGATCGGCAATATGGGTCGGCCGGAAGCTTTGTGATCCGCGGCTCGGACTACACGCAGCCGGAGTCAGAGTTGCGCGCGTCCTTGAGGCAGGAAGGGAATATCTATGACGAGGACGGCGAGATCAAGAACAAGACGGTGGGCTTCCGCTGGGTGATCGCCTCGCGCGAGATGACGACGCGCGAGCGTGTGAAGCAACTCGAGGCCAGCTACAAGAAACTGGGTGATGGCCAGGTCTCGTCCGACGCATCGAAGAAGGGCGCGTCCGCGGTGACTGAACTGAATACGCTGGCCGGCAAGGTCACGGACAAGAAGCTGAAGGACCAGTTGGCCAGCCTGGAAGGCAAGCTGCGCGCGAGCAATCAGCAGCAGGAAGAGGCGCGTGACCAGGCGATCCGGGCCAGCCTGAACCTGGGCGCGTTCCTGTGCACCAAGCTCAAGGACGACGGCGAGCATCGCAATTTTCTGCGTGAAGTCTACAAGTCCACCTGCGAAGGCGGCAATACGGACGCGACCTGCGAGCGGCGCAAACAATTGCTGACGAGCGATGAGCGCCGGGTGGACGGTGTGACGCAGTACTACGCCAGCAGCCTGGTCGATGCCGCGACGTTATATGGCGCCGAGAACCTGGCCAAGCAGGTTCCAGTGCTCAACAAGATGTTCGAGCAGAACCCGCAACTCAATGGCCTGCGACCGTATCTCGCTACCTACTGGTCGCACCAGAAGGCGTACCTGGGAAATAAGAAGGCCGACCGTCGTGCATGGTTGGACTCATGCGTTGCAGTCAATAAATAAACATCAAGGAGCTCTCATGTCTTTTCTCGAACGGAAGTGGCATCGCATTCCCGTTGCCCTCATGTTGGTGTGTTCCCTCGCGCTCAGCGGCTGCGCCAGCACGGGCAGCGGCATGTTGAATAACAACGGCGTCAAGCCCGATCCGCGTTTGACGCAGGGCAGCGACGCCAAGTTTTTCAGCCAATCCGCGCTTGAGGCCTGCATGATGGGGGCAGCGGCAGGGGCCTTGGTGGGCATACTGGCAGGCGGCAAGAACAAGGCGCCGGCCGCCATTGTCGGTGCGGTCGCGGCTTGCGGCGTGGCGATGGGGGCCAATTACTATCTGGACGTCCGTCGCAGCCAGTACAAGAACACCTCCGACCAGCTCAAGGCGATGGGCGACGATATCAAGGCCGACACGCAGAAGGTGCAGGATCGCAGCAACTCCATTACCGCCGTGATCGCCGATGACAAGGCGAGCATGTTGCGGATGCAGTCCGAGATTGCCGCGAAGACCGCCGACAAGGCGGCCGCGCAAAAGCAGCTGGCGCAGATCGATGCCAATATCGGCAGGATCAGGAGCGATCTGGATAACATGAACAAGGTGTCCGCGCAGTACCGCGACGCCGGCGCGCAAACCAACGCCAGCGCCAAGGACAGCAAGGAAATGCAGAAGCAGCTTGCTGTGCTGGACACCAAGATCGCCCAGTTGAACAAAGAGGCGGATAGCTACTTCGCTTTGCGCGGCGCCATCGATCTCGGGGAGCCGAAGGCATGAAGGCCCGGTTGACGAAAATGCGACTGCCCGCCGCGGCGCTGCTGCTGGCGGTGCTGACCGGCTGCGCCACGACGGCGGCGGATTGTGATCCCGCGAACAAGGACGCCGGCTTCATTACCAAGATGAACTGCGATGTGGGCGGCGGCTACGGCCAGCACGTGGCTCAGCGCGAAGACGACGTGCGGGCCGCGCAGGCGGAAAACGCGCAGGCCAGGCAGGTGCTGGCCGATCTGGAGGCGCAGCGTGCGGCCATCGGCAAGACCCTGGCGGAAAAGACCAAGGCGCGCGACGCGCTGTCCGCTTCCGTGAAGAAGCTGTTGGCGCAGGCCAAGGCCAAGTCGCAGAACAATGCCGAGCTCAAGCGGCAGCTGGCGCAGTCGCAGAAGACCTTGAGTACCCCCATCAACGTCAACGCGTCGGATGCGGCCTTGGAGGCGCAGATCAAGGCCAGGCAGGCGGAGGTCTACAAGCTGCAGAAGAGCATGGACCTGGTGCCGTAGGGCAGCAACACGCGACCAGGACCGCGGCATTCAGAAACACGACCACCCATTATTCGAGATATCGTCATGCAGCGCTTTTTGCGGGATCCCCGCGGACACACCACGGAGGCCTCGCTGGACAGGGCCTATGGCCGCCCGATAGCACTCATACGCAAGCACTTTTCCCCAAGCGTGGCAGCGGTCTACGCCATGCCTCGCCTGGGCGACGACGGTGTGCTCGAATGGTGGACGTCGCAGCAGGGCATGGTGACGCCCTATGCCGGCTTGAGTAAAGAAGCACAACAGGCGCTTCTGCGGGCCTACGATGCGCACATGGCGACGCTGGATGGTTTGGTCGAAGCCATGCGCGCGCGTGCATTGGACGAGCAGGCCGGGCAGATGCAGGCGCTGCGGACGGCGCCCGTGCTGGATAAGTTGTACAGCGTGGATGGGCGGCTGCTGATTTGTCTTGCGGACGACCCGGCGCCTCCGCCGGTGGCCGCCGCGCGGCCTGCTCCTCGACCAAGACGCTGGTGGCGGATCGCGTTGAGCAGTCTGCTCTTACTTGCTTTGCTCCTGGGGGCCTTGTGGTGGTGGCTGCAGCCTCATGTCGCGCTGCCGCCGGTCGTTGCCGCGCCGACGCCGGCGCCGGAACCCAAACCCAAACCCTTACCGCCGCCGGAGCCGGAGCCGGCCCGCGACCCGGAATGGCCTACGGAGCTCGTCATGGTGCTGGAATCGGGGCAGCGTATGAAAACGCCTCCCAAGACGGGCACGACCCCGCGTCTGGCCATTGGCCGGGCTCAGATCGAGCGTATCGTCGGCGGGCTGCCCAAGGATACGGTCACGCAATTGGTCACGTTTCCCGCTGGCGAATGCCGGGCGCCGGAGGGGCATGGCGTATTTCCCGCCGACAAACGTCCGGATTTGGTGAAAGCCATGCAGGGCGGGACAAGTGAAGGGAAGGCGGCATTGGGTGAGGGCTTGAAACTGGCGGCCGCGTCCGTGGACGGAATCAAGCGCGATGCCCTGGTGTTCATATTCCTTGCCGGCGAAGATGCCTGCGGCCAGGACCTGTGCGCGGTCGCGGGACAGATCGCGCAGCAAAAACCCAAACTGCGCATCAACGTCGTGGATCTGAGCGGTACGCATTCCCTGGCGCAGTGTGTGTCCGCGCAGACGAAGGGGCGTTGGTATGCCTGGCAGCCCATGAAGCCGGGTGAGAAAGGCGTCGATCTGTCGAAGGAAGCTTCGAAGATGCTGGCGCCGGCGAAAAGTCCCGGGAAATAGACCGGGCGGCTTGGCTGGTTGCTGACTGCATTGAGTTTGCACCGGCCAAGTGGGAAGGAGAAAACTAGGGAAATCAGGAAAGTTATCTTTATTCGATAAATTCGCTAATTCGTTTATAGCCCCGGCCGCTGGCTGCGGTAGCGGCGTGTGCTGATTCCTAAGGCGCCGTTCTTTCCTCGAAACGCAATATCACCGTGTAGCTTGGCGGCTCGCCGGGCTCGAAATTCCAGGCCGGTCCTACATTCAGCGTGGCGCGTACGTCTCCCGCCAGCCAGGACCAGCGCAGTGGCTTGCGCCGGCTTACCAGCGCTTCCCAGGTCACGAGACTCGGGACTTGCCCGGGCGCGGGTGCAATGGTGTCCTTGTCGGCCGCCAGGGTTTCGGCCTGCCAGGCGCCCTGCGTGAACTGGGCCAGTGTCGCTTGTACGAAGGCCAGTCCCTGTTCATGCGAGTAGTGTCTGTCCGACTGATAGCGCCATTCGATGGCCCGGATGCGATGGTCGTTGACGTCCTCGCTGCCGTTCATGAGGTCGAAGCCCTCGATGCCAGACCATTGCACGCGCAGGGCGCCGTGTTCGAAGACGGCCGGAACATCGTCTGGAATGGGCGCCTTGACGGTCCAGACCCAGGTGGGGATCTCGCGGACTGGGTAGGAATCGAAGTGCTGCGGGCCGCGCGCCTGCATCCAGGCGGTGACGTCCTGGCCCAGGTCCACATGCAGGTCCTCGATGGGCCAGCGGCCCTTCATGAACTGATAGTCCAGCAGGACCAGGCCAATCGCACCGATGCCCCAGGCCGCCAGTACGCGGCGACGCGGCCAGGGCGAGGGCAGCGCGGGTGGATTGGCCTCGTCGGCGTCATCAGGCAGATCCGGTGCATCGGGCTGATCGATCCGATCGGACGACACTGGCAAGGGCAGGGAGGACGCGGAGAACGCAGTGGACGCAGCGGACTCGGAGAGCGGAGGGGCCGGTGGGAGCTCAGGCGGCAGCGCGCGCAACCGAGCCCGGTGCAGCGTACGCTGCCAGCACCAGATCACCTGTGGCACGACGAACAACAGATTGAGCACGTTGAACATGATCCCCATGATGCCGAACAGCCAGGCCATGACCACCGCCTTGGGAAAATTCAGCAAACTCCCCCAGCCTTCGGCGACGGTCATCATCACCCCCACCACCACTCCGCCTACTGTCCAGGCGACGAAATAGCCATAGACGCCCAGGGCCAGGGCGCCCAGGTACCAGTAGTCACCAAGATCCGCGCGGCGCCGCCAGGCGCGGTAGCAGACAAAGGCGATGCCGGTAAGTCCTGCCAGGCACACGATCAGCACGAAGCTCACCGAGCCATCGCCCAGCATCCGCGGAAGTTGCGTCGCCACCTCGCGCAGTGGCTCGCCGCCGAACAGCCGGCTGTTGATGGCGAAGCCGGCGGCCACGGCACAGCCACCCAGCAGCCAGATAAGAAAGAGGGTCGCGCGCAAGCGCCAGTGGGCATGGGCGGGCATAGGGGTAGGGGGCGAAGGTGACAGCGAAGAATTGTCGGTCATATCGGGGCTTACTTTACCCTGTCACGCGATCGTTCCCGTTTTAAGATGCGGCCATGTCGAACGCAGCCAGAGATCAATAGAATGAAAACGAGCAAGTCTTCAACGCTTCCCCCGCCCGATGTGCCTTTGAACCTGCCGATATGGCGGGACATTTTTCATACGAAGCGGGAGATGCTGGAAGCTCGGAAGTCCGTCAAGACCCTGGCGGTCGGCTCTTCGCATGGCGACTTCGCTTTGAATCCGGCCTATTGCACGAATACGTTCAACCTGTGCTACAGCTCCCAGGACCTGCTGCACTCGTATTTGCTGTATCGCAAATATGCGCGGATCCTGCCGGACCTGCAAAACATCGTGCTGTTCTATTCCGCTTTCTCGTCCGGCTTCGCCCTGGAGAAGTCCAAATCGCAAGCCGGCATATCCATCGCGGCCAACGAGGTCTTCGAGCTGGATATCGACTTCATCGATCCCGAGCTGAACCGGTTGAAGCACCATGTAAAGGGCACCCTGCAACAGCAAAGGCGTTTTCCAGGGCTGAACGGTTTTCTGCCGACCGTGGCAAAGGAATTCCTGCCCGCGGAGCTGGGGGCCGAGCAGCGTGCGCAGCAGCACCTACGCTTGAACGTCGATCAAACGATGCACGTTCACCTGGTCCAGATGCTTGAGCTGGCAAAACAGAACGGGCACAAGGTGTACATAGTCATTCCGCCCGCGCGCTCTGATTACAAAAAGGCCTTGGGCGGGGCCCGGGAGGTGTTCGGGCCTTTGTATGAACTCGTCGACCGGTACGCTCAAGCGCTGGATCTGCGGGTGCTCGATCTGTACGCCTCGGATGACTATGCCGATACTGAATTCGGCGACTATGACCATCTCAAGCCATTGGGAGCGGGAGCCACTGCCGCCTCCCGCCGTATCGCCGCTGTCTTGAATCCGGCCTGAGCCCCGCTTCCGGCAGGCCTTACCTCACGTCGCAGGTCATGCTCGAACGCTTTGCGGGAGTATCGGGCACCGAGGGGGAGGGCATGCGGAATTTGCAGATGCCCTTGGTATCGCTGGGAACGGGCAACAGCAGCAGGGACGTCTTGGCGCCGTGCGCTTCGCCGTAGGCGCAGATAACGGACAAGGGCGATTGGGCCGTCGTCTCGTAATAATAGGTGTAGGTGACGAAGCCGTCCTTGGTGGCTTCTTCGTCCTGTTCGAACTCGGACAGCGCGTTCGCATGCTGGTCGGCGGGCGTTCCGGTCGCCATCGATGCGTGTGCCAACGCGCGGCTGCCCTGGACCTCGGCACCGATCAAGCGGCTGCCGGGCTGCGGCTTGTAGCTGCTGTCCAGCGTGGCAGGACATTGCACCGATGTCGAGGCAAGGTCGGCCGCGACGCAGAATCCGGGCAGTGCGCTGGCGATCAAGGCCAGTAAAGCAAATTTCATCATCAGGCTCCGGCGTATGCGGATTCAGACAGTCCCGACATCGCTCGCCGGCACGACTCACGGAAGTGCGAAATCTTGCGCTCGCGCTCCGACATATATTGCAGCGGCTCCATCGACCATGTGTCCGGCGCCAGCAATCCGCACACGTCAGCGTCCTCCTTGAATATGTCCCGGTTCATCTTGACCGATGAATCGAAGAAGGACGCCAGGATTGCCGCCGCGTTGACCGCGCGCGCCGGAGCGGTATAAAGGCGGCTGATGAAGTTGCTCGTGTCCTGCGTTCCCGTCTTGGGGAAGAAGTTCTGGATCGAGTACGAATACCCATACGTCGACGAGATCATCGAGAAAGGGAACAGGTACAGGGACATGTAACCCTCGTACTGGAAGTCGATCTCGAAAAGTGGGCGCAAGCGCTTCAGCTGTTTGCTCAGCCTTGCGTTGCCGATGGGCGCGTAGATGATGGAGTTGTCACCGAAGAAAACGTCTTCGCCATCTTCGAGTTCCAGGCCCATGAGCGTATCGGCATGCACCATCGCCACATGGTAGCTCTCCAGCGCGTTCTCGATAGCGAGGGGCCAGTAGCAGGGGTACTCGTAGGCATTGTGATCGATGCGCCGGTCGATATTGAAGGAGATGTCTTCCACCATGCGGGCGGCGTCACCCAGTTGCGCTTCAAGCGTATGCGCCGGCGTGACACTGAAAAACAGGAAGTCACCACACCATTCGGTGGCGAATGTGCGCAAGCGCGCCGCCTCGATATTGCAGTTGTGAAAGCGTTCGCGCTCCGGAATGATTGTCATGCCATTCCGGTAGGTCCACCCGTGGTATTTGCAGGTGGGGGCCTGGTTGCCGCATTCACCCTCGTAGATTCGAGCGCCGCGATGCGCGCAGCGGTTGTCGAAAGCCACGATGTCGTCGCCGTCGTTGTACATCACCACGTCGCCCACGACCGTGCTCAGCCGGACGAAATCGCCTTCATTGGCCAGCTCGCGCCGGTGGCAGGCCAGATGCCAATAGTTGGTGAACAGCGTGTTGTCCAGACTCATGTCAGAGTTTCTTTGCCGGGGGGGCATACATGGTCACGCCGGCCGGGACCGCACGCATGATGATGGCGCCGGCGCCTATGCGCGCCTCGTCGCCTATCTTGGTCTTGGGCAGGACGCGCGCACCGCTGCCGAAGAACACGGCTTCGCCCACCTGCACCCATCCGGTCAAGTCGATAAATCCGCTCAAGGTCGAGAAATCGCCAATTCGCACGTCATGCCCGATGCCGCAATGGCTATTGATGGCGACCAAATCGCCAACCTGCGCATCCGCGGAAACGATGCTGAGCGGGCAGACGACCACACCTTCGCCCAGCTTGGCGCTGCGGGCGACGATAGCCGTCGGATGCACGATGGTGGCGAACCGCGCACCCTTGGCGCGCAGCTTGCGCGCCACCGTACGCTTGCCGACCGGATCGCCGATCGCCATCACGAATCGATCGCCTTCTTGCGGTACGTAATCGTCGATGTCGCCAAGCCAGGGCACGCCATAGGAAAATCCATCCAGGGCATTCGGACTGACATCGAGAAACCCGGCAACCCCGGGCTTGCCGGCCGCGTCCATGGCGTCCTGCGTCCAGTTGATCAGTTCACGGGCGAAAGCCCCGCCACCGACTAGTATCAAACGTTCAGTCATTACCGGACTCCGTAACCGCCATCCACGACCATGGCGCTGCCGGTCACCCAGGCACTCGCGTCGCTGAGCAGGAAGGCGACGGCTTGCGCCACATCGTCCGCTTCTCCGAACCCCAGCAAATGGGCGCTTTCGTAATCGGCGGTGGTTGCCTCGCCGCTATTGTTGACCAGACGCTCATGCATGGCCGTCTTGACGCCGCCGGCGACGACGCTATTGACGCGTATGCGGCGCGCGGCCATTTCGCAAGCGAGTGACCGCACCATGGCGTCGATACCGGCCTTGGCGGCGGAGTAGGCCGCCATGCCGGCCTGCCCATGCGATCCAGCCGCCGAGGACATGAAAACCAGGGATCCGCCATCGCGCAGGACACCTCTCAGGCTGGCGGCGCGCGCGATACCGAAAGCGGCGTAGAGGCTGCTGCTGAACAGATTATCCAGCTGTGCCTGCTTGGTCATCTTGATCGGGCGTATCAACTCGATGCCCGCGGCATGGAATATTCCCGCCAGTTCGCCGCCTTGCGCGGCCACGCCCTTGACCCAATCGCACGTCTGGTCGGCATCCGTCAGGGCGACAGCGGCCAGTTGGTGGCTTCGCTCTCCATAGCCGTTCAGACCCTGTAGCGTTTGTTCCAGCCGCTCGGTATCGCGTCCACCCAGGACGACCGTGCCGCCCAGGCGGGCGATCAATTCTGCCGTGGCACGTCCTATGCCGGACGACGCGCCGGTGACGAGATACGTGTTACCCGATAGGGCCTGTTCGGAAAAGAGTGTCATGCTTCAATGAGTTCCGCGCACTTCAAGGGGCCCACGGCCATGGCGGCCGACGCCCAGGAATAGCCAACGCCGAAGCCGAACATCGCCAACCGCCGACGATCGGTCAACAGCGCTTCACGCATTTCTGTCAACATCAGCAAAGGAATGGAAGCGCTGCTCGTATTGCCATAGCGATCGATATTGATCGGCGCCTTGTCCGCGGCCAGTCCCGACTTCTTGATCAGATGCTTGAGCATGAAAAGGTTGGCCTGGTGGAACAGGAATGCGTCATAGCTATCCCGGTCATGGCCAGCGAATTCCACGGTGCGCTGGACCAAGGGCGGCACCGAGCGCAAGGTGAAATTGAAAATTTCACCACCATCCATATAGAGCCGGCATGGGTTCTTGCCATTCATGCGGGCGTCCATCGCCGCCGGGTACGTCTTGAATCCGCCTTCGGGCACGATCAGGTTAGCGGCACCGGCGCCATCGGTTCCCAGAATGAAGTGCGCCGGCTCGGCGCCATCATCGGCCTGGACCGCCGTGACGGTGCCGGTGTCGCCAAACAACAGGCCGGTAGCGCGGTCGTCGGGATCCGCCATCTTGCTGCTGACGTCGCCCACCGCAAGAAGCACGCGCCTGACGCTTCCACTACTGATCATGCTGGAGGCCAGCCACAGCGCATAGGGATAGCCCGAGCAGCCCAGATTGATATCGAAGGCGATGCAATGAGTAGGCAATCCCAGCCCGGATTGCAATTCGCAGGCCGTCGCGGGCAAGCGGTAATTGGGCGTCTGGGAAACGAAGATTATGGCGTCGACCGACGCGGGATCCCAGTCCAGCCCAGCCAGCAGCCGCTTTCCGGCCAGCAGGCATAGATCGCCGGTACTGACGTTCGGCGCGCTCCAGCGGCGTTCCTGCACGCCTATCATCTTGACCACGTCGCGGACCGCCGCCTCGCCGAACTTCTCGACAAAATAGTCATTGCCGATTCGTTGGGAAGGAATGCAGGCAGCCACACCCGCGATACTGGAACCCGACAAGCGTATCTCTTTGCCGGCAGCGGTCGTTGCGGCCATGGTCACACCTTCTCGGCGGAAATCAGCTTTTCGATGTCGGCGATGGTGGCGCAATTGGCCAGCGCCTGTCCATTCAACAGCACGCCGAAACAATCATCCACCAGGGCGATGGTCGACACGATGGCCAGGGAATCCCAAGCGACGGTGGCGAGATCGAAATTCGGGACTATCGTACCCGCGTCCACTTCCAGGACTTCCGACATGCCGGTATAAAACTCGTTCATGTTCAACTCCTTAAAAATCCACCAGGCACGCGGCCCAGGAATAACCCACGCCGAAGCCGACCAGCGCAAGCCGATGGCCGGATGTCAGCGTGCCCTGTTCGCGCATCGCGATCAGGGCAAGGGGAATGCTCGAAGAAACCGTATTGCCGCACAGCTCCATCAGGATGGGCAGCTTTTCCGGCGGCAACTGCAATTTCTTGCGCAGGGCGTCCAGCATCATGCGGTTGGCCTGATGCAGGACGAAGTAATCGATGTCGGATTCGGCGCATTGCGCCTTGTCCAATAGCTGCCGTACCGCCTTGGGCACGGTCGACAGCGAAAATGCCATCACGGCCGCGCCGTTCATATACAGGTGCGCTGCGCTGCGGACATTGCCCGAGGCATCGGTATTTTCCAGCTGACTCGCCGCGTCGAGCGGCTGGCGGAACATGCCGGCCTTGACGATGAGGTTGTCCGCGCCGCTGCCGTCGGTGCCGAAAACGAAGGGTCCCAGGCGCGGCGCTGCTTGCGCATCCGCGACCACCGCGGTGGCCGTCGCTCCGTCGCCGAACAGGGTACGTACGCTCTTGTCCAGCGGGTGGATGTAGCGTGAGTAGGTGTCGGCCGTCAGCAGCAACACGCATTGGGCGGCGCCCGACGCGATCAGGCCATTGGCCAGCGACAGCCCGTACACGTAACCGGAGCAGCCCAGGTTGACGTCCAAGGCGCCTGCCGACGTCGGGATGCCCAGGCGATCCTGCAGTATGCATGCTGATGTGGGCAGGACGTAGTCGGGCGCCTGGGTGCAGAGAATGACGAAATCCACGTCTTGCGGCCGCAACGCGCCACGGGCGAACAGGGCCTGCGCGGCGTGGTAAGCGAGATCGGCGGCGGTCTCGCCCTTGGCGGCGACATGGCGGGACTGGATACCCGTCTTGTCGTGGATCTTCTGCGCCGTCCAGTCCGGATACAAGGCCGCCAGCGTGTCATTGTCCAGAATCGCGTCCGGCAGGTGGCCCGCCAGGTCGAGTATCCTGGCGCCTATCCCTGCGGACGTGGAGAGAGCGGAGGCATTCATGGCTTGATGTCCTGGGTCAACGGCGGCGGCGTCCGCTACTCAAACCGAGCAGCCTGCTCGAACTGCTCTTTCATGAGCCTGACGATGCCGGCCCGGCCGCAGCGTTCGAGCAGCGCGGCCTGCTGGGCCGCGTAGGCGTCAGCGGGCAGGGCAGGCAGTTCGGCAAGCCGCTTGCAGTCGGCGAATTCGTCGTAGGAAAGCGGCTTGGCCTGCAACTGCTGCGTCAGTACATCCCAGCTCGGGTTGGCGACAACCTGTCCGTTGACCTTGATTTTCTCGCGCAGCACGGTGGCGTTGCCGAAGTACAGCGATGCCACCAGATTGCCCAGGGCCTGCTGGCGCTGATGCGCGGTGATGAAGTACTTGGCGGTACCCAGCATCGTCAGGTACTGCTTGGGCTCGATGAACTCGGTGAGCAGGCGGGTCTGCTTGGCCAGGCCCAGCTTCTCGATACTGGCGGTCAGTTGCTTCTTGTAATCGGGCTGGAAGTTGTACGAGACGGGCAGGACGATTTCATAGTCCTTGATGTCTTTCTTGGCCGCGAGCTTTTCCAGGATCTCGATGTGCAGGTTGCCGGGGTCGCCGCTATTGCCCACGAAGATGACGTTGGGCTTGGTCGCGGGCAGGACGATGCTGTCCATCTCGACTGAACTGGGATAGGCGATGGTCAGCTTCGGCTTCTTGCCGTACGTCTCGCAGAACAGGCGGTAATCGCCCTCGGTGACAGTGGCGACCGCGTGTATGTGCGCGACGACGTCAGTGATGGGCGCGCCTTGGGCGATCGGGTTGTACAGATCGCCGCCCCAGATTGCCCAGATGACCTTGACCCGCTTGCCGATTTCCTTGATCAATGCCTTTTGCCAGTCGAAGAACAGGCCATGCACGAATACGCCTTGCACATTGGGCTGCAGGCACAGTTCGACGACTCTTTGGAAGTCCGTCTGGCTATCGAAGAAATAGGCGTTCTTGTTGTCGCGAATGTCGTTGTCGTAGCCCGGCACGGAGCGTGCCTTCTCGATCAGGATCTTATGTACGAAATCTCTGCCGAGCGCATCGTCGTCCAGCGTGCTGATCAAGCCCTGTACGTGCATATTGTTGTAGCAGATATGCACGAACTGCTTTTCACTCGTATCGGACGGCGCGGGCAGGGCACGGACGGGCGCGGCAGTGGTCAGGGCAGCGCGCTGGGCGGGGGGAGCGGATTTGGTCGATCCCCATGCTTCCAGCAGCAACCAGGGTGAACGCTGCGTGGCGTACTTGTCGCTGGCTTTCGCGGTGTCGAGCACGTCGTCCAGGAGGACGACGGCGTCCGG
Source organism: Bordetella sp. LUAb4 (assembly GCF_021325795.1). GTDB lineage: Bacteria > Pseudomonadota > Gammaproteobacteria > Burkholderiales > Burkholderiaceae_B > Bordetella_C. The sequence goes on along the minus strand of NZ_JAHPZX010000002.1, from coordinate 90,959 downwards.
CACGTATAGCTGCTGCGCTTCGTCGAAGCCGTGATTGATCAGGCGGGTGCCGATATCGATACCCGCATGTTCACCCAACAGGTAGTCCCCCCAACCCTTAGCCGCGACGAACGCCTCGCGGGCGAAGGAAGCGTTGCCTTCCAGGGTGGGCAGGGAGGGTATTGCTTCGGCGCCGAGGCTGTAAAGGGCGGGCATGCTGCCGCCATCCCGCAGGCGGTAAGCGCCACGTACCGCGACCGCATTGCGGTTCGCATGGGCGCGCAAATGCGCCTGCACCAGATCGGGCTCGGGCACGCCGTTGCTGTCGACAAACAACAAGATCGGCGCTTTGGCGTACACGGCAGCCAGGTTACGCGCCACGCAATCACCCGTCGCGCCGCGCGTCTCGATGTAGAGGTCCACCAGAGACAGGACGCTTTCAAACGTCCCCGCCGGCCCGCCGCGGTTGATGAGGACGATCTCGATCTCATCCTGGCCCTGTTCTCTCAAGGACAACAGGCTGGAGATCATGCTCCCCGTCAAATACGCGGAAGCCAGGACGACGCTGACCTTCGCATTGGCGCGATCCTGCACTTCACGCACGTCCGACAGCCAGAAATTGTATAGATTGCCCTTGCCCTGCCAACCCATGGCGTGCAAACGTGCCGCCAGGTCGCGCTGCATCGCGGCGTGGGGCGTGTCGTCATCAGAGGGCTTTAGCTCGCCTTTGGCCAGCAAGCCGTGAGACAGCAGGAAATGCGCGGTGTGATTGTGCGGTTCACGGGTGGACATGCTCAAGCTGCGTTTGAGCAGGACGTCCAGCGCCGGAGTACTCCATTGATGCAGATTACGCACCAGCTGGACTGTTACAGCCGCTTCATTACGGTTGCGGACCTCATGCACGCCGATAGCGGCGTCCTGGCCTAGCGCCTTCGCCACATGGCGGTCGTCGAGATAGTCCTGCGCGAAGGGCAGGCCCGCATCGTCACCAGCCAGGGTTTCATAGGCCAGATCTTCCAGGCCGTAACCCAGGTGAAGGATGCACGCGAGCTTTTGGCGTTCCCCCGCATTCAGCTTCGCCAGGCGGCTCTCGATCGGCACGAAGAGTGCATCGGCACGCAGCAGGGCGGTGGGCGGCAGCGTATGGCTTCCCGGCAGAACGCTGGCATGGCCCATGGTGGCGTCATGCAGACGATGCAGGCGGAAGCCGTTGCGGCTGGCCCAGTCCGTGATCTCGGCGAGCGTGGGTTGCCCCGCGTGCGTTGCCATGAAAACGACGCTGGCGTCGATCAAAAGGGTATTGGCCAAGGTCTGGACGCCGTGTTCCAGGATGGTGGCGCTGGCGTTGTTGCCGTCCAGGATCAGCCAGTCCACCGCGGGCAGGCCGTCGATCCGGTCCAGCGCGATGGTGGCTACCGGACGTTGGAACAGCACGCGGCCGCCGGCCGTGGGAGCGGAATCCGCGTCCAGCGGTTTCAACAGGCCGCTCAGTCGCGGGTCCAGGCAGTCGTGCAGGGTGGCGGGTTGGCCATCACCCAGGCTCAAGCCAGGCTGGTAGTGGACGCCATCGCGCGTGACGAAGGCGTGGTCGCGGATGTTGCCTGCGGGGTCGAAGACCACGGTTTCCAGCATTTTCAGCGACAACATGCCTTCGGTCGAAGGGCGGTCCAGCAAGCGGCCGCTGCTGTCCACGGCGATGAGCTTGCCCGGCAACTGCCATTGGAAGCCGCGCTCCTCCGGCGGCAAGTCCGTCTGCAGCAGTTTGATCGGTGTGTCGTCGCCTTCGAAATGCGCCGAACCGTCCTTGGACATATGCAAGGCGGCCGGCGCCTTGCCTTCGCAATATCGCTGCCAGATGGCGCGAAAGGCGTTGGCCAGATGGCCGGCAAAGCGCGTGGCATCGCAGACAGGGGATTTCAGCAAGGTTTCGCGCAGATTGGCGCGAATATTCGCCAGATTGTCCAGATCGCTGGCCAGGGCAGCCGCACGCGCGCGGTATTCGTCCCAATCGTTGGCGACGAGCTCGGGCAAGCCGCCATTGACCAGATGAGTGGCCGAGTGCCGCCCTGCGAACGTGGGGCCGGGCATGGTGACAACGGGCACGCCCATCAACATGGCTTCGCAGGTGGTCAGGCCACCCGAGTAGGGCCAGGGATCCAGCGCGATATCGATGTCGTTGTAGGCCCGGAACAGCGCGTAATGAATGGAATAGCCAGCGAACTGTATGCGTTCCTCGGGGACGCCATGCGCCAGCATGGTGTCAGTCACCATCTTGCGCATGACCGGGCTGTCGTAGGCGCCGCTCTTCAGAAGCAGGCGCGATGCCGGCACCATCTTCAACAGCTCGGCCCACTCCGCCAGGACGACGGGATTGATCTTGGTCGGGTTGTTGAAGCAGCCGAACGTGACGTAGCCGTTCTTGAGCGCCGGTAAGGACTCGACATTGGGCACCCGCGCCGGCGGCATATAGCAGATGTAGTCGTCCGGCATACGGATCAACTTTTCCGTATAGGTGGGATCCGTGCCCGGGGGCGACTCGATGGCGTCGGTGATAAGGTAATCGATGCTTTCGAGGCCGGTGGTATTGATCAGGCCGCCGACCCATTTGACGATCAAGGGCGCGGGTTCCTGCGTCAGCGCCCGCATATGCGTACCGGCGCCATAGCCGGCCAGATCGATCAGGATATCGATCTCGTCTTCGCGAATCTGCTGGACAAACTGATCGTCGGTCAGGCTGGTCACGACCAGCCAACGGGTGCAAAAACCCTTGATCCGCTCGGTGATGTAGTCCGATGCGGATGTCGTCGAATAGGCATGGATTTCCACGCCCTGCTGCACGAGTTGTTCGAGCGCCGTCGCCGTCATCGCGCCAACCGGATGCTGGCGGAAGCCGTCGGAGAACATGCCGACACGCAGACGTTTGTTCGGGGCTTTGTCGCGCGGAACAGGGCGGGCGCTCTTCACATCCTTGGCGAACAGCGTGCCGATTTCACGGCAGACCTGCTCGATCTCCGCGGCCGTGCGCTCCGGCATGTAATGCAACAGCGTCAATAGATTGGAACGAGAATTGACGTCGTCAGGGCGCAACTTCACCGCTTTGCGATAAGCCTTCTCGGCGTCCGCCAGACGGCCGACGTCCCGTTGGGCGTTGCCCAGATTGGTCAAGTGCGCGTAGGCAGCCTGGGGATGATCTTTATCGACGAGCTCTTCAAACAGTTCGATTGCTTCCGTATGGCGGTGCAGCCCTATCAGGATCAGGGCCTTGAGCGACTTCGCGCTCAGCCGCTGTGGTTCCAGGCTCAGCACCACCTCGATATGCCTGAGGGCATTCTTCCATTCGTCGACGCGTTGCAATGCGCTGGCCAGGCCATGATGGGCGTCCGCCAGATTTTCGTCGCGCTCGATGGCCTTGCGGAAATGCCCTATCGCTATCCGGGTATTGTTGGCTTGCGTTTCGATGCGGCCGTAAAGCAGCCACAGCCCGGCACTGTCGTCGCCGAGAGCTTGTGCCTTGTCCGCCGCTTCCCGTGCCAGTTCGGCGTGGCCGCCGTCGATGAGCTGGCGCGCATGCAGCAACCAGCCTTTGGTATCTGTCGGCTGGGGGGGGACGAGCTTCTGCGCCTTTGCAGGGGTCGTCTTGCGCGGCGCGCTGGCGGCGGGGAGGCGATTCAGAAGACGGGCTGCGGTGGGCTTGGACATGGTCGGATATAGCTTCAGGATGCAGCCGCTAGTGTAGGAAGGAGTAAGGAAAATGAATCCCACGGAAAACGCAATATTTCATGCCTAATCTCCCATAACGTCGGCCTGTTGCGCTTGGCGGACCCTTTGGGGCGAGCCGCCCGGCAATGAAAAAACCCCGGACCGCGAATGAACGCGGACCGGGGTCCAATCTGCCGGAAGCCGGAGACCGGCTTCCAGAGAAGTACCGATTAACGCAGCAGCGACAGAACCGTCTGCGGCACTTGGTTGGCTTGCGCCAGAACCGAGGTACCAGCTTGTTGCAGGATCTGAGCGCGGCTCATGTTCGACACTTCGGTCGCGTAGTCGGCGTCTTGAATACGCGAACGGGCGTCGGACAGGTTGTTGACCGTGTTGTTCAGGTTGGTGATGGTCGATTCGAAGCGGTTCTGGATCGCGCCCAGGTCGCTACGGAACGAGTCAACCGTCGAGATGGCCTTGTCGATGTTGGCCAGCGGATCGACGTTGGCTTCGTCGCCAGCGGTGACCTTGCCCGACGCATCAGCGGTGGCGGTGAAGTACGAGGTCGTGCCGTCGGCGCCGACGTTCTTGACCAGCAGGTTGCCCTTGGCGTCCTTCTCCAGGGTGTTGGTGCCACCCAGGCTGGCGAAAGCGTCGGTGGTGTTGTAGGCAACAGCAGCCACGGTGGCCACGGCGTCCGTACCCGGCAACGTCAGGACGTTGTCGTTCGAAACCTCGGTGTAGGCGCCAGCGGTCGGCACGGCACCAGTAGCGCCAGCGCCACCCAGGGTGACCTTGCCGGTCGACAGGTCGATCTTGTTGGTGACGCCGTCGATGTTCCACGACTTCGTACCATCCGACACCACCAGCTTGCCGTCGGCCTTGGCTTGGTAAACGGTGAAGGACGGAGCGCCGGCGGTGTCGTCGGCCTTACCAGCCTTGACATCGCTCAGGTTCGTCAGCGTACCGCTATTGACGTAGGTGGTCGCGGTGGTCGCGGCAACACCGGCAGTCGCTGCAGCACCGCTCGTGTCGTAGGACACGGTGTTGGTGTTGGCATCGTACGTGGCGGCGTAGAGCGAACCAGCGCTTTGGGCGTACAGAGCGCCGTCGCTACCGACAACCAGCGTCGGGGTGGCGGGGGTGGCGCCCGAGTAGTCCAGAGCGACGGTGGTGGCCGAGGTAGCGGCCTTACCAGCGACGGCATCCTTGAAGTTGCCGGCGGCAACCAGCGAGTCGCTGGAAACGGCCTTCGTCACGTCCAGGTTGGTCAGGCCCAGGGTCGACGAATTGATCTGCTTCAGGTTGACGTTGATCGTTTCGTTGTCGTTGGCACCGACTTGGATGGTCAGCGTTTGATCGCTGGCCAGAACCTTCACGCCGTTGAACTGGGTCTGAGCCGACACGCGGTCGATTTCAGCCATGCGCTGGGTGATTTCAGCCTGGATCGACTTCAGGTCGCTGGCCGAGTTCGTGCCGTTGGCGGACTGAACGGTCAGTTCGCGAACGCGCTGCAAGTTGTTGTTGATTTCGTCCAACGAACCTTCGGTCGTTTGAGCGATCGAGATACCGTCGTTGGCGTTACGAGCAGCCTGGGTCAGGCCGTTCACGTTGGCCGTGAAGCGGTTGGCGATGGCTTCACCAGCAGCGTCATCCTTGGCGCTGTTGATGCGCAGGCCGGAGGACAGGCGGGTGATCGCGGTGCCCAGGGCGGATTGCGACGAGTTCAGGTTGTTTTGGGCAACCAGAGAGAGGTAGTTGGTATTGATAACCGAAGACATGTATAGCTCCCGAGAGAGAAAGGCTTCTTCAAACTGGGCAGCTATCGCTACCCAACAACGCGGTGGGCTCGCCCGGTTCTACCCGAGTTAAGTGTTCCGCTGCCTGGATAACGACTGGGATATTCGATTCTTTAGGGCTTCTTTTCGAAGTTTTTCGTCCGGCGAGGGAAAGTTGGCTGCCCATAGATGCCGCTCCCCAGAGAAAAGGGCGGAAAATCCGCCCCTGTGTTTCCTATAGTTACGTTTGCGAATATCAAGGATTTGGTAGATCGCGAATGAGATTCACGATCTCGTCCAACTGCTCCAGAGGCAGCGTCGGATAGAGCGGCAGGCAGATCACTTGGCTCGCGGCACGGGTGGCCACCGGCAGGTTGTCCGACTCGGCCGAGGCCACGCCCCTGTACATCGGAAACTGACTGATCAAGGGATAAAAATAACGGCGGGCGTAGATGTCGCGTGCCCTCAGGGCGAAGTAGAGCTCGTCGCGGGTGCGGCCGTAGTCCGGGCCTACGAAGATGGGGAAATAGGAATAGTTGGGTTCCATGCCGGCAATCGACGTCATCACCGCTATCCCGGGCACCCCAGCCAGGCCCTGGCGGTAGCGGGCATCGCGGATGCCGCGTTGGGCGATCGCATCATCAACGCCCTTGAGCTGCAGCAGCCCGAAGGCGGCATTGATCTCGCTCATCTTGCCGTTGATGCCGGGGGCGACCACCGTGGTTTCGTCGGCAATACCGAAGTTCTTCAAGTAGTCGATGCGTTTTTTGGTCTTGGCGTCCTGGCAGACGATGGCGCCGCCTTCGAAGGTGTTGAACACTTTCGTGGCGTGGAAGCTCAGGACTGACATCTCGCCGTGATTGAGCAGGCTGTTGCCCCGGTGGCGGACGGCAAACGCGTGCGCGGCATCGTAGATGACCTTCAGTCCATATAGATCGGCGATGCGTTGGATGCCGTCGACATCGCAGGGATAGCCGTAACAATGAACCGGCAAGATCGCGACCGTGTTGGGCGTGATCGCCGCTTCGATCCGCGCGGGATCCATCGCCATGGTGACAGGGTCGATGTCGACGAACACGGGTTTTATGCCATTCCATACCAGCGAATGGGCGGTCGCCACGAAAGAATAGGGCGTGGTAATGACTTCGCCCGTCACCCGTAGCGCTTGCAGTGCCGAGATCAGTGCCAACGTGCCGTTGCTGAACAGGCTGATGTAAGGCACGCCCAGGTATTCGCAAAGCGCCTCTTCCAATTGTTGATGGAAGGGTCCGCCGTTGGTCAACATCTTGCTGTCCCATATCTGCTCGAGATAGGGAAGGAACTCCGCCAGCGGCGGCAAAACGGGTTGGGTGACGTAGACGCTGGTTTTTTGCAGGGGGTGGGCGGCGATCGTCGGCGCGGGCGGCAGGCTGTCGACCGTGGACGCGGGCAACGCCGCGGGCGCTATTGCCGATAGCGGCTCGTTCACCCTCTGATTCATTTCGCGAGCGTGGGACGTGTCCATGGTGGCGGATCCGGATGAAGAAGATAGCTAAAAAGGTAAAGGCCGTCTCAAACGACGTGCGCCAGCAAGCCGTGGCTGGGCATTTCCCGCCATGACTGGTTATGCATGTAAGCCCGCAGCCGCGTCGTCGCCTGGCTGCGTAACTGGCAGACGCGGGCTTCGGTCACTTCCATGATGGCGCCGATTTCCTTGAGATTCAGGCCCTGCTCGTAATAGAGAGACAGCAGCAGCTTCTCGCGGTCGGGCAGGGCGTCGATGGCTTCGACCAGCACCTGGCGGAAATCGCCCGCCAACAGGCTGTCCAGCGGATTGCTGCTGGTGGAGGCAGCCGCGGCGCCGTTGCTCCAATCGGAATCGCTGCTGTCGGCCCCATTCTCGGTGCCGAAATCCTCGTAATGCACGATCTGCACGCCTTGGGCGTCATACAGCATCTCGTGGTACTCGTTCAGCGGCATGTCCAGCTGGGCCGCGATCTCGGACTCGGTGGGCGCGCGCATCAGACGCTGGCCCAGATGGGCAACCGCCTGTTCGATACGCTTGGCCTTGCTGCGCACGCTACGCGGTAACCAATCCTGGTTCCGTAACTCGTCGAGCATCGCCCCGCGGATACGCGAGGTGGCATAGGTCTCGAACTGGGCATCCGCGGTTTCCTGGTAACGACGAAACGCATCCAGCAGGCCGATCATGCCGGCTTGTATCAGATCGTCCAGTTCGACGCTGGCCGGCAGCCGGGCGAGCAGCTGCAACGCAAGCTTGCGTACGAGCGGGGCATATTCGGCCAGGCTGTCTTCAGATTGGGGCATTGCGCTATGACTAACGAAAACTTAGGGCGCCAGGAGAGGGCTGATTCCGTGTTGTCCGCAGGCTACAGCGTTACAAACGACCGCCGCAGGTCCGGGCGTATCCGGACTGCCTGACGGCTTCCTGGCAGACTCCTGACTTCTTCGTGCAATTGTCGGCAATTTGCCCCGATTCATTCGACCAAGGACGCTAGCATTTGAAGGCTTATTTACAGAATTGACTCAAAGTAGGGAATTTCTATGTTGCTATATATGTCCTTGAAGTGCGATATTTGTCGAACAAACAATTTTTGTCATACTTGACATAGAAAATGACAGTGCTCATGGTAAATTCACTGACGTTTGCGAACAAAAGACACATTTTGCAAACGTGAGGGAAATCCAGCGTGTCGTATGTAACGTTTGTTTGCGCTTGCCATTGGGACAGCGCATTTAGAAAGTGATCAAGGGACGACCCATGAAACATACCGAGAATTCTTTGCTCGCCGACATCCGCGAAGTCAATCTGTCGTACTTGCTGCTGGCCCAACGCATGTTGCGCGACGATTACGCCGCCGCCATGTTTCGTCTCGGTTTCAGCGAGCCGGTAGCCGACATCCTGCTTCGCTTGTCGCCCGCGCAATTGGTGAAATTGGCCAGCTCCAGCTCCTTGCTGTGCCGTTTCCGGTTCGACGACTACAGCCTGCTGTCCGCCTTGACCCACGATGTTCTGGGCGGCGCATTGCAACAAGCCCACGCCACGATTCTGTTGGCCAAGCAACCCGTCGAGCAGTTGGCCTGACGCGCAGCGGCGCTCACGCCACTTCTCACTCTTTATATATGTCAGGTTTGTAACGGGCCATGGCCACCAAAAGCGTATCTCAAGAAGCCGACGAAATCCTACTGGCCAGCGCCATGATAGGTCTGGGGGCACGGCTTCAAGTCCTCGAGTCCGAAACCAACCTCAGCCACGATCGCCTGGCGCGGCTCTATCGCGAAATCCGCGGTTGCTCGCCACCCAAAGGCATGTTGCCCTTCTCGGTCGACTGGTTCATGACCTGGCTGCCGAACATCCATTCGTCCCTGTTCTACAACGTGTTCAAGTTCCTCAACGAGAACACAGGCAGCAAAGGCATACGCGCCACCATCGATGCCTACCGCCTGTATCTGGAACACAACGGCGTCACCGACGGCGAAGGCGGTGAACCTGTCCTGAGCTTCACCCGCGCCTGGATGCTGGTGCGCTTCTTCGAAGGCAAGATGCTGCAGCTGTCCGAATGCCGGCAGTGCGGCGGACACTTCATCGCTCATGCGCACGACCCGCGCGGCGACTTCGTCTGCGCCATCTGCCGTCCCCCTCCCCGTGCCGGCAAGACCCGCGCGGCTGCCAAGGAACGTGCCGGACGCCGTGCCGGAGTGGCCGCCGACGTCGTCGGTCTGTGACCATTTCCGCTCAATAACCCCAAAAAGCCACGAAAATTCCCCTGTAACCCACGCTTTTGCGTGGGGGGAAACAGTGGATGATGGGCGTTCATATTACGTCTAAGCTGGCAGGGGCCTGATGTGCTGATTGTTATTGGTTACTTGGTAGTCATTGCTTCCGTGGTGGGAAGCTTCATCGTCATGGGTGGTCACCTTGGCGCGCTCTACCAGCCGTTCGAATTCACGCTGATCGGCGGCGCCGCGATCGGTGCCTTTCTTGCCGGCAACAGCGCCAAGTCGATCAAATTGACCAAGGCGGCGATTCCGGCCGCCTTGCGGGGTGCGCCCTATAGCAAGGATGTGTACATGGAGCTGATGTCGCTCATGTACGTCATTCTGAACAAGGCGCGCCGCGAAGGCCTGATGGCGATCGAATCGCATATCGAGGATCCGTCGTCCAGTCCGATCTTCATGGAATCGCCGCGCATCATGAAGGATCCGAAGCTGATGGAATTCATCACGGATTACCTGCGCATCATGATCAGCGGCAACATGAGCTCCTTCGAAATCGAAACGCTGATGGACGAGGAAATCGAGACTTTCAGCCACGAGCGCCATGTGCCCGTGCACGCCTTGCAAAGCGTGGCCGATGCCATGCCGGCCTTCGGTATCGTGGCCGCGGTGCTGGGCGTGATCAAGGCCCTGGCCGCGGTGGATCAGCCGCCGGCCGTGCTGGGCGACCTGATCTCCAAGGCCATGGTCGGCACCTTCCTGGGCATCCTGCTGGCTTACGGTTTCGTGGCGCCGCTGGCTTCGCGTGTCGAGAAGCAGACCGCCGAGTCGATCAAGATCCTTGAATGCATCAAGACCACGCTGCTGGCCAGCATGAATGGCTATCCGCCGCAGCTGGCCGTGGAATTCGGCCGCAAGGTGCTCTATTCGGGTGTGCGGCCGTCGTTCGCCGAACTCGAAGAGCACGTGCGCCAGGCCAAGACCTCCACCGGCAAGGCTTGAGGCGTTCGGGAAAGATAGATGGCTACCGTCAATAATCATCGGGTCGTCATCCGCAAGAAGAAGTCCGCCGGCGGCGGGCATCATGGCGGAAGCTGGAAGATCGCTTACGCCGACTTCGTCACGGCAATGATGGCCTTCTTCCTCGTGATGTGGCTGATCAGCGTCGTGCCGCGCGAGGAACTCAAGGGTATCGCAGAGTACTTCCGCATGCCTCTGCATGTGGCGTTGACCGGCGGCCCCAGCAATTCGGCTGAAACCAGCGCCATTCCCGGCGGCGGCTCGGATCCTTTGCGCAGCGATGGCGATACCCGCCGCGCCGATGGCAATCGTCTGGAAGCCCAGGTCAGGGGCGATGCCGAACGGCGCGACCAGCGCCGTCTGGAACAGGTGCGCGCACGCATCGAGAAAACCATAGACACCAGCCCACTGCTGAAGAACTTCCGCCCGCAGTTGATGATCGACATGACGCCCGAAGGGCTGCGCATCCAGATCATCGACAACCAGAACCGGCCGATGTTCGCCACCGGCCGGGCCGAGCCGCAGCCCTATATGCGCGACATCCTGCGCGAGCTCGGGCCGGTGCTCAACGACATTCCGAACAAGATCAGCATCTCCGGCCACACCGATGCCAGCCAGTACGCTCGGGGCGAACGCGCCTACAGCAACTGGGAGCTGTCGGCGGACCGCGCCAACGCCTCGCGCCAGGAATTGGTGGCCGGCGGCATGACGGAAAACAAAGTAGCACGTGTTGTGGGCCTTTCTTCCAGTTATAGCCTGGTTAAGGATGACCCCTATGCTGCCGTTAACAGACGTATCAGTCTGGTGGTGTTGAACCGCGAGACGCAGGAACGGTTCGACCGCGAGAATGCCGCGGCCACCGAGGTCACGGGCAAGGATGGGCGTCAGGTCGGCAACGCGATAGAGCAGCGCGTCGCAACGCCGGTAGCGTCCGCCACGGCAGCGGCGACGGCGCCGGCGGCAGCAGCACCCGCCGCCACGGCAGTCGCCGCCCCCGCCGCGCCAGTGACTCCCGCTGCGTCCGCGCCGACGGCACCGTAATCGACTCTAGGGAGTTTGGGTAAATGACGGCGACGATTCTGGTTGCGGACGATTCCGCGACGATGCGCATGATAGTTCAAGCAACGCTTACCGGCGCCGGCTGGAAAGTGGTCGCGGCCGGCAATGGCAAGGAAGCGCTGGATCTGGCCATTGCGCAAGAGACGCCGGTCGATCTGGTGGTAAGCGACTGGAATATGCCCGTGATGGGCGGCCTGGGCCTGATCACCGGCCTGCGTCAGGTCGAACGTTACGAGGAAGTGCCCGTGCTGGTGTTGACCACCGAGGACGACGTGGAAAGCAAGACCGCGGCGCGCGACCTGGGCGTATGCGGCTGGCTGCACAAGCCGGTCGACCCCGATCTGCTGGTGGAAATGGCGACGGAATTGCTGGATTTGTCCGGCGAGCAGCCGAGTTGATAGGGAAGGGCGACCATGACAGGTCTTGACCTGAGTCAGTTTTACGAGACCTTCTTTGATGAAGCGGATGAACTGCTGGCGCAGATGGAGCAACTGCTGCTCGAACTGGATGCCGGCTCCCCGGACATCGAGCAGCTGAATGCGATTTTCCGCGCGGCGCACTCCATCAAGGGCGGCGCGGCAACCTTCGGCACCTTCGCGTTGCTGGCGGAAACCACTCACCTGCTTGAAAACCTGCTCGATGCGATACGCCGTGGCGAAATGGCCTTGCGCACCGACATGATCGATATTTTTCTGGAAACGAAGGACGTGTTGAAAAGCCAATTGGATGCCTATCGCGCCTCCGAGGAGCCCGACGCGGCCGCCTACGAACGTATTTGCCAGGTGCTGCGCCAGCTGGCGCTGGAGCACAAGGGCGAGGCGCCCGCGCCGGTTACGCCCGTGGCCGCGGCGCCTGTCGTTGCAGCACCCGTAGCGCCCGTCGCCCCTGTAGCGTCGGCCCCGGCCGCCACGCCCGCGCCCGTCGCGGCACAGCCCGCGGCGCCCGCCGGCAACCTGCCGCTGCGTTTGCGTATCACCAAGATCTCGGAAAAGGATGCCGCTTCCATCCTGGAAGAAATGGGCAACCTGGGTCAGGTGCTCGCCAGCGACAAGGCGGGCGGTGGCCTGACGGTGTGGCTGGAAAGCACCTGCTCGTCCGACGATATCGAAGCGGTCTGCTGCTTCATCGTGGATGCGGACCAGATCGCCATCTCGCGCGAAGCGGCCCCGGCCGCCGGCGCCGCCCAGGCCGTCGATGAGTTCGCCCAGGCCGCGGAGCAGTTCGCCGCGCAGGCGCAAGCCGAGCCCGTGGCAGCGCCGCCGGCCGTGACGGCGGCGGCTGCTGTGCCGGGGAGCCAGGCTGTGACCCAGTCTGTGACCCAGCCGGCAACGCCAACCGCAACCCAGGCCGCCGCCCACGAAGCAGCCGCCGTCGTGGCGCAGGCGTCCTCCGCCGCCGCCGCGGCCCAGCCCGAGCCGGCACGCGCCGCCCGCGCGCCCGCCGCCGCCAATACGCAAGCGAGCCACGCCAGCGAATCGACCTCGATCCGCGTCGGGGTCGAGAAAGTCGACCAGGTCATCAACCTGGTGGGCGAACTGGTCATCACGCAGGCCATGTTGGCGCAACAGGCCTCCACGCTGGATCCGGTGCTGCACGATCGCCTGCTCAACGGCATGGAGCAGCTCGAGCGCAATGCGCGCGACCTGCAGGAATCCGTCATGTCCATCCGCATGATGCCGATGGATTATGTCTTCAGCCGCTTCCCCCGCCTGGTCCGCGACATCGCCGGCAAAATGGGCAAGCAGATCGAACTGCAGACTTACGGCCGCGCCACCGAACTGGACAAGAGCCTGATCGAACGTATCATCGATCCGCTCACCCACCTGGTGCGCAACAGCCTGGACCACGGTATCGAGACGCCGGAACGGCGCATCGAGGCCGGCAAGGATCCGGTGGGCCAACTGGTGTTGTCGGCGCAGCACAGCGGCGGCAATATCGTCATCGAAGTCAGCGACGACGGTGGCGGTTTGAACCGTGAGCGCATCCTCAACAAGGCCGTGCAGCAAGGCATCGCCGTCAGCGACAACGCCACCGACGACGAAATCTGGCAGCTGATTTTCGCGCCTGGCTTCTCCACGGCGGAAAAGATTACCGACATCTCCGGCCGCGGTGTCGGCATGGACGTCGTGCGGCGCAATATCCAGGACATGGGCGGCCATGTGCAACTGTCGTCCATAACGGGGCAGGGCACGACAACCCGTATCGTGCTGCCGCTGACGCTGGCCATCCTGGACGGCATGTCGGTGCGCGTGGGCGAGGAAACCTTCATCCTGCCGCTGAACCACGTGACCGAGTCGCTGCAGCCGAACAATGAGCAGATCTATTCGGTGACCGGCAACGAGCGCGTGATGCACGTGCGCGGCGAGTACCTGCCGCTGGTGGAAATGCATCGGGTGTTCGGCGTGGCCAACGCGCAGACCGATCCGACGCAGGCCATCGCCGTCATCATGCAGGCCGAAGACCGCCGTTTCGCGCTGCTGGTCGACCATCTGGTCGGGCAGCACCAGGTGGTGGTGAAGAATCTGGAATCGAATTATCGCAAGGTGCCCGGCATTTCCGCCGCCACCATCCTGGGCGACGGCAGTGTCGCCCTGATCATCGACGTGTTTGCTCTGGCGCGCGCCAACCGCGAAAAGTGGGCGCAACCCGAAGCCATGCTGAATTGAGGGAGAAACAACAATGGCAGCCAAACCGCAATCGCAGAGCAGCCGCGTCGAAGACGTCGGTAGCGAATTCCTGGTGTTCACGCTGGGTGACGAAGAGTACGGCATCGACATCCTGAAGGTTCAGGAAATCCGCGGCTATGACGCGGCCACCGTGACACGCATCGCCAACGTGCCGCCCTTCATCAAGGGCGTGACGAACCTGCGCGGCATCATCGTTCCCATCGTCGACCTGCGCATCAAGTTCAATCTGGGCAAGGTCGAATACAACGAACAGACCGTGGTCATCATCCTGAACCTCGATCGCCGCGTGGTCGGCATCGTGGTCGATGGCGTGTCCGACGTGCTGATGCTGAATTCCGGTCAGATCCGTCCGGCCCCCGAGTTCGGCGCCAAGCTGTCGACGGAATACCTGACGGGCCTGGGCACGATCGACGATCGCATGCTGATCCTGGTGGATATCGAGAAGATGATGACCAGCGACGAAATGGCGCTGGTGGAAAAAGCCGCCGCCTGAGGCCTGGGCCTTGGCCGCGCGGGAAGAAGAAAGGGTGGGGGAGGTGTCCTCTGGACACCGGCCCACATAGATCGGGGGAAAATCAGCGATGCGCCGTTTCTTCGCCAATATGTCGATACGCGCCAGCCTGCTTGGCGTGCTGGCGTTTTTTTCATTGATGCTGGTGCTCGGCGCGGTGCTGGGTGTTGCATCGCTGTATGTCAGCAACCACACGATGCAGGAGATGCGGCGTAACCAGGCCTTGGCCATGACGCTGGAAGGCGTCGTGACCGAGTACAAGAATACGCTGATCGGCCTGGGCCGCGCGGCGTCGGTGCATTTGAGCGAAGTGGTCAAGCACATCGGCGACCCGGTCATCCTGGAACCTGGACTGGCTCCCCCGGCCAAGAGCCTGCTGAATTTCGCGCGCATTTCCTATGACAAGGCCCAGTCGGAATTCAAGCGCTACCAGGGCATGCCGCACCCGGCCGGCCTGGACAACGAGTTCAAGGAAATCGACGCCGCCTTCGCCGCGCTGATGCAGGGCGGCGTCAAACCCCTGTTCGACGATCTCGACAAGGCTGATCTGCCCAACTTCCAATCGCACGCCCAGATGGTGTCGGACGTGATGGAAGACCGCTTCAACCTGGCGCTGGGGCAGTTCACTTCCTGGCGCGCGAAAAACAATACGGCCGCCTTCGACGAAGCCGAGCAGCGCTACCAGTGGGTGCTGCTGGCCGTCAGCGCGGGCGGCGTGATCGCCATCCTGCTGGTGCTCTCCACCTATCTGTTCCTGCGTCGCCGCGTGATCAATCCGCTGGACGACGCCGCGCATCGCTTCGACCGCATCGCGGCGGGCGACCTGACGGAAGCCGTCGACACGCGCTCGACCAACGAGATCGGCCGCCTGTACGCGGCGCTCAAGCGCATGCAGGAAAGCCTGACCCGCACGGTGTCCGCCGTGCGGCGCGGGGTCGATGAGATCAACGTCGGCTCGCGCGAGATCGCCGCGGGCAATACCGATCTGTCCAGCCGCACCGAGCAGCAAGCCGCGTCGCTGGAGCAGACCGCGGCGTCCATGGAGCAGTTGGCGTCGACCGTGAAGCAGAACGCCGACAATGCGCGCCAGGCCAATCAACTGGCGGCCAGCGCGTCGGACGTGGCGGCGCGCGGTGGCGTGGCGGTGAATGAAGTGGTCAGCACGATGCAGGGCATTTCGGCCAGTTCGCGCAAGATCTCCGAGATCGTCAGCGTGATCGATGGCATTGCCTTCCAGACCAACATCCTGGCGCTGAACGCCGCGGTGGAAGCGGCTCGTGCCGGTGAACAGGGCAAGGGTTTCGCGGTGGTGGCGGGCGAAGTGCGCTCGCTGGCGCAACGCAGCGCCCAGGCCGCCAAGGAAATCAAGGGCCTGATCGAGGACTCCGTGACCAAGGTGGGCGCCGGTTCGCAGCAGGTGGAACGCGCCGGCGCGACCATGGAAGAGATCGTGGCGTCGGTCAAGCGAGTGACGGACATCATGGGCGAGATTTCGGCGGCGTCCGAAGAGCAGTCCACCGGTATCGACCAGGTCAACCGGGCGGTATCGCAGATGGACGAAGTGACGCAGCAGAACGCGGCGCTGGTGGAAGAGGCGGCGGCCGCGGCGGGTTCGCTGCAGGAACAGGCGCAGCGCCTGGCCGAAGCCGTGGCCGTGTTCAAGATCAATCAAGGCCAGGTCATCGACGTGTCGGCCCAGCAATTGGGCGGCCAACGCGCGCCCGTGCTGGCGGGCGCGGGCGGTCGGCTGGCCCAGGCGGCGGTTTGAGAGGCCTTTGTGACGACGATAGCGGCAGCGCCGTCCTTCCAGGTTGAACGGCAATTCGATTTTCGCGATGCCGATTTCTCGCGCGTGCGGCGCATGATCCACGAGCGGGCGGGAATATCGCTGGGCGAACACAAGCGCGAGATGGTCTACAGCCGGCTGGCGCGGCGTCTGCGGGTGCTGGGACGCAATGATTTCGCCAGCTACCTGGACCAGTTGGAACACGAAGTGGGCGACCCGGAATGGGAAGACTTCGTCAACGCGCTGACCACCAACCTGACGGCGTTCTTTCGCGAGTCGCACCACTTTCCCATCCTGTCGAAGTTCGTCGCCTCGCGGCCCGATCCGGTGTCGGTGTGGTGTTGCGCGGCGTCGACCGGCGAAGAACCGTATTCGATCGCCATCACGCTGGCCGAGACCTTGAGCAGCCGCGCCCTGGCCAATGCCAGCGTGTTCGCCACGGATATCGACACCAATGTATTGCAGAAGGCGCGTAGCGCCGTTTATCCCTATGAACGGGTAGCCAAGATCGATGAGGCGCGCCTGCGCCGCTTCTTCCTCAAGGGCAAGGGCCCGGCGGCGGGACAAGCGCGCGTGCGCCCCGAGATCGCCGCGCTGGTGCGTTACGACATGCTCAACCTGCTGGCGCCGTCGTGGCCCATCCAGGAAAAGTTCGACGCCATCTTCTGCCGCAACGTCATGATCTATTTCGACAAACCGACCCAGGCGCGCATCCTGGAACGCTTCGTCCCGCTGCTCAAGCCGGGCGGTTTGTTGTTTGCCGGACACTCCGAGAATTTCACCTATATCAGCCGGGATTTTCGTCTGCGCGGGCAGACGGTGTACGAATGTTTGGGCAGGTCGTAAGCAACGGCCAGGAACGACACAAAGATGCAAAAAAAAATCAACGTATTGTGCGTGGACGATTCGGCGCTGGTGCGCGGCTTGATGACGGAGATCATCAACAGCCAGCCGGACATGACCGTGGTGGCCACGGCCCCCGATCCCTTGGTCGCGCGTGAGCTGATCAAGAAACATAATCCCGACGTCCTGACGCTGGACGTGGAAATGCCGCGCATGGACGGCCTGGATTTCCTGGAAAAGCTGATGCGCCTGCGGCCCATGCCGGTGCTGATGGTGTCGTCGCTGACCGAACGCGGTTCGGAAATCACCTTGCGCGCCTTGGAACTGGGCGCCATCGATTTCGTCACCAAGCCCAAGCTGGGGATTCGTGACGGCCTGCTCGAATATACCGAGCTGATCGCCGACAAGATCCGCGCCGCCGCGAAGGCACGGCTGCCGGCGGCACCGCACGCCAACGCGCCGCGACCCGCGCCGCAGATCCTGCGTTCGCCCTTGTCCAGCTCGGAAAAACTGGTCATCATCGGCGCCTCCACGGGCGGCACCGAAGCGATCCGGCATGTCCTGCAGCCGCTGCCGGCCGATAGCCCCGCCATCCTGATCACGCAGCATATGCCGGCTGGTTTCACGCGCTCGTTCGCGCAGCGGCTCGATGCCTTGTGCAGCGTGACCGTACGCGAGGCCACGCATGGTGAACGGGTGTTGCCCGGACACGTCTATCTGGCGCCGGGCGGCGAAATGCATATGCGCCTGGGCCGCAGTGGGGCAAACTACGTGATCGAACTCGATCCGTCCGATCCGGTGAACCGGCATCGGCCGTCGGTCGATGTCCTGTTTCATTCGGCAGCCGCGGCCGCTGGCCGCAACGCCATTGGTGTCATCCTGACCGGCATGGGCAAGGATGGCGCTGTCGGCCTGCTGGAAATGAAACGCGCCGGCGCGCGCACCCTGGCTCAGGACGAGGCCAGCTGCGTGGTGTTCGGCATGCCGCGCGAGGCGATCGCCCTGGGCGCGGCGGATGAAGTGGTTGCGCTGGGCGCAATGAGCGAACGTATCCTTGCCAATGTGGGCGACCGCGGCCATCGCGTCTGACGCGGCGCGCGCGAGCTCACAGGGCACAAGCATTTCTTGGAGTCTATGATGGTTGACAAAAGTTTGAAGATTCTGGTGGTGGACGACTTCCCGACGATGCGTCGGATCGTCCGCAACCTGTTGAAGGAATTGGGTTTCGAGAACGTCGATGAGGCCGAGGACGGCGCCATCGCCCTGGACAAGCTGCGCAATGGCGGCTTCCAGTTCGTCGTGTCGGACTGGAACATGCCCAATCTGGACGGCCTGTCCATGCTGCAGCAGATCCGTGCCGACCCCAATCTGTCCAAACTGCCGGTGCTGATGGTGACGGCGGAAGCGAAGAAGGAAAACATCGTGGCGGCGGCGCAAGCGGGCGCCAACGGCTACGTCGTCAAGCCCTTCACCGCGGCCACGCTGGAAGAGAAGTTGAACAAGATCTTCGAGAAGATCGCTGGTTGAGGTTGCCATGGAAAGCACGGAAACCACCGAAACCACGCAGGCCCAGGCCGCAGCCGGCACTGGCGATCCCAGCGACCTGATCCACCGCATCGCTTCGTTGACGCGCATGTTGCGCGACAGCATGCGCGAGCTGGGGCTGGACCAGGCCATCAAGGACGCCGCGCAGGCCATCCCTGACGCCCGCGATCGTCTGCGTTATGTGGCGCAGATGACAGAGCAGGCCGCCAACCGCGTGCTCAATGCCGTGGACGCGGCGCAGCCGGTGCAGGAAGATCTCGCCCGCAATGCCAAGCAGTTGGATTCACGCTGGAACGAGTGGTTCGACCAGCCCCTGGAGATGCCGCAGGCGCGTGAACTGGTGAAAGACACCCGTGCTTTCCTGCAGGGCGTGCCGGGCCAGACCCAGATCACGCAATCCAAGCTGATGGAAATCATGATGGCGCAGGATTTCCAGGATCTGACCGGGCAGGTCATCGTCCGCATGATGGACGTGGTCGGCGCCATCGAGCGCGAACTGCTGCAGGTGTTGCTGGACAGCGTTCCCACCGAGAAGCGTGACGAAGCCAATTCGCTGCTGAACGGTCCTCAGGTCAACCCGGAAGGCAAGGCCGACGTGGTGACCAGCCAGGACCAGGTGGACGACCTGCTGGCCAGCCTGGGCTTCTGAGGCGCGGGCCGCGCCGGCGCGGCCGGCCCAAGCAGCCAAAGCGTCCGTGAAACGACGCGGGGGCAAATCGGCCAAATCGACCGGCAAAGCCCCCGTGGGAAATGGGCCACGCGCAAACAACGCCGATTTCCCCCTTTTTATCCGCCATTCGCGCGCGCCCGACGTTTTCTACAATGCCTGTCAGTGGTCTCCATCCCCGGAATGGCCGCCGCATGACCCACCCCCTGCATGGCAGAAGAAAGCGACCTCGAAAAAACCGAAGCCGCCTCTCCCAGGCGCCTGGATAAGGCGCGTGAAGAGGGGCAGGTTCCGCGTTCGCGCGAACTCGGCACCTTCGCGGTGCTGGTCGCCGGCCTGGCTTACCTGTGGCTGGGCGCGCCGCTGCTGTATCGCGGCATGGCGGGCATCCTGCATAGCGGTCTGGGATTCGATTCCCGCATTCCCCGCGACACCACCGTCATGATCAGCACGGCGGTGCAGAGCGTGGGTGAGGCCATGCTGGTCCTGGCCCCGTTCTTCGTCGTGGTCGCCGTGGTGTCCGTGGCGGCGCAGCTGGCCATCGGCGGGCTGGTCTGGTCCAACAAGCCCCTGGAAGTGAACTTGGGCAAGCTGGACCCGATTGCCGGTTTCGGCCGCATCTTCTCCTGGAACACCGTCGTCGAGCTGGCCAAGACCGTCCTGAAGGCGGGCATCGTCGGCGGCATCGGCGCTGTCGCCATCTGGCGCCACCATGACGACATGATCGCGCTCATGCACACCACCCCGGTGGTGGGGCTGATGGGCATGCTCAAGATCGTCGCCACCTGCAGCGCGTTCATCATCGGGTCGATGATTCTGCTGGTGCTGGCCGACGTCCCCTGGCAGATCTTCAGCCACATGAAGAAGCTGCGCATGAGCAAGGACGACGTCAAGAAGGAATTCAAGGAAAGCGAAGGCGACCCGCTGCTCAAGGCGCGCATGCGCCAGCAGCAGCGCCAGGCCGCGAGCCGCCGCATGATGGCCAATATTCCCAGCGCGGATGTGGTGGTGACCAACCCGACGCACTACGCCGTGGCGCTGAAATACGTCGAGGGCGATGGCGCGGCCCCGCGCGTGATCGCCAAGGGTATGGGGCTGATCGCGGCCCATATCCGCGAAATCGCCCAGGAAAACCGCGTGCCCATGCTGGAGGCCCCGCCCTTGGCACGCGCGTTATACAAACATGTTGAAGTGGGCAAGGAAATCCCGATAGCGCTGTACACGGCCGTGGCCGAAGTGCTGGCGTGGGTATTCCAGCTGCGCGCCTGGCGACCGGGCTGGGTGCAGCCGTCGCCACCCACCGATCTGCCGGTGCCGTCAAAGCTCGACCCGCAGGCGCAAGCCGCGGCCGAAGGAGTCTGAGTAAATGAGCGAATTGCTCGCCATGTTCAAGGCCAACGGCGCTGCCCAGGCGCGCCTGCTGGCTGGTCCCTTGTTGATCGTCCTCGTGCTGGGCATGATGATCCTGCCCTTGCCGGCGTTCATCCTGGACCTGCTGTTCACGTTCAATATCTCGCTGGCCATCATGATCCTGCTGGTGGCCATGTTCACGCGCAAGCCGCTGGACTTCGCCGCTTTCCCGTCGGTGCTGCTGTTCGCGACATTGCTGCGCCTGTCGCTGAACGTGGCTTCCACCCGCGTCGTGCTGATGCACGGCCACTCCGGCCCGGATGCCGCCGGCAAGGTGATCGAAGCCTTCGGCCACTTCCTGGTGGGCGGCAATTTCGCCATCGGCATCATCGTCTTCGTCATCCTGACGATCATCAACTTCATCGTCATCACCAAGGGTGCCGGACGTATCGCCGAAGTGGGCGCGCGTTTCACCCTGGACGCCATGCCTGGCAAGCAGATGGCCATCGATGCCGACCTGAACGCCGGTCTGATCCGCGAGGACGAAGCCCGCAAGCGGCGCGCCGAAGTGTCACAGGAAGCCGACTTCTACGGCTCCATGGACGGTGCCAGCAAGTTCGTGCGCGGCGACGCCGTGGCGGGCCTGCTGATCATGGTGATCAACGTCATCGGCGGCCTGCTGGTGGGCGTGGCCCAGCATGACCTGTCGGTGGGCGAGGCCGGCCGCGTCTACACCCTGCTGACCATCGGCGATGGCCTGGTCGCGCAGATCCCGGCGCTGGTCATCTCGACGGCGGCCGGTGTGGTGGTGTCGCGCGTGGCCAACGACCAGGACGTCGGCCAGCAGATCATGGGGCAGTTGTTTTCCAACCCCCGCGTGCTGTTCCTGACGGCGGCCATCATCGGCATCATGGGCTTGATTCCCAATATGCCGCACATCGCCTTCCTGTCGCTGGCGGCCATTCTGGCGGGTTCGGGCTATTACATGGTGCGCAGGGACATGCGCGCACAGGCGGCCGCCGCCGAGAAACCCAATCCGGGCCAGACCCAGGCCAAGGCGGCTGCCGCCGAAGCCAGCTGGGAAGACGTGTCCATGGTGGACCAGCTGGGCCTGGAGGTCGGCTATCGCCTGATCCCCCTGGTCGACCACGCGCAGAACGGCGAGTTGCTGCATCGCATCCGCAGCCTGCGCAAGAAATTCGCGCAAGACGTGGGCTTTCTGCCGCCGGTGGTGCACATCCGCGACAACCTGGAACTCAAGCCCAACGATTACGTTATCCAGCTGTCGGGCGTGGAAGTCGGCCGCGGCGTCGCCATGCCGGGCCAATGGCTGGCCATCGATCCGGGCGGCGTCACCTTGAAGCTCAAGGGTACGGTTACCACCGATCCGGCCTTCGGCCTGCCGGCGGTGTGGATCGAAGCCGCCATGCGCGACCAGGCACAGATCGCCGGCTATACCGTGGTGGACGCCAGCACCGTGGTGGCCACGCACTTGAACCACCTGATGCACCGCCACGGCTCGCTGCTGCTGGGCCGCCAGGAAGTGCAGCAGTTGCTGGATCGCATCGGCAAGGACGCGCCCAAGCTGGTCGAGGACCTGGTGCCCAAGACGCTGTCGCTGACCATCCTGCAGAAGACGCTGCAAGGCCTGCTGGCCGAGGAAGTGCCGATCCGCGACATGCGTTCCATCATCGATACCATTTCCGAACATGCGCCACGCCTGTCGGCGCAGGCGTCAGCGGCTGGCGGCCAGCCCGACGTGGGCGAGCTGATCGCGCTGTCGCGCCGGGCCCTGGGCCGCGCCATCACGCAGCAGTGGTTCCCGGGCGACGGCGAAATCCGCGTCATCGGCCTGGACGTCAAGCTGGAGCGCGTGCTGTCGCAGGCGATTTCCACCAGCGGCGTGCTGGAGCCGGGCCTGGCTGAAAACGTACTGCGCGAGGCGCAGGCGGCCGTGCAACGCCAGGAGGCGCTGGGCAACGCCCCGGTGCTGGTGGTGTCGCCGCTGCTGCGTTCGTCCCTTTCGCGATTCCTGCGCCATCATCTGCCGCAACTCGGCGTGCTGGCCAATACTGAAATTCCCGATGAGCGTATCGTGCGCGTGACCGCGCTGATAGGCGGGAGCCCGGCTTGAACATCCTGCGATTCTTTGCCCCGACCAACCGCGAAGTGATGCGGCAGGTCCGCCAGGCCTTGGGGCCTGACGCCTTGATCATCTCCAGCCGCAGTGTCGATGGCGGCATCGAAGTCATGGCGACCGACCCGTCGGCGCTGGACGACAACGGCCGCCTGCGCCGGCCCGAGCCCGCGCTGCAGGAGGTTGCCAGCGCGGTCGAGGAGGATCACGCCTACCGGCCCAGCTACGCGCCGCGCCAGCCGCAAGCCTACGCCCCGCCACGAGCCGCCGCTGCCCCGGCGCCGGCAGCCTACGCGCCGCGGCGGCCCACGGCGTACGATGCCGATGCCTCCGACGCCTCCGACGATGGGGACGGCTATACGTATACGCCTTCCCGGCCGCCCGTTCGCGAGGCGGCGCGGCCCGCCGACTATGCTGCATCGGAGCAGCCCGCTTCTTATGCCGCCGCGGCGCGGCCGACAGTGCCGCCCGTGGCGCCGCCGGTGACGCATCCTGGCCGGATGGCAGCCCGTTACGTCGACATCGCCGACATGCCGGCCGACGTCCCGGCGCATGAATCGGCCCATCAGTCCGAGGCATCGAATGCGGCCGCCGCGACAGCCCCTACACCGGCAATGCCCGGGCCGAACGGCGCGTCCGTCCTGACACCCGGCCAGCGTGCCGGCGTGGCGTACAGCGCCATGACCGACAGCGCCTTATCCGTGGTGGAAGAGGACACGCCGCCGCCCGACGCCGAGCAGTCGCCCGCCGCCGCGCAAGAATGGCGGCTGGCCCTGGAAACCTTGCGTGGCACTCTGGAAAACCGCATCGACGGTTTGCTCTGGAGCAAAGGCCTGCGTGCCGAACCCGTGGTCGCCACGCTGTTCCGCACTTTGCTGGAGGCAGGCTTCAGTTCCGCCCTGGTGCGTGCATTGATGGACCGCCTGCCGCGTCAATACAGCGCGGCGCAGGCCCTGGGCTGGGCACGCGACGAACTGGTCGCTCATCTGCCGGTCCTGGGCAGCGAAGACGAATTGCTGGGCGAGGGCGGGGTGTTCGCCCTGGTCGGACCGACAGGCGTGGGCAAGACCACCACGCTGGCCAAGCTGGCCGCCCGCTGCGTGGCCCGCGTGGGCCGCGACCAGTTGGCCATGCTGACCACCGACAATTTCCGTATCGGTGCGCACGAACAGCTGCAGATCTACGGCCGCCTGCTGGGCGTGCCCACCCGTTCGGTGCGTGACGGCGACGAATTGCGCGCCACCCTGACCGAGCTGGGCCATCGCAAGATCATCCTGATCGACACCACCGGTATCAGCCAGCGCGATCGTCATGTGGCCGAACAGGCCGCCATGCTCAATGGCGCCGGCCGGCCGGTGCAACGCCTGCTGGTGCTCAATGCGGCCAGCCAGGGCGATACCCTGGACGAAGTCGCGCAGGCGTATCGCAACGTCGGCGACCAGCCCATCCGGGGCTGCATCATCACCAAGGTGGACGAGGCTTCGCGCTATGCGGCCGCCCTGGACACCGCCATCCGCCATCGCCTGCCTATCCACTATGTGTCGCGGGGCCAGCGGGTACCGGAACACATGGAAGTACCGCTGGCCGCCGAACTGGTCGATGGCGCCTTTGCCTGCCTGAAGCGGCCGGCGCTCTATACGCCCAGCGAGTCCGATCTGGCCGCGCTGTGGTCGGCGTCGCGTGAAGCCGCCGGCGGCGAGCTGGCGGACCCGGTACGGCGCCGCCAGTTGCTGGCGGCCGCGGTGGCCCAGCCGCTGGGCAAGGGTGCCGACGACGAAGACGAGATGGACGCGGCGCTGGCATGGATCAACACCGATCCGGCCTGCGTGCAGGCGCGCCTGGGTTGGCGCGAATTCGGCGGCGCGCGTCCTTTGCCCACCGAAGCCCTGTGGTCCAAGCCGCTGGAGATGACGCGCAGCGAATTCTCCGCGACCTGCCAGCGTCATTTGCTGGCCATCCACGGCAAGGCCCCTTTACGCGGCGAAGGCCTGCCGGGCGGCCAATTGCACGCGGCGCTGTTGATGAGCGACCGGGGCGCGGCCTTGGCGGCGCCGGCGCATCAACTGGTCATGCAGCATGGCGCCGTCACCACTTACGAAACGGCCGGCGCGTCTGCCACGGCGGACGCCAATCCCGCCGATGCGCTGGCGGCCCGGGTCCAATGGCTGGCTTCGTCCTTGCCGCATCTGCCCGTCGTGCACGTGATCGACGCCGGTACTGCCACGCTGTGGTCGACGTTGTCGGAACAGGGCCATGCCTGGCTGTCGCGCTGCACCGGCGCGCTGCGGGTGATGCAGGAGGAAACGCCCACCATTCTGCAAGCGGTGGCCAAGTCCCTGGGCTATGTGCCGGTAGGGCAGGCGGGCGACATGCCGGGCCTGACCTTGATGAAGGACGACAAACCGGTGGCGCTGCGTCTTTGGGCGGCGGGCACCGAAGTGGCCTTGGCGGCGCGCGGTACCGACGGCGCGCTGATGCGCCTGGTGTGCGCCAAGCTGATCGACCCCGCCGGCAAGGTGGTGTCGGTGTTGTATGGCTTGACCAATGTCAGCGTGATGCAGGCCGATGCGGCCGCCGTGGCGCGCTGGCTGGTGCTCAACGACCAGGCCAAGTCCGCCTTCCGTTACATGGTTCATGCGTGGCAGCCGCTGGCGGGTGCGGGGACGGGCGACGACGCCCTGCAGCGCCAGGCCCTGATGGCCGGCCAGTTGGGCGCGGCCTGCTGGCAGCTGGCCCATGCGCAGAATGCCGCGGTGATGCGGCGGTTGCTGCAGAACCTCATGGGGCCGGAACGCAAGTTGCCCGCGCGCCTGGTGCCGCCGGCCTTGTTGCGATTCTTCGCCATGGTGGAAATGGCCGGTTGAGTAAATCGCCCGGGATGACGGCGTTCGCAAGGAAAATGAGAAAAGCCCACAACAAATAAATTGTTGTGGGCTTTTTTTCAATCCCAATGCTGCTTGATGACTCAGCGCGCCACGTAAGCCTTGCGCAAGGCCCCGGCCGCGCCGGAACGTCCTTGGGAGGTGTAGAGATTGCCCGCCGCGCCGGCGCCGACATTGCGCAGCGTTTCCAGCGCTTCCTCGGTGTAGCGCAGATGCATGTCGATCAGCGAACCATTGCGTTCGTTGATGGCTGCCGCCTTGGCCGAATGGGCCAGCAAGATCTGCCAGGGCTCGGCCAGTTCCGGATGGCTGGCCACCGCGGCTTCGGTGCCTTCGTGCCCCGCCGGCAGGCCCAATTCTTCCTGCAGCGTATCGCGGCGATGGCTCAGTCCACCCAGGCGGGCGGCGAATTCATTCTTGCGGTCGGTGATGGCTTGCAGCGCCTCGAAGGACTGGCGCCCGCTCAGCGCGGTGCTTTCGTCCTCCAGCAGGGCGGTGAATTCGACGATGACCGCGTCTTCTTCACGCAGACATTCCAGCAATTGCGCCACGTAGTCCATACCTAGGCCCTGAGTATGTAAAGGTTATTTCACCAATTCGCGGGCACTGGCGATGATGCCGTCCGCGATCTTGCCGGCGTCGATCTTCAATTGCCCGGAGGCGATCGCTGCCTTGATTTCAGCCACGCGGGCCGTATCGATGTCCGATTTGCCGTCCTGCAGGTCCGACAGCGCACGCGAGGTGTCGCTCAGGGCAACCTGGGACGATCCACCGGTGCTGCCGCCCACGGCGCCGGAATAGGCCTGGGCCAGCGAGCTGCGCTGGGGGGCGGAATCGGTGCTCAAGGTGGGGCGGGTAGTGGGCGCGTTGATTTTCACGTTGTTTCTCCGTGCTGCGGCTGCGAACCGCGGGTACGGGTCGAGGCGCTCGATGTCCTTGTAACGGCAAGTCGCCCCCAAACTTTAGGGGTGCCGCCATTCGCGTGTTCGGAATGTTGTAACACGGTTTAAAGGGGGACTTCGACGTTGCCGGTCCGCTGGACGATGCCGCTGACGATCTGGCCCGAGGGGGTGCGCACCTGCACCGTGGAGCCCGGCGCGGCGCTTTCCATGGCCACGCCCTCGGTGCTGACGGAAAAACCACGGCCGTGGGCGTTGACCCGTACCGTCTGGCCGCGCTGGATCGTGCCGGGACTGCGCAGGGAGGCCAGCTTGATGGCCTGGCCGCTGGCAATGCGATAGCTGGCGGTCATGCCGATGATGGACTGGCCATCCGTGACCGCGCCGGGCGGCAGGTTGACCAGATCGCCGTCACGCGGCGCCAGGGCGTCGGGCGTGATGGGCTCGCCGGAATTGATGGTGCGCGCCGCCACGAAGTACTGGCCCGGCGCGCTGACGGACGCCTGCACATAGACGCTCCAGGGGCGCGGGGCGGCGCAGCGCACGCCCACGCTCATGCGGGAACGGGGCCGCGCGCCAGCCGACATGAAAGCGCTGAGATCGTCGCAGGCCTGTAGCTTGTCCGTATGGATTTCGTCGAACTTGATGGTGGGATTCGGGGAGATGCTGGCCAGTTGCTGGCGCAGGTAGTCGTCCGCCACGCTGATGACGGCGGCGGGATCCTGCGGCGCCAGGGGCGGCATGGCGTCTTGCGCGGACGCGGCCAGGGGCAGGGCGGTCAGGACGGCCAGGGCGGCAACGGAGAGAAAACGGAACAGAAAACGCGGCATGGGACAGGCCCGGTATTTCAAGGTAAGAGAATTGTAGGAAGGCCCGGCGCGAACCAATAGGCGAATTAGCTGCGAAATCAGGGGTTATTTGCGAAATTGTTCGCAAGGTTGCGAACCTATGATTCTGGTCATCCCAGAAAAGCGGGCACTGCGTGTGTGCAGCTTGGGAACGGTGCCGCGGGCGCGATACTCGCCCGGGCCGGCGCTGCCGCAGACTCTATAGGAAACGGCCACCAGATGGATCGTCTTAGCCAGGAACTGTCGTTCTTCCAGCAATCCCTCGCCTTGCGCGCGAATCGCCAGGAAGTGCTGTCGGCCAACATCGCCAACGCGGACACGCCCAATTACAAGGCGCGCGATTTCGATTTCGCCTCGGCCATGCAGAACGCCATGGATACCCGCATGCGTCTGCCCGACACCAGTCTGGCGCTGACCTCGGCGCGCCACATTCCGGCCCAGGCCGCCAGCCAGGCCGGTCCCACCGATCTGCTCTATCGCCAGCCCTACCAGGCCAGCCTGGACGGCAACACGGTGGATATGAACGCCGAGCGGGTGCAGTTCGCCGACAACGCCCTGCATTACCAAAGCAGCATGTCGGTGATGAACCAGCAAGTGAAAGACATGCTGCGCGCCGTCAGCGAATAAAGCGGCGCGAACAACCCATAAAGAACCTGAAACCAGGGACCAGACATGCCTCTTCTGAGCATCTTCGACATCGCCGGATCCGCCATGAGCGCGCAGTCGCAGCGTATGAACGTGGCCGCCAGCAATCTCGCCAACGCCGATAGCGCCGTCGGGCCCGATGGCCAGCCGTATCGCGCCCGCCAGGTGGTGTTCCAGGTGAACCCGCCCGCCGGCCAGGCCTACGGCCAGGAAATCGGCGGCGTGCGCGTGGCCGGCGTGGTCGAGGACCAGTCGCCGTTCAAGCGACTGTACGACCCGCGCAATCCCCTGGCGGATCGCGATGGCTACGTGAACATGCCCAATGTCGATCCCGTCGCCGAGACCGTCAACATGATCTCGGCCTCGCGTTCCTATCAGGCCAACGTCGAGGTGTTGAACACCGCCAAGACGTTGATGCAGAAAACCTTGACCATCGGGCAATAACGCGGACTTCACCGCGTAAGCCCAACCGGAGCCGTTCATGGCCGTTTCGTCCACTTCCTCGTCCACGTCCTCCAATTCGATGGGTTCGTCGGCCAGCACCGCCAGCAGTGCGGCCGATATCCAGAACCAGTTCCTGACGCTGCTGGTGACCCAGCTGAACAACCAGGATCCGCTGAACCCGATGGACAACTCGCAGCTGACTTCCCAGCTGGCGCAGATCTCCACGGTGCAGGGCATCACCGACCTGAAGACCCTGGTGTCCACCATCAGTGGCCAGGTCGACGTGTCGCAATCGATGTCGGCCGTGTCCATGATAGGCAAGAAGGTGATGGTGCCGGGCACCACCTTGAACATCGACACCGACGCCACGGGCGCCCGCGTCAGCACCCCGATCGGTGTCGACCTGCAGGGCGACGCCGCCAGCGTCAAGGTCACCATCAGCGACTCCAGCGGCCGCGTCGTGCGCACCCTGGACATGGGCCAACAGAAGGCCGGCATCCTCAGCCCGACCTGGGACGGCAAGGACGATTCGGGCAACAGCATGGCCGACGGCCAGTACACCATCGCCGTCACCGCGAGTGATACCGCGGGTGCCAAGGTTGCCGCCGATGCGCTGTCTTCAGGCACCGTGCAGAACGTTGCGTACACCACCGATGGTGTGCGCCTGGATCTGGGCCTGTTGGGCCAGTTCAGCGTGCTGGATATTCGTCAGGTTTTGGGTTGACGTTTTGAACGCTCGCCGCCCGCGTCGCGGCGGCTTATCGATTCACCGAATTTTTGAATAGCGAGAGATAAACATGGGCTTCGGACAAGGACTTAGCGGCCTGAACGCCGCCGCGCAGAATCTGGACGTCATCGGCAACAACATCGCCAACTCGGGCACGGTGGGCTTCAAGGCCTCGTCGGTGCAGTTCGCCGATGTGTACGCCTCGTCGCGCGTCGGCCTGGGTACCAAAGTGGCGGCCGTGCAGCAACGCTTCACCGTGGGCACCATTTCCGCGGGCGGCCAGTACGACATGGCCATCGACGGCGCCAACGGCTTCTTCCGCACGATCGACGGCAGCGGCAACATCCTGTACACCCGCAACGGCCAGTTCACCATCGACAAGAACCTGAACATCGTCAACGCCCAGGGCCAGAACCTGACGGGTTACGGCACGGGCGGCATCGGCACCGCGCCGATCGCGCTGAGCTTGCCCCAGGCCAACATCGCCCCGCAGGCGACCAGCACCTCCGGCTTCGTCGCCAACCTGAACGCCAATGCCGACGTGATCGACAGCACGGCCACGCCGTTCGACCCGACCAACGCCGAGACCTACACCGACACGCAGCCGATGACGGTGTATGACTCGCTGGGCAACTCGCACCAGTTGACGCAATATTTCGTCAAACAGGCGTCCGACACCACGACCGGCGAGAGCGTGTACCACGTGTACTACACGCTGGACGGCGCCGCCATGGCCCCGACCACCGCCACCGGTACGCCGGCCGTGTGGGGCGGCGCCACCGATCTGCGTTTCGACAGCGCCGGCCGCCTGACCACCACCCCGGCCACCATTACGGCGACGCTGGCCGATCCCGGCGGCGCATCCTCGCCCGCCGATCCGCTGGCCGTTGCCATCAACTACACCGGCAGCACCCAGTACGGCAGCGATTTCACCACCAGCAAGACGCCCAACGGCTACACCTCGGGTGAGTTCAGCACGATCTCCTTCGGCACCGACGGTTCCATCATCGCCGCGTACTCGAACGGCCAGACGCAGAACGTCGGCACGGTGGTGCTGGCCAACTTCAACAACGTGCAGGGCCTGAAGCCGGTGGGCGACAACGCCTGGACCGAATCGGCCGACTCGGGCGGCGCCCAGCTGGGCCAACCCGGCACCAACGGCATGGCCCTGATTCGCGGCCAGTCGGTGGAAGAGTCCAACGTCGACCTCAGCTCGGAGCTGGTCAACATGATCGTCGCGCAGCGGACCTACCAGGCCAACACGCAGACCATCAAGACCCAGAGCGACGTGCTGCAGAACCTGTTGCAGATCGCCTAAACATGGACCGCATCATCTACACCGCCATGAACGGCGCTGCCCGGATCGCCGAGCAGCAGACCGTTCTGTCGAACAACATGGCCAACGTCAATACGACGGGCTTCCGCGCGCAGATGTCGATGTATCGCTCGGTGCCGGTCAACGACGGCACCAGCTTGCCCACCCGGGTATCGACCGTGGCGGCAACGCCGCGCAGCGACTTCCAGATGGGCGTGATGCAGTCCACCGGCAGCCCGCTGGACATTGCCATCACCGAAGGCGGCTGGCTGGCGGTGCAGACGCCGCAAGGCGAAGCGTATACCCGCGCCGGCGACCTGCAGGTGGGGGTCAACGGCCAGTTGCAGACCGCGCAGGGCATTCCGGTGCTGTCGCAGCAGAACGGCGTGATCGACGTGCCCGACATGGCTTCCCTGACCATCGGTTCGGACGGGACCATCACGGCCATCGGTGCCGGCGACCCGCCCAACACGGTGCTCAATCTGGGCCAGTTGAAGCTGGTCAAGCCGGATGAAAACACGCTGGTGCACGGCGATGACGGCGTATTCCGCCGCGTCGCCGCCAATGGCCAGCCGGCGCCCGCCATGCCGGTGGACCCGACGGTGCGTGTCACCGCGGGTGTGCTGGAAGGCAGCAACGCCAACGCCGCGTCCTCGATGGTCGGCATGATCGAGAACTCGCGCCGCTTCGAAATGCAGATGCAGGTGGTCAAGGACGCGGACACCAACGAAGACCGCGCCAACGGCATCCTGTCTATTAGTTAGTAAGAGGCGCGCCGCGGTGGGGCGCCTGCAAGACTATCTGTAAGCCTGTTCCAACCCGAATTATTCGCTGGGCGCGTGCCCGGCACCCCAGGAGTTACCAACCATGCTTCGTTCGCTTTGGATCGCCAAGACGGGTCTCGAAGGTCAGCAGACCGCGATGGACGTCATTTCGAACAACCTGGCCAACGTCAACACCACCGGCTTCAAGCGTGGCCGCGCCGTGTTCCAGGACCTGATGTACCAGACGGTGCGCCAGCCCGGCGCCCAGGTCGGCGACGCCAACCAACTGCCCTCCGGCCTGCAACTGGGTACCGGTGCGCGCGTGGCGGCCACCGAACGCCTGCACACGCAGGGCGGCATGACCAGCACCGGCCAGGATCTGGACGTTGCCATCCAGGGTGCCGGTTTCCTGCAGATCCAGCTGCCTGACGGCACCGATGCCTACACCCGCGACGGTTCGCTGCAGCGCGACCAGAACGGCCAGCTGACCACCGCCGGCGGCTACGTGGTGCAGCCTCCGATCAATATCCCCAACAACGCGCTGACCCTGACCATCGGCAACGACGGCACGGTGTCGGTGACCCAGCCCGCCGCCCCCGGCGTGAACGTGCAGGTCGGCCAATTGCAGTTGGCCAACTTCATCAACCCCAACGGCTTGCAAAGCGTGGGCGACAACCTGTACCTGGAAACCGATTCGTCCGGCCCTCCCAACATTGGTAACCCCACGGTCGACGGCCTGGGTTCGCTGCAGCAGAAATACCTGGAAACCTCCAACGTCAACGTGGCGGAAGAGCTGGTCAACATGATCACCACGCAGCGCGCCTACGAGATGAACTCCAAGGCGGTGCAGACCTCCGACCAGATGCTGCAGCGCCTGACGCAGCTGTAAAGAATCGGCGTTGCTTCATCAGCTTCGCTTCATCAGCCTTGATTTTCAGCTTGAGCTTTTAGCTTGAACTTTTAGCTTCAACCCCCCCGACGTCTTTCAGTGAACACAGCCCCATGCGTTTCGGCTTCATGCGTTCCAGCCCGATAAGTTTCGCGCTTTCGCGACTCGTCCTCTCCGCCCTGGCAACAGTGTGGTTGGCCGGCTGCGCCCTGATCCCGCCCGAACCGGTGGTGCTGGGTTCCACGACGGCCGCGCCGCCGCCACCGGCGCGCGTGTCGCCGACGCCGGACGGCGCCATCTACCAGCCCACGGCTTACGGCAACTATCCCTTGTTCGAGGATCGCCGTCCCCGCAACGTCGGCGACATCGTCACCGTGGTGTTGGAAGAAAAGACGGCCGCCGCCAAGAACGTGGCGACCAATACCGACCGCAGTTCGAGCACGGACAACTCGATCGCCGCCGCGCCGGGTTTCCTCAGCAGCTGGTTCAACGCCAAGCTGGATACCAGCACCAGCGGGGCCAACGCCACCAAGGGTTCGGGTGACAGCAGCGCCAACAACACCTTCACCGGTACCTTGACCACCACGGTGGTGGGCGTGCTGCCCAACGGCAACCTGCAGGTGGCCGGCGAGAAGCAGATCGCCATCAACCGCGGCAGCGAGTACATCCGGTTTTCCGGCGTGGTCGATCCGCGCGCCATCACGGGCACCAATACCGTCTCCTCGACACGGGTGGCCGATGCGCGCATCGAGTACCGCAGCAAGGGCATCATGGACGAAGTGCAGACCATGGGCTGGTTGCAGCGCTTTTTCCTGATTGCAAACCCGTTCTGATATGAAGCTCTCCTCCGCCTTTTCCGCTCTGGCCTCCGTGCTGTTGCGCGCCTGCGTGGCCAGCGCCATGCTGGCCGGCGCCGCTCACGCCGAGCGCCTCAAGGACCTGTCCTCCATCCAGGGCGTGCGGGGCAACCAGCTGATCGGCTACGGGCTGATCGTCGGCCTGGATGGCACCGGCGACCAGGTGCGCCAGACCCCGTTCACCCAGCAAAGCCTGACGAATATGTTGTCGCAGCTGGGCGTGACGGTACCGTCCAATACCAATATGCAGCTGAAGAACGTGGCGGCCGTGATGGTCACCATGACGCTGCCGGCGTTCGCCCGTCCCGGCCAGACCGCCGACGTGGTGGTGTCCGCCATGGGTAACGCCAAGAGCCTGCGCGGCGGCACGCTGCTGATGACGCCGATGAAGGGCGCCGACGGCCAGGTCTACGCGATTGCCCAGGGCAACCTGGTGGTGGGTGGCGCCGGCGCCTCGGCCGGCGGTTCCAGCGTGACCATCAACCAGCTCAATGGCGGGCGCATCAGCAACGGCGCCATCGTCGAACGCGCCGTGCCGACCACGTTCGCGCGCGACGGCAACATCTTCCTGGAAATGAACGAGCTGGACTTCGGCACGACGCAGAATGTGTCGGCGGCCTTGAACCAGCGCTTCGGCCAGGGCACCGCATCGGTGGTGGACGGCCGTGTCATCCGCCTGCAGGCACCCATGGACCCGGCGGGGCAGGCGGCTTTCCTGTCCCAGGTCGAAAACCTGCAGGTGACGCGTGCCCCGGCCGCGGCCAAGGTCATCATCAACGCCCGGACCGGGTCGGTGGTGATGAACCGCACGGTGATGATAGAGGAGGCCGCGGTGGCGCACGGCAATCTGTCGGTGGTGGTCAACCAGACCAACGCCGTCTCGCAGCCGAACACGCCCTTCGGTGGCGGCCAGACCGTGGTGGTGCCGAATACCCAGATCGATGTGCGCCAGGAAAACGGTTCCTTGCAGCGGGTGCGCACCAGCGCCAACCTGGCCGACGTGGTGCGCGCGCTCAATGCGCTGGGCGCCACGCCGCAGGACCTGCTGGCCATCCTGCAGGCCATGCAGACCGCCGGCGCCCTGCGCGCCGAGCTGGAGATCATCTGATCATGGCTATCCAGTCCGGCACCGGCACGCTGGATTCGGCGCAGTCCTCGATATTCGATTTCGGCTCGCTGGGCGCGCTCAAGCGCGATGTCAGCGTCAACCCGAATAGCGCGGACAAGCAGGCCGAGGTGGCCAAGCAGTTCGAGGCCATCTATCTGCAGATGATGCTCAAGCGCATGCGCGAGGCCACCATGAAGAGTGGCCTGTTCGATTCCGAGCAGTCGCGCATGATGCAGTCCATGGCCGACGAACAGCTGGCTTTGCAACTGGCCACGCCGGGCATCGGCCTGGCGCAGTCGCTGCTGCGCCAGATGCGGGCCCAGAACGGCGATGCGGAGCCGCCGGCCGGCTCGGTGGTCGATGACGCTGCCCAGGCCAATGCGGGCGATCCCTCCCAGGGCGAGATGGCGCTGGACATGCGCGGCCATCTGGCGCCGCCCCGTCCCGGTGCCAGTCTGTCGCCGGAATTGGCGGCCCTGTTGCGCGTGCTGGACCGCAACCGGCCGTCGGACCGCGCCTTGGCGGCGGCCGAAGGCGCGCCGGAGCATGTCGTTCAGTTCGTTTCCCAGATGGCATCCGCCGCCAAGGCCGCGGAACGCATGAGCGGCGTGCCGGCCCGCCTGATCCTGGGCCAGGCGGCCCTGGAATCCGGCTGGGGCAAGCGCGAAATCCGCTACGAGGACGGCCGGACCAGCTACAACCTGTTCGGCATCAAGGCCAATGAGGGTTGGAAGGGCAAGGTCGTCAATGTGATGACCACTGAATATGAAGACGTTGGGGCCGGCCATCCGGTTGCCAGGAAATTGCCGCAGCCTTTCCGTGCCTACAACTCCTACGCCGAGTCTTTCGCCGACTATGCCCGCTTGATCGGGGGCAGCCCGCGCTATGAAGCAGTGACGCAGGCCCGCGACGAAGTGGACGCGGCGCGCCGCATCCAGGCAGCCGGTTACGCCACCGATCCGCGCTACGCGGAGAAGTTGATCGGCATCATGGGCCAGTTGCGGGGCGGACGCGCAGGCGCTGCCGCCGCGGCGGCCCGCCTGGGCGGCGACGGGGGCAAGATCTGATGGCAACGTCACGGTACAAGTTTCAGTAGCAATCGATAGATAACGCTAAATTTTTGCGGATCGTTGCCGTTAATCGGGTATCCCGAGAACTCGCACGGTATTTTGCAGAGGCATCACGACATGAGTTTGTTCAGCCTGGGCCTGAGTGGCCTGAACGCAGCGCAGGCCGGCCTGACGGTCACTGGTCACAACATCGATAACTCGGGGACGGATGGCTATAACCTTCAGAAAGTGATCACGGCGACGGCCGGCGCCACTGCCACGGGTTCGGGCTACTACGGCCGCGGCGTGATGGTCGACACCGTGCAGCGCCAATACAGCGGTTTCCTGTACAACCAATTGGTGCAGGCCCAGAGCACGGGCGGCGCCACGTCCACGTTGCTGACGCAGTTGACCCAGGTCGACAATATGCTGGGCGACGACACGACCGGGGTGTCGCCGGCGCTGAGTGCCTTCTTCACGTCGCTGAACGCCGTCGCCAGCTCGCCCGCCGATGCCGCCACCCGCCAGGATCTGATCGGCAAGGCCCAGAGCCTGGTCAGCCAGATCAATTCCGCCTACACGGATCTGCAAACCCAGCGCACCGGCCTCAATACCCAGGTCTCGTCTTCGGTAGACCAGATCAACAGCTATCTGGACACCATCAATACGCTCAACAAGCAGATCGTCGCGGCCGTCAGCAACGGCGCCGGCAATGCGCCCAACGACCTGATGGATCAGCGTGACGCGGTGGTGCAGCAGTTGGGCCAGGTGGTCGGCATCCGCACTTCGACGGCCTCCAACGGCTACGCGGTGGATATCTCCCTGTCCAGCGGCCAGTCCATGCTGTCCGGCACCACGGTTTACAAGCTGCAAGCGGTGGCCTCGGCCGCCGATCCCTCGCGCACCGTGGTTGCCTACACCGTGCCCACCGGCCCCGGCGGCGCTACCACGACCGTGGAAATGAAGGACACCGCCATCACCCAGGGCAGCCTGGGCGGTTTGTTGCAGTTCCGCTCGCAATCGCTGGACGCGCTGCAGAACAAGCTGGGCCAGATGGCCGTGGGCCTGGCCACTTCGTTCAATGCGCTGCAGGAGCAGGGCATAGACTTGAACGGCGATGCCGGCGAGGCCATGTTTTCGTTGGGTACGCCCAAGGGCCTGGCGAATGCCAAGAACACGGGTAGCGGCGCCATTACGGCCGACTACACCGACGCCAATGCGCTGACGACGAACGACTACACCATCAGCTACTCGGGTGGCGACTACACGGTGACGCGTTCGGACGGCAAGCAGGTCTACACCGGTGACGGCACCACGCCGCCGATGGAATTCGATGGCCTGAGCCTGAACCTCAGCGGCACGCCGGCCGATGGCGACAAGTGGGTGTTGAACCCGACGCGCGACGCCGCGGGCCAAATGGGCGTCGCACTGACCGATCCCAGCAAGATCGCCGCGTCCGATACGACCAACCCCGGCTCCGCCAACGGCAACAACGCCCTGGCCATGGCGCAGCTGCAAACCAGCAAGACACTGGCTGGCGGTACGCTTAGCGTGACCGACGCCTACTCGCAAATCGTCAACACCGTGGGCCAGCAGGCGGCCAGCGCCAAGGCCAACGACAAGGCCCAGCAATCCGTGGTTGCCCAGCGCCAGACCGACCAGCAATCGGTGTCGGGAGTGAACCTGAACGAAGAATACGTCAGCCTGAGCATGTTCCAGCAGCAGTACCAGGCCGCCGCCAAAGTCATCGACGTCGCCAGTTCGGTCTTCCAGTCCCTGTTGGGAATCCAGTAAGTCCGTATCGAAAACGCCAGCCTAGAATTTCCGGAGCTATAGCATGACCGTGCGTCTGAGCACCTCGATGATTTATCAGAGCGGCCTGAATGGCATTCTGAACAGCCAGTCTTCTTTGCTGGGCCTGCAACAGCAGCTCAGCAGCGGCCGCCGCATCGTCACGCCTTCGGATGATCCGCTGGCGGCTGGCCAGGCGATCACCGCCAGCCAGAATCTGTCGATGGTCGGCAACTACGCCAGCAACCGCGCCGTGGCGAACACGTCGCTGGGCAACGAAGACAACACGCTGGATTCCATCATCAACAACATCACGGCCGCGATGGAGAAGGTGGTGCAGGCGGGTAACGGCACGTTGTCCGATACCGACCGCCAGACGCTGGCCACCGTGCTGACCAATTCGCGCGACGCCTTGTTCGCCCTGGCCAACAGCACCGACGGCAGCGGCCAATACATGTTCTCCGGCTACCAGAGCGGTAGCGCGGCTTATGTGAAGGACCCGACCACCGGCGCCATCACCTATGCCGGCGACACCGGCCAACGCACCATCCAGGTGGACCAGGCGCGCCAGATGTCGTCGTCGGATATCGGCTCGGACATCTTCAACCGCGCCAATCCCGGCACCACGTCCTATATCGGTTCGGCCGGCGCGACCAACACCGGCACCGCGACCTTCCTGGCGCCGAATGTGCAGACGGGCGGCGCCGCCGCCGGTTCGACCTTCAAGATCGATTTCGCCATCGACGCCACCACGGGCGACACCACCTACACCGTCACCACGACCGACAAGACGGGCACCTCGACGACGTCGGCGCCCGCTGCCTATACCGATGGCGACACCATCGACATGGGCGGCGTGACGATGACGCTGTCGGGCGCCCCCGCCGACGGCGACAGTTTCACGGTGGAGCCGGCGCAAGGTGCCGACATGGACGTGTTCGCGACCATGGACCAGTTGATCTCGGCGTTGGGCTCGCCTTCGCAGGCCGATGCGAGCGCGTCGGCCGCGCTGCGCAACACGCTGACGACGGCGGCGCGCAAGCTCTCGATCAACCTGGACAATGTGTCGACCGTGCAGGCGTCGGTAGGCGCCCGCATGAACGAGCTGGATGCGCTCACCAGCACCGGCAATCAGCGTTCGCTCACGGCCAACAAAGTGCTGTCGGACCTGACCGGGCTCGACTACTACTCGGCATACTCCTCTCTGACATTGCAGAACGTGGCGTTGCAGGCCTCGATGGCCGCGTTCCAGTCGATCCAGAGCGTCAGTCTCTTCAGCATGAATAAATAAAGCGTCACGTCGCGGTCCGGGGATCCTCCGTCCGGACGCGGCGTAATGGCGGGATAGAAAGACAGAATGTTCTCGAATCTGAAAA
The DNA here is from genome assembly GCF_021325795.1 of Bordetella sp. LUAb4. Taxonomy (GTDB): domain Bacteria; phylum Pseudomonadota; class Gammaproteobacteria; order Burkholderiales; family Burkholderiaceae_B; genus Bordetella_C. The sequence continues at coordinate 52,587 of NZ_JAHPZX010000002.1, read as the reverse complement.
TCCGGACCAGCATCATCCTGGTCCTGGCGCTCTACCTGGTAGCCATGCTGGTGTCCAACGGCACCAACTGGTTGGGCTTGCGGTCCATGAATACCAAGGCCGACGAGTTGAACCTGGTCTATAGCGACCAGGTGACGGCGCTCTATAACACCTACGGCAAAACCCTGCGCGGCCGTTTAAGCCTGTGGAACGGTTATAACTTGCTGCGCGAAGGTAAGTCGGACCAGGCGTTGCAGAGCGTCGACAATATGGCGAAGTACCGCGCCGCGGGCACCAAGTCTTACGAGACATACGCCAAATCGCCGAAGCTGGAAGGTACGGAAAAGCTGGTTGCCGATGTCGAGGCCGCTTATCGCAGAATGAATGCCGTGCTGGACCAACAGGCCAATGCCATTCGCGCCAAGGATCTGGGTGCGTTCGAGAAGACGGTTGAAGATATCCGCGTTGCCAACGAAGGCGTGGATCGCGCGTTCCAGGCTTTCTGGGACGGTATGGATACGGCCACGGACGCGCTGGTAAGCAAGGGCCACGACGACTTCACGCGTTCGCAGATCGTGACCATCGTCATGGTGGCCATTGCCTTGCTGCTGGCCGTGGGCTGCTGGCTGTTCATCAGCCGCACGCTGTTGCGCCCGTTGCACGATGCCGGCGCGCATTTCGACCGTATCGCGACGGGCGACTTCACGCAACGCGTGGAAGTGCAGTCCACCAATGAAATCGGCTTGCTGTATGGCGCCGTCAAGCGCATGCAGGAAAGCCTGACCCGCACGGTGTCCACGGTGCGCCGTGGCGTGGAAGAGATCAATGTCGGTGCGCGTGAGATTTCCGCGGGCAATACCGATCTGTCCAGCCGTACCGAGCAGCAAGCGGCTTCGCTGGAAGAAACCGCGGCGTCGATGGAGCAATTGGCGTCGACCGTGAAGCAGAACGCCGACAATGCGCGCCAGGCCAACCAGTTGGCGGCCAGCGCGTCGGACGTGGCGGAGCGGGGCGGTTCGGCGGTGAATGAAGTGGTCAGCACGATGCAGGGCATTTCGGCCAGCTCGCGCAAGATCTCTGAAATTGTCAGCGTGATCGACGGCATTGCCTTCCAGACCAACATCCTGGCGCTGAACGCCGCGGTGGAAGCGGCGCGTGCCGGTGAACAGGGCAAGGGTTTCGCGGTGGTGGCGGGCGAAGTGCGCTCGCTGGCGCAACGTAGCGCCCAGGCCGCCAAGGAAATCAAGGGCCTGATCGAGGACTCGGTAACCAAGGTCGGGGCGGGTTCGCAACAGGTCGAGCGCGCCGGTGCCACGATGCAGGAAATCGTCACGTCGGTCCGACGCGTGACGGACATCATGGGCGAGATCTCGGCGGCGTCCGAAGAGCAGTCCAGCGGTATCGACCAGGTCAACCGCGCCGTGTCGCAGATGGACGAAGTGACGCAGCAGAACGCGGCGCTGGTGGAAGAGGCGGCGGCCGCGGCGGGTTCGCTGCAGGAACAGGCGCAGCGCCTTGCCGAAGCCGTGGCCGTGTTCAAGATCAATCAAGGCCAGGTCATCGAAGTGGCGGCGCAGCAGTTGGCGGCACCCGTGGCACCGCGCATGGCCGCGCCCCGGCCCGCGCCGGCCGCCAGGCCGGCGGCACGTCAAGCCGCGCCGGCCGTGACGGCGGATCTTCCGCGCCTGGACAATTCGAGCCCGGCGGCGGCACCGGCCAAGGCGGCCGCGGCCCCCACCTCCGCGGCTTCGGCGGCCAGCGCGCCAGCTCCCGCGGCGCGCCGTGCGGCGGCCGCGGCGGAGCCGGCTGCCGTGGCCAAGCCCGCTGCCCGCGTGACCCGCAGCGCGCCCGCGGCGGCACCCGCTGCCGCCATGGCGCCGCGCAAACCGGCGGCGACCGCCACCGTCAGCGATGACGATTGGGAATCCTTTTAAGCAACAACACGCCATGGCCGCCATCCGCCTCCGCCCCGGACTCTATCGCGTCATGCGCACCCTGACTTGTGCGGGGGCGCTTGCCGGCGCCATGTCGCTGGCGGCCTGTTCCTTCACGACCGGCCGTTATTACACCGACGAGCGCGTTGCCGGGTTGGTACCGGGCCAATCGACCATGATGGAGGCGACGCGTGCGTTCAACGCGCCGCCCACCCAACAGTTCCCGCAAAGCGACGGCACCACGCTGGCTCGGTGGGACTACAAGCTTTCGCTGGTGACCGACGCCGTTTACGCGCATAAATCCACGCTGTTGCAATTCGGCGCCGATGGCCGCCTGATCAGGCTGGTGGATACGGACAACGTCATGCTGTCAGGCGACAGCCGGCAAAAGCTGCTGGGGGTCTACGTGCCGCCGTCGGCGCCGCCGGACCTGTCGCCTATCGTCCTGCCGGCTGCGGCGGAAGACCCGGCTTCGATGCCTATTGTTATCCCGGGGAACGGGCCCGTCACCACGCCGGCGTCCGATGGGAAAACCGCGACGCCGCGCTAGCGGCGTTATCGCTGACCGCGCCAACCGTTCCAGGGCGGCGCGCGGCCATAATCAGTATTAGAGGAAGTTTGGGAGAAGTTACATGGAAGCCATCACCGAGTCTGGCCGCAAGACCAAAGTAAACAGGAAGAAAGCGCGCACGCCCAAGGTGAAGCGCAAGTTCGCGGTGCGGGACGTGCGCGTGGGTTCCATGTTGATGGTGGTGCTCGCCGTTTTCGCCCTGCTGATCGCGGCGGTGGGTGGCATGGCAGCCTTCTTCCTGAACCAGAACTATCACGCGGTGCTGGAGCTTGGCCAATTGACGGATCGCGCGTCGCAGGTGCAGGTGATCAACGGCAATATGCTGCGTGCCCGCGTGGCGCTGCTGCAATCGGCCCGTAGCCTGCAGGATGCCTCCGTCGAGGGCGCCAGCCAGTCGGCGGCCAGCAATGCCAAGCGCGATGCGGCCGACACGCTGAAACAGGCCAACGATCTGCTGGCCGGCGTGCGCAACAACTTCGCCGACTTCCAGAAAAACATGCTGGACGACGATACCGGCCGTCAGCTGTCGATGAATCTGGTGCGGCGCTACCGTTCGTATATCGACGACGGCATCGACACCATGGTGGAGGCGCTGCGCAGCCAGGACTACAGCACCTTCTATATGGTGAACACGGAATACGGTGTGCCGCGCAGCGCGTCCTTCATCGACGCGATCGACGAATTCACCAAGTACATCAAGGACCAGCAGAACGATACCAACGCCCAGGCCAAGCACAATCTGGACCTGGCGCTGATCGCGGTTGCCGTGGCGGTGGGTGCGGCCATCCTGTTGATGATCGTGTCGCGCGTCGTGTTCGGCCGTGCCGTGGTGCGTCCCTTGGTGGAGGCTGGCCAGCACTTCGAGAAAATTGCCGGCGGCGACCTGACGCAGCGCGTGGACGTGCGTTCGCACAATGAAATCGGCCAGCTGTACGCGGCGCTCAAGCGCATGCAGGAAAGCCTGACCCGCACGGTGTCCACGGTGCGCCGTGGCGTGGATGAAATCAACGTGGGTTCGCGTGAAATTTCCGCGGGCAATACCGACCTGTCCAGCCGCACCGAACAGCAGGCGGCTTCGCTGGAAGAAACCGCGGCGTCGATGGAAGAACTGGCGTCGACCGTGAAGCAGAATGCCGACAATGCGCGCCAGGCCAATCAGTTGGCGGCCAGCGCGTCGGCCGTGGCGGAGCGGGGCGGTTCAGCGGTGAATGAAGTGGTCAGCACGATGCAGGGCATTTCGGCCAGCTCGCGCAAGATCTCTGAAATCGTCAGCGTGATCGACGGCATCGCGTTCCAGACCAACATCCTGGCGCTGAATGCGGCAGTGGAAGCGGCGCGTGCCGGTGAACAGGGCAAGGGTTTCGCGGTGGTGGCGGGCGAAGTGCGCTCGCTGGCGCAGCGCAGTGCCCAGGCCGCCAAGGAAATCAAGGGCCTGATCGAGGACTCGGTGACCAAGGTCGGTGCGGGTTCGCAACAGGTCGAGCGCGCCGGTGCCACGATGCAAGAGATCGTCACGTCCGTGAAGCGTGTTACTGACATCATGGGTGAGATTTCGGCGGCGTCCGAAGAGCAATCGAACGGTATCGACCAGGTCAACCGGGCGGTGTCGCAGATGGACGAAGTAACACAGCAGAACGCGGCGTTGGTGGAAGAAGCGGCGGCCGCGGCGGGTTCGCTGCAGGAACAGGCGCAACGCCTGGCCGAGGCCGTGGCGGTGTTCAAGATCAACGAAGGCCAGGTCATTGAAGTGCCGGCCCATCAGTTGGGCGGCTCGGGCTATGCCACGCCGCTGGTAGCGTAATGGAATAAGTCTGAATAACAGGGGGCAACGACGGGTCTGGCCAAGTCCGTCAACGCCGCCACACTGGACACAACGACAGCCGGCCAGCCGTGCGCGCCAACGTGTCAAGCAGTCCTGCCTCGTCCTTCGGACGAGGCTTTTTCTTGCGCGTAATAGTCGTCGATTCTTTGCCATATCTCACGCGCACTGGCGGTCAGTGGTACGCGCAGGTGTATCGTTTTTCCCGCCGGATCGGTGTAGCTGACGCTTTTGTTGAATCGCCTCAGGATGTTATCTGCTACGTAGAGCAGGCAATGAAACGCGATGATGATAAACCCGACTACCAACTCCAAATACTTATCCATGAAATCTTCCACAGCGCCTCCAGGAAATGAAGTTCATTAACAGACTGATCGAATAGGCGATGAGTCCAACAGCCACGTGTGTGGGCATCGAGCACGTTTTTAGTTCCGGGTAGCGCATGGAAAGGTAGCAAGTGGCCTCCCAGGCGCAAATGCCGAAGAGAATCAGTATCCAGATCAGCCCGCTGAAGTTGAAGTCGGCCCGTGAAATTAACGCCGCGGATGGGCAGTGAGCAACCGGTCTGCTCGCGCCGATGATGCTGGCGCGGGAACCTGGGATTGGCTTGGTGAGCGGTAATAGATAACTGACCGCTGCCGTCGCCAATGTCGGGCCGATGAATGCGACAGTGTCGACTTGAAGCGCAACGCGTAGTGCCCATTCATGAGTCAACTGCATGAGTGGGAAGGCAGGGATGAAGACGGAATGAACCATACGACCACCGCGGTTTGTAGAGGAGTTCCGGGATGACAAGTCTACAAGTGCCCGCGCATGACGGCACATCCGAACCCTGTCGGATCAGTCTGATTTTTCGCTTGGGCGTAGGATCAATTTGCCCCGCCGCGTGGGGCGGCGAAGGTGTCGGCGATGCGAGCCATGTGGCCCAGCATCTCCTGATAAAACTCGTTGAGATACGAGGGGGTGTGCGGCAGGACCACCGTCAGCAGCAGCACGCCCGAAATCAGCATGATGGGAAAGCCCACGGAGAAAGCGGACAGCTGCGGCGCGGCGCGGTTGAGAATACCCAGGGAAATATTCAAGGTCAGCAGCGCCGCGATTAGCGGCAGGGCCAGCAGCAAGCCGGACGAGAAGATCTTGCCACCCAGTTCGGCCAGCCCCATCCAGGCAGCCGGATTCAGCGAGGCATGGCCGATAGGCAGGGCGGTGAAGCTGCGGATCAAGACATCCAGCATCAGCAGATGGCCATTGAACACCAGGAACACCAACATCGCCAGGATGTTGAACAGCCGCGCCAGCACTTCGGTGTTGGAATGGGTGGAAGGGTCGTATAGCGTGGCCAGCGACAGGCCCATCTGCAAGCCGACGAAGTCCCCCGCCGTCTGCACCGCGGAAAAGCAGATGCGGATCACGAAGCCCAGCGCCATGCCGATGAACACCTGTTGGGCCAAGACCAGCAGGCCTTCGTAGGAGCTGGTCGCCAGCGCGGGGAATGGGGGCAGGGTGGGCGCCACCACCATCGCGATCACCGCTGCCAGGCCGACCTTGGGGATCGACGGTGCGGTCGACTCGCCGAACACGGGTGCCACGGAGAACATGGCCAGCAGCCGGGCGAAGGGCCAGAGGAAGGCGTTGATCCAGCCGTACCACTGGTCGAGGGTGAAATTGATCATGGCGCCGGCGCCGGTCGGTGCCTCAGGACACCAGTCCCGGAATCTGTTCCATGATGGAGCGGATGTAATCCACCATGGTCTGCATCAGCCAGGGACCGAGCACCACCAGCGTGGCCGCGACGGCCAGCAGCTTGGGGATGAAGGACAGCGTCATTTCGTTGATCTGCGTGGCCGCCTGGAACACGCTGATGACCAGGCCGACGGCCAGCGTCACCAACAGCATCGGGCCGGCCACGATGAGGACCATCTTCATGGCCTGGTAGGCCATCGTCATTACGGTTTGGTCGGTCATGGCAATGGGTAGGCGGAGAGAAATCCGGCGGTAGCGTTATTGATAGAAGCTGCGGGACAGCGATCCCAGCAGCAGATGCCAGCCGTCGGCCAGCACGAACAGCATCAGCTTGAACGGCAATGACACCGTGACAGGCGGCACCATCATCATGCCCAGGCCCATCAGCACGCTGGCCACCACCATGTCGATGATCAGGAATGGAATGAAGACCGTGAAGCCGATCTGGAAGGCGGTCTTCAACTCGCTGGTGACGAAGGCCGGTACCAGGACCTTCAGCGGCACATTGGCCGGGCTGTCCATGGCGGGCTGGTTGGTCATGTTGGCGAACAAGGCCAGGTCCGTTTCACGCGTCTGGTGCAGCATGAAGGTACGCAGGGGCCCCGCGCCCCGTTCCAAGGCGGTTTCGAAGGTGATCGAGCCGGCGGTCAGCGGTTGATAGGCCTTCTGGTAGATCTCGTCGAACACCGGCGACATGGTGTAGGCCGTCAGGAACAGGGCCAGGCCGATCAGCACCATATTGGGCGGCGTGGTCTGGGTGCCCAGCGCGTTGCGCATCAGGCTCAGCACGATGATGATGCGGGTGAAGCCCGTCATCATCAGCACCGCCGCCGGCAGGAAGCTCAGCGACGTCAGCATGATGAGCGTCTGTATGCTCAGCGAGTACGTCTCCGTGCCGTTGGGCCCCGGCGTGGTGGTCAGGGCCGGCAGCGTGGCCTGGGCCAGGACGACGCCGGGCACCAGCGCGAGCAAGGCCAGCAGGGCCAGCAGGGCGTTGCCGCGGCGCGTGGAAAGCGCCCGTCGCAATAACAGGGCCCGATTGCGGAAAATGCTCATGGAGGATTCAGGCGTGGCGGGGTTCAGCACGGGGAAGGCGAGGGCAGGTTCAGCCCTGGCGGCGGCGCCAGGCTTCGCCCAGCTTGCCGGCGAAGGCCGACACCGGGGCCACTGGCAGGTCTGGCAGCGCTGCCCCGGCGGGCAGCGTGTGCAGCACATTCATCTGGCCGGCGCTCACGCCCACGACCAGCCAGGTATCATCGATCTGGACCAGCACCATGCGGTGGCGCGGCCCCAGTCCCAGGCTTTCGACGACCCGCATGTGGCCGCGTGCGCGGCCGGCCAATCCTCCGCGGCGGGCAAGCCAGCCGAAGGAGAGGATCACACCCACCACCAGCACGAGGCCGAGGAACAGGCGAAGGACGTCAGGCGAAGTCATGAAAGATCAACGGCACGAGAAAGGCTGCACAGTCTTAACGGCGGCCGTTCAAACGGTTGATGCGTTCGGACGGGGTGATGATGTCGGTCAGGCGGATGCCGTACTTCTCGTCCACCACCACCACTTCGCCCTGGGCGATCAGGTAGCCGTTGACGAAGATGTCCATCGGTTCGCCGGCCAGGCCGTCGAGTTCGACCACCGAGCCCTGGCCCAGTTGCAGCAGGTTCTTGATGGTCAGGCGCGTGCGGCCCAATTCCACCGTCATCTGTACCGGCACGTCCATGATCAGGTCGATGTCGGTGGTGGCTTTCTGGTCGCTGCCGGCCAGCGGCTTGAACACGGCCTTGGCGGCGGACTGCGGCGCGGGGCTGGGGGCGGCGGAGGTCGTGGCGCCTTGCTCGGCCATGGCGGCGGCCCAGGGGTCGTCGGTGGACGCCAGGCCAGCGGCCTGGGTCTGCGCGGCGGCGTTGGATTGCTCGGCGAGCGCGTCGGCCCAGTCGTCGGCGCCGGAGGCGGACGGGCTGGTGCCGCCTGCTTGATCGTTGGGATCAGTCATTCGGGGCCTCAGTATCGGATTCGTTGGGAGTTAGCAGTTTCTGGATGCGCAGGGCGTATTGCGTGTTGAAGACGCCGTAGCCGCATTCCATGACCGGGACTTCGTTGATGAGCGCGGTGATGATTTCCGGCACTTCGACCGGCAGGACGTCGCCGACCTTCATGCTCAGGAGATTGCGGATCGACGAGTCGACCTTGACGAATTCCGCCACCAGTTCGACGTCGGCGCTGCGCACCTGGCGCGACAGCTGGGTGGCCCAGCGCTGGTCGACCGCTTCCAGGGTGTTTTCCTGCAGCGGGCGGGTCAGCAGATCGCGCACCGGCTCGATCATGGAGTAGGGCAGGCAGATGTTCAGGTCGCCGCCCGTCGCGCCGAATTCGATGTGGAAGGGCGTGACCACCACCACTTCGTTGTCGCCGGTGATGCTGGCGAACTTGGTGTGCATTTCGGAACGCACATATTCGAATTCGACGGGATAGACCGCGTCCCAGGACTTGCCGTAGCTTTCCAGCGTCAGGTTCAGCAGACGGCGGATGATGCGCTGTTCGGTGGTGGTGAAATCGCGCCCCTCGACCCGCGTGTGGTAGCGCCCATCGCCGCCGAACAGGCTGTCGATGACCAGGAATACCAGGTTGGGATCGTAGGTGAACAGGGCGGTGCCGCGCAGCGGCTTCATCTGCACCATGTTCAGGTTGCTCGGCACCGGCAGGTTACGTTCAAAATCCGAGTACTTCATGATCTTGATCGAACCGACCGTGATGTCGGCGTTGCGGCGCATGAAGTTCAACAACACGTTGCGCATATGGCGCGCGAAGCGTTCGTTGATCAGCTCCAGCGTCTGCATGCGGCGCCGGACGACGCGTTCGGGCGAGCTCAGGTCGTAGGCGCGTACTCCCGCCTGTTCTTCCTGCGCCTGCGCCTTGCCGTCGTCTTCGCCGGTGACGCCCGCAAGCAGGGCGTCGACTTCATCCTGCGAAAGAAAAGCCTCGTAGGCCATTTATTGCACCACGAATGCCGTGAAGAGGACGTCGGTGACGTACTGGCCATCGGGGATGGGCGTGAACGGTTTGTTGACGGCCTTGACGATGGCGTTGGCCAGGTCGACCTTGCCTTGCGGCGTCTGCACGCTTTCCGGCGTCTGCGAGGAGGCCAGCAACAGGATGCGGCTACGCACCTCGGGCATGTACTTCTCGATACGCTGGCGCGTTTGCTCGTCGCTCACGCGCAGCGTCAGTGCGACGTGCAGCATGCGCTCCGTGTTGGCGCTTTGCACGCTGACCGTGAAGGGCTCGATCGGAATGAAGATCGGCGCGGGCACGGCGGCGGGGGCGGTCGGCGGCGGCACGAACGTCGTCGGTGTCGCGCCGGGCTGCTGGGCCTGGCCGACATTGATCTGGACGGCGGAATTCGGCTGCTGGCGCTGCGAACGCGTGGTGATCATCCAGGTCGTGGCGACGCTGGCGCCGGCCACGATCAGCAGGACCAGCAGGCCGATGATAGGACGCAGCAACCGGCTCGCGCTGCCGGAACGGACGGGGAGGGTGCTGCGTGACGGCATAGTGGGGGTTTTGGAAGTCGCCATCTTGGATCGGTGAGGTGATTACCGAGAAAAACGGAATTTGTGAGTATCCGGAAACATTCTGCCCCAAATCGCCCCATCGGAGGCAGGCGAAAAACAGGGCGAAATCTGTGTATCTCGGGCTATTGCCACGCGCGCGCGTTGGTGAAGGTCCTGGTCAAGCGAACGTATCCACCAGCGCGTTGGCCGCGCGGCGCGATTGCACCGTGGCCACGACGCCGTCGGCCATGCCGCTGTCGCCTTGCGCGGCGCCGCCGTCCCGCCCGGAGCCGCCTTGGCGGCCACCCTGGTCATTGGCCGCGAAGCCGGCTTGGGTCCCCTGGTCGCCGACGTTGGTCTGGCCCAGCGAAATTCCCGCTTGGGACAGCGCTTGTTGCAGTTGCGGCAGCGCCGCTTCCAGCGCCTGGCGCACCGCGGCGTGAGACGAAACGAAGGAGGCTTGCGCCACGCCGTCGTTCAGGGTGAGGGTGATGCGCAACGGGCCGAGATCCGGCGGGTCCAGGCGCAGTTCCGCGGTCTGGGTCTTCTGCTGGGCATTGTTCGACAGCAGGACCACCTGCTTGCCCACGTCGGCGGCCCAACCCGCTTGTCCCACGGGCGTGTTGACTTGCAGCGAAGTCGTGACGGGAGCGGCGTGCACGCTGACCGGCGCCTGGCTCGCCGCGACGGCGTTGGCCAGGGCTTCGTGCGCGCTGGTGGCGATGGGCGCCGCGGCCGTGCCGTCGGCGGCAGCCACGTGTTGCGCCGGCTTGGCCAGGCTGTCGGCATTGTCCTGCTGCGACGGGTCGCCACCCTGTTTTGCGTTGGCCGCTTGCACCGCCTGCTTGGTGAGGTGGGTCGCGGGCGCGGCCGCGCCAGCCGGCGCATTGGCGTTCTGTGCGGCCAGCGGCGTGGTATTGGCGGGCGCTGCCGGCAGGGGCACGGCGGATGTCTGCGTGGCCGCGACGGCGGTGATGACCGGGTCGCTTGCCGCGGCAGTGCCGTTCACGCCGGGTGCCGTGGCGGCGGGCAGGGCGGGCACGGCGGGTGTCGTGCCTTGGTCATCCGGGGCGCCCGCGGCAGCGGGGTCCAGCGCGCCGGCCGCGGCGGTCGCGGCGTTGGCCAGGGTCGCTGCCAGTGCATCGGCCGCGGCGTCGCCGGCGCTCGCCGGCACGGCTTGGGACGCGCCGGTCACGGGCGGCGGCGGCGCGGTGATCTGTGCCACCAGCGCGGCCATGGCCAGCGCCTGCTGGCTGAGCGTGGGCGCCGCGGCGTCATCGGCGGCGGTCTTGTCGGCGTCCTTGCCCTCGGTGTCATCGGCGCCGCCCACTGTGGGCTTGCCCGGCTTGGCGTCCGCCGAAGCCGGCGCATTCGCGCTGTCCGCGGCGGGGGCGGTGCCGGCGTTGTTATTGGCCTTGGCGGCCGCGGCGCGCTGGGCAGCCTGCTCATCCTGCTGGGCGGCGGCGCGCTGGCGCGACATGACGTCCGCGAACGCCGGGCTCGAATCCTTGGCTCCGGACGAGGCGCGGCTGGCACTGCTGCTGGTGGCGGCGGGCGTGGGCGGGGCGATGATACTGAGCAAAGTCGTCGCGGCTGCGGTCATAACGGCTTCCTGAAAAGCGGCTTACTGAATTCGGTGTTGCTGGATGCGGTGCCGCGGAATGCGGGTAAAACGTCGCTGGGGCGAAGCAAAGGGCGGATGCCTAGTGCATGCCGCCGGCATGGCCACGCACCAGGCGGGCCGAGTACTCATCGGAGGCGCGTTGCTCGCGCCGCGCTTCGGCGCGTGCTTCCACGCCGGCGGCACGCTGGGCCAGCGCGTCGAAGGAGTTCAACTTGCGTTTTTCTTCCTGCCAACGCAGCTTGCCCTGCACCAGATGGTTTTCGGCTTGCATCAACACGGCATTTTGCTGCCGGATGGCGTCATCCAAAGTGCCGATAAAGCGCTGATAATTGTGGCAATCCGCTGCCGACATGCCGCTTACCATGGCGTGCTGCAGGCGTTGCAGGTAGTCCTGGCGGTAATCCTGCAGCATGCCCAGCTGACGTTCGGCGTCGTTGCGCGTGGCGTGCAGACGGCCCAGCTGGCGCGCGGCCTCGTCGGTATTGTCCTTGGCCAGGCCTATCAGGGTGTCCAGCGGCAATTTGGTGGGCATGTCAGGCTCCGGGGCCGAAAGTGGCCTGCAATTGCTTGATGGCGATGTCGTAGTTGACACTGTCGCCGACGTTCTGCTGCAGGAAGGCTTCCAGGCGCGGATAGCGCGCGATGGCGTCGTCCAGCGCCAGATCATGGCCGGGCGCGTAGGCGCCGACGGCGATCAGGTCGCGGTTGCGCTGGTAGCGCGACAGCACCTGCTTGAAGCGGCGCACCATGGCGAACTGTTCAACCGTGATCAGTGAGTTCATGGCGCGCGAAATCGATGCCTCGACGTCGATCGCGGGGTAGTGGCCGGCTTCCGCCAGATGGCGCGACAGCACCACGTGGCCGTCCAGGATGGCGCGGGCCGAATCGGCGATGGGATCCTGCTGGTCATCGCCTTCCGCCAGCACGGTATAGAAACCGGTGATCGAACCTGCCTTGCCGTTGGGGCCGGGCGAACCCATGCCGGCGCGTTCCACCAGGGCCGGCAGCTTGGCGAACACCGACGGCGGGTAGCCCTTGGTGGCCGGCGGCTCGCCGATGGCCAAGGCGATTTCGCGCTGGGCCATGGCATAGCGGGTCAGGGAATCCATGATCAACAGGACATCCAGGCCCTGGTCACGGAAATGTTCGGCGATGCGGGTGGCATAGGCCGCGCCTTGCAGGCGCAGCAGGGGCGACACGTCGGCCGGCGCCGCCACCACGACCGAGCGCGCCAGGCCCTCGGGGCCCAGGTTGTGCTCGATGAATTCCTTCACTTCGCGGCCCCGCTCGCCGATCAGGCCCACCACGATGACATCGGCCTTGGTGTAGCGCGCCATCATCCCGAGCAGCACGCTCTTGCCCACGCCGGAGCCGGCGAACAGGCCCATGCGCTGGCCCCGGCCCACGGTGAGCAGGCCGTTGATGGCGCGCACGCCCACGTCCAGCACGGTATCGATGGGGGCGCGTGACAGGGGGTTGATCGGCAGGGCGGCCAGCGGCGCGGCTTCGGCGCCGTTCAAGGGGCCCAGGTCATCCAGCGGGCGGCCGGCGCCGTCCAGCACGCGGCCCAGCAGGGCGTTGCCCACGGGCAGGTGGCGGCCCAGGGCCGGCTTGGCGTTGCCATTCAGAATGGCTTTGCGCGGCAGCGGAATGGTCCGTTGCAGCGGCGGATCGCCCGGCATCACGCGGGCGCCGGGCGGCAGGCCGGAAATATCCGCCTGCGGCATCAGATAGAGCGTGTGGCCGTCGAAGCCCACCACTTCGGCCTCGGCATAATGGTCATGGCCGGGGGCGATTTCGATACGGCACGCGGCACCGACCGGCAAACGCAGGCCGGTGGCTTGCAGCACCATGCCGGTGGCGCGGGTGACACGGCCGACGGCCAGCCAGGGGTCCGTGGCGTTGGCGCGGACCGAACCGATCTGCAATTGGATGGCCCAGCGGTCGGCCACTGGCGGCATCACCGGTTTGCCGCCGGCGCTGCTGCCTGCTTCGGCATCCAGGGCGGCGTTGGGGCCGGTCGCGGCGATCGGTTCCGGGGTAGGCTGGGGTTTGGGCTGCGCGGTGGGCTGGACCATGGCGATTATTCGTCTTCCAGCGGCATGTCGCGGCCCAGCGAGGCGGCGACACGGCGCCAGCGCGTCTGCAGGGTGGCATCGATGTCGCCGAACGAGGTCTCGGCCCGGCAGCCGCCGCGCGTGATCGATTCATCGGCGAACGCGCGCCAATGTCCCAGCTTCAGGTCTTCCGCCAGGTGCAGGCGCACCAGCTCCAGATCCTCTGGATGCAGCCACAGGCGCAGGGGCGCCTGCGCGCCCGGGTTCATGTGCAGCACTTCGCGCACGGCGGGCAGCAGCATTTCGGGGTCGGTCGCGAGGGTGGTGCGCAGGACCTGGCGCGCGATGTCCAGCGCCAGCGTCAGCAGGGACTGGCCGGTCTTTTCTTCCAGCACGGTCAGCGAGCCAGCGGTGGCTTCGGCCAGCTTGCGCAGGCGGGCGGCTTCGTTGGCGCCCTGTTTGCGCGCCTGCGCCAGGCCTTCCTTGTAGCCGGCGTCGCGGCCTTCGGCCAGGCCTTCGTCATAGCCCCGCGCGCGGCCTTCCGCCACGCCCAGGTCATAGCCTTCCGCCCGGCCCTCGGCCAGGCCTTGCTGCTGGCCCTGGCGCCGGCTTTCTTCGCGCACCACGGCGGGGTCGGGGCCGTGGTCGACGACCACCGGTTCGGCGTCGCGGGCGTCCTGTTCCTCGAACGAAGCCATGCGCCAGCGCCGCCATGATTCCGAATGGGCGTAGGGCGCTTTGCGGGCCTCGTAATCAGACATACTCGTCGTCCCCCTGGCCGCCCAGGACGATCTGGCCGCTCTCGGCCAGGCGGCGGGCAATCTGCAGGATCTTCTTCTGCTCGCCCTCGACCTTGGACATGCGGATCGGACCTTGTGCTTCCAGGTCCTCGCGCAGCATCTCGGCGGCGCGGCTGGACATATTGCGCAGGAACTTGTCGCGCAACTCCTCGACCGCGCCCTTGAGCGCGACCATGAGGGTGTCGTTGTCGACTTCCTTGAGAATGAGCTGGATGCCGCGGTCTTCGACTTCGAGCAGGTTGTCGAAGACGAACATTTCGTCGACGATCTTCTGCGCCAGATCGGCATCGCGTTCGCGCAGGCTGTTGACCACGCTTTCTTCGTCGGCCGAATTCATCATGTTCAGAATCTCGGCCGCGGTCCGTACCCCACCCATCTTGCTGCGCTTGGCGCCCTGGCCGGCCAGCACCGCATTGAGCGTCTCGGTCAGCTCGGCCAGCGCGGTCGGCTGCACGCCACCGAACGTGGCGATACGCAGCATGACGTCGTTGCGCAGGCGTTCGCCCAGGCGGGCCAATACCGAGGAAGCGCGGTCACGTTCCAGGTGGACCAGGATGGTGGCGATGATCTGCGGATGTTCGTCGCCAATGAGTTCGGCCACGGTGTGCGGGTCGAGCCAGTTCAGCGCATCGATGCCGCTGCCGCCTTCGCCTGCTTCCAGGATGTCTTCGATCAGGCCCGCGGCGCGATCGCTGCCCAGGGCCTTCGTCAGCACGGAACGGATGTAGTCGTCCGAACCCAGGGTGACCGCGATGAACTGGTCCGATTCCTGGCGGAATTCTTCCAACACCGTCGCCACGTCCTCGCGGGTGACCTGTTTCAAGCTGGCCATGGCGCCGCCGACCTGCTGCACCTCACGCGCCGTCAGGTACTTGAAGACTTCCGCCGCGGCATCTTCGCCCAGCGACATCATCAGCACGGCAGCGCGCGTCATGCCGTCAATGGGGGTCTCATTTGCCATCTTTGCTCATCCAGGTACGCAGGACCATGGCGACGGCGCGCGGATCCTTGGTGGCCATCTCGCGGGCACGCCGCATGTTTTCCTCGAAGCGGTCCATTTCCTTGGCGCGGGCCACATCCTGGGCTTCGCGCAGCGCTTCCTGGCGCTCCAGTTCGGCCACTTCGGGGTCGATCTCGGGCGGCCGCATGTAGCGGTCGAACATCGGCCGCAGCAGGGAACGCCAGACCCACAGCGCGGCGATCGCGATCAGCAACCAGCCCAGGGCGGTCTTGGCCATGGCGATGTTGTCGGGATCCTTCCACATCGGCACGGTCGGCTCGACGTCGTTGAACTGGCTGTTGACCACGTTCAGCGAGTCGCCGCGCGCTTCCGAATACCCCATCGCTTCCTTGACCAGGGTGGTGAGCTTGTTCAGCTCGTCCGCTTCCATGGCCTTGGGCTCGCCTTCCTTGTTAGGCAGGTAGTTGATGACCACGGCCACCGAGATGCGCTTGAGGTTGCCCACCGGCTGCTTGATATGGCTGATGGTGCGGTCAAGCTCGTAATTGGTGGTGGCGTCGTTGCGTACGCTGCTGGGGCCTTGGGTCTGCGTGGTGGTGCCGGCGCCATTGGCCGTATTCGCGCCATTCGCCCCATTCGCGCCCTGGCCTTGCTGCTGCCCGGGCTGGCCGGGACGTTGCGGCTGTTGCAGCTGCTGCGGGTTGACGATGGGCGCGGTCGGTCCAGCCGGGGGCTGGTTCGTCAGCGCGCCCGGCACGCCTTGGGCGGACGCGCCGCCGTTCTGCTGCGCGTCGCTGGTCTGCTTGCTGCGCACCGCGGCCTGGCCGGGGTCCTGGTTGGGACGGTAGGTTTCCTGGGTTTCTTCGCGGCGCGAGAAGTCCATGTCCGCGCTGGCCTGGGCGTGCACATTGCCCGGGCCGACCAGCGGATTGAGGATGGAGAGAATGCGTTCGACCGTGCGTTGTTCCGTTTCGCGCATATAGCGCAATTGGTCGGCGTCCATGCCGCGGCCTTCGCCGGCGGGCTGCGACAGCAGGCGGCCGTTCTGGTCGACGATGGACACATTGTTGACCGTCAGCTCGGGCACGCTGGACGCCACCAGCCACGCGATGGACGAAACCTGGCCGTCGCCCAGACTGCGGCCCGGGTACAGATTCAGCAGGACCGACGCGGTGGGAGCCTGGCGGTCGCGCACGAACAGCGTCTGGCGCGGAATGGCCAGGTGCACGCGGGCATGCTGCACCGTGTTCACCGATTCGATCGACCGTGCCAGCTCGCCTTCGAGGGCGCGCTGATAGTTGATCTGTTCGGTGAACTGGCTGGCGCCGAAGCGATTGTTGTCCAGCAGTTCGAAGCCTACCGAGCCGCCGCGGGGCAGGCCTTGCGCGGCCAGCTGCAGCCGCGTGTCGTAGACCTTTTCCTGGGGCACCAGGAGAGCCGTGCCGCCATCGTTGAAGCGATAGGGCACGTTCATCTGGTTCAGGGACGCCACAATGGCACCCCCGTCGCGGTCGTCCAAATTGGAGAACAGCACTTTGTAGTTCGGGTCTCGGCTCCACATGGTCGCGGCGACCACCAGAGCGGCGACAGCGGCGATGGCGCCGATCAGCGCGGGTTTAGGAATCGCGCGCAGCCGTTCCAGCACGGGGAATCGGGCCATGAGGGAGGAGGTAAGAGTCGCCTGCTGATTCATCGGATGCCCCCGCTCGCAGAGAGGCGCGAGTGACGGGGAAAGCTGAAGGTGGGCAAGTTACACATGCAACGTGCTTCTGGTCTGGGAGCGTGGATTATTGCCCTGTATGCCACAAGCCCAAATGCCGAAAAAACCGCATTTTTGGTGCTATTTGTTTTCTATGAGTACCAAGCTCCGTGCCCTTTGGGTCAAGCTGGCGAAATATCGGGATTTTTGCCGTCATTTGTCGGCTATGCGCGACAGCGTGAGGCGTTAGTCTTGCGAGCATTCATAAGCGTCCCTGACAATAAGGAAATCTTGCCATGGCAGTATCCGGAATGACTGGCATCGAAAACATGCTGGCGCAGATGCGCGCGGTAGTGCATGCCGCCGAAGGCGCAAGCGTTACCGCGCCGGCCAGCATGGCGACGAATCCGGCCGCTGGAAGTTTCGCTACCGAACTCAAGGCTTCATTGGAGCGCGTATCGTCGGCACAAATGTCGGCGAAGGCGCAAGCCAGTGCCTACGAGTTGGGTGCACCCAATATTTCTCTGAACGACGTAATGATCGACCTGCAAAAAGCGAATATCGGTTTCCAGACCGCGGTGCAAGTGCGCAACCGCCTGGTGGCGGCGTACAAGGAAATCTCGTCCATATCGGTGTGATACTTGCCCATTTTGTGCAAGAATCCAGGCGCTGCGGCACGCTTCGGACTAATTCCGTTATCGCCGTTTACGGTGTGCGATGCTTGACACTCTTACATTGCTGGTCGTAGCCGTAATCCAATTCGAGATAATCGGCGTCGCTATGCTGATGACGTGGTTCATTTCCCGGCGTGCCCGGGGAGTGCTCGGCGGCGGCGGCGGCTTTGCGGTGGTAGTGGCCCTGTGCCTGCTGCCCGCCTGGTATCTGTGGGATACCGGGACCGCGACCATTGCTGGTTTTCATTGGATACTGCTTACGCTCATTGTGCTGGTTCCGACCGGCTTGATGCTGTTTCTGGCCGTCCAATTGGTACGCTCGGAAGCGATATTGCGGACGGTGCGCATTACGCGCAGCGGCCAGAGCGTGCTTGGCCTGTCCCAGGTGGCCGATGCCGAGGCGCTGGAAGACGATTTGCGCCAGGCCATGCAGGAAGCCGGCCAACTGTATGTGCACTATCAGCCTATCTATAGTGCCGAGACGCGCAGCGTCGTGGGCTTCGAGGCGCTGTTGCGCTGGAATCACCCGATACGCGGGCTGGTCGCGCCCATGCAGTTCATTCCGCTTGCCGAACAGACCGAACTGATCGTGCCCTTGGGCGCATGGGTGCTGGAGACCGCTTGCGCGGAAGCCGCGACGTGGCCCGAACCCTGGTATCTGTCGGTCAATCTGTCGCCGGTGCAACTGGAAAAAATCCACCTCGTGCGCGAAGTGCGCGGGGCGCTGGACCGTACCGGCCTGGCTGCCGAACGGCTCGAGCTGGAAATCACCGAAGGGGTGCTGGTGGCGGCTGAAGGGGGGGAAATTTCCCGTTTGGCGGAACTGCGTCGCGCGGGTGTGCGTATCGCCATCGACGATTTCGGTACCGGTTATTCCAGCCTGGGCTATCTGCGCCAACTGCCGTTCGATACCATCAAGATCGATCGCTCTTTCGTGCGCAATCTGGAAAGCGACTCCAGCGCGCAGGCCATCGTCGGCACCATCGTCGAATTGTCGCGCCGCCTCAATCGCGAGATCGTCGCCGAAGGGGTGGAGACCGAAGGACAATTCGCCATTCTCAATGCCTTGCAGTGCCATCGCGTGCAAGGCTGGCTATTGGGCAAGCCCATGCCGCCGGAGGAAATCGCGTCGACGTACTTCCCGGCGTTGGTGCAGGAAGGTGTGGGCGACCGGATGCTGTCGTGGGCGGAAAACCCCGGCGCCGCGGAGTAGGGGTTGATGCGAAACAATAAGGGCGGCCACTTCACTTGGTGGGCCGCCCTTATTGTTTTCGTCTTGCGTTTTCGCGCGTGAATCGTTCGCGCTTACGCCGTCAACGCCGTCGATGTCGCGCACCACTGATGCGCGCGTGCCATCAATTAGGCACTGACCGTGCCTTCTCCAGCCGCCAGACCACCTGTTGCAGCCAGGTCTCCTGACGGCCATCCAGAATCAGGAAGGCGGCGCCGACGTGCGTGAGAGGATCCTCGCCCTTGACGCGCACTGTAGCCGCGGGTGCAACGCGCGCCGGTGCCGCGACGGGGGCAGCAGAGGCAACAGCAGCACCAGCAGCACCAGCAGCCCCAGCGGTCCCGGGCGTCGAACCCTGCGCGCCGGCCGCCGCCGCGTCATTTCCCTGCGCCGCCGGTTCGCCGCCGGCGGGCTTCAGCGGCTGGCCCGCCAGCGGAATCAGCGTGCGGATCTCCAGGTCGGTGGTGATGTTACCGAAGTCGCCGAAATCCAGATAGACATCTTCCATCTTGGAACCAGGCGCCGGCAGATCGCCGACCGCGCGGTTGATGCGCAGCCCCACGCCATCCACGGAAATATCCCGCAGCGTGAAAACGATAGGCTTGGCGCCCGCTGACGGGCGCCAATGGCCGCCGCAGCGCACGCTGTTGCCAGCGATCGACGCACGGAACATCTTGCGGCGTTGGATACGCGACAGGCGTTCCGGGTAGGGCGACACCAGCGCGGCGCTGCCGTCGCCGAACCGCACCACTTCGGGGCGCGGCACGCGGAAATGGATCTGCACGCCGCCGTAGCCGTTGGCGTGGAACTGCAGCACGCTGCCCACGCGCAGGCCGTGCGCATCGCTCTTTTCGAAGTCGGCGCCGGCGTAATCACGCGGGCGCCAGAAGAAATGGCGGGTCTGCTTGTCCGCGCCCAATACCACGACCGCCATTTCGCGATCCGCGGCATCGCGCACGAGGATCTGGCATTCGGGGTGGGTCAGCTCGAACAGCGCAGAGCGGATTTCTTCCGGCCGCGTCAGCAGAAAATCGGGATCGGATTCTTTGGGGCTCATGGTGCTTGTGGTTCTCGCCGGCGGGGGGAATGCGCTTCTGGACGGAGTGCGCGTTGATTGCGCATCGAGGCCTGTTGTTACGGGGCTGCGTTGACGCGCTAACGTTGGGCTTGCCTATTTTGCAGCAGATCGGGCATCGTGGGCGAGCCTTGTGTCTTGCCTGCCAGCAGGGCTTCCTTGGCGGCTTCAGCGCCGCCGGACTCAAGCCGATAAAGCCAGGCCAATAATTCCGCCACCGCGACGTACAACTGCGGCGGGATTTGCGCGTCCAGGTTGACCTGCATCAGCAGGCCCACCAGTTCGGGCGATTGATGGACGTACAGGCCGTTCTCTTGCGCCGTGCGAATGATGGTGTCGGCCAACGTGCCATAGCCCTTGGCCACCACGCGCGGTGCCGCTTGCGCATCATTGTAGGACAGCGCGACGGCAACCTGGCGGTCGGCGCCGGCGTCCTGTTGCAAACCCTGCGGCAAATCCCGTTGCAAGCCCTGACTCGGACTCAAGCCCTGGCCCTGGCTCTGGCTGGCGCCGTTCAAAACAATTCCTCCAGGTCCGGCGCGTGCGCGCCCACCGTCAGGTCGGACAGCGTCAAGCCGGCGGCGTGCATGCGCTGGCGCAGCGCGATGCCGGCCTGGGCGATTTCGTTGTCGCTATCGGGCGCGACGATATTCATGACCAACTGATTGCCGGCCAGGTTCATGCGCACTTCCACCGTGCCCAGGCGGGGCAGGTTCAGCACCAGGCGCGTGGCCCAGCTTTGTCCCGCTTCCACGGGATTGCTGCCCGGTATCGTGTCGTCCTGCTCGCGGCGGATTTCCCACCACATGGGCGCGCCTTGCCAGGCCGAGCCTTCCCAGGCCAGGGTCTGGTTGGCGAAGACTTCGAGCTGCTGGCGCACCAGTAGCGCCGCGTCCGGATGGATGCCCGGCGGCGTCGTCGGCGCCTGGCCCGGTTGTGAACCGGACCACGTGACGGCGGTGCCGTGGGTGGGTTGGCCGTTGGCCTGCAACGTCATCGGTGAAGACGTGGTTGGCAGGCCGAAGCGCAGGTTGTCCGCCAGCAGCGAACGGTTTTCGCCGGCCGGATTGATGCGCGGCATGACGTCGGGATCGAGGCGGGCCTGCGGCTCACGCGCCAATTCAGCGGCGTCACGCTGGCCGTACGCCATGTCGGCCAGATGGGATTCGTAGAACAGACCGCTTTGTTGCAGCGTCTGCTTGAGCGCCTGCGCCAGTTGGGCAGGCTGCGGGCCGGCGCCGGGCAGGGCGGGCGCGCGGCTGGCCAGCATCGCCAACGCGGCATCGGCCAGGCGGGCCCGGCTGGCCGCGGCGGTTTGCGCATTCGTTTGCGCGCCGTCCGCATCCGCGGCGGCTTCGCCTGCCAGTGCAGCGGTGTTGGCGCGCGTGGCCGCGGCTTCGTCCTGCGCCTCGGCGGCACCGGCCTGAGCCGCTTGGCCAGCCAGATTGCCGGCCACGGCGCGCGCGGCTGCGTTTGCCGCCGCGGCGCCGGCGGACGTATTGGCTGAAGCGTTGGCTGAACTACCCGCGGACGACGTCTGTCCGCGTGTGGCGGCGTCACCGTCGGCCTGGCCGTCGGCGCTACCTTCGGGCGCGGCTTCGCCTTCGGCCCAAAGGGGATTTTTGCCGGCAAGCGCCGGCGCGGTGTCCGGATATTGCGCCAGCAAGGTCAGGATGGTGCGCGCGGTCTGCCCCAGGATGGTGGGCGCCGAACCGGTAATGTCGGCGCTGAGAAAACGCGCACGCGTGGCGGCAGTCAGTTCCGCCTTCTCGACGATGTCCTGAATGGCCTTGCTTTGCGGGCCTTGCTGAGTAACGTCCCCGTCCGCGCCGATGTCGACCGCGGTACCCGGCGGCCTGACAGCGTCCAGACGCGTGGTGTCCTTGCCCTGCTGACCCAGCTGGGTCCCAAGAACTGCGTCCAGCCGCTGCACCAGCACCGAACTGAGCGCGGTGGGGCCGATGCTCATATCGCGCGCGCCTTAAGTCCACCATAGGCGCGCAGGGCGCCTTGCTGGCGCTTCATGCGGCCCAGCAAATCGCTCATGCGCGCCAGTTCGGGCATGGCCAGGTCGCGCGTGTGCGCGTCGTTTTCCAGGATCTGGACCAGCATGTCGTGCTTCAGACGGCGTTCGTCGTCGTCCAGCGGTTCGCTGACGCCGATGTGGCGGAGCCGTTCCACGACCTCGCAATAGGATTGCCCGTAGGTCAGGACGCTGTTCCAGTCTTCTGTTCGCGCCGCGCTGAGCATGGAAGTCGTTACAGAAACGATTTCCCGGTAAAGCTCCAATATCTGCGGGGAATGGGAAGTCATAAGAGACCTTGTGCCGGTCAGCGGCGTAAATCTTACTAGTGTGAATAAAACAACTTAAACGGCCGCGGCCGGGCGGTCGACCGCGGTCTGCCAGGCATCTTGCAGATCGGCCAGCAGGCGGTCGGCCTCGTCCAGCGGCGCGACGTCACCCTTGATGTTGGCGGTGACCAGTTGACGCAGGATGTAGTCGTAAAGAGAGTCGAGATTGGCGGCCAGCTTGTCTTCCTGGGGGTTGGCCAGGGCCTGCTTGAGCCCTTCATCGACCAGGCGCATGGCGTGGTTGATGGCGGTGGCCCGGCCGGCCACATTGCCTTGTTCCAGGTGTTGCTTCGCTTGGCCGATGGCGACCCGCGCACCGCTATACAGCAGGGAAATGAGCCGTTCCGGCGAGGCGCTGAGAACCTGGGTTTCCAGGCCCACGTCCTTGTAGGAACGGACCGAATAAGTATTGTCGGGGCGGCGGGATGCGTAGGCCATGATGGATTAGGAATTCGATTTGGTCAGCGCGGCGAACTGCTGCGTCAGGTAGCTGCTGGTACTGTTCATCTGCGCGACGAACGCGTCCAGGGCAACGAACTGGGCGCGCATGCTGGCGATGTCGGCGTCGATGCGGTCCTTGGTCCGGTCGTAGTTGTCCTGCAGCGAGTCGTACGTCGTTTGCAGGCCGTCCGTGCGGTTGTCGATCAGGCCGCCGGTCTGCAGCATCGAGGTGGTGGCCGTGGTGAACTTCGCGCCCAGGCTGGCGTCGCCGAACAGCAGCGCCTTGACGTCGTCGGGGTTCTTGACCAGCGCCTCGGTCATGGCGTTGACGTCGATCTTCAACGTGCCGTTCTTGGCGTCGGTGTCGGTGGTGATACCCAGGTCGGCCAGCGAGGCGATGGTGCCGCCGCTATTGGTCACGCGCAAGGCTTGCGCCAGCGATTGCTGAACGCTGCGTATCGTGCTGTCGCCGGTCAGCACCGAACCCGTTTCGGACGTGGTGTCGAAGGCGGTAGCGACGGAGATCAGCGATGCTACGTTGTTGTAGGCCGTGACGAAGGCCTGGATGGCGGTGGCCTGGGCGGTGGTGTCGGTGGTGATGCGCAGCGAGCCGGCGGTGTCCGTGACCTCGTTCAGCGTCAGCGTGATGCCGTCGATGGCGGTATCGATGGTGTTCGAGGCGCTGGTGACCGAGATGCTGCCGTTGATGGTGATCTTGGCATCGGTGGCCGCGTCGCCGACGCGGCTGACGTTGGAATTGGTGACGCCGCTACCGTAGTTCAAGGCGGTCGCGAGGGTGCTGTTGCCCGTCACGTCCAGGCCCGTCACGGCGGCCTTGGTGCCCGTCGCGCTGGACGTCATCATCAGGTAGCTGTTGCCGTTGCCATCGTTGATGATGGAGGCCTTGATGCCCAGCTTGCTGTTGCCGTTGATGGCGCTGGCGATGCCGTTGAGCGAAGTGTCCTCGCTGAGATCCACCGTTGCCGTGGTGCCGTCGGCCAGCGTTACCTTCAGCGTACCGCCGGTGCCATTGGCCGCGGTGCGGCTGGTGAAAGCGCCAGTCTTCACCGTTTCCGACGTGGCCAGCGCGTCTACCTTGATGCTGTAGTTGCCCGTAACGGCGCTGGCTTGGGCGGTGGCGGTGAAGCCGTCACCGGTCACGACCGCCTTGGCGGCGTTGTACGTATCCGCGCTGGTCAGCGCCTTGGCGGCGGTCTGCAGCGATGCGATCGCACTCTGGATCGTCCCATAAGCGGTGATCTTGCTCTTGATCTCGCTTTGCTGGGTCTGGATATTAGTAAGCGCTACTTCCTCGTTATCCTGCAGCTTGTCGAGGATGTCCTGCAGAGGAAGGTTCGACCCGGATCCCAGCGATGAAACGGCGGGGAGGGCGGCGCTGGAGGTTGAACTGGTAGTAGCCATGCGAAGTTTCCTTCTTTAGATGCGTATTTTTGCAAATTCCCGGCGGAGCCTATGCACCGGGAACTGGGCATAACTCGGTCTTGTTTGGTGCTTTCGTGCCGCTTACGTATCAGGCGGAAGTCTTGATGGCCGAGCCCTGGAATTCAGTGATCATCTTGGCAATGTGCAGAACGGTCTCGCTGGGAATCGTCTTGATCGTGTCCCCACTTTTGGTGTCCTTGATCGAGACGACCACCCGCTGGGTGTCCTCATCGATGGAAAAAGACATCTGGGTGGACCAGGCTTCCATCTGCTCATTCATCTTGTCCAGGGCCTGGTCGATGGGCAGTTTGCTGGCGCCCTGGCCGGACGTGGACGTGTCCGTGCTGCCATCCCTGGCGGTGGCGCCTATGGGCATGACCGGGATATCCGCGGCGACGGCGGCGGTGGGCGAGGGGACCTGCGCGGGTGCCACGGGGACTTGTTGCACCGGCAGGGCTGCGGTACCGATAGGGCTGACAGCCATAAAGACTCCACTTACGCTGCGTCGCGTCGACGCGTTGATCTGGTTTTCCGTACTGCATAACGGCATCCTGAACAGGAACTTTAGGGGCGCGGCTTACGTGGCATTTTTCGCCGAGCTAGGGTTTTCCCGGCTCGAGGCTGCTAAAATTCGCGGGCCCTGATTTCGCCCCGCCTTTTTGTTGCGCCTTCATGTCACTGAATTCGAAACCGGACGCCACCAGTTCCCTGGCCGCATGGCTGGCTTACCTGGAAGCCCTGCATCCCAAGACCATAGAACTGGGCCTGGACCGCTCACGTGCGGTTGCCGAACGCCTGGGCCTGTCCCTGGATTGCGTGAAGATCGTGGTCGGCGGCACCAACGGCAAGGGGTCGACCTGTGCCATGCTGGAAGCCATTCTGCTGGCGGCCGGCTACCGGGTGGGCCTGTATACCTCGCCGCACCTGATCGACTTCAACGAACGTGCTCGTGTCAACGGTGAAATCGTCACCGACGCGGCCCTGGTCGAGCAGTTCGCCGCGGTCGAAGCGGCACGCGGCGATACGTCGCTGACCTATTTCGAATTCTCCACCCTGGCCATCCTGCGTCTGTTCTCCGGCGCGAGGCTCGACGCCGTGGTGCTGGAAGTGGGCCTGGGCGGCCGCCTGGACGCGGTCAATCTGGTGGACGCCGATTGCGCCATCGTCACCAGCGTGGACCTGGACCATACGGACTGGCTGGGCGATACGCGGGAAAAAATCGGCTACGAAAAAGCCCACATCTACCGCGCGGGCCGGCCGGCCATCTGTGCCGACCCCGTGCCGCCGCGGACGCTGCTGGACTATGCGGCCGCCATCGGCGCGGATCTGTGGCTGTTCGGCCGCGATTACAACTACTCCGGCGATCGCCAGCAATGGAACTACGGTGGGCGTGAGCAACGCCGTGGCGCCTTGGCCTACCCGGCCTTGCGCGGCGCCAACCAGTTGCTCAACGCGTCGGCCGCGCTGGCGGCGCTGGAAGCCCTGCGTGAGCGCATCCCGGTGCCGCAACAGGCGGTGCGGCTGGGCCTGTCGCAAGCCACGCTGCCCGGCCGTTTCCAGATCCTGCCCGGCCAGCCCACGGTGATCCTGGACGTCGGCCACAATCCGCACGCCGCCGCGGTGCTGGCGCAGAACCTGGACAATATGGGCTTCCATCCGTATACCTACGCGGTGTTCGGCATGCTGGGCGACAAGGATGTGGGCGGGGTGGTCGCCAAGTTGGCCGGCCGCTTCGATCATTGGTATTGCGCCGGCCTGCCGGGCCCCCGCGGCGGTTCCGGCGAGGCGCTGGCTGAACAGGTGCGCGCGGCGCTGCCGGTGCCGGTGTCCGCACCCGCCAAGGGCGAAGAGGCCGCCGGCATTTCGGCTTGCGCCGACGCGGTGCAGGCCTATGAGCAGGCCCGCGCCCGGGCAGGCGAGGGTGATAGAATCGTGGTGTTTGGATCCTTCCTGACCGTGGCCGCCGTGCTTCAGTCGCTGGGCCGGAAATCCTAGTCCGGCATGGCCTTGAAATACGCGATGCCGTCTCGAAATACAGCTCAGTTCCGCACCTTGTGCGGGCCGACTGCAAGGAATTAGCTCTTCATGGGTTTGTTTACACGGAAAGACCCCGCCCCCGACGCTTCCGCGGGCAAGCCACGTCCATCCGTATCCAGCGAAGCGCAAGCCGCGCAAATGCGAGCGCGGGCGCGCCGCCGGCTGGCCGGTGCGGTGGCGCTGGTCCTCGCCGCGGTCATCATCCTGCCCATGGTGCTCGATTCAGAGCCCGCTCGCGTCAGCGACGACATTCCCATCCGCATCCCTGAACGGGGCGCGCCTTATCAGCCGCCGGTGTCCGATCCGCAGGCTGCCGCGCCGCAGTCGGGCGACGCGGGCCAGGGCGGCACGGCGCAGCCGCCCGTGCCCGGTAATGGTCTAGGTAGCAACGGTGCCGCGGGTACCGGCGCGGCCAATGGTGCCAGTGGTGCCGGCGGGCAGATCGCCGCGGCGCCGCCGGTCGCCGAACCGAATCCCGTGCCGCCGGCGCGGCAACCCGCCACGCGAGTCGAACCGACGCGGCCGGAAAGCCGTCCGGAATCCGGCCGGCCAGAGTCGCGGCCCGAGGCGCGCTCGGAAAGCCGTGCCGAGCCGCGCCCGGAACCCAAGCCGGAAAGCAAGCCTGCCGCCAAGCCGGACGTACAGCGTACCGATGACGGCGCGCGCGCCATGGCCCTGCTGGAAGGCCGTTCGGTCCCCCCCAAGGCGCCGGCCAAGCCGGCAGCCGATGCCAAGGGCAATTTCGTCTTGCAGGTCGCGGCCTATACGTCGCAGGCGGACGCCCAGGCGCGCCGTGACAAGCTGCATGCGGCCGGTGTGACCAATGCGTTCCTGCAGGAGACCTCGGCCGGAGGCAAACAGCAGTACCGCTTGCGGGTGGGCCCGTTCCCGTCGCGCGAGGCGGCGCAGGCTGCCCAGGCCAGGTTGCGTACGCTGGGTTATGACAACGGCTTCATCGCTGCGCAGTGACCGGCTTCGATTTCGTCTTGCTGGCGATCCTGGGCGTTTCGGCGCTGCTCGGGCTGGTGCGCGGCCTGTTGAAAGAGGTGCTGTCGCTGCTGGCGTACGGGTTGGCCTTCGTGGCGGCGATCTGGTGGGGGCCGACGGTTTACGGCTGGCTGGCCAGCATGATCGAGACCACCATGCTGCGCATGGGCGTGGCGTATGCGGCGGTCTTCATCGTGGTGCTGCTGCTGGTGGGGCTGGTCAATATGACGCTGGCGGCGTTGATACGTACCACCGGCCTGACGCCGGCGGACCACGGGCTGGGTGCCTTGTTCGGATTGCTGCGAGGTTTGCTGATCGTGCTGGTGCTGGTGGCCGTTGCCGGCTATACGCCGCTGCCGCAGGAACCGTGGTGGCGCGACGCGATGTTTTCTCATGCGGCCACAGAAGCCGTCATACATACCAAGAGCTGGCTGCCGCCGTCGTTGGCGTCATTGCTGCCTTATTGATGCGTTCAAGGCAACGCATTCCCTGAACGCATTCGGATCAACAGGAAATTGCCATGTGTGGAATCGTAGGTGTCATGGGGCGCGGCCCCGTCAACCAGTTGCTCTATGACAGCTTGCTGCTGTTGCAGCATCGGGGTCAGGATGCGGCGGGGATCGCCACCGCGCAGGGCAACCAGTTCAATATGTACAAGGCGCACGGCCTGGTGCGGGACGTGTTCCGTACCCGCAACATGCGTTCGCTGCCGGGTACCAGCGGCGTCGGCCAGGTGCGCTATCCCACCGCCGGATCCAGCGATTCCGAGGAAGAAGCGCAGCCTTTCTACGTCAATGCGCCCTTCGGCATCATGATGACGCACAACGGCAACCTCACCAACTGGCGTGAGCTGCGCGAATCGCTGTTCCGCGTGGACCGCCGCCACATCAACACCAATTCCGATTCGGAAGTGTTGCTGAACGTGCTGGCGCACGAACTGCAGTCGGCCGCCAATGGCGTTTCCCTGGATGACGACGCCATCTTCCGTGCCGTCGGCGCCGTGCACCGCCGCGTCAAGGGCGCTTATGCGGTGATCGCGCAGATCGCCGGCTACGGCCTGCTGGGCTTCCGCGATCCCAACGGCATTCGTCCGCTGTGCCTGGGCCGCATGGAAACCGATGAGGGCGTCGAATGGATGCTGGCGTCGGAATCGGTGGCACTGGAAGGCAGCGGCTTCAACTTCGTGCGCGACATCGCGCCGGGCGAAGCGATCTTCGTCGACCTGGATGGCCGTATGGTCAGCCGCCAGTGCGCCGAGAATGCGCAACTGGTGCCGTGTATTTTCGAATACGTGTACTTCGCCCGCCCCGATTCGCTGATGGACGGCGTGTCGGTCTACGACGCACGCCTGCGCATGGGTGAATACCTGGCCGACAACGTGGCCCGCAGCCTGCGCTTGGGCGATATCGACGTGGTCATGCCGATTCCCGATTCCTCGCGTCCGGCGGCCATGCAACTGGCGGCCCGTCTGAACCTGGATTATCGCGAAGGCCTGATCAAGAACCGCTACGTCGGCCGTACCTTCATCATGCCGGGCCAGGCGGTGCGCAAGAAATCGGTACGCCAGAAGCTCAATGCCATCGGCATGGAATTCAAGGGCAAGAACGTGCTGCTGGTGGACGACTCCATCGTGCGCGGCACCACCAGCCGGGAAATCGTCGACATGGCGCGAGCGGCGGGTGCCAACAAGGTGTATTTCGCCTCGGCGGCGCCTCCGGTGCGTTATCCCAATGTGTACGGCATCGACATGCCGACGCAGAAGGAACTCATCGCCACCGGCCGTAGCGACGAGGAAATCGCCCGTACCATTGGCGCTGATGCGCTGGTCTACCAGGACCTGAGCGACATGCAGCAAGCGGTGCGCGACCTGAACCCGGCGATGTCGCGTTTCGAGGCTTCCTGCTTCGACGGCAACTATGTCACCGGTGATATCACGCCTGAATATCTGGAACGCCTGGGCCAGAGCCGCAGCGAGAATTCAGATCCGGAGAGTGGTGGCCTGCAGTTCAATATGGGCTACGCCGCCAACGACGCCTGATCTGCCGGGACGAGCAGGGGCGCGCGCGCCCTGTTTCTGCCCGTGTTGACCGAAGTCATTGTGCTGACCTCACTATGCTGACCTCACCGGGCTGGCATCGCCGGTACAAGACAAAAGGGACGCCCGTCTTCAAGACGGGCGTCCCTTTGTTTGTCCGTGATCCGCGCGCGCGGGTCGCGATGCCTTATGCGCGCTTGAGCAGCGCTGCCAGCGACAGCACGGCCAGCACCACGAACAAGGTCAGGCTCCACAAGGCGTATTCCACGCCCAGCACCTTCACCACGGCTTCCGCGCAGGTCGCGTACGCGCCGAATACCTGCGGCAGCAGCGTGTCCAGCCCCAGGCTGGCGATGAAACGGTCGGCGAAGGTCTGCGCGCAGGACAGCAGCTTGGACGCCACGGTGTATTGGTAATACGCGGCCCACACGCCGCAAGCCGCCAGCGCCAGGCCCAGCAAAGCGCCCAGGCGGCGCAGCACACCCCCGCCCAAGGCCGTGAGCAGGCAAACCACGCCCACCGCCAGATAGATCAGGCGCTGCAGCACGCAGTACGCGCACGGCTGCATATCGAACACATATTGCGAAATCAGCGCCACGCCGACGGCGGCGAAGGACAGCAGGGCAATCAGGATCAACAAACGTCGGTTGGAGGCGAACATGGGGTTCCTACGTGGGGTGGTGCCTGGAAGGCAATGCCATGAGAGCGGTTTAGTGCGCTCTGAGTTCCAATAGCATGCCAAGTAAAAGCTCATGGGCGCCGTCCCAGACGATCTGTACGCCCAGGCACAGCAAAATGAAAGCAGACAAGCGCATGAACACGCTGGTGCCGCTCTCGCCGAGCCGATAGAGGAATTGCGCCGCGAAACGCAGGCAGATGTAAAGGATGAACGATACCAGCAAGACCCCGGGCAGGGAGCCTGCCAGCCGTACCAGGCTGGCCAGATGGTCCTGGTCGCGGAATTGGGCGCCCACCGTGATGGCCGCGGCGATCGAGCCTGGCCCGCAGCTGATGGGAAAGGTCAGGGGATAGAAGGCGCGTGCCTTGGCCATTTCCGGGGTGAAGGACTCGGCCAGCTGGGCGGCGCGCTGGTTGCCGCCGTCGACGGAGTTGACCAGGCGCCACGCGCTTGCCACCACCAGCATGCCGCCGCCCACCCGGACGATGGCCAGCGACAGGCCGAAGAAGGACAGCAGCACGTTGCCGGCCACCATGGCCACGGTCATCATCAGGGCCACGTTGATGGCGACGCGTTTGGCCAGGGCCAGGCGCGTGGCGCTGGATGCGCCTTCCGTCAGGGTCCAGAAGATGGGCGCGACCGATGGCGGATTGAGGATAGGCAGCAGGGTCGCCAGGGCGAACAGGAAACTGCGGCTGAATATCAGCACGTATTCGTTCGTCAGCATGGGTGGCCCGTTCCCTCTTTGAAACCCCGGATTGTATGCGGGCCGCGCCTGCCATGGATGGGCAGGCCGGTCAGGCGCGCGCGGCTAATTTGCGTCTATTTGTCGCAAGCCTGTTTGTTGCAAGCCCGATTGCCGCAAGCCTGCTGTCGCCAGGCAGGTAACCGGATTCAGGCCGCCGCCTTTTGCGTGTTCTCGCCCGCCAACGCTTCCAGGACATCCTGCTCGAACTGCATCTGCGTGCGCGGCCGCTCCAACGCCGCGCCTTCGAGGATGAAAACGTCCTCCACGCGATCGCCCAGCGTCATCACCTTGGCCATCTGCAGATTGACCGCGTGACGCGCGAACACGCGTGCCAGTGCGTGCAGCAGGCCGGACCGGTCGGTGGCAGTCACCTGCAGGCGCCACGACGTGCTGCGCTCGTCGGGTTGCAGTTCGACCTGCGGCGGCACCGGGAACATGCGCGACATGCGCGACAGCCGTGCCCGGCCGTACACCGCGCCTTGGGTAAGCGGCGCCTGTTCGGCGGCGCGTGCGTCGCGCAGCCGCGCGCTCAGCTCGTGTTCGACCAGGGATGCCTGGGCGCGCAAGTCCTGCTGGCCGTCCGGCAGCAGCACGATGAAGCTGTCCAGCGCATACCCATGGCGGGTGGTATGGATGCGGGCGTCCTGGATGCTCAGGGACTTGGCGTCGAAGAAGCCGCAGATCACCATGAACAGTTCCGGTACGTCGCGCGTGTAGACCATGACCTGCAGGCCTTCGCCCTGTTCGGTGGGGCGCGCCTTGACCACGGCGTCCGCGGGCGCGGGGCGATGATAAAGATGGCGCGTGTGCCAGGCGATGTCGGAAGCGTCGTGGCGCAGGAAGTAGGCGACGTCCAGCTGCTTCCAGAAGGCTTCACGGGCGTCGTCGCGCAGCCCGGCCAGGCGCGTCAGGCGCACGGCTTCGGACTTGCGGTCGTTCAGCACGGTATGGGCGTCGGCCTGGCCCCCGCCCAGCGCGCGCAGCGTCAGGCGATACAGATCTTCCAGCAGCTTGCCCTTCCAGGCATTCCACACTTTGGGACTGGTGCCGCGGATATCAGCCACGGTCAGCAGGTACAAAGCCGTCAGGTGGCGCTCGTCCTTGACCGCGGCCGCGAAGTCGCTCACCACGTCGGGGTCGGACAGGTCGCGTTTCTGCGCCACCGTCGACATCAGCAGATGCTGGCGCACCAGGAACTCGACCAGCTCGGCATCGGCCGGCGCCAGGCCGTGGTCGTGGGCGAAGCGGCGTACCTCGCGCGCACCCAGTTCGGAGTGATCGCCGCCGCGCCCTTTGGCGATGTCATGGAACAGGGCGGCGACATAGAGCAGCCAGTGGTGGTCCAGTTCGGAAGTCAGCTGGCTGGCAAGCGGATATTCCTGCGCGTGCTCCGGCATGGTGAAGCGGCGCAGATTGCGGATGACCTGCAACGTGTGCTGGTCCACGGTATAGACGTGGAACAGGTCGTGCTGCATCTGCCCGACGATGCGCCGGAACACCGGCAGATAGCGCGGCAGGATGTTCAGCATGGTCATGCGGCGCAGTTCGTGCACGATGCCCGCGGGTTGCTGCAGGATCTGCAGGAACAGCTTGCGGTTGACCGGATTGTGGCGGAATTGCGCGTCGATGCGGTCGCGCGCATGCCAGATGGCGCGCAGGGTGCGCGCTGACATGCCCTTGAGCTCCTGGTGCTGCTGCATCGTCAGAAAGGCCCGCAGCAGCAGGGTGGGATTGCGCTCGAAGGCGTCGTCCAGAATGATGTCCAGGCGGCCGTGCAGGCTGCGGAAATCATCGTCGATGGGCTGCGCATCCTCGGCGGGGCGCGGGAACAGCCGCTCCTCGATGTTCTGCACCAGGATGCCATTGAGCTGCGTCACCAGGCGCGCGGCCCAGTAATAGCGCTGCATCATCAACTCGCTGGCGCGCCGCGTGGCGGTGGCCTTGATGCCGTAGACCTCGGACAGCGCCGGCTGCAAGTCGAACAGGACGCGGTCTTCGCGGCGCCTGGCCAGCAGGTGCAATTCGATGCGCAGGCGCTTGAAGGCCTGTTCGGCCTTGCGCAGGTCGCGCGCTTCGGATTCGGTCAGCAGGCCGGCCTTGGCCACTTCGCGCCAGCTTTCACCGAAACCGGCCGCGCGCGCCATCCACAGGATCACCTGCAGGTCGCGCAAACCGCCGGGTGACTCCTTGCAGTTGGGTTCCAGCGCGTAGGGCGTGTCCTGGTAGCGCGCATGGCGCTGCTGCATCTCGATGCGCTTGGCGCGGAAAAACACCGCCGGGTCCAGGCGCGCGTGCATGGCGGCCTCGAAGCGCTTCATCAGCGGGCGGCTGCCGGCCAGCCAGCGCGACTCCAGCAGCGCGGTTTCCACCGTGATGTCGGCTTTTGCCTCGCGCTCGCAATCCTCGATGGTGCGCACGCTATGGCCCGGTTCCATCCCCAGGTCCCACAGCGCCGCCACCAGTTGGCCGATGGCTTCCTCGTCCGGCGCCGCGGGCGGGTGCGGCAGCAGGATCAGCAGGTCGACGTCGGAGTAGGGATACAGTTCGCCACGGCCATAGCCGCCCACCGCCGCCAGCGTGGCGCCGGCGGGCAGGGGACATTGCTTGACCAGGTCCCGCAGGGTGTTGTCGGTGATGCGGCGCAGCTCGTGCAGCAGCGTATCCGGCCGTTCGTGCGCCCGGAAAGACGCCAGGGCCTTCTGGCGGCTTTCACGCAGGCGTTCGCGTAGCGCGGGCAGATCCGGGGCGGTCATGGCGTGATGAGACAGTTCAGAGTTGCTGGGCGGCGGGCGCTACCACCGCATCGGTGATGAATGCCGGCGGCGCCGGCATTTCCGGCGACACGGTCAGCACTTCGTAGCCGTTTTCGGTTACCAGCACCGTGTGCTCCCATTGGGCCGACAGGCTATGGTCGCGCGTCACCACGGTCCAGCCGTCGGACAGTTGGCGGATTTCCCGGCGGCCGGCGTTGATCATCGGCTCGATGGTGAAAATCATGCCCGGTACCAGTTTCACGCCGCTGCCCGGTTTGCCGTAATGCAGCACCTGGGGGTCTTCATGGAAGCGCCGGCCCACGCCGTGGCCGCAGAATTCGCGCACCACCGAGTAGCCCTTGCCTTCGGCGTATTTCTGGATGGCGTTGCCGATGTCGCCCAGGGTGGCGCCGCCGCGCACCTGCTGGATGCCCAGCCACATGCATTCGTAGGTGGTTTCAGTCAGGCGGCGCGCCAGCACGGACGGCTCGCCCACGTAGTACATGCGACTGGTGTCGCCGTACCAGCCGTCCTTGATGATCGTGACGTCGATGTTGACCACGTCACCATTTTTCAGGACCTTGTCGCCGGGAATGCCATGGCAGACCTGGTGGTTGACCGAGGTACAGATGGCGCCCGGGAAGGGCGGGTAGCCGGGTGGGGCGTAGCCCACGGTGGCCGATTTGGCCTGCAGCGTGTTGGTGACGTAATCGAGGGCCAGGCGGTCGAGTTCGCCCGTGGTGACGCCCGGTTTAACAAACGGGGTCAGATAATCGAGTACGCGTGCGGCGCCCTGGCAGGCCAGGCGCATTTTGTCCAAATCGGTGGGGTCGGTGACTATGCCCATGTATCAGCTTGAGTTCGGTCGGCGAAAAATAGTAGAATTATAGGCTTACCCAAAAAACCAAGGGTAAGTTGAGCAGTAAAGGAAGCAAAGCAGTCGAGCGACGTCGACGGGCCATTAGACCCGAAGACCGCTGCTCATCCAAATCGCGTGCTGCCGCCACCCAGGGTGTCGGAGGCGAGGCCGGTCCAGGTAATCACCGGGCCCCCGCCGTCGATACAGGCGCAGTGCAAGACCCAACCCTCGGAGAGAACATTATGTCCCTCATGCGTGAAATGCTGGAAGCCGGTGTCCACTTTGGCCACCAAACCCGTTACTGGAATCCCAAGATGTCGCAGTACATCTTCGGTCACCGTAACAAGATTCACATCATCAACCTCGAGCAGACGGTCACCAAGTACCAGGAAGCCACCAAGTTCGTGAAGCAGCTGGCTGCTCGCGGCGGCAACATCCTGTTCGTCGGCACCAAGCGCGCTGCCCGTGAAATCGTTGCGAACGAAGCTGCCCGTGCCGGCATGCCCTACGTCGACGCCCGTTGGCTCGGCGGTATGCTGACCAACTTCAAGACGGTCAAGACCTCGGTCAAGCGTCTGAAGGACATGGAACAGGTCGTGGCCGACGGTGGCGCCGAGCGTATGATCAAGAAGGAAGGCCTGCTGTTCCAACGTGAACTGGACAAGCTGAACAAGTCGATCGGCGGTATCAAGGACATGAACGGCCTGCCCGATGCCATGTTCGTCATCGACGTCGGCTACCACAAGATTGCCATCGCCGAAGCGCGCACGCTGGGTATCCCGGTCGTGGCCGTGGTTGATACCAACCACTCGCCCGACGGTATCGACTACGTCATCCCCGGCAACGACGACTCCGCCAAGGCAATCGCGCTGTACGCCAAGGGCATCGCCGACGCCGTGCTGGAAGGCCGCGAACAGAACATCAATGGTCTGGTCGAAGGCGCTGGCGAAGAAGGCCAGGAAGAATTCGTGGAAGTGCAGGAAGGCCAGGCGTAAGCCGTCCTTCGTCCAAGACGGCCCGGTGCTCGTACGCCGCGCCGCCGTGATGCCGGGTGCGAGCCCGGCCACGCTTCCAGCAGCAAACCCACATGCCCCGGCCCGCCGGGGCGTGTTTTAGAAAGAATGGAGCAAAGCAATGGCTGAAATTACCGCTTCGATGGTCAAGGAACTGCGCGAGAAGACTGACGCGCCCATGATGGAGTGCAAGAAGGCACTGACCGAAGCCGAGGGCGATCTGGCCCGTGCCGAGGAAATCCTGCGCGTCAAGTTGGGCAACAAAGCCAGCAAGGCCGCCGCGCGCGTTACCGCTGAAGGCCTGATCGGTCTGTTCATCTCGGCCGACGCCAAGCAAGGCGCCGTCATTGAAGTCAACTGCGAAACCGACTTCGTCGGCAAGAACGCCGACTTCGTCGACTTCGTCAACAAGCTGGCCGAACTGGTCGCCGTGAAGAACCCGGCTGACGTGGCGGCCCTGGGCGCGCTGCCCTTCGCTGAAGGCACCGTCGAATCGACGCGTGCCGGCCTGGTCGGCAAGATCGGCGAAAACATCTCGGTGCGCCGCTTCAAGCGCATCGAAACCACCGACAAGCTGGCCAGCTATGTGCACGGCGGCCGTATCGGCGTGTTGGTCGAGTTCGCCGGCGAGGACAGCGTGGGCAAGGACCTGGCCATGCACATCGCCGCCACCAAGCCCAAGGCCCTGAACGCCGACGGCGTCCCGGCCGCCGACATCGCCGCCGAGCGCTCGGTTGCCGAGCAGAAGGCCGCCGAATCGGGCAAGCCGGCTGAAATCGTCGCCAAGATGGTCGAAGGTTCGGTGCAGAAGTTCTTGAAGGAAGTCACGCTGATGTCGCAGCCCTTCGTCAAGAACGACAAGCAGTCGATCGAGCAGATGCTCAAGGCCGAAAACGCCAAGATCGCGCAATTCGCCCTGTTCATCGTCGGCGAAGGCATCGAGAAGAAGGTTCTCGACTTCGCGGCCGAAGTGGCCGCGGCGGCGGCGGGCACGGCCTGATAGGCACCTAGTCCGGCTTTTCGCGTATCTTTACCAGCAGGCCGGCACTAGGCGTAGTCTAGGCCGGCCTGTTTCTTGTCTTACACTTTCGTCGGATCGAACCTTAAAGGGATATCGCCTATGGCAACCAGATCGTATAAACGGGTTCTTCTCAAGCTGTCCGGCGAGGCTCTGATGGGCGAGGATGCCTTCGGAATCAATCGCGCGACCATCGCGCGCATGACCGAGGAAATCGCCGAGATCGTTGCCATGGGCATCGAACTCGCCATCGTCATCGGCGGCGGCAATATTTTTCGCGGCGTGGCGCCGGGTGCCCAGGGCATGGACCGGGCCACCGCCGACTACATGGGCATGATGGCCACCATCATGAACGCGCTGGCGCTGCAGGATGCGCTCAAGCACCGCAGCGTCGATACGCGCGTGCAATCGGCGCTGAACATCGAGCAGGTCGTCGAACCCTACATCCGTCCCAAGGCGCTGCGCTACCTCGAAGAGGGCAAGGTCGTCATTTTCGCGGCGGGTACCGGTAATCCCTTCTTCACCACCGATACGGCCGCTGCCCTGCGTGGCGCCGAGATCGGCGCGGAGATCGTGCTCAAGGCCACCAAGGTCGACGGCATCTATAGTGCGGATCCCAACAAGGATCCCGAAGCGACGCGCTATGCCCGCATCAGTTTCGATGAGGCCATCGTGCGGCGTCTCGAGGTCATGGACGCCACGGCGTTCGCCTTGTGCCGCGACCAGAAGTTGCCCATCAAGGTCTTTTCCATCAATAAATCGGGAGCCTTGAAGCGCGCCGTTAGCGGCGAAGACGAAGGCACGCTGGTACACGTTTGAACATAAGGAGTCGCCATGAGCGTCGCAGACACCAAAAAATCGGCTGAATCCCGCATGAGCAAGTCCATCGAGACGCTCAAGGTCAATTTGTCGAAAATCCGCACCGGGCGCGCCCACACCGGCATCCTGGATCACGTCCAGGTCGAGTATTACGGTTCGCCCGTACCCGTGGGCCAGGTGGCCAACGTCAACCTGGTGGATGCCCGCACCCTCAGCGTGCAGCCCTACGAAAAGCAGATGGCCGGCCCGATCGAAAAGGCCATCCGTGAATCGGACCTGGGCCTGAACCCCGTGTCGATGGGTGAAACCATCCGCGTGCCCATGCCCGCGCTGACCGAGGAACGCCGCCGCGACCTGACCAAGGTGGTGCGCAACGAAGGCGAGGACGCCAAGATCGCCGTGCGCAACCTGCGCCGCGAGGCCAACGACACGCTGAAGAAACTCGTCAAGGACAAGACGATTTCGGAAGATGACGAGCGCCGCGCCCAGGATGACGTGCAGAAGCTGACGGACCGTTGCGTTGCCGACATCGACAAGATGGTCACCCAGAAAGAAGCGGAGATCATGACCGTCTGAGGACGGCGTGCCTATCATGGGTTTACTTAGCTCCACGCAGGCCGTTCCCGAGATATCGGCGGTCCCCAACCACGTTGCCATCATCATGGATGGCAACGGCCGTTGGGCCACGCGCCGCCATTTGCCACGCACTGCCGGCCACGCCAAGGGCGTGCAGGCGGTGCGCCGGGTCGTCGAGGGCTGCGGCCGGCTGGGCGTGCGTTACCTGACGCTGTTCGCATTCAGTTCCGAGAACTGGCGCCGGCCGGCGGAAGAAGTTTCGCTGCTCATGCGCCTGTTCGTGCAGGCGCTGGAGCGCGAAGTCGACAAGCTCGATTCGCAGGGCGTGCGCCTGCGTGTGGTGGGCGACCTGAGTCCTTTCGAACCGCGCTTGCGCGATCTGATCGACCAGGCGCAGGCGCGTACCGCCCATCACGACCGTCTGCATCTGTCGATCTGCGCCAACTATGGCGGCCGTTGGGACGTCTTGCAGGCGACGCGGCGCATGCTGGCGGAAAATCCCAAGCTGGCGCAGCAACCCGAAGGCATAGACGAAGCCACGCTGTCGCGCTATCTGTCCATGGCCTGGGCGCCCGAGCCCGACCTGTTCATTCGCACCGGTGGTGAACAGCGCATTTCCAATTACCTGATCTGGCAATTGGCGTATACCGAGCTTTACTTCACCGACCGCTATTGGCCGGATTTCGGCGCGCCCGAACTCGAGGCCGCGTTCGAGTGGTATCGCACCCGCGAGCGCCGCTTCGGCCGTACCAGCGCGCAGTTGGACAAGCGCTGACGCGCCTGTCGGCGGTTCGCGATCACCAGGAGATTTCCCCGCATGCTAGGCCAGCGTATCGCCACCGCCATTGTTTTGTTGATCGTGCTGGGCCTGGCCATGAGCCTGGCCACGCCTTGGCCTTTCCTGGCTTTGCTGGCGTTGGCCACCGGCTGCGCCGCCTGGGAGTGGCTGCGTCTTACCTTGCCGTCCGCGGCCACGCGGCCCGGCGGCTCCAGTGCCGCGGGCGCGGGCGCGGGCTCCGGCACCGGCCCCGTCCTCGCCGGTGTGCTGCTGGCGCTGATCTGCCTGGCCCTGGCTGCTCTGTGGCTGCAGGCCCCGATGGCTGAAGGCAGCCTGCGCTCCCTGGGCATCGTGTTTCGCGGCGTCGTCCCCCTGGCCGTCCTGCTGTGGATCGTGGTTGCCATCCCGACCGTGCTGCGGGGGCGTGCCGACGTCGCGCCGGGCAGCATCGGCCTGAGCCTGTTCGCCGTGCCGGCGCTGCTGGCCGCCTGGGCGGTACTGGCCATTCTTTTCGTGCAGCGGGGGCCGTGGTTCGTGCTCTCGTTGCTGGCGGTGGTGTGGGTGGCGGATATCGCCGCCTATTTCGCCGGCCGTGCATTCGGCCGCCACAAGCTGGCGCCACGCGTCAGCCCGGGCAAGACCTGGGAGGGCGCGCTGGCGGGTGTCGCGGCGGTGGTGCTGTGGATTGCCATCAGCAGCCAATGGGCGCCCACTTTCGGCGCCGCCCTGGTGGCGCGCTGGGGCTGGGGCGGCGCCTTGCCGCTGGCCGCCGTCCTGGCGGCGCTGTCCGTCATCGGTGATCTGTTCGAATCCCTGCTCAAGCGGCGCGCCGGCCGCAAGGATTCCAGCGCCTTGCTGCCGGGCCATGGGGGCGTCTACGATAGGATCGATGCGGTCCTGCCGGTCGCGCCCCTGGCATTCATTCTTATCGGAGTCGGGTTTTGAGGGCATTTCAACGCATCGCGGTACTGGGTTCGACGGGCTCCGTCGGAGATAGCACGCTGGACGTCATCGCGCGCCATCCCGACCGCCTGGGTGTCTATGCCCTGTCGGCGTTCAGCCGCATGGACAAGCTGGCCGAACAGGCGGCCGCGACCGGCGCCGCTGTCGTCGTGGTGCCGGACGATGCCGCCGCGGCCCGTTTTCGCCAGGCCTGGCGCGGCGCGGGTGCCGCGCCCGCCATCCGTGTCGGCGCCCAGGCGCTGGCCGACACCGCTGCGGATCCGGCTTGCAATACCGTCGTGGCGGCCATCGTCGGCGCCGCGGGCTTGCCGTCGTCCCTGGCGGCGGCGCGTGCCGGCAAGCGCATCCTGCTTGCGAACAAGGAAGCCCTGGTTGCCGCCGGCTCCCTGTTCATGGCCGCGGTGCGCGATAACGGCGCCGAACTCCTGCCTATCGACAGCGAACACAATGCCATCTTCCAGTGCATGCCGCACGGTGCGCGCGCCAGCGCGCCCACCGAGCCGGCGGCCGAGGTGCGCCGGCTGCTCATCACGGCGTCGGGCGGCCCGTTCCGCAGCCGCGATCCCGACACCCTGCACGCCGTGACGCCCGATCAGGCCTGCGCCCACCCGAACTGGAGCATGGGCCGCAAGATTTCCGTCGATTCCGCGACCATGGTCAACAAGGGCCTGGAAGTGATCGAGGCGCATTGGCTGTTCGCCATGCCGGCGGACCGCATCGAAGTCGTGATCCATCCGCAGAGCGTGGTGCATTCGATGGTCGAATACCACGACGGATCGGTGCTGGCTCAGCTTGGCCAGCCCGACATGCGCACGCCCATCGCGTACGGGCTGGGTTTTCCGGACCGTGTGGAAAGCGGCGTGGGGATGCTGGACCTGGTGCGCTGGGGCCGGCTCGATTTCGAAGCCCCCGACCTGCGCCGCTTTCCCTGCCTGGGGCTTTGTTTCGACGCCTTGCGCGCGGGGCAGGGCGCCTGCATCGCCCTGAACGCGGCCAACGAGGTCGCCGTGGCCGCTTTCCTGGCCGGCGATTTGGGCTATACCCGCATCGCGCCGGCCATTGCCGACGCCCTGCAGTGGCAGGCCGGCCAGCCATCTGTTACGCTGAGCGGCCTGGAAGATGTCCTGGCCCTGGATGCGCAAGCGCGCGCCCATGCGGCCGAATGGATAAGCCGGGCGTCCGTGGCTCCGGCAGCCGCTACGCCCATGGCGGGCGGCAACCGGGCCCACGCCGGCCAGCATTCTCTTCCCCGGACTCCTTGAAATGCTCTTGACCCTGCTCGCTTTTGCCGTTGCGCTCGGCATCCTCATTACGTTCCACGAGTTGGGCCATTACTGGGCGGCGCGCGCCTGCGGCGTCACCGTGCACCGCTTTTCCATCGGCTTCGGCAAGGTTCTGCTGCGCCGCAAGGACCGCCACGGGACGGAATGGGCGCTTTCGGCCATCCCGCTCGGCGGTTACGTCAAAATGCAGGACGACCCCGCGCCAGGCGCCACGCCCGAGCAAGCGGCCCGCGCGTTCAATATCCAGCCGGTGCGCAACCGCATTCTCATCGTCGCCGCCGGTCCCGTCTTCAACCTGATTCTGGCCGTGCTGCTGTATGCCGGGCTGAATCTGGCTGGCGTGCAGGAGCCCGCCGCGCTATTGGGCCAACCCGCCGCCGGCACGCCGGCCGCGGTCGCGGGTTTCCAGTCGGGCGATCGCATCGTCGCGATCGACAACAAGGCCGTGGCTTCCTGGAACGATGCGCGCTGGGCGCTGATGGACCGGGTCAGCGAAGGCGGCCAGGTCGAGATCGACGTGACGGCGGCAACGGGCGGCACGCAGCGCCGCTCGCTGACGCTGGGCGGCAGCCGCATGGACCCCGCGCAGGGCGACCCCCTTGCCGCCAGCGGCCTGCGCCTGCTCGAACCCAAGCCGGTGGTGCGGGGCGTGGTGCCCGGCGGCGCCGGCGAACGCGCCGGCCTGCGCAATGGTGACGTCATCGTCGGCGTGGGCGGGCAGAGCACCCCGGATGCGGGCCGCGTGGTGGAGATCGTCCAGCAATACCCCGACAAGACGCTGCCCTTGCTGGTGCGGCGCGATGGCGCCGACCTGACCTTGTCGGCGGTGCCGCAGGCCGATCATGATGCCAACGGCCGCGTCATTGGCCGCATCGGTGTGCAACTGGGCGCCGACATCCCCATGGTCACGGTGCGCTACGGCCTGGGCGAAAGCCTGTGGCAGGGCGTGACCCGTACCGCCGACACCGCCTGGTTCTCCCTGCGCATGATGGGCCGCATGGTCACCGGTGCCGTGTCCTGGCGCAATATCAGCGGCCCCGTCACCATTGCCGATTACGCGGGCCAGACCGCGCGGCTCGGCCTGGCTGCCTATATCTCCTATCTCGCTCTCATCAGCATCAGCCTGGGCGTACTCAATCTGCTGCCGATTCCCATGCTGGACGGCGGACACCTGCTGTACTATCTCATCGAAATTTTGCGCGGCAGTCCGCCGCCGTCGCGTTGGCTGGACATCGGACAGCGCGCTGGACTGGGGCTGTTGGCCGGCCTGATGGGGCTTGCGCTTTTCAATGATTTTGCGCGGCTTTTCACATAGCCGCGTGCCACGCATACGCTTTCTGCCTTAAAATCCCCCGCCATTCGTACGACCAAGGACTATCCAGGATGCTTTTCCGCAGGCTGTTTCAAAACAAGAAGGGATTGTGGGCGAGCCTTCTTGCCATGCTGCTGTTGCCAGCGCTGGCTCACGCCTTCGAACCCTTCGTCGTGCGGGACATTCGCGTTGAAGGCATCCAACGGATCGACGCCGGTACGGTATTCGGCTATCTGCCCGTGAAAGTCGGGCAGAAGTTCACTGAAGACGATGCGACCGAAGCCGTGCGCCGCCTGTATGGCAGCGGCTTCTTCAGCGATGTCAGCGTCAATACCGATCGCGACGTCGTCGTCGTGAACGTGCAGGAACGCGCGACCATTGCGTCCATCAGCTTCAATGGCATGCGTGAGTTCGACGCCAAGGCCATCACGACCTCGCTGCAGCAGGTGGGTTTCGCCGAAGGCCGGATTTTCGACCGCTCCATGCTGGAACGCGCCGAATTCGAACTCAAGCAGCAGTACATGACCAAGGGCAAGTACGGCGTGGAAGTGACGGCGACCGTGACGCCGCTGCCGCGCAACCGGGTCGGTATCAGCTTCGACATCTTCGAAGGTGAAGTGGCGCGCATCCGCGAAATCCACTTCGTCGGCAACAAGGCCTTCTCCGAAAGCGAACTGCTGGACCAGATCCAGCTGACCACGCCCGGCTGGCTGACCTGGTACACCGACACCGACAAGTATTCGCGCGAAAAGCTGGAAGGCGACGTCGAGCGCATCCGCTCCTTCTACCTGGACCGCGGTTACCTGGAATATTCGTCCGAAGCGCCGCAGGTGACGATTTCGCCGGACCGCAAGGACATCTACATCACCTTCACGGTGCATGAAGGCGAGCCCTACAAGATTCGTAGCGTCAAGCTGGCCGGCAACCTGCTGGGCCTGGACACCGAAATCAACAAACTGGTGAAGATCAAGGCCGGCGACACGTTCTCCGCCGCTGAAGTCAACGACACCAACAAGGCCATTACGGATTACCTGGGCGAGTTGGGCTACGCCTTCGCCAACGTCAACCCGAACCCTCAGATGGACCGTGCCAAGCACGAGGCCGACCTGACGTTCTACGTCGATCCCAGCCGCCGTGTGTACGTGCGCCGCATCCAGATCGGCGGCAATACGCGTACCCGTGACGAAGTGGTGCGCCGTGAAATGCGCCAGCAGGAATCCGCGTGGTACGACGCCGGCGACATCAAGATGTCGCGTGACCGGATCGACCGCCTGGGCTACTTCAACGACGTCAACGTCAAGACCGATCCGGTCCCGGGCTCGCCCGACCAGGTCGACGTCAACGTCGACGTGAAGGAAAAGCCCACCGGCATGATCAACCTGGGTGTGGGTTACGGTTCGACCGACCGCGCGATTCTGTCCGCCGGTATCAGCGAAGACAACGTCTTCGGCAGCGGCACCAACCTGACGCTGCAGTTGAATACCAGTGCCACCAACCGTGCCGCGGTGCTGTCGCACACCGATCCGTACTGGACCAAGGACGGTATCAGCCGCACCACGTCCCTGTACTACCGCCAGACCAAGCCCTTCCTCGACAACGACGGCGAATACCGCGTGAAGTCGTATGGCCTGGGCATGAACTTCGGCATTCCGATTTCGGAATACGACCGCATCACCCTGGGCGGTACGTTCGAACGTAACCAGATCGAGCTGTACGACGATTCGCCGCAGGCCTACAAGAACTTCGTCGACCAGTACGGTGATTCGACCAACGCGTTCATCTTCTCGACCGGCTGGCAGAAGGACACCCGCGACAGCGCCCTGGCGCCGAACAAGGGTTACTTCACCAAGTTGCAAGCGCAAGCGTCGACGATGGACCTGCAGTACACCATGCTGTCCGGTCAGCAACAGTACTTCCTGCCCCTGGGCCGTAGCTATACGCTGGCCCTGAATGGCCAGGTCGACTGGGGCAGTTCGTACGGCAGCAAGGACTTCCCGGTCATCAAGAACGTGTACGCGGGCGGTATCGGCACGGTGCGCGGTTACGAAGGCTCTTCGCTGGGTCCGCGCGACACGGCTACCGGCGACTACATCGGTGGCGCGCGCCGTATCGTGGCCAATGCCCAGCTGTACCTGCCTTTCCCGGGTGCCAACAAGGATCGCACGCTGCGCTGGTTCGTCTTCACCGACGCGGGCCAGGTCAAGCCGGGTTCCGGCATGACTTGCACCACCGGCAAGGCCAGCGATCCTGTGACCGATCCTTGCGGCTGGCGCTTCTCCGCCGGTGTCGGTCTGTCGTGGCAGTCGCCGCTCGGTCCGCTGCAGTTGTCCTATGCCAGACCGCTGAACCAGAAGCCGGGTGACGATTCCCAGAGCTTCCAGTTCCAGATCGGTACTGGTTTCTAAAAGCAAGCTAATGGTGGCCGGATGTTTCCGGCCGCCAATTACCTATCCGGTTTAGTGGCACAATACCGTTTTGCCAGACCCTATCGAAGGTGAGATTTTCATGATGTCTGATTTCGCACGCAAACTGTCCCGTATCTCCCGCGTGGCATCCGTCAACCTGATGGGCACGTTGGTGGTCGCGGGCGCGCTGCTGGCGGGCGGTGCTTATGCGGCTCCCGCCGCGGCGCAAAGTACCAAAATCGGCTTCGTCAATACCGAAAGAATCCTGCGCGAATCGGGTCCCGCCAAGGCTGCCCAAGCCAAGATCGAAGCCGAATTCAAGCGTCGTGACGATGACCTGCAGCGTGCTACCTCGACGCTGCGCGCCCAGGCCGAAAAGTATGACAAGGACGCCCCCGTGCTGTCCGAAGGCGATCGCGTCAAGCGCCAGCGCGACCTGAGCAATAGCGATGCCGACCTGCAGCGCCGCCGCCGCGAGTTCCAGGAAGACTTCAACCGTCGCCGCAACGAAGAATTCTCCGCCATCGTGGAGAAGGCCAATGCCGCGATCAAGCGTATCGCCGAAACGGAAAACTACGATCTGATCGTGCAGGATGCCGTGACGGTCAATCCGCGCGTCGACATTACCGATCGCGTGATCCAGGCCCTGGGCAAATAAGCATCGCTCATGCCCATCCTGCTGGATCTCGACCATGCACCGTCGCTCGACGAGCTGTTAAGCGCCACCGACACCACGGGTCTTGAATGGCGGC
Source organism: Bordetella sp. LUAb4 (assembly GCF_021325795.1). Classification (GTDB taxonomy): domain Bacteria; phylum Pseudomonadota; class Gammaproteobacteria; order Burkholderiales; family Burkholderiaceae_B; genus Bordetella_C. The sequence goes on along the minus strand of NZ_JAHPZX010000002.1, from coordinate 7,618 downwards.
TTAGCGCCGCCGCCGGCAGGACACTTCCTCGCATCCAGGGGCTGGGCACCTTGTCCAGCGCCGGTGCGACGGAAATCAGCTTCCTCGCGAATCCCAAGTATCAGAGCCAGTTGCCTGGCACCCAGGCCGGGGCGGTCATCGTCTCGCCGGAAGTAGAGCAGGCGTTGGCGGCGGCTGATGGCACCGGCGAGGGGGCTTGCGCGGCCACTTTTGCCCGGGTCGTCTGCAAGAATCCCTATCTGCTTTATGCCCGCGTGGCGCAGTGGTTCGAGCGTGCGCGCCGGCCCGCGGCCTGCGCGGCCGTCCACCCCAGCGCCGTCGTGGCCGCCGATGCGGTCATTGGCGAAAACGTCCGCATCGGCCCGCATTGCGTGGTCGAAGCAGGTGCGCGTATCGGCGCCAACAGCGTGCTGGGTCCGGCTTGCATCATCGGTGCAGGCTCGGCGGTGGGCGCGGATAGCCTGTTGCACGCCCGGGTAACCTTGTATGCGGGCGTAACCGTGGGTGCGCGCGCCGTTCTCCATTCGGGTTGCGTGCTGGGCGCGGATGGCTTTGGTTTCGCACCGGACCCGGCGCAGGGCGGCCGTGGCGCCTGGGGCAAGATTCCCCAGTTTGGCGGCGTCAATGTTGGCGACGACGTGGAAATCGGCGCGAATACGACGATCGATCGGGGCGCGCTGGAAGACACGGTCATCGCTCACGGCGTCAAGCTGGATAACCAGATCATGGTCGCGCACAACGTGCGCATTGGCGCGTTTACCGCGGTCGCGGCATGTGTGGGTATCGCCGGTTCGACGACCATCGGGGAACGCTGCACGATTGGCGGAGCCTCAATGTTGTCGGGGCATCTGACGTTGGCCGATGACGTCCATATTTCGGGCGGCACCGCGATCACGTCGAATATCTCCCAACCGGGCCGGTACACTGGTGTGTATCCGTACGCGGAACACGGAGACTGGCAACGCAACGCCGCCGTGATACAACAGCTGGGACAATTACGTCGCCGTTTGCGCGACGTTGAAAAAAAATAGGGCAGGATGCCGCCTGCGTCGCCGGGGATAAACTGGCGCCGGCGGGCGTCAGCCCACATCACCGTTCGTACTGCAGGAATATCAAAGACATGGAACTCGATATAAAGGGGATCCTGGACCGTTTGCCGCACCGCTATCCGATGCTTCTGATCGATCGCGTGCTCGACATCCAGCCCGGTAAGTCCATCGTGGCGATCAAGAACGTCTCGATCAACGAGCCGTTTTTCACGGGCCATTTCCCCCACCATCCCGTCATGCCTGGCGTCCTGATCCTGGAAGCCATGGCGCAGGCCGCCGCGCTGTTCTCCTTCGCCGACGAAAACGCGCTGAAGAAAGACGATAACTCGACGGTCTATTACTTCGTGGGTATCGACGGTGCGCGTTTCCGCCGCCCCGTGGTGCCTGGCGATCAACTGCGTATCGAAGTCGAAGCCGAGCGTCTGAGCCGCACAATCTGCAAATACTCTGGCCGTGCGCTGGTCGAAGGCCAATTGGTGGCCGAAGCCAAGCTCATGTGTGCCATTCGTAGCCTGGAAGTTTAAATGTCCGGAAATATCCATCCCACCGCCGTCGTCGACCCGGCGGCCGATATCGACAGTTCAGCCGTCATCGGCCCGTACAGCGTAATCGGACCCAATGTACGCATCGGGGCGGGGACGGAGATAGGCCCGCACTGCGTCATCGACGGGGTCACCACGATCGGCCGCGACAACCGTTTCTACCGGTTTTGCTCGATCGGCGGGATGCCGCAGGACAAGAAGTACAACGGCGAGCCGACGCGCCTGGAAATCGGCGATCGTAATACCGTCCGTGAATTCGTCACCTTCAACACGGGGACGGTGCAGGACGGCGGTGTCACGACCATAGGCAGCGACAATTGGGTCATGGCCTATGTGCACGTGGCGCATGATTGCCACATCGGCAGCAACACCATCCTGGCCAATTCGGTGCAACTGGGCGGACACGTGCGCGTGGGCGACTGGGCCATCGTTGGGGGCCTGGTGGGCGTGCATCAATTCAGCCGCATCGGCGCGCACAGCATGACCGGCGGCAACAGTTCGCTGATGCAGGACACGCCGCCTTATGTGCTGGCCGGGGGCAATCCCTGCCGGCCGGTGGGCATCAATGTGGAAGGCCTGAAGCGCCGCGGGTTCACCCCGGTGGTGATTTCGGCGTTGCGCGATGCGTACAAGTCGATTTACCGCCGAGGTCTTTCCTTGCAGGAGGCCGCTGCCGAAATCCGTGCCCGCCAGGATCAGGAGCCGGAAACGCGCGACACGCTGCAGGTCATGCTGGACTTCATCGACGTCAGCAATCGCGGCATTATCCGGCCGTGAGCGCTGATACGACGCCCGTGGCCGCGGAGATAGCCCGGGGGCACGCCCGGTCCCGGCATATCGGTATGGTGGCCGGCGAACCCTCCGGCGATATGCTGGCCGCCCGCATCATGCAGGGCCTGACGCAGCGCGACCCTGGCCTCATCTGCCAGGGCATAGGCGGACCGCGCATGCAGGCCCAGGGTTTCGAAACCTGGCATCCCATGCACGCGCTGACGGTGTTCGGCTATGTCGACGCGCTCAAGCGCATCCCCAGCCTGCTGTCGATCTATGGTGACACCAAGCGCCGCCTGCTGGCCGAGCCGCCTTCGGTATTCGTCGGTATCGACGCCCCGGATTTCAATCTGAAGCTGGAACTGCAGTTGCGGCGGGCTGGCGTGCCGACGGTGCATTTTGTCGGGCCGTCGATCTGGGCCTGGCGCTACGACCGCATCCACAAGATCCGCGAGGCGGTGTCCCATATGCTGGTGCTCTTTCCGTTCGAGGAAGAGATCTACCAGAAGGAAGGCATCCCGGTCACCTATGTCGGCCATCCCCTGGCCAACGTCATTCCCATGCAGCCTGATCGCGCCGCGGCGCGTGCGCGCCTGGGCCTGGAGCAGGGCGCCCGCATCCTGGCCATGTTGCCGGGCAGCCGTTCGTCCGAGATCAATGTGCTGGCGCCGCGTTTCCTGCAGGCCTTGCAGAAGCTGCAACAGCGCGATCCGGCCCTGCAGTGCGTGGTGCCCATGGTCAATGCGCAACGCCGTGCGGAGTTCGACGGATTTCTGCGTCAATATCCTGTCTCCAATTTGCGCATCGTTACGGCCGACGACGTCGTACAGGGCGGCCTGCCGTCTGGCGCGCGGGGCGACGGCCAGGGTGCGCCCGCGCCGGTGGCCTGGAGCGTGATGGAAGCGGCCGATGCGGTACTGGTAGCCAGCGGCACGGCCACGCTGGAGGCGGCGCTGTTCAAGCGGCCTATGGTGATTTCGTACTACCTGCCGACCTGGATGCGCCGTATCATGTCGTGGAAGTCGAAACAGCAGCGTCCCTATCTGCCGTGGGTGGGGCTGCCCAATGTGCTGTTGCGCGACTTCGCCGTTCCGGAACTGTTGCAGGACGACGCCACGCCCGAAAAGCTGGCCGAGGCTACGTGGATCGCGCTGACCGACGACGCCAACGCGGCGCGGGTCGAGGCGCGCTTCACGGCCATGCACCAGGAGTTGCTACGCGACACGCCGGCGCTGGCCGCGCAGGCGATCATCGAGGTGTCTTCCCGTGGATCAGTCTGACTTGTTCGGCATGGATGGTCTGGCCGATGTCATCGTGGCCGGTGTGGACGAGGCCGGGCGCGGACCCTTGGCCGGTGCCGTCTACGCGGCCGCCGTCATTCTGGACCCCAGCCGGCCGATCGATGGATTGGCGGATTCCAAGATATTGACAGCGGAGCGCCGCGACGAACTGGCGCTGCTGATTCGCGAGAACGCCCACGCCTGGTTCATCGCCAAGGCCAGCGTCAAGGAAATCGACAAGCTCAATATCTTGCGCGCCACCCTGTTGGCGATGCAACGCGCCGTGGCGGGTTTGGCCATCAAGCCGGGGCTGGCCCTGGTCGATGGCAACCAGGCGCCCAAGCTGAAATGCGGCGTGAAGACCATCATCAAGGGCGACGCGCTGGTGCCGGCGATCTCCGCCGCATCCATTCTGGCCAAGACCGCGCGCGATGCGGATCTGGTGCGCCTGCATGGGAAATATCCGCACTACGGGTTCGACCAGCACAAGGGCTATGGCACGGCGATGCATCTCGAGCGTTTACGAGAACACGGTCCTTGCCCGGAGCATAGGCAGAGCTTCGCGCCTATCAAGGCGTGGGTGGGCAATACGGTCGATGCCATCGTCGTGGAAACCGCCACCATATCGCTCATGGCTGATTAAGCTATTGAGCTGTGCAGCCGGTATGCGCCGGGCTGATCCAGTATCTTTCCTGTTTCTTATTCCATCGTCCACACCGATGAAGCACATTGCCTCGCGCGACAATCCCTTGGTCAAGGACCTGCACCGTATCGCGACCGCCGCGGGGCGGCGCGACGCGCCGGCCTTGCTCGATGGCGTGCACCTGTGCCAGGCCTGGTTGCAGCACCAGGGCGTGCCGCAGCGGGCGCTGTTCGATGCGTCACGTCTGGACAAGCCGGAACTGGCGGACTTGGCCGCCCAGTTGCCGCCCGAGGTCTGTGTGTCCCTGGAGCCGCGCCTGCTGCACGGTCTGGCCAGTGTGGAAAGCGACCAGGGTGTGTTGTTCCTGGTGCAGCCCCCGCGGCCCGAGTTACCGGGGCGGGTGGGGCAGGGTTGTGTGCTGCTGGACCGCGTACAGGACCCCGGTAATGTGGGTACCTTGCTGCGCACCAGCGCTGCGGCGGGTATCCGGCAGGTGATGCTGTCTGAAGGCTGCGCGGCGGCGTGGTCGCCCAAGGTGCTGCGCAGCGCGCAGGGGGCGCATTTCGCTCTGCGGGTCTACGAAAAAGTGGATCTGGCGGCGCTGCTCGCCCGCTTGGACGTGCCGCTGGCCGCCACCACCCTGGACCGTTCGCAATCGCTGTACGAAGCCGCGCTGCCCTCCGCCTGCGCATGGGTTTTCGGCCACGAAGGGCAGGGCGTAGCCCCTGACCTGCTGGCCGCCGCGACCCTGCGGCTGCACATCCCCCACGACAGCGTCGCCGTCGAGTCGCTCAACGTCGCCGCCGCCGCCGCGATCTGCCTGTTCGAGCAACGACGCCGTCACGGCTGACCTTGCGGATAGGGGCGCTTTCGCCCCCTCGGTTCAAGCGCTGGCGGCTTGGGGCTGTGTTTCAGTATCAGGAAAAAGTCGGTCTTCAAATCCGCCGGATCGACCGGACTTGAAATCGGCGCGATGCCCGGGATCGGCGGGGGGGCGTAGTCCATGCGCCAAACGGCATCTATCGTTATCTGACGTCCATCGTCAGAGATCCCTGCGGCGTTCATGGAATCTATGATCCGTTTGTTCGAGCGGCCGACCTCCGTGGTGAGGAGAAAGGCATCACGCATTTCGTCGCCGGTGCGCCGCTCGTAGAAGCCGGGCAGGAAAGGCAGGGCGGTTTGCTGGAAATCCCTCGTCTCCCGGAATTCGCCCAAGTGCCTGGACGTCGTCTCCAAGGTGTTTAAATTCGCAACGTTATGGCATTGCAACGTGGTGATCTGCGACAGATCCAGGCCCGCTTCTTTGCTTAGCACTATCTGGTGCAGGGCGGCGTCGGTCGAAAAATAGTCGCGCGTTTTCTGATACCGAAATGCAATGTCCTTGCGTATTTTTTTGTTTGAGAACCAGTTATCGAACAAATGCTCAGGTCGTTGCGGATCTTTTGAAACCACGTTGAGCCACCTTTCTCCGTCCTTCGAGGCAGCTTCATGGCGGAGATGCAGCAAATTGTCTTTGACATATGCCATGCGCCGGCTGAGTGCCGTATCGTGAGCCGCCCGTGTATCGCTGCTGGCGTGGGCTTGTTGGATCGGGGATTGGCTTTGGGGGGCAGACAGACTCGAGACAACGGACTCCACCAGTTCGATGGTCGCTTCAAAAATCGTGACTTCGGTGCTTTCCCGGTAGTTGCGGACGACGTCTTGCCCACGGCCGCGGCTGAGGTGGGCCTCGTTGAAATCTGACATCTTTCTCATTTCGTCGATCTCTTTATCCCAAGCCTTCGTCTTGGCACCCGAGATCTCGTAGAGTGCCGTTAATTGCCTGTCTTTGCTTTCCGATCCCCACTGCCCGGTCACAAAGGTCGTCGTCCTGGTCCACAGATCGGCGTTGCCATGGCCGACCATTTTTGTTGTTTCGTCGTCGTACGCGCGATCCAGTGGATGGGAAGGGCTTTCGTGCCAGTAGGCCAGGATGGGTACCCAATCTATTCCGCTGTCCAAGTGCTCGGCTTCCAGCTCTCCTTGCGAGTCCTCCAACTCTCCGTCCGTATCATCCAGTTCTCCTTCGGTATCCCCCAGTTCGCCATCCGAAGATATTTCATCTTCTTGATCACTTTTCAGGCCGTTCGTATCTTGGTAGGTAACTGGGGAGTTGCTTGCCATGCGGTAGAGGTTCTGACCTTCGACGGTTCCCGCCGGGTCGGGATTGAGCCATCGTCCTATCCACGGCTGGTAATAGCGCAGGCCGTAGTAATAGAGACCAGTGGCGTCGCGTTCCTTGCCTGAGTAGCGGATGTATTTGTATTTGACTTCGCTGTCGGTACGCGATGCCAGCACGGCGGTGCCGCCGTAGGGGTAGTACTCTTCCTGGGTGATGACGTTGCCGTCTTTGTCGGTTTCTATCTGGCAAGAGTTCTGGCGATCGCTGTATTGGAAGCGTAGTTGGAGGTTGGGAATGTCGCTGGGTTTTCCCGTGCCGCCGACCCAGTTCAATACCCGTGCCCCGTCATCCAGGACGATGACTTCGAGGTGTTCTCCCGAGGCGGAGTTGCCGCGCAGTTCCAGGCCTGGCAGATAACGGGTGTCGAGAGAGTTCCAGTTGCCGCCGGCCATGCTGCTGGCGTATTTGCGCACGCGTTGGCCGTCGCCGTCGTAGGCGTACTGCTCGCGATCGGAGTTGGACCAATCGCCGGTGCCGGTGCCGGTGCCGGTGCCGGTGCTGGTGCTGGCGTTGGTGCTGGGCGTAGGCGCCCGGTAGGTTGTGACCATACAGTAAAGCTGATGGAACGCGGTCCAATACATGGGCTGGTTGCGGTTGGCGTCCAGGCAGATGCTCTTGCCGGCGGGGTCGAAGTACGTATCGATATTGGCCTGCGTTGCCCCTGGATTGTTGGCGGTGGATACGGCGCGGTTGCTGGCGTTATCCACGACGAGCTGGCGTGCAGGCGGCGTGGCGCCGCTCCAGTTCGAGCTTCGAATCGTCGTGAGATTGCCGCCGGCGTCGTAGGTATAGGAGCGGGCATAAGGCCGGTAATTGGGTGTGGCCGATGGACTGAATTGCCCGCCACCTGGCCAGTCGGTACCTTGCGGGGTGTCATTGACGTAGTTTTCGCGGCCCTTGGCGCTGGTGAGTTGATACAGCGCATCGTAGGTATAACCCCGATCGGGCGTGACCGCGCGATTGCGGAAGAAGCTGACCTGCGCGTTGGCGCAGCTGTCGGACAAGGCGATGACATTGCCTACGCCGTCGTAGGCATAAGCCAATGCCTGAAGCGGTGTGGCGCTGACGCGAACAGGTTCGCTGCGCAGTGATTTGCTGTCTTTGCCTGCAAC
>NZ_JAHPZX010000020.1 GCF_021325795.1 Bordetella sp. LUAb4 | reverse complement strand
AAGAACGATATACAGCTATTGGATTAAAAACCCAACGTTTAAGACTTCATCGCATAAAACGATGCAGCACTAAACGTTAGACTCTTCTCTTCACGGATCCGACATTCTGTCTCACACCCAAGCCCCAGTCATACAACAAGAGAAGTGGTGGAGGTGAACGGGATCGAACCGATGACATCCTGCTTGCAAAGCAGGCGCTCTCCCAGCTGAGCTACACCCCCATCTATGCCGCGCACCGTATCAACGACGCTGCACACATAAACCGTGGTGGGTCTGGTTGGATTCGAACCAACGACCCCCGCCTTATCAAGACGGTGCTCTAACCGACTGAGCTACAGACCCAATGTTTCATCGGATCCGCTGTGGATGACAGACATAAGATTGCTCTCCAAGAGATCATTCTCACCTGCCCTGCCACCGATCCAGCCATATTAACAACCGATAAGTGTGGACGCTTAACACCAATCACGCTTCGCTCTGAAAGGAGGTGATCCAGCCGCACCTTCCGATACGGCTACCTTGTTACGACTTCACCCCAGTCATGAATCCTACCGTGGTAATCGCCCTCCTTGCGGTTAGGCTAACTACTTCTGGTAAAACCCACTCCCATGGTGTGACGGGCGGTGTGTACAAGACCCGGGAACGTATTCACCGCGACATGCTGATCCGCGATTACTAGCGATTCCGACTTCACGCAGT
>NZ_JAHPZX010000019.1 GCF_021325795.1 Bordetella sp. LUAb4 | reverse complement strand
CGGAGATGCAGCGCCTGCAAGAGCAGGAGATGGAGCAGCAGCGGCTGCGCAGCAAGCCTTCCGTCGATGTCTTTACCAATACAGGGACGGGGGCGGACGAAGGGGCGATTCTTCTCCCAGATGAGTCACCGTGCTATCTGATTCGGGCAATCGATTGGACAGGCGACGAAGCGCCGGATTGGTTGCGCGAACGCGCCCAGGCGGTGATAGGTCGTTGCGTCGGCAACCAGGGAATGCTCGTGCTGCAGCGGGAGTTGAAACCGAAGCCAGTCGATCATGGCCTGATTACGTCCCGGGTTCTGTTTCCCGAGCAATCATTGACCGATGGTGTCCTGCGTCTGCACTACGTGCTCGGCACGATAGGCCATGTGGCGGGTGATGCCTCGGTCGGCTGGTGGCGCACGGTGCTGCCTGCCGGACCGGGTGATCCGCTGAATCAGCGCGACCTGGATCAGGCCTTGGAGAATATGCGCCGTTTGGTGGGCCAACCCGACGCCGAGATCGAACTTGAGCCGGGCGCGGCGGTAGGCCAGACCAATTTACGCATACGTCCGGGTACCGGGAAACGGTGGCATGGCTATCTGGGCGGCGACAACGCGGGCCTGGACTCTACCGGTCGTGACCAGATCAATGCGGGCCTGACGCTGGATTCGCCCTTATTCCTCTACGATCAATTGTCGTTCGCCTGGAACAGCAATGCCGG
>NZ_JAHPZX010000001.1 GCF_021325795.1 Bordetella sp. LUAb4 | reverse complement strand
ACGCCCGCCCCACGACGTTCCAGTCCGGGCCGTTCTCCCCTGACCCTCCGACCCACCGACCCACCGACCCATCGACCCATCGACCCACCGACCCATCGACCCATCGACCCATCGACCCATCGACCCATCGACCCATCGAGCCCCCCAGCCCCCCAGCCACCCAGCCCAACCGGTCCCGCTCGCCGCACAATCCTCGCAGTCTCAAGACGTTCGCGGTGTAGGCGCCATGCCAGGCAGCGGGGCCACCGACTCGGTCGGGCTACGCCGCGCCGCTGATATCCGGCGATGTGCATAACTATGTGAGTAACTGTGCAACAACACAGGATAAGTAAGCGGTCCGTCCGCCGTTGTCGTGGCGATTTTCAGAGCCTGGCTGGATATCCACATAAGGAGTTATGCACAGGTTGAGCGCCATCCTTAAGGTGGAAACTGACCCTGTATGCGAGACGATTTGCGCAGGTACCGGGCATTCTTTATAGGGTTTTTTGTAAAACAGCGCTGTTTTATGCCCTGCAGTCGGTATTTTTGGTCCCGGGAGTAGGTCTACGCCCAGTGAACGGCGGCATGGTCTCTTCCCTGCGTTTTAATGTTATTCACAAAACTATCCCCAGGCTTGTTGCAGCGGCTGGGGTTGTGCACAGCACTTCAGTGCGGGACGTGCGCAGCCTGTGGATTACTTTGCCCCGATGCCTGTTATCGCTTTGGGCTGCGGCGCGCCTGGGGACTCCTTTGCCGCATCAATGAATTCGAGTTTTCGTTTTGATTAGCAACAGGAGGGTGTTGGAGGAGAAGCCCCCGCATGTGGGAACGGAGTAAGGTCTATCCCACAATCAGCCGTTTCGGCAAAGGTCGCGCCGGATATAGCAGGGCTGATTCGACTGTGACGTGGGTCATCGTTCGCCCACCAACCTAGGTGGTTCGGCCGTTGCGTGGAGCTCAATCGTTTGGGCTAGAGCATTTATCCGTACTGTTTCACGTGGAACACGCCCACGTTTTCCGTTAGAGAAATCGCGCGTGGCCGGCCTGCCTTTCTCATGCGCGGAAGTTGAAGTGATCCAACCGGATTGGGCAGAGCTAAATATGTTCCACGTGGAACATAGGCCGTGCCGGCGGTAGGGTAGCTAACCGCCCCGTCGTTGACGCGACTGCGTATGGCGTAATCGACCTAGAGAGTCGCGGGAGCGACCGCAATGTGGGGCATCTATGATGATGGTGCCAATGCCGCGGATTGCTGCAACCGAGAGTGATCCGCACCGAGACGATCCATCACCTTGCGTCATGTAGGCCAGCCCCTCACGGCCCTATGTTTCACGTGGAACATGTCCCTCGAAAAATCTGACGTAACAGCAAGTACGCGTCAGACTAGCGCAACACCACGCCAATTCCGCTGCTAGAAACAATACTGAACTTGGCTGTGTGGTGCGCGACCGGCTAAACTCCACATCTCGCTGAAGATATGCAGGTTAAGTCCAGGCCGCGAGTTTTATCTTTCCGCCTTCATCGCAAGGGCCGCGGCACTCATCATTTCAATGTTCCACGTGAAACATTGTCCTGAAGTAAGGCTTGATCGCCCGCGTGTAGCGGTATCTCTGCCCCCGCATCTCGCATGACAGCACCCGAATCTCGCGGTAGCCGACGCATTCGTTAGCTCGGCGCGCCGTCGGTCGGGTGGCAGCGTGTTTAATAAAAGTCGTTAGCTTGGAGAAGGAGCAGGGTACAGGCAATGAGGACACTCTATGGCCTAGACCCTTTTGTCTCCACCTCGCTGTTTCACGTGAAACATAGCAAGGCCTTGGCAGCGAATTTATAATCCCCACCTACAGCTCTTTATCTGATTTGCAAAATGGATTATCCGCGTGAGTTTGACGTGATCGTGGTAGGCGGCGGCCATGCCGGTACGGAGGCCGCTTTGGCATCCGCCCGCGCGGGCGCCAAGACTCTGCTGCTCACCCACAATATCGAAACGCTAGGGCAGATGTCCTGCAATCCCTCCATCGGCGGGATCGGCAAGGGACACCTGGTCAAGGAGATCGATGCATTGGGCGGTGCGATGGCGATCGCCACCGACGAAGCGGGTATCCAGTTCCGTACCCTCAATGGCTCCAAGGGTCCCGCCGTCCGGGCGACCCGTGCCCAGGCCGACCGGGTGCTTTATCGCAAAGCCATCCGGACTCGGCTGGAGAACCAGCCCAATCTGTGGCTGTTCCAACAGGCCGTGGACGACCTGATGGTAGAGGGCGATCGCGTGGTAGGCGCGGTGACCCAGATCGGACTCAAGTTCCTGGCCCGCAAAGTCGTGCTTACGGCCGGTACGTTTCTCAATGGCTTGATCCATGTGGGCCTGCAGAATTATTCGGCGGGCCGCGCGGGCGATCCTCCGGCGATTTCCCTGGGCCAGCGCCTGAAGGAATTGAAGCTGCCGCAAGGGCGCTTGAAAACAGGCACGCCCCCACGCATAGACGGTCGCAGCATCGACTACAGCGTATTGGAAGAACAGCCGGGCGATCTCGATCCTATCCCCGTGTTTTCTTTCATGGGCACGGTGGCCATGCACCCGCGGCAATTGCCGTGCTGGATCACCCATACCAATAGCCGCACCCACGACATCATCCGTGCCGGCCTCGACCGTTCGCCGATGTACAGCGGCGTGATCGAAGGGGTAGGGCCGCGCTACTGTCCTTCCATCGAAGACAAGATCCACCGTTTCGCGGATAAATCCGCTCACCAGGTCTTTCTTGAACCCGAAGGCCTGGATACCCACGAGGTTTATCCCAACGGCGTGTCGACCAGCTTGCCGTTCGACGTTCAGCTGGATCTGATCCATTCCCTGCCGGGTTTGGCCAACGCCCATATCCTGCGCCCCGGCTATGCCATCGAATACGACTACTTCGATCCACGTGGATTGAAGTCGACCCTGGAAACACGCGCTATTTCCGGCTTGTACTTCGCCGGCCAGATCAATGGCACCACCGGCTATGAAGAGGCGGGTGCCCAGGGCTTGTTGGCTGGTGTCAATGCGGCGCTTGCGGCCTTGGATAAGGAAGCCTGGACGCCACGCCGTGACGAGGCCTATCTGGGTGTCCTGGCGGATGACTTGATCACCCGCGGTGTCACCGAACCGTATCGCATGTTCACGTCTCGCGCGGAGTATCGACTCAGCCTGCGGGAAGACAACGCGGATCTGAGGCTGACCGAAATAGGCCGGCGCCTGGGTCTGGTGGATGATGCGCGTTGGGAAGCTTTCAACCGTAAACGCGATGCGGTCGAAGCGGAAATTCAGCGCTTGCGCTCCAGCTGGGTGAATCCACGCGTATTTCCCGCGGAGGTCGCAATTCCTCTGTTGGGCCAAGCCATTGAACGTGAGTACTCACTCTCCGATTTATTGAAACGGCCGGGCGTGTCGTACCGGCAATTGATGGATGCGCAGAACACGGACGGCAGCTTGTTGGCGGGCCCCGGCGTATCCGAGGCGGAAGTCGCGCAGCAAATCGAGATACAGCTGAAGTACGCGGGCTACATCGCGCGCCAGCAGGACGAGGTGCAGAAGCACCTAAACCATGAGCAGCAGCCGATACCCGCGGATATCGATTACGACGCCGTCACGAGCCTGTCTTTCGAAGTGCGGCAGAAGCTGAAAACGCACCGCCCTGAAAACATAGGCCAGGCCGCGCGCATCTCCGGCGTGACGCCGGCGGCGATATCGCTGCTATTGATTCATCTCAAGCGCCTGCATTACGGCTCGCGCAAACACGCGGCATGAGTTCCTCCAGTTTTTCATCGAGCGACCCGGCAGGGCGTGTCCGCGCCTGTTGCGCCGCCTTGCAGCTGGCTGTGAGCGATCGCCAGGTCGAGCAACTGCTCGCTTACCTGGCACAGCTGCAGCGCTGGAATCGCACGTATAACCTGACGGCCTTGCGCGATCCCGAACAGATGCTGGTGCACCACGTCTTCGACAGCCTGGCCGTGGTGGCGCCCCTGGACAGCGCCATGCCGGCCGATGGCAAGCTTTACGACATCGGTGCGGGTGCGGGCTTGCCCGGCGTCATCCTGGCCATCATGCGGCCCGCCTGGCGCATCAGCTGCGTCGATGCCGTGGAAAAGAAAACCGCATTCATCCGCCAGATGACAGGCGTGCTCGGCCTGCCCAATCTGCAAGCGCTGCATGCGCGGGTGGAACAGTTGGATGCGGCCGGCTGCGACGTCGTCACGTCGCGCGCGTTTGCATCGCTGCGTGACTTCGCCGATCTGGCCGGACGCCATGTGGCCGACGATGGTACCCTCGTCGCCTTGAAGGGTAAGACGCCCGACGAAGAGATCGACGAGCTGCAGTTGCAAGGTGCATGGCGCATCGAAAACATCCAGCCCATCACGGTGCCGGAACTCGACGCACAGCGCTGCCTTATCTGGATGCGCCGCAATAGCGGCAGCCTAGGAACCCCATGAGCACTACTCCCCCCAGCACAACCGCACGCGTATTCTGCATCGCCAATCAGAAGGGCGGTGTCGGCAAGACCACCACCGCCATCAACCTGGCCGCCGGCCTGGCCACGCATGGCAAGCGCGTCTTGTTGGTCGACCTCGATCCGCAGGGGAATGCGACCATGGGCAGCGGCATCGACAAGAGTTCGCTCAAGTCCAACATCTATGAAGTGCTGATCGGCGACACCACCATCGCCGACGCGCGCATTCGTTCGGAAGTTGGCGGCTACGACGTGTTGCCGGCCAACCGCGAATTGGCGGGCGCCGAAATCGATCTGGTGCAGATGGACGAACGTGAGCGCCAACTCAGGGCCGCGCTCGGCACGGTCGCCGATGATTACGACTTCATCCTCATCGATTGCCCGCCCACGCTGTCCTTGCTGACCCTCAACGGGCTGGCCGCGGCGCATGGCGTCATCATTCCGATGCAGTGTGAGTACTTCGCGCTGGAAGGCTTGTCCGACCTGGTCAACACCATCAAGCGTGTACATCGCAACATCAATCCCGAACTGCGGGTCATCGGTTTGTTGCGGGTCATGTTCGATCCCCGCATGACTTTGCAGCAACAGGTTTCCGCGCAGCTCGAAGCGCACTTCGGCGACAAGGTCTTCACGACCATCGTGCCGCGCAATGTGCGTCTGGCCGAAGCGCCCAGCCATGGTTTGCCCGGCGTGGTCTACGACCGCAATTCGCGGGGCGCGCAGGCCTACATCTCGTTTGGCGCGGAGATGATAGAACGCGTCAGAACTCTTGCCGGTTGAATCCATGCAGACTATCGACACCGCCATGGCCGTGGCCACCCGCGATCCGCTCAGCACGCGCATGGAAGAAGCCGCGTTGAACGCGACCGTGGTGCGTGAACAGATGCTTTATGACGGTTGGCTCCTGCGTTGGGCCAATGCCAAGGCGCGCCGCGCGCGCAGCATCAATCCGATTGCCACGCCGCTGCTCGATATCGATGAGAAGTTGGCGTTCTGCCGCGCGCATTATCAGCGCGTCGGACAGCCCTTGATTTTTCGTATCAACTCCGCCTGCGCGGATCCCGCGTTGGACGCACAGTTGCAACAGCGTGGCTTCGAACGCCTCGATGAAACGTTGGTCATGGCCGCGGCGCTGCCGGCCGCGGCGCCGTCCACCGCGCCTCTGTTGCATTACGAGGTGAGCTCGCCCGAACTGTTTGCGTCCGTCACCGGCAAGCTGCGTGACTATGGCGAAGATCATGTACGGGAGCATCAACAGCGCATCACTGATATCGCCGTTCCCAACGCTCGCGTACTCGCGCGCGATGACGCAGGCGACATCGTCGGCGCCGGTCTTGCCGTGATGGATGCGGGCGTCGTGGGCGTGTTCGACGTCGTCGTCGTTCCCGAGGCGCGGCGGCGTGGTTATGGCCGCGCGTTGGTGGAGCACCTATTGGCACAAGGCCGTGCCCATGGCGCGCGTCATGCCTATCTGCAAGTGGAGACAGGCAACGATGCCGCGCGCAAACTGTATGGCGTGATGGGCTTCGCCGAGCGCTACCGTTATTGGTATCGCGCGCCGCAAGATAAACAGCCTGGCAAGGATTGAAAATGGCGACGAAAAAACCTAAAGGACTAGGGCGCGGGCTCGATGCGTTATTGGGTGCCGATGCGCCCGCCATCGAAACCTTCAGCAAAAAAGCCGTCAAGGAAGAAGAAGGGCCGCCATCGGTGCTGCCGGTCACGCGCATGCGTGCGGGCAAATATCAGCCGCGTACCCGCATGGACGAAGGCGCTCTGACCGAGCTGGCGGATTCGATCCGCACGCAAGGCATCATGCAGCCCATCCTGGTGCGTTCGCTGCCGGACCTGCCGGGCGAATATGAAATCATCGCCGGCGAGCGCCGCTTCCGCGCCGCGCAATTGGCCGGTTTGAAGGAAGTCCCCGTCCTCGTGCGCGACGTGGCCGACGAACACGCCGCGGTGATGGCGCTGATCGAGAACATCCAGCGCGAAGACCTCAATCCGCTGGAAGAAGCGCAAGGCGTGCGCCGCCTGCTGGATGAGTTCGGCTTGACGCACGAGCAGGCCGCGCAAGCGATTGGCCGTTCGCGCTCGGCCACCAGCAACCTGCTGCGCTTGCTCAACCTTGCCGCACCGGTGCAGACCATGTTGTTGGCGGGTGACGTCGACATGGGCCACGCGCGCGCCTTGCTGGCCGTCGATGCCGCGACGCAGATACAGCTCGCCAACCTGATCGTCGCCAAGCGCTTGTCGGTGCGCGAAGCGGAAAAGCTGGTCACCGCGGCAGGCATGGCCGCCGCGGAACCCACCGAGCGCAAGAAGAAGGCAAGCGCGTCGCGCGACGTCACGCGCATGGAAGAAGCGCTGTCGGATTTTCTCGGTACACGAGTCGCGCTGAAAGTCGGCGCGCGTGAACGTGGCCAGATCGTGATCGACTTCCATGGCTGGGAGCATTTGAACGCGCTGCTGGAAAAGCAGGGCCTGTCCGGCGTCCTCGACGAGGCTTGAACATGGACCAGACGCCCGCGCCTGCGACTTCGGCAATGACCAAGGGCCAACCCTTGCCCCTCGTTGCCGTGCTGGCCACGGGCGGCACCATCGCGGGTGTGCAGGCCAGCGCGACGTCCTCATCGTATGTGGCCGGCAGCATCACTGTCGAACAGCTCATGGCCTCCGTGCCGCAGCTCGCTGGCCTGGCGCGCTTGCGCACCGAGCAGATCGCCAACGTCGGCAGCCAGAACATGACGCACGCCGTATGGCGCGCATTGGCTGCGCGTGTAAGCGCGCTGGAAGCGGATCCGGACGTGCAGGGTGTCGTCGTCACGCACGGTACCGACACACTCGAAGAAACGGCCTTCTTTCTAGGCCTCACCGTCCCGGCGAGCAAGCCGCTGGTGCTGGTCGGTGCCATGCGTCCGGCGACGGCCTTGAGCGCCGACGGGCCCGCCAATCTCTATGCAGCGGTGGCGCTGGCCCGCCACGCGTCGGCCAAGGCGCGTGGCCCACTGGTGATCATGAACGGTGACATCCACACCGCGCGTGAAGTGCAGAAGATAGCCGCCAGCGGCCTCAACGCCTTTGGCTCGCCCAATGGCGGCCGCATCGGCGTGATGGTGGGTATCGAGCCCTTGTTCCACGGCCAGCCGCCACAAACGCCGTCCGCATTCGAACACTTCGACCTGGCGGCGCTGGGGCCGGCGCCGCAATGGCCGCGCGTGGCCATCGTGTATGCCCACGCGGATCTGCAAGCCGACGTCATCGATGCCTTGGCCGCTCTGTATGACGGCCTGGTGCTGGCGGGCGTCGGCGATGGCAATGCGACGGACGCCGCGCTCCACGCGTTGAAACGCGCGAGCGGGCAGGGCGTGGCGGTGGTGCGCGCCAGCCGCACCGGCAGCGGCTATGTCGGCCGGGGCGCCGAAATCGACGACGGGGCGGCGGGCTTCATCGCGGCGGGCGAACTGTCCGCGCAGAAGGCGCGTGTTCTTTTGATGCTGGGCCTGACCCGCACGCGGGATCCTGGTCGACTGCAAGCGCTATTCGACAACCGGTGAATTCAAAAAAACTCCTGCACATCGTTTGACAAGCAAAACAAACATCTCCATAATCTCGAATTCTCTGCGGAGGGGTGCCCGAGTGGTTAAAGGGGGCAGACTGTAAATCTGTTGGCCTTGCGCCTACATTGGTTCGAATCCAATCCCCTCCACCAGGATTCTTCAGCGACAGGCGAAAGTCTGTCGTAGCAGTCAACGGTAGCGAAGCAGTGACGGTGGTGAGCGAGTGCGGTTTTCAGTGCCGCTTGTTCCCAGACCGAAGTGGATGACCGAATCCAGGCGCGGTTTGCCTGGATTTGCAATGTCTGGAGTATGCTTCGCGCCCGTGCCGGGTGCGGCGGCCAGGATCAATGTCCTGGTGGCGGTTCCCACGGCAAGCTGCGGAATGCTGGTGCGGAGAATAGCGGTAAGTGTGTTGTTGTGGCGGGAAGCCAAGCCGTCGTGTGGCGGCAAACGTAGTTCAGCGGTACATGCAACAGCCAGGTGCAGTGAGCAGGTGCAGCAGTAGCGAGTAGTTCCAGTCGTCGCAGTACGGGCTGAAGGTAACGCGGGTGTAGCTCAATGGTAGAGCAGAAGCCTTCCAAGCTTATGACGAGGGTTCGATTCCCTTCACCCGCTCCAAGCAAACCGGCGGACGCGTAGTAAAAGTAGCAGCATCCAGCAATACAGAAGTAAAGCGGCAGTACCGTACGGCAGTTTTCGTACAAGGTTCCCGCCCATGTGGCTCAGTGGTAGAGCACTCCCTTGGTAAGGGAGAGGTCACGCGTTCGATCCGCGTCATGGGCACCAATTTTTGTGTCTTCTCTTAGTTCGCACATCCAGGTCAGGAGTCAGCCATGGCAAAAGGCAAGTTTGAACGTACCAAGCCGCACGTGAACGTGGGCACCATCGGTCACGTTGACCACGGCAAGACCACGCTGACGGCAGCGATCACGACCGTTCTGTCGAAGAAGTTTGGCGGCGAAGCCAAGGCGTACGACCAGATCGACGCGGCGCCCGAAGAGAAGGCACGTGGTATCACGATCAACACCGCTCACGTCGAGTACGAAACGGAAGCGCGTCACTACGCGCACGTTGACTGCCCGGGCCACGCTGACTATGTGAAGAACATGATCACGGGCGCGGCGCAGATGGACGGCGCGATCCTGGTGGTGTCGGCCGCTGACGGCCCGATGCCGCAGACGCGTGAACACATCCTGCTGAGCCGCCAAGTTGGCGTGCCGTACATCATCGTCTTCCTGAACAAGGCCGACATGGTGGACGACGCTGAACTGCTCGAGCTGGTGGAGATGGAAGTTCGCGAACTGCTGAGCAAGTACGACTTCCCGGGCGACGATACCCCGATCGTGACGGGTTCGGCCAAGCTGGCACTCGAAGGCGACAAGGGTCCGCTGGGCGAAGAAGCGATCGGCAAGCTGGCCGACGCGCTGGACACGTACATCCCGACGCCCGAGCGCGCCGTGGACGGCACGTTCCTGATGCCCGTTGAAGACGTGTTCTCGATCTCGGGTCGCGGCACGGTGGTGACCGGCCGTATCGAACGCGGCATCGTCAAGGTCGGCGAAGAAATCGAAATCGTCGGTATCAAGCCGACGGTAAAGACGACCTGCACCGGCGTGGAAATGTTCCGCAAGCTGCTGGACCAGGGCCAGGCTGGCGACAACGTCGGCATCCTGCTGCGCGGCACCAAGCGTGAAGACGTCGAGCGCGGCCAAGTGCTGGCCAAGCCCGCTTCGATCAACCCGCACACGGACTTCACGTCCGAGGTGTACATCCTGTCGAAGGAAGAAGGCGGCCGCCACACCCCGTTCTTCAACGGCTATCGTCCCCAGTTCTACTTCCGCACGACGGACGTGACGGGCACGATCGAGCTGCCGGCCGACAAGGAAATGGTTCTGCCGGGTGACAACGTGTCGATGACCGTGCGCCTGCTGGCTCCGATCGCCATGGAAGAAGGTCTGCGTTTCGCCATCCGTGAAGGCGGTCGTACCGTCGGCGCCGGCGTCGTCGCCAAGATCCTGAAGTAAGCAAAAAAGCGACAAAGTGGAGGGGGCACATGCCCCCTTTGCTTTTGTCTGCAAAATTCCCTTTACAAGGGAATTAGAAAAGTAGTACTATGGATGGTTCCGCAAGGTTCCATCCTTCGCTTTTGAAGGTCGGGTATCCGAACCGGGTAGTCCATCCGGATGGAAGCCTGATCGGAAACTGTGCGGGCACAGTGGAAACAGCCCAGCTGTAGGGGTATAGCTCAATTGGCAGAGCGTCGGTCTCCAAAACCGAAGGTTGTAGGTTCGATTCCTACTGCCCCTGCCACCACAGCGCTGGCCAGTGGTTACTTTCCGACCATGAGCCCGGCTTCCGCCGTCCCGCCTTCGTCCCCGTGGACCTACGGAAAATATTGCAGGTCGCGCGTTTACGGCGGACCTGTCTAGCAAAAATGTCCAATACCAGCGTAGAAACTGTAACTAGCACTGCCGACCGCCTCAAGCTGGTTCTGGCCGTGCTCGTCATCATTGCTGGAATCGTCGGGTTTTCGGTGCTCAGCGAGCAGCCCATGCCGGCTCGCATCGGCGTATTCGTCGGTGGCCTGGTTCTGGCCGCCCTCATTGCCTGGTTCAGCGAACCTGGTCGCCGCACACTGAGCTTCGCCAACGAATCCTATAACGAAGTAAAGCGGGTGTCCTGGCCCACGCGGAAGGAAACGACGCAGATGACGGGTATCGTCTTCGCGTTCGTGGCCGCCATGGGCATTTTCATGTGGGTGCTCGACAAGGGCATCGAATGGATCATTTACGGCCTGTTGTTGGGCTGGAAATAAGGGACGGCAAATGAGCAAGCGTTGGTATGTCGTTCATGTCTATTCCGGCATGGAAAAAAGCGTCCAAAAAGCACTGATCGAGCGCATCGATCGCGCGGCGCTGCAAACTTCTTTCGGTCGCATCCTGGTGCCGTCCGAAGAAGTGGTCGAAATGCGTGGCGGACAAAAGTCCATCTCCGAACGGCGGATCTTTCCCGGCTATGTGTTGGTCGAAATGGATCTGACCGACGAGACCTGGCACTTGGTGAAAAACACCAATCGCGTCACCGGCTTCCTGGGTGGCTCGGGTAACCGTCCGTCGCCGATTTCCGAAAAGGAAGTCGAGAAAATCCTCTCCCAGATGGAAGAGGGCGTGGAAAAGCCGCGGCCCAAGATTCTCTTCGAAGTGGGCGAGATGGTGCGCGTCAAGGAAGGTCCGTTTGCGGACTTCAACGGCAACGTCGAAGAAGTCAACTACGAGAAGAGCAAGGTACGTGTGTCGGTCACCATTTTTGGTCGCGCGACGCCCGTCGAACTGGATTTCAGTCAGGTCGAAAAGACCTGATTTTCAACCCCGGGGAGCCGTTCGCTTATCGCGCAACGGCGATTGAACCCGCAAGGAGCTAAGCATGGCGAAGAAAATCGTCGGCTTTATCAAGCTGCAAGTACCGGCTGGTAAAGCTAATCCCTCTCCCCCGATCGGTCCGGCGCTGGGTCAGCGCGGTCTGAACATCATGGAATTCTGCAAGGCGTTCAACGCCAAGACGCAGGGCATGGAGCCCGGTCTGCCGATTCCGGTGGTGATCACCGCTTTCGCGGACAAGAGCTTCACCTTCGTGATGAAGACGCCGCCCGCGACCATTCTGATCAAGAAGGCCGCCGGCATTCAGAAGGGTTCGCCCAAGCCCCATACCGACAAGGTTGGCAAGCTGACGCGTGCTCAGGCTGAAGAAATCGCCAAGACCAAGGAACCGGACCTGACGGCCGGCGACCTGGACGCCGCCGTTCGCACGATCGCGGGCAGCGCTCGCAGCATGGGCATCACCGTGGAGGGCATCTGATCATGGCAAAACTTTCCAAGCGCGCCACCGCTCTGCGTGAAAAGATCGACCGCAGCAAGCTGTACCCGGTTGCCGACGCTCTGAGCCTGATCAAGGAAACCGCCACCGCCAAGTTCGATGAATCCATCGACGTGGCCGTGCAGCTGGGCATCGATCCCAAGAAGTCCGACCAACTGGTTCGTGGCTCCGTGGTTCTGCCCGCTGGTACCGGCAAGTCGGTGCGTGTCGCCGTGTTCGCCCAAGGCGACAAGGCTGAAGCCGCCAAGGCCGCCGGTGCCGACATCGTCGGTCTGGAAGACCTGGCCGACCAGATCAAGGCCGGTCAAATGGACTTCGACGTGGTCATCGCTTCGCCCGACACGATGCGTGTCGTCGGCGCCCTGGGTCAAATCCTGGGCCCGCGTGGCCTGATGCCGAACCCCAAGGTCGGCACCGTGACCCCCGATGTCGCTACCGCTGTGAAGAACGCCAAGGCAGGTCAGGTGCAATACCGTACCGACAAGGCCGGCATCATTCACGCCACCATCGGCCGCGCCTCCTTCGGCGTGGAACAACTGCAATCGAACCTGGCCGCTCTGGTCGACGCCCTGCAAAAGGCGCGTCCGGCTGCTGCCAAGGGCGTGTATCTGCGCAAGTTGGCCGTCTCGTCCACGATGGGCGGCGGTGCTCGCGTTGAAATCGCCTCGCTTGCCCCCGCCGCTGCCTAAGCACGGCTGGTAAGCAAACAGAACTTTGGGCCGTGTCCGGTCAACCGACCGGACGCTGCTGTCAAAGACCGCTGGAGCGGATGTCGGCGGTCTTCGTTTCCCGGTAATGGGAAGGGAAGTACCGGCATCTGCTTAATCCCGAAGCCTGTCTGGTTCGGATCCAGCGTAGACGGCGTCCCATGGAAGAATTCTTTATTTGAAGAACTCGACCAGGTCGCCGCATTCGGTTGACGCCAAGGGATCAATCCCGAAAGCGTCTTTTGATGGAGTGTTCAAACCGTGAGTCTCAATCGCCAAGAGAAAGCAGTGGTGATCGAGGAAGTCTCGGCGCAAGTCGCCCAGGCTCAATCGATTGTCATCGCCGAGTACCGTGGTCTGGACGTCGCCTCTGTCACCGTACTGCGCAAGACTGCGCGTGAATCGGGCGTGTACCTGCGTGTTCTGAAGAACTCGCTGGCTCGTCGCGCTGTTGCTGGCACGGCTTTCGAGCCGCTGGCCGAGCAACTTTCCGGTCCGCTGATCTATGGTATCAGCGCTGATCCGGTCGCGCCGGCCAAGGTCCTCGCAACTTTTGCCAAAACCAACGACAAGCTGGTTATCAAGGGCGGCTCCCTGCCGGGCAGCCTCTTGAGCCAAGCCGGTGTGCAGGCCCTGGCCTCGCTGCCGTCCCGCGAAGAGTTGTTGGCAAAGCTGCTGGGCACCATGCAAGCCCCGATCGCGCAATTCGCACGTACGCTCAACGAAGTTCCCACCAAGTTCGCCCGCGGCCTCGCAGCTGTGCGCGATCAAAAGGAAAAGGCCGAGGCTTAATCGCCTTTGCCCTGGACTTCGCTGTACGACCGAGCGACAACCAAACCCTGGCATTACCAAAATCTGGAGTTCTTAAAAATGGCCCTTAACAAAGCTGAAATCCTTGACGCCATCGCTGGCCTGACCGTTCTCGAACTGTCGGAACTGATCAAGGATCTGGAAGAGAAGTTTGGCGTGTCGGCTGCTGCCGCCGCTGTTGCTGTTGCCGCCCCCGCCGCTGGTGGCGCTGGTGCTGCTGCCGCTGAAGAGCAAACCGAGTTCACCGTCGTCCTGCTGGAAGCCGGTGCCAACAAGGTCAGCGTCATCAAGGCCGTTCGCGAACTGACCGGTCTCGGTCTGAAGGAAGCGAAGGACCTGGTTGACGGCGCTCCGAAGCCCGTCAAGGAAGCGGTTGCCAAGGCTGACGCCGAAGCCGCCAAGAAGAAGCTGGAAGAAGCCGGCGCCAAGGTCGAAGTCAAGTAAGACCTGCGTTGACTTGCCCGGGGACAGTGCAGTTTGCCGTCCCCGGGCTTTTGCGTTTCCAGGAAACCCCTTTGTCCGCAGGCTCAGAAGGGTTTTCTGGAGTCGTATATCAGTAGTATCACCCCGGGCCGTGGTTTTCGGCCCATGCAACCTCGAGTCGGAGTGCTCATGCCTTACTCGTACACCGAAAAAAAGCGCATCCGCAAAAGCTTCGCCAAGCGTGAAGACGTCCAGAACGTACCTTTCCTGCTTGCAACGCAGCTGCAATCCTACCTAACTTTTCTGCAGGCGGAAACCGCCCCGTCGCAGCGTGCCAACGATGGTTTACAGGCGGCATTCTCGTCGATATTCCCAATCGTTAGCCATAACGGAATGGCGCGTCTTGAATTCGTCAGCTACGTGCTCGGCGAGCCGGTGTTCGATGTCAAGGAATGTCAACAACGTGGCCTGACCTACGCTTCGCCGCTGCGTGCCAAGGTGCGCCTGGTGCTGCTCGACCGCGAAGTCAGCAAGCCCACCGTCAAGGAAGTGAAGGAACAGGAAGTCTACATGGGCGAAATTCCGCTCATGACCGGCACCGGATCCTTCGTCATCAACGGCACCGAGCGCGTCATCGTTTCGCAGCTGCACCGTTCGCCCGGCGTGTTCTTCGAACACGACCGCGGTAAAACGCACAGCTCCGGCAAGCTGCTGTTCTCGGCCCGCGTGATTCCTTACCGCGGTTCGTGGCTGGACTTCGAATTCGACGCGAAGGACGTGTTGTTCTTCCGTGTCGACCGTCGTCGCAAGATGCCCGTCACCATCCTGGCCAAGGCTATCGGCATGACGCCGGAATCCATCCTGGCGCACTTCTTCGACTTCGATAATTTCGAGTTGAAGAGCGAAGGCGGCATGATGGAATTCGTGCCCGAGCGCTGGAAGGGCGAAATGGCCCGTTTCGACATTTCCGACCGCAATGGCAAGGTCATCGTCGAAAAAGACAAGCGTATCAACGCCAAGCACCTGCGCGATCTGGCTACCGCCAGCATCCAGCGTATCTCCGTGCCCGAGGAATTCCTCTACGGCCGCGTGCTGGCCAAGAATATCGTCGACGCCGACACCGGCGAAGTCGTGGCGCGCGCCAACGATGAAATCACGGAAAGCGTACTCAGCGCCCTGCGCGCCGCCAACGTGCTCGACTTCCAGACGCTGTACACCAACGACCTGGATCGCGGCCCGTACATCTCGCAGACCCTGCGCACCGACGAAACCGTCGACCAGATGGCCGCTCGCGTCGCCATCTACCGCATGATGCGCCCCGGCGAACCGCCTACCGAGGAAGCCGTCGAAGCCCTGTTCCAGCGCCTGTTCTACAGCGAGGAAACGTACGACCTGTCGCGCGTTG
Source organism: Bordetella sp. LUAb4 (assembly GCF_021325795.1). Taxonomy (GTDB): domain Bacteria; phylum Pseudomonadota; class Gammaproteobacteria; order Burkholderiales; family Burkholderiaceae_B; genus Bordetella_C. The sequence goes on along the minus strand of NZ_JAHPZX010000001.1, from coordinate 1,538,889 downwards.
GCCGTATGAAGGTCAACAGCCGCCTGGGTCGTGGCGAGGACATCACCGGCGCCATGACCTTGACCAACGAGGACATCCTCGAAACGATCAAGGTCCTGGTCGAGCTGCGTAACGGCCGTGGCCAGATCGATGACATCGATCACTTGGGCAACCGTCGCGTGCGTTGTGTCGGCGAACTGGCCGAAAACCAGTTCCGTGCCGGGCTCGTGCGTGTCGAGCGCGCCGTCAAGGAACGTCTGGGCCAGGCCGAGACGGAAAACCTGATGCCGCACGACCTGATCAACTCCAAGCCGATTTCGGCCGCGATCAAGGAGTTCTTCGGTTCGAGCCAGCTGTCCCAGTTCATGGACCAGACCAACCCGCTGTCGGAAATCACCCACAAGCGTCGTGTCTCGGCCCTGGGCCCGGGCGGTCTGACCCGCGAGCGCGCCGGCTTCGAAGTGCGTGACGTGCATCCCACGCACTATGGCCGCGTGTGCCCGATCGAAACGCCGGAAGGCCCGAACATCGGCCTGATCAACTCCATGGCGCTGTATGCGCGCCTGAACGAGTACGGCTTCCTGGAAACCCCGTATCGCAAGATCATCGATGGCAGCGTCAGCGACCAGATCGACTACCTGTCGGCCATCGAAGAAAGCCACTACGTGATCGCGCAGGCCAACGCCGCGCTCGATGGCGAAGGCCGTTTCATCGACGACCTGGTGGCTTGCCGCGAAGCGGGCGAAACCATGTTGACCTCGCCGGCCAACGTGCACTACATGGACGTGGCGCCGTCGCAGATCGTTTCTGTCGCGGCTTCGCTGATTCCGTTCCTGGAGCACGATGACGCGAACCGGGCACTGATGGGCGCCAACATGCAGCGCCAGGCCGTGCCTTGCCTGCGTCCCGAGAAGCCCGTGGTCGGTACCGGTATCGAACGCACCGTTGCGGTCGACTCCGGCACCACCGTGCAGGCGCTGCGTGGCGGCGTGGTCGACCACGTCGATGCCGAGCGTGTCGTGATCCGCGTCAATGACGAGGAAAACGTCGCCGGTGAAGTGGGCGTCGACATCTACAACCTGATCAAGTACACCCGTTCCAACCAGAACACCAACATCAACCAGCGTCCCATCGTCGCCCGCGGCGACAAGGTCGCCAAGGGCGATGTGCTGGCCGACGGCGCGTCGACGGATCTGGGCGAACTCGCCCTGGGCCAGAACATGCTGATCGCGTTCATGCCCTGGAACGGCTACAACTTCGAAGACTCGATCCTGATCTCCGAAAAGGTCGTGGCCGACGATCGCTACACCTCGATCCACATCGAGGAACTGACCGTCGTTGCGCGCGATACCAAGCTCGGACCGGAAGAAATCACGCGCGACATCAGCAACCTGGCCGAAACCCAGTTGAACCGCCTGGATGAATCGGGCATCACGTACATCGGCGCTGAAGTCAACGCCGACGACGTGCTGGTGGGCAAGGTCACGCCGAAGGGCGAGACCCAGCTGACGCCGGAAGAAAAGCTGCTGCGCGCCATCTTCGGTGAGAAGGCGTCGGACGTGAAGGACACCTCGCTGCGCGTGCCCTCGGGCATGACCGGCACGGTGATCGACGTCCAGGTCTTCACGCGTGAAGGCATCGTGCGCGACAAGCGCGCCCAGTCCATCATCGACGATGAACTGCGCCGCTATCGCCAGGATTTGAACGACCAGCTGCGCATCGTCGAGAACGACCAATTCGATCGTCTCGAAAAGATGCTGGTGAACAAGACCGTCAACGGCGGCCCGCGCAAGCTGGCCAAGGGCGCGGTCATCACCAAGGCTTACCTGGTCGATCTGGATCGCTGGCAGTGGTTCGACATCCGCCTGGCCGACGAACAGCACGCTGTCGTGCTGGAACAAGCCAAGGAATCGCTCGAGCAGAAGCGCCACCAGTTCGATCTGGCCTTCGAGGAAAAGCGCAAGAAGCTGACGCAAGGCGACGAGCTGCCCCCGGGCGTGCTGAAGATGATCAAGGTCTACCTGGCCGTCAAGCGTCGTCTGCAGCCTGGCGACAAGATGGCCGGCCGTCACGGCAACAAGGGTGTGGTCTCGCGTATCACCCCGGTGGAAGACATGCCGCACATGGCCGACGGTACCCCCGCCGACATCGTGCTGAACCCGCTGGGCGTGCCGTCGCGGATGAACGTCGGCCAGGTGCTGGAAGTGCACTTGGGCTGGGCCGCGAAGGGCGTGGGCCAGCGCATCGGCGATCTGCTGCGTGACGAGCGTACGGCGCAAGCCAAGTCGCTGCGTACGTATCTGGAAAAGGTCTACAACACGACCGGTTCCAACGCGCGCATCGACGAGCTGACCGATGACGAAGTCGTCGAAATGGCCAACAACCTGAAGAATGGTGTTCCCTTCGCCACGCCCGTGTTCGACGGCGCGACCGAAGAAGAAATCACCAAGATGCTGGAACTGGCCTATCCGGATGACGTCGCCAAGCGCATGGCGCTGACCGATTCGCGTACGCAGGCCTGGCTGTTCGACGGCCGGACCGGCGAGAAATTCGAGCGTCCGGTCACCGTTGGCTTCATGCACTACCTGAAGCTGCACCACTTGGTCGACGACAAGATGCATGCCCGTTCGACCGGCCCGTACTCGCTCGTGACCCAGCAGCCGCTGGGTGGTAAGGCGCAGTTCGGTGGCCAGCGTTTCGGGGAAATGGAAGTGTGGGCCCTCGAAGCCTACGGCGCTTCCTACACCCTGCAGGAAATGCTGACGGTCAAGTCGGACGACATTACCGGTCGTACGAAGGTTTACGAAAACATTGTCAAGGGCGATCACGTCATCGACGCCGGCATGCCGGAATCGTTCAACGTGCTGGTGAAGGAAATCCGTTCGCTGGCCCTGGACATGGATTTGGAGCGTAACTAATGAAAGCGCTACTCGACCTATTCAAGCAAGTCTCGCAAGACGAGCAGTTCGATGCCATCAAGATCGGCATCGCCTCGCCCGAGAAAATCCGTTCGTGGTCTTACGGCGAAGTCCGTAAGCCCGAAACCATCAACTACCGCACGTTCAAGCCCGAACGTGACGGTCTGTTCTGCTCGAAGATCTTCGGTCCCATCAAGGACTACGAATGCTTGTGCGGCAAGTACAAGCGCTTGAAGCATCGTGGCGTGATCTGCGAAAAGTGCGGCGTGGAAGTCACCGTCGCCAAGGTTCGCCGTGAACGCATGGGTCACATCGAGCTGGCCAGCCCTGTCGCGCACATCTGGTTCCTGAAGAGCCTGCCGTCGCGTCTGGGCATGGTGCTCGACATGACGTTGCGCGATATCGAACGCGTCCTGTACTTCGAAGCCTGGTGCGTGATCGAACCCGGCATGACGCCGCTCAAGCGCGGCCAGATCATGTCGGACGACGATTTCCTGGCCAAGACCGAGGAATACGGCGACGACTTCCGTGCCCTGATGGGTGCGGAAGCCGTGCGTGAATTGCTGCGCACCATCGACATCGACCGCGAAGTGGAAACGCTGCGCGGCGAACTGAAGGCCACCAGCTCGGAAGCCAAGATCAAGAAGATCTCCAAGCGCCTGAAGGTGCTGGAAGGCTTCCAGAAGTCCGGCATCAAGGCCGAGTGGATGGTCATGGAAGTGCTGCCCGTGCTGCCGCCGGACCTGCGTCCGCTGGTGCCGCTGGACGGCGGCCGCTTCGCGACCTCCGACCTGAACGACCTGTACCGCCGAGTCATCAACCGCAATAACCGTCTGAAGCGCCTGCTGGAACTGAAGGCGCCGGAAATCATCCTGCGCAACGAAAAGCGCATGCTGCAGGAAGCGGTTGATTCGCTGCTGGACAACGGTCGCCGCGGCAAGGCCATGACCGGCGCCAACAAGCGCCAGCTCAAGTCCCTGGCCGACATGATCAAGGGCAAGAGCGGTCGTTTCCGTCAGAACCTGCTGGGCAAGCGCGTCGACTACTCGGGCCGTTCGGTCATCGTGGTGGGTCCGCAGCTGAAGCTGCATCAGTGCGGCCTGCCCAAGCTGATGGCGCTGGAACTGTTCAAGCCCTTCATTTTCAATCGTCTGGAAATGATGGGTCTGGCCACGACCATCAAGGCCGCGAAGAAGCTGGTGGAAAGCCAGGAACCGGTGGTGTGGGACATCCTCGAAGAGGTTATCCGCGAACACCCGGTCATGCTGAACCGCGCGCCGACGCTGCACCGTCTGGGCATCCAGGCATTCGAGCCGGTGCTGATCGAAGGCAAGGCCATCCAGCTGCACCCGCTCGTCTGCGCGGCGTTCAACGCCGACTTCGACGGTGACCAGATGGCCGTCCACGTGCCGCTGTCGCTGGAAGCGCAGTTGGAAGCCCGCACCCTGATGCTGGCCTCCAACAACGTGCTGTTCCCCGCCAGCGGCGAACCGTCGATCGTGCCGTCGCAGGATATCGTGCTGGGTCTGTACTACACGACCCGCGAGCGCATCAACGGCAAGGGTGAAGGCATTTTCTTCACCGACGTCGCTGAAGTGCAGCGTGCCTACGACAACGGCGAAGTCGAACTGCAGACGCGCATCACCGTGCGCCTGAAGGAATTCGAACGCGACGAACAGAATGAATGGCAGCCGGTTCTGCGCCGCCATGAAACCACTGTCGGCCGCGCGCTGCTGTCCGAGATCCTGCCCAAGGGCCTGCCCTTCACGGTGCTGAACAAGGCACTGAAGAAGAAAGAAATCTCGCGTCTGATCAACCAGTCGTTCCGTCGTTGCGGCCTGCGCGACACGGTGATCTTCGCCGACAAGCTGATGCAGTCGGGCTTCCGCCTGGCAACGCGTGGCGGCATCTCGATCGCCATGGGTGACATGGTCATCCCCACGGCCAAGGAAACCATCCTTGCCGAGGCCAGCAAGGAAGTGAAGGAAATCGACAAGCAGTACTCGTCGGGTCTGGTCACGTCCCAAGAGCGCTACAACAACGTTGTGGACATCTGGGGCAAGGCTGGCGACAAGGTCGGCCGCGCGATGATGGAACAGCTGGCTACCGAACCCGTGATCAACCGTCACGGCGAAGAAGTGCGCCAGGAATCGTTCAACTCGATCTACATGATGGCCGACTCCGGCGCCCGCGGTTCCGCGGCCCAGATTCGCCAGCTGGCTGGTATGCGCGGCCTGATGGCCAAGCCTGACGGCTCGATCATTGAAACGCCCATCACCGCGAACTTCCGTGAAGGCCTGAACGTGCTTCAGTACTTCATCTCGACGCACGGTGCGCGTAAGGGTCTGGCCGACACGGCACTGAAGACCGCGAACTCGGGTTACCTGACTCGCCGTCTGGTCGATGTGACGCAGGATCTGGTCATCATCGAAAGCGACTGCGGTACGTCGCAGGGTTACCTGTTGAAGGCGCTGGTCGAAGGTGGTGAAGTCATCGAACCGCTGCGCGACCGTATCCTGGGCCGAGTTGCCGCGGTCGACATCGTCAATCCGGACACGCAGGAAACGGCCATCGTTGCCGGCACCCTGCTGGACGAAGATCTGGTCGACACCATCGACCGCATCGGCGTGGACGAAGTCAAGGTCCGTACGCCGCTGACGTGCGAAACGCGTCATGGCCTATGCGCGCATTGCTATGGCCGCGACCTGGGCCGTGGCTACATCGTGAACGTCGGCGAAGCCGTCGGCGTGATCGCGGCGCAGTCCATCGGTGAACCGGGCACGCAGCTGACGATGCGTACGTTCCACATCGGTGGCGCGGCGTCGCGTTCGGCCCTGGCCAGCGCGGTGGAAACGAAGTCGACCGGTAAGGTCGGTTTCGCCAGCACCATGCGTTATGTGACCAACGCCAAGGGCGAGCGCATCGCGATTTCGCGTTCGGGTGAAATCGTCATTCATGACGACAACGGCCGTGAACGTGAACGCCACAAGATCCCGTACGGCGCCACCGTGCTGGTCGGCGACGGCGAAGCCGTCAAGGCCGGCGCCCGCCTGGCAACGTGGGATCCGCTGACCCGTCCGATCGTGTCGGAGTACGCCGGCCAGGTGCGCTTCGAGAACATCGAGGAAGGCGTTACCGTTGCCAAGCAGGTGGACGAAGTCACCGGCCTGTCGACCCTGGTGGTCATTACGCCGAAGACGCGGGGCGGCAAGATCGTCATGCGTCCGCAGATCAAGCTGGTGAACGAGGCAGGCGAAGAAGTCAAGATCGCCGGCACCGATCACTCGGTGAACATTTCGTTCCCGGTGGGCGCGCTGATTACCGTGCGCGATTCGCAGCAAGTGTCCGTGGGTGAAGTGCTGGCGCGTATTCCGCAAGAATCGCAAAAGACGCGTGACATTACCGGCGGTCTGCCGCGTGTGGCCGAACTGTTCGAAGCCCGTTCGCCCAAGGATGCCGGCATGCTCGCCGACGTCACCGGCACGGTCTCGTTCGGTAAGGACACCAAGGGCAAGCAGCGTCTGGTCATCACCGACCTGGAAGGCATCAGCCACGAGTTCCTGATTCCGAAGGAAAAGCAGGTTCTGGTGCACGACGGCCAGGTGGTGAACAAGGGCGAAATGATCGTTGACGGTCCGGCCGACCCGCACGACATCCTGCGTCTGCAGGGTATCGAGAAGCTGGCGACCTACATCGTCGACGAAGTGCAGGACGTGTACCGTTTGCAGGGCGTGAAGATCAACGACAAGCACATCGAAGTGATTGTTCGTCAGATGCTGCGTCGTGTGAACATCGTCGATGCGGGTGACGCCGAGTTCATCACGGGCGAACAGGTCGAGCGTTCGGAACTGCTCAACGAAAACGATCGCGTTACCGCCGACGGCAAGATCGGCGCGACGTACGACAACGTTTTGTTGGGTATCACGAAGGCCTCGCTGTCCACCGACTCGTTCATCTCCGCCGCTTCCTTCCAGGAAACGACGCGAGTGCTGACCGAAGCGGCCATCATGGGCAAGCGCGACGATCTGCGTGGCTTGAAGGAAAACGTCATCGTGGGTCGTCTGATCCCCGCTGGTACCGGCCTGGCCTACCACCTTGCCCGCAAGGACAAGGAAGCCCTGGAAGCGGCCGAACGCGAAGCCGCGCGCCAGATGGCCAACCCGTTCGAGGACTCCCCGGTGACCGTGGATGCCGAGCACGAAGTGGACGCCCAACCGGAAGCCCCGGCTACCGGCGACGACAGCGCCAGCTAAGCAGTACGCCGGTCACCGGCACCGCGCTACGCGGTAAGCCGGTATCGGTGAAGAAATCCCCATTCAGCATTCACGCTGGGTGGGGATTTTTTTTGGCTGCGTGCAATGGTCCCGTACTTGTACGGAAGGGCGGCGGCGTGCGGAAAAAAAACATCGCAGGGGTCGATCCCGCCCAGGCGCGGCTTTCCTGCAAAACTTTGTAGCGCTCTAAATACTATTAAGGAGGGTGTCAGTTAACCGCAAGTAAGCGGTATGGAATGACGGTGGAGATTATGGAAAAATCCGGCGCGGCCATGTGGTCGAGTCACGTATTAACAAACCATGAAACGTTTTGTTCGAGCGAGTTTAGTGTGCCTGTTGGGGCTCGTTATCGCGGGTTGCGGCGGTGGCGGCGGCGGTGATGATGACAACGGTTTCGACCTGACTGCGACCGTGGATGGCAAGTCCGTCGACAGTTTCCACGTGTCTGATGGCCAGAGCGGCACCCTGAATGTGAACTCCGGGCAAGAGGCCGTGCTGAAGTCTTCCGCCGGCGTGACCTGGACCGTCCAATCCGCCGATCCGGCCGTGGCCTATACGCAGGTGAAGGATCCTACCGACACGGTATTGGATTACACGCTGAGCAGCGCGCAGGGCGGCAACATCGTGTTGAGCGTCGCTTCGAAGGAAGATGGCAACTTGAAGGCGACGGTCACGGTTGTCGTGGCGCCGCAGCAGTACGCCCCCAAGGACGCCGTCCTGGGCGCCACCAGCACCTACGCGGTCTCCGATGTCTACGTCAACAGTACGGTCCAATCGTCGACGTACACGCGCGAGACCACGGTCGTCAATCCCGATGGCAGCTACACGTCCGATTCGAGAAATTCGAGCAACGTAGTCACGGATACGTACACCGCCAATGCTGATGGCAATCGCTTGTCGCGTACCTATGTGAGTGGCAGCGGCGTCGTTCCAGGCAATGTCTGCACGTACACGCCCAGTCGCGAATACCTGAGCTTCCCGATGTATGTCGGCAAGTCGTGGACGTCGACGTGGGAATACGCCTGCGCGGCTGGCTATCACGAAAGCGCGAGCTTGAACGCGACGGTCCTGAATGCCGAAAAAGTGATCGTGCCCGCCGGTACGTTCGATGCGCTGCGCGTGCAGCTCGACACGGTGCTTACCAACTCGAACGATGGCAACCTGACCGGTGGTTCAACACTGACCGGACAAGCCACGTACCGCATCGCGACGATCGGTTGGTACGCGCCGTCGTTGGGTCAGTACGTCAAGTTCCAGCGCGATTACACGTATACCGGCGCGCAGCCGAACCTGTACATACGCAATGAGGTCGAGCAACTGCAATCGCAGCAACAGCCTCGTTAAACGCCGCGGCCAGCGCCTGGCATCAGGCGCGTGGCGGCGCTGAGCTGGCAGGACAAGACGGGGCCGCGCAAGCGGCCCCGTTTGCATTCAGCATGCCGCTGTTTGCTTGCTCGCTTGTTGGCGTTCATGCGTGTTTGCGTGCGCGTCAACGAGAGCCCGAGAACCACCCGCTCATGCGCTGCAGCAGCCCTCGGCACGCGGACAGCAACGCGCGCGGTGGATACGTCACGTTGCGCCACAGTCGTGCCAGCAGGCTCGGTGAACTGAACCGGGTGCCTTCGATCGATGCCAACGTGCCCGGATCTCCAAATATCGCGGTCTGCACGTAAGCGCGCTCGAACGTGGACGCGTTGCTCATTGCGTTCGAAGTCGGCGTCGATGGCCCGGTCCGATGCAGAATCGGCATGCTGCCGCCGCTTGGTGGAGCCGTCCCCAGCGGTACGGAATCGGGTCGCGCGGGCGAGCGCGGCAACGTCATGCTGGAGTTGGTACGCCAGCCGTCCGATTGCGCGGAATTCGGTCTCATCCCATATGAGGACGCGATGACACCCGCCGAGGTGGGGGAGATGAGCGTGCCTCCTTTCCAGGCCGCGGCGAGGTTCATCGACGCGAATGACCTGCCTCCCATGGACTGAGGCCGCGGCGAGCGGCCGCCAGGTGGTGCCGAGCGACGACCGTCGTTCGAGTCGTCCGTCTTTTTCTCGATGCTATTGCGCGAGTTGCCGGTGTCGAACACATCAGGCGAGATCCTCCATTCGCTCGGGGGCGTGGCGTACCCGTCGTCCCCCATCTTGGCCAATTCCTTCTTGGAGAGTTTTTCATTCCACGGCAGGGGATCGTCCAGGCTCATCGCGGCCCGCATGCTTACTTGTTGGCTCTGGGATCGGGTAAGCGGACTGAGGTAGGGCGACGCATCGATCACACCGCCGGACTGCGCCTGCGGCTTGCCATCGGCTTCGGGCGCGGACGCCGCGCGTGGCATGCCCTGCTGGGCCTTGCCGGCCGTCACTGTCGCGCTTGAACGCGCTGGTGCGCGGAAGGAGGGGGGTGATGGAGAGCGGCTGGAGTTCGAAGGAGACGGCAGTGACGAATCGGTGGGCGACCCGCTGTGTGACTCGCTGAGCGACCGGGGCGGCGAGCGCCTGGCGCTCGCCCGCCCCGGCATGCGGCCTTCGCGGGCACGCATCTGGATGCCGGCGAATTCGGTTTCACCGGCGGCCTTTTCACCGTTTTTCAAGTTGCCGGAGAGCGGTGGCGGGGCGCCATCGAAAACGGCTGGGAAGTTGCGAGAGTTGATTTCCATGGGCACGGTGGTTCCCTGTTCAACCGCGTATCACCGCGGAATGGAAATCGGGTAAGTGAATTTTCCTACAAGAAAGTTCCTTGCCGCGTCTATTTCTGGAAGGCGTAGCGCAGGAAGGTGGCGATCGTTTCGAAAGACCGGGACACGAGGCCGCGCAGGCGTTTCGCGAACGAAGCTCTGGGTGCTTCGCTGTTGCCGGCGGTAGCCTCGCTGGTGTCCTTCGCCATGCGCTTGCCGGTCAGGTCGCTCATCGGGCGGGCGGCGGTCAACATCGGAGTGCTGGCGGTCAACGATCGCCGGGCAAGCGCCGCCTCGGGAGCAGTCGCGACGCCGCGCAAAGCGCGGCGCGCCTTGTCGCGCGCCCGCCTGAACGACGCCGAGATCGCCGTGCTCATGCGATGGCGGAACGTGGGCGCGGCATAAGGCGATTCAGTGGCTTTTTCGTCGGCCGACTGCACCATCAGCAGGCGTAACGCGGCTGCGTGCTCCTGCGGGGGGTACACCTGGCTCATGCCGTCGGGTATCTCGAAGGGTGTGGAGAGGCCGACGCCACTGTCGCAGTCCGTTCTGGCAGCGCTGCTATCAGTGCTGGAAGCTTGGCTTTCGAGCGGCGTGACATCGCTGTAGCCGACGTCGGTGCGCGGCGCTGGCGGGCTCACATAGGCCCGCGTCGCGTATGGGACATCGTAGATGTGTTCGTGATGACTCGGTACGGCATAAATGGACGCTTCGCGCACATGCACGCTCGGCACGGCATAAATGGATGCTTCGCCCATATGCATTCCCGGCACGGCATAAATGGACGCGTCGCGTTCAGGCGCGACTTGCGGCCTCACCTCTGCTCGCGCCGGGGTTGCCGGGCGCTCCATATGCCGCGTCCTGCATGACGGGTGTACCGTCGCCCTGGCCAGCGTCAGCTTGACGGGGCGTATGTAGGTATCCGGCGACAGGCCGCGTCTTCGCGCCGGTGCCCGGCGCGGACCAGGCGCGGTCTTGAACGCCATGCCGGTCGTACCGCTTTTCGACGTTTGCCGACCCTGGTCAAGGATCCAGGCAGCGATAGCGCTCCCATCTCCTCGACCAATACAAGTATGCGCGTGAGCCATCTCGGATGATCCCGTTTGAAAGATACGTGAAAACACGGCATCTTGAGACGGCACCGCCATGCGGGACAATCGAGAAAATCCGAGCGGCCGCCTCGAAAATTCCGAAATTCCCCCGGCATTTTCGTAAGCGCGCGCCGACCGTCAGTGAACGACGGCCGGCGCGGGGATCATTTCGCCGGCGTCATCGCCGTCTTGGCGCTGCGGAACACCGGCCCCCATTGCGGATGACCCTGTTCATTGGGCGCCAGTTCGAACGTGGGATCGATCTGCAGGATGCGCAGGAAACTGTCCTCGCAAAGCTTGCGGTAGTTGCTGACGCAATAGCTGAAGGCCTGCAGCTTGATCGCCTCGACCTGGATGTCCACCGGCGCCGCCGCCAGATCGGCGGACGTGGCAACCCCGCGTATCACCTCGCCATAACGGCCCGCCTGATATTGCTCGCGCACGCGTTGCAGCGCATCCTGCGCGGCCTGCGATGCAGGGGGGGTCTGCGGCTGCGCCGCGGGCAGGGCGCAGGCCGCGAGGGCCATGACCAGGGAAATCGCGCAAACACTACGAATGGCACGGGCGACGGTTTTCATGATGCGAACAGAGATGCTCCGGATGCGAATTGGGCCGCGTCTCTGCAACCCTGTTGCAACGCCGACCCGAGGTGTCGCCGATCATATATGCTTCCGCGCCCGTACGGCGTGCCGAACAAGCTCATCCTTTCAGGGGTGTCGGCCGCGCGCCACGTTTTGCCCGGGGCCCGCCAACCGGCCCTAAGCCGTTGCGCTTAGGTCACAACGTAACTTTCGGGCCTAGATCATTCCGTCATCACTGCGCGACAGGGCGTGGCGCTTTATCATGAGCAACTTGGCTCCGGAGTTCCTTTCCATCATGTCTTCTAGTGCCGCTTTCGCCACGTCGCCTGCGCCGGATGCGGATAGCTTCGGCCTGCGTCCTTTGAACGCGATCGCCGCCACGTCCACTGGTGGCGTGCCGCAATCGCGGGTCCACCGCATCCTGACAGACCTGGAGGCGCCGCTGACGGCGCTGCACGAACAGGGGCGGATGCACGGCGCGCTGTCGCCCACGACCATCGGACTGGACATGAACGGCAAGGCGCATCTGATGCCGACACCGTCGAGTCCAAGCGCCGGCGCGGGCAGTGGCCCGGGCCCCGGCATGGCGGCGCAACAGTATCCCGGTCACGCCGAGAACCGGCAGGCCGATGGCCAAGGCCAAGGCCAAGTCGCTGGTGGCGACGATCTGGATCTGCCGCAAGCCGGCTATGCCGCATTCGAGCAATACGCGGACGATGAGTTGCTGCCGCGCGGCCCCTGGACGGATGTCTATGGTTTGAGCGCGGTCGCTTGCCAGCTCATCACCGGCGCGCCGCCACCGGACGCCGAAGCGCGGCGTGACCGTGACGATTACGTGCCGCTGGCGCAACGGATGCCGGAGGGTTATGACTCGGCCTTCCTGTCGGCGGTCGATGCCGGCCTGGCCATGGCCGCCGCGCGGCGGCCGAATTCGATGGCCGCCTATCTGGCCCTGTTCGGCGGCATGGAGCCGGCCCCGGCCATGCCGGCCTTGTCGGAGCCGGAGGTCGTGATCGTGCAGGACGATTACGACGAGGAAGAGGACGACGAGCCGGAACCCGCGACGCGCCGTCGCCTGTCGTTCTGGGGCGTGTTCATCGTGCTGCTGGCGGCTGTGCTGGCGGTGCCGGTCTGGCTGTGGCTGGGAAGCGGCAATGGCCTGCACGGCAGTCGCACGCAAGGGGTGGACGGATCGGGTGGATCATCCTTCACGCCCTTGTCGCAGCGCGACGCACGGCCGGCTGACGCGGGCCGGCCAGCGGCCGAGGGCGGGACGGGCGTGGCTGGCGGCGGCGCCGGGGCCAGCACTGCGCCGCCCGGCGGATCGGCCGCTACGGCCGGCGCGGGCAGTGCCGCGCCGAGTGGATACGCGAACGGTGCCCAGAGCGGTGTGCAGGGCGGCGATTCGACCGCAAGTCTCGGCAATGGCGGTCCAATGGGAGGTTCATCTGGCGCTCCCAACGGAAGCTCGACTGCCGCTCCAGCCCTATCGCTGAATGGAACAGGCAATGCCGCAAGATCGACCCCGGGCACTGCCACAGCGGAAGCGGGCGCGGGCGGATCGGATACCCCGGCGAGGACGCCAGATGCAGCCGGAAATCGCGCGGGTTCTGGCGTTGCCGGCGTGCCGCAACCCTATCACTCGACCGTAACCCTGGGCGGCGGCGCGCCTGCTGACGCCGGGGCCCAGGGCTCCCGGACAGCCGATGGGTCCGGTGCCGAAGGCGCCGCCGATGCAGGGCAGGGCGCCCAGGCCCGGGCCGGCGCCGCGGCCACCGACGCAGCGGGCAAAACCGCCAGGCCGGCTGTCACCGGCGCGCCGGTTCCCGTCCGCATCGACGTCCGCCCCTGGGGCGAAATCGTCATCGACGGCGTTGCCCGCGGCGTCAGCCCGCCCCTCAAGGAGTTGCGCCTGGCTCCCGGCAAACACAGCGTGATCATCAAGAACACCGGTTTGCCCAGCTTCCGGATGACACTGGAGGTCAAGGCGGGTACGCCTGCCGTGATCTCCCATGTGTTCAATTAGCCACACGCCGTCCTGGAATCAGCAACGAAATGGCGGTGAATTCGGCCATAAAACGGCTGAAAACCGGCCCGTTACCCCCTGCGGGTGGCCCCGGGCGCGTCAATAAAACGTGCCCCTTTGACAGATACCCCGATCTGGGCTAATCTCACGGGCTCACTGAGTTATATGCGCGCAGTGTTTTCTTTGCGCGCCTGAGTTTTTGCCTCAATCAATGCCTCAGTCATTGACCGCATCGGCGTAAGCCGTGCCCGGCAAGCGCAGCAAAGCAGCAAAAGCAATTCAGCAAGACCCGCTCTTTTACGTATACGCGTCAGGGGGCGGTCTTGCGCGAACCGCCTACCCGACGTTCGATGATGTGTGTATCACCGGACGGCGGGCCAAGGTTTAAGCAGTACGTACGTCAGTACGCTTACCCCCGTAGTACGTAAAAGGGATTTCAAAGGTCATGCCTACCATCAGCCAACTCGTGCGTAAGCCGCGCGAAGTCAGCGCCGCCAAGAGCAAGAGCCCCGCGCTCGAAAACTGCCCTCAGCGGCGTGGTGTGTGCACCCGCGTGTACACCACCACCCCCAAGAAGCCTAACTCCGCTCTGCGTAAGGTCGCCAAGGTGCGCCTGACCAACGGTTACGAAGTCATTTCGTACATCGGCGGCGAAGGCCACAACCTGCAGGAACACTCGGTCGTGCTCGTGCGCGGCGGTCGTGTAAAGGATCTGCCGGGTGTGCGTTACCACATCGTCCGTGGCTCGCTCGACTTGCAAGGCGTGAAAGACCGCAAGCAAGCTCGCTCGAAGTACGGCGCGAAGCGCCCCAAGAAGGCCTGATAGCCAGGCCGCAGTCCGCCGCCGGATATCGGCCGCCGGACCGTGCAGCCGCTTGCGTTCCCCTTGGAACGGCAACGGCACGTAAGGGGCCATCTACGTTATGGATGGCCATGGCCGCGGAACATAGCGGTTCAACTGAACTGACACATTAAGGAAGCACAATGCCCCGTCGTCGCGAAGTACCCAAGCGCGAGATTCTGCCCGATCCCAAGTTCGGCAGCGTCGAGCTCGCCAAGTTCATGAACGTCGTCATGCTGGACGGCAAGAAGGCCGTCGCCGAACGCATCGTTTACGGTGCCCTCGAGCAAGTACAGACCAAGACCGGCAAAGAGCCGATCGAAGTCTTCAGCCTGGCGATCAACAACATCAAGCCGATTGTCGAAGTGAAGAGCCGCCGCGTTGGCGGCGCCAACTACCAAGTGCCGGTTGAAGTGCGCCCTGTGCGCCGCCTGGCCTTGGCTATGCGTTGGTTGCGCGAAGCCGCGAAGAAGCGCGGCGAGAAGTCGATGGATCTGCGCTTGGCTGGTGAGTTGATCGATGCCTCTGAAGGTCGTGGCGCCGCGATGAAGAAGCGCGAAGACACGCACAAGATGGCCGAGGCCAACAAGGCCTTCAGCCATTTCCGCTGGTAATTTAAGGATTAAGCAACCATGGCCCGCAAAACCCCGATCGAGCGCTACCGCAACATTGGCATCTCTGCGCACATCGATGCAGGGAAAACCACCACGACCGAACGCATCCTGTTCTACACGGGCGTCAATCACAAGATTGGCGAAGTGCATGATGGCGCCGCCACCATGGACTGGATGGAGCAGGAGCAGGAACGTGGCATCACCATTACGTCGGCCGCGACCACGGCGTTCTGGCGTGGCATGGCTGGCAACTATCCTGAGCACCGCATCAACATCATCGACACCCCGGGGCACGTCGACTTCACCATTGAAGTCGAACGCTCCATGCGCGTGCTCGATGGTGCTTGCATGGTCTACTGCGCCGTGGGTGGTGTGCAGCCCCAGTCGGAAACCGTGTGGCGTCAGGCCAATAAGTACGGCGTGCCGCGCCTGGCCTTCGTCAACAAGATGGACCGTACCGGTGCCAACTTCTTCAAGGTCTATGACCAGTTGAAGGGCCGCCTGCGCGCCAACCCCGTGCCCGTCGTGATCCCGATCGGCGCCGAAGATACGTTCGCCGGCGTGGTCGACCTGGTCAAGATGAAGGCCATCCTGTGGGATGAAGCCAGCCAGGGCACCAAGTTCGACTACGTCGACATTCCCGCCGAGCTGCAAGCCACGGCTGAAGAATGGCGCGAAAAGCTCGTCGAATCGGCCGCTGAGTCGTCCGAAGAGCTGATGAACAAGTACCTGGAAACGGGCGCTCTGGAAGAAGCCGAAATCAACCTCGGCATCCGCACGCGCACCATCGCTGGCGAAATCCAGCCGATGCTGTGCGGCACCGCCTTCAAGAACAAGGGCGTGCAGCGCATGTTGGACGCGGTCATCGACTACCTGCCGTCGCCCGTCGACATTCCGCCGGTGGATGGCCAGGACGATGACGGCAACGCCATCACCCGCAAGGCTGAAGATTCCGAGAAGTTCTCGGCCCTGGCATTCAAGCTGATGAGCGATCCGTTCGTCGGCCAGCTGACCTTCGTGCGCGTGTACTCCGGCGTGCTGAAGTCGGGCGATACCGTCTTCAACCCCATCAAGGGCAAGAAGGAACGTATCGGCCGTCTGCTGCAGATGCACGCCAACAACCGCGAAGAAATCAAGGAAGTGTTGGCCGGTGACATCGCCGCCGTGGTGGGCCTGAAGGATTGCACGACCGGCGAAACGCTGTGCGACGTCGACTCGCCCATCCTGCTGGAACGCATGGAGTTCCCCGAGCCCGTGATTTCGCAGGCCGTGGAACCGAAGTCGAAGGCGGACCAGGAAAAAATGGGTCTGGCGCTGAGCCGTCTGGCTCAGGAAGATCCCTCGTTCCGCGTGCGCAGCGACGAAGAATCGGGTCAAACCATTATTTCCGGTATGGGCGAACTGCACTTGGAAATTCTGGTCGATCGCATGAAGCGCGAATTCGGCGTGGAAGCCAACGTCGGCAAGCCGCAGGTGGCTTACCGCGAAACCATCCGCAAGGTTTGCGAAGAAGCCGAAGGCAAATTCGTCAAGCAGTCGGGCGGTCGCGGTCAGTACGGTCACGCTGTGGTGAAGGTCGAGCCGCTGGAGCCGGGTGGTGTGGGCTTCGAGTTCGTCGACGCCATCAAGGGCGGTGTGGTTCCTCGTGAATTCATCCCGGCCGTTGAAAAGGGTGTGCGCGAGACGCTGGGCTCGGGCATCCTGGCGGGCTACCCCATCGTTGACGTCAAGGTCACGCTGTTCTTCGGTTCGTACCACGACGTCGACTCGAACGAAAACGCGTTCAAGATGGCCGGCTCGATGGCATTCAAGGAAGGTCTGCGCAAGGCCAGCCCCGTGCTGCTCGAACCGATGATGGCCGTTGAAGTCGAAACGCCGGAAGACTACGCTGGTACCGTGATGGGCGATCTGTCCTCGCGTCGCGGCATGGTCCAAGGCATGGACGACATCATCGGTGGTGGCAAGATCATCAAGGCCGAAGTTCCCCTGGCCGAGATGTTTGGCTACTCGACCAGCCTGCGTTCGCAAACGCAAGGCCGCGCGACGTACACGATGGAGTTCAAGCAGTACGCTGAAGCTCCGAAGAACGTGGCTGACGAAGTTATCGCTGCTCGTACCAAGTAATTTAAGTCGGCGCCGCATCCGATGTCGGAGCGGCGCTAAGTAAACAGTTTCCTTGCAAGACTAAGGATAGAGATCATGGCAAAAGGCAAGTTTGAACGTACCAAGCCGCACGTGAACGTGGGCACCATCGGTCACGTTGACCACGGCAAGACCACGCTGACGGCAGCGATCACGACCGTTCTGTCGAAGAAGTTTGGCGGCGAAGCCAAGGCTTACGACCAGATCGACGCGGCGCCCGAAGAGAAGGCACGTGGTATCACGATCAACACCGCTCACGTCGAGTACGAAACGGAAGCGCGTCACTACGCGCACGTTGACTGCCCGGGCCACGCTGACTATGTGAAGAACATGATCACGGGCGCGGCGCAGATGGACGGCGCGATCCTGGTGGTGTCGGCCGCTGACGGCCCGATGCCGCAGACGCGTGAACACATCCTGCTGAGCCGCCAGGTTGGCGTGCCGTACATCATCGTTTTCCTGAATAAGGCCGACATGGTGGACGACGCTGAACTGCTCGAGCTGGTGGAGATGGAAGTTCGCGAACTGCTGAGCAAGTACGACTTCCCGGGCGACGATACCCCGATCGTGACGGGTTCGGCCAAGCTGGCGCTCGAAGGCGACAAGGGTCCGCTGGGCGAAGAAGCGATCGGCAAGCTGGCCGACGCGCTCGATACGTACATCCCGACGCCCGAGCGCGCCGTGGACGGCACGTTCCTGATGCCCGTTGAAGACGTGTTCTCGATCTCGGGTCGCGGCACCGTGGTGACCGGCCGTATCGAACGCGGCATCGTCAAGGTCGGCGAAGAAATCGAAATCGTCGGTATCAAGCCGACGGTGAAGACGACCTGCACTGGCGTGGAAATGTTCCGCAAGCTGCTGGACCAGGGCCAGGCTGGCGACAACGTCGGCATCCTGCTGCGCGGCACCAAGCGTGAAGACGTCGAGCGCGGCCAAGTGCTGGCCAAGCCCGCATCGATCAACCCGCACACGGACTTCACGTCCGAGGTGTACATCCTGTCGAAGGAAGAAGGCGGCCGCCACACCCCGTTCTTCAACGGCTATCGTCCCCAGTTCTACTTCCGCACGACGGACGTGACGGGCACGATCGAGCTGCCGGCCGACAAGGAAATGGTTCTGCCGGGCGATAACGTGTCGATGACCGTGCGCCTGCTGGCTCCGATCGCCATGGAAGAAGGTCTGCGTTTCGCCATCCGTGAAGGCGGTCGTACCGTCGGCGCCGGCGTCGTCGCCAAGATCCTGAAGTAATTCCCCGCCGGGTGCGGTGATCCGGATCCACGGATCACCGCTTACATCGTTCTTTAGTAGGAAACACCATGAAAAACCAAAAGATCCGCATCCGCTTGAAGGCGTTCGATTACAAGTTGATCGATCAGTCGGCCGCTGAAATCGTCGACACCGCCAAGCGCACCGGCGCGGTCGTCCGTGGTCCGGTTCCGCTGCCCACGCGTATCCGTCGTTACGACGTGCTGCGTTCGCCGCACGTGAACAAGACGTCGCGTGACCAGTTCGAGATCCGCACGCACCAGCGTCTGATGGACATCGTCGATCCCACCGACAAGACCGTGGACGCCCTGATGCGTCTGGATCTGCCGGCCGGTGTCGATGTCGAAATCGCCCTGCAGTAAGAAGTAGAGACGCGCACCCTGCGAAGGAGGGTGCGTGTTGGTAAAAGGCCGCGGACCCCATGGGACGCGGCCTTTTGCATGGTGGGCGCTTGCCAGTCGCCGAGTCGCCATGCTATAGTCCGAGACTTGCCGTTTTTGGCAGAGCCGTTCCTGTCCTCTTTGGGAGCGTCTCGTAGTAGTCACGGCAAAATGACACACACGTAGGGCGAAGTGTCTCTTCGCCTGATTAGCCCCGACCAATCGTAGTCGGGAATGGAGAAAACGATGTCGAATCCGACACCCACGCCTGCCGCCCATCGGCTCGGGCTGGTGGGTCGCAAGGTTGGCATGACCCGTATTTTCACCGAGGATGGCGAGTCCATTCCGGTGACCGTGCTGGATCTGTCGAACAACCGAGTGACCCAGGTCAAGTCCCTGGAAAGCGACGGCTATGCCGCTGTCCAGCTGGCTTACGGCGAACGCCGCAAGTCACGCGTTGCCGAGCCGCAAACCGGCCACTACGCGAAAGCTGGCGTCGAAGCCGGTAGCATCCTCAAGGAATTCCGCCTCGACCCCGCTAAAGCCGCCGAATTCACCGCCGGCAGCGTGGTCACCGTTGAAAGCGTGTTCGAAGTTGGCCAAACGGTCGATGTGACGGGCACCACCATCGGTAAAGGCTTCGCCGGTACCATCAAGCGCCACCACTTCGGTTCGCAACGCGCGTCGCACGGTAACTCCCGTTCGCACCGCGTGCCCGGCTCGATCGGTCAAGCGCAAGATCCCGGCCGCATCTTCCCCGGTAAGCGCATGTCGGGTCACCTCGGTGACGTGCAGCGTACTGCCCAGAACCTGGACGTGATCCGCGTGGACGCCGAGCGCGGCCTGCTGTTCGTCAAGGGTGCTGTGCCCGGCCACAAAGAAGCGAACGTCGTCGTGCGTCCGGCTGTCAAAGCCCCGGTCAAGAAAGGAGCATAAGTAAATGGATCTCAAGCTCCTGAACGATCAAGGCGAAGCTGGCACCGTCAGCGTCGCCGACACCGTCTTCGGCCGTGAATTCAACGAAGCGCTGGTGCAGCAGATCGTGGTGGCCTTCCAGGCCAACGCGCGCAGCGGCAACCGTGCCCAGAAGGATCGCGCGGAAGTCAAGCACTCCACCAAGAAGCCCTGGCGCCAGAAGGGTACCGGCCGCGCTCGCGCCGGTATGACTTCGTCGCCGCTGTGGCGTGGGGGTGGTCGCGCTTTCCCGAACTCGCCGGACGAAAATTTCAGCCAGAAGGTCAACAAGAAGATGTACCGTGCCGGGATCCGTTCGATCCTGTCGCAATTGGCCCGTGAAGGCCGCATCTCTGTTGTCGACGCATTCAAGCTGGAATCGCCCAAGACCAAGCTGGCAGCTGACAAGCTGAAGGGCCTGGGTCTGGAGTCCGTGCTGATCATCACCGACGACTTCGACGAAAACGTCTATCTCGCCACCCGCAACCTGCCGCACGTTGCCGTGGTCGAACCGCGCTATGCCGATCCGCTGTCGTTGATCCACTACAAGCAAGTGTTGATCACGAAGCCCGCCATCGCCCAACTCGAGGAGATGCTCGGATGAACACCGAACGTTTGATGCAGGTTCTGCTGGCGCCGATCGTGACCGAAAAGGCCACGTTCATCGCCGAAAAGAACCAACAGGTCGCTTTCCGCGTGGTCGATACGGCCACCAAGCCGGAAATCAAGGCTGCCGTCGAACTGCTCTTCAAGGTGCAGGTCGAGTCCGTGCAGGTCCTCAATCGCAAGGGCAAAGTCAAGCGCTTTGGTCGTTTCGTGGGTCGCCGCCGCAGTGAGCGCAAGGCCTACGTTTCGCTCAAGGAAGGCCAGGAAATCGACTTTGCGGAGGTGAAGTAAATGGCCCTCGTTAAAGTCAAACCGACCTCGGCCGGCCGCCGTGGCATGGTGAAGGTGGTAAGCCCGAACCTGCACAAGGGCGCCCCGCTCGCCTCGCTGCTCGAAAAGAAGAAGCGTGGCTCTGGCCGTAACAACAACGGTCACATCACCATTCGTCATCGTGGTGGTGGTCACAAGCAACATTACCGTATCGTCGATTTCAAGCGTGACAAGGACGGCATCCCCGCCAAGGTCGAACGCCTGGAATATGACCCCAACCGTACGGCGCACCTGGCGCTGCTGTGCTACGCCGATGGCGAGCGCCGCTACATCATTGCGCCCCGTGGCCTGGAAGTGGGTGCCTCGCTGGTGTCGGGCGATGAAGCCCCCATCCGCTCGGGCAACACGCTGCGTATCCGCAGCATCCCGGTGGGTACGACGATTCACTGCATCGAAATGCTGCCCGGCAAGGGTGCGCAGATCGCTCGTTCGGCCGGCGCTTCCGCCGTGCTGATGGCGCGCGAAGGCGTCTACGCGCAGGTTCGCCTGCGTTCGGGCGAAGTGCGCCGCATTCACATCGAATGCCGTGCCACGATCGGTGAAGTCGGTAATGAAGAACACAGCCTGCGCCAGATCGGCAAGGCCGGTGCAATGCGTTGGCGCGGTGTCCGCCCGACGGTTCGTGGCGTGGCCATGAACCCGGTCGATCACCCGCACGGTGGTGGTGAAGGCCGCACCGGCGAAGCTCGCGAACCGGTCAGCCCGTGGGGCACCCCGGCTAAGGGTTACAAGACCCGTAGCAACAAGCGGACGAACAATATGATCGTCCAACGGCGCAAGCGCAAGTAAGAGGCGAACACTATGTCACGTTCGATCAAGAAAGGCCCGTTTGTCGACGCCTACCTTATTACCAAGGTAGAGAAAGCCGTCGCGGGCAAAGACAAGAAGCCGATCAAGACCTGGTCGCGTCGTTCCACGATCCTGCCCGAGTTCATCGGTCTGACGATCGCTGTGCACAACGGCAAGCAGCACGTTCCCGTTTACATCAACGAGAACATGGTCGGCCACAAACTCGGCGAATTCGCGCTGACCCGTACGTTCAAGGGTCATGCCGCGGACAAGAAGGCCAAGAGGTAAGCGATGGAAACTACTGCCATTATCCGTGGAGTTCACATCTCGGCCCAGAAGACCCGTCTGGTTGCGGACCTGATCCGCGGCAAGTCGGTCGCCCGTGCCCTTGAGATCCTCAACTTCTCGCCGAAGAAAGCCGCTGGCATCCTGAAAAAGGCTGTCGAATCCGCGATCGCCAACGCCGAGCACAACGACGGCGCTGACATCGACGAGCTGAAGGTCACGACGATTTTCGTGGACAAAGCTCAATCGATGAAGCGTTTCTCCGCTCGTGCGAAGGGCCGTGGCAACCGCATTGAGAAGCAGACCTGCCACATCACGGTCAAGGTCGGAGCCTAAGGAGTCACGATGGGTCAGAAAATTCACCCCACTGGGTTCCGTCTCGCGGTCACCCGTAATTGGTCCTCGCGTTGGTACGCTGACGACAAGTCCTTCGGCGCCATGCTGGCCGAAGACATCCGCGTGCGCGAATACCTGAAGAAGAAGCTCAAGAGCGCGTCCGTTGGCCGCGTGGTCATCGAGCGTCCCGCCAAGAACGCCCGCATCACCGTCTACTCGGCTCGTCCGGGCGTGGTGATCGGCAAGCGCGGCGAAGACATCGAAAGCCTGAAGGCCGATCTGCAGCGTCTGATGGGCGTGCCCGTGCACGTCAACATCGAGGAAATCCGCAAGCCGGAAACCGACGCTCAGCTGATCGCCGACTCGATCTCGCAACAGCTCGAAAAGCGCATCATGTTCCGCCGCGCCATGAAGCGTGCCATGCAAAACGCCATGCGTCTGGGTGCCCAAGGCATCAAGATCATGAGCGCTGGCCGTCTGAACGGTATCGAAATCGCGCGTACCGAGTGGTACCGCGAAGGCCGTGTACCGCTGCACACGCTGAAGGCGAACATCGACTACGGCACCTCCGAAGCCCATACCACCTACGGTGTGATCGGCATCAAGGTCTGGGTCTACAAGGGCGACATGCTGGCCAATGGCGAATTGCCGCCTGAGACCGCCGCGCCTCGCGAAGAAGAGCGCCGTCCGCGCCGTGCCCCCCGTGGCGACCGTCCTGGTGGCGATCGTCCTGGTGGCCGTCCCGGCGGTGGTGGCCGTGGTCGCGGTCCGCGTAAAGCGGACGCCGCGCCGGCGCCTGAAGGAGAATAAACATGCTGCAACCCTCACGCAGAAAGTATCGCAAAGAGCAGAAGGGCCGCAACACGGGCCTGGCCACGCGCGGCACCAACGTGTCGTTCGGCGAATACGGTTTGAAGGCCACCGGTCGTGGCCGTCTGACCGCTCGCCAGATCGAGGCTGCTCGTCGTGCCATCAACCGTCACATCAAGCGTGGCGGCCGGATCTGGATCCGCATTTTCCCGGACAAGCCGATCTCGCAAAAGCCCGCCGAAGTCCGTATGGGTAACGGTAAGGGCAACCCGGAATACTGGGTCGCTGAAATCCAACCCGGCAAGGTGCTGTACGAAATGGAAGGGGTGAGCGAAGAATTGGCTCGCGAAGCTTTCCGCCTGGCCGCCGCCAAGCTGCCGATCGCGACGACCTTCGTGGCTCGTCACATTGGCACCTAAGGAGTCCGACATGAAAGCCAAAGAACTCCGTACCAAAGACCTCGCCGAGCTGCAGCAAGAGCTTGAGAGCCTGCTCCGTGCCCAATTCGGTCTGCGTATGCAGAGAGCTACTCAGCAGCTCGCCAACACCAGCCAGCTGCGTAAAGTGCGCCGTGACATCGCTCGCGTCCGCACCTTGCAGACCGAGAAGGCAGGAAGCTAATCATGAGCGAAACGCAAAACACCCAACCCGCCAAGCGCCAGCGTACGCTGGTCGGCAAGGTCGTCAGCAACAAGATGGACAAGACCGTGGTCGTTCTCGTCGAACGCCGCGTGAAGCACCCCATCTACGGCAAGATCATCGTGCGCTCCGCGAAGTACAAAGCGCATGACGAGACGAACCAGATCAACGAAGGCGATATGGTTGAAATCGCCGAAGGCCGCCCCATCTCGCGCTCGAAGGCGTGGAGCGTGGTGCGCCTGGTCGAGGCCGCTCGCATCATCTGATGTACGCGTAGTACCCATACCGGCCGGGAGTGATTCCGGCCAGTATCTGAAAAGCCAAGGGCGCATGTCCTTGGCTTTTTTTTCGTCGGCTCGCATGACGTTGGCGGCGCCCGGCGTTAAAGTCGAAGTCCAGCCCCCGCATGGACAGAGTCAATCTTGAAGCCGCTCGCGCCTACTTCCGCCCCGACGCTGTTCTCGCGCTGCTTTTTCGGCCTGGTCGACTGGCTGCGTAACGGTATCGCCAAGGCTTCCCTGGTGGGCGACCACCCCATCTTCGATAACGCGCAGTTCCCCTGGATCCCCGCGCTGGAGGCTCAAGCCCCCGCGATACGCGCCGAACTGATGGGCGTGCTGGGGCAGCGGGAGCAGCTGCCGGCCTTCCACGAGCTGTCGCCGGAAGTGGCCACTATCACTTCCGATGACCAGTGGAAGACCTTCGTCTTCATGGCGTATGGCCTGCGTTCGGCGCGCAATATGGCGCGCTGCCCGGCCACGGCCGCGGCCCTGAAAGGCATTCCGGGCATACGCACCGCATTCTTTTCCATCCTGGAACCCGGCAAGCGGATTCCCCTGCATCGCGGTCCGTACAACGGGGTACTGCGCCTGCACCTGGGCCTGGTCGTGCCTGAGCCGCGCGAGAACTGCTGGATCGAGGTGAACACCCAGCGCTACCTCTGGCGGGAAGGGGAGGCTGTCGTCTTCGACGATCTCTATCCGCATGAGGTCCATAACGATACCGACGGCGTACGGGTCGTGCTGTTCGTCGACTTCGACCGGCCTTGCCGGGCGCCGATGCGCTGGATCAATCAGCTGGTGCTGGCCCTGGCTCCCATGACGCCGGAGATCAAGCGGGGCAAGGCCAAGCATGATTCATGGGAAAAGGACTACTACGGGCGCTCTTGAATCGTGGTGATGAAATTACCGTAAAAACGAAAGCGTGTCGGAAGCAAGGATTGTGAGTACGAGGATCCGAGGCCGTCAACGAAAGTAACTGCTTAGCGTCAACGCCAGGCGGCCGCTTCAACTTTCCGAGATGGGATGGTCCCTTATGAGTACACCCCGAGTGAGCATGGCTGTCGCGCCGATGTTCGACCCGAAACACATTGCCGAGATTTCATCAGGCCAACTGTCACTGGCTGCGCCAACCGCAGGGTGCACGCCCGCGTTCATCTCCTTCGCGGCGGGTCCCCAGGAACCGGGCGTTGCCAAACACCCGCGCGCGGCAGGCGCCCGCTGGAATGCCACGCCCATCTTGAAAAGAGTGCTTGCCCTTCTGGTCCAGGCGAAGGAATCGGTCGTTGCCCGGTATCAGTCATTCAGGCTGAACGGCAAATACAGCGGTTCAGAATCGGTTTTCGACGCGAATATCCTGAAGGCGGCATCAGCAGGCACGCCGAGCGCCCTGCAGGCGGTGGGCGCGGACCGCATGGATGCCTGGGCGCGTGACAAGCACCCTGCCATGCAGAGAATCATTGATGCTGCCTCCTACAGAGTTGACGCGGACATTCGTGCCTTTTGCCAGAAGGCGAAAGAGGAGCACGAGGCACAACTCCGGCAAGCCGTCAGCAAAGAGATGAAGGCGTTCGAATCGTTCATGCGGACGATCGTGGGAAGCGCGGATCCAAGAGCCTCCGCCTCTGTCTCCGTCACCCTGCCGGAAAACACATCCTCGGCGGACATGGACAGAGCCGTCGAAGTAGCCGTACACAAGGCGGCACAACGTATCGGCTATGCAGACCGGATGAAGCTCGTCCAAGCAATCGGCTCGGGTTCCGTGCCGGGCGAGTTCCGGCACACCTTGCCTATCATTAAAAGGGAAATGGAGGAAAATTTCGCACCACTCGGCGATGGCCGGTTTGAAACCGAAGAACTGATGCAGATCGTCAGAAAAATCGACGAGCTCAAGCTTAAAGTCGACGGACTGCAAGATCCTCTAATCAACGCGAACGCGGCCGGCGACGAGCCTCCCCAAGGCGCAGCCGGAGTGCTTGACGACGCGAAGAAGGAGGGCCGCGCTCTGCTTCATGCATTGATGGTGCAGCTCAATCTGCCGGCCATTGATACGCTCGGCGACGATCCTATTCAGGCCGCTGGGACAGCGCTAATAATGCAGGCGGCGGAACGCAAGCGCGTAGACTCGCAAAGGATAACGGAGGAAGCGATTGAGCTTATGGCACCGTTCGACGCCATTCGCTGGCTGACCAGGGACGAGGCTGACAAGCGTAGCGACGGGCATCGGCACGTTTATATCCTGGAAGGGATCGCCACGATATACCTTCGCGAGGGTCCTGAATTCTTGAAGCGATGCCATTCGCAGATTTACGACCCCCTGATAGAAAGCCTCGACGACTGCCCCAGGCCGGGCGCCGTGTTACTGAGGGACTTTCTCATGGAGACTCGAAATTACCTTGAAGTGGCGACGCTCACCCCTTATTCCTCGCAGGAAGCGGGTATGCGTGAGATTGAGGCGCTGAGGACGGTCTTGATGAAAACATTTCCGCTCGATATGGTCATTCATTCAGGTGCGGAAGGCCTGGCGTTATTCGACGACTTCGTGCAGGCCTTTGCAGCAGTCCGGCATTTGGCTCAAGAAAATGGGAAACTGATCGCGGTCCTGAACAGCTACGGCAAGGAGATTGCCGAGATAGGAATCCGTTCGAATGCGCTTCCAGCAGGCCAAACGCGCAGGGCTCTGATGACTTCGTAGCGCTACAGGAAGGGCGGCGCGCACCAGGTCATCGAGGCCGGCGCCGGCGGGACCGGGCGAAGCAGGGCCAGGCAAAAACGGGGCCAGGTAAAGCAGGGCCCTTAACGATCTGTGGGAAAAAGATCACTATGGCCGGCTCTCGCACAAAGGACTTGCAATCCCTTCGCCGCCCGGATAGAATGGTCAGCTTTCCCAAATAGTCAATCTGGCTAGGCGGTACAGAAGTGCAGGCGATCAGGCGACAACGCAGGGTCGATGCACACGTACCAACGCAGAGTCCGGCGGGCGAAAGGGGAAAACTCCGCAGGATATCAACCCAGGTTCGTAGGGGTTGCTTGAGGTTAGCGGCGGCGGTTGCCGATATGGCAGCAGCAGTGGCACACAACCCAGGGCAAGTCAGACGGGCCTTACGGGACCAAAACTGGCAGGAATGGCGAATTCGCCTGGTAATGAAGTTTTGGGACTGATCAGGGTGGGGCGGCTTTATCGGTCGCGCTCCCCGGTCCGTTCCAGGGCGCGAGACCACGACTTCGAATTTCCGGTTAAGTTGGAACAGGAAAAATCATGATCCAAATGCAGACCACGCTGGACGTGGCCGACAATACTGGTGCGCGCCGTGTGCGCTGCATCAAGGTGCTCGGCGGCTCCAAGCGCCGTTATGCCGCTATCGGTGACATCATCAAAATCAGCGTCCTGGACGCCGCTCCCCGCGGTCGTGTCAAGAAGGGCGAAATCTACAACGCCGTGGTCGTTCGCACCGCCAAGGGCGTGCGCCGCAAAGACGGTTCGTTGATTCGCTTCGGCAACAACGCTGCCGTGCTGCTCAACGCCAAGCATGAGCCCATCGGTACTCGTATCTTCGGACCCGTTACGCGTGAACTGCGTACCGAGAAGTTCATGAAGATCGTGTCGTTGGCCCCGGAAGTGCTGTAAGGAGCCATCAATGAACAACATCCGCAAAGGCGACGAAGTTATCGTCCTCACCGGCCGCGACAAGAAGCGTCGTGGCACCGTGCTCGAGCGCATCGACGCCGACCACGTGCTGGTTGAAGGCGTGAACGTCGTCAAGAAGCACACCAAGCCCAATCCGATGGCCAACAACCCCGGTGGCATCGTCGAAAAGACCATGCCCATCCACGTTTCGAACGTGGCGCTGTTCAACCCTGCCACTGGCAAGGGCGATCGCGTGGGTGTCAAGGAAGTCGACGGCCGTAAGGTGCGCGTGTTCCGTTCCAATGGTGCCGTCGTCGGCGCCAAGGCGTAAGGGGCGACAGATTATGACCCGTTTGCAAGATATCTATCGCGACAAGATCGTCGGTGAATTGACGGAAAAGTTCGGCTACAAGAGCCAGATGCAAGTTCCGCGCATCACCAAGATCACGCTGAACATGGGCGTTTCGGAAGCCGTGGCCGACAAGAAGGTCATCGAGCACGCCGTTTCCGACCTGACCAAGATCGCCGGCCAAAAGCCTGTGATCACCAAGACCAAGAAAGCTATCGCCGGTTTCAAGATCCGCGAAAACTATCCGATTGGTTGCATGGTGACGCTGCGCGGTCAACGCATGTACGAATTCCTGGACCGCCTGGTGGCGATTGCCTTGCCTCGTGTGCGTGACTTCCGTGGTATCTCCGGCCGTGCTTTCGATGGCCGTGGCAACTACAACGTCGGGGTGAAAGAGCAGATCATTTTCCCCGAAATCGAATACGACAAAATCGACGCGCTGCGTGGGCTGAACATCAGCATCACCACCTCCGCCAAGACCGACGAAGAAGCCAAGGCACTGTTGACCGCCTTCAGCTTCCCGTTCCGTAACTAAGGGGCGATGACGTGGCCAAACTTTCACTGATCAATCGTGATATCAAGCGCGCCAAGATGGCGGAGAAGTTTTCCGCCAAGCGCACCGCACTGAAGGCGATCATCGACGACCAGTCGAAGCCCGAAGAAGAACGTTACCAAGCTCGGCTCAAGCTGCAACAGCTGCCGCGCAACGCCGCTCCCACTCGCCAGCGTAATCGCTGCGCAGTTACGGGTCGCCCGCGTGGCGTGTTCAGCAAGTTCGGCCTGACGCGCCACAAACTTCGCGAAATGGCTATGCGTGGGGAAATCCCGGGCATGACCAAGGCCAGCTGGTAGGAGAACGAATATGAGCATGAGCGATCCCATCGCCGATATGCTGACCCGCATTCGCAATGCGCAGCAAGTTACGAAAGTCACGGTGAGCATGCCCTCCTCGAAGCTGAAGGCCGCTATCGCGGCTGTGCTGAAGGACGAGGGTTACATCGACGGTTTCGAAGTCAAGGGCACCCAGGCCAAGCCTGAGCTCGAGCTTTCGCTGAAGTACTACGCCGGCCGCCCGGTGATCGAACGCATCGAACGCGTTTCGCGTCCTGGCCTGCGTATCTACAAGGGCCGTAGCAACATTCCTCAAGTCATGAACGGCTTGGGCGTGGCTATCGTGTCGACTTCGCGTGGCGTGATGACGGACCGCAAGGCCCGCGCCAATGGCGTCGGCGGCGAAGTCCTGTGCTACGTGGCCTAAGGAGAAATTCTAATGTCACGTATCGCTAAGTACCCCGTGAATCTGCCCAAGGGTGTCGAAGCCACCGTTGCGCAGGATCAAATCACCGTCAAGGGCCCGCTGGGCTCGCTGACGCAACCCCTGACGGGCGACGTCGCCATCTCGCTGGATAACGGCGTGCTGACCTTCGTCGCGGCTAACGAAACGCGTCATGCCGACGCGATGTCGGGCACCGTGCGCGCTCTGGTCAACAATATGGTGACCGGCGTCAGCAAGGGTTTCGAACGTAAGTTGACCCTGGTGGGCGTGGGTTATCGCGCTCAAGTCCAGGGCGACGCCGTGAAGCTGCAACTCGGTTTCTCGCATGATGTGCTGCACAAGCTGCCGGCCGGTATCAAGGCCGAATGCCCGACCCAGACCGAAATTCTGATCAAGGGTTCGAGCAAGCAGGTTGTTGGCCAGGTGGCCGCGGAAATCCGCGCTTATCGTCCGCCGGAGCCCTACAAGGGCAAGGGTGTGCGTTATGCGGATGAGCGCGTCATCATCAAAGAAACCAAGAAGAAGTAACGGCGCACGCAAGGACGAATCATGGATAAGAAAGTATCTCGTTTGCGTCGTGCGGTTCCGACCCGCCGGAAAATCCTCGAACTGCGCGTTCATCGCCTGTCGATTTTCCGCTCGAACCTGCACATCTACGCGAACATCATTTCGCCGGAAGGCGATCGCGTGCTGGTCAGCGCCTCGACGCTGGAAGCCGAAGTCCGCGCTCAGCTGGGCCAAGTCGGCAAGGGTGGCAACAAGGCCGCCGCTGAACTGGTCGGCAAGCGCGTCGCCGAGAAGGCCAAGGCCGCCGGTATCGAACTGGTTGCCTTCGATCGCTCGGGCTTCCGTTACCATGGCCGCGTGAAAGCGCTGGCCGATGCCGCGCGCGAAGCCGGCCTCAAGTTCTAAGCGAGGATCAGTCAAATGGCTAAAGCACAAGGCAAGGGCCCGGTCGAGAAGGAAAACGACGACGGTCTGCGCGAGAAGATGATTGCGGTCAACCGCGTCAGCAAGGTGGTGAAGGGTGGTCGTACCATGTCCTTCGCTGCTCTGACGGTGGTTGGCGACGGCGATGGTCGCATCGGCATGGGCAAGGGCAAGGCGCGTGAAGTGCCGGTCTCGGTCCAGAAGGCGATGGAACAGGCGCGTCGTGGTCTGTTCAAGGTTGCCCTGAAGAACGGTACGCTGTTTCACACGGTAGTTGGCCAGCACGGCGCCTCCAAGGTGCTGATCTCGCCGGCGCCCGAAGGTACCGGCGTTATCGCCGGCGGCCCGATGCGCGCTATCTTCGAAGTGATGGGTATCCGTAACGTGGTTGCGAAGAGCCTCGGTTCGAGCAATCCCTACAACATGGTTCGCGCTACGCTCAATGGCCTGCGCGCCTCCATGACCCCGTCGGAAGTTGCCGCCAAGCGTGGCAAGACCGTCGAAGAGATCCTGGGGTAAATCATGGCTGACAAGCAGATCAAAGTTACGCTGGTGCGCTCCACTATCGGCACCAAGCAGGATCACCGTGATACGGTGCGCGGCCTCGGCCTGCGCCGTATCAACAGCACCAAGGTCCTGAAAGATACGCCCGAAGTGCGCGGCATGATCCGTAAAGTGGATTATCTCGTCACTGTGTCGGAAGTCTAAGGAATCGAGATGTCGGATACTCAACTCCAACTGAATACGCTCAAGCCCGCCGAAGGCTCCAAGCATGCCAAGCGCCGTGTCGGCCGCGGCATCGGCTCCGGCCTGGGCAAGACCGCTGGTCGCGGTCACAAGGGTCAGAAGTCCCGCTCGGGTGGCTTCCACAAGGTCGGCTTCGAAGGCGGTCAAATGCCGCTGCAGCGTCGTCTGCCCAAGCGTGGTTTCACGCCCCTGGGTCAGCACCTGTACGCTGAAGTCCGCCTGTCGGAACTGCAAGCCGTGCCCGTTGACGAAATCGACGTGCAAGTGCTGAAGCAGGCCGGTGTGGTTGGCCAACAGGTTCGTTACGCCAAGGTCATCAAGTCCGGCGAACTCTCGCGCAAGGTTGTGCTCAAAGGCATTACCGCGACGGCCGGCGCTCGCGCCGCCATCGAGGCCGCGGGCGGCTCGATCGCTGCTTGATTGACTGGATGAGGTGAAGAGTGGCTAACGCGCAGGCACTGGGCAAGACCGGATCTCGTTACGGCGATCTGAAGCGTCGTTTCGTCTTCCTGGTGCTCGCCTTGGTGGTGTACCGCCTGGGTACGCACATCCCGGTTCCGGGTATCAACCCGGACGCGCTGGCGGACTTGTTCCGTCAGAACCAAGGCGGGATTCTGGGCCTGTTCAATATGTTCTCGGGCGGTGCGCTGTCCCGCTTCTCGGTCTTCGCGCTGGGGATCATGCCGTACATCTCGGCATCGATCATCATGCAGTTGATGTCGGTGGTGGTCCCGTCGCTCGAGGCATTGAAAAAGGAAGGCGAAGCCGGTCGTCGCAAGATTACCCAATACACCCGCTACGGCACGGTCGTGCTGGCGCTGGTGCAGGCAGTGGGTATCTCGGTGGCACTGGAATCGCAACCGGGTCTGGTGACGGATCCTGGCATGTTGTTCCGATTCACCACGGTCGTGACGTTGTTGACCGGCACCATGTTCATCATGTGGCTGGGCGAACAGATCACCGAGCGTGGCCTGGGCAACGGTATCTCCATCCTGATCTTCTCGGGGATCGTGGCGGGGTTGCCGAGCGCGCTGGCCGGCTTGCTGGACCTGGTGCGGACGAACTCGATGTCGGTGGTTTCGGCCCTGTTCATCGTGGCGTTGGTGGTTGCAGTGACGGCCTTCGTGGTGTTCGTGGAACGCGGACAGCGCAAGATCACCGTCAACTATGCCAAGCGTCAGGTGGGCAACAAGATCTACGGCGGCCAGAGCTCGCATCTGCCGTTGAAGCTGAATATGGCCGGTGTGATTCCGCCCATCTTCGCCTCGTCGATCATCCTGTTCCCGGCCACGATTACCAGCTGGTTTTCGAGCAGCGAGAAGATGCGTTGGTTGGGTGATTTGGCTGCTGCGTTGTCGCCGCGCCAACCGCTCTACATTACGCTGTATTCCGCCGCTATCATTTTCTTCTGCTTTTTCTATACGGCTCTGGTGTTCAACAGCCGCGAAACGGCGGACAACCTGAAGAAGAGTGGTGCTTTCGTCCCGGGCATCCGTCCCGGTGAACAGACCGCGCGTTATATCGACAAGATCTTGATGCGCTTGACCCTGGCTGGTGCGCTGTATATCACCCTGGTCTGCCTGTTCCCCGAGTTCCTGGTCATGCGCTGGAACGTGCCGTTCTACTTCGGTGGTACTTCGTTGTTGATTATCGTCGTCGTGACGATGGACTTCATGGCTCAGGTCCAGGCCTACATGATGTCCCACCAGTACGACTCATTGCTCAAGAAGGCTAACTTCAAGGGCTCGAATTCGAATCTGCCGATGCGTTAGCAAAGAAGATGGCTAAGGACGACGTCATACAGATGCAGGGCGAGGTCATAGAGAACCTCCCCAACGCAATGTTCCGCGTCAAGCTTGAAAATGGCCACGTTGTCCTGGGCCACATTTCGGGCAAGATGCGTATGCACTACATCCGGATCCTGCCGGGCGACAAGGTCACAGTGGAGCTCACGCCCTATGACCTGTCAAAAGCCAGGATCGTGTTCCGCTCGAAATAAGCGGGTGGTTTACGGAATAACAGGGAGTAACCCATGAAAGTATTGGCATCGGTTAAGCGGATCTGCCGCAACTGCAAAATTATCAAACGTCACGGCGTGGTGCGTGTCATCTGCACCGATCCGCGGCACAAGCAGCGTCAAGGCTGAGCTTTTTAGCCCAACGCAAAAGATTCATTAAGGAACAGTCATGGCCCGTATTGCTGGCATCAACATTCCGCCGCATCAGCACGCCGAGATCGGCCTGACCGCCATTTTTGGCATCGGTCGTACGCGCGCCCGCAAGATTTGCGAAGCTGCTAATGTGCCCGTTACCAAAAAGGTCAAGGATCTCACCGACGCCGAGCTCGAACGCATTCGCGAGCACGTTGGTGTATTCACGGTCGAAGGTGATCTGCGTCGCGAAGTTCAACTGTCGATCAAGCGTCTGATCGATCTGGGAACCTATCGTGGCATGCGTCACAAGCGCGGTCTGCCCGTACGCGGCCAGCGCACGCGCACCAACGCACGCACCCGTAAGGGCCCGCGTCGTGCTGCTGCGTCCCTGAAGAAATAATCGAGGAACTGGATTATGGCGAAAGCTTCCACCAGCGGCGCTTCGCGCGTGCGCAAAAAGGTCAAGAAGAACGTATCGGACGGCATTGCGCACGTCCACGCGTCCTTCAACAACACCATCATCACCATCACCGACCGTCAGGGCAATGCTTTGTCCTGGGCGACCTCGGGTGGCGCAGGTTTCAAGGGCTCGCGCAAGTCGACTCCGTTCGCAGCCCAGGTGGCTGCCGAAACGGCCGGTCGCGTGGCGCTGGAATATGGCATCAAGACCTTGGAAGTGCGCATCAAGGGACCCGGCCCCGGCCGTGAGTCGTCTGTCCGTGCGCTGAACGCGCTGGGTATCAAGATCTCGAGCATCGCTGATATCACGCCCGTCCCGCATAACGGCTGCCGTCCGCCCAAGCGTCGTCGTATCTAAGGAAATCACATGGCCCGTTACATTGGACCCAAGTGCAAGCTCTCGCGTCGCGAGGGTACCGATCTGTTCCTGAAGAGCGCCCGCCGTTCGCTGGATTCCAAGTGCAAACTGGATTCCAAGCCCGGTCAGCATGGCCGCACTTCGGGTGCCCGTACGTCTGACTACGGTCTGCAGCTGCGTGAAAAGCAGAAGCTGAAGCGTATGTACGGCGTGCTGGAAAAGCAGTTCCGCAAGTACTTCACCGAAGCCGACCGTCTGCGTGGCAACACCGGCGAGAAGCTGATCCAGCTGCTGGAATCGCGTCTGGACAACGTTGTGTACCGTATGGGCTTCGGCTCGACCCGCGCTGAAGCGCGCCAGCTGGTGAGCCACCGTGCCATCGAGCTGAACGGCCACACCGCTGACATCGCCTCGATCCAGGTCAAGGGCGGTGACGTGATCTCGATTCGCGAGAAGGCCAAGAAGCAAGGCCGTATCAAGGAATCGCTCGATCTGGCCACCAGCATCGGCATCCCCCAGTGGGTTGAAGTCGACACCACCAAGCTGAGCGGTGTCTTCAAGCAGGCCCCGGATCGCGCTGACGTCGCTCGCGACATCAACGAATCCATGGTCGTGGAACTGTATTCGCGTTAATTCGGACGGTGGCGGCCGATCTTCGGCTGCCGCGGTCGAGACGCCGGGCGCGGCGACGCTGCCCGGGGCGCTATACTTCCGCAGTACCCGCACGAGACCCGCAACGCTTGTCAAAAGGCGTGGCGGGTTTGTGCCGTTTTTTTTATCTACTTCCATCAGCCTTATCGGTGTAACGAGCCGAGGGTATTGAAAAGGAACTCAGTACATGTCCACTCAAGGTTTTCTGAAGCCGCGTTCCATTGAAGTCGAACCGGTCGGCACCCATCACGCCAAGATCGTCATGGAGCCGTTCGAGCGCGGTTACGGCCACACGCTGGGCAACGCCCTGCGCCGCATTCTGCTGTCTTCGATGACCGGCTACGCGCCGACCGAAGTGCAGATGACCGGTGTGGTGCACGAATATTCGACCATCCCGGGTGTGCGCGAAGATGTCGTCGACATCCTGCTGAACCTCAAGGGCGTGGTCTTCAAGCTGCACAATCGCGACGAAGTCACCCTGGTGCTGCGCAAGACCGGCGCCGGTACGGTGCTGGCCAGCGACATCGAGCTGCCGCACGACGTCGAGATCGTCAATCCCGGCCACGTCATCTGCAATCTGACGGAAGCCGGCAAGCTGGAAATGCAGATCAAGGTCGAGAAGGGCCGTGGTTATGTGCCCGGTAACGTGCGCGCGCTGTCGGAAGACCGCACCCACACCATCGGCCGCATCATTCTGGACGCTTCGTTCAGCCCGGTCCGCCGCGTCAGCTACGCTGTCGAAAGCGCCCGTGTGGAACAGCGTACCGACCTGGACAAGCTGGTGCTGGACATCGAAACCAACGGCGTGATCTCGCCCGAGGAAGCGGTGCGCCAATCGGCTCGCATCCTGATGGACCAGATCTCGGTCTTCGCCGCCCTGGAAGGCGCTGGTGATTCGTACGAAGCGCCGGTGCGTGGCGCGCCGCAGATCGACCCGGTGCTGCTGCGTCCGGTCGACGATCTGGAACTGACGGTGCGTTCGGCCAACTGCCTGAAGGCCGAAAACATCTACTACATCGGCGACCTGATCCAGCGTACCGAAAACGAGCTGCTGAAGACCCCGAACCTGGGTCGCAAGTCGCTCAACGAAATCAAGGAAGTGCTGGCCGCGCGTGGCCTGACCCTGGGCATGAAGCTGGAAAACTGGCCGCCCCTGGGCCTCGAGCGCCCCTGATCGTCTTTTGTTGGTTTTACGCGGCCACCGCATGGGTGGTGGCCGCAATCGATTCCACCGGACCGCGGCCTGAATTCTCGGGTCGATAGAAGAGCCGGATAACCCGATGGCGGAAACGCCGTCTTTTAGATTCAAAGGAAATCATCATGCGTCACGGTAATGGCTTGCGTAAGCTCAACCGCACCAGCAGTCACCGTCTTGCCATGTTCCGCAACATGGCCGTTTCGCTGCTCACCCACGAAGCGATCAAGACCACGCTGCCGAAGGCGAAAGAATTGCGCCGCATCGTCGAACCCCTGATCACGCTGGGCAAGAACCCCACCCTCGCGAACAAGCGTCTGGCTTTTGCCCGTCTGCGCGATCGCGATGCCGTGGTCAAGCTGTTCGCTGAAATCGGCCCCCGTTATGCTGCCCGCAACGGCGGCTACACCCGTGTGTTGAAGATGGGTTTCCGTCAAGGCGACAACGCGCCCATGGCTTTCATGGAGCTGGTTGACCGTCCGGAAGTTACGGAAACCGAAGCCGACAAGTCCGCTGAGTAATCAGCAGGCTTCAGGGACGAAAGGCGAACCTTCGGGTTCGCCTTTTGTTTTATGGGCTGGGGTGTTCGATGGGGAAGCCTCCCGTCGCGGGATAAAATCCCAGCGTGCAGGTGCTGCCTGCGTGCCTTGGGAGACTGACATGTCGCAGCAAGACGATATCGTGATGGTGTTCAGCAGCGCGCCCGACCTGCTGCTGGCCAAGCGCATTGCCCACATCGTGGTGGAAGATGGCTTGGCGGCCTGCGTGAACCTCGGCGCGCCGATGCTGTCCATCTATACCTGGCAGGGCGTCGTCGAAGGCGCCGAAGAGGTGCCGATGTGTTTCAAGACCACGGCGGGCAAGCTCGACGCGCTGGTCGAGTCCATCACCCGTCAGCATCCCTATGAAGTGCCTGAAGTGGTCGCGGTACCTGCCATCGGTGGCGCCCCCGCGTACCTGAATTGGGTGCGGGAGCAGACGTCCGGCACCCCGCCGGCGGCTTGAGAACAAGGAAGTAATCGATGCGCGGTAAGTCAGCAGCGGCGGTGGCGATGCCTACGTGGGAAGACGGTGTGGCGATGCTGGCGCCATCTACCTTCACGATGGATGACATCCGGACAAACGCGGTCCCCCGGTCTGCTGTGCCTTCATCGGTGGGCAGCGTCCTGACGAATGCCCGATTACCATCACGTCGGACGTGGACGGGATGGTTGTTCGCTTTCCTGTGTCTGCTGACGGTACTGGCGTGGCCGAGCGCCAGCCGGGCCGAGGATGACTTCCTGCCGCCCGAAAAGGCGTTCCCCGCCAGCGCGGCCATGGCCGATCCGAATACCGTGCGGGTCGAGTTCAAGGTGCCCAAGGGCTATTACATGTACCGCGAGCGCTTCGGTTTCACGCTCGATCCGCAAGGCGGCGCCACGCTGGGCCAGGCCCGCTTGCCCGCGGGTGACGTGAAATACGATCCGACCTTCGACAAGAACATGGAGGTCTACCACCAGCCGCTCAGCATCGACATTCCAGTTCATCCCGCCGGCGGGCAGCCGGGCGATGTGACCCTGGTGGTCGTGGGGCAAGGCTGTGCCGAAGCGGGCATCTGCTATCCGCCGATGGAAAACCGCATCAAGTTGCGGCCGATCAACGGCGGCTACCAGGTGGCGGGACCGCCGGTGTGGGGCTATTCCAGCGGCTTTCCCGGGGGCGACAGTGCTGGTGCCGCTGGCGCGGGTCAGCTGGCTGAAGCCGCACCTGGTGTCAGCGTGGCCCCGGATACAGCGCGGCCCGGGCTGGCCAGGCCATCCGGCCTGGCGCAGGCACCGCAAATCGATACGCCGCCCGGCGCGGCCGGCAAGGGGCCGGCGTTGGCCGGGTCTGGGGCCACCGACGCCGGTTTCTCCGCGCTGGCGGGCAGCGACGACATCGGCCTGGCCAGCGCCATCGCCGGCATGGGATGGTTGAAGACGGCCGGTGCCTTCCTGTTGCTGGGCCTGCTGCTCTCGCTGACGCCCTGCGTGCTGCCCATGATTCCCATCCTGTCGACCATCGTCATCGGTCGATCGGCCACCCCGCCGTCGCGCTGGACCGGCCTGGGCCTGGCCGCCGCCTACGTGCTGGGCATGTCCGTGGTCTACACCGTCCTGGGTGTGGCCGCCGGCCTCAGTGGTGCCGGCCTGGCCGCGTGGCTGCAAACCCCGTGGGTGCTGACGCTGTTCGCACTGCTGCTGGCCTTGCTGGCGCTGCCGATGTTCGACGTCTACACCTTCCAGATGCCGGCCTCCGTACAGGCTCGCATGAGCGACCGCGCCAGCCGGATTCCGGGCGGCCGCGCCACCGGTGCCGTGCTGATGGGGGCCATCTCCGCCCTGATCGTCGGCCCTTGTGTGGCGGCGCCGCTGGCGGGCGCCTTGCTGTACATCTCGCAGACCGGCGACGTGGTGCTGGGTGGCTCGGCTTTGTTCGCCTTGGCCTGGGGCATGGGCGTGCCGCTGCTCATCGTCGGCGCCTCCGCGGGGACGCTCCTGCCCAAGGCCGGCGCCTGGATGGACGGCGTCAAGCGCTTCTTCGGCGTGCTGCTGCTGGCCACCGCCTGGTGGATGGTGGTGCCCATCGTGCCGGTCGCCGTGCAGATGGTGGGCTGGGCCTTCCTGGCCATCGTCGGCGCCGTCATGCTGCGGGCCTTCGAAGCCATCGGGCCGAACGCGGGTGCCGGGCGCATGTTCGGCAAGGGCCTGGGCCTGCTGCTGGCCCTGGTGGCGGTGGCGCAGCTGGTCGGCGCCGCCAGCGGCGCTCGCGACGTGTTGCAGCCTCTGGCCCATCTGGCGGCGCGCGGCGCCGGGACAGGGGCTGGGGCAGGCCTCGCTGCCAACGGCGCGCCAGGCGGCGCTGCAGGGGCCTCTGAACCGGTTTTCGAACGCATCCGCACCCTGGCTGAACTGGAGCGCCGGGTCGCGGCCACCAACCGTCCCGTGATGCTCGATTTCTACGCGGACTGGTGCGTG
The DNA here is from genome assembly GCF_021325795.1 of Bordetella sp. LUAb4. GTDB lineage: Bacteria > Pseudomonadota > Gammaproteobacteria > Burkholderiales > Burkholderiaceae_B > Bordetella_C. The sequence continues at coordinate 1,500,344 of NZ_JAHPZX010000001.1, read as the reverse complement.
TCCTGCCGCGAGATGGAGAAGTTCACCTTCACCGATCCCGCCGTGGCGGCTCGCATGAACGGCATGCTTCTGCTGCGTGCCGATGTGACGGCCAACAATACCGACGACCGTGCGCTGCTCAAACGCTTCAAGCTGTTTGGCCCGCCGGGCATCATGTTCTTCGATGCCCAAGGCAGGGAATTGCCCCAAGCCCGGGTGATCGGCTTCCAGGATGCCACCCGCTTCGGCCGTTCACTGGACGCCGTCGCGGCGCGGTGATCGGCCCCCTGGCCGGGCCTCCATGGCTGTGGGCTTGAGAAGTCCAAGTGCTGGGACGGTGGCGTTTAATAGCTTGCGGAAATAAAGACCTGCGGGATTGTTCTTCGACCGCGCGCGCGTGATCGGGCATGCTTTTGCATCCGTCCGGATTGCCGGATGCCACACAAGACTGCAAGGCACCGCATGAGCAGCACGAATCCCGAGTTTCTTTGGTACATCCCCAACCAGGTGTATGCCGGCCATCGCGGCGACGAGCCCGTCGTCGACCACAACAGCCTGGACACGCTGACCAGCCACGCCAAGGCGCTGGAGGCGCATGGTTGGCAGGGGGCCTTGATCGGCACCGGCTGGGGCCGCCCTGACACGTTCACCGTCGGCACCGCGCTGGCGGCCCGCACCGAGCGCTTCAACCCCCTGATCGCCATCCGTCCGGGCTATTGGCAGCCAGCGCAGTTCGCTTCCGCGGCGGCGACGCTGGATCACTTGAGCAATGGCCGCCTGCGCATCAACATCGTGTCCGGGCAGGACAAGCTGGCCGCGTATGGCGACAGCGAAGGCGACCAGGCGCACCGCTACGCGCGTACTCGCGAGTTCATGCAATTGGTGCGCAAGCTGTGGACCGAGGAGAACGTCACCTACAAGGGCGAACACTTCCAGGTCACTGATTCCACCGTGGTGCCGCGCATCCAGGCGCGTGCGGATCGTCCTCACCCCAGGCTGTATTTCGGCGGGGCCTCGCCGGCGGCCGAACGCGTGGCGGCCACGGAGGCCGACGTGCAGCTGTTCTGGGGCGAGCCCTTGGCCGATGTGCAGGCGCGTATCGAACGCCTCAAGGCACTGACCCGTGATCTGGACCGCGCGCATGCGCCCCTGGAGTTCGGCCTGCGCATCACCACCGTCGTGCGCGAGACTTCCGCCCAGGCCTGGGCCGACGCCGAGGCCAAGGTGGCCAAGATGGCCGCCAGCCAAGGCGCCGGCTGGAACGATCATGGCCGTACGTTCGTAGCCGAAGGGCAGAAGCGCCTGCTGGATCTGCAGGCGCGCGGCGATGTGCTGGACGACAATCTCTACACCGCGCCGGGACGCTACGGCGGCGGTGGCGCGGGCACGACCTGGCTGGTGGGTTCCGCGCAGGAAGTGGCCAGTTCCTTGCGCAAATACCAGGCGCTGGGCATCCGCCACTTCATCCTGTCGGATACGCCTTATCTGCAGGAGATCAAGCGCCAGGGGGATACGTTGCTGCCCCTGCTGCGCGGCTGAGCCCGTCGCGTCTGCCCGCGCTTGCGCCTCAAGCTTCCTTCAACTTCTTCGCCGCATCGATGGCGAAGTAGGTCAGGATGCCGTCGGCGCCGGCGCGCTTGAAGCCCAGCAGGGACTCCATCATGACCTTGTCATGGTCCAGCCAACCGTTGCTGGCGGCCGCTTTCAGCATGGCGTATTCACCGCTTACCTGATACACGAAGGTGGGCACGCGAAACGCATCCTTCACGCGCCGCAGCACGTCCAGATAAGGCATGCCGGGCTTGACCATCACCATGTCCGCGCCTTCGGCCAGATCGCCAGCCACTTCGCGCAGGGCTTCATCGATATTGCCCGGATCCATCTGATACGCGGACTTGTTCGACTTGCCCAGATTGGACGCCGAACCCACCGCATCGCGGAAGGGGCCGTAGAAAGCGCTGGCGTACTTGGCCGAGTAGGCCATGATGCGGGTATGAATATGATCGGCGCCTTCCAGCGCCTGGCGGATAGCTCCGATGCGGCCGTCCATCATGTCGCTGGGCGCGACGATGTCGACGCCGGCATGCGCCTGCACCAGGGCCTGCTTGACCAGGATTTCCACGGTGGGCTCGTTGATCACATAGCCGTCGTCGTCGATCAGGCCATCCTGGCCATGGCTGGTGTAGGGATCCAACGCCACGTCGGTCAGCACGCCCAGCTCGGGAAAGCGCTTCTTCAACTCGCCCACCACGCGCGGCACCAGGCCATCGGGATTGGTGGCTTCGATGCCGTCCGGCGTCTTCAGCGAAGGATCGATCACCGGAAACAGCGCCATCACCGGAATGCCCAATTGCACGCATTGCTCGGCCACCGGCAGCAGCGTGTCCAGCGAATAGCGCACCACGCCCGGCAGCGACGGCACCGCCTGTTGCAGGCCCTGGCCTTCGGCCACGAACACCGGATAGATCAGATCGTTGGCGGTGAGGGTGTTCTCGCGCACCAGGCGGCGGGTGAAGTCGTCGCGGCGCAGGCGGCGCGGGCGGGCGGCGGGAAATTGAGCGGAGATGATGTGGTGGTTCATGGCACTACCTTGGGGGAAATCCAGTTCGCGATATGTTCGCCGGCCTCTTCCAGGCCAAGCCGCTCCAGCGCGGAAAAAGGCACGGTGCTCAAGGCGCCGATGTCGGCCAGGTCTTTCTTCACCGCGAACACGGTACGCATGCGTTGGCCATAGGGCAGCTTGTCGGCCTTGGTGAGCAAGGCCAGCACGGGCCGGCCCGTCGGCGCGATGAAATCCACCAGGCGCCGGTCCAGGTCGGTGACGCCGCGACGGATGTCGACCAGCAACACCACGCCGACCAGCGACTGCCGGGTGGCCAGGTAGCCGCCCAGCACTTCAGCCCATTTTTCGCGTTCGGCCTTGTTGATGGCGGCGTAGCCATACCCCGGCAAGTCGACCAGGAAGCCGATCGGGTGCTCCGGAGCCAGGGGATCGGGCAGGCCGAACATATTGATCAGCCGCGTACGGCCGGGCGTCTTGCTGGAGAAGGCCAGGCGGCGCTGGTTGGTAAGGACGTTGATGGCCGTCGACTTGCCGGAATTGGAGCGTCCGACGAAACAGACCTCCGGCGCGCCGGGGGGCGGAAGTTGGTCCAGGCGGGCTGCCGAGACGAAGAAGGAGGCGCGATGGAGGAGGGACACGATATCGGTGGAAACGGTTGGTTGCGAACCCTATTGTATAATCGCCCGTTTGCAAGGGTGGCTCCACGCCCGGCGCGGTTCTGGATCCTCGGACAGTATTCGCTGCATATGTTCGATTACCGGTGTCCGGAATTCCGGCAGGGCTGGTGAATGGCAAACATAGCTCAAGTAACGACTAAGAATCGTTACGAATAAAGCTGCGATCATCGAGGTTTACACATGAAGCGTGTGCAGTCCCGAATGTCAGTAGCGGCGCTGATGCTGGGCGCTTTCGTAGTTTCAACTTCTTCCTGTCTGGCAGCTGACGCGCCACCGGGGCCAGTCAAGCCGGATGCGGCCAAAGGCGGGCAGCTTTACGAGCAAGGCGATGCCGCTCGTAACATCACGGCCTGTGTGGCCTGTCATGGCGCCGGGGGTAGCAGTACCATCCCGGCGAATCCCAATCTGGCGGGCCAATCGCACGAATACCTGGCCAAGCAGCTGGCGGATTTCAAGCTGGCGGAAGGCGCCAAGGCGCCGGCACGCAACGGCAGCGGCGGCAATCCCACCGTCATGACCGCCAACGTAGCGCCGCTGACACCCCAGGACATGGCCAATATCGCGCTCTACCTGGCGCAACAGCCGCTCAAGGAGCCCGCGACAGCTGGTCACAAAGAGTGGGTAGAGTTGGGCCAAAAGATCTGGCGCGGTGGCCTGCCGGAGCGTAATGTACCGGCTTGCGCGTCTTGCCACAGCCCCAACGGTGCCGGGATACCGGCGCAGTATCCGCGTCTGTCGGGGCAGTTCCCCAGTTACATCGAGGAGCAGCTGAAGCTGTTCCGCAGCGGTGATCGCAAGAATAGCGACCCGATGCACACGATTGCCGATCGCATGTCGGATGCCGAGATTCAGGCGGTGTCGGACTACGCGGCTGGCTTGCGTTAAATAAATATCAAAGCGCCCGAACCATGTCCGGGCGTCTGCTGTCTATCGAAGGGGGGTTGCCGGCATATCCGGTCCCCCCTTTTGTTTTATGAATCAGAACTCCGCATCTTCCCGCTTTACCCTACGCCGCATACCGGGCGAATTCTTCGAGCTTCTGGGCTCGATGCGTTTCGCTGTCAGCCTGCTGATGTTCATTTGCGTGGCCAGCACCATCGGCACCGTGCTCGAACAGAATCGCGCGTCTTCACAATACATCGATCAGTTCGGTCCTTTCTGGTTCGAACTATTCGACAAATTCTCCATCTGGCACATCTACAACAGCTGGTGGTTCCTGTTGATCATGACTTTCCTGGTGGCCTCCACCTCGGTCTGTCTGATCCGCAATGCGCCGAAGATGCTGCGCGACGCGGTGTCTTTCCGCGATTACGTCCGCGCGTCCAGCCTGCGCGCTTTCCCGCAACGGGCCGAGTTCGATAGCGCCGCCTCCGTGCCCGCCGCCACCGACGCCGTGCGCAAATTGCTCAAGCACCTGGGCTATGCCGTGCGTGAGCGTCAGGACAATGGCGCGGTCTTGCTGGCGGCGAAGAAAGGCAGCGCCAATCGGCTGGGCTATATCCTGGCCCACACCGCCATGATCGTGATCTGTATCGGCGGGCTGCTCGACAGCGAGCTGCCGATACGGTTGCAGGTGTGGCTGGGCGGCAAGCATCCCATTTTCGACAACATGCTGATCAGCCAGGTGCCCGACAGCGGCCGGCTGTCGTTGCACAACCCCAGTTTCCGTTCGAGCATGCTGGTGCCGGAGGGCGGGCGTGCCAATAGCGCGGTGGTGATGGTCAACGACGGCGCCCTGGTGCAGCCCATCCCGTTCACGCTGACGCTGAAGAAATTCGCCATCGATTACTACTCCACCGGCATGCCCAGCCGCTTCGCCAGCGAGGTGGAAGTCCAGGATCCCGACACCGGCAAGACCTTCGACCAGACCATCGAAGTCAATGAACCGCTGCGCTACAAGGGCGTGACGGTCTATCAGTCCAGCTTCGACGACGGCGGCAGCACCGTGCAATTGCGCGGCTATCCCTTGCGCGGCACCGACGCCACGCCTTTCCTGCTGGACGGCACGGTGGGCAAGACGTCCGATGCGGGCAAGGACGCCCCGTCATCCCTGCATGATGTGCGCGTGGACGTGACCGCGTTGCGGCCCATCAATGTGGAAGACCTGTCCGGCGGCACCCCTAAGCCGGCGACCAATTTTTCGCAGGACGTGGCGTCGGTGGCCGGCAGCGCGGCAGGCAAGAAGAACGACAACCTGCGCAACGTCGGTCCCGCCGTCGAGTTCCGGCTGGTCGATGCCAGTGGCCAGTCGCACGAGTTTCGCAATTACATGCTGCCGGTGGTATTGGACGGCGCCCCCGTGTTCCTGACCGGCGTGCGCAGCAACGCCAGCGAGCCCTATCGCTATGCCCGTCTGCCGGTCGATGCCGACAACAGCGTGGCCGAGTTCATGCGCCTGCGCGCGCTGCTGGCCGATCCGCAGGCGCGCAAGGAAGCGGCACAACGCTTCGCCGAAAAGAATGCCCCGCAGGGGGTGGACAAGCAGCCGCTGGAAGCAGCCGCCGAGCGCGCCTTGCAGACCTTTTCCGAAGGTGGCCTGCAGGCCGTGGCGGCCTTCCTGCAAAGCAATACGCAGCCCGCGGACCTGGAGCGCGCCGCCGACATCGTCGTGCGCCTGATCGGCTCCAGCGTGGCGGAGTTGCGCGGCATCGAACGCGAGCGCGCGGGCCTGCCGGCCCTGGCCACCAGCGGCGAAGAGGGCGCGCAGGCGGCCGTGTGGTCGCGCGTGGCGGTGGCCGCCTTGTCGGACCTGGCCCTGTATCCCTCGCCCGTGTTTTTCACGCTGGCCGATTTCAAGCAGGTGCAGGCCAGCGTATTCCAGGTCAGCCGCACGCCCGGCAAGAAAGCGGTCTACCTGGGCTGCCTGTTGTTGATTCTTGGTGTGTTCAGCATGTTCTACATCCGCGACCGCCGCGTCTGGGTGTGGATTACGCCCGAAGGTGAATCCGGCAGCGCGGTGCAGGCTGCCATGACGTCGCAACGACGCACCCTCGATTTCCAGCGCGAGTTCGAACGATTCAAGCAGGCGCTGCTGCGCCTGAAGCAGTGAGGCCCCAATGTCAGATTCCACCATTTCCACCTCTGTGCCCGATTTGTGGCAGGAAGGCATTTCCGAAAGCGGCGACGGCCGCATCCAGCGCGGGCGTCCCGACTGGACCGATGCGGTGTTCTTTCTGCTGCTGGCGGTGGGCGCGGGCTATGCCCTGACGCGCTTCGCCGGTTCGATGGACTACTACGAGAAAATCATTCTCTGCGGCGCCGTGCCGGTGCTGACGTGGATGGGTTGGTTGTGGCGGCCGCTGCGCCGCCTGATGATTGCCGCCGCGCTGGCCAGCGGCCTGGCCATCATGCTGTACGGCACCGACCTGAACCGCGCGGAGCAGGTGTTCTTCCTGAAGTATCTGCTGTCGTCGCAATCGGCCATCCTGTGGATGTCGGCGTTGTTCGTGCTGGCCACGGCCTGTTATTGGGTCGGGCTGTTCAGCCCGACCGCCGCCTGGCTGGGCAGCGCGCTGACCTGGGGCGCGGTCTTCGCCGGCCTCACCGGCATGCTGGTGCGCTGGCGTGAAGGCCATATGATGGGGCCGGACCTGGGCCACATCCCGGTCAGCAATCTGTACGAAGTCTTCGTCCTGTTTTCGCTGATCACCGCGCTGTTCTATCTGTATTACGAGCGCCGCTACAACACGCGCGCGCTGGGCGGTTTCGTGTTGCTGGTGATCTCGTCGGCGGTGATGTTCCTGCTGTGGTACGCCTTCACGCGCGACGCCGCGCAGATCCAGCCGCTGGTGCCGGCGTTGAAAAGCTGGTGGATGAAGCTGCACGTGCCGGCCAACTTCATCGGCTACGGCACGTTCTCGCTAGCGGCGATGGTGGGGTTCGCCTACCTGATCAAGGAACACGCCAACACCACCTCGTGGCTGAAGATGTCGCCGCTGTTGCTGGTGGGCGCGCTGCTGTGCGCGGAACCCATGATCTTCCGCACCAAGGAATTGTCGCCCGTGTGGATGGAGTATTTCGGCATCGGCATCCTGATCGTTTCCGCCATCCTGCTGGGCCGGCGCCGTATCGCGGCGGCACTGCCTTCGCTGGAAGTGCTCGACGACATCATGTACCGCGCCATCACCATCGGCTTCGCGTTCTTCACCGTGGCGACCGTGCTGGGCGCGCTGTGGGCGGCCGATGCCTGGGGGGCCTACTGGCAGTGGGATCCCAAGGAAACCTGGGCCCTGATCGTGTGGCTCAACTACGCGGCATGGCTGCACATGCGTCTGATCAAGGGCCTGCGTGGCGTCATGGCGGCCTACTGGGCACTGATCGGCCTGGTGGTCACCAGCTTCGCCTTCCTGGGCGTGAACATGTTCCTGTCCGGGCTGCACTCCTACGGGCAGCTGTAGCGCGAGACTGAGCAGTTCCCTGCATGAAAAAGCCCAAAAGTCGAGTTCAACTTTTGGGCTTTTTTTCATCGAAGGGTAGGTCCGGGCCCGCTTTCAGCCGCGGGGCCGGCGGCCGCGCTACGGAGAAGCCGCCCCGGCCGCCGTCGTGCGGCTGGCGCACGGGTCGGGCAGCCGGTGTCCCGGCAGCTCTCAGGGCAGCGTCGATTCCCCGCGCAGCAGGTCTTCCACCGATTCGCGCTTGCGGATGACGTGGTATTCCGCGCCGTCCACCATCACTTCGGCGGCGCGCGGCCGGGTGTTGTAGTTGCTGGCCATGACCATGCCATAGGCACCGGCCGACTCCACGGCCAGCACATCGCCCTGTTCCACCACCAGCGCCCGCTTGCGGGCCAGCCAGTCACCGCTTTCGCAGACCGGGCCGACGATGTCGTATTCCACCGCCTCGCCCTTGCGCTGATGCAGTGGCAGCACGCCGTGCCAGGCGTCGTACAAGGTGGGACGCAGCAGGTCGTTCATGGCGGCGTCGACGATGGCGAAATTGTGCGTCTCGCCGGGCTTGAGGAATTGCACCGTGGTCAGCAGCACGCCGGCATTGCCCACCAGCGAGCGGCCCGGTTCCATCACCAGCTTCAGATGCGCCAGCTTGCGCGCTTGCAGCCTGGCGAACACCTGGTCCAGCAGCGCCTTGGGCGACAAGGGAGTTTCATCCACATAGGTGATGCCCAAGCCGCCGCCCAGGTCCAGATGCTCGATGGCGATGCCGGCCTCGGCCAGCGCATCGATCAGGTTGAGCAGCTTGTCCAGGGCATCCAGGTAGGGGCTGACTTCGGTGATCTGCGAGCCGATGTGGCAATCCACGCCAACGACGTGCAGGCCCGGCAAGCCGGCAGCCGTGCGATAGGCCTCGAGCGCGTTCTCGATGGCGATGCCGAACTTGTTTTCCTTCAGGCCGGTGGAAATGTAGGGGTGGGTACCGGCGTCCACATCCGGATTGACACGCAACGACACTGGCGCCTTCTTGCCGATCGACACCGCGACATCGGACAGCAGGTGCAGCTCGGCCTCGGATTCGACGTTGAAGCATTTGACGCCCGCTTCCAGGGCGGCCTGCATTTCCCAGGCTTGCTTGCCCACGCCGGAAAAGACCACCTTGGCGGGATCGGCGCCCACGGTCAGCACCCGCTTGAGCTCGCCGCCGGACACGATGTCAAAGCCGGCCCCCAGCCGCGCGAATTCCTTGAGCACAGCCAGGTTGGAGTTGGCCTTCATGCCGTAGCAGACCAACACGTCGCGGCCCGCGATGGCGCTGCGATAGGACTCCCAGGCAGCATGCAGGGCGGCGCGGCTGTAGACGTAGAGCGGCGTGCCCAGACGGTCGGCCAGCACTTGCAGCGGCACGTCTTCCGCATACAGGGAGCCGTCCTTGACGTGGAAATGGGGATAGCCGGCCGGTTGGGCCCGCCGGGGAAGGGAATCAGTCATCGTTGTGAGCCGAGCGACGGAAGGGTGGGAAGGGCTGGGATGATCCGGACGTTGGTTGCGCTGCCGGGGATGGTCGGCGGCAATGGGGCCGGACGCACGCCCACGGGCGGCTTGGCCTGCTCCTGGCTACCGGCGGTGGGCAGATACAGCGGACCCTTGTAGCCGCAGCCCGCCAGCCAGGCGCCGGTGGCCAGCGTGGCTACAATGCGTAGAACCCTGCGGCTGGTTGCCATATGGGACACTGGGAACTCCGAAATTCATGCAGGTTGGGATTATGAACGAAACCGAATTTCTTGCATTGGTCGAACAGGTGCTCGACTCTCTCGAAAGCCAGGCTGACGACTGGGCGGCTTCGCTGGATGTGGACATCGAGGCCAATCGCAGCGGCAACGTGCTGACCCTGGTTTTCGAGGATGACACCCACGTCGTCGTCAACAGCCAGGCCGCCATGCAGGAATTGTGGGTCGCCGCGCGTAGCGGTGGCTTCCATTACCGCTACGACGGCAAGCACTGGAACGACACCCGCGGCGGTCCTGGCCTGGCCGATGCCCTGTCGCAGATCTGTTCAGACGCGGCCGGCGTACCGGTGACGGTCAAGCTCTGATGCCGCTTGGCAGCGCCGGTGCGGCTTGAGCAGGATCGCCGCCGCTAGCGCAGCCGGGCACAGGATCGCCACTGCTAGCGCAGCCTGGGCAGGATCGCCGCCGCTAGCGCAGCGTCGAACCCTCGCCGAACGACGTGCCCTGCGGTTTGCCCTGCGCATTGTTGAAGCCGTCGCCGTCGTTCGAGGACGAATTCAGCGCATTCAGGAACTCGCCCAGCGAATCGCCCTGGGGCAGACCCAGCCGTGCCACGGCCTGGCCAGGCGGGAATTCCGAGAAATAGTACTCACCGTTTTCGGTCAGCAGGCCGTCCGGCTTCGGACGCTGTTTCTGCTCCGGCACACCCTTGAGCACGTCGCCCATATAGCTGAGCCAGATCGGCAGCGCCACGCCGCCCCCGGTTTCGCGCGAGCCCAGCGACTTGGGCTGGTCATAGCCCAGCCACGCCGTCGCCACCAGGCTGGGCGTATAACCCGAGAACCAGGCGTCCACCGATTCATTGGTGGTGCCGGTCTTGCCGGCGATGTCGTTACGCTTGAGGACGGCGCGAGCCCGCGCCGCCGTGCCGTAGGTAGCCACGCCACGCAGCATGTCGTCCATCACGAAGGCGGTACGCGGGTCGATGGCGCGCGCGGCCGAGTCGCCGGCCACCACGGGCTTGGACTGCATGACGACCTTGCCGTTGCTGTCCGTGACCTTGTCGATCAGGTAGGGCGTGATGCGGTAGCCGCCATTGGCGAACACGGAGTAGGCGCCGGCCAATTGCAGCGGCGTCACCGAGCCCGCCCCCAGGGCCAGCGGCAGTACCGCGGGCTGACGCGACTTGTCGAAACCGAAGCGGGTCAGGTAGTCCTGCGCATATTGGGGGCCGATCGCCTGCAGAATGCGGATGGACACCATGTTCTTGGACTTGTACAGGCCCTGGCGCATGGTCAGCATGGGCTCGTACTGGTTGCCGTAATTCTTCGGGCTCCAGGCCTTGGAGCCGGTCTGCGCCGCGCTCAGTTCAAAGGGTTGGTCCGAGATCTGGGTGGCCGGCGTCAGGCCGCGCTCCAGCGAGGCGGCATAGACGAAAGGCTTGATGTTCGAACCCGGCTGGCGCCAGGCCTGGGTGACGCGGTTGAAGTTGCCGCGGTAGAAATCGAACCCGCCGACCATGGCGCGGATGGCGCCGTCCTGGGGCGACAGAGACACGAAGGCCGCCTGCACCGCCGGCATGTTGATGACTTCCCAGCTGTTGTCGGGCAGCTTGTGGATATAGACCACGGAGCCCCGCTTGATGCGCAGTTCCGGCTTGGCCTTGTCATTGAGCGCCCGTGCCACCACGCCCAGCGCCTTCTTGTCCGTGATGGAGATGACTTCGCGCGAGCTGCGCACCAGGCGGATCTCGGTGGGGCTGGCCGACAGCACCACCGCCACCAGCAAGTCGCCGCTATCGGTGTACTTGTCCAGCACGCCGTCGAGGAATTCATCCATCTGGGCGGGGTTGTTCTCGACGCCCGCGGGCATGTCGAGCTGGTCTTCGGGGCCGGGATAGGGCGCGCGGCGGGTGTAGTCCAGCACGCCCTCGCGCACCGCGCGGTAGGCCGATTCCTGGTCCTTGGACTGCACGGTGGTGTAGATGTTCAGGCCGCGCGAGTAGACGTTGTCCTGGTACACCCCGTACAAAAGCTGGCGCGCCAGTTCGGCGACGTATTCGCCGTGTATCGAGTAGCCGCCCGCCGGCGTGCCTTCGGCCGACTTCAGCACGATGGGCTGGCTCATGGCCGTCTGGTATTCCGCGTCGGTCAGATAGCCCAGGTTGTGCATGCGGCCCAGCACGTAATGCTGGCGGATTTGCGCGCGGGGCAGGTTGGACAGCGGATTGAAGCGGGACGGCGCCTTGGGAATGCCGGCCAGCATGGCGGCCTCGGAAGGCGTGATTTCCGACAAGGGCTTGCCGAAATAGGTGCGCGAGGCCGCGGCGAAGCCGTAGGCGCGATGACCCAGGTAGATCTGGTTCATATACAGCTCGAGAATCTGGTCCTTGGTCAGGCTGGACTCGATCTTGAACGTCAGCAGCAGCTCGTAAAACTTGCGCGAATAGGTTTTTTCCGACGACAGGTAGAAATTACGCGCCACCTGCATGGTGATGGTGCTGGCGCCCTGCGTCTTGGACATGTTGACCAGGTTGGTCAGGCCGGCCCGGGCCACGCCGGTCCAGTCGATGCCGCCGTGCTGGTAGAAGCGGTCATCCTCGGCCGACAGCACCGCCGCCTTCATGACGTCGGGGATTTCGTTGAAGCGCAGCACATTGCGCCGTTCTTCGCCGAATTCGCCGATCAGCACCTTGTCGGCCGTGAAGACGCGCAGCGGCACGCGCGGCCGGTAGTCGGTCATCGCGTGCAGGTCTGGCAGATTGGGCCAGGCCAGTGCCAAGGCCATGCCACCCAGCAGCAATCCGCATAACCCCAGACCCAGGCAGAAAATGCCGAGCTTGACGAAAAAACGGAGGAAGGGAGAGCCGCTGTGAGTGGGCTGGTCTTTCTTGGAGGGGTTCTGGGGCTTGCTCATCGCGGCGATTTTAAGGGCAACTCGCGGCCGGGCCCTGGCGCGAACGTCGGTTTCTGTAACAGCGTGGTTCAGTGTAGCGCGCGGACAACTCTTGCCAATGGGATAATACGCACTATGAACGTCATCCCACCCACCTGCCCGGACGAGGATCCGGCCCCGGACGCTGACTCCGCCTCCTGCCCGGACACTGAGTCCGCTTTGCTTTACGACCCCTGCCAGCCCTTGCCCGGCCCGCGGGCGACCTTGCCGCACGATCTGCCGATTTTCCTGGTCGGCATGATGGGCGCCGGCAAGACGACCATAGGACGCGGCCTGGCGCGCGCGCTGGGGCGCGAATTCGTCGATCTGGACCATGAACTGGAAGCCCGCTGCGGCGTGCGGGTACCCGTCATCTTCGAGATCGAAGGCGAAGAAGGCTTTCGCAGGCGCGAATCGACAGCGCTGGAGCGCTGCGCCTTGCGCCGCAACATCGTCCTGGCCACCGGCGGCGGGGCCATCCTGGCCGAAAGCAACCGCAAGCTGCTGCGCGAACAGGGCGTCGTGGTCTACCTTAGCGCCAGCGTGGACGAATTGTTCCGCCGTACCTCGCGCGATCGCAACCGTCCGCTGTTGCGTACCGCCGATCCCCGCGCCACACTGCGCGATCTACTGCAAAAGCGCGAACCGCTTTATCGCGAGGTCGCGCATCTGACGGTGGAAACCGGCTGCACGCCGGTCTACTCCCTGGTCAAGTCGCTGGTGCCCAAATTGCAAGCCTACGAGATCAAACAAGCATGAATGTCGTTGATGTCGATGTCCCTGGCGGACGCTACCCCATTCGTATCGCCCCGGGCCGCCTGGACGCCCTGGACGAGGCCATCCCCGCGGATGCCACGGCCATCGGCCTGGTCACCAATCCCACGGTAGGCGCGCTGTATGCCGAACGCGCCGAACGTGCGCTGGCCCGCAGCGGCCGCCGTGTCCTGCGCATCGAACTGCCGGACGGCGAAGCGCACAAGGACTGGCAGACCTTGAACCAGATCTTCGACGCGTTGCTGGCCAATGGCTTCGATCGCCGTTCCGTGCTGGTCGCGCTGGGCGGTGGGGTCATCGGCGACATGACTGGATTCGCGGCGGCCGTCTATATGCGCGGCATCCGCTTCGTGCAGGTGCCGACCACGCTGCTGGCGCAGGTCGATTCGTCCGTGGGCGGCAAGACCGGTGTGAATCATCCGCTGGGCAAGAATATGGTCGGCGCGTTCTATCAGCCGGTGGCGGTGGAAATCGATACCGACGTGCTGGCCACGCTGCCGGCGCGCGAAGTGTCGGCGGGGCTGGCGGAAGTCATCAAGTACGGCATGATCCTGGATCCCGTCTTCTGGGCCTGGTGCGAGGAAAACGCCGGCGCTTTGCGAGCCCTGGAGCCGGCCGCCATCGCGCATGCCATCCGGGTGTCGTGCGAATTGAAAGCGCAGGTGGTGAGCCAGGACGAACGTGAAGGTGGCCTGCGCGCCATTCTCAATCTGGGCCATACCTTCGGCCACGCCATCGAATCCGGCCTGGGCTATGGCGCCTGGCTGCATGGCGAAGCGGTGGGCTGCGGCATGGTGCAAGCCGCGGAGCTGTCGGCCGAAGTGGCCGGCTTCCCGGCCGGTGACGTGAGCCGCGTGCGCGACCTGGTGGCGGCCATCGGCTGTCCCACGGTGGCGCCAGACCTGGGCGCGCAACGGTGGATGGACTTGATGCGGGTCGACAAGAAGGCCGAGGGCGGCGAGATCCGCTTCGTCCTGACTCCGCGCATCGGCGAAGCGTTGACGCGCAAGGCACCTGAAGACGCCGTGTTGCGCGTGCTGTCGCGCACCGTGGGTCCGGTCTCGGGTCCAGTCCCGGGTCCCGCTTCGGGTCTAGCCTCGGGTCCAGCCTCGGGTCCAGCCTGATGAGCGGCGGCTGCGCGGTAACGATGAACCCGACTTTGCTGGCGCCCTATGCATGCGATCCCGCCCGCAGCCGGGGCCGGGCGCATGTGGAAGCGCCGCCGACCAATCGCACCGACTACCAGCGCGACCGCGACCGCATCATCCATTGCACCGCCTTTCGCCGCCTGGAGTACAAGACGCAGGTTTTCGTCAACCACGAGGGCGATCTGTTTCGCACGCGGCTGACGCACAGCCTGGAGGTGGCCCAGATCGCCCGCACGCTGGCATGCAGCCTGCATTTGAACGAGGAACTGACCGAGGCGATATCGCTGGCGCACGACCTGGGCCATACGCCGTTCGGCCATGCCGGACAGGATGAGTTGAACGCCTGCATGCGTGAACTGGCGCCGGTGGCCGGCGGCTTCGAGCACAACCTGCAGAGCCTGCGCGTGGTCGATGCGCTGGAAGAACGCTACGCCGCCTTCGACGGGTTGAATCTGTGCTTCGAAACCCGCGAGGGCATACTCAAGCATTGCTCGGTCGCGCATGCGCGCCAGTTGGGTGACGTCGGTGAACGTTTCCTGCTCAAGCGGCAGCCGTCGCTGGAAGCGCAACTGGCCAATCTGGCCGATGAGATCGCCTACAACAATCACGATGTCGATGATGGCTTGCGCTCCGGCTTGATCACCGTGGAACAGTTGCAGGACGTGAGCCTCTTCGCGCGCCATTACGCTGAAGTCCTGCGCTTGTATCCGCGGGTGGCGTCGCGCCGCCAGATCGCCGAAACCATACGGCGCATGATCAATACCCTTATCGTCGACCTGACCGAAACGACCGCCGCGCGCATCGCCGCGCACGCGCCCAACTCCGTCGACGATGTGCGCACCGCGCCGCCGCTGGCGGGGTTTTCGGCCGCGATTCGCGCCGAGGCCGATGTCCTCAAGCGTTTTCTATTCGACAATCTTTACCGCCACTTTCGCGTGGTGCGTATGACCACCAAGGCGCGCCGTATCGTGCGAGAACTGTTCACCGCTTTTCTCGACAATCCGCGCCTGCTGCCACCGGACTATCGGCGTGATGACGAGACGACGCAGGCTCGCGCGATCTCGGACTACATCGCCGGGATGACCGATCGCTATGCCATGCGTGAGCACCGGCGGCTGTTCGATATCTCGGAAGGTTGATGCCGGTCGGGCTGGGCCTGTTCCCGGATTCAGTGCATCTGCTGCCCGGGTTGCGGTTCGCCTTGCGCTTCGAGCCGCGTGCGCAGCAGCCATCCGGCAAGCAGCGCCGCCACCAGCGCACAGAGGGTGCCCCCCAGAAAAGCCGCTTGATAGCCCTGGTTCAAGGCTTGTACAGCGTCGACGCCCGCGGCCGTCGCGGCGCTTGTACGTGACGCCGCCAGGCTGGCCAGCGCCGCCAGTCCCAGCGAGCCGCCCATCATGAACGCCGTATTGACGACGCCGGAAGCCAGGCCCGATTCACTGGGCGCCACATCGCTCATCGCGGCCAGCAGCATGGGGTTGAAGGCGACGCCGGCACCCAGGCCCAGCAACACCATGCCTGGCAGTACGTGCACGGCGAAACTGCCGTCGCTGGGCGCGTGGCTGAACAAGGCCAGGCCCGCCGCCGCCATCAGCAGTCCCGCGGTCAGCGGACCGCGCACGCCGAAGCGTATGACCAGCCGCGCCGACAAGCCTAGCGAAAGGGCCGCCATGATGAGGTTGGCCGGCAGGAAGGCCAGGCCGATACCCATGGCGTCGTAGCCCAGCACGCGTTGCAGGTACAGCGCGGAGATGAAGAACCAGGCGAACAGGGCGCCGGCCCACAGCACGCCCACCACGTTGGCGACCACCACGTTGCGCAGGCGGAACAGGCGCAGGGGCACCAGCGGTGCGCGCACGCGCGCTTCGATGATGAAGAACGCGATCAGCAGCAGCGCTGCCGTCGTCAGCAAGGACACGGATTGCGTGGACGTCCAGCCCGCTTCGTTGCCGTTGACGACGGCGTACACCGCCAGCATCAGCGCCAGCGTAATGGTGACCGCGCCGCCGATGTCCAGGCGGCCTTCCATCGCCTGGCCGCGCCCGCGCGGGATCAGCCGCACGCACAGGCCGTACACCAGCGCGCCGATGGGAATGTTGACCAGGAAGATCCAATGCCAGCTCAGCACGGTGGTCAGCAGGCCGCCCAGCAGCACGCCCAGGCTGCCGCCGCCCGCGCAGACAAAGCCATACACGCCCATGGCCTTGGCCCGTTCGGCGGGCTCGGTAAACAGGTTCATCACCAGGGACAGCGATACCGCGGAAACCACCGCGCCGCCGAGTCCCTGGACGGCGCGCGCGGCGATCAGGAATTCGCGCGTCTGCGCCAGGCCACAGGCCAGCGACGCCAGCGTGAACAGCGCCAGGCCGGCCAGAAACAGGCGGCGGTGGCCATATAGATCGCCCAGCCGTCCGCCCAGTAGCAGGAAGCCGCCGAAGGTCAGCATGTAGGCGTTGACCACCCAGACCAGTGCGGTTTCCGAGAAGTGCAGGTCGCTGCGGATGGAAGGCAGGGCGACGTTCACGATGGTCGTATCCAGCACGATCATCAACACCCCCAGACAAAGGATGGTCAAGGCCAGCCAGCGGCGCCGGCCTTCAATGCCGTGATGGGTCATGCGGTGTCTCCATTGACGGGTAAAGCCCTGATGAGCGGGTAGCGGACGCAGGGAACGTGGCGCAAGCGGAACACCTGCCACGCCGAACAGCAGAACCCGCCCATTGTGCCAGTGCGGAGGGACCTGGCGCGGGCCATCCTGTCAGTTGCTGTGCGGTGGGCGGCACGCTATTTGCCAAGTGGAGGCATCAACTGACTTGGAATCGGCATATGGCTTATGTAATCAATGAGCTGCAAGATGAACTGCAGCGAACCACCTCGGCCAACCCCGCGGCCGCAAGCATCGCAGACACCCATACTCAACTGTACCGACGCATGGTCCGCAAGCCGGACTGCGCCGAAACCCTTGGTTTGTCCAAGGCCTGGCTGGCGCAAAAGCTGGCGGCCGTGAATCCCGCCAAGGCTGAGCTGCCCGAAGATCCGCAGCAGCTATACGCCTGGATGGATGCCAACGTGGACGCAGTTGGCGAACGCTACCAAGCCTATCTCGCGCGTCGCAAGGCTGGCGGAAAACGCGAGATGTTCGCAACGCGTTCCCATGCTTTGTATTTCCTGGCGGAGGTCGCGCCCACCAAACTGGTCGATGGCTCGTGGCTGTACGGCAGCTTGCGGCATCAAGGGGATGCGCGGTTTGAACCGTTGATCCGCACCTACCTTGAAGAGCTGGGCATGGGAGACGAAAGCCAGAACCATGTGACGTTGTTCTCCAATCTGTTGCGCGCCACGGGCGCGGAAGGGTGGGAGCCGACCGCCGATGCGCTCTACGAACAGGGCGCGGTGCAGTTGGCGCTGGGATTGCATGGGCATGAGCTGACCGCCGAAATGGCCGGCTTCAACCTTGGCTACGAGCAGCTTCCCTACCACCTGCATATCACGGCTTACGAACTGGACGAGCTCGGGATCGATCCTTATTACTTCACCGTTCACGTGACGGTGGATAACGCTGGTTCGGGGCATGCACGGCAGGGTGTCGATGCGGTGCTGAATCTCATGCCGGAGGACCCGGCGGAACGGGCTCGGTTCTACGAGCGTGTGAAGAGAGGCTTCCTCCTCAACGACGTCGGCGTCTCGTCGACCGCGATCGCCAACAGCTTCGACCCGACTGAAGTGGTGGTCGGCATCTTCCAGAAGAAGGCGCGCTACGGCAGGGCCGCGCATGCGGACTACTGCCGGATTGCCGGCCGCACGGTCAACAGCTGGTTGTCCACGCCCGAGGATATGCCGGAATTCCTGCAGCACTTGCAGGCACAGCGGTGGATCGTGCGCCATCAGGACCCCGCGCAGTCGAAGTTCTGGGGGCTGGTGTCGGGCGCCCAGGCTTGCATGTTTGGCGTGTTCAACGCGTTTGAGCTGCAAGCGATCTACGACTGGATCGCCGGCGATGTTGCGGCGTATCTGCCGGGTCCCGTACTGCCGGGGCGCGAGGCGCGAGTCATGGTCAACGGACGCCATTTGAGTTTCCGCGCCGCGCAGCGCCATGCGAGCCGGCACGCGGGCCGCAAGCAGGCGGCGGCGGCGAGCGATCTCATCGCCCAGTTGGCGCCTGGATCTCACTACACGCCGGAGGGGCTGGCGGCGACCCGTGCCTTCGCTGAAAGTGCTTACGCGACGTCTGGCGCTTGATGGCCGACGCCGGGGCGCCAGCATGGCCGCCCAAGTCCGGAATGCCACGCGGATAACGACGCCTGCCGACGGCCCGCGATAGTCTCGGGGGCAGTGGGTCTGCTAGTACACTGTCGAGCTGCTCCGCTGTTGGGTAGCCTGCGGCGGTACGGCCGCAACACTCCTCTTTTCATGACCACGAATTCGACACCATCGACGCTCCAGGCCGATTCCTTCGATTCCCGTTCGGAATCGAAGGCAGCGCCCGTTACCAAGGCAGATGTCGATGAACGCCTGTACGTCGCGTCAGTGGAGAAGGCGATGCGGGTGTTGGAAGCCTTCGACAAGAGTGCCAGCGAATTGTCCATTGCCGATATCGCCGTGCGTACCGGTATGGGCCGCAGCGCTGCGCAGCGCTTTGTCTACACGCTGTGCCAGCTTGGTTACTTGAGGCGCCATCCGGCCGCGCGGCTTTATTCGCTGTCGACCAAGCTGGTCGGGCTGGTGGGCGGTATGCTCAGCGCCAATGCGCGTTTGCAGGCCGCGTATCCGGTGCTATCGCAATTGGCCCAGGAGACGCATGAAACCGTGTCGTGGGTGGAGCTGGATGGCGATGACATCGTCGTGTTGGGCAATATCCCCAGCGAGCATCTGGCCTCCGTGAATTTGCCGGTAGGCAGCCGCTTCGCCGCCTTGCCGGCGTCGTCCGGGCAAGTGCTGTTGTGCCAGAAATCCGATGCGGACCTGCGCGCGATGCTGCGCCGCCTGGCGCCGGCGGTGCGTGCGCGGTTCGGCGATCGCGAGGATGACGACATCATTGCCTTGATCGAAAGAACCGGCAGTGAAGGCTACTCGATGACCGAGAAGAATCTGGGGCAGGGCAGCGTGTCGATTTCCGTGCCGGTATTCGACCATGCCGGCCGTGTCGTGGCAGCCATCAACCTGTCCACGCTATCGCTGCGCTACGACGTGGAAGCCGCCCGCCGCGACCTGCTGCCGCGTGCCTTGCACACCGCCAAGGCGCTGTCCGCCGGCTGAGCGCAGGCCCCTCTACACCCGGCCAGCAGTCCCGTTTCGTAGCCGTTAGCCCAAAAAGGGAAACGGTGGGCCCTCCTCGCCCCAAAAACCCCACGTAGCACCCCATCCAAGCCCTAATTCAATTGAATAGTAATTATCTAAATTGTTATTCAATCGATTTATCGTGTTTTCCCTAATTTTCGGGGCATGGGACGACTCCTATAGTGATCTCAATTGCCAATCAATCTAAATAATTGCATATCAATTATTGATTTGATTTGATTTGATTTGATTTGGATTGGCCTGCGCGTCGAACTTGCCGAACGTCCCCGACGCCGCAAGCGCCCCGGGTACGCAACATCCCCCGTCTCTTCGTCTTCGTGATCGCCTCAATGCAAGCCAGCCCCGATACCTCGCACGTCAGCATCGCGCCGGTGCCCGATGAAACCCTCGCCGATCTGCTGACACGCCGCGCGGCGGAAGATCCGCAGGGCGTCTATTGCTACTTCAAGGACGAAGTCCTGACCTTGAGCGCACTGAATGCGCGCGTCAATCAGCTGGCCAATCTGCTGTGGCAGGAAGGCCTGCGCCCAGGCGATCGCGTGGGCCTGATGCTTCCGAGTCACCCCGACCATATCGTCGCCATCTTCGCCTTGGCCAAGCTGGGTCTGTTGCGGGTGCCGATCAACGTCCATCTGAAGGGCGCGTCATTGCAGCATCTGTTCGATCATCTGGCGCCGCGCGCACTGATCGCCGATGCCCTGCATGCCGAGGCCCTGGCGCCGGAGCTGGCCAAAGTCGAGCAGGTTCTGTGGCGTGGCGGGCACGACGCCGCCCATGCTTTCGAACGTCTCGAAAGCCAGTCCACTGACGCGCCGCCCGCCCGGCCCGCGCCGGACGACATCCTGGCCCTGACGCCCAGTTCCGGCACCACCGGCGCGCCCAAAGGAGTGCTGAAATCCGACCGCACGCTGCGCGCGGGACCGCAAGCCATCCTGCGCCTGACCGGCGCGCAGCCCGGCGATACCTTCCTGCTGTGGGAGTCGCTGCATCACGGGGCCGGCGTGGCCGTCATCATTTCCGCCTTGATCGGCGGCACGCGGCTGGCGATGGTGGAACGCTTCAGTGCCTCGCGCTTCTGGGACGATGCGCGCCGCTACAACGTCACGCACATCCATTACCTGGGCACGGTCATCCCCATGCTGCTCAAGCAGCCGCCACGTGATGGCGATCGTACCCACGGCGTACGCATCGCCTGGGGCGGCGGCTGCCCGCCCGAACTGTGGAAGGCTTTCTCCGAACGTTTCGGTGTGGCGATGCGCGAAGGCTACGGGTTGTCGGAGCTGATCACCTTCGTCACGGTCAACCCGCAAGGGCCGGCGGGCTCCATCGGCAAGGCACTGGACTACTACGACGTACGGTTGACGGACGATGAGGGCAAGCCGGTGCCCGTGGGGCAGGCCGGCGAGATCACGGTGCGCGCGCGTGCGCCCGGCCTCGATTTCCTGGGCTATTTCCGTAATCCGGATGCCGAGGCATCATCGCGCCGGGGGGATTGGTTCCTGACCGGCGACCTGGGCCGTCAGGACGCCGAAGGTTTCCTGTATTACGCCGGCCGCAAGAAGGAAATGCTGCGCCGGCGCGGTATCAATATCTCGACCTGGGAAGTGGAGCGCGTGATCGCCGAGCACCCCGACGTCGAGGAGGTCGCCTTGATCGGCGTTCCCAGCGATCTGGGTGAAGACGAGTTGAAGCTGTTCGTGCGAGTGCGGGAACAGGAAACCGGCACAGCTTGCCAGCTCGATCCGCTGAGCTTGATCAAGTGGAGCGAGGCGCGCCTGCCGTATTACCAGATTCCCCGCTATGTCGCGTTCATCGACGAGTTTCCCAAGACACCCACGCAACGCATCCAGAAGAAGGAATTGCCGCGCACGGTGACTGACGCATGGGATCTGGACAGTTCGGGTTATCGCATCGGGAAGTAGCGGAGCCGGACGGACCGGCGCATGCGCACACAAGGGACAAGAGCCTGCGCGCATCATCACAAGGGGAATACAGATGAAGACGTATCGTTGCTCAGTCAGCCGGGTTTTCAACTCTGCCGCGTCTCGCTTGCGGCGCACGGCGGCTCGTGTCATGGCCAGGGCGCTGTTCGGCGCGGTGGCCATGAGCATGGCTGGCGCCGCTTGCGCGGCCTATCCGGACCGTCCCATCACGCTGGTGGTGGCTTATGCGCCGGGCGGCGCGGTCGATGTCGTGGCGCGCATCCTGGGACGTGAGTTGAGCGAAGCCCTGGGTCAATCGGTGGTGGTCGAAAACAAACCCGGCTTCGCGGGCAATCTGGGCGCGCAATACGTCAAACGTGCCGCGCCCGATGGCTACACCTTGCTGATGTCCCCCAGTACATCGTATGCGCTGATCAGCAAGCTGATGGGCGTGCAGACCGTCGGCTATGACCTGGCGAAGGATTTCCGGCCGATCGCCATGGTGGGCGAATTGCCTATCGTGCTGGTTGCCAGCCATACCGTGGCGGCCAAGACGCTGCCCGAATTCGTCGCGATGCTGAAGAAAGAACCCGGCAAAATCGCTTATGGATCGTCGGGCAACGGCACCATCGAACACGTAGTGGCCGAGATGTTCCGCCTGCAGGAAAAAGTGGAAATCATGCACGTGCCGTATCGTGGCGCGGCGCCGGCCATGACCGATCTGATGTCTGGCCAGATTCAGATGATGTTCGCCACCGCGCCTACCTCCCTGGCCAATATTCCCACCGGCCGGATTCATGCGATCGGCGTGGCAACGGCGCATCGGCTGCCCTCGCTGCCGGACGTGCCGACGCTGGCGGAGCAGGGCCTGCCCGGCTTCTCCGCGCAAGCCATCTACAGCGTGTTGGCGCCGGCCGCGACGCCCGATGCCGTCATCACCAAGTTGAACACCGCCTTGCAAAAACTGATGGATACACAGCGTGTGAAAGATCAGTTCGCCCTGCAAGGCGTGCTGCCTTTGCGCAATACGCCGGCCGAGGCCGCGCAAGCGCTGCGGGCGGACGTGGCCAAGTGGGACAAGGCCATCGACGCAGCCGGCATCACCTATACCCCTTGACACTAAAGCTGCGCGGACGTGCCAGCACATGCCCGATCGGCATCCGGACTATGACTTCAGAAATCCTCGTCGAATACCGCGATGACGGCCGCGTTGCGGTCGTCACCATCAACCGGCCGTATCGCCGCAACGCCTGCGACCTGCGCGCGTGGACGGACCTGCGCGACACCTTCCTGGCCATCGGCCGCGATCACAAGCTGCGGTTGGCCGTGTTGCGCGGGGCGGAGGGACACTTCTGCGCGGGTGACGACATCCTGGCCTTCCGCGACGCCTTGACGGATCCGGTGCGTGCGGATGCTTATCGCGCCGTCATCCAGGAATGCTATGCCGCGGTGCAGGATGCGCCCATTCCCGTCATTGCCGCGGTGAGCGGCGTTTGCGTGGGGGGCGGTTGCAGCCTGGCGATGTGCTGCGACTTCCGCGTGGGCGATGCCAGTGCGCGCGTACGCGTGCCGGTGGCCCTGCTTGGGCTGATCTATCCGACCATCCAGCTGCAGCGTCTGGCCAGCCTGATAGGGGTACGCACGGCGCGCCGCTGGCTATACACGGGGGACATGATAGCCGCGGATGCGGCTTGCGCGGCGGGCTATCTGGACGAACGTTGCGACGGCGATGTGTTGGACGCGGCTTTGCGCTTTGGCCAGTCCATGATGGACAACGCGCCGCTGTCCATCGCCGGCAGCAAGATGCAGCTCAATGCCATTGCCGCGGGAACGGTCACGGAGAACGCGGAGCGCATCGAGGCCATCACGCGCCGCGCGAACGAGAGCGAAGATTACCGCAATGCCGCCACCGCGTTCGCGGCCAAGCGCAAGCCGGTGTTCACGGGGCAGTGAAGCGGGGCGAGTGAAGCAGGCAAGGGGCGCAGGCAAATGATGCAGGCAAATGACACAGGCAAGACGGCGACCCGCTCAGGTCGCCGTCTTGCGTGACCGCGTCGTTTCCAGCAACCGCGCCAGGTAATGCCCGGTATGGCTGCCCGCTGTCCGCGCCACGATTTCCGGCGTGCCTTCCGCTACTACCCGGCCGCCGCCATCGCCCCCTTCCGGACCCATGTCGACCACCCAGTCCGCGGTCTTGATGACATCCAGATTGTGCTCGATGATCAGCACGGTATTACCCGCCTCGACCAGTTGGTTGAGGACCTTCAGCAGCAATTCGATATCGTGGAAGTGCAGGCCGGTGGTGGGCTCGTCCAGGATGTACAGCGTGCGTCCGGTGCTGCGGCGGGACAGCTCCAGCGACAGCTTGACGCGTTGCGCCTCGCCACCCGACAGCGTGGTCGCGCTCTGGCCCAGGCGGATATACGACAGGCCGACGTCGATCAGCGTCGTCAGCTTGCGCGCGATCGCGGGCACCGATTCGAAATACTCCAGCGCCTGTTCGACGGTCAGGTCCAGCACTTCGCTGATGTTGCGGCCACGGTAGCGGATCTCCAGCGTTTCGCGGTTGTAGCGCTTGCCGTGGCAGACATCGCAGGGCACGTACATGTCCGGCAGGAAGTGCATTTCCACCTTCACCACGCCGTCACCCTGGCAGGCTTCGCAGCGGCCGCCCTTGACGTTGAAGCTGAAGCGACCGGGGTCGTAGCCGCGCGCCCGTGATTCGGGCACGCCCGCGAACAGTTCGCGGATAGGCGTGAACAGCCCCGTGTAGGTGGCGGGGTTGCTGCGAGGCGTACGGCCGATGGCGCTCTGGTCGACGCTGATGATCTTGTCGAAATGCTCCAGGCCTTCCATCGCGACGAAGGGCGCCGGTTCGGACTGCGCGTGGTGCAGCTGGCGCGACACCGCCACCGCCAGGGTGTCGTTGATCAGGGTCGACTTGCCCGACCCCGACACGCCGGTCACGCAGACCAGGCGGCCGCCGGGAATGCGCAGATCGACGTTCTTCAGGTTGTTGCCGCTGGCGCCGGTGATGGCCAGCCAGGGCAGGGTGTCGTCCACCGGGCGGCGCTGCGGAATCTCGATGGCGCGGCGGCCGCTCAGGTATTGGCCGGTCATCGATTGCGGGTCGTCGCGCACCTGGTCCGGCGTGCCCTGCGCCACGACCTGGCCGCCATGCTCGCCGGCGCCCGGACCCATGTCCACCACGTAGTCGGCCGAACGGATCATGTCTTCGTCGTGTTCGACCACGATGACGCTATTGCCCAGGTCGCGCAGATGCTGCAGGGTACCGATCAGGCGATCGTTGTCGCGTTGATGCAGGCCGATGGAGGGTTCGTCCAGCACGTACATCACGCCGGTCAGGCCGGAGCCGATCTGGCTGGCCAGGCGGATGCGCTGCGCCTCGCCGCCGGAGATCGTATCGGCGCTGCGGTCCAGCGACAGATAGTTCAGGCCGACGTTGTTGAGGAAGCTCAGGCGGGCCTCGATCTCGCGCACGATGCGTTGGGCGATCTCCTGCTTGGCGCCGGTCAGCGCCAGCGCCTGGAACCAGTGCAGGCAGTCCGACAAGGGCATGCCCTCGACCTCGTAGATGGCGCGGCCCAGGCGTTCGCTGCCGGGATGCGTTTCATTGCCGATCAACACATGGCGGGCTTCGGCGCGCAGGCGTGAGCCGCCGCAATCAGGACAGGTCTTGATGTTGCGGTATTTGCCCAGTTCTTCGCGCACGGTGGCGGAATCGGTTTCCTTCCAGCGGCGCTCTAGGTTGGGAATCACCCCTTCGAAGGTATGGCGCTTGACCGTGCTGCGGCCTTTTTCGTTCAGATAGAGGAAGGGAATCTCTTCCTCGCCCGAGCCGTACAGCACTTTGTCGCGGACGTCTTCGGGCAGGCTTTCGAAGGCCGCTTCGATGTCGAATTCGTAGTGTGCCGCCAGGCTGGTCAGCAGCGAATGCGTGAAGGCATTGCGCCGGTCCCAGCCGCGGATGGCGCCGGCCGCCAGGCTCAGCTCCGGAAAGGCCACCACCCGCTTGGGGTCGAAGAAGCCCACCTGGCCGATACCGTCGCAGCTGGGGCAGGCCCCCATGGGATTGTTGAAGCTGAACAGGCGCGGTTCCAGTTCCGGCAGGCTGTGGCTGCATACCGGACAGGCATAGCGGCTGGAGAACACCTGTTCGCGCTCGCTATCCATGTCCAGGGCCAATGCGCGGCCGTCGGCCAGCGTCAACGCGGTTTCAAAACTTTCCGCCAGGCGCTGCTTGCTTTCCGGCCGTATGCGCAGGCGGTCGATCACCACGTCGATATCGTGTTTCTCGGTTTTCTTCAGCGCCGGCATGCTGTCGATTTCGACCATCTGGCCGTCCACGCGCAGCCGCACATAGCCTTGTGATTGCAGGCTGGCGCATTCGTCCTCGAAGCCGCCTTTGCGGCCCCGCACGATGGGCGCCATGATGGCCAGCCGGGTCTCCGGTTGCCAGCCCAGCACCGCGTCCACCATCTGGCTCACGCTCTGCGCCTGCAAGGGCAGGCCGTGATCCGGGCAGTAGGGCGTACCGACGCGAGCGTAAAGCAAGCGTAAATAGTCGTGGATTTCCGTGATGGTGCCGACCGTGGAGCGCGGATTGTGGCCCGCGGCCTTCTGCTCGATGGAAATCGCCGGCGACAGGCCTTCGATCAGGTCGACGTCGGGCTTGTCCATCAGTTGCAGGAACTGGCGGGCGTAGGCCGACAGGCTTTCGACGTAACGACGCTGGCCTTCCGCGTACAGCGTATCGAAGGCGAGAGAGGATTTGCCCGAACCGGACAGGCCCGTCATGACCACCAGCTTCTGACGGGGCAGGTCCAGCGAGACGTTCTTGAGGTTGTGGGTGCGAGCACCCCGAATGCGTATCGCGTCCATCAGGTCGGTTTCAGCAGATTCAAAGGGCAACTTGGTACTATAGCGCGCCGGACTGTTACCAGCCCGGATCCCTATGAGGTCCGGCCCAGTTCCGGGCCGCTTTCTTAGTTTCCGCTTCGGTTTCCGCGGCCGCATTTCTTGATAACGCATGCCGGATCACGCCAAATTACAGCTCACTTCCTCTGAACGCCGGGCCAGCTTCGCGCTGGCGGGATTGTTTGCCTGTCGGATGCTGGGCTTGTTCCTGCTGCTGCCCGTGTTTACCGTGGCCGCGCGCGACCTGCCCGGTGGCGACAATCCGGCTCGCGTCGGCCTGGCCATGGGCATGTATGGCCTGACCCAGGCGATTCTGCAGATTCCTTTCGGTCTGGCGTCCGACCGTTGGGGACGGCGGCCCGTGGTGCTGCTGGGGCTGACCTTGTTCGTGATCGGCAGCGTGGTCTGTGCCCTGTCGCCCGATGTGTTCTGGATCACCATCGGGCGGGCCATCCAGGGGGCGGGGGCGATATCCGCCGCGATTACGGCCTGGCTGGCGGATGCCACCCGTGACGAAGTGCGCACGCGCGCCATGGCGATGGTGGGCGGCTCGATCGGCCTGTCTTTTGCGGTTTCCCTGGTGGTAGCGCCCTTGCTGGTGGGTTGGTGGGGTCTGCCTGGCCTGTTCTGGACCATCACCTGTCTGGGCTTGGCCAGCCTGGCCGTGGCGCGCTGGATCGTGCCGCTGGCGCCGCGGGGGGATGATCGCGCCATGACGGGGCAGCGTCCCGCCGCGGTGTTCCTGCATCCGGACCTGTTGCGCTTGAATTTCGGGGTGTTTTGCCTGCATCTGACCCAGGTATCGCTATTCGTGGTGGTGCCGGCCCTGCTGGCGCGCCTGGGCGGGCTGGATGCCCACGACCTGTGGAAGGTCTATCTGCCGGTCATTTTGATTTCTTTCGTGCTGATGGTGCCGGCGGTGTTCGTGGCGGAAAAGCGCCGGGCGCATCGGGGTGCCCTGCGGGCGGCGGTGGCCTTTCTCATCGTGGTGCTGGCGGCGATGCCGTGGGCCAGCCACAACTTCTACACCCTGATGGCCTTGCTGACGGGCTTTTTCGTCGCCTTCAACATCCTGGAGGCCCTGCAGCCGTCGCTGGTCTCGCGGGTTGCTCCGCGGGAATACAAGGGGTTGGCCCTGGGGTTCTACAACACCTCGCAAGCCTTGGGACTGTTCTGCGGCGGTGCGCTCGGCGGCGTCCTGGCCGCCCACGTCGGCGCCACGGGCGTCTTCGTGGCGGTCGCCTGCCTGGCCGTGGTCTGGCTGGTGCTCGGCTGGAAGATGAAGCCGTTGGCTTGAGGGGACAGCTCCGGTTTGGGGAATTGTTACGGCATGTCTTGCCTGCCGGCCCGGGGATATGACGCTTTCGCGTCTGTACCCGGTAGAATGCCATCCCTTGGTGGGGTAAGCTTGAGCCTTCCCGGTTCGGAAGGCCGCCCGCCGATGCGCTGGACAGCGCGCTCGGCGTGACAACGAGACTGATCTTCGGCTCCCCGGAAACTCAGCACATCTAAACGTTTTTTGTCGGCAGGCTGTTTTGCGGTCGGCGACAAGATGAGGTATCAGCAATGGCATCGGTCAATAAAGTAATCATCGTCGGCAACCTGGGACGCGATCCCGAGGTGCGCTACAGCCCTGACGGCGCGGCCATCTGCAACGTCTCCATTGCGACCACCTCGCAATGGAAAGACAAGAACAGCGGCGAAAAGCGCGAAGAAACCGAGTGGCACCGTGTCGTCTTCTACAACCGCCTGGCTGAAATCGCCGGCGAGTATCTGAAGAAGGGCCGTTCCGTCTATGTCGAAGGCCGGCTGAAGACGCGCAAGTGGCAAGACAAGGACACCAACGCCGACCGCTACAGCACGGAAATCGTGGCTGACCAGATGCAGATGCTGGGCGGCCGTGAAGGCGGCGGTGGCGGTGACTATCAAGGTGGCGGCAGCAGCGGCGGCTACGACGACGCGCCGGCCCCGCGCCAGCAGCGTCCGGCCCAGCAGCGCCCGGCCCCTCAACAACAACGCCCGTCCGCGCCCGCGCAGTCGAGCGGCGGCGCCAACCTGGCGGACATGGACGACGATATTCCGTTCTAAGACAGAAAAACTCACTTTTTTGTGGGTACCGGCCCGCTTTCTCTTGAGGAAGCGGGCCTGTTTTTTATCAGATCAGAACTTCGAAAACGTGATGGAGGAGACCCCAGATGCATTTGCGACAGTGCCAGAACTTCCACGACTTCCGTCTGATGGCGCGTCGGCGCCTGCCCGGCCCGATCTTCAATTACATCGATGGCGCGGCCGACGATGAAACGACCTACCGGCGCAATACCGCGGCTTTCGAGTCATGCGACCTGGTGCCGGACGTGTTGCGCGGCGTGGCGGACGTGGACCTCTCGGTGACCGTGATGGGCCAGAAGCTGGCGCTGCCGGTCTATTGCTCGCCGACGGCGCTGCAGCGCCTGTTCCATCATCAGGGAGAGCGCGCCGTCGCGGCCGCCGCCGGCAAGTACGGCACCATGTTCGGCGTGTCTTCGCTGGGGACGGTGAGCCTGGAGGAAGCCCGCAAGATCAGCGGCGGCCCGCAGGTCTACCAGTTCTATTTCCACAAGGATCGCGGCCTGAACCGGGACATGATGGCGCGTGCCAAAGAGGCAGGCGTCCCGGTAATGATGCTGACCGTCGACAGCATCACCGGCGGCAACCGGGAGCGCGACAAGCGCACGGGTTTCGCCATTCCCTTTCGGCTCAATCTCAGCGGTATTGCCCAGTTCGCGGCCAGGCCGGCATGGGCGCTGAACTACTTCACGCACGAACGCATCGCACTACCGCAGCTCGACGACCACGTGGATATGGGCGGCGGTGCCATGTCCATCAGCCGCTATTTCACGGAGATGCTGGATCCGGCCATGTCGTGGGACGACGTTGCCGCGATGGTGCGGCAGTGGGACGGGCAGTTCTGCCTGAAAGGCGTCATGTCGGTGGAAGATGCCAAGCGGGCCGCGGACATCGGTTGCACGGGCATCGTGCTGTCCAACCATGGCGGCCGCCAGCTCGACGGCTCGCGTAGCGCCTTCGATCAACTTGCCGAAATCGTTGACGCCGTCGGCGACCGCCTGGACGTGATGATGGATGGTGGCGTGCAGCGTGGCACGCATGTGCTCAAAGCGCTGGCGCTGGGCGCCAAGGCAGTGGGGCTGGGCCGCTACTATCTGTTCCCGCTGGCCGCCGCCGGGCAGCCCGGTGTGGAAAGGGCGCTGGAACTGATGCGTGTCGAGATCGAGCGGGCAATGAAGCTGATGGGCTGCAAATCCATCTCGGAACTCACGCGGCGGCATCTGCGTTTTCGTTGATCAATATCCGGTCTTGGCGCTCAAGCTGGCCCACAGGTGCGCGGCGGCCATGGTGCGGTGCGGGCTGTAGCGTTTCAGGAGTGCTTCCGCCGCGGCCATGTCGGGTCGGGTTTCCAGCCCCCACAGCTTGCCGATGGCGGCGCGCACGGCCACGTCGCCATGCAGCGAGCAGTCCGGCTGGCCGTAGCCTCTCAATAGCGCGTAGTTCACTGTCCATGGACCGATGCCCTTGACGGCAAGCAGCGCCGCGCAGATCGATTCGATCGGATTGGTAGCGCTTTCGACGATGTCCAGCTCGCCGCTCGCCACCAGCGACGACAGTCTCAATACCGTTTCGGCCTTGGACCGCGAGTATTGGCGGGATAGCAATTCCTCGATGGGAATACGCGCCGCATCCGCGGGGGAGGGGTAGCACCACAGGCAGCTGCTGTGCCTGCGTCCCGCCAACTGGATGAAGGTACGCCGCAGCGTCACCGCGAACGACACATTGATCTGTTGTCCCATCACCGCCCACGTCAGCGCTTCGAACACCGAGGCGGACTGGACGATGCGCAGGCTCTTCTGCCGCTTGGTCAGCGGGCCCAACACAGGATCGGCGGTCACGAATGCCGCAAAGCCGCGCGGGTCCAACCGCAAGCCAAGCAAACCGCGCACGATGTCGTTGGCTTGTGTCTGCATGTCGCCGGTCAGCGTGCCATCCACCGCTACCGTACAGACAGCATTCTTCTTCGCCGGTTCGATCTCAATATCCAACACCGCCGGCGCACCGCCGAGCAGGATGCCCTTGCGCAACCCAACGTCCGTTATCACTTCGGAGATCTTCTCTTTATCTCTTCCATGAAAATGAATAGCGTCCGCGGCACTGTAACCACGCGGAAGGGCAAGTTTGAAGGAAAAACTGGACGACATCAGTCTACTCAACGGTTTCTATTCCGAAGTCATCGTACTTCCAATGGGCCGCGAAACCCGCTAAACCGGCCGTAACGGTCGTGCTGCCTATAATTGCCCCTTATCCACGCCTTAGCGCCCGCCCTGCCGCGCCCCATGTCCGCCTTGCCTTTACGTGTGCTGTCCGTCATCCCGCCGATGACGCAGCTCAATACGCCTTATCCTTCCACCGCCTACCTGACAGGCTTCCTGCGCTCGCGCGGGGTAACGTCGTTCCAGGAAGACCTGGCGCTTGCGCTGGTGTTGCGCTTGCTCTCGGCCGATGGCCTGCGCGCGGTGGCGGCGCGGATCGAAGCGCTGCCGGCGCGGAAGCACACACCGGCCATCCAGTCGTTCGTGGCGCAACAGGCCCGCTATCTGTCGACCATAGGGCCGGTGATCGCGTTCCTGCAAGGGCGCGACTCCACCTTGGCGCACCGTATCGTGGCGCGCAACTTCCTGCCTGAAGGGCCGCGTTTCAATGTCTTGGACGTATACGTGGATGACGACGGCGGCGACCCCCTGGGATGGGCATTCGGCGCGCTGGGCCTGCACGATCGTGCCAAGCACCTGGCCACCTTGTATCTGAACGACTTGGCCGATGTGCTGCGTGACGCGGTCGACTCGCGTTTCGAATTCGTGCGCTACGCTGAATCCCTGGCCGGTAGTCAACCGACCTTCGACCCCTTGGCCGAAGCCCTGGCGGCGCCCACCAATCTCGTCGACGATACGTTGCGCG
The DNA here is from genome assembly GCF_021325795.1 of Bordetella sp. LUAb4. Lineage (GTDB taxonomy): Bacteria > Pseudomonadota > Gammaproteobacteria > Burkholderiales > Burkholderiaceae_B > Bordetella_C. The sequence continues at coordinate 1,468,986 of NZ_JAHPZX010000001.1, read as the reverse complement.
AATTAACGACAGCCGCGTTGGCGCGCCACACGCCGACGATGGTGCTGGTGTCGGTGCCCTTTCCCGGTAATGTGTATGCGGCGTTTCGCATCGCCCAGACGATCAAGGCGCAGGACCCGCGCATCGTCACGGTGTTGGGCGGCGGCTTCGTCAATACCGAACTGCGCGAACTGAAAGATCCGCGCGTGTTCGATTACTTCGACTATGTCACGCTGGATGCCGGCGAGCGTCCCTTGTTGGCCCTGATGGAACACGTGGAAGGCAAGCGTTCGCGGCAACGTCTGGTGCGTACCTTCCTGCGCGATACGGACAGCGGCGCGGTGCGTTATGTGAACATGGTCGAGCCCGATGTCGCGTTCGAGGAAGTCGGCACGCCGACCTGGGACGGCCTGCCGCTGGATCGCTACCTGTCCTTGCTCGATATGTTGAACCCGATGAACCGGTTCTGGAGCGATGGACGTTGGAACAAGCTGACCGTCGCGCATGGCTGCTATTGGAAGAAGTGCAGTTTTTGCGACGTCAGCCTGGACTATATTGGCCGCTACGAAGGCGCGTCGGCGAAGGTGCTGGCGGATCGCATCGAAGCGATTGTGCAGGAGACCGGGCAGACCGGCTTTCACTTCGTCGACGAAGCCGCACCGCCTAAATCGTTGAAGGCCTTGGCGGCTGAACTGATCGAGCGTGATGCCGGCATCTCATGGTGGGGCAATATCCGCTTCGAAAAAACCTTCAGTCCGGAACTGTGCGAGCTGCTGGCGGACAGCGGCTGTATCGCGGTATCGGGCGGCTTGGAAGTGGCGTCGGATCGCTTGCTGAACCTGATGAAGAAAGGCGTATCCGTCGATCAGGTTGCACGCGTAACGCGGGCGTTCACCGACGCCGGCATCATGGTGCACGCCTATCTGATGTACGGCTTTCCCACGCAAACCGTGCAGGATACTGTCGACGCGTTGGAGTACGTGCGGCAGCTATTCGAGAACGGCTGCATCCAGAGCGGCTTCTTCCATCGCTTCGCCTGTACGGTGCATTCGCCGGTAGGGAAGAATCCGGAAGAATATGGCGTGACCTTGCAGCCGTTGCCGCCGGTGACCTTCGCCAAGAACGACATCGGCTTTCATGATCCCACGGGTGTGGATCACGACGCGTTGGGGCTGGGGCTGAAGAAAGCCATCTACAACTTCATGCACGGCATCGGTGTTGAAGAAGACGTACGCAGCTGGTTCCCCTTCAAGGTGCCGCGTACTACCGTGGCGCGCAACCGCATCAGCCGGGCCTTGAGCCAACGCGGTTGAGGCGGCTGCCGCGAACAGATGCTTTCGATGCGCGGTGCCAATCCTTGGATGATTCCGCCGGCCGCTGGCGGCTGGGTCGCCAGCGGCCAGCACGTTCCCGCGGCCTACTGTCAGGCGCTGTTGCTGCCCGTTGTAGCCGACGGTGGCGGGATATTCTGATTATTCCGGAATAGATTTCCCGGATCGTAGCGGCCCTTGATTTGCGCCAGTCTGTCGAAGTTGCCGCCATAGGCGGACTTGACCCGGTGAGCCTCGTCCTCGGTCAAGAAATTCACGTACACACTACCCATGGCATGGGGCGCGGATGCCTGGAAGAAATCGCGCGCCCAGGTGACGCACGCGGTATCGTCCTTGGCGTCATCCCAACGACCATGCACATTCATCGCGTACTGCGTGTCGCGAGCAGAATAAGCCATGGCATCGGCCGCCGGGCGCGCGGTCTGGCCGCCAATCTGGCCGAAGAATATCTCGCATTGCGGCGAGGGCAGGTGATGCACGGCATCGATGACGGCATCGATCAAGCCGTCGGACAGGGTTTCCAGATTATGCGACTTCCAGTAGTTGCGCGCGCCGGGTGTGAGCAAGGCATCGAAAGCCTGTTGCCATGCGCTATAAGGCATGGTGCCGAGATGCTCACCTACCGGTGTGCCGAAGTCATGGAGCATATCGTTGACGATCGTTTGCTCGCCTGTCGCGCCGGTGTGACACACAGCGAAAGCGATGATGGGTTGGCCGTGGACATCCGGTGGCAGGAACGGCAAGGGTGGCGCCAGACGGAGCACTGCCCATACCGTCAGGTCATCCGGCATCATGGGCGTCGCGGCCTGGTATTTCCGCAAAGCCTCTTTCGCTTGATCCAGTGGGAATACGATCAGGCCTCCGAATATCTCGGGGCCTACGCGGTGCAATTGAAATTCGAACATCGTGACCACACCGAAGTTGCCGCCGCCCCCGCGCAAGGCCCAGAACAAGTCGGGGTGTGACGATGCGTTCGCATGCACCAGCTTGCCGTCGGCCGTCACGACATCCGCGGACAGCAGATTGTCGACCGTCATGCCGTAGCGGCGGCTCAGCCAGCCGAAGCCGCCGCCCAGCGTCAGGCCCGCCACGCCGGTGGTCGAGTTGATGCCCAGAGGTGTCGCAAGGCCGAAGGCCTGGGCCTCGTGATCGAAGTCGGCGAGCGTCGCGCCAGGTTCTACATAAGCGCGTTGGGCCTCGGGATCGATCCTGACGGACTTCATCGCGGACATGTCGAGCACCAGGCCGTCGTTGCAGATCGCGCTGCCGGCGATGTTGTGTCCGCCACCGCGGATTGCTAACGGCAGCCCGTGTTCGCGGGCAAAAGACAGGCCGCTCAGAACGTCTGCCACACCGGCGCAGCGGACGATGACTGCGGGGTGGTGATCTATCATCGCATTCCAGATACTGCGCGCGTCGTCGTAGCCTGGGTCGCTCTTGGTCATGACATCGCCGCGCGTGGCGGTCTTCAATGCGTCGATGGCTGCAACAGGAATATCGGCCATGTTGGTCTCCCTGCCCGAGCCCGCGAGGCCCCGGCGTTCGTGCTTATAATTTTTTTGCGTTGGGATCAGGACACAGCAATGTGTGGTGCTGCCCCTTTTCTACGGTTGGCCAACCGGCGACGAGCAATGACCATGGATCGATCGGCCTCGGTCGTTATACGGCTAGTTGTTCACTTGGCGTAACAGGCATTTCCCTATCATCCGAACGGTGGCCACCGTTGGTCTGACGTGATGGCGGGATTCGCTTCCCTTTTGGCTAAATGGCGCGGGGTTTTTGAACTTCTCTCAGGGTCCAACCTGGCTGCTCTCGCCAGTTGCGGGGGAAGCCCAACACCTCTTCAATTGAGATTGAAGGAAAATCCCTAAATAGAGTTTCGAGACTGTCTTTCCATCTAGGGCCACGCGTGATCCGATTGCACACGTAGTTGATCGTGGTCGCCATGACATAGAACGTTCGAGCATTGGCGAAAACCAGGCCGCGATCTCGGTAATCCCGTGGGGTGACACCTGTTTGGGCGCCCACCAATCGGCCATGATGCGCCACGGTATTTCGTAAAACCGAAAATGCATGCAGCCATGATGCGAAAACTTCGGGCACTTCGACGCCGAAGGGGCGGCTAATCTGCTTCCGATAAGCTGCACTGGCTATATGAGAATATGTGTGCGACCACGATCCGAACGAAAGACATTCGCTGACCGCCCAGCTTGGCGGCAGCGCTGGATAATCGTATTTTTTCAGATAGTGGGCAATGAATGGTTTATCGCGCATTCGTTCAACTTCCTCCTCGATCCTCTTGAGTAAGCTGAATTTTGGAGGCTGCCGCTTGGGTAGCCGGCGTAAGAAAACATGCTCCTTCATAAACCAGTGAGGGCCTTCATTTCTACTAAGCACGTTGGAAATGCTTGCACGTACCTTCAGCTCGATGCGCTCTAGCACATCGCTTGTTGCCCGTCGTAGTCTACGATCAAACTCGTATCGAGCGATGACTTGGTCAAAATGGAATTCGCCGCGAAATTCCTTCGTCTCTGCATGTTGCCACTGATGCCAGTAGCCCTTCATTCGGTATGCGCCAACCTCACGCAGATACGGTAAAGCAGTGGTGGGATCGACGGCCAGTCCTTGATCTCGAAGTTTCGAGATCACTGCTTCTGGTTCGAGATGGATTTTGTCGAAGACGCGCCCAGTGACAAGTCGCTTCGCGGCTGCTGCGCGGGGGGGCTGAGTCATCGCGAGTGTAACGTACAGACGTAAAAAACCCGCCTTTTGCACGATCTCTTTGCGAGATACGCTATCCGTAGATAGCACGTGTGGCGGGTTGCGTTAGGCATATTTAAACTCAGGTCAGCTGATCGGTCAAGTTTGACGGGTGGCTAGTTGATCTCGGAATCTTTGGAGACGAGCGGACTCGGGCTAGGTGTGGATCACGCGATTTCGAAATCGCTGGGTACTGTTGGCACAATGTTGGCCCGGATCGGGTAGCCTGTACAGGGTAAAACAGTCTGATATTTGCAGCCCTCGCTGCGCGTATCTTCGCGGAATAGGGATCGGTATCGCCGCCGCTAGCAGCTCTTTCATGTAGAGCCTTGGATTGAGGCAGCGACTTGCGCGGTCGCCCAATCAGATATGCGCCGTTTTCTACAGGAAATAGAAATGACCCAGTCCATCAAGATTCCAGGTCCTGATCATCCTATCGATGTTCGTCCGGCCAAGGCACATGTTGTCGTTAGCGCCGCCGGCCGTGTCGTGGCGGATACCAGGTCCGCGCTCGTGCTGCAGGAGGCCTCCTATCCGCCGGTGTATTACATCCCGCGCAAGGATGCCGACATGAGTCAGCTGGTGCATTCGACCCATGTGACGCATTGTCCCTACAAGGGCGAATGTTCTTACTACAGCATCGCCGGTGAAGATGAACGCGGCCGCAATGCGGTGTGGAGCTACGAGTATCCCTATCCCGCGGTCGCGGCCATCGCGGGCCATCTTGCTTTTTATCCGGACCGGGTCGACGGCGTGGACATCGTGCCGGCCTAGTGCAGCGGCCAGGTTGTATTCCGGCTGTTGTTTTCGGCCCGCCGTGGATACGGATGCGGACAATATCCTGTTGATATCGGTCGCAGGCGGCCTGCATGCCGTCCAGATCGACGGCATGTCTTTGCACGGATGCTGCCTTTACGCCGACGCCGACGCCGACGCCAAGGCGGCCCGGCGGGCGGCCCATCGATTCAACGCAGCGCAGCCGAGCAGGAGCAGGGCGGTGACCCAAAACACCTGGCGTAGTCCCGCGTAGGCCGCGATCTGGCTGCCCATCAAGGGGCCAATGACCTGACCGGAAAACTGGGCCGACTGCAGATAGCCCAGGGTCCGGCCTGACTGATGCTCATCGACGGCCTGGCGTACCAGCTTGGCGATGGAAGGCAGCAAGCCGGCGATGGTCATGCCCATCAGGCCGCGCAGGACGGCCAACTGCCACCATTCCTTCACCCACGCTTGCGGGATCATGACCAAGGCGGTGGCCGCCAGGCAGCCGATGATGACGTTCCAGCTGCCAATGCGGTCGGCCAGCGCCCCCAGGCGTGGCGCCGTCAACATGCTGCCCAAGGCGCTGGCGGCCATGACGATGCCCGCGACGCGCGCCTGGCTGTGTTCCGGCACACCGAGATGGCCGATATAGATGGTGATGATGGGTTCGATGGACATATTGGCCAGCAGGACCATCATCGCGCTGAGCAGCAGCACGGCAAGAATGCCGCCTTTCCCAGCGGCGGCAGGCGGCCCCTCGGTGGCTGGACGCCGCTTCGCGTCGGTGCCGCGATCGAAGTCTTCCCGGATCAAGAGTATCGTCGCCGCCGCAGCCACCACGATCATCGCGCCACCGACGAAGAAGGCGCCCCGTATGCCGACCAGATCGGGCAGGAAGCCACCAATCAGAGGCCCGGCGAGATTGCCCGCCAGGGCGCCGGTGGAAAGCACGCCCAAGGCCCAGCCGGCACGGTCACTGGGTGTCTGCGTGCCTATCATGACGATGGACGCCGAGGCATAGCCGCCGATGAGGCCGGCCGCCAAACGCAGCAACACGAGCTGTGTCACGTTTTCCGCGAGTCCCAGCATCGACATCACCACTGCCATGCCAAGCGCGGCACGCACCAGCATCGGCTTGCGGCCATATCGGTCCGCCAGTCGGCCCCACAGCGGGGCGGTGATTGCGGTGCCGAAGAAAGTGGCGCCGAAGGCGATGGCGGACCACTGCACGATCTGTGCCGGCTCCTTCACGCCCAACTGCGCAACGTAGAGCGGCAGAAAGGGCAGCAACATGCTCAAGCTGACCAGGGTCGTGAACGATCCGAAGACACAGACCGCCAGATTGCGGCGCCAGTACGCACGATTGCGCTCGGCATAGCCTGGCTTTACGGCGACGGGAGAGACGAGGGATGGAGCATGGGCGTGCATGGAATCACCTGGCCGGCGCACGAGCGGAGCGGCGAACGAGAGGACGTACGCAGACTACGCCGGCAATCCAATCTCAAGAAGCGAAATGATTTAAGAGTGGATATCTGGATTCAAGATAGGTACGCTCGCGGAGGATAGTGATCCGCGGCGGCGCCGCGTGTTCGTGCATGCCTGAGCGTGGCAGCTTCATGCAGTAACCGTCGCTGCTCGCCGCCGCGGGCGATTCGACGTGGAGCCGTGGACGTGGCTGTCTAACGCACGGCAATGCGGTAAGGGCGCCGGTTCGAACGATATCCCCCACGCTGCGCCGCCGGGCTCACGACAGGCCCTGAAATTGCACGACGCGGCCATAGAAGCGGCCCGCTACCGCGGAGACGTGTACCGGGTCCCCCGTCGTCAGATAGACGGTAGCGGCGGCCTCGGCCGACACAAAACGTGGATGGCGCGCGAGATAACGCTGCAAACTCGCTGCGGTCACGTCGCCCTGCGTCAGCAACCGCACCCGCGACGGCAGCACTTCCCTGAACAGGTGTTCGATCAGAGGATAGTGCGTGCAAGCCAGGATGCACACATCCGGAACGTCGCGCGGCGGCACCAGCAGCTCGCCGATATAGGTGCCAACGTAGGGTCGGATCTCGTCGTCGGTGGCACCATCGTCGATCATCCGGGCCAGCTCGGGACACGCCTGCTGCGTCACCCGGATGGTCGGCGCGCGCTTGGCGATTTCCGTCACGTAAGCGCCGCTGTTCACGGTGTGCCGCGTCGCGCAGACGGCGACATGCAGGGCTGGGCCGGCCGGGGTAACGTCAGTCAGCGTGGCGGTGGTCGCTTGCGCTTCCCACGGCATGCCCGTGATCGCTTCGATCATCGGCACGATGATGCCGATGACCCGATGTTGCGGATACGCATGGGGCAACCACGTCTGTTGCAACTGCCGCAACCCGGTCGCCGCCGCCGTGTTGCAGGCAATGATGACCAGGGAACAACCGAGACCGAACAGACGCTCGATGCCCCGCAGCGTCAGGTCGTAGATGTCGGCGGGAGACCGATTCCCGTAGGGGGCGTTGCCATGATCGCCCAGATAGATGAACGATTCCGTGGGAAGTGCATGCTCCAGGGCGCGCATGACCGTCAGGCCGCCGCTGCCGGAGTCGAAAACGCCGATCACCGCGATTTCTCCGAAAAGAGGAGCCGCTATTATCGTTAATTTCCCCGATCGGCTTATTTGGTCGTTCCTGTATTTCGGGGCATACGCGCCATACCGGTCGCTTTCGCGGCCGTATACGCTCAGATAGGCAGGCGAGGCCGGCGCGCAGGCCCCGGGCGCCGCCGTTTACCCGAACTGATAAAGCCGCGCCGGATTGTCCACCAGGATGGCCTGCTTTTCCTGGTCATTCACCCAGCCGCGGAATGCCGCCAGTTGCAGGCCATCGTCGATGGGATGCAGCGGTTCGCTGCGGTCCACCAGCCGCGGTTGGCCAGGCCAAGCACCAGTGTGCGGCCAGTCCGTACCCCACAGCATGCGATCGAGACGCGTGTCGATGAAGGCCCGGGCGATGTCTCCCGCGGCGCTGGGGGGACGTCCATCCTCCCACGTCGTCAAGCGGTAAGGCGCGGACAGTTTCACGTAGATGTTGCCGTCCGCAATGGCCTGCAGCAGCGCTTTCAGTCCCGGCTGGCGCGGCCCCATCACCGCGCTGGCCAGCGCGAAATGATCGATCACGACCGGCACCGGACAATCCGCCAGCGTCCGCGCCATGGCGCTGATGACGGACAGGTTGCTATAGATCTGCACATGCCAGCCGAGATCCGCCACCTGCGCGGCGGTGCGCATCAGAGAATCGCGCGCCACCGCGGGGTCCTGCTGCCCATACGATTGCAGATTCACCCGTGCCCCGCGCACGCCTGCGGCATGCAGCGCATGCAGATCGTCAACGCTGATGTCCGGCGCCAGCACCGCCACGCCACGGGCCGCATGACCCGCGTCGTTGAGCGTACGCAAGGCGTCCGTCATGCAGCGGTTGTCGGTGCCCTGTGGGCTGGCCTGCACGATCACCACGCGATCGACGCCCAGCGCCGCGTGCAAGGCCAGCAGGTCGTCAGTGGACGCCACACCGGGCATGAATACACGATCGGCCGCCAAGGGATAGCGATCGAAGGGTCCGAAGATATGGACATGGCAATCGCAGGCGCCGCGCGGGATGGACGCGCCTGGGTCGCTGTGCTGCACATTGAGAATGGTACGGCTGCTGCTCATTCGGATGTTCCTTGCTGCATGGTGAATGGTTACTGCGCGCCCTTGATGCCGGCCTTCTCGATGACGGCCACCCATTTCTCGCGATCCGTCTTGTAGTACTGCGTGAACTGGGCCGGCGTATCGTCGGACAGCACATAGCCCTGGGCCTCCAGCTTTTCCCGCACGTCAGGCAGGCGCAGCACGCGGCGCACTTCCGCGTTGATCTTGTCGACCATATCGGCCGGCGTGGCCGCTGGCGCCAACAAGCCCAGCCAGGTGGATACCTCGTAGTCTTTCAGGCCCGCTTCCGCGGTGGTGGGCAGCTGCGGTGCGAACGGCGCACGCTGGGCGCTAGTGACGGCCAGCGCGCGCAGGCGCTTGTCCTGGATGTAGGGCAGGGCGGTAGGTGCGTTGGCGAACATGAAGGGCAGTCGTCCGGCCAGCATTTCCGTGATGCAGGCCTGTTCCCCGGCGAACGGAATGCTGTGCAGCTTTATGCCCGCCGTCTGCGCGAACAGCACCGCGGCCATATAAGGCGATGTGCCGATACCGCCCGAGCAGAAGTCGATATCACCCGGCGCGGCCTTGGCCTGCGCAATCAATTCGGGTACCGAATTGGCCTTCAGCTTCGGCCCCGCCAGCAGCACCTGAGGCGCTGCGCCGATCAAGGCCACGCCGGTAAAGTCGCGCAGCGGATCGAAGCTGGTGACGTTCTGCAGCGTGGGCGCGACGGCGATGGTGGTCTGGCTGCCCAGCAGCAGGGTGCCGCCATCGGGCCGTGACCGTGCGACGTATTGCGCGGCGATCATGGAAGCGGCGCCGTTCTTGTTTTCGATGATGACACTGCGGCCGTCGACCTGCATGTGCTGGGCAACGATACGCGCCACCGTATCGTTGGCGCCTCCTGGCGGCGCGCCGACCACGATGCGGATGGTGGGCCCACCCGACATTCCCGCGGCCGCGGCGCCGTCTTTTTGAGCTTGGGCTTGGGCGCCGATGCTCAAGGCGCTGGCCAGCGCGCCGCATATCAACAGCGTGTACAGCTTGGGGCGTAGTGTCATGGTCTCCTCGCGTGGACGGTGCGCGGATCGTTCCTTGACCGGTAGCCATACGGCAGGGCTCGGACGATCCAGCGTCTTGTTGTGTGCAGCCAGTGTCGGGCAGACGGCTTGATATGGTCAAATATATAAATCCAGTCAGTTCATATAGAAATTATTATGTGGTGAATGGTTGTCGGACCCTACCACTGCGCTCTGTGCCCGGTGCCCGTGCCCCCGTGCCCGTGCCCGTGCATCGTGTCTCGGGTCTCGAACCTCGTGCCTCGTGCGTAGTGGGTTGTGTAAGACACACCGTCTATCCCCGCCGGCCGTCCAGGACAAGGACGCGATGGCGTCTCCTCGTCCACCCCTGAAGGAGCCGGCCCGGCTCACCGCCCGCCAGGATCACCGCCATGAATCAACGCGAAATGGCCCTATTCGAAGCCGTCGCCCGAACCGGCTCCGTGACGCTGGCCGCCGCGGCGACCCGTATGTCGCAACCCGCGGCCAGCGCCATGCTCAAGGCGCTGGAAAGCAAACTGGGCTTTGCCCTGTTCACGCGCGAGAAAAGGCGCCTGGCATTGACGGCCGAAGCGCGCCTGCTGTTACCCGAAGTGGTCAACGCCTTGGCCGCCGTGGACACGGCCGAACGCATGGCGGCCAGCATGCGGGGGGGCACGCATGCGCGCCTGGTCGTCGGCGCGGTGGCCGCCGTCGGCGCCAGCATCCTGCCGGGCGCGATGGCCTGGCTGCAGGAACAGGAGCCAGGCATACGCGTGGCGGTGCGCACCGATATGACTTTGGGCGTGGTGGAGCTGGCGGCGGATCAGCGCATCGATATCGGCGTCATCATCGGTGCGGCGGCCTTGCCCAATGTCGGCCAGCGTTCACTGGCGCAGTTGGGTATCCGCGCGGTCATGCTGCCTGATCATCCTTATGCCTCCAGGCGCTCGCTGACCTTGGCCGACTTCGAGCACTGCCCGTATATCTCGCTTAGCCGGCACCTGCAGGTCGGCGCCCTGACCGCACGGCAGTTCGAGGCCGCGCGCCTGCCGTTCCAGCCCACCATCGAAGTGAATCAATATTCGGCCGCCTGCGCGTTCGCCGAACGTGGCCTGGGCGTGGCCATACTGTACAGCATGAGCGGCATCTACGCGCAGCGCCACGGCCTGCGCGTGCTGCCCATCGAGATCGAGGGCAGCCTGTCGCTGGACATCGTCTGGCCCTTGAATCGCGGCCTGGGACGCATCGCGCGGCAGTTGGAAGCAGGGCTGTTGCGCGAGCTGGCGGACGTGATCCTGGATTGACGGGACAGGGGCCTGCACGCACCGTATTGCACGCAACGGACAGCACGCAACGGGTGGCACGCCCCGCGCCACCCCGCCCGGCGCTTCACGCGCGCATCGTCAGCAAAGCCAGCTTGCCAGCCTGCTCGTCGATCTGCTCCATCTGCTCCATCTGCTGTTGTTCCGCCAACAACACTCGCGCCGCGGTGTCGATCACCGGAGCCATCACCAGGTTCCTCACAACCGTCATCGCAGCCGACATGCGCTGCGTCCTTTTCATGAAGTCGGCCAGATGCTCATATTCGAAGGAGTGCGCGTGCATCCAGGACTTTCCCTCGATGCCGTCGAAGGTATTGGCGATACCGACGCCGTCGGCCCCGGGAATCAGTCTGCCCACCTCAGGCACGAGATCCCGTCCTTCCGAAAAGCTGACGATGTGGGCGGATCGGCTCAGGTGGTCAGGCGGAAGGCCCTGCAGCAGACGGTTGTTCAATTGCGCCGGCGCGAAGACGGTGGCGGGAAGGTCGCCTTCCTTGTCCGCCATGGCGGCGTATTGGGCCAAGCCGCCGCCCAGGGAATGGCCGCTGGTTTCCAGTACGTAACCCAGGTGTGCGCCAGACTGCCGCGCGTCTTCCGCCAACAGCTGATCCAGCTGCTGCGCCCACAGATGGGCTACCCGATAGGCCGCGGGTGTGCCGAGCCCCAGCGCCGCCTGTACGTCGGCGGCATACTGGTGGTGGCAGACCGCTTGATAAGCCGCTTTGTCCTCGGGCGAGGCCTCGGCACCATGCCTGGGACCTGAATGGGTGCCGCCAAATACCAGGACGATTTTTTTCTTCTCGGGATGCTCGACCACGACCGCGACCACGCCGGTTGCCTGGTCGTAAAGCACGTTCTCTCCGGCCGCTTTGTCCACGACGTATTTGCAGTCGGTCCGCAAATTTTCAGGCGCGGCCTTGACGACGCGCGTGCTCAAGGCCCCCATGATCTCCAGCGCGGGTTGCCAGCCCTTGGGCAGGGGAGACTTCCTGCCGTAGGCGTAGAACGCAAGCTCGATATATTCCTCTGCCTTGGCGCAATTTTCACGGTCCCTGGGCATCTCGCGTTTGGCGAAGGTGGGAGCAGTGCGCAAAGGCAAGGCGTCGGCGTCGTAAGTGTGCTCGTATATTCCCACGTCGTCCGGCGCGGCCGGTGCTGGAGCGGGGACGTCGACCGAGCTGGCGGCGGCAAACGCTGTGTACGGTGAAAAATGGGCTGAAGCGGGCGCTGGAAAAATGGGCACGATAGGATCTATACAAAGTCGAGGATGAAGGTGCGAACCCTGGCGTGCAGGATTCGCATCGCAGACTTTGTTCATTTATCGGCGCGACGGATCCGCGCGAAAATTCCGATTCGTGCTTTTGAATTCCAGCGCGCGTCGTGGTCAGACGCTGAAATCCACGCCCTGCGCCAACGGCAGTTCGCGCGAATAGTTGATGGTGTTGGTGGCACGCCGCATATAGGCCTTCCACGCATCCGAACCCGATTCACGGCCGCCGCCGGTGTCCTTGTCGCCGCCGAACGCACCGCCGATTTCCGCCCCGGACGTGCCGATGTTGACGTTGGCGATGCCGCAGTCCGAACCGCTGGCGGACAGGAAGCGTTCCGTTTCACGCAGGTCGTTGCCGAAGACGGCCGAGGACAAGCCTTGCGGCACGCCGTTCTGCATGTCGAGCGCGTCGTCGAAGGATTCGTAGCTCATCACATAAAGGATGGGCGCGAAGGTTTCATGGCAGACCGTGGCGGTTTGCGCGGGCATTTCCACGATGGCCGGACGCACGTAATACGCTTGCGGATAGCGGTCGGCCAGCACGCGGTCGCCACCGAATACCTGGCCGCCTTCCTGGCGTGCGCTGTGCAGCGCGGCCTGCATGCCGTCGTAAGCACCCTGGTCGATCAGCGGGCCGATCAAGGTCTTGGCCTCCGTGGGAATGCCGATGGTCAGTTTTTCATAGGCCTGCTTCAGACGCGTCACCAGCGTGTCGCGCACGCTGCTGTGCACGATCAGGCGGCGCGTGGTGGTGCAGCGCTGGCCCGCCGTGCCGACGGCAGCGAACAACACACCGCGCACCACCAGGTCCAGGTCCGCCGTGGGCGTGACGATCACCGCGTTGTTGCCGCCCAGCTCCAGCAGGGAACGGCCAAAGCGCTGCGCTACGCGCGGGCCGACTTCACGGCCCATGCGGGTGCTGCCGGTGGCGGACAACAGCGCCACCTTGGGATGATCCACCAAGGCTTCGCCCACTTCACGCGTCCCCTGGATCACTTGCGACAGATGAGCCGGCGCCTTGCCGAAGCGCTGCGCCACGCGTTCAAACAAAGCCTGGCAGGCCAGCGCGGTAAGCGGCGTCTTCTCTGATGGCTTCCACACCACGGCGTCACCGCAGACCACGGCCAGCGCGGTATTCCAGGACCACACCGCCACCGGGAAATTGAACGCGCTGATCACGCCCACCACGCCCAGCGGATGCCACGTTTCCATCATGCGATGGCCGGGGCGCTCGGAAGCAATGGTCAGGCCGTACAGCTGACGCGACAAACCCACCGCGAAATCGCAGATGTCGATCATTTCCTGCACTTCGCCCAGGCCTTCGGTAAGAATCTTGCCGGCCTCCAGCGAAACCAGCGTGCCTAGCGCCTGCTTGTGCTGGCGCAGTTCTTCGGCGAACTGGCGGACCAGCTCTCCGCGCACCGGCGCCGGCACCACGCGCCAGGCCAGGAAGGCTTGATGGGCGCGTTCGACAGCGGTGGCGACGTCAGCCGCGGTATGGACCTGCACGGTGCCGATCTGGCTGCCGTCGATGGGCGAGCGTGCGGCCAGCGTGCCCTGTTGGAACGCGGCGGCGGCCACGCCCAGTTTCTGCATGGCATCCTGGACTTGGGTTGCGGTAGTCGTCATGGCATATCTTCCATTGAAGTGGCGGATCGCGGCGTGGCCATCAGGCGCGCGTCGCGGCGAATCGATTCCTTGGATGGGTCGAGCGTATCATCGCGCCCCCACGCCGTGCACCAGGCGCGCGCCGAATTCGTACCAGCACTCGCGCGCGCGGCGCAGGGGGGCGCGATGGATGGGCGTGACGGGTAGCGGTAGATCCTGTTCGGTCTTGGTGCCCAATACCAGCCTTGCCAGTTCCCGTCCCAGCACCGTGCCGGGCGCGATGCCGCGGCCGTTGTAGCCGCTGAAGGAAACGGTATTGCGCGCGGGCCGATGCAGGCGCGGCAGGGCGTCGGCGGTCATGCCTATCGTGCCGTACCACTCGTGTTCGAAGGCAATGTCCTTGAGCGCCGGGTACAGCCGCGCCAGTGCGCGGCGGCCCCACTGTGTATGGATGCGCAGCCCGGCGCCGGACAGGTCGCCCACGCTGCCGAAGATCAGGCGGCCGGCGGCGTCGTAGCGGAACGAGGACAATACCTGCCGGGTGTCCCACACACCGTTGCGCTGCGGCAGAATCCGTTGGCGCAAGATGGGGTCCAGCGGCACGGTGGCCATATTGAAGTAGGGCAGGCGGACCAGTTCCGTGCGCAGGCTGGCCCACGGTCCATCCAGATCACTGTAGGCATTGCTCGCGACGATGACCCAGCGCGCCTGTACGGTCGCGCCGTTGCGCGTGCGCAGCTCCCAATGCGTTTGCCGATCGCGCGCCGCCGTCACCGGACTTTGCGTATGCACGCTGGCGCCGGCGTGCAAGGCGGCGCGGGCCAGGCCGCGCGCATAGGCCAGCGGCTGCAGGGTGCCGGCCCGCAGATCCAGCAGCGCGCCGTGATAAGCGTCGGTGCCGGTCCTGGCCCTTGCCGCGGCCGCATCGAGCAACTGCACGGGCGCTTTCAGCGCAGCCCATTGGCGCGCGCGTTCGGTGATGTTCTTCAGCCCGGCCTGGCTCGCCGCGCAATGCAGCGTGCCGTTGCGCTGCGCCTGGCAGTCGATGGCGTGGCGTTGTATCAAGTCGAAGACCAGATCCGGTGCGTTGCCCAGCGTGTCGAGCAGCCGCGCGCCATAGGTCGTGCCCAGCACCTTGGGCAGTTCGGCGGGCATGACCCACATGCCCGCGTTGACCAATCCGACATTGCGGCCGGAACCGCCGAAGCCGATTTCCTCCGCTTCCAGCACCGTGACACGCGCACCGCCTTCGGCCAGATGCAGGGCCGCGGACAGGCCGGTGTAGCCGGCACCGACGATGGCGACGTCCACCGTCTGATCCACCTGCAGCGGTGCCGTGGCGGGCGCGGGCGGCGCTGTGCTTTCCCACAAACCATGCGTATGGCGATCGTTCTTCATCAGGGTTATCCCCAGCGCGTGAACCCATGGATCATGCGGCGCTGTCATCAACTGACGGTCCAGCCTGGCATTCTGTCGGCCGCTGCCCTGGGCGTCAAACGATGTTCCTGCCTGATGTCATGCGGATATAGAATGACCGCCATGTCCCTCATCCGCCGCTTCCTGCCGCCCACCGCCGAACTCTGTGCGTTCGAAGCGGCGGCGCGGCGCGGCAGTTTCACCGCCGCGGCTGAGGAGCTGAACCTGACGCAGAGCGCGGTCAGCAGGCAGATCCGTTCGCTGGAGATGCTGCTCGGTGCCGACCTGTTCATCCGCGAACGCCAGACCGTGCGGCTGACCGCGGCGGGCGAGGCGTTCGCCCACGAGGTGCGCGAAGCCTTGCAGCGCATCGCCACCGCCACGCTGGGATTCCGTGCCAATCCGTTGGGAGGAACCGTCAATCTGGCCGTGTTGCCGACGTTGGGGGCGCGCTGGCTGACGCCGCGCCTGCCGGACTTCATGGCGGCGCACCCCGACATCACCGTCAACCTCATCACACGCTTCGAGTCTTTCGATTTCCAGGCCGGTTCGCTGGACGCCGCGATACATTTCGGCGCCGACCACTGGCCCGGCGCACGCCTGGATTTCCTCATGGAAGAAACCGTGGTGCCCGTGTGCAGCCCGCATTTGAAGGCGCGCCATGGCTACGCCACCGCGGCGGACCTGGCCACCGCGCCGCTGCTGCATCTGGTGTCGCGCCCCGACGCCTGGGAACGCTGGTTCGATGCCATGGCGGTGCCGGTTGCCGAAGTGCACGGCATGCTGGTCGACCAGATCGTCTTCGCCGCGCAGGCGGCCATCGCCGGCATGGGCGTGGCGGTGCTGCCCAGATTTCTTGTGGAAGACGAGCTGCGCCGCGGTGAGCTGGTGCTGGCGGTGGACCGGCCCTTGCGCAGCCAGGGCAACTACTACCTGGCCTGGCCGCCGGGCAAGCAGGACTTCGCGCCATTGCAGGCTTTTCGCCGATGGCTGCTGGCGCAGGCCGCCGAGCCGCACACTACATCGGCATGAACTACGTCGGCATGAAGTGCGGTCTGCGCAGGCGGCTCAGCGTGGGACCTTCATCGTTCATGTGCGCGGCTTCCCGGATCGGCTTATAGGCGCGATCGGATAAAAAATTCGTCACGCTGTGCATGACATGGCCGCGCTCATTGTCCACGCAAATCATGTGATAGCTGTTGTCGAGCAAGTGCAGCGTGCTGCCTTCGA
Organism: Bordetella sp. LUAb4; assembly: GCF_021325795.1. Lineage (GTDB taxonomy): Bacteria > Pseudomonadota > Gammaproteobacteria > Burkholderiales > Burkholderiaceae_B > Bordetella_C. The sequence goes on along the minus strand of NZ_JAHPZX010000001.1, from coordinate 1,452,604 downwards.
TGCGACGGTGCAGCGCGCGCGCCGATTCCGGCGAAGTCAGTTCGTCTTCCGTCGCGTGCATGATCATCAAGGGGCAGCGCAGGCGCTCCAGCTTGCGCCACACCATGGAACGCAGCCGATCGGCTTCGCGCACGGAATACAGCGGCACCCAGGGGTAGTGGAAGGCGTCGCCGCGGCTCAACATGCCGCGCACCAGGCGACGGATACGCTCGTTCTTGATGCCGTAAGGTTCCTGCTCGTGCACGCGCCAACTGCGGGCTATCGCGGGAATGCGGTAGAGGACGTGGCGTATGGCGCGATACCACGGCGTGCCCCAACCATCCAGGCTCAAAGGCGCGGCCAATGCGACCAGCTTGCCCTTCGAGTGCCCCGTCCGCTTGCAGACTTCAAGCGCCAACAGCGCGCCCAGGCACATGCCCACGACATGCAAGGTGTCGTACTGCGCCGACAGGCGCAGGTATTCGACGGTGACCGCATCGATCCAGTCTTCGGCTCGTACGCCCACCAGATCTTCCGGACGCGTACCGTGGCCAGGCAAGGCGACGACATACGCGTCGACGCCGCTTTCCTCCAGGGACGCACGCAGCCGCCCCAGGTCATATTCAGTGCCTCCCAGCCCGTGCACGAGAAGCACGCCGGCACGGTCGCGATTCTTCGGGAGGGACTTATTCGATGCTGGATCTTGCGATGGTACGCCCTGGTTCTGTGTGTGATTCATGGCACATGCTCTTGATCGTCGGGTATTGATGACGATGAGGAGTGTGCTGCGGCGTCTCAATCGCAGCGAGACGATTCGCGGTGATTCGTTGTGCGAAATTTCCTATTCCGTCGAATGTCTCATTCGCGGTTGCCGGTACCCAGGAAGTGACTGGGCCGGCGCAGGGCGGGATCGAAGGGATTGATCTGTGCGCCCATCGCGCGCGCTTCCCGCTGCAGCATTTCGACGATGAGGGGCAGGCGCTCGGGACTCATGCGCTCCGACGGGGCGGCCACGCTGAGGGCGGCGACGGTTTCCCCATTGCGGTCCTCGACCGGGACGGCCAGGCCGGCGATGCCGGGGAACAGGCCGGGGCCGGAGCTGAAGACGTAGTTATTCTCCAGGCATTCCTTGATTCGCACGCGCATGGATATTTCGTCGATGAAGCCCAGGTGGTGCAGACGCGGAATGTTAAAGCGGATGACCTCGTCACGCTCCGCGGCGGGCAGGCGCGCCAGCAGGATCAGGCCGGCCTGGCCCAGACCCAGCGGCACGCGGCCGCCGATGTCGCCGCTATGCGAGCGCACCGGGAACGGGCCATCGATGCGATCCAGGCAGACGGCGTCGAAGCCATGCCGTACCAGGATGAAGACGGTGTCGTTGAGCATGCCGCACAGGCGCAGCAGGGACGGGCGATACACCTCGCGCAGATTGGAACGGAAGCGGCCCGACGTGGCGGCCAGCGCATAGAAGGCGACGCTCAACTGGTAGGCCTTGCTGTTGGCCGGCTGTTCGACCATGTCTTCCTGCATCAAGGCTTGCAGGACGCGATGCGTGGTGGCGGGCGCCTGGCTGGCGCGGGCCGCGATATCGGTCAGCCGCAGCTTTTCACCCTTGGCGTCGGCGAGTACCCGCAGCACCGAGAACGCGCGTTGAAGTACGCCCTGACCGGCGCCGTCGCTTTCGCTCTTGTCTTCCGTGGCCATCTCTTGAATTCCGATAATGAAAAATTACTGCTTTGAAAATGTGCGGAAATTCTACTCCTCAGAATATCAATAAAGAAAATTCACTTCCCCGGAAAACCCTAATTGACCGGTTTTTATGCTGAAACCTAGACTGGCCTGCATCCTCCTCACGTTTTCCCCGCAGCGGCCGTGGGCTCAAGCGGGCAGCAAGGCGTTCCATGTCATTTCTCCAGCTGGAAAAAATCTCCAAGAGCTACGGCGACCTGCAGGTCGTGCGTGATCTCGACCTGAGCGTCGAGCAGGGGGAATTCGTGTCCCTGCTGGGACCGTCGGGTTGCGGCAAGACCACCACACTGCAGATGATCGCCGGCTTTGCCGATGTCACCCGGGGCCGCGTGATTCTGGATGGACGCGACATCACGTACGCCAAGCCCAACAGCCGTGGCCTGGGCATCGTGTTCCAGAGCTATGCCTTGTTTCCGCACATGACCGTGCGCGACAACGTCGACTTCGGCCTGTTGATGCGCAAGGTGGACAAGGGCGAACGCGCCGAACGGGTGGCCGAGGCCCTGGCCCTGGTCAAGCTGGACAAGCACGGGGATCGCTATCCGCGCGAATTGTCCGGCGGCCAACGCCAACGCGTGGCGCTGGCGCGAGCCCTGGTGATCCGGCCGCCGGTGTTGCTGCTGGACGAGCCCTTGTCCAATCTGGACGCCAAGCTGCGCGAAGACATGCAGTACGAATTGCGCGGCATCCAGCGCAAGACCGGCACCACCACCATCATGGTGACGCATGACCAGTCCGAGGCGTTGTCGATCAGCGACCGCATCGTCGTCATGCAAGACGGTCGCGCGACTCAGGTCGACCAGCCCTATCGCATGTATGAACACCCCCGCAGCGAATTCATTTCGAACTTTGTCGGCAAGTCCAATCTATTGCGTGGAACGGTGACCCGCGTCGGCGTCGAAGCGGAGATCAGCTGTGGGGCATTGGCACTGGTGGTCGAGGGCGCCGGCTTGCGCGCGGGCGATGCGGTGCAGGTGTCGTTGCGGCCGGAGAAGCTGGTGCCGGTGCCCTTGGGCCAGGGCAAGCTCGATGCCATGGTGACCAGCCGCTATTTCCTGGGCAGTCAGTGGATGTACGAAATGGCTACGCCGGTCGGCACGCTGACTGTCCTTACGCCCAACGACGGCAGCGCGCCGCACGAAGACGGTGCGCGGGTGGGCCTGGACTGGGCCGCTGGTGTGTTGCGGGTGCTGCCCGTTGCGCCTGGCGCGTCCACGCCGTCCACCCCGTCCACTTCGCCCATGTCATCCATGTCGTCCACCCCGTCCACCCGATCCACGCGGCAGGAGGCTTGAGATGGCCGCGGGTACTTCCTCCCCACCGCCGCCTGCGGCAGCAAACGTGCGCAGCGGGCCAGCGCCGCGGCTGGACGGCTTGCCGGCTATCTTGGGCTCGATTCCGCTGACGCTCTTGTTCCTGACGCTGGTGCTGACGCCGCTGGGCCTGACCGTGGTGCTCTCGTTCAGCCCTTTCGACTACAACAAGGGCGTGTTGCCGGGCCATACCCTGGCGCATTACGCCATGGTGTTCAGCGATCCTTATTTCCTGGGCATCTTCTGGCGCACGTTCTGGATCGCCGGCGTGACCACCGTGATCTGCGTGCTGATCGGCGCGCCCGAAGCCTACATCCTGTCGCGCATGCGCAAGCCATGGCGCTCCATCTTCCTGCTGGTGGTGCTTTCGCCGCTGCTGGTATCGCTGGTGGTGCGGGCCTTCGGCTGGAGCATGCTGCTGGGGCCGGCCGGTCCTTTGGGCAAGGCCGCACAGGCGCTGGGCCTGGGATCGCTGCTGTACACCCCCACCGCCATCATCATCGGCCTGGTGCATGTGATGTTGCCTTTCATGGTGATTCCCGTGTGGACGTCGCTGCAGAAGCTCGATCCCGCGGTGGAGCAGGCTGCCTATTCGCTCAATGCGTCGCGCCTGCAGACTTTGCTGCGCGTGGTGCTGCCGCAGACCGCGCCCGGCATACTCTCGGGCAGCCTCATCGTGTTCGGCTTGAGCGCCAGCTCTTTCGCCATTCCGGCGCTGCTGGGCGGGCGCCGCCTGAAAATGGTCGCCACCATCGTCTACGACGAATTCCTTACCGAGTTGAACTGGCCGTTGGGCGCGGCCATCGCCATTCTGCTGCTGGTAGCCAATGTGATCATCATGATGGCCTATAACCGCGTCATCGAACGTTCCTACCGGCGCAGCCTGGGCTGATCGGAGACTCGACCATGCAAAAAAACGGTCCCTTCGCGCTGGCGTTCAACTTCCTGGTGGTCGCTTTCGTCCTGGCGCCTCTGGTGGTGGTCTGCCTGGTCGCCTTCACGCCGGCATCTACCCTGACCATTCCCACCACGCAGTTTTCCCTGCGCTGGTTTCATGCGGTGTTCGAGCATGCGGACTTCATGCAGTCCTTCCGCAACAGCTTGTGGCTGGCGACGTTGTCGGCGACCTTCTCGGTCTGCCTGGCCGTGCCAGCCGCCATCGCCATCACGCGTTACCGCTTTCCCGGGCGCGATCTGCTCAATGGCCTGTTCCTGTCGCCACTGATGATTCCGCATCTGGTGCTCGGGGTAGCGCTGCTGCGCTTCTTCGCCTTGATCGGCCAGACCGGCAGCTTTGCGTGGCTGGTGGTCAGCCACACCGTCATCGTCACGCCCTACGTATTGCGTCTGGTGATCGGTGCCCTGGTGGGTTTCGACCGATCCATCGAGCACGCGGCCCTGTCGTTGAACGCCAGCCGCGCGACGGTGTTCTGGCGCATGACGCTGCCATTGATCATCCCCGGCATTTCGGGTGGCTGGTTGCTCGCCTTCATCAACAGTTTCGATGAGTTGACCATGTCGGTCTTCATCACGTCGCCGACCACGATCACGCTGCCGGTACGCATGTATATGTACGCCACCGAATCCGTCGATCCGATGATGGCCGCGGTATCGGCGCTGGTCATTGCGTTGACCGCGTTGACCATGTTGCTGCTGGACCGGGTCTATGGTCTTGATCGTGTGCTGGTGGGACAGAAATAGGATGGCCGGGCCGATACTCAAACGCCTGACCGAAACCGCGCGCGCGCCGGTCGCCTTCATGCTCGATGGTGCACCGGCCCAGGCGCTGATGGGCGATACCGTGTTGACGGCGGTGCTGACGCAGATCGACCGCGTGCGTTGCTCCGAGTTCGGCGGCGGCCCGCGGGCCGGCTTCTGCATGATGGGCGCGTGCCAGGATTGCTGGATGCAGCTGGAAGACGGCGGCCGCGTGCGGGCGTGTACGACGTTCATCGAACCGGGGATGCGCCTGCTGTCGCAGTGGCCGGAAGCGTGGCGGCCGGCTGCCGTTGCGGTCGAACCTGTGCCGGGCTCCGGGTCCCCGCCCGCGGTCGATGGCGAGGAGCTGTCATGAACGGCTTCGGTGCAGCGAGCGCACCGGTCGCAGCGACCACGCCGACTGCGCTGGCGGCACCGATCGCGCGCGAACCGCAGCCGGTCATCATCGGCGCCGGCCCGGCCGGCATACGGGCCGCGCAGGCTTTGGTTGCGGCTGGCCTGCGTCCGCGGGTGTTGGACGAAAGCCTGCGTGCCGGCGGCCAGATCTACCGGCAGCCGCCCGCCGCGCCCGGCTACATGCGCACGCCGGCCACGCTTTACGGTTTCGAGCATCGCAAGGCGACCCGTCTGCATCGCTTGATGGCGCAGCTGACGCCGCACATCGATTACGAACCTGGCTCGCTGGTCTGGAATCTGGCGGACGGCGTGCTGGACGTCATGCGCGACGGCAGCAGCCGGCAGGTGCCGTACAGCCACTTGATACTCGCCACCGGTGCCACGGACCGCGTGCTGCCCATGCACGGCTGGCTGACCCCGGGCGTCTACACGTTGGGCGGCGCGCAGGTCGCGCTCAAGTATCAGGGCTGTGCCATCGGTAGCAAGGTCGTGTTCATGGGCACGGGGCCGCTGCTCTATCTGGTGGCGTATCAATACGCCAAGGCGGGCGCAGAGGTCGCGGCGGTGCTGGATACGGCTCGATTCAAGGACCGTGTCGCGGCCTTGCCCGGCCTGTTGCGCGCGCCCGCGTTGCTGGCCAAAGGGCTTTACTACATGGCCTGGCTGCGCCGCCATGGCGTGGCGCTGCATGAAGGTGTCCGCCCCTTGCGCGTTCTGAGCGGCAGCCGAATCGAAAGTGATATTCGGATCAAAGATGATATTCGGGTCGAAAGTGATGGCGGAGTCGGAGATGATGGCCGGGTCCAAGGTGATTTCCGCGTCGAAGCCGTGCAGTGCCAGGTTGGCGACCAAACCCTGACCATCGCATGCGATGCGCTGGCCTATGGCCTTGGCTTGCGTTCCGAAACGCAGCTGGCCAGCCTGGCAGGTTGCCGCTATGCCTTCAACGCGCGCGACCGCGCCTGGCTGCCTACTCGCGATGCGGCAGGACGTTCATCGGTGGCCGGCGTATACCTGGCGGGTGATGGCGCGGGCATCGCCGGCGCGGACGCCGCCGAGCTGTCGGGCGAGCGCGCCGCGCTGGCATTGCTGCAGGACATGGGGCGGCAGGTGGATCCGCGGCGTGTCCGGCATCTGGATGGCAAGTTGCTCCGCTGGCAGCGCATCCGTGACGCCTTGGAACGCGCCTTCCCCTTCCCTGATGACTGGGCTGCCGGCATCGAAGACGACGTCATGATCTGCCGTTGCGAGGAAATCTCCGCCGGCACGCTACGCGCGTCGGTCGCCGGCCAGGGCACGCATGAACTGAATCGTCTGAAAGCGCTGACGCGCATCGGCATGGGCCGTTGCCAGGGCCGCATGTGCGGGGCGGCCGCAGCCGAAGTGCTCGCGCGGGCGTGTGGCGTCGGCCCGGACCAGGTCGGCCGTTTACGCCCGCAGCCGCCGGTCAAGCCTATCCCCATCCACATAGTGATGATGGCAGCATCCGCAGCGGCTGAAGTCGCGCCGCACGACCCCGCGCGGCAGCTTGCCCTTGGCGTAACGGAGCCAGCGGAGGAGCACCACTGATGGAACGCATCGACACCGAAGTCGTCATCATTGGCGGCGGCATCGTCGGCGCCAGTGCTGCGCTGTTCCTGCGCCGGCGCGGCGTACCCGTCACGCTGCTGGAAGCCGCCGCCTGCGGTTCCAAGGCCAGCGGCGTGAACTACGGCGGCGTACGTCGGCAGGGGCGGCCCCTGGAGCAGATGCCGCTGACGCGACGCGCGCATGAACTGTGGCGACAACTGCCCGCGCTCATCGGCACCGATGGCGAATATCTGCGGTCCGGCCATTTGAAGCTTGCGCGCAGCGAAGCCGACATGGCGGCGCTGGAGACCTATCGCCAGGCCACGCGCGGCTACGGCATGCATCTGCGCATGTTGAACCGCGCGGATCTGCAACGCGACTATGGCTGGCTGAGCGAGGAAGTGATCGGCGGCTCGTTCTGCCCGGAAGACGGCCACGCCAACCCACGCCTGGTGTCGCCGGCTTTCGCCCAAGCGGCGCGGGCGGCCGGCGCGTTGCTGCGCGAATCCACGCCGGTCACCTGCGCCCTGTACGATGGCCGGCGGTTCATCGTGCGCGCCGGCACGGCGTTGGAAGTGCGTGCGTCTTTCCTGTTGAACTGCGCCGGCGCCTGGGCGGGATCTTTCGCCGCGTCCTTCGGTGAAGCGGTACCGGAAACCTCGATCCATCCATTGATGATGGTCACCGAGCCGTTGCCGCCGTTCATGGGCGTGAGCCTGGGCATGCAGGGCGGCGGCATCTATGCGCGCCAGGTGGCGCGCGGCAATTGCGTCATCGGCGGCGGCCGTGGCCTGTCGGCCGGCAGCGACTACGCCCGGCCTGGCCAGCAGGACATCCCCGCTTTGTTATCCAAGGCGGCCTCCTTGCTCAGACCCTTGCGCGGCGCGCAGGTGATTCGTTTCTGGACCGGCGTGGAAGGCAGCATGCCCGACCACAATCCTGTGCTGGGTCCCAGCCTCACCACCCCTGGTCTGTTCCACGCCTTCGGTCTGTCCGGTGCCGGCTTCCAGGTCGGCCCGGCGATAGGCGAAGTGCTGTCGCAGCTGGTGGTCGACGGCCATACCGATATACCCCTCGATGCATTCCGCATCGATCGATACGCGGCTGCCGCTCATGAGGCCGCTTGTCCAGGTCATCCGTTCCGTGAGCAAACGCTGGAGGCATCATGACCATCGATATCCATCGCGTCCCCGAGGTACGCCAGGTACCCAAGGCCCCCAATGCACATGAGGTACGCAAGCCGCAATACGCCCCGGCGCAGAAATCCTACCGCCCGTCCTTCAGCAAAGGGCTGGTGGGCAGCTTGCTGGCGGGCCTGCTGGCCATGACAGCGCTGCCGGGGACCGCCATGGCGCAACAGAAGACGCTCTACGTCGGCATGAATGGCGGCGACATGGAGCGGGCCTTCACCCAGTATGTCTTCCCGGCGTTCGAGAAGGCCAACAACGTCAAGATCGTGGTGGTGCCCGGCACGTCGACCGAAGTGCTGGCCAAGGCTCAAGCCTTCAAGGACAAGCCGCAGATGCACGTCATGTTCCTGGACGACGGCGTGATGTCGCGCGCCATCTCCATGGGCTTGTGCGAAAAGATCCAGGACAGCGCCGTATTGCAGCAGCTGTATCCCGCCGCTGTCATGAAGGACGGCATGGCCGCGGGCATCGACACCGGCATGACGGGCCTGGGCTATAACACCCATATCTTCAAGGACAAGGGTTGGGCGCCGCCGACGTCCTGGATGGACCTGGCCGATGGCAAGTACAAGGGCAAGGTGGTGTTCCAATCCGCCGCCAGCAGCACCTTCGGCCTGCATGCTTTCCTGATGTTCAATCGCATCCAGGGCGGCAATGATCAGAACGTCGAGCCGGGCTTCGCCAAGTGGGGCTCGACGATAGGCCCCAATGTGCTGGAATACATCACGAACTCGGCCAAGCTGGCGGAGATGATCCAGTCCGACGAGGCCGCCATCTTCCCGCTGACGCCCACGGCCATCGCGCGCCTGAAGAAGCGCGGCATCCCGGTGGAGTACGCGCAGCCCAAGGAAGGGTCGGTGATCCTGGTGGTGGGTGAATGCGTGGTCGCCAAGAATTCAGAACCGGAGCTGGCGCAGAAGCTGGCCGCCTACCTGCTGACCAAGGAGGCACAGGAAGCGGCGCTGGAATATGGCGGCCACTTCCCGTCCAATCGCAACGTCAAGGGCGTCGGTGCCAACGAAGCGGTGCTCAAGCAATTCCAGGAATACATGGCCAATGCCAAGGTCCTGGATTGGGACGCCATCAACGCGACCCGGGCGGCATTCAATGCGCGCTGGAATCGCGTGATGGAACGTTGATCAGTAAGTGTGTTCAGGCGCCGGGAAGCTACCGTCCTTGACCGCTCGTACGTAAGCGGTCACGGCGGACTGGATGCTGTCGGCGCCTTCCATGAAGTTGCGCACGAAGCGCGCCTTGCGGCCCGGGAAGACATTCAGCATGTCGTGCAGTACCAGCACCTGGCCGGAACACCCCGCACCCGCGCCGATGCCGATGGTGGGAATGCCCACCTCGGCAGTGATCTCGGCCGCCAAGGTGGCGGGCACCATTTCGTAGAGCAGCATGGTGGCGCCCGCGTCGCGCGCCGCTCGCGCCTGCTGCTTCAGATGCTGCGCGCTGGCGTCGTCCTTGCCCTGCACGCGGTAGCCGCCCAGCGCATGCACGAACTGCGGCGTCAGGCCCATGTGGGCGCACACCGGCACGCCGCGCTCGGCCAGGAAGGCAATGGTGTCGGTGAACCACGATGAACGCTGGTCCAGTCCCTCGATTTTGATCATCTGGGCACCGGCCGCCATCAAGGCCGCCGAGCTGGCATAGGCTTGCGCGGGCGACTCCTGATAGCTGTTCCAGGGCAGATCCGCCAGCACCCAGGCGCTGCGGTTGCCGCGCGCCACGCATTGCGTGTGATAGATCATGTGTTCCAGCGTCACCGGCAGCGTGGAGGCCTGGCCTTGCACGACGTTGCCCAGCGAGTCGCCAATCAGCAGGATGTCCACGCCGCACTGATCCAGCAGCGCGGCGAAACTGGCGTCGTAGCAGGTGAGCATGGCGAGCTTCTCGCCTTGCTTGTGCATCGTCTGTAGTTGGGCGAGGGTGATGGGCTTGCGGGCGGCGGGAGTCGCCGTGCCGCTGGCTGCGGTGGGATACATGGGCAAACCTCTTTCCAGGTAACTCGGTCGCCAGCTTCTGACGGCCGCCGGCGCGGTCGCGCACGGAAGTGGGTCATTCTAGTGCTTATAAGCACAGCTTTGGTGCATTGCCGCATCCACCATTTTTCATTCTTTTCTCAACCCTATCTCAGCCCTTCATCCAGGTCGGCTGGCGGGACGCCGTGGCTAAAATTTTCCTTGGCCGTGCCAGTGCGCGGACAAGGTGAACCGCATGATCTGGCGCCGCACTTCCCGGCAACTGGCATGGATCTTCCTGACGGGCTGGCTCGCCGGGAGTGCCCTTGCTCAGCCCGCGGGTCCCGCGTCTCCCGCGTCTCCCGCGTCTTCCGCGGTTCGCGTCGCGCCCGCGGCGCCCGCGGCCCGCGCGGTGCCTGCGACTCCCGTTGCACCTGCGGCTCCCGCGGCTGACCTGGATCCCCGCGAAGCGCGCACCATTGCCGCCGATGGCTATCTCTACGCCTATCCCTTGATGGTGATGGATGTCACCCGCCGCATCCAGACCAATATCGTGGATCCCGACACGCGCCTGGGCAACGGCGCGCCGCTCAATCGTTTCACGCACATGGCCCGCCTGCCTGACGCGCTATTGCACGACATCGGCCCCACACCCGATATCGACGTGCTGTGGTCCTCGCTGTGGTTCGACGTGGCGCGCGAGCCGCTGGTCATCGAAGTACCCGATGCGAAAGGGCGCTACTTCATGATGATGGCGGCCGACATGTGGTCCGATGTCTTCGCCGCGCCGGGAACTCGCACGACGGGGGGAGGCGCCCACGCTTACGCCATCGCCGCGCGCGACTGGAACGGCAAGCTGCCGCGCGGCATCGAGCTGCTGCGCGCGCCGACGTCCAGCGGCTGGCTGCACGTGCGTATCGCCTTGGAGGGTACGACCGATCTGGCCGCCGCACAGGCATTCCAGGCGGATTTCAAAGCGATGCCTTTGTCGAGTTGGCAGAAGAAGGGCGCGACCCCGCAGCCGGGGAAATATGACGTGGCCTTGCCGCGCCGGCCTGCCGACGAGCAAGTGGTCGCCATGAGCGCCGAGGAATATTTCGCGGCCTTCGCCGAGTTGGCGGGCCGCTATCCACCGCATGACAACGACACTCCGATAGTGCAGCGCCTGCGCCGCATCGGCATCGAGCCCGGTAGCCGTTTCGAATTCAAGCGCTTGCCTGCCGCCATGCAGGCGGCCATCAAGGAAGGGGTGCAGGCAGGGCAGGCTTTGGTGCGTTCACCGGCGGAGCCGCGCGCGGGCAATGTGGGCTTTGTCATGCCTTTGAAGCGGCGCGGCAGCTATGGCACGGACTACGCCTTGCGCGCACGGTCCATGCGGGCGGGATACAACCCCGCGCCCTGGGTGGCGGCGCTCAGCGACGACATGATCCAGGTGCGCGCCGATACGGATAGCGAAGGCCGTCTGCTGGACGGCACTTTCCGCTACGAGATTCGTTTCGACCGGCGTCAATTGCCGCCGGTGCTGAGCTTCTGGTCGATCGCGCTGTACAACGATCGTGAAGCGCTGCTCGACAATCTGGGCAATCGCCATGCGGTGCGGATGCGCGACAAAATCAATGTCGCGGAAGACGGGACGGCGACGATCTACCTGCAATACGACGCACCGGTGGCCGAGCGTACCCGCAACTGGCTGCCGGCGCCGCAGAGCGGACACTTCTCACTGGTTCTGCGTTTGTATTGGCCGCAGGACGCGGCCGTGGAGGGGACCTGGAGACCGCCGCGGATCCGGCGGCTGCAATAGGGGATCTTGCCCTGGTTCAGGCGGCCAGGCCGCCTGCCACGGAGGCGGCGACCAGCATCACGCCTACCCACAGATTGGCGCGGAACAGGCCCAGCCCCAATTCGGGACGGCGTATGTCGAAGCGCAGCAGTTGCCAGATCAGATGCAGCGCGATCAGGCCCATGCCCACGTAATACGGCCAACCCATGCCGACTCCCCAACCGCCACCGGCCCACAGCACCATGGTGGCCACGTAGAACGCACCCACCCATGTCTTGCCGGCTTCGCCGAAGCGCAGCGCGGTGGAATGCAGGCCCAGGCGCCGATCGTCGCGCACGTCGATGTACGCATAGATCGTGTCGTAGCCGATCTGCCAGGCGATGGTGCCGATGTACACCGCGACGGCGCCCCAGGGCACCATGCCGCGCGTGTCCGACCAGGCCATCAGCATGCCCCAGTTGAAGCACACCCCCAGCACCGCTTGCGGCCAATACGTGAAGCGCTTGCACAGCGGATAGATCACCACGATGGGCAGCAAGGCCACGGCCAGCCAGCGGCTCATGGGATTGATGAAGAACAGCAGGGACGCGCACACCACCAGTTGCGCCAGCAGGAACCAGAGCGCCTGGCGCAGCGTCAGTTGGCCGCTGGTCAGCGGACGATAGCGCGTGCGTTCGACATGCTTGTCGATGTCGCGATCGAAGATATCGTTCAGCGTGCAGCCGATGCCGCGCATCAGCAGCGCGCCCAGCGAGAACACCACCAGGCGCAGCAGGTCCGGCCAGCCGGCCGCTGCCTGCCCCAGCGCGGCCAGGGCCGGCAGCAGGGTCAGCCAGGTACCGATAGGCCGGTCCAGCCGGCACAGCCGCGCATAGGGACCCCATGAACGCGGCAGCCAGCGCGCCACCCAGTCATCGAAAACGATGTCGTTCAGATCGATGGGGCTGGATGATTGCTGCGCCATCGTCACGCGAGCTGGGCCTTGATCAGGCGGCCCAGCGTTGCCACGCCGCTGCGGATCTTGTCTTCCGGCACGGTGACGAAGGACAGGCGCAGCGTGTTGCGCGGCGCCGGCGCGTTGGCGTAGAACGGTTCGCCGGGAACGAAGGCGACCTTTTCTTCAATGGCCTGCTGCAGCAGCTTGTTCGTGTCGATGCCTTCGGGCAAGGTGACCCAGATGAACATGCCGCCTTCCGGACGCGTCCAGGTGGCCGACGACGGGAATTCCTTCTGCAGCGCGTCCAGCATGTAGTTGCATTGCTGGCGATACAGCTCGCGCACGGTCGGCAGATGGCTGTCGAGGAAGCCGTCCTTGACGATTTCGTACACGGCCATCTGCGTCAGCGTGGACGTGTGCAGATCGGTGGCCTGCTTGGCCTGCACCAGTTTGTCGATCAGCTTGCGCGGGGCGGCGATGTAGCCCAGGCGCAGGCCGGGGGCCAGCACCTTGGAGAAGGAACCCATGCGGATCACAAGCGCGTTCGCTTCGCCGCCGAGCGACAGCAGGCTGGGTTCGGCTTCGCCGGCATAGCGCAGTTCGCCGTAGGGATCGTCCTCGACCACGGGCAGGCCCAGGGCGGCAGCGCGCGCGATCAAGGCCTGGCGGCGCTGGCGGCTGAGCGTGCGGCCGGTCGGGTTCTGGAAGTTGGGCAGGGCGTACAGGAAGCGGGCGCCGCTGGCGTTCTCTTCGGTCAGGGCTTCCGGCACCAGGCCGCCTTCGTCCGAGTCCACGGACACGAAGCGCGGCTGGTACAGGCTGAACGACTGCAGGGCGCCCAGGTAGCTGGGGGTCTCCACCAGTACCTTGCTGTCCTTGTCGATCAGCACCTTGCCCAGCAGGTCCAGGGCCTGTTGCGAGCCGGACACGATGAGGATGTTTTCCGGCGCCACGTTGGCGCCCTTGCTGTTCAGGTCGTTGGCGACCCAGGAACGCAGGGGGCCGTAGCCTTCGGTGGGGCCGTATTGCAGGGCCGCGCGGCCGTTCGAAACCAGTACCTTGTCGAAGGCTGCCCGTACGACGTCTACCGGAAATCCGCTCGGGGCCGGCAGGCCGCCCGCGAAGGAAATAATGTCCGGGCGCTCGGTTACCTTGAGAATCTCGCGGATGGCGGAGCTGGTCAGTTGGGTGGCGCGTTCAGAAAAGGAACATTCGGGTTCGAAAGGCTTGTCCATGGATCGGTCTTGGGCTCAAAGAACAAAAGCAATACGGTGCATTCAACCGGCCGCCCCCATGGGCGGCGAACGAGCATTGTCCCACTTTTACAAAAAAAAGCTCGGGGGTGGGAGAGGGCACGCGACGCCGGCTCGGCGGAGACCGGCTACGGTTACATCCTGGCGTGCGCGCTGGTCGGCGCGGCTCCGCGGCGACCTTCACCCGAACTGGCGTAAAGTGGCGTCCTGTTTTGCTGGCGGGCATCTAGCCGGCCGGCGCTGTCGCGCAACCGCTACATACTGATCACACGCCATGTTCACCATCGCCACCCCTGCCACCCAAGACAAGGCCGGCCTGTACGCCGAAGTCACCGCGCAAGCCCGCGCGCTGCTGGACGGCGAGCACGACCGCATCGCCAATGCCGCCAACCTGGCCGCGCTGGTTTACCGTACCCTGCCGGAATTGAATTGGGCCGGCTTCTATTTCTTCGACGGCCACGAACTGGTGCTGGGGCCGTTCCACGGCAATCCGGCTTGCGTGCGCATCACCTTGGACCGCGGCGTGTGCGGTGCGGCGGCCAGCCAGCGCCGGACGCAAGTCGTGGCGGATGTGCACGCCTTCCCCGGTCACATCGCTTGCGACGCGGCGTCCCGTTCGGAAATCGTCGTGCCGCTGGTGCAGGATGATCAACTGGTCGGCGTCTGGGACGTGGACAGTCCGATCCCTGGCCGCTTCGACGAAGCGGACCGTGTCGGCATGGAAGCCTTGTGCAAGGTCTATCTGGACAGCCTGAAGGTGGACAGCCTCGAGGCCGCTCGGTAATATCGTCGCCAGCTTCGGCTGCGTGGAATGGTCTACGCGGTCAGTCGTACATAATCTCCGACATGCCCCTTCACGCTGTCCTTGCCAACGTTCCCTCTGCCTTCGGCAGCGGTGGCGCCTGCCTGGTCAGCCTGAAAAAATCCAAAAAACAGCCGCTCGTCTGACCGGAGCTGCTGTTCCGTCAGAAGAGCGACGGAACAGCCAGCGGCCAGCAGCATGGCGGTGGCGACAGGGCAGAAATTCCAATCCCCCCGTGGCGCTTCTTGCGGACTTTCATCGGTCTTCGCACAGGAAGGAATCGCCATGTTCTACGCTCGCCCGCAAGACCCCTTTCACGGCATCTGGGTGCCGCTGATCACCCCGTTCGTCGGTCAGCCCGCTTTCGCGCAGGTTGACCATCCCGCGCTGCGGCGCCTGGTACGCCATTACCGTCGGGCGGGTGTGCATGGCTTCGTGGCCTGCGGCACCACCGCCGAGGCGGCCGCCATGGACGTGGCCGAGCAAGGCGAAGTACTGGACACCATCCTGGCCGAGGCCGGCGCCACGCCGGTGGTGATGGGCCTCGCCGGCAACAATTCGGCCCAGATGCAGGCGCGTGCCCGCGAGTGGGCCACGCGGCCGATCGCCGGCCTGCTGGCTACCGCGCCGTACTACATCCGGCCCAGCCAGGCGGGCCTGCTGGATTGGTTCACGGCCTTGGCCGACACCGCGCCGGTGCCGCTGGTTCTTTACGACATCCCCTATCGCACGGGCGCCACGCTGGAGCTGGCGACGCTGCTGCAACTGGCGGCGCATCCCAACATCGCAGCCATCAAGGATTGCGGCGGATCGCTGGACAAGACCATCGCCTTGATCGCCGACGGTCGGCTGGCGGTGATGGCGGGCGAGGACCTGCAGGCCTTGACCACCCTGTGCCTGGGCGGACGCGGTGTCATCGCGGCGTCGGCCCATGTGCGGCCGGATCTGTACGTGGCGCTGTACGACGCCGTACAGGCCGCGCGCCTGGGTGATGCGCGCGCGGTGTTCCACGCCCTGGCCCCGGTGATCCGGCTGCTCTATGCGGAGCCCAACCCGGGCCCCGTCAAGGCCCTGCTTGGCCGTCTGCACGGCTTCGACGGCGCCGTCCGCGCCCCTTTGATCGCGCCCGACGCCAAGCTGCTGCGCCAACTGGAAGAAGCCGTGGCGGCCCTGGCGCCCTTCAACACCGAATCGAGCCTCGCCGTCGTCTAGGCCGCCTTTAGCCATACGCAGAAATCCGAGTCGACGTGCCCCCACCGTTGCCATCCTTTGCACGATATTGCGCACTATCTTCCTCCCCAACGACGCGACTTGCCCTCAACGTGCAAGTCGTCTAAAACCCCCTGGACCCACCGCCACGAGTGGGACCGAGGAGACAAGATGAGTAGTAGTGTTTACGAAGACGAGCCCGTCGCCGACGCGGGTTGGACGTTCGATTACATCATCGTGGGCGCCGGCTCGGCCGGCTGCCTGCTGGCCAATCGCCTGACGGCCAATCCCCACACCCGTGTGCTGCTTCTCGAAGCCGGCGGCCCCGACGACTGGCGCTGGATCCATATCCCCGTCGGCTATCTCTACTGCATCGGCAATCCCCGCACCGACTGGTGCTATCGCACCCAACCCGACCCGGGACTCAACGGCCGTACCCTCGGATATCCCCGTGGCCGCGTGCTGGGCGGCAGTTCTTCCATCAACGGCATGATCTACATGCGCGGGCAGGCGGCCGACTACGACAGCTGGGCCGCCGCGGGCAATACCGGCTGGGGCTGGCGTGACGTGCTGCCTTATTTCACCCGTGGCGAGGACTACCACGGCGCCGCCAATTCCTACCATGGCAAGGGCGGCGAATTGCGCGTCGAACGGCAGCGCCTGTCCTGGGGCTTGCTGGATTCTTTCCGTGCCGCCGCCGAACAGGCCGGCATCCCGCCTGTGCGCGACTTCAACCGAGGCGACAACGAGGGTTGCGACTACTTCGACGTCAACCAGCGCCGGGGTATCCGCTGGAGCGCCGCGCGCGCCTTCCTGCATCCCATCCTGAAGCGCCCCAATCTGAAAGTGGTGACGGGTGCACGCGTTTCGCGCCTGGCATTTTCAGGCCGCCGCGTCGAGGGCGTGCACTTCCAGGGCGAAGACAATCGCGATCGCGCGGCGCTGGCGCGCGCCGAAGTGGTGCTGGCGGCCGGCGCCATCGGCTCGGCGCAGTTGCTGCAGGTATCGGGCATCGGCCCCGCCTCCGTCTTGCAGAACCTGGGTATCCCGGTGGTCCAGGACCTGCCGGGGGTGGGCGAGAACCTGCAGGATCACCTGCAACTGCGCTTGATCTACAAGGTAACGGGCGCCAAGACCCTGAACGCCATCGCCGGTACCCTGTGGGGCAAGGCCATGATGGGCTTGCAATACGCGGTGGCCAAGCGTGGACCGCTGACCATGGCGCCTTCGCAGCTGGGGGCCTTCGCACGCTCGGGCCCGGAGCAGACCCGCGCCAATATCGAATACCACGTGCAGCCGCTGTCGCTGGAAAAATTCGGCGATCCCTTGCACGCCTTTCCCGCGTTCACGGCATCGGTGTGCAATCTGCGGCCGACCAGCCGCGGCCAGGTGCGCATCGTATCGCCCTCCGCGCGCGAGCATCCGCATATCCAGTGCAACTATCTGGCAACGCCGGAAGACCGCCGCGTCGCCGCCGACAGCGTGCGTCTGACTCGCCGCATCGTGGCCCAGCCGGCGCTGCTGCGTTACAAGCCGCAGGAATACCGCCCTGGGGTGGAATTCCATACCGACGACGACTTGATGCGTGTGGCCGGCGACATCGGCACCACCATCTTCCATCCGGTGGGGACCTGCAAGATGGGCGTGGATGATCGCGCCGTGGTCGATCCCCGCCTGCGGGTGCGCGGGGTGCAGGGACTGCGGGTGATCGATGCGTCCGTCATGCCCACCATTACGTCGGGCAACACCAATGCGCCCACGATGATGATCGCGGAGAAGGGCGCCGCGATGATCCTGGAGGACGCTGGCGTGGTGGCGTGAACGGGGGGCGGCGTTCAGCTCGGTACGGGGGCGCCTTCTATACGTTAAAATTCAAGACTTTCCCGCTTTTTTGCCGGCCTCGCCGCCGTTCCGGGAGCTGTCTCCTGGGATAGGGCGAGCGATTTTTTTGTGCCGACGCCCTGGGGGTCGAATCATGCCCATTTACGCTTACAAATGCAGCGCCTGCGGTTTTGCCAAGGACGTTCTGCAAAAAATCTCTGACGCGCCGCTCACGGTTTGCCCTGAATGCGGTGCCAGCGCCTATTCCAAACAAGTCACCGCCGCCGGCTTCCAGCTCAAGGGCTCAGGCTGGTACGTGACCGATTTCCGCAATAACGGCAGCGGCAACGCCGCCAATGGCACGGCCGCGAAGAAAGACGGCTCGGATTCCGGCTCGGGCGGCAACGCGTCGTCCGGCAAGGAAAGCAAGACGGAAACCAAATCCGCCGACGCGGCTGGCGGCTCGTCTGGCTCGTCCGCTGGCGCAAGTTCGGCGGCAAGCCCGGCAGCCGCCCCGCCTGCCGCCTCGTCCGCCACGAGCTGACGACCGCGATGTCGATGCGCTTTCTGAAGAAGTACTTCATCACCGGCTTGTTGATCTGGGTCCCCCTGGTCATCACGGTGTGGGTCTTGGGCGTGCTCGTGGCCACCCTGGAAGGCTTCGTCCCCAATTTCCTGTCGGCGGAATCGCTGTTCGGGATCGACATTCCCGGTTTCCGCTTCGTGCTGGTGATCGTGGTAGTCCTGTTGACCGGTGTGTTCACGGCCAACCTGCTGGGCCGCACCCTGGTCGAGCAGTGGGAAAAGATAGTCGGCCGCATTCCCTTGGTGCGCTCCATCTACAACTCGGTCAAGCAGGTCAGCGATACCGTGCTGGCGCCCAACGGCCAGGCTTTCCGCCAGGCGGTGCTGATCCAGTACCCGCGCCACGGCTCGTGGACCATCGCTTTCATGACGGGTACGCCCAGTGGCGAAGTGGCGGAGCACTTGCAAGGCGACTACGTGAGTGTCTACATTCCGACTACGCCCAATCCGACTTCCGGTTTCTTCCTGATGATGCCGCGCAGCGACGTCATCGATTTGCGTATCAGTGTGGATGCCGCGCTGAAGTACGTGGTTTCCATGGGCGTCGTGGCCCCGCCGGCAACAACCGCCGCGGCTGCGCCTCCCTCAGTACCCCCTTCCGTGCCACCTGGCGTCATCCCCACCGCGCCAGGCGTTCGCCGACCCGGTAATGACGGGCCGGCAGGGCCCGCGCAATAAGCTGGCGTCCCGGCAAGGCCCCCTATCATCGTGACGCCTCAACAAAGTCAATAACGGAGTTTTCCCGCATGCGTACCTGCTACACCGGCCAGGTTTGCCGTGACCACCTAGGTCAGACCGTTACCCTGTTCGGCTGGGTAAACCGCCGCCGCGACCACGGCGGGGTGATTTTCATCGACCTGCGCGACCGTGCTGGCCTGGCGCAGATCGTGTTCGATCCGGATAACGCCGCTTTCGCCACTGCCGAGCGCCTGCGCAACGAGTTCTGCGTCAAGGTCACGGGCCTCGTGCGCCTGCGTCCCGAAGGCACCGCCAACGCCGATCTGGCTTCGGGCGAGATCGAAGTGCTGTGCAAGGAAGTGGAAATCCTGAACGCGTCGGTGACGCCGCCGTTCCAGCTGGATGACGACAATCTGTCGGAAACCACCCGCCTGACGCACCGCGTGCTGGACCTGCGCCGCCCGCAGATGCAGCGCAACCTGATGCTGCGTTACCGCGTGTCCATCGAAGTGCGCAAGTTCCTGGACGGCCTGGGTTTCATCGACATCGAAACCCCCATGCTGACCAAGAGCACGCCCGAAGGCGCCCGCGACTACCTGGTGCCGTCGCGCGTCAACCCCGGCATGTTCTTCGCGCTGCCGCAGTCGCCGCAGCTGTTCAAGCAGATGCTGATGGTGTCGGGTTTCGACCGCTACTACCAGATCACCAAGTGCTTCCGTGACGAAGACCTGCGCGCCGATCGCCAGCCGGAATTCACCCAGATCGATTGCGAAACCTCGTTCCTGAACGAATTCGAGATCCGTGAAATCTTCGAAGGCATGATCCGCCACGTCTTCAAGGTGGTGCAGAACGTCGACCTGGCCGACACCTTCCCCACGATGACGTGGACCGAAGCCATGCGCCGCTACGGTTCGGACAAGCCCGACCTGCGCGTGTCGCTGGAATTCACCGACATCGGCGACATCATGCGCGACGTCGACTTCAAGGTGTTCGCCTCGGCCGCCACCACGGCGGGCAGCCGCGTGGTCGCCTTGCGCGTGCCCGGCGGCGCGTCGCTGTCGCGTAGCGAAATCGACAGCTACACCCAGTTCGTCGGCATCTACGGCGCCAAGGGCCTGGCCTACATCAAGGTCAACGAAGTGGCCAAAGGCCGCGAGGGCCTGCAGTCGCCCATCGTCAAGAACATCCATGACGCCGCGCTGACCGAGCTGATCAAGCGCACCGGCGCGCAAGACGGCGACATCATCTTCTTCGGCGCGGATCGCGAGAAGGTCGTCAACGACGCCATCGGCGCGCTGCGCATCAAGATCGGCCACAGCGAATTCGGCAAGACCACGGGCCTGTTCACGGCCGGCTGGCAGCCGTTGTGGGTGGTCGACTTCCCGATGTTCGAATACGACGAGGAAGACGGCCGCTACACTGCCGCCCATCACCCCTTCACCAGCCCCAAGGACGGCCACGAGGACTTCCTGGCGAGCGATCCCAGCAAGGCCTTCGCCAAGGCTTATGACATGGTGCTGAATGGTTGGGAAATCGGCGGCGGCTCGGTGCGTATCCACCGCGAGGAAGTTCAGAGCAAGGTGTTCCGTGCGCTGAAGATCAACGCCGAGGAAGCGCAAGAGAAATTCGGCTTCCTGCTGGACGCGCTGCAGTACGGCGCTCCCCCGCACGGCGGCATCGCCTTCGGCCTGGACCGCATCTGCACCATGATGACCGGTGCCGATTCGATCCGCGACGTCATTGCCTTCCCCAAGACCCAGCGTGCCCAGGATCTGCTGACCCAGGCCCCGTCGGCGGTCGACGAGAAGCAGTTGCGCGAGCTCCACATTCGTCTGCGCAACGCCGAAGTCAAATAAATGCGGTAACCTCGGTAGCATGAATACCGGGATGCGGCGCCTGCTGGAGCTTCCACGGGCGCCGCATTTGTTTTATACGTATGCCGCCGGCACAGGTTCTGATTTCGTGGGAAATCGGTCCCTTCCATGCCGCGGTTTGTGTTTTTTGGGGTAGTGTCTACGCATGTCGATACTGCGCGTCGTCAGCTACAACATCCATAAAGGCAAATCCGCGTCTGGTGCGCGCGATTCGCTCAAGGAATTGCGTCTGGGGCTGCATGGCCTGCGCCCGGACCTGGTCTTCCTGCAGGAAGTGCAGGGGCGCAATGACAGCCGTAACGTCATCGATGCCCAGCACATGTCGCTGGGCGCGGCCTTGCAGATGGAAGTCTGCTATGGGCGCAATGCCGTGCGCAGCGCCTCGGACCACGGCAATGCGCTGCTATCGCGCTATCCCATCCTCGATCACGAAAACCAGGACATCTCGGACCATCGCATGGAGCAGCGCGGCCTGCTGCATGCGCGCGTGGGCATCAAGGGCCACGACGTGCATTGCTTCGTGGTCCACCTGGGCCTGTTCGCGGGCAGCCGTGAACGGCAGATCCAGGCCCTGACGGACCGCATCGATCGCCTGGTGCCCGCTGGGGCGCCGATCCTGATCGCCGGCGATTTCAATGATTGGGGCGACCGGCTGTCGCCCTTGTTCGTGCAGCGCCTGGGTGTCTATGAAGTGTTTTCGCATGCGCCGCGCTCGCATGGCGGCGACATTCCGCGCCTGCGCGATTCCATGCGGCGGCTGACCAATGTGCTGCGCGGCGTACCCAACAGCTTGTCCATGCTGGAACGCCACAACCTGGTGTCGATGGACGGCAACTACCGCATCGCGCCGCCGCCGCGCACATTTCCTGCCGTATTCCCCTGGTTCCGGCTGGACCGCATCTATCAGCGTGGCTTCGCGGTGCGCAGCGCGCGCGTGCTGCGTGGCCGCGAATGGTCTCGCCTGTCCGACCATGCTCCCTTGCTGACCGAACTGGAAATCCCTTGAGTACCCACGCCTTGCGCCTGGACTGGACGGAAGGCAATGCCATCCGCCTGTTGATGAACGGTGCGGATTTCTTTCCCGCCTTGTGCGAGGCCATCGACGATGCGCGCCATCACGTGCATCTGGAAACGTACATCTTCTTGCTGGACCGCACCGGACGTAAGGTCCTGGAAGCGCTGGAGCGCGCGGCCGGGCGCGGGGTGCGCGTGCGGGTAGTGATCGATGGCTTCGGCAGCCAGGAACAAGGGGATGCCGTCGCCGCGCGCATCAAGGCGGCCGGCGGCGATTGCCGCATCTTCCGGCCGGAGCCGCACTGGATCAAGCGCTTGCTGTTCTCGCGCAGCCGGCTGCGCCGCTTGCATCGCAAGGTTGCCATCGTGGATTCGGAAGTCGCCTACATCGGCGGCATCAATATCCAGGACGACTATGACGATGTGGCCTTGACCGAGGAAATCGCCGCGAATCCGCGTTTCGATTTCGCTGTCGAGGTGCGAGGGCCCCTGGTTCCCTACGCCGTGCATGCGCAGGATTTGCTGTGGGTGCGATTGAATTGGGCATCGGTGCGGCGCAATCCCAAGCAATGGCGGCGGCCCACGCAGTGGCGCCGTTTGAAGAAGCCGGACGATGCGCCGGCTCAGCCGCCGGCAGGGAAGTTGCGCGCGGCGCTGGTGTTGCGGGACAACCTGCGTTTCCGTAATACCTTCGAGCGGGCTTATCTTTACGGTATCGCGCGTGCGCGCGACGAGATCCTTATCGCCAGCGCGTACTTTTTTCCTGGTGTGCGGTTTCGCAAGGCCTTGGCCCGTGCTGCCGCGCGCGGCGTGCGGGTGCGCCTGCTGCTGCAAGGCAAGATCGAATACCGCATGCAGTACTACGCCACGCATGCGTTGTACGAAGAACTCCTGCGCGCCGGCATCGAGATCTACGAGTACATGCCCAGCTTCCTGCATGCCAAGGTGGCGGTGATCGACCACATGGCGACGGTCGGATCATCCAATCTGGATCCGTTCAGCCTGCTGCTGGCACGCGAAGCCAATGTGGTGGTCGATGACGCGGGTTTCGCGGAAGATCTGCATACGCGCCTGGAAGCGGAAATTGCGCGGGGCGGGCGGTTGGTGCGCAGCGTCGAGTACGCGCGGCGTGGGTGGATACGGCGGTGCGTGGATACGGTGTCCTACACCGTACTGCGGCTGGGCGTCGCGTTGACGGGGCGGTCCGGGCGGTATTGAGGGGCGCTTCGTTCGTCGTCGCATGGGTGCCGCTATTCGGTGTTCTGTCGGGCTTGGTCATCCGCTGGCATTACCTGACACCGTGCCGGTTGAGTCACACCGCACGGACAGGCAGGCGAAGCTCGCGTTATGCTGGCTCTTACGATAAATGCACCGATGAGCCGCTGCGCCGATACGTCAATGCAAACCGCGCGGGCATCGCAGGAGACCGGCATGGAGACAAGCAAGCATCCCACCGTCGAAGTGGTCGATTTGACGACTGTTGCACGGATACGCAAGGTGGCCGTCCTTGGCGCGGGCGTGATGGGCGCCCAGATCGCCGCGCATTGCGTCAACAGCGGCGTACCGGTGCTGCTGTACGACCTGCCGGCGCAAGGCGCGGACCGCAGCGCCATCGCGCGCAAGGCCGTGGCGGGCTTGGCCAAGCTGAACCCCGCGCCGCTGGCGCTGCCTGCCTTGGCTCAACACATCGAACCGCTCAATTACGATGAGCACTTGGATCGCTTGCATGAATGCGAACTGGTCATCGAAGCGATTGCCGAGCGGCTGGATTGGAAAGAGCAACTCTATCGCTTGATCCTGCCGGCGCTGGCGCCGCATGCAACGCTGGCGAGCAATACCTCCGGACTGTCGTTGAGCGCGCTGGCCGCGAGCCTGCCTGCCGATATCCAGGCGCGTTTCTGCGGTGTCCACTTCTTCAACCCGCCGCGCTACATGCCCTTGGTCGAGTTGATACCTGGACCGCTCACGGCGCCCGAGTTGCTGGACCATTTGGAGACTTTCCTGGTCGCCGATCTCGGCAAGCGCGTGGTGCGTGCCAAGGACACGCCCAATTTCGTGGGTAACCGCATCGGCGTGTTCGGCATCATGGCGGCGATGATAGAAGCCGATCGGCATGGCCTGACGTACGACATCGTCGACGAGCTGACCGGCAAGCGTTTGGGCCGGGCCAAGTCCGGCACCTTTCGCACCGCGGATGTGGTGGGACTGGATACCTTGGCGCACGTGATGCGCACCATGCAGGACGGCCTGCCTGATGATCCTTTTCACTCGTCCTTCGCCACGCCCCCGGTATTGGCCGAGCTGCTGCGTAATGGCGCGCTAGGGCAGAAGACCGGCGCGGGCTTCTATCGCAAGGCAGGCAAGGCCATCCTGCGCCTGGATCCTGCCAGCCGCGACTACGTGCCGGCCGATGCGCACCTGGACGACCGCGTCGCCGCTGCGTTGTCCCAGCGCGATCCCGCACGGCGCCTGCAAGAACTGCGCGCCTGCGATCACCCGCAAGCGCGTTTCGTCTGGGCCTTGCTGCGCGACACCTTCCATTACGCGGCGGTGCATCTGGCGGATATCGCGGAGACCGCGCGCGATCTGGACCAGGCCATGCGTTGGGGCTTCGGCCATGCGCAGGGGCCGTTTGAAGTCTGGCAGGCGGCAGGCTGGTCGCAAGTCGCGCGCTGGATCCAGGAAGATATCGAGGGTGGACTCGCATTGGCCACCACGCCTTTGCCGGCATGGGTCCTTGAAGGACCCGTTGCGCAGGCGGGTGGCGTGCACACGCCGGCAGGTTCTTGGAATCCCACGCTCGGCGAATTCCAGCCGCGGCGCATGCTGGCGGTCTATGCAACCCATCTGGTGCCGCCGTTGCTGGTGGGGGAAGCGAGAGTGGGCGTTGCGAAATCAGCAGCGGAATCGTCAACGGCATCGACGAAATCACCGGCAGCAGCAGCGGTGGCTGTGGGCGATACCGTCTACGAAGATACCGACATCCGCCTGTGGACTGCATTCGAGCCTGGCCGTGCCGATATCCTTATTGCATCGTTCAAGACCAAGATGCACACCATCAGCCCCACCGTCACGGCGGGGCTGCTACGCGCGATCGATCTCGCCGAAGCCAGCTATCGCGGCCTGGTGATCTGGCAGGACAGTGAACCCTTTTCCGCTGGTGCCGATCTGCAGTCCATGCTGCCGGCTTTCATGCAGGGCGGAGCGGCTGCTATCGAACCCATGGAGCGCGAACTGCAACGTGTAGCGCAACGCATGCGTAACGCGCAGGTGCCCACCGTCGTGGCGTTGGCGGGCTTGGCCTTGGGGGGCGGTTGCGAAATCTCCGTGCACGCATCGGCACGTGTCGCGCATATGGAAACCTATATCGGCCTGGTGGAAGTCGGTGTCGGCCTGGTGCCTGGCGCTGGTGGGCTGGCCTACTGCGCACGCCGCGCCGCCGAATTGCGTGCAGCGAGCGCACCGGACGCACCGTTGCTGTGGTTCGTGCAGAAGTTCGCCCAGGCCGTTGCCACCGCGCAAGTCTCGCGTTCCGCCCTGGACGCCCGCGAGATCGGTTATCTACGCGAAAGCGACCTGGTGGTGCCTCATCCGGATGCCTTGCTGTACGCGGCCCTGCAACAGGCCGGCGCGCTGGCAGACGCCGGCTGGCGGCCGCCCTTGCCGCAACCCTTCCCGGTAGCAGGCCGTGACGGCATCGCCACCTTGACCGCGCAGTTGGTGAATATGCGTGATGGCGGCTTCATTTCCGCTTACGACTACGAATTGGGCCTGGCCGTCGCCCAGGTCATCTGCGGTGGCGACGTCGATCCCGGTTCGCTCGTGGACGAAGAGTGGATGCTTGCGCAAGAACGCCGCGCCTTCCTGCGCCTGCTCGGGCAGCCGAAGACCCAGGAGCGCATCGCCGGCATGCTCAAGACGGGCAAACCGGTGCGTAATTAGTCCAGCAGCGTGAACAAGGCGCGCCAAGCGCGTTCTCCGTAGCTAAGACCAGATTTCGGCTGAGACCAGCGGCGCCTGCCGCGTTCCTTGGCCTTGAGGAGACACCATGATGCAAAGCCTCCAAGACGTTTATATCGTCGCCGCGACCCGCTCTCCGGTTGGGAAAGCCCCCCGTGGCATGCTCCGCAGCGTGCGCCCGGACGATCTGCTGGCGCACATGATCCGCGCCGCGCTGGCCCACGTACCGACCTTGGACCCGGCAGCGATCCAGGACGCCGTCATTGGCTGCGCCCGCCCTGAAGGGTCGCAAGGCTTGAACGTCGCGCGATTGGGTGCGTTATTGGCTGGCCTGCCCGACACGGTCGCGGGCATGACCGTCAATCGCTTCTGCGCCTCGGGACTGAGCGCCATCGCGCTGGCAGCGGATCGCATCCGTGTCGGCGAGGCCGACGTCATGCTGGCGGGCGGCGTCGAATCCATGAGCCAGGTGCCGATGATGGGCTATGCGCCTTCGTTCTCGCCCTCCGTCTTCGCGAACGACGAGAACATCGGCATTGCTTACGGCATGGGCCTGACCGCGGAGCGTGTCGCGCAACAGTGGCAGGTATCGCGCGAAGACCAGGACGCCTTCGCGCTGCGTTCGCATCAACGCGCGTTGGACGCGCAGAAGGCGGGCGAGTTCGACGACGAGATCAGTAGCGTCGCCGTCACCCTGCGCGCGCCCGATCTGACGCAGGGCACGGGCCAGTCCGTGCAAGCCGGCGTGGCGTTCACTCGCGACGAAGGTCCACGCGCGGACACCTCCGCCGAGGCCTTGGCGCGACTCAAGCCTGTCTTCGCCGCGCGCGGCAGCGTCACAGCGGGCAACAGCTCCCAAACGTCGGACGGCGCCGCCGTCCTGCTGCTGGCCTCTGAACGCGCCATACGCGACCATGGCCTGAACCCGCTCGCGCGCTATGTCGGCTGCGCCGTGCGCGGTGTCGCGCCAGACATCATGGGCATAGGCCCGCGTGTCGCCATTCCGGCCGCGCTGGACCAAGCCGGGCTGAGCCTGGACCAGATGGACTGGATAGAACTGAACGAAGCCTTCGCCGCCCAATCCCTGGCCGTCATCCGCGACCTGGACCTGGACCCTGCCAAGGTCAATCCCCTGGGCGGCGCCATCGCCCTGGGCCACCCCTTGGGCGCCACTGGCGCCATCCGCGCGGCCACCTTGATCCACGCCTTACGCCGCCATGGACTCAAACACGGCATGGTGACCATGTGCGTAGGGACAGGCATGGGCGCAGCGGGGATATTCGAGCGGTTGTAGCGATCACCAATTAGAGGGTGCTTTACCACCGGGCATATCCGGGAAAGAGGCGCCGTATACTCGACGTTCCATGTGATAATTTCCCGTCGACTTAGAGGTCATCGCCATGGACGCGCGCGAAAAGGAACAGCGAATGCTTGATAGCTGCATCGCGGCAGCATTAGGCGAAGTGGCATCCGCGCGGGATCAGGTCGAGGCCAGCATTTTTCGTCTGGCTGCTTCCGCCGTGCAAACCTACTATCCAACGCGCGCGAACGCGCTTTGGAATTCGAGCGATGAGTATTTCGAAAAGCATGCCGAACAGCACCGTTTGCCTCCCGCCGACTTGATGGCTCAGGGCCACATTGTGACGCTGCCGCGGTTGCGAAGCATGCTCCTTCGCCAGTTGGAAGAAAGGGACCGCGCGTGAAAGAGAATTTTCACTTCCATCTCGATACGCCGTTAGCCCGGTCGTTGCGTGATCTGCTGATGCAGTTGCAGGACCGTCTCCAATTGGAGCGGATGATCAAGGCATACATTGCCGGCGGAATCGCAGTGCATCTTTACACTGCCTATCGAGTGACCGTCGACGTAGACATGGAGTTCGACGCCAAGGTTCCCGTTCCTAGCGATCTCTCAGTGGAATTGCCAGGGGAGAGCGGCCGCGACCCTTGGCTTTACATCGATACCCAATACAACTCAACGTTCTCCCTGATCCACGAGGATCACCGCGAGGATGCTTGGAGAGTGCCCCTTGGTCTGAGCAGCATCGATGTCTACGTCTTGTCGCCGGTAGACCTTGCCGTGAGCAAAATTTCCAGATTCGCCGAGAACGATAGAGAGGATATCGCCACCTTGGTGCGTCAAGGCCTGACCACGGCCGACGCTATCGAGACACGCGCGAACGAAGCCCTGTCGTGTTACGTGGGTAACGTGGACATGCTCAAGACCAGCATTCGATTAGCCGTGGAACTCGCGAAAAAGATCGAAGCGCAGTTCCTCGCCTAGCCCTTCCGCTTCCCCCTGCATGAGCCATCGAGGAGCTTGTCTTCATCGACCAGACGCGCGGGTGCTCTTCACCCCAGACGATCAATGCGCTGCCGTCTATATTTATTCTCAATCAAAAGACGCGACAAACGACAATTTTAGGTTGTAACCCTTCCGTACGTCGTACAGATAATCAAAAAAAAACCGCTCACTTTTAAAAGCGACGGTCTCGATCCCTGCTCTAGAGTGCTGCATCGATAAGCCATGTCTGTTGACTTTTGGATGAGTCGTCAGCTTTGCGTGGCTCGGTTCACCTGGAGCAAATCATGCGAACAAACCTTGAGATCATCTTGGGCGAGTGGGGACGTTGGCAGGTCGCGCAGGACGACTCGCATCAGGGCTATCCCTCGCACGCCGCTTTTACCTGCCTGAAGGTCGACGGCGTGCGCCGCCGCAGCGACCCTTACGCGCCCTTGCTGGATGACGACGTGCGTCGACTCAACGGCGCCATCCTTCGGCTGCATCCGCAATACCGCTCTGTCGTGCTCGCGCACTACAAGTGGCCGGGCCCGGTAAAGATCAAGCTCGATCGCCTGGGCCTGTCACGCACCGGCTATTTCGACACTTTGAAGTTCTGTCACATGCAGCTGTCGCACGACATGGGTGGCCGCTACATCAAGGGCTACGACGATAAATCGTCCGGACTGATTGAGGCACTGTCCGGACAAATATAGAGTGCTTCATACAGGCTGTGGAAGTGTGACTTCAGCCAGCGCGGTGCCGAGTACTCAACGTTCCATCGCCCTGATGATCAGGACGGAGATCCCATGTCTTCCGTGGCCATTTCCATTACCGAGAACGATCTGTTCAAGGTGCTGGGCGATGTCATTGCATCCTTGGTCGATTGGCCCGTCTTGCGGGCGCAGTCCGGTGTCGTCCTACCCGATGGCGATTGCATCCTGCTGGCCGGCCTGGAAGACGCGCCGCTGGCGCCCGCCGACGAGAACTATCTCGAACATGGAGACGTGCGCGTCACCCGCATCAAGCAGTCACGCAAATGGACAGCGCGGATAGCGTGTCGCGGGGCTGAAGGACACGATTGCGCCGTGCGCCTGAGTGTGGCTTTTGGCAGCGCGTCCATCTATCGCAAGTTTCAGGACAGCGGCATGGACATCAGCCCCTTGTTCGCCGATGCCGCCGCTTTCCCCGCAATTCCGATCGAAGAAGCGCCGGCCCCGGCGCAGTGGAGTTTTTCGCTGATTCTTCAATACAACCCTTACATCGAAATTCCCCAGGAATCCGCCAGCACGCTGGCGATGGGTTTGATCAACGTCGACGCAAAGTTTCCCTACGGAGGTTAGGCAATGTCCATCCCCGCAAGTGCCATCGTCCAGGTTCATCCTGGCGTGATAAGCGCGGGCGGTTCAGCCCTCGTCATGAATGGTCTGGTGTTGACGCACGATACGCGTGCGCCGGTCGGATCGGTGCTGAACTTCGCCAACAAGGACGACGTAGCCAGCTTCTTCGGGCCGACCTCGCCTGAAGCGAACGTGGCCGCCATTTATTTCCTCGGCTTCACCAACGCGACGCGTCGACCTGGTGCCTTGCTGTTCGCGCAGTATCCGGAACAGGCGGTTGCGGCTTACCTGCGCGGCGGCTCGTTGGCCGCGCTTAAGTTGGCGCAGTTGCAGGCACTATCCGGCACCTTGACGGTGGAAGTGGACGGCGCCGCGAAGACTTCGTCCGCCATCGACCTGTCTACCGCGACCAGCTTCTCGAACGCGGCGACCTTGATCGCCGACGGCTTCACCAGCGGTGTGGCCGTCTCCTACGACGCCCAACTCGCTGCTTTCGTGCTGAGCTCATCGACCACCGGCGTTGCATCCACCATCGATTACGCGAGCGGTACGCTGGCCGCCGGCCTGAAGCTGACCAGCGCGACGGGAGCCGTGTTGTCACAAGGTTCCGCCGCCGGCGAAGCGGACGTCAGCCTGCCGGCCATCGCCCAGATCAGCCAGAACTGGGCCGGATTCATGACGATGTTCGAACCCGACACCGACACCAAGCTGGCGTTCGCCACCTGGACCAATGCGCAGGACAACCGTTATGCCTACATCGGCTGGGACACGGACGCCCAAGCCACTGTGGAAGACAGCACGGAGTGCTGGGGCGCGCAGGTCAAGGACGCCGGCTATTCCGGCATCGTGTGCGTGTATAAAAGCATCGAGCATGCGGCCTTTCTGCTAGGCGCCATCGCGTCCATCGACTTCGATCGTAGCAATGGCCGCATCACACTGGCATTCAAAGGTCAATCCGGCTTGACCGCAACGGTGACCGACGCCACCACCGCCAGCACACTGATCGCCAACGGCTACAACTTCTATGGCGACTATGCCACCGCCAACGACAGATTCCGCTTCCTGTATCCGGGACAAATCAGCGGCGAGTTCGACTGGATCGATTCCTACGTGAATCAGATCTGGCTGAACAGCGCCTTCCAACAGGCGCTGATGACGCTACTGACCAACGTCCCGTCGGTGCCTTACGACACGGCGGGCTACACCCTGATCGAGCAAGCCTGCATGGACCCGATCAACGCGGCCTTGAACTTCGGTGCCGTGCGCGCCGGCGTCACCCTGTCGGCCTTGCAGGCCGCGGAGGTCAACAACCAGGCTGGCGTCGATATCTCATCGACCTTGCAGACGCGTGGCTGGTACCTGCAGATCAAGGACGCCTCGGCGCAGGTGCGCGCCGCCCGGCAGTCGCCGTCCATGACCTTTTGGTACATGGATGGCCAGGCCGTCCAGCAGCTTGAACTTGCTTCCATCGCGGTCCAATAAGGGGAAAGATCATGGGAACCTTAACTGCCGGCAACTCGGTTCTGACATTGACGGTTAATGGCGTCTTTCCGGTCCCGCAGAAATTGGAGGGGTATTCCGCCACGGACGCCTTCGCAGCGGGCGACACGACCGCCGGTGTGGTGGTCATGGGCCTGGATGGCAAGTTGTCGGGGAGCTATGTGCCCCATCCCGTGCCGCTGACCATCACCTTGCAGGCCGACTCACCTTCCGCCGTTATCTTCGACGCATGGCTGACGGCACAGCAATCGGCCCGGCAGGTCTTCTATGCGAATTGCATGTTGTCGATCCCCAGCGTGGGTAGCAAGTATGCCTTCACGCGCGGCGTGCTGACGTCAGCCAGTGTGCTGCCGGCCGCCGCGCAGTCGCAATTGCAGCCGCGCAAGTGGACCATCACTTTCGAATCCTGCTCGCCGTCGCCGATTTGATATGCGTAAAACCGTCACTATCACCATCGATGCCGACGGCCGCGACAAGGGCAAGATCTTCGTCGCGACGGAGCTGTCGGCCTACGAATCGGAAGAGTGGGCGACCCGCGCGCTGTTCGCCATGATGAATGCGGGCGTGGAGATTCCCGACGACATCGCCGCGGCCGGGCTGGCGGGTGTCGCGGCCTTGAGCTTGCAGTCGCTGTCGCGGGTGTCCTATGAGCAAGCCAGGCCGTTGCTGGACAAGATGTTGACGTGCATCCAGATCCAGCCCAGTCCCCGCGTGCTGCGCGCGCTGGTGGACGGCGACATCGAGGAAGTGTCCACCTTGTTCCGCTTGCGCAAGGAAGTGTTGGATCTGCATCTGTCTTTTTTTACCGACGCCGCCCCCTCGATATCGGCTCAGGGAGCGGCTCGTTCCATGGCCGCCTGATACGTCCGGTGAACGTATCGCCCGCCATCGGCCGCGTGGTGTCGTGCCGGATGGCGACGCTGCATGAATTACAGACGGTGTACGGGTCGCAAGACCTGTACGACATGCTGGAAGTGATTGCGGTGGACGTACACAACGAAACCTTGCTGAGTAGCGCACGAGGTTGAATATGGTTAGCGTGGTTGATGTAGTGGGGCTGAGCCTGAAGGGGGCGAAGTGGAGGGCGAGGAGCGGCGGCGGTGGGGGCACCGCCGCCGCGGACTCGCCTGCTGCGTCCAGGGGCACTGCGCTGGCTTCGGATGAGGACGATCGCCTCGCCGCCGCGCTGGAGACCATGGCGGCGTGTATGCGCTTGTTCGGAACGCTGGCGCTTATTGCCGCGCGGATGGATGTGTGGTGCAGGGCGCATGTGGCGTCTCTGGCGGGTGGAACGCCGCTTGTGCTTGTGTCTGCTCCTGTGCCTGTGCAGGCGCCTGTGCCGCCGCTGTCGACCGCTTTGACCCAGGTCGCTGTAGGTAAGCCGAGCTCAAGCGGGGGATTGGAGGAATACGCGGTGTCCCTGATCGACGCGGTAGAGACAGGGCGGCGGGCTGCTTCCCTCTTTGCAGGTTCGACCACGACCACGACCACGGCCGCTACCGCGGATGTGGATCTGGAGGGAGCACATCCCTACGAATTGCAGATGCTTCAGTCCGCAGGCGAATCGATAGCTCCGAACAATGGGTCGGCTACCGACCCCGCTCGTCATGACAGCATCGTTTCGCTCCTCACCGCCTCGATAGGGCAAGCGCCCCCTGTCACGCAAGGCCGCGACACGGCGCCAGCGTCGTGGGTCGCATCTCAGCCTTCAACACCCGCACGCCGCTTCGATTCAAACACCTCGACGCCGTCGATGGAGACGCGGCAGCGTGCGCGCCTGGCAGTTCAATGGCTAGAAGACAAAGGCTATACCCGCGAACAGGCCGTCGGCACCGTGGCGACTCTGCAGGCACGGAGCGACATGAATCCCGCCGCTGCCGGCAGTGACGGAAAATCATATGGCCTGGCGCAATGGAGCGCCGACCGACAGGCCGATTTCAAAAAGACTTTTGGATTCGATATCCGAGGATCCACGCTGAATCAACAATTGGCTTTCGTGGACTGGGAGCTGCGAATTGCGCAATCGGACACGGGCCGGAATTTGAGTGCCGAGACCACGCCGCAGGGCGCGGCTGAAGTCGTCGCGCGTCTGTATGAAGGCGTACGGAACGCCAATAGCCCTGACGCTGGCGCCAGCGAATCGAGACGTCATGCCGCCGTTTCCCACGTTCTCTATCGCGACATGTACGTTAGTGGAATCGGACTGGGTAATGCCGTGGATGTCGCGAACGTGGTCGTCAATGCCCCGAGTGCAACCGGTCTGATGACATCGGCAGCTTCGTTGCCCGAGGCTCAGGCGATACCCGCCGCGCTTATGAACAGCCAGGTGCCCATCGACGTCTATACGCAGCCTTCCGATGCTTACGGCGTCACGAATGATCTGCCCACCGCCTTGCACGATCAGGCCTTGGCGTTCCAGCTGAATAGTGGATTGCGATAATGCCTTTGATCCCATACCCAGCGGTCCCTCCCAAACCCGGCGTGCCACCGTTGCCGCGCGATTTCTCGCTATCGATTCCTTATCTGGAACAGAGCGTCTACAACGCCGCGGGTGGCTTGCTATTTGGTTCCTCGGTATGGGGAATCTATACCCAGGATGGCGGTTTGGCTTTGGAGCCGGATACGTTCATCAGTATCTCCGCCACTCGCTCGGCCAGCATCGCCAGCTATCCGCTTGATGTGGGTTTCAGCGGTAACGCTCGCGCCTTCTCTTCCTACAACAAGGTCGTGGCGCCGATAGGCAACGAGGTCAAGATGGCCTTCAGCGGCAATGCTGCCGACTGCCAGGTTTTCCTCACGAAGATCAGCCTTATGGTGAGTTCGACGGAGCTTTACTCCATCGTGACGCCGCAGGCGGCGTTCGCCAACGTCAATCTGATCAAGTTCACGTATGGGCAGTCGGTGCCAACGCCTCAGGCCGTGACCGGCGGCCCGACGATGTTGCTCGTCGATCTGGCTTTCCAGGAGGTCAATCTTTCCGCCACGGCATTGTTTTCCCAAGTGAAGGAACCCAGCGGCGCCGATCCCGTCAACGATGGCCAGGTACAAGCGATGCCGACTGCCAGCACGTCCGTGGTCAGGTCGGTGGCCGTGGGAGACATCAAGTGAGAGTCATCCCATTACGCGCCGTGCCTTCGCAGACCTTGAGTGTGCTGTTGGGCAGGCAGAACTGCCAGATCAATGTTTATCAGAAGTCGACGGGGCTGTTTCTGGATCTCGCCGTGTACAACAAGGTCATTGTTCGCACCGTGCGTTGCCTGGACCGTTTACGCATTGTGCGTACGGCTTATCAAGGCTTCTCGGGTGATCTGGCATTTGCCGATCTCCATGGATACGACGACCCGACGTATTCGGGTTTGGGCGATCGCTTCCAGCTTTTATATCTGGAGGATGGCGAGTCATGAGTTTCGCCATGCGTCGCATCGATATTACGGTCAATCTTGGACAAGGCGACAAGGGAGATGAGCCAGGTCCGGATGTGACGCTGTCGGGATATCGGTGTTCGGTGGGCGTCGAGAGCGCTTTAATGGGATC
The DNA here is from genome assembly GCF_021325795.1 of Bordetella sp. LUAb4. Lineage (GTDB taxonomy): Bacteria > Pseudomonadota > Gammaproteobacteria > Burkholderiales > Burkholderiaceae_B > Bordetella_C. Next base: position 1,418,160 of record NZ_JAHPZX010000001.1, on the reverse strand, counting down.
CCAGTCGAGTTCGAAACTGACGTTGGCCGTATGGGGATTGTCGGCCGACATGCTCAACTGCCTGACGACGACCGGACCCTATGTTCAGGATTTGCGTAAGAACCGCATCCGTGTCTTTGCGGGCGATGAGCGCGGCATGTACGGAATGGTCTTCGATGGAGAGATCGATGCTTCGGTCGCGGACTACGGGAAGCTACCCGATGTTGCATGGCATGTGACGGCGACGACGCATCTGACGGGCGCGGTAAAGCCGGTGCCTCCGAGTTCTTTCAAAGACGCGGTGGACGTGCAGACGTTCATGGAAAGCAAAGCGGTTCAGATGGGACTGGGTTTTGAAGGCAATGGCGTATCGGTCAAGCTGCCGCCGTCGTATTTTCCCGGCACGGCGTTGGATCAGGTCAAGGCGTGTGCGCGGGCAGCGAATGTTCCGTATTCCATCGAGCACGGCATCTTGGCAATCTGGCCGCCCGATGCGGGACGGCAGAGCGCGGCGGTGGAGATCTCCCCCGAGACGGGGTTGATGGGGTATCCCTCGTTTACCTCGAGTGGCGTCACGGTGAATATGCTCTACAACCCGTCGCTATCGGCGTCGTTGGTGGATGCGTGGTCGGTGGGGGATGATTTGTCGCCACCGAAGCCGGCGGGGTCTGGGTCCAAGCCGGGTTCCGCTTCAGGATCCGGTTCGGGCTCCCGTTCCGGTTCGGCGTTTGGCTCAAGCTCGGGCTTGGTGCAAACAGCGGCATTGGCTGCATCAGGAAAACCGGCTCCCGGAGGTAAAACGCCGACCGCGGATCAAACCTCGGCCACGAAGGCGTCATCCCCCGAGAGCTCGTCCTGGTCCTTGGGGATGCTCGTGATGGTGCGGACTTCGCTCGGCATGGCGAATGGCTTGTGGGTGGTGACGGCTTATAAGCACACGCTTTCGGCCTTGATGGCGGCCAGCCCGGGCGGCGGCGGCGGCGGGGGTGGTGCCGCGGGTGCGGGCGCGACCGGTGCCGCTGCCGCGACTGCGGCAAAAGCAGGGAGTGGAACAGGAGGGGGAGGGCAGGGAGGTGGATCAGGTGGCGGTGCGCCGGCAGGTGGAGCAGCCGCAGCGGCGGCGGCATCCGGCGCCGCCGCAAGTGCCGGCGGATGGACTACGCAGCTGACTTGCGTGAGGCCCAAGAATGGCAAATGAAACCGGATACACCGGCCTGCTTGCCCCTGGCGAGGGCAATAGCCAACTCGGTGCCTTGCTATTCCTGGTCCGCAGCGTACTGCTAAAGGAAGTACGCACCATCGACCTGGTGCGTGTCGTGTCCGTGACCAATAGCGGCGGCTTGGAGCCGGTGGGTTATGTAGACGTGCAGCCTTTAGTGAACCAGGTCGACGGCGCCGGTAATGCCGTACCGCATGGCACCGTTTATCACCTGCCGTACTTTCGTCTTCAAGGTGGCGACAACGCCGTCATCCTGGATCCACGGGTAGGCGACATCGGCCTGGCCGCATATGCCTGTCGCGACATATCCTCGGTCAAGGCGACCAAGGGACAAGCCAACCCCGGATCGGCGCGGTCCTTCGACATGGCGGATGGCATTTATTTTGGGGGCGTGTTGAACGGCGTGCCGAAGCAATACATCCGCTTCGGCGCAGACGGGATAGACATCGTATCCCCGACCTCGATCCGCCTGTCCGCGCCCGATATCGCATTGCAGGCATCGAAGGGAATCACATTAAGCGCCGATGCGGACGTCAAAGTATCCGCAGCGTCGATAGAACTGGATGGCTCGTTGACGCAGGGCGCCGGCCCACGTGGCGGCGCGGCCACGATGCAGGGCCCTTTGCAGGTGAATGCCGACGTCAATGCTTCCGGCATCAGCCTTACCGGCCATACCCATGCTGAAAACGGCAAGGGCGGTCAAACCAATCCGCCGACATCATGAAAACGATGCTGCTAGATCAACGCGCATGGGACCTGGTGCTGGATGCTTCGGGTAATTGGGCGGTCGCCGATGAACCCTATGCCATGGCGCAGGACGTCGCCAGTGCGGTGCGCCTGTTTTTGGGTGAACTGTATTACGACACCACCAAGGGTGTGCCTTATTTCGAGCAGATTCTCGGTGCGTGGCCGCCGGAGTCATTGATACGTACGCAGATCGAGCGCGCGGCGATGACCGTGCCAGGCGTCGCGGCCGCCCGTTGCGTAGGCCTGGCCTTGCAGGCGCGCACATTCACCGGCCTGATCCTGGTCACCGACAGCGATGGCGCTGCTCACAACGTCACTTTCTGAGGTAAGCATGGCGACTCGTGTTCCAGCCATCCAGTGGACTCCGCAGGGTCTGGTATTGCCGGCTGAATCGTCCATTCTGGATGGTGTCCAGGCCGACCAGGACGCCGCTTTCGGCGGAGGGATGAATCGCGCGCTGGAAACCCCGCAAGGCCAATTGGCCACGAGTACCACGGCCATCATCGGACGCAAGAACGATGAGATTGCCAGCATCGTGAACCAGGTGAATCCCGTTTTCGCTGAAGGGCGCATGCAGGATGCGATCGGGTATATTTATTTTCTGGAGCGCAAGCCTGGCACACCAACAGCGGTGGTGGCGACCTGCATGGGGTTGGCGGGAACGATCATTCCTGTCGGCGCGCAGGCGAAGGCGACGGACGGCAGCATCTATCTGTGTACCCAGCAGGGCACGATACCGGCGTCGGGCTCCGTCGATTTGGCGTTCGCATGTTCGACGAACGGACCGATCGCGTGCCCGGTCGGCCAGCTGAATCAGATTTACCAATCGATCACCGGCTGGGACTCGGTATTGAATGCCGAGGACGGCACGCCCGGCAGTAATGTCGAAAGCCGCGCGGAGTTCGAAGACAGGCGCAGGCAGTCCGTTGCCCTGAATGCCGTCAACTCACTGCAGTCCATTTATGCCAACGTATTGAATGTTGCCGGTGTGATTGATGCGTATGCGGCGGAGAACGTCACCGCGGCGCCGATAACGATAGGCAACGTGACGTTGGCGCCGCATTCGATCTGGATCGCTGTTTTCGGCGGCGCCGTCGAGGACATCGCGCATGCCATCTGGCGCAAGAAATCCTTGGGGGCGAATTACAACGGCAACACCTCATATGAGGTGCAGGACAAGACGGGGTATGCGTATCCTTATCCGACGTATCGCGTCACGTGGCAAACCGCGCAGGCCTTGCCGATCAAGTTCGCCGTAGAGATCGCCAACGATCCCGCGCTGCCGGCGGACATCGTGCCCTTGACCAGGCAGGCCATCATCGACGCCTTCGATGGCGCTGACGGCGGCGTACGAGCGCGCATCGGCGCGACACTATTCGCCAGCCGGTATTACGCACCGGTGGTGGCGTTGGCGAACAATGTATCGATTTTGTCTCTGTTGATTGGCCCTGACACTGCCACGCTGGCCAGCTACACCGTACCCATCGATAGCCGGCCGACGATCAATGCCAACGACATCACGGTGAAGCTGGTATGACCGACATCAAGCCCAAACCCGGCCGCGTCGCGCAGACATTTATCAGCCAGTACGCCAACAGCCCGACGCTCGTCCAGTTGTGCAACAACATGGACGACTACATCAACCCGGATGCGGATCTGGATGCGTTCTACGACTACGTGTGGAACGTGCATACCGCGGAGGGGTTTGGGTTGGATATTTGGGGGAGGATTGTGAATGTGGGGAGGCAGTTGACGATACCTGGAGCGAATGTGTCTCTAGGCTTCGACGAAGCCTACACAGCGGCGAGCGCGACGCTCGGCCCCCAACCGTTCGGCCAGGCACCGTTCGCGAATGGCGAACCGACGTTGGACAGCTACACACTGCCCGACGAAGCGTACCGCACGCTGATTCTGGTCAAAGCCTTGGCCAACATATCGGACTGCACCGCGCCGAGTTTGAATCAGCTGCTGCAGAACTTATTCCAGGACAGAGGGCGTTGCTACGTGAACGATCTGGGCGACATGCAGATGCGGTTCACGTTCGAGTTCTATCTGGAGCCGTTCGAGATGGCGATCATGACGCAATCGAATGCCGTACCCCGGCCGGCGGCGGTCGCGGTGTCGATAGCGCAGATCCCCGTGCCGAACGTGTTCGGATTTGCCGAGGCGGGGGTCGATACCTTCGCGCCATTCGGGCAAGGGACGATGTTTACGGGAGTGGTGTATGCAAGCTAGCGACAAGCCGGCGTTGATAGAGGTGCCGTTCGCGAATAGCGGGACCAAGAACATCATTCCAACAGCCCCCTTGCCAACGCCAGGATCGGCGTCATTGGAGGTGGGTTTTCCACCTATCACGATGACACCCATCGCAGCAGGCGGAATTCCGCCGACCGGCGCTGATTTCAATGGGATCTTGTACCTCATCTCCTCAGTGTCGCGATGGGCCCAGACAGGGGGCTCATATGTCTTCGACGCTGACTTCGCAACTGCCATCGGTGGCTATCCAAAAGGCGCGGTGCTGCTGAACGAACTCTTGGATGGGTTCTGGATCAGCGTCGTGGATAACAACAAGACGCGGCCTGAGCTTGGTAATGGAGACTGGGTCCCTGCGTTCAACCAGGGGCTTGCGGCGATCACGGGTTTATCGACCGCTGATGTCCAGCTTACGGCCGCTCAGTATGCAAAGCCGATCATCACCTTGGCTGGGACGTTATCAGCAAATATCAATCTCATCTTCCCCGAAACTCGTCAGCAGTGGCTCGTCGTCAACGGAACCGTTGGAAGTTTCTCGGTCACTTGCAAAACCGCATCGGGCAGTGGCGTTGCCCTGGCTCAGGGTGGTGCGGCGAATGTGCATGGCGACGGGACCGGAATCGTCCTGCCAGCCCAGCAAGTTGGTGCTGCGACTGCGTCGACGCACGCCGTCCAGCTGGGACAAGTACAGAGAAGCTACGCTTGGAATCATGGGCTCGCATATTTCAATGCGAATGGGGTTTGGACGGTTCCGGCAGACGTTTATTGGGTCGACGTTGAAGTTTGGGGCGGTGGAGGAGGCGGGGGCGGGGTTGGACTTTCCATCAACACATGGGCTGCGGGAGGCGGCGGTGGGGGCGGGTATGCCCGTGGTGTATATGCGGTCACACCAGGGCAAGTAATTGAGTGCACTGTCGGCCTGGGTGGCGCGCCCGGCAGGGGCGATACCGGCAATGTGGGCACCGCTGGGGGAACTGGAGGGACGACAACGTTCGGATCTTTTCTGCGCGCTTCTGGAGGAATTGGCGGTCAGCCAAATGGATCGGGTAACGGCGGGCCGGGAGGTGTCGGCTCCGGGGGATTGCTGAACGCCGGGGGAGGATACGGGTCGCAGGGCAGTCCGGGGGTCGGCGCGGTAGGCGGTATCGGCGGTGCAGGGGCGTTCGGTGGACCCGGTGGCGGTGCGGGAGGGGGGGAGTCGGCTGGTGGTTGTGCTCCTGGGGGAGGAGGCGGGGGGCGTGGTTCCTCGAGTTCTGGGACAGGTGCAGTGGGCGGGTTCGGCCTAGTAGTCATCAAATATTAGTGGGTTTGCTACGACCTAATTTGTGAAGAATGAGTAGGCTGGCCCTCGAAAACTGGGATAGCCCAGTCCGGCTTTCGGTGGAAAACATTTCGGTGTGGTCTCTTAGTCAGATGAGGAATCTTTAAATGAAGGCCAGCGATTTTCCCAACAGATCCGCGGTGCCATTTGCTGATGGCGGCGCCAAAAACACGATTCCCGAGGCATCGCAGGCTGGCATCGCGCCTGGAGCGGCATCCTTCACGGATGGCTTCCCACCGCTGACCATGACCCCACTGGCGGCCGGCGGCGTGCCACCCAATGGAAAAGACTTCAACGGCATCCTGAACTTTCTGAGTTCTGCCGTGCGTTGGATTCAAGCTGGCGGCGGGTATCCCTACGACAGCGACTTTGCCAATGCGATTGGTGGCTATCCTCTGTCAGCCATTTTGCGAAGCGCAGACGGCACCAGGTTGTGGATAAGTGCGGCCGACGACAACAAGTCCGACCCGGACGCGGGCAGTTCACCCGCGTGGGCGTCGTTGCCAAGAGTCTGCTCCATCCTCGCCCTTCCGACCCAGGATGTCGGCCCGGTAGTGATCGCTGAATGTGGCGAAATCTGGATTTGGGTCAGTACAACCTACTTCACTGGCTACCGCTCCCCCCTATGCGGCCGCCCTCTGGACGGCCACACCACCGTCCCCCTACCCAACGAAGTCGACGCCGTAGGCGGCCTTCTTAGCAAAACCGCTTACGCCGGCTTATGGGGCTATGCGCAGGAAAACGGTTTGGTGAAAGACCAGGCAACCTGGACCGCCAACGTCGGCGCCCACTATTTCGTGGATGCCGGCGACAAGTTCCAGCTCCCGGATTTACGCAATATGTTCCGGCGATACACAGGAACTGACGCTGACACTGCAAATGTGAGACCGCTCGCTGGGCGACAATTGGACGCGTTGCAGCGGATCGTAGGCATGGTAGACGGGTATAACGATTTTCTCAGTTCGGATGGAGCGATGTTCGGCGGCAATGCGAGCACGAATGCTCCGAACCTGGGTTCCCGCGCCACCAACCATCAGCTCGCTTTCGATTCCGCAAGGGTGACTCGCTCATCGACAGAAACACGCCCACTGAATGTTTCTCTTCTCCCTCGGATCCATGCTTGACGTCCGCTTCACTGCAAATGCAAGAACTGCGGGTACGCGCCAAGGCGACTCGAACAGATCGCACTTTCATGTCCCATCAGCGGGTCGAAATTTCGTGCTCAACATGATTCCGGAAACGGGGGGATACGCCAACATCGCCGTAGATCCTACAGGGTGGATGCAGTCAAACGGGGGCAGCACGGCCGCGAGCGGCGGCCCGGAAAGTCGTCCTGTGAACGTCGTTTACTACCCACGAATACACGCCTAGTTTTATGCATGACTCCCCGATGAAATGTGACGTTGGTTAGTCGTGCCTTGGTCCCTCAGCCACCTTGCGGTGACGCAGTGTCAGATATGTAGTCGGGGGGCGTACGCCACATTTAGCGGCCGCGTTTCGTACCCGGTACGTGGCACTCCATGCACAAAGTCATCCACGATTTGGCCGTAGACGCCGACGAGTGGCCAGCCGTCAAGGAGTCGTCCGCCTCTCAACTCATAAGTGGACTGAATTACGTTGACCGGATCTTGCCCACCAGACAAAACCTGAATGCTACCCATCATGTGGGCTTGAAAAGCATCACTTTGGTACGAGCCGAACACTCTTGCATTTGCAGTGAAGCGGACGTCAAGCATGGATCCGAGGGAGAAGAGAAACATTCAGTGGGCGTGTTTCTGTCGATGAGCGAGTCACCCTTGCGGAATCGAAAGCGAGCTGATGGTTGGTGGCGCGGGAACCCAGGTTCGGAGCATTCGTGCTCGCATTGCCGCCGAACATCGCTCCATCCGAACTGAGAAAATCGTTATACCCGTCTACCATGCCTACGATCCGCTGCAACGCGTCCAATTGTCGCCCAGCGAGCGGTCTCACATTTGCAGTGAAAGGTACGTCAAGCATGAATTCGAGGGCAGTAGGCGGCGTTCGTGGGCCGGGTCTCCGTGGCAGTCCGAGCGACCAGCGCAGCACTAAAGGAGGCTTGAACGAATGCGGTACCACCCAGCGTATAGCCGCCGGTCGTAGATGGCCCCTGGAATGCTCCGGAGGGAATTGAGGTGGTAATAATGCCCGCGCCCGTGATGTTCTGGAGCGCATCCAGCTGTCGGCTCCCCAGCACTCTCACATTTGCAGTGCAAAACCCTTCTTCAGGAAATGACCATGCAAAAAACCGTCTATCAGACAGACAAGTACGGGCTATACATGCACCAAACCATCGCCAATGATCTGGCGCTGGACCCTGGCGTCTATAACCTGCCGTACCTCGCGGTGGAATCGACACCGCCAAACGCCGCCGCTGGCAAGGTTGCGCAATGGGGAGGTAGTCGGTGGGCTTTGATCGACGACTATCGGCACACCCCTTTATGGATAAACGAGCTAGGGGGCCATGCATACGCTCTCGGGTCTACGGTTAACGTCGGCGGCAGTAACGTCACCTACCCAGGCTGGGGAACTCTTCCTTCCTGGTTGACCACCACACAGCCGCCGCCCAAGCCGTCGTCCTCCTCGACGGTTGACGTGAGCAACCAGGTCAAGGCCATCAAGACGCCCAGAAAGGCCGAGACAGCTAAAGCGGCGCAGCCATCAAAAGCGACAAAATCAAGCAAAGCAGCCAAGCCTCCCGCGAAGAAGACCGCCAAACCATCAAGCCGCTAACGCCATCGCGCCATCATCAACCGCGATCCGTTGCTGCCGAATCTGATCCAACTGCCTCCGCCCCAAAGGGCTACGCGCCAACTTCTGCGCCAGCTCCCGCCCGTGCGGATGGTAGTACCGCAACAGCATTCGTGTATCCACGTTCCCATTGACCTTAGCCAACTCATGAATCTGGAAAACCGTCGCCAGCTGCGAGGTCCCCTCATGCCGCAAATCATGAAACCTCAGATCCCGGAAATAAGCATGGTTCGGCCGCCGTCCATGCTCGCGGCACAACCCTTCGTATTCCCGCCGCGCGCGTAGTCGAGCCCGGATAAACGCCCGCGTCACCGACCCCGGCCGCATCGAAAAAATCCGCCCGCGCATCGGCTTCCCGACCACCCACCGCCGCAAAGTCTCACGCCCCAGCGGCGTCAACGGCACATCCCGAGCTCGCCCATTTTTGGTGTGCGGAAGATGCACGACGCCATGCTGCAAATCGAGGTTCTCGCGCAAAATCCCGACCACCTCCGACCGCCGCATCCCGGTCTCCTTGGCCACAGTCAAAATCGTAGGCAGTTCCGCTGAACGCGTCGCACGGATGATCCACGCCAGCTCCTCACGTGGACATTCCCCTTCGGACACCCCGCGCAACCGTATCTGATCGAACAACCGCCGATCACGCGAATCCGCCACCGCAGGTCGCCGGACCAACTGCACAGGATTGGCCAACCAATCAAGCCCCCAATCCTTGCGGATCACCGTATATACGTGCGAAAGAAACGCCATCCGGCGCACCACCGTGGCCGCGGCCCGATCCTTCAACCACTCATCCCGCAAATCCGCCAGATCAGCGCTGCGTATCCGGTCCACCGGCCGCCCTGCAAGCCGAGTCCCCAGCCAGATCCTGGCAATCGATCGCTCCGACACCACCCCCTTCTTGGTGGTTGAAACCTCAGTCAGATAACGCTCCAAGGCCTGAGCCAAAGAGGGAACGGATAAGCGTATGCGTCGGCGTTTAGGTCTCATGGCCGAATTCTATCGCCGATGCCCGAATAAATCGGGGGCATCGGGACTATGGCATGCATGGGTGTCCCGGCGAGCGCGGGTTGTCTAGACTCGGGAAGGAATCAACCCCGTGTTTAATTCATTGCGGACGCTTGCAATCCCGGATAGGTAAAAAAGAAGAAATGCACGGCATTCAGACCGAAATGCGTCAACACTGCCGCTCGTAGACCGCCGCGTTGATAAGCCCAGCCGTACGCGACACCCGCCACGCCTGCCAGCAGCATCCAGCGCCATCCCCCGGAGTAATGCGCCAATCCAAAGAGAATCGCCGACACAAATAATGCACCGATGCGAGCTTTCGCCCCATTGTCCAAGAGCCGGGCGAGCCCACCTTGCACATATGCACGGAAGAACGCCTCCTCCGCTACGGCGACCAAAAGTAGATTATTCAGGACCCAGAGCAACGCGTCCGGCGGCACCTTAGGTGCCCAGTTCACCATCCCCAGCGCCAAGGCCAGCGCCATACATACCGGTACGCCCAGCAGCAGCGCCGCCCCCGTCGCGGAAAGAACCTGTCGCCAGAAGCGGCGTGCCGTTATCCAGGGCAGCGCAAGTACCGCCCAGAATCCCACCAGCGGCTTGTCCAAGTTCAAAAACATCGTAAAAGGCGTGGCATCCGGCGTTATGCGCAAAGCGTAAATCGCCGCTGGATTCTGGAAGCCGGGTAGCAGATGTGCACCCAATGCGACGGCCATCACGATATAGACCACATGGCCCAGGAAGCGCAGTAGAGGCGGCTTGCGTGGCTGGACGGATCCTCCTGCGATAACCAGGGCGGCCAGGACGACCAGAGCTTCCCAGGAAAGCTGTAAATCCAGGGTCGCCGCCGTGTAGCCGCAAGCGAGCAGCACCGGCAGGTGAATCCGCCATCGGGGCGGCTGCAACCAGGCGCATGCTGCTGCTAAAAAGATGCAAGCCCAGGTCAGCCAGGCTAAGGATTCGTACAACATTTCGCATTTTCCATCGTGAGAGTGCACGGTACTTCGACGTGTCACACGTCGGCGTACCGCACATGCGCACGACGTCAGCGGGTGGCGGGGAACCTGACCAGGCCCAATGCCAGCGCGGTCCCGGCCAATACGACCGCGGCACCAGCCAGCATGTTGGGCGTGACGATTTCGTCCAGCAGGAACGCGCCCCAGAACACGCCGAAGATAGGTACCAAAAACGTCACACTAATTGCACCGGTCGGCCCAACACTGGCGATGAGACGGAAAAACAGGACGTAGGCAAAGCCTGTGCAGACGAGTGCCAGCAGCAGCGTGGCGCTCCAGGCCTGGAAGGAAACGGGCTGCGCCGGCCAGGTCCAGATAGCGAAGGGAAGCAACGTCAACGCCGCCGCGAGCATGCTGCCGGCGGCATTGGTCAACGCATCGACGCCAACCAGATAGCGTTTGGTGCAATTGGCTGAAATGCCGTAGCAGACGGGCGCCAGCAGCGAGGCGAGCACGGCAAGACCGCTACCGCCCGAGCCGAAATTGAACTTGTCCCAAACCAGGACAACGATCCCGGCCAGTCCCAGCGCCATCCCCGTGACTCTCGAAGGAGGCAGGCGATCGCCCAGCCAAATCCAGCCTATCGCTGCACCCCACATCGGTGTGACAGCGTTGGCAATGGATAGGAATCCCGCGCCTAATTGCTGCGCGGCATAGGCGTAAAGAATGAAGGGGAGGGTGGCGTTGAACGTGCCCACGACAAAGATTGCTTTCCAGTGGCGCAGCAATACGCGGGTCTTATGTTGCCAGAGCAGCAATGGCAGCAGAGCGAGGGCAGCGAAACCGACGCGAAGCTCGATCAGCGCGGCGGGTCCAAATTCCGGCACGCCCATGCGGATGAAGAGGAAGGATCCGCCCCATACAGCGGCGAGTACTAGCAGGTCGGTTATGTCGCGGCTACGCATGGCGTAATTTGCTTACTGCCTTTGAGGGGAGCAAGCATAGCACCAAGACCGCTAGCGACAGGGGAAGATGGACGATGGACAGTATTAAGGTGCTCGCCTCAGCTAAGCCGTCGCAGGCGAGCACCGCTGACGGCCTCTCCGATAGGATGCACCATCAACAAACCATAAAACGCGCGGGCAGAGCGATCAGGTGAAGAAGGTGTGATAGCCCACGAAGACGACCACCACTGCCAGTACCGCCGCCCATGACCACCGAGAATTGTGCAGGCCACGTGACTCCGGAGTCTGGGGCGGTGGTGGTGGCGCCACGCGAGGCTGGCGCGACATGTAATCAATGAAGGATGCAAAGAACTTCTCGACGATCTTCTCCGCCGCCTTCACCAGTGTCGCCTCGCCGACCTCACCCAACTTGCCCCCGGCCATCGCCGCGACCGTATAGGACAGGCGGGTACCGTCGTCCTTCGGCGTCAGGTTGACCTGGGCGGTGCCGATGGCAAGCCCCGCCGCCGCGCCCTTGCCTTCAAAGACAAGGGTACAGCCGTGAGGTGCATTGACGTCAGAGAGTAAGAGCTCACCCTCATAATCCGCGCCCAGACCGGCCACTTTGACGCGAACCGTGAACGCATATTCCGTCGGAGATTTGCATTCCACTTGGACACAACCGGGAATGCATTCCCGAAGAACCGAACAAGTGGTCAATGCTTCCCAGGTCTGATGCTGGGTCGACGGAATCCATTGAGCATCTGAAATGCGCATGGCTGTCTCCTAGTTATGGAGTTTTAGCCATTCTGTACCTCTTTCAGATGTCTCGTCCATCGGGTTGTCGATAATGCGGTGTTGCAAAGTGTGACGCCGCGAATGCTTACGTTCCTCTGACGACATCGATAAATTCGGACCGTAGTCATTGGAGTGCAGTGCTACGGGGTCGGAAATAGCGAAGTTCAAGCGGAGAGTTTGCGATGGTCGCAGCTGATCTTCTCGCGCGATATTGTTACCAGTCCGTTGCGATCATGTCGCCGGAAGTCTCGCACTCGACTTTATGTTGATGATCCCTAAAGGGCGATTTAGCGGCTTCGGCGCGACGCGGGACACGGCCAAACGAGCCATTTTGGCCCTTTCCCGCTCAAATTTTGGCAAATTGCGGTTTATGATTGTGAATCTTCAATACCGACGAGAGAGAGATTTGAACTCAGTGGGCCAGCCTGGCGTGGAAAGGCAAGCTAAGAAAGAATTAATAATTTGGATTGCCTTCATATGCCTGATATTATTGGGCCTGGCCCATCGCTATAATAATTACAATTTCATTGTCAATTCGCTTTGGGCAGAAGACGGGCCAATCTTCTTTAATGGAGCTCAAGATCGGGGTTTAGCGTCTCTCGCCGCGCCATATGCGGGTTATTTGCATGTTTACGCCAGAGCGTTCGCCCTAGTGGCGACTATCTTTCCGCTATCCGCCCTTCCTTATGTGTATTTCTCGGGCTGGCTTCTTTCAATTGTGTTGGTGTTCTGGGCCATTAGACGAATAGTACCTTCCTGCGGATCTGAATGGGTTAATGCGGCAACCGCTGTAATCGCTGTGGGGCTGATGTTGTATCAGCCGCACAGTGGCGAGACGATTTTGAGTCTTACCAACGCGCAGTGGTGGCTTGCGCTAATCCTGGCCATGATTTGCTGCTTTCCGACTCGATTCGGGCCACGCTGTCTGCCATTGGTGGCAGTTATCTCACTAACCGGTCCGTTCTCGATTCTCTATTTTCCCGTCGCGGCATTTATTGGCATGCGGGAGAAACAATGGCGTATTCCGCTGGTGGTTTGTGCTGGCGCAGCGATACAAATCTATTTTCTTCTCACCTCTCCCCGGGCAATCGGACAAGCGGACGGAAATATTTATCACTGGATCACCGCGATTGTCACATTTTTGACGTTCGGAATTAAGAGTTGGGTCGTACGAATAGCCGCGATCGCTTTCTGGGTTTTACTGACTGTCAGCTTGTTCCGAGCGGATATGAACAGGCGGATGCTTGTAGCATGCGCAGCCATTGTATACGCCGCTGGGCTTTATAGCATTAAGGACATGCCTTCAGTAATTAGTCCAATTGGAAATGGGTCCCGTTATTTCGTAGTTCCTTATGCGCTTTCGATTGCGTATGTAATGCTGCAGGCGCGCCGAGGGGACCGGTTCGCTATATTCGCCGCCATTCTCCTCGCGGTTCCCGTTGCAAACCGAATCAACAAAAATTTTCCTCAGGAGGCGAGATTCTATGAACAATACGTTGCATTGTTGAAGTACGAATCCAGTTTGAAAATACCATTGGCTCCTAGCGTTCCCGGCAACGATTGGCCCTTGGAAATTCGTAATCAGAATGTATTGAATGCGAGTAATTTCGCAGTCGAGCCTACGAGAGTCGATCAAAAAACGTTCAACCTCTCCGCGGAGTCATGTAGCGAGGCTGACGGTGTTGCCGTTGTGCTTGACGCCGTCCAATCCCTTCCGGGGCCGGTTGTCGTTGAATGGTTTTCGCCCGAGGTGAAACCTAGCTCCGCTCGTAGATCTTATCCAGCAGGAAGTAATCGCATCCAAATTGCATTCGAGAAAGAAAAGGCGCCTATTGATATAAGGTTGATTTTCGCGGCGGAAGGAGGCGAGGCAGAGGTGAGCAACGTCAAGGTTATATGCCTATAGAATCGATCCGTTCAAATGGCGGCGGTGCACCTGCCATTGGTGTTAGAGCGTCTGTCGCAACTTCACACTATGTCAACGGCGGACGCTCACACCTGGTGGCGGCAGAGTCTGACGCTGCGAGTAGCCACGCGACGCTGACCCCGTAGAACGAGACGGTTCGCATGCCCCGAAACATCAACTCTGTCAGGCCAAAGATAGCGAAACCAAGGCAAAATGCCAGCCCCATGGCGGCGGCGGTTCTATATTCCTGAGAAATTCTGGTGCGAGCCAATCGTCGGAAGAAGATCCAGGCCGGTGTAAGGTAGGCGAATAGCAGGCCGATGCCCCCAAAGATGCCGGTCGTCGCCAATGTATAAAGCGGATCGCTGTGAGCCTCGCCGAAATTTTCGGCGACATAGCGTGAGACGGTATGGCCTTCTTCGGCTTTCAGACGCGCCGCAAAGGGCTTGCCTCCCCCAACGCCGAACAGTGGTTGCTCGGAAAACATCTGCCAAGCCGTACGCCAGAGTTGCAATCGTATGCACATGGAGCTATCTGTCAGCGGAGCCGTCTCGCACCTGCGTAGCTCTACTACACCCATCTCCACGCGCTGACGCAATGCGGTACTACTGGCGCCCACGGCAACAGCGATGGAGAGCGCTGCAACGCACGCCATGATCGCTTTGCGGCGGCTGGTCTTGTGGGCGAACAAGGCGACGCCGATCATGATGAAGACCGGCACCGCCATCCAGCCGGTACGAGTCTGGGTGAGTACGAAGCCGTAAAACGCCGCCCCAGCAGTAAAAATTTTTAGGGTTGCCTCGGCATTGGCGTGTCGTGTGAGACGCCAGGCCAGCGAAAACGTGACCAGAACACCGAACAGCAGTAGTAGGTTTCCGTAACCGACGGCGTTGTATTCCTGCGTTTCGGGGCGGCCCCCCGCTTTCCAGGCCAGTAGAGCGACGGTGATAGCCGCAACCCAAGCGGCGACCCCGAAACCGAGGATGGGGTAGCGCAAGCTTCGGTCATTGAGGCGCAGAAGAGCGGCCAGCACAAGCAAAATCCCTAGTACTAGCCGGGCCGCCCGTTCGAACTCGGATCCGAATCCGGACGCGAAATGGTGTGCTGCCTGGCTCGCCAACATCGCTAGCAGAGTGACTGATACACACACGGCGAGTGTTCTGTAGCCCTGCAGGTTGGCCGCCGGTGGAGGAGGCAGATAGGCTAACGCCGCGAGGCTAGCTAGGATGACCACATAAAACAGGACACTTCCGCCCTGTGACGTCGCCACCAACGTCACCGGTAGCAGGCCGAGAGATCCGTTTAGAAGTATGGAGAGAACGCAGTGGCGGCGGGGTGTGGTCATGAAGCCGTGACATAACGCAAGTAAAGATGGCAGGCGGACCGCGAAGAATCGCAGTAAAATCATTGCGCTATCTGATGGGGTGATGATAGCTCATGCTTACACGGTCCAGCATTCGACCGTGGTAGCAGTTCAAGATGTCATCCGGCCCTATAAAACTTCAAACAGGGTGGGTGCCCGTCATGCTTTATGTGTCGATTGCTTTCGTGGTGTCCGCGGTATTTACGCTCCTGACGCTGCGCTTCGGCCATTGGCATGCGCGTTTTACTTCGGATCATGATATGACCGGGGTGCAGAAGTATCACGTGCGCCCTGTGCCGCGCGTTGGCGGAGTATCCATTTTTGTCGCCATGTTGGTAGTGTGTGTTGCGGCGGCTTGGCGGGAACCCTATCTGCTGAAACAACTATTCCTCTTGCTTTTGGCCAGCTTGCCTGCGTTCATCGGCGGGTTGGTCGAAGACGTTACCAAGCGGGTACGTGCAAGTGTTCGCCTGCTGTTGGCCATGGCCGCTGGCGGTCTGGGTTACTACTTGCTGGGCGCTGCGGTTGTTCGTCTCGATATTATTGGCGTCGATTGGCTTTTGCAATTTACGGCTATATCCGTGTTATGCACGATGATCGCCGTGGGTGGTGCAGCCAATGCTATCAATATTATTGACGGCTACAACGGTCTGGCTGCCGTAGTGTCGGTAATGATTTTGGCCGGGTTGGCGTATGTGTCTTTTTACTTGGGTGATCGGTTATTGGTAGTCATGTCGGTCGGAATGATCGGCGCAATCGGCGGATTTCTGATTTGGAATTACCCTCGAGGATTGATCTTTCTCGGCGATGGCGGAGCCTATTTCATTGGCTTTATTATTGGCGAACTTTCGGTGTTGCTGCTATACCGTCACCCGGATGTTTCGGCCTGGTTCCCCCTCCTGCTGTGTATTTATCCGGTCTTTGAGACGCTGTTTTCAATCTACCGGAAGCGCTGGCTGCGAGGCCGTTCGCCGGGCATGCCCGACGGCGTGCATCTGCACATGCTGGTCTATAAGCGATTGGTGCGTTGGGCCATCGGGTCTTCCGCGGTGAAGGACAAGGTACAGCGCAATGCAATGACGTCGCCTTATTTGTGGGCATTGTCGTCCCTGGCTGTGATTCCGGCCGTCTGCTTTTGGCAGTACCAGTACGTGCTGATAGGATTTGCGGCCTTGTTTTCCTTTGTTTATTTGAGCCTTTACCGTACTTTGGTACGGTTCGCATCGCCACGATGGTTGATGGTGAAAAAAGAGGTGGATGAGTCTGAATGCAAGTAATGCCGTTCGAACCCGCTGCCGATGTACGGCCCACGGGCAATGTTCCTCATGTCGCAATTTTGCTCTGTGCTTATAACGGTGAACGTTATCTTGCCGAGCAGTTGGACTCCATCGAAACGCAGACCCATCGGGAGTGGTCGGTCTGGGTTTCAGATGATGGGTCGAGTGACGGCACTGCAAAGATTCTGCAGGAATATTCAGATCGCTGGGGTAGCGACCGCCTGATCGTGGTGCATGGCCCCTCGCGGGGCTTCGCGGCCAATTTTCTTTCTGTGGCCTGCCGATCGGAAATCAAGGCTGACTACTATGCGTATTCGGATCAGGATGATATTTGGCAGCCGGACAAGCTCCGGCGAGCCCTGGAGCATCTCGAACCATCTGGTCACGCGACCCCGACGTTATACTGTTCGCGCACCCAACTGATTGACAGCAAGGGGCGCTCGATCGGCTTTTCTCCACTTTTTACGCGGGAGCCGGGCTTCCGCAACGCGTTGGTGCAGAACGTTGGAGGGGGGAATACGATGGTGTTCAACCATGCGGCCCGGCAACTTCTCATGTCAGCAGGGCCCGATCTCAAGATCGTAGCCCATGATTGGTGGACTTACGTGGCTGTCAGCGCCGCAGGCGGCGTGGTCGTATATGATCCGCGCCCCTCGTTGCTTTACCGGCAACATGGCGGCAATCTGATCGGTTCCAATAGTGGTTTGGGCGCGCGCTTGTTACGGGTGCGTTTGCTTATGCGCGGTCAGTTACGCGCATGGATAGACGAAAACATGACAGGCATTCGCAGGATATCGCCTCGGCTTTCCGTTGCGAACAGGAATGTCTTTGATGCTTTTCTGGCGTCCCGCGATGGCGGGCCGGTGCGCCGTGTGTGCGGTTTGAAGCGGTCTGGCGTGTTCCGTCAGACGTTTATGGGTAATGTCGGGCTTTTTGTCGCGGCGCTTTTTAAGAAGCTATAACCATGACTATTCTGGTTACCGGCGGTGCCGGCTTTATTGGTGGTAATTTTGTCCTGGACTGGCTGGCTTCATCCAGCGAGAAGGTCATCAACGTCGACAAACTTACTTATGCCGGTAATTTGGAGACGCTCAAGTCCATCCAGGGAAATCCAGCGCATTTATTCGTGAAAGTGGATATCGGTGACCGTGCGGCGATCAGCGAGCTTTTGCGCGAGCATCAGCCGCGCGCGGTGGTCAACTTTGCCGCGGAGTCGCATGTAGACCGATCGATCGAAGGTCCTGGCGAGTTCATCCAGACAAACGTAGTCGGCACCTTCAATTTGTTGGAAAGCGTGCGCGGCTACTGGGACGGACTCGGGGATGAAGCGCGCCTGGCGTTTCGCTTTCTGCATGTGTCTACCGACGAGGTCTATGGTTCCTTGAGTCCTACGGACGAACCGTTCAAGGAGACGAATCCCTACGAGCCAAATAGCCCTTATTCCGCCAGTAAAGCGGCGTCGGACCACTTGGTGCGCGCCTGGCATCACACTTATGGGTTGCCGGTCGTCACGACCAACTGTAGCAATAACTACGGCCCTTATCACTTCCCGGAAAAGCTGATTCCCCTGGTCATCCTGAACGCCATCGCGGGCAAGCCTTTGCCGATCTATGGCGATGGCCAGCAGGTGCGCGATTGGCTTTACGTAAAGGATCACTGTTCGGCCATCCGAGCCGTGCTGGACGGTGGACGGCTGGGTGAAACCTACAATGTCGGCGGTTGGAACGAGAAGCCCAACCTTGAGGTGGTCAAGACGATCTGCGCGATTCTGGACGAATTGAAACCGCGGATCGACGGTCGTTCGTACGCCGGCCAGATCGCGTTCGTGAAGGATCGCCCCGGACATGACAGGCGCTACGCCATCGATGCGCGCAAGCTGGAAAAAGATCTCGGATGGAAACCGGCGGAAACTTTCGAAACTGGTATTCGAAAGACAGTGTCTTGGTATCTCGAAAATACTGCGTGGACCGCCAATGTGCAAAGCGGCGCCTACCTCCAGTGGGTCGAGAAAAACTACGCGGGTCGTAACTCGTGAAAATCTTGCTTCTCGGCGGTAAAGGCCAGGTAGGGTGGGAGCTGCAACGCTCCCTGGCGCCGTTGGGCCGAGTTACGGTCCTGGGCCGCGGCCGACACGGTGATCTGAGTGGGGACCTTTCGGATAGCGCGGGTCTCTCGCGCACAGTCCGTGCCATTGCTCCGGACATCATCGTTAATGCTGCAGCCTATACGGCGGTCGATAAAGCGGAGAGCGAGGCGCCGATTGCATATGCGGTCAATGGCCAAGGTCCCGGCGTCCTGGCCCGCGAAGCCGCACAATTGGGCGCCCTGCTTGTTCACTATTCAACGGACTACGTGTTTGACGGTTCAGGCGATATCGGATGGAGTGAAGATGATCAAACGGGGCCGCTTAGTGTATACGGCAGCAGCAAGCTTGCTGGCGAAGAATCGATTCGAACTGCTGGTTGTCAGCATCTGATTTTCCGGACTAGTTGGGTCTACGCGGCGCGGGGCGGAAATTTCGCCAAGACCATGCTCCGCCTGGCTGGAGAACGCGAGCGGCTGAGTGTCATCGATGACCAGTTCGGAGCGCCGACAGGGGCCGATCTCATCGCGGATGTGACCGCGCAGGCCATCAGATCGCAGCGTTGCGATCCAACTCTCACCGGTACCTTTCATCTCGCGGCAGCGGGTACGACAACGTGGAACGCCTATGCGCGGTTTGTCCTGCGTTGCGCTGAAGCGCATGGTGTGGCCACACAAGCAAAGTCCGACGCCGTTGACCCAGTTCCAACAAGCGCGTACAAGACCGCTGCGCAACGCCCTCTGAACTCACGCCTGAACACCGCTAAGCTTGAGCAGTCGTTCGGACTGACTTTGCCTGATTGGGAGAGCGGCGTCGCGCGCATGCTCGCCGAAATTCTGGAGAAATAAATAATGACCCAGCAAAAAGCACGCAAGGGCATCATCCTGGCCGGCGGCTCGGGTACCCGCCTTTATCCGGTTACGAAAGCGGTGTCCAAGCAGCTTCTGCCCATCTACGACAAGCCGATGATCTATTACCCGTTGGCTACGCTGATGCTGGCAGGGTTGCGAGACATCCTGATCATTTCGACGCCGCAAGACACGCCGCGCTTCCAACAGCTTCTTGGGGATGGCAGCGATTGGGGTCTTAATCTCCAGTATGCCGTTCAGTCAAGCCCCGATGGTTTGGCGCAAGCTTTCATCATCGGCAAGGACTTTCTGGACGGTTCGCCGTCGGCTCTGGTCCTGGGTGACAATATTTTCTATGGACATGACCTGCATGTACAGTTGGAAAATGCCATGGCCAAAGAGAACGGCGCCACGGTGTTTGCGTACCATGTGCATGATCCCGAGCGCTATGGCGTCGTTGACTTCGATGCCGATGGCCGTGCTACTTCGCTCGAGGAAAAACCGCTGAATCCGAAGTCCAGTTACGCTGTAACGGGGCTTTATTTCT
Organism: Bordetella sp. LUAb4; assembly: GCF_021325795.1. GTDB lineage: Bacteria > Pseudomonadota > Gammaproteobacteria > Burkholderiales > Burkholderiaceae_B > Bordetella_C. The sequence continues at coordinate 1,398,142 of NZ_JAHPZX010000001.1, read as the reverse complement.
ATGATTCGCAGATCATTGACATCGCTGCTTCCTTGAAACCTTCCGCGCGCGGAGAGCTGGAAATTACCGACGCCAACCGGATGTACTTGGAGCGCGGTCAGCTTTCTGTTGAGATCTTGGGCCGGGGATACGCTTGGTTGGATACGGGTACGCATGAAAGTCTGATCGAGGCCAGTAATTTCATTGAAACCATCGAGCACCGTCAGGGGCTGAAAGTGGCCTGTCCGGAAGAGATCGCTTACCGGCATGGGTTCATCGACGCCGCTCAACTTGAGAAGCTGGCGCTACCCCTGGCTAAGAGTGGCTATGGTCAATATCTGTTGCGTCTGCTCAAAAACGAGGTGCGTACGTGAATGTCATTCGGACCGCGATTCCCGACGTCTTTGCCATAGAGCCCAAAGTCTTCGGCGACGACCGGGGTTTTTTCTTCGAAAGCTTCAATCAACGCGATTTCTCTGAAGCGATAGGGCGCGATGTTGCTTTCGTGCAGGACAATCATTCGCGTTCGGTGCAGGGGGTGTTGCGAGGGCTGCACTATCAAATCAGCCAGCCGCAGGGAAAATTGGTGCGCGTCGTAGAGGGGACCGTATTCGACGTGGCCGTGGACTTACGCAAATCTTCGCCTACGTTTGGCAAATGGGTCGGAGAGGTCTTGAGCGCCGAAAATAAACGCATGTTCTGGATTCCGGAAGGATTCGCGCATGGGTTCCTGGTGTGCTCAAAGTCGGCTGATTTTCTCTATAAAACCACTGATTACTACGCTCCTAAAGCGGAGCGATGCATCGCGTGGGACGACGAAACTTTGGCTATAGACTGGCCTATCGATGATCTGGACGGTTCGAGTATTCAGCTATCGGCCAAAGATAAGCAGGGTGTGCGGCTCGGTGCCGCTGATTTATTCGAATGAGCGCGAATAAATCAGAGCCATCCGGTCTGGGTGCTAAGGCAATGCTGCCGTTTCGGCTGTTGCGTACCGTGATCCGCTTCGTGCGCCAGAGGGGGGGGGTGCGCACGGTTTCACGAAAGGTTTTGGGAATTTACCAGCGCCGCGGCTTGACCGGAATTAAACAAGGCTTGCTCGCACTCCGCGCCATGGTTGGCAACCCATCGCGGCTAGACCGCAACAACTACTCGGAATGGGTGCGACTGTACGACACTCTTTCCGAGAAAAATCGCGCGGCGCTTGAGGCCCGTATCCCCGGTCTTTCAAAGCCTCTGATTTCCGTGCTGATGCCTGTGTACAACCCTCAACTTGCGTGGCTAGAGGCCGCCATTGAGTCTGTGCGCGCGCAGATTTATCCCTATTGGGAATTGTGCATTGCCGATGACGCCTCGACAGACGACGCCGTCAGGGCGTTGTTGCGTCGATATCAGGAAACAGACGAGCGGATAAAGGTTGTGTTTCGAGGGGCCAACGGACACATCTCCGCTGCCTCGAATTCCGCACTTGAATTAGCTCAGGGCGAGTGGGTTTGCTTGTTCGATCACGATGATTTGCTGACCGAGCACGCCTTGTTCTGGATCGCGCATGCCATCACAGAACATCCGGACGCAGGTTTGGTGTATTCGGACGAAGACAAAATTGACGAGAACGGGAAGCGGTCCGAGCCCCATTTCAAGCCGGATTGGAACCACACCTTGTTTCTGTCCTACAACATGATCAGCCATCTCGGTGCCTATCGTACCGAGATGGTTCGAGCAGTCGGTGGCTTTCGTTCCGGTTTCGAGGGTGCACAGGATTACGATCTTGCGCTGCGTTGCGTAGAAACATTGCGTCCAGAACAAATACTTCATCTTCCTAGGGTGCTTTACCATTGGCGTGTCCATAGGAACAGTACAGCAATGGCTGGTGACTCAAAGCCCTATGCCTTGATTGCCGGCGAACGAGCGCTCAATGAGCACTTCATGCGTGCCGGTGTCGAAGCCAGCGCAAAGTTGCAACCCCGAGGCTATTACCGGACGCAGTTTGTCTTACCGCCGAATCCCCCGTTGGTCTCACTTATCATCCCCACTCGTAATGGTGAGTCTTTGGTTCGCCAGTGCATTCGTAGTATCCGGGAAAAAACAGATTACCGAAATTACGAAATTATTCTTGTCGATAACGGCTCGGACGATCCATCGGCGCTCCGATATTTCGACGAACTGGTCGAGACGGATGTCGTACGGCTCATCCGAGATGATCGGCCGTTTAACTATTCCGCCCTGAATAACAACGCAGTGTCTCAAGCGCGGGGTGAACTCATTGCGCTTATCAACAATGACATTGAAGTCATTGCTCCAGGTTGGCTGGGGGAAATGGTGTCGATCGCCCTGCAACCTGGCGTGGGCGCGGTCGGTGCGCGGCTTCTGTATCCGAACGGCCAACTGCAACACGGGGGAGTGATTTTAGGCCTTGGAGGAGTCGCCGGGCATAGTCACAAGCATATCTCCCGCGAAGATGTTGGCTATTTTTTCCGGGCCGTTCTGACTCAGGAGCTTTCAGCCGTTACGGCCGCCTGCTTGGTTGTACGGAAGTCTCTCTATCTAGCCGTCGGCGGTCTCGAGGAACGTGCACTTGCGGTGGCCTTCAACGATGTGGATTTTTGCATGCGGATACGAGAGGCAGGCTATCGCAATGTTTATGCGTCTTATGCCGAGCTATATCATCACGAATCTGTTTCGCGGGGAACCGAAAATTCGCCAGAGAAGGTAGCGCGCTTTCGGTCCGAGATCGACTACATGAAAACTCGCTGGGCTGCAGCGTTAGCTGCCGACCCCGCTTACAGCCCAAACCTGACTCAGGACTTCGAGGATTTTTCCTACGCTTGGCCGCCGAGGGTATCAGCAATACCTCGGGAATTCGCTAGCAATACGCAATCTGCCAAATGACCGAGACCAACGGATTCACACATGTGGTGGTCGATCTTGACGGGACGTTGGTGCATACCGACATGCTTGTCGAGAACCTGTTTCTCTTCCTGCGCACCTATCCGTGGCGCTTCTTCCACCTTTTTGTTTGGTTGTTGAAGGGACGGCCATACTTCAAGGGACGCCTTGCCGACGCCATACTCCCGCCTGTAAATCGGCTTCCCTACAACGAGGCACTGATCGCCTGGCTCGGTAGACGGCGACAGTCGGGGGACCGGCTGGTACTGGCCACTGCCTCCGACCATCGAATAGCCCAGCTGGTCGCTGACCATCTGCGCATCTTTGACGATGTCATCGGTACTCATGGTGCCATCAATTTGTCGTCCTCGCGCAAGCGCGAGGCGCTGGTTGAACGCTATGGTGCTGGCAACTTCGAGTATGTGGGAAATGCACATCCTGACCTCAAGGTGTGGAGTGCTGCCTCTCGGATTCACGTGGCTAATCCAGAGCGTGGCGTATTGGCCGCAGCCAAAAAATTGGGGGAAGTTGATCAAGTATTCGACAACCGCCCCCCGTACTTGAAGACGGCAATCAGGGGTCTACGTGTTCATCAGTGGGCCAAGAATCTGCTGGTTTTCGTCCCTGCTATCGCAGCGCATCGCATTTCCGATATCGAGACTTTGTGGCAAGGGATGGTCGCATTCATTGCTTTCAGTCTATGCGCGTCAAGTGTTTACCTGTTGAATGATCTCCTGGACCTGCAGGATGACCGGGGCCACCGCAGCAAACGATTTCGTCCGCTTGCCGCCGGCACGTTCCCCATTCTTCATGGCGTGCTTGCCATACCGGTGCTGTTGGTCCTATCGGTTGCCGTCGCGACCGCTTTTCTATCTTGGCCGTTTCTTGTAGTCATGGCGGTTTATTACGTCTTGACGCTCGCTTATTCACTCCGGCTGAAGCGGATCGTCATGCTCGACGTCGTTGTGCTTGCAATGCTTTACACCGTCCGCGTCATCGCTGGCACCGCTGCCATGACGCTGCCTCCGACGTTCTGGATTCTGGCCTTCTGCGTATTCATCTTTTTAAGCCTGGCCTTTGTGAAGCGCTACACAGAGCTACGCGAAGCGCGACTTGAAGGGCGGCAACAAAAGGCCGCGGGTCGCGGCTATTTGCCCTCGGATTACGAACTGTTGGCAGCCTTGGGCGGATCCGCAGGATATATGTCAGTATTGATTCTGGCGCTCTATATCAACGAAGTGGGTCGCAGCGGACTCTATCAACACCCTGAGTGGATGTGGGCGACGTGCCCGCTGTTGCTGTTTTGGCTGAGCCGTGTTTGGTTGCTAGCGCACCGCGGAGAGATGCACGATGACCCTATTGTGTTCGCACTGCGTGACCGAGTGAGCCGGTGGGTTGGCGTGCTCTTCTTCGTTGCCTTTTCTGTGGCGTCCCTCGGATGAAAGGGCGACAGTCATGGGGACGATATCCGCCTCGGCTGCAGATTGCCGAGCAGGTCGCCTGGCCTGAGGATGTGTCGCGCTTGCTGATGGGACGAACTCCCGCAGGCACCTTGGCCTATGGCTGTGGCCGTAGCTATGGCGACTCGTGCCTGGCGGATTCAGATCGCGTGATTCACATGCGCGGCCTGGATCGAGTGATCGACGTAGATTGGGAAACGGGCGTCATTCGTGCGCAGGCTGGCTTTACGCTGGGCGACATTATCGAAGTTTCTTTGTTGCGCGGTTGGTTTCTTCCAGTGACTCCCGGGACTAAGTTTGTGACCTTGGGTGGAGCTATTGCCAACGATGTGCATGGAAAAAATCATCACACGCAGGGCACCTTCGGCCAGCACGTGCTTGAATTCACTTTGCACCGTAGCGATGGGAGTCTGTTGACTTGCTCGCGCTGCGAGAACTCAGAAATGTTTGCGGCTACGATAGGTGGGCTGGGCCTTACCGGCATCATTCAGACAGTCACGTTGCAACTGCGCCGCGTGCGCTCGGGGATGATCGCGCAGCGTTCCATTCGATTTGGCAATTTGCGCGAGTTTTTTGGACTTAGCAGCGAACATGATTTGGCGCACGAGTACACCGTGGCCTGGGTAGATTGTCTGGCGAGTGGCTCGCGACTCGGGCGGGGCCACTACATCATGGGTGACCACCGCTTGACTGGACCCCGCCGCGCTGCGTCGCCCGGACGGCTTTCGATGTTCATCGATCCGCCCTTTCCTCTGATCAACCAGCTGTCATTGCGCACCTTTAATTCGCTCTACTATCACCGCCAGCGTGAGACGGATAAGCGGCAGATTGTTGGCTATGACCCATTCTTTTATCCGCTGGATAAGTTACTTAATTGGAACCGCATGTATGGACGGCGCGGATTCCAGCAGTACCAATGTGTCGTGCCGCACGCCAACGCGGAAGCCGCCATTGCAGAAATATTAAGGCGTATCTCGGAGAGCGGAATGGGTTCATTCCTCGCTGTGCTCAAGCAATGCGGTCCGATGCAATCTCCCGGCATGATGTCCTTTCCGCTACATGGCACTTCTCTGGCGCTGGACTTCGCGCAACGGGAACCGGCGATCAGCCGTTTGTTTGCCATCCTAGACGAGCTAGTGCACGAAGCGGGCGGACGGTTGTATCCCGCAAAGGATGCGCATATGGGGGCTGCCCATTTTCGCGCGGCGTACCCTCAATGGCAGCAAGTCGAAGCATTGCGGGATCCGGCTTTAATGTCGAAATTTTGGAAACGGGTAGCTCAATGAGCTTGAATATTCTTATCTTGGGTGCGACGTCCGGCATCGCACAGGCAGTCGGACGCCGTTACGCACGCGAGCAGGCATCACTTTTTTTAGTTGCCCGAGATCAGGTCAAACTCGATATGGTTGCGGCTGATTTGCGTGGACGTGGTGCAGTCGGGGTACATACGTTTTGTGCCGACGCCTTGGACTACTCTGCATTGGAAGCCATGTGCGCAGACGCGTGGGGCATCCTTCTCACTATTGATGTTGCCCTGATTGCACATGGAACGTTGCCGGACCAAGAGCGTGCACAAGACGATGTGGATTACGCCATACGTGAATTTCGTGCTAACGGCGAAAGCGCCATTGCCGCGATGGGTCTTATGGCCAAGCGGTTTGAAGAACAGGGCAGGGGTGTACTGGCAGTCATCGGCTCGGTGGCCGGCGATCGAGGGCGGGGTAGCAATTACCTTTATGGGGCGGCAAAGGCCGCACTGGATGCCTACGCGTCCGGTTTGCGCGCTCGCATGTTCAAGGCTGGTGTGCATGTACTAACAATCAAGCCCGGCTTTGTCGCCACGCCCATGACGGCGAACTTGGATCTGCCCGCTCGAATGACGGCACAACCTGAACGGGTGGCCGAGGATATTGTGCGCGCGGTCGCACATAAGAGGGATATCCTGTATACGCCCGGCTTCTGGCGGCTGATCATGATCATCATCAAGTTCGTTCCAACCGCGCTTTTCAAGCGGAGTAATCTTTGACGCGCGCGAAGTCTATTCGTGTGGCCGGTCGGCACTTGGATCGCTGGACTGTCGGGTTGGCGCTGTTGGGATTTTTTTGTCTCACCGTCAGCCTGCGTTGGTGGCTGATCGGCCGCTATGGCAATCCCGTGCCGTTTTGGGACCAATGGGATGCGGAGGCAGTTCGTCTATACCAGCCTTTTGTTTCGGGACGATTGACATGGGCGGAGATGCTCGCTCCTCACAACGAGCATCGTATCTTTACCACGCGCTTGTTGGCGCTTGGTCTGTTCGTGCTGAACGGGGCTTGGAATCCTCTTTTGGAGATGGCCGTAAACGCAATCTTGCTAGCGGGCACCCTAGTTATGCTGTCCGGCTTCCTGGCGAAATCTTTGAAGTCGGGTAGTCGTATTGCGATTTGTGGTTTCCTGTTGGCGCTTTACGCCGTGCCGTACGCCAGTGAGAACACACTTGCTGGCTTTCAGGCGCAGTTCTACTTCAACCTGCTATTCAGTTTCTTGGCGCTTTGGCTATTGACGACACGAGCTGCCTTCTCTGCAGGATGGCTTGGGGGCGTGTTCGCATCCGCCGCTGCTTATTTCTCTCTCGCGTCGGGGATCTTCGCTTTGGCGGCCGCTGTGCCAATTATGGTCTTGCAGGCCACTGGTTCCTTTCTCAGAGCTCGTCGCCAGCCGCCGCATGAAACGAATGACGCCACGCCTGAACCGGATCCCCGATTATGTCTGCGTTTACTTGCTATCGTTCTGTTGTCCATTCTTTTCGTGGCAGGTTATTTCTACACGCCGCAGTTGGCATCGCACGCTGATTTGAAGGCGCACTCGTTAACGGAATTTGTTTCGGCTCTGCTGAGGGAGCTGGCCTGGCCACACGTCGTACGGTTGCGGCACATCCTCCTGATGAATCTTCCATTGTTGCTTATGTGCGTGATGGTTTGCCAGCCTCGTGCACGGCCCATTTCTCGTGGCACTTGGTTTTTGTTGGCGCTGATGGCATGGGTCGCCGGGCAGATGGTCACCTTGGCCTACGGCCGGGCTGCCACGGTGCTCGCCCCCCGATACCTGGACTTGCTGTCGATCAGCGTCGTGCTTAACTTTACATGTCTACTCTGGTGCGCTCAGGCTATGCAGGCCAAGCCGAGGAAGGGCGCCTATGTTGTGTGCTTCCTTTGGGTCTGTTATGTGGCATTCGGCATTTACCAGGGGCGTCACGAGATAGGCAATAGCGTATTGGACAAGCAGCGGTACAGTATCCTTGAGCAGGCTAATGTGTCTGGCTATTTGACGACAGGCGATCGAGGATACTTATACGACAAGCCGCTCATGGATATCCCCTATCCGGATCCTGGTCGATTGCAGATGTTGTTGGATGAACCTGGCATACGCAAGTTATTACCTGCTGCGGTACTCCCGCCATTAGAGGCGCAGCTTCACAGCGGCGTCCTTGACGATTCCTTGCTGTGGATGTTGGCGCATTCTTGGCTAGTTGCAGTGTTAGGAGCTAGCGCGTTGGCATGGTCATGCGTGTTGTGGATGAGGAACAGGACAGTGCGGGGCTCACGGCCGCTCACTCAGGAAATGTAATGAAACAAGCAAAAATTCTTCTCCCTGGAGGGGCGGGGCTTGTAGGCCAAAATCTGGTTGCTAGACTCAAGGCTCATGGCTATGACAACATCGTCGTACTAGATAAGCATCGGGCCAACATCGAAGTCTTGCGACGAGTCCAACCGGACATTACGGTCGAGTACGCTGATCTTGCCGAGCATGGGGAATGGGAACGGCATTTCGAGGACGCGGCGATAGTCGTCATGTTGCAGGCACAGATAGGCGGAAACGACTACACGGACTTCCAACGTAACAATGTGGATTCCACTCGTCTAATCCTCGATGCCATTAAGACCGGGTCGTCGCCGTATCTCGTTCACATCAGTTCATCGGTGGTTGAGTCAGTCGCTGATGATTTCTACACGCGCAGCAAGCGCGAGCAAGAAGAAATTGTGATCGCGAGCGGCATCGGTTGCCCCATTCTGCGGCCTACACTGATGTTCGGCTGGTTCGACCGCAAGCATTTGGGGTGGCTCTCGCGCTTCATGAAAAAGCAACCTGTCTTTCCGATCCCTGGGGATGGTAGGTACATGCGGCAGCCGCTATATGTCGGAGACTTCTGTGATGTCATCATTAGTTGCATAACGCAGCGCCACCCTGGTGGAATTTTTAATATCTCGGGTCAGGAGCGCGTGGACTATATCGACATCATTCGCGAGATAAAGCGAGTGACAGGAGCACGTGCCGCGATCATAAAAATTCCCTACGGGCTTTTTCATCTGCTACTGAGGATCTGGGGGGCTTTCGATTCCAATCCACCCTTCACGACGCAGCAGTTGGAGGCTTTGGTCGCAAAGGATGACTTTGAGGTTATAGACTGGCCAGGAACCTTCGGGGTCCGGTCTACCCCCTTCGCGGCTGCGCTGGACGAAACGTTCAACGATCCGCGCTACAGTAAAGTCGAATTGGAGTTCTGAGATGTCCCTTCCACTCTCAGAACGCATTGCAGTGCTCGGTGCTGGCCCGATGGGACTTGCGGTGGCGTACCAGTTAGCAAAGGACGGTCACAAGCCCGTAGTCTTCGAAGCTGATGACCGGGTCGGAGGCATGACCGCCGCCTTCGATTTCGGTGGCCTTTCGATCGAGCGCTATTACCATTTTCACTGCACGTCCGACACTGCTTTCTTGCAGATGCTGGATGAGCTCGGCCTGACGGAAAAGATGCACTGGGTAGAAACCAAAATGGGCTACTTTTATGGAGGTAGACTGCAAGCCTGGGGCAATCCCATGGCTCTATTGCGTTTCGAAGGGCTTGGTTGGGTCGCTAAGTTCCGCTATGGCTTACACGCCTTTCTCTCGACTAAACGCAAAGACTGGCGCTCGTTGGACAAAGTCGAAGCGACGGGATGGATCAAGCGCTGGGTTGGCGCCGAAGCCTATGAGGTGCTATGGCGCAAACTCTTCGATTTGAAGTTCTATGACTACGCTCACGGTTTGTCCGCGGCATGGATCTGGAGCAGGGTACGACGTATCGGCAGGTCACGCTACGATTTGTTCCGCGAGAAGCTCGGGTACCTTGACGGAGGCTCCGAAACTCTACTCCAGGGAATGCGTTCCGCCATCGAAGCTCTCGGGGGCGAATTCCGTCTGAGCTCGCCGGTATCGCGAGTCGTGCTGAATGGCGGCAAGGTGCAAGGCGTAGAAAGCAGGGGTGAGTTCCATCCTTACGCGAAAGTCGTAAGCACCGTTCCGCTGCCTCTCGTTTCCCGGATCATGCCTGATCTACCCGCCGACATAACTTCCCGCTTTCAGGCGCTGCGCAATATCGCCGTCGTGTGCGTCATCGTAAAATTGCGCAGACCAGTAACAGAGAATTTTTGGTTGAATACGAATGATCCCGAAATGGACATCCCCGGGATCGTTGAGTACACGAACCTACGCCCACTGGAAAATAGCGTCGTGTATGTGCCCTTCTATCTACCTGGCGAACATCCGAAGTATCAGGAGCCCGACGAAATATTTCTCGCCAAGGTGCGACGCTACTTAAAGCGGGTGAATCCTGCGTTAACTGATGAAGACTTCATTGAGCTGCGTGCCAGCCGATATCGCTACGCCCAGCCCATCTGCGATCCTGGGTATTTGGAGAAGCTACCACCTGTAGGATTGCCCGTGCAGGGGCTGTGGGTAGCCGACACGTCCTATTACTACCCCGAAGACCGCGGAATCTCCGAGAGCATAGGCTTTGGAAGAAAAATGGCCAGAATGGCAGCGCAGCCGGTGTCGGAGCTATGAGGTCGATTTTTGCGATGCTCTCCGGCCCCTTCGGTCGCTTTCTGATTGCGGGCGGCATCGCTGCGGCGGCAAATTACGGTTCGCGCTTTATTTTTAGTCTTTGGCTATCGTACGCTTGGGCGATTGTCTGCGCGTATGTCGTGGGAATGATCGTCGCGTTTCTTTTGATGCGTGGGTTCGTGTTCCAGGCTACGAGTCGTGATTTGGGACCCCAGATAGTCAAGTTCGTTTCTATCAATCTATTGGCCGTTCTTCAAACACTGATCATCAGCCTCGGGTTGGTCCGGTGGGTACTCGGTCCCATGGGCGTGCCTCACGCGGAAGCGTCGGCCCATCTGATTGGTGTATTGTTTCCCGTGATGACGAGTTACGTTGGACACAAATTGGCGACGTTCCGGTAGAGGCGGTGCCTACACAACTGAAGGAGTGGGCGAGAAAGCCTGTTAAGCTTGCAGCTCCTTTTTTGCTCAAACCCGTGTTCTTGCAAAGCCAATTGATTCATGAATAGTTCTTTTTTTATGGGCGCCGTACGAGACATCATCGATGCGGCGCGTCGTCTAAGTCTTGTGGGAACCCTTGGCTGGCAGGATGTCCGTGCACGGTATCGCCGGTCCTCGGTCGGTGCGTTCTGGTTGACAATCAGTATGGGCGTGGTGATCGGTACGATCGGGATTGTCTTCGGACAGATTTTCAAATCGCCGATGGAGCAATTCCTCCCATTCCTTGCTATCGGACTTATCCTTTGGAATTTTATTTCCACGGTAATCACCGAAGGCTGCAGTGGTTTCATCGCGGCGGAAGCGATCATCAAGCAGCTTGCTATTCCGCTGCCAGTGCATATTCTGCGGATGGTGTGGCGCAATCTGATTATTCTTGCGCACAATATCGTGATCTTCCCAATAGTCCTCGTGGTGATGCAGAAGCCCTTGAGTTGGGTTGCCTTTCTCAGCATTCCTGGATTGGCGCTCGTCGTCCTCAATTTGATTTGGGGCGCATTGCTGATGTCGACGATATGTGCGCGTTACCGTGACATCCCGCAGATCATCACTAGCGCATTGCAGATCGTGTTCTACCTCACGCCTATCATGTGGTTACCGCACTTATTGCCGCAGCGCGCTGGTGCGTACATCGTCGATGCGAATCCGTTCTATCACCTTATTGAGATCGTCCGTGCCCCTTTGCTAGGCGAAGTCCCCCAACTGGAAAGTTGGCTTGTTTCTCTTGTAATGTGCGTGTTGGGATGGCTTGTGACGCTGACGTTTTACGGCCGCTACCGTCGTCGAGTTGCGTACTGGCTGTAATTGGAAAGAGATTTATACATAAATCATGGCATCCGTTGATTTTGAACACGTCAGTGTTGAGTTTCCCATATACAACGCCAGTGCGCGATCGCTGAAAAAGCGGCTATTCCAGGTCGCTACGGGCGGTCAACTCAACGCTGACCAGAATGGGCGCGTAGTTGTCCGCGCTTTGGAGGACCTCACGTTCTCTCTCCGAGATGGTGATCGTGTCGGGCTTCTTGGCCATAACGGGGCAGGTAAAAGCACGCTGTTGCGCTTGTTGAGCGGCGTTTATGAGCCTTCAGCCGGCCGGGCGAACATTAGAGGCGAAATAGGTTCGTTGATTGATATCTCGTTCGGTATCGACCCCGAGGCCACCGGTCGGGAGAATATCCATCTTCGCGGCGCATTACTCGGCGTTCCTAAAGATGAGATCAAGGAGCGGATGGAAGAAATCATTGAATACTCCGAGCTCGGTGATTTTGTCGATATGCCTGTGCGAACTTATTCAGCTGGTATGCACTTGCGGCTTGCGTTTTCCGTCTCTACTGTGATTCGGCCACAAATTCTCTTGATGGATGAATGGCTTTCGGTGGGCGACGAAGGGTTTCGGCACAAGGCTGAGCAGCGGATGAACGAGTTGGTCGAGTCGACGAATATCCTGGTGCTCGCAAGTCACTCAAAGGAGCTGGTTCGGCATGTTTGCAACCGCCTCATCTGGCTGGAACATGGCAGAGTAAAGATGGATGGGTCCACGGATGAAGTGGGTGCAGCCTATTTTAAGGATTGAAGTGGCTGAACCAGAGCGCTGAAGACTGCGCCAGCGCTCCCACCACCCGTGGATCAATCAGCAGATATATCCGGATGCTAGATAATTCTCAGCTTGCTACGGGGCTCGTCCGTGCGTTTCGGTAAAGCATTCAAAAAAACTCTGCTTGGCGCAGGCATGCAGCCCGCTGCTGAAGTGGCGCTAAGTAGCGAACTTCCCGGGGGTTTGGTACGAATGGCATGGCCCGTCCCCGGAACGATCTTATGGACTGCACCTAGTTCCATCGTGTGAAGATTCCAGCCCCAGTCCTCATAGCCGATTTGCTTCGCAAGCTGAGTTCTCGAATACGGCACCTGCAGCAAAAAGTCACGGCGCACGAAACTAAGGGCGGTCCAGTAATTGGTATAAGCCAGGCCCGAAATCTCAAACGAAGGGTCGTCTGAGTCAATATGGAGAAATACGTGTGGGGTCCCGCCAAAGTACACGTTGACCTCCGGATGCCAAACTACCTCTCTACCTGAGGCGACCGCGCTGTTATACGCAGCCGTCGGCCAATTTTTTCCCCATAAATCGTCACCGTCCAAGAACGCTACATATTCCCCGCTGGCTGCCGAAGCTCCGTCGTTTCGCGACAGTCCCAGATCCCCATTTTTTACCTCTACGACGCGGGCATGGGGATGGTCCTTAAGACAAGCGTGAGCGACTGTCCGAGAGATATCGTCGGGGCGATCGAGGACAACGATCAGCTCGACTGCCAATCCATTAGCTACTGCGTACTCTCTAGCACTCAATGCGCTGTCAATCGAAGGTTTCAGAAGTAAACCTTCGGCGTGGCCATTTATAACAGCGCTGACGTTGTACTTGGTCATTCTTTGCGCCCTTCAATTAAGAACGACGGCGCAATTGCCGCGGCCTCGGAAAAAGCTTGCCACGATCTCTCGTTGCAAAGTTTAGATACCATTCGATCGATCTTTCCGCGCACATGTGCTCCACTCCCGATGGCATCTTTTATCGCGTCTGCATAGGCGATTTCGTTGTCGGTGTCCGTGATAAGCCACCCGGAATCGTCGTCGATCAGTTCGGGCACGCCTCCGACAGAGCTGGCTACTATCGGAAGGCCAGCGGCTGCAAGGTCGATCAAAATCGTTGGCATGCCCTCGAAGCGGGATGTGAACAAAAAAACGGAGAACGAATCGAGCGGTAATTCACTGATGGTTTTGAAGGAACCATGCAATTTGAGGTTGGCATTACTAGCAGCCAACTCCTCCAGTGCGACTCGACGATCTTCATCCCCGGAACCGTAAACCTCAAAAATCACATCGGGAAGAAGGGGAATGATACGGGTCAACAGTTCGGTGTTTTTTTGGTGGCAGAAACGTCCCGCCCAGAGAACTCGCGCAGGCCCTTCAAGCTCCGGCCTTGGATTGCTGGCGTTTCGTGGAAACGAGACGGGTTGTCGCAACAACTGAAGCTTCCCCATATTATCTGGGGGAATTCCATAACGAATTTTTAAATAGTCGATGAATGATGACGTGTCTAGGTAGATCTTGGTCAAGTACGGAAGACATGCTCTGAAATGAGTATCGGAATATCCTACGCCTCGCCCATCCGCAGCATAATCTCTGCAAAAAAGGCAAGCGTAAATGTCTGTCATTGATCGCAGCGCAATGCCTCTGCTTCGTATGACGTTCCAGCACGCGCCGCTGTTTATATTTAGAACAGAGATAGGAAGTAGGGTAAATATAAGTAGCTCGACAATCCGCTGGCGGTCGGACATGCCCAAGCCTATGTCGAAGTCACTTAATACCAGCACCTGGGTTCCCGCTGGGAGCCAGTCCAATGCATCCGTACGATCATAATCGGTAAGAACAAGCAATACCTGACTTGTGCCGTGTTTCTCTATCGCGACTTTGACCAAGTTGACAGCAGCTAAGTCGGCCCCCCCGCGAATGAGCCAAGGGACAAACACTAGATATTTCATATCGTCGTGCAAGTTCTGAAAAATTTCTGACCATACTTGAGGTACTTGACCTCGCGGCATACTCACGTTTGTGGGTAGTCGCCGGCGATCGAGGTAGAGAGGGTGGCATGCCTCGAATTCTGGATCCAAATCTTGCACATCATTGATTGTCTGATCAATGGCCCATTTTTTTGCGTTCGATAAACCAGGCGTCCGGCCCTCGTCTTTCCCAAATCGTAGATAATGAATTAGGGGATTAATGTAGCGAACATCGACGTCGGGATACATCGACAAATACGAAGCGCTATTAAAACTTAAGCTGGCTTCGCGCCTCTCATTTCCGCCGTTCTCGAGAAAATGAAGATAAGGATTGTGGCCCTTTACGTCGGGATAGTTGTTCACATACCATATTGGGTCAAACAGCTCAGACGAGACCAACAGCTCAAGGTCTTCGCCGAGGCTGCTCGGCTTCTCCTCGATAATTTGACCGCCAGCGATAGGGAAAGGCAACCTGCCCTCGCGCAAGCCATGATTTATGAAGTGGAGCAACGGATTGGTTCCACTATCCTTGACGTCGACATTAGTCTCCAGATACCAAGAAGTGGAAAAATCTCTACTTGGATCCCGACCCTCCTGAGCACCATGTCGTAAATAGTGCATAGCCGGCGGCATCGACCCAATATCAGAATACTTGGCCGCGTACCAGGTGCCATCAAAATAGCGTGATCCGGCGATGGTGCGTATTTCACGACGTTCCCATACTAGTCGTCTAAGAACTCGCTTTAGGACGGTCGAAAAACCCATTCCGCTTATCATTATGTACGATCAAAAATTATTTAATGGAAGCCAACAGGACTTTCAGCTGGCTGATCTGCTCGTCCTTCAATTTGGAGAGCGAATCGAGGCGCAGTATCTCTTTAGCTAAATCGGCGTTTTGTTTCTGTAGGTCTGCCGCGACAATCTCTACTTCAGCTTCTCTGTCCAGAAGCCGCTGGTGGAGTTTATCGTACATCCACTGTTTGTTCACCACAGAGCGCAGCGAACTTAGTGCAGACATCGTGCCGTCTCGGCACTGGAGCAGCGCCGTGCTGCAGCGCGTCGCCAAGTCAAGGACTGTCGTCAATTCACGAAAGACGAAATCTGGCGGTATGGCCGACTGGCCGAATTCTCGCTCCCACCTGATGCTGGTCGCTGCCTTTCCTACATCAAGACCGATCTGCCACGCTTGGCGTGCTGAGGCGATGTCACCTTCGGCGATTCTCATCATTCCAAGTAAAAAGCTTGCGCCCGCAACCTTCGTGCCGAGCAGGATCGAATAATCATTATAGGGAAGAGATATGCAGGCGTGGAGATTCTCACTTGCGAGTTCGCGTTCGCCGATACTAAGGTGGATGAGCGCCTTCACATAGTGCAGCGATATTTGCCAGCGCGGGTACGCTGCGGCGTCCGCCTTCTTTCCATTTAAATCTAAGAGACTCGCATCGATTTCATTAAGGATCGGCGCAAATTCAGTAAGCGGCCGATCACCCGCTTCCAAAAAGGCATAAGCGCGGACACAAGTGGCTGCCGCAATATCGTTGACTCCATTGTTCGATTCTATTACACGGGTAGCTAAAATATCGAGCAATTTAGGGTTGAATGAGCGGATTCCAATCGACACCATGTTGCGTATCAACCAGGGGTTCTCATATTGCGCATTGAAATGCAGCAGTGGTGGTGACTTCTGTTCGAGGACATATGGATTCACCTCGCGTTGCACTTTCGTTCCCCAGCCCAAAATCGGATCTTTCGCAAGTAGAATGGGGACGACGTCGGACTCAATCTCAGACGCTTCTGCGCTTGGGGGTGCGTCTAGTCCGAGAAAAGTGTGTTCGATGAAGAAACCGCCTGATCTTACCCAATCGAAATTACCAACGGTGGCGCGTTGATTGCCGTTGGTAAGAACGAAGATTCGGCCACCTGGGCTCAGGACGCGGCAGCATTCCTGAAGGAATTCAAATTGCGCAGATTGGCCTTCTGTATCGAAGATAAAATCGACCGCCATATCTGGGGTCCGATTTAAGTACTGAATGGAAGTCTCACAGACAAACGCCAAGCGTTTGATCGGCGAGAATCCATTTTCAGCATATCTAATCGCCTGCTCGTCAGCCTCGATTCCTATTACTTCCGACGCCAGCGAATTAGCGGCGAGAATATGGGCGCCCCAACCAGTACCACAGGAAATATCTAACGCTCGGTCGCCCTCTCGAATGAACTGCGCAGCAATGTGACGTCGTCTCAACGAAGCGCCCGAAATCTTTGTTGGCCAGGTAGTGAGATCGCCCACTGCCTCGCTATTGCGCGAAAACCTGGCTGGCTGGGGACATTTTTCCATGACCAGGATCTCTCGACTTACCCCGCGGCAAATCTCCCCAACTGGTACGTTGAATGCACGCAACCCGATTCGGAAGCCCGCATCCAACAGACGAGACTCCCACCAAGCCCTGGGCCGACGCGTCTGCGCGCGACCTTCGCACGTTATCCAGGCAACTAGATAGTTTTTAGTTACTCGTCGCAACTCTGCTAATGCACCGCCTATTTCCGACTCATCTAAATTCTCGAGGACGTCTGAAATCGAAATGATGTCGACGCTCGCTGCCGAAGCGGACAGGGCGGAGATATCCTCTCGAGCGAAAGACGCTCTCGAATGAGAGCGGGCATACTCTATCGCAATCTCTGAGGAATCAATCCCTTCGGCAACAAAGCCTTGCTCTATAAGCTCCCGCACGAGGGCGCCGTCTCCGCAGCCGATGTCCAGGACGTGACCCCAACCGCAGGTTTGCGTAATAATTTCCGCTCGGCGCTTTGCCGCTAATCGATTTTCCTTAGCGCCAGCGAAGCGTCGCCAATAGTCATCCGCGATGTTTAACGTCATTCCTCTCGCCCCGTGTGTGCAGGCTTTAAGCCATGGAGTCAACAAGTGCCTGTAGACCACGGTACAACGATGTTGGCGGTGCTACATTCAACAACTTCTCCGTTTTAGACCTAGATCCAAGAGAAGACCGGATATCGCCTTCTCTGGGGGGACCGAAGTGAAGGCTGGCTGGTCGCTTTGTTATTTCTGCAATAGTATCCGCCAACTGCTTTATGGAGGTACTTACCCCGCTGCACACATTAAAAATTTGGGGAACAGGGAAGGCTCGATCGTGCATCGCTTTCATGCCCGCTGTCAGGTGATCAACGACGTCCTTCACGTAGATGAAGTCCCGTGTTTGCCGTCCATCACCGTGTATGAGCACGTTCCGCCCATTCAGGAGTTGTTCGGCAAAGATGCTAATAACTCCTGAATAAGGGGATTTGGGATCTTGCCGCGGCCCGTAGACGTTAAAAAAGCGGAACGCTATCGTTGGAATTTGGTGTATTAATGTACCCACGCGGGCGTGAAGCTCCCCTCCCAGTTTGTCAGCGCCATAGGCTGATATGGGATCGGTGTCCGAATTCTCCGTGAGGGGAAGCGTACTGCAGTCGCCATATACCGCGGCAGACGAAGCGTAGACTACAGGTAATCTTCCATGCGCACGAGCGCAATCTAAAACTGAGACTGTGGCGCCCTGATTAGTTCGGTGGGTTCCTGGCCAATCTTCCGTCGATCTCGCAACCGAAGCGATAGCCGCCAGATGAAAAATTCCATCGCATCCGCGCGACGCTTCCAAGAGCACCGAATAGTCATTGACATCGCCCCGAATTACCCGGGCGTTGACGTGAATATTGTGTTGTTTTCCAGTGGAAAAATTGTCAAGAATACGCACTTCATGGCCGGCTGCGATTAAATCATCAGCCAAATGAGATCCGATGAAGCCCGCGCCCCCTGTAACTAAATATGTGTTCATGTAAAACCTTAAGCTGATTCTATTTTTATTTTGGTCGGTGTAGAGTCTCAGCCGACACAATGATATTTATTTGCATTTTTTTCGCGGTTAATCTGTTCGAAGCGACTGGCGTCTCAATGCTTCTGCTGATGAATAACTGCGTTTCTGAAGCTCTGCACTAGAAATAGCGTCACACGCGACGTAGGGGATAAAGCATAGCAGGTCGCGTACGCTAAGGCCACTTCGGAGTTTCTAGTCGAGAAGATTCAGCTGAGAAAAACTCATGAAAGTGGAAATCTATTAACATCTGTGTGGATGGCGGGCTGACGACACTTGCATGCCGTCCAATGATGTTTCCGATACAATCCCGCATTGCCAAAGCCCCGGGGCCGCAACGAGAAACAGTAGATAATGAAATTCGCCCCTTTTTAGAGGCAGTTAGCGATCTTTCGTATTGATGTCCGTTAAATCCAGGTATCTGCGTTCTACCAGTAACAGTTCTCAATAGAATTCGATGTATTCCATCCCGGCTTCCAGAAATCAAGTAATTTTGAATTTTCGTCGTATTCCGTGGGGAATCGCGGCTGGCGTCGTGCTGCTCGCGGTTGCACTTCCACGAGTCATGTTGCTGGGTGGTCTTCCCACTACTGACGAAGGGGCTTATCTCTATTACGCCCAGATAATGCACGCAAGTTTGATCAGAGGTGATGGGCTACCTGATACTGGCCCGTTAATGCTGTATCCGATGCTATTGAATTGGATATTTTCTCTCAAAGGTAACGCCTTTATTGCTTTCCGTGTGGCCGATATGCTTGTCGCAAGTCTGGCCGGCTACGTGTTCTTCCGAGTTATTGAAGCGGAATGCCGTAATAGAACGGGCGGCATTCTGATTGCCGCCATATTTTTGTTCGTTTTAAATCAACCAATTTTTATTCAATCTGGGTTCAAGAATAGCATTTATGCTGCATATCTGCCTTTATTGACAGCATTGTGGCTCGGCCTCAACGCACCGGATCGAGCCGATGTGCGCCGCTGGATCGGCATCGGGGCACTGCTTGCACTCACTGTGCTTTTGAGGGAGACGTTTGCACCATTGGCCGCGCTAGGGGCACTTACTGCACTGTTGAGCAGGGGGTGGCGTGCATTGGTGCGGATAATAATAGGTGCAGCGGTGACAACCTTAGCCGTCGTTGGAGTCGTCATGCTAGCTCGGGGCGGTACTAGCGCACTCCTAGATAGCTACAAAGAGGCCGGCATCATTTATAACGCGGTTATGAACCAGCGAAGCGAGCTGTTCTTTTCCGCGGCGGTGTATGTGGTGCGTGAGAATATCGTTATTTTAGCGCTTGCTTCTATAGGATCGATATCCGTCATAGTAGACAGTGTCGGAGGTAAGTCTACGAGGAATCTCTCACGGTTGGTATTTTGGCTTTTGGTGACGGCGATTCCGCTCATCGAGCCCGCGTCCAAAATTGGGTTTCCTTATCACTTCGGCGTATGCCTAATTGGGCTGGCTGGGATAACGGCTTTAGGGTGGCGTATTGTCTGGGGATGGGATCGTGCATTTCTGCGAGGGGCTGCTGTAGTGGGGATGTGCGCTTCTTTGCTTGGTGCTGTAGTTCCGCGCATGGAGGTGCTTACGTATTCGTGGCTACAGACTCGCGAAGCTTTAGCTGCATTCTCGTCTGGGGGATGGCCTGAGGAATTCACGAGTCGCAGCAACTATCTACTAGCGGCCCAAGCGATACGCCAAGCGTCGCTCCCGGGGGGGACAATAGCGATCAGTGGTTTTATGCATGCCCTCTATCCACTGACGGGGCACCTCCCTGCCGCACCTGAGTTGGCGAATCTGACAAGCGCCGTTATCCAGCTAAAACTTTCATCCTCTGCTTTACGCGATGTGCTCTTGCGCTGTTCGCCGGGGGTCATTATGACGACGACGAGAGTCGAATGGCCTGGGGCGGCCGAGATCCTTACCGCAGTTCGAGAAACGAATCTTTATGAAGAGTTCGCTGAAATTTCTTCCGCCGGAGATCGTAGCTACGGCACATTTGGTGGGCTTGTTCTCCGTCTGGCAAAGCCTGCTCAGTCGGGTCATGACTGCGGACACATAGAAGCTCTTCGCTGAGAGTCTGCCGTTGACCACCCACGAGCGCCACCACCCTCGTATATCGATCAACATAGGCGTGAGGCCTTGCAGTAACGCTCTTGCATGGTCGCTTCGTGCCGAGCCCTGGCCACACACCATGCTGCCGACAACATTCACCATAGCCGAATCGTCCTCGCGTATGTGGATATGGGCCAATCCCATGAGTCCACACTTAGCGTCTTCGCCTAGCTGGCTCCGGAGAGCAACCGCGCTGCGGCTTGGCGGCGATGAGGTCGATATCAAAGCCATAGAGCTATATCAGCGCCTGGCTCGGTGGGGCGGTCAATCACGGCCAACCGGCCGCGGCGTGCCGCCTCAGATAGGTTTGCCGAAGGGGAAGGGCGCCCGCCGTGCGCACCTACCTGCAAACCTGCATGCTCCAGGATCCGCATCCGGGTGCTGCGATATTCCTGTTGAGCACGAGCGGGTAATGAAATTAGGATCTTGCCCAATCGGCACGATATGCAGAGCAGGTCAGCTGAAGATTACCGTAGGAGCTCCTAGCGGCTATCATTACCGGCGGCAGCGAGTGTCCTTGACTTCGAACTAGATGCGCAGAAATACCGTTAGCCAAAGACCAGGATTGTTGCAATAATGCACACGTCGGGATTTATATTGGTTACCACTTAAGTTAATTACTCTGTATCGGGGTAATAACAGAAATGGGAATTCAATCGATTGTCTGAGTTCTTTGAGAGAAAAAGTTTGAAAATCGATTCTAACGCTTTGAAGCGTGCCCGAAGAAGGCTTCTTCAAATGCATTATGAAAGCGGCGTGGGGCACATAGGCGGAAATCTGTCGGCTCTGGACGCCATGCTGGTCATATGGCACGAATATTTGAATAAACAGGATAATTTCATTCTGTCAAAGGGGCACTCAGCCGGAGCGCTATATATAACGCTTTGGAGCAAAGGCTTGCTCTCCGACGATGACTTGAAACTGTTCCATAGAGATAATACAAATCTCCCTGGTCACCCCCCAGCGAACAAGTTCGCCGACATTCCGTTTGCAACCGGGAGTCTGGGGCACGGGCTGTCGTTGGCGGCAGGCACTGCGCTGGCAAAGCGACTTGCAGGTAAATCGGATCGCGTTTTCTGCATGACCTCCGACGGAGAGTGGCAAGAAGGGTCAACTTGGGAGGCTCTAATCTTCCTTTGCCATCACAAGTTGGCGAATTTAACGATACTCGTGGATCATAATAATCTTCAGGGCTTCGGTACTACGGCGGAGGTTGCATCTATGGCGCCCCTTCAGCAAAAGCTGCAGGGTTTCGACATCGATCTACACCGCGTTCCCGGGCATGATCTGGATTCCATCCGGGAGGTGCTCTCACTTCCGGCCGATCGTCCCAAGATAGTTATCCTCGACACGGTGAAGGGGTATGGGGTTTCGTTTATGGAAAACAGTATGCAGTGGCATTACCTGCCTCTAAATGACGCTCAGTATCAGTCGGCGCTCGATGAAGTGGATGAGGAATGAGGAAACAATTCTGTGATGCATTGGTTGAACGCTCTGCGGTAGCCAATATGGCATTTCTTACCGGCGATCTCGGGTTCATGGCCCTGGAGTCGCTGCAGTCCGCCTTGGGTAACCGCTTCATTAATGCCGGCGTAGCTGAACAAAACATGATCAGCGTTGCGGCGGCCATGTCGCGCGAGGGCTTTGAGGTTTGGGCTTACAGCATTGCCCCATTCTGTTACGCACGGCCGTTTGAGCAGATCCGGAATGATGTCTGTTTCCACGATCTCCCGGTCAAACTGATCGGCAATGGCGGCGGTTACGGCTATGGCGTCATGGGCCCCACACATCATGCTATCGAAGACTATGGGATTCTCCTGACCTTGCCTAATATGTCGGCGTATGTGCCGGTATTCGATGAGGACGTACCGGCGGTTATCGCTCGCATGGGGAATGACACCAATCCCGCTTACTTGCGCCTCGGTCGAGGTGAGCAGCCCAAAGATCTCCCCGTGCCATCTTATTCGCCGTGGCGCCAACTAACGCATGGCCGCGGCATGACCGTGATCGCCGTTGGTCCCCTCGCCAGCCTATATGTGAGCGCCGTTCAGATGCTTCCCGACAATGAACGGCCGAATCTCTGGGCTATCGCCGAACTCCCGTTGTCAAAAAATCCGATCCCCGACCAATTGATCAAACAGATCATCGCTGGACCCGGGATCTGTGTAGCAGAAGAGCACGTTGCGCGCGGTGGATTCGGCGCCGAATTGGCACTCTATTTGGCCGAGCGCGGTATTTTTGCGCCAAAATTCCGTCACCTTTGCGCTCGCAGTCACATATACGCCGCATATGGCTCACAGAATTTCCTTCGTGAGAAATCCGGGCTTTCCGCCGCCCAGTTAATAATATCCGTTACGTCCCATTAGAGCGCCTTGACAGTCAATGCAAGAAAATGATATCTACATTCGCCAGCTTCGGGGGCCCGTCCTGGTACTGGGGGCGTCAGGCTTTGTCGGAGCGAATTTGTTTCGCGCCGTTGCCTCCGTACGTCAAGACGTATTCGCGGTCGTTCAACGTGAGAAATCCTGGCGCCTTGACGATATTCCGGATGATAGGGTCATAGCGGTCGATCTCACCGATAATTCTTCGTCCAAGAATCTCATCGACTCCATACGGCCACAAACGGTCTTCGACTGCGTGGCTTACGGTGCCTATTCGTTCGAAGAAGATGCGAGCAAGATCTATGCGACTAATTTTCAGTCTTTAGTCAATCTCGTAGGATTGCTGAGCGAAAAATCGATTTCCGCTTTCGTTCATGCAGGCAGCTCTTCTGAGTATGGAATCAACTCCATCGCACCGGCAGAGGGCGCCGCATGCGAACCCAATAGCCATTACTCGGTGTCCAAGATCGCTGCGGAGAGCTTCCTGCGTTACATGGGTAAGCA
This sequence comes from Bordetella sp. LUAb4, assembly GCF_021325795.1. Taxonomy (GTDB): domain Bacteria; phylum Pseudomonadota; class Gammaproteobacteria; order Burkholderiales; family Burkholderiaceae_B; genus Bordetella_C. The sequence goes on along the minus strand of NZ_JAHPZX010000001.1, from coordinate 1,375,049 downwards.
AAAGGGATTTCCTTGCACCCATTTACGGCTGTACTCCGTCTATGGCCCGCTTGAGGATACGTCGCGGCTGGTTCCGAACGTGTTGAAGTCTGCTTTGGCGGGCAAGCTTCCCCCCTTCGTCGATTCGAGAACATCTCGCGACTTTGTCCATGTAGACGATGTTTGCCGAGCCTTCATTCTTGCCGCGGCGCGGATGAATCCTGACCTGTATGGCGAAACCTTCAATATTGGAAGCGGGGTGAAGACCACGATCGGAGAACTGGCGGAACTAGTACGGCAACAGTTCGGCATTACGGATGAGCCCGCATTCGGCAGTATGGAAGGCCGCTCCTGGGATACGCCTGACTGGTATGCCGATCCTTCGAAGGCCGGCCGGATGCTTGATTGGAAGGCCTCTACGCCTTTGGCCGAAGGCCTGCAGAGCATGAGCGGCTGGATCAAGACGATGACGGATGAAGCGTTTGCGAGCGCAACCAAGAAAAATCTACGCCGCAAGCATAGAAGCGTTTCTGCCATCATCGCCTGCTACAAGGACGCTGAAGCGATCCCCCATATGTATCGCCGGTTGACCGAGACTTTCAGAAAGTTGGCCATCGATTATGAGATTATCTTTGTCAACGATTGCAGTCCGGACAACAGCATTCAGGTCATTGAGGAGATCAGCGCCCGCGACCCCCACGTTATAGGTATTAGTCATTCCAGAAATTTCGGTTCGCAGATGGCATTTCGTAGCGGCATGGAGTTGGCCACGATGAACAGCGTGGTTCTGCTCGATGGAGATCTGCAAGATCCCCCCGAACTTATAGAAGCTTTTCATGAGAAGTGGGATGAAGGCTATGACGTTGTCTACGGTCGTCGCATAAAGCGCGAAATGCCTTGGCATTGGGGGCTCATGTACAAAGCCTTCTACCGAGTTTTCGCTGCGTTCAGCTATGTGCCGATTCCTTATGACGCAGGTGATTTTTCCCTGATGGATCGGCGCGTGGTCGGTTGGCTGCTGCAATGTTCGGAGCGCGACCTCTTCATGCGCGGGCTTCGCGCTTATGTTGGCTTTAAGCAGGTCGGTGTGGATTACATCAGGCCCGAACGGATGTTTGGACGTTCGACGAACAATCTTCTTAAGAATATCGATTGGGCCAAGCGTGGAATTTTTTCCTTCAGCAATGCTCCGTTGGCATTGCTGACCTCGACGGGCTTTGCGATGCTTGGTATCTCTTTGGTGCTTTGCGTAGTCGTGGCGGTACTTAAGATTTTCTTTCCCGATATTGCTCCCCGCGGCGCCACCACACTTCTCATCACCATTCTTCTCTTCGGATCCTTGAATTTGTTTGCATTAGGGCTGGTCGGAGAATATGTGGGAAAGATAATGTTGGAAGTTAAGGGAAGGCCGAGGCTTATCAGATCTGCATTAATTCGACACGGTAAGTCCACGGATCTCCTCCCTGATGGAAAGACGTTAAAATAACGCGCCACAATATGAACGTAGATCGAACAAAACCTATTCCGGTAAAGGGTCCGGAAGCATCTCCCTCGATTTTTTTTGTGAGGCAACTTTTCGACCTGCAGCTCAAGACGATCGCCGGTTATCTCCGGCCTTTGCTACCGATGCTCAAGGGGAAGGTCCTGGATATCGGGGCGGGCGAGGGTCCGTGGCGCTATTTTCTGAACAAATCAGCAGTCTATCAGGGGGTCGATATCAGATCTGCTGACCAATTCGGGATGAGCGAACAAAAGGATGTGGTCTATTACGATGGCATGCTACTTCCTTTCCCTGACGGCACATTCGATGCCGCGATTTGTATCGAGGTTCTGGAGCACGCTAGCGAACCTGCGCTTTTGCTATCGGAGGCATACCGGGTCCTGAAGCCAGGCGCACCCTTTGCGCTCACGGTACCCTGGTCCGCTCGTACACATCATATTCCTTTCGACTTTCATCGGTTTACGCGCTACCAGCTCGACGCGATGCTTGCCAAGGCCGGTTTTATAGATGTACGAATATATGAGCGGGGCAATGATATCTGTGCTGTCGCGAACAAACTGATTGTAATTGCCTGGAGACTACTCATGCCGTCCAGGAAGTTGCATTTCTTATGGACTTTGCCGCTGGCTATTTTGGATCTGTGTGTTGCCTCTGTATTTCTCATGTGCGCGCATATCTCCCTGTACTTCGGTCTCGGCTCAAAAGATGATCCGCTGGGATATTTCGTCGAATGTACAAGGGCCTGAACACCGCGTGAAGCAGTGAAACATGAACTCCGGTGTCTAGTGCTCTGGCCTGCTTGATACCAATGGCGCAACAAGGCGTCACGTTTTCTTGGTCTATTAAATGCAAGACAAAATACCCGTATTGGTGCTTTACGGTGTGCTGGGCTTGCTGCTCGCGCTCTCGCCGTCAATCATCCGTATTCAGCATGCCGGCGGCGCGTCTGTGGTGGGATCGCCGGATCGGGAGCAATGGCCATGGCTGCCGGCAGTGGTCTTCCCATGTGCGATTCTGCTGGCGATCTATACCCACCTATCGATTACGAGTCCACTTTTCCTGGCATTTGGGGGACTTTCAGTGGGCTTCGGCGCGCTCTTCCGGTCATCTGTCCGTGACGCAGCCCAAGTAAGCTCGGCGACAATGCTTGCGTGCATCATATCCGCGACATTGCCTTGGTGGCGACGTCAAGGAGCAGGCCTCGACATATCGCCGGGTGAGTTATTGAGCTTTGGGGTCATTCTCGCGAGTGCAATGGGCGCCTTGCTCGCGCGATCCTCCTCCGTCGTCGCCGGTGGTGTCGAACGTGCAGTCTTGCTCGGAATATACGTGCTGATTGCGGCATATCTCAGCTATTCAACCGCAGCCGTAGTTGATCCCTATGCCATGATCAGGCAGTGGCATCACTGGGGGGCCTACATTGACCCAGCTCAAGCGGTATTGGGCGGTGCCCGGCTGCTGCACGACATCCCCGCACAATACGGCGCAGGTCCTACGTTGATGCTCAGTTGGGTGTGTGGCGTCGATTGCTGGGACGCTGCCTATTGGGTGATTGGTACCGCGACATTTGCTTATGCATTGCTAATTGGGGCGATTACTTGGCGCGTAGCTGCCGGCAGCCGCTATCGCAATATTGCTGTACTTTTGCTCTGCGTCGCGACTTGCCTGCTCTGGAGTGCGTATCCCCCAGCGGTGTTTTCTCCCAATCTGACTCCGTCCACTAGCGGCATGAGATTTCTTCCCGTTGTGTCGTTGACGGCTTGGGTGGTATTCACCCCAACAATGGGCTTCCGTTACCGTGTTATTGGCGGGCATTTGCTCTGGATTCTTGGTGCCGTTTGGTCGCCGGAGTCGTTGTTCTATGTAACCGCCGTGTGGTGGCCCGTCTACGTGTTTGACTACGCGACGAAGGCAGGAGCCTCGAGTCGTCTGCTCTGCCTCGTTAATGCTGTGGCTCGCCTTTTGGTAGTCGCCTTCGGCACCATCATTGTCGTCTGCGTCGGCTACTACTTGGCGTATGGAGTACTGCCGGTGCTCCGCACCTTCCTCGCCTATGCGCTCTATCCTCCAGGACCGCTTCCCATCAATCCACACGGCGCCGTATGGTATTTTGTATACGCGATGGTGGCTGCAGTCAGCGTCGTCCGCACTCGTTTGCGGCTCACTGGCGATACCGACCGCTTTCGCCGTAGTCTTGCATTACAACTTTTGGCTTTCTCTACTTTCTCCTATTACCTCGGCCGCAGCCATGACAATAATCTGCTTAACTTGCTACCGTTTTTGATGCTCGTTTTGCAGGATGCGCTTGTGATTGCGAAAGGGCTTTTTGCGCGGCAATCCCTGGCGATCATGCTTGCATCCCTCCTCGCTTGGGTCACGGTGTTTGGATGGGGGACCTGGCAGAATGCGTATCAGGCAGGGACGCTGGCGGAATTCGGTTTTTCCGCAACGCGTGAGAAACTTTCGTACAGTGATCCGAGTACTGAGTCGGACTTGCTGAGGAGAATCCCCGCAGTCAGCAAGGATCAAATTGACCAGGAACGCCAGGTAATGGACTTACTATCCGCACGGAAGGAACCATTCCTATTAATGGATCAGTATTTTTTGCTGCAACCCCATTATCCTGTTGGTACTTGGGCCGCCATGCACGTCGCAACCAACTTCGAATTCTTTCCATCGGCTTTGCGTCGCGAATTCTTGCAGAGGACGGCAGATCATCTTCGCCGAAGTGGGTGGGTGATCATTGCGCGTAGCCATGCGCTCAATACTTGGCTGGACGATTTTGATGCTGTCTATGACCGTACCGATCGAATCGACCTCCCCGCCGTCTATGCAATCCGCTTTTCCCCAAAATCTTAAATCAGGGCTATTGCGCATCGATTTGCATGCGATGCAAGGCTTCCCTACTCAAGAGCTTCCCGATGCCTTCTTCCCGCCCATGCCCCGTTTGCGGCACTCCGGCCGCTGACGCCGAACTATTCATTGCTAGGAATATCGATCCCGCACGCCTCTCGGAGTACAGCTTCGCATCGCGTAAGAAGCCGGAGTTCATGAACCATCAATTGGTACGATGCCGCACCTGCGATCTTGTATTTGTCGATGAGCCGCCGCCTGTGGAGGAGCTTGCGCAGGCGTATCACGTCGCGTCGTACGACAGCAACGAGGAAGCAGAGGATGCTGCCAACTCCTATGCGGTGTCCATCAGGTCAGTGCTGGAGGCATTGCCTCAGCGGAAAGTTGCGCTTGAGATCGGCACCGGTACGGGAATCTTTCTCGAACACCTGAAAGCAGCGGGCTTCGAAGAACTGATCGGCGTAGAGCCATCCAGTGCGGCCATCGCGGCAGCTCCGCCGGCGCGGCAGAAATGGATACGGGAGGGTATTTTCGAAGAGGGAAATTTCGAGCCCGGCTCGATCGACCTTATTTGCTGCTTCATGACGATGGAGCATGTGCGCGATCCGCACGTCATCACTGACGCCGCGCTCCGGTTGCTTCGCCCTGGTGGCGCCCTGGTCACCGTGACGCACGACTACCGCAGCGTGGTAAATCGGCTATTGGGCCGAAGATCGCCTATTATCGATATCGAGCACATGCAGATTTTTTCTCGAAAGTCGATTCGCGAATTGTTCGAAAGAACCGGTTTTGAAAAAATATCCGTGAAGAGTTTCGCGAACAGTTATTCGCTCCGCTATTGGGTGCGGCTTAGCCCGATACCAGCGCTGCTTAAGGGCATTACAGAGCGAATAGTCGCGCCATCCTTTATTGGTAATCGACGTTTGCGGATCAATGTCGGCAATAGCATCGCCGTCGGCTTTCGCCCGAAGTGACGCCATCGTCCGGATAATCATATCAGCGCTAACGAGTGGAACTTATGCTGAGAAGGCTTTTTGACGTCCGCGTGTTCCGCTTCTTATTGGTGGGAGTGTTGAACTCCCTTTTTGGGTTCGTTGTGTTCAGCACCATTGCCTACCTAGGCGGTCACACATGGCTCGCTCTGCTGGGAGGCAACGTCGCGGGTATCGTCTTCAATTTCCTAACTATAGGCGGTATCGTGTTTCGCGATCTCTCGGCCCGAAGACTCCTTCGCTTCATCGCCGCCTATCTCGGGTTATTTTTGCTCAATCTCGAGGCCATCAGCTCCGTGACACGTGGGATTGAGATCGACCGCATCTTGGCGCAGGCATTGCTCACAGCGCCGATGGCAGTACTGTCCTACCTTATCATGAGCAAATTCGTCTTTGCGGGACATAACGGAGTGACTGTTGGTGGGGAGCCTGACCCGCATCGATAGATCGGATAGTTATCTGTTTCACACCTCGTGACTTCTTCGTCACCGAAAGCCGGGGCTAGGTCTCCCAGATCTGCGATGTGGGAGACGATCAGCCACCCGAATAGTTTACGCTGGTGCAGAATCGGCAGACAAACGCTACTAGGAGCGCCGTAAGGATCAACAAGAGGCAATTGGTGGCCGGTTTGGTAACTAGTAGAAAATAATTGTATGTCTGGGCGGGGTAAAGTCCTTCAGGCCGGGCCCGTATCAAGTAGCGCTCCAGTTGAAGGCGCTCGAGGCTCCCTGGTACGAGGTAGCGGATCCAAAAGCCCAATCTGAAGTCGCGCCGACCCCTTGGCCTTGCATTGTCACTGGCGTCCCGAATAGGGGAGGACACCACCTGGTGAAAAGCAACATGCTATCCGCTTAACCCACCTTTCCCCCACGCGGTAGGCGCGGTGCACCGAGATTTTCCAGCTATTCAAGGTTGGGTTTTGCGAATGAAGGAAGCGTTTAATAAGCTGCGACGGCCTTCTGAGAAATAGTAATTTTTTGCGCTGCCGTCCCATAGTCTTATTCCAAATAGTCGAGGCGATATGTAGGATCCGTCCGACTTCATATCGTAGGAATAATTCAATGACTGTAGGTACGCGGCGTGAATCGATACACGCGCTTACTGGGCTCCGCGCGATTGCCGCCCTATTGGTATATGTAAGGCATTACCCAGTGCCCAATATTTCCTTTGGTGGTACCTTCATGAGCTCAGGGTACGCTGGCGTGACGTTCTTTTTTGTCCTGTCCGGATTTATTATTTCTTATAACTATTCGGATCGATTTTCTTCCACTCTCAATTCCATGGAGGTCTACCGGTTTTGGGTGGCCCGGTGCGCGCGCGTGTACCCTCTCTACGCAGCCACAATGCTCTACGCTTGGTGGGCGGGGGATTTTAAAACCAACCCGACGCTTTTTCTTCTTGGAATCCAGGCATGGGTCGGAGATGTAGGGGTAGTCTACGGGCTCAATGGTGTGGGTTGGAGCATCAGCGTAGAATTGTTTCTCTATCTTTGCGCGCCTTTCCTGATATGCGCACTCGGGCGCGTGGGAGTCCTGTGTTACCCGCGCCGACTCGCAGCGGCGGCCAGTCTCGTGATAGCGCTCTTGGTGGCTGGGGGCGCCTATTTCTATATCTTTAGTACGCCCAACCAGCCTATCGAATGGCCGACATCGGCGCACAGATGGCTCTACCATAATCCGCTTACCAGATTGGGCGACTTTGCCCTCGGTATCTTATGCGCGATCCTCTACTTGCGTATGGACGGAACGCTTACACAGCGGGGAAAAAAGCGTTGGAAGGGGCTCGGATATATTTCGCTTATAGCCATTGTCGTACTAATGGATTCGAAATCTTTCTACTCTACGCCATACAGTTGGGATGCTGCGTACGCTTTGCTTTTCGCTATATTAATTCTCTCTGTTTCCGTTACAAGAGGATCAATCATTGAGCGTTTCTTGAGTTCTAGAGTAATGGTGCTTGCAGGTGAAGCTTCATACGCTTTTTATCTGGTCCATATCTTGGTTATCCAGGCAGTCGCGCCGCTTATGAAAGCTGTGCCGCCATCAGTTGGATATACATTAACTATGTGCACAGTCTGGTGCGTCGCCGCCCTGCTGCATTTCTTCTTTGAAGGGCCCACCCGCCGCGCGATTAGGGCGCTTGTTGATGTTCGTTTAGGGCGTGGGGCGACCCGTTCAGACAAAATTCTGAGCTAAGTCAACGAGCGATAGCCGATGCCAGAGATTGAACGCGGAGCGGCGCACCTTCGCATTCTGTTGCCTCCAACGCTATCGCGGTGCATTAGCTCGGCATCAAATCTCTAACACGGAGTCACTGGCGGACGCTGCACCAGCACGGAGGCGGGTATGCTTTGCGTTCGCGAGAGGAGGTGGTTGCCGGCCGGGCAGATGTCCCGCGCGTGTAGGCGAACGCAGCGAATGCGAGTACGTGATGACTCGATCATGTGAATGCGTGCAAGGCGACTCGTCCGAGCTTTGCCTGCTAGAAGCAGATAATAGCGCGGCCCGGAAGAAACACGATGTCGTAGCGTACGCGATTTGGGGGGATCCCCGCGCAGACCTTCTTAGCGCTATCCGCGCCGTCAGCAGGCGAACGAATTACGGTGCGAGCCGCGACCTCCAACGCGCGGACCCGCGACCACGGCGGGAGGAAAACGGAGACCATATCTCCAATGGTCTGCGGAGTGGTCAAGAAAGCCGGCAGAGAATTCCAATCGCGCAATTCAACGTAAACCGAATCCTCTTTCCAATTGAAACCGTGCTCCTGCATGCGGGCTACGATTTCACGCGCGATCGCTTGGTCGTTCTGCCGCAGCGCAGAGTAGGCGGAGAGAGCCAAACTGCCGTGTACGACGACAATTGCTGCTCCAATGGACAGCGTTGTCAACCATATGCGGGAGGCCGTGCCGGATGCGGGTAGACGAGAGACGAAGGCTGCGCAGGCAATTAGCAGCGCACCAAAGAACCAGAATGCCGTACGAGGGGGAAACCACATATAGTCGAACGGCAATGAGAGGGGTTGCATTGCGACAACGAAAAGACTTACTACCAGTCCCAACCCAACCCACGCCTCGCGTCGTCCAAGTACTTTTGCCTTGATGCTCGCAATCAAGGCAGATATCAGTATTGCGATCATCACGACGCGACGCGTCGCGGTGACCTGCGGAGTGAATCCAGATCCATTCCACTGGTCTGGAAAGCGAGCTGCCATTTGCCCCAGTTTCGAGAGCATCGCATGGGGAGAAATCAAGGCATAGAACTGGCGAATCCCGATTAGCTGCGAAAGAGTCTTTAGGACTATAGTGTTGATAATCGCGGCGATGAGAAATCCAATTCCAAGGGCCAGGACTTGCCGGGCTAGCACAGCGGGAGAATCTGGTTTCTGTAGCCAGGTGCTCAGCAAGACCGTCACCATGCATAAGAGCATTAGATTGGTTGCGCCCTGATAGGAGGTCATTACCACGAAGGTGGCACATGCTGTCCAAATGGCAAGCAGAAAAGGCCGGCCCGGGTCGCTATATCGAGAAAACAGAAACATGGCCAAGAAGCTGGTGGCGATGCCGGGACGGGTCACCGTGAAACTATTAAGCTCGATAATTCCCGGGTGGAAGCTGGCAATTATTACGATCAAGCACAGCTCGAAAGGCGCGCAACTGGGCTTCAAACGTAGAACAAGCGTGGCGATTATGGACGCGAATAGCAACTCTACGGGGAAAAACAGCAGTTGCCCCACGACGTAGTCAGAAATGTTCAGCTCTTTAATTATCCAGAGCAGGGCTGCCGAAGTTATTCGACCCCAACCCAGGTCTGCACCGAACGCGCTCCGCATGGTGTTGTCTATCAGGGACGACTGAATGTATGACATATCGTCCACCGACGGATATGTCAAGAGGGGCAATTTCAAGCATCCGATAACCAGCGTACAGAGCAAGACCCACATAAATTGGGGCCGTAAAGTTATTGAGCTTTTCATTTGAATTTTTGTGGAGATAGGAGCAGCCGTCTAATCGAATGCGCTGTTATTTAGAGAGGTGCCTGGCAGCGTCATTAGCGGATTGAACAGCGGCGAATGCATACATCCGGCTTCCCAGATAACTTAGTGCGGTGTAGACCGGAATACCCAACGCTTGGGCCAAGTAGTGATTCAGGGCAACGATATGAATCGCGAACATCACTACCGCTAAGTTTGCGAGATATGCGATCGCAGTCACTAGAGCAAAGCGCATGAACGCGGATCCAATCGATCCCCTATGACCAAAAGTCCACCGTTTGTTCAGCAAAAAGCTCAGGCCAATGCATAGCCCATATCCAATGGCATTTGCGGCTACGTCGCCAAATCCTAAAAACTTCGCGATATAAATTAGCGCAAGCCCGATCAGCGTGTTAGCGGCCCCAACAGCGAGAAAACGGATAAGCTGCAGATTCACGATTGTGCTATTTCGTGGCGACAACATAGTACTGAGCCCCCAGGGGTAATCGGGCCAGCGAAGGCTCGAACCGTCTCAGGCGCCGCAAGAAGTGCGGGAAAAAGATCCTATAACTGATCGTTGGGTGCTCGAAACCCGCGGACTCAATCCGCGCTTTGAGATTGCCTGCGCGAATGAGAACAGCATTTTCATCAAAAGGGCAGGTATTAACGGCGCGAACTGTTAATGGGTTTAAAGGGTTGTGCTCAAAAATGACAAATTTTCCACCCGGCTTCAGTACACGCGAAATTTCTCGAAAAAGAGGAACATGAATGCTCTCTGGAATGTGATGAAAGACGCAAGCAGTGAAGACTAGGTCGAACGTGTTGTCTTCCAATGGCAGGCGTTTGCCGTCGAATTCCTGATAATGCGCCATACCGGGAAATCGTTTATTAGCAACGTCCAGACTACGTGCGGATACGTCGACACATGTCAGATCCGCCTCAGGAAGATGTTTTCGAAAATAAGGAACGGAATTCCCTATTCCAGCTCCAAAGTCCAAAATTCGAATGTCTTTCGTTAGACCAGTGCGGCGAAGCAGCGCGGCAACATCTTGAACCTTATATTCCGAGAAAAATTCCGGTGATTCTCCGGAGCTTTGTATGTTCTTACCGAGCATATCGTAATATTCATCGGCAAAACGATCGAATTCAGGTTTTTCCATCGTATTACTCACATTGCGTTGTGGAGTCATTGGTAGGGGAGTCGAAGCCTAGCGACTCGCCTACGATATATTGGGGCCGGCCGTTGAGTGTGAGTAACACTCGACCGACGTATTCACCAATAACTCCCAGAGCCAAAAGCTGTATGCCGCCAATGATTAATACCGTGACGATTAAGGATGCCCAGCCCGTCGGTAACTGATCCGATGTGATTCGTTCGATCATCAGAATGATCGCAAATAGAAAACCAATCAGTGCGACGACAAGTCCGACCAAGGACGTAAGCCGGAGGGGGGCGACAGAAAAGCTCGTCGCCATTTTTAACCAAAGAGAAATGGATTTCTTGAAACCATAAAAACTACTGCCCGCCAACCGCTCATGGTGGTCGACCTCTACAGAGGCGATCTCCGCGGTTGATGCAAGTAAGAGCCCATCGATGTAGACAAAAGGGCCTGTGTATTTAGTAACTTGCTCTCTAATAGTCGCCCGAAATGCGCGAAAAGGAGATAGGTATAGATCTGCCGGCTTTTTTATAAGCATACGAGCAGCTAAATCGTTTACCTTGCTTCCAGCAATCTTCCACGCGGGGTGTTTACGACTGCGAAATTTGGCGTATACGAGATCGGAGCCGGCTTCAAGCGTTTCAACTAAAAGCGGAATGTCCGCGGGCGAGTGTTGGAGATCGTCATCCATGGTTATGGTGACTTGGCCTCGCGCGTAGTTGAGCCCTGCGATCAATGCATTATGTTGGCCAGCGTTCTTGCGCAATAATAGAGCGCGTACTGCGTCAAATTTAGTCTTCAGTTTTTGTATGACTCCCCAGCTCTTATCTGGTGACCTGTCGCAGACGTATACAATCTCGTAGGTCCAATTGTTCTCCGTCATCACGTCGTGAAGTTGCTGTGTTAATGACTCGAGTATCAATTCGCTGCCATATACAGGAATGACGACGGAGATATACGGTGAGGTACAGTTAGGAGAGGGAGGCATGCAGGGCTATCTCTATTCGTACTAATGGCAGGAATGCGGCGGTTGGCCCAGTGGAGAGAATTTTAATCCAACGTAGACCAAGGCCGGTACTTGCGAGCAGGCTTCGCATCCGATGCGGCAACGATGCAAAACATATGTCACGGGCCGCACGCGCGGTTGACCGTCTGATATGTCGTTCGAGCGGTAATTGTTCTGGGCAGTGGAAAGACGCGGAAGATATTTGCAACGGTAAATTTATTAAGATTTACGCGAGTCTTGATCGTTATCTAGCCTTTGCATCCATTCAACCGTTTTCACCAAGCCATCTACCAGTTTTATCTGGGGTTCCCAAGCCAGGACTTCCTTAGCGCGCGTGATATCTAGAACGCTGGCAGGTACGTCGAACGATCTGGCGGGGTGATAGTTGACCTTAATATCCTTACCTAGTGCGACTTCTAGATGAGAAATCAGTTGAACGAGGCTGATACCTTCGCCAGCGCCGATATTGAAGATGGATTCGTCACCCTCATAGTGAATGGCCTTGGCAAATGCCGCCGCTACATCAGACACATAGATATAGTCGCGTATTGAGCTGCCGTCACCCCAAATTTGGATTGGGTTGGAATGAAGTGCCTGATACAGGAATGTTCCGACAACCCCCTGTCCACTATTCACACGCTGTCTTGCACCATAGGGATTGGCTACACGAAGAATCGTGGGGTGAATATTGTGGAGATGCTTAAACAGATGGAGATATTTCTCTATTGCTAATTTTGTTATGCCGTAAGAGGTCAACGGGTCAGTAGGATGATCCTCCCTGAGTGGCACATGTTTTGGTACGCCATATACGGTGCCGCCGGAGGAGATAAATACGATTTTACGTACTTTCGCCGCAACCATCGCGTTCAGCATCAGAAGCGTGCCGACCACATTGCTGTTGACGTCATAAATTGGGTCGTCGTTGGAGTTTTTGGGCAATGTTGTGGAGACGAGATGGACTACTGCGTCCATTCCTGCGACAGCGTCCGTAACGTCAGCTCCGCTGAGCAGATCCCCGTGCAGCCATTCGACGTGCTCAGTCGCCAAAAAATTCCGATAGGGGCCAATGCCCGGCCGCTCAAACACCCGAAGCGAATGTCCTTCCGCTAGAAGTCGATCGACGATCGCAGAGCCGATGAAACCTCCGCCCCCAAAGATTACACATTTCATAAACGGATCGGTTTCCAATGGCGGATCAATTCACATCGATAATTTTTATCGTCACGAACGGCGATGTGAATTTCCACCCGATTCTAAGGACCTAGTTACGCGATTGAAGATCGCATCGGGGAACTGCCGGCCGGCAAGCGAAAACTCCGCTTTATGGGGTCGGCATGATCCCATTTGAAAGGGAGACAGGTTAACATGCGGGGGCCATTCTTTGCGCGGGCGCTGAGTTGCTTGCTGCGCTGCTGCTTGTTTTTGCTGACGAAGTGTAAATTTGTGTGTTAGCCCCTTTGTATGAATTTTGGTGGGACTGCAATGTATTGCGGCTCACGCATTGATCCACATGCCGACTCGTATCCTTATTGTGCGCACTTCGTCGTTGGGCGATCTGGTGCATATGCTTCCCGCCATGTCGGACATTGCGCGCCACGTTCTGGATGCTCATATCGACTGGGTCGCTGAAGAATCATTTGCTGAAATTCCTTCCTGGCATCCTGCCGTCAAAGATGTCATAAAAGTTGCCCACCGCCGCTGGCGCAAGTCGTGGTGGTCCCCCCAGGTGCGGGCTGAGCGCAAGCTCTTGCGGGAACGTTTTCGTGACACGCGTTATGACGTCGTGCTCGATATGCAGGCGTTGCTCAAATCCGCTTGGTTGGTTCATCAATCCCATGGCGTCAAGCATGGACTCGACTGGAAGTCAGCACGTGAGCCGCTGGCCTCTTTGTTCTACGATGTTCGCCACCGCGTCCAGTTCTGGCAGCCGGCAGTCATTCGTCAACGTTCGCTCGCAGGGCTTACCTTCGGGTACACGCCCTCTGGGACCCCGGACTTCGGCTTACAACACTTTGCGCGCGAGACTAGGAACGGCGACGCGGCGCTCGGGGGAGACTACGCTGTGATCATGCCGAGTGCCAGTCGTGACGATAAGCTTTGGCCAGAAGCCGATTGGCACGCTGTGTTTACGCGACTGCGCGAAGCAGGGTGTCAACTTAAGCTGCTTGCCGGGAATGATCGTGAAGCTGCGCGCGCAAGAGAACTGATCGTAGGCTTCGACAATGCGGAAGTCGCGCCTAGGATGGATTTGAAATCCGTCGCTCGGTTGTTAGCGGGATCTCGCATGATGGTCGGCCTAGATAGTGGCCTCACACATTTGTCTGCAGCACTCGGACGGCCGACGATAGGAATATATCGTGCCTCTACCCCCATTCGGACTCCGCTGGTTGGCGATTCTTATACTGCCAGCTTAGGCGACCGGGGCGCGCCACCATCTCGCGAAGTGGTGTTGGCAGCGTTAGAACAGGCGCTTGCTGTTTGAAAAGGTCTTGAGCCTAGCAAGGATACGCTCATGTTGTATGTTGCATCGCCGTTAGGCCGAGGTTGAGGTGGCGAGGACGTTTTATTCGCTATTGCTGCGACTGCTGGCACCGTTGCTCTGGCTCTGGATGCTATCGCGCGCGCGTAAAGTGGGCGGCCGTTGGGGCATATTCTCTGGCCCGCGGTTCGGCTTCTACGACCGCGCTAACGAGGGCGCCGCGCCACGGGAGAATATCTGGATACATGCCGTGAGCTTGGGCGAGACGCGTGCCGTGCAGCCCCTGATTCAGGCGCTGCTAGCCGTCGGTGAGCGCATTTTACTCACCCACACCACAGTTACTGGACGTGATGAGGGCCAACGTTTGTTCGCCGAGGCGGTCGCAAATGGCAGCCTCGTACAGGAGTGGTTACCCTACGATTTTCCCGGCGCGACCCGACGATTTTTTCATCATTTTCAGCCACGTCTCGGATTGTTGGTTGAACGTGAGGTCTGGCCCAATTTGCTTTATCAGGCTGCCAGAAAAAATGTGCCAATGGTTTTGGTTAGCGCTCGTTTTTCAGCATCGGCGCTACGGCAAGCGAGGTGGTTGGGTGGCGCTTTGCGACAAGCCTATGGCCGCCTGCACGTTGTACTCGCGCAGACGCAGGAGGACGCAAGTCGTCTTCGGGAGATAGGCGCAGGCCACGTGCAGGTCGTAGGAAACATGAAGTTCGATCTGGCGCTCCCGGCTGCGCAGGTCCAAGCCGGACGGGTGTGGCGAAGTCAGCTGAACCGACCGGTAGTCGCAATTGCGAGCACGCGCGAAGGCGAAGATGCGGTGTTCGTGGAGTTGATCGCTCGCACCACGGGTGCTGCGACAGGGAACCCGTTGTATTTATTGATTCCGCGCCACCCCCAGCGCTTCAGTGAGGTCGCGGCAATCTTGGATAAGCACGGCATCGCCTATTCTCGCCGCGCCTCTGATCATGCAATTGCGATAACCCCGGATACACGAGTTTTGCTGGGGGACACGTTGGGCGAAATGCCGTTTTATTACGCGGTGGCGGATGTGGCGATCATCGGTGGTGGTTTTGCGCCACTCGGTGGTCAAAACCTGATCGAAGCCTGTGCCGCAGGTACGCCAGTGATCGTGGGACCGCATATGCATAATTTCGAACAGGCGACGCGGGATGCTGTAGCCGCTGGAGCGGCATTGCAGGTGGCCGACGCGGCCGACGCCATGCGCGAAGCGGCGGCGCTACTCAATGATGGCTCTCGGCGTGCTGCCATGAGTGAGGCGGCGCTGGTTTGGACGGCCAGTCATGCAGGCGCGACCAACCGCATAATGCAAGCGTTGCGGCCCTGGTTGAGACGCTAGCGTTTCTGTCCCACCGTCACCCTCTCCGCATTCAACTCCGTCCGAAATCTCCCCGGATCCCGCCCTTCCTCCGACGGCGCCAACCCAAACCACCCCTGTCCAATGCCGAACATCACGACATTGGCTAGCACGATAAGCACGAACAGTATCCGCATGGACGCGTATCCAAATAGCAGGTGAGGGAAGTCTAAGGAGAATCGGGGGAGGGCGAGGCTGATTGCGCGCGCAGCAAACCAGCCAGGCCATCCAATACCGGATTGTCGACTACCTGCGGCACGCAGGGCAAATCCCCCGTGGCTTCGGTCACCTGGGCGAGCAGGCGCCGGGCTTCCGCCTCGACCTCGTGCCAGCCTCCACCCGCGACAAACAGGGCAGGGGACTGACCGCCATATCTCTGCCGCGCGGCCAGCCATTGGCGCAGTAAAGCGCCAGCCTGCGCAGCAGCCACGCCGGTAGAAATAGCGGCGTGGGTCTCGGTAGGGAACAATACAGGCTCAGCATGCGCCAGTGGCAGATCCGCCGTCCCGCTGGCCAACGCCCGCCGCATCATGACCGGGCCAGGCAAAATCAACCCGCCTTCAAAAACGCCTTCGGCACTGACAGTATCCAAGGTCGTCGCCGTGCCAAACGAAGCCAGCAGGAAAGCCGGACGCGGCGACGGCAGGCGGTTGAGCACGCCAAGCATCGCGGCCCAACGATCAGAACCCAAGCGGGCAGGGTGTTGATAGCGCGACGTCAGCCCCAACGCCTGCTCGCGCGGTGTGATCCATTCGACCGCACAGCCGTGCCGCGTCAACGCCGCTTCGATTGCCGCCGCGCGCTCCAGACCAGCGACATTGCTACCCATCGCATGACGCGGAACAGCAGGCAGACCATCCAGCCATGCCGCAAACGCGTCGGTGTCGTTGTTATCGAAGGCACAGGTGATCGTTGAGGCTAACGTACCGCCCACACTCACCAACCCTACCTTCAAACGGGTATTGCCCGAATCAATCAGGATCGCCATAACCCCTCACGCCGCCCTCACCGAAATCTCACCCACCGACACAGGCATCACTCCCGCACCTGTCCGCACCAATAACCTGCCGTGCCTATCCGTTCCAGCCGCCGTCCCCATCTGCAGCACCTCCCCGCGATCCAGCACACGCACCGTCCGTCCAGCCAGCGCATCGACGCGCGCATACCTTTCGATAAACGCATGAAACCCCAACGCCTGCAGTTGCATGACCGCTTCCTGCCAGGCCCGAGCCACCGTCGCGACCACCTCGGCGATCGGTACCGCCGCTCCGACCCCAGCCCAGTCCGCGATCGGCCGGTCCAGCTCCCGCGACAGCAGTTCGCCGTCGGTCAAGTTGGTCCCCATCCCGATCACCACGACGTGCCCCGCCGCGCGGTCCACCGCGTTCCGAGTGGTCTCCACCAACACGCCAGACAGCTTGCCTTCCCCCCACATCACGTCATTGGGCCACTTCACCCGCAAGGCGTCCGCCCCCGCGCCAGCCAGCCCACGCAAGGCCTCCGTCGCGGCCAATCCCGCCAACGGCGACAGCGCCGGCAGTTCAGCGGCGGCAAGCGTGGTATCGAAGGCACAGGAGAACATCAACGCCTGCCCCTGGCGATTCTGCCAATTCCGGCCAGCGCGGCCGCGGCCGGTGTTCTGCAGATGGGCACCCCGCAACCAGGGACGCAGGCCGCGCCCGCCTACCTGCAAACGCGCCTGCTCCAGCAGGTCCGCGTTGGTCGATCCCGTCTCCTGTGCCCAATCCACCGCGCCGAAATGGGGCAAGCGCTCACGGATTTGTTCGGCGAGTGTGGCGGGCGGCGGAAGATGGACGTCAGACATGGGATAGCAATAGAAAGCGTAAAAACAAAGCGCACAAGCCCTGCGCGGCAAAGCCGAGGCGGCGAAAGATCAAAAAACAAAGATAAGAAACGAAGATCAGACGAAGATCAAAAACAACGGTCAACAACGAAAGCGACAAGCCAAAAAGCCCGCCCGGCATGATTGTATGACCTATGGCCAACGGTCCCCGGCACGCCCCGTGCCTCAACGGACCCTCAAGCCTTTCCACTCGCCCCTTTTCCGAAACACACCTGCCCACGCTCGTCACCAATTATTGCGCCCCGTCCGCGTATGATTACCGCTGTTACCGCCCAGGAGCACCGGCCTTTCGCCACCGCCACCGTTTACATGGTCCATACCGCCCAGCCCTTCACCCCCGCTGTTGCCCCGTTCAGGAAGTCCGGCGACATCTGCTATGTGGCGGGCGACTGGAGCGTGCAGGCCCTGGCGCATCCCGGGGAAGTCCAGGCGCGGCGCCAGGCGCTGGCCCAGGCGACGCCGGCCATGCGTTGGGACCTGACCGGCATAGAGCGCATGGACACCGTTGGCGCCAATCTGCTGTGGCACGCCTGGGGCGATGTCCTGCCCAAGCGCCTGCGCATCTCCACGGGCCTGCAGGAGGTCTTCCAGGCGCTGGCTACCCATCCTGGCGGCGACACCACCGAAGCACCCCGCAAAGACCGCTGGGGTCCGGTAAGCGCCATCGGCGACGCAATCTTCACCGCCGCGCGCCACGGCAAATCCATGATCGTCATGCTGGGCCAGCTGGTGCTGGACCTCGGCCACCTGGCGGTCCATCCTTCCCGCATCCCCTGGCGCGAAATCTCCGCGCAGGTCTACCGCATGGGCGCCCAGGCACTGGGCATCACCGCGCTGGTCGGTTTCCTGATTGGCGTGGTGCTGTCCTACCTGTCCTCCCAGCAGCTCCAGATGTTCGGCGCCGATCGCTTCATCGTGCGTCTGCTGGGCGTATCCATCGTCCGCGAGCTGGGCCCCGTGCTGGCTGCCATCCTGGTGGCGGGCCGCTCCGGTTCGGCCATCACCGCCCAGATCGGCGTCATGCGCGTGACGCAGGAACTCGACGCCATGCGGGTGATGGGGATCTCACAAAGCCAGCGCCTGATCCTGCCCCGCGTGGTCGCGCTGGCCATCGCCATGCCTCTGCTGGTGGTCTGGACCGACTGCCTGGCGCTGTTTGGCGGCATGCTGGCGGCCAGGGCTCAGTTGGGCATATCGGGAACCTGGTTCCTGCAATCCCTGCCGGACGCCATCAGCCTGGCCAATTACGTGATCGGCTTGGCCAAAGGCGTGACGTTCGGCATCGTCATCGCCATGGTGGCCTGCCATTTCGGCCTGATCATCGAACCGAATACCGAAAGCCTGGGCCGCCGCACCACCACATCGGTGGTGACGTCCATCACCGGCGTTATCCTGGTCGATGCGCTGTTTGCTGTCCTGCTCAGTCGGGTGGCCCTATGAAAGACGACGTTCGCGACCAACCAGATCTTTTCACCGACACGGCCCTGACGGTCGCGCCCATCATTTCGGTGCGCGGCCTGAAAACGGCCTTCGGCGACCATGTGGTGCACGAGAACCTCAATCTGTCGGTCTATCCCGGCGAGATCCTGGCGCTGGTGGGCGGATCGGGCTCCGGCAAGACGACGCTGCTGCGCGCGATCATCGGCCTGGACACGCCCGCCGCTGGTACGGTGCAGGTGCTGGGCATGCCCCTGACGGAGATGTCCACGGGTGAATGCAATCGCCTGGCCCAGCGCTGGGGCGTGCTGTTCCAGGCGGGTGCGCTGTTCTCCGCGCTGACGGTCTTCGACAACGTCGCCCTGCCTCTGCGTGAATTGCGCTCGATTCCGGAGGACCTGGTGCAGGACGTGGTCATGTGCCGCCTGCACATGGTTGGCATGACCGCCAAGGACGCCTACAAGCGGCCATCCGATCTGTCCGGCGGCATGATCAAGCGGGTGGCGCTGGCCCGCGCACTGTCGCTGGATCCGGAACTGCTGTTCCTGGACGAACCCACGGCCGGCCTGGATCCGCTGCGTTCCGATGAGTTCGTCGAGCTGGTGCGCAATCTGCATCGGCAACTGCATTTCACGGTGGTGATGGTGACGCACGATCTGGACACGTTGGTGGCGCTGTCCTCGCGCGTCGCCGTACTGGCCGACAAGCGCGTGATCGCCTGCGACAAGCTGTCTGAAATCCTGAAGGTGGACCACCCCTTCATCCAAACGTTTTTTCTGGGCGAACGCGGCCGTCGTGCGCTGGGCGATCTCGCTCCCAAGGACCTCGATAATGGAAAACCGTAGCTACGCTCTGCTGGCCGGCGCGTTCACGCTGCTGTTGCTGGCGGCGGTGATCGTGATCGCCGTGGTGATCAACCGCGACCGCGCCTCCCTGCGCGACTATGAGATCGTGTCGTCCACGCCGGTCGGCGGGCTGTCGGCGCAGTCGGCCGTGCGCTACCAGGGCGTGCCAGTGGGCAAGGTGCAGTCGCTGGCCTTGAATCCAGACGTGCCCGGCCAGGTGCGCATCCGCATCGGCGTGGCGCCCAATACGCCCATCACGGAATCGACCTGGGCCGAACTGGGCGTGCAAGGGGTGACCGGGCTGGCCAATGTGGATCTGCGCGATGACGGCAGCTCCATCGAACGCTTGAAGCAGGTCGGCAAGGACTTGCCGGTGATTCCGCTGCGGGCCGGCCTGCTGGAACGCTTCACCCAGCGCGGCGGTGCCATCATGGACAACGTGGCGGGTATCTCCGCCCAATTGAGCAAGGTGCTGGACGAGCAGAACGTGCAGGCCCTGCATGCGTCCTTGCAGAATGCCGTCGACTTGACCCATTCGCTGAAGGTGCTGAGTGACGAACTGGCGCCGGCGGCCGCCAAGATCGGTCCGCTGCTGGATACCCTGAATGCGACGTCCAAACAGGCCCAGGCGGCGGCGAAGGATTTCGATGCGCTGGCGATGATCGCGCGCCAGACCTTGTTGCGGCTGGACCAGCGCGGCGGCGCGCTGGATGTCGCTACCGCCAGCCTGCAGACGATTTCGGAGGCCGCCTCGCGCCTGTCGAGCGAAACCCTGCCAGCTGTTACCAATATGGCGAATCAGGTCAGCGCGACCGCACGCGGCGTATCGACGACAGTGCGACGCGTTGGCGACTCGCCGCAGTCCATATTGTTCGGCGCGCCGCCGTCGCGCCCCGGACCGGGAGAAGCCGGCTTCGCGGGCTTCGGGAGATAAGCATGAATATCAGAGACGTGGCCCGTTCTTTCGTGGCCCCCCGCTTTGCCAGCGGCGTCGTGGCTCAACGCCAGGACGCTTCATCCCGCCGGCGCCGGGTCTTGGCGCTGCTTCCCGCCATCGGCTTGGCCGCCGCCACGCTGGCCCTGACCGGATGCAGCGTGGGCCGCGTAAGCGGGCCGCAAGCAGCCTTGTTCGACCTGGGGCCGTCCGCCCCGGCAATGCCCTCACTGCCCAAGCGTGAACCGATCTCGGTCAACACGACGGCCGTGCCCATGCTCAACGACAGCGGTGTGATCTGGCGTGTCGGGGAAAGCGCGAATCCGCAGTCCTACGCGACCTACCGCTGGGCCGCGACGCCGGCTCAGTTGGTGCAGCAGCGCTTGATCGAGCGCCTGTCCGCGCAGGGCCCCGTGCTGTCGGACACTATCGATGCACGCGCGCCGGTGCTGCAACTTACCGTGACGCGCTTCGAACAGGTCTACGCTGTGGATGGCTCATCCAGCGAGGGCCGCATCACCTTGCAGGCCGTGCTGCTGCGTGAGCGCCGCACGGTGGATGCCGTGCGCTTCACTCGCGCCGCGCCTGCCGCCACGCAGGACGCCTCGGGGGGTGTGCAAGCCTTGCGCGTTGCCACGGACGCCGCCCTGGACGACCTGGCGCTGTGGCTGTCGCAGAAATTGCCCGCGCCGGCCGGCCCGATGGGCGTGCCGATGGCCACGCACTAAGGCTCACCGATCCGGTCCACGGCCCGGGATCAACCCCGGGTTCGCTTAATATGCAAGGCTTGAAGCGCTTCCATCCCCCCGCCGCTTGCGAAGCGCCGGGGGCGAGCGATCCGCCGCCCGTATCCCACCTAGACAGTCTGAATAAGCATGTCCGCCCACACCGAAATCGTCGCCTTTGCCGGAGCCGCCGGCCGTATCGATTGCGCCATCGACTGGCCCGAGCACGCGCCCCGCGGCTGGGCGCTGGTCCTGCATCCCCATCCGTTGCATGAAGGTACGCGCGACAACAAGGTGGTCACCACCATCTCGCGCGCCTGCGTGCAGGAAGGCCTGGTGGCGGTGCGACCGGATTTCCGTGGCGTGCGCAATTCCGAAGGGACGTTCGACAAGGCCCAGGGCGAGACGGCGGACATGCAGCAGGTGGTCGCCCAGGTGCTGGAACAGCATCCGGAATTCAAGGACCTGCCCTGGGTGCTGGCGGGCTTCTCCTTTGGCACGTCGGTCGCCGCGCAACTGGACTCAGCCCTGGCTGAAGCGGGGCAGCCCCGTCCCGTGGCACTGATCCTGGCCGGACCGGCGGTATGGCGTTTCCAGTTCCGTCAGGTCGATCTGCCGCCGGACACGCTGCTGGTACACGGCGAGCAGGACGAAGTGGTGCCGCTAAGCGAGTTGATGGACTGGACGCGCGACCGCAGCGTGCCGGTGGTGGTGATCCCCGGCGCCAGCCATTTCTTCCACGGCAAATTGCTGCTGCTGAAGCAGTTGGTGCTTACGCGGCTGGCGCGGGCCCTGGCGTGATGTCCAGCCCGGCGGTGGCGGCCTGCGCCGCGCGCTGTGCGTCCTGCGCAGTCTGATCGAGGAAGGTCTCGAATTTGTCGGCCGCCATGGGGCGTTCCAGCAGATAGCCCTGCACCTGGTCGCATGACAGGTCGTGCAAGGCGTCCAGCTGGGTGCTGGTCTCCACTCCTTCAGCCACCACTTCCATATTCATGGAATGCGCCAAGGCCACGATGGCCGCGACGATGTTGCGGCCTTCTTCGCCGTGCGTATCCAGGCCCTGGGTGAAAAAGCGGTCGATCTTCAACTGCTGCACGCGGAATTGCTGCAGATAAGCCAGGCTGGAATAGCCGGTGCCGAAGTCGTCGATGGCGATGTTGAAACCATGCGAATGGAAGGCGTGGATCACGCGCGAACTGAGTTCGGCATCATGCATGGCCACGGTTTCAGTGATCTCGAACATGATGCGCGCGGGCGCGATGCCTTCCTGCTGGCAGATCTCCAGCATGCGCGGCACGACGTTGGGATGATGCAGCTGCTGCGGTGACAGGTTGATGGCGATGCGCAGTGGCTCGCGGCCCTGTGCGTCCCAGCGCTTGAGATGGCGGCACACGGTGCGCGTCACCCAATAACCGATGTCGATGATCTGTCCCGATCGTTCCGCCACCGGAATGAATTCGGCGGGCATGATGGCGCCCAGGCGCGGATGGTTCCAGCGTATCAACGCTTCCGCGCCTGTCAGGCGCAGTCCGCCATCGGAAAACTTGGGCTGGAAATGCAGGAACAACTGGTCCTGCGTCATGGCGTCCTGCAAGCCTTGCTGCACGGTGAGTACGCGTTTGAAGCTCTCGCCCATGCTTTCTTCGTAGAAGCGAAAACCGTTGCGCCCATCCTGCTTGGCGCCGTACATGGCGATGTCCGCGTGCTTGATCAACTGGTCGACGGTGTCGGCATCGTGCGGATACATGGCGATGCCGATGCTGGTGGTCACGCGCAAGGACGTGCCGTTGAATACCAGTTCCTCGCGCAGTGCGTCGATCACCGACTGCGCGACGCGCGCGGCGCCGTCGCGGTTGGGCAGGCCTTCGACCAGTACCACGAACTCATCGCCGCCCAGCCGGGCCACGGTGTCTTCGCGCCGCACCCGCGCGCGCAGGCGATGGGCGAAGGCCTTGAGCATGCCGTCGCCGATGCTATGCCCCAGTGAATCGTTGATACTCTTGAAACCGTCCAGGTCCATGAACAGCACGGCGAATTCCGTGCCGTCATTGCGCGCGCGCACGATGGCCTGTTCCATATTCCGCGTCAGGCTGGCGCGGTTGGGCAGATCGGTCAGCGTGTCGATGCTGGCCATGCGCACCAGCGCGGAGTTCAGCTTTTGCAGCGAACCGCTCCACGACCGGCGCGAGGCGTCGAAGCGGCTTTCCAGCGCCGACAGGATCAGCGTCAGGCACAGCACGAACAGGGTGACCCCGGTCACCGACAGCCCCAGCCAATGCAGGTCCAGGTCTTCGGCGGCGCCGCAGATGGCATTGGCGTCGAAGTTGGCCGCGGCCATGCCGGTGTAATGCATGCCGGTGATGGCCCCCGCCATGATCAGCGACGCGCCGATGCGCTTGAGCGTCAGGAAGACGACGGCTTCTTCGGCACGCAGGGCATGCGCGATCCACAGTGCGGCCACGGATGCCACATAGGCGATCAACACGGACAGCAGGAACAGGCCGGTGTCGTACTCGATGGCCGGCATCATTCGCATGGCCGCCATGCCCAGGTAATGCATGCCGCAGATGCCCGCTGCCATCACCGCGCCGGCGATGAGCGTGCGGCGCCAGGTCAGGGGGCCATGCGTCGATACCAGCAGGGCAACGTAGGATGCGCCGACGGCCATGGCCAGCGATACCGCCGTCATGCTGTAGTCGTAGCCGGTACGGATGGGCAGACTGAACGCCAGCATGCCGATGAAGTGCATCGACCACACACCCATGCCCATGGCGATGGCGCCACCGGAAAGCCAGGTGCGGCGCGCGGTATCCGTCGTCGCCGAGGTGATGCGGCCCGCCAGGTTCAAGGCCGTGTAGGACGCCAGCGTTGCAACAAGCAAGGACAGAACAACCGTCCAGAAATGGTAAATACCGCTCATGGATGTGTGCTGGGTCGGGAAAATAAGCCGTCAATTTGGGGACGGCACGTGACCTGCAATAGTGTCACGAATATCTTAGTAATGATACAAAGCGCTGCCCGACACGGGGCCGAATGTTACCCCCGCACCACACTTGTGTCCTGATGCTCAACCGGCTGGCGAGCCGCGTGGCATAAGGTTTTCTGTTCAATTTCTTGAGTGATGTTTCATCACGTTTCATCTTGCTGACATGCCCACCACATTCTCCGCAGTGCGGTAATTATCCCGCTGCCTATAATTGTCGCTTTCCCACCCTCGCCACGCCTACGAACGCCGACGTTTGCCGATGACACAACTGCCTTTGCCCCGCATGACTCCCGTATCCATGTCCCGCCGCGTCGTCGCGGGCGCCCTGATGGTAGTGATGATGGGAGGCAGCCCGATCGCGGCATGGGCGCAGGCCAAGCCCGCCACGCCGGCGGCGGCACCGGCGGCTGCCGCTCCGGCTTCTTCCGCGGCCGCCGTTGCGCCCGTTGCTCCGGGCAAGACGGTCGGGGCCACGCAGATCAACGCCACGGATTCCAAGGACGTCGTCCCCGTCGGCGATCTGTCGTCCATCCCGGCGCCCACGCTGGCGGCGCGCGCATGGATCAGCATCGACGTGAACAGCGGCCAGGTGCTGGCGGCTTCCAATCCGGACCAGAAGGTCGAGCCGGCGTCGCTGACCAAGATCATGACCGCCTACGTGGTCTTCAATGCGTTGGACGAGAAGCGCATCACGCTGGACCAGCAGGTGCCGGTGTCCGAGCACGCGTGGCGCACGGGCGGTTCGCGTATGTTCATCGAGCCGCGCAAGCCCGTCACGGTGGAAGAGCTGCTGCAGGGCGTGATCGTGCAATCCGGCAACGATGCATCGGTGGCGCTGGCCGAAGCCGTCGGCGGTAGTGAAACCGCGTTCGCCGCCCTGATGAACCAGGAGTCTGAACGCCTGGGCATGAAGAACACTCACTTCATGAACGCTACGGGCCTGCCGGACCCGCAACACATCACCAGCGTGCGGGATCTGGCGACCATCGCCACGCATCTGATCACCGATCACCCGGACTACTTCCACTTCTACAAACAGAAGAGCTTCACCTACAACAAGATTTCGCAGTCCAACCGCAACCGCCTGCTGTGGGCCGATCCGTCGGTGGATGGCATGAAGACCGGCCACACTGATTCGGCCGGCTTCTGCCTGGTTGCCACGGCCTTGCGCGGCGATCGCCGGGTGCTGACCGTGCTGGTGGGCACTGACAGCGAGTCCACGCGTGCCGAGGAAAGCCTGAAGATCCTCAACTGGAGCTTCCAGAACTTCGACACGGTGAAGCTGTTCGACAAGGCGCAGCCGGGCCTGGATGCCCGGGTGTGGGAAGGCAAGGTCGAGACCGTCAAGCTGGGTCCGCCCGCACCGGTGTGGATCGCCGTGCCGCGCGGCAAGACGGCCGACGTCAAGCCGGTTGCGGAGCGCACCGATCCGCTGGTGGCGCCACTGGAAAAAGGCCAGAAGGTCGGCACGCTGCGCCTGACGCTGGACAACAAGACCTTGCGTGTCGAGCCGCTGGTGGTGCAGGAACCGGTGGAACGCGCCGGCTTCTTCGGCCGTATGGTCGATACGGTCAAGCGCTGGTTCAACTAAGTCCGGTTCGACCAGGGGGCGGCGTCGTGCCGCGACATTTTTCAGCGATGCGCATCGCTGACCAGGAGTAGCAGCATCATGATTCCGGGCGTGCCGGGCGACAGCCAGGCGTATCTGAACGGTGAATACGTGCGTCTGCAAGACGCGAAGATTTCGGTCCTGGACCGGGGCTTCATTTTTGGCGATGGGATTTACGAGGTCGTCCCGGTCTACGAGGGCCGTCCTTTCCGCATCGCGGAGCATCTGGCCCGTCTGGAGCGCAGCCTGGCCAAGGTCCGCATCGCTACGCCTTTCGACCGCGACGGCTGGACTGCCCTGGTATATGGCCTGATCGAACGGTCGGCGACGCCGTCCTGCGTGGTGTACTTGCAGGTCACGCGCGGCGTGGCCAAGCGCGATCACGGCTTTCCCGCCGACACGGTCACGCCCACGGTCTTCGGCATGGTTTCGCCCTTCACGCGGCCTGGCGCCAGTGCGCGCGAGGACGGTCTGGCCTTGATTTCAGTACCGGACGAACGCTGGCTGCATTGCGATATCAAGTCGGTGTCGCTGCTGGGCAATGTGCTGGCCAAGCAGGCGGCCGTCGACGCCGGTGCGGACGAGGTGATCCAATTCCGCGATGGCCTGCTGACGGAAGCGGCGTCGGCCAACATCTGGGTGGTGTCCGGCGGCAAGCTGGTCAGCCCGGCGCGCGACCATCGCATTCTGGAAGGCATACGCTACGGCCTGCTGGTTGAACTGGCGGAAGCGGCCGGCGTGCCTTTCGAAATGCGCGATGTGCCGCGCGCCGAGGTCGAGGCCGCGGATGAACTGCTGATCACGTCCGCCGCCCGGGAAGTGCTGCCGGTCACGCGGCTGGACGGCCGCCCGGTCGGCAGCGGTAAGCCCGGCCCCGTTTATGCCAAATTGCGCGCGGGGTATGATGCCCGGATCGCGGCCCTGTTGGCTTAGGGCCTGTAAACACTGAAGCCTCGCTGAGTACGCAGTCTTTGCCTGGGGCCTGGGGCCAAGGCCGAAGCCAAGGCCAAGGCCAAGGCCAATTGCCAGGGCCGGATGCCTGGATGCCTGGATGCGTGCTTCCCTTCGCGGCTCGATTAGGTGGGGAGTGCCGCGCGCTTGGAAAGGCGACGGCCACCCCCATATATCTCGTATGACAACGATCGCTCCTGAAGACTCCCTCATCGAATATCCCAGCGACTTTCCCATCAAGGTGATGGGAAAGGTGCATCCGGAATTCGCCCAGTTGCTGACCGAATTGGTGTTGCAGTTCGACCCCGCCTTCGATCCGACCACGGTCGAGATGCGGCCCAGCAAGGGCGGCAACTATATCGGTCTGACGTTCACCGTGCGCGCTACCTCGCGCGAGCAGTTGGACGAGCTTTACCGCGCGCTGCATGGACACCATCTGGTGTCCATCGTGCTGTAAGCCAGGATCCATGGCCGTGACGACGGACCTCGGCGTGGCGGCGGGCCAGCTTGCCGATTCGCCCACTGACTCGCTTGCCGATACGCTTGCCGACCCGCTCGCTGATACGCTTGCCGATTCTTTCGCTGACAGCGCTGGTCCTGCTGGCGCAGGTGCGGCGGCGCAGCGCTGGCTGGACCGTCCTGCCGATTACGAGGCGGTCTGGCAGGGCATGAAGGCCTTCACCGAGGCCCGCACGCCCGCCACGGCGGACGAAATCTGGTTATGCGAGCATGCCCCGGTCTACACGCTGGGGCAGGCCGGCTTGCCCCAGCATGTGCTGGCGCCCGGTGCCATCCCTGTGGTGCGCACGGATCGTGGCGGACAGGTCACCTATCATGGCCCCGGCCAGGTGGTGGCCTATGTCCTGGTCGACCTGCGCCGCGCCGGGCTGTACGTCAAGGAATACGTCGCTTTCCTGGAAGATGCCGTGATCGGCCTGCTGGCGGACTACGGCGTGGCGGCCTGTAGGAAGCCGGGCGCGCCCGGCGTCTACGTACCGGGTGCCGACGGCGAACTGGCCAAGATCGCGGCGCTGGGCATCAAGGTACGCTCGGGCTGTACTTATCACGGCGTCGCCGTGAACGTGGATATGGATCTGGCGCCGTTTGATGGCATCAATCCCTGCGGCTATGCCAATCTGGCGACCACGGATATGGCCCATTGCGGCGTACGCGTCGATCTGACCGAGGTGGGCGAGCAGTTGGCCCGCCGGCTTGCCCTGGTGTGTAACCGCGCCGGCGCCGTGGGGCAGGCTGCGGCGTCTGCCTGGCGTAAAACGTAAAAGCCCGGTCCGCGCCAGGGTCTGCCGCAAGGACCGCGTGCCGTCGGGGAGTATGATGTCGTTTTGATTCCAGGCGACGCCTTAGCGCGCCGCGCGAAGCAACCTAGATCCATGTCAGCTGATACGTCCTCCAGCGCGACCCACGACGCGCCCGCCGCCGGTAATGCACCGGCCGCCGCCCCTTACGATCCCACGCAGAAGCAGAAGTCGCAGGCCAAGACCGCCCGCATCCCCATCAAGGTGGTGCAGGTCGAGCGTCTGAAGAAGCCCGAATGGATCCGCGTGCGCGCTGCCACGCCGGGTTCGCGCTTCTACGATATCAAGCGCATTCTGCGTGAACACAATCTGCACACGGTCTGCGAAGAAGCCTCGTGTCCGAACATTGGCGAGTGCTTCGGCAAGGGCACCGCCACGTTCATGATCATGGGCGACAAGTGCACGCGCCGCTGTCCGTTCTGTGATGTGGGCCACGGCCGCCCTGATCCGCTGGATGTCAACGAGCCGGAAAACCTGGCCCGCACCATTGCCGCGCTGAAGCTGTCGTATGTGGTGATCACTTCGGTGGACCGCGACGACTTGCGCGATGGCGGCGCCGGCCATTTCGTCGAGTGCATTCGCCAGGTGCGCGAGCAATCGCCGTCCACGCGTATCGAAGTGCTGGTGCCGGATTTCCGTGGCCGGCTGGATCGCGCGCTGGACATTCTCAACGCCGGCCCGCCGGATGTCATGAACCACAATCTGGAAACCGTGCCGCGCCTGTACAAGCAGGCGCGCCCGGGCTCCGATTATGCGCATTCGCTGAAGCTGCTGGCGGAGTTCAAGAAACTGCATCCGGACGTGCCGACCAAGTCGGGCCTGATGCTGGGCCTGGGCGAGACCGACGAGGAGATCCTCCAAGTCATGCGCGACATGCGCGCGCACAACGTCGACATGTTGACCATAGGCCAGTATCTGCAGCCGTCGGAGCATCATTTGCCGGTGTTGCGTTATGTGCATCCGGACACGTTCGCGATGTTCGAGCGCGAGGCCTATGAAATGGGGTTCTCGCACGCTGCGGTGGGCGCCATGGTGCGTTCGTCGTACCACGCTGACGAGCAGGCGCATGCGGCTGGCGTGAATTAAACCGGGCTCGGTGCTTTGCCAGCCCTGCCGGCTGGCGGAAAATTAAAGGCCAAACCATGAGAATGGTTTGGCCTTTTTGCTGTGTTCCTGTGTTCCTGTGTTCCTGTGTTCCTGCGTTTCTACGTTCCTACGTTTCTACGTTTCTACGTTCCTGCGATCAGGCACCTATGCGGGAGTTCGGGCTTTTCCAGAGGATGTCGCCGGTGCCCGCTTCCTGATTGACGTGGCGCGCGGCGACGAAGAGCAGGTCCGACAGGCGGTTTAGGTACTGCCGCACGGGCGGATGCACCGTCTGCACGCGGCCCAGCGCCACCACGGCCCGCTCGGCGCGCCGGCATACGGTGCGCGCCACATGCAGCAGGGCGGCCGTGCGCGTGCCACCGGGCAGGATGAATTCCTGCAGCGGCGCCAGCGTGGCGTTGTAGTGCTTCAGGCAGTCGTCCAGATCCCGCGCGTGTTCCTCCTTGA
The DNA here is from genome assembly GCF_021325795.1 of Bordetella sp. LUAb4. Taxonomy (GTDB): domain Bacteria; phylum Pseudomonadota; class Gammaproteobacteria; order Burkholderiales; family Burkholderiaceae_B; genus Bordetella_C. The sequence goes on along the minus strand of NZ_JAHPZX010000001.1, from coordinate 1,345,511 downwards.
CCGCCACATAGCCAGGGATGCTCAGCTCGGCGCCCAGATCGAACAGGCAATGCTGGATGCTACGCAGGTCCCTGGCCAGCCGATCTTCAGAAAGCTCGGCCAGCACCAGCCCCAGCGTGCTGTTCAACTCGTCGACATCGCCCATCGCGGCGATGCGTAGGTCGTCCTTGCTGACGCGGGTACCGTCGCCCAGGCCGGTGGTGCCGTCGTCGCCGGTACGGGTGGCGATGACGGACAGGCGGTTAGCCATGGTTCGCTCCCTTCTTTCCCATGTTGACCAGGGCATCGCCGGCGACCCGGACGATGCGCCACTCGGGCAGGATCTGCGCGCCCATGCCTTCGTAGAAGTCGATGGCCGGTTGGTTCCAGTCCAGCACGGTCCATTCGAAGCGGCCATAGCCGCGTTCCAGCGCGATGGCGGCCAGGCGCAGCAGCAAGGCCTTGCCGATGCCTTTGCCGCGCTGGTCGGGGTGGACGTAGAGGTCCTCCAGATAGAGGCCGGGCTTGGCCAGGAAGGTGGAATAGTTCTGGAACCAGAGCGCGTAGGCCACCAGACCGGTACCGGTCTCGTTTTCGACGACCAGGCATTGCGCCGCCGGCTGTTCGCCGAAGAGAGAGGTATGCAGGTTCGCCTCGGTAGCGGCGAACAGATGCGTGAGTTTCTCGTACTCGGCCAGGCCCTGCATCAGCGCCAGGATGGCAGGGATATCGGCGGGCGTGGCGGGACGGATAGGGGGGCTGGCGGGCAAGGTATCGGATCCTGATAGAAGCGTGGTGGCTATCCTAGCCCATCGGGGGTCATGGACGCCAGGACGCGGCGGAAGCGCTAAGGGGCTGCGCCCCTTGACCCCATGGCGGGTAGTGCTGAGGGCCTTCGCCCGCGGCCCTATGACAGCGAGGGGTCGAGGGGCGTCGCCCCTCAACCTTAGCCGGTCCGCAGGACCGACTTGGTCGCCCATGTCCGTGCGCAAAAAACGAAAAAACGCTGCCCCTATCCGGGACGATCTGATGGAACTTCCGACTTTTAAACGTTACCCAGCCGGGGCTTGGCCGTAATTTATTTCAATAATTTCAATTCATATCGATTGCGATGACCGGTCGTCTCCACGCAGTGGACGCGCCGGTACGTACATCGGCGCCAAACCGAGGAGGAATGCCATGCAGGACCCGATCGAATACCGACAGTCCGAGAACCCCCCAGCCAATGCACCGCAGGCGGGAGCCGCGGCGCGCCGGCCGCTCTGGCCCTTCGACGTGCACCGCCGGATGGTCGGTTGGCTGTTGCCTAAGCGCGTTGCCGGAAAGAAGGGAGACGACGAGCCGAACGGCCTGTCCGAGCGACAGCTAAGCATGGCCGTCGAGGACGTATCGGCCTTGGTCGAGGCGTTGATGAGTCCGCAAGATCCCATGGATGCGTGGTCGCACTACGAAGCGCATCGCGCCGCACGGATGTCGGCAAGTGCGTTGGACGATAGCGCTGGTATGGACGCCGGTGGCGCGGACGATCGCAGCGACCCTTTGGATATCAACGTCCACGATGACTGGAACAGCGTTGAGGTGGATTTCCCCACCGCCGACCGCCGCGCGTTCCTGCTGCGCCGCGCGCTGGGCAGCCACGCCCCGGTGGGACTCGATTTCTCCATGCTGGAGAAGATCAAGGTCGGCTTGGCGCTATTACGCGCACACGCGGCCGACGCCTTCGAGCCGGCCGCGGAAGATCGCGGCGACATCGATGCCGCGCTGTTGCAGACGGTCGACGCCATGGTCAGGAACGAGCTACGCATCCGCTGGGAGCGCGCATCCTTGATTCGTGGACGGGAAGTCCCGCCGGTCGACGAGACTTAAGACGCTACGAGCCGGTTCGACGTGGGCCGCACGAACCGGCACCGGCAGTCCCGCCGCATGCCGGCACCGCGCCATCACAACACGTAGCGCGCCAGGTCCTGGCTGCCTGCCGCTTCTTCCAGCTTGTCGTTGACGTAGGCGGCGTCGATACGCACTACCCGGCCGCTGGCAGAAGCATTGCTGGCATCGAAGGACAAGTCCTCGAGCAGCTTCTCCATCACCGTGTACAGGCGCCGCGCGCCGATGTTCTCGGTCTTCTCGTTGACCGCGAAAGCCAACTCGGCCAGCCGCTGCACGCCTTCTTCGGTGAAGTCCAGGTGCACGTCCTCGGTTTCCATCAGCGCCACATACTGCTTGGTCAGCGAGGCATCGGTCGCGGAAAGAATGCGCACGAAGTCGGCCGCCGACAGCGAATCGAGTTCGACCCGGATGGGGAACCGCCCTTGCAGTTCGGGAATCAGATCCGACGGCCGCGCCAGGTGGAACGCCCCCGACGCGATGAACAGGATGTGATCCGTGCGCACCATGCCGTAGCGTGTATTCACCGTGGTGCCTTCCACCAGCGGCAGCAAATCGCGCTGCACGCCCTGGCGCGACACTTCGCCGCCACCGCTGTTTTCCTGGCGCGCCGCGATCTTGTCGATCTCGTCCAGAAACACAATGCCGTTCTGCTCGACGTTGGTGATGGCCGCGGCGCGCAGGTCTTCTTCATTGACGCGCTTGGCGGCTTCTTCGTCGACCAGCAGCTTGAACGCTTCCTTGACCTTGAGCTTGCGCGACTTCTTCTTGTCGCGCTGCAGGCCGGCGAACATGCCGCGCAACTGCTCGGTCATTTCTTCCATCCCCGGCGGACCCATGACGTCCATCTGCGGCGCCGGCTGGGCGACATCGATCTCTATTTCCAGGTCGTCGATGGAGCCTTCGCGCAGACGCTTGCGAAATGTCTGGCGGGCGCTGCTGTCGGGATTGCGCTCCGGCTCGCCGGACGCAGAGCGGGGGGGCGGCACCAGCGCATCGAGAATGCGGTCTTCCGCGGCATCCTCGGCCTGGCTGCGCACACGGCGCGTTTCCAGCTCTCGGGTCTGCTTGATGGAATATTCGGTGAGGTCGCGGATGATGGTGTCGACATCGCGGCCGACGTAACCCACTTCGGTGAACTTGGTGGCTTCGATCTTGATGAAAGGCGCGTTGGCCAACTTGGCCAGCCGGCGCGCGATTTCGGTCTTGCCCACACCGGTGGGGCCGATCATCAGAATGTTCTTGGGATGGATTTCATGGCGCAGCGGCTCGGCCACTTGCTGGCGGCGCCAGCGATTGCGCAGGGCGACCGCCACGGCGCGCTTGGCGCGTCCCTGGCCGACAATGAATTTATCCAGTTCGGAGACGATCTCTCCGGGAGTCATGCTGGTTGCGGACATGGCGATGGGTCCTAGTAGAACGTGGGGACGTTGAAACGGAACAGGGGCTTATTCACCCAGGGTTTCGACGACGTGATTCATGTTGGTGTAGATGCACAGCTCGCCTGCTACTTCCAACGATTTTTTGACAATGACTTCGGGGGCCAGATCGGTGTTGTCCAGCAGGGCGCGCGCGGCCGATTGCGCATAGGCGCCACCGGAACCTATGGCGGCCAGTCCGTGTTCCGGTTCCAGCACGTCGCCGTTGCCGGTCAGCACCAACGTATGGTTTTCGTCGGCGACGATCAGCATGGCTTCCAGGCGGCGCAGGACGCGGTCGGTACGCCAGTCACGCGTCAGTTCGACGGCGGCGCGCATCAGGTGGCCCTGGTGCTTTTCCAGCTTGGCTTCGAAGCGTTCCTGCAGGGTGAAGGCGTCCGCCGTGGCACCGGCGAACCCGGCCAGGACCTTGTCATGGTAGAGCCGGCGGATCTTGCGCGCGGTGCCCTTGATGACGATGTTGCCCAGCGTGACCTGGCCGTCCCCACCAAGGGCGACGCGCTTGCCGCGCCGGACGCAGACGATGGTGGTGGCGTGAAATTGTTCCATGGTGATTTCCTCGGCTGAAGGAACGCATATGGGGGCAGGGCGGCGGGAACTCAAGAGGCGCCTGCCAGGACGCGTAAAAAACGTGATTCACGATGCGCCGCGGGAACCGATTTACCTGAGCAGTTTACCCATCCGGGAAGATTTATCCGACAGATTGAGCAGGAGCATCTTGCATGACCAACGAAATCGCCTATCACCCCAGCCCTTTATTCGCCCCAGACTGCACCGGCGCCGCGGCCGATGGCATGGCTGCACAAGGCGTGGCGCAATTTTCCGCCCACGCTAATCCGCTTGCCGCAGCCGAGGGTTTGCGCAGCCAGCAGCGGCGCCGCTCGGTCTCCCTGGAGGAACCCAAGCGCAGCGTGCAGTTTCGTCGCCAGGTCGTCCGTGGCATGCGCAACATCATGTTGCTTCTGAAAGACCTTGCCTCGGGTAAATCTCCCACCGACGCCTGGAATAGCCAGCTGGCAAACCGCTTCGACTGGGAGGCCAAGCAGTATTTGCAGGATTTTTTGTTTGCCATGCAAAACCCTTCCGCTCCGCGAGCCACATCCATCGATGCCAACCGTGCCCGGGTCGATAACGCCGAGAGCGAGGATAGCCATTCAGACAGCGAGGATAGCCAATCGACCAGCACGGATAGCCAGCCTGACATCCCCTCCGAGTGGATGACCTTGCCCAAGCCATCATCGCTCTCTTCACTGTGCCCACTTTCGGAAAACTCCCGTGAGCACTTCTTTCGCCAAGCGGGCAAGCTATGCGAGCAGTCGTTCACGCCTCACCTGAAGTCGCTACCCTTCGAGCAACTGCAAAAAATCCGGGAGGGTTTTGCCGAGCTGCGTGCGAACGATCGATTCGTTTTCTGGCCAAGTGAGTCGCTGAATGAGGCCGACGCCTATTTGCTGGTCAAAGTCGAAAAAATGGTCAAAAAGGAAATCGATTGCCGGGAGAAGGAGATCTGCGCCAGCAAGGGCCGTGGCATCCTGCTCGACCTGTATGGGGTGCTCTCGGTCGGAGCACAGGGGCCGGCCGCGGGCGGGGCGACCGCAGGTTGCCTCCCTCACATGGCGCGGCTCGATTTACAGCTGTCTCCCATCAATCGATTGGCGCGGCTCGATTTACAACTGTCTCCCATCAAACGATTAACGCGGCTGCTCGAAAAATTTGAAGGTCGAAGAACGGTGGACGACGTCGTGGTGCCCCACGCGCGCACTTGGAATGGTACGCAGGTGCTCACGTTCATGAACCATATCAAGTCGGCTGCGCAAGCACTGGCGCTTCACGGCTCGGATGCCGATGAGACATTCAAGTGGGGATGCGATGAGATCCTTGACGTCATGCGCCGCCAGTGCGCGGAACGACCCGCCGAGATATTTATCGCGAACTGTGCCACGCATGGCGTGGACGACGAATTCTGGCAGCCTTTCCACGACACATTGAATACGATGGACAAGAAGCAGGCGTATGCTTTCGCGGCCCAGTTGAACCCTCGGCTATTGCAAGTGCTGGATAGCTTCAAGAAAAAACTTGGGGTCGGCAGCGAGCACATCGTGTCGGCGATTGCCGCCGGCCGCGCCAAACGTGAAGGTGAAATCGGCGCTTTCATCGACGCCAAACGAACAGCGCTGGAGCATGCCGTCGAGACCGGTAAGACGTGGGAGGTGGCAAACGCCTTGACCAATCTTAGCCGGACCATGTACGAATTCCAGGACTGTTATATGGACCTTTGGGACATGCGCGTGCCGGAGGCTGTCGAGAACGGGTTGCGGGCGTCCCTGTCAACCGCGGATATGATGATGCGCACCTCCGGGGGCGTAATCACCGAGGAGGCAGAGGCCGGGTTCCGTTCCTTCCTCGCACGTCTGTCTGCGACCAATATAGACAAACTGCGTGTGGCAGTCGAGGCGCTCAGCCCGTATGGTCTGGATTTCATGAGGCAAGCCGTGGCCGATGAAGTCGTCCGGCGCCAGCAGCCGGCTGGCGCGCCGCCGACGTACGAACAGTCGATCATTCCCCATCTGGATAAACCGGCGCTGCGCAGCGAGCCGCCGTACCGCTATACGGTTTGAATGAAAAAACGGTGCCCGATTATTCATCGGGCACCGTCTTCAACACCAATCGCGCTTATCAGTCGCCGTACAGCTTCTGGCGCATCTCGCGGCGTTCCTGCGCTTCGAGCGACAGGGTGGCCGTGGGACGAGCCAGCAGGCGGGGGACGCCGATGGGTTCACCGGTTTCCTCACACCAGCCGTATTCACCACTCTCGATGCGGGCGATGGACTGCTGGACCTTCTTCAGCAGCTTGCGCTCGCGGTCGCGCGTGCGCAGTTCCAGCGCATGCTCTTCCTCGATGGTGGCGCGGTCGGCGGGGTCGGGCACGAACTGCGTTTCGCGCAGATGCTCGGTGGTCTCGCCGGCGTTATTCAGAATGTCCTGTTCCAGCTGCTTCAGCCGATCTTTGAAGAACGCCAATTGGCGATCGTTCATATAGTCGGATTCGGGCATGGCCAGCAATTCCTTTTCGCTGGGCAGATCGACCGGTGTATCGGTCGTCGATTTGCTTGATTTTTTCGTTGCTGCCTTGGTAGCCATGAAAACACTCCACTATGAATCGGATCCGGCGGGCGGCGTCAGGCCGCACCCACCAGGCACTGCTCCAGTCCCCGGGTAAATATCTCCTGGGGCAGCTTGCGGCCGATGAAGACCATCTTGGTGGATGGCTTCTCGTTCGCGGTCCACGGTTTGCCGGGCTCGGCACCCATCATCATGTGTACGCCCTGGAAGAGCATACGGCGATTTACGCCTTTCATGTAAAGGATGCCTTTGTAGCGCAGCAAATCGGGACCATAAACCTGCACCACGCCACCGAGGAATTCCTCGAGCCGCGACGGATCGAAAGGCTTGTTCGAGCGGAACACGAATGCGCCGATCTCGTCGTCGTGGTGGGCGTGATGATGGTGATGCGGGTGGTCGCAACCGGCGCCGCAGTCATCGCCATGCTCATGATCGTGGTCGTGATCATGTCCATGGTCGTGATCGTGGGCGGCGTCCGGGTGCTCATCGGCCAGGAAGTCCGGGTCGATGTCCAGAATGGAATTCAGGTTGAAGCCGCTGATGTCGATGATGGACTTCAGGTCCACATCACCAAAGTTCACCGGCGTGATCGGCGCGCGCGGATTGATGCGCAGCACGCGGGCACGCAGGGCTTCGTAGTCGGCTTCGTTGACCAGGTCTTTCTTGGAAATCAGGATGCGGTCGGCAAAGCCGATCTGCTTCTGCGACTCAGGCTGTTCGTCCAGCGTCACCATGCCATGCTTGGCGTCGACCACCGTCACCACCGCATCCAGGCGGTAGTAGTCGGCGATGTCGTCGTCCATGAAGAAGGTCTGGCACACCGGGCCGGGGTTGGCCATGCCGGTGGTTTCCAGGATGACGCGTTCGAAATTCAGTTTGCCGGCCTGGCGCTTTTCGCGCAGCTCATTGAGCGTGCGCATCAGGTCGCCGCGCACGGTGCAGCAGACGCAACCGTTGCTCAGTTCGACGATCTCTTCGTCGCTGTCCTGAATCAACAAATCATTGTCGATGCTCTCCGGCCCGAATTCGTTTTCGATGACCGCGACACGGCGGCCATGGTATTCCGTCAGGATACGTTTGAGCAGCGTCGTCTTGCCCGCACCGAGGAAGCCGGTGAGGATGGTGACGGGAACCATTTTGTCCAAACTGCGCGAGGTATTCATGATGACTGCGAATTAGATGCCGGAGCAGGGCCCGGAGGGCCGGAGCGTTAAAAGGCGCGCCGGACAGAAGCAGGACCAAGGCCGCGAACTGGGGGCCGCGTGAGCGACCGGACGCAGGATTACAGCACAGTCGGCGGCAGGGGGCAAACCCCGGGCCTACCCTGGTTTAACGCGAGGATTACAGCGAAATGGGGGCAGAAGCCGGCATTTCAAGGGGATAAGCAAAAACACGCTAGCACATGGCGTGCCCGAGCCTCAATGGGCGTGTCCGTGCCCGGCGCCGTGGCTGTGATTGTGCCCACCTGTTACGCCTTGTTCCGCCTGTTTTTGCTGGCATGCGGGACAGAGCGCGCGGATTTCGGTTTCGTGGCTGTTCAAGGCATAGCCCGTTCGGGCGACCCGCTCGGCCAATTGGCGGCTCATGGCGGGGTCGCTGATCTCCGCCACCGCGCCGCAACCGGTACAGACCACCAGCAAATCATGCGGCGTGCCGCCGGCGTCATGGCAGGCCGTCCAGGCATTGACGGCGTCGAGTCGGTGAATCAACCCTTCGTCCAGCAAAAAGTCCAGGGCGCGATACACCGTGGGCGGTGCGGCGCCGGCATGCACTGCGCGCATTGCCTCCAGCAATTCATAGGCTTTGACGCTGCGGCCGTGGCGCAGCAGCAATTCCAGCACTTTGCGCCGTATCGGCGTCAGGCGCTTGCCGCGCTGAGCGCACAGATTTTCGGCGACGTCGAGCTGGGCGCTGATCTGGTCGGGAGGGGATGCCTTGGAGGGCCGGGAGGAAGTGGGCATACAGGCAGGAGCATACCGCGTCGCGGCGTGGGGGAGATTGATTTGATATGATATAACATTCGTTCGGCGCGACGGCTGCGCTACTGCGGCGCTTGCTGGCGCCGCCTTGCGTCGATCCTTTCGTTGATTCGCGGTTCCTTGCCGCAACTTGATTCGCCCGCCTCCTCATGTCTGCCGCACCCTCCCACCAGGACTCCCCCGCCGCCCGCGATGCCGCGCGGGCCGACGTGTTCGCCCCTGACGTGCTCGTTCATACGCCCGTCCGTGCACCCGTCCATGCGCCCGCCGAAGGATATCGCCGTGGCTCGTGGCTGCTGGCATCGGCCTGGCAGCGCATGGGCGTGGCGCTGGCGGTATGTGCCTGCCTTTGGGCCTTGACCGGATGGGCGATGGGATGGTGGTGAATCGGGTGGCCGCGGCCGGCATCGAGGTCGACCGCGTTTCTTTTGGCTGGCGCGGTCGTCCCGCCGTCAGCGACGTCAGCGGGGTGTTCACACCGGGCTCCATGACGGCCATCGTCGGGCCCAACGGGGCGGGCAAGTCGACGCTGATCAAAGGCATCATGGGTGTGTTGCGGCCACTGGCCGGCAACGTGCGTGTGAGTGGTGCCGGCCGGCGTGAACTGGCCTGGCTGCCGCAGGCGGCCGACCTGGACCGTTCGTTTCCCATCACTGTGCGCGAACTGGTGGCCATGGGCGCCTGGCGCCGCGTGGGGGCTTGGCGCCGCTTCGGGCGGTCCGAACGGGACCGTATCGATCAGGTGCTGGTGGACGTCGGGCTGCAGGACCTGGGCGACCGCATTGCCGGCACGCTGTCCGGTGGCCAGTTGCAACGCGCCTTGTTCGCCCGGCTGATGTTGCAGGATACCGGGGTGCTGCTGCTGGACGAGCCCTTTGCCGCCGTCGACAGCCACACCACCGAGGAGTTGATGGCGCTGCTGACCGGCTGCCACGCGCAGGGCCGCACGGTGATCGCCGTGCTGCACGATATGGAGTTGGTGCGGGCGCACTTTCCCCGCACGCTGCTGCTGGCGGGCCGCACCGTGGCCTGGGGCGAAACCGCCGACGTGCTTACCGAACAGAATTTGCGCGCCGCCCGTGCGCTGCGCGACCAGGAGTTGGCGTGGGATTGAACGAATGGGTGCTGTCGCCCTTTCTCGACTATGGTTTCATGCGGCGTGCCCTGGCCGGGTCTGTCGCGCTGTCTTGCGGGGCCGCGCCCTTGGGCGTGTTTCTGGTGCTGCGTCGCATGAGCCTGATGGGCGATGCGATGTCGCATGCCATCTTGCCCGGCGTCGCGGCGGGGTTCCTGTTGTCGGGCCTGTCGCTGACGGCCATGCTGCTGGGCGGCATCATCACTGGCCTGGCCGTGGCGTTGCTGGCGGGCGTGGTATCGCGTCTGACGCCGCTGCGCGAGGACGCCAGTTTTGCCGCGTTCTATCTGATCTCCCTGGGGCTCGGCGTGCTGCTGGTGTCGCTGCGCGGCTCGAATATGGACTTGCTGCATGTCCTGTTCGGCACGGTGCTGGGGCTGGATGACGACGCGCTGCTGTTGGTGACAGTGTGCGCCACCATCACTTTGCTGGCCCTGGGCGCGATCTATCGCCTGCTGGTGGCCGAGTGCCTGGACCCTGGGTTCTTGCGCGCCGCCGGCGGCGGGGGCTCGCTGGTGCACATGGTCTTCCTGATGCTGGTGGTGTTCAACCTGGTGTCGGGGTTTCAAGTGCTGGGCACGTTGATGGTGGTGGGCATCATGATGCTGCCGGCCGCGTCCGCGCGGTTCTGGGTGCGCTCCGCCGCCGGGCAGATTCCCCTGGCGGCCTTGTTGGGCGCCTTCGCTTCGCTGGTGGGCTTGCTGATTTCCTATCACTACAACGTGCCCGCTTCGCCCGCCATCATTCTGGCGGCCGGCGCCGTCTATCTGATTTCCGTCGCCGGCGGGCCGCAGGGCGGCTTGCTGGATTTCTCACGGCGCGCGCGGCGCGGTGCGCGCTGATTTTCCACGGAGTATTCGTCCATGGCATTCGCCAATTTCTCCCAGCGGTTTCTGCTCCGGTTTCCAACCCATTTTTTACCCAGGGTTTCACCCCGGGTTTTATCCATTCTTCGCCGCATGTTGTCGGCTTTGGCCATGGCTACGGTGGGGGTGCTGGGGGGCGGAGGGTCTGCTTATGCCCAAGCTCAGGACCAGACCCAAACGCCGGCGGCCGCGCCTGCTCAAGCTGGGCCGCTCAAGGTCGTGGCCAGTTTCTCCATCCTCGGCGATATGGTGAAGCAGATCGGCGGCAGCGACGTGCAGCTCGACGTGCTGGTTGGTCCCGATGGCGATGCCCATGAGTACGAGCCGACGCCGGCCGACGCACGCCGCCTGGCTGCCGCGCAGGTGTTGGTGGTCAATGGCCTGGGCTTCGAAACGTGGTTGCCCAAGCTGGTGCGCGCGTCCGGTTTCAAGGGCACCACCGTGGTGGCGTCGGAGGGCGTGAAGCCACGTGATTTCAGCGCCGACGCGTCCGGCGGGCATGCTCACGTCCATACCGGCGACAAGCATGACGATCATGGGCACGAGAGCAATATCGACCCGCACGCCTGGCAGAACCTGGCTAATGGCGCACGTTATGCCCGCAATATCGGCGCCGCGCTGGCGGCCGCCGACGTTGCGCATGCCGATGCGTATCGCCAGCGCGCTGAAGCCTATGCGTCGCGCATCGAGGCTTTGGATGCGCGCGTGAAGCAGGCTTTCGCGGGCCTGCCGCCGGAACGGCGCCGGGTGGTGACGTCGCATGACGCCTTCGGCTATTTCGGCGATGCGTACCGAATGACGTTCATCTCCGCCATGGGGGTTTCGACCGAGGCCGAGCCGTCCGCCGCCGACGTGGCCCGCATCATCGGGCAGATCCGCCAGGAGAAAGTCCCCGCGGTGTTCGTCGAGAACGTCAGCAGCCCGAAACTGGCGCAGCAGATTGCGCGCGAGACCGGCGCACGCGTGGGCGGCACTTTGTACTCGGATGCCTTGGCCAAGCCGGGGCTGCCGGCGGCCACCTATCTGGGCATGTTCGAGTGGAACCTGAGCCAGTTCATGGCGGCGTTGAAGCAGTGAGGGTCGTCGCGGCCTCGATGATGCGCGTCTTGCACGGCATAGGCCGATACGTCATGCGTCGCGGTAGCTTGACTGCCTCGGTGCTGGCGCTGCCTGCCTTGATGGCCGTCGCGCCGGCGCAGGCGCATCCGCATATGTGGATAGATGGCCAGGCTGTGCTGGTGTTCGACGGCCAGGGCCGGCTGGAAGCGGTGCGCGAACGTTGGAAGTTCGACGAGATGTTCGTCGCTTATACGACGCAGGGCTTGGCGGACAAGCAGGGCCAGTTGTCGCCCGCCACCTTGGACCGCATGGCGCAAGAATGGATGGGCGCGCTGGGGGAGCCGATCTCCCATTACTTCACGCGCGTGGCGGTGGATGGCAAGGCGCTCGTCTATGGCGCGCCGCGCGATGCCAAGGTCGAATGGGACGCCGGGCGCAAGGCCATGGTGCTGGCGTTCACATTGCCTTTGCGGCAAGCGGTGACGCCGGGCGCGCAAGGCGTGGACGTGGACATCATCGATCCGACCTATTTCGTGGCTTACGATTTCAGCGCGCCCGGTGCGATTTCCCTGGAGCATGCGCCGGCGGCTTGCCGCGCTGACTATCGTCCGCCCAAGCCTCTCGATGCCGAGTTGGTGCAGCAATTGGCCGCCGTCCCGGCCGATCAGCCCGATCTGCCCGAAGAGTTGTTTGCGATCACCAAGGGGCTGACGCATCGAATCAGGCTGACTTGCCCGTGATGGAGGGGCGTGGGCTTCGACGGGGCGGGATGGGACTTTGGCTCGCCGTCTTCATCGGCATGTTGCTGTCCGGATTGCTTCTGCCGGTTACGGCAGCGCCGCATCCTTTTGGCGTGCCAGAGGCGGGCGGCGGTGCGATGACCGGACCTGACTGGTTGCTGCGTTTATTCGGCTGGGTGTCGGCCTGGCAGAGTCACTTCTATCGTCAACTGACGGGGGCGTTGCGGGCGTGGCAGGACGATGCCTGGGCCGCCTGGCCTTTGGTCGGGCTGTCCTTCGCGTACGGCATTTTCCATGCGCTCGGACCCGGGCATGGCAAGGCGGTCGTCGCGACGTATGTGCTGGCCAATCGCCAGACTGCGCGCAATGGTGCTGTGCTGGCTTTGCTATCGGCCTTGGTGCAAGCGCTGGTGGCGATTCTGCTGGTGAGCGTGGCTGCGGGGATTCTGCGGGTGACGGCGGGGACGATGAATGCGGCCACCCGGTGGCTGGAAACCGGCTCGTTCGCGATGATCGCGATGTTGGGCGCCTGGCTGGTATGGCGCAAGGCGATTCGGCCGCTATGGCCAAGCAAAAGCTCAGCCGACCGCGCCGCCCACGCCGGTCACAGCCATGACCACGACCACGGTCCCCACGTGCACGGGATCGACTGTGATTGCGGCCATGCGCACGTGCCACCGACGCAGGCGGTGGCCGGCCGGCTGGACCTGCGCAAGGCCTGGTCGGCCATCCTGGCGGTCGGCCTGCGCCCGTGCAGTGGCGCCTTGATCGTGCTGGTCTTCGCGCTGGCGCAGGATTTCTATCTGGCCGGCGTCGTCTCGGCATTGGCCATGGGCCTGGGAACCGGCCTGACCGTCGCCGCCTTGGTATGGGCAGCAGTGGCGGCAGGAGATCTGCTCATACGCGGCGGCGCGCGTCTGTCGCCGGCCTGGGCCGGGCGCCTGCGCTATGCGACGCAGGCTTGCGCCGCCGTCGCCGTGTTCGCCTTCGGGCTGCTGCTATTGGGCGGCGCCGTTAGCGGCACAGCGTAACAAGGAAGGCCGGCTCTACCGCCTGCTTGGGGGCGACGCGCTTCAGGACTTGCGGCCAGCTCGGGGATGGGCCTGGTCGTAGATCTTGGCCAGATGCTGGAAGTCCAGCCGGGTATAGACCTGCGTGGTGGAAATGTTCGCGTGGCCCAGCATTTCCTGCACCGCGCGCAGGTCCTGCGCTGACTGCAGAACGTGGCTGGCGAAGCTGTGGCGCAGCACGTGGGGATGCACGTGCACCGGCAAGCCGCTGGCCTGCGCTACTTTTTCCAGCTGTCTTTGCACGACGCGCGGTGTGATGCGCCGTCCGCGCTCACCCAGGAACAGCGCGGCGACATCGGCCGGTCCGCTGGCCGGGCCCAGTAAACGCGCGCGTACTTCCAGCCACGCCCGTAGCGCGGTCAGCGCCGCGGCGCCGACGGGTACGGAGCGCCGCTTGCCGCCTTTGCCCAGCACCAGGACTTCGTGCTCGTCCAGGTTCAGCCAGCTGGAGGACTCATGCTCGGCGCTACGCGCGTAGCGCCAATCCAGACCGGTGAGTTCCGCCAGCCGCAAACCGCTGGAATACAGCAGTTCGAACATGGCTTGATCGCGCAACGCGACGGGCTCCGTCGCGGCCTGCGCCGCGGGTCTTTCGAGCAAGACCTGGGCTTGTTCCACCGACAGTGCCTTGGGCAGCCCGCGCACCGTCTTGGGCGCCTTGACGCCGGCAACGGGATTGCCCGGCAGCCCCGCTTCCTGCGCCCACCATTGATAGAAACCGCGCCAGGCCGCGAGCGCACGCGCCAGGCTGCGCGGCCCCAGATCCCGCGCATGCAGGCGTGCGACGAACTGACGGATGTGGCCGGTAGTGAGTTGCTCCAACGGCCGCTCGCCCGCCAGTTTGGCCAGGTGCGCAAGGTCGCGCCGATAGCCATCCAGCGTATGCGGCGAATAACGCCGAGCCGTCTCCAGATGCGCCAGCCACGCCTGCATGGGCGCAGGCAGTGGCGCGGACGTTGAAGCTGCCGCTGCAGGTGGAGCGCTTGCAGATGATGCCGCCGAATGCGAGGCGAGCGATGGCGACCGCGAGCGCGGCGTTGCCGCCGCCGCGTCGTCGATGCCGCGGGGACGGGCCTGCCTGTTCTGCGGAGCGCGTGCCATGGTCCCGGTCGCCTGTCGGGCCGCGCTTATGCCGCGGCCAGGCGGTGCAGCGTGGCGGAGGCCAGGCTGCCAATGGTTTCGAGAAAAGCCGTACCCTTGTCCGCCGCGAAGCGTTCAGCATCGTCCGATCCCAGCACCAGCAAACCGATGCTGGGCTCATCGGGCGCGGGGCGCAGCGGAATCATCGCCAGAGAACGCGGCGTTGCCGTCAGCCAGTTGACCGCCTCGAACGCGGTGTCGGTGCCGCAGTACGGCACTTTCAGGCTGTCGGTGAAGGTACGCACGTCTTCCGAAACCGCCGCGCCATAACCGGTGTCCGGCACTTGCCCCAGCCGCCACAGACGCAGGCCAACTTCATTCAAGTCGAACTGCTGCGCCAGGCCCAGCGCGATCTCACCGGGCAGGCGCTGGATTTCCGTTTCGGCCAGCAGGCGGCAACACCATTGCATCAGCTTGGTGCTGATGCTTTCGTTGACGCTGGCGGTGTTGATCAATTCATTGAGCCGCCATTCGAATTCGCGATTGCGTTCGCGCAGCGTGAAGATCTGCCGCTCGCCCAGCGAAATCGTGCGTCCGCCGTGCGGATGCGGGACGGGCAAGGTGGCGAACAGCTCGGCGTGGGTGGTGAAGAACTCGGTGTTGTCACGCAGGAAGTCGGCAACCTGGTCGGCGCTGAGAGTCGTATCGGTCATGGAGGGCGAATCACTGGTCATTATTGGAGCCTTGTCGGTAGGGCCTGAGCGGCAGGGCGGCTGCGGCAGCAGGGCTTACTCAGAAATCGGGCGGTAATGGCAAAGCAAAGGCAAAGCTTGAAAGGCAGGCTTGAACGGCAAAGTCCAAGGCTGGATTCACCGGCTCAAAGCCATGGAAAAAACCAGCTGGTCGATATCGACCAGGCCGGTATAGACGGACGTGGCGGGGCCGGTCATGCGCAACGACGAACCATCCCAGTCCACCGTCAGCACACCGCCGCGCGCATGCACGCGCACGGGGGTGTCCAGCACACCGCGGCGGATGCCGGCAGCCACGGCCGCGCACGCACCCGTGCCGCAGGCCAGCGTTTCACCGGCGCCCCGTTCGTAGACGCGCAGACGGATGGTGTTGCGATCGACGATCTGCATGAAGCCGGCGTTGACGCGGCGCGGGAAGCGCGAGTGCGATTCCACCAGTGGCCCGATGCGTTCGACCGGCGCGCGGTCGACGTCGTCGACGATCTGTACCGCATGGGGATTGGAAATAGCGACAATCGAAACCTCGACCGTGGCCGGCAGATCGCCGCAAGCGGACGGCGCCGCTGCCGCAACGCCGTCCAGCAGAGGCAAGGTGTACAGCGTGTCGGCGCCCGCCGAGCGCGTGGCCAGGCCGGCGGCATCGAAGGGCAGGGAAGCCGGGTCGAAGCGGGTGCTGCCCATTTCGACGGTGACCTGTTCGTCGTCGCCTTCGTCCAGCACGATGATGCCGGTGGCGATTTCCGCCCGCAGGGGATTGCGGTCGGACAGGCCGGTCTCGTGCACGAAACGCACGAAACAGCGCGCGCCATTGCCGCAGTGTTCGACCTCGCTGCCGTCCGAATTGAAAATGCGGTAGCGGAAATCGGCGTCGGGCGACGAAGCCGGTTCGACCAGCAGGATCTGGTCCGCGCCTATGCCGAAATGGCGGTCGCCGAGCGCGCGGGCGCGTTCGGGCGTCATTTCGATGGTTTGGCGTACGCCGTCGAGCACGACGAAGTCGTTGCCGGCGCCGTGCATTTTGGTGAAGTTCCAGTTCATGCCGGCAATTATCCTCCAATCACGTCATGGCGCGCAGGAGGATGTCTGCGTGGCGTACGTCAGTAAAACTTCTTTTCCCCCAGCGGGCGGGTCTTGAAGCGGCGGTGCACCCAGTAATACTGGCTGGGGCAGCGCATCACCCAACCCTCCAGTTCACGGTTCAGGCGCGCGGTGGCGGCTTCCAGGGTGTCTTCTCCCGGGAAGTCGGCCAGTGCCGGCAACATTTCCACATGGTAGTGGCCGGTGGCCGGATCCCAGAACTCGATGACCGGGAAGACCGGCAACTGCCATTTGCGAGCGAGCTGCGCGGTGGCCGGCACCGTGGCGGCCGGCACGCCGAAGAAGGGGACGAACACGGCGCCTTCGCGGCCGAAGTCCATGTCCGGCAGGTAATAGATGGGGCGTCCCGCGCGGATATGGCGGATCAGGCCGCGCACGCCGTCGTGCCGGCTGACCAGATGAACGTCGTTGAAGCGGGCCCGGCCGGCCGCGACGATGGCGTCGACGTCCGGGTCGCGTTGCGGGGTGTACATGGTGGCCCCGGTGGGCGTGATCATCGTCAGCCGGGTGGCGGCGACATCCAGACCGACGAAGTGGGGCGCCAGCAGAATCATGGGCTTGCCCTCGGCGACCAGGCGCTGGTATTCCGGTGGAACGGAGACGCTGACCATGGCTTCGATGGCGGCAGGCGTGCCGTACCAAAGCACGCCGCGGTCGACCAGCGATTGGGACAATGCGCGGAAATGCGCTTGCAGCCAGCGTTCGCGCGTGGCTTCGCTTTCGTTGGGGAAGCAAAGCCGCAGATTGGTTCGTACGATGCGTTGGCGCCGTTTCGCGAAACGCAGGGTCAGCCAGTTCAGTGCCGCGCCCGCGCGCAGGCGCGTGGCGGGACTGACGTTGCCGAACCAGCGGAACAAGGCCTCCAAGGCGCGGCGCTTGAGGCCGGGTCTGGCCGCCCGGTCGCGCTTGTCTCGTGCTGCCTGTTCGTCCTGTTCGTCCTGTGCGTCCTTCATGGCGCCGGCTCCTGCCCGGCGACAGCGTCGGGCGGCGGCGAGCCGCGCGTCTTGTAGCGGTTGTAGCTCCACAGGTATTGCTGCGGAAAGCGGCGGATCAGGGTTTCCATGGCGGAATTGAGCAAAGCGGCCTGCTCCTGTGGCGTTTCAGGTAAGGGCGACGGCACGCGCATGAGATGGATGCGCCAGCCGCGGCCGCGCGGCAGCCGTTCGCTGGCCATCAGGACGATGGGCACGTCATGCGGCGCGGCCAGTTTGCCGGGCAGGGTGATGGTATAGGCCATGCGGCCAAAGAAGGGCGCCCAGACGCCTTCGCCGGCACCCGGAGCCTGGTCGGGCAGCAGGCCGATGGCTTGTTGCTTGCGCAAGGTGCGGACGAATTCACGCACACCCTGCATGGTGGCCGGCACCGCACGCAGCTCGGCCGTATTGCGCGCCTGCTCCAGCAAGGGTGCCAGGACGGCCTGGCGGGGCGGACGGAACATCACGGTCAAGGGCATGCGCTTGGCCAGATAACGCGCATTGATTTCAAAGCCGCCCAGATGGGGCGTCAGGAAGATGACGCCGCGTTGCTCCGCCAGGGCAGCCTCAGCCACCGCCCACTCGTCGGACACCGTCCGCGCCAGGCAGTCTTCCGGCCGAAACCAGATCTTCGGCTGCTCCAGCATCATGGCGCCGATTTCGCCGGCCGCGGCGCGGGCGAATGCGGCATCGGCATAACCGGCCTGGGTCGCGTTGGCGCGCAGGCGTTGGCGGAAGCGGCCGGGCAAGGCATAGGCCAGCCGTCCGAACAGCCGCCCCGTGCCTTGCAGCAAGGTCAGCGGCAGAGCGGCCAGCAGACGGAAAAAAAAGACAATCAGCATGCGGAAAGGAGAGCGCCGGGACGGCGTGGCAGCGAAAGATGACATTTTCGCTTAAAATCAGCCGGTCGCCGAGTTAACCGACAACTTGCGGGGCGACGCCGGGTGGGCCAGATGTCTATACGTCGGCCGCCGGGTAAAAATCCGCTAAAGCGTCGCGCCGAGTCAAGGTCCCATTCGAGATTGCGATTTCAGGTGCAACGCGCCGATGAACAATCTTGCCGGTAAGCCGGTATTTGTTAAAAGGACCTTGCCGTGGCGCAAAACGATTTTCTCTTTACTTCCGAGTCCGTCTCCGAAGGCCATCCCGACAAGGTGGCTGACCAGATTTCCGACTCCATCCTCGACGCGATCTTCACGCAGGATCCCAACGCCCGCGTGGCCGCCGAGACGCTGTGCAATACCGGCCTGGTCGTCCTGGCCGGTGAAATCACCACCACCGCCAACGTCGACTACATCCAGGTCGCGCGCGACACCATTCGCCGCATCGGCTACGACAACACCGACTACGGTATCGACTACAAGGGCTGCGCGGTGCTGGTTGCTTACGACAAGCAATCGCCCGACATCGCCCAGGGCGTGGACCGTACTTCCGAGGACTATCTGAACCAGGGCGCCGGCGACCAGGGCCTGATGTTCGGCTACGCCTGCGACGAAACGCCCGACCTGATGCCCGCGCCGATCTGGTATTCGCACCGCTTGGTGCAGCGCCAGAGCGAGCTGCGCAAGGACGGCCGCCTGCCGTGGCTGCGTCCGGACGCCAAGTCGCAAGTGACTTTCCGTTATATCGACGGCAAGCCGGCTGAAGTCGACACCGTCGTGCTGTCGACCCAGCACCATCCGGAAGTGTCGCAAGAGACCATCCGTGAAGCGGTCATCGAAGACATCATCAAGCCTTGCTTCCCCGAAGGCCTGATCACCGCCAAGACCAAGTTCCTGGTCAACCCGACCGGCCGCTTCGTCATCGGCGGCCCGCAGGGCGATTGCGGCCTGACCGGCCGCAAGATCATCGTCGACACGTACGGCGGCGCCTGCCCGCACGGCGGCGGCGCGTTCTCGGGCAAGGATCCGTCCAAGGTGGACCGTTCGGCCGCTTACGCCGCCCGTTACGTGGCCAAGAACATCGTCGCGGCCGGCCTGGCGCGCCAGTGCCAGGTGCAGGTCAGCTACGCCATCGGCGTGGCCGAGCCCATCAACATCACCGTGTACACGGAAGGCACCGGCGTGCTGCCCGATGACCAACTGGCCAAGCTGGTGCGCGAGCACTTCGACCTGCGTCCGAAGGGCATCGTCAACATGCTCGACCTGCTGCGTCCGATCTACGCGAAGACCGCTGCCTACGGCCACTTCGGCCGCTCGGAACCGGAATTCTCGTGGGAAGCCACCGATAAGGCGGCTACGCTGAAGAAGGCGGTGTGATCAGGCTGGCTTGATCGCCGCGAGATGCCACGCGGGCCGCCTCGGCGGCTACGCGAAAAGGGCGGATATCTATTCGGGTATCCGCCCTTTTCATTGCGATGGCGGCAGGGTGTCGGAGTGTAGGCGCCGATCCGGTTATGGGATGTGGACCGTGGGCGCGAACTCGTGTGCCTAGTGCGATTGGCGCAGGGCCTGCAGGCGCGCCGCGCGCAGCGCGGGCTTGATGCGCGCGGGATCGCCACCTTCGGCGCGGGCGATGGCGCCGGCATCGATGGCGCGGACCGCGGCCACGCGAGTCGTCCAGGTGTCGACGTCGACCGGACGCACGATGGCGGCCGCCTTGAGCAGATCGATGAACCGGTCTGGCTTGCGCAGGGCGTCGCAACGCTCCATCAGGTCCAGCGCCGCGGTATCCGCCGCCGCGCCTTGTGCCGACCCATGGCCATTGCCCAAGGCATCAGCATGGTGGCCGGCGCCAGCGCTGTCATTCCCGTCGCTCGCCAACGCGACAAGCATCAGCGGCAACAGGCGTGCCTCATCCGTACAGGCCGCCGGCACGCGCAGGCGGGCGCCCAGCGCCGCCGCGTCGCTCGTATGACGGCATAGCAAAGCCCAGCGTCCTGGCAGCGGCAAGCCCGCCGCCGCGGCACGATCCAGCTCCGCACCGGTGTCCTCGGCCAGGACCAGCCCTGGCAACACCCGCGGCAAGGCCTCGCTGTCATTCAACACGTCCAGCACCCGTGAGGGTGTGCCGGTCATCAGGCCGCGCGAGATCTCCTTCCATACCCGCTCCGGCACCAGCGCATCCGCCTCGCCGGCATGCACCATCCGGCGGCACAGATCCAGCGTCTCCGGTGCGATGGTGAAGTCCGCGAAGCGCGCGGCGAAACGCGCCAGGCGCAAGATGCGCACGGGGTCTTCGGCAAAGGCCGGTCCGACGTGGCGCAAGACCTTCGCGCGCACATCGGCGGCACCGTTCAAGGGGTCGATCAGGCTACCGTCGGCGGCTCGGGCGATGGCATTGACCGTGAGGTCGCGTCGCTGCAAGTCCGCTTCCAGCGTGACGTCGGTGCCCGTGTAAAACGTGAAACCCTTGTAGCCCAGCCCGGACTTGCGCTCCGTCCGCGCCAGCGCGTACTCCTCGCGCGTGCGCGGATGCAGGAATACAGGAAAGTCGCCGCCCACCGGTAGAAAACCGCGCTTGGCCATCTGCGCCGGCGTGGCGCCGACCACTACCCAATCGCGATCCCCCGCGGGCAGGCCCAGCAGATCATCGCGCACCGCGCCGCCGACTACATAAGCCATGAGTCCCGCAAGGGCCGGGTCATGCGCGGCATCTTGCACCAGCTCGTGCGCTCGCCCAGCCTCCGCAGAGGCAGGTTTCCCCGCACTCACGGCAGGGGCACCGGCGCGTTGGCTTGCGGCGAAATCTGCCCCAAGCGCTGCTTGAGCGATTGCGGCTGGCCCGTGAACATCGCGGCGTAGTAGGTGGCGTTCGACATCACGTTCTTGACGTACGTACGCGTCTCGGTAAAGGGAATGGTCTCCGCGAAGATGGCGCCTTCCACCGGATGGCTCAGCGTCGAGCGCCACAGCACGGGCCGGCGCGGCCCCGCGTTGTAGCCGGCGCTGGCCAGCACCTGGGATCCGCCCAGATCCTGCAACACCATGTTCAGATAGTTGGTGCCCAGGATGGTATTGGTGTCAAAGTCGTTGACGCTGTTCGGCGTGAAATCCTCCATGCCGATCTTGCGCGCCACCCACTTGGCCGTGGCCGGCATCAGCTGCATCAAGCCCGACGCGCCGACCGAGGATCGCGCATCCATGATGAAGCGCGATTCCTGCCGGATCAGCCCATAGACCCAGGCCGGATCCAGCGATATCTGATTGGCCTTGGCGGCGACACGCCCTTCGAACGGCGCGATATAGCGCTGCGTGAAGTCGAACTGCTTTTCCGTGCGGTCCGACGTATTCACCACGCGGTCATAGATGTTCTGCTGACGCGCCAGTTCGGCGGCCGCCAGCAACTGCCGGTCGTCCATCTCGCGTATCGTGTAATTCCATTCCGGCACGGCGTCGCCACGCCAGCCCAGGCGGAACAGCGCAATCGCGCGTTGCAGCCCGGGATTGGCCCGCGCCCGCGCCAGCTCCTGCGCTGACAAGGGCGCCGGCCGCGGCGGCACGGTGATCGGGCGGCCCAGTTCCTCGGCCGCCAATTGGCCATAGAAATTGAACTGGTCGGCAATGCTGGCATACCGGCGCTGCGCTTCGTCCTTATGACCCGTGGCAGCCTGGCCACGGGCGTACCAATAGATCCAGCTGGGGTCCGTGCGATCGGAAACCGGCATCGCATCGATGCTGGCCATCACCCAACGCCAGTCGATCTTGGGCTGACGCAGCGCGGCGCGCACCTTCCACGCCTGGTTGTAGGAAGTCATGCGGATATGGCCGGCTTCCACATACCAATCGTTGGCACGCGAATCCAGGTTCAGCACCGCGACCAAGGCATATTGGCCGCGCAGCCAGGCCACGTTCTCGCGCGGCAGGCTCTTGGCCCATTCGCGGCGGAAGTAGGAATCCGCCACGTCGAGGTCCTTGCGCGGCAGGCGCGCGAGCGCGATGGTGACCAGCTCGATCTCGGCGCGCGAGCGGGGCGGCTTGGGCTGCTTCACCAGCCACTTCATCGGATCCTTCATCAAGGCGTCGTACGCCTTCATCTGGGCAGGATCGAACATATAGCCGGCGAACTTGCTGGCGTCCGCCGTCTTGTTGTTCTCGATGGCGTCGCGGAGTTGCGGCTCCAGTTGTTCCCAGCCCAATACCTTGTCGGCCACCAATTGGTCGAACAGTCCCCAACACCAGGGGCCGGGCGAGAAGG
Source organism: Bordetella sp. LUAb4 (assembly GCF_021325795.1). Classification (GTDB taxonomy): domain Bacteria; phylum Pseudomonadota; class Gammaproteobacteria; order Burkholderiales; family Burkholderiaceae_B; genus Bordetella_C. The sequence continues at coordinate 1,323,197 of NZ_JAHPZX010000001.1, read as the reverse complement.
TGTCCATGGCCTGCTGCGCGCTGACCTTTTGGCCGGTCATGTAGCGGCCGTTGAGGATGGCGCATTCGGTCTGCGGGCCCGTGTTCTTGACCGGGCCCAGCTTCTTGACCGTATCGAAATCACCGGAGCGCGCGGCGACCAGCAGCCAATCCTGCCGCAGTTTGTCGCCGAGATAGGAGTCGGCATTGCGCCGCAGGAAATTCTGCAGATCGGGCGTGGGCCGCTGATTGGCAGGCAGGTTCCAGAGCTGATAGCGCAGCAGCCAGTACTCCGGATACATGCCCAGGATGTCAGACTGCGCCTGCGGCACGGTCATCGCCAGCACCGACCATTGCTTGCGCTGCATGGCGTCGCGCGCCGCGATCACGGCCTGCTGCGCCATGGATGGCGTGGCGGTGACGGCGGGGACCGGCAAGGGCTCCGGCGGGGGGACGACCATGCCTGGCAGTCCCGGTGGCGCCATCGGTGCCGCCGGCGTGCCCGGCAAGGCTGGCGCGGTCGGCGCCAGGGCCGGTGCCGGCTGCACCGCGCCCAGGTCGGGCTGGACCGTGGAGGGAGGCGGCGGTGTCGTCTGCGCGGCTGTTGCCACGCTTGCCCCGCCCTGCGCCGAGGTGCGCTGCTGCGCGTCGACCGGCGCGCAGGCGACCGCCAGCAGCGACAGCGCGGGCAACAGCCGAAGCAACGTCCGCGCCTGCTCGGCACGGGAAGATTTCTGATAACGTCCGGAATCCAGGCCTGCTCTCCTTAGCACCACGCCGCACCACCTGTACGGAAAAATATGTCCACGAAATTTACGCAAGAGGATAACGCAGTACCGCTACGCACGCGATTAAGAGAAATACGTGCGGCCCTTCCTGACGAGCAGCGCCGCCGCGGCGCCCTGCTCATGCGTGGACGCCTTTTCACTTGGCTGGCCGTGGCGCGCGACGCCGCCTTGAAGGCCGGCCGGCCCGCCCCCGCCATCGTGGCCGCCTACTGGCCCATGCAGGACGAACCGGATCTGCGTCCTTTGCTGGAGCAATGGGTGGAAGCCGGCATCACGGTGGCTCTGCCGGCCGTCCGGGAACGTCAGCAACCCCTCGAATTCCGTCCCTGGATGCCGGATGCCCCCATGGCCGAAGGCCCCTATGGCATCCAGGAACCATTGGCCGGCGCGGTGGTGATGCCCGACCTGGTGCTCGTTCCCACGCTGGGCTATACGCCCCTGGCCGACCGGGTGGGCTATGGCGGCGGCTACTACGATCGCACCCTGGCCGCCCTGAAGGCCGCCGGCCATCCCCATACGACCATAGGCGTTGCCTGGAGCTGCGGGCGGCTGGATCCCATCGAGCACGTGCCCGCGGCCCATGATGTCCGCCTCGACGCGGTGCTGACCCCGGACGGATGGCTGCCCAAGGCACCGTGATATCTCCGCTGCCCTGATCCGGTGAATCAGCTTGGTGCCGTGGATCATCCCGATGCCACGCCATGCCCATAGATGCCCCTGAATGCACCATCCAGGGGCATTATCTTTTGGATTTTGAACGTCTTTCGCCTCCTTGATGCCGTCCATCCAGGCGCGTGGCAGGTGCACTGACCCGGCCCGCCGCCCCGCCACCCCCGCCACCCAATAAAAATAACGTGAAACTTATATGGGGCGATCGGTTACCACCTCCCATAAAGTTGGCACAGGTGTTGCTTGTGTTGCTGATATCCCACTATCGGCCCGAATAAGCTGGCTACAGCGCGAATCAAGGCCCGCGCTACGAGGAGGAGCCACATGATGGACACACCGTCCGGCCGCAACCCGGCTTATGACGAAATGGTCGACCGCGACGGCGCGATACGACCGCACTATCACGACTTCCAGCAATGGCTGCTGTCGCAATCCGACGACGTCATGGCGGCGCGGCGGATCGAAGCCGACCTCAGCTTCCGCCGGGTCGGCATCACCTTCTCCGTGGCCGGCGATGATGCCGGCACCGAGCGCTTGATCCCCTTCGACCTGGTGCCGCGCATCATTCCGGCACAGGAATGGCGCCAGCTCGACGCCGGCCTGAAGCAGCGCGTGCGCGCGCTGAACATGTTCATTCACGACATCTACCACGGTCACGACATCGTGCGCGCCGGCATCGTGCCTGCCGAACAGGTGTTCATGAACGCCCAATACCGGCCAGAGATGCAGGACGTCGACGTGGCCGAGAACATCTACTGCAATGTCGCCGGCATCGACGTGGTGCGGGCGGGCCAAGGCAAGTTCTACGTCCTGGAGGACAATCTGCGGGTGCCCTCCGGCGTGTCCTACATGCTGGAAAACCGCAAGATGTCGATGCGCCTGCTGCCGGACGCCTTCAGCCGCATCAAGATCAAGCCCGTGGCGCATTACCCCGACCTGCTGCTGGACAATCTGCGCGAGGTCGCGCCCGGCAACATCGACGATCCGACCGTGGTGGTGCTTACGCCAGGCCAGTACAACTCGGCCTATTTCGAACATGCCTTCCTGGCCCAGCAGATGGGCGTCGAGCTGGTCGAAGGACGCGATCTCTTCGTCGAGCAGAACAATGTCTATATGCGCACCACGCGCGGGCCGCGCCGCGTGGACGTCATCTATCGCCGCCTGGACGACGACTTTCTCGATCCCCTGACGTTCCGCGGCGACTCCGCGCTGGGCGTGCCGGGCCTGCTGTCGGTCTACCGCGCCGGCCGCATCACGCTGGCCAATGCCATCGGCACCGGCATCGCCGACGACAAGTCGACGTATCTGTATGTGCCGGACATGATCCGCTTTTACCTGGGCGAAGAGCCCATTCTGCAGAACGTGCCGACGTGGCGCTGCTCGCGCCCGGACGAACTATCGCATGTGATGGCGAACATGCACGAACTGGTGGTCAAGGAAGTGCACGGCGCGGGCGGCTACGGCATGCTGGTGGGTCCCTCCTCGACCCGTGCGCAGGTCGACGATTTCAAGGAACGCGTGCGCGCCAACCCGGCGGCTTATATCGCCCAGCCCACGCTGGCCTTGTCCACCGTGCCGACTTACGTCGAATCGGGCGTGGCGCCGCGCCATGTCGACCTGCGCCCTTACGTGCTGTGCGGCAAGGAAATGCGTACCGTGCCCGGCGGCTTGTGCCGGGTGGCGCTGACCGAAGGCTCGCTGGTGGTCAACAGCAGCCAGGGCGGCGGCACCAAGGACACCTGGGTGCTGGAGGAGTGAACCATCATGCTTAGCCGTACCGCCGACAATCTGTTCTGGATGTGCCGCTACGTCGAGCGCGCCGAAAACACCGCGCGCATGCTGGACGTCAATCTGCAAATGTCCCTGTTGCCGCAGGACGAAGCCACGCGCGAACGCTCCTGGCGCGCCTTGATGCGCATCTCCGAACTGCAGAACCAGTTCGATGAACGCTATCCCGAAGGCTCTCCCCGCGACGTGCTGCGCTTCATGGTGCGCGACGAGGACAATCCGTCGTCCATCTACGCCTGCCTGCGCCTGGCGCGCGAGAACGCCCGCGCCGTGCGTGGCAGCCTGACCACCGAAGTCTGGGAGACTTACAACACGACCTGGCTGGAGCTGTTGAAACACCTGCGCATGGACCTGCCCGAACGCAATCCGGGCGAGTTCTTCGAATGGGTCAAGTTCCGCTCGCACGTGGCGCGCGGCGTCATGATAGGCACCATGCTGGAAGACGAGGCGCTGCACTTCCTGCGCCTGGGCATGTACCTGGAGCGCGCTGACAATATGGCGCGCATGCTGGACGTGAAGTTCTATGAATACGAGCGCGATGACGACGAGGGCGGCGAGCAAGGCGTGGTGCTGGCCGACCCTCGAGCCGACATTTCATCCGATGCACAAGCCGAAGTGAAAGGGCGTGCACAGGCTGACGGCGAAGCCCCCTCGGCCGTGGCCGAACGCCCCGCCGCGCACACCGAGTTCTATCGTTGGGCGGCCATCCTGACCTCGGTGTCCGGCCTGGAGATCTACCGCAAGGTCTATCGCGACGTCATCACACCCGATCGCGTGGCCGAATTGCTGATGCTGCATGGCGACATGCCGCGTTCGCTGCTGGCCTCGATGCGTGCGGTGGCCGGCACGCTGGCCCTGGTGTCCAACGATCGCTCCGCGGAAACCGAGCGGCGCGCCGGCAAGCTGTGCGCCGACCTGCAATACGCCCGCGTCGAGGACATCCTGTCCGGCGGCCTGCATCGTTATCTGGAGCAATTCCTCGACCAGACGAAGGACCTGGGCAACCGCATCGGCCAGGATTTTCTGCTGTCGACCTGGGCATAAAGCCTGGCATGAACCCGGCATAACCCGGCATAGACACGGACATGCGCACAAATCAAGGACGCCGCCCATGAAACACTTCATCAAGCATGTGACGCGCTATCAGTACACCGCACCGGTGACCTACAGCATCCAGACCCTGCACCTGACCCCGCGCCCGGAGGAACACCAGCGCTCGCTGCGCTGGCATATCGAAGCGCCCGGCACGCTGCAGGAACAGGTGGATGCCTATGGCAACGTCACGCACACCCTGACGCTGAACCGCCCGCACGATGAGATCGAACTGCGTGTCAGCGGCCAGGTGGAGATCGATCCCTCGCCTTACGGCATGGTCAACGGCGATGAAAGCCGGCTGCCGGTACACGCCTACTGCGTGCCCACTTCCCTGACCCAGGCCGACGACGCCATCCGCGACTTCTGCCGGACGGTGCTGCCGCAAGGCCTGAGCCGGCCGGAAGACAGCCTGGCCCTGGCGGAAGCGATCAACGACCGCGTCGCCTACGAACCCGGCACCACCGACGTCACCACCGCCGCCGGCCAGGTGCTGGCGCTGGGCCACGGGGTATGCCAGGACCATGCCCACCTGTTCCTGGCCTGCGTCCGTTCCCTGGGTGTGCCGGGCCGCTATGTCAGCGGGTATCTGTACACGGAAGCCGACCACGCGGCCAGCCACGCCTGGGCCGACGTCTGGCTGCCAGATCTTGGCTGGAGCAGCGTGGATATCACCAATCGCCAATTCGCGTCAGACTGCCACTGCCGGCTGGCGGTCGCGCGCGACTACGACTCGGCCGCGCCGGTGCGCGGGGTGCGCAACGGCGGCGGCCAGGAATCGATGTCCGTTACAGTTCAAGTGCAGGCGGCCCAGCAGTAATACAATGCCGGGATAGTCTTTTGCCCTGTCCCCCCAATGACTTATTGTGTAGCGGCCCGCCTGCGCGACGGCCTGGTCTTTCTGGCCGATTCGCGCACCAACGCGGGTGTGGACCAGATCAGCGTATTTCGCAAACTCAGCGTGTTCGAGCGCCCGGGTGAGCGAGTGATGGTTTTGATGACGTCCGGTAATCTGGCCGTCAGCCAGGCCGTCGTCAACGAACTATCGACGCCGGCCAGCGAAGACCCGGCGTCGATCTGGTGCGCGCCCAATATGTTCGACGCGGCTCGCCTGGTGGGCGACGCGGTGCGGCAGGTACACCGGCGCGATGCCGAAGCCCTGCATGAACAAGGGGTGGAGTTCAACGTCAACCTGATCTTTGGCGGCCAGATCAAGGGCGAGCGCTGCCGCCTGTTCCAGCTTTACTCCGCCGGCAATTTCATCGAAGCCCATGATGAGTGCCCTTATTTCCAGATTGGCGAAGCCAAGTACGGCAAGCCCATCATGGATCGCGTGCTGCTGCCCGATACCACCCTGGACGAAGCGGCCAAGTGCGCGCTGATCTCCATGGATTCGACCTTGCGTTCGAATATTTCCGTGGGCCTGCCGCTGGATTTGCTGGTGTACGACAGCAACGCCTTGCGCGTCAGCCGTTTCGCCAATATCGACGAGAACAACGAATACTTCCGCATGATCCGCAGCAGCTGGGGCGAACGCCTGCGCCAGGTCTTCGCGGAAATCGAGGATCCCATCTGGACCGACCCCTGCGACCCCGACAGCCTGGTGCCGCCGGGGCGGGTGCACCAGCCGGTACGCATCCTGCCCGGCAGCCCCGAGCCTTGCGGCGTGACGTCCTTGCAATCGCTGGCCGAGAGCCCGGACACCCCGCAACAAGGGTGAATGGATCGGCTCGCGCCTGCCATTCGCCATGTTTGATCGTGACCGAGAGGAAGCCCCCCGCGCGGCAGGGGGTTACAACCCCTTCCAGATGGCCATGGGCACTTCCGCGTTGTTCAACGTGTAGAAGTGCAGCCCCGGCGCACCCTGATCCAGCAGACGACGGCACAGGTCGGAGACGACGTCGATGCCGAAGGCCCGGATGGAGGCCTTGTCATCGCCATATTCGGCCAGGCGCATGCGGATCCAGCGCGGGATTTCCGCGCCGCACATCTGCGAGAACCGTACCAACTGGCTGTGATTGGTGATGGGCATGATGCCCGGCACGATGGGCACGGTCACGCCCTTGGCACTGGCCCGGTCGATGAAATCGAAATAGGCGTCGGGATTGAAGAAATACTGAGTGATGGCGCTGTCGGCACCGGCCTGCACCTTCTCGACGAAATGGTCCAGGTCGGCCGACGGGCTTTCCGCCTGCGGATGGGTTTCCGGATAGGCGGCCACTTCGATATGGAACCAGTCACCGGTTTCTTCCCGGATGAAGGCCACCAGATCGCGCGCATAGCGCAGTTCACCCGCATCACCGCCCATGCCCGACGGCAGGTCGCCGCGCAAGGCCACCACCTGCTTGACGCCTTCCTCGCGGTAGGCGTGCAGGATGCCGCGCAGCTCTTCACGCGACGCCCCCACGCAGGACAGGTGCGGCGCGGCGGGCACGCCCAGGTTGCGCATGGTGCGCACCGTCCCGGCCGTCCCTTCGCGGGTGGAGCCGCCAGCGCCAAAGGTGACGCTGACGTAGCGCGGATGCATGGCCAGCATCTGCTTGGCGGCGCGAACCAGCCGCTCCTGGGCCGCGATGTCGCGCGGCGGAAAGAATTCGAGGCTGAGCGCCGGCGTCTTCGTATCGGTCATGAGCTCACGAGCATGGAAAGCAGGCCCGAGATGATCGAATACAGCACCGCTCCGATCACGGCCCACCAGAAGCCATTGACCTGGAAGCCTTTGAGGATGGACCCGGCAAACCAGAACAACAGCGCGTTGAGAACGATAAGGAAGAGACCCAATGTGACGATGGTGATGGGCAGCGTGAGCAGCACCAGCACCGGCTTGACCAGCATGTTCAACAGCCCCAGCACCAGGGCGGCGATCAGCGCCGATCCGAAACTGGCCACCGCGATGCCTGGCAGCAGATAAGCCACGATCAGCAAGGCAACGGCGTTCAGTATCCAGACGAGTATCAAGGTCATATCGGGTCTCCCGCAAAGTTTGACGAGCACAGTCGGCGTATGCATCCGAAGGATGTATCCCACGAGAGGATACGACGAAACGTTGCTTCGGAAAAAAACGCCGGGATTGCGCAGGCGGTCCCGCATCCGACGGACGCGCAGGACCTGACCCTATTTTGCGTCAAAATCAGTAACGGTAATGATTGCTCTTGTAAGGACCGTCAACCGCGACGCTGATGTAGTCGGCCTGTTCCTTGGACAGCGTGGTCAGGTTCACACCCAGCTTCTTCAGGTGCAGGCGGGCGACCTTCTCGTCCAGCTGCTTGGGCAGCACAAAGACCTGGCCCTTGGTGTAGGCCTCGTTGCGCGTGAACAGCTCGATCTGCGCGATGGTCTGGTTGGTGAAGGACGAGGACATCACGAAGGACGGGTGGCCCGTGGCGCAGCCCAGGTTCACCAGGCGGCCCTTGGCCAGCAGGATGATGCGCTTGCCATCGGGGAAGATGACGTGGTCGACCTGGGGCTTGATCTCTTCCCACTGCAGGTCTTCCAGGCCGGCGACGTCGATTTCATTGTCGAAGTGGCCGATGTTGCAGACGATGGCCTGGTCTTTCATGCGCTCCATGTGGGCGCGCGTGATGACGTTGTAGTTGCCGGTGGCGGTGACGAAGATGTCGGCCTTGTCGACGGCTTCTTCCATGGTCACGACCTTGTAGCCTTCCATGGCGGCTTGCAGGGCGCAGATGGGGTCGATTTCCGTGACCCAGACCTGGGCGCGCAGGGCCATCAGCGCCTGGGCGCAGCCCTTGCCCACGTCGCCGTAGCCGGCCACCACGGCAACCTTGCCGGCCACCATGACGTCCGTCGCGCGCTTGATGCCATCGACCAGCGATTCGCGGCAACCGTACAGGTTGTCGAACTTGGACTTGGTGACCGAGTCGTTGACGTTGATGGCGGCGAACGCCAGTTCACCCTTCTGCGACATCTGGTACAGACGATGCACGCCGGTGGTGGTTTCCTCGGTCACGCCGCGGATTTGCGCCAGGCGGGTCGAGTACCACTTCGGATCACGCGCCAGCTGGGCCTTGATGGCCGCGAACAGCACGCGCTCTTCTTCGCTGCCCGGCTTGGCCAGCACGGAAATGTCGCTTTCAGCCTTGGTGCCCAGGTGCAGCAGCAGCGTGGCATCGCCGCCGTCGTCCAGGATCATGTTGGCATGTTCGCCATTGGGCCATTCGAAAATACGGTGGGTGTAGTCCCAGTACTCGGCCAAGGTTTCGCCCTTGACGGCGAACACCGGCGTGCCGCTGGCAGCGATGGCGGCGGCGGCGTGATCCTGGGTCGAGAAGATGTTGCACGAGGCCCAGCGCACTTCGGCGCCCAGGGCGGTCAGCGTTTCGATCAGCACGCCGGTCTGGATGGTCATGTGCAGGCTGCCGGCGATGCGCGCGCCCTTCAGGGGCTGGCTGGCGGCATATTCTTCACGGGTGGCCATCAGGCCGGGCATTTCGGTTTCAGCGATGGCGAGTTCGCGGCGGCCCCAGCCAGCCAGGCCGATATCGGCAACGAGGTAGTCGGTAAAGGACTTGTCGGACACGGTGTTCATTGTGATTGCTCCACACGAGAAAACGGACGGCGCTACGGCGCGGCCGGCGGGACGAGCGCGCGGACACCTGTGGGGTGTCCGGCCGTTCCGGTGGAGAACCAGACGGCGTGCTCGCCTTCACTGCCGCGATGCAGCTAAGGTGAGCGCCGTTTCATGGAGCCGCGCGTACGCGGCCTACCCTGGAATGCTTGAGCCTGGCGGACCCGGTGGCGGAAATGTCGTCCATCGTGATGTGAATCACGGTGAGAGGGACACAACGCCGACAGGGTAATCCGTCGCAACGCTCCTCAAGCGTGGGCGACATTGTAGCGGGTGGCCGGGGTCAGCGGTACAAATGCCGCCAATAGATCCCTGGCGACGCTGTCCCACGTGCGTGCCAGGGCATGCTGGCGCACCCTTTCACGGTCTAGCGCCAGGGCCGCGCGGCACGCCGCGCCCAGGTCATTGTCCAGATAACCGGTAACGCCTTCCTGGATGACCGCCAGCGGCGCCTCGCTGCGGAACGCCGCCACCGGCGTGCCGCAGGCCATGGCCTCCAGCATCACCAGGCCGAAGGTATCTGTCAGGCTGGGAAATACGAACACGTCGGCAGCCGAGTAATAGCGCGGCAGATCGGCGTCCGAACGCATGCCTTCAAAGCGGACGTGGGGGTATTTCTTGCGCAGGCGGGCTTCGTCCGGTCCGGCGCCGACCACCAGTTTCGAACCGGGCAAGTCCAGCGCCAGGAAAGCGTCCAGGTTCTTTTCCTTGGCCACCCGGCCAACGCTCAGGAACACGGGGCGCGGCAGTTCGGAGAACGCGTCGCGCGCGCCGGGGGTGAATTTCTGGCCGTCCACGCCGCGCGACCATACCTGCAGATTCTGCAAGCCGCGGCTGGCGACGATGTCGCGCACCGTGGGCGTGGGCACCAGCACTTGTTGCGAAGGCTTGTGGAACCAGCGCAGGAAGCGCCACGGCAGCGCGGCCGGGATGCCCATGCGCGCTTCCAGGTAGTCGGGGAACATGGTGTGGAAGGACGTGGTGAAGCGCCAGCCTCTCTTCTGCGCCATGCGCCGCGCGGCCAGCCCCAGGGGGCCTTCCGTGGCGATGTGCAGCACGTCGGGCACCACGTCGCCCAGCACGCGCTTGAGCTGCCGGCCGGGGAACAGGCATAGCCGCAGGTCGGGCTCGGAGGGCGCCGGCACCGTGCGCGCGCCCTCCGGACTGACCACCAGGACTTCATGTCCCCATTCCCGCAACAAGCGGCACATGGTCGTCCAGGTGCGGACGACACCGTTGACCTGTGGATGCCAGGCATCCGTGACCAGCACTATGAGCATGGCGAGCACCCGGGGAGTCGCGAAAAACGCCATTAAGCCCGGCTTACATGACATGTCCGCGACAGGGGAAGGGTGCGTTGCGGCTTTGCCGCGACAGCGGCGCCGCGTCCGCGCGCTACGGTCGCGCAAACGGCAGCGCCGTTGACTTTTATCAACAGGGCCGCGTGCGCCCACTGCCATTCTTGCCCTACAGGATTTCGATATCGGAGAAATGAAGATGGCAATTCCCATGGCAAGCTTGACGCGTGGCGCAGGCCCTGGACGGATGGGGCGCCCGGGACGAATCGGGCGTTCAGAACGAATCGGACGCCCGGAACAAATCGGGCGCGCTGTAAACGTCCTGCGCGCGGGCATCGCATTGTGTGCGCTGGGCGCGGCCCTTTTCGTCGCCACGCCGGCGCATGCCTATGAAGCCGGCGACGTGTTGCTGCGTGTGGGCGCTACCCAGGTGCGGCCCAAGTCCAACACCGGCAATGCGCTCGATGGCGCGGTCGGCCTGCATGCCAACAACAGCGTGCGGCCCAGCTTCACGGTCACGTACATGGCCACGCAGAATATCGGTATCGAACTGCTTGGCGCCGTGCCCTTCCAGCACGATGTGCGCGGCAGTGGCGCCGTCGGCGGCAATATCGTCGACACCAAACAGTTGCCACCCACGCTCAGCCTGCAGTGGCATTTCCTGCCGGACAGCAAGATCCAGCCTTATGTGGGCGTGGGTTTGGACTACACCCACTTCTTCGACACCAAGGGCCGGGGCGCGCTGGCGGGCAATAACGTCAAGTTGACGGATTCGTGGGGGGTGGCCGGCCAGATCGGCGTGGACTACCAGCTGAGCGAGCGCTGGCTGCTGAACGCCGACGTGCGCTACATCGACATCGATTCGAAGGTGAAGCTCAACGGCGACACCATCGGCCGCGCGCACGTCGACCCGTGGGTGTTCACCGTGGCGGTGGGTTATCGGTTCTGAAAAAGAAACAGCGGCACGTCGGGGTGCCGCGCTTCAGCCCTTGCGCCGCGGATAGCCTTCCGCGCGGATGCGGGTCCAGATCACCTGCTTTTCGTCCGGGCTCAGGAAGACCCATTCCGCCACTTCCATGGCCGTGCGGCCGCAGCCGCGGCAGATGTCGTCGTAGAGGGTGGAGCAGACCGCCACGCAGGGGGAGTCGGTGGTGGTGAACACGCCCCGGCCTCCCGTAGTGGAGGGTGTAGCGCAAGCCGCGGCTGGAGCCGAGGCGGGAGGCGTGGCGGCGCCCCCGGCCGAGGCGCCGGAGGGGCTGTCGTCAGCGCCAGGCGCGGCGCTATCGGGGACGGAAGAAGAGGAATCGATATACGGGCAAACCATGGGACGGAGCATAGCACCGCAGCCATGGCCCTTACCCGTGCAGGGCCGGGGGTTATAGGCCGAGGTAAGTGCCTACTGCGCCGGCCGCAGCTTGCGCACTTCTTCGTCCGAGGGGAGGAAGGCCGCGCCGTCCTTGTATTGGTAATCCACCATCACCCCCTTGCCGTCCTGCACCGCCAGCTTGCCGACATAGGCGCCCATGGTCGATTGATGATCGATGGCGCGGTACTGGATGCGGCCGAAGGGGATATCCACCTGCAAGCCCTCGAACGCCGTGATCAGCTTATCGGGCTGTGCGTTGCCATTGGTCTTCGCCAGTCCGGCCGCCAGCGACTTGATGGCGCTGTAGCCCACGACAGCGCCAAGGCGCGGGTAGTCCTTGTAGCGGGCGCGATAGGCCTTGAGGAAAGCCGTGTGTTCGGGCGTCTGGATGGTGGACCAGGGGTAGCCGGTAACGACCCAGCCCACTGGCGTTTCGTCCTTGAGGGGATCCAGATATTCCGGCTCGCCCGTCAGCATGCTGACCACCGGCGTGGCCGGGAACAAGCCGCGCGTGGTGCCTTCGCGTACCAGCTTGGTCAGGTCGCCGGCGAACAGAACGTTGAAAATCGCGTCGGGCTTGGCATCGGCCAACGCTTGTGCCACGCTGCCCGCGTCCACCTTGCCCAGCGGCGCGGCCTGGTCGCCGACGAATTCGACATCAGGCTGGGCCTTCTTCAGCAATTCCTTGAAGGTGGCTACCGCCGACAGACCGTATTCGTAATTGGGATAGACGAAGGCCCAGCGCTTTTTGCCCAGCTTGACTGCTTCCGGCACCAGCATGGCGGCCTGCATATAGGTGGAGGCACGCAGGCGGAAGGTGTAGCGGTTGCCGTTCTGCCAGACGATCTTGTCGGTCAAGGGCTCGCTGGCGAGATAGAAAATCTTCTTCTGACGCGCGAAGTCGGCCAGCGCCAATCCGATATTGGACAGATAGCCGCCAAGCAGCACATCGACCCGCTCGCGCGACATCAGCTCTTCGGCGGCGCGCACGGCATCGCCCGGATTGGCGTTGTCGTCACGCGTGAACAACTCCAGCTTCTTGCCGGCCACGCCGCCGGCCTGGTTGACCTCGTCCACCGCCAGCTGCATGCCGTTGCGATAGGGTTCGAGGAAAGCGGGCTGCGCCTTGTAGCTGTTCACCTCGCCGATCCGCACGGTGATCTGCGCTTGCGCGGCGCCCGCCGCCAGAGCCCAGGCCGTGCCGGCCAGACCCAGCAGGCGCGCGGCCTGCGACAAGGGGGCGAAAGAATAAGGCTTGTCCATGATGGCGTTCCGGTTGCGGGTGACGATTGCAAGTGCGTAGCGATTGCTGATCGCGTGACTATACCGGAGGGGCCCCGTGCGCTGCAGTCCGGGCAGACCCGTGGATCTTCGAACTGCTGCGTCAGCACTTGTACTTGCGCATCCGCTCGCTCCTTGTCTATGGTTGCGGATCGGGCGGTCCTCACAGCATGATGAGTGACGCCGGCGATGAATCGCCAAACCAGGAGACGACATGACCACGCTGTTCGACTTGCCCCTGCAACGTATAGACGTCGGCGACGGCATGCATATCGCCGCGCGGGTAGCGGGCGAGGGACCGCCTTTGCTGCTGCTGCACGGCCATCCGCAGACGCATGTCATCTGGCACCGGATGTGGCCGGCCCTGACCCAGCGATACACCTGCGTGGCGGCTGATTTGCGTGGCTACGGTGACAGCGATAAACCGGCCGCCGCGCCCGATCACGCTGCCCATTCCAAGCGCGTGATGGCGCAGGACATGGTTAACCTGATGCGCGGCTTGGGCCACGAGCGCTTCGACGTGCTGGCACATGACCGCGGCGCACGCGTGGCGCATCGGCTGGGGCTGGATCATGCGGATCGAGTCGGTCGCATGATGCTGCTGGACATCGCGCCCACGTTGGATATGTACCAAGGCACCACGCGTGCTTTCGCCCAGGCCTACTATCACTGGTTCTGGCTGATACAGCCGTCGCCCATGCCGGAAACCATGATCGGCCATGATCCCGTGTTCTACGTCCGGGCCGTGATGGGCGGCCGGCCGGGGGGGCTGGCCATCTTCGATCCCCGTGCCTTGGCTGAATATGAACGCTGCGCGGCCTTGCCGGGCCTGCCGGTGGGCATATGCGAGGACTATCGCGCGTCCGCCACGCTGGACCTGGAGCATGATCGCGCGGACCGGGTGGCGGGCCGCAAGTTGACGTGCCCGATCCACGTGCTGTGGGGTGCGCGCGGCGCGGTGGGGCGTAACTTCGACGTCCTTGCCCTGTGGAACGCGGTGGCCGAAGACGTCGACGGCGCCGCCCTGGACGCCGCGCATTACCTGGCCGAGGAAGTGCCCGAGCCGGTCACCGCGCGGGCGCTGGATTTTTTTGCGTAGTGTTGGATGATGGGGTCTACGGCCAGGCCCAGGCCCAGCCGGATGCCAACGCCAAGCGCCCGGCCTGGGCCGGAGTACCGAAGCTCGACTTACAAGGTATCGCGCCGGTCGCCGCGATTGAAGCCCACCAGGGGGCCGTCGATGTCGCGGCCGACGGCCAGGACTTTGAATAGTTCGCCCATCTCCGCTTCGGACAGAAGCTTCTGTACCGGTGCGACGATGCGGGCATAGGCGCCGGCATCGCTGGGGTTCAGGCCCGTGAGCTGTTCCATCAGGCCGGCATTCATCAGGAAGCGCGCCTGCGACGTGTAGCCCAGCACATCCAGTCCGCCTTCCAGGGCGGCATCGGCCATGGCGGTGAAATCGACGTGGGCGGTGATGTCCTGCAGGCCCGGCGCCAGGAAGGGGTCGGCATGCGAGTGGTGGCGCAGGTGGCACATCAACGTGCCGCCGGCGCGCTGCGGATGGTAGTACTCGTGGCGCGGGAAGCCGTAATCGAACAACAACGCCGCGCCGCGCCGCAGCCATTGTCCCAGGCCACGCATCCAGGCCTCGCCCTGATGATTGATTTCGGAGACATAGCCCGCCATCGGCGGCATCCGCCCGGCAACGCGTTGGGCCAGTTCATCCTCCGCCAGGCGGTCTTCCCAGACGAAGCCGCCCGCGGCATCGATGGCGACACCGCGCTGACGCAGGTCTTCCTGCTCATCCCAGCGGAAGATGTCGACCGGCATCGCGTCCAGCACCTCATTGGCCAACACACAGCCGGCGAAGGACTTGGGTAATTGGTCCAGCCAGACGACCCGGTCACCCAGTGCGGCCAGCCGCCGCTGCTGCCGTGCGCGCAGGTCGGCGGAGACTTCGACGATGGCGTAGCGCACGTGCAGGCCCAGGACGTCCAGCGCGGCAATCACGCTGGCGGCCAGCGCGCCGCTGCCCGCGCCGAATTCCAGGACGTCCAGACTGTCGCTGGCGCGCAGGATCTGCGCTACCTGGTGGGCCAGCGTCTGGCCGAATAGCGGCGTCAGTTCGGGTGCGGTGACGAAGTCCCCGGTCGGCGCCTGGCCGTTGGCGGCCTCGGCCAGCTTGGTGCTGCCGGCGGCGTAGTAGCCCAGGCCCGGGGCATACAGCGCTTCACCCATCCAGGCGTCGAAGGGCAACCACCCCCCCGCGCCGGCGATGGCCTGGCGCAGATGCTGCACGACACGTTCGCCATGGATGCGGGTGTCGGGGTCGAATTCGAAGGCGGGATGGGATGTCATGCTTGGGCGCCGGGAAAATGAAAGTCGAAGGGGGGAGTCCCATTCTCGCCGGGGACGGTGAAAAATCAAAAAAGCGGAATCCCCATTCTTTCAGCAAGTGGGGAATTCCGCTTCGACCGTTGGACCACCATCGGATGGTGTCTATTGATGCAGGACTACCGTCCGGTTGATATCCGACAGAGGGGGGACTAAGCGCTTAGTCGCGGCGACCGGCAAAACCGGGCTTCTCGAAACGCTTGGCGGGGCCGCCGGCACGCTTCTCGAAAGCCGGACGGGCCGGGCGTGCATAACCTTCGCTCTGGCCGCGGCCGGGAGCACCTTCACGGCGCTCGGCACGGAAGCCGCCGGGGCGGCCATCCGCGTCACTACGACCGCCTTCGCGATGGAAGCCACCGGGGCGGCCATCCGCTTCAGGACGGGCACCGCCTTCGCGGCGGAAGCCACCGTCAGGACGGGGCGCGCCTTCGCGACGGAAGCCGCCGGGGCGGCCATCCGCTTCAGGGCGAGCACCGCCTTCGCGACGGAAGCCACCGTCAGGACGGGGCGCGCCTTCGCGACGGAAGCCACCGTCAGGACGGGCACCACCTTCGCGGCGGAAACCACCGTCAGGACGGGGCGCGCCGTCACGGCGGAAGCCACCGGGGCGGCCATCCGCTTCAGGACGCGCACCGCCTTCAAAGCGCGGACGCTCGGCGCGGAAGCCGCCGGAGCGGCCATCCGCTTCGGAGCGGGCCGCGGCGTCGGCACGGAAGCCGCCACGTTCAGCGCGGTCGTTGCGGAAACCACCCCCTTCAGGACGGGCGCCGCCTTCATTGCGGAAACCGCCGGGACGGCTATCCGCTTCCGCACGCTGCGGACGGTCACCGCGCCAGTTGCCCTGGGGGCGATCACCGCCGTAAGCGGGGCGATCACCGCCGCCGAACGAACGGGGACGATCGCCGCCTTGGTACGGACGGCCTTGGCCTTGCGGACGCTTGCTGCCGAAGCTGCGCTTGCCGCCACGATCACCGCCTTCATAAGGACGGGGCGCGCGCTTGGGTTCCAGGCCGGCGATGATTTGCGGCGCAATGGTCTGGCCGATGAAATGCTCGATACGGCGCACCTTGTGGCGTTCCGAGTGCGTAGCCAGCGTGAAAGCCAGGCCACTGCGGCCAGCGCGACCGGTACGGCCGATGCGGTGGACGTAGTCTTCCGCCTGCATCGGCAGGTCAAAGTTGACGGCGTGGCTGATGCCTTGCACGTCGATGCCGCGCGCCGCCACGTCGGTGGCCACCAGCACGCGCAACTGGCCGCGTTGCAGCAGGCCCAGCGTGCGGGTGCGCTGACGTTGGTTCATGTCACCGTGCAGGGCGGCAGCAGCGAAACCTTGGTCGGTCAGCTGGTTCGCCAGGTCGTCGGCGCCGCGCTTGGTGGAGGTGAAGACGATGGCTTGGTCCAAAGTCGCGTCACGCAGCACGTGGTCCAGCAACTGCTTCTTGTGATCCTGGTCGTCGGCGTACAGCAGGCTCTGGGTGATGTTGCCGTGCTTTTCCTTCGCGCCGGCGATCTCGATGCGTTGCGGGTCGCGCATCATCTTCGATGCGAGGCGCGCGACGCTGCCGTCCAGCGTGGCCGAGAACAGCAGGGTCTGGCGTTCGGCGGGCAGGCGGCTGAGGATGGTTTCGATGTCTTCGATGAAGCCCATGTCCAGCATACGGTCGGCTTCGTCGAGCACCAGCGTGTGCACGGTGTTCAGCTTGACGCGGCCCGACTGCAGGTGATCCAGCAGACGGCCCGGGGTGGCGACCAGCACGTCGACACGACGCGACAGGGCCTTGAGTTGGGCGCCGTAAGGCATGCCGCCGACGACGATGGTGGTACGCAGGTCGGCAATGTTGCGGCCGTAGATACGGGTCGCGTCATTGACCTGCATGGCCAGTTCACGGGTGGGGGTCAGCACCAGCACCTGCACGCCGACACCCTTGTTGGCGGGCTGTTGGGCGATGCGGTTCAGCGCGGGCAGCATGAAGGCGGCGGTCTTGCCGCTGCCGGTCTGCGACGAGACCATCAGGTCACGGCCAGCCAGCGCCTGCGGAATCGCGGCCAACTGGACGGGCGTGGGGGTGTTGAAGCCAGCGGTCTTGACCGCGGACAGCAGGGTGGGGGCCAGCCCCAAGGTATCGAAAGAGGATTCGACAGCGGTCTCGATCGAGGTTTCGGTCGAGGAATCAATAGACGTTTCGAAAGACATTACTTGCCCTTGCCACTTGATAAGCGGCAATAAATGCGCGGACGGCTACAGGGATAGGAGGCCGAGTCCAGGCGCGGTTGAGTGAGCATCGAAGCCGACCGGATCAACCATGCGCGGGACGCGTTCCTAAGAACTGAACGCAGGGCGAAAGGAAAGGAGGTCAGGAAGCGATGAAGTTCGGCTTGGGCCGGGGTTCTGTTTTACCCGGCTGCGACTGCATGACTGCCGGACCCGGAGACTCGGTGCGCAAAGGCTAATGCGATGCGGAAACCGGTCGAAGGCGCGGGAAAGTGCCGAAACTTGAGTGGTGCAGCGCGCAAATCATAACCTGAATTCGTTTTGTAATGCCAGCTTTTTATCGGGCAAACCCCAATCGACAATTTTTTGTCCTTGAGATTCAAGCCAGTCATTGGCCTTTTTGAAGTGGCCGCAGCCCATAAAGGGCAGGGGTGGACGCAGGGCCGACAGGGGGGAGGGATGATTGGCCGTCAGGACCAAATGCCTGTTGTCCGCCGGCAACAAGGCCTGCTTGGCCTGGGCGTGGGCGCCCCATAGCAGGAAGACCTTGGGATGCGGCTCGCGCGCGACCAGGCGGATCAAGGCGTCGGTGACCACCTCCCAGCCCCGCTTGGCATGCGAGGCGGGTTGGCCGTCCTCGACTGTCAGAGAGGTGTTCAGCAGCAGCACGCCCTGGTGGGTCCAGGGGGTCAGATCGTTGGCGGCGACCGCCGCTTCCGGATATTCGGCGGCGATTTCCTTCAGGATATTGCGCAGGCTCGGCGGCCGGCGCTCCTCGTCCGGCACGGAGAATGCCAGCCCCTGGGCCTGGCCCGGCCCATGGTAGGGATCCTGGCCCAGGATCACCACGCGGACGTCAGCGGGTGCCAGGCCGTGCAGCGCGCGGAAGGGCTGGGCCGGATAGAGGATGGCGCCTTCGGACAGCCGGCGCGTGATCAGCGCATCCAGATTGTCCAGGGCCTGGACCACGGCGGGTTCACGCAGGGCGGCGGCCCAGGTGTCGGGCAGGCCGGCAAGCTGCGCGGCCAGGGGAGTCATCAGGCGATTGTCGTTGGGCATGGCCGCCATTGTGCCAAAGCCTGGCGTGGGCCGCGCCGGTGCGTGCAGGACCTGCCGTGCGGATGATCGGTGCCGTGGGGTTATAGATAGGTGCCGGCACCTCGGCCCGGGTCCGCTCAGTAGCAGACGATGTCCACCGAGCCGCCGGGACGCTTGCGGTCGCTCAGGTATTGGGTCATGTCGCACTGGCTGATGTTGCTGGCCAGCTTGCGGATGGCGATCAGGTTGGTGTCGGTGTAGCTGCAGCCTATCCAATAGTCTTCCTGCTGGCCGCCGTGCTGCTGGAAGCGCCAGGTCGACGAATAGCCTTTGGGCGTGCGCTTCTCGATGTCCGGGGACAGGGACGCCATGTCCTGGGGATCGCCGGAAAAGAACGTCACCGCCTGCAGGTGATGGCTGGCATCGCGGCGCGGATCGGCCATCAGTGTCCAGCCCTGCGGCGTGTTCACCGGTGTTTGCGTGATCTGCATCATCGGCGGGCAGGGCGTGTTGTTGACCGGACGCGCGGCCCAGGCGGCCGGGGTCAGCAGCAAGGCGGCCAGCAAGAACGGCAGGCGGCCCGGGATGCGAGCGTGGACGTGGTTTTGGACGGTGGGAGACACGGACTTCAGCATAAGGATTCCTGTGGCTGCGGGGCGGATCCGCCGGCGGCCGGCGCGGCGCCGGTGGTAAGGCCGGCCGGAGGCTTAGGCATCAATGGCGTCGACTCAATGGCGTCGCATCGGTGGCGTCGCATCAATGGCGCGACATGGCGCCCAGGGCTTCGAGCAGGCGATTGCGGTAGCGCTGCATCAGGCTGTGCAGACGCGTCATGCGCGCCTGCCATTCCTCGGATTCCGCGCCGGGCGCCACGCGTGGCGCCGCCCAGACGGCGTCGGGAAAGTGGCGGTCGCCCCGCCAGCGCGGGATCACGTGCCAGTGCAGGTGCGGCACCATATTGCCCAATGAGGCCAGGTTGATCTTGTCCGGATGGAAGATCTCGCGCTGCACTTCCTCTACCGTCCACACCGTCTGCATGACCAATTCCCGGCCATGGCGCGACAGGCTGGTCATTTCCGGAATATGGGAATTCCAGATGATGCGGGTGTAGCCTGGATAGTCGGCATCGTCGACTTCCACCACGCGCAGATGGTCGCCGCGCCAGAGCAGGGCGCCGCCGGCTTGCTGGCAGAGAGGACAGTCGGGTTGCAGAGTGGTCATGGTGATCAGGCCGCGGGCATGCTGTGGACAAAACGCTTTATACCAAGATCATGCGCGCCCGAGTATCAAGACCATGCGCGTTGGCGCTCATTCACGGCCAAGCGCTTTTTCCACGGCTTCGACGACATGTTCCAGCACCTGCAGGCGCGCCAGCCGCTTGTCGTCGGTGGCGATGATGTGCCAGCGTGCCGCCGGCGTGTCGGTGCGCGCGATCATTTCGTTGGCGGCGGTCAGGTAGGCTGGCCATTTACGCCGGTTGCGCCAGTCGTCCTGCGTGATCTTGAAGGTCTTGTAGGGTGACTTTTCCCGTTCGCGGAAGCGCTTGAGCTGTTCTTCGCGGCTGATGGCCAGCCAGAACTTGAGGACGATGGCGCCATGTCCGGCCAGTTGTCCTTCGAAGTCGTTGATCTCGCCATAGGCGCGTTTCCAGCAGGCCGCGGGCGTAAAGTCTTCCACGCGCTCGACCAGCACACGGCCGTACCAGGAGCGATCGAAGATGGCGACGCGGCCCAGGCGCGGCACGCGGCGCCAGAAACGCCACAGGTAAGGGCGCGACAGTTCGTGCGGAGAAGGCGCCGCGACGGGTGTGATTTCGTAGTGGCGCGCGTCCAGCGGTTGGGTCACGCGGCGGATGGCGCCGCCTTTGCCGGCGGCGTCCTGGCCTTCGAACGCCAGCACCAGGGAGCGCTGGCGGAACGCCGGGTCGCGCATGGCGCGCGCCAGGCGGCCCTGCAGCGCGCCCAGGCGGCTTTCGTAATCGTCCTTGTCGACGCTGGCGCTGTAATCCAGCTTGCCGAGTATGTCGCGCCGAGCGGCCTGGCCCGCGCCGGCCACGGCAGCGGCCGGCACCCGGATGGCGCCGCGCCGCAGCGCGCGCAGCACCGCTTGCGCGGCCGCTACCGCGCGCTGGTTGTCGTCGGCGCTGGGGATCACCACCCACGGCGCATGCGCACTGTCGGTGCGGCTGATCGCGTGATGGCCGGATTCGCGCAGGCGGTCGAAATGCTTCTGCGCCAGCAGGTCTTCCGGCAGCACCTGCCAGGCGGTGTCGGGCGAGGCCAGCAGGCGCTTGCTGCGCGCCTTCTGCGCCTTGGGCGACAGGTGGAACCACAGCTTGAGGACCTGCACGCCGTCGGCCGCGAGTTGATTCTCGAAGCGGCGGATGCCAGTGGCCAGGGCGTCCAGGCGGTCCGTGTCGGGATGCTTGCGCGCGCCCTCGAACAGCAGCGGCGCGTACCAGGAGCCGAACACGATACCTGTGCGTCCCTTCGCCGGCAGGGCGTTCCAATAGCGCCAGAGGGCGGGGCGTTGGCGCTCCAGTTCGTCAGGCGGGCCGAAACCCTGGGTCTGGATGTGACGCGGGTCCATCCATTCGTTGAGCAGGTTGACCGTGGCGCCCTTGCCCGCGCCGTCGATGCCGGCAACGACGATCAGCAGGGCCCGCTCGCCGGCCTGCAGACGGGCGTATTGCGCCTTGACCAAGGCGGTGCGCAGCCGCGTTTCCTGCTTCTTGAACGCTTCGCGGCTGAGACTGGGATCGGCTTCGGCTTCTGCAAACATGCGATGGATGGGGGGAGGGTGGTCGGTGCGAGTGATGGTGAACCATTCCGCCGGCCGGGGCAAGTTCAAGAGGAGGCGGCCGGGCGCTGTCCGCGCATGCCCTGGGCACTGCCGGTAGGACTGTCATTCATACCGTGGCCCGGTGCTATGCTTTGCCGGCACTGGAGATCAGACATGACACAAGACGCTCAAGCCAACGCCGCGCCCCGGCTTACTTCCCTGTCCCATGGCGGGGGCTGCGGCTGCAAGATCGCGCCGGGGATCCTATCCGACCTGCTGGCGCGTTTCGGTCCGGCCATGTCTCATCCGCAATTGATGGTGGGCACCGAGACCGCCGACGACGCCGCCGTCTATCGTCTGAACGATGAACAGGCGCTGATCGCGACAACGGATTTCTTCATGCCCATCGTCGACGATCCCTATGACTTCGGCCGCATCGCCGCGACCAATGCGCTGTCCGATGTGTATGCCATGGGCGGTACGCCCATCATGGCCCTGGCCATCGTCGGGATGCCCGTCAATGTGCTGCCGCGCGAGACCATCGCGCAGATCCTCAAGGGCGGCCAGGATGTATGCGCCCAGGCCGGCATTCCGGTCGCGGGCGGCCACACCATCGATTCGGTCGAACCCATCTACGGGCTGGCCGCCATGGGGCTGGTGCATCCGGCGCGGGTGAAGCGCAACGCCGACGCGCGCGCCGGCGACGTGCTGGTCCTGAGCAAGCCGCTGGGCGTGGGCATCCTGTCGGCGGCCCTGAAAAAGAACCAGCTGGACGACGACGGCTACCGTGCCATGATTGCCAGCACCACCCGCTTGAACACGCCCGGCCCCGCGCTGGCGGCCTTACCGGGCGTGCATGCGATTACCGACGTGACCGGTTTTGGCTTGCTAGGCCATACGCTGGAAATGGCGCGCGGCGCGGGCCTGACGGCGCGCCTGCGCCTGGCCGGCCTGCCGTGGCTGCCCAAGGTGCAGCAACTGGCACGCGATGGCTATGTGACCGGCGCGTCGGGACGCAACTGGGCGTCCTATGGCGCGTCGATACGTTTGGGCGCGGGGGTCGACGACGTGGCGCGCGCCCTGCTCACTGATCCGCAAACCTCCGGCGGCTTGTTGGTGTCCTGCGCACCGGACGCCGTGGATGAGGTCATGAAGACGTTGGCCCGGCAGGGCTTCGACACCGCCGCCGTGGTGGGCGAGATGGCGGCGGGCGAGTCTGTGGTGCAGGTCGACTAAAACGCTCAAGCGCGGCCGCGCGTCGCCTGGCGCCGCGGCTTGCGTTCCAGCATCAGCGCATACAGTTGCGCGGCGGCCGCCGGCAGGCTGGCGCCGCGCCGCTTGACCAGATAAATGCGCCGCACCAGTCCCGGCATGCGCAAGGGCCGGCTGACCAGGTCCGGGCGTTCGAATTCATACAGCGTCAAGGCCGGCACCACCGTGATGCCGATGCCGGCGGAAATCATGCCGGTGACCGTCGCCAATTGCTCGACCTCCATCACCGTCTTCATGGGGTAGGGGTGGAAGGCCCGTTCCAACTGCAGCCGCACGCTGTGCGACCGCGCCAGGTGTATGAAGGGCGCCGCCGACAGGTCGCGCAGGCCGATTTCGCGTTGGCGCGCCAATGGATGGTCCGCCTTGCACACCAGGTGGAAGCGGTCGTTGCACAGCAGGCGCGCTTCCAGGTCCTGCGCCTGCACACCCGATGAGGCCAGGGCGAAATCCGCGCGGCCGGTACGTACCCGTTCCAGGCAAGGCGCCGACAGCACGTCGGCCAGCTCGATGTCGATGGCCGGATAGCGCTGGCGAAATTCCGCGAAGATGCCCGGCAGCCAGCCCGCCGCGATCGAGGGCAAGGCAGCCACCGAGACGCGGCCCTTGCTCAGCGTCGCGTGGCCGCGGAAGTCGTCGATCATTTCATCGAAGTCATTGAGCATGCGCCGCACCGACGATTCCAGCAGCTGTCCTTGCGGCGTCAATTCGACGTTGCGCGTATCGCGGTCGAACAGGCGGTAGCCCAGCGTGTCCTCGATGGCGCGTATCAAAGAGCTGAAGGCGGATTGGGACAGATGGCATTGCACGGCGGCGCGGGTGAAGCTGCGCTGCTCGGCCAGGGCCAGGAAGGCGCGCAGATCCCGGGTCGAGAGATTTATCTCTTTCATCGCATAATCGTCCCAAATTTTCTGTTTCTCCAATTCTAGCCGCCGCGATACATTAGGCTCCAAGTCGATCTGTCTTGATGGAAATCACCTGGCATGGGCAGTGTCCGTGCGCGGTTTTTCCAGAACAGGCAGGTTCTGAATGCTGGCAGGTCCATAAGAAAATTTTCACGCCGGCGCCCCAAGGAGACAAAACAATGACCCTTACCACCCGTCGCACGGTGCTGCGCGCGCTGGCGGCCACGCCGGCCCTGTATCTGGGCGTGCCGCGCTATGCGCGCGCCGCCGCCGAGTTTTCGTACAAGTACGCGCACAACCTGCCGATGACCCACCCGCTGCACCTCCGCGCGCAGCAGGCAGTCGATCGCATCAAGAAAGAATCCAACGGCCGTCTGGACATTGCCATCTTCCCCAATAACCAATTGGGCGGCGATACCGACATGCTGTCGCAGGTGCGTAGCGGGGGCATCGAATTGTTCACGCCGTCGGCGCTGGTGATCGCCACCGTGGTGCCGGTGGCCGCCATCAACGCGGTCGGCTTCGCCTTTTCGGACTATGCCCAGGTGTGGAAGGCCATGGATGGCAAGCTGGGCGCCCATGTGCGCGAAGGCATCGCCAAGGCGAACCTGTACGCCTTCGAGAAGATGTGGGACAACGGCTTTCGCCAGGTGACCACCAGCAACAAGCCCATCGCCAGCGCCAAGGACCTGGACGGCATCAAGATCCGTGTGCCGGTCAGCCCGCTGTCGATCTCCATGTTCAAGTCCCTGTCGGCCGCGCCGGCCAGCCTGCAATTCAGCGAAGTGTATTCGGCCCTGCAGACCCGCATCGTCGATGCGCAGGAAAATCCGCTGCCCATCATCCAGGCGGCCAAGCTGTTCGAAGTGCAGAAATACTGCTCGCTGACCAATCACATCTGGGACGGCTATTGGTTCATCGCCAACGGCCGCGCCTTCAAACGCCTGCCGCCGGATCTGCAGAAGCTGTGGGAGACCGCCTTCAACGAAGCCGGCATGCAGCAGCGCGACGATCTGCGCAAGATGAACGAGTCGATCCAGGCCGACCTGGAAAGCAAGGGCCTGAAGTTCAACCGCCCCGGCGCCGAGAGTTTCCAGGCGGCGTTGCGCCAGTCCGGCTTCTATGGCGAATGGCGCGGCAAGTTCGGCGACCAGGCCTGGAGCCTGCTGGAAGACGCCGTCGGCAAACTGGCGTAAGCGGGGTCGGCCATGCAAGCGTCCACCGCCCCCTATGCTGGTGCCACTGGCGCCATCACTTCGTCCGCGGGGTTCTTCGCCCGCTGCGAACGCGCGCTCGGATGGGCGGTGGAAATTCCGGCCGCCGTGCTGGTGCTGGCCGAGATTTTCGTCCTGCTGGCCGGCGTGATCGCCCGCTACGCCTTTCATGCGCCGCTGGTGTGGGGCGATGAGCTGGCCTCCATCCTGTTTCTGTGGCTGTCCATGCTGGGTGCCGTGGTGGCGCTGCGGCGTGGCGAACATATGCGCATGACGGCGCTGCTGGCACGTTGCGCACCAGGCACGCGGGCCTGGCTCGACACGGTGGCCATCGCCGCCTCGCTGGCTTTTCTGCTGGTGGTCTTGCCGCACGCGTTCGAATATGCCTCCGAAGAGGCCATCGTCACGACACCGGCGCTGGAGATTTCCAATGCCTGGCGCGCCGCCGCCTTGCCCATCGGCTTCGGCCTGATGGCCGTGTTCGCGCTGCTGCGCCTGCTGCGGGTGGGCAGTGCGCGGCAGACCGTGGGCGCATTGGCCACGGTGGCGGTGATCATCGGCCTGTTCATGCTGGCGCAGCCGCTGCTGGCGGGACTGGGCAAGATCAACCTGATCATCTTCTTCGTCGGCGTGGTGGCGGCCAATGTGTTCCTGGGCGTGCCCATCGCGTTTTCCTTCGCGTTGGCGACGTTCGGCTATCTGGCGCTGACCACGCACACGCCGATGATGGTGCTGGTGGGCCGCATGGACGAGGGCATGTCGCACCTGATCCTGTTGGCGGTACCCATGTTCATCTTCCTGGGGCTGTTGATCGAGATGACGGGCATGGCGCGCGCGATGATCGGCTTTCTCGCCAGCCTGCTGGGCCACGTGCGCGGCGGCCTGTCCTATGTGTTGATCGGCGCCATGTATCTGGTGTCGGGCATCTCCGGCTCCAAGGTGGCGGACATGGCGGCAGTGGCGCCGGCGCTGTTCCCGGAAATGAAGCAGCGCGGTGCGCGGCCCGGCAATCTTGCCGCGCTGCTGTCCTGCACCGGGGCGCAGACCGAAACCATCCCGCCCAGCATCGTGTTGATCACCATCGGGTCGGTGACCGGCGTGTCCATCGCGGCCTTGTTCACGGGCGGTCTGCTGCCCGGCGTGGCGCTGGGGCTGACGCTGGCTGTCATCGTGTGGCGCCGCAGCCGTGACGAAGACCTGTCCCAGGTGCGCCGCACGCCGGGTCGGGAAATCCTGCGCCTGATGGCGGTCGCGCTGCCGGCACTGCTGCTGCCGTTCTTCATCCGCGCCGCCGTGGTCGAAGGCGTGGCCACGGCGACCGAAGTGTCCACGCTGGGTATCGCGTATTCGGTGCTGGCCGGGCTGCTGTTGTACCGCCGCTTCGATTGGCAGCGCCTGCCGCGCATGCTGATCGATACCGCCGCGCTGGCTGGCGCCATCATCTTCATCGTCGGCGCGGCCACCGGGATGGCCTGGGGCCTGACCCAATCCGGTTTCTCGCGCGACCTGGCCGACGTCATGGCGCGCCTGCCGGGCGGCGCCATCGGTTTCCTGCTGGTATCCATCGTCGCCTTCACCATCCTGGGCAGCGTATTGGAAGGCATTCCGGCCATCGTGCTGTTCGGTCCTTTGCTGTTTCCCATCGCGCGTGCCGTCGGCGTCAACGAAGTGCATTACGCGATGGTGGTGATTCTTTCCATGGGCGTCGGCCTGTTCGCGCCACCGTTCGGCGTCGGGTACTACGGCGCCTGCGCCATCAGCAAGGTGAATCCGGACGAGGCCATGCCCTATATGTGGGGCTATCTGGGCGCGCTGGTGGCCGGTGTGCTGCTGGTGGCTTTCATCCCCTGGATTTCCACGGGTTTCCTTTGATCGAGGTTGCAACGCTATGAGTCGATTCTTTGGCGAAGTCCGGCAGGCCGGTTACGTCGTACACGATATCCATAAAGAGATGAAGCACTGGAGCGAGGTCCTGGGCATAGGCCCGTGGTACTACGCCGACCGTGTGCCGGTGAAGAATTTCCGCTACAAGGGCGAGCCTTCGCCTATCGAGGTGTCGGTGGCCCTGGCCAATTCCGGTCCCTTGCAGATCGAGTTGATCCAGCAGCGCAATGACGCGCCGTCCATGTACAAGGCGTTTCTGGACGCCGGCCGCACTGGCCTGCAGCACCTGGCCTATTGGACCGAGAACTTCGACGCCGACGTGGCGCGGCTGCGGGAGCAGGGCCTGAAAGTGGGCATGAGCGGCGAAGTGGGCGAGCGTGGCCGCTACGTGTACTACGAAACCGAAACCCATCCGGGCACTGTCATCGAGCTGTCCGAGGTGGCCGGCCCCAAGGGCAAGCTGTTCAAGCTGATCCGCGAAGCGTCGGTAGGCTGGGACGGCAAGGACGCGGTGCGTCCCTTCCCCGATCTTGCCACGCTGTAGCGGCAGGCTGCCGCCGCCCACCCGTAATAGCCGTAACCGCAGGCACCCGCTTGAACAGGCCACGCCATGAATGATGTTTCCCGCGCTGATTATCGCGCCACGTACTTGATTGAAACGCCCTTTCCGCTGGAGCAGGCCGCCGAGGTATTGGCCGGCGAGCAATCCAGCGGTACCTTCGTGCGCGTGGCGGGCGAAACCGATGACCTGCGGGCGCGTTCGCGCGCCGTGGTGACGTCCATCCAGCAACTGGGCGAGTCCGCCATCCCCAGCCTGCCCAATGCCTACCTGGAACGGCGTGGCGTGGGTGGGCCGTACAAGCAGGCCCGCATCACGGTTTCCTTTCCCATCGACAACGTCGGCGCCAACCTGCCGACGCTGGCGGCCACGGTCGGCGGCAATATCTACGACCTGGGCGAGATGACGGGCGTGAAGCTGCTGTCGCTGGACCTGCCGCCGGACTACGTGCGCCAGTTCGACGCGCCGCGCCATGGGGTGGCGGGCACGCGCGCCTTGACGGGGCGCGATGCCGGGCCCATCCTGGGCACCATCATCAAGCCCAACGTCGGCATGACGCCGGCCGATACCGCCCGTACGGTGGCCGGCCTGTGCGCCGCCGGCGTGGACTTCATCAAGGATGACGAGGTGATGGCCAATCCGCCGCATTCGCCGTTGGCGCAGCGGGTGGACGAGGTGATGCGGGTGATCAACGATCATGCCCAGCGCACGGGGCGCAAGGTAATGTATGCCTTCAATATTTCGGATGACCTGGATGCCATGCGGCGCCATGCCGATCTGGTGGCCAGTGCCGGCGGGACTTGCGTCATGGCCAGCTTGAACTGGTGTGGATTTTCCGCCATCCAGGCGCTGCGGCGCAGTACGCCGCTGGCGCTGCATGGCCATCGCAATGGGCTGGCGATGATGTCGCGCCATCCCGCGCTGGGCATCGATTTCCAGGCCTATCAGGCGCTGTGGCGGCTGGCCGGCGTGGATCAGTTGCACGTCAACGGTTTGGGTGGGAAGTTCTATGAGAGCGATGACAGTGTGGTCGCGTCGGCGCGGGCTTGCCTGACGCCCATGGCGGGGGGCGATGCCGTGATGCCGGTGTTTTCGTCGGGCCAGTGGGCGGGGACGGTGCCGGCGACGTTCGCGGCGCTGGGCGGGCAGGATCTGATCTTCCTGTCCGGTGGCGGGATCCTGGGGCATCCTGATGGGCCGGCTGCTGGCGTGCAAAGCATCCGCGATGCGTGGGAAGCGGCGACCGCCGGCATTGCCTTGCCTGAGTTCGCCCGGCAGCGGCCGGCGTTGGCGCAGGCGTTGGCGTTTTATGGGTGATGGCGAGCGTGTGATGCGGCCATTGGTCGCTTTCTATGGTGACGATTTCACCGGATCCACGGATACGTTGGCGGCGGCGGTGCTGGGTGGCTGGCGGGCAGCGCTGTTCATGGATATCCCCAGTGCCGAGGATTTACGCCGTCATGGCGAATTGGATTGCATAGGCGTGGCGGGGAGTGCGCGGGCCATGGTGCCGGCGGACATGGACCGGGTGTTGCCGCGGATCTTCGAAGGGCTGGTGGGCACAGGCGCGGCGGTGCTGCATTACAAGACGTGCTCCACGTTCGACAGCGCGCCGCATATGGGAAGTATCGGCCATGCCGCCACGCTGGCACGCGCGGCGGCAGGTCCACGGCCGGTTCATATCGTTGGTGGGCAGCCCAATCTCGGGCGGTATTGTGCGTATGCCAATCTTTATGCACGGGCAGGGCAGGACGGCAGGATCTATCGCATCGATCGCCATCCCACCATGAGCTGCCATCCCGTGACGCCCATGGACGAGGCGGACCTGCGCGTTCACCTGGGCCGGCAGGGTCTGCAAGTCTCGTCCTTCGACGCGGAGATGCTCGAGCTGCCCGCGAGTGAACAGGATGCCCGTCTGGATGCCATGTTGGACGATGGCGCCGAAGCCGTGCTGTTCGACGTGATGCGGCCTGCGCATCTGGCGGCGATAGGACGTCTGCTCTGGGCACGTTGTCCAGCCGATGGGCCATTGCTGGCGGTGGGGCCGACGGGTGTCGTACAGGCGCTCCTTGCCGCGACCGCGTCGACCGCGACTGTTTCGCCCGCGACGGCTTCGACTGGAGTTGCTTCGACCGCGTCTGCTCCGGCCGCGCCCGCCGCACTTGCCATGGCCGCGTCCGCAACGGCGGTCCGAGCGCCCGTCTCCGTGGCGAAAACATTCATCGTGGCGGGCAGCCGTTCGCCCGTGACCGCGGCGCAGATTGCCCGAGCGGAACAGGACGGCTTCGTGTCCATCGCCGTGGATCCTGTCGCGCTGGCGGGTTACGGCGAGCGGGAGGACGATGACAGCAGGACCTCATCGCCCGCCCTGACGTCCAGGTCGGGAGGCGAGGGGGCTGGCGTCATTATTGGCGTCATTGCACGGATCGCTGAAGCACTGGGTGCAGGTCGTAGCGTAGTGGCGCACACCACGTTCGCCGATGCCGGCGCGGCCGCGCGTCCCGGCTTCACGCAGGCCTTGGCGGTCGGCAGTGGACGCTTGATGAGGGAAGTCCTGCGTCGCCATCCCTTGCAGCGCGTCGGCTTCGCGGGTGGCGACACCTCCAGCCTGGCCGTGCAATCCTGGGGCATCACCGCCTTGACCCTGGCTTACGTCCTGGCCCCCGGCGTCGCCGTCTGCCGCATCGACGCCCCCGGCCAGCCGCTGGACGGTGTCGAACTCATGCTCAAAGGCGGCCAGATGGGCCCGCCCAGCCTGTTCTCCGATCTTCTCTCCGGTGTCGGCATTTGACCGTTGAGTGTCCGGTTGCGGCGTCGTCGACCCTCGAACTAAGGGCGTCCGGCGGCGACCGGCGTCAGCCTCCCAACGCAGGCTGACCCGCCGCGAACGATGCGCGTTGTATGTAGCCGTCCACGACTTCATATACGCAAAGCATTTCGACCGTTCCTGGCCCCTCCGGGAAATTGCGCGTCACCCGTTCCAGATCGGTGACGAAATTTCCCATCACCATACGCGACAGCAGTCGCGCGTGCAGCGCCGGCTCGGCCAAGCGCGCGGCGAAACGCGCGCGCATGGCTTCGCGGCCCTTGACCAGCAGCGGTCCATGGAGGGTGTACTGCTCGGCATCCGGCGCATACGTGTCCAGCAGGGCATCCAGATCTTTGGCGTTGTAGGCATCGAGCTGTTTCTGCACGACCGCGATGGCCATGTCCGCTACCGCTCCCGCGTCTGGCGTGTCCGAGTGCTCCGGCTTGTTCTCGGACATCATGCGGCCAGTGCGATGGAGACGGGTTTGTTGGCTTCGCAGGCGCGCAGGGCGCGCTGCAGGCGGATGATGCCTTCGGTGATCTGCGCTTCGTTCATGGTGGCGAAGGACAGCCGCATGGCCTGTTCGTCAGCCTGCGCCGGGTCGCCATAGAATGCATTGCCCGGGACGTAGACGATTTCGTGCTCGATGGCATAAGGCAGCAGGCGGGTGCTGTCGATCGCGCCTGTCAGGCGGCCCCAGCAGAACATGCCGCCTTGCGGCTGCAGGAAGGTGATCTCATCGCCCATATGCGTGCGCAGGGCATCGCCCAGAGCGGCGCAGCGCGAACCATAGGCCGCCCGGATGCGCGGCACGTGGCGCTCGTAGTGGCCATCGGCCAGATACTGCGCGACGATTTCCTGGATCCAGGCCGAACACGCCATGTCGTCGGCGGCCTTGGCGCCCGTGCAGCGGCGACGCACTTCAGGCGGGGCGATCATCCAGCCGATGCGCAAACCAGGAGCCATGGTCTTGGACATGCTGGAGATATACGCCGTCCACTTGCGCGCCTCGCCCGTGGCCAGGGCCAGAATGGGTGGCACCGCCTCGCCGGAAAAACGCAGCTCGCCGTAAGGGTCGTCTTCAACCAGCAGGAAGCGGTGCTGCACGGCCAGTTCCAGCAGGCGCAGCCGCTTTTCACGGGTAAGCGTGGCGCCACAGGGATTGGAGAACGTGGCGACCACGCTCACCAGCTTGGGCTTATGGATGGCCGCCATACGTGCCAAGGCGTCCACGTCGATGCCTTCAGGGCCGGACGGTACGGTGACGACCGTCGCGCCGGTGTGGCGCATGGTCTGTGCCGAGTTGGGGAAACCGGGGCTTTCGACGAAAGCCACGTCGCCCGGTTGCAGCATGACGCGGGCCAACAGCGCCAGCGCCTGTTGCGAACCACCGGTCACGGCCAGTTCGGTGTCCGGATCGCAGGCGATGCCGCGCTGCGCCGACAGCCGCGCCAGGGCATGACGCAGGCTGGCCTGACCTTCGATGTTCGAGTACTGCAGGCAATCGACCAGCCGGGCGCCCACATTGGCGGAGGCCTCTTGCAGGCCGGCAACGTCGAACAGTTCCTGGGCGGGATACCCCCCTGCCATCGAGATGGTGCCGGGACGGTTGGCGTAGGGCACCAGGCGGCGTATGGGGGAGGCGGGCGGAAACGTGAAAGGTGCCGCGAAAGCGTATTCGGGCACGGTAGAGGACGGCATGATGGTCGCTGGGATAGGACGATGATCCGCCTTGGCGGCGGGCCGGACTGCGTACGACATCCCGGCACGGGCAACGCGACGCCCGTGTCGCCGACGGGCCGGAGGCACGACCGCCGCGATAAACAGGGCTTACCGGGCATCAAGGATTCTAAACTAGAAGGGAACTGAAAATGTAGTTTAGTTACGCTGCTGCGGAGCGCCTATTTTGGCCCTGGTTTGGGGGTGATTCGCGCGAATCACCCGCTATTCTGCTTCGCCGGGATTTGGCGCGGCAACTCGCTGCGCTTGTAGCGAACCTTGTTCATGATGTCTTTGCTCCCTTGCGGCAAGGCCGGCGTTGGGCTGGCGGGAAGGGAACCATTCAGCAGGTCAGGTGTACGAAAAATCCGACGTTGTTTGTCGGCGCGTGCTCATTTTCAGCAAGGCTGTCTGGATCTAGCCTTGGGCGCGCTAAGACGTATGGTGCCGCGATGCGCGCGGCGCACCTGTCCTTTTTCTGGTGGCCATCATGACCTATCTCGATACTTTCGCTGCTTTTCTACGGGCGCGCTTCCTGGCGCTATTCAGCTTCCTCGCGCCATTGCCGCCGCTGCCCGTCACAGGGCTGGACCGCGAAATGGAAACAACCCTGCGTTCTCTGCGCAAGAGATATCGGCGTGACCGTGCGCTGTTCCAGCGGGGCCTGGCGCTGCATCGCCAAGGCAAGAGCCTGGCGCAGCTCAATGCCATGTTCGACGCCGTGACGCATTACGACTGGGATATCTGGGCGGGTCCCTGCGATGTCTCCACCCTGGAAGAAAGAATCGAGCGCGAGAGGGTCCTCATCGCGCTGCTGCTGCGGGAATGCCGACCGGCCCTGGAGCGCCACCCTTCGCTGCTGACCTGGATCCTGAGCGACGAAGCGTAAGCGTCAGCCCGCCCGCTATCAATGTTTCATCTTCGAGTGGTCCATGCCTGACATGCCGCTCATGTCGTGATTCATGGCGCCGCCGGCCTTGTAGTTGATCGCCTTGACCTTGAACTTCACGTCGACCGCGCCGGCGTGCTCGAAGACCAACGTGGCCGGCACTTCCTCGTCCTGCTTCAGCGGCTGCTTCAGCTTCAGGAACATCAGGTGATAACCGCCCGGCGCGAACTTGACTTCGGCACCGGGGGCGATGGCCACCGGGCCGGTGCCGCGCATGCTGGACACGCCGTTTTCCGTGCGCGTTTCATGCACTTCCACACTGTCGGCGATCGGTGACTTGACCGACATCAGGCGGTCCGCCTCCTTGCCCTTGTTCTCGATTTCCATATAGCCACCGCCGACGCTCTGCCCCGGCGCGGTGGCGCGCATCCAGAGATCGTCGACCTCGATGCTCCCAATCTTGAAATCATCGGCGTAAGCGGCGCCTTGGGCTGCGAATGCCAGCAGCGTGGCAACGGCATATTTGCGGATAGTCATGCGTGAATCTCCAAATAAAAGAGGCAGCGCGAAAAACAGGGAGCGCGGCGCGCCGATCAGGGCCGGCCGCGGCGCGCCAGGCTGCGGGAAGCAGCCAGCACGGCATCGGTAAGGGCCGACATGGCGTCGGAGTTTACCCGCCAGTGCTGCCAATACAGCGGCGCGTCGTCAAAAGCGCGCGCACGCAGCGGCACCAGTGTGCCCGCGTCCAGTTCCTTCTGAATCAAGGCCAGCGGATTCATGGTCCAACCCAGCCCCGCCAACGACGCCTGCACGAAGGCACGGGCCGAAGGCAGCCACCAGATGGGCGGCTGCCAGGGCGTCTTGCCCATGATCTTGCGCGCGAAACGCGCCTGCATCGCATCCTTGCGGTTGTACACCAGTACCGGCGCCTGCCCCAGCGATTGCGCATTGACGCCATTGGCGAAATGGCGCTGGTGGAAGGCCGGGCTGCAGGACGCGACGTAGCGCATGCTGCCCAGCGCATGCAGACGGCAGCCCTGCACCGGTTCGGACAACGTGGTGACAGCGCCCAGCACGGTGCCGTTGCGTAGCAGGGTGGCGGTATGGTCCTGATCTTCCGAACGCAGGTCCAGGGTGGCCTGGGTGCCGTTGGAAAACTCGATGGCCGCGTCCATGAACCAGGTTTCCAGGCTGTCGTGGTTCACCGCCACCGGCAGCGTGGCTTGCGACATATTGTCGGCCAGCATGCCCAGCCGGGCCAGCGCATCGTGTTCCAGCAAGGCCGTCTGCTCGGCGTATTGCACGATGACCTGGCCGTCGGCGGTGGGCACGGCGGGGACGGTGCGCTGCACCAGCAGGCGGCCGGTGCGGTCTTCCAGTGTCCGGATCCGCTGTGAAATGGCCGAAGGCGTGACATTCAAGGCCTGGGCGGCGCGGTCGAAACTTCCCTCGCGGATGACCGCGGCCAATGCGCGTACATGAGAGTAATCAAGGTTCACTGTATATGGCCAATTAAGAATTTGGGCGAGGCAGGATGACAGATGAGTTGCACGAATGCGGACCGGGTTCCCCACGGCGAGCGCATGCCCGCCGGATCGTTTTGATTCCCTTGGCCGGCGTGGGTTCCTGCCGGTCGACCGCGGCAAGGGTCAGGTCGAACAATCCGCCTTGACGCTTGCCTCTCGTGCTCGCGGCGCCCGCGCGCTCATCTGGACCCTTGCCCGGATTGCGGCAGCCCCGCGCCCAGTGCCGGGCTAGCTGGCCAGCGCCGCCCGGCCGGAAACAGGCCGCCGACGGGTAACGCCACAACATCAGGAAAAACAACGTCACCACCATGAAGCCAAGGTAACTTCCGTGCATTAGAAAATCTTAATACACCTTAAGAAAATTAGCTTAACTAATGTTGCCGGCAGCGTCAGAATCTCGCCCATGTTTACGCTCGCCTCCTCTTCTTTTTTCGATATTCAGGCCTGGCTTGCCGGCCTGCTCACCGGCCTCGGCCTGTTCGCCGCCGTGGGCGCGCAAAGCGCCTTTATCCTGCGCCAAGGCTTGATGCGCGCCCATCTTCCCAGCGTGCTGCTGGTTTGCGCGCTGGCCGACGCCGTCGTCATCTTCGCCAGTGCGCTGGGCCTGCGCGCGCTCGATCAACAGGCGCCCTGGTTGATGACCGTACTGGGCTGGGGCGGCGCCGCCTTCCTGGCGGTCTATGCCTGGCGCTCGGCCCGGCGCGCCATGCGGCCGAGCGATGGCCTGGCGCCGGCCGCCCAAGTGGCGCATACCCGGCGCGGTGCGGTGCTGGGGGCTTTGGCCTTTACGCTGCTCAACCCGCATTTCTGGCTGGACATGGCCCTGGTGGGCGCGTTGGCGCACAACTTCGGCTCGGCCAGCCTGGCCTTTGCCGGCGGCGCGGTCTGCGCCAGCATCCTGTGGCTGCTGATACTCGGCGGCGGCGCCCGCCTGGCCGCGCCCTTGCTGCGCGACGCCCGCACCTGGCGCGTGCTGGACGGCGGCATCGCCGTCGTCATGGCCGGCATGGCCGTGCGCCTGCTGCTGCGCGTGGCCTGAGACACGCGATATCCCGCATAAATCGTCTTATTTGCATCGCAACTTACGCGAAGCTTGCGGCGACGCGGGCAATCCCTAGTGAATACGGCATTGAGCCTGTGCCGCACTGTCACTATCATTTACAGCATGGCCGCCGCCCTTGGTTTTCCGACCGCCGGGAACGAAGCGCGTGAAGGTGGCCGATCAGAAGAAGACCAGCAGGGAGACACACACGAATATGCACCCCACCGGCGCGTGGCCTGGACATCACCCTGTCCTCGATGCCGTGCGTCCGGGGCGGTGCGCGCCCCACGCAATACGGGATACACGCCCACGCAATACGGTTCAGTCAGCGATTCACTCAGCAAGACAGTCTCAAGAAGCACGCGGTCCTACGCAGTAAAAACATAACGGAGACAACAATGAATCATCGCATCAAGCTGCTCGTCGGCGCTTTGACCCTCGCATGCGCGGGTGGCGCCTACGCCGCCGATCCCATCAAGATTGGCGTCAGCGGTCCCTATACCGGTGGGTCGTCCTCGATGGGCGTGAGCATGCGCGACGGCGTACGCCTCGCGGCTGAAGAAATCAACAAGAAGGGCGGTGTGCTGGGACGCCAATTGGTCCTGGTCGAACGCGACGACGAAGCCAAGAACGAACGCGGCGTGCAGATCGCGCAGGAACTGATCAACAAGGAACAGGTCACCGCCGTCGTCGGCTACATCAACACGGGCGTGGCGCTGGCATCCCAGCGCTTCTTCCAGGATGCCAAGATCCCGGTCTTCAACAACGTGGCCACCGGCAGCATCATCACGCACCAGTTCAAGGCGCCGGAGAACCCCGACAACTACGTCTTCCGTAATGCTGCCCACGACAGCATCCAGGCACCGATGATCGTCGAGGAAGCGGTGGTGCGCAGCGGCTACAAGAAGGTCGCCATCCTGGCCGACTCCACCAATTACGGCCAACTGGGCCGCGAGGACCTGGAAAAGGCCCTGGCCGCCAAGGGCGTGAAAGCGGTAGCCACGGAAAAATTCAACATCAAGGACGTCGACATGACGGCCCAATTGTTGAAGTCCAAGGAAGCGGGCGCGCAAGCCGTGCTGACCTACGGCATCGGTCCGGAACTGGCGCAGATCGCCAACGGCATGGCCAAGCTGGGCTGGAAGGTACCGATCGTCGGCAGCTGGACCTTGTCCATGGCCAACTACATCGACAACGCTGGCGCCAATGGCTCTGGCGCGCGCATGCCGCAGACCTTCATCCAGGAACCCAATACGCCCAAGCGCAAGGAATTCATCGACGCCTATCTGGCCAAGTTCAAGCCCAAGAACAACCGCATCGATTCACCCGTGTCGGCGGCGCAGGGCTATGACTCCATCTACCTGCTGGCCGCGGCCATCACCCAGGCCAATTCGACCGAAGGTCCCAAGGTGCGCGCCGCGCTGGAAGATCTGAAGGCACCGGTGGAAGGCGTGGTCATGACGTACGACCGTCCGTTCACGCACGACGACCACGACGCCATCACCGCCAATCTGGTGGTGTTCGGCGAGGTCAAGGACGGCCGTGTGGTGTATGCCTATCCGGACGACATGAAGGCTACCGCCCAGCCGCGCAAGAAAGACGCCAAAGCGTCGGCGGACGCGTCCAAGTAAGGCTTGTTCAGGTAAGCCCATTTCAAGTAAGCCGTTCCCGGACGGCAAGCCTATGCGCCACGCCTGAACCACAAGGCACAGCAAGACCCAGCAGTTCACACACCCCCGCCCAGCAGGGCGGGGGGTGGGTTTCTTCGCGGAAAATCCGATGATTCTCTTGCAACTCATATACAGCGGGATCGCGTTAGGCATGATCTACGCGGTCATCGCCTTCGGCTATCAACTGACTTTCGCCACGTCCGGCACGCTGAATTTCGGCCAGGGCGAAGCGCTGATGCTGGGCGCGCTGGTGGGCCTGACCCTGGTCGGCTTGGGCGTCAACTACTGGTTGATGATACCCATCGTGTGCGTGTTCGGCTTCATCCAGGGCGCGGTAGTGGAGCGCATCGCCGTGCGTCCGGCCATCAAGACCCGCTCGGAATTTGGCTGGATCATGGCCACGATCGCCTTGGGCATCATCTTCCGCAACGTAGCGGAAAACGTTTGGGGCCGTGACGACCTGCCATTCCCGTCGCCGCTGCCGGTGGCGCCGATCAAGCTGGCCGGCGCCAACGTCCTGCCCATGGAATTGCTGGTGGTGTTCGGCGCGCTGGCCATGATGCTGCTGGTGGAGCTGTTCAACCGCAAGTCCATCCACGGCAAGGCCTTCGTCGCCACTTCCAATGACCGCGATGCCGCGGGCTTGATGGGCATCAACACGGGCCTGGTGATCACTTTCTCTTACGCGCTGTCATCGCTGACCGCGTCCTTCGCCGGCGTGTTGATCGCACCGCTGACCCTGACCGGCGCCACCATGGGCGCGGTGCTGGGGCTGAAGGCCTTTGCTGTCGCCATCATCGGCGGCTTGTCCAGCGGCACCGGCGTGGTGGTCGGCGGCCTGATCCTGGGCATCGCCGAGACTACCACCGGCTTCTATCTGTCGACCGGCTACAAGGACGTGCCAGGCTTGGTGCTGCTGCTGCTGGTTCTCGCATTCAAACCCGCCGGCCTGTTCGGCAAGACCGCGATCAAGAAGGTCTGAGCCATGAAACCCCTTACCTTGATCGCCTCGATCCTGGGCATCGCCTTCCTGATCGGCCTGCCGCTGGCCGTGGGCAACCCGTATTACCTGCACCTCGTCGAAACCATCATGATCTACGCCATCCTGCTGTTCGGGCTGGACATCGTGGTGGGCTATACCGGCCAGGTATCGCTGGGCCACGCCGGCCTGTTCGGCATCGGCTCCTACGTCGTGGGCGTGCTGTTCTTCCATCTGGGCTGGCCGATCTGGCTGACGCTGCCGGCGGCCATCGCCATCGCCGCCGTGTTCGGCGCCATCCTGGCCCTGCCGGCCTTGCGCGTGATCGGTCCCTACCTGGCCATGGTGACGCTGGCCTTCGGCACCATCATCCAGATTCTCATCAACGAGATGAGTTTCCTGACCGAAGGGCCGATGGGCATCAAGCTGAACAAGCCCGTCATCGGTGGGCACATGCTGGATAAGCGCGAGTACTTCTGGCTGGTCGGCGCCTTGCTGGTGCTGGCGCTGATCGTCGTTCACCGCATTTTGAAATCCCATATCGGCCGTACCTTCGAAGCGTTGCGCGACAGCCCCATCGCGGCGGATTGCATGGGCGTGTCGGTATACCGCTACAAGGTGGTGGCCTTTGTCATCAGCGCCGGTTTCGCCGGTTTGGCGGGCGGGCTCTATTCCTATTCCGAGCAGTACATCTCGCCCAACACCTATAACTTCGAACTGACGATCCTGTTCCTGCTGGCCATCATCATGGGTGGACGCAAGACGCGTGTCGGCGCGCTGCTGGGCGCCGCCATCGTCGTGCTGCTGCCCAAGATGCTGGACGACATCGCCACGTTCCGCCTGATTGCCCTGGGCCTGGCGCTGCTGGTGGTGGTCGGCGGCGCCATCGCCGTCGCCAAGGGACGCAGCACGCCGCGGCGCATGGCGGTGCCGGTCATCGGCACCGTGGCCCTGACGGTGTTCGCGTACTGGATGGAGGCCTTGACGGACTGGCGCCTGACCATCTTCGGCCTGATGATTCTATTCGTCGTGTACTACCTGCCGGACGGTATCGTCGGCTTCGTGCGCAACCTGTTCTTCAACACGCATCGCGCCGCGCTGGCGGTGAAGAAGGAACTGGTTCACGAAGCGGACGCCGTGCCGCAGACGCGCGCCGATCATGGCCAGGAGTTGCTGACGGCGAAGGGCATCCTGATGCAGTTCGGCGGCCTGCGCGCCTTGAACCAGGTCGACCTGGTGGTCAAGCGCGGCTCCATCCACGGGCTGATCGGGCCCAATGGATCGGGCAAGAGCACCATGATGAACGTGCTGAGCGGCATCTATGTGCCTACCGCCGGCGCCGTGGAATTCGGCGGCCGTTCGCTGGTGGGCCTGGTGCCGGCGCAGATCGCGTCGGCCGGTGTGGCGCGCACCTTCCAGAACGTGGCGCTGTTCGGGGAGATGACCGCGCTGGAAAACGTGTTGGTGGGTCTGCATCACACTTTCCGCACTGGCCTGACCAATATCGCCTTGCGCACGCCACGCTGGAAGAACGAGGAAAACGCGGCCCGTGCGCGCGCCCTGGCCTTGCTGGAATTCGTCGGCCTGGACAATCTGGCGGCGGAAGAGGCGCGCAACCTGCCTTACGGCAAGCAGCGCCTGCTGGAGATCGCCCGCGCGCTGGCACTGGATCCGCAACTGCTGCTGCTCGATGAACCGGCGGCGGGTCTGACCGCGCCCGACATCGCCGAGCTGCTGGTGATCATACGCAAGGTGCGCGACCACGGCATCACCTTGATCCTGATCGAACACCATATGGACGTGGTGATGGGCGTGTGCGACACGGTGTCGGTGCTGGACTTCGGGCAGAAGATCGCCGAGGGCTTGCCGGCCGAGGTGCAGGCCAATCCCAAGGTGGTCGAGGCTTACCTGGGCGGCTCGGCTGCTTAAGCGCTCGGAAGCACTCGAAAAAAGCAAGGAACAGGAAGCGGACATGTTATCCATCAAGAACCTCGAAGCGGGCTACGGCAAAGTCAAGGTCCTGCACGGCATCAGCATGGATGTGCCCAAGGCCAAGGTGGTGACGCTGATCGGCTCCAACGGCGCCGGCAAGACCACCACCATGCGCGCGCTGTCGGGCATGATCAAACCCACCTCAGGCGAAATCACACTGGGCGCGCAGCGTATCGATGGCCTCGATTCGCATCGCATCGCGCGCCTGGGCCTGGCGCATTCGCCGGAGGGTCGACGCGTATTCCCGACCTTGTCCGTGGCCGACAATCTGCGGCTGGGCGCCTATCCACGCCTGACGGGCAAGCGTCCGCGCGGTGATGTCGACGGCGACTTGGACCGCGCCATGGATCTGTTCCCGCGCCTGAAGGAAAGGCGCACCCAACTGGCCGGCACCCTGTCCGGCGGCGAGCAGCAGATGCTGGCCATGGCGCGTGCCGTCATGTTGAACCCCGACCTGGTGTTGCTGGATGAACCGTCCATGGGACTGGCGCCGATTCTGGTGGAAGAGGTGTTCCGCATCATCGGCCGCTTGAAGGAGCAGGGCGTGACCATGCTGCTGGTGGAACAGTTTGCCGCGGCCGCGTTGAATGTGGCGGACTACGGCTATGTGCTGGAGAACGGCCGCATTTCGGTGCATGGCACGCCCGACAAGCTGCGCCACGATCCCGCCGTCGTCGCGGCCTACCTGGGTGGCTCTCACTGACCGGCGGCCCTGGTCGACTGGGGCGCTTGCTGATTGGGCGATTCCCGCTGCCTGGACGGTTCCCACGCGCCCGTGTGAATCAGCCGCGTACGCGCGCGGATTTTTCCCAAAGTGAGACGGAAATAGCGGCGATGGCGCGCGCGATTTTGCTCGGCATCAAGCTGAAAGATAGCTGAATATTCTGAGTTCGCCCTGGTCGTGCCACGAGAGAATCACTCGTCGTCGCCCGACGATTCCAGGGTTTCATAGGCAAGCCGAAGGTTCTACAGGCAATTCGCTGGATCATGAAAAGGTGTGTGTGATTCAGCGCCGGCACGTCAAACAGCGCCTGTGTGCCGACTCGATAGTCCGGGAACAAAAAGCCCTTTTGCAGGACTGACTCTTCCATTGCTTCGCCTGGCTTGCGCAAGGGTCGATTCGCTTCTGGCGATCGGCGCGAACGTGGAAGCTGGGTGCTTGCTCGCAAATGAGCATAGGGAGATCAGTTTTCTTGAACAATATTTCTAACATCGCCGGGTCTCGCTACGCGGGTCAATTCGCACGGGCATCCATGCCCGTATCCGATGACATGCTGCTCGCCGCGCTGCATGGCCAGGCTGCCCAGGCACTGCCGGAACTGCAGCCATACCCTGCCATGCCGCAGGACCGCAGCGCGCGCCATCGCCGCGCGGCCAGCGGCGGTGCCGATGCCAGTGCAGGTTCCGATGCTGGCGCCGCGTCGGCAGCCATCGTGCTCACGGAGCCGGCGGAACGCTACACGGAGGCGCCCAACGTCCATGCCGACAACGACTTCCAGGTAAAGGGCATGCTCAACCGGGTCGCGCTGGGCAACGGCGCGAACACGGTGACCGTGACCGGGAAATTCGCCAATGTGACCGCCGGCGACGGCAATAATCGCATCGACGGGGCGATGAAGAATGTCACCTTGGGACACGGCGATAATCACTTCACCGGTGACGCCCAGGTCATGCAGGTGGGCAATGGCGACAATCGGATCTCCGGCGGCTTCACCATGCTTAGCGTTGGCAAGGGCAATAACGAAATCACCGTGAAGGAACGCTTGGGCACGTTGACGCTGGGGGGCGGCAACAATATGGTGGATACCGGCGGCCTGAAGCGCGGCGGACACGTGAAACTCAATGGCGGCGTGACGACGCTGAAGGCACCGCTCGATGACTTGACGGTCGAGTTCGGTGCGGGAGCGACCAAGGACAATGTCACGATTGGCCGCATGGGAAATGACCTGGTCGCCAGCAGGACCGACACGAACGAAAAATTGATCGTGCCGGGCCTCTTCAGTACGTTCCCGAGACCGACATTCACGTTGCGCGCGGGGTCATCGCGATTCCACGTGTAGAGCGACCTGATCGCCGACGCTTGCGTAGGCATGCACCCAGTCATGCACCCAGTCATGCGCGCAGGCATACGCCCGCTCACTGAGAGCCCGGATTACCTGCCTCCGGCGTTTGCCGTCGCGGCGGCCAGGTCCCCGTGGGTCGACTGAGCCGGCGCCGCTGTCGCGCCAGGGCTGGCGGGATCCCAGCCGCCTGCCATGGCCTTATAGAGGGCCACCACCGCGGCGGCGCCGCGCATGTCGGCATCGGCGGCGGCGTCCTGCGCTTGTAGCTGCTCACGCTGCGCGTCCAGCACCTGGTAGTAATCGATGGCGCCAGCCTGGAAGCGGGCGTCAGCCAGGCGCACGGCCGTCGCGCTGTCGTCCGCCGCACGCCGCAGATGCCCGGCTTCCTCGCCAATGCGCTGGGAGCGCAACAAGGCGTTCTCGGTATCCTCCAGGGCCAATTGCACGGTCTGCTGGTACTGCGCGAGCAGGCCGGCGGCATCGGCTTCGCTGGCGCTGATGCGCGCGCGTACGCGGCCGATATCGAGGAAGGACCAATCGATGCCCAGGGCGATCAGGTTGGTGTCGCTGCCGGACCGGAATACCCCATAGGAATAGCTGGCGCTGCCGATGAGTCCGCCCAGCGTCAGGCGTGGGAACAGGTCCGCCGTGGCGACCCCGATGCGCGCCGTGGCGGCGTGCAGGCGAGCCTCTGCCGCGGCGACGTCCGGACGGCGTCGCAGCATGTCCGCCGGCGTGCCTGGATCCACGCGCGTATCCAGTTGGGGCAAGGCGGCTGGAGCGTCCAGTTCACGGATGAGGGCGGCGGCCGGACGCGCGGTGAGCACGGCAAGACGGTGCTGGGCGACCCCGATGTTGGCCTGGTACACCGCTACGCGTGAGACCGTGGTCTGCCACTGTGCGCGAGCCCGCGCCAGGTCCAGGTCGGAGCCCCGGCCCGCGTCGATGCGGGCCTGGATGAGTGCCACCATCTGCTGTTGATTGTCGGCATTGGCGCGCGCGATGCGCAGTCTTTCCTGTGCGCCGCGCAGATTCACATAGGTGCTGGCCACTTCGGCGGCCACCGTCACCCGCATGGCGTTGATGTCGGCGACGCTGGCGGCAGTGTCCGCCTGCTGCGCCTCGATGCCACGGCGCACGCGGCCGAACAGGTCCAGTTCCCAGCTGGCATTGGCCTGCAGGCTCGATGTGGGCGTGCTGCGTTCCGAGCGCGGGGCGCCGAAGGCCTGGTCCTTGCTCAGAAGTTGATGGCCTTCCTGGCCGCTGGCGGTCACGGTGGGATAGCGGTCGAGGCGGGCGCTGGCCAGCAGGGCATCAGCGGCGTCGAAGCGCGCGACCATGACACGTAGTTCCTGGTTGGCGGCCATCGCCTGGCCCACCAGTGCCGCCAGTCGTGGATCGCCGAAGCCGCGCCAGAATTGGGCATCGGCATCGACTTGTGGGGCGGACGGGGTCGTCGCGGCGCGCGCGAAATGCGCGGGCAGGGTCTGCTCGGGATGTTTGAAATCGGGGCCCACCGCGCATCCCGCCAGCAGCAAGGACAGCAGCAGCGACGACAGCCGCGCCGGTGCCGCATACTTCGATATCGGCATACTCATTCATGGGCTCCTTGGGCCGGTGCATGGGAAACCAGGGCGCGGCCGCCGGCCAGTTTGCGTATGGCGACATAGAACACCGGTGTCAGGAACAGTCCGAACACGGTCACCCCCAGCATCCCGGCGAAGACGGTGACCCCGGTGGCGTAGCGGATCTCGCTGCCTGCCCCGCTGCCGATCAACAGCGGGACCGCGCCGGCGATGAAGGCCACCGATGTCATCACGATAGGGCGCAAGCGCAGCCGGCACGCTTCCAGCGCCGCCTGGACAGGATTCCTGCCTTCCCGCAATTCCAGCTCGCGGGCGAACTCCACGATCAGAATGGCGTTCTTGCACGCCAGCCCCATCAGCACCACCATGCCCACTTGCACGAATACATTGTTGTCGCCGCCGGCCAGCCACACGCCAAACAGCGCCGCGCACAGGCATACCGGCACGATCAGGATCACCGCCAGGGGCAGCGTCCAGCTCTCATACAACGCGGCCAGGACCAGGAAGACCAGCAACAGCGCCAAGGGGAACACCACGGCCGCGGCATTGCTCTGCGTCACCTGCTGGTAGCTGAGGTCGGTCCACTCCAGCGCGATACCCGTCGGTAGCACCTCCTTGGCGATGCGTTCGATGGTGGCGATCGTCTCGCCCGACGACAGCCGCTTGGGATCGACCGAACCGATCAGGTCCGCCGCCGGATGGCCGTTGTAGCGCAGCACCGGATCCGGTCCATAGTCGTCGGCCAGCGTCACCATCGAACCCAGGGGCACCATCTCTCCGGACGCGTTGCGTACACGCAGCCGGCCGATATCCTGCGCGGTCTGCCGGTGCTGCACATCGGCTTGCGCCATGACCCGGTAGACCCGGCCAAACAGATTGAAGTCATTGACGTACATGGATCCCAGATAGACCTGCAAGGTGGAGAAGATATCCGTCAACGCCACGCCCTGGGCCTTGGCCTTGACGCGATCGATCCTGACTTCGACCTGGGGGACATTCGCTTGGTAGGTGCTGACCGGAAATCCCATGCCAGGCGTTTGCGCGATGGCCCCGCGCAACTTGTCCAGCGCCTGTTGCAAGGCACCGTAGCCCAGCCCGGCACGGTCTTCGATATACAGGGAATAGCCTGACCCGTTGCCGAGTCCGGAAATGGGCGGCGGCATCAGCGCGTAGGCGAAGCCACCACGCAGGCCCGCCAGTTTGGCGCCTAGCTCGGCGTTGATCTCCTGGGCGCTGCGCGCGCGTTGATCGAAGGGTTTGAGGATGACGTAGAGATTGGTCGAGTTGGGGGTGTTCGACATCTGCAAGGCGTTGAAGCCGCTGAAGCCGGGCACCATCTCGACGCCCTCGGTATGCAGGGCGATGTCGGTGATCTGTCGGGCCACCTCGTCGGTGCGCCGCAAGGACGCGCCTTCGGGCAACGTGGCGCCGGCGAACAGGTACAACTTGTCCTGATCGGGAATGAAGCCGGCCGGCACGACGCGCATCAGC
Source organism: Bordetella sp. LUAb4 (assembly GCF_021325795.1). Classification (GTDB taxonomy): domain Bacteria; phylum Pseudomonadota; class Gammaproteobacteria; order Burkholderiales; family Burkholderiaceae_B; genus Bordetella_C. The sequence goes on along the minus strand of NZ_JAHPZX010000001.1, from coordinate 1,278,324 downwards.
AGGACAGTCGCGCCCAGCAGCACCCCGTACACCAGGAAGACCAGGCCGCGGCGCTTGAGCGTGCGGCCGACCACGCCGTGATAGTTGTCCGAGCTGCGCTGGAAGAAGCGGTTGAAGGGCCGGAAGAGCCAGCCGAAGCACAGGTCGATAGCGCGCGCCAACCTGTCCTTCTTCGCGTTGTGAGGCCGCAGCAGCTTGGCGGCCAGCGCTGGCGACAAGGTCAGCGAGTTGATTGCCGAGATCACCGTGGAGATGGCGATGGTCACCGCGAACTGCTTGTAGAACTGGCCCGTCACGCCGCTCAGGAAGGTCATGGGCACGAACACCGCGCACAGCACCAGCGCGATGGCGATGATGGGACCGGAGACCTCGCGCATGGCCTGGTGTGCCGCGTCGCGTGGCGACAGTCCGCGTTCCAGGTTGCGTTCGACGTTCTCGACGACCACGATGGCGTCGTCGACCACGATGCCGATGGCCAGCACCAGGCCGAACAAGGTCAGCGTGTTGATCGAATAGCCCAGCAGGTACAGCCACGCGAAGGTGCCGATCACCGATACCGGCACGGCCAGCAGCGGGATGATGGAGGCACGCCAAGTCTGCAGGAACAGGATCACGACCAGCACCACCAGCACCACCGCTTCGATCAGCGTGTGCTGCACGGCACTGATGGATTCGCGCACGAAGACCGTCGGATCCCAGACGGGTTTGTAGGCCATGCCGGGCGGGAATTTTTGCGCCAGTTCGTCCAGCTTGGCATAGACCGTCTTGGCGACCGCCAGGGAATTGGCGCCCGGCGTCAGGAAGATCCCCAGCGAGGCGGAATGGTGCTCGTCGATGAAAGAGCGCAGCGTGTAGTCGCTGGAGCCCAACTGCACCCGGGCCACGTCGGCCAGGCGCACCACCTGGCCGTCGCCGCCTTGCTTGAGCACGATGTCGCCGAATTCTTCCGCGCTACGCAGGCGGCCGCGGACATTGATCGGCACCAGGAAGTCGTTATCGCGCGGCGCGGGTTCCGCGCCGATCTGGCCGGCCGACACCTGGACGTTCTGTTCGCGCACGGCGGCGATGACGTCGCTGGCGGTCATATTGCGTGCCGCCAACCGGTCGGGGTCCAGCCAGATGCGCATGGCGTACTCGCCGGAGCCTAGCAGGCTGACGTCGCCGATGCCAGCCAGGCGCGTCAGTTCGTCCTTGATGTGCAAGGTCAGGTAGTTGCGCAGGTAGAGCGAGTCCAGCGTGCCGTCGGGTGAGTAGAAGCTCACGTACATCAGCGGCGTGGGCGACTGCTTCTGCGTGGTCACGCCGTATTGCCGCACTTCTTCCGGCAGGCGCGACAAGGCCTGGCTCACGCGGTTCTGCACGCGTACGGCGGCGGTGTCGGGGTCGACGTCAGCGGCGAAGGTGATCACGACTTGCAGGCTGCCGTCAGACCCCGCGACGGACTTCATGTACAGGATGCCCTCGACGCCGTTGATCGCCTCTTCCAGCGGCACGGCTACCGATTCGGCGATTTCCTTGGGGTTGGCACCGGGATAGGTGGCGCGCACGACCACGCTGGGCGGCACCACTTCGGGATATTCGCCGGCGGGCAGCAAGGGGATGGCGATGGCGCCCAAGGCGCAGATGATGATGGACAGGACGATGGCGAAGATGGGCCGGTCGATGAAGAAGCGGGAGAAATCCATGGTGGCGCTTCCTTATTCCGCCGCCGCGCTTTGCGTGGTGTAGGGCACAGCCTTCACTGGCGCGCCGGAGTAGAACACCTTCTGCGTACCATCCACCGCCACCCGTTCCCCGGCCTGCAGCCCCGCCTCGATGATGCGCTGTCCGCCCACCAGGCGGCCCAGGGTGACCTCGCGGCGCAAGGCCTTGCCGTCGGTGGATACGACATACAGGTATTTGCGGTCCTGGTCCGTGCGCACGGCTTTGTCGTCCACCAACAGTGCCTGCGGCGCCGTACCGGTCACCAGTTGCACGCGCGCATACAGGCCCGGCGTGAAGACCCCGCCGGCGTTGTTCAGGCGCACACGCGCCCGTATGGTGCCGGTCACGGGATTGACCTGGTTGTCGAGAAAATCGACCTGGCCCGTGTGGGGAAAGCCTTGCTCGTTGGCCAAGGCCACCCGCACGGTATTGGCCGAGATCGCACGATCCCGCGCCTGGCCCCGTGCGGCGGTGTAGCGCAGATAACTCTGTTCGTCGCAGTCGAAGTAGACGTAGACGGGATCTTGCGCCACTACCGACGTCAACAGCGATTGGTTGGCTACGGCCAGGTTGCCCGCCGTCAGCATGGCGCGTCCGGCACGTCCGGCCACCGGCGCGCGCACCTCGTTGTAGTCCAGGTTCAGGCGGGCGTCCGCCACCGCGGCGTTGGCCGCCTGTTCATCCGCGCGGGCCTGTTCGGCCGTTGCGCGCGCATTGTCCAGTTCTTCCTGGGACGTGGCGCGCGCCGCGAACAGGGTGCCGACCCGCTTGAACTGCACCTGGGCCAGGCGCGCCGTGGCCCGCGCCCGCTGCAGCTGGGCTTGCGCGCGGTCCAGCGCGATGCGGTAAGGCCGTTGATCGATGACGAACAACACGGTGCCTTGTGCGACCTGCTGCCCTTCCTGGTACGTCACCCGCTCCAGATAGCCGCCGACGCGCGGCAGTATCCGCGCCGTATTCACCGCTTCGACGCGGCCGTTGTATTCATCGGCAAGCTCCACGCTGCGCGGCGCGACAGTGACCACGCCGACTTCGGCGGGTGCCGTGGCCGCGGACGGCGCCGGGCGGTCGCAAGCCGCCAGGGTCAGCGTGAGGGAGAGGGCCAAGGCGCCGCGGAAAAGGAAGGGGGCAGGGAAGGATAAAGCCGGGAGGAAACGCTGGGGTGGTGCAGAGGTCAGGCGGCGGATTGCAGGCATTTTTTCGCACGATTCAGGAGAGGGCCGGGCGAATGTACAAGTTAAAGTAAACTTCAAGTCAATCAAGACCACGTCATTGCCAGGGAGTCGTGATGCCCAGTCCTGCTTCAACCAAGCGTCCTGCCTCCGCGACGCCCAGGAATTCCGTCGTCGGCGTCCATGCTGAAAAGCCCGCCAACGAGCGGCTCGCCGATCCGCTGATGCCTATCAGTGAAGTGGCCAAACGCAGCGGCGTGGCCGCGTCCGCGCTGCGCTATTACGAATCCATGGGCTTGATCCTGTCTTCGCGGCAAGGCAGTACGCGCCGTTACTACCCGCGTTCCACGCTCAGGCGGGTGGCTTTCATCATCTTCGCGCAGAAGATTGGCTACACCTTGGAAGACATCGGCCGCCAATTGGCCGCGCTGCCCACCGATACCCTGCCGACCAACAAGGACTGGCGGGCCCTGTCACGCGACTGGAAGCGCCACGTGACGCAAAGGATCGAGGAACTGCAACGCTTGAACATGGACCTGGACCACTGTATCGGCTGTGGCTGCCTGTCGCTCAAGCATTGCAAGCTGGCCAATCCGGACGACTTCGTCGGGCGCGGCGGGCCGGGTGCGCGGCGCTGGCTGGGAGCGCCCTATCCTGGGCCGGATACCGGGAAGTAAAGCGATCTACCGCTACATGCCGCACAGCGGCCGCGGCTCGGTTCCTGGCCCCTGGCAAGGCACGGTGCGCTGCCGCCGTGATCGCGGCCTCTCAGGTGGTTCCTGCTGCCCCGACTATTCCCAAGGCCTGTGTGAATCGGCCGTTGGCACGTACGGATTTTTCCCAAGCTGATGGGGAAATGGCGCCGCTGCGGCACGCGTTTTTCGTGCGCCGACATTCTGAAAAATAGCTGAATGCGATATGTTCACACCTGCCCTCAGACAGCTGAATCACGCTCCGTCGCCTGGAAATTCTGGTTTTTTAGGGTGATTCTCAGAATCATGGTGCTCTGATTTTGATTCAGCGTTGTTACTTCCCATAGTCGTTTGCTATTGCCTCGATAGGTGCGGAACAAAAAATCTTTTAGGCGGACTGATTCTTCAAATTACCCGTCTGGGTTTGCGGCAGCACTGAATCGCTCGCAGCGATTGGGTGCGACTTGGAAGCCCGGACTTTTCGCTCAAGCAAATGAGCATTGGAGATCAGTCATGAGCACTATTTCGAACGTCGTATCCTTCTCGAACGCCGGCCCTGTCGCGCAGTCCCCTACAGCGGCCGTGGCCCAGGATCGGCTCGCCGGCCTGAGCGCGCGCAACGGCAACACCGCCGTGGTTTTGGGCGCGCCGGCGTCGCCTTCTCCGTCCGGGGCCACGAAGACGATAGATGGCAAGGGGACCATCTACCGGCAGCAGAGCGATCTGTCCGAGCGCCTGGTCGTGGTCGGCGTGCGCGGCGCGCTTCAGCTGAAAGACGGGGACAACCAGGTGACGTTGACCGGCGATGCCGCGCGGCTCAGCGCCGGCAACGGCAACAATGAAGTGATCAGCACCGACCAACGGGCCTCCATCCGACTGGGCGATGGCAACAACACCTTCAGCGGAAAGTTCTCCACGCTGAACGTAGGCGATGGCAGCAACACGCTGAACGTCGACGGCGCACCGGTCACGAGCATCAGCGTCGGCCCCGGGATCAACAAGATCAACGTCAAGAATGGCCAGGAAGTGGGCCTGAAGCTGGGTGGGGGCATTACAGACCTGAAGGGCGATGTGGGTGGCATGGAGGTGTTCCTGAGCACCCCCGATGTGCCTGGCGAGGTCGACTTCCGCCGCAGTGGCACTGACCTGATCGTCACTGGACCCGGTCCGGGCGAGGAGCTGATGGTAGTTGGCGTGTATGCCAAGCCTGCGCGAGAGGTTGACTTCGCCATTGAAAGTGACGGTCGTCGCTACTCCTTCGCCAAAGACTTCGGTGGCCTTTGATGAGCATGATTTCAAACGCGCTGTCGCTGTCGAGGACCAGCGTTGCGACCCAGAACTTGCCCCAGGCCCCTGCCGCGGCGGAAGACAGCCTCGTCGGTCTCGCCGCGCTGGCGCCGCCGCCACTGCCGCCACTGCCGCCACTGCCCATGAAAGCGCCTCCTGCACCGACCTTGCAGCCAGTGCAGGCTCCGAACCAGCGGCAGGTGACCGTCCGTGGTGAAAATCAGCGCTATGAAGATCTGCATGATCGGGGCAGGAGCGTCGTCGATATCGGCGTGAACAATCAGATCAGGATGGGGGACAGCCACTTCTTCGTGTACATGGATGGCCGCAATGGGACGTATACCGCCGGTCACGGGAACAATTTCATCCATAGCGTGGATCCGACCGCCCGCGTCGTGCTTGGTAACGGCGGAAATTACGTCTTTGCCGAAGTGCACGACCTGACCATGGGCAATGGGGACAACAAGATCGTGCCGTCGATGCGCAAGGGCGGCCTGCTGGAAAAGGCCAGGATAGGCCATGGCAACAATCGCATCAGCGGCACCATCGGCGAGCTTGTCCTGGGCAACGGCAATAACAGGCTCGACGTCACCGGCGCTGGTGATCGCACCCACATTCATCTGGGCAATGGTTTCAACAAGATCACCATGACACATGGCCAGGACGCGAATCTTCATCTGGGCAATGGCCATACCGAATTGAGAGGCGATGTCGCGGGCATGACGATCAGATTCGATGGCGAGTCCTGGCGGGAAGGGATCGCCTTCAGCCGCCAGGGCGACCATCTGGTTGCCGGCAGCAGGAACGGCATGGCGCGCTTTCTCATCAAGGATGCGTACACGCCGGGCCAGATCCAGGCAGTACAGGCAAAGGCGATCACGCTTGGCGGACACGGTTTTACGCGTTCGCTGCCCAAGGACCTGCCCGCCTGATTCTGACACTTTCAGTCTTTATCAACACCCGTCCTGACGTAGATCAGGACGACAAATCCAACGAGTTCAACATGACGCAAATTTCCCAATCCCAATCCCAAGTCCACGCCTTTCCTGCCAACGATCAGGCTATGTCGCACGATGCGACGCCGGCGAGTGGCGATATGTATCGCGAACTGGCATCGCTCGGCGACAGTACGATGCCGCCCTTGCTGAATCCATCGGCGCATCCGGCCGCGTCCGAGACCCATGTGCGCACCCGCCGCGACGTCAAGGCCCCCGTTATCACGCTTCATGACGGCCTCAATGTCGTATCGGGCGACACCAGCACGGTCGACGCCGGGGCGTTGACGTTTCCCTACGCCATGCTGCGCCTTGACGGCGGCGAGGCACGCTTGATCAACCCGAAGGAAATGATCATCGATATGGGCGCCGGCGCGACCAGGGACACTGTCAACGTCGGCCGCAGTGGCAACGACTTGGTCGTCACCGTGAGCGGCGCGAAGCAAACGTTGGTGGTTCCCGGTCTCTACGGCATGGAGCCGCAACCGATTCTGACGTTGCGCGCGGGCGGACTCAGGTACTACGTAGCAGAAGATGACACGATAGAAAAACTGGGAAAAGCGCTGGGCAATCCCGGCTATCAGCCCTCGGAGGAGGTCCGTGAGTTCTTGAAATCGAAGTGGCACGGCTGACCCGACCTTCGTCAAGTTGCGGGGCCAACGGGGTCCCCGCTGCCGGCCAGCGCTTGGTACAAGGCCACTACGGCGATGTCGATGCGCCTGTCGGCAGCGGCGGCGGCATCCTGGGCCTGCGGCGGTGCACGTTGCGGATGCCGTGCGCTGCCAAGGGCCGTGGCACGGAACGTCGCCGCACAACACGTTTCTCATGAGTTCCCCCCCCGTAAATCTTTCTTCGGATTTATTCGGACATATGACTCAAATTTCTCAATCCCAAGTCCACGCCTTTCCTTCCACCAACGCGTCGGCCCTGGACGAGGCAACGCCGTACGGTGGCATTGCGCATGAAGGGCTGGCAGCGCTCGCCAATACATCGGATCTGCCGGTGCTGGACACATCGTCGCAGGTGTTTACATCCTCCGCGGACCGCATGCGTGTGCGCCGCTCCGCGGGAACGTCTCCGGCACCCGTCGAACTGAAAGGGCAGGTCGACGTTTTCACGGATACCTCCAACACGAGCCACCAGATCCTGGACACGGGGCTTGGTTCGACCATCACGCTCGGGGACGGCGACAACCAGGTCACGTTGAAGGGACGGGTCGCCACGTTGAAAGCCGGCGATGGCAACAATGTCATCGACGCGACGCAGGGAAGGCATTCCGCCGTGACCTTGGGTAACGGCAATAACCGTTACTCAGGTTCCTCGCTATCCCTGAGCATGGGTGACGGCAACAACGTGGTGTCGGGCGGGGCCGATCACGTGTATATGGGCCACGGCAACAACCAGTTCATGGGCTCCTTCGAATCAGGCTTGGAGGTCGGTGATGGCAACAACGAAATTCGTCTTACTGGCAGCGGGAGCTCGATCACGCTGGGAAGCGGCAGCAATACCATCGACGCGGGCGGCATGACATCGTTCCTGCTCCTCTTGAGGTCCAAAGGCGACACGCGGGTGACGAACCTCACCAAGCATCTGAGTGTCAACTTCGGCACTCGCGTCAGGCCGGAAAAAGTGTCGGTCAGCCGCATTGGCGATGACCTGGTTGCGGCCAGAAGCGGCTCGACGGAAAAACTGACCGTGGTCGGCTACTACGGCCTGGCGTCGCCCCCGTCTGTGAGCTTCTACGCGGGCAAATCGGTGTACGAGGTGAGCAGTAGCGGCAAGCTGCCTGCAAGATGGGAGTCGCCGATGGCGTAAAGGTGAGCCTGAAGCCACCCGAGGAAGCGACCTGAGGAAGCTGCCTCAGGAAGACACCTACAGAAGCCACCTAAGAAAGCCACTTATGGAAGCCCCTTGCCCGCCAAGGGGTCTTCCCCATAATGCTTCAGCCCTTCCAGGTCCAGCACCCGCACGCCGCCGTATTCCACGCGCAGCATGCCCGCTGCCTCCAGCGCCCCCAGCGCCTGGTTGGCGCGCTGGCGCGACACCCGGGCCAGGTAGCCCACTTCTTCCTGGGTGATCGCCAGCTTCATCCCCATGCCGGGATAAAGCAGGGGATTGAACAATTCCGCCAGGCAGCGCGCCACGCGCGCGTCGGTGTCCAGCAGGCGATCGTTTTCCGCCTTGCCGATGAACTGCGCCACCCGTTCATTCAGCTGCTGCAGCAGATAGCGGTTGAAGGGAATGCTGGTGTCCAGCAAAAATTCAAAAGTGGCGGCCGGCAAACGCGCCACCACTGAATCACGCAAGGCCACCACATCATATTTGCGGATCTCATGCTTGAGCAGGGTGCCTTCGCCTATCCACCCACCCGCCGGCACGCCGGTCAGCGACGCCAGCTTGCCGTCCGCATTGCCCACCGAAACCTTCACCAGTCCGGCCAGCACGCCGATCCAGGCCTGACCCGGTTCGCCCTTGCGCTCGATGATGGTGCCGGCATTCACATGCTGGATGGTGACGTCCTTGAGGACGCGCGCCTGCTCCGGCGCGGTGAGTACGCGCAGCCAGGCGGCGGCCAGCTGCAAGGATTCGGCATGCTGCATCGGGATATACCCTAGAAAACTATGAAATGTCGCAGGGGTGACAGTTGGCGGATTTTTAACCTTATACCTTAAGCGCAGCCCGATACCTACAACGACAAGGGCTGGACGCCGCGCCGGGGGGTGTCACGATCCACCGATCGTCACATCAGGCAGGCTGCGCCCAGACCCACACAGGAGACAACGTGGCGCAAGACCTGTCTGCATCCTCGCCGATGCCGGCGGCGGCGGACACCTTCCCCGCTTTGCTGCTGGCCCATGCGCGTACGCGCGGCGACCGTCCCGCTATCCGGGAAAAGCACCTGGGCATCTGGCAGGCCCTGACCTGGGCCCAGGTGACCGCTTTGGTGCGCCGTACCGCCCATGGCCTGGCCGCACAAGGCGTGTTGCCCGGCCAGCACGTGGCGGTGGTGGGCGAAAACCGTCCGCGTCTGTATATCTCCATGATGGCGGCCCAGGCGCTGGGCGCGATTCCGGTACCGATGTACCAGGACGCCGTCGCCCAGGAAATGGCCTATGTGCTGCAGGATGCCGCCGTCGGCGTGGTGATCGCCGAGGACCAGGAGCAGGTCGACAAGATGCTCGAGCTGCGCGAGGTCTGTCCCGACCTGCGCCGCGTCGTCTATGACGATCCGCGTGGGCTGCGCCATTACGCCGATCCTTTGCTGATGTCCTTCGACGAGCTGCTGGCCGCCGGCGATGCGCACGCGGCGCGCGATGCCACTTTCTTCGACCAGGCCGCGGCGGCGGTGCGCCCGCAGGACACCGCGGCCATGTTCTACACGTCCGGCACCACCGGCAAGCCCAAGGGCGTGGTGCTGACCCACCTGGCGCTGATCGATCGGGCGCGCGCGGTGCAGGACATGGAAAAACTGACCGACCACGAGGACGTGCTGGCCTATCTGCCGCCGGCGTGGATCGGGCAGAACATGTTCTCTTATACGCAGTTGCTGGTCACCGGCTTCACGGTCAATCATCCTGAATCGCCGTCCACCGTGGCCATCGACATGCGCGATATCGGCCCCACCTATTACTTCGCGCCGCCGCGTATTCTGGAAGACCTGCTGACCCGCGTGCTGATACGCATGGAAGACGCAGGCTATCTGAAGCGCCATCTGTTCAAGGCCTGCATGAACCTGGCGCGTCGGGTCGGCGTACGCATCCTGGACCACGAGCCGGTCGGCCTGTTCGACCGCGTGCGCTATGCCTTGGGTGACGTGCTGATCTACGGTCCGCTACGCAATGCCCTGGGCATGAGCCGCGTGCGCGTGGCCTACACCGCGGGCGAGGCCATCGGGCCGGACCTCTTCACCTTCTACCGTTCGCTGGGCATCAATTTGAAGCAGTTGTACGGCTCCACCGAAACGTCGGTGTTTGTTTGCGTGCAACCCGACGGCAAAGTGCGCGCCGATACCGTGGGCCCCCCGGTGGCCGGGGTGGAGATCAAGGTGGCCGACAACGGCGAGATCCTGGTGCGCAGCCCGGGCCTGTTCAAGGAGTACTACCAGAATCCCGCCGCCACGCTGGAAGCGCGTGGCGAAGACGGCTGGTTCCATACGGGGGATGCCGGCTATCTGGACCAGGACGGCCAGTTGAAGATCATCGACCGCGCCAAGGACGTCGGCAAGCTGGCCGACGGCAGCCTGTTCGCGCCCAAGTACATCGAGAACAAGCTGAAGTTCTTTCCGCACATCAAGGAAGTGGTGGCCTTCGGTGCCGGCCGCGACCAGGTCTGCGTGTTCATCAACATCGATCTGGAAGCGGTTGGCAACTGGGCCGAGCGGCGCGGGCTGCCCTATGCGGGCTATACGGATCTGGCGGGCAAGGATGAAGTCAATGAGCTGATCCTGGGCTGCATCGAACAGGCCAATGCCGAGCTGGCGCGCGATCCGCGCCTGGCGGCTTCGCAGGTACGCCGCTTCCTGATCCTGCATAAGGAACTGGACCCGGACGACGATGAGCTGACGCGCACGCGCAAAGTGCGGCGGGCTTTCATCGCGCAGAAGTATGCCGTGCTGGTGGACGCGTTGTTCGCGGGGCAGGCCACGCAATACATCGAGACCGAGGTGAAGTTCGAGGACGGCCGCAGCGGCCGCATCGCCGCGGACCTGAAGCTGCGCGACGCGCGGGTCTTCCCCGCCTTGGCCGGGGAGGCGGCCTGAAATGACAACAGCCGCCTTGATGGCCGCCGTGCCCGGCGCCGCTCCCGCAGCCACTTCCACCGCGGCCGCCTCCACCGCGCCCCTCGATGAGGTCGCGCCTGCCCCTACCGCCCGCACGCGGCGCAGCGGCGAGGTCATTCTGGACATGCAGAATATTTCGCTCGCCTTCGGCGGGGTCAAGGCGCTGACGGATATTTCCTTCAATGTGCGCGAGCACGAGATCCGCGCCATCATCGGCCCCAATGGCGCCGGCAAGAGCTCCATGCTCAACGTCATCAACGGCGTGTATACCCCGCAGCAGGGCGCCATCGTCTTCGCGGGCGAACATTACGCCCGCATGTCGCCGCGCCGCGCGGCAGAGATGGGGATCGCGCGCACCTTCCAGAACCTGGCCCTGTTCAAGGGCATGAGCGTGCTGGACAACATCATGACCGGCCGCAACCTGCGCATGAAATGCGGCCTGCTGGCGCAGGCACTGCGCATCGGCCCGGCGGCGCGCGAGGAAAGCCGCCAGCGCGAATTCGTCGAGAACATCATCGATTTCCTGGAGCTGCAGGCTTACCGCAAAGTGCCGGTCGGGCGCTTGCCCTACGGCCTGCAGAAACGCGTCGACCTGGGCCGCGCGCTGGCCATGGAGCCGCGCCTGCTGTTGCTGGACGAGCCCATGGCGGGCATGAATATCGAGGAAAAGCAGGACATGAGCCGCTACATCCTCGACGTCAACGACGAGTTCGGGACGACCATCGTCCTGATCGAACACGATATGGGCGTAGTGATGGATATCTCGGACCGGGTGGTGGTGCTGGACTACGGCAAGAAGATCGGCGATGGCGAACCCGACGCGGTGCGCGCCAACGCCGACGTCATCCGCGCATACCTGGGCGTGGCGCACTGAGCGCCGGGAGCACGACATGGGATTCTTCCTCGAAACGCTGTTCGGTGGCCTGATGAGCGGCATGTTGTACGCCCTGATCGGCCTGGGCTTCGTGCTGATCTTCAAGGCGTCTGGCGTGTTCAACTTCGCCCAGGGCGCCATGGTGCTGGTCGCCGCCTTGGCGATGGCGCGCTTTTCCGAATGGATTCCGCGCTGGCTGGGATTCAACAATGCCTTGCTGGCCAACGTGCTGGCGTTCATCGCCGCGGCGGCGGTGATGTTCGCGCTGGCGGTGGTGGTGGAAAAATTCGTGCTGCGCCACCTGGTCAACCAGGAAGCCACCACGCTGTTGATGGCCACGCTGGGTATCAGCTATTTCCTCGACGGCCTGGGCCAGATTTCCTTCGGGAGCTCCGTCTACTCGATCAACGTCGGCATGCCCAAGGATCCGGCCATCATTCTCGACTCGGTCTTCGAGGGAGGGCTGTTGATCAATCTCGAGGATCTCACCGCGGCGGTGGTGGCGGCGCTGCTGGTGGCCGCCCTGGCGCTGTTCTTCCAGTACACGTCCACCGGCCGCGCCCTGCGCGCGGTGGCCGACGACCACCAGGCCGCGCAATCCATCGGCATTCCGCTGAACCGCATCTGGGTGGTGGTGTGGAGCGTGGCGGGCCTGGTGGCGTTGGTGGCGGGCGTGATCTGGGGCTCCAAGTTCGGCGTGCAGTTCACGCTGTCCACGGCCGCCTTGCGCGCCTTGCCGGTGGTCATCCTGGGCGGCTTGACGTCGGTGCCCGGCGCCATCCTTGGGGGGCTCATCATCGGCGTGGGCGAGAAACTGTCCGAGGTCTATCTGGGTTCGCTGGTCGGCGGCGGCATCGAAATCTGGTTCGCGTATGTGCTGGCGTTGGTCTTCCTGTTGTTCCGGCCGCAAGGCCTGTTCGGCGAAAAAATCATCGATCGCGTCTAGGGATCGAACGGCCCAGGCCATGACGGCCCGCAAGACCGACAAGGACACAGGAGACATCGCATGCTGTACCGAGAGAATGGCCAGTTCAAGACCACTTACCTGGCCGACCAGCAGATCTTCCCGATCCGCCAGGATCGCATCTTCGTGCTGTTGCTGCTGGCCTTCGCCTTCATCGGCGTGCCCCTGCTGGCCAGCGACTATCTGCTGCGCGCCATCCTGATTCCCTTCCTCATCCTGTCGCTCGCGGCCGTGGGGCTGAACGTGCTGGTGGGCTATTGCGGCCAGATTTCGCTGGGCACGGGTGCTTTCATGGCGGTGGGCGCGTATGCCGCCTGGAACTTCGGCGTGCGTATCCCCGCCATGCCGCTGTTGCTGCAGATCGTGCTGGGCGGGCTGTGCGCCACGGTGGTGGGCGTGATATTCGGTATTCCCAGCCTGCGTATCCGCGGCCTGTACCTGGCGGTGGCTACCTTGGCCGCGCAATTCTTCGTCGACTGGGCCTTCCTGCGCATTCCGTATTTCACCAACTATTCGTCGTCGGGCAATGTGTCGGTACCCTTGCTAACGGTGTTCGGCCTGCCGGTGCAGAACGCCATGCAGAAATACCTGTTCGTGCTGGCGTTGGTGTGCGTCTTCACGCTGCTGGTCAAGAACCTGGTGCGTGGCGCGGTCGGGCGCGAATGGATGGCCATCCGCGACATGGACGTGGCGGCTTCGGTGATCGGCATCCGGCCCATGTACGCCAAGCTCACCGCCTTCGCTGTCAGCTCCTTCATCGTCGGCGTGGCGGGGGCCTTGTGGGGCTTCATCCACCTGGGGTCCTGGGAGCCGCTGGCTTTCGACCTGACCCGCTCCTTCCAACTGCTGTTCATGGTGATCATCGGCGGCTTGGGCTCCATCCTGGGCAGCTTCTTCGGCGCCGCCTTCATCGTGCTGGTGCCCGTGCTGCTGTCGAACATTCCAGGGATGCTGGGCCTGCCGCTGGCGGTGGACACCGCCTCGCATATCGAACACATGGTGTTCGGCGCGCTCATCGTCACCTTCCTGATCGCCGAGCCGCACGGCTTGGCGCGGCTGTGGAGCATAGCCAAAGAAAAATTGCGATTGTGGCCGTTCCCATATTGATTGAGGCGGCAAGCGTTTACCCGGCGCCAGACCGGGTTATCACGGTGCCACAGAGCACCCCGAGGAGGTAGTGGAGATGATGCATTGGAACCTGAAGCATTCAAGTCTTCGGCGTGCGGCTGCCGCGCTTGCCCTGGGCGGCGCGCTGGGTGCCGCCAGCCTGCCGGCCATGGCCGACGAGCAGTTCGTGCCGCTGCTGGTCTACCGCACCGGCTCCTTCGCGCCCCTGGGCATTCCCTGGGCCGACGGCAAGCTGGATTATCTGAAGCTGGTCAATGAGCGCGACGGCGGTATCAACGGCGTCAAGATCACTTATGAGGAATGCGAAACCGCCTACGCCACCGACAAGGGCGTGGAGTGCTACGAGCGCCTGAAGACGCACGGCCCGACTGGCGCGTCCGGCTTCGACACGCAATCCACGGGCATCACCTTCGCGGTGACCGACAAGGCGCCGCTGGACAAGGTGCCGGTGGAAACCGTGGGCTACGGCCTGTCGCAGGCCGCGGACGGATCGGTATTCCAGTGGAATTTCCCCCTGCTGGGCACCTACTGGACGGCCGCCGACGTGATGATCCAGGACATCGCCAAGAAAGAAGGCGGCATGGACAAGCTCAAGGGCAAGAAGATCGCCCTGGTGTATCACGACTCGCCCTACGGCAAGGAGCCGATTCCGCTGCTGCAGAAACGCGCCGCCGCCAACGGCTTCGAACTGCAGCTGTATCCGGTCACCGCGCCGGGGGTCGAGCAGAAATCGACCTGGTTGCAGATCCGTCAGGCGCGGCCCGCGTATGTGCTGCTGTGGAGCGCGGGCATCATGACGCCCACCGCCATCCGCGAGGCCCAGGCCAGCGGCTACCCGCGCGACAAGATGTACGCGATCTGGTGGGCCGGTTCCGAAGGCGACGTCAAGGACCTGGGTGAAGTCGCCAAGGGCTACAACGCCATCACCATCCACAACAGCGGCGAGCAGGGCAAGGTCATGGCGGACTTGAAAAAGTTCGTCTACGACAAGGGCCAGGGCAGTGACCGCAACAACACCACGCTGGGCACCATCGCACACACGCGCGGCATGATCATTTCCATGCTGCAAGTGGAGGCCATCCGCACCGCGCAGGAGAAGTATGGCAAAGGCAAGTCGGTGACGCCGGAGCAGGTGCGCTGGGGCTTCGAGAACCTGGACCTGACACAGGAGAAACTCGATAAGCTGGGCTTTGGCGGCATCGTGCGGCCGTTCAAGACCTCCTGCGCCAATCACCTGGGTGCCGACTGGGCCCGCATCGTGCAGTGGGATGGCAAGCAGTTCAAGGTGGCCTCTGACTGGTACCAGGCTGATCCCAATATGGTGGGACCGCTGGTGAAGTCCGAGTCGGCCAAGTATGCCAAGGACAAGAACGTCACCCCGAAGAATTGCGAGGGGTAGGCGGTTCCTGGCGTCTTGCGGATGGGGTGGGCAGCACCGGCCTTGGCCAGTGAGCCCGACCCCATCCCCCTGGTTGAAGGTTGCTTTCCCGGGCCTTGCGTTGGTCTGTTTCGTAGGAGCGGTTTAATGAGCACATCGCCAACTGTCGCGGGGGTGAGCGCGGCTGACGCGCCGGCACCGGCGCCGCCGGTGCTGCTGGACGTCAACGGCATCGAAGTCATCTACAACCACGTCATCCTGGTGCTCAAGGGCGTGTCCCTGCAGGTGCCGGAAGGCAAGATCGTGGCGCTGCTGGGCGCCAACGGCGCGGGCAAGACGACTACCTTGCGCGCGGTGTCGAACCTGCTCAAGGGCGAGCGCGGCGATGTCACCAAAGGGCAGATCCGCTATCGCGATGAACGCGTGGAGCGCCTGTCGCCGGCCGAGCTGGTGCAGCGCGGCGTGGTGCAGGTGATGGAAGGCCGGCATTGTTTTGCGCACCTCACGGTGGAGGAAAACCTGCTGACCGGCGCGTATACGCGCCGGCTGGGGCGTGGCGATACCGCCGCGGCGCTGGATCGCGTGTACCAGTATTTTCCCCGCCTGAAGCAGCGTCGCGGCAGCCAGGCCGGCTACACCTCCGGCGGCGAGCAACAGATGACGGCCATCGGCCGCGCCCTGATGGCCAGTCCCAACATGATTCTGCTGGACGAGCCCTCCATGGGCCTGGCGCCGCAGGTCGTCGAGGAGATCTTCCAGATCGTGCGCGATCTGAACCAGCGCGAAGGCACCAGCTTCCTGCTGGCCGAACAGAACACCAATATCGCCCTGCGCTTTGCGGACTACGGCTACATCCTGGAAAACGGCCGGGTGGTGATGGATGGCGCGGCCGACGAACTGGCCGCCAATGAAGACGTGAAAGAGTTCTATCTGGGCATTTCCAGTGGCGCGCGCAAGAGTTTCCGCGACACCAAGTTCTACCGCCGGCGCAAGCGCTGGCTGGCTTGAGACGCTCATGCAATGCGCGCATTCATCGTGCTGCCGTGTCGCGCCGATCTTGTGCGCTGATCGGGCAACGCATCGCATCCAGGCAACCATGCCCTTCGCTGATGCCCTTTGATGGAGACCGGGCATATGTCCAATTTCTTCGATGGTCTGGAAACTCGCGCGCCCGAGCAGCGCGAGCAGGCCCTGCTGGCCGCATTGCCGGCCGCGATCGCGCACGCGCAAGCGCATGCGCCCGCCTTGGCGCGGCAACTGGCCGGCATCGACGCGGGCGCGGTCACCACGCGCGCCGCGTTGGCGGCGCTGCCCGTGCTGCGTAAACATGAATTGCTTGAAGGCCAGCAACGCAGCCGCGCGGCGCCCGGTCCGGTCGATGCGGAAAAGGTCTTCGGCGGCTACGCGGCGCTGGGCTGGGGCCAGGCCCTGCGGGTGTTCGCGTCGCCCGGCCCCATCTATGAACCGGAAAGCGCGCGGCGCGACTACTGGCGTTTCGGCCGGGCGCTCTACGCGGCCGGATTCCGCGAAGGCCATCTGACCTATAACTGCTTCTCCTATCATTTCACGCCGGCCGGCTCCATGATGGAAACCGCCGCCCATGCCGTGGGCTGCACGGTCTTTCCCGGGGGCACCGGGCAGACCGAGCAGCAGGTCATGGCCATCCGCGACCTGGGTCCGAGCGGCTATACGGGCACACCCAGCTTTCTCAAGATCATCCTGGAAAAAGCCGAGGAGCTGGGGGTCAAGCTGGACACCCTGCGGCGCGCGCTGGTTTCCGGCGAGGCCTTTCCACCTTCGCTGCGCGATTGGCTGTCGGCACGCGGGGTGCAGGGCTATCAGGCTTACGGTAGTGCCGACCTGGGGCTGATCGCCTTCGAAACCGAGGCGCGCGAAGGCTTGGTGGTGGGCGAAGACATCATCGTGGAGATCGTGCGGCCAGGCACCGGTGATCCCGTAGAAGAAGGCGAGGTCGGCGAGGTCGTGGTGACCACGCTGAATCCGGACTATCCCCTGGTGCGCTTCGGCACCGGCGACCTGTCGGCGGTGCTGCCGGGGCAATCGCCCTGCGGCCGCACGAATCTACGACTGCGCGGCTGGATGGGGCGGGCGGACCAGACCACCAAGGTGCGGGGGCTGTTCGTGCATCCGTCGCAAGTGGCGGAGATACTGCGGCGCCATCCACAGGTGCGCCGGGGCCGCCTGGTGATTACCGGCGCGACAGGGGCCGATCGCATGGTCCTGCGGGTCGAGGCTGCCGAGACATCGGCGCCGTTGGCGGGCGCCGTGGCGGAGTCGGTCCGCGATGTCACCAAGCTGCGGGCCGAGGTCGAGCTGTGCGCGCCCGGCAGCCTGCCCAATGACGGCAAGGTCATCGAGGACGCGCGTTCCTACGATTGAGGGTCTTTGCAAGGGGTGGCGGACCGGCGTGAGCTTATTGCCCCGGGTCATTATCCTATTGCCATCCGGCGCGCTAAGCTTATGCTCCGGTGTTTCGTGGCACCCCCCCGAAATTCCGCCCGAACTGCATAAAAGGACTCATCATGCGTATCGTCAAGGCCGTCATCGGCGCCGCCGTCCTGGCCGGCGCTGCTCACACGGCACAAGCTGCTCCGGAACAAGGCAAGACCCTGGACGTGGTGCGCCATCGCGGCACCCTGCTGTGCGGCACCACCACCGGTTTCGCCGGTTTCTCGGCGCCCGACGCCCAAGGCAACTGGAAAGGTCTGGATGTCGACATCTGCCGCGCCGTGGCTGCCTCCGTATTCGGCGACGCCAGCAAGTTCAAGGTCGTGCCGCTGAATTCGCAGCAGCGCTTCACCGCCCTGCAATCCGGCGAAGTCGACCTGCTGGCGCGCAACACGTCGGTCACGCAGCAGCGCGACACGGCCCTGGGCCTGGTCCATGCCGGCATCAATTTCTATGACGGCCAGGGCTTCCTGGTGCCCAAGGCGCTCAACGTCAAGAGCGCCAAGGAACTGAACGGCGCCACCATCTGCCTGCAGGCCGGCACCTCGAACGAGAACACCCTGGCCGACTGGGCGCGGGCCAACAAGGTCGACTACAAACCGGTGGTGATCGACCAGTTCAATGAAGTGGTCAACGCTTTCGTGGCCGGCCGCTGCGACGTGTTCAGCACGGATGCGTCGGGCCTGGCATCGATCCGCATCTCCAAGCTGCAGAAGCCGGACGATTACGTGGTGCTGCCGGAAATCATCTCCAAGGAGCCGCTGGGTCCCTTCGTGCGCCAGGGCGACGACAACTGGCTGAACATCGTGTCCTGGTCGCTGTCGGCCATGATCGAGGCGGAGGAGTATGGCGTGACGTCGGCCAACGTCGAACAGCAGCTCAAGAGCGAGAACCCCAATATCCAGCGCATCCTGGGAGTGATTCCGGGAGCGGGCAAGAATATGGGTGTGGATGACAAGTGGGCCTACAACATCATCAAGCAGGTCGGCAATTACGGCGAAAGCTTCGAGCGTAATGTCGGCCAGGGCAGTCCCTTGAAGATCCAGCGCGGCCTCAATGCGCAGTGGAACAAGGGTGGCCTGATGTACGCGCTGCCCATACGTTGAGGGCTTCAAGCGTTAAGGGCGCTAAGCGTTGAGGCAGCGCCAAGGTGGCGCCGGCACAAGACGATTTGGATGCGCCGCCGGCCCCTGGTATCACGCAGGATCATGCTGTCGTGACGGCATGATCCGCGTAATCGTGGCCTAGCCCGCAGCCGCGGCGGTTGGTGTGCTCGTGGCTGCTGCTGTGTTCGTGGCTGTGTTTGCGCTTGTCGCGATGGTTTCAGGGATGACCGTTTTTTCGCCTTTTACCCATTTACGGATCTTGGCGGAAACGCGACTCGTAAAGCACAACCACTCGAAGAAAGGGTTCCGAATTTCGCTCCTCTCCTCGGACGGATGGCACATCCCGATCTGGGAAAGTAAGGTGTCTTCGATGTCATCCGGCGCCGGGTTCGGCGCGGGCTCCGTTGTCGCTGCGGGTTCCGTTATCGCTGCGGGTTCCGTTGTCGCCGTGGGCTCCGTTGTCGCCGCGGGTTGCGGATTCTCTTCTACCGGCTGAGGAGGCGCATCCGTGGGGGCGGGCTTGGACTGCCTCATATACCGTTGCCACTCGACGTGCTCTTGGAATTGGGCGTGACTCCACTTTTTGGAGTCCTTCATTTTCCAGATGGCTTCCTTCGTGGGGATCTCGAAGGTCAATCCTGGTCGCATGCGAACAAAGATATTCAGGTCCTCACAATGCGCCTTGTTGGCATCCATGCTGCAAATGGCCTGGGCCGTCTGCAGGGACATGTCCAGCTCGCTATCCAGGTCTACCCGGTTGGCGAGCGCCATGATTGAAGGGTCCTCGAGCCGGCTCACATATTGGGTGCCGGGGAGAATCTTCGGGCCCGGCGGCCAGCAGGCGTGACCATGGTAATTGTCGTCTGTCGACTCGGAGTAGGCGCGGCCGCACTGGTCGAGCTTGACGGGAACCGGGGTATTCGCGGACATCGAAACGCTCCTTGGGTAAGACGCCGTGTCCCCCCTGGGACTATCACGGCGTTTTTTGAGACGCTTCAGTACCCAAAGAACCTCTAATGTTCCCCGTTTTTCAGCGAGGGCTCTTGCGAGCCCTTATTCGTCGGCTTTCATTCATCAGCGCTCATTCATCAGCCCGGATTCATCAGCGCTCATTCCTGCCGCTGCCGCCCCCTTGTCAACGCGGCTGGCGGCTAAGCCGCGCGGCTGGCGGCGATGGCATTGCCTGCCCGGCTGGCGGACTTGCGGTCCAAATGGCCGGAGATCCACTGCCCGATGTCGACCACCGCGTCGAAGTCGATGCCCGTTTCGATGTCCAGGCCGCGCAGCATGTACAGCACGTCTTCCGCCGCGACGTTGCCGGTAGCGCCCTTGGCGTAGGGGCAGCCGCCCAGCCCGGCGACCGAGGTATGGAAGATGGCGATGCCGGTTTCCAATGCCGCCAGGATGTTGGCGACGGCCTGGCCGTAGGTGTCGTGGAAGTGGCCGGAAACGCGGGCGGGATCCACCTTGGCGGTGACCGCGCGCATCACTTCACGCACGCGCGCCGGCGTGCCTACGCCTATGGTGTCGGATACGTCGATCTCGTCGCAGCCCAGCGCCATGTAGCGCAGCGCGACGTCGACGACCGCCGACACCGGCACCTCGCCCTGGTAGGGGCAGCCCAGCGCGGTGCTGATCGAGCCGCGCAGGCGCAGGCCGGCGGCCTTGGCGGCTTCGGCCACGGGTTCGAAGCGGGCGATCGATTCCGCGATGGAGCAGTTGATGTTCTTCTGGGAAAACGCTTCGCTGGCGGCGCCGAAGATCACCACCTCGTCGGCCTTGGCGGCCAGCGCCGCATCGAAGCCTTTCATATTGGGCGTCAGGACGGAATAGATCACGCCGGGCTTGCGTTCGATACCGGCCATGACTTCGGCCCCGTCCGCCATCTGCGGTACCCATTTGGGCGATACGAACGAGGCCGCTTCGACGTTCTGGAAGCCGGCAGCCGCCAGGCGGTTCACCAGTTCGATCTTGACGTCGGTGGCGATGAAGGCTTTCTCGTTCTGCAAACCGTCGCGGGGTGAGACTTCGACGATTTTCACGCGTTCGGGGAAGGGCATGGTGATTCCTGTTCTTGGTGCTGTTCGTGTGACTCCTGCGGCGGATTTTAGTCCTTGCCGCGCGGCGTGGATCTGGTGGGGATGCGTTGGAAGTACCCACTCTCGCGGCGCGCCACCAGGCCGGCCAGTTCCAGACGCAGCAGCGCCGTGTCGAGCGCGCCGCTGGCCAGGCCGCTACGCTGCAGCAGCATTTCGTGGTGCATGGGGTCATGGCCCATGCAGGCGAGTAGCGCGGCGGCCGACGGGTCGGAAGATGTCGCGGCATCGCTGGCCGGCAATCCGTCCGGTGCTTCGCCCAACCGTCCATCGAAGAGGGATGCACCCATTGTGTCCCTGCCGGTGTTCGAGTCTTCCGCGCGCCTGGGGCTTCTCCCGTACCGGGCGGGCCGTCGATGCATGTCCGGTCGGCGGTCGCCCTGCCCTGATGCCTCTTTCCGTCCCTGCGCCCGCGGGCCGTCCTTCTGAGAATCCTGCAGCTCGTCCGTGATGTCCTGAGCGCACTCCACCAGCTTCGCGCCCTGGCGGATCAGGGCATGGCATCCGCGCGTCAGCGGGGAATGGATGGAGCCTGGGACGGCAAACACCTCGCGACCGTATTCTCCCGCCAGACGCGCGGTGATCAGCGAGCCGCTGCGGCTGGCGGCCTCGACCACCAGCACGCCGCGCACCAGTCCGGCCACCACGCGGTTGCGCCGTGGGAAGTGATGGGGCAGGGCGTGGGTGCCCAGCGCGAACTCGCTGACCAGGGCGCCGGCGTGGGCGATGCGCTCCGCCAGGGCCTGGTGATGCGACGGGTACGCCACGTCGATTCCTGTCCCCAGCACCGCGACCGTGCCGCCGCCCAGGGACTCGCCGACCGCCATGCTGTGCGCATCCCTGCCTGCGTCCAAGGCCCCTTCATGCGCGGCCGCGTCGATGCCCGCGGCCATGCCGCTGACGATGCACCAACCCTGCGCGGCAAGGTGGTGGGCGAAGGCGTGGGCATTGTCGCGGCCGTCCAGGCTGGCGTTGCGGGCGCCGACGATGGCCAGCGACGGCCTGGACAGCATGGACGGATCACCATGCACATACAGGAGCAGCGGCGGATCACCGACTTCCAGCAGGCGACGGGGATAGCCCGGGTCGGCCAGGCATAGCAGGTAATGGTCCGGCCGGCGCACCCACTCCAGCGCCGCCGCGATGCGCGCGGCCAGTGCGGGAACAGGCGGCGCGGCCAGCTGGCGCGCGAGTGGTCCGGGCACCCACTGAGCCAGTTCAGCGACCGGGTGGGCGTACAGATGCTGCGGCAAGCTCACCGCCCCGAGCAGGGCGTAGGCATCGGCGGGGTTCAGGCCTGGTTCGAGCGACAGGCGCAGCCAGGCGGAGAGTTCAACAGGATCGTGGGCAAGCGGCATGAGGCAGTGTCGCACGGCGAACTATGCCGTCCCGCCCCACCGTGACCGAACCGCGCGGGGACCTCCCCATCATTAAAAAATCCCTTGTTCCGAGCCCCAGCCGAGGAAATTCATCCCGTCCCCTTTATCTCCAACTTAGCCGAAAACTATTAGAAATCAACCCGTTGTTGATTTACTATTACGGGATCCCACATTCTCATATCCCCTGCCGCGGCGACCCCGCGGCAGGAATACGTCATGGCATTGCTCAATATCCTTCGTTATCCCGACCCGCGTTTGCACAAGAAGGCCAAGCCGGTCGCGGAAGTGGACGAACGTATCCGCACGCTGGTGCGCGACATGGCCGAAACCATGTATGCCGCCCCAGGCGTGGGCTTGGCCGCGACCCAGGTCGATGTGCACGAGCGCGTGGTCACCATCGATGTTTCGGAAGAAGGCAACCAGTTGCTGGTGTTGATCAACCCGGAAATCACCTGGAAGAGCGAAGAGCGCAAGACGTACGAGGAAGGCTGCCTGTCCGTCCCGGAAATCTATGACGAGGTGGAACGCGCCGCGCGCATCCGCTTCAAGGCCCTGGACATCGACGGCAAGCCCTATGAACGGGAAGCCGACGGCCTGCTGGCGGTCTGCGTGCAGCACGAGCTGGATCACCTGGACGGCAAGGTCTTCGTCGAATACCTGTCCTTCCTCAAGCAGAACCGTATCAAGACCAAGCTGCGCAAGGCCGAGCGCGAAGCGCTGCGGGCCTGACCATGCGCGTCGTCTTCGCCGGTACCCCTGAGTTCGCCCGCCTCGCCCTGGACGCCATCCTGGCGGCCGGCCATGAAGTGCCGCTGGTCCTGACCCAGCCCGACCGTCCAGCCGGACGGGGGCTCAAGCTCACGCCCAGCCCCGTCAAGCAGGCTGCCCTGGCGGCCGGCATCCCGGTAGCCCAGCCGCGCAGCCTGCGCCTGGATGGCCGCTATCCCGACGAAGCCGCGCAAGCGCGCGAACAGTTGCTGGCTGCCGCGCCGGACGTGATGGTGGTAGCTGCTTACGGCTTGATCCTGCCGGCCTGGGTGCTGCAATTGCCCGCCGCCGGCTGCCTGAACATCCATGCCAGCCTGCTGCCCCGTTGGCGCGGCGCGGCGCCCATCCAGCGTGCCATCGAAGCCGGCGACGAACGCACCGGCATCACCATCATGCAGATGGACGAAGGCCTGGATACCGGTGCCATGCTGCTGGTGCATCCGGTGGCGATCGGCGCTGAACAGAATGCCGCCGAATTGCATGACGCGCTGGCGCAGGCCGGCGCGCAGGCCATCGTGCAGGCCTTGGCGCAACTGTCCACGCTACGCCCCGAGCCGCAGCCAGAAGAAGGCGTGACTTATGCGGCCAAGCTGGACAAGGCCGAGGCGGCGCTCGATTTCACGCAGACGGCCGCACTGCTGGCGCGTCGTGTGCGCGCATTCAATCCGGTGCCTGGCGCTACCGCGCGCCTGCCGGGCCTGGATGATCCGGTCAAGGTCTGGCGCGCTTGCGCGGTGCCGGCGCAGACGGCCAATGCCACGCCCGGTACGGTGCTGCATGCGGGGCCGGAAGGCGTGGATATCGCCACCGCCGACGGCATCCTGCGTCTGCTGGAACTGCAGAAGGCCGGCGGCAAACGCCAACCCGTCGACATCTTCGTGCGCGGCTGGCAACCCTGAGCCCCAGGGCTGCCGAGCCGGGCAGCACCGCGCGAAGCAATGTCTTGCGGTGCCACACCGCACCGGCACCCGGTCCCCCGGTCCCCCGGTCCCCCGGTCCGCGGGTGTCGCCCCCTGGGGGCCATTCTTTTTCAGTACAAGGTCTGCTGGACCCGCTCCGGCAGCGCCTTGTCGTAGGCCTCGCCATCGAACCCGTTCTTGCTGATGTCGCTGATGATCTTGCCCGTGCTGGGCAGGGCGGCACGATCGATCTGCGTGGCCGGGTCCCACAAGCGCGAACGCACCAGGGCGCGTGAGCATTGGAAGAAGACGGTTTCCACGTGCACCACCAGGATGGAGCGCGGCGCTTTGCCGTCGACCGCGAAGCGCGTCAACAGCGCGGGATCGACGCTGATCTCGGCGCGGCCGTTCACGCGCAGGGTTTCGCCCACCCCCGGCACCAGGAATAGCAGCGCCACGCGCGGATCCGCGATGACGTTACGCAGGCTGTCGACCCGATTGTTGCCGCGGCGGTCCGGCAGCAGCAAAGTATGTTCATCTTCGATGGTGACGAAGCCGGCCGGATCGCCGCGCGGCGAGACGTCCAGGCCCCTGGGGCCGCTGGTGGCCAGGGCCATGAAGGGCGCGGCCTCGATGAAGGCGCGGTAATGCGGATGGATATAAGGCGTTTCCTTGAGCAGCGACGCTTCGCTGGGTGTGCCATACAGGGCGGCCAAGGTGTCCAGATCGGCAATGCGGTGGGCTTCGTCGACGTTCATGATCGGTTCGTTTCGCTTTGTCTCGGTGCTTGATGCTTGGTGCTCAGTGCTCAGTGCTCAGTGCTTGGTGCAAAGTGCTCGGTGCTTGGTGCAAAGTGCTGGCGCAACGCCTGCGCGCGGCGGGTGGGCCTAAGCATCGGCCCGGTTCAAGTACGCCAGTACCGGCCGCAGCGCCGGCAGTGCCGGAGCACTGGCGCTGATGGCGGCGCGGTCGGTCCAGGGGTAGGGCAGGGCCGTGATCCAGTCGAACACCGCGCCCGCCGTATCGGCCGGCAGCGTTTCCATGGCGTCGATGGTGATGGCCAGTTCACGCACGCGGTGTGGATCAGCCTGGAAGCGCCAGTCATAGCTGCCGCAGCCCACGCGCACCTGGCCGCTGGTCTTGTCGGTCATGGCCACCATCCAGTCGCAGACGAACTGGTCCAACCGCGCGCCGGCGATCGGGCGGGCCAGATAGAAGGTGTACACGTTTTCGTAGGTCTGGCCGAACTTGCGCACCAACGTGTCGGCGATGCCAGGTTCGCCTTGCACCTCGGAGGGGAAGGCGATGGCCTGGGTCTTCAGGATCATGCGCAGCCGCGCATCCGGCGCGAAGGCACGCGCGATATAGAGCGGACGGTTCTCGTCCTTGCCGTGAAAGTAATCGCGCAGCAGCGCTTCGCTGGTGGGTTGCGGCTGGGTCATGGCGTATCGGGCTTACCTGAAGGTGGCGGAAAGAGAGACGTTGTCGCGCAAGCTATTCCATCGTCGGAAGCCCGTCAATGTTCGCCGCGGCTGATCCATTTGGAAACGGTGGGTGCCGTGTAATCCGCGAAGCGGTCCAGCAGCTTGCCCGGATCGCTGTCCACCATAAGCATCGCGCGATGTTCAGGGCGCATGAAGGCTTCTTCTTTCGCATGGTCGAGGAATTCGGCCAGTTTGTCGTAGAAACCGGCGATATTGAGCAGGCCGCAAGGCTTCTTGTGCATGCCCAGTTGCGCCCACGTCCAGGTTTCGAAGATTTCCTCGAACGTGCCCGCGCCGCCGGGCAGGGCGACGAATCCGTCAGCGCGCTGCACCATCATGGTCTTGCGTTCATGCATGGAACCGACGATATGTTGCTCGGTCAGGCCGGCGTGGGCCATTTCCTTCGCCACCAGCGACTCGGGAATCACGCCGATGACGCGGCCGCCCGCGGCCAGTACCGCATCGGCCAACACGCCCATGGTGCCGGCGCGGGCGCCACCGTAGACCAGGCCCAGCCCGCGCCTGGCGAGTTCGCGGCCGAAGGCGGCGGCTTGTTCCACATAGACAGGTTGACGGCCCGAGTTGGAGCCCAGATACACGCAGATATTTTCAAGTGCCATGAGTACGTCTGAAATGCAGGGGGCCGGCCACAGGGAGGCGCGGTGCCATGTCCTGCAAGTCAGTCCCACGGCGGCAATAGCGGCCGCCGGGCCGGGCGGATGGGTGCCCGGGGCAAGCGAGATAGTGTACGCATATTTTCATCTGGCCCGCCTGAAGGGTGAGCCATCGCCGTGCAGCCCCGCCGTGCAGCCCCCGTGCAGCCCCCATGCAGGCCCGGCGGTGCCTGGCCCCGCGCGACAGGGCCGTCCATTGCCTTCCAGCGATGCCGTGGCACGGGGCTTGCGAACACGTGCCGACACAGCGGTCCGGTGTGCCGTTATCTGCTCAACAGGGCGGGCGGAAATTACCGGGAAATCCGCGGATACGGCGTCGCAGGACGCCGTTCCATTCACTGCAACGCGATCAGGAGAGTACGCCATGGATATGCCCACCCGTTCGGACGACAGCAGCAAGTTCACGATGGATGTCGGGGCCATACGCAAGAAAGCGCGCCAGGATATCGAAGACGGCGCCGTCACCGATAGCTATCAAGCGGATCGTGAGACGGTGCTCAAGCTGCTCAATGAAGCATTGGCTACGGAAGTGGTCTGTGTGCTGCGCTACAAGCGCCACTATTTCATGGCCCGCGGCATGAACGCCGAGCCCGTCGCCGCTGAGTTCGCCGAGCACGCGACCGAAGAGCAGCAACACGCTGACAGCCTGGCCGAACGTATCGTGCAGTTGGGCGGTGCGCCTGACTTGAATCCGGATCGTCTGAGCAAGCTCAGCCACTCCGAGTATGTCGAGGCCAATACGCTGGAAGACATGATCAAGGAAAACCTGATCGCCGAACGTATCGCCATCGACAGCTACAAGCAGATGGTGCAGTACATCGGCGACAAGGATCCCACCACGCGCCGCCTGCTGGAGCAAATCCTGGCCGTCGAGGAAGAACACGCCGACGACCTGTCGGACTTCCTGGGCTGAGGCTCAGGCTCAGGCCAGCAGCGGATCAAGCAGGGAAACCGTGCACGCCGTGGCTCGCCATGGCGTGCATTCGTGTTGCGCGTCGCGTCGCGCCGACTTGCCGACGCTTCAACGGGAGCACGAGCGTACTCCCGCCAGGCTCACATCAATTACGCGCGCGGCGTGTCGATCTCGTCGGCCCACAGGTCATACTCGTCCGCATCGGTGACCACCGCGCGCACCATGTCGCCCGGCTTCAGGTCGCGGTCCGAAGACAGATAGACGCTGCCGTCGATTTCCGGTGCGTCGGCGCTGCTGCGGCCGACGGCGCCGTCTTCGTCGACTTCGTCGATCAGCACGTCGATTTCGCGACCCACCTTGGCCTGCAGGCGCTGGGCGGAAATTGCCTGTTGATGCGCCATGAAGCGTTCCCAACGCTCCTGCTTCACTTCGTCAGGCACGTGGCCTTCCAGCGCGTTGGCGGGCGCGCCTTCCACCGGTGAATACTGGAAACAGCCCACGCGATCCAACTGCGCTTCGGTCATCCAGTCCAGCAGGTATTGGAAGTCTTCCTCCGTTTCGCCGGGGAAGCCGACGATGAAGGTGGAGCGCAGCGTCAGGTCCGGACAAGCCTCGCGCCAGCGCTTGATGCGCGCCATCGTCTTGTCTTCGAAAGCCGGACGCTTCATCAGCTTGAGCACGCGCGGGCTGGCGTGCTGGAAGGGGATGTCCAGGTATGGCAGGATCTTGCCTTCGGCCATCAGCGGGATGACTTCGTCGACGTGGGGGTAGGGATAGACGTAGTGCAGACGCGTCCACACGCCCAGGTCCGACAGCGCCGAGCACAGCTCGGTCATACGGGTCTTGACCGGACGGCCATTCCAGAAACCGCTGCGGTACTTGACGTCGACGCCGTAGGCGCTGGTGTCTTGCGAGATCACCAGCAGTTCCTTGACGCCGGCCTTGACCAAGCGTTCGGCTTCGTTGAGCACGTCGCCCACCGGACGGCTGACCAGGTCGCCGCGCATGGAGGGAATGATGCAGAAACTGCAGCGGTGATTACAGCCTTCCGAAATCTTCAGGTACGCGTAGTGGCGCGGCGTCAGCTTGACGCCTTGCGGCGGCACCAGGTCCAGATAGGGATTGTGATCGGCCTTGGGCGGCGCGGCGTCGTGCACGGCGCGTACCACTTGTTCGTACTGCTGCGGACCGGTGACGGCCAGCACGCTGGGATGCACGTTGCGGATGACGGCTTCTTCCACGCCCATGCAGCCCGTCACGATGACCTTGCCGTTCTCGGCGATGGCTTCGCCGATGGCGTCCAGCGATTCCGCCTTGGCGCTGTCGATGAAGCCACAGGTGTTGACCACCACCACGTCGGCGTCGTTATAGGAAGGCGTGACTTCGTAGCCTTCGGTGCGCAGCTGCGTGAGAATGCGCTCGGAGTCGACGAGCGCCTTCGGACAGCCCAGGCTGACGAAGCCGACGCGAGGGGTACGGCCGTTGTTCTGACCGCCGTTGCCACCGTTACCGGCGCCGCCGTTGCCGTTGTTGCCGATGCCGGCGCCATTGCCGCCGCCGGTGTTGATCGCCGATGCGGGTGTTTTATCGGCGTTCACGCCGGGCCGGGTTTTTTCCAGGATTTCCAATCTATTTCACCGTAGGTTCGCGCAACGGCTCGAGCCGTGCGGCGGAATCTTCATTCAATGCCGGGCAGCGATGCTGCTCGGCGGGGCATTCAATAATCAGGCAGGCTCATTGGCATGCCAGCGGGGCAGGTCGCGCAGGGTTTCCGGATGGAGTATCGCAACCTGCAGCAGCGTCTTGGCCGCGCCGGAGGGATTACGCCGTCCTTGTTCCCAATCCTGCAGGGTGCGCACACTCACCCCCAGCAAATCCGCGAAATCCGCTTGAGGCAAGCCGACTCGGCTACGCGCCTCGCTGATGCACGACGCCTGCCACCGGGCGGAACTCGCCGGTGGGGCTACTTTCTTCATGACTCGATCAATTTACGGGCAAGGCGGCATGACGCCACCACCCGGGTTCAGGCCGCCGTTCCGGAGTGGACAACGGGGATGGGCCGGAATTATACGGCATTGCCGTAGGTTCGGTCTGCGCTCGCGCTGCCGCGCCTCGCTCAAGCCGCAGGGATCCAATCCAGATCATCCGGTTACGTAACCCCCGCGTGGGGTTGTCGGATGAACGACTCAGGAAATTCTGAGTCGGCATGCAACTCGACAGTTTCAACGTTCAAAAAAGAAAAGCCCCGCGCTAGGCAGGGCTCCTCTGTACTACTTCGTATGTCCTCGGGGGGAGGCTTGCGCCAACAAGGCCCGGGGCTAACGGTCAAAATGTAGGGCTAAACACGCGCGATGTCAATCAGATCCGAGATCCATGGGGTCCTTTCAGCCGCCCGAATGAGCACATACGAAGCGGCGGTCGACTGCGCGCCCCAAGGCGATCACGCCGCATTGGATTTGTATGCGTGGAATGCGCAGGTAGCCGCCGCCTTTCTGGCTCCGTTACATATCTGTGAAGTGACGTTGCGCAATGCCGTTGCTGCAGCCATCGAAGCTAAATATGGCGAAAACTGGCCTTGGTCCGCCGGCTTCGAACAGAGCTTGGCGACGCCACTGCGAGGCTATAACTCTCGCAAGGACCTGTTCTCGGCTCGTCAGCCGTTTCAGGTGGGTCAAGTTGGAAAGGTCATCGCCGAGTCGAAGTTCATGTTCTGGCAGTCCATGTTCACAAAGCGACACGATCATCGGATATGGAATCAGCAACTGATGCGGGTTTTGCCCTTTCTTGATTCGACGAAATCAGTCGCCGATCTTCGCTCGTCTCTGTTCGAGTCGCTGGAGAAGCTCAGACGACTACGCAATCGAATTGCTCATCACGAGCCCATCTTCACGAGAGATCTCGCACTGGATTTATCTTTGACGCATCAGCTGATCGGCTATAGATCCAAGGCAGCCGCTGCATGGATGCTCAAACACCAACACGTGAGTGTATTGCTGTCATCCCGGCCACGGATTCGTGCGTGTCGAGCTTGAAGGGGGCGCTTGCCGTGGCGAGCGGTTGGCGGACGCACTGGCCACGGCAGCCAAGTCCGAACTCGGGTTAACGAGTAGGCCGCGGGCCGAAAGGACGCGTTCGCCGCAGGTATGCTTATGGCACCAAACGGCGCCCAGACGCCGGTCCCATGGATATGAAAAACTCAACGGAGACAGTATGCGTTTCGGCATTCGCTTTGCCCTGCCCCTGCTTTGCGCGCTCGGCCTGGCCACGTCCGCCCATGCGGCCAATGACACCAACAACCAATGGCCCGCCGGCAAGCCCATCACCTACGTCGTACCTTTCGCCCCCGGTGGCGCCACCGACGTGATCGGCCGTATCGTGGCCACCAAGCTGGGACCTGTCCTGAATACCAGCATCGTGGTGGAAAACCGTCCAGGAGCAGGCGGCAATATCGGTTCCGAATATGTCGCCAAGGCCAAGCCGGACGGCTACACGCTGGTGGGCGGCACCATCAGCTCGCACTCGATCAACGGCAGCCTCTACAAGAACATGCCCTATGACATGGCGAAGTCCTTCGTGCCGGTGGCGCTGACGGGCAAGTTGGGCAATGTGCTGGTGGTGCCGGCCGAAAGTCCCTACAAGACCGTGGACGACGTGCTGGCGGCCGCGCGCAAGACGCCGGGGCACCTCAGCTACGGATCGGCCGGCAACGGCACTTCGCAAAACCTGTCGGGCGAGCTGTTCAAATCCATCGCCAAGGTCGACATCATGCATGTGCCCTTCAAGGGCAGCGGCCCGGTGCTGCAGGCCCTGCTGGGCAATCAGCTGTCCATGGCCTTCGACAATATCCCGCCCACCTTGCCGCTGATCAAGTCGGGCAAGATCCGCGCGCTGGCGGTGACGTCGGCCAAGCGGGATCCCAATCTGCCGGACGTGCCCACCCTGCAGGAAGTGGGACTGAAGGATTACGAGATCGTCTCCTGGCAGGCCGTGTTCGCCCCGGCCGGCACGCCGGCGCCCATCGTCAACCGCCTGTCGAGCGAAATCCTCAAGATCCTGCAGCAGCCCGACGTGAAGGAAAAATTCGCCGCCATGGCCATCGATGGCTCAGGCATGAATTCCGCGCAACTGGCCGCCTTCCAGAAGTCTGAGATCGCCAAGTGGCATGACCTGATCCAGAAAGCCAATATCCAGACGGAATGAGATCTGGCGCGCGCGGGCGATACCCGCGCCGCTCCAGCCCCCGAGGGAGCACCG
This sequence comes from Bordetella sp. LUAb4, assembly GCF_021325795.1. Lineage (GTDB taxonomy): Bacteria > Pseudomonadota > Gammaproteobacteria > Burkholderiales > Burkholderiaceae_B > Bordetella_C. Next base: position 1,247,308 of record NZ_JAHPZX010000001.1, on the reverse strand, counting down.
CCGCCGTTCGCGCGGTACGCGGGAAGAAAACAATGGCGACGCCTTTCGGCGCCGCCATTGTTTTGATGCACCGGCGTTGATGTCGCCCCTGCTAAGCAAGCACGACGCAAAACCGCGCCGATGCGCTCACGCTCAATGCAACTGGCGCGGCGGAATCGACTCTTCCGGTTCGGCCAGCGTCTGCACGCCCACCGAACCCAGCAGCGGTTCGGATGTGGCCCGCACGCGGCGGCGTGCCACCGCGGTGGGGTCCGCGCCGGACAGGTTCACCGCGGCGGCCGCGGCCATGCCGCCATCGCCCCGGAACGCCACCGACATGGCATCCACCACCGAAGGCAGATCGCGCAGACGGTGGAATTGGCCACGCAACCAGCGCGCGTCGTTGCCCGACTTCAGGGCGTCATCGCGCAGCGAACCCAGCATGTCGCTGGTGCCCAGCTCCTCGGCAATCGGCGCCAGCAATCCGAACACGCTGCGCAGATGATCGATCAGACGCAAACGCTGCCCGTCGCCAGTCACATAGCTGCCCTGCAAACCAAAGCGGCAGGCCTGGAAATGGTTGTTGCGATAGGCCAGCCACAAGCCCTGCTCGGACTGCGGCTGGCGTTTGAGCAGCACCGCCAGCGCCTGGGCGAACGCGGCGATCTGGCAAGCCCGCTCCACGGTCAGCGGCGTATCGCAGACGCGGATCTCCACCGTGCCGAATTCCGGCTTGGGGCGGATATCCCAGTAAAGGTCCTTGATGCTTTCCGCCAGGCCATAGGTCCGCAATTGGGAAAGATGGGCTTCGAACTGGTACCAGTCATTGACCTCGGGCGGCAGATGGCCGGCCAGGGGAAAGCTATTCACCGCATTCAGGCGGCAGCAGGAAAACAGCGTGTCGACCCCTTCGTAATAAGGCGATGACGCCGACAGGGCAATGAAGTGCGGCACATAGGCGGACAACTGGCGGGTCAGCTTGATCGCCTCGTCGCCATTGCCCACGCCCAGGTGGATGTGCTGGCCAAACACCGTGAACTGGCGTGCCAGGTAGCCGTACATTTCGGCCAGATACTGGAAGCGCGGCGTATCGGAGATCGAACGTTCCTGCCAACGCATGAAGGGGTGGGCGCCGCCTCCGGCCACGGTTACGCCGACCGCATCAGCGGCCTCGCACAGGGCGCTGCGCATTTCGCGCATTTCAGCCAGGAGGTCCAAGGGGTGCGTGTGCACCGACGAGTTCAACTCGATCATCGAGCGGGTGATTTCCGGTTTTACCCGGTCGGCAATGGGATGGTTTGCCATTTGGGCCAGCAATTCGTCGGATGCGGCCGTCAAATCAAAACTACGGGGGTCGATCAGTTGCAGCTCGAGTTCGATGCCCAGGGTGTTGGGGGCGGAAGGGACGAACGGGATCTGTTCCATCTCCGGCTCCTATCTAACTTATTCATATGGGGGAGGACGCCACCATGCCTTGAAGCCCGGAAACTACCCGGGGGGCATCTCTTGATGTGGCGCGACGAGGTGGCAGTGTAGCTGCACACTTTCGTCAACGTACGGGAAAAACGTGACATTTATAAGCAACAGCGGCGATCTTGGCTGGTTCATGCCGTCTGCAGCGTAGCAAGCACTTACGTGACTGGGGAAATCCCCTAAGCATTCCAGGCGCATAGCCGCGCTGTAAGAGGCCGAACTCACTTCGTCACGCCCTGCGCAGGAAACGTTCCCGAAGATCTCCAGGTGTTTTCTAGGTACGCCAGAAGCCGGGAGTGAAGAGCATCAGCACCGTGAACAATTCCAGGCGCCCTATGAGCATGCCGAAGGTGCACACCCAGGTCTGGAAATCACTGAGCACGGAAAAACTGCCCATGGGGCCGATTGCGCCCAAGCCGGGGCCGGTGTTGTTGACACTGGCCACCACCGCGCTGAAGGCGGTAAGGGCGTCCAGCCCGGACGCCAGCATCAGGGCCGTCAGCACCGCGATGGAAAAGCCATAGGCCACCATGAAGGCCAGTACCGACGCCAGGATGCGCGGATTCACCACCCGGCCCTTGATGCGCACCGGGCTGACTGCCTGCGGATGCAGCATCATCTTCAATTCGGCGCCCGCCGTCTTGCACAGCAGCACCGCGCGGATCATCTTGATGCCGCCGCCTGTCGAGCCGGCCGACGTCGCCACGCCGGACAGCAGCAGCATCAACAAAGGCGCCAGGATGGGCCAGGTGGTGTAGTCGGCATTGGCGTAACCGGTGGTGGTCATCACCGAGACGGTATTGAAGATGCCGTAGCGCAAGGCCTCCAAAGGCTGGGTATAGACCCCTTCGATGTACAGATACGCCGATATCAGCAGCGCCACGCCCAGCGTCAGCACCAGGTAGGGCAAGGTTTCCGGACAGGTCAGGTAAGGCCGCCAGCGCCGCTGGCCGATGGCGCTGAAGTGCGTGGCGAAGTTGATCCCGGCGATCAGCATGAAGATCACGGCCACGATCTCTACCGGCACGGAATCGAAATGGGCGAAGCCGTCGTCCCACGTCGAAAAGCCACCCAGGCCCATGGTAGTGGCCATATGGCACCAGGCTTCGAACCAGGGCAGTCCGGCCACGCGATACGCCAGAAAGCACAGCAGCGAGAAGCCGAAATACACGGCATACAGCGCCTTGGCCGTCCCTGCGATGCGGGGCGTCAGCTTCTCGTCCTTCATCGGGCCGGGCGTTTCGGCGCGGAACACCTGATGGCCACCCACTCCCAGCAGCGGCAGGATGGCCACCGCCAGCACCAGAATACCCATGCCGCCCAGCCACACCAGGGTGGCGCGCCACAGATTGATCGAAGGGGGCAGCTTGTCCAGCCCGTTGAGGATGGTGGCGCCCGTGGTGGTCAAGCCCGACATGGCCTCGAAGTAGCCGTCGGTGAAGGACAGCGGCAGGCCGGCGCGGTGGAAGTAGATGAACAGCGGTATCGATGCCAGCAGCGGCAACACGGTCCAGACCAGCGATACCAGCAGGAACCCGTCGCGCGGCCGTAACTCGTAGCGATGGCGGCGCGACACCAGCCACAGGACGCCCCCAATCCCCAAGGCCACCAGGAAAGCGTCCACGAAGGCCGACAGGGCTTCGTCTCCCAGGTAGAACGAGACCGCCAGCGGAATCACCATGGTCAAGGCGAACAGCGTCATGGTGAGCCCCAGCAGATTGAGCAGGGCCAGCAGGCGGCTCATCGGACGGGCGCCGCCTTGAGACGGGCGCTGACCGGGTGTCGCGATGGCACGGGGACGGAAATGGGGCATGGAGAAGGGTTAGAAGAACGAGGCGGAAACCTGGAACAGCTTCTCCACGCGCGCCATCTGCTGGCGCGAGGGGACGAACACGATGACATGGTCGCCCGATTCGACCACGGTGTCGGCATCCGGGATGATGATGTCTTCGCCGCGCGCCAGCGCCCCTATGGTCGCACCCTTGGGCAGGCGCAGTTCACCGACGCGCCGGCCCACCACGTTCGACGTCTTGCGGTCGCCGTGAGCCACCGCTTCCACCGCTTCGGCCACGCCCTGGCGCAAGCGGTGCACGGCCACGACATCGCCGCGCCGCACATGGCGCAGCAGCTCGCTCATGGTGGCCTGCGCCGGCGACACGGCGATATCGATATGGCTGCCCTGCATGAGTTCGCCGTAGGCCGGCCGGTTGATCAGCGCGATCACCTTGTGCGCGCCCAGGCGCTTGGCCAGCAGCGAAGACATGATGTTGTCCTCGTCGTCGCTGGTCAGCGCCAGCCAGGTGTCCATGTCGCCGATGTTCTCGCGCCGCAGCAGGTCTTCGTCAGTGCCATTGCCGTGCAGCACCAGCACATTGCCGGGCAGATTGACGGCCAGGTATTCACAACGCGCCGCATCCCGCTCGATCAGCCGCACGCTATAGCTTTCCTCGGCCAGCTGGCGCGCCAGCCGCATGCCGATGTTGCCGCCGCCGGCGATCATGACGCGGCGCACCGTCTTCTCGGCGTCGCACAGCTGGCGCACGGCACGGCGCGCGTGGCGCGTGTCGACCACCACCACCACTTCGTCATCCGGCATGATGACGGTCTTGGTGCCGGCCTGCAGTGGCCGGCCGTTGCGCAGCACGTCGACGACACAGGCCGTGACGTCGGGCCAGGCGTCACGCAAATCCTCGACGGGCCGGTCGGCCATGGTGCTGTCGCGGCTGACGCGGGCCGTGATGACGCTGATGCGGCCTTCGGCGAATTCCACCACCTGCAAGGCTTCCGGAAATTCGATCAGGCTGTGCAGATAGGCGGTGACGCTGCGTTCCGGGCTGATCAGGGCGTCGATGCAGAATCCGTCGTCGCCCATGAGGGCGGGGTATTCAGCGACATCCGCCGCTCGGATACGGGCGATACGGCGCGGCACATTGAAATGCTGCCGTGCGATGCGGCACGCCACCATGTTGACGGCGTCCGAGGCGGCACAGGCGATGAAGAGATCCGTGTCGGCGGCGCCAGCCGCTTCCAGCACCGCGACCTGGGTGCCGTCGCCCTGCATGGCGCGCAGGTCGTAGCGTTCCTGCAAGCCCTGCAGATTGCGCGCATCCGTGTCGATGACCGTGATGTCGTTCTGTTCGGAGACGAGGTTTTCCGCGACGCTGGTGCCTACGCGACCCGCACCGATGATTAGGACTTTCAAGGCAGGCCTTGTACAGGCAGGTCAAGTGCTGCGCTTGCGCGCGGACTCGATGCCCAACTGCTTGAGCTTGCGATACAAGTGGGTGCGTTCCAGCCCGGTGCGCTCGGAAACGCGCGTCATGCTGTGGCTTTCCCGAACCAGGTGGTATTCGAAATAGATGCGCTCGAAAGCATCGCGGGCTTCGCGCAGCGGCTGGTCCAGCGAGATGCTGCCCAATTGGCCGTTGCCGCTGGCAGGCAGTTCGGCGGCGCCGCCGGCATTCACAGTGGAATTCGCAAGGGCGCCCGGCGCATTGCTGCCCATGAGCGCATCGCTATCCTCGTCGCGCGCGGCCTGGCCTACCGATGCCGCCGGCATGGGTACCGACTGCGGCGCACGGCCACGGGCCAGTCCCGCCGAAATAGTTTTTAACAACCTTTGCAAGGTAATCGGCTTTTCCAGGAAGTCCATGGCGCCGATGCGGGTGGCTTCGACCGCGGTATCGATGGTGGCATGCCCGCTCATCATGATGACGGGCATATCCAGCAGACCCTGCGAGCCCCACTCCTTGAGCAGGCTGACGCCGTCGGTATCCGGCATCCATATGTCCAGGAGCACGAGGTCGGGACGTGCCCGCAGGCGTGCGGCACGGGCTTGCGCCGCGTTTTCGGCCAGCTCCACCGTGTGCCCTTCGTCGTACAAGATCTCGGACAGAAGCTCGCGAATGCCAACTTCGTCGTCAACCACCAAAATTCTGGCCATAAGCCCATCCACCTATTGCGTAGCCGCATTATCCTGTTGTTGTGCGGATGCGTCCAGAGTATCAACCGCGCCCGCCAGACGGGTCAATAGTATAGATATACGCGCCCCGCCCTCGCGGCGATTCGCCAAGTCGATACGTCCACCGTGTTCTTCCACGATTTTGCGGACGATCGCCAATCCTAACCCAGTCCCGTGCGACTTGGTTGTCACGTACGGTTCGAAGGCGCGCTGCATCACCTGCTGCGAGAAGCCCGGACCCGTGTCGGACACCGTAAAACGCAGGGCCCGATGTTCCACGCCTTCGCTCTGCGGCGCCTGCGTCAATTGGGTCGAAACACGCACCAGGCCCTCGTCCTGCCCCGCGATCGCATCGCGCGCGTTGGCCAGGAGATTATGAATGACCTGGCGCAATTGCGTCGGATCGCCCTCGATGGCGGGCAGTTCCGGCGCCAGGTTCACCTCCAGGTTGAGCGAGTTGACGTGATCCCGCGCGAGCCCTTCCACGGGATCCCAACCATACAACGAGAGCACGTCGGCGACCAGCGCATTGAAATCGATGCGCTGCATCACCGCGGGCGGCGTGCGGGCGAATTCGCGGAAATCGTCGACCATGTGCTTCAGCGAGCTGACCTGGTTGACGATGGTATTGGTGGAGCGTTCCAGCATCTGCCTGTCCGCCGGCTGCAGGCGGTCGGCCAGCTTCATGGCCAGGCGTTCGGCCGACAGCTGGATGGGCGTCAGCGGATTCTTGATCTCGTGCGCCAGGCGGCGCGCCACCTCGCCCCAGGCCACGGTGCGGTTGGCCGACATCAGTTCGGTGATGTCATCGAAGACCACCAGATAGCCATTGCCGCGGCTGTCCACGCGAAGATGCGTACCGCGGGCCAGCAGGGTCAGGGATTGTCCGTGGGAGGAATGCGCTGCGGGAAATGCGTGCGCCGCGCCAGCGTTTTCCGCCTGCACGGGCTGGATTTCGAACTGCTGCTGCCAATGCTGGCGTTCCGAGCCCACCGCCGCATGCGCCGCGAAGGCCTGGCGCACCACCTGCGCGAACGGCAGCATGCCGTCTATGGTTTCCAGCGGACGGCCGATGACCGAACGCAGATCGCTCTGCAGAATGGTCTGCGCGCCCTGGTTGACCGTCGTCACGCGAAAGGCTTCGTCGAAGACCAGCACGCCTGACGATAGATTGGACAGCACGCTTTCCAGATAGACGTTGGAACGTTCCAGCTGCTGGCGGTTGCTTTCCACCATGCGGCGCGCTTCGTCCAGCTGGCGTGTCATGGCGTTGAACGAGCGGGTCAACTGGCCCACCTCGTCGCGTTCGGGCGGCTCCGGCAGCGGGCGATAGTCGCCCACGCCCACCGCCTGCGTCCCGGCCGCCAGCCGCAGCAGCGGTCGCACCAGGCGCTTGGACAGCGACAGCGCCACGGCGATGGCGGTGAACACCGACACCAGCAGGGCCAGGGTCAGCGTGATGCCGTACAGCTTGCGCAGGCCCAGCCGCGCCAAGGCCAGCTCCTGATAATCGCGGAAGCCCTGCTGAACCAGGTTGGCGTTATGGGCGATCTGGTCCGGCACCGGCTGCAGCAGTTGCAGCCAGCGCGGTTCGGCCGACGCGCCCAGCAGGCCGTCGAAGCGCTCATTGGGCAGCAGCGGGATGACCACCCGCAGATGCAGCGCGCCGCCGCCCTCGGCCTGCACCGGGTCATCGGCTTCGGCGGCCGAGTAGCCGCGCGACAAGCGTAGCTGGTTGAGCACCGTGGACGGCGGCAGCGCCGGCATCAACTGCCCATACTGATTGGACGAGAAGGCGATCATGCGGCCGGAGCCGGTGAACACCATGGCCTCCTGCACGCCATTGGCCTCGCGCAGGCGCGTCAGGGTCAAGGCGATACTGCTGTCGCTGGCGCGATTCAGTTCGGCGGTCATGGAACGGGCCCGCGCATCCAGATCGGCCAAAAGTGAATCGAGCGCGGCGCGGCCCAGGTTCAAGCCCGCCTCCAGCGCGGAATCGACCCGCACGTTGAACCAGGACTCGATGGAACGCGACATGAACTGCACCGACAGGGTGTAGATCAGCGCGCCGGGAACCACCCCGATCAGCGTGAAGGCCAAGGCGAAACGGGCGGTCAGGCGCGCGCCGAACTGACGGCGGCGGATCTGCCGCACCAGCTTGACGGTAAGGGCCATGACCCAGGCGAACAGCGCCAGCGCCACCACGCCGTTGAGGATTAGCAGGGCGTCGTAATAACGGGCGAAGCGCGAAGCGTTGCCGGTGGACCAGGCCAGCAGGCCCAGCAGCAGCACGCCCGCCAACGCGCCTGCGACCAAGGCGAAGCGCAGCAGCTTTCTCATCGGTCCCGACTCCCTTCGTCGGCGATGGCGAAGTCGAAACTTGCCCAAGGCGTGGACAAGGTCCAGGAACTGCTGTTCAGGGCGTTGACCTGGAAGGGCCGCGCCAGCATCGAGGTATCCAGGCGCAAGCGCAGTTGGCCCTCGTACTTGACGCCCGGCTTGAATTCGCCCGCATCGGCCACGGCCCAGCCGCGGATGTGACGGATCATGTCCATGGCATCGTCCAGGGAGCGCACCGGCAGCGACAACTCGCCGACGCCGGCGCGCCATTGCCGGGTGAGCGCGTTATAGACGATACGCCAGGTCATGCTGGTATCGGCCACGGTGCTGTCCAGCCACCACCAGCGCGAACGGGTGATGGTGATGTCGGCGGTGAAATAGAGAGGCAGGCCGCGCTCGGCCGCCTCGCGCAGTTGGTCGTTGAGCTTGATATCGATATCGGCGTCGATTTCGACGCGGCCATTGCGCAGTGCCGGATCGATGCGCACCACGGTGGGTTCGGATGCCATGCTGTCACCGCTCCACGGCAACAGCGTGAACAGGCAGACAAGGGCCAGGAGCAGGCGCGGAAGTAGGGGCATACGAAACATTTGCGCGGCGATCCCGATATTCTTGGCGATTCAGGAAACCTTGGCAAACAAGGCGTAAAAAAAGCCGTCGCGCTGGGCTCCAGGTGTTGTATCCATCGCCACCGGCAGCAGTTGGCCTGGAGCGTCCAGGCGTTGGGCATCCGGGTGCCGGCTGACGAAAGCGGCCGCCTGGCGCTCGTTTTCCTCGGGGAAGATCGAGCAAGTGACATAGAGCAGCCGGCCACCCGGAGCCACCGTGGTCCACAGCGCGTCAACGATGCGGGTCTGTAGCTTGACCGTGCGCGCCACGTCGTCGGCGCGGCGCAACCAGCGGATATCGGGATGGCGCCGCACGATGCCGGACGCCGTGCAGGGCACGTCGGCCAGCACCGCGTCATAGGGCACGCCGTCCCACCATTCGGCCAGATCGGCTGCGTCGGCGCGCCGTAAGACGGTGTCGGGACGGCGCAGGTCCAGACGCTCAAGGTTTTCACGCACCCGCTGCAGACGGACCCCGTCGGCGTCCAGCGCGGTCAGGGCGACGTCGGCCAGTTCCAGCAGATGGGCGGTCTTGCCGCCCGGCGCGGCGCAGGCATCCAGCACCCGCTCGCCGTCGCGCACCGCCAGCAGGGGGACGGCCAGTTGGGCGCCGGCGTCCTGCACCGACCACCAGCCTTCGTCGTAACCGGGCAATTGCGCCACCGGACGCGGCTGGGTCAGCGCCAGGCCGGCACTGCCGCTGGGCTCGGCGGCGATGCCGGCGGCGGCGAACGCTTCCAGCACCTGCTCGCGCGTGGCGCGGCGGCGATTGACGCGCAGGGTCAAGGGCGCGGGCACATTGGCGGCGGCCAGCAATTGCTGCCACTCGGCCGGGTAGGCAGCCCGTATCTTGTCGACCCACCATTGGGGATGATTCCAGCGTCCTTCCACGGTTTTGACGGCCTGGGCCAGCAAGGCAGCCGGGTCGCGCAGGAAACCCCGCAGGCAGCCATTGACCAGCCCTTTGAAGGGCAGCAGGCGGCGCATGCTGGCGGCCGCATTCACGGCCTGGTCGACGACGGTGTGAGGCGTGTAGGTCGGCGCGTTGCTGTCGGGCACGGGAAGGCCGGGAGCCGGCGCCGCGGCCGTTGGGACTGTCGTGGCCTCGGATGTCCCGCCGGCGGCCTCCGCGGCGTTCGCCGCGGGTAGCAGCAGTGTCAGGCTTACCTGCAGCAGCGCGTCCACCAGCGGTTCGGGCGGATCGCGCGGCACCAGCAGGCGGCGCAGCGCGCGCGCCGTGCCCAGATGGCGCATCGTGTGGAAAGACAGGGCCTGGGTGCCGGCTCGGAATTCGGGCGGCACCTGCGCGATGGCGTCGGTCATCGAGCGCCCAGCCTGCACGGCGCGGACTACCTCGGCACTTTCCAGCAGCAGGTCATGCAGAGGAGCGCTGGGACGGGACGAAGCAGAAGGAGATGAGGACATAGCGGATCGCGGCGGCAAAGACCAGTATGGTACCCCGCCGCGCCGGGGGAAGCGTAAGCCGGACCGCCTTCCGCCTGGGCCGGCGACAAGATCAGGCACGGCGATTGCTTTGGAGACCGGCGTGTGGCGCGATGCCACCCGAGTATGCAAGCGGTCGGAAATGCCGAGGGGGCTTTCCGGTGACGCTTGGTCAAAGGAGAATCAAATGACGAACTTCAAACCCGTTTTCGCTGCCGCCATTTTCGGTCTGACCGCGCTGTCGTTCGGTGCTCATGCGCAGACCGCGACGACTGAAAAAGATGTCGATGCCCACTACAAGATGGAGCAGAAGCGCTGCGATGCCATGAAGGGCAATGACAAGGACGTCTGTGAGCAGCAAGCCAAGGCCGCGCGCGACAAATCCAAGGCCGATCTGAAGGAAAACAAGAATCAGGCTGAAGCCAGTCGCGATGCCAGCAAGACCAAGAACGAGGCTGATTACAAGGTAGCCAAGGAAAAGTGCGATGCGATGTCCGGCGATGCCAAGGACACTTGCGTGGCCAATGCCAAGAAGCAATACCACCAATAAGAAACCGGCTTGAAGCCGTGGCGGACGTGGGTACTACTACGTCCGCCGTTTATTTGTCGTGAACCGATTTTCCCAGGAGATAACCATGGCTGATCACATCGTTGGTGTACTGAACGACCTGATAGAAACCTCGAAGAACGGCGAAAAAGGCTTTGCCAAGGCGGCTGAAGATACCAAGACCGCGGAGTTGAAAGTCCTGTTTGAAAACCGCGCGCGTGACTGCGCGACCGGTGCCGGCGAACTTCAGGCTATCGTCCGCCAACTCGGCGGCGATCCCGCCACCGGCGGCACGGTCGCCGGGGCCATGCATCGTGGCTGGACTGAATTGAAGTCCACCGTCACCGGCCGCAGCGACGTCGCGATTCTGGAAGAATGCGAACGTGGCGAGGACCATGCGAAGGCACAATATACCGATGCGCTGAAGGAAAACCTGACGCCGGAAGTGCGTGCGGTGGTGGAGCGCCAGTATCAAGGCGTGCTGCGCAATCACGATCAGATTCGTGACCTGCGCAATCGCTTCAAGGCAGCGAACTAAGCGGCTGCATTGCGCTGATGGCGCTTTACGGTGGCGGACGCGGCGCAAGCCCGTCCGCCACTTGCTTTTGCGCGGCAGGTTTTCCGGCGCGACGACACGCTATAAAAATTACCTCGCCGCTGACGGCCGGCGCCTGAGCGACTAAGCGCGCCGGCGGCCGATGGCGCTGACCGACAGGGTGGTTTCACCCGGGGCGGTCTGACGGGCGGCGGCGCGCCAGGCGTGGCCGTAGGCCACTTCGATGCTCAACTTGATGAGGCCGTCGTCGCCGCGCTGCCGCTCCAGCGCGGCGTACAGGCGCTCGCGCCACGCAGGCGTGGCCAGACCACCCCGGCGCTTGCTGGCGGGATTGCCGCCCAAGGCGCGCACGTCTTCGAGCAGGCGCTGCGGCGTGCGATAGGTGAGCGTGAGGGTTTCCTGGTCCATCACGGGATCGGCGAAACCGTTCTCCACCAGCAGGTCGCCGAAGTCGTGCATGTCGACGAAGGCGGGCGTGGCGGTGTGCAGGCCGGCGTCATCCAGGGCCGCGCGCAACTCGCGCAAGGTGTTGGGCCCCAGGCAGGAAAACATCGCCAGCCCTTGCACCTTGAGCACGCGGCGCCATTCGGCCAGCGCGGCATGCGGCTCCGGATGCCAATGCAGGGCCAGGTTGGACCAGACCAGGTCCACCGATTCCGGCTGCAAGCCCGTGGCGGCCATGTCGGCCAGGACGAATTGCGGCCGCGTGGCGGCCTTGCCGGTCAGGCGGCCCAGCATGCCGGCCAAGCCGGCGGGCGTGTAGCGTTCGCGGGCGATGTCCAGCAGCGGCGCACAGGCGTCCAGGCCGACGTAGGCGGCGTCGGGATACCGTTCGCGCAATTTAGGCAGGGTGGCGCCGGCCCCGCAGCCCACGTCGAGCAGTCGCTGCGGCTGGATGCGGATGTAGCGCAGGCGGTCGAGCATGCGGCCGGCGATTTCCCCATACAGGAACTGGGCGCTTTCCAGATCGCCACGGCGGGCGAATTGGCGCGCCACGTCGGCGCTGTTCAGGGGGAGGGCGGAGATAGCGGCAGGTGACATAACGGTCGCAGCGGCCGGCGGGGCGGCGCGATACGTGTTCAGATGAATGTCCGCCATTATTGCGCACCAGCGGCTGGCGGCACGGGTATCCCCGTGGCGCGGACGGGATATGGGATTGCAGGACGCAGTGGGTTTGGAGGAAGGCGGAATGGTATTGGACGACGACAGAGTGAGACTGGAGGACAACGGAAGTGGAAGCAGGCTGGCTGCGGCCGATGCCGCGTTGGCGCGCGTGGCTTGCAGGCGTGGCGTCTGATTGCCCGATGTGCGGCGGACGAGCGCGGGGGGGCGGCCTGTGTGAGGGTTGCCGCGCCGATGCCCGAGCCACGATGCATCCCTCGCAGCGGCGTTGCGAGCGCTGTGCCCTGCGCTTGGGATTTGCCATGCCGACATGCCCGGATTGCGCGCGTTGTCCGCCGGCTTATCGCGGGGTGGTGGCGGGTTGCGACTATGAGGCGCCTGCCGATCTGCTGATCACGCGCTTGAAGCGCGAAAAGCGTTTCGCCTTGGCGGGTCCGTTGGCTGGCTTGATCCTGGATTCCCTGGCCCAGGCCGGCAGTCGCGCTGCATCGGGATGTTCTTCTGGAACCGTTACGGCGTCGGTCTCTCCTGGCGGGAGCAGCGAACCAGGGGTTCGTCCGGCCGATGCCGTGCTGGTGCCGGTGCCTGCCGCGCGGGCGTCATTGCGCCGGCGCGGCTTCAATCCGGCGGGAGAAATCGCCCGTGAGTTGGCCCGGGCAACGGGTCTGCCATTACGCCCGGCCTGGCTGCGGCGGGTGGCCGAAGGCCCGCGCCAGGCCTCATTGGACCGGGCCGCGCGGCTGGGCGGCGCGGCGTCGACCTATGCCTGCCCGTCCCGCCTGCCTGCTTGCCCGGTGCTGCTGGTCGACGACGTCATGACCACCGGCGCCACGCTCAACGCGGCGGCGGCCGCGCTGCTGGCGGCCGGCGCCAGCGAGGTCCTATGCCTGGTGGCGATGCGCGCGCCCGTCGAGGACGGAGGCGTCCTGGCACAATATCGCCTGCCTTAGCCACAACGCCACCCCATGTTCCACGTCATCCTGGTCCAACCCGAAATTCCGCCCAACACGGGCAATGCGATACGCCTGTGCGCCAATACGGGCTCGCAACTGCATCTGGTGGAGCCCTTGGGTTTCGAGCTGGACGATGCGCGCCTGCGTCGCGCCGGCCTGGATTATCACGAGTGGCAGCCGATGAAGGTGCACAAGAACCTGACGGACGCCCTGGCCCATACGGGCGCGCCGTCCGACCGCATCTTCGCCTTGACCACGCGCGGCGCGCGGCCCATTGCCGAATTGTCTTTCCAGCCGGGAGATGTATTCGTCTTCGGCCGCGAAACGGCCGGGCTGTCCGAAGAAGATCTGCGCTCGTTCGGACCATCGCAGCGCCTGCGGCTGCCGATGCGGGAAGGGCAGCGCAGCCTCAACCTGTCCAATGCCGTGGCAGTGACGGTGTTCGAGGCCTGGCGCCAGAACGGCTACGCCGGCGGAGTCTGATACCCCCCGCAACGCGCGGCGCGCGGCGGCGAGGGGTTTTAGTCCAACGACAGGTTCAGCTTTTCGATGACCTTGTCCCAGCGCGCCTTTTCATCGCGCATGCGGGTGGTCAGTTCGGCCGGGGAAGAAGGCGCCGGCGTGAAGTACTGCACCGCCATCTGCTTGCGGATCTTGTCGCTGTCGATGATGCGCGCCAGTTCGCTGTTGAGCCGTTCGATGATGACACTGGGTGTGCCGGCAGGCACCATCACCGCATCCCAGGAAATCGCCTCGAAACCCGGGTAGCCCTGTTCGGCCATGGTGGGCACGTCGGGCAGCACGGTGCTGCGTTGCAGGCTGGTCACGGCCAGAATCTTGACGCGACCATCGCGGGTCTGCGGCATGGCAATGGCCGGCACCATGAACCCGGCCTGGATGTCGCCGCCGATGATGGCACCGATCACCTGCGGAAAGCCGGCATAGGGAATGTGCACCAGGTCCAGGCCGGCCTGGCTCTTGAACATCTCCATCGCCAGTTGCGAAGCGCTGCCCGGGCCCACCGACCCGTAATTCAGCGCGCCCGGCCGCTCGCGCGTCATGCTGACGAACTGCGCCAGATCCTTGACGTTGAGGTCGCCCGGCACGGCCAGCACATTGGGGCTGGTGGCCACCAGGGTCACGGGCGCCAGGTCGACGAAGGGGTCATAGCCCAGCGTTTTCTTGTACAGCGTGGGCGCCGTCGTCAGCGGCCCATTGATGGTGAACAGCATGGTGTAGCCGTCCGGCTTGGCCAGTGCCGCCATGCGCGTGCCGATGTTGCCGCCGGCACCTGGCTTGTTCTCGACGATGATGGGCTGGCCCAAGGCTTGTGACAGCGGCTCGGACACCATGCGTGCCAGCAGGTCGGGCGAGGAGCCGGCGGGGAAGGGCACGATCAGCGCGATCGGGTGATCCGGCCAATCGGCCTTGGCCGGGCCACCGGCCGCCAGAAGGCAGAGGCTGGCCAGGCCAAGGCACAGGCCGCGCAGGCGTTTGCCGAAGTGGGGACGTGCGGGGGACGTCATGATGGGGGTCTCCAATTCTCTTTTGAGTATGTGGGTGTTCCGTGGGTTCAATCCGGCGCGCGCAGGTCGCCGGCTTCATGGCGGGCGTCACGCGCCAGCAGCGTGGAAACGGCCGTCATCGGCGCCACGCCGTCGAACAGCACCGCGCAAACCGCTTCAGTGATGGGCAGGTCGACGTTCAGGACTCGCGCCCGTGCCAGGGCCGCACGCGCCGCGTGGGCGCCTTCGGCCGTCATGCCGCCGGCCAGGATCTCGTCCAGCTTGCGGCCGGCGCCGATCTCCAGGCCCACGCGACGGTTGCGCGACAGGTCGCCGGTGGCGGTCAGCACCAGGTCGCCCAGGCCGGTGAGGCCGGCGAAGGTGTCCGGCCGTGCGCCCAGCGCCACGCCCAGGCGGGTCATTTCCGCCAGGCCGCGCGTAATCAGGGCGGCGCGGGCATTGGTGCCCAGCATCAAGCCGTCGGACACGCCGCAGGCGATGGCGATGATGTTCTTCAAGGCGCCGCCCACTTCGACGCCGACGACGTCGTCGCCCGCATATACGCGCACCGCGCCGCCGTGCAGCGCGGCGGTGGTGCGACGGCATACGGCGTCGTCGTCGCTGGCGATGGTGAGCCCGACCGGCAGGCCTTGCGCTACTTCGCGCGCGAAGGACGGTCCGGACAGCACGCCAAGGCGGATGCCGGGCAGGCCGGCCAGCGCGTCGCGCACGATCTCGTGCGGCAGGCGGCCGTCGTTCTTCTCGAAACCTTTACAGGTCCAGACGATATGGGGCAGCGGTCCGTTCAGCGTGGGCAGCCGCGCAAGCAGGGCCTGGCAGATGTCCGCCAGGCCGGCCACCGGCACGCCCAACACGATCAGTGGCTCGGCGCTGGCCTGGTCCGCGGGGGCGTCCAGATGGCGCAGTGCCTGCGTCAGGTCAGCCGTCACCGCCAACGTGGCGGGCAAGGAAACGCCCGGCAGATACCGGGCGTTTTCGCGGGTGGCAGCGATGTTTTCGGCTTGCTCGGCCTGGCGCGCCCACAGCATGGTGGGGTGGCGGCGAGCCGCCACCGCCGCCAGCGCGGTGCCCCAGCTGCCGGCGCCCAGCACCGCCACGCGCGTTGCGGCGGCCGCCTTATTGCCGGGTGGCATTGGGCGGCAGGATGATGCCGGAATCGTTGCCATTGGCTTCGCCGCCTTGCTGTTGCTGGGCGAACTCGGCCAGGCGCTGTTCGTACAGGGCCTGGAAGTTCACTTCGGCCAGATGCACGGGCGGCAGCGAGGTGCGGGTGATGGCGTCGGCGATGTTGGCGCGCAGATAGGGATACAGCATGGTCGGGCAGACGATGCCCAACAGCGGATCCATCTGGTCTTCCGGAATGTTGGCCAATTCGAAAATGCCGGCCTGCGTGGCTTCGACCAGGTACAGCACCTTGTCGTTGATGCGGGTGGTCACGGTGCAGGTGACGCTGGATTCGAAAATGGTTTCCGCCAGACGCTGGCCGCCGACTTGGATGTCCACGGCGACCTGCGGGGTTTCCTGTTCCAGGAACACGTGCGGCGCGTTGGGCATTTCCAGCGACAAGTCTTTCAGATAGACGCGTTGAAGATTGAACGACGGCTGGTTGGTTTGGTCCTGATCGGCCATGAGATTTCCTGGTGGAGGGTGAATGCTGCGAGCAACGGCGGCACAGGTGCCGCCATGGAATAGGTCGAAAACGTGTCAGTGATGGTGCCGCCGCCGGCGCGGATCAGGCCGCCAGCAGGGGAACCAGCTTGCCGGCGCGATCGAGCGCGTACAGGTCGTCACAGCCGCCCACATGGTCCTCGCCGATATAAATCTGCGGTACCGTGCGGCGGCCCGTGCGTTGCATCATGATGCCGCGCTGGGCGGGGTCCTGATCGATGAAGATCTTTTCGATCTCCTCGACACCGCGCTGCTTGAGCAGCGACTCGGCGCGCGAGCAGTACGGGCAATACCCAGTTGCATACATCACGACTTTCTTCATTTTGCTTCTCTAGGCTTACCGTGAGATGAAGGTGGCTGACCTTGCATGGCTCACGAGGGGTTCAAGCACGCTGACAGGTCAAGCACGCTGAGTAACGGGAAGGCCGGCATCGCTCCACGCCTTCATGCCGCCGTCCAGCGCCACCACGTCGGCAAAACCCGCCGTGCGCAAGGCCGCCACGGCCTTGTTGGCATCGCGCCCGATCTGGCCGACGACGACCAGGGGTTTGTTCTTGGGCAGCGACGCGGCCTTTTTCTCGATATCGCCAGCCGGCACACTGCGTGCCTGGGCGATGTGACCGGCCTGGAACTGTTCGATCGTCCGAATGTCCACCCAGACAGCCTGGCGCTGGTTGATCATCTGGATGGCCTCGGCGGTGCTGACACCCCCGGAACTTCCCTTGCGGGTGGCCATCAGCAGCATGACGCCGGATACCACCGCGACCGCAAGGATGAAGATGTTGTTCTGGCCCATCAAAAATTGCACGAAATCCACGGAAGGTCCTGAAATATCACGGTTTATCCGCGATTTTCCATCGCGGAAGACGGCCCTGATCCTCCCTTCGGCGCCCTGGCCGGGAAGGGATGTCAGCGGGCTACAAGCCGGCAATTATAAAATGAGCGCCAATCGCGGCTTTTTCAACCTCCGTTTCTAGTGATCCCACCATGCATAAACTCGTTCTGATGCGCCACGGCGAAAGCCAATGGAATCTCGAAAACCGCTTCACCGGCTGGACGGACGTGGACCTGACCGAAAAGGGTCGGGCCGAAGCTTGGGCCGCCGGTGAGCTGCTCAAGAAAGAGGGCTACGCCTTTGACGTCGCTTTCACGTCGGTACTCAAGCGCGCCATCCGCACCCTGTGGATCGCGCTGGACGCCATGGATGCCATGTACACCCCCGTGGGCAATTCCTGGCGCTTGAATGAACGCCACTATGGCGCCCTGCAAGGCCTGAACAAGGCGGAAACCGCCGCCAAGTTTGGCGACGAGCAGGTGTTGATCTGGCGCCGTGCCTACGCCATTGCCCCCGATCCCATCGGCCAGGACGACGAGCGCCATCCCCGTTTCGATGGCCGCTACGCCAAGGTGCCGGCCGGCCAACTGCCGGCTACCGAATGCCTGCAGGACACCGTGGCGCGCGTGCTGCCGTTCTGGAACGAGTCCATCGCGCCGGCCATCAAGGCGGGCCGCCGCGTGCTGGTGGCCGCGCACGGCAACAGCCTGCGCGCCTTGATCAAGCATCTGGACAACATCTCGGACGATGACATCGTCGGCGTGAACGTCCCCACTGGCCAGCCGCTGGTCTATGAGCTGGATGACGACCTGCGTCCCATCCGTCATTACTACCTGGGCGACCCCGCGGCGATCGAAGCCGCGATGGCCGCGGTGGCGGCGCAGGGCAAGGCGAAGAAGGCCTGATAGCGATGCGTCTGGCTGCATGCCTGGTGTGGTTGGCCGCCTTGGCGCTGCCGACCGTTGCGGCCTGGGCCGCGCCCGCGGATCTGGCCGAGCGCCAGACCGAGGCGCAGCGCCAGCAATCGGCGCTGCGCGATCGCATCCAGTCGCTGCAGAAGACCATCGAGCAGCGCGAAGCGGACCGCAAGGATGCGGCCGATGCCTTGCGCCAGTCCGAAACCGCCATCTCCCAGATCAACCGCCGCCTGGCGGAGCTGGGCGAGCAGAGCCGGCAGGCGCAGGCCGATCTGGCCAGCCTGGAAAAGCAGTTGGCCAGCCAGCAGGACGTGCTCGCCAAGCGGCGCGCGGAGCTGGCGGGCCAGCTGCGCGCCCAGTACACCAGCGGCCTGTCGCCGTGGACCGCGCTGCTGTCCGGCGACGATCCCCAGCAACTGGGCCGTAACCTGGCCTATCTGGATTACGTCTCGCAAGCCCGCACCCAGACGGTGCAGGCGCTGCGCCAGGATCTCGACCGCCTGGCCCAATTGCAGGGCCGCGCCGACGCGCGCCGGGCCGAAATCGAAAAGGTGGTCGCCGAGACGGCGGAACAGAAGAACGCCCTGGTGACTCAGCAGAAAGAGCGTTCCACGGTGCTGGCGCGCATCGAAGGGCAGATTACCGCCCAGCGCGAGGAAGCCACCAAGCTGGGACGCGACGATCAACGCATGAGCCGCCTGATCGACGGCTTGCAGTCCGCCATCGAGAAGCAGGCCGAGGAAGCGCGGCAGGCGGAAGAGGCCCGCCGCAAGGCGGAGGAAGCGCGCCGCCAGGCTGAAGCCGAGGCCGCGCGCAAGGCCGAGGAAGCCCGCCGCAAGGCGCAGGAAGAGGCTCGCCGCAAGGCCGACGACGCGCGGCGCAAAGCCGAGCAGGCCGAGCGCACGGCGCAGTTGGCGCGCCAGGCGCAGGCGCAGAGGGACGCGGCGGAAGCGAAGGCTCAGGAAAACGCGACCCGCGCGAAGGATCAGGACGCCGCCACCCGCACAAGCGACCGAGACGAAGCCATCCGGGCGAAGGATCAGGAGAACGCGACCCGAGCGCGTGTGCAGGCTGAAGCCGCGGCGCGCCGCGATGCGGCCGCCGCCGCCCAGGCCGCGCGCCAGGCCGCCGAGGCCGAAGCCGCCGCGAAGGATGCCGGCCGGCCGGTGGCACGGGGCGATCTCGAAGGCTTAAAACCAGTTGAACCCGCGCGCCAGGCACCGGTCGCGGCGCGGCCGCAGCCGCCGGCGGGCCAAGGCCTGCGGCGCGGCTTGCCCATGCCGGTGAGCGGCGCCACCATCCAGGGCCGTTTCGGTGTCGGCCGGCCGGACGGCGGCACCTGGCGCGGCATCGTGCTGCGCGCCGCGGAAGGTACGCCCGTGCATGCGGTGGCGCCCGGGACGGTGGTCTACGCCAATTGGCTGCGCGGCTTTGGCAACCTGATCATCGTGGACCATGGTCAACAGTATTTAACCGTTTACGCTTATAACCAAAGCCTGCTCAAGCAGGTCGGTGACCACGTAACAGCCGGCGAGGCGCTTGCCACGGTGGGCGCCACGGGCGGCCAAGTGGAATCGGGCCTATACTTTGAAGTTCGTCACGGTGGCGCGCCAGTGGACCCAGCCCTTTGGCTGGCCCAGTAGATGCCTATCGGCAAAAACCCAATTCAGGATGTGTGCATGGGCACTCGCAAGTATCGCAGTTTCGGTCTGGTATCGGTCGGTGTCGTTGCCGGCGTGCTGCTCAGCGTCGGTGTAACGGCCGTCGCGCAACGCGGCAGCCCCTTGCCCCTGGACGAATTGCGTGCGTTGACCAACGTCTTCGGCGCTATCAAGAACAACTACGTTGAACCGGTCGACGACAAGACCCTGATCAACAATGCCATCTCCGGCATGGTGTCGGGCCTCGATCCCCACTCCGCTTACCTGGATGCCGATGCCTATCGCGATATGCAGACGCAGACGCAGGGTGAGTTCGGCGGCCTGGGCATCGAAGTCGGCGCGGAAGATGGTTTCGTCAAGGTCATCTCGCCCATCGAAGACACCCCGGCCGCGCGTGCCGGCGTGCTGGCGGGCGACCTGATCACCAAGATCGACGACACGTCCACCAAGGGCATGGCCCTGAACGACGCCGTCAAGCTGATGCGCGGCGCGCCCAAGTCGCCGATCAGGCTGACTATCCTGCGCGCCAATCAGCCGCAGCCCATCGTGCTGAACATCGTGCGTGACGTCATCAAGGTGCGCAGCGTGCGCAGCAAGATGCTGGATGACGGCGTGGCCTATGTGCGCATCGCCCAGTTCCAGGAAAAGACCGGATCGGATCTGGCGCGCCAGTTGAACGAGCTGGGTGCCAAGCAGCCGCCCAAGTATCTGGTGCTGGACCTGCGCAACGACCCGGGCGGTTTGCTGACCAGCGCCATCGGCGTGGCCGGCGCCTTCCTGCCCAGCGACGCGCTGGTGGTGTCCACCGACGGCCGTACGCCGGACGCGCGCCATAAGTACCTGGCGACGCCGTCGGAATATGCCCGCGGCGAAAGCAACTACCTGTCGGGCCTGCCCGCGTGGGTCAAGACGGTGCCCATGGTGGTGCTGGTCAACGTCGGCTCGGCCTCCGCTTCGGAAATCGTGGCGGGCGCGCTGCAGGATCACAAGCGCGCCAAGGTGATGGGTAATCGCACCTTCGGCAAGGGCTCCGTGCAGGTCATCCTGCCGCTCACCGAAGACACGGCCATCAAGCTGACCACGTCGCGCTATTTCACGCCGAACGGCCGTTCCATCCAGGCCACCGGCATCGAGCCTGACTACGTGGTGGCCGATACCGCCGAAGGCGATCTGTTCCGCCTGCCGCGTGAAGCCGACCTGCAGCATCACTTGAACAACCCGCTTGCGCCCAAGACGGAATTCAAGTCCACCGCCGCTGACATCACGGGTACGCCACCGACCAAGATTTTCGAATTCGGCGGCAAGGACGACTTCCAGCTCAGGCAGGCCATCAATTCGCTGCAAGGCAAGCCGATCCAGAAGGCGACGCCGAAGACCGCATCCAATCAAGAGGCCAAGGACAACACCGCGGCCGCGGCCAAGGCCGGTGCCACGGCGCCGACCGAGCGCATGACCATCACCCCGGATGGCGTGCAGCCGAGTCAGCAGAAACGCTAAGGTCGACGGCGCGGGGCATCATCAGCGGGCTGGCCATGCCCCTGCCGCCGATCCCGAGGTTTCAGTGGACTGAGCCAACATGAACGACCAGCAGTTATTGCGTTACGCGCGGCATATCCTGCTCGACGAGCTGGGTATCGAAGGCCAGGAAGCGTTCCTGGGCGCGCGGGCGCTGGTGGTAGGCGCCGGTGGACTGGGTTCGCCGGCCGCCATGTACCTGGCCAGCGCCGGCGTCGGCCACATCGTGCTGGCGGACGACGACACCGTCGAGTTGAGCAATCTGCAGCGTCAATTGCTGCACACCACGGATCGCCTGGGGCAATCCAAGGTGGCTTCGGGGCGTGCCACGCTGGCGGCCCTCAATCCCGGCATCCACGTGCAAGTCATCGAACGCCGCCTGGTGGATGACGAGCTCGATGAACAGGTGGCCGCCGCCGACGTGGTGCTGGACTGCTCCGACAATTTCGCGACACGCCATCAGATCAACCGCGCCTGCGTGCGGCATCACAAACCGTTGGTGTCCGGCGCCGCCATCCGCTTCGACGGGCAGGTGGGGGTTTTCGATCTGCGCGACGCCACCGCGCCCTGCTACCACTGCCTGTTTCCAGAAGAAGCGGACGATGTCGAAGAGGCCAATTGCGCCACCATGGGCGTGTTCGCACCCCTGGTCGGCATCATCGGCAGCATGCAGGCCGCCGAGGCACTCAAGGTGCTGGCGGGGCTGGGAACCAGCTTGTCGGGACGCTTGCTGCATCTGGACGTGCTGACCATGCAGTGGCGCAGCATGAACGTGCCGCGCGATCACGAGTGCGCCGTGTGCGCGGCGCGCTGAGCAAACGCGCCGTGCGCGTCAGGGCGACGACTTCCCGCGGTGGCCAGCCGCGAAAATAATTCAGAACCAGGCCGAGACTATGACCAAGAACATCGCTTCCCAACTCGTCGAGGCGCTTGGCGCCGACGTCGTCACCGTCGATCCCGCGGGCATCGAGCCCTGGCTGTCCGACTGGCGTGGCATCTACACGGGCCACGCCCAGGCGGTGGTGCGCCCACGCACGGTCGAACAGGTGTCCCGCTGCCTGGCTTTGTGCCAGCATGTGGGCGTGCCGGTGGTGCCGCGCGGGGGCAATACCGGCCTGTGCGGCGGCGCCACGCCGGATGGCTCGGCCGACAACGTGATCCTGTCGCTTGACCGTATGAACGCAGTGCGGTCGCTCGACACGGTAGCCAATACACTGGTGGCCGAGGCGGGCTGCATCCTGGGCAATCTGCGTCGCGTGGCGCAAGACGCGGGGCGTTTGCTGCCCCTGAGCCTGGCTGCGGAAGATTCGTGCCAGATCGGCGGCAACCTGGCCACCAACGCCGGCGGCGTCAACGTGGTGCGTTATGGCATGACGCGCGAACTGGTGCTGGGCGTGGAAGCGGTGCTGCCCAATGGCGAGGTCTTTCATGGCCTGCGGCCCTTGCGCAAGGACAATACCGGCTATGACCTCAAGCAGCTGTTGATCGGCTCCGAAGGCACCTTGGGCGTGATCACCGCGGCGTCGCTGCGTCTGCTGCCGCGCGCGGATGTGCGTTCGGTGGTGTTGGCGGCCGTGTCCTCGGCGCAGCAGGCATTGCAGCTGTTCGAGCTGCTGTACGGCCAGTGCGGTGCGCGCCTGCAGGCCTTCGAATTCTTTACCGGTGATTGCGTCGACCTCGTGCTGACGCATGCCGCGGGCGTGCAGGAGCCGTTTGCCCAACGTTATCCGGCCTATGTGCTGGTGGAGTTGGCGGACAGCGTGGATGAGAACGGCTTGAATGCCATGCTGGAATCCGTCATGGGCCAGGCACTGGAGAAGGAATTGTGCCTGGACGCAGTGGTGTCGGCGTCCTTGAGCCAATTGCAGGCCCTGTGGAAGCTGCGCGAGGAAATCTCCGAAGCCCAGCGCGCCGATGGTCCGCATCTCAAGCACGATATCTCGTTGCCCATCGAGGACATCCCCGCATTCATGGTGTCTTGCGAAAAGCGCCTGCAAGCCGTCGATGCCGGCGTGCGTCCCTTCATCTTCGGGCACTTCGGCGACGGCAACCTGCACTACAACATCTCGCGTCCGGCCGGCGCGGCGCGTACGTGGGCGGCCGAACAGGGCGAAGCCATCACCGCGGAAGTGATGGACGAGGTGATGCGCTACAACGGCAGCATCAGCGCCGAGCATGGCATCGGCCAGCTCAAGCGCGAGTACTTCCATCGCTACAAGCATCCCCTTGAGCTGCGCCTGATGCGCGACATCAAGAAACTGCTCGACCCGGCGGGAATCATGAATCCGGGTAAGTTGCTTTAGTCTGGGCCAGTGAGTCCTTGGAGACCGCGACTGCATTGGCATGGCCAGTACGGGCGGTGAAATGCAGTCCGGGTGTCTGGATTTTTGCTGCGATACCTCCTGTGCCGCTAGCGCGACGCCTGCGCGACGGCCGTTGCGCAAGATGTCCGGTGGACGAGTAAGACGCGAGCTTCGGCAGTAGATTCTCAAAGGCCGCGATCGCCTCGACATGTTCATGCTGGTAAGCGGACTCAATTCCCGGCTGGCCATGAGGATCCTTGGCCGCGAGTATCTCCGCGAGTCGATCGCTCGGCAAAAAGGGCGCAACCTTCGTCAGCAGTTCGCCGTACGTTTTGATGAGCCGGGTATTTCCGGACTTGAGGGCCAAATACAGTACGGGGTAGCCACCCCCGCTCTTGGCAGCGAGCAGGTCTGCGAGTTGCTCAGGCGACAGGCGCGGCACAACCGTTTCAAGTATGCCGGCAAAGGCCTCGCCGACTTCGGTATACCCTCTGTTCAGAGCGAAGCAGAGGCCGGGGATGCCATTGCGATCTTTGGCCGACAGTAGAGATGAGAGCTGTTCAGGCGACAGGCGTGGCAGGACTGTTTTCAGTATCTCGCCGAAGATCTTGATCGTTTTGGCATGCCCATTCACGAAAGCAAAATACAGTCCGGGCGTGCCCAGCTTGTCGTTGGCCGACAGTAGATCCATCAGTTGATCGGACGATAAGCCGGCCGCGACCGTTTTCAGTATTTCACCAAAGACCTGGAGCGTTTCGGCGTGCCCATGCATGAGAGCGGTATACAGGCCGGGCGTGTCGTTCCCGGCTTTGGCCGAGAGTAGATCCATCAGTTGCTCGGACGAGAGGCCAGCCGCGACCGCTTTCAGTATTTCGCCGAAGGCCTCCAGCGTTTCGGCATCCCCATTTTTGAATGCGAAATACAGTGCGGAAGTGCCGTCGCTGGCTCTGGCCGAAAGCAGATCGGTGAGTTGCTCAGGCGACAGGCGGTGCCGGATCGACGTCAGGATCTGGCCGAAGACCTTGATCGCTTCAGTGTGCCTGTCCTGAAACGCGGCATACAGTCCAGGAGTGCCCTCCGCGGCGATGGCCGAGAGTATGTCTGTGAGTTGTTCCGGCGCCAAGCTCTGTTGGAACGCTTTCAGTATCTCGCCGAAGGCCTTGATCGTTTTGGCATGCCCACGCTGGAGCCCGGCATACAGACCGGGGTAGCCATTCATGTCCTTGGCCGCCAGTAGACCGGTAAGCTGTTTTGGCGATAGGGAGGGAAGGGAGGTCTTCAGTATTGCCCCAAAGATGTCGATGACTTCGGCATTGCCCCGTTGGAAGGCGTAATACAGTCCAGGCGAACCATTCGGGGCTTTGGCTTGAAGCACCTTCAATCGAGTCCTGTCATCGACCTGTAGGAGCTGGTCAGCGCAGGCGTGCAGCTCTGGAAGGTTGAAAGCCAGCAGGAAATGCATGACATGCTCGTTCAGATCAGGCAAGTTTCCGGCAAGCCGCGCCACCTCGGGTCCCACCTTCTCGCCGGCGAATAACGTCGGGATCGGGCGGTTTTCAGCGTCGAGGAATCTGTACCACTTCAACATTTTGCCCGAGAGAAAATCGCGCGGTGCGAGCTGGCGTATCTCTGCTGGTATGCCTGTTTGCGCGGGCTCGGCGGTAATCGCCAAGCGCCTATGCGAGATGGTGTTGTTCGGATCATAGAGTTGCACGACAAATCTTCGCGCGCCGCCGCTGTCCTTGATCTTCAGCCCGAGCGCCATCGCATGATTGGGCGTCAACAGATATAGTGTGCGGCACACCGCGGCATCGCCACCGGCGTGTAATGACATGGCCGTGAAATTGTCGCTGAGTACTTGGCCCCAATCGTTGGTCATCCAGTATTGCGTCTGGTCGACACGCTCACAAACGAAGGAACTGTTGGTGGTTCTGTCTTTCAGGGCCAATGCCGCGGCCGCTGACCTCAGGGCGGTAGGGCTGCTGAGCGTCTGATAGCTGGGTTTGCCAGCTGTACGCAGGAATTCCTCTTCCCACAGTTTTGCAATGTGCGTGCAGACTATTTTTTCGCCGTGGACCGAAAGCCTGCCGTTCAACACGAAATTCTTGTCGCGCCGTGCGGAAAAGCGCGGCTGGAATTTCTTCATTCGCTCGGCGAGCCAATGGTCCGTGTCGACGCGGAGATTCAGCGTCGGCGGCTGCGGCGGCATTGCAAGGGCTTGCGCTTCTACGTGTTCTACGTTGCCTCCGGGAGCTTCCGTCGTGGCGGCGAGGCGCTGACCGTGATTGCGAGTACCTTCTTCAGAACTTCTTTCAGGCCGCTGGCCGGAGTCGAATCGGGAAATAGGAGCGAACGAGGGCGAAATGGAAGGCATCATGACGGTCTGACCAACGGTGAGTGCTCCGGCTCGGGACGCGCCAGTGACTTATTCTCCGTGAGTTAGTCCTGCATGATATTTATTCCGACATCGGCTTACGTCGTTGCCATGTCGATTTTACGCACGCCGTTTTGGCTAGTTCTTCGTGTTCCACGCGGTGCCTATTTTAAGAATCCATTTCCGGACTCTTAGTCGAACCGCCTGTCCCACGCGCTGCCTGGCTGACGCGTGAGGCGCGAACCTCGTCCTTAAGGCTTTGAAAGCCGCGGTCGCCTCGACATGCCCATTCTCAGGAACGCTCTGAAGCGTTGAACGAGCAAAGTCGCTCTTGCTCGCGAGTAGTTTCGCGAACTGCTTGGTTGGCAAAGATGCCGAGACTGTCTCCAGTAATTTTCCGTAGGCCCTGATCCACTGGGCATCCCCCGTCTGCAGCGCGTAATACAGTGACGGACAGCCATTCGGTAATCTGGGCTGGAGCAGGTCCAGTAGTTGCTCTGGCGTCAGTCTTGATGCGGCCGCTTGCAGTATCTCGACAAAGGCTGCGGTCGTGGCGGTATGCCCCTTTTCAAGGGTGACGTGCAGTCCCGTTATGCCGCTTCCGTTGTCGGCCGAGAGTAGATCCATGAGCTGAGCGGCCGATAGCGATGGCAGGCATGTCTTTAGTATCTCGCCAAAGGCCGCGACCGTTTCGTTATGGCCATGGTAGAGGGCGGCGTACAGCCCGGGAACGCCGGAGCCGTTTTTGGCCGTGAGTAGAACCATGAGTTGTTCAGACGACAGTGGGGGAGCGCACGTTTTCAATAATTTTCCAAAGGCCTTGACCGTTGCGGTATTCCCCTGCTTAAGAGCGACAAACAGGCCAGGGTCGCCAGCGCTGCTTTTGGCTAAGAGTTGAACCGCGAGCTGTTCGGGCGATAAGGGGGGATCGCACGCTTTGAGGATTTCGCCCAAAGCCTCGACCACTTCGGTATGCCCGCGATCGAGAGCGAGGAATAGTCCGGACAGATCTCCATAGCCTTTGGTCGTGAGAATTTTCAAACGCGTAATGTCATCGTTCGACTTGAGCTGGTCGGCATAGGCGTGTAACTGCTCCTGCAGGTTGTGGGTCAGTATGAGATACATCACATGCTCGTTCAGATCTGGCAGATCCCCGCCAAACCGTGGCATTCCGGCCTCCTCCTTCTCTCCGAAGAAAATTGTTGGTATCGGGCGGTTTTCAGCGTCGACCATGAGGTAATGCTGTTGTAAGTACTCCGATAGGAAATCATCCGGCCTGAGTATGCGAATCTCGGCCGGCACGTCCGCATGCCCGGGCGTGGCGCTTATCGCCGAACGTTGGTGCGAGACAGTCCGGTTTGGATCGTAGAACTGCACCACATATCTCCGCGCACCCGCTCTGTCCTTGATTTTCAGCCCCAGCGCCATCACATGATTAGGCGTCATCAGATACAACGTACGGCATACCGCGGCGTTGCCGTGGACCTGCCGTGCCATGGCGTCGAAATTCTCCGAAAGTACTCGGCCCCAATCGCTCGACATCCAGTACTGCGCCCGATCGACACGCTGATCGATAGCATCAAGGACGTCGATGGTTTCGCTTCGGACCAAAGGTCCTGCCGCGTTCTGAAGGGCGATGGGGCTGTTGAGCGTCTGATAGGTAGGTTTGCCCGTGGTACCCAGGAATTCCTTTTCCCACACTAGTGCAATGTGTCTGCATACTATTTTGCGGCCGTCGATTTCAGCCTTGCCATTCAGCGAGAAGTAATTGTCGCGCCGTGCCGAGTAACTTGGCTCGAATTTTTGCAGTCGTTCCGTGAGCCAGTGATCCGTGTGTGTGCCGGGATCATTCAGCACCGGCTGGGTATGCACGCCATCGGGCTCCAACGCTATTTGCTTTGGTGCTTCTTTCTGAATTCGTGCCAGCAGCTGGTCCGTCTCATGTTGGCGTAGGCCGCCGTCTCCACCGTCATTGCCTGCGTGACGCTGATCAAGCGGCAAGCGCAAACCTATTTCCGACAGCGTGAGCACGACGGGCGGAAGGTCGACGTTCCGGAGCGAGGCGTTGTCAGCCAGTTTCGGCTCGCGTATCAGGACCGGAAGGTCCTTCAGCATGGAATTGCGCGCCTCACTGGTAAGCTTTTCAAGCAGGTACTGAATACGGCAATCGCTATGTGCTTGGCCTTTGCGCCAGCTTAGATACTTGTTGCCGGGTTCGAACGAGGCGACGTGGCACCGCGCGATCGCTTTTAGTATTTTGTCTTTGTCGGCATCGGGGACGAACAGGTGTTGCACGCACTCCCATGTGTCCTCCTGGGTAAGGCCGTCGCGGAATTTTCCGATGACCTCGCGTAAGCGCTGAAGATCCGTGGATCCATGTGCAGCTTCCATCGCCGCCGAAAAACCTTGGATGTGATTCCGAATACGTTCTTCAGAATTCCTACGTGGACGCTGGTCAATGTAGGGTCGGCTGGTGCGAGTAATTGAGGATGGAACAGAAGGCATGAAGAGGTTCAAAAAAACTTGAACCCGTCTGATCTGCCCGCAGTGCGTTTGTTCCGATGTCTGTCAGTACATTGCCTGGGTTGATTTCACGCCCACATCCTCATAGGCGACCCTTTGCCGTGTCGCCTTTACGCATGAGGTACGAACTTTACCCTTAAGGCTTCAAGGGCCGCGATCGCGTCGACATGTCCACTGTTACGAGCGCTGTGCAGCGCTGCACGACCGAGTTCGCTCTCGGCCGCAAGTGTTTCCGCAAGCTGCTTGGTTGGCAAAAACGCCCTGACTGTCTCCAGTACGTTGCCATAGGCCTCGATCCATTTGGCGTCTCCCGCGAACAGCGCTTGGTACAGTCTCGGATACCCATCCGCGGGTTTGATTAAGAGCAAATCCAGAAACTGTTCCGGCGTCAGCGTTGACGCGTCCTCTTTCAGTAGTTCGGCGAAGGCCTCAACCGCTTCGGCATGCCCATTGTGAAGCGCGGCATACAGCCCCGTACGGCCATGGCCGTCCTTTGCCGAAAGTAGAACCATGAGTTGTTCACTCGACAGGGGTGGCTCGCATGTTTTCAATAATATGCCAAAGGCCTTGACTGCTCCGGCATGCCCATTCTGAAGAGCGCGATTCAGTCCGGAAGTGCCAAGAGAGCTTTTGGCCGAGAGTAGTTCCATGAGCTGTGCAGGTGATAGAGGCGGCTGGCACGCTTTCAAGATATCGCCCAAAACTTCGATCACCTCGGAGCGCCCCTTATCGAGAGCGAGGACCAAGCCCGGGTTGCCAGGAGGATTGCTGCCTGTGAGAATTTCCAGAAGCGTAGCGTTATCAACCAATTTGCGCTGGTCGGTGTAAGCGTGCAACTGCTCCAGAAGGTTGTAAGACAGCATGAAACTCATCACCTGCTTGTCGAGAGCCGGCAAATCCCCTGAAAACCGTGGCACGCCGGGTTCCACCTTCTCTCCGCAGAACATCGTTGGTATCGAGTGGTTGTCAGCGTCAACCAGGCGGTAGTACTCCAGTTCGTCTTCCTCCAGGAAATCGTGCGGCTTGAGGGTGCGAATTTCCGCCGGTACGCCCGCTTGATCGGGGGCGGCGGTGATCGCTGAACGTTGATGCACGGCGGTTACGTTCGGATCGTAGAGTTGCACCACATACCTACGCGCGCCCGCGTCGTCCTTGATTTTCAGTCCCAGCGCCATCGCATGATTGGGCGTCAGCAAATACAAGGTCCGGCACACCGCGCCGTCCTTGAGCGCCTGGCGTGACATGGCGTCGAAATTTTCCGTAAGCACTTGGCCCCAGTCGCTCGACATCCAGTATTGCGTCCCGTCGACGCGTTCACCAATGGCGCCTCCAGGGTAACTTCCGTCGTACCGCAGTACAGGCCTTGCTGCTTCTTGAAGAGCGGCGGGGCTGTTGAGCGTTTGGTAGGTGGGCTTGCCCGCGGTCTGCAGAAAATCTTCCTCCCACAGCCTTGCGATGTGTCCGCACATAATGAGTTGATTGTCGACCTTGAGTTGACAATTCAGTGAGATGTCAGTGTCGCGCCGTGAGGAGTAGCGTGGCTGGAATTTTCGCAGCCGTTCCGCGAGCCATTTGTCTGTGTTCGTGGCGGGGCCACCCGGCGCCGGCTCGACATGCGCTCCATCCGGCGCTTTCTCTGTGTGCTTTGCTTCTTCGTTCCGAATTCGTGCCAGGAGTTGTTCGGTCTCATGCGTACGTAGGCCATCGTCTCCACTGAGATTGCCCGCGTGACGCACATCCAGCGGCAGACGCAGGCCGATTTCCGATAACGTGAGCACAAGGGGCGGAAAACCGGAGTGCAGGAAGTCGGTGTTCTCCGCTAGTTTCGGACCGCGCATCAGGACAGGAAAATCCTTCAGCATGGAATCGCGCGCCTCACTGGTCAGCTTTCCAAGCAAGCAACGAATGCAGCTGTCGAGATGTGCTGATCCTTTTTGCCGATGTAGATATTCATCACCGAGTTCGAAAGACGCGATGTGGCAGTGCGCGAGCGCATTCAGTATTTCGTGTTTGTCGGCGTTGGGGACGAACAGATGTTGTACGCCGTCCCATGTGCCCTCCCGGCTGACGCTGGCCTTAAATTTTTCGAAAATTTCACGTAAAGCTGAAGGGTTTACTGATCCCTGAATGGCTTGCATAGCCGTAGCAAGCCCTTGTACGTGCTTCCGAATACTCTCTTCAGGATTCCTAGGGAGGCGTTGGGCAGGATCAGGTCGATGGGCGGAAGTGATTGAAGGCGAAACGGAAGGCATGAAGAGGTTCTAGAAAAATCCTTGAACCTCGTCTGATCGGCCCCGCACATCGGTTGTTCCGATTTCTATCGGTACATTGCTTGTGTTGATTTCACGTGTGCCGCGTCGGGTTGACGCCGAGCGTCACGGCTGTGCCTTGAGATGCCGGGTCGCCGGGTCAGGCACAAATTTCGCCAGCAGATCTTCATAAGCCGCGATGGCGTCGACACGCCCACTCCCACGAGCGCGCTGCAGTGCTACACGACCATGTTCACTCTCGGCCGCAAGTATTCTTGCGAGCTGATTGGGTGTCAAAGACGCCGCGACTGTCTCCAGTACTTGGCCAAAAGCGACGATCGTATCGGACGACGCATTATCCAGAGCGGCAAGTAGTCCTGGCGTGCCATCCTCTGGTTCCCTGGCAGAGAGTAGTTCAGAGATTTCTCCAGCCGACAGGGGTGGCTCGCATGTTCTCAGTAATTTGCCAAAGGCTTTGACCGCTTCGGCCTTCCCATAATAAAGAGCGGCTCTTAGCCCCGGGGTGCCACATGCGCTTTTGGCGGAGAGTAGATCCATGAGCTGTGCCGGCGATAGGGGTATCTCGCCCGCTTTCAAGACTTCGCTTAGAGCGGTGATCACTTCGGCATGCCCTAAAGTGAGCGCACGATATAGTTCCGACGCAACGACAAAGTCTTTGCTTATGATATTTTGCAAGCGCGTATTGTCATCGTCCAGTCTGATCTGGTCGACATAGGCGTGCAGTTGCTCTGCCAGGTTGTAAGCCAGCGTAAAGCTCATCACATGCTCATCGAGATCCGGCAAATTCCCTGAAAACCGTGACACGCCGGGTTCCATCTTCTCTCCGCAGAACAGCGCTGGCAGCGAGCGGTTTTCATCGTCGACCAGGAAGTAGTCTCTTTGGAAGTCTTCCGGCAGGAAATCGCTCGGCTGGAGTGTGCGAATTTCCGCCGGTACACCTGGTTGATCGAGCGTGGCGGTGATCGCTGAACGTTGATGTGCGACGGTCGTGTTCGGATCGTAGAATTGCACCACATATCTCCGCGCGCCCGCTTCGTCCTTGATTTTCAGTCCCACAGCCATCGCATGATTAGGCGTGACCATATACAAGGTACGGCATACCGCGCCATCCTTGGAGGCTTGGCGTGACATGGCGTCAAAATTATCCGTAAGCACTTGGCCCCAGTCGTTCGACATCCAGTATTGCGCCCGGTGGATACGCTCACCAATGACACCTGGGTCGAGGGTTACGTCGCTTTGCACAGCAGGCCTTGCTGCCTCTTGAAGGGCCGCCGGGCTATTGAGCGTTTGGTAGGTGGGCTTGCCCGCGGTACGCAGAAAATCTTCCTCCCACAGCCTTGCAATGTGCCTGCATACGACAAGGTCGCCGTCGACCTCGACCTCGCCATTCAGCGAGAAAGCAGTGTCGCGCCGTGCCGAGAAGCCTGGCTGGAATTTTCTCAGCCTTTCCGCGAGCCAGTCATCTGTGTTCGTGGCGCGACTCTTCAACGCCGGCGGGCTATGCGCTAGATCGGGCGTTGTCTCTGTTTGTTTTGGCTCTTCTTTCTGAATTCGTGCCAGCAACTGGTCGGCCTCATGTTGGCGTAGACCGTCGTCTCCACTCTTCTCGCCTGCATGACGTTGATCCAGCGGCAAACGCAAGCCCGTTTCCGATAGCGTGAGCACGATGGGTGAGAATTCGGCGCTCTGGAGCGAGGCGTTTTCAGTTGGTTCGGGCGCGCGCATCAGGACAGGGAAATCCTTCAGCATGGATTCGCGCGCTTCAGCGGTAAGCTTTCCGAGCAGGTATCGAATGCAGCTGTCGATATGTGCTTGGCCTTTCAGCGAGCTTAAATGCTCGTTGCCGGCATCGAATGACGCGATGTGGCACTGTGCGATCGCCTCCAGTACTTCGTGTCTGTCAGCGTCGGGCGCGAACAGGTGTCGCACGCAGTCCCATGCGTCTTGCTGAGAGAGGCCATCGTGCAATTTTCCGATAGCGTCACGTAGGCCCTGAGGATCTGTAGATCCATGCGCGGCTTCCATGGCGGCGGCAAAGTTTTGCAGGTGACTCCGAATACGCGCTTCAGGATTCGCGGGGGGGCACTGGTCTGTGTGGGTTCGGTAGATGGGAGCAATTGATGGTAGAACAGAAGGCATGCAGAGGTTCAAAAAAACTTGAGCCCCCGTCTGATCTACCCCCACACATGTTTGTTCCGATATCTGTCAGCACATTGCTTGTGTTGATTTCACGCACACAGCTTCACAGACCCCCCCTTGTTGTGCTGCGTTTATGCACGATGCGCGAACTTTACCCTCAAGGCCTCAAAGGCCTTGACCGCTGCGGCGTGCCCATTTCTGCGAGCGGTCAGTAGTACTACAAGACCGGGTCCGCTCGCGGCCGCAAAGAGTTCCGCGACCTGCTTGGCTGGCAAGGACGGTGCCACTGTCTCCAGTAGTTTGCCGTAGGCCACGATCGCGTGAGCTCTGCCGTTTTGAAGTGCGGCACGCAGTCCGACCACGCCCAGCTCGTCCTTAGCCGAGAGTAGATCCATGAGCTGAGCAGCCGATAGGGATGGCTGGCACGCCTTCAGCAATTCGGTAAAGGCCTCGACCGTTTTGTCATGTCCATTGTGAAGCGCGTCATACAGCCCCGGATAGCCATCGTTGTCCTTTGCCGAGAGTAGATCCATGAGTTGTTCACTCGACAGGGGTGGCTCGCATGTGTTCAATAATCTGCCAAAGGCCTCGACCGTTTCGGCATATCCTTGCTGAAGAGCGCGGCTCAGTCCGGGGGTGCCGTAGGGGCTTTGCGCCGAGAGCAGAACCATGAGCTGTGCGGGTGATAGGGGAGGCTGGCACGCTTTCAAGATATCGCCCAAAGCCTCGACTACTTCGGTGTGCCCGCGCTGGAGAGCGATGAACAAACCCGGATTGCCAGCATAATCCTTGCCAGTGAGAATTTTCAGACGCGTAGGGTTATCGGCCAACTTGAGCTGGTCGGTGTAGGCGCGCAATTGGTCCGGCAGGTTGTAAACCAGCATGGCACGCATCACCTGCTCTTGGAGAACCGGCAGATCGCCGGCAAACCGTGAGACTCCGGGCTCCACTTTCTCTCCCGCGAATATCGCCGGTATCGAGCGGTTTTCAGCGTCAATCAAGAGGTAATCTTTTTGTAGCCCTTCCGACAGGAAATCGCGCGGCTTGAGTGTGCGAATTTCTGCCGGCACGCCCGGTTGATCGAGCGTGGCGGTGATCGCTGAACGTTGATGGGCGACGGTCCTGTTCGGATCATAGAATTGCACCACATATCTTCGCGCGTCCGCTTCATCCTTGATTTTCAGTCCCACCGCCATCACGTGATTAGGCGTCATCAGATACAAGGTACGGCATACCGCGCCATCCTTGGGAGATTGCCGTGACATGGCGCCGAAATTATCCGTAAGCACTTGGCCCCAGTCGGTCGACATCCAGTATTGCGCGCCGTCGAGTCGCCCACGAGCGACACCTCCAAGGTAGCTTCCGTCGTACCGCAGCACAGGCCCTGCTGCCTCTTGAAGGACGGCGGGGCTGTTGAGCGTCTGGTAGGTGGGCTTGCCTGCGGTACGCAGAAAATCTTCCTCCCATAACCTTGCAATGTGCCTGCACACAATAAGTTCTTTGTCGACTTCGACCTGACCATTCAGCGAGAAATCGGAGTCGCGCCGCGTCGAGAAGCTGGGCTGGAATTTTCGTAGTCGCCCCGTGAGCCAAAGATCTGTGTGTGTGGCGGGATCCTTCGCCGCCCGCAAGGTACGCGCTCCATCAGGCTCTATCTCTTGCGGCTTTGCTTTTTCTCCCTGGAGCCGTGCCAACAGATGTTCAGTCTCCTGCGTGCGTAAGCCGCCGTCCCCACTGTGATTGCCGGCGTGACGCGCATCCAGCGGCAGACGCAAGCCTGTTTCCGATAACGTGAGCACAAGGGACGGAAAACCGGAGAGCAGCAACTCGGTGTTCTCCGCTGGTTTCGGATCGCGCATCAGGACAGGAAAGTCCTTCAGCATGGAATCGCGTGCCTCGCTGGTCAGCTTTCCAAGCAAGCACCGAATGCAGCTGTCGATATGTGCTGATCCTTTTTGCCGATGTAGATATTCATCACCGAGTTCGAAAGAGGCGAAGTGGCAGTGCACGATCGCATCCAGTATTTCGTGCTTGTCGGCGTTGGGGGCGAACAGGTGTTGCAAGCAGTCCCAGGCGTCCTCCTGGATGAGGCCATCGCGGAATTTTCCGATGACGTCACGCAAGCCCTGAGGATCTGTAGATTCATGTGCGGCTTCCATCGCCGCGGCAAAGCTTTGTATGTGATTCCGAATGCGCGCTTCAGGATTTCTGCAGGACCGCTGGTCAGGATCGGGTCGGTGGATGGAAACAATGGAGGGCGATACGGAAGGCATGAGGAGATTCGAGAAAAACTTGAGCCTCGATCTGATCGAACCTGCACAGTGTTTGTTCCGATGCCTGTCAGTACATTGCTTGACCTGATTTCACGCAGCCCGCATTAGTCAGGCCCGGAGTGTCATGGCTGCGCCTTGAGATGCCCTGTCGGTGGGGCACCCACAAACTGCGCCAGTAAATTTTCATAGGCCGCGGCTGTTTCGATATGCCCACGCTGACGAGCGAGGGAAATTCCCGGTGTTCCATTTCTGTCTTTGGCCGACAGTAGGTCCAAGCGTTGTTCGGGCGACAGGCTGTCCGCGACCGGGTTCAGAATTTTCAAGAAGGCCTGGACCATTTCGGTATGTCCATAGCAGAGACTGAAATGCAGCGCCGGGGCACCGTCCCACGGTCCAAAGCTGCCACTCCAGTATTTGGCCGAAAGCAGATCCGTAAGATGTTCAGACGATAGGAAGGGACGGAACGTCTTCAACATCTCACCAAAGGCCAGCACCGCTTCGGATTTCCTGCCATACAAGGCGGCAAACAGGCCGGGGGTGCCGGTACGCAATCTGGCCGAGAGCAGATCCGCAAGCTGTTCAGACGACAGGCGGGACTGCAATGTCTTCAGTATGTCGCCCAGAATCTCTATCGTTTCGACTTGCCCCCATTGGAGCGCGAAGTAAAGCCTCGGGGTATTGCTATGGCCGCTGCCCAGGAGCGTCAGCAAACGAGTCATGTCTCCGCGCTGGCTGAGCTGGTCGGCACAAGCGCGCAGCAATTCAGGCAGGTCGTGATTCTGCAGGAAGGGCAAAACGTGCTCGTCGAAATCCGGCAGATCTCCGGCAAGCCGAGGCATTCCGGGTTCCGCCTTTTCACCAGCGAACAACGCAGGTATCGAACGATCATCGGCGTCGACCAGTCTGTACGCTTTTCGGAAAAATTCCGGGAGAAAATCGTGCGCCTGGAGCTTGCGTATCTCCGCTGGCACACCGGCGTCGGCGGACGCGGCCGTGATGGCCACCCGCCGATGCGCGACGGTGTTGTTCGGATCATAGAACTGCACCACGAATCTGCGCGCAGCCGCGCTGCCTTTGATTTTCAGGCCTAACGCCATCGCATGCGTGGGCGTCATCAGATATAGCGTTCGGCACACCGCGACGTCGCCACCGCCGGACAGCGACATGGCCTTGAAATTGTCCGTGAGCACTTGGCCCCAATCGTTGGATATCCAGTATTGCGCCTGGTTGATACGCTCATGGGCGAAATTGGCGTACTTGCTTTCGGCTTTCAGGGCCAACGCCCCTGCCGCTGCCTGAATGGCGTCAGGGCTGTTGAGGGTGTGGTAGCTGGGCTTGCCCGCCGTACGTAGAAAGTCGTCTTCCCATAGTTTTGCAAGGTGCCTGCAGACTATGCGCTCGCCGTCGATCTTGACCTCACCGTTGAGCGAGAGCGCGGAATCGCGCCGAGCGGAGAACTGCGGCTGGAATTTCATTAGCGCCGGGGAGGAGCAATGGGAAACCTGGCCCGAGGCTCTCTTGGGAGACCCTCGGGCGGCCTGCATGGCAGTGGCAACGCCCTGCGTGTGATCCTTGATGCATTTTTCAGGATCTTTCACGGACCGCTGGTCAAGGTCGGTTCGGCTGATGGAGGCAAGCGGGGAGGAAATGGAAGGCATGGAGAAAGTCGGACAAACGGTGAGTGCTCCAGCGCTGGGAGCAGGAGTGCGAATCCCCGTATGAGGGACCCTGCACGGTGTTTGTTCCGACGTTCAGCAACGTATCCATGCTGCCGATTTCACGTCCATCGCTTTGCCGCGGTCCTGATTGTCTGCCGGCTTCGTCCTGGCAGCCGGGGGTAGCCGCGGCCACTCGCTGTCACCCGCGCGGCTTCACGGCTCGATCGGCGGCAGCTCGTTTTCGATCAGCGCCAGCGCCGCGCGCAGGGTCTGCGCGTAGCGGGCTTTTTCCGCGGCGATGCTTTCCGGCGTCCACTTGAAAAATCCTTCACCGGTCTTCATGCCCAGCTTGCCGGCGGCGACGCGTTCAGTGAGCACGGGGAAAGGACCGTCAGCCTTGGACAAGGAGGGATAGGTCGTGGTGGTGGCCGCGCAATGGACTTCCAGCCCGGCATGGTCGCGCTGCAGGATGGGGCCGGCGGCAAGAAAGCGGAAGCCGAAACCGAAACGCACGGCGGCATCGACATCCTCGGCGCTGGCCACGCCATCCTGCACCAAGGCGAAGGCTTCGCGCGTCAAGGCATGCTGCAGGCGGTTGCCGAGAAAGCCCGGCACGTCCTTGCGCACCAGCACCGGCACCATGCCGCAACGACGCATGAAGGCATACAAGGCATCGCCCGTGGCAGGATCGCTGTCGGCCGACAACACGACCTCCACCAACGGCACCAGGTGGGCCGGCATGAAGAAGTGCAGGCCCAGCATGCGCTGGCGCGTTTGCAGTCCCGCGCCGATCTGGCTGATGGGGAAGCTGGAACTGTTGCTGGCCAGAACGGCCGTGGCGGGCGCCAACTTGACGAGGTCGGCGAACAGCGCCTGCTTCAGCGGCAGCGATTCCGGTATGCATTCGATGACCAGGGCCACGGCGGACCAGGCGACATCCTCCAGCGCCGTCGCCACCGTCACGCCGTCCGCGTGCCGCGCCAGTCCACGTTCCTGGAGATTCGCCCGCACGCTGTCGAGGATGCCGGCGTGGCGCGTGGCATCGCGTTCGACGACTGTCACGCGGCAGGCGGCACGCGCCAGCACCACGGCGACGTCCGCGCCCATGGTGCCGCCGCCCACGACGACGGCATGGCAGGCGGAAGGGGCGGGCAGGATGGCAGGGTTCATATCGTCTCCGGAATCATGTTTTGATGGCGTCGGAAAAATCGTGGCAATAGGGTGGAACAGCAAGATAAACAGCGGGATGAAGCCGCGCCCCGCTCATGCGCAACGCGCTATGTCAGGCCGATGTTAGATCCGCCAGATGCCGATTCGC
Organism: Bordetella sp. LUAb4; assembly: GCF_021325795.1. Taxonomy (GTDB): domain Bacteria; phylum Pseudomonadota; class Gammaproteobacteria; order Burkholderiales; family Burkholderiaceae_B; genus Bordetella_C. Next base: position 1,209,346 of record NZ_JAHPZX010000001.1, on the reverse strand, counting down.
CGCCAGGTACGCGTCACGCGAAGGCCGCAAGTGCGCACGGCAGAGATCGACGAGGTCGTCGCGACGCCCATCGCGCAGGGCCTCTATCATGGCCCAGTGCTCATGGCGCGCCTGACGGCGGTATTCGGACGTCACCAGCGTGCCGAAACGGATGGGATGGGTCTGGCGCGCATATTCCTGGATGGCGCGCACCAGCACGCCATTGCCGCACATGCTGAACAGCGCTTGATGGAAGCGCAGATTGTTGCGGAAGACCTGGCGCGGATCTTCCGCGTCGACGGCGGCGTCGTGTTCCCGTTGGATGTCGATGAGCGCCTGCAGAGCGGCCGGGTCGGCAGGGCAGGGCACCAGCCGTGCCGCCTGCGTCTCCAGCAGTTCACGCATTTCGTACAGCTCGACCACTTCGTTCGGCGCGAAGGAGCGCACTTCGGAACCGATGTTCTTGCGCCGCTCCGCCAGACCCAGCCGCGCCAGCTCGACCAGCAGCTCGCGCACCGCATGGCGCTTCAGATCGAAGCGCTGCATCAGATCGTCTTCGATCAGCCGTTCACGCGGATGCAGGCGGCCAAGAACGATGTCTTCTTCCAGCGCCTGCACGGCCCTTTCCAATGCCGTCGGCTCGACGGGGTGAACGGAATCGGGCAGGGCGGCAAGGCGAGACATGGGGCTATCGGGTAAGGCTACGAAAAAAGCGCTGCGGAAAATTGATCAACGTGATTCGGGGATTTTCCCCCGTATCGCGGCAGCCCGCAAAAAGTCGAAATCGACGCCCTGGTCGGCCTGGGTCACGGACTGCAGGAACAGCTTGCGATAGCCGCGCGCCGCCGAAGGCGCCTGCTGCGGCTTTTCCGCCGCGCGGCGCGCCAGTTCCGCATCGTCCACCAGCAGGGTGATCTCGCGGTTGGCCACGCTCAGCCGGATGCGGTCGCCGGTCTGCACATAGGCCAGCGGCCCGCCCACGGCGGACTCCGGCGTCACATGCAGAACAATGGTACCGGCCGCGGTGCCGCTCATACGGCCATCGGAGATGCGCACCATGTCCTTCACGCCGGCCTTCGCCAGCTTGCGCGGGATCGGCATGTAGCCGGCCTCGGGCATGCCCGGCGCGCCCTTCGGGCCTATCATCTTGAGCACCAGGATGTCTTCGGGAGTGACGTCCAGGTCCGGATCGTCGACACGCTTGGCCAAATCCTCGGCATTCTCGAATACCACCGCGCGGCCTTCATGCTCCATCAATGCCGGCGCGGCGGCCGATTGCTTGATGATGGCGCCGCCCGGCGCCAGATTGCCCTTGAGTACGGCGATGCCGCCTTGCGGATAGATAGGTTGCGTGAAGGGGCGGATAACGTCTTGCACGAACGGCGCCGGCGCCGCGTCCAGTTCTTCGCCCAGGGTGCGGCCCGTCACTGTCAGCGCGTCCAGGTGTAGCAGGGGGCGCAGCTCGCGCAACAGCGCCTGCATGCCGCCCGCCTTGTGGAAGTCTTCCATGTAATGCTGGCCGGACGGCTTCAGGTCCACCAGCACCGGGGTCTCGCGGCTGAGCGCGTCGACCCGCGCCAGGTCGACTTCGAAACCCATGCGGCCCGCAATGGCCGTCAAGTGGATGATGCCATTGGTGGAGCCGCCGATGGACAGCAGCACGCGCAGCGCGTTCTCGAAAGCCTTGGCCGTCATGATGCGGTCCGGCGTCAACTTGCTGCGCGCGAGCTGGACGGCGGTGGTGCCGGTCACTTCCGCCACGCGCACGCGATCGGCCGTCACCGCGGGCGCGGACGCGCCGCCGGGCACCATCATGCCCAAGGCTTCGGTGATGCAGGCCATGGTGCTGGCCGTGCCCATCACCGAGCAGGTGCCGACGCTGCCGACCAGGCGATTGTTGACGTCGACGATTTCCTCGTCGTCGATTTCCTCGGCGCGGAATTTGCCCCAATAGCGGCGGCAATCGGTGCAGGCGCCGACACGTTCGCCCCGATGCGAGCTGGTCAGCATCGAGCCGGTGACCAGCTCGATGGCGGGTACGTTGGCCGACGCCGCGCCCATCAACTGGGCCGGCACCGTCTTGTCACAGCCGCCGATCATCACCACCGCGTCCATGGGCTGCGCCAGGATGGCTTCCTCGGTGTCCATGGACATCAGGTTGCGCAGATACATGCTGGTGGGCGCGGAAAAACTTTCGTGGACGGAGATCGTGGGGAAATCCATCGGCAGGCCGCCCGCCATCAGCACGCCGCGCTTGACCGCCTCGATCAGCTGCGGGGCATTGCCGTGACAGGGGTTATAGGCGCTGCCGGTGTTGACGATGCCGATCACCGGACGGTCGAGAGCATGGTCGGTGTAGCCGGCGCCTTTGATGAAGGCCTTGCGCAGGAACAGGGAAAAGCCTTCGTCGCCATAGCTGGTCAGGCCCTTGCGCATGCCCTTGGGATCGTTGTTATCGCTCATCGTCAGTCTCGGTAGATTATCGATAATAATGTTGACGATAGTATCATCAACTTTCTATGATGGTCGTTCTAAAAAGGCGGGCCCATCACGAGGCGCGCAACAACGGAGACAAGACCATGCGATCCAACCGCGGGCAGTTCCTGCGCGTCCCGACCGTGAACGGCGCCTCGCCGCCGGCCACCCCGCTTCTGACGCCAGCCATGTCGGCGCCGCGCCGCGCGGTTCTGGCCGGTGCCCTGGCGCTCACCGGCTTGCTGGCGGCCGCCGCGCCCTTGGCCGCGCAGGCGGCTGACTACCCCGACAAGCCCATCCGCCTGATCGTGCCTTATCCGCCCGGAGGCGCCACCGACGTGATCGGCCGGGTCGCCGCCCAGGCGCTGGGCCATGAATTGAATCAGTCGGTGGTGGTGGAGAATCGCGCCGGCGCCACGGGCAATATCGGCGCCGCGGCCGTGGCTGCCGCGGCACCCGATGGCTATACGCTGCTGATGGGCGCGCTGACCAGCCACTCCATCAATGCCGCGTTGTACGGCAGCAAAGTGCCCTATGACCTGCAGAAGAGTTTCGCGCCGGTATCGATGCTGGGCCGCGTGCCGCTGGTCTTCGTGGTCAATCCCCAGGTGCCGGCCAAGAACCTGCAGGAGCTCATCGCCCTGGCCAAGTCCAAGCCTGGCCAACTGACCTTCGCGTCGTCCGGCAATGGTTCGCCGCAGCATCTGGCCGGTGAATTGTTCAAAGTGGCGGCCGGGGTGGACATGCTGCACGTCCCTTATCGCGGCAGCGGCCCAGCCATGACCGACCTGGTGGGTGGCCAGGTGCTGACCATGATCGAAACCGCGCCGGCGGCCCAGCCGCAGATCAAGGGCGGCAACCTGCGTCCGCTGGCAGCCGCATCGGCCAAGCGCATTCCTACCTTGCCCGATCTGCCCACCGCATCGGAGGCCGGCCTGCAGGGCTTCGAGGTCAGCTCCATGTTCGGCATCCTGGCGCCGGCTGGCACGCCGCCGGCCGTGATCGACAAGCTCAATGGCGCGTTGAAGAAGGTGCTTTCCAGCGACGCGGTGAAGGCGCAGATGCTGGAGCAGGGTGTCATCGCCGAATACGCCACGCCGCAGGGCACGGCGCAGGAGATCAAGGCCGAGATCGACAAGTGGACCATGGTGATCCAGAAGGCGAACATCAAGGCGGATTGAGCGCGTCGTACGCCCGTGTCAGGTCGCAGCCGCTCCCAGGGTCAGCCGCAACTGCTCTTCCAGATGGGCGGTCGGCGGCACGCGCCAGCCGCTCTGGGCGTAGCGCAGCCAGCGGCCCAGCACGAAATGGGTCAGCAGGCTGGCATGGGCGGTGATGTCGGCGTCCGTCGGCAGGCCGCCGTCTTCGACGGCGACGCGCAAGGCCTGCTTGATCGAGGCCTCGATGCGGTCGTTGATGTGGTTGATGCGTTCCTGCAGGCGGTTGTCCTCGGTGACCAGGGCATCGCCTGTCAGCACGCGGGTCATGCCTTTGTTCTTTTCAGAGAAAGACAGCAACATGGCTATCATGCCGCGCGCCTGCTGCACGCCGCGTGGCTCGGCGGTGTTGATCTGGTTGACCAAGGTGAAGATGGTCGTTTCGATGAACTCGATCAGGCCTTCGAACATCTGGGCCTTGCTTGCGAAATGCCGATACAGCGCCGCTTCCGAAACCTGCATGCGACCGGCCAGCGCGGCGGTGGTGATGCGCGCGGCATGCGGTTGTTCCAGCATCTCGGCCAGCGTCTGCAGTATCTGCGTTTTTTTCTCGCCGGGTCTGCTTGCCATGGCTGTCGCCGCGTCGGGCGCGGATTATTCAAAGTAGGTGGATGGATTACGTGCTGTCGGCGTCCCTGCCGCGCGGCGCGGCGGGGGCCACGCGGCGTCTAGCGCAGGGGCCGCCGGCTCAGCAGCAGCTCGCTGACCGAGTTTACCCGCAAGTCCACATAGGCCGGCCGTTGCCGCAACCCACTGGCGAACGGCGTGCCGGGGTGAAAGACGTGAACCGTGCGCAGGCCGGCCCGGCGGGCGCCCCGCAGATTGGCCAGCGTGTCCTCGACCAGCACCGTATCTCGGGGCGAGGCGCCTTCGCGCGCCAGCACATGACGCAGCAGCGCCGGCGAAGGCTTGGGGCGGAACCCACCGTGCCAGCGCATGTGCTCGATCGACCACAGGCTCTCGAACTGGCGCAGCAGGCCCATATGCCGCAGCACGGCGCGCGCATAGTGAAAGGGCGCATTGGTCAGCAGCACCTTGCGTCCCGGCAGGCGCCGCAGCTTGGCGGCCAGGCCGCTTTCCGAACGGATCAGCGGCCTGACGTCGAAGTCGTGGCTCGAGCGCAGGAATTCATCGGCGTCGACGCCGTGGTGCTTGACCAGGCCGATGACCGTGGCGCCGTAGCGTTTCCAGTACTCCCGCCGCAGCGAGTTGGCGGTGGCCGTGTCCACCCCCAACGCTTGCTCCACCGCGCGCGTCATGCCCGCGTCGATGAGCGGGAAGATGGCGTGCGAGGTGTTGTGCAGCGTGTTGTCGAGATCGAAAAGCCAAAGGCGCCGGCTGGCGCCCGTGCCGACGCGGCGCGAGCGGCGCAGGCGCGCCGCCGGCCGCAGCAGATGGCGTTGCGCCAGCATCAGCGCGACGTGATCATGGTGCCCACGCCCTGGTCGGTCAGCAGTTCCAGCAACAGGCAGTGCGGCACGCGGCCGTCGACGATGTGCACCGAATGCACGCCGCTGCGCGCCGCGTCCAGCGACGAGGAGATTTTCGGCAGCATGCCGCCGGAGATCGTGCCGTCGGCGAACAGTTCGTCGATGGCGCGCGCCGACAGGCTGCGCAGCAGCTTGCCGTTCTTGTCCAGCACGCCCGGCGTGTTGGTCATCATCAGCAGCTTTTCCGCGTTCAGTACTTCAGCCATCTTGCCGGCGACCACGTCGGCGTTGATGTTGTAGGCGGTGCCGTCCTGGCCGTAGCCGATGGGCGAGATGACGGGAATGAACTGGTCGTCCTGCAGCGCCTTGACCACCGCCGGATCGACCTGGGTGATGTCGCCGACGAAGCCGATGTCGATAGGCTCGGCGGGATTTTCCTTGTTGTCCATCAGCTTCTTGCGGGCGCGGATCAGGCCGCCGTCCTTGCCGGTCAGGCCCACGGCCTTGCCGCCGACCTCGTTGATCATCATGACGATGTCCTGCTGGACCTGGCCGCCCAGCACCCACTCGACCACTTCCATGGTTTCGGCGTCGGTGACGCGCATGCCCTGCACGAAGGTACCTTGCTTGCCGATGCGGCGCAGCGCATCGTCGATCTGCGGGCCGCCACCGTGCACGACCACGGGATTCAGGCCGACCAGCTTGAGCAGGACGACGTCGTGCGCGAAGCTGCGCTGCAGGCGCTCTTCGGTCATGGCGTTGCCGCCGTACTTCACCACGATGGTCTTGCCGTGGAATCGTCGGATATAGGGCAGAGCCTCGGACAAAACACTGGCCTTGACGGCGGGCGACAAGGAGGCGGCAGGATCTTGGATGTCGGTCATGACGGTGCGTTACCCCGGGAATAAAGGGAGATGAAAAAAAGCCTGCAAGGATGGCAGGCCGTTTCCGCCGGCGGGCAATCAGACGCCTAACCGACGAAGCACAGGCGCAATTGTAGTACCCACGGGGGGGCAGGGCCTATCTCCCCTGAAAATCGTCCCGCATGGGGCAGGAGGGGGCGTCCCCGGACGCGGCTCCGGACTTGAACTTGGACGCGGCCCCGGCCCCGGCCCGGATTCGCCTTCTACTCGGAATAATCCTTACTTCCGCGCGCTATGTGAATATGGGATACAAATAAGTCCGCATCGTGTAGATTCATTTCCCTTGCCGCACTGTCCCGTGCGGCGCGGCAGGAAGCTTCGGGTATGCCATCGCCACGGCCCTGCATCATCGGCGTGCCGGGTATCAGCATCGGCGTGCCCGGTATCAGACTCTGGAGGAAACAACCCATGTTCAAGACATCCCTACGCGCAATCGCCGCCCTGGCCGGCGCGCTGCTGCTGGCCGGTACCGCGCCGGCGGCGGAGAAACTGGTGATCGCGGCGACCCAGGTCCCGCACGCTGAAATCCTGGAATTCGTCAAACCCACCCTGGCGCGTGAGGGGGTGGACCTGGACATCAAGGTGTTCAGCGATTACGTCCAGCCCAATCTGCAGACCGTCGACAAGCAGGTCGACGCCAATTTCTTCCAGCACAAGCCGTATCTGGACGCCTTCAACAAGGATCGCGGGGCGCATCTGGTCGCCGTGGCGGCCGTGCACGTGGAGCCTTTCGGCGCCTATTCCCGCAAGATCAAGAAGCTGGCCGATCTGAAGGACGGCGCGACCGTGGCCATTCCCAACGATCCTTCCAACAGTGGCCGCGCGCTCTTGCTGCTGGCCAAACAGGGCCTGATCACCCTGAAGGACCCGTCCAATATCCAGGCCACGGCCCTGGACGTGGCCAATAACCCAAAGCATCTGAAGTTCCGCGAACTGGAAGCGGCCATGCTGCCGCGTTCGCTGGATGATGTGGATCTGGCCTTGATCAACACCAATTACGCCTTGGAAGCTGGCCTGGTGCCGACCCGTGACGCCCTCTTCATCGAAGGCGCGGATTCGCCCTACGCCAACCTGATCGTCGCGCGCGAGGACAACAAGAACTCGCCCGCGCTGACGAAGCTGGTGCAGGCGCTGCACACTGCGGACGTGAAGAAGTTCATCCAGGACAAGTACAAGGGGGCGGTCGTTCCCGCGTTCTGACGCCGCTCGCGCCGCGGCGCGGACGCATCGCGCGCCCGCGCGGCATGCAACGAATCCTCCGCCTCAGGCACCGACCCCGGCCCGGCCCGGCCCGGCCTGGGGCTGCGGCGCCCCGGGCGCATCCCAAGGACGATGCAAAGGCAAATGAAAGCTGAGGCGACCTATAATAACTTCCGTTATTAGTTCGCTCCCCCGCACCTCATGACGTCTTCTTTCGAACCTTTCGAGCAGGCCATGCGCGACCTGGCGCAGCGCCTGGCGTCGCGCCAGCCATTGCGCGAATCGGTGCTCAGCCGGCTGGTCCTGCACGTTGCCACCCGCATGGCCGATTCCATGGACGAGCCGCTGAAGACGCACGGCCTGAACTCCACGTTGTGGACGTCGCTGGTGGTGATCTACGCGGCTGAAGGGCACCGGCTCAAGCCGTCGGAACTGAGCGTCTTCATGAATTCCTCCCGCACCAACAGCACGCGGGTGGCCAAGGAACTGGAGCGACAGGGCTTCGTCGAACGCATCGGCAGCGAAACGGACCGGCGTCAGGTGTTCCTGCAACTGACCCCCCAGGCCCTGGCGTTCGTGAAGGAAAACATGCCGCGCCGGCGCACGCAGCTGAAGGAGATGTTCGAAGGCTTCGAGCCGCGGGAAGTCGATGAACTGGAGCGCCTGCTGCGCAAGCTCCTGACCCGCTTCAGTTGATGCAAGGCGGCGGGCGCGCCACGGCGGCGCGCCCAACCCGACCGCTCTTTTTTTTGCCCGAGTAATAACGGAAGTTATTAGTTTGATGAACACTGAATCGCAGGCCCCCGTCGTTCCGCATCGTCTGATGATCACGGTGTCCGTCATGCTGGCCACCATCATGCAGACCCTGGACAGCACCATCGCCAACGTGGCGCTGCCACATATGGCGGGCGGACTGTCGGCGTCGCAGGACCAGATCACCTGGGTGCTGACCTCGTATATCGTGGCGGCCGCCATCGCCACGCCGGTGACGGGTTGGCTTAACGGGCGCTATGGCCGCAAGAAGGTGTTCCTTGTGTCCATCGCCGGTTTCACCATCATGTCGCTGGCCTGCGGCGCGGCCGGCAATATGCTGGAAATCGTCGTGGCGCGGCTGCTGCAGGGCGCTTTCGGCGCCGCGCTGGTGCCGCTGTCCCAAGCCGTGATGCTGGACATCAACGAGCCCAAGGACCATGGCCGCGCCATGGCCGTATGGGGCATGGGCGTGATGCTGGGACCCATTCTCGGCCCTACCCTGGGCGGGTGGCTGACCGACAATATGAACTGGCGCTGGGTTTTCCTGATCAATCTGCCGGTGGGCATCCTGTCGTTCTATGGCGTCTACCGCTACATCCATGAAGACGACGCGCACGCCGCGCCCCGGCGTTTCGATCTGTTCGGGTTCGCCACGTTGGCCCTGTCCATCGGCCTGCTGCAACTGCTGCTGGACCGTGGCGAGCAGGTCGACTGGTTCGATGCCATCGAGATCCGCGTCTACGCCATCGCCGCCTTCATCGCGTTCACGTTCTTCCTGCTGCACACGGCCACGGCCGGCCGCGACTCCTTCTTCAAGGTGGACCTGCTGCGCGACCGCAACTTCGCCATGGGCCTGGCTTTCTATTTCCTGGTGGGTCTGCTGCTGTATGCGACGCGCGCCCTGTTGCCGCCCATGCTGCAGACCGTCCTCGGCTATCCGGTGGTGACCACCGGCCTGGTCACCGCGCCCAGCGGCGCCGGCACCATGGTGTCCATGCTCTTCGCCGGCCGCATGGTGGGTCGGGTCGACGGCCGCCTGATCCTGGCGCTGGGCTTTGGCCTGACGGCATTGTCGCTGTGGCAGATGGCCGGCTACAGCCCCCAGGTCACCGAATGGGAGATCGCCATTCCCGGCTTCATCCAGGGGCTGGGCCTGGGCTTCATCTCCGTGCCGCTGACCACCATGACGTTCTCCACCCTGGATCGCAGCCTGCGTTCGGACGGCACCGCAATCTACAGCCTGTCGCGCAATATCGGCAGCAGCATCGGTATTTCAGTGATGCAGAGCTTGTTCGTGCGCAATTCCTCCACCATGCATGCATCCCTGGCGACGCTGATTTCCGCCGAGACCTTGATGGAGCATCCGGACGCCTTGTCCCAGGTCTTCGACGTGCATGCCCCTGCCGGCCTGGCCGCGCTCAATGCCATGGTCGACAACCAGGCGGCATTCGTCGCCTATCTGGATGACTTCCGGCTGATGCTGTGGATGACCCTGGCCGCCATCCCCTGCCTGATCTTCCTGCGGGTGAACAAGAAAGCCGCCGCGCCCGCCGCCGAGGAAATGCACATCGCGGCGGACTAGGACTAGGACCAGACCGGCGCACGTTGCGATTCAGTCATATTTTTGCCACGGCTACGTCATACGATAGGTGCGCCCGACTCCTGGAGCCTGACGTGTCCCCCATCGATCCCGAACTGCTGCGCCGCCTGCACCGCGACCTGGCCGACCATTACGACGAAGAACTGGAACTCGAACTGGAGGACCGCACCTTCGAAGAGCTGGAAGGCCGTGCCGAAGTCGACGACGAAGAGCGCGCCTTCCGCCGCCTCTATTTCCGCGAACTGCTGCGCCTGCAAGGCGAGCTGGTCAAGCTGCAGAGCTGGGTGGTTTCCACGGGCCACAAAGTGGTCATCGTGTTCGAAGGGCGGGATGCCGCCGGCAAGGGCGGTGTGATCAAGCGCATCACCCAGCGTCTGAACCCGCGTGTCTGCCGCGTGGCCGCGCTACCGGCGCCCAACGACCGCGAACGCACGCAGTGGTATTTCCAGCGCTACGTGTCGCACCTGCCCGCCGCCGGCGAGATGGTGCTGTTCGACCGCAGCTGGTACAACCGCGCGGGCGTCGAACGGGTGATGGGCTTCTGCAACGACGAGCAGTACGAAGAATTCTTCCGCTCGGTGCCCGAGTTCGAAAAGATGCTGGTTCGGTCCGGCATCCAGGTGATCAAGTATTGGTTCTCCATCACCGACGATGAACAGGAGATCCGCTTCATGGGCCGCATCCACGACCCGCTCAAGCAATGGAAGCTGAGCCCCATGGACCTGGAATCGCGCCGGCGCTGGGAGGACTACACGCGCGCCAAGGAGATCATGCTGGAGCGCACGCATATCCCCGAGGCGCCATGGTGGGTAGTGCAGGCCGTGGACAAGAAGCGCGCCCGCTTGAACTGCATCGACCACCTGCTGGGCCAGATGCCCTATGTCGAGACGGAGCTGCCGATGGTGGTGCTGCCGCAGCGTGAGCGCCATGACGACTACGCGCGCAATCCAGTACCGGAAAACATGATGGTGCCGGAAAAGTATTAGCGGCTGGCCGACCTCGAACGGCAACCTTCAACTGAGGATCAGGCCACGAGAGGTAAGGCAAGATCAGGCCGCGAAGGTCAGGCCGAGGCCAGAACCGCGGCTCAGGCCTCGGCTTTCAGGAAAGCCAGGAAGCGCCTTTCATCTGCGTTCAGGCCGCGCGGGCTGGCGGGCGCCGGGCCGTCGGCCTTGAGCTTGCCTTCGATATAAGTCTGCAGCACGCGCGGGTGGATATAGCATTCGCGGCAGACCGACGGCGTATTGCCCAGCCGCCGCGCGACTTCCTTGACCACTTCCACGACGGTCCGCTTGGCCTGCGTCTCGTTTTCCCAGGCACGCTGGCGCAGCAGGGCCAGCGCCAGCACGGAGCCGGCCCAGGTGCGATAGTGCTTGGCGGTGAAGTCGGCGCGGCCGGCGTCGCGCAGATAGTCGTTGACGCTGCCTGAGTCCACGCCACGCGGGCTGCCGTCTTCGCCCAGATAGCGGAACAGCTCCTGGCCGGAGATTTCCATGCAGCGCTTGACCACCGCGGCAATGCGTCGATCGGCCACGGTCACGTCGTGCTCGACGCCGCTCTTGCCGCGAAAGCGCAAGCGGATGCGGCCGCCCGCCACGGTGATGTGGCGCCGCTTCAGCGTGGTCAGGCCATAGGAGCCATTGGTGCGCGCATAGGCGGGCGTGCCGATGCGCACCAGGGTGGTTTCCAGCAGACGCACAACCACCGCCACCAGTTTTTCCTGGGTCAGGCCCGCACCCGCCATGTCGCGTTCGACCTGGCGCCGGATACGCGGTAGCGCGCCGGCGAATTCGGACAGTTGCTCATATTTGTTGTTGCCGCGCAGTTCGTGCCAGGCGTCGTGATAGCGGTACTGCTTGCGGCCGCGCGCATCACGGCCGGTCGCCTGGATGTGGCCGTTGACCTTGGGGCAGATCCATACGTCGACATAGGCCGGCGGAATCGCCAGCGCGTTGATGCGCTTGATCGCTTCCGGGTCGCGGATGCGGCTGCCGTCGGCGGCGAAATACTGGAAGTGCTCGCGCACCAGACGGCGCGTGACGCCTGGCTTGCTGTCGTCGACATAGACCAGGCCGGCAGCCTTGCATTCCATGTCCGGGGTGCAGACCACACCAGTGGCCACCACGGCTTGCGCTGTCATGTCCGCGCCGGGGTTGGCGCCTGTCTTCCCGGGCTTCGCCTTCTTGGCCTTGGCGCTGCCCGCGTCGACTTTGCTGGCTTTCGCCATGGCCGCGAGCTCGGCTTGAGCGGCGCGCTTGGGATCGCGAATGGAACGGCTGCGGGGCGTGCGGGGGTGGGTGGCGGCTTGCAACATGGCGGCTCCTGCGAGAGGGCCTGCGCTATGCAAATCGCGTGCCCGCCGCCTCTATCCGGGGGCGTGCGGCGCATCCGCCGGCGGTGCCGGGTGCGGCGCGTTACCGTTATGCGGCGCCGAACTGCTGGCGCGCTGCTGTACCGGACCGGACGTCGCTTTCATCAAGTTGTAGCCCGTATTGATGAGACCGATATGGGAAAAGCCCTGGGGGAAATTGCCGATCAGGCGTTTGCTGACCGGTTCGTATTCCTCGGCCAGCAGCCCCAGGTCATTGCGCAAGGCCAGCAGCCGGTTGTACAGGTCGCGCGCCTCGTCCATGCGTCCCTGCATGACATAGGCATCGGCCAGCCAGAAGCTGCATGCCAGGAACACGCCCTCGCCATCGGGCAGGCCATCGTCGGTCTGGGTCGTGTCATAGCGATACACCAGGCCGTCGTCGCGCAGCAGGCGTTGTTCGATGGCCTTGATGGTGCCCGCGACGCGCGGATCATCGATGGGCAGGAAACCCACCTGCGGGATCATCAGCAGGCTGGCATCCAGCGCCTTGCCGCCGTAGGACTGGACGAAGCTGTTGAGCTTGGGGTCGAAGCCATGTTCGCAGATATCCGCATGGACCTTGTCGCGCAAGGCCACCAATTCTTCCTTGGAGCCTTGCAGATCCAGGTTGAACCGTTCGATCGACTTGATGGCGCGGTCGAACGCCACCCAGCACATCACGCGCGAATGCGTGAAGGCCCGGCGTGGACCACGCACTTCCCAGATGCCGTGATCGCGCGTATTCCAGTGTTTCTTCAAGGGCTGCAGCAGCACCCGCTGCAGGCGCCAGGCATGTTCCAGCGGCGCCAGTTCGGCTTCGCGCGCGGCGTGCAGCGCCTCGATGACTTCGCCATAGATATCCATCTGGATCTGCGTGGACGCCGCATTGCCGATGCGCACCGGCTTGCTGTTTTCGTAGCCGGGCAGCCAGGGCAGTTCGAATTCGGGCAACTGCCGTTCGCCCGACACGCCATACATGATCTGCAATTGGTCGGGCAGGCCGGAGGTCGCCCGCATCAGCCAATGGCGCCAGGCTTCCGCTTCGTCCCGGTAGCCGCCGTTGAGCAGCGCATACAGGATCATCGCGGAATCGCGCAGCCAGCAATAGCGGTAGTCCCAATTGCGCTCGCCGCCCAAGCGTTCCGGCAGCGAGGTGGTCGGCGCCGCGACCATGCCGCCCGTCGGACGGAAGGTCAGCAGCTTCAAAGTGATCATCGACCGCACGATGGCTTCGTGCCAGACCGGGTGATGTTCCGCGTCGCCCCGGCAACGCTTGGACCATTCGCGCCACCAGCCGATGGTGCGGTCCAGGCTTTCGCTGCGGTCGGGCACGAAGTGGGGCGACTTGTGCGAAGGATGGTAGGACAGCGTGAAAGCCGGCGTCTCGCCCTTATGCACGGTGAAGCGCGAGCAGGTCTTCATGTCCTCGCCCTTCATCGGCACCTGGGTGTGGATTTCCACCGCGTCCGGCCCGGCGACAGCGCTAAGGCCGTAATCGCGCCGGCGCACCCAGGGCACTGCCTGCCCGTAGTTGAAACGCAGGATCAGCTCCATGTCCATCTCGACATGGCCTTCGTCGCCGCGGATCAGGCGCACCACGTCGACTCTATGCTCGTCCTCCGACAGCGGCATGAAGTCGAACACCGTCACCTTGCCGGTGGCCGTTTCATGACACGTCTCCAGCACGGCGGTCCCGGGCACATAGCGTCGCGTGGTACGGCACTCGGTGGCGTGGGGGCGGATCTGCCAGCGACCGTTCGATTCATTGCCCAACAGGGCAGCGAAGCAGGCCGGCGAATTGAAATGGGGCAGGCACAGCCAGTCGATGGAGCCATCGCGCGCGACCAGCGCGGCCGACAGCATATTGCCGATCAGACCGTAGTCTTCCAGCGGCTTCGAATGAGAGGATGGATGAGTACGGGGCATAGGTTGATCAGGCTATCACGGGGGTGAAAAGGTTCTCATCAATGGGTGCAACCTGGCGTAACACCCGTAGCGGTAGAGCGAACTGAGTAACATTCTCGGCCCCTGGCTCGCTCGTTGTTACAAGTGGCGGGACGTGGCGTGCAACCCCTGTATAGACTGATCCGTCCTCCACTGCGTTCCCATCAGGAACATACGCCAATGGAACAACGCGTGACTACCGTCCCGTCGATTGGAGAGACCGCCACCGACATCAGCTCGCCGATTCTGGTCCTGGCCCCGCGCGGCCGTGATAAGCGCACTCTTGGCGGCATCCTGGCCGAATATGGCGACCGGGTGCGCGAATGCGCCGACTTCGAAGCTTTCTTCAGCGACCTGGATGAAGCGGCTTGCGGCTTGATCGCGGCGCAGTCGATCGGCACGCGCGAGTGCGATCGCCTGGCCGCCTGGGTGCGAAGCCAGCCTTCGTGGTCTGATTTCCCTTTCATCATTCTCAATGGTGCCAGCGGCCCGCCGACCGGCGTCGAAAGCCTGGGCAATGTAGCGCTGCTCGAACGTCCCTTGCGTGGGGACGCGCTGCGCCGTGCCATCAACGGGGCCTTGCGTTCGCGCGTCCGGCAATACCAGGCGCGTGCGCAGCTGGGCCGGCAGGTGGAAATCGAAGAAGCCTTGCGCGTGCTCAACGACACCCTGGAAAGCCGCATCTCCGTGCGCACGCATGATTTGGCGCGCGCCAACGACAGCCTGATGAAGGAAGTGCGCGCGCGCGAGCGCACCCAAAGCGCGCTGGTGCAGTCGCAGAAGATGGAATCCATCGGCCAGCTGACTGGAGGCCTGGCGCACGATTTCAACAACCTGCTCAATATCATCATGGGCAGTATCGAGTTGATCGATCGCGCGACCGACGATGCCCGTATCCGCCGTCTCGCGGGTAATGCACGCCAGGCGGTGTCGCGCGGCGCGCGGTTGACCAGCCAGCTGCTGGCCTTCGCGCGCAGCCAGACCATGGATCTGCGCGTCACCGACGTCAATGCACTGCTAAGCGGCATGCGCGATCTGCTGGGCTTGTCGCTGGGCCCGACGGTGTCCATCGTCACTCGTCTGGATCCCACCGTTCCCGCGGCCATCGCCGACGCAAATCAGTTGGAGCTGGCGGTGCTGAATCTGGGCATCAATGCGCGCGATGCCATGCCGTCAGGGGGAACGGTGACGCTGACCACATCGGTGCGCCGGGGCGAGGGCGATCTGCTCGACGGCGATTACGTGATCATCGCCGTGGCCGATACCGGCAGCGGCATCGCGCCGTCGGCCTTGTCCAAGGTGTTCGATCCCTTTTTCACCACCAAGCCGGTGGGCAAGGGGACCGGCCTGGGCTTGAGCCAGGTGTATGGCATCGCCCGCCAGTCCGGCGGCACGGCGCGCATCGACAGCGAGCTGGGCAAGGGTACGGTCGTCGAACTATGGCTCAGTGTCGCGTCCGGCGACAGTGTGGCCGCCACGGAAGCGGTCACCGGGAAGGCGGCCGCGGATACGTCACAGGACAGTGCGGGTGCCGATATCCTGGTCATCGATGACGATGCCATCGTGCGCAATCTCATTGTCGAATGCCTGCAGACCTTGGGCTATCAGGTGCGCCAGGCGGCCGACGGCGAGGCCGGCCTGCGGCTACTGCAGGAACGTGCGCCTGATTTGCTGATGGTGGATTTCATCATGCCCGGCATGAATGGCGCGGAAGTGATCGAGCGAGTCCGCGCCGTGCTGCCCGACCTGCCCATCATCCTGGCGACGGGCTTCGTCGATGCCCAGGTAAGCGCCGAACTGCTCCAGCACGAGCGGATCCTGCAGAAGCCCTTCGACATCGATGACCTGGCCGCCATGGTGCGCCAGGCCTTGGCGCGGGCTTGATTTTCAAGCGTTGCCTTTCAAGCATTGCCTTTCAAGCATTGCCGGCGTTCTGCGCCACGGATTTCTTGATGGCCTCGTGGCGCTTTTCCATCTCCTGCTTCAGGGCGCGGCGCTGGGCGGCTGCCTCGAAGCGCTGCTTTTCTTCCTCGTTGCGCAGTTCCAGCGGCGGCACGGGCGTGGGGTTGCCCAGTTCGTCCATCGCCACCATGGTGAAGTAGCAGCTATTGGTGTGGCGCACCAGCTTCTGGCGGATGTCTTCGGTAACGACCTTGATGCCGATTTCCATCGATGTGCGGCCCGTGTAGTTCACCGACGCCAGGAAGGTCACCAGTTCGCCCACGTGGATGGGTTCGCGGAACACCACCTGGTCGACCGACAGCGTCACCACGTATTGGCCGGCATAGCGGCTGGCACAGGCATAGGCCACCTGATCCAGGTATTTGAGAATATGGCCGCCGTGCACATTGCCAGAGAAATTGGCCATGTCCGGGGTCATGAGGATGGTCATCGACAACTGGTGGCTGAAGGCTTCGTCCATGGAGAGCTGCCAAGAAGAAATGAGAAAAGGGAACTGCTACACAACATCGAATGTTGCGTTGCCGCATGGATGCAACTGGGCGCATGTTAACTCCTCATACCACCGTGTTAACGAAATCTTGAGCATTCCCTCCTATACTTATGTGCGTATGACCACCTGGAATGAATCGAACATTCCGGTCCGGCCCGCGTGAGACGACCCCTTGAGGCGATCCCTTCCAGGCCGGTCAGCGTCAGAGTCCAAGGAGTAACGTTCCATGGTTAACATTAACCGGCGCCAATTTTTCAAGGTGACCGGAGCGACCCTGGCAGGATCCAGTCTGGCCATGCTGGGGGTCTCCCCCACGCCGGCCCTGGCTGAAGTCCGTGCCTACAAGCTCGCCCGGATGACCGAAACCCGCAACACCTGTCCGTACTGTTCGGTCGCCTGTGGGATCCTGATGTACGGTCTTGGCGACGGCGCCAAGAATGCCACCGCCAGCATCATCCACATCGAAGGCGATCCGGACCACCCCGTCAATCGGGGCACGCTCTGTCCGAAGGGTGCAAGTCTGATCGACTTCATCCACAGCCCCAGCCGACTCAAGTATCCGGAATACCGCGC
This sequence comes from Bordetella sp. LUAb4, assembly GCF_021325795.1. Taxonomy (GTDB): domain Bacteria; phylum Pseudomonadota; class Gammaproteobacteria; order Burkholderiales; family Burkholderiaceae_B; genus Bordetella_C. Next base: position 1,192,450 of record NZ_JAHPZX010000001.1, on the reverse strand, counting down.
GCCTGGTTCCGACAAGTGGCAGCGCATGTCCTGGGACGATGCCCTGAACCGCATCAGCAAATTGCTCAAGCAGGATCGCGACGCCAACTTCGTCGCCAAGACCGCGGATGGCAAGACCGTCAATCGTTGGCTGACCACCGGTATGCTGGCCGCATCGGCGTCCAGCAACGAGGTGGGCTACATCACGCACAAGGTCATACGCAGTACCGGCATGCTGGGGTTCGATAACCAAGCTCGTGTCTGACACGGCCCGACGGTGGCAGGTCTTGCCCCGACGTTTGGCCGTGGAGCGATGACGAACCATTGGGTCGACATCAAGAACGCCGATATCGTACTGATCATGGGTGGCAATGCCGCCGAGGCCCACCCTTGCGGGTTCAAATGGGTCACTGAAGCCAAGGCCCATAACAAGGCCAAGCTGATCGTCGTGGATCCGCGCTTTACGCGCTCGGCGTCCGTGGCGGACTTTTACGCGCCCATACGTACCGGCAGCGACATCATTTTCCTGGGTGGGGTGATCAACTATCTCCTCGCCAACGACAAGATCCACCACGAGTACGTCCGCAATTACACGGACTTCCCTTATCTCGTGCGCGAAGACTTCGCCTTCGAGGCCGGCCTGTATTCCGGCTACAACGCGGAGAAACGTACCTATGACAAGTCGTCGTGGGACTACGAGAAGGGCGAGGACGGCTTCGTCAAGACCGACCCGACGCTGCAGCATCCGCGCTCCGTCTACCAACTGCTGAAGAAGCACTATTCCCGCTATACGGCGGAGATGGTCGAACGCGCCTGCGGCACGCCCAAGGACAAGTTCCTCAAGGTGTGCGAGATGCTGGCCGGTACGGCCGTGGCCGGCCGCGCCGCGACGGTCCTGTACGCCCTTGGCTGGACGCAGCACTCGGTGGGCTCGCAGATCATCCGCACCGGCGCCATGGTGCAGTTGCTGCTGGGGAATATCGGCGTCGCCGGCGGCGGCATGAATGCCTTGCGCGGCCACTCCAACATCCAGGGGCTGACCGATCTGGGCTTGATGACGAACCTGCTGCCAGGCTATATGACCTTGCCCAATGAGCCGGAGCAGGATTTCAACAAGTACATCGAGACGCGCGCCACCAAGCCCTTGCGTCCCAATCAGCTCAGCTACTGGCAGAACTACAAGAAATTCCACGTCAGCCTGATGAAGGCCTGGTGGGGCAAGGCGGCTACCGCGGAAAACAACTGGGCCTACGATTACCTGCCCAAGCTGGACCGCAGCTACGACATGCTGCAGGTGTTCGAGCTGATGAACGAGGGCAAGGTCAATGGCTATATCTGCCAGGGCTTCAACCCGCTGGCGGCCGCGCCCAACAAGAACAAGCTGAACGGGGCCCTCGCCAAGTTGAAGTTCCTGGTGATCATGGATCCGCTGAACACCGAGACGTCGGAGTTCTGGCGCAATATGGGCGACCTCAACAACGTTGATACCGCGTCCATCAAGACTGAAGTGTTCCGTCTGCCGACCACCTGTTTCGCCGAGGAGGAGGGGGCCCTGGTCAACTCCGGCCGCTGGCTGCAATGGCACTGGAAGGGCGCCGAGCCACCGGGCGAGGCACGCAGCGACATCGAGATCATGTCGGGCCTGTTCGCGCGGCTGCGCAAGATGTACCAGGAAGAGGGCGGCGCCTATCCGGACCCCATCGTCAACCTGGACTGGCCTTATTCCAATGCGCTGAGTCCCACCGCGGAAGAACTGGCCAAGGAATACAGCGGCCGCGCCATCGTCGACCTGACCGATGCCAAGGATCCGACCAAGGTCACACGCAAGGGCGGCGAGCAGTTGGCCGGCTTCGCCGAACTGCGCGACGACGGCACCACGTCCAGCGGTTGCTGGATCTTCGCCGGTGCCTGGTCGCCGGCCGGCAACCAGATGGCGCGCCGCGACAACAGCGATCCGACCGGCATCGGCCAGACCCTGAACTGGGCCTGGGCGTGGCCGGCCAACCGGCGCGTGTTGTACAACCGCGCGTCCTGCGACCTGACCGGCAAGCCCTTCAATCCCGATCGCAAGCTGATCAGTTGGAACGGCAAGACCTGGGGCGGCGCCGACGTGCCCGACTTCAAGGTGGACGAGGATCCCGCCGGCGGCATGGGACCCTTCATCATGAACCCGGAAGGGGTGGCGCGTTTCTTCGCGCGCGCCGGCATGGCCGAAGGGCCGTTCCCGGAGCACTACGAGCCTTTCGAAACACCGATCGGCTTCAATCCGCTGAATCGCGACCGGCCGGAAGTCACCAACAACCCGGCGGCGCGCATCTTCAAGGATGATCTGGCGCAGATGGGCAAGGCCGACCGCTTCCCGTATGCGGCGACCACCTATCGCCTGACCGAGCACTTCCATTACTGGACGAAGAATGTGCTGTTGAACGCCATCATCCAGCCGCAGCAGTTCGTCGAAATCGGCGAAGTGATGGCCCAGGAACTGGGCATCGCCAACGGCAGCATGGTCAAGGTGTCGTCCAACCGGGGCTATATCAAGGCCGTGGCCTTGGTCACCAAGCGCATCAAGCCGCTGACTATCGAAGGAAAGAAGGTGCATCACGTCGGGATTCCCATTCACTGGGGCTTCGTCGGGATAGCCAAGCCCGGCTATCTTGCCAACACGCTGACGCCTTTCGTGGGCGACGGCAACTCGCAGACACCGGAATTCAAGTCCTTCCTGGTGAACGTGGAAAAGGCCTGAGGGGAGAACCGACATGTCTATGCAATCCCTGGATATCAAGCGGCGCTCCGCCACTACCACCCCCATGCCGCAGGTGCGCGAGCCGTCCACCGGTTCGGTGGCCAAGCTGATCGATGTCTCCAAGTGCATCGGCTGCAAGGCCTGCCAGACCGCGTGCATGGAATGGAACGACCTGCGCGACGAGGTCGGTACCAATGTGGGCGTTTACGACAATCCGGCCGACCTGACCGAGCATTCGTGGACGGTGATGCGTTTCTCGGAATTCGACAATCCGGACACGGGCAACCTGGAGTGGCTGATCCGCAAGGACGGCTGCATGCACTGCGAGGATCCGGGCTGTTTGAAGGCCTGTCCTTCGCCGGGCGCCATCGTCCAGTACACCAATGGCATCGTCGATTTCCATGAAGAGAACTGCATCGGCTGCGGCTACTGCGTGACGGGCTGTCCCTTCAACGTTCCGCGGATCTCGAAGAAGGACAACAAGGCCTACAAGTGCACCTTGTGTTCCGACCGCGTGGCGGTGGGCCAGGAGCCCGCCTGTGCCAAGACCTGTCCCACCGGTGCCATCGTGTTCGGCACCAAGGAGGACATGAAGCACCACGCGGAGGAGCGTATCGAAGACCTGAAGTCGCGTGGCTTCGATAACGCCGGCCTGTACGATCCGCCCGGCGTGGGCGGCACGCACGTGATGTACGTGCTGCATCATGCCGACCGGCCGGGGCTCTATCACGGTCTGCCGGAGAACCCGCGCATCAGTCCGATGGTGGCCTTTTGGAAGGGCATCTCCAAGCCCCTGGGCGTGGCCGCCATGGCGCTGACGGCGCTGGCGGGCTTCTTCCACTATGTGCGCGTGGGTCCCAACGAGACCGACGAGGAAGACGAGCGCAAAGCCGAAGAGGAGGTGCGCAATGGCTGAAGACCTGAACCGCGCGGGTTTGCCCCGTGATCCGTTGCTGCATGGAGGCAGGGCTGACGCCGCTGGTGCTGGCGTTGCTGGCGGGGGCGATGGTATGGGCGCGACCGGTACTGCCGGTGCTATTGGTCCTACCGCCGCTCCGGCTGGGCCGCGGCATGGCGGGGTCCGCTGGATCGAGCGCTATACCGCCGGCGAACGCACCAACCACTGGATCGTCGCCATCACCTTCGTTCTGCTGGCTGCCTCCGGCGTGGCGCTGTTCCATCCGTCCATGTTCTGGCTGAGCGCCGTGCTGGGCGGCGGGACGTGGGTGCGCATCCTGCATCCTTTCGTGGGCGTGGTGATGTTCGTGTGCTTCGTGCTGCTGGCCTTGCGCATGTGGCGGCACAATCTCATGCACGCGCGCGACGTCCAGTGGCTGAAGCAGATCAATGACGTGTTGAACAACCGCGAGGACCGGCTGCCCGAAGTGGGCAAGTACAACGCCGGCCAGAAAGTGCTGTTCTATGTGTTGATCCTGTGCATGCTGGGTTTGCTGGCCAGCGGCATCGTGATCTGGCGGCAGTATTTCAGCTTCTATTTTCCCATCGGCGTCATCCGGGCCGCGTCCGTGCTGCACGCGGTTTGCGGTTTCGGCATAATCTGCGCGATCATCGTGCATATTTATGCGGCCCTGTGGGTGAAGGGATCGATAGGCGCCATGGTGCGCGGCAAGGTCACCTGGGGTTGGGCGTGGAAGCACCATCGCGCCTGGTTCCGCGACGTTGCGGCCGGCCGCATGCGTAAATAGGCAGGTCCTGGCGGGCGGCGGGTCTAGCGGGCCGCAAGCGCCGGCGCCCGCCGCCTTTTCATGTCAGGAGCACGCAGTGCAACGTATTCTGCCGCGCGGGGAAATCGAGTCCCTCGACCATAACCATATTCCGCGGCTGATCGCGCCGGTGCGCGCCGAGGTTTTCCGCCTGCGCGCGGCGCGGCTGCGCCAATTGGCGCGGGACAGCGCCATCGGCGACTATCTGCGGCTGATCGCCGTGCTGGCCGAGGCCCAGCACGCCGCCCTGGCCGAGTGCGAGACACCGGCGGTGGATGCACAGCGCATCGCGCTGGCCCAGGCGCATGGCATGGCGCCGGTGGCGCCGGGCGACATTACGCGAGACCCGGCTTGGCATGGGCTGCTGTTGCAGGTGCTGGATCACGTGGACGCCGCCTCGGGCGTGCCCACGCCCGTGCGGGCCATTTGCGGTGATCTGCGCTTGTCCTTGCAGGATGACGCCGAAGGGCTGGACCGCGCCGCCGCGGCCTTACTGGGAGAGGGCAGCGGGCAGGTGGACGTGGCAACGGCGCCTTTCCTGATGGCCGCGCTACAGGTGTATGCCACCGACCAGGCCTGCCGTTTTGATGCGGGGCAATTGCCGGTGGTCAGCCCTTATGGGCTGTGCCCCGTCTGCGGGTCGCTGCCGGTCGCCAGTGTGTTGCGTGTGGGCGGACAGCAGGAAGGATATCGCTATCTGTGCTGTTCGCTGTGCTCGACGCAGTGGCATGTGGTGCGCGTGAAATGCACGACGTGCGAGGAGACCAAGGATATCGCTTATCGGGGCATCGAGGCCGAGGGGCGCGCGCCGGAAAAGGAAGCGGCCCGGGCCGAGACCTGCGAGAGCTGCCATACCTATCGCAAGATCTTCGCGCAGGACAAGGACTTCGACGTGGATCCCATCGCGGATGACCTGGCGACCTTGGGGCTGGATGTGATGGTGGGAGAGGCGGGGTACCAGCGGGCCAGCGGTAATCCTTTCCTGTGGCAGGGGGAGGATGAGGGATCGGAGGCGGGATCGGGTTCTGGCTCGGACTCGGGATCGGGATCGGGATCAGCTTCGGCTTTTGGTTCTGCAACTGGCGCCACCTCGGCAGCGCGGGAGTAGCGCATGACGGACAGCGCACTGCGGATTCCTTCCGTCGACCGACTGCTCGCCACGCCTGCCGTGGCAGCGCTAACGGCCCGGTACGGGCACGGTGCGACGGTCGCGGCATTGCGGGCAAGGCTGGATGAGCTGCGGCCGGCGGTGTTGGCGGCGGGCGCTGGTACAGGCGCCGCCGCATCCACCTCTACCTCTACCTCTACCTCCGCCTCTGTCTCCTCTCAGCCCAAAGATGTAGACGGTGCCGAGTCTCTTGACGATTTGGCGTTCGGATCGGTCCAGCATCTCACAATGGAGTTGCAGCCGGATGCGCTGGCGAAGCTGATCGGCGCAAGGTTGGCGGCATTGATTGCGCCGCGCCTGCGCGCGGTCTTCAATTTGACCGGCACCGTGCTGCATACGAATCTAGGCCGTGCCTTGTTGCCGGAGGCGGCGGTGCAGGCCGTGGTGCGCGCGCTGACCACGCCGGCCAATCTGGAATTCGACCTGGCCAGCGGCGGCCGGGGTGATCGCGACGATCTGATCGTCGACCTGCTGCGCGAGCTGACCGGCGCCGAGGCCGCCACCGTGGTCAATAACAACGCGGCCGCTGTGCTGTTGATGTTGAACGCCTTGGGCGAACGCAAGGAAGTGGTGGTGTCACGCGGCGAGCTGGTGGAAATCGGCGGCGCGTTTCGCGTGCCGGACATCATGAAGCGGGCGGGCGCGAAACTGGTGGAAATCGGCACGACCAATCGCACGCATGCGGCGGACTACGAGAACGCCATCGGACCCAAGACGGCCATGCTGATGAAGGTCCATTGCAGCAACTACGCCATCAGCGGCTTCACCCATAGCGTGGGTATCGCGGAGGTGGCCCGTATTGCCCATGCGAAGGGGCTGCCGGCGGCGGTGGACCTGGGCAGCGGCACGCTGGTCGACCTGACGCAATGGGGTTTGCCGCGCGAGGATACGGTGCGCGAGACCATCGCGACGGGTGCGGACTTGGTGACCTTCAGCGGCGACAAATTGCTGGGCGGTCCGCAGGCGGGCCTGATCGTCGGCCGTGCGGATCTCATACGCAAGATCAAGAAGAATCCTTTGAAACGGGCGCTGCGGGTGGGCAAGTTGACGTTGGCCGCGTTGGAGCCGGTGCTGGCGCTCTATCGCGCGCCGGAGCTGCTGCCGCAACGCTTGACCACCTTGCGGCTGCTGACGCGTCCGCAGGCCGTGATGCAGGAACAGGCCACGCGCCTGGCGCCCGCGCTGCAGGCCGTGGTGGGAGCCGCTTACGAGGTCAGCATGGCGCCCATGTTCAGCCAGATCGGCAGCGGTGCCTTGCCGGTGGATCAACTGCCCAGTTGCGGCTTGGTCATAAGGGCGGCCGGGAAGTCCCGCGCCGGCCGTGCCCTGAGCCGGTTGGAAGAAGCCTTGCGCGGATTGCCCCGGCCAGTCATCGGACGGATCACCGACAACGCGCTGTGGCTGGACCTGCGCTGCCTGGAAGCTGACGACGAAGCTGTCTTCGTGGCGCAGCTGCCGCAGCTTGCTATGGATTTGAGTCCTGCAAAGCCTGCTGCATCGCCGCTACCGGCGTCGTCAATTTTCGCGGTATCGCCGACTGTCCCGGTATCGGTTGCATCTGATCCGGATGCGTCCGGAAAGGCGCGGCCGTCGTGATCATCGGCACTGCCGGTCATATCGACCATGGCAAATCGACCTTGGTGCGCGCGCTTACCGGTGTGGACACGGATCGGCTGAAGGAAGAGAAGGCGCGCGGTATTTCCATCGAGCTTGGCTATGCGTATCTGCCGGCTCCGGATGGCCAGGTGTTGGGTTTCATCGATGTGCCCGGCCACGAAAAACTGGTGCACACCATGGTCGCCGGCGCCAGCGGTATGGACTTCGGCTTGCTGGTGATCGCCGCCGACGACGGCGTGATGCCGCAGACGCGCGAACACTTGGCCATTCTGGAACTCGTGGGCGTGACACGCGGCGCGGTGGCCCTGACCAAGGTCGACCGCGTCGACGTGGCGCGTGTGGCCGAAGTGGAATTGCAAGTACGGTCTTTGCTTGCCGGCACCATGCTGGCCCAGGCGCCGGTGTTTCCGGTCAACGCCCAGGCGGGGCCGGACGGGGACGATGTCGTGCGCTTGCGTAATCACTTGTTCGCCTGCGCGTCGGCCTTGCCCGCAAGACGGGAGGACGGCTTCTTCCGCCTGGCGGTGGATCGCGTCTTCACGCTCGCGGGCCACGGCACCGTGGTCACCGGGACGGTCTTCAGCGGACGTTTGGAAGTTGCTCCGACGAGCAAGGCAGCGAAGCACGATCCGCCTGACTTGCCGTGCGATGAAACACGGCAAGGCGGGCCACGACAGGACGGCCAGCAGCACGATCGCGACGCCGTGGCGCTGGTGCTCGCGCCTGCGGGTACGCCTGTCCGCGTGCGCAGCTTGCACGCGCAGAATCGTGCCGCCACGGTTGGCGTGGCGGGCCAGCGCTGCGCCTTGAACCTGGCCGGTATCGACACCCGAGCCATCGAACGGGGCGACTGGATCGCCGATGACCGGGCGATGGCGCCAACCACCCGCATCGATGTGGACCTGCGCTTGCTGGCCGATGCCGATACCACGGTCAAGGCGTGGACGCCGCTGCATATTCATTGGGGCGCCGCGCGACGCCTGGCGCATGTCGTGCCCCTGTCGGCGGACAGCATCGCGCCGGGCACGAGCGGGCGCGTTCAATTGGTCTTCGACAAACCTGTCTGCGCCAGCGCTGGCGACCGCTTCATCGCGCGCAATGCGCAGGCCACCCGCAGCATAGGCGGGGGCGTTATGCTTGACCCGCAGGCACCCGACCGCAAGCGCCGCTCTGCCGCGCGGCTGGCGTGGCTAGATGCCATCGAAGCCATGCTCTCTGACGGGCGCCTGGACCCTGTCCTTGCCCAAGCCCCACTGGGCGTTCGCACCGTCGACCTGCAACGCCTCACCGGCCGCCCCTTCGATGCAGCGTCCTTGATCGATCGCGCCACGCCGACAGCCTTGTCGAACGACGCCGCCGTTGCGGCGATGTCCTCGCGCTTGCCTACTGAAGCTTTGCGCATCGGCGACATCGTTATTCTGCGGCGTCACCGTGATGCCTTGCGGGATGCGGCGCTGGGGGCGCTGCGCAAGTTTCATGACGATCTGCCCGACGAGCCCGGCGCCGACATCGGCCGTCTGCGCCGCATGGCGTGGCCCGCGCTGGACGACGGGCTGTTGCACGCTTTGGTCGACGACTTGCTGCGCGACGGTGAAATCCAGCGCAATGGCCCCTGGCTGCATTTACCCGGGCATAGCGCCGCGCTCAGCGAGGAAGACGAAGCGTTGGCGCAACGCCTGTTACCCGATCTCCTGGCGGGCGCCTATGACCCGCCGTGGGTACGCGACTTGGCGCGCCGCCATAATCAACCGGAAGACCGCGTGCGCGCCTTGCTGCGCAAGCTGATGCGACGAGGCGAGGTCAGCCAGATCGTGAAGGACCTTTTCTATCACCGTGAGCGTGTGCGAGAGCTGCTGCGGTTGATGGCCGCGATAGCGCAGGCGCCGTCACGCGGCATCGAGGCCGCGGCCTTTCGCGATGCCACCGGCCTGGGCCGCAAGCGTGCCATCCAGATCCTGGAGTTCTTCGACCGCGTCGGATACACTCGCCGCGTACGCGACACCCACATTCCACGCGCTGACGCGCAGTGGGAAATGTGATTACCTTGTCGCGATGACATAAGGAAGGCATCCGTGCCCGGTGGCACGGCCGGGCTTCAAACCCGGTTGGGGGCGTCAGCCGTTCCCAGGTAGGTTCGACTCCTGCTGCCTTCCGCCATCACCCCGATGAGTAGACTTGAGTCTCCTCAAAAAGCCCGCGTAGTATGCGGGCAGGCCGTCAACGCGTGGTGTTCAAGGCCGCGCCGAACAGGGGACTCGTCCGACACTTCATGTTGCGCCGCTCTTGACGCGGCGGTACAAGGTGCTTCGGTGCATGCCCAGACGACGTGCGGCCTGGCTGACGTTGCCGTCGCAGGCTTGCAGCGCGTTGCGGATGGCAAGGTCGGTCAGGCCTTGCAGCGTGCCGGCAGCGGCGTCTTCGACCAAGGATGGCGAGGCACCGCGGATGTCGGCGGACAGCATGTCGACGCGCACGTCTTCATCACCGGCCAAGACGTGCAACGTGCGCAGGGTCGTCGACAACTGACGGAAGTTGCCTGGCCACGCATAGTCCGTCAACAGGCGCAGCACTTCGGCGGGCAATGACGGGCCGTCGCCCGCAGCGCCGCAACGCGTGTCCCACAGCGCGCGCACGATGGCGGCGCGATCGGCATATTCGCGCAAGGCGGGCAGACGCACGGTGTATTCGGCAATGCGGAAATACAGGTCGCCGCGGACCGGGCTGTTCACGGCCGTCGCCGCGCCGACGTTGCCGCCACTGCCACTGCCACCAATGCCATGGCCGATGTCCAGGGCCTGATGCGTGGCGCAGATCAAGGCGAAATCGACCGGCACCGCGCGGCCGCCACCAAGCGGGGTCACTTCGCGTGCCTGCAGCACACGCAGCAGCCGCGCCTGCAAGGCCAAAGGCATGTCGCCGATCTCATCCAGGAACAGCACGCCGCCCTGGGCCTGGCGCAGCAGGCCTTTGCTGCCCTGCCTGCGCGCGCCAGTGAAGGCGCCGTCCTCGTAGCCGAACAGTTCGGATTCGATCAGCGTTTCCGGCAACGCGGCGCAATTGACCGCCACGAAAGGACCGCCAGCGCGTTCGCTACGCTGATGCATCTGCCGCGCGAAGATCTCCTTGCCCACGCCTGTCTCGCCCTGCAGCAGCACCGCGACGCCGGCATCCAGCAAGCGCACCGTGCGCGCCAGTTCGCCAAGCGTTGCCGCATCGAACCAGTAGGACTGGGACGGCACGGCCGGCCGCTGGTCCTCTTGCGTCCGCCGATGACGCGTCCGCCGGTCCCACGCGAGGGCGGCCGGCGGGGACCAACCCTGCGCCGGGACCAGGTCTGGCGCAGGGGCGGCGCACCCGACGTTCGCATCGCGCCCGCCAACGATTGGGTTGATTGCCCCTGGCCGGGCAGCAAGGCCCTGATCGGGCCAGCGCACGTGCGCATGCAACATCTGGCCATTTTGCCGGTGCAAACGACCCGACGCAGCAGCCTGCCCGGGGGTGCCGGCGAACAGGTCTTCATAGCGGAATACCCCCAGACCCGCGCGGTCGATGCCGAGTAGCGCCAGTGCGTGCCGGTTGGCTGCTGCCAGCATGTCGCCGTCGAAGGCCAGCAGGGCGGCGGTGTCCTGTTCCAGGCCATCCGCCCGCGTGTGCAGCCGCAGCATCAGGCAAGACACCGCCAGATCTTCGAACAGCGCGCTTTCCACCTGATCGATCGCGGCCCGCAGGCTGTCGCCGGCATCGCGCCAACGGCCGTCCGCATGGCACGTCAGGTCCAGCAGGCCCAGGGTGCGTCCGGCGGGATCCTGGATGGGCATGGCCGCGCACGTCAGCACGCGATTCGGCTCGAAATAATGTTCGGCCCCCTGCACGACAATGGCGCGGCGCTCGATCAGCGCGGTGCCGATGGCATTGGTACCCGCGGCCGCTTCGCTCCACGACGCGCCGGGTGCCAACGCCAGTTGGCTGGCGCGGTCCAGGAAGTCGACATTGCCACCGCTGTCCAGCACCAGGCCCGCGGCGTCGGTCAGGACCACCAGGCCACCGGCGGCGCGCGCCCGTTGTTTCATGTCCGTCATGGCCGGTGCGCACAACCGGCGCAAGGCCGCATGCCGGTCCAATTCCTGGCGTAGTTCGGTCTGGGTCAACAAGTCCGGCAGACGGGCACCGCGCATGTCCTGGCCCGACTCGGCGCAGCGGCGCCACGAGCGCAGGATGGGTTCGGCCAGCACGTGTTCCGGTACGACACCCTTCTGCCGGAACAGCCGGCGTGCCGCGCTGAGCGCAGCCTGGTGGGACGGTATGGACATGATGGTCTCCGGTAGGCGTTCTGCGACACCTGTCGCCGTTATCTGTCGCAAAACGCGACAACACGGTCCCGCGCGCGCCAGCGGCCGGCGGCTTCCGCGTACTTTCGCACGCGTCCCGAGGCTTGTCCACGCGCGTAACGTTCCCACACTAGTGAGGCAGGCCCGGTGCGGCAGGCCAAGGCCGAAAGCGCGCGGCTTCTCCACCGTCTGCGCGGGCGTGTTGAGGGGCGCAGCCCCTCAACATGATTTCCGAGGATGTCCGGAGGGCGGAGCCCTGCGGATGTCCTGGCTGCGAAGACACTTGGCACACATATTGCAAGAACAAGGTCAGGCCTGTAGCCAGGGTCAACATTCAAAACAGGAGACAGCATGGATACCGCAACCCGTGTCGCCCCGGATGCCTACGGCACCCCCGTCAATTTCAAGAAGCAATACGACAATTTCATAGGCGGCCGCTGGCAGGCGCCCGCCGAGGGGCAGTATTTCGACAATGTGACCCCGGTCACCGGCCAGGTCCTGTCCCGCAATGCGCGCTCGACCGCGCGCGACATCGAACTGGCGCTGGATGCCGCGCACAAAGCCGCGCCCGCCTGGGGCAAGACCTCCGTGGCCGAGCGCGCGCGCATGCTGAACCGCATCGCGGACATCATCGAGGAGAACCTGGAACTGCTGGCCACCGCGGAGACCTGGGACAACGGCAAGCCGATACGCGAAGCCCGCGCCGCCGACCTGCCCCTGGCCGTCGATCACTTCCGCTACTACGCCGCCGCCATCCGCGCGCAGGAAAGCGGACTGTCGGAAATCGATGCCGATACCGTGGCTTATCACTTCAAGGAACCGCTGGGCGTGGTCGGCCAGATCATTCCCTGGAACTTCCCCATCCTGATGGCGGCATGGAAGGTGGCCCCCGCGCTGGCCGCCGGCAACTGCGTGGTGCTCAAGCCCGCTGAACAGACCCCCACCGGCATCCTGGTGCTGGCGGAGCTGATCGCCGACGTGCTGCCGCCGGGCGTGCTCAACATCGTCACGGGTTTCGGCCTGGAAGCGGGCAAGCCGCTGGCGTCCAACAAGCGCATCGCCAAGATCGCTTTCACCGGTGAAACCACCACCGGGCGGCTGATCATGCAGTACGCCTCGCAGAACCTGATACCGGTCACGCTGGAGCTGGGGGGCAAATCGCCGAACATCTTCTTCGCCGACGTCGCGTCGCAGGACGATGATTTCTTCGACAAGGCTATCGAAGGCTTCGTCATGTTCGCGTTGAACCAAGGCGAGGTATGCACCTGCCCCAGCCGCGCGCTGATCCAGGAATCGATTTATGACCGCTTCATGGAGCGCGCGCTCAAGCGCGTGGCCGCCATCAAGCAAGGCAATCCGCTGGATGCCGACACGATGATAGGCGCACAGGCTTCCAGCGAGCAGTTGGAGAAGATCCTGTCCTACCTGGACATCGGCAAGCAGGAAGGCGCCAAGGTATTGGCGGGTGGCGCACGCGCGCAGTTGTCCGGTGAGTTGAAGGATGGGTATTACGTGCAGCCCACGGTGTTCGAAGGCAAGAACACCATGCGCGTCTTCCAGGAGGAAATCTTCGGGCCGGTAGTGGCCGTGACCACCTTCAAGGATGCCGACGATGCGCTGTCGATTGCCAACGATACGCTATACGGCCTGGGCGCGGGCGTGTGGTCGCGCGACGGCAATACCGCCTATCGCATGGGGCGCGCCATCCAGGCGGGCCGGGTGTGGACCAACTGCTATCACGCCTATCCGGCGCATGCGGCGTTTGGCGGCTACAAGCAGTCCGGCATCGGGCGCGAAACGCACAAGATGATGCTGGATCATTATCAACAGACCAAGAACCTGCTGGTCAGCTACAGCCCGAAGAAGCTGGGGTTCTTCTGACCTAGGGCGCTACGAGAGCAAGGTGGGGCGGCGCGGGGCCGCCCCGTTTGGCCCGTGGCTTTGCAGCGCGCATTGCGGCGACGAGAGTGAAGCAGCCTGTCGACGGCGCGCCGACAGGCCACTGCGCTTACCGTAAGCAAGCAACATTGGAGCAAGGCATCATGGCCACTGCGCATTCAACAGGCGGCGCTCACACAGCGGTGCGCGACCACGAAGATATCGGCAAGGTCACGGCGACGCCTGCCGCGTTGGCGCTGATCGCGGAACTGACCGCGGAATATGGGCCCATCATGTTCCACCAATCCGGCGGCTGTTGCGACGGTTCGTCGCCCATGTGTTATCCGCAGGGCGAGTTCCTGCTGGCCGACCATGATGTCCTGCTAGGTGAAATCGGGGGCGCGCCCTTCTACATCGGTGGCGCGCAATACGAAGTGTGGAAGCACACCGACCTGATCATCGACGTCGTCCCTGGCCGGGGCGGCATGTTCTCACTCGACAACGGCCGTGAAAAACGCTTCCTGACCCGTTCATCGATCTGCGCGATTCCACCGGCGCAATGAAGCGCGCTGATCAGGCGATCAGCCGCGCCAGTTCCGCCCCGGGGTCCTGCGCGCGCATGAAGGCTTCGCCCACCAAAAAGGCATCGACGCCCTTGGCGCGCATCAGCTGCACGTCCTCGGGTTTGAGGATGCCGCTTTCGGTCACGACGCGGCGGCCGGCGGGAATGCGCGGCAGCAGGTCCAGCGTGTTGTTCAAGGAAGTCTCGAACGTGCGCAGGTTGCGATTGTTGATACCCAGCAGCGGCGTGCGCATGCCCAAGGCCACGTCCAGTTCCTGCGCGTCGTGCACTTCCACCAGCACGTCCATGCCCAGATCCATCGCGCACGCTTCCATGTCCTTGAGTTGGGACGGCGTCAGCGCGGCCGCGATGAGCAGCACGCAGTCCGCGCCCAACGCACGCGCGTTGATGATCTGATAAGTATCGATCACGAAGTCCTTGCGCAGCACGGGCAGCGGGCAGGACGCGCGCGCCTGGCGCAGGTGGTCGTGCGAACCCTGGAAGAACTGCACGTCGGTCAATACCGACAGGCAGGCCGCACCATGCGCCGCGTATGTCGCGGCGATCTCGGCGGGGTTGAAGTTCTCGCGCAAGATGCCGCGCGACGGCGAGGCCTTCTTGATCTCGGCGATGATGCCGGGCTTGCCCGCGGCGATCTTGTCTTCGATGGCTTGCGCGAAACCGCGCACGTCCTGGCGGGCCTGCGCTTCACGCAGCAGTTCCGCTTCGCTGCGCAATTGGCGCGCGGTGGCGACTTCCTCTGCCTTGACGGCAAGGATCTTCGCAAGAATGTCGTTCATTTCAATATTTCCCGTTCAGACCTTCCGGGTGTAGGCGCAGAATTGTTCCAACTTGTCCCGGGCAGCGCCGTTGTTAATAGTTTCAAAAGCGAGCTTCAAACCCGCGTCGATAGTGGGCGCGCCGTTGCCGGCATAAATCGCCAGGCCTGCATTCAATGCGACGATGTCACGCGCCGGTCCGGCCTTGCCCGACAGGGCTTCGACGATCAGGTCGCGCGATTCATCCCGATTGGACACCTTGATGCCACGGTTGGACATCATGGATAGCCCGTAGTCCTCCGGGTGGATTTCGTATTCGCTGACCACGCCGTCCTTCAGCTCGCCTATCAGGGTGGCGGCGCCCAGCGACGCTTCATCCATCCCGTCCTTGCCATGCACCACCAGTACGTGGCGCGAACCGAGCCGCTCCAGCACGCGCACCTGGATGCCGACCAGGTCCGGGTGGAACACACCCATCAACTGATTGGCGGCGCCGGCGGGGTTGGTCAGGGGGCCGAGGATATTGAAAATGGTGCGTACGCCCAGCTCCTTGCGCACCGCCGCCACGTTCTTCATGGCGCCATGGTGGGCCGGCGCGAACATGAAACCGATGCCCGTGGCTTCGATGCATTGCGCCACTTGTTCGGGCGTCAATTGCAGGTTGGCGCCCAGGGCTTCCAGCACGTCCGCGCTGCCGGACGACGATGATGCACTGCGATTGCCATGCTTGGCGATCTTCACACCGGCGGCCGCGGCCACGAACATGGCCGTGGTCGAAATGTTGAAGGTGTGGCTGCCGTCGCCACCCGTGCCGCACATGTCCAGCAGTTCTTCAGGATAGGGCGTGTGTACAGGCGTGGCGAATTCCCGCATCACCTGGGCGGCGGCGGTGATCTCGCCTATCGTTTCCTTCTTCACGCGCAGCCCCATCAGCAGCGCACTGGCGATCTGCGGCGACATTTCGCCGCGCATCAGCATACGCATCAGATGAAGCATTTCGTCGTGAAAAATTTCACGGTGCTCGATGCAACGGGTCAGCGCTTCGGTGGGAGAGATGGTCATGGTCTACGCCTTTGCGGCTTGTCGTCAGATATTCAGGAAGTTGCGCATGAGCGCATGGCCATGCTCGCTCAACACCGATTCCGGGTGGAACTGTACTCCGTAAATCGGCAGGGTTTTATGACGCACACCCATGATGTCACCATCCTCGGCCGTGGCGGTCACCTGCAGGCAATCCGGCAAGGTCTTGGGATCGATGGTCAACGAGTTGTAGCGAATCACCGTGTAGGGCGTCGGCAGGTCCGTGAAGATGTCGGTGCCCGTATGGGTGATGCGCACCGTCTTGCCGTGCATGATGTTGGGCGCGCGCACGATGTCGCCCCCGAAGGCGGTACCAATGGCCTGATGGCCCAGGCAGACTCCCAGGATGGGCAGCTTGCCCGCGAATTCCTTGATCAGCGCCACCGAGATGCCGGCCTCGTTGGGCGAGCAGGGGCCGGGCGATACGCAGATGCGGTCCGGCTTCATGGCGTGGATTTCTTCCAGCGTGATCTGGTCGTTGCGCGCCACTTTGACGTCCTCGCCCAGTTCGCCGAAGTACTGCACAAGGTTGTAGGTGAAGGAGTCGTAATTGTCGAGCATGAGCAGCCGGGACATAGTCAACCTCTTGAGCGTCAAAGCGAAATGGAAGGAAGGAAGGGCTGCGCGGCGCGCACACGTCCGTCGCGGGTCAGGCCGGCGGCGGCGGAAGGTGTAGGAAGGGTAGGACAGCAAAGCATCGGGCAATCTCCTGGGTTCTTGGAGCCGCCGTGCCGGTGAGCCGTCTGGGACATGACCTCGCTGCCGGTACGGCGGCAAGGTGCGATTCATATACGCAACAACGTGCCGCTTCTTAAGAGAAGCGCCACCACTGAGTGTTGAACGTTGCGTAGAGCATCACGGATTCGAATTACCGGAAAAAATCGCGAAATAAACGCCGTCGAGTGTAGCGCAACTGCGCAAAGGCTGTCGACACGCCATTTATTGGATGATGATCATCATATAAGCATATGCCGGCCATCATCCATCATCCTCTGGCGGGGCGGCTCGCCGGGTCCCCGGTCTGCCCTGGCCCATGGGTCGCCTGTGCGCACCCGTCCGCCGTCAGTACCGCAAGACTTCCTGGCTTATTGCGCCGGCGCGGCTGCCTTGTCGAGGAACCACAGCAGATCCCCGCGCGGCGCCACCAGGCCCGCCGGCGTGCGCGGATCATGGCGGCGGGCCCGCGTGACCGGGTCGCGCTTGGCCTCGCCCTGCGCCAGGAAGATGACGGTGTCCGCGCTATCCAGCACTGGATACGTCAGCGTGATGCGCGGCTCCGGTTTCTGTCCGACCACCGCCACCGCCCATTCCTTTTCTTCCAGCAACTGGGGCGCCCCGGGAAACAGCGAGGCCGTGTGGCCGTCGTCGCCTATTCCCAGCAGATTCAGATCGAACAAGGGCCGATTCACATCCAGCCGCTCGGCGCCGTAGTAATCCCGCAGGGTCCGCGCATAGCGCTGGGCGGCCGCTTCCGGCGTACCGTCGGTGGGCACTGGATGCACATTCGCGGCCGGGATGGGCACATGATCGATCAACGCCAGCTTCGCCATGCGGTAGTTGCTGTCCGGATGGTCGTGGGGCACGAAGCGCTCGTCGCCCCAGAACAAATGCACGCGTTGCCAATCGATGCGGCGCGCCAGATCCGGGCGGGCCAGCCGTTCATATAGAGGCTTGGGCGTGGACCCGCCGGACAAAGCCAGCGCATAGCGGTCCTCGCTGGCCTCGATATGTTCGACCAGCCATTTGGCCGTGCCTTCGATCAGTTCGGCGGGCGTCGCAAACACCTGCAGGGTGCCGCTGGCGGCGGGAGTACGGGTAGATCCGGTCATGGCTTGCTCCAGGTTAAAGGGCCTATGCACAGGTCCAGAGGGGTGGGGCCAGGGGGGCTCAGTCCTTCTTCTCGACGTGACCGCCAAAGCCGAAACGCATGGCGGACAGGATCTTGTCCGCATACGTATGCTCCTGGCGTGAGCGGAAACGCGCAAACAGGGCGCCGGCCAACACCGGCACCGGTACCGCCTGCTCGACCGCGGCATCGATGGTCCAGCGGCCTTCGCCACTGTCGGCCACCGCGCCGGAGAACGTGCTCAACTCGGCATCGCGCGCCAGCGCGATGGCCGTCAGGTCGAGCAACCAGGACGACACCACGCTGCCGCGCCGCCATACTTCCGCGACGTCGGCCACATTGATAGGCAGGCGCTGGTCCTCGGGCACGCTGTCCGAACCCTTGGAACGCAACAGGTCGAAGCCTTCCGCGTAGGCCTGCATCAAACCGTATTCGATACCGTTGTGCACCATCTTCACGTAATGGCCGGCGCCCGCCGGGCCGGCATGGATATAGCCTTGCTCGGCACGCGGATCGCTGCCCGCGCGGCCCGGCGTGCGCGCGATGTCGCCCAGGCCCGGCGCCAGGCAGGCGAAGATGGGATCCAGGTGATCCACCACCTTCTTTGCGCCACCTATCATCATGCAGTAACCGCGTTCCAGGCCCCAGACGCCGCCGGACGTACCGACGTCGACATATTCGATGCCGCGTCCGGCCAGCTCACGGGCGCGCCGCATGTCGTCCTTGTACATGGTGTTGCCGCCATCGATGATGATGTCGCCGGGCTGCAGCAAACCGGCCAGCTCCTGGATGGTGGCTTCCGTGATGGCGCCGGCGGGCAGCATGACCCACACGACGCGCGGCAGGGGCAGCGCCTGCACCAGCGCCGCGACGCTGTCGGCGGCGCCACCGCCATCCGTGCTCAAGGCGGTGACGGCGGCCGCGGCGCGGTCATAGCCGGTCACGGCATGGCCGCCGCGCAGCAGACGGCGGGCAATGTTGGCGCCCATACGGCCCAGGCCGATCAATCCTATATGCATTTTTTTTCCTTCCATGGCAGAGACCGGCGAGAGCGGCGACGCTGCTCCCACACGGCAATGCCTGTTACTTTATCGCGCTGGCGAATCTGACGCGCAGCTGTCAAACCTTCAAGACGATCTTGCCCAGATGCGCATTGGTCGCCATGCGTTCCAGCGCCTCGGCCGCCTGCTCCAGGGTGAACACACTGTCGATGGGCAGGCGCAGCGTGCCGTCGGCAACCGCCTTGCCCAGGTCGGCCCGCATGGCGGCCGTGATGGCGCGCACTTCCTCCACCGTACGCGTGCGGAACGTGACACCGGTATAGGTGATGCGGCGCAGGGCGTGCAGTTGGAAGTCCACCTGGCCTTGCCCGCCGCCCAGGCGGCCGACGTTGACGATGCGGCCAAGAATGGCGGCGGCCTGCATGGTGCGGTGGAAATCCGGACCGGAAATCTGGTCGATGATGACGTCCGCGCCTTTGCCGTGGGTGTGGGCGACGACCTGCTCGGTCCAGTCTTCGTCCTTGGGGTCCAGGGCGACATCGGCACCGAACTCGTGCAGACGGGCACGGCGCGCGGCATTGGTGGACGTGCCGAAGACCCGTTTCGCGCCCAGGTACCGGGCGATCTGCATGGCCATCAGGCCGACGCCGGAGCTGGCACCATGGATCAGGACCGATTCACCGTGCTTGAGCTGCGCCCGTGTCGCCAGGGCATCGTGCATGGTCTGCAACGCCAGCATCAGCGTGGCCGCTTCCTCGAAGGACACCCCGGCGGACGGGATGGGCATGGAGCGGCCCCAATCGGTCACCGCGTATTCGGCAAAGGCGCCAGGGCCGGTACACATCACGCGTTCCCCGACCTTGCGTTCCGTGACCCGCGAGCCGACGTCGACGATTTCGCCGGCCCATTCCATGCCCAGGATGCTGTCGTTCTGCGCGGCCAGGGTGGCCAGATCGATGCGATTCAGGCCGGCCGCGCGCACGCGCACCAGGATTTCATTGGGTTGGGGGATAGGCAGACCCACATCGCGCAGGACGGCGCCTTGGTCGGTGGAGAGGATGGCTTTCATGCAGTGATGGCTACAACTTGGACCGCGAGGGCGCATGATACGCCGGGTCGCCTTGCCATCTTGCAGCGCTGTCATGAAAGCGCCCGGCGTGGCGAGTGAGAGGTATCAGCGTAGGCAATCTCCCCGGTTAATGTCAGCAATGAGTTGTAGGCGAATGTATTCGCACCCTGTGTGGGCGGGCGGCATCGGCGCGCTTTTCTTCAGGCAAACTTTGAAGGTAAACTTCATACATTCCCGCATCGAACCGCGCCATGAGGGTGTCGATGACAGATACCGGCGCGCGTCCCTTGCCTGGCGGCCTCCTTCCGGACGTCAGTTTCGAAGGTAATTCCATGACCCCCCCACGCGCGCCTTCGGGCACCCAGGAAACGCTGCGCATCGCGGCGGACCTGCGTGCGTCCATCAGCCGTTTACGCCGGCGCCTGCGTGATGAAACGCCGACGTCCGCGCTGACTTGGCCGCAGGTCACCGCGCTGGCGCAATTGGAGCGCTTGGCCTGCGCCACCGTCACCACGCTGGCGCGCGCGGAAGGGGTCAAGCCCCAATCGATGGGCGCGCTGGTGGCCTCGCTGAACGAGGCCGGTTACGTGAACGGTGTGCCGGACCCTGACGATGGCCGCCAGACGCTGTGGTCGATGACGCCCAAGGGCCAGGCCTGGTTCAAGGCGCATCGCGCGGCCCGCGAAGACTGGCTTTCCGGCGCCATCCATGCGCACCTGGATCCGGTCGAGCGCAAGACGCTGGCGCAGGCGGTGCGCTTGCTGGAGAGGCTGGCACAGGTATGAGCAGCGTCCCGTCCTTTTCCCACGTCCTCTGGCCCCGTCTACGGACCTGGTCCCTGCTCATTGCGGTGTCCGCTCTGCTGGCCACGCTGCTGCATCATGCCGGCCTGCCCGCGGGTTTGATGCTTGGGCCCATGCTGGCGGCCGTGCTGGCCATGGTGGTGGGCCTGCAAGTGCGCTTGTCCGGTCCGCTGTTCATCGCGGCGCAGGGCCTGATCGGCTGCATGATCGCGCGCGGTATTCCGCCTTCGGTCGTGGGCACGGTGGCCGATAAATGGCCTTTGTTCTTTGGCGGCGTCGCCGCGGTCACCATCGCGGCCAATGGGCTGGGGTACCTGCTGGCGCGCTGGCGTGTGTTTCCGGGTACCACCGCTGTGTGGGGCGCTTCGCCCGGCGCGGCCGCCGCGATGACGCTGATGGCGGCATCCTATGGCGCCGACACCCGCCTGGTCGCCTTCATGCAATATTTGCGCGTGGTGTGCGTGGCCGTGGTGGCATCGCTGGTGGCGCATCTATTCGTCGACATCGGTGCACCGGACGCCGCGCCGCCCGTGGCGATCGACTGGTTTCCGCCGGTCTCGCCCTGGGCCTTTCTTGTGACGATGGTGCTGGCGCTGGGAGGTTCGTGGCTGGGCACCGTGCTGCGCATCCCGGCGGGCGCTTTGCTGCTGCCCATGGGTGTCGGCATCGCCCTGCATTTGGTCGAGGGCATGACGCTGGAGCTGCCGCCCTGGCTGCTGGCCCTGGCCTATGCCACCGTCGGCTGGAATATCGGCTTGCGGTTCACGCGTCCCATTCTGGGGGTGGCGTGGCGGGCGCTGCCCAAGGTGCTGGTATCGACTTTCTTGTTGATCGGTATCTGCGGCTTGTTTGCCGTGGCCCTGGTGAAACTGGCGGGCATCGATCCCTTGACCGCTTATCTGGCCACCAGTCCGGGCGGCGCCGACTCGGTCGCCATCATCGCGGCCACCAGCCACGATGTGGACATGTCCTTCGTGCTGGCGATGCAGACCTTGCGCTTCGTGCTGGTGGTGATGACGGGCCCGGCCATCGCCCGTTTCATCGCGGGCCGGGTGATGCGCGGCCGCGCGATGGAAGGGTTGAGGCCGGGCGTGTAAGGCCGGGCCTTCACGCTTACCGTTCGCGTGACGCCACGCTACGTCACATCAGCCGTGGCTTGGCGCTACCGTCGACGCCGACTGCGCTTGCATCAGGCTGTCCATATTGGCGGCAAAGTTGTCGAGCGCGTCCATGACGGTCTTTTTGTACGCCGCGAAGTCCGTTGGCTCCGCCAGGGAGGCAATCTCCATCAAGCCGCTCGGCAGCTTATTGCCGAAAGGCGCCAGGACAGCCATGTCTTCCCAGAACCGCGCTTGCTCGGCTTGTGAGAACGTGTTCTGGAACAGTTGCCTTACGACCTGTTTGCTCTCTTGCATGGATTCCTGAGCGGTTCCCTTGGCGTCAACCTCTTGGTTGTAGATGTTGCTGGCGAACATGTCGCGCTGGCTGGTCACCGTCCGGAAATTGAGTTTTTGCATCGCGCTCATGTCGTCCGCCGCGCGCGCTTGCGTCGTGCAGCGCTCCGCCGCTTCCCGAGCGATTTTGAGCGAGGTCAAGGCTATTTCCTCGGAGGACATGGATAGCGAAGACGTCGAGGCATAGGCGCTGGCAGGCGCAGGGGCGGGGTAGACCATGTCACGCACCGCCTTGAAGCCATCGACCAGGCGATTCAACTGCGCCATGACGAAGCCGCCGATGCCGCTGTACCACGGCACGGGCTGGGGGGCCGCGCGCTTGGGAAAGTCGAAGACGTGGAGAGGATTCAGCGGGGCGGCGGCCGCAGGATGCCCAGGGGCCATGGCCGTAGTCGTGACGGTGGCCGAGGTTGGTACCGGCGCTGCAGGCGACGCTGAAAGTGTGGCGGCAAGCTGGATGGATTGCGCGCTTGCATCGTCGGCCTGCAGCACAGGGGGGGCCGGGGCGCGGCCGAGCAGCCAATGCACGTCCTGCTGCGGGACCGGGAGCAATGAGCGCCGCAGACGTGGCAGCGGCTGTGGCGCCTGGTCAGCCAACTGATGGCTATCATCCGCCATTGACGTGCTTTCGTCCTCATCCGCGTAGGCAATGTCGTCCTCGGCGCCGGCGTCATACGACAGTACAGCCTCTTCGTGGACGAGGCTGTCGGCGTGGACGGGGCCGTCGACATTTCCAACGACGGCTTGCTCTTCGACCATGGCTTGCGCCTCGTCCGATTGAGCGAGGCTTTCCGGGATCGACCAATAGGAAGACGCGGAGGAAATCTTGCGGCTCAAGGTGGGAGACGCCGGAGGACTTTCGTCGGCGGTGACGTAACCGTCATGTATGCCTGAATCCGCACGGCTGCGTGCCCCTGCGTCGCTAGCGCCCGAATCCGCACGGATGCGTGCCACGCGCGGTTCGGAGGATGTCTGCGCGTTGATGATCTTGGTGTCTGTCTGGCGGTCGGCCAGGATACGAAAGTACGCTTCGGAATTGAACGTCACGGCCCTTTCGCCGCCGACCTTGGCCTGAATCGCTGGGACATCGTTGTGGAACAGCTGTTTGTATTGAGCCGTGCCCAGCCAGTTGGTTGGCGTGGGCGGGGCTTCATTCTGGCTGAGCTCGGAGGCACCCAGGAAAAGGCGGTGGAGGTGGGTTGCGAGGGCGAAGGCTTGCATGGCGGACTCTTATTCAGGGGAAGCGGCCGGCCCTGCGAATGCTGACAAAAAGGCATAAGGCAAATGCTCACGGCCGAGCTTGCTGATGAGTAACAGCCGTTCGGAATCAGTTTCCTGGGTTTGAAGAAAAAATACGCGCTCGGCAGGAAATAAAACGCCTTCCCATTTTGGAAGGCGTTGGCTTGGATTTCCGAGGGCGCGCGGACACGGCGCTCCAAGCCCCGGGCTCCGGGCCCAGGCCCAGGATCAGGCCCAGGACCCAGGCCTCAGGACCCGCGGTCCAGGCCTCTATGCCCAGGTTCAGGCCGGCTCGTCCAGCCCGTTCTGCACCTGCTCGGCCGCCCGCAGCACCGCGCGCGCCTTGGCTTCCGTCTCGGCCCATTCGGCTTCGGGGTTGGAGTCCGCGACGATGCCGGCGGCGGCCTGCACGTATAGCGTGCCATCCTTGATCACCCCGGTGCGGATGGCAATGGCCACGTCCATCTCGCCGCCATAGCTCAGATAACCGGCGGCGCCACCGTAGATGCCGCGGCGCACGGGCTCCAGTTCGTCGATCAGCTCCATGGCGCGCACCTTGGGCGCGCCGGTCAGGGTGCCGGCGGGGAAGGCCGCGCGCAGCACATCCATGCTGGTCATCTTGGGATCGAGATTGCCGGTGACGTTGGACACCAGATGCATGACGTGCGAATAGCGCTCGATGGCCATGGTGTCGGTCACCTTGACCGAGCCGACCTCGGCCACGCGGCCGACGTCATTGCGCGCCAGGTCGATCAGCATCACGTGCTCGGCGACCTCCTTGGGGTCGGCGCGCAATTCGGCGGCCAGCGCGGCATCTTCCTCGGGCGTGCCGCCGCGCTTGCGGGTGCCGGCCAGCGGACGCACGGTGATCTGCGATTTCTCCTCGCCTTGCTCGATCACGCGTTCCTGCCGCACCAGGATCTCGGGCGAAGAGCCCACCACCTGGAAGTCGCCGAAATTCCAGAAGTACATATAGGGCGACGGATTCAAGGACCGCAGCGCGCGATACAGCGACAGCGGCGAATCGCGGAAGGGCTTGGCGATGACCTGGCCCACCTGCACCTGCATCAGGTCACCGGCGGCGATGTATTCCTTGGCGCGCAGTACGGCGGCCAGATAATCCGCTTTCTTGAAGTCGCGCCTTTCCTCGGTCTGCATGCTGGCGTGGCTGTAGGGGATCTCCACCGGCTTGCGCAGCTTGGCGCGCAGTTCACGCAGGCGCTGCTGGGCCTGGGCATAGGCTTCGGGCTTGCGGGGATCGGCGTACACCATCAGGTAGATGCGGCCGGCCAGGTTGTCGACGATGACCAGTTCGTCGACATGCAGCAGCATGATGTCGGGCGTGCCTTCGTCCATGCCGGCCGGGAAGGGCTTGACCGCCGGGCCCAGGCGCGGCTCGATATGACGCACCGTGTCATAGCCGAAGTAGCCGGCCAGGCCGCCGGCGAAACGCGGCATGCCAGGGCGCAGCGCCACCTTGAAGCGGGACTGGTATTGCTCGATGAAAGCCAGCGGATCGCCCTGGTGGGTCTCGATCACGTTGCCGTCGTGCAGGACTTCGGTGGTCGTGCCGGTGGCGCGGATCACGGTGCTGGCGGGCAGGCCGATGAAGGAGTAGCGGCCGAAGCGTTCGCCGCCGACCACCGATTCAAGCAGGCAGCTCATGCGGCCGCCTTGCGGGCCGGCGTGGGCCAGTTTCAGGTAAATCGCCAGCGGGGTGTCCAGGTCGGCGTAGGTCTCCGCCACCAGGGGGATGCGGTTATAGCCTTCCTTGGCCAGCGCTTTGAATTCCAGTTCGGTCATGTCGGTCTCGGGTGGTGTGTTGTTGCACGCCGGGCGTAAACAGCAAAAAGCCCGGCCATCATTCTGGTTCCGGGCTTGTGGGGATCGTCCTGCTGTGTGCGGCGCCGTGTACGAATACGTTCAGCGCGGCGCGTCGGTCATCGCCACCCGGAAGACAAACGCCACCAGCGCCAAGTGGCGCGAGCGGGTTGCGACAGGGTCAGGGCGATCATGATCGTTGACGAATGCTAAGTGAGCGAATAGGGGTAAAGCTGAATACGGGACATCGCTGGATACGGCGGTGCAGCCGGATAATGCGGGCGCAAGCTCACGCCGTTTTCAGGACGGCGCCATCGCGCGCGATCCAGTCGGCGGCGTCGACCAGCGTGGCAACTATACCATCGACTTCCAGGGTTCGCACGTCGACCCCCTCGTTGTAGCCATAGGGCACCACCAGCGTACGGGTGCCCGCGCCGCGGCCAGCCTGGGTGTCGTTCAGGGAATCGCCGATGGTGACCGCGAATGCCGGCGGCACGTCCAGCAGGGTGCACGCGTGCTGCACGGGCTGCGGGTCCGGCTTCTTGCGCTCGCAGGTGTCGCCGCAGACCACGGCCTGGAAAAAGCCGGCCAGACCGGTGCGTTGCAGCAAGGGCAGCGTGAATTCCGTGGGCTTGTTGGTGACCACGGCCAACTTCAGCCCCAGCTCGCGCATGGCTTTCAGGCCATCCATGACACCGTCGAACACCACGGCCTTGTCGCCGTTGACCAGATGGTAGTGGCGATAGAAGGACTCGCGGGCGCGCTGGAACAGCGCTTCATCGGACTCACCGCCTTCCAGTGAAGCGGCCAGCGTGCGGCGCACCAGATTGTCCACGCCCTTGCCGACGAAGGTGGCGATGACGTCCTCGCGCAGTACTTCCATGCCCAGTTCCACCCGCATGGCATTGGCGGCCATCGCCAGGTCGGGAATGGAATCCAGCAGGGTGCCATCGAGGTCCAGCAAGGCGGCGCGGAAAGTGGTCATTGGGTGCGATTCCTTATCAGGCTGCCAACGTCTTGGCGCGCGCCAGTTCCTGGCGCATGGCGTCGATCGTGGCTTTGTAGTCGGGCTTGCCGAAGATGGCCGAGCCGGCGACGAAGGTATCGGCGCCAGCCGCGTGGATCTGCGCGATATTCTCCACCTTCACGCCGCCGTCGACTTCCAGCGCGATGTGGTGGCCGCCGGCTTCGGTCCAGCGGTCGATGCGCGCGCGCGCCTGGCGCAACTTGACCAGGGCATTGTCGATGAAGCTCTGGCCGCCGAAACCGGGGTTGACCGACATGATCAACACCAGGTCCAGCTTGTCCATCACATAGTCCAGATGTTCCAGCGACGTGGCCGGATTGAACACCAGGCCGGCCTTGCAGCCATGGTCCCGGATCAGCGACAGGGTGCGGTCGATATGGCGCGTGGCTTCCGGATGAAAGGAAATGATGTCGGCGCCGGCCTTGGCGAACTCGGGAATCAACGCGTCCACCGGCTCCACCATCAGGTGCACATCGATCGGCGCCTTGACGTGCGGCCGGATGGCGGCACAGACCATGGGGCCGATGGTCAGGTTGGGGACGTAATGGTTGTCCATGACGTCGAAGTGGATCCAGTCCGCGCCGGCCTCGATGACGTTGCGCACTTCCTCGCCCAGGCGGGCGAAATCGGCGGACAGGATGCTGGGGGCAATGCGGGGGGCGGGAGTCAGGGACATGATCAGCGGCGCTCGTACAGAGAGGGAGGACGGCGGGAAGGGCGGCGGGAATTCAGGGGATAATGTGCCATTATTGCAGTTTGCCGCGGCGGACGCGGTGGACCGGTCGACCGCCCGGTCGAGCGGCGCGTCCCAACCCTTCCGCCGGGCACGCTGTCACGCCACCCTGGAGAGCCGGAAATCCCGTGAAACCCTACGATCTTTCGGTGACTGTCGAGCCGCAATTCGTGCCCGACCAGTCCGACCCCGGCGAGCAGCAATACGTGTTCGCCTATACGGTCCGTATCACCAACACCGGGCAGCACCCGGCGCAGGTCATCAGCCGCCATTGGATCATCGTCGATGGCAACGAGCGCGTGCAGGAAGTGCGTGGCCTGGGCGTGGTCGGCCAGCAGCCCCTGCTGGCACCCGGCGAGACCTTCGAATACACCAGCGGCTGTCCCTTGCCTACCCCGGTCGGGACCATGCGCGGCACCTACCATTGCGTTGGCGAGAATGGCATTCCGTTCGAAGTCGTCATTCCTGAATTCCTGCTCGCGATGCCGCGTACCTTGCATTGAATGCACGCCGCGATGCCTCAGACTTTCCCAAGAATTTTGCCCATGAAGCGTTACGGTTTGCTGGCCATGACCGTTCTCCTGGCCGGTTGCTCGACCCTGGAGTCCGAAATTCCTGAGTCGCCCACGACGGGACCCGGTACGGGCCCAGTCGTCGCCGCGCCGGAGGGCGCATTGACGGTGCCGCCCTTGTCGGCCCTGCCGGACACGCCGGCACGCACCATGGCTGGACGTTTCCAGCGCGTCAACTACGCCGATCTGCCGCGCTGGCGCGAAGACGATCTGGTGCATTTCT
Organism: Bordetella sp. LUAb4; assembly: GCF_021325795.1. Lineage (GTDB taxonomy): Bacteria > Pseudomonadota > Gammaproteobacteria > Burkholderiales > Burkholderiaceae_B > Bordetella_C. Next base: position 1,164,804 of record NZ_JAHPZX010000001.1, on the reverse strand, counting down.
GGCCGTTGTTCCTGCGCAATTGCAAGGGCTTGATGCGGCCCACCTCGGGCAGCCTGGCGGTGCCGGCGCGCGCCGCGCCGCGTGCCTGGCAACCGGTCTGCGCGGCGGCCATCGATCCAGCCCGCATGCCGAACGCCAATGATCCGGAAAGCGTGCGGCGCTTCCTGCAGACCTATCTGCAGCCTTGGCGCCTGCTGGGCGCCGATGGCAAACCGGCCAGCAATACCGTGACCGGCTACTACGAACCCCTGGTGCGAGGCTCGCGCACGCAGAGCGGCCCGCATCAATGGCCGCTGTACGCGCCGCCGCCGGACCTGTTGACCGTGGATCTCGGTTCCATTTATCCGGAACTGGCCGGCAAGCGGGTGCGCGGCAAGCTGGATGGCAAGCGCGTGGTGCCCTATGACACCCGCGCCGCCATGGACGCCAATCCCGCGCGCCGCCCACCCGCCCTGGTCTACGTCGATGATCCCGTCGACAATTTCTTCCTGCAGGTGCAGGGATCGGGCCGCGTCCAGTTGACGGACGGGCCGGACGCCGGCAAGGTCGTGCGCCTGGCTTACGCCGATCACAATGGCCAGCCCTATGCCTCGATCGGCCGCTGGCTGGTGGAGAAAGGCCAGATGACGGCGGATCAGGCGTCGATGCAGAACATCCGCGCGTGGGCCCAGCGCAATCCGGCACGCGTGCAGGAAATGCTCAATGCCAATCCGGCGGTGGTGTTCTTCCGCGAAGAACCCGTCATCGATCCGGAGCTTGGGCCGCGCGGCGCCTATGGCCTGCCTCTGGCGGCACGGCGCGCGGTGGCGGTGGATGCCAGCTTCGTGCCGTTGGGGACGCCGGTCTTCCTGGATACGACGATGCCGGCGTCGGAGCAGCCTTTCGACCGGCTGGTCTTCGCCCAGGATACGGGTACCGCCATCCGCGGAGCCGCGCGTACCGATGTCTATTGGGGCTACGGCGACGAGGCCGGACAATTGGCGGGCCGCATGAAGCAGCGGGGCCAGATGTGGGTGCTGTGGCCCAAACAGGCAGGGGAGCCGTCGGCGCGATGAGCAAGGAAATCCTGGTTTGCGGCGCCGGCATCGTGGGCTTGGCGACCGCTCTGGCCCTGGCCCGGCGCAAGCAGCCGGTGGCCATCCTGGCCCCGCAGCCGGCGCCACTGCCGCCGGCCGGCGACCCCTATTACCCGCGTGTCTACGCCATTTCACCAGCCAGCCAGCGTTTTCTGGCCGAGTTGGGCATCTGGGACGCGCTGCCGGCCGAACGCATCATGCCGGTGCAGGCCATGGAGATCCATGGCGATGCCGACGGTTGCGTCACGCTCGATGCCTGGCAGGCGGCGGTGCCGCAACTGACCTGGATCGTCGAGTCCAGCGAAATCGAACGAGTGCTGATGCAGGCCGCCCGCCTATCGGGCCTTTCCTGGATTCAGGACCGCTGCGTGGGCTATCAAGGCGGGGCGGTGCTGACGGAGCAGGGCGCCCAATTGCGCGCCGACCTGGTCATCGGCGCGGACGGCGCCAAGTCGCCTTTGCGCCAGGCCGCGGGCTTGCAGCAGCAATCCGCCCCCTACGACGATATTGCCCTAGTCACGCACCTGGACACCGAAATCTCCCATCAAGGCACGGCTTTGCAATGGTTCCGCGAAGACGGCGTGCTGGCGCTGCTGCCGCTGCCCGATAGCGCGCGCGGACCCCAGGTTTCCCTGGTCTGGTCCCTGCGCAGCGCCGCCGCCCGCGCGATCCAGGCTTTGCCGCCGACGGAGCAGGCCGCTCGTCTGGAAACGGACCTGGCGCTCGCCACGGCGGGCCGCCTGGGCCGGCTGACCGTCAATGCGCCGGTGCATGGCTTCCCGCTGTTCCTGGAGCAGTCGCAGATGATCGCGCCGGGGGTGGCCCTGGTGGGCGATGCGGCGCATCGCGTGCATCCCTTGGCCGGGCAGGGGCTGAACCTGGGCCTGGGCGACGCGCTGGCCCTGGCGCAGGTGGTGGGGGAGCGTGAATCGTTCCGCGCCGCCGGTGACATGCGCGTGCTGCGTCGTTACCAGCGCGCCCGCGCCGAACCGCTGCTGGCCATGCGCCTGGCCACTGATGGGCTGCATCGCCTGTTCGGCAGCCATGCGGCGCCCCTGGCCTGGCTGCGCAATGCCGGCATGCGCTGGGTCGACCAGACGCCAGCCTTGAAACGCCGCCTGATCGAGCAAGCCTCCGGGCTATGATGGCCCACATAGCTCGGCACTATTGAAAGCCGGCAACACCGCGGGACGATGAACCGTATGGCCGCATCGGTGTCCAACGCCTATGACGCGCCTCGATGGTGGGTGCCGTATTGCTTCTTGGAGATGTAATGAATTTACGATTATGGTCCGCCGCCGCCGCGTTGGCGGGCGCGTTGGCCCTGACGACGCCTGTGCAGGCCCAGGACAAGACTGTTTCCACGCAGTCGGCGGGCCAGCCCGCCGGCGCCAAGGTGGTCGGCACCAGCCAGATGCAGGGCGCGGACGATCCCGCGGCGGCGGCGGTCAAGAGCCGTTTTGCCGAACGTTTCCCCGACATGCAAGTGACCGCGGTGCGGCGTACGCCCTATGGCCCCTTCGAAGTGCAGGTTGGCATGGATCTGGTCTATACCAACGAGGCCGTGTCCTGGGTGATGGAAGGTCCGCTGATCGACGCCGCCACGCGCCGGGACGTCACGCGCGAGAGCCAGGAAAAGATAGGCGCGGTGCCCTTCGACCAGCTGCCGCTGGATTTGGCCATCAAGCAGGTGCGCGGTAATGGCTCGCGCAAAGTGGCGATTTTCGAGGATCCCAATTGCGGCTATTGCAAGCAGTTGCGCCATACGCTGGAAGGGCAGACGGACCTGACCATCTATACCTTCCTGTACCCCATCCTGGCGCCGGACTCCAAGACCAAGGTGCGCGACGTCTGGTGCTCGTCGGACAAGGCCGCCACGTGGGACGACTGGATGCTGCATGGCAAGACGCCGCCCACCGCGAATTGCAGCGCGCCTGTGGATAAGTTGCTGACGCTGGGCCAGAAGTTGATGGTGCGCGGCACCCCGACCCTGTTTTTCGCCAATGGTTCGCGCGTCAGCGGCGCCTTGCCGGTGGAGGAATTGCAGGCCCGGCTGGACGCGAAATAAGCGTGGGAGCTCTTGGCGTGGGGCCTGCGTGAACGCCCCATTCGTGCATATCGCCGTCGCTTTGCGACGGCGATTCTTTTATGCTCCCATCGCGCAAGCAAATACTGGCCATGATGTACCGATGACGAGCGGTACCGCCGCCAAGGAAACTTAGTACCGGCAATAACTGCCCCGGCTCGCGCCCCCTACTTCTTCCTTCCCCAGGAGACGGCTTTGAATATCGCGATTCTTGACGACTACCACGGCGTCGCCGCCGATTACGCCGATTGGTCGGCGCTGGGCCCGCAGGCCAAAGTGCAGGTTTTCCGTGAGGCCCTGCCCGAAGCCGAACGTGCCGCCGCACTGCAACCGTTCGATGTCATCGTGATCATGCGCGAACGCACGCCCTTCCCGGCGGCCTTGATCAACGCTTTGCCCAATCTGCGCCTGCTGGTCACCACCGGCCTGCGCAACAATTCCATCGACATGGCCGCCTGCAAAGCCCGCGGCATCACGGTGTGCGGCGCGCCTGGCGCGGGCGACGCGGTCAACGCCACGGCTGAACTGGCGTGGACCTTGATCCTGGGCCTGTTCAAGAACCTCTGCACCGAAGACGTGACCATGCGCCGTGGCGGCTGGCAGACCGGCATGCCCTTGCCGCTGGCCGGCAAGCGCCTGGGCGTGCTGGGTCTGGGCAAACTGGGCCAGGCCGTGGCCCGCGTCGGCAAGGCCTTCGATATGGACGTGGTGGCCTGGAGTCCCAACCTGACGCCGGAACGGGCGCAGGAGGGCGGTGCCACCTACGTCAGCAAGCAGGACCTGTTCGCCACGTCGGACGTGATCAGCGTTCACCTGATCCTGTCCGACCGCAGCCGCAATGTGGTCGACGCCGATTGCTTCAAGGCGATGAAGTCCAGCGCCTTCCTGGTCAATACGTCGCGCGCGGGTCTGGTCGACCAGGACGCCTTGATGAACGCCCTGCGCCACAAGCGCATTGCCGGCGCCGGCCTGGACGTCTTCGACGTCGAACCGCTGCCGGCGGACGATCCGGTCCGTCATCTGGACAATGTCGTGTTGACTCCCCATCTGGGCTACGTCAACGAAGACAATTTCCGTGCCTTCTACGCCAATGCCTTGGCCGCGATCCAGGCCTGGGTGGCCGGCAAGCCGATTCGGGAACTGGGATAAATACGGGCCGCCATGCGCATGGCGGCCGGACCCGATCCGGTTGGCGAGCGCTGCGGCGCGCAGGCCGCGGTTCTTTGACAAACGCCCACGGGAAACCGTGGGCGTTTGCCTTGTATGCGGCGCTACGTCCTCGGACATGGCGAGGCTGTGCAGCCGGGTTTCGACAGGAGTCGCTGGTCGACCCTGTGGGTCCTCACCGTTAAATCATGCCCCTTCCAATAAAAACGCCCGCGGCTTGCCGTGGGCGTTTTGCACTTATGATCAAAAGCGCCTTTTCATCCGGTGGGCTTGGGGACGTAATGGAAAAAATCCCGATCGACGTGCGCCATCTGCAGGCCCTGGTGGCGCTGCGGGACGGCGGCAGCCTGGCGCGCGCGGCGGCAGGGTTGAATCTGACCCAGAGCGCCCTATCGCATCACATCAAGGCCCTCGAGGATTTCCATGGCGCGCCCCTGTTCGTGCGCAAATCCTCGCCGGTGGTCTTCAGCCCTGCGGGCAAGCGCCTGTTGGAAGCCGCCGATGCGGTATTGCCGCTATTGCACCAGGCCACCCGCGATCTGGCACGCATGACGCAAGGCGGCCGTGGCACGTTGCGGATCGCGCTGGAATGCCACACCTGTTTCGAATGGCTGATGCCCGCCGTCGATGCCTTCCGCGCGCGCTGGCCCGAGGTCGATGTCGACCTGGTGGCGGGTTATCAGTCCGACCCGGTCGCGCTGCTGCACGAGGGCCGCGCGGACATCGCGCTGGTGAACAGCCTGGAACCGCAGGCCGGCACCGAGTTCTACCATCTGTTCCGCTACCGCCTGGTGGCCATTCTCGCCAACGACCATCCGCTGGCACAAAAGGAAGTCCTGCAAGCCGAGGATTTTCGCGACGCGACCCTGGTGACCTATCCCATGCCGGAAGATGCGTTGGATATCGTGCGGCTTGTGCTCAAACCGGCGGGCATTCCCTATACCCGCCGCAGCATGGCACTGACCGTGGCGATCGTGATGCTGGTGGCGGGCAGCCGTGGCATCGCCGTGCTGCCGCGCTGGGTGGTGCAGACGTATCTGCTGCGCAAATATGTGTCGGCGCGGCCCATCACGGAGCCAGGGCTGACCGCGGAGGTCTGGGCGGCGACGCGCACCGAGGACTGCGACAAGGTCTATCTGCAGGCGTTCATGACGCTGATCCGCGAGACGAGCGTCGCGCACCTGGCCGATGTCGTTTGATCGCTCTCGTGTGACCGCAATCTTCTGATCGATTCGGTCAGTCAAGCGGCAAGGCGTCAGCCGCGGCGCATGCGGCCGACCGCCTCCACGCGGACAGCATCACGCCATCTGCACTTGCGCCTGCACCGCGTCCGTCTCATCCGGCGTAAGAGGCGCTACTTCCTCGGGAGCCGGCGGCGTCGTGCGCTGCCGCAAATGAATCGCATGGTCGGCCTGGCTTTCCCAGATACCGGCATGCACGCGCGCCAACACCACGGGGTCGTCCAGCAGCTTGATCTTCTGCGGTTCGGTCAGTACTTCCACGCCCAGATCCAGCACGCGGTCCACCTGTTGCTGGCGTTGCGCTTCGTTCAACGCGTTGGGCCGGTGCCGGCCCGTCGCCATGGCGCAGGCCAGCGCGTTGACAGTGGGATTGGCCACCGCATCCTCGAACCTCGGGATATGCGGTACCGCGCGGTTCTGCGCGGTATAGCGCCGGGTGGCCTGCAGTTCGGTAGGCGGCTGGGTCTCTTCCGGGATACGGAACAGGCGATCCAGATACGCCCGCCGGCCCAGGTCGACACGGCTGGATGCCACCGACAACGGGATGATCAGCAGCAAAGACGCCAGGATGGGCGCCATCCACAGCAGGAAGATCGGGTTGAGCCAGGCCACCAGAGCCGCCCAGCAAATGCCCAGCAGCGTCTGGCCGCCGTGGCGTTTGAGGGCATCGCCCCAGGTGGTCGCGTCGTTGTCGCGGGCCGGCGAGATCCACTTGGCCGACAGTCCCAGGAAGGCGGCCACGACGAAGCGCGTGTGGAACAGCATCCGCACCGGTGCCAGCAACATGGAGAACAGCACTTCCAGCAGCATGCTGCGCAGCGCCCGGCCTTTGCCGCCATACAGCTTGGCGCCGCGCGCCCATACCAGCAGGATGCCCAGGATCTTGGGCAGGAACAGCAGCACGAAAGTGGTCGAGAACAGGGCGATGGCCTTGTCCGGATGCCATTGCGGCCAGATCGGGAACAACTGGCGCGGCTCGACGAAATACTGCGGTTCGGTCAGGGTATGCACCGCCAGCAGCGCCGTCGACAGCAACAGGAACAGGAACCACAGGGGCGCGGACAGATAGGACATCACGCCGGTCACGAACACCGCCCGGTGCACCGGATGGAAACCGCGGATGAAGAACAACCGGAAGTTCATCAGGTTGCCGTGGCACCAGCGCTGGTCCCGTTGCACTTCTTCCAGCAGATTGGGTGGCAGCTCTTCGTAGCTGCCCGGCAGGTCGTAGGCGATCCACACGCCCCAGCCGGCGCGCCGCATCAGGGCTGCCTCGACGAAGTCGTGCGACAGGATGGCGCCGGAGAACGACCCCTTCCCTGGCAGTGGCGCCAGCACGCAGTGGCGCATGAACGGCGCCAGCCGGATGATGGCGTTATGCCCCCAGTAATGCGACTCGCCCAACTGCCAGTAATGCATGCCGGCCGTGAACAGCGGACCATAGACGCGGGTGGCGAACTGCTGGATGCGGGCGTACAGGCTGTCCATGCCGCTGGCTTGCGGCGAGCTTTGGATGATGCCGGCGTCGGGGCTGGCTTCCATCAACTGCACCAGTTTCTTCAGGCATTCGCCCGTCATCACGCTGTCGGCGTCCAGCACCACCATATAGCGGTAGTTGGCGCCCCAGCGGCGGCAGAAGTCGTCGATATTGCCGCTCTTGCGTTTGACGCGGCGGCGGCGGCGGCGATAGAAGATGCGGCCAAAGCCCTCCACCGCCTTGCACAGCTCGACCCAGGCGCGCTGTTCGGCCACGCAGATGTCGGCCTTGTAGCTGTCGCTGAGAACGAAGATATCGAAGCGGTCCAGTGAATCCGTCTGGGCCAGCGATTCATACGTGGCCCGCAGCCCGGCGAAGACGCGCGAAACGTCCTCGTTGCAGATCGGCATGACGATGGCCGTGCGGGCGCTCGGCTCGATATCCTTGTCGTCGACGCCTCGGGCGGAAATGCTGTAGCGGTCGCGGCCGATGAGGAGTTGCAGGAACCCCATCATGGCCGTCCAGAAACCGGCCGACACCCAGGCGAACAGCAACGCGAACAGGAACAGGATGCCGATTTCCAGGATCTGCCGACCCTGATAGGGCAGCACGCCCTTCATGTAATAGGTGGCGATGACCGTCTGCACCACCACCAGGAACAGCAGCGCCATGCGCCGGCGGCTGCCGGCCTGGCGCCAGCGCGGATCCATGCGCGGGGCGACGGCCTGATAATCCGGCGCGACGGCTTCCCTTTCCCCCCGCAGGCGGCGCCAACCGCGCACCAGCGGATTGGGTGTCCAGGGTTCAGGTGACATCGGGGTGCGGTTCAGCGGTGGGGCCGAAGGCAGGCAGATGCCGGCGATTTCGGTTTGTGTCGCGCGCTGGGCCGCTTCCTGATCGACGGCGTCGCCGGCAGCCAGCCGGCCACGGGCGGATGCGGCCACCGGGTCGTCCGCGGGCGGGGCGCCGTCGGCCAGCTGGCGGTGCACGGCGGGCAGCGGCGCGTCGCCGGTGCTTGCCGCCTGCGCCGCCAACTGCTCGAACGCCGCCCGATTCTCGGGCGGCAGGGCAAGGCGGCTCAGGTAGTCCGAGACGTCATCGAGTGAGGAGGAGTTATTTTGCTTCAGGTTCATTGGGCAGGCGGTAGCTCCAGGTTTCCGACAAAGGCGCTTGGCCGTTGGTCAGGAAAGCCCGCATTTCCACCGGTTTTGTCTGGTCTTTCACATTCACCCGCAGCGTCAGGCGGCGGCCGCCCGTCACGCCGTTGGGACGTACGCTGTTCTCGACGATCTGGCCATTGCCGTCGACCCACGTGTCAGCGGTGACGGTGGAATCGGCGGGCAGCGACTTGAGCGAGTCGCCGACGAAGTCCACCACGAAGGTGATGCTGCCGTCGGAACGGCGCACCAGATCCGCGCCCTTGACTTCATCACGCGAGCGACGCGTCTGCGCCACCCATGCCAACGGCGTGGCGTGGGCTTTGCTGTCGTTCATCGTCCAGGTCATGCGGTAATCCGCATCCAGCGGCTCGCCCTTGCCGGGCGGCTTTTCCGGCACCCAGAAGGCGACGATGTTGTCATTGGTTTCATCTTTCGTGGGGATTTCGATCAGCTGTACGCTGCCTTTACCCCAGTCGGTCTTGGGCTCGATCCACAGGCTGGGCCGTTTTTCGTAGTGATCGTCCAGGTCTTCATAGCGGCTGAATTCGCGGCCACGCTGCAGCAGGCCGAAACCCTTGGGGTTTTCCGCCGAGAACGCGCTGACCTGCAGGCGGCGCGGATTGGTCAGCGGACGCCAGACCCATTCGTCGTTGCCGGTGTGGATGGCCAGGCCATCCGAATCGTGCATTTCGGGGCGGTAGTTGGCAACCGGCGAGGGCTGGTTGGAGCCGAACAGGTACATGCTGGTCAACGGCGCCACGCCCAGGCGGCCCACTTGATCACGCAGGAAGATGCGGGCCTTGACGTCGATCACCGTGTCCTGGCTGTTGGGACGCAGCACGAAGCGATAGGCACCGGTCGCGCGTGGCGAGTCGAGCAGGGCGTAGATGGTGAGATAGTTGTCTTCGGGGGCCGGACGGGCAATCCAGAATTCGCGGAAGCGCGGAAATTCCTCGCCCGACGGCAGGGCGGTGTCGATGGCCAGGCCACGCGCGGACAGGCCATATGTCTGGCCCCGGCCGATCACGCGAAAGTAGCTGGCGCCCAGGAAGGAGGCCAGTTCGTCGTCCTTCTTGTCCGCGCTGTTGACGGGGAACAGCACGCGGAAACCGGCAAAGCCCAGGTTCTTCAGGGCCGACGGGTCCAGTTTCAGGCTGCCGTAATCGAAGTCATTGGGATCGAACTGGATCTCGTGCACCCCGGCGGCATCGATCTCGTTGATCTTCACGGGGGTATTGAAGTGCATGCCCTCGTGATAGAAATTCAGCTGGAATTTGGTGCCCGCGCCGCGCCAGTGCAGTCGGTCGCTCTTGAAGCGGACTTGCTGGTAGCCGGCGAACTTCAGCTCCTGCAGCGAATCGGGCAGGTTGGGTTCGGGCGCTTTATAGCTTTTGTCGGCCAGTTCCCTGGCCTGTTTCATGACGTCGAAAAACGAGAAAGCGCGCGCGGATTGGGCGTAACCCATTCCGGCGAAGGCGGCCGTCGTTAAGGCAAGGGCAGACAACGCGCCGGTCAACCGGCGAAAGGAAAGCGAGAACACGTGAGTCGGCCTCTGGCTCCAATGGGTGGGATGGATGTTACAGCGCGATTTTTGCACAATGTCCCCACCGATTGGGCCAGGAGCCCGGGAAACGTGAAATAAATTCTTGCGAGGCGTTATTCCTTAATTCAGGGTGATGAAAATGTGGAGACTGACATCGTCATGCAAATAACTATTCCCGATGATTACCAGAATTGTGTGCGCGGCCTGGATTGCTATGCGTCCCTGGCCGCGCATGAGGTGACGATCTACCACGACAACACCAAGGATCTGGATGAACTGGCGCGCCGCTTCGCCGCTGCCGACGCCATCGTGCTGACGCGCGAGCGCACCGCGGTGGGACCGGCCCTGTTGGATCGCCTGCCGCGCCTGCGCCTGATCAGCCAGATCGGCAAGACCGCCGCCCATATCGACCTGGCTGCCTGTACCGCGCGGGGTATCGCAGTGGCCGAAGGCAAGGGCAGTGGCGCCGCCACCGCGGAATTGGCGTGGGCCTTGATGTTGGCCAGCCGTCGCCATCTGGTGCGCGAGGCCAATGGCCTGCGCGCGGGACGCTGGCAAGCCACCTTGGGCCAGGAACTGCGCGGACAGCGCCTGGGCGTGTGGAGCTATGGCCGCATCGGGCGCCAGGTGGCGGGCTATGGCGCAGCCTTCGGCATGAAAGTCTGGGTGTGGGGCGGGCCGGAATCGACGGCCGCGGCACGTGCGGACGGGGTCGAGGTGGCGCCCACGCGCGAAGCATTCTTCGCCCAGAGCGACGTACTGACCTTGCATCTGCGCTTGAGCGATGCGACACGGGGCGTGATCACGCCAGCCGACCTGGCGCGCATGCGGCCGGATGCATTGCTGGTGAACACCAGCCGGGCTGAACTCATCGAGGCCGGCGCGTTGGCGGCGGCGCTACAGGCGGGTGCCCCCGGCTATGCCGCGGTCGACACCTTTGAATCGGAGCCGATACTCGGGGCCGATCATCCCTTGCTGCATCTGGATAACGCACTGTGCACGCCGCACCTCGGCTTCGTGGAGAAAGACAACTATGAAGCCTACTTCGGCATGGCCTTCGACAACATCAACCGCTTCTTTGCCGGCGTGCCGGCGAATCTGGCCAATCCGGAAGTGTTGACGCGATTGCGCGGGGTGTAGCGGTACGGGACGGCGACAGCCGCCGCCCACGGGCCTATTCTTCGAAATCTCCTGTTCCCAGCGGCGTCAGGCCGTCAGTGGGGGCGTTGAGGGCTTCTTCAGCCGCGCGGCGTATGCGATCGCTGCCGCGTTCGAAGGCCTTGAGCAGGGCGCTGCCGGTGCCGTCTTCGGCACCGAAGCATTCCCGCAGGGCGTCGCCGGAAATTTCAAACTTGCGGGGCTCGCCCTTGATGGTCAAGGAAAAGAGGATCTCGTCGTCCTTGAACTGGGCATTGGTCTCGCTGGCAAAAGTTCCCATGGTGCATCTCCCGTGCGTGAAACAAACGTCATGCGCACGGACCTCGCGGTGCGTGCGCATGACGGTATGAAACTGGCCCGCGCCGGCCAAGGCTCAACCTCGGCGATAGCGGGCTTGGCGCTCAAGCGGGAGGCTTAGCGGGTACCGCCGGTGCTGGGAGCGGAATTGGTCGGTTCGGCCATATTACCGCTGGTGCCGTGGTTCATGCTGCCGGACTTGTTCATGCTGCCCGAGCTGCTCTTGCTGCTCGATTTACCACTGTGATGGGTGGCATCGCTGTTCTTGGTGCCCTTATGCGTGTTGGCGCTGGGCGTGGCACCGGAGTTCTTCGACGTCGGATTGGCGGTGCCGGGAGGGACCTTCGAATTGTTCGGCGGCGTGGCCGTGGTGTCATTCGGGGTGGTCGAGGGGGTAGTGGGGGCCGCGGTCTGTGCGTGGGCCGCGCCCGCGATGCAGAACGAGGCGATGGCCAGGGCGGAAGTCAGGTTGCGAAGCTTCATGTGTATCTCCTTGCCGTTGCTTGGAACGGAGTTTGAACAGAATGAAATGCCTACGCGATTCCGCAAGCCCCGTGCCATCCCGCTCCCACCGGGCAGGAATCCGGAGCGAAATGACACATTTGATTCAGGCTATCGATACTTCTGCCCGATAAAGCAGGAACGGCCCCCGCGATCGTGAAGTAATAAGTAACCATTCCGAGCTGCTGCGCAGCCTGCCGCGCGCGCATTTCACCTGGCCGTGATCGATATGTCTCGCGGAAACCGTGTATGTGCCATCGGCGGCATGGCGCTTCGCGTTGCGCAACGTAGCGATGCAGGCCATGCCGCGCTTCTTGTTGAGGCGCTATTTCCTTAGCGCCCAGGAGTCGGCACTGGAAGCCGCGCAGGCCTTGGCGCTGGCGTGAAATCAGTGTCCACCAGGGATCCAGCCCAGCAACCTGAACCACGCATAATCCAGCGGCACCAGGATAGCGAAGGTGATGATGGCAACGGCCAGGCACAGCATCAGGCCTGCGCGCGGCGGCACCTTGCCCATGCCCATGGCGACGACGAAAGGCGCGGCCTGGTAGGGCAGCACCGGCGTCGCGTAGCCGATCACCTGGATCATCAGCACCGTCATCAGGGGCAGGCCGCTGCCGTCGGCCAGGGCTTGCGCCAGCGGCGTGTACAAGGCGGGCACGCCGTTGGCGGTGACGACGAAATTGAGTACGCCCGTCAAACCGACCAGCGCGTAAAAGGTGCGCAGGGGTTGGGCGGGGTCCAACGGCAGCAGGGCCAAGAGCCAGCCTCCGATGGCATGGCCCAGGCCGGACGCGGTAACCAGCGCGGCCAGGCCCAGGATGGCGGCGACGTAAAGGCAGGTGCGGACGTTCACGCCGGCGGCGAACTCGTCGCCGTTCAGGAAGCCCACCCGCGGCAGCAGGCATACGCAGGCGGCCGCCAGGCCCACCCATGCGGGCGAGATGCCGTGCCAGGTGTCGGTCATCCACAGCAGCAGGGTGATGACCAGCAGCACGCTCAGGCGCTTTTCCGCGCGGCTCAGCGGCTTGCGAGCGGCGGTGGCGACGATCGCTTGCGGCCGTGCCGGGAACATCAGGCAGATGGTGGCCAGCAGGACCAGCCCTTTCAGCAATGCCAGCACCGGGGTATGCAGCCACAGGTAAGACAGATAGGCGAAATGCACGCCATAGGCTTGTTCCGCCGCGCCCGCCATGACCAGGTTGGGAACGTTGGCCGGCAGGATGGTGGCGGACAGCTGATAGGTGCCCATGCCGACGGCCAGGGCCAGGCCGATGCGTCCGCGGCTGCCTTCCGTCAGGCTGGCGCGATCGGCCAGCGCCATCACGATAGGCATGAGCAGGGCGATGCGTCCCATGTTCGACGGCATGACGTAGGCCAGGCCGTAGGTCAGCAGGATCACGCCGCCGACCATGCGCGGCCACGAGCCGTTGAGCTTTGCGGCCAGCGTGCCGGCCATGCGGTCCGCCAGGCCGACCTTGCGTATGGCCAGGCCCAGCACGAAGCCGCTCAGCACCAGCCAGAACGCCGCCGAGGCGAAGCCGGAGAAGATCACGTCGACCGAGGCGACATGCAGGATTGCGGCGGCCGCGAAGAACAGCAATGCGACCAGGTACTCGGGCAGGCGCGCGGTGGCCCACAACACAATGGTCACGGTCACCAGGATGGCGGCCGGCAACAAGCCAAGATCCACGAATTTCCTCCTCGGTTCAGATCGATACCCAGGCAATGGGGCGTTGGCCCAAAGTACGCCTCGGCTCAGGTTCATTCCGTGGCAACGAGCAACGCCCCAAAGCCTTCGGATCGATCCCGTGGCAATGGGACATCATCCTCAAAGCATTCGGTTCAATCCCGTGGCAATGGGACATCATCCTCAAAGCCTTCGGTTCAAATGACACCGTGGCTATAGGGGCGCTAGCCCGAAGAAGGGGGCCACGGGGGTTTACCCCCCGTCATCAATCAATACCCTTCGCCGGCAGCCGATTCCTTATTGCCACTTATTTATCTTCGGCGCGGAGAATAAGACGAAACGGGCAAATTTGAAAATCGCAGGTCGTACGGGTCCCGATCCCTATGCGGGCAGCCGCATTCAGCGTGAGATAAGAAAAATCCCCGTCAACCCCCCACCGGGCTTGGTCTGCACCCCCTGCCCGGCGTGCAGCACCACCGATTGACGCCGGTGCCAACGGCCTTCGAACACTTCCACCGTGCCCGATCTCACTTCCACCCGCACAGCGGTACCGGCCCGCCGCATACCGAAGCTGGCCGCGTCGGTGCGCGCCATGACCAGGCTGGCCTTGGCCTCGAACGCCCGGTCCGGATCCTTGCTTATCGTGAATTCCGCGGCGCCATCGCTCAGCCTGACTTCCCGCCGGTGCTTGTAATACTGCACTTCAAGCGCCGTGCCGGTTTCCAGATCGACCCGCGATCCATCGGGCAAGGCGGGCGGCGGCCGGTCGGCCTCGGCGGCGGGAAGGTGCACGCTATAGGTAGGCGTGGCCAATATCTCCGGCAGCGTCAGCACCGCCAGCACCAGCAGCATGGTCGCCACGCCGAAACGGCCCGCGCGGTGGCGGCGCCGCAGTTCTTCCTGGCGAGCGATAGCGTACGTGGGGAGCGGGCGATGACGCGGCATAGCGACGGGCAAAGGACGAAAGACGGGAATTTTACGCGGCGCGCTCAGGCCCTGACTGCCTCGTCCGTCGGCTTTCGCGTGGGTGGCGCGCGCGACAGGGTGGCGTCGACGTACGCGTGACTTCCAGCCCGCTGGTGATGGTGTCTGGTGAGAATACCGCCCTGGTCCACCCTGCCTGTTTATGTCTGTTAACGCCTGTTCATATCTACGATAGCGGGCCGTTGCTCCATCCAGGAACTAGTCGTCGAAGTTTGGTCCCAAGCTTCGATCGAGGTCGCATTTCAGTTCCCGGACATTAATGCCCAAATTATCGAAACGGCCGCATGCCAGTGCTGCCGACGGCGAGCCCCCCGTACTGATTGCCTTGCGGGACGTACGCAAGTCCTATGGCGGCGAGGATGGCGCTCCTGCCACTGAGGTGCTGCGCGGCGTATCGCTGTCCATTACCGAAGGCGAGTTCGTCGCCATCATGGGGGCGTCGGGGTCGGGCAAGTCGACGCTGATGAACATCCTGGGTTGCCTGGATCGCCCTACGTCGGGCGAGTACCTTTATGCGGGCCAGGACATCGCCCATTTCTCCGCCGACCAACTCGCGTGGCTGCGCCGGGAAGCGTTCGGCTTCGTGTTCCAGAACTACCACCTGATACACACGTTGGATGTCTTGCGTAATGTGGAGGTACCCGCCATCTACGCGGGTGGATCGGTCGCTGAAAGGGAGGCGCGCGCGCGCGCCTTGCTGACCCGGCTGGGCCTGGCGCAGCGGATGACGCATCTGCCGAATGAGTTATCCGGCGGACAGCAGCAACGCGTTTCCATCGCCCGGGCCTTGATGAATCGCGGCCACCTGATCCTGGCTGATGAACCGACCGGTGCGCTCGACACGCGAAGCGGCGCCGACGTGATGGACTTGCTCAGGGGGCTGGCCGATGCCGGCCACACCATCATCCTGATCACGCACGACCGCGAAGTCGCCGCGCAGGCGCGCCGGATCGTCGAGCTGCGTGATGGACAAGTGATCGCGGACTCAGGCACTGCGGCGCCCGCGTTGCTCGAGGCGACGCCCGCCTTGATCGATGCCGCGCGCATGGAGGAAGGCGTCTCGCGCACCGCGAGCGCCTGGGCCGACATGCGCGAGGCCTTGATGTCCGCGCAACGCTCGCTGTCGGTAAACCGCTTCCGCACGCTGCTGACCTTGCTGGGCATCATCATCGGCGTGGCCTCGGTCATCGTGATGCTGGCCATCGGCACGGGTACGCAAGCCCAGGTGATGGCCAAGCTGGCCCTCTTCGGGGCGAAGCGCATGTATGTGATTCCAGGCAGCGACGATCCGCACGCCGTGGGAGGCACGCTGACGGAAGCCGATGTGGACATCGTGCGGCGCGTGCCCAATGTCGACGATGCGACTCCCTTCCTCGCCGGGCACGTGACCCTGCGCGCGGGCAATGTCGACACGGCCACCACCATCTGGTCGATTCCAAGCCGGGCGGCCCGCATGATGGCCTGGAAGGTGGCGCGTGGGCTGTTTTTCACGGCCGCGGATGATCACCAGCTGGCGACGGTGGCGGTGCTGGGCAAACGGGTGAGCCGAAGGCTGTATGGCGAACAGGACCCGATCGGCCAATACATGCTGATTAACAACGTACCCTTCCAGGTCATCGGCGAGATGAGCGAGCGAGGCATGGTGACGGGTGATTCCAATGACGACGAAGCCGTGCTGATCCCGTTCTCCACTGGCAGCCGGCGGGTCTTGGGCGTCACCAAGCTGTCCGCCATCTCCATCCAGCTCGACGATGCCACCAAGGCCGCCGAGACGGAGAAACGCATCACGGACGCGCTGACCGAGGCCCATCATTCACGGGATTTCCAGACCTACAACGCGGTCGCGGCCGCGAAGGCGGAGCAGGAAACCCAGCAGACCTTGACCATGATGATGGGGTTGGTCGCGGCCATCTCGCTGCTGGTGGGTGGCATAGGCGTGATGAACATCATGCTGATGACGGTGCGCGAACGCACGCGGGAGATAGGTATCCGCCTGGCCACCGGCGCGCGGCAACGGGATATCCAGCGTCAGTTCCTGAGCGAATCGGTGGTGGTGTCGTTGGTGGGCGGCGTCGCGGGCGTGGTGGTTGGCCTGATCATCGGCATCGTCCTCATCGCCGTGGGTACGCCGGTGATCTTTTCGGTGCGCGCCATCCTGGGTGCATTCGGCTGTGCCGTGACCACCGGCTTGATCTTCGGCATCATGCCGGCCCGCAAGGCTGCGCGGCTGGACCCGGTCGCCGCGCTGGCGAGCGAGTGACGTCGGGCAGATGAAGGATGACGAACCTAGGAACAGATGACATACCAAAGTCCCTTCTCACGCTGCCGAGGCTGCTTACGTTCGCCATCGATGACGCGGCGATTTTTACCCGGATAAGTAGCGCGTGCGTGGGGTAAATGTCATGTTCGCGCGTCTATATCTATAAGATGCACCGTTGAAAATTCACGGAACTGGTCGACGAGCGCTCGGTCCCAAGTTTCGACCCAGATCGAATCCCGCATAAATACACTGATGTCCAAGTCACCGAAACGGCCACTGTTCCGCATTGTCATCGTTGTCGTCGTCGTCCTGCTGGCGCTGTCCGCCTGGGCCTTGCTGCGCACGCGCGAGGTGGTCGATACCTCGATCATCACTCGTGGCGACATCGAAGTCAGCGTCACTGCCTTGGGTACGCTGCAGCCGCGCAGCTACGTGGACGTCGGCGCGCAGGCCTCCGGCGAGATCCGCCGCATCGCCGTGCAGGCGGGCAGTCAGGTCAAGAAAGGCGATCTGCTGGTGGAGATCGATCCGTCCTTGCAACAGGCCAAGGTCGATGCCGACATCGCGGCGCTGGACAGCTTGCGGGCCCAGCGCACCGAGCAGGAGGCCCGGCGCGACCTGGCCCGGCAGCAGTACGAACGCCAGCGCCGCATGGCGCGCGAAGGTTCCACGCGCGAAGAGGACGTGCAGACGACGTATGCCGACCTGCTTGTGGCGCAAGCCCGCATCGCCAATCTCAAGGCGCAGATCGACGGCGCCTCGTCCACCTTGAAAGGCGACCAGGCGCAGTTGGGCTACACCCGCATCTACGCGCCCATGTCCGGCACCGTCGTCACGCTGGATGCGCGGGAAGGGCAGACGCTGAACGCCACCTACCAGACGCCCAAGATCCTGCGTATCGCCGACCTGTCCTCGATGACGGTCTGGACCGAGGTTTCCGAAGCCGACGTGCGGCGTGTGAAGCCGGGCATGAAGGTGTATTTCAAGACCCTGGGTGAAGAGCGCCGTTGGACGGGAAGCGTGCGCCAGATCCTGCCCTCGCCCCCCAATCCACCGGAAAGCGAAGGCGCTGGCGGTAGCCAGAAAGCGGGCGGCGCGTCCACCGCGGGCAAGGTCGTGCTGTATACCGTGCTGTTCGACGTCGACAATGCGGATGGCGCGTTGATGCCGCAGATGAGCGCGCAAGTGTTCTTCATCGAAAGCGCTGCCGTCGATGTGGTGCTGGCGCCGCTGCCTTCGCTGCAGGCCGTGAAGGACAAGCCGGGGGTCTATACCGCCCAGGTACAGGAGGCGGAAGGGCGCATCGTCACTCGCGAGATCCGGACGGGCGTGCGCGATCGCCTGCAGGCTGAAGTCGTTTCGGGCTTGCAAGCGGGCGATCGCATCGTCACGGGGATACACCGCGTGCGCGCTGCTGACGGGAAGGTGCAATGGTAGCGGCGGGGGAGAATGCGGGCGAGGAAGGCGCGGGGGGCACGGGTGCGGACCGGGCCGGCGGTGGCACCGACACCGGCATTGGCACTAGTGCTGGCAGCGGCACCGACTCCGGCTCCGACTCCGACTCCGGCTCCGGCGGGCGGCAGGCGCCTGCGCTGATCGATCTGCGCGACATACGCAAATCCTACGGCGGCACGGATGGTAGCCCGGCCACCGAGGTCCTGCGCGGCGTATCGCTGTCCATTGCCGAAGGCGAGTTCGTGGCCATCATGGGGGCGTCGGGCTCGGGCAAGTCGACGCTGATGAATATCCTGGGCTGCCTGGACCGCCCCACGTCCGGCGAGTACTACTACGCAGGGCAGGACATCGCCACCTTCTCCGCCGACGAACTGGCGTGGCTGCGGCGCGAGTCTTTCGGTTTCGTATTCCAGGGCTATCACTTGATACGCACGCTGGATGCCTTGCGCAATGTCGAAGTGCCCGCGGTATATGCCGGCGGCTCGGCGCGCGAACGGGAAAGCCGTGCGCGCGCGCTGCTGACCCGTCTGGGCCTGGAGGAGCGCATGGAGCATCTGCCCAATCAGTTGTCGGGCGGACAGCAGCAGCGGACATCCATCGCCCGTGCATTGATGAATGGCGGCCAGATCATCCTTGCCGACGAGCCCACCGGTGCGCTGGACAGCAAGAGCGGCGCGGAAGTGATGGCGCTGCTCAGGGAACTGGCGGATGCGGGACACACCATCATCCTTATCACGCACGACCGCGACGTGGCGCGCCAGGCGCGCCGCATCATCGAGGTGCGTGACGGGCAGGTGATGGCGGACTATGAAGTCGAGGCGACGTCCGTCGCTGCCCGCGCATCGCCGATACTGGCGTCGAAGCCAGCCGCGAGCAGCGATTTCGCCAAGCGCATGCGGGACGGCGTCGCGCATACGGCCAGCCCATGGGCCGACATCCGTGAAGCGCTGATCTCGGCGCGGCGCGCCTTGGCGGTGAACCGTTTCCGCACGATGTTGACCTTGCTGGGCATCATCATTGGCGTGGCGTCGGTGGTCGTCATGCTGGCCATAGGCGCGGGCACGCAGGCGAAGGTGCTCGAGAAGATGGCCGTGTACGGCACCAACCGCATGTACGTGATTCCCGGCAGCGACAACCCGCGCGCCTTGGGCGGGACGTTGACGGAGGCTGATGTGGCCATCGTGCGCCGGGTTCCCAATGTCGCGGACGCGATTCCGTTTCTCAAGGGGCAGGTGACCTTGCGCGCGGGCAACGTGGACACGTCCGTGTCCGTGTGGTCGGTGGCCAGCCACGCGCCTGCGATTCTGAACTGGCTGCCGGTGCGCGGGCTGTTCTTTACCGAGACCGATGAGCGCGAGTTGGCCACCGTGATCGTGCTGGGCAAGAAAGTCCGTCAGCGGCTGTATGGCGAGCGCGATCCGGTGGGGCAGTACGTACTCGTCAATAACGTGCCTTTCCAGGTCATTGGAGAGATGAGCGAGAAGGGGGCCACCACCGGCGATTCCGACGACGATGACGTGGCGTTGATTCCCTTTTCCACGGGTAGCCGGCGTGTATTGGGCACCACCAACCTGTCGTGGATTTCCGTTTTGCTTGCTGACGTGTCCAAGGCCGGCCAGACGGAGAAGCTCATCACGGACGCGCTGACTGCCGCGCATCACGTGCAGGACTTCAAGACATTCAATATGGCGGCGGTGGTGCAGGCGCAGAAGGAGACGCAGCAGACGCTGACGCTGATGCTGGGCTTGATCGCGGCGGTGTCGCTGCTGGTGGGAGGCATAGGGGTGATGAACATCATGCTGATGACGGTACGTGAGCGCACGCGGGAGATAGGCATCCGCATGGCCACTGGAGCGCGGCAGCGCGATATTCAGCGCCAGTTCTTGAGCGAGGCGGTGGTGGTATCGCTGGTGGGCGGCGCCATGGGCGTGGTGATCGGCCTGGTCATCGGCATTGCCTTGATCGCCTTGGGCGCGCCGGTGATTTTTTCGATCCGTGCCATTTTGGGGGCGTTCGGGTGCGCTCTGGCCACCGGTTTGATCTTCGGGTTCATGCCGGCACGCCAGGCCGCCAGGCTGGATCCCGTCGTGGCTTTGGCGAGCGAATGATGAAGGCGGGATATTCCTTGAACCAAGCGTTTGCCAAAGGCGCATGCGTGCTGGCCGCGGCGCTATCGCTATCGCTCTCGCTGAGCGGCTGCGGTTTGCCGGTGGCGCATACGGAAGCCGGCCTGCCTTTGCCTGCCGCCTGGCAGGCGCCCCACGTGGTCGGGGCGGCCAACGCAGCGGGCGCCGGCAATGCCGCTCGGGTGGACGCGCAATGGTGGCACGGCTATGGCGATGCGGAGCTTTCCCGCCTGGTCGACCAGGCGCGGGCGGACAGCTATGACGTTGCCGCCGCGGTGGCGCGGGTGCGTCAGGCCGAAGCGTCCGCGCGCATTGCCGGCGCACCGCTGCTGCCGGAGATCGGCGCCAACCTCAAGGCCGATCGGCTCAAGCAGTCCGGCATCTCCGCCCAGACTCTCTACACCGCCGACCTTTCGGCCAGTTACGAGCTCGACGTGTGGGGTGGCAATCGTGCGGCCCGGCAGTCCGCGCTGGCCACGCTCACTGCCAGCGAATATAGCCGTGACGCCGTCCTGATGACCCTGACCGCAGGCGTCGCCAATACCTATCTGCAGACCTTGGCCTTACGCGAGCGCGCCGACATCGCGCGGCGCAATCTGGCGACGGGCGAACGTATTCTGGCTTTCATTGAGTCGCAATATCGGGCAGGCGCGGCGACGGCGTTGGATCTGAGCCAGCAGCGCGGCCTGGTAGCCAGCCTGCGCCAATCGGTGACGTTATTCGATCAACAGGCGCGCGCAAGCCTGACCGCCCTGGCCATCCTGACGGGCCGGCCGCCGCAGGGTTTCGCCGTTGCCGCGAACACGCTGGACATCCTGCATGCGCCCAGCGCCGCTGCCGGCGTGCCGGCGGACCTGTTGACGCAGCGGCCTGACGTGGCCCAGGCGGAACGCCAGTTGGCGGCGGCCGATGCCGACGTCACGGTGGCGCGCGCCGCCATGCTGCCCGGCATCAGGTTGACGGCCTCTGTCGGGTTCGGCAACGACCATGTGCGTGGCTTGTTCGATCATCCTCTGCATGATCTTGCCGCCGGCTTGACCGCGCCGATCTTCAATAATGGCCGGTTGTCCGGCCAACGCGATCTGGCGCTGGCGCGGCGTGAAGAATTGCTGGCGGACTATCGTGGCGCCATCGTCAACGCCTTGGGCGATGTGGAAACCGCGCTCAACGCCCTGGATGGCTATGCGCGCCAGCAGCAGGACCAGGACGAAGTGGTGGCCCAGGCCCGCGAAGCCGTGCGGCTGGCCGAGTCCCGCTACCGGGCGGGCGCCGAAACCCTGCTGACCTTGCTGGACACGCAGCGCACCCAATTCAACGCCGAAGACGCCGCCGTGCAATTACGCCTGTCCCGCCTGCAGGCGTCGGTGTCCTTGTACAAAGCGCTGGGGGGAGGGTGGAAAGAGAGTGCTGGCACAGGCGCGGATACCGTGGTGTCCGCGCGATAGCAAGCGTCCATCATCGACATACGAAGTTGACGCGTGCTGCTAGGCTATATACATCGAGACAAAGGAGTGCGACATGACCATTGGCACTGTTTTTATCAACAACCGTACCCAGGCCGTCCGTCTTCCGTTGGACGTTCGGCTGCCGGAGGGTGTGCATAAAGTAGAAATACGCGTTAAGGGTAATGAACGCATCATTGCGCCGCTCGGTCAGATCTGGGACAGCTTTTTCCTGGGTGGCCCCGCTGTAAGCGACGATTTCATGTCCGAACGAGCCAGTCAGGACCAATCAGAGCGGGAACCGCTTTGATGCTGCGTTATCTGTTGGATACCAACATTGTCATCTATGTATTGAAGCGACGTCCCATTGAGGTCTTGTCGATCTTCAACGCTAATGCCAGTCGCATGGCGATTTCTGCGATCACTGTGGCAGAGCTGCTGCACGGTGCGGAGAAAAGCAGCCGGGTGAGTGAGAATCTATCGACGGTCCGAAGATTTCTGTAGTCGTCTTGATGTGCTGCCCTATGGTTTCAAAGCCGCCCAGCACTACGGCGCCATTCGAGCAGCGTTGGAAAAGCAGGGCCAGCCGATCGGGGTGAACGACTTGCACATCGCGGGCCATGCGCGTAACGAAGGACTCGTACTGGTCACGAACAACGTAGCAAAGTTCGCGCGCGTGCCAGCGCTTGAAGTGGAGAACTGGGTCAATCCGAGCGCGTGAAGCGCACACGCCTGGCAAAAAACTGCTAGTGGACTATCGCCGGCAAGCTATTACGACGCCGCGACTTGCAAATGAAAAACGCCCAGCCGGAGCTGAGCGTTTTAGGTATTTCTGGTGGCCTGGGGCGGAATCGAACCACCGACACAAGGATTTTCAATCCTCTGCTCTACCGACTGAGCTACCAGGCCAACGAAGTCCGCAACTATACACAATTTTTTGAATCCGTGCTGGGCAGGAAGCAGAAAACTTGAGCAAAGTTAAAACTTGCGCAGCTAATGCCCACCCGACCTCGGTCGCAATCAGTAATTTTTACGCTAAGCGCTATAATCGTCTCGCCTTGGGAGCCCCGCGTCTGGCGATCCACACCGGTTCCACCGCGCCCGGCCCTCCCTCCAGTCCGCATAGCGCGCGGATTTCGCACAAATGTCGGTAGACGTTCTCACTTTCGGCCTGAATCACACCTCCGCTCCGGTTTCGGTGCGCGAGCGCGTGTCAATGCCCGTCGACCTGTTGCGGCCAGCCCTCGACGGCCTGCGTAGCGCCTTCGGCGGCAGGGTGCGCGAAGCGGCTATTCTGTCCACCTGTAATCGCACCGAGGTCTACTGCGCGGCCGACCCGCAGGTGGCCGAGCAATTGCCCGCGTGGCTGGCCGACGTCAACCGCATCCAGGCCGTCGACCTGCAACCGCATCTGTACCGCCACCAGCAGGACGGCGCTGTGCGCCACGCCTTCCGCGTGGCCAGCGGCCTCGATTCCATGGTGCTGGGCGAAACCCAGATCGTCGGCCAGATGAAAGACGCGGTACGCGCCGCCGGCGAAGCCGGTTCGCTGGGCACGCTGTTGCACCAACTGTTCCAGCGCACCTTCTCCGTCGCCAAGGAAGTGCGCTCGCAAACCGCCATCGGCGCCGAATCGGTGTCCATGGCTGCCGCCGCCGTGCGCCTGGCCGAACGGGTGTTCGGCAGTATGTCCGAGGCCCGTACGCTGTTCATCGGCGCGGGCGAAATGATAGAACTCTGCGCCACCCATTTCGCCGCCCAGAAGCCGCGCGACATGGTCGTGGCCAATCGCACCACCGAACGCGCCGAAACCCTGGCCGGACGCTTCGGCGCCGGCACCATGAAACTGGCCGACCTGCCGGACCGCCTGGCGGAATTCGACGTCATCGTGTCCTGTACGGCAAGCTCACTGCCCATCCTCGGCCTGGGGATGGTGGAAAGGGCTACCCGCCAACGCCGCCACCGCCCCATCGTCATGATCGATCTGGCCGTGCCGCGCGATATCGAACCCGAAGTGGGCCGCCTGGACGACGTCTACCTGTATTCCGTCGACGACCTGGGCCGCGTGGTCCAAACCGGCTCCGACGCGCGCCGCGCCGCGGTGGTGCAGGCCGAATCCATCATCGAAAACCGGGTGCAGAATTTCATGCACTGGCTGCAGACGCGCGCCGTCGTGCCGGTCATCCAGGACCTGCATGCGGCCGCCGACGACGTCCGCGCCGCCGAACTGGATCGCGCCCGCCGCCTGCTGGCACGCGGCGAGTCTCCGGAGGCGGTGCTGGAACAACTGGCCCACTCTCTGACACAGAAGTACCTTCACGCGCCGTTGGCCGCCCTGAACCGCAGCGAAGGTGAGGACCGCACCCAGCTGATGGCCATGGTGCCGCGCCTCTTCCCTGGCCGCGATAATCGGCGTTAGCGACTCTCGTCGCGTGCTCGCCGCCGGCGCGGCCGTTCAGGTTCGCGCCTCTATTTCCCCCGTTTTCTTTCTGCGCTGACCTATGAAATCTTCCATGCGTGACCGCCTGGAGCAATTGTCCCGGCGGTTGATCGAGCTGGATGCCCTGCTCGCCGAGCCGGATGCCGCTTCCGATATGGACCGCTTCCGCAAGCTTTCGCGCGAGCGCGCCGAAATCGAACCCGTGGTGCAGGGCTTCGCCGTCTATACGCGCGCCGAGGACGACCTGGCGACCGCCCAGGAGTTGCTGGCGGACCCGGAAATGAAAGCCATGGCCGAGGAAGAAATCAAGAGCGCCAAGGGCAGGATCGAGGAACTGGGCGCTTCGCTGCAACTGCTGCTGCTGCCGCGCGATCCGGACGATGGCCGCAGCCTGTTCCTGGAAATCCGCGCGGGCACCGGCGGCGACGAAAGCGCGCTGTTCGCCGGCGACCTGCTGCGCATGTATACCCGCTACGCCGAACGCGTGGGCTGGAAGGTCGAGTTGATGTCGGAAAGCGCGTCGGAACTGGGCGGCTACAAGGAAGTCATCGTCCGTATCGACGGCGACGGCGCCTATGGCCGCCTGAAGTTCGAATCCGGAGGCCATCGGGTGCAGCGCGTGCCGGCCACCGAGGCGCAAGGCCGTATCCATACGTCGGCCTGCACCGTCGCGGTGATGCCGGAAGCCGATGAAATGACCGATATCGTCATCAACCCGGCTGATCTGCGTATCGATACCTTCCGTGCCAGCGGCGCGGGTGGCCAGCACATCAACAAGACCGACTCCGCCGTCCGCATCACCCACTTGCCCACCGGGCTGGTGGTGGAATGCCAGGACGACCGCTCCCAGCACCGCAACAAGGACAAGGCCATGCAGGTGCTGGTGGCCCGTCTGCGCGACAAGGAATTGCGCGAGCGGCAGAGCAAGGAGGCGGCGCAGCGCAAGAGCCTGATCGGCAGCGGCGACCGCTCCGAACGGATCCGCACCTACAATTTCCCGCAGGGCCGGCTGACCGACCACCGCATCAACCTGACCTTGTACAAGCTGCTGCAGATCATGGAAGGCGACCTGGATGAACTGGTCCGTGCCCTGATCGCCGAGCACCAGGCCGAACTGCTGGCCACCCTGGGCGAGGACTGAGTGGCCACCGCCAAGGACATCCTGTTCGCCGCCGGGCTGCCCCGGCTGGAAGCGCGCATGCTGCTGGAGTACGTCCTGCAGAAACCGCGCAGCTGGATCCTGGCGCATGACACCGACCCGCTGCCCCCGGAGGCCGTGCGCGCCTACACCGTGCTGGCGGCCCGCCGCGCGGCCGGCGAACCCATCGCCTATCTGCTGGGCGAACGCGAGTTCATGGGACATGCCTTCAAGGTCGGGCCCGACGTGCTGATCCCCCGGCCCGAAACCGAGCTGCTGGTGGAAACCGGGCTGGAATGGCTGAAGGGTTTCGACTCGTTGTCGGTGCTGGACATGGGCACGGGCAGTGGCGCCATCGCCATTTCCATCGCGCTGGCCCGGCCCGACGTGGCCGTGCTGGCCACCGATTACAGCCTGCCCGCGCTCAAGGTGGCAGCCGAGAACGCCATCAAGCTGAAGGCCCGGGTGCATTTTGCCCCGGGTGATTGGTACCAGGCGCTGACGGCGGTCAAGAAATTCGACCTGATCGTCTCCAACCCCCCTTATATTTCCCGCCAGGACCCCCACCTTGAACAGGGTGACCTGCGTTTCGAACCCCGTCAGGCCCTGACCGACGACGCCGATGGGCTGGACGACCTGCGCATCATCATCGCCGGCGCGCCCGCCCACCTGAAACCGGGCGGCGCCCTGTGGGTGGAGCACGGCTGGGACCAGGCGTCGGCGGTGCGTGGCTTGCTGAATGCGGCCGGCCTGCGCGGCGTCGACAGCCGGCGCGACCTGGCCGGTATCGAGCGGATTTCCGGCGGGTACCTATAATTGGCACATTCATCAGTCCATACGGCATCTGTTTCCGCGGCCACGGACCTGGATTCCATTTCTTTTTCATACGGGCCTTGCGGCCCAGCGAGTGAACCATGAGCGACGTTCAAGAATTCCTGCGTGAAACCGTCACCCAGCACCCCGTGGTGCTGTTCATGAAAGGTACCGCGCAGTTTCCGCAATGCGGTTTTTCCGGCCGTGCCATCCAGCTGCTCAAAGGCTGTGGCGTGAAGAAGCTGGTCACCGTCAACGTGCTGGAAGACGACGAAGTCCGCCAGGGCATCAAGACGTTTTCCAGCTGGCCGACGATTCCCCAGCTCTACATCGCCGGTGAATTCGTCGGTGGCTCGGACATCATGACCGAGCTGAACGAAAGCGGCGAACTGAAGAAGATGCTCGAAGAAGCGGGAGCCACTGCGTGACGCAGCCCAAGCGCCGGCTGGTGGTCGGCGTGACCGGCGCCACCGGCTCGCTGTACGCGGTGCGCCTGCTGCAGGCATTGCAGGAGGTCGACGACGTCGAGTCGCATCTGGTGGTCTCGGCGTCGGGCGTGCTCAATGCCAAGCACGAACTGGACATGGGCCGGCAGGCGCTGCATGCACTGGCGGACCACGCCTATAGCGTGCGCGATGTCGGCGCCACGCTGGCCAGCGGCGCGTTCGCCACCACCGGCATGGTGATCGTGCCGTGCTCCATGCGCACGCTGGCGGCGGTGGCCACGGGGCTTTCCGACAACCTGATCACGCGCGCGGCCGATGTCACGCTCAAGGAGCGCCGCCGCTTGGTGATGATGGTGCGGGAAACGCCTTACAACCTGGCGCATCTGCGCAATATGACCGCCGTCACCGAAATGGGCGGTATCGTGTTTCCGCCGCTGCCGGCCTTTTATTTCAAGCCATCCTCGATCGAGGAAATGGTCGACCAGACCGTGGCGCGCGTGCTGGACCTGTTCGGTATTTCAGTGCCCGGACCGGAGTGGGAAGGCACCTGAATTTACTCGAACCTGACGAAAGTCAGCGGCGTGTCGCGCGGCGTGCCTGCTTGCGCAGCATCTGTTGCCGACGTCGCGCAGGCATTCCCCGTTCCCTCTGATCCATCACCGCCACGGCCGTCCGCCAGGTCTTCCCGGTCGAACGCCGTGTCGCCGTTCGCGTCAGGCTGGCCCGTGGGCCGCAGGCCGGCGAAGTCGAACAACTGGCGGTCCATCAGGTGCGACGGTGCCACGCTGGCCAGGGCATTGAAGACACTCCACGAGCGCCCCGGATACTTGCGATCCCAGTCCCGCAGCATGCGCCCGACTTCCTTGCGCTTGAGGTTTTCCTGCGAGCCGCACAGATTGCAGGGAATGATGGGGAAGTTCTTCTCCACCGCGTAGGCCGCGAGGTCGGATTCCTCGATATAGGCCAGCGGGCGGATGATGGTGTGGCGGCCGTCGTCGGACACCAGCTTCGGCGGCATGGCCTTGAGCTTGCCGCCATAGAACATGTTCAGGAAGAACGTGCCCAGGATGTCATCGCGATGATGGCCCAGGGCGATCTTGGTACAGCCCAGCTCGTCGGCCACGCGGTACAGGATGCCGCGGCGCAGGCGCGAACACAGCGAACACATGGTCTTGCCTTCCGGCACCAGCCGCTTGACCACGGAATAGGTGTCGCGCGTCTCGATGTGGAAGGGGATGCCCAGCTTACGCAGGTAATCGGGCAGGATGTCGGACGGAAAGTCCGGCTGCTTCTGGTCCAGGTTGACGGCGATCAGCTCGAAAGGGAAGGGCGCGCGTTCGCGCAGCCGCATCAGCACGTCGAGCAGGCTGTACGAATCCTTGCCGCCGGACAGGCAGACCATGACGCGGTCGCCCGCCTCGATCATGTTGTAGTCGGAGATGGCGCGCGTGGTTTCGCGCGCCAGCCGCTTGGCCAGCTTGTTGGCTTCGAGACGGTCCCTGGAACGGGCGCCTCTGGCGGCTTCCATGGTTTCGAGCGTTGCCGTGGAGTCGGCCACGGCGGGATCAGGAGCATTCATGATGGAGCAGGGCCGGTCAGCGGCTCGTGTAAGTCTCCACGCCCACGGCGGCGCAGTCGGAAAAAGCCATCGGCTTGCTGATGCGGATGCGCACCGCGCGGATGTCCTTGAAGTCACTCATCAGGCGCTCGGCCACCTGGTCGGTGAGCGTCTCGATGAGATTGACGTGCGAATGCGTGCAGACCGCCACGATGGCTTCGCGCAAGGCGCGATAGTCCAGCACGCTGTGGATGTCATGATCGTCGACGTCGCGCGTGATATCGACGTCGATTTCGGCATCGACGTGCAGCGGCTGCGTGGCGCGGCGTTCGTGTTCCAGGATGCCGATGCGGGCGTCGAGGGCGAGGCGGGAAAAGATGATGCGGCGGGTAGGCATGATGAGGAGCAGAGAAATGAGCCCACGCATTGTAGATCCCCGGGCGTCCTGCCGCGTTGGCTGCCGGTGCGCCTGCGTGCCGGGGCGCCGCCGCTACAATTCTCCTCATACTCAACTTGAGCAAAGATTGAAATGCCGCACTATAGCGACGCCATCATCGTGGGAGGCGGTCCGGCCGGGGCGTCCTGCGCCATCTGGCTGGCCCGGCTGGGGCTGGCGCCGCTGCTGGTGGAGGCCGACGCCCGCCTGGGTGGTCTGCCCAATGACAATCCCTTCGCGGACGATTGGATCGCCACGCTGCCGGGTGTGACCGGTCAGCAGGTTGGCGCCAATATCGCCCGCAGCGTGGAGGCGGCCGGCGTGCCGGTGATGCGCGGCCGGCGTGCGGTGGCGGTGGCCCGCACGGACGCCGGGTTCGCCGTGACGGTGGCGGCCGCGCTGGAAGGCTCATCCGATCTGCCGACGGCCGGCTCGTCGACCAACCTCGCCGCGGTCTCCTCCACGGAAGTCCTGTTCGGCCGCCATCTGGTCATTGCTTCCGGCGTGCGCGCCCGTAACCTGACGGGGGCGGCGCCGGGCTATCGTTGGCCTGGCGTGCTGGTGGGGCCGGGATCGGGCATCGTGAAGCAGGACTACACCGGCCTGTCGGTGGCCATCCTGGGTGGCGGCGACAACGGCTTCGAGAATTACGCCTATGTGAAGGGCCGGGGGGCGCGCACGGTCCATCTGTACGCCCGCGGCGTGCGTGCGCGGCCGCAACTGCTGGACGCCGTGCCCGCGGCGGACTTGCATGTGGGCAACTACCAGGTGGATCCGGTCGCCCGTCAGGTCGATGGACATTCCTATGATCTGTTGCTGGTGCTCTATGGCTGGGAGCCGCAGGCGGATTTCGCCGCCGCGCTGGATCTGCGGCGCGACGAGCGCGGTTATATCCACACCGATTTCGCTACCGCGCGCGCCAGCGCCCAGGGCGTCTATGCCATCGGCGAGGTGGCCAATCGCATGCACCCCTGTGTGGTGACATCGATGGCCGACGGGGTGGTGGCGGCCAAGGCGATACAGACCGCGCTGGAACGGTAGACATCATCCCGCCCGCCCTCATGGCCGTTGGCGGGCGCGGGTGGGCCGCCGTGGCGAAGTCGCAAGCAAGCGGCCCTGTGCATGCACGCACGGGACCGTTTGCTTAGCGGGGAGCGCTCGTCAGCACGCAATCCAGCGGCGCCTGGGGCGCCAGCCGCACGCGGAAGCCGCGCAGCTCGTCGCGGCGGAATACCTGCATGGTGACCGTGTCGCCGGGCCGGTATTGCGCGATCAGCAACTCCAGGCCGGCGGGTCCGGCAACGCGCAGGCCGTCGATGGCGACCAGTTCATCGCCCGCCGACAGGCCGGCCTTGTGCGCGGCGCCGCCTTCCAGCACCCCGGCCAGCGCCACGCCGTCACCTTGCTTGCGCGTACGGGCATCCAGGCTGGGCAGGTTCGATGGCGTCGTCCACTGCAAGGTGATGCCCTGTCCCGCCAGCAGTTCGGCCAGCGGCAGGTCGGCGTGGCCTTCGGTATAGCGCTCGATGAATGCACGCACGTCCACGCCGGTGGCCTCGCGCACCAGGGCGGGCAGGGCGTCTTCGGCGATGCCTTGCGGCCTGCCTTGATAGAAGTCGCGGCCGTAACGTTCCCACAGCAGGCGCATGACATCGTCGAGCGAATGGCGGCCGCCGGATTCCTGGCGTAGGGTCAGGTCCAGCCCCAGCGCCACCAGGGAACCCTTGGTGTAATAGCTGACGATGGCATTGGGCGAATTCTCGTCCTGCTTGTAGTAGCGCGTCCAGGCATCGTAGGAACTCTCTGCCACCGATTGCTTGAGCCGGCCAGGGCCGCGCGTCACCGCGGTAATGGTCTTGCCCAGCATGCGCAGGTAATCATTGATGGTGATGGTGCCCGATCGCAGCAGGAAGAGATCGTCGTAATACGACGTGAAGCCTTCGAACACCCACAGCAGCCGGGTCAAGGCGGGCTCGCGCAGATCGTAGGGCGCGAACGCCGCCGGCTTGATGCGCTTGACATTCCAGGTGTGGAAATATTCGTGGCTGACCAGGCCCAGGAAGGTGCGATAACCCTCGCCCTGGCCAATCTGGCCCTTCACCGGCAGATCCTTGCGCGCGGTCATCAACGCGGTCGACGCGCGATGCTCCAGTCCGCCATAGCCGTCACCCGTGACCATGGTCATGAACACGTAGCGATCGCTGCTGTCCAAAAACGGAGCGCGTTTGTTGCGGGGTTCGAAGAAGGCGATCTGGGCTTCGCAGATGCGTTTCACGTCCGCGACGATGCGCGGCAGGTCCAGGCGCGGCATCACGCCCGTGAATACCAGTTCGTGCTCGGCGCCATGGGCTTCGAAGCGCGCCACTTGGGGCGTGCCCATTTCCACCGGATGGTCGATCAGCGCATCGTAGTCGGGGGCGCGGTACAGGCCGAAGCCATGCCGCCGCGCCGCGCCGGCCACGCCGCGTGCTTCCGGCAGGCTGGTGTAGACCTTCCACCCGGCTATGCCCGCGGGCGGTGCAAGATCCAGCAAGCAGGGCTGATGGGCCTGGCCTTCGACACACAGGAACACGCTGGTGCCATTGAAGAAACCATGGCTTTCGTCCAGATGCGCGCCGCGCACCGACAAGTCCCAGGCGTACACCGTATAGTCCACTACCAGCGGCCCCTCGCAAGGCGCCACTTTCCAGGTATGGTTGTCGGTCTTGCGCACCCGCAGGCGCCGTCCGCCCGCGCGGGCCGCCAGGGTTTCGATCTGGCGCGAGAAATCCCGGATCAGGTAACTGCCCGGAATCCAGGCCGGCAGCGACAGGGACTGGCCCTCGGCATCCGGCTGGTCTATGGTCAGCGTGACGCGGTAGCGATGGCCGGCCGGGTCATGGGGTTCCAAGCGGTAAATTATGGGATGCGTCATGAGGATGCGGTCGCTTGCTTATTAATGTGCGTATTAATTGTGTATTGATTGCCGCATTCTAAATGCTAAAAAATCGGTCTTGATGCTGTTTGAAGCGGTCCAGCTTTACGCCGCCCGCGGGGGCGGCCTTCTAAATTCTTTGTGCAACCTTGCCGTGCCCCCAGAGGCCGGCATTCAGGAGACAACCATGAGCGAATCGTTGGTGCTGGTCGAAACCCGTGGCCGGGTCGGTTTATTGACGCTTAATCGGCCCAAGGCCCTGAACGCGCTCAACGACGCCTTGATGGATGAATTGGGCGCGGCCCTGCTGGCGTTCGAGCAGGACGACGGTATCGGCGCCATCGTCATCACGGGTAGCGAAAAAGCGTTCGCCGCCGGCGCCGACATCGGCGCCATGAAGGACTGGTCCTATATGGACGTCTATCGCAGCGACTACATCACGCGCAATTGGGAAACCCTCAAGCGCGTGCGCAAGCCGGTCATCGCCGCGGTGGGCGGCTATGCCCTGGGCGGTGGCTGCGAACTGGCCATGATGTGCGACATGTTGATCGCCGCCGACAGCGCCAGGTTCGGTCAGCCTGAGATCAAGCTGGGCGTGATCCCCGGTGCCGGCGGCACCCAGCGCCTGCCGCGCGCCGTCGGCAAGGCCAAGGCCATGGACCTGGTGCTGACCGGGCGCATGATGGGTGCCGAGGAAGCCGAACGGGCCGGGCTGGTGTCGCGCGTGGTGCCGGCCGCCAAGCTGCTGGACGAAGCCATTGAAGCGGCCACCGTCATTGCATCGATGTCGATCGCGTCGGTGATGATGGCTAAGGAATCGGTCAACCGTGCTTTCGAAAGCTCGCTCAATGAAGGCCTGCTGTTCGAGCGCCGCGTCTTCCATTCCCTGTTCGGGACCGAGGACCAGAAGGAGGGCATGACTGCCTTCATCGAAAAACGCGAAGCCCGCTTCAAGCATCGTTAGTATTTGTTGCATCGTTGGCTGGGGCTCGTGCGCCCCACGCGGCTTGGCCGTTGCGCCTTGAAACGCATGGGGCAAACTTGTTTCATGCGCGCGGCCTATCCTGAAAGCCCCCTGATCACCTGAACGCCGGCAGACGGAGCCCGCTCCGTCCCGGCCCGGGCGTTGCGTCGCCATGCCTCGAGTCCGGACGTTTCCGGCAGGCCGGCATCGCGCTTGCTGAAGAGCGCGCCTACTCAGCCTCAGGCAATGTCAAAGGAGCCCTTCGATGCGTAATCTCTCACGTCCTCACTCTTTGCGTCTGGCCGTCCTGGCCTGCGCGATCGGCATGAGCTGCGCGGCCGCGGCGCAGTCGCCCCAGCCTACTTTCCGCCTGGTCTCCGAAACGCCTGCCGCCGCCCCTGTCGCGCCGGCCACGGTCAGTGGCCAGGAATTGCATGACATCGCGGTCGATGCGTATGTGTATGCCTATCCCATGGTGTTGATGGAGCTGACCCGCCGCGGCGCCACCAATGTGCAAACGCCGCTCGATGGCCGCGCGCCGCTGAACATGTTCGGCCACAAGACCGCTTTCCCGGACGCGAACACGCCGAATGCGCGCTGGCCCAGCACCGATACCCTCTATTCCAGCATGTGGTACGACGTCAGCCGCGAGCCGCTGATCGTGCGCGTGCCGGATGCCGGCAACCGCTACTACTTCCTGACCTTGCTGGATATGTGGACCGACGTGTTCGCGTCGCGCGGCACCCGCACGGTCGGCAACAAGCCCCAGACGTTCGCCATCGTGGGTCCGTATTGGCAGGGTACCGTGCCGCCCGGCGTGGACGTGGTACGCAGCCCGACTTCCACCGGCTGGGTCCTGGGCCACGTCCAGACCAATGGTCCGGCGGACTACCCTGGCGTCAACCAGTTCCAGTCGGGCCTGGTGACTCAGCCTTTGAGCACGGTCAGCCCGGCCTATGGCCAATCGAACCGCAGCTTCATGCCGGTGACCGGCAACGTCGATCCCAATGTGAACACCCAGACGCCGCCGGCGGATCAGATCGCCGCGATGGACGCGGCCACCTTCTGGGGCATCTTTACCGACGTCGTGCGCAACAACCCGCCGCATGCCAACGACTATCCCATGCTGGACCGCCTGCGCCGCGTCGGCCTGGGCAGCGGCCAGGCGCTGGCGTATAACCGCCTCGATCCGGCGGTGCAGCAGGCGCTGGCGCAAGCCGGTCCGGAAGCGGGCCGCCGTATCGCCGATTACGTGGCGGGGCTGGGCGACGGCTACAACGGCTGGAACACCGTATCCGAAGGCATCGGCACCTACGGCACCGACTATCTGCGCCGGGCCGCCATCGCCTACGCGGGCCTGGGTGCCGGCGTGCCGGAAGATGTCATGTATCCCGTGACCTCGATCGATTCGAAGGGGCGCCCACTGGACGGCGACGAGGACTATGTCCTGCACTTCGACAAGGGCCAGCTGCCCCCGGTGAATGCCTTCTGGTCGCTGGTCCTGTACGGTCCGAACCAGACGTTCGCCGCCAACCAGGCCAATAAATACGCCATCCACAGCACCGATTCGTTGAAATACAACGCCGATGGCTCGCTGGACATCTACATCGCTCACAAGACGCCGAGCCGCGACAAGCAAAGCAACTGGCTGCCGGCACCGGAATCGGGTCCCTTCATGATGAATATGCGCTTGTACTGGCCGCGCAGCATTGCCCTGGACGGCAGCTGGGCGCCTCCGCCGGTGCAGCGCGACTGAGCGGGCTTCGAGCAATTGGCCGTGGGATGCATGTCCGTCCCGCGGCGTTCCGCTGATCGCGGCTGGCCATGGCTTGTCCCCGTGGCCGGGATCGCGTTATGGGCGGCCTGCAAGGGCCGCCTTTTTTTGTCCCTGTGAAAAATAGGTCTGCGGATGAGTGTTGTACACTCAGCGCCTCGTCAGCTTTTTCGTTTGCGAGGGGCGTCACTAACACGCTATACTCCAATAGTTTGACGCTTGCAGGGTAAACAACGCATCGCGTTGTCAGCAGGGAATCTTCATTACATAAGCTTCACTATAGACATCACTACATAGACATCCCCACGGGCACACATTGGGTCTTGAATCGCAGGCTCAAGCGCGCTGCCCACGCGGTTAGAAGCATCTCTGGCTGTCCGGTTTTCGTAGCAATTTCAGGTAGATAGGTCGGGTTAACAGTCCGCTTGCAGTTCACCATGCGGCGCGTGAGCGTCGGCGTGTCGTGACACGGGCGGGTGGCCGAAAATCCCTGGACGTTACGAAGTGAATCGGTCGAGACGGCTGAGCGAGCGGAAGCCTGGCGGTAATTGGAGAGGTAGATGAGTGGTGATAAATAGTGAAGACGAACCGGAAGCCATCAAGCTCAGCGCCGAGGACAAGGCAGCGCTGGATGCGAGGGCGGGTCGGGGGCTGATACGGGCGGTCATGGCCCAGGGTGTGATGGCGGTGCTGGCGACAGTGATTGCCGGGGCGGTAGCGGGGTCGGCGGCAGCTTGGTCGGCGTTGGCGGGGGCAGGGGCGTATTTCTTGCCGAATTCCCTGTTTGCGCTGCGCTTGTTGCTCAACGCGCATCAACCTGGACGGGCCAATCCGTTTACGTTTTTCCTGGGTGAAGCATTCAAGCTGGGCATGACGGTGTTGTTGTTGGGGCTCACGGTGTATTTGGGCCGCGGGCACATCGTCTGGCCGGCGCTGTTGATCGGTTTGCTGTGCGTGCTCAAAGGGCATGTGCTGCTGCTGATGACAGGCAAGTTGTCATAGCGACGCATCAAAGTTTTTGTTCTAACGGCTGGCGCCTGCGCCAGCGACAGCATACAGGGTAGGAATCACATGGCTGCCGCCAGCGACGTGTCGCCTCAGTCGGAATATATCCAGCACCATCTGGTGCATCTGAATAACTTGGGTGAAAAGCAGTCCGCCATCGCCCAATTCAATATCGTCAACTACGACTCGCTGTTCTGGTCCATCCTGATGGGCTTGCTCGTGGTGTTCGTGCTCTGGCGCGCCGCCCGCAAGGCGACCAGTGGCGTACCGGGCCGTTTCCAGATGTTCGTGGAATCGCTGGTCGACATGGTCGAAGAGCAGGCCAAGGGCATCGTCCACAATGAAGTGTCGCGTCGCTTCGTGTCGCCGCTGGCGCTGACGGTGTTCCTGTGGATCGTCATGATGAACGCGCTGGACTTCGTTCCCGTCGATCTGCCCGCCACCATCTTCCGCTGGATCGGCCTGGGTTCGCATCACGGCGATCCGCTGTACTACCACCGCATTCTGCCGACCGCCGACCTGAACGTGCCGATGGGCATGTCGCTGGGCGTGCTGCTGCTGATGTTCTATTACGGCATCAAGATCAAGCACCCGGGCGGTTTCGTCAAAGACCTGATCAGCGCGCCTTTCCATGGCCACGGCATCATGGCGGTCGTGTTGCTGCCGTTCAACCTGCTGCTGAACCTCATCGAGTACGCCGCCAAGTCCGTTTCGCTGGGCATGCGGTTGTTCGGCAACATGTTTGCCGGTGAGCTCCTGTTCATGCTGATCGCCCTGCTGGGCGGCGCCTGGACGGGCTGGAACGCCACCAGCGTCGGCTTGGGGCTTGGTCAGATTCTGGCTGGCTCCATCTGGGCAATTTTCCACATCCTGATCGTGTTGCTGCAGGGCTTCATCTTCATGATGTTGACTCTGGTCTACATCGGCCAGGCACACGAAGGGCATTGATCGGACGCCCCGAGTTCGCCGGTGCGGGGGAGTATTCCCGTGCCGGCCGCAAGATCTTCTTGCATAGCGCTGTACCACTGCTTTACCCCTCACCAATATTTTTTGACTTCAGATTTCTAAACAAGGAGTTGTCATGACCAACGTAGCTTTCGTTGCTCTCGCTTGCGGTCTCATCATCGGTCTGGGCGCTATCGGCGCTTGCATCGGTATCGCGCTGATGGGGGGCAAATACCTGGAAGCTTCGGCTCGTCAGCCTGAACTGATGAACGCCCTGCAAACCAAGATGTTCCTGCTGGCTGGCCTGATCGACGCCGCGTTCCTGATCGGTGTTGGTATCGCCATGCTGTTCGCGTTCGCCAACCCGTTCGTCGGCTAAAGGCGAAGTCCCGTCGCTTGCGGCGGGCATGGAGTCCGGCGGCGCGCCTAGCGTCTTACCGCCGGCACAGTATCGAGTGCTCGCGGCGTCTTCGATGAAGACGCCGGAGCCTTAAGGGTTTAAAGGGAACGACCGTGAATCTGAACGCGACAATCATCTTCCAGATGCTCGTGTTCTTCGTTCTGGGCTGGTTCACGATGAAATTCGTGTGGCCGCCCCTGACGAAGGCGATGGACGAACGCCGCCAGAAAATTGCTGACGGCCTGGCCTCCGCCGAAAAGGGCAAGGCTGACCTGGCTCAGGCGCAGGCGCGCATCAGCCTCATCGAGGCCTCTGCCAAGTCCGAAAACCACGCCCGTATCGTCGAGGCGGAAAAGCAGGCGAACCAGCTGATCGAGCAGGCCCGCCGCGAAGCCGAAGCCGAGCGTGCGCGTATCGTGGCGCAAGCCAAGCAGGACGCCGAGCTGGAAGGCCAGCGCGTGCGTGACACGCTGCGCGCGGACGTGGCTGCCCTGGCAGTCAAGGGCGCCGAACAGATCCTCAAGCGCGAGGTTGACGCCCGCGCCCACGCCGAGCTGCTCAACCAGCTCAAGGCGCAGCTTTAATCCAGGAACGTCATGGCTGAACTATCGACTGTCGCCAGACCTTACGCCGAGGCGCTCTTCGGGGCCGCGCTCGACGACAAGGCCAGCGGGCTGCAAAGCTGGTCCGACCTGGTGGGTGCAATGGCACAAGTGGCGTCCAACGCGGACGTGCGCGAGGCCATGGCCGACCCGCGTCTGGACGACGCGCAGCGCGCGCAGACCTTCACCGGTCTGCTGAAGGGCGAAGTGCCGCAGGCAGCGCGCAATTTCATCGAGCTGCTCGCCCAGAATGACCGCTTGCTGCTCCTGCCTGAAATCGCCAGCCAGTTCGTGACGCTGAAGAATCGTCACGAAGGGTCGGCGCAGGCTGATATCACCAGCGCATTCGAATTGTCCGAAGCCCAGGTCAAGGACCTGACCTCGGCGCTCGAACTGAAGTTCGGGCTGAAGCTCAAGCCGCGCGTCACGGTGGACTCGTCGCTGATCGGCGGCGTGCGCGTGGCGGTCGGCGACCAGGTACTCGATACATCCGTGCAAGCCCAATTGGCCCGCATGCGCGACACGCTGGCGGCGTAAGCCAGGCGACTAACAGGATTCCAGGAGTCTGAACATGCAACTCAATCCCTCCGAGATCAGCGAACTGCTCAAGAGCCGCATCGAGGGCCTGGGCGCTTCGACCGATATTCGCACCCAGGGCACGGTGGTTTCCGTGACCGACGGTATCACCCGCATCCATGGTCTGTCCGACGTGATGCAGGGCGAAATGCTCGAATTTCCCAACAACGTTTTCGGCCTCGCGCTGAACCTCGAGCGCGACTCCGTCGGCGCCGTGATTCTGGGCGACTACACCGGCGTTTCCGAAGGTGACCAGGTCAAGACGACCGGCCGCATTCTGGAAGTTCCGGTGGGTCCGGAACTGCGTGGCCGCGTGGTCAACACGCTGGGCGAACCCATCGACGGCAAGGGTCCGGTCAACACCAAGGAAACCGACATCATCGAAAAAGTGGCGCCCGGCGTTATCGCCCGCCGCTCGGTGTCGCAACCCCTGCAGACCGGCGTCAAGGCTATCGATGCCATGGTGCCCATCGGCCGTGGCCAGCGCGAGCTGATCATTGGCGACCGCCAGACCGGCAAGACCGCCGTCGCTGTCGACACCATCATCAGCCAGAAGGGCAAGGGCGTCACTTGCGTGTACGTCGCCATCGGCCAGAAGGCATCGACCATCAACAACGTCCTGCGCAAGCTCGAAGAGCACGGCGCCATGGACTACACCATCATCGTCGCCGCCACGGCTTCGGATTCGGCCGCCATGCAGTACCTGGCCCCGTACGCCGGTTGCACGATGGGCGAATACTTCCGCGACCGCGGTGAAGACGCGCTGATCATTTATGACGATCTGACCAAGCAGGCCTGGGCCTACCGTCAGGTGTCGCTGCTGCTGCGCCGCCCGCCGGGCCGCGAAGCCTACCCCGGCGACGTGTTCTATCTGCACTCGCGCCTGCTCGAACGCGCTGCCCGCGTGAACGAAGACTACGTCGAGAAGTTCACCAATGGCGCCGTGAAGGGCAAGACCGGTTCGCTGACCGCGCTGCCCATCATCGAGACGCAAGCGGGTGACGTTTCCGCGTTCGTGCCGACCAACGTGATCTCGATCACCGACGGCCAGATCTTCCTGGAAACCGACCTGTTCAACGCCGGTGTCCGCCCCGCCATCAACGCCGGTATCTCGGTGTCGCGAGTCGGTGGCGCTGCCCAGACCAAGGTCGTCAAGAAGCTGTCCGGCGGTATCCGTACCGACTTGGCGCAGTACCGTGAACTGGCCGCCTTCGCGCAGTTCGCTTCCGACCTGGACGACGCTACCCGTCGCCAGCTGGAACGCGGCAAGCGCGTGGTCGAACTGCTCAAGCAGCCGCAATACCAGCCGCTGCAAGTGTGGGAACTGGCCATCACGCTGTACACGGTCAACAACGGCTATCTGGACGACGTCGATGTGCCGCAGGTGCTGGCTTTCGAAAAGGCCCTGAAGGATCACGTCAAGGCCAAGC
Source organism: Bordetella sp. LUAb4 (assembly GCF_021325795.1). Lineage (GTDB taxonomy): Bacteria > Pseudomonadota > Gammaproteobacteria > Burkholderiales > Burkholderiaceae_B > Bordetella_C. The sequence continues at coordinate 1,125,700 of NZ_JAHPZX010000001.1, read as the reverse complement.
ACGAAGGTCTGATCCAGCGCGTCGAGGACACCAAGGAACTGTCGAAGGATGACGAGGCCGAACTGGCCGCCGCCATCACGGAGTTCAAGAAGCACGGTGCGTTTTAAGACACCTTGACTGCCCGTTAGGTTGGAGCCGGCGCAGTCCGCCGGCCCCGGCGTAACGGGGCCGGCGCTGCCCTCCAGCCGCCGGCCCGTCACACCAGGAAAGCGCAATGCCCGGAATCAAGGAAATCCGAACCAAGATCAAGAGCGTGCAAAACACGCGCAAGATCACCAAGGCGATGGAAATGGTCGCCGCATCCAAGATGCGCAAGGCGCAGGAGCGGATGCGCGCGGGCCGTCCGTACGCCACCAAGGTGCGTGATATCGCTGCGCACCTTATGCAGGCAAATCCCGAGTACAGCCACCCCTTTCTGATCGAACGCGAACAGGTCAAGGCGGTGGGTGTGGTTCTGGTGACCACCGACAAGGGCTTGTGCGGCGGCCTGAACACCAACGTGTCGCGTGTCACGCTGGCCAAGCTCAAGGAATTCCAGCAGCGCGGCGTGCAAGTGCAGGCCACGGCGCTGGGCAACAAGGGCCTGGGCCTGCTGACCCGTATCAAGGCGAACCTGGTGTCGCAGGAAATCGGGCTGGGCGATGCGCCCAACCTCGAACGCCTGCTGGGCGCCATCAAGGTTCAGATCGACGCGTATCTGGACGGCCGTATCGACGAGCTGTACGTGGCCACGACCCGCTTCATCAACACGATGAAGCAGGAGCCCGTGTTCCTGCGTTTGTTGCCGCTGCCAGGTGTGCGGATGGAAGATCCCTTCCACAACCCGAATTCGACTGAAGCGAACGGCGCCGAAGTGAAGTCGGAATACAGCTGGGATTACATCTACGAGCCCGACGCGCGCACGGTCATCGACGAGCTGTTGCACCGCTATGTCGAAGGTGTGATGTACCAGGCGGTCGCCGAGAACATGGCCTCGGAGCAGTCGGCCCGCATGGTGGCCATGAAGGCCGCCTCGGACAATGCCAAGAAGGTTATCGGCGAATTGCAGCTGGTCTACAACAAGACCCGCCAAGCCGCGATCACCAAGGAAATTTCGGAAATCGTGGGGGGCGCCGCCGCCGTCTGACGTCCACCAGGACGTCCGCGGATGCTGCATCCCGACAGGAAAGTTATCAAAGGAATCGACATGAGCAACGGAACCATCGTTCAGTGCATCGGCGCCGTGGTGGATATTCAGTTCCCCCGCGATCACATGCCCAAGATCTACGAAGCCCTCACCCTGGTGGATGAAGGTACTTCGTTCGTGGAAAAGGGCCTGACCCTCGAAGTCCAGCAACAGCTGGGTGACGGTGTGGTTCGTACCATCGCGCTGGGCTCCAGCGACGGCCTGCGCCGCGGCATGCAAGTCGCCGGCACCGGCGCCCCCATCTCGGTGCCCGTCGGCACCGGCACGCTGGGCCGCATCATGGATGTGCTGGGTCGTCCGATCGACGAAGCCGGCCCCATTCAGCACGAAGAAAAGCGCGCCATCCACCAGGACGCGCCGCGTTTCGACGAACTGTCGCCTTCGGTTGAGCTGCTGGAAACCGGCATCAAGGTTATCGACCTGGTGTGCCCGTTCGCCAAGGGCGGTAAGGTCGGCCTGTTCGGCGGCGCCGGCGTGGGCAAGACCGTCAACATGATGGAACTGATCAACAACATCGCCAAGCAGCACAGCGGCTTGTCGGTGTTCGCCGGCGTGGGTGAGCGTACTCGCGAAGGCAACGACTTCTACCATGAAATGGAAGAGTCGAACGTTCTGGACAAGGTCGCCATGGTGTTCGGTCAGATGAACGAACCTCCCGGCAACCGTCTGCGCGTGGCGCTGACCGGCCTGAGCATGGCCGAGAAGTTCCGCGACGAAGGCCGCGACATTCTGTTCTTCGTCGACAACATCTACCGTTACACCCTGGCCGGAACCGAAGTGTCCGCGCTGCTGGGCCGGATGCCGTCGGCGGTGGGTTACCAGCCGACGCTGGCCGAGGAAATGGGCAAGCTGCAAGAGCGCATCACCTCGACCAAGACCGGCTCGATCACGTCCATCCAGGCCGTTTACGTGCCGGCGGATGACTTGACCGACCCGTCGCCTGCCACCACCTTCCAGCATTTGGACTCGACCGTGGTGCTGTCGCGTGACATCGCCGCCCTGGGTATCTACCCGGCCGTCGAACCGCTGGACTCGACCAGCCGTCAGTTGGACCCGCAAGTGGTTGGCGAAGAGCACTACGCCACTGCCCGTGCCGTTCAGCAGACGCTGCAGAAGTACAAGGAACTGCGCGACATCATCGCCATTCTGGGTATGGACGAACTGTCGCCGGAAGACAAGCTGAGCGTGGCGCGCGCCCGTAAGATCCAGCGCTTCCTGTCGCAGCCTTTCCACGTGGCCGAAGTGTTCACCGGTTCGCCTGGCAAGTACGTGCCCTTGGCCGAGACCATCCGTGGTTTCAAGATGATCGTCAACGGCGAGTGCGATGCGCTGCCCGAGCAGGCTTTCTACATGGTCGGTACCATCGACGAGGCCTTCGAGAAGGCCAAGAAACTGCAATAAGGATCGGATATGGCTACCCTGCATGTTGATGTCGTCAGCGCGGAAGCGGCGATTTTCTCCGGTGAGGCGAAATTCGTGGTGCTGCCTGGCGAAGCGGGTGAGCTCGGCATCCTGCCGGGTCACACCCCGCTGATTTCGCGGATTCGTCCGGGGACGCTGAAGATCGTGCGGGCCGACGATGTTGAAGAAAACGTCTTCGTCGCCGGGGGCATTCTGGAAGTGCAGCCGAATGGCGTGACGGTTTTGGCCGACACCGCCATCCGCGCGGCGGACCTGGATGAAGCCAAGGCCGAGGCGGCGCGCAAGAAGGCCGAAGAGGCCTTGCGCAACGCCAAGGACACGGCGGACATCGCCGTGGTCGAAGCCGAACTGGCGATGCTGACGGCGCAAGCCATCGCGGCGCGCCGTTTGCGCGGCGGTCGCGGTACGCACTAGGCGCTTCAGCGCTGAGCGATCCTGCTGGTGTTTGGCGAGTCCTTGGTGGTAAGCCCACGATGGTAAGCCCATGAAGACTTGCTGCCCCCAGCGAAAAAAACCAGGCCTCGTGCCTGGTTTTTTTTGTCTGTTCACGCTGCGCAATATCCCTCTATATCTGGCTAAAATGTTGCGATCGATTGTCATTCAACTTTTAGTCAGTTCCGCGGAGACCCCCCAGGATGGCCAAGCTGCCAATCAAGACGTGGTATGCGATACATAAATGGACCAGCCTGGTCTGTACGCTTTTCCTGCTCATCATCTGTGTGACCGGCTTGCCGCTCGTCTTCCACCATGAAATCGAACACTGGCTGGATGATGCCAAACCCTACGCCCAGGTGCCGGAAGGTACGCCGCGCGCCAGCCTGGATGGGATGGTGGCGACCGCCATGCGGATGTTTCCCAACGAGCTCATCGAATACGTCTACATCGACGACGAAGAACCCCAGGTCTATCTGGGCCTGACGCCTAATCGCGCCGATAAGTCGCTGAACCACGCATTGCGTTTCGACGCCTACACCGGCGAGGTGGTGAAGGCCGTCGGTTCCTCGGCGCAGGATGGCCATAGCTTCATGGACGTCATGTTGCGCTTGCACGTGGATCTGTTCGCCGATCTGCCCGGCGAACTGTTCCTGGGTTTCATGGGCTTGCTGTTCGTGGTGGCCGTGGTTTCGGGGGTGGTCCTCTACGGCCCCTTCATGAAGAAGATCGAATTCGGTACGGTGCGCGGCGACCGTTCCGCAAGGATCAAGTGGCTGGACCTGCATAACCTGCTTGGCGTGGTCACGCTGGTCTGGGCCTTCGTGGTCGGCCTGACGGGGGTGATCAATGAACTGTCCACGCCGATGTTCCGCTATTGGCAATCGACCGCCTTGCAGGGACTGCTGGAACCCTACCGAGGCAAACCGAAGCCGCAACTGGGCCAGTTGGCCTCCCTGGACGCCATGGCCGAAACCGTGAGCAAGGCGTCGCCGGGCATGACGCTCACGTCCGTCACGTTCCCCGGTAATGCTTATGGCAGTCCCTATCACTTCGTCACCTGGTCCAAGGGCCAGACGCCGCTGACTTCGCGTTTGTTCAGCCCCTCGCTACTGGATGCACAAACAGGTAAATTATCTACCCAGGTGGAGATGCCTTGGTATCTGCGCGCGCTTGAAGTGTCACGGCCACTGCACTTCGGCGACTACGGCGGCATGCCCTTGAAGATCATCTGGGCGCTGCTGGACGTGGTGACCATCATCGTGCTGGGCAGCGGGCTGTATCTCTGGATCGCCCGGCGCCGCAGCGCCGCTGCCCGCATCGCGGAACTGGAGGCACGGCACAAAGCCTGGGCCAGCGCGCGCGCTTGAGCCCGGCGGCGACCAAAGCATCCGTGCAGCTTTTCCCTTAAGTGCGCGTTGCAATGCGGAGCTTCCGTATTGCCCGGGTACTCACCGATCTTTAGCCTAGGTTCTCCAAGGCATAAGACTTACGGGAGTAGCGAACAATGCGCGAAACGCTGGACTGCGGTGTATTGATGGTGCCGCCGCATCACGGCTGGATGCTCGAGTGGATAAGCCGGCATGCCCAGGCCCTGGGCCGCCTGCGGCTCTATCCCGTGCACTTCGACGAGAAGACCCTGAGCGGCTCGGCGAGCCTGGCCATACCGCCGTTGTTGCCCGCGCCACCTGGCGCGGCGCCGGGCATGGACGTTTCGGCCGAGGTCCTGGCACGGCTGGCGATTCCCTTGCGCCGCTATGATGTCTGCGTCCTGCCGGTCACGCCCGCCACCGTGGCCTGGACTCGCACCGCGCTGGCTTGTGCGCGCACGCAGTTGCATACGCCGCTGCTGGCTTTGGCGCGGGGCCTGAAGGCCGCTGCCGTGCAGGATCTGCTGGTGCTGGGCCTGCAGGACTTCGCCCTGCATCGGGCCTGTGCCGATGAGTTGCGCGCGCGCTTGTTGCGCCTGGCCGAGTCGATGCCACGAGCGGATCCGGGGGCCATGACCTATACGCTGCAAGCGCCCGTGGCACTCTCCATCAACGACACGATGGTCAGGTACGACGTGGTCCACAAGGGGGGTGAACGACAGGCAGGCGAACGCCATGAGGCGTACCCCGCGGCAACCGTGCGGGGTGGGCGCGATGGCCCTGACCGCCCTGGCCACCCCAACGACCCGCGCCCGCACGCCGACCCCGGCGCCGACAGCACCTATGAGGATGACCCTGATGCGATCTCCTTCCTGGACGAGCTGGCCAGCCAGCGTCGATCCGTGGACCGGAGCACGCCGAGCAGGCCCGGCCCGCGCCGCGCGCCGGGCATTGCGCCCGATGAACCGTTTCGCGTGGCCAAATCCCGGGTGGTCGGCTGCTTCGAGCGCGATTACGTCCGTACCGCGCTGTCGCGGCACGCCGGCAACGTGGCCAGCGCCGCCCGGGCGTCGGCCAAGCACAGGCGCGCCTTCTGGGCATTGATGCGCAAGCACGCGATCGACGCCGACCCCTATCGCAGCCACGAAGGCGAGGAGGAAGAGGAGTGAGCCGGCACGTCCGGGACCAGAGGGTAAAATGGCCGGCTTGATCAGAGAGAAAGAACCCGAGAAGCCTGTGTCCCTTGCCACGCTGAAGAACGACGTATTCCTGCGCGCGCTGTCGCGCGAGCCGGTCCCCTACACGCCCGTGTGGCTGATGCGCCAGGCCGGTCGCTACCTGCCGGAATACAACGCGACCCGGGCGCGCGCCGGTTCTTTCATGGGGCTGGCCCAGAATCCAGCGTTCGCCGCCGAAGTCACCCTGCAGCCGCTGGAGCGCTACCCGCTGGACGCGGCCATCCTGTTTTCCGACATCCTGACCGTGCCACACGCCATGGGCCTGGGCCTGGAGTTCCGCGCGGGCGAGGGGCCGCATTTCGACCGCCCCGTACGCGACGAACGTGATGTCGACGCGCTGAGCGTGCCCGACATGGACTCGCTGCGCTACGTCTTCGACGCGGTGTCCCTGATCCGGCGCGAATTGGACGGCCGCGTGCCGCTGATCGGTTTCGCGGGCAGTCCCTGGACCGTCGCTTGTTATATGGTCGAAGGCAAGGGCAGTTCGGACTACCGCCTGATCAAATCCATGCTGTATGGCCGCCCCGACTTGCTGCACCGCATTTTGCGGATCAACGCGCAAGCCACGGCGGACTACCTCAATGCCCAGATCGACGCCGGCGCCCAGGCGGTCATGCTGTTCGACAGTTGGGGCGGCGTGCTGGCCGATGGCCTGTTCCAGCAGTTCTCCCTGGCGTACACGCGCCAGGTGGTGGCGGCGCTGAAGCGGGAAAACGAGGGCCGGCGCGTGCCGGTCATCGTGTTCACCAAGGGCGGCGGTCTATGGCTGGAAGATATCGCCGCCTGTGGCGCCGACGCCGTGGGCCTGGACTGGACGGTGAATCTGGGTCAGGCGCGGCGCCGCGTGAACGACAGCGTGGCCCTGCAAGGCAACCTCGATCCCATGTCCCTGTTCGGTGGCGGCCCTGCGCTGCGGGCCGAAGCGCGGCGCGTCATCGACGCTTTCGGCAAGGTGCAACAGGGCGGCCACGTCTTCAATTTGGGACATGGAATTTCGCAATTCACTCCGCCTGAAGCTGTAGCTGAATTGGTCGACGAAGTGCATGGCTACAGCCGCGCTTTTCACGCCATCTAGCGCTTATGTGAGTAATCGCTTCGCCTGATTGGCGCTTGCACGGCCCGCTTCCAAGAGGAGTTGTGCACAGCAACGAGGGTATAAGCAAAGCGGTGCATCTTCTTAGTTTCAATCTGGAAACTTGATATAAGTGTTTGATTAATTGCAGGTATATTAAATTCAAAAAAATTTGGCAGGAATTCGGGGCATGTGCTAGCCCGGTGGCGGGGCGATATCCCGAAGATTTTCCCCAAAGTTATCCACAGGGTGCCCGTCTACGTTTCAGCGACGTTTCAAGTCACGGCGGGACAGTGCCTTAGCGGCCAATTCCAGATTTCACTTTAATTGCACCGACCCCTCTGACCCTCATCCTTCTTGCCGATTGTGCCTCTTCCCATGCCGCCGTCCGCCCCGCCCGCTGACCTGCTAGCCGACGCGCCGGGTGAACTGGCGACGACCGCGACAGCGCACGCTGTGTGGGTAAGAGTGGCGCTGGACGTGCCGCTGCCTGGTCCCTTCGACTATCGCGCGGCGGCACCGCTGGCGGCGGGGCTGCGCGTGATCGTGCCGTTCGGGCGCCGGCGCATGGTGGGCGTGGTTGTGGATAATCCCGCCGAGCCGGCGGTCGATCCCGCCCAGGTCAAGGCGATCGAACGGGTGCTGGACGATCTGCCGCCGTTCGGTGCCGATTGGCTGCGCCTGGCCGCTTTTGCCGCCGATTACTACCAACGTCCCTTGGGCGAAGTGATGCTGCCGGCCTTGCCGCCCCCTTTGCGCAAAGTGTCGGCCTACGAAGGCCAGCGTTCGGCGAGCGGGCCGGTCGCGCGCATGGACCAGCGCGCCGCACCCAAGCCGCCTAAGAAGAAGCGCACGTCCAAGGCCGCGCAGGCAAGCGCCGCGCAAAGCGCCACGCCTGTGGATAAGCCCCAGACCGAGACGCCCCAGACCGATACGCCCCAGACCGAGACGCCCCAGACCGATACGCCGGAGATCGAAACGCCTGCAAACCCCCTGGCGTTGGCCGGTGCCCCTGTGGCCGCCGTCCCGCCGGTCCTCAACGCCGACCAGCAGGCCGCCGTCGATGCCATCGCCGCCGTACAGGGTTTCAAGCCGGTGCTGCTGCATGGGGTGACCGGCAGCGGCAAGACCGAGGTCTACCTGCATGCGGCCGAGCGCGTGCTCGCGGCCGGGCGCCAGGTCTTGCTGATGGTGCCGGAAATCAATCTGACCCCCCAGCTGGAAGCCGTCTTGCGCGCGCGCCTGGACACCGTTGCCGGGCCGGGCGCGCTGGCCGTGCTGCATAGCGGCCTGGCCGACGGCGAACGCCTGCAGGCCTGGGCGCGCGCGCAGCGCGGCCAGGCGCGGGTGCTGCTGGGTACGCGCATGTCCGTCTTCGCCGCGCTGCCCGAGCTGGGCTTGATCATCGTCGACGAAGAACACGACGCGTCCTACAAGCAGCAGGACGGGCTGCGCTATTCCGCGCGCGATCTGGCGATCTGGCGCGCGCATGATCTGGATATCCCCGTGCTGCTGGGTTCGGCCACGCCGTCGCTGGAAAGCTGGCTGCATGCCGAGCGGGGCCGCTATCTGCGCCTGACCCTGGCCAGCCGCGCCAAGTCCAGCAGCTTGCCGGCGGTGCGCCTGGTCGACACCCGCCGCCTGGTGATGAAGCAGGGATTGTCGCCGCAATTGACCGAGGCCATCGGCAAGCGCCTGGAACGGGGCGAGCAATCCCTGGTATTCCTGAACCGGCGCGGCTATGCGCCGGTGCTGCATTGCGCGTCCTGCGCCTGGGTCAGCCATTGCCCCCGTTGTTCCGCCTACACCGTGCTGCATCGTGGGCCCGGCGCGGGCGGCCATCTGCTGGCCTGCCACCATTGTGGTTTCCAGGCGCGCGTGCCACGCGCCTGCCCGGAATGCGGCGACCAGGACCTGCAACCCATGGGCCGCGGCACCCAGCGGGTGGAAGAGCATTTGGCCGAATTGTTTCCCGGCGCCCGTATCCTGCGTATCGACGCCGACAGCACGCGCCGCAAGGGCAGCGCGCAGGCGCTGTTCGCCAGCGTCCACGCCGGCGAAGTCGACATCCTGGTCGGCACGCAGATGGTGGCCAAGGGGCATGACTTCTCGCGCCTGGGCCTGGTCGGGGTGATCAATGCCGATTCCATGCTGTTCGCCCATGACTTCCGCGCGCCTGAACGCCTGTTCGCGCAGTTGATGCAGGTGGCGGGGCGGGCCGGCCGCCATACCGAAGGCGGCGAGGTGTTGATCCAGACCGGTTATCCCGAACAGGCGGTGTATCAGGCGCTGTTACGTCACGACTATGCCGGCTTTGCCCGCCACGCCTTGCGCGAACGGGAAAGCACCGGCTTGCCGCCGTATGCCTACCAGGCCCTGCTCACCGCCGAGGCGCGCGAGCTGGCCCAGGCATTGGCATTCCTGCAGGAAGCGCGTGCCTTGCCGGAAAGCACGGGTGCCTTCGGCACGCTGGTGTCGACGATTACGCGCTACGATCCCGTACCGCTGCGCGTGGTCCGGGTGGCCAACGTCGAGCGGGCCCAACTGCTGGTGGAAAGCGGGCACCGGCCCGCCCTGCAGGCCTTCCTGTCCACCTGGTCCGCCTTGCTGCCGCAACTGGCCAGCGCCAGCCGCGTGCGCTGGCAGCTCGAAGTCGATCCCCTGGAAATCTGATCCCGCCATGTCCAACTCCGTTCCCGCCGGTTTGAATCCGCCGCAGCGCGAGGCCGTCCTGTACCTGGGCGGCCCCTGCCTGGTGCTGGCCGGCGCGGGCAGCGGCAAGACGCGTGTCATCACGCAGAAGATCGCCTATCTGCTGCAGGACTGCGGCTACCAGGGCCGCAACATCGTGGCGCTGACCTTCACCAACAAGGCAGCGCGCGAGATGGACGAGCGGGTCAAGACCCTGGTCGAGCGCAAGCTGTCCAAGGGCCTGACCATCAGCACCTTCCACGCGCTGGGCGTGCGCCTGTTGCGCGAGGAAGCGCGGCATGCCGGGCTCAAGCCGCAGTTTTCCATCCTGGATGCGGACGACGCCATGGGCATCGTGCAGGAGCTGCTGGCGACTACCGATAAAGGGCGTTTGCGCGCCGTGCAGCAGACCATCTCGCTGTGGAAGAATGCCTTGCTGGATCCGGATGGCGCGGAGAAGTCCGCGTCCACCCCGTCGGAGTTCGAGGCCGCGCGCGTCTATCGCAGCTATGCCGCCACGCTGGCGGCTTACCAGGCGGTCGATTTTGACGATCTGATCCTGGTGCCGGCGCGCCTGTTGGAAAACAATGAGGAGGTGCGCACGCGCTGGCAGAACCGCGTGCGCTACCTGTTGGTCGACGAGTACCAGGACACCAATGTGTGCCAGTATCGGCTGGTGCAATTGTTGACGGGCGATCGCGCCATGTTCACCGCGGTGGGCGACGATGACCAGGCCATCTATGCGTGGCGCGGCGCCACCATCGAGAACCTGGCCAAGCTGCCCAAGGACTATCCCAGCCTGAAGCTGATCAAGCTGGAGCAGAACTACCGTTCGGTGCAGCGCATCCTGGCCGCGGCCAATGAGGTCATCGGCAAGAATCCCAAGCTGTTCGAAAAGAAGTTGTGGTCGGACCTGGCGCATGGCGAGCCCATCATCGTCACGCCCATGGACGGCGAAGAGGCCGAGGCCGAAGCGACGGCCATGAAGATCTCCGCCTCGCGCTTCGAGCGGCAGGCGCAGTGGAAGGACTATGCGATCCTGTATCGCAGCAATCATCAGTCGCGCATTCTTGAACAGGCGCTGCGCAATCTGAAGATCCCGTACACGATCGCCGGCGGCCAGAGTTTCTTCGACAAGGCGGAGATCCGTGATGTGTTGTCCTATCTGCGCCTGATCGCCAACGACGAGGATGATCCGGCCTTCATCCGTGCGGCGACCACGCCCAAGCGGGGCATCGGCCAGGCGACCTTGCAGACTTTGGGCCAATACGCGGCCGACCGGCAGTTGTCCTTGTTCGCGGCGGTTTTCGAGCATGGCCTGGAAACCCGCTTGCAGCCGCGCCAGCTGGAACAGCTGCGTGTGTTCGGCGAGTTCATCCAGCGTATCCAGTGGCGCGCCGGCCGCGGCAAGGCGGGAGAGAAGCCGACGTCGGCGGAACCGGCCGGCCTTATCCTGGACGACTTGCTGGGGGCGATCCAGTACGAGCGCCATCTGTACGACATCATGGAGGAGAAGCCGGCGCAGAGCCGTTGGGCCAACGTGATGGAGTTGACCTCCTGGCTCAAGCGCAAGTCCGAGGAAGATGGGCTGACCCTGTTCGAATTGGTGCAGCACGTCGCTTTGGTGACCATGTTGGAGCGCGGCGAGGAAGAAACCCCCGACGCGGTGAAGATGACCACGCTGCATGCCTCCAAGGGCCTGGAGTATCCGCACGTCTACATGGTGGGCGTGGAAGAGGGCCTGTTGCCGCATATGGGCAAGGACGAAGAGGAAGGCGATCCGGCCAAGGCGGCCGAATCGCTGGCGAGCCGCATCGAGGAAGAGCGGCGCCTGATGTACGTCGGGATCACGCGGGCCCAGCGCACCTTGAACTTGAGCTGGTGCAAGAAACGCCGCCGTGCCCGCGAAGACCTGGTGCGCGAGCCTTCGCGTTTCATCGAGGAAATGGGGCTGGGCGATGCCCGTTTCCCCGAAGACGAGGAAACCCGGGCCATGAGTCCGAAGCAACGCCTGGATATGCTCAAGGCATTACTGAAAAAGTAACCCCCTACCGCGCGGAGCGCGGCCCCGCAGGGGGCGGCACTGAAATTTCGGAACCTCGGTAGCCGTCAGCGGACGTCATACGACGTGTTGGTAACTTCTTCGAAAACTTTTCAGAGGGTTTTTTAAAAAACCCTTCTTTTTCCTTTCTAAAGAAGAACCTCAGCCTTACTCCAGATCGCGCAGCAGCAGCTGCCAGAACTTCGCCCGCGCTGCCAGGGTGCTGACCAGAATGTACTCATTCAGCGTATGCGCCCCATCGCCATCGGCACCCAGTCCATCCAGCGTCGGCACACCCATCGCCGACGTGAAATTCGCGTCGCTACCCCCGCCCGTCATCGGCGCATCGTCCAGCTGAAACCCCGCCGCCGTGGCGAACAAACGCGCCTTGCCCAGCAACTGCGTCGTGGCCTCGGACTTCACCATGGGCGGGCGATTCAGCTCCACATCGATATCCAGCGATACGTCCGCACCGACCGCCTGCAGGCCACGCATGCGCGTCAAGGTGTCCTCGGCCGCTTCCATCGTCGGCACGCGGAAGTCGACCACGCAGTTGCACAAGGCCGGCACGGTATTGGTCACCGTGCCGCCGCTGATGGTGCCGACGCTGACCGTGACGCCGCGCTCGTAATCCGTCATCGCTTCCAAGGCCAATACCTGATGCGCCATCTCGCGGATCGCGCTGCGGCCTTTCTCGTGCTGCATGCCGGCGTGCGACGGCCGTCCCTTGACCTGCAGGCGCAGCATGCCGGTGCCCTTGCGCGCGGTCACGCACTTGCCGCCGTTGGGCCGGGCCGGTTCGCACACCAGGCCATAGCGCGCATTGCGGGCGTAGGATTCGATCGCGGGACGCGACGCATGGCTGCCGGTTTCCTCGTCGGGCACCAGCAGGAAATCGATAGGCAGGCGGGTGGCGTCCGGCTTGGCCAGCGTGGCCAGCGCCGTCAGCGCCAGGTAGATACCGCCCTTCATGTCATAGCTGCCCGGCCCGTACAGCTTGTCGCCGTCGATGCGGCAGGGATTTTCGCCCAAGGTGCCGACCGGATGCACCGTGTCCATGTGCGCCAGCACCAGGACGCCGGGACGGGTGTCGCCCTGCGCGCGGTTGGTCACGTACAGCAGCGGACCGGTGGCGTCGCCCAACGACGTCAGCTGGGTGGTCAGCCCGGCGGCGCGCGCCTGCTGTTCCACCAACGCGGCCATGGCGGCCACGCCGGCCGGCGAGTTCGACGGCGATTCGCATTCGATCCAGGTACGGATACCTTCGGCCAGCGCGGCCGAATCAGGCAGATTGGAGGAGGTGGGCAGGGCGGACATGAGGTGGCCTCTCGGTTTGATATCCGGATTGGATACCGGTGAATTGTGTGCGTGCTGAATTCGCGAAACGTGTATGTGTAACGGTGCTCGGCTAAAGGGGCTTACCGAAGCGACTTACCGAAGCGACTTACCTGCGGGTGGCCGCGCTCAAGCGACGTTCTTGCCGGCCAATGCCGCCATCGTGGCGTCATCGGGCATGGCGCCTTCGAACCACAGGCTGGCGCAGACGGCGGACATGGCCTTGCCGTCGTGGCCGATGCCGGGCACGGAAATCAACTGCCAGTTGAACTGCACGCCGCGCCGTTCCGCTTCACGCCGGCCGGCCTCGAAATAATGCTGGGCGCGCGCATAGCGATGCGGTCCCTGCCGCAGCGCCGCGGGTTCGGAGGGCAGGTTGGGATCCTTGGTGACGATGTCCTGGTCGCCGGCCAGCAGGGTCAGCGGATACGCCAGCAGGCGCAGCAGATGGTCCTCGGTCAGGCCCACGCCATCCAGCCCTTCCGGATAGGGATGGTCGAAAGTCGGCAGGGTGTACCAGCCTGGATTGCCCGCCGTCACCGCCTTGAACGGCGCATGCGACTGGCTGGACATCAGGCGATGGACGAATTGGCCGCCGGCGGAGTGGCCAAACAGATAGGCCTGGTCGGTGGTGGTGATCTCGGCTTCGCGCAGGTCGGCGAAGATGCGCTGCGGCAGCACGTAAGTCCAGCCGGCCACCGGGCGCACATTGCCGCCCGGCGTGAAGACGCGGCCGTTGTTGTAGCTCTCGACACCCGGCCAGATTTCATTGGAGAAGGTCGGCGCGACGATCAGCAGCTTGTGCTTGTCGGCCGCGGGAATCCAGAAGTCGCGGTAGTCGTCGCCATTGCGCAGCACGCCGTGCTGCACGATGACGACCGGCCGGTCCGGCGTATAGCCGTAAGGCCGGTAGGTCTGCAGCGTGAAGGGGCGATCGCTGTTGCGGTCTTCGTCCAGATAGGCCATGGCATTGCGCCCGGCGTGGTTCAGTTCGAGGATCAGGCGTTCGACGTTATTGGATGGCACGGGCATGATGAGAGCTCTTTGCAGACGATTGCGGAGCGGCGCTTCACGCGCTCACTCCATTCAGGTGGCAGGCCGACCAGTGCCCCGGCGCGATTTCTTCCAGCGGCGGCACTTGTTCACGGCAACGCGGCATGGCGTGCGGGCAGCGCGGGTTGAAGGCGCAACCCGGCGGTGGCGCCAGCGGCGACGGAATCTCCCCTTTGATCGGCGTGAACTTGCGGCCACGCCGCGCCACGTCCGGCACCTCGGCCAGCAAGGCCTGCGTGTAGGGATGGTTGGCGCGGGCGAATATCTCCGCCGCGGTGGAAATCTCCACGATCTTGCCCAGATACATGATGGCGACGCGATCGGAGATGTGCTTCACCACGCCAAGATCGTGGCTGATGAAGAGATACGTCAGGTCGCGCTGCTCGCGCAGGTCCATGAACAGGTTGATCACCTGCGCCTGGATGGACACGTCCAGGGCCGCTACCGGTTCGTCGCAGACCAGGAAGGACGGTGACACCATGAGCGCGCGGGCAATGCCGATGCGTTGGCGCTGGCCGCCGGAAATCTGGTGCGGCAGGCGGTCGCGATATTCGCGGTCCAGGCCCACCGCGGCCAAGGCGCTTTCCACGCGCGCGGGAATGTCCGCCGCCGGCGCCAGCTTGTGCACCTTCAGCGCCTCGCCAAGGATCTGCTTGATGCGTTGGCGTGGGTTCAGCGAGGCCTGTGGATCCTGGAAGACCATTTGCACGCCCAGCACATATGCCAGGCGGTCGCGGCCGCGCAGTTCGGTGACGGGGCGGCCCTGGTAGCGCAGATCGCCTTCGGTCTGGCGATACAGGCCGGCTACCACGCGGCCCAGGGTCGATTTGCCGCAGCCGGACTCGCCGACCAGGCCCAGCACCTCGCCGCGCGCGATCGACAGGCTGACGCCATTGACGGCATGCACCGTGCGCCGGTCCAGCGGCCTGCCGGCCAGGGTCAGCAGGCGCTGCGCCAGGTCGGGGCGTTGTTCGAAACGCTTATGGACGTTGCTCAGTTCGATCACCGGCGCGCCCGCGGTTTTACCGGTCGTCGTGTCCGGCGCTGTCGTTGCCGTTGCCGTTGCCGTTGCCGTTGCAGCGGCCGTCGCTGTGATCCCCGCCTGCATGGTGGTGTTCTGCATGCTCATTGCGCCCCCTTCACATTCACCGGCGCGGCCGGCGTCGGGCTCGCGGCCTTGACGGGCGCGTGGCAATGGAAGCTGCGCTTGCCCTCGTTGGTCACGCCGGGAAAGGTCTCCGTACAGCGCGTGATGGCGTTCGGACAGCGCGGCCGGAAGGGACAGCCCGAGGGCCGCGCCGACAGGGTAGGCGCCATGCCGTTGATCTGCTGCAGGCGCCCGCCCGGCGTGGCCGTGCCGGGCATCGAACGCAGCAGGCCCTGGGTGTAGGGATGGCGCGGCGCTTCCAGCACTTCCGCGACCGGCCCGGTCTCGACGATGCGGCCGGCGTACATCACCGCCACGCGATCGGCCAGTTCGGCCACCACGCCCAGGTCATGGGTGATCCAGATCAGCGCGGTGTCCTTGGTTCGGCAGATTTCCTGCATGCGATACAGAATCTGCCCCTGGATGGTCACGTCCAGCGCCGTGGTCGGTTCGTCGGCGATGATCAGGTCGGGATTGTTCAGCATGGCGATGGCGATCGCCACGCGCTGGCGCATGCCGCCGGAAAACTCATGCGGGTAGCTGCGCAGGCGCGATTCGGGCGAGGGAATGCCCACCATGGCCAGCGCGTCGCGACAGCGCGCCATGGCTTCGGCGCGGCTGACGTTTTCGTGGGTCAGGATGGCCTCGGCCATCTGCTCGCCGACGCGCAGCACCGGATTGAGCGTCATCAAGGGATCCTGGAAGATCATCGAGATGCGATTGCCGCGCAGGCGGCGCATGCTCTCTTCGTCCAGTTTGCGCAGGTCCTTGCCCTTGAACTTGACCTCGCCCTCGACCACTTCCCCGGGCGGGTCGATCAGGCCCAGCAGGGAAAAGCCGGTGACCGACTTGCCGGAACCCGATTCGCCGACCAGGCCAAGGATTTCGCCGCGGCGCAGGGTCAGGTTGACGCCGTCGACGGCCGGCCAGGCGCCGGCGGTCGTGTGGAATGCGGTGCGCAGATTGCGCACGTCCAGAATAATGTCGCTCATCGTCGCGGATCCAGTGCGGCGCGCAGGCGGTCGCCCAGAATATTGATGGTCAGGATCAGCAGCAGCAGCGCGATACCAGGGAACAGACTGATCCAGTAGTCGCCCGACAATAGATATTGGAAGCCATTGGCGATCAGCAATCCCAGGGAAGGTTCGGTAATGGGCACGCCCACGCCAAGGAAGGACAGCGTCGCTTCCAGTGCGATGGCGTTGGCGATCTGCACGGTCGCGTAGACCATGACGGGGCCCATGCAATTGGGCATCAGGTGGAACAGGATGATGCGCCAGGCGGGGAAGCCCAGGTTGGCGGCGGCTTCCACGTACTCCTTGCGCCGTTCCTGCAGGGCGCGGCCGCGCATGATGCGCGCATAGTGCGCCCATTGCACCAGCACCAGGGCCAGGATGACTTTGTCCACCCCGCGCCCCATCACGGCCAGCAGGACCAGCGCCACCAGGATGGAAGGAAAGCCGAGCACGAAGTCCACCACGCGCATCAGCACCGCGTCGATGAGGCCGCCGGCGTAGGCCGCCACCAGGCCCACCACGCTGCCAAGCGCGGTGGCCAGGAACACGGCGCTCAGGCCCACCATCAAGCTGATGCGCAAGCCGTACAGGATGGCGCTGAGCATGTCGCGGCCCTGGTCATCGGTGCCGAGCCAGTACATATGGCCGTCCATCGAGGCCGAACGCGGCGCCATGCGGCCGTCGAGCAGGTTCAGGTTGGCAAGGTCGTAGGGATTCTGCGGCGCGAAATAGGGCGCCAGCAAAATGACCACGGCCAGCACCAGCAGTATCAGCAGGGTGCCCCGCGCCGTGGGGACGGCATGGAGTTTTTTCAGGATGGCCGCGCGGCGCGGCGTCTCCACGATGGGGGGCACGGTGCGCGTGCGGCCGGAATGATCAGGAGTGGGCATGATGATATGGGCCTGGTGTCAATTCGCGGGCGCGAGCAGGCGCACGCGCGGATCGAGCACCGCGTAGAGAATGTCGACGATCAGGTTGATGACGACGAACAGCAGCGTGACCAGCATCACGTAGGCGACGACGACCGGGCGGTCCAACTGGTAGACGCTGTCGATCAACAGCTTGCCCATGCCGGGCCAGGCGAACACGGTCTCCGTGATGGTGGAATAGGCGATCAGATGGCCCATTTCCATGCCGATGACGGTCACCACTGGGATGAGGATGTTGCGCAGGATATGGCGGCTGACGATGCGGCCGGGCCGTAAGCCCTTGGCGCGCGCGAATTTGACGTATTCCTGGTTTTGCGCCTCGGCCACGCCGGACGCCGTCATGCGCAGCACCAGCGCCACATTGGCCAGCGCCAGATTGATGGCCGGCATGATCAGGTGGGCCCATCCGTCCCGCGTGAGCAGGGAAATCGGCACGCCTGCCACCGCCACCGTGTCGCCACGGCCGGACGCCGGCAACCAGCCCAGCCACACCGCGAACAGCAGGATCAGCATCATGCCCTGCCAGAAGTTGGGCAGCGAGAAGCCCAGGACCGACGTGCCCATGATGGTTCGGCCCAACGGGGTATCGCGGTACAGGCCCGCGACCAGGCCCAGCGGAATGCCGAACAGACAGGTCATGCCGATGGCCACCACCACCAGTTCGAAAGTGGCGGGCATGCGTTGCAGGATCATGTCCAGCGCGGGGACACCCTGGACGAAGGAATTGCCCAGGTCCCCATGCACGGCATTCCACAGGAAGTGGGTGTATTGCTGCCACAGCGGCAGGTCCAGGCCCAGCCGCACGATCATGGCCTGACGATCGGCGGGGCTGGCTTCCGGGCTGACGAGCAGCTCGATCGGGTCGCCTACCGCATAGACCGCACAGAAGACGACGACCGACACGGCCAACAGAACGAACAGGCTTTGCAAGAGCCTGCGCAGGATGAACAATGCCACGCGGGGTTCCCTAACAGTATTGGCGCACACCCAAGAGGGGCGCGGGCGATACTTTAACCCGATGATCACGCGCTGGCGGCGTGCGTGGCCCTTGTTACGCGGGCTTGGGGCACGCCTCCTGGGGGACAGGCGGTGGCGGGCAGGGAAAAGCTAGGGCAAACACCTAGGATGCCGTCGCGGTACCTGCTCCCCCTCGTGGCTGCGCCTGGTGCCGTCCAGCCGTCTTGGATTTACGGGGCGTGAGACTGATGTCGCGCACATCGATCTCCACACGCCGGTCCCAGCTCCCCGTATTGTCGTGCTTGTGATCCAGGCGCTGCGGATCCAGCTTGATGCTGTCCCGCTTGAGTCCCTTGGTGTTGACCAGATAGTTGGCCATCGCCTCGAGTTTCGGCCTGACCAATTCCGCATTGTCCTTGGCGTAGCCGATGAGCGTGATCTCGGACGAGTCGGTGCCGAATAGCTTCTTCACGTCGAAGGCGATGATGTCCAGGCTGCGGCGTTCCACGGTGGAAAGACAGACAGGCAAGGCGGGCGAAGCAGGCGTGCTCGACGTGCTCGAGCGGGAGGAGCGGGGCGCCACCTCTTCCAGGATCGCATAGCGCTGGTGCCGCCCATTGCGTTCCAGCACGACGGGGGCGTGCGTGGTGACGGCGTCCGCCGACAGCGTGGTGACGGTAGGCGTGGCGGCGTTTTCGGCGGAAACGTAATTGATGGACACGGACCAGTGTTTGCTCTGGTCGTCCCACAGGGCAAGCCGCTTGGTCTTGAGTTCGAACAGGCGCGCGTCCAGGCCTTCGGCGACCATATGAAGTTTGAGATTTTCGACGACGGGCATCATGCGCTCCGCGTCGTCCTTGTCGTAGCCCGTTATTTCGATGCGTGCCAGGTTCTCTGTCTTGCGCTGGGCGATTTCCGCGCGGAACGCGGCTCTGAACGCCTCGCGCCGGTCGCTTGGCGCCGGTGCCGTGGAGCGGCGCTGGCGGGGGGGGGCTACCCCGCCAGCGGAGTCGCGGGCCGCCGTGTCCGCGGCAAAGGCGGGATCGATGCCGTCCAAGGGTGCGGGCGTTCGCGCCGCCTTCGACATATCACCCAGCGTGGCCAGCATCTTGTAGGTAGCGTCCATCATCGGCGCCTTCAGGCCCGGTTGCCGCGTATCCCCGCATCCACCGGGTTCCGTGGGCATGGCGTAAGCAAGCGCAGAGAGAGATGGCAACATGGTCATCGCAAACATTCCTGGAGAAAAGCGTTGCATGGGAGCCTCTGAGTAGGACCTGGGCCCTTTTTCGTTCCCAATTTCTCGTTCCCAAATTTCATCTGCTGCAACACGGGGAAGGGGCGTACGTCTGGTTCGCCTGCCTCCGGCCTCTCTCTATTTGCTTCTCTCCTACTGCCTGGCTTGCTCAGGCATAGTCTTCGCGCACTATGTCCGCAACGGCCTTGCGTTCGTCGAGCACGAAGGTGCGCTCGACCTCGGGGTTGGATACATGGCGTATGTCCACGAGCACCTTGTCATCCAGCTTGGGAGGCTGGAAGTAGTGTCTGACCCGGCCGATGCGCTCCAGCGGGATACCGCATTGGCGCTGCAGGCCATCGGCGAGGGTGTCCACTATGGCATCCATTTCCTCCGGCGATTTTTTGGCGGGAAAGTCGTGGATCGAGACGTGCTTGAATTGGGCAGGATCCCGCAGATTGCACAGGGTGATGAATGAGGCGTCCGGGTCAAATACCAGCGCATGCGCGTTGGCCGGCTCAGGCGCGGTCGCGGGCTGGGAAATCGACGGGGTGCTGGACATCGGGGTTTGCTCCATAAATGTTTAAGAGCGGGTATGTGGCATACCGTCGCTGGCTGTTCCCCAGCCCGTGGTCTTTTTTTTTCAGCGTGCCTGCGGATCCGCTGCGTCATTGGCGTTTTGCGCCACTTGCCGTGCTTGACTCAGGCGAACGCTGCCTGCCGTGCTTATGCCAGGTCTTTGCGCGGCGTATCCGCGCCAGCCTTGCGTTCGTAGAACACGGTGACGCGCGGGGTGTCCGGGTTGGACACGTGGCGCATGTCGACCAGCACCCTGTCATCCAGCTTGGCGTGCTGGAAAACATGCCTTTCGTGGGTGACGCGACGGATGCGCTGTAGCGGGATGCCGCATTGGTTTTCCAGGCCCTCGGCGATGGCGTCCACCATGGCGTCCATGTAGTCCGCCGACTTTTCGCCAGGAAAACCGTGCACGGAAACACTCTTGAATTGGTCCGGGTCGCGCAGATTGCAGAGCGATGTGAAGGTGGCGGCCGAGGAGCTCACCAACGATTGCGCCTCTGTCTGTGCCGGCGTCGGCGCCGGGGTGGTTGCGGGCTGGGAAACAGGCAGAGTGCTGGACATCGCGGTAACTCCAATAAAATGTTAAGGAGTTGTTATGTGGCGTTAATGTCCCTGTTGTTCCCGCCCAAATGTTTATTTTTCGCCGCGCCCTCAGATCCGCTGCGCGATCGGCTGGGCCAACCGCAGCATCGTGACGCCGGGTCGCACGGTGACCGCGGGCATGATCAGCACGCAGTCGTCGTAGGGTGTGGTCACTGCTTCGCCATCCGACCAGGCGATGACGGTGCCGGCGTGGGGCAGTTTCTCCAGGCCTTTCCAGTGTTGGGAGAAGCGGAAGTCCGTGCTCTTGGCGGCAATGGCATGCGTCACGCGCAGCGCCTCCTGGCTGGGCGCGGTGGGCGCGAACCACGAGCCCGGCAAACGGGCCGCTTCGACGATGCCGGAGGCCACCAGGAAACGCGCAACCTGGTCGGTCGCCACTTGATGGGCGGAGGGCGCGCCATGGAAGCCGCATTCGATCAGCAGGGAGCGTGAACCATTGTCCTGTTCGGCGCCGAAGCGGCCGTAATCGCGCATGCGCACGCCGGCGGCGTGGCCGGCGTCGGCGATGATATGGGCCGGATTACCCAGCGTCAGCGCCAGGTCGATATTGTGCTGGTGCACCCCGGACATCTGCAGGGGCACGGTGGAATTGCTCATGGAGTGTATGTCCAGCAGCCAGTCCGCCTTCTTCACCCACGGCAGGAGTTGCGCGGCACGGCGCCGTTCCTGCGTGGAGGAATCCGCCAGTTTGTCGTCCGACCAGACACGGTTCATGTCTTCGTCGACGAAACGCGAGTCCGTGTAGGCCGCGGCATCGAACCGGTCGAAAGCGGCCAGGTTGCAGAACGCCAATGTCAGGGCGCCGCGTTGCGGCCGCAGGCCGGCTGCCAGCACATCCTTGAGCGCCCAGGCGCCGCACAGCTCGTTGCCGTGGATCAGGGCGGTGATCATCACCGTGGGGCCGGGCTGGCCTGAGTCGAAATGCCAGACGCCTTCCGTGCCGGTGTTACCGGCGCGTTCCACATTGAGGTCGGGATGGGCGAGTTCGAAGGGACGCAGGGGAATGCCGGTGCTGCTGGCGGTGGACATCAGGCTCTCCGGAAGTGGGGCGCTTGGAAGAATTGGGGGGATAAAGACAAGCGGAAGGGCAAGGATACGCATTGCTGGGCATCGGTCAAGCGATCCGCGGCAGCCGCCATCACGCCGTGATCAGCCATGCCGGAGACTTGAGCCGCATTCTGCGCGGCACATGTCAATCCCAACAGGCGATTATTTGAAAGATTTCAAGTCATATCCCATGCGTTTGGCTACTTGTGCCGCGGCCGGTTATAGTTTGCACCCATCCTCCCTGGCCGGGCCGCCACCATGCAAACCGACTACGCAGAACTTGTCCGGCGCACGATCCGCAGTGTTCCGGATTGGCCCAAGCCCGGCGTGGTGTTTCGCGACATCACCCCTGTGCTGCAAGACCCCCGCACTTTTCGCGCCCTGATCGACCTCTTTGTCTACCGCTACATGCGTCAGCGCCTGGATCTGGTCGCCGGTGTCGACGCGCGTGGATTCATCATAGGCAGTGTGCTGGCCTACGAGCTGAACCTGGGTTTCGTGCCGGTGCGCAAGCAAGGCAAGCTGCCCTATCGCACGGTGGCGGAGCCCTATTCGCTGGAATACGGCAATTCGGCGGTGGAAATCCATACGGATGCGGTGCGCACCGGCCAGCGCGTGCTGCTGGTCGATGACCTCATCGCCACCGGTGGCACCATGCTGGCGGCCGTCAAGCTGCTGCAGCGGCTGGGCGCCAATGTGGTGGAGGCCGCCACCATCATCGACCTGCCCGAGCTGGGCGGTTCGGCGGCTCTCGCCACCACCGGCACGCCCCTGTATTCGATCTGTCGATACGACGCCGAAAGCACCGAGAGCGCCGCTGGCGTTTGAGCAAGGGTGGCAGGGCTGGGTGCCCCGATGCCCTGACTAGTGCTGGTCCTTCAGCCGTGGCTTGATGAAGTCCAGGAACGCCCGCGTCTTGGCCGGCAGCGTGCGCGACGGCAGCAGGGCGAACAGCGGCACCGGTGTCAGGTTCCAGTCCGGCAGTACGCGCACCAGGCCCGTGCGCTCGATGGCGCGTTCCATGGCGTCGTAGACCAGTAGTGGCACGATGCCCATGCCGCGCACGGCCAGCCGACCCAGCATGCCCATATTGTTCGACGCCAGGCGGCCGATCACCTGCACCCGTTCGGCCCGCTCGCCGGAATGCAGCATCCAGAACTGATATACATCGCTGACCAGGGGCCGCAGGCATTCATGATGGCTGAGGTCGGCGGGCGTGCGCGGCTCGCCATGGCGGGCGAGGTAGGACGGCGCTGCGTACAGCTGGTGCGCCATCAGCACCACCTGGCGCGAAATCAGGCTGGAATCGGGCTGCTGGCCAAAGCGCAGCACCAGGTCGTAGGGATTGCTGATGGGGTCGATCGTCCGCACGCTCAGATCGAAGTCGCATTCGATCTCGGGGTATTCCGCGATGAAGTCGCGGATGATCAGCGGCAGGAACAGGGTGGCCAGGCTGGGCGGCAGCGAGATGCGCAGGCGGCCCTTGGGTTGGGCCGCCATGTCCTGCAACTGGTCGTGGGCGATGCGCGCCTCTTCGACGATGTGGCGGCAGCGTTCGAAATAAATCGCGCCGGCCTCGGTCAGGTCGATGCGCCGCGTGGTTCGGTTCAACAGTTTCATGCCCACCGAGCGTTCCAGCTCGGTGACGCGGCGCGACAGCGTGGCCGAAGGGATGTTCAGCGCTTCGGCCGCATGGCTGAAGTTCTTGCGCTTGGCCACCTCGACGAACAAGGCGATGTCGTTAAGCTGGATATCCACGTTTGAAGTCCCAGCGCCCTGTAGGGCAGATGCAGAATCGATATTCAGGCGCGGCCGCGAATTCGCCGCCGCGCCGTTCAGGGTTCGCGCGATACTCCCCCTGGACTGAAGGCAAACTACAGGAAAAGCTTATAGGCCGGATTGTCGGTTTCGTTCCAGTAGGGGTAGTCCACTTCTTCCAGGAAGGTCTTGAACAGCTTCTTGTCTCCAGGCGGAACCTGGATGCCGATCAGGATGCGGCCGTAGTCGGCGCCCTGGTTGCGGTAGTGGAACAGGCTGATGTTCCATTCCGGCTTCATCGAGTTGAGGAAGCGCATCAGGGCACCCGGCCGCTCGGGAAACTCGAAGCGGTACAACACTTCGTTCTGCGTCAGCGTCGAACGGCCTCCCACCATGTGGCGCAGGTGGGTCTTGGCCATTTCGTCGTGGGTCAGGTCCAGCGTATCGAAACCATGCTTGCGGAAGTGGCCCGCGATCTTGTCCGATTCCGCCGGTGAACTCACTTGCAGGCCCACGAAGACGTGAGCACACGCGCTGTCGGAGATGCGGTAGTTGAATTCGGTGACGCTGCGGTCACCCACCAGCTCGCAGAACTTGCGGAAGCTGCCGCGCTGCTCCGGCATGGACACCGCGAACACGGCTTCGCGCATCTCGCCCACTTCGGCGCGGTCGGCGACGAAGCGCAGGCGGTCGAAATTCATGTTGGCGCCGCAGGAAATGGCCACCACCGTCTTGTTCTTCCACTTGTGCTGCGCCAGGTATTGCTTGGCGCCGGCCACGGCCAGCGCGCCGGCCGGTTCCAGCACGCTGCGGGTGTCCTGGAAAACGTCCTTGATGGCGGCGCAGATGGCATCGGTGTCGACCACCACGAAATCATCCACGTATTGCTTGACCAGGCGGAAGGTCTCGGCGCCCACCTGCTTGACGGCGGTGCCGTCAGAGAACAGGCCGACATCACTGAGCATCACGCGGCGGCCTGCCTTGATGCTGCGCACCATGGCGTCCGAATCCTCGGTCTGCACGCCGATCACCTTGACGTCGGGACGCAGTTGCTTGATGTAGGTGGCCACGCCGCTGATCAGGCCGCCGCCGCCGACGGCGACGAACACCGCGTCCAGATCGCCGGGGTGCTGGCGCAGGATTTCCATGCCCACCGTGCCCTGGCCGGCGATCACGTCAGGATCGTCGAAGGGATGGACGAAGGTCAGCTTTTCCTTCTTTTCCAGCTTGGCGGCATGGGCGTAGGCATCGGAGTAGCTTTCGCCTTCCAGCACCACCTCACCGCCCAGGCGGCGTACCGCGTCGATCTTCACCTGCGGCGTGGTGGTGGGCATGACGATGACGGCGCGGCAGCCCAGCCGGCGGGCCGACAGGGCCACGCCCTGGGCGTGATTGCCGGCCGAGGCCGCGATCACGCCGCGCGCACGTGCCGCCGGCGTCAGATTGGCCATCTTGTTGTAGGCGCCGCGCAGCTTGAAGCTGAATACCGGCTGCGTGTCTTCCCGCTTGAGCAGAATCGCGTTCGAAATTCGCTGGGACAGCAGAGGCGCCGGTTCCAGGGACGTCTCGACGGCGACGTCGTAGACTTTCGAAGTGAGTATGCGTTTCAGGTAATCGGTAGACATGGGAAGGGTACCCCCCCTACCGCGCGGAGCGCGGCCCCCCCAGGGGGGCGGCACTGGCGGGCCGGCAAAGCCGGTCCGCTGTGCCCTGGAACGCTTGGTAGGGGGATTTTCGGCTTGACGGGAGGTTGTTTTCGGCTTTTCTCTGGGTTTGCGCTAGCGTCGGGCAGATTACCACAGGGGTCCGTGATAACCCGCGGGGAAGACCTGCGGATTTGGGTGGGGCACTTGGCATCAGGTGGGGCGCGGCTAAACTGCTGCGATGGAAGAATCCCTGATGTCCTCGGTCAACTGGTTGCTGCAGATGCTTGCCCTGCCCAATGTGGGCTTGAGCGCGATCTTCATCATCAGCCTGATTTCCGCCACGCTCCTGCCACTGGGCTCGGAACCCGCTGTGTTCGGCTACGTCAAGCTGGCACCCGACATGTTCTGGCCGGCCGTGCTGGTGGCGACGCTGGGCAATACCATAGGCGGCGCCATCAGCTACGCCATGGGCCTGGGCGCCTGGCGCGCGGCGGAAAAATGGAAGGAAAAGCATCCGCACAAGGCCGCCGAGGCCAAATCCACCGCCACCGAAAGCCGTTGGCATCGGCGCGCCCATGACTGGTGCCACCGGGTGGGGCCGCCGGCCCTGCTGCTGTCGTGGCTGCCGGCCGTGGGCGATCCCCTGTGCGCTGTGGCGGGATGGCTACGTTTGTCGTTTTGGCCTTGCGTGGTCTACATGGCCATCGGTAAATTCCTGCGTTATCTCGCCATGACGGGCGGCCTGATCTGGCTGTTCCCGCAAACATGATCTCCCGAGGCCGCGCCACGAACGCGGCCGCGACACGCTGATGCCGGCTCGCTCGCCGGGCGGCGCGATGTGGAGCAGCAGGGCGAGCTCACTCAGCTTTCTGTAAGTGCGTGGCTGCAAGTATGTGGCCGCGACTATGTGGTCGCAAAACGTCTTTCCAGCGCCGATCGGGGGATATCCCCTGGGTCGCCGGTGGCCATGACGTAGAATGCGCTTTTAAGGGCCCACCCTCAGCATCCATGAACGCCCCCATCGCCAGCATGATCCTCGACGCGGCGACGCCGCCGGCTCCCGGCACCCGCCTGCGAGAAATTCCCTACAACTACACCTCGTTTTCCGACAAGGAGATCGTTGGCCGACTGCTCGGCGCGGACGCGTGGCAGCTGCTGTCCGATCTGCGGGGCGAACGCCGCACCGGCCGCTCCGCGCGCATGTTGTACGAGGTGCTGGGCGATATCTGGGTGGTGCGCCGCAATCCGTATCTGCAGGACGACCTGCTGGAAAATCCCAAGCGCCGGCGCCAGCTGATCGAGGCCTTGCACCATCGCCTGGGCGAAATCGACAAGCGGCGCGAACCGACGCGCATCGATTTCCAGGAGGGGCGTGACTTGTATCGCGACGAAAAGGTGTTGCAGCTGATCGAGCGCGCCCGCGCCGCGATCGCCGCCTTTGAAGCGCAGTTCGACGAGACCACCGCGCTGCGCAAGCAGGCGCAGAAAGTCCTGGGACGCATCACCGCCCGCGACAACATCAAGTTCGACGGCCTGTCGCGCGTGGCGCACGTCACCGATGCCACCGACTGGCGCGTCGAATACCCCTTCGTGGTGCTGACGCCGGACAGCGAAGACGAAATCGCCGCCATGGTGCGCGGCTGTATCGAACTGGGCCTGACCATCATTCCCCGTGGGGGTGGCACCGGCTACACCGGCGGCGCGATTCCGCTGTCGTGGAAGTCGGCCGTCATCAACACCGAGAAATTCGAGACGCTGGGCCAGGTGGAATCCTGTACGCTGCCGGGCCGCGATGGGGAAGTTGCGACCATTTTCACCGGTGCGGGCGTGGTCACCAAGCGTGTGGCCGATGCCGCGGCCGCGGCGGGATTCGTCTTCGCCGTCGATCCCACTTCGGCGGAAGCGTCCTGCGTGGGCGGCAACATCGCCATGAACGCGGGCGGCAAGAAAGCCGTGCTGTGGGGCACCGCGCTGGACAACCTGGCCTGGTGGCGCATGGTCGACCCGGAAGGCAACTGGCTGGAAGTGACGCGCCTGGCGCACAACATGGGCAAGATCCATGACGTGGACGTGGTCCGTTTCGAACTCAACTGGTTCGACGGCCGCGGCAAGCCCGGTGCCACGCCGCTGCGCAACGAGGTCCTGGAAATCGAAGGACGCCGTTTCCGCAAGGAAGGCCTGGGCAAGGACGTTACCGACAAATTCCTGGCCGGCCTGCCTGGCGTGCAAAAGGAAGGTTGCGACGGTCTGATCACGTCCGCGCGCTGGGTCCTGCACCGCATGCCCGCGCATACGCGTACCGTCTGCATGGAGTTTTTCGGCCAGGCCCGTGACGCCATCCCGTCCATCGTCGAGGTCAAGCATTACCTGGACACCGACGGCAAGCAACGCGGCGCCATCCTGGCTGGCCTGGAACATCTGGACGAGCGCTATCTGCGCGCGGTGGGCTACGTCACCAAGAGCAAGCGCGGTGTGTTGCCGAAGATGGTGCTGATCGGCGACATCGTCGGCGATGACGACGCCGGCGTGGCCGCCGCCGCCAGCGAAGTGGTGCGCCTGGCCAATACCCGTCACGGCGAAGGGTTCGTGGCGGTGAGCGCCGAAGCGCGCAAGAAATTCTGGGCCGACCGTTCGCGTACCGCCGCCATCGCGCGCCACACCAACGCCTTCAAGATCAATGAAGACGTGGTGATTCCGCTGAATCGCATGGGCGAGTACACGGACCATATCGAACGCATCAATATCGAATTGTCCACGCGTAACAAGCTCAAGCTGCTGGACGCACTGGAAAGTTTCCTGGCCGAACCCTTGCCGCTGGGCAAGTCGGAAGACGCCGAGGATGCCGAGATCACCCGCGCGGAACTGCTCAACGAGCGTACCCGTCACGCGCAGGAAGTCGTCGACAGCACCCGGGCGCGCTGGCGCTGGATGCTGGACCATCTGGACCTGCCGCTGACGCAGGCGCTGCCGGACCTGGCGCGCCTGGGCCTGGTACACCTGCAGTCGGCGCTGGCCGACCGCCTGGCCGTGCAGCCGGGCGCGCGCGTGTTCGATGTGGTTCAGGACCGCACGCTACGCACGTCGTGGAAGACTGAAGTGCTGGCGGAAATGCAGCGCGTATTCCCTGGCGATGCCTGCAAGAAAGTGCTGGACGAGATGCGCGCCATCCATGCGCGCGTGCTCAAGAGCCGGGTGTTCGTCGCGTTGCACATGCACGCCGGCGATGGCAACGTGCACACCAATATCCCCGTCAATTCCGACGATTATGAGATGCTGCGCGAAGCCAACGAGGCCGTGGCGCGCATCATGCAGATCGCGCGCGACCTGGACGGCGTGATTTCGGGCGAGCACGGTATCGGCCTGACCAAATATGAGTTCCTGACCCAGGAGGAGCTGCAGCCCTTCCAGGACTACAAGCGCAAGGTGGACCCGCAAGGGCGCTTCAATGCCGGCAAGCTGATGCCCGGCGCCGACCTCACGCATGCCTGGACGCCCAGCTTCAATCTGATGGGGCATGAGTCGCTGATCATGCAGCAGAGCGAGATCGGCGCGATCTCGGCATCGGTCAAGGACTGCCTGCGTTGCGGCAAGTGCAAGCCGGTGTGCGCTACGCACGTGCCGCGCGCCAATCTGCTGTATTCGCCGCGCAACAAGATTCTTGCCACGTCGCTGCTGGTGGAGGCCTTCCTGTATGAGGAGCAGACTCGCCGCGGCGTCAGCCTGAAGCATTGGGAAGAGTTCGAGGACGTGGCCGACCACTGCACGGTCTGCCACAAGTGCTACAACCCCTGTCCGGTGGACATCGACTTCGGCGACGTGTCGATGAATATGCGCGCGCTGCTGCGCGGCATGGGCAAGAAGTCTTTCAATCCGGGCACCGCGGCGGCCATGTTCTTCCTGAACGCCAAGGATCCGGCCACCATCAACGCCACCCGCAAGGCCATGGTGGGCGTGGGCTACAAGGTGCAGCGCGCCGCCCACGATCTGCTGTCCGGCTTGGCACGCAAGCAGACGCGCACGCCGCCGGCGACGGTGGGCAAGGCGCCGCTGCGTGAGCAGGTGGTGCACTTCATCAACAAGAAGATGCCGGGCGGCCTGCCCAAGCAGACCGCGCGCAAGCTGCTGGATATCGAGGACGCCAACTATGTCCCCATCATCCGGGATCCGCAGGCGACTTCAGCGGAAACCGAGGCGGTGTTCTATTTCCCCGGCTGCGGTTCGGAACGGCTGTTCTCGCAGGTAGGCCTGGCAACCCAGGCCATGCTGTGGCACGCCGGCGTGCAGACCGTGCTGCCGCCTGGGTATCTGTGCTGCGGTTATCCCCAGCGCGGCAACGGCATGAACGACAAGGCCGACCAGATCATCACCGACAACCGGGTGCTGTTCCACCGGGTCGCCAATACGCTGAACTATCTGGACATCAAGACCGTGGTGGTCAGCTGCGGCACCTGTTATGACCAACTGGCGGGGTATGAATTCGAGAAGATCTTCCCCGGCTGCCGGCTGATCGATATCCACGAATATCTGCTGGAAAAAGGCATCAAGCTCGATGGCGTGCAAGGCGTGCGCTACATGTACCACGATCCCTGCCATACGCCGATGAAGCTGCAGGATCCGATGAAGACGGTGAAGTCGCTGGTTGGCGACGGAGCCGTCAAGAGCGACCGCTGCTGCGGCGAGTCCGGCACGCTGGCGGTGTCGCGGCCGGATGTGTCGACCCAGGTGCGCTTCCGCAAGGAAGAAGAGTTGCGCAAGGGCGGCCAGGCGATGCGGGCCGATGGCTTCGACGGTGAGGTCAAAGTGCTGACTTCCTGCCCGTCCTGCCTGCAGGGATTGTCCCGCTACAAGGGAGATACCAGCATGGAGGCGGACTACATCGTCGTGGAAATGGCGCGCCATATCCTGGGAGAGGATTGGATGGCCTCGTACGTGAAGCGGGCGAACGCCGGAGGGATCGAACGGGTGCTGGTTTGATGGCTCGTACGGCGCGCCGCTGACGCGACACGCTGCTTCTCTCGTGCAGGAAAGCGCGGCGTTTTGATCTACACCCCAGCGGTCGGATGACATCCGATTTCTGGGGTGTAGTGCATTTTGCGGCGCATCTTTATTTCGAGATTGCTTTCGTCTCGGTGGAGTGCTCTGCTATAAGCATCATGGCGGTCTGTCGGAAACGAGTAAAAAGAACAAGAAACTGCTGAGTAACGCTCTGTCATTAAAGCGATGCAAATCGCAATTATTGCGATACAAGACGCTAATTTACGACAGAAATAAGCTCGTCTAGAGAAGGTTGAGGTGATTTTCTGCAAATAATTGCGGAACAATTGTCGTGCGCAATACAATTATGTTTCTATCGGTTTCCAACCGGACTTAACCCGCGGTTCATAGCCGGCGCTACTTGCACAACGGAGAAGACGTATCCATGGAAATGAAGGCGCCCGCGACCATTCCGTATTTTTTGCAGGAACAGGTCAGACGCATGATCGTGGACGGCACCTTGCGCCCCGGTCAGCCGCTGCGTGAACAGGAACTCGAACGGCGCTTCGGTACCAGTCGCAGCCCTATCCGTGAAGCCCTGCGCCTGCTCGAACTGAGCGGTCTGGTCACCCATGCGCAACGGCGCGGCTTCCGTGTGGCGTTGTACAGCGAACGGGAAATCCGCCACATCTACCAACTGCGCTCGGAACTCGAGGCCTACGCCATCATTCGGTTGGCGGAACACAGCGACCTGGCGCCGCTCATGCTCGAACTGCAAGCCTTGTTCGAACGCCTGCAGGGTTGCCAGTCGGAAGAGGGCGCGCAGGAATGCCTGGAACTGACCCGCGAATTCTTCAATACCATCGTCCGCCTCAACGACAACAAACCGCTGACCACCGCGCTGTCCACCCTGAATGACCGTTGCGATCCGCTCCGGCACATTCTGCTCAGGCGCCGGGCGACGCGCACCGATCAAGTGGTCGAAGGGCTTGGCCGTATCCTGCGCGTGCTGCGCAACAACGACCTGACCCGCGCCGCCGCCATCCGCCGCGAAATGACCGAGGCGTTCCTGCCCTCGGTGCTGCAGGCATACGCCGCCGAGGTCTACCCGGAGGCGGTGGCCGGGGTTTGACTTCAGCTGATCGGGCCGCCCGGCATCGCACGCACGGCGATGCCGGCTTTCTCCAGCGCGGCGCGGATGCCGGTGGCGAATATCACCGCATTGGGCTGGTCGCCATGGATGCACAAGGTGTCCGCCTGCACGGGCACGTCCTTGCCGCTGACGGACCGGACCTTGCCCTCCGAGGCCATCCTTATCACCTGAGCCACCGCGGTTTCCAGGTCCTCGATCATGGCGCCCGGGCGGCTGCGCGGCGATAGCGAACCATCGTCCTGATACGTGCGGTCGGCGAACACTTCGCTGGCCACCGGCATGCCCAGATCCTGCGCGGCCCGCACCAGTTCGCTACCCGCCAGGCCGTACAGCACCAAGGACGCATCGACGTCGCGCACGGCGCGGCAGATGGCCTGCGCCAGCGGCGCATCCTTGACCGCCATGTTGTACAGGGCGCCATGCGCCTTGACGTGATGCAGGCGCGCCCCTTGGGCCGCCGCGACGCCAGCCAGGGCACCAATTTGATAGACCACCATGTCGTAGGCTTCAGCCGGGCTGACCTGCATGACGCGGCGGCCGAAGCCGACCAGGTCGGGCAGGCTGGGATGCGCGCCCAGGGACACGTTTTGCGCCAACGCCGCGGCGACGGTCTGGCGCATGGTGCCGGGGTCACCGCCGTGGAAACCACAGGCGATGTTGGCCGAGGTGACGTACTGCAATACGGCTGCGTCATTGCCCATATGCCAGGCGCCGTAACTCTCGCCCATGTCGCAGTTCAAATCTATGGAAGATGCCATGCTTGATTCTGGTCCTGTGGTTGTCGATTGGCGCGAAAAGCGCGGCCTGCCCCGCGCGGCAGAGGCGGGCTCGGCCCTGTGCGCAGTGTAATCACAGTGCGAGCCCGCAGGAAGGGCGATGCGGACTCTCTTCAGGACACGCCCGGACGATGGTGTCTGAGGGCAACCCCGACACCCGCCGCCGCAGCCGGCCCATGCCCTTGTCCTTGCCCGTGCCCGTGCCCGTGTCGGCCCCGCGCCGCAACGGTGTCGATACCCGGCATAGGGCTGTGAATATCGATGGCGCAAACAAAACCGCCGCCGGTGGGGGCACGGGCGGCGGGACTTGCTGCGGGATTCGGAAACCGGCGTGGGCGGCCATCGGCGCGCCATGACCCGTTACCGGTGCCGGGACTTATTTGGCGAACAGGGATTCCATGTTCTTGAACGACTTGAATTCCAGGGCGTTGCCTGACGGATCCAGGAAGAACATCGTGGCCTGTTCGCCCACTTCACCCTTGAAACGGATATAGGGTTCGATCACGAATTTGGTGCCCGCCTTGGTCAGCTTGCCGGCCATGTCTTCCCAGGCTTCCATCGGCAGGATGGCGCCGAAGTGGCGCACCGGCACGTCGTGGTCATCGACGGGGCTGGTCTGCTTGTGGCCGCATTCGTCGGGGGCCAGGTGAGCCACGATCTGGTGGCCGTAGAAGTCGAAGTCCACCCATTCCGGGGCGCTGCGCCCCTCCGGACAGCCCAGCAGATCGCCATAGAAGGCGCGCGCTTCAGCGATGTCCCGCACGGGGAACGCGAGGTGAAAAGGAGGGATGACGGCGGTTTGAGCACTCATGATGATTCCAAATCGGGAAACGGAAAAACGAAGTGATATGAGGAAGTGACGTGAAGTTCAGGCCGTGGCCACGCACGGGATAGACCTCAGGCAGAACGAAGTTTAGGGCTTGTTTTTTCGATTGAAAAACGATATTTTTTGAGTCTTAAGATCTATAAAATCGATGCATCGCTATGCGCGGCGCGGCCCCCGACGGCACCGGCCGTTTCGTCCCGAACCTGACAACTCGGCCCCAGCCCCCGGGCCCCCAGCCCCCGGCCCGGGGCCCGGGGCCGTCCGGGCCCAGCTCGAGGCCCCGCGCGGGCACCCAACGCCCAACACCTGAACACCCCAATATCCAAACACTCCATGACTATGCTCCGCGAATTCAAGACCTTCGTCGCCGTCGCGCGCGACGGCACCTTCACGGGTGCCGGCCAGCAACTGGGCCTGACCCAATCCGCTGTCAGCGCGCAGATCCGCCGGCTGGAGGACTTCATCGGGGCGGAGCTCTTCGACCGCGGCGCGCGCAACGCGGCGTTGAACGCTGCAGGCCGGGAAGTGCTGGCACATACGGAAGAACTGCTGGGCCTGGTCGACCGCATGGTGCGCCAGGTGGGCAGCGGCCATGTCTCGGGCGCATTGCGCGTGGCGGCCATCGCCTCGGTGCAGCAGAGTCTCCTGGTCCAGGCCGTCGCCGCGCTGCGCGCCGACTATCCGGATGTCAGCGTGCGTATCGTGCCCGGCGTCTCGCTGGCGCTATTGGGACAGGTGGATGCGGGCGAGGTCGACCTGGCGGTCCTGATCCGTCCGCCTTTCACGCTGCCGCCGGAACTGACCTGGCGGCCCTTGCTGGCCGAACCCATGCTGGTGGCGGTGCCGGCCGGGCTGCCCGATATGCCATGGCGCGAGGCCTTGGCCAGCCAGCCCTTCATCCGCTATGAACGGGCTTCTTTCGGCGGCCGTTTGGTCGACAATTTCCTGCGCCGCCACCGCATCGTGGTGCATGAAGCCGTCGAGTTGGACGAGATCGATGCCATTGCCAACCTGGTGCGCAATGGCTTGGGCGTGGCCATGCTGCCGCGCACGCGGCAATTGAATACCGAAGGCCTGCGCCTGCTGGACCTGGGCGCCGCCGCCTTCGACCGGGAGATCGGCATCGTGTCCCGCCGCAATACCGACCCGAATGGCCTGGCCGGCAAAATGTCCCACTGCCTCATCGCCGCCGCCGACGCGGGCGCCCCCGCCTAGGGCGTTCGAGCAAAGCAAAGGCGCCTCCGCAAGGAGGCGCCTGGCACTGCCAGCGTTCCCGGCCAGGCCTTACAAGGCCTTTTCGCAGCGTATCGTGATCGGATGCGCACGTAGCGCCGCGATCACCTTGTCGTTGACGTTGCCATCCACGTCCGTCACCACGTAACCGATCTCGCCCCGCGTCTGCAGGTTCTGGCTGCAGATGTTCAAACCTTGCTCGGCCAGCAGATTGTCCAGCGTGCCCAGCGCGCCCGGAACGTTCTTGTGGATATGCAGGATGCGCGCCGTGCCCGAGTGTTCAGTGAACGGCAGTTCAGGGAAATTCACCGCACCCTTGGTGGTGCCGCTCTGCATGAAGCGCACCAGCTTTTCCGCCACTTCGCGGCCGATGTTTTCCTGCGATTCCTGCGTACTGCCGGCGATATGCGGCGTCAGGATGACGTTGGGCAGGCCCACCAGCGGACTGGCCAGGGGTTCGTCCTTGCTCTTGGGCTCGACCGGGAACACGTCCAGGGCCGCGCCGCCCACCTGCTTGGACGACAGCGCCGCATGCAAGGCGTCGATATCCACCACGGTGCCGCGCGAAGCGTTGATCAGGATCGCGCCCGGTTTCATCTGCGCCAGGGTTTCGGCATTGATGATGTTTTCCGTGCTGCGGCCGCCCGGCACGTGCAGGGTGACCACGTCGCTTTGCGCCAACAACTCGGCCAAGGTCGACACGGCCCGCGCATTACCCAGCGGCAGTTTGGCTTCGACGTCATGGAATACCACGCGCATGCCCACGCTCTCAGCCAGCGTCCCGACCTGCGAGCCAATATTGCCGTAGCCGATCACACCCAGCGTCTTGCCGCGCGCTTCATAGGCGCCATTGGCCGTCTTGTCCCAATGCCCTTGATGCACGCGCTCGTTCTTCTCCGGCACGCGGCGCAGCAACAGGATGGCTTCGCCCAGCACCAGTTCGGCCACCGAGCGGGTGTTGGAGAACGGCGCGTTGAAGACGGGTACGCCGCCACGCATGGCGCTGTCCAGGTCGACCTGATTGGTACCGATGCAGAAGCAGCCGACCACGCGTACCGACGGAAACTCCTTGAACAGCGACGCATCCAGGTGGGTGCGCGAGCGGATGCCCACCACTTCCGCGCCGGCCAGGGCCGCGCGCAATTCGGCGGGCGGCAGCGACGACGAATAGGTCGCGATATCGTTGAATCCCGAATCGCGGAAAACGGCGATGCCGCTGGGGTGGACATTCTCGAAGAGGACGATCTGCGCCATGCTGCTTAGCTCCAAATACAAATGAGAATCATATTCTATTAGTGCCGCACGCGGCTATGGTGTCGCGCGAGGTGGGTGGGGGTGGTCGACGCGGGCTGGATCCTGGGGGGACGGTGAACACAGCTCAACAGATACGTATTAACCCTGAGCACGTTAGAGTAGCTCGTACGCGCAATCGCCATGCCCCAAGCCCATGGCAGGGGGAGGGGCATGGGTCGTCTGGGCACCGTGCTGGACTGCGGCCAGCGAGCGGGCGGGATGGCTTAGGTTGGTTTTCGGGGTTCCAGCGGCCTGGCAGCTCCGCGGCGTCCCCGTGTCCGGCGCATCCAAAGACAGCGGGTGCAGCCCCAGCCTTATTCCGCGACCCGTTCCGCCGGGAAGATCAGCGAAAACGTGCTGCCCTTGCCGACTTCGCTGGCGATGCCCAGCTCGGTGTCATGGCGCATGGCGATGTGCTTGGTGATCGCCAGCCCCAGCCCGGTACCGCCCACGGCACGCGAGCGGCCCCGATCGACCCGGTAGAAGCGCTCGGTCAGGCGCGGAATGTGGCGCGGGGCGATACCGATGCCGGTGTCTCGCACGCTGTAGCGGGCGCCGCCGGTGGGCAGGCGTTCCCAGGTGGTGGTGATCGTGCCGCCGTCGGGCGTGTAGCGCACCGCATTGGTCAGCAGGTTGGCGAAGGCCGACGTCAGCTCGTTCTCCGCGCCCAGCACGTCCAGGGTGTCGTCGATGCGCCATTGCATGTCGTGCCGCCCGGCGGACAACGCTTCCACCTGCTGGCGCACGGTCTGCAACAGCGCGCCGATGCGCACCGGGTGAGGCTCCGCGCTGGGTGACGATTCCAGGGTGGACAAGGTCAGCAGATCGGCCACGATGGCCTGCATGCGCTGAGCCTGCTCGTGCATCATGGAAAGGTATTGATCGCGCTGGTCCTGCGTCAACGCTTCCTGCGGCATGTCGCGTAGCGTCTCCAGGAAACCGGCCAGCACCGTCAGCGGCGTGCGCAGTTCATGCGAGACATTGGCGACGAAGTCGCGCCGGGTAGTTTCCAGCTTTTCGATCTGCGTGACGTCGCGGGTGATCAGCAGGCGCTGGTCACGCGCGTAGGCGGTCAGCTGCATCATCAGCAGGCGTTCCTGGCTGCCGATCGCCACGCGTACGAGTATGGGTTCGGGCCAGTCCGTCTGGCGGCTGTAGTCGATGAACTCCGGCGCGCGCACCAGGTTCAGCAGATTGGCGCCGCGGTCGGCGGGCAGGCGCAGGCCCAGATGCTGGCGGGCCACACGGTTGCACCAGTCGATCTGCAGGTCCTGGTTCAGGGTGACGGCGCCGTCGGGCAGGGCCTGGGCCGCGGCCAGCATGCCCTGCATGGCGTCGCGGCTCTCGCCCAACTGGCGGGTCTGGGCGCGGACATAGCGGTAGAGGGGGGCGAGGATGTCATCCCAGGGACCGACCGACACCGGCGGCGATTCCTCCGGATTGCGCGCCCAGTGCGCGGCGCGCTGGGTCCGCAG
Organism: Bordetella sp. LUAb4; assembly: GCF_021325795.1. GTDB lineage: Bacteria > Pseudomonadota > Gammaproteobacteria > Burkholderiales > Burkholderiaceae_B > Bordetella_C. The sequence goes on along the minus strand of NZ_JAHPZX010000001.1, from coordinate 1,089,214 downwards.
GCTGCGGCTGATCAACATCAGCGACAGGGCCGCGCACATCAGGACCCAGCCGAACGGCGCGCCCAACAGCCATTGAACAAGAGCGGCCGCGACCGCCCACAACACGATGAAAACGATGGTACGCAGCCAGATCATGGTGCGGGCATTCTAACCCTGGTGGAATCGCGCTCAGCGCGAGGGAAGCTGGGCGGTGAACCGATAGCCGCTGCCGCGCACCGTTTCCACGTGCAGATCGTGGCCGCTGGGCTCCAGCGCCTTGCGCAGGCGGCGGATGTGCACGTCCACCGTACGCTCTTCCACGAACACGTGGTCGCCCCAGACCTGGTCCAGTAACTGGGACCGCGAGAACACGCGTTCCGGATGCGTCATGAAGAAATGCAGCAGGCGGAATTCGGTGGGCCCGATCTGTAGCGAATGGCCGCTGCCATTCAGACGATGCGTGACGGGATCCAGGCGCAGGCCGGCCACGTCGATGACGTCATCGGTCAGCTGCGGCGCGCGGCGACGCAGCACAGCCTTGATGCGCGCCATCAGCTCTTTCGGCGAGAAGGGCTTGGTGATGTAGTCGTCGGCGCCGGCCTCCAGGCCGTCCACCTTGTCCTGCTCCGAACCCTTGGCGGTGAGCATGATGACGGGGACGGTGCGGGTGCGTTCTTCGTTGCGCAGCTTGCGGGCCAGGGACAGGCCGGAGGTGCCGGGCAACATCCAGTCCAGCAGGATGAGATCGGGCAACTCGGCGCGGATCAGCGTTTGCGCCTGGTCTGCGTCGAAGGCGCGCAGGACCTTGTGGCCCGCGAACGACAGGTTGACCGCGATCAGTTCCTGAATCGCGGGTTCGTCTTCGACAACGAGTATGGTGCTGGACATGTCTGTTAATTAGCGGTGATGCGGGTCTATTTGATGACTGGACCAGGCCGATTTAGGGCGCGGCGGCGTCGAAACATTGCGATAGTATGGCCGTAATATTTCAGGTATGTGACCAAGGGCAGGTGAGCGAGCCATCTCTGCCCTTATTTTTGCCGCGGCGGTTCTTGCGTGCCGTCCAGGCCCGCGGCTCGCCGCGCCAGGGCGGCCAGGGTCGGCAATCGGCTACCATTGCGCCTTGACCCCGGAATCCACCATGCAAAACCCCAACACGCCCCCCGAATCGTCCGCCGGCACCACGCATTTCGGCTTTTCGACGGTCCAGGAAAATGACAAGGCGCGCAAAGTCGCCGAAGTCTTCCATTCCGTGGCTTCGCGCTATGACGTCATGAACGACCTGATGTCGGCGGGCCTGCACCGGATCTGGAAGGCCTTCACGATCGGCCGCGCCGCCATCCGGCCGGGCATGCGGGTGCTGGACATCGCCGGCGGCACGGGCGACCTGGCCAAGGCGTTCGCGCGCCGTGCCGGCCCTACCGGTGAAGTGTGGCTGACCGATATCAACGATTCCATGCTGCGCGTGGGCCGCGACCGCATGACCGATGCCGGCCTGCTGCTGCCGGCGGCGGTCTGCGACGCGGAAAAACTGCCTTTCCCCGATGGCTATTTCGACCGTGTCAGCGTGGCCTTCGGCCTGCGCAATATGACGCACAAGGACCAGGCGCTGGCGGAAATGACGCGGGTGCTCAAGCCGGGCGGCAAGTTGCTGGTGCTGGAGTTCTCGCGGGTCGCCAAGCCGCTGGCGCCCGCCTATGACTGGTATTCCTTCAACATCCTGCCCTGGCTGGGCCGCAAGGTTGCCGGCGACGAGGCCAGCTACCGTTACCTGGCTGAATCGATACGCATGCATCCCGACCAGGACACGCTGGCCGACATGCTGCGCACCGCGGGGCTGGAGCGCGTTCAGTATTTCAACCTGACCGCGGGTGTGGCGGCGCTACACGAGGGCGTGCGGCTGGCGTAAGGCGCCCCGCGCGCCGCTTCTCGGGAACAGCGCTTGTCCTGAGAGGCAATCTCGGCTATCCTTTGCTTTCAGCATTCTGTAAGCAATCGCCTGACTCTGCATTTTCATAGCGCGGGGTCTACCTGAAAGGGCTCAGCCCAATCGGGCAATGGCGGGATACTAGGAGTATTCGTCATGTCCAACCGTTTTTTCACTCGGTTCACCGCCGCGGCCTTGATCGCCGTGGCGGGTGCCGCGATGATCGCCACTTCTTTCGACGCCGAGGCCAAGCGCATCGGCGGCGGCAGCAGTGCCGGCCGTCAATCCAGTAACGTCACCACGCAACGCCAGGCCACCACGCCGCCGACCGCCGCCAGCAATACCGCTGGCGCCACCAGCGCCGCCGCACCCGCTGCCGGGGCTGCCGCCGGTGCCGCCGCCGCGGGCGCACGTACGGGTGCCTCGCGTTGGCTGGGCCCCATCGCCGGTATCGCGGCAGGCTTGGGCATCGCCGCCCTGCTGTCGCACATGGGCCTGGGTGGTGCCTTCGCCGAAATGCTGTCCAGCATGCTGTTGATCGGCCTGGTCATCTTCGCCGTCCTGTTCATCGTGCGCCGCCTGCGTGGCGCCGCCCCGCGCCCCGCCATGCAGGGTGCCTACGGCATGAACCGCGACAATGGCGCGTCCGACGAGAAAACGCCGGCCTGGCGCGATGCCATTCTGCCGCCCAAGGCGGCCGAGGCAGCGCCGGTTGCCACGCAATCCGCTTTCCAAAGCGCGCAGCAGCAGGCCGTGCCGGGCAACACGTCCGTGGGCGGGCAGGGCAATGCGCAGGTTGCGGACCAGGGCAGCGACTGGATCATCCCTGGCGACTTCGACACGCCGCGTTTCCTGCAGCAAGCGAAGGACCAATTCAAGCGTATTCAGGGCATCTGGGACAGCGGCGACACCGATCGCCTGCGTGAATTCCTCACCGATGACCTGATCACCGAACTCAAGCCGCAGATGCTCGAACGCAAGAGCGAACCCACCAAGACCGAAGTGGTCCTGCTGAACGCCGAGCTGCTTGGTATCGAATCCGTGTCCGATGGGCACCTGGCCAGCGTCCGGTTCTCCGGCATGCTGCGTGAGGCCCCCGGCACCGAAGCCTTCCGTTTCGAGGAAGTCTGGAACTTGTTCAAGCCCGCCCAAGGTGGCTGGTTGCTCGCCGGGATTCAACAGATTCCCGTCGAGTTCGCCAGCTGAGGGTGGCCTGAGCGGGCGGGAAGTGAATGCTTTCCGCCCTCCCGTCCGCCGCTCCCGGGGGGGAGGGCACGGACACACGATGGTCGGCCTGGCTTGCCATCGCGTCGTTCAGCCAACGGCGGACGGGTCAACAGAGCATGTGGGTTTTCTTCTCTAGCGGTGCGCCTTGCTCGGGCAGCCGCCCTGACACCGGCTCTTTTGAGCCGGTTTTTTTCGTTGTAAGCCTGGGCGCGCTAACCCGGTAAACTCGACCCTTACCGTATTGCTGGCGGCCCGATCGGGCTGCGACAGAACCTCATGCTGCCTTTCCCAGTCTTGCCCCGACCATCGCGCCTGTTATGTAGCGCGCTCAACGCTTTGCTCAAGCGCGAGCAATGGGCGCGCGACCGCCTGGCCCGCCATGCCGGCAAGACCGTCCGCTTTTCCTTCGGCCGCTTGCAATTGGCCCTGACGGTGGATGTGCAAGGCTATGCGGACGTCGCCGACGACGCCATCGTGCCCGATGTCACGCTGACCCTGGACAGCGGCAAGTTCAGCCTGGCGCGCCTGCTGGGCGGGGAGGGCCGGGCACTGGCGAAAGCATCGGCCCGCGAGCGCGCCGATGCTTTCGCGGACATGACGCATATTTCCGGTGACGCGGGACTGGCCCAGGTGGTGGCCGAACTGGCCGCCAATCTGCGGTGGGACGTCGAAGATGAATTGGCACGGGTGGTGGGCGACATTCCCGCTACCCGCCTGACGCAAGGCGCGCGCAGCGTGACGCGGGGCGCCCGCGACGTGGCCCAGCGTATCGGCGGCAACGTGGCGGAGTACTTGTCCTACGAGCAGGGGATGCTGGCCAATCGCCCCGTGGTGGAAGGCTGGCGTGGCGACCTTGCCCGCGCGACGGCCGGTGCCGATGCCTTGGCCGCCCGCGTGGCGCGGCTGGAGGCGCGGTTGAGCCGCCTGGACGGGGGGAATTCGAACAGCGGGATGGTGAACAGCATGCACCCCGGCAGCGCGAATCCGAACAGCGGCACGCCGAACGGCAGTCGGCCGGCGATGGGGCAAGTCTGAACACCATGCTGAGTTTTCTGCGTTTCATCCGTATCGTTTTCGTCGCTTGGCGCTATGGCCTGGACGAACTTGTGCTCTCCAGCCTGAAGCATCCGATGGCGGCGTTGCTGCTGCGTTTCGTGCGCTTCGGCCGGCGGCCGCGTTCGCCGCGGGGTGTACGCCTGCGCCGCGCGCTGGAATCGCTGGGCCCCATCTTCGTCAAGTTTGGTCAGGTATTGTCGACCCGGCGCGACCTGATCCCGGCCGATATCGCCGCCGAACTGGCCCTGCTGCAGGACCGTGTGCCGCCTTTCCCGTCCAAGCAGGCGGCCGACTGCATCGAAACCGCGCTGGGCGCGCCGCCCGCCACGCTGTTCAAGCATTTCGAGGTCGATCCCGTCGCCTCCGCCTCCATCGCCCAGGTGCACTTCGCCGTGCTGCACGACGGTCGTGAAGTGGCGGTCAAGGTGCTGCGGCCAGGCATGCTGAGCATCATCGAAAAAGACATGGCGCTGCTGCGCATGCTGGCCGGCGTGATCGAGCGCCTGGGCGCCGACGGCCGGCGGCTGAAGCCGCGCGAGGTGGTGGCGGAGTTCGACAAATACCTGCACGACGAACTGGACCTGGTGCGCGAGGCCTCCAATTGCAGCCAGCTGCGTCGCAATTTCGGCCCGGACTCCGGCCGTGGCGGCGTGCTCATCGTGCCCGAAGTGATCTGGGAATTCACCACCAACACCATCTTCACGATGGAGCGCATGTACGGCATTCCGGTGGGGCAGGTCGATCGCATGCGTGCCGCCGGTATCGATATTCCCAAGCTGGCGCGCACCGGTGTGGAGATTTTCTTCACCCAGGTGTTCAGCGACGGCTTTTTCCACGCCGATATGCACCCGGGCAATATCTACGTGTCGGACCGGCCGCAGACCTTGGGCCACTATATCGCGCTGGATTTCGGCATCGTCGGATCGCTGTCCGAGTTCGACAAGAACTACCTGGCGCAGAATTTCCTGGCCTTCTTCCGGCGCGACTATCGCCGCGTGGCGCAACTGCATATCGAATCGGGCTGGGTGCCCGCCGGTACTCGCGAGGAAGAGCTGGAGGGCGCGGTGCGCGCGGTCTGCGAACCGTACTTCGATCGGCCACTGTCGGAAATTTCGCTGGGGCAGGTGTTGTTGCGCCTGTTCCAGACCTCGCGCCGCTTCAATGTGGAAATTCAGCCACAGTTGGTGCTGTTGCAGAAGACCTTGCTCAACGTCGAAGGGCTGGGGCGCGAACTCGATCCCAACCTCGATCTGTGGAAGACCGCCAAGCCTTATCTGGAACGCTGGATGCGCGAGCGCATGGGCTTGTCCGGCATCCGCAAACAGCTCGAAAAGGAAGCCGCCCAGTGGTCGCAGATGCTGCCGTCGCTGCCGCGGCTGCTGCACGAACAGCTGTCGCGCCCCAATGTCGAGCCGGCCGTGCTGGTCGAACTCGGTCGCCTGCGCAAGGCCCGCGAGCAGGGCAATCGCCTGCTGACGGTGATCGCGGCGGTGCTCGCGGTGGGGGTGGCGCTGGTTATCTGGTTCCATGTCCGTTAGGATCCTGGGCCTGTCAGCAAATCGTGACTTGACATCGTTTCCAGGTGGCAGTCATGTTTCTGACATAATTCTGTCATTACACGTTCGCACGCGAGAGCGATAAAGGCGACTGCGGGCTTTGGGGGCCCGTAGGTCGTACGCGCTACATTTCCCGTTCGGCCGATTACAAACCCGATCCCAGGCGCGCGACATGCGACTGTGTCCGGAGGGGGAGACTTGCGTGTTGTTCGCGGTCGACGCCCTGAAGGACGGGATCTTCGAACATCATCAGGGCCTATATCTCATGCTTTATCCGGAACTCTTCAAAACCATGGAAGCCGTGCGCTGGAATATGTCGACCGACATACCCTGGGACGACTTCGATCGGAGCAAGCTGTCGGACGAGCAGGCCAATACGATCAAGATGAATGCCATCACGGAGTGGGCGGCCTTGCCCGCGACCGAGATGTTCCTGCGCGACAATCACGGCGATAGCGACTTCAGCGCGTTCATATCCGTCTGGTTCTTCGAAGAGCAGAAGCATTCGCTGGTGCTCATGGAATATTTGCGCCGCTTCTGCCCCGATCTCATGCCCACGGAAGAAGAGCTGCACAAAGTGCGTTTCGAATTCGATCGCGCGCCCGCGCTGGAAACGCTGATGCTGCATTTCTGCGGCGAGATCCGCTTGAACCACTGGTACCGCTGCGCTGCCCAATGGCACACCGAGCCGGTGATCCGCGCCATCTACAGCACCATCGCCAAGGACGAGGCCCGCCACGCCGGCGCGTATCTGCAATATATGCGACGCGCCCTGTTCGATCGCGGTGACGACACCAGCCAGCAAGCCAAGATGGCTTTCTCGAAGATCGGCATGCTGATGGCATCGGCGGGGCGCACCCAGCAGGCGCTGCATCCCACCAATCTGCACGTCAACAAGGACATGTTCCCCAACGACACGGTGCAATCCAAGCTGCCCGATCCGGGCTGGCTGGAGCGCTGGCTGGATTCGCAGATCCGCTTCGACGGCGGCTGGGAACAGAAGGTGGGCGATCGCATCCTGCACATCCTGTCCAAGCTGCTGGACCGCACGTTCGAATCCGCCAAGGATTTGAACCGGTATCGCAAGGAAACCATGGCGGCCATGAGCGGCAAGTCCGGCCTGATCCTGCCACCGGGCGTGGGCGAATCGGCGCTCGTCGGCATCTGAGCTGGGCACGGACGCATCGTCCCTCTCCAGCGTCTGGGCCAGGCCGGGCTTAGCGGCACGTTGGTGGGGGGCCTCTGGTCCCGTTCCGCTTGGACCACCGGGTCCCGTAAAATGCGCGCATGACTGCCCGCTTCGAATCCAAGATCCTTACCCGCCAGGAATGCGCCGCCGCCATCGCGGAGGGCCGCCTGGCGCGCCCGCTGGTGTTCACCAATGGGGTGTTCGACATCCTGCACCGTGGCCACGTCACGTATCTGGACGAGGCGGCCCAGTTGGGCGCGACCCTGGTCGTGGCGGTCAATACGGACGCGTCCGCCCGCCGCCTGGGCAAGGGACCCGAGCGGCCGCTGAACAATGAACAGGATCGCGCCGCCATGCTGGCGGCCTTGGCGTGCATCGGTGCCGTCACCTGGTTCGACGAAGACACGCCGCAGGAATTGATCGCCGAATTACGCCCCGACATCATCGTCAAGGGCGGCGATTACGACATGGAGACGCTGCCGGAGACGGCGCTGGTGCGCAGCTGGGGCGGCCGCGCCGTGGCGGTCCCGTTCGAATTCCAGCGGTCGACGACGGCTCTGGTCAGGAAGATCCAAGGCGGCACATAAGACTCGACCGCGTCGCGTCAGCCGCTTGCCACCAGGATCGTTTTTATGTGGAGCCCTCCGGGTCCCACGCCCCGGCAAAAGGACTGTTGTCGGGGGCGACTTTGCCAGTTTGCGCGTATGAGCCCAAGCGACCGCGTCGCGATCTTTTCTTGCGGATGGCTCAAGAAGAAAGACCTGCGCATTGCACAGGTCTTTTCGTGGAGACCGCGTTGGCGGCTCCTATGGCGCACTACGTCGAGGTATGCAGCCCGGCGGGGTGTGGGGCCCGCAGGGTCCCCACAAAAACATATCCTCTTCCAGAAGAGGCTGCCCTGCGCGCGGCGAAGAGCCCTGTCCTCAGAACTTGAACTGAGAGACAGTCGCTCCGCGTAGGGGCTTGACGATGGTTTCGAACAGGTTGACCGTCTCGAAACTGGCCGCGGTGCTGCGCGTGATGCGACAGGCCGTCATCACCGGCGCCTGGCCGACGATCACGACCATGCGGCCGCCTATGCGCAACTGGTACTTCAGGCCGTCCGGCACCACGGGCACGGAGCCGGTGATCAGGATGGCATCGTATTCGGTGGTGCCCCAGCCATTGCGGCCATCGCCGGTCTCGACCTTGACGTTGCCGACATTGTTCAGCTGCAGATTCTGCTGCGCGAAGGCAACCAGGCGGCTGTCGATTTCAATCGACGTGACCTGTTGCGCCAGCGCGGCCAGCAGGGCGGCCTGATAACCCGAACCGGTACCGATTTCCAGCACGGCATCGGTCGGCTTGAGCAGCAGCTCCTGCGCCAGGCGTGCTTCGGTCTTCGGCGGCAACATGCTTTGACGCGTGTCCACCGCATTGATTTCCAGCGGAATTTCCAGATCGGAGAAAGCCAGCGTGCGATACGCGGGGGGAACGAATTGTTCGCGGCGCACCTTGAACAGGGCGGCCAACACGTTTTCGTCCAGCACATCCCACGGGCGGATTTGCTGTTCCACCATGTTGAAGCGGGCTTGTTCGACGTCGGGCAGAGTGGATGCGTTCATGACAGCACGGAAGAATTTCGGAGATGACGGCGGGGGCAATTGTACCGGCTTGCGCGCCTGGGTGCGCGGCAGCGGCCTGCCGCCGGGTCAGGATCGCCAGTCTTACAAAGCCCTGACCGGCGTTGCCGGCCTGCATTCGGCCTGTGACGAGGCTATAGAGCGCCCTCACCACCACGCGTGGAAGTGGTGCACCGCCCCATGGCCGCTGCCGGCCTGTAAACGGCTGGAATGACGAATGGCTTCGGTCAGATACGCCTTGGCGCGCCGCGCCGCTTCCGGCACGTCGTCGATCTGCGGCAGCAGTGCCGCCAGCGCGGCCGACAGGGTGCAGCCCGTGCCGTGCGTATTGGCCGTATCGATACGATGGCCAGGCAGTTCGATCATGCGGTCGCCGTCGTGCAGCAGATCGATGACGTCGTTGCCGGGCAGATGCCCGCCCTTGACCAGGACCCAGCGCTTGCCGTCATAGGCCATCTTGTTGCGCAGGCGCTCGGCCACGCGGCGCATTTCCTTCACCGATTCCACCGGCCGCTCTTCCAGCAGCACGCCCGCTTCCGGCAGATTGGGCGTCAGCATCGTCGCTTGCGGCAGCAGCGCCTCGCGCAAGGCGCCCACGGCGTCGCGTTCCAGCAGCAGGTCGCCGCTCTTGGCGACCATCACGGGATCCAGCACCACATGCCAGTCGCGGTCCGCCGGGCGCCAGCGCGCCAGCTTCTCGGCCACCACCTGGATCACCGGCAACTGGCCCAGCATGCCGATTTTGACGGCATCGATGCGCACGTCCGTCATCAACGTGTCGATCTGCTGGCCCACGAAAGCGGGCGGCACCGGAGAGACGCCGGTGACGCCATGCGTGTTCTGCGCGGTCAGCGCGGCGATGACGCCGCAGCCATATGCGCCCAATGCGCTCATGGCCTTGATGTCGGCAAGTACGCCGGCGCCGCCCGAGGGATCGACACCGGCGATGGTCAGCGCATTGGGAATGGGACGAGGGTTGCTCACCGCAGCAGGCCTTCGGTGGGTGAAGTGGGCGAGGCGCTGTACAGCTTGCGCGGCATGCGGCCAGCCAGATAGGCGGCGCGCCCGGCCTCGACGGCCAGCTTCATGGCGCCGGCCATCAGCACCGGGTTTTGCGCGCAGGCGATGGCACTGTTCATGAGCACGCCGTCGCAGCCCAATTCCATGGCGATGGCGGCGTCCGAGGCCGTACCCACACCGGCATCGACCAGCACGGGGATGCGCGCCTGGTCGATGATCAGGCGCAGGTTCCACGGGTTGACGATACCCATGCCGGAGCCGATCAGCGAGGCCAGCGGCATGATGGCCGACGCGCCCAGGTCTTCCAGCATGCGCGACTGGATGGGGTCGTCGGCGCAATACACCATCACCTTGAAACCGTCGTCGACCAGCGTTTTCGTGGCCTTGAGCGTCTCCGGCATATTGGGGAAGAGGTTGGTGGGATCGCCCAGCACTTCCAGCTTGACCAGGTCGTGGCCGTCCAGCAGCTCACGCGCCAGGCGCAGCGTGCGCACGGCTTCGTCGGCGGTGTAGCAACCGGCGGTGTTGGGCAGATAGGTGAATTGCGAAGGCGGGACGAAGTCGAGCAGGCTGGGTTCATTGGCGTTCTGGCCAATGTTCACGCGCCGGATGGCGACGGTTACCAGCTCGGTACCGCTGGCGTCCAGCGCCAGGCGGGTTTGTTCGAAGTCCTTGTACTTGCCGGTGCCCACCACCAGGCGCGAGCGAAAGCTGCGGCCGGCGACGGTAAAAGTGTCTTGGGAGTTCATGATGATGCCAAAGTGAGGCCGAGATTGAGGCCGAAACGGCGGGGCCGTCCGACCGGCCACGCCAGGATGACGTCGCGGATCAACCGCAATGATAAAACAGCGGCGCGCCCAAGCCGCCGCGTTGGCAACAGGGTTTTTGCGCCGGCCTCAGCGCGGCGCTGGCGGCCGGGTCTGGTCCAGGGCCCGGCACAGCGCCTCGGCGGCGTCGATCAGCCGCGGGCCAGGGCGGTACAGCGTATCGGCATCGACGCCGTAGACGTGCCCCGCCAGCGCGGCGGGCAGGCGCGTTTCCTTCCAGGAAGAGGCGAGCGCGCGCAGTTCCTCGATGCCGCTCACGCCGGACACCACGGCGTCGGGCCGTGCCGCCAGCACCGTCTCCAGGCCGACCTGCGACGCGGTGGCGGGCGCATCCGCGAAGATGTTGACGCCGCCGCAGATGCCGATCGCATCGTTGACGATGCTCTGTTTGTTCAAGGTGAACAGCGGATTGCTGCCCGCCTGGATGAAGACGCGCACCGGCGGTCGGCCGCGATAGCGCTCGGCCAGTTTGGCCAGACGTTCGCGCAGGCTGGCCGCTTCCTTGTCGGCGGCGGCTTCAGTGCCGAACAGGCGGCCCAAGGTGGCGACTTCATCGGGAATGGCGGCCAGGGTGCGCGGATCGCTGAAGAACACAGGTACGTTCAGCGTGCGCAGCGTGGGCATCAAGGGCTCGGCCGCGCCCGGCAACCATGCGATGACCAGGTCGGGCCGTAGCTCGGCCACCCGTTCGACATTGGGCCGGGTGCCGTCGCCGATGGAAGGAACCTGCTTGACGTCTTCCGGGAAGTCGCTGCCCTGGATGGTGCCGGCCATGGCCTGGCCCGCGCCGGCCGCGTAGACCAGTTCGGTGGCATGCGGCGCCAGCGTGATGACACGCCGCGCCGGTTGCGCCAGCGTGACGCTGCGGCCCTGGTCGTCGGTGACGGTGATCGGGCCAGTCGGCGCGGCAGCCGTCGCATCCGTTTGGCCGGTTTGGGCTGTTTGCGCTGTTGCGGCGGCGCTGTCCTTCTTGGCCGCTTCGACTGCGTGTCCCGCTTTGCTGCTGCCTGCCGGCCCGCCCCCCGCGTCCGCCGATGGCGCGGCGCCACAAGACGCGGTCAGCAGCGACGCCGCCAGCAGTCCGGTAATGAAAACGCCCCGCCGCGCCGGCAGGCGCAGGGGGGCCGAGGATACTGCCAAGCCTAGGGATGTACTACGTCGCATGGTGTCCCGTGGACAAAGCGCCGCGGACGCGGCGCGATGCCCCGATCCTACATGCGCCAGCTCAGGTTCACAAACGCGTTGGAACCCGGCGTGCGGTAGCCCTGTACCAAGGTGTACTGCTTGTCGAACACGTTGTTCCAACGCACGCTCACTTGCAGATTGCGCGTCAGTTCATACGATGCCAGCAGGTTGAACAGGCCATAGCCGCCCAGCTTGTCGCCGGTCATGGCGTCTTTGCGGTCTTCGGTCAGGTAGACCTCGCCGCCCAGCAGGAAGCTGCCCCAGCGATGATCGGCCGACAGGCGCAGCACGGTGTCCGAACGCTGCGGCAATTGCTGGTGCGTGTCGGTATTGCGCGGATTGCTCAGGTCCAGGCTGGCGCGGATGCGCGTATCGCCGAACTTGCGCATGCCCGTGAAGGTGACACCTTCGAGCAAGGCGTGCGCGATGTTGTACGGCTGGTAGACGCTGAACGGATCGGCGCTGTCGACGGCCTGGTTGATGATCAGGTTCTTGACCTTGTTGTGATAGTAGGTCACGCCCGCTTCGGCATCGTCGTCCTGGTAGCGCAAACCCAGCTCGTAGTTCTGCGAGGTCTCGGGACGCAGGTTCGGATTGCCCTGGAAACCGCCGTCGTTGTGCCAGTACAGCTCATTGAAGTTCGGGGCGCGGAAGCCGGTGCTGTAGCCGGCGGTGGCGCGGACCTTGTCGACGATGTCGAAGCCGTAGGTCAAACCGCCGGTGGTGCGATTGCCGAACTGCGAGTTGTTGTCGTTGCGCAGGCTGGCCTGCAGGTGATGGCGGCCGAAGTCGCCCAGGTAGACGCCGGTGAAGGAGTTCACATGGCGGCGCGTTTCGTCGTAGTTGCCGAAGCTGACCGGGAAGTCGTTGAAGTTGCCGATGTCGCCGGTGGCGCGCTGTTCCAGGTGCTCATAGGCCAGCGTCAGCTTCTGGCCCTCGGCCAGTTGCAGGTCGTGTTGCCAGGAGAGCTGGTTCTGGCGCGTGCGGAACACGCTGCGGCCATCGGGCGTATTGCCGAAGACTTCGTCGCCGGGCGCGTTCTCGCTGCGGTTGTAGTCCACCGACGAGCCCACGCGCAGCGTGCTGGTCCAGAAGTCCGTCAGGCGGTTGGTGCTGGTGACCGAATAGGTTTCCAGCCGCTGGATCGCACGGTCGTTGAACGGGGGCGAATTGCCCATGTCGTAGCCGCCGTTCACGGACGTGCGGTAGTACTGCACCGACAGGGTCTGGCCGCGCAGCCATTCATAACCCAGCGAGGCCGCTACGTTGTTCTGGTAGTAGCTGTCCTTGTCGGGGTTGTGATAGAAATTTTTCTTGTTGGTGGCGTCGAAACCGTGGCTTTGCTGGTAGCCGGTGGACAGGCTGTAGGTCCAGCCGCTGGACGCGCCCGACAGGCCGGCGTTGTAGCTGCTGGTGCCATAGGTGCCGAAGCCGACGTCGGCGAAGGCCGACAGCGGTTTGTCGGTGGCGCGCTTGGTGATGATGTTGATGACGCCGCCGATGGCGTCCGAGCCATACAGGCTGCTGGCCGCGCCGCGCACGATTTCGACGTGGTCGATGCTGCTGGTGGGCACGGCGTTGAGTGCCGCCAAACCGTTGGTGGCGTTGTTGATGCGTTGGCCGTCCACCAGCACCAGGGTCTGGTTGCTGTTGGCGCCGCGCACGAACAAGCTGGTGACGGTTTGCGGGCCGCCGTTGTTGGCGTATTCGATGCTGTGGCTACGCGACAGCACTTCGGCCAGGCTGCTCTGGCCGGCACTTTGCAATGCTTCGCTGCCGATCACGGTGACGTCGCCCAGCACGTCCTTCAGCGGCTGTACGCTGCGGGTGGCGGTGACGACGACGGTATCGAGTTGGGAAACGGGGGCGGTGGCGGGCGTTTGCTGGGACCAGGCCCAGGCGGGCGCCAGACAGGCGAGCAGGCCTGCGCTGCGCAGGACAAAGCGGGACTTCATGAGTGGACCTCGGTGGGACGCGCGACCCCGCACGTCATTCACGGAAAAATCAGAACCACGCCGAATAGGGCAATCGCACGTTGGTGTCTTTGCCTGGCAGGTGATTCCACGGGCGAATCGGCCGGTATCGGGCTGTCGCGCGTCGCCGCGCGATGACCGTTGCGGGGGCAGCACAGGCTGAGGCGGCACATTTGCCCAAAGATGGGTGGCCTTCCTTCCTGTTTCCCGTTTGACTTTCACACGCCGGGCCCAGCGCGGCAGACGCCGCGAGCAGATCCGGATGCGTTGAAAGCACCGATTCGAGGTTGCGGACTGTAACACGCCCCCTGGGCCTTACAGCGCTTTTGTTACCATTACGCTTTGATTTAGCGGGACTTTTGTTGTCCTCACGCCACCCGCTTATTTGCCATACGCTTGGGTTCGCTCGAGCGCTGCCCTCTTTAGGATCGACCGTGCCTTATCCCGCCATGCCCTATCCCTTGTCCGCTTATACGCACGGCGCTGATTTCGTGCGCGGACTGGCCGACCGTATCCTGATCCTGGACGGCGCGATGGGCACCATGATCCAGCGGTACAAGCTGACCGAAGCCGACTTCCGCGGTCAGCGCTTCGCCGAGCATGGCAAGGACCTGAAGGGCGACAACGAACTGCTGACCCTGACCCGGCCGGACGTGATCGCCGAAATCCACCGGCAGTACCTGGCCGCCGGCGCCGACGTCATCGAAACCAATACCTTTGGCGCGACCTCCATCGCCCAGGGCGACTACGATCTGCCGGAACTGGCCTACGAGCTGAACCGGGAGTCGGCCCGCCTGGCGCGCGAAGCCTGTGACGCCTACAGCACGCCAGACCATCCCCGCTTCGTCGCCGGCGCGCTGGGACCGCAACCCAAGACCGCCTCGATTTCGCCGGACGTCAACGACCCCGGCGCGCGCAACGTCACCTTCGACGAATTGCGGGTGGCCTATGTCGAACAGCTCAATGGCCTGCTCGACGGCGGCATCGACGTGGTGCTGATCGAAACCATCTTCGATACGCTCAACGCCAAGGCCGCCATCTATGCCGTCGAGGAAGTGTTCGAAGCGCGCGGCGTACGCCTGCCCGTCATGATCTCCGGCACCGTCACCGACGCGTCGGGCCGCATCCTGTCCGGCCAGACGGTGGAAGCGTTCTGGAACTCGGTGCGGCACGCCCGTCCGGTGACCATCGGCCTGAATTGCGCCCTGGGCGCGGCGCTGATGCGGCCTTACGTGGCCGAACTGTCGAAGATTTGCGACGCCTATGTGTGCGTGTATCCCAACGCCGGCCTGCCCAATCCGATGAGCGACACCGGCTTCGATGAAACGCCGGCCGACACGTCGGCGCTGCTGGAGGAATTCGCGCGCGCCGGCTTGGTCAATATGGCGGGCGGCTGCTGCGGCACCACGCCGGAGCACATCGGTGCCATCGCCGCCAAGGTACGCGAGCTGACCCCGCGCGTGGTGCCCGAGATCGCCGTCAAGACGCGCCTGTCGGGCCTGGAGCCGCTGAACATCGACGAGGAAACTCTCTTCGTCAACGTCGGCGAGCGTACCAACGTCACGGGCAGCAAGATGTTCGCGCGCCTGATCCGCGAGGAAAAATACGACGAAGCGCTGGCCGTGGCGCGCCAGCAGGTAGAGAACGGCGCGCAGATCATCGACATCAACATGGACGAGGCCATGCTGGATTCGGTGGCCTGCATGAGCCGCTTTCTCAACCTGATCGCTTCCGAGCCCGACATCGCGCGGGTGCCGGTAATGATCGACAGTTCCAAGTGGGAGGTCATCGAGGCCGGCCTGAAGTGCGTGCAGGGCAAGCCGGTGGTGAACTCGATTTCCATGAAGGAAGGCGAGGAGATCTTCCTGCATCATGCGCGCCTGTGCCGCCGCTATGGCGCGGCCATGGTGGTGATGGCCTTCGACGAGCAGGGCCAGGCGGATACGCTGGAACGGCGCAAGCAGATCTGCGGCCGCGCGTACAAGCTGCTGGTCGAGCAGGAAGGCTTCGCGCCGGAAGACATCATTTTCGATCCCAACGTCTTTGCCGTCGCCACCGGTATCGACGAACACAATCACTACGCCGTCGACTTCATCGAAGGCACGCGCTGGATCCGCGACAACCTGCCGCATGCGCGCATCTCCGGCGGCGTTTCCAACGTCAGCTTTTCCTTCCGCGGCAACGAACCGATGCGCGAAGCCATCCATACGGTCTTCCTGTACTACGCGATTCGCGAAGGCATGACCATGGGCATCGTCAACGCCGGCCAATTGGGCGTGTATGCCGACCTGGAGCCGCGCCTGCGCGACCTGGTGGAAGACGTGGTGCTGGATCGCCCGCAACCGGTCGGCAAGACCGAGGCCGATGACGAGCGCACGCCCACGGAACGCCTGGTGCAGTTCGCCGACACCGTCAAAGGCTCGGGCGCCAAGAAAGAGGAAGACCTGGCCTGGCGCGCGCAGCCGGTGGGCAAGCGGCTGACGCATGCGCTGGTGCATGGCATCACCACTTTCATCGTCGAGGACACCGAGGAAGTGCGCCAGGAAGTGCTGGCGCGCGGCGGCCGTCCCATCGAGGTGATCGAAGGTCCGCTGATGGACGGCATGAACGTGGTGGGCGACCTGTTCGGCGAAGGCAAGATGTTCCTGCCGCAGGTGGTGAAATCCGCCCGCGTGATGAAGCAGGCGGTGGCGCACCTGATTCCCTTCATCGAAGAAGAAAAGCGCCAGATCGCGGCGGCCGGTGGCGATGTGCGGGCCAAGGGCAAGATCGTCATCGCCACCGTCAAGGGGGATGTCCACGACATCGGCAAGAACATCGTCACGGTGGTCCTGCAGTGCAATAACTTCGAAGTCGTGAACATGGGCGTGATGGTGCCCTGCGCGAAGATCCTGGAAACGGCCAAGGCGGAAAACGCCGACATCGTCGGTCTGTCCGGCCTGATCACGCCCAGCCTGGAAGAGATGGCCTACGTCGCTGCCGAGATGCAGCGCGACCCGTATTTCCGCGACCGCAAGGTGCCGCTGCTGATCGGCGGCGCCACCACCAGCCGCGTGCATACCGCCGTGAAGATCGCGCCGCACTACGACGGGCCGGTCATTTACGTGCCGGACGCCAGCCGTTCGGTGGGCGTGGCCACCAACCTGGTTTCGGACCAGGCCGCCACCTATCTGGGCGACCTGGCGCAGGAATACGAAGACGTGCGCCGGCGCCATGCCAACCGCAAGGCCACGCCGCTGGTGTCGATCGAAGACGCGCGCGCCGCGCGTCCGGTCATCGACTGGGCGAGCTATACCCCGCCGCGTCCCAAGTACATCGGCCGCCGCGGCTTCAAGCATTACGACCTGGCGGAGATCGCCACCTACATGGACTGGACGCCTTTCTTCCAGACCTGGAGCCTGTTCGGCCAATACCCCGCCATTCTCGACGACAAGGTCGTGGGCGAGCAGGCGCGCAAGGTGCTGGCCGACGGCCAGGCCATGCTCAAGCGCATCATCGAAGGGCGGTGGTTGACGGCCAATGGCGTGGTGGGCTTCTATCCGGCCAATCGCGTCAATGACGAGGACATCGAAATCTACGCCGACGAGACCCGGGAAAAGGTGTTGTTCACTTGGCGCAACCTGCGCCAGCAAGGGGTCAAGCGCGAAGGCGTCAGCAACAAATGCCTGGCCGATTACATCGCCCCCAAGGACAGCGGCAAGCTGGACTACATCGGCCTGTTCGCCGTCACCGCCGGTCTGGGCATCGAGAAGAAGGAAGCGGAGTTCGAGGCCGCGCATGACGACTATTCCAGCATCATGCTCAAAGCCCTGGCCGATCGGTTGGCCGAAGGCTTCGCCGAGTGCCTGCATGCGCGTGTGCGCAAGGACCTGTGGGGCTATATGGCCGGCGAAACGTTGGACAACGACGCCCTGATCGCCGAGAAATATGTCGGCATCCGGCCCGCGCCGGGGTATCCGGCCTGCCCGGAGCACGTGGTCAAGCGCGAGCTGTTCGAGACCCTGGACGCCGGCGACGTGGACATCGAGCTGACCGAAAGCTACGCCATGTTCCCCGCGTCCAGCGTGTCGGGCTTCTACTTCAGCCATGCCGATTCGCAGTATTTCAACGTCGGCACCATCGGCGAGGACCAGTTGCGCGATTACGTACAGCGCAGCGGCCGCAGTGAAGACGACGTGCGCCGCACGCTGGCGCCCAACCTGGGGTAAGCGGCCGGACCATGAACGTACCCGCCGGCACCTTGGTCCACGAAGGGTCGGCCCTGCGCCGCCATGCGCTGGGCGATTTCGTGCGGGCGGCGCGGTCGCGCATCACACCGCAGATGGCGGGTGTGCCGGCGGGGCTGCGGCGGCGCACGCCCGGTTTGCGGCGCGAAGAGGTGGCGCAGCTGTGCGGTATCAGCGTCACCTGGTACACCTGGATCGAGCAGGGCCGCGAGGTGTCGGTATCGCCGGCGGTATGGGCGCGCATCGCCACCGTGCTGCAACTGGGACGGGCCGAACGCGCCTACCTGTTCGAACTGGCGGAATGCGCCGACCCCAGCCATCCGCGCGATGAGCCCGCGGGGGTGTCGGGGGTGCTGCAGGACAGCGTGGACGCCATCAGCGTGCCGGCGTATGTGCTGGACCGTTGCTGGAACCTGATGGCGTACAACCCGCAGATGCGCGAGCTGTTCGACGACTGGCCCGTGCGCGATGCGGCGCCCAATTTGCTGCGCTATATCTTCCTGGATCCCGCGGCGCGCCAACTGGTGGTGGATTGGGAGCAGCGCGCGCGGCGCGTGGTGGCGGAATTCCGCGCCGACGCGGGGGCCCACCTGGATGAAGAGGACGTGCGCGCGTTGTTGGACGACCTGACGCGCGCCAGCCCCGCTTTTGGCCACTGGTGGACCCGCCACGCCGTGATCGAACGGGAAGGCGGCTTGCGTGACTTCGATCATCCGCGCATGGGGATCCTGCGTTACCGCCAGGTGACTTTCCGCCTGGCGACGCATACGGACATGAAGCTGATCATGCTGCTCAAGGAATGAGCAGGGCGTTCAGTCGTTGAACACGACCAGCTTGCCGTCTTTCCAGATGAACAACTGCGCCGACAGGCCATAGGCGGATTGCGCCATGATGCGCGCGGCCATATCGCGCAGCGCGCGCACGCTGTCGCTGTCCTGGCTGCCGCAGACCAGCAGTTCGTCACGGGCGGGCAGGGCCACGACCGGTTCGCCATCGATGTCCACGCGCTCGCGCCATTCCTGCGCCAGGAAGATGAAGCTGGCGTCGTAATTGCCGTCGGCGCGCACGCCATAACGGCCGTTCTGGCCTTCGACCGTCAGCGCCGGCAGTTGGCGGCGCAGGTTGTCCAGCGCCAGCGGCATCAGGGCTTCACGCGTCAATCCCAGCGCTTGCAGTTCGCCGGGGGCCACGTAGCTCATGGCATCCGCCTTGTCCTCGACGAAGGCCACCAGCAATTCATCGGTGAGCGGTTCGGTGATGAAGGCTTCCTTGTTCTCGATGCCGGCGGCATCCAGCTGCTTCAGGCTGGTGGACAGCCACATCGTGGTCTTGACCAGCGGCAGGATGTTGCCGCGTCGCGTGGCGGGGTCCGCTTCCTGGCCGGTGGGCGCGGCATCCAGATGCGCGCCGATGATGGCATCGATGTCGGCGGGCGCCCGTTGGTAGGCGGCGTAGGCATTGCCCAGGAACTGGTTGACCTGCATGCCGTCAGGCATGACCCAGTGCACCTTGACGCCGGCCGCCGTGGCGGCCTGTTCGATCTGCACCTCGGTGCCGGGAAAGCGCGCCTGGGCGGCGCTGGCATAGGCTTTGGCGAATGCCGCCACGTCCATGGGACGTGCTTGCCGGGCAGCGAAAATACGGGAAAAAATGGTCATCGGGATTCCAGGAAGACCCGCGGCGCGGGACGGAAAAGATACCTGGATGATATCCGCCCCGCCCGCAAACCGCGAAATCCACGCTGCTGGCGCAGCACGCCGCGATGGCGCGGC
The DNA here is from genome assembly GCF_021325795.1 of Bordetella sp. LUAb4. Lineage (GTDB taxonomy): Bacteria > Pseudomonadota > Gammaproteobacteria > Burkholderiales > Burkholderiaceae_B > Bordetella_C. The sequence continues at coordinate 1,069,655 of NZ_JAHPZX010000001.1, read as the reverse complement.
GTGCGCCCGGCCCGGCTACTGCTTGTGGTAGACCTCGGCGCCCTTGCGCACGAATTCCACCGCCTTTTCCTGCATGCCTTTTTTCAGCGCTTCCTTCTCGTCCACGCCCAGCGTGGCCGCGTAATCGCGCACGTCCTGGGTGATCTTCATGCTGCAGAAGTGCGGGCCGCACATCGAGCAGAAGTGCGCCACCTTCATCGAGTCCTTGGGCAAGGTCTCGTCGTGGAACTCCTTGGCCGTGTCCGGATCCAGGCCCAGGTTGAACTGGTCGTCCCAGCGGAACTCGAAGCGCGCCTTGGACAGCGCATTGTCACGGATCGAGGCGCCCGGATGGCCCTTGGCCAGATCGGCCGCATGGGCGGCGATCTTGTACGTGATGATGCCGTCCTTGACGTCCTTCTTGTTGGGCAGGCCCAGGTGTTCCTTGGGCGTCACGTAGCACAGCATCGCGGTGCCGTACCAGCCGATGATGGCAGCGCCGATGCCGGAAGTGATGTGGTCGTAGCCGGGTGCGATGTCAGTGGTCAGCGGTCCCAGGGTGTAGAAGGGCGCTTCGTGGCAGTGCTCCAGCTGCAGATCCATGTTTTCCTTGATCATCTGCATGGGCACGTGGCCGGGGCCTTCGATCATGACCTGCACATCATGCTTCCACGCCACCTGGGTCAATTCACCCAGCGTCTTCAGTTCGGCGAACTGCGCTTCGTCATTGGCATCCCAGGCCGAGCCGGGACGCAGGCCGTCGCCCAGCGAGAAGCTGACGTCGTAGGCCTTCATGATTTCACAGATTTCCTCGAAGCGTTCGTAGAGGAAGCTTTCGCGGTGGTGCGCCAGACACCACTTGGCCATGATGGAGCCGCCGCGCGAGACGATGCCCGTCATGCGGTCCGCCGTCATGGGGATGAAGGGCAGGCGCACGCCGGCGTGGATGGTGAAATAGTCCACGCCCTGTTCGGCCTGCTCGATCAGTGTGTCGCGGAAGATTTCCCAGGTCAGGTCTTCGGCCTTGCCGTCGACTTTCTCCAGGGCCTGGTAGATCGGCACCGTGCCGATCGGCACCGGCGAGTTGCGCACGATCCATTCACGGGTTTCGTGGATGTGCTTGCCGGTCGACAGGTCCATGACGGTGTCGCCGCCCCAGCGGATCGACCAGGTCATCTTTTCGACCTCTTCGCCGATGCCGGAACTGACAGCGGAATTTCCGATGTTGGCGTTGATTTTCACGAGAAAATTACGCCCGATGGCCATCGGTTCCACTTCGGGGTGGTTGATGTTGGCGGGAATGATGGCGCGGCCGCGCGCGATTTCGTCACGCACGAATTCCGGCGTGATGATGCTGGGAATCGCGGCGCCGAAGGACTGGCCGGGGTGCTGGCGCAGCATGCGTTTGACGAGCTTTTCACCTTCCGGACCACTGGCGCGCAGCGATTCCAGGTATTGTTCGCGGCGCAGGTTTTCACGGATGGACACGAACTCCATCTCGGGCGTGATGATGCCGCGACGGGCATAATGCATCTGCGATACGTTGGCACCGGCCTTGGCGCGGCGCGGCGGACGCTGCAGATCGAAGCGCATGGCGGTCAGCTTGGGGTCGGACAGGCGCTCTTTGCCGTAGTCGCTGGTGGGACCCGACAGCAGTTCCGTGTCGCCGCGCTCTTCGATCCAGACGCGGCGCAACTCGGGCAGGCCACGGCGGATGTCGATGGTGGCGTCGGGATCGGTGTACGGGCCGCTGGTATCGTAAACCGTCAGCGGCGGGTTCTTTTCACCGCCGAACATCGTCGGCGTATCGTCCTGGGAGATTTCCCGGAACGGCACACGGATGTCCGGGCGTGAGCCTTGCTGATATATCTTGCGGGAGCGGGGCAGCGGTGCGACAGCAGCGGCATCGACCTCGGCGGTAGCGGCGAGGAATTTTGGATTGGCGTTCATTAGAAGCTCCAAGACTGGTGAGTTGGAGCCGAATCGGGTCGGACCAGCGCAAGGATGCGGGTTGTTGCACGAAGTCACCCTATACCCTATGCCGGAACGCTCCCAGCATCGGCATTATCCGTACTGGTACGAAGGGACTCTCTCAACCTCCGTACCGGCCTGGCCGGCAAGGAAGTACCCCCGCGTGAACGCCGAAGTATAGAACGGGTTAAAAGCCCGTAGTGTTAAAGGCATTACATATGGAAGCAGTCTCACCTTGTGCCGGGCACTCAGCGCCCTGTAAACTTTTTTTTGTAACCGTCGGCGCGCCGGCGTGATTCAACCAGATCAAAAACAGGAAGAACTCCATGCAGATCACCCTTCGTAAGCTGGCCCCCGCGTTGCTTATCGCCACATTGGCGCTGGCGGGTTGCCAAACCCCTGGCCAGAAAACGGAGGGGTCCCAGCCGTCGACTACCGGTGCATCGACGCCTCCCGGCACGCCTTCGACCACGCCTACCGCGCCGCCTTCGGGCCAGGCCACGGTGCCTGCGGTGGGCTTCCTGTTGGCGCAGAACAATCCTGGTCCCGGCTTGACCGAAGTGAAGCTGAGCGACGGTTCCATCTATGTGCAGCGCCAGCCCGTGCTGACCCGTGCCGACCTGACCGAAGCGGCGCCCCTGGCCAGCCGCCAGGGCGAGAACTACGTGGGCCTGCGCTTCACCGAGGGCGGTGCGCGCACCTTGAACACGGTGACCACGCAGAACGTCGGCAAGCTGTTGGTGCTGGTGGCCGACGGCAATATCCTGGCCGCCTTGCGCATCAGCGAGCCCTTGACCCGAGGCGTGCTGGCCTTCAGCGTCGCCAGCGCCCAGACCGCGCAGGACATCGTGGCGAAGGTACGGGGCGATCAGCCGGCCAATGGCGCTCCGGCGACTCCGATCGCGCCGCCTGCCTCGACGGCGCCGCGTCAGTAAGGTGGGGCTGGCGGGCGCGCCAGCCCGCTGGTCGAGCGAGCCGCCTCAGTGGATCGCGACTCGCCTTTGCCTCATAAACAAGCGGCCCGCATGTGCGGGCCGCTTGTTTTTTGCATGCGGCATAGCGCTGAGAATGTGGAAATGGCGGCCGCGGTGGATTTACCGCGGCGTCGTGCCCGCGCTGCAGCCAGCCTGGTAGGGCACGGATGCAAATGGCGCGCGATCAGAGGAGAAGGAAATAACCGCGCACCGGCCTGGTAAGGCCGGCCTGGTGCGGCACGACGACAACCGCCGACGGGTAAGTGCCGGTTTGCGCGAATGCGATCCCACATTTCCCAACCGGCGTTTTTTACGCACTCCCCACCGCTTGTACGCGGCGGATTACTTCGCCGCGTTGACCATATACCGCACCGCGGCGCGGATATCGTCTTCCGAGGCGTTGGCGGCGCCACCCTTGGGGGGCATCGCGCCCTTGCCGGTGATGGCCACCTTGACCATGGCGTCCTCGCCGGTCTGGATGTATTTGTCCCAAGCGCTCTTGTCGCCGAACTTGGGGGCGCCGGCCACGCCGGTGCTGTGGCAGGCGAAGCAGGTGCTCTTGTACAGCTTCTCGCCCGCCGGATTGACGGCCGCCTGGGCAGTCGCGCCTTGCGCGGCCGGCTGGCTGGCGGGTGCGGCTTGTGCCGACGGTGCCTGCTGTGCGGGTGCGGCGGCGGCTGCCGTTGCGTTCCCTGGAGAGGCCGGCGGGGTCTGGGCTGCACCCGCTTGTGCCGGTGCTGGCTGGGCCTGGGCCGTCTGGCCAGCGGCAGGTGCCGCGGCCTGGGCGCCACCTTGCGGCGCGGCCCCTGCGGCCTGGCCACCGCCTTCAGGCGCGGGCGCCGCCGGTTCCGGCAGGCTGCCGCCCGACTTGTTGGCCATGAACACCACCGCGCGGGCGATTTCGTAATCGCTGAGCGAGGGATTACCGCCCTTGGCGGGCATGGCGCCCTTGCCGTGCAGCGCGATGTTCAACATCGCCTCGTAGCCTTCCTTGATACGCGGCGCCCAAGCTGCGTTGTCGCCCACCTTGGGCGCGCCGGCCACGCCGGCGGCGTGACAGGACGTACAGACTGAAGCGAAGACTTGTTCGCCGGTCTTGAAGACCTTGGGCGCGGTGATGTCGACGAAGTCGAACCCCGCCACGGGGGCAATGCGTTTAGTGATGGCGTCTGGTGTCAGCGCATTGGAGCCTGCGCCGCTACGGCCTTGCGAGACCACCATATTGACCAGCATCAGGATGATGATGATCGGGATGACGAACGATAAGACGACCGTAACGATCAACTGCTGAGGGGTCTTGATGAGTGAGGCATGTTCTTGTGAATGTTCTTGCTCTTTGCTCATTATCCTAATCCTGCTATCGGTGTACCGGGGCGCCTGCACGGCGGCAACAGTGATTCAAAGCAGGGCGGCAAGACAGCAAACCGCCATTCGCAGCGAGTGCAAACCGGGCGATTATAGCGGCCTGAACGTCACCTGGAATGGTGCGCCGCCGCAGGCCAAGCGCCCTTCGTGGAATTAGGTACAATACCGCCTCTCTTGTGCCCGTAGTTCAACGGATAGAATAAAAGCCTCCGAAGCTTTAGATACAGGTTCGATTCCTGTCGGGCGCGCCAGGATTAGCAGGGTCACCGGTTTGCAGCGGTGGCCCGGCACGTGAAAAGCCCACAGCCATAGCTCTATGGCTGTGGGCTTTTTTATTCGACGTCCTACCTACCGATGGGTCGTTGCTGATCGAGAGGCATGGCGGATGCATGCGACCGCGTGTCCAGGCCTGTGCCGTCATTTTGTTAGAATGCAGGCCGAGTCAGCGCTGGACGTGCCTTTCGTGTCGCGTCCGATGCGCGCCTCTTCCATGAACCGGAATGTCCCCGCAAGCGTCATCGCTGGGGCATGCGCGACACGCAATGTCGCCGCTGTTCAGCCTGCCGGGTTTGCGTTGCATTCGCTGGCGGCACTCCCAAGCCTCAGGGCTTTCGGACGTCTTGGTATTTCCTTGCGGAAGTCCCGGCGTTTCCCACTTGAAGCCTTTCGGCTTCTCAACGAGTCGGCATTTGATCCCTTCCTTCACCCCGAGGATAGGCATGCATTTGCTTGCACAAACCATCGCGTGAACGTGTTCTCGATGAACGCGTTGTCGATCTGTTCTTAATCAATAGGGCATCCAAGAAAGCCCTGGGAGATCCCTAGCCCGTGACCCTGCCATTCAGGAAACCAGTAAAGAAGACCTTGCTCGCCGTGGCGCTGACGGCGGCCTGCGCCGGCGCCGGTGCCGCGCATGCGGAGACCGCCGTCACCTTGTACGGCATCATCGATATCGGTGTGGGCTACGAACGCATACGCGGCGACAGCTTCCACGCGAGCCGCATCGGCGAAGTGCATGGCGTGGCCAGCGGCTCGCGCGTCGGCTTGCGCGGCGTGGAAGATCTGGGCAATGGCCTGGCGGCCGTCTTCACGCTGGAAAGCGGTTTTGCGCCGACCGACGGTGAACGACAGCAGGGCGGTCGCCTGTTCGGCCGCCAGGCAACACTGGGCCTGAATTCCACGCAGTGGGGCCGCCTCGAATTCGGGCGTCAGATCAATATGGCGTCCGAACTCTTTTCCCTGATCGATCCCTTCGGCACCAGCTATAACGCGGCCAATCTGGGCACGACCCTGGGTGCCACGAATACCATGCGCCTGGACAATCTGGTGCTGTATCACTCGCCCGTCGTGAGTGGTTTCCAGCTGGGTGTCGGCTATTCGTTCAATGCGGACGACACCTTGGACGATGGTCCCGGTTTCGCTACCGCCGACAACAACCGTGCGGTCACCGCGGGCCTGTCGTACACCAATGGTCCGCTGTTCGTGGCGGCGGCGTACGACAGCCTGCGTGGCAATGCGGCCGCGGCGGGCGGCCAGTCGTCCGCCAGGCTGCGCGAGTACAGCCTGGGTGCGACGTATGATTTCGACGTCGTGAAGGTCGCCGCTTCCGTGGGCCAGACGCTGGACGGCTGGTACGTCGGCCAGACGCTGGCCATCATGCCGGGCGGTAGCGAGCAGGACTTCGGCTACTTCAAGCTGGCCGACGGCTTCCGCGCCACCTCGACCATGCTGGGCCTGACCGTGCCCGTCAGCAACGCGACCGCCGTGTTCACGTCATGGCAGCGCGCCGCGCCGAACAACAGCAAGCTGACGGGCGACGACAAGATCTTCAACGTCTACGCGCTTGGCGCCACGTACACCCTGTCCAAGCGCACCAACGTCTACGCCTACGCATCCTACGGCCACAACTACGCCTTCCGCGATGGCGTAACGGACACGGCCGTCATCACAGGAATACGCCATCAGTTCTGATGTGCCAATTGCGCGCGCGAGGGCCCGCCATGGGCCTCGGCGCGCGCAGCGCGATGCGTACCCTGTTCAAACGCCTTGATCCGCGGAGTTTTGGTAGAAAGTAAATTTCGCCCAAGGATCGTTGATATCCGAGTCGTCCATCCAATTGCGGGTAGGCGAGATGATCATCACGACCGGAACGCGGACGCCGTATTTCTGGAAATAACTCCTTTGGTCCGCCATGGCGGCTTGCCGGGCCAGCGCCGCGTTGGGCGAGGAGCCCAAGTAGTAGAAGGACTGAATGGGCAGACGCGCCTCTGTGCCAGCCGAGTTATCCCAATTCTGGATCCGAATTTCGTTGCGAAGTTTGAACGCGTTGGCGCGCTGGGTAAAGTTGACATTCGACATCGATATCCGACCGGATACGATGCTGTAGAACGCATCGCCGTTGGTGATGCGGCCGGGCTCGTTTGGCGATGATGAGACATCGAAGCCGCACTGGTTGTATTGCATTGGAACGTTCCCTGGGTTCAGGTATTGGGCGGCCCAAGCTGCTCCGGTCGTGACGCCATGTTTCTGGCAGACATCTCCCGACGTGTACGGAGGCGCATATCCGCAGCCTTTGTTATTGCGGTCATACGTCCATCCATCCAGGGGAAAAGCGCACAGCACCGTCATTTTCATCTTGGTGCTGTCACTGTACTGGCCGAGTGCGGGCAGCAGCGTAAAACCGCTATCACCGAGATCCGTGAAAGTGCTATCCATGCGGATCCAGGAAAACGACACTGCCCCGGCGTCGATGCCGCTGAGCGATTTAGGTGGGACATCCCAGGAGTTAAAGCCCGGGCCGCTGGCAGCCGTTCGAATGATGATGCCGGAACAGAGAAAGGCCGGTCGGTTGTAATCGAAGTTGAAACTGTTGTCGTAGGTGCAAACCGGAAGGTTTGTGTTGAACAGCCCCGTCATTTCGGCGGCGGCGTTGCGCATTGTCGAGTTGCCGGTTGTCCCAGCGGCTTGGTTCGACGGCGCGGGTGCTACTGCCGCGGCCGCCGTTGAAGACGGTGCGACAGGGGTTTTCGTCGCGCATCCGGCCAGCACGAGTGCGCAGGCCACAATTGCCACACGGGTGGCAAGTATGTAGCCGACATTGCGGCGCGGTAAGGATGTAACGCAGGGCATAATGGCGATCCTCTGTGAGTCAAAATAGCGCGCGGCTCCGATGGGATCGGACGCTGGCTACCAAAGGTGACGTTGTGCGACGATCGTATCGACGGCTCGCCATATGCATGACTGCGAAACGGTATATTCGTTTTGAATCCCTATCCTCGCTGACCTCTCAGCATGCCGGGTCTCGCATCCCTGGCCGGCGCCCAAAGGAATGGCCATGTACACCGACACCACCGCTGCTGATGCCTCGGCATCCCTGAGCGAAGCTGATTTGCAGAGCCTCAAGGAGGCACGCGCGATCCTCGACAATCCGGGCCTCACCGCGCGCTTGTCCAACTACGTCGGCAAGCCCATCGAATATGCGCTGGACATGCTGCCCGCCAAGGCAGGCGGCTTGATTACCGAGGCGACTCAGAAGGCCATACATGCGGCGTTGAAGGCAGCATTGATGACCATGGGCAAGCGCGACGGCTCGACAGTCGAGGCGGCACCGGCCGCGTCGAAGTGGCTGCACAAGGCGGGCGCCGCGGTCAGTGGCGGCGTGGGCGGTTTCTTCGGCCTGGCGGCGGTCACCGTCGAGCTGCCCGTGTCGGTGACCATCATGATGCGGGCCATCGCCGACGTGGCGCGCGGCGAAGGCGCCGACCTCAGCGACGTGGCCACGCAACTCGACTGCGTGCAGGTGTTGGGCTTGGGCGGCCGGGCAAAATCCGATGACGCCGCCGAGGTGGGCTACTTCGCGGCGCGCGAAGCCATGGCCAAGGCGGCCGTCGACGCGTCTTCATTCCTGGCCACCGGCGGCAAGCTGGGCGCGACCGCCGCGCCGCCCCTGGTGCGTTTGATCAATGTGGTGGCCAGCCGTTTTGGCGTCCAGGTCACGGAAAAGGTGGCCGCCCAGGCCGTACCCGTGATCGGCGCGGCCGCCGGCGCACTGATCAATACCGCCTTCGTGACTCACTACCAGCAAATGGCGCGCGGCCACTTCATCGTGCGGCGGCTGGAAAAGAAGTACGGCAAGGCAAAGATCCAGGCCACGTATCAGCGACTGGCGGATTGATCGGATCCGTCCTCTTGCTTACTGGCCTATCCGGGGCATACTTCCACCTTTGCCGTCCTTAACGCTGACGCGATTCCGCGCGTCGAGCCGCAAGGGGGCCGGGCGTTGGCCCACCGCAAGCCCATCAGCCACGTCGTATCCTTCGCAAGAATTTCCATGGTGTCAGCCTAACGCATGCAGCACGCACAACCTTCTTCGTTGCCAACGTCCGCGGATCAAACCGGCCAGGATCCGTATCAGTATCTGGAGTCGCTCGACAGTCGGGGCGGCCATCTGTCTGCTGTGGAGCAGTGGGTGACCGGGCAAAACCAGCGCACCCTCGATGCCTACGGCAAAGGGCCGGACTTCGATGCGACGGTACAGCGCTTGACGTCCATCTACGATTCCCAGGATCGCATCGTCGCCTGCTCACGCTGTGGCGACTGGGGCTACAACACGTGGACCGATGCCGAGCATCCGCTGGGGCTGGTGCGCCGTACACGCTGGCAAGCGTGGCTGGATGGCGCGCCGGTGTGGGAAACCATCCTGGACGTGGACGGTCTGGCGCTGAATCAGCCCACGGGCGATGAGGACGGTGATGAGAGCGCGGAGGACAGGCGGGACGAGGCAGGCGCCGAGGACGGGCAGGGCGAGTGGGATGACGAGGACGGCAGCGGGGACGGCGAGGATGCGGTTCGCTGGACCTTGCAGGACTTCGAACTGCGCTATCCCGATTACGACCGGGCGCTGGTAAGCCTGTCGCCGGATGGCGCGGATGCCTGCATCGTCATGGAGTTCGATGTCGAGGCGCGTTGCTTTGTGGAGGACGGTTTCGAGATCCCCGACGAAGGCCAGCATTGCATCGGATGGATCGATCGTGACACGGTCTATGTCGGCTGGGACGACAGCGCCGTGCATGAATCGCCCGCGTTGACCAACGCCGGTAATCCGCGCCAGATCCGCAAGTGGCGCCGCGGCACACCGCTGGAAACGGCGCCGATCGAATTCGAGTGCGCGCAGACGGATATCTCCATCAATGTCTGGTACGACTATCTGCAGCGGCGCCATCTGGCCGCTCGCGCGACGGCCTTCTTCCGCACGGAATGGTTCTGGCTGGACGAGAGGCTGGGCCAGGCCAGCGCGCAATGGCGGCAATACGAGGTACCGCCGGAGGCGGAGATCGATGAATGGCGCGGTTGGCTGTTCGTCACACTGCGCGCCGATTGGCATGCGGGCGGACAGGTGCATCCTGCCGGGTGCCTGCTGACCATCCGGCGTGATGCTTTCGTGGACGGCGCGCGTGACTTCGTCACACTGTTCACGCCAGGGCCGCGCCGCGTGCTGGATGATCTGGACTTCACCCGGCATTGGGTGCTTGTCGCGGAACGGCAGGACAGCGCGCCGCGCCTGACGCTGTGGCGCCTGCCACAGAGCGAGAGCGAAACCTGGCAGCCGTATCCCTACGCATTGCCACCGGACAGCGAGGTGTCGCTGGAATCGGTGGATGCGGAGCGCGACGATACGGTGCTGATACACGTGGATCACTTCCTGGTGCCGCCGTCCTTGTATCACGGGGATCTTGGCGCGGCGCCCGCCGATGCCGATGCCGCTACGGCCGGTTGGCAGCTGCTGTCGCGGATGCCGCCGAAATTCGACAGCACGGGCATGTCGGCGCAGTTGCGCTACGCCACCGCGCCCGACGGGGTCTCGATTCCTTATTGGGTCATCGGCCATCTGCCGGGCGCCGGTGACGCGCCGCTGCGCTGCCAGCTATACGGCTACGGTGGTTTCGAGGAGGCGCTCGATGCGCCCGCCTATTCCGCGACCACGGGCGTGACCTGGCTGGAGCGCGGCGGCATCTATGCCATTGCCTGCATACGCGGCGGCGGTGAATTCGGCCCGGCCTGGCATCAGGCCGCGCTGCGCGAGAAGCGGCCGGTAGCGTTCGATGACTTCAACGCCGTGGCGCAGGCGCTCATCGATACGGGTGTCACGACCGCCAGGCAGTTGTCGATCAGCGGCGCCAGCAACGGCGGTCTGCTGACCGCCGCCTGCATGGTACGACGGCCGGATCTATTCGGCGCGGTGCTGTCCGATGTGCCGGTGCTGGACATGGCCCGCTTCCACCTGCTGCTGCAGGGCGCGACCTGGACGGAAGAGTACGGCGATCCGGAGGATCCGGCGGCGCTGCAGGCCCTGCTGGCTTATTCGCCCTATCACCAGGTGCGTGCCGACGTGGCGTATCCGCCGGTCCTCTTCAGCGCATCAGCCAGCGATGACCGCGTGCATCCTGGCCATGCCCGCAAGATGGCAGCGAAGATGCAGGCCGAGGGGCACCCGGACGTCTGGTACCTGGAACGCCGCGAAGGTGGCCATGGCGCCGGCGTAGACGCTCGCACCACGGCCAGGACCTCCGCGCTGGAGGCGAATTTTCTCTGGCGCATGACAGGGCAGTGATCATCGCGGGGCGCATGCGCCCCGCGATGATCCGGTCATCAGTCATCAGCCGCCAGCCAGGTCCTGGCGTCCTGGCGGCGCCAGATGGGCGGGCAAGGTGATGGGCAGATCCAGCAGGAATCCCGCCAGGGACTTGCCATGCGAATCCAGGTTCAGGGAATCGTTGACCCCGCCATCCAGCACGTGATCGATGACGAAGTTCATGGCCGATAGATTCGGCAGCAGGTGCCGCGTGATGGTGCCGGGTTCGCGATGCGCATACACCGCGCGCACGGCGTCCGGCGTTACCTGCTCCACGAGGGTGTCGTAGTACTCCGGCCGATAGGCGATGACGCTGATGTTGCAGCGGTCGCCCTTGTCGCCGGTACGCCCGTGGGCAATGTCGTAGAGGCGGACTTCCCGGGTACCGGAGTCCGTGGCGTTGGCGGCGCGTTGAGCCGTATTCGGAGCGGCTGGCGCAGCCGCGGCAGAAACGGCAGGAACCGTGGCCAGCGCTGGCGTGATGGCGGAAGCGTTCATTGATAGATCTCGTAGGAAGCGGGCACCAGATCGCGATCGACATAGCCGGAGCGGGTTTCCAGCCGTGGTCGGATGGCGCTGCGCACGCCGCCACCGCCCGCGGGGCCGCAGCAATACAGGGCATTGACCTCGCGCGTCAGCGCTTCAGCGTCCTCACGGCGCAAGAAGGTGGCCGCCAGGCGCAGGCGCACATCGCGCGCACCGCCGTCGGGATGCTGTGCGAGCAGGCTGCCGCGGTCGTCGGCGAGTATGCTCAACACACCGATCAAGTCCACCCGCAGGCGCACCTGATCGCCCAGGCGCGCCCGCACGACATCGGCGGCCAGGCGCGCGCGCGACTCGGCGCGCGGGCCGCCATACGAGATCTCCGCTTCGGCCAGCCAACCGCCTTCGTAATAGGCATTGACCTTGAGCGTGGGGGGCCGCGCATGGCCGCGTACGCCAGATAGCGCGACAGTGTTGGGCCCGGTCTCGGCGATGCGCGCATGGGATATGTCGGCGACGACATCCGGCGTCAGGTACGCGGCCGGGTCATGCACTTCGTAGAGCAGTTGTTCAGTGACCGTGCGGCGGTCGACCACGCCGCCCGTGCCCTCGGCCTTGCCGATCTCGCAAGCGCCATCGGCATCGATACGGGCAATGGGAAAGCCCACGTGCGCCAGGTCGGGCACCTCCTTGTAGCCGGGATCGGCGAAATAGCCGCCGGACACTTGCGACCCGCATTCGAGCAGATGGCCAGCCATGGTGGCGGGGCCCAGTCGAGCCCAATCGCCGGCGTCCCAGCCGTAATGCGCCAGCGCCGGTCCGACGACCAGGGAAGGATCGGCGACGCGGCCGGTGACGACGATGTCGGCGCCATCGCGCAGGGCAGCGGCGATGGGTTCGGCGCCCAGATAGGCATTGGCGCTGAGCAGTTCGCCTCTATGCGTAAGGCCGGCTTGGGCCAGGACGTGAGCGCTGTCCGGGCGTGCGGTCAGGTCATCGCCTGTGACAACGGCGATACGCGGCGCGCGCAGGCCTGCCTGACGCGCCAATTCAGCAATGCGCCGTGCCGCGCCGGCCGGATTGGCCTGGCCAAAGTTGCTGACGATGGCGATGCGGTGTTCCAGGCAGGCGCCCAGGATCGGCGGCAGGAACAGGTCGAGCAGCGGTTCGTAGCCTTTATCGGGATTGGCGCGGCGGGCGATCTGGGCCAGCGCCAGGGTGCGTTCGGCCAGGGTTTCGAAGATCAGCGTTCGCTGCCCTTCACGCTTGCGCAGGGTGTCGACCACTGGAATGGCGGCATCGATACGGTCGCCGGAAAATCCGGCCCCGCAGCCTACCCATAGGGGAAGTTTGCCCATGCTTGCGTCTCGCTCACGTTATTCGAGGAATGGCCTATTGTCGGCAGGCGAGCGGTCAGAAGTAAAATCGAAAATTCGGAATGATTGATTTAAAACCCGGATGACGGGGTAATGCCCAGTACGCGCTTTCCCCCTGGCCGCAGGGGGGCCCGCACCCCGCACCCGCACCCGCACCCGCGCCCAAGGCCAGCGCGGGGACCGGCCTTAGCCCCCCGGGCCCGCAACCCCGAGGGTACTGGTAACCGATACGGGGCGGCTCAGTCTACGCCCGCCTGCTTCCCGGCGCCGCGCGAATCGCCCACATGCGCCACCAGCAGATCATGCAGGGCCTGCGCCGGCATCGACAATTCCTTGTTCTTGCGGCTGAGGATGTAGATCTCCCGCGTCAGCGGCGGACCGCCCAGGTCGCGGATCACCAGCGCCGGCCGCTGGAACTGGTACAGCGTCAGCGAGGGCACCACGGTGATGCCGACGTCGTTTTCCACCATGGCGCTGACCGTGGCCAGGTGTTCAAGCTCCAGCACATTGTTCAGTTCGAACTTGGCGAACGCCGCGTCCAGCAGTTGCCGCACACTGCTGTGCTTGACGAAATTGATGAAGGGATAGCGGGCAATCTGCTCCAGCGTCACCGGCTTGCGGGTGCGAGCCAGCGGATGGCCGCGCGGACAGACCAGATGGAAGCGATCGGTCCACAGCAGTTCCCGCCGCAGATCCGGCGCGTAATGATCCGTGGTAGCCAGCGCGAAGTCGATCTCGCCATGCGTCAGCAGCTCCACGCATTGCCGCGACATGCCGTCGCTGATGGCGGTGGTCACGGCCGGATATTCGGCGCGGAAGCGGCCCAATACGGGAGGCAGCCAATTGGCCGCGATGGAGGGCAGGGCGGCCACATGGACCTTGCCGACGCGGCCGGTGGCGTAGTCGCGCAGGTCGCGCAAGGCGGTGTCGGTCTCGAACAGCGTGCGGCGCGCGAAGGCTTCGAACAGGCGGCCGAACGGCGTCAGCGACACGTTGCGCGTATTGCGCACGAACAGCTGGGCGCCGAGTTCTTCTTCCAGCGATTTGACCAAGGCGCTGAAGGCAGGCTGCGATAAGCCGATGTCTGCTGCTGCCCGCGTGAAATTGCCGTGGTCGGCGGCGGCCACGAAGGCGCGCAACTGCCGGGTGGAGAGATTCATCTGGAAAGCCGATGGGGAGCTTCGATTATTCCGATTTTATGGCTAACGGCGGTGCTGGGCGTGCCGGTCGCTGCGGCCGGACGCATGGACCGCGTCGGCGATGGGCCGCCTGGTTCAAGCAAATCGGCGGGTTGCTCCTTTGGTCAACGCGTTTCATACACCTCATCGGCCGCCAGCAGGACGTCCACGGGCGGATCGAAGCCGATCACTCGGGCGGTTTCCAGGTTCAACGCGATCGTGGCGGGATCACGCCAGATCTGCCGCAACTGCCGTGGCTTGGCGCCGTTGAATACCCGCGCGATCGCTTCCGCGAAGAACAATCCCAGGGCCGTATGGTCCGATTGCGCCAGGCTCATCAAGATGCCGTTACGCACATCTTCCGCCCCGTGCATGGAAAAACTCGGCACCTTGGCTTCCCGCAGCACCTGCGCCACGCGTCCGACATTCAGGGGCGTGATACCGATATGCGTGGTGACATAGACCGCGTCGACCTGGGCGCTGACCTCCCGATAGCAGGCCACCACGTTGTTCGTGACCGTATCGGGATCCAGCCCCTGGGCCCGGGCATCGCAGCGCACCAGGGTGAAACCGAGCTCGCTGGCCAGGCGCTCGATGGCATCCACCGCGCTGAAAACCCGGCCTTCCCGCGTGTTCTCATAGACCAGGCCCAGGGTCTTGAACGGCACCGTGTCGTGGAACAGCCGTAATTGGCGCGCATAGCGTTCGGGGTAGGTGTGCACGAACAGATTTTCCAGGCCGCTGTCCTTGGCGTTCTTGACGATGTTCGCCGCAATGGCGTCGCTGGTCGACGCGACGATGGTGGGCACCGGCGCGCCCAACGCCATCATGTCCTGGCCCGCCAGGGTCCCCATGGCGATGACCAGATCGATATCGTGCTGCTCGCGCAGGCGATACGCGATGGCTTGCCGCATGGCGGGCCGGCGGTCGTTGTCGAAATTACCGGCGATCCAGCAGCCATCGCCGACAAATTCCAGCACATCGCTGCGGGTATTGGCCGCGATGAACCGCCAGATCTCGCCATCGGTCAAGCCTTCAGGGATAGGCGCGATGCGCAGCCAGCCCAGCGCTTGCAGGCCGTCGACGATGACACGCATGGTGCGTTGGTAGTTGGGGTGCACGCCGCTGGCCACATAGCCGATACGCCATTTGCCGCCATCGGGCCGGCGCCGGGGCGAAATCGGCACGTCCTTATAACCATTGGCCATCTGCTTGTGCAGGCGGGGCATGGCTGGTGTGGCCTGGACCTCGGCCGCGGCCATGGGTTCGGCGATCGTTGCGGGCATGACTTGCGTATCGTCGACGCAGGTCGGCGGCGCGCCGCTGCCATGCGCCAGGGTGGCGCCGCACAGCACCAGCAGCAGGGCCACGATGAGCAGGACAAGGGTCGGGACAGGAGGGCGTGCAGCGGACATGGCGGTGGGGGGGATGGGTTTTTTGTCATGGGCGACGAATCACGATCAACGTGATGTCGTCGGATTGCTCGGCACCGGCTACATACTGTTTGAGATCCTGGACGATGCCCAGGGCCAGGGCCGCTGACGATGTCACGGGATTGGTCAAGCGCGCCAGCAGCCGCTTCTCGCTATACAGTCCGCCATCGGTACCCGCGGCTTCGGTCACGCCATCGGTGTAGCCCACCAATACTTCGCCCCGGCCCAGTTGCGTGGTCAGCGGGCGATAGATGGTGTTCTCGATCACCCCGCAAGCCGGTCCGCTGCGGTCGGTCAGCAGGCGGGCGCGCCCATGCGCATCGATGACGGCGGGTGGCGGATGGCCGGCGTTGGCCCAGTTCAGCATCCCGCTCTTCAAGTCCAGCACACCCAGCAACAGCGTGACGAACATCATGTTGGGATTGTTCTCCGCCAGGCGGTTGTTGATCCGTTGCAGCATGCGCGCGGGATCGTCTTCGTCTTCGGCGGTGGCGCGTATCAGCGTACGTGTGATGGCCATGAACAATGCCGCCGGCACGCCTTTGTCGGAGCAGTCGCCAATGGCGATGCAGATGCGGCCGTCGGGCAGCATGAAGTAATCGTAGAAGTCGCCGCCCACTTCCTTGGCCGGCAGCATCAGCGCATACAGGTCGGTGCCGTTCAAGGAGTTATCCGCTGCCGGCGGGGCCGGCAGCAGGCCGGTCTGGATCACCCGCGCGATGTTCAATTCGCTTTCGTAGCGCTCGCGGGTGGACGCCTCCTGCATCAGGCGGCCGATGTTTTCGCGCAGGCGCCGATTCATGAATAGAAACGAGGCGGCCAGCCGGCCCACCTCATCGCGCCGCTGGCGCGGTAGCGCGGCAATATGGTCAGGCACGTTGGCAAGGACGGTCAGGTCTTGCTGCGGCAATTGGCGCGCGTAGCCGGTCAATTGCTCCAGCGGCCGCACGATGCGGATGGCGAACATCCAGGCGATTAGCAGGGCCAGCAGCAGCGTGCCCCCGAAGATCAACGCCTGCCTGTGCAGCAGGGCCATGGCCGGCGCGGTGAAGTCGCTTTGCGGCACCACCGCGGCCAAGGTCCACCCCAGCGGCTTGAACCGCACCGCCTCGATGATCCAGCGGCCTTCGCCATCGTCATAGTCCAACCGTTCAGGACTCTCGAAAGCGGTGATGCCTTGCAAAGTCTGCTTCAGCGTGAGTCCCGTGCGGCGGTCCGTGCCATCTTCCAGGCCCGTTTCACTGGGCGGCGGGGCCACCATGCTGCCGTCGTCGGCAAGAATGAACATGCAGCCCGAGCGGGCCAGCGTCAATTCGCTCAGCGTTTCACGCAGGGCGGTATTCATCTGGTGGCGGCGTATCTCCACCTGGTCGATGACATCCTGCACGCTGTCGCTGACCACCACTACCCAATCCCAAGGCGCGAAGTAGCCGAAGTAGGCATAGCGGGTTTGTCCGGTCGGGCGGGTCGATTCCGTTTCGCCAGAAGCGGAGGAATGCGAGGGCAATTCAGGCTTGCGGTACATGGCGAAGCCGCGGCCCAAGGCGCGGCTCTCGTCATACATGGCCTGTGCCAGCGGGCGGCCCTTGAAGTCGGTGAGGCTGGTCAGGTCCTCGCCTATCCAGCGCCGGTCGCCGGACGCGATGACGCGGCCATTGGCGTCATAGATGGCGGCGTAGCGCGGATGGCCCAAAGTCAGTTCGTTGATCCAGGCGCGCGCCATGGCCTTGGCATCGTCTTCGGTGACCGTGCCGCGGTTGGCGAGTTCGGCGAATTCCAGCAGGACGGACTGCACCGTGCCGCCGAGCTGCTGCAACTGGCGCCGGCCCCCGCGCACGGCGCTGATCTTGTCGTTCAGCAGCGCGGCCCACCGCGCTTCGATGTCCCGCTGCACCAGGTCCACGGCGTTGTCCACGGCGTGGGCTTCGCTGGTGGAAACGGTCTGCGTCACGTCGCTGCGGCTGACCACCATGACGAAGGCCGCGATCACCAGCAGCAAGGCAACGATCAAAAGAAAGATCTTGCTGCGTAGTGATCGCAGGGGCAGGAGCGAAGGGAGCATCGTGATCACGATGCGTAGATCGGCACGCGGCCGGTCAGGCCCGCGAGCAGCTCGGGAGCGATGCCTCCGCAGATCGCCGCCACGTGTTCCGCGGGCAGTTCGGGGGTGCCCCACAACACCACCGGCGTACCGATCGTGGCATCGGGGTGATCACCGAGGTCCACCAGCAGGAAGTCCATGGTCACCTGGCCCAGGCCGCGCGCCAGCCGGCCGTTGACCAGGACAGGCACGCCGATGGGAGGGTGGCTGGGGTAGCCGTGTGAATAGCCGCAATTGACCACGCCGACGCGCATGGTGACAGGGGCGACAAAAGCGCCGTGATAACCGAGCGGGGTGCCGGCCGCGACGGTTTGCACGGCGGTCAGGCGCGCATGCAAGGACATGGCGGGCCGCAGCCCCAGGCTGCTGCCGTCCCGATCGGGCAGGGGGCTGATGCCATACAGCAGCCGGCCCGGGCGCACCCAGTCCGTGGCGGACATATGCTCGGGATGGCACAGGATCGTGGCGCTGTTGCTGGTGCTGCGGGGACCCGGTAACTGCGCCGTCAAGGCGCGGAAGCGGGCCTCGGCCGCGGCGATACCGGTAGGCGTGTCGGCGGATGCAAAGTGCTGCAGGTGGCCGATGCCGGCGATGTCGCCGCGCGCCAGCCAGGGCACGCAGCGCGCGTACGCCTTCTGGTAGGCGTCGTAACCCAGGCCGAAGTAGCCCATGTCGCCGATGTAGCGCAGCCATATCCAGGGTGGGGGGCAATGCAGGGGGCGGGCTTCCAGCCAGTCGAGCTGTTGCGCATGGGTGATCACCAGATGCAGGTCGGGCTGGTCCAGTTGCGTGACGTCGATGATGTCCTGCAAGCCGCCGTGAATCAGGATGGGGCCCCGCCAGCCGGCGTCCCGGCAGGGGGCGACGTCAGCCAGCTGCGCCACCGCCAGGCCGTCGGCGTCGGCGAGCGCCGGGACGACGTGGCGGATGCCGTGGCCGTAAGCGTCGGCCTTGAGGGTGGCCCAGATACGCGGGCTGTCGGTAGCGGCGCCGCTTTTGCCGATGCGGCGCCGCACTTGCTGCAGATTGTGTGTGATGGCGGCGGGATCCACCCGCGCCATGACACGAGTGCCGGTCGAGGCTATCGCGGAATGGGACATTAGAGGCCGTTGGTGTCGGAATTGTTTGGAAATGGAAACAACTATGTGGATGCCATCCCGATTCCGGTTCCCAAATGCGTTTCAACAGCGCCTCTATTCTGTTGCCACGACCAGCGTCAGGCGATTTTCTCCCCGCATGCGCTGGTAGCGGATGTCCTTCAGGTAGTGCCGCATCAGGCGCAGGCCGTGGCCGCCTTCTTCCGATTCGTCCAGGGCGCCGGCCAGTTCGGGCAGTTGCGTCAGGGTGGGGTCATAGGGGTGGCCGTTGTCGCGGATGTCCACGATCAGGTCGGCGCCGCGGCGCCGGTAGGCCAGGCTGAGGGCGGGGGGACTTCGGCGGCCATCGGCGAAGGCGTAGGAGACGATATTGGTCAGCGCCTCATCGACGCTGAGGGTCAGGCCGAAGCCGGCTCGTGGGGGCCAGTCCTCGCGCTGCGCGAGGGATTCCAGCCAGTGCAGGGCCTGGGCGACGGCGGTGTCGTCGGGGACGACATGGAGCGTGTCATGAAGGGCGGGCATGGCGGTAGGTCGACCTGAGTATGAAGAAGGAATGGACAAGGACTAAACCCGGAATGAACCCGGAGTGCACTTCTGTCACAAAGAATGATTTGAACCGGCGGCGATGCGTGCGAACGGCCTGGATCCAGGCCTGCCGCGACGCTCCACCGCACGCATACACGGGAGCATTTCCTTATGAGTCTCACCACAGCCCGAATTGGCTCCATCCTTCTCGTTTCTCCCGAGGGGCAGATCAACAGCGCCAATGCCGGTGCCATCGAAGCGGAGCTGATTGCCCTGGTCGACAAGGGGGAACGCCAGGTGGTGCTGGACATGTCCCGGCTGAACTACATTTCCAGTGCCGGCCTGCGGGTAGTGCTGGTGCTGGCCAAGCGGCTCAAGCAGCAGCAGGGCTCGCTGGTTCTGTGCGATATGCCATCACACGTGCGCGAAGTGTTTGATGTCAGCGGCTTTTTGGTCATCCTGACCGTGACGGACACGCGCGAACAGGCGATCGCGCGTCTGACGTCGGCTTGACGTGCCGGGGTGGCAGGGAATCAGTGAATCAGGGAATCACGGATTCAAGGATTCAGGGATTGTCCTGCGAGGTGTACTGCAGCTTGTCCAGCGCGAATCCCTGGGTCCGGATGATGCGTAGCGCGGAATCCAGATCCTTCTTGTCCAGGCTAGGCGTGCGGGACAGGATCCACAGGGAGCGGCGATTGGGCGATGCCACGATGGACCAGCGATATTCCTGGTCCAGGCCGATGATCCAGTAGTCGCCGGAAAACGGCGGCATGAAGGTCACTTCCAGCTTGGTGTTGTTGCTGCCGTCCACCACCTCGGCCACCCCACGGGCTTCGTCGATACTGCCGTCGCGCTTGCGGCAGCGGTTGGTCACTTCGACCCTGCCGTCCTTGCGCGGCGCGTATTGCGCCGACACGTCGCTGACGCATTGCTTCTGGAAGAAGCGGGGATAGCGGGCGATTTCGTACCACTTGCCCAGATAGCGGGGGATTTCGACCTGGGCGACCGTCTGGACGGGCGGCGGGTCCGACTGCGCGGCCCTACAGGCAGTGAAGGCAACGCTGAAAGGCAACACAAGGGCACCGCATGCCAACGCCAGTTTCAGCGGATCTCGCATAGTGGTACCCCCCGTGTCGATGGATGCAGGACGGCGCCACGATCAAGCCGGCGCCGCTGCATCGATCATACGCGTGGCAAAACCAGCGGGGCCTGCGCGGCTTCCAGATAGCGTGCCAAATATGTATCGAAATCTACATCGTCGGCTGCTTCGATGGCCGCTTGTTCCGCCAGGGAGGCGCGCGCCCATTCCTCGTATTCCCGCGTCTTCGCGGCCGACAGCGGCGTCGCGCGCAGCGCCTGCGCATGGCCCTGGCTTTGTGCCAGCGTGAATTCCTGGAAGGACGCGTTGGCGCTACGCATATCGTCCAGCAGCCGCGCCGAAGGCGTGGCGTCGGGCCGGGTAATTTTTTCGATCTGGGCCGTCAATGCGCTGCGGTAGGCATCGCCGCCGTAGGTGTCGTCCAATACCTGGGCATAGGGGGCAATGCGGTCCAGCAGTTCGCGGCCCCAGTCGCTCAGCGCGATCGGCGTGCCCTCGCGGCTCAGCCGCAGGCCAGGGCGGCGGCCTTCTGTCACCACCACGCTGAAATTGTCCGCGCTGTGCTGACAGAAGCCGTTGGCGGGGAAGAAGGGGCTTTCGCTCGCGGCACAGAACAGCAGGAAGGCATCGACGAAGCGGCTGGTGGTGGCGGAGATGCCCACGGGCGCGTAGGGATCGATGTCCAGGCAGCGCACTTCCACATATTGCACGCCGCGCTCAGCCAGCGCGGTCATGGGGCGTTCGCCGCGGCGCGTGGCGCGCTTGGGACGGATGCTCGAGTAATACTCGTTTTCGATCTGCAGGATATTGGTATTGAGCTGGATCCACTGGCCGTCGCGCCGGGTACCGATCTGGCGATACGGCTCCCACGGCTGGGTCACCGCCGCGTGCAGGCGCTCCAGGAAGGTGGACAGGTCGTTGTAGCAAAGCTTGAGCTGCGATTGCGCCTTGTTCTGGTAGCCGAGGTCGCTCATGCGCAGGCTGGTGGCGTAGGGCAGATACAGGGTTTGCGCGTCGAGCGCCTGCAGCGGATGATCCCGCCCGCGCAGGAAGTCGCGCGACAGCGCCGGCGCGGCCCCGAACAGGTACATCAGCAGCCAGGAATAGCGCGAGAAGTTACGGATCAGCCCGATGTAGCCGGCGGAGCGGCGCGCCTTGTCGTCGCTGCCGGGCACGTCCAGCACCTGCCACAGGCGGTCGTCCAGCGAGAAGTTGTAGTGCACGCCGGCGATGCATTGCATGGTCTTGCCGTAGCGTTCGGCCAGGCCGCGCCGATAGACGTGCTTCAGGGTGCCCGTATTCGACTTGCCATACCAGGCGATGGGAATGTCGGCCTCCGCCGGCAGGTCCGCCGGCATGGACTGGTTCCAGATGATCTCCTTACCCAGGTTCGCGTAGACGTAGCGATGCGTGTCTTCCAGCTCGCCGATCAGGCTGCCCACGTCCTGGCGGGTGCCGGTGATCAGTTCGAGCAGGGATTCCGAGTAATCGGTGGTGATGCGTTCATTGGTCAGCGCGGAACCCAGCGGCGCCGGATGGGGCGTGCGCGCCAGGCGGCCCTGCTCATCCACGCGCAGCCCCTCTTTTTCGATGCCTCGCAAAGTGAGGCCCAGCAATTCGCGATGGTCTTGCAGGCGGGCGAGGCGAAGGGAGGTGGTATCGGTCACGGCGCGCTTTATATGAATAGGCGATAAGGAAGGGGATTTTACGGGTTCCCCGAGGATGGGCGTTGAGTAACCTGCGTCGCCGGGGGGCAATCCTGCCGCTGGCGTATTATCGGCGCTTTCCCGGTCGATTTGCCATGATCCCCAGGCCTGTTTCCCTACCGCTGGCTTCCCTAGCGCTGGTTTGCCTATTGCTGCTGGCCGCCTGTAGCCCGACCTACGACTGGCGCGAGCTGGACGTGGTGAATGGCGCCGCCCGAGCCGCGTTTCCGGCGCGGGTGCGTACGGAAAGCCGCGATATCACCCTGGAGGGCAGTCCCCTGGCGTATACGCTGGATGCGGCGCGGGTCGACCAGGCCGTGTTCGCGGTTGGCCATGCATCGCTGGCCGGTGTGCCCGAGGCGCGCAGGGAGGTGCTGGCCAAGGCGCTGCTGCGCTCCCTCTATCAAAACTTGAAGGCGGAGCCGCCGGCTGACCTGCCGCCGGCCGGCACGGATATCGTCGTGCAGGGCGAGGCGGGCGGCAAACCTGTCCTGCTGCTGGCCCGGATCTGGGTGCGGGGGGATCTGCTGGTCGAGGCGGTGGCTACCGGCCCGGCGGATAAGCTGCCACGGGCGGAGGCGCAAACATTCGTGCACTCGTTACGATTCCGCCAGTGAAGGCCGGGCCGCCATTGTGCGCCACACCGGCACCGCCGTTGCCTCCGCTATTGGTTTCGCTGTTGGATCGCCCCGCGGTGCTGTCGCTGGCCGTGTCATCAGCGCTGCCGTAGACCCTGTCCGCGGCCTCTCGTTCAGCTTCATCTTCGGCCGTGGTGTCCAGCGCCGCCGTGTCGCTCCGGTCCAGATCCAGCAAGCCCATCGACAACGCCGTGACGACGGCTACGCGCCGGTTGCGGGCCGACAGCTTGCGGCAGGCGTTCTGCAGGTGAAAGTTGATGGTTCGTTCGCTGACCCCGAGAAGCTGAGCGATTTCGCGGCTGGGCTTGCCTTGGGCTGCCCAATGCAGGCAGGTGTGCTCCCGCAATGACAGTGCGCGTCTCATCATGACGTTAACCGTAGGTGTAGTCGGAGGCGGACCATATTGCGCCGTTTTCCCTGCCCCGGCCAGTATTGATCCAGGGACGGCTCACGGTGCCGATTCGAACGGATGCACGAATCACCCTGGACCGCGGGGGCAGGGCGTGCCGGCCATAGAGACGGCATAGGGACGCCATAGGGCGGCCATGAGCGGCCATGAGCGGCCAGGGCCGGCACCTCACGCGGGCACTGCCCTAATGGTAGAATTGCCGCTTAATTCAGTCGGCGCCGATTTGCCTGATCCGCTTGCGGGCGCCTCATAAATCCAGCTAAAGAGGTCTGCATGACTGCAACCATCCAGCATCCGGCTGTCGGCGCGGTAACGCCCGAAGCCATTCCGGCGCAGGCCGGCGTCCCGATCGCCGCCGACCTCGCCGCAGCCCCTGCTTCCAGCGGGCCCTTATCCAGTGCCGCCTCCCCATCCGCCGCGCCCGTTCCGCCCGGTTCCGTCGGCCATGTCGCGCCGGTATTTCTTACCTTCGATACCCCCTTGCCGCTGGCCAGCGGCCAATCGCTGGCGCGCTACGAGCTGGCCGTCGAAACCTACGGCACCCTGAATGCCGCGCGCAGCAACGCCGTGCTGGTATGCCATGCGCTGAATGCTTCGCATCATGTCGCGGGCATCAATCAAGCGGATCCCAAGGACATCGGCTGGTGGGACAACATGGTCGGTCCCGGCAAGCCGGTGGATACCGAGCGCTTCTTCGTCATCGGCATCAATAACCTGGGCTCCTGCTTCGGTTCCACCGGACCGGCTTCGATCAATCCGGACACCGGTGTGCCCTGGGGTGCGGCTTTTCCCGTGTTGACCGTGGAAGACTGGGTGCATGCGCAGGCGCGCGTCGCCGATCATTTCGGCATCGAACGTTTCGCCGCGGTGATGGGCGGTTCGCTGGGCGGCATGCAGGCCCTGGGCTGGGCCACGGTGTGCCCCGAACGCGTGGCGCATTGCGTGGTCATCGCCAGCACGCCACGGCTGTCGGCGCAGAACATCGCCTTCAACGAGGTGGCGCGGCGCGCCATCATCACCGATCCGGACTTCCACGGCGGCGACTACTACGCCCACGATACGGTGCCGGGACGCGGCCTGTCGGTGGCCCGCATGATCGGCCACATCACCTACCTGTCGCAGGACGACATGGCCGAGAAGTTCGGGCGCAATCAACGGGCGCCCAGCGCGGATGGCGCATACCGCTACGGCTACGACGTCGAGTTCGAGGTCGAGTCCTATCTGCGCTATCAAGGCGAAAAGTTCTCGCGTTATTTCGACGCCAACACCTATCTGCTGATCACCCGCGCGCTGGACTATTTCGATCCCGCCCGCACGCACGGCGGCGATCTGGCGCGGGCGCTGGCGCCGGCGCAGTCCGGCTTCCTGCTGGTGTCCTTTTCCACCGATTGGCGCTTCCCGCCGGAATGTTCGCGGGAAATCGTGCGTGCCCTGTTGAAGAACGGCCGTCCGGTGACCTACGCGGAAATCGACGCCCCGCATGGGCACGATGCTTTCCTGCTGGACGACGCGCGCTATCACGCCGTGCTGCGGGCCTACTATGACCGCATCGCCCGCGAACTGGGGCTGCCGGAACGGGCCGCCGCTGCTCCGCCGGTTGCCGCGCCAGTCGCTCCCCCAGTCGCCGCAGCGGTGGCCACGGCCGCGGTTACGCAAGCGGGAGCGCGGTGATGACGGCAGCTGCATCCACGCCGGCATCAGGCGCCTTGCGTAACGATCTGGCACGCATCGCCAGCTGGATCCAGCCCGCCTCACGCGTGCTGGACCTGGGCTGCGGTGACGGGGAATTGCTGGCGCATTTGCGCGACGAGCGCCAGGTGAACGGCGCGGGCGTGGAGATCAACGACCAGTCCGTCATCGCCTGCGTGCGGCGCGGCGTCAACGTCATCCAGCAGAACCTGGAAGAAGGCCTGGCGCTGTTCGACGCGCAGCAGTTCGACACGGTGGTGCTGTCGCAGACGCTGCAGTCCATGCATCACACCGAGCACATCCTGCGTGAAATGGCGCGGGTGGCGCAATACGGCGTGGTGTCTTTCCCCAACTTCGGCTACTGGCCGCACGGCTGGCAGATCCTGCGGGGCCGGATGCCGGTGACGGGCCAGATGCCCTACGCCTGGTACAACACGCCCAACATCCATCTGTGCACGCTGCGCGATTTCGAGAGCCTGGCGCAAAAGCTGGGTCTGCGCATTTTCGAGCGCGCCACCTTCAATCACGAGCGCGAGGTGCGCCTGCTGCCAAGCTGGCGTAGTACGCTGGCGCTCTATCGTTTTACCGCCGGCTGAGGCCGGCCGGCCAGGTCAGGGAGCTCCGACATTTCCATCGTCGCCAACGTCTACACCAGCCGCCGCGTCGTTCCTTTGCTGCTGCTGGGTTTTTCCAGCGGGCTGCCGCTGGCACTGACCGCCAGCACCTTGCAAGCCTGGGCCACGGTCGAGGGCGTATCGCTGCAGGACATCGGTTTCCTGACGCTGGTCGGCACGGCGTATACCTTGAAGTTTCTCTGGGCGCCGCTGGTCGACCGTTATGTGCCCCCTTTCCTGGGGCGCCGGCGCGGCTGGATGGCCGTCACTCAAGTTTTGTTGGCCGTGGGTATCGCCTGCATGGCGCTGCTGTCGCCAGGCGGCCATCTGGGGGCGCTGGCCCTGGTGGCGGTGATCGTGGCCTTTCTATCGGCCACCCAGGACATTGCTTTCGACGCCTACAGCACGGACGTACTGCACAAAGAGGAGCGCGGGGCCGGCGCCGCCGTCAAGGTGCTGGGTTATCGCCTGGCCATGCTGGTGTCGGGCGGGCTGGCGCTGATCCTGGCGGACAGCTGGCTGGGTTGGCGTGCGACCTATTTCCTGATGGCCGTACTGATGCTGCTTTGCGTGATCGGCACCTTGTGGGGACCCGAACCGGAGCATCCCGCGCCGCCGCCCCGTTCGCTGAGCAAGGCGGTGACCGAACCCCTGCATGAATTCTTCAGCCGGCGCGGCGCCTTGACGGTGCTGCTGCTGATCGTGCTCTACAAGCTGGGCGATGCGTTCGCCGGCGCGCTGTCCACCACGTTCCTGCTGCGCGGCGCCGGTTTCACCCCTACCGAGGTCGGCACGGTCAACAAGGTCCTGGGCCTGGCGTCCACCATCGTCGGTGTGTTGGCCGGGGGGGAGCTGCTGGCGCGCCTGGGCTTGTACCGTTCCCTGATGCTGTTCGGCTTGCTGCAAGCGGTCTCCAATCTGGGCTATTGGGTGGTCGCGGTGGCTCCTCATCACATCTACACGATGGGGGTGGCGGTGGCTTTGGAGAATCTGTGCGGCGGCATGGGGACGGCCGCTTTCGTGGCCCTGGTGATGGCGCTGTGCAAACAGGAGTTCTCCGCCACCCAGTTCGCCTTGCTGTCGGCCCTGTCGGCCGTGGGACGCACGTATCTGGCCGGCCCCCTGACGCCGGTACTTGTCGGGACACTCGGCTGGCCGAACTTCTTCCTGATCACGGTAGTGATAGCCCTGCCGGGACTGCTGCTGCTATGGCTGCGACGGAGCGACATCCGTGCCCTGGACCGCGATACGGCCTGACCGGCGCGGCCGCTTTATCCATTCTCTCTTTCCGGCAAAGGGGGGAGAGGAAGGAGAAGAAGGAAAATCAGGAACGAAGGCCCTGATCGCCTAAGGGTTTGCCAGCAAAACGGGAGTCTTTCGTCCCAAGCCGGCCGCAGGCAGTGTGATAATCGTTCGACAGCATCCTGGAGCACGTCATGTCAGCGCCCACGGAGTACTCGGCACCGCTTTCCTCATCGGCGTCGCTCGCGACCGCCAGTCTTGTCTCGAACGGCCCCATCCTGCTGGCGACCGACCTCAGCGCGCGCTGCGACCGCGCCCTGGACCGGGCCGTGGTCCTGGCCAAGGCGCGCGGCGTGCCTTTGATCGCGCTGCACGTCCTTGAATCGGCGCCCGCGACCGCCAGCCCTGCCGCGCCATCCTGGCGCCGCCTCAGTGAAGATCATCGAGAGCTGGCGCGCTACCGCCTGGGTTTGGATCTGGACGATCCCGAGCTGGCGGTCGAGATCCATGTGGAAAGCGGCGATGCCGCGGACCGCATCGTCGAACTGGCGACACGCCACGGCTGCAGCCTGATCGTCACTGGCATCGCCCGCGATGAGTCCCTGGGCAAGCTGCTGCTGGGATCCACCGTTAAAAAGCTGGTGCGGCATGTGGCGGTGCCGGTGCTGGTGGTCAAGAACCGGCCGCACGGCGGCTATCGCGACGCCGTGGTGGCCACGGACTTTTCACCTGAATCGCGCCATGCCTTGCAGGTTGCGGCGGCGCTGTTCCCCAGCACGTCGCTGCTGCTCTTCCACGCCTATGACACGCCATTCGGCATGCGCCGCCTGGCCGAGGGGCTGGGCGACGATGCCCAGCGCGATGCGCAGCTGGAAATGGACGAGTTCCTGGCTGCCACGCCGGATTTGCCGGCCGGGGTGCCGGCGCGCACGCTGGTCCAGGATGGCGAACCTGAAACATTGCTGTCGGATTATGTGTTCGCGCAGCGCTGCGAGATGGTGGTGGCCGGTACGCGGCGGATCAAGGGCATCATGGGTGCCATGGTCGGCAGCGTTGCCGAGCGGCTGCTGGAAGCCTTGCCCTGCGACGTATTGCTGGTGCGGGGCGCGGATCCAGACAGCAAATGATGCCGATGCGCCAGCCGTCATCGAACGGCGGCGCCTTCCATAAGCGGGGATGGGGGCAGGGAGACGGTCATGCAAATTTCATCGGATTCGTCATTGGCAACGGCACCGGCGGGCCAAGATCGCGGGATGCCGGCAAGCGGCCAAGCGCTGCCAGGCCCGATTCTTTTAGCGACGGACTTGAGCGCGCGCTGCGACCGCGCGCTGGATCGCGCCATCTTGCTGGCGCGCCAGTTCGATGCGCCGCTACTGGCCGTGCACGTGCTGTCGCCACCGCACTCGCTGTCCTTGGGCGCGCCCGTGCCGGCCGACTTCGAGCAATTGGCGCAGCAGGCCGAAGCCCGCCTGCTGCGGGATCTGCACGGCCAGGTGGACGGCATACGGGTGGCGGTGCGGGTCTATACGGGAGAACCGGCAGCGCGCTTGCGGCAAGTGGCCGAAGAAGAGAAATGCGCCCTAATCGTCACCGGCGTGGCACGCGACGAGACCTTGGGCCGCATGCTCCTGGGTACGACCGTGGAAAGGCTGGTGCGCGAGACCGCGCGGCCGGTACTGGTGGTGAAGCGGCGGGCCCGCGCGCCCTACCAGGATGCCGTGGTGGCCACGGATTTTTCGCCGGCGTCGCGCTGGGCCTTGCGCGCGGCCCTGGCGCTGCTGCCGCCGGAGGCGCTGACGCTGTTCCATGCCTTCGAGCTGCCGCGCGGACCCTTGCGCGATAGCAGTCCCGACACCCAGACGGCCAAGGGTTTCCAGCGCATTGCGGAAGAAAGCGCGGTGGACTTCATCAATGCCACCCCGGCCCTGCACGACAAGCCGCAGCCGCGCTGCCAGGTCGCCGCGGGCCGGGCCGAACGCGTGGTGATCGACTATGTGCGGCAGGCGCAGGCCAGCCTGCTGGTGGCCGGCACGCATGGGGCGAGCGGGCTGACGGGGGCTGTGCTGGGAAGCGTGGCCGAAGCCTTGCTGGAACGCGCGCCTTGCGATGTCCTGGTGGTGCGGCAGCCGTCATCGGGGTGATGAGGTGGAAATAGGCGCGGCGTGACGACAGGCCGGCATGCCTGACAACAGAAGCAGGTTGGGCGCGGGGCGCTCGTACGTCGGCGCGGGGCGCGGCTCCGGGGGGCGTGGCTTGCCATTGCCATTGCGCTGTAACCATGCTGCTCGACAATGAGCGAGCCCCCGGGCTATGCTCCGGGACGCTTTCGCATTTCTGTCAGCAGCGGATTGAACAAGGATAGGACATGGATTCCATTGAAGCCACCGTCGGCGCCGCCGTCGGCCTGCAGCAAGCCACCGCCATGGCGGAAGCGCAGAATTCGCTGGCGCGCAAGGTACTGGACAATCAAGCCGATCTGATCACCAGCCTGGTCGATTCGGCCATCCCCCAGTTGTCGTCCTACGGCATGGTCGGCACGCAGCTGCACGTTACTGCTTGAGCGACAGTTCGCACCTTCGCGCAATGCGTGCGAAAGCGTGTCCCTTGCTCACAGCTTCGTGTCGTAGTCGATGATCAACGGCGCGTGGTCGGAAAAGCGCTGGTCCTTGTAGATCGCGGCGGTGCGTGCGGTAGCGGCAAGCGCCGGCGTGGCGATCTGGTAATCGATACGCCACCCCACGTTCTTG
The DNA here is from genome assembly GCF_021325795.1 of Bordetella sp. LUAb4. Taxonomy (GTDB): domain Bacteria; phylum Pseudomonadota; class Gammaproteobacteria; order Burkholderiales; family Burkholderiaceae_B; genus Bordetella_C. The sequence goes on along the minus strand of NZ_JAHPZX010000001.1, from coordinate 1,040,395 downwards.
GCATAGGCCTGGCCGCGATTGCTCCACCACGTATAAGCTTCGCCCGTCGTATCGGGATGCAGGCGGCGGTACACGTCGGCCCAGCCCAGGTCGGTCAGCACCTTGGTCAGCCAGGCCCGTTCTTCCGGCAGGAAGCCGCTGTTCTTCAGGTTGCCCTTCCAGTTCTTCAGGTCGATTTCCTGGTGCGCGATGTTCCAGTCGCCGCACAGGACGACTTCGCGGCCGCATTGGTATAGCGCAGCCAGATGCTTGTAGAAGTGCTCCATGAACGCGAACTTGGCCGTCTGGCGTATGTCGCCGCTGGAGCCGGAAGGCAGGTATACGGAGATCACCGACAGCTTGTCGTAGACCAGTTCGATATAACGGCCTTCGTTATCGATCTCGGGCACGCCCAAACCTTCGATCACTTGCAGCGGTTGCTTGCGGGCATAGATGCCGACGCCGCTGTAGCCCTTCTTTTCCGCGTAGTGATGATAGCCGTACAGGCCTGCCGGGTTGAGCATCTCCGTGGTCATGTCGGCGGCCTGGGCCTTGAGTTCCTGCAGGCAGGTGAAGTCGGCCTTCTGCGCTTGCAGCCAGGGGAAGAAACCCTTGGTGGTGGCGGAGCGGATGCCGTTGAGGTTGGCGGAGATGACTCGGAGCATGGGAATCCTGGTTCGTTGATGCGTCTTCTCGCATGCGGCGATCTGGCATGCGGCACTAGCGTGGATGGCCCGCGGCGCGCTGGCGCGGCGGCGGGGCCGGACGCGGTAGAGTAACTGAAAGCCATGCGGCACACGCAGCGCGATTCGGACTGGGGCGCAGTGAGATCGGGTGGAGCGCCGGATCCCGATAAAATGGCGGTTTCGCGCCTCCTTTTCGGATCCCTCAAGCATGTCCACTTCCTCCACCGCCCAGGACTTCGTCCGTCTCGCCCTCGACCAGGGCGTGCTGCGTTTCGGCAGCTTCAAGGTCAAGTCCGGCCGCATCAGCCCGTATTTCTTCAATGCCGGTCTGTTCAATAGCGGCGCGTCCGTCGGTCGCCTGGCCGGGTTCTACGCCCAGGCCCTGATCGAATCGGGGATTTCCTTCGACATGCTGTTCGGACCCGCCTACAAGGGCATTCCGCTGGCCACCGCCACCGCGGTGGCCCTGGCTCAGCATCCCGCCAGCGCCGGCCGTGACATTCCCTTCGCGTACAACCGCAAGGAAGCCAAGGACCATGGTGAAGGCGGCACGCTGGTGGGCGCACCCTTGCAAGGCAAGGTGGTGATCATCGATGACGTCATCACCGCGGGAACGTCGGTGCGCGAATCGGTGGAGATCATACGGGCCGCGGGCGCCGAGCCGGCCGCCGTGCTGATCGCCATGGACCGCATGGAGCGCGCCGGTGCCGACGACGCCTTGTCGGCCCATTCCGCCGTGCAGGATGTGGCCCGCAGCTATGGCATGCCGGTGGTCAGCATCGCGTCGCTGAGCGACATCATGGCGCTGCTGGAGCAGGATGCGAAGTTCGCCGAGCACCGGGCGTCGGTGCAGGCTTATCGGGCCAAATACGGTGTGACGGGCGTAAGCGCGTGACTTTTCAAGTAAAGGGGGCTCGGCATCGCCGAGCCCCCTTACCGGTGTACTGAAGAACCCCGCCCCCTCGGGGACACCGCGGAGCTGGTTATGCCAGTCCGCCGGTGACACCGCCCTGGGCGGCCGCGCTCCGCGGCAGGGGGAGCTCTAGCTCAGTTTCTGCTTCAGCAGGTCATTGACCTGCTGCGGATTCGCCTTGCCCTTCGCGGCCTTCATGATCTGGCCGACCAGGGAGTTGAACGCCTTCTGCTTGCCAGCCCGGAACTCTTCGACGATGGCCGGATTGGCCGCCAGCACGTCGTCGATCATGGCCCCGATGGCGCCGCTGTCGCTGATCTGCTTCAGGCCGCGCGCTTCGATGATGGCATCCGGCTGGCCGCCGTTTTCACCCGCCCACATGGCACCGAAAACGTCCCGCGCGATCTTGTTGGAAATGGTGCCGTCGGCGATACGCCCGATCAGCGCCGCCAGCGCCGCCGCGGGCACCGGCGCCTGCTCGATGTCCTTTTCCTCGCGATTCAGCGTGGCCGCCACTTCGCCCATGACCCAGTTGGCCGCCAGCTTGGCCTGGCCGGCCGGCAAGGCCTGCGCCACGGCTTCGAAGTAATCCGCCAGACCGCGGCTGACGGTCAACTGCGCGGCGTCGTAATCCGACAAGCCATGATCACGCACGAAGCGCTCGCGCTTGGCCGACGGCAGCTCGGGCATGGACTGGCGCACCTGCTCCACCCATTCCGGCGCGATCACCAGCGGCGGCAGGTCGGGGTCGGGGAAGTAGCGATAGTCGTGCGCGTCTTCCTTGCTGCGCATGCTGCGCGTTTCATCGCGGTCGGCGTCGTACAGGCGGGTCTCCTGCACCACCGTGCCGCCATCTTCGATCAGCTCGATCTGGCGCCGCGCTTCGAACACAATGGCGCGTTCCAGGAAGCGGAAGGAGTTGACGTTCTTGATCTCGGTGCGCGTGCCGAACTCGGCCTGGCCGACCGGGCGCACCGACACGTTGGCGTCGCAGCGAAACGATCCTTCCTGCATATTGCCGTCGCAGATGCCCAGCCACACCACCAGGCTGTGCAGCGCCCGCGCATAAGCCACGGCTTCGGCGGCGGAACGCATTTCCGGCTCGGTGACGATTTCCAGCAGCGGGGTACCGGCGCGGTTCAGGTCGATGCCGCTGGCCGGGGCGCCGGACGACAACTGGAAATCGTCGTGCTGCGACTTGCCGGCGTCTTCTTCCAGATGCGCGCGCGTCAGGTTGATGGTCTTCGATTCTTCGCCGACGAAGAACGACAGCGAACCACCCACCACGACCGGCAGCTCGAACTGGCTGATCTGATAGCCCTTGGGCAGATCGGGATAGAAGTAGTTCTTGCGCGCGAACACCGAGCGCGGGGCAACCTTGCCCCCCACCGCCAGACCGAAGCGGATGGCGCGTTCGGCCGCGCCGCGGTTCATCACCGGCAGGCTGCCGGGCAGGGCCAGGTCAACCGGATTGGCCTGGGTGTTGGGCGCGGCGCCGAAGCGCGTGCTGCTGCCCGAAAAAATCTTGGAGTCGGTGGAAAGCTGCGTATGCGTTTCCAGACCGATGACGATTTCCCAGTTCATGTGTCAGGCGTCCTGCTTGGACGGCACGCGGCGGTGCCAGTCGGTCACTTGTTGGTAGCGGTCGGCGATGGCCAGCAAGCGGCCTTCGTCGAAGTAATTGCCGATGATCTGCAACCCGACCGGGCGGCGCGCATGGTCACCCTGGCCGAAGCCGCAGGGGATGGACATGGCGGGCAGGCCGGCCAGGCTCACACCCAGCGTGTAGATGTCGGCCAGCCAGTCGGCTGTCGGATCGTCGCGGTTCTCACCGATGTTCTTGGCCACCGTGGGCGCCACGGGGCCCATGATGACGTCGCAGTGCTCGCCCAGGGCGCGCTGGAAGTCCTGCGCGATCATGCGGCGCAGGCGCTGCGCCTGCAGATAATAGGCATCGTAATAGCCGTGCGACAGCACATAGGCGCCGACCAGGATGCGGCGTTTCACTTCGTCGCCGAAGCCTTCGGCGCGCGAACGGCTGATCATCTCGTTCAGGTCGCCATACTCGGCGGCACGATGGCCGTAGCGTACGCCGTCGTAGCGCGACAGATTGCTGGACGCTTCGGCCGGCGCGATGACGTAGTAGGCGGGGATGGCCAGCTCGGTACGCGGCAGCGACACCGGCACGCGCACCGCGCCCAGTTCTTCGAACTGGCGCAGCGCGGCTTGTACCGCGGCCTGGACGTCGTCGGCCAGGCCGGCGCCGAAGTACTCGGCCGGCACGCCGATGCGCAGGCCCGCCAGCGGGCGCGCGCCGGCGCCGTCATAAGCGGCCTGGGCGGCGGTGAACGCGCGGCCAATGCGGCCCGGTTCGTTCGCCACGCCATCGCATTTTTCCAGACTGGTGGCGTCACGCGTATCGAAACCGGCCATGGTGTCGAGCAAGGCCAGCGCATCGCGGCTGCTGGCGGCCAGCGGGCCGGCCTGGTCCAGGCTGGATCCGAAGGCGATCATGCCGTAGCGCGAGACCGTACCGTAGGTGGGCTTGATGCCGGTGACGCCGCACAGCGCGGCGGGCTGGCGCACCGAACCGCCGGTGTCGGTACCGGTGGCGGCGGCCACCAGGCGGGCCGCCACCGCGGCGGCCGAGCCGCCCGAAGAGCCGCCCGGCACGGCGGCCGTGTCCCAGGGATTGCGCACCACGCCGAACGCGGAGTTCTCATTGCCCGAGCCCATGGCGAACTCGTCGCAGTTCAACTTGCCGATGGACACCGCGCCGGCCTGTTGCAGGCGTTCGACCACGGTGGCATCGAAAGGGCTGACGTAGTCGGCCAGCATCTTGCTGCCGGCGGTGCTGCGCCAGCCGCGCGTGACGAAGGCGTCCTTGTGGGCGATGGGGATGCCGGCCAGCGGGCCGGCATTACCGGCGGCGATGGCCGCGTCGGCGGCGCGCGCCTGCGTCAACGTCAGCTCGGCGTCGATGTGCAGGAAGGCATTCAGGTCCTGCGCGGCCTGCGCCGCGTCCAGGGCGCTTTGCGCCAGTTCGACGGCGCTGACCTTGCGCTGGTCCAGCGCGGCGCGCAGGGCGGCGATGCCGTCGAATTCGTTATGCAGGGCGGGTTTCGTCATGGTCATTCCAGAACCTTGGGAACCAGGAACAGGCCGTCGGCCGCGTCCGGGGCGTTGGCCAGCAGTTCCGCGCGGCGCTCGGGCGATCCGGCTTCCGTCACGGCATCCTCGCGCAGGCGCAGCACGATGTCTTCGTGCGCCGAGAGCGGGTGGGCCAAAGGTTCGATACCCGTGGTATCGACGGCTTGCAGCCGTTCGATGATGTGCAGCATGCCGTTGAGCTCGTCCTGCGCACGCGTCAGGCGTTCGGGGGTGAGCTCGATGCGGGCCAGCCGGGCAATGCGGGCCACGTCTTTTTCGTTCAGCGCCATGGGGATGTAATAAATGTTGAGGCAGGCAGGTGGAAGCGGTCGTCGCGACAGGGTAATTATCCCCGGGCGCGGCGCAATGGCGTTCACGGCAGGCGGCAAGGCCGCCAAGCACGCTTGTAAGCCACTCTTTCCGTTACAAACCGAGGAATAGCCGGAAAAAGCCGCCTATTTCCCGGGAAATTATAAGTTATGATTCACGGTTTAATCGCTCCACCCGTTAGGCGGGCCCGCCATGCAGGCCAACGCCCGGTGGCAGCGCGTACCTAATTCCTGAATTTAGCTGAGCCCCCATCCATGTTCGGATTTCTGCGTAGTTACTTTTCCAGCGATATGGCGATCGACCTTGGCACCGCCAATACGCTGATCTACGTTCGTGGCAAAGGCATTGTGTTGGATGAACCCTCCGTCGTCGCGATTCGCCACGAAGGCGGCCCTAACGGCAAGAAGATCATCCAGGCAGTCGGCCACGAAGCCAAGCAAATGCTGGGACGCGTCCCCGGCAATATCGAAGCCATCCGCCCCATGAAAGACGGCGTCATCGCCGACTTCACGGTCACGGAGCAGATGCTCAAGCAGTTCATCCGCATGGTGCATCCGCGCAATATGCTGGCGCCCAGCCCGCGTATCATCGTTTGCGTGCCTTGCGGATCGACCCAGGTCGAACGCCGCGCCATCCGCGAGTCCGCCCTGGGCGCCGGCGCTTCCCACGTCTACCTGATCGAAGAGCCGATGGCCGCGGCCATCGGCGCCGGCCTGGCGGTTTCCGACGCCAGCGGTTCGATGGTGGTGGACATCGGCGGCGGCACCACCGAAGTGGCGGTGATCTCGCTGGGCGGAATGGTCTACAAGGGTTCGGTACGCGTCGGTGGGGACAAGTTCGACGAGGCCATCGTCAATTACATCCGCCGCAACTACGGCATGCTGATTGGCGAACCCACCGCTGAACTCATCAAAAAACAGATCGGTTCCGCCTTCCCGGGTTCGGAAGTGCGCGAAATCGAAGTGAAGGGCCGCAATCTGGCCGAAGGTGTGCCGCGCAGCTTCACGGTTTCGTCGAACGAAATCCTGGAATCGCTGACGGATCCTTTGAACCAGATCGTTTCAGCCGTGAAAATTGCGTTGGAACAGACGCCTCCGGAGCTGGGTGCCGACATCACCGACAAGGGCATCGCCCTGACCGGTGGCGGCGCGCTGCTGCGCGACCTCGACCGCCTGCTGCAGGAAGAAACCGGCCTGCCGGTGGTGGTGGCCGACGATCCGCTCACCTGCGTGGTGCGCGGTTGCGGCGAGGCGCTGGAGCATCTGGAAAAGCTGGGCGCCATTTTCATCAACGACTGATTTATCCCGCCTTTCCGACGCTACCTGCCGGGTGGCAGCGGCGGGGCGGCCTGGAACCGGGCTCCATGCCTGTGAGTATCCATGCCCCAACATCACGGCACCGCTCCGCGGCTATTCAGACAAGGACTGCCCGCCGAGGCTCGGCTGGTGGTCCTGGTCGTGCTCGCGCTGGCTTTGCTGCTGGGCGACGCCCAGTGGCACGTCATGGAACCCCTGCGGCGTGCCGTATCGGTGGTGCTGTATCCCTTTCAGCGCGTGGTGCTGCTGCCGCGCGACGTCGTGCAGCAGGTCAACGAGTGGTTCAACGCCGCCAACCTGGTGCGCAGCGAAAACGAAGCGCTGCAGCGCCAGCGCATCGAACTGGCGCAGGTAGCCACCCACGCGACTCAGCTCGCCGCTGAAAATTCGCAGTTGCGCCGGCTGCTGGGTGTGGCCGACAGGCTGGCGCAGCAGACGGTGGCGGTGGAAGTCCTGTATGAGCCACCGAATTCATTCAGCCATCGACTGGTGTTCAACAAAGGCAGCAGCCAGGGCCTGGCCCCGGGCATGCCGGTGATCGATGAAGGCGGCGTGGTCGGGCAGATCGTGCGCGTCACGCCCATGACGGCGGAAGCCGCGCTGGTCACGGACGAGCAGGTGTCGATCCCCGTGGAGCTGTCGCGCAATGGCTTGCGCTTGATTGCGTTCGGCGCGAACTCGCCGGGCAGCATGGAAGTCCGTTACTTGTCGGCCAATGCCGACATCAAAGAAGGCGATACACTCGTCACCAGCGGCGTCGGCGGCCTGTTTCCGGCCGGGCTGCGCGTGGCCAAGGTGAAGTCGGTCGAGCGGGACACCGCGTCGGGCTTCGCGCGCGCGCTGTGCGAGCCGCTGGCCCATCCTGAACGTTATCGCCATTTCCTGGTTCTGCAGGTGGACGTAAGTCGTGCCGAGTCCAACCGCAAGGAGGCCGAACCCAGTGAGTCGGACAAAGCAGACTGAAGCTTCGAGCACGGATCGCATATCCCTGGTGCGCAACCGCCGCTCGGTCGAACCCGAACGCCTGGTGCGGCCGGCGCATGGCTTCATCGTATGGGGTTCCCTGATCCTGGTGTGGCTGGCATCGCTGCTGCCCTGGCGGCTGTGGCCGCAGGCGCCGGACGTGCTGATGCTGGTCATCGCATTCTGGTGCGTGCATGAGCCCCGGCGCGTCGGCATGGTCACCGCCTTCATCTTCGGCCTGTTGATGGACGTGCACGACGCCAGCGTGTTGGGCGATGCGGCATTGCGCTACACCCTGGTGGCCTATGGCGCCATCATTCTGCATCGCCGCCTGCAGCGTTTCGAGCTGTGGAGCCAGGCCATGCACATGCTGCCGATTTTTTTCAGCGCGCATCTGCTGACCACCGTGCTCCACGCGTGGATGGCCGGCAAGTGGCCGGGTTGGAGCTGGGCCGTGGGCGTGGCGTTGACGGCCGCGGCGTGGCCACTGGTCGGCTGGGTGCTGCATCTGCCCACGCGCGGCGCCGACGACGTCGAGTCGGCGTCGGTCTGACGGCAACTGTGTCGCCCCATGTTTGAATTCAAGAAAACCGGCTTGCAGCAGAAACAGCGCTTCAGGCTGCGGGCCTGGGTGGGCGGCCTGTTCGCGCTGATCTGCTTCGGCGCCCTGGTCGGGCGTTTCTGGCTGCTGCAGGTGGACCGGTATGAAGGGCTGTCGGAACGCGCCGACCGCAACCGTATCGCGGTGGTGCCGATTCCGCCGCGGCGCGGCGACATCCTCGACCGCAATGGCGTGGTGCTGGCCCGCAACTACCGCACCTATACCCTGGAAGTGGTACCGGCCAATGCGGGCAACCTGGACAAGTTGTTCCAGGCGATGACCCAGGTGGTGTACATCAGCCCGGCCGATCAGCGCCGTTTCAAGCGCAAGGTGGCGGAGTCCAGCCGCTACGCCAACCTGGTGCTGCGCAACAATCTGAACGAGACCGAAGCCGCGTGGTTCGCGGCGCATGCTTTCCAGTTCCCGGGCGTCGAGTTGCGCGCGCGTTGGGTGCGCGAGTATCCGCAAGGGGTGTCGGCCGCGCACGTGGTCGGCTATATCGGCCGTATCGCGGACAACGATGTGGAAGAACTGGACGCGGCGGGCCAGTTGGGCAACTACCGCGGCACGGAAAACATCGGCAAGAAGGGCGTGGAGAAAACCTGGGAGGCCGAGCTGCACGGCCGTACCGGACTGGAAGAAGTGGAAGTCACCGCCGGTGGGCGGCCGATGCGCACGCTGCGCCGCATCGATCCGGTGCCGGGGTCGGACATCCAGTTGTCCATCGACATGGGATTGCAGAAGGTGGCGGAAGAAGCCTTCGGCAACCAGCGCGGTGCCCTGGTGGCGATCGATCCGGATACCGGCGAGGTGCTGGCGTTCGTGTCGCAACCGTCGTTCGATCCCAATCTGTTCGTCGATGGCATCGACGTCGACAGCTGGCGCATGCTCAATGACTCGCCCGACCATCCGCTGATCAACCGGCCGCTGTACGGCACCTATCCCATCGGTTCGACCTACAAGCCCTTCGTGGCCATGGCAGCGCTGGAGCTGGGCAAGCGGCGCGCCACCGATCGTATTTCGGACCCGGGCTATTTCGAGTTCGGTGGGCAGAAGTTCCGCAACGCCGGCGGCGCCGCGTATGGTCCGACCGATATGCACAAGGCCATCGTGGTGTCGTCCGACACCTACTTTTTTTCGCTGGGGCCGGAGCTGGGCGTGAACGCCTTGCACGACTTCACCAAGCAGTTCGGTTTCGGTCAGATCACCGGCATCGATCTCGAAGGCGAGAAGCGCGGCGTGCTGCCGTCGACGGAGTGGAAGCGCAAGGCGTACAAGGACAAGGACAAGCAGCGCTGGTACGCCGGCGAAACGATTTCGGTGGCGGTGGGGCAGGGCTATAACGCCTTCACGCTGCTGCAACTGGCGCAGGCCACGGCCACCTTGTCCAATGACGGCTTGTACCGCAAGCCGCATCTGGTGCATGCCATCGAGGATCCGCGCACGGGCAAGTACAAGCCCACGCCTAATGCGCCGGACTACCAGATTCCCCTGCACAAGGAGAATCTGGCCGTGGTCAAGGGCGCCATGGCCGATGTGGTGAAGGTGGGGACCGCGCGGCAAGCTTTTCGTGGCGCGGCCTATCAGGCGGCCGGCAAGACCGGCACGGCGCAGGTCTACAGTTTGCGCGGCGGGCGCTATCGCGCCAGCGCGGTGGACGAACGTCTGCGCGATCACGCGCTGTTCATGGGGTTCGCGCCCGTGGAGCATCCGCGCATCGCGGTGGCGTTGATCGTCGAGAACGCCGGGTGGGGCGCCAGTGTCGCCGCGCCGATCGCGCGCAAGGTGGAAGATTATTGGTTGCTCAAGGATCATGGGCAGGAGCCGCCGCGTACGCCGAATGTCGCCGCCAGCGATAACGCCGCCATCGACCACGCCGGCCTGAGCGCCGTCGCCGGCCGCGCCGCCGCGGTGGCACGCAAGGCGGATGCCTTGGCCGACGCCGAAGAGGCTGCCGACCGAGATAACGGCGGTAGTGAAAATGGCGCCAAGAGCAGCGGCGGCGGCAATGCCGGCGCCGGTAGCCAGAGTCCTGACGGGCCGGCTCCTGGTCCGGACGGCCAGCCGGAATCGGTCGGCCGAGTGGCGCCTTCGCGCAATATGGCTGTGCCTGCCGATGCGCCCAATGCGCCCGTGCCGGGCCGGCCGGGCGGCATGTCTTCAGTCGGCGTCGCGCCTGGCGTGCCCGGAACACGCAACAGCGGTAATGGAGCGGCGAACACGGCGCCCGGTGTAAGGCCGCGCGCGGTGCGTCCGCCGGAAGCAACGGTAGATTCGCAGGGGCGACCGGCACCGGCCAGCAATGGCAACGGCGGCAGCGGTCACGGCACGACCGGTGCGAGCACGGGTGCGAGTGGTGCTGCGGGTCGAAGCGCGCCTGCATCCGGCGCTCTGCGTGAAGTGCCGGCAAGCAGGTTAGCCCCGCAGCCCGGTGGTGGCGCGCAACAAGGACGTCAATGAAACGCATCGCCCTCATCCTGTTGCGCATCTTTACCGCGTTCGATTGGCCCTTGCTGCTCATCCTGGTGATGTTCGCCGGGCTGGGGCTGACCGTGATGCATTCCGCGGTAGGCAGTACCGATTGGCGCTTCGCCGACCAGTCGCGCAATTTCCTCATCGCGTTCGTCGCCATGTGGGCGGTGGCGCTGACGCCGCCGCCCTTGTTGATGCGCCTGGCGTTGCCGTTCTACATCCTGGGCGTGGCCCTGTTGATCGGCGTGGACCTGTTCGGCGAAACCAGCAAAGGCGCAACCCGCTGGCTCAATCTCGGCTTTACCCGCATCCAGCCGTCGGAGATGCTGAAGATCGCCTTGCCCATGATGCTGGCCTGGTACTTCCAGCGCCACGAAGGGCAGGTGCGCATCCGAGACTTCCTGGTGGCGGCCGCCTTGCTGGTCGTGCCGTTCGGCCTGATCGTGCGCCAGCCCGATCTGGGCACGGCGCTGCTGGTGTTCGGCGCGGGCTTCTGCGTCATCTATTTCGCGGGCCTGTCCTTCAAGCTGCTGGTCCCCGTGATGCTGGCGGGGGTCATCGGTATCGGTACGCTGGTGTCCTACGAGGATCAGCTATGCCAGCCCGAAGTCGATTGGGTGGTTCTGCACGACTATCAGAAGCACCGCATCTGCACGCTGCTGAATCCCAGTTCCGATCCCTTGGGCAAGGGCTTTCATACCATCCAGTCGATGATCGCCGTCGGCTCCGGTGGCTTGTACGGCAAGGGGTATATGAAGGGCACCCAGACGCATCTGGACTTCATTCCGGAACGCACCACCGACTTCATCTACGCGGTGTACGCGGAGGAATTCGGCCTGTATGGCGGCGTCATGATCCTGGTGCTGTATGGCCTGCTGATCGCGCGGGGGTTGACCATCGCCACCCGCGCCACCACCCAGTTCGGCCGCCTGCTGGCGGGCGCCTTGACCATGATGTTCTTCATCTACGTGTTCGTGAACATCGGCATGGTTACCGGCATCCTGCCCGTGGTGGGCGTGCCCTTGCCGTTCATGAGCTATGGCGGCACGGCCTTGCTCACGGTGGGTATCGCCTGCGGGATGCTCATGAGCATCAATCGCTACCGTGGGACGAAGATGTAAGTACGCGTGGGTGGAACAGGCGCGGATCCCCGCGCCTGCGCCCGCAAGATGGCCTCGATGATGGTCCTAAAGCTGGGAATAGGCGGCAGGAATGTCATTCATGCTGGCGTCGGGATCGAGTTCGGCCTGCCTTGCCAGCAAGTTGTCGATCAGGCTTTTGTAGGGGATGGATTTGTCTGACAGGTCATGTTTCACGGCGCAGAAGTCAGCCAGGGTGGCCCGTTTTACCGTTGCGCTTTTCAAGGCGGCCCATGACATCTCCGCGTTCGCATCCACCATGACTTTCCATACCATCGTGCCATCCGTGACGATGCGGTAAGGTCCGTCCGCATCCTGGCCGGCGGCGCCCAACACCATGGGCGGCCCTTGCATGTCGCCTTTGCCGTGCATATACGCCAGCAAGTCGAACTGGAGTGCGGCGTTATCCGGGAAGGACATTGTGCCCAGCTCGACTTTTTTGCTTGCCTTCAGCAGGAAGGATTCCGGTCTCAAGACGCCTTCCTGGCCGCATATTCCCTCGCTGACCTTGCGGGCGGCGTCCTGCTGCCACTGTGTCAGCTCGTCGGATGTCATGTCCGCGATCTCGGTGGAGGCCCGGTAGGAGAGGTAACGCTGCATGGCTTCGGCCGCCATGGTGGCTGACACCGAGGAGGGCTTGAACAGGGTGCGGGCCAGCGCACTGACATAATCCAACGTCGTTTGAAAATCGTCAGGGCCCTCGCCGGTGTCGTATTCCAGAGGTTGATTGTTGCCGCGCAAACCGAATTCCTTCGCAAGCGCGTTGACGATGCGGTTTGTGAGGGGACCCTTCAGATGCTCCATTTGCGCTGCGCGACCCGCCCGATGAGCGTCTGTCGTCACGTCGCGTGCGCTTATCAGAGAATCTGTCAGCGGTGCCGCGAGGTTCTTGATCGTGTTTTGCTTCGACACAGCCATGTGAGCGGTCCATCCGTCGCTGAAAGACGAAAGCGCGTTTACCGCATCCTTGAGACAAGTCGCGATATGGTACATATCCCTGCTTGTGCCGATATCGGCAAAGAGGCGCTCGGCGACTATCAGGTTCCAGCGCGGCTGCCCGTTCGGGTGATCGAGCAGGTCGATCAACTGGTCCAGGTCCCGGTGGCAGTGCTGATAAGCCGCTTCCTCCCCGGACGAAACCCGGACGGGAGGGTCGCCGCGACTCAGCAGATCGCGTATCGAGGTAGACAGCCGGTCCGCCGCGGCCCGCATGCCTTTGCGCGCAAAATAGTCGCCGATGGCTGGCCACTTGTCGCTCCACGTCATGTTCCGCGCAGAGGGTCCTTCTTCGCGAGGGGGATCATAGACCTCAAAAAATTGAGGCGTGAGAGTGGGTCCGTAAACGACCATTGTTCGAGGTTCCATTAGTAAATATGGGCAGGGCGCCGACTTCGTGCCAGTCGTGGGCGTGCCTTGACGCCGTGGGCATGCCCTGAGGAGGCTGCGCGGCTTCGATCGGCTGCGCGCTTCGATCAGCGGTTGAGTGGCCGGCCTCTTGAGACGGTTCCCAAGCGGCAGCGCACCTCGGACACCTGCCAAGCACCCGACGGAACGGGCGGGTGCTTTAGCCCGGCAGCATGTCCGGCAGGCCGGCGGCGAAGAGGCCGTCGAGCAGTTTGCGCACGGGGGCGGGGAGGGCGACCTGGGCCAACTCCGTTTCGCCGACCCAGCGCTGAGGCATGCTGGGCGTTGGCTGCGTGGCGGTTGCCGCGGTTGCTACCGTTGTTGCCGTTGCCGTTGCCGTTGCCGTTGCCGCGGTCGTGCGCGCGGCAGGCCCCTTTGCCGATGCGGGTGAGGCGCGCACCGTGGAGGGAGCCTCCTTCAATGTCACGAACCATGGCCGCACGTGCAGGCGGAAGTGGGTGAAGGTGTGCGCGAAAGCGGCCAGTGCGGTCACGTCGCCGGGCTGTGCGCCCAACGCTTTGCAGGCCGTGGCCGGATCTATCGCAGGATCGAATTCCGGCAGGCTCCATAAGCCGCCCCAGATGCCGGGCGACGGCCGCTGCTGCAACAGGATGCGGCCATCGTGGCGCAGCACCAGCATGCCGGTGCTGCGTTCGGGCGATGCCTTGCGAACCTTGGGGGTGGGCAGTTCGGTCTGGCGTCCCTCGATGCGGGCCACGCAGGTGGCCTGCACCGGACAGCGTGGACAGTCCGGCTTGCCGCGCGTACAGAGCGTCGCGCCCAGGTCCATCAGGCCTTGCGTATAGCTGCCCATGTAGTCCGCCACGTAGTTGGCCCCGCGGCTGACCACACCCTCGGCCACGTCCTCATCCGCCACGCCCTCATCCGCCCCGTCATCGGCGGCGCCACCACCGGCCGCCGCGACGGCCGCCTGGATGGCGGCGTCGGCGGGTGCCGTCGCGACTTGCTCCTCGGCCAGGGTCCATAAGCGGGTTTCCACATCGCGCTTGGACGGATCGCCGGCGATGCCGAAATGCCGGGTGAACACACGTTTGACGTTGCCGTCCATGATGGGCGACGTTGCGCCGTAGGCGAAGGCGGCGATGGCGGCGGCGGTGGAGCGGCCGATGCCGGGCAGCGTCGCGATGGCGGCAGCGTCCGGAGGAAAGCGCCCGCCCCAGTCGCGCACGATTTCCTGCGCGCAGCGATGCAGGTTGCGCGCCCGTGCGTAGTAGCCTAGTCCCGCCCAGTAGGGCATGACGTCGTCCTGTTCGGCCGCCGCCAGCGCCGCCAGGTCGGGAAAGCGCTGCAGGAAGCGCTCGTAGTAGGGGATGACGGTACTGACCTGGGTCTGCTGCAGCATGATCTCCGACAGCCAGATGCGATACGGGTCGCGGGTGTTCTGCCAGGGCAGGTCATGGCGGCCGTGGCTGCGTTGCCAGGCGACGATACGAGGGGCGAAATCCATGGCGTGATTATGCCTCGGGCGCGGGGGCGCGGCGGCGTCGTCCTTGGCTCCCTGGAAGGCCGCCCCCGCTTCAGTCGCGGGCGGACCGTCTCAGCGCGTCGATCTCGTTCTTATGGCGGGCGGCATAATCGGGTGCAAGCGGTCCCAAGTATTGCAGTATGTCGGTCAGGTTCGCGGAAGCGAAATGCCTGGGGGAGAAGTCGAGCAGAACCTGGGTTTGCAAGCGCTCGCCCATTTTCTTGAGCGCGGCCAGGAACTTCTTCGAGTCCTTGGCATTGGCGCGTTGCAGGCCGCTGCCCAGGTGACCGAAGTACAGGTCCAGTTTCTCCCGGAGCGTGCCGACAGGCATTTTTTCCGCGAGGTACAGAACGGTGCTCGGATGTTCGAAAAAGGCGGCGGGCAAATCTTGCAGCCGCTGGGATTGGGCGTCGCGATGAATGGACGACATTTGCTCGAGACCCGCCATCAGGTCGGCCTCGGTTTGGCTCTCCCATCGCTTGAAGTACTCCTGGCCGTATATGGGAAATAACAGTCCGTCGATCAAGTGCTGGTAGTTCACGGACGGGTCGGAGAGATCGTGAGCGGCGGCGCAGAACTCCGCCCAGGTGGCTGGCTCCACCGGAACCTCCCTCAACGTGGACCATGACGTGTCCTTGTCCCGCGGTACTTTCCATACGGTTTTGCTGTCCGTCACAAGGCGGTAAGGGGTGGCGTCATCCGGATCAGCGGTGCCCAGTGTTTTGAGCTGCCCCTGCAGATCATGCACGGCGTACATGTACGCCAGCACGTCGAATTTGAGCATCGAAATATTCGTCCTGACTTCCGGCATGTCCGCCTGTCCCTGCAAGAATGATGTGGGTCTCAAGACGTTCTCGTTGCCGAACATCTGCCTGCTGGTCGCTCTGGCCGCGGCCATGAGTGTCGTGCGCGACGCTGGCTGCGCGCCGGCTGGCTGGGCGATGCGTTCGTGGAATTGTTCCATGGCGTCATTCGCCAGGGTGCCCGCGACATAGGTTGGCGTGAATTTCTTATCGAGCTCCCTGGCCGTCTCCGCATACGCCGTGTCCAAGGCCATGCGCACCTGCTTTGCCCGCTTCGTGGCTATTGCCGCCTGCGCTCTTCGTGCCGGCGCTATCTGCCCCGCCTGCACATCCAGCCGCGCCAGCGCGTCCAGGCTCTCCCGTTCCTTGCGGGCCAGTTCGTTCTTGTCCGCATGCCCGGTCGGTCGCTGATGAATCTCGCGCAAGCCGTATCTGCCCCTGAGTACATGCGAGTTGAGGATGTCGTTGGTGATTGGTATGTCCAGAACCGCGGATTGCTGGCCGATTTGTCCAGCGTCGGGAACGGGGATAAGCGTGTCGGCGTATTCCTTCGCCACGGCTCTCGCGATACTTGCCTTGAGTGTGGCCTTGGTGTCGTTCCACCCGCCTTGGACGCACCCCAACTGGTCCGCCGCGATTCCCATACTGGTTGCGACCGCATCCATGCGCCGGCAATTAGGGGGATGAGACAAGAATTTGGTGATGACACGTTGCTTCCGGGCCAGGGGGGTGTCCGGGTGCGTGACCCGGTAGCGAAGGTCGGCCAGGCTTTGCTGGGCTTGCAGCAGGGATTGCGCATGGCCGGGAATGGCCAGCAGGGACGGGCTGAAAAAATTTCCCAGATCGGCGAGACGGCGCGCCAGCGCATCCGCAAGCTGCGGCGAGCCGTTTTGCTGAAAGTATTCGATGATTCCTTGCCAGTTGGCATGCCAGGTTTGTTCGTTCACACGGCTTGGTTCCTCATTGGAAGGCTCATGCACGGCGGAAAAGCTGGACGTCAGGGCGAGGCCCGTGGATGTGATCGTCATCGGAAGGTAATGGAGTGAGAGATTCAGGCGTGCCGCGAAAAGACGCGCTGGAACAGGTTGATGATGGTCTTGCGCGCCCGCATCGGCCATGGGTCGGAAGGGAGCGGCCATGCCCGCAGGATTTTGTGCGCGGCCGGGCAGGACGCGTGGTTGCGGAGCAGCACGGCCAGGTCGGACTTTTCTTCCCTGCTCAGCTTGAGCCGGCGGATTTGAACGTGATGCCTGGCTACGTATTCCTTGGCGCGGTCGCCCAAGGTAAACAGGATGGCGCGCAGACCATATTGCGTGAAGCGGTCGGGGGCGATGTCCAGGATTGCGTCCCTGCTGCCCAGCTTGCTTTCGATCAGGCCGAAGATCTTCCGCGTATATCCATTGCCACAGTCGAGCACCTTCGGGTGGCGCAGGATATGTGGACAGCAATCGGCGATGCGGTTTCTGAGGCCGTCGGCATCGATGTGCTTCAACCACGTCTTGGCGACCGATGCGGTTTGCAGCCAGGCCGCCGGCATGCGGGCCAGCATGCCAGCATCACTACCGCGCATGAGTGGCAGCAGTACGCTGGGGCGCGGGGGCGACGTGTCGCTGGGCAAGGCCGCATACTGGTCGTAGAGCTGTTGCAATGGCGGCTTGACGGGTGGGGCAGGCACGCCCTGCGCGATGCTCGCGCTCAGCCGCCGCGCCACGACCTTGGCCGTGGCGTCTTCATCATTGAAGAGATGCGTGCTGGTGGGTATGTCGACCTCCCGCGACGCGGGGTCGAGTCGATTCCATGCTGCATTGCGCACATGGCTTGCGGCATCGCTGGCACGCCGAGTTGCGCCATGGGGCGTTTTCTGGCCGGTGGAGGTTGGATAGTCCCGGCCTTCCAATGTGGCCCTCAAATCAGGCGTAGACGTGGAAATGTTGCGGTAGGCAGTCATGTGGGATCCCTGTGGCTAGCAGCGTCCTGATTCAGGCGATGTACAAGCTGTAGATCCTGCGCGGATCGCTGAGATGGGTAAGAAATTTCCTACCTTGCATGCGGGAGGGTGGGTAACCGCGTGGCGGGATAGATTCCACGTGCCGGCCCCCCGATGATGTCCCCTATTGCGAAAACGCCCCGCCTGGGGTTACAACCGGGGGACATAACAAGTTGATTGGCAAGTCCTGTTCGGCATCGGCCGCCGGCTGCCTAGAGCGAATGCCTGGATTGGTCCGCAGTGCTCCAAAAGAGCTGAAGCCGTACCGACCCATGGCTATCCACGACAAACTGGAGACTAGATGAACGCCCCCCTCACGCCGGCGCAACGCGCTGCGCTCGCCTCTGTCCAGCTGGACGACAAATACACCCTGCATAGTGGCCGCGCCTGGATGAGCGGCATCCACGCCCTCGTGCGCCTGCCCATGCTGCAACGCGTGCGCGACCTCGCCGCCGGTTTGAACACCGCCGGTTTTGTGTCGGGTTACCGCGGTTCACCCCTGGGTGGCGTCGATCTGAATATGTGGAAGGCGGCCAAGTACCTGAAGGAACATCACGTCGAGTTCCAGCCAGGCATCAATGAAGACCTGGCCGCCACCGCGGTATGGGGCTCCCAGCAAGTGAATCTCTTCCCCGGCGCGCGCTATGACGGCGTGTTCGGCATGTGGTACGGCAAGGGCCCCGGCGTGGACCGCAGCGGCGATGTGTTCAAGCACGCCAACGCTGCCGGCACGTCGAAACATGGCGGCGTGCTGGTGGTGGCGGGTGACGACCATCCCGCCAAGTCTTCCACGCTGCCGCACCAGAGCGACCATATCTTCAAGGCCTGTCTGATCCCCGTGCTGTTTCCGTCCAGTGTGCAGGAAGTGCTGGATTTCGGTCTGCACGGCTGGGCCATGAGCCGCTATGCCGGCGTCTGGGTCGGCATGAAGTGCATCACCGACATCGTCGAAGTATCGGCTTCCGTCGACGTCGCGGCGGACCGCGTCCGCATCCTGCTGCCGGAAGATTTCCGCATGCCACCCGACGGCCTGAACATCCGGCTGCCGGACACGCCGCTGCAACAGGAAGCCCGCCTGCTGGACTACAAGCTGTACGCGGCGCTGTCCTACGCGCGCGCCAACGGCCTGAACCGCGAACTATGGCAGGTGCCGGCGGACCAGGCGCGCTTCGGCATCATGACCTCGGGCAAGGCGTATCTGGACACCCGCCAGGCCATGGCGGACCTGGGCTTGACGGACGACGTCTGCCGCCGCATCGGCGTGCGCCTGTTCAAGGTGGGCATGGTGTGGCCGCTGGAAGCCACCGGCACGCAGCGCTTCGCCGAAGGCCTGGACGAAATCCTGGTGGTGGAGGAAAAACGCCAGGTGCTGGAATACCAGCTGAAGGAAGAGCTGTTCGGCTGGATCGGCACCGGCCGCAAGATTCCCCGCGTGGTGGGCAAGTTCGACGACAAGGACGGTGGCGAATGGTCGGTGCCGCAAGGCAACTGGCTGCTGCCCGCGCACTATGAGTTCTCGCCCGCCATCGTCGCCAAGGTGATAGGCGCGCGCCTGCTGCGTTTCGAGTTGCCGGACGACGTGCGTGCCGGTATCCAGGCACGCCTGGCCGTGATCGACGCGGCGGAACGCGCGCTGGCGCGGCCGCGCGTGGTGGCGGAGCGCAAGCCCTGGTTCTGTTCGGGCTGTCCGCACAACACCTCGACGCGGGTGCCGGAGGGTTCACGCGGCCTGGCCGGCATCGGCTGCCATTACATGGTCACGTGGATGGGCCGCAATACCCAGGTGTTCACACAGATGGGCGGCGAGGGAGTGCCCTGGATCGGCCAGGCGCCCTTCACCGACGAGAAGCATGTTTTCGCCAACCTGGGCGACGGCACCTATTTCCATTCGGGCCTGCTGGCGATACGCGCCGCCGTGGCCGCCAAGGTACCCATCACCTACAAGATCCTGTTCAACGACGCCGTTGCCATGACCGGTGGGCAGCCCGTGGATGGCCCCATCAGCGTGCCGATGATCACGCAGCAGATGGCAGCCGAGGGCATCGCGAAGATCGTCGTCGTTACCGATGAACCGGAGAAATACCGCGGCGTGCAGGGCCTGGCGCCCGGCGTGCCGGTGCATCACCGCGACGACCTGGACACGGTGATGCGCGAACTGCGCGAATATCCCAATGTGTCGGTGCTGGTGTACGACCAGACCTGCGCCACCGAAAAGCGCCGCCGCCGCAAACACAATGCGTATCCCGATCCCGCCCGTCGCGTGGTCATCAACGAACGCGTGTGCGAAGGCTGCGGCGATTGCTCGGAGAAGTCGCACTGCCTGTCGGTGGAGCCGCTGGAAACCGAATTCGGCCGCAAGCGCACCATCAATCAATCGAGCTGCAATAAGGACTTCTCCTGCCTCAAGGGCTTCTGCCCCAGCTTCGTCACGGTCGAGGGCGGCAAATTGCGCCAGCCCAAGGCACTGGCGCAGGAAGGCGCCATCGACGCCGGGGTACCTGAACCCGCGCTGCCCGATCTGCGCAAGGCCTACGGCATCTTCATCGCCGGAGTGGGCGGTACGGGCGTGGTCACCATCGGCCAGTTGCTGGGCATGGCGGCGCACATCGAAGGCAAGGGCTGTTCGGTGCTGGACATGGCCGGCCTGGCGCAGAAGGGCGGTGCCGTGCATTCGCACGTGGTGCTGGCCCAGTCGCCGGAGGATCTGTTGAACACGCGGGTGGCCATGGGTGAAGCCGACGTGGTGCTGGCCGGCGACCTGGTGGTGGCCACCGGTTCGGACGCGCTGGCGCGCATGCGGGTGGATCGCACCCGGCTATTGCTCAATAGCGATGTCGCCCCGACCGCGGCCTTCGTCAACAATCCGGATTGGCAGTTGCCGGGCAGCGACCTGCTGCAGGACCTGCGGCGTGCTTGCGGCGCGGGCAACGTCGACGCACTGGACGCCGCCGAGCTGGCGGTAGGCCTGCTGGGCGACGCCATCTACGCCAATCCCCTGATGATGGGCTATGCCTGGCAGAAAGGCTGGATCCCCCTGTCGCAGGAAAGCCTGCTGCGTGCCATCGAACTCAATGGCCAGCAGATTCCCAAGAACCAGGCCGCGTTCGCCTGGGGCCGCCGGGCCGCGCAGGACCTGGCCGCCGTGCAGGCCTTGATCCAAAACCGCACGCAGAGCCGTAACACGGCCGCCGGCGCGGATGCGCTGGTGGACGACGAGGGCGCGGAGGTCATCGAGATTCGCCGAGGCGCGCGCGCGGCCGGCAATGGTGGCAACGCCAATGGCGGCAACAGTAACAACGGCAATAGCAGCGGTAACCTCATGGGCGGGGCCGCCGCGGCAACGCCGGCGCGCCGTCTGCCGTCGTCGGTGCAGACCCTGGTGCGCAAGCGCAGCGACTTCCTGACGCAGTATCAGAACGCCGCCTACGCGCGCGGCTATGAAGACCTGGTGGAGCAAGTGGCCCAGGCGGAGCAGGCGGCCACCGGCACGTCGCGCTTGACCGAGGCGGTCGCGCGCTATTACTTCAAGCTGCTGGCCTACAAGGACGAATACGAAGTGGCGCGGCTGTATACCGACGGCGAATTCCTGGCCGCCGTGAACCGCCAGTTCGAGGGCGACTGGAAGCTGAACTTCCACCTGGCTCCCCCGACCTTCGCCAAGCACGATGCGCAAGGGCATCTGGTGAAGCGATCCTATGGGCCGTGGATGCTCAAGGCCTTCGGCGTGCTGGCGCGCTTGCGCTTCCTGCGCGGCACGGCCCTGGATCCCTTCGGCCGCACGGCGGAGCGGCGCGCGGAAAGAGCGCTGATCAACGAATACCGGGAGACGCTGGTGCGCAGCATTCTGCCCAAGCTGGACAGGGGCAATCTGGATGCCGCGGTGGCGCTGGCCAACGTGCCGGAGCACATTCGTGGCTACGGCCACGTCAAGGAAGCATCGATGGCGAAGGCGGCCACGCAACGAGAGGCGCTGCTGGAAAAATTCGCCGCGCCGGTGCGGGAAATCGGTGGCGTGCGGGCGGCTTGACGAGGGCAGGCTGATGTTGATCCGGACTGGCGAGCTGGCCTCAGGCGGCTTGCCGTCCGGCACGAAGATGCCGTAATCGGAACACTGCGCAGGTAATAGCGGCGGCCAGGTGCTGCCGCTTGTCCGCCACGGTCAGACGGTGGGCGCGCTGACTTTGCGGCGCACGGGCATGGAGAAGAGTTCCACGCGTGGCTTGGCCACCGCCTTTGCCTGCAAGGTCTGGGCCACCGCTTCTTCCCGTTTGGCGATGATCTCGCTGGCGCGGGTGCGCGCGTCCATCTTGCGCAGCATCACGCGGCCATCGTGCGGGAAGTAGTTGACCCGCCTGGCGTAGATGTCACCCAGGTCCTGCGCCTTGACGGGGATGCCTTCCGTCTTCAGATAGCTCAGTACGAACTGGCCGTTGCGCTCGCCGATATTCATCTGCTGCATGGCCGACAACACCGCGCCGCCCCCGAAAACCTTGGCTTCCAGCCGCTCGCGCGCCGCCCCCGCCTTGAGCAATTCGTTGATCAGCATTTCCATCGCGAACGCGCCATAGCGCATCGTGGCGGAAGCGGGCGACTGGCTGTCGCCTTCGGGCAGCATGAAATGGTTCATCCCGCCCACGCCCGTCTGCGGGTCCCGTATGCACGCGGCAACACAGGAACCGAGCACTGTCGTGATCATCAGGTTTTCGCCAGTGACGTAATACTCATTCGGCAGGACCTTGATGGCCTGACAACTGAACGTACTGTCGAAATAGTGGCGCGTCGCGCGGGCGTCACGGGCAGTCGTCATGGATGCGGATCACGAAGTACGGAAAAAGGTCAGGAGAAAATAATGTAAAAAAATGTCGAAACGTTTCAAAGTTTTCTGAATTATACGGTCCCGGCGCGCACCGACAGTTAAGCCTTTCTTACGTGACATGAAGGCCGGGGCGCCGGGCGCGCCATTGCGTCTCGGTTTCCAAGCAATATTGCACGCCGGCGGTGGCTTGATAAGGCGGATTAAGCGGCTTAAAAGCGGGTACTGCGCTTGACTGACCAGCGCGCCGACAGTGCGGCCAGTATGCCGGCCGTGATCACCGCCGCCGCCAGCCAGGGCAGTTCCGGCAAGTGGATGGCGAAATCCGCGCCATAACTGCGCGCCAGGGACAGCATGGCGTCGTTCAGCGGCGTCAGCGCCAGGGCCGCCACGCCTATGGCCAGCAGCGCGGCCACGGCGCCGGACAGGGCACCCAGGTACAGGAAAGGACGCCGCACGAAGGATTCCGTGGCGCCCACCAGGCGTGCCACGGCGATTTCCTCGCGTTGCGACAGCGCCTGCATCCGCACCGTGTTGAACACCGTGGCCAGTACCACCATGGCCACGCACGCGGCCACGAAAATCAGCCCGATGCGGCCGAAACGCAACAGCGCTTCCAGCCTTTGCACCCATTGGCTGTCCAATTGCACCTGTTCCACCTGGTCCCAGGTCTTCCAGGTGGCGGCCAGGTCGTTGGCGATGCCGGCCAGGCCTTCGCCGTCACGCAGGGTGGCGACCACGGCGTCCGGCAGGGGATTGGATGGCAGCACGGCCAGGGCGTCGGACCAGGCGGGATTGCGGCGCAGTTCAGCCAGCGCGCTGTCGCGGCCGATCACGCGGACATTGCGGACCTGGGCGTCGAAATCCTTGCGGATGTGGTTGGCGATGGCGTCGGCACTGCCTGCCGGCGCGTTCAGCTTGAGGAAAACCGTGAGTTCGGGCGCCACCGAGACCTGGCGCGCCAGGGGCTGCACGGACACCAGGACGGCGCCGCCCAGGATGGGCAGGGCCAAAGCCAGGGCCATCACCAGCAGGTTGGCGGCGGAGGAAAACGGTTGGGCCAGCATGCGGCGCAGGGTGATGCCCAGCGCGTAGCGGTGTTGTCGCAGCCAGGCGTTCATGCTTGACCCCTGTTGGCGGGCGTTTGGCCGGTGTGCTTGCCGGCGGCGTCGGCGGAGGCGGCTGCGGAGGCAGGTGCCCCGGCCGCGGCGCCGCCCGCGCTTGCCGTGGGGGCAAGTGTGGCGGGTGGGGGCGACGTTGGCGTGGAGGGCGCTGCGGGCGTCGGATGGGAATCCGCGAAGCGGCCCGGGTCGATACGCAGCACGCGGTGGGCATACTGCGCCATCAGCTCCACGTCATGCGAGGCGATCAGCGTGGTGACGCCGACGCGGTTGAAGTCGCGAAAGACGTTCATGATGCGCAAGGCGGTTTCGTGATCCAGGTTCGCCGTCGGTTCATCCGCAATGAGGATGGCCGGCCGATTGACGATGGCGCGGGCGATGGCCAGGCGCTGCTGTTCGCCACCAGACAGCTCGATGGGATTGGCGTCTTCCTTGCCTGCCAGACCCACCTTGTCCAGTGCCGCGCGGGCCCGGCTGGCGGCCGAGTCGAGCGGCTGGCCGGTCACGGCCAGCGGCAACATGACGTTTTCGAAGGCGCTGCGGTCGTACAGCAAATGGGTGTCTTGCAGGATCACTCCGACCGCCCGGCGCAAATAGGGGCGCGCACGCGCCGGCAGCTTGTCCAGGCGCTGGCCGTTGACCTGGATGGAGCCGCGGCTGGCCGCCTCCAGTCCGCCGATCAGCTTGAGCAGTGTCGATTTGCCGGCGCCCGACGGCCCGGAAACGAACACGAATTCGCCCGCCGTCACGCGGAAGTTGATATCGGCCAGGATATTGCGGCCGCGCCCATAGGATTTGAAGACGTGCTGGAATTCGATCATGGCGAAGGTGTGCGAGTAGCCGCCAATATTACCGTGCGGCGGTCCGACAGGGATTTCCCGCATGTCCCTATATTTCACGGAACGCTACCATCGACCACGATTCTGCCGGCGGTACCCTCCGGCCCCGCCGCAAACTTCAGACAAATCCACGGAGATCGCAATGAAAACCTTCAAGATCGCAGCAATCGGGGCCGTGCTCCTGGCGGTATCGGGCGCCGCTCACGCCGGCGCCACGTTTGACAACGTAAAGAAGAAAGGTTTCGTTCAATGCGGCGTGTCGACCGGCGTGCCCGGCTTCTCGGCGACCGACAGCAAAGGCGAATGGAAAGGCCTGGACGTGGACATGTGCCGCGCCATCGCCGCTACCGTGTTCAATGACGCCACCAAATTCAAGGTCACGCCGCTGAACACGCAGCAGCGTTTCACCGCGCTGCAGTCCGGTGAAATCGACGTCCTTACCCGTAACTCCACCCAGACCCTGACGCGCGATACCACGCTGGGCCTGATCGGCACGGGCGTGAACTATTACGACAGCCAGGGCGTGATGGTTTCCAAGGACCTGGGCGTGGACAGCGCCAAGAAACTGGGCGGCGCCACGGTGTGCGTGCAGCCCGGCACCACCACGGAATTGAACCTGGCCGACTGGTTCCGTTCCAACAAGATCGATTTCAAGCCGGTGGTCATCGACAAGTACGACGAAATCGTGCGTGCCTTCTCGGCCGGCCGTTGCGATGCCTTCACCACCGACAAGTCGCAGCTGGCGTCGACCCGCACCACGCTGGAAAATCCCGATAAGTACGTGATCCTGCCGGAGAACTTCTCCAAGGAACCGCTGGGTCCCATGGTGCGCCAGGGCGACGATCAATGGTTCAACGTGGTGCGCTGGGCGCTCAACGCCATGCTGGAAGGCGAGGAGTACGGCATCACCTCGAAGAACGTCGATGAAATGCTCAAGAGCACCAACCCCAACGTGCAGCGCATCCTGGGCGTGACGCCCGGCATGGGCAAGAACCTGGGCGTGGATGACAAGTGGGCCTACAACATCATCAAGAGCGTGGGCAACTACGGCGAAAGCTTTGAAGCCAACCTGGGCGGTGGCAGCCCGATGAAGCTGCCGCGCGGCATCAACGCGCAATGGCAGCAGGGCGGCCTGATGTACGGCTGGCCGGTACGCTGATCGAGCCGGGGCCGACACTCGCCCGATGGCGGGGCCGGTCCGGCCGCGGTGGGTCTGACGACGGCGGCATAGGCCGCCGGTCTTGTCAGGCCCTGGCTTACCGCTATCAACCCGTCCAGGACGCGGATACGCTATGACGACTTCTTCCAATACCCCGCCCACCGGGGCGCCGCCGCGCAAATTGTCCTGGAACGATCCGGGCGTGCGCGCCGTGGTCTACCAGGTCGTCGCGCTGGCCGCCGTGGCCTGGGTGATCTGGTTCCTGGTTTCCAATACGCTGCATAACCTGGCGGTGCGCAACATCGCCACGGGTTTCGGCTTTCTTACCCGCGAGGCTGGCTTCGCCATCGGCGAAACCGCCATCGATTACTCCCCGTCCAATACCTACGGCCGCGCCATCATGGTGGGGCTGGTCAATACCCTGCGGGTGGCGGTGATCGGCATCGTGCTGGCGACCATCCTGGGCACCCTGGTGGGCATCGCGCGCCTGTCCAAGAACTGGCTGGTGGCCAAGCTGGCCTCGGTCTACGTCGAGGTGATGCGCAACGTGCCGCTGCTGCTGCAGCTGTTTTTCTGGTACGCCATCATCACGGAAAACATGCCGGGACCGCGCCAGGCGCACCAGCCGATACCGGGGGTGTTCATCTCCAACCGCGGGCTCAAGCTGCCGACCCTGCAAGGCGACGCGGTCGACTGGATGCTGGGCGGACTGGGGCTGGCCATCGTCGCCATCGTTGCGCTGGCGCATTGGGGTAACAAGCGCCAGGAAAAGACCGGCCGCATCTTTCCGCTGACGCGCTGGGCCATCCTGCTGATCATCGCCTTTCCCGTGGTGGGCTGGCTCATCAGCGGTGCCTCGCTGGCGCTGGACGTGCCGGCGCTCAAGGGCTTCAACTTCCAGGGCGGCATGACGTTGTCGCCGGAGTTCGCCGCCTTGCTGGCGGGACTCGTCATGTATACGGGTGCATTCGTGGCGGAAGTCGTGCGCTCGGGCATCCAGGCCGTCAACCATGGCCAGACGGAAGCCGCCAGCTCGCTGGGCCTGCGCCGCAGCCTGGTACTGCGTCTGGTGGTGCTGCCGCAGGCACTGCGCGTGATCATCCCGCCGATGACCAGCCAGTACCTGAACTTGACCAAGAACAGTTCATTGGCGGTGGCGATCGGCTATCCGGACATCGTGTCGGTGGTCAATACCACCCTGAACCAGACCGGCCAGGCCATCGAAGGCATCCTCATCATCATGGCCGCGTATCTGACGGTCAGCCTGTCGATCTCGGTATTCATGAACTGGTACAACAAGCGCCTGGCGCTGGTGGAGCGTTGACATGGCCAGCTCCCATACTCCTACCGAAGCCCTGCCGCCGCCGTCCAATCATGTGGGCGCGTGGGCCTGGGTGCATGCGCGCCTGTTCTCCTCGCCGTTGAACATCCTGCTGACGGTGCTGATCGCCTGGGTGCTGCTGATGTGCGTGCCCGCCGCGCTTGAATGGCTGTTCATCAAGGCGAATTTCTCCGCGTCGACGGCGCAGGAGTGCCGCACATCGGGCGGCGCCTGCTGGGCCTTCATCCGCGAAAAACATCGCCTGATCCTGTTCGGCACGTATCCCTACGATGAACAGTGGCGGCCCCTCATCGCCACCTTCCTGCTGATCGCCGTGATCGTCTGCAGCGGCGTGCGGCGCTTCTGGAAGCCGTGGTTGCTGTGGGTCTGGGTGGTCGGATTGACCCTGGTGGCCGTGCTGATGTGGGGCGGCGTACTGGGCCTGACCTACGTCGAGAACGCCCGCTGGGGCGGCCTGCCGCTGACGCTGATTCTTGCCACCTTCGGCATCGCCTTTGCGTTTCCCATCGGCGTGCTGCTGGCGCTGGGACGGCGCTCGAAGATGCCGGCGATCAAGGCCTTGTGCGTCGTGTACATCGAGCTGATCCGCGGCGTGCCGCTGATCAGCCTGCTGTTCATGTCGTCGGTGATGCTGCCGCTGTTCCTGCCGGAAGGCTATTCCATCGACAAGCTGCTGCGCGCGCAGATCGCCATCATCCTGTTCGCCGCGGCGTACATCGCCGAGACGGTGCGCGGCGGCCTGCAGGCGATTCCCAAGGGGCAGTATGAAGGCGCCGATTCGCTGGGCCTGACGTACTGGCAGCAGATGCGCAAGATCATCCTGCCGCAGGCGCTGAAGATCGTCATTCCGCCCCTGGTCAGCATTTTCATCGCGCTGTTCAAGGACACGTCGCTGGTGGTGATCATCGGTATCTTCGACCTGACGCTGGCGGCCAAGGCCGCACTGTCGGACGCCGCGTGGCGCGGCTTCGGCGTCGAGGCCTACCTGTTCATCTCGCTGATCTATTTCGTCTTCTGCTTTTCGATGTCCAAGTACAGCCAGGCGCTGGAGCGCCGGCTGGCGCGCGGACACCAACGCTAATCGCGCGGGCGGTGCATCCGGGTGGGTGCGCCGCTTGCCTCAAGGGGAGCACCCTCATGGCCGAAGCCATCATACGCATGCAGGACGTCAACAAGTGGTACGGCCAGTTTCACGTGCTGCGCAATATCAACCTGAACGTCGAGCCGGGCGAACGTATCGTCATCTGCGGGCCGTCGGGGTCGGGCAAGTCGACCATGATCCGCTGCATCAACCGGCTGGAAGAGCACCAGAAAGGGCAGATCGTCGTCGACGGCACGGAGCTGACCAACGACCTGAAGAAGATCGAAATCATCCGCCGCGACGTTGGGATGGTGTTCCAGCACTTCAACCTGTTCCCCCATCTGACGGTGTTGGAGAACCTGACGCTGGGGCCGGTGTGGGTGCTGAAGAAGTCCAAGGCCGAGGCCGAGGCCACGGCCATGAAGTACCTGGAACGCGTGCGCATTCCGGAACAGGCCACCAAATTCCCTGGCCAGTTGTCCGGCGGCCAGCAGCAGCGCGTGGCCATCGCGCGATCGCTGTGCATGAATCCCAAGGTCATGCTGTTCGATGAACCGACTTCGGCGCTGGATCCCGAAATGGTCAAGGAAGTGCTGGACGTGATGGTCAACCTGGCCCAGGAAAGCGGTATGACCATGTTGTGCGTGACCCATGAAATGGGCTTCGCGCGCAAGGTGGCCAACCGCGTCATCTTCATGGATCGGGGCGAGATCATCGAACAGAATACGCCCGACGCGTTCTTCGACAATCCGCAGAACGAACGCACGAAGCTGTTCCTCAGCCAGATCCTGCATTGATGGCGGGAGCTGGTCTGAGGACCGGCGTTGCGCTTAGACGTACTGGGGATCCAGCAGCGGCCGTGCGTTGCGCTGGGCTTCCTCATCCTGCTTTTGTTCGGACTGCCCTTGTCCCCGGTTCGCGAGGAGGCAGTACATGAACAGGAAGAAGATGGAACCCACGCCGAGCGCCATGAAGAAGAGGGGGACCACTGTGGACCAACCCGCTTGTGCTTCGGGTGCTCTTTCCAATATCCCACCGTCGGCCGGCGGCACGTTGCGCTTCTTGCTGGTTTGGGTCACTGCGTCTTCCGCGCCGGCCTGCGTCGTACTGATCTCCGCATCGGCTTGCGTTACGTCGCTTGCTTCGTCAGTGGGCGCTGTGCTGCTCCCTGCGCCCGCTTCTGTCACGTCGCGCTCGCAGGGGACGGTAACCATTTCACAATGGTCAAGCTTCGTTTCCTCCATTTTCCAGCAAGTGCCATCGCTCCCTTTCTGCACCGTCGCGTCCTTGCCCTGCTCGCAGCCGGTCGGCCCTCTTGATGCCCGGGTCAAATCCGCGGTTGATGTGAAACCTTGGTTGTGCTCGGAAGGCTTCTCGACGACGGGGGCGAGCGATGGCCCGTACAAATCCTGCGACATAGCCCTGAGTTCGCCGGGCTTGATGTTTTCTTGCGGGATGCCCCGGATTGCATGAGTCGAAGCGACTTGCGGCTGCACCCACGGACGCCTGGGACGCATGGGACGATACGCCCGGGCAGGTCTTGACTTCCCGTTGCCCTCGCAGGGTACAAAGGCCAGCTCCGAGGTGCGAGGGTCAAACTGCTTACGCGTGCAGTCACTTTTGAACGCGTACTGCGCCGCTTTCTCGACCGTACCTTGATTGTAGGAAGTGGCCGGGATGCCCGCGATGTAATAAGTCGCCCCTGGCGTCGGCGTCGGCGTCGAGGTGAAATGGGCGGGATTGAACTGCGGCGTAGACGTCGTCAGGGATGCTTGGCCGAACATGGTGTGTACTCCTTTCGAGATGACGAGGATGGAGCCGCTACTATCGGTTGCCGCCGAGAGTCGGTCTTTGGGTGACGTGCTTGCCTGCCAATTCGGTTTTCCTAACGGGCCATGGATTTTTCTGGGACATTTGGGACGTGAGAGTTCCGGCACCGACGCCGGTATCGGTACCTCCGCCGCCCTGCTTCTTGGGGGCATTGGGGGACTTCCCCCAAAAAAAACTTAACTCTCTTGGGATTGCCGAGGACCGTTGTTGCGCGCATGCCCCATAAGCCGGGGGGAAAGCGTTGCGCCGCCTCCGTTACACGGCCGGAGCGTCATCTCGCTGTAAACACCGGGTTATGCTTATGCCCTGTATTACAAAATGCAATTGAGAAGAGGAGCTCAAACATGGCTATTCCCGCGTGGGGCGCGCTGCGCCGCATTCTTCTAGGCGGCGCGCTGGCTGTCGCC
Source organism: Bordetella sp. LUAb4 (assembly GCF_021325795.1). Classification (GTDB taxonomy): domain Bacteria; phylum Pseudomonadota; class Gammaproteobacteria; order Burkholderiales; family Burkholderiaceae_B; genus Bordetella_C. The sequence goes on along the minus strand of NZ_JAHPZX010000001.1, from coordinate 1,010,574 downwards.
GCCGTCGTTCCCGGCCTGACCCAGGCTGCCGCTGAATATCCCAGCAAACCCCTGCGCTTCATCGTGCCTTACCCGCCCGGCGGCCCCTTGGACACGATGGCCCGCCTGCTGGCGGAAAAAGTACGCGATTCGCTGGGCCAGCCCGTGATCGTGGAAAACCGCGCCGGCGCGGGCGGCAATATCGGCGCCGACCTCGCCGCCAAGGCCAATCCCGACGGCTACACGCTGGTGATGGGCGCGGTGGCGACGCATGCCATCAATCCTTTCCTGTTCGCCAACCTGCCTTATGACCCCATCAAGGATTTCGCCCCGGTCACCATCGTGGCGTCGGTGCCCAATGTTCTGGTCATGAATGACGACTTCGCCAAGAAGAACCACATCGAGAAGCTGGGCGACCTGATTGCTTATGCCAAGGCCAATCCCGGCAAGCTGAACTACGGTTCGGGCGGTAACGGCAGCGCGGGCCATCTGGCTGGCGAGTTGCTCAAGGCGCGCGCCGGCATCAATGTCGAGCACATCCCCTATCAGGGCGCCGCGCCGGCTCAACTGGCATTGTTGTCGGGCCAGTCGGACTTCATGTTCGACAACCTGGCCGCGTCGGCACCGTTGATCAAGGACGGCAAGGTCAAGGCTTTGGCCGTGACCACCACGCAGCGTTCGTCGCTGCTGCCCGATGTGCCCACGGTGGAGGAAAGCGGCGTCAAGGGCTTCGACCTGGGCACCTGGTTCGGCGTCTTCACCACCGGCGGCACGCCCGCGCCCGTGGTGGACAAGCTGAACAAGGCCTATAGCCAGGCTCTGATGCAGCCGGACGTGCGTCAGCGTCTGCTGACCATGGGTTCGGAGGTCAAGCCCATGAGCGAAAAAGAATTCGCGGCCTTCGTGGTCAGCGAGAAAGACAAGTACAAGGAAATCGTCAAGCTGTCGGGCGCCAAGCTCAACTAAGCTTGGCGTCGGCAGGCGCGAGGGCTACGTCCTCGCGCGTCTCGGTGGCCTCGTCATAGCCACGGATTCCTCGATTGAAATCCCGAGGGCCATCGCGCCGGCCGGCCAGGCGCGGGATTAGCGTGTCCGCGCGCCAGTCGGCCGGTCCTTGGATTAGACGGGCGGATGCTTGCGCATCGACATTTCGAGGACCTTGTGCGCCATGAACACGATGCCGCCCACGCCGCCGACCGCGAGCATGCCCAGGACCAGGGGCAAGCTCAATCCGCCGACCAGGGCGGGAATGATCAAGCCCAGGCCGCCAGCGACAACCAGGCCGGCCCCGGCCATCATGCAACCCGTGCTCCACGCGAATTTTGACGTAAGCGCGTTCGCTACCCTGTCCAGGAAAGCGCCGCGACGGGCCTTTGGCGCGCTCGGGCTGGCGGCGGGTTGACGCGTTTGCCGAGCTTCGTCTCGCGCCGTGTTGCGGGTTGCAGCACCATTCGCAGCACCATTCGCAGCGCCATTCGCCGCGTCGGGCGCCGCAGCGCCGGCGTGCTGGCTCCGCGTCGGCGCCTGGAGCAGGATGGCAGCCACCTGAGCGTGGGGGGCCGCCATGGTTCCATGAGCGTGGGCCCGGGCATTCCTCTGAGCATCCATCGGTGCATCCGTCCGGTCATTTCTCCCAGCATCCGTCCGAGTTTCCGCCTGGGATGAAATACCTGTCTCGTCCGCGCTGGTCGATCCGCCCTGCGCGCTTGCACCCTTGGCGCGCGCTTGCATCGCCATATGGGCTTCGTAGGAGGGCGGCGCAGCGCGACCGCGCGCGGATGGCGCGCTGCCGTTCGCCAGCGATGCGCGAGGTTGTGTGGCTTTTGACTGGACCCGTTGGCCACCGATGTCAGCGCGATCGGGAAGCGGGGCGACACCATTGCCGCCACTTACCGATGGCGATGAATGGGATAGGGAGTCTGCTCTCATGCCTGCCCAGGCCTGGTGAAGTGATTCACGGTCAACACGATCACACCGCCGATGGCTACGCCCAGTCCGGCCAGCAGGACAGGCGCGGCCAGGGCCGCAGCCCCCGCGGCAACGGCTGTCGCGGCCCCGCCGATCACCACCGCGGCGCCGGCGAATTTAAAAGCCGTGTGCAGCTTCTGGCGCAGGGAGCTGCCCTTGCGCGATTCACGCGGCGTAGTCTGCGTTGCGGTCTGCGCATCAGAGGTCGCTCGCGTATCGTTGGTGGGGGCGGCGGAGGCAGCGGGACTCGTCGGACCGCCGAAATCCACGAAATTCCCGGTCGTGAAGACTTGAGTGGTGTGCGTTTGCGTGATGGGCGAGGCGTGGTTTTCAGGCGCGCCGGCAGTCGTGGCCTGCCCGGTGTGCCGCGGCGCCGCACCCTCGGATTGCTTGAAGGCCTGCATGTCGCCATTATTGGCAGGCGTGCCATCCGCGGGCCGGCCGCCCGCGCGCGTGGCGCTTGATTGCGCGGTGAAAGTCTGGCCGCCGATGGTTCCCGCCGTGCTGCGGGCATCGGAGACGCCGCCGTGTCCGTCCAAGGGTTGAACGTGTGCTCCGCCAATTGCTGCAACCATTTTTAAGTCCTTTTGCGATTAGTGCCGCGTGAAAGCCGGCAAATGAAAACCGGGGACTATAGGGTTGCGTCATGCATTCCATCTGTCGCCGCTGGGCGCGCGTAGCGGCAGGAGCGCGCCGGAAATGGACGGGAATTTTCCGGCGGGCAGGTCAGCGAGCGCCGCCTGGCGCGTGGCCCTTTGTCTTCTCGATCATGCGTTTGCAGTTGCCCACATAGGTTCGCTCTTTTGGCGCGGGCTCTTTCGGTCTGTTCTCTTCCGACCCATTCGTCAGCATGCGCATTTCCTCCGGCGTCGCGGCGTTTTTTCGGCTATGCCGCTGAGTGGTGGGGTTCCTGCTTTCCTTGATACTCGGCAAGCTCGCTTGTTGCTTCGAAGTCGCAGGCTTACGCATCGTTGTGCGGGGGGTACCTTCTTGCTGCATGAAAGTCTGGTCTCCCACGATGCCCCGCGTGGACGTCTCATCGTTTGACTTTCGTCCGACGGTTTGGGAGATTGCGGCGCCAATGGCGGACAGGGCGGAGAGCATGTTGATTTCCTCGATATGGATTTGGGCCCTGGCCCTCGCCCTGCACATGCCTGCGGCCGCGGCTGCGGACGCCGACAGTGAGGGAAGGGGGGGGGTGCCGCCAATAGTAAGGAGGCGATTTTCGCAAGGCTGTCGCCGCCGCTCCTACCCTGCTGTGGGAAAACGCTGCTACGGTGTGGGAATTTGGTGGTGATGCCGCTCGGAATACGCACGCTCGCGACACAGGCGGCCATTGGCCAAGCCGCGCTCGGACCGCGTTGAGGCTACGTTCAAACCACGTTCAAGTCGCGTTCGGTCCAGGTTCGGGCCACGCACAAGCCACGCTCAAGCCGCCTTCGCTTTGCGCCCGCGCGAAATACCCGCGCCCGCTTCGGGCTTGAGCTCGGCCAGCATGGGCGCCGAAGCCAGCACCATGGCGGCGACGGACAGGAAGGCGCAGGCGAAGTCGAAATGGGACGCATGGGTGCGGCCGGACACGGTCATCGACAACTGCATGATGCCCGCGGCCAGGGCCACGCCCGCCGCGCGCGGCAGGTTCTGCGCCATGCCGAAGAACGACGTGGCGGCGGACAGCTTTTCACTGGGAATGTCGGCATACGCCAAGGCGTTCATGCACGCGAAATTCAGCGAACGCGCCAGGCCCACGCATACCAGCAGGATGAAGACCGCCAGTTCAGGCCAGGCCGGCGTCAACGTGGCGCAGGCGGCCAGCATCGCGGCGAACGCGAAGGTGCCGCCCAGCAGGATGCTGCGCACGCGGAAGCGCTGCAAGAAGAACTGCGTCATCGGCCGCATGCAGAACGCGCCGATGGCGCTGGCGAACGAGATCAGCCCGCTGCGCGAAGCGGACAGGCCGAAACCCAGTTGCAGCGTGATGGGCACCAGAAAAGGCATGGCGCCGGCCCCGGCGCGGAACAGGCTGCCGGCCACCGTGGACGCTTTATAGGTAGGAATCGACAGCAGGGAGAAATCCAGCGCGGGGTGCGCCACGCGCCGGCAGTGCCAGACCGTCAGGCCGAACAGCGCCAGCCCGGCCACGATGGCCAGCCACGACCAGGCGTCCGGCACGATGCCGCGCCCCACGGTCTCCACGCCCACCATGAAGATGCTCAGCGCGGCGCCCACCAGCGTCATGCCCAGCAGATCCAGCTTGGGTGGCCGTTCGTTCTTGCTGGCCGGGATCAGGCGTGCGACCAGCACCAGGCCCAGCAAACCGATAGGCAGATTGATCCAGAAAATAGCGCGCCACGAAAACGTGTCGGTCAGGAAGCCACCCAGCGGCGGCCCGATCACCGGACCCACCATCGCGGGCATGGACAGCCAGGTGGTGGCCGACAACAAGTCTTCGCGCCGCACGCCGCGCAACAGCACCAGGCGGCCGACCGGCACCATCATGGCGCCGCTGATTCCCTGCAGAATCCGCGCCGCGATCAACCAGCCCAGTCCCGCGGACAGCGCGCAGGCGCAGGAAGACAGCGTGAACAAGGCGATGGCCGACATGAAGACGCGCTTGGCGCCGTAGCGGTCGGCCACCCAGCCGCTGACCGGCACGAACACGGTCATGGCCACCAGGTAAGACGTGATGGCGGCGCTCAGGTGTACGGCGTTGACGTTGAGGTCGCGCGCCATGTCCGGCAGGGCGGTGGCGATGGCGGTGCTGTCGATGTTCTGCATGAACAGCGTGGTGGCGACCACCATCGCGATGACGCGGAAATTGCTGTGCTGATTCACGGGTGGTGGTTGTCCTTGCCCGTGCTCTTGTTCTTGCCTTCCGGCGGGCTGGCCCAACCCTTGCTCAGCGCCACGGCCTGGCGCCAGCGCGCCAGCCGGGCCTGGCGCTGGTCGTCCGACCAGGTCGGCTCGAAGCGGCGCTCGGCCTGCCATTTCGATGCAAAGTCGTCCTGGCCGTGCCAGAAACCCACCGCCAGCCCAGCCAAGCCGGCGGCACCCAATGCGGTCGATTCGGGAACACGCGGGCGCACCACCGGCACGCCCAGCAGATCCGCCTGTATCTGCATCAGCAGGTCGTTGCGCGCGGCGCCGCCGTCCACCCGCAGCTCGGACAGGGGGCTGGGGCTGTCGGCATTCATCGCCTGCAGCAGCTCGGTGCTTTGCAGGGCGATCGATTCCAAGGTGGCGCGCGCGACGTGAGCGCGGGTGGTACCGCGCGTCAGGCCGATCATCAAGCCGCGCGCATAGGGATCCCAATGCGGCGCGCCCAGGCCGGCGAAGGCGGGGACCAGGAAGACATCGTCGGTGTCCGGCACGCTGGCGGCCAAGGCTTCGACGTCGGCCGACTTGGGAATGATGCCCAGGCCGTCGCGCAGCCATTGCACCGCCGCGCCCGCCATGAAGACGCCGCCTTCCAGCATATAGGTGGTTTGCCAGGGCGCGGCGGCAGCGCCGGGCAGGCCCCAGCCCACGGTGGACAACAATTGATGCTTGGAACGGGCCGGCTGCTCGCCCACGTTCATCAGCATGAAGCAGCCGGTGCCGTAGGTGTTCTTGGCCATCCCCGGCGTGAAGCAGGCCTGGCCGAAGGTGGCGGCCTGCTGGTCGCCCGCCACGCCGGCGATGGGGATGGGGCCGCCGAAGCATTCCGGCAGCGTGTGCGCGATGATGCCGCTGCTGGGCGCCAGCGACGGCAGCACACTGCGCGGGATGTTCAGGCGTTCCAGCAGTTCGTCGCTCCAGTCCTGCTTGTGGATGTCGAACAGCAGGGTGCGCGAGGCATTGCTGGGGTCGGTGCTGTGGACCTGGCCGCCGGTCAGTTGCCATACCAACCAGCTGTCGACCGTGCCGAACGCCACTTCGCCCCGTTCGGCGGCGGCCCGCGCGCCCGGCACATGGTCCAGCAGCCAGGCCAGCTTGGTGCCGGAGAAATAGGCATCCAGGACCAGGCCGGTACGCTGCTGCAACCAGTCCGCATGGCCGGCCGCGCGCATCTCGTCGCACCAGGGCGCGGTACGGCGGTCCTGCCACACGATGGCGCGCGCCAGCGGCACGCCGGTCTTGCGGTTCCAGATCAGGGTGGTTTCGCGCTGATTGGTGATGCCGATGGCGGCGATGTCGGCGGCGCTGGCGCCGGCATTGCGCAAGGCTTCGCGCGCGACGGCCAACTGGCTGCGCCAGATTTCCTCGGCGTCGTGCTCGACCCAGCCCGGCTGCGGGTAGTACTGGCGGAATTCGCGCTGCCCGGTGGCGCGGACTACGCCCTCGCGGTCGAACAGGATGGCGCGCGAACTCGTGGTGCCCTGGTCCAGGGCCAGAATGTATTCATTCTTCATTGTCGTTGTTCACCGTCGAGGCCGCCTTGCGGTGGCGGCCGTTCACCTCGTCGCCAGCGTTGGGATCCAGGCGGCGGAATGAAAAATACGACGACGCGCACAGGATGCCGATCACGATGAAACCGCTGACGGTGTCTCCGACGGATAGTGTATCGGCTCCGCGCAGGGCCATGCTCACGTTGAGCGTGACGGCGGCCACGCCGACCCCCAGGCTGATGCCCAATTGCTGCGCCATGGCGGAAAAGCTGCTGGCGCGGCTCATGAGTTGCGGCGGGATGTCGGCGTAAGTAAGGGTGTTGACGCCGGTGAACTGCAGCGAGCGGAAGAAGCCGCCTATCAGCAGAATGACGATCATCAGCCAGCCTGGCGTGCTGGGGCTGAACAGCGCGCAGGCCACGATGAACAGGCCGGTCAGCAGAGAGTTGATGGTGAGTACGCGGCGAAAGCCGAAGCGGCGCACGATGGGCGTGGCCACGAACTTCATCGCCAGCGCGCCCGCGGCGCCGGCGAAAGTGATCATGCCGGCGGAGAAGGGCGACAGGCCAAAGCCGATCTGCAGCAGCATGGCCAGCAGAAAAGGCGTGGCTCCCACCGTGAAGCGGCACAGATTGCCTGCCAGGGTGGAGATGGCGAAGGTTGGAATGCGCATCAGCGACAAGTCGATGATGGGATAGTCGATCTTGCGCGCATGGCGCACGTACCAGAAGCCGCACGCGAGGCCTATCCCGATCAGGCTGAGCAGCTCGGTATTGCTCATGACGTCGCGGCCCACCGCCTCGAAGCCGGTGACCATGGTCGCCAGGCAGATGGCGCTGAGAAAAAAGCCCAGCCAGTCCAGCTTGGGCGGGTCGGCGTCGCGCACTTCCTTGATGTAGCGCAGGGTCAGCGCGATGCCGAACACGCCCATCGGGACATTGATCAGGAAGATCCAGTGCCAGGACGCGTAGGTGACCAGGAAGCCGCCCAGCGGCGGTCCGATCACCGGTCCCAGCAGCGCGGGAATCGACAGGAAGGACATGGCCTTGAGCAGGTCTTCCTTGGGCACCAGGCGCAGCAGGATGATGCGGCCCACGGGCACCATCATGGCCCCGGCCATCCCCTGGGCGATGCGGGACAGCACCAGTTGCGACAGGTCCTGGGAAATGGCGCAGGTCACCGAACTGAGCGTGAACAGGACGATGGCGGCGATGAACACCCGCCGCGCGCCGAAGCGGTCGGCCGCCCAGCCACTGATGGGCACGAACACCGCAGCGGCCAGCAGGTAGGAGGTAATCGCCACGTTCAGGCGCACCGGGGTGGACCCCAGCGAGGCGGCCATGGCCGGCAGGGCGGTGGCCACGACCGTGGCGTCCAGCATCTGCATGAATAGCGCGCACCCCACGATGAAGGGAATCATGCGGGCGGCGCGCAGGGCGTCGGGATCTTGGAGCGTAGGCGTAGGCAGGGCCGAGGGGGAGGCAGAGGTTGAAGCAGACATGGGGGTCCGGGAGGCGCGGCGGAGGGCGACGGCAAAAGCTTGCACATTGTAAACCCGGGCCTCTGACGGACCGCTTGACGCCGGCGCGGCCGGTTTCCTCGCCGTGCAGTAAACTGGCGGCACGGGTACGAGCCAAATACGACTCGGATATCACCCAAGTACCCCCCCCCACCGAACCACCAACAACCCACCAAAACTGGTGCCATGGCCAAAACCTACGAGTCCGAGATCACCCTGTTCCTGAAGAATTACAAACAGGCCCATCCCGATGTCGAAAAGCGCCAGCGCGAAGGCCGCGGCCTGCTCTGGGACAAGCCGCAGGATCCTGAGCTGCTCGAAGGATTCCGCGCTGCCCGTGTGCAGCAGAAGCCCTACGTCTATTCGGCGGACTGAAGCGTCCGGTCGCGGCCATGCCACAGCATCCTTCCGTGCCGGGTCCCGACCTGGCCGCGCTGGTGGAACCCTCCGTGGATAGCACGCCCGACGTCGTCGACAGCGTGGCGTTCGCGCGCCTGTATGGCGAGCCGCTGTTCAAGCTGCCGCAGGATCTCTACATCCCGCCCGACGCGCTTGAAATCTTCCTGGAGGCCTTCGAAGGGCCGCTGGATCTGCTGCTGTACCTGATCCGCAAGCAGAACTTCAATGTGCTGGACATCCCCATGGCGGATGTCACCCGGCAGTATCTGTCGTATGTCGAGCAGATCCGTCTGCACAACCTGGAGTTGGCGGCGGAATACCTGCTCATGGCGGCGATGCTGATCGAGATCAAGTCGCGCATGCTGCTGCCGGTGAAGAAGAGCGACACCGGCGAGGAAGTCGAGGATCCGCGCGCCGAACTGGTGCGGCGCCTGCTCGAATACGAGCAAATGAAGCTGGCGGCGCAGAAGCTGGACGCGCTGCCGCAATTGGGCCGCGATTTCACCCGCGCCCAGGCCGTGGCCGACCTGACCGTCGAGCGCGCCATGCCGGATGTCAGTGCCGAGGATCTGCGCCAGGCCTGGGCCGACATCATGAAGCGCGCCAAGCTCAACGCGCACCATCACATCACGCGCGAACAGTTGTCCGTGCGCGACCACATGACGCACATCCTGCGGCGCCTGAACGACGTGCGCTTCATGGAGTTCACCGACATGTTCATGGAACGCCTGGACGAAGGCGCGCCGGCGGCGGTGGTGGTGGTGCACTTCATCGCCATGCTGGAACTGGCGCGTGAGTCGCTGCTGGAGATTACCCAGGCCGAGCCCTACGCGCCCATCTACGTCCGCCTGGCCTATACCAGCGTGGCGCAGGCGGCCTGAGCGTTTTTGCGTCAGGCCGCGGCATTATCCGGAGACATTCTTGAAAGTCGTACACAGCATCCAGGAACTGCGCGATCACTTGCGTGGGCAGAACCGCGTGTCGTTCGTGCCGACGATGGGCAACCTGCACGCGGGCCATCTGGCGCTGATGAAGCTGGCGCGCCAGCATGGCGACCCTGTCGTCGCGAGCATCTTCGTCAATCGCCTGCAGTTTGGTCCGTCCGAGGACTTCGATCGCTACCCGCGCACGCTGGCCGAGGACATTGAAAAACTGGAGCGCCAGCGTGACGTCTACGTCCTGTTCGCGCCGGATGAAAAAGAGATGTACCCGGAGCCGCAGAATTATCGCGTGCAGCCGCCCGATGACCTGGGCGACATCCTGGAAGGCGAGTTCCGGCCCGGCTTCTTCAAGGGCGTCTGTACCGTGGTGCTGAAGCTGCTGTCCTGCGTGCAGCCGCGCGTGGCGGTGTTCGGCAAGAAGGACTATCAGCAGTTGATGATCGTGCGCGCCATGTGCCGCCAGTTCCAGCTGCCGGTGGAGGTGTTGGCCCATGAAACGGTGCGCGCCGACGACGGACTGGCGCTGTCTTCGCGCAATCGCTACCTGACCGACGGCGAGCGCGCCGAGGCGCCGCGGCTGTACGCCGAGCTGCAAGCGATGCAACAGCGTGTGAAATCGGGCCAGCAGGATGTCGCGGCGCTGGAGCAGGAGGCCGCCGCCACCCTGGCCGCGCGGGGCTGGGAGGTCGACTATATGTCGCTGCGCCGGCAACGCGATTTGAAGGCGCCTGACAGCGCCGACTTCCAGTCCGGCGAACCCCTGGTGGTGCTCGCGGCCGCCAAGCTGGGCAAGACTCGGCTGATCGACAACCTCGAGCTGTAGCAGGCGCGAGCAGTGCCGGCCCCTGGGCCTGGGCCCGGTCCCGCCGCTGGGTGCTGCGGCTGGATGCCGGCGCCTGGTCTACGTGCCCAGGGTGGTACGCAATACCGGGCGCATGGGTAGGACGGGGGTGTCCACCCTGTAAGTTCTATCAGCTTACGGGGCGAAGGCGTGCATGCAAGACTGCCATCCATTCCAAACACGGAGGAAGGACGGCATGATGTCTCGTATGCATGTGGCGGCGATACGGGGACCCGCCTGTTCGCCGCAAGTAGAACTCACGCCGCGCGAGCGTGACATCCTGCCTTATCTGATCAGCGGTAAATCCAACAAGTACATCTCCATCGAGCTGTCGATATCGATGCGCACGGCGGAAGCCCATCGCGCCAATATCCTGCGCAAGGTGGGCGTGCGTTCCACGATGGAGTTGGCCTGCCGGGTGTGCCCGCATCGGCGGGCGCGGGAATAGGGCGCTGGAATGGGGCGCTGGAATGGGGCGCTGGAATGGGGCGCCCGGGATATCAGATCAGGGATTGCACTTCGGCGGCGTCTGCTTCGCCAGTTCGTCGATGGGATCGAGGTCCGGCTGGCGCGTCAGCGTGTAGTTCAGATTGGGCGTGATGCCGGCCAGCGCGCGCAGACGCAGCACGTTATTGGCGGCGACCACGAATTCGGCGCGTGAATTACCGTCGGCACCCGTCAGGAAGACGCGCGGCGGCTTTTCATCGGTGGAGTCCCAGCAGCCTTGTTCGGCCACGGCCTTTTCCTTGTGGCTGGAGCCTTCCAGATAGGTGGAACGGCCGCGCCAACGGCCATTGGGCGCCAGCGTCAGCGTGATGCGCTGGGCTTCGCAGTTCAGGCCGGCGGCCAGGCAGGGCACGGTGCCCTGATAGGTCTGTGGCTGCGGCACCAGCTTGCTGGCCTGGCTGGCCGTCGAGGCGGGCGCCGGGGCGTCGGCGCTGGCGATGGTGACCGGGGCTGCCTGGCCGTCCTCGGCGATGCGGCCTTGTTCCACGGCGCGCTGCTGTTGCGCGGCCGCCTGCTGTTGCTGGCTGGGCGTGGACGGCTTCAGATCGATCTGCAACTGGGAGGGGGCGCGGAACACCGTACGGTAGCCGGCGCCGGCCGCGTTGTATTCGGCATCGCCCTGGGTGCTGGCGGGCGGGGGATCGTAGTAGCCGGGTTCGCGCTGTTGGGCGCAGCCTGTCAATGGACCAAGGATGGCCAAAGTGATGACGCTGGCGGCCGTCAGGCTCGTACGTGCGGAAACTGGGGCAGGCGAGGGTCGTTCGAGCGCGGCGGCGGGCATGATGTATCCGGAATCAAAATATAGCGGTAATTCTACGCATGATTAGGGCGCCGCGCGCGCGTTTGCGGTCGTCCAATTGGGTCCTCCATTCGGGTCTTCCATTTACGCTTTCCATTTTGACATTCCGCCCGCTCGCACAATAATGCGCGTCGACGGCCGTCGCCACGGCCCCTCAGGGAGCACCATGCAGTCCAACTTTGCCATCGGCATGACCAGCGCAATCCTCCTGGCTGCACTCTTGGGCCTGGTCGTCGGGTCCTGGCTGACCAAGGCGGTGGACCGCCTTCCCCGCATCATGGACTATGACTGGGAAGCGCAGTTCCGCGAGTGGCGCGGCGAGGCCATGCAGCAAGAGGAAGACCGCCCCAGTTTGTGGCGGCCCGCCTGCCGTTGTCCGGCCTGCCAGGCGACTATCACCGGTTGGCGCCGTCTGCCCGTGCTCGGCTGGCTGTTGCTGCGGGGCCGCTGTGCCGAATGCCAGCAACCCATCTCGTGGCGTTATCCGGTGCTGGAATGCCTGACGGCGGTGGGCTTCGCCGCCTGCGTCTGGCGTTTCGGGCCCGGCGTGCAGGCGCTGTTGGCCATGCTGCTGGTGGCGGCCTTGCTGGCGCTGGCCTGGATCGACATCGACACCGGTCTGCTGCCGGACGTCATCACGCTGCCGCTGCTATGGGTCGGCCTGCTGGCCAATGTCGCGGATATCTTCGCACCCACGACCCAGGCGGTATTGGGCGCGGCGGTGGGCTATGGCTTGCTGTGGCTGCTGTTTCACGGCTACCACCTGCTGACCGGACGCGAAGGCATGGGCTATGGCGACTTCAAGTTGCTGGCGGCGCTGGGCGCGTGGCTGGGCCTGGCGGCACTGCCGCTGCTGTTGCTGGCAGCGTCATTGACTGGCGCCTTGGTGGGTTTGTTCCTGATCGCCACACGGCGGGCGCGGCGCGGCCAGCCGCAGCCGTTCGGTCCTTATCTGGCGGCGGCTGGTATCGTGACGCTGTTCAGCGGTGGACTGCCGCCGGGTTTGCTGTTCTGAGCAACACAAGCGCAACGATGGGTAACCAGAGGCAAGCACGAACCGCCATGATTTCCGCACCCTCCTCTTCGACTTCACTTTCGACGCGTTTGAAAATCGGCCTGACCGGCGGCATCGGCTCGGGCAAGAGCTATGTCGCCGATCTGCTGGCCGAGTGGGGCGCCAGCGTGATCGATACCGATCAGATCGCACATCGGCTGACGGCACCAGGCGGTGCCGCCATGCCCGCCATCGAGCAGGCCTTCGGCCCGCGCGCGCGCCGTGACGATGGTGCGCTGGACCGCGACTGGATGCGTGAACAGGTGTTTGCCGATGCGCAAACGCGCGCACGGCTGGAGGCCATTCTGCATCCGCTGATCGGCCAGCAGACCGAGGCTGAAGCCGCGGCCGCCACGGGATGCTATGTGGTCTTCGTCGTGCCCTTGTTGATCGAGTCCGGCCGTTGGGTGCAGCGGGTCGATCGGGTCTGTGTAATTGATTGCGATCCCGATACACAGATTGCACGTGTGCAGTCGCGCAGCGGGCTGACGATATCGACCATCCAGCGTATTATGGCGGCACAGGTCGCGCGGGCAACCCGCCTGGCGGCCGCGCACGACGTGATTCTCAACGACGGCGCGACCTCGCCGGAACAATTGCGCGCGCGGGCGAAAACCCTGCATGAACAATGGTGCGCGCTGGCGGCGTCCCTGCCGGCGTCCACCCATCGCGGTGCATGATGTTCCCCCAACCATTCCGGTTTCGGCCGGTTCAATGACGGACCTGTATCGAGCGTGATTCTTTACGAATATCCCTTCAACGAGCGTATCCGGGCGTACCTGCGCCTTGAATACCTCTTCGACCGGTTGTTCTATTTCGCCCGGCCCGGCGACGCCAAGAATCATCAGATCGCTATCGCGACCATCTTCGACATTCTTGATGCCATCGAGCGTACCGACATCAAGACGTCGGTATTGCAGGATATGGAGCGTCAGCGTCTGCAACTGGTGGCCTTGCGCGATCACCCGGGCGTGTCTCAGGACGCGCTCGAAGGCATGCTGCGCGAAATGGAAAAGACCACCAGCGGCTTGTCCACCCAGGGCAAGGCGGGCCAGCCGCTGCGTGAAAACGAATGGCTGGTGAGTCTGCGTGGACGCCTGGCGGTGCCGGGCGGCGCCACGCAGATCGAAATGCCCTCTTATCATGCCTGGCAGCACAAGCCCGAAGAGGTGCGCTGTGCCGACCTGCAGACCTGGATGGCGCCGCTCAAACCGCTGAGCGAAGGCGTGACCATAGGCCTGCGCCTGATGCGCGAGTCCGGACGCAAGCAGGAAGCGACGGCGGAACAGGGTGCCTTCCAACAGATGCTGGGTGGCCGTTCGCACCAGTTGCTGCGCGTCTGGGTGGCCGACGATGCTGGCGTCTTTCCTGAGATAAGCGCCAATAAGTATATGATTTGGATCAGGTTTTCCACGCAAGGCGGGGAAGCCAAGCCGCAGCAGGTCAGCCGCGACGTGCATTTCCAGATGTCGCTCTGCAGCACCTGATGGCTGGACGGCAAACTGGGGGGAGGCCCCCGATGCCGCCCAAGGTGCTGTCTTTCCGGCTGCCAGGCCCGCCGCACATCCCCCTCGAGGGCTAGTCCACGTAACGCCCAATGCGATAAAAGTCGTGAAATTACCCTGGCAACCCGTATTTTGGCCCGGGCACCGCCAATTCCTGTTGCGGTCGATTTCAAATCATAGGCGTTCTCATATAAAAACCCCGGAGCTTGATGGACAATAGCGGCTCTTTTCGCTGAATAGACGCCGGATCCCATCAAATGGTTGAAACGACCCCCGCCGCCAAGTCCACCCGCACACGTCGCCGTGTGATCGGCTGGACTATCGTTGCCTTGATCGTGGCGGGTATCGCCTGGCTGGTGCTGCGGCCCACCCACCAAGGGGGCAAATGGCAGCGCGGCGCCCAGCAAACCGCGGCCGGGGCCGGGGCCGGGGCCTCTAATGCCCCCGGGACCCCCGGCACCCCTGGTACCCCAGGTACCGCTAGTGCGCCAGGCGCCCAGGGTACCCCCGCCGCGGGCGGCCAAGGCGGCGCGGGCCGTGGTTCCCGCCCGGGCGGGCGCGCGGGTGCAGGCGCGGCCGGCATGGGCGAACCGCCGGTACCGGTGCGCGTCTTCACCGCTGCCACGCAGGACATGGATATCACGCTGCCGGCCCTGGGCACGGTCACCGCCTACAACACCGTGACGGTGCGCAGCCGGGTCGACGGCGAACTGGTCAAGGTGAATTTCAAGGAAGGCCAGTACGTCAAGGCCGGCGACGTCCTGGCGCAAGTCGATCCGCGTCCCTATGAGGTGCAATTGGCCCAGGCCCTGGGCACGCAGACGCAGAATCTGGCACAGCTGGACAACGCCCGTCGCGATCTGGCGCGTTATCAGGCCTTGTTGAAACAGGAGTCCATCGCCAAGCAGCAGGTCGATACCCAGGCCGCGCTGGTGCGCCAATACGAAGGCACGGCCAAGACCGATCAGGCCAATGTCGACTCCGCCCGCCTGCAACTGACGTATGCCCGCATCACCGCGCCGCTTACCGGCCGCCTGGGTTTGCGCCAGGTCGACCAAGGTAATCTGGTGTCCTCCGGCGATACCAATGGCCTGGTGGTGATCACGCAAACGCAGCCGATCGCCGTGGTCTTCACGCTGCCCGAAACCCAGCTGCCCGCGGTGCGTGAACAACTGCGCACGGGGCACACGCTGGAAGTCCTGGCTTACGACCGCGCCAATACCAAGCAGTTGTCCTCCGGTGTGCTGGAAACCCTGGACAACCAGATCGACGTGACCACCGGCACGCTGAAGATGAAGGCGCGCTTCGACAATGGCGACGACGCCCTGTTTCCGAATCAATTCGTCAACGTGCGCCTGCGCGTCGAGACGCGCAAGGGCGTCACCGTGATTCCCAATGGCGCCGTGCAGCGCGGCTCCAAGGGCCCGTTCGTGTTCGTGGCGCTACCCGATAACACCGTGGTGGTGCGCCAGCTCAAGCTGGGTCCTGTCGGCAACGACATGGTCGCCATCGACGATGGCTTGAAGCCGGGCGATCGCGTGGTCATCGAAGGCACCGACCGGCTGCGCGCCGGCGCCAAGGTGGAGGTCGTCACCGATCCCACCAGCACCATCCCCGCCACGCCGGGCGCCGCGCTGGGAGCCGAACCGGGCGCCAGCACCAGCGTGCCGGCCAGGACCACGCCGTGAGTCCGTCACGCGCCTTCATCCTCAGGCCGGTAGCCACCACCTTGTTGATGGTGGCCATCCTGATCGCGGGTGTGATCGCCTACCGGCTGCTGCCCGTGGCGGCGCTGCCCGAGGTCGACTATCCCACCATCCAGGTGGTGACCTTGTATCCAGGCGCCAGTCCGGACGTCATGACGTCGCTGGTGACCTCGCCGCTGGAACGGCAGTTCGGCCAGATGCCGGGGCTGAACCAGATGTCGTCCACCAGTTCGGGCGGCGCTTCGGTCATCACGCTGCAGTTCAGCCTGGACCTGGCGCTGGACGTGGCCGAGCAGGAGGTGCAGGCGGCCATCAACGCCGCGTCCAATCTGCTGCCCAACGACTTGCCGGTACCGCCTACCTATAACAAGGTGAACCCGGCCGACGCGCCGGTGCTGACCCTGGCCATCACCTCGCCCACGATGCCGCTGCCGCAGGTGCGCGATCTGGTCGAAACGCGCATGGCGCAGAAGCTGTCCCAGGTACCGGGTGTGGGCCTGGTCAGCATCGCCGGCGGCCAACGGCCGGCGGTGCGGGTGCGCGTCAATCCGCAGGCGCTGGCGGGCAACGGCCTGTCGCTGTCGGACCTGCGCACGGCCATCGTCGCCGCCAATACCAATCAGCCCAAGGGCAATCTGGACGGGCCGATGCGCTCGACCACCATCAACGCCAATGACCAGTTGAAGTCGCCGACCGACTACAACGACCTGATCATCGCGTACCGCAACAACGCGCCGCTGCGCCTGTCCGACGTGGCACAGACGATGCAGGGCGCCGAGGATGTCCGCCAGGCCGCCTGGGCTGGCGACAAGCCGGCCATCCTGCTGAACGTGCAACGGCAGCCGGATGCCAATGTGATCGACGTCGTCGACCGCATCCAGGCGCTGATGCCGCAATTGCGCCTGTCCCTGCCGGCCACGCTGGACTTGAGCGTGGTGGCGGACCGCACCCAGACCATCCGCGATTCCATCAGCGACGTGCGCTTCGAGCTGCTGCTGTCGATCGCACTGGTGGTGATGGTCACCTTCGTGTTCCTGCGCAGCGTGACCGCCACCTTGATTCCCAGCGTGGTGGTGCCGCTGTCGCTGGTGGGCACCTTCGGCATCATGTACCTGGCCGGCTTCACGGTGAACAACCTGACGCTGATGGCGCTGACCATCGCCACCGGCTTCGTGGTCGATGACGCCATCGTCATGATCGAGAATATCGCGCGGCACCTGGAGGAAGGCGAGACACCGCTGCAGGCCGCGCTCAAGGGCGCCGGGCAGATCGGTTTCACGCTGATCTCGCTGACGTTCTCGCTGATCGCGGTGCTGATCCCGCTGTTGTTCATGACGGAAGTGGTGGGGCGGCTGTTCCGCGAATTCGCCATCACGCTGGCGGTGTCCATCCTGATTTCGCTGGTGGTGTCGCTGTCGCTGACGCCCATGATGTGCGCGCGCCTGCTCAAGCCGGAAAGCGAAGTCCGCCATGGCCGCTTCCACCGGTTCACCGGCGCCATGATCGACAAGCTGATCGCCGGCTACGACCGCATGCTCAAGGTCGTGCTCAACCACCAGCCCTTGACGCTGCTGGTGGCCTTGGGCACGTTCGTGCTGACCGCGCTGCTTTACATGATGGTGCCCAAGGGCTTCTTCCCGCCGCAGGACACCGGCATCATCCAGGCCATCACGCAGGCGCCGCAGAGTATTTCGTTCGCCGCCATGGCCGAGCGTCAGCAGGAAGCCGCCAAGATCGTCCTGGCCGATCCGGCGGTGGCCACGCTGTCGTCCTTCATCGGCGTGGACGGCAGCAACGCCACCGTCAGCGCCGGCCGCATGCAGATCGTGCTCAAGCCGCGCGATTCGCGCAGCGATTCCATGGCCGACGTCATCGCGCGCCTGGGCAATTCGCTGGCCGGCATGCAGGGCATGACCACCTATATGCAGCCGGTGCAGGACTTGACGATCGAAGACCGTGTCAGCCGTACGCAGTACCAGATGACGCTGTCCAACCCCGACTTGAAGGTGCTCAGCGAATGGACGCCCAAGGTGATCGATCGCCTGTCGCGCCTGCCGGAACTGGCCGACGTCACCGACGACTTGCAGGACGAGGGACTGCAGACCTTCGTCGATATCGATCGCGACGCCGCTTCGCGCCTGGGCATCACGGCGGCCACGATAGACGAGGCCTTGTATGACGCGTTCGGCCAGCGCCTGATCTCGACCATCTTCACCCAGTCGGCGCAATATCGCGTGGTGCTGGAAGTGATGCCGCAGTTCAGCCGCGGTCCGGAGTCGCTGTCGCAGATCTACGTGCCCACCGCGGGCGGCACCCAGGTGCCGCTGTCCAGCGTCGCCCATATTTCCGAAAGCCGTACCGTGCTGGCCGTCAACCGGCTCGACCAGTTCCCCATGGTGACGGTGTCGTTCAACCTGGCGCGGGGCGCGTCGCTGTCGGGCGCGGTCCAGGCCATCCAGGCCGCGGAAAAGGACATGGGCCTGCCCAGCGCCATCGAGACGCGCTTCCAGGGCGCGGCGGCGGCATTCCAGTCGTCCTTGACCAGCACGCTGTGGCTGGTGCTGGCGGCCATCGTCACGATGTACATCGTGCTGGGCGTGCTGTACGAAAGCTTCATCCACCCGGTCACCATCCTGTCGACGCTGCCGTCGGCCGGCGTGGGGGCGCTGCTGGCGCTGCTGCTCACCGGCAACGAGCTGGACATGATAGGCATCATCGGCATCATCCTGCTGATCGGCATCGTCAAGAAAAACGCCATCATGATGATCGACTTCGCCCTGGACGCCGAGCGCAAGCGCGGCATGGCGCCGCGCGAGGCCATCCATGAGGCGGCCCTGCTGCGCTTCCGGCCCATCCTCATGACCACCCTGGCCGCGCTGTTCGGCGCCGTGCCGCTGATGCTGTCGACCGGGACCGGATCCGAATTGCGCCAGCCCCTGGGCCTGGTGATGGTGGGCGGGCTGCTGCTCAGCCAGCTGCTGACGCTGTTCACCACACCGGTCATCTACCTGATGTTCGATCGCATGGGCCAACGCTGGCGCGCGCGCCGCGCGGCCCGCCGGGGTGAGGCCCCGGCCGGAGCGCCGCGATGATCCTGTCGGCGCCCTTCATCGTCCGGCCGGTGGCTACGACGCTGCTGGCGCTGGCCGTGGTGCTGGCGGGGGCATTGTCCTTCTCGCTGCTGCCGGTCGCGCCGCTGCCGCAGGTGGACATTCCCACCATCTCGGTGACGGCGCAGTTGCCGGGCGCCAGCCCGGAGACGATGGCATCCAGTGTGGCGACGCCGCTGGAGCGGGCGCTCGGTTCGATCGCGGGCGTGGCGGAAATGACTTCCAGCAGCACCCAGGGTTCGACCCGCGTGACGCTGCAGTTCGACCTCAAGCGCGACATCAACGGTGCCGCGCGAGACGTGCAGGCCGCCATCAATGCCTCGCGCACCCTGCTGCCCACCAGCCTGAAAAGCAATCCGACTTATCGCAAGGCCAATCCGTCGGACGCGCCCATCATGACGCTGGCGCTGACCTCGCCCACCCATACGCAGGGCGAGCTGTACGACCTGGCCTCCACCATCGTGGCGCAGAAGCTGTCCCAGGTCAGTGGGGTAGGGGACGTCACGGTGGGCGGCAGTTCGCTGCCCGCGGTGCGGGTGGAGTTGCTGCCCGGCGCGCTGAGCAACCAGGGGGTGTCGCTGGATGAAGTGCGCACCGCCTTGTCCAATGCCAATGCCAACCGCCCCAAGGGCTTCGTCGAAAGCGACGACAAGCATTGGGTCATCATGGCCAGCGACCAGTTGAGCAAGGCGGACCAGTACAAGCCGCTGATCGTGTCGTGGAAGAATGGCGCGGCGGTGCGCCTGTCGGACGTGGCCACGGTGACCGATTCGGTGGAAGACCTGTTCCAGACGGGTTTCTACAACAACGACAAATCCATTTTGCTGATCGTGCGGCGCCAGGCCGATGCCAATATCATCGACGTGGTCGATGCGGTGCGCGCGCAATTGCCGCAGCTGACAGCGCAGATGCCCGGCAACGTCGACCTGCGGGTGGCGCAGGACCGCACGCCCAGCATCCGCAGCTCGCTGCATGAAGCGGAGATGACGCTGGTGATCGCGGTGCTGCTGGTGATGCTGGTGGTGCTGGTATTCCTGCGCGACTGGCGCGCGGCGCTGATTCCCAGCATCGCCGTGCCGGTGTCCCTGGTCGGCACGTTCTCGATCATGTACCTGTGCGGCTACACGCTGAACACCATCTCGCTGATGGCGCTGATCGTGGCCACCGGGTTCGTGGTGGATGACGCCATCGTCGTGGTGGAGAACGTCATGCGGCATGTGGAGCGCGGCATGACGCCCATGCGCGCGGCGCTGCGCGGGGCGCGCGAAGTGGGCTTCACGGTCTTGTCGATGAGCCTGTCGCTGGTCGCGGTCTTCATCCCCATTCTGTTGATGGGGGGCGTGGTGGGCCGGCTGTTCCGCGAGTTCGCCGTGACGCTGTCGGCGTCCATCATGGTGTCGCTGGTGACCTCGCTGACACTGACGCCGATGATGTGCGCCC
Source organism: Bordetella sp. LUAb4 (assembly GCF_021325795.1). Classification (GTDB taxonomy): domain Bacteria; phylum Pseudomonadota; class Gammaproteobacteria; order Burkholderiales; family Burkholderiaceae_B; genus Bordetella_C. The sequence goes on along the minus strand of NZ_JAHPZX010000001.1, from coordinate 990,439 downwards.
GCATGCTGCGCCGCCAGGACGCCGGTGACGAGCGGCCGCCGGGACGGCTGGCGCGCTGGTCCGAGCGGGGGTTCACCCGTCTCAACAAGCTGTACGAGGACACGCTGGCGTGGACCTTGCAGCACAGCCTGCTGATGGTGTTCGTGCTGCTGGTCACCATCAGCCTGAACGTCTACCTGTACGTGCACGTGCCCAAGGGTTTTTTCCCGCAGCAGGACACCGGCCAGCTGCTGGGCTTTTTCCGCGTCGACCAGGGCACGTCCTTCCAGGCCACGCTGCCCAAGCTGGAATACATGCGCAAGGTGGTGCAGTCGGATCCCGCGGTGCAGAGCATGACGGGCTATGCGGGGGGGCGTGGCGGCAGCAACAGCAGTTTCATGCAGATCCAGCTCAAGCCCCTGGCCGAACGGGGCGTGTCCTCGGAAGTCGTGATCGACCGCCTGCGCGGCCGCTTGCAGAGCATACCCGGGGCGCGCATGTTCCTGGTGGCGCAACAGGACATCCGTGTCGGCGGCCGTGCCAGCAGTACGGGTTCCTACGACTACGCGCTGATGGCCGGCGACCTGCAGTTGCTGCGGACGTGGATGCCGAAAGTACAGCAAGCCCTGGCCGGGTTGCCGGAGCTGGTCGACGTCGATACGGACGTCGAGGACAAAGGGCAGGAAGTCGACCTGGTGATCGATCGGGAGGCGGCCACGCGTCTGGGCGTGGACATGACGGACATCTCGGCCGTGTTGAACAACTCCTTCAGCCAGCGTCAGGTTTCCGTGATGTACGGGCCGTTGAATCAGTACCACGTGGTGATGGGCGTGGACCAGCGCTTCGCCCAGAATGCCGAGTCATTGCAGAAGATCGACGTCATCTCCAGCAGCGGCGCGCGCGTGCCGCTGGCGTCCTTCGCCCGTTTCCAGGTCGGCGCCGCGCCCTTGAGCGTGCAGCATCAAGGGCTGTTCGTGGCCGACACGATTTCCTTCAGCCTGGCGCCGGGCGTGGCGCTGGGACAGGCCAGTGCCGCCATCGATGCCGCCGTGGCGCGCATCGGCCTGCCGTCCGACCAGATCCAGGCCAGCTTCCAGGGCACGGCGGCCGCCCTGCAGCAGACTCTGTCGCAACAGCCTTGGCTGATCCTGGCCGCGCTGGTCACGATGTACCTGGTGCTGGGCATGCTTTATGAAAGCTTCGTGCATCCGCTGACGATTCTGTCGACCTTGCCCTCGGCCGGTATCGGCGCGTTGCTGGCCTTGCTGCTGGTGCGCATGGAGTTTTCCATCATCGCGTTGATCGGCGTGTTCCTGCTGATCGGCATCGTCAAGAAGAACGCCATCATGATGGTCGACTTCGCCCTGGAAGCGGAGCGGCGCCACGGCCTGAGCCCGCGCGACGCCATTTTCCAAGCCTGCCTGACGCGCTTCCGGCCCATCCTGATGACATCGATGGCGGCCATCTTCGGCGCCTTGCCGCTGGTACTGGCCACCGGCACCGGTGCCGAATTCCGCCAGCCGCTGGGCGTCACCATCGTCGGCGGCCTGGTGGTCAGCCAACTGCTCACGCTGTACACCACGCCCGTGATCTACCTGTATCTCGACCGGCTGCGCCACTGGGCGCGCCGCCGCCAGGCCGCCCGCGCCGTGGCAACCACTTCCGATCCATCATGATGCGTCCGTCCCTGCTTCCTTTCCACTCGCTCGCGCAGTCGTTTTCACGGCCGTTCTTGCGTTCGCTCGTTGCCTCCCACCGCGCACTGCTGCCGCGCTTGGCCGTCGTGGCCTTGTGCGGCGCGCTCAGCGCCTGCACCGTCGGGCCGGACTACGTGCGGCCAGGCCTGGACGTCGGTGCGGCGTTCAAGGAAGCGCAGCAGGGCGCGCCGGGCTGGACGCCGGCCCAGCCCGGTATCGCCACCGATAGCGGCTGGTGGCATGTGTACGACGACGCCACGCTCGATGGCCTGATGGACCGTCTGAACACGGCCAACCTGGACATCGTCCAGGCCGAAGCCAATTACCGCCAGGCCCAGGCGCTGGTGCGCGGGGCGCGGTCTTCCTTCTTTCCGACCGTGGGCGCGAACGCCGGCGTCACCCGTTCCGGCAATGGCAGCAGCGGTAGCGGCACCGGCAGCAGCGCGGTGAGCAATGCCTTTGCCCTGGGCGGCACGGTCAACTGGGAAGCCGACTTGTGGGGATCCATCCGCCGCAACGTCGAAGCCAGCCAGGCCAGTGCCCAGGCCAGTGCCGCCGACCTGGCCGGTGCCCGCCTGAGCGCCCAGAGCACGCTGGCGCAGGACTACTTCCAGTTGCGCATCCTGGATGAACAGAAGCGCTTGCTGGAAGAAACCGTCTCCGCGTACGAACGTTCGCTGACGCTGACGCAGAACCGTTTCAAGGTCGGCGTCGCCGGCATGGGCGATGTGTCGGTGGCGCAGACCCAGCTGGAGAACACCCGCGCCAACCTGATCGACCTGGAATGGCAGCGCGGCCAGTATGAACACGCCATCGCGGTGCTGCTGGGCGTGGCACCGTCCACCTTCGCGCTGCCGGCGCAGAAGTTCGCGCAGCAGGTGCCGGACATTCCCGTGGGCCTGCCTTCGCAGCTGCTGGAGCGCCGTCCCGATGTGGCGGGTGCGGAACGCCGCACCGCGCAGGCCAATGCGCAGATCGGCGTAGCCGTGGCGGCCTGGTTTCCCGACCTGACCTTGTCGGCCTCGGGCGGCTTTCGCAGCGGCGAGTTCGCGCAATGGCTGACGGCGCCGGCCCGCTACTGGTCCATCGGTCCCGCGCTGGCGGCGACGCTGTTCGACGGCGGCCTGCGCAATGCGCAAATCGATTCGGCGCGCGCGGCCTATGATGCGCAGGCGGCTGCGTATCGCCAGGTTACGCTGGGCGCGCTGCGTGAAGTCGAGGACTACCTGATCCAACTGCGTGTCATGGCCAATGAGCAGGACGTGCAGCGGCGCGCCGTGGAGTCCGCGCGGCGCTCGCTGGTGTACACCCGCAACCAGTACGAGCAAGGCCTGATCGACTACCTCAGTGTCGCCACGGTGCAGGCCACCGCCTTGTCGACCGAGCGCAGCGCGATCAGCCTGCTGGGCAACCGGCTGGTCGCCAGCGTCCAACTGGCCGCCGCCCTGGGGGGCGGTTGGGACGGCGATGTCCAGCCCAAGTTGGCGGCCGACAAGCCCTAGGGATCGCTGCTGCCCGCTGCGCCCGGGCAAGCGCGGCGCTGAGCATTCGAGGTGACAAAAGCGTCCTCGCGTAGTTTTGCGTATGGCGGCCAGCCCCGTCGTGGCGGACAATCGGTACTTGTTCCCGTGATGTTAGGCGTGCGACAAGGAGGCCGTTGCAAGTGCGCATAAATCCCATACCTGGTGTCGATCGCCCCTCGATCTGGTACCGCCGCTGGTTTATCGAGGTGCTGGGCGCCGTTCCGGTCGTGGCCGCGGCGGTATTCACCATGGTGCGCTTCTGGCGATCGCCGGACGAGCGCGTGTTCGCGGATCTGGCATTGGCCGTGGTGGTGTGGGTGTGCCTGTTCTCCGCCCTCAAGATCCAGATCGCACGGCGCCAGGATTCCAAGGAAGCGCCGGAAGAAACCCATGACGGCTTGTACGCCGCGGTATCGGTGGCGCATGCGGCCATCAAGAATCTGATCGAATCGCAGAGCGAGACGGAGCTGGACCTGCGCGCGACCTTCCATCGTGTCGTTCCGCCCCTGGACAGTCCGCAGATGTTGCAGCAGATCATTCCCTACATCGGCGATGGCGATAGTGCCGCCGCGGGCCGGACGTTCTCCGTCAATACCGGTATTACGGGCCAGGCGGTCCGGAACAAGGAACCGTACATCATGGAAAGCGTCGCGGAGACGGATGGGGAGCATCGCGCGGAACTCGTCGCCGATTGGGGGTACACATCCGCCCAGGCGGCGAAGATCAAACCGGGCCGTATCACGGCCGCGGCGCTGCCCGTGCTGGACCGAAGTGGACAGCACGTCCTGGGAGTGCTCTACTTGGACTCAAGCGCTCCTCTCATATTCAGTGAGTCCCAATCACGGCTGATGCTGGTAGCGATTGGCGACGCCGTCGGCGATTACGTAACGCGGAGGTATTGAACAGATGGACACGCAAACCAAAAAAGCGCCTTATCCCAACCGCTATATCGCGCGTGAGGAAATCGTTTCCCGTCCGGGCGCCAAGATAACCGTTACGCGTCTGCATTTGACACAAGCCGGACGCGACGCGCTGACCACTGGCAGCACGGGCATCACCACCGGCGTATCGGTGAACGACTCGTTCTTCGGTGCCAGGCGGCGCTACGAATCCGTCTGATCCCCTTGCCGGTGCAAGCGCGATAAAAAGCCACCCGAGGGTGGCTTTTTTACTCGCGTTTCCCGTGGCCTTGCAGGGACCTTTTCTAGCGAAACACCGCACGGATCGCCGCCACGCCGTGCGCGCCGTGCTGGCGCGCACTCGCCAGCGTCTCCGGCCCTTGACCGCCGATGGCATAAGCCGGCATGCCGGCATCGGCGATGATGGCCTTGAAACCCTCCCAACCCACGCCGGCCTGGCCGGGATGGCTGGCGGTGGCGGCAACCGGACCCGCGACAATGAAATCCGCCTCCAATTCGCGCGCCACCGCCACTTGATCGGCGTCGTGCGTGGATACCGCCACTTTGGCGTGCGAGCCCAGGGCCGCGCGCAAGGCTTGAGCGGGTCCCGAATCAGCGCCGTGACCAGCGACGAGCGCGGCAGCATCGGCGGCGCGCAGGTGCACGCCGTCCGCCTCCGTCCACCAGGCCCGTGGGTGCACGCTGTTGACCAGCACCTGCGCACCCGCAGCGCGGCAGCGCTGCAACACCGCCTGCAGCGCCGCATGCAGCGACGCCGCGTCCGCACCCTCGGGCCAACCCGGCTCGCGCAATTGCACCAGCCGCAAGCCGCCCGCCAATGCGGCATCCAGGCGTTGCAGGAAAGCGGGCAGGCCCTGCGCCTGGCCGATATTGCTGATGCCGTAGGTATCAGGCAATTGCAGCCAGCGCAGCGGCGGCAACGTGGCCGGCAACACGTCGCCGACGTCAGTGGCGCGCGCGGGATCCACCCAACGCAATTGCTGGTTTTCCAAGCCGCGCGGCTCGCCTTCCCATTGCGTCACCCGGCAAAAAGCCAGGCGTACCGTGGTGTGCGGATAGACGTGGACGTAGGTGACCCAAGGCGTCGCTTCGGTCACCCGGATGCCCAACTCTTCTTCCAGTTCGCGCGCCAGGGCCTGCAGCACGGTCTCGCCCGGCTCCAGCTTGCCGCCGGGCAATTCCCACCAGCCCGACCAGGGCTTGCCTTCGGGACGCTGGCCCAATAGCAATTGGCCATCACCGCGCAGGATCAGGCCCGCCGCCACATCCAGGATCTTCTCAGCCATGCCGCGCCGCCCAATCGCGGGCGAACTGGAATGCCACGCGGCCTGAACGTGAGCCACGTTCGATGCTCCATTGCAGCGCTTCCGTGCGTGCCGGGGCAACGTGTTCCTCGGGGCAGCCGAGTTCGCGCAGCCAGTGGTAGACGATGTCCAGGTAATCGTCCTGGCGGAAGGGATAGAAGGACAGCCACAGGCCGAAGCGCTCGGACAGCGAGATTTTTTCCTCGACGGTTTCGCCGGGATGGATTTCGCCATCGGGTTGATGCTTGGCCTGCAGGTTCTCGCTCATGTACTCGGGCATGAGGTGGCGGCGATTGGACGTCGCGTAGATCAGCACGTTGTCGCCCGATGCGGTCACCGAGCCATCCAGCACCGACTTCAACGCCTTGTAGCCCGCTTCGCCTTCCTCGAAAGAAAGGTCATCGCAGAAAACGATGAAGCGTTCCGGCCGGTCGCCCACCAATTCGACGATGTCGGCCAGGTCGCCCAGGTCGGACTTGTCGACCTCGATCAGGCGCAGGCCCTGGTCGCCGTAGGCCGCCAGCATGGCCTTGACCAGCGAGCTCTTGCCGGTGCCGCGGGCGCCGGTCATCAACACATTGTTGGCCGGCTTCCTGGCGATGAAGTGGCGGGTATTACGGTCGATGATGTCCTTCTGGCGTTCGATATGCTGCAAGTCGCCCATATCGATGCGGGCGACGTGGCGCACGCCATCGAGCCAGCCGCGCGAACCGCGCCGGCGCCAGCGAAAGGCGCGGGCCGACCAGTCGATGTCCGGCGGTGCCGGTGGCAGATAGGCTTCAAGTTGCGCCAACACCCGCTCGGCGCGCGAAATCAGCGTGGTGAAATCGTTGGTGGTCACTTCGATATCCCGGCTCAGGAACGATAATCGGCGTTGATGGTGACGTACTCGTGCGAGAAGTCGCAGGTGTAGACCGTATCCGTCACCGACCCGCGGCCCAGCGCGATACGCACCAGGATCTCCGCTTGCTTCATGACGCGCTGGCCATCTTCCTCGCGGTATTCGGGGTTGCGGCCACCCGCCGTGGCGACCAGCACGTCGTCCAGCCACAGACGCAGTTTCGCGGTGTCCAGATCATCGATGCCGGCATAGCCGACCGCCGCCAGGATGCGGCCCAGGTTGGGGTCCGAGGCGTAGAACGCGGTCTTGACCAGTGGCGAATGGGCTACCGCGTAGGCCACTTTGAGCGCTTCTTCCGTGGTGCCTGCTTCTTCCACGCGGATGGTCATGAACTTGGTGGCGCCTTCGGCATCGCGCACGATCTTCTGCGCCAGTTCGGCGGCCGCGGCCGATAGGGCCTGGTGCAGTTCGGCATAGGCGGCATCGCTGCTGCTGTCGACCTGCAGGCCCGACTGGCCGCTGGCCATGATGATGAAGGAGTCGTTGGTGGACGTGTCGCCGTCGACCGTGATGCGGTTGAACGACACGTCGGCGATTTCGCGCGCCATGCGCTTGAGCAATTCGGGCGCGATGCCGGCGTCGGTTGCCAGGAAGCCCAGCATGGTCGCCATATTGGGCCGGATCATGCCGGCGCCCTTGCTGATGCCGGTGAACGTGACCGTCTTGCCGCCGATGCTGCGGCGCACGGAGGCAACCTTGGGCAGCGTATCGGTGGTCATGATGCCGTGGGCGGCGCTGAACCAGTTGTTGGCGCCCAGGTTGGCGATGGCGGCGGGCAGCCCGGCCACCACGCGGTCGACCGGCAGCGGTTCCAGGATGACGCCGGTGGAGAAGGGCAGGATCTGGTCCGCCTGCACGCCCAGCAGCTTGGCCAGCGCGACGCAGGTGTCGTTGCAGCGTTGCAAGCCGTCGGCACCGGTGCCGGCGTTGGCATTGCCGGTGTTGATCACCAGGGCGGCGATCTGCGTGCCTGCCGCCAGATGCGCTTCGCACACCTGCACCGGCGCCGCGCGAAAGCGGTTGCGGGTGAAGACGCCCGCCACGCTGGTGCCCGGCGCCAGGCGGAATACCGTCAGATCGCGTCGCCCGGCTTTACGGATACCGGCTTCGGTTATGCCGATTTCGATGCCGGGAACGGGGAAAATGTCGGATTCCGGGGGGATTTGCAGGTTGACGGCCATGTCGCTAGTCTCGAGTTGGCGGGCCGCGCGCGGCGGTCCGGCTGTCACAGGGAAAACGCCATTATCCCAGTGTTTTGAGACTGGCATCGTCGCGGGCTACGCCCGCGGTATCGCGCAAGGCATACGCCAGGGCGTCAGCCCGATGCGCAAGACAGGCTTCAGGGCGTCAAGCCGATCGACGCATAGTCCAATACCCCGGCGGCGCGGTTGGTCAGTACGGAGCGTACTTTGCCGTCCGGCGCCTGCAGCACGGAGTTGCCGGCCGCCACGTCCTGCCCGCCTTCACGCTTGGCCGAGCGGCCGCGGGAAGGACTGAAGATCAGATCGCCCGGCAGCGCCCCCACCAGCGTGGTACTGGCCGTCGCGACACGCGTGCCGGGGGGATAGGTCATGGGGCCCAGGGTCAGGGGCTGCGCCAGGGCGCCCTCGAAAGACTGCAACTGGCGCTTGGTGTCCAGGCGCAGCTCGACCTTGATCATGGGCAGGCCCTGCACCTGCATTGCTTCGCTGCCATCCGTACGCAACAGCCAGCCCTCGGCCAGGCGTGGGTCGCTCGCGGCCGTGGTGCCGCTGCGCAGACTGGCCCAGGTGCCGGCGGGAATCGGCTGCTTGTCGATCTGGTTGCCTGCCGCCAGATGGCAACTGCTGAAATGCAGCTTGCCGTCGGCAGCCGCGACGCGGAACTCGACCATATGCCCGTGGCTGCAACGCCATCCGCCGATGTCCTGATCCTGGGCAATGTGCGCGGAAGCGCCGATGACCGTGGCGGCGGCGCCCTCGCCACGCACATAGCGCCGCAATTGACTGATGCGGGCGCCGTCCAGGGTCACGTCGGCTGGGAAGCGCGCCAGCTCGAAGTCGGCCAGTTGTCCGGGGGTCTTCAGCACCAGCCGCGTGTTGGCGGGCATGGCGATCCCACCCAGCTCGGCCGCGTGCTCCAGCACCACGCTGCGGCGCGCCAGATCCGCCGCCGTCGCGCGCGCGGCCAGCCAGCGTTGGGCCTGACCCGCGGGGAAAATGGCGCCTACCAGGGCCAGGACGCCCATGGCGAGCAGGCATTTACGGGGGTGTTCGCGTACGCGCAGGCGTGCCGCGGGGGTGGTACAGAGTACGGCGATCCAGGTCAGCAGCGTGGCAAGACATATCAGCGATGCCACCAGCATCGGATAGAAGTTGCCGCCGGGCAGCGCGACCGGAATCATCGGGAGAGGCGAAAAAGTCGGTTGGGTGAACAGTCCGCGACGCAAGCGGGCCATGAACAGCAGTGTAAGCGTTCCGAGCGTTGTGCAGGGAGCCGACGACACAGTATGCGGGCCAGCACCGAAAATACAAAAGAAGCATTTTGAAACATAAGCGTTATGGCCTCTTGTCGGCAAAAGCACTGCGTAATTTTTGATCTAGGGCAGGTATTTCCCTGCTTTTCAAGTGGTGTTTCAGCCAGGAGCCTTCTACACTATGCGCTTTTATGACAATGTGTGTGCGCACTATTAACAGCGCCAAAGGCATAGATTGTCGTATAAAAGACATTTGGGTCAGTTTTTGTAACTGACGCGACGTGGCGCATGTGGGGAGCTGGGCACCCCGTAACGGCGCGAAGGGAATTTCCACAATGGCGAAGTTGGGGTTGCGGGCGAAGTCTCTGCTCGCGCTGATATTGGCATGTCTCTTGGCGCTCATCCCGACGGTGTTCCTGGGATGGCATGCAATGGAGCAGGTGCGCGAGCATTTCGGCCGCGCCTATGCGGACAACTTCGCTCTGTTGAGCCGCCAGCGCATTCTGGCGCCGGTGTCGCGCGAACTGGCGCTGTCGCAGCGCCTGGCGCATTCCGAAGTGACGCGGCAATGGCTGCAGGCCGAGAACGATCCGGCCAAGCGCGCCATGTTTTTTCGCGAAGCCGAGGGCTACCGCCACGACTTCCGTTCGCATGCGTATTTCCTGATCGTCGCCAATAGCGGCAACTATTACTTCAACGACGACGACAAGCCGTTTTCGGATCAGCCGCGCTACACGCTGAATCCGGCCGATCCCAATGACAACTGGTTCTACAGCAGCGTCAAATCCGATGCGGCGTACAACATCAACGTCAATCCGGACGCCAAGCTGCAAGTGACGCGGGTGTGGTTCAACATCATTGTGCGCGACGCCGGCAAGCCGGTGGCCATCACGGGCGCCAGCCTGGACCTGAGCGATTTCCTGCGCGAATTCGTCGGCAGCGGCGAACCCGGCGTGACGCCCATGATCATCGACGAACAGGGTGCCATCCAGGCCCATCCTGATCCCTCGCGCATCGCCTACAACTCCGGCACCAGCGACGCCAACGACAACGCCAAGGTCTACAGCATGATCGGTGACACCGACGGCAAGGCCTTGTTGCAGCAGGCCATGGCCACGGCACGCGCCCAGCCGGCGCAGGCGCATACGCTGTGGCTGCGCCTGCAAGGCACGCGCCAGCTGGTGTCGGTAGCGTACGTGCCGGAACTGCATTGGTATGTGTTGGGCGCGGTCGACCTGCACGCGGCGCGGGTCGTCGACATGACCTGGGTATGGCCCGCCTTGGTGGCCCTGTTGCTGCTGGTGGGGGGGCTGCTGCTGGTCTTCGGCGTCGCGGTCAACCGCCTGGTGTTGCGGCCCATCCGCAATCTGCAGCAATCGGCCAGGGCCATTGCCGACGGCCGCTACGACGTGACGCTGCCGGCGGGCGGCGCCGATGAAGTGGGCGATCTCAGCCGCGCCTTCGGCGTCATGGCGGCGAAGGTGCGCAGCCACACCGCCGAGTTGGAAAACAAGGTGCGGGAGCGCACCGTGGAACTCGAGGCCGCCAACCGCGCGATGGCCGCCGTCAACAAGAAGCTGGGCGATTCCATCGATTACGCCAGTCTCATCCAGCAGGCCATCCTGCCGGACCGCCAGATGGCGCACTCGCTAGGCCTGCGACACTTCGTGATGTGGAAGCCGCGTGACGTCGTGGGTGGCGATTTCTACGTGTTCCGCGCCGATGGCGACAACTTCCTGCTGGGCGTGATGGACTGCGCCGGCCACGGCGTGCCGGGCGCGTTGATGACGATGCTGGTGCGCGCCGCGGTGGACGTGGCGCTAGCGGAAGTCGGCCCGGCCGATCCGGCCGCCGTGCTGACGCGCACCGACGCGGCGGTGCGGGCGATGTTACGTGACGCCCAGTTCCCCGATACCGTGGCCACCAACACCGACGCCGGTCTGGTTTATATTGACCGCACGCGTGGCCGGCTGCTGTTTGCCGGAGCCAAGATTTCCTTGTACGAAAGCAATGGCGATGACTGCCGCGAACATAAGGGTGCCCGCCGTGCCCTGGGTGAAAAGCGTCAGGGCGAATATGCCAACGTCGAGTTGCCTTTGACGCAAGGTTCGAGCTTCTACCTGACCACCGACGGTTTCCTCGATCAGGCTGGCGGCGAGTTGGGCTATGGCTTTGGCGGTACCCGTTTTGCGGAAATGCTGCGGCAAAATGCCCGCTTGCCGCTGGCGGAACAAAGCGACGCTTTCGAGCGAGCCTTGGCCGAGTACCGCGGTAACCTGCCGCAACGCGACGACATTACGATATTGTCTTTCCGGTTCGAATAAACGCATAACTTCAGTCACGGATCTCTTATGAATGCCTCGGACCTCTACGCGCTGCGCGAGCGATTCAACCAGGACCGCACCTTGCTGTGTTTCAACGGTCCGATTTCGCGCAGCCTGATCGAGGAAATCGGCAATGCGCTGAAAAATTACCTCGAGATCGACCAGGCTCGTCCGGCCGAAGCCATGGATGTCTTTTCCGCGTACATTGAGATGACGCAGAACATCCGCAATTACGCCTTGGAGAAAGGCTATGGCGAAGCCGATGCCGCGGCGACCGTCGTCATCGCGCGCGATCCGGAAGGACGCTATACGGTGACGGTGGGCAATCGCGTGGAATTGGCCGATGGCGAACGGCTGTTGCGGCGCGTCGAGGAACTCGCGACGATGGACAAAGCCCAATTGAAGGCCACGTACAAGACGCAGTTGCGCCAGCCGCGTGATCCGTCCGCCGCTACCGGCGCCGGCCTGGGATTGATCGATCTGGCACGGCGGGCAACCGCCGGCATCGAAGCCACCTTGAGCCCGCACGGCGACGGCCGCGGGTTTTTCAGCCTGAGCGTTGTCATCTGATTCGTACCGGCTACTCTCAAAGACCACCCACATGAATGATTTGAATATACCCGCCACGCAATCGACACCCGCCATCGAATCGGACGCTTCCCGCGGTGTGCTCGTGTTGCGTGGAGACTCCTATCCGGAGAACTCTTTTGAGCTGTTCGGCCCCGTCATCAAGTGGGTCGACGACTATCTCGCCGCCAGCCAGGCGCCGCTGGCCCTGTCGCTTGAACTGCAATATTTGAATACCAGTAGCGTCAAGGCCGTGATGGACATCTTCGACCTGCTGGAAGCGGCTCATGGAGAGGATAGGCAGGTTTCGGTCACCTGGTATTACGACGCCCGCAACGAGCGCGTGGGCGAACTGGCCGAGGAATTCAAGGAAGACTGCACCTTCCCCTTTGACGTCGTAAGCCGGTGATGAAGAAACGCTACCAGGATCTCGAACGGCGGATACAAATCCTCTTGGCCGATCCGGCCTATGAGGAACATCCGCTGCGCGAGGCCCTGGCCGATCTCTGGCAGCATACGAACGACCAGCTCGACCGCCTGGAACGTATCTCGTATCTGTCCGACGCCTTTCAGTCGATGGCGCGCCAGCGTGAGCGCGGCCTGGTTGACCGCTATGACCGCGAACTGCGTCGATTGGCCAAGATCGTGCGCATTTCCGACGGCTATCAGGAATTGATGCGCGGCATGAATGCCTCGCTGAAAGAGTCGTCCAGCCGCGATCCGCTGACCAATCTGCTGAACCGGCGCGCCCTGATGGAGCGTCTGAAGGACCTGGCCGATCCGTGTGTCGAAGGCGCCGATGGTTTTGTGGTGGCGATGCTGGACGTCGACCATTTCAAGCGCATCAATGACCGTTATGGCCACGAAGCGGGCGACCGCGCGCTGATCGTGCTGGCGGAGATCATGCGCACCAGCGTACGCGATACGGACGACGTGGCACGCTGGGGCGGCGAGGAATTCCTGGTGCTGTTGCCCGGCGTCAAGCTGAGCGAGGGCGAAGCCATCATCGATCGCATGCTGGATGCGGTGCGGCGCAAGACGCTGGAGATGGATGGCGAGGAATTGACCCTGACCGTCAGCGTCGGCATGGCGCGCTATCAGCACGGGGAAAATATTTCCACGGTACTCAGCCGCGCGGACCGCGCGCTGTATCTGGCCAAGCAGGCCGGCCGCGACCGCGTCGCGCTGGAAACCGAGAGTTGAAAAAGGCACCCGGTGGGGTGCCTTGGCTTTCAGTCCTTCGGCCCTTGGCCTATCTCGTGGCCCATCTTCCCTGCGGCGAGGGCCTTGGTCTGGCGCCAGCGGACCAGGTGCCCTGGTCCTTCCTGCTTTATTTCTTCTTTTCGCTCATTTCTTTGAACACCGCTTCGGCGATGTTCAGCGTCTCTTCGATGACGGCGTCATCGTGCGTGGCCGACACGAAGCCCGCTTCGAAGGCCGAAGGCGCGAAGTGCACACCGCGGTCCAGCATGGCGTGGAAGAAATGCTTGAAGGCGTCGACATCGGCCGCCGACACTTCGGCCAGCGATGTCGGCACCTGAGCCGAGAAATACAGCCCGAACATGCCGCCGATGGCGTCGGCGCTGAAGTCCAGGCCGGCGGCACGGGCGCGCTGCTGCAGGCCATCGGCCAATTTGCGCGTCTGCGTCGTCAACTTCTCGTAAAACCCGGGCGCGGCGATCAGCCGCATCGTCGCCAGCCCAGCCGCCACCGCCACCGGATTGCCCGACAGCGTGCCGGCCTGGTACACGCCGCCCAAGGGTGCGATATGGCGCATGACTTCCGCGCTGCCGCCGAAAGCGCCCACCGGCATGCCGCCGCCGATCACCTTGGCCAGCGTGGTGAGGTCGGGTTTGATGCCGGTCAGCCCCTGCACGCCTTGCGGGCCGACGCGGAATCCCGTCATCACTTCATCGAAGATCAACAGCGCGCCGTGCTGGGTGCATAGCTCGCGCAGGCCTTCCAGGAAACCGGCACGCGGCTTCACCAGATTCATATTGCCGGCCACGGGTTCGACGATGATGCAGGCGATATCCTGCTTGTATTGGTCGAAGGCGGCTTGCACGCCGTCCAGGTCGTTGTAGTCCAGCACGACGGTATGTTCGACGAACTCCGCCGGCACACCCGCCGAAGTGGGATTGCCGAAGGTCAGCAGGCCGGATCCGGCCTTCACCAACAGGCTGTCGGCGTGGCCGTGGTAACAGCCTTCGAACTTGATGATCTTTTTACGGCCGGTGGCGCCGCGCGCCAGACGGATGGCCGTCATGGTGGCTTCGGTGCCGGAACTGACCAGGCGCACTTGCTCCAGGGATGGCAAACGTTGGATCAACAGCTCGGCCAGTTCGATTTCCGCTTCGGTGGGCGCGCCGAAGGACAGGCCATGCACCGCGGCTTCCTGCACCGCGCGCACCACTTCGGGATGCGCGTGGCCGAGGATGGCGGGACCCCAGGAGCCGACGTAATCGATGTACCGCGTGCCTTCCGCGTCCCACACATACGGGCCGACGGCGCGTGCAATGAAGCGCGGCGTGCCGCCGACGGAGCGGAAAGCGCGCACCGGCGAGTTGACGCCGCCGGGGATGCTGCGGGAGGCGCGTTCGAAAAGTTCGGCGTTGGTGGGCATGACGATAAATCTCGCTATAGACAACTGGACGACTATCAGGGCCGTGGCTTGCCCTTGGGCAGGAAGGGTTGCGCGTAGGCGGCGGCGGTTGCCGCGACGTCGGCGGATTCGAACAGGCCGCTGACCGCCGCGATGGCGTCGGCGCCGGCCTGCGCCAGCAGCGCTGCGTTTGCCGGGGTGATACCGCCGATGGCGACCACGGCTGGGCGTGGCGCGGCTTGTTCTTCGGTCAAGGCGCGCGCTTCGGTCAGCAATTCCAGGGGCGCACGCACGGCTTGCGGCTTGGTGGAAGAGGGGAAGACCGCCCCGAAGGCGATGTAGTCGGCGCCCGCGGCCAGTAGATCGCGGCCACGCTGGATCTCGTTGTAGCAGGAGGCGCCGATGATCAGATCCGGCGCCTGCGCCCGCACCTGGGCGACAGCGGCGTCATCGCGGCCGACGTGCACGCCGTCGGCACCGATCTCCAGCGCCAGCTCCCAGTGGTCGTTGATCAGGAAAATCACGCCCAGTTCACGGCACAGGGGGGCCAGCGCCTGCGCCTGCGCCCGGCGCTGCGCGGCGGGGATGTCCTTGCGTCGCAGTTGCAACGCGCGCATGCCGCCGGCGGCGGCTTGCTGGACCGCGCGCAGCAGGCGCGCGGTGTCATCCCATTCCGGCGTCACGCCGTACAGGCCACTGGGGAAGCGTTGGGCTTTCATCAGGACAGCCTCCGGTTCGCGATGCGCCGGCCCATGCCGGGCAGGAAGCTGGCGGCCACGGCCGCATCGGCCAGCGTCAGCGATTTCTCCACGGCGGCGGGCACTTCCATGCCCTGGGCCAGGCAGGCCGCCAACGTCGTGGCCAGCAGGCCGCCGCTGTCGCTGCTGCGATCCGGCGGCGCCTGCCACGGCCAGTTCGTGGTGCTGCCTTCCGGGCCGACCAGCAGATTGACGGCATGGCCAGGCCGCAGCGGCGATCCCAAAGCGAGTACCCACTTTGCGCCGGCGCCCACCATGGCATGGGCTGCCGAGGTGGCTTCACCGATTTCCAGGGTGCCGTCGCTGAGCCACTGCGCCAGCCGGGCGTGTTCGACCACCACCACGTCGGCCTGCGGCAGCACCAGCTCCAGCGTGGCAGCCAGCAGATCGTCGGCATCGTCTTGGGCGGCGGCGTCGGCCGGCAGCGGGGTGCGGTGGCCAAGGTGCAGGACCAGCGGCACCTGGCTGTAATCGGCGGCGATCTGCGCGACCGCGCTGGCGCATTCGGCGCTGTACAGGCCGCCCACCTTGATGGCCTGCACCGGCATGTCCTCCAACAGGCAGCGAGCCTGATCGTCGAGCAATTCCGGCGAAATCGAATGGACTTCTTCCATGACCGCCGTGTCTTGCACGGTAATTGCGGTGATCGCGGCCAGGCCATGGCAGCCCATGCGAGCGCAGGTCACGGCGTCAGCCGGCAGACCGTCGGATCCGGTGGGATCGGCGGGGCCAAATATGAGAACGATGGGAGGGGTTGCGGCAGTCACGTGTACAGCGAATCAAAATGACAGGTCTGATTTTTTGTGCTGAGTCAGACTAATGCCTATTGGGTTTCGGTAAGATCGACCCCATTCTAATGGATCGCGCTACCCGTGTTGCCGATGTCCCCGGGAAAATGGGGACTTGGACGGTGGGGGCGTGACCGAAAACGATTTGGAAGCTTGAGAGAACTATGAGAACCTGGATGTGTTTGATCTGTGGATGGGTCTACGACGAAGCCACCGGCGTCCCCGAAGAGGGTATCGCGGCGGGCACGCGCTGGGAAGACGTCCCGCCCAACTGGGTCTGTCCTGAATGCGGCGCGCGCAAGGAAGATTTCGAGTTGATGGAAATTTGATAGGGCGTTCGCGCCGCGCCGCTCTCGTAGTCTGTCGCGCGCTCACGCGGTGCGTCACCTTTAGGAATACGCCATGACCGACGAAAGCCACTCCGATGTACCCGGCGAATCCCCGTCCGTCGACTTTTCCAACCAGTTCCTGATGGCCATGCCCAATATGGTCGAAGGCAGCTTGGCGGGTTCCGTCATCTACATTTGCGAACACACCACCAAGGGGGCGCTGGGTTTGGTGATCAACCGTCCCACCGACCTGACCTTGGGCACGCTGTTCGAGCGGATCGAACTGGAGCTGGAAATCGCCCCCGTCAAGGCAACGCCCGTCTTCTTCGGCGGGCCCGTGCAGACCGATCGTGGCTTCGTCCTGCACATGCCGCCGGGCGACTACAACTCCAGCATCAAGCTGGGCGGCCTGGCCTTGACCACTTCGCGCGACGTGTTGCAGGCGGTGGCTGAAGGCAATGGCCCGCGGCAGATGCTGGTCACCTTGGGCTATGCCGGTTGGGGCGCTGGTCAGCTGGAAAGCGAAATGGCGCGCAACGCCTGGCTCAATGTGTCGGCCGACCCGCACATCATTTTCGACGTGCCGCCGGAAGATCGTTATCCCGCGGCGCTCAAGCTGTTGGGCATCGATCCCGTCATGCTGGCGGGCGATGCCGGCCATGCCTGATGAGACCCTGCTGGCGTTCGATTACGGTACCAAGAAAATCGGCATCGCCATCGGCAACACCCTGACGCGGCAGGCCCGGCCCCTGGAAATTCTGTATGGCGAGGCGCTGGCGCCGCGCTTTGCCCGTATCGAGGCATTGCTGCGCGAGTGGCAGCCGCAACGGGTGGTGGTGGGACTGGCGTTGACGGCGGAAGGGGGCGAGCAGGAAGCCTCCGCGCGTTGCCGCCGGTTCGCCAACCGGCTGCATGGCCGTTTCGGCGTGACGGTGGAATTGGTCGACGAACGCGGGTCCAGCATGCAGGCGCAGGCGCTACTGGGCACGCATGCCGACGACGATGCCATGGCGGCTGCCGTGATTCTTCAGCGCTACCTGGACGCGTTGCCGGAGTGAGGCGCCCGGCTAGGGGGGCCCGCCTAGGGGCGCCCGGCTAGGGGGCCCCGCCCAGGGCGCCCGGCTAGGGGGCCCCGCCCAGGGCGCCCGCTCGATGACGCCGGGTCGTGTTATGGTTGCGCCCGGCGAGCCGCCGGCTCGGCCGCGCCTCATTCTCCTCTGATTCACCCATGACCGTTCTGGACTTCGGCTGTCCGTACCCATCTCCCAATCACGACTGGCGGACGCCGCGCGTCTGGCGCCGGGCGGCCGCGGGGCGGGGCTTGCGAGGGGGCTCGCAACAAGGCCTGCAACAGGGCTCGCAACAAGGCTTGCAACAAGGCTCGCAACGCGGTTGCGAATGGGGTTGCCAACCATGATGCTGCGGTTGCTGCGATTCATCCCCCGCTGTGCGGTGGTGATTCTTCTGGTCTTGCTGGGCCTGCTGCTGGTGGGGACGGTGTACCCCTTCATCGGCATAAAAGGGCGGGCGCTGCTCAATCGCACCTGGTCTCGCTGCCTCATTCGTATCAGTGGCGTGCGCGTACTGGTGCGCGGCACGCCCCGCATGCGCGAAGCCGTGCTGTTGGTGGGTAACCATGTGTCGTGGATCGACATTTTCGTGATCAATGCCGTGCGCCCCACCGCCTTCGTGGCCAAGGCGGAAATCCGTCGCTGGCCGGTGGTGGGCTGGCTGGTGGCCGGCGCCGGCACTTTGTTCATCCAGCGCGGCCAGCGGCACGCGGTACAGACGGTGGGCGCGGCCATGCAGCGCCGCTTCTCGCATGGCGAGGCCGTCGGCCTGTTTCCCGAGGGCACCACCACGGAAGGCTACGACCTGCTGCCGTTCCACGCCAGCCTGTTCGAGCCGGCGCGTCAGGCCGGCGTGACCATACAGCCGCTGGCCCTGCGCTTCATGCGTAATGGCAAACGGGATCATTACGCCTCGTTCACTGGGGAAGAGTCCCTGGTCGCCAATCTGTGGCGTGTGCTGGGTGAGCGTGGCCTGGCCGTGGAAGCGGTGTTTCTGCCGCCGCTGGCGCAGACCGATCCCGATGGCACGCCCGTGTCGCGCCTGGAGTTGTCGCGCCGCGCGCGCGAGGGCATACGCTCGCATCTGCTCTGAGCGTCACGCAACCCGGAGCGCCGCGGGCGCCCTGAAGCAGGGTTGCCACAGTGTGCGCCGCGGTTGCCGCAGCGCGTGGATTCAGCCGTCGGAGGTGGGGTCCAGGCCCTGGCCGCAAGCCACCTGCACCAGCTTGCGGTCACGCATGCGCAGCGCGGTCAGCTTGCCGCCCCAGACGCAGCCGGTATCCAGGCAGATGACGTCCTTGCGCAGCAACAGCCCCAGTGTCGACCAGTGGCCGAACACCACGGTGACGTTGCTGGTGGCGCGATTGGGCACGTCGAACCAGGGAATCAGCCCGGGTGGCCACGCGCCGGGCGCGACCTTGGTGGCGAATTCCATACGGCCCGACAGCGTGCACAGCCGCATGCGCGTCAAAGCATTGATGATGACCCGGATGCGTTTGCCGCCGCGGTACTGCTCGTCCCAGCGCGCGGGCTGATTGCCGTACATTTTTTGCAGCGCGCGTTGCCAGTTGGGGCCGCGCAGGGCGTCCTGCACCTCGCTGGCCAGCGCCAGGGTCTTGGCCACGTCCCATTTCGCCAGCGTGCCGGCGTGCACCATCAGATGATCGTGCGCGAAATGGGCCAGGGGCCGGTGGCGCACCCAGTCGATCAGGCGCTTGGCATCGGGCGCCGACAGGATGTCGTCGATGGTGTCCGACTTACCCGGTTTACGCACGCCCGCTGCCGCCGCCAGCAGATGCAGGTCATGATTGCCCAGCACGGCCACGGCGCGTTCTTCCAGCTCCATCACGCGGCGCAGCGTCGCCAGCGATTTGGGGCCGCGGTTGATGAGGTCGCCCGCGAACCAGAACCGTGCTTGCGGGTCTTCCTTGAGTGCCGGTTGCGCCAGCAATTGGTCCAGCGGCTCGCAGCATCCCTGCAAGTCGCCGATCATCCAGATATCGTGGCCCTTCATACCGGCGATTTGCTCCAGGGCGCTCGCTGCGCGAAATTGCGCGAGATCGCGTGCCGGTATTCCATCATCGTCAGCGCACCGAAGGCGAGCAGCAGGGCAATGGCATTGGGCCCCAGCGCCGTGAGCCATGGCGGCCAGTGGCTGAGCATGCCGACGTTGAGCGCCAGCTGGTTGCACATGAAGAAGGCCACGCCGACCAGGATGCCGATGAAGACCTTGGCCCCCACGCCACCCCGCCGCGTCTGCATGAAGGCCACCGGCGCGGCGATGGTCATCATCACCAGCAGGGTGAACGGGTAGACTGCCTTGCGCCACAACGCGACGACCTGGCGGTCGTACTGCAGGTTGTTATGGCGCAGATAATCGATGTAGTCCAGCAGCGTCACCACCGACATCCGTTCCGGTGTCAGCACGCGTGCCAGCAGCCGTTCCGGCGTCAGCGTGGTGTCCAGCACGCGGCGCGGCATTTTGATGACCTGCAGAATCGCGTCCTTGGGCGGTTCGGCCTTGTCCAGGGCATCCACCGCATCGGGCGCGATGCGGTTCTCCACGACGTTTTCCATGACCAGGTCGCCATGGGAGAAAACACCGCGATCGGCCTTGGACAGGGCGATCAGTTCCTGGTCCTTGCGAAATTCGTAGAGCGTGATGCCGCCTACCGCGCCACTGCCGCCCAGCGTCAGGATATTGATGGTGCGGCTGCCGCCGTCCTTGGTCGGTTCCTTGAACCAGTAGCCGCTTTCGAGCCGGCCGTTGCCGGCCTTGCCGCGGTAGGTCAGGTTGGCCTCGCCGCCCTTGATCTCGGCGGCCGGTGTCACCCATTCCGACAGCATGGTGGCGCCGATGACGGCGGGGATGGTGACGATCCACAACATGCCCAGCAGGCGCATGCCGCTCACGCCCGACACGCGCAGGATGACCAGCTCGTTGCGCTGGGCCAGGCCCGCCAGGGCAAGAATGGCGCCGATCAACAGGCCGATCGGCAGCAGGTCGTACAGCCGCGTGGGCAGCGCCAGCGCCTGGATGTAGAACAGGGCCCAGATGGTGAACTTGCCGCCCAGGTTGTCCAGGTCGTCCACCAAGGCGAAGAACGTGAACAGGCCTATCAGCGCCAGCAGCACCACGGTGCAGGAGCGGTAGATTTCACGAGCCAGATAACGGCGGGCGGTACGCATTGGAAAGAGGTGTCGCGGGAAAAATCTCAAGCGGGACGCGCGGCAGCAATGCCCGCAACGCCAAACAGGGAAGCTTAACAAATATGCGGGCCTTCTGCCCCGGCCATCGTAGCATCGAGGCGACGTTGCGCTCAGCGCGCACGTGCAAGCAAAACGTTCATGATCTTCATAAATGGCCGCGCCGGCCCATCACGGTATTTCCGCCTGCGGTATCCGGCGTTGCAGGATGCCCGTGCGGGAGTTCAGGTAGGTGGTGCCGCGATGCTTGTCGTAATAGCGCGGGTTGGGCAGCATGGCCGCCAGGCGGGCGGCCTGGGTCGGGCTCAGGCGCGCGGCGCTGACGTTGAAGTAATGCTGGGAAGCGGCCTCCGCGCCAAAAATGCCCACGCCCCATTCGGCGACATTCAGATAGAGCTCGAGAATGCGCTGCTTGGTCATGACCCACTCGATCATGAACGTCAGGATCAGTTCCTGGCCCTTGCGTAAATAAGTGCGCGATCCGGAAAGAAACAAATTCTTCGCCAATTGCTGCGTAATGGTCGATCCGCCACGCATCTTGGCGCGCCCCTCTTCAGCCTGTTTCTGGTTGTACTCCCAGGCTTTGCGCATGGCTTCCCATTCGATGCCGTCGTGTTCGAGGAAATTGGAGTCCTCCGCCCCGATCACCGCGCGTTTGAGGTTGCTACTGATCTGGCCATAGTCGGCCCAGGTGAACTTGAGCTGCGCGCGCGGGTTGTCTTCGCGCAGCTCGGCCAGCTGTTCGCGCATCACGGAACTGCTGGCCGGATTGCGGTGGGCGTACCAGACCACCATGCAAAACAACCACAGTTCATACAGGATGGCGAGACACAACAAGGCCATCAAGGCGGCCAGGATGGTGCGCTTGACGGTCCAGTGGCCGCCGGCGGAGCGACGCGTCGCCATGCTTGCCGGTCTTCCCGCTAGTGCGCCGGCGCCGCGAGTGCCGCGCGCAGCGTCCGCAACACCGGTTCGGGGTCGGGCCTTACCTGGTGCCAGATGTAGAAGCTTTCGGCCGCCTGGCCCACCAGCATGCCCAGTCCGTCGGCGCAGTGCGCGGCACTGTCGGCCTTGGCCTGGCGCATGAAGGCGGTGGGCTGAGCGCCGTACATCATGTCATAGGCCAGCGCGCCGGGGGCATAGAGTCCGGCCGGCACATCGGGCGGCGCGTCTGCCAGGCTGCTGGAGGTGGCATTGACCACGACGTCCCAAGGGCCGCCCAGCGCGGCTTCGTCCAGGCCGCCGGCGCTCACCGCCGGGCTGCTGGCGCCGCTGGCGCGCAGCCAGTCGCTGGCCAGGTTGCGCGCGCGGTCGGCGTTGCGGTTGACGATGTGCAGGCGCGCGCAGCCGGCTTGCGCCAAGGGCTGCAGTACGCCGCGCGCGGCGCCGCCGGCGCCCAGCAGCAGCAGACGCGCGCCTTGCAGGTCCACGCCCAGGCGGCGCAGGTCCTGCACCAGGCCCACGCCGTCGGTATTGCAGCCGTGCAGCACGCCGTCGCGCTGCCACAGCGTGTTGACTGCGCCGGCCAGCCGGGCGCGGTCGCTCAAATTGGCCTGCGCCAGTTGCCAGGCTTCCTGCTTGAAGGGCACCGTTACATTCAGGCCGCCGCCGCCTTGCGCGAAGAAATCGCGCACCGTCGCCGTGAAGCCGTCCAGTGGCGCCGCCAGCAGGCCGTAGTCCAGGTCGATGCCGGTCTGGCGCCCGAACAGGGTGTGGATGTGCGGCGAACGGCTGTGGGCGACCGGGTTGCCGATGACGGCATAGCGAGGTCTGCCGGCGGACTGATCCGAGGACTGACCCGAGTTCTGGTTCTGGCCCTGGCCGGATTGGGAAGAAGAGACGGTCATGGCGCGTGGGTTTCCAGGGTGTCGTTAACGAAATTCCAGGTCCGCGTGATGGCCAGGACGTCGGTGTCGCGGGCGATCTCCGGCGGAAAAGGCGGGAAGGGCGCGGACATCTGCACGATGCGGCGCGCCGCCTGATTCAGCACTGCCTGCGGCGAGGGGCTATCGATCTCGACGTCCGCCACGCTGCCGTCGGCGCGCACGTAGACCGTCATGCGCAGCGAGCCATAGACCTTGCCGCGCGCTTCATCCGGATAGTATTGGGTGCCGATGGTTTCGACCCGGTTGCGCCAGGCATCCAGGTAGGGCGCGAAGCGCGAGGCCTCGGCGGCCGGTGCCACGAAGGCGCGGCGCGGCTTCTTGTTATAGGCCTGCACGCGCTGCGACAAAGCCGCCACCTGGGCGTTCTGCAGCACGCTGTCCTGGTCGGCATCGTCTTTGCCGGGCTCGGCGGCGCGCGGTGTCGGTTCGCCCTGCTGATGGGCGCGGCCGGCCTGGGTGCGTGCCATCAACTGGGTCAGCAGCTGTTGTTGTTCGGCCTCCAGCTCCGCCTGCCGTTTGTGCATGGCATCCAGCACGATGGCGTTGGGCGCGTCGCCCGACTGCGGCAGCGGCGACTGGGCCATGCCTTTCTCGGCGTCGCCGCCCCCTTCGACATTGGCCTGGGCACGCGCCTCGGCCTTGGCCGGGGCGTTTTCCGTCCGCGTATTGACCAGGATCACTTCCAGCGATTGTGCCGGCGGATGCGGGGTGCGCGGCGGCGCGAAGCGCAGCGCCAGCACCACGGCGTGGACGAACAGGGAGATCACCAGCCCGATCCACAGGTAGTGTTGCGCGCGCGCGCTCAGCCAGCGCGCGGATCGGGTCAGGGAGGAGGAAGGCAAAGTCTGTTGCACGCGGGCATTTTAGGCCCCCTTCGCCGCAAGCGGAAATATCCAGACTTGCGCAGCCGGCAGCGCCAGACGGCAGGTGCCGGCAGCGCGGCTTTCCTGGCCGTAGGCGCGCAACGCCATGGCGTTGACGGATTCCTCTCCCGGCGTGCGGAACAGGTATTCCCATTTGTCGCCAAGGTACATGCCGGTCATCAATTGCATGTCCAGGTGATTGCCTTCCGGATCGTCAGCCAACCGTACCTGCTCCACACGGATGACCGCGGTGGCCTCCTGGCCGACGCTCAACCCTTCGGCGGCCTGGCCCCACAACTGCCAGCCGGCGCCTTCGATGCGCGCCTTGCCGTCACGGATCTCGCTGACTCGGCCATTCATACGATTGTTGCTGCCCATGAACTCGGCGCAGAACAGCGTCCGCGGCGAGCCATACATCTGCTGCGGCGTGCCCTGCTGTTCGATGCGGCCGTTGTTCAGCAGCAGGATGCGATCGGAAATCGCCAGCGCCTCGCTCTGGTCGTGGGTCACCATCAAGGCCGACAGACCCAGCCGAACGATCAGTTCACGCAGGAATGCGCGCGCTTCTTCGCGCAATTTCGCATCCAGATTGGACAAAGGTTCGTCCAGCAGGATGACCGGCGGGTTATAGACCAGCGCCCGGCCGATGGCCACGCGCTGCTGCTGGCCCCCCGACAGTTGATGGGGATGGCGTGCCGCCAGGTGGCCCAGCCCCAACTGGTCCAGCACTTCCTGCACGCGCTGGCGCGTTTCCGCGGTGGGCGTGCGGCGCAGTTGCAGGGGATAGGCGACATTTTCATAGACCGTCTTGTGCGGCCACAGCGCGTAGGACTGGAATACCAACCCCAGGTTGCGGTCCTCGGCCGGCACTTCGCCCTTCGCGCCATCGAACACCACGCGTTCGCCGATGGTGATCCTGCCGCGCTTGGCGGCTTCCAGGCCGGCCACCGCGCGCAGCAGCGTGGTCTTGCCGCTACCGGACGGTCCCAGCAGCGAGACCACTTCGCCCTGGCGCAGATCCATCGATACGCCCTTGAGCACCGGCACGTCGCCGTAGTCCAGGTGCAGGTCTTCCACCGAAAGTTCAATCATGAAGTTTCACTCCGAATCGCAGGGCAACGCCCAGGCCGATGACGACCAGCACGATATTGATGAAGGACAGCGCGGCCACGATGTCGATGGCGCCGGTCGCCCACAGCGACACCAGCATCGACCCGATGGTCTCCGTGCCGGGCGACAGCAGGTACACGCCGGTGGAGTATTCACGCTCGAAAATGAGGAACATCAGCAGCCAGGCTCCGACCAGGCCGTGGCGCGCCAACGGTACGGTGACGTGGCGCGTCACCTGGCCACGGCGGGCGCCCGAGCTGCGCGCGGCTTCTTCCAGTTCCGGTCCGACCTGCAGCAGGGTGGAGGAGATCAGGCGCAGGCCGTAGGCCATCCAGACGACGGTGTAGGCCACCCAGACGCTGAAGATGGTGCTGCGCACGCTGCGCAGCCACTCGACGAAGTTCTCGCGCAGCCAATCGGCGTAAGGCAGGGCCGACAGGAAGCCGCCTTCGTCCAGGGCGTTATCCAGCCATAGCGGCACGAACAGGAACACCCACAGAAAGGCCAGGCCGGCGAGCAGGCCGGGTACGGCCCGTGGCACCAGCACGCTGTAGTCGAGGAAACGCGTGACGCCGTCCTGGCGCCGGTGCATGGCCAGGCCGATGAAGCCGTAGCAGACCACCGCCAGCACGCCGCCGATCACCCCGATGGCCACCGAGTTGACGATGGCGCGGATCAGGTTGGGCGATGCGAACACGCTGCGGAAGGCTTCCAGCGACAAGACGTCCACCAGCCTGACGCCCATGCCCCAATTGGACACGAAGGCGCGCAGCATCACGCCCACCAGCGGCACCACCACGGTGACGAACAGCCACGCCGCCACCACGCCGCCCGCGGCCCAGCGCCACTTGCCCAACGGCAGGGCCCGGGCCCGCGAGGCCTTGCCCTTCATGGTGACGAAACGGTTGGCGGTACGCATCAGGCGGCGTTGCAAGGCCACCAGCGGGATGGTCATGCAGATCAGCACCACGGTCACCGCTGCCATCAAGTGATAGGACGGCACGCCCAGCTTGTTGGTCAGCTTGTACAGATAGGTCGCCAGCACCAGGTTGCCTTCCGGGTCGCCCAGCACCAGCACCAGGCCGAAGACCTCCAGGCCCAGGAAAAACAGCAGCACGCTGGCATAGAGCAGGGCAGGCCGCACCATCGGCAGGCTGACGGTCATCATCACCCGCAGCGGCGACGCGCCCGTGATGCGCGCGGCTTCCTCCACATCGGAGCCCATGCTGCGCAGGGCCGATGAAATGTAGAGATACGCGTGCGGCACATGGGTCAGGCCGGCGATGATGACGATGCTGGTCATGGAATAGATATTCCACGGCACGAAGCCCAGCAGGTCTTGCGTCCACTTCGAGAAGAAGCCGACCGGGCCGGCGGCCACCACGTAGCCGAAGCCCAGCACCATGGGCGAGACGAAGACGGGCACCAGGATCAGCGGTTCGATCCAGCGCCGTCCCGGCAGGTCGGTGCGTATCATCAGGAAAGCCAGCATGCCACCCAGCGGCACGGCGATGATGAATAGCCCGAACGCCAGGATCAGGCCGCTCACCAGGGCCTTGTAGAAATCCGGGTCGTCGAAGATGAAGCGAAAGGCGTCCAGACTGACAGTCTTGGACGGCATGAAGAAAGGCGCCGACAGAAAGCTCTGGTAGATGATCAGCGACAGCGGCACGTAGATGGCCAGTGCCGTGATCACGACCGTCACGCCGCGCGGCAGCGACTGCCATTTTGAGCGCAATGACTGCATGATGGAATCCTGATGAAGAGCTGGGTACAGGCGCAGGCGCAGGCCCTGCGGGCAACCCTGGCAGGGCGCCCGCAGGGACAGGCCTGGGCCGACCGTTTACTTGCCCGCGGCGGCGCGCCAGTCCTTGATGAACTCCAGGCGCTTCTTCTGTTCGAGATAGTCGAGCAGCGTTTCGTTGACCGGGATGGGCTTGAGCGCGTTGCCCAGCTTCTTGGTCATGCCGTCGACATCGTTGTCGCCGGGGATGTCGTCACGGATCGAGGCCATGTCGGCCTGGTTGGCGACGATGTCCTGGCCCTTCTGCGACAACAGGAAGTCCTGCCACAGTTTGGCGGCATTGCGGTGCTTGGACTTCTTGGCGATGAAGGACACGCGCGACAGCACCAGCGTGTAGTCGGTGGGGTAGACGATGCCGATGGAGGTGTCGGTCTTGGCGCGCGTTTCGGCATACGAACCCAGGATGTTGTAGCCGATCAGGTTCTCGCCCGACGACACGCGTTCCATCATCGTGCCGGTGGAGGACTGCACCACCAGGCCGCCCTTGGCGGTATCGCGCAAGGTGTCGAAGTACTTGCTGTCGTTGGCCTTGTCCTGCACCGCCAGCATGAAGCCCACGGCGGACTTCTCGATGTCGTAGGTGGTGACCTTGTTCTTGAACTTGTCGGTCTGCGACGCGATCAGCTTGGCCAGCGCGGCGTGGGTGCTGGGCACGTCGGCCTGCGCGATCAGGCGCTTGTTGTAGATGAAGACAGCCGGCTCATACGTGGTGCCGTAGGCGGAATCCTTCCATACCGCCCAGGACGGCAGCTTGCCGCTTTCGGGCGACTTGTACTGCAAGGCGTAATCGGTCGCCAGCTTCAGCGCCGAATCCATGGACGAGCTCCACACCACGTCGCCGCTGTTGCCGCCAGCCGCCTGCTCGCTGATGAAGCGGTTGTACAGCTCGGTGCTGTTCATGTCGTTGTATTCGACCTTGACGCCGGGATAGGCTGCTTCGAAACCCTTGATGATGGGCCCGGCGGCCTTGGTGTCGGTGGTCGAGTAGATCACCACGGTGCCTTCTTTCTTGGCGCCATCGATGATCTTCTGGTAATCGGCGGGGTAGCCGGCGGGGACCTGGGCCAGGGCGCTGGCGGAAGCAAAGGCGAATGCGGCGGCGCAGGCGGCCGCGAGGCGGGACTGGGCAAGCATGGGTGTCTCTCCGTTGGAATTCGTATTGGAATTTTTATAGGCGACTTTTGATGTCGTCTGAGCAGCATCTTAGGATTGCAATACTGTCGTCGTCCTGTCGTCGACGCTTGGCGCGATGACAGATGGCCGCGCTGTTGCGGGTAAGAGGGACGGAGCAGCTGTCATCGCCGCGCAGGATGCAGCACGCGCGCATTGACTGCTGCCGCTTCCCCCGTGTCCGCGTGCGTTCGTCGCGTTATTTGGGTGGCGCCGACTCGCCCACCAGCCGGGCCCAGTTGCGAATGAAGCGCGCCTGGCGCTGGCGGTCCAGGCCGGCCAGCAAACCCGGACCCATGGCAATAGGCTGCACGATGCCCGGCGTGCGCGTCAGCACGCCGTCCGCTGTCCACGGACCCGGCGTGCCGGCGATGAGCGACCCCAATCCCGCCTGGCGCGCGGCGGCGGCTTGGCCGGCTGGCGACAGCAGCCAATCGACCAGCTCGCGCGCGAGCGCCGGCTGGCGCGTCTTGCGCGTGATCAGCACCGAACGTGTCAGCACCAATTCGTAATCCTGGGGAAAGACCACACCTATGCGTCCGCCTGCCGCTGCGCGCGCCAGCGCATGCGAACCCAGGACGTTGTAGCCCAGGTCCAGTTCGTCGCGCTCGATGGCATCCAGCATGTCCGCGCCGCAGGCGGCGCGCCGCACGCCCGCGCGGCCCAGTGCGTGAGCCAGGCCCCAGAAGTCGGAGGAGACCTGCTCGTCCTGTTCGGCCAGCAGATAACCCACGCTGCTGCGCGTCAGGTCATACGTGCCGATACGGCCGTGCAGGGTGGCGCCTTCGTTTTCCAGCAGGCGCAGCAGCGCGGCGTGCGAGCGTGGCGCGGTGGCTTCGGTGTAGCGGCGGGGGTTGTAGACGATGACCACCGGCTCGAGCGTGAAGCCGAACACTTCGTTGCGCCAAGTGGCCCATTCCGGCATGCCGGCCGTGCGCGTCGTGTCGTAACGCAGTGCGTAGCCGTCATTGGCCAGGCGTATCTGCAGGTCCGTCGCCGGGCTCATCAACACGTCGACGTCGGGCAGGCGCTCGGCGACGGCAGCCTCGTAGAGCGCGCGGCTGCCCATTTCCCGATAGGTCACCGCGACGCCGGGATGGGCGTTCTGGAAGGACTGGATCAAGCCGCTCATCGTTGGCGTGTCGGTGGTGCCGGCGATGGTCAGGACCGGATCACCGGGCGTGGCGGTCGGATACCGTGTCGTCTCCGGTTCTCTGCCGCAGGCCTGCGCCCGTGCCGGCGCGGGCACCGACGCGGCTGCCAGCAGGCCCGCCATGGCAAGCGCCAGCACGGCCACGGTCTTCTTGTAGGTCGGCTTGACGCGCGGCAGCACTACCTTGGCCGCCAGGCCGCCGCCCGGGCGATTCTGCAGCCACAACGTACCGCCATGCGCATTGGCCACCGTGCGCACGATGGCCAGCCCCAGCCCGGATCCGGGCTGACCGGCGCCGCTGCTGCCGCGTTGGAAACGTTCCTGCACCCGCTCGATTTCGTTGTCCGGAATGCCCGGGCCGTGGTCGTTCACCGTGATGGCCACGCGCAAGGCCGCCACTGGCGTCACCCGTATCTCGATGGGCCCCTGCTCGGCGTAGCGCAAGGCGTTGTCGACCAGGTTGCGCAGCATTTCGCGCAAGGCCACGCGGTCGCCCGTCACGCGGGCGCGGCGCACCTCCGGCGCGATGAAGATGCGCAGCCGCGTGGCTTCCAGCGGGCCGATATGGTTGCGCGTGTCATTGACGATTTCCGCGAGACCCACGCTGGCCGTGCCGCGCATGCCCAGGCGGTGGGTAATGGTGGCGTCCATCAGCAACTGGCTGACCAATTGGCTGGCCAGCGTGGCGTTCTGGTGGATACGCGTCACGCGCTCGTGCAGACGCTGCGGATCGGTCTCTTCCATCGCCACTTCGGCCTGCGCGCGCAGCGACGCCAGCGGCGTGCGCACCTGATGCGCGGCGTCGGCCACCAGCGTGTTGATATTGCGCATGGCGCTTTCCAGCCGTGGCATGACGCCGTTCAGCGCTTCCGCCAGCCGCGTGACCTCGCGCGGCGCGGGCATGTCCAGCGGCCGCAGATCGTCGGGGTCGCGACGGCTCAGCTCCTGCTCCATCGCCGCCAGGGGCGCGAACGCGCGGCGCAGGCCGAACCACAGCAAGGCCAGCGCCAGCGGCACGATCACCAGCAACGGCGCGATGCCGCGTTGCCAGATCTCCGCGGTCAATGCATTGCGCGCGTCCAGGGTCTCGGCGACACGGATGGTGACCCAGCCGGCGTGGGGTCCGCCGGCCACCAGGCGCCCCACCGTCGCAACGCGCACGGGTTCGTCGCGATAGTCGATGTCGTCGAACACGGGACTGGATGAGCGCGCCGGTGCCAATGACCATGCCAGGTCGTCGTAGCCGGTGATCGCCGCGCCATCCGGGCCGCGCGCCGTGTAGAACACGCGGTCCATGCCGGACAGCATGGCCAGCGCGGCGTGCGGCGGTTCGACCACGATGCCGCTGTCGTCGATGCGTACCGATCCCGCGATGGTCAGCGCGGAAGCGGCCAGTAAGCGGTCGAAAGCGCGGTCCGCGGCGCGGCGCGCGTCATGATGCAGGAATAGCGCCACGCCGATGGATGTACAGCCCAGCAACAGCAGGCCCATGGCGAAAATGCGGCCGTGGATGGACACACGGCGCGCGGAGTCGCGGCGCTCGATCAAGCCGTGACGCTCTCGC
This sequence comes from Bordetella sp. LUAb4, assembly GCF_021325795.1. Taxonomy (GTDB): domain Bacteria; phylum Pseudomonadota; class Gammaproteobacteria; order Burkholderiales; family Burkholderiaceae_B; genus Bordetella_C. The sequence goes on along the minus strand of NZ_JAHPZX010000001.1, from coordinate 960,465 downwards.
TGATGCGTGCCTGGTAGCCGACCCCCCGCACCGTGACGATATCCACCGAGGACGCCGCCAGTTTCTTGCGCAGTCGGGAAATCAACAGCTCGAGGGCGTTCAGGGAAACGTCGTCCAGATCGAACAGCTGGCTCATCAGCCTTTCCTTGGCCACGGTACTGCCCTGGCGGCTGAGCAGGATCTCCAGCAGGCGGAATTCGCGCCGGCCCAGTTCAAGGGGAGTGCCGTTCATCACGGCAGTGCGGCCGGCCAGGTCCAGCGCCAGGTTGCCGTAGGTCGCCAGGCTGGTGGTGCGGCCGGCGGGCCGCCGCATCAAGGCGCGCAGGCGTGCTTCCAGCTCGCGCAGGTCGAAGGGCTTGACCAGGTAGTCGTCGGCGCCCAGATCCAGCATGTCGATCTTGTCTTCGATTTCGGAACGGGCGGTGACCACCAGCACCGGTGCCTCCAGGCCATTTGCGCGCAGTTCGCGGATGACGTCGAAGCCGCTCTTGCCGGGCAGCATGATGTCCAGCACCAGCGCATCCCAGGTCTCGTGGCGTGCCCATTGCAAGGCGGACTCGCCGTCACGGACCCACTGGACGCTGTGCCCCGCGTTGCGTAGCTTGCTTTCGACCGCATCGCCAAGGTCGAGATTGTCTTCGACGAGCAGGATGCGCATGATGTCTCCCCTTGGCGCGGTGTCGCGCCAGCCCTCATTCTTTTCGCTTCATTCCGGTTACCAGCAGCGACATGGCTGATTTGCCGCCTGACGAACTGCCCGACGCGCTGCCTGACGCGCCGAATCCGCCGATGATAGCGTACCGGCGCGCCCGGGCGCCGGCAAAAAGGACGGCAAAGGGGGAGGCTCGAGGAGAGGCTCGGGGGCAAGCTTGCGGGCAAGCTTGCGGGTGAGCTTGCAAGAGGAGACGGGTCAGCCGTTCGTCGTCGGGGTGTCCTGGCCGTCTTGGCTGTCCGCCTGCACCACCTCGCCGACATAGCGGCATTCGGCTTCCAGCGCCAATTCGTCGGTGCCCAGGATATCGATGGTCACCTGCGTACCGCGGTCCAGCGCCGGCAGATTGCCCACACGGACCACCAGCGGCGCATTGCTCAGGCGCACCAGGTCGTCGCGGATCACGCTGGCGGTGGTACGGGTGACGTTCTGCTGCTTGAGCCAGCGCAGGCACCAGTAGCGTTCCATCGAATTCTGGAAGTCCGCCCAGGCGCCGTATTGCGCGTCGAAGGCCCCGATGATGGCGAACAGGTCGGCGTCCTTGGGCTTGAAGGGCGCCACCAGGCGCGCCGACACGCCGTTGTCCACCGCGGCGATGAGCTGCCATTGGTTGACCAGATCGACATAGCGGCGCAGCGGCGAAGTGCTCCACGCATATTGCGGCACGCCAATCGCTTCATGCGGCAGCGGCTGCGTGCTCATGCGCACGCGGCCGGCCTGCTGCGAACGATAGATGCCGGGCACGCCGTGCTGGGCCAGCAGGCCGCCCCACTGGTTGTTGGCCAGGATCATGAATTCCGCCACCATGCGATCCAGCGGCGCGTTGCGTTGGCGCGGCACCAGGCGTACCGGCGTGTCCGGATTGTCGGCCGGGCCGTCCAGGTAGAAGCTGTACTCGACCCGGCTGTTGTTTTCCGGCTTGCCGCGCACTTCCTCGCGTTTGGCGCTCAAGGCCAGCGCCACGCGCCATAGCGGCCGCAGCCAGTGGGCGTAGGGCAGGGCAGCCTGCGGATCGGCCAGCGCGGCCTCGCTGATTTCACCGTCCAAGGTGTTGTGGCGCAGGTTCTCGCGCACCACGATGCGCTCCACGCGGCTGACCGATTCGACCACTTCGCCGGTCGACGGGTTGATCGTCGCGTACAGCGACAGCGCGGGCACTTCACGCCCCGCATCCAGCGAAAACGCCTGGATGACGGCATCCGGCTGCATGGGAATCTTGTCGCCGGGCATATAGACCGTGGACAGGCGCGCGCGCGCCAGGGCATCCAGCTCGCTGCCCCGCGTCACGGCCAGCCCGGGCGCGGCCACGTGCACGCCGACGCGGACCAGGCCGTCTTCCAGTTCGGTGACCGACAGCGCATCGTCGATTTCGGTGGTGGTGACGTCATCGACCGAATAGATTTCCGCGTCCGCCAGCGGCAGTTCCTTGTCCAGCGGCGGCACGGCGACATCGGGGAAGCCGGTGCCGCGCGGGAAGTTGACGGCCAGGAAACGGCGCATATGCAGGGCCAGCGCATGGGGCCACGCACCCAGCTCCAGCAGCAGCCGGTCGGGCGTTTTCTGCAGGCGCGCGCAGGCGGCGTCCAGCGCCTTCCACTGCTGGGTGTTCTTGTCGGGCCGGATCAACAGGTTTTCGGCGGCTTCGCGGATTTCGTCCGGCAGCTTGCCGGCGGCCATGTCGTCGACCCAGTGCTCCTGCTGCTCGGCTTGCAGGCGCTTTTTCTCGATGGCGGCCAGGGCGGCGGCCAGGATGTCGGGCGGGGCCGGACGATAACGTCCCTTGCCGCGCCGGTGGAAATACGCCGGGGCGCCGTGCAGGCGCATCAACAGAGCCGCCTGTTCCACCGGGGACGGTGCATGGCCGAAATAGTCGGCCGCCAGCGCGGGCGTGTCGAATTCTTCCTGTGGCGCGCACTCCCACAGGAATTGCAGGTCGATCTCCGCGGCGGCCGCCTCGGCCTGGCGCAGCAGCTCGGTGGGCTCCGGCTTGTCGAAGGTGAACAGGGTATTGGCCCGCTTGATCTTGCTGCGCTTGCCGGAGTCTGCTTCGACTTGAAGGCTGGCGTCCGTTTCGGACATGATGCGGCCGGCTTTGAAAGCGCCGTCGTCTTCGTAAAACACGTGCATGGTCAGGATCTGTTTGTGGGCACGGCTGGCGAGCGGCCATGCGCGAATGCGGGGTTCTTGTCAGGCGCCGGCGCGCGAGCCCGGCGTTGTTTATCTATGTATATATAGGAGTAGAGATATTGAAAGTTCTGGCTTCGGCATGACATGCGCGCTTGCCGCGGCGGGCTATGAGTGTCCATCCCGCAGCGCGAATTCCAGGACTTCGGGCAGATATTTTTCGAAATCGGCAATGCCATGGTCGCTGCCGGGAATGATCCGTTGGCGGCTGCCAGCGTAAAAATCCCGCATTTCCTGCCAATCGAGCACTTCGTCGCCCGTGGCAGCTACCAGAAAATAGCGTTCGGGCCGGGTCGGTCGCTTTACCTCGATGGCGGCAAGTTCCTGCACGTACTCCGCTTGGAACTCGAATGGCTCGCCCGAATGATACATAGTCTGCGCGCCGACCTGGGTGGCGAGGTCGCGCGGCGCGTGGACCGCCGGATTCAGCAGCACGGCGCGGCAGTTCAACTGCTCCGCCAGCCAGCAGGCGTAGTAGCCGCCCAGGGAAGAACCGATCACCGTCAGCGCGTGCGGGCGGGTGTCTTGCGCCAGGGACATCGCCAGGGCGATCGCCTCGCGCGGGCTGGCGGGCAGTTGTGGGCAGCGCCAGTCATCGGCAAGGCCGCGCTCGGCCATGGCTTGTGCCATCAGGCGCGCCTTGAACGAGGCCGGCGAAGAACGGAATCCGTGCAGATAAAGGATCATCGTCATTTCCGCACTGCCGTATCGATACCGGGCAGGGCCCCGGCCGTGGCATCGATCGAGGTTCCGGCCTGGGCACCGGCCAGGGCGTCGAGCAGCTTGCCGTGTACGCCGCCGAAGCCGCCGTTGCTCATCACCAGGATGTGGTCGCCGGGGCGGGCGGCCTGTGTGACGGCTCGCACCAATTCATCCAGATCGTCGTGGCCGGAAGCGCGCGCGCCCAGCGGCGCGAGCACCTTGGCGGGATCCCAGCCCAAGGCGTGCTTGCCGCTGCTGGCACCGAAGCAGAACACCAGGTCGGCATCGGCCAGTGCCGCCGGCAGGCGGTCGGCCATGGCGCCCAGCTTCATGGTGTTGGAACGCGGCTCCAGCACCGCCAGAATGCGCGCCGGTCCGACTTGGCGGCGCAGGCCTTCCAGCGTGGTGGCGATGGCGGTCGGATGATGGGCGAAATCGTCATAGACCTTGATGCCATGCACGGTGCCGCGCAACTCCATGCGGCGCTTGACGCCGCCGAAGACGGACAGGGCGGCGATGCCGGTGGCGGCGGACACCCCCACATGGTCGGCCGCCGCCAGGGCAGCCAGCGCATTGGCGCGGTTGTGCGCACCGCTCAGGTCCCAGCGAACGTGGCCCACGGCCTGGCCCTCATGGCGGACCTCGAAGCTGCCGTCATCCGCCGGATCACCGGCCTCCCAGGCCGCGCCCGTGCCGAAACGCACCGTCGGCGTCCAGCAACCGCGCGCCACGACACGGTCCAAGGCGGCATCGGCTTGCGGCAGCACGATGCGGCCACCCGCGGGAATGGTGCGGACCAGGTGATGGAACTGGGTCTCGATGGCGGCCAGATCGGGGAAGATGTCGGCGTGATCGTATTCCAGGTTATTGAGGATGGCGCTGCGGGGACGGTAATGGACGAACTTGGACCGCTTGTCGAAAAAAGCGGTGTCGTATTCATCGGCCTCGATGACGAACCAAGGTACTTGCGGGTCGAAGCGGGCCGATACCTTGAGATCGCGCGCCACGCCGCCGATCAGGAAATTCGGCTTGAGCCCGGCGTAGTCCAGAATCCACGCCAGCATGGAACTGGTGGTGGTCTTGCCGTGCGTGCCGGCCACGGCCAGGACATGGCGCCCGGCCAGTACGTTCTCGCACAGCCATTGCGGACCGGAGACGTAGGGGGCGCCGGACTCCAGGATGGCTTCCATCAAGGGGTTGCCGCGCGTGACGACGTTGCCGATCACATAGAGGTCGGGTTTGAGCGCAATTTGGTCGGCGCCATAGCCTTCCGTCAGCGCGATACCTTGTTCCTCCAACTGCGTACTCATGGGAGGGTAGACGCCGGTGTCGCAGCCGGTGACGGTGTGGCCGGCGGCACGGGCCACCAGCGCCAGACCGCCCATGAAAGTGCCGCAGATGCCGAGAATGTGCAGATGCATGAGGTATTTCTCCTGCACGCATTGTAGAGGGTGGCCACGGCTCGGACTTTTGTGCGAGATCATTACCTGTCGCGGGAGGTGCCACCGGGCCAGGTAATGAGTAATATCACGGGCATGGACAGACGCACCTTTCTTTTGCGCACGCTCACGCTGGCAACGACCGCCTGGCTGGCCCGCCATACGCCAATGGCCCTGGCGGCGGATATGGGGAGTGGCGCGGCGACGCGCGACCTGCTGGGCCGGCAGTTTCCCGATCTGAGCGGTGGCAGCCATCGCTTGGGCGACTGGCGCGGCAAACCCATGTTGGTCAATTTCTGGGCAACGTGGTGTGCGCCCTGCGTCAAGGAGATGCCCGCGCTGGATGCTTTGAGCAAACTGCACCCGCAGGCTCAGTTCGTGGGAATCGGCGTCGATACTGCCGACAATATGCGTAAATTTGCCGCTAAAGTGCCAGTTTCCTACCCTTTGCTGGTGGCGGGTCCGGGTGCGATAGACTTGATGCGCGGCATGGGTAACGGCCCTGGCGGTCTACCATTTACCGTCCTGTTAGACAAAGATGGCGCAATTAGCCATAAAGTTCTCGGCACGGTGAAGGAAGATGAGGTCAGTGCATGGCTCAAATCGCTGGGTGCGTGATTTCCAGCTGTATCGACCATAGACAAATAAAGAGATTTGTCGTAAAAAGCTGCCTTATTGGTGATTTTCGCGGCAGATTAACCTGCCTGCAGTATCGGCGTCCTGGTGACGCCGTGTTTGTAAGTAGCATCTGAGTACCCTGAGAAGTGCCTTCATAAATACCGCTCTACGAGTACCGTTTGTAAGTACCTTCACCCGTACTTTCTACCTTTATCCAAATAGCGGTCCACACGCGACCGGATGCCCGTCAAGTGGGGCATCGGACAACGCGCGGGGACTGAGAAGCAGCAATGGCGCAACGCATACTGGTCTTGCACGGCCCGAATCTGAATCTGTTGGGCACCCGTGAGCCGGGAATCTACGGCAGCCTCACCCTGGCCCAGATCAACGACAACCTCCTCGCCCTGGCGGCGGAGCTAGGTGTCGAGCTGCGGCATTGGCAAGGCAATCACGAAGGGGATCTGGTCGATCGCATTCAGGCGGCGCGCCAGGACGGCACCGATTTCATCGTGATCAACGCCGCTGCGTATACACACACCAGCGTGGCCGTACGCGATGCGTTGGCCGCGGTTGCCATCCCTTTCATCGAAGTTCATCTGTCCAATTTGTATAAGCGCGAGCCTTTCCGGCATCACTCATATTTGTCGGATTTGGCCGTGGGACTTATTTCGGGCCTGGGCGCGGACGGCTACGAAGCCGCTCTGCGGTATGCGGCGCGGCACTGAACCGCGACATCTCCAAGCTTTTCATCTCCACCTAAGCGTACGGCACCCATCACTACGGGCGAATGCCGTCAAAACACCGGGAAGCAGCTTCATGGACCTCCGAAAACTTAAAACCCTGATCGACCTGGTGGCCGAATCGGGCATTGCCGAACTGGAAATCACCGAGGGTGAGGGCAAGGTTCGCATCGTCAAGTTCTCCCAGACCTTGCAGCCCGTGGCTTACCACGCCCCCGAAGCCGTGATGGCCGCAGCGCCCGCGGCAGCCGCCGCGGCGCCGGCCGCTGCTGCCCCGGCCGCGCCGGTGGTGCAGGGCCACGCGGTGAAGGCGCCCATGGTCGGCACGTTCTACCGTTCGCCCAATCCGGGCTCCGCACCGTTCGTCGACGTCGGTCAGACCGTCAAGGAAGGCGATCCGCTGTGCATCATCGAAGCGATGAAGCTGCTCAATGAGATCGAAGCCGACAAGTCCGGCGTCATCAAGGAAATCCTGGTCGAGAACGGCGAACCCGTCGAATACGGCCAACCTCTGTTCGTCATCGGCTAAAGCGATAGCTTCCATGTTCGAAAAAATACTCATCGCCAATCGCGGCGAGATCGCGCTGCGCATTCAACGCGCTTGCCGCGAGCTGGGCATCAAAACCGTGGTGGTGCACTCCGAGGCCGACCGCGAAGCCAAGTATGTCCGGCTGGCTGACGAGTCCGTCTGTATCGGCCCGGCGCCCTCGCGCGAAAGCTACCTCAACATGCCGGCCATCATCTCGGCGGCGGAAGTCACCGACGCGGAGGCCATCCATCCTGGTTATGGCTTCCTGTCGGAAAACGCCGACTTCGCCGATCGGGTGGAAAAAAGCGGTTTCGTCTTCATCGGTCCGCGCCCTGACTCGATTCGCCTGATGGGTGACAAGGTCAGCGCCAAGCGCGCCATGATCGAAGCCGGTGTGCCGGTGGTGCCTGGTTCCGAAGGCGCTTTGCCCGACAATCCGCAAGAGATCATGCGCATAGCGCGCGAGGTCGGCTACCCGGTCATCATCAAGGCCGCGGGTGGCGGCGGTGGCCGCGGCATGCGCGTGGTCTATACCGAAGCGGCCCTGATCAACGCGGTCACCATGACGCGTTCGGAAGCCGGCGCGGCCTTCAACAACCCGGAAGTCTATATGGAGAAGTTCCTCGAGAACCCGCGCCATGTGGAAATCCAGATTCTGGCTGATGGCGGCCGCAACGCCGTCTGGCTGGGCGAGCGCGACTGCTCCATGCAGCGCCGCCACCAGAAGGTGATCGAAGAGGCGCCCGCGCCCGGTATCCCGCGCCGCCTGATCGAACGCATCGGTGACCGCTGTGCCGACGCCTGCCGCAAGATCGGCTATCGCGGTGCCGGTACCTTCGAGTTCCTGTTCGAGAACGGCGAGTTCTACTTCATCGAGATGAACACCCGCATCCAGGTGGAGCATCCGGTGACCGAACTGATCACCGGCATCGACCTGGTGCAGCAGCAGATCCGCATCGCCGCCGGCGAGAAGTTCACGCTGCGCCAGCGCGACGTCCAGTTCAAGGGCCATGCCCTGGAATGCCGCATCAACGCCGAGGATCCGTTCCGTTTCGTGCCCAGCCCTGGCCGCATCACGAACTGGCACACCCCTGGTGGCCCGGGCGTGCGTATCGACTCGCATGCGTACAACGGCTATTTCGTTCCGCCCAACTACGACTCGATGATCGCCAAGGTCATCACCTATGGCGACGATCGCGAGCAGGCCCTGGCCCGCATGCGTATCGCGTTGTCGGAGATGGTGGTCGAAGGCATTTCCACCAACATCCCCTTGCACCGTGAGTTGCTGCAGGATGCCCGCTTCATCGAGGGCGGCACCAGCATCCACTATCTGGAGCACAAGCTCGCGCAACGTCCTTGAGCGCAGCTACTACAATCAGGGCCTGTGGGCCCTGTTTTTTTACCGGCAGGGTCGGTTATCTGACGGCCAGGCCGGACTGGGCTCCGGGACGGCGTATTCAAGACGGAAATCATTATGCGTGAGCTCGTGCTCCATTGCCCCGAGGCGCAGGCCGAAGCCGTGTCCGACGAATTGCTGGCGGCCGGCGTGTTGTCGGTATCGGTCGAGGACGCGGACCGCGACACCGAACAGGAGCAGCCCCTGTTCGGCGAGCCCGGTACGGAGCCGGACGTGCAGGCCTGGGAGCACAACCAGGTCGTCGCCTTGTTGCCCGATGGCGCCGATCCGGCGCAGATCATCGAGGAGGTGGTCGGTGTCCTCGGCCAGGATTACGCGGCCGCGTTCGCGGACTGGTCCCTGCGCGACGTGCCTGACGCCGACTGGGTGCGTCTGACGCAAGCGCAATTCGGCCCTATCCATATTTCCGATCGCATCTGGATCGTGCCCAGCTGGCATCGCGACGATCCCGCGGTGCCTGGCATGGACCAGGTGCCGGACGCCGGCGGTGGCATCCACATCGAACTCGATCCGGGGCTGGCCTTCGGCACCGGCAGCCATCCCACTACCCATTTGTGCCTGGCGTGGCTGGAAGCATCGCTGCCGCGGGCGGCCACGGTGCTGGATTACGGCTGCGGCTCGGGCATCCTGGCCATCGCCGCGCGCAAGCTCGGTGCCGGCCATACGGTAGCGGTGGATATCGACGAACAGGCGGTCCTCTCGACCCTGGAGAACGCCAAGGTCAACCAGGTCGATGTCGAAGCGATGCTGCCCGATGCCATGCCCGAGGGCGCGAGCGACGTGGTGGTGGCGAACATCCTGTCCAATCCATTGAAAGTACTGGCGCCGTTGCTGAGTAGCCGCGTCGCGCCGGGTGGCTCGCTGGTGCTGTCCGGCGTGCTGGAACGGCAGGCCGAGGAAGTGTGCGCGGTGTATGCGAAGTACCTGCGGATGTCGGTATGGCGCGCGCTCGACGGCTGGGTTTGCCTGCATGGCCGCCGGACCTGATTGCCGCTGAAGCGGAACGCGCGCCATGGCCCTGACTACACGCTGCCCCCATTGCGGAACCGCCTTCAAGGTGGTCGCGGATCAATTGCGGGTGCGCAACGGGCTGGTTCGTTGCGGCGTCTGCGCGCGGGTGTTCGACGGCTACGAGGCGATCGTCGACGAAGACATGCCGACCTTGACGCCCCCGGCTCCGCCCGAGCCGGTGGCCGCGGCTGTGGTCCCGCCTCCCGCGGCTAGCGAGCCGCCCGCGCCCAAGCCGGTGGTGCCTCCCGCGGTAACGCCGCAGGTCCCACCTGTCGTGCACGGTGGCCACGATCCGGCCCCGCCATGGGACATCCGGCTCGCGCCGCCGACCGCTCCGCTCACACCTGCCGCACCCGACGCACCGAGCGTCGTGCGCGATGACATCTCCGACGCCCAGTTGTGGGCCAAGGAACCCGTCCTGGCCGCCGAGCCGCCTTCGGTTCTGCGTAGCCGTGCGGAAGCGCGACGGCAGGAGCCGACCTTCATCATCCGCGACGAGCGTGAGGATGAAGACGAACCGCTCGATGACGACGAGGAGGTCGAAGAGGACGCCAACGTCGATGACAGCGTCTCTGCCAAGACCCCGCCGTCCGTGATGCGTTCGCCGGCGGGACTCGGTACGCGTGAGGTTTCGCACGGCGGTACGCAGGGGCGTCGCTTTGATGCGCCTGAAGACGACCCCCAAGTCATCCGCCATCGCCAACGGCCGATCTACGTCGATCCTGCCGATGATGAATACGATGACGATCTGCACGGCCATCCCATCGCGGACCGCGATCGTCATGATGCGGTTGACGATCGCCGGCCGGAGGTCCCCGGAGCCGGCCGCCTCGGCAGCCACGACGACCCGGTCTATATCTACCCCAACCGCGACCACGGCATCGATGAAGACGAGGACGCCGACCCTGTCGCCTACACCCCGGTCAGAGGCGACGCGCGTACCCGGTACGACGACGACGTCGACACCGGCATGGCACCGCCGGTCTTCATGGACGAATCGCGCCTGCGCCGCGCCGCCCTGATCCGCCGCCTGTGGGCGGTCGGCTGCCTGCTGGCCCTGTGCGTGTTGGGCCTGCAGGGGCTTTACGTTTATCGATCGTCGGTGGCCGGCGCCGTGCCGGCGCTGCGCCCGGCCTTGCAGTCCGTCTGCGGCGCGCTGGGCTGCGAGGTAGGCTATGCCCGCCGGCTGGAACGCATTTCCATCACGGCATCGTCGTTGCAGCCGCCCTCCGGTGCGGCGGCCGCCGAAGATGGCATCACCCGCCTGGTCCTCAGCGTGACCTTGCGCAATCGCTACGACAAGCCGCAACCCTGGCCCGCGCTCGTGCTGGAATTGACCGACCTGTCGGATACCGTCGTGGTGCGCAAGGTATTGCGCCCCGAGGACTATCTGCCCGCCGGCACGCGCGGCGCTTTCCCCGCTGGTGGTGAGCAAAGCCTGAGTGTCCCGCTGCGTATCGCGGGCGCGCAGGTCAACGGCTACCAGCTGGACAAATTCTTTCCCTGATTTCCCCGATAAAGGACTCCCATGGCATCCCCTGTGCTGGTTTGCGGTTCGATGGCTTTTGACACGATCGCGGTCTTCGAAGGCCGCTTCAAAGAGCACATCCTGCCCGAGCGCGTCCAGTCGCTGAGCGTTTCGTTCCTGACGCCGTCCATGCGCAAGGAATATGGCGGCTGCGCCGGCAATATCGCCTACAACCTGAAGCTGCTGGGCGGCAATCCGGTCCCGGTCGCCACCGTGGGCGAGGACGCCGGCGATTACCTGGAACGTCTGCGCGCGCTGGAAATCGACGCCAGCCGCGTCAAGGTGATTCCCCAGACCCTGACCGCGCAATGCTTCATCACGACCGATCTGGACGACAACCAGATCGCCGCCTTCCACCCCGGCGCCATGAGCTTCTCCGCGCAGAACGACGTCAGTGGCGCTCAAGCGGCCTGGGCCATCGTCGCGCCGGACGCCAAGGAAGGCATGTTCGCCCATGCCGAGCGCCTGCACGCGGCGGGCATTCCCTTCATCTTCGACCTGGGTCAGGCCATGCCCCTGTTCGACGGCGCCGATCTGCGCCGCATGCTGCAATGGGCGCAGGTGCTCACGGTCAACGACTATGAAGCCGGCGTGGTGGAACAGCGCACGGGCAGCAGCATTGCTGAGCTGGCACGGGGCTTGCAAGCCGCCATCGTCACGCGTGGCGGCGAAGGAGCCAGCCTGTGGACGAAAGAGGGCGAGCAGCAGATCGCACCGATCGCGGCGGCGCAGGTGGTGGATCCCACCGGTTGCGGCGACGCGCATCGCGCCGGTTTGTTGTATGGCCTGAGCCTGGGCTGGAGCTGGCTGGACTGCTGCCGTCTGGGCAATGTGATGGGGGCAATCAAGATCGCCTCCCGCGGTCCGCAGAACCATCGTCCGTCGCGCGAGGAAATCAGTAATGCCTTGCTACAGTCGTATGGAATCCGCCTGCCGGTATGAAGGCCGCTATGCCATGTGCAAGCGCTGGAAACGGGGCGGAAACTTTCGACTTGGACCAAGCACTAAGGTAAAGAAATCGTTGCAGGCTATTTCGCGGGTGCTCCCGGTGCTCGTTAACCCTAGCCATAGGCGTATTATCTGTCTCGCAGCAACCCCGTTCCAGGAGCTCGCAAATCATGAATCAAAACAACGCATCCATTATTCCCACCCGTGCGCGAGCCGTACGTTGGCTGGCCGCGGGCGCGGTCGCCACTTCCTTCGCCTTGCTGGCGGGTTGTGCCAATAACAACGCGTCCAGCGGTGTGTACAGCTACGACCAGGCCCAGCGCGAGCAGATCGTGCGCACCGGCACCGTAACGGGCGTGCGCCCGATCACCATCCAGAACGACAAGTCCTCGGGCGCTGGCCTGGTGGCTGGCGGCGCGCTGGGCGGTGTGGCGGGTAATGCCATCGGTGGCGGCAGTGGCCGTGCCATCGCCACGGTCGGCGGCGTCATTCTCGGCGCGCTGGCGGGTAACGCCGTTGAAAACCGCGTGGGCACCAGCTCCGGCCTGGAAATCACCGTGCGTCTGGACAACGGCGAGTCGCGTGTGGTGGCCCAGGCGGCCGACGTGCCGGTCAGCGTTGGTCAGCGTGTTCAGGTGATCAGCGGCAACGGCCCGACCCGTATCGTGCCGATGTAATAAAGGCAGGCTCGAGCTGGACGCTTGCAAGAGTGCTCTGGCGCGGCGTAGCCCGGAAGTTCAAAAGGCCTGAGTCCGGTTCATACCGGACTCAGGCCTTTTCATATTTCCTGATCCGCCGCGGCGCGCGGAGCAGGCAAAAAGTTCAGAGTGCAAAAATCGCGTAGCTGATACGCGTGATGACCATCACCGCGCATTGGCCCAGTACGACCAGAACCAGCGGCGAGAAGTCGATGCCGCCGCGCGGCAATATGCGGCGGATCGGCTCCAGCAGCGGATCGGTGAGCGTCTGCAGCAGCGGCATCACGGGAGCCAGTGGATTGACCCAGGACAGGATGGCCTGCGCCAGCGTCACCCACACCAGCAGATTGAAGGCCCAGCGCAGCACCGTCAGGAACGACACCAGCACGGCGGGACCCAGGGCCGAGACGGGCATCACCAGGCCCAGGACCAGGAGCCACGTGAGCAGCAGGTAGACCAGGGCGGTGAGCCAGGCGGCCAGCAAGCTGGCCCAATCGACCAGGCCACGCGCGGGCAAGATCTTGCGCAAGGGCAGCACCAGCCAGTTGGTGACTTGATAGATTATCCGCGCCACGGGATTGAAGGGATGCATGCGCACCGCATGCAACCAGGCCCGCGCAATGAGCGCGGCGCCGAACAGGGTGAATACGGTGTCGAGCAGAAAACTGGAAATGTCGCCGAACATGGCCGCCTTGATCGCAAAGTTAGAGTTCTACGGCAATGCGCATTCTCGCATGAATGAGACGCCCCAACCGCGCGCGCCGAGACGCAGGGGAAGCGCCGCGGCTAATGAAAAAGCCACCTGGCTTTGGGCCAGGTGGCTTCAGGTACCGCAGGTACTGCTTCGACTGACAGTCAGTCCTTACGGACGGCCGCCCGTCGGGAAGGGCCACGAAGCGGCGGGATTCAATGCCGTCTTCGCACCAGGCGCAGCAGCGGTCGAAGGCGCAGCAGCGGCCTTCTTCGCGGCAGCCTTCTTGGCAGGGGCCTTCTTCGCAGCAGGCTTCTTCGCAGCAGCCTTTTTCGCAGGGGCCTTTTTGGCTACAGCCTTTTTGGCGGCCTTCTTGGCAGTCGCTTTCTTGGCGACGGCTTTCTTGGCAACAGCCTTCTTGGCTACAGCTTTCTTGGCGACCTTCTTGGCGGCTACCTTCTTGACCGCGGCTTTCTTGGCCGGAGCCTTCTTGGCGGCTACCTTCTTGGTTGCGACCTTCTTGGCTGCAACCTTCTTTACCGCTTTCTTCACGGCCTTCTTGGCCGCTACTTTCTTGACTGCGACTTTCTTCGCCGCAACCTTCTTCACCGCGGCTTTCTTGGCCGGGGCTTTCTTCGCCGCGGCCTTCTTGGCCGGGGCTTTCTTTACCGCCTTCTTGGCGGCTTTCTTGGCAGTTGCCATGGTCTTGCTCCTTAGGTTCAGGGGTCCCAGAACTTAAACCCGTGCACCGGCCCGCCACATGGCGGGTCGCTGCCCGGGCTATTCATCGGCGCATATCCACTGCCCCTTGCGGGCGGCAGCCACTGCGATGTGCGCTAATGAATACGGCACAACCATTTGATATGGCCCCCGCACAACGAGGCGCGAGCCATTTCAAATGGCGCGGGTGGGCGATGCACCGCATCGCCTACCGCTATGTCTTATCAGCCATCGACACCCTGAGCGGGATCATTCCCAGTTCAGCGCGCCTCCGGTTTGGTATTCGATTACTCGGGTCTCGAAAAAGTTTCGTTCTTTCTTCAGATCGATCATCTCCGCCATCCACGGGAAGGGATTTTCTTCCTGCGGGAACAGCGCTTCGATTCCAATCTGCTGGCACCGACGATTCGCGATGAAGCGCAGATAGGACTTGAACATGGGTGCATTCAGGCCCAACACGCCGCGCGGCATCGTGTCTTCGGCGTAAGCATATTCGAGTTCGACCGCTTTGAGGAAGAGTCCGCGAATTTCTTCACGGAATTCAGGCGTCCACAAATGCGGATTCTCGAGTTTGACGGTGTTGATCAGATCGATGCCGAAGTTGCAGTGCATGGACTCATCACGCAGGATGTACATGTACTGTTCGGCCGCGCCGGTCATTTTATTCTGGCGGCCCAACGCAAGAATCTGCGTAAAACCAACGTAGAAGAAAAGACCTTCCATCAAGCACGCGAACACGATCAGCGACTTGAGAAGCGTCTGATCGGCTTCGGGCGTGCCCGTCTTGAAGTTGGGATCGGCGATCGCTTCGATGAACGGAATCAGGAATTCGTCTTTGGCGCGGATGGACGGAACTTCGTTGTACGCGTTGAAGATTTCCGACTCGTCCAGGTCCAGGCTTTCGACGATGTACTGATAAGCGTGCGTGTGGATGGCTTCCTCGAATGCCTGGCGCAGCAGGAACTGGCGGCATTCGGGTGCCGTGATGTGGCGATAGGTGCCCAGCACGATATTGTTCGCCGCCAGCGAATCGGCCGTGACGAAGAAACCCAGATTGCGTTTGACGATACGACGCTCGTCTTCCGTCAACCCGTTGGGATTTTTCCACAGCGCGATGTCGCGCGACATATTGATTTCTTGCGGCATCCAATGGTTGGCGCAAGTGGCGAGGTATTTTTCCCACGCCCATTTGTACTTGAACGGCACCAGCTGGTTGACGTCCGTTTCGCCATTGATGATGCGCTTGTCGGCCACCTTGACGCGATGCGCGGCGCCTTCGCCGGACGGCGCAGCGGCTTGTGCTTGCGCCGCGGGCAAGGCGGAGTCACCGAACACGCCGGTGGCCGAGCGGGTCGGTGCACCCGCTGCCGGGTTGGAGTTTTGCGCTGGTTGCAGCGCGACGTTTTCGTCTTCCCAATTAATCATGCTTGAATTCTCCGGGGGCAATTACTGGCAGGCCTCGCACTCTTCGAAACCGGGATCGCCCGGTCGCATCGTGCAAGCCGCCCCGAGTATTTCGGGTTCCGGCAAGTTTTGTGCCGGAGCCGCTGCCGAGTTCGAAGCAGCAGCCGGACTGCCATTGGAGACGGCATTCAATTCGCCGCCCCGGCCCGTGGATTTTTCCGCGCTGGTGGCGCCCAGCGTGCGCAGGTAGTACGTCGTCTTCAGACCACGCTGCCACGCAAGTTTGTAGGTGTCGTCGAGTTTCTTGCCCGATGCGCCAGCCATGTAGATGTTGAGAGATTGCGATTGGTCGATCCATTTTTGCCGGCGCGACGCCGCTTCGACCAGCCAGCTCGGTTCGACTTCGAACGCAGTGGCGTAGATCTTGCGAAGTTCAGCGGGCACGCGATCGATGCGGGACAGGCTGCCATCAAAATACTTGAGATCGGCGACCATCACTTCGTCCCAGAGACCGAGTTTCTTCAAGTCGCGTACCAGGTAATCATTGACGACTGTGAACTCACCGGACAGATTCGATTTAACGTAGAGATTCTGGTAAGTCGGTTCGATGCAGGCGGATACGCCAATAATATTGGAAATCGTCGCCGTTGGGGCGATTGCTACGCAATTGGAGTTGCGCATGCCATGTTCTTTGATGCGCGCGCGCAACGCATTCCAATCCAACGTGCTCGATGCATCGACATCGACATAGCCACCGCGCGCTTCACGCAACAGCTCGAGCGTGTCTTGCGGCAGGATGCCGCGATCCCACAGCGAGCCTTCATACGATTGATAGCGGCCGCGTTCTTGCGCAAGCGAACTCGATGCGGCGTAAGCGTAATAGCACACGGCTTCCATCGAACGGTCGGCGAACTCGACAGCATTTTGCGATGCATACGGCACGCGCATCATGTGCAGGCAATCCTGGAAGCCCATGATGCCCAGGCCCACCGGACGATGGCGCTTGTTGGAGTTCGCCGCCTTCTCAACCGCGTAGTAGTTGATGTCGATGACGTTATCCAGCATGCGCATGGCGATGCTGATGGTGCGCTCCAGCTTCTCGTGATCCAGCTCGTAGCCGCCGTTGGCCGTGGCTTTCATGTGCGCGACCAGGTTGACCGAACCCAGGTTGCAGACGGCGATTTCCGAATCGTTGGTGTTCAGCGTGATCTCGGTGCAGAGATTGGAGCTGTGCACCACGCCCACGTGTTGCTGCGGCGAGCGGATGTTGCAAGGATCCTTGAACGTGATCCACGGGTGGCCGGTTTCGAACAGCATCGACAGCATCTTGCGCCACAGCGTCAGCGCCGGCATCTTCTTGAACAGCGTCAGGTCGCCGCTGGCCGCGCGGGCTTCGTAGCCCAGATAGGCCTTCTCGAATTCCTGGCCGTACTTGTCGTGCAGGTCCGGGCAATCGGACGGCGAGAACAACGTCCAGTCGCCGTTTTCGATGACGCGCTTCATGAACAGGTCGGGAATCCAGTTCGCCGTGTTCATGTCATGCGTGCGACGACGTTCGTCACCGGTGTTCTTGCGCAGTTCCAGGAATTCTTCGATGTCCAGGTGCCACGTTTCCAGGTAGGTGCAGACCGCGCCCTTGCGCTTGCCGCCCTGGTTGACCGCGACGGCGGTGTCGTTGACCACTTTCAGGAAAGGCACGACGCCCTGGCTTTCGCCATTGGTGCCCTTGATGTGGCTGCGCAGCGCGCGCACCGGGGTCCAGTCATTGCCCAGGCCGCCGGCATACTTGGCCAGCAGGGCGTTTTCCTTGATGGCGTCGTAGATGCCTTCCAGGTCGTCGGAGACCGTGGTCAGGTAGCACGACGACAACTGCGAGTGCAGGGTGCCGGCGTTGAACAGCGTCGGCGTGGAGCTCATGAAGTCGAACGACGACAGGATCTCGTAGAACTCGATGGCGCGGCCTTCACGGTCCACGCCCGGCTTGGTTTCGCCCAGCGCCAGGCCCATGGCGACGCGCATGAAGAAAACCTGCGGCAGTTCGATGCGGCTGCCGCGGATGTGCAGGAAGTAGCGGTCGTACAGCGTCTGCAGACCCAGGTAGCCGAATTGCAGGTCGCGCTTGGCGTTCAGTGCCTTGGCCAGGCGCGGCAGATCGAACTGCGCCAGCTTGGCGTCGAGCAGTTGGCCTTCGATGCCGCGGGCAATGAAGGTGGGGAAGTATTCGGCGTAACGGGAGAGCATGTCGTCTTGCGACACTTCTTCGCCCAGCACTTCCTTGCGGATCGTGTGCAGCAGCAGGCGGGCGGTGACCGGGCTGTAGGCCGGGTCCTTCTCGACCAGCGCGCGTGCCGACAGGATGGCGGATTTGTAGACTTCGTCGACCGGGATGCCGTCGTACAGGTTCTTGACCGTTTCCTTCAGGATGGCTTCGGCGTCGATGTAGTCGGTCAGGCCTTCGCCCGCGGCATCGATGGTGGCACGCAGGGACGACAGGTTGAGCGGGCGCTTGACGCCGTTATCGGTCACGTTCAGCGTGTGCTCGGGCACGGCCGCTTCGGCGGTCCGGGTCTTCTGATCGGCGGCGGCACGCTCTTGGGTGCGCTTTTCACGATAGAGGACGTAGGAGCGAGCGACGTCGTGTTCACCCGAACGCATCAGCGCCAGTTCGGCGTGGTCCTGGATGTCTTCTATATGGAAGGTACCGCCATTGGGACGGCTGCGCACCAGTGCATGCACGACCTGGCTGGTCAGCGTCTCGACGATCTGGCGCACGCGCGCCGAGGCAGCACCCTGGCCGCCGTTGACGGCCAGGAAGGCCTTGGTCAGCGCGATAGCAATCTTGCTAGGTTCGAATCCGACCACCGCGCCATTACGGCGGATGACCTGATAGCCGGCCCATTGCGCATTGGCGGCGGCGTTTTCGGTTTCAGAGGGCGGCACGGCGGTCGAGGGCCGAGTCACAGAGGCGATCGAAGTCTGCATGG
The DNA here is from genome assembly GCF_021325795.1 of Bordetella sp. LUAb4. Taxonomy (GTDB): domain Bacteria; phylum Pseudomonadota; class Gammaproteobacteria; order Burkholderiales; family Burkholderiaceae_B; genus Bordetella_C. The sequence continues at coordinate 942,140 of NZ_JAHPZX010000001.1, read as the reverse complement.
AAGCTCCTGTGCGAAGAAAAAGACGCGATGGCTTCGCGTCTGTCTATATATGTAGTGGTGTACGAACCGGGAGGGCGGTCTTGGATGCACGGCAATGGCAACTTGGCGGACGACCGGTGCGACGGCATCCGAACACAAGATATAGTTGCTTTAACTCTCCCGGGCACTAATTCTAGTGGCTGAAGGCCCCGGGGACAAGCCCGGAAACAACAAAGATTTCGAGTTCGTCTATTACGAGGGTGGTTCTTCCTGGCTCTCCTGTTTCACCCTTGCTCGCTGACACGCGTTAACAGGTGCTGACGGGCGAAGTGGCCACTTTTGGATGGCGTGGGCAAAGCTCATCCGTAATTTTTGTCGAGACTGCAAAGATGAGGAGAGAGAGCAGAGAGGGGGAACTCCTCTCTGCTCTCTCCCTTTCCTTCGTTCCGCCTTCCTGCCGCTTTCCACTCCCCTTGCAAGAAAAACATCGGGTCGAATCGCTGTGCAACTGTTGCGCAATTGCACAGCGACGCATGCCACGATTGCAACTTATCAGCACGCTATTCAGAATGAAGTCTCCTGTCGCATAAGCCCTTTTTTCCCGGCTTTTCCGGGGGTTTTCGACGTTTCGAGGATTTCATGAGCAGTCGAGTTGCGTTTTCCGATGGCCGTCGTGCCGCCGGATTGTTGTTCAGCGGCATGGTGGCCGCAACGGTGGTTTTGACGGGCTGTGTCACCAAGAAGCCCGAAGCCACGGCAGCCGCCGCGGCGCAGGCAGCGGATCAGCCGCCCAAGCCGGTCGCCTGCACGCCGGTATCCGCCGATTCACCCCTGGTCGGTACCTGGCTGTCGGTGTCGACGCCGCGCGGCGTGGCCGGCAACCTGCAGACCTTGACGGTGCTGTCGCCCGACGGGCGCATGACCTATCAAACCCAGCTGAAAATCGGCAAGAAGATCCGCCCCGCGCTGAGCGAAGCCGGTTGCTGGACTTACGCTGACGGCATCTACACGATGCAGACCACCACGTCGTACGGCGAACCGGTCGACATTGGCGATCCCATCTACCGCAACCGTTACCAAGTCGAAAAGGTCGACGGCAAACGCGCGCAGCTGCGTGAACTCAAGCCGAACGGGCAGTTGATCACCGCCACCCGCATGGCATCGAACTACCGTCTGCCCTGATTCGTTTGCCCTGATTCGCCTGCCCTGATCGATCTCAGCAGGCGGGCTTGGGTTTTCGCCTGCCTTTCCGCCTGCTTCTCCGATCGGGCCCGCGGTTGGTGTCAGCCCGGCAACTGGCCCAGGCGCCCCAGCACGATATCCTTGCCCAACAAAGCCAGCACGGCGTCGATGGCCGGCGTCTGCTGCTGGCCGGTCACGGCCACGCGCAAGGGAATGGCCAACTGCGGCATCTTCATGCCGCGTTCGGCCAGCACCGCCTTGATGGCGGCCGACAGGGCTTCACGCGTCCACTCGCCAGCGCCGGCGCGCTGGGCGAAATCGGCCAGCGCGGCACGCGCCGTTTCGGTCAGGTGCTGGGCCGCCAGATCGGCGGCAATGCCCGGAAAGTCGCCGCAGAACAGCATGGCGCCATCGGCCAGCTGTTCCAGGGTTTCGGCGCGGTCCTTCAGCAGGTGCATGACGGCGGCCAGGTCGACCGTATCGGGCTTGCCGCCGCGCTTGGCGATGCGCGGCGCCACGCGCGTGGCCAGCTCATCATCGGCCATCTGGCGAATGTAGTGGGCGTTGACCCAGTTGAGTTTCTTCGGGTCCCACTGCGACGCGGACTTCGAAAGGTGGCGCGTGTCGAACCACTCGACCAATTGCTCGCGGGTAAACAGCTCGTCATCGCCATGGCTCCAGCCCAGGCGCGCCAGGTAATTGATCATGGCCTCGGGCAAATAGCCTTCGTTGTCATATTCCATGACGTTGACCGCACCGTGGCGCTTGGACAGCTTTTCGCCGTCCGGACCCAGGATCATGGGGACGTGGCCATATTCGGGCAACTGCGCGCCTAGCGCGCGCAGGATGTTGATCTGGCGCGGCGTGTTGTTGACGTGGTCATCGCCGCGCAGTACGTGGGTGATGCCCATGTCCCAGTCGTCGACCACCACGCAGAAGTTATAGGTGGGCGTGCCGTCCGGACGGGCAATGATCAGATCATCCAGTTCGCCGTTGTCGAAGCTGATGGTGCCCTTGACCATGTCGTTCCAACTGGTCGCGCCCGTCTGCGGGTTGCGGAAACGCACCACCGGTTTTACGCCCGCGGGCACTGACGGCAGGGTCTTGCCGGGCTCGGGCCGCCAGGTGCCGTCGTAACGCGGCTTCAGGCCGGCCGCGCGGGCTTGCTCGCGCATGGTGTCCAGTTCCTGCGGCGTGCAATAGCAGTGGTAAGCGGTGCCAGCGGCCAGCATCTGCGCCACCACTTCGCGGTAGCGGTCCATGCGCTGCATCTGGTAGAACGGGCCTTCGTCGGGCTGCATGCCCAGCCAGTCCATGCTGTCCAGAATCGCCTGCACGGCTTCCGGGGTAGAGCGCTCGACGTCGGTGTCCTCGATCCGCAGCACGAACGTGCCCTTGTGGTGACGGGCGAAGGCCCAGGAAAACAGCGCGGTGCGCGCGCCGCCCAGGTGAAGGAAGCCGGTGGGCGAGGGCGCGAAGCGAGTGCGGATGGGAGTAGTTTGGGTCATCGAATTAGGCCGGTCATATTGCGTTCTGGACGCATTTTAGAATAGCGTACGTATTTCATGCTTCGACACGCGCTCGCCTCCCTTTTTGGACCCCGCTCACTGGTCGTTGTCGCGGACCGGCCGCTGCCTGGCGCGGCGGCCCTGCCGGCCGCGCTGGTGGCGCGCACCACCCGTGTCGATGTTCCGCCTGGCCTGGCCCCCGAGATTCCCGCCCACTTGACCGGCCTGGCCGATGACGAAAGGCCGGATCTGGGGCTGGTTTGCGTGTCGCCGTCCGTGTTCGCGGAAACCTTGCGCCGCCTGACGCCGCGCGCGCCGCGCGCCCTTATCGTCCTGCCCCACGAGGAGCCCGATCCCTATCCGCGCGGAACGGTGGCCTTGTGCCAGGCCTGGGCTCAGGAAAATCACTGCCAGTTGCTGGGACCGCGCGCTTTCGGCGTGCAGCGGCCGCACGCGGGCTACAACTTCAGCCAGCATCCGACGTTGGCGCGCAGCGGCCGGGTGGCGCTGGTGGCGCAGTCACGTTCCATCATCGCCGCCGTCATGGATTGGGCCGAGGACGTACACATCGGTTTCTCCACCGCCATCGCCCTAGGCGACGAGGCCATCGTCAAGCTGGGGCCGGTGCTGGATTACCTGGCGACCGATCCGCGCACGGACAGCATCGCCTTGTATCTGGAAGACGTCGGGCCGGCGCGCGAATTCATCAGCGCGATGCGCGCGGCCGCGTCGGTCAAGCCGGTGGTGGTGCTGAAAGCGGGGCGTGGCCAGGGCGACGATGCCGTTTTCGACGCCGTGCTGCGCCGGGCCGGCGCGGTGCGGGTGCGCTATTTCGTGCAGCTGTTCTCGGCGGTGAAGGTGCTGGGCTACGCGCGCCGTCCGCGCGGCCGCCGCGTCGCGCTGCTGTCCAATGGCAGCGGACCGCCGCAACTGGCGCTGGATCTGCTGGGGCCGGACGCCGCGGTGGAGCGCGCCGACCTGGCACCGGCCAGCCGCCAAGCGCTGGAGGCGCTCTTGGAGCCGGGGGCGGCGGTGGCCAATCCGGTGATTACCACCGCGCCGTTGACGCCGGACAAGATCGAGGCGGCACTGGACATCCTCGACGCCGACCCCCAGGTCGATGGCGTGCTGGTGCTGCTGGCGCCCGACGCCCTGGCCGACATGCGGGCGGTGGCCGAGCGCCTGGCCCAGGTGGCGCCGCGGGCGCGCAAGCCCATCGTGTCCTGTTTCATGGGCGACGCCGGCATGCGGCCCTTGCGGCGCATGTTGGACGACGCCGGCACGTCGGCGTTCCGCACGCCCGAGTCGGCCGCTGATGCGTTCGGCGTGCTGTCGTCCCACTTCTATAACCAGCAATTGCTGCTGCAGACGCAGACGGCGCTGCCCCACGCCGTGCACAGCGGCGATGGCGCGGCTCACGCCATCGTCCGCGGCGCGCGGGCGGCGGGCCGCCTGACCCTGGAGCCGTCCGAGGCGCGCGACCTGCTGGCGGCTTTCCAGGTGCCGGTGCACGACACCATGCCCATGGGGCTGTATGAACCCCTGTCGCGGCCCTTGGCCATCCGGGTCCAGCGCGATGCGCATTTCGGCCCGGTGATTCGTTTTGGGCCGGGCGGCCCCGACGCGGTGCTCAGCCTGGCCGACCGTGGCATGGATCTGCCGCCGCTCAACGGTTTTTTGGCGCGCCAGTTGATGGAGCGCAGCCGCATCTGGCGCAAGGTGCTGGCGGCGCGGCTGGGCACCGCCGTCTCTGAAGCGCTGCAACAGGCTCTGGTGCAGGTCTCGGAGCTGATTACCGAACTGCCCGATGTCGCCTCGCTGGACATCGATCCGCTGTATGCCGGTGAAACGCGTCTGTATGCGCGCTCGCTACGCGTCACCCTGACGGCCGAGGCGGCCCAGGACAGCCAGCGGCTGGGCGGATATCCGCACATGGCCATCCATCCGTACCCGTCGCGGCTGGTGCAGCAGCGGACCTTTCCCGATGGCACGCCCTGGGTCATCCGGCCCATCCGCCCCGAGGACGGCGAGGCCTTGCAGGCCTTTATCCGCAATCTGTCGGAGCGTTCGCGCTACATGCGTTTCGTGTCGATGATGCGAGAGCTGACGCCGCGCATGCTGGCGCGCTACACCCAGGTCGACTATGACCGCGAGGTGGCCTTGGTGGCGACCACCGAGGTGCCGAATCCGGCCCACCGTGGCCACCCGCACGAGGTGATCATCGGTCTGGCCCACTATCTGCGCAATCCGGATGGGCGCGGCGCCGAATACGCGCTGGTCCTGGGGGACGATTGGCAGGCAAGGGGCTTGGGCGGCCAGTTGATGCAGGCCCTCATCGACGCCGCGCGCGAACAGGGCCTGGAATATATCGACGGCCTGGTGCTGGCGGCCAACCGGCCGATGCTGACGCTGATGCAGCGGCTGGGATTCACCAATGATCCGGCGCCGGACGACGATGCGACCATGCGCCGGGTGTGGCTGCGGCTGGACGGCGGCTGAGGCCGTCCACGCGTGCTACTGGCGGGTGACGCTGTCCATGCCTGCTACTGGCCGTTGACGCTCAGGCTTGTGCCAGCACTTCCTGCAGGAAGGCCGAGATATCCGCCACTTCCTCCGCGCATACCGAGTGCGGCATGGGGTAGTCGTGCCAGCGCACGTCATGGCCCAGGGAGGTCAGCAGGTCGCGCGAGGCGGTGGCGCGCGGCAACTCCACCACCGGGTCGTAGGTGCCATGCGCCATGAAGATGGGGGTGTCCTGGTTCGCTCCGTGGCGCTCGGCCGCGGCCAGGTCCAGCAGCGGCAGGTAGCCGGACAGGGCCATCATGCCGGCGAGTGTCTCCGGCAGGCGCAGGCCCGTGTGCAGCGTCATGGCGCAGCCTTGCGAAAAGCCGGCCAGCACGATGCGCGAAGTGGGGATGCCGCGGTCGTTTTCACGGGCGATGATGGCGCGGATGGCGGCTTCCGAGCGCCGGATCCCGGGGCCGTCCTCGCGCCGCACAAGGTCGCGGTTGAGAATGTCGTACCAGGCGGGCATGGCCATGCCGCCGTTGATGGTCACCGGCTGCACCGGCGCGTTGGGGAACACGAAGCGCACCGCCAGCGTGGCGGGCAGGCGCAATTCCGGCACGATGGGCACGAAGTCGTTGCCGTCCGCGCCCAGGCCGTGCATCCAGATGACGGCGTGGGTCGGCTGCGGGCCGGTTTGCAGTTCGACGCAGTCGAGCAGGTCGGGAGTGGTGTCTGAAGTCATGGAGTCGGTGATGCCAGGTCGGTCATGCAGGGAGTGTCACGCACGGTGGGTCGAGCCAGGGCCTTCATGCAAGGGCCGCTATGCCAGACTTTCACGCAAGGTCTTTCAGCGCCTGGAACAGCGCGCGGTAGTGCTTGCGCTTGGGCTCCTGCCCCTGCTGCAGCTCCGTATTGGCGCGGGCTTCCTTGCGGGCTTCGCGGATCACCGTGCGCAGATGTTGCACGTCGGCGCCCGGGTACAGGTTCAGCAGCTCGGTCAAGGCCGTGTCGTCGTCGAGCAGGCGTTCGCGCAGCTTTTCCAGGCGATGCATGGCGGCGGTTTCTTCGCGCGAGCCGTTGCGCCAGATGTCCAGCTGCCGGCGGATGTCATCGGCGGGGGCGTCGCGCATGAGTTTGCCGACGAAGTGGGTCTGGCGGCGCAGGCCTTCCCGGCTGGTGGTGCGCTGTGCTTCGCGGATGGCTTCATACAGGCGTTCGGCCAGGGGCAGCTGGCGCAGCCGTTCGGGCGAAAGCGCGATCAACTCTTTGCCCAGGTCGGTAAGCGCCAGCATTTCCCGCTTGACGTGCGACTTGCTGGGGCGGTCGTAGCCGTTGTCGTCTTCATCGTCGGTGGCGGGGGCGTCGGGCTGGTCGTGCATGGTGGCTGATTAGTGGAGATGACAGGAAAAGGGGAGGCGAAGCGGGGTGAAAAGGTCTGGCGCAAGGCGTAGCAAGAAGGCGTGGCAAAAGGCCGTGGCAAAACCCTGGAATGCCAAATAAAACGCGAAACGTGCTGCACGGTGGCGGACCTGGGTATCATACCCGTCTCTCTGAAGCGAGCTTTCATGGTCAATTCCACTTCCTCCCTGCCGATTGCCGAAAACCACGCGCGATTCAGCGAACTGGTCGAAAGCGCCCTGGCGCATGCCCGTAAGATCGGCGCCAGCGATGCCGCGGCCGAAGTATCCGAAAGCCTTGGGCTGTCGGTGTCGGTACGCAAGAACGATATCGAGACGGTCGAGCAGACGCGCGACCGTTCCCTGGACGTCACCGTCTACGCGGGCCAACGCCGTGGCTCGGCGTCCACCTCGGACTTTTCGCCGAACGCCTTGCGCGAAACGGTGGAGGCTGCCTGGCACATTGCCAGCGCCACTGCCGAAGATCCCGCCGCGGGGCTGCCGGACGCTGAAAATCTGGCACGCGACTATCCGGATCTGCAGCTGCACCACCCCTGGGCCATCGATACGGATGCCGCCGCCGAACTGGCCCTGCGCGCCGAACGGGCCGCGCGTGCCGTCGATCCCCGCATCACTAATACAGAAGGCGCTTCGCTAGGCACGTACGAAGGCCAGTTCGTGATGGGCAATACCCGGGGTTTCCTGGGTGGCTATCCTTATTCGCGGCACAGCCTGTCGGTGGCGCCCATCGCCGGACGCGGCAGCAATATGCAGCGCGACTTCTGGTACTCCAGCGAGCGCGATGCCAGCAATCTGGCCAATCCCGAGGCGGTCGGCCGCTATGCCGCCGAGCGTGCCTTGTCGCGCTTGTCCGCCCGCCGCATTCCTACCGGCAAGTTCCCGGTGCTGTTCGAGGCACCTTTGGCCTTGGGCCTGCTGGGCGCGCTGACCCAGGCCACCAATGGTGGCGCGCTTTACCGCAAGGCTACCTTCCTGCTCGACAGCCTGGGCAAGTCCGTGCTGGCGGATCACCTGGACGTGACCGAGGATCCGCACATTCCCGGCGCCATGGGGAGTTCGCCGTTTGATGACGAAGGGGTGGTCACCCGCGCGCGCGACGTTGTGCGCGGTGGGGTGCTGCAGGGTTATTTCCTGTCGACCTACACGGCTCGCAAGCTGGGCATGGCGGTGACGGGCAATGCGGGGGGTTCGCACAACCTGACGTTGGCCTCGCGCAATACGCAGCCGACCGATGATCTGCCGGCCATGCTGCGCAAGATGGGTACGGGTTTGCTGGTCACCGAGCTGATCGGGCAGGGCGTCAATTACGTGACGGGCGATTATTCGCGGGGCGCGTTCGGTTACTGGGTCAAGGACGGCGTGATCCAGCATGCGGTGGAAGAGGTGACCATCGCGGGCAATCTGGCCGACATGTTCCGCCAGATCGTGGCGGTAGGCGCGGACGAAATCCTGCGCGGCACCAAGCGCACGGGTTCCATCCTGATAGAGCAAATGGCCATCGCAGGAAGTTGAAGCCCACGCCGCGCGTGGGCCGACGCCAAGGGCAGGCCCCCGCAACACGGTAGGCGCGGCCCACGGGGCGATACCGGCGGCCCCCGGGTACCCCGGGGCCACGGTGTTCCCGATGGGCTGGGGTTCTTGAGCCAAGGCAGAGCCTGAGCGGCCTTTATCCGAGTCGGAGTTCTGGTTGCCCACGCTACAGACGAGCGCCGCGCTTTGGGGCGCTAGCCCAAAAAAGGGCGCTATCGGCTCCACCCATCATAAAAACCTTCCCCGCTGGAAGCACACTGCATCTAGCTGCGCCGGAGCTACGCTGATGACGCCAGCCCAAGAAAGAGGGGATGGGGACTCCCATCATAAAAACCTCCTCGTTGGAAGCGCTCTGCATCCGCTGCTCAGCCGGCGCTGCGCTAAGGGGCGCTAGCCCAAAAAAGGGGCGATAGGGAACCCCCCATCCTGAAAACTCCCCTCGCTGGAAGCGCACCGCCCCTCCCAAATGACAGGTTGACAACGCTTTTCTGCTAATTCCAACCGGATTTAGCGACTTTTAGCGGTTTTCCAGGGTTTCAAGCCGCAACAAATCGAGTAATAATGTCGGGCTTGTCCGCGTTTAACCCTGGAAGTCAAGGGCAGCGTGGCTGAAATCAATCCGCGTTTTTGCACTATTTTTTCGGTCAAACGCGCGGCGTAGGTCGTCGACAGTCTTATACGTCCAGCCCGGGCGCGAGACCCTGGCGTTTACACATACGAGCGTGAGAGAGAGGGTGTTCCCATGATTTTCACTTATAAGAAACTGCTGGCCGCCGCGGTGCTGGCCGGTTCGCTGCCCGCCGCTCACGCGGCTGATATCAAGCTGGGCGTGGCCGAGGCCCTGTCCGGTGGCGCCGCTCAATACGGCGTGGCCATCCGCAACGGCTTCCAATTGGCCGCGGACGAAATCAACGCCGCCGGCGGCATCAATGGCAACAAGCTGGCGCTGGTGATCGAAGACGAGCAGGGCAAGAAAGAAGAAGCCATCAACGTCTTCAAGAAGCTGATATTCCAGGACAAGGTCCTGATGACCTTCGGCCCGACCCTGTCGAATTCGGCCCAGGCCGCCGACCCCATCGCCCAGGCCGGCAAGACCGTGGCCTTCGGTACGTCCAATACCGCCGACGGCATCACCTCCATCGGCAACTACGTCTTCCGCAACTCGGTGACCGAGGCCGACGTGCTGCCCGCCACCCTGAAGATGGCCATGGACAAGGCCGGCGTGAAGAAAGTCGCGGTGCTGTACGGCAACGACGACGTCTTCACCAAGAGCGGCTACGACAACTTCAAGAAGGCCCTGGAAGACCTGAAGATTCCGGTCACCACCACGGAAACCTTCGCCAAGGGCGACGTCGACTTCAAGGCCCAGCTGACCAAGATCAAGGGCACCAACCCGGATGCCATCGTGCTGTCGGCGCTGTTGGCCGAAGGTGGCCCCATCATGGTGCAGGCGCGCCAGATCGGTCTGAACGTGCCGTTCATTGGTGGCAACGGCATGAATTCGGTTAAGATTTTCGACCTTGCGCCTGGAGCTGCTTCGAACAATCTGTGGATCGGCAGCCCCTGGTCGATCGAAAATCCGGCCCCTGAAAATACCAAGTTCATCGGTGCCTACAAGGCCAAGTACAACGCGGCCCCCGATCAATTCGCGGCGCAGGCCTATGACGCGATGTACATCGTTGCCGAAGCCCTGAAGAAGACCAAGCTGACGGGTGACCTCAACGCCGACCGTGCTGCCCTGCGCGAAACCCTGCCTGGCGTGACCTGGACCGGTGCCACCGGCGCCTTCAAGTTCCGTCAAGCCAAGGACCGCGCCGGCAAGCCCGCTGGCTATGATGCCGAGCAAGCCCCCATCGTCAGCGTGACGAAGGACGGCAAATACGTGATCGTGAAGTAATCCCAAGTATGGCGAGCGCGGCCTAGGCCGTGTTCGACGCCTTGCGGGCCGCGGCCGCCGTCGCGGCCCGCAAGGCGTTTTTCGATTCGGAACCCCTGGTATGTTGGAACAACAATTCGTCAATGCCTTGTCGCTGGGCTGTGTGTACGCCTTGTTCGCGCTGGGCTTCACGCTGGTCTTCGGCGTGTTGGGCATCATCAATCTGGCTCATGGCGCCGTGTTCATGGTGGGCGCCTATGTCGCGCTGGCCTTCATCACCAAGCTGGGTGTTCCGCTATGGGTCGCCATCATCGGCGCCTTCGTCGCGTCCGGTGTGGTGGGCGCGCTGATCGACTGGCTGGTGCTCAAGCCGCTGCGCAAGCGCAACGCGCCGCACTTGATTCCCATGATCGCCACCATCGGCGTGGGCATCATCCTGAACAACGGCATGCAGGGCGTCTATGGCGCCAGCAACCAGCGCTTCCCCGTGGGCATCGTGCCCGATCAGACGCTGGTGATCGCGGGCATGCACGTAACGGTCATCGAGCTGGCCATCATCTTCCTGTCCTTCGCGCTGATGGCGGTGCTGATGCTGGTCATGCACCGCACCCAGTTCGGGCGCGCCCTGCGCGCCATCGCCGAGTCGCCCAAGGCGGCCTGGCTGCTGGGGATCAACGTCGAGCAGCTGTTCCTGGTGACCTCCTTCATGGCGGGTGCGCTGGGCGGCGTGGCTGGCCTGCTGATCGGCCTGTACTCCAACGCCGTCTTCCCGCTGATGGGCCAACCCATGCTGCACAAGGGCATCGCCGTCATCATCCTGGGTGGCATGGGCGATATCCGTGGCGCCATGCTGGGCGGCCTGTTCCTGGGCTTCGCCGAGGTGCTGTCGGTCGCGTACATCGGTTCCACGATGCGTGACGCGGTGGCCTTTGGCCTGCTCTTCCTGATTCTGCTGGTGCGCCCCCAGGGCCTGTTCGGCAAAGTGGTGCAACGCAAGGCTTGAGCATGAGCGGACTCGAAAATTTCTGGAATATCTACGGCAACCTGGTCATGTCGCTGGGGACCAACGCCTTGCTGGCGTTGTCCATCTGGCTGACCCTGGCCTGCGGCATGCTGGCCATGGCCAACGCGGCTTTCATGGGCATCGGCGCCTATGCGGCAGCCCTGCTGACGATGAATTACGACATGCCGTTTTCCGTGGCGCTGGCGGGCGGCATGGCCGCTCCGGCCCTGGTGGCGGCGCTGATCGGCCTGCCCACCATCCGGCTATCCGGCGTCTATCTGGCCATGGCCACACTGGGCTTCGGCGAAGTGGTGCGGGTGGCCATTCTGAATACCGAATCGGTGACCGGCGGCGCGCTGGGCCTGAACGGCATTCCGCAATTGACGCAGTGGTGGCATGTGGCGGGCGCCGTGGTCATCGTGCTGCTGGTGCTGTGGCGCATGCGTGTATCCAAGGTCGGCCGTGCCTTCGACGCCATCCGTGGCGATGAAACCGCCGCCGGCCTGATGGGCATCGACGTGCGCGCCAACAAAATGCTGGCCTTCATCCTGGGCGCCGCCGTCGCTGGCCTGGCCGGCGCGCTCAATGCCCACCTGACGTTTTTCATCGGCCCGCAGGAATTCGGTTTCGACCGTGGCGTGGAAATCCTGACCATGACCATCCTGGGGGGTATCAACAGCCTGATCGGACCGCTGCTGGGCAGCGCCATCATTACCGTGCTGCCGGAAGCGCTGCGCGGGCTGGGCGATTTCCGCCTGGTCGCCAACGGGGTCATCCTGGTGCTTATCGTTCTGTTCCTGCCGCAAGGCATCTGGGATCCGGCGCGTTTCGCGCGCTGGACGCGCAAGGGAGGCAAGCGTCATGCTTGAACTCTCCAATATCTCCATGCGTTTCGGCGGCCTGCATGTGCTGCATGACGTCAATCTCAACGTCCCGCAAGGCGCCATCTTCGGCCTGATCGGCCCCAATGGCGCCGGCAAGACCACGGTCTTCAACATCATCACCGGTCTGCTGCGCCCCAGCGGCGGTAACGTGTCCTTCGATGGTAAGAGCCTGCTGGGCGTCAAGCCGCACCGCATCACCCGCGCCGGCGTGGCGCGCACCTTCCAGAACATTCGCCTGTTCAAGGAAATGACGTTGCTGGAAAACGTGGTGGTGGGGGCTTACCGGCATATGCACTATGGCGTCGGCGGCCTGTTGTTCAGCCTGCCCAACTTCCGCAAGCATGAAGCCCAGGCGCGCGAGCGCGCGCTGGAGCTGCTGAGCTGGATGAAGCTGGACCACAAGGCGCACGACCTGGCCGACAACCTGTCTTATGGCGAACAGCGCCGCCTGGAGCTGGCGCGCGCGCTGGCGACCGAGCCGCGCCTGTTGCTGCTGGACGAGCCGGTGGCCGGCATGAACACCGGCGAGCGCGCCGAACTGATGCGCGAGATCGAAGCCATTCGCGGCCGCGGTTACACCATCCTGATGATCGAGCACGACATGCGTTTCGTGATGGGCCTGTGCGAGACCATCGCGGTGCTGAACTTCGGCAAGATCATCGCCAGCGGCGCGCCGGATGCGATCCGCAACAATGAACAGGTCATCGAGGCTTATCTGGGCCGCGACGACGAAGAGGACGAGCAAGCCGCGGAGGTGCGCGCATGACCGCCATGCTGGAAATACGCGGCCTGGAAATCAATTACGGCCACATCGAGGCCGTGCGCGGCGTCGATATGTCGCTGGATGCGGGCCAGATCACGGCCCTGGTGGGCGCCAATGGCGCCGGCAAGTCGACCACCTTGCTGGCCTTGTCGGGCCTGCTGCCCAAGGCCAAGGGCGCGGTGCTGTTCGAAGGCGAGGACATCACGCGCCTGGCTCCGCATCAGATCGTCGCGCGCGGCATCGTGCAGGTGCCCGAGGGGCGTGCCATTCTCACCACCATGACGGTACGCGAGAACCTGGAGCTGGGCGCCTATCGCCGTGGCCGCGCCAAGGTCGAGGATGATCTGGAATACATCTTCAATCTGTTTCCGCGTCTGAAAGAGCGCCTGCAGGGCGTGGCCGGCAACCTGTCCGGCGGCGAACAGCAGATGCTGGCGATCGGCCGCGCGCTGATGGCCAAGCCGCGCCTGTTGCTGCTGGACGAACCGTCGATGGGCCTGGCGCCGATCGTGGTGCAGGAAATCTTCCGCGCGGTGCGTGCCATCAACGCCGATGGGCTGACGCTGTTCCTGGTGGAGCAGAACGTGCGCCAGGCTTTGAAGATCGCGCAGAAGGGCTACGTGCTGGAAAACGGTGCGTTGGCGCTGTCGGGCAGCGGCCGGGAATTGCTGGGCCACCCCCGCGTGCTGGAAGCCTACCTCGGCGGGTGACGCCGGGCGGCTGCCGGACGCCGGCTGGCAACGCGGCGACCTGGCAACGTGGCGGTTTAACCGCCACGGTTTCAGATCATTTGGCACGGATCGCTCAAACATTGAGCAAATCCGTGCTAGAATCGAAGACTTCCCTTGTTTTCCGTACTCGCACGGGCGAACCAACAACGCTTAGGCGGGGCGGCGAAGGGGGGGATTCCAGGCGGGATTTCTCCGCCGGAAAACCAATATTTCTCTCTAGGAACCATCATGAAGACCTTTGTGGCCAAGCCGCATGAAGTCAAGCGTGACTGGTTTGTGATCGACGCGAAGGGCAAAGTCCTCGGTCGTGTGGCCAGCGAAGTCGCACGTCGTCTGCGTGGCAAGCACAAACCCGTTTTTACGCCGCACGTTGACACTGGTGATTACATCATCATCATCAACGCAGCCGATATCGTCGTTACCGGGAACAAGGCGCTGGACAAGAAGTACTACCGCCACTCGACCTACCCGGGCGGTATCAGTGAGACCAACTTCGGTAAGATGCAGCAGCGTTTCCCCGGCCGCGCCATTGAAAAGGCGGTCAAGGGCATGCTCCCGAAGGGTCCGCTTGGCTACGCCATGTTCAAGAAGCTGAAGGTGTACGCGGATGACAAGCATCCGCACACCGCGCAGCAACCTCAGCTGCTGGAAATCTAAGGAATCGACATGATCGGTAACTGGAATTACGGAACCGGCCGTCGTAAAACTTCGGTGGCGCGTGTGTTCCTCAAGAAAGGCTCGGGCAAGATCGTCGTCAACGGCAAGCCCGTCGACGAGTTCTTCGCTCGTGAAACCGGCCGTATGGTCGTGCGCCAGCCGCTGGAACTGACTGGCCACCTGGAGTCCTTCGACATCCGCGTCAACGTGCATGGCGGTGGCGAATCGGGTCAAGCCGGTGCAGTGCGCCACGGCATCACCCGCGCGCTCATCGACTACGATGCCACGCTGAAGCCCGCGCTGTCGCAAGCTGGCCTGGTGACTCGTGATGCTCGTGAAGTCGAACGTAAGAAGGTCGGTCTTCGCAAGGCGCGTCGTCGCAAGCAGTTCAGCAAGCGCTAATGCCCAGCAAAAAGGCCGCGAAAGCGGCCTTTTTGTTGTTTGCCAGATTTTTGCATAATCCCTTTTCGCATAATCCCTTTTTGCATAATCCGTTTTTGCATAATCCGTTTTTGCATATTCCGTTTTTGCATATTCCGCTCCACCTATCCCCCGCCGTGCATCTTCCATAAAACATGCCTCGCTCGGTCGTCTTCCGCATCCTTCTCGTCCTGATCGTCGGTCTGGTGATCGGCGCGGAGGCTATGTACCTGGTCCAGCAGAAACGCCAGGCGGACAGCGACGCGCCTACGCCGCAAGCGGTGCAGGCACTGAATGCGGAACTGGCGCAGCGCAGCGCCGATCTGGAGTTCGTCCGGCGGCAGCTGGACATGGCGGAGGGTGAGCTGGCGGTGGAACGGTCCACGCGCAATACGCTGTCGGCCCAGGTCAGTAGCCAGATGGACCAGCTTGGTACCTTGCGTGACCGGTTGGCCTTCTATGAACAATTACTGCCGCCCGGTCCTGGCGGCGTGGTCAGCGTACGCGGCCTGGATGTCGAGCATACGGCCGAAGGCCTGAGCTACCGGGTGCTGTTGATGCGCAGTGCCCGCAGTGGCAGTCCGCCGTTCGTCGGTAGCCTGCAGTTCGTCGCGGAAGGCACGCAGAACGGTAAACCGAAAACCGCCGTGCTCAGCCTTTTGCGTCCGGCCAGCCCGACACCAAAGACCGCCGCGGACACCATACCGTTCGATTTTGATCAATATCAGCGTGGCCAGGGCCTGTTGGCCGTACCTGAAGGCTTCGTTCCCGCGTCGATTACCCTCAATGTGCTGGAAGGGGGTGTGGTGCGGGCGACACGCACGGTGAAGGGGCCCTTCTGAGGTGACCTGCGTCAATAGCCCCGGTCCCGTGTAGGTGTATTGGGCGGGCTTGAGCCGCGCGCAGTATAGTAGACAGATGCCGGCGCCACGGTGCCGCCTGAATTCGCCCCTAGAGGGCAGGAGTCCCGATTATGAACGCTGTTGTTACTGAAACCGTAGACCTGCAAGCTCCCCCTCCCATTCCGCTGGTGTTCACCGATTCCGCCGCGGCCAAGGTCAAGGATCTGCTCGCTGAAGAAGGCAATCCCGAACTGAAGCTGCGTGTCTTCGTGCAAGGCGGCGGCTGTTCCGGTTTCCAGTATGGTTTCACCTTCGACGAGACGGTCAACGAAGACGACACCGTGCTGGACAAGGAAGGCGTGCAATTGCTCGTCGACCCGATGAGCTTCCAATATCTCGTAGGCGCGGAAATCGACTACAAGGAAGACCTGGAAGGCGCGCAATTCGTCATTCGCAACCCGAACGCCACCACCACCTGCGGTTGCGGATCGTCGTTCTCGGTTTGATCAGCATGTTGACGTACGCCGCATCCCGCTAAGGATGGCTGCGTGAAAAAGGCCAGGCGCCAAAATGCCTGGCCTTTTCCTTTAGTTTGCTCGCCTTTTATCTGGACGTTTGCTGCCCTGGGTGTTCGCTTCCGTTGAACCGCGGTGCAGTAGACGGGGCGTGTCAGGCGGGATACAGCGCGCCGAGCACGCGCGGCCCGCGAGCGCCGGTCACCTCGGGCAGCCCAGCCGGGACGCGATCCAGGAAAGCCTGGGCCAGCCAGGCGAAGGCGAAGGCTTCCACCGCCTGCGCGGGTACGCCGACCTCGTCGGTGGGCCGCACCGGCCGCTGCAGGCAGTCGCGCAGATCCCGCATCAATCCGCTGTTCCTGACGCCGCCCCCGCATACCAGCACTTCCCGCGTGTCTGGCGCGTAGGCCGTGATGGCGTCCGCGACCGTACGGGCGGTAAAGCGCTGCAAGGTCGCCTGGATGTCTTGCGGCTGCAGCGCACGGCAATACCCAGCCCAGGCGGCCAGGCGCTGGTCCAGCCAGGTGCGATTGAACAGGTCGCGTCCGGTGGACTTGGGGGGCGGCAGCTTCAGCCAGGGTTCGCTGGACAGCAGGTAATTGAGGATGTTGTCGTCGGCCTTGCCACTGGCGGCATACGCGCCGTCGTTGTCGTAGGGCTGGCCGGTATGGCGCTGGCACCAGTCATCCAGCAGCATGTTGGCCGGACCGGTATCAAAGCCGACGATGGGACGGCCTGGTGCCAGCAGCGTCACATTGGCGATGCCGCCCAGATTGAGGATGGCGCGCGGCGTATCGCTGGCGAAGATGGCCGCATGGAAGGCCGGCACCAGCGGCGCGCCTTGGCCGCCCGCGGCGACGTCGCGGCTGCGGAAGTCCGCTACCACGTCGATGCCGCAGCGTTCGGCCAGCAGGGCTGGCGCATTCAATTGGATGGTGAAACCGAGGTCAGGGCGATGCCGCACAGTCTGGCCGTGCGCGCCGATGGCGGCCACGTCAGCCGCGGCCACGCCGGCCTGCTTCAACAGGGCCTGAACCACATCGGCATAGACGCCGACCAGGGCCTGTGCGGCCAACGCTGCGCGTTCAAGTTCGTCGGGGCCGGAGGTGTTCAGCGCCAGCAGCGCCTGGCGCAGGTCTGCCGGCATCGGCAGATCGGCTTGCGCCAACAGTTCAGGCTGGGCGCCACCCAGCCTGACCAGCACGCCGTCCACCCCGTCGGTACTGGTGCCGGACATCAAACCGATAAGCAAACGTGGCGTGCTCATGGCGTTGGCTCCAGATTGGCTCGGGTTGTGAAGGGCTGCTGAGCGGCTATAGACCGACCGGCTGCCTGGCCTAGTTCACATTGGCACTGGCCAGCGCACCTGGCATGGCCTGTTGGAACTTGGCCAGCAGCTCGATCTGCTGGCGGTAACCGGCTGCCAGCTTGGCGAAGGCCGCCTTATCGTTGCCTTCCAGGCTGCGTGCGACCGGCAGATCCACCGACAGGGGATCGATCGGCTCGTTGTTGACGCGGAATTCGTAATGCAGATGCGGACCCGTGGCCCAGCCGGTCATGCCGACGTAGCCGATGACTTCGCCCTGCGTGACGCGTGCGCCCTTGTGCATACCCTCGGCGATGCGGCTCTGGTGCGCGTACAACGTGGAGTATTTGGCGTCGTGCTTGATGATGACGACGTTGCCATAGCCGTTCTGCGTGCCCGCGAATTCCACCGTGCCATCAGACGTGCTGTGGATGGGCGTGCCCGAGGGCGCGGCGTAATCCACGCCTTTATGGCCGGTCCACGTCTTGTGGATCGGGTGCATGCGCATGCCGAAGGTCGAGCTGATACGGCTGAATTTCAGGGCGGTGCGCAGGAAGGCGCCGCGCAGGCTGGTGCCGTCGAAACCGTAATACGCGCCGCTATTGCTGCCATCCGGGCTGAACCAGACAGCCGTATAGGTCTTGTCCTGGTTCTTGAATTCCAGGGCCAGCACGCGGCCGGCGCCGGCGTAGCGGCCATCGTGCGAACGCACCTCGTAAACCACGCGGAATTCGTCGCCCTGGCGCAGATTGCGCAGGAAGTCGATCTTGGCGCTGAGGATGTCGGCCATTTGCATGGTGACCGAATCCGGCACGCCGGCTTCGTCGGTGGCGGCGAATAGCGAGGAGCGGATGGTGCCCACCGCCACACGGGTCTGGCGATCCGTGTTCTGCGTGACTTCCTCGGCCTTGTAGCTGTCGCCGGCGGGAACCACGTTCAGGTAGCGTGTTACCACTTGGCCGTCGCTTTCATTGCCAGGGGTATGGATGTAGCGCAGCCACAGCAGCTTGCCGGACTCGTCGGTCGCCGCTTGCACGGACCGGCCGGGATACAGCTTGTAGATGCTGCGCGCGCTGGGATCGTGGGTCAGGAAAACCTGCAGCTTGTCGTCGTCCAGTTCCAGCCGCTGCAGCACCGCGGCCAGCGTATCGCCAGGGCGGATACGGGCTTCGCTGATGTAGGGGGCGTCGGGGTTGGCGCTGACCTGGTACTCGTCCGGCGACAGCGTCATGACGCTCTGGACCAGTTGGGACGGGGGCAGGTCGCTGACGTTGGTTTGCGGGACCATGCCGACCGCGGCGGCGGCGGCGAACAAACCCAGTGCGGAGGCGACAAGAGCGCCACGGAAGAACTTGGCGCGTTTGGTGATCGGTGGTTCGGCGTCTGAGAGCTGCGGGGCATTCGTCTGTGCCGCGCTGGCCGCCGGGTCTTGAAACCCTCGGGTCATCGTCGAAAAAACCTCGGGGACGGAACCCCTGTATGACAGTTGCGTATGATTAGGGCGCTATCCTAGCCCATTCGGCTAGAATTTTCGACCAATTTTCGGATCTTTCCATACGTGAAAGTGCTGAAATTGCCCACCGTCCCACCCCGAACGGCTCGCCGATTTTTCCGTTCCGGATTTCCCGTCCTGGTTCAGCAAGGTTGTCCCTGACTATGTCCCACCCTGAAGCCCCCATTACTCCCGAGGTCGAGGCCGACCTGCGCGTCGCCAAACGCGGCTGCGATGAATTGCTGGTCGAGTCCGAGTTCGTGCGCAAATTGGCGCGTAGCCGCGCCACTGGCGTGCCGCTGCGCATCAAGATGGGACTGGATCCCACGGCGCCCGACATCCACCTGGGGCATACGGTGGTGCTGAACAAAATGCGCCAGTTGCAGGACCTGGGCCATAACGTCATTTTCCTCATCGGCGACTTCACGTCGATGATCGGCGACCCCAGCGGCCGCAACAACACCCGTCCGCCGCTGACGCGCGAGCAGATCGAAGCCAATGCCAAGACCTACTACGCCCAGGCCAGCCTGGTGCTGGATCCGGCGCGTACGGAAATCCGCTACAACTCCGAATGGTGCGATCCCCTGGGCGCGCGCGGCATCATCCAGCTGGCCTCGCGTTACACCGTGGCGCGCATGATGGAGCGTGACGATTTCACCAAGCGCTTCAAGGGCGGCGTGCCCATCGCCGTGCATGAATTCCTGTACCCCCTGATGCAGGGTTACGACTCGGTGGCGCTGAAATCCGACCTGGAACTGGGCGGCACCGACCAGAAATTCAACCTGCTGGTGGGCCGCGAGCTGCAAAAGGAATACGGCCAGGAGCAGCAGTGCATCCTGACCATGCCTTTGCTGGTGGGGACGGATGGCGTCGAGAAGATGTCGAAATCCAAGGGCAATTACATCGGTATCTCGGACACGCCGGAATCGATGTTCGGCAAGCTGATGTCGATTTCCGACACCCTGATGTGGCGCTATTTCGAACTGCTGTCCTTCCGCACGCTGGAAGACATCGCCGCGCTGAAGGCGGAAATCGACGGCGGGCGTAACCCGCGCGATGCGAAGGTGGCGCTGGGCCAGGAAATCGTCGGCCGTTTTCACGGTGCCCAGGCGGCGGAGGCTGCCTTGGCCGCTTTCGAAGCGCGTTTCCGCGACGGTGCCTTGCCGCAGGACATGCCCGAGGTCAAGGTGGCCGGTGCGCCGCTGGGCATCCTGAAAGTGTTGCGCGAGGCGGGGCTGTGCGCTTCCGGCGCCGAAGCCCAGCGCAACATCGAGCAGGGCGGTGTGCGCGTCAACGGCGACAAGGTGGAAGACAAATCGTTGCAATTGTCCGCGGGCGAGTATGTCATCCAGGTGGGCAAACGCAAGTTCGCCCGTGTAACCTTGGCCGGGTAGTTGGCGCCGTACGCCCGAATCTGTAAGCCTGGATTGGAACTACGCAAGTCAATTCAAAACAGATACGCTTAAGTCTGTCCGACGCATCAGGAGGCATGCCATGAAGCTCGCGAGCTTGTCTTTTTCCGATAACGAGGCTCTTTCCGAACGCTATGCGTTCGGCCGCATCGACGCGCAAACCCACGTTGCGCTGGCCGATAACTGCAACCCCCAGTTTTCCTGGGATGACGTGCCCGAAGGCACCCGTTCGTTCGCCCTGGTGGCGCACGATCCCGACGTCCCCAGCAAGCCGGACGACGTCAACCAGGAAGGCCGCGAGGTTCCGGCTGATTTGCCCCGGGTGGATTTCTACCACTGGGTACTGATCGATCTGGCCCCGGAAACCCGGGAAATCGAGGAAGGTGCTTTTTCCAACGGCATTACGCCGCGCGGCAAGGGCGGCCCGATGGCGCCGCAAGGCACCCGCCAGGGAGTGAACAGCTACACCGACTGGTTTGCCGCCGACCATGACATGAGCGGTGATTATTTCGGTTACGACGGCCCGTGCCCGCCGTGGAACGACACGATTGCGCACCACTACGTCTTCACCCTGTACGCGCTGAGCGTGCCGAAGCTGGAACTGGAGGGCGCTTTCACGGGCGCCGATGTGCTGGCGGCCATCAAGGGCAAGGTGCTGGCGCAGGCCTCGCTGACGGGGACCTACACCCTGAATCCGGACTTGGCACCCAAGCAGATCGGCACGACCTCGGCCTGATCAGGCTGGGGTGGCCGAGTCGGGCCGGATCAGGTTGGATTTCAGCGGCGGGCTTGCCCGCCGTTTTCATGCCTACCCGCCGATGGCATCTGCGTGAAATATTTTCATGCTCGCTTGAACAGGGTTTTCTGCCGACCCTGGTTTGCCCCTTTTCTGCTCTTTTTGGCGTGTTTTCGCGCGCTTTTCTGTTCGTTTCCGGTTCTGGCGGGTGACGCAAGGGTCTCTTGGGGGCTGCCATTCGCGGGTGGCGCTGTAAACTACCGCCTGACCCCTGGTTTTCCCCGATTTTCAGAACTTCCCTTTCAGGACTTTCCATGTTTGACCGCTCCCGTACGATCTCCCAGGTTGACCCCGATCTCTGGGCCGTTATCCAGAAAGAAAATGTGCGCCAGGAACAGCACATCGAACTGATCGCTTCCGAAAACTACGCCAGCCCCGCCGTCATGCAGGCGCAGGGCACGCAGCTGACCAACAAGTACGCGGAAGGCTATCCCGGCAAGCGTTACTACGGCGGTTGCGAGTTCGTCGACATCGCGGAGCAGTTGGCCATCGATCGCCTGAAGCAGCTGTTTGGCGCCGAAGCCGCCAACGTGCAGCCCAATTCCGGTTCGCAAGCCAACCAGGGCGTCTACATGGCGGTGCTCAAGCCGGGCGATACCGTGCTGGGCATGAGCCTGGCCGAAGGCGGCCACCTGACCCACGGCGCGTCGGTCAATGCTTCCGGCAAGCTCTACAATTTCCTGCCCTACGGTCTGGACAGCGCTGAAGTGCTGGACTACGGCAAGGTCGAGGCGCTGGCCCAGGAGCACAAGCCCAAGCTGATCGTGGCTGGCGCATCCGCGTATTCCCTGCACATCGATTTCGAACGCATGGCCCGCATCGCGCGCGACAACGGCGCGCTGTTCATGGTCGACATCGCCCACTACGCCGGTCTGGTGGCGGGTGGCGCGTATCCCAACCCGGTGCCGCATGCCGATTTCGTCACGTCGACCACGCACAAGTCGCTGCGCGGTCCGCGCGGTGGCGTGATCATGATGAAGGCCGAATTCGAAAAGGCCATTAATTCCGCCATCTTCCCCGGCATCCAGGGTGGTCCCCTGATGCACGTCATCGCCGCCAAGGCCGTGGCGTTCAAGGAAGCCCTGCAGCCCGAATTCAAGGACTACGCCGACCAGGTGGTGAAGAACGCCAAGGTGCTGGCGGAAACCCTGGTCAAGCGCGGCCTGCGCATCGTCTCCGGCCGTACCGAAAGCCACGTCATGCTGGTTGATCTGCGTGCCAAGGGCATCACCGGCAAGGAAGCGGAAGCGGTGCTGGGCCAGGCTCACATCACGGTCAACAAGAACGCCATCCCCAACGACCCGGAAAAGCCTTTCGTCACCAGCGGCATCCGCCTGGGTACGCCGGCGATCACCACGCGTGGTTTCAAGGAAGCGGAAACCGAGCTTACCGCCAACCTGATCGCCGACGTGCTGGACAACCCGCGCGACGAAGCGAACATCAGCGCTGTGCGGACCCGCGTGGATGCGTTGACGGCCAGCCTGCCGGTCTACGGCGGCTGATAAGGATCCGGCAACGTGCGCTGTCCATTCTGCGGGCACTCGGACACCCAGGTCGTCGACAGCCGGGTGTCCGAAGAAGGCGATACCATCCGCCGGCGCCGCCGTTGCCAGGCGTGTGACAAGCGTTTCACGACTTACGAACGGGTCGAGCTGACCATGCCGTCGATCGTGAAGCGCAATGGCAGCCGCAGCGACTTCGAGCCGGGCAAGCTGCGCGGCAGCCTGTCGCTGGCGCTGCGCAAACGTCCGGTCAGCACCGAGGATGTCGACGCCGCCGTGGCGCGCATCGAAGAAACGCTGCTGGCCAGCGGCAAACGCGAAGTGCCGTCGGCTTATGTCGGCGAGCTGGTCATGAATGAACTGAAGAAGCTCGACAAGGTGGCCTACGTGCGTTTCGCCTCGGTCTACCGCAGCTTCGAGGACATCGGCGAATTCATCGAAGCCATCCGCGAGATGCAAGGCCCTCTGCTGCCTGGCAAGTTGCGCAAGGAATAGACGGGTTTGTGCTAATCGCCGCTGCGCCAGGCGCCTGGCGACAGCGCTTCGAACTTGCGCCAGACCCGGCGCAGGTGGTGTACCGAACCGAAGCCGGTGCGTTCCGCCACATTTTCCAGGCTCATCCCGCTTTCCCGCAACAGTTCGCGCGCCATGGCGATGCGGATGCGGTGCAGGTATTCCAGCGGCGAACAGCCCGCATGGCGCGCGAACAGGCGGGCCAGATGCCGGCTGCTGGTATGCGCCTGCCGTGCCATGGCCTGCGCCGACCATGGCGCCGCCGGTTCCTGCACGATGGCGTCCTGGATCCGGTGTACGACGGGATGCAGGTGATTGCGGTGCTCCAGCCACGGCGAAACAGCGGGATCGTCGCCCTCGCGGCGTAGATAGACCACCATCTCACGCGCCACCGCGCTGGCCACCCGGGCGCCGCACAGGCCAGCGGTCAGATGCAGGGCCAGATCGATACCGGCGGTGTATCCGGCGCTGCTCAGGACGCGGCCGTCCTCCACGAAGATCCGGTTATCGAGCACCCGTGCCTCGGGGGCGATCCGCGCCAGCATGCCCAGGCAGGAATGATGGCTGGTGCAGGCGCGTTGATCGAGCAGGCCGGCGGCAGCGGCAAGCAGGGCGCCCCAGCACACCGTCATCAGGCGAAATCCATCGTCGGGGTGGCGCCGCGCCAGCCAATCCACCAATTGCCGCGTTTCCTGCTCGTGCCACGCGATGTCCGCGCCCACCGTCCCCACCACCACGGCCAGCCCATGCGCGGGCAGCCGCTCCGGCAGCGGCGCCAACCCCGCCAGACGCAAGCCGGGCAGGCCGCTATCCATGCCGGGAGTCGGGCCGCAGAAATGCAGTTCGAAACTTCCTGGCGCGTATTTGTTCGCCACTCGGAACACTTCGGCCGGCCCCGCTACGTCCAGCAGAACCGTACGCGGAAGCAGGATGAAATAGACCGGAGTGGGGGCAAGCGGTAGCGCGCTTTCTGGCACGGCGGGCATGCTGCGTTTTCCTGCTTCCATGGATCGGTGCCAACTGGCCTTGGTCAATTACCCCGCCAAAGCCCCTGCCGCGTCGACGATGCGAGCGAAGCGGCCGTCCAGGACCAGCGTGGTGCGATCACGGATATCACCGGCGCTATAGCGGCGGCCGGCGGCGCTGACCATGGGAAAGGTCAGCGTGGCGTCGGTGACGAAGCGCACCTGGAAGCCGGCGTCGGAGGCATGGCGTGACGTCGTCTCACAGCATTGCTCTGTACGGATGCCGCAGACGATGACCTCCTCGATGCCATGCTCGCGCAGCCAGTGCTCCAGGGTGGTGCCGTTTTGAGCCCTGGAATAGAGCGCGGAATGCACCGTTTTGTGGAATGTCTCCACGGGGGCGTACTGAATCTCGTCCAGCGTACGAACCAGGCCGGATTGCGGCGAGAAGGGATCATCGGCCGGCGCATCGGGTTCGTGATGAAAAATCCGTAGCGCGGGAATACGAGCCGCGGCCGCCTGGTCGAGTACCTGCCGTAGCGCAGCGTAAAACGCCGGCAATTCTTTCTCGTCCCAATACGGACGCCGCCGGAAGGACTCCTGCACATCAATGACCAAGACCGCTTGTTTCATTTGATTCTCCGGGAAACCGGCTCTCAGCGCCGGGATGCAAGGCATTGTGCGGTGTGGCCCGGCCTCTTGCCAGATCCGGGGCGGACCACATGCGGACCGATTCGGACATCGCCATGATGCCCGTGTGGGCAATCGAACGCCAGCGCAAACGCGGAGCCGGGCATACAATTCAGCCGTGACTACCGAAGCCGACCTGCACTGGATGCGCCACGCGCTGGCGCTCGCCCGAACCGTGATGTACACCACCGCACCCAACCCTCGGGTGGGATGTGTCATCGTGCGCGAGGGACGTGTGATCGGCGAAGGGGCGACGCAGCCGCCCGGCGGTCCGCACGCCGAGGTCGGCGCGCTGCGCGACGCGGCCAGGCGAGGCGAGTCCACCGTCGGTGCTACCTTCTACGTGACCCTGGAACCTTGCAGCCATTACGGCCGCACGCCGCCTTGCGCGGATGCGGTGGTGGCCGCCGCGCCGGCGCGTGTGGTGGTGGCCATGGGCGATCCCAATCCGCTGGTGGCCGGCGCCGGGCTGGCGCGGCTGCGCGACGCCGGCATCGCCGTGACGGCCGGGATCTGCCAGGAAGAAGCCCTGGCGCTGAATGCCGGTTTCGCGGCGCGCATGAGCCGCGGCACACCGTGGACGTGGCTCAAGTTGGCGGCGTCCCTGGACGGCCGCAGCGCTTTGCACAATGGCATGTCGCAATGGATAACCGGCGCTGAAGCTCGCGCCGATGGGCATATATGGCGGGCCCGCGCCGACGTCATCCTGACCGGCATGGGCACCGTGCTGAAGGATGACCCCCAACTGACGGTGCGGGCGTTGGACCTGCCGCGCCAGCCACGCAAGGCGGTGGTGGACAGCGACTTGCGCCTGCCCGAAAACGCCCGTCTGCTCGACGGTTCCGAGGTGTGGATCTTCACCACCAGCGACGACCAGGAGAAGGCCGAGCGGCTGGCGCAGCGGAATGCGCGCGTGATCCGCCTGCCCGCCGTCGCCGACCACGAGTTCCCCGACCATGGCGCTGCTGGCCGCGCCTCTGCCGGCCGCGCCTTTGCTGGCCGCGCCGCTGCCGGCCGCGTCGATCTACCAGCGATGCTGCGTTGGATGGGCGAGCAGCAAGTCAACGAGGTCCATGTCGAGGCCGGCGCCGGTTTGAGCGGCGCGTTACTGGCCGCCGATTGCGTGGACGAGGTGCTGGCCTACATCGCGCCGGTGTTGTTGGGCGATGCGGCCGGGATGGTGGGCTTGCCCATGTTGGAGCATCTGAACGAGGCCCGTCGTTTTGAATTCATCGACGTGGCACGGCTGGGCGGCGATGTGCGCCTGCGCGGCCGCTATAAGGAACGTTGGCAGCAGTTGATGACGGCTGCTGCCGCCATTTGAGATGGGCTGGCGTTGGCGTCGCCCTATTGTTTACCCCTAGTTCTGGGCGGCCAGGCCGCGCGGGCGCACGGCTTGCGTGCGCACCGCCCATCCGGCAACGGAATGGCGGCTCCGGTTCAGGGAATCTACCAGGAGTGAGTTCTTATGTTTACCGGCATCGTGGCGACCGTGGGACGCATCGTGCGTGTCCAGCCTTTTGAATCCAATGACGGCGACGCGGGTTTACACCTGTACATCGACGCCGGGGCACTGGACTTGAGCGATGTGGGGCTGGGCGATTCGATCGCCATTCAAGGCGCTTGCATGACCGTGGTCGCTTTGCAGGAGCGTGAATTCCAGGTCGATGTTTCGCGTGAAAGCCTCAACCTGACCGTGGGCTTGGCACAGCCTGGCGAGGTGAACCTGGAGAAGGCACTGCGTATCGGCGACGCCATCGGCGGCCATCTGGTGTCGGGTCACGTCGATGGTCTGGGCAGCGTGGAGCGCTACGAACAGGTTGGAGAATCAAGGGAGCTTGTCATACGCGTCCCCGCGCAACTCGCGAAATATCTCGCCTACAAAGGCTCTGTTACCGTAAATGGCATCAGCCTTACGGTAAATCGCGTGGAAGATATGCCGGATAAAAAAGGTTCCAACATAAGTATTAACGTTATTCCGCATACCCAAGAGGTGACCACGTTGCGTAACGTAAAGGCAGGCGACAAAGTTAACTTGGAAATCGACACGATTGCACGCTATGTCGAAAGAATGCTGAGCGCGCCGGGCGCGGTGGACATTCATCGCGGCGCGTAGGTCTTCAACAGGAAAAGACGGTCGCGGGTTTTTGTTTTTTTGGTGTGAGAGGTGGGCGTCGTATATCGAGATCATTTATTTCAATGCTCGTTTGCTCTCCCTCTTTTTTGCGGAACTTGTGGAGTTTGTCACTGGACTAAACCTTATCGCCGCGGACCGTAATGCCGTGTGTGTGTCGAAAGCAACAACGCATTGCCATGTATGACCCACGAATGAACTAATGGCGAATACCTCTAGCAGTGCTGGACACACAAGCACACAATGGGCTAACGGGAGCTTAGTAGACCTTTTCGCACGACGTTGTTGGAGGTGTCACGATGCTGAACATCGTAGAAGGCTTCAAGTCGCAGTACGCCAGGGATCAGGAAGCGGAGCTGACCCTCGAGGAATACCTCAATCTGGCGAAGCGTGATCCGATGGCGTATGCCAGCCCCGCGGAGCGGATGCTGGCGGCGATCGGCGAACCGGAGATCATCGACACCCGCAACGATCTGCGGCTGTCCCGGCTGTTCGCCAATCGCATCATCCGGCGCTATCCAGCCTTCAAGGAATTTTTCGGCATGGAGGACGTGATCAGCCAGATCGTGGCCTTCTTCAAGCATGCCGCGCAGGGTCTGGAAGAACGCAAGCAGATCCTCTACCTGCTGGGGCCGGTCGGCGGCGGCAAATCCTCCATCGCGGAACGGCTGAAATCCTTGATGGAAAGCTATCCCATCTACGCGCTCAAGGGATCGCCGGTCAACGAAACGCCGTTGGGCCTGTTCCATCCGGATCGCTTCGGCGAACAGCTCGAGCAGGAATACGGCATTCCCCGGCGCTATCTGAGCGGCATCATGTCGCCATGGGCAATCAAGCGCCTGAAGGAATACGACGGCGACATTTCCCAGTTCCGCGTCGTGCGGCTGAATCCGTCCGTGCTGCGCCAGTTGGCGATCGCCAAGACCGAGCCGGGCGACGAGAACAACCAGGACATTTCCTCGCTGGTCGGCAAGGTCGACATCCGCAAGCTGGATCGCTATTCGCAGGACGATCCGGATGCGTACAGCTACTCCGGCGGCCTGTGCCAGGCTAACCAGGGTTTGCTTGAATTCGTTGAAATGTTCAAGGCGCCCATCAAGATGTTGCACCCCCTGCTGACAGCGACGCAGGAAGGCAACTTCAAGGGTACCGAGGGCTTCTCGGCGATTCCGTTCAACGGCAGCATCCTGGCCCACTCGAACGAATCGGAGTGGCAGACCTTCCGCAACAACAAGCATAACGAAGCCTTCCTCGATCGTATCTACATCGTCAAGGTGCCGTATTGCCTGCAGGTTTCGGAAGAGGTCTGCATCTATGACAAGCTGCTGCGCAACAGTTCGCTGAGCGAAGCGCCCTGCGCGCCCGGCACGCTGGACATGATGGCGCAGTTCTCCGTGCTGACGCGCGTCAAGGAGCCGGAGAATTCCAACATCTATTCCAAGATGCGGGTGTACGACGGTGAAACGTTGAAGGATGTCGATCCCAAGGCGAAATCGCTGCAGGAGTACAAGGACTACGCCGGTACCGATGAAGGCATGAACGGGGTATCGACGCGTTTCGCGTACAAGATTCTTTCCAGCGTCTTCAATTACGACCAGACCGAAGTGGCGGCCAACCCGGTACACCTGATGTACGTACTGGAGCAGCGCATCGGCCGCGAAGATTTCCCCGAGGACACGCGGCGGCGCTATCTGGAATTCATCAAGGGCTACCTGGCGCCGCGTTATGCGGAGTTCATCGGCAAGGAAATCCAGACCGCCTATCTGGAGTCTTATTCGGAATATGGCCAGAACATTTTCGACCGCTACGTCACCTTCGCGGATTGCTGGATCCAGGATGAAGAGTTCCGGGATCCCGAAACCGGCGAAAGCTTCGACCGCTCGGCGCTGAACGACGAACTCGAGAAAATCGAGAAACCGGCGGGCATCGCCAACCCGAAGGATTTCCGCAACGAAATCGTCAATTTCGTGCTGCGGGCGCGTGCCAACAATAGTGGCCGCAATCCGACGTGGACCAGCTACGAGAAGCTGCGGGAAGTGATCGAGAAGAAGATGTTCTCGAATACCGAAGACCTGCTGCCCGTCATTTCCTTCAATGCCAAGGCTTCGGCCGAGGACAAGAGCAAGCACCAGAGTTTCGTCGAACGGATGGTCGATAAGGGCTATACCGAGAAACAGGTGCGGCTGCTCTGCGAATGGTATCTGCGGGTCAGAAAATCCTCCTGAGCGGGGTGCTATGAACTCATTAATCGATCGTCGTCTCAATGGACGCAACAAGAGCGCCGTCAATCGGGAACGTTTCCTTCGGCGCTACAAGACTCAGGTACGAAAAGCGGTTCGAGACCTGATTCGGGATCGCTCGATCGAAGAGATGGATCAGGGCGGGGAGATCAATCTTCCCACCCGGGACATCTCCGAACCCCGGTTCCGTCATGGATCCGGGGGCGATCGGGAGATGGTGCACCCAGGCAATCGCGAGTTCGTGACGGGCGACACCATAGACCGGCCCCAGGGTGGGGCCGGCCAGGGTGGCGGCAACGAACCGGGCGAGGGCGATTCGGTGGACCAGTTCACGTTCACCTTGTCGCGCGCCGAGTTCCTCAATTTCTTCTTCGAGGATCTGGAGCTGCCGCATCTGGTCCGCACCCAGCTGGGTGACGTCAACCAGAAGAAGTGGCAGCGCGCCGGTTACACCACCACCGGGTCGCCCAGCTCGCTCAGCGTCAATCGCACGTTGAAGGCTTCCTTGTCGCGCCGTATCGCCTTGAGCGTGGGCGCGCGCCAGGAGCTGACGGCGGCGGAGGACGAACTGGAAGCCCTGCTCGCCGACAAGGCGTCGGACGAGTTGGTGCAGGCGGCCCGCGAACAGGTGGAAAGCCTGCGCGGCCGGCTGGCCCGGGTGCCTTTCCTGGATGAGATCGACCTGCGCTACCGCAATCGCGTGTCGGTCCCTGTACCGGTGGCGCGCGCTGTCATGTTCTGCCTGATGGATGTTTCGGGGTCCATGGACGAAACCAAGAAGGACATGGCGAAGCGTTTCTTCACGCTGCTGTACCTGTTCCTGACGCGCAAGTACGAGCATGTCGATCTGGTCTTCATCCGCCACACCGACAATGCCGAGGAGGTGGACGAGGACACCTTCTTCCACGACCCGAAGAGCGGGGGCACGGTAGTGCTGTCGGCGTTGGAGCTGATGCACGACATCATCGCCAAGCGTTATTCGCCCTCAACCTGGAATATCTACGCGGCCCAGGCCAGCGACGGCGATTCGTTTGGCGCCGATGCCGGCCGCAGTGTGCGCTTCCTGTCGGAGCACTTGCTGCCGGCCACGCGATATTTCGCCTACATCGAGCTGCACGACATCCATGACGTGCGCAAGAGCAGTCTGTGGGCGGAATACGAACGCGAGCCGGCCGAGCACTTCGTCATGCGGCGCATATCCGACCGTTCTGAGATTTTCTCGGTCTTTCACGAGCTGTTCCGCAAGGAGGCCGCATGAACGCCATCCTGAATGCGCTGGAAGCGCCCAATGCCGGCGACCCGCCGGGCGGCGGCACGCCCCGCGAAGGGCCTCTCTCGACCACGTCGGAATGGACGTTCGAGCTGCTGCAACGCTACGACGAGGCCATCGCCAAGATCGCGGCGGAGTTCAAGCTGGATACCTATCCGAACCAGATCGAGGTCATCACGTCCGAGCAGATGCTCGATGCCTATGCCTCGGCCGGCCTGCCGGTCGGCTATGCGCACTGGTCCTACGGCAAGGATTTCATCGTCAATGAGCAGGCCTATCGCAAAGGCGCGCAGGGCCTGGCTTATGAGATCGTCATCAACTCCGACCCCTGCATCGCCTATCTCATGGAAGAAAATTCCATGGCGATGCAGGCCCTGGTGATCGCCCATGCCTGCTACGGCCACAACTCTTTCTTCAAGGGCAACTACCTGTTTCGCCAGTGGACCGACGCCGAGGGCGTGGTCGACTATCTGGTGTTCGCGCGCAAATACGTGATGGCATGCGAAGAGCGCTACGGCATCGACGCGGTAGAGGAAATCCTCGATTCCTGCCATGCGCTGTCTTCTCACGGGGTGGATCGCTACAAGCGGCCCGCGCCGGTGTCCTACAAGGCAGAGCTGCAGCGTGTGGCGGACCGCGAAGAATACCAGCGGCTGCAGTTCAACGATCTGTGGCGCACGGTGCCGAAGTCGGAAGAGCAGGAGAAGGACCGCCAAAGCGTTTTTCCGGCGGAGCCGGAGGAGAACGTTCTCTATTTCATCGAGAAGCACTCCCCCAAGTTGCAGACATGGCAGCGGGAATTGGTGCGTATCGTGCGCAAGATCGCGCAGTACTACTACCCGCAGATGCAGACCAAGGTCATGAACGAGGGCTGGGCCACGTTCTGGCACTACACCATCCTGAACCGTATGCATGAGAAGGGCTTGGTGACCGATGGCTTCATGATCGAGTTCCTGCAGAGCCACACCAACGTGGTCAGCCAGCGGGGTTTCGATCAGCGTGGCTACGGCGGCATCAATCCCTACGCGCTGGGCTTCGCCATGATGTCGGACATTCGCCGTATCTGCGAACACCCGACCGAGGAGGACAGGCGCTGGTTCCCGGACATCGCGGGTGGGGATTGGCTGAAGACGCTGGACTTCGCCATGCGCAACTTCAAGGACGAGTCCTTCATCTCGCAATACCTCTCGCCCAAGTTGATGCGGGATTTCCGCTTCTTCGCTATTGCCGACCACGCGTCCAATCCCAAGTTGGAGGTGGCGGCCATCCATGACGACGAAGGCTATCGGCGCTTGCGCAAGCTGCTTGCCGAACAGCACAACCGCGACAATCAGGTGCCGGATATCCAGGTGCTGCGCTATAACCGCGAAACGGACCGTTCCCTGGTGCTGCGCCATCTGCAAACGCGCGGCCGGCCGCTGGTGGCCGAGGATGCGGAGGAAGTGCTCAAGCACCTCGGACGCCTGTGGGGGTTCAAGGTACGCCTGGAGGAAACCGACAGTAGCGGCGAGCGGATGTCGTACCGGGAAGTGACGCCGTAAGTTGCCGTGTTGCGGTAGGAGCGCCACGCAATGGGATAAGCCCCGACGCATAGGCTCGGGGCTTATCTTCTGGCGCCGCTGCGACGGCAGCGCTCGTGCATGGCGCTTATTCCGCCAGCTTGGCCTCCTTGATCAACTCGGACCAGCGTTTGGACTCCGTGTCGATGAGGGCGGCGAACTGCGCCGGGGTGCCCTGGATGGGTTCGGCGCCTTGCTCGGCCAGCATGTGCCGCATGGCGGGCGTGGCGACCACGTCCCGTAGTTCGCGTGACAAGCGGTCCACCAGGTCGGCGGGCATGCCGGCCGGTCCCATCAGGCCGTACCAGGATTCCACCACGCAGTCGCACGTGCCCGCTTCCTTCATCGTGGGAACGTCGGGAAGCATCGCGGCGCGCTTCCCGCCGGCGATGCCCAAGGCCTTGAGTTTGCCTTCCTTCACTTGGGCGGCGACGCCGGGCACATTGGCGAAGAGGATCTGCACGCGGCCTCCCAGCAGATCGACCATGGCGGGGCCGACGCCCTTGTAAGGAACGTGGGTGAACCGAGTGCCGGTCTTGAGCATGAACAATTCGCCGACCATCTGATTGACCGAGCCGATGCCCGCCGATGCCATGCTCAACTCGCCGGGATGCGCTTTGGCGTAAGCGGTGAGTTCGGCCAGGTTGTTTACCGGCAAGTCGGGCGCCGTGACCAGCACATTGGGCAGGCTGGCGAATTCGCCTATGGGCGTAAAGGCGGTCTTGGGGTCGAAGCGCAATTGCTTGGTCAGGAAGGGCAGAATGGACTGCGCGCCCATAGTCGCCAGCAGCAGGGTATAGCCGTCCGGTGCCGAGTTGGCCACCAGTTCGGCGCCGATCAGGCCACCCGCCCCAGCGCGATTTTCCACGATCACTTGCTGGCCCAGGCGCTGCGACAGGTTGTCGGCCAGCAAGCGGCCCATCAGGTTGACGCTGCCTCCCGGCGCGAAAGGCACGATGAGACGGATGGGCTTGCTGGGATAGGACTCCGCCGCGGCAGCCAGCAGCGGGAGCGGGAGCGCCAACGTCAGCGTGGCGCCCAGGATGAGTCGACGTAGGATGTTCATGGTGTATTTCCCCTTGGAATCTTGCGGCATCCCTGCCCCGGCAGTCGGTGGCACGTGCCCGTTTGCTATTCGTCCGCCGCGTGTATCGTCGCGGCCCACGCTTCGTTCAATGTCCGGCCGCGGCCAACGCCCGTGTTTGCTGAGTGAGCGTCGCCGCGGCGTCGGCGATGCGGCGCCGGCAAGCCTGCGTGTCGTCCAGCAGGCGCGCGCGGATTCGTGCCTGCCGCTCCACGCTTTCAATGACGCGCGCGTGCGCCGGGCCACCGAGGACCTTGCGCGTAGCGACGTTGCGCACCGGATCAAGGCAATCCGCGACGGTCGCGGCGCTCAGGCCCGCCGGGCGGCCCAGTTCTTCGCGGCAGGCCGCGTCGATCAGGGCGACGTCTATCCGGTCGGCCGTCATGCCCTGGTCCAGCGCGCTGCGCACGACCGCGCCGACGACATGGTGCGCGTCGCGAAAGGACATGCCAGCCTCGCGCACCAGTGCGTCGGCCAAGTCGGTGGCGGTGGAGAAATTGCCGCGTGCCTGCGCCATCATGGTCTGCGAGCGCGGTTGCGCGCGATCGACGATGAGGCGCAGCAAGGCCAGGCAGCGCTTGGTTTCGTCCGCGGCTTCATAGAAGCTGCGCATGCTTTCGCGGCTGCCGTCGCCGGTGTGCGTGAAGTTGGTGCCCTTGATGGTGGCCATGGACGCCGTCAACAGCCCCAGCATATGCCCCGCCTTGCCTTTGAGATGCTCGAGCACCGCGGGGTTCTTCTTCTGCGGCATGATGCTTGACGTACTGGCGACGCTGTCCGGGAATTCGATCAGGCCGAACTCGGGCGTCGACCAGACGTAATAGTCCTGGGCCACCCGGCTCCAGGTGACGGCGGCAATGGCGATCGAGGACAGGATTTCCAGGGCGAAGTCACGCGAGCCGACCGCGTCCAGGGCGTTGGGCACGGGCGCGCTGAAACCCAGCCAGGCCGAGGTGGCGTCGCGATCGATGGGGAAGGCGGTGCCGGCCAGGGCGCCCGCGCCCAAGGGGCAGGCATCCAGGCGGCGCAGGCCCAGGTTCAAGCGGTCGATGTCGCGCAGGATGGTCTCGGCCACGGCGGTGAGGTAGTAGCCGTAGGTGATGGGCTGGGCCGGTTGCAGATGGGTGTAGCCCGGCATGACCACATCCGCGTGTTCGCGGGCCCGCGTCAGGGCGGCGTCATGCACGGCCGCCATGGCATCGATCAATTCCAGGACTTTGGTACGCGCTTTCATGCGGTCGACCGTGGCGCCCATGTCATTGCGGCTGCGCGCCATGTGCAGGCGGCCACCCGCGTCGCGGCCGGCGATCTCCATCAGGCGCGCTTCGTAGTTGAAGTAGGCCTCTTCGCGGCCGGCGTCCAGCTCGACGGCGTCCGGCCCTTCTTCTTCCATGCGCAGTAGCGCGCGGGCCAGGGTCGCGGCCGTGGCCGTGTCCATCAGGCCGGCGCTGTGCAGCATGAGCAGATGTGCCTGGTTGATGCTCGTCAGGTGGACGAAGTTGGTGTGAAATTCGCGCGCGAGGCGAGGCACGAAGATGTACTCGCGCACCTCGGGTGCGATGGCCTCTTTGAGGCGCCGGCTGACCTTGGATTCCATTTTTCTGCTCCGTTGAAACGTCTGCGGACCAGTATGAAAATGCCCCCCAGTAACGTCAAATCAGTTATCTTGGCGCATCGATACATTCTTGATATGGCTCGGAAACAAACGTTTCCGAAGCGCCGCGCGCATGAATTTCAAGCAGATAGAAACCTTCCGCGCGGTCATGCTGACGCGCTCGATGACGCTGGCGGCGAGTCAGCTGCATACCTCGCAGCCCAATGTCACCCGGGTGATTTCGCAGTTGGAAAAGGAGGTCGGCTTCGCCCTGTTCGAGCGAGTCGCCGGGCGCATCTTTCCCACCGTCGAAGCCGAGGCTTTGTTACGCGAAGTCGAACGCGCCTTCGTCGGCCTGGACAGCCTGTCGGAGTCGGCCCGCTCGATACGCCAATCCGGCACGGGTAGCTTGCGGGTAGGCGCGGTGACGTCGATCGCCATGAGCATCATCCCCGAGGCGATGCGTCTTTTCACGGAACGCTATCCCAAGGTGCCCGTGGTGATACATACCAGCGGGTCGTCCGCCGTCGCGCAATGGACCGCCATGCGGTACTGCGATGTGGGCCTGGTGTCTTTCCTGTCCGATATCCCGGGTATCGAGACCGCCTTGTTGCGCAAGGAGCGGGGTGTCTGCGTCGTGCCCAGCGCCCACCGCCTGGCCCGCAAGCGGCTGATCCAGGCCAAGGATCTCGCCGGCGAACGCTTCATTTCCCTGCCGCATGGCAGCTCCACGCGGCTGGCCACTGACGCGGCCTTCGAGTCGGACGACCGCGAGCTGACCATAGAGACGCCCTACGCGACCACCATCTGCCGCATGGTGGGCCTGGGGCTGGGGGTCGGGATCGTCAATCCCATCGTCAGCCGCAGCATGACGACGCCAGGCATGAAAGGGACCGGCATGAAAATGGCGGGAATCAAGGCGATCCCCTTCGAGCCGGCGATCGAATTCAACAGCTATGTGCTGCGGCCCGCGAATACCCCGAGCACACGGCTGGTGCGCGCCTTCCTGTCCTGTGTGGATGAGGTGTGGCCATAAGGGTTTATACGGATGCGCCGAGGGGGTGGCACCATCGAGAATCACCCGATTCATCCAGAATCACATTTGCAAATTTCCTCCTTGTCTAAGCGCATCACCGCCCCGCCTTCCGCCGATATCCTGCTGTCGCTGCGAGGGGTTACCGTGGATTTTTCCTCCGACTCCGGTCCTGTGCGCGCCGTCGATAGTCTCGACTTCGATGTGCGCCCCGGCCAGACACTGGCTATCGTGGGCGAGTCGGGTTCGGGCAAGTCCGTTACCTCCCTGGCCATCATGGGCCTGACCCGCTATACGGGCGGGCGTGTCAGCGCCGGCAGCATCGTGTTGCGCGACAAGGAAGGCCAGGCGGTGGATCTGACCCAGGTGTCCGAAGACCAGATGCGGGCCTTGCGGGGCAACGATATCGCCATGATCTTCCAGGAACCGATGACGTCGCTGAATCCCGTCTACACGGTGGGCGACCAGATCCAGGAAGCCATCGTGCTGCATCAGCGGCTGGCACCGGCGGCGGCGCGCAAGGCCGCGCAGGCCTTGCTGGAAAAAGTGCGCCTGCCGGATGCGGAGCAGATGCTCGATCGCTATCCGCATCAGTTGTCCGGTGGCATGCGCCAGCGCGTCATGATCGCCATGGCGCTGTCCTGCCAGCCCCGCCTGCTGATCGCCGATGAGCCCACCACCGCGCTGGACGTGACGATCCAGGCGCAGATCCTCAACATCATTCGCGAGCTGCAGCGCGACCTGGGTACCGCGGTCTTGTTCATTACGCACGATATGGGGGTGGTGGCGGAAATGGCCGACGAAGTGGTCGTCATGCTGCGCGGCAAGAAGGTGGAGCAGGGGACGGTCAAGCAGATTTTCGAGGCGCCCAGGCACGCTTATACCCAGGCGCTGCTGGCGGCCGTGCCGCGCTTGGGCAGCATGACAGGAACCGACCTGCCGCGCCGCACACAGCAAACGCTGCTGGACGGCGACACGCTGCGCCAGATGGGCACCGCCTATGACCAGGACACGGCGGACTACCGCCAGCCTTTGCTCAGCGTCCGTGGCCTGACCACGCGGTTCGACGTCAAGCGCAACTTCCTGGGCCGCGCCACCCATCGTGTGCATGCGGTGGAGGGGGTCAGCTTCGATCTCTATCCTGGTGAAACCCTGGCGCTGGTCGGCGAATCAGGCAGTGGCAAGTCGACCATCGGCAAGACCCTGCAGCAATTGGTCGAGCCGACGTCGGGCGAGGTGCGCTTCGATGGGCGCGATATCTTCGCCATGGACCGCGCCGGCAGCCAGCGGCTGCGCCAGGAAATCCAGTACATCTTCCAGGATCCCTATGCGTCGCTGGACCCGCGCAAGACCGTGGGCTTCAGCATCGCCGAGCCTATCGTCACGCATGGCCTGCTGGATGGCCCGGCGGCGATCCAGCGGCGTGTCGCCGAGCTGCTCGAGCATGTTGGGCTGGCGCCGGAGCATGCCTTGCGCTATCCGCACGAGTTTTCCGGCGGCCAGCGTCAGCGCGTGTGCATCGCGCGCGCCCTGGCCTGCAAGCCGCGGCTGATCATTGCCGATGAATCGGTGTCGGCGTTGGACGTGTCCATCCAGGCGCAGATCCTGAATCTGCTGATGGATCTGCAGAAGGAACACGGTCTGTCCTATTTGTTCATTACCCACGACATGGCGGTGGTGGAGCGGGTCAGCCATCGGGTCGCGGTGATGTATCTGGGGCAGATCGTCGAACTGGGTAGCCGGCGCCGCATATTCGAAGCGCCGCGCCATGCTTATACACGCAAGCTGTTGGCGGCGGTGCCGGTAGCCGAGCCTGGCCGGCATATCGAT
Organism: Bordetella sp. LUAb4; assembly: GCF_021325795.1. Lineage (GTDB taxonomy): Bacteria > Pseudomonadota > Gammaproteobacteria > Burkholderiales > Burkholderiaceae_B > Bordetella_C. Next base: position 904,904 of record NZ_JAHPZX010000001.1, on the reverse strand, counting down.
ACCAGCCTGGTGTCCGGGGAAATCCCCAGCCCGGTGCGGCGCGTTGGTGACGAGCCGGCGCTTCTGATGTTGGACGAAGTCGAGCCGGGCCATCTGGTGGCCCGCTGATGTTATTGCCACTGTGACCCCACCCCTGGCCTTATTCCCTTATTGATTCTGTCCTTGGAGGCATTCATGTTTTCCCTGAAAAAAACCGCTGCCGCGATGAGCGCGGCGCTGGCGCTGGGCGCCGGGGCAATGGTGCCGCTGTCGGGCGCGCATGCCGCCGGCACCATGACGGTGGCCATCACCCAGGACGCCGGTAGCTGGGACCCGATCGACACTTTCGTGACGTGGTGGGGATCGGTGGGCAGCAATATCTATGACGGCCTGACCATGCGCGGCGCGGACATGAAGCTGCAGCCGGCGCTGGCGACCAGCTGGGAATTCCTCGACAACAACACGCGCATCCGCTTCAAGCTGCGCGACGGCGTCAAGTTCCACAACGGTGAGCCGTTCGACGCCAATGCCGTCAAGTTCACCTTCGATCGGCTGCTGAGCCAGGAAGGCGTGAAGGGACCGCAGCGTTCCAACTACACGTCCATCGACAAGGTGGACGTGGTCGACCCGCACACGGTCGACTTCGTCATGAAACGGCCGGATCCCGTGCTGCTGACCAAGCTGGCGGGCTATGGCGCCATGATCGTGCCGCCGAAGTACATCCAGGAGAAAGGGGATGCGTATTTCAATGAGCATCCCGTCGGCACCGGCCCGTTCAAATTCGTCGACTACAAGCCCAAGGTCAGCCTGACGCTGGCACGCAACGATGACTATTGGGGTGGCAAACCCAAGCTGGACCAGCTGGTGTATCGCTTCATCGCCGAACCCGCGACGCAGGTGGCGGAGCTGCAGGCCGGACGGGTGGACATCGCCACCGTCATCCCCCTGAACCTGGTTGCCACCATCGAGAAGTCGTCCAACGCGCATATCGTCAGCACCAGCGGCCCGGTCACCATCGTGGTGCGCTTCGATACCGTGCATGGCATTACCGCCAAGCGCGAGGTGCGCCGCGCCTTGACGATGGCCGTGGACCGCGATGCCATCATCAAGCAGTTGCTGATGGGCAAGGCCAAGCCTATCGCCAGCTTCCAGGGTGATTTGTCCTTCGGTTACGACCCGGCGCTCAAGCCGCTGCCCTTCAATCCCGCCGAGGCGAAGAAATTGCTGGCCGCGGCTGGCGTCAAGCCCGGCGAGGCGGTTCAGCTGGATGTGCGCGGCAGCGATTCGCAGTTCCGTGAAGTGGCGCAGGCCATGGCCGCCTATATGCAGGCGGTGGGCGTGAAGGTGACCATCAAGCCGTATGAAACGCCGGTGTTGATCAATGACATCATTCCGCAGGGCAAGACCGGAGCGATGTGGCAGAACCAATGGGGCGGCTGGACGTATGACTACGACAATACCGCCTATCTGATGTATCACTCCGGCGAGAAGTGGAATCCTTATGACAAGGACGCCAAGCTGGACGCGATGCTGGAGTCGCAGCGCAATACCTACGACGTCGATGAGCGGCAGAAGACGCTGCGCGCGGTGGCGGCGTATGTCGCGGACCAGGCGCTGGATCTGCCCATGTATGCGCTGGATACCGTCGTGGGTGTGAACAACCGCGTCAAGGGTGCGGAGATCCCTGGGGATATCCGCTTCCGTTTCGTCAATGCAAGTGTGGAATAAGCGCCGCGGAAATATCGCCGCGAGGTTGATTTTTTGAACAGGGTCCCGGCGTGCCGCCGGGGCACATCAAGCAAAGTCTCATGACTGGTTTCATCGTCAAACGCGTCCTGCAAGCCATCTTCGTGGTGCTTGCGGTGACGCTGCTGGTTTCCTATGCGGTACGTCTGACCGGCGACCCGGCCGTGATGTTGAGCCAGGGGGCAGGCAGCGTCACCGAGCAGGATCTGCAGAACATCCGCGCCGGCCTGGGACTGGACCGGCCTTTCGCCGTGCAGTATCTATCCTATATGGGCGGACTGCTGCATGGCGACTTCGGCCGCAGTTTCGCCGGCGGCACGTCCGTGGCTCGCTTGATCGGTGACGCCCTGCCGGCCACGTTGATGCTGGCCTTCGTATCGCTGGCGCTGTCCATACTGATTTCCGTGCCGCTGGGTATCCGGGCCGCCGTCAATAAAGGCAAGGCCAGCGACCAGGCCATACGCATTCTGTCGCTGGTGGGTTTGTCCTTTCCCAACTTCTGGCTGGCCTTGATGCTGGTGCTGTTGTTGTCCATCACCTTTCCACTGTTGCCGCCTTCGGGTTGGGATGGTCCCATCAGCCTGGTGATGCCGGCATTGACCATGGCCATCATTCTTAGCGCGACGAATGTGCGGCTGGTGCGTACCACCATGCTGGAGACGCTGTCGGCGCAGTACATCATGGTGGCGCGCAGCAAGGGCTTGCGTGAACGCGTGGTGCTGTACAAGCACGCGCTGCGCAATTGCGCGATTCCGCTCATCACGTATATGGGCTTGCAGTTCGGCGGCCTGATCGGCGGCATCGTGGTGATCGAGAAAGTCTTCAATTGGCCGGGTATGGGGACGCTGGCCTTCGATGCCATCGCATCGCGCGACTATCCCGTGCTGCAAGGGACGGTCACCGTGCTTGCGCTGGTGATCGTCGTGGTCAATCTGTTGGTCGACATCGCCTATGGCATCGTCGATCCCCGCATTCGTACGCGTTGAGGCGACATGCAGACGACTCTTCCCAATGAGGCCGCGCGGCGTGCCGCCGCCCGCCGCCGATTCCGTTCCCTGGAGTTCGTGCTGGGCGTGGTGCTGACCAGCGTCATGGTGCTGGCGGTGTTGCTGTCCGGCTGGCTGTTTCCCGATGGCGGCGAGGCCATGGACCTGGGCGCGCGCCTGATCGCGCCATTTCAGTCCTGGGCGCATGTGTTCGGTACCGACCCGCTGGGCCGCGACGTGCTGGCGCGCGTCGTGGTGGGTGGGCAGATTTCGTTGACCGCCGGGTTTTTCTCGGTGCTGTTCGGCGCCTTGCTGGGCACGGTCATGGGCCTGGTATCGGGCTATTACCGAGGCATGTGGGACATCATCGTGATGCGCTTTGCCGACGTGCAGCTGGCGTTGCCCTTCATCCTGGTGGCGATCACGTTCATCTCCATACTTGGAGGTGGGCTGTTCAATGTGATCTTCTTCATGGTGATCTCGCAATGGGTGCAGTATGCGCGGCTGGTGCGCGCTCAGGTGCTGGCCCTGCGCGAGCGCGAGTTCGTGCAGGCGGCCCGCGCGTTCGGTGTGCGTGACCTGGCGATGCTGCGGCATCACATCGTGCCCAATCTGCTGGGGCCGCTGATCATCCTGATGGCCTTGAACGTGGCCAACAATATCCTGCTGGAAAGCAGCCTGACCTTCCTGGGCCTGGGCGTGGATCCCACCATCCCCAGCTGGGGCGGTATGCTTGCCGATGGCCGGACCTATTTGCAGACCGCGTGGTGGGTCAGCGTCTTTCCGGGGCTGGCCATCATGTTGACGGTGCTGGGCCTGAATCTGCTGGGCGATTGGCTGCGCGACCGTCTCGATCCCACCGGCAAGGTGTAGACATGGCGATACTGCTGGAACAGACTTTCGAGCGCACCCTGGATGCCTGGGTGCGGGAGTTTTCCGAACCCGCTTACCGGGGCACTCGCGTGCACGCGTGGCTGTTCGAGGATGCCGCTGCGCGGCGTGCGGCCGAGCAGCGGCTGGCGCAGGCGGGTGTGCAGGCGCGTTTCTACAGCGCCTACAAGCCTCTGGTGCATTTCTTCCTGGACGAGGTCGAGATCAGCGGCCTGGCCGGCGTTACGGTGCGCTACCCCGTGCATGCGTCGGCGCCGCAGCGCCGCTTCACGTTGGAAGCGTACCCGCTGGTGGGCATGTTGGAAACGATAGAGGTGGCATTCGAGGCGGGCGGGCCCGAGCTCGAATATGCGATAGAGCTGCGCTACGCCACGGCCCGCACTGAGCAGAAGAAGGTGTTCGCGCCGAATCAGATCGTGACCGATCGCGCCGGGGTGGCCAGCTTGACGCCGACGGGTTGGGTGCGCGTGGAGGGGGGCGACGGGGCGCTGTTGTTGGACGAGGCGCGTCCGACCGAGTATTCGCGTATGTACGACACGATACTGCGTGTCGTGGGCGGCCATCCCTGGGGCGAGCGCGAACCGTACTTCGAGCGGCTCCAGGTCAGCGTGGATCTGCCGGGCATCGAGCGTGACACGGGCTACGAAGATGAGGTCATCAGCACCTTCGAAGCCATGCACGAGGAGATCTACTTCGGGCTGCTGGAAATCTTCCAGCGTCATTCCGGGCGGCCCTTGGGCAACCGGGGGTTGCAGCCGGGGCAGATCGTGCCGGACGTGCGTCATAGTGAACGCGAAGTGAAGCTGCGCATCAGCGCGGAGGCTTTCGAGCCGGTCCAGGATGTGGCGCCGCGGTCGCTGGGGACACCTTTGTCGGAGTTGAATGGGCCCTTGTCGCCGGAGCGCATCGCGCACGAGATGCAGGCGGTGGGTGGCGAGCCTTTTGTCGTGCAATCACGCCAGGGGCGGGCCGTGCGGGGGAGTTATGTGCGCGGTGCCGAGCCGGCTGTGGTGATATCCGGCGGACAGCATGCCAATGAAGCTTCAGGCGTGGTCGGGGCGCTGGTTGCCGCGCACGTGTTGAAAGCGCGGCTGGATTCGCATTTTGTGTTGATCGGGCTGGAGAATCCGGATGGCTATGCGCTGTTCGGGCAGCTGTGCCAGAGCAATCCACGGCATATGCATCATGCGGCCCGCTATACCGCCTTGGGCGACGATCTGGCGTATCGCGAGAAGGCGCCTTTTTATGAACTGGAGGCGCGGTTCAAGGCTTACGAAATCAGCGGCGCGCAATTGCACATCAGTCTGCATGGCTATCCCGCGCATGAGTGGACGCGGCCTTTGTCTGGGTATCTGCCGCGTAATTTCGAATTGTGGACGGTGCCGAAAGGGTTTTTCCTGATCATGCGGCATCAAGCGGGATGGGGGGCCAAGGCGCGTGGGCTGCTGGAGAACATCACCGCCCGGCTGGCGCGCGAGCATCCTGACCTGATTCGTTTCAATGCCCGCCAGGTGGCGCTGTTTCAGGCGCACGCGCAGGAGCGCGGGTTCGACATGATGAACGGTATCCCGGTGCAGATCACGGAGTCGGCGGGTGAGCGGGTGCCGCTGATGTTGATCAGCGAATTCCCTGACGAGACGGTTTATGGCGACCGCTTCCGGTTCGCGCAGGAAGTGCAGACGGCCACGGTGCTGGCGGCTGTGGATGGGTATTTGAATTGTGTGACGCGGAGTGGGACGGGGAAGTAGGGGCTGGGTGGTGCGCCCAAGCATCGGGGCGGGAAGGCGGGGGAAGTGTCTGAGAGGACCGGCGTCAGGTGGTTGTTCTGGCGTTTCAGCTCGTCGCGGCTCCGCCACAGCCAGTGAGGGGGCTTCGTCAGCACATTTAATTTGGATCTGCTAGAATCGCGGATTGCCGTTTTCCGTTTCGGGTCCACCCGGGCGAAAAATCCGGATCAGGACAGGTGGCCGAGCGGTTGAAGGCGCACGCCTGGAAAGCGTGTATACGTCAAAAGCGTATCGGGGGTTCGAATCCCCCTCTGTCCGCCATCGAATTCGTAGGAATGCTCGCGCATTCCCCAAAACCCGCACTAACGCTCGCGTTATGCGGGTTTTTGTTTTTTGCTCAGCTGCCGCGCGCGGGTGGCAGGTTGCTCTACCGGGCAGCGTTGCTATATATAACTTGACGGTCCCCGGGGGCAGGCCCCATAGTGGTTGCAGATCCTCAAGTGTCGCGATCCGTTCGGTTGTGTCGATTTAGCAGTCCGCCATCATTGTCCATATCCCCCTTGATTGTCTCGGTAACGGACCTGCGTCCGCATTTAATCAAGGAATATTATGGAAAACGGTATCGTCAAGTGGTTCAATTCGGAAAAGGGTTTTGGCTTCATCATGCCTGAATCCGGTGGCAAGGATTTGTTCGCGCATTTCTCCGAAATCCAGGGAAACGGCTTCAAATCGCTTGAAGAAAATCAGCGCGTCAGCTTCGTCGCTGGCATGGGTCCCAAAGGCCCGCAAGCCACCAAGATTACGCCGCTGTAAAGGCTGCTCGCCGGCACGATATTGCCGGCGGACCTGCCCCAGAAAAGCCCTCGTCAGAGGGCTTTTTCTATTAGGGCGCCCGGCGGCTCGCTTAAGGGCCGCTGCTGGCTCCCTCGGTCGCACGATTGCATTGCACGCGGGCAGGGTCGGACGGTTGTGATCAGTCAGTGACGGGAGGCTGGTTATAGCGATGTTTTATAGGATTGATAGTCGCATTGGTCTTCTTTTTGGAAAGGTCATTTGGCGAATATCGGGTTTATCCCTAGGTCTTGGAAGCGCAGAATTCAGTCATCGGGAACAGCAACAGACCACCCCGGAATTAGCCGACACGGTCTGCTCCCACTGACTAGGACTAGGAGAACTGCCATGAAGACCATCGCCACCTCGCTGATTGTTTCGTTTGCCCTGATTGGTGCCGCCCAAGCCGGCACGCCCCGCGGCGACATCGACAACGTGCCTTTCCAAGGCAGCTACGCGCAAGCCGACAGCTCGGCGACCCGCACCCAGATTCAAGCCGAACTGCAACAAGCCAAGAACGAAGGCCTGCTTGCCTTCGGTGACAGCGACAACGTTGCGTTCGCCGCCCAAGCCGATTCCAGCGTGTCGCGTGCGCAAGTCGCCGCCGACGTGGCGAAGACGCCCGGCGCCACCGCCTTCGGTGACTCGAACAACGTGCCGTTCCAAGGCTGATCCGCCAGAAGTACCCAGCCGCGCTCAAATGCGCGGCATGAATTGAAGTCCGGCTCGCCAGGCGTGCTGGCCTGGCGGGTTTCCCGGCGAGAGGCGGGGCGCAGTTCTGGATGTCCTCTCGATGCAGCGAAACGGCCCCGTGTGTTCTCACACGGGGCTGCTGCTTCTTCCTACGGAAGAAAAACTGCCGGAGTTCGGCAACTGATCAATTATCTTTTGTTGGGTGCGTTCGCCGCGTGTCCGGTTGAATGCTTTCCAGCCGTCTTCGTCACGCTCACTGTAACGGGAGTCTTTCTTGGAGAACGCGTGCCCGCGCTCTCCTTGGAATTTTCTCCGCCCGATTCAGTGCCAACCGCCACTTCGGGTAATGCGCCTAAACTCGCTCTGCCGATGAGGGGATCGTTGAGCATTTCGGCCGAGAGCTTCTTGAGAATTGCTACATCGGTCGCCGAACGAGTCGACGTTGAAGCGACATAATCTTCGGCAAACTGTTCCAACAGTTTGCGTTCGTGTTCGGTGGCCTGCCGCCCGTATACCCCAGGCCGGGCCTTGATGAGAATTGCTGCCATAGCTTCGTCCTCTGTATGCCGTCAGCCTAGAGCCAATCGGCACTCGCCGCAAGGGGCGTTACCGTTTCAAGTTTCCACCGCCGGGCTGCCTTGAGGTCGCTTCGGTGGTCAAGGGAGTACTGCTCGTCTTCCTTTGCTTTCACGGTTAAGACTAGACCGTGATGCCCCGCCGGAAGGAACAGCTCTGTGTTGCAGCCCTGATCGTGCCGCCACAAGCCCACCGCACGTGCTGGATTGCGTTCGCCTAGGTTGGAGCGGTCTACCATGCCAGCCGACGTGATCGACAGGACAGACGAGCCAGGGTCTTCCGCAAGCACTGTCGCATAGCGGCCTGGCCAACGAACTGCTAACTGCGGGCCGTCCATTAACAGAGCGATTACGAGATTTGGGCCTATTGAGCGGATTACCGGCATGGCTGGGTCAGCGCGTGCCAGGTCTTCACAAATCAGCACCGTCATGCACAGATCATCGCGCAGGGCGAGAAAGGGCAATCGCCTGTTGTCGATAGCAATATGTTCCCACGCCTTTAGTGGTTCCGGTGAGGGAATCCCGGTTAGCCCGTACCGTTTAATCTGGTCCTTATCGAGCGCCCAGCGATGATGTTTTGAGTGCGCCTTCCCATACAACACGCGCTGTTCAGCGTTCTTTTGCTTTTGCGCGAATACCATTGTTTTCGCGCGATTTCGGCCTGGTAAACCGTCGAATGCCTCGTGGCCCGGCTGACCGGCCGCCATCGTCCCCGTGATCAGAAACTTAAGTCCCGGGATCGGTCTGCGGGCAAGCTCATCGAGCAGTTTGTCGCCAAGTTCTTCTGTCAGCGCACATTCCGGGAAAAGTACGCCATCAATTGCATCCGGGCCAAACTTGCCGATGGCCTGTTCGACCATTGGGGCAATGAGCTCATCGCGGATCAGCTTGGCAGTGACCGTTCTTGGCATATTCAGCCAAGTCGGGTTCAAGGTGAAATATGGCTGCATCTTGGCCTGATGCGTCATTTCTCTGGCCGGACCCGCAGTGATAAAACTCTCGTCATCCACACGGAACGGGTACGGAATTACGAGCAAGCGCATCGTTTCACTGGCCGGACCGTTGTCAGGTAGGACCCACTCGGACTCAATGACACTGGACGGCGGCAGCAGGGCTAAATGGTGGCTCATCGAGCGAACGGTACAGCCAACGGAGGGTGTGAGTGACTTGGGTAGCACTGTCGCCTTGCTTGGCGGAACCCTTTCACAAAGAGAATTGGGGATGTAGGGCAGCCTTGCGCCCTCGGCGGCGTCGACGTGATCAAGGAATGACAGGGAGGCGCGCAATGTCATCATGGTCATTTCTTTATCCCCGCGCGGCATCCATCCAACCCCTGCTGACGCTTCGTCGGCCACTGCCAGAAGACGCATCAGATTCCATACGACTGGGCTATATGGAATCGCTGCCTTGAGTTCAGTCAGTGGGGTCTGGCCATGGACAGCAAGCAGGTCATACCACCAGAGTTCGACAATCTCTGGACATTCACCGGTGTTTCGCCACTTCACGGCAGCACCCATCGCGTCGGAGATGTAGGTGTCGTGGTTGGCGTGGTGATTGCCGACGAGCGATGCTTCCGTGTAGCAACCTGAAAGCTCCATGATAGTCGCCACCACTGCAAAAGCGTCCGCAGGCCATCGAGGTGGAATGATAAAACGTAGCAGGCGATTGACATGGGCGTCGCTCGTCGCATCCACGTGCCAGGAATGCGAGCCGTCCGGCATCAACTCTTCAACAACGTCAAGAACTGTACGTTGCCGGGTAGCGTTGTGCGCAGTTGTTGGTGACGTAACTTGCGTCTGCTTCGCGCGGCGTTCAGCTTTACTAGGCCGTTTTGTGGGCATGGGCTGTTGAAAGTCGAATTCAATATAGACAGGGACGTATATCGAAACAGACGGGCGAGCTACGTCTGCGAGTGGCGTTCAGGCGGCCTTATTGGCGGGCTGTCATCTCTTCATCCTTGTGCTATCTACGTGGAAGATATGGAATGCCGCAACTCTGATCGATCGCGTCACGTTAAGGTACCGCGCACGACAGTGCTTGCTTTGGCATGAGCTACAGAATCAGACGAATCCGACGATGACGATCTTCGTGCGATCGCGTGAAGCCTCCCTCTCCTATACCTGTCCGACCGATAACCAAACGGTAGGAAAAGGCTATAACGCATAGCGGTGAACACAGTCAGAGATCACGGTGTAGCGATGGACAGCACCCTCGCCCACCAGGGAACTCACATCACGACGAGAACCACTACCGGTTTTCGGAGCCGACGATGTCTTTCGGATACTTGATCGCAACCCAAGGGCCGGCGCCTTGTCTCGAAAACAGCAGGCGCTACAAATTCCAGTTGCTTAGTCTGACTGCAGACTTCGTCTACTACTTCAGGTTTGAAGAGGGCACGGGTTTGACTGAGCGAAAGGGAAGGGGCAGTACTTTGACCAGTGATGGGATCACTCTTCTCGCGGCTATAGACCGCCCATTCTTCCTGAAGGATTGTCTTCTAGCCAAAAACGAAGGCGCAGCCGATGCCGCGCGTAGCATGCGGACAGCCATCATTCGCGATGTCGGAATCGAGTCTATGACGCTCTTACCGAACCGCATCATGAGAATCAACCAGATCTATCGAGTCCATTCATAGTGGGGATGCTCAACGGTCCCAATAGTGCAGCCGGATGCATGCGCCGACGTGATTTTTTTCAGCGGCAGGTGGCGGTTTGGTCGTCGTTGGCCAGGCCGGCCGGTAAGCGTGAGAATTCGAACCTGCGCGTCCCACAACATGGTTGGACGATATCGAATCAGTTAGCAGCGCGAGGCGATAAGGTATCTCGACAAAAGCACCCATGCACGCGTGAATGGAAGAATAGGACCAGTCCGGGGCGGCCGTCGTGGTTGGTTCGAACAGCTCTCGAGAGCCGCGGAAAGTAGTGGACCGGTTCGATTTCCTTGTCTTGCATCTCGGATTGATCGAGCGAACGGCAAGTTCATAGTGGCTATTTATTGACGCAATAGCACTATTGGCCGTCTTTTTGGAAAGGTCATTTGGCGAATATCGGGTTTATCCCTAGGTCTTGGAAGCGCAGAATTCAGTCATCGGGAACAGCAACAGACCTCCCCGGAATCACCCGACAAGGTCTGCTCCCACTGACTAGGACTAGGAGAACTGCCATGAAGACCATCGCCACCTCGCTGATTGTTTCGTTTGCCCTGATTGGTGCCGCCCAAGCCGGCACGCCCCGCGGCGACATCGACAACGTGCCTTTCCAAGGCAACTACGCGCAAGCCGACAGCTCGGCCAGCCGTGCCCAGATTCAAGCCGAACTGCAACAAGCCAAGAACGAAGGCCTGCTTGCCTTCGGCGACAGCGACAACGTTGCGTTCGCCGCCCAAGCCGATTCCAGCGTGTCGCGTGCGCAAGTCGCCGCCGACGTGGCGAAGACGCCCGGCGCCACCGCCTTCGGTGACACGAACAACGTGCCGTTCCAAGGCTGATCCGCCAGAAGTACCTAGCCGCGCTCAAATGCGCGGCATGAATTGAAGTCCGGCTCGCCAGGCGTGCTGGCCTGGCGGGTTTCCCGGCGAGAGGCGGGGCGCAGTTCTGGATGTCCTCTCGATGCAGCGAAACGGCCCCGTGTGTTCTCACACGGGGCCGCTGCTTTTATGTTCACATGGGCGTTGCTTTCGCGGACGTACTTGGGACTGTCCGTGGCCGTGCCGGCAGGTCGGACGACCATTGCCCTGCACGACATGAACATCGGAAATTTTCTGAAGCGGGCCACGCGCGTGTGGCCTAAGCAATGAACGGGAGACGGACCAAGCGCCGTCATCCATCACCGTGCGCCGACGGGAGACTCCGGACCTAGATCGGCATAGCGCAAATCGAACTCATCACGCGCATCCAGTTTCTTGCCGGCGAAGGCGCCGGCTGCCTGCAACAGGTCTATGGTTTTCTGCTGGCCGGCGACCAGAGTAGCCAGGCCGGGGATCGAACCGGCGCCCTGGCTGTCCAGTACTTTGCGGGCGTCATCCGGCTTCAGTCTTTGGTCTCCGATCAGGTAGCCTTGCAGCCAGGCTTCCTGATTGCTGTTGCGCCACAAGGTGGCCCGATACCAATGGACCACGAAATCGCGGATGGCGGCTGCTTGAGCTGGGTCGCTCAACGCGCTGCGGGACGCATACAGGTATTCCAGTCCCGTATTCGCGCCGGGCGCATTGGCAATGACCCGCGCGCCATCGCGCTCCGCGCTGGCCAGATAGCGGCCGCGGTCGGGCTGCTTGAGCACGGCCGCGTCGATCTGGCCGGCACGCAATGCATCCGCGAACTCCGCGATGCCCAGCTTCACGATATGAACGTCCTGAGGCTGTAGTCCGGCCGCAGCCAGATTGCGCAACAGGATGGCTTGCTGTGCCGTGCCTTCGTTGACCGCTATCCGCTTGCCTTTGAGATCGGCCAGCGTGTTGATGCCTGATTTGCCCGAAGTGGCGATCACCGAGCCGTCGCCCGCGGATACCACCGCGCCGACAATGACGACATTGGCGTTCGAAAAGTGCGCCAGGATCGGTGGGACATCGCCGACAGCGCCGACTTGAGCGGCACCGGCGCGTATCGCCTCCAGCCGCAATGGGCCGCTGCTGAAATTGGCATAGCTGACTGTAGAGGCGAGTTTCTTGTCTTCACCGGAAAGACGTAGCAGGACCTGCACATGGTTGGCATCGTCGGCGATGACGATCTTCGTTCCAGGCGGTACGGCTTGGGCCAGAGGCGCGCTGCTTGTGGCAGCTTGCTGCGCGAGTACTGGGGTGGCGCACAGCGTGAGGAGCGTAGATAGGATGAATGCGGCGCGGCGCTTGGGCAGCGTGTAGTAAGTAGTCATGAGGCAGTTTTCAGGTGTATGGGGAGCACCACAAAAGGGCGACGCAGAAATTTGATTGAAGAAAGGGCGCTACCAGGGACTCGCGACGTGTCAACTCATCGTTACCCGCCACGCCAAAACTTTCTTCTGCAACGCACGTATCAACGCATCGGTACCAAAGCCAAGCACGCCGTACACGATCAATCCGGCGATGACGATCTCCATCTGTCCGTAGATACGTGCCTGCGTGATCATGTAGCCGATCCCACTCGTTGCATTGATCGTTTCGACGACGACCAGCGCGGTCCACGCATGCGTGGCGGCCAGCCGCAGTCCGATGAAGAAGCCAGGCGTGCAGCCGGGGATCACGATGTAGCGCAGGAATTCGGTGCGAGTGAGGGATATGGTTTCGGCCAGTTCGACATAGCGCAGGTCGATGTCCTGCAAGGCCGCATGCGTATTGATGTAGATGGGAACCAGCACGCCCAGCGCGATGATGACGATCTTCATCGTCTCGCCTATGCCCAGCCACATGATCAACAAGGGGATCAGCGCCAGGTTGGGAATGGCCCGTTTGACCTGGATCAGCCCGTCGAACAAGGCATCACCAGGACGCGAGAGCCCCGCCACCAGTGCCAGCACCACACCCGCCACGATGCCGTAAGCCAGTCCCAGACCGGCCCTGGCAAGCGAGACGATGAGGTTGTCCTGCAGATAGCCTGTATGCAGCATCTCCGAGAATGCACCCAGGATCTGGGACGGCGCGGGCAGATGGTCTTGCGGTACCCATCCAACGCCCGTGACGAGCGCCCAGGCGACCAGCACCAGCAATGGCCCCAACAACTTCTGGCCAGGCAGCGGCGCCTTGGGACGCAGCCTGGCTTGCACGGCACGCAACATCAGGCGGCCGCCGCTTCGGCTCGCACGGACGCATTGCGTTCCGGTGCCTGCCAGGCGGGGCGTGGCAATCCCAAATGGTGGCGCAAGGTCGTACCGGTATATGCCCGCCGGAACAGGCCGCGTTTCTGCAGCTCCGGCACCACGTGGTCGACGAAGCTTTCCAGCGACAGCGGCAAGGCTGGAGGAATCAGGTTGAAACCGTCCGCGGCGCCGCTACGGAACCACAGTTCGATATCGTCGGCGATCTGCTCAGGCGTGCCGGCCAGGATACGATGGCCGCGTCCCGCGCTCAGCCGCCGCAGCAAGTGCCTGACGGTAATGCGCTCCGATTGGGCGATCCCTTGCAGCAGGCCGACACGACTTTTCAGATCGCCGGGCACGTCATAGCCGGACGGCAGTTCGAAGATGCGATCGAGGTCCTCTTCGCCGTAGCTCAGTCCCGTTATGCGATTGAGCTGTGCCAACCCGTAGGACGGGATGGTCAGTGATTCGAAGGTTTCGCGTAATGCCAGCGCCTCGGCCTCCGTTCCGCCGACGAATACCGACAATCCAGGCAGGATCTGCACGTGATCGGGATTGCGGCCGTACCCACGTACTTTGTCTTTCACTTCCCGATAGAAGGCCTGCGCGCCCGCGAGATCAGGCTGGGCGGTGAAGATGGCCTCCGCATAGCGTGCCGCCAGATCCTTGCCCGGGGCGGACGAGCCGGCCTGGAACAGAACAGGGCGGCCTTGCGGCGGGCGCGGCACTTCCAAGGGGCCACGTACCTGGAAATGACGGCCCTGGTGATTGACGTGATGGATGCGTTGGCCGTCGGCGAAGACACCTGCCTGCTTGTCACCCACGATGGCATCGTCCTGCCAGCTGTCCCACAGGCGAGTCGCCACATCGATGAACTCCGCCGCGCGGTCGTAGCGTGCATTGGGATCGGGATGGACTTCGACACCGAAGTTCGCGGCCGCGTCCGCATTGGCGGTCGTCACGATATTCCAACCGGCGCGCCCCCGGCTGAGGTGATCGATCGTGGCGAAACGCCGGGCCAGGTTGTAGGGATCGTTGTAGGTGGTGGATGCGGTGGCGACCAGGCCAATGTGCGTCGTCACTGTCGACAATGCGGCCAGCAGCGTGGTGGGATCGAGCGCATCGAACGGACGATCTTCCGTCCTATCCTTCAGGACGGGATGGTCAGCGAAGAAAATGGCGTCCAACAGACCGCGTTCGGCGATGCGGGCAAGGTTGATGTAGTGCGCTACGTCCGTGATCGCCTTGACGTCGGAATCCGGCAGGCGCCATGCCGCCTCATGCTGGCCGATGTTGCGCAGAAAGGCGTTCAGATGCAACTGGCGTTTGGGTTCGGTCATGGCGATCGCGTGGAGGACGAGAGGGAGTCCGCCATTTAGCATCGCGTCGCGATTCGGCGTCAAACAACGTTCCGTAATGACTTAATCCACGCATCGGCATGACCACGCAGCGAGCATATATCGACATGCACGGGCGCGATAAAGAATAAGTTCATGCTCACGTGCTCAATTGAAGCCTGCGCGGCTACGGGTTAGTTTTGCGGCTGTTTCCAAGGAGTTCACGTTGACGCAGACCGCCCGATCCCTAGCCACCGATAACACCACGGACGCAGACGCGCCGAGCGACCAGGCCTTGCTTGCACGCTACGCACCCGTTTTCCAACGCATCGCGGAAGGTGCTTTGGAGCGGGAGCGTAATGGCCAGCATCCGGCCGAAGCGTTGCAATGGTTGCGCGAGTCGGGCTTCACCGCCGTGCGGGTGCCGCGAGTTTTCGGTGGCGGCGGTGCAAGCCTGCGTCAGTTGCATCTGTTGTTGATTGCGCTGGCCGCCGCGGACTCCAATCTGTCGCACGCGCTGCGCGTGCATTTCAGGTTCACCGAAGGCCATTGGGCGCAGCGCGATCTGCCGTCCAGCGTGAAATGGCTGCGCCGCATCGCCGACGGAGCGGTGATCGGCGCCGGCAATGCCGAGCGCACCGGCGAGCACGGCAAGTTCGCCACCAACATCCGGCGAGTTGGGGACGGCTACGTGTTGAACGGACAGAAGTACTACACGACCGGTTCTCTGTACGCGGACTATGTGTCGGTGTCGGTCACGACGGAAACCGGCGAGTTGGCGACGGTGGTCGTCAGTACGAAAGCGTCAGGCGTGGAAGTGATCGATGACTGGGTCGGCTTCGGCCAAAAGGGCAGCGGCAGTGGCACCACGGTGTTTCGCGATACGCCGATCGACGCGGCGGATGTGGCACCGCCGGTGGCGGGGTCTGGTGCCCGTTGGGCACACGTGCAGTTGTCGCATCTGGCCACGACGGCGGGAATTGTCCGTCGTGCCACCGACGAGATCACGGATTTCGTCAAACAGCGGCCGCGTACTTATCGTCAGGCCAGCGCCGCCATCGCCAAGGACGATCCTCTGATACAGGCCGTTGTGGGACGTGCCGATGCCACCGCCTATGCCTTGCAGGCCATCGTGCTGCAGGCTGCAAGCACACTCGATGAGGTGGCGAATGCGCAGTGGTCCTTGCGCGTCGGGCCGGAAACCGGTCGCACCGAAGCCGCTCGCGCGGCGCTGCATGATCGTGATATCGAGGCAGGCCTGGATACGTATCGCGCGCAGGCTGTGGTCTTCGAGTTGGCATTGAAGACGACGACGGAAATATTTGAAGTAGGCGGATCTTCGGCCGTGGACCGTAACCGGCATCTGGATCGCCACTGGCGCAACGTGCGTACGCTGGCGTCACACAATCCCCTGATCTACCGGCATCGTCAATTGGGAGAGAACCGGCTCAACGGCAATCCGCCGTACAACTTCCTGTCCACGGCCAAGACCGCGGCGCTTGGCGGCGAAAGCGAGGATGCCGCGCTGGGTGTATAGGCCTACGCCGCGCGCGGGTAGCGCACGGATCATCAAACTTGTCTCTCTGGAACCGCCATGCGCACTCGCAAGCTCCATCTCAATCTCTTCATCTTCGATACCGGTCACCACGAAGCAGCCTGGCGCTTGCCGGAGGCCGATCCCAACACGAATATCGACATCAGCGCTTATCAGCGCCTGGCGCGCGTGGCGGAGGACGCGAAGTTCGATTCGATTTTCCTGGCCGATAGCCCTGCGATCATGGGCGACCCGGGCCGGCGCCCGACGGCACGGCTGGACCCCACCATGATTCTTGCCGCGGTGGCGGCGGTGACGACGAGGATCGGCCTGATCGCGACTGCTTCGACCACCTACAACGACCCCTTCAATCTGGCGCGGCGCTTCAGTTCGCTGGATCACATCTCCGGTGGACGGGCGGGTTGGAATATCGTCACGACATCCAGCCCGGATGCGGCCCGCAACTTTGGCCTGGAAGCGCATCCGGCCCACGCGGAGCGATATGCGACGGCCGAGGAGTTCGTGCAGGTCGCGCTCAAACTTTGGGATTCCTGGGACGATGATGCCGTTGTCGCCGACAAGGAGCAGGGCATTCATGCGCTGCCCGGCAAGGTCCGTCCGATCGCACATGTTGGGAAGTACTTCCGCGTGGAGGGACCCTTGAATGTCTCACGCAGTCCGCAGGGGCGGCCGGTGCTGGTGCAGGCGGGCTCCAGCGAAGACGGCAAGGATTTCGCGGCCCGCTGGGCGGAGGCCGTTTTCACGGCGCAGACCAGTCTGCGGGACGCGCAGGATTTCTACGCGGATCTGAAAGGCCGAGCACGGGGTTTTGGGCGCGATCCGGACAGCGTGAAGATATTGCCTGGCATCGTACCGATCATCGCGGATACCGAAGCTGAAGCGCATGAGTTGGAACGTACGCTCAACGGTCTCATCAATCCGCAATATGCCTTGGGCCAGATCGCCAAGACGTTGCAGATCGATCCGGATCGATTGTCGTTGGACGCCACGCTACCGGACGACTTGCCCAGCGAGGCTGAGATCAATGGTGCCAAGAGCCGACGCACGTTGATCGTCGAACTCGCGCGACGTGAACGTTTGACGCTGCGGGAGTTGATCCGGCAACTGGGCGGCGGCCGTGGTCATTGGACCTTGGTGGGAACGCCGGTACAGGTTGCCGATGCCTTGCAGCACTATTTCGAGAATGGCGCGGCGGACGGCTTCAACATCATGCCCCCCGTATTTCCTTCGGGCCTTGACGTGTTCGTGGAGAAGGTGCTGCCGATCCTGCGTGAGCGGGGTCTGTTCCGAACGGAGTACACGGGACGGACATTGCGCGAGCACTACGGCCTGGCCAGACCCGCCGTGGCAAGCTATCTCAATGCTGCGTGATCGAGCATGAGGCGGGAAGAATCGGAGCCCCATAGCAAGCATTTATGGGTGCAATAGGGGCATTGCTGCACATTATGGAAAGGTCATTTGGCGAATATCGGGTTTATACCTAGGTCTTGGAAGCGCAGAATTCAGTCATCGGGAACAGCAACAGACCACCCCGGAATCACCCGACAAGGTCTGCTCCCACTGACTAGGACTAGGAGAACTGCCATGAAGACCATCGCCACCTCGCTGATCGTTTCGTTTGCCCTGATTGGTGCCGCCCAAGCCGGTACCCCCCGCGGCGACATCGACAACGTGCCTTTCCAAGGCAACTACGCGCAAGCCGACAGCTCGGCCAGCCGTGCCCAGATTCAAGCCGAACTGCAACAAGCCAAGAACGAAGGCCTGGTTGCCTTCGGTGACGTGAACAACGTGCCGTTCGCCGCCCAAGCCGATTCCAGCGTGTCGCGTGCGCAAGTCGCTGCCGACGTGGCGAAGACGCCCGGCGCCACTGCCTTCGGTGACACGAACAACGTGCCGTTCCAAGGCTGATCCGCCAGAAGTACCCAGCCGCGCTCAAACGCGCGGCATGAATTGAAGTCCGGCTCGCCAGGCGTGCTGGCCTGGCGGGTTTCCCGGCGAGAGGCGGGGCGCAGTTCTGGATGTCCTCTCGACGCAGCAAAACGGCCCCGTGCTTCCTCACACGGGGCCGTTCTTATTTCCAGCGAGGCAATGCCGTCTATCGCGGCCTCGTTACCTTGCTACCTGAGTCCTTGCGTTCTGCGTAGCTGCCTGCGTCGCTTGCTTAATTGCCTACAGGCCGAAGCGGCTGCCCCGCAGCGACCCATGCTTCAATGCCGCCGCGATACCAGAACGTCTTGAACTTGCCTTCCCCTGCACGCAGCGCGGCATTGTAGGAAGAGCGATCGTTGAGCCCCGTGCCAAAGAAAACGATGGGCCGCTCTTTATCGCCTTGTGTCTGTTTGGCCAACCATCCCGTAAGTTGATCCTGGAACGAATCTCTCAGGCTGCCATCGCGTCCGGCATCGGGCACCTGGATGGCACCAGGTATCGTCTGCTCGCCCTTGCTCGTGTCGATCAACAAGACCTTGTCGCCCGAGGTCAGATAACTCACCAACTGCGGGGTGGTCACGACCGGTGCGCGCAGGTTGGCGGTGGGCGTGGGGCCCTTGTAAGGCGCCGGATACAGCACCAGCGTGGGCGGCACGCCCAGATCCTTGCCCTCGTTGAAATTGCTCGAAGACTGCTGCGGAGCCGAAGGCGCGGCGGTGTTGCGGCCCGCGCCCTGGGGCGCTGCCGCGCCGCCCCCGTTCGAGGTGCCCTGGCTCTTGGCCATCGTCCAGCCATCGACCGTCTTCATCTCGATGTCCGAAACCATCGTGATCATGTAGGACAGCAGGTTGTAGCACATCGTGATACTGGCGTCGTCGTGGCTGTACCAGGCGTTCAACTGGTCGCAGTCGCGATAGGTGACGGTCAGCGGACGCGGCAACACATACGTCTTCGACAGATCTTCCACACTGCCGGCGATGCTGTCTGCAAAGGCCTCCTTGAAGAACTTGCCAAGCCGGTATTTGGAATCCTCGAACTTCACGGTGATCTTGGCGCCGGGCGCATTCGCCGGTTGTGTACCTTCGGGATGCCAGGCACCCACTCGCGTGTACGGCGCCAGGATGGTGCGCCAGGCGCGGTTTTGCTTGGTGTATTCCTGCTCGCAGCGGCTCAGCGTCCGGTCGTCGATGCCGGTCGCCGAAGCAATCTTGCCGAAAACGCTGGGGTTGCCACCGTAAATGACGCAGAAGAAGTTGCGGAAGCGCTTCAGGTCGGCGGTGTGTTCGTCCTGCCAGGGCGTTTCGCCATTGCCGTTCGCTTCGTTGATCTTGCCGCTGTAATACCACTGCAAGGCACCGTAGATGGCTACTTCGCGGCCGATTGCTTCGATATCCGCGTTGTCGGCCTTGTAGATCGTCGGGTCCACCAGATGCAGGGCAGAGAAGATATCAACGGCGTCTTCTTCAGGACCGGTCGACGGCAGATCCAGCTCGTTGATCAGCGCATGGCCGAATTCGTGGATGAACACGCTTTGCGAGATGCCCAGATAGGCAGCGACACGGCGCACGCTGGTGCCGTCGAACTGCGGAATCGGACCGATGCCGGAGAAATGCTGCTCCATGGGATTGAGTGCAACCCCCGCCGGGTCACCTGCCGGCTGGCCCTTGGCGGAGCCACCGGATCCGCCCGAACCACCCGAACCACCGGCGCTACCCGAACCGCCCGAGCTACCCGAACTGGCGTTGTCAGCGGCTTTCTTGGCCTCCGCCAACGTCATGCTTTTGAAGTCGCCAATACCGAACAGTCCCGTGTCATACGCCATCAGGCCGACCTGGTCGATCGCCAGCGTACTGGACTCAACCGTGCCGACTTTCTTGCCGTTCAGCAGAAACGTAGCGCCGTCCTCATCCTCGATCATCTGGATCAGATCTTTACCGCCCAATTTCGCCGCTTGGGGTTGGTTGGCGATTTTGATGTTCTTCCCACCGACGACGCAAAACAGATTCGCATCGGCGGATGCCGTGATTTCCATCAGGCACAAATCACCACTACCCGTGTTGCGCAACAGCACACCGATCGACGCGGCCGGCTGCTTTGATTCAACGGTAACGCTGGCTGAAAGATAACGTCCGGCGCGGCCAGCCGCGCGCGGTGCAAGAACCAAGGTCTGCTCGGATTGCTTGGCCTCGTCATTCTGCAGAATGAACCAGCCACCTTGCTCGCGCGAAGTCCAACCCTGATGCAATTGGCTTTTCTCGGCGCCACGCAGGGGACCGAGAGGGTCGGATGTTGCCGCCGAGGCTGGGTTGGGTGACAGGACGGTAATTCCCAACGCGAGTGACGCCGCCACGCCGCGCAGTAGCCTTAAGGCGCATCGTGCTGCGCCTGCATTCACGTCATTCCGATCCATCGGACACTCCTCGGCGATTCATCTGTTACTCCTCGGCAAACAGCCGGTACCTGCTAATTAAGAACAACATGTTATCCGCGGTAAGGCGTAATTACGACTTTCGGGAGAACATGCAAGTAAACGTGAGATTCAGGGGGCGTGAGGACAGTAGCCGAGTGTCAGCAGCGAAATTGATTTGAAATGTAAGTCGATGAATCGAAGCTTTATTTTCGCTTTTATCAAGTCATCCAACCTTTAATTAAGCTGAATTCCAAATTCTTGATTCGCGCTTATCGGCTTTCACCGAATAGCCGCGGGTATATAGGCGGTAAACGTTCGAAATACCCCGGAAAAAGGAACCCTGACTACTGGAACGCCGACTAAACGCCTGCCGTTATCTACCAGCCGCGCGGACTATTATTGGGATCGTGCCATCCGGTCGATCCGTATTTTCGTCAGGCCATCCACCATGCATTTCGATTTGATCCAGTTCCTGAGTATTGCCGGGAAGACCACGGTCCCCAATGACGACCGTATAGGCTGTGGCGAACAGCATGCATGGGTAATCGACGGTGCGACGGACTTGGGACCGCCTGGATTGATGGGGGATCAAGGCGGTGCGGCCTGGTTGGCGGGGACGGCGCATAAGGCATTTTCCGGCGCCTCGGGGGCGGCCGCCGAGATTTGCGATACGGTATTCGAGACAGTTGCCGCTGCCTATGAACGCGAGCGCCGCCGCGATCCCGTGTCGCGCTGGGAAGTGCCGCGCGCGGCATTCGCCGCGGTAGCCATCGAGGGCGACAGCCTGGCGTGTGCCAGTCTCTCTGATTGCGTGGTCCTGCATCGCAATGCGGCTGGGGTGTCTTTCCTGACGCCGGAGCCGGATCGACGGGTGGAACAGGCCGAAGCCGCCGCCCTGGGACCCGGTGCGGGCGCGGGTGGCGTACGGTCCCCGGCCGTTCTGGCGGACCGGCGTGCTTCACGCGAGCGCGCGAATATCGCGCTGGGCATAGACGCCGAGCCAATCAAGACGCATACGCGGTATGCCCGGGTCCATCTGACGGCGGGCGATGACTTGTTCCTGCTCAGCGATGGCTTCGCGGCCCTGTTCGACACGTACAGCCGTTACGAACCGGCCAGCTTTGTCGCCCGTGTGCTGGATGTGGGACTGGTGCCGCTCGCGGAAGAACTGCGTCGCATCGAATTCGAGGATGCGGGATGCCTGCAATATCCGCGCTTCAAGCCTAGCGACGACGCTTCGGCGCTGTGGATAAGCGTGGCATAGCCCACGCCCGCGCCCGCGTGCGCGACCCGCGCGTCAGGCCGTGCGGATGAACAAGGCGTGCAGTTTGCTCCAGAAATTGCCGCCCAATACGAAGAAGCTGGCCAGCAATACGACGTCGCCCAAGACCTGGATTTGCCACATGGACTGATCGCTATCGGGCCAGACGCGACTGATATAGGGCGCCAGCACCGACGAGAGAAGCGGAACAGAGAACATGACGAGGCCGATCGCGTGGCGCGTGGGGCCAACCGTCTTGACGGGGGCCAGCCGTTTCGCATGGCCGAAAGCCGCCGCTTTCAGCCGCTGGAATCCCGCCTTGCCCATTACCGCGATGCACGCCACCATCACGACTTTGTTGGCGAGGAAAACCGCGCCGGTCAGGGTCGCGAGGCGTGCGCCTGATGCACCCATTGCGCCCGCGAGCGGCACCAGCAGCCAAATTGCGAATGCCAACACGAACAGGACGATTCCAAGTTTGAACCGCCACCCACTGGCGGTGTCGGCTGCTGCGCTGTCATCAGACATTGCCATGAGGCCCCTCCCTCGACGCGCTTGAACTCAGCTGTCCATTATGCGTCAAGCGGCCTCGGTGTGGTTTCGTTCATTCGCTATCCCCCGCGGGCACCCTGGTCCAGGCAGGGCCGGGGTCGAATTGCTTCATGGCGTGCGCCTTGGCCGCGGTTTCCAGGCCAAGGTCTGCTTGATACACCTGGCCGTTGTGGCTGACGAGGAAGCTCTTGATTCCTGTGCTTCCATACTCAACCGGCCAGGCCAGCACCGCGAACCCGCCGAAGAGTTTGCCTCGGACCACGTAATCGTAAGCGCCGCCTGGGGCATGTGTCCCCTGTGATTTGAGCAACTTGAAAAAATAGCCATGGAAGCCGGCGTCCCGGCTGTTGCTGGGGATCGCATCGACGAATGCCTGGCCCAGCGGACTGGGCGGCTGCCCGGGGGCGTCGGCCCAATACAAGCCGTCGTGTTTACCCTGCGAACTCACCAGCTTCGACGCGTAGACGAGCAGGCTGTTGCCGTCGTGAGGCGTCTGTGCATACTCGCGCTGCGCATCGTAGACGGCCAGCATGGTCTGGATGACGGCCAATTCGTTGCGGCCGATGCGCCGCAAGCGCATTTCCTCGGCACCGGCGTAGGTGTCGAAGTGCCAGCCACCGCTGGATTCGACGAGCGGTATCGGGAACGTCCAGTCGGCGTTGCCGACAGCGATATAGGCATGTCCGGCGTCCATGGGTTTGATGGAGTGCGACTGCGTCCATGCGGTGATGAACGCTTCGCGATCCTGCGTTCCAAGGGGGGGAATCAGCTTGCGAAAATCTTCGCCGAAGAGGGATCGCAACGAGGTTTCGCTGTTTTTTTCAATCGCGTCGCCGAATGCGGCCATGGCTGATGACGGTGAATCGAACGATATTTGCGCGTTGGCCTTGGCCTTTGCCTCGCCGCTGGCACTGACGCTGGCCTTGGTGTCGGCATTGGTGCTGGTGCTGGCGCTGGCCGTGGTGGCGAACGCAAGAATGGCCGCCATCGCAAGCTTGGCCAATACGGCCACCGCGTGTCTCGTCATGCTGGATGCAAGAATTTTCATGGTCATCTCCTCAGCGTCTGCCGCCACCACCGCGCATGCCCCCGCCGCCTCCACCACGCCCACCGCCGCCGATGGAAGCGCGGCTGGCCCCCGATCCCTGCATGCTCGCTCTGCCACGGTCATGGCTGCGCTGAGCCGCGGTGCCGCCGCCGCCCACGCCAGTGAATGCGCTATCGCGTCCGGTGCCTCGCGCGCCGCCGCCGTGGCTGCCAGTCGCCCGGTTGGTCATGTTTCCCTGATTGGTCGGAGCCGTGCGATGGCCCGTGACGGCGGGATTGGTGGTGTCTGCGCGCCGACCAGCCCCTGAGCCAGGGCTTGCAGCCCGACCCGCGCCGGCGCCCGCAGCAGCGCTACGGTTTGCTCCCGTGCCCGCATCCCGGCCCGCGCTAGCGTTACGGTTTGCACCCATGCCTGCGTCACGGCCAGCGCCTGCGGTCGGTGCTGTACCACGGTTCAGGCCCGTGCCCGTGTTCCGGCCCGCCGTCGCCCCGGTGGTGGTGCTTCGGCCAGCGTTCGGGGCAGCGTCACGGCCGCGATACTGGGCACGCTGCTCGGCTCCCGGTACCTGGCCTGCCATCTTCTGCCGAGTCGCATTGTCCCGATACGCCACGCCCTGGCGATGACCGGGATCATGTTGCCAGCGGCCACTTTGTCCTTGTGCTTTCGTCCGGTCGGTATTGCGGTCGATATTCGTCACTTTGTTGTAGTCGATGTCGACATCTCCACCGCCCCAGTCGCAATCGCTGAAGATGGCGCCGGCGGCCGCGATGCCGACACCCCAGGCGAGCCCACTCATCAACGCCGTGCCAGGGTAGTAGGCGGGCGGCGGCGGCCAATAAGTGGGGGGATAGGCGGGCGCACTCCATGCGCCGTAGACCACCGTCGGGTTGTAGGACGGCACGTAGATGACCTGGGGATCGGCCGATTCGATGCGCACCACCGTCGTCTGACTGCCCTGTGGCGCCGGCTCCACGACCACGTTCTGTTGAACGTTGGACGTCAGATTGCCCGCCTCCTGGGCGCGTTTGCGCAAGCGCTGCACCGCGGCGAATACGTCTTGCTGCTGTGCCAGGAAAGCGTCGCCAAGTTTTTGCGTCCAGTCCAGCTTGTCGTTCATCGGCGTGAGGATCTGCGGGAAAGCGACCAGCGATTTCACACTGACGTCCCAAGGCTGGCTCTCGACTGCCTTCACCGCCGCGTCGCCTTTCAACTTGGGGTTTGCCTTGAGCCAGCGTGCCGCGTGCACGATCTCCAGCGGATACGTCGAGGCCATCAGTACCTGCGCCAGGACGGGGTCCGGATACAGCGCGATGGGCGCAACCAGTGATTCGATCTCCTCCGGCGAGAAAGACGGCGGCTGTGGCGTTTCTTGCGGCACAGGAGAGGGCGGTTGCGCGGGCGGATCGGCGGCAAGCGACGGTCCGATGCCCATGAGAAGCGCGGATGTCGCCCATACCAACGCAGTGCTTATGCTTATCCGTTTCATGTTTTGCCTCACTGCCTCGCTTTCGCAGGCGTTATGAAGAGGGCATTACGAATGGGCCATTACGAAGATGGCGTCAGGAAGGACCTTGTGCATGGGCGGGCCCCGCAGCCGTGGGCACCGCGGCACCCCCGCGCGTTCCCTGATAATGGGCAATCGCTTCATCGAGGTTGTGGAACAGCCGCCGCGTCCCTAGCGACGCGCCCAGTGGCGATTTCCGCACCATCACCAATACAGCGGGACTGAGGCCAGCCATCCAGAGCGATACGCCGGATAGCGCCAGGCGCTTTTCGGCATCGTCCATCATGCGCAGCGCGGTGTACTCGATATCGAAAACATTGCTCAAATCCAGCACCACGATGCGCGGCTGGGCGGCGTCGATCAGATCCCGCATCTTCTGTGCGAGATTGCCCACGTTGACGAAGAAAATGCGTCCTTCCGGACGGAGAATCAGCAAGCCGGGAAAGGACTCATCGTCGGGGTTGGACGAAGACGCGGGGCGAAACACATTGGTCCCGCGCTTGCGCCGCAGCAAATGCACGGGCGGATTGGATACCTGATAAGCCAGCGATGCCAGCGACACGATGATGGCGACCAGTATTCCTTGCAGGGTCCCCAGCAAAACCACGCCCGCCAGCGCCACCAGCGACCACGCCAGCTCCGTGCGCCGTATCCTGAGCACCGCGCGGAATTCGGCCGGGTCGAAGAGTCCGACGGAATACACGACTACCACGGCGGCCAAGGTCGCTTGCGGCATCAGCCCGATGAGCGGCGCCAGCAACGTCATCACGGCCAGTACGACCACAGCCGTCACCAGTTCCGCCGCCTGGGTGCGGGCGCCGGCGCGGAAGTTCACTGCTGTCTGGCTGGTGCCTCCGCCAGCAGGCATGGCACCGAATAGCGCCCCCCCGATATTCGCCATCCCGGTGGCCAACAGCTCCCTGTTGGGGGCGGGTGATGGTTCGGCGTCCCTGACGAAGGCCCGGCCGGCGGCGATCGTTTCGGTGAAACTCATCAAGGCCATGCCCATGGCGATAGGCCAAAGCTGCATGAAAAGTGACAGAGCGGGAAGCGTCAAGGACGGCAAGCCGGTTGGGACGTAGCCGATGGACGCCACGCCATGGTCAGGCAGGCCGAGCAAGGCAGAGGCCGCGATTGCCCCGGCCACTACCAGGAGCGGCGCGGGCGTGCGCGGCAGCCAGCGCATCAGCGCCAATAGCGCGCCAGCCGTCATAGCGGCCACCGCGACAGTGGGCAGGGACGTGTTTGGAAAACCCTGGACGATCGCCAATACGTTGGTAAGAAAGGACCCCTTGGGGAAATGAATCCCCAGCAGCTTCGGGATCTGATCGACCACGATCACGATGGCGATACCCGCCTTGAACCCGATCAGCACCGGCTCGGAAATGAAATTGGCCAGGAATCCCAAGCGCAAGACCGCGGCAAGGACGAGAGCGATTCCCACCAGCAGGGTCAAGGTCGCGGCGGCCGTTGCGAGCGTCAGCGCGTCGCCGTTTGGCGCGGCACGTTCGAGCGCCGTCGCGGTCAGGATGGCGAGGGTGGTGGTCGTGCTGACACTGAGCGTCCTGGACGAACCCAGCAGCGCGTAGAGGATCATCGGCAGGAATGCGGTGTAGACGCCGACTTGCACGGGCAGTCCCGCCACGGTGGCATACGCGAGCGCCTTCGGAATGACGACCGTCGCCGTCGTCAGTCCCGCGACCAGGTCCTGCCTGGCCCATGAACGCTGGTAGTGACGCAGCCATGACGATGCAGCGCTTGATTGCCTGCCAGCGCGACCGGAAGTGTCATGGTCCATGGGAGCCAACCCTGAGACAGGACGTTTTTCTAAAAGACGTCTGGAATGAACCTGAACGTGTGGTCGGGCTCGCGGTAGTTGCCGGGTTTCTGCCGCTTGGGTAGTTTTACCCGCTCGCGCGGCAGGGGCTGGTACGGGATGCTGGAAAGAAGGTGGTGGATGATATTCAAGCGTACGCGCCGCTTGTTGTTGGATTGCGCCACGTACCAGGGGGCGAAATCCGTATCGGTCGCGTGGAACATGTCATCACGGGCCCGCGAGTAGTCATACCAGCGGCTATAGGACAGGAGGTCCATCTTGCTCAATTTCCAGACTTTCCGCTGGTCCTTGATCCGTGCTTCCAGCCTGCGCGTCTGCTCCTTCTGGCTGACTTCAAGCCAGTATTTGAGAAGAATGACGCCGGAGTCACTGATCGCGTGCTCGACCATTGGAACGTCCTTCAAGAACGTCTCGACCTGCTCTTTGGTGCAGAAGCCCATCACGCGCTCCACGCCGGCGCGGTTATACCAACTGCGATCGAAAATAACGATCTCCCCGGCCGCGGGCAGGTGGGGCAGGTAGCGCTGCACGTACATCTGGGTCTTTTCTCGATCAGTGGGCGCGGGCAGGGCGACGACGCGAAAGACCCGAGGGCTGACCCGATCCGTGATCGCCTTGATCGTTCCGCCTTTGCCGGCGCCGTCCCGTCCTTCGAAAATGATGCAGACCTTGGCACCCGTGTGGATCACCCACTCCTGTAGCTTGACCAGTTCGATGTGCAAGCGAGTCAGCGCTTTCTCGTATTGCTTCGCCGAGAGCCGGTCTTGCGGTACCGGCTCCCTGTCCGAGGGGGAGTCTTTCTTGGGATCGGCCATCATTACGCTCCTCGAATCCGCAGCTCATCCGTCTGCTTGATCACAGGCTTTACGCGGATGCTGCCTGACGATACCGGTCACGCTTCCATCTGATCACGTACATGTTGGCGCAAATCGGCGCGCGCGGGCATTGAACCAAAGTCCAATAGCCCCCGGCCAACGACGGTCCTACGATCGACGCTGGATTCGGCATGCAGGGCGGAAAATCGGCGCCTTGCCCGAGGCAGGACGCCGCGCCAGCCGATCGAGTATTGAGCGGGAGCCTCACATGGTGATTGCGCGCGCGAGGGACGGGCTGGGCAGCGCTCGGGGCTGTCGCGTCAACGGCTGGATAGGATGGCTGGGGGCTTCGTCCCTGGTCCTGCTCGCCGCATGCGAAAAGCCCGTCAACGAGGCGCCGCGCGAACCGATCGCGGTGACGGTGATGACAGTGGCCGAGCGCGACACGCCCGTCCAGTTCGAGTTCACCGCCCAGACGCAAAGTTCGCGCGAAGTGGAAATCCGGGCACGTGTCGATGGTTTCCTGGACAAGCGGACCTACGTGGAAGGGGATCTGGTCAACGTCGGGCAAACGCTTTTCCTGATGGATCCCAAGCCATTCGAAGCCGCCCTGAAGACGGCAAAGGGACAACTGACCCAGCAGCAGGCCCGCTGGACCGTAACCCGGGCCAATCTGGCGCGCGTCAGGCCCCTGGTGGCGCAGAACGCCATCAGCAAGAAGGACCTGGACGACGCCATCGGCAACGAGCAGGAAGCCGCCGCCGCGGTCATTTCCGCGCAAGGGCAGGTGCAGACCGCTGAATTGAATCTCAGCTACACGACGATCAAGTCGCCGTTGGCTGGCTTGTCGAGTTTCGCCGAACAGCAGGACGGCAGTTATCTCACCGCGGGCCCTGGCGGGCTGCTCACCCGCGTCTACCAGCTCGATCCGATGTGGGTCAATTTCAGTATTTCCGAGAACGAGTTGCTGGCCTACCGCGACCAGATCATGAGAGGGCAGTTGCGCTTCCCGGCCAAACAGGACTTCGAAGTGCGCCTGGTGCTTGCCGACGGCACGATGTTCCCTACCGTCGGGCACATCAACTTTTCCAACCCGGCATTCAGTACGGAAACGGGCACCTTCAAGGTCCGGGCGTCTTTCGCCAATCCGCAAGGAACACTGCGTCCGGGCCAGTTCGTGCGTGCGCGCGTATCCGGGGCGGTGCGCCAGAACGCGATATTGGTGCCACAGCGCGCCGTCTTGCAAGGCTCCAAGAGTCATTTCGTGTGGGTGGTGGACAAGGACGGGAAGGCACGGCAGCGCGTGGTCGAGACCGGCAACTGGCAGGGCGACAACTGGTTCATCACGGAAGGATTGAAAGCGGGCGAACGCGTCGTCGTCGATGGGGCGATTCGTGTGGTCGCCGATGTGCCGCTGAAAGTCAGCGATGCCCCCCAGCTGGCCACCCCCGGACAGGGGCAGGAGGCGGTGGTTCCAGAGAAGCGCGTGACGAATTGACCGGACGGGCGAATGAATATCTCCCATTACTGCATCGACCGGCCGATATTCGCGTCGGTCATCTCCATCGTCATCACGCTGGGCGGCGCGGTGGCGATGCTGGCTTTGCCCATCGCGCAATTTCCGGAGATAACGCCGCCGCAGATCACCATCAGCGCTACCTATCCGGGGGCCAACGCCGAGGTGGTCGCCAACAATGTCGCCGCACCGATCGAGCAGCAGGTCAATGGTGCGGACAATATGATTTACATGAACTCGTCGAGCTCATCGACGGGTAATCTGACGATCAATGCCTTTTTCCAGATCGGCACCAATCCCGAACTGGCCCAGGTCGATGTGCAGAACCGCGTCAATCTGGCGCTGCCGCAATTGCCATCGTCGGTCCAGGCGCAAGGCATACAGGTGCAGAAGAAATCGTCGGCGTTCATGATGGTGGTGGCGATCTATTCGCCCAGCCAGCGCTACGATGCCACCTACATCGCCAATTTCACCAACATCTATGTCCTGGATGCGCTCAAGCGCATCCCCGGCGCCAATCAATCGTCCATCTTCGGCAACCCCGACTATGCGATGCGAATCTGGCTGAGACCGGATCGGATGGCGCAGTTGGGTGTGACCGCCGCGGATGTGCAGAAAGCGGTCGCCAATCAGAATCAGCAGTTCGCCGTCGGGCGGATCGGCCAATCGCCAACCGGTGCTCCGGTCGAACAGTCTTTTCCCGTCACGACGACGGGCCGGTTGGCCGAGCCGGCGGAGTTCGAGAACATCATCATTCGTGCCGCCAGTGGCGCCGCCGCCATTGTTCGGCTGAAGGACATCGGCCGCGCCGAGCTGGGCCAGAAAGACTATTCGATTCGCAGCCGCTATCAGGGCAAGCCCGCGACGGTCCTCGCGGTCTACCAGCAACCCGGCGCCAATGCGCTGGATGTGTCCGCGAAAGTGCGGGCGGCGCTCGTGGAAATGAAGAAAACCTTCCCTGAAGGCCTTGAATACAGCATTGCCATGGACACCACCGAGTTCACGCGGGCTTCGATTTCGGACGTCGTCAAGACGTTCTTCGAGGCGCTGATCCTGGTGGTGGTCGTGGTCTACGTCTTCCTGCAGAGCCTGCGCGCCACGATTATCCCCGTGCTGGCGGTGCCGGTTTCCATTATCGGTACATTCAGCGGCATGCTCGCTTTGGGCTTCTCGATCAACATGCTGACCCTGTTTGGCATGATCCTGGCGATCGGCATCGTGGTGGACGACGCCATCGTGGTGATCGAGAACGTCGAGCGCAATATGACCGTGCACAAGCTCAGTCCCAACGCCGCCGCGAAAAAGGCCATGGACGAAGTGTCCGGGCCGGTGGTGGCGATCGTGCTGGTGCTGTGCGCGGTATTCGTGCCCGTGGCTTTCCTGGGCGGGATCACCGGCCAGATGTACAAGCAGTTCGCCATCACCATCGCCATCTCCGTGATTATTTCCGGGGTGGTTGCCCTGACGCTGTCGCCGGCGTTGGCGGCCATATTGCTCAAGCCTGGCCACCACGAGAAGAAAGGGTTTTTCCGCTGGTTCGATAACGGCTTCAACAGGATGACCCAGCACTATTCCAGCGCGGTGAAGAAAGTCATCAAGCATTTCCTGATCGGCTTGCTGACATTTTCCGGGATGATCGCGCTGACCGTGATCATGATGCGGTCGATTCCATCGTCGTTCCTGCCGCCCGAGGACCAGGGCTATTTGCTGGGTGCGGTGATCATGCCGGACGCGGCGAGCCTGGATCGCACGGGGGCGGTTTCCCAGAACGTCACCGACTACTTCATGGCGCAGCCGGCGGTGGGCAGCGTGGCGGTGGTCGACGGCTACAGCCTGCTGGACAACCAAAACCGCAACAATGCGGCGACGTTCTTCATCGGCCTCAAGGACTTCGACGAGCGCTACAGCTCCGGCAACATCAAGACGCAGAACGCCCGCGCGGTGCTGCTGGGCGCTTATCAGCATCTTTCCCAGGTGAAGGAGGGCATCATCCTGCCCGTCAATCCCCCTTCGATTCCCGGCCTGGGCACCACGGGCGGCACGGAAATGTGGATCCAGAGCATGGGGGATGCGACCATCCCGCAACTGGCCCAGGTGGTGGAGGACTATATCGCGAAGGCGCGCCAACGCCCTGAGCTGGCCCGTGTCACCTCGACTTTCTCGGCGGCTTCGCAGCAACTGCTTGCCGAAGTCGACCGCGACAAGTCGGAGACACTCGGTGTGCCGATCGAAGAGGTATATAGCGCGATGCAGACCATGTTCGGTTCGCTGTATGTCTCGCAGTTCAATCGTTCGAGCAGGCTGTGGCAGGTCATCCTGCAAGCGGAGGCCTCGTATCGTGTTCGGCCCGAGGACCTCGAGCAGATTTTCGTGCGCAGCAAGACCGGTGCCATGGTGCCGCTGAAGTCCGTCGTCACGACGAAATTCGTCACCGGACCGGATTTGGTGACCCGCTTCAACAACTTCCCGGCCGTCAAGATTACGGCCGATGTGGCCCCGGGCTATAGCGCGGGGCAGGTCATCGCCGCGCTCGAGGCGGTTGCCGGCGAGGTGCTGCCGCCGGGCTATGGCACCGCCTGGAGTGGCGAGGCCTACGAGGCGCGGCAAGCGGGGGGGACTTCGGCGCTGGTCCTTATTTTCGGCTTGATCATGGTGTTCCTGATTCTCGCCGCGCAATACGAGAAATGGAGTTTGCCGCTGGGCGTGTTGTTGACCGTGCCCTTCGCTATCTTTGGCGCCGCGCTGGCGACCATGCTGCGTGGTCTGGAAAACGATGTCTATTTCCAGATCGGGCTGACCATGCTGGTCGCCCTGGCCGCCAAGAACGCCATCCTTATTTTCGAGTTCGCCGTCTTGAACCGGGAGAGTGGCAAGTCGGTTTACGACTCGGCACTGGCTTCCGCCAACGAACGCCTGCGTCCGATCGTGATGACCTCCCTGGCCTTCATCCTGGGGTGCGTGCCCCTGGCCATCGCGACCGGTGCATCGGCGAACAGCCGCCATTCGATCGGGACCGGTGTCATCGGTGGCATGCTGGGCGCAACGGTCATCGCGGTGTTTTTCATTCCGATGTTCTTCTGGGTGTTGGAGACCTTGTCCGAGCGATCTTCCAAACGGTCCACTAAACCATCCGGCGAGCCAAGCGCCGAAGCAAGCACCGAACCCTCCGCCGAGAGGTCGTCCGCAACGGCGGCCGAACCGTCTTCCCAGCTGTCCTCCAGACCCGAGGATGCATAGCATGCGCGTCGCCGCTCCCATCCTGCTGGTGTGCCTGATCAATAGCGCTTGCACGCTGGGGCCGGATTACCAGCGCCCAGCCATCGACACGCCGGCCACCTATCGCTTCAGCGACGCCGATGCGCAAGCCATCGTGGACACCGGTTGGTGGGAGCAGTTCAATGATCCGGCCTTGAATACGCTAGTCGTCATCGCGTTGGCCGAGAACAAGGACGTGAAGATCGCGGCGGCCCGCATCGATCAATTCCTGGGCCAGTTCCAGACCACGCGCGCGCAGTTGTATCCCCAGCTGGGTGCGGGCTTGAACGGGCAGCGCCAGCGTTTGCCGGCGGGATCGGCGGGTCTGCCCGTGGGGGTGGACCCCGTATTCAATCAGTTCTCCGCCGTGCTGTCGGCGTCATGGGAAATCGACGTGTTCGGCAGGTTGCGCCGCCAGACCGAAGCCGCGCGGGCCGCGCTGCTGGCAAGCGAAGAGGGACGCCGGGCGACCATACTGGCGCTGGTCGCATCGGTGGCCTCGACCTATGTGAACCTGGTCTCGCTGGACCGGCAGCTCGACATCGCCAAGGCTACCTCGGAAAGCCGCGCGGAGTCGGTGCATGTCTTCGCGCTGCGCTTCAAGTATGGCGAGGTGTCGGAGATGGAGTTGGCGCAGAGCCAATCCGAATACGAAGCGTCCCTGGCGACGATACCGCAATTGGAGTTGCAGATCGCGCAACAGGAAGATGCGTTGTCCGTGTTGTTGGGACGTAATCCGGGCCCGATCGAACGGGGCAGCAGCCTGGACAAGCTGGCCGCGCCAGTGGTGCCGGCGGGGTTGCCGTCGGAATTGTTGACGCGCCGGCCCGACCTGCGGCAGGCGGAGCAGAACTTGATCGCCGCCAATGCGTTGATCGGCGCCGCGCGTGCGCTGTATTTTCCATCCATTTCGCTGACAGGCCTGTTGGGTACGGCCAGTGGCCAGTTTTCCAACCTGTTCACGGGGCCGGCCCGCGTATGGTCGTACGCGGGTTCGGTGACGGTGCCGATATTCACGGCCGGGGCCATCAGTGGCCAGGTCAAACAGGCCGAGGCGCAGCAGGTGCAGGCCTTGCTCGAATATGAGAAGGCCATCCAGGTGGCGTTTCAGGAAGTCGCCGATGCCTTGGTGAGTCTGCAGAAGACCAAGGCCGCGCTGGTGGTCCAGGGCCGCCAGGTCGATTCCCTGCGCACGTATGCGCGCATGGCGCGGCTGCGGTATGAAGGCGGCTATACCAGTTATATCGAAGTGCTGGACTCGGAGCGCAGCCTGTTCAACGCGCAGCTGACGTATGCGCAGACGCAAGGGACGGTCTTCGTCTCCATCGTCAACCTTTATAAAGCGATGGGGGGCGGTTGGGTGGAGGACGCGGAAAAGATGACAATGGCGGCGACCCCGCCGCCTTGATCGCCCCGGGCGTCACTTGTCATAGCTGTTGATTCTTTGTCCTTGCACTCCCATCCCGGCCATCAAGCCTTCCTGGCCGAAGATGAATGCATAGACATCGGCTTTCAATGTCGTGGTGGTCAACGATTTGGCCGTGCCGCTATCGACGATCACCAGGCTCGGTCCGACGCCCAGCGACAAGCCGGCGCCACTGGACAGCTCCGTGATCGCGGTGTCTGTCATCAGAAACAAGACTTCCGAGTAGGATTGCGCGCCGGCTTGCAAGCCGAAGGAAACCGCGCTCGCCCCGTAGTAGCCGATGACCTTGCCGGCCGAGTTGAACATGACGCCGTCACCGGTATGTCCGCCGACGATCAACCCGGCCTTGACGACGCTGGGAAAGACGAGAATCGCCTTCGCTTCAGGGCGCAGCACGTCCCTGGTCTTGGGCTCTTCGGCGAACAGCTGCGCGAGCGCCTTGCGTGCCGCATTGTCGAGGTCGGGGTCACCACCGCCTTTGACGGTCGGACTATTCGAACAGGCCGTCATGGCGAGGAAAAGTGGAATAACGAGGGCAAGCTGAAAAATCCTGTTCATGGTGAACGCCCCTTCGTGAGAGTGATCGGTGCGATACAACCAGGTCGCGATTCGCTCTGGGATTCGCCCCGGCTCTTGCCATAGTGAGATACGTCACAGGCGCCAGCCATTGGACCTTGGTCCAATGGCACGCTCGTGCCGATTGCGCGTTCATAACGATCTGGACGTACCGCGCTGCCCGCTCGGAATGCGCGGTCGAGTTGCCTCCTGTCGGAGGCGCTGGTGCCTCCTGATATCCGCAGGAGCGAAACAGCGAAACAGCGAAACAGCGAAATGGGGAAATGCCATGAATACTGAATCGGCCGGCGATCAGCATCTGGATCACCTGTTCTCGAACTCCGCCGCGCGCATGGATCGCTGGCGCGACCTGAATGCCCGGGCGCAAGGCTGGGCGGCCGCCACCCGCGGCGGAGGTGGCCCTGGCGGCAGCCTGCCGGTGCGAGAGGCGCTGGAAGCCGTGCGGCCGATGGAGACCTATTTTGCTTATCCTGGCGCACAGCTGCTGCGGCGGCTCGATGAACGCATCGTGGACGATGACGCCAGAGGCGCGGCGCGCTTGATCCTGCGTATCAGCAACGCCTTGCTTTCCGGCAGCTACCGGTACGAGGAGGGCGCATGGGAAGAGGGCGCCGACGCCGATGCGGAGGTGCCGGACCGTTTACCACCGGGACTGGGAGGCGCGGCAACACGGCGGCCGTACTTCGAGGCGTTGTTCGTCACGCCGGCGCCCGCCGCGCGCCTTGCCGCGATGGCCAGGGAAATCCGCCACCTGCGGCGGCCGGACGATCTCATGGTTTATGAAGCGGTGATGGTGGGAAGTTTCGAGGACGCTTTTCTCGCCGCCGTGCTCAATGGCAAGCTCGAGGCGGTAGTCATCTACGACGGCATTCCTATTCCGTCCGAGCATGATGTGCCGCTGCTGCGCGATTTTCTCAAGGTCTACAAGCATCTGGACACGTCCACCGCGGCGCCGCGCGAAGTCGGCGTTCAACTTGCCCAGGCGATCAAACATCTACGGCCGGAACTGGATGTGTATGTGTTGACCGATCGCAAGGTGGAGGAGCTGGCGGGCGATCGCAAAGCATCCATGATACGGCGCGTGTTCTATGAAGTGGAAGAGCCGATGGAGGTGCACCTGAACATACTGGAAGGGGTGCTCGAGCGCTACGCCACGCCTTATTTCGACAATCTGAAACGCTATGCCGCCCGACCCATCAGTACATTTCATGCTTTGCCGATCGCGCGAGGCAAGTCCATCATCAAGTCGAATTGGATTCGCGACTTCGGCGAGTTCTATGGCCTGAACCTTTTTCTCGCGGAGACGTCCGCAACGACCGGCGGCCTGGACAGCATGCTGGAGCCGACCGGCAACATCAAGGTCGCTCAGGAAAAGTTCGCGCGCGCCGTTGGCGCCGACCAGGTCTTCTTCGTGACCAATGGCACGTCGACGTCCAATAAGATGGTCTATCAGGCGGTGACCAAGCCTGGCGACATCGTCATCGTCGACCGCAACTGCCACAAGTCGCACCACTACGGCATGGTTCTTTCGGGCGCGCAGCCGCTATACGTGGAAGCATTCCCGATGACCGCCTACTCGATGTATGGCGCGGTGCCGCTGCGCACGATCAAGAAGGCGCTGCTGGACTTGAAGGCGGAAGGGCGGCTGGATCGCGTGGTCATGGTCACGCTGACCAATTGCACCTTCGATGGACATATCTACAACACGCGGCGTGTCATGGAGGAATGCCTGGCCATCAAGCCCGATCTCATTTTCCTCTGGGACGAAGCCTGGTTCGGCTTCGCGCGCTGGTCGCCGTTCCTGCGGCCGCGCACGGCCATGGGGGCCGCGGCGGCGCTGGAGCAGTGGCGCGGCGACCCTGCCGCGCAGCAGGCGTGGGACGATCAGGTGCAAGAACTTGGCGCGGACCTCGATCCACGGGACGAACGCTTGCTCGACAGGCGTCTGGTGCCCGATCCCGCCAGCATGCGCATACGTGTCTACGAAACGGACTCCGTCCACAAGTCCATGTCCAGCCTGCGTCAGGGTTCGATCGTCGCGGTCCGCGACGAAGACTATCAGCATCACGCCTCGGCCTTCCGTGAGGCGGTTTTCATCCACGCGTCGACGTCGCCGAATGCCCAGATCATTGCTTCGCTGGATACCGCGCGCCGGCAGATGGAGTTGGAAGGCTATGAATTGGTCATGCGCGCGATCGAGATTGCCCTGGCGATCCGCATGGCCATCGCACGGCACCCCTTGATCTCGAAGTACTTCAGCGTACTCGGGGCCGACAAGATGATCCCGGATGAATTCCGTCCGTCCGGATTCAAGGATTATCTACAGCCTGGCGGCAACTGGATGACCGCGGCGAAGGCCTTGATGGACGACGAATTCTGCCTGGACCCCACGCGGCTGACATTGGTGTGCGGAACGGCCGGTTACGACGGTACCGCGTTCAAGAACCTGCTGGCTTCCCGCTACAACATCCAGTTGAACAAGACCTCGCGCAACAGCGTGCTGCTGCAGAGCAATATCAACAATACCCGTAGCGATGTGGCGTCACTAATCAAGGTCTTGCTGGAGATCGCCGAAGAGATCGAGGCACGGCTCAAGCAGGATGGGGAAGCCGGGCGGATGGCATTCGACAGCCAGGTCAAGAGCCTGATGGAGGATGTGCCGAACCTGCCGAACTTCAGCCGCTTCCATGACGGCTATCGGGATAATCCCGCCAGCGTGACGCGGGAAGGCGATATGCGCACGGCGTTCTTCGCGGCTTATAACGAGGACGAGTGCGAGTACCTGCCGATCAGGAGCCAGACCATGGACGAGCGGTTGGCAAACGGGCCGGACCTGGTCTCCGCCAACTTCGTCATTCCCTACCCGCCCGGCTTCCCGATCATGGTGCCCGGACAAATCATCGACGCCGACACCATTGAATTCATGCGTAAGCTCGATGTGAAGGAAATCCACGGCTACAACGGCGCGCGAGGACTCAAGCTGATCAAGACATCCGCCATAAAGGAGCGCGGTACCGCCGATTGAGCCGCGCATCGCGCCGGGCTGGTCACGACGACAGCCGGCGCGCTTTTGCCTGTCCAGCAATCAAGGAGATTGTCCATGGAATGGTTTTTCGGATTTCTGAAAGCTAGCCCCTACGTTCTGCTGTTTTCCACCGTGGGCCTTGCCGTCTGGCTGGGGCGCCTGTCTTTCAAAGGCTACGGCCTGGGCATGGTGGCGGGGGCGGTAGTCGTGGGCACGGGGCTGTCCATCTGGGCATCGACCTATGGCATCAAGCTGCAGCTGGATAATTTCGTCCGGCTGCTTTTCTATTACCTGTTCATGTACGGCGTTGGCTTGCGGGTGGGGCCGTCCTTCGTCAACAGCCTTGGCCGCGACAGCCTGGGCTTCACGTTCCTGGCCATCCTCGGGCCGGTCCTTGGCCTGGCGCTGGTCGTCCTTGGGGTCATCTGGGCCGACCTGCCCGTCGGCACTGCCGGCGGCATTCTGGCGGGCAGCCAGACGATGTCCGCGGCGATTGGATCGGCGGAGCAGGCCATCACCGATGGTGTCGTGGCGTTGCCGGCCGGCGTGACGCGGGAAGGCGCGACGGGCATGATCGCGTTGTCCTATGGCATTACATATATCTGGGGCACGGTTGGCATCATCCTGATCGTCAAATATCTGCCGCGCTGGTGGGGGCTGGACGCCAAGGCCGCGGCGAAGAAATACGAGGATGAAGTGGGCGTGACCAATGTCGATGATGCGGGCCTGTCCGGTTACCGCGCGGGCGGCGTGCGCGCCTATCGACTCGAAAGCGCGCAAGCCGTGGGCAAGAGCATCAAGCAGTTCCGCGAGGCGAATCCCGAATATCGCGTCATCAATGTGCGGCGTAACGATCAATCGTTGGGCGCGGAGCCCGATCTGGTCATGCTGCGGGACGACATCGTGGTGCTGGGCGGCCGTTTGGAATCGTTGACGGACAAGATGGGCTTGCTGGGCCCGGAGGTCGCCGACCCGAAGGCCCTGAACGTGCCCTTGGACCAGGTTGAGATCCTGGTCACGTCCAAGGATGTGGTCGGCAAGACACTGAAGTCGTTCCGTGGCTCCGACATTGCCGGCCAGGTGCAGCTGACCAAGATCGAACGGTCGGGCGTGCCGATACCGATAGGCTTGGAGACGACGCTGAAAAGGCGCGACGTGCTGTTCATTACTGGCCTCAAACCCGCCGTGAAGCGCGCAGGCGAGATATTCGGGATCATTGCCCGTCCCAGCACCGCGACCGATCTGCTGACACTGTCAGTCGGAATGATCCTGGGATTCCTGATCGGCATGATCGAATTCCCTGCATTCGGCAGCAAGATCGGGCTAGGCAATGCGGGAGGCCTGCTTGTTTCCGGCATCATCGTGGCGTCCATTTCTTCGCGGCTGCGCTTTTTTGGCAGTACGCCGAATGCCGCGCGCAACGTCCTCGAGGACCTGGGATTGGTGGTATTTGTCGCCATCGTCGGTTTGAACGCCGGCGCCACCTTGCTGGAACAGCTGACGGGCGCGATCGCGCTGAAGATATTCATCGTCGGCTTCGTTGCCTGCACCGTGCCGCCCTTCATCGTGTGGGCGATCGGCCACCATATCCTCAAGACCAATCCCGCTGTGTTGATGGGGGTGACGGCGGGGGCACGCAGCCATTCCGGACCGTGCCGGGAAGCGGCCAAGGAAATCGACAGTTCGGTGCCCTGGATGGGATTTCCGGTGGCGTACGCGATTTCCGGCGTGTTGCTGACGATTTTTGGCTACTTCGCGATGGTCCTGGCCCACTAGCGGCCGCAAGGGAGCACTTGGCGATGACGATGTCGTTCGACTGGATCGTGGCGCTGCTGCGCCGCTCGCCCGAAATGGCGATGTTTCTGGCCGTTCCCATCGGGTACGTGCTGGGCAACATCAAATTCGGCAAATTCTCGCTGGGCACGGTTACCGGCGCCTTGATCGCCGGCCTGGTCATCGGCCAGGCCGGCGTCGCGGTCGACCGGCAGTTGCGCTGGAGCCTGTTCTACCTTTTCCTTTTCGCCAACGGCTATGCGGCGGGTCCGCAATTCTTTCAGGCGCTTAAACGGGACGGCGTCAAGCCCATGGTGCTCTCGCTGGTGATCGCCGTGGTGGGTGTGACGCTGGCGGTGCTCATGGGCCGGCTGCTCGGCCTGGACCCGGGCTTGACCGCCGGGCTGTACGGTGGCGCACTGACGCAATCGTCGTCGATCGGCACGGCCACTGACGCCATCATGAACCTGCCTGTCGCGCCGGAAATCCAGCGCGAGTGGGCCAACCATATAGCGGTCGCCGACGCGCTGACGTATGTGTTCGGCGCGGTGGGCACGATTGTGTTCGTCAGCGTGATCGCGCCCAGGATCTTGCGTATCGACCTGCGCAAGGAAGCGTTGGCGCTGGAGGAGCAGTACGGTGTCAAGAACGATGCGGACGGCGTGTTTTCCGGCTACCGGAAGTTCGCGGTGCGTGCCTACACGGTCCTGCCTGGCGCGGAGATGGCGCAACTTCGGGTCGACGACGCCGAGCGTCGTGGCGCACCGTATCGCTATTTCGTGGAGCGCATCAGCAGGGGCGAGCTTGACATCGAACCACGCGCCGACGCTGTCTTGCTGCCAGGGGACGTGGTGGTGGTCCAGGGGCGCACAGCGGCCCTGGTGGCAATCGGCGCATCCTTCGGCCGTGAATTTCACGAAGCCGAGCTGCTCGATTTTCCAGTGTCGATCGCCAAAGTCCTGGTGACGAAGAGCGCGATCGTCGGGCCCACATTGCGCGAACTGCTGGACACCAGGGTCCTCAACCTGCGTAGCGTGAGCATGCGCTCGCTGACGCGCGGCGGGCAGGATATCCCGTTCGGTGCGGCAACCCGGATCAGCCGTGGCGATATCGTCGAACTGATCGGTCCCGCGCAGGCAGTCCAGCGGGTCGCGGCGGAGATCGGCCACGTACTGCCCCCGCCTGCCTCGACCCGGCTTTCGGTCCTGGGCTTCGGCATTCTGGGTGGTCTGCTGGTCGGCTTGCCCTATGTGGATCTCGGCGTCTTGAAGCTGACCTTGGGATCCAGCGTCGGCGTGTTGCTCACCGGCCTGTTCTTCGGCTGGCTGCGCACGAGCCGGCCGGCGCTGGGCGAGATACCACAGCCGGTGCTGGATTTCATGATCAACTTCGGCCTGGCCGCATTCGTCGCGGGAGCGGGCTTGCAGGCCGGGCCGGAATTCGTCAGCGCCATCAAGGAACTCGGTGTGGTCCTCGTCCTGGCGGGTGTCGTCGTGACCTGGGGGCCATTGCTGGTGGCATTGCTGGTCGGCCGCTATGTGCTCAAGATGAACCCATTACTGTTGCTCGGCGGCCTGGCTGGCGCGCAGACGTTCACGGCTGCCCTGGCCGCGGTACAGGAGAAGGCCGGCAGCCGTATCCCTGTCCTGGGCTATACGGTGCCATACGCCACTTCCAATATCCTGCTGACGACTTGCGGCGCCGTGGTGGTGGTGCTCGCTTACGGCTGAGCCGCTTGCCGGATCGCGCGGGCGATGTCCGCGCTGACGTCCATCAGTGCTTGGCTGTGCGCGTCGACCAGCGCGTCATGGTTGGGCGCGCTTACCGGCTTTTGCGCGACCGTACGTCCACTATTCGCGTTACCTGACGTCGACGCGCGTATCGTCCACAGGGCCGCGATCGTGGCCGTATTGCCCGGCACGGATTCGAAAGTCTGTATCTCGACAGAGACGCGGTACGACGGCCCGTGCTCGTCCCAGCGCGCGGAAGTGGACACCAGCGCCCCGGGAAAGGACTGCGCGAGGTCGGCGGCGAGCACACGGGCGATCTGCTCTTTCAAGGGTTCGGCCCAGCGGCTGAATTCATCTATCCTGACTTGCGCGGGACCGGTTCTGAGCACGAACTGCGGGCGGTCCACGAGTTCAGGTACCGATACGCTGTCGATGACGATGCGCATGGGCGTGGTTGCTTGCACGTTCGCTTGCGGCGTTTGCGCGTTCAGGGTGTAGAACTGCGCCGGTGGCGTGCTGGTGCAGGCGGATAAGGCGATGGACAGGGACACCGCGGCCACCGTCATCGATGGAAAATTTCCCATTATTTGATCTCCGCTTTGCCGCGTAGCAGCGCTTCCGGATGGCGTTCCAGATAGTCGGCCAGGGTCCGGAGAGATGCCGCCATTCGGCCCAGGTCACGCATGGTTTCCGCTGTGCCTTGCAGCAGTGAAGGGACCGGCTGCATCGATCTGTTGGCGGCTTCCAGCGCGGTGCGCGCGGCGACCAATGCGGCGCGTGCTTCGGGAGCAACGTTGCCGTTCAGCGTCTTCATCAATACGCTGGCGTCCTTCAGTCCCTGGCGCAAGTCCTTGCCTATATCCTCGAATGGAATCTTGTTGATCCGGTCGACGAGGCTTGCCACGGTGTCTTGCAGGGATTGCAGGTTGCCGGCGACGGTGGGCAGCTCGGGTATGCCCTTGTCCCACACGACCGTCGCCTTGGGGGCTTTCGGGAACATGTCCATGCCGATATAAAGTTGGCCCGTCAGCAGATTGCCGGTTTTCAGTTGCCCCCGCAGGCCATTTTCGACCAGCCACTGGGCCAACTGGCGATGATCCTGTGCCAGCCTGCCGCCGCGGGCGCCCGAGGCGTAGCGCGAGGTGAAACGTTCCGGATAGATGCGTACTTCCACCGGGATGCTGAACGCCTTGGTGTCCGGGTCGAAGCGGGTATAGATGCCGGTCACCTCACCGATGACGATGCCGCGGAAATCGACCGGCGCGCCTACCGCCAGGCCACGCACCGACTCCTGGAAATT
The DNA here is from genome assembly GCF_021325795.1 of Bordetella sp. LUAb4. Lineage (GTDB taxonomy): Bacteria > Pseudomonadota > Gammaproteobacteria > Burkholderiales > Burkholderiaceae_B > Bordetella_C. The sequence continues at coordinate 862,859 of NZ_JAHPZX010000001.1, read as the reverse complement.
GAAGATATAGGTATCGGCGATGCGGTCCTGGCGCTTCATCGCCTCGTTGCGATTGAGGAATAGCGAAAATTGACTGTCCGCGTCCGCTGCCTTGTCATTGACCGCTTCCGGCGGGCTCTGGAATGCCAGGCCGCCGCTCACGACGGCCACCATGGATTCGGTCTCTATTTTCACGCCGCTGGAGTCGAGCGATATATCGACGCCACTGGCGTGCCAGAAGCGCGTGTCCGCTTTCACGTAGCGGTCGTAAGGCGCGTTGACGAAGATGCGCAGCATGATGCCTTCGCCTGCCGTATCGAGCGCGTAGGAAATCACTTGGCCCACCTTCAGCCGGCGGAAGAATACCGGTGCGCCGACGTCGAGCGAACCCAAGGTCTCGCTTTTCAGCACATACTCCCGACCGGGTACGTCACTCGTGAACACCGGCGGTTCTTCCAACGCGGTAAACTCGCGCCGCTTTTGCGTTTGAGAACCTTTGTCCATGCCGATGTAGGAGCCGGACAGCAGGGTACTCAAGCCCGACACGGAACCGCCTGAGATACGCGGACTGACCACCCAGAAACGCGTGTCCTCGACCAACAGACTGGCGGCGCTCTTGGCCAATTCGGCGGTCGCTATGACGCTCTTGTTGTCGGGCGCGAGATCGACGGTATTGATCACCCCGATGTCCACGCTCTTGAACTTGATCTTGGTCTTGCCCGCCTCCAGTCCTTCGCCGGTGGCGAAGCTGATGGTGATGGTGGGGCCTTTCTCCAGGACGGACTGCACCGCGAGCCATCCCCCTATCAGGATGGCAATGAGTGGCACCAGCCACACAAGTTGTACGCCCCAGCGCGACGGCGGTTTGGCGACTGCCTCCGGGATGTCGGCAACGCCTGTGTCAGCGCGCCCTTCGCCAGGTTCAGGCATGGTGTTTCTCCGTTTGATCCCACTGCAGGCGAGGATCGAACGATCGCGCCGCCAGCATCGTCAGGACCACGACCGCGCCAAAGGCAATGGCGGCCGGGCCGGCCGTAATCGTCGCCAGCGCGCTGAATTGCACCAGTGCGACGAGTATGGCGATGACATAGATATCGAGCATTGACCAGGGGCCAATGAATTCCAGCACGCGGTAGATGCGGGTGTTGCGCCGGGACATCGCGCTACTTTTCATCTGCGCGCTTATCACGAGGAACATGAGTGCGAGGATTTTCATCATGGGCACGGCGACGCTGGCGATGAACACCACAACCGCCAGGGGCCAGGAGCCGGATACCCACAGATAGACCACACCGCTCATGATGGTGTCCTGCTGCGCGCCGAACAGAGAGCTGGTATGCATGATGGGCAGCAGGTTGGCGGGGATGTACAGCACCATTGCCGCCACCAGGAAGGCCCACGTGCGTGCGATGCTGTCGGGTTTGCGAAAGTGCACCGGCGCGGCGCAGCGTGGGCAATGGCCCGCATGGGAACGCGCCGTTGCCGCGGATAGCAGTCCGCACACATGGCAGGCGAAAAGCCCCGCGCGCGCGGCGGTCGGCGCTGAAGTCGCCAGGTTGGAGCCAGGGATATGCCGGGTGAACGATGCGGGTGCGGCGCCGGCGCCTGTATGGCCGTTATCTCGCCAGACGCTTCTTGGATCGAATGCCGCGGCCATGGCCGCCAGCGAGATCATGGCGGCCCCCAGGGCCCACAGTCCGATGCCGGGTACCACGCTGGCGATATGCACCAGTTTCACCAATGCGACCAGGACGCCGACGATGAGCACTTCAGTCATGCTCCATGGCCGTGCCAACTGCAAGGTCCTATAGGCAAGGTGGCGCCGGGGCGCGACGAGGTTGAACTTCAAGGGAAGCAGCAGGTAGAGCATCGCCAGGATTTCAAGCGCCGGCATCAGGATGGTCGTGGCGAAGACCAGCACGCTCACCGGCCACATGCCATCCCGGTACAGCAGCACGCCGGCACCGGCTAGCGTGGTGTGGACGATCGTGGCATTGACCTTCAGCCCGAGTATCGGGAATGTGTTCGCGACGATGAGGAATACCGTCGCCGCGAGTGCCCAGGCCAGGGTTCGGTCGACACTGGCTAGTCGGCTGCGATACAGTTCCGCGCCGCAACGTCGGCATAGCGCGATCCCGCCCGGCGGCAGCATCGTCTCACGCTGTAAGAGATCGCAGTCATGGCAGGCAATAAGGTCCGTACGGCTCATGGTGTTCTCGGTTGCCAGTGGCCGCATACCGGTATTGCAGCGCTAGGTCGCGGAATTCGCATCGACGGCGGCCTTGACGGAATCGAGCAAGGCTTCGTCGTCGAACGGTTTGCGCAGGTAGGCCGCCGCACCTGCCGCCAGCGCCTGCAGGCGTACATCCGCCGCGTCATGCGCGGTGATGAAAATCACGGGGATGCCGCTGTCCAACAATCGCTGCTGAACCTGTAGTCCGTTGAGGCCGGGCATGTGCATGTCAAGGATGATGCAGGCCGGCCGATAAGACGGGATCGCGACGAGCCTGGCCAGGAAGAGATCTCCCGTCTTGAAGGTGTCGGCGGTCACGCCGATGGAACGCAACAAACGCCCGATGGCACGACCTACCGACTCGTCGTCGTCCACCACGGCGACGAGCGGCTTGACGTGGTTCATGGCGAACATTTCCCTGTTGGGCACCGTGCACAAGGCGTGTTGCGATGGTAGGGATAAGGTATGACGGGGGCCGCGTCGCGGGTATTGGACCTTGGTCTAACGTGTCCCGGCTTCAGGTGCCGGGCGCCTGCATTCGCGCAAGTGAAATGCCGGCCTTATCAGTGGCCCTGGCCAGTTCGACGAGCGAATGTGCTTCCATCTTCTCCATCACCCTGGCGCGATGGACTTTGATGGTCTTTTCGGTGATGCCCAGTTCGTAGGCCACCTGCTTATTCAAAAAGCCGTCGACCAGCAGTGCCAATACCTCACGTTCGCGTGGCGTGAGACGGTCAAGGCGGTGTCGAAACGCCGCGAATTCGGCACGCACTGCAATGTCTTGGGTGGCTTTGCGGAGTGCCTTTTCCACTGCCTGCAGCAGATCGGTGTCTTCGACTGGCTTGGCCAGAAAATCGGCAGCGCCCGCCTTCATCGCGTTGACGGTGGTTGTCGTGTCGTCGCGCCCGGTTATGAAGATGATGGGCAGCGGCGCGCTCGTCGCGTTGAGTGCCCGTTGCAAGTCGAGGCCGCCGAGATCTGGCATGCATACGTCCAGGACCAGGCAGGCCGGGGTGCTTGCGCATAAAGGAAATTCAAGGAACCGGGACGCCGAAGGAAAGGCGACCACGCGGTATCCCGCCGAGCTTATCAGCCGAGTCAGGGCATGGCACACCGCATCGTCGTCGTCCACCACGAAAACGATGGAAGAGGACGCGACCGGGCCGGCGGTCACTCCTGGGGCCGAGGCGTCGTCGCGATCGGTATGGTGAATAGAATCGACGCCCCACGATCCTTGTTGTGTTCCGCCCATATGTGCCCCCCATGCGCTTCGGTGATCGAACGGCTGATGCAGAGGCCAAGCCCGAGGCCTTCGCGCTTCGTCGTGAAGTATGGCTTGAAAATTTCATCGAGCGCATCGCCTGTGAGACCGCAGCCTTGGTCGCGTACCGCCACGCGGACCATGTTTGCGCCGGCCGTTGCCGCTTCGATAACGACCTCGCGGTCCGGCGCCGAGCGAGTGGCCACGGCTTCGAATGCGTTCAGGACCAGATTCAAAATGACTTGCTGCAGTTGTACTTTGTCGCCAGCTACCGATGGAAGATCGGCAGCGATGTTCAGGGACAGCCGAACGCCACGGATGATTGCGTCGGTGCGGAGTAACAAGGCCACATCGTCGATCACAGCCGTAAGATTGAGGGGAGCGAGTTCAGGATGCCCTTGCTTGACGAGCAGACGAATTTTTCGCAGCACTTCGCTCGCACGTTGGTTGTCCTTGACCAGGTCCATCAGTATTTCCCGCAGCTCCGCCATGTCCAAGGGGGATGCGGCTATCAGGCGTTGTGCGGCTTGCGAGTTGCTACGGATGGCGGTGAGCGGCTGATTCAATTCATGGGCCAAGGAGCCGGCAAGTTGTCCCAGGGTGGACGCACGTGTCAGGTGGGCGAGGGCGCTTCGATTGGCGCATAGCTCGGCGTGCTCCGTCTGGTCCACGATAGTGATCAGTATTTCGGAGGCGGGGTCGGACTGCAACGGTCGCACGGTAATTCCCGCAGGGAACTCAGTGCCATCACGGCGGCGGGCGAGCGTGTCGGCGGCGCGTTCCGTGATTGGCTTTTTTGATTTTTCCTCAGCGCTCGTCTCACGATGAGGCGGGATGCCGCAGGCCAGCACTGGAATCAAGATGTCCACGGCCAGCCCAATCAGCGCGTTCTGGGCGTAGCCGAACAATGCCGCCGCCGCGGGGTTGGCAAGCACGATGGCACCGCTACTGTTTACCAGGACGGTGGCGTATGGGAGCAGTTCCAGGATTGCGTGTAGCCGTTCGCCGTCGTGCACGACGTGGGCAAAAGAAGACCGAGCGCCGAGCGTGTGCTCGTGCCATTTTTTATAGTCCGTGGTCTCACTATCGCGACGGAAGGACTTGGATGTGACCGCGGCATTGTCCGCAGGGAGCATGGTGCCGACCTCATCCTCTAGGCTGCCCACCCTGGCATAGCCATGGGTGGTGTTTTTTTTGACGGGTCCCTATCCCCCGTCACGGCAGAGCTGAAAAACAGCTTACCTATGGAATTTCGCACTGTAAAGAAATTAATCCTTTTGGATGCATCCGCAAAGTCCGGATGTCGAGTTCAGCGTTCCATGAAGCTTGCAGGTAGGGCGATCGCTTCCCCCATGGTACGCCGGATTGCGTCGCGTCGTGCTGCAATTAGCTGGGGCTGCACTCCGCCCGGATCGCCGACAGGGACTTTTTCTGCCGGCCTTGGGCGTCGTGGTTATCCGGCGCCAGCCAGCGTTCGAAGGACTGCTTCAACAACGGCCATTCGGTATCGATGATGGAGAACCATGCCGTGTCGCGCGAGCGGCCCTTATAGGCGATGGCCTGGCGGAAAATGCCTTCGAAACTGAAACCCAGGCGCGCGGCCGCCGCCCGCGACGGGGCGTTGAGGCTGTCGCACTTCCATTCGTAGCGGCGATAACCGAGCTGATCGAACACATATGCCATGAGCAGGAACTGCGCCTCGGTGGAGATGGGCGTGCGCTTGAGCAAAGGCGAGAAGGTGACATGGCCGACTTCGATCACGCCCACGGCCGGCGTGATGCGCATCAAGGACAAGGTGCCGACGGCTTTCTCGGTACGCAGGTCGATGACGGTGAAATGGCGCGGGTCGTTGCCGCGCGCGGCATTCTCGGCGTAGTGCTTGAATGCTTCCAGGGTGTCGGGCCGCTCCAGCGACAAGTACGTCCAGTCGCGGCCATCGGGTGCCGCCTGATACGCGGCAAACAGATCCTCGGCATGGCGTGCCGCATCCAGCGGCTCCAGCCGGCAATACCTGCCTTGCAGCGTGACCCCGGTGGGCTCCGCGCGCGCCGACCAGTCCGGTAGGGCGGCGCCGATGGGTTGTCCGTATTCATTGTTGCGGGTAGCCATGGTCATATGCGGGCGGAGATCGGTGGGAAGGTCGGACGATTTTACGGTCATCGTGGCTTACGGTTATAGGCCACTAATCGGAAATTTCTCCATACCACTTTCACCTGGAAAAGTCGGGCTGCCGATCCAGCGCGGGAACGCTTCCAGGGGAAGGGCCACACACTCCGCACCTGAATTCAGTAAGTGGAATGCCGCATGACCGTTTCTCTCCCCGCCCCAATGTCCCAGCGGCTGCAAGAGATTGCCGGCGCAGACTATGTCCGCGTTGATGACGTCGGTTACGCATCACTCAAGGAGCGCGGTGGCGTAAAGCCGCAAAAGACCCCGGCGAGCAATGATCCGTTCGCGCTCGACTACCTGAAGGACATGGCCCGGCACAATGATGGTTTGTCCGTGGAGTGCCTGTTCACCCTGGCGTACCAGGGCGGTGAAACGGGGACCCAGGCGATGGATTTCCTGTTCGACCTCTATACAGGCAAGGAAAGGCAGGACAACGATAGCCCGGCGATCAAGGAAGCTTTGTCCAGAGACAGTTTGACGTTTTTCAAACTGATCACCGAAAGGAACGAGAGACTGCGGGCAAGCGGCCAGGATGCCGATGGCGTTGCGGACGCCGGCGCCCTCCAGGATCCGGCGTTCCCGCCCAAGCTGCTGATCATGGCCGCCTACGCCACGGAGGACCGATCCGCGGATCGCAATGCGATCCAACAGATAGTCAACGCCAGCCAGGACCCGAACCTGGGCTTGCTCAAGGCACAGTGCGACGACTATGACGCCATCCCCAGCCTGTTGGCCGGCGACCGCATGGTGACGGCGAACGAGCTGGATGTGTGCGTGGCGAACCTGAATCGGCCATCGACCGCGCTGTCCTTTCATGCACCGCGAGCCGCGACCCGTGCGGCGGTGCTCGCGGACCTGAGTCCCGATTCGGTGGGGATACACGCACAACCGATTCAGCTGCGCCAGCACTGGGTGCTGTTCGGCGTGGATATGCGGCAGGCGGAAACGCCGCGTGCTTTCCTTTTCGACAGCTTGAATTACCTGCGGCCGCAAGAGGTGGCTGCGCTGCTCGATGTCGCGAAGCATCGCCTGGGGGTTGAGCACCTCGACTTCGACGCTCAAACGACGAACCTGCAGCAGAACGCCAGAAACGGTTGCGGCGCGTTCGTGGCCGAGGCGATGAGTGCGGTAGCGGATATCGCCCCGGAGCAGGACGCCATCGATGTGCTGAGGGCCTACGGCACCAGCTTTGGCTCCCAAAGCGCCGACGAACAACGGGACGTCATCAATCGGCGCCGGGCCCGCCTGTATGGCGAGATGCTCGACAACGAGATCTTTCGCGAATTGCCGTCCCCGCAGCCGGCCTGACGGAAAAAAATTCCCAAGCCTCGTATAGTGTGCGTTCCCGCATACCCCCCGGCAACGGGGCTGCGCTTCGGATCCGGCCACCATGAGACAGCAGCAGGCAGAGAGCGATAAGGAAAAACCCTTGCTGGAGGATATGCGCCTGCTCGGGCAGATACTCGGCGAGGTGATACGCGAGCAGGAGGGCGATGAGGCCTATGCCCTCATCGAGCATATCCGCCAGTTGGCCGTGGCGGATCGGCGCGGGCAAGCCGAGTCGGAGCCGAATCCGAATCCGGACTCGGCTTCGAACCCGAACTCAGCGCCGCAAGGCGCGACGGGCCCGCTTGAAAATTTGCTGCACGGCCTCTCGGGCGATCAAGCCGTGACGGTGGTGCGTGCCTTTACCTACTTCAGCCATCTGGCCAATCTGGTGGAGGACCGCCATTTCCTGCGCCGCCGTGAAGACCACGAGCGGCGCGGCGAGCAGTCGCGCGGCAGTGTCGGCGGCGCCCTGGCCCGACTGGCCGCGGCAGGCATCGGCCATGCGGATGTCGTCGCGACGCTGGAACGGGCCTACATCTCCCCGGTATTGACCGCTCACCCCACCGAGGTCCAGCGCAAGAGCATCCTGGACGCGGAGAAGGCCATCGCCGATTTGCTGGGCCGCAGGGAGCAATTGCGCCAGGCGCAGGCCCGCGATCCCGCCGACGTACGCCTGCCCGGCTACCAGCGCGACACCGAAGCCGCCATCCGTGCGCGTATCACCCAGCTGTGGCAGACGCGCATGATCCGCAATGCCAAGCTGACCGTGCAGGACGAGATCGACAATGCCCTGAGCTACTACGAGTCGACCTTCCTGGCCGAGGTGCCCGCCTTGTACCAAGGCCTGGAAGACCGTCTGGACGGCGCGCGCCTGCCGGTGTTCTTCAGGATGGGCCAGTGGATAGGGGGCGACCGCGACGGCAATCCCAATGTGTCCGCCACGTCCCTGCGCTACGCTTTGCAGCGCCAGTCACGCATGGCCCTGCGTCATTACCTGGCGCAGGTGCATGCGCTGGGCGCGGAACTGTCGCTGTCGGAACGCCGAGTGGCTGTCAGCGCGGCGCTGCAAGACCTGGCGCAGTCCTCGGACGACGACAGCGAGCGGCGCGCCGATGAACCGTACCGGCGCGCCTTGACCGTGGTCTATGCCAGGCTGGCGGCACGCTTGCGCACCTTGTCGGCCAACGAGAACATCTATCCGCACGAAAGCGTGACGCGTCCCGCATACTCGGCGGTGGACGAGTTCCTGCATGACCTGCGTGTCGTGGAGACATCGCTCAAGGAGAATCATGGCGCGGCGTTGGCGGCGGGCCGCTTGCGCAGCCTCATACGTACAGCCGAGGTATTCGGCTTTCACCTGGCCACGCTGGACATGCGCCAGAGTTCGGACCAGCACGAGTCCGTCATCGCCGAGCTGCTGCGCGCGGCGGGACTGGCCGAACGTTACGAAGCGCTGGACGAGGCGGCGCGGCGCGACCTGCTGCTGCATACGCTGGCCGATCCGCGCCCCTTGACCATCCCCGGCCATGCCTACAGCGACCATACGCGCGGCGAGCTGGACATCCACGCGGCCGCGCGCGAGGTGGTCGAAACGCATGGCGCGCACGCGCTGCGGCACTACATCATCAGCCATACGGAGGACGTCAGCGACTTGCTGGAGGTCCTGGTGCTGCTGAAGGAGGCGCGCATCCTGACCGGCGCATGGCCCGCGCAGGCGCGCACGCCGGTCATCGTCGTGCCGCTGTTCGAAACCATTGGCGATCTGCGGCGGGCGCCGGACATCATGCGCGAGTACTACGCGCTGCCTGGCATCGCCGCCCTGGTGCTGCGTTCGGGCGCCGAGCAGGACGTCATGCTCGGCTACTCCGACAGCAACAAGGATGGCGGCATCATCACCAGCCATTGGGAGTTGTATGTGGCGGAGGTGGCTTTGGCGCGGCTGTTCACGGAGCTGTCGGCGCAAAATGGAGCAACCCTGCGCCTGCGCATGTTCCACGGCCGTGGCGGTGCGGTGGGACGCGGCGGCGGCCCCAGCTATGAAGCCATCCTGGCGCAGCCGCCCGGCACCGTCAACGCGCAGATCCGCCTGACCGAGCAGGGCGAGGTGATCGCGTCGAAATACGCCAACCCCGAAATCGCCCGGCGTAACCTGGAAACGCTGGTGGCCGCCACCTTGGAAGCGACCTTGCTGCCGGACGCGCATCCGGTACGAGAGGAATATCTGGCGGCCGCGCAGGCGCTGTCCGATGCGGGGATGGCCGCCTATCGCGAAGTGGTCTACGGCATCCCCGACTTCGCGGCGTATTTCTATGAAGCGACACCCGTGCGCGAAATCGCCGAGCTGAACATCGGCTCACGGCCGGCGTCGCGCAAGCCCGGCCGCAAATTGGAAGATCTGCGGGCGATTCCCTGGGGCTTCGGCTGGGGCCAGAGCCGCCTGACGCTGCCCGGATGGTTCGGCCTGGGCAGCGCGGTGGACCGTTATGTCGCGGCCCATCCCGACGGCGCGCAGGCGGCCTGGCAGCTGTTGCGCGAAATGCATCAGGAATGGCCGTTCTTCCGCACGCTGGTAGCCAATATCGACATGGTGCTGGCCAAGAGCGATATGGACCTGGCCCGCAAGTACAGCACCCTGGTGGAGGATCGCGCGTTGGCCGCGACGGTCTTCGATGCCATCGCGGCCGAATGGCATCGCACGGTAGCGGCGCTGACGCGCATCACGGACAGCGCGGACCGGCTGGCCGGCAATCCTGGATTGGCGCGTTCGATGCGGCACCGCTTTCCCTACATCGATCCTTTGCATCACATCCAGGTGGAACTGTTGCGGCGCTGGCGGGCAGGCGAGACGGATGAACGCATCCAGACCGCCATCCACATCAGCATCAACGGTATCGCCGCGGCTCTGCGCAACAGCGGCTGATGGGACTGGCGCGGCGCCAGGCATGCAGCCATGCCGCGCGTCCGGTGTCGCGCACGGTCCGTCCCATCCTTCGCCGTTTCCCTATAACTGAACGTGCGAAACGATATTAGACGCGCTTGAACGCCACTCCTACACTGCCTTTGCCGCTCACAGACGGCATCAAAAGACGGCAAGGCAGCGTGGGGTGGTCATGCTCCCGCATGACCGGCCACACCTGGCCAGCAGGAGACAAGCGTGATACAGAAGTATTCCCTCTATATAGACGGCGAACGCGTGCCCGCCACGGGCGGACGCGTGCTGCAAAGCACTAATCCCTATACTGGCGCGGTGTGGGCGGAAATCCCGGATGCGAGCGCACAGGACGTGGCCGCCGCGGTCGCGGCCGCCAATCGCGCGTTCGAACGTGAATGGCGTCACACGCCCGGCATCAAACGGGCCGCCATGATGGTGAAGCTGGCCGGCTTGATCGAGAAAGATGCCGAACGCATGTCGCGCATCGAGAGTACCGACAACGGCAAGATCGTGCGCGAAACCCGGCCGCAGATGCTGTGGGTGGGTCGGCAACTGCGCTATTTCGCCGGCTATGCGGACAAGCTGTTCGGCCAGCAGGTGCCCGTGGACCAGCCTGACGTCCTCGACTACCTGTCCCTCGAACCCTATGGGGTGGCCGCCCTGATCACGGCCTGGAATTCCCCCCTGGCTCTGCTGGCCAACAAGCTGGCGCCGGCCCTGGCGGCGGGCAACTGCGTGGTGGTCAAGCCTTCCGAACACGCATCGGCGTCGACACTGGAGTTCGCCGCGCTGGTGCAAGAGGCCGGTTTCCCGGCGGGTGTGTTCAACGTCGTCACCGGCGGCGCCGAAACGGGACGCGCGCTGGTGGAGGATCCTGGCGTGGCGCTGGTCAGCTTCACCGGCAGCCCCGGCGTGGGCCGCGAGATCGCCGCCATGGCGGGGCGCCGGCTGGTGCCGGTCAAGCTGGAACTGGGCGGCAAGTCGCCCAACATCATCTTCGATGATGCGGACCTGGATCGCGCTGTCGTGGGTGCGCTCGCCGGCATCTTCGGCGCCACGGGGCAGACTTGCGTGGCGGGTTCGCGCCTGCTGGTGCAGCGCAAGGTGCTGGACGAGGTGGTCAGCCGTCTGGCCGAGCGTGCACCGCGCATCCGCATGGGCGATCCCCTGGACCCGGCAACGGAGATGGGCACGGTGGCCAACGAGCCGCAGTTCCGCCGCATCCTGGCCGCGATAGAAAGCGCCAAGGAAGCGGGTGCACGGCTGGTCACGGGCGGTGGCCGCGCCAGCGGCGCAGGCCTGGGCGAGGGCTACTTCATCCAACCGACCATTTTCTCCGATGTGGATAACGCCAGCCATCTGGCGCAGGAGGAGATCTTCGGGCCGGTGCTGGCCATCATTCCCTTCGATACCGAGGAAGAGGCGATACGGCTGGCCAACGACAGCCGCTATGGCCTGGCCGCGGGTTTGTGGACGCGCGACCTGTCGCGTGCCATGCGTGTGTCGCGCTCCCTGCTGGCGGGGTCGGTATGGGTCAATACCTATCGGGCCCTGGCGGCCGGCGCGCCCTTCGGGGGCTTCAAGGAGTCCGGCATCGGCCGCGAACGCGGTGAAGCCGGTCTGCGCGAATACCTGACCACGCGCAACGTGATGATCGATTATTCGACCGAGGTCAGGGACCCCTTCGCGATCCGGACCTAAGCTTCAGGTAGAACGCCTGAGCCGATATGGCCGTTGCGGCCGGGCCGGGCCGGCGTGGAGCCATACCAACGTATAAGAAGGAGACAGGCATGGCAAACAAAACCATGGAAGAAAAGAACACATCGGCGCTTTCTCCGAGCCGACGCGCATGGATGCAGCGTGGCCTGATATTGAGTGGTGCCGCGATGCTCGCCACGGGCGCCGCCCCGCGCGCCATGGCGGCAGCTGCCGACACGGCCTGGCCCACCGGGCCGATCCGTCTGGTGGTGCCCTTTCCGCCGGGCGGTTCGGTCGATACGGTGGCGCGCACCCTGGGTCCGCAATTGGCGACGCAGCTGGGACAACCTGTCATCATCGAGAACCGCCCCGGTGCCAGCAGCGTGATGGGGGCCCAGCACGTCAAGCAATCCAAGCCGGACGGCTACACCATCCTCCTGAATGCTTCGCTGCAAGTGGCCAATCCGGTGCTGCTGACGACGGCGACCTACGATGCCTTGAATGACTTCGTGCCGATCACCGAGATCGGCGCGCAGCCGCAACTGGTGGTCGTGCGGGCCGACGGTCCGTACAAGACGATGGCCGATCTGGTGGACGATGCACGCAAGCGCCCGCGTCACGTCACATGGGCCATCGCTGCCTTCGGCGCGGCGGGCCATCTGGCTTGCGCCCTGGTCAACGTGCAGGCGCAAGTCGATATGCCCATCATCCCCTACAAGGGCGGCGGCCCGGCCTTGATGGATGTGATGGGCGGACACGTGTCGGCGCAGATCGAACCCATGGCATCGGCCTATCCGCATGTCCAGGCGGGCAAGCTGCGGGCGTTGGCGGTGACCAGCGCGCAGCGCCTGGCTTCGCTGCCGGACGTGCCCACCGTGGCGGAGAGCGGATTTCCAGGATTCGACATGCCCAGTTGGTATGGCCTGTGGGCGCCGGCGGGAACCGCTCGTGCCATCGTCGACAAGCTGCAGGCGGAAACGGCCAAGGCGCTGAAAGTGCCGGCGGTGGCGGAAAAGCTGGCGGGCATTTCCTTCATTCCCATGGGGACTTCACCGGAGGACTTCGCCAAGTATTCGGCGAGCGAGCTGGAGAAGTACCGCGACCTGATCAACAAGGCGCATATCAAGGCGGACGCCTGATACGTTCGCCATATGGAGTAGACAAGTATGAGCAAGTACCAGACTCTCGGATTCATCGGCCTCGGCGTCATGGGTGAACCCATGTGCAACAACCTGGTCCGCAAGGCGGGCCTGCCGGTGCATATCTTCGATATGAACGCGGATGCGGTGGGCCGCGTGGCGGCCAATGGCGGCAAGCAGGAGGTATCCGCGGCCGACGTCGGCGCCAAGGCCGACGTGGTATTCCTGTCCTTGCCGTCGATCGACCAGGTCGAGCCGGTGGCGCGCGCCCTGGCAGGTGGCGCGCACAAGCCGGCCATGATCGTCGACATGAGCACCAGCGACGTGGCGCGTAGCCGCGCGCTGGCCGCCGAGCTCAAGGAGCAGGGTGTCGAGTTCGTCGACGCGCCGGTGGCGCGCACGGCCGAGGCAGCGGTCAAGGGCACGCTGTTGATCAGCGTGGGCGGTAGCGATGCCGCCTTCGAAACGCTCAAGCCACTGCTGTCCTGCATGGGCTCGGATGTGGTGCATTGCGGTGACACGGGCTGCGGCCAGATCGTCAAGATCCTCAACAACATGATGGTCTTCATGACGGTGAACGCCTTGTCCGAGGTGTTGACCATCGGGCGGCGCGCGGGCATGGATGGCGAGCGGCTGTTCGAACTGCTGTCGGGCGGTTCGGCGGACAGCTTCGCGCTACGCAACCACGGCATGAAGTCGCTGGCCAAGGACAGCTTCCCGGAGAAGGTGTTCCCGATGGTCTATGCCATCAAGGACGCCAGCCTGGCCTTGTCGCTGGCGCGTTCCGGCGCATTCGAGCCCAGGATAGCCCAGTACGTGCACGACACGATGTGCCAGGCGCGCGATGCGGGCTTCGTCAACAATTACCATCCCGCCGTGGTGCAGTTGATCGACGGACGCGTCGCGCCCAAGCAGGCATTGAAGATATAAGCCGCGGCTGGGACTAGGGCTACGCATCCGTATCCGCACGCGCGCCGGTCCCCAAGCGTGGCAGGATGTCGCGCGCGATCTTGAGCGTGAGCTCGGACGCGTGCTTTTCGCTCCAGATCGCTTCCATGCGCACCTGCCCTGCCGTCGGCGGCAGGGCGCGGAACAGGACGCCGGGATAAGCGCTGGACGCATAGGAGCGCGGCACCAGCGCGACGCCCAGGCCCAGGCGCACCATCTGGAAGATGGTCAGGGGACTGCGGGCGGCGTGTTTGAACGAGGGGCTGAAGCCGGCCTCGTAGCAACTGGCGACGATGGCGTCGAAGACGGTCGGTCCGGATTCGCGCGACAGCGCGATCATGGGTTCGTCGGCCAGATCGGCCAACGTGAAATCCGCTTTGTCGGCCAGAGGATGGCCCTGCGGTAGCACCGCCATGTAGTGCTCCTGGTAGATGGGCATGCGTAGCAGCTTGCTGCGGTCGGGACGGATATGGACGAGGCCGATGTCGAGTTGCCCATGGCTCACTGCCGTGATCTGGTCCTGCGACTGCATGTCGCTGACCGAGACTTCCACGCCGGGATAGCGTTCGCGCACCATCTCGATGATGGTGGGCAGGACGTGGAACAGGGCGGACGTGGCCACGCCCAGCCTGAGCACGCCGGCGTCGCTTTGCGCGGCGCGCACCGTGGCGCTGACCGCGGTTTTCATCTGGCCCAGCAGCAGGCGGCTTTCGCGCAGGAACACCGCGCCGGCGTCGGTCAGCTTGACCTCGCGGCGCGTGCGGTGGAAGAGCTGCACGCCGATGTCTTCTTCCAGCAGTTTGATGTGCTGCGACAGCGGCGGCTGGGACATGTGCAGCCGCTCGGCCGCACGGCTGAAACTCAGTTCCTCCGCGACCATGACGAAATAGCGGAGTTGTCTCATGTCCATGGGCGTGTCTCGCAATGAGGCGCTGCGGGCGCCGGCATGGGGCCGACGGCCATCGCCGCGGGCCTGGCCTTCCCGCAGCGCCTGGTTTTGATATGGACCGGAGAATAGCCCGTTCACGACCGTCAATGGCCGAAGTGCGCACCGGGTTTACCCGGGCGCGGAGGAAGAGCCGGCGGGCTGGCGCCTTGCCAGCGCACAGGGAATGACCGGGTAGCTGTCGCCCGAGCGGCCCGCACTCGGGCCACCAACACCTCAGGCCACCAACACCTCAGGCAATCACGCCACGAACACTTCAGGCGGCCAACACGCGCGCCACGTTGCGTATGGGCGTATCCAGCCCGGCTTCCAGCAAGGTATCGAGGACGGCCTGGGTGCGGTCCTTCGGCAGGACCAGGCTGGCATTGGCGCGGAACTTGGCGGCGATGTCGTCCAGGCCCAGGGCGCGGGCACCGCTGCCCAGGTTCATGGGCACGTGCTGATACAGCTTGCCGCCCGTTTCCAGTTCCACGGTCACGGCGCCCGAGAAATATTTGGGGAACTCGGTGTTCTGCTGTTTCACGCAATCCACCTTGGCGGCCAGCGCCAGGATGGCCGGGTCCGCCAGGCTGGCGTCGTCCAGTTCCGACAAAGCGAATTGGCCGCGCAGCAGGCAGGCTGCCACCACGAACTGAGTGCTGAACTTGGCTTCGTAATCGGACCGGGGCACGCGCTTGGCGGCAGCGGGTTCCGCTACGATGGGCAGCGTGGCTTCCGGCACTTCGCAGACGATGCGGCGGATCTGGGACAGATCGCTGACCTGGGCATGCAGCTTCACGCCCGCCTCGGCGCAGCCGTGGATGAAGTGGCAGACCGGGTAGGGCTTGATCGACGTATCGAGCAGCGTCCATTCGCGGCCCAGGTCGCGGATGATGGATTCCGTATCGACGGTGCCCGCGCGGTCCTGCATGTGCGTGTCGAAGAAACCGAATCTGCCTTCATATGGGCGATCGGGCCCGTGGAACCCGGCCTGCACCATCTGCGCCGCGGTGATACCGGCCAGTGCTCCCCAACCGGGGTGCATGCGCTTGGTCCAGGCGCCGTTCTCCAGGAAGACCTGCACGCCGGCGGCGGTGCTGGCGGCCACGCCCTGGGCCGCGACGATCTGATTCTCGCTCAGGCCCAGCAGCTTGCCGGCGATGACGGCCGCGCTGAAGTGCGATACCAGACCGGTGGCATGGAAGCCCGCGTGATGGAAGCCGCCCTTGACCGCACGGCCCAGGCGGATGCACGTCTCCATGCCCGCCGCGTAGGCGGCCAGCAGATCGCCCCAGGAAGCGTCGACGACTTCAGCCATGGCCAAGGCCGCGGGCAGGCAGGCGACGGTGGGATGAACGATGCTGCCCGGATGGGTGTCGTCGAAGTCCAGGCCGTGGATCAGATAGCCATTGGAGAGCGCGGCGTCGCGCGGCTGCAGGCGTTCGGCGCCGCCGATCACCGTCGCGGTGCCCGGCGCGCCGGCGGCGCGGAAACCGGCCAGCCCGGGCGCGGCGAAGGGGAAATTACGAGACGCGTAAGCCAGGCCGATGGCGTCGATGATGTGGAGCAGGGATTTGTCGCGCACGTCCTGCGGCAGGTCGGCGGGGCGCAGCGCGTGGGCGAAGCGCGCCAGGCCGAGGGCCAGGTTGGCGGAAGGAACGGGCAACTGGGAAGCACTGTGCATGGCGATCTCGGAATTGGGGAGAGCGGTTGAAACTCGGTGTCGAAACGGGCAACCAGGACGGGCGGCTATCAGGACGTTGGCGCTTCGTGCAGCACGGCGATCGCTGCCTTGGTGCCCGCTACGCGCGGATAGCGTTCCAGTACCTGCGGATCATGCCCCGGAACGAAATGATCAGGGCTGTCGGCCAGTTTCAGCAATCGGGCGTGACCCGCAAGCATGGCCGCCACGTCCACCACCACCGGGAAGGGTAGGCGCCGCGTCACGTTGTCGTAATAGTGGGCGGCGTCGGACGCCAGGATGACCCAGCCGCGCGCCGTGTGTACCCGCACGGCCTGCAGCCCCCGGGTGTGGCCGCCGATCAACAGCAATTCGATGCCGGGCGCGAAGGTGTCGTCACCCTCATGGAAGACCACCCGGTCGTCATACACGCGGCGCACGAAGTCGCACACGTCCTCGACGGCGAAGGCGCGCCGCAGTATGGGTTGGCACATGCAGCGGCCGGTGGCGAAGGCGGCTTCGGCGTCCTGCAGGTGGAACGTGGCATTGGGCAGCTTGTCCAGGTTGCCGGCGTGGTCCCAATGCAGGTGGGTCAGGATGACGTCGCGGATCTGGTCCGGGTCGATGTCCAGTTGGCGTAGCGCGGCGATGGGGCAGCATTCGAGGGGGCGTCCGCGGGCGGTCGAGCCGCGTTCGCCGAAGCCGGTGTCGACCAGGATCACCTGGTCGCCGTCGCGGATCACCCAGATGAAGAAGTCCATATTGACGACGCCGTCATGCTCGTCGCCGCCCAGAATGAAATTCTCCGGTCCGCGCCGCTGCATGGTGGCATAGCGCAGGGCATAGACTTCGTACTCGGGCAGAGCGGGGGTGTTGCGTTGCAAGGATGTCTCCTGTTCCTGGTCTTATCAAGGCGGGGCGTATTGGGTGCAGTGGACACAGTCGGTGCGTTGAGCCCATCCGGCGCGTGCCGGCGGGCTACGTCTCACGCGCCCAAATAGGACTTGCGCACGAAATCATCAGCCAGCAGCGCTTCCCCCGTACCTGTCTGCATGATGGCGCCCTGTTCCAGCACATAGGCCCGATGCGACAGGCGCAAGGCCAGGCGGGCATTCTGTTCGACCAGGATGATGGACAAGCCGGTATCGCGGTTGAGCACCTGGATGGCGTCGGCGATTTCCGCGATGACCTTGGGCGCCAAGCCCAGCGAGGGCTCGTCCAGCATCAACAGGCGCGGTTGCGCCATCAGCGCCCGTCCGATGGCAACCATCTGCTGTTCGCCACCGGACAGCGAACCGGCCATCTGGGCACGCCGCTCGGCCACGCGAGGGAACAAGGCATAGACATGATCCATGGCCCGCTGGCGCGTGCGGGCGCAGCGCACGGCGTGGGCGCCGACCTGCAGGTTCTCCAGCACGGTCATGCGCGGGAACAACCGTCGCCCTTCGGGCGACAAGGCGATGCCGCGTTGTACGCGCGCTGCCGCCGGCAGTTGGCTTATGGGCTCGTCGTTCAACGTGAGCGTGCCGCTGGCGGGCAGTTTCAGGCCCATCAAGGCCTTCAGCGTGGACGACTTGCCGGCGCCGTTGGAACCGACCAGCGCGACGATCTCGCCCTGATCGACGTGGAAGGAAATGCCATGAACGGCCTCCAGCGGTCCATAGCGCACCGCCAGCTCGCGGGCTTCAAGCATGGGCATAGTCGGGGGCTCCCAGGTAGGCCTCGATCACGGCCGGGTTGGCGCGGATATTGGCGGGCGTGTCGTCGGCGATCTTGCGGCCATGCACCAGTACCACGATGCGTTGGCACAGGTCCATGACCAGTGCCATGTGGTGCTCGACCAGCAGGATGGAAAGCTTGCGCTCGCGCTGCAGCTGCTTGAGCAGGCGGCCGAATTGCGCGCACTCTTCCCCGTTGAGTCCGGCGGCGGGTTCGTCCATCAGCAGCAGATCGGGGCGCGTGGCGATGCCCACGGCCACGCCCAGTTTTTTCTGGTGGCCGTAGGGCAAGCCGCCGGCCACGACGTCGCGGTAGGGACCCAGGCCGGTGAGTTCCAGGACCTCCTCGACTTCGCGCGCCGTTGCCGCCAGGGCCTGGCGGCGCGTGCTGGTGGGCAGGATCTGGGTCCAGATCGATCCCGGCAGCGTCGACAGTGCACCCCGCTGGATGTTTTCGGCGACGGTGGCGGTGGGGTAGACGGCGGCCGACTGGAAGGTGCGTGCCAGGCCGTGGCGCACCACGCGGCTGGGCGCCAGGCCGGTGATGTCGCGCCCGTGCAGGTGGACCTGTCCGGCGCTGGGGCGCAGCGTGCCGCTGATCAGATTGAACGCCGTACTCTTGCCGGCCCCATTGGGCCCGATCAGCCCGACCACTTCGTCGCGGCCCACATTGAACGTCAGTTCGGACACCGCTTTCAGGCCGCCGAAATTACGGCTCAGTTCGCGCACTTCCAGCATCGCGCTCATGCTTTGCCTCCCTGTATTTTTTCTTTTTGCACGCGGCGCGAGCGGAACAGACTGGCCAGGCCCTGCGGCAGGAAGCGCAGCATCAGGATCAGCGCCGCGCCATAGAAGATATTCTGAGTCTCGACCGCACCGCGGAACAGTTCCGGCAGCGGCGTCATGATCAACGCACCGATTACCGGCCCGAACAGATAGCGGCGCCCACCCACGACCATCATGATGATCAGGGCCAGCGACAGATGCATGCTGAAGGACTCGGGCGACACGTAGCGCAGGTAATGCGCCGTCAGCGCGCCGCCCAGCCCCGCCAGCGCGCTGCCCAGGGTGAAGGCATAGCGTTGCGTGCCGCGCACGCTGATGCCGGTAGCCTCGGCCAGTTGGGCGTTTTCCCCCACTGCGTCGATGGCATGGCCGGCCGGCGAACGGTAGAGGGTGTGCAGGAGCCAGATGACGCCGGCCGCGCACGCCAGCGCCAGCAGGTAGAAGCCGGTCTTGTAGTCCAGTACATGGCCCAGCAACGCGGCGGGCGGCACGCCCGTGATGCCGTTGGCGCCGCCGGTGACGCTATCGCCTTCCAGCAGCACCAGGCGCACGAACTCGCCGAAGGCGAAGGTGAGCAGCACGAAGTACACGCCGGTCAGCCGCAGCATCACCGTGCCCAGCAGAAAGGCGAACACGCCCGCGGCCAGCATCGCCGCGACGACGCCCAGCAGGAAAGGCTGGCCCAGGCCCATGACGACCAGCACCGACACATAGGCGCCGATGCCGGCGAAGGCGCCGTGGCACAGGGATACCTGGCCCGCGCGCGCCAGCAGCGACAAGCCGCTGACCAACACCACGTTGATGCAGATCTGGATGGCCAGGTGCAGGGTAAAGTCCTTGCCGACGGTAAGCGGCAGGATGGCCAGGGCCAGCAGGGCGAGGGTGCCCAGCACGGACCAGGGCTTGCGCCGTGGCGCGGGCGGGGAAGGAGTGGGCACCGAGGTGGCCAGGAGAACTTTGCCGTCTTGCATGTCAGGCCTCCGAACGGCCGAACAGTCCGGTCGGGCGGACGATTAGCATGGCCATGACGAGTACGAAAATCAGGATTTCAGCGATGCTGTTGCTCATGAAGGTGCTGGTCACGCTTTCGGCCAGGCCTAGCAGGATGCTGGCCAGTGCCGCGCCGGGAATGCTGCCCAGCCCGCCCAGGATGACCACCACGAATGCCTTGAGCAACGGCGTCGCGCCGACGAAGGGCGACACCGAAAACAGCGGCGCCATCAATGCCCCGGCGACGGCCGCCAAACCGACGCCGATGCCGAAGCCCAGGGGATACATGATGCGTGTGCGTATCCCCTGCGCGGCGGCGATCTCGGTGTCCTGCACCACCGCGCGCAAGGCGCGGCCGGTACGGGTATGGCCCAGGAACACGTACAGGGCCAGCAGTACCGCCAGGGAAAAGCCGACCACGTACAGTCTGGACATCGGCAGGACGACGGCGCCCAAGGTGATGGCGCCATCGGCCACGGCCGGCATGAACTGCGAGTCCGGGCCGTAGAGGATCAGGGCGCCGGCCTGCAGGATCATCGCCAGGCCGATGGTGGCGATCATGCCGTTGAGCTCGTCGTGGCGGAAGGGCTTGAGCACCAATTCCTCCACCACCCATCCCGCGGCCACGGCGAAGAGAAACGCCAGCGCCACCGCCGCGATGAAGGGCAGCTCATACTGCGAGACCAGGATGTAGGCGGCAAAAGCGCCCAGCATGTAGAACTCGCCGTGAGCGAAGTTGACGATGCGCATCACGCCGAAGACGAGGGTGAAGCCCACCGCCATCAGCAGATAGAGCAAGCCGATGATGAGGCCGTTGACGAGCGCCTGTGCGAGTAGCGTGGACGTGGTCATGGCAATCACTTCACATCGACGCACTGCTCGACATTGCAGCGGGCGCGGACGACTTCGGCACCGTCCTTCACTTCAGAGATGAAGAAGGGCGATTCGATCTGGTGGTTGATGCCGTACTTGGCCTTGCCACCCCAGTTCAGCGTGCCCTGGATGCCGGGATAGTCCTTGATCGCTTCCAGCGAGTTGCGCACCTTTTCCGAGTCGGTAACCGTGCCGGCGTCTTGCATGGCCTTGAACAGCATGTGGGTGCCGTCGTAGAAGGCCGGGCTGAAGCCGTTCATCTTCTTGTTGTATTTCTTCTGGTAGCGTTGCGCATAGTCGGCGACGGCCTTGTTGTCCGGATCGGTCAGCGAGCTGACCATCATTCCTTCAGTGGCCGCCTTGCCGGCTACCGCGACGATTTCCGGCGTGGCGGGGCCGCCGTTGCGCACGATCGGGCCCTTGAAGCCCAGTTCGCGCGCCTGCTTGACGATCATGCCGGCAGTGGCGGGCGAGTTGCCGTCCAGTTCGATGGCGTCGATGCCGGCGGCCATCATGCGGGTCAGCAGCGGCACCATGTCCACGCGCTGGCGTTCGAAGAATTCCTTGGAAGACATCGAGGAGCCGGCCTTGGCGTAAGCCTGTTCCAGGTCACGGGCGATCTGCTGGCCCGATTCGTCATTGGGGAACAGCGCGCCCACCTTCTTCAGCTTGAAGTGCTTCACCAGCCAGACGATGGAGGGATAGGAGGTTTCCTCGGTCGTCAGGTTGGGACGGAAGGAATAAGGCTTTTCCGGGCTCAGGGCCTTGGCGGTAAAGCCCAGCGTCATGATGATGACCTTGCCGGGTTCGGTCACGGGCTGCACGGCCAGCGCGGGCGCCGAGCCCATGGGGCCGATGATGTACTTCACCCCATCGTCGGACATCAGGCGATTGGTGGCGGTGACTGCGTCGCCCGATTGGTATTTGTCGTCATAGGGCACCAGCTGGACCTTGTAGCGCTTGCCCGCCACCTCCAGGCCGCCCTTGGCATTGACGTCATCGGCCGCCAGTTCCGCGCCGTACAGCAGCGCCTGGCCCCAGGCGGCACCGGCGCCGGACAGCGTCACGACGGCGCCGATTTTCAGGGTCTCCTGCGCATGCGCGGGCGTGGCCAGCAGCAGGGCGGCGGGAATCAATGCCGTGCAGATCGATTTCATGTTGTCTCCTTGGTTTTATTCGCTTCGTTTTATTCGTTGGTCTTATTGCTTCGCTTATCTACTCAGTCGTCCGGCGTGGTCCGTGCCGGCCCGGTTTCGGGGCGCCGCGCGCGCCCCGGCCGTCATGCCGCGATGTCCAGCGGAATTTCGATGTCCAGCAAGGGGGCATGCTGTTGGGCGCCGTAGACGTCGGTATCGCCCACCGCGCCCGAAGCGATGCGGCGCGGCAGCGTCGCCTTCCAGGCCAGCGCCGGCGCGTATTCGGTGAACAGGATGTCTGCTTCATCCACGCCATACAGCTGGGCGATCAGCGCGGCGCTGATCACACCGGTATCACGCACCTGTTCGAACAGGGCCGGCTTGTCGAACATGATGTCCAGGGTGATGTGGAAAGGCCCGGCATTCTTGCTTTTGCACGCCTTGGCGATGTGCTTGAGCTTGACCATGGTGTCTCCTAGACGTCCTCGTAGCGGATGGGAAACATGCGCAGGGGATCGTCGATTTCGATGACGTGCTGCAGCATGAACTCGTAGATGGCTCCGCGTTCGATATCCGACGGGGAGAAGGGGAAGGCCATATTTCCTTCGCGGCACATACGGCCCGGGAAGTCGGAATGCAGCAGGGTGACGCGCGCCAGCGACAGGGCGGCGTTGGCGATGTCCTGCGTGCGCGCGACCACTTCGGCGATGATGGCCACTTCGGTGGGCGCGTCGTCCGGATGCGGTTCCCACGCGCCCATCACGCCGTCGCGGCCGTACAGGCGCAGCACCAGTTGGTAATCCTCGGTGGCGATGCCCAGGGCCTTGACCTTGGTGGCGGTCGACTCGCGCACGAAGTCCATGAAGGTGTCGAGCTGGCCGATCAGGCCCGGGTCGCGCGTGGCGGCAATGGCGATGGCGCTATAGCCGGCCTGGCGCGCGCCTTCGAGCTTGATGGTGTAGGGGCGTTCCGTCCAGCGCATGCCGGTGATGCGCACGCGGCGATCGGTCAAGGCCTCGATGCGGCACTCGCTGGAATCGACCACGCCGCCCGGTTCATAGCGAATGATGGGGCTGGCGTTTTCGTGCAGCGCCTGCACGGCCACCGACAAAGGCGTGCATCGCAATTCAGGGTTGAGCGGTTCGGTTTCAACGTAGTCCTCGCCTACCGTCACCATCAGGCAATCATGCTTCTTGGGGATGGCCGCGTTGCAGGCACACTCCAGGATCTTGCCGGCATACCAGGCGGGGGCAGGGGGCAGGCCGTGGTGCATGGCCAGGGCGGCCCAGGGGGCCGGGTCGGTGCCGCGGCCGCCCAGGATGACCTGGGCACCCGCTTGCAGCGCGGCGAGATAAGGCTCGGGGCCCATCATGCCGACCACGCGCACGGCGTCCTTCAGGTCCGCGGCGCGCAACGCCGGCGCGTTGCCCAGCGGTTTGATGCGGCCGGCTTCCAGCTGTTCAAGCAGGAAGCCCTGTTCCTGTTCGGCTTCGATCAGGGCCATCTTGAAATGCAGGCCATGCTCGGCGGCCACTTCACGGATGATGTCGGCGCAGGCCGCCAGGTGCGGCGTGCCGCCCGCGCCGCCGCAAGTGCCCACCATCATCGGAATGCCATTGGCGATGGCGCCGCGCAGCAGCAGCCCCAGATCGCGCTTCATGGCCAGGCGCGAATTCAGCGTTTTGCCCGATCCCAGATAGTGCGGGCCGGGATCGCTGCTGCCGCCGTCCACGCCTATCATGTCCGGCTTGAGCGCCAGCGCGGCCTGCAGGGACGCTTCCGGAAAGCCGTAGCCGAGGATGCCGCTGGCCGACATCATGCGTACGCTTTTGCGAGTCATGCCGTCTCCTCAGGCGCGGCCGCGCCAGTCGCCGGCGCGCGGCTTGGCGACGCCGAGATTGCCGCGCAGGGTGGTGTCGCCATATTCCTTGCGGAACAGGCCGCGCTTCTGCAATTCCGGCACGACCAGGCGCACGATGTCTTCATAGGTGCCGGGCACCGACGTACCGGACAGCACGAAGCCGTCGCAGGCGGTCTTGAACCACTCTTCCATCTGGTCGGCGACCTGCTTGCCGGTGCCGCAGAAGACCGGGCCGTCGTTCAGCGTGCCGCGGCCGGAGGCCTCGACGAAATCCTTGACCGAGGGATTGCGCTTGCCGCTGACCTGCACCACCTTGTCGCGCAGGCTTTGCCACGACATGGCGGCCAATTCTTCATCGGTGAAGGGCTGTTCGTAGGGACGTCCGGAGAAGTCGATGTTGGACGTCTCGCCTATCATGGTCAGCCCGTCGATGGGGCGTGACAGGCCCGCGACCAAGTCGCGCTGCTCGCGTGCCAGGCTTTCGGTTTCGGCGACGATGATCTTCACTTCCGCGGCGATCTTGGTGCCGTCGGGATCGCGGCCCGCATTGGCGACGCCGTCCTTGAGCGCCTGGTATTGCTTCACGCCATTTGCCAGGGTGGGATATTTGGCGAACACCACTTCGGCCCAGCGCGCGGCGAAGGCCAGGCCGCGGCCGCTCTGGCCGGCCTGCAGGATGACGGGGTGGCCTTGCTGCGAACGCGGCACCGTCAAGGGACCACGCGAGTTGAAGAAGCGGCCCTGATGATCCAGGCGGGTGACTTTGTCGGGATCGGCGAAGTAGTTGTTTTCCTTGTCCGCGACGATGGCTCCTTCCTTCCACGTGTCCCAGTGGCCCATCACCACTTCCATGAACTCGTCGGCGCGGTCGTAGCGCAGGTCGTGTTCCAGGTGTTCGGCGTGGCCGAAGTTGGCGGCCTCCGAATCGTTCATGGAAGTGACCACGTTCCAGGCGACACGGCCCTTGGTCATCAAGTCCAGGCTGGCGAACAGGCGCGCGACGTGGAAGGGTTCGTAGTACGTGGTGGAGTAGGTGGCGCCCAGGCCCAGGCGTGACGTCACCATGGCCATGGCCATCATCACCGACGTGGGTTCCAGCTTGACGGCGCGCACGCCATGCTTGACGGTGTCGCGGTGGCTGGCGCCGTAGATGTCCGGCATGGCCAGGCGGTCGTCGAAGAATGCCATGTCGAACTTGCCCTCTTCCAAGGTGCGGGCAACCCGTTGGTAGTATTCCGGCGACAGGTAGTCGGTCATGCTTGACGGATGTCGCCACGAACCCACATAGTTCGTGCAGTTCTGGGCTTGCATGAATGCAACCAGGGTCATTTGTCGTTGCGGCTTGGTCATGTCGTTGCTCGTTATGAGTGCGGGTGGAATGCCTGAAATTTGATAGGCAGTATTGGGTCGCACCGGGTCGAGCACAATTTCCGCGCTGTGATACATTCATAACGAACATGAATAAATCTTTGGACCCGCCTTCGCTCACCCGTTTGGAACTCGCCGAGCTGGAGACTTTTCTCTGGGTGGTACGCGAGGGCAGTTTCAGTGTTGCGGCGCGCAAATTGCATCTGTCGCAGCCGGCCGTGACCAATCGGGTCAAGCGTCTGGAAGACAAGCTGCGTGTGAAGCTGTTGGTGCGCACCACGCGGCGCGTCGAGACCACGCCTGATGGCGAGCGTTTGCGCGATGCGGCGGAACGCGCGGTGGCCGGATTACGTGAAGCGCTGCGGCATTTTCAGGTGGCGTCGGACTATGAGCGCAATACGGTGACGGTGGCGGTGACGCCGATGTTGTCCGCTACCGTGATGCCGTCGTTGATCCACGCGTACACCGAACGCTATCCCGATGTGCGCATCGTGCTGCACGATCTGCCGTACGACCAGGTGCTGCGGGAAGTGGCCGAAGGGCGGGCCGACCTGGCGGTGGCGGCGCTGGACGGTACGCCGCGTGGGCTGCGGTTCCAGACGCTGGCCGAGGAACCCATGCTGCTGGTGGTGCCCGCGCGCCACGCGTTGGCGGATCAGCAGACGGTGACGATGGATATGATCCTGCCTTATCCGCTGATGATGCTGGATCGCTACAAGTCTTTGTTCAAGCGGCTCAAGGACGAATACGCGGCGCGCGGGGCGCCCTTCAGTCCGGCGACGATCGCCACGCTGCCGACCTTGCTGGGCATGATCGACGCCGGCAACGGCATCACGCTGCTGCCCCGCAGCATGGCGCAGAACAATGGGCGACGTTCGCGGGTGACCTTGAGCATTTCCGATCTGGATGCGTCGCGGCGTTATGGCAGCCTGGTGGCGAGCAAGGCGGAACTCAACGCCGCGGCGACGAATTTCCAGGCTTACCTGCGGAAAAATTTCAAGGCGACCCTGGAGAGCATTGTCTGAATGCGAAGACTGCCGGGGTTGATAAAAACCGTGTCTCTCAAGCACCCCCGAGCCGCCATGAAAGCCCCCTGGCTTTTATTCCCGTTCGCTATAGGTGCATTCATTTCCGCAAATTGTCCCGCCGCCCCGGCGGCTCCTAGACTGTGCGCAGTCTGATCCACGTTGGATCATGAGGAGAACGGCCATGCAGGCCCTGGACAATAAACGGCAGCCTTCAGAGCTGGAACGCGTCATGGACGCCTTCGACCATCGGGAATTCCGGCGCACCCTGGGTGCATTCACCACGGGTGTCACGGTGATCACCACCGTGGACGCCGCCGGCAAGCCATACGGCGTCACCGCCAACTCCTTCAGCTCGGTATCGCTCGATCCACCCCTGATCCTGTGGAGCCAGGCGTTGACGTCGAGCAGCTACCCCGCCTTCCGCGACTGCGAGCGTTTCGTGGTCAACATCCTGGCGGACCACCAAGTGCACGTCTCCAATCAATTCGCCAAATCAGGCGACGACAAGTTCCAGGGCATTGCGGTGCGCACGGGCCTGGGCGGCGTCCCCGTGATCGACGACAGCGCCGCGCACCTGGAATGCCGCAAGGTGGCGGCCTATCCCGGCGGCGACCATGTGGTGTACATCGGCCAGGTGGAACGCATACACCGCAGCGTGCATCGCCCGCTGGCTTTCGGCGAAGGCCGGTATATGGTCACCTTCGCCCATGACCTGGGCGAGGCGCGCGGGGCAGGGAACAACGGCGGCATGGCGGCGCTGGAGGCCGTGCGCATGGCCGGCGCCGCCTTGGCCGAGACCTGCGAACGCATCGGACAGCGCACCCTGGGGCTGGCGGTGTGGGGTAACCAGGGCGCGACCATCGTGCGCTGGGAGCCCTCGTCGCAGCCGGTCAGCCCTTATCTGCAGACGGGAGTCGTGGTCAGCCTGACGCAATCCGCCACGGGGCTGGCTTTCGCCGCCTTCATGCGGCCCAGCGTGGTCGAAGACGCCGTCCGGCATGAATTGGGGCTACGCGCCGCCGAAGGCCATCCCGACGACGGCCAGTTCGCGTTGCGCCTGGCGGAGGCGCGCGAACATGGCATGGCGCGCGCGGTAGGTTGCGCGCCGTCGCCGCGCCACAAGGTGATGGTCAACGCCTTCAGCGTGCCCGTCTTCGATGCGCAAGGAGACATGGTGCTGGCCCTGTCCACCACCTGCGAGGCCGAACGCCTGGCGCCGGATTGGGACGGCGAGGTGCCGCGGGTGTTGCGCGCGACGGCGCAACGATTGTCGGAACGGCTGGGCTATCGCGGGAAATAGCGGGTGCCGGCATCGCGATGCCGGCACCGCGTTCAATCGATCTTCGCGCCGGAGAACCTGACGACTTCGCCCCATTTGGTGATGTCGTCATCGATGGTCTTGACGAATTGCGCCTGCGTTCCGCCCAGAGGCACGAATCCCAACGACGCCAGCTTGTTGCGGAAGGCTGAAGTCTTCAGTGCATCGTTGATCGCGCTGTTGACCTTGTTGACCACCTCCGGCGGCGTGCCCTTGGGCGCCAGCAAACCGAACCAGGTATCGGACAGCAGCGTCGGATAGCCGACTTCGGCGGTGGTCGGCACATCGGGCAGCATGTCGGAGCGCTTGGGTGCCATGACGGCCAGCGCTTTCAGCTTGCCATCCTTGACCAAGGGCGCGGCGGCCGTGACGCCGGGGAAAGCCAGTTGCAGCCGGTCCCCAACCAGATCCGTGAATACCGCGCCTGGCGAGTTGTAGGGCACGTGCATCATCGAGACGCCGGCCGTCTTCTTGTACAGCTCGCCGGACAGGTGATACGAACTGCCGCTGCCGGTCGAACCGAAATTCAGCTTGTCCGGATTCTTCTTCGCGTAGGCCGTCAGTTCGTCGAGCGAATTGATTTTCAGGGAAGGCTGCACCACGATGATGTTGGGCACCGACGCGATCAACCCGATGGGCACCAGATCCTTCTGCGGATCGTAGGGCTTGTTGTGGTACAGCGTGTTGGCGGGCACCAGGGTGCCGGTCCAGCTGAACAACAAGGTGTAGCCATCGGCCGGAGCCCGCACCACCGAGGCCGAACCGACGTTGCCGTTGGCGCCCGGCCGGTTCTCGACGATGACCGATTGCTTCAGGCTGTCGCCCAGTTGCTCGGCCACCATGCGGGCCAGGGGGTCGGAACTGCCCCCGGGCGCCGCCGGCAGGATCAGGCGTATCGGCTTGCTGGGCCAGGTGTCGGCATGGGCCGCCGGCGGCGCCAGCGCGTTAAGTACGGCAAGCGTGGTGCCTGCGAGCATGCCGCTCAACAAGCGGCGTAAGGAAGGGTGAGCCGAGATACGCCTGGGCGTTGAAGCGCGGTGGAACATGGTTGTCTCCGGTATGTTTTTTTGTCTGCCGCCAGATGTGCTTGCCTGCATCGGTGCTTGCCTGCATCGGTGCTTCCCTGCGTTGCTTGCCCCGCAGGCAAATCACATCCTCTTCCCAGCCTCGGGCGGCGTGAGGCGCTTGATGAACATCAATACGACTTCGGCATCCCCAGCACGCGTTCCGCGATGTGACTGAGGATGAGTTCCTGGCTGACCGGCGCGATGCGGGGAATCATGATTTCGCGCAGATACCGTTCAACGTGGAATTCCTTGGCGTAGCCCATGCCGCCATGCGTAAGGATGGCGCGTTCGCATGCGCGAAAGCCTGCTTCCGCCGCGAAGTATTTGGCGGCATTGGCCTGGGCGCCGCATTCGCGGCCATTGTCGTAGAGCCAGGCGGCCTGCTGCATCAGCAACTGGGCAGCCTCCAGTTCCACCCAGTTCTGCGCCAGCGGATGCTGGACGCTTTGGTTCTGCCCGATCGGCCGGCCGAACACCACGCGTTCGCGTGCGTAGCCGGCGGCCTTGGCCAGCGCGACGCGGCCCACGCCTATGGCTTCCGCGGCCAGGAGCACACGTTCAGGATTCATGCCGTGCAGGATGTACTTGAAGCCCTTGCCTTCCTCACCGATGCGGTCTTCGATGGGAATCTCCAGGCCGTCGATGAACAGCTCGTTGGAGTCCACGCATTTGCGCCCCATCTTCTCGATGAGCTTGACGTCGACGCGGCTGCGGTCCAGATCGGTGTAGAACAGGGTCAAGCCCTGCGAATGCTGGGCCGGGCCCAGTTCTTCCAACGGCGTGGTGCGCGCCAGCAGCAGGATCTTGTCAGCCACCTGGGCGGTGGAGATCCAGACCTTCTGGCCGTGCACCACATACTTGTCGCCTTGCCGCACGGCGCGCGTCTTCAGCTGCGTGGTGTTCAGGCCGGCATTGGGCTCGGTGACGCCGAAGCAGGTCTTGATCTTGCCTTGTGCAATGGGCGGCAGCATGCGCTGCTTCTGTTCTTCCGTGCCGAAGACCGCCACGGGCAGCAGGCCGAAGATATTGATGTGGATGGACGAGCAGCCGCTCAGGCAGGCGCCCGATTCGGCCACCGCTTGCATCACGATGGACGCTTCCTGCACGCCCAGGCCAGCCCCGCCGTAGGCTTCGGGAATGGCAGTGCCCAGCCAGCCGGCCGCGCCCATGGCCTGGTAGAAGTCTTCGGGGAAGGCGCCGTCGGCATCGCGTTCCAGCCAATAGCTTTCCGGAAAGCGGGTGCACAGGGCGTCGACCGCCTGGCGGATGGACAGGTGTTCGTCGCTAGGTTCGAAGTTCATGTCAGCATCCCTTCCATTGCGGTGCGCGTTTTTCGGCGAAGGCCCGCGGGCCTTCCTGGGCGTCTTCGCTCAGGTAGACCGGTTCGAAGAGCGCTTGCGCGGCATCCAGCGCGGCGGAGCGGCCCATCTCGGTGGACAGGTAGACCAGTTCACGGGCGGCCTTGACCGTGAGCGGCGCGTTGGCCGCGATGCCGCGTGCCAGGGCGACCGCGCTGTCCAATAATTGTTCTTGCGGAACCACTTCGTTCACATAGCCCAGCGCGTACGCGCGCTGTGCGCTGATGGGCTTGCCGGTCAGCAGCACTTCCATGGCAATTCGCTGAGGCAGCATGTGGATGAGCGGCGCGGCCCACGGCATGCCACGGCCCACCTTGGCTTCCGTGATGCCGAATGTGGCGTGTTCGGACGCCACGCACAGATCGCACATCTGAGCGAACAGCCAGCCGCCGGCCAAGGCCACGCCATTGACCGCGGCGATGGTGGGTTTGGAGATGCGCACGTTGTCGCCCAACACCGGGAACATGTCGCGGGGCGGGATGCGCAGTTGCATGGCCGCCGCTTCCTTCAGGTCCATGCCGGCGCAGAACGCCTTGTCGCCCGTGCCGGTTAGGATGCCGACACGCAACGCCGGGTCCTGCTCCAGGCGTTGCCAGGCTTGCTTCAGGCCGTCGATGACGCCACGGTTGATGGCGTTGCGTTGCGCGGGACGGTCGATGGTAATGACCGCGATGGCGCCGTCGATGATGGCGAGGGTGATCTCGTCGCTGAGTTGTTCGGTTGGAAGGTCACCGAGGGGTTCACCGAGTCGTTTGCCGGTTTGCTCAACGGGGCGGACGGTCTTCTCGTTCACAAGTCACTCCAGGTGGCGCGCGCCGCTTGCAGCAGCGCGTCGCGGTGTTCAGGGGCGGCGATGGCGGTGAGGGCCCTGACGCGTTCGCGCAGGCTACGTCCGCGCAGCTGTGCCACGCCATATTCGGTGGCGATGAGGTCGACGTCGCTGCGGGCCGTGGTCACGGGGCCGGCAAGTTGCGCGGTGATCTTGCTTTCCCCATTGCGGCCCGTGGCGGCCAAGGCGATGATGGACACGCCGCCGGTCTGCACCGACGCCCGCACGAAATCGACCTGGCCACCGACCGCGCCGATGTGTTGTGCGCCGATGGCTTCGGCATTGACCTGTCCGGTCAGGTCGACCTCCAGCGCGCTGTTGATCGAGACGAGATTGTGCACGTTGAGCAGCGTGGCCATGTGATGGGTGTAGCCCGTCTGGCACAGTCGGATGGCGCGATTCTCGTGCGCGTAGCGATACAGTCTTTGCGTGCCGAACAGCACGCCGGTGATGGTGACGCCGGCGTCTACGCCTTTATGGGCGTTGTCGACGGCACCGCTTTCGATGAGGTCGATGACCGAGTCGCCGATCATGCCGGAGTGGATGCCCATGCCGCGGCGTTCGGCCAGGGAGGCGAGGATGGCTTCGGGTACCGCGCCTATGCCTACCTGCAAGGTGGCACGTTCCGGGATATAGGGCGCAAGGTGTTGCGCGATACGCTGTTCCAGTTCGCCGAATGCGGCGGTAGGCAATTCCAGCGGCGCGACGTCGCTGTGCACGGCCACGCTGAAATCCTCCGCACGCAGCAGGCGGTCGCAATGGGACCACGGTATGGCCGGATTGATTTCCGCGATGACCACGCGCGCACGGGCCATTGCTGCCTGCACATAATCATTCACCAGGCCGAAGCTGTACTCGCCACGTGCATTGGGCGGGCTGACCGACAGCAGTAGCACGTCGCAGGGAATCTGGCCGCCGGCCAGCAGGCTTGCCACGGCGGAGATGTGGCAGGGTATGGGATCGAGCACGCCTGTGCTGGCGAGCTTGCGCATGGTGCCGATGCCGCCTGTCCCCTTGAAGCGCAGATGGTCGACGTGCTCGGGGCTGAAGGTATGCGAAAAGCCCGTGGCCAGGAACACTTGCGCGCCGCTGTAGCTGGCCCGCTGCTCGACCAGCTTGGCAGTCAGTCCCAGCGGTTCGCCCACGCCCTGGCCAAAGACGATGCCATCGCCGGGGCGTATGTATTGCGCCAGGTCCAGCGCGTCCAGGGATATGGGCGTATTCATGACCGCAGCGCCGCGGCCAGGATGGACTGCGAATGCTTCAGCAGCGGCCCATCGACCATGCGGCCTTCGAAGTCGATGGTGCCGATGCCGCGCGCGATGGCGGCCTCGTAGGCGGCCACCAGGCGGCGGGCGTATTCGATTTCCTCGGGCGTTGGGGAGAAAGCCGCATTGGCCAGCGCGACCTGTGCGGGCGCGACGCAGATCTTGCCTTGATAACCCAGGTCCCGGCCGGCGTTGGCGTCGGCGGTGTAGAGCGCGTCGTTGCGGATGTCCAGTACGGCCTGGTCGATGGCCGGGATGCGGCCCACATGCGCCGCCATGATCACCCAGCCACGCGCGGTGGCGACTTCGGCGCCGCCGGGCGTGCGGCGGCCACCGATATCGGCCGCATAGTCTTCCGCGCCGAAGTAGACGGCCAGCAGATTGGGTGTTTCCTCGCAGATACGCTGGGCATTGAGCACGCCGCGCACGGACTCGATGCCGCTGATCAGGCCGATGGTGCGCGCGCTTTGTGCATGGGCGACGCCGTGCTGGAACGGGAAAGCTTGCGCCGGCGTTTCCAGCTTGGGAATCACGATGGCGTCGATATCGCATTCGAAGGCCGCCTGCAGGTCTTGCAGGTAATGCGGTGAATCCGGCACGTTGACGCGTACGGCCAGGCGCGATTGCAGGCCGGCCGCGCGCACTTGCGCAACGGTGTCGCGCAGCGCCGCGCGGGCCTTGGCTTTTTCCGCGTCCGGCGTGCCGTCTTCCAGGTCGATGACGCAGCAGTCCGCGTGGAAACGGGGGAATTTGACGGCCAGCTCGGGGCGGTTGGCGGGGGCGAAGAACAGCGAACGTATCATTGGGTCTCCTGAGCGCCGGTGTGTCGCGGCGTGCTTGCCTGGGGGCGGCTACGCGCTGCGTGGCCGGGAGGGTTTCATTCCTGCTTGAGATCGGGGGCCGCCGCGGCCTGGCCCGCCGCCAGCATGGCGACGACTTCGGCCGGCGTGTAGCCGAGTTGCGTCAGTACCTCGCGGGTGTGTTCGCCCAGCCTGGGGGCGTGGCGGCGCAGCGTGCTGACGGGGTTGTTCTGCCAACGTACCGGTACGCGCATGGTGCGGATATGGCCTTCGCTGGGATGTTCGGCGTCGATGAAAAAGCCCGTGGCCTTCAATTGCGGATCGTCGAGGATGCTGAGCAGGTCATGCATGGGCATGAAAGGCACGTCGGCCTGTTCCAGCAGCGCCATCCATTCGGCGGTGGTCTTCTCAAGGAAGATACGCGCCAGTTCGCCATAGACGTAGTCGATATTGCGGGAGCGGCCGCCATAGCTGCCGAAGCGCGGATCTTCATCCATCAATGCGGCGCGGCCGACCGCGCCGAGGAAGTCGCGCCATTGCTTGTCGGTGTAGACCAGGGCGCAGACATAGCCGTCGCGGGTTTGGTAGGGCCGCCGCTCGGGCGACAACTGGCGCGCATAGCCGCCGCCGT
Source organism: Bordetella sp. LUAb4 (assembly GCF_021325795.1). Taxonomy (GTDB): domain Bacteria; phylum Pseudomonadota; class Gammaproteobacteria; order Burkholderiales; family Burkholderiaceae_B; genus Bordetella_C. Next base: position 829,534 of record NZ_JAHPZX010000001.1, on the reverse strand, counting down.
CCAGCGGCGGCTCATACGTCAGGCCGCCCAGGTGATCGCCCAGGACGAAGGCGGCCATGGTTTCGAACATGGGAATGTCGACACGGTCACCGCGGCCCGTCCGTTCGCGCGCCAGCAGGCTGGCGAGGATGGCGTTGACGCCGGTAAGGCCGACGATGCGGTCGGCCATGGCGGTGGGCACATAGCGGGGGATGCCGCCGGAGGCCTTGGCGATCAGGTGCGGCAGCGTGGTGGCGCCCTGGATCAGGTCGTCATAGGCTGGCCGCGCCGCATAAGGGCCGTCCTGGCCGAAGCCGAACAGCCCGGCGTAGACGATGCGTGGATTGATCTCCGCCACGGCCTCGTAGGACAGGCCCAGGCGGGCCATGGCTTGCGGGCGCACGTTGTACATGAGCACGTCGGCGTCGGTGAGCAGGCGCTTGAGGGCGGCCAGGCCTTCAGGCTGCTTCAGGTCCAGCGCGATGCTGCGCTTGTTGCGATTGGCGTTGAGGTAGACGGGACCCATGGCGTCATGGCGCGCGGGTCCGATCTGTCTTACCAAGTCACCCTTGGGGGCTTCCACCTTGATGACGTCCGCCCCCATGTCGGCGATGGCTTGGGAGGCGAACGGGCCCATCAGGACGGACGTCATGTCGATGACTTTGACGCCGGCCAAAGGACCTGTGGCGGGGGGAATATCTGTCTCCGATCTCATTTTTGTGGTCGGTTTTGTTCATTGGTGTGAACAAATCATACACACGTAGGAACAAAATCGGTGAAAATAGGCGCCTGGGATTTACCCTTGGAAGCGGCTATCGTCTTGCACTGTGGTTTTGGGCGGTGGTCTTGGCCGTGGTTTTGTGGACGGCACGAGGCCCAGGGAGCAGGGGGGCGACCGGTCTCTATGTGGCCCGCGCTTTATCCGCGGTGTCGTGCCGCCCTGTCATGCGGCGTATATGAGGTCTGGGAGGACCGCTGTGAGTATCAAACAAGTCGGCAATGTCCTGGATCTGCTGGAATATTTTGCCGCGCGGCAGCGGCCGGCAAGCCTGGCGGAGATTGCGCGCCATTTCGGCTGGCCGCGTTCCAGCACCTTCAATCTGCTGTTGACCCTGACCAATCGGGGGTTTCTGTATGAGCCGCGAGCGCGGGCCGGTTACTACCCGGCGCCGGTCTGGGCCGAACTCATCACGCAGATCGAGCGCGGCCAGCCGATTCCGCATGGCATGCGCGCTTTGCTGGATCTGCTGGTACGGGAAACGGGCGAAACCGCGGTCTTGGCGGCGGCCAGCGGGGCCTATGCGCTTTTCATCGAGACGGTGGAATCGCCCAGCGCCGTGCGCTATGCCGCACCGGTCGGCAAGCGCGTGCCCTTGCATGTGACGGCGACCGGCCGCGCATTGTTATCGCAGATGTCGGCCAATGATCGCGCCGCCATTCTGGAGAAGGCCGCCTACGAGAAATACACCGACACGACGCGCGTGTCGGCGGCGCAAGTGGAGGCCGAGATCGCCGCGTCGGTGCAGCGCGGGTGGTTCGAAGGCAATGCGGAATACACCCAGGACCTGGGCGGCGTTGCCATGCCTTTCGCGTTTGGCGAACGCCGCTACGCCCTGTTGGTCGCCGGTCCCATGTTTCGCGTCGCGTCGCGCCTACCGGAGTTGGCCAGGGTATTGCGCGAACGCTTGGCGGAATATCTGACAGAGGAAGGCGGGAGCGATTGAATTTCCGTGCCGTGCGGGAAAGTTCCTAAGGAAGAGTCAGGATTCCTCGGCAAACGAGCCTGTGAGTTCTGCCCGGGCTGTATAGTTCGTCCCTTACTTAACGATGTCTCGCCATGAAAAAAACCGATCTGGAAAAAAACAAGGCCCTTAAGCTACAGGGCCAGTTGAGGAACGAAGGCACGCCGCAGCGTTTTGGCGCGGCCGCGGCGCCGCAACAAGACCGGCGCGACCGCCGGCGTCAGGATCAGGCCCAGGGCCTGGTGTCCTTTCCCGTCAAACTGCCGCAAGCCTTGGCTGATCAACTCCGCGCACTGGCCGTTGAACGTGGCACGGGCGTTAACGAAGTCACCGCCGAATTGCTGGAGTCGGCACTGGCTGCGGCAAGTACCGAGAACTGACCAGGCTGATGCGTAATCAGGCCGTTACCGGTGTGACCAACGGCCGCCCGTCGAAACACGCCAGCAAGTTGGCTGTCGCCAGCTTGACCGTGGCCGCGAGTGCTTCCGGTGAACGGCCGGCGATATGCGGCGTGAAGGTCAGGTTGGGTGCCTGAAAGACCTCGGGCGCCATGGTGTCGGGCTCGCCCTCCACCACGTCCAGCGCGGCGCCCGCAATGCCTCCGGCATGCAGGGCCACCAGCAGCGCCTGCGTATCGACCACGCTGCCGCGCGCGATATTCACCAGGAAACCCCTCGGTCCCAACGCTTCCAACACCGCCGCATCGACCAGGTGATGCGTGCCGGCGCCGCCCGGCGTGGCCACCACCAGGAAATCCGCCCAGGACGCCAGCGCCACCGGGCTGTCGAAATAGACCAGGCCCCCCCCGTCGTCGCCGACGGGACGGCGATTGTGATACCCCACCGCCATATCGAAACCACCGGCCGCCCGGCGGGCGATCTGCCGCCCGATGGTGCCCAGGCCCAGGATGCCCAGGTTCTTGCCATGCACCGTCGGCCGTTCGATGCGTGAGCTGGCGCCCCAATTGCCACCCCGCGCAACCTGGTCGTTCTGCACGATGCCGCGTGCCGCCGCCAGCAGCAAGGCCAGGGCATGGTCCGCCACCGCGGCGTCATTGGCGCCGCGCCCATTGCTGACGACGATGCCGCGCGCCTGGGCCGCCGCCAGATCGATTTTCTCGTAGCCGGCACCCAGGGCGCAGACGATGCGCAGGCGCGGCATGGCCGCCATCTCATGGGCCTCGAAACCCGTCGAGCCATTGGTCAGCACGGCATCGATGGTGGCCGCGAGCGCCGCCGGTATCCGTGCACGTTGCGCGGGCGTGACGGCGAAGTGCAGCTGGAAGCCAGCTTCCCTCAGGAAGGTCAGATTGGTTTCCTTGATTTCGATGAGGATCAGCAATTGCCTTTGCATTCTGGGTCCCTGGGATGCAAGTGACGCGGATGGCGGAAAAAGGGGCGAGCGACGATTGTGTCCGAGTCGGGCTGACTTGGCGCTGATCGTGGCACGGATTACCGGCCCCCTTCGGCCCAACCCGCCGCCGCCAGCGCGGCCGGCGATATACTGCCCGGATCTCCGCCTTTCAGGTAGCGCCTCATGTCCCAGCAAACCATTTCCATCACGCCCGACATCGCTTGCGGCAATGACCGCCCCTTCGTGCTGTTCGGCGGCATCAACGTCCTGGAATCGCGCGACCTGGCCTTGCGGTCCTGCGAGCACTACCAGAAAGTCACGCGCAAGCTGGGCATTCCCTACGTATTCAAGGCCTCCTACGATAAGGCCAACCGTTCTTCCATCCATTCCTATCGAGGCCCCGGCATGGAAGAAGGCTTGAAAATCTTCGAAGCGGTCAAGGCGGAATTCGGCGTGCCGGTCATCACCGACGTCCACGAACCCTGGCAGGCCGCGCCCGTGGCCGAGGTCGCCGACGTCGTGCAACTGCCCGCCTTCCTGGCACGCCAGACCGATCTGGTCGTGGCGCTGGCCAAGACGGGCCGCGTGGTGAACGTCAAGAAGCCGCAGTTCATCAGCCCCAGCCAGGTGCAGAACGTCGTCGAGAAAATCAACGAAGCCGGCAACCAGCAGGTCATTCTGTGCGATCGCGGCACCGCCTTCGGCTACGACAATCTGGTGGTCGACATGCTGGGCTTCGGTGTGATGAAGAAAGCATCCGCCGGCCTGCCGGTGATTTTCGACGTCACCCATGCCCTACAACAGCGTGCCGCCGGCGCCGCCGCCTCGGGCGGCCGGCGCGAGCAGGTGGCTGAGCTGGCGCGCGCCGGCATGGCTGTCGGCCTAGCCGGCCTGTTCCTGGAAGCACACCCCGATCCGGACAACGCCAAGTGCGACGGTCCCAGCGCGCTGCCGCTGGATCAGCTCGAGCCTTTCCTGACGCAGATCAAGCGCCTGGATGACCTGGTCAAGTCCTTCGAGCCTTTGAATATCGTTTAATCACCGGCCTCGGCACCGCGCGCCGCGACTTATCTCGCCGCGGCGCCCAGGGTTGGGGCGGGACCTGGGCTCAGACCCGCAGCCAGTCCAGGTTCTTCTCCTTCTCCAATCCCTGGATGCGGTCGAACAGTTTCGCCATGGCCGCCTCCGGATGGCTGCGCGTCAACAGCATGAACTTCTCGCGCAGCCCGGCGCGGTCCAGCGGGTGCTCCGGCGTGCCGGTGAACGCGGTGACATGGCTGCTGAATTCACGGCCGTCGTTCAGCTTGACCGTCACGGTGCTGGCCAGATCATTGTTCTTCTGCCCCGGCGCCAACTGCATGGTCACGCGCTGGGTCAAGGCCAGGATCCGCGGGTCCTGCGCCACCTTCTCGTCGAACGACCGCGGGTCGACCGGATTGCGATACATGGACAGCGCCACGCAGAACGGAATGCTGAACTGCGCCAGCAAGGAATCGGCCGGCTTGGGAATGTTATTGACCGTAGTCATGCGCGGGCTGCCCGCCACCGTGATGCTGGCGATGTCATCGGCCTTGAAGCCATTCGCCTTGCGCAGGCCGAGCATGGCTTCGACGGGGGTGTGCGCCGTGATGTGGCAGGCGTAGCGCTTGATCATGATGTTCATGGTCTCGTAGGTGCTGCCCAGGCCGCGCGTCAACTCGGTCAGGTCGTATTCGGGGCAGAAGGCACGCAGGAACCCGCCTTCGCCCTCCAGCACCGTGCTGGGCCCGGTGAAGCCCTGCGCCGCCAGGTCCGCCGCCACCACGCCGCCTTCGGCACCGCGACCCACGTTCAAGCGCTTGACCATGGCGCCGTTGCCCGCGTGAGCGAAGGCCAGCAGGCCGCCGGCGCAAGAACCGGCGATGCCCATGGCATTGACCATATGCGCCTGGTCGAAACCGAGCAGATGCCCCACGGTCACCGCGCCGCCGAAAGGACCGGTGGTGCCGGGCGCGTGGAAGCCCCGTTCTTCGTTGGTGTGCTTGGTGGCATAGCCGATACGCAGCATGACTTCGGCGCCGGCCACGAAGGCCGCCAGCAGCGCCTGGCCGCCCAGGCCCTTATCCTGCGCCATCGCCAGCCCGGAGGAAAACAAAGCCGCGCCGGGATGCGCACCGCTGTCAGGTTTGGTCAGGTTATCCAACTCGAACGCATGGGCCATCGCGCCCTGCGCCAGGGCTGCCATCTGCGGATGCACGGGTAGCGTGCCGCTGCCGAGGATCTGGCTCTTGCCGCCCGATCCATTCTGCCGCGCGTACGCGATGATCATCTTGCTCCAGGGCAGTTCGGCGCCATAGATGATGGTGGCGACCGCATCCGTCATGGCGTCCTTGGCGCGCTGCAGGACTTCGGGCGGAATCTGGTCGTAGCGCAGGGCCGCGCCGTAGGCGGCCAAGGTCACGGTCTGGCCGCCCTTGGTGTCCTGCGCCGCGGCCTTGCTCTTGGCATCGCTCTTTTCCGCGCCCTTGGTGTCGCCTGCGGCAGGGGGGCTTGCCGCGGCTTCCTCCGCCAGCGCCGGTGCCGCGGCCAGCAATGCCGGCGCCGCGCCGGCCAGCATGCCGGCCTGCAGGAAATGGCGACGGGTGATGTCGGGGGTCTGCTTATCCGCGGTGTGGTCCAGCATGTGTCTTCTCCTCGCGACGTCGGTGGCGTTGTGCTTGTAGGTGTCGCGTCCGCCTTTCTAATCAATAACCGTTGAATTCAAACTGAAATGGCTCCGCGAGCGGAGCCATTTGGTTCAAGTCAAATCGGTTCGGATCGAGCCAGGCAAATGACGGATAGCGCCTTGGCGTCTTCGAAATGGACGCGCGCCCAGGGTATCGGCCCATGGGCGGCGAGGGTCCTTCAACTGCCGGCGGCCACGCTCTTGGTCATTTTCGCCTTGTTGTAGTTGATGATGCGGCCAGTGTCCGGTTCGATGCCGATGCGGCCACTCAGTGTTTCCAGCGGTTGGCCATAAAGATGGAAATGCAGGGTCGGCGCATTACCCGTGACGTGAATGCTATGCAGATCATCGGGCAGAAAGGCGATGGACGCACCTGGGCGCACGACCTGTTCATGCGACAGCGCCAGCGTGGCATGTTCGGCGTCGCTGCCGTCGTCCGTGCGTTGATAGACCCGATTCAGTTCGTCGCCGGAAATCGCCACGATGACGGCCCACGTGGTGTGGTTGTGCGGCACCGACGTCTTGCCCGGATTGATCGAATTCAGATACAGCGCGATATCGTCGTCGCCATCATCCGGATTCAGCCGGTAGCGTGTCGACTCGCCCTGCCCCCCCGACGGCGGCGGAAAATCCGCGCTACCGAACAGTTCGTGCGCCTGCGCCAGACGCTCAAGGCGAGCGCTGATGTCCGCCAGCAGTTCGCGGCTCAATGCCTTGCCGGCCATCAATTGGCGGATGTCGCTCAGGGTTTCGCTGACGCGCTGGCGGCGCTCGGCGGCGATTACGGACGGGGAGGCGGATGTCGCCGCCTTGGAAGGGGAAGCATTGCTCATGATGGGGTCTCCTTTATCAATATTGGCTGGCGATACACCGGATATCCCCACGACGCGCCCGAATGCCAGATAAGGGGGAGACAAAAGGGCGCGCCTCGGCGTATCGTCGAAGGGGATCAACGGCGGTTGATAAACCGTAGTTGATGACAATACGCCAAAATCCGGCGCGCGCCGCGTCTTCTTCCTGGTCAGAGCCCATACACGCACTTCCGCGAGGCTCGCCAGAGCGATCGGACCCTGATACTTATGGCCGAGCAAGCCGGTACGCCCCCACTTGAATTCAACAGGCCGCCCCCCATCTAGGCGGATCCCCAGGCGACAAGGAGCGCAGAATGACCTACCGCAAAGACCCCGACGCTATTGCCCAGCTGACGCCCGAGCAATACCACGTCACCCAGGAAAGCGGCACCGAACGTCCCGGCACCGGGGAATATCTCTATAACAAGGAAGCCGGCCTGTACGTGGACATCGTGTCCGGCGAGCCGCTCTTCGCCTCGGCCGACAAATTCGATTCGCATTGCGGCTGGCCCAGCTTCACCAAGCCCATCGAGAACACCAACGTCAATGAGTTGCGCGACAGCTCCCATGGCATGGTCCGCACTGAAGTCCGCTCGGCGCACGGCGACAGCCATCTGGGCCACGTCTTTCCGGACGGCCCGGCCGACCGCGGCGGCTTGCGCTATTGCATCAACTCGGCGTCGCTGCGCTTCATCCCGCGCGACCAAATGGAGGCCGAAGGTTATGGCGCCTATCTCGATCAAGTGGAGGACGTGAAATGAGCCAGGAACGCGCAGTACTCGCGGGCGGTTGCTTCTGGGGCATGCAAGACCTGATCCGCCGTTACGATGGCGTCATCAGCACGCGTGTGGGTTATAGCGGCGGCGACGTGGACAACGCCACCTACCGCAACCACGGCACGCATGCCGAGGCCATCGAGATCATTTTTGATCCGGCCAAGACCAGCTTCCGCCAGATTCTGGAATTTTTCTTCCAGATCCATGATCCGACGACGTCCAACCGCCAGGGCAATGACATCGGCACCAGCTACCGTTCCGCCATCTTCTACACCAATGAGGAGCAGAAACGCGTCGCCGAGGACACCATCGCCGACGTCAACGCTTCCGGCCTATGGCCCGGCAAGGTCGTCACCGAACTGGCGCCGGTGGGGCCGTTCTGGGAAGCCGAGCCGGAGCACCAGGATTACCTGGAGCGTATCCCGAATGGCTACACCTGCCATTTCTTGCGGCCCAACTGGAAGTTGCCCAAGCGCGCGGCCGCTTGATGACAGCGGCGTAGTCGTGCGCTGAGGGTCTTGGTCGTGGTTCGTCGCGATACGGGTCACGGCCATATACGACCGCCGTGGATCACTTTCTGGCGATCCACAGCGTCCAGCGGTCCTGCTCCTCGACAGGTTCGGCGCGGCCCGTGCGCTCACCGATGTGAGCGATCAGGGTCTGCAATTCTTCGTCGCTGAGTTCATGCAGGATAGAGCGGCCCGTGCGGCTGGCCAGGTCCTGTGCCAGGTTTTCGAAGTGGGTATAGACCCGGCGGGTTTCCCACAGCGTCACGCTTTCCAGTGATTGGAAGCCGGCCTGGCGCAGGGCGTCGCGGACCTTGGCGTCGGTGGGGCGGCGGCCCGCTTCCACCGCTGACAGGCGCGGAAAGCAGTCGAAAAAATATCCGCGGATATGCGTCGGTGAACCGGGTATCCGCACATCTTCCGGTGTGCGGTCCTGGATCAACAGCGTGCCACCGGGCGCCAGCAGGCGATACGCCTCCGCGCAGCATTCGTCATAGTCTTGCAAGTGATGGATGAGGGCACGCTCGAAGACGATGTCAGCAGCGTTTGCCGCCAGTCCGGTGGCCTGAGCCGTCCCGACCTGGAAAGAAAGCTTGGCACGCGCACGCGCCTTTTCGCGGGCGGCGGCGACCATCTGCTCGGAGAAATCGATGCCGACGACGCTTTGTGCGCCCAGGTCGTCCCATGCCTGGGAATAAATGCCGCCTCCGCAGCCTACATCCACCACCCGCTTGCCGCGCGGATCCACGGCGCCCTCCATGGCGCGTGCCCAACCATGGTTGGCCGTGCGAGTGGCGTAGGTGTATTTGTTTTCCTGCGAGTGGAAGTCGATGCTCATGGTGTAGTCCTACGATGTATCAACGAGACGGTGAATCTTAGGACTGCGCGATCCATATGTAAAATATATGAGACCTACCACAAGCAGACTTAGGATATCCCCTTAATGGAATTGCGCCACTTGCGTTATTTCATCGCGGTCGCGGAAGAAGAACATATGACGCGAGCAGCCCAGCGCCTGGGCATACAGCAGCCGCCGCTCAGCCAGCAGATCCGTGACCTGGAGCGTGAGCTGGGCGTACAGCTGTTCGACCGCACCCCACGCAGCGTACGCCTGAACATGGCGGGACGCGTGTTCCTGGAAGACGCCCGCGCCTTGCTCGCCAGCGCCGAGCGTGCCGCCGTCCGCGTGCAGCAGGCCACGCGCGGGCAGGTCGGCCGCATCGCCGTCGGCTATACCAGTTCCGCGTCCTTGCATCCGCGCGTGCCGCAGTTGATACGCGTTTTCCATGCGCGCCACCCCATGATCGCCCTGGACTCCCAGGAAAACACCACGCGCGACCTGCTCGATGCGGTGGCGGGCGAAGCGCTCGATGCGGTTTTCGTGCGGGCGTCCGCCGCGCGCTATCCCACCCTGTCGTCCCTGGTGCTGGATCAGGAGGAGATGGTGGTGGCGGTACCTATCGAGCATCGCCTGGCCGCCAAGCGCGGCGCGCTGGCCCTGGCGGAGTTGGCGGACGAGCCCTTCATCCTGTATCGCCGGGAAGACGGCCCGGGCGTGCAGGACGAACTATTGGCCGCCTGTGCCAAAGCGGGCTTCGCGCCGCGCGTCGTCGCGGATGTACCGCGCCTGCTGTCGGCGGTCACGCTGGTGGCGTCGGGGCGCGGGATCACCTTGTTGCCGCGCACGCTGCAACTGCTGCATCGGGAAAGCGTCGCATATCGTCCCTTGGATGCGGCGTCGGCATTCACGATTCCGCTGACCCTGGTCTACCGGGAGCCGCCGGCGGATGCCCCCCTCGCGCGCTTCGTCGAAGCCGCGCGGCAGGCATTGCCGGCGCCGCGGGGGCAGGGGCGGCGGGCAGGCGGAACGTCCCGCGCGCGCAGGCGGCTGGATTAGAATGGCGGGTTCCCCGGGGGCTGCCCCTTGTTGTCACCATGGCATTCCATTTGTGCCTGCACTGTTGCCTGCACCGTTGCCTGCAACGTTCGCATGCGCTGTCGGCGTGCGCTGTTGCCCTCATCGCTGGTGCCAACGTCGCCACCGGGATCCGCTCCTTCGGAGCGGAGTTCTATCAGCTTCAATCGTAAGGAAGTACGTACATGGCCGCGGCCGAATCCAGCAAAGACGTCCTGGCGCGCGCCGCGCAGGCTTTCCAGGGCGGCGACTACAGCTCGGCTGTCGACCTGCTCACGCCCGCCGCCGCGGCGCATCCTGATGACGGCGACCTTGCCGCGGCCCTGGCTTACGCGTTGAGCCGCGCCGGCTCGTTGATGCTGGCCGCGGATCAGTTCGAACGCGCGGTGGCGCTGCGCCCCAAGGATGCCGGATTGCTGCGCGACGCCGGCGCCGTGCACGTCCGCAATGGTCAGCTGGAAACGGCGCTGGAGCGCTTGCGCGCCGCTTATCGCCTGTCGAATAACGATCTGTCGCTGCTGGGCAGCGTCGTCGACGTGCTGCTGCGTCTGCAACGCGGCAGCGAAGCATTGACCGTGGTGGACAGTACGCTGGCGTTGGCGCCACGGGCGGCCGGGCTGCATTACATGCAAGGCGTGGTGTTGGGCGCATTGGGCCGGCAGCAGGAAGAGCGGCAAGCTTACGAAAACGCCATCAAGCTGGATCCCAGATTCCTGGACGCGCATACCAATCTGGGCGTACTGGCACGCGACCAGCGTCGCTTCGACGATGCCCTGCGCCATTTCAAGCATGCCCTGGCCATCGATCCGGAGCATGCCGGCGCGCGCACCAACCGGGCGCAGACCAATCTGCTGCTGGGCGAGTTCACGCATGGCTGGCGCGACTACGAATGGCGTTGGCGCGACGGTGGCCAGACCATGCCCTACGCCGGCGCACCCTGGCTGGGCGAAAGCAAGCTGGCTGGCAAGACCCTGCTGGTGCATGCCGAACAGGGCCTGGGCGATACGATCCAGTTCAGCCGTTATGTCGCCGCGCTGATCCCTCTGGCGGGAACCGTGATCCTGCGTGTGCAGGCGTCGTTGGCGCCGTTGCTGCGGGCCAATCTGGCCGGCGTCACCGTCATTGGCGACGACGTGCCCACGCCGGCCTTCGATCGCCATGTGCCCCTGCTCAGCCTTCCGCTGGCGTTATCGAAACAGCGCGTCGAACCGTGGCCGCTGGGTCAACCGTGGCGTGCTGACGAGGCCTTGAGGCAGGAATGGGCGGCATTGCTGCCGACGCGCAGCGCGCCTGCTCGCCCGCGCATTGGTCTGGCGTGGTCGGGCAATGCCCAGCATCCGGACGACCGCAACCGTTCGATTGCCTTCGCTGAGCTGGCGCCGTTGCTGGATACGCCGTGTGACTTCGTCTGCGTGCAGAAGGACATCCGCCCCGCCGATCTCGCCGCCATCCAACAATGGCGCGCCGTTGCGGGTCATGACAACCTGCATGTCCCCAACGATGCCCTGCGCGATTTTTCGGAAAGCGCCGCGTTGATGGCCAATCTGGACAGCGTCATCACCGTCGACACCGCCAGCGCGCACCTGGCTGGCGCGCTGGGCCTTCCCACCCATCTGCTGCTGCCCGCCATGCCCGACTGGCGCTGGCAACTCGATCGCGGCGATACGCCGTGGTATCCGTCGCTGACCCTGCACCGCAAACGCGCGGGTGCGGGCTGGGCCGAGGTCATCGACGACTTGCGATCGTCGTTGCGGAAAGGCGCTTGATTGCTCATAAGGCCTGATCACCCGGACCTCGAACAAGCCGCTTTCGGCCTATCCAAACGTTCGGCGAATCAAGGTTTTGGTCAACCACGTGTGCCGCCCGTTACCCCGATGCCATCCCAAGCATACGCCTGGCGCGCCTGCACCAGCAGGGCCGGCACGATATCCGGGCCGTAGTGCTGCTCGAAATGCCCCACGATGCCCTTGAGCATGTTGTGCCTGTGCTTGGGCGCATGGAAATGGCGGGCATAGGCCATGTGGGCGTAACGCAGCAGCCGCTGGGCGGCGTCGCGGTCGATGGCCTGCAGCACCTGTTGCAGGTCGGGGGCCAGGGGCGCGGGAGGGGGCGGCGCCATGAACAGGCCGATCTGCATGCGGGTGAGCGGCTTGGCCTGGTACAGCTCGGCACACGCCGCGTCCAGCCGTGCACGGTCATCGCTGGCCAGTAGTGCGACGCACTTCATCACCATCAGGCTGATGCGGAACTCCGAACCCGCTTCGGCCAGGCGTATCCCTTCGTCGTAGAGCGCCAACGCTTCGTCGAAGCGGCCGGCCGCCATGCGCATCGGCGCCAGCGTGCCGAACGCCGCGGCGAAAGCGGTGCTGCGTTCGAACGCATCCTCGGCCAACCGTTCGGCCAGCGCCTGATGGTCCCGTTCGACGAAGAACAGCAGGCGCGCCACGCTCAATACCAGCAGCGGATTGTCCTGCACGCGCGGCAAGGCCCGCAGCGCCAGGGTCTCGATACGCGCTTCGATGTCCAACCATTCGCCATGCGTCGCCGTGCCTTCGAGGATCAGCCTGGTGAACAGCGCCAGGCCTTCCATCACGTCCAGCATCGGATCGTCCGGGTTGACGGCGCGCGCCTGGGCGATACGTTGCTCGCTCTCGCGCCAACTGTGCGGCGAAGCCGCCAGCATCAGCGCGGTTTCATGCATGCGCAGTTCGAGCGGTTTTTCGGACGGTACGTGCAGGGCAGGTAGCGGCACGCCGTGCTTCCACATGGCGGCCAGCACCTGATGCGCCACCTGTCGCAGCATGGGCGAGCCGCGGTCGGCCGGCCCAGGTATGGTGGTGCGAAAGGTTTCGACCACCTGATGCGAGGGGCGGTGGTGCAGCACCAGTGCCAGATGCAGACGCGCGGGCTGATGGCTGCTGTCGACCAGGCAACTGACTTCCAGGGCGTAGCGGGCGCAGGCCAGCGCGGCATTCTGTTCGGCCGCGGTGCCATCCACGGGCACGCAGGGGACAGCTTGCTCCAGGCCGCCCGCCGCGCCTAGCGCCTGTCCCAGGATGGCGGGCAGGTCCATGGCGATCGAGTGGGGCGCGATGCCGTGCAGTGGACCGATCATCAGGCCGACGGAAGTCGAGGCGGGCTGGGTTGAAACCGTTGCCACGGGGTCGCCGGCTGGGCGCTGCGCGTCCGCTGCCGCGACGGCGATCCAGTAATAGCCTTCGCCGTACTGCGTGGCGATGTAGCGCGGGGCGCGCGCGGAGTCGCGCAATTTCCCGCGCAAGCGGTTGACGATGAAGTCGATGTTGCGTTCGGCGGGATCGGCGCCGTCTTCAGCCAGCATGTCGAGCAACGCAGCGCGGGTCACCAGGTTGGGAGCACGTTCGACCAGACGGCGCAGGACCGCGCGCTCCTTGCGGGTAAAACGCAGGGTAGCGCCGTCGTCTTGCTGGGCGGATAACCAATCCACCGCGAATTCAAGGTCGTTGTAACGCATCCGTGGAACACGGCCCGGAGGACGGCCGCTGTAGCCTGGTGTTTTATCTTGGAGCCATTTTTGACGAGTTCGCTACGTAGATCAAATGTTTAACAATTTTTGATACAAGTTTTATTGCGATTTGTTGTTGGCGCGGTTCGTGGCTGGGGAGGCTGCGCTGGAGGGCGGCCCTGGATGGGCGAGCCGTATGGGCCGCGGCTCGGACGGCTCCGTCACGAGCCAGGCTCCTGTTCCGTTGGTTCGACGGGGGGCGGACATCTCTAAGCTCTGCGGGCGCGGCGGCGGCGCCAGACGAGTACGGCGGCAATGGCGGCCGCCAAACCGGCTACGCCGGCGCCGGCGGTTTCAGCGGGATGGCGTTGGATCGCCCGCCATGCCTGTACGTAGCGAAAGCGCGCGGCGCCATCGAAATCCGGCTCGGGACAATCGCGGCCGAAGGTGGCGCCGAACGGTACCGCGGCACCATTCTTGATGTACTTCATATAGATGGCGCTGGCCCGGTCGGCATCGTCGTCGATGATGAAGCGCGCCGCGCGGCACAGCGTGGCGGCATAGGCCTGGGAGCGCGCTGGCAAGAGCTCGGCCGCCGCGACGGCATGGTCCGCGGCGATTTCGCGATAGTGGAAGCGGGCGTAAGGCTGGGCCTCCGTGGCGGCATAACGGCGGCGTTCCTCATCGGTGATGTAAGGACCAGGCAGATCGCGCGCCGCGCGTTTGGCCGGCGTGTCCGCTCGAGGGGCAGCCGCGCCCTGGCCTTGGCTCGTGGGAGCTCCTTGCCCGCCGTCGTCCGCGCCGCCGCTGCGGCCCGCGCCATAGGTGTAGCCGCCGTCGTAGACGGCATAGTCCGGATCCTGTTCATAGCCCAGCAGATCCATCCCCTGGCGCCGTGCGATCAGCGCGGCGCGGTACAGGGCGCCCGCGCGCGTCACGTCGCGCCACGCATCATGCCCCTCGATCAACGCGGCATCGTAGTCCGCCGCGGCCAGGCGCGAACGGCGCGGGGTCACCACCAGTTGGCCATCCGCCCACGTGACGCTCATGAAACGCGCGTCATCGTCCGGCGGGAAATACGCCAGGGCTTGCTGGCGTTGGCCTTCGCGCATCAGACGGCGTGCCAGCAGCAGGCGCAGGCGATCGGCCACGGTGACCGGATGCTGATAGAGCCAATCGCTCTGCGCCGTCGCGTCCATAATTTTCAGGTCGACGGCAGGCGCCGGTGTGGCAGCCACATGGGCGTTCACGTAGTCGCGCAGTTCATCGGTAGTCAAGACCCGTTCGGCCACATAGGCCAGGTCATTCCAGTAATCGCCCATGAGCGGCCCTTCTTCCGGCACTTGGCCGGGTTGGGCTGCCGTGGATGCCTGATACAGCTGATCCAGCGCGTCGACATACTGGCCGCGTGCCAGCGACAGCACCCCTTGTTCGCCACGCAAGCGCGCCTGGCTGGCCGCTTCCAGGCTGCCGTTGTTTTGCGGGAAGGCCTGCACCGCGTGGGCGTAGGCTTGCGCCGCCGCCGCGGTGTCGCCCTGGCGGGTGGCCAGTTTGGCGCGCACCCACCAGGCCAAGGGCGTCTGCCCACGGCCGGCCAACCGTGCGGCAAGGTCGTAGCGGCCCACGCGATAGGCCAGCGCGGCGACACGGTCGGCGCTGTCCAGGCGCGCCGGGTCCAAGGAGGCCAGGGCCGCGGTCAGCGCCGTCAACGCGGGATTGGGCGTGATGCGGGCATCGCCAACCGCGGCGTCCGCCAGGCCGTGCTGGCCGTTGCTGCCTTCGACGGCAAAGACGTCGTAGATGCTGTCCGCCTTGCCATCGACGATGTCGCCCAGGCGAGCCAGGGCGTAGGTGACCAACAGGCGTTGCGCCAGGGGATCATCGATCAGGCGGCGCGCGCGCGCCGGCGTGCTCAAGGCCCAGTCCGCCAGGGTCCGCAGCGATTGCAGGCCGCTGCTTGATCCCTGCGCCGCCTGTTCGGCGTAGAGATGAATGGCGTGCTTCATATCGGCCGGCGCGATGGTGTCGGCACACGGCGCCTGGCTGCTGATGTCCGAGTAACCGCAGGTGCCGTCCACGCCTTCCAGATAGAGCAGCGCCTGCTGGCCATAACTGGCCACGGCCAGTCCCTGGCTGTCGTCGTCTCCGGCACGCGCCAGTTGGCGCACCCTTTCATAGGCCCGCGCGACATCCTCGCGCCAGGCGTTTTCCGCGGCCTGTTCGGTGAGTAGATGGCCGGAGGAAGAACGAAGGTAAGCGGGTTCGTCCGCCGTACCCGCGGCGGGCGAACTGCCAGCCGCTTCCGTCGCGGACGACGGGGAGGGCCGGGCAGCCGCGGCATCGGTATTGCCCGCGGTGTTTCCGTAGCCCCGGCCATCCTCCGCGGTAACAAACCCCTGGGCCTTCAGCTCCGCCAACATATACGCCGCCCATACCGCGCGTGGTGCGCCGGCTTGCGCGGGCAGGTCGAGCACGGCCTGGAAGCGGCGGGCCGCGCGCCTGGCGGTGACGTTCGGATCCTTATCGACGTCCTTGCTGATCTCGTCACCGGCCGCGTGGGACAAGCGATAGTCCACCGCGCCGGCCGTATACAGGCGCAGGGCGGGCGGCAATCCCGCGCCCGCCGCGTAGGCGGCGTCGCCGTTGGCGGCCTGGCGCAAGGTCTTCAGGCGCTCGCGCACTTCAGCGCTCAATGCCTTGTCGCCATCGTCGGGCGTGCCGTCCCGCGTCGGGCTGTAGTAATAGTCTTCCTGGACGCGGAACTTGTCCTTGCCGCTGACCAGGTGGCTTACTTCATAAGCGAAGGAATTGGTCGGTGTGGCGCTTAGCGTGGCGCCGCGGTCGTCCAGCAGCTGCGCCGGAAAATCCGGTCCGCAGGCGATGACCAGCGTGCCACCGGCCACGATGGCGAGCAGTAGCGCGAGGCCCAGCGGGCGGCGTGCGCGTTCATGGAGCAAAGGAGAGACGGGGTTGTGCATCGTTGCAGCGTAGCCAGCCGATGTTGCGTTGAAAGTGAGCGCGCAGCAATCCTTCATGGATGCTGCGCAAATAAAGCCCGGCGCTGTCGCGTTCCAGCGCATAGCCATTGATGCCATCCGCCGCGGCGCAAGCGCCGGCGATACGAATGATGCCCGGCAGCGGGGCGTCGCTATTGCCGCGATTGGTCAACAGCATGTCGCGCGCGGGACCCGCGCCGGCCAGGGTGATGGTGAGTTCGGATTGCAGCGGCTGGCCCGTCAGCACCGCGCGCCAGGTGGCCAGGCTCCAGGCGCGCTGGTCCTGGTCGGTCGGCAGGCGGAACCAGACCAGGCCGGCCAGGCCCGCCGGCGGCTGCTGCCGCAACTGGGCGCTGAATTGCGCCAGCACACTGGGTTGCGCTACCAGTTCGGCATCGCGTGAGGACGGCGCCAAGGTCGGCCGTTCGCTTTCCACGGTAAGGATGCGGCCCGCTTCGTCCCAGGCCACGCGCGTGCCGTAGCTGGGCAACGCCACGCGCCATGGCCGCTGGGTGCGCCGCGCATAGTCTCGCGTCCAGGTGGCCGCGCGGCGCGGATTGAACAGGCCCAGCGCGGGATCGAGCACGGCATGCACTTGCAGGATGGAGCTGTCGGGTATCGCCAGCAGCGTGTCGAGGTCGGGACTCTGCAGCCAGGTCGGCAGGGCAGTGATGGCCAGCGGCACATCGAGCGCGGCACGCAAGCGGCGCAGCAGCGCGGCATACGCAGGCAGGCGCGCGGTGGCGCAGTCATAGTCGATTTCGACGCCGCCGATGCGGACACCGGCGGCGCGCCAGGCCGCCAGGCGTTCATGCAGCCGATCCACGATGGCATTCGCATTCAGCCGGTCGGCGCGGCCGTCCAGCCGCAGCACCAGGACCACGGGATCGCGCAACGCCGCCAGCGCGGCGTAATCGGGTGCGCTGTCGGCCCAGCGGCCGGCGGCGTCCATTTCCGCGCCCAGGACATGCCAGGTGGCGACGATGTCGTCACTGGCACGCAGTGCCTGCACCAGCGCGGGCGTCCAGGCGCGTTGCCAGACATAGGCGTCGTTGGGCAGGAGCGCGGCGTCTCGTTGGCAGGCGGCCAGCGGCAGGACGAGCAGTAGCAGGACGCACAGCTGGTGGAGGCGCGGCATGATGCGGAGACAGGGATACCCGATGCAACAAGCGGAGGATTCTAGCTCGCGGTTAGCGCCGTGACCCATGCTTGAGGCATCTTCTTACAGTGTGGCGGCCAGGGCCGGCCGGGTCAGCTCCCACCAAGTCAGCCCCGGCATCGAACGCCGCGCGGCCGTCGCTTCCCGCAAGCCGCCAGCTCAGGCGGGCGGCTGTTCCGCCGCCACCAGGCTGGCGAGCAGCGGCGCCGTGGCGGCGGACAAGGTCCAGCCCAGGTGCCCGTGGCCCGTGTTGTAGTAAACACCGGCCCGGCAGCCGCGCCGAACCACGGGCATCATGTCAGGTGTCATCGGGCGCAGACCGCACCAAGGCACGACCCGCTGGGTGGCGATGCCGGGGAAATGCCGCCGAGTCCACTGCACCAGAGGCTCGATCCGGTCGGCGCGGATGTCCTTGTTGTAACCATTGAATTCCGCGGTGCCGGCGACGCGAAAGCGTGCACCCAGCCGGCTGGTGACGATCTTGGCGGCCTCGTCCAGCAGGCTTACCCGGGGCGCCGCTGCCGCGTCGTCCTGCTGATCCAGGTGCACCGTAATGGAATAGCCCTTGACCGGGTAGACCGGCACATGGTCGCCCAGTGTGGCCGCCAGGGCCTGGCTGGCGGGACCCGCGCAGATCACCACGGCGTCATGGCTTGCCTGGTCGACGTGCCCGTCCGCGTCGCGCCACTGTACGGCGTGCGCACCGCCTTCGTCCTTGACGCCCAGCACTGTGCAATCCTGCTGGAACAGCACGCCGCGCCGGGCGCAGGCCAAGGCCAGGCCACGCGTGAATTTGTGGATGTCGCCGGTGCTGTCCGACGGAGTGTAGAACGCGCCATGGCAAGGTGCGCGCAGCGCCGGCTCGATGGCGCGGGCTTCCGCGGCCGTGACGGCATGGCGTTCCAGCCCACCCCGCTGCATCAGCGTATTGCCGCGGCGCGCCGCTTCGAAGCTGGCCTGATCGTGATAGATGTGCAGGATCCCACGCCGTTCCAGGTCGAAGTCTATGCCCTCGGTTTGCGCCATCTCGAACAGATGCGCGCGGGCGTCGATAGCCAGGCGCGTGGTGGCGATGGTATTGCGCTCGTGATCGGGGATGTGGCGCATGAAGCGCGCCAGCCAGCCGTATTTGTGCAGGCTGAAGGCAGGGTTCAGCAACAAGGGCGCGTCGCGCCGGAACATCCATTTCAGGCCCTTGACCAGGGTGGCCGCGCTATTCCACACCTCGGCATTGCTGGCGGACAGCTGGCCGCCATTGGCGTAGGACGTTTCCATGGCGGGATAACGCTGGCGGTCGTAGACGGTGACTTGATAGCCCAATTGCGCCAGGGCGTAGGCGGACGTGACGCCGGTAATGCCGGCGCCAAGGATGGCGATGCGGGTCATGGTGACTCCGGGGTAGGGTGGCGGCAGGCCAAGCGTCTGCCGCACCCCCTCTGTCCACGGTACCTGAGAGTTTCACCGGCGCTGGTATGAAGGCCAGCCGCCGGTTCCCCTTCGGTGGGCGTCATGCGACGCCGCTCTCCAGAGTCTGTCTTGCCCGTCGCGCAGTCCTTTGTGCCTGAGAGTTTCCGGGGCGGTTGCTCCGTCGGCGCCAGCCTGGGCTGGTCTCTCCTGTGCGGCGGTATGGCGCTGATTATGGCACGAGGTAGCGGCATGGCGGTACCCATCTGCATGCGATGGTTCCGGAAACTATATGCAACTTAGTGCGGGAGAGTGTGGTTTTTGCACGTTAAGGAATTCTGAGAGACGTTCGCTATATCTTGCCGATCATAACGATTTGAGTGCCCATTAGCGGCATTTATCGCGATGAAATCGGCGATTTCGCCGAAGTATCGTTTCGTCGCAAGCCGCCGGTTTTTGATCGATTTGCTTACTTTGGCTATTTGTCAGCTATGTATCATCCGCTTCGTTACAAATCCCGCTACCCAGAATCGCCAAGGAATCATGATGTTCGCGCTCTCCCGACCCTTCCGCCATGCCCTCGTGCTGGCTGCCGCGTGCGTGTTGGCCGCTTGCGGTGACGACAAGCCCAAGTCCGCGGAATCGGCCCCTTCGGCCAAGTCGCAGGCGGCCGCGGCCGAGCAGGCGCAAGTGCTCAAGTACAACCAGTACGTCGACACGGCCAATGGCGTGAGCACTTCTTTCAGTGAGGCGCTGGAGCGCTACAACAAGTACAACACCCCGGCGGTCAACGCCAAGAAGCCCATCAAGGACTTCACCATCCAGAACGATATCTATATCGATCGCACCAAGGCCGGCCTGGAAAAGGCCTTGGCCATGCAGCCGGCCATGCCGGCGCTGGACAGCCCGGCCAAGCCCTTCGCCGACGCCCTGGGCAAGCTGTCGCCGCTGAGCCACGAACTGCAGAATTACAGTGCATCCAAGGGATACCTGGCCGACGACGGCGCCAAGGCGCGTGAACTCAGCGCCGCCTACGTCGCCGCGCTGACCGAAGTGGTCAAGCAGGAAGACGCGTTCTACTCCGGCTTGTCGGATCAGGACATGCAGAACACGAAGACGGCTTTCGAAAACGCCAAGAAAGATAGCGCCGCCTACTATCGCATCGGCCTCGTTTACTGGGGCAAGGCAGCCCAGGCGCAGGCCAGCACTTTCCTGGCGGGCGAGGGCCTGGGCGAGCACGTGCAAGGTTTCAAGGATGCCATCAGCCAAGTCAACGACATGGGTCAGGGCTACGACCGCAAGGCGCGCGAGCAGAACCAGAAGGGTTGTCCCAGCCTGATGATGCACGTCAACCAATATGTGGCCGATGGCCGCACGATCATCAAGAGCACGGAAGACGGCAGCTATGTCAATGACGCCAAGAATCGTCCCGCCGTCATGCAGCACATGTCGCGCGAGCGTGACAACATCCGTGACCTGCGTCAGCACTTCAACAACATCGTCAGTGCATTGAATACCAACGCCTGCTAGGTCCGCCAGGGAGAGAAGCCCTGGAGCAGCGTGGGATGGGCCCCAACGCTGCCTGACCGCGAAGCGCGCGCACGTAAGTGCGCGCGCTTCTTTTTTTGTCACGCCCAATTTCAATCTGCCGGCTCCTTGTCATTGCGATGTCATCGGCAACCTCGATCATCCGCATGCACATTTTTGGACTTGTGCAATTTTGTGCAAGTCTATCCGACCCCTACGGAGCCCTGCATGACCGATAGTTTCCTGGACCGGCAGCCACGCGCGCGCCTGTCATCCGTCGTACGCGCGCTCGCCGCCGCGTGCGCCGTGGCGCTGATGCTCAGCGCCTGTGGCGGTGATCACGACGATGACGACAACAACAACAACGGCGGGGGTGACACCACCACGCCGACCAAGCCCTCCGATCCGAGCACGCCGACGACGCCCGCGCCGGTGTTGCATTGCGCGCCCTGACCCGTTCACGCCCACCTATATCGCATCCGACATGATCGACAATTCCAAACGAGATTTCCTGCGTAAGACCGCAGGCGTGACCGCGGCCGGCGCCGCCTTGAACCTGTTCCCGCCCAGCATCCGCCGCGCCCTGGCGATTCCGGCGAACAACCGTACCGGCACCATCAAGGACGTCGAGCACGTGGTCATCCTGATGCAGGAGAACCGCTCCTTCGACAACTACTTCGGTACCCTGGCTGGCGTGCGCGGCTTCGGCGACCGCTTCCCCATTCCCCTGCCCAACGGCTTCAACGTCTTCCAGCAGCTCGATACCAGCGGCAAGCCCGTGCTGCCTTATCACCTCGACCAATCGGTAGGCAACGCCCAGCGCGCCGGCGCCACGCCGCACAGCTGGAACGATGCGCGCGACGCCTGGGACAAGGGCCGCATGTACCAGTGGCCGAAGTACAAGACCCAGAAGTCCATGGGTTATTTCGCTGAAGCGGAAGTGCCTTACCAGACCGCGCTGGCCAATGCTTTCACGGTCTGCGACGGTTACCACTGCTCGCTGCATGGCGGCACCAACACCAATCGCATGTTCCACATGACGGGCACCAACGGTGCCACGACGGTGGGCCAGGTGGTGGTGAACAATGTGTTCGACGGCCTGGAGAGCACCGACTCACTGGCCAACGGCTTTGACTGGACCACCTATCCGGAACGGCTGGAGGCCGCCGGCGTGTCGTGGATCGTCTACCAGAACATGCCGGACAACTTCACCGACAACCCGCTGTTCGGCTTCAAGAACTACCGCAACGCCAACCTGGCGTCGGGCAAGCCGGTCTATCACGATCAGGCCGCCGGGACGAGCCCCGCGTATGACCCGTCGACCGACAACGCCGGTAATCCGCTGTACAAGGGCATTGCCAACACCATGCCCGACGGCGGCTTGCTGGGGGCGTTCAAGCAGGACATTCTCAACGGCAAGCTGCCGCAAGTGTCCTGGATCGTGGCGCCGGAAACGTATTCCGAGCATCCCGGACCGTCCAGCCCGGTGCAGGGCGCGTGGTACGTGCAGGAAGTGCTGGACGCGCTTACCGCCAATCCGGAGGTGTGGTCCAAGACCGTGCTGTTGATCAACTTCGACGAGAACGACGGCTTCTTCGACCATGTGCCGCCGCCTTGCGCGCCGTCGCTCGACATCGCCACTGGTGCCACCCATGGCAAGTCGACGTTGAGCACGGCCGACATGTCCTATGAGTACTACACCCATCCGAACGTGCCGGGCACCAGCATGCCGCCGCAGGATGGCGACTGCTACGGCCCCGGTCCGCGCGTACCCATGTGGGTGGTGTCGCCCTGGAGCCGTGGCGGTTGGGTCAACTCGCAGCAATTCGACCACACCTCCGTGCTGCGCTTCCTGGAGGCACGCTTCGGCATCGCCGATACCAATATCAGCCCGTATCGCCGCGCGGTATTCGGCGATCTGACCACCGCCTTCAATTTCGCCAATCCTAATGACGAAGCCATGCAGACGCTGGCTGGCCGCAGGACGCAAGCGCAAGCCGACGGCTTGCGCACGGCACAGGAAGCCCTGACCGCCATCGCCTTGCCCACGCCGCAAAAACTGCCGAACCAGGCTATCGGGACACGGCTTTCACGCGCCTTGCCCTACGAGCTGCATACCAGCGCGCGCACTGACGCGACCGCGGGTACCGTGCAATTGATCTTCGCCAACACGGGTACGCAGGCCGCGGTGTTCCATGTGTACGATCGCCTGCATCTGGACCGTATTCCGCAGCGCTACGTGGTGGAAGCGGGCAAGCAGCTGGACGACACCTGGAATGCCTGGTTGGACAACGGCGGCGCCTACGATCTCTGGGTGTTGGGTCCCAATGGCTACCATCGTGCTTTCGTCGGGGATCTGAGCGTCGAGCGTGATGCGACGCTGCCGGTGCCCGAAGTGCGGGTCTGCTATGACGTAGCCAACGGCAACGTCTACCTGACGCTGATGAATCGTGGTGCCGGTACGGCCACGTTCAACGTGCGTGCCAAAGCCTATCGCAACGATGGCCCCTGGAACGCGTCGGTGACCGCCGGTGCCACTCAGGACATCCATTGGGACTTGAGCGACAGCAGCGCCTGGTACGACTTCGTCGTGACCAGCCCCAGCCAGCCGACGTGGTCGCGCCGCTTTGCCGGCCGAGTGGAAACCGGCAAGCACGGCATCAGCGATCCCGCCATGGGCGAAGGCGACTTCTAAGCCGCCCGGCGTGACGAACCTTGCCGCAGTGGCGTGAAGCGGGCCCACCGGTTCAGCGGTGGGCCCGAGGTTTCGTGCGCGCGATTGCCGTAGCAACACGGCGTTCAGTTCAAGTATAAGAAGGGATTCGCCCCCTGCCTTTCGGCACGGGGCGCCTTTTGCTACTCGGATATCCGAATTTCCCTCACCCGGTTTTCAGCATCCTCTCAGGCCCCATGCTCCAAGAAGAACGCGTTCTGCGCATCAAATCCCTGCTCGATGAATATGCGCGCATGAGTACCGATCAGTTGGCCCAGGCCCTGGCGGTATCGCGCGAGACGGTGCGGCGCGACATCCTGGAACTGGAAGCGCAAGGCCTGTTGCGGCGCGTGCATGGCGGCGTCGTGGCCACCACGGCGCGCCTGGAACCGCCGTTCCTCGAACGCCAGCGGCTGCACTCGCGCGAGAAGCGTGCCATCGCTCAAGCGGTGCTGCCTTTGCTGACGCCGGGACAGACGCTGTTTCTCGATGCGGGCAGCACCACCGGCATGTTGGCCGAGGTCCTGCCGTCGGTGCCGGACCTGACCGTGATCACCAATTCCGTGATGATCGCCATGAAGCTGGCGTCCGCGGCGCCGCCCGGGCGGGGCGCGTGTTCGGTGATCCTGCTTGGCGGCCGTCCTTACGCCGATGTGCAGGCGACTTATGGCGCCGCTACCGTCAACGAGATCGCGCGCCATCATGCGGATGTCGCGGTGCTGTCGCCGGTGGGCCTGACCGCCGAACAGGGCGCGACCAGTTACGAGCATCACGAAGCGGCCGTGGCCGAGGCCATGGTGCGCCAGTCCAAGCGGCTTTATGTGCTGGCCGACTACAGCAAGGTGGGGGTGGCCAGCCGCGTTACCTATGCGCCCGCCGCCGATATCGATGTGGTGTTCAGCAATCGCAAGAACGGCGATGAACGGGAGTGGCGGCAATTGCGCAAGGCCGGCGCGAAGCTGGTGTTGGCCTAAGGGCTAGGGTCAAGGCTCGAAGCCCTAGGCCAAGGCAAGGCCCAAGGCCTTTCGTTCTGGAGCCATCGCCAAAAGAGAAAGCCGCCTTGCGTAAGCAGGCGGCTTTTTTGGGGGGGCTTCGGTCAGGGGCCGATCGCCGGCACCCCTTCCCGGGCTATCCCGTTCAACCCTTGAGCATCAGGTCCATGTTCTGCACGGCGGCGCCGGAAGCGCCCTTGCCCAGATTGTCGAGCAGGGCCACCAGATTGACCTGGCCCTGGCCGGGCGTGCCGAACACGAACAGCTTCATGGTGTCCTGGCCGGCCAGTTCCACGGCATTGACGCGATCCATCGCCTGGCTTTGCGCCAGGGGCACCACGGTGACGATGTCCTGGCCGGCATAGTGCGCGGTCAGGCAGGCATGGATGCTTTCCAGCGTCGCGCCGGCCGCCAGTTGGTCCAGCACCAGGGGCACCTGCACGATCATGCCCTGGGCGAACTTGCCGACCGAGGGCGCGAAGATGGGCATGCGGGGCAGCAGACCATGGATCTTCATTTCCGGCGCGTGCTTGTGCTTGAGCGGCAGGCCGTAGAGGAAATGCGGCGAGTCGATGGCGTCCGGGTTGTTGGGATCTTCCATTTGCGCGATCAACTGCTTACCGCCGCCGGTGTAGCCCGACACGGCATTGACCGTGACCGGATAGGCATCCGGGATGATGCCGGCGGCGCGCAGCGGACGGATCAGGCTGACGGCGCCCGTGGGGTAGCAGCCGGGATTGGACACGTAGCGGGCGGCCGCGATTTTCGCGCCCTGGCCTTTTTCCAGTTCGGCGAAGCCATAGGCCCAGTCGGGGTCGACGCGGTAAGCGGTGGACGTGTCGATGATGCCGACGTTCTTGTTGCCGGCCAGCATGGCGACGGCTTCGCGCGAGGCGGCGTCGGGCAGGCACAGGATGGCGACATCGGCGCTGTTCAGCAGGTCCTCGCGCATGGCGGGGTTGCGGCGTTCCGCTTCCGGGATGGACAAAAGCTCCACGTCACGGCGGCCGGCCATGCGGGTGCGGATTTGCAGTCCCGTGGTGCCGTGTTCGCCATCGATGAAGATCTTCGGTGCCATATCGCTACGCTCTCTAAGGTGAGGGGGGTGAAAAAAGTGCGGAATCTGTATTTATAACGTCTTCAGGTGACCGGTGTGGGGGATGAGGACAAACAGGGGGGCTTTTTTTTTGACGCAGGCGGCAGGAGGGCGCGAATCGTCGTGATTTGCAGACAAGGGAAAGATTAATTTGGGGGCTCCGCCCCCAATGGCCCCCGGTTCGGGCGGATGTCGCGATTCGCGCAGAGGAAGGGATTTGGTTTTTGGGGGCTTCGCCACCAATGGCCCCGGTTCGGGCGGGAGTCGCTGTTTGCGTAGAGGAGGGGATTTGGTTTTTGAGAACTTCGCTCTCGATGGGCCCCGTACCGGCGGGTGTCGTGATTCGCGTGGAGGAAGGGATCCGATGGGGCGAAGGTCCCAAGAAAATTCGCGCTTTTTTGCACGCGCTTGCGACTTTGTCTACCGCTACGGGGGCTATCGGGGGCGGAGCCCCCAAAGAAAAACATTCACTCTCTGCACCACGCCGCCGTCACGCCAGCACACACGCTCGTTAACTTTCTTACATATTTCTCGTCACCTGGGCGTTCTTTATAGGGACGCATGATCCCCCCCAGGATAGAATCGCCGCATTCCAGCACGCTCCGGGGGGAGGGATGGCCAGCATTTACGATCTGAAGCCCAAGTTCCAGCAACTGCTGGATTGGCCTACGCGCAAACTCCATGGTGCCGGCGTGACCGCCAACCAGGTCACCCTGGTGGCAGCGGTGGTTTCGGTGGCGTTGGGCGCCGGTCTGGCCTGGCTCCTGGCCCAACAGGCCGCCGGTGGCGCGCCGGTGGGCTTGCTCTGGCTGGCCTTGCCCGTCTTTCTGTTCATCCGCATGGCCCTGAATGCCATCGATGGCATGCTGGCCCGCCGCTACCAGATGCAAAGCGCATTGGGCGCCTTGCTGAACGAAGCCGGCGATGTGGTGTCCGACGCCGCCTTGTATCTGCCCTTCGCCTTGCTGCCCGGCATCGCCGGCGGTTGGGTGGTGACCCTGGTCCTGCTGGCCGCGCTCAGTGAGATGGTGGGTGTCCTGGGCCAGACCGTGGGCGGCGGCCGCCGCTACGACGGCCCCCTGGGCAAGAGCGACCGCGCCTTCCTGTTCGGCTTGATCGGCCTGTTGCTGGGGTTGGGCGTGCCTTACCTGGCCTGGTTCACACCGGTCATGGCTTTGGCCAATGCGCTGCTGGTACTGACCATCTGGAACCGTGGCCGCCAGGCGCTGCGGACCGCGCGTGCCGCCCAGCCGCAGGCCACGCCATGAGCCAAGTCCAGATCCGCTCGGACGCAGGCCCTGCCGCGTATCCCGGCCACACCGCACAGACGGAGTCCCTGTCATGAACGCCTGGTTTCCCGCCGGCTTGTTTCCCACCGCCCAGCTGCCGCTCTATTACGCCTTCGGTGGCGTCCTGGTCCTGCTGATCATCGCCAGCGTGGTCTCGCTGGCGCTCAAGCGCGCCCGGCCCGCGAAGAACTACACGGAACTGCGCCAGCGTGTGCGCACGTGGTGGTGGATCGCGGCGATCTTCGGCCTGGCGCTGTGCCTGCATCCCAAGGGTGCCATCATCCTGATGGCCCTGGTCAGCTTCCTCGCCTTCAAGGAATACTTGTCGCTGCTGACCACCCGCCGTACCGACCACGTGGTGCTGCTGTGGGCCTACCTGGCCATCCCCCTGCAATATTGGTGGGTCTGGCAGAACTGGTACGGCATGTTCATCATCTTCATCCCGGTCTATCTGTTCCTGTTCCTGCCCATGCGGATGGTGATGGTGGGCGATACGCGCGGCTTCCTGCAATCGGCCGGCACGCTGCATTGGGGCATGATGACCACGGTGTTCAGCCTCAGCCATATCGCTTTCCTGGTGAATCTTCCCGACCTGCATGGCCCGCGTCCGCTGACCGGCGGCATGTATGTGTTCTACCTGCTGCTGTTGACCCAGTTGAACGACGTCGCGCAATACATCTGGGGCAAGTGCATCGGCCGGCACAAGGTGATTCCCAAGGTCAGCCCCAACAAGACGGTGGAGGGTCTGGTGGGTGGCGTGTTGACCACCACGCTGCTGGCCTGGCTGCTGGCGCCGTGGTTCACGCCTTTCACCCCGCTGGAGTCGGTGCTGATCGGCCTGCTGATCGGCGTGGCGGGCTTCATCGGCGACGTGGTGATGTCGGCGGTCAAGCGCGACATCGGCGTCAAGGACGCCAGCAGCATGCTGCCGGGACATGGCGGCATCCTTGATCGGCTCGATTCGCTGACCTATACCGCGCCGCTCTTCTTCCACGTGCTGTACTTCCTGCATTACTGAAACGGACCGCGACGATGACGCGCTGGCAACGCTTCCTGCGCATGGCCTTCGCTGCCCTGGTGGCGCGCCCTGTCGTGCGCCTGTGGTTGGGCGTGAACGTGCGCCACCAGGAACGCCTGCCCTTGCGCGGTCCCGCCATCGTGGCGGCCAATCACAACAGCCACCTGGACATCTGCACGCTGCTGTCGCTGTTCCCGCTGGCGCGCGTGCCGGACGTGCAGCCGGCGGCGGCGGCGGACTATTTCATGAAGGGCGGCCCGCTGACCTGGATCGCGCGCGATCTGGTGGGCATCGTGCCCGTGGTCCGGGGCGGCGTGCGAGGTGGATCAGCCGGCGCCGGTGCTCGCAACGGCAACGGCACTGGCGAACGCCGCGATCCGCTGGAAGGCTGCTACCAGGCATTGGAGCGTGGCGGCATTCTGGTGATCTTCCCCGAAGGCACGCGCGGCGAACCTGAACAAATGCAAGCCTTGAAGTCCGGCATCGCCCATCTGGCGCGGCGCTTCCCGGATGCGCCGGTGGTACCGCTTTATATGCATGGCCTGGGCAAGTCCATGCCCAAGGGCAGCTTCGTCCCGTTGCCCGTTTTCGTCGACATCTTCGTCGGCCGTGCGCTGTCCTGGCGCGCTGATGCGCAGGACGACAAGGCCGCGTTCATGCAGACGCTTACCGACCGTTTCGCCAGCCTCAGGCTCAAAGCCCGTCCCACGCGCGATGACGCGCATGACGACGTCGACCAGGAGAATGCATGACCGCTCGCGCCCTTACCGAACATAGTTTCGCCAGCCATGACGGCGTGGCCTTGTTCTATCGCCACTGGGCGCCCGCTGTGAGCACCGGGGTACCGGCTTGCGCGACTTCAGCCCCGTCCGTACCGAACGTGTCCAGCGCCGGCGCGGCAGCGCCTTCCGCGGCGCCGCTCATGCCCGAACGGCCGCGCGCCGTGGTGCTGTTTCACCGGGGCCATGAGCACGGCGGCCGCATGATGCACGTGGCCGATGAACTGGACTTGCCGGATCACCATGTCTTCGCCTGGGATGCGCGGGGGCTGGGACGCTCGCCGGGTGAGCGGGGCTACGCGGAAAATTTCGGCGTGCTGGTGCAGGACGTCGATGTCTTCATCCGTCATATTTCGCAGGACTACGGCATCGCGGTGGAGGACATCGCGGTGGTGGCCCAGAGCGTCGGCGCGGTGGTGGTGGCCACCTGGGTGCACGATTACGCGCCGGCCATCCGCTGCATGGTGCTGGCGTCGCCCGCTTTCGATGTCAAGCTGTACGTGCCGCTGGCGCGGCCAGGGCTGGCCCTGATGCAGAAGCTGCGTGGCAAGTTCTTCGTCAATTCCTACGTCAAGGCGCGCTACCTGACGCATGATCCGGAACGCATCACGTCCTTCATGGCCGATCCGCTGATCACGCGGCCCATTGCCGTCAATATCCTGCTGGGACTGTACGAGGCGGCGGACCGGGTCGTGGCCGACGCCGCGGCCATCCACACGCCGACGCAGCTGCTGATTTCCGGCGCCGATTGGGTCGTGCGGCATAAACCGCAGTTCGATTTCCTGGAACGCCTGTCCGCGCCCATCAAGGAGTCGCAGGTCTTCCCTGGTTTCTTCCACGACACCTTGGGCGAACAGGACCGGCATCTGCCCATCGCCGCCGCGCGCGCCTTCATCCTGCGCTGCGAAGCCGCGGCGCCGGCTCTGCGCGCGGCCCAGCCCGCTTTGCTGGCAGCCGATCGGGAAGGGCCGACCCGGCGTGAGTTCGATGCCTTGCAATTGCCGCCGGACAGCCTGGCGGCGCGCGCATGGTGGGCGGTAAGTCGCCTGAGTATCCAGACCGGCGCCATGTTGTCCGCCGGGATGCGCTTGGGGGTGGACACGGGGTTCGATTCAGGCTCCACGCTGGACTATGTCTATCGCGACAAGCCGACCGGACGCGGACCCCTGGCCTGGCTGGGCCGCTACGCCGACAAGGCCTATCTGGACAGCATCGGTTGGCGTGGCATTCGCGTGCGCAAGACCCATCTGCTGACCTTGATCAACCGTGCGGTGGATCGTCTGGCGGCAGCCGGAACGCCGGTGCGCGTGGTGGACATCGCGGCGGGACATGGCCGCTATGTACTGGAAGCGCTGGCCGCGCGCAAGGCCGAGGTGCAGCGGATACTGCTGCGCGACTACAGCCCGTTGAACGTGGAAGGCGGTGGGCGCCTGATACAGGCGCTGGGGCTGACGGACATCGCCAGTTTCGAGCGGGGCGACGCCTTCGACCGGGCCAGCCTGGCCGCGCTGGATCCGGCGCCGACCCTGGCGGTGGTCTCGGGCCTGTATGAATTGTTCCCGCGCAACGACGGCATCCAGGCCTCCCTGGCCGGCCTGGCCAGCGCGATGGCGGCGGGCACGGTGCTGGTCTACACCAACCAGCCCTGGCATCCGCAGTTGGAAATGATAGCCCGCACGCTGACTAGCCACCGGGCCGATATGCCCTGGGTGATGCGCCGGCGCACGCAGGCGGAGATGGATGCCCTGGTCGCCGCGGCGGGGTTCCGCAAGATCGAGCAACTGAGCGATCAGTGGGGGATTTTCACGGTATCCCTGGCGGTGCGGGATGACGCCGCCTGAGACGGGGCGGCCGCCGGCGCAACGTGACCGCGCCGGCGACCGGCGGCCGACGCGGCAGGCGCTGCTGTGGCTGGTCTTCCTGGGGCCGTTCTTCTTTCTCACCTATGGCTACGCCAATCACTACAGCAGCGCGCTGCCGCGGGTAGGCAGCTTCGTCTATGGCTGGGAGCAGGATCTGCCGTTCTGGCCGTGGACGATCCTGCCTTACATGTCGATCGACGTGTTCTACGCGATATCGCTGTTCGTCTGCACCAGCCGCGCGGAGTTGCGCACGCATGCCTCACGCTTGCTGGCGGCGACCTTGGTATCGGTCGCCTTCTTCCTGTTGTTTCCCCTGCGTTTCTCCTTTCCGCGGCCGGCCACCAGCGGCTTCAACGGCTGGCTGTTCGATCTGCTGACGGGCTTCGACCTGCCTTTCAATCAGGCGCCGTCCTTGCATATCAGCCTGTTGCTGATTCTGTGGACCTGCTATGCACGGCATGCGCGCGGTGCCTGGCGCTGGCTGCTGCACGGCTGGTTTGCCTTGATCGGTATTTCCGTTCTGACCACGTATCAGCATCACTTCATCGACGTGTGGACTGGGGCGGCGGTGGGCATCCTGTGCTTGTACTTGCTGCCGGGTGCGCCGTGGACGTTGCGTTTTGGGCGCGGGGAGGGGCGCGCGACGCCTGTTGGAGGCGCGGATGAGGCAGATCTTGCTCGCCGCCGCAAACTGGCACGGCGTTATGCGCAGGCTTGCGCGATTTTTCTGCTGCTGGCGGTGGCGGCGGCGCGTGCGGATTGGATGACCGCATCATTGCTGCTGTGCTGGCCAGCCTTCTCGTTGACGATGGTGGCGCTGGCCTATGCCGGTCAGGGCGTACGCGTATTCCAAAAGCAGGACGGCCGCATGCGCTGGCCCGCGCGGTGGGCCCTGGCGCCTTATCTGCTGGCGGCCTGGGTATCTTCGCGTCTCTATACCTTGAGGGTGCCGCCCTATGTGGAGGTCTATCCGGGCGTATGGATAGGCCGCGCGCCATCGACACGTGACTTGCGCCGGGGCGGCTTCACCGCGGTGGTCGATCTGGCGGCGGAATTTCCCGCCCGGCCCGCGGCCTTGCGATTGGATTACACGCAAGTGTCGATGCTGGATCTCGTGGTGCCAACGCCGAGTCAATTGACAGCCGCCGCCGCCGCGATCGCCGCGGCCGCAGGGACAGTGCCAGGCAACACCAGCGGAGGCGGCAGTCGTCTTCTGGTGCATTGCGCGCTAGGCTATTCCCGCAGCGCATTGGCGATCGCAGCATGGCGCGCCTTGCGGGGGGATGATCCCGAATGGGTCATCGAGCAACTGCGTGCCCATCGAGCGATCGTGATCTCCCCGTCCGCGCGGCAGTCCCTGCAGGAAATCGCTCGAAGTCGGGGCACCAGAACGATGCAACAGCAACCCGCGGAAAATTCGGCCCATGCGCGTTCAACTGAAGGAATTACAAAGACAGGACTTCTGGAATGACGACTCCCAGTCAACTCCCTGACGACGCTGCGCTGCGGCACGCGGATACCGGCCATGTATTGCTGGCCGTCCTCGCGCAGGGCCGTCATGCCGCGCGACTGTCCTTGCTGTTGGTCGTCGTTGCCGTCGCACTATTGGGACTATCTGTCTTACGCGAACAAGGCTCGGCGGACTGGACCGCGGCTTGGCGCAATGCGCCGGCGGCCGCGCTTTGGCTGAGCTTGCTGAGTGGAATTGTGCAGCGGTATTACGCATTACGGGTGAGATTGGACGCCCGCCTGTTCTCGCAGCTCTACGCGCATCCGTCTGTCTCCGACCAGGATTTGCAAAGGCTGGACCAGGGGCTGGCCCTTCTCGGCGCAGCCAAAGGCGCTACGCTCCGTGGCCTGCGTTCCCGCTGGACCGGTGCTTTGCAATTATTGCGCAGGCAGATGGCATGCTGTGTGTTGCAGGCAGCATGCGTGCTCGCCGCGGGCGCGCTCGCGTGGATGCATTGAATCTACTGTGCCCACCCATGCAGGCCTTGACGCCTGCGCGCCACGAATCTGACGCAGCAAAACCGCGTACCCTGCGCATGGCCATGGTTGCAGGTCGGCAGGCTGACAGTGCCAGCGCGCGTATCCGCGGCCTCGCCCGCCGGAACGCCGCTTCCTCCGACGTCCCTGGCTCCCGCGTTCCGCCTGTCCGCTACGCGCTTTTCCGCGCGCGAATCCATCAACACCCCTTCGGTGCGCTCAACGTTCGCGCCAGCCATTGGCACCTCCTTCACGCTCATCGTGTTGCGAGCCGGTCGCCGTACCCATGTTCAGCAGCGGCGGTTGTACTTCGCGAGCCCTCAGGCTGGCCTGGCGCAGCATCACAGGCGGACGATAGGGCGGACGCACATCCCTGATGCGCGGCGGCGTGATCGTGCCTTCGTAAGTCTCATCCTTGGTCTGACCGCGATCGGCGGACTGGGTTTGGGCTTGGGTATGGGCGCGAGCATGGGCTTGGGCTTGGGCAACACGGGGCCGCTGCGGTGCCGTTGCGGCGCCCAAGGCGTCGTTGCCGTTATCGTCGTCGCCGATGCGATGCACCAGCACCGTCGTGGCGCGGGCCAGCCGGGCGTGGGTCTCGAGCAGGTCTGCCCCGGGGGTGGCGAGAAGATGCTCCAGGGCAGGCCGTTGCCCGTGGCTATGAATTGCCTTGTCCATCATGATGCGCTCCTTGGATGGGGAGAAGGGTGCTTGCCGGCGACGCTACGCAAGATGCGTTCCTCGCCTGGTTCCCCGCTTTGCCGTGCCGCATCATGCGGTGCCGGGCGCCCCAGTGGAAGCAGGCGGAAGCGGTAGGCGGCCTCCCCCGGAATACGTAAAACCTCCACGCCATGCCAGCGATTCGTAAGGGTTCGCATTACAATCCGCAGACCTTTTCACAGGCCCGAGCATGAGCGTAAAGACCGCGTTACGAGTCATAGAAATCATCGAGGTCTTCGCTCGCGAGAAGCGGCCCCTATCCCTGTCCGAACTGGCGCGCCTGCTGGACGTGCCGGTTTCCAGCTGCCTGGCCCTCATCCGTACGCTCAATGAATTGGGCTATCTGTATGAGGTCGGACGACGCAATGGTTATTACCCGACCAGTCGCCTGTTGGCCAAGGCGCAACTGATCTCCAAGGCCGATCCCATCCTGGAACGCGTCTATCCCAGCCTGGCCGAATTGCGCGACGCCACTCAGGAAACCGTGGTGTTCGCCAAATTGTCGACCGATCACCGCGTTGTCTATCTGGAGGTGCTGGACTCGCCCCATACCATCCGCTATGTCGCGGCGGCGGGCGAATTCCGGCCGGTGCATGCCAATTCCCTGGGCAAGGCGCTGCTATCGCTGATGTCCGCCGATGAGCGCCGCGAGTTGCTTGGCAAGGCGCCGCTGGAGCGTTTCAATGAGCGCACCCTGGTCGATCTGGATGCCATCGAGGCTGAACTGGTGCTGTCGCGCGAACGCGGCTGGTTCCGTAACCTGAGCGAATCGATAGACGAGGTGGGCGCCGTGGCCTGGCCGGTGACCTTGGGCGGAGAACGCTACGCGATTTCAGTGGGCGCGCCGGTGTATCGCGTCGAGCCCAATCAGGCGGCTTACGCCAGCATCCTGCGCGCGGCTTGCGCCGCCCTGGAGCGGCACGAGTAGCCGCGTTCAGCCTGACCGTTCAGCCGGGCGTGCCGTCCAGCGTGGCTTGCGTATCGAGCAGGGCCTGGATGGCGGCGTCCGAATAGCCCGCTTCACGCAGGATCTCCAGGCTTTGCTCGCCCAGGCGCGGTGCATGGCGACGCAGGGACGTCGGGGTGCCGGCGTAGCGTCCCAGCGGCGCGGTGGTGCGCAGGCGGCCTTCGGTTGGATGATCCACGTGGCGCACGAAGTCCACCGCCTTCAGATGCGGGTCCTCGATCAAATCCTCGATCGTGTACAACTTGGACGCGGGGATGTCGGCGTCGGCGAACAGGCGCAGCCAATGCTCGGTATCGCGCTGTTCGATGATGCCGGCCAGCCAGGCATAGACCTCGCTGATGTGCGCGGCGCGGGCGCCATGCGTGGCGAACCGCGGGTCCTGCTTCATCTCCGGACGGCCCACGGCGTCGAAGAAATTGCGCCAGTGCTTGTCGTTGTAGACCAGCAGGCAGATATGTCCATCCTTGGTGGCGTAGGGCTTGCGATGCGGCGCCAGCAGGCGCGCATAGCCGGTCTCGCCCATGGGTGGATCGAAGGTCCAGCCACCCAGGTGATCGCCCAGGGTCATGTGGGCCATGCCCTCGAACATGGGGATTTCCAGGCTTTGCCCGTGGCCGTGCGACCGGGCGTGCAGCACGCCGGCCAGCAGGGCGATCGCCATCTGCAAGCCGACGGCACGGTCGGCCAGCGTGATCGGCGCATAGCGCGGATCGCCGCCGCTCTGGCGGCGATTCAGGTCGGCGATGCCGGCCTGGCCCTGGATCAGGTCGTCATAGGCGGGACGGCCGGCATAGGGGCCGGCTTCGCTGAATCCGTACGCGCCCGCGTACACGATGCGCGGATTGCGCGCCGCGAAAGCGGCGTAGTCCAGGCCCAGGCGCTGCATGGCCTGGGGCCGGATGTTGTACAGCACGGCATCGCAGCTTTCGGCCAGCTTCAGGCAGGCCTCGCGCGCGGCGGGCTGTTTCAGGTCCAGCACAACCGAACGCTTGTTGCGGTTCAGGTGCAGGTACAGATGTCCCATGCCAGGATTGCGCATGGGACCCACGGCCCGCATATTGTCGCCCGCCGGCGGTTCCACCTTGATCACATCCGCGCCCAGGTCCGCGAGGATCTGCGTGGCGTAGGGCCCCATGACGACGGCGCTCAGGTCAAGGATGCGCACGCCATGTAGAGGGCCGGTAATAGGACCGGTGACAGGGCCGGTGCCGGCGCCCGCCGCGTCGGCCCGTGATCCGGGCGCGGCGCCGTTCGGCGTGGACGTGGCTGAAGCGTGTTGCGCGGTGTGCTGCGCGGCGGGTGAAGCTGCGGTCATTCCGGTGCGATTCCTGCGTCCTGGATCATCTTGCCCCACAAGTCGCGCTGCTGCGATACGAAGGCGGCGAAGTCCTCGGGGGTGCCGCTGAAAGCGTCGAAACCGAGGTCGGTGAAGCGTTTACGGGTGGCGGGGTCCTTGACGATCTTGTTCATCGCCGCGTTCAACTGCTCCACCACGTCCTTGGGCATGCCGGCGGGGCCGAGCAGGCCGTTCCACGAATTGATGTCGAAGTTCTGGATGCCGGCATCCTGCATCGAAGGAATATCGGGCACCACGTTGCTGCGGGCGGCCGTCGATACCGCCAATGCGCGCAGTTTGCCGGACTGCACGAAGGCCAGGCTGGAGGCGACGTCGGTGAACATCATGTCGACCTGGCCGCTCATCACGTCCGTCATGGCTTGCGGCGTGCCCTTGTAGGGAACGTGCAGGATCTTGATGCCGGCGCGATCGGCGAAGGTGGCGCCGGCCACGATGCCGGTGCTGTTGCCGCTGGCGTAGGTCAATTTGCCGGGATGCTGCTTGGCGTAGGACACCAGGTCCTGCACCGACTTGATCGGCAGTTTGGGGTTGACCACCAGGATGAAGGGCAGGTTGCCGCCGCGCGCGATCGGGGTGAAGTCCTTCACCGGATCGTAGGGCACGTTCTTGTTCAGGAAGGGGGCGGCCGAATGGGAAGTATTGGTGGTGATGAACAGCGTGTAGCCGTCCGGCTTGGCGCGCGCGACGTAGTTGGCGCCGATGGTGGCGTTACCGCCCGGCTTGTTTTCCACCACGACCGAGCCGCCGAGGATGTCGCCCAACTGCTGGGCGAAGATGCGGCCCACGGCATCGGTGCCGGAGCCGGCCGGGAAGGGGACGACCACGGTGATGGGGTGGTCGGGGTATTTGGCGAAAGCGGGGGCCGAGGCCAGGGCGGCACCGGCGGCAAGGATGGCTACGCTATGGCGCAGCCAGACGCTGGCGCGAGGCATGAAACGCATGATGATTGTCTCCGACGAATGTTTTTATAGGGTGCTGCGGTTATGTAGGACTGCGGATCCTGGTCCGGGTGTTCCGTAGGCGAATAGGCGCTGCAGGGACCGGGTTCGGCGTTGATTCCCGCCTCGGTCTCGCCGCGGCGCCGCGGGTTCGGTCGCGGCGTTGCCCTTGGCGCCGCGCCGCCGCCCGCTTCAGCGGATGACGCGGTCCGGCCGCTCTTCGTAGGGCGGGGTGTAGATCACCAGCAACCGGGCGGGCTCATCGCTGGTGACGGTGAACTTGTGCGGCAGTTCGGGCGGGAAATAACAGCAGTCGCCGGCGACCATGTCGACCGCCTCGCCGTTCATTTCAGCGCGGGCGGTGCCGGAAAGCAGATAACAGACCTGTTCGATGCCGGGATGGGCATGAGGGAGCGCGCCCTGGTTCTTCTCGATGACGCCCAGCAGCACTTCGACACCCTTGGAGCCGACGGTATCCGGGCCAATCAGCCGCTTATTGGTCGTGCCCACGTGATTAGCGGGGTGGTAGCCGGGGATTTCAGCTTCGCGCACCAGCCAGCTGGGGGTCTTGGACATGCAGGTCTCCTTTCTCATTTGTGAAAATGTTTTTACTACCAGGAAAAGAAGGCGTCAATCGTGGATTGCCCGATTGGGCGATCTCGGGGGGCGATCGGAGCGAGTGGGGGTTATCGTGCGCCGGTCCGGAGCGTCGGGGGATGGTGTCCAGGCGCCGCCTGAAGCGAAGCATGGTCATCGAGCACCCACGCTTCGCGCGGGTGCTTTTTGGAGGGAAGTGAAGAGCCCGCCGTCGGCGGGCCAGGTCCTACGCGATGTGCCGGGCGGCGCCGCGGGGGACGGTGGTGATGTCGATCTGGGCAGGAGCCAGCGCCGCACGGATGTGTTCCACGGCTCGTTCCGGGCTGGCATGTCCGCACATGAAGACGTCGAGGGCGGCATAGTTGCGTTCGGGCCAGGTGTGGATGGTGATGTGCGATTCGCTCAAAAGCACGACGCCGGTGACGCCCTGGCCACCACCGAAATGGTGGAAATGCGCACCCAGCACGTGCGCGCCTGCTCCAACAGCGGCCGCGGCGAGGAGATCACGCAAACCCTGCGGATCGCGCAGCGGCACCGCGTCGACACCATGCAAGTCGGCCAATACATGACGGCCCAGCGGGGGCACCGTGCTCCCTGTCGCGTGAGTCACCATCGTGTCGGAGGAACTTGCTGCTCCGCTCGTTGCGGCCGCCTTCATTTATGCGACCCGCTGGACGAATAGCCGGACCGGCCTGACGATCCGCCGCCCCAACTGCTGGTGCCGCCGGAAGAATACTTGCCGATGCTGCTGTTGGAGATCGTTACGCCACTGACGACGACGACGGCATAGATGATGTAGAGCACACGCCACATGGATCATTTATCCCGAAGCTTGTTTTGCAGCCAGATCGGCAGCCAAAGGAACAGGCCGCCGACGATGAGCCCCAGCCATTGGCCGTTTTCCAGCTCGTCGGCGTTGAAGAACACCATCGCCACGCTGGCGAATATCGCCACCCCGGCCAGGCTGTTGGTCCCGGAGGACTTTTCCTTGACCGCGCTCAGTTCAGGCAGGTTGAACCAGCGTCCCACCTGCGCCGGACCCACGCGCTCGGACGCGGACCAGCCCAGCTCCGCATCGGCCGTCTCGCGCGTCAGCTTGTTGTTGCCCAGCGCATAGTCGGTGATGCGCGTGACGTCACCCACTTTCACGCGCCAGTTGAACGCCCCCAGCGCCAGCTTGACCTTGGAGTCGTAGTCATACTGCTTGTCGTAGCGCTTGCCGTTGAAGGAATAGCGCGTGTCGCTGATGCGCGCGGGCCAGCGGTCGCAGACGCGTACCTTGTCCCAGCCCTCATCGCTTTCCACCAGCCACAGAAACCCCTTCTTCGGGCTGTACAGCAGGTATTCGATCCACCGCGATGTTTCTTCGGGATCGGGATCCTCGCATTGCATCAAGCCGATCAGCGTGTAGGCCGCATCATCGATGGTGGCCTTCGCGCCCAGGGTCAGCGTGGTTTTGATGGAAGCGACTTTCTTCTGCTTGGCCAGGACTTCGGCGGTGTCGCCGGAGCAATCGATCTGCGCGCGGCAGCTCGGACATATCACCTGCGTGGCCACCGCCGCCGCGAAGGAAATGGGCGCGCCGCAACTGGGGCAATCGAGCGCCTTGATCTTGCCGACATAGTTGCCCGCGCTTTCCTCCACCAGATGCTCCGCGCGCAGAGACGCGCGTTGCATGTCGTCCAGCGAGTAGGCCTTGCCCTGGTAGATCTTCGGTACGGGCGTATCGGAGTAATCGAGCGTAAGAAACTCGTCGAGCGCGCGGAAGTCCGCGACGACCGCCTCCCAACCGTCCGCACCGACGGCGAAGGGCAGTTCGCCTTGCCCCGACACCGCGCGGCAACGCCGGATGTCGGCGGCGCTGTAGACCTTGCCATCCAGACTGAGTTGGCTGCCGGGCGTCAGGTCATCGAAGGCCGGCAAGGCCGGGTCCTTGTCCTTGGGCGCCCGCGTGCGCGTGACCGCGTACTGGCCGGAGGCATCGGACAGCCAGCCGTCCGTGCCGTCCTCGAACCATACGTACCATTCATTCCAGAAACCGGCGTCGTAACGCAGTTGCAGGCGCCCGACCACGTCGAAACGCTTGCCTTCGTACTTGCCGGTGCTGGTGATCTGGATCGGCGAATAGTCTTCCAGCACCTCGGCCATTTCACCGATGCGCTTGACCGACTCCGCGTCTTTCAGCAGCGTGCTGCGGCAGGAGCCGCATATCGCCATGACCGAGGCCGCGGACTTGAACTCGACCGGCGCGCCGCACTGGGGACACAGGATGCGTTGCATGTGCTCTCGTCAACCACCCGTGAGCCGCTTCAGGATCTCCGCCTTGGCGGCGTCGTAATCCTGCTGCGTGATGAGGTTCTGGTCCAGCATGCCTTTGAGCTGCTGCAGGCGCTGCGCGGGGTCCGCGCCGCCACCGCTGCCTGCTGGCGCGTTACCCGTAGCGGCACCCGCGGCAGCGCCGGCGGCGCCGACACCGGCGGCCGCGGCGTTCTGCGCCGGCTGGCCTTGCTGGGTCTGTCCTTGCCCTTGCCCCGTCAGCCCACCCAGGCCCGCCGCCATCGTCTGGCCCAGCGCGGCACCCGCGGCCAGGCCCGCGCCCACGCCGGCGATACCGCCCTCGTTCTGCGCGGCCAGCGGAATCGAGCTGGCGGTCTGGT
Source organism: Bordetella sp. LUAb4 (assembly GCF_021325795.1). Lineage (GTDB taxonomy): Bacteria > Pseudomonadota > Gammaproteobacteria > Burkholderiales > Burkholderiaceae_B > Bordetella_C. The sequence continues at coordinate 790,167 of NZ_JAHPZX010000001.1, read as the reverse complement.
ATTGCGTGTACTTGTTCAGGTCGCCCGACATGCCGATGGCGATGCGGGTATCCAGCGCCTTCTGCAACTCTTCCGGCAGCGAGACGTTCTCGACCGTGAAGTTGTCCAGCTTGACGCCATAGCGTTCGAACACCGGCCCCAGGGCCGTGGCGATGCTTTGCGACATCAGCCCCTGGTTGGCGGCCATGTCGATGAAGGGCACCGATGACGTGCCCAGCGTGTTGCTCATGGTGGCGACCACCATATTGCGCAACTGCTCTTCCAGGTCGTCGACCGTGTACGTGTCGCGCGTGCCGCTGATCTCGCGATAGAACAGGCCGGGGTCGGCGATACGGTAGGAGTAGATGCCGAAGGCGCGCACCCGCACCATGCCGAATTCGCTGTCGCGTATCGTCACCGGCTGCGCGGTGCCCCAGCGGCGGCCCAGTTGCAGGCGGGTGCTGAAGAACACCACGTCCGACTTGAAGGGCGATTCGAACAGCTTGTCCCAGTTCTTCAGGTAGGTCAGAACCGGCAGCGTCTGCGTGGTCAGCTTGTACATGCCCGGGCCGAACACGTCAGCGACCTTGCCTTCATTGGTGAAGACGGCCATCTGCGACTCGCGCACGGTCAGGCTGGCGCCGTACTGGATTTCGAAATCCTGCATGGGATGGCGCCAGGCGAGAACGCCGTCCGCATCCTCGTTCCACTGGAGGATGTCGATAAACTGCTTGCGAATAAATGAACCGAGGCTCATGGCGGCTCCCGAATCGTAGGTATTTACGGAGTGGTCTGCGTTAGAGGCATCACGGCAGAGGCATAGTCAGTAGTATCAAGCGGCAGCATCGAAGCACAGGCGTCAGCGCACCCATCACGTCAGGCAGGCGGCGTTGATGATGCCCACCGACAATGACACGCCGCCCATCAAACCGCCCATCGCGATGTTGTTTTCATGGATGGCCTGGTTCATCCCGCGTATGATGCGCGCAACGATGGAGTAAGCCACCACCTGGGTAACCATCGCGCCGGCGGCCCAGGCCAGGAACATGCCATAACTGGCATGCGTGGCGATGCTGGAATACAGGGTGAGACTGAAGCCGACCAGCGCACCGCAATAGGATAAGGCGGCAGCGCCGTTACCGGCGCGGATCAAGGCCATTTCGTCGAAGGCCGTGACGCGGGAATAGATGATGGCGAATGCGCCGAGCATCACCAGGGCGGACACCAGATAGATCAGATAGGCGTAGGCCGGCGTCGTGAGCATGGGATGCCTTCTAAGTTGTAATGAGGGACGGTTCGCGGGGGCGGTCCGATATACTGCCAGCAATTCTCGCCTTCCGGAAGCACCCATGCGTGACCGCGCGCTGATACTTTCTGTATTGATTGTTGCATCGTGTGGCTTAGGCTACGAACTTATCGGTAGTGCGCTCGCCAGCTACCTGCTGGGCGACTCGATTCTGCAGTTTTCCACGGTAATCGGTTGTTACCTATTCGCGATGGGCGTGGGATCCTGGTTCTCCCGCTACGTGTCCGACGAACAGGTGCTGGACCGCTTCATCGACGTCGAGCTGCTGGTGGGCCTGATCGGCGGCGTCTCGGCCGCCGTGCTGTTCCTGGTGTTCGCGTGGGTGGCGGCGCCGTTTCGCGCGGCGCTCTACGTTTGCGTTTTCGTGATCGGCCTGCTGGTGGGCATGGAGATTCCGCTGGTGATGCGCATCTTCAATCGCCAGCGCACCGAGTTTCGCGAACTGGTCAGCAAGGTGCTGGCCTTCGATTACCTGGGCGCCCTGGCGGTATCGCTGGTGTTTCCGCTATTGCTGGCGCCTTACCTGGGCTTGCTGCGCACGGGTTTCCTGTTCGGCATCCTCAACGCCAGCGTGTCCTTGTGGACCGCCTGGCTGTTTCGCGAGCACCTGACCAAGGCCAAGGACAAAGTCTGGCGCGCTGCCCTGGTGATGGGCCTGCTGGCGGTGGGCTTCGCCCTGTCCGGCCAGATGACCAGCTGGGCCGAGCGGGGCCTGTATGGCGATCAGGTCATCCATGCGGAAACCACGCGCTATCAACGCCTGGTGGTCACGCGCTGGCATGACGACCTGCGCCTGCACATCAACGGCAATCTGCAATTCTCCTCGCGCGACGAGCACCGCTATCACGAAGCCCTGGTGCATCCCGGGCTGGACGCCGTGCCATGGGCGCGCAATGTCCTGGTGCTGGGCGGCGGCGATGGACTGGCGGTGCGCGAGATTCTCAAGCACAAGAACATCGAGCACGTCACGCTGGTGGACCTGGATCCCGAGATGACCCGGCTGTTCTCGACCTCCCAGCCCCTGGTCGAGCTGAACCAGGGATCCTTGACGGACAAGCGGGTGACGGTGATCAACGCCGACGCCGGCGCCTGGCTGGAGTCCAATAGCAACGTCTACGACTTCATCGTGGTGGACTTTCCCGATCCCACCAATTTCGGGCTGGGCCGGTTGTATTCCACGCCGATATTCCGCTTGATGGCGCGCCATCTGTCGGAGAACGGCTACATGGTGGTGCAGTCGACTTCGCCGTATTTCGCGCCGCATTCCTTCTGGAGCATCAACGCCACGCTGAAAGAGGCGGGCCTGCACACCTGGCCGTATCACTGCTACGTGCCGTCGTTTGGCGACTGGGGTTTCATCCTGACCGGCAAACGCGCCGACTATACGCCGGCGGAGCGCGTGTCCGTGCCCACCCGCTACCTGGACGGTGCGACGGTCAAGGAGCTGTTCCATTTTCCGGTCGACATGCCGGTGCTGGATATGCCGCCCAACCGGCTCAACGAACAATCACTGGTGCGCTACTTCGACGAAGACTGGCGCAAGGTCATACGCTGATGCGGCGCCGTAGCTTTCTGCTCGGCGCGGCGGTGGGCGCGGCGGCGCTGGGGACCGCGGCACGCCTGGCCATACGGGAAACCACGCCGACGATTTCCTATCCCGGCATGCGCGAAGGGCATGGTCTGCGTGACGGCGCCGCCTTGCCTGCCCCCAGCGGCGAACAGCGTGCCGCCGTGGCCGTGCTGGGCGCGGGCGTGGCGGGACTGTCTTGCGCCTGGCAGTTGGCGCGGCGCGGCTATCGGGACTTCGTCGTGTTGGCGGGGCCGGAGTTCGGCGGCAATGCGGCGGGCGGCGGCGTGGGCGATCTGGCCTATCCGCGCGGCGCGCATTATCTGCCGCTGCCATCGCGCGCCAGCACGCACGTGCGCGAGATGTTGGCCGAATTCGGCGTGATCCTCGATGGCGCGCAGACCGACCACCCGTATCTGGATGAGGCCGTCATCGTGCACGGGCTGGACGAAAGGCTGCTGCGCGATGGGCACTGGGGGGACGCGCTGGTGCCGCCGGGCGCCACGCCGGCGGAGCAGGCCCAGCACGATGCGTTCTTTCGCTACGTCGATGGCCTGCGCGATGCCGTGGGACGGGACGGCCGCAAACTCTTTTGCATTCCCATCGCCTTGTCGTCCCAGGACGCCGAGTGGCGCGCGCTGGATCGCCTGACCTTCAAGCAATGGCTGCTGGACAAGGGCTATACGTCGCCCGCGCTGCATTGGTATCTGAACTATTGCTGCCGCGACGATTACGGCGCGCCGCATGATCGCGTGTCGGCTTGGGCCGGGCTGCATTATTTCTGCTCGCGCGACGGCCACGCGAGCAATGCGCCGGATGGCGCCGTGCTGACCTGGCCCAATGGGCTGGCGCGCATGGTGGCGTATCTGCGCGCTTCCATTACGCGCCATCTGGGCCATGAGGACTGGCTGGTGTCCGGCACGGCGATGAGCGTGCAGGAGCAAGGGCAGGGCGTGGATGTGCTGGTGGCCGACGGCTTCGCGACGGTGCCGGTCACGCGAATGCTGCGCGCGGATCGGGTGGTCTGTGCGATGCCCTTGTTCGTCGCCGCTCATGTCGTGCGTGGTATGGCGGGCTATGGCTATGACCATGGCGTGCATCAGTCGCCACACGCGCCGTGGCTGGTGTCGAATTTCACCCTGGAAGGTTTTCCGCCTGAACTGGACGGGGCGCCGCTGGCTTGGGACAACGTGGTGTACGACGGGCCCGGCTTGGGCTACGTCGTCAGCACCCATCAGTTGATCCGTGTGGCGCCGCCGCCGCGCACCGTGTTCACCGCTTATCAGGCGGTGAGCGTGGACAGTCCCGAACAGGCTCGCCAGTGGCTGGCCCGCGCCGATGCGCGCGAGTTGCGCGACCAGGTCGCGGTGGATCTGTTGACGGCTTATGACGACGCGCTGTGGCGGCACGCCAGCCGCCTGGACATCACTGTGCGCGGCCATGCCATGGCGACGCCGGCGCCCGGCTATCTGAGCAACCCCGGGCTGGCCGCCTTGCGCCAGGTCGACGGCCGTGTGCTGTTCGCGCACGCCGACCTGTCGGGGTATTCGGTGTTCGAGGAAGCCTCGTGGTGGGGAGTCAGAGCGGCCGCGCGGATCCTGGGCGAGGCCTAGCGCTCCGCCCGACATCAGCAGCCAGCAGGGCGTCCGCCTGGCGTGCATACGTGGGCGCGGGGCGCGGCCGCCCTTCTTATGGCCTTCATGGCTTTATCGGCCCCGGCCGAAGGCCCGGGGCCGTTGTGCCACGGCGCCGATCATGCCACGGCGGGGAAGTCCACGTCGGTGTCGTTGATGCGGTTGAACACGTTGGTGAACGTGATCACGGCCACGGCCAGCGCGATGTCGACCAATTGGCGGGCGTCGTAGCCGGCGGCGACGATGGCCTGGTATTCCTCATCGCTGACCGTGCCGGGATTGTGCGCGATGTTGCGCACGAAGCGCACCAGGGCGTCGCGCTTGGCGTCGCCGGTCGGTTCGCCCGCGCGCGCGGCGCGCATGGCTTCGGGGCTCAGGCCGGACAGCTTGCCCACCATCGTGTGGGCGGCCACGCAGTAATCACACGCGGCGGCTTCGCTGATCACCAGCTTGACGATTTCCTGGTCCTGGCGGCTGAGCGTGCCGGCCGACAGCGCGGCGTCGGCTTGCAGCATGGCGCCCAGGGCGGCCGGGTCATGGGTGGCCAGGGCGGCATAGGCGTTGGGCACACGGCCGACGGACTTCTTGATCTTGGCGTAGATGTCGGCGGTAGCGCCGGTGGCCTGGTCGAAAGCGATCATGGGCAAGCGGGACATGGTGAAGCTCCTTGGTGTTTGGTCTGGTCGGCGCCACCGGGTGATGGCATGGCTCCACTTTACGGACCAGGGCCCCGCTTGGTAATGTCGCGGCAACTCATAAACATGCTCAAGCGGCTCACATGGATAGCCTGACTTCTTCGATGGTGCGCGTACGGGCGGGGACGCCAGCTCGGAGTTCGGCTTTGGCCTTGGCATCGGCGTCGACCGCTGCATCGTTATCGGTATTGCCATGGATTGGCTGAGCCATCTCCTGGAGCTGGCGCCCGTGAGCGGCCAGGTCGAATTCCGCTGCCGCTTCGGCGCGCCGTGGCGTATCGAGCATGCGCAAGACGGCGAGGGCGCCATTCCCTACCATGTTGTGTTGAGCGGCACGGCCTTGCTGGACCAGGGTGGCGGGCCGCCTTTGCACCTGCAGGCAGGCGATGTCCTGCTGTTTCCACAAGGCGCAGCGCATACCTTGCACGACGGCAGTGGCAAGCCTGCACAAGCTTCGCGATCGCGTCCGGGCGCGCATCTGGTGCTCAAGGAGACCGTCGCAAGCGGCGCGGACCCGGACCTGGACCTGCTGTGCGGCCGCTTCCTGATTCATCCGCAGCAGGGGCGCCTGATACGCGACTATCTGCCGTCGCAATTGGTGATCCGGCCTGTCCTGGCCGATGCCCCAGCCGATGCCCCAGCCGATGCCCCAGCCGATACCGGCCTTGATGGCACGGCCAGCGCCTCGGACGATTCCGCCCGCCGGCTGCGCCAATTGTTGCTGTTGATGCGCAACGAAGCCAGCGGGGATGGCCTGGGCGGCCGGGCTTTGCTCAATGCGCTGTCGGCCGCGCTGTTCGCACTGGTCTTGCGCCACGCCAGCGTGGCGGGCGCCGTGCCCACCGGACTGCTGGCGGTGGCTGGCGAGCCGCGCCTGGCGCCGGCGCTGGATGCGATGTTCCAGGACGCCGCCTATCCCTGGACGCTGGAGGCGCTGGCCCAACGCTGCAATATGTCGCGCGCCACGTTCGTGCGGCACTTCCAGTCCCGCATCGGCCGTCCCGCGATGGCCTTGCTGACCGATATCCGCATGGCCCTGGCTCTGGATCATCTGAAAAAAACCACCATGTCGACGGCCGCCGTGGCCGAGGCCGTCGGCTACCAATCCGAAGCCGCCTTCCAGCGCGCGTTCAAACAGAACACCGGCCAGACCCCCGCCGCCGCGCGGGCCGAGTGGCGCGCGGCCTAGGCGTCAATGACGGCGCGGATCGCCACGTCCGTGGCCTGCTTGCGACCGTGCGTGGGCGTGCCTTAAGCCCCCGCCCGGCTGCGGCGCCGCAAGCCGGTGGGCGACAGGCCAGTCCAACGCTGCACGGCGCGCTGCAAGGTACGTGCATTGGCGTACCCACACTCCGCGGCAATTTGCTGCACATTACGCGACGATTGGGTGAGCAGCGCCATCGCCCGCGCGCGTCTTTCTTCTTCCAGCAGCCCCGCATACGTTAATCCTTGCTCCTCCAGCCTGCGTCGCAAGGTCCGTTCGCTGGTGTGCAGGCTGGCCGCGACGGCGCCCAGCGCCATGGGTGCGGCCAGATCCTTGCGGATGGCCTGCGCCACCAAGGCATGCAGCTCGGAAGGCACCGGCCGGCGGTCGGCGCGCGCGGCCAGGTCGCGCCGCACCTGCGCAAGCACCACGGCGTCCGCGCTGCGCACCGCATAGGGATCGCGCGGAAAGTGCAGGCGGTTGCGCGCCGCGCCGAAACGCACCGGGCAGCGGAACACATGTTCATAGACGGCGCCATAGGACGGCCGCTCGCTGGCCAGTTCGACCAGGCGTGGATTGAACAGATCGCCCACTACCTGGCGGCAGATCTGCGCCATGGCCGCGAAAATATGATCGACCACGAAACTATCCACCGCCCGCTCGTGGAAATGCGAGCGTCCTACCAGGCACCAGGTCTGCGGCTGATCTTCCCCATGCAGCGACAGTAGCCGCCCACACTCATGCTGATGCTCGATGGCGAAATCCAGCAGTTCGCGCGAATTGCGGCATGTCATGAAGCCCAGGCTCACCAGCCCCCAGGACGCCGGGTTGACCGCGGCGCCCAGTTCCAGGCCCAGCGCGGGCCGGCCCAGCAGACGCAGCGCACGCCGGATGACGTGGGCGCATTGGGCGCGCGACACGCGGTAGTCGGCGTCGTACAGATCTTCCGGCTGGAAGCCCGTGCCGTCGCACAGGACCGCCGGATCGTGGCCCCCCCGCAAGGCGTCGGCCATGAGTTGGCGCAGCGTGACGGGCGCGATGTCGGCGGCCTCCGTGTCAGGCACGGCGGCAGGCATGGAGGCGCGGCGCAGGGGCGAAGGCATGGTCGCAGTCCGCTTTCAAACAATGGTCTGATTTGCGAGCTTTTGTATGTTTGGTTAGAAGAGATAACAAGATTGGCCGACATTGTGCCAGTTTTTGGCCGATATAACCGTATTGCGGCGCGTCACAACTGCCGTTGTCCAGGTTGGCGGGAAGGTTTTTTCTCCAGCCGGCCAGGGCGACAACTCCCCACCTGGCCGGCAAGCGGCCTGACCGCGTCGCCATGGCGGGGCGTTATCGAGTTGTTGTGTCGTTGATCCGCTGTCTGGCGGCGGCTGCCGGCAAAGGTTTAGAGGCTGTTCATGAATGTAGTTCGGCATCTTTGGGGGCGTTGGATAGCGACGCTCCTGGGTCTGGCGGGAGGCGTGGCCAGCGCGGCGTTTTCGGCCTGGTCCACGTGGGGTTGCGCCGTTGGCGCCATCCTGGCCGCGCTGGGTATCGCCGCGGCATGGCGCGGTCGTGGCGAGGACGTCGATGACGACGCCGTGCAGCGCCATATGGACAGCCTGGAGCGTTTCGGCGCGGAGCTGGCGCCCGTCTGGTCGCGCCAGATCGAGTCATCGCGCAGCCAGATGGAAGAGGCGATCACCGCGCTGAGCATGCGTTTCGGCGAGATCTCCGTGCGCCTGGACCAAACGCTCAAACTGTCCATGAACAATGGCGGCAGCGGCGAACGTTCGGCCGCCGCGGTATCGGCGCGCAGCCAGCAGCAACTGGACGGCGTTCTGCAACTGCTGCGTGACGGCATGCAGACCAAGGTCGAGATGCTGGCCAAGGTCCAGGGCCTGCAGGGCTTCGTCGATGAACTGCAAAGCATGGTGCAGGCCATCGGCATGGTGACCCAACAGACCAATCTGCTGGCCATCAACGCCACCATCGAGGCGGCCCACGCCGGTAGCCTGGGCCGTGGCTTCGCCACGGTGGCGCAGGAAGTGCGGGCGCTGTCCAAGCAGTCCGGCGAAACCGGCGCGCGCATCGCGGAAAAAATCGAGTTGATCGGCGCCGCCATCCTGCAGACCTGCACCGCCGCGGACCAGTCCACCAAGCGCGAGCAGGAAGCGATCGCCGCGTCCGAAACCGCCATCCAGCAGGTCCTCGAAGGCTTCCAGACCTTTGCCGAGGGCTTGACCGAAACCACCGACCGCTTGCGGGAGGAAAGCCAGGGCATCCAGGCCGAAGTCAACGACGCCCTGGTGCAGCTGCAGTTCCAGGACCGCGTCAGCCAGGTGATGGCGCACGTGGTCGCCAACATCGAGCGCCTGCCGGCCGTGATGCAGGACCATCGCCGTGATTGCGACGAGGCAGGCGTTCTGCTGCCGCTCGCCGCCGGCGGCCTGTTGCAGGAGCTGGAGAAGACCTACGCCATGGCCGGCGAACGCGATCTGCATCGCGGTGCCGCCGCCAAGCCCGCGCCCGCAAGCGACGACATCACTTTCTTCTGAGGTAGCCACTATGCCCAAGACCATACTTATCGTCGACGACTCCGCCTCGGTGCGCCAGGTGGTGGGCATCGCCCTGCGCGGCGCCGGCTACGACGTCATCGAAGGCCGCGATGGCCAGGACGCGCTGACCAAGCTGACGGGCCAGAAGGTCCACCTGATCATCAGCGACGTCAACATGCCGAACATGGACGGCATCACGTTTCTCAAGAGCGTGAAGCAACTGCCGGCCTACCGGTTCACGCCCGTCATCATGCTGACCACGGAAAGCCAGGAAGAGAAGAAGCGCGAAGGCCAGCAGGCCGGCGCCAAGGCGTGGGTGGTCAAACCCTTCCAGCCCGCCCAGTTGCTGGGTGCCGTGGAAAAACTGGTGCTGCCGTGATGGATGCGCAAACACTGCGCCTGGAAGGCGAGCTCACCATCTACACCGCGCAGGAAGTGCGTCAGCGTTTCCTGCAGGCCCTGGCTGCCGAGGCGGCGCCGGTGCCGCTGTGCGTGGACTTGAGCGGCGTCACCGAACTCGATACCTCCGGCGTGCAGTTGCTGCTGGCGGCCCGTGCCCTGGCGCAGACGCGGCAACGCCAACTGCGGTTCGGCGGATTGGCCGCGCCGCTGCGCGACGTCATCGTGCTGCTGGGATTGGAAGACGTGCTGATACAGACCGCGCACGCGGATAACGACGCCGAAGTTGGGTTGGCTGCCTGAGCCTGACAACCAAGCCAACCTAACGAGCACGGAGCGAGACATGGATATGGATCAGGCGCTGCAAACTTTCATCACCGAGAGCCGTGAGCTCTTGGCGGAAATGGAAGAAGCGCTGCTGACGGTACAGGATGAGTCCGACCGTGGCCCCGCGATCAACGCGATTTTTCGCGCCGCCCACACGATCAAAGGATCGGCCGGGCTGTTCGGCATCGACGCCATCGTCGAGTTCACGCACGATGTCGAAAGCGTGCTGGACCGGGTGCGCGAAGGCACCATCGCCATCGATGCCGACATGGTGGCGTTGATGTTGGGATGCAACGACTACATCGGCCGCCTGGTCGACGTGGTCGACGTGGTACATGGCCAGGCGCAGGGCGAGGATGAGGCCGAGCTGCGGGTGGAAGGGGCACGGCTGCGCGAGCGCCTGGGCGCCTATCTGCGGGGCAGCGCGGGCGCTTGCGGCGGATCCGCGCTGGCCGCATCGATGAGCACAGGCAGCACAGGCAGCACAGGCAGCGCGCTGGTGGCCGTCGGCACTGGCGACGCGATCGACGCGTCCAATACCCACGCCGACCACTGGCACATCTCCCTGCGTTTCCACGAGGGCGTGCTGCGCAACGGCATGGACCCCTTGTCCTTCATCCGCTACCTGCAGCGGCTGGGCCGCATCACCGGTGTCGCGTGCCAGACGGGCCGCCTGCCCGCCTTGGACGACATGGATCCGGAAGCCTGCTACCTCGGTTTCGAGATCGGCCTGGACAGCCCCGCCGACAAGGCCACCATCGAAGGTACCTTCGAATTCGTCATCGACGACTGCACCATCCGCATCATCCCGCCGCACAGCCGCATCTCCGACTACGTGGACATGCTGCAGGATGTGGGCGAGGAACCCGCGCTGCTGGGCGAGATGCTGGTGCGTTGCGGCACGTTGACGGTGCGCGAGCTGGACGAAGCGCTGCGCTTGCAGCGCCAGGACGACAACGCCGAGCCGCTGGGCCAGATTCTGGTGCAACAGCAGGCGGTCGCGCCGCCCGTCGTGGCCGCTGCCCTGGACCAGCAGCGCCAGGCCAAGGAAAAGAAGGCCGGTGACAGCCGTTCGGTGCGCGTGGACGCCGACAAGCTGGATCACCTGATCAACCTGGTGGGCGAGCTGATCACGGCCTCGGCCGGTGCCAGCCTGGCGGCCGCGCGCACCGGCAATGCGGAAGCGCAGGAGTTCTCCTCGCAGGTGGCCGATCTGGTGGAAGCGGTGCGCGACAGCACCCTGCAACTGCGCATGGTGCGCATCGGCGCCACCTTCAACCGTTTTCGCCGGGTCGTGCACGACGTGGCCCGCACCCTGGGCAAACGCATCGAGTTGGTGATCACCGGCGAGGAAACCGAGCTGGACAAGACGGTGGTCGAGAAGATCGGCGATCCGCTGACCCATCTGGTGCGCAATGCCATGGACCATGGCATCGAAGCGGCGGACGTGCGCGTGGCGCACGGCAAGCCGGCCTACGGCACCATCATGCTGAATGCGCGCCACGAGTCCGGCCACATCGTCATCGAAGTGCGCGACGACGGCGGTGGCCTGGATCGCGAACGCATCTTCGCCAAGGCGGTGGAGCGCGGCATTGTCGAGGTGGGGCAGGTCCTGTCCGACAGCGAAGTCTTCAACCTGATTTTCGAACCGGGCTTTTCCACCGCCGCCGCCGTCACCGATCTGTCGGGACGTGGCGTCGGCATGGATGTGGTCAAGCGCAATATCGAAGCGCTGCGTGGCAGCGTCGACGTTACCAGCCGGCCGGGCGCGGGCACGCTGGTCACCGTACGCCTGCCGCTGACGCTGGCCATCATCGACGGCTTCCAGGTGGGCGTCGGCCGCTCGCGCTTCGTCCTGCCGCTGGATATGGTGGACGAGTGCGTGGCCTTCAGTGCGGTGGAAGGCAGCAGCTATACGGATCTGCGCGGCCAGGTATTGCCCTTCATCCGCCTGCGCGAGATGTTCGCGCTGCCTGGCCAGGCCGGTGCGCGCGAAAACATCGTGGTCGTGCGCCATGGCAGCCAGCGCTGTGGCCTGGTGGTCGACACGCTGCTGGGCGAAACACAGGCCGTCATCAAGCCGCTGGCGCGCATCTTCGCGGGTGTGCGCGGTGTCAGCGGGTCGAGCATCCTGGGCAGCGGCGAAGTGGCGCTGATCCTGGACGTGCCGGCCCTCATGGATAAAGCAAAGCTTCCCACCTCGACCGGGGTTGTCCGGTTAACCGCATGACGCCTGGAACCGGTGCTGGAGCGCTGGCAGGCAAACAATCTAGATCTAGGAGCAAGGCCATGTTTGGGAATATGAAGGTCGCCACGCGGTTGGCATTGGGATTCGGGGTGGTGATCATCCTGCTAGCGGCTATTTCGGTTCTGAGCCTGCAGCGGCTGGAAAAGATCAACGATGGCTTGACGGTCGTGACTCAGGACCGCTATCCCAAGGTAGCGCTGCTCAATGACAACATCATCCGCACCGCCGACGACGGCCGGGTGCTGCGCGGCATGCTGCTGACGAGTGACCCCATCGAATTGGATCGCCAGAAAAAGCGCATGGCCGACAACATGTCCATCAGCCAGGCCAATCTGAACAAGCTGCAGCAGACCGTCAATGATGAAGGCGCGGGCAAGCTTTTGAAGGACGCGCAGGAAACGCGCCGTCGGGTCGACCAGAACGTGGAGCGCTTCCTGGCGCTGTATGCGCAGGATAAGGAACTCGCCGCTGCTTTCTTGAAGAGCGATGTGCTGGCAGCCAACACCGCCTCCGAAAATGCCTTGCGTGCGATGCTTACGCGGCAAGTCCAGTTGATGGACGAAACCAATACGGAAGGCGATGTGCTGTACGCCGAGACCCGCATGCTGGTGCTGTCGCTGGCCATCGCCGCGGTGGTACTGGCCCTGTTGATCGCCTTTTTCATCACGCGCAGCCTGCTCAAGCTGCTGGGCGGCGAACCGAATTATGCAGCCGGCCTGCTGCGCAAGGTGGCCGACGGCGACCTGTCGGTGAATGTGCAGGTCAAGAAGAACGACAGCACCAGCATGATGGCGGCGGTCAAGGAAATGGTCGCCCGCCTGTCGCAGGTGGTGACCGAGGTCAACAGCAGCGCCGAGGCGCTGGCAGGCGCCTCCGAGGAAGTGAGCGCGACGGCGCAATCCTTGAGCCAGGCCTCCAGCGAACAGGCTGCCGGCGTGGAAGAAACCAGTGCATCGATCGAACAGATGACCGCGTCCATCGCCCAGAACACCGAGAACTCGAAGGTGACCGACGGCATGGCGACCAAGGCGGCGGCCGAAGCGGCCGAGGGCGGCGAGGCCGTGACCTCGACCGTGGCGGCCATGAAGCAGATCGCGCAGAAGATCGGCATCATCGACGACATCGCCTACCAGACCAATTTGTTGGCCCTGAACGCGGCCATCGAGGCGGCGCGCGCCGGTGAACACGGCAAGGGCTTCGCGGTCGTGGCCGCCGAGGTGCGCAAGCTGGCCGAACGCAGCCAGGTGGCCGCGCAGGAAATCGGCGGCGTCGCCAGCTCCAGCGTGGACCTGGCCGAACGGGCTGGCCGCCTGCTGGAGCAGATGGTGCCGAATATCCGCAAGACCTCCGACCTGGTGCAGGAAATCACCGCGGCGTCCGAAGAACAATCTTCCGGCGTCGGCCAGATCAACGCGGCTGTCAGCCAACTGAGCCAGACCACGCAGCAGAACGCTTCCAGCTCCGAGGAACTGGCGGCGACCGCCGAGGAAATGAGCTCGCAGGCCGAACAACTGCAGCAAGCCATGGCCTTCTTCAAGCTTAGCGGCCGCAATGGCGCGGAAGTGGTGCGCGGCTCGGTCAAGGCGCGCCGCAAGCCGGCGTCTCCGGTGCAGCGTCCGCCGGCCTACGCGCGCGAGTCGCTGGAAACCGACGCCGGCGCCAAGCTTGCATTCGCCGGCGTCGATACGCCGGACGAATCGCAGTTTGGCCGCTATTGATCGCGGAGCGCTGCGATGAATGAGCTGTCATATTCGAAAGGGCCAGGGGCGCCGGCCACGGCGGGCGGGCTGGCCGCGCCAACCGAGGCGGCGCAGTACCTGACGTTCATGCTGGGCGGTGAGATGTTCGCCATCGGCATTCTGTCGATCAAGGAAATCATCGAGTATCACGACCTGACCGTGGTGCCGATGATGCCGGCGTCCATCCGTGGCGTGATCAACCTGCGCGGCGCCGTGGTGCCGGTCATCGATCTGCAGGCGCGCTTCGGCCGCGCCGCCGCGCCGGTGACCAAGCGCACGTGCATCGTCATCGTCGAGATCGACGAGCCCGATGGCGGCCGCCAGGTGGCGGGTGTCGTGGTGGACGCGGTCAGCGAAGTGCTGGACATCGCCGCGGCGGATATCGAGCCGCCACCTTTGTTCGGCGCGGGCGTACGCAGCGACTTCATCGCCGGCGTGGGCAAGGTGCGCGGGCGCTTCGTGATTCTGCTGGCCGTGGCGCGCATCCTGGCCCTGGAGGCGCTGCCCGATAGTGCGGCGCTGCCGGGCGGCGCGCACCAGGCCCAGTCCCTGCTGTCCCGCGACACGCTGGCCACGGTGGATTGAACAGGTCTTTATAGTGCTGCCTAACCTGCGCTCCATCCTCGTGGTTGACGACAGCCCGCCTCAACGGCGCCATACGGTGTCGCTGTGCCGCGAACTGGGCATCGCGTCCATCCACGAGGCCAGCGAAGGCGAGGAAGCGCTGGCGCTGCTCGATACCTTGCGCCCGCTGCCGCAGGTCATCGTGGTGGACATCGAGATGCCCGGCATGGATGGTGTCGAGCTGATCGAACAACTGCGCATCCGCGCCGTCCAGGTCGACTTGATCATCGCGTCGGGCCGCGAGAGCGCCATGATCGATTCGGTGGTGGCGATCGCGCTGGATATGGGATTCAACGTCCTGGCCGGCCTGGAAAAGCCCGTCACGCGCGAAGCCTTGCGCCACGCGCTGGATGCCTATGGCGCGCTGGCGCGGCCGCGCCGTGGCGCCTTGGACGAGGCCGCGCCCATTCCGCCCGGCATGCTGGAGGCGGCCCTGGGCCAGGGCCAGATCCATGTCGAGTACCAGCCCAAGGTGGATATGAATACCGGCCTGGTGCGGGGCGTGGAGGCCTTGGCCCGCTGGTCTCATCCTTCGCTGGGCAATGTCTCGCCGACGCGCTTCGTGCCCTTGGCCGAACAGTACGGCCTGATCCAGCCGCTGACATTCAGCGTGATGGAGCAGGCGCTGACCCAGGCAGCCAGCTGGAACAGCCGCGGGCTGCGCCTGACGCTCTCAGTCAACCTGTCGCCGCTGCTGCTGGATTGGCCCGGCCTGGCGCGCGACATCGTGGCCGTGGTGCAGCGTTTCCATGTGCCGCCCGAACAAGTGAGCTTCGAGATCACCGAGAGTTCGCTGGTCGATCCCGGCGGCCATGCGCGCGGCTTGCTGGCGCGGCTGCGGCTGCGGGGTTTCGGCTTGTCCATCGACGATTACGGCACCGGCTTTTCGTCCATGCAGCAGTTGGCGCGCATCCCCTTTACCGAATTGAAGATAGACCGCAGCTTCGTGCACGGGGCCATCAAGCGCAAGAACCTGCGCGTGATTCTGAAGGCGGCCATCGACATGGCGCGCCAGATGGGCCTGGTATCGACCGCTGAGGGCATCGAGAACGAAGAGGACTGGCAGCTGCTGCGCGAGCTGGGCTGTATGGTGGGGCAGGGTTACTTCATCGCGCGCCCCATGGCCGGCAGCGCCATTCCGGGGTGGTTGCGGCAGCACAGGTATCGGGTCGACGGTTTGCGCGAAGGCTTGTGGCGCGGCGCGCGCGAAGGCAGCGATATATGTACGCCATAACCGACCAGGAATTCACCCAGTTCCAGCGCTTCATCTTCGAAGCCGCCGGGATCAGCTTGTCGCCCGCCAAGAAGGCCTTGGTCTGCGGCCGGCTGGCCAAGCGCCTGGAGGCGCGAGGCCTGGACAGCTATGCGGCTTATTTCGCCTTGCTCAAGAGCGGCCAGGACGGCGTCGAGACCCAGATGGCGATCGACCTGTTGACCACCAACGAAACGTATTTCTTCCGCGAACCGCGTCACTTCGAAGTGCTGACGCGCGAAGCCCGCGAGGCGCATGGGCAAGAGCAAACCCCCGCGCAAACCTCGGGGCGGCGCCAAGCCCGCGGCCAGGGGCAGGCGCCGCGGCTGCGTGCCGGCCAGCCGTATCGGGTGTGGAGCGCGGCCAGCTCCACCGGCGAAGAGGCCTACACCATCGCCATGGTGCTGCATGACAGCCTGGATGGACGGCCGTTCGAAGTGGTGGGTACCGACATCAGCACGCGCGTGGTGACGCGCGCGCGCACCGGCCATTACCCTGAACAGCGCGGCCGGCAGATTCCGCCGGCCATGCTCAAACGCTATTGCCTGAAAGGACTGGGCCCGCAGGCGGGGACCTTCCTGGTGGACCGGTCCCTGCGCCAGCACGTTCGTTTCAGCCACGCCAACCTGAATGCCCCGCTGCCGGATCTGGGCGCCTTCGACGCGGTGTTCCTGCGCAACGTGATGATCTATTTCAACGGCGAGACCAAGCGCCAGGTGGTGACGCGCGTGCTGTCGCAACTCAAGCCGGGAGGCGTGCTGTTCGTGGGCCATTCGGAAAGCCTGCACGGCATCGACCTGGCGGTGACCGCGGTGATGCCCTCCGTTTATCGCAAGGTCTGAGCATGCGTGTATCCCTCCTTGCTTCGCGCGTCAGTGCGTCATCCACCAAGAGCGCCGCTGCGCCGCCGCAAGATCCACGCATCGACGTGTTCCTGCAGCCCGGCGATTATTTCGTCGGGGCCGCCGAATACCGTGTGCGCACCTTGTTGGGCTCATGCGTATCCATCACCTTGTGGCACCCGCGCTACCGCGAGGGCGCCATGTCGCATTTCCTGCTGGCGTCGCGGCCCAAGCACGGCGGCGCGCCGCTGGACGGCCGCTATGGCGAGGAGGTGGTGGAACTGATGCTGCAGGCGTTGGAGCGGAAGGGAATCCGTGTGCAGGAGTGCGAAGCGAAGATCTTCGGCGGTGGCAATATGTTTCCCGGCCGTGCGCAACCGCAAGCCGTCGAGATCGGCAGGCGCAATGGCGAGGCCGCCCGCGAGCTGCTGCGGCAACGCGGTATTTCGGTGCGCTCCGAGCATCTGTTCGGCAGCGGCCATCGCCAAGTCATTTTCAATATCGCGACCGGTGACGTCTGGGTCAAGCAAGCCTTGCTCTTGCCGCCGGAACGGTCGACTACGTAGGACCCGGGACTTCATGTCTACCATCAACGTCATGGTCATCGACGATTCCGCCGTGGTGCGCCAGGTGCTGGCCGGCGTGCTGAACGACGCGCCGGACATCGTCGTCAGCCACGCGGTGGCCGACCCGCTGCTCGCCATCGAGCGCCTGAAGCAGGCCGGCCACGCCTGGCCCGATGTCATCGTGCTCGATATCGAGATGCCGCGCATGGACGGGCTGACCTTCCTGCGGCTGCTGATGCAGGAACGCCCGACACCGGTGGTGATCTGTTCGACGCTGACCGAGAAGGGCGCGCGCACCTCCATCGATGCGCTGGCCGCGGGTGCCGTGGCCATCGTCACCAAGCCCAAGCTGGGCCTGCGGCAGTTCCTGGTCGAGGCGGCGAACGAGCTGATCACCACGGTGCGCAGCGCGGCGCGCGCGCGCGTACGTCCCGGTGCGCCCGCGCCGGCCGTGCCGGCTCCCAAGCTCAGCGCCGATGCGGTATTGCCGCCGCCGCAGGCACGCGCCATGGCCCAGACCACGGAGCGGGTCGTCGCCATCGGCACCTCCACCGGCGGCACGCAGGCGCTGGAGGAAGTGCTGACCGGCTTGCCGCGGGTCTGCCCGGGCCTGGTCATCGTGCAGCACATGCCGGAGAAATTCACCGCGGCCTTCGCGGCGCGGCTCGACGGCGTGTGCCGCATCAGCGTCAAGGAAGCGCAGCCGAACGACCGGGTGGTGCCGGGGCGCGCCTTGATCGCGCCGGGCGGGCGCCACATGGTGCTCAAGCGCAGCGGCGCGCAGTACTACGTGGACGTGCTGGACGGCCCGCTGGTCAATCGCCATCGGCCATCGGTGGATGTGTTGTTCCGCTCGGTGGCCCGCAATGCGGGTGCCAATGCCCTGGGTATCATCATGACCGGCATGGGTGACGATGGCGCGGCTGGCCTGCTCGAAATGCGGACAGCCGGCGCGCGCACGCTGGCGCAGGACGAAGACAGCTGCGTGGTGTTCGGCATGCCCAAGGAAGCCATCAAGCGTGGCGGCGTGGAACGTACCGTGGTCCTGTCGGCGATAGGCCGCGAAATCCAGGGAGTGGGTGGCCGCTAAGTGCTGCTGCCGCTACGTGCCGGTCCGCTTGTGGCGGCGCGCTGACCGTGGCGGGGCCGCGGGCGTGATCTCCAGCACCGGCGCGGTCGCCAGCGCCGGCATCGCGGCATTGGCGGAAGGCGCATCGTAGGACGCGGCGGCCAGGTTTTCTATGGTCCCCAGGTCCAGGTCCACCAAGGCTGTGTCGACCCGTTTGAGGAAGGCGTCGCATTCCGGATAAGCGGCGCGCGCCTGCGCCAGCCACACGCGCAAGTCACTGACCTCGCCATCGTGCGCCAGCTGTGCCAACGTCTGGCGCGCCGCCAGCGGCGGCAGCGTCAATGCGGCTTCAAGGAAGCGCGGGGGCGGCGCCACGCTGACGGGCGACATCGAAACCAGCGTCTGGTCCACGCCCGGCACTTCCAGGCGGAAGCTGAAGCGCGCGCCGTCGCCCGGCGTGCTGGCCAGGCTCAATTGGCTGCCCATGCCGCGGACGATATGTTCGGCGATGAACAAGCCCAGCCCGACGCCGCCGTGTTCGGTGCGCAGTTGCTGGAACGCGCTGAAGATCTCCGCCTGGCGTTCCAGCGGGATGCCGGGGCCGTTGTCGGCGACCATGAACTCCAGGATCCAGTGGTCGTCCCGCCGCAGTGAGGTCACGCACAGGGACACGCGGCCGTCCTGGGTAAATTTGGCGGCATTGTCCAGCAGATTCAGCAGTACCTGCCGCAGCCGCCCCGCATCGATCATTACGCTGACCGGCAGGCTGGCGGGCGGCAGGAAATGGAAGGCATTGCGCTTGGGCGCGCAGAAGGCCACGGCGTTGCCGATGACTTCGCTCAGCAGCTGGGTCGGTGAAGCGGGTGCCGGCACCAGTTCCAAGGGCTGGGTCTGGCCGCGGGCGAAGGTCAGCACCTCGTCGACCAATTGGAATTGGTGGCCCAGGCTGCGCTCGATGACATCCAGGTGGGATTGCTGTTCCGGCGTGGCGGCGGCCCGCACCAGGCGCATGTAGTTGGAGATGGTGGCCAACGGCGCGCGCAGGTCGTGGCTGATATACCCCAGCAACTGGTCCTGCTGCCGGCTTTTTTCGGTAGCCTGTTGCAAGGCCTGGTCCAGCGCGGCGGTCTGCATCTGTACCTGCACGCGCAGCTTGGCGCGGTCGCGCGGCCCCATGGTTGCGGTGCCGCGCACGCGGCGGGGCAGCCGGTTGGTCCACGCGGCGAGCATGGCCAGGGTCGATCCCAGCGCCGCCAGCAGCAGCGCCGACATGGCGTTCATCCCCACTTCGGGGTACAGCGTGAAATGCGTTTGCAGCTCGCGCAGGCTGCTCGTATGCAGCACCGTGTGGCACAGCAATAGCGCGGCGGCGGTGCCGAGCAGGCGGATCGTGGGCAAGGTGCGGTGCGGCAGAAAAGGCAGCACCGCCAACAGGCTGACGCCCACCACCGCGCCGATGGCGGTCAACAGCACCGACACCGTGTACAGATCGGTGGTCCACGACGCCACCAGCAGGCCAGCCAGCAGCGCCAGCACCATGTCCACCGCCAGCAGCCCACCGGCCAGCAACGGGTCGCGCCGTGCCACGCTGCGCAGGAAAAGAACGAACAGCACCACGCTGATGCTGCCCAGCAGCAGTTCGCCGCGGCTGCCCCAGCCGGCGGCTTCGGGCCAGAACATGGTTTGCGCCTGCCCGCGGATGGCCGCTTCGTACAGCGCCTCCGTGGCGGCCAGCAGGCCCAGGTAGATGTACGGCATGCGTTGCGTGATGCAGCCGATCAGAACCGCGCACCAGGCCAGGGCGGCCAGGCCCCCTATCAGCGCGGCGTCCCAGGCCAGCGTGGTCGATTTGACCTGCGTATGACGTTCCGCCGATTCCAGGATCGGCATGGTGGTGTCGGGCAGGGCATTGCGCACGCTGATGTAGAAACGCGCTTGCGCGCCAGCGGGCAGCACGAAATGATTGCCGTCGCGCTCATTGGTATTGGTATGTTCGTTCAGGGGAATGGAGCTGCCGAAGCGCGTCGTGGTCCACACCCCGCCCAGCTCCATATTGACCTCGACCTCGTCCGCATTGGCGGGCGCGGGGATCAGGGCAAGCCGCTGCGCGACGACGGAATCGTTTTGAACGGTGACGCGCAACCAGCGCGTGGCTTGGGTGGGCTGCGGCTGCGGATGTTTGCCGACACGCTGGAAGATGACGGGCGACGCTCGCGTCATGCTGAGTAAATCGGACAGGCGTAGCCGGCCGGTCACATCGTCATAGACATCCACATAGGGCGCCAGGTCGACAGGCTCGGCCGGCGCGCTTTCCAGACGAAATTCCCCCGCCCATGCCGTCGCCGCGCAGAAGAGCGCGGAGACGACGAAAACCAACCTGCATAGGATCGCTTTGATTCGCATGGTGGTCGTGCGGGCGGCGCGGGAAGCTGTGCCGTGTTAGCGCGACGCGGCCGCGCTACCGGTGCCATGTGAAACTGGCTACTACAAATGATGTAGTGAATAGTAGTTAACTTAATTAATTATTTCAATCGGATCCTAACAAGGATGTTGCTAATAATCGTAAACGAAAATTGTGTACAAAAGAACTTCGTAATTTTGGGGAAACCGAGGGATGATGCGGCTAAATGTGTTTCTTTTGCATGCAAAATCGCCCAAATAGAGAGGCATCCCGGATGCGCGCAATTGATGGGCAATGTATGAAACTGAAAATTTTTCCCATTGGTCCCCGCTATCCGGCATGGCGCTTGCCTGAGCGTGACGGATATTTGCGCGAGGTTCCCGCTCCAGGTCGCCTCGGCGTCTTTTCCTCGGAGATTGCCATGGCACCCGATGCTCCCCGCCCCGTCGCGCCAGAGGCCCCACGCGGGGCCACCTGTCTGGTATCGACCACGCTCGTCGTGAACGGCGAATCGCATGAACTGGAACTCGATCCCCGCACCACGCTCCTGGACGCCTTGCGCGACCACGTTGGCCTGACCGGCACGAAAAAGGGCTGTGACCACGGCCAGTGCGGGGCCTGTACGGTGCATGTCAACGGCAGACGCGTGAATGCCTGTCTGGCGCTGGCCATTGCCCATGTAGGCGACGCCATCACGACCATTGAAGGCCTGGGCCAGCCCGGCCAGCTTCATCCCATGCAGCAGGCTTTCGTCGAGCACGACGGCTACCAGTGCGGCTACTGCACGTCGGGACAGATCATGTCCGCCGTGGCTTTGCTGGAGGAGCCATGGGGGCCCGGTGATGCCGAGGTCAAGGAAGCCATGAGCGGCAATATCTGTCGTTGCGGCGCCTACGGCAACATCGTCGCTGCCATCCAGGACGTGCGCCGCAAGGCGTGAGGAGGCCGCCATGCAGAATTTCCAATTCGTGCGAGCCGCCGACATCGCGGGCGCGGTACAGGCGGGCGGTGCCACCGCTACCGCCCAGCAGGGTGCCCGGGTGCGTTTTCTGGCCGGGGGCACCACCCTGGTGGACTTGATGAAGCTGGAGGTCGAGCGGCCCGACTACGTGGTCGACATCAACCGCCTGCCCCTGGAGGATGTCGAGCCGACCCCTGACGGTGGCCTGCGCATCGGCGCCTTGGTGCGCAACTCGGATCTGGCACAGGACGCCGGCGTCCTGCGTGACTACGCCGTGCTGTCGCAGGCGCTCATGGCGGGCGCCTCGGCGCAACTGCGCAATATGGCGAGCACCGGCGGCAATCTGCTGCAACGCACTCGCTGCGTCTATTTCCGCGATCCGGTGTCGCCGTGCAACAAGCGCGATCCCGGCAGCGGCTGCCCCGCCATCCAGGGCTTTCACCGCAATCTGGCCGTGCTGGGTACCAGCGAAAACTGTGTCGCCAGCAATCCTTCCGACATGAATGTGGCCTTGATGGCATTGGAAGCCACGGTTCATATCGAGGGGATGCAGGGCCAGCGCGCCGTTCCCATCGGCGAGTTTTTCTACTTGCCCGACGATACGCCGGAAAGGGAGACAGTGTTGCAGCCGGGTGACCTGGTGACGCATGTGTCCTTGCCGCCGCCCCGGCCAGGCAGCCGTTCGGTGTACCTGAAGCTGCGCGATCGCGCTTCCTATGAATTTGCCCTGGCATCGGCCGCCGTGGTGCTGGGCATCGCCGATGGGCGTATCGACCATGTGCGGGTGGCCTTGGGCGGTGTCGGCACGCGGCCCTGGCGCGCGCCCGAAGCGGAAGCCCTGCTGCGCGATCAGGCGCCTGAAGAGGGTGTCTTCCTTGCGGCCGCGAATGCCGCGCTGCGCGACGCCAGGCCACTGCGAGACAACGGCTTCAAGGTCGAACTGGCGCGCCGCTGCCTGGTGCAGGCCTTGCGCCAGGCGGCGGCGCAGCCAGCCAGCGCCATATCCAATTGAGCAGGACCAGCGGGAAAAGGAGCAGCCATGTCCACTGTCGCAGAGAAAACCACGGCGCCCGCGCCGGCGGCCGCAGGCTATGCCGTCATCGGCAAAGCGGTGAGCCGTATCGATGGGCCCTTGAAGGTCAGCGGCCAGGCGGCCTACACCGCCGATTTCCATTTCATCGGCATGCGCTACGCCGTGCCCGTATGCAGCACGATTGCCCATGGCCGCATCGCGGCGCTGGATACCGTGCCGGCTGAAGCCATGCCCGGCGTGCGCCTGGTATTGCATCGGGGCAATATCGGTCCCCTGTACCGGGTGCAGGGGGCGTCGCTGGACGAAGCCCGTCCGCCTTTCGACGACGACGTGATCCGCTACTACGGCCAGTACGTGGCCCTGGTGGTCGCCGATACGTTCGAGCAGGCCACCGCGGCCGCCGCGGCCGTGCGCGTCAGCTATGTGGCGGCGGAGCCGAACGTCGATCCGCATCTGGAAAGCCAGGATGCACCCAAGGTGCAAAGCGAACGGGGCGACGCGGCGGCCGCCTACGACGCCGCGCCTGTGCGCGTCGACCAAACCTATGCCACGCCCGCCGAGACGCACAATCCCATCGAGCTGCATGCCACCGTGGCGGTCTGGGATGGCGAGGCTTATACGCTCTACGAGACGTCGCAGGCGGTGGTCAACCACAAGGCCGTGATGGTGCAGATGTTGGGGACGAGCAAGGAAAACGTGCGCGTGATCACACGCTTCCTGGGCTCCGGTTTCGGCGGCAAGCTGTGGCCCTGGCCCCACTCGGCCCTGGCCGCCTGCGCCGCGCGTCAGTTGGGCGCGCCGGTCAAGCTGGTGCTGTCGCGCCCCATGATGTTCCAGAGCGTGGGGCACCGGCCGCGCACGCAGCAGCGCATGCGCCTGGGCGCCGAACGGGACGGCAAACTGCTGTCCTTGCAGCAGGACTATCTGAACCATACGTCCATCCTCGACGATTACGAGGAAAGCTGCGGGGAAGCCACGCCGCATATGTATCGCACGGCCAACCTGCGCGTCACATCGGGCCTGGCCCGCCGGCATATCGGCACTCCCACTTCGATGCGGGGGCCGGGCGCGGTACCTGGGCTGTATGCCCTGGAATCCGCCATGGACGAGCTGGCGCTGGCGCTGGACATGGATCCACTGGCGCTGCGCCTGCGCAACGAACCGGATCATGACGAAGGCAATGGCCTGCCGTTTTCCTCTCGGCATCTGGTGGAAAGCCTGCGCGTGGGGGCGGAACGCTTCGGCTGGGCCGAACGCAACCCGGCGGTGGGATCGATGCGGCGCGATGGCGCGGTCCTGGGGTGGGGCATGGCGTCCTGTTCCTGGCTGGGCGCGCGCCAGCCGGCGCAAGCCAGCGTGGCCTTGCGCGCCGATGGCAGCGCGCGGGTCGCCTGCGCCACCCAGGATCTGGGCACCGGGACCTATACCATCATGGCGCAACTGGTCAGCGAGGAAACCGGTATTCCATTGGAGCGCATCGAAGTCGTCCTGGGTGATACATCCTTGCCGGAGGGACCCATATCGGGCGGCTCCACGGCCACCGCATCGGTCATCCCGGCCGTGCTGCAGGCCACTCGGGGCGCGGTCAAGCGATTGCTCAAGACGGCGACCAAGACCAAGGCTTATGCGGACCGCAAACCCGATACGCTGGCGCTGAGCGCGGGCCGCGTCCATGTGAAAGGTGCCGATGCGCAGTCGGGTGTGCCCTACGGCGACATCGTGAAAGAGGCGGGGCTGAGCGCCGTCAGCGCGGACGCCAACGCCGCGGAGGGCGGCTTCAGCGGTGATCCGCTGAAAAAGAAATGGTCCATCAATTCCTATGGCGCGCACTTCATCGAAGTGATGTGGTGGCCCGAGATCGCCCGCTTGCGCGTCAACCGCGTCGTCACCGTGATCGATGCCGGGCGCATGCTCAATCCCCGCGCGGCACGCAACCAGATCGAAGGCGCGGTGGTCATGGGCGTGGGCATGGCCCTGTTCGAGCATACGCACTATGACCCCGCCACCGGCGCCCCGGTGAACCGCAACCTGGCCGACTACATCATGGCCACCCACGCCGATAGTCCGAAAATCGATGTCACCTTTTTGGACTATCCCGACCCGGTGCTCAACGAGCTGGGCGCGCGCGGCGTGGGGGAAATCGGCCTGGCGGGCACGGCGGCGGCGATCGGCAACGCCGTCTATCACGCCACCGGCGTACGCAAGCGGGAGCTGCCCATCATGATCGAGGACCTGCTGGGGAGCTGAGGATCATCCCAAGCTGATCGGATCGAGGCGGCCGCCGGCATGGATGGCCGGCGCGCACGCCGCGGCGATGGCCAGCAACTGAGCGTCGGCAAAGCGCGGCCCCACCAGCTGGATGCCCAAGGGCAGCGCACGCTGGCTCTTGCCTACCGGGATGCCGACGCAGGGGACGTGCAGCAAGGTCCACATGGCGTTGAAGGCGGGATCGCCCGTGTCCTGCAATCCTTCCGGCGCCTCGCCGGGCGAGGGCGGCGTCATCAGGACGTCGAACTGGCCGCCCCGGCCGCCGCTGGTGGCGGCGAACAGCGCGTCGAATTCCGCCCGGCAACGCGCGGCCAGATCATACGCATCGGCCAATTGCGTGGGTGTGATCTCGCGCTGGTTTTCCACCAGATCGCGGAAGTCCTGATGCAGCAGGTGATGGCGGCCCAGATAATCCGGCAGGAAGGCGGCGCGGCCCTCGCCACGCATGACGGTCTGTTGCGCGGCATCCAGCCCTTCGAAAGGGGCGGACAGATCGAACTCCACCACCTTCGCGCCCGCGGCCTCCAGGCGCTTGCCGGCTTCCATGAGCGCGGCCCGGCCCCAGGCGTCGGCGGCTTCCCAGTTGGGGCCACGGCACAGGGCCACCCGCAGGCCGCGCAGCGACGGCGCCTGAGCCTGGGCTTGATTTTGGGCCGCGGTCTGGCCTTGATTTTGGGCTTGCACCAAGCCAGGCAGCCGGAAAGCGCTGCCCACCAGTTGCAGGTCGGCCACCGAGCGTCCGTACCAGCCTATGGTGTCCAGCGTGTGCGAGTACATCTTGGCGCCTTCCCGGCTGACGATGCCATGGGTGGGCTTGATGCCGTAGATGCCGTTGAACGCGGCGGGGCGTATATGGGAGCCGCCGGTTTGCGTGCCGAACGCCAACTGCACCTGGCGGTCGCCGACCGCCGCGCCGGAGCCTGACGAGGAGCCACCCGGCGTGTGCGCCAGGTTGTGCGAATTGCGGCTGGCGGCACGGCGTCCGCCGGATGCGAACTCCACCGTGTCAGTCTTGCCGACGACCAGCGCGCCACTATGGCGCACCACCGCCACGCAGGCGGCGTCCTGGCCCGGACGGTGATTCACATAGAGCGGTGAATTGTGCTGAGTGGGCATGTCGAAGGTATCGATCACGTCCTTGACGCCGAAGGTCAGGCCATGCAGCGGGCTGCGCGGCGCGGTCTTGTCCAGTTCCCGCGCATTGCGCAGGACCAGGTCGGGGTCGACGTGGCTCCACGCGCGGATCACCGGTTCGCGCGTGGCGATGTAGGCCAGGGTGGAGCGGGCCAGTTCCTCCACGGACAGCTTGCGATCGGCAATCAGCGCCGACGCTTCGGAGGCGGTCAATTCATAGGGCTGCATGGCATATCCTCGATGAGGGATGGATGACGTGGGCGTCAGCGCGGCGTGGGCGTCGGCATGGCGAACACCAGGGCCGGCTCATTGTCCTTCACCGGTTGGCGCGGTATGGCCAGCCCGGTGCGGGTGACGTTGGCGGACAGTTCGTGCATGCGGGCAAGCATCGGCGCCGGCAGCGTCAGGCCATAGCGCCGGCAATGCGCGGCGATGTCGTCGGCGCTCCAGGCGGGTGTGGGTTCTAGAGGCATCACAAGCTCCAGGTAAACAGGCGTGGAAAGTGGGGATCAGGGAACAGCAAACGCAAAGCGGGCAATGGAAAACAGCAAATAGAAAACAGCAAATAGAAAACAGGAAACAGCAGCGGATCAGGGCCGCGGGCGGCGCGCACGCCAGTCGGTCTCCCGTTCGTAGGCGCGTGCGACCTGCAGCACGGTCGCTTCGTCGAACCAGCGCCCGACGATCTGCGCATTGGTGGGCAGGCCGCCCGCATCGAAACCGGTGCAGATCGTCATGGCGGGATGGCCGGACGCGTTGAAGGGCGGGCAGGCGTTTTCGCTGGTGAAGGCGCGTACGACGTCGTTATCCGCGAAAGGCGGCGCCACGTGGTAGGCGCAGGGCGTGATCACGGCATCGACCGAATTCAACATGGCATTGGTGGCGTCGGTTAATTCGCGCCGGCGCCGTTGCGCCGCCAGGTAGTCGACCGCGCGCGTGGTGTAGCCGGACATCAGCTTGTCGCGCAGCGCGTAGCCCATGTCGGCGCCACGTTCCTGCAGGTCGCGTTCATGGATGGCGAGCGATTCGCTCCAGTTGATGACCGACGTCACAGCGCGGTAGTCCGCGACGGGGGCGGGCAGCAGCACGTCGACCAGGCGGGCGCCCTGCGCTTGCAAGACCCGCGCCATGTCCTCCAGGCCCGCGCGGTTGGCCGGATCGACCAGGTCGGTCTCACTACCCAGGTCGCGCAGCACGCCTATGGTCAGGCCGCGCACACCACGCTCCAGCGCGGCCAGGTAATCGGCCACCGGCACGTTGGCGCTGCCGGGGTCGCGCGCGTCATGGCCCGCCACCGCGCGCAGCATGATCGCGCTGTCTTCCACCGTCCAGGTCAGTGGCCCGGGGGTGTCCATGGAATAGCAATTGGGCAGGATGCCGTGCCGGCTGATGCGTCCGTAGGTCGGCTTCATGCCCTGCAAACCGCAGGCGGCCGCCGGCAGCCGCACCGATCCGGTGGTGTCGGATCCCATGGCCACCATGGCGGTTCCGGCGGCCACCGCGGCGCCGGAACCGGTGGACGATCCGCCGGTGAAGTGGTCGAGATTCCAAGGGTTGCGCGCGGGTTCGAAGGGTAGGTCGAAGTAGACGCCGCCATTGCCGGTGCCGTATTCCCAGGTATTGAGCTTGCCCAGCAACACCGCACCCGCAACGGCCAGTTTTTCCACCACCGCGGCGTCGTGGTCGGGCACGAAGTCCAGCAGCAGGCGCGAGCCGCCGCAGGTGCGCACGCCGCGCGTGTAGTAGTTGTCCTTCACCGCGTAGGGGATGCCATGCAGCGGACCGCGCCAACGGCCCGCCATGATGTCGGCTTCAGCCTGGCGGGCGCTGGCCCGCGCGCTGTCCGCGGTAAGCAGCAGGTAGCTATGCACCCGGTCGTCGACCGCTTCGATGCGGTCGAGGAAGGCATCGAGCAGTTCGACCGGCGACAGTTCGCGGGCTTGCAGCAGGCGCGCGGCTTCGCCCGCGGATAGATGGAAAAGCGCGTGGTCCAGGGTGAGGGGCATGGTCTTCCCGTGGCAAGGCTGGTGGAGTTGGGGGCGATGGCCGCAACGCGGACGCCGTCAGAGGCAGAGACCGAGTCAGAGTCAGAGCTTGGGCCGCTGGGCGCGCCAGGCCGTGTCCCGCTCATAGGCACGGGCCACCTGGAATACCGTGGCTTCATCGAACCAGCGGCCGACGATCTGCGCATTCGTCGGCAGGCCCGCGGCATCGAAGCCGGTGCATACGGCCATCGCCGGATGCCCGGACATATTGAAGGGCGGGCAGGCGGTGTCGGCGGTATAGGCGATGACGCGTTCGGGGTCGGCGTAAGGCGGCGCCGTATGGAAGGCGCAAGGCAGCACCAGCGCGTCGACACTGCGCAGCAGCGCGTCCGTGGCCGCGGCCAGTTCGCGCCGGCGGCGCTGGGCGGCCAGGTAGTCGACCGCGCGGGTCATGAAACCGTTCATCATCTTGTCGCGCAGCGCCTGTCCCATGTCGCCCGCGCGCGTCATGAAATCCTGCTCGTGGATGGACAGCGATTCGGTCCAGTTGATGACCGAGCTGGCCTGGCGGTAGTCGGTCACGGCCGCCGGCAAGCACACGTCGACCAGCGTTGCGCCTTGCGCAAGCAGCACGCGCGCCATGTCCTCGATGCCTTGCCAGTTGGCGGCGTCCACGCGTTCGCCTTCGGCGCCCAGGTCGCGCACGATGCCTATGCGCAACCCACGCACCCCGCGTTCCAGACCCGCCAGGTAATCCGGCACCGGCGCGTCGACGCTGCCCGGGTCGCGCGCATCATGGCCGGCCATGGCGCGCAGCGCGATGGCGCTGTCTTCCACCGTCCAGGTCAGGGGACCCGGCACGTCCAGGGTGTAGCAGTTGGGCAGGATGCCATGGCGGCTGACACGGCCATAGGTCGGCTTCATGCCTTGCAGACCGCAAGCGGCCGCCGGCAGACGCACCGATCCGCCGGTATCCGAACCCAGCGCGAACATGGCGGTTCCGGCCGCCACCGCAGCCCCGGCGCCGGTGGACGAGCCACCGGTGAAGTGATCCAGGTTCCAGGGATTGCGCGCCGGTTCGAAGGGCAGGTCGAAATGCACGGCGCCGGTGCCGGTGCCATACTCCCACGTGTTCAGCTTGCCCAGCAAGATGGCGCCGGCGTCGCGCAGTCTTTCTATGGCCGCGGCATCATGATCGGGCACGAAGTCCAGCAGCAGGCGCGAGCCGGCGCAGGTACGCACGCCGCGAGTGTAGTAGTTGTCCTTCACGCCGTACGGGACGCCGTGCAGCGGTCCACGCCAGCGGCCGGCCATGATGTCGGCTTCGGCCTGGCGCGCGCTGGCGCGGGCGCTGTCGGCGGTGACCAGCAAGTAGCTATGCACGCGGGCGTCGACGGTTTCGATCCGCGCTAGGAAGTCTTCCAGCAATTCGACCGGCGACAGCTTGCGCGCTTGCAGCAGGCGGGCGGCTTCGCCGACGGACAGGTGATGAAGCTGGGCGCTCATGCGGAATGTTCCTGTAGAAGGGTGATCTGGGACGGCGGCAGAATGCAACGAGCCGCATGGCCGCGGCCTTCGCGTCCGGACAGGACGGGTACCGCGCTGTCGCAAACGTTCTGGCGCACGGCACAGCGCGGCGCGAAGCAGCAGCCCGGCGGCAATGCCGCCAGGTCAGGCGGCGCGCCCGGGATGGGAGCCAGGTCCTCGCCCCGCTGGCCGCCATGGACGGTGGAGCGCAGCAGGCCCTGGGTATAGGGATGGGCGGGATGGTCCATGATGTCCGCGATGGCACCGGTCTCGACGAAGCGGCCGGCATACATCACGGCCACCTTGTCGGCGACTTCGCAGGCCACGCCCAGATCGTGCGTGACGAAGATGGTGGCCATGCCCAATTCGCGCTGCAGTTCGCGCATCAGCAGCAGCACCTGGATCTGCACCGTGGCATCGAGCGCGGTGGTCGGCTCGTCGGCCAGCAGCAGCTTGGGCCGGCAGGACAGGGCCAGGGCAATCATGGCGCGTTGGCGCAAGCCGCCCGACAGTTCGTGCGGATACGCGGCCAGGCGCCGTGCCGCCGAAGGAATCTGCACCAGTTCCAGCAGATCGAGCGCGCGCCGCATGGCGGCACGGCGGTCGCAGCCTTCGTGGCGCCGCACGGTTTCGGCGATCTGCTGGCCGATGGTGTACACCGGATCCAGCGCGGTAAGCGGTTCCTGGAAAATCATCGAGATCAGGGACCCGCGGATGTCCGGCAGTTTCTTGCGCGGCAGATCCAGGATGTCGGTGCCGTCCACGCGCACCTGACCGCCCAATTGCGCGCTGTCGGGCAGCAGCCGCATCAACGCGCGCATGGTCACGCTCTTGCCCGAGCCCGATTCGCCCAGCAGGCACAGTACTTCGCCCTGGTTCAGCGAGAAGCTGACGCCATTGACGACCGGCAGGTTCATGTCGCGGTTGGAAAAACGCACGGTCAGGTCCTGCACCTGGACCAGCGCTGCGGGGGTGCTCGGGTCTGTCATGGCAGTCTCCTCAAGCCTGCAGGCGCAGCAGGCGCTTGGCGGCGTGGCCGTCGCCGTTGGCGTTGACGGTGGCATGGTCGGCGCCGTTACCGCCGCGCCCCGTGGCGTCATGCAGGAAGGCCGCCCCGGTGGGCGCCACGCCGTCGGCGGCCGTCAGCGGGAAGTGGCAGGCGGTCAGGTGGGCGTCATGGTCCGGCGCCGCTGCCAGCATGGGAGCTTCACTGGCGCAGCGTTCCTGCGCTCGCGGGCAGCGGGTGCGGAAGCGGCAGCCCGAAGGTGGATTGATTGGATTGGGCGGATCGCCGGACAACGGCGGCTGCGCCACGCGTTTACGCGGATCCATCGAGGGCCGCGATGACAGCAGCGCGGCGGTATAGGGGTGGCGGGTCGCGCCGTAGATGCGATCCACCGGCCCAGACTCCACCACCTGGCCCAGATACATCACCATCACGCGGTCGCTGATGTACTGCACCACGTTCAGGTCGTGGGAGATGAAGATGTACGTCAGGCCGAGATCGCGCTTGAGTTCGCGCAACAGGTTCAGCACCTGCGCTTCGACCGACTTGTCCAGCGCCGACACCGATTCGTCCAGAATCAGCACGCGTGGCCCCATGGCCAGGGCGCGGGCGATGTTCACGCGCTGGCGCTGGCCGCCGGACAGTTCATGCGGATAGCGCTGGGCGTAGCTTTCCGGGTCCAGTCCCACCATGCGCAGCAGCGTCAGTGCGCGGGCCAGGGCCTGCGCGCGCGGCATGCCGCTGACGGCGGGTCCGAAGGCGATGCTGTCGGCCAGGGTCAGGCGCGGGTTGAGCGAGGCGTAGCTGTCCTGGAACACCATCTGCATATTGCGGCGCAGGTCGCGCACGCTGATGCCCCTGACATCGGACACTTCCTCGCCATCGAAGATCACCGATCCGGCGTCCGGTTCGACCAGGTGCATCAACAGGCGGGCGGTGGTGGACTTGCCACAGCCGGATTCGCCGACGATGCCCAGGGTTTCACCCTTGGCCACGTCGAAGCTGACGCCGTCGACCGCGCGTACCACGCTGCGCGGGCCGCGCAATGTGCTGCGGCCAATGTCGTAGTGCTTCTGCAAGTCCTTGACGATCAACATCGGCTGAGCCGGGCCGCCGCGATCGCGCGGATCGGGGCCGTTGGCGCGGTCCAGCAGGCGCAGCGCTTCGCCGTCATGGGTGGCGGCGCCGTGGACGGTCTTGGATCGGTCCTGCTTCTTGGCGCGAAATAGCATGTGACGCTCCTTATCCGTTCTTGATGTCCATGGCGCCGCGCAGGCCGTCGCTCATCAGGTTGAAGCACATCGAGGTCACGAAAATCATGATGCCGGGCAGGATGGCGGTCATCGGAGCGACGTAGATGGCTTGGCGCAAGGTGTTCAGCATCAGGCCCCATTCGGCGTTGGGCGGACTGACCCCCAGGCCCAGGAAGCTCAGGCCCGAGGCAATCACGATGCTGACGCTGATCAGGCTGGACGCATAGACCAGGATGGGACCGATGACGTTGGCCAGCACATGGCCTTGCACGATGCGCCAACCCGACGCACCGGTGGCGCGCGCGGCCTCGACGAAGTCCTGCTCGCGCACCTGGGTGGTGACGCTTTCGGCGATGCGGGCGATGGGCGGAATGAAGACCAGCGTCAGCGAGACGATGCTGTTGAGCAGGCCAGCGCCCAGCGCGCCGGAAATCGCCACGGCCAGCAGCACAGAGGGGAAAGCGTAGAACACGTCGATAAGGCGCATGATGATCATGTTCCAGCGGCCGCCCGTGAACCCCGCGATGATGCCCAGTCCGCCGCCGATCAGCGTGGCCAGCACCACCGGCACGAAGCCGGTGAACAGGGACAGCCGTGCGCCGAAGATCAGCCTCGCCAGCATGTCGCGGCCCAGTTCATCGGTGCCGAGCAGGTGGCCCTGGTAGCCGGGCGGCTTCAGGCGCCGGATCATGCTCATCCTGAAGGGATCGTCCAGGCCCAGCCAGGGGGCGGCGACGGCGATACCGATGATCAGCAGCAGGATGGCGGCACAGCCCAGCGTCAGGGGATCGCGCGACAGGCGGCGCCTGACGGTGTGCCAGTAGCCCCGGCCAGGCCGGCGGAAAGCGGCGGCCGGGGTGAGGGTGGCGGCGGCGGACGGTACGGTCTGCATGCGCATGGAGGTCTCCTGTCAGGCGCGCTTGACGCGCGGATCGACGAGCATCTGCAGCACGTCGACCAGCAGGTTGGTGAAGACGAACAGCATTGCCAGCACAAGGATGGTTCCTTGCAGGATGGGCAGATCGCGCGTGAAGATGGCCGCGTTCAACAGGAAGCCGGTGCCGGGCCAGGAGAACACGGTCTCCACCAGGATGGAGCCGCCCAGCATCTGCGCGAACTGCAGGCCCATCACCGCCATGACGGTGGGCGCCACGTTCTTGGCCACATGCAGGAAGACCCGCGGGCCGCGCAGTCCCTTGGCATACAGCGTCTGCACGAATTCCTGGCGGCGGATCTCGCTGACCGACGCCCGCACCGAACGCGCGATGATACCCATGGGAATCACGGCCAGCGTCACGGCCGGCAGGATCAGGTGCGCCAGGTCCGGGCCGCCCATGCCGGTGGCCGGCAGCCAGCGCAGCTCCACTGAAAAGAACACGATCAGCACCATGCCCAGCCAATAATGCGGCAGGGACACGCCGGTCACGGCCACCGCCGTCACGGCACGGTCCACTCCGCGCCGCCGCGTATAGCCGGCCACCGCGCCCAGCGCGCATCCCCCGACGAAAGCCAGGAAGATGCTGGCCGCCGCCAGCAGCATGGAATTGGCGATGGCCGGACCGATTTCCGCTGCTACCGGCCGACCGGTCTTGATCGACATGCCCAGGTCGCCCTGCGTCACGCGGCCCAGCCAGATCAGGTATTGCAGGGGCAAGGGCTTGTCGAAGCCATACGCGGCTTTGATTTCCTGGACCACCGAGGCCGACGCGTTCTCCGGCAGCACCGCGCTGATGGGGTCGCCGGGGGCCAGATGCACCAGGGCGAAGCAGACCAGCGTGACGCCCAGCGCGATGGGCAGGGTGTAGACCAGGCGGCGCAGGAAGTATCTGAGCATGGCGGAATCCTTACTGCAGGTAGACGGGCGTCAGGTCCTGGAACCAGCTTTGCGCCTGTACGAAACCCTTGACGTTGGGCGCCATCGCGCGAGGATTCAGGTCGTGCACCACCCAGATCCACATGGCCTGGTCGACGATGCGCGCGTGCAGTTTGGCCAGAATGGCGTCCTGCTTGGCGGGATCGAATTCCACCTTGGCGCGGGCCGCCAGTTCATCGGCTTCCTTGTCGCTGAAGCCGCCCCAGTTGTAGCCGGACGGAGGCTTCATCTTGGACCACGCCGTGCCGATCAGGCCGATGTCCGGATCCCAATAGCCGAAGCTGTTGTTGATTCCGGATACGCCCTTGTTTTCCGGTGCAGCGGAACCCGCGCGGCGCCGCGCGCGCAGCGCTTCCCATTCGAGCACTTCCAGTTCGACGTCGAAGCCGACGGCCTTGAGGTTTTCCTGGACGTATTCGTTCATGGGCAGCGGCTGCATCTGTCCCGACCCTGAGGTCGATATGGCGAACTTGACGTGCAGCGGATGCTCGGGGCTATAGCCGGCTTCCTTCATCAGTTTGCGCGCCTCGTCCGGGTCGTAGCGGATCTTGAAGGTCGGCTGGCCGAACCACGGATGCTTGGGATCGACCATGCCTTCGGACGGAATGGCGGTACCCCCGAGAAATTCCACCAGGCCCTTGCGGTCGATGGCCAGGTTGGCGGCCTTGCGGATGCGGATGTCGCGGAAGGGCGAGCCTTCCGAGTAGCTCAGTTGGTAGGGCCAGTTATGCGGATAGATGTTGGTGACGATCTGCATGCCCGCTTCTTTCAGGCGCGGCAGGGTGTCGGGCGGCGGCGCCTCGATCCAGTCCACCTGCTTGGACAGCAGTGCGGCGACGCGGGTATTGGGATCCGGCATCATCAGCAGCACCATGCGATCCGCTTTCGGCACGCGCTTCGGGTCCCAGTAATTGGGATTGCGCACGAGTTCCGCGCGTTCGCGCGGCACCAGCTTGTCCAGCTTCCAGGGGCCGGTACCGGACGGCGTCATGGCGAATTTGTTCCAGTCGCCGCCGACCTCCTTGTAGCGGGCCGGGCTGGAGATGCCGACGTCGGCGATCAGGTAGGGGAAGACGGCATCGGCCGACTTGGTGGTGATTTCGACGGTCATCGGATCGATGACGCGATAGGACGCGATGTTCAGCACGTATTGGCTGGCCTGCGTGGCCTGGGCCTGGTCGAACTGCGGCGCATCGCGCTTGAGCAGCTTGTCCAGGTTCCATACGACGGCATCGGCGGTGAAGGTGGAGCCATCGTGGAACTTGACGTCGGGGCGCAGCTTGAAGGTCCACTTGGTGTGCGTGGCGTCATCCACCGACCAACTCTCGGCCAGGGCGGGGCGCAGCTTGGCGGCGACGTCTGAACGTGACAAGTCCCAGTTGATGAGACCGTCGTACAAGGTGAAACCGATGAATCGCATGCCTTCGCCCCCCTGGCTGGCCTGGCCAGTGGTCAAGGGCACGTCCGATAGCGTCGTGGCGACGCGCAGTACCGATTCCGCGCGTGCGCCGGCGGTGGGCAGGGCCAGGGCAAGCGCGGCGGCCATGAGGGGAGCCGCAAGTTTTTTCAGGAGCAAGATGGTTCTCCGAAGCGAAACACGGTTTGACGATGAATCCGGCGTGGACCGGGCAATGCGGGGGTAGCGTTCAAGAAATCGTGGCGACGGACTGCGCGCTCAGGCTGGCGATATCGGGACGGCGCTGGCGCCAGGGCGTGGCTTTTTCATACGCATCACCGACGCGCAGCACCGTGGCTTCGTCGAACAACCGACCCGCCAGTTGCAGCGAATAGGGCATGCCATCGTCGTCGTAGCCATTGCATATGGACAAGGCCGGATTGCCGGCGGAATTGAACGGCGTGGTGTAGTTCGGTGCCGCGAACATCCAGTGCGGCGAAGTGGGTTCCAGCTTGCCGGCCGGTTCGGTGCAAGGCAGGGCCAGCAGATCCACCGTCTGGTAGACCGCCTGCATGGCGGCCGCCAGCCGCGTCCGCATGCGCATCGCCTGGATATAGTCCTCGGCGCGCAGCACCGCGCCGCAGAGGATGCGATAGCGCAAACTGGCGCCGAACAGTTCGGGCCGCGTCCGCAGATCGGCTTCATGGATGGCGTACAGCTCGCCCATGGCGATGACGCGTTTGGCGTCGTTGTATTCGAGCAGGGAAGGTAGGGTCACCGGCCGTAGCGTCGCGCCCAGACCGCGCAGTACTTCCAGTGCCGCTTCGAATGCCCGCCGGCTGCCCGGCGATAGCGGTACTTCTTCATCCATCCAATGCCACGGCACGCCTAACACCAGGCCGCGCGCATCGCCAGTGAGCGCCGCGCGATAGTCCGGCACCGGCAGGTCGACGCTGGCGGGATCGCGCGGATCGTGGCCGGCCACCAGTCCGAGCAGGATGGCCAGGTCTTCGGTGGTCCAGGCCATGGGACCGGCATGATCATGGCTGAAGGAATTGGGCAGTACACCAACGCGGCTGACGCGGCCGTAGGTAGGTTTGATGCCGGCGATGCCGCAAGCGGCGGCCGGCATGCGGATGGAGCCACCCGTGTCGGTGCCCATCGTGGCCAGGCAAAGGCCGGCGGCGATGGCCGCGCCTGAACCCGACGACGAGCCGGCGGGATGGCGCTCGGTGTTCCACGGATTGTGCGCGGGCGGGGCCACTACATCCCAAGAGGGGCCGCCGTGCGCGAATTCCCACGTGGTGGTCTTGCCCAGGAACACGCCGCCGGCGCCGGCCAGGGCCGTCTGGGCATGGCAGTCATGCGCGGGAACGTTATCGGCAAGCAGGCGCGATTGCCCGGTGGTGCGCACGCCCGCGGTCTCGTAGACATCCTTGAGCGTGTAGGGAATGCCATGCAGCGCGCTGCGCGGTCCGTCGCGCATGATTTGCGCTTCGGCCAGGCGCGCCTCGCTGCGCGCCCGTTCGGGCGTGGGGGTGATGAGGCTGTGCAGGGCGCCGTCGACGTCGGCGGCCCGCGCCAGACAGGCCTCGGTCAGTTCGACCGGGGACAGGGCCTTGGTGGCAATCAGACGGCTGGCTTCAGCCAAAGTCAGGAAAGTCGGATCCGTGTGCATGCGAGAACCTTCGCGCTGATGCGCTTCGTGATGCCTTGCCTGGGACGGTGCGCGCCGCGCGCACAGGCTGCGGACTGCCAGCGCGACGATGGATGGCGGGGGACTCAGGCCGTCTGGTCGAAAGCCTTGGCCACGAAGATGTGCGCGGGTTCATCGGCCCGCGCATTGCCGCGGCGAATGCGGCCCAGCATCGGACCGACGTAGCGGTAAGCGTCGACCAGTTCCGCCAGATGAGGAGGAGCGAGCGCCAAGCCGCCATGGGCGGCAAGCACGGCCAAGGTCAGTTCGGGAGAGGCAGCGTCGCGGGCACTTGCTTTTGCTGCGGATGCACAATTCGCGGACGAGCTGGATACGCCCGCCGGGGGACGGGAAATGACTGAATCGGACACGGTGAAGCCCCTTGATATGTCTGGGTTCATGTGCGTGCTGCGAGTGCACAAGTCCCTGTTTTCAACTACTTAACCTGTATTTGCCGAATTAAACAGTTGTTTGATTCTAGGTAGGCAAATTTGCGACGTCAATATGCAAATGCAAAAAATCGGCCGGGTCATGGAAAGCCCTAACTCCGCTTCTCTCTGTAGAGCGTTGTTCTCTTGGGGTAAGTCCGAATGCTGCAATGCGGTATTCGCGCCGCTTGTTGGATTGGCGCTGAGCGGCTTAGAATCTTGACTCAAACAAATTAAAACAATTGATTGATCGAGGATGACATGGCGGAAACTCATAGCGAGTCCGATTCGTCTCTTGCGCGGATGGACACGCCATCGGCGGACATGCCGGTGCCCGATCGCATCTTGCGGGCGGCGAAGGAATTGATCGCCCGCAAAGGGCCGGTGGCGACGACCGTGCGCGATATCTGCGAGGCGTCCGAAGTGAATGTGGCGTCGATTCACTACTACTACGGCTCGAAGGAAGCGCTGGTGAAGTCGGTGCTGCTGGCGGTGCTGGAGCCGGTGAATATCGAACGCCGCGTGCGCCTGGAAGACGCGCGCCGGCGGTTCGGCGATGCGCCCATTCCTGTTCCGGTTCTGCTGGAAGCCTTGTTGCGGCCGCTGGTCGCGTGCGAGCGCGCCGCCGATGGCGGGCGTCTGTTCGTGCGCATTGAGAACCATCTGCGCGCGGTGCCGGACAGCGACTACACCTTGTTCGTGTCCACGCAACTGGATAGCTATGCGCAGATTTTCATCGATGCCTTGGCTGCCGCTCTGCCGCAGTTCAAGCGTGCCGAGCTGATCTGGCGCTATGAGTTCGTGCGGGGTTCGGCCATGCATTTGCTGGCCAACTGCGATCCGCTGTCGCAGAAATTCAAAGTGCTGGCCGGCGCCGGTGCCATGGTCGACCTGGAAGACAATGAATTGATCCTGCGGGAGCTGCTGGTGAATGCCCTGTTGGGCCTGAGCGCGCCCGCGGCGTGGACTGACCGGGACATCCCCGCGCGCGAAGACTGACTTGCGCGCGGGCGGATGCACCGGAAAGCGCGCCAGACTTATGCCGTCGGGAAAGGATTGCGTTCCGCGAAGCCGGCTTGATGCCAGTAAGGGTAGGGGCGGTCCACCTTGCTGGCGGCATCCAGCTTCGCTACTTGTTCGGTGGTCAGATTCCAGCCCACGGCGCCCAGGTTGGCGCGCAACTGCGCTTCGTCGCGCGCGCCGATCAATACCGTGCTGACCGTCGGGCGTTGCAGCAGCCAGTTCAGCGCGATCTGCGGCACGGTCTTGCCGGTTTCCTCGGCCACTTCGTCCAGCGCGTCGATCACCCGATAGAGATACTCGTCAGGCATCTGCGGTCCCATGTCCGCCGTCTTGTGCAGCCGGCTGTTGGCGGGCAGCGGCTGGCCGCGACGGATCTTCCCGGTCAGGCGGCCCCAGCCCAGAGGGCTCCACACTACCGCGCCCACGCCCTGGTCCTGGCCTAGCGGCATCAGCTCCCATTCGTAGTCGCGGCCGATCAGGGAGTAATAGGTCTGGTTGGCGACGTAGCGCGGATAGCCGTAGCGGTCGGCCGCCGCCTGCGATTTCATCAGGTGCCAACCGGAGAAATTGGATACGCCCGTGTAGCGGATCTTGCCGGCGCGCACCAGTGTGTCCAAGGTCGACAGCACTTCTTCCACCGGGGTCTTGGCGTCGAAGCCGTGCAACTGGAACAGATCGATGTAGTCCGTGCCCAGGCGCTTGAGCGCGTTGTCGACCGCGCGTATCAAATGGAAGCGCGACGAGCCCACGTTGTTGGGCGTGTCGTCGAAACGGAAGGTGGCCTTGGTGGAAATGATGACCTGGTCACGGCGTCCCTTCAGGGCGGCGCCAAGGACTTCCTCGGATGCACCGCGCGAGTAGATGTCCGCGGTGTCGAACATCGTCACGCCCGCTTCCAGGCAGATGTCGATCAGCCGGCGCGCTTCAGCGACGTCGGTGCTGCCCCAGGCCTGGAAGAACTCGCCTTTGCCGCCGAACGTGCCGGTCCCGAAACTGAGTACGGGCACCGTGAAGCCGGATGCGCCCAAGTGTCGGTATTCCATGTAAACCACCTCGCTGAAAGAATCGTGCACAGGCGAGTCGCTGAATGCGAATCGCGAACAGATGATGATCGCCCAGGTGGCGGCCGGGAAAAAGAGGCGGGTCTCGGTTTCTCCATTCCAGAAGACGGAACAGTGCGGGGGCTGTGTCACATCCGGCCCCGTATAATCCCGACACCCTGGCCTGGCCAGCTTGCAGCCGAACCCGCCGATGGAAAATCCCGTTGCCGCCGAACTCGTCGCCGTGCTCGCCGCGGTGACCGATGGCCAGCCCCGTGTGCTGACCACGGAGGACGCGCGCGCGTTGCCGGCGGGGCCTTTCGAACCCAATCACCGTTCGCTGCAGGCGGGCTTGCGCGCCTGGGTCGAAACGCAGACCCATCATCCTTTGGGCTATGTCGAACAGCTTTACACCTTTGCTGACCGTGACCGCGCGGATCTGGGCAATACCCAGGTCATCTCCGTCAGTTATCTGGGGCTGACGCGCGAGCCCGAGGAAACGGGTGTGGCCAGCGTGGGCTGGCAGAGCTGGTATCGCTATTTCCCGTGGGAAGACCGCCGCCAGGGGCCGGACGTCTTGATGGCGCAAGCCATCGAGCCACGGCTGGCGGCCTGGGTGGCCCTGGCCGACGATGCCGCCATGCGCCAGCGGCGCGCCGACCGCGCGGCCATCAGCTTCGGTCTGCATGGTGGCGCGTGGAACGAGGACATGGTGCTGCAGCGCTACGAACTGCTGTTCGAAGTGGGGCTGGTGCCGGAGGCGCAGGGCGTTGCCGGCCTGCCGCCATTGCCGCCCATCGCGCCCCTGCCGGGCACCGCCATGCGGCATGACCATCGCCGGATTCTTGCCACCGGCATCGCGCGCCTGCGCGCCAAGATCAAGTATCGACCGGTGGTCTTCGAGCTGATGCCCGCCGAGTTCACCCTGCTGCAATTGCAGCAGGCCGTGGAAGCGCTGGCCGGGCGGGGACTGCACAAGCAGAACTTCCGCCGCCTGATCGAGCAGCAGGAACTGGTCGAGGAAACCGGCGGCATGGCCAGCGGCGGTGCTGGCCGGCCGGCCAAACTGTTCCGGTTCCGGCGCGACGTGCTGTTGGAACGGGCCATTTCCGGCAGCAAACTGCCGCTGGCGCGGGAGCTGCATCCGGTTTGAGGGGCGCGGCGCCGCGTGCCGGTGTTCGAAGCCAAGCCAACGGCTGTTATGTGTTGATTCACGAATCGTCGTTGACAAAACAAAGCAGGCAGACTTATGCTCAAAGCCAGCATAAATCCGTGATCTTGGGTGGAGACAACATCACGTGATTTTTTTGGTTTATTAATACTCAATACGAGCATAAATATCATGACCGCTGCCTCTATTCCCGATACCGCTACGTTCCCGCGCGCCGTCCCGCCTTTGCCCGACGTCATGCTGGAGCCCCTGGTCCGCGCTACCTTGCTGGAAGACCTGGGTCGCGCGGGCGATATCACCACGGACGCCATCGTGCCGCCTGACGCCCAGGCCAGCCTGCGCCTGATGGCGCGGCAAGAGGGCGTGCTGGCCGGACTGGACCTGGTTCGCCTGGCCCTGCGCCTGACCGACGCGCGCATCGACTTACAGCCCGTCTTGCGCGATGGCGCCCGCCTGCAGGCCGGCAGCCACATCGCCACGCTGCGAGGACCCGCGCGCGGCATCCTTACCGCCGAGCGCACCGCTTTGAATTTCCTCTGCCACCTGAGCGGCGTGGCAAGCGCTACCGCGGGCATCGCCGACGCCATCCGCGCTTACGGTACGCGCGTCACCTGCACCCGCAAGACCATGCCCGGCCTGCGTGCCGTGCAGAAGTACGCCGTGCGGGTGGGCGGCGGCAGCAATCATCGCCATGGCCTGGACGATGCCGTCTTGATCAAGGACAACCACGTGGCCCTGGCCGGTGGCGTGCGCAATGCCATCGAGCGCGCCCGCGCCGCGGTCGGCCACATGGTGCGCATCGAGCTGGAGGTCGACACCCTGGCCCAGTTGGAAGAGGCCTTGTCGCTGGGCGTGGAGGTCGTGCTGCTGGACAACATGAGCCTGGACGAGCTGCGTCGGGCCGCCGAGATGTGCCGGGGCCGCGCGGTGACCGAAGCATCCGGCCGCATCACGCCGGAGACCGCGCCGGACGTCGCCGCGACGGGCGTGGATCTGATCGCCGTGGGTTGGATCACGCACAGCGCGCGCGTGCTGGATATTGGATTGGACGCCTGAGGAAAACATCATGTCCATCGAGCCTGATCGCGAAGATGATGCCGTAAACGCCAGCGCACCTGCGCCGCGCCGAACACGTAAACGCCTGCGTGCCGCCGGCGCCTTCGCGATCGCAGCCATCGGCCTGTCGCTGGGCGCTTTGCGGCTGGGCGTGGCCGAGCCAGCGGGCGGTCCGGCCGCTGCCGCCGCCGCGGCGGCTGGCTTTCCCAAGCGTCCTATCACCATCCTGGTGACCTTTCCTCCAGGGGGCGGCACCGATCTGCTGGCGCGCCGCCTCGGTGCTGAATTGCAGCGTGAACTGGGCCAGAACGTCATCGTCGAAAACCGCCCTGGCGCCAGCGGCAATCTGGGCGCGCGAGCCGTCGCCGAAGCCGCGCCGGACGGCTACACCCTGCTGATGGTCAACAGCTCCTACGCGATCAATCCAGGCGTTTATCGAAATCTGCCGTTCTCACCGAAACGCGACCTGCGCGCGGTCATCAACGTCGCCTTCGTTCCATCGGTGCTGGTGGTGCCGGCGGCCTCGCCGCTGCATACCCTGGAACAGGCGCTGGCGAGCGCAGGCCGGCAAGATCCCGCGTTCGCGGGCAAGCCGTCGGCATCGGTCCCGCAGCTGGCTTACGCGTCCTGCGGCAATGGCACGCCCCAGCATCTGGCTGGTGAAATGCTGCGCCGGTCCAGCGGGCGCGCTTTGCAGCATGTCCCTTATCGGGGCTGCGGCCCGGCGTTGACGGACGTCCTGTCCAATCAGGTCGGCATGGGTATCGTCACGGCCTCCAGCGCCGCGCCGTTCCTGGCCTCGGGTCGCTTGCGCGCATTGGCGGTCACGTCGCCGCGACGTTCGGAATTGATGCCGGACGTACCGACCGTGGCGGAACAGGGCTTTCCCGGCTACACGCTGGATCAGTGGCACGGCTTGCTGGCGCCGGCGGGCACGCCCACGGCCGTCATCAACCGCTTGAATACCGCCGTGGCGGACATCATGCGGCGCGAAGACGTCCAGCACGACTTGCGCCGACTGGGCTTCAGCCCGACGCGCAGCTCGCCGCAAGTGTTCCAGACCTTGATCGACAGCGATATCGACCGCTTCTCCACGCTGACCGCGAGCATGGACCTGCACGCGGACTGATCGAGGCGGCGATGGGGACAGCCATCCTGGACGGCGTTTTGAGCGCAACCCCGGGGAAGGCGTGCCCCGCGCAGCGGCACGATGAATGCTAAAAAGCACGGGCAAGCATGCCGGCGGCCGCACGACCCGCGGCCGTCATCATCCACATGGAGCCGCGATGACCATACATATCCGCCAGAACGCCCTGCAGGGCCTGCAATTCACCGCCACGGCCAACGATCACGATCTGCCCATCGACATGCCGCCTCCGGAAGGCGAAGGCCCGGATCCGCATGATCTCTTCGATACATCGCTGGGCGCCTGCAAGGCACTGACGGTCACCCTGTATGCACGGCGCAAGGGCATCCCGCTGATGTCGATCGACGTCGACGTGCAGCGCGATAACGCGGAAGAAAAGAAGGGTGTCTATCGCCTGAAGGCCGTGCTGACGCTGAACGGCGATCTCACCGACGAACAGCGCGCGGAGCTGCTGGACATCGCCGGCCGCTGCCCCATCCACAAGCTGATGACGCAGACCGACGTGCAGGTCTCGACGGAGCTCGCGCCGGCGGTTTAGCGCGCTGGCGAAAGCGACCAAGCGTCTATCCAGCACAGCAAGAGGGCCGCCCTTGGGCGGCCCTCTCTTCTTGCTCGCATGCAAGCGCAGTCTGGCTTATTCCATCCCGGGAACGATGGTCGAGAAACCCGCGTCCACGTGCGTGATTTCACCGGTCACGCCATTGGCCAGATCCGACAGCATGAAGGCCGCCACGTTGCCGACATCGTCGATGCTGACATTACGGCGCAGCGGTGCATTCG
This sequence comes from Bordetella sp. LUAb4, assembly GCF_021325795.1. Taxonomy (GTDB): domain Bacteria; phylum Pseudomonadota; class Gammaproteobacteria; order Burkholderiales; family Burkholderiaceae_B; genus Bordetella_C. Next base: position 746,995 of record NZ_JAHPZX010000001.1, on the reverse strand, counting down.
CCTCGACGTACTTGAGGATGGACGAGAAGTCCTTGATGCCGCTGGCAGCCAGCGTCTTGATGGGACCGGCGGAAATGCCGTTGGCGCGTATGCCCAGGGGGCCCAGCGACGTGGCCAGGTAGCGCACGCTGGCTTCCAGCGACGCCTTGGCCAGACCCATGGTGTTGTAGTTGGGCACCACGCGTTCCGCGCCCAGGTAGGTCAGCGTCAACACCGACCCCTTGCGGTCTTTCATCAGCGGCAGCGCGGCTTTGGCCATGGCGGCGAAGCTGTAGGCGGAGATGTCGTGGGCGATGCGGAAGCCTTCGCGCGACAGGCCTTCCAGGAAGTCACCGGCGATTGCCTCGCGCGGCGCGAAGCCGATCGAGTGCACCAGGCCATCCAAGCCGTCCCAGTGCTGGGCCAGGCTGGCGAAGGTCGAGGCGATCTGTGCGTCTTCGGCCACGTCGCATTCCAGCACGATCTTGCTGCCGAATTCGGCGGCGAACTCGCTCACGCGGTCCTTGAATCGCTCGCCGACGTAGGTGAAGGCCAATTCGGCCCCTTCACGATGGCAGGCGCGCGCGATGCCGTAGGCGATCGAACGGTTGGACAGGACGCCCGTGACGAGAATGCGTTTACCGGCGAGAAAACCCATGGTTGGTCCTTGATGACGGATCTGGAAAACCGCCATTTTAGGTTATGTGGAGAAGCTTGGCGGCGGCGCCGGGAAGAGGTGGATATATCTGATGGCCGCGCCGTCCCGCGGACGACTATAACGGCGGGCGATCGGCTTGGTCCGGTCATTCAGGAGTTAACCCGCCATGTACGATATGAGACGCCGCTTGCTGCAAGGGGGCGCTGGCGCCTTGTTGGGCCGCCTGTCCATCACTGCCATTCCCGCCAGCCTGACAACGCTTACCGCCATAGCAGGAGAAGCCATGACCGCGCGTCCGCCCGAGGATGTATTTACCAGTGAAAGCTACCAGCCCGGCCTGCTGCTGCATGTCGTGCTGTTCAAGTACAAGCCCGAGGTGACGGCGGAGCAAAAGCGGGAGGTACAGCGGCGCTTCCTGGCGCTGCGTGACTCAAAGCGTCCTGGGGCGGAGTCGCCCTATATTCTTTCCATCACCTCGGGCTATCAGAGCAGCATGGAGGGCGTTGGATTGGACTTCGAGCAGGGCTTCACCGTGACGTTCAAATCCGCTGGCGACCGCAACTATTACGTCGGCAAGCCCATCGTGAATGATCCCGCGCATTTCGATCCTCATCACGACGAATTCAAGGCTTACGTCGGCCCGCTGCTGGCGCCGCAAGCCGGCGTGCTGGTGTTCGATTACCCGGTCGACGCGCCGGCGTAGGCCATAGGCAGTATGCCGGGTAGGGGCTGGCCGGGCGCTACACGGCACCCGATCAATGCAGCCGCGCCTGGCGATCAGCCCCGCACGTCGGTGCCGGGCACGCGCAGCGTGCTGCCCACCTTCAGGTTATTACCCTTCAGATTATTCAGCGCCCGCAGCGCGTCCACCGACGTGCTGTACTGGCGCGCCAGCGAGAACAAGGTATCGCCATTGCGCACCTTGTGCTGGCGGACGTTGGGCTTGACGGCATTGGGTTTGACCGAGGCCAGGCGAGTCTGGCTCTGCGCCACCGCCGGCTTGATCTCGGCGCGTTCGGCGCCAGCCGACATATCGAGCGAGGCCACTTGCACGCCACCGGCCCCCGGCACCAGCAGATTCTGCGCCACGGCGGACTTCTGCTTGTACGGAATCTCGTTGACCTGGCGCAGCGTGGCTTCGGTCACGCCGAAACGCTTGGCGATGGCGGCATAGGATTCACCGCGCCGCGCGCTATATACCTTCCAGCTGGACAACTGGCCTTTGTAGGCGTCGATATTGGCGTTGAAGATGGCGACACGGTCAGCCGGCAGGATCAGCGAGGATGCATGCTCGCCGCGGATCAAGGGACGGTTGAAGGAAGGATTCAAGGCCTTGAACTCATCCACCGGCATTTCAGCCAGTCGGGCGGCGACTTCGACATCCATGTCCTGGTTCTTCTGGACCGTGGCGAAGTAGGGCTGATTGCCCACCGGCGGCAGTACCACCGCATATTTGGCGGGGTCGGCGATGATGTTCTTGATGGCCTGCAACTTGGGTACGTAGTTGCGGGTCTCCTCGGGCATCGACAGCGACAGATAGTCGGTCGGCAAGCCCGCGGCGGCGTTCTTGGCCATGGCGCGCTGCACCGATCCTTCGCCCCAGTTGTAGGAGGCGAGCGCCAGGTACCAGTCGCCCTGCATTTCGAAAAGATTGCTCAGGTAGTCGAGCGCCGCATTGGTCGACGCGATCGGGTCGCGGCGCTCGTCACGCCACCAGTCCTGCTTGAGGTTGTAATGCGTGCCCGTCGCGGGGACGAATTGCCACAGGCCCGAGGCTTGCGAACGCGACAGCGCCTTCGGGTTGTAGGCGCTTTCGACGAAAGGCAGCAGTGCCAATTCGGTAGGCATGCCGCGCTGGTTGATTTCGTCCGTGACGTAGTAGAGGTACTTGCCCGCGCGCTCGGCCATGCGTTGCATGGCTTCAGGGTGCGACGCGTAGTACTCGGTCCATTGCTGGGACAGGGGGGTATTCAGATTGGGGATGGCGAAGCCCCGGCGGATACGGTCCCAGACGTCGCGCGCGGGGTGGGTCAGATCGACGGTACGCGATGTCACCGCGGCGACATATCGACTGGGGTATCCAGGTTGCTTGGAATCGGCGTCAGAAAGGTTCTGTTTCGGCGCTGTTCCCGCGCAACCCGCCAATACGGCAAAGAGCAGGGGAACAATCAGTCGGAGCAATTTCATCAGTCAGATCACTTGAAGTTATTCTTCCATTCCCGAAGTACGGCAAATACTTCGACCGGCGAGGTTAGTGAACGCCCAGCCTGAACCGCGGCAGCTTTGGCAACATCAACTTGCTGAGTGCGCAGGAAGGGATTGGTGTCCTTCTCCTGGCCTATCGAAGAGGGCAGGGTGGGAAGACCTTGTTCGCGCAGTTGCTGGGCCCGCTGATACCACTGATGCAGGGTGCGGTTGGCGGGTTCTACAGCCATTGCCCAGCGCAAGTTGCCCAGAGTGTACTCGTGAGCGCAGAAAACTTGTGTTTCAGGCGGTAATGTTACGAATTTTTCCAAGGATGCATGCATTTGTGCAGGCGTTCCTTCGAACAGCCGGCCACAGCCGCCCGCGAATAGGGTATCCCCGCAGAACAGCGCGGGTGTTACCCCGGCGGCGCGGCCCCAGTAGGCGATATGGCCCGCGGTATGGCCGGGAACGTCGAGCACGTTGAGGTCCAGATCCAGCTCGGGCAGTTGCACCCGATCGCCCTCTTGTAAGGGAAAGTCGCAGCGCGGCAATGTTTCTAAAGCAGGGCCATACACCACGGCGCCGGTGGCGCGAGACAGCTCCAGCACGCCGCCCACATGGTCGGCGTGGTGATGCGTGAGTAGAATGGCGCGCAGTTGCAGGTCCAGTTTTTCCAGCGCATCGAAAACGGGGGCGGCGTCGCCGGGATCGACCACGGCGGCCAGACCCTGATGGCGCAGGAGCCAGATGTAGTTGTCGGCGAAGGCCGGCACCGGCAGGATGGCGGGACCCTGGGCGCCGACGCCAGCGGGGGCGTGGGTAGCTTGCATGATCTAAGGAATCCAAAGCGTGGCAGAAGAAATTGCGCCGATTGTAGAACTGGCCGAGTGGTTCGAGACACCACCGGGCCAGTATGCGCTGCGCTGGGAGCAGGCTCAATTCGATGCGGTGGTGGCGGACGTCTTCGGTTTCAATGCCCTGCAGGTGGGCTTGGCCGAGCTGGATCTGCTGCGCGCGAACCGTATGCCTTTCAAGGCTTACGTCGGCGAAGTCATGCCCGAGCCGGAAGTGGCGGCGCGCTGGCAGGCCTGCACGGTGGCGGATCCGCATGCGCTGCCGTTCGAGTCCGGCAGTATCGACCTGCTGATCCTGCCGCATGCCTTCGAATGTACCGACGCTCCGCACGAAGTCTTGCGCGAAGTGGAGCGCGTGCTGATGCCGGAAGGGCGCGTGGTGATATCGGGCTTCAATCCCTGGAGCCTGTGGGGCGCGCGTAATCGCATGCCGGGCATGGAGCCGTGGCTGCCGCACGCGCCATCGGCGCAAGTGTCGTTGGCACGGGTGAAGGATTGGCTCAAGCTGCTGTCCTTCGAGGTGGATCGCGGGCGGTTTGGCTGCTATGCGCCGGCCTGCCAGACCAATATCTGGCTGGATCGCTGGAAATTCATGGAATCGGCCGGGGATCGGTGGTGGGCCGTGGGCGGGGCGGTTTACGTCGTGTCGGCCGTGAAGCGGGTCGCCAGCATGCGCTTGATCGGGCCGGCATGGAAGCAGAAGCGCAAGGCGCCGGCGGCGGCTTCGGTGGTGGCTCATCGGGTAGGGGATCTTTGATCGGGGCAGGCTTTGGTGTCGATGCCGGTGCCGGTGCAGGGTGCAGATTCCGATGCCGGGCCGCGGCGACGAGCTGCCACGGCTGGCGCGTATCATGCGCGGCTACATCTTTCGATATGACTGGAAATTCTTGTTTTGACTACTGACGCTCAGCCTGGCGCGACTCGATCTGAGGCGGCCCAACCCAAAGTGGAGATCTGGACCGATGGCGCGTGCAAGGGCAACCCTGGCCCTGGCGGGTGGGGCGTGCTGCTGCGTGCGGGCACGCATGAGAAGACCATGCATGGTGGCGAGATGTCGACCACCAATAACCGCATGGAATTGACGGCCGTCATCGAGGGGCTGGGGGTGCTGAACAAGGCCTGCAGCGTCACCATCCATACCGACTCACAGTATGTGATGAAGGGCATGACTGAATGGCTGGCCAACTGGAAACGGCGCGGGTGGGTCACGGCCGAGAAAAAGCCCGTGAAGAATGCCGACCTGTGGCGTTTACTTGACGAGCAAGTGCAGCGTCACGACGTGACGTGGCGGTGGGTGCGCGGGCACGCCGGGGATCCGGGCAATGAAATGGCTGATCTGCTGGCCAATCGCGGCGTGGACGAGGCCCGGCGGCAGGATCGCGCGCGGGCGCCTGAAGCGGGCTGAGGCTTCCCTGTCCTTTTGTCCCTTTCGTCCCTTTCGTCCCTTTAGACCCTGTAGTCATGGCTAACGTACGGGTGTCCTGCACGAGTCGCCCGGCATGAAGCGCCGGGGGGTACTGACGTGAGCGTGGCGTACACTGTCGCCTTGTCGTTTTCTGCCTCTTCATTGCCTCCATGCGCCAGATCATCTTCGATACTGAAACCACCGGGCTGGATCCCGCCCAGGGCCACCGCATCGTTGAAATCGGTTGTGTCGAAATCCTCAACCGCACGGTCACGGGCCGCAACATGCACGTGTACCTCAACCCGGACCGCGACAGCGATCCCGAGGCGTTGGCGGTGCATGGCCTGACCACCGAATTCCTGTCCGACAAGCCGCGTTTCGCCGAGGTTGCCGATGAACTGATGGAGTTCATGCGTGGTGCCGAAGTGATCATTCACAACGCGGCGTTCGACACCAAGTTCGTCAATGCGGAAATGGCGCGGCTCGGCAAGCCGGTGATGGCCGACTATTGCGGCAAGATCACCGACTCGCTGATGGAAGCGCGCCAGCAGCGTCCCGGCAAGCGCAACTCGCTCGACGCCTTGTGCGACTTCTACGGCATCTCCAATGCACACCGGACCCTGCACGGGGCGTTGCTGGATGCTCAACTATTGGGTGAAGTCTGGCTGGCGATGACGCGCGGCCAGGATGCCCTGCTGATCGAAGTCGATGACGACGGTGACAGTGCCCAGACCGGCCGCGAAGTCCTGGCCCGTTTCGACGCGTCTGGCCTGCCGGTGTTGATGGCCAGTCCGGAAGAGCTGGCTGAGCATCAGGAGTATCTGCTGGTGCTGGACAAGTCGGTCGGCGGCGCCAGCGTCTGGCGCACGTATGATCCGTTGCCGCCAGCGGCCGAAGCTGCGCCTGCGGCGTGATGGATAAATGTTTCCGGCGGATCCCCGAAGCTGACGATCGTGTCGCGATTTTTCATTACGACTTGCCGATCCGCAAAATTCCGTGCTATATTCGCTGTCTCACTTCGGGCGGTTAGCTCAGTGGTAGAGCACTGCCTTCACACGGCAGGGGTCACAAGTTCGAAACTTGTACCGCCCACCAGGAATTCCGAAGTTAAAAAGCCGGCCTCGCGCCGGCTTTTTTGCGTCTTGCTGAAATCTAGGCCATGTACAGTTGAAATCCGTGCGCGGAAGAGTAGGATTGCACCGCTGCCCTAGAGCTACCTCTCCCAGATGTGAATGCTGGTGACGTAACTAGGTCCGAACGATGGCCCCAGCTTTTGCTGGGGCCATTCCTTTTCTGGAACGGGATTCGTGCGTGAACCGACAAGGTCGGTTCTACGAGGTTCCTTCTCTTGCGTGGGCGTTCGTCGCGAGCAACTGCTGCTTGGTGCGAATAGTGAGGAAACTGATCCCTCGGAAGCTAAAAAAGTCGCACCGGGGCAGGTTCGATTTTGCAGAGAGGGTGACAGTTGTCGAGGAGAAGTCATCGCATGCAATATTGGTATGCAGATGGAAGGCAGATGTCTACGCCGTAAAAGGAAAGCCGATCTCTTCGAAGTCGGCGCCAAGGGTGGCCCGATCAATGGGAATGTTTAGCGATTCGATGTATGCGATCGAGAGGGGCTGGTTGTTGAACGCGCGGTTCACCAACGCGAGATCGACGTCCACACCGTAGTATTCCTCTGCCCACGACCGATAAAACTCCGGTCCTTTGCAAAGCCACTTGAGCAGCGCCGCTTGTCCGCCATCGTCGGCATCTCCTGGCGCATCGTTCGCCGCCGCACGCCACACCTGCCGGTCTTCATCGAACCACAGCACGAACGACGCCTGGTCCATGGAGAACGCGGGTTCCGCCATGAACTCGGCAAAGCGTGCGGGGATTTGTTGCGCCACGCTTTTAAAGAAAGCGCCGCCGGCCGCGATCCTGCTTTCAGAGAAACAGCCTTTGATGGCGCATCCATAGGGCGCGTGAATGAGAAAGTAATCATCGCCCTCGCCATTGCGCATCGAGCTCATTTGCTGATTTTCAGCCCACCCGGCGTTGTGGCTGAAATATCTCATGTCCCATTCCTGGCAATAAATGGCATCAAGAATGGCCAGCGCCTTTGCCTTGGTATTCAAGTCATCCGGCTTGGGTAAATCGTTCAAGATGTTCATGGCCTGCGAGATCGGAAATGGACGTTCGATAAGAAATCGACGTCAGATAAGAAGGGGAAGCGAACGAAGAAAGGGAACCGAACGCGTCGAGCAATTGAACACCGGGATCTGCACTGGGCTGCTTGGCAATCACGGGAAACAGTGCATGCAAGTCGGACTCAGTTGCTGTTGATCCAATCCTGCGTATCCCGGATGAACCACGGAAGATTCAACTTCTCTCCCTCACCGGATTGGATGCTCAATCCCCTCCCCGAGTAACCAGGGGGACTGCTGGCACTTTGTGTGGCGGGAACCGGCCGGCTTTGATAATCCATATCGGCTTTGCGGGGCGGATTATCCGCGCAGGCGGCGAGCGATGCGCACGCAAGCGCGCCAAGGACTGGCCGTATTGCTGAATGCAGTGTCTTCATGATCTTCTGGCTCCCGCTGGCGGCATAAGCCTGAGTGCTGAACAAGGCCTGTATGCCATACCTTACCCGTAATAGATGACCTTCGTCAGCATCCACCAGATCCGTGGCGGCGTTAGCCTCGCGACCGAGACGGCCGTAACCGCGACGCCCTGCCTACCTTCACCCCTATTGCACTGGCTACGGCCGAAACGCTGCGCAGCTTAGGCATGATCGTGCTGCAAGCGGCCCTGGCCTGGGAAGGCACAGCCTGGCAAGGCGCGCCAATCTGGTGCGAAATCCGCCGCGCGCAGGTTCCTCAGTCGCGTCGTGCCCGGGCAGCAAGCGGGCCCATGCCGAGCGGCATCAGCGCGAATCGGGCAAGATACCGTCATCGCCTACCCAAGCATCCTTGCAAGAATTGACATGAAAAAGATCGGCTTTCTCTCGTTTGGCCATTGGAATGCTTCGCGCCATTCGCTCGCGCGTTCGGCGTCCGATGTCTTGCTGCAATCCATAGAACTCGCTGTCGCCGTCGAGGAACTCGGCGCGGATGGCGCGTATTTCCGCGTGCATCATTTCGCGCGCCAACTGGCGTCACCGTTTCCACTGCTCGCCGCCGTCGGTGCCAGAACCAAGCGCATCGAAATCGGCACCGCCGTCATCGACATGCGCTATGAAAACCCGCTGTACATGGCGGAGGATGCGGGCGCCGCCGACCTCATCGCGGGCGGGCGCCTGCAACTTGGCATCAGCCGTGGTTCAGGCGAGCAGGTGATCGACGGCTGGCGTTACTTCGGTTATGCGCCTGGCGAAGGCGAGAGCCATGCCGATCTGGCACGGCACCACACCGAGGTTTTCTACGAGGTGCTGCGTGGCGAAGGCTTTGCTGAACCCAACCCGCGGCCAATGTTCGCCAACCCGCCGGGGTTGCTGCGAGTCGAGCCTCATTCCGAGGGATTGCGCGACCGGATCTGGTGGGGGTCCGGCTCGGATGCGACGGCGGTGTGGGCCGCCCAGATGGGCATGAACCTGCAGTGTTCGACGCTGAAGAACGATGAATCGGGCCGCCCGCTGCATATCCAACAGGCGGAACAGATTCGCGCGTATCGCCAGGCGTGGAAGGAGGCCGGTCATGCGCGGGAACCGCGCGTGTCGGTCAGCCGCAGCATATTCGCGTTGATGAATGATAGGGATCGTATGTATTTTGGCAGCGATGCCAAAAGTGACGATACGATCGGCATGCTCGACGACAACATCCGGGCGATTTTCGGGCGCAGTTACGCCGGGGAGCCCGAGACGCTCGCGAAGGAACTTGCCAAGGACGAGGCAATCGCGGAAGCCGACACGCTCCTGCTGACGATACCGAACCAATTGGGCGTGGAATATTGCGCACACGTTATCGGATCGATCTTGACGCACGTCGCTCCCGCGCTGGGCTGGCGTTAGTGCCTGACCGGTGCGCGACGCGTTCAAATGACGACCATGCAATCCAGCGGCTCGCCAAAAACGCCAGATCGTCGAGCGGTCGTGGGGCATGATCAATCCGTCTATATCGATCGATTATGCAGTTTGGTCGCAGCATCCAGCCCATTGATGGACGCATTGCGTGCTGTCCGCTCGCTTGAATTGGCGTCGTGGTGCATCGGAGCAGGCGCTATCCGGTCTTTGGTATGGGATAGCTTGCACGGCTTCTTCGAACCATCGCCAGTTGCGGATATCGATGTCGCGTATTTCGATGCCGACGCGTCTCCCGAACTTGATATTCGACTCCAACACCGGCTGTCGTGCTTGCTCGTCGGGCTCAATTGGGAGGTGACGAATCAGGCAAAGGTGCATGAGTGGTTGGTGGACGCCTCAGGGCAGGCTTTCCCACCATTGATTTCGTTGGCAGATGGGCTGGCGACGTGGCCGGAATTCGCCACTTGTGTAGGCGTTTATCTGGACGCCAATGACTCGGTCAGAGTGATCGCACCGTATGGCCTGGATGATCTGTTTGAATTGCGCGTTCGTCACAATCCTCGCCGCGTCAGCGTAGCGACATTCTGGGACCGCGTGCGTTCAAAACGTTACAGCCAGCGTTGGCCAAGACTGACCATATGTTCGCCATGACGTCGTCCCGCTGATACTCCGTTTTGCAGCCTTTTGCTTGGCAGGTGACTGGCCCCGGATGTGATATCAATGCTAGCAATCCGGGAATTGAATGCTATCATTGATAGCATTCCGCTTCGGAGGTGATCATGGCAAATCTTTTAGTTCGAAACGTAGACGATGTGCTTGTTCAAAGCCTGCGAGAGCGGGCCGCGTCGCATGGCCGTAGCGCCGAGGCGGAGCATCGCGAGATTTTGGCAAAGGCCCTTCGACAACCTCAACGGAAGACCTTTGCGGAGGTTCTGATGAGCATTCCTAACGTCGGGGAGGATTCCGATTTCGCGCGCGTGGAAGACGGCGAGGCGGCGAATGTATTTGATTGACACCAACGTCATCAGTGAAGTGCGGAAGCGGGATCGAGCGGACCAAGGCGTCGTGGCTTTCTTTCGTAAAGCAGTAAAGGATGATGTCGATCTATACATCTCCGTTGTTACCGTTGGGGAATTGAGGCGGGGTGTTGAGATAATTCGGCACAGGGGTGACAGGCCACAGGCGACACGTCTTGAAAACTGGCTCCATGGTGTTCTCAGTGATTATGGGCGAAACATTCTGCCCGTGGACGTAGACATCGGGCAACTGTGGGGGCGTCTTCGCGTACCACAACACGAGCATGTGCTGGACAAGTTGATCGCTGCAACCGCGGTGATTCACGACCTGACTGTCGTGACAAGAAACGTCGATGACTTCGCCGGAACCGGCGCCCGACTTTTCAACCCCTTCCAGGGGTAGCGTCTCCGGCCCCTGCTTCGCCGCATTCGCTATCCCGCAGCCCATGCCGGCGGCGGAGTAGAATCCGCTTCCCATGCGCATCTCCGATTTACATCAACGCCTGGCCGCTCTCGGCGCTTTGCCCGTCCACCGGGGCAGGGTGGTGCGCGTCTGGTTGAATGGGCAGGCGCTGGATACGGGTACGCGGCGGCGGCATGCTCAGGATTTTTTGCCGCTGGCATTGCGTGACGCCGTGCCTGCCTTGACGGCGGAACTGGATGGCCTCGCCCGCATCTGCTCGGAACATACCGGCAATGACGGCTCGCGCCTGCTGGTCGAACTCGCCGACGGCCAGATGGTGGAAAGCGTCCTGCTGCCACGTGACGGACTCTGTGTCTCTACCCAGATCGGTTGCGCGGTGGGCTGCCGTTTCTGCATGACCGGCAAGAGCGGATTGATCCGCCAGGTATCGAGCATGGAAATCCTTGCTCAAGTGGTGCTGGCGCGCCGCCAGCGCGCCGTGAAGAAGGTCGTCTTCATGGGCATGGGCGAGCCGGCGCACAACCTCGACAATGTGCTCGAAGCCATCGACCTGCTCGGCACCGAAGGCAATATCGGCCACAAGAATCTGGTGTTCTCCACCGTCGGCGACCGGCGTGTATTTGAAGCCTTGCCGCAACAACGCGTCAAACCGGCACTGGCACTCTCGCTGCACACGACCAAGGCCGAACTGCGCGAACGATTATTGCCGCGCGCGCCAAAAATCGCGCCGGAAGAATTGGTCGAACTCGGGGAAGAATATGCGCGCGGCATCGGCTATCCGATTCAGTACCAATGGACGCTGCTCAAAGGCATCAACGACGGCGACGATGAACTGGACGCAGTCATAAGTCTGCTAAAGGGCAAATACGGCGTGCTCAACGTCATTCCTTTCAATAGTCTTGAAGGAGATGACTACCAGCGCCCCGCTCTCGAACGTATCCGCGAGATCGTCCGTTATCTCCACCGCCGCGGTGTGCTGGCCAAGGTGCGCAATAGCGCCGGGCAGGACGTGGATGCGGGCTGCGGCCAGTTGCGCGCTCGCGCCGTCGGCGCGGCGCGGGTGGTCGAGCTGCGTCGCACGCGCACGGCACAATAGGACGTCACGTAGATAGTGACGATTCGCCCCTGGCGGTCGATTTCGGGTTAGCGTTAGCCATTGAATATTTGGAGTGCTTGATGTCGAAGCCAGTCCAGGACAAGCCGCAGGAGCAAGACCCTGTAGCGTCGGTTGCTCGTTTGCCGTTTTTTCACGCACATCGAAGGTTGATGCTATGCGCAGTACTCGCGTTGGCGGCAGGGGGCGGGGCTTATGCGCTGGCGGCGCCGCTTAGCCTGGCGGTGTTGTTGGGCTTCGATGTCGGCGCCTTGGTATTCTTGTTGATGACCGCCCACGCGTTCGGACAGGGCAGTCCGGCATCCATGCGGGTGCAAGCCAAACAGCAGGATGTGGGACGTTTTGGCGTGCTGTGGAGCAGCGTTGCCTTGTCCTGCATGGTGATGATTGCGCTGTGGGTGGAGTTGCGCGGCCAGGACGGCGCGAGCGGGGCGCTGGACATGCTCGCGGCAGCCGTAACCATCGTCGTGTCCTGGCTTTACATGAACATGATCTTTGCGTTGCATTACGCGCACACCTATTACGGCCATCGCTCCAACATGCAAAAAGGCCTGAATTTCCCAGGCGACGAAGAGCCCGATTACTGGGACTTTGCGTATTTTGCCCTGGTCCTTGGCATGACTTTCCAGGTCTCGGACGTGGAGATAACGAATCGCCGTGTCCGTCGTCTGGCCTTGATCCACAGCGTCATCGCCTTCTTTTTCAATGTCTTCATTATCGCCATCAGTGTCAACGTGGCGGCTGGCAAGGCGTAGATTCGACCGTCGCCGTGGCTTCGCTGCCGCGGCGGCGCCTACGGGCAACGGCCATCATTGCCGTCAGCGCGTTCGACAAGGGCCTCGATTTCATACGGCATCGATTTCACCTAAGATTGCGGCTCCCGACCACGCAACGGTTCGCGAGGAAGCCGGCGGTCGACAGTTGGAGCAGATATGCGACGTATCCTGGCTATAGGCGGCGGTGGCTTCTTGATGGAGGACGCGCCATCTCCGATTGATGAATATGTAGTTCGTCTTACTGGAAAGACACGGCCACGAATCTGCTTTGTGGGTACCGCCAGCGGAGACCTTTCAACGCATATCGAGAAGTTTCACCTGGCTTATGGCGATCTGGGCTGCGAAACGTCTCACCTTGCATTCTTCCGATCGACGGATGACAGGTCGATAACGCTTTCCGACATGCGCGCGCGCCTCCTCGCGCAGGACGCGATTTTCGTCGGAGGCGGGAATACCAAGTCGGCGCTGGCCGTTTGGCGCGAGTGGGGACTCGATTCCGTCTTGAAAGAGGCTTGGGATAGCAATGTGCTGCTGGCAGGTATGAGTGCTGGCGCGATGTGCTGGTTCCAGGCTGGACTCACTGACTCGTGGGGAACCCCATATCGTCCGTTGGACTGCCTCGGATTCCTGCCAGGTGCCTGTGCCGTGCATTACAGCGGCGACCCGGAGAGACGTACCGCATTGCACGCCGCCCATCAAGCATCCTCGATACCGCCTTCCATCGCCATCGATGATTTTGCGGCGGTGCTTTACACCGATACTTCCCTGGACAGCGTATTCTCCTGGCGAGCCGAAGCAACGGCCTACGAAACGCTCCGTGAAGGTGATGCAGTGATAGAGACTGCGCTGCAGGCGGAAAGAATCGGCGGATAAGGCTCTCGGCAAAAATGGCGACTCTGCTTCCCAGTCCCGGTCTGGAACTCCCCGCCCATCGGCTGATCATCGTCGAAGGCATCATGAGTTCGGGAAAATCAACGACGATGCGCTTCGTCGCCAAGAATCTGGAAGATGCCGGTTTGATTCTGAGAAATACGGCGGCCCCATTGACCGTTTTCCGCAATCCCGGCTAGACTTCTTCCCGCAGTTATCTACAAGCTGCCGTAGGCGTTACCGTCATCCAACGCGTCCAATTCGGGAGGAACCCAGCAGGGTAGGTCCCGATGATCCACGACGCCGTTCGATGACTGCTTATCCTGCCGTGTCAGGCTTGTCCCTGACCGGGACATCCTCTGCCCAAGATCCCATTCCGTTTCCGCTGCCATCAGACGGAAGTGGACAGGAGCAACCTTGCCGGTCGGAGGCGCGCACGGCGTCGTGGCCACTCAAGCCAAACGAGCCAACCCTATGAAACTCACCGGAAACACCATTCTCATCACTGGCGGTACCAGCGGTATCGGCCGCGCGCTGGCCGAAGCGTTCCATGATCGCGGTAACCGCGTCATCGTGACGGGACGTCGTCAGGACTTGCTAGACCAGGTCAGCGCCGCCCGTCCTGGCCTGACCGCACTGCAGGTCGACCTGGCCGACGACAATGCCATGCCGCAGCTCGCAGCCCGCCTGCGCCAAGACTTCCCCGACATCAACGTGCTCATCGCCAATGCAGGCATCTCACGTACGGAAGACATGCGTGCCGACAGCTGGACCGCGGCTGATGCCGAAGCCATCGTGCAGACTAATATCGTTGGCGTCCTACGCACGGCAGCGGCGCTCCTGCCGTTGATCAAGGGCAAACCAGACGCGGCCTTTCTGGCGACGAGCTCGGCCCTGGCCTTCGTGCCGCGCGCGGACTTCCCCACGTACTGCGCCAGTAAAGCCTTCCTGCATTCGTGGCTACAGTCCCTGCGCCACCAACTGCGGCCTATACCGGTGGAAGTGCTGGAGCTTTCACCGCCCTATGTGCAGACCATGCTGACCGGCGCGCATCAGCTCGGCGATCCACGCGCGATGCCACTGGACGACTACGTCACGGAAGTCTTCCGACTGCTGGACGCAGGCACTACCCCCCGCGGCGAAATCCTGCTGGAGCGAGACCTGCCACGCCGTTGGGCTGAGCGCGACGGCAGCTACGACAGCCTCTTCGCCTTGATGAATCCAGCCTGACGCCTGACCAGCGACCGGTCTCGACATCCGCCAGCGCTTGCCTCGCTTAATCCGCAGGCGCGGTGGCGCGATCGCGATTGCAATACTCTACTCACCAGATGAACAGCTCAAGCAGAATCAGCATGAGAGCGGCGCCATAAGCATTGAGTATTATTGGAAGCAGCATTCCTTTGCTAAAGTATCGAGCACCGATGCAGATCAAACAGAACGCAACTTCCGAAATGTAAGTGGTCGTGTTTACATAGACAGGCCACACGGTCATGTATATAGAAAATGTGGCCGCTGCTATAGCTGCAAGCGTCGCAATGCTAGGTCGTTTTTCCCAAGGGAACGCGTTAAACAGGAGTTGCGAGCACTTGATTTGGAGCGAGATTGGACCAGCAACAATCATGGCGACAAGAATGTAGACGTTCTGGGATGCCGTGAAGTCGGCAAAGAAACTCGTCGCCAGCGCGGGCTCGGTGGGGATATTAAAAAGGTAGTCCAGTCCTACGGTAGTAGGACAAAAAAGGGTGACCAAGGCTAGGCCCCTGATGACGCTTCGTTTACTTGGCCGTCCCCAGGTGAGCGGCGGGCCCCACGGCGCCGTGATGATGGCCGCTAGATATCCAAAAAGCGCGAGAATCACCATTTCGACTAGATAACCGAATTGGGCTGAATCAATTAGCCGCGAGCGATATACGAACCGAATTGCGATGTCGGCAACCAGCAAGCTCGCCAAATAGGCCAAGATAAATACGAAAAAACGCTTGGTGTCGGTGAAGCGTTTGGGCTTGACCTGCTGGGAGGGATGTTGATCTGGCATGCGAAGAAGAGGTCATGGTCATCGGCAGACATGTCGACCGAGTCATTGGTGGTATGTGCGCAAGCGGCATCCATGAGATACCGGCATCAATGATGCTTCGGTGCAGAAGTGGTCGGCATGCTCGTAGTGGTTCCCAATCGAGCGATTAAAATCTTTCTCCGATTCAATCTCCGCGCGGATCCGCCGACCTGTGGGTCCGGTTTTCTTTCTCTCGGCTGAACGCCAGGGCTCATCCGCCGGTTGACTCCCACGCCAGAGGGCCCCAACCCCCCGGAAAAGTCGGTGATACACTCTTACACCGCTGTGAGAGTCCAGGTTCGACCGTAGCGAACAGACCCGCCTCGGCGGTCGCGGAAACGATTTCCCGTCTCCGTATCCCTCCGTGGCTGGCATTCGCAAATGCGCAAGCCCGCCCCGCGTCCGATTCCCATCGATGCGATCCGTCGGCTGCCCGACCCAATGATCGATCCGCCGACTCTCCTGTCACCCAAGAATTCAGGCAATCCCTTAATCGAGTCAGGGCTACGAGAAAAATGTCTACTACGTCGAAGATCATTTACACCCTCACTGATGAAGCGCCGGCGCTGGCAACGTATTCGTTGTTGCCCATCGTCCAGGCCTTCACCCGTCCCTCCGGTGTCGTGCTGGAAACGCGCGACATTTCGCTGGCGGGCCGCATCATCGCCGTTTTCCCCGAATCCCTGACCGACGCGCAAAAGCAGTCGGACGCCCTGGCCGAACTGGGCCAACTGGCTACCAAGCCGGAAGCCAACATCATCAAGCTGCCCAACATCAGCGCCTCGATCCCGCAGCTCAAGGCCGCGATCAAGGAACTGCAGGAACAGGGCTACAAGCTGCCGGACTACCCGGATGAGGTCAAGAACGACACCGACAAGGACGTCAAGGCCCGCTACGACAAGATCAAGGGCAGCGCCGTCAACCCCGTGCTGCGCGAAGGCAACTCCGATCGCCGCGCACCGCTGTCGGTGAAGAACTACGCCCGCAAGCATCCCCACAAGATGGGCGCCTGGACGGCCGACTCGAAGTCGCACGTCGCCCACATGGACGGCGGTGATTTCTTCGGCAGCGAAAAATCGGCCCTGATCGCCGACGCCGGCAGCGTCAAGATCGAACTGGTCGGCAAGGACGGCGCCACCACGGTGCTGAAGGAAAAGACCGCGGTCAAGGCCGGCGAAGTCATCGACGCCTCGGTGCTGAGCAAGAAGGCCCTGCGCAGCTTCCTGGAAAAGCAGGTCGACGACGCCAAGGCCAAGGGCGTGCTGTTCTCGGTGCACCTGAAGGCCACCATGATGAAGGTTTCCGACCCCATCATCTTCGGCCACGCTGTCTCCGTCTACTACAAGGACGTGCTGACCAAGCACGCCGACGCGCTCAAGCAAGTGGGTTTCGATCCCAACAACGGTATTGGCGATCTGTACGCCAAGCTGAAGGATCTGCCGGCCGCCAAGCAGGCTGAAATCGAAGCCGACATGAAGACGCTGTATGCCAACCATCCGCAGCTGGCCATGGTCAACTCGGACAAGGGCATCACCAGCCTGCACGTGCCCAGCGACGTGATCGTCGACGCGTCCATGCCCGCCATGATCCGTGATTCCGGCCGCATGTGGGGCCCGGACGGCCAGTTGCACGACACCAAGGCCGTGATTCCGGACCGCTGCTATGCCGGCGTCTACCAGGCCGTCATCGAGGACTGCAAGAAGAACGGTCCCTTCGATCCGGTCACCATGGGCAGCGTGCCCAACGTCGGCCTGATGGCGCAAGCCGCCGAAGAATACGGTTCGCACGACAAGACCTTCCAGATCGCCGCTGACGGCGTGGTGCGCGTCACCGACACCGCCGGCAAGGTGCTGCTGGAACAGCCGGTCGAAACGGGCGACATCTTCCGCATGTGCCAGACCAAGGACGCCCCGGTGCAGGATTGGGTCAAGCTGGCTGTGTCGCGTGCCCGCGCCACCGGCGCGCCGGCCGTGTTCTGGCTGGACAAGCAACGTGCCCACGATGCCCAGATCATCGCCAAGGTCGAGCGTTACCTGAAGGACCACGACACCAACGGTCTGGATATCCGCATCCTGTCGCCGGTTGAAGCCACCAAGTTCTCGGTGGAACGCATCCGCGCCGGCAAGGACACGATTTCCGTGACCGGCAACGTGCTGCGCGACTACCTGACCGACCTGTTCCCCATCATGGAACTGGGCACCAGCGCCAAGATGCTGTCCATCGTTCCGCTGATGGCGGGCGGCGGCCTGTTCGAAACCGGCGCGGGCGGTTCGGCCCCGAAGCACGTGCAGCAGTTCGTCGAAGAAGGCTTCCTGCGCTGGGACTCGCTGGGAGAGTTCATGGCGCTGGCCGCTTCGCTGGAACACCTGGGCAATGCCTACAAGAATGCCAAGGCCGCCGTGTTGGCCAAGACCCTGGACGCCGCTACCGGCAAGTTCCTGGATACCGACAAGTCGCCCGCCCGCAAGGTCGGCGGCCTGGACAACCGCGGCAGCCACTTCTACCTGGCGCTCTACTGGGCCCAAGCCCTGGCCGAGCAGACCGAGGACAAGGACTTGCAAGCCAAGTTCGCCCCGGTGGCCAAGACCTTGACCGAAAACGAAGCCAAGATCGTCCAGGAACTGGGCGCGACGCAGGGCCAGCCGGTGGACATCGGCGGCTACTACCGCCCCAACGCCGACAAGACCAGCAAGGCCATGCGTCCCAGCGCCACGCTGAACGCCGCCCTGGATTCCATCGGCGCGTAAAGCATCGTAGTGCCTTGATCCCTTGATCAAGCAAGCGGGCCGCAGAGAAATCTCCGGCCCGCTTTGTTTTTAGACGCTAGCTGACCGGGCGGCAAAGCGTTCATGGCCGGGGCGCACGCGCGCGGCCTTGGTGGCTTCATAGGCCTGCGTGATTTTTTCGTAGACCGGCACGGTGCGTATCGGATACGGGCTATAGCACTGGATTTGGCTTGGGAAACCCATCACGCCATTGAGCTCGTCCAGCAAGGTTTCAATGCTTGAAATCAGCGGCGTGAAGTCCTTGGCCTGCAGCGCTTGCTCGGCGCGCTCGCGTCCCAGAAGATCGACGACGCTCACTGCTACAGCGCTTACGTCGGCCCTGGGCAAGAGCGCATTGCGTTCCCGGGTTTCAGTATCCTTGAGGGCGTGACGCAGATTCACCAGTTCGCCCCGATACAGCTCCAGCTTCAGCATCAGCAAAGGAGGCAAGTCCGGCAAGTTCTCCAAGCCGATCGCCTGGAGCTCGCGCCACGCCTTTTGCATGTCGACGTCCTGCGGCTGGTGTTCGATCTCTTCGGCGATGGCTAGAACCCGCTGGGCTGCGGCCTCATGCATGTCGTCCCCGCCCGCCTTGGCGATGAGGGTGCCGATGTGGACCGCCAGGCGCGCTGCCTCTTTCACCAGGCCGTCTTCCTTCCCACTGATCTGGTCCCGGTCACGGGCGAGTTGATCGAGCAGACGTGCCGGTTCCAGCGGCGAGTCAGCCTCATGGGGAATGCCAAATTGATTCAGCACCTTTTCCAGCAGCGGCACCGTGATCGCGCGGGTATCCGGCTGCTGCGTCAGCAGCGCTGTCAGTCCCATCGCGATGGCCCTTGCCTGGGCGTCATGGTTAGGGAAACGATCGAAGTGGAAGATCAGGTCCTCTTCGTGATCGAAGAATGGGCTTGGCGTCGGGGACGCGCCTGCCATGTCCAGCCAGGCAATCGCGGCGATGCTTCGAGTCAGCAGTTGATGACGGTTGGGTTCCTCACAGTGAGCGTGATAGGTGCGCAGTGTCTCCGCCATTTCGTCCAGCGTGTAAACGATCTGCGTGGCATGCGTGTCGGCTGCGGTCGACCCGACCGGCAATGGCAGGGTCGCGATGGCGGCGTTTGGAACATACATGGGTGGTTCTCTCCTGTTAGCGCTTTGCCAGGCCAGCGTTGCCGAACAATTCGTTCAACGCGGCATGTTCATTTCGTTTGGTCAACACGCTGTGCACCCAGCGGCTATGTAATTGCAGCCTGATCACGGGCTCAGGCCTGCTGGCCTGCAAGCGCAGCTCCAGTTCGGCATAAGCCTGCGGATCGAGACGCTTCAAGGTCTCGTGCAACGGCGGCCATTCGAGCAAGAGGAAGAAGAGAAGGTCGCCGGGACGGCTGGCGGTTTCTCGATCTTGCAATCTCTTCAGTCGCCGCATGACATCGTTGGCATCGACCGGTGCATCCGGTGCTAGCGCGCCCGCGGCGATTTCGGTGTCGATTTCATGACGGAGAGCCACGAGAGCGCTTGCGAAAGAAGCCGCCGGACCGGCTTGATTCAATGAAACATACATCTCGTGCTGCTGTCTTTCCTGCTGAGCGCAATGGAAGGCCGCCTTGCCGATGGCGATCAACTCGGACAGACAATGATCGTATTGGCCTTGCTTCGCGCGCTGCGTATCAAGGATCTGGTTGACCGCCAGGAAGACCACCATCGTCCGGCTGGCGATGTTGTGCGCCTGCGCCTTGACGGTGCGCAAGACCTCATCCACCACGCTTTCGTTCACGACAAATGTGGCCAGCGCGTCGGGCACGGCGGCGTCCAGCTCCCATTCCGGGTATGCGTTTTTGCAGTAATGAAGCCTGCCCAGGAAGGCGGCGAATTCCTGCGCACCCTCCCGTTCGGCATATTTCCGCCATTGAGAGGACTGCTCGTCCACATTTTGGGAATACCAGTGCTCGATCTCCATTTCGAGATGGCTCGATCCTGTTGCGGTCCGCGGCGCCACGTCCACGCTCAGACCGACAGAGTGTCCCAAGACAGCATTGAGCTGGTTGAGTAATTCAGTCAGGTCCGTGATGACCGTCTTGATCGGCGCATCGATGGACGCGGCTGTCGCTGCTGTCGCTGCTCTTGCCGCCGTGCCGCTGCCCAGCAGGGCATCGACGTGTTCGACTTCCGCGTCAAGAAAGAACGATGCGGTGTCGCGCGGCAGTCTGAAACTACCCATACAAGTCTGCAGACCGACGATCCGGTTGCGGTTTTGTTCCAATTTCAGCGTGACGGAGGGCGGCAGATCCAGGGGCGTGTCACGCAGGATTCTGCTGATCGTCCGCCATGGTTCCGCGAAGTCGTCGGACCAGGGTTGCCGTTGCCATTCAGCGGCCAGATCCAGCAGTTCCTGCGCGGCCGTCTCGTACGCTTCGCGTTCGTGGGCTTGTGCGAGAACGACGCCAACCCGTACTGCCATGCGCCCTGCATCCTTGGCGAAGTTGCGCTGTGCATCGCTCGCTGGTTTCTCCAGCTCGGCCAATTGCGCCAGGAAGAAGCCGGGCCCGTGGGGAAGTTCGAACCCTTCGGGTAGCGCGCCTAGTGCCCGCTCCATGCTCTCCCGCGGCGCCTGTCCCGACCGCGCTTCCTCCAGCAGGAAACTTCTCAGGGACAGGGCAACATCCACGCCAAGGTAGTACTGTTGCGGCGGGCGGTTCAGGTAATTTTCCACCTCATCGAAAATGTCCCCGCCCTCGGCAAGGCGTTGCATATTGCCGGTGACGTATAGCGTCGCCATGACGCTGATGACGCGTTGCGTAAGACACGTCCGCTTGAGGTCGTCCCGTGGGCCAAGGTAATCCGCTACGCTGCGGCTCAGGTACGCGCTGGACGCCATGTCCTCCTGCTCGTCGTCCGAGCTGATGGGAGAGAGAGAGGGGGAAGAGGGTCCTGAGATCGTGCTTTGGGTGTCCATGGCCGTGCCTATGCCGCCGTTGAATCAGGCATAGGTGTCGCATGGCGTGGATAAGTTTCATCGCCATGGTGCGCGGCCGCGGATCAGGGGACGTTCGCGGAAGGCCGCGCACCTCAACAGTAGTGCTGGGTAGCGATCGCAGGCGCGCAGCCTTTCGGCGGATGACCTAGCTTTGCCCTATCCGTTCAGCGATGAAGCTGCCTGGCCTCGCGCCGGTGGCCGCGCCGTCCATCCAGGTTGCCACGCCGCCAACGAAAACATGCCGCATGCCCGCGCAGGGCGTTTCAGGTTCGTCGAAGGTGGCGCGGTCGATGATGGTGTCGGGGTCGAAGACGGCCAGGTCGGCGTGGAAGCCTTGTGCGACTTGCCCGCGCTCGCGCAGGCCGAAGCGCAGGGCGGTCAGGCCGCTCATGCGGAAGACGGCTTCTTCCAGCGTAAAGATTCCCAAGCTGCGGGCGTAATGGCCCAGCACGCGCGGAAAGGTACCCCACAGGCGGGGGTGGGGGCGGGCGTCGGCGGCCAGGCCGTCGGACCCTATCATGGTGTCCTGGTACGCCAGGATGCGGCGCACGTCCTGGTCGTCCATGATGAAGTAGACGGCGCCGCCGGGCAGCAGGCGTTCAGCCGCTTCGCGGCGCGAGCAGCCCCATTCGTCCGCCAGGTCTTCCAGATAGCGGCCACTGGCCTCGGGATGGGGCTTGGACCATGTGATCATGATGCGATCACAAATATCCACGCGTTCCGCCCGCAGCATGGTTGAAGACGCGTCGTAGGGATAGCAGTCCATGCACACTGCCTGGCGCGCCGCCGCCGCGCGCACGTGAGCCAGGGTCTGTGCCGAACGGCCGTGGTTCTGCTTGCCCACCAGCTTGTGATGCGAGATGACAATAGGCACGTTCAGCGCGGCGCCGATGCGCAGGCTTTCGTCGATGGCATCCATGACGCGATTGCCCTCGTCGCGCATATGCGTCGCATAGACGCCGCCCAGGCGCGACAGCGGTTCACAGACCGCGATCACTTCCGCCTCGGTGGCGGCGGCGGCCGGCGGGTAGAACGTCCCCGTGGATACGCCCAGTGCACCGTCGCGCAGCGCCTGTTCGACGTCGGCGCGCATGGCGGCGATCTGTGCCGCGTCGGCCGGCGCATCCAGGTTCGCCATATGGCGCACGCGCAAGGTGGAGTGCCCGACCATGGCGGCCACGTTCACCGCGGGGGGCTGGGCGGCGATGGCGTCGCGATACTCGGCGAAGCTGCCGAAGCGATAGCCGCCGCCCAGCAGGTTCAAGGGCGGCGGCGGCAGTTCCGCCGATTGCAAGGGCGCCAGGCTGATGCCGCAATTGCCGTTGATGACGGTGGTCACGCCTTGCGAGACCTTGGGCGCCATGTCGGGCATGTCCAGGACGGCCCAGTCGTCGTGCGAGTGGCAGTCGATGAAGCCGGGGGCGACGACGAGTCCGCTGACGTCGACCCGGCCGCCCGTTGGCGTCGTGGCCGAGGCCAGGTCGCCGATGGCGGCGATGCGTCCGGCGCGTACGCCGACATCCGCGCGGCGGCGCGGGGCGCCGGTGCCATCGACGACGTCGCCGCCTTGCAGGATCAGGTCAAATGCTTTGTCGGCGTCCATGCTTGGGTTCCTTGAAGAGGAGCGGAGCATGGAATTGTGCGTCCGTCCGGCGATTCTGGCTAATGCCTAAGTCGCTGGGTCCCATAACCTGCGTGGCAGGACCGATTGTTCGGGCGGTTTCATGCGTTTCGGTGCCCCGCCGAGGCGGGCTGAGACCTTCTTGGCCGCCTTTGCGCCGGTGGGCGAGCCGGGGGGCCCATCGCCGGCCTCTTCTGCGCCAAGGGTTCCTCCCGCCGCGGCGTGGACGGCGTCGACAGATCGACAGCCGGGCTTATTGCCGCCGAGGGCAGGAACGGATACGGAGCGGAGTGGGCTGTCGGGACCAACGGCGACTCCCGGCGATAGGGAATCTGTCTCTTGATATATGGGGATGAGTGATTTAGCAGCCGTTGGGACATGCCTAGTCCCTGCAAACTGCGATCGATTTCTTCATCGGAAAAATCATACTGGTACATCCGTAGCACTAACGTCGGGAACAACGTCGACGTATTCCATAGATACCGCGCGAAAGCTTCCAGGCTCTCTGGATTTTTTTCGAGATCGTCCAGCTTCTCTTGGCCCTTCTCGATACCGTGCTCCTCCTTTTCGATGTTGATGAAGTCTTCTTGGACGAGATCCATGATCCGTCTTTGGCCCGGAAGGCGATAGCCCCCCATTTTCATCGGGATGTCGTAGCTTCCGTTCCGAATGTCATGTTCATCGACGCATTGCCGGATGAGTATCCAGGCCTTCGCCGGCCGGTATATGGGAAGAACTTCCTCGGCCTTGGCGAAGGCCTGCTTGCGGATTTCAGGGTCGTCAATCAGCTTGCTCAAGGTCTCGAACACCGGTGAACTCAGGGAACTGAAGCGCTGGGTGGGTCTTCGGGCCAATTCCATGAGGATGCCGGAAAAAGCATATGCGCCAGGTTCCCGTGTACACGGCCACCATTTTGCGGGCGAATAGTCGTCGGTCCGCCAATGCCCGACCGCGCGTTCAATTTCGCTGACGCCGCTCCAGGTCTTGGGCGGAAGCGTCTCCGCAATTTCGCTGGCGAACAGCTGGCCCATGAACGAGCTGATCTCCTGCTGTTGGTCGTAGAGGCATTGAGCCATGTCGATCATGGGCTCATATGATACGGGCACACCGTCGCGATAGAGGCTCGCCATTGGGGCACTGAGCGCGTTCGTGACCCGCGCGGTCGGCAAGAGACATTCGAGCATGGCGCGGTTCATGGACATGATCGGCCATGACGCAAGATCACCCGCATTACCTGTCGAGGATTCGATCCGTTGGCGGACGCCGGCCAATGTCTGAAGGTAGCGTTCAATAAAGCATGTGACGGATGGCGGCATATCCAGCATCAGATCCGCTGGCGCGGCATTCTGGATCGCGTACAAGTCGGCCTGCAAGTTTTTCCACATGCGCAGGTAGTTTTTGTGGGGCATGTCGAAGGTCTTGGCTGAACTCAGCGAGGCTTCGAGACCGGTTAGCGATCCGGCGATGACGGTGCTCGGCAAGTTCCTGGCCGCGGTACGGTATCGGTCCGCTTTGGCTTTGACATCGTCCTGATGCTGCGGCTCAGCGAGAAGGACTGCGGCATTGAGCGAGTATTCATAGGCCGCCCGGATCACACCGATTTCCAATTCGCTCGACTCGTCCACATCGGCGCGTGCCGCGGCAAGGAATTGGTCCACTCGGTAGGCACTATGGTGGTTTTCCAGTAGGATCTGGGCGATCTTTTCCCGGTGTTCCCTGGCATACGAGGCGGCGTCGTGCGCTTGCGGTTCCAGGCCGCTCTTCAGGAAATTGACCAGAGACTGGATCACGTGCGTTGAACTTTTGTGAAAGGGTGGCCGTTTTAGGATGTTGGTCAGGACGGCATCGAGATCGAACTCGGTCGCGGATGCAGCCTGAAGATCGCAGGCGCACACGGCCAGAAGCCTTGAGACGGCCATGCCGTGGCGCGGCGAGAAAGGCTGTTCCGTGTAGAACTCCACGCACTGCGCGGCAATCTGCCGCGGCGTCAGGCGCTGAGGGGCGTCGATCGGCGCAGTGGATACGCCGTCCGGCGCGGCGGAACAGAAATAGGGAAAGGTCGCGTAGGCGGAGGGTCCGTTTATCGGCATGATGGTCGGGGAGGTATGGAAACTGCGTTTTCGTCCCGACTCCCGCGTTTACGTTCCATGCGCTGCCCCGCAACGCGGCCGGCTATGCCGACGATCCATTACCAATCCAGGGGCCATAACCTTTGAGGCATGGTAAACCCTCGATCCGGCTCGCCAAACGCCAATCTCCTCCCATAATCATCCGCGTTAACCCTAGGAAACAAGCTATCGAATAACCGAGGGTTATGGTCCCTGCCGCAATTGCTATTTGTATGGTGTCCGACCCGAACGGCATGATGCCTCCCTGGATCCCTGTCGCGGAATTCCAAGGACATTCGCCATGCGTATTTTCAGCGCCGGTCTCGGCACCGAGACCAATACCTTCGCTCCTTTGCCGACCAGCCTCGATTCGTTTCGCGGCAAGGAGTATTTCCCAGCCGGGCAACACCCCGATACACCCACCGCGCAGGGCGCGCCGCTGTGGGTGGCGCGCAAGCGCGGCGCCCCGTTGGGATGGACGTTGAAGGAAGGCCTGGTGGCGTCGGCCCAGCCCAGCGGCACCACCACCCGCGACGCGTATGAAACGCTGCGCGAGGAAATCCTGGCGGACCTGCGCGCCGCCTTGCCTGTGGACATCGTGCTGCTGGGCCTGCATGGCGCCATGGTGGCCGATGGCTATGACGACTGTGAAGGCGACCTGTTGCAACGGGCCCGCGCGATCGTGGGGCCCGATGTCGTCATCGGCACGGAGCTGGATCCGCATGCGCATCTCAGTCCGCTGATCGTGGACAGCGCGGATGTCGTGGTGCTGTACAAGGAATACCCCCATACCGACATCGTGCATTGCGCCGAACAGCTGTTGGACCTGTGCCTGGACAAGGCGCAGGGCAAGACCCGTCCAGTGGCGGCATTGGTCGACTGCGAAATGGTGGTGCCCATGCACACCTCGCGCGATCCGGCCAAGGGCTTCGTCGATCGCCTGCGCGCCATGGAAGGCAAGGACGGTGTGCTGTCGCTGTCTTTCTCCATGGGCTTCGCCACGGGCGACGTGCCGGAGATGGGCGCCAAGGTACTGGTCTATACCGACGGCGACGAAGCGCAGGCACGCAACCTGGCGCGCAAGTTGGCGGACGAGCTCATCAGTCAGCGCGATAACCTGATGGTGAAGTACCGCACGGTCGACGAGGCCATCGATGAGGCGCTGGCCTTCGACGGCGCGCCGGTGGTGCTGGCCGACCGCGCCGACAATCCCGGCAGCGGTGCGCCTGGCGATTCCACCTATGTGTTGCGTCGCTTGCTCGAACGCCACATCACCAACGCCGCGCTGGGACCTTTGTGGGATCCCATCGCCGTGCGCATCGCTTTCGACGCGGGCGAGGGCGCCACGCTGCCCATGCGCCTGGGCGGCAAGATCGGCCCGTTGTCGGGCGATCCGGTGGACGTCACCTGTACCGTGCGGGCCTTGCGTCGCAATATGGCGATGACCAGCCTTACCGGCAGTCCCACGCCGATGGGCGATTGCGCACTGGTGCACGCAGAAGGTGTGGACATTGTGCTGGTGTCGAATCGAAATCAGGCAATCAATACGGATCTGTTCTCGCAATTGGGCTGCGACCTTGCCGCGCACCGGATCGTGGTGGTGAAATCGGCCCAGCACTTCCATGCTTCGTTCTCGAAAGTCGCCAGGCATGTGGTCTACGTGGGTGCGCCCGGCGTGGCCACGCCGGACTGGAAGACGCTGGTTTACAAGAAGATCCGCATGCCCAAATGGCCACTCTGACGGCCACTCCGACGGCCATTTTGATGGCCGCGCTCACGGCCACTGTCATTGCCCTTTTGAGTTGACCCGCTTTACGCCCGCATCCCATTTTTTCCCGACCCCGAACCTACGGAGCCGTCCCATGAAACGCCACTTATTCTCCGCGCTTGCCGCCCTGTCCATGGCTGCCGCCTGCTTGTCCGGCGCGCCCGCCCAGGCCGAGGGCAAGACCCTGCGGCTGGTGCCTTATGCCGATCTGAAGGTGTTGGACCCCTTCTTCACCACGGCCTACATCACCCGCAATTTTGGCTTCATGGTGTACGACACCTTGTTCGCGCCGGATGCCAAGGGCAATCCGCAGCCGCAGATGGTGGCCAATTACAAAACCTCGGACGACGGCAAGTCCTGGACCTTCACGCTGCGCGACGGCCTGAAGTTCAGCGACGGTAACGCCGTCAAGTCCGCCGACGTGGTGGCGTCGCTGGAGCGCTGGGAAAAGCGCGACAACATCGGCCGGGCCATGGTGGCGGCCGGCGGCAAGTGGGCCGCGGTCGACGACAAGACCTTCACGCTGACCTTGAGCCAGCCCTTCGGGCCGGTGCTGGACGGCCTGGCCAAAGTGGCCAGCTATCCCGCCTTCATCATTCCCGAGCGCCTGGCGAAAATGCCCGACACCGCGCCGCTGAACGAAGTGGTCGGCTCGGGTCCGTATACCTTCAAGCGCGACGAATGGGTGCCCGGCAGCAAGCTGGTGTTCCTGCGCAATCCCGCCTATGTGGGACGCACGGATGCACCATCCGGCCTGGCAGGCAATCGGACTTCGCACGTGGACCGGGTCGAATGGGCCATCCTGCCGGACGCCAACAGCGCCATGGCCGCGCTGAAGAATGGCGAAGTCGACATGATCGAAGAGGTCACACCCGACTACATCAAGGCCTTGCGCAGCGACAGCGACGTTCACACGGGGGTGACCGGCAAGTCGCAGGCCTACCTGATCATGAATCACCTCAACCCGCCGTTCGACAAGGCGCAGGCGCGCCAAGCCCTGCGCCACGCCATCGACCAGGAGAGGTTCGTCGCGGCCACGGGCTACCCTGAAGACCTGCGCATGAACTACTGCGCGTCCTTCTTCATCTGCGGCAGCCCTAACGAAACCAGCGCCGGCGCCGAGCCTTATCGCAAGGTGGACATGGCGCTGGCCAAGAAGCTGCTGGCCGAATCCGGCTACAAGGGCGAGAAGGTGGTGGTGATGTTGCCGACGGACGTGGCTTATCTGAACTCCATCACGCTGGTGGCCATTCAAGCCATGCAGGATCTGGGCATGAATGTGGATATCCAGTCCATGGACTGGGCCACGGAGACTGCGCGGCGCGCCAGCAAGAACCCGGTGGAGAAGGGCGGCTGGAGCGTCTATCTGTCCTCGGCCGCGGATTACAACGTCAACTCGCCGCTGAACAACACCTACCTGGGCGCCGCTTGCGGCAACAGCCTGCCGGGCTGGCCTTGCGACAAGCAGCTCGATGAATTGCGCACGCAGTGGATAGGCGCCACCGATCCGGCCAAGCGCAAGGAACTGCTCGACCAATTCCAGACGCGCGTCTACGAGGTCTTCCCGTACATCGCGGTCGGTCAGTTCGATCGCGTGCACGCGGTGCGCGCGTCGATCAAGAACAGCAATTTGCTGTGGGGCCTGCCCAACGTCTGGGTGCTGGACAAATAAGCGCGACAGTACGGAGTTCGCATGGCTTATGTCATACGGCGCATTCTCGCCACCCTGCCGGTCATGGCGGTGGTGGCGGTAATCGTCTTCTTGCTCATCCATTTATCGCCCGGCGATCCGGCGGCGTTGATTGCCGGCGACCTGGCCACCGCCGAGGATATCCAGCGCCTGCATACGGCGCTGGGCCTGGACCAGCCGCTGTGGCAGCAGTTCTTCCTGTGGGCGGGCCGGCTGCTGCAGGGCGACCTGGGGACGTCCCTGTTCACCCAGGTGCCCGTGTCCAGGCTGTTGGCGCAGCGGCTGGAGCCGACCCTGTCGATCGCCTTGCTGACCATGGGCGTGTCCATCCTGGTGGCCATCCCCATGGGTGTGCTGGCGGCGTACAAGGCGGGCAGTTGGATCGATCGCCTGGTGATGCTGTTCGCGGTGCTGGCGTTTTCCGTGCCGGTGTTCCTGGTGGGCTATCTGCTGATCTACGGTTTCGCGGTGCAGCTGCACTGGCTGCCGGTACAAGGCTATACCCGTTTGTCTTCCGGACTATGGCCGTGGCTGCGCAATCTGATCCTGCCCTGTGTGAACCTGGCGCTGGTGTACATCGCCCTGATCACGCGCATGACCCGCGCCACCGTGCTGGAGGTGCTGCATGAGGACTACATCCGCACCGCCCGTGCGAAAGGGCTGGCCGTGCTGCCGGTGCTGGGTCACGCGTTGCGCAATGCGGCGATTCCCATCGCCACCACGGTGGGCGTGGGCATCGCGCTGCTGATCGGGGGCGTGGTGGTCACGGAAACCGTCTTCGCCATACCCGGCATCGGCCGGCTGGTGATCGATTCCGTGCAGCACCACGATTATCCGGTCATCCAGAGTGTGCTGCTGCTGTCGGCCGCCGCCTACGTACTGATCAACCTGCTGATCGATCTGAGCTACCGCTTGTTCGATCCACGCATCCGCTATTGATGCGGTCCCAGGGGGAAAACAAGATGTCTGAAATTTCTGCCGCCGCCGTGGAGGCACCGCCGTCCCTGCGCTGGCGTTGGTTGCGCAAGCACCCGACCCTGATCCTGGGCCTGGCGCTGCTCATCGCCATCGCGGTGCTGTCCCTGGCCGCGCCATGGATCGCCACGCACAATCCCACTGCCATCAATCCCCTGCAGCGCCTGAAGCCGCCTACCGCCGAGCATTATTTCGGCACCGACGCCCTGGGCCGCGACGTATTCAGCCGCGCCGTGTGGGGCGGCCGCGTGTCGCTGGTGGTGGCGATCTCGGTGGCGCTGCTGGCCACCGTACTGGGCGTGGCGCTGGGACTGATGGCCGGTTTCGTGCGCTGGGCGGATTCGTTGATCATGCGCGTGATGGATGGCTTGATGGCGATTCCGGACATCCTGCTGGCCATCGCCTTGATGGCGGTGATCCGCGCCAGCCTGTCCACCGTCATCCTGGCCATCACCATTCCCCAGGTGCCCCGGGTGGTGCGGCTGGTGCGCTCGCTGGCCTTGACCCTGCGCGAGCAGTTGTTCGTCGAAGCGGCGCACGCCATCGGCACGCGCCTGCCGGTGATCCTGGTGCGCCATATCCTGCCCAACATCGTCACGCCGCTGATCGTGCAGGCGACCTTCATTGCCGCCACCGCCGTGCTGACGGAAGCGGTGCTGTCCTTCCTGGGCGTGGGCGTACCGGCTCAGGTGCCTAGCTGGGGCAATATGATGGCCGACGGCCGCAACTTCGTGGCGGTGGCCTTCACGGTCATCCTGTTCCCGGGCGTGTTGCTGGCCTTGACCGTGCTGGCGATCAACATGATCGGCGACGGCTTGCGCGATGCGCTCGATCCGCGCCTGGCCAATCAACTGTAAGGGAGGTGGGACATGACCGAAGATCTCTCGTCCGCGCCGGTCCTGCTGGAAGTGGACAACCTGTCGACCTGGTTCGATACCGTGGGCGGTACGGTGAAATCCGTCAATGGCGTGTCCTATCAGGTGCGCGCCGGCCAGACCCTGGGCGTGGTGGGTGAATCGGGCTGCGGCAAGAGCGTCACCGCGCTGTCCATCATGCGGCTGCTGGCCATGCCGCCGGCGCGCTTCGCCAGCGGCCAGGTGCGCTATCGCGGCACCAATCTGCTGGACCTGACCGAAAAGCAGATGCGCGCCATCCGCGGTAACCGCATCTCCATGATCTTCCAGGAGCCGATGACTTCGCTGAATCCCGTGTTGACCGTGGGTCGGCAGATCGCCGAGACGGTCATGGTGCATCAGAAGGTGGGCAAGCGCGAAGCCATGGCACGCGCCACCGAAATGCTGCGCCTGGTGCAGATCGCCGAGCCGCAGCGCCGCGTCCTGGAGTATCCCCATCAACTGTCCGGCGGCATGCGCCAACGCGTGATGATCGCGCTGGCGCTGGCCTGTAATCCGGAGGTGCTGATCGCGGACGAGCCGACCACGGCTTTGGACGTGACCATCCAGGCCCAGATCCTGGACCTGCTGCGCGGCCTGCAGGAGAAGCTGGGGATGGGCATCGTCATGATTACACACGACCTAGGCGTGGTCGCCGAATCGTGCCAGCGCGTGGTGGTGATGTACGCGGGACGCAAGGTGGAGGAAGCCTCGGTGGCGGACCTGTTCGACCATCCGCTGCATCCCTATACCCGCGCCTTGATGGCCTCCATGCCGTCGATGAACAGCGCGGAACGCCTGACGGAGATTCCCGGCATGGTGCCGCCGCTGACGCAGTTGGGCGCGGGCTGCAGCTTCGCGCCGCGCTGTACCTATGCCACCGAACGCTGTCGCCGGGAGACACCGGCGTTGAGGAGCTTGGGGAGCGCGGGTAGCGCAGGCGGCGTGGGCGGTTCGGGCAGCCCGGGCAGCGTGGGTGGCGATCATGTCGTCGCGTGTTTCGAGGCCGAGCGTGTGGCGGCGGACAGCCTGGAAGGAGCGATGGCATGAGTGGCGTTCCTTTGCTGCAGGTGCGTGACCTGGTCAAGCATTACGCCGGATCGACCAGCTGGCTGGGCCGCAAGCGACCGACCATACAGGCGGTGGACGGCGTGTCCTTCGACGTCGAGCGTGGCGAAACCCTGGCCCTGGTGGGTGAGTCCGGTTGCGGCAAGACCACCACCGGCAAATCGATTCTGCGGCTGATAGAGCCGACCTCGGGATCGGTGAAACTGGATGGCGAGGACATCGCCCAGCTGGATACCGCGACGATGCGCGAGCGTCGGCGCGACATGCAGATCATCTTCCAGGACCCTTACGCTTCGCTCAATCCGCGCATGACCGCCGGTGCCATCGTGGCCGAGCCCATGCGCAATTTCAGCGGCACGCAGGGCCATGGCGCGCGGGAACGCGCCGAACGGGTGGCCTGGCTGTTTGCCAAAGTGGGTCTGCGGCCCGAAGCCATGAAGAAGTTTCCGCACGAGTTTTCGGGCGGACAGCGCCAACGGCTGGGCATCGCACGCGCCCTGGCGCTGCAACCCAAGCTGATCGTATGCGACGAGCCGGTGTCGGCCCTGGACGTGTCGGTGCAGGCGCAGGTGATCAATCTGCTGACCGATCTGCAACAGGAGTTCGGCATCGCCTACCTGTTCGTGGCCCATGACCTGGCCGTGGTGCGCCACATCAGTCATCGCGTGGCGGTGATGTATCTGGGCCAGGTGGTCGAGCTGGCGGATCGCCAGACGCTGTTCGCGCAGCCGCGCCATCCGTATACGGAGATTCTGCTGTCGGCGGTGCCGGTGCCCGATCCACACGTGCGCAGCCAGCGCATTCTGCTGCGGGGGGACCCGCCCAGCCCGGCCAATCCGCCCAGCGGCTGCCGCTTCCATACGCGCTGCCCGCTGGCGCAGGACATCTGCAAGCAGGAGCGGCCGGTGCTGTCACCGCGCCCCGCCGGCGGGCAGGCGCTTGACGGGCATGCCACGGGCGCGACGCAGTGGGTGGCATGTCATTTCAGATGAGTCATGCTTATATCGATGCGGATATCGATGCGGACACGCCATCCGCATCAGGAATACTCTGTCTTGAGAAAATCGGGTGGTTACTGAGTTAATTGCTTGGCTCCGCTGCCGTTAAGCAATGCAGCGCGCCCCTTGTCGGCAGGCGGGCGAAATCGAGGAGACGCCGTGCACGATCCGCTGAGCCAGAATATTTTCGAGTTGGGCGCCGCCCTTGGCCGCGGCGAGATGACGTCCGAGCAATTGACCAACGCCTATTTGCTGCGCATCGCCGCGCACGACAAGCATGGCGCGGGCATCAATGCCATGACCTGGCTGTGCGATGACACGCGGGCCCAGGCCCGCCAGTTGGACCAGGAAAGGGCCAACGGCCTGGTGCGGGGGCCTTTGCATGGCATTCCTATCGTCGTGAAGGACAATATCGATCTGGCCGGCCTGCCGACCACGGCGGGATCGGCTTTATTGCGCGAACATCAGCCGGCGCGCGACGCCCGGGTGTTGCGGCGCCTGCGCCAGGCCGGCGCCATCGTGTTGGGCAAGACCAATATGTCGGAGTTCGCTTGCTCCAATGGGCGCTATGGCTATGGTTCGCTGGCGGGGCTGACGCTGAATCCCTACAACCGCGCGCGCAATGCCGCCGGTTCCAGCAGCGGCAGCGGCGCGGCCGTGGCGGCGGGGTTCGCGGCCGCGGCCCTGGGCACCGACACCTTTGGATCGGTGCGTGCACCGGCTTGCGTGGCGGGTCTGGTGGGCTTGCGTCCCACCGTGGGCCTGGTTCCGGTGGATGGGGTGTTGCCGCTGGCCTTGTCCTTCGACACGGTGGGGCCGCTGGCGCGTTGCGTGCGCGACGCGGCCGTGCTGTTGCGTGGCATGGTCTGCGCGGTGCCGGGAGGCGAGCGCGAGGAATATCTGCGAGCGCTGGATACGCAAGCCTTGCAGGGCCAACGTATCGGCGTGGTTACGGATTTTCCCGGCGAAGATGATGAGGTCCAGGCCGTCCTGGGACAGGCATTGGATCGTTTGCGCGATCTGGGCGCGACCCTGGTGCCCGTGCGCTTGCCCACGCCGGCGACGACGCTGCATGGGGTCTTGCTGGGTCCGTTGGCGGATGCCGAGTGGCCGGCGCAGTTGGATGAGTACCTGGGCAAGAGTATCGGCGCCGCGCCGGCCACCATGGCGCAATTGGTCGATGCGGGGACCGCGTGGTCGGCCGCGTGCCCGACGCATCCGGTCAATCCGCGCACGCTGGCCGGCATGCATCGCGCGTTGGAAGCCGCGCGTGAACAG
The DNA here is from genome assembly GCF_021325795.1 of Bordetella sp. LUAb4. Classification (GTDB taxonomy): domain Bacteria; phylum Pseudomonadota; class Gammaproteobacteria; order Burkholderiales; family Burkholderiaceae_B; genus Bordetella_C. Next base: position 713,524 of record NZ_JAHPZX010000001.1, on the reverse strand, counting down.
ACGGCGGCACAGCGGGCACGGGGGCAGGCTGCTCTGGCGGGTTTTCGTTCCGCGTTGACGCATCGGATGCGGCAGGACGATCTGGCGGCCCTGGTGTTTCCCACGCTGTCCTGCCCGGCGTCGCCGCGTTATGACCAGCCTGATCCGTCCTACGTCGAGTATCCCGGCAATCCTTATGCCGCCTTGTATGTCGCCAGCGCGGCCGGTTTGCCGGAGATCAGTGTGCCGGCAGGCCGGGCACGCGCGGGCGTACCCATCGGCGTGTCCTTCATGGGTGCGCCTCATGACGAGGGGCGCCTGCTGGGGCTGGCCTATGCCTTCGAGCAGTCGATGGGGCTGCGCTTCGAGCCCATCCTGGATGCGCCACTCGCTGGCAACGCCGCGTCGACGCCCGTCGACGGCCCGGCCGGCGCCACGGCCCAGCGCGGTCCTGATGTCCCTCTGCTTCTTTCCCCTTCAGGTATAGTCGGCGGCTCTACAACGCCTTCCTGATTCGAACACCGATGCCCAGCGCCCGCGACCTGGTTTATGGGGAGTTACGCCGCCGCCTGATGGCCGGCGCTTTCCTGCCTGGCGAAAAATTGCGCGAGGAGCACATCGCGCAGGAGCTGGACGTCAGCCGCACGCCGGTGCGCCAGGCCATCGAGCGTCTGGAATCCGACGGCCTGGTCAAGCGCGATGGCCGGCGCGGCACCGTGGTGCTGGGGTGGCTGGACCGCGACATCGACGAGGCATTCGAGCTGAGGCTGCTGCTGGAACCCTACGCTGCGCGCGTGGCCGCGCAACGCGCGACGCCGGCGCAGATCGATGAACTGGAAGTCATCAATCAAGGCATGAAAGACGCCGCCGAGTCGGATGACGCCGACCATGTGGACCAGGTACAGAAGCTCAACAACCGCTTCCATCATGCCTTGCTGGCGGCCGCGCAATCGGCGCGGGTGCGTTCGCTGGTGGACAGTCTGCTCGACCTGCCCATCATCATCGGCTCCTTCTATTTCTACAGCCGCGAAGACATGCTGCGCAGCGTGGAGCATCATCGCGACATTATCGCGGCCCTGCGGGCGGGCGATGCGGCGCATGCCGAAACCGCCATGCGCTTTCATCTATCCGCGACCCATCTGTTGTTTCGCGGACAACGGAAGGTGAATCGGGAGGTTGGCGAACCGGGCTGAGGGGATGTACGCGGGCTGGGATCCGGCGTTTGTTCAAACGGGGGGTTGTTTTTAAATGGGGGAGGTCCCCCATCGCTCCCCTTCTTGGGCTACCGCCCTCGTGGCTGCACCTGGGCTGTGCGATGTCCAGGTCGTGTCATGACCTGGCGGTGGCATGGCCGGGCGTGATATGACCGGGCGGTGGTATGACTGGGCGGTGGTATGTGCGGGCGCGGCTTTAAAAAGAAAAAGAGAAAGAGAAAAATTTTTCTCTTCCCCTCCTGTTTTTTTCCGAGTCTTGGCGCACGCTCGCCGACAGCGAGTCATGGACGGCCTCGCCATACACTTGCGCACCACGCCGATGACGCGCTGGAGTTCACCAACCCTGGCGCTGACGCTGACGCTGACCCCAGCCCCAGCCCCAGCCCTCGGCCTTATTTCAACTTGCACCCCTGGGCGGCCAGGCGGGCGTCTATCCAGGATGTGTCCAGCTTGCCGGCGGCGATCTGCGCCAGCATCTCCAGTTCCGCCTTGTGTTTGGCGCTGGACGCTTGATACAGCGCTTCCACCTGGTCGTAAGGCACGCACAGCAGGCCATCGTCATCGCCCAGGATCAGGTCACCCGGTTCGATGGTCATGCCGTCCAGCGCAACGGTGCCGTTGATGACGCCGGGGCCATCCTTGTAGGGACCACGGTGCGTCACGCCGGCCGCATAGACCGGCAGCGCGCCCTGCCGCAAGGTGCCGGCGTCGCGGATGGCACCGTTGATCACGATGCCGGCCACGCCGCGCGTCGCCGCATAAGCCGCCATGATTTCACCGATGATGGCATTGGTCAGATCGCCACCGGCATCGACCACGATGACGTCGCCAGGCACGGCCAGGTCCAGCGCCTTGTGCACCAGCAGGTTGTCGCCCGGCCGGCAACGTACGGTCAAGGCCGGTCCCGCCATGGGCGCGCCATTGTGCATGGGACGCAAGCGCGCGCCACCGGCGCTCATGCGCGACATGCAGTCGCTGACGTTGGCGACGGGGATGGCGCGAAAACGCGCAACGGCCTCCGCGCTGACGGCGCGTTGGCGGGGATTGATGGCGAATCCAATCATGACGACTCCTGACGGGGGGATAGAAAGAAAGCTTCCTCGATGCCACTTTCGCAGTGGGAATCGAGGAACGTTCCTCAATACGGTTGGTGGTGCGCACCGGGGCCGTGCGCGGATACGGTACGTCTTATTGCTTCGGAACGCAGGTGTCCTGCGGTTAGGGCTTATTGCTTCGGAATACCGGCGTCCTGCACCACCTTGCCGAAGACGTCATGGTCGGCCTGCAGTTGCTTGGCAAGGTCATCCGGTGTGCCCTTCATGACGCTGTAGCCGGCTTCTTCCAGCTTCTGTACCAGTTCGGGCTGCGTCAGGGCTTTGTTCAATTCGGTGTTGAGCGTCTTGATGACGTCATCCGGCGTCTTGCCCGGCGCGAACAGGCCCCACCAGATGGTCTGATCAATCCCCTTGAAGCCGCTTTCCGTGAAGGTGGGCACATCCGGCAGGGCGGGCGAGCGTTCCTTCGCCACCACGGCCAGCGCGCGCACCTTGCCGCCACGTATCTGCGGCAGCAGCGTGGCGACCGAACCGGTGTAGACGGCGATGCGGCCGCTCATCAAGTCGGGGAAAGCCTGGCCCCAGCCGCGATAAGGCACATGCATCAATTGCATGCCGGCGGCCTTGCCCCACAGGTGGCCGAGCAGGTCGCCGCTGCCGCCGATGCCGGGGATGCCCAGCGAGATCTGGCCGGGTTTGGCCTTGGCGTCCTTCACCACGTCGGCGATGTTCTTGTACGGCGATTCGGGCAGCACCACGAATACGCTGGGCGAAGACGCGGCCAGGCCGACCGGACGGAAGTCCTTGAACACGTCATAGGTCAGCTTGGTATAGAGCCAGGGGTTGAGCACGATGTTGTCGGTCTGCGCCATCACCAGCGTGTGGCCGTCCGGGCGCGCCCGCGCGGTGGCGTCCAGGGCCAGGTTGCCGCCGGCGCCGGGCTTGTTTTCCACGACGATATTCCAGTGGGTGTTCTGGCCGATGGCGTTGCTGACCATGCGGGTGAGCATGTCGGTGCCGCCGCCGGGAGGGAACGGCGAGATGAAGGTGGTGGGCGCGCCGGCCAGGTCCGCGGCGTGGGCGGTCAGGGCGGGTAGCGCGCAAAGGGTCAGCGCCGTTGCGGCGGCCAGGTTTTTCAGAAATCGCATTGTCTTCCTCTCTCGTGTTTTTCTTGTGGGGTGTCTTGCGGCTTATGCCGGGGGGGCGGAGTCTTGCCGCGCGAGCGTCGTCAGCCAGGCCAGGCGCGCGGATACGGTGTCGGGGATGTCCAGCGGCTTGCCGCCGGCCGCGGCTTGCGCCGCCGCGATGCCTTGGGAAGTGCGGGCGAACAGGCTTTCGACGCCATTGAGCACCAGCGGCTGCAGGCCGGCGTCGGTCAGTTGGTCGCGCGCTTCCTGCACCTCGGCCAGGCGGCGCTGCGCATGCAGCACGTGCGAACGCAGGAAGGAATCCATGAAGGCCGTCAGCGGCGTGCGGTCGATATCCGACAGCACTTCGTAGAGCGCATCGCGCAAGCCCATGCTTTCCGCGGCGACCAGGCACTCGACGGTCAGGCTTTCCATGCCCTTGGTCATGATGCTGCGCAGGAGTTTCAGGCGCACGGCGTCGCCTGCTTCACCGGGGATGGCACGCGCCGGCGCACCGCTGTCGGTGGCAAAGCGCGCGACCGCTTCGGCGCCGGTGCCCGCGCACAGCAAAGGTGTGCGTGCGCCCAGCAGCACGATGGCGCCCATGATGGCTACATCGGTGAACGGGATGCCGTGACGCGCGGCGACCGCGGCCGCCGCGCGCATGTCGCCGGCGCTGGCGGTGGTGAAGTCCGCGTATTGTGCGTCGGCGCGCAAGTGCGGCAGGGCTTGTTCGGCTACGTGCAGGGCGGCGTGGCCGAATACCGCGGACACGACCAGGTCGACATCGGCCAGCCAGGGGCCGGGGGCAGGGTGCAAGGTGGCGCCGTAGGACTGGACGCGCGCCTGCATGTCCTCGTCCTGCCGCAGTTCGCATACGGCCTGTATGGTGTGCCCGGCGGCCATCCATGCCTGTGCATAGCAATGGCCAACCTCGCCGCAACCCAGAATCGCAATCTTCATCACATCGCCTTGTGGATATACATAAAAAGTACAAGACGATTTATAACTCAAGGGTGCGGTGGAGAATTCCTAGGGTATTCCCTGCTAAATGTTGGGTGATGGTTTTTGGTTGTACAAAATATGTACAGTTTGGAGGATTCAAGGTGTCCCCTGCGGGGACACCTTGGCGGGATGGGGAAAGGAAAAGAGAGGGTTGAGGTTCAAGGTGTCCCCTGGGGGACACCTTGCTGCGGTCGAAGAAAATAAAAGGACCAGGCATGCCACGTCCCGCCGGGCCCCGCCAGTCCCACCAAGCCGGCCAAGTCTTGCCACCGCCACCACCGCCACAACGCGTGGTCGCAACCACCCTTCGGGCGGGCCTCCCTCAGAATCCGTACAAGCGTGCCGGATTGTCCGTCAGGATCTTGCGGCGGTCCGCTTCCGAGGGTACCCAATGCGCCAGCAGATCCAGCATCGCCGCGTTGTCCGGCTGATCCTTGCGGCCCGGGTGCGGGTAATTGCTCGCCCACAGGCAGCGATCCGGATTCGCCGCCGCCAAGGCGCTGGCAAGCGCGCTGACGTCGTCGTAATGAGGCGGGCCGGAGCGTGAGGTTTCGTACGGCGCCGACAGCTTGACCCAGACGTGCCCGCGCTCCAGCAGGTTCAATAGCGAACGGAAGCTGGGATCCGAGGGCGCCACCGGGGTCAGGTATTTGCCGTTGTGATCCAGACTCACCTGGCAGGGCAGGGCCGCCAGGCGTTCCTCGTACTGGGGCAGTTCGCGCCCGTCCAATTGCAGGTTGATGACCCAACCCAGTTCGGCGATGCGCTCGGCCATGGGTTGCAGATCGTCCCACTGCATGACGCCACCGCTATTGGGGATCATCATGAAGCGCACCCCGCGTACGCCGGCCTCGTGCAGGTCGCGCAATTCGGCCATGGGCGTATCGGCACGCAGCGTGGCGATCATGCGCGCGGTACCTTGCGACAGCGCCAAGGCCTCCAGCGCGCAGCGATTGTCGAAGCCGTAGCCGGTGGCTTGCACGATGACCGCGCGCGCCAGGCCCAGCGCATGACGCACTTGCAGATAGTCGTCCCACGAAGCCTGCGGCGGCCCGAACGTAGCGGTCGACGCTAGCGGATAACGCTGCAGTTCGTAGATATGGATATGGCAATCGCAGGCGCCGGCGGGCGCCGTGAGTTCGGGCTTCTTCATGTGAGCTTCCTGGCTGAACGTAATAACCTGCGCGAAGGCTTGCATCAAGCAGGCCTATTCTGAATACGGGAGCGGCGCGCGCGGCGCCTGCGCCATGGTCAAGCCGCCTGCAAGCGCTGCAGGCGCGTCGCGCTGTCGTAATTGACGGCATGCGGCGGCGGATCGCCACGCAGGATGGCGCCGACCTGAGTCACCGTATCCATGGCCTGATGCAGGGACGCCGCGGGCGTCAGGCCGCCGATGTGCGGTGTGGCGATCACGCGCGGATGGCCGGCCAGCGCGGCGCTGGGCATCTGGTCCTGCGCGCGCCCCACGTCCATGGCGCAGCCGGCGATCCAGCCTTCGTCCAGCGCCACGCGCAAGGCACCCTCGTCGACCAGCTCGCCGCGCGAGGCATTGACGAAAAACGCATCGCGTTTCATGCGGCGCAGCGCCGCCGCGTCGATGAGGTTGGCGGTCTGGGGATTGGCCGGCGCCAGGCACACCACATAGTCGGATTCCGAGAGCAGCTGCTCCAGGCCCAAACGCGGCAGGTCGCCCGGATCCTGTTCCGGCTGGGGATCGGAAATCACGACGCGCATGCCCAGGGCGCGTCCCAGCGGCGCCAGGTAGCCGCCGATATGGCCATGGCCGATGATGCCCAGCGTTGCTCCGCGCAGTTCACGCCCCATATTGATGGCGGGCATCTCGCCTCGCCAGTAGGCCGCGGCCGAACGGCTGATGTCGCGCGAGGCATCGATCATGACACCGACGATCCATTCCGCCACCGATGCGGCAAAGCCGGGCGTGGCATGCGTTACCAGCACCCCCTGGCGGCTGGCCGCGGCGACGTCGATGTTGCGGATGTCCACCGCCACGCGGCAGAAGGCAACCAGATCGGGCAAGGCATCGAAGACCTGCGCCGGTGCCGCGGCCAGGCGGCTGGATACGATGATCTGGCAGCCCTGCGCCATGCGGATGAGGTCGGCCGGATCGGCCGGATCCGCGCCGGGGTTCAGGCGCACCTCGCCCAGGCCGCGCAGGGCCTGCAAGGCGGGTTCGCCGTAGTAGTTCTCGCGCGCCAAGGGCGAATGCGTCAACAAGATGGTGGTCATGCCTTCTTCTTCCTGGTGATACGGGGGGCGGCGTTTTCAGCGCCTGCTGGCGGCGGCGCGACCGAAGCGCGTCGCACCAGCGTGGGTTGGAACAGCACCTCGCGCGCCGGGGCATCCGGCTGCGCCAGGCGCTGCATCAGCATGTCGACCATGCAGCGCGCCATGTCGGCGCTGGGCATGTCGACCGAGGTCAGCGGTGGATTGACATAGGCGCACATGACCAGGTTGTCCATGCCGATGACAGAGATGTCCTTGGGGACCGACAGGCCCGCCGCCTGCAGGCCTGCCATCAGGCCCAGCGCCATCATGTCGTTGATGGTGATGATGGCGGTTGGCCGCGGTGACATGCCGGCGATACGTTCGGCCAGGTGATAGCCGACATCAGCCAGATGCGAGTCACCGAAGTCGGGGCTGGTGGCGCCTTCGATGACCTGCGCCTGTTCACCGAGACCCGCTGCCCGCACCGCTTCAAGAAAGCCCGCGCGCTTGAGCGTCCGGCTGATCGTCTTGACGTCGGGTGTGACCAGGGCCAGGCGTTGGTGGCCCTGTTCGACCAGATGCTCCACCGCCAGGCGCGCCGCTTTCATGTTGTCGGGCGACACGTGGTCGATGCGCGAGTCCGGCTCGCCACTGCCGCCGCGGTCATAGCTGACCACCGCCAGGCCGCGTTCGATGGCGCTGTTCAAGTGGTCTTCATCGGTGCGCGAGGATGCCAGGATGACGCCGCGCACGCCTTGCGAAAGCAGGTCTTCGAACATGCGCGATTCCTGCTCCTGGTCGCGATGCGTGTTGCCGAGCAGCACGCGGTAGCCATGCTGTTCGCTGGCGGCCTTTTCCACATGCACCGCCAGTTCGCCGAACATGGGGTTGGCGGTGGAGGGCACCAGCAGCCCCAGCAGCGGCGCGTTGCCGGTTTTCAATTGGCGCGCCACCAGATTGGGCCGGTAGTTGAGCTGGCGGATGGCTTCTTCCACCCGCCGGTAGGTTTCGCGTCCCAGCCTTTCGGTACGGCCATTGAGCACGTTGGACACCGAACTCACCGAAACGCCGGCCAGCGCTGCTACATCCTGGATAGTCGTCATAGTGTCTTGGGGTTTCCGCGATTCTCGGGTCGGTTCAAGGGAGGATGGCGCTGCTGCTTCAAGGGCCATCAAGCCATGTTGAACATGCGCGGCAGCCACAGCGATATAGCGGGAACGAAGATCAATACCACCAGCATGATCGCCAGCAGCACCAGGTATTTGATCATGGGCCGGGCAACTTGTTCGACGCGCGTGCCGGTCATGGCGCACGTGGCGAACAGTCCCAGCCCGAAGGGCGGCGCGAACAGGCCCAGGCCCATGGCAATCACCACGACGGTGCCGAAGTGCAGGGGATTGACACCGACCTGCTGCGCGATCGGCGTCAGCAACGGTCCGAAGATGATCAAGGCCGGCGCGCCTTCCAGGATGGCGCCGAAAACCACCATCAAGGCGGCGGACACCAGTACGAACGCCACGCTGCCGTATTCATGGGCCAACGTGGTCATGGTGTCGGAAAGGAACATCGGCAGTTGCTGCACCGTCAGGGCGAAGGCCACGCTGGACGCCGCGGCGATGATGAACAGGATGCCGCCGGCCATGGACGCCGACTTCACGAACAGGCGGACGATGGACCGCGGGGTCAGTTCACGGAAGGCGATGCCGCCGGCCAGCAGCGCATACACCACGGCGAAGGCGGAAACTTCCGTGGAAGTGGCGATGCCCGACGTCACGCCCTTGCCTATCATGCCCACCATGATCAGGGCGATCAGCGCGCCGCCCAGCAGCTTGGGCAAGGCCATGCGCTGCGGAAAGGCCTGGTGCGGATCGATCTTGCGGCCGAAGATGATGGCCAGCGCGCACAGTCCGGCGGCCAGTACCGCCGCGGGTACCAGGCCGGCCAGGAACAGGCCGCCGATGGAAATGTTGGCGACGAAGCCCATGATGATCAGGTTGACGCAGGGCGGGATGGTCTCGGCCATCACCGCCGATGCGGCCAGCACGGCGGCCGTCTCGTTGGGATCCTGCTTGGTGCGGCGCACGGCCGGCACCACGATGCCGCCAACCGCGGCGATGTCGGCCAGCTTGGAGCCGGACACGCCGGAGAAGAACGCGGTGGCAAGAATGGAGATCAGGTTCATGGAACCGCGCACGCGGCCGAACATGCGTACCAGCAGTTCGATCAGGCGCGACGACATGCCGTTGGCTTCCATGATCAAGCCGGCCAGCACGAAGAAGGGAATGGCCAGCAGCACGAAGTGGTCCATGCCGGCCATCACCTGCTGCGAATAGATGATCATCGGCAGGCTGGGCTCGGCCAGGAAGTACACCAGCGAGGACAACGCCAGCACGAAGGCGATGGGAATACCCATCACCAGGCTGGCGACGAAAGCCACGGTCAGCAGCAGCCAGGGCTGTATGGCCAGGGCTTCCGGCCCGAACGCATTCCAGCCCGACACGGCCAGGCACAGTGCGACGGCGCCGGCCAGGGTGGTCCAGGTGGTGCGCGTGGCGCCGCTGACAGCGTTGGCGATGCCGGCAATGGTCATGAACAGCGCGCCGACGCAGACCGGCAAGACGTTGAGCCATTGCGGCGTGCCGATGGGCGTGGTCACGTTGACCGAGTCTTCCAGCAGCAGCGCGGACGAATAGAGCAAGGCCGCCGAGACACCTGCCACCGTCCAGCCGCCCAGCTGGATCGCCGGCTCGCGCCAGGATCGTGGCAGCAAGCCACGGAACACTTCGATGCCGACGTGCTGGCGGCGCGTGAGCACGGTGGCGCCACCCAGGAACACCAGCGTTGCCATCAGGCTGCGGGCGATTTCCTCGGCCCAGTCCACCGGGCTGTGCAGGAAGTAGCGCAGGATGACGGACACGAACACCACGGCGACGTCGGCGGCGAGCACCGCGGCGCAGAAGTACTCGATCACCGTGCACAGGCGTCCCAGCAAGGGATACGCCGCGGGCATGGCCGCGCCATGTCCCGTCGGCGCGGATGCGAGGTCCGCGGCAGGGGATGATCCGTGCGCCAGACCTTCGGTCGCGGCTGCCGCCATGGGGGCTTGACCCCCGGCCGTGCTTTCCAGAACCCGTGAACTCATGTTTCCGTCTCCTTGCACTTTCTTTTTCCCGCGCCGCCCTGCAGGCGTATTTTTTTGATCGCCGCGACACCGGCCAAGGCAGCAGGCCCTGGCAGCGTCGCGGCGTGGGCGCGCGTTCGCTTAACCGCGCTGGGCGTTGATGATGTCCAGCATGGGCTTGGTCACCGGATACTGCGCGGTCACCGTGGGCCACAGCTTGGTTTCCATGGTGTGGCGGATGCTTTGACGCTCGGCGGGATCCATGGGGTGGAAGGCGATGCCGGCTTTCTCCAGTGCCGCCAATGCGTCCTTGCCTTTGTTGCCGGCAGCCTGGCGCTGGAAGTTGTCGGCGTCCTTGGCGGCCTGATGGAAGGCCGGCAGCAGATCCTTGGGCACCTTGGCCAGGCCGCGCTTGCCGATGGCGGTGATGGAGGGGCTGAACAGGTGGTTGGTCAGCCAGCAGTTGCTGACCACCTCGTTGAACTTGCTCGACAGCACCGTAGCGGCATCATGCTCGAAGCCGTCGACCACGCCGGTCTGCACCGCCGTGTACAGCTCGTTGACCGGAATGGGCGTGGGGATGGCGCCCATCAGCTTGAATGTCTCGACGAAGATGGGCGTAGGCAGAACGCGCAGCTTGACGTTCTTCAAGTCGGCCTCGCGCAGCACCGGCTTCTTGGTGTACACGCTGCGGGCGTTGAAATGGTTGCCCCAACCCAGGAACGTGCAACCGGTACGCTCCTGCAGCAGCTTGTCGAACTGCGCGCCGACACCCGCATCGACGGACTTGTTGACGTGGTCCCAGCTGTCGAACAGGAAACCCATGTCCAGCAGGGCCAGTTCCGGCAGGGCGGTGGCCCAGATGGAGCTGCCGGTGATCATCATGTCGACCGAACCCAGGCGCACCTGCTGCACCACGTCGGCTTCCTTGCCCAACTGGCCGTTGGGGAAGAAATCCACACGGATGCGATCGCCGACCGCCTGTTTCAGATTGGCGGCGAAGCGGTCGTACCAGATGAATTGCGCGGCGCTCTGGTCGGCGGGCTGCGAGGACGAGCAGCGCAATGCCACGGCGGCGGGTGCCGCCATGATGTTGGGTGCCGCAAGGGCGGCCGCACCGGCGGCGGCGGTCTGCAAGAAAGCGCGACGCGACGGGCGCGCCGGGGGCGGGGTCAGCCTCATGGCTTTGTCTCCTGAATGTTGTCGTTATCTTTTTCCGGTCCTCGATGGGCCGGTTTCACGCGATTCAGCGCCGAGGCCAGGCTTTGGTGAAAAGCTTGTAAATCGGTTTACTAAATCGGTTTACGGATCCTACGTATTCGTCCGCGATTTGGCAATACGTGAAAAGTAGGGGAAAACCTTTAGGCCGATGCGCCTCGAGCGGCGCGTGCTGCGCCGCCCGGAATGGGCGTCAGTCCGCTTTGCGAGCCGATGGCCGGGGGGAGGCCAGGGCGTAAAGAATGACCAGCGTGACGCCGTAGATCGGCACGCTGCGCATATTGCGGAACATCATTTCCGTCAGGCTGAAACAGGCATAGCCCAAGGTGAAGAGCAGGCCGATGCGCGCTGCCGTGCGGATCGACTCATCCGGGTGGCGCAGCCGCCGCAGGAATATCCAGGCGGGCATGAAGTACAGCGCGCAGATGGTGAGAAATCCGAGCAGGCCGTAGCCCGCCAGGGCGTTGAGAAAGTCATTGTGCGGTTCGCCGTAGCCTTCGACGACGGTGGGCGTGACGATGCCTTGCTGTTCCAGCTTGACCAGCTCGTCGCGGAAGTTGCTGGGATATACCCCCAGCAGGGGACTCTGCTTGAACATCAGCCAGGACGCTTGCCACAGCTGCAGGCGGATGCCCACCGAGGTGTCGCGATCCTGCTGCTCATAGCGCTGCACGTCCGTCCACGCGGCGCTCATGCGGCTGTCCGCCGAATACCAGGAAATGGCCGTGCCGGACACCACGATGGCCAGCGCCGCCGCCGCGAAGCCCGCCTTGGCGCGCCGGCTCCAGTGGCTGTTGCCCAGGAAGATGACCAGGGCCAATACCCCCACCAGCACCCAGCTGCTGCGGGTTTGCGACAGCCATACCGCGTAGACGGCAATCGGCGTGGCAGCGGCCTTCAAGGCGTTCTCCACCCGTGGCCAGGGCGAGTTGGTCCATGGCATGGTCAGGGTCGCCGCGAAACCGAAGAACAGGGTGAGATCGGCGAACGCAACGGCGTTATAGCGGCCACCGTACTCCGATACCGCCATCCGGCCCAGTTCGTTGGTCGACACAATGACGATCAACATAAGTGAGCCGGCATAGGCGCTGAACAGGAAAGCCCATTGGACGTAGCGCAGCCAACGCCGGTCGGCGCGCAGCAGCAGCCATGCGGCCGGCGCGGCCAAGGCAAAGCGCAACAGCTTCTCGAACTCCGACGAACTCCACTGTCCATGCATCACGCTGCTCACCAGCATCACGGCCAAGGGGGCGCACAAGGCCACCACCACGGGCGTGCCAACCTGCAAGGATTCCTTGCCGGTCCGAACATTGACGACCATGGCGATCAGGGCCAGCAGCGCGGTGAGGTAAAGCAGCACGGGGCCAGCGGCGGCGCTGACCAAGGCCGCCGCGCAAACCAGCAGGGCGAGGACGGTGGCACAGATCAAATAATGTCGGGTCGGCATTTTCATTCGTTCAGGACGGCCGCGATGGGGGGGCCGGGACAGGCGGATTATCGGCGGCTCCCAGGGATTTGGCGTCGCCAGCGCAGTCCCGCATCAGGCGCTTGAAAGCGTATAGCACATGACCCGGGAACAGCCACTCGCGCCAGTACTGGTCGCGCCAGCGCCCGCCGATGATATACCCGGGATAGACAATGCGTGATCTGGCCCAGGCCGGCTGCCAGGCGCGCGTGCGGGTGGGGCGGCCCGTCACGGTGAGGGTGGGCACGCCGACGTTGGACGCCAGGTGGCCGATACCGGATTCGTTGCCGATGAACCAGCCGGATTCGTGGATGAAGGCGGCGACGTCGGCCAGCCGCGCCGCCTGCAGCAGCGCCAGGCCGCTTTCCGCCAGGCAGTTCCAATCGTCCCGCTCGTTGGGCGCCAGAATGAAATAGGGGTCATAGCCGTCGCGCTGCAGGCGCAGGCCCAGTTCGACGAAGTGGCGTGGCGCCCAGCAGCGCTGCTCGCTGGATGACGTGGGATGGATCGCCACCCGGCGCATGTGCTTGCGCTTCTGCAGCTTCGGCGGCACCCTCAAGCCATTGTCCAGGCCGGGGCAGGCGAGCCCGATTTCGTCCCGGCAGAAGTCGCGGATCTGCTCCAGCTTGATGAAATCCTTGCCCGTGATGACGACGTGGCCATCGTAGTAACAGTAGGCAGGTGCGTGAGGATGCAGGGAGTAGGGCCACCCTTTGTGCATCTGTACGGCGCAGTCGAAACCCGCGCTGCTGTCGCCGGACAATACCGCGCCGGCCTTGTCTTCGGGCAGCGAGGGCCGCACATCCATGCCGGGGAACCAATCCCGCAGCGCATGGACGTAGTCGCCGAACACCGTCACCTCGCGGCCGTGCGTCGTCAGGTTGTATGCCATGTTCATCATCAACAGGCTGTCGCCCAGGCGAGGCGCCATGAGCATGGCGATACGCCGTGCCTGCTTCAGATGGGTCAAAGAGGTTTGGGCGTCATAGGGCGCCGCATCGGACGTGATTTCCATAGTGCCGGATCGATAGATAAGCCTGAGAAAAGCCATCCGGTTCCTGCGCGGTCTCATGAACGTTGCAGGAAAAATGGCCAACGGCTGTACGTGGCATCCGACGCCAATTCCCTCCGCCTGTCGGCCACGTCGGGCGAGAGGCGTTTTTACGCAATTGAAGGCATGCTGAAAGGATGTTCCCCTGGATAACGCGCGGGAAGTACTATCGTGAAACGATGTGTTGCACTTTAAGGCTTGCCGTTCGAATCCTGTAGAAAGCGCGTGGGAGCCGGGGTTTGATGAAAATTCAACGGGGTCGCACGGATACTGCCCACCTGCAGTCATTTACCCTGCGGTGAACCATGCATATCGAATCCCGTACCGGTGCCTTACTTCCCAGCATGTTGCCGGGCGTAACGCCACGGTCTGAAAATCTCGACGACATACGCATCTCGTGTGTCGTTCCCTGCCTGAACGAAAGCGCCAACCTGCGCGTATTGCTGCCTGCGCTCATCACGATGCTCAGTCGTCTCTGCACGTCCTGGGAAGTCGTGGTCACCGATGACGGCAGCACCGACGGCACGCCGGAAATGATGCGTGAGTGGACCGCCGTCGAAGGCATCCGCTACGTGCAGCTGTCGCGCAATTTCGGCAAGGAAGCCGCGCTCAGCGCCGGCCTGGAGGCAACTTCCGGCGACGTGGTGATCTGCCTGGATGCGGACATGCAGCACCCGCCGTCCCTGATCCCGGAAATGCTGGAGCGTTGGCGTGCCGGTGCCGACATGGTCTATGCGGTGCGCCAGAACCGCGACGACGAGCACTGGGCCAAGCGCCTGGGCGCGCAGGCCTTCTATCGGCTGCTCAGTAGTGGCCACCGAGTGCAGGTGCCGGCGCATGCGGGCGACTTCCGCCTGATGGATCGCCGCGTGGTGCAGGTGCTCAATGCGCTGCCCGAGCGCACCCGTTTCATGAAGGGCCTGTACGCGTGGGTGGGCTTCAAGACCGAGGCGCTGCCCTACACCCCCGCCGAGCGCGCGCATGGCGCCAGCAATTTCAACGGACGGCAACTGTTCAAGCTGGCGTTTGCCGGCCTGACCGCGTTCACCACCTGGCCGCTGCGCGTAGTCAGTATGATAGGCATGTCGTTCGCGCTGCTCTCGTTCGTCTACGGCTGCTATCTGGTGGTGGACTTCCTGTTGTATGGGAATCCTTTGTCCGGTTGGACGACCATCGTGGCCGCCCTGATGTTCTTTGCCGGGATCAATATGTTGTCGCTGGGTGTGGTCGGCGAGTATGTCGGCCGCATATTCGATGAAGTGAAGGGACGTCCGCTCTATGTCGTGCGTGAGCAGCGCGGTAGAGTCTTCACTGAGAAACCAAGCACCAAATGACAAGTACTGGTACAGGCGCCTGGCGGCGCCTGCTGGCCGCGCCTCCCCGCGCGGTGATCTTTTTTGGCTCGGGCGCATGGCTGCTCTGGCTGTCCTGGCTGCGTCCGCTGACGCTGCCCGATGAAGGGCGCTATGGCGGTGTCGCCTGGGAAATGCTGAGCCACGGCGCGCATGTGGTGCCGACCTTGAACGGCATGCCGTTCTTCCACAAACCTCCGCTCTATTACTGGTTGGCCGAAGCCGCCTATGGCGTGTTCGGGGCCAGCGTGTGGGCCGCGCGGCTGCCATCGTGGTTGGCGGCTTGGGGCGTGGCCCTGACGCTGTATTACTTCCTGCGCCGCTGGCGGGGTGAGGGCACTGCCCTGATCGGCCTGCTGGCCCTGCTGACTCAGCCTTTCTTCTACGGCAGCGCGCAGTTCGCCAATCTGGACATGCTGGTGGCCGGCCTGATCGGCATGACCATTTTGACGGGTGCGACGGCGGTGTTGCGTGCCGACGCCGGTCAGCCTTACCACATGCTATCGGTATCGACCGGCTTGCTGGCCGGTCTTGCGGTGCTGGCCAAGGGCCTGATCGGCGTGGTGCTGCCAGGCGCCGTGCTGGTCCTGTGGATCGTCCTGCGGCGTCGCTGGCGCGGCCTGGCCGTGCTGTTGTGGCCGCCCGTCATCGTGGCGTTCCTGGCGGTGGCGCTGCCCTGGTTCTGGGTGATGCAGCAGCGGTTTCCGGATTTCCTGCATTACTTCTTCGTCTACCAGCAGTTCGAACGGTTTACCCAGACCGGCTTCAACAATGTCCAGCCTTTCTGGTTCTATGTGCCGGTGCTGCTGGCCGGGGCGCTGCCCTGGACGCTATGGCTGCCTGGCGCCTTGCGCAAGGCGTTCTGGGCCAGTCCTGCGCCCGGCCCCGCTTTTGCCGGCACCGCTGCCGGCAGCGCCGCCCGGCCGTTGTCGGAGGAAACCATCGCAGCCGTCCGCGGCGCGGATGTGCGCTGGCTGATGTTGTGCTGGGTGGGCGTGATCCTGCTGTTTTTCTCGGTGCCCGCATCCAAGCTGGTGGGCTATATCCAGCCTGCGTTGCCGGCTTTGGCCGCGTTGATCGCCGAAGTCATCGTCGTAACCATGACGCGCGCCGACAAACGTTCCGATCGCCGCACCCGCGCTTTTGCCTTGACGCTGTCGAGCGCGGCCGTGCTGTGCGTCGTGGCCAATGTCCTGGCCGCGCACTACGCCAAACCGAATAACGTGGCCATTGGGCGTCAGGCGCGCAATGAGTTCCGGCCTGGCGACACCTTGATCGCGATGCGCTTCTATCCTTACGACTTGCCCATGGCACTACGCAGCAGCAAGCCGGTCTGGGTAGTGGATGATTGGCATCGCGCGGATATCGCCACGCACGATAACTGGCGCAAGGAACTGTATGACGCGGGCCAGTTCGACAAGGCGGTCATGAACCAGGCCCTGATATCCGATGCGGAAATGGCGCGGCGGATGTGCGCGGCGCCGGACGGCCAGGCTTTCTGGGTCTGGGCCAACCCCGGCGATGGCAGTTTCAACTACACGCTATTGCAGGGCCAGACGCCGCGCTATTCGACGCGCGACGGGGGCCTGTGGTATTTCGAAGCCGGTGACACGTTCAAGCGGCAGCACTGCGCCGGAACGCCCACAAGCGGCTGACCAGGAAGGTAAGTACGGCTATGCCGACCAGGATGGCCGCCAGCAAAATGTCGTACCGCACGTCGGTATGGTGCAATAACCAGGCGTAGGAAAGTTCGTTGACCACGAACCCGCCCGCCGATACGAAGAAGAAGCGGCGTGCCGCTTCATGCCAGGCACCGGCTTGATGCCGGAAGGTAAGCAGGAAATGACCGCTGAACGACACTACGAAGGCAACGGCCCAACCCGCGACGTTGGCCCACAATGGTTGCAGGCTCAGCCCGCGCACGCAGCTTACCGCTACCAGCCAATGGGTAGCGGCGGCCGCGCAGCCAACGATGATGAACCAACTGAGTTGTCGTATCAGGACGCGCATATGAATAAAACCTCCGGCCGCGATGATAGTGGCGGTGGTACCCGCGCAAACAGCCCGCGCCGCATTATCGTCTGTGCCGACGATTTTGGCATGAACGAAGCGATCAACGAGGGCATCCTCGTGCTCGCCCGCAAGCGCCGTTTGAGCGCGGTCGGTTGCATGACGCATGCGCCCGCCTTCCAGCAACACGCGCGGGCCCTGGCGGAACTGGACGTGGACGCCGGCCTGCATTTGAATTTCACCGAAGCGCTGGGGCAGCCGGGCTTGTATTTGCCGCTGTCGCAGCTGATCGCGCGCAGCTACACGCGGACCTTGAATGTGCCGCGTGTGACACGCCAGATCGAGCGTCAGCTCGATGCTTTCGAAGCCGCCCTGGGACGTCGTCCGGACTTTGTCGACGGCCATCAGCACGTGCACCAACTGCCGCAAATACGCGAAGCGCTGCTTGCCACCATTGCGCGCCGCTATGGCGCAGCGGCTCAGGTACGCCTGCTACCCTGGGTGCGGTGTTCGGCACCCGGCAAGCAGGCGGGTCTGCCCGCCGCGCTGCGTTGGAAGGCACACGTCATCGGCATGCTGGGCGCGTATCGTTTCGGCCATGCCGCCGCGGCCGCCGGCTTGCGCAGCAATCATCGTCTGCTGGGGGTGTATGACTTCCTGGGCGGCAGCGCAGCCTACGCGGCGTTGCTGCCTCTATGGCTGGACAATATGCGCGACGGCGACTTGTTGATGTGCCATCCGGCCATGCCTTATCCGGGTGATACGGCAATGGCGGCGCAGCGCGGCGCCGAGTTCCAGGTGTTGAACGATGCGGGTTTCGCCGAGACCTTGCTGCGCAAAGGGCTGCGCGTCACGCGCCAACTGCCGGGCGCCGATCAGGCGTCGATGACTTTGCGCGTGAACGCTTCCAGGTAATCCATCAGCAAGTCGGCACCAGCCGTCGCGGCTTCGGTGTCGCCGGCGGCAATGCCCGCGGCCATGGCCATGTGGCGGCGTGCGCCTTCAACGATGTCGCCTTCGTGCTGATAGGCGTACCAGAACCGGCGGCACTGGATGATCAAGGGCTCCACCGCGTTGACCGCGGAAGCATTGCGGCAGGCGTCATGGCAGACATGGTCCAGGCGCTGATCGGCCTGCATGTATTCGTCCAGGTCGCCGCCTTGCGCGGCGTGGATCATGCCCGTGGCGCAGGCCAGGATCTGTTCGCGTTGCTGCGGCGTGGCACGGCGCGCGGCTGCCGCGGCGATCAACTGCTCCAGGGCACGGCGGGTCTGGATCAGATCCAGGTGGTCCGCCAACTGCACATCCGACACACGCAGGCCCCGGCGGGGTTCCTGGCGGATCAGGCCGGCAGCCACCATGCGCAGCAAGGCTTCGCGCAGGGGCGTGCGGCCCAGGCCCGTGCGCTGCACCAGGTCGGCTTCGACCACGGCGCTGCCGGGCTGCAATTCCAGTGTGGCAAGCATGCTTTCGATGACATCGTAGGCAATGTCGGCGGCGCGGCGTTTGGGGAGGGCTGCGGTCATGCGATGGAGGGGAAATTGAGCGTGGACTTGCTGGTGGCGGCGGGCGGCCGGTCCGCGGCCTTGGCGGGCGGCGTTGGATGCTGCGTGGCCTGTGCCTGGGTTCCCGCGGCTGGCCGATACGCCGCGCGGGCCGCGCGTATGAAAGAGCGCACGGCGTCGTCATAGGCTTCACCGCTGCGCACCGCGCCGGAGTGTGACGCGCCTTCGATCTTCACCAGCCGTTTCAGCGGCGGCGCCACGTTGCGGACCGCGGCGTAGAGCTGGTCGCTCATGGTGTGCGGGATGACGGAATCCGCGGTGCCATGCAGGAACAGCACGGGCTGGCTCAGCCTGGCTGCTTTATCGAGGGAATCGAAAGGCTGCGTCACCAGCAGCCCGGCTCCCGGGATCCAGCCCCACTTGAGCGTTCCGACCATGGCGCTGATGCTGGTGAAGCTGGATTCCACGATGAGGCCGGCATAAGGCGGTGCATCCGTGCGCGCCGCCAGATCGATGGCGATGGCGCCGCCCAGGCTGTGGCCGTAGATGAAGCGGCGCGCGGGATCGGGTTGGCGCCGTGCCAGTTCGCGCAATCCCGCCGCGGCATCGACGCCGGCGGTGTTTTCCGAAGGCAATAGCGGCGTGGATTCGCCGAAGCCGCGATAGTCGATCGCCAGCACCGAATAACCCATTTCCGTCCAGCGCGTCATGCGAAAGGCGCTGCCGTTCAGGTTCCAGCGCGCGCCATGCAGATAAAGCACGGTGGCGGCTTGCGGATTGGGGCTCTTCCAATACCAGGCATGGACTTTCTGGCCCGGCGCCACTTCCAGGTCGAAGACTTCCGTGCCGGCGGGCGCTTCGCGGAACCAGGGCCGGTCGCCGGTGGCCGATGCGAAGATGGCCTGGCGCTGCCAGGCATCCAGCTTGAACCAGCCGAACGCACAGGCGCCGGCCAGCAGGGCCAGCGCCAGCAGGGCGCGAACAGGAAGGCGGAAGTTTCGGCGGGGATTCCGGGGAGTCGTCAGGCGCATATCGAGGTAGACCGCTGCGCATCGGCCGGGTTCCCGGCCCGATGCGTCGGTCCACCATCATAAGCGCTAGTGCGCCACCGGCTGAGGCCTGGGCATGGCCGCGTAGTGCCGGGCCACGGCCACGAGGCCTGTGGCGACAGCAGGGAGCGACAGTAGATGCGCGACGTTCCTGCTCTTCAGTATGCCCCTGCGATGGCGTGTGCCAGATCCAGCGCGATCGGATACAGGGATCCGACCAGCAGCAGCGCCATGCCCCCGTTGAAGATCCGTACCGCGGCCGGCTGGCGCAAGAGGCCGCGCAGCGAGCTGCCGAACATCACCCACACGCCGATGCTGGGCAGGTTGATGATGCCGCAGACCAGCGTCCCGATCAGCAGATTGGCGTAGAACCCATTGGCGGGAATGTAGGCCGCCGCCACGCCGACGGCCATGACCCAGGCCTTGGGGTTGACCCACTGGAACGCGGCCGCCTGCAGGAAGGTCATGGGCCGGGCGCGGTCGCCCCCTTCGCTCAATTCGCCCGCGCGGGCGATCTTCCAGGCCAGATACAACAGATAGGCCGCGCCGGCATACTTCAACACGGTGTACAGCACGGGCGCGTTCTGGAAGACCGCGCCCAGGCCGGCGCCCACCAGCAGGATCATCAGCGAGAAGCCGATGCACACGCCCAGCAAGTGCGGCAAGGTGCGGCGGAAGCCGAAATTCAAGCCCGAGGCGGCGAGCATGACATTGTTCGGTCCCGGCGTGATGGAGCTGACCAGCGCGAACAGGGCCAGCGGGCCCAGCAGGCCGCCGGAAAGCAAGGGGATGGTGGTGGCAAAGTCATGCATGGTGGCGAATTCGTTCATGGACGCGCTCCCCGCACGGCGGCGCGGCGGCCGGCGGCGATGACGGCAATCACCGCCAGCGCGCATATCAAGGTACTGGGCGGCACCGTTTCCTGGAACAACAGGGCCGCGGCGACGACCGTCAGGAAGGGTTGCAGCAGTTGCACCTGGCCTACCTTGGCGATGCCGCCTTGCGCCAGGCCGCGATACCAGGCGAAGAAGCCGATGAACATCGAGAAGAAGGACAGATAGCCCAGCGCCAGCCAGGCCAGCGGCGAGGGTGCGGCCGGCGCCTGCCAGGCCAGCCAGCCCACCGGCGCGGCGATGAAAGGCGCGCTGATGGCCAGCGCCCAGCAGATGGTGCGCCAGCCGCCCAGCGTGCGGGCCGCCTGAGCGCCCTGGGCGTAGCCCATGCCGCCCAGCAATACCGCCAGCAACAGCCACAGGTCGCCGGGTTGCGGCGTGCCGCCCCCTTCGCGCAGGGCAAAACCGACCACCAGCGCGGCGCCCGCCACCGCCCACAGCCAGAAGCGGCCGGAGGGACGTTCGCCGGTCCCCAGGGCGGCGAATGCCGCGGTGCACAGCGGCAGCAGGCCGTTGATGACCGCGCCGTGGGCCGACGGCACCGTGCGCATGGCCAGTGTCGATGCCAGCGGCCAGCCCAGCACGACACCCAGCGCCGCCAGGATGACCGCGCGCCATTCCTTGCGCGTCGGGCGTCTGCTGCGGGTCAGCCACAGCATGAGGATGGCCGGCACGGCCGCGGCCAGCGCGCGGCCAAGTCCCACCAGCAGGGGATGCAGTTCGGCCACGGCGATGCGCGACATGGGCAAGGTGAGACTGAAGATCAGTACGCCCAGCAGGCCATAACCATAGCCTTCCCAGCGATGTGGCGCCTGGGCGGTGGCGGCAGGTCCGGTGATCAAGGTGTCCGGCCCGGCGGGCAGGGATGAAACGGGGGGTGGCATGCGAGTCTCCGGCATCAGGGCGAATCCGGATTGCCGGTCCACCTCATGCCTGACACTCTACGTAAGGTGTGCGGTACAGTACCGGTACACTTTCTCAGATAATTCTGAGAACTGGCCTGGTCATTTTCCCGTGACAGTTGTGGGAGCCGCAGGGGGGAGCCGTTGCGCTTGGGGAATTTTCGCTAAGAAGGTGGGGGCTGCGCCCCACCGGGCCCCCGCCTGAACCGATTGCCCAGGCGTGTGGCGAGGCCAGCTATCGGCATCGCCACCCCCGACGCCAGGACCTTCCGCCGCCGTCGGGGCAGCAACGGCGACAGCAACAGCGATATTGGCTCTCTCTCTTTGGCTCAGACGACTATGAACTCCTCTCTCTCCTGGCAGCCGGTGCGCGGCGCCGATGCAACGCTGGCGACGCAGTTGGCCGCCGATCTGGCGCGGCGCATCGAGGACGACGTCCTGCGTCCCGGTGCGCGCCTGCCTTCCATCCGCACCATGGCCGGGCAGGCCGGCGTCAGCCGTTTCACCGTGGTGGAGGCCTACGAAAAGCTGGCGGCCCGCGGCCTGGTCCATTCCCGCCGCGGCGCGGGCTTCTTCGTGGCACCGCGCGCCGCGGCGTTGCCACTGGCCGCCGCGCCCAAGGCGCCCCAGGTGCCGCCCGCCCCGGCGCGCATCGACATCGCCTGGTTGCTACGCAGCATGTTTCGCGAATCGCCCACGCCGGGCATGCCGGGCGGCGCTGGCCTGCTGCCGCCCGAATGGCTGGATCCGGAAATGGTCGCCGGCGCGGTGCGCGCGGTGGGGCGCAGCGTGCGCAGCAATCTCGTCAGCTACGGCCATCCCCAAGGCCTGCCGGCCTTGCGCCAGCAGTTGGCGGCGCAACTGCAAGGCATGGACATCCCCGCGCATCCCGACGAGAACCTGCTGACCACGGCCGGCGTCACGGAAGGCCTGGACCTGATCGCACGGCTGTTGGTGCAGCCCGGCGACACGGTGCTGGTGGAGGATCCCGCCTGGTTCCTGATCTTTGGCCGGCTGGCCGCTTTCGGCGCGCGCGTGGTGGGCGTGCCGCGCACGCCGGACGGCTACGACATGGCGGCACTGGAACGCCTGGCCGCGCAGCACAAGCCCAAGCTGTTCATCGTCAATAGCGCCGTGCACAATCCTACCGGCCACAGCCTGCCGGCCGGCGCGGTCTACGACGTGCTGCGCATCGCTGAAAAGCACGACTTCATGGTGGTCGAGGACGATACCTATGCCGAGCTGCACCCCGGCAAAGCCATGCGTCTGGCGACGCTGGACCGCCTGCAGCGCGTGATCTTCGTTGGCGGTTTCTCCAAGATGATGGCGGCCAGCCTGCGCGTCGGGTATGTGGCGGCGGCGCCGGCCATCCAGCAGCAACTGACCGATCTGAAGATGCTGTCGGGCCTGACCTCGTCGGAGTTGGGCGAAAGAGTGGTGCACCGTATTCTGGCGGAGGGGCAATACCGCCTGCACATGGAACGTGTGCGCAACCGTGTCGACGAGGCGCGCGAACGCTGCATGCGGCAGTTGTTGCGGCTGGGCTTCGAGATTCCGCATCCGCCGCAGGCGGGTATGTTCGTCTGGGCCGATTGTGGCCGCGATTCGGAATCGCTGGCGCGTGTCGCGGCCGAGCGCGGCCTGCTGCTTGCGCCGGGTACCTTGTTTTCACCCACCCAGGCGCCGTCGACCTATATGCGCTTCACGGTCAGCATGGCGGACAACCAGGCGGTGTGGAAACAGGTGGCGGCGCTGATGGGGCCGCGCGGCGAGCAGGCCTGACGCGCGCACCGCTTACACCGCCATGCGCGCCCGTTTGTATTGGCGTGGCGTGATGCCGAAGCGGCCGCGGAATTCGCGGGCGAAGTGCGCGCCGTCGGCAAAGCCGCAGTCGAGCGCTACCTGCGTGACAGGTAGTCCACTCTGTTCCAGCAGCCAGCGCCCGTACTGAAGGCGCAGATCGCGCCGGAACGCAATGGGGCTGACGCCGAGCGCCTGTTGGAAGGCGCGTTCAAGTTGGCGCCGGCCCACGCCCACATAGCGGGCGATGGCATCCAGCGAGGGCG
Source organism: Bordetella sp. LUAb4 (assembly GCF_021325795.1). Classification (GTDB taxonomy): domain Bacteria; phylum Pseudomonadota; class Gammaproteobacteria; order Burkholderiales; family Burkholderiaceae_B; genus Bordetella_C. The sequence continues at coordinate 690,286 of NZ_JAHPZX010000001.1, read as the reverse complement.
GATCGTCCACACGCTGCTCGATGAAGTGCGCGGCCTGGCGGACACGCAGATCCTGAATGGCGGAAACATCGGTATAGAAGTGCGCCTGCGGCACGCGGGCCGGGCGCACACCCTGCAGCATCATATGGCGCACGGCCTGCTGCGCCTTGTCGCGGCCGCAATGGCGTTCCACCAAATAGAGCGCCAGGTCTATCGCCGCGGTGGACCCGGCGCAGGTGATCAGGTCGCCTTCGTCGATGAACAATTGGTCCACCGTGGCGCGCACGGCCGGAAAGCGCGCGCGGAACGCGTCCAGCACGTTCCAATGCACGCATACCGAACGCGAACCCAGCAACCCGGCCTGTGCCAGCGCGAACGTACCGGTGCAGATGCCGAGCAGGCGCACGCGGCGTTCGGCCGCCAGATGCAGCCATTGCAGCAAAGGCGCCGGCAGGTGGGTGTTCGGATAGTCGTTGCCGCCGCAGATGGCGATGTAGTCAAACTCGGCCGGGTCTACGGCCAAGGCGCCATCCACCGCCAGGGTCAGGCCCGCGCTGGCCGTCCGGGGCAGCCCATCCCAGCTCATCACACGCCACGTCGCATGGATGCGGCGGCTCAGCCCGCCATGGTCGCCCGCCAGTCGCAGCGCATCGACAAAGCCTGAAAAGGCCGCCAGTGTGAACTGGTCAAGCAGCAGCAATCCGACAGATAACTCGGGTTTTCCCGAGGGTTTTGCGTGCGAGTCTTCCATGGCGGGCATCGGTCGATCAACGATGTCGCAATTATTCAAGTTTTTGACCACTGCCTTCTATCCCGGTTTGCCCGGGGGGGCGCACTATGTTCTGGCGGGTCCGATCGAGGCCCGTGCTACAGCACAAGGGGAATTTCGCCATGGCCTTATCCATCCGTCTAGCCGTGTCCGCCGCCGCGGTGGCCGCCACGCTGTCAGCACCGCTCGCCACCGCCGCCGAGCGCATCACGGTCGCCTGGTATGGCGGCAACTGGGGCGACGCCTTCAAGGCTTGCGTCGCCGATCCGTTCACCCAGGCCACCGGCATCACGGTGACGCCGGAGGTTGGCACGTCGACCACGACGCTGGCCAAGCTGCAGCAGCAGAAAGGCGCCCCGACCATCGACGTTGCCTGGATGGACGGCGGCATCAGCGAACTCGCGCAGGCCGCCGGCGTGCTCGATTCCCTGGATCCCGCCCAGGTTCCGAACCTGGCGCATGTCTTGCCGCAGGCCATCTACCGCCACGGCGCGCAGACATATGCGGTGGGGACGGGTTATTACTCGCTGGGTCTGACCTACAGCACCAAGGAAGTGAAGTCGCCGCCCAAGAGCTGGAAGGATCTGTGGAAGCCTGAATATGCCGGCGCCATCGCGGTACCGTCGCCGGCGAATTCCGCGGGCGTGCCCTTTGTCTTCTTCATGGCTAAGGTGTGGGGCGTCGAGCTCAAGAACCTGGATCCGCTCTACGAGCGGTTGGCCAAGCTGGACACGGCCCTGTTCTTCGACAGCTCGGGCGCCGCGACCAATGCCTTCCAATCGGGAGAAGCCGTGATCGGCGCGCACTTCAACGTCGGCGCCTGGGATCTCATCGACAAAGGCCTGCCGATAGGCTTCACGGTGCCACAGGAGGGCGTGTGGGCGACCGATGCGCGCCTGCATCTGATCAAGGGCGCGCCCAACCAGGCGGCCGCGCGGAAATTCATCGATACCGCGCTGACCCCGGCGGCTTCCAGCTGCCTGGCCACCAAGCTCTACCTGGGGCCATCGGTGCAAGGGGTGACGGTGGCGCCGGAGACCGCGCGCAAGTTGCCGTGGGGCGAGAAGGGCTCGGTGGCTGACCTGAGGCTGCTGGACTGGAACGAGGTCAACGCGCGCCGCGCGGAAATCACCGATGCGTGGAACCGCAAGGTCGCGGCCGCCAAGCGCTGACCCAGGTTGAACCTGCCACGTTGCCACCAGGAGCGGTAGACCATGTCGGTGTTATTGGACGTCCAGGGCGTGAGCAAGCGCTACGGCACGCATCAGGCGCTGGACGCCGTCGATCTGCAGGTAAGCCAGGGGGAGTTCGTCGCGCTGCTGGGGCCGAGCGGATGCGGCAAGACCTCGCTGTTGCGGGCCATCGCGGGCTTTCTGCCCACTGACGGTGGGCGCATCGCGATCGACGGCGAGGACGTGGGCCGCCTGCCCGCGCACCGCAGGCCGTTGAACACGGTGTTTCAGAACTACGCCCTGTTTCCTCACATGACGGTCGAGGAAAACGTGGCGTACGGCCCGCGGCGCCAGGGTAGCGGACGCGCTGAAGCACGCCGGCGCGCGTTGGACGCGCTGTCGATGGTGGGGCTCGAAAGCATGGGCGCGCGCTACCCGCGCGACATGTCGGGCGGACAGCAGCAGCGCGTGGCGCTGGCGCGCGCCATCGTCAACGCGCCGAAGCTGCTGTTGCTGGACGAACCCTTGTCGGCGCTCGACCTCAAGCTGCGCCGCCGCATGCAGTTCGAACTCAAGCATCTGCAGGAGCGCCTGGGTATCGCCTTTGTCTTCGTGACGCACGACCAGGAAGAGGCCATGACCATGGCCGACCGCATCGTGGTCATGAATGGTGGCCGCATCGAGCAGGTGGGCACGGGGCCGCAGATCTACCGTGCGCCCGCGTCGCGCTTCGTCGCTGAGTTCATCGGCGAGGCGAATATGTTGTCTTACGCGCGCCAGGGCGAGGTCCTGCGCATGACCGGGCTGGCGGGACTGGACGTGCCCGTGGCGGCGCTGCCGCTGAGCGACGCGGCACCCATGCGCGGCACGGCCGTGCTGCGGCCCGAAGATCTCATTCCCTTGCCGGGCGACGGCATGGCGCGCGCCCCGCGCATCGACGCGCGTGTCACCGACGTGATACGCGCCGGCAGCCACACCGTGGTGCTCGCGCAAGCGGCGGGTGTGCTGCTGCAGGCGAGGATGCCGGGCGATACATGCGGGCTGGAGGTAGGCGCTACCGTCGCGCTGGCCTTCGATCCCGCGCGCCTGCACTTGATCGGGAACGCGTCATGAGCAGCGCTCGCCGCTATGCGCCGGTCCTGCTGCTGGGTCTGCCCATGGCGTTTTTCACGGCCTTTTTCCTGGCGCCGCTGTGCGTGGTGGCGCTGGCCAGCGTCATGGCGCGCGACGGCGGTGGCTTCACCCTCGCCAACTACCGGGGCATTCTGTTCGACGGCTACCACTGGGAAGTGATCGCCACCACGTTTCGCATCGGCCTGGGCACTACCCTGGTGTGCACCGTGCTGGGCTATCCGCTGGCGTGGTATCTGGTCCGGATAGTGCGCTGGCGGGCCTGGCGCCGCGCGTGCGTCATCATCCTGGTGGTGCCGCTGTTCACCAGCAACATCGTGCGTTCTTTCGGCTGGATGGTCATGCTGGGCCGCAACGGGCTGGTCAACGACGCGCTGCAGGGCGTCGGCCTGCTGGACCGGCCCATGCGTTTCCTGGGCACGGAGTTGGGGATACTCATCGGCATGGTCTACGTACTACTGCCCTTCGTCGTGCTGGCGGTGGGCAACACACTGGCGCGCGTCGATCCCGCGCTCGAGCAGGCGTCTTCCGACTTGGGGGCCGCGCCTTGGCAGACCTTCCTGCACGTCACGCTGCCGCTGACGCTGCCCGGTGTGATCAGCGGCGCCATCATGGTGTTGACGCTGGCGGTCAGCGCCTATGTGACGCCGGCTTTGCTGTCCGGAGGACGGGTGACGGTGCTCGCCGTGCTGATCTTCCAGCAATATGCAAGCGTGTTCGACCAATATCACGGCGGCGCACTGAGCATCGTGCTGCTGGTGCTCACCTTGATCCTGGTGGGCGCGGCGAATCGCCTGGGCCAGGCGGGCGGGAGGACGGCATGATTGCCCGCGTGCTCGTGCGCCTGGTGGCGTGGATATCGCTGATCTACCTGGCCTTGCCCCTGGTGGTCATCCTGGGGGCTTCGGTCACCACGACGTCTTTCCTGGCGTTTCCGCCGCAGGGCTGGACGCTGGACTGGTATCGCAAGTTCCTGGCCGATCCCTCCTACGTGTCGGCGTTCCTGACCAGCGCGGCGCTGGCGGGGGTGGCCACCTTGGCGGCCGTGCTGCTGTCGGTGCCCGCCGCCCTGGCGTTGAGCCGTCACCGCTTTCCCGGCAGGGCTGCCATCTCCGCGCTGCTGCTGTCGCCCCTGGTGCTGCCCTACATCGTGCTGGGTGCCGCCTTGCTGCAATTCGGCGGGCTCTTTGGATTGACGCGCAGCTTCCTGTCGCTGGCCATCGGCCACACCGTGATCGTCGCGCCTTTCGTGCTGCGCAGCGTACTGGCCATGATGACGCCGGAGCAGCGCGCGCTGGAGGAAGCGTCATCGGACCTGGGCGCGGGGCCGTGGCAGACCTTCTTCCTGGTGGTGCTGCCGCAGATCCGGCCCGGGCTGGTGACGGGTGCCATCCTCGCCTACATCACGTCGTTCATCAACGTCGAGCTGTCGATCTTCAACACGACCGCCGACCTGAACACGATACCCGTCAAGCTCTTCAACTATGTGCAATACACGATAGACCCGACCATCGCCGCCGTCTCTGGCGCAACCATCATCGCCGCGGTGCTGATCATCGTCATCCTCGACCTTACCGTGGGGCTGGACATGCTGTCAGAAAAGAGCCGAGACCCAAGCTGAATCCAGGCGGACTCCGCTCCGCCTTCCCCTTTCCTTTTCCTCATCCCTTTTTCTTCCGGGAGTATTGGTCATGCGCAAGCAAGATGTGTTCGATGTCATCTATACCCACACCGAAGGTGAGCCGCTGTGCATCATCCATAGCGGCATTCCTTATCCCGCTGGCTCGGATATCCTGGCCAAGCGTGCATTTCTCGAAGCCAATTACGATTGGCTGCGCCTGGCGCTGATGCGCGAGCCGCGCGGGCACCGCGACATGTTCGGCGTGTTCCTGACGCCGCCGTCCAGTCCCGACTATGACGCGGGCCTGATCTATATCGACGGTACCGAGTATTCGCATATGTGCGGTCACGGCACCATCGCGGTCGCCATGGCCATGGTGGCCCTGGGGCTGGTGCAGCGGGGCGCCGACGGGCTTACCCGCATCCGCTTCGAAACCACCGCGGGACTGGTGGTGGCCGAAGTCATGTCGGAGGGCGACAAGGTGCTGTGGACCCGCTTCGAGAACGTGCCCGCCTACGTGGCGGTGCAAGATCTTCCCGTCACGCTGCCGGGCTATGGCGACCTGAAGGCGGACATCGTCTGGGGCGGCAACTATTTCGGCATCATCGACCTGACGAACTGCGCCCTGCGCATCTCGCCCGAGAACGGCAGCGAGTTGTCGCGTCTGGGCCTGCTGGCGCGCGACCAGCTCAATGCCCAGTACAAAGTCCAGCATCCCACGCGCAAGCACATCAACAACCTGAATTACGTGACCTTCTGGCATCCGGCGACCATCGAGGGGGCCTTCTACAAGAACGTGCACGTCTTCAGCCACGGCTTGCTGGACCGGTCTCCCGGCGGCACCGGCACCAGCGCCATGATGGCAATGTTCGAGGCCCGCGGCCGCATGGGCATGAACCAGCCCATCCTGTCGGAAGGCCTGCTGGGCAGCGGTACTTTCGAAGGCTGCCTGCTGGGCGAGGTGGACCTGGGGGGAACGCGCGGCGTGCGTCCCACCGTCAAAGGCACGGCCAGCATCCTGGGCACGGCGCGCTGGACCATCGATCGCGATGACCCGGTAGGCGCGGGGTTCCTGGTGAAGTGATCAGGGGCGGCGGGCGTGGCCGTGCCGGCGCAGGCGCGCCGGCCGAGTGCCACGGCCACGGCCGCCGTGCGGCTGGTGGCCGGCTTCGCGTGATGAATTCCTGCATATACTGTCGAATTAATCGTGGCGCCGCGGATCATGCGGCGCGCGCTTTCGACCCTTCAAGGAATTCATCATGTCCCTTCCCGTCCGCGTGCTGACCGACGATTTCTCGGTTGCTCCCCAGCTCTCGCCCGATGACATGCCCGCCGTGGCCGCCGCCGGCTACAAGAGCGTGATCATCAATCGGCCGGACTACGAAGGCGGCCAGGACCAGCCCACCGCCGCGCAAGTATCGGAAGCTGCGTTGAACGCCGGCCTGCGGGTTGAATATCAGCCCGTCGTCAGCGGCGCCATGACGGCCGAAGATGTGGCTCACTTCGCCGAGCTGCTGCGCACCATGCCCACGCCGGTGCTGGCCTACTGCCGCTCGGGCACCCGCTGCACCAATCTTTTCCTGGCGTCGCAGGGTTGATGCCCAGGCGCGCGGCGCCGTTGCCTGATTCGCCGCCGGTGCCGCTATCCGGCCCTGCGTGGTGATGGCAACCTCCAGGACAGCCGCGCCGGTCTTGCCGCGCGGATCGGAATAGGCGTGGTTCCCTGGGGTTGTCCCGAAGTAGGTGCTCATCCGCGCGTGCCTGTTTTCCTGTAAATTGAACTTTTCAAGTTCCCAGGAGCAGGCACCATGTTTAAAAAAATCCTGATTCCCACTGACGGTTCGCCGCTGTCTGCCCAAGCCGCCAACGCCGGCGTCTGCTTTGCCCGTTCGGTCGGCGCCGAAGTGGTCGCGCTGTATGTGACCCAGCCCTTTGCCGCGACCATCGGTTTCGATGGCATGGCAGCAGCTTATGCCATCACCGACGAGGACTATGAAAAAGCCTCGGCCGAACAATCCACCCGCTATCTGAAAGCCGTCATGGACCGCGCCGAAACGGCAGGCGTGAAGGCCACCTCGCGGGCAATCTCCAATTTCAACGTTGCCGACGGCATCGTGCAGGCAGCCGAAGAGACCGGTTGCGACCTGATTTTCATCGGCAGCCACGGCCGCAGCGGCCTGTCGCGCCTGCTGCTGGGTAGCGTGACGGCCAAGGTGCTGTCGCTGGCCCACACCGGTGTGCTGGTGTATCGCGTCAAGGAAGAGAAAGACAAGTAGTCCGCTTGTGGGCAAGTCCTTGCCCGTCTCCCCTGGTGCCGTGATGGGCCTGGGGGCCACCCCGCCTTTCCACCGGAAGGTGGGGTTTTATTTTTTGGGGTAGACCCCTCGAGGCCCCTGGTCGGCGCGATGCTTTCAGACGTCGCTATTGCGTCAGGACGGGGGGCCTTGAGAACTGCCCCCATCGAACAAACTGCGTTTCGCCTTGCGTTTAGGACGACGAAGCCAGCCCCCGGGGCACGGAAACACCCCGATTTCTCATCCGCAACGTCAGCGCGGCGGATACCGCCAGTACGACCAGGATGCATGTCAGCGTATAGCGGATGCCACGCGCGTCGGACAGCAGGCCGAACAGGGGTGACACCATGCCGCCGATCGACATGGCCAGGCCCAGCGTGATTCCGCTGGCGGTGGCCGGATTGCGTGGCAGATAATCTTGCGCCAATGTCACCTGCGCCGAGAACGGCATGAACATGGCGACGCCCAGCGCCCCGGTGCAGCACCAGGCCCACACGGCGTCGGGTGCCAGCGCCAGGGCGCCCAGGGCGGGCAGTGCCAGCATGTAGCCCAGCCGGATGGTTGGCATGCGGCCCCAGCGGTCCGCCAGCCAACCACCCAGCAAGGTGCCTATCGCCCCAGCGGCGGTAAAGGTGGTCAATGCGGCCGCGCCCATGTACGGTGTGCCGCCCAGTTCGCGGGTGACATACAAGGACAGCATGGACAGCACGGTGACGTAGGGAATCGACCAGCCGACGATCACGCCGCATAACAGGAAGAAGGCGCGCCAGTCGTTGGTCGCGTGCTGGGCGATCTTGCGGGCACTCGCGGGTGTCTTGCCGCGCTGGCGCGAGCCGGTCGTGGCGGCCACCCACAGCAGTGCCATCAGCAAGGCCGGCAGGGCCAGCAACCAACTGCGATTCAATGCCCCGCCGCCGACGACGGTGCTGGCCAGGAAGGGCGCGAAAGACGCGCCTATGGTGCCACCCACCGCGAAGACACTCATGGCCCGTTGCGAGCCGCCGCCTGCCGCGCGGGCCGCCACGGTGGCGGGCGGGTGGTAGGCGGCGATGCCCAGCCCGCACAGCGCCGCGGCCAGCCAGGTGGCGATATAGCTGTCGCCGCTCATGCCGGCCAGTACCAGTCCCAACGCGGCTACCAGGAAGCCCAGCGGCACCATCCAGCCGCGCGGCGCCTTGTCGGCATACAGGCCGAACAGGGGCTGCACCACGCTGGAAAGGCCCGTGGCGGCCAGCATCAGCCCGCTTACCGCCGTGTAGTTGTAGCCGCGCTCCAGGACCATCAGGGGCAGTAGGGCGGGCACCAGTCCTTGGTACAGGTCGTTGACGGCGTGGGTGCTGGTCAGGAGGCCGAGCCGTACACGGTCTGGAGGGGAATGATGCGCTGTCATGAGTTGCCTTTCGCTTGCGTTGTCCGCTTTCGCTGTTCATTTGGGTTGAGGAGAGGACATGCTAAAAAGGCGGGGCGTGGAAATCTCTCTATGAATTAACTTTTATCGTCGCGAAATGGACAAGTCGGGTTTTATGCGCGCGGGGAAGCTACAGCCAATGCGGCCGCAGGTGCTTACTCAAGTTCAAGCACCGGCACAGGCACAGGCACAGGCATCGGTATCGGCAGCGGCAGCGGCACTGGCACCAGCCGATGACAGTCAGGATTGGCTGGACATCGGCGCAGGCGATCGCGCGCTGGTGCATGGCGAGCGAACGGTGCAACCCGTGGTGGCCTATGCCATGGACCCGGCCGATGGATTTGTCATCCCCACGCACGCACACAGGCGCGGGCAGATGCTGTACGCCATCTCCGGCGTGATGCTGGTGCGGGCGGCGAGCGGTAGCTGGGTGGTGCCGCCGGGCCGCGCGGTCTGGGTACCACCGCGTACGCAACACGAGATCGTCATGGCCGGCGATGTGGCGATGCGGACGGTGTTCGTCGAGCCCGGTCTGCGGGCCGGCCTGTGGGAAAGCTGCCAGGTGTTCGAGGTCAGTCCGCTGTTGCGTGAATTGGTGATCGCGGCGGTCGGTTTGCCGCGCGACTATGTGACCGGCGGGCGGGACGAGCACTTGATGACCCTGGTGCTGGACGAGATCGAACGGGCGCAGCCTTTGTCCTTGCACGTGCCCATGCCGGCACACGCGGGCCTGGCGGCGCTATGCCGCGCGTTGGTGCGGGATCCCGCGCAGGAGGTCAGCCTGGCGGGCTGGGCGCGCGTGCTGCATATGCATCCGCGTTCCCTGGCGCGCCTGTTCCTGCGCGAGACCGGGATGAATCTGGGCGAGTGGTGCCGGGAGACCAAGCTGTTGCTGAGCCTGCCACGGCTGGTGGCGGGGGCGTCGGTGCTGGAGGTAGCGCTGGAGCATGGATATAACAGCCCCAGCGCGTTCACGGCGGCATTTCGGCGCAGTTTCGGGGCGGCGCCCAGCGAATATCTGCGCGGCAAGGGGTAGGACTGCCGTCTCAGCCGCTGATGCGTTCCGGGCAGGCATAAAGGGTGGCGTCGTTGCCGCGCATGAAACCCATCAGGCCGACCCCCAGGCGTTGCGACAGGCGCTGCGCCAACGCGGTCGGGGCCGACACGGCGGCCAGCATGCCCACGCCCGCGGCAGCGGTCTTTTGCACCATCTCGAAACTGGCTCGGCTGGAAACGACGATCAAGCTGCCGGCGCGTTGCGCGGCATCGATATCCGCGCGGGCCAGCGCGCCTACCAGCTTATCCAGCGCATTGTGCCGGCCGACGTCTTCGCGCACATAGCGCAACTGTCCATCCGCGTCCGCCCAGGCGGCGGCGTGCGTGGCGCCGGTGGCGGCATGCAGGGGTTGGCGTTCGCGCAGGGCTTGCATGGCCGCCAGGACCGTGGCCAAGGGCAGGGCCGGGGCGCCGGCCACGGGGGCGACGTCGCGGACCACTTCAGGCAAGGTCTCCACGCCACACAAGCCACAGCCGGTGCGTCCCGACATGGCGCGGCGCCGCTCCTTCAGGCGCGCGGCGCAGGCGCTGGAAATTTCCACTTCGACGACAACGCCATCACATTCTTCGCGCAACTCGATGCCGCGTATATCGTGCGCGCTGGCCACGATCCCCTCGGTCAGCGAAAACCCCAGGGCGAAGTCTTCCAGGTCGGCGGGCGTCGCCAACATGGTGGCGTGGCTGATGCCGTTGAATTCCAACGCGATGGGCGTTTCCTCCGCCAACTGGTCGGCCTGTGGCGCCGGCATCAGCCGGCCCTCACGCACGCGCAGGACTTGCGCGGAATGCCACGTCGGATGGGTTGCGGGATCGATATCCATGATGTCGCGGAAAGAGGCGGCGGCTTGCCAAGCCAGCCAGCAGCCCCATGCTGGGGGTGGAACTGGGTATATACCACGCGCTGTGCGAGCCCGAGCTAGACCGATGCCTTGCGGATGTAGTCCAGGATCTTGTCGAAGCGGCGCGGGGTCAACTGGCCATAGGGAATGCCATCGATCAGCATGCCAGGCGAGCGGGTGCACAGCCCGAGACAATCGACCGGCTGCAGGACAAAGACCCCATCGCGGCTGTGGGCATGAAACTCGCAGCCCAGTTTCTTGCGCACGTGATCGGCCAAACGGTCCCCGCCCATGGCCTGGCACGAGGTATCGCGGCACAGCTCGATCCGGTGCCGGGCGCCGGCCGGGCCGTGGCTGTGGCGCTCATCGCCGTCCTGGGAAAGGCCTGTTGGTCGTGGGGTCATAAGGGGAGAAATAGGAGGCAGCAGGGGGTAATAGGAGCCCAATAAGGGGCGCAATTGGGGTGCAATTCGGGCGCAAGAAAAGTCCGGCGGCGCGGGCTGGCCGTAAAAGCTATGATTCTCCTATGTCCAGAGTGATTTTTCTCACCGATCATCGCCAGGCGCCGGGTATCGCTCCGGCGCCGGCATATTTGCCCCTGCCTGGCGAGCCCCTGCTCGACACCCGTGGGCGGCCTTTGCGCGACCTGCGGATCTCGGTCACGGACCGCTGCAACTTCCGTTGCACTTACTGTATGCCGCGCGATGTGTTCGATAAGAATCACGAATTCCTGCCGCATCGCGACTTGCTGACTTTCGAGGAAATCGCCGCCGCGGCGCGCGTGTTCGTCGCCATGGGCGTGCGCAAGATCCGGCTGACGGGTGGCGAACCGCTGCTGCGCAGGAATATCGAGACGCTGGTGGGGCTGCTGGCGGAACTGCGTACGCCCGAAGGCCATAAGCCCGAGCTGACGCTGACCACCAATGGCAGTCTGCTGGCACGCAAGGCGCAAGCCCTGAAGGCTGCCGGCCTGGACCGGGTGACGGTCAGCCTGGACGCGCTGGAGCCCGGCGTATTTGCCCGCATGAGCGATAGCGATTTCGATGTCGCCCGGGTGCTGGAAGGCATCGAAGCCGCGGCCGCCGCCGGCCTGACGCCGGTGAAGATCAATATGGTGGTGCGCAAGGGCATCAACGACGACCAGATCGTGCCCATGGCACGGCACTTCCGCGGGTCAGGCCATATCCTGCGCTTCATCGAATACATGGACGTGGGCAGCACCAACGGCTGGAATATGGCCGAGGTGGTGCCCAGCGCCGACGTGGTGGCCCGCTTGAGCGCGATCTGGCCATTGCATACGGTGCTGGACGAAGACATGGGCCGTGTGGCCGAGCGTTGGGCTTATGCCGACGGCGCCGGCGAAGTGGGTGTGATTTCCAGCGTGACGCAGGCCTTCTGCGGCGGCTGTACGCGCGCCCGGCTGTCGCCTGAAGGCAGGCTGTTCCTGTGCCTGTTCGCGACCCAGGGTCACGATCTGCGCGCGGTGATACGCGGCGGCGGCGACGAGACGCGTCTGGCAAATGCCCTGGCAGGCATTTGGCAAGGACGCGGCGACAACTATTCCGAACATCGTTCGCAAGCGGATCCGGATGCCGCGGTGTCCAGCGAACACAAAATAGAAATGAGCTACATCGGTGGCTGAGGTTGCTGATAGGGCGCCCGGCACGAAGGCGGTTGATCGTTGGCCTCGGGCGGGCGCGGGTGTGGATGGCAATATCGCCGGCCTGATTCTGGCCGGTGGCCGCGGTGCGCGCATGGGCGAGATCGACAAAGGGCTGGCACGGTTGCGCGACCGGCCGCTGGTCGAATATGTCGCCCATACGCTGGCGCCGCAGGTGGCGCACTTGTTGGTCAGTGCCAATCGCAACGCGGACACCTACGCACGCTATGCGCCAGTGCTGGCCGACGATCCGGCGCATGGCGCCTGGCAAGGACCGCTGGCCGGTATCGCCGCCGGTTTGGCGGGCACTTCCTTGCCCTGGGTCGTGACCGCGCCTTGCGATACGCCTTTCCTGCCCCTGGATCTGGTCGCGCGTCTGGCAGCGGCAGTGGGCGCGGGCGGCGCGGCTGACGGTGCCGCCGTCCTCTCCGCCGATGGCGTTGCCGATGGCGCTGCCGATGGCGTTGCTTATGGCGCGCCGCGCATCGCCGTCGCGCACGCCGGCGGCCGGCGGCAATCGGTTTGCATGCTGCTGCCGGTCGACCTGCTGCCTGCGCTACGGGCTTATCTCGATGCGGGCGAACGCAAGGTCGATCGCTGGCAGGACGACGTCGGCTGCATCGAAGTCGACTGCGGCGATGCTGCCGCATTCATGAATCTCAACACGGCAGACGAATTGGCCCGGGCGGAGACGATCACGCCAGCCACGAAGGTCTCAGGCCCTTATGCCTGCCAGTGGCGGAAGTCGTAGTACGCGACTTTTTCGCCGTCATAGACAGGCACGCCTGCCGGAATGCGCGCCAGGCCCGTTGCCCAGGGCAGGGAGCTCATCACCCCCGAACTCTGGCGATCGAACACCTGCAATTCCCCGACGCTGCCCGCATTGACCACGCGCTGCACGCGCAGGAATTCCTCACGCGCGTCGTGGCGCGGCTTGGGCGTGCGCAACGTCAGATAGCTGACCTGCGGAAAGATTTCGCTGCGTCCCTGCATGCGGCGTAGCAAAGGTGTGACCAGCACGGTGAAGACCGCGTAGGCCGATACCGGATTGCCTGGCAGACAAACCACGGGTTTGCCGGCCACATGTGCCATGGCCACCGGCTTGCCGGGTTTCATGCGCACCTTCCACAGCGCCAGCGTGGCGCCCAGGCTTTCCAGGGCCGGCTTCACCAGGTCCTTGTCGCCCACCGAAACGCCGCCGACGCTGAGGACCAGATCGCATTCATCGGTCAGCGTCTGCAACGCGGCCTTCAGGCTGGCCTCATCGTCGCGCGCATGCAGCACGTGCGTGGCCCGTGCCCCCATGCCGTTGACCAGCGCGGCCAGCATGACGCCATTGGAGTTGTAGATCTGATGTCCCGTACGGGGCGTGCCCGGTGCCACCAGTTCGTCGCCCGTGGTCAGGATGCCGACCCGTACCGCCGGATGCACGTTGACCTCGGCCAGGCCTTGCGATGCCAGCAGCGCGATATGCGCCGCGTCCAGCCGCGTGCCGGCAGCGAGCAGGGGTTGGCCGGCAGCCACGTCTTCACCGCGCCGGCGCACGTGCTGGCCCGGCTTGGGCTCGGAAAGAATCTCGATGCGGTCCTGGCCCTGGCCTTGACCTGTAATGGCCCGGGTGTCTTCCTGCATGATCACGGTGTCGGCGCCCGCGGGCATGATGCTGCCCGTGAACAGGCGTGTCAGCTGGCCCGGCGCCTGGGCGGCCGGCGCCTGGCCGGCATAGACGATTTGCTGCACAGGCAAGGCGGGCGGCTCGGCGCCCGCGGCGGCGTAGTCTTCGTAGCGCAAGGCGTAGCCGTCCATGGCGCTGTTATCGGCCGGCGGCAAGTCCAGGGTGGCGGCGAGATCGCCGGCCAGTACCAGGCCGGCGGCTTCGTGCAGCGGCACCACCGTGGTCCGGGTAGGAGCAGGTGCGCCATGCGCCAGTTGTTGTTGAGCGTCGTCGAATTCCAGCATGTGGCGTCGTTCCGTGTACGGGACGGCTCAGGCAGGCGGAGGCCCGGCGGGGGCACCCGCCCCGGAGTCATCGATTTTTGAAATGCGAGGCGAAGTTGCAGGGCTTGTGACGGCTGTCCAACTGCTCGCGCAGGATGTGGTTCCAGGCGGCTTCGCACGCACTGGTCGATCCTGGCAGGCAGAAGATGACGGTGTCGTTGGCGATGCCCGCGACGGCGCGCGACTGAATGGTGGAGGTGCCGATGTCGGCGTGGGAGATCTGGCGGAACAGTTCGCCAAAGCCGGGGATTTCGGTATCGAACAGCGGCGTGACGGCGGCGGGAACCGCGTCGCGATGCGAAAAACCGGTGGCGCCGTTCGTGATGATCACCTGCACGGCGGGATCATGAATCCAGTCGCTGAGTATGCGGCGGATCGCGTAGATATCGTCCTTGACCAGGTCCCGCCGCACGCAATTGTGGCCATCACGCGCCAGGGTCTCGGCCAGCCAGTTGCCCGAGGTATCGTTGCCCGCGGTCCGCGAATCGCTGACGGTCAGCACGGCGCAGGCCAGCGACAGTTTCTTATCGTTTTTCTGGTCGTTCATGATGCTTCCTTCGAGGGATGACCGTCCCAGGAACGGGTGCGGTCGGTATCGCGTTGCTTTTGCTCGACCCAGAAGCTGCGGCCACTGGCCAGGGTCTCGCGTTTCCAGAACGGCGCCCGCGTCTTGAGCGCGTCCATGATGTATTCACAGGCCTGGAAGGCGTCGCCGCGATGTGCGCTGGCGGCCGCCACGAAAACGATCTGGGCATTGCGCGGCAGCGCGCCGACACGATGCACGATGACGTAGTCGACCACTTGCCACCGTTCGCAGGCCTGGCGGGCGATGTCCTCGAGTTCCCGCTCGCACATGCCGGGGTAGTGTTCCAGCGTCAACGTCTGGGTGGCGTCATCGGATGAGAAGTCGCGCACATAGCCGGTGAAAGTCACCAGCGCACCCACCGCGCCGACGCAGCGTTCGCGCAAGGCCGCCTGTAAGGCGCCGGCGTCGAAGTCGGCTTCCTGGACGACGATCATGGGATCAACCTCCGGTGACGGGCTCGAAGACGGCGACCTCGTCGCCGGCCTGGATCACGACGCTGGGCTTGGCATGGGTCTGATTGACCGCCAGCCGCAGGCGGCTGGCGCCCGCCAGGTCTGGATAACGCTGCCCCAGTTGCGCCAGCAAGTCGCTGCCGGTGACCGGTCCGCCCTGCGGCAGGGCATAGGTTTCCGCGCGGCAGCCGGTGAGCTCCGCCACGCGGGCGAAGTAGAGCAACTGGATGGTGGACGAACCGGAATCGGTTGCCGTATTCATTGCGCCGTTCACTGCGCACCTCCGCGCCCGGGCGGGCAGAAATCCACCCGGGATTCTACTCCGTCGGCGCCCGCCATTCGCCGCTTTTACCCCCCGCCTTGTATTCCAGGCGGACTTGCTCGATGACGATGCCTTTGTCGGCCGCCTTGCACATGTCATAGACCGTCAGGGCGGCCACGCTGCAGGCGGTCATGGCTTCCATTTCGACGCCCGTTTTGAAATCTGTCCGGCAGGTGGCGCGCACCTCGACAGTATGCGTGTCGTCGTCCAGCGCGAAGTCCACGCCGACGAAGGACAACGGCAGGGTGTGGCACAAGGGGATCAGGTCGGCGCAGCGCTTGGCGGCCAGCATGCCGGCCACCCGGGCGGTGTTCAGCACTTCGCCCTTGCCGCGGCCCGGCTGGGTGAGCAGGCCGTAGGCGGTGGCGTTCAAGCGCACGCGGGCCGCCGCGATGGCCACACGCGCGGTACTGGATTTGTCACCGACGTCGACCATGCGGACCTGGCCGGATTCGTCGAGATGGCTCAATGTGGGGGCAGTGGATGACATGGCGATGAACGGAAGCCGTAAAGCTTCAAGGTAAGGGAAGGTCGGCCGAGCTCGTGGTCAAGGTTTGAAACGAATTGCCCGGGTAGAAAGGCGGACGGGGACACGGATTTCGGACACTATTCGGGTTCGTCGTCCGCTGGGCGGTTCACCGTCCCGTGTCCAACCAGGACTGGTGCTCCAGCCGCCATCGCGTGACGTCCCGCGGACCGGCGTAAAAACCGCTCCGCATGGAACTTGCCACGCTGCGAACCCGCGCGGCGGCAAGGCTGTCATCATAATGGACGCGCGCATGCGTCGGGGGCGATAATCGCCCCGTACCCCATAGGAGAGACCTTCAATGTCTTTGCGGATGCCCAGGATACGACTGTCGCGGCGGTTCGGCCACATCGTTCTGGGAATCGTGGGTTTCGTGCTCCTGATCTTCGCGCTGGCGGCGTGGCAGGTGCCGAATTTCACGCGCAAGGCGCTGACGGGGCAGGTTGCCGAGATGCTGGGCCGCGAAGTCCAGGTCGGCAAGATCACCTTCAATCCCTTCACGCTGTCACTGCGCGTGCATGATCTGAAGGTGGCGCAACCCGGTTCGGAGACCCCCCTGCTGGCCGTGGGCGAGGCCTACGCCAGCGTCGCCTGGCGTTCGGTGGTCTGGTTCGCGCCGGTGGTCGATCACCTGGAATTGCATCAGCCCAAGGTGGCACTGGTGCGTGAGGGGCCGACCCGCTTCAATTTCTCCGACGTGCAGCAAAAAGTTGCCGACATGGCTGCGGCCCAGCCGCCCACGCCGGAAGACGACAAGGACAAGCCGCTGCCGCGGTTCTCGCTCAACAACCTGTTGCTCGAAGGCGGCAGCATCACCCTGGATGACAAGGTCACGGGCCGCAAGCAGGTGGTCGATGAAATCACCCTGGGCGTGCCCTTCATCTCCAATTTCGGCTATGCCACGGATATCGATGTGCTGCCGCGTTTCCATGCGCGCATCAACGGCAGCCCCTTCGATCTGCGCGGCACGGCGCGGCCCTTCGACAAGGTGCCGGGGTCGACGCTGGACGTGGTGTTCACGGGGCTGGCGCTGGATCAGTGGGCCGATGCCTGGCCCGCGCCGCTGCCGGTCAAGCTCAAGCGCGGTTTGCTGGATTCCGATCTGCACATTGTCTTCGAGCAACCGCGGGACGCGCCGACCAAGCTGCATATCACCGGCGGGTTGGGCGTACGGGAATTCGACCTGCGCGAAGGTGCCGATGAGAATCTGATGGCGTGGCGCAACCTGAGCGTGCGGCAAGTGGAGCTGGACGTCATCGGCCGTACCGCGACGATAGGGGAAGTGGAACTGCTCGACCCGCGTATCCAGACCCGGCGCGATGCCAATCAGCGGGTCAACTGGCTGGACCTCATCGACAAGCTCCAGCGCTTGAGTTCCGGCGACAAGACCGAAGGGCCGGCCAAGGTGTCCACCGTGAAGACGGTGGTGCCGGCTTCGGAAGCCGCGCCGAACGCGCCGCCGACCGCAACGCCACCGACCACCACGCCACCGACCACCACGCCACCGACCACGCCGCCGACCGCAACGGCGCCCGCTGCCGCGCCTGACGCTCCGGCTCCGTGGCAGTTGACGGTGGGCGCCATCAACATCGGCAATGGCAATCTGCATTTGCGCGACGCCACGACCAAGGTCGATTACGCCCTGGACAAGCTGGACGTCACCGTCCAGCAGTTACGCCTGCCGCAACCCAAGGACCAACCCATCGGGCTGTGGCTGACCATGGACAACCCCGACGGCGCCAAGCTGCGCGGTGTGGGCAAGTTGATCCTGCAGCCGCTTGCCCTGGACCTGGACGTGCGCGCCGCCAGCCTGCCGCTGGCGCCCTTCGCGCAAGCCGTGCGCAATGCCACGCCGGTGCTGCTGCAAAGCGGTACGGTCGGCGTCTCGGCGCAGCTCAATGTGGTCGACCGCAATAACGTCCTGGCGGTCAACGCCAGCGACATCAAGGTCGATGCCGCCGATATCGCCGCGCGCGATGAAAGCATCAAGCCCGCCGTCGATGTCAGTCTCAAGCGCCTGGCGTTGAGCGTCGACAAGTGGACCCTGGGTTCCGGCGCATCGAACTTCGACCTCAAGGCCGACGGGCTGCTGGGCCAAGGCGCGCTCGCCACCCAGGGCAGCTTCACGTTGGAGCCCTTGCAGGTCAGCGCCAAGGTGGACCTGTCCAAGCTGGACCTGGCGCGCTTTGCGCCCTACGCCGCGTCCAGCCTGAACGCCGCCGTGCGTTCCATTACAGTGGGCGCCAAGGGCGAGGCCAAGTTCACGGCGGCGGCGGGCGGCAAGCCCATGCAGGCCAGTTGGACCGGCGCGGTCAACGTCGACGATCTGAATCTGCTGGACCGCGTGAACCGCGCCGACTTCCTCGCCTGGAAGACACTGGGTTTCAGCAATATGGCCATCCAGGTGGTGGGCGACAAGCCGCGCCTGGACCTGGGCGATATCGTCCTCGATGATTTCTACGGCAATGTGCTGCTCAATGGCGAAGGCCGGCTCAACGTGCTCGACCTCGTGGCGGAGCCGGGCAAGGCCGGCGGCTCCATCACGCAGGACACGCAGACCCGTGCCGCCGCCGCCAAGCCCGCGCCCGCGAGCAAGGGGGGCGGCATGCCGGACATCACCGTGCGCAGCGTGACCTTGAAAAACGGCCGCGCCACCTTCAACGACCGCTTCGTCAAACCCAACTACACGGCGGAACTGTCCAGCGTCAGCGGGTCGGTGTCGGCGCTGTCGTCGTCCAATCCGCAGCCCGCCAAGGTCAGCATCAATGGCCGGGTCTATCGCACGGCACCTTTGGCCATCAGCGGCGTGGTCAACCCTTTCGCCAAGTTCCTGACGCTGGATCTGAAGGCCACCGCGCGCGGCGTGGACCTGCCGCGCTTCACGACCTACTCTTCCAAGTACGTGGGCTACCCGATCAAGCGGGGCAAGCTGTCGGTGGATCTGGAGTACCGCATCAAGGACCGCGCGCTGTCGGCCAGCAACCATGTGCTGCTGACTCAGCTGACCTTCGGCGAGAAGTCCAATAGCAAGGATGCCACCACCCTGCCGGTGATGTTGGCGGTGGCCTTGCTGAAGGACCGCCACGGCAATATCGATATCGATCTGCCGGTGTCAGGGTCGCTGGACGATCCCAGCTTCTCGGTGGGCCGCATCATACTTGGCGTCATCGGCAATCTGGTGGTCAAGGCGGTGACCTCGCCCTTCAGCCTGCTGGCTTCCGCGTTTGGCGGCGGCGGTGATGAGCTGTCCTACGTGACGTTCGCGCCGGGCAGCGACAAGCTGGACGACACGGCGCGCGAACGTCTCAAGAAGCTGGCCACGGCCTTGGCCGATCGGCCTTCGCTGCAGATGGACATCACCGGTCGGGCTGACCCGGTCACTGACGAAGCGGGCCTGCGCAAGGCCTATGTCGACCAGCGCATCCGCGCCGCGCAAGCGCGCGCCTCCGGCAAGAGCGCGCGCTTGAGCGATGCGCCCCTGTCGGCAGCCGATCGCAACAAGTATCTGGAAGCGGTCTACGACAATACGAAGTTGGAGGACAAGCCGCGCAATTTCATCGGCATGGCCAAGTCCTTGCCGCCGGAGCAGATGGAAGATCTGCTGCGCAAGGCGGCCCCCGTGGGCGACGAGCAGTTGCGCCGTCTGGCCGATGCTCGGGCGCAGGCGGTGTACGAGGCCCTGCAGGCCGACGGCGCGCCCGCGGATCGCGTGTTCATGGTCGCACCGGAGCTTTCGGCCGAGGGTATCAAGGACAAGGATGCGCCCAGCCGGGTGGAGTTCTCCCTTAAACGTTGATCCAAACGGTATGTGCGTGCTGGTTTGAGCATGGTGCCCTTCGACGGCGGGGCCACGAAGGCGCTACCATGTGGGGAATGCAGACCCGGGCCCAGGCTTGAGGGCCTGGATCCGGTGTCACGCCCTCGCGACCGCCAATGCGGCGCGGGGGCAAATTTCAAATGCGGACAAGCCCGTCCGCGTTTTACTTCTGGAGATCGTCATGACCATCAAAGTCGGCGACAAGGTGCCGGACGGCACCCTGACCGAATTCATCGAAACCGCGACCGACAGCTGCGCGCTGGGGCCCAATGCCTTCCAGGTTGCCGACTTGGTCAAGGGCAAGAAAATCGCCGTGTTCGCCGTGCCGGGCGCTTTCACGCCCACCTGCTCGGCCAAGCATCTGCCGGGCTATGTCGAGAGCGCTGCCGCGCTCAAGGCCAAGGGCGTGGATGAAATCTGGTGCGTGGCGGTCAACGATGCCTTCGTCATGGGCGCCTGGGGCCGCGAGCAGCAGAGCGGTGGCAAGGTGCGCATGCTGGCTGACGGCTCGGCGATCTGGACCAAGGCCCTGGGCCTGGAACTGGACCTGAACGCGCGCGGCATGGGCGTGCGTTCGCAGCGTTACTCGATGCTGCTGGATGACGGCGTAGTGAAGAAGTTGAACGTCGAAGCCGCCGGCAAGTTCGAAGTCAGCGACGCCGCCACGATGCTCGGCCAGGCCTGATTGGTTTTATCCCGGGCCGGCCGCGCGATCGCGGTCGGCCCGATCCGTTCCGCGCCGGTGCTTTGCGCAGGCGCGGCTCACAGGCCACATGTACTCCACGCTCAACTCGTTTTCTTCGCTCTATGCCGCCGCCTTGCTGATGCTTTGCGGGTCCGGCCTGTTCAATACCTTCATGGGCCTGCGCCTGACCGCGCAATCCGTCAGTGCCTTCTGGGTGGGTCTACTCATCGCGGGCTACTACTTCGGGCTGGTCTGCGGTGCGCGCCTGGGCCACAAGCTGCTGATCCGCGTGGGACATATCCGCGCGTTCGTGGCCTGTGCGGCGATATCCGCCACCATGGTGCTGGCCCAGGCCTCGTTCGAGGTGCTGCCCCTCTGGCTGGTCCTCCGCCTGATTGCCGGTATCGCCATGGTGACGCAATTCATGGTGCTGGAAAGCTGGCTCAATGAGCAGACCGAAAACCGGCTGCGCGGACGGGTGTTCTCGGTCTACATGCTGGTGTCCGGCCTGGGCACGGTGTTGGGACAGCTGTCCTTGACAATGTATGGCGCCCTGGACCTGCGGCCGCTGACCCTGGTGGCCATCTTCCAGGTGCTGTGCCTGGTACCCATTGCGTTGACCGCGCGTAGCCACCCGCCCACGCCTGTTCCGGCACCACTGGACATCAAATTCTTCGCCAAACGGGTGCCGCTATCGCTGACGGTCCTGTTCATGGCCGGCAATCTCTCGGGCGCCTTCTACGGCCTGGTGCCTGTCTACGCGGCGCGGCATGGCATGAGCACGGCGCAGGTGGCCGTGTTCGTGGCGGCGTCGGTGACCGCCGGCCTGCTGTCGCAGTTTCCCATGGGTTGGTTGTCCGACCGTATCAACCGGGCTCGCTTGATACGCTGCAACGCGCTCATTCTGGCGGTGTTCACGACGGTGATGTGGGGCTGGCTGGACCTGCCTTACTGGCTGATGCTGACGCTCTCTTGCGTGTTCGGCGTGTTGCAGTTCACGTTGTATCCGCTGGGCGCGGCCTTCGCCAATGACCACGTCGAGGCGGACAAGCGCGTGGGCCTGAGCGCCATCCTGTTGATGGCGTACGGCATCGGCGCCTGCATCGGCCCGCTGATCGCCGGCGCCCTGATGTCCCTGGCCGGACCGAACATGTACTACGTGTTCGTATCAGCCTGCGCCGTCATCCTGGTGTGGCGCGTGCGTCCCGCCCGTGTCACCGGCGAGCACCAGGTGGACGCGGCACCCGTGCATTTCGTGCCCATGCCCGACACCTTGCAGAGTTCACCCGCGGCCGTCGCCACGCTGGACCCGCGCGTCGATCCCGCTGTGGACCAGACCCTGGAGATGGTGCAGCCGGATGCTTCGGCCGCCACACAGCCGGCCCGCACGGAAGGCGCTACGGAAGGCGCTACGGAAGGCACTGCCGAGGGTGCCGTGGCAGGGGACGCGGATGGTCACCTGGTGGGAAGCAGGGCCGCGAACATGGGCGGCCCCGCCACCGCCGTCGGCTCCGATGCGGCGACGGCGGGACCGGAAGCGGGCGTGGTCACCGGCACGGCGGAATCGCCGGATCCGGCTGCCGGCAAGGGCGCGCGGCCGCCTTCGCTATGATGGCCGGCGCGCCTCCCGCCGCGGCTGGATCGCGGCTGGCGCGCCAGGGCCATCGTCAGGCTGGATCGTCGCCGGCATCGGCTGCTGCTTCGGTGGCCGAATGCGATCGCGTGCCCGCCGCCCGCATGCCCAGGCGCGCGAGCAGTTCACGGTCATGCTGCAAACGCGGATTTCCCGTCGTCAGCAACTTTTCCCCATAGAACATCGAATTCGCGCCGGCCAGGAAGCACAGCGCCTGCGTGGCATCGTCCATGGTTTCGCGTCCGGCCGACAGGCGTACGACAGCGCGCGGCATCGTGATGCGCGCCACGGCAATGGTGCGGACGAACTCGAAGGCATCGAGCGCGGGCGCGTGCTCCAGCGGCGTGCCCGGAATAGGCATCAAATGATTGATCGGTACGGACTCCGGATACGGATCCAGGTTGGCCAGTTGTGCGATCAGTCCCGCCCGCACCGTCCTGCTTTCCCCCATCCCGATGATGCCGCCACAGCACACCTTCACGCCGGTGGCCCGTACGTTTTCCAGCGTATCCAGGCGGTCCTGGTAGCTGCGGGTGCTGATGATGCTGCCGTAGAACTCGGGTGACGTGTCCAGGTTGTGGTTGTAGTAGTCCAGGCCGGCATCGGCCAGTTGCCGAGCCTGCTCGTCGTCGAGCATCCCCAGTGTGACGCAGGTCTCCATTCCCAAGTCCTTGACCGCGCCTATCATGCGCGCCACCGCTTCCATCTGGCGCGGCTTGGGGGAACGCCAGGCCGCGCCCATGCAAAAGCGCTGCGCGCCCTGATCGCGCGCCGCCTTCGCGGCCGCCACCACTTCTTCCAGCGGCATCAGCGGCTGGCCCTTCACGCCCGCATCGTGGGCGGAGGACTGCGAGCAATAGCCGCAATCTTCCGGACAGCCGCCCGTCTTGATCGACAGCAGGCTGGACAACTGCAGTTCCGCGGGATCGAAGTGCTGTCGGTGCACCGTCTGGGCGCGATGCAGCAAATCCGCGAAGGAGAGTTCGTAGAGCGCCAGGATGTCCTTGACGCGCCACGTGGGGGTGTTCGTGCTTGCCGCGGTCTTGGCGGATGGGGTCGCAATTTTTGGCGGATCGTTCAGCAGCGGGTTCATCGGGACTCCGTCATGAGGCCGGGATGGCCAGGCGCGCCGATCGTAGGGACAAAAAAACCCGCAGAGCAAAGGGCTGAAAGTGCGACTTTTGAACGATCGAAAAGCGATGAACGGAGAAATAGGGGGGAGTTGGAGCCGCTGGCGCGATAACGTGCAGGCAACGCACGGCAATTTTCGCAGCGGTTTAATTGTTTCTTTTGGTATCGGAAGGCGGTGCTCCACACGGACAACGCAGCTTGGTCGGTCCTCGATTCCGGCTCATGGGATACCATAAACGGCATACCATAATTTTGCGAATAAAGGTACTCTTACCGTCAATTGAATGATGTTGGGCGGCAAAGTCGTCACAAATCGTGAACACCTATTCTGCGGGAGAGCGTTTCCAGCGGAGAAGGACGCCTCCATAATCCGGCGGTTCGACAAAGTCATTACCTGGAGACAAACATGTACCCCGCGCTGACCGGCAGCCTTGCTGCTCAATCCTGTCCTTCTACCAGCCGCGCCCGTCGCCTGATCGCCCCCGCCACCCTGTTTGCGCTGGTGTGCTCGATGATGGGTCTGGCTGCCGCGCCGGCTCATGCTGCGTATCCCGACCATGCTTTGCGCCTGATCGTCCCGTTCGCGCCGGGCGGCGCGGTGGACGGTGCCGCCCGTCCTGCTGCCATCGAGCTGGGCAAGGCCCTGGGCCAGTCCGTGGTGGTGGATAACCGGCCTGGTGCCGGTGGCACCATCGGCATCCAGGCGGCCGAGCATGCCGCGCCGGACGGCTATACGCTGCTGCTGGGCAACATCGCGCTGGCGTCCGCGCCTGCTCTGTATCCGCAATCCAATATCAATCCCAAGGACTTCGCGCCCGTCGCCCTGGTGGGCACCACGCCTTACGTGCTGCTGGTGCGCGCTGATTCGCCCATCAAGACGGTGGCCGAGCTGATCGAGAACGCCAAGTCGCATCCGGGCAAGATGAACTATTCGTCCGCCGGCACCGGCTCGGCCATCCACCTGGCCGGCGAGTTGTTCAAGGCCAAGGCCGGCGTGGATGTGGTCCACGTGCCTTACAAGGGCGCGTCGCCGGCGCTCACCGCGCTGCTGGGTGGCGAGGTCGACCTGATGTTCTCTTCGACCATGGAAGCCGCGCCCATGCTGAGCAGCGGCAAAGTGCGCGCCCTGGCCGTGACCAGCGCCGAACGCACCAGCCAGTTTCCCAACGTTCCCACGTTGACCGAAGCGGGCTTGAAGGGCTATCAGGTGACCGGTTGGTATGGCGTCTATGTGCAGGCCAACGTACCCCCGGACGTATTGAAGGCTTTGCAGCAGAAGGCGCAGCAGGGCCTGCGTTCCGACGACATGCGCAAGCAACTGGCCAACTATGGCCTGGAAGCCGCCAAAGGCGATGCCACCGAAGCGCAGAAGATGCTGGACGATGAAACCGCGCGCTGGTCCGAAGTGATCAAGAACGCGAACATCAAGGCCAACTGAATCCGCAAGACTGAGATCCTGAAGAGAGCAACACGATGGGCATGCATATCCGCAGCGGCGATGGTCCCGCCTACACCCAGGACCTGGCCGCCTTCCTGGCGCGTTTCACCTACGACGAACTGCCGTCCAACGTGGTGCAGGCCGCGCGGCGCGGCATCCTCGACTGGCTGGGCTGCGCCTTGGCCGCCTACCGCCATCCCACGCTGGACAAGCTGCTGGCGGCCTTGACGGAGAACGGCAGCGCGGAGAAGGCCAACGTGCTGGCGCGCGGCACGCGCCTGTCGCATACCGACGCCGCCTTGATGAATGGCCAGATGGGGCACCTGCTGGATTACGACGACACGCATATGGCGGGCGTCATCCTGCATGCCAGCTCGCCGGTGCTGGCGGCCCTGTTTTCAGCGGCGCAGTTGCATCCGGTCGATGGGCGCACTTTCATCGCCGCGTATGTAGCGGGCTTTGAAGCCGGCGTGCGTATCGGCCAGGCGGCGCCGGAGCATCATCCCGGTGGCTGGCATCTGACCGGCACGCTAGGTACGTTCGCGGCCGCCGCGGCGGTGGGCAAGCTGCTCGGTCTGGATGCGCAGCGCATGACGC
This sequence comes from Bordetella sp. LUAb4, assembly GCF_021325795.1. Taxonomy (GTDB): domain Bacteria; phylum Pseudomonadota; class Gammaproteobacteria; order Burkholderiales; family Burkholderiaceae_B; genus Bordetella_C. The sequence continues at coordinate 665,172 of NZ_JAHPZX010000001.1, read as the reverse complement.
ACGCATTGGGGATCGCCGGCACGCAGGCAGCGGGCATGCAGCAGAATCGCGGCACCATGTGCAAGTCCTTCCATGCCGGCAAGGCCGCCGCCAATGGCCTGTTGGCCGCGTTGCTGGCGCAGAAAGGTTTTGACAGCACCGAGGAAATCGTCGAGGGCAAGCGCGGCTTCGCGCGCATCTACAGCAAGACCACGGCGCTGGAGCGCTTGACCGCCGGACTGGGTCAGGCGTGGATGATCGCCACCAACGGTCACAAGCCTTACGCCTGCGGCGTGGTGCTACATCCCGCCATCGATGCCATGATCCAGTTGCGGGCCAAGCTGGGCGGACAGCTCGACGGCATTGAGGCGGTCGAGTTGAAAGTCAATCCCGCCGTCGTGACGATTACCGGCACGGTGGCACCGACGACGGGGTTGCATTCGAAATTCAGTATCTATCACAGCGCTGCCGTGGCGATGATAGACGGTGCCGCGGGCATTGCCCAATACACCGACGCGCGCGCCACCGACGAACACGTCGCGGCCTTGCGCGGCAAGATCACCATCGGTGTCGATGAAAACCTGCGGCGCGACCAGGCCTGGGGCAGGGTAAAGCGTGGCACTGATACGTTCGAAACCCTGGTCGAGCATGCCACCGGCACGACCGACAATCCCATGTCGGATGCGGCTATCGAGGCCAAGTTTCTTGCCAATGCGGAAGGCGCGCGCAACGCCGCGCAGGCCGCCGCCATTGCCAAGGCCACGTGGGCATTCGAGGGGCTGGGCGACGTGCGCGAGTTCGTGGCGTTGCTGGCGTAAGCCCTTGAACGTTGAACGTTGAATGACGGGTGCGTGCCGACGGAGTGTTCCGCCGGCACGCACCCTTCGTATTTGCAAGGATGCAGGAATGACCAAAAGCCATAGCAAGAAAGCCGATCCCGTCCAGGACGCCCTGACGCCCATGCCCGAGCTGGCCGCCTATCTGGCACGCGCGCTCAAACAGCCTTTGCCGGCCGAGGTGGTCGACAAAGCCAAGGCGCATATGCTGGACACCATCGCGTCCATGGTGTCGGGCGCGCAGATGAAGGCGGGCAGTGCGGCGATTGCCTATATCAAGGCGCTGGGTGAAACCGGCACGCGCTCCGCGGTGGCCGGCACGCGTTTGTACACGTCGCCGGTGCATGCGGCGCTGGCCAATGGCATGTTCGCGCATGCGGACGAAACCGACGATTCCCACGCGGCGTCATTGACGCATCCCGGTTGCGGCATCGTACCGGCGGTGCTGGCCGCGGCCGAGTTCTTCGGCCGCAGCGGCCAGGACATGCTGCGCGCGATGGTGCTGGGCTATGACATCTGCGCGCGCCTGACCTTGTCGTTGCATTCCTACGCGTTCCGGGTGGCGGGGCATTCGACGCACACCTTTGGTCCCAACTTCGGTGCCGCGGCGGCGGCGGGGGCCTTGGCCGGGCTGGATGAAACGCAGTGCCGCCACGTCATGTCCTATGCGGCGCAGCAGGCGTCGGGCGTGGCGTGCTGGATGCGTGACAAGGACCATATCGAAAAGTCCTTCGACTTCGGCGGCATGGCCGCGCGTAATGGTGTTAGCGCTGCCATCATGGTGGCCAGTGGCTGCACGGGAGTCGATGACGTGTTCTCCGGCGAGCGCAATTTCTATCATGCGTTCGGGGATGATCCTGATCGTCTGGCGCTGGGTCGTGAGTTGGGTAGCCGTTATGAAATCCTCGGCACCAGCATCAAGCGCTGGACCGTGGGTTCGCCGATCCAGGCGCCGCTGGATTCGACGCATACGCTGGTGCATCGACATCAGTTGCGGCCGGATGCCATCAAGGCGGTGCGTGTACGTATTCCGCATGAGTCGCTGACCATCGTCAACAACCGCGACATGCCGGAGATCTGCCTGCAGCATCTGGTGGCGACCATGCTGATAGATGGCAATATCGATTTCCATTCGGCCCATGATCGCGCGCGCATGCAGGATTCGCGGGTGCTGGCCCTGCGCGCCTTGATCACGCTGGAGGGTGACGACGAATTGTCCAAGGCCATGCCCAGCCGCCAGGGCATCGTGGAGATCACGCTGAATGATGGCAGCACGGTGGTGGAGCACACCAAGGCCGTACGCGGCACGCCCTTGAATCCCATGACCCGGGAAGAAGTCCAGACCAAAGCCATGGGCCTGCTCACGCCCGTGCTGGGCGAAGCCCAGTCCCGTGTCTTATGCGACACCGTCTGGTCCTTGGAAAAATCCCACGACGCCCGCGCGTTCACGGCGTTGATGCAGCCGACGGAGTAGGTCAATTACCGGGCGCTGCCTGACGCGGACCGCGCTGATTTGAAACCGTCGTGCGTACGTCCCCATGCTGGACACGCGTGGCCATGTAATTACCGAGCCCTCTTGAGAGGGCTCATTTCATTCGGGAGGGCTCATTTCACTTGCAGCAGAAGTCCTGACATGGACATCGATATCACTTGCATGCTGAGAGCCTTGGAGCCGTTTCCGTTACGTAGAGAGCCTGACCACGAACTCCTCATTGAGGGCAAGTGGAGGGGAGCTCGCCCCTAAGGGGCAGCTTGACAATCACTTAAGGCGAATGGCAGAGGGAAAGCGCGCTATGAAAAAGCCCAACCCAGAATTGATTGACGACGAAAATCCGGAATGGACAGAGGAGGACTTCAAACGAGCACGTCCTGCGTCAGAGGTGCTGCCGGAGGCGGTGCAAGCGAAGCTTGGAATGCGTAGGCGCGGACCACAAAAATCGCCGACCAAGCAAACTGTCACGATCCGACTCTCCCCGGATGTATTGGAGGCATTTCGTGCCACAGGCTATGGCTGGCAGACCCGTGTTGACGTAGCGCTTCGTGATTGGCTGAAAACGCATCGACCTGCCTAAGTCTGTCAGCCGGAGATCGGAAGGTCGCTTGCGAGTCTGCGGTTGGTCATTTGGTGATGAGATCGAGCTTAAGGTCTTGGTTCGGACGCAGGGCTTCAGCTTCGCAGTTGATGATTTGGCTCTCACGGCCGACGTCGTCAGCAGTCTCTCGAATCAATGGCGCTTTTTTCTCAAGCCGACCGGAGCCCAATCGGAATGGTCCCGCTTATAGGTGCCGGGGAGACCGGGCTTGATGGGAAAGGCGGACGTTTGGAGCATTCCCGACGTAGGTTCGTAATACGAAATCAGACCTGTAGCGGGCTCCGCGGCATGTATGAGCCTGTATGCCGTGCAAGCCCCGGATTTCCATAGGAGCACGACGTAATCGCAGCCCGATCTCAAAGCGGCTGCGATCGTGCTGACAGCATATTTCGCTTTATCCGAGTTGCTGGCCAAAACTGCAAAATTCTCCTCGCCATGATTCATCGCTTTGGCCTGCAATCGGCACTCGCCGAACTGAGTCATGAATCCAGGCGCAAGTCCGCCAAGCAGCAACTGAAAACCGGGAACGAGAGTCGCACGATATCCCCGGAGCGGTACCGCGGACTGCCGGGTAATGATGCTCGAGACCTCATTCAGGCTCCTGCCGTCGCAAAGCGTCGACCAGAGAATGCACTCGAGCAAGGCAATTTGCATCGCCTTCTCATGAGGGTCGTGTCGCTTATCGGCGAGATAATGAAGGCCGGAATAAGAGCAATCGGCTTGCGCGGGGGTGAGGACCCATCGGTTGCCGGGGGCGGGGTAAGCGAAGACAGGCGCACCCGGAAGGCTGAGTATGCCGGGGACGGCAGTGGCGTTTTTCCTGACGGTGATAAGCGCCCAGGAGCAATCGCCGCGCATGTCCGCGTTGATTTGGAATGGGGCCGTTTTCAACTGCCGCGAAGAAGGACTGACCGCGATGATTTGCTAATCCCCGAAGTCTGGCTCGAATCATCAGATGAGTTGACCCGCAACGTGGATCATGTTGCGAAGCCGATACTCGACACTGTATGGCAGTGCTTCAACTTGGAGGGATGCCATTTCTACAACGAAAAGGGAGCCTGGACTCTACGAGTTTGATGCGGGCACAATCTGGGCACACTCCCAAGGTAGAATTCGATGCCTCGGGGTCGTGCTGCCTGTCCCGAGAAAACTCAGAGGCGTCCGCACCCAAACGCAAAAAAGCCCTGAGCGATTAAGCGTCAGGGCTTTCTGCATGATCGTTGTTGTCACAACAACGATCCAAAATTCTGGCGGAGCGGACGGGGCTCGAACCCGCGACCCCCGGCGTGACAGGCCGGTATTCTAACCAACTGAACTACCGCTCCGCAGCGGTATGTATTACTACAACCTAGCCAGAGTGAACTGGCGTCCCCTAGGGGATTCGAACCCCTGTACTCACCGTGAAAGGGTGATGTCCTAGGCCTCTAGACGAAGGGGACCTGGAACTACAAAAACAAGCTACTACTTTACTGCAACTTCGCGTCCGGCTGGAGTGGTGGAGGTAAGCGGGATCGAACCGCTGACCTCTTGCATGCCATGCAAGCGCTCTCCCAGCTGAGCTATACCCCCTGGTCCGGACAACTTCAACAAATCTTGCCGTAAAAAACCGGTTCAAATACTGCTTCTGAACCACTCTTTTGCTGCCGTCTTTGCTGACTTCGTTTTGTTCCGTCGGCGAAGAAACGAGATTATGCACGAACTTTTTGGCGTGTGCAAGTCGAGGCGAAAAAATTTTGAGAAAGTGCGAAATTTTTTTGGGTGTGGCACTTGCTCCCCTCAGGAATGCCCGTTCACGGTAGGTTCATGAAGCGCGTAGGATCGTCGCAGGCCAGCATCGAACCAGTGTCCAACACCGGCGCGGTCTGTGTATCAAGGATGATCGGACGCGGATGGATGCAACGTCGCCCGCATCGAGGTCGCACACGTCGGTCGCAACAATGAATCGCACCAATCACCATCACCACCCGGGACGGTCGCAGCGCATCACCAGAATCAGGAGCACGGTATGAGCAACACCTCTTTTCCCACGCGCCCATTGGGCCGTACAGACATGGTCATCACCCGCGTCGGCTTCGGCGCATGGGCGGTGGGCGGCGCGGATTGGGCCGCCGGTTGGGGCGCGCAGGACGATAGCCTGTCCATCGCTGCCATCCGCCATGCGGTCGAGCGCGGCATCAACTGGATCGACACGGCAGCGGTCTACGGCCTGGGCCATTCCGAAGACATCGTGCGTGCGGCGTTGAAAGGCTTGGCGCCCAGCCAGCGCCCCTATGTCTTCACCAAGTGCGGCCTGGTCTGGGACGAAAACAACAGGAAGGCCACACCGCGCCGCGTGGGCGCCGCGGCCAGCATACGGCGCGAGGCGGAGGCCTCGCTGCAACGGCTGGGTGTGGAGCGCATCGATCTCTATCAAATGCACTGGCCGTCCGGTGACGGCGCGCCGCTGGACGAATACTGGCAAGCCTTGCTCGATCTCAAGCAGGCCGGCAAGGTGCGCGCCATCGGCTTGTCCAACCACAACGTGGCGCAGTTGGAAGACGCCGAGCGCTTGGGCCATGTGGATACGCTGCAGCCGCCGTTTTCCGCGATCCGCCGCGACGTGGCCGCGGATCTGCTGCCATGGTGCGCGGCCCATGGCACGGGCGTCATCGTCTACAGCCCCATGCAGTCGGGTTTGCTGTCTGGGCACTTCGATGAAAATCGCGCAACGCAGCTGGCGGCCGATGATTGGCGTTCACATGACGCCGAGTTCCAGGGCGCCAACCTGGCGCGCAACCTGATGCTGGCGGAAGCGTTCAAGCCCGTGGCGGAACGCCATGGCTCAACCGTGGCGGCGACGGCGGTGGCGTGGACGCTGGCGTGGCAAGGGGTCAGCGGGGCTATCGTCGGCGCTCGCGCACCTGCCCAGGTAGATGGCTGGCTAGGCGCCGCCACTCTGGAGCTGGATGCCGACGATATGGCGGAGATCGCCGCTGTCATCGAGACCAGCGGGGTCGGCACCGGGCCTGCGTCGCCCGCGCGTCAGGCCGGCGCGACACTGCCCCTGGTGGACGAACGCCACAGCGGCCTGAGCGGGTTGAATCTGCCTTGACCGTGTTGTGACCCGTGTCGTGACCCATAACTCCGTGAGCGAGCCGCGGCTATCCATCGAAGCCAGGCCAAATCAGCCGCGGCGCCGCTCCCGCAGCCGTACCGCCCCCAACGCCACCAATCCAATGGCCAACAGCACTTCCGCCGGCAGATTGCCAGCGCGGGCATAGGGCGTCAGTCCACTCGTTCCTTGTACCTGCGTCGCCAGTTCGGCACGCGTCATCGACGGCAAGGACGCTTGAACCCGGCCTTGCGGATCGATGGCGACGGTCATGCCGGTATTGGTCGCGGCCAGCATCGGCCGCGCGGTTTCCAGCGTGCGCATGCGGCCGATCTGCAGATGCTGGCGCAGCGCCCAGGAATCGCCGAACCAGCCCAGATTGCTGATGTTCAACAGGATGCTGGCGCCGGCTTCGCCATTGGGTCCCGGCCGTATCGCCGGCAGCAGTTCCTCGCCGAACAGATCTTCGTAGCAGATGTTCAGCGCGATGCGCTGGTCGGCCACCGGGAAGGGCGCCTGCCACCGCGCGCCATTGTCGAAATCGCCCAAGGGGATATTGAGCAGCTCGACGAACCAGCGGAAACCCGGCGGCACGAACTCGCCCCAAGGCACCAGATGCTGCTTGTCGTAGCGCGTGACGATCTCGCCGCTGCGCATGTCCTCGACGGAACTATTGGCGTCGAAGCCAATGGCGCTATTGGTCCAGCGGTCCTTGCCATTGACCACGCGATGCAACGGCACGCCCATGATGATGGCGGCCTGCCGCTCGGCGGCGATCCGTTTCCAGATGCCCCACACTTCCGGCGGCAATTGGTCCTGAAACACGGGCAGCACGGTTTCCGGCAACACGATCAGTTGCGGTGCCGGCTTGCCGGCAGGCGGCGGCATCGAAGCCTGATTCATGTGCTGGATCAGCCCCTGCTCCATCAACGCCGGATCGAATTTCTCCGACTGCCCCACATTGCCTTGAACCAGGCGCACTTGTAGCGACGCCCCTACGGGCTGCGACCAGGTGCGCTGGCCCAGCGCCCACCCCGCCAGCGCCAGCAGCAGCGCCAGCAGCGCGGGGACGGCGCGGCGCGCGTCGGTTGCCGCTTCCTTGCGCGGTTGCCAGAGCATGGCCAGGGCAGCGGCGACGAAGGCGGCGATGAGGACGATCCCATACAGCCCCAGCACCGGCGCCCAGCCCGCCAAGGGGCTGTCGACGTGGGCATAGCCGATATTCAGCCACGGAAAACCGGTCCACAGATTGCCGCGCACCCATTCCAGCGCGCCCCAGGCCACCCCGAAAGCCAGCGCCGCGCGCAGCCGGGCCCGCCAGCCACCGCCGTCGGCGGGCAGCGGCGCCAGCCAGCGCGCGAGGGCGCAGGCCGCGGCGGGAAACAGGGCAAGAAACGCGGCCAGGGCAAACACGCCGGCCGCGGCCAGGGGCATGGCCAGATCGCCATAGCGATGCATGCTGATATACAGCCAATACAACCCCACCGTATAGCAGGCGGTATTGAACAGCCAGCCGTACCAGAAGGCGCGGCGCGGGCGCGCCGCGGTCAACACATGCCAGGCGAGCACCGCCAGCATCAGCAACTGCAAAGGCGCCAGTACGCCGTCGGGCAAGGGACCGGGCGCGAAGGTGAGCGCCTGCACGGCGCCGACCGCCAGCATGGCGGCCGCGCGCGACAGGCGCGGGAAGCGGGCCATCGACATCATTCCTGCGACGGGGCGGGCGGTAAGCGCTTGACGCGCAGCCACAGCGGGCGCCGTGCGTCGGCACGTACCACTTCGATGCGCAGGCCGTCGTGCTGGACGAACTCACCGCGGCGCGGGATGCGTCCCAGTTGGGCGCTGACCCAGCCGCCGACCGTGTCGTAGTCGTCATCCGGCAAAGCGCTGCCGAAACTCTCGTTGAAACGGCTGATTTCGGTGGTGGCCTGCACGCGCCACAGGTCGTTACCCTCGGCGAAGATGGTGGTTTCCTCGTCTTCGTCGAATTCGTCCTCGATATCGCCGACGATCTGTTCCAGCACGTCTTCCATGCTGACCAGCCCGGAAATGCCGCCATGTTCGTCGATGACGATGGCCAAGTGATTGCGGCTGGCGCGGAAGTCGTGCAGCAGGACGTTCAGGCGCTTGGTCTCGGGAATGAAGACGGCCGGGCGCACCAGCGAGCGCACCTCGATGCCGGGTTCCAGCATGCAGCGCAGCAGATCCTTGGCCAGCAGGATGCCGACGATGTTGTCGCGGTCGTCCTCATACACGGGGAAGCGCGAGTGCGCGGTCTCGATGATGGTCGACAGCAGGTAGGGCAGCGGCTGGGCGATATCCAGCAGGTCCATGCGCGAGCGCGGCACCATGATGTCGCCGACGGTGCGCTCCGACACGGCCAGGGCGCCCTTGATCATGGCGTAGGATTCGGCGTCGAGCAGCTTGCGCTCGTGCGCCGCCTCCAACACCGCCTTGATGCCTTCACGGTCTTCGGGTTCACGCCGGACCACGGACAGGATGCGGTCGAGCAGGGATTTGTTGGAGGATTTGGCCGGGCGGCTCGCGTCGGCCTCGTTGGCAGGGTAAGGGTCGGGCATCGTCCAGAGGACAAGTTACAGAATCGGCCAGCATAACCGATGTTGCCGGCCGGTTTTGTAACCCGGGACATCGGAATTACCCGTGCTTATAAGGGGGCCAGACCTGGGTCTATACCGGCGCGTAGGGATCGGCGATGCGCAGGGCCGCCAGCAAGCCGGTTTCCAGGGCCTCCATGCGGCGCGCATCGCGGGCTTTCACATGGTCGTAGCCCAGGGAATGCAGGACGCCGTGCACCGTCAGGTGGGCCGCATGCGCCAGCAATGTCTTGCGCTGTTCGCGCGCTTCACGCACCAGCACCGGCACGCACAGGACGATATCGCCACGGGCGGTGCCCACCGGGTCGACGCCGTATTCGAAAGTCAGCACATTGGTGGCATAGTCGCGGCCGCGGAACTCGCGGTTCAAGCGCCGGCCTTCAGCCTGCCCCACCAGGCGCAGGCTGATTTCCGCCCCTTGGAAGTCCAGCAGCCCATCGGCCAGCGCGCCGGCCAGCGCATGGGCTACCCAGCGGCGCAGACGCCAGCGTGGCAGGCGCGGCTCGGCAACGGCGTACTGCACCGCCAGCGACAACGCGGGGGCCGCTACAAGATCGGCTTGCACATTCAGGTTTTGCATTCGGCTCATAGGCGCGCAGGGGACATGCTCAGACACTCACCCTTCATTGTCCGCGGCCAAGTCGTAAGCATCCACGATGCGGGCGACTAGCGGATGGCGCACCACGTCACGGCTGGTGAAGCGAGTCGTGGCAATGCCCTGCACATCCTTGAGCACGCCCACCGCGTGCGCCAGCCCGCTCTGCTGGCCGCGCGGCAGATCGACCTGCGAGGGATCGCCGGTGATCACGGCCTTGCTGCCGAAACCGATGCGGGTGAGGAACATCTTCATCTGCTCGGGCGTCGTGTTCTGCGCCTCGTCCAGGATGACGAAGGCGTGGTTCAGCGTGCGGCCGCGCATATAGGCCAGCGGGGCGATTTCTATGGTCTGCTTTTCGAACAGACGCTGCACGCGTTCGAAACCCATCAGGTCGTACAGCGCGTCATAGAGCGGGCGCAGATACGGATCGACCTTCTGCGCCAGGTCGCCGGGCAAAAAGCCCAGGCGTTCGCCGGCTTCCACCGCGGGCCGCGTCAGCACCAGCCGCTGCACGGTGTCGCGCTCCAGGGCGTCGATGGCGCAGGCCACCGCCAGCCAGGTCTTGCCGGTGCCGGCGGGGCCGACGCCGAACGTGATGTCGTGCTTGAGGATGTTGTTCAGGTAGTCACGCTGGCGCGGCGTGCGCGGGCGCAGGTCGCTACGGCGCGTACGCAGGGAGATGCCGCCGCTCTCGTCATCCAGTTCCGGCAAGGCTTGCGGTTCGAGCGCGCGCGGGTCGGCAGGGGTGTCGGCAGGGGCATCGGCGCGCGTTCGTGACACGCCGATTTCCACCAGGCCCAGCTGGATATCATCCACCGACAGCGGCTTGTGCACGGCCTGCTCGTGAAAGCGGCGCAGGGCGCGCGCCGCCAGGTCGGCCTGTTCGCCTTCCACGACGACGCGATTGCCACGGCGCTGCAGCTTCACGCCAAGGCCGTCGGCCAGCTGACGCAGGTTCTCGTCCAGCGGGCCGCACAGATTGGCCAGGTGGGTGTTGTCGCCGTCCAGGGTGACGGTGACGGGCAGGGCGCGGCGGGCGCCGCGGCTGCGAGGGGCGCTGCTCATCCTTGTTGTTCTCCTGCGGCGACGGCGCGCGCTTGCTCGATGCCTGCCACTTCGGCACGCAGGGAATTGGTATAGGCCTGGGTGATGACCACGTCGACCATCTGCCCGATCAGGCGGGCGGAGGCGGGGAAGTTGACGATGCGGTTGTTTTCGGTGCGACCCATCATCTCATTGGGATCCCGGCGCGACGGGCCTTCGACCAGCACGCGCTGCGTGCTGCCGACCATGCCCTGGCTGATCGCCGCCGCCTGTTCGTTGATCAGGGCTTGCAGGCGTTGCAGCCGCTTGAGCTTCAGTTCCTGCGGCACATCGTCCTGCAGGTCGGCGGCCGGGGTGCCCGGGCGACGCGAGTAGATGAAGGAGAACGAGGTGTCGAAGCCGACGTCCTCGATCAGCTTCATGGTTTTCTCGAAATCGCTTTCCTCTTCGCCGGGGAAGCCGACAATGAAGTCCGACGACAGGGTCAGGCCCGGCCGGGCTTCACGCAGGCGCCGCACGATGGACTTGAATTCCAGCGTGGTGTAGCCGCGCTTCATGGCGGCCAGCACGCGGTCGCTGCCGGCCTGCACCGGTAAATGCAGGAAGGACACCAGCTTGGGCAGACGCCCATGGGCCTCGATCAGGCGCGCCGTCATTTCCTTGGGATGCGAGGTGGTGTAGCGGATGCGCTCGATGCCGGGAATTTCGTGGACGTAGTCGAGCAGCATGGCGAAATCGGCGATCTCGCCGCTGTCGCCCATGGCGCCTCGGTAGGCGTTGACGTTCTGCCCCAGCAGGGTCACTTCCTTGACACCCTGGTCGGCCAGGTCGGCGATCTCGACCAGCACGTCGTCGAACGGGCGGGAGACTTCTTCGCCACGGGTGTAGGGCACCACACAGAAGCTGCAGTACTTGCTACAGCCTTCCATGATGGAGACGAAGGCGGTGGCGCCTTCGACCCGGGGCGGGGGCAGGGCGTCGAATTTTTCGATGTCGGGGAAGCTGATGTCCACCTGGGACACGCCGGCGCTCTGGCGCTGGCGGATCAGTTCCGGCAGGCGGTGCAGGGTCTGGGGGCCGAACACCACGTCCACATAGGGCGCGCGCTTGACGATGGCCTCGCCTTCCTGGCTGGCGACACAGCCACCCACGCCGATGACCAGGCCGGGCTTGGTCTTTTTCAGATGCTGGACGCGGCCGAGGTCGGAAAAGACCTTTTCCTGAGCCTTTTCCCGCACTGAACAGGTGTTGAACAGGATGACGTCGGCGTCTTCCGGATTATCGGTGAGCTCCAGGTCCTGGTCGGCGCGCAGCACGTCGGCCATCTTTTCCGAGTCGTACTCGTTCATCTGGCAGCCGAAGGTGCGAATGAAGAGCTTGCGGGACTGTTGGGTATCCAATGGGGCCGCGGACGAGTCAACGGACGTGGCAGGCAGCTGGGGGGGCAGCGAGCTGGACAGCGTTGCGGCGGCGGCCGTGGACGGCGCGGCGGCGCGCTCGCCTGCGCGCTTGAGAGGGATTTCTTGCATGATTTGAGGCCGTGACGGGTGTAGATCCCGGGGGCGCTGAAGAAGGAAAACACAGGATTTTACCTTGTGGCGCCACTTGTCTCCTGATTGTCGTGCACCAACAGTACGATTGCGGGCTATTATTCGCCGGGTCCGCCGGGCTATCCACCTTCAGGTTGTCCTTGCCGGCTCTGTGTGCAGCACATTCGTAGTCTGGCCGCCAGCGCTCCCACGCCGCTTCAATCTGGGACGAGGTGTTTGCCGCGACGCTTGCGGTCTCCGCAATTTTCGCGGTTCCTGTTCCTGCCCTAGGTTTATTTCTCGATGAGCGAATTGCCTTCTTCGCCCACCAGCGCCGCCGCCACGCGCCGCGGGGCCGCCCGCTTCGTGCCGCCCGCCCGCTGGGTCGCCGTGCTGCTGGCCGGCGCGGTCGTGCTGGCCCTGCTGGCCGCCTATGTGGACCTGCCGCTGGCCATCTACATCCACAAGAACATCTCCGCCGACGTCGACGGCGCCTTCAATATGGTGGGGCAATTGGGCGAGCGCGGCGAAAACTACGCCTTGGGCGCCTTGCTCGTCTACGCGCTGTCGCTGTATGCCACGCGGCGGGGCTGGTCGGAACCGTGGCCGGGGGCCTATGACCGCCTGGCGCGCGGCGGCTTGTTGATGGTGGGGGTGCTGGCGCTGGGTGGCATCGCCACCGGCTTACTGAAGCACCTGGTGGCGCGGGCCCGTCCGGAAATGTATTTCGAGCATGGTGGCGTGTACGGGCTCGGGCGGATGTTCGGCGGCAAGCTTTACACCTCTTTTCCGTCCAGCCATACCCTGACCGCCTTTGGCGTTGCCGTCACCGTCGCCGTGGTCTTCCCGCGCTGCCGTTGGCCGGCGCTGGCACTGGCCTCCTTGATCGCGGTCAGCCGCCTGGCCAACCTGGACCACTATGCGTCCGACGTCACCGCCGCCGCGCTCATCGCTTTGGTGACGGTCATTTTCCTGGCGCCCTATTTTCTTGATCCCGCGCGCCAGTGGCCCAAGCGCCTGCCGTGGCATTGGTTCAAGCGGGCGGCGTAGCGGTCTTGGACACGCCACGGATATTCGTCAGCGCCAGGCCAAGCTGCAAGGCGATGAGCGCGTAAGCGTCGTCATGCCAGCCCCACGCTATCCACAGCACGTTACTCAGTAGAAAGACCCAGAAGCCGACATTGCGGGGGCCTTTCTTGCTCGATGCGACCAGCCATGCCGCCGCCAGTGACGCGGCCATGGCGGGCCATTGCAGCAACTCCAGGAAATCCATCTCGCCCTCTCTGTCGGCTGGCCGCGCAACCGAGCGGCTTTGCCGGCGATGGGCAAGCGGCGTTCCGGCTATGCCGCGATGCGCGGCGCCCGTAATTGCCCGAGCACTCGGCCGCGTGGGTATGCGCGAAGGCCTGGGGGCGAAAGCCAAAGGCAGGCGCGGATAACAAGAAACTCGCAATAGGCAAGAAGCCCGCAACAAATTTATTTGTTGCGGGCTTTTCTTCTGGCATCAGAGTTCAACCGGTTTCCCGGTCACGGAACAAAAAAAGCCAGCCTGTTCTGGCTGGCTTTCGTTGCGGAGGCAAGGCCGCCAAGGCCACCCGGCCAAGATAGCCCGGCGCTCGATCCGCCTCAGGCGACTTCGGGACCTTCGCCTTCCTTCTTGACCGGCTTGACCAGATCTTCCCGCTTGACGCCGAACCACATGGCCAGTGCCGCGGCAACGAACACGGACGAATAGATACCGAACCAGATGCCGATGGTCAGCGCCATGGCGAAGTAGTGCAGGGTGGGGCCGCCGAAGAACAGCATGGATAGCACCATCATCTGGGTCGACCCGTGGGTGATGATGGTCCGCGAAATGGTCTGCGTGATGGCGCCGTTGATCACTTCGGCCACACTGGCCTTGCGTTGCTTGCGGAAGTTCTCGCGGATCCGGTCCATGATCACGACCGATTCGTTCACGGAGTAGCCCAGCACCGCCAGCACGCCCGCCAGCACCGACAGCGAGAATTCCCACTGGAAGAAGGCGAAGAAGCCCAGGATGATGACCACGTCGTGCAGGTTGGCGACAACGCCGGCCAGCGCGAACTTCCACTCGAAGCGTATGCCCAGGTAGACGACGATACCCAGCACCACGAACAGCAGCGCCATCAGGCCGTTGTGGACCAGTTCCTGGCCGACCTGCGGCCCGACGAACTCCACGCGGCGCAGTTGTACCGAGGAATCCGCCGACTTCAGTGCCGACAGCACCGCGTCGCTTTGCGCCGCCGAGGTCTGGCCATGGGCCAGCGGCAGGCGGATCAGCACGTCGCGCGAGGTGCCGAAGTTCTGCACCTGGAAGTCGGCGTAGCCCAGCTTGCCGACGGCGCTGCGCACCTCATCCAGCTTGGCGGTCTGGGCGTAGTTGACTTCCATCACCGTGCCGCCGGTGAATTCGATGGACAGATGGAAGCCGCGCGTGGCGATGAAAAACACCGCGGCCAGGAAGGTCACCAGACTGATGAGGTTCAGCACCAGGGCATGGCGCATGAACGGTATGGTGCGGTGGATCCGGAAAAATTCCATGATGTGCCTAGCTTTCGTTGTCTAGCTGTTGGGGTACGGCGGTTATTACTCGTGCGGAGGCCGAACGCCTCACTCGCTCTTCGGCTTCCAGACCTGGCCGATGGAGATGCTGGTCAGCTTCTTCTTGCGGCCGTACCACAGGTTGGCCAGGGCGCGTACGCCCACCACCGACGAGAACATCGACGTCACGATGCCCAGGCAGTGCACCACCGCGAAACCGCGGATCGGGCCCGAACCGAAGGCCAGCAGTGCCAGGCCAACGATCAGCGTAGTCAGGTTGGAGTCCAGGATGGTGCCCCAGGCGCGCTCGAAACCATGGTGAATGGCCTGTTGCGGCGAGGCACCGTTACGCAGTTCTTCCCGTATCCGCTCGTTGATCAGCACGTTGGAGTCGATGGCCATGCCCAGCGTCAGCGCGATGGCCGCGATACCTGGCAGGGTCAGCGTGGCCTGCAGCATGGACAGCACCGCCAGCAGCAGCAGCACGTTCACCGCCAGGCCGATGGTGGAGAACACACCAAACAAGCGGTAGTACATGATGATGAAGACGGCGATCGCGATGAAGCCCCACAGCGTGGAATGGAAGCCCTTGGCGATGTTGTCGGCGCCCAGGCTGGGACCAACCGTACGTTCTTCGATGATGGACATGGGCGCGGCCAGCGCGCCGGCGCGCAGCAGCAGCGCGGTGTCGGCGGCTTCCTCGGCGGTCATGCTGCCGGAGATCTGGACCTGGCCGCCGGCGATTTCACCGCGGATGACCGGCGCCGTGACCACTTCGCCCTTGCCGTTTTCGAACAGCAGGATGGCCATGCGCTTGCCGATGTTGTCGCGGGTGACGTCGCGGAAGATGCGCGCGCCCTTGCTGTCCAGCGTCAGGTGCACGGCAGCCTGCTGGGTCTGCTGGTCGCGGCCCGGTTGGGCGTCCTGCAGGTTCTCACCGGTCAGGATGACCTGGCGGCGCACCAGCACGGGACGGCCGTCGCGCTCGGTATAGCGTTCCAGGCCGAAGGGGACGGTATTGGCTGCCAGTGCCGACTGCGACGCCGGCGAGTCGTCCACCATGCGGATTTCCAGCGTGGCGGTACGACCCAGCAGTTCCTTGGCCTTGGCCACGTCCTGCACGCCCGGCAACTGTACGACGATACGGTCGGAACCCTGTTGCTGGATCACGGGCTCGGACACGCCCAGTTCATTGATCCGGTTATGCAGGGTGGTGATGTTCTGGTTCAGCGCGTTTTCCTGCACACGCGTGACCGAAGCGGGGCTCAGCACGCCGCTCAACTGCACCTTGCCGCCATCGTTGGCGTCGGTGAACTGCAGGTCCGGCAGGCGTTGGCGCAGCACGGCCATGGCCTTGTCGCGCGCATCGGTGTTGGCGAAGGTGAGCAGCACCGACTGGCCGCTGCGCTCGACGTTGCCAACCGGCACGTTCTGGTCGCGCAGCGTGGCACGGACATCGGTCGACAGCGAGTCGTAGCGGGCGGTCAGCGCGCCTTGCATGTCGATCTGCAGCAGGAAATACACGCCGCCGCGCAGATCCAGACCCAGGTACATGGGCTTGGGCTCGAACCAGCCCAGACCGTGCATCCAGCCGGGCGACGCGGGCAACAGGTTCAACGCCACGGTGTAGTGGGGATCGCCGGCGACGGTGTTCAGCGTCTTGTCGAGCAGGTCGCGCGCCTGCAGTTGCAGGTCGGTGTTCTGGAAACGGGCGCGGATCGTGCCCAGGGCGCCGTTTTGCTCGTAATAGACGCCGGCGGCCGGGATGTTGGCGGCGGACAGGGTGCGTTCGACCGTGTCCAGCAGGGCCTGGTCGACCTTGACGGTCGCCTTGGCGGCGGAAACCTGCACCGCGGGCGATTCGCCGTAGAAATTCGGAAGCGTATAGAGCAGGCCGATGACGACCGCGATCAGGACCGTCAGGTACTTCCAAAGGGGATAGCGGTTCATGGCCGTAACTCTAAGTCTGGACGAAATGCCGGGGAGATGAAAGAAAACCGCGCACGCGCCCCCGGCGCCGCGCGGCATGCCGTCCCTTGCGCTCGTGCAAGCGGGACGGCCTGGGTCAGACGCTTACAGGGCCTTGATGGTTCCCTTGGGCAGCACGGTCGAGACGGCGGTCTTCTGCACCACCACTTCCACCGGCTTGTCGGCCAGTTCGGCCACTTCCACCGTGATGTAGCTGTCGGTCACCTTGGAGACCTTGCCCAGCAGGCCGCCGGAGGTCACCACTTCGTCACCCTTGGCCAGGGCCGAGACGAGGTTGCGGTGTTCCTTCTGACGCTTCATCTGCGGACGGATCATCAGGAAGTAGAGGACCACGAACATCAGGATGATGGGGGCCATGCCCAGCAGGGCGCCGCCTTCGGCAGGGGCGGCCTGGGCCACGACGATGCCGAGGTTATCGATGAGGGACATAAGATTCTCCTTGGTTGAATCCGAATCGAATCCGGATCTGAGCAGGTTTTGGATCCAGATTTGCGGATCTTGGTATGTTTTTAGCCACCGTTGAGCGCGAGCCTGATACAGGGCAGCCCGCTATTGTAGCGATGTTGTACGGGTCGGCCAGTCGGGGCCGTGACGAGCACCCCTAATCCACCCCGCGGGCCCGGTCGGCGGCGAATTTTTCGCGCCAGGCCTGGAAGGTGCCGGCGGCGATGGCATCGCGCATTTCTTCCATCAGGTTCAGGTAGAAATGCAGATTGTGCAGGGTGTTCAGGCGGGCACCGGTGATTTCCTTGGCGCGCTGCAGGTGATGCAGATACGCCCGCGAGAACAGGCCGCAGGTATGGCAGCCGCAGGTCGGATCCAGCGGCCGCGTGTCGTCACGATAGCGCGAGTTGCGGATCTTCACGTCGCCGTAGCGGGTGAACAGCCAGCCGTTGCGGGCGTTGCGCGTCGGCATGACGCAGTCGAACATGTCGATGCCGCGCGCCACCCCGTCCACCAGGTCTTCCGGCGTACCCACGCCCATCAGGTAACGCGGCGCGTTCACCGGCAGGCGCGGCGCCACGTGGGTGAGGATGCGCAGCATGTCTTCCTTGGGTTCGCCCACCGACAGGCCGCCGATGGCGTAGCCATGGAAACCGATGTCGGTCAGGCCCGCCAGGGACTCGTCGCGCAGGTTTTCATACATGCCGCCCTGCACGATGCCGAATAGCGCGTTCGGGTTTTCCAGCTTGTCGAAAGCGTCGCGCGAGCGGCGCGCCCAGCGCAGGGACATGCGCATGGACTTGGCCGCTTCTTCCTGGGTGGCGGCGCGGCCGTCGATTTCATAGGGCGTGCACTCGTCGAACACCATGGCGATGTCGGAGTTCAGCGCGCGCTGGATGGCCATCGATTCTTCGGGCGTCAGGAACAGCCGCGCGCCATCGATCGGCGAGGCGAACTTGACGCCTTCCTCGGTGATCTTGCGCATGCCTTGCAGGCTGAATACCTGGAAGCCGCCCGAATCCGTCAGGATGGGCTTGTCCCAGCCCATGAATCCATGCAGGCCGCCATGCTTGCGCATGATGTCGTTGCCGGGACGCAGCCACAGGTGGAAGGTATTGCCCAACACGATCTGCGCGCCGACTTCCTTCAGCTCTTGCGGCAACATGGCCTTGACGCTGCCATAGGTGCCCACCGGCATGAAGATGGGGGTCTCGACCACACCGTGGTTCAAGGTGACGCGGCCGCGGCGGGCCGCGCCGTCGGTGGCGAGGAGTTCGAAATTCAGTCCGTTCATGCTGCGGGGCCGGTGGCGGCCGGATGGGAGGGGGCGGAGGAAGAAGGCACGGATAGCGCCGGAACTACGGGCGACTCGATCAGCATGGCGTCGCCATAGCTGAAGAAGCGGTAGCGCTCGGCGACCGCATGGGCGTAGGCGCGGCGGATGGGTTCCATGCCGGCCAGCGCTGAAATCATCATCAGGAGGGTCGACTGGGGCAGGTGGAAGTTGGTGACCAGGCCGTCCAGCACCTGGAAACGATAGCCGGGCGTGATGAACAACTGCGTATCGCCTTGCGCGGCCTGCAGCGGTTGCCCTTGAGCCTGCGCCGCCGCCGACTCCAGCGCGCGCGCGCTGGTCGTGCCCACGGCGATGACGCGGCCGCCGGCGGCGCGCGCCCGCGCCACCGCAGCGGCCGTGGCCTGCGGTACCGTGTACCACTCGGCATGCATGACGTGGTCGGACAGTTGCTCGACCTGGACCGGCTTGAAGGTGCCGGCGCCCACGTGCAAGGTAACGAAGGCGCGCGCCACGCCGGCGTCTTCCAGGCGCTGCATCATGGCCGCGTCGAAGTGCAGGCCGGCCGTGGGCGCGGCGACGGCGCCGGGCGCACGGGCGTAGACCGTCTGGTAGCGTTCGTCGTCCTCGCTGGCGGCGGCGTGGGTGATGTAGGGCGGCAGCGGTGTCGCGCCATGCGCCTGCAGCAAGTCCAGCACGTCGCCGGGAAAACGCAGGTCGAACAGCGCGCCTTCGCGGCCCAGCACGGTGACGTCGAAACGGTCGGCCAGGCGCAAGACCGTGCCGGGGCCAGGCGATTTGCTGGCCCGCACGTGCGCCAGGGCGCGATCGGCTTCGAGAATGCGCTCGACCAGTACTTCCACCTTGCCGCCGCTGGCCTTGTGGCCGGTCAGGCGCGCCTTGATGACGCGCGTGTCATTGAAGACCAGCAGGTCATGCGGGCGCAGCATGGTGGCCAGGTCGGCGAACATGCGGTCGTGCAGGCGGCCCTGGGCATCCAGATGCAGCAGGCGGCTGCCGCCGCGCTCGGGGCTGGGATGCTGCGCGATCAGCTCCGGCGGCAGGGCGTAGTCGAAATCGGCGACGGTAAGGGTGGGCGACACTGCGTAAGGACGTAATTTTTTTGGAATCCGGTATTGTACGGCGCTGGCCGTGGGGTACCCGCCAGCCGGGCGCGGATCGGGCTGGCGTTCCCTGTATGCTCACGGTTTTACGGGAACAGGCCGAGGGGCCTGTCGACACTGGAGAGCCTCGCCCAGGCGTCAATCGGCGCGGGCGAGCGAAGGTCGGGGCATGATCGAAACGATGGGCAAGCGCATTCGAGCTTGGGGTGGACGGGTTCGGATCGTACGGGTGCGGGCCGTACAGAAAGCGGCGACGGTTTTTTCCGCGCTGGCACTGGCCGCGGGTGCTTTTGCGGCTGACGCGCTGGTATCGGGGGCGCTGGTGACGGGTACGCTGCTGAGCGCCGCGCTGGTGACGGATGTCCAGGCCCAAGGGTTGGCGCCCGCGTCGCAGAACGTGTTGCCGCGTGAGTTGGCCCAGACCTGGCGCGCCAGCAAGCTGCCGGACGCATCCCTGTCGCTGGTGGTGCAGGAAATCGGCGGACCGCGCCTGATTTCGATCAACGCCAAGGAGCCGCGCAATCCAGCTTCGGTCATGAAACTGGTCACCACCTGGGTGGGCCTGTCCGACCTGGGCCCCAATTACACCTGGCATACCGACCTGCTGGCCGAGCCCGGCGCGCGCGTCGGCCCCGACGGCGTGCTGCCGGGGCCGCTTTACCTGCGCGGCGGCGGCGATCCCTTGCTGCTGATGCAGGACCTGTGGACCCTGCTGCGCGACCTGCGCCTGCACGGCGTGCGCCAGATCAACGATCTGGTGATAGACCGGACAATGTTCGGCAACGTGGCGGTGGACCCCGGCGCCTTCGACAGCGCGCCCGATCGTCCCTACAACGCCAATCCGGACGCCCTGATGGTGGGCTTCGGCGCCGTGCGCCTGCTGTTCACGCCCGACCCGGCGGCGCGCAAGTGGAATGTCATCATGGACCCGCCCTTGCCGGGGGTGAAGATCGCCGGCCAACTGGAATGGAGCGATATCCGCTGTCCCGGCTCGCCGGAGATCAGCACGGATCCCGTCATCACCCAGCAGGGCGTGTCGCTGCGCATCGGCGGCAAGGTCGCGGGATCCTGCGGCGAGTTCGACGTCTATCGCCTGGCGCTGGGCCAGCCGGAATTCGCCACGGAAGTCTTGCGCCTGCTGTGGCGCGAACTGGGCGGCACGTTCAGCGGCCGGGTGCGGACGGGGATGGTGCCGCCTGACGCGGTGCCCTTGGCCACGCATGAATCGCCATCCTTGGGCGACATCATTCGCAAGATCAACAAGCGCAGCAACAACGTGATGGCGCGCACCCTGCTGCTGACCGTGGGTGCCGAAGGCGGCCGCCGTCCGGCCACGGTGGAAAGCAGTGGCGATGTGGTCAAGCGCATCCTGACCAGCCAGGGCCTGAACATGCCCGAGCTGGTGGTGGACAACGGTGCCGGCCTGTCGCGCACGGCGCGCGTGTCGGCCGACAGCCTGGCATCGATGATGACCGTGGCGTGGAATTCGCCCTTCATGCCGGAGTACATGTCCTCGCTGGCCATCGCCGGCCTGGACGGCACGGTGCGGCGGCGCATGCGCGGCAAGGGCACGCAGGGCATGGCGCATCTGAAGACGGGCACCCTGAATGGCGTGCGTTCCATCGCGGGCTATGTGCTGGGCGTCAGCGGCAAACGCTACATCGTGGTGAGTATCGTCAACCATCCCCAGGCCGAATCGGTGCGGGCCTTCGACGATGCGCTGATTGCCTGGCTGGCGGATCGTTGATGAACCGACTACGATGCGCCTGCTGCATCAATACCGGAGACCGCCATGCCCGTGCATGAAATACGCCACCCACTGATCCGTCACAAGCTGGGCATCATGCGCCGCGCCGACCTGAGCACCAAGAGCTTTCGGGAGCTGGCGCAGGAAGTCGGCGCCTTGCTGACGTACGAGGCCACCAGGGACCTGCCGCTGGAACCCTGCACGGTGCAAGGCTGGTGCGGTGCCATCCCGGTGGAGAAGCTGGCCGGCAAGAAGATCACGGTAGTGCCTATCCTGCGCGCCGGCATCGGCATGCTGGACGGCGTGCTCAGCCTGGTGCCGGGCGCCAAGGTCAGCGTGGTGGGCATCGCCCGCAACGAGGAAACCCTGCAGGCGCACACCTATCTGGAAAGGCTGGTGGGCGAGCTGGACCAGCGCACCGCCTTGATCATCGATCCCATGCTGGCTACCGGCGGTTCGATGGCGGCGACCATCGATCTCCTCAAGCAGGCCGGCTGTCGCGACATCCGCGCGCTGGTGCTGGTGGCCGCGCCCGTGGGCATCGCCCATGTCGAAAAATTGCATCCGGACGTGCGCATCTACACCGCTGCCATCGACGAACGGCTGAACGAGAACGGCTACATCATCCCCGGTCTGGGCGATGCCGGCGACCGCATTTTCGGCACCAAGCAGAAAGAGGAGTAAGGGCGCGGCTGTAGTGGCTTCCCTGCTCCCCTGTGGATAAGCGCGGCATCGCTTAAGTGCGCGGCGGCTTCATGCCGTCTCGCTGGCGCGCGCCGACAGGTGCTGTCCGAACCAGTGCAGCTCGTCGCCCAGCCGCGCCACTTCTCCCACGAATAGCATGGCCGGCGCATGGATGCCATGCGCGCGCGCCAGGCGCGGCAGGTCTTCCAACGGGCCGGTCAGCACGCGTTGTTGCGGGCGGCTGCCGTTTTCCACCAGGGCGAAAGGCGTGAGCGGATCGCGGCCGTGCTGGATCAAGCGGCGCGCCAGGGCGTCCAACTGCCCCACGCCCATGTAGAAGGCCAGGGTCTGGGTGGCGCCCGCCAGCGCCGGCCAATCCAGGGTGTCGGCTTCGGCGCTGGAGTGCGCCGTCACCAGGTGCACCGACTGCGCGTGGGCCCGATGCGTCAGCGGAATGCCGGCGTGGGCCGCACAGGCCAGCGCCGCCGTGATACCCGGCACCACTTCATAACGGATGTTGCGCGCGCGCAGGAATTGCAGCTCTTCGCCGCCCCGGCCGAAGATGAAAGCGTCGCCGCCTTTCAGCCGGACGACGCGCCGCCCCAGCCGCGCGTTGTCCGCCATCAGGGCGTGGATGCGCGACTGCGTGGCATGGTGGTCTTCGCCCTGATGCTTGCCCACGTCGACCCGTTCCGCATCGCGGCGCGCCATGGCCAGGACTTCGGGGCTGACCAGCCGGTCGTGCAGGATGACGTCGGCCTCGTTCAGGGCTCGCAGCGCGCGCAGGGTCAGCAGGCCGGGATCGCCCGGGCCGGCGCCTACCAGCACCACGCTGCCGGAGGGGACGTGCTGTGGCGTGTCCAGCTCGTCCGTCAAAGCTGTTTCCGCGTCGGCGGGACGCGCCTGGCGCAATAGCGATGCCACCGGACCGTCCAGCAGCCAGTCGTAGAAACGGCGCCGCGCGCCCAGGTCCGGCCTGGCGGCGCGGATGGCGGCGCGATGGCGCGCGGCCAGTTGCGCCAGCGGGGCCAGCGTATGGTCGAACAGCGATTCGATGCGCTCGCGCAGCCGCCGGGCCAGCACAGGCGCCACGCCGGAAGACGAGATGGCCACGATGATGGGCGAGCGGTCGACGATGGAGGGGACCTGGAAGGAGGACAGCTCCGGATCGTCGACCACATTACAGAACAGCCGGCGCGCTTCGGCGCGGCGCGAGACCTCGGCATTGACCGCGCGGTCGTCGGTGGCGGCCACCACCAGCCATACCGCGTCCAGCCACTGCTCCTGGAATTCTCCCGCCAGATGCACGATGCGGCCGCTGGCAGCCAGCGCCATCAGGTCCGCGGTCAGGCGCGGCGCGCCGACGCTTACCTGGGCGCCCGCTTCCAGCAGAGCCTGGGTCTTGCGGGCGGCGACGGCGCCACCGCCGACCACCAGGACCGGTCGCTGATTCAGGTCGGCGAATAGCGGGAACAGCTTCATGAAGGATTTCCGAGGGGAAGAGTGCGATGCCAAATCGACGCGCGCCCTGCATTCTAGATTTGCCGCCGCCCTGAGGCGAACGATCAAGGGGGAATTTCAATATTATTGAAATGTATAAAAATCGCAAAAAATATAGACGCAGGGAATAAAACTTACTGGGTACCCGTCGGGTCAGAAGCAAAGCCGGACGGTGTAGTATCGGCAATGATTGCCGCTCCATGGCGCAGCGGCGCACAGCTTATTGCGGGGTTTCCACTGTGTTTTCTGATTCCAAGATTCTGGCGGCTGCCGCCTTGGCCCTGTCCGTGGGCGCCGGCACCGCGCAGGCGGGTGTCTGCGATGCCGCCTTCATGCACGACGGCGGCGCCGTCCAGCTGACCGGCAAGGGCAATCTGGCATTGGGCGCGGACCTGGCCTTCAGCGAAGTCAGCAAGACCAATGGCGACAATTGCCGCGCCCGCGTCAATGGCGTGGCCACGTTTTCCTACGCCGGCCTGCCGCCCGGCAAGTCCAAGCTGGACTATTTGATGACGGTCAAAGCCGGCCAGGCCACCTTCGTCAAATATGAGAATGCCGGTGAAAAGCCCAATAGCGAGGGCCAGTTCGACCTGCGCATGCTGGGGCTGTTCGCTTATGACGGCAAACTGGCCGCGGGGCAGAAGCTGCCTGGTTCCAGTTTCCGCCTGCGCATCGGCAAGGAAGCGCCGGTCGGTGGCTCGCCCGCCACCACGGTGCATATCAGCCAGAAGACGGTGGGCAACAAGCAGGCGCTGGACACCGCGCTGGGCAAGGAAACCTGCTTCCCGGTCCGCTACGAGCGCAATTCCGATCCCACCATGGCCACCTTCAAAAGCCTGACCATCCCCATTCCCGGCATCAATTCCACGGTGACGGATTGGTATTGCCCGGCGGTGAATATGGTCATGAAGCAGGACATCGACCAGCAGGGCATGAAATCGACGGTCGAGATCACGAAGTTGAACTGAAGGCACCACCGGCCGAGTCGCCGTAGCAGTCAGTAGCAAAAGCATCACCCTGCGGACAGACAAGGCGATACGCGCTGGTATCATCGTTTGGTCTCGTACACGTAACACGCAACGTAAGGAGCGAACCATGAACGCAAGAAAATCCCCGGATGCCGTCAAAGAAACCCTGATCGACAACGTCAAGACCAGCTTGAATGACGCCGAGGACCTGCTGCGCGAAGCGGCATCCACGACTGGCGACAAAGCCGCGGAGCTGCGCGAACGTGCGTTGGCGACGTTGAAGCGTACCCGCGAAACGCTGTATGACGTGCAGGACGCCGTGCTGGAGCGCAGCCGCAAGGCGGCCCGCGCCACCGATGACTACGTGCATGACAATCCCTGGCAGGCCATCGGCATCGCCGGCGGCGTGGGTTTGCTGATTGGCTTGTTGATCAGCCGTCGCTGATCATTCCGCGGTCCGCTTTCCACCCCGCGGGCAGAAGAGGCGGCACGGCGCTTGCTGTGCCGGCCGCATCTTCTTCCGCCTCATACTGATCCTCCATGGCTATTCGAAAATCCTTGCTGGGTGTTGCCTCCAGTTTGGTCGAGCTGGGCCGTACGCGTTTCGAGCTGCTGACGCTGGAAGCCCGTGCGGAACAGGGTCGGCTATTGAGTCTGCTGGGGATGTCTTTTGCAGCGCTGCTGTTCCTGACGCTGGCCGTGCTGGTGTTTTCCATATTGGTGGCCGTGTATTTCTGGCCCACCGATTCGCGTTATATGGCCCTGGGTGTATTGGCGGCCGGCTACGCCGTGCTGGGCCTGATTCTGTTGATGGTGGTCTGGCGCCGTCTGGTGCACGGACCCGCGCCTTTCTCCGCTACGCTGGAAGAACTGGGCCGCGACGTGCAATTGCTGGACCGCGTCCGCGCGGCGGCGCAGGCTGAGGAAGCCGCCGAAGAAGCCGCGGCGCAAGCGCGTCGGGCGCGGCGCGACCGCATTTGAAACGGGGGCTGAGATGAGCAAGAAACTGTCGCCCGCCATCGATCGCGCCGTCCGTATGGAACTGTTGCGCGCCAAGGCGGCTGTCGAACGCGAAGCACTGCTGCATAACCTGGCCGAAGCCGGTGTGGCCTTGTCACCCACGCACTTGATGCGTAGCGTCTTGCCCAGCAGCCTGCAAGGACTGGTTGGCGGTGGTGGGCCAGGCGGCGGGGGCAGCAGCAAGATCGCGATGCAGGCGTTCACGCTGTTGCGGCGTTATCCCATGGTCCTGTCCAGCGTGTCCGCGCTGTTCTTGAAGGGCAATAAGAAATCCAAGCTGCTCAAACTGGCCGCTGGGGCCCTGGTCGGCTGGCAGGCGCTGCGTGTGTGGCGCGAAAAGCAGGATAGCGACGGCCATGTCCGCTGAGCGGGCGACACGCGTTCCTGCCCAAGGCTTTTGAGCAAAGAATGGGTTTTTTATAAAAACCCTTGAAAATCCTGTCCCCATTGGACTTTCCTTGGGGGAACTCACGTCCCCGGCAAGCAGGCGGGGACGAAACCCGCGCCGAATCCGCAACAAATCCGCGCCGAATCCACCCGGCTATGCGCCGTCCCGTCCCCGTCCCCGTCCCGACTTGGGGGCGACCTACAGCCCCAATTCCCCCCAGATCTGATCGACTCGGTCCTTGACCGCCTGGTCCATGACGATGGGCGTGCCCCATTCGCGCTGGGTTTCTCCCGGCCATTTATTGGTGGCGTCCAGCCCCATCTTGCCGCCCAGGCCGGACACCGGCGAGGCGAAGTCCAGATAGTCGATGGGTGTGTGTTCCACCAGCGTGGTGTCGCGCACGGGATCCATGCGGGTGGTCATCGCCCACACCACTTCCTTCCAGTCGCGCGGATCGATGTCCTCGTCCACCACCACGATGAACTTGGTGTACATGAATTGCCGCAGGATGCTCCATAGCCCGAACATGACCCGCTTGGCATGGCCCGGGTACTGTTTGCGGATGGACACCACCGCCAAGCGGTAGCTGCAGCCTTCCGGCGGCAGGTAGAAATCGACGATCTCCGGCAACTGGCGCCGCAGCAGGGGTACGAACACTTCATTCAGCGCCACGCCCAGCACCGCCGGCTCATCGGGCGGTTTGCCGGTATAGGTCGAGTGATAGATGGGATTGCGCCGCATGGTGATGCGGTCGACGGTGAACACCGGGAACCAGTCGCGTTCGTTGTAATACCCGGTGTGGTCGCCATACGGACCTTCCAGCGCCATCTCGTAGCCGGTATCCGGCGGCGGATTGACGCCCTCGGGCACCACCGGCGCTACCGCGCGCGCATCGGTGGACGGCAACAGATGGCCTTCCAGCACGATTTCGGCATAGGCCGGCACGGACAGCTTGCTGCCCAGCGCCTGCGTGACTTCGGTGCGCGACCCGCGCAGCAAACCGGCGAACTGGTATTCGGACAGCGTGTCCGGCACCGGCGTCACCGCGCCCAGGATGGTGGCCGGGTCGGCACCCAGCGCCACCGCGATGGGGAAAGGCTGGCCAGGGTAGGCCTGGGCATGATCGCGGAAGTCCAGCGCGCCGCCGCGGTGCGACAGCCAGCGCATGATCAATTTATTACGCCCGATGGGCTGCTGGCGGTAGATGCCCAGGTTCTGGCGCTTGGCGTTGGGACCGCGCGTGATCACCAGGCCCCACGTCAGTAGCGGCGCCACGTCGCCGGGCCAGCAGGCCTGCAGCGGCAGGCGCGCCAGGTCGACGTCATCGCCTTCCAGCACGACTTCCTGGCAAGCGGCGCCACGCACCGTCTTCGGACTCATGTCCCACAGCGCCGACTTCAGCATGGACACCTTGGCGAAGGCGTCGCGCAATCCCTTGGGTGCTTCCGGCTCGCGCAGCGAGGCCAGCAATTCGCCAGTGTCGCGCAAGGCGCCGACATTGGCCGCGCCCATGCCCCAGGCGACGCGCTGGGGGGTACCAAACAGATTGGTCAGCACTGGCATTGCGGCGGGCTTGCCCTCGTGCTGGGCGTTTTCGAACAGCAGCGCGGGGCCGCCGGCACGCAGCACGCGGTCGCCGATTTCCGTCATCTCCAGGCGCGTCGAGACCGCCGTCTGGATACGTTTCAGGTCGCCGCGTGATTCGAGTTGGGCGATGAAGTCTCTAAGGTCGCGGTATTTCAATGCAATCTCTGGAAGATGAAGGAGAGTTAGCTTAAGTTGCGCAAAGTTGCAAACCTATTAGAGGCTTGGTTACATACGCGGCTGGCGATAAAGGTTAACATCCCTCCCTTTCCAATCACGCAGGAGGTCACCATGCCCGATGCGTCAGCTGCCAGTGTCGTGTTTCGGCATTTGGCCCAAGGAGTGCACCGCTATCTTGCCGAATGGCTGCGTATTTGCTCGGTTTACCTGGGCATCGCGGTCATTGTGACGGTAAGCATGGGATTCGCCTTGCCTGGTCTGCGTGACCAGGCTTTGCAGGTACACAAAGCCTTGCTGACGGCGCTTGCGCCAACTTCCGTTCCGTCCAATGTGTCTTCGGACCAGGACGGCCTGCTTGCCGGCGACCTGGACGCCGATACCGGGGCCGCGGTGGCCTTGGTCGTGCCCGATACCCCTGCCAGCAATGCCACGGGATATCTGACGCCGTTGCCCCATCCGCCGGCGGCCGTGCGGCCGCGTCCGGACGTTACGGCCAACAATGCCCAGCTCGAAGCCCTGCGAAATTACATTTCGCGTAAGTACAAGGTGGCCTATGACGCTACCGGCGTGCTGGTCAATACCTCGTACAAGGTGGGGCGCGACCTGAAGGTCGATCCTTTGCTGCTGCTGGCGGTCATCGCCATCGAGTCGCGCTACAACCCGTTCGCGGAAAGCAGCGTTGGCGCGCAGGGACTGATGCAGGTCATGACCAGCGTGCACCGGTCCAAGTTCGATACCTTGGGCACCAAGAATGGCGCGCTGGATCCGGTGGCCAACATCCGTGTCGGCGCTGGCATTCTCAAGGATTGCATCAACCGCCGCGGTTCGGTGTCGGGTGGCCTGGCCTGCTACGTGGGCGCCAGCGGTCCCAATGATGGCGGCTACGGCGACAAGGTGCTGGCCGAGCGCCGCCGCCTGGCGGTGTCTTCCGGCATCCCGCTGGCACGCGACTGAGCGGGCCCTGGCCCGGCAGGCGCCGTTCAAAGGGCCGGTTCGCGCAGCGTTTCCAGGAACGTGGCTATGCGCGTGGCTGCTTCTTCCAGACGGTCCAGGCCGGTGGTGTAAGCGAAGCGCATGGTGTGGTGCCCGTGGGCCGGGCCGAAATCCAGGCCCGGAACGGCCGCCACGCCGGTTTCGTGCAGCAGGCGGTGCGAGAACGTCGCGCTGTCCAGGCCCAAGTCCGACAGATCCGCATAGATGTAGAAGGCGCCGTCCGGCTTGACCGGTACCGACAGACCCATGCCGTCGAAAGCCTGCAGCAGGAAGTCGCGGCGCTGGCGGAAGGCCTCGCGCCGTTGCTGGTAGATCTTGAGCGTGTCGGGCAGGAAGCAGGCCAGTGCCGCGTGTTGCGCCAGGGTCGGCGCGCAGATGTGCAGGCTGGCGGCCATTTTTTCCACGACGCTCACCATGTTCTGCGGGACCACCAGCCAGCCCAGGCGCCAGCCCGTCATGGTGAAGTACTTGGAGAAGCTGTTGATGACGATGACGTCGTCGTCCAGGGTCAGTGCCGAGCGTGGTGCCTGCTCGTAGGACAGCCCCAGGTAGATTTCGTCCATCAAGGTGAAGCCGTCGCGCTCGCGCACTTCGCGCAGCAATTCAGCCAGTTCGGCCGGCGCCACCGAGGTGCCGGTGGGATTGCTGGGCGAGGCGATCAGCACGCCTTGGGTATGGGCCGCCCAATTCTCGCGCACGTCCTGCGCCGACAACTGGTAGCGCTTGGCCGCGGTGCTGGGCACCAATTGCGGCCGGCCGCCGCTGGCCAGGACGAAATTGCTGTTGGCCGGGTAGGAGGGATCGGGCATCATCACCCCGGCTCCCGGGTTGACCAGCGCCGCGCAGGCCAGGGCCAGGGCGCCCGAGGCGCCATTGGTCACGATGACGCGCGAAGGATCGACGCGAGCCCCGAATTCCGTTTCGTAATAGTGGGCGATGGCTTCGCGCAGGGCCGACACGCCGGCCGGTGCGGTGTAGCCGCTGAGGCCGGCGCGGGCGGCGCGTTCCAGCGCTTCCACCACCTGGGGCGGCGCGGTAAAGTCCGGTTCGCCGATGCCCAGGCTGATGATGTCGTGGCCCGCCGCCTGCAGCGCTTGCGCCTGCTTGAACAATTCGACGACTTGGAAAGTCAGGAATTCCTGAGTGCGGGTGGCAAGGCGGGGCATGGTGTTCTCGAGACGAAAGCGTTAGGGCAGGGGGGCGCCGGGGCATTGATGCGTCCGGGACGCCGTGGGCACAATGAAAGACCGTACTGCCATGGGAGCTGGGCGGCAGCGGGAAGCCGGGCGGATTTTTCGTGGCCGCGCGGGAATAGAAAATCAAAAATCCGCGTTAGCGGAAAAAAATCGTCTACGGCTAGGCCAAAAGAGGAATTGTAGTCTTATGGAGACCACTCGCCGCGCATTTTTATTGGGAAGGCGTCCGCCCGAGACGCCATGGGCGGCTTTTTTACGACGGTTGCGTCGTGGCTGCGAGGGGGAACTGCAGGTGCTGGATGGGGATTCGGCCACGGGATCCCGGGCGGCCCAGGCAACTGCTGCGGCGCATGCATCCGCGGCCGCCGCTCTGACGACGGGCGGCGCGGCTGGGACGGCCGTGCCGATGGCGGCCTCCTCCACCGCGGCTTGCTTGCGGCCGCTGTCGCTCGTCGACGTACGCGTGGCACGCGAGCTGTGCGCCGAGTACGGCGTGGCGATGGCCCTGGCGGGCACGCGCGCAGCGGCGCCTGGGTGTCCTTGCCTTTGGGTGGATCCGCGGTCATTGAATACCTTGCGTTGCCTGGACGATGGCCTTCCCTCGTCGACCTTGGGTGTCCAATATGCGCATGCCGGCCAGGGGCCTGGACTTCGATTCCGCGCGGCGCCAGGCGTGACGATGGCGACGCTGGCACAAGCGGGGCTCACGCAGTTCGCGGGGCTGCCGGCCGGGCTGACGGTGGCTGCCTGGCTGGCCGGCCGTGAGCATGTGGCCGTAAGCCCGGGCCTGGCATGTCCGCCCGGCCTGGTCAGCGTGGACGTGATGCTGGCCGACGGCGCGCTGGAGACCCTGGGGCCGTTCGGGGCCAGTGGTGGCGTGCCCTTGCGCAGCGGCACGGGGCAGGCGCTGATTCCCGCCTTGTATACCTTGTCCACGCGCGCCGGCGCGGCCTGGTGCCGAGCCCAGGCGGCATGGCCGGCCCGTTACCGCCTGGATGCGTTGACGCCACCGGCACCGGCCGAAGCCAACCTCGCCGGCCTGCTGGCGGGGCACGAGGGCGCCCTGGCCTGGGTGGACAGCGTGGTGCTGCAAGCCGTCACGCCGTCCGACAGCGGTGGTCAGGCTGGCGTGGCCGATATGGTTTCCGCCGAGTCCGTACCCTACGCCGCCCAAGCGCGTGCGCTGGATGCCAATATCAAGGATGCGTTCGACCCTGCCGGGCTGTATCCGGAGGCGCCGCTACCGTAACGCGTTGGCGGCCGGTGGAGCGCTGGCTTTGACACACTTTGAGCGGAATTCCGACGGCAGGGAGTAACATTGCTGCCAGTTTTTCCACCCTTGAAGCGATCATGGACGCCAATCTACGCAAGGCCGCGCTCGAATATCACGAGCAGGGCCGCCCCGGCAAAATTTCGGTCACGCCCACCAAACAACTGACCAACCAGCGCGATCTGGCCTTGGCGTACACGCCCGGCGTGGCCGCGGCCTGTGAGGAAATCGTCGCCGACCCCGTCAATGCCGTGCGTTACACCAGCCGCGGCAATCTGGTGGGCGTCATCACCAACGGCACGGCCGTGCTGGGCCTGGGCAATATCGGCGCGCTGGCCTCCAAGCCGGTGATGGAAGGCAAGGCGGTGCTGTTCAAGAAATTCGCCGGCATCGACGTCTTCGACATCGAGATCAACGAAACCGATCCGGACAAGCTGGTCACCATCATCGCCGGCCTGGAAGCCACTTTCGGCGGCATCAACCTGGAAGACATCAAGGCGCCCGAGTGCTTCACCGTCGAGCGCAAGCTGCGCGAGCGCATGAAGATCCCGGTCTTCCATGACGACCAGCATGGCACCGCCATCACCGTCTGCGCCGCGTTCATCAACGGCTTGAAGGTGGTCGGCAAGGACATCGACAAGGTCAAGGTCGTGGCCTCCGGCGCCGGCGCGGCTGCGCTGGCCTGTCTGGACCTGATGGTGGACCTGGGTCTGCCGCTGGAAAACATCTGGGTCACCGACATCGAAGGCGTGGTCTACGAAGGCCGTGTCGAGCTGATGGACCCGGACAAGGAGCGCTTCGCCCGCAAGACCGACCTGCGCAAGCTGACGGAAGTCATCGAAGGCGCCGACGTGTTCCTGGGGCTGTCGGCCGGTGGCGTGCTCAAGGCCGAGATGGTCGCCAAGATGGCGGCCCGTCCGCTGATCCTGGCCCTGGCCAACCCGACGCCGGAAGTGCTGCCGGAAGTGGTCAAGAGCGTGCGCGACGACGCCGTCATGGCCACGGGCCGTTCGGACTACCCGAACCAGGTCAACAACGTACTGTGCTTCCCGTACATCTTCCGCGGTGCGCTGGACGTGGGCGCCACCACCATCACACGCGGCATGGAAACGGCGGCGGTGCGGGCCATCGCTGCCTTGGCGCAGGAAGAACAGAGTGAGGTCGTGGCCGCGGCCTACGGCACCTACGATCTGTGCTTCGGCCCCGAGTACTTCATTCCCAAGCCTTTCGATCCACGCCTGATCGTGCGCATCGCGCCGGCCGTGGCCAAGGCCGCCATGGAAGAAGGCGTGGCTACCCGCCCGCTGACGGATATGGACGCCTATGTCGCCCAACTGCAGCAGTTCGTGTATCACTCCGGCGCCTTCATGAAGCCGCAGTTCGCGGCGGCCAAGCAGTACGTGCGTGACGGCGGCAAGGTTCGCATCGTCTTCTCCGAAGGCGAAGATGAACGCGTATTGCGCGCGGTTCAGGTGGTGGTCGATGAAGGCCTGGCCCGTCCCATCCTGGTGGGCCGGCCGGCCGTGCTGGCCGCGCGCATCGAAAAGCTGGGCCTGCGCCTGCGCCTGGGCCAGGATGTCGAAGTCACCAATCCCGAATACGACGAACGCTTCCATCGCTACTGGACGACGTACTGGGACCTGATGAACCGGCGCGGCATCACCAAGGAAATGGCGCGCGTGGAAATGCGCCGCCGCCTGACGTTGATTGGCGCGATGATGGTCCACCTGGGCGATGCCGACGGCATGATCTGCGGCACGGTGGGCGCGTATGCCGACCATCTGCGCCTGGTCGACGAGGTCATCGGCAAGAAGCCCGGCGCCAAGACCTATGCGGCCATGAGCATCCTGTTGCTGGCCGAACGCACCGTGGTGCTGGTGGATACGCATATCAACGACGAACCGACCGCCGAACAGATTGCTGAATACACCATCGCCGCCGCCGCCGAGATGGATCGCATGAACCTGGCACCCAAGGTGGCGCTGCTGTCGCGATCGAATTTCGGTTCGGGCAGTTCTTCGTCCGGCGCGAAGATGCGCGAAGCGCTGCGCCTGATTCGCGAGCAGGCGCCGGACCTGGAAGTCGATGGCGAAATGCACGGCGATTGCGCGTTGGATGAAGAATTGCGCATGCGCATCCTGCCGTCGTCCACGCTCAAGGGCATCGCCAATCTGTTGGTCTGCCCCAACGTCGATTCCGGCAACATTGCCTACAACCTGCTCAAGACCACCGCCGGCGGCAACGTCGCGGTCGGTCCGCTGTTGCTGGGCGGCAATGCGGCCGTGCATATCCTGACGTCGAGTTCGACCGTGCGTCGCATCGTCAACATGACGGCCTTGACCGTGGTGGATGCCAACAGCCGCGCGCCCAGGGCGGTCTGAGCATAGCAAGACTCGTATGCGGGCGTCCTGTGCGGCCCGCATGCGACCTCATGGCGGCCTCACCATGGCTCCATCGCGGCCCTGGCTTGGCCCCATCACGCCCCATCACGGCCCATCACGGCCCGCCTCCGGCCTGGAACAAACGTCACGGTTCCGTCATGCTTGCGGCCCTGCCACGCAATGTCACCATTCGATGACAAGGCCTCTTGGTTTTTTTGCCGAACTCAGTGTATTGTCCGATGCGTGTTGCGCAGTACCGATCCGCCGCCGTCGTGCGCGAATCGTACACATTGCGCGAACGATTGATTGAGCCGGCATATGCCGATACGATGCAGCGTGAAAAAGCATTAGCAGGAGGTCCCCGCATGGCCAATTCCGGTCAGTCCGCCTTGCAGCGGCAATTGCAGCGCGGTGGCGCTCTGGATCCCGCATCCCTGGACCAGCCCGTGCTGGCCACTGCTGCCCGCGATTTGGGAGCCGCCATATTCGTCGCCGATTGCGATCGTGCCCGCAGCCGCTCCGCGGTCTTGCGCGCCATCGCCAAGGCGGTCGACTTCCCCATGTACTTCGGCGGCAATTTCGACGCCCTCTACGATTGCCTGTGCGACACCCTGCTCGATCAGAAGGTCGGGGTGGTCTTGTGCCTGCAGAAATTGCACTCGGGCGATCCGGTGCTGGAAGAGGACGCCGGCCGTATCGAGTCAGTCTGTGCCGACGCGGCGGAATTCGCGCGCGAAAATGGCCGGCTGTTCGCTTTCGTGATCGAGCATGCGGGGGCGCATCCGATGGCCGAGCCTGGTGTTGCCGCCGCCCCCTATGGCGAGAGCGCCTGAAGCCCGTTTCAGACTGAGCCTGGCTTCATATCCAGCCCAGCGTAGCCGCGGCAGCGGCGGTCAGGGCCAGTCCGGCGGTTTCCGTGCGCAGGATGCGCGGGCCGAAAGTGACGGCCTGTGCGCCCGCCCGGCGGGCTGCCGCCAGTTCCGTGTCGTCCCAGCCGCCTTCCGGCCCCACCAGCAACTCCAACGCGCGCAGGCCGGCGCTGGCGCGTTGGGCCTGCGCCAGGGCCTGTGTGTAGGGCTGGCCGCCTTCCGGGTGGCACAGGACGCGCAAACGCATGGCGCTAGCCGCGCGCCCTGACGCCTCATTCGCGGCACCATTCGACGAACCATTCGCGGCAGCATTCGACGTGACAGCCGACGGGCCATTCAA
The DNA here is from genome assembly GCF_021325795.1 of Bordetella sp. LUAb4. Classification (GTDB taxonomy): domain Bacteria; phylum Pseudomonadota; class Gammaproteobacteria; order Burkholderiales; family Burkholderiaceae_B; genus Bordetella_C. The sequence goes on along the minus strand of NZ_JAHPZX010000001.1, from coordinate 630,854 downwards.
CGACCCATCCAACGTGCCGTTCGAAGCCTGCGCCAGCCACTGTTCCAGCGTGACCGGCTCCGCCACATGCAGCAGGCGGTTGCGTCCGCACTGTTCGCTGGCCGACAGCGCGATGCGGCGCCAGTGAGTGAGGCGCTTGTCCTGGCGCGCGCCGCTCAGTTGCAGCACGCTGCGCCGGGCGGCGATCGGCACGATGGCGTGCACGCCCAGTTCGACTGCTTTTTCAATAATCCAGTCCATCTTGTCGCCGGAAGGCAGGCCCTGCACCAGCGTGATGGCGCCGTCCAATTCGGCTTCACGGGGATCGAAGGCGCCTAATTCGACGGCAGCCGCACGCCCTTCGACATGCAGCACCCCGGTGTATTCACCGCCTTGGCCGTTGAACAGGCACAGGGGCGCGCCATCGCGCAGGCGCAGCACGCGTACGGCATGGTGCGCGGCGGCTTCGGGAAGCGCGATGCGGCTGTGGGCCACCAAGGGCAGATCGACGAAAAAACGCGGTATAGGCATGATGGCGGATCGACTGAGCTGGAATTCAAGACCATGATCGGATCATGGACCGAGGCCGGGCCAGGGCCTGCGCCAGGACCAGGACCAGGACCAGGACCAGGACCAGGACCAGGACCAGGACCCAACCCTGGGCTTGGGCCTGAGCCCGGCTTAGCCCGAAGCTTAGCCCGACCCAAGGCTGCAAACCCGCTATTTTGACCGCATTCCGTCCCGATTCCATACCTTGCCCACAAGGCCCCCCATCTCCCCGTCGTCCATCTGGCGGATCCACCGGTCCCGGCCGGGTAATCCCGCGGTGCTAAAATCTTGAGCTTTTGCAACCCTACCGGCTCGTTGTTACGTTGCGGCCGGCGAGAGAGCCCTCACGAATGAGCAATCCGACAGCCCGTCAACCTTCCTTGGCGGATGCGATCCGCGCTTTGGCGATGGACGCCGTGCAACAGGCCAACTCCGGTCATCCGGGGGCTCCGATGGGAATGGCGGAAATCGCCCAAGCCCTGTGGACCGGTCACCTTCGCCACAATCCCGCCGATCCCGCCTGGGCTGACCGCGACCGCTTCGTGTTGTCCAACGGCCACGGCTCGATGTTGCTGTATGCCTTGCTGCACCTGAGCGGCTACGACCTGCCGATCGAAGAACTGAAGAATTTCCGCCAGTTGCATTCGCGCACGCCGGGCCACCCGGAAGTGGGCATCACCCCGGGCGTGGAAACCACCACCGGCCCGTTGGGCCAGGGCGTGACCAACGCCGTGGGCATGGCGCTGGCCGAAGCGCTGCTGGCAGCGGAATTCAACCGCCCCGGCCACGCCATCGTCGACCACTACACGTACGCCTTCGTCGGCGACGGCTGCCTGATGGAAGGCATCTCGCACGAAGCCTGCTCGCTGGCCGGCACGCTCAAGCTGTCCAAGCTGATCGTGTTCTACGATGCCAACGGCATCTCCATCGACGGCCACGTCGAAGCCTGGTTCGGTGACGACACCGCCAAGCGCTTCGAAGGTTACGGCTGGAACGTCATCGGCGCCATCGACGGCCATGACGCCGACGCGGTCGACGCCGCCATCCGCCAGGCGCACGGCCACGCGGCCAGCCACGCCGGTCCGACGCTGATCATCTGCCGTACCGTCATCGGCAAGGGTGCCCCCACGATGCAGGGCACCCACAATGTGCACGGCGCGCCGCTCGGCAAGGACGAAATCGCCGCCACCCGCGCCGCCCTGAACTGGAATTTCCCGCCGTTCGAAGTGCCGGCCGACGTCTACGCCGGCTGGGATGGCCGTCCGCGCGGCGCCAAGGCGCAGGCGGAATGGCAGCAGCGTTTCGACACCTATGCCGCGCAGTTCCCGGCCGAAGCCAAGGAATTCAAGCGCCGCATGAAGGGCGATCTGCCGGCGGACTTCGCCGAGAAAGCCCAGGCTTATCTGGCCGCGACCCAGGAAAAGGCCGAAACCGTCGCCACCCGCAAGGCCTCGCAATACGCTATCGCCGCACTGGCGCAGGCCTTGCCGGAACTGCTGGGCGGCTCGGCCGACCTGACGGGTTCCAACTACACCGACTGGAAGGGCGTGGCGCCAGTGCGCGCCGGCGAAAAGGGCATCCAATTCGGCCGCCACATCAATTACGGCGTGCGTGAATTCGGCATGGCCGCCATCATGAACGGCGTGGCGCTGCATGGCGGCTACCTGCCTTTCGGCGGCACCTTCCTGACTTTCTCCGACTACTCGCGCAACGGCATCCGCATGGCATCGCTGATGAAGCAGCGCGTGGTGCACGTGTTCACCCACGATTCCATCGGCCTGGGCGAAGACGGTCCCACCCACCAGTCGATCGAGCACGCCAACAGCCTGCGCCTGATCCCCAACCTGTCGGTCTGGCGTCCTTGCGACACCACCGAAACCGCGGTGGCCTGGATCGAATCGGTATCGCGTCCGACCAGCATCGGCATGGACGTGCATGACGGCGGCCCCAGCGCACTGCTGCTGTCGCGCCAGAACCTGGCGTTCGTGCAGCGCGACGCGGCCACCACCGCGGCCATCGCGCGCGGCGGCTACGTCCTGCGCGACGCGCCCGAAGCGCGCGCCATCATCATCGCCACCGGCTCCGAAGTGGGCCTGGCATTGGCCGCGCAGGAAGCGCTGGCCAAGGATGGCGTGGCGGTGCGGGTGGTCTCCATGCCCAACACCAACGTCTTCGACAAGCAGGACGCCGAATGGCGCGCCAGCGTGCTGCCCAAGGGCCTGCCGCGCGTCGCCGTCGAAGCTGGCACCACCGGCCTGTGGCACAAGTATGTCGGCCTGGAAGGCGCCGTGGTCGGCATCGATCGTTATGGCGAATCGGCCCCGGCCGGCGAGCTGTTCAAGTATTTCGGACTGACCCCGGAGAAGGTAGCCGAGGCCGTCAAACAGGTTTTGTAAAAGGAGATCCAGACATGACCATCCGTGTTGCCATCAATGGCTATGGCCGTATCGGCCGCAACGTCCTGCGTGCTCACTACGAAAGCGGCAAGAAGCACGACATCGAAATCGTTGCCATCAACGATTTGGGCGATCCCAAGACCAACGCCCACCTGACCCGCTACGACACGGCCCACGGCCGCTTCCCCGGCAAGGTCGAGGTCGATGGCGAATACATGGTGGTCAATGGCGATCGCATCCGCGTGCTGGCCAACCGCAACCCGGCTGAACTGCCCTGGGGCGAGCTGAAGGTCGACGTGGTGATGGAATGCACCGGCTTCTTCACCACCAAGGAAAAGGCCAGCGCCCACCTGAAGGGCGGCGCCAAGAAAGTCATCATCTCCGCGCCCGGCGGCAAGGACGTCGATGCCACCATCGTGTTCGGCGTCAACCACGATGTGCTGAAGGCCAGCGACACCGTCATCTCCAACGCCTCGTGCACCACCAACTGCCTGGCCCCCCTGGTCAAGCCGCTGCATGACGAGCTGGGCGTGGTGTCGGGCCTGATGACCACCATCCACTCGTACACCAACGACCAGGTGCTGACCGACGTCTATCACGAAGACCTGCGTCGTGCCCGTTCGGCCACCATGAACATGATCCCGGCCAAGACCGGCGCCGCCGCCGCGGTGGGCCTGGTGCTGCCCGATCTGAATGGCAAGCTGGACGGTTTCGCCATCCGCGTGCCCACCATCAACGTGTCGCTGGTCGACCTGTCCTTCATCGCCAAGCGCGAAACTTCGGTCGAGGAAGTCAACGCCATCCTGAAGAAGGCGTCGGAAGGCTCGCTCAAGGGCATCCTGGACTACAACACGGAGCCGCTGGTGTCGAGCGACTTCAACCACAACCCGGCGTCCAGCACGTTCGACGCCACGCTGACCAAGGTCACGGGCACGCTGGTCAAGGTGACGTCCTGGTACGACAACGAGTGGGGCTTCAGCAACCGCATGCTGGACACCACCGTGGCACTGATGGCCGCCAAGTAAATGCGGCACCGGCGTCCCGGTGGGGACCGGCCGCCGGTTATCTAGAAATGAACGAAGGGGACGCACCGTCCCCTTTGTCTTGTGGGGCGCTGGCCCCCAGAGGAGAAGCATCCATGTCCAAGGTGAATACGCTTTCCGCGCTGGCCGAGTCCGGCGCGCTCAAAGGCAAGCGCGTCTTCATTCGCGCCGATTTGAACGTCCCTTTCGACGACAACGGCAACATCAGCGAAGACACGCGCATCCGCGCCTCGGTACCCGGCATCAAGCTGGCCCTGCAGGCCGGTGCGGCCGTCATGGTCACCTCGCACCTGGGCCGTCCGAAGGAAGGCGTGCTGGCGCCCGAAGACACGCTGGCGCCGGTGGGCAAGCGCCTGGCCGAGCTGCTGGGGCAGGACGTGCCGCTGGTGCAGAACTGGGTCGAGAATGGCGTGAACGTCGCGCCTGGCCAAGTGGTGCTGCTGGAAAACTGCCGCGTCAATGCCGGCGAGAAGAAGAACGACGAAGCGCTGTCGCGCAAGATGGCGGCGCTCTGCGATGTCTACGTGAACGACGCCTTCGGCACCGCGCACCGCGCTGAAGCCACCACGCATGGCATCGCCAAATACGCGGCGGTGGCTTGCGCCGGCCCGTTGCTGGCCGCCGAGCTGGACGCCCTGGGCCGTGCCCTGCACGAACCCAAGCGCCCGCTGGTGGCCATCGTGGGTGGCTCCAAGGTGTCCACCAAGCTGAGCATCCTGCAGTCCTTGGCGTCCAAGGTGGATCAATTGGTGGTGGGCGGCGGCATCGCCAACACCTTCCTGCTGGCTGCCGGCAAGTCCATCGGCAAATCGCTGGCCGAACCGGATCAGGTCGAGCAAGCCGAGGCCGTGATCGACGCCATGCGCAAGCGCGGCGCCGCCGTGCCCATTCCCACCGACGTGGTGTGCGCCAAGTCCTTCGGTGCCGACGCCGCGGCCACCGTCAAGACGGCCGATGCCGTGGCCGACGATGACATGGTGCTGGATATCGGACCGCAAAGCGCCCAGGCGCTGGCCGAGATCCTGAAGAAGGCGGGCACCATCGTGTGGAACGGGCCCGTCGGCGTGTTCGAGTTCGAGCAGTTCGCCCATGGCACGGAAACCATTGCCCGCGCCATCGCCGACTCGTCGGCGTTCTCCATCGCCGGCGGTGGCGACACCCTGGCCGCCATTGCCAAGTTCGGCATCACGGACAAGGTGGACTACATCTCCACGGGCGGCGGCGCGTTCCTGGAATTCCTGGAAGGCAAGACCCTGCCCGCGGTGGAAGTGCTGCAGCAACGCGCTGGGTAGCCGGCAGCCTGGCCAGCTGACTGCTGGCCCCCTCACGTAGGCACGGCGAAGCGGCCCTGAGGGCACTGTTCCCGCTGTATGGGGCGCCTATCTGTTCTCGCGCCAGCGTTTCAAGGAAGGACGGTCCCATTGCTCGGCGGCGTAGTCGCGCAGCCGCGCGGGGACGTCCTCGCCCGACAGGATCAGGCGATTGAGCATCAAGGCCAGGTCGGCATCGGCGATGCTCCAGTTCTCGAACACATGGGTCTGGCCCGCTGGCAGCAGGCAAGCCGCCACGCGCAGCAGGCGGGTGGCATCCAGCTGGGCGTCGTCAGAAAGTGGGGCGGTGCGCAGGCCCTCGAAGACCACTTCGGTGGGCCGTTCGCGCCGCAGTGCGGCCAAGTCGCTGCGCATCCACGCCTGCAGCTGGCGCATGCGGGCGCGCGCCCGTATATCGGCCGGACACACCGCCGCGTACTCCGGCGCGGGAAACGCGTCTTCCAGGTATTCGACGATGGCGCTGGATTCGCTCAGGTAGAAATCGTGATGCGCCAGCACCGGCACCTTGCCGGCGGGCGACCGGCAGAGGAATGGCGCCATGCGCTGTTCCCCCTGGTCCAGATCGACCAGACGCAGCTCGAAGTCCAGGTTCTTTTCCACCAGGGCAACATAGGTGGACATGGCCCAGGGACTGAGCAGGCGATTGTCGATATAGAGGGTGAGCGGTACTGCCACGGTTGGCTCCGGATCTTCAGAAAAAAGAGGAAAACAGGTCTGGCGCGTGCGCTATAGCTTAGCAGGCTCGCGTCAGGCGGACAGCACGGCGCGGTTGCGGCCGCGCTGTTTTGCCCTGTACAAGGCGCGATCGGCGCCCTCGATGATGCTCTGGATGTCATGGTCGTCCGCCCCGGCGATCGCCACGCCCAGGCTGATGGTGATGCGAATGGTCGACGTGCCGTGCGTGATGGGGGTTTCCTGCACCGATAGCCGCATGCGCTCGGCCAGCGCCAGCACCGCGCCCGGCGGCGTGCCGGCCAGCAGAATGACGAATTCTTCGCCCCCGAAGCGGGCGACCAGGTCGGTTTCCCGTACACAGGCCGTGAGTATCTCGCCCACTTTGCGAATGGTGGCGTCGCCGGCGCTGTGGCCGTGGCTGTCGTTGACCTGCTTGAAGAAATCGATATCCGCCATGATCACCGTCAGGTGGCGCATGCCGATATCGGCCATCATCACGTCCGCCGCGTACAGGAAAGAACGGCGGTTGAGCAGCCCGGACAGGGGGTCGATGCCCGCGGCGCGCCGTAGCTCGCTGATCTCCTGGGCATAGCGCCGTTCCTCCTGCTGGGCCTGGCGCTGGACCAGGTCGGCGCGTTCCTGCTCCACGCCCAGGCGGCGCATCAGAGACCGCAGCGCGGCCGACAGGTCGACGATTTCGCGCGCCCCGGCCAGCCGGGGCAGCATGGTGACGGAATGGTCGCGGCCCAGGTTGCGCGCCGCCGCGGTCAATGCCAGCAGGGGCGAGGCGATACGGCGGGCGATGAACCAGGTCAGGGTGACGCCGGCCACCGCAACCAGGATGCTGAGGATCAGCGCGCTCCATTCCAGCCGGCGTACCGCCGCGTAGGCGTCGCGGGCCGGCTGCTGGGCGATGATCAGCCAGTTGCGGCCGGGATAGTCGCGGTAGCCGGAGGCCAGGGCGTAGCCGGTCAGCATGACGCCGTTGTCGCTGTCGGCCTCGAACACACCCTGGCGGCTTCGCAGCATCTGAGTGATCTGGGCGTCGCTGAAGGGCTTGCTGCCCAAATGCGGGCCCAGCAGCATGGTGCCGTCCGAGGAAAGAATCCACAGGTCGCGGATGCCGCCGGCCGTGTCGTTTTCCAGCATGGCGCGGCGCACTTCGGCGGCCCAGGTCCAGCTGAGGTGAGCACCGATGACGCCCACCGTCATGCCACCGATCATGATGGGCGCGGCGATCTCGACGAAGCGGAAGGCCTGGCGTTTGTCGCGTCCCAGCAACTCGCCCAGCAGTTTGGATTCGCGCACGTCGCCGATGTAGGGGCTTTGCAAGCCGCGTTGGAACCAGAGCCGCTCCGCCACCGATTTTCCTTCCAGCTGTCCCTGGGTGGATACCAGGACGTTGCCGGACAAGTCGGCCACGCCCACCCAGGCGTAGTCCATCATGGAGCTTTGCCGGCCATTGAGCAGCGCGCGCAGGGGGCCGGGCTCCATGCCGCGCACCGTGGGGGCTTCCGCCAGGATGCGTACCTCGCGGAAGCGCTCGTACATATCCCGGTCCAGCGTGTGCGCCATGGTGGTGGCGATATTGGTGACGTGCGACTCGATCAGTTCCCGTGTCTGGCGCTTGCCCATGTAGGCCGCGCCGCCGGCCGCCGCGGCCACCAGCGCCAGGCACAGCGTCCCTGCCAGCAATGTGATCTGCTGCTGAATGGTGAGGGTGCGACGACGGTGCAAGCGGGTACCCGACGAATTAGGAATGGGCCCAATTCTGTCGCAATCCCAAAACCGGCGCTACTTATTCGGCCGTAATGTTGGGAAAAACACAGGCCCGGACCGTCAAAACCATGGCTGTCTGATTTTCCTATTGCTTTTCGACCGGGGGGTGTTTCAGTCGTCCGAAAGGTGGATCGCACGTTTGCGAACGTGGGTGTAGTTTTTCGGATGCGGCGAATACTGACTTGGTCGCCATCTACCGGCGCATGGCGCGGTTACTCCACCCCACCAGTGAGCGAGCATGGAGTTCAAGGATTATTACGACACGCTGGGTGTCGAGCGGGCGGTTTCCGACGACGAGCTGCGCCGCGCCTACCGCAAGCTGGCGCGCAAATATCATCCCGACGTCAGCAAGGAAGCGGACGCCGAAGCCCGCATGCGCGATATCAACGAAGCCTATGACGTGCTGCGCGACGCCGCCAAGCGGGCCGCCTATGACAACCTGGCGGCCGGCGTGGCGGCCGGTGCTGCGCGGGGCGCCGGGTCTGGGGCGGGCTATCGCCCGTCGCCGGGTTGGGAACAAGGTTTTGAAAGACCCGGCAAGGCGGCCGGCAAAGACCCGCGCGAGGAGGCTGAATTCAGCGAATTCTTCTCCTCGCTGTTCGGCTCCGCGCAGAAGCGCCGTGGCGGCGCGGCGCGGGAAACCCACGCCACGCACGCGCGCGGCGAGGACTACCACGCCATGATCGAGGTGGAGCTGGAGGATATCCTGCACGGCGCGACGCGCGAGATCAGTCTGCGTTCGATGAAAATGGACACCAACGGCCGGCCCCACCTGCAAGAGCGCAAGCTCAGCGTGCGCGTCCCCGCGGGGGTGCGCGAGGGGCAGCGCATCCGCCTGGCGGGGCAGGGCATGGTCGGCTATGCCGGCGGGCAGCCTGGCGATCTCTACCTGGAGGTGCGCGTCAAGCCGCACCGGCTCTACCGCATCGAGGGGCGCGACCTGGTCATGACGTTGCCGGTCGCCCCCTGGGAAGCGGCGCTGGGCGGCAAAGTGCGAGTGCCGACGCCGGGAGGCTCGGTGGAGGTCGTCATCCCGCCGGGTTCGCGGCCTGGCAACAAGTTGCGGCTCAAGGCCCAGGGCTTGCCCAGCGCCCATCCAGGCGATCTCTACCTGATCCTGGAGGTGGTCTGGCCGCCGGCGGACACCGAAGCCGCCCGCGAGGCGTATCGCAGGATGGCCCGCGACATCACTTTCAATCCACGCGCGGGTCTGGGGCAGTGAAGGCCCGCTTGGGTATAGTGGCGGGATGACAGCCGCTACTGATTCCACCCCCGTTCCCGCCGCAGACGCCGCCACGAATGCCGCCGTGAATGCTGCCACGAAAGCCGCCGCAACCCCGGCCGCCCGTTTGATACGGCGCCAGGCCGACGAGTTGATCGTCGGCCTGGTTTCCATTTCCGACCGGGCGTCGTCCGGCGCCTACCAGGACCAGGGCCTGCCCTCCCTGTGCGAATGGCTGGACAGCGCGCTGAGCACCCCCTGGCAAGGCGCGCAAAGGCTGATTCCCGACGAGGCGGCCGGCATTTCGGCCACGCTGGTCGAATTGGTCGACACGGTGGGCTGCGACCTGATCCTGACCACTGGCGGCACCGGTCCCGCGCGGCGCGATGTCACGCCGGAAGCGACCCTGGCCGTAGCCACTCGCGAGATGCCTGGTTTCGGCGAGCAGATGCGGCAGATCAGCCTGAGGTTCGTGCCCACGGCGATCCTGTCACGCCAGGTGGCGGTCATCCGCGAAACGCCGGACCATGCTGCACTGATCATCAATCTGCCGGGCCAGCCCAAGGCCATTCGCGAGACCCTGGAAGGTTTGCGTGACGCCGACGGCGCGGTGCTGGTGCCGGGGATATTCGCGGCGGTGCCTTACTGCATCGACCTGATCGGCGGTCCTTACACGGAGACCCGGCCCGAGGTGGTCAAGGCTTTCCGGCCGAAATCGGCCCTACGGGCGCCCAAAGCGTAAGCGGCGGCGCCCTGCGATCAGGCGTCCCGGGATCGGGCGTCCTGGATCAGGTGTCCTGGGTCAGGAACCCCCCATCAGCCGCGCTTTGGTGGCAGGGCGCTATAGTCCTGCTTCATCTTATCGTTCGAGCAGAAAAATGAAACAGCGCTATCTGGCCATCGCCGCCCTGACTGTCCTGGCGGGTTGCACGACGTCCACCGACATGCTGAAAAAAGATCCGGTCTTCTTCGGCCATACCATGCACTCGCCGGAAACCTATGCAGCGTGCGTGGCCGATGCCTGGCGCCGGCAGGGCCTGGACGTGAAGGTGTCGAATATCGATGGCGGTGCGGACGTGACAACCAGCAGCGTCACCGGCATCACTTCGGCCCTGCGCGTGCAGCAGTGGGCCAATGGCAGCGTGCAGATCCGCATGTCGGCCCGCTCGTCCTGGGGATCCCAGGAGCAGGTGCAGGCCGCGAATCTCTGCATGTAAATCGGGCTGGGGGCGGCGCGCCTGCCCACCGCTCAGGTGGCATGCCCCCCACTGCGTAGGAGCCCCTGGCGCAGGCGGCACACCCTGGCGCAGGCGGCACCTCCCCACGGCTCAGGCGGCGCGGGCCTCGGCGTCGCCGCTGGCGCGATGCGCCAGGTCCAGATAGTCGCGCTGAGCGGCCTCGACCTCGTGCGCCAGGCGGATGCGCAGGCGCTGCTGTTCTTCGACGAAATCGTCGAATTTGCTTTGGGCGTGCGCATAGGACAGCCCGGTGCGGCACAGGCTGTTGATGAAGGTGGCGCGCGACGCATCCAGGCTCTTCCAGACCTTCTCGGCCCGTGCCTGCATTTTCTCGGACCGTGAGATCCGATCCATCGCCTTGCGTAGTTGATCGTCCGTCGACATCGCGTACAGATAGAAAAAAGCGCGGCGGCCAAAAAAAAAACCGCCTATGAGAAACGTAAATTAAACATTAATTTTACGTTTTTCAAACGGCGGAATTAACGGCGGGTTTGCGCCCGCGCGCTGCGTTTCCGCAGCCCGTGGGTTCACTCGCCACACTTCGATGACGACGGGTTCAGCGACGGGCGCCGTACTGCTGCCGTTGGGGACGCGGCGCTTGCGGGCGCTCGTCCTTGTGACGGAAATTGATGCGGCCCTTGGTCAGATCGTAGGGCGACATTTCCAGCGTGACGCGATCGCCAGCCAGGATACGAATGCGGTTCTTGCGGATACGGCCGGAGGCGTAGGCGCCAACTTCGATGCCATTGTCGAGTTTGACGCGATAGCGGCTGTCGGGCAGCACTTCGTCGACGATGCCATCCAGCTCGATGAGTTCTTCTTTAGCCATGCGTATATCTCCTAATAGGCCCTGATTCCAGCACGTGGCGACACGCGGTGGCAGGGCGCGCCCGCAAAATCGAGGCGGGCAAAACAGAATGCGGGGCGGCGCAGGCAGCCAGACTAGCGCAAGCGACGCGTGAACCAAACACGGCAGTGCCGGTGCCGCCGGTAACTAATGACCAAGGCGGCGTACGGTCGCCGAGGCGGTGAGAGGGAGCGAGGGGAGCGGCGGCGTCCAGACGGACGGGGCCGGATAACCGGTTCCCAAGATACCGCGCGACGGCGAACCGCCCTGCGGCATGGACTCGCCCGGAACTAAGCATCGCGGGCGGGAATGAGGTGCGTGGTATTTGCTGAGCTTGATGGCGTGCCCTGGTTCAGCACTGCGTAAGTTACCCGTGTACCGAGTGTCTATCAAGCTTTTACGAATGATAGTTTAACAGCGCATGTGTTAATGGAAAACCCCTAATGTTGCAGCATTGCCTATTTGCGGGGCGCGCCATGGGCGAGTATTCTCCGCCGGTCGCTCGTTCACCGGTCTACAAAACCGCTGCAAGAGCGACCTGACAATTCGAGACACAATCCCTTCTTATAAGAGTCATGGCCCCATGAGGATCCTCCTGCTACTGCCGTTTTTCGGCTTGCTGTGGGTACCGTTCTACAACCAGGCAACGCCTGAGCTGTTCGGCTTCCCCTTCTTTTATTGGTATCAATTGCTCTGGGTGCCGGTGACCGCCGCGCTGACCTGGATCGCCTTCCGCGCCACGCGCAACGAGGGAGACGAGTAATGGGTACCGCTCCGCATATCAACTGGACCGCGCTCAGCGTCTTCATCTTCTTCTTCGCCCTGGTAACCGTCATGGGCTTTCTCGCATCGCGCTGGCAGCGTGGTTCGGGCGAAGCCCATCTGGATGAATGGGGCCTGGGCGGCCGCCGTTTCGGTACCTGGATCACCTGGTTCCTGGTGGGTGGCGATTTCTATACCGCCTACACCGTGATCGCCGTGCCGGCCCTGGTCTACGCCGTGGGCGCCTATGGCTTCTTCGCGCTGCCCTACACCATCCTGGTCTACCCGATCGTTTTCTGCATCATGCCGCGACTGTGGCGTGTGGCCCACAAGGCCGGACACGTGACCGCCGCCGATGTGGTTTACGCGCGTTTCAAATCGCGCCCCCTGGAATTGGCCATTGCCGCCACCGGCGTGCTGGCCACCATGCCTTACATTGCCCTGCAACTGGTGGGTATGGAAGTGGTGATCAAGGCCTTGGGCCTGACCGGTGAACTGCCGCTGACGGCCGCCTTCGTCATCCTGGCGCTCTACACCTATTCGGCGGGTCTGCGCGCGCCGGCGCTGATTGCTTTCGTCAAGGACCTGATGATCTACATCGTGGTGCTGGTGGCGGTGGTGCTGGTGCCCATGAAGCTGGGCGGCTACGGCATGGTGTTCGCCAAGGCGGGCGCGGCGTTCGATGCCAAGGGTGGTGCCACGGGGCTGCTGCTCAAGCCTTCGCAGTATCTGCCCTATGCGACGCTGGCGCTGGGTTCGGCCCTGGCCGCGTTCATGTATCCGCACACGCTGACCGGTATTTTCGCCGCCAACGGCGAAAATACCATACGCAAGAACGCCATCTACCTGCCGGCCTACACGCTGCTGCTGGGCCTGATCGCCTTGCTGGGGTATATGGCCTGGGCCGCGGATATCCATCCGGCAACGCCCAACGACACCGTGCCGGCCCTGTTCAACGCATTGTTCCCCAGCTGGTTCACGGGCTTCGCGTTCTCGGCTATCGCCATCGGCGCGCTCGTGCCCGCGGCGGTGATGTCGATCGGTGCCGCCAACCTGTTCACGCGCAACTTCTGGAAGGCCTACGTCAATCCCCAGGTGTCGCCGCAAGGCGAAGCCAAGGTCGCCAAGATCGTGTCGCTGGTGGTGAAGTTCGGCGCGCTGGTGTTCATCATCTTCGTTCCGACTCAATACGCGCTGGATCTTCAACTGCTGGGCGGCCTGTGGATTCTGCAGACCTTCCCGTCGGTGGTCTTCGGCCTGTTCTTCAACTGGTTCCGCGGCCCGTCGCTGCTGATCGGTTGGATGGCCGGTCTGGGCATCGGTTCGTGGATGGCGATCTCCGACGGCGTCAAGCCGGTGCACACCTTCATGATCGGCGGCGATCCCTATGCCATGTACACCGGCTTGTTCGCGCTCGGCGTGAACATCGTGGTGGCTGTCGTGGTGCAACTGGTCCTGAGCATGTTCAAGCCCTCAGGCGCGCAGGGCGTCGCCAGCCGAGCCTGACGCCGCCGGCGATTCCGTCTTGACGCGGACCCGCAGGCGTTCGATGCGGCGGTCGATGGCCTGATACAAGAGCCACGCCGCCGCGATCGAGAACAAAGCGTTCAGACTGGAGATCGCCAGCGCGTCGGTGATGCCGAGGGTGCTGGCCATATGGCCCACCAGCAGCATCACCACCGCATGAGAGATATAGATCGGGTAGCTCAGCTGCCCGATTTTTTTGTCCAGTCGATAACGCGACTGGAAGATGAAGGTCAGCGGCAGAAAGGCGGCGAAGGCCATCAGCACCAGGGCATCGCGGACGTTATGGTTCAGCGTCACCGAGAAGTGGAACATGGTGTACAGGACGAATGTGCCTGTCACGGCTTCCGGCAGGTAGTGGACACGTTGGCTCAGCCTTTCGAAGAAGGGCAGCAGCAGCCGATGCGACAGCGCGCCAGCCAGGAATAGCGCCAGCTCCAGCGGGAAGAATCGATACGACCACGGGTCGCTCTGCGCCAGGCCCATCTGCAGCAGCACCACGCGCAAGCCTATCGACGCGACGAACAGGATCACCACCGCGCGCAGGGAGCGCAGGATGAAGGGCGCGATCAGATAGAAGCTGAGTTCCACGCCCAGGGTCCATGCCTGTGGCACCAGCAGGCCGTCGTACAGCGGGACTTCGCTGTTCATGTACGAGCCGGTCCAGGTCAGCAGCCCGTTCTTGATTCCCGCGAACAAAATCCAGTCCTGGCCGAAGATGAACATGTTGGCCAGCAGCAGACAGAGGTCGGCCAGGGGCGGCACGCGGTCGTAGACGTCAGCGAAGGCGGGGTTGGCTACCAGGTTCACCACCAGGGCGATGGCCGCTACCGCCAGATACGCCGGGTAGATGCGCAGCGCGCGGTTCATATAGAAGCGTGGCGTGCTGCGATACGTGTCGTTGACGGTGAGGATGTAGGAGATCAAGAAGCCCGAAATCACATAGAAGAGTTGCACGGCCAGGCGTCCGCCGACCAGTACGTTGCCTTGGTTGTAGGGCGAGTGATCGAGCACGACGGAAAGCGCGAACAGGGTTCTGAGCAGGCCCATGGGTTCTATCTCCTCTTATGCAGCCCTGGCGCTAGAAACGGTCTAGGGCTGCAGGCATTTTGCGCGTCCGCGGTGCTTGGCGCGTCGCCCAGACGGCCCGATATCCCTATGGTTGAGAGTGACGGCGGTGGAAAATCAATGCTTTCGCCGCGGCATTCACAAACCCGGGAAAGTCCAACGTTCGCCAGGTTTGTGTAAGGAACGCATTTTTGCCGCAACGCAAAATATTGCAGTGGCATGACATCGGCGTGTTTCTGCGCGTAAAAGTCGCTCGGGTGCCCATTTCCGCGTCATCAGGCTGTCATCGCGCTTGCACACACTACCGCCCAGTTTGAATGAACAGGGAACGCGCATGACCTACGCGATCGAAGTCAAAGGGCTCAGCAAGTCCTTCCGTGCCGCCGACAAGGCGCTGGACGATGTCAGTCTGCAAGTCGCGCCCGGAGAAATGGTGGCGTTGCTGGGCGCATCGGGTTCCGGCAAGTCGACGCTGCTGCGTCATATGGCCGGTTTCGTGGCAGGCGACTGCGGCGAAATCCTGGTCAACGGCCAGGTGATCCAGCGCCAGGGCCGCATCAGCAAGCGTGTGCGCGGCGCCCGTGCCGGCATCGGCTTCGTGTTCCAGCAATTCAATCTGGTGGGACGCCTGCCCGTCATCACCAATGTGCTGGCCGGCATGCTGCCGCGGGTGCCCATGTACCGCAGCCTGCTGCGCTGGTTCCGCCGCGACGAGGTTGAAGTCGGCCTGCGGGCCTTGGCCCAAGTTGGTATAGACGGCTACGCGTTTCAACGCGCCTCCACGCTGTCCGGCGGCCAGCAGCAGCGCGCGGCCATCGCCCGTACGCTGGTGCAGAACGCGCGCACCATCCTGGCCGATGAGCCCATCGCCTCGCTCGATCCCGAGTCCTCGCGCCGCGTGATGGACACGTTGGCGCAGATCAACCGCAGCCGCGGCGTGGCGGTGGTGGTGTCGCTGCATCAGGTCGACGTGGCCATGCGTTATTGCCCCCGTGTCGTGGCCCTGCGGCGCGGCAAGGTGGTCTACGACGGTCCGTCCGCCCAGCTCAGCGCCACCATGTTGCGCGATTTGTATGGCGCCGAACTGAATGAATTGATGCCCGGTGCCGGCGTCTCGGATGACGTCGACACCATTCCTCTGGGCGGCCGCGCCGCCGTTGCCCCGCAACTGGCTGCCGCCTGATTTCCCTGCTGTTCTCCTTTACCTGTTTGCTCCCGGAGCTACCATGCTACGCAGAACGTTTCTCGCCCTGATCGCCACCGCGGCCCTGTCCACCACGGCCCACGCGCAGGACGGAAAGACCTTGAATTTCGGCATCATCTCGACCGAGTCCTCGACCAACCTGAAGTCCGGCTGGCAGCCCGTCATCGACGACATGAGCAAGGCGCTGGGCGTCGAAGTGAAGCCTTTCTTCGCCTCGGACTATGCCGGCATCATCGAAGGCATGCGCTTCAACAAAGTGCAGGTGGCCTGGTATGGCAACCTGTCGGCCATCGAAGCCGTGGACCGCGCCCAGGGTGAAGTGTTCGCCCACGTGATCGCCAAGGACGGCAGCCCCGGCTACTGGTCGGTGCTGGTCACCGCCAAGGACGGTCCGGTGAAGTCGGTGGACGACGTGCTGAAGAACGGCAAGACCATGAGCTACGGCGCCGGTGATCCCAACTCCACCTCGGGCACCGCCGTGCCGGGCTATTACCTGTGGGGCGCCAACAAGGTCGATCCCAAGACCTTCTTCAAGAATTTCCGCGTTTCGAATCACGAAACCAATCTGATGTCGGCCATGAACAAGCAGGTCGACGTCGCGATCACCAACACCGAAGCGATTGACCGTTACCGCCAGAACACCGGCAAGAACCCGGAAGACCAGATCCGCGTCCTGTGGAAGTCGCCGCTGATCCCGGCCGATCCCATGGTCTATCGCAAGGACCTGCCCGCCGATCTGAAGGCCAAGATCCAGAACTTCTTCCTGAACTATGGCAAGACCGACGATCAGGCCAAGAAGCTGGCAGTGCTGCAGTACAAGGGCTTCACGCAGTCCGACAACGGCCAGCTGATCCCGATCCGCCAGATCAATCTGGCCGGCCAACGTGCCAAGGTTGAAACCGACACCACGCTGAGCGCCGCGGAAAAGCAGCAGAAGGCCGCCGAGATCGACGCCAAGCTGGCCGACCTGGCCAAGCAAGTGGCCACGGCCAAGTAAGCAGGACGGCATCATGAGCGTGACCCTCTCGACCTCTCCCGCCACCGTGCGTCCGCCGCGGACCTCGCTGCCCATGATGATCATGTGGGCAGTGATCCTGGCCTTGCTGGTTGCATCCTGGAAGGGCGCCGACATGCGCCCCATGGATCTGCTGCGGGATTCCGGCAACATGGCCGAGTTCGCGAAAGATTTCTTTCCGCCGAACTTCCGCGACTGGCGCATGTACCTGGACGAGATGCTGGTCACGGTTCAGATCGCCATCTGGGGCACGTTCCTGGCCATCGTCCTGGCCGTGCCCTTCAGCCTGCTGTGCTCGTCGAACATCGTACCGGCCTGGGTTTACCAGCCGGTGCGGCGCCTGATGGATGCCTGCCGCGCGATCAACGAGATGGTGTTTGCCATGTTGTTCATCGTGGCGGTGGGGCTGGGGCCCTTCGCCGGCGTGCTGGCCCTGTGGGTGCATACGCTGGGTGTGCTGGCCAAGCTGTTCTCGGAGGCCGTCGAGGCCATCGATCCGCGGCCGGTGGAAGGTGTGCGCGCCACGGGCGCCAATGCCATCGAGGAAATCGTCTTCGGTGTCATTCCGCAGGTGTTGCCGCTGTGGATCTCTTATTCGCTGTACCGCTTCGAGTCCAACGTGCGTTCCGCTTCGGTGGTGGGCATCGTGGGCGCGGGTGGCATCGGCATGGTGCTGTGGGACATCATCCGCAGCTTCCAATATGCGCAGACTTGCGCGGTGATGATCATCATCGTCCTGTTCGTCGTCGCCATCGATATGTTGTCGGCGCGTGTGCGCCGGGTGTTGATATAAATGAGCGAATTATCTTTTAGCAATGAGACGCCGGTGCTGGACGCGGCGCGCCTTCAAGCGCTGTTTTCCGGCTACGGTTCGGACTTTTATGGCGGCGAGGCCATCACCCAGACCGAACACGCGCTGCAATGCGCCGCGCTGGCGGAAGCGGCGGGCGAGACGCCGGCCGTCATCGTCGCCAGCCTGCTGCACGACGTGGGCCATCTGGTGATGGCCGAGAGTGCCAGCGAGGACCGCCGCCACCAGGACGTGGGCGCCCGTGCGTTGGCGGGTGTTTTCGGCGAGGACGTGCTGGCGCCGATACGCCTGCACGTCCCGGCCAAGCGTTATCTGTGTGCCGTCGACGCAGCGTATTACGACACCTTGTCGCAGGCCTCGCGCGACAGCCTGGCGCTGCAGGGCGGTCCGTTCACCCCGGACGAGGTGGCCGAATTTGAAAGGCTGCCGCATTTCGATGCGGCCGTGCGCCTGCGCCGGTATGACGACCTGGCCAAGGTGGTCGACGCCCGCACGCCCGACCTATCGCACTATCTGCAACTGTGCGCGCGCGTCATGCATACGCAGGGCTGATTCCGCGCGGAGCCGGGGCCGCGGGCCTATCAATCGAGGAACCGGACAGTCTGCAGTATCGCGTTGTCAAAATACGTGAGCAGAAGATGTATCTGCTTTCCGACCTTGTCGTGGATGGCTTCCACGACGGGATTGCGGGGGGGTTCACCGAGCGGTGTGCCGTTGACGACCGGGATGATGCCTGCGAGCTCCAGGTTGCCGAGCGTATAGAGCATGATCCCTTCGGGCGAAACACCGTAGACGTAACGGTCGTCGATGAGCAATAGTTGTATTTCGGGCGGGACCTCGACGAATGCCTTGGACATGAACGGCGGTTGCGCGTCCAGTCGCCTGATGAAAGCGGTTGGGTTTGCCCCGGCCAGTTTATTTAACAAATAGAGTTCCTGGGTCAGTTCATGGACGACGAGCGAGTCGGCGAACGGCGGGACGACGTACATAGGCGGATCGATCTGCTTTAGGGCTTTGGTATCGAACCGCAGCACCGTGCCATCGCGATCGCACAAGTAAAGTATCTCTTTCGCGGAATCCATCACTTGATAGTCGAACGCCATGCTTCCCTTGTCCAGCGCGTTTGGGGCGTTCAGCGGCGGTTGCTCAGGCAACTGCTCGTGGCTTAGCGTATCGATAATGTTCAGAACGTTCTTCGCCGTACCGGGAGGCACGCCCGGAGGCGTATCGGCCGAGTAGCCAGGGACATACACTCGCTTCGATCTGGGGTCATAGCTCATGGAAACCGTGCCCAGACCAGGGGAGAACGTGATGGTCGAGTCCCATTTCAGGTCTGGAGTCAGGATGCGGAGCTGGTTCGTGTCCATGGCGGGAAAGTTGAGAAGATAGAGCCAATCTCTGTCGTCGATGCAGAAATCCATCGGTGGATCCGAGAACGACGTGGTCTTGGCGTAAATCTTACGTCCCTTTTCATTGATTACAAGACGCTCGAATTTCGTGGGGCCGGCGATCGTGCTCTGTTTTTCAAGGACGTAGATCAGGCCGGTAAAGACATTCTTCTTCAGAACGGCACCGAAGGAAGCCTCTAATCCCGTGTGCAAAATCTCGTATTTCCGCATGGTTTCCTCTTTGTTCGAAATATGGCGGCTACGCTTCGTGCCGCCGCATGGATGGTGGTCGGGTTGGCATCTCAATCGTAGAGCTGCACGGTCACCAGCTCCGAACCTTCGTTCTTCGTGTTCAGAAGGTGTGCCTGCTTGGCAACCGGGTCATGGATGGCACACACCTTGGTGTTGGAAAGCAGGGGGGTACCGTTCTCAAGCAGGATTTCACCCGCGAACTCCAGCTTGCCAAGCGTGTAGAGCAGGATCCGCTCGGGGGTGATGCCGTAGACATAGCGGTCATCGACCAGCACTTGTTGCACATGGGCCTCGATCATGACGCTTTGCTTCATCGCGTAGGGCGGTACCGATTGCCAACGCTCGATGAAGTGCTCGACGCCGAGGTCTAGTGTGCGTGATAAATAGATCTCGCCGGCCTCTTGAATGGCGATCGACGAGATGCCTCCCGGCGTGGAATACATGGGCGGCGTGATCTGCTGTTCCGCATTCGTGTCGAACCGGACGATGGTTCCCGAAATGGCGTCGCACAGGTAAAGAACGCTCGTGGCGTAATTCATCGCCTGCAATCCGAAGGCCATATATCCCCCATCAGCCGCATTGGGCGTGTCCAGCGGGGGTTGCCGCGGCAGGAGCTTGTGGGTGTTGGCATCGATCAGGTTCAATACATTCGTGACCGTGCCGGTGGGCGTGTCCTGCGCGGCTTGGGGAACATACACACGTTCCGCAAGGGGGTTGCAACTTATGGAATTGGCGCCGTTACCGGGGACGAGTTTGATGGTTTCTTGCGTCTTGAAGGAGGTGTCGAGGATAAGGAGCTTGTCCACGAGCTCGTTGTTCTCGATCGAAGGAAAATTGAGAAGATAAAGCCAGTCTCTCCTGTCGACGCAGAAGTACTTTGGCGGATTCGTGAGTGAAGTGACCTTGGTGTCCAGCACGGCGCCTTCACCGTCGATCACCAGGCGCTGGAGTTTCATGGGCTGGCCCGCGGAAACGGCATCCGCCCCCTCGAGAACGAAGATCGAATGCGTGAAGACATTCTTTTTCAGAAAGGCGCCGTTGGAAGCCTCCAACGGCGTGCGAGAAATCCGGTGCTTGCGCATGGCTTCTCCTCTGTTTGAAACATGGGCGGTCGGTCTTCGCGTCGTTGCGAGGATGCCGAACAGGTCAGCGGATTCGCTCGCGGGCGCGTCAGAATGAATGTCCGATGATTCTAGGGATATGGTCCGGACACGCCTTTTCGGTAAGGTCACGAACGTTTTGAATAGCTGTGCGAGATGCTGCTATCCCGCCCGCGCCGGCTCGTACCACCGGCTCATCGCAACGGCTCATCGCAACGGCTTATCGCAGCGGCTTATTGCAACGGCTTATCGCAGCGGCTCAGGCGTGGCAGCGGCGGCGAGCGATGGTTAGCAGCGCAGTGGCCGCGTCGTCGGCGGCGCCGTTGTTGTCCAAGGCGATCATTTCGCAGTCCGGCGGGACGTCGAAGGCGGCTTCGGCGCGCGCCAGGCGGGCGGCGATGTCTTCGGCGCTTTCGCGGCCGCGGCCAGCCAGGCGGCTGCGCAGCGTGCCGGCGTCCACCCGGATGGTGACGGCGCACAGGCCGGGATAGCGAACGCAGGCTTGCGGCAGATAGGCGCGCGAGCCGTTCACCAGCACGGTGATGCCGGCGGCCATCCAGGCGTCGATTTCCACGCCTATGCCATAAGCCAGGCCGTGGCTGGCCCAGTGCAGGGCGAAGCAGCCCATGGCGGCGCGGCGGGCATGCTCGGCGGGATCCAGATAGATGGAGGCTTCGTCCGCGCCGGCGGGACGAGTGATGTAGCGGTGCGCGATCAGGACACGGTCCGCGTTATCGAGCTGAGCGCGCGCCAGCCGCAGCAACGTGTCCTTGCCGCTGCCCGAGGCACCCATGATGTAGATCAGGCGGCTGCCGTCGTGGGGGGGCCCCGCCTGCCGGTCTTCGCCGCGGTGCTGGCTGTGAGCTGGTACATCCTGGTCGTCTACGTGACACCGGCCCCGCGGCTGTCCATCCCATCCGATGTCGGAAGCGGGTGCGGTCATGGCTTGCCTTGCGCCACTGGCAGGTAGTTCGCGCCGGCGCCGTCGCGCGTGGCGCCGTCGAAGCCATAGTGGCGCGCCACGACGAAGGGGGCGTCGGCGGTGGGCTGTACATAGACGGTCACGGCGTCCACGGGCATGGGACGGTCCAGCTTGCCCGCGCTCTGCGACTCCAGCTGCGCGTGTGCCGCGGCCAGATCATCGCCAGCCAGATTGCCCGTCAACGTGATGTGGAACTTGAAAGTGTCCAGCACATAAGGGTAGCCCCAGGCTTGCAGCATGGCGCGCTGCGCCGGGTCCAGATCGGCACGCAGGCGGCGCGCCAGTTCGTCCGGGGCGGGCGGCGCGCGCCACGGGTCCAGGCGCCGTACCGCGTCATCGGCCAGGGCGTGCAGGGCGGCACGGCCGGTGGCGACGTCGCCCTGGTCCAGCGTCCAGGCCGACTCGTTCTCCACCAGGCACCACGCCAGGAAACCGCGCAGCGAACGCAGTTCCAGCGCGATGCCGAAGGGCTGGTGAGCTCGCGCCAGTGCGCGCATGGCCTGGTCCAGGCCGGCGGCATCGGTGCCGGGCGCCAGCCGGAACGGCGGCTTCAGCGTGGCATGCAGACCATAGTGGCGCGGCGCCTCGGTCCACGCATCCAGCCGCGCATCGTCGGCGGATGCGCGCGCTATCGCCGCGCCGCTGTCTTCGTCGCGGCCCAGCCAGCGCTTGCCGATATCGCGCCAATGGCCCACGGGGGCAAGGTATATGGCGTAGCGATAGGCTTCCTGGTCCTGGTTCATGGCGATGCCTGCGGGACTCAGGCGGCCTGGGCCTGTTGCAGCAGTTCCGTGTCGAACTGCTGCGTGGCATAGCGCAGGCGGCCACCAACGATGGCGGCGCAGACGCGCGGCACGCCGGGAATGCTGTCGTCGACGATGATGGCATCGGCCAGCATGCCGGCGTCCAGCGCGCCCTGGTCGCGCAGGCCGGCCGCGCGGGCCGGGTTGCGCGACACCAGCGCCCAGGCCTGGGGCAGCGGCAGCACGTCGTCAGCGACCAGCTTCATCACGGCGGCCAGCGGCGCGGGATAGTAGTAGTCGGACGTCAGGATGTCGCACAGGCCGGCCCGGATCATCTCGGTGGCGTTGGGCGCATTGGTATGGCTGCGCCCGCGCACGACATTGGGTCCGCCGAACACGGTGAAGTCGCCCAGCTCGCGCGCGACGTGAGCCACTTCGGTGGTCAGCGGAAATTCGGCGATGCGGCAACCCAACTGGTGATAGTAGCGGCGAGTGGCGGGATCGGGATCGTCATGCGAAGCCACTTCCAGCCCTGCCTGCTTGGCGCACTCGGTCAATTCGCGCATGGCGTTGGCCACTTCGTCGGCGCAGGCCATGGCGGCACGGATGCGGTCCTGGAACGTATCCAGGTCGCACTCCGCGCGTTCCGCGTACTGCAGCAGCTTGCGGTCGTTACCCAGGCGCTTGGCCATGCTGGGCAGGTGGTCGTTCAAGGCCAGGAACTGCACCCTGCCTGACTGTATCCATTCGCGGGCGACATCGACACCGCCGACATGGTGGGTCTCGAAGCGCAGGTGCACGTTGTGGCGCGCCCCCAGGGTCGTGCGCATGCGGTCGAGCGCGTCGAACATGCGCATCGCATAAGGCTCGCCGCGCAGGCCGCCTTCCCAGGACAGGGTGACACCGTGGAATTCGGTGGTGATGCCGTTGGCCAGCAATTGGCGGTCTACGTCGTGCAAGGCGCTGTCATAGGGAAACGTCACCCCCGGGCGCGGCATGATGGCGCGTTCGAAGGCGTCGCCATGCAGGTCGATGATGCCGGGTAGTACCAGCAGGTCACCGGCATCCAGCAGGGGCGTGGCGCCCGCGCCGGGGGCGACGCGGTCGCCGTTGAAACCCAGGCGCGCGGCGCGCAAACCGTCGGAAGTCAGTACGCGGCGGCCGGCGATGCCGGGCAGGGCGGATTGGGGAGATACGGACGTTTTCATAGGCGGCAGCGGCGCCGGAAGAACCGGTCAGGTGGCGTGGAACGGAAACTATATGCTCGTTTGATTACGAACAGATGTCTAGACGTTTGACGGGATTATTTCTTGAGGCCTGCCAGGGCGTGGCGGGCTGGCTAATCGTCCCCTGTGATCATCAATTGCACCCAGTCCCCGGCGAACCGTGTGATGCCGTATTGCAGGGGGCGTCCTTCGGCGTCGACGTTGAGTGCTTCGATCTGGATGATGGGGCGCGTCTTCGGTTGATTCAGCAGGCGCGCAATGTTCTCGTCCGGCAGGGCCGCGGTGATGCGTGACCATTTGCGGGTGTAGTCCTGGATGCCGAACTGCTTATATACCTTGGAGATCGACTTGGCTTCTTTCAACTTGTCGGCGAAGCCTGGAAAGCGCTTCTCTTCGAAATAATGATCCGACACATTGATGCTGCGGTTCTCGGCCTTGCCGATCAGCTGCACGCGCAATAGCGTCGTGGAGCGCGGCAACCCCAGTTGCACGGCGATTTCGGAAGCCCGCTCGGCCTGGCTGCCCAGCACCTCGACGTGGCCCAGCAAGCCCTGGCTGCGCAGGTTCTCGGAAAACCGCGTGCGCTTGCCGATGGCGTAGTCGATGGCATGTTCCTGCACGAACGTGCCGCGCCCCTGTTCGATCCGCACCAGGCCGATCTGCTCCAGCTCGCCCATGGCGCGCCGGATGGTGTGGCGGTTGACGGAGAACTTGGCCGCCAGTTCAGGCTCGGGCGGCAACTGTTCGCCCGGGTTGTAAAGCTTGTTGCGAATATCCATCGCCAGCGCTTCACCGATCTGCCGCCAGACCGCGATCCCCGATCGTCGTTCGAACATTATTGACTTCCTGTTGGGCGCGCGTCGCAGCGCGCGCCGCTTGAATGTGGATATGGAATGCGGGATTTTGCCCCAGCCGGGCGCTCCCCGCGAATCGCGACTGTCATCAAAAATTCATCGCGGCTGTGTTGAACTGCCTGGCGCCTGGGTCCATACTAGCATCTATTCGTATAGACGTTTAGAGGAAACGGATGACTACGCATACGCCCGAAACCGGGTCGCAGACTGCCCGCGCCGCATGGATGCGCGTCCTGGCCCTTGCCGATGGCGCCGCGCTGGACCAGGCTTATCAGTCCCTGGGACCCTTGCCCGCCTTCCGCCCGCTGCGCGCTCCCGAAGTCGGCATGACGATGGTGCGCGGCCGCGCCGGCGGCACCGGCGAACAGTTCAATCTGGGCGAAATGTCCGTGACTCGTTGCGCTGTTGCTTTCGAGCAGGGCGTGGTCGGTACCGCCTATGTGCAAGGCCGCTCCCTGCGCCATGCCGAACAGGCCGCCGTTCTGGACGGCCTGTTGCAGATGGACGACTGGTACGAGGCGGTGCAGACCATCGTCGTCGCCCCTTTGGCCCGGGTCCACGAGGAACGCCGCGCGCGCCGCGCCGCCGAGGCGGCCCAGACCCGCGTCGAATTTTTCACCATGGTGCGTGGAGAAAATTGAGATGAACCCTGCTGTTACGCAAACGACTTCGCAGCGCTATCTGGAGTCCAACCCGCAGCCCAGTGCGCAGGCCCAGCCACTAGCGCGAACCGCGCGCGCCGCCGCGCCGGTGACCAACCTGCTGCCGGGTTTCGCCGATCCAGGCGTACAGGCCCAGGCCGTGTTCCGCGTCGCGTTGCAAGCCATGGCGGAGCCGGGCCAGCCGCAAGCCCTGGCGGCCGACTGCGGCGTACCCAAGGGCCTGTCGCCCGCCCTGGCCGCACTGTTGCTGACCCTGGCCGATGTCGATACGCCGGTCTGGCTGCCGGCCGGCATGGATGGCGCGGCCGCTGCTTTCCTGCGCTTTCACTGCGGTTGCCCTTTGGTGGACACACCGGCGCAGGCAACCTTCGTGGTGGTGCCCGCCGGCCATGCCGCACCCGACCTGGCCGATTGCAATGGCGGCGACCCGGCCTACCCTGATCGCTCCACCACCTTGCTGATCGAGGTGGCGGGTTGGCAGGGCGGCGCCACGCTGCGGCTGACGGGCCCCGGCATCGCCGATGAACGCATGCTGGCGCCCGCCGGGTTGCCAGCTGACTTCTGGCGGCAATGGGCCGTCAATCACCGTCGTTTCCCGCAAGGCGTGGACGTGCTGCTGACGCACGACCGCGCGGTTTGCGGTCTGCCGCGCACGACGCGGGTGGAGGCCTGACATGTACGTTGCCGTGAAGGGAGGCGAACGCGCCATCCTCAATTCCTACCGCATGCTGGACAGCTACCGGCGAGGTGATCCTGCCGTGCCGGCCCTGACCCTGGCGCAGATCCGCACGCAAATGCCTTTGGCCGTGGATCGCGTGATGGCCGAAGGCTCGCTATACGACCCGCACTTGGCGGCGTTGGCCTTGAAGCAGGCGGCGGGCGACGTCGTCGAAGCGGTCTTCCTGCTGCGCGCCTATCGCACCACGCTGCCGCGCTTTGGCTACAGCGTACCGCTGGAAACCACCCGCATGAGCCTGCAGCGGCGCATTTCCGCGACGTTCAAGGATTTGCCGGGCGGGCAGGTGCTGGGCCCCACGTATGACTACACGCAGCGTCTGCTGGACTTCTCGCTGGAAGACGACGCGGCGCCCGTGCCCGCGCCGTTGCCGCCGGCGGCCGAGCCCTTGGCCGTCACCATGCCGCGCGTCACCGATCTGCTGGAGCGCGAGTCCTTGATGGAAGCGGAGACGATACCCGTGGGCGACCCCGCGCCCTTCGACCTGACGCGCGAGCCCATGGCCTTTCCCGCCACCCGCGCCGCGCGCCTGCAGAACCTGGCGCGCGCCGACGAAGGCTTCCTGCTGTCGATGGGATATTCAACTCAGCGTGGTTATGGCAACACCCACCCCTTCGTGGCGGAAATCCGCTATGGCTCGGTGGATGTCGAGCTGTACGTGGAGGAACTCGGTTTCGCCGTGACCATAGGCCAGATCGACGTCACCGAATGCCAGATGGTCAGCCAGTTCGCCGGCAAGGCACACCAGGTGCCGACCTTCACCCGCGGTTATGGCCTGGTGTTCGGCTACGGGGAACGCAAGGCCATGTCGATGTCCTTGATGGACCGGTCGCTGCGCGCGGGAGAGTTGGGCGAAGCGGCCACGTCGCCCGCCAACGATCACGAGTTCGTGCTGTACCACAGCGACAACGTCGAGGCATCCGGTTTCACGCAGCATTTGAAACTGCCGCATTACGTCGATTTCCAGTCCAGCCTGTCGCTGTTGCGCCGTATCCAGGCGGACCGGGCCGAGAACGCAGCGCAAGCCCCCACCATCGCGGCCGCCGAAACGCAGCAGGCTTGACCTTCAACGAACACGAGGCTCGCAGGATTCCCATGGACACTCCCGCTCCCCAGGACGCCGCCACTGTCGCGCGCGATCCGCACTATAACTTCGCCTACCTGGACGAATCGACCAAGCGCATGCTGCGCCGCGCCCTGCTCAAGGCCGTCGCCATTCCCGGCTATCAAGTGCCCTTCGGCAGCCGTGAAATGCCCTTGCCCTATGGCTGGGGCACCGGCGGCATCCAGGTGACCGCCGCCATCATCGGTGCCGACGACACGCTCAAGGTCATCGACCAGGGGTCGGACGACACCACCAACGCCGTCAACATCCGCCGCTTCTTCGGCCGGGTGTCGGGCGTGCGCACCACCGACACGACCACCGCCGCGACCATCATCCAGACACGGCACCGCATTCCGGAAACGCCGCTGCGCGCCGGCCAGATCATCGTGTTCCAGGTGCCCATCCCTGAGCCGCTGCGCTGGCTGGAGCCGAGCGAAGTCGAGACCCGCACCATGCATGCCCTGGCCGAGTACGGCGGCATGCACGTCAAGCTGTACGAAGACATCGCGCACCACGGCCACATCGCCACCACCTACGATTACCCGGTGCTGGTGAACGACCGCTACATGATGCGGCCGTCGCCCATCCCCAAGTTCGACAATCCCAAGATGAACTACAGCCCGGCGCTGATGCTGTTCGGCGCGGGCCGCGAGAAGCGCGTATACGCCGTCCCGCCCTACACCAAGGTGAAGAGCCTGGACTTCGACGACCATCCTTTCACCATCGAGCGTTGGTCGCAGCACTGCAGCCTGTGCGGTTCGCACGAAAGCTTTCTCGACGAAATCATCCTGGACGACGAAGGCAGCCGCAGCTTCGTCTGCTCCGACACGGAATATTGCGCCACGCGACGCGAGGAACAGGCATGAACGGAACCGAACAAGCGCTGCTGTCGGTGCGCGACCTGACCCACACGTGGGACGGCGTGCACGGTTGCCGCGAAATCAATTTCGACCTCTATCCGGGTGAAGTGCTGTGCATCGTCGGCGAATCCGGTTCGGGCAAGAGCACGCTGCTGCAGGCGGTGTCCTGCCAAGTCGCCGCCCAGCATGGCAGCGTGCGCTATGACCTGCGCGAACAAGGGCCCACCGATCTGGCGAGCCTGTCGGGCGCGCAGCGCCGCCTGCTGGCCCGCACCGACTGGGGCTACGTGCGCCAGCATGCACGCGACGGCCTGCGCATGCAGGTCAGCGCCGGCGCCAATATCGCCGAGCGCCTGATGGCCATCGGCGAGCGCCATTATGGCGACCTGCGCGAAGTGGCCGGCAACTGGCTGCACAAGATGGAAATCGACGTCGGCCGCCTGGACGACGCGCCCGCCTCGTTCTCGGGCGGCATGCAGCAGCGTTTGCAGATCGCCCGCAACCTGGTGACGCATCCGCGCCTGGTCTTCATGGACGAGCCGACCGCATCCCTGGATGTATCGGTGCAAGCGCGCCTGCTGGACCTGCTACGCCAATTGGTGGCCGATCTGGGTTTGGCCGCCATCGTCGTGACGCACGATCTGGCCGTGGCGCGCCTGCTGGCGCACCGCACGCTGGTGATGCGTGGGGGGTACGTGGTGGAAAGCGGCTTGACCGACCAGATCCTGGACGATCCGCAGCATCCCTATACCCAACTGCTCGTTTCCTCCATCTTGCAGAGCTGACCATGACACAAGCACAGACGATGATAGAAGTCCGCGGGGTCGGCAAGATGTTCACCCTGCACAACCAGGGGGGCGTGCGCCTGCCCGTCTTCGACAATGTCGATTTCGAGGCGGCGCGCGGGGAATGCCTGGTGCTGTCGGGGCCGTCGGGCACCGGCAAGAGCACGCTGCTGCGCTGCCTCTACGGCAATTACCTGACCACCGCCGGCACCATCCGCGTGCGCGACGGCGAACAGTGGGTGACCCTGACCGGCGCGCCGGAGCAGCGCATCCTGCGCCTGCGCCGCGAGGTCATCGGCTACGTCAGCCAGTTCCTGCGCGCGATTCCGCGAGTAGGCGCCTTGGATGTCGTGGCTGAACCGCTGCGCCAACGAGGCATCGCCATCGAGGAGTCCCGCGCGCGCGCGGCCGTGCTGCTGGCGCGCCTGCGTTTGCCGGAGCGCCTGTGGCGTTTGCCGCCGGCCACGTTCTCGGGCGGCGAACAGCAACGCGTGAACATCGCGCGCGGCTTGATCGGCGGCCATCCGGTGCTGCTGCTGGACGAACCCACCGCGTCGCTCGATGCGGAGAATCGCGCCGTGGTGGTCGAACTGATCCGCGAGGCGATGGCCGAGGGCCGCTGCCTGGTCGGCATCTTCCACGACGAAGCGGTGCGTGACGCCGTCGCCACCCGAGTGATAGGCTTGAACCCCGCCACCCTGGCCAGCCCGGCCGCCTTGACGGAGTAGATCATGACCGCCACGTTATTGACGCACGCCCGCGTCGTGCTGCCCGACGCCGTGCTGGAAAACAGCGCCGTGCTGATCGAGGACGGCCACATCGCCGCCATCGATCCCGTTGGCGCACGCGCCGCGCAGGAAGTGAACCTGCAAGGGCAGATCCTCATGCCGGGTCTGATCGACCTGCATTGCGACGCCATCGAGAAAGAAGCCGAGCCCCGTTCGCGCGTGCTGTTCCCCTTCGACTTCGCGGTGGCGCAGGTGGATCGCCGCAATGCCGCGGCCGGCATCAGCACCCCTTATCACGCGCTGTCCTTCGCCAATCGCGAATGGGGCGTGCGCAATAACGAGACGGCCGGTGAACTGATCCGCGCGGTGCATGCTTTCCGCCAGCATGGCCTGGTCGACAACCGCATTCACTGCCGCTACGAAATCAGCGATGAGACGGCGCTGCCCTATCTGCAGGACCTGATCGCGGAGGGCATGGTGGACTTGCTGTCCGTCATGGATCATTCACCGGGGCAGGGCCAGTTCAAGACGCTGGAAGCGTATCTCGATTACGTCATGGGCAATCATGGCTTCAGCCGCGAGCAGGCCGAGGAAGCCGCGCGCTCGAAACTGGCCGGCATGGAAGGTTCCGCGCAGCGGGTCGAACTGCTGCTGGAACAGGCGCGCGCCGCCGGCGTGCCCACCGCCAGCCATGATGACGATTCGGTACATCGCATCGCCGCCATGCGCAATCTGGGGGTGTCGATGAGCGAGTTTCCCATCAATCTGGACACGGCAAAGGCGGCGGTGTCCTGCGGCCTGCCCACCATCCTGGGGGCGCCCAACGTGCTGCGTGGCCAAAGCCAGAGCGGCTCGATGCGCGCCATCGACGCGATACGTGCCGGTGTCGCCAGTTGCCTGTGCTCGGACTACCAGCCGTCCACCCTGATCGCGGCAACCTTCGCTGCCGTGGATCAGGCCGGGTTGACGCTGTCCCAGGCCAGCGCGCTGGTGGCGGGCAATCCGGCGCAGGCCTGCGGGTTGCGCGATCGCGGCCATATACGCGTGGGTTTGCGGGCCGACCTGATCGCTGTCAACCTGGTGCAAAGCCAACCGCTGGTCAGTCATACGTGGAGTGGCGGCCGGCTGGCCTTTGCCGCGCAGTACCCGATGGTGGCGGCCGCCGCGCGCGCCCCCGCGCCGCGCACGCAGGCAGTGGCGGCTTGATGGACAAAGGGCCGGTAAGCGCCGGCCTAACTTGTCACAATAACCACCGCCACGCGCCGGTTTTCCGCCCTGCCCGCCGCGGTGCCGTTGTCGGCAACGGGGTGTGTGGCGCCCTGGCCGCGCACCTCGACATTCGCCGCTGGCATGCCGGCGGCGACGACGACGTCCGCTACCGCCTGCGCGCGGCGCAAGGACAATTGCTGGTTATGGGCGTCGCTGCCGCGGTTGTCGGTATGTCCGTCCAGCCGCATGCGGTTCAGGCCCACGCCCAGCAGGCGGCCCGCCAGGCGCTGGATGTTCGCCACGCTGGCCGGTTTCACCACGGCCTTGTCGGTGTCGAACAGCACTTTGTCCGAGATGCCGAATTCCCAGCCCTCATCGGTCTGGTTGAAACCTTCTTCCTTCAACACCGCGATCTGCGCCGGCGTCAATCCTTGCGGTACCGTCTGGCACGCGGTCAGCAGCAGGACGCTCATCGCAACGAGCACGGTGCCGGCCATGCGGGCGAGGAAGGGGGGCATAACGTTCACGAGGACATCTCCTTGGAGTAAGGGGGGAGGGTGGGCGCAGCGGGCGTGGCCTGAGCCGACGCCTGGCTGTCGCCGCCCAGCCGCTTGGCGCCATACATGGCGGCGTCGGCGGCATCGAACAGGTCGCGTACGTTCGTGGCATGGTCGGGGTAGACGGCAATGCCTATGCTCAATGAACTCACGGCTTCGGTGCCGCCCGGCAAACGGATGGGCTTGCGCATGCTTTCCAGGATGGCCTCGGCCAACCGGCGCGCCGTGTCGGTGTCGCGTACCGGCGCCAGCATGACGGCGAATTCATCGCCGCCCAGCCGCGCCACCAGATCGCTTTCGCGCAGCAGATTGCGCACGCGCGCGGCGGTATGGATCAACACCGCGTCGCCCGACGCATGCCCCTGCTGGTCGTTGATTTCCTTGAATCGGTCACTGTCGATGAACAGCACGGCGACGCGCTGGTGCAGCACCGTGGCGTCGCGGATGGCCTGCTCCAGCCTTTCCTCGAAATGGGCGCGGTTGGGCAGGCCGGTCAGGCTGTCATGCGCCGCCTTATGCGCCAGCTTGGCGTTTTCGTGCTGCAACTGGCTCTGCCAGGCCTGCAGCTCGTCCAGCAAGGCATTGAAGTCCTCGCCCAGCGCATTCAGTTCGGCGATTTCCGCCGGCGGCAGCCGCACGCCGAAGGCCCGTTCATTGCGCACGGCGTGCGCGACGTGAGCCAGGTTGCGCAAGGGCTCGACGATATCCTCGAAGGTCCGCCGCGCGATGGCGCGCGCCAGCATGGCGCTGGCGAGCAGGCAGGCCAGCACGCCGGCCACGCCCTTGAGCAGGAAGGCCAGCATGCTGCCGGGATGGCTGGTCAGCAGCAGCGTGCCGACCGTATGGCCGCGATGCACGATGGGCGTGACGATGGGCGGCGGTGTGAAGATCCGCTCGAAAGGCTGCTGTATCCAGGCCAGGCTGGTGTCGGGCGGGCGGCTCCATTGGGCCAGCACCAGGCCATCGGTGTCGAACACGACGGCTGTACCCACGCCTTCCGTGGTGGCGATCAGGGCCAGGGCGTCGCGCGCCGCCGGCCCGTCATGGAATACGACCGAGGCTTCCACGGTATAGAGCATGGACCGCGCGATCAGCCCGGTGTTGTGTTCGGCATAGGCGCGCAGGGCCACCAGGCCCATGACGGTCAGCACCAGGCCGACCAGCCCGACCGCAAGGACGGTGACGGACACCTGGGCGCGGTGCAGGGCGTCGCGCAGCGTGGGCAGGCGGGAACCGGAGGAAGTCGGCTTGGATGTCATGACTGAGGCTTGCGGCGTGCCAGTTGCAGCACGCTCGGGTGGATACGCACGCCGCTACGGGCGATGATGTCCAGGTTGATCTGGAAGCCGACCTGCCCGTTCTGGATGTCCAGGCAGAACATGCCGCGGCCGCAATCGAGATCGTGTTCCAGAATGGTGACGACCGGCCTGCCGATGACGCCTTGCAGCAGGTGCGCCGCCAGGGCAGGGGGCAGATCACCCACATACAGCGCTTCGCACATCTGTGCCAGGCGGGCGTCTTCAGGCGCTACCCGGCGCGCGCGCACGGTGGCCACCGACTCGTCGCCGGCCAGCAGGGCGGCGGAGTAGGGCGAACTACCTGTTACGCACAACAGCGGCGGTTGAGGCTGCGGTGGCGTGGGCCAGCGCGCATAGCCGAGAATGCCGGTCACCACCTGTGCGACGGCGCGCGCCTCGGCGGATGCAACGCTGGACGACGTCGGATCTTCCTGGCCCGGCGCGTCGGCCGCGCGGGTCGCCGGCCAGCCGAAAAACAGGCCCAGGCTCAACCCGCAGCACGCGACACGCGACAAGACGCGAGGGTGTTTGACTGCTACCTGTGACAATTGAGTGTTGGAATTGGTTATTTTTTGTTGTTCAGATGTATCTATTATCGGCTCAAATTTCGCACGTGCGTGCCAGAAATCCCGCGGAAAATAGGAATATAGTTACGCGTGACGGCCTGTTTGGCGACAAAGATTACACGCTACGATGTAGGCTGTAACGCCGCATGTACCGTTTCGTTTTGAAATTTTCCAAAATGAGCATGCGGAATATATTTTTGTCTTTAGGAGGCTTGCCATGGTTGATCCCCATTTTGTCCAGGATCATGAAGAACCGGAGTTATGGGCTGCCGAGCAGGTGTCCTTTGCCTCCGGGCGGCCGCCTATCCACGTCATGATGCAAACCGCTGGCGAAGCGCCTACCGCGTACGGCCTGCGTAATTTGAAGACGCTGCTGGGCGTACTGGACCAGCGCATAGAGGCGGCTGCCGAGCTCCTGCTGGAAAACTACTCCCGCGAAGACTGGCTGGAACAGGGTGTTGCGCCCGAGCAACTACCGCCTGGCGACTCCGTGTCCGCCATGGTCAGCAAGGCCACGCTGCGTGCCGTCTGGCTGTTCGACGAAGATGCCGAGGACTACGAGCTGTGGTTCACCCTGCCTTGGGATGACGAGCACACGTACGACGTGGAGTTCGAGGGCGGCCAGCCGATCACCTGCACGGTGAACGACTAAGCTTCCGATCCGGCTTCTCAGGGCGTTGCCGGATCCTGCGCATCCGCCGCCGGCGCTGTCGCCGTCGGCGTGCGGTCTCGCAGATATTCGACATTGACCCCCGGCGGGATCTTTTCGATGCGATCGCGCTGGATCTTGGAGCGCACGAAGCCGACGCTCTTCGTATTCGTGGCCGCGCCTTGCAGCAGGACGGAAAGAATCGCGCCCTTGTCCTGGATCCACTGGTTCTTCCCGCGCAGCAGCTTCACGGCCTCCGCCGGCGGCCCCAGCTTGAAGGTGGCACCGTTGATCGTGATGCTTTTGCGCGCGGCGAAATCCGCCTCCGTGTAATGCGTAATGGAGACGGCGTCCAGGTTATTGCTGAACGCATCGATGCGGTAGACGAAATTGATGCGGGTGTGCGGGTCCTGCACCACGAGCAGCTTTTCCGAACCGGAGAAATCGGAAAACTGGCCGATGACCACGGATTCGACCAGTTGATTGCCGCGTTTTTCCTCGGTGTACAGGAAGATGGTCGGCGGGGCGGAGCTGGAATTCTCAGTCATGACGAAGGCGGGCGCGGCTTACGCGAAAAAGTAACTTGATGCGTCGGGGGCGAAGTTTACTCGCCCCGGGCTCGCCGTGCGTTGAGATCCTGCAAGCACTGGCCCACTGCCTCGCGCATCTTGGCCGACGACGTCGAGGCCCGATCCGCTTCATCCCGGCATTCGGTATAGCGGCGCAGGCTGTCGGGGGTATCGCGTACGGGCGGCGGCTGCACCTGGGTGGCCTGCGGCGTGACGGTCATGCGCAGCGTGGAAGGGGGCGAATAGCTGCCGGGCTGCGAGGGGAAGCTCAGTTCCTGCACGCCGCCTGCGCCCGTGCCCGCCGCCGGCGGCGCGTTCTGGGCCGATATCGGTACCTGGGCCTGGGCGCTGGTGCCGATGGCCAGAAGGAGCAACGCAGTGGAGATCGTGATTTTCATAAGCTTTCCTTGAGAAAAAGCGGGAGGTCGCCCAGGGAGCCCGCCTAGGGGGGCCTGCCAGGGACGACGGGCACCGGACCGCGGGCCGCCAGGCTACAGACCGCCAGGATGGGCGCGAGGTTCAGCGTAACATCCAGACCCCCCGATATACGCCGAAGCTGCCCCTTGGAAGAGGTAAATCCATGGTTGCAAGAACTTTCCCGCCGTCCCCGGTAAAATCGCCGCATCCGTCGTTTCCCACCAATTTCTCAATAAAACCCCTGGAGAACTTTTAGTCATGGCCCTAGTTTCGATGCGCCAATTGCTCGATCACGCCGCCGAGCATGGTTACGGCATCCCTGCTTTCAACGTCAATAATCTGGAACAGGTCCAGGCCATCATGGAAGCGGCTGCCGAAACCGACAGCCCGGTCATCATGCAGGCGTCGGCCGGCGCGCGCAAATACGCCGGCGAAGGCTTCCTGAAGTACCTGATCCAGGCCGCCGTCGAGTCCTATCTCCACATTCCCGTCGTGATGCACCAGGATCACGGCCAATCGCCGGCCGTATGCCAGGGCGCCATCGACCTGGGCTTTTCCAGCGTGATGATGGACGGTTCGCTGAAGGAAGACGGCAAGACCATCGCCGACTTCGACTACAACGTCGAAGTCACCCGCAAGGTCGTGGAAATGGCGCACAAGGTTGGCGTGACGGTGGAAGGCGAACTGGGCTGTCTGGGTTCGCTGGAAACCATGCAGGGCGACAAGGAAGACGGCCACGGTGCTGACGGCAAGCTGAGCCTGGACCAGTTGTTGACCGACCCCGAGCAAGCCGCCGAATTCGTGCGCAAGACGGATCTGGACGCACTGGCCATCGCCATCGGTACCAGCCACGGCGCCTACAAGTTCACGCGCAAGCCCACCGGCGACATCCTGTCGATTTCCCGCATCAAGGAAATCCACAACCGCCTGCCCAATACCCATCTGGTGATGCACGGCAGCTCCAGCGTGCCGCAGGAACTGCTGGCCGAGATCCGCGAATTCGGTGGCGACATGAAGGAAACCTACGGCGTGCCGGTCGAGGAAATCCAGGAAGCCATCAAGTTCGGCGTGCGCAAGATCAACATCGATACCGACATCCGCCTGGCCATGACCGGCGCCGTGCGACGCTTCTTCGCCGAAAACCCGACCAAGTTCGACCCGCGCGAATACCTGAAGCCGGCGCGCGCCGCGGCCAAGGCTATCTGTGTCAAACGTTATACGGAATTCGGCACCGCCGGCAACGCCAGCAAGATCAAGGCGTCGCCGCTGACCGTCATCGCCCAGGCCTATGCCAGCGGTAAGCTGACCCAGGTCGTGAAGTAAGGAAACAAAGCCCGTGACTACCGCCTTGCATCAATCCAGCATCAAGTCCTTGCCCTTGTTGGGACGCGGCAAGGTGCGCGACATGTACGCGGTGGGCGACGACAAGTTGCTCATCGTGGCCACCGACCGCATCTCCGCGTTCGACGTCATCCTGGATGACCCCGTTCCCGGCAAGGGTCAGGTATTGACCGAGCTGACCGAGTTCTGGCTCGGCAAGCTGGGCCATATCCTGCCCACGCACTCCACCGGCGTGCAGCCGGAGGACGTGGTTGCGCCTGACGAAGTCGACCAGGTGCGCGGGCGCGCCGTCGTCGTCAAGCGCCTGAAGCCCATCCTGGTCGAAGCGGTGGCACGCGGGTATCTGATCGGTTCCGGCTGGAAGGACTACCAGGCTACCGGCGCGGTGTGCGGCATCGCGCTGCCGCCTGGCCTGCAGCAGGCCAGCCAGCTGCCCCAGCCCATCTTCACCCCGGCCGCCAAGGCCGAGTTCGGCACGCATGACGAGAACGTCGATTTCGCCCATGTGGTCAAGGAAGTGGGCCAGGAGATGGCCGAGCGCATCCGCGACGTGACCCTCAAGCTGTACGCCGAGGCGGCCAGCTTCGCCCTGACCAAGGGCATCATCATCGCCGATACCAAGTTCGAGTTCGGCCTGGACGACGAGGGCACCTTGCACTTGATGGACGAAGTGCTGACGCCGGATTCCTCGCGGTTCTGGCCTGCCGACGGCTACAAGGTCGGTACCAGCCCACCGTCCTTCGACAAGCAGTTCGTGCGTGACTATCTTGAAACGCAGCCGTGGGACAAGACGCCGCCCGCGCCGCGCCTGCCCGCCGACGTGTTGGCCAAGACCGGCGCGAAGTATCGCGAGGCCTTGGATCGCTTGATGGCGTAGTCGTCGCTGAGCGAAGGTATGACGGCCGCCCTTGGGCGGCCGTTTGTTTTATCGATTTAACGCCTGAAGTCGTCTTTTGCCCGGGCATCATTTATAGTGCGGCGCATTCGCTCGCATGGGGGGCGCAAAGGGGAGATAGACACATGATCATGCTGCTGCCGTTCCTGCTCGGCACGCTGGCGATTTGGCTCGGATTGCGTGGGCGCCGCGGCGCGAGTTTCGCGTTCTGGACATTGACGCTGATCCTTTTCGCGATGGCCGTCGCCGGCCAGTGGAATCTGGCGCCCCTGACGGGCTTGCGGCTTTGATCATGATGAACTTTGCCATGCGGCCGCCGCGGCCGGGTTCGATTACGTTCAATGCGCTGGCCTTGCTGGCTATCTGCGCCGTGCTTTGCAGCACGCTCGCGTGGGAGTTCGGCCATGGCTATGCGCCGGATGCCGCCGTGCACCTGCAGCGCCTGGCTTATATGATGGCCGGCGCCGGGCTGCTGCTGAATCTGCGTTTTGGTCCGTCGCCGGCGCACTACGCCATGACGCTCGCCGCGGCGCTGGGCGGTATCGCCGCCAGCGGTCTGCACGTGCTTCCGCGCCTGGTCGCCACCGTTCCCGAGGGCGCCGGCGCGCCAGCGCTGCTGGGCCTGCACCCTGCCACCTGGTCCCTGGCGGGGTATGGCGTGCTGCTGGTCTACTGCACGTTCATGCTGATGTTCGACCGCAGGGCCACCGATAACGACATGCCGCGCCGCGTCGGCCTGTTCACGGCCTTGCCCATGTGGCTGTTTTTTTTCACCGTGCTGGCCGCGGCCACGGCCGCCGGCCTGCAATGCGGCGTGGCCGCCTGCCCGGCGCCCGGGCAAGGCTACGCCTGGCTGCCTGACGAATGGCAACCCATGCCGACCGTGCCCGACCTGCAGCCCGCGCCGCCCGCCACGCCGACACCCCTCGCCGATAGCCCGCGGTAGGTCGCGGTAAAATGCCAGGTTTTATACGACTGCGCTCCGGCTTATGACTGCCTCCAAGACCATCTCGTCCCCGACCGCGCCGCGGGTGGGCGTCATCATGGGTTCTTCCAGCGACTGGGACGTCATGAAGCATGCCGTCGCCATGCTGGAAGACTTCGGCGTGCCCTGCGAGACGCAGGTGATCTCCGCCCATCGCATGCCGCAAGACATGGCCGAGTACGGCGCGCAGGCGCGCGCACGTGGCCTGCGCGCCATCATCGCCGGTGCCGGCGGGGCGGCGCATCTGCCTGGCATGATGGCCGCGCTGACGGAAGTGCCGGTCTTCGGCGTGCCGGTGCCGTCCAAATATCTGCGCGGCGAAGACTCGCTGCTGTCCATCGTGCAGATGCCCAAAGGGGTGCCGGTCGCCACTTTCGCCATTGGCGAAGCCGGCGCCGCCAACGCCGCGCTGCATGCCATCGCCAACCTGGCCACCACCGACGATGCCTTGCACGCCAAGCTGGTCGGGTTCCGCGCGCGCCAGACCGAAGTGGCACGCAATATGAAAGTGCCGCCCGAGGGAGCATCGGCATGAGCCGCCCGGAAACGAGCAACCTCGATAGCAAGTCCACGGCAACCGCGCCGGGCGCCGATGGGGCCACGGGCTCCGGTGGCGCGCCTGTTGCCGCATCTGCCCCCGCCACGCCGTTCAAGACCATCGCGCCGGGCGACTGGCTGGGCCTGCTGGGCGGCGGCCAGTTGGGCCGCATGTTCTGCCACGCCGCGCAAAGCCTGGGCTATAAGGTGGCCGTGCTGGATCCCGCCGTCGATGGCCCCGCCGCCATGGTGGCCGACAAGCACATCCACGCCGCCTACGACGACGAGCAAGGCCTGGCCGAACTGGCCGGCCTGTGCCGCGCCGTCACCACTGAGTTCGAGAACGTGCCGGCGCAGAGCCTGCGCAGCCTGGCTGCCCATTGCCGCGTCAGCCCTGCCGCCGATGCCGTGGCCGTGGTGCAGGACCGCATCGCCGAGAAAGCCTTTATCGCCGGGCAAGGCATCGCGGTAGCGCCGCATGCTGCCGTGCGCACGCGCGCGGACCTGGAACAGGTCGACGAGGCGCTATTCCCCGGCATTCTGAAAGTGGCTCGGCTGGGTTACGACGGCAAGGGCCAGGCCCGTGTCGCCACCCGTGAGCAAGCCCTGGCCGCCTTCGACGATTTCGGTGGCGTGCCCTGCGTGTTGGAAGCGCTGTTGGCGCTGGACCACGAAATCTCGGTGGTCATCGCCCGCGGCTTCGATGGCGCCACCGTCATGTTCCCGGTGTCGCGCAACGTGCATCGCGACGGCATCCTGGCGGTTTCGACCGTGGCCCTGGCGGCCTTGTCCGGTCCCGATGCGCAGTTGGAGCAGCAGGCGGGCGCTGCGGCGATGGCCATTGCCCAGGGCCTGGATTACCACGGCGTGCTGTGTGTGGAGTTCTTCGTTCTGCGCGACGGCCGTCTGCTGGTCAATGAAATCGCGCCGCGGCCGCACAATAGCGGCCACTACAGCATGGATGCCTGTGTCACCAGCCAGTTCGAACAGCAGGCGCGTGCGATGGCCGGCCTGCCGCTGGGCAGCACCAATCTGCTGGCACCGGCCATCATGCTGAACATCCTGGGCGACATCTGGTATCCGGATGACAGTGATACGCAACGCGAGCCGGACTGGGCCGCCGCTTTGGCCGTGCCCAGCGCCAAGCTGCATCTCTATGGCAAGCGCGAAGCGCGGCGTGGCCGCAAGATGGGCCATGTGACCATCATCGCCGCCACCATGGGGCAGGCACGTGCCGACGCCACGCGGGTGGCCGCGGCCTTGGGTTTGCCGGCGCCGCATTGAGCGGTGGGGATGCAGATATGAGCCAGGCTAGTAACGCCGCCAGCGCTGCCGGCGAACAGGACATCGACCACGCTGCCCGCGTCCTGCTGGGCGGGGGGCTGGTCGCCTTTCCGACCGAGACCGTCTACGGCCTGGGCGCCGATGCGGAAGACGCGGCGGCAGTGGCGCGTATCTATGCCGCCAAGGGCCGGCCGTCCAATCATCCCGTCATCGTGCATGTCGCGCCGGACGCCGACCTGAGCTACTGGGCGCGCGATATCCCCGAGCAGGCCCGGGCCTTGATCGATGCCTTCTGGCCCGGCCCCCTGACGCTGATCCTCAAGCGCGCGCCGCATATCCATGCGGCGGTCAGCGGCGGCCAGGACAGCGTAGGCGTGCGTTGCCCCTCGCATCCCGTGGCGCAGCGCCTGCTGCGCGCGTTTGCCGCGCTCAAAGGCGGACACGGCGGCGTGGCGGGCCCTTCGGCCAACCGCTTCGGCCATGTGTCGCCGACGCGTGCCGAACATGTGGTGGCGGAATTTCCCGAACAGGTGGCGGCCGGCATGCCGGTGTTGCAGGGCGGTCCGGCTGATGTCGGCATCGAGTCGACGATCGTGGACCTGTCGCGCCTTGACGAAGGCATAGGCCCGGTACTGTTGCGGCCCGGGCATATCCGGCCGCAAGACATCGCCCGCGTGCTGGGCGAGCTGCCCGCCGCGCCCGATGCCGCCGCGCCGCGCGCCTCCGGTACGCTGAAGGCCCACTACGCGCCGCGGACGCCTTTGGTGCTGGTGGACAGACCCACTCTGGAAGCCCTGGTCGTGGGCGTCGGGCTGCCCGCTGGCCGTTGCGTCATCATCGGCTACACGCCGCGGCCCTTGGAAATGGATGCGGCGTTGACCTGGCAGCCGGTTTCGGCCGATCCGTCCCAATACGCGCATGCGATCTACTCGCTGATGCGCGAGCTCGATGGCCGTGGCTACGCCAAGATCCTGGTCGAGGCCCCGCCCCGCACGCCGGAATGGGATGCCGTCAACGACCGCATCGGCCGCGCCGCCGCCGCCTTCCAGCCTGGCGGCCAGGACCACTGACGCGCGCCGGCGGATGTCATCCGCCTAGTGTTCTACCTAATTGCCCCGGAAGCGCGGGCGGCATAAGTTCTTCTGTTGGCCGGCGCGGATCAAGTCGCCGCCGCGCTTGCCGCCATCGTCCGAGCCATCCGCTCGAGACTGTCTGTTTGAACCATCCGTTTGAACAATGCACGCCAACCCGGGAGACCCATCATGAAAAAGCACTTGTCCGTTCTGGCCGCCGCCGTGGCGCTGGCCTGCGCCAGCGCCGGCGCTACCGCCGGTACCGTATTCGACGCGGTCAAGAAGAAAGGGTATGTGCAATGCGGCCTGAGCGACGGCGTGTCCGGCTTCAGCGCCACCAATAGCAAAGGCGAGTGGGAAGGCATGGACGTCGACATCTGCCGCGCGGTCGCCGCGTCGATGTTCGGCGATGCGTCCAAGTACAAAGGCACCGCGCTGTCGACCCAGCAACGCTTTACCGCGCTGCAATCCGGCGAGGTCGACGTGCTGATGCGCACGGTCACGCTGACGCAAACGCGCGATACGTCTCTGGGCCTGGCGGCCGTGGCGGCCAGCTTCTACGACGGCCAGGGCATCCTGGTACGCAAGTCGTCGAATGTGAAGAGCGCCAAGGAGCTGGACGGCGCCACGGTATGCGTGCAGCCGGGCACCACGACGGAATTGAATCTGGCCGACTGGTTCCGCACCAATGGCATCAAGTTCACGCCGGTGGTGATCGACAAGGTGACCGAAGTCGTGCGCGCGTTCGAATCGGGCCGCTGCGATGCCTTCACCGACGACGCCTCGCAGCTGGCCGCCGTGCGGGCGACGCAACTGGCCAAGCCCGACGACTATGAAATCCTGCCGGAGCGTTTTTCCAAGGAACCGCTGGGGCTGATGGTGCGGCAGGGCGACGACCAATGGCTGGGGGTGGTGCGCTGGACCTTGTTCGCGCTGATGGAAGCCGAGGAATACGGCATCACGCAGAAGAACGTCGATGAAATGCTGAAGAGTCCCAATCCCAACATCCAGCGCATCCTGGGCGTCACTCCGGGCGCCGGCAAGAACATGGGCGTGGATGAGAAGTGGGCCTATAACGCGATCAAGGCCGTGGGCAATTACGGCGAGATCTTCGAACGCAACGTGGGCAAGCAAAGCAAGCTGGGCCTGGCGCGTGGCACCAATGCCCTGTGGAACCAGGGCGGTGCGATGTATCCCTGGCCAATCCGGTAATCGTCCCGGGGCTGGTGCCGCATGCATGGCCGCTTTGCGGGCGGCCGGCATGCGGCAGCTTTCATTTCAAGGGCCACGCTAGGTGATCTGCTCGGCTCATCCTTCACGGCGAGACCCATCCGCCCAGTTTGAACTATCCTAAAGGCCTACCGCGCCATGGCGTCCTGCACTGGGACGCCGTGATGCGGGAGCGGCATGCTTGCCGCCAGTGGACCTAGGGGATGTCGCGATATGAAATTCGCCGAGTTCAAGCAGGGCATGGTGATCAAGGGTGGTCCGGTAACCGTCACGGAAGACGAGATTCTGGCCTACGCCCGTCAGTTCGATCCGCAATGGTTTCATACCGATCCGATGCGCGCGGCGCAAGGGCGGTGGGGTGGCCTGATCGCCAGCGGCTGGCATACCTGCGCGCTGGCCATGCGCATGGCGGTGGACGCGGCGCTGCACGATTCGGAGTCCTTCGGCTCGCCCGGCCTGGGCGAAGTGCGCTGGCGCGTTCCCGTGCGGCCCGGCGATGAGTTACGCCTGGAAGCCCGCGTGCAGGCGGCGCGCACGTCGTCATCACGGCCGGATCTGGGTATCACTTCGTGGAGCTGGGTGGTGCTGAACCAGCACGACGAGGGTGTGCTGGAACTGGATGCAACCATCCTGTTCGATCTCAGCGTGGATAAATCGGGCTGAAGGACGCCGAGGCCATGCCTTTCCGTGTCACGACTCGGGGACCCGCGCAGCCTGTCGCCGCGGCAAGGATTGCCAGCATGCGCCCGGCCCGCGCCGTGCTCATCGCCTTCGGTGTGGCGGCTGTCGCGTTCGATGCGCCCGCCGCGCCCGTCGCCGTTGCGGCTAAAGCTACCGCCGTGGCCGGTCCGGTGACATCGACGGGCTCGACCAACAACTATGTATTGAACCAGGCCATCACCGGCCTGGATATGTTGGAGAAGGTGGCGGACGTGTGCCCGCGTTTTGGCCGCGAAGACGCGCGGGCAACTCAGTTGGAAACTGTCGCGCGAGCGCGGCTTAAGGTGTCGGCGCGGGCCATCTGGCGGGCGCAGGCGCAACAGCAGCCGCCGGTCTTCATGACGCCAACCCAGGCGCGGCGTGTGGTCACCAATGCCGGCGGCTGCGAGAGCCCGGCGCTGGCGCAATGGCGCGCGGGCGCCATGTGGTTGGCCGATACTTCCGCCCAGGTGCTGGCGGGCGAGGCGCGCGCCGACTTGACCTGGCCGCGCCAGGCGGCTTTGGAACATCCCTTGCGCATCACAGTCTTGGGGTGGCAAGTGAATCTGGACCGTATCGCTGTCCAGGTGCTGGTGAGCAATGAGGGCAACACGCCGGTACGCGCGGCCTTCCTGGCGGCGCAGTCCTTCGCGGGGCTGTGCACGCGCATCGACGCGCTGAATGTTCCCATGGCGGCGGGCTTCCTGCCGGCGCAATGGGCTGATGTGCCGCCGCGTGGCAGCGTACCCGCCTTATGGCTGCTGGATCCCTCCTGCAAGTCCGAGCCACGCATGAATGTCGGTGGCGCCATCGTCGTCGATCATGGCAAGGGGCCGGTCTACCGCCGCTTCCTGCTACGCGGTGTAGGACCGGCCCCCGTACAAAAATCCTCTGCCCGGCCCCCAGGTTAATAACCAAGTTTCGGCCATTCGCGATGGCAACGCCCAGGGCGGGCGCTCCTAGAACGCGTAACGCAGGCCGACGTCGCCCGAAACGCTGTGATTCACCGGTCCACCGCTGGTGTAGTCAACATCGGCATAGACCTGCAGGTTCTGCTTCAACTGCGCCTGCATACCCAGCCCCACCAACGCACGGTTGCCGTTCAGGTTGTCCGAGATCGTGGTCCCATTGAGCGCTACGTGATTGGTGTTGACGAACTCGCGCAACACGGCCGCCTTCACATAAGGCTGGACCATATAGCCCTTGCCAGCCTCGAAGGTGGTGCCGGCCTGGAAGCCCAGTTGGCCACGCACGGAGCGGGTGGGCGCATCGTGAATGCGGAAGCCGTTGTCCAAGGTCTTGTTGGCGCTGGTGCCCTGGAAGGCGGCGACCTGCGAATAGGGTTCGACGTAACCGTTGTTGGGCAGATTGAAGTGCTTGCCCACTTCGATCGAACCGCCGAAGCCCGAATTGTCGTACTTGCCGCGGGTACGGTTGCCATCGCTGCCCACAACACGCAATTCATTGCCGAAGCTGTTGGCCTTGATGGTGCCATCGGCATACCAGCCGCCCTGGGACATCCAGGTGACATAGGCGCCAGTGCCGGCACTGTTGGTGCGTCCGCTGGACCCGCCATCGATATCGGAGGTGTTGTAGCTATAGCTGCCGAAACCACCGACATAGATATCCCCGCCGGAGGACAGCAGGAAGCGCTTATCCGCACCGAAGGCGCCGCCGTACTGGTCCAGGTCGTAGGCGGGTGCCGCCGACTGCGCCATCTTGTTGGTGCTGGCGAAGCTGCGCACCCACAAACCGCTGCCGGCCTTGTTCATGCGCAGGTCGCCTTCGCGCTGGCGCAAGGTATCGAGTTCACCGTAGAAGGCGTAGGGCAGGGACGAGGCCACGCTCAATGCCGTCTTGGCGGCCGGCGACAAGTCCTTGGGCTTGGGAATGGGATTATTGGTCGGGCCGTTGGGATTGGCCGGATTGCCGTTATCCGGATTCGTGGGATTGGTAGGATTGGTCGGATTGGTAGGATTCGTCGGGTTGTCGGGGTTGGTAGGATTCGTAGGATCCGTGGGGTTCGTGGGATCAGGCGGCAGCGTCCCCGTCTGCACCAGCTCCCAGCGGTTTCCTTCCTGCTCCACGTTATAGACGTAGATACCGGCATCGGTCTTGCCATCACCCACCAGGTTGAAGCTGCCGTTGCCACCGCCTCCGGTCTGCACCAAGGTGATGTCATTACGGGGATGCGCCACGCTCTGATCGGAATTCACCTTCAAGTCATGCGTGCCGTCGACCGTCGTGACCTGCAATTGGTCATTCTTGCCGCCGGGGTTGAAGTCCACGTTCATCGCCAAGGTACCGCCGGACCCGCTCAGCGAATTCGCGCTCAGCGTCTTGTAATTGCCGTTGGCGGAATTGAAATCGATGGTACCGCCGTCCATGGTCAGCGTGCCCAGCGATTGCGTGGCAGCGCTACCTAGTTTCCAGGTGCCGCTGTCGGCCACGGTCAATGCATCGGCGTCCAGATTACCGTTCAAGGTGGCGGTGTCGCCCACGGTCACGGTAGGGGCGATCACATTGCCGTTGAGCACCGAATTCTTGGTGAGGACCACACTACCCTTGGTCGCGGACACGTCGCCGTCGAGCTGTGCGTTGGCT
This sequence comes from Bordetella sp. LUAb4, assembly GCF_021325795.1. GTDB lineage: Bacteria > Pseudomonadota > Gammaproteobacteria > Burkholderiales > Burkholderiaceae_B > Bordetella_C. The sequence continues at coordinate 586,077 of NZ_JAHPZX010000001.1, read as the reverse complement.
TCGAGCGTGAGATTCAAGGTGCTGTCGGTGGCCGTCATATTGCCGGCCTGCACGGTTTTTTCCAGGGACACCTGAGCGCTGCCATTGTTGGTGACATTGAGAAGCGCACCGTCCTGGCCTTGCAGGTGGCTGCCATTCATCAGTTGCAACCTGACAGTGCTGTTGTCGACACTCAAGGCGGCGCCGTCGGCGCGCGAAAGCTGTGAGCCTTGGTCAAGGGTCACCGCACCATCGGAGCCATTGCTCAGGATCATGCCGCCATCGACCCGGTCGCTGCCACTCAAATGCAGGGTTGCGGTACTGGCGTCGGCGGTTATCGCGCCGTGCTGGATAACGCCTTCTGCCAAGGCCTGGACCTGGACCTTCCCGCCATTCGTGGCGTGGGCTCCCCCGTTCAGCACGGCAGCATTGCTCATATTGATCTGCGTAAGGGTGCCGGCTCCATCGGCAATAAGGTCACCGTTGAAGGTTGAGTTGTCAGCATCGAGACCCAAGTTCGCACCGCCAGAGGCGCTGAATGTGCCGGTGATGACCGCCTGGTCCGCCGCGCCGACAAACAGGTACGTGCCCTTGTCGTGGGCTTGGATATTGCCGGTCAATGTGACGCCCTTGGCCTGAACTTCACCGTCAACACCGGCGTCGGCCTGGATGATGTTGCCGTTACCATGGCTTGCATCCAGCGTCGCGCCGGACTCGATCACGACCGAATTTTCGCCTCGCATATTTTTGCCATGATTGACGAAATGCAAAGCCGCGCCGTCGCCGCTGGCGGTGACGGTCGTGTTGTCGGTCAGATCCAGGCTGCCGCCATGGCCACTGCTCAGGGTGTCCATCTCGATGCCATCGCCACGGCCCTTGACGGTTGAACCGCTCAACGTCATCTGACCCTGGCCGGCCGCATAGATGCCGGCGCCGGCGCCGTTGGGATTCTGCGTGGTCTGGCTGTTGTCGGCCGAAAAGGTGCTGCCCGTATCCTTGAACGTGGTGGACGTGCCCTGCGAAATGAACTGCAGGCCGCTCGACCCCTCGAAGTGGTTGTTTTCGGAAGTGATGTTGACCGCTTTCGCTCCGCTGGTCACGGATACGTAGGCGCCGGTCCCGGTGGGTGCGTTGCCGCCAGAGGCGCTGTCGGCCAGGAAGGTCGAATTCTTCAGCTCGACGTTGTACGCAACGTCGGGTTCGCTGCTGTCGCGAGTGATGCTCAAGCCGGTGCCCGAGTTGACGGACGTATCCAGGACATGCACCTCGATAGGCTTGCCGGCGGAGTAAGTCTTATCACTATGCACATCGATGCCCACGGCGTGCGGGTCGACGGCGACCGTGCTGAACATATTGATGACGCTGTTGCCTTGTATGGTGGTGGTGCCGCCATTGATTTCCAGACCGGCATGGTATTGCACCCCGGGGTCGCCCAGGCCATAGTCGGCGGGACTGATGTGCGTTCCGGTGAGCGTGGTGGTGCCGGCGGTTTTGACCCAACCAATGTCGGCATCGTTCGCGGTCAGCGTCGAACCTGATCCGATCAGCACGCCCGCCGTCTGGGAGCGGCTTTGCAGTGTGACGTTACCCGTGGTGCCGTAGGTGGCTGACGCCTGTCCCGCCTGACGCTGCATGCCGCCGCCGGCCGCGATGATGCCATTGACCGAGCTATCGGTTTGCACGACGACCTTACCGCCTTGCTGGGTCAGGATGTTTCCGGTCGACGCGCCCGTTTGCACCGTCAACTGGCCTTTGTTGGACAGGTAGGTGTCGCAGTCGTGCGAGCCGCTTACGTTCAGCGTCTTGCCCGAGCCCGCTTGCTGGCCTGCCGGCACCTTCGACGCATCCAGGGCGTCGGCGGAGAACTGGTTCTGGCCGCCGCTGCATTCGGTCGCGGCATGCGCGCCCGGTGTGAACGCCAGGCCTGTGCCCAGCAAGGAAATCATGAGCGCGAGTTCGCGCTGTTTGAATCGGTTCGACATGGTTGTTCCTGACGTTCCTTTTTGCTCCTTTTTTCTCCTCAGGGGAGAAGAAAGGAGAGGAAGGAGAAAGATCCTCCCTCTTTCCCTTCTCTCTTCAAGAGAAAAGAAGACCGCGAAGAGACGAAGGAGATAAAGGCCCTTCTTCGTTCTTCTCTTCTTCTCTCCTCAGGAGAGAAGAAGGATGGAAAAAGATGAAGGAGCGGGAGGTAAACAAGGCCGCGGCGCGAGGCCGCTACCGGTCGCCTTAGAAGGCGTAGCGCACGCCGACATCGCCGGAAACGCTGTGGTCCACCGGTCCACCGCTGGTGTAATCAACGTCGGCGTAGACTTGCAGGCTCTGCTTCAACTGCGCCTGCATGCCCAGCCCCACCAACGCACGGTTGCCGTTCAGGTTGTCTGAAATGGTGGTGCCGTTGAGCGCAACGTGGTTGCTGTTGACGAACTCGCGCAGCACGGCGGCCTTCACATAAGGCTGGACCATATAACCCTTGCCGGCCTCGAAGGTGGTGCCGGCCTGGAAACCCAACTGGCCACGCACGGAGCGGGTGGGATCGTCATGGATGCGGAAGCCGTTATCCAGGGTCTTGTTGACGCTGCTGCCCTGGAAGGCGGCGACCTGCGAATAAGGTTCGATGTAGCCCTTGTTGGGCAGGTTGAAGTGCTTGCCCACTTCGATCGAACCACCAAAGCCCGAATTGTCGTACTTGCCGCGGGTACGGTTGCCATCGCTGCCCACAACACGCAATTCATTGCCGAAGCTGTTGGCCTTGATGGTGCCATCGGCATACCAGCCGCCCTGGGACATCCAGGTGACATAGGCGCCAGTGCCGGCACTATTGGTGCGGCCGGAGGACCCGCCATCGATATCGGAGGTGTTGTAGCTATAGCTGCCGAAACCACCGACATAGATATCGCCACCGGAGGACAGCAGGAAGCGTTTATCCGCACCGAAGGCGCCGCCGTACTGGTCCAGGTCGTAGGCGGGTGCCGCCGACTGCGCCATCTTGTTGGTGCTGGCGAAGCTGCGCACCCACAAACCGCTGCCGGCCTTGTTCATGCGCAGGTCGCCTTCGCGCTGGCGCAAGGTATCGAGTTCACCGTAGAAGGCGTAGGGCAGGGACGAGGCCACGCTCAATGCCGTCTTGGCGGCGGGCGACAGATCCTTGGGCTTGGGAATGGGATTATTGGTCGGGCCGTTGGGATTCGCCGGATTGCCGTTATCCGGGTTCGTGGGATTGGTCGGATCCGTGGGGTCGGTCGGAGGCAGCGTTCCCGATTGCACCAGCTCCCATCGATTGCCGTCCTGCTTCACGTCGTACACGTAGATACCGGCATCGGTCTTGCCGTCGCCGACCAGGTTGAAACTGCCATCGCCGCCGTTGCTCTGAACCAGGGTGATGTCGTTACGCGGATTCTCCACGCCCTGATTGACCGAGGTGACATGCAGGCCATGGGTGCCGTCGACCGTACTGACTTGCAATTGGTCGTTGCCGCCGCCCGGATTGAAGTCCACATTCATCGACAAGGTGCCACCGGACCCACTCAGCGAACTCGCACTCAGCGTCTTGAAATTACCGTTGCCGGAATTGAAATCGACGTTACCGCCGTTCATGGCCAGCGTGTCGATTGATTGCGAAGCGGCATTGCCCAGCTTCCAGGTGCCGCTGTCCGCCATGGTCAGCGAGTCGGCATCCAGATTGCCGTTGAGGGTGGCGGCGCCGCCCACGGTCACGTTGGGGCCGACCACATTGCCGTTGAGTACCGCATTGTCGGCGAGGACCACGCTGCCATTCTTCTCGGACACATTGCCGTCGAGTTGTGCACTGCCTGCCAGCGTCAGATCCAAGGTGCCATCCGTCGCCGTCATATTGCCGGCCTGCACGGTATTGGACAGCAGCACCTTGGCGCTGCCGTGGCTGACGTTGACGAGCGTGCCGTCCTGGCCTTGGAGGTGGCCGCCATCGAGCACGTTGATGGTGGCAGTGCCCTTGTCCACGTCTACCGCGGCGCCGTCGGCACGCGACAGCAGCGAACCCGCGCCGCTGACGGTCACCGTACCGGTGGCTCCGTTGCTCAGGGCCACGCCGCCGTCCGCCTGGGCGCCGTTTTGCAGCTGCACGTTGGCGGTGCTGGCATCGGCGCTGATCGCGCCATGCAACTGGGCGCCGCTTGCCGTGCCGTTGACATACAACGTGGCGCCGTTGATGGCCTGGGCCTTGCCGGTGAACACGCCGTTTTGATCGAGTTGGAGGGTTGCCTGCGTGCCCGCGCCGTCGGCGCCAAGGTCGCCCGTCAGGCTCGCATTGGTGGCGCCTACACCCAGGTTGGCGCCGGTGGTGGCGTTGAAGGCACCGGTGATGGACGCCTGGTTCTGCGCATAGACGTCGAGCTTCGTGTCCTTGCCGGTGGCCGCGATGTTGCCGGTCAAGGCGACGTTATCGGCCTTGACTTGCGCCTTGGCGCCGCCGTCGGCCTGGATGATGGTGCCGCTTTGATCGGCAGCCAGCGTCGATCCCGATTCAATCGAGACATGCGCGACGGCGTTGGCATTGTTTTGGCGGTTGACGATGTGCAGGGCGCTGCCGCTGCCGGCGCTGACATTCGTGCCATTGGCCAGGGTCAGCGTGGTGCCGTCGCCGGTGGCTTGCGTGTCCAGCGTGATGCCATCTTCCAGGCCTATGACCGTCGATTTATTCAGCGCCACGCTGCCGTTGCCGCTGGCGAAGATGCCCACGCCCGCGGCGGTCGGGGTGCCGGTCGTCATGGTGTTGTCGGACTTGAAGGTGCTGCCTGTGTCGGTCAGGCTGGTGCCCGCGTCCTGGGTGGAGAACTCCAGGCCGGTCGAACCGGTGAAGGTGCTGCCCGACGTGGTAATGGCGACCGGGTGCGTGCCGCCGGCGACCTCCACCCGCATGCCCGCGCCGCTCACCGTGTTGGTGTTCTGCAGGGCCGTGAATGATGAATCCGCGATATTGATGGTGTAGTCGCCGTCTGGCGCGCTGGCGTTGCGCGTGATGTTCAGCGGGTCGATGGCCGTGACCACGGTGTGATCGTTGATGGTGATGTCGAGGTTGGCGGCGGGGCCATCGAAATTGCTGTCGCCGTTGATCTTGATCCCCGCAACGCCGGCTTGCACCATGTCGCTATCGGAAGCGTTGATGGTGACCTTGCTCAAGGTGGCGCTGCCGCCATTGATCTCGACGGCGGCATCGTACTCCTGGTCCGGCGTGCCCAGGCCATAACCCTTGGGGTTGATCGTGCCGCCGGTGATGTTGGTGGTCCCCGCGGATTTGACCCAGCCGATGTCGGCGCCGTTCGCGATGAGGGTCGAACCGTCGCCGATCAGGACGCCACCGGTGGTCGAGCCGGATGACAGGCTGACGGTGCCGACGCCGCCATACTGACTCGACGTGCCGTCCTTCGCTTCCATATAGTTGCCGGCGGTGATGACGCCGTTGACGGTGCCGCCGGTTTGCACATTCACCACGCCGCTGTTCTGGACGATGACATTACCCGTGCTGCCACCATTCTGCACGTTGACCGTGCCGTTGGTCGCCATATACGTCGCGCACTCGTCGTTAGTGCTGACGTTCTTGGTGGGCTTCAGTTGGGTGGTCGTCTTGCCGTTGTCGACCTTGGTCGGGTCCAGGGAATCAGGAGAAAGCTGATCGTTCACCCCAGGACATTCCATGACTGTCGATGCGTGGGCCACAGGAGCCGCGAGGACAAAACCGGTTCCCAACAGGGTGATCAACAGCGAGATATTCGTTCTCTTGAAGAGCTTCATTTCTAGCGCCTTTTATATGTGGATTGAGGACGCGGTGTGACCAACGATGGCGTTGTTGGAGAGGCCGCAAAAGCATGGGTCTCACTTTAGGATTCCTAAAGAGCCGTTAATATGGGAAAAGTCCCAAGCGGCGTTTTGAAAACATGACGATTGCAAGATCACGAGGCGATCAAGGATCGGCCGCCTCATGAGGGCGGCCGATATGCGGTGGATAACGCGATGTCAGGCGGCGTTCAGAATACGTAGCGCACGCCGATATTGACGTCGGTGGTGTGCTTGATGGGGCCGCCGGCGGTGTAGTCCACATCGACGTGGGCTTGCAGGTCCTGCTTCAATTGCACGACCACGCCGGTGCCGACCAGCATGTGGTTGCCCGACATGTCGTTCTTGATGCGGGTGCCGTTGAGCGTCACGCTGTTGTCGTCGACGAACTCGCGCACGACCGCGGTCTTGAGATAAGGCTGTACTTCGTAGCCCTTGCCCAATTCGAAGTTGGTGCCGCCCAGCACGCCGATCTCGCCTTGCGTGGATTTGGTTGCGCCGTTGTGGATGCGGAAGCCGCTGTCCAGTTTCTCGTTGGCGTTGTGCGCGGCGAAGCCTTGCAGTTCACCATAAGGTTCGACGAAGCTCTTCTTGCCCACGTTGATGTGCTTGCCCACTTCCACCGAGCCGCCATAGCCGGGCGTGTTGTAGTGGCCATGAGCGGGCGTGCCGTTGCTGCCGACCACGCGCAGATCGTTCTCGAAGCTGTTGGCCTTGAGGATGCTGTCCACATACCAGCCATCGCTGCGCAGCCAGGTGGCGTAGCCACCCAGGCCATAGCTGTTGGTACGTCCCGACGAGCCGCCATCCACGCCCACGGTGTTGTAGCTGTAGGAGCCGAAGCCGCCGACGTAGAGATCGCCGGAAGACAATTCAAAGCGCTTGTCCGCACCGAAAGCGCCGCCGTATTGATTCAAGCTGTAGCCGGGCGCGGCCGCTTCGCGGATCTCGTTGAAGTTGCTGAAGCTGCGCACCCATGCGCCGTTGTCGGTCTTGTTCAGGCGCAGGTCGCCCTGGCGTTTGCGCAGGGTATCCATTTCGCCATAGAACTCGAAGGGCAGGGCGCTGGCGACGTTGAGTGCCGTCTTGGCAGCGGGCGACAGGTGCTGGGCGTCGGGGACCTTGGGCGGGTCCTTGTCCGGATTGCCTGGGTTATCCGGGTTGTTGGGATTATCAGGGTTGTTGGGATTAGCAGGGTTGTTGGGATTAGCAGGGTTGTCGGGATTGTCGGGGTTATTGGGGTTGTTGGGGTGGTCAGGATCATCGGGGTGATCCGGATCGTCCGGGTGGTTCGGATTCTTGGGATTGTTGTTGTCAGGGAGTGTCCCGCTTTGCACCAATTCCCAATTGTCACCCGTGCGCTGCAAGTCATAGACGTAGATGCCGGCGTCGACTTTTTCACCTTCCACCAATCCGAACTGGCCATTGCCGCCGCCTGTTTGCACCAGGGTGATGTGATTGCGGGGATCCGCCACGCTCTGGTCCTTGGCGTCAACATGCAGCCGGTTGTCGTTCTCTACCTTGCCGGCGACCTGCAGTAGGTCATTGCCTGCGCCGGGGTTGAAGTCCACGCCCATATTGAAGCGGCCGCCCGACCCAGCCAGGCTCGAGGTCTTGAGCGTCTTGAAGGGGCCGTTGCCGGCATTGAAATCGACCAAGCCGGTATTGAGCGTCAAGCCGCCGATATCCGTGGCTTGAGGATTGTCCAGCAGCCAAGAGGATCCGCTGCTCACCGTCATGCTGTTGGCTTTGACGTTGCCGGTGTACTGCGTGTTGTTTTGCAACTTCACGTTCAAGTTGCTGTCGGCGCCACGCATCATGTCGCCGGTCTGCACGGTGTTGTCCAGCGTAACATCCGCTTGGCCGCCATTCCTGACATCGACCAACAGATTGTCCTTGCCTGCCAGCGTGCCGCCGTTGGTCAGATTTATCGTGCCCTTGCCGCTGTCTATCGTAACGGCGGCGCCATCTTTGTTGGCAAGCGAGGAAGCCGCACCGTCGATCGTGGCAATAGTCGTAGCCGTATCGCCGACAGTCAGGCCGCCTGCGATGGTGGCGTGATTTCTCAGCGTCAACCACAAGTCGGTGCGTGCACCGGACACGGAAATATTGCCCGCCAGGTTGACGGTGCTATTAGCGTCGCCGCCAGCGTGGCCGTCAACGTACACCGAGGACACGGCGCCTTTGTCCATCTTGAGGATGTTGCCGTCACCGCCGGTCAGCGTCGATCCCGCGCCGATCTGGATGCCGGAGCGTTGATCGGTGTCGCCATCTTCGTGGGTGAGATGTATGGCGGCGTCGCTGCCGCCGGTCACCGTTGAGTTGGACAAGGTGATGGTCGGACCCGAATTTGCGTTGGAATTGGACGTCACCTTGATCCCGTTGGTATCGCCGATCAAGTTGCTGTCGGTGATATTCACATAAGCCTCGCCGCCGATCCACAAGGCGGTCCCGCTATCGGTGACCTGTCCCGCGACGCCACGCAGCGTGGCGTTGTTTTGCACACTGAGGTTGACTGGATGGCCGCCATCCACGTCCAATGACGCGCCGATCGGGCCGGTGTACGTGCCGCCGCTGACCAGCGTTGTGATATTGCCGTATCGGCCGGAACTTGCTTGATGTATATCGAGTGCGGCGCCGGTGTTGCCGGCAGTGACCGTATCGCCGGTGAGATTCAACTTGTAGTCGGAGAGTCCGGCACCTTCGCTGACGAATATTCCCGAGTTGGCGACGTGATCGATAGTGGTGTTGGTGAGGTTCAGCGTCGCGATTGGTTTAGGCTCAGCGGCCGTTACAGCCATTTCGACGCCCAACAACCTGCTGTTGTTATCGCCGGAGATCGACGAGTTGGTGATGGTGACGGTGCCCCCTCGCTGGTCGACGACAGCAGTGGTTTGAGGGTCGTTTTGATATTGGGGCGCAAAGGCGTAATCCAGCTCGGCATTGTCCAACCTGACGGTGCCTTCGGTCCTGATTGCGCCGATCCTGGCTTGTTGATCGCTGGTCTGCACGGTATTCAACGCCGAGTCGGCGCCGATGAGCGCGTAGCCGATCTGCCCTCCCGATTCGACGCCTATGGTTCCCTGGCCGCCCTTAGGCCCGGTCGTCCCCCCGCTAAGGGACCCATAGGTTCCGCCGGCCTCGACGAATCCCGCGACTACGCCCCCCTGATCGGCGGGGGTGGCGGCGCCTTTGACCAGCAGGCTGGCATTTCCCGTCAATTGCACATTGCCGATCTGGCCGCCGTTGTCGAGAACGGTGATGGTGGAATTTGCGTTGGCCTCCCAGCTTTCACAACTCTTGTTCATCGTCACCAAGCCGTTGGTGTTCGAAACAAGATTGTCGTGCTCGTCCATTTTTTTCTCGGTGTTCAGACGCGGCGAGCAGGTATCGGCCGCTGCGTGAGCGGCGGCACATAGCACCAGAGAAGAGGTTCCCAACAGGAGGACGGTGGCTTTGAGGCGAAAGGATTTGATAGGCATAAGGGGGGAGTGACACGGCCCCATGCGCCAGCGCGAGCAGTCGGTGAATGACTGCTTCGCGCCTACTCTTTACGATGGGCGAGGGTGCGGGTTAGGTAAAGACCGAATTCTCATCGGTATTTACCCTGATACCCATCGGAAATTTCTGACTCGCCCTCGCAACTTGATCTGACGGCTCTCAGAACACGTAGCGCACGCCGATATTGACGTCGGTGGTGTGCTTGATGGGGCCGCCGGCGGTGTAGTCCACATCGACGTGCGCTTGCAGGTCCTGCTTCAACTGCACGACCACGCCGGTGCCGACCAGCATGTGGTTGCCCGACATGTCGTTCTTGATGCGGGTGCCGTTGAGCGTCACGCTGTTGTCGTCGACGAACTCGCGCACGACCGCGGTCTTGAGATAAGGCTGTACTTCGTAGCCCTTGCCCAATTCGAAGTTGGTGCCGCCCAGCACGCCGATCTCGCCTTGCGTGGATTTGGTTGCGCCGTTGTGGATGCGGAAGCCGCTGTCCAGTTTCTCGTTGGCGTTGTGCGCGGCGAAGCCTTGCAGCTCGCCATAAGGTTCGACGAAGCTCTTCTTGCCCACGTTGATGTGCTTGCCCACTTCCACCGACCCGCCGTAGCCCGGTGTGTTGTAGTGGCCATGAGCGGGCGTGCCGTTGCTGCCGACCACGCGCAAATCGTTCTCGAAGCTGTTGGCCTTGAGGATGCTGTCCACATACCAGCCGTCGCTGCGCAACCAGGTGGCGTAGCCACCCAGGCCGTAGCTGTTGGTGCGTCCCGACGAACCGCCATCCACGCCCACGGTGTTGTAGCTATAGGAGCCGAAGCCACCGACGTACATATCGCCGGAAGACAATTCAAAGCGCTTGTCCGCACCGAAGGCGCCGCCGTATTGATTCAGGCTGTAGCCGGGCGCGGCCGCTTCGCGGATTTCGTTGAAGTTGCTGAAGCTGCGCACCCATGCGCCGTTGTCGGTCTTGTTCAGGCGCAGGTCGCCCTGGCGTTTGCGCAGGGTGTCCATTTCGCCATAGAACTCGAAGGGCAGAGCGCTGGCGACGTTGAGTGCCGTCTTGGCCGCGGGCGACAGGTGCTGGGCGTCGGGAATGTTCTTGGGCGGGTTCTTGTCCGGATTGCCGGGGTTATCCGGGTTGTTGGGATTGTCGGGGTTGTCGGGATTGTTGGGGTGATTGGGATCATCAGGGTGATCCGGATCGTCCGGATGGTTCGGATTCTTGGGATTGTCAGGGCGTGTCCCGCTCTGCACCAATTCCCAATCGTCACCCGTGCGCTGCAAGTTGTAGACGTAGATGCCGGCGTCGACTTTTTCACCTTCCACCAATCCGAACTGGCCATTACCGCCGCCTGTTTGCACCAGGGTGATGTGATTGCGGGGATCCGCCACGCTCTGGTCCTTGGCGTCGACGTGCAGGCGGTTGTCGTTGTCCACCTTGCCGGCGACCTGCAGCAGGTCATTGCCGGCACCGGGGTTGAAGTCCACGCCCATATTGAAGCGGCCGCCCGACCCGTCCAGGCTCGAGGTCTTGAGCGTCTTGAAGGGACCGTTGCCGGCATTGAAATCCACCAGGCCGGTATTGAGCGTCAAGCCGCCGATATCCGTGGCTTGCGGATTGTCCATCAGCCACGAGGAGCCGCTGCTCACCGTCATGCTGTTGGCTTTGACGTTGCCGGTGTACTGCGTGTTGTTTTGCAACTTCACGTTCAAGGTGCTGTCGGCCGCACGCATCATGTCGCCGGTCTGCACCGTGTTGTCCAGCGTGACGTCCGCCTGACCGGCATTCCTGACGTCGACCAGCAGATTGTCCTTGCCTGCCAGCGTTGCGCCACTGTTCAGCGCGATCGTTGCGGTGCTGTCATTGACGCTGATCGCGGCACCATTGCCATTGCTCAGCGCCGAACCGTTTCCGGTAAGCGCGATCTGCCCGGTCGATCGGTCGCTCAGGGCAACGCCGCCGGTGACCTTGGCGCCGTTGCTCAGGTTCACATTGGCCGTCGAGGCGGCCGCCGTTACTGCCCCATTCAAATGGGAGGACGCCGTATCCCCCACCAAAGTGACGCCGCTACCCGCCGATGCGACGATGTTGCCATTGATGGTGGCATTCGTCTTCAATTGAACGTTCAGACCGGTGCCGGCGCCGCTGGCCGCGATGTTGCCGACGAGATTGACTGCGCCATTGCGCGTGCCCGCGTTACCGTCGACGGTAAAGTCGGCGAGGGCACCGTTGTCGGTGGTAAGAATATTGCCGTCGCCGCCGCTGAGCGTCGTACCGGCGCCGATGGTGATGGTGGAATGCGTGACGGCATCCTGGTTGCCGCGGGTGATGTAGATAGCGGACCCGTTGGTGCCGGTGACTTGTGTGTCCGCCAGCGCCACGGTCGGGCCGCCCAGGGCATTGCGAGCGGAGCCGATTTTCAAGCCATGGCTCGCACCTTCCAGGACGCTGTCGGTGGCCGTCACGTTCGCGGTGCCCGTGAGCAGCATGGCATTGCCGATATCGCCTGCGCCGGTGTTGGGAGCGAGCACATGTACGCCATTCGTAAGCGTAATATCGACCGGTTTAGTGCCCCACACGTCCGCCGCGATTCCCGCATTGCCACCCGTGTAGGTGCCGCCGCTGATGGAGACATTTATTGCGCCATGGCCGTCATTCGTGACAGGCGGGGCGGTTTGTCCAATGTAAAGCGCGTTGCTCGGGGCGGATGTGACGTCTGTATTCGTAAGGGTCAGGTTGTAATCCAGGTAACCGCCCCGGTCGAGTAGCGCGATCGCGTCCGCATCCGGGACCTGGTCAATCTTGCTATTCGTGATGTTCACCGTAGCGGTAGTGTTCGCTTCGGTGCGTTGTCCCATTATTCGGATCGCGTTGCCAGCGCCGTTGCCGCCTCTGATTTCCGAGTCGTTGATGGTGACTTGTCCGCCGTCGATGGCCAGGGCGGCGCCAGCTGTATAAACGGCAAGGTTGGGGTCCACCAACGTATGGCTCAATGTGACTGTTCCATCGGTTTCTATGCTGCCAACACGAGCACGATTATTGTCATCGGTACCTAGCGAATTCAGGGTCGACTGCGGTCCGATTAGCGCTGTTCCGAGCTGGCCTCCCCCATAGATGTTGATTGTGCCAATTACCCCTTGCGCGCTGGGACCATCGACTGTGCTGTCTGACGGACGGTAGTAGCCCCCCGCTTCCGCGAAACCCGTGACGACTCCGCCGTCCTGCACGCTCAAGGTTCCTATGTCCATGAAAGCATTGCCGATGCCGCCACCGGATTGGATGGCCAGCGAACCGCCATTGGTGACAGACCAGACTGCACAGTTGGTAGGACCCGGCACGGTCTTTGGTGTGCCGTTCGCGAAAGTGGTCGTCGAGCCGTTCATCTGCGCCTGTCGGTCTAAAGGCGCGCCAGTGCAGGGATCTGTCGCCGCGTAAGACGTGCCACAGAGCAACAGGGACGAGGTGCCAAGCAGGCAGGCGGTGGCTTTTAGACGGAAGGATGTCATAGGCATGGGGAGATTGGACACGGCCCCATGCGCCGCTACGACTGGTCGTCAAATGACCGGGTCGTATTTTAATTGTCGGCGGGTGAGACGGTGATCGGTAGGTGAAAACCGAATTCTCATTGGTATTTACCCTAGGACATATCGGAAAAATCTGACCTGCCTGGCGGCTACCAGAATAGGTAGCGCACGCCGGTGCCGACCAGCCTGTGGTTGCCCGACATGTCGTTCTTGATGCGGGTGCCGTTGAGTGCGACGGTGTTCTCGTTGACGAACTTGCGCATGACCGCGGTCGTCCATTGACTTGACCGTGCTCAAGACTCTTGGTGGGCCAGGACGTGGATGTGAGGTGAAACGCGGATTTTCATCGCTGTGTACTCGCCCTCATATCGGAAGTATCTGATCCTGGATATAGCTCGCGACCGTCGCGCGCCTGGATAAGCGCGCGGCGGATCGCCCGGATGTTGATCGCTGGAAGCGATCAGAAGGCGTAACGCACACCCAGGTTCAGGTTCACCGAATTGTTCACCGGCCCGCCCGTCGTGTAGTCCACGTCGAGATGCACCTGCAGGTTTTGCTTGACCTGTGTGGCCACGCCGGCGCCCACCAGCATGCGGTTACCGGATAGGTCGTCGAGGATGCGCGTGCCGTTCAGTGTCACGCTGTTGTCGTTGACGAATTCGCGGATGAAAGCGCCCTTGATGTAAGGCTGCACCACATAGCCTTTGCCGACCTCGATATTGCTCCCGGCTAGCATGCCCACCTGCGCCTGGAAGGATTTGGTCGTCCCGCTGCGAATCTGGAAACCGCTGTCGAGGTCTTTACTCGCACTGCGCGCATGGAAGCCGGCCAGCTGGGCGTAGGGTTCGATGAAGCCTTTGTTGCCGATGTCGATATGCTTGCCCAGCTCCACCGACGCCCCGATGCCAGGTCTGCTGTATTTGCCGCGGGCGGGTTTGCCATTGCTGCCGATCACGCGCGCTTCATTTTCGAAGTTGTTGGCCTTGACCACGCTATCGAGGTACCAACCGTCGGTGCGCACCCAAGTGGCATAGCCGCCCAGGCCGTAACTGTTGATACGGCCCGTGGAGCCGCCCTGGATGCCTAGCGTGTTGTAGCTATAGCTGCCGAAGCCGCCGACATAGAGGTCACCGGATTGCAGCACCAGCCGTTTGTCGGCACCAATGGCGCCGCCGTACTGGTCCAGATCATAGTCGGGCGCGGCGGACTCGGCGATTTGTGTGCGGTTGTAGTAGCTACGCGCCCACACGCCGCTGTCCGCTTTGTTCAAGCGCAGGTCGCCCTGGCGTTGCCGCAGCGTGCCCATTTCGCCGTAAAAGACATAGGGCAGGGAACTGGACAGGCTGAGCGCCGTTTTTGCAGCCGGCGACAAGTCCTTGGGGTCGGGCGTAGAGGTTGGGTTGCCGTTATTGGGATTGCCAGGGCCGGTGGGGTTCGTGGGATTTGTTGGATCGGTAGGATTCGTGGGATCCGTGGGATTGGAAGGCGGTGTCGTTCCATCGCGCACCAGCAACCAATCGTTGCCGACCGGCTTCAAGGAGTAGACATAGATCCCGGCGTCCACTTTGCCCGTACCCGCCAACCCGAATTGACCTGAGCCCCCGCCGGTCTGCACCACAGTGATGTTGTTGCGCGGATCATGAATGCCTTGATCGCCGTCGCCGATGGCTAACAGATTGGCGCTGTTGACTGGCCCTTTGACCGCTAACAGATCGTTGCCGGCGCCGGGGTTGAAATCCACGCCCATGTTGAATGTGCCGCCGCCACCGGTCAGCGAGTTTACGGTGAGCGTCTTGTAGGGCCCCGTCGCCGAGTTGAAGTCGACGATGCCACTGTTCATGGACAGGGTGTCGACGGTCGAAGCGTACGGATTGGCCAGCAGCCATGTCGCACCGCTGTTCACGGTCATGGTGTTGGCCGTGACATTGCCCGTATATTGCGTTGCGTTTTGCAGCGTAACGTTGAGCGTGCTGTCGGCAGACCGGGTCATGTCGCCGCTCTGTACGGTATTGTCCATCGTCACGTCGGCCTGGCCGGCGTTTGCGACATCGACCAGGACATTATTCCGGCCCGCCAACGTGGCGCCTTCGTAAAGGTTAATAGTTACGTTGCTATCGTCGACAGTGACCGCGGCACTGTTGCTGTTGGACAACATTGTGCCGCTGCCGGCAAGAGAGAGCCGACCGATGGACTGGCTCGTCAATGCCACGCCGCCGGTTATCGTGGCGCCGTTGCTCAAGTCCACGTTGGCCGTTGCGGCATCCGCGGTAACGGCGCCATTCAACCGTGATGAGAGCGTGTCAGCGGTCAGCGTGACGCTGCTGCCCGCTGAAGCGTTGACGCTACCGGTGATGCTGGCATTGGTGTGCAGCGCCACGTTCAGGTTGGTACCGCTGCCCGTGGCCTGGACGTTGCCGGAGAGATCGACTGCCCCGTTACCTCCACCCGCACGCGAGTCGACGAGGAAATCGGCCAGGGCGCCGTTGTCGATGGTAAGGATATTGCCATCTCCGCCGCTGAGCGTGGTGCCGGCGCCGATGGTCACTGCGTTATGCGTGATGGCATCGCCATTCTCGCGGGTGATGGCGATGGCGGAGCCATTGGCACCTGACACTTGTGTATTTACCAGCGTGACGGTGGCGCCGCCCTGGGCGCGCGGATCTGATATGAGTTTCAGCCCGTGGTCGGCGCCTTGGATGACGCTATCGGTCGAGTTCACGGTGGGCGCACCCGCCAGCAGCAGGGCGGTGCCGGCATCAAAGCTGCCCAGGGTAGGCGCTAGCAGTTGGGTCCCATTACTGAGCGTGATCAGCACCGGTTGGGTGCCCATGGCCTCGACGTCGAGGGCGTTGGAGCCGGTGTAGGTGCCGCCACTGACCGTGAGCGTTATGGCGCCATGGCCGGCATATCCCGCGGCGGGCGCACGTTGCCGAATGAATATCGCGTAGCTCGAGGACGTGGCAGTCGTATCGGTCAGGGTCAGGTCGTAGTCAAGGTAGCCAAATCCTAGCTCACTGACCGTAATGGCGGGGGCATCGCTGACATGGGTTACCTGGCTATTGGTAACTACCATCTTCGAGGTCGTGTTCGTTTGCGCGCGCGGCGCCACCATCAGCAGTCCACCAAGAACGCCATCGTCGCCCCTGATCTCCGAATTATTGACGGTGACGGTGCCGCCTTCCATCGAAAGACTGGCTTGTACCTGGTGTGTGGCCAGTGCTGGATCGATCAGTGCGTTGTCCAGCGTGACCGTACCTTCGGTCTGGATTGCGCCGATTTGAGCGCGGTTGCTGCTATTGGCTCCTGTCGCGGTCAGGGATGAATCCGGGCCTATAAGTGCCGTGCCCAGCAGTCCGCCCGCGTTGATGGTGATGGTGCCCTGCCCGCCTTGACGTGCGGGTACGCGCGTATCGTCGGGTGTATAGAATCCGCCAGCCTCGGCAAAGCCGGTTACCGTCCCGCTTATCAACAGGGTCCCGGTGTCCATATAGGCATTGCCGATACTGCCGTTGGTTGCCACATTGAGCAAACCGCCGTTTTGTACGGTCCAGACGGCGCATTCGTTCGCCGTATTGACTCCCCTTGATCCTCCGCTCGCAAAATTGGGCGTGCCATTCGCACCGCCGAGCGGACCCGATGTATTCAATTTCGGGGTGCAGGGGTCAGTCGCTGCGTGTGACACGTCGCAAAGCATGATCGAAGAAGTCGCCAGCAGGTAGGCGCTGGTTTTAAGGCGAAAGCGCTTGATAGGCATATTTTTCAGGTGTTCCATGAGCCACGTCCGTGGGGGTAGTCTGGAACAACTAACCACCTGGCATAGGGTAATCTATAGTTACTGAATGTCACGGAACGGCGATTCGTGCCTTGGTCATGCGGAGTGGGGGGGCACTACATCGACCTGGAATAACGCGCGCTTGGATTCGTCGTTCAGATAGAGGGAATCTGAATCAAGAGGATCGCGGCTGCGGATCGCGAAATAAACTCGTCCGATATTCTCATCGACCCCGGTAAAACTACCGGCTGGCACAGTACACACGGCGTAGCCGTTGTGTGCGTCGGTCGTGGAGATTTTGACGGGGATATCCATTACTGGATAAAAAAACATGGAACCTCGGTCGGAGGTTGTTGCGCGCAGCTCGAACCGAACATTGACGATATCGGTCTTATCCATATTGTCATAGGCAACCGTAACCTTAAGGGGCTCGTCGCTTAGAAATTGCTGCTGGCCGTATTTTGTCGGAGAGAGCGTGGGAGCTTTGATCCCGGATAGTGACGGATCATCGGGTTCTGGGTATTTTTTTCGCTGGACTTTATAGTGCTGATAATCCGTGAGCGTTGGGTTTCTCAATGGATCGGTCAGCCTGAACCAGAGGTTGCTCATCCCGGTGTAATTGAAGAACGAGGAATCCACGGTGAACGTTGAGGAGGTGCCCGTGTTGATGATGGATTTTGGCACCTTTTCGAGGTGCAGCATCGTGCCGTTTCCCCAGAGTTCCAGAGTATCGCCCTCCTGGTAATCAGAATAGGTCGGGAAGTTAAAAGGAATTTTTCCGCCGCAACTTTCAATAAAGGCATCATCGATCAAGCCATTGAAGTTCTGTACGGCAATCTTCGGGGCAGTTGGGGGAAGGCTATTGTCCGGCGTCATGATTAAACTTTTGTATGACGAAGATCCGGACACGGCTTGCGCCGTGTCCGAGGAGCGTTGAAGGTTACTTTTTGCCTTTGCGTTCTAACAACTGTTTGCGTACCTCAGCGAGGTTGGGCGGTGTGTTGACGGGGTTGGAGTAGGGGTTGACCGTGTCCACGGACATGGGTTGGCCGGGTGACATTGAGGACTGCCCCGATTTGGTGACATACGTATAGACCATGACACCATTCGAGCCGTCGATGCTCGCCAAGTCATCATAAGTAATGGTTCGACGCCCGTTGGCGGGGTCGGGCCAAACCAGCTCCAACACGCCGTCCGGGGGAATATCTAACTGTTTGATTTTGTACGGGGTCGGAACACTCCGGTCGTACACCCTGTTCATGTTTCCGCTAGTGCAACCGATCAGGTGCAATAAAGGTTGGACAGTATCTCCCGCTTGCGGCTTCTTTAGGCCGTCGAAAGTAATCTTGATCTGCAGGTCCTCTTTATTGTCAAAATTCGCTCTGTTATAGGGCTGCGGTTGGGCATAAGGGGGGGTCAGGGATTTATCCGGATTGCTCAGATAGGGGTCTTGGCCAGATAACTCGACTTGCAAATCGAAGGTGGGCGAAGTCGATTCGTTGCCATCCTTCGTTTTTTTATAGACATAAAAAATGCTATACGTCCCATTGACTATCAAAGGTGGCGTTTCCACCGGCACCATTATTTGCAGGAGTTGACCGATGTCCTTGTTTTTTATTTGGTGCTGCTGCAACATGTACGGACTGTTGATGCTAGGGTCGTTAACCGAATCGTACGCATACAGATATAGGTAGTCGTCCTTTTGCATGTCATGGACGACAGGGATGATGATCGGATAACCGTCTTTTTTGCAGGCCTGCTGGGTTTGATTAGTAATAAGATCTTTGTCGAGTCCAAAGTATGGGGCCAGCAAGCCCAGCTCGATACTGGTTTGCGGCGTATCTCCGCCTACTTTCATGCCATGGACAGGATCGCCGAGCATCAAGCTGAAGCTGACCATGTCATCGCCGTTTTGAGCCAGATCGTAGGCGGTGAGCGGCTTGGTATCCAATTCGTAGACGTTTTGGCCGGCGACCGTTGCCGCGGGTTGATTTACCGGAGGATTCAGTAGGTCGTAGTAGTTGTCTGATTCGATCTTCCATGTCAGGGTATTACCCCCTGTTACGGTGCCGCCGGCTGGAGGCGTCAGCGTAGCAATAGCAGCGATTCCTTTGACCGCTTCGGTGATCTTGGTGGGCTTTACCACCAGTTCGGACTTGGCGAAAACCGTGGGGTGCAGTTGCAGAGTAGCGCTATCTCCAGCCGTTGGATCTTCGATACGCAGATAAATAGACGCCATCGACAATGTACTGTCGAGAATGGTTATGCGTAACGGGTCGAAGATGAATCCGTTTCCCGTGGTGGATGAAGTAGACGGGGAAATAGTCGCTTTTGCTGCGGGAATCACCGTATTCCCCGCAGCGTCCGAGGTCAGACTGATTGGAAGCCTCGCCAGCGAGCTAACGCTCGAGACGTTGCCGACCAGCTTGACAAGGATTTGGCTGCCGTTGACGGTGTCGCTATAGACATCAGTCGAACCAGTTGATTGTTGCTCGATAGTAAAAGCCATTGCGGTCTCTCCTGAGGATGGCGGCGCCGGAAAACTGCGGCGCCGGCGGTGCTACGGGGCAGCGATAGTCTCGCTTAAGACCGTCTTTCTCTGTAGGCAACATCGTGTAAGGAGATCATGCGTTTACCGGGGAACATTCGCCCGCAAGGGGTAACCCTAGGTGTTGCGCCTTCTGTGCCGTTGTTACTGCTGGGCATTGCTGTCATTTGCGGGGCAGGTTTTAGCAGCGGAAAGCATTTCTGGGGCGTTAACAAAGCTGTGGCTTGGGTTAACGCCCGTGGGATCAATAAATTCAGTTATTCAGTTTGACCGTGATCGGTGTGGGCAGTGAGTCGAAAGCCATGTCGGGGCTATCGGCCTTGATATATGCATAGGCCAGGTTGTAATCCCCATCAGTGTCAAGCGGAGGTTGATCGACGCCCGGGTACAGTTGGAGTACCTCTCCTTGTTCCTCTTCCTTGACTGTGTGAATTACCAGCGGATACTTCGTCGTACGCTTGGGGTCGGATAAGGCATAGGCATAAAGCATGATTAAATCGTGAGCTTGTGAATTTGCGACCGGCTGGATCAACACGGGGTAGCCGGAATCTCGGCAGCTATCGTGGATGGCTTGCGTAATCGTGTTGCCGAAAAGTTTGCTGAGTTCCCACACCGGTGGTGCCAGTGCAGGATCATCAATATGCGGGGTGTTCGTGAACAATTCCGCCGTCGGGATGCCTGTTTTCTTTTCCATGATTATCTCCAGTTTGAAAGCGCAGGATTACGCAGTGATGCAAGGAGTAGTCTGGGCGCTTGTGTTATTTACCAGTAGGCAATAAGGTGAAACTGGATTTAATCGCGCGTAATTGCCTCTGAATTAAATAGTCCGGACAGTATTTGGCGGAGAAAGGTTTTGATGTATGGATGAGTATGAAATAAAAGTAATAGGCGACGAAAAAGCCCTCAGGCCTTGAATGCCTGAGGGCTTTTAATTAAATGCATGCGTGGAGTTTCCTCCACTGATGGACTACGAGTCGATCAAGAGAAAGCCTGAATCCCCGTTTGCGCACGGCCCAGGATCAGGGCGTGCACGTCGTGCGTACCTTCATAGGTATTCACCACTTCCAGATTCACCAAGTGGCGCGCGATACCGAATTCGTCGGAAATCCCGTTGCCGCCCAACATATCCCGCGCCATGCGCGCGATATCCAGCGACTTGCCGCAGGAATTGCGCTTCATGATCGACGTGATTTCAACCGCCGCCGTACCCTCATCCTTCATGCGGCCCAAGCGCAGGCAGCCTTGCAAGCCCAGCGTGATCTCGGTCTGCATGTCGGCCAGTTTCTTCTGGATCAACTGATTGGCAGCCAAAGGACGGCCAAACTGTTTGCGGTCCAGGGTGTACTGGCGCGCGGTGTGCCAGCAGAACTCAGCAGCACCCAGGGCGCCCCAGGCAATACCGTAGCGGGCCGAGTTCAAGCACGTGAAGGGACCCTTCAAGCCGCTCACCTTGGGCAGCATCTGCTCTTCGCCCACTTCCACCTCGTCCATGACGATTTCGCCGGTGATCGACGCGCGCAGGCCCACCTTGCCGTGGATCGCCGGCGCCGACAGACCCTTCATGCCTTTCTCAAGGATGAAGCCGCGGATCTTGCCGTCGTATTCACCACCAACAGCCTTGGCCCACACCACGAACACATCGGCGATGGGCGAGTTGGTGATCCACATCTTGTTGCCGGTCAGTTTGTAGCCGTTGGCGGTCTTCACCGCGCGCGTATCCATATTGCCGGGGTCGGAGCCGTGATTGGGTTCGGTCAGGCCGAAGCAACCGATCCACTCGCCGCTGGCCAGCTTGGGCAGATACTTCTGCTTCTGTTCTTCGCTGCCGAATTCGTTGATCGGCACCATCACCAGCGACGACTGCACGCTCATCATCGAGCGATAGCCGGAATCGACACGCTCCACTTCACGCGCGATCAGGCCGTAGCTGACGTAGTTCAGGCCGGAACCACCGTATTCGGTGGGAATGGTGGGACCCAGCAGGCCCAGCTCGCCCATCTCACGGAAGATGGCGACATCGGTTTGCTCGTTGCGGAAGGCATTGAGCACGCGCGTCGCCAGCTTGTCCTGCGAATAGGCGGCAGCGGCGTCGCGCACCATGCGCTCATCCTCGGTCAGTTGGGAATCGAGCAACAGGGGATCTTCCCAGTTGAAAGACGGCGTCGAAGACATGGAGTCACCTCGGTAAAAAGTCGTGTTTTAAATGTTCTTTGGTGTTGTGTCGGCTTGTCGGCGCGGTGCCGCAAAACGCCTCAACATATAAGCGCCAAGGCCGCGCGAACGAGTCGCCGGCTGGGCGGGCATCGAAGAGGGCGCCTGGCCTGAGCCGGAATGGCCCGACTGGTCCAATCTCCAGCCGGTTCAATCCCGGGCCAGACGATCCAGGCGAACGCCCGCCTCGCCGCCTTTATTTCTTCGCCTGCAACGCGGCTTCGCGGATCTTTTCCAGCGTGGTGGCCGGCGAAATCACCTCGGGATCGATCAGGCAGTGCAGGATCGCGGGCCGGCCGCTGGCCACCGCGCGCTCGAAGGCCGGACCGAATTCCTCGGTGCTTTCCACGCGTTCGCCGTGGCCGCCGAAAGCACGCGCATACGCGGCGAAGTCCGGGTTATTCAATTCCGTGGCCGAGATGCGGCCAGGATAGTGCTTTTCCTGGTGCATGCGGATGGTGCCGTACATGCCGTTGTCGATCACCAGCACGATGATGGGCAGGGCATATTGCACGGCGGTGGCGAATTCCTGGCCATGCATCATGAAGCAGCCGTCACCGGCGAAGCAGACCACCGTGCGGCTGGGATACACACGCTTGGCGCCCACGGCGGCCGGCAGGCCGTAGCCCATCGAGCCCGAGGTCGGCGCCAACTGCGTGCCGTACTGCTGGAAGCGGTGGAAGCGATGCAGCCAGGTGGCGTAGTTGCCGGCGCCGTTGGTCATGACGGCGTCGCCCGGCAGGTGTTCTTCCAGGTACTGCATGACTTGGCCCATCTGCAGCTTGCCCGCGGTCTTGATGGCTGACGGATCGCTCCACTTCAGGTAGGACGCGTGCATGGCTTCCGTGTCGACCGCCCAGGGCGTGCGCGACGGCGCCTTCAGGTCCTTCAAGGTGCGCGCGAAGGCGATGGGCGACGTGTTGATCGCCACATTGGCCCGGTACACACGGTTCAATTCGCCGCTGTCCGGATGCACGTGCACCAGCTTTTGCCTGGGCACGGGGATGTCGAACAGGGTGTAGGACTGGCTGGGCATTTCCGACATGCGGCCGCCCACCAGCAGCACCAGGTCGGCTTGCGCCACGCGCTTGAGCAGGGCCGGGTTCAGGCCGATGCCGACATCGCCGGCAAAGCAGGGGTGATCGGCGGGGAACAGCATCTGGCGGCGGAAGGACACGCCCACCGGCAGCTGGAAACGTTCGGCGAACGCGGCGAACTCGGCCACGGCCTTGGCGTCCCAACGGGTACCGCCCAGGATGGCGATGGGCGATTCGGCCGATGCCAGCAGGATTTCCAGTTCAGCCAGTTGCGCCGGCGTGGGGGCGCTTTCGACGACTTCGTAATGCGGCGCGTCCGGCACGGTGGCGGTTTCCACCAGCATGTCTTCCGGCAGGGCGATGACCACGGGGCCGGGACGGCCGGAAGTCGCCACATGGAAAGCGCGCGAAATCAGTTCGGGAATACGTTCGACTTGGTCGATTTCCGTGACCCACTTGGCCTGCGTGCCGAATACGGCGCGATAGTCCATTTCCTGGAAGGCTTCACGTTCGCGCATGCCGCGTTCGATCTGGCCGACGAACAGGATCATGGGCGTGGAGTCCTGCAAGGCGATGTGCACGCCAGCCAGCGCGTTGGACGCGCCGGGGCCACGCGTGACCATGCAGATGCCAGGCTGGCCGGTAAGCTTGCCGTGCGCATCGGCCATCATGGCGGCGCCGCCTTCCTGGCGGCACACGGTGACGTCGATATTGGCGTCGTGCAGACCATCGAGGACGGCCAGATAGCTTTCGCCCGGCACACAGAAAACGTGCTTCACGCCGTGGGCGACGAGTTGATCGACAAGGATATGCCCGCCCAGGCGGGGTTGTTGCGGATTCGACATGGCTGCGTGCGGAGGTCTAAACGGAGTCAGGGATACTGGCGAGGATAATGTTCCTTGGCTGCACATTGCAATTGATAAAATTGCACAATCTAGTGCGGTGCGCGCACGAGTTTGTAATGCTGCGGCGCAGCAGGTGTTGCCAGAGCCGTTTTTTGCTTTATTCACGCAGCGGGGCGGGCTTACTGATCGGGCAAGCTGCCTTTGCCGTTTCCCGCCACTGATTCCGTCATTCGTTCCCTTTACTCCACCGGTCACCCTCACCATGCGCTCCGGCATTCCCAACCTGACCGCCCTGCAGGCTTTCGAAGCCACCGCCCGCCTGGGAACGTTCTCCCGCGCCGCCGAAGAGCTGTCCCTGACCCATAGCGCGGTCTACCGCCAAGTGGCCAGCCTGGAGCAGCGGCTGGGCGTGCAACTGTTCACGCGGGTGCGCCGGCGCATCGTGCTGACCGAGCCGGGCGCCGAATACGCCGGCCGCATCCGCCAGCATCTGGACCAGATCGAAAAAGACACGTTCGGCCTGGTCAGCCGCACCGGCATGGGCCGCAGCCTGCATATCGCCGTGGTGCCGACCCTGGCCACTACCTGGCTGATTCCCCGTCTGGCGGATTTCGCCCGGCGTCATCCGGACATCACGGTCAGCCTGTCCGTGCGCACGCTGCCTTTCCAGTTCAAGGACCAGCCCTTCGACGGCGCGCTGTATCACAGCGATCACGTCTGGCCCGGGACGCGGGGCGTGTTGTTGTTCCGCGAAAAGGAGCTGGTGCCGGTCTGCGCTCCCCCGATGGCGGCCGCGCAGGCGCGCGCGAAGCGGGGAGAGGGCAAGGCGGATGGCGAGCCCCAGACGGGGAAAGAGGGGGGGCCGCTGGGCGCAATGCCCCATCTGCATCTTTCATCGCGTCCCGATGCCTGGCGCGACTGGTACGGCCAGAACCGGCATACCTACGGTCCCCATGCGGCAGGGGGGCCGCGCTACGAATTGTTCACCATGGTGTTGGCCGCGGCGGAAGCCGGCTTGGGCGTGGGCCTGGTTCCCCGCTTCCTGGCCCAGGATGCATTGGATGCCGGCCGCGTGACGGAAGCCTGCCCGGGCGCCCTGCGCGTACCGCATGGCTATTACTTCAGTCACCCTGAATCCGGCAGCCGCCTGGAAACCCTGAAGATTTTCCAGGCTTGGTTGCAGGCGGTAGCAGGCGGTGACTCGAATACTTGACCAAAGTATTCAACTCGGATGAGCCATAAACATCAGGGAATGCGCGTCGTTTAAGGGTTTGCCCTAGTAATGATGCAGGCACTAACGCCTTTCTAACCGTTCAAAATACGTAAATGCTCGTCAAAACGGAGCTGGCATTTTTCCGCCAGAATAAGACCTGCTTGCGTATTGGCAGCCGGAGTTATTAAAGGGCTATTACC
Source organism: Bordetella sp. LUAb4 (assembly GCF_021325795.1). Lineage (GTDB taxonomy): Bacteria > Pseudomonadota > Gammaproteobacteria > Burkholderiales > Burkholderiaceae_B > Bordetella_C. The sequence goes on along the minus strand of NZ_JAHPZX010000001.1, from coordinate 561,441 downwards.
GATTGTTTTAATGCTCCGATCTGAAACAATACCTTTCCGTTCCCCCACGCCGCTATCCGCGGAGCCAGGGGCCTTTCCAGACCATGGGATTTCATACATGAAAAAAACGTTGCTCATCGCTGCTCTCGCCGCTGCCACCTCCCTGGCTTCGGTCGCTGCCCACGCGGACGGCCGCCTCGACCAGATCAAGTCCTCGGGGACCATTTCGCTCGGCTATCGCGATGCATCGCTGCCGTTCTCCTATCTGGATGACGCGCAGAAGCCGATCGGCTACTCCATGGATATTTGCTACGGCATCGTCAAGGCCGTGGAAAAGAGCGTCGGCAAGACCCTGAAGGTAAACCTGGTTCCGGTGACGTCGTCCACGCGTATCCCGCTGGTCGCCAACGGCACGGTGGACCTGGAGTGCGGCTCCACCACCAACAACCTGGAGCGCCAGAAGCAGGTCAGCTTCGCGCCCACCACCTTCGTCACCGCCAACCGCTACGTGGCGAAGAAGTCGTCCAACATCAATTCCCTGGCCGACCTGAAGGGCAAGACCGTCATCTCCACCGCCGGCACCAGCAACATCAAGTGGACGACCGAGGCCAATGCCGAACAGAAGCTGGGCATGAACATCATCCCGGCCAAGGATCACGCTGAAGCCTTCCTGACCGTGGAAAGCGGCCGCGCCACGGCCTTCCTGATGGATGACGTGCTGCTGGCCGGCCTGGTGGCCACGTCGCGCAACCCCAGCGAGTGGGTGATCGGCAAGGAAGCCTACTCGGTCGAACCCTACGCCATGATCGAGCCGAAGAACGATCCCGCCTTCAAGAAGGTGGTCGATGATGCGGTGGTCGCGATGATCAAGGACGGCACGGTGGCCAAGTTCTACGACAAGTGGTTCTTGAAGCCGATTCCGCCGAAGAACGTCAACCTGAACCTGCCGATGAGCGAGCCGCTGAAGAAGGTGCTGGCTGCCCCGACGGATTCTGGCGATCCCGCTTCGTATAAGTAACCCTCCCTACCGCGCGTGGCGCGGCCCCCGCAGGGGGGGCGGCACTGGCGGACCGGGGGACCCGGATCCGCTGTGCCCTGGATATGTCTGGGTTCTTGGGGAGAGTTGGTTTGCTTGGACCTATTCGCGTAATCGGTCCTTGATAAGCTGAGTTCTTCTCGAAGAAGGCCGATTCCGCTGTGGAACGGCCTTCTTTTCGGTGAGTTACCCCGTCCGGGGATATCCGTTTTTTCTGGAAAACCATGCATTACAACTGGAACTGGTCCATCTTCTTCGAGATGGCACCCGACGGGTCGGGTTCCTATCTGGATACTTTGTGGCGCGGGCTGGGATGGACTGTCTCCACCGCGTTGCTCGCTTGGGTGCTGGCTTTGTCGCTGGGCGCCATCATCGGTGTGATGCGCACCACCGAGAGCAAACTGGCGCAACGCATCGGTACCTGCTACGTGGAGTTGTTCCGCAACATCCCGCTGCTGGTGCAGATGTTTCTCTGGTATTTCGTCCTGCCGGAATTGATGCCCAAGGCCTTGGGCGACGAGATCAAGCAGATGGCACCGCCCTGGGCCATGTTCTGGCCGGCGGTGTTCTGCCTGGGTTTCTTCACGTCGTCGCGGGTGGCCGAACAGGTGCGCGCCGGCATCGGCGCATTGCCGCGCGGACAACGCATGGCGGGTACGGCGCTGGGACTGCGGCCCGCGCAGGTCTATCGCTATGTCCTGCTGCCCATGGCGTTTCGCATCATCCTGCCGCCGCTGACGTCGGAATTCCTCAACCTGATCAAGAACACGTCCATCGCGTTCACCATCGGGTTGCTGGAACTGACCGGTAGCGCGCGTTCGATGCAGGAATTCAGCTTCCAGGTGTTCGAGGCCTTCGCCGGCGCGACCATTCTGTATTTCTTCTTGAACATGATTGTGCAGATACTGGCGCGATTGCTGGAACGCCGTGTGGCGGTACCCGGATTCATGGGTACCCGCGTCAACACCGGCGGGCATTAAGGGGCGGCCATGAATAACGGATTCGATTGGGATGTGATCGTCCGCACCGCGCCTTACCTGTTCCGCGACGGCATGGTGTTCACCTTGCAGTTGACGGTGCTGTCGGCGGTGGGCGGGCTGATACTGGGGACGATACTGGCGATGATGCGCCTGTCGTCGAACCGCTTGTTGAACGGTATCGCCACGGCCTACGTGACGGGCCTGCGCGCCTTGCCGCTGCTGCTGGTGATTTTCTGGTTCTACTTCCTGGTGCCGTATATCGGTGCCTGGGTGACAGGAGCCAGCCGGCCGTTGACGGTGGGCGGGTTTACGTCGGCCTTGATCACCTTTACTTTGTTTGAAGCGGCTTACTATTGCGAGATCATGCGGGCCGGTATCCAGTCCATCTCGCGTGGACAGGTGGCCGCCGGGCAGGCGCTGGGTCTGAATTACTTCCAGGTAATGGGCAATGTGATCCTGCCGCAGGCCTTCCGCAACATGATGCCGGTGTTGCTGACCCAGACGATCGTGTTGTTCCAGGATACGTCGCTGGTGTACGTGTTGTCCTTGACCGACTTCATGGGCGCGGCCGCCAAAGTGGCGCAGCGCGACGGCCGTCTGGTGGAGATGTATCTGTTCGCCGCGGCGGTGTATTTCGTAATCTGCTTCGTGGCGTCGCGCCTGGTGCGACGCCTGCAGCAACGCATGGCCATCATCCGCTAAGGCGGGCGACCCCAAGGGTATAAGCAATGATAGAAATCAAGAATGTCAGCAAGTGGTATGGCGATTTCCAAGTGCTCACTGACTGCACGACGTCGGTCGCCAAGGGCGAGGTCGTGGTGGTCTGCGGGCCGTCAGGGTCGGGCAAGTCGACGCTGATCAAGACCGTGAATGCGCTGGAACCGTTTCAGAAAGGCGAGATCATTGTCGACGGGACGTCGGTGGGGGATTCGAAGACGAATCTGCCCAAGCTGCGTTCCCGCGTGGGGATGGTGTTCCAGCACTTCGAGCTGTTCCCCCACCTGACCGTGACGGAGAACCTGACGCTGGCCCAGATGAAGGTGCTGGGGCGCGGCAAGGACGAGGCGCAGGCGCGCGCGCTGAAGCTGTTGGACCGCGTGGGCCTGGCGTCCCACAAGGACAAGTTCCCGGGGCAGTTGTCCGGCGGGCAGCAGCAGCGGGTGGCGATTGCGCGGGCGCTGGCGATGGATCCCATCGCCATGCTGTTCGATGAACCGACGTCGGCCCTGGATCCGGAAATGGTCAACGAGGTGCTGGATGTGATGGTGGATCTGGCGCGCGAAGGGATGACCATGATGGTCGTTACCCACGAAATGGGCTTCGCCCGCAAGGTGGCGAATCGTGTCGTTTTCATGGATGTGGGCGGCCACATCGTGGAAGACTGCCCGAAGGAAGAATTCTTCGGCAACCTGGAAGCCCGCTCGCCGCGCGCCCAGCAGTTCCTGTCCAAGATCCTGACGCACTGAATTCGACATTCACGGGGCAGGACGTCCTGAGTTCTACGTCCGCGGCGCAGTTCCAGGCCCGACGGCCTGGGCCGGACGGTTTGAGCCGGATGGTCTGAGTTCGGCGTGCCAGGATCGACATTTGATTGGTATTCAGGCCCCCGCGCTGCCATGCAGTGCGGGGGCCTTGTTTTTTATGACTTGCTTTTCGTTCTTAGGGAAGGACTATCGTCGATATAAGAAAAACAGAAAGATTGGCGCGTTATATGGAATAGTCATTTCGATAGACTAGGGTTTATCCCTAGGGCTCAGAAGCGCAGAATTCAGTCATCGGGAACAGCAACAGACCTCCCGGAATCACCCGGCCAGGTCTGCTCCCAACGTCAAGGACTGGAGAACTGCCATGAAGACCATCGCTACCTCGCTGATTGTTTCGTTTGCCCTGATCGGTGCCGCTCAAGCCGGTACCCCCCGTGGTGACATCGATAACGTGCCTTTCCAAGGTACCTACGGCCAAGCCGATAGCTCGACCAGCCGCGCTCAGATCCAAGCCGAACTGCAGCAAGCCAAGAATGAAGGCCTGGTTGCCTTCGGTGACGTCGACAACGTCCCGTTCGCTGCCCAAGCCGATTCGAACGTGTCGCGCGCCCAAGTCGCTTCCGATGTGGCGAAGACGCCCGGCGCCATCGCTTTCGGTGATACCGACAACGCGCCGTTCGAAGGTGTTTGAATATCGACCACGCGGCGCCGAATGCGTGCGCCAGGCGCCGCGCTGTTGTTGGTGTAGTAAACGCGTGTCAGCCCCCCGACACGCGTGGAGTACCGGGAAGTACGCAGTACAGAAGTAGGCAGTACGGAAGCACGTAGTACTGAAGCATGTAGTACCGAAGCACGTAGTACCGAAGCACGTAGTACTGAAGTATGTAGTACCGATACGCAGCCGCGGCAGTAGCGCGGTTGTAGTACCAAGCCCCGCCTGAGCCCCCCCTCAACCAGGCGGGGCTTTCTTTTGTTCTAGCGGAACACGACGGTACGGGCACCGTTCAGCAGTATGCGATGCTCGATGTGGCTACGCACCGCGCGCGACAGCACCAGCGACTCCACGTCGCTGCCTACCTGCGTCAGGTCCTGGGCGGTCATGGTGTGGTCCACGCGCTCGATGTCCTGCTCGATGATGGGACCTTCATCCAGGTCCGCCGTCACGTAATGCGCCGTGGCGCCGATGATTTTCACGCCGCGCTGATGCGCCTGGTGATAAGGCCGTGCGCCCTTGAAGCTGGGCAGGAAGCTATGGTGGATATTGATGGCGCGGCCGGATAGCGCCCGGCACATGTCCGAAGACAGGATCTGCATGTAGCGCGCCAGGACGACCAGGTCGACCCCTTCACGATCCACCAGTTCGAGAACCTGCCGCTCCTGCTCCGCCTTGTTGTCGCCACTGACCGGCAGATGATGGAAGGGCACGCCATACGATGCCGCCAGCCCCGCGTAATCGTTGTGATTGGACACGATGGCCGCGATTTCCGCGTGCAGTTGGCCGCTCTTGACCCGGAACAACAGGTCGTTCAAGCAATGGCCCTGCTTGCTCACCATGATCAGCAGACGCTCTTTGCGGCGCGCGTCGTGCAACTGCATATCCATGCCGAAGTCCCGCGCCAGGACATCGAAGCGTGCGCGCAGGGCGTCGGCGCTGGTGGCCGGGGGCAAGTCGAAATGCACCCGCAGGAAGAAACGCCCGGTCTCGTCGTCGCCGAACTGCTGGGAATCCAGGATGTTGCACCCCAGCTCGAACAGCAGGCCGCTGACGCGATAGACGATGCCGGTGCGATCAGGGCAGGAAAGGGTCAGGATGTAGTCGTTATGCTGCATGGCACTCAAAGGGAAAGCGTCAATCGGTCAACGGGCGCCGCGCGGCGCGTCATCGCATCTGTTCCGGCTGCGGCGTCAGGTCGAAACCGCCCGCATGATAGACCAGCGGCAGCGCGCCGCTGTGGCCGCAATGTTCGACTTCGCCCACCATGATGACGTGGTCGCCTTCTTCATAGCGGCTGCGGTTGTGGCATTCGAACCAGGCCGCGCATTCACTGCCCAGCATCAAGGTGCCGCCCGGTGCGCGCTGCGTATGCACGCCGGTATAGCGCTCCGGCGCACTGCCGCTGGCGAAACGCTTGGCCAGCGCCAACTGGTCGGCGGACAGGACGTTGATGACGTAGCGTTGGCAACGTTGCAGCGCCGCCAGGGATGAGGAGTCGCGCGACAGGCTCCACAGGACCAGGGGCGGGTTCAGCGAAACCGAGTTGAACGAGCTGACGGTCATGCCTATGGGCTGGCCGTCTTCGCCCATGGCCGTGACTACGGTCACGCCAGTGGCGAAACGGCCGAGGGCAGTACGGAAAAACGGAGCGTCGAAATCAGGCGGGGATGCTGGCATGCTGCAATAAGGCGCTCACGGGCGCGAGGATCCGGAATCAGGGCGAGATACGGCTGAGTAGCCATTGCTTGGCATTTAGTTCATATACCAGGCGGTCATGCAGCCGGGAAGGCCGGCCCTGCCAGAACTCGAAGCGGGCCGGCACCACCCGGTAACCGCCCCAGTGCGGCGGCCGCGGCGGCGTTTCGCCATAGCGCTGTTCGAATTCGCGGGTGGTCGCTTCCAAGGCCTCGCGGGTGACCGGCTGGCTCTGGTGCGAAGCCCAGGCGCCAATGCGCGAACCCAGCGGGCGGCTCTTGTAATAGGCGTCCGATTCCTCGGCGCTCACTTTCTCGACATGGCCTTCGATGCGGATCTGCCGCTCCAGCGGCTGCCAGAAGAACAACAGGCTGGCGCGCTGGTTGTCGGCCAGGTCATGGCCCTTGCGCGATTCGTAGTTGGTGTAGAACACAAAGCCCCGCTCGTCCGCGCCCTTGACCAGCACGATGCGCGCCGACGGCTGGCCCGTGGTATCCACGGTGGCCAGCGTCATGGCATTGGGCTCGGGGACTTCGGCCGCCAGCGCCTCGTCGAACCAGGTGGCGAATTGATCGAAGGGCGATGCGGCTGCGTGGGATTCCAGCAGCTCGTTCTTGTCGTAGATTTGGCGCAGATCGGCAAGGCTCATGATGGCGGACGCGGCGCCGGGTGTGCCGCGATGCAAAAGAAACGCACTCAGTGTACCGCCGTTGCCGCCGGCCGGGCTTTGGCCGTGGTTTTACGGTCGGCTCGTGCTTGTTTTGCGCTACGTCAGTGCGGCCAGGCCAGACTAGGCGCTCACGACTCAGGCAGCGGATCCGCCGCTTGTTCCAGCAGCCGCGCCAAGCGCTGCAGCTTCAAATCGTGGATACCCGCGTCCTGCAGCGCATGCGCCGTCTGGGTGACGTATTCGGTGCATGGACCGTATTTACCGCTGGCCCGGCGCACGATAGCCAGGACATCCTCATCCGGCAGGGCGGCGATATAAGCGGGGCTGGCGCGATTCATGATGAAGACCAGCGCCCGCACCGGGCCGTCGTCGGTGGCGCAGTTGAGCCAGCGCGGCAAATAGGACCCGGTCGACATTTCGCGCTGCCATAGCGCAGTGAAGCGCTCTCGCACCGCCTGGCCATGCAGGCGGTAGACCATCCCCTGGCAGGAGCCGCCGCGATCCAGGCCGAATACCAGTCCAGGCGTCTCCGGCGTGCCGCGATTGACCCGGGACCACAGGCACAAGGCCCGGTGGTGACCGCGCAGCGTGGCTTTGCGTCTTTCGAGGAAATCGAACTCCGGCCGCCAGATCAGCGAGCCATAGCCGAAGACCCAGACATCCTCGCCTTCGCGCCAGTCGCTTAGCGCGGCGTCGAGCGAGGCTTGGCGTTCATCTGGCGTCCAAAGACGGAAGGGAATGTCGGAGGGAAGAGGGCAGGACGGTATTGCAAGTTTCACGCGGGTTCACTTCACGCGGGTTAGGGTGTGGCAGTCGCAGGCGGCGCCGGAGATCAGCGTTCCGCCTCCGCGGGCGGATTGCGATTGAGCCAGCCGCCGGCCATCAAGGCCAGGGCATAGGCCCAGAACAGCGGCGCAACCCCGATTACCGCACCCAGTGCGCCGAAGGTCAATGGGAGAGATACCTGAGAACCGTTAATTAGCGCCATGCGCAGTCCGACGGTTTCGGCGGCGCGGCCGGGCGGGGAATGCTGATGCAGCAGGGCCAGGATGCTGGGCTGGCTGACACCCAAGGCCAGTCCCAGGGCGAAAGATAGCCCGATCAGGAAGGCAACGTCTGTGAACAGCGGGTAAATCATGAAATCAGCGGCTGCGGTCCCCATTGCCATGCGGATCAGCGTCCAGGAAGTGACACGGCGCTGGATAAGGGGAAGAAGCAGACGGATAACGAAAGTTGCCGCCGCGAACGACGCCAATATGATGCCGATCGTAGTGCCCGACAGGCCGATCGACACTCCAAAAATGGGGACGATGAACAGATGGCTGTCCCACGCGCCCGACAGAATGGTATTGACGAAGAGAATGCGGCGAAGGGCGGGTAATGCGATCAGTTCGCTGATATTGCGCCGCGCGACGTCCCCTGCGGCGCTGGGCTTCACGCTGCGCAACTGGTCGCGCATGTAATACAGGCCGGCCGCCGCGGTGATGGGACCTAGCGACAGCAGCGCGAAGGCGGCATCGTTGCCCATATGGTCGATGGCGATCCCGCCGAACAGCGGGCCGCTGAAGCCCGAGGCGCCCAAGGCCAGCGACATCCAGGAAAAATTACGCAGACGGGTGCGGTGGGGCGCCATTCCCAAAATGTTTTGTGTGGCGACCTGATGCAGCATGAAGCCGATGCCGATGCAGCTGGAAGCCAACAGCAAGGTAATCTGCGTGGGCACCAGTGCCGGGGCCACCGTGCCACAGATCAAGAGCCCCGTGCCACAGGCCATGGGCTTGGCGATGCCCACGTGATCTACCCATCTTCCGACTTTTACCGAGAAAAGCATGGGAAGTACGGCGAAAACGGCGATAAGTGCGCCGACCTTGAAGGTCGACATACCCAAATGCAAGGCGCTGAGCGAAACCGTAACGCGCCCCCCGGTCAGGGCCACGTGATTCAGCATATTGATGATGCACAGGAGCGCCGCACCGGAAATGGCGGGGGCTGCGGCTTCATCAGAGGGGGGCAATGGAGTGGCGGACACGGCGTTATTTGTCGCTATTTTGTGCCTTACTCCCTGTTATGTCGAGTTGCACCGCAACAAAAAAGCACGATAACAATGGACCTTGTCAAGCGCTTTTCAATCTTTGTCGCGTAACTTCGCTGATTCTCCATTCAGCTGGCAGCAATTATTCGTATCGCCTCGGCACGTGTGTGGGGCGCGTGTGAGCGAATTGAAAGCTAATGCGTAGATTTTATGAAACCCAACGCAAAATAACGCCACCACTTGCCTGCCGTGGTTAACATGCCAGCGGCAATGGCCGATCCAGCCGCGTGTGCGGCACCCCCCACCCGCCATGAAACTAGGCATCACCTTCAAACTGTTCCTGGCCATTCTGGCCACTTGCCTGATCGTCACCCTGGCCATGGGGGCGGCTGTGCGCTGGAACTTCGAGCGACATTTCTTCTCCTACGTAAAGGAACGCGAAGGCCGCCGCATCGAACGTCTGCGCCAAACCCTGGCGGACGTCTACCGCGATGACGGTGACTGGGATGCCTTGCGCGGCAATGATTCGCTGTGGAACCATCTGTTGACCCTGCCGCCGCCGGACGAAGGCATGGGGCAGCGCCCGTATCGCGGACGCGGTCCCTTCGAACTGCCGCCGGATTTCGGCTCCTTTTTGTGGCCACCACCCGGGCAAGGGCCGGGGCCGCGGGGGCGCAGCGGCGGGCGCGACGAACCGCCCGGTGGGCACGATGGCGACAAGGGGCCCGACGAACGGGGCAGTGCATTCGACGATGGCATGGGCGGTCCGCCGCGCGGGCACGATTTCCTGGCGCCGCCCTTTACCTTGCTGGATGCGCAATTGCGCGTGGTCGCCGGTGGCAATCCCATGCCCAGCGCTCCGCGCCATGCGATCAGCGTGAACGGCATGACGGTGGGCTGGCTGGTCACGCCTTTCCCGGACCGTATGCCCAACGAGTCGGACCAACGGTTCCAGCGCGAGCAATCGGAAGCGACCTGGGTCATCGGCACCCTGTCGGCCCTGTTGGCCGCCCTGGTCAGTATTCTGCTGGCGCGGGTGTTCCTGGCGCCGGTGCGGCGGTTGGCGCGGGCTACGCACAAGCTGTCGGCGGGCGATTATTCGACGCGGGTGAACGTGACCTCGGCCGACGAACTGGGCCGCCTGGGCCAGGACTTCAACCGCCTGGCGTTCGCCCTGGAACGCACGGAGGCCTTGCGGCGCGAGATGATGGCCGATATTTCGCACGAGTTGCGCACGCCTTTGGCGGTGTTGCGCGGCGAACTGGAGGCCTTGCAGGACGGCGTGCGCAAGTTTTCGCCGGCGGCGCTGGCGTCGCTGCAATCCGAAGTCGGCCTGTTGAGCAAGCTGATCGACGATCTCTACGACCTGTCCTTGGCGGATGTCGGCGCGCTGTCCTATCGCATGGAACCCGTGGACATGGGTGAAATCGCCGCCATGGCCGCCGACGCCTTCCACGACCGCATGCGGGCGCGCGGCTTGAGCATCGAAGCCACGGTGGCCGAGCCCGGTGCGACGATCGAAGGCGATCGCCAGCGCTTGATGCAGTTGATGAATAACTTGTTGGAAAACGCCCTGCGCTACACCGATCCTGGCGGCCGCGTCCAGCTCGATGTGCGCACCGAAGGGCGTCAGTTGGTAGTCGAATGCCAGGACTCGGCGCCGGGCGTGCCGGCGCAGCACCTGCCGCGCCTGTTCGACCGGCTGTATCGCGTCGACGCTTCGCGCAGCCGCGAAAGCGGGGGCGCGGGCCTGGGCCTGGCAATCTGCCAACGCATCGTTGAATCACACCGCGGCAGTATCAAGGCCATGCCTTCGCCACTGGGCGGGCTGGCTGTGCGTATCGAAATTCCCCTGGCCGAAGGGGCCAATCACATAGAACTCGCGGGAATACCATGATCCTGATCGTAGAAGACGAACCCAAGCTGGCCTCCCTGGTCACCGATTATCTGCAAGCCGCTCATTTCGAGACCGAGCACATCGCCGACGGCCGTGATGCCTTGGCCGCCATCCGTGCCAAGAAGCCCGAGCTGGTGCTGCTGGACTTGATGCTGCCCGGCCGCGACGGCCTGGAAGTGTGCCGCGAATTGCGTACATTCAGCGATGTTCCCGTCATCATGCTGACGGCGCGGGTGGAAGAGATCGATCGCTTGATCGGCCTGGAAATGGGCGCCGACGACTACATCTGCAAACCATTCAGTCCGCGCGAGATGGTGGCGCGCGTCAAGGCCATCCTGCGCCGGGCCAATGCCAAGAACAATGGCTTGCCGGCGCAGTCGCTGCTGGAAATCCGTCCGGAACATCACTCGGCCAAGCTGGATGGCCAACTGCTGTCGCTCACGCCGGTGGAGTTCCGCCTGTTGCAGGCGCTGGCCGCGGCCGATGGCAATATCCTGTCGCGCGAACACCTGCTGAATCACTTGTATGCCGATCACCGCGTGGTGACCGACCGCACGGTGGACAGCCACATCAAGAACCTGCGGCGCAAGTTCGACGCCGTGATGCCGGGGCACGACCTGATCCGCTCCATCTATGGCGTTGGGTACAAGCTGGAATTGAACTGATAAGCCTGGGCAGGCCACCGGCAACGTGCTGCCGGTAGATCTCGCGGCTTATGGGCCGCGACGCTCGAAGTGCGCGCGGCGTGAGAAAATCACGCCACCATGACCAGCACTCTTCCTTCCTGCGACATCGACGCCGAACGTCGTTTCGGCGGCCTGGCCCGCCTCTACGGCCCTCAGGCGCCGCAACGGCTGCGCGCCGCCCATGTGGCGGTGGCCGGGCTGGGCGGCGTGGGCTCCTGGACCGCCGAAGCGCTGGCGCGTTGCGGGGTCGGCGCGCTGACGCTGATCGACCTGGACCATATCGCCGAATCTAACGTCAACCGCCAGATCCACGCGCTCACGGGCACGCTGGGCGCGGCCAAGATCCAGGCCATGGCCGACCGCATCGCCGGCATCAACCCCGAATGCGTCGTGCATTGCGTGGACGACTTCGTCACGCCTGACAACGTGGGTGACGTGCTGGCGGGCCCCTACGCCATGATCATCGATTGCACCGACCAGGTCGCCGCCAAGATCGCCATGGTGCTGCAGGCCCGCGTCCTGGGCTGCCCGCTGCTGGTGTGCGGCGGCGCGGGTGGCAAGACCGATCCGCTGGCCTTGCGCGCCGGCGATCTGTCCACATCGCTCAACGACGCTTTATTGGCCAAGCTGCGCAACAAGCTGCGGCGCGAGCACGCTTATCCCAAGGCCGCGGACCAGGCTGGCAAGGTGCGCAAGCGCGTGCCGAAGATGCAGGTGGAAGCGCTGTGGTTCGACCAGCCGCCAATATTGCCGGCCGCGTGGCTGCAAGCCGGTGAAGCCGAAGACGACATGGGTGCGCAGGTGGAGCAGGGCACGGCGCCGCAAGGCTTGTCCTGCGCCGGCTATGGGTCCGTGGTGACAGTGACGGCGGCCATGGGCATGGCGGCGGCCGACCGTGCGCTGCGGCGCATCCTGGCATCTGCCTGAGCAGCGCGAGGCGAGTAAACTGCTGCCACTACCATCGGCCCCGGGCAACGCGAGCAGTACGGGCAGTACGCACAGTATGCGCAGCGGGAGTAGCCCGGGCGGCCGTTCATTCGCCCGTTTCATTTAGACACGTTCCATGTCCAATCTCATCGTCCACGGCGGCACGCCTTTACGCGGCCGCATCACGCCCTCGGCCAACAAGAACGCGGTACTCCCCATTCTGTGCGCCACGTTGCTGACTTCTGAACCGCTGCGCCTGCACGGCGTGCCGGACATCACCGACGTGCGCAAGATCCTGGAGATATTCCGCACGCTGGGCAGCCAGGTGGCGCTGGATCCCGCCACGCGCACGCTGGACTTGTGCCATCGCGATACGGTGTTCGACCCCGCGCATCATCACCTGCCCGAGGAAATGCGATCGTCCATCATGCTGGTGCCGCCGCTGCTGGCGCGCTTCGGCGTGGCGCGCCTGGAAGACAACGTCAAGGGCTGCACGCTGGGCGTGCGCGAAATCGATCCGCACGTCGACGTGTTCCAGCGTTTTGGCGGCAGCATCGAACGGCAGGATGGCTCGTTGCTGGTGCATCGCGCCGGCAGCCTCCAGGCCGTCGATCACTGGCTGGATTACGCGTCGGTCACCACGACGGAAAACTTCGTGCTGTGCGCGGTGGCGGCCGATGGCCTGTCCACGTTGAACAATGCGGCGTCGGAGCCGCACGTGCAGGAATTCTGCCGCTTCATGACCATGATGGGCGCGCATATCGAAGGCCTGGGTACGTCGCGCCTGTCGGTGCGCGGCGGCACGGTTCTGCGTGGCGGCGAATTCCATTTCGAGGAAGACTTCCACGAGATCACCACCTTCCTGGCGTTGGGCGCGATCACCGGCGGCGACGTGGTGGTGCGCAATAGCGTGCCCGGCAACTTTCCGTTGATCGACCGTACCTTCGCCAAGTTTGGCGTGAAGATTTCGCACGAGGACGGCTGGTCGCGGGCGTCGGTGTCCGGTCCCTTGAAGGTGCAGGTACCTTTCACCAGCAATGTGCTGACGAAGGTGGAAGCCGCGCCCTGGCCTTATGTGCCGGTGGACCTGCTGCCGATCTTCATCGCGCTGGGCGTGCGCGCGCATGGCAATGCCATGTTCTGGAACAAGGTCTACGACGGCGCGCTGGGCTGGACCACGGAGCTGTCCAAGTTCGGCGCGCACGTGTTTCTTTCCGATCCGCATCGCCTGATCACGTTCGGCGGCGGCGCGCCCATGGGGCCGGCCGTGGTGGAAAGCCCTTACATCATTCGCGTGGCCATTGCGCTGTTCATGGTGGCCGCCAGCATCGAAGGCCGTTCGGAAATCCGCAATGCCACGCCCATCCGGCGCGCGCACCCGCGCTTCGTCGAAAACCTGCGCAGCCTGGGCGTGCAGGTGGAGTGGACGGCGGAAGAGTAAGGATCGTCATGGAAGCGCAATTCTGGCTGGATCGGTGGAGCGAAGGCGTCACCGGGTTTCATCAGGAACGGGTCACGCCGTTGTTGCCCAAGTATTGGCCGACGCTGGACGTGGCGCCGGGCGCGCGGGTGCTGGTGCCCTTGTGCGGCAAGACGCTGGACATGGTCTGGCTGGCACAGCAGGGGCATCCGGTGCTGGGCGTCGAGCTGTCGCCGCTGGCGGTGCAGCAGTTTTTCAACGAGAACGGTTTGGCACCCAGCGTGCACCGCATCGCGGCGGGGGACGTCTATCGCGCCGGCAATATCGAGATCCTGTGCGGCGACATCTTCGCGCTGGATGCCGCGACGCTGGCGGGCTGCGCGGCCGTGTACGATCGCGCGGCTTTGATCGCCTTGCCGACGGGCATGCGCGAGCGGTATGTGCAGCATGTCTACGCTGGCCTGGCGGCCGGCGCGCGCGGACTGCTGATCACGCTGGACTATGAGCAGGACAAGATGCCCGGTCCGCCTTTTGCCGTCGGCGATGTCCAGGTGCAGGCTCTGTACGCAGGCCACACGCAGTTGCGGCAACTGGACCGGCGCGCCATGCTGGACAAGGAACCCAAGTTCGCCGCGCGCGGATTGACCTGGCTGGACACGCTGGTCTACGCGTTAGAGCGGGGCTGAGCAGGAGGGCCGTTGGCCCTCCACGGCATGGCCAAGGCACGTCAGTATTTATCCCGCGTGACCGTCATCGGCGGGCGGCGTGCGTATCCAATCCACGTCGAACCAGCCGCGCAGCGCATTGGACAAGCGCACCCCGCGCGCGCGCGGGAAATCATCTTCATAAAGCAGGCGTTCTTCCACCCAGCCGCGTTCCAGCAGTTCGGTGCGTTGCACGCCGGGCAGGCAGCCGCAATCGACGGGCGGCGTGAACCATTTGCCGCCCAGCTGTAGATAGACGTTGCTGCGGCTGCCTTCGCACAGCTCGCCTTTCTCGTTACTCAGCAGGACATCGAAGAACGCCGGGTTGTCGGCCAGCCACGCGGTGGGCGCGTCGTACCAATGCCGGCGCGTCGTCTTGTAGCGCAGATAAGGTTCACGGGAATCGAGCCGGGTAGGCCAGATGCGCACGGCAGGCATAGGCGGCAGGTCGGGCAGCGGTGTGGCCTGCACCGTGGCCTGGCCTAGCCCATCAACCAGCAGGCGCACGCGCTGCGCGCCCGGCGTACGCGACAGGCCGGCGGCGGTCAGCACCTGCTCGCGGATGGCCTCGCCGTGAAAGGGCCGGTCCAGCGCCGCGCAGGAACTCCGCAGGCGGCTCATATGCCGGTCCAGCAGCAGTATCCGCCCATCGGCTTCGACGCGCATGGTCTCGATCAGGGAGGGCTGATTGGCAGCGGGCTGAACATCGGTCATCGCCGGGAAATCCTTTCATCTATATCTGCTGGTCTCGCTGGCTTGGCGCAGCCGTCTTCAACTCGCCAGGATGCGTGCCTTCCACAGGCACTCCTGCCATTCCGATTCCGCATCGGAATCGAACACGATGCCGCCGCCGGCGCCGTAGATGCCGTGGCCGTCGGTGTCCAACACCAAAGTGCGTATCGCCACGTTCAGGGAGAAGTCGCCGTCCGGCGCCAACCAGCCTATGCTGCCGCAATATAGCCCGCGCGGCGTCGTTTCGGCGCGGCGAATGTGCTTGATGGCGGCGATCTTGGGCGCACCCGTCACCGATCCGCAGGGGAACAAGGCAGTGAGTACCTCGCCCAGCGTGGCATCGGGCGCCCGTGCGCTGATGGTCGACGTCATGGTCCAGACCGAAGGATATTGCTCCAGCGTGAACAGCGCGTCTACCTTCACCGAGCCCGGCTCGGCCAGGCGGCCCAGGTCGTTGCGCAGCAGGTCGACGATCATCAGGTTTTCGGCGCGATTCTTGGGGCTGGCTTGCAGTTCGCGGCCCAGCGCTTCGTCCCGTTCCGGATCCGCATCGCGCGGCGCCGTGCCTTTCATCGGCCGCGTGGTCAGCGTCGCGCCTACGCGAGCCACGAACAGTTCGGGCGAAAACGACAGGATGCTTTGGGTGCCGTCCTCGATATAGGCGGCATGCGCGACCGGATTGGCGGCGGCGATGCGCGCGAACAGCTCGCGCGGATCGCCCTGCACGCGCAGATCCAGCGGCTGGGTGTAATTGACCTGGTAGTACTCCCCACGGCCGATGCCCTCACGGATGGCTTCGACCTGGGCCAGGTAGTCGTCATGCGGCGTGCGTGGCTGTACGTCCAGGATGCGGCTGCCCGCATCGTCAGGCTTGGGCCAGGGCTGGCCACGCACCACGCCCTCGAACACCAACGCCCGCAAGCGAGGACGCTGGCGGGGTGGCGCCGGCTTGTCGTCGGCGCCCGCGCTGCCTGCCGTGTCGGCAGCCGGCAAACCCGCGCCCGCGCCACCGCAGCGCTGGACCGCCCGGCCTATGGCGCTGCGGCCGGGCCTGCCGTCGGCATCGCTGCCGGACCGTCCAGCATCGCTGCTGGATCCGCCAGCATGGCCACCACGCTTGCCAGGTTCGCCGACCACCTCGGGCAACAACCACTCGCCCAACTCGAAGTCCAGCATCAGGGCCACCCAATGGCCATCACGCCGGGCGGCCTCGATGGCCGCCAGCGCCGCCGGCAGTTCCTGCGGCGTACGGGCTTCGATACGCCGGCAGAAACCTACCAGCTCCAGTGCCTGGCCACGCAGGCGGTCTTCAAAACGGCAATACATCGCGGGGTCGGAACGCCTGGTCGGCTGTAGGAATAGGGAACATGGGCAGCCGGCCAGGGGCGCGGATCAGAAGGACAGGCATCTATTGTCGCAGGAACTCCGCCAGCACTTGGCCGGTGTGTGACTTTTCGCGCAAGGCCATGACGTCTTCCGGCGTTCCCTGGGCCACCAGCTGGCCCCCACCGCTGCCGCCTTCCGGGCCCATGTCGAGCAGCCAGTCGGCTTCGGCGATCACGTCCAGATTGTGTTCGATCACCACCACGGTATTGCCCGCCTCGACCAGGCGATGCAGCACGTGGATCAGCTTTTCGACGTCGGCCATGGACAAGCCCACCGTCGGCTCGTCCAGCACGTACAGCGTGTGCGGAATGCGCGACGCGCGGCCAGTGGTGATGACACCATCGGTCAGCCTGGCCTTGGACAGCTCGGATACCAGCTTGATGCGCTGCGCTTCACCACCGGACAGCGTCGGCGAGGGCTGGCCCAGTGTCAGGTAGCCCAGGCCCACGTCCTGCATCAGTTGCAAAGGACGCCGCACCTTGGGATGGGCGGCGAAATATTCCAGCGCATCGTCCACTTCCATGGACAGGACTTCGCCGGCATGCTTGCCGCGCATCTGTACGGACAGCGTATCGACGTTGAAGCGCGCGCCATTGCACGCATCGCAGGGCACCTTCACATCCGGCAGGAAGTTCATTTCGATGGTGCGCATGCCCTGGCCTTCGCAGATCGGGCAGCGGCCATCGCCGGTGTTGAACGAGAAGCGCGCCGAGGACCAGCCGCGCATGCGCGCTTCCTTGGTGTCGGCGAACTGCTTGCGCACGTCATCCCAGAAACCGATATAGGTGCCGGGGCAGGACCGCGGCGTCTTGCCGATGGGCGTCTGATCCACTTCCAGCACACGGTCCAGCGCTTCCCAGCCTTTGATGTCGGTGCAGCCGTGCCACTTGGGCGCCGCCCCTTGCGACACCGCCTGCAGCAGGTTGTCCAGCAACACCTCGCGCGCCAGGGTCGACTTGCCCGACCCCGATACGCCTGTGACCACGCTCAGGCGGCCGATGGGGAAGCGCGCGTTGACGTTGTGCAGATTATGCAGATGGGCATTGCGCACCTCCACGAAGGCGGTGTCTTTCTCGATGGCGCGGCGGCCCTGCAGCGGATGCCGCAGCGGATTCGCCAGGTAGCGTCCCGTCACCGAGCGCTCGTTTTTCATCAGGTCTTGCGCCGTGCCCTGGGCCACGACTTCGCCGCCCCGCACCCCGGCGCCTGGACCGATGTCGATGATGTGGGCGGCGCGGCGGATGGTGTCGTCGTCATGCTCGACCACCACCAGCGTGTTGCCATTGCCTTCCAGGCGGCCCAATGCGTCCAGCAGGATGCGGTTATCGCGTGGATGCAGGCCGATGGTGGGCTCATCCAGGATGTAGCACACGCCCTGCATATTGGAGCCCAGTTGCGCCGCCAGGCGGATACGCTGCGCTTCGCCGCCGGACAGCGTCGGAGCCGCGCGATCCAGCTGCAGGTAGTCCAGGCCCACTTCCTTCATGAAGTTCAAGCGGCTGCGGATTTCGGCCAGGATGTCGCGCGCGATTTCCGCTTCACGACCCTTGACGACCAGTCCGGTGAAGAAGGTATGCGCGTCGTTCACCGACAGGGCGGCCAACTGCGCGATGGAGCGGTCGCGCCAGCGCACGTTCAAGGCCACGCGGTTCAAGCGTTGGCCGTGGCAGGTCGGGCACACCATGGCTTCGCCGGCATAGCGTTCGATCAGGCCCGCTTCCTCGCCGGTCTGTTCTTCGTCCAGATCGGGCATGACGACGCCCGCGCCGAAGCAGGTCGGGCACCAGCCGTGCTTGGAGTTGTAGGAGAACATGCGCGGATCCAGCTCGGGGAAGCTGACGCCGCTGATGGGGCAGGTGCGCTTGGTGGAGAAGTGCGCCTGTTCCAGCACGGCGTTGGGATCGCTGCGCAGGCTGTCCAGCGGCCACAGTACGCTGAGCGTGCCCTGGCCGTAATCGAGCGCACTGCGCACGGCGGCGCGCAGGGGGCCCTCGTTGGCGGGGTCGACCAGCACGTCGGCCACCGGCAGTTCGATGGTGTGCTCCTTGTAGCGGTCCAGGCGCGGCCACGGGCTGACCGGCGTGAAGACGCCGTCCACGCGCAGATGCGTATGGCCTTTGCCGCCGGCCCATTTGGCCAGGTCGGTATAGAAGCCCTTGCGCGCGGTGACCAGCGGCGCCAGCACGCCGATGTGCTGGCCGCTGCGTTCGCGCAGGATGCGGGCGACGATCTGGTCCGGTGTCTGCGGTTCGACGGGAACGTTGTAGTCCGGCGAATACTGCACGCCCAGTTTGACGTACAGCAGGCGCAGGAAGTGATGGATCTCCGTCATCGTGGCGACGGTGGATTTCAGGCCGCCGCGGCTGGTGCGCTGGGCGATGGCCACTGTCGGCGGAATACCGAAGATGGCGTCGACGTCAGGCTTGCCGGCCGGTTGCACGATGGCGCGCGCGTACGCATTGAGCGATTCCAGATAGCGCCGCTGGCCTTCGTTGAACAGGATGTCGAAGGCCAGGGTGGACTTGCCGGAGCCGGACACACCCGTGATCACGGTGAACTTGTCGCGCGGGATTTCCACGCTGATGTTCTTCAGGTTGTGCTCGCGGGCGTTGCGGATCTCGATGGACATCGGCGCTTGGCGCCGCAAGGTGGTGTGCAAGGGGGTGCCATTGACCGTGCCATTGACGGTGCCATCGCTTTCGCCATCGCCGTTGGCACCGCTGCCGTCGGCTTCCCGGGCCGTGGGGCTGACCTGCACCACCGCCGTCGGCAGGATGGCGTGTTCATACTCGCGCAGCGCGGCGCCCGTGTGCGAGGCCGGGTTGTCCATCAGGTCTTGCGGCGTGCCGTAGCCCACCAGCAGGCCACCGGCGTCGCCGCCTTCCGGCCCCAGATCCAGCAGCCAGTCGGCGGCACGGATCACGTCCAGGTTGTGTTCGATGACCAGCAGGGTGTGGCCCGCCGCCAGCAGCTTGCGGAACGCGCGCATCAGGCGCGCGACATCATCGAAGTGCAGGCCGGTGGTCGGTTCGTCGAACAGGAACAGGCTGCCTTTCTTGGCGACCTTGGCCGTGGAGATGCCGCTGCGGGCGGCTTCGGCCAGGTGGCCGGCCAGCTTCAGGCGCTGCGCTTCACCGCCTGATAACGTTGGCACGGGCTGGCCCAGGCGCACGTATTCCAGGCCCACGTCGGCCAAGGGGGCCAGGCCGGTCTGGACGTCGCGCAAGCCCTTGAAGAATTCCAGGGCCTCGCTCACCGTCATCGCCAGTACTTCGTCGATGGACGCGCTCTTGCCCAGATGTTCGACGCGCACCTGCAGCACTTCCGGCCGGAAGCGCTTGCCGTCGCAGTCCGGGCAACGCAGGTAGACGTCGGACAGGAACTGCATTTCCACGTGTTCGAAGCCGGTGCCGCCGCAGACCGGGCAGCGGCCCTCGCCACTATTGAAGCTGAAGGTGCCCGCCGTGTAGGCACGCTCTTTCGACAGCGGTGCCTGCGAGAACAGTTTGCGGATGGCATCGAAGGCGCCGACATAGCTGGCCGGGTTGGAGCGCGCGGTCTTGCCGATCTGCGTCTGGTCCACCAGCACCACGTCGGCGATCTGTTCGCCGCCCAGCAGACGCCCGAAAGCGCCCGGCGCCTCGGACGGTTTGCCCTTGAGCTTGAGCAGGGCCGGATACAGCACGTCCTGCACCAGCGTCGACTTGCCGGAGCCGGACACGCCGGTGACGCACACCAGACGGCCCAGCGGAATTTCCACCGAGACGTTCTTCAGGTTGTGCGCATTGACGCCTTCCAGCAGCAGGCGCGGCGTGTTGGCCGCCACCGGCATGGGCCGTGGCGCTTCCACGCGCAGGCGGCCGCCCAGGTAGTCGCCGGTCAGCGTGGGCGCGGCACGCAGTTGCGCGGGTGTGCCGTCGAAGACGATATTGCCGCCCCGTTCGCCGGGACCAGGGCCGACGTCCAGCACGCGGTCGGCGGCGATCATGACCTGCGGATCATGTTCGACCACGACCAGGGTATTGCCCGCATCGCGCAGGCGATGCATGACCTCCACCACGCGATGCATATCGCGCGGGTGCAGGCCGATGGATGGCTCATCCAGGACGAACAGCGTGTTGACCAGGGACGTGCCCAACGCGGTCGTCAGATTGATACGTTGCACTTCGCCGCCGGAGAGTGTGCGGCTCTGGCGGTCCAGCGTCAGGTAGCCCAGGCCCACGTCGCAGAGGAATTTCAGGCGCGCGCGTACCTCCGTCAGCAACAGATCCGTGGCGGCGTCGAGCACGCCGTGATAACGCAGGCTGTCGAAGAAGACGCGCACCCTTTCGATGGGCAGCAGCATGACGTCGTGGATGGACAGCCCATCCAGCAAATACAGCAGGTCGTCGGACCAGTTGGCCTGGACCGGCTTGAAGCGGCGATAGCGGCCGTCTTCCGCCGGCATGACGGCATCGGCCTCGTCCTTGGTGCCAACGCGCCACAGCAGCGCATCGGCTTTCAGGCGCGAGCCGTGGCAGGTGGGGCAGGGCGTGTAGCTGCGGTACTTCGACAGCAGGACGCGCACGTGCATCTTGTAGGCCTTGGTTTCGAGCCAGGCGAAGAAGCGCTGCACGCCATACCACTGGTTCTTCCAGGCCTGGCTGCCGCCTTTGAAGTCGGGATCGCCATGCAGCACCCATTCCTGCTGCTGCGGCGTCAGGGTCTTCCAGGGCACGGACAGGGGTACGCCCGCGCGCGGCGCGTACTTCTGCAGATCGTCCTGGCATTCCTTGTAGCTGGCCGTCTGCCAGGGCTTGATGGCGCCTTCCAGCAAGGTCTTGTTTTCGTCCGGGATGACCAGGCCGAAGTCGATGCCGATGACGCGGCCGAAGCCTCGGCAGGATTCGCAGGCCCCCAGCGGCGAGTTGAAGGAGAAGGAGCTGGGCAGCGGGTCGGCGTACTCGATGTCGCAATCGGCGCAGTGCAGGCGGTCGCTGTACTTCCAGACCTGGGCGTCGCGGCCTTCGTCATCCAGCACGTGCACGGCGACGTGGCCCGCGCCCATGCGCAGCGCGGTGTCCAGGGCTTCCATCACGCGATCGGTTTCGGCGCTGGAAAAGCGCAAGCGGTCCTGCACCACGTGCAGCACACGCTGCGCCACGGTGCCGTCCTTGCTCTTCTTCGCGGCGCTTTTCTTGGGGCTGTCTTTCCGGGACTGCGCGCCGGGATCATTGACCGTCGCGGGCGCTTCGCCTTCCTGCGCATGGACGCGGGTATAGCCCTGTTGTTCCAGGAAACCGCGCACTTCGTCTTCGGTGAAGTTCGCCGGCACTTTGATGGGGAAGGTCACCACCAGGCGCGGATCGCCCGCTTCGACGCTGCGCTCGGCCAGCGACTGGCGGATCGAGTCAGGGGTGTCGCGCCGCACCGGCCGGCCACAGCCGCGGCAGAACAGGCGCGCACCACGTGCGAACAGCAGCTTCAAGTGGTCGTTCAGCTCCGTCATCGTGCCGACGGTGCTGCGCGAACTGCGTACGGGATTGGTCTGGTCGATGGCGATGGCGGGAAGAATGCCTTCGATCCGGTCGACCTGGGGTTTGTCCATGCGGTCGAGGAACTGCCGCGCATAGGGGGAAAAGGTTTCGACGTAGCGCCGCTGCCCTTCGGCATACAGCGTATCGAAGGCCAGGGAGCTTTTGCCCGAGCCCGAGACGCCGGTCACGACGACGAATTCGCCGGTGGCGAAAGTTACGTCCAGGTTCTTGAGATTGTTCTGGCGAGCGCCAACGATGCGAATTTCGGAAGTCATCCTGTAATCGTAGCCTGTGCGTCAAGAGGGGGCGTCGGCGGCGGGGTCGCCGGCGTGGGTATTGGGGAAACCGTGCCCTGGGGTGGCTGGCACGGCTGTGGAATAATCGCGACTATATTGTGGAAACGATGACCATATTGTGGACAGCCTTGGCGGATTGAATAGCTTGGACCGAGCGGATACTTCCGCCGAACCGCGCCCCGCGGACAAACCTGGCGTTGCCGGAACGGCCGCCTTTGCAAAATTCATGACGGTGCTGCAAATCGTGGCCGATGCCTCTGCCGCGCCGGCCATGGCCGATCTTGTACGGCTGAGCGGGTATCCACGCCCAACTGTCTACCGCATCGTCGCTGCCTTGGTGGAGCAGGGCATGTTGGCAGAGGCGCCGGTTGCAGCCGGCGTGCCTGGACGCTACCGCCTGGGTCCGCGGCTGATCCAACTGGCCAGCCGCGCCTGGTCCCAGCTGGATCTGCGCAGCGCGCTGGCGGATGACTTGCGCGCGCTGCGCGATGAAACCAGCGAGACCGTGCATCTATCGGTACCGGCCGGCCACGAGATGATCTACATCGACAAGCTGGAAAGCCAGGGGCCGGTGCGCATGGCGTCACGGGTGGGCGGGCGTCTGGCCTTGCACTGCAGCGCGGCGGGCAAGGCGTATATGGCGGCGTTGCCGCTTTCCACAAGTGATGCCTTGGTCGACGCCTTGGTGCTGACACCTTGCATGCCCAATACCATCACCCGTCCGCTGGACCTGCGCGAAGAACTGGCGCGCATACGCGAGCAAGGCTATGCCATCGACAACGAGGAAAACGAGCGGGGCATCGTGTGCTACGGCGTGGCCATTGCCGGGCCAGACGGCCGGCCGCTGGCTTGCGTCAGTGTCAGCACGTTGACCTATCGGCAGCAGGGCGTGCCGACGGCGCGCTATGTCGCGCCGCTGCTGCGCCTGCGCGACATGGCGCGGCGCCGGCTGGCGTTGCCATTGAATGGGCATCCTGACCCCCAGGCGCTCTGATCACGCAGACAATCCGGCCGTTGCCACGGCTTCCCTCCACTTCCATCTCCGAGGACTTATGAGCGACGCTCCCCTGGATATCCGCCAACGCAAACTCGCCACCTTGCTGGCAGCCCGCGTGGTGCCCGTGCTGCGCTATGGCGACGCCGCCACCGCGGCTTATGCGGCCGAAGTGGCGATCGCCGCCGGCTGCACCACGCTGGAACTGACCTGGACCATTCCCGGCGTCATCGACCTGGTGCGCGCCCTGCGTGACAAGCATGGCGCCACACTGCTGTTGGGCCTGGGCACCGTGCTGGAAGAAAGCCAGGCGCGCGATGCGCTGGTCGCCGGCGTCGATTTCCTGGTGTCGCCGGCCGTGCTGCCGGAACTGGTGCCGTTGGCCCATGCCGCGGATGCGCTATGCCTGGCCGGCGCATTCACGCCCACCGAGGTCGTGCAGGCGCGCCGCGCCGGCGCCGACGTGATCAAGGTCTTTCCCGCCGAGACGGGGGGGCCGAGCCATCTGGCGGCATTGAAATCCGTGTTTCCCGACAGCGTGTTCTGCCCCACGGGCGGCGTCACCGCGCAGAACATGGGGGCGTATTTCAAGGCGGGCGCCAGCCTGGTCGGCATCGGCAGCAATCTGTACGACAAGGCCGCCTTCGAGGCGCGCGACACGGCCGCGCTGGTCACGCAGATCCAGCGCACCCGCGAGGCCGCCCATGGCTGATTTCGACATCGTCGCGCTGGGCGAGCCCTTGCTGGAATTCAACCAGACGCGCCCCGGGCAGCCGGAATTCCTGCAGGGATTTGGCGGCGACACTTCCAATGCCGTGATCGCGGCGGCGCGCCAGGGCGCGCGCTGCGCGTATCTGACGCGGGTCGGTGCCGACGTCTTTGGCGAACAGTTGCTGGCGCTGTGGCGCGCGGAACAGGTGGACACCAGCGGCGTGCTGGTCGATGCACAGGCGCATACCGGTCTGTATTTCGTGCAGCACGGCCCGCAAGGGCATGTCTTCAGCTATATGCGGCGTGATTCCGCGGCCAGCCGCATGCAGCCGGAGGATCTGGCGCATGGCTTGGTGCAGCGCGCCCGCTTCCTGCATGTATCGGGCATCAGCCTGGCTATCAGCGCCAGCGCCTGCGACACGGTGTTCGCCGCGATCGTGCAGGCCCGCGCGGCCGGCACCCAGGTGTGCCTGGATTCCAATCTGCGGTTGCGCCTGTGGCCGGTGGATCGGGCGCGCGCGATATTGCGCGAGGCCATCGGCCTGACCGACGTGTTCCTGCCCAGCATGGACGATATGAAGCACCTTACCGGCCATGAGGATCCGACCCGTACGCTGGACTGGATCCGCGCGGCTGGCGCGCGGGGCGTGGTGGTGCTGAAGCTGGGCAAGTCCGGCGCGGTGCTCGACGATGGTGAGCATCGTCGCGCCATCGTCGGCTTGCGGGTCGCGTCGGTGGACGCCACCGGCGCGGGGGATTGCTTCGCGGGCTGCCTGCTGGCACGCCGCGCCCAGGGCGATGCGTGGGCCGATGCGGTGCGCTACGCCAATGCGGCGGCTGCCTTGTCGACGCAGGGCTACGGCGCGGTGCAACCGCTGCCCCGGCCGGATGCGGTGCGGGCGTTGCTGGCGGGCGCCTAGGAGATTCAAAACGTTTTGAAAGTCTCGCGCCATCAGCGCTGTTTCTGTAGGAACGAGGGGCGAACGGGCGACCAACGGGCGGAGGCCGCGGCATCATAAACGGGGACGGTCACCTGCCAGGCAGCTTCACGAAATTCCAGGTAGAATGCCGGGTTTTCCAGAGTTGCCGCCAGCCTGGGTCTTTCCAGCCGTTGCGCGGGCTTTTTCCGCACTTCATGTGCTCGCTACCTTGATGTGTCCGTCAGTGGACCATCGCTGATCGGAGAATCATCATGGCTGAACGCAAACGCACCCGCCGTAACACCCTCGAACGCCGCTGCCTGGGCAAGGCCTTCAAGCGCCTGTTCGTCAACTCGCCCAAGGGCGTGTTCAAGATGCTGGAAAAGATCAAGCGCGTGTAATACCGCCTGGTTTCATCCAGAAAAAAGCCCGAATTCACATTCGGGCTTTTTTTTACCTCAGGCGCCGAAGCGGCCCTTACTTCAAGGCCTTGTAGCGCAGGCGCTTGGGCTTGGCGCCTTCTTCGCCCAGGCGGCGCTTCTTGTCTTCTTCGTACTCCTGGTAGTTACCGTCGAAGAACACCACTTCCGAATCGCCTTCGAAGGCCAGGATGTGCGTGGCGATACGATCCAGGAACCAGCGATCGTGGCTGATCACCAGCACGCAGCCAGGGAATTCCAGCAACGCATCTTCCAGCGCGCGCAAGGTTTCGACGTCGAGGTCGTTGGACGGCTCGTCCAGCAGCAGGACGTTGCCGCCCGCGATGAGCGTCTTGGCCATGTGCAGACGGCCGCGTTCACCCCCCGACAACTGGCCGACCACCTTGTTCTGGTCGCCGCCCTTGAAGTTGAAGCGGCCCAGATACGCACGCGAGCCCATCTCGAACTTGCCCACGGTCAGGATGTCGGCGCCATCGGCCACCGCGTCGAACACGGTCTTGCCGTCTTCCAGCGCGTCGCGTGACTGATCGACATAAGCCAGTTTCACCGTCTGGCCCACTACCACTTCGCCCGAATCCGGTTGCTCGCGGCCCGCGATCATGCGGAACAGCGTCGATTTACCCGCCCCGTTGGGACCGATGATGCCGACGATGGCGCCCGGCGGAACGCGGAAGCTCAGATCGTCGATCAGCAAGCGATCGCCATAGGCCTTGCTGACGTTCTTGAATTCGATGACTTCATTGCCCAGGCGCTCGCCCACGGGAATGAAGATTTCCTGGGTTTCGTTGCGCTTCTGGTATTCGTACGAAGACAGTTCCTCGAAACGGGCCATCCGCGCCTTGGCCTTGGCCTGGCGTCCCTTGGGATTCTGACGTACCCACTCCAGTTCTTTCTTGATGGTCTTCTGGCGCGCCGACTCGGACGACTCTTCCTGCTTCAGGCGGTCTTCCTTCTGCTCCAGCCACGAGCTGTAGTTGCCCTTCCAGGGAATGCCATAGCCGCGGTCCAGTTCCAGGATCCACTCGGCGGCGTTGTCGAGGAAGTAGCGATCGTGGGTCACGCCCACCACGGTGCCGGGGAATTTCTGCAGGAAGTGCTCCAGCCATTCGACGCTTTCCGCATCCAAGTGGTTGGTCGGCTCATCGAGCAGCAGCATGTCGGGCTTGGACAGCAGCAGGCGGCACAAGGCCACGCGGCGCTTCTCGCCGCCCGACAGCTTGTCGACCTTGGCGTCCCAGGGCGGCAGGCGCAGCGCGTCGGCGGCGATTTCCATCTGGTGCTCGATGTCGTCGGCGCCGCTGGAAGCGGCCGCGGCGATGATGGCTTCCAGCTCGGCCTGCTCGGCGGCCAGCTTGTCGAAATCGGCATCCGGCTCGGCATAAGCCGAATAGACTTCATCCAGACGCTTGCGGGCATTGACCACCGCGCCCAGGCCTTCTTCGACCGATTCACGCACGGTGTGCTCGGGATTGAGCTGTGGTTCCTGCGGCAGGTAACCGATGTTCAGGCCGGGCATGGGCACGGCTTCGCCTTCGATTTCCTTGTCGACGCCGGCCATGATCTTCAGCAGGGTCGATTTACCGGACCCGTTCAGGCCAAGCACGCCGATTTTGGCGCCGGGGAAAAACGACAGCGAAATATCGCGCAGGATCTGCCGCTTGGGCGGCACGATCTTGCCCACGCGATTCATGGTGTAGACGTATTGGGCCATGGATGTAGGGACGTAGGGAGAGTCAAACCCCGATTGTAGCCAGCCTGCGCGACGGCTGCGTTTGCGCTCCTTACCCCGGGAGGACGACAATAAGACGATATTGCTTGCAAACGACTTTCGTTATGCTTGTGCCCCATGCCGTGACTCCGCCAAACGGGCGGTTTCGTCACGCAGATTTACCAGGAATCATCGCTATGTCCGCCTCAGCCACGCCCCCAGCTTCCGTCTCCCGTTTCCAGACCGCGGAGCTGGATATGCTGGCCAAGACCGCCGACGCATTGAGCGCCTATCTTGGCAAGCCTGTATTGGCTGAAGTCGACACCACCGAAGAAGGCCTGGAATGGGTCACTTTCGGGATTCCCCTGGAAGGGAGCGCGCCTCCTGATGGCGAAGACCCTATCCGGGTACAGATGGGCGGACCCGGTTCGCGCCTGCTGGGCAATCGCGGCGGCCTCGATCAGACCGAAGAGGACGTCTACGACTGTCTCTACCTGTGGGCCGTGCAGATTACCTTGACCGAAGGCGAGCGTTTCGTGAAGCTGGATCAGGACGGCGAGGAAGCCGCCTGGTCCGATTTGTTGGCCGACGTGCTGCCCTTCGATCTGACGGACGAGGATCTTTCCGCGTTGGACGATGACGACGAGGATGATGACGATGACGACGAGGGTGAGCAGAGCGGCGTTGGCGACGGCGCGCATCGTCACTAGTCCGGAGTCCATCCCATGCTGTTGAGAACCGCCGGCACACTGTTGGCCGCCGCCCTGCTGACCGCCAGCCCCGCGCACGCCCAGATGAAAGTGGGCGTGATCACTTCATCCACCGGCCCCACGGCCATGGTGGGCATTCCGCAGAAAAATACCGTCCCCCTGTTGCCTGCCAAGCTGGGCGATCTGACGGTGGACTACATCACCCTGGATGACGCCAGCGACCCCGCGCAGTCGGTGGCCGCCGTGCACAAGCTGATCGACGAGCAGCACGTCGATGCCATCATCGGGCCGCCCGGCACGCCCAATACCCTGGCGATGATTCCTTTCGCCGCCGAGGCCGGCGTGCCCTTGTTGGCGCCGGTGGGCTCGGCGGCCGTGGTCCAGCCGATGGACGCACAGAAAAAATGGGTCTTCAAGACCACGCAGAACGACGACATCATCGCCCAGGCCCTGGTCGGCCACATGGTGGCCAATGGCGTCAAGACGGTGGGCTTCATCGGCCTGGGCGACGCCTACGGCGAGAATTGGTACAAGGTGTTCAGCGCGCTGGCGGCGGACCACGGGCTGCGCATCGTGGCGCAGGAACGCTATCAGCGCAACGATAGTTCGGTCACCGGCCAGTCCCTGAAAGTGCTGGCCGCGCGGCCCGATGCCGTGCTGGTCGCGGCCACCGGCGCCGCCGCCGTGCTGCCCCAGGTCACCCTGGTGGACAAGGGCTACAAGGGACGGTTCTATCAGACCCATGGGGCGGCCTTGCCCGACTTCCTCAAGTTGGGCGGCAAGAAAGTGGAAGGCACGGTGCTGGCGGCCAGCCTGATGCTGGTGTTGCCGGAGATTCCGGACTCGCATCCGTCCAAATCCGTGGCGCAGCGCTACATCGCCGCCTACGAACAACGCTACCAGAGCGTGCCTGCCACCTTCGGCGCCAATGTCTACGACGCCGGCCTGCTGCTGCTGCACGCGGTGCCGCAGGCCGAGCGCGCGGGCAAGCCGGGCACGCCGGCATTTCGGGGCGCGCTGCGCGATGCGCTGGAGCAGACCCATGACCTGGTGGGAACCCAGGGCGTGTACAACATGACGTCGCAGGATCACAGCGGCTTCGACACGCGTGGCCGCGAACTCATCGTGGTGCGTGACGGCACCTGGAAACGCCTGCCGTGAAAGTCCTCGCCGCCGCCAGAAAATCGGCGGTGAGGCCGCGTTATCTGCTGTTCGCGGCGCTGGGGCTGCTGATCATCACGCCTGCGTTGGTGCCCGCTCGCTACGTGCTCCTGCTGGACCACATCGGGCTGGCGGCGCTGGTGGCGCTGGGCGTGGTCCTGCTTACCGGCATAGGTGGGCTGATCAGCCTGGCACAGGCTGCGTTCGTCGGGGTGGGCGCCTACGTCACGGCCATCCTGACGGCGCAGGCGGGCGCATTGCCCGGCGGACTGGCCTGGCTGGGTGGATCGCCCTGGCTGGCGCTGGTGGCCGGCTTGCTGTTGACACTGTTATTGGCAGGCCTGCTGAGCCTGCTGACGGTGTTTCTGCCCAGCCCTTATCTGGCCATGTGCAGCGTCGCCTGGGCGGTGGTGCTGCCTTATGCCTTCAGCGAGATGGGCGGGCAGGACGGTATCGCCGGCATCCCGCCCATTGCGGTCGCGGGCGTGCCGTTGGATACGTCGAACCGCATGTATTACCTGATCTGGCCGGTGCTGCTGCTGGTCCTGTGGGTTCAGCGCAATCTGCTTGACTCACGGCAGGGGCGGGCCATGCGCGCGTTGCGCGGCGGCCGCGCCATGGCGGAATCGATGGGCGTGGACGGCCGCGGGCTGCGCATCGTGATCGTGCTCATCGCCGCTGGCCAGGCCTGCATCGCGGGCTGGATGTACGCCCACTTGCAGCGCCACATCGATCCCACGCCATTCGGCCTGCGGGCGGGCCTGGAGTATCTGATCATGACGGTCGTCGGCGGCTCCGCGCATGTGTGGGGCGCGCTGCTGGGCGCGGGCATCTTTACCGGGGCAGGGCAATGGCTGTACGCCCTCCTGCCGGCCTCGCCCTGGCTGCAAGGCGTGCCGGGGTCGGCGGGGTTTGCTGCAAGCACTGGCGGCGTGAATAGCGTGAGCGGGGCCAGCGGCGGGGCCGGCGCCGCCGCTGTCGGCGGTATGGGCGGTATGGGCGGCTACGGCGGCTATATCGGCTATGGCGGCCTCGAGATCGTTCTGCTCGCCCTGGTCGCCTTGGTGGTGCTGCTGCGCTGGCGTGA
The DNA here is from genome assembly GCF_021325795.1 of Bordetella sp. LUAb4. Taxonomy (GTDB): domain Bacteria; phylum Pseudomonadota; class Gammaproteobacteria; order Burkholderiales; family Burkholderiaceae_B; genus Bordetella_C. The sequence continues at coordinate 531,555 of NZ_JAHPZX010000001.1, read as the reverse complement.
CGGCATGTGGCCCATGCTCGCGCGGCGCCTGCCGCTGCTGCGTGAAAACGGTAAGGTGAATATGGCGGCGGAACCGCTGCCGCGCCGCCCGCTGCCTCCGCGCGGCGACGTCATCCTGGAGGCCGTGCGGGTTACGCGCCGGTTCGGGTCAACCCAGGCCACTCGGGACATCAGCCTTGCCATCGAAGCGGGCAACATCCTGGCGCTGATTGGTCCTCCCGGTGCGGGCAAGAGCACGCTGCTCGACCTGCTGTCCGGCCTCGACAAGCCGACCACCGGCGCGATTTCGTTCATGGGCGATCGGGTGAGCGGCCGCGGCGCGCGGCGCCTGGCCGCGCAGGGAATGAGCCGCAGCTTTCAACAGGTCAGTCTGCTGGGCGAACGCAGCGTGCTGGACAACGCCGCCCTGGGCGCGCATCTGCGCGGCACGCATGGCATCGCCGCTTGCGCCTTGCACGCCGACCGGCGCGAGGAAGCGCGCCTGCTCGCCGAGACTACGCGCCAGTTGGAAAGGGTGGGCCTGGGCGATTGCCTGCATCGGCCAGCCGCCAGCTTGCCGCCCGGCCGTCAGCGCCTGCTCGAAATCGCGCGTGCCCTGGCGGCCGATCCCTGCCTGCTGCTGCTGGATGAGCCGACGGCGGGCTTGCGGGCCGATGAGAAACAAAGCCTGGCGGCGTTGCTGGGCAAGCTGCGCGCCGCGGGCATGAGCATCCTGCTGGCCGATCACGACCGCGAATTCGTCATGATGCTGGCCGACCAGGTTCTGGTCATGGATGCAGGCGCGATCACGGTACGCGGCACACCGGCGGAGGTGCGCGCGCATCCAGCCTTGCTGGCGGCGTATACCGGCACGATGGAATAAGGCGCCCGACCCGCCGCCAGGCAGGGATACGCCAGCGGGGCTGCTTGCCGCGCAGTAGAATGCGTGATCAATTTTTCGGACCGAGCATGGACGCCGCCAACGTTCAACTGAACGACATCGCCTTGTTCGTCGAAGTCGCCCGCCGCAAGAGCTTCAGCCTTGCCGCGCGCGCGCTCGACATGCCTACGTCGACGCTGTCGCGCCGCATCAGCGAATTGGAAAAAGCCGTGGGCATGCGGCTGCTCAATCGCAACACGCGGCGGCTGGACCTGACCGATGCCGGCCAGGTGTATTTCGAGCGCTGCCAGAGCCTGGTGGACGAAGCCCGCTTCGCACACGAGCAGTTGGTGTCCATCTCCAGCCAGCCGCAGGGCAAGCTCATCGTCAGCATGCCGGACAGCCTGGCCTTGCTGCTGTTGTCGGATTCGCTGCAGGAATTCACGGACCTGTATCCCGAGCTGGAATGCGAACTGGACCTGAGCCTGCGCGCCGCCGATCCCCATGCCGCGCCGTTCGATGTGATGTTGCGCCTGGGCGAACCCAGCACGCCGAACAACGGCATGGAGGTACGCGAGCTGATATCGCTGACGCGGCATCTCTACGCCTCGGACGAATACGTGGCACGCCACGGTGAACCGGCGACGCCAGCCGACCTGCGCGCGCATGAATGCCTGCGCGGCTATGCCAATGAAACCGCCTCCACCTGGTTGCTGACGCGTGACGGCACGCAGGAACGCATCGTCGTCGAAGGCCGTGTCACGGCCAACAATATGGGCTTGTTGAGCGACTTCGTCAGCCTGGGCATGGGTATCGCGCCTCTGCCTGTCTATGCCGCCACCCAAGGCCGCATTTCACGCGATCACTCCCTGCGTCGCGTGCTGCCCGAATGGTCGGCCGCCCCCATGCCTCTCTATGCTGTATTCCCGTCGCGCATTATGCCGGCCAAGACCCGCGCCTTCATGGACTTCATCGTCCCGCGTTTGGAAGCGGCCAACGGCCAGGCGGCGGAGCAGGACTGACCGCCCGGGAGTGTTGCTGAAGTTACGGGTGACTGTTACCTAACGTCAGGGTTGGCACCGTGCGCGACAGTAACGGGCTTGCGGCAAGGATGTTGCACCGCGGGTGGCCTACCAATTGACACAAGGTTGCCGCAATCCTCACAGCGCGGGCCCCGGGCTTGCGTAATAGTGGCTTGCATAACGCTGAACACGTCGTCAACTGTCGCATTGCCGGCGGCCGCGAATGCGCTTTTTCACGCGTCGCGTGCGCCGCTCGCCCGGCATAGGAGAACAATCATGCAACGTTCAATCAAAGCCACCCCCATCCGCAAAGGCTGCGCATTGGCCCTGCTCGCCTTCACCCTGACCGGCTGCTCCACGTGGGACGGCATGAGCCATCGGCAGAAAGCGACCGTCACGGGCGCCGGTGTGGGCGGCGTCGCGGGGGCTGTGATCACCAACGGTGGCGTGCTGGGCACCGTGGGCGGTGCCGCCATCGGCGGCGTGATCGGGAATCAGGTCGGCAAGTAGCCAGGTCGCATCGGACGCAAACAAAAAAGGCCCCTCAGGGCCTTTTTTGTTTTGCAATCGTGGCAATGGTGCCCGATCAAACACATCGACGATAAAACCCCAGCCATCGATCCGGGACCCCGCGCAAGCGGGTGTCCCGGTCCGCGGCAGCGCCCCTGTCAGGGTTGAGGCATCTCGATCTTCACTTCCAGGATCTCCAGGGTGTCCTGGCGCTCCAGGTTCACCTTGATGTCGTCTGGATTGATCTTCACGTACTTGGAAATGACAGCGATCAGCTCCTTCTGCAATTGCGGAAGATAGTCAGGCGAGCCATCACGGCCGGACCGCTCATGGGCCAGGATGATCTGCAAACGTTCCTTTGCAACGCTTGCCGTGTTTTTCTTTTGACCGAGCAGAAACGACAACAGGGACATTGCTTACTTTCCTCCGAAAATGCGCTTGAGGAAGCCCGGCTTGCTGTATTCGGTGAAACGCAGCTCTTTCTCTTCGCCCAAGTAACGCGCCACGACGTCCTTGTAGGCCTCGGACACATCGGTGGCATTCAAGTGAATGGCGGGCAGGCCCTGGTTCGAGGCCTGCAACACCGATTCCGATTCGGGGATGACGCCGATCAGCTTGATGCGCAAGATGTCTTCGATATCGCGCAGCGACAGCATCTCGCCATCGGAAACCCGCTTGGGGTTGTAGCGGGTCAGCAGCAGGTATTCCTTGACCGGCTCGTCACCTTGCACCGCACGGCGCGATTTGGCGGCCAGGATGCCAAGAATGCGGTCGGAGTCGCGTACCGACGAAACTTCCGGGTTGGTGACCACCAGGGCGTCGTCGGCGAAATAGGCGGCCATCAGCGCGCCGGTCTCGATGCCGGCGGGCGAGTCGCAAACGACGTAGTCGAAGCCCATTTCCTTCAGGTCGTCGATCACCTTGCCCACGCCTTCCTGCGTCAGCGCATCCTTGTCACGGGTCTGCGAGGCGGGCAGCACGAACAGGTTGTCGAGTTGCTTGTCCTTGATCAAGGCCTGCTTCAGCGAAGCCTCGCCCTGAATGACGTTGACGAAGTCATAGACCACGCGGCGTTCGCAGCCCATGATCAGATCCAGATTACGTAGGCCGACGTCGAAGTCGATCACCGCGGTTTTATGCCCACGCATGGCAAGCCCGGATGAAAAGCTGGCGCTGGTGGTCGTCTTGCCTACCCCGCCCTTGCCGGAAGTGACCACAACTATACGCGTCATGACTCAATAGCCCTTATGTTCGGAACAAATCGCAGTATCGTAATGCAAAAAGCCGCTGACCTTGCCGGTAGTGCATGCTTCTTACAAGTTATATGGATCGGTTAATGCGCGCTGGACCGGCACTACCCACCCGCATCCGTCGACCGCTTTCCAACATCCAACGCCATCTGATCGGCGTTTGCCATCGGCCAGGGCCGCGGCACCCGCCGGTGCCTGTCTCCGGCTAGGATTTCAACGCCTCCAGTCGCAGGGTATCGCCTTCCAGCCGTATCAGCGCCGGCTTGCCATGCAGCGTGGCATCCAGCTTGTCTTCGACCACGCGATAGACGCCGGCCACGGCCAGCAATTCGGCGTCCAGGTGCGTCGTGAAAATGCGGGCCGTCGTATCACCGCGCGCGCCGGCCATGGCCTTGCCGCGCAGGGGACCGTAGACGTGCACATTGCCATCGGCGATCACTTCGGCGCCTTGGCTGACCATGCCGATCACCACCAGGTCCGAGTGGCGCGCATAGACACGCTGACCGGAACGCAGCGGCCGCGTGATGACCAGTGCCGACGACGATTGCGGGTCCGCCGCGGTCGGCGCGGTGGCCGATGTGGTGCTGCGTGCGGCGCGCTCCGGGATCGGCTGGCGCGCCGGCGCGGCGGGCAGGCCGCCGCCATTGCCATTGCGCTTGGCAGCGCCTTCGGCATGCTTGCCGTTGCGCTGGCTGCCGTTGCCGTTGTCTTTGCCGGCCCCCTGATCCTTGGCCGGGTCCGCCGGCTGGGATGCTTCTTCATCGGCGGCCTTGCCGTTGGCGCCACCTTGGCTCGCCAACCCCGTGCCGGTGCCGCTGATCGCCTTCGCGGCGGTTTCGGCTTCGGCGGGCGTGGCGGTGGGCTCGGACGCGGCCACCAGGCCGGCGGCCGGCTGGGTGGGCATGGGCGGTGGCGCGCCGCCGGTGTCGGCCTGCTGCGGCGCGCGCGCCGGCGGGGTAGACAGTTCGACGGCGGCCAGCCCGGCGGCCAGCGCGGCGCGCAGATTGTCACCCTCGGCCACCACCCCGATGGGCGGCAGCTTGTGGTCACGCAAGGCGGTCACCAGGGCGGCCCAATCCACGGGGGTTTCCACGCGGCTGGCGTCGATGACGACGGGCTCGTTTTCGAAGAAGCTGCCGGCGTCGGCCATGCGCTTGTCCAGCGCGGCGGTCAGTTGCGCCAGATCGGCATTGTGCAAGACGACGCGCACGGCATACAGCGTGGCGCTCTTGAAGTCTAGGGCTAGGGTTGCGCTATTCATTTCGGTGGAGGCCGGGCGACGGACTCCGGTTGCGGAATAGCGAGGAATGATAACCGAGGGTCCCTCGGTCATCGAATAGTTTGCGCATTTTGGCGCGCGCGCCGCGTCACGCGATGCGGTGCTCGATATCCAGAAGGCGGCGTATACGCACTGCGGAACCCCCTTTTTCCTGGTTCTCGTCTGCATGGCTTTTCTTCCATGCCTCGCATTCCCTGCCTGCGCTGGTGGTTGCTGAACAGGGTTCGCCGTCCATTGGTATCTTGCTGATCCTGACCATGCCCGTCGCCATACTGCCGTAGGAAACATGGAACCGCGGCCTGTCCTTGCCGCGAGTCGTGCCGATGCGCGCGCCGTCGATGCCCTTGCCGGTCAGATAGCTGCGGATGGCATACGCACGCAGCGCTGCCGCGGGGGCGATCGGGCTGTGCGCGGTGATGTCGATAAGCGCGCGGCAGTCCAAGGTCAGGTCCAGCACCGCGCTGTCGAGTTCCGCCTTGAGCGCGTCACTGAAGTCCCTGATGTCGCGTGGAACGTTCCGCAGAACGGCCACCACCGGCGGGACGCGCGTGGATCGCGCAATACGTGGCGGCGCTGCCGTGAAATCAGCAACGGGCGCCGCCGTGTCGATCAAAGGCCAGCTTCCCCGGGCGGCGGCAGCCGTTGCGGGCGTCGAGAGGCGCAGCAGGGGCGTTATGCCGTGATCCGCGGGGGAGGCGGGCGTGGCGCCCTGAAGTACAACCACGGAGGGCGACGCGATAGCATTGACGGGCATGATTCCCTTGTCGAAATGAAGGCGACTTGCGTTTTTAGGGAGGCCCGAACCGACGAGCGCCCACCGCCAGGGACGACGGCAAGCCGGCGATGGCGACGATGAGCGTTCGGTAATCGGGGGTAAGGATGAGCTACGTATTGCGAGGAGCTACGTAATCTTCGAATGGAAAGGGTTCCATTCGTTTATTGTTGGAAATGCCTTTCAAGCACTCACTGTGAGGAGTCCAACATGTCTCATCCCAACCCACCGCAGCGTCCAACGGGCCTCAGCGGCCAGGAAGAAGAAGATCTGCGCGCTCGCGAAAAAGGCTATGACGACGAAGCCAGCGCCTTGCCCGAGCCTGACCCCAACGCGCACGCGCGGTCAGACCCGCCGGCGCCCTCATTGGAACGCCACCGGCCCTTGGCGGATGCGGAAAGGGGCGGGCTGTTGCCGCGTCGTGGCACGGTAGCGCCGCCCCTGGACGACCCGGATGACGATGATCCGGGGCCCTGATACCCCTTTGAGCCCAGCCTTCAAGCCAGGCCTTCGAGTCAGGCCTCCAGCCCGGGCCTTCAACCCGGGCCTTCAACCCCCGCCTTAACCCTGTCCCCAGGAGTCCTTCAGCGTCACCACGCGATTGAGCACCGGGGCTTGCGGCGTGGACGTGCGGCTGTCCGCCACGAAATAGCCCAGGCGTTCGAACTGCCAGGTGGCGCCGGACGCCAGATCGGTACCCGGCTCGATCCACCCCTGCACCGTACGGCGCGAGTCGGGATTCAGGGCGGCCAGGAAATCCTTGTCGCCCGCGTCGGGATGGGGGTCGGCGAACAGGCGGTCATACAGCTGGATCTGCGCGGAAACGGCATGCGCCGCGCTGATCCAGGTGATGTTGCCCTTGACCTTGACGCTGTCCGCGCCCGGCGTGCCGCTGCGCGTTTCCGGCAGGTATTCGGCATGCACTTCCACCACATTGCCGTCGGCATCCTTGACGCAGCCCGTGCAACGCACCACGTAGCCGTACTTCAGGCGTACCAGGTTGCCGGGGAACAGGCGGAAGTATTTTTTCGGCGGCTCTTCGCGGAAGTCGTCCTGTTCGATCCACAGCTCGCGCGTCAAGGGGAATTCCCGCAGGCCTTGCGAAGGATCGTGTGGATTGCGCGGCGCCGTGCAGGTTTCAACCTGGCCTTCGGGGTAGTTGGTGATCACCAGCTTGAGCGGTTGCAGCACGGCCACTGAACGCGGCGCCACGGGATCGAGTTCGTCGCGCACCGCCGCCTCCAGCAAGCTGTAGTCGATGCGCGAATCGGATTTCGAAACGCCCGTGCGGTCGCAGAACAGCCGGATGGCCGAGGCGGGATAGCCGCGCCGGCGCATGCCGAACAGCGTGGGCATGCGCGGATCGTCCCAGCCGTCGACATAGCCCTCGCGCACCAGTTGCAGCAACTTGCGCTTGCTGGTGACGATATAGCTGATGTTCAGGCGGGCGAATTCATATTGATGCGGCAGCGGCTGGGCCAGCTTGCCCAGTTCGGCCAGGCGCGTCAGCGTCCAGTCGTAGAAGGGGCGCTGATCCTCGAATTCCAGCGTACAGATGCTGTGCGTGATGCCTTCCAGCGCGTCTTCCACCGGATGGGCCCAGCTGTACATGGGATAGATGCACCACTTGTCGCCGGTGCGGTGGTGGATGGCATGGCGCACGCGGTACAGGACGGGATCGCGCAGATTGATGTTGGGCGAGGCCATGTCGATGCGGGCACGCAGCACCAGGCTGCCGTCCGGATGCTTGCCGTCGCGCATTTCCGCCAGCAGATCCAGCGACTCCTGCGCGGGCCGGTCGCGCCAGCGCGAGTTATTGCCCGGCTCAGTGAGCGTGCCGCGGTTGGCGCGGATTTCCTCGGCGCTCTGCTGGTCGACGTACGCATGGCCGGCCTTGATCAAGGCCTGGGCAAAGTCGTACATGTAGTCGAAGTAGTCGCTGGCGAAATACAGCTGCTCGGCGCCGTCGGCGGCCTTCCAGTCGAAACCCAGCCAGCGCACCGCGTCGATGATGGCGTCGACGTATTCCTGGTCTTCCTTTTCCGGATTGGTGTCGTCGAAGCGCAGGTGGCAGGTGCCGCCGTAGTCGCGCGCCAGGCCGAAATTCAGGCAGATGCTCTTGGCATGGCCGATGTGCAGATAGCCGTTGGGTTCGGGCGGGAAGCGGGTGCGGATGCGCGCCGGATCCGGCTGGCCGCCAGCCTGCACGCTGGCCGGCCCGGGCACGCCGGCCCAGCGCTTGGTCTGGAAGCGGTCTGCCTTGAGGTCGGCTTCAATGATGTGGCGCAGGAAATTCGGAGCGGCGGGAGTCGTCGGGGCGGTCGTCATGCTGTTACGTCGGGGCAGCGGTAAAGGGACGATTTTGCCACGTCCGCGCGGGCAAGGTGGTTCCCGAGCGGTGAAACCGGTCGAAACCGGTGTTTTACGTACCGATTACGGCAAGTCGCTCTACACTAGCGCGCATCATGATTCTTCCCCCTTTACTTCTGGGCCGGGTGCAATTCACGGTCTGTCTCGGTTTCCTGGCGTTTTTCGTGGCGCTGGGCCTGGCCCTTTCCTGGTTATTGCTGTTTTTCAAGCTGAAGGCGCGCTTCAGTGGTAATGCCGGCTGGACCGCCGCCTACCGGTTCTGGGTGCGTATCTTCGCCCTGGCTTTCGTGCTGGCCTTGGCCGCCGCCGTTCCGGTGCTGGTGCAACTTGGCACCATCTGGTCTGGCCTGATGGACCGCATCGGCAATGTCGCCGGACCGCTGCTGGGTTTCGCGGTTCTTTCGGTATTTGCGCTCAAGTCCTGTTTTCTAGGCGTCATGCTGTTCGGCCAGCGCCGCGTGCCCGAGGCGGTTCACACGCTGTCGGTGTTCATGGTCGCGCTGGGCCAACTGGTCGCCGTCTTCTGGGTGCTGGCGCTGGTGTCCTGGATGCAGACGCCCGATGGCGCCGTGGCGCTGGACGGGCGCTACCAGGTGTTCGACTGGATGGCGGTATTGATCAATCCTTCGCTGAAACTGACCGTGGGCATCAACCTGCTGCTGGCCGCGCTGACCGTCTGCTTCATGATCATGGGGGTCACCGCCTGGCAGGCCTTGCGGCGGCCGCTGGATGACGGCGAACGCCTGGGTTTTCGCGCGGCGCTGGTGATCGCCTGCCTGGCCATCGTCGCCCTGGCGCCGGCGGGCCTGAAGGCAGCCCACATGATCGCGCATTACCAGCCGGCCAAGGCCGCCGCCGCGGCCGGCTTCTGGCACGACAGCGATAGCCCGGACCTGGTGCTGGTCGCCTGGCCCGATGCCGAAACCAGCAGCAATCTGGCCAGCGTGTCCATCCAGGGCGCCGCCGAAAACTGGCTGGGCCGCAACGTCAACGGCAAGCTGCTGGCGCTGGAGAATTTTTCCGGCATGCAGCCGCCGGTGGCGCTCACCTTCTGGTCCTTGCGGGTCATGGTGATCATGTGCACGCTGATGTTCCTGGCGGCCTGGGCCACCTTGCTGCGTCTGCGCAAGCGCGGGCTCGATCCTTCAGTGCTGCCGCGCGGATGGTTGCGCGTGCTCAGCGCGCTGACGTTTTCCGGCGCCATCGTGCTGCTGTCGGGGTGGGTACTGACCCTGGCCGGCTTGCAGCCCTTTATCGTCAACGGTGCCGTCACGCAGACCGAGGTGCTGGGGGCGGCTACCGGGCGCGGCCTGATGTATGGCACCTTGGGCTACCTCGTGCTTTACGGCCTGCTGCTGTGGGCCTTCGTCAGCATGCTTTTCCATGCCGCGCGCTACGGGGTGGTGCCTGTGCGCAAATTCGCCAGGGCCGCCGCATGATCGCCGCCTTTACTTCGCTGGCCGCGTCGCTGGGCTTGAGTCCGGACGACCCCGGTTTCTGGATGCCGCTGGCTTTCATGGCCATGCTCTTCGTGCTCATCGTGGCCGGGACGGTGCTCGATGGCTTCGACCTGGGCGTGGGCATTCTGCTGCAACTGGCTCCGGCGTCGGAGCGCGGCCGCATGATGACGCTGCTCAGCCCCTGGCGCGATGCCAACGAGTTCTGGCTGCTGTTGGGCGTCGGCCTGTTCGCCGCGGCTTTTCCTTTCGCCTGGGGCGTGGTGCTGGGGCAGCTGTATACGCCCTTGACCCTGATGCTGCTGGGTGCCGTGCTGCGCAGCGTGTCGTTCGAATTCCGTTTCCGCGCCCGCAACGAGCACAAGCCGCGCTGGCTGTTCGCCTTCTGGACCGGGTCCTTGATGACGGCGTTCGGCCAGGGCATGGTGCTGGGGCGCATCGCCACGAATTATCAGGGGTTGCCGGGCTATACCTTCTTTTCCCTGTTCGTCGGCTTGTGCGCGGTGGCGGGTTATGTGCTGCTGGGTTCGACGTGGCTGGTGATGCGGGTCGAAGGCGACCTGCAGCGGCGCGCCGTGAACTGGGCGCGCCATGCCATCCGCTGGACCGCCGCGGGCATGGTCGCCATCGCCGTCACGCTGGGTCTGGCCAATGCCGGCATCTTCTACAAGTGGAGCAATCTGGCGCACCTGGGGCCCGCGGTCTCCACCTGGGGCGCCATGCTGCTGGGATTCGTGATGACGGAGATGGTCCTGGCGCGGCTGCCGACCCGGGCGGAACGCTTCAGCTGGGTGCCCTTCGTGCTTTGCGTGTGCCTGTTCCTGCTGATGATGGGCGGCCTGGCCTACAGTCTGTTCCCGTATCTGATCCTGGACGATATGACGATCTGGGACGGCGCGGCCGCGCCCGGATCCCTGCGTCTGGTGCTGGCGGGCGCCGTGGTGGCGATCCCGCTGATCCTGGTGTTCAACATCCTGGCGTACCGCTCGGTGTTCGGCAAGGAGAAGCCGCCGAAGCTGGCCTTGCCGGGCGGGGAGCGTTAGGCCGCCTGGGCGGGCAGGGCGATTTCCACGCTCAGGCCGCCCCAGGGCGCCGCGCCCAGCGTGAGCTGACCACCGTGGGCGCGCGTGATGGCGTCGGCCAAGGCCAGGCCCAGGCCCACATTGCCGGAGCGGGTGCGGGCATCGTCCAGCCGGGCGAAGGGACGCAGGGCTTCCGCGCGCCGTTCGGCCGGGATGCCGGGACCGTGGTCGGCGACGGTCAGGATGGCCTGGCCCGCGCGCGCCGTCAAACTCACCTCCACCGGCGGCGCGCCGTGGTGCAAGGCATTGCTGATCAGATTGTCCAGCAGGCGCGCCAGCGCCACCGCATCGCCTTGCAGCGTCATGACGGTATCAGGCGCCATGGTCAGGTGCACCGGCGAGCCGGCGCCTTCCCAGTTATGCACCCGCTCGACCAGCCATTCCGCGAAGGGGATGGGCGCATAGCGATACCCGGCGGGATCGGTGCCGCGCACGAAGCCGATGAATTGGTCGACCATGTGCTGCATATCCTGCAAGTCCTTGCGCAGCCCGTCCTTGAGCACGGGATCGTCGGCCATTTCGATGCGCAGCCACATGCGCGACAAAGGCCCTTTCAGGTCGTGCGGCAGGCCGGCCAGCAAGGTGCGGCGCACCGATTCCGATTCGGCCAGGGCATCCAGCATGGCGTTGAAGCGCTCGCCCAGCACGCGGGTTTCATGCGGTCCGGACGGCTGCACGCGTTGCGGCTGCCCGGCGGCCAATTGGTCGGCGGCATGGGCCAGGCGCGTGATGGGGCGGGTGATGGTCCAGGAAAAACCGGCCGCCAACAGCAGCACCACGCCCAGGCCGCCCAGCCAAGCCACGATCAAGGGCGTGGGGGCGGGAGGATCCAGACGATCGACCGGAATGACCAGCCATTCGCGCAGGCGCGGCGCATCTTCGCTGCTGGGATTATTGGCCAGGGAGATGAAGACTTCAGGGGTGGGGCCGCGCGACAAGGCTACCCGGGTGCCGTCGTTCAAGCGCCGGTTCAGCTGGCGTACGAGTTCGCGCAGATCCTTGCGGGTATCGTCTTCGGGGCCGCCGCGCCGGTCGTGGAAGCGATCGCGGCCACCACCGCCGCCGCCGCGGTCCTCCGCGCCGGGGCGTGGGCCTTGCGTGCCGCTGGGGCCACTGGCGCCGCGTCCTGGCCCAGCCCCGGGGCCGCCGCCGGTACCGGTACCGGGCAGGCTGTTGGCATTGGGCATGTTCTGCGGATTGGCTTCCGGGGGCGGGGGCGGCGGTGGCGGCGGCAGCCCGCCCCAGTTGAAGCGCTGTATCTGCGCCTCGGCCGGCAAGGTGCGCGCCCACAGATGCCATTGGCCCTGCGAGGCATCGCGCACGAAATCCGAGCGGTCTTCTGTCGGGATTTCCGACAGTGCCGCCCGCAGGGTACGGATGGTGGTGGCGATGTAGTCCAGCGCCACGTCCTCAAGATAGCGGTCGCGATAGTGGGCGCCGATCACCAGGGTGGAGGCCTGCGCCAGCAGCACGCAGCCGAGCACCAGCAGCACCAGGCGCGCGCGCAGGGAGCGGGGCAGCAGCTTGCGGATCGAAAAAGACATATTTCTCAGATTGTCGACGGTACGGACAGGCGCCTGGCTCCAGGCTCCAGGCTCCCCAGGCCCCAGGCTTCAGACCTCAAGCCTTGACGCAGTCCAGGTCAGGGCGAGAAACGATAACCGATGCCCCATACGGTCTGGATCCAGCGTGGCTGTTTGGGGTCATCCTCGATGGCGCGGCGCAGGCGCAGGACGGCGATGTCGATGGCGCGGTCGTTGCGTTCGCCGGCATCGTCGTCACGCGCCAGGGCCAACAGGCGTTCGCGCGACAAGGGCTTGCCGGCGTTGCGCACCAGGGCTTCCAGCAGGTTTATCTCGCCGCCCGTGAGCTTGACCACGGTTTCCTCGCGCAGCAGTTGGCGGGTGGACGGGTCGAAGGTGAAGGGGCCGAAGGTCACCGGCGCATCGCGCGTCAGGGCCGAGGGGCCGCGCTTGCGGCGCAATACCGCCTCGATGCGCGCGAGCAGTTCGCGCGGGTCGAAGGGCTTGCCCAGGTAGTCGTCGGCGCCGGCCTCCAGGCCGATGATGCGGTCGACTGCCTCGTCACGGGCAGTCAGCAGGATCACCGGGATGTCTTCCCCCTGTTCGCGCAAGCGGCGACAGGCATCGGCGCCGTCGCCGCCGGGCATCATGCGGTCCAGCACCAGCAGGTCGGGCGCGTAGCGCGCGATCCGCGCGGCCAGGTCGCTGGCATCCGGCGCCAGCAGGGTATCGTAACCGTGCCGGTTCAGATAATCGGCCAGCAATTGGCGCAGGGCAGGGTCGTCGTCGACGACCAGCAGCTTGGTGTGAGGGGTAGACGTATCCATGGCGCTCATATTGTTATGGTCCTGCCGCGCACGCAAGGGGCGGGAAATCGTTTGAAATATACGTTGATCTGGCCGCCGGCCATTATGGTGGCGTGATGGCGACACAGTTATGGTTTGTTTCTGACAATCGACGAACAGACATTTCCGCAGTGCAATAGGCAGCCTAAAATCCCAGCTTCGCCTCAGCGCTAGCGCGCCCCTTTTGCTGTGCTGCTGTTTTTACGTTGCCGCTCGTAACACCCACTATGTCCCTTCCTGCGTACGCATCTGTCCTTTTCCTGCGCACGCGGCTGGCTTGCCTGGCCGGCGGCTTGGCCCTGGCCGCGCCTGCCCTTTCCGGCGCCACGCCGCCGAGTTATGCCGCGGCCAATATTGGCAATCTTGCGCCCGCCCAGCCTTTGCCGGTCCACGTCGGTAGCTCGGTCATGCTGACGGCGGAACTGCCGCCCTGCGCGCCTGGGGCTGATCCGACCACCGAATCGGTGAACGCAGCGGTCAATGGCGCGGCGGACGGGACCGGGCGGATTACGGCGGCGCCGGACGCTAACCCTGCGACCGGAGTCGCGGACGATCCGTTGGCGGCGGTGCTGGGGCGGCCCGACCCGGGCCTGGCTGCCAAGTCGGCCGACACGGCGGCAGCGCCGATCGCCAGCGCGGTTCAATGCCGCACAGCCGCGGTGGACGAAGCCGCCAAACTGTCCGATGACCTGATGGTCGCGCAAGACCCCGACTATTCCTTGAACTATGTGGCACCGGCCCCCGGCACGCCCACCACGGTCAAATGGGCACGCCCTTTGGGCGCTCCCAAACGCTGGTTCGCCGGGATTTCCACGGTCGGCGGCATGGAAGAGGGCGATCGCAACCTGACCTATCGCACCGTCGATGGCCCCTCCCTGTCACTGGGGTCGCAGTCGACCTATACCCCTGCCTGGGGCAGTGCGGCCACCATAGGCGGCGTTGGTTTTTCCAATCTGACCGCCGCCTCCGACTCCCCCGTGGCAGAGGGCAAGCTGGGCTATTCGTCCATGTTCGGCCACCTGGACTACACCGACACCAGCGCCACCCAGGGCGGCATCAATTACGGCTCGGCGGCCGGCAGCAGCGCGCTGCGTTATGGCGTCACCAAGGACTGGACGGTCGAAGGCCAGGCGCAAAGCGCCCGCGCCCTGAGCGCCACCGGCTTTGGATCGACCTATTCGGTGGGCCAATGGGGCACGCTGAACGCCGGCGCCACGCAAAGCCGTTATGTCGACGCGGAAAGCTGGCGCTATCGCCTGGGCTACAAGGTGGATGTCTGGTCCGGCGTCACGCTGGGTTATGCCAATGAGCAGACCCAGGCCGGCTACAACGATCTGTCGACGTACTCCAGCGGGCCCATCGATACCCGGCAGTCGCGCAACACCTTGTCCGCCGGCTTGCCCATGGGGAGTTGGGGCACGCTGACCGGCACTTATTACGGTGTCCGAGAAACCGACGGCATCCTGGCCGAGCGCCACTTCGGCCTGTCGCAAAGCATGCTGCTGGCGCCCAACGTCCGCCTGGCCGTCGGTGCCGACCGCGACGTCATCACCGGCGATTACGCCGTCAACATGAATCTGTCCCTGCCGCTGGGACGTTAAGCCGGGACCATTTTGCGCGCCAGGAAAGCCTCCCCGGCATGCATCCATTAGAATGCCCCCCATGATGCTCCTGGCTTTTTCCCATGTCTGACCCGCGCGCTCTGGAAGTGCTGCGGCGCGTGTTCGGCTATGAATCGTTTCGCGGCGACCAGCAGGCCATCGTCGATCACCTGATCGACGGCGGCGATGCGCTGGTGCTCATGCCTACCGGCGGCGGCAAGTCGCTGTGTTATCAGGTTCCTTCGCTGGTGCGTGAGGGCACCGGCGTCGTGGTGTCGCCGCTGATCGCCTTGATGCAGGACCAGGTCGATGCGCTGACCGAATTGGGCGTGCGCGCGGCCTTCCTGAATTCCACGCAGGACTGGCGCGAGGCGCGCGAGGTCGAACAGGCTTTCGTCAACGGCGAACTCGATCTGCTGTACGTCGCACCGGAACGCCTGCTCACCGACCGCTGCCAGGAATTGCTCGATCGCGGCCGCATCGCGCTGTTCGCCATCGATGAAGCGCACTGCGTCTCCCAATGGGGCCACGACTTCCGTCCCGAATACATGGGGCTGTCGCTGCTGCACGAGCGCTGGCCGAACGTGCCCCGCATCGCGCTGACGGCCACCGCCACCGACCATACGCGTACCGAAATCGCCCAGCGCCTGAAGCTGGATGAGGCCGAGCATTTCGTCGCCAGTTTCGATCGCCCCAACATCCGCTACCGCATCGTCGAAAAGAACGAGGTGCGCAAGCAATTGCTGGAATTCATCCGCGCCGAACATATGGGCGACGCCGGCGTGGTCTACGCGCTGTCGCGCGCCCGCGTCGAGGAAACCGCGGAGTTTCTCAGCAATCAGGGCATCAATGCCTTGCCGTATCACGCCGGCCTCAGCCCTCAGGTGCGCGCGCAGAACCAGTCGCGTTTCCTGCGCGAGGACGGCATCGTCATGGTGGCCACCATCGCCTTCGGCATGGGCATCGACAAGCCCGATGTGCGCTTCGTCGCGCACATCGACCTGCCCAAGTCGGTGGAAGGCTATTACCAGGAAACGGGCCGTGGCGGCCGCGATGGCTTGCCCGCATCGGCCTGGCTGGCTTACGGCTTGCAGGACGTGGTGCAGCAGCGGCGCATGATCGACGAGTCGCAGGGGGATGAAACCTTCAAGCGCCGTTTGGGCCAGCATCTGGACGCCATGCTGGGCTTGTGCGAAACCGTCGAATGCCGGCGCGTGCGCCTGCTGAATTACTTCGGCCAGACCATCACTGCTTGCGGCAATTGCGATGTCTGCCTGGAGCCGCCCGAAGCTTGGGATGGCACGGTGGCGGCGCAAAAGGTCTTGTCCGCGGTCTATCGCCTGGCCAAGGAGCGTGGCCAACGCTACGGCGCCGGCCACATCATCGACATCCTGCGCGGTAAATCCACCGATCGCGTGGCGCAATACGGCCATGACAGCCTGACCGTGTTTGGCATTGGCGCGGACTTGTCGGAGTCGGCTTGGCGGGGGGTGCTGCGGCAGCTATTGGCCAAGGGCTTGCTGCAAGTCGACCACGATGGCTTCGGCACATTGGCGCTCACGGAAGGCAGCCGCGGTGTGCTCAAGGGTGAGTACCAGCTGATGTTGCGGCGCGAGTCGCCCAAGGCGGCGAAGGCGGCGCGTGGCACGCGCGCCAAGCCGCAGGCGGTCGAGCTGCCAGCATCCGCGCAAGGCTTGTTCGAGGATCTGCGCACCTGGCGTGGCGAGGTGGCGCGCGAGCACGGCGTGCCGGCGTATGTCATCTTCCACGATGCCACCTTGCGCGAGATCGCGCTGTCGGAACCCGACTCGCTGGAGGCCCTGGGCCACATCAGCGGGGTGGGTGCCCGTAAGCTGGAAGCCTACGGGGAAGACATCCTGGAACGGGTCGCGGCGCATTCAGGCTGAGGCTGGCCGGCGGTGCAGGCGGCACCGAGCAGCGAGGAACAATATTTGGGCTCCCCAAGGGGAGCCCAAATTGTTTGGCCGTGGCGGCTACGGCGCTCAGCGCTTCAAAACAAATCGCCGGTCGAGGCGGACGTGCCGGCGGGCGGTGTCAGGCCCAGATGCCGCCAGGTGGTCTGCGTGGCCATGCGCCCGCGCGATGTACGTTGCAGATAGCCATGCTGGATCAGATAGGGCTCGATCACATCCTCGATGGTGTCGCGTTCCTCGCCGATCGCGGCGGCCAGGCTGTCGACGCCCACGGGGCCGCCGTCGAACTTATGCACGATGGCTTCGAGCAGCTTGCGGTCCATCAGGTCCAGGCCCTGCGGGTCCACCTCCAGCATGGCCAGGGCACTGCCCGCCACCTTGCCGTCGATGACGCCCTTGGCCTTCACCTCCGCGTAGTCGCGCACGCGGCGCAACAGCCGGTTGGCGATACGCGGCGTGCCGCGCGCGCGGCGGGCCACTTCATTGGCGCCTTCCACCGTGATGGTGGCCTGCAGCAGCGACGCGCTGCGCGTGACGATGCGGGCCAGATCCTCGGCGTTGTAGAACTCCAGCCGCGACACGATGCCGAAGCGATCGCGCAGCGGATTGGTCAGCATGCCGGCGCGCGTGGTGGCGCCGACCAATGTGAAAGGTTGCAGGTCCAGCTTGACGCTGCGCGCGGCCGGGCCTTCGCCGATCAGGATGTCGATCTGGAAGTCTTCCAGCGCGGGATAAAGGATTTCCTCCACCACCGGCGACAGGCGATGGATTTCATCGATGAACAGGACATCGTTCTTTTCCAGGTTGGTCAGCAGCGCCGCCAGGTCGCCCGGACGTTCGAGCACGGGGCCCGAGGTCTGGCGCAACTGCACGCCCATTTCATGCGCGATGATGTGCGCCAGCGTGGTCTTGCCCAGCCCGGGCGGACCGAACAGCAGCACGTGATCGAGCGATTCGTTGCGCTGGCGGGCGGCGGCAATGAAGATTTCCAGCTGTTCGCGCGCGCGCGCCTGGCCGACGTAGTCCTGCAGGATCTTGGGCCGCAAGGCGCGTTCGACCGACTCTTCGTTGGGCGAAACGGGTTGCGGCGCGACCAGGCGGGCGGCGTCGGGACGGGAGCTGAGGGAATCGGACTGGATGGCCATGGTTCGGGCAGTTGGAAAAGCCGTCCAATCGTACCACCAGGGGGCAGGAGAGCACGGGCGAGGACGGTTTCGGAGACGCCCGGGGTGGACTATCATGCCGTGTCCCTGCGCCGCCCTCCGCGCTTGACCCCGTCCTCACCCACCAGGAAATCGCCATGTCGACCGCTTTGCCCACTTTCGATGACGTCGTTGCCGCCAGTGAACGGCTGCGGGGAGTCGCCCACCGCACGCCGGTGATGACTTCCACGACCGCCGACGCCATCGCCGGGGCCAACGTGTTCTTCAAGGCAGAGAACTACCAGCGCATGGGCGCCTTCAAGTTTCGCGGCGGCTACAACGCCATCGCCAAGCTGACGCCCGAGCAGCGCGCCAAGGGCGTGTTGACGTTTTCTTCCGGCAATCACGCCCAGGCGATCGCACTGGCGTCCAAGCTGCAAGGCGTGAAAGCCACCATCATCATGCCGCTGGACGCGCCGGCGGCCAAGCGCGCCGCCACCGAAGGCTATGGCGGTACGGTCGTGACCTATGACCGCTACAAGGAAGACCGCGCGGCCGTGGCCAAGCGGATGCAGGCCGAAACCGGCGCCACGCTGATCCCGCCCTACGACCATGCCGACGTGATCAGCGGCCAAGGCACGGCCGCCAAGGAATTGTTCGAGGAAGTCGGCGACCTGGACTACCTGTTCGTGTGCCTGGGCGGCGGCGGCCTGCTGGCCGGTTCGGCCCTGTCGGCGGCTGCCTTGAGCCCGTCCTGCCAGGTTTTCGGTGTCGAACCTGAAGCAGGCAATGATGGCCAGCAGTCCTTGCGCGCGGGCAAGATCGTCACGATTCCGACGCCCAAGTCGATTGCCGACGGCGCCTTGACGACCTATCTGGGCGACTTGACGTTCCCCATCATCCAGGACAAGGTGAAGGACATCCTCACGGTCAGCGATGCCCAGTTGGTGACTACCCTGAAATTCTTCGCCGAACGCATGAAGATGGTGGTGGAGCCCACCGGCTGCCTGGCCGCTGCCGCCGTGCTGCAAAAGGTGCACCCTGTCGCCGGCGCTCGCGTCGGCGTCATCATCAGCGGCGGCAACGTCGACCTGAAGGCGTACGGGGAGTTTCTGGCGGGCTGATTGGCTTGCCCGGTTGGCTTACCTGAATTGGCTTACCCGATTGGCCCGCCTGATTGCCTCGCTTGATTGCGCCGCGGCCTGGCGGTGGTCATGGTGGTGCCGGACCGGGCATTTGCCTTGCTCGTCAGGCCGATGCAGGGATGAAATACGGATGAACGTTGCCGCGTTAGCTTTTGAATTTGGCTGAACCTTTCTACACCGACTGACGGAGCGATGATGCGTATCCTGATTCTGGGCGGTACAGGTTTTGTGGGCCGTCATCTGGCGGCGGCGTTGTCCAAGGCCGGCCATGCGCTGCGGGTGCCCACGCGCGGCTACGCGCGAGGCCGCGATTTGCTGGTGCTGCCCACCGTCACGCTGTTTCAGGCCGACATCCACGATGACGCCTCGCTGGATCGTCTGGTGCAGGGGTGCGATGCCGTGGTCAATCTGATCGGGATATTGCATGGCGATCGCGGCAAGCCTTATGGCGCGGCATTCGCCCGCGCTCACGTCACGCTGCCGCAGCGCGTCGCCGCCAGTTGCCGGCGCCACGGCGTGCGGCGTTTCGTGCATATGAGCGCCTTGGGTGCCGATAGCGCCGGCCCCAGCATGTATCTTCGCTCCAAGGGCGATGGGGAAGCGGCGGTGCGCCAGGTCTGGGCGGATGTCCAGACCCAAGCCCAAGCCCAAGCCCGTGCCCGTGCCGCTACTCAGCCGGGTATCCAGCCCCAATCCCAGCCCGCCATCGATCCCCCCTGGACACTGTTGCGGCCTTCCGTGATCTTTGGTGCCGACGACAATTTCACCAATCTGTTCGCGCGGCTGGCGCGCCGTTTCCCGGTGCTGCCCCTGGCCGGTGCGCAAGCGCGGCTGCAGCCCGTGCACGTACAGGATGTGGCGGCCGCCATCGTCGCTGTGCTCGGCACCTCGCACGCGGCAGGTAAGACCTACGAGCTGGCGGGTCCACAGGTATATACCCTGGAAGAAGTCGCCAGTTTGTGTGCGCGCTGGAGTGGCCATCCGCGCTTGGTGTGCCGCATGCCGGACGGCCTGGGGCGCCTGCAGGCCAGCATGCTCGCCATGCTGCCGGGTACCCCGCTGATGTCGCCGGATAATCTGGACAGCCTGCGCGTGGACAATGTCGCGTCTGGGCCGATGGCGCCCGAATTGGGCGTGGTGCCGGCATCGATGGATGCCGTGGTGCCCGGGTATCTAGGACGAGGTCTTGGCGTGTATTTCTGACCCTTACCTGGCCAGGGCCTTCAATGCCTGGCGTATGCCTTCCGACACATCAACCCCCGCAGGCAGGCCTTTGAGCGCCGACAGCGATTCCTTTTCCGAATAGCCCAGCGCCAGCAAGGCGTTGAGAATATCGGACTGGCTGTCCGGCACCGCTTGCGCGCTGGCCCCCAGATCGGCGCCCAGCTTGCCGCGCAGTTCCAGCAGCAGCCGCTCGGCGGTTTTCTTGCCGATACCCGGCACCCGAGTCAAGCGGCCGGATTCCTGCAGCGTGACGGCCTGCGCCAGGTCAGCCACCGACATGCCCGACAGCACCGCCAGCGCGATGCGCGCACCAATGCCGCTGACCTTGATCAACTGACGGAACGTGACCCGTTCGGCGGGCGTGGCGAAGCCATACAGCAGGTGCGCGTCCTCACGCACGGTCAGATGAATGTGCAGGCTGACGCGCGCGCCCAGTTCAGGCAGGCTGTATAGCGTGCTCATGGGCACATCGACTTCATAGCCGACGCCGTTGACGTCGATGCAGATCGTCGGTGGTGCTTTTTCCACCAGGGTGCCGGTAAGTCTTCCGATCATGATGCAGGTATACGCGAAGGGAGAGGAGGGGCGGCCGCGGACGCGAGCCGCAATCAATCGAGCATTCTACCGTTGTGGGGCCAGCCATCCGGGGATGGGCCATCCGGGGGCCGGCCATCCGGGGGCCTGCCCTCCGCATACCAGGCAGCGGACGTCGGCAATGCCCACCCGCGCATCTCAACGATCGCGGATCATCCCTTCCAGCGCTTCAATGTCGGCGGGTTTGGTCAGGTAGCGGTCGAAACCGGCATCGCGGCCGCGCTGCTGCATGGCATCCGACGTATAACCGGACAAGGCCACCAGCAGGCTGGCGGAAGTCGCCGGCTGCGCGCGGATCTCCTGCGCCACCTGGAAGCCGTCGATGCCAGGCAGGCCGATGTCGATCACCACCACGTTGGGCGTGAACAGTTCCGCCACGGCCAAACCTCGTTCGCCAGTATGCGCTTCGGCCACGACATGGCCCGCGTCTTCCAGCAACTGGCGCAAGGTATGCACCGCGTCGACATTGTCGTCGATGAGCAGTATGCGCGAGCCGGACACCTGCTGCGGTGGCGCTGGCGGCGGCGTTTCGGCATGCACCAGTTCGACTTGTGGTGCACGAGCCGCCTCATCGACTTCGAGCAGCGGCATATACACCGTGAAACGGCTGCCTTTGCCCAAGCCCTCGCTGTGGACTTCGACGCTGCCACGATGCAATTTCAGCAAGCGCTGCACCAGCGTCAGCCCTATGCCCAGGCCGGTATCCTGGCGGCCGAGACTGGTATCGGCCTGGGCGAACAGGTCGAACACGCGGGGCAGCATGCCGGCCTCGATGCCGATGCCATTGTCCTCCACCGAGATGGCGGCCCGTTGGCCTTCACGCGCCACGCGGATGGCGATGCGCCCATGTTCCGGCGTGTAGCGCGCGGCGTTGTGCAGCAGGTTGCCGAGGATCTGGCGGAAGCGCAGATTGTCGGCGTAGATCCACATGTCTTCGGCGGGCGGCGTGTATGCCAGTGTGTGATGCCTGGCGGTGATGATGCCGTGAGTGCTCTCCAGCGCGTGATCGATCAGGTCCGTCAACAGCACCGGCGTCAGCGTCAGGTCGATCTTGCCGCGCGTGACCCGCGACACATCCAGCAGGTCGTTGACCAGACGCGTCAATTGCGCGGTCTGGCGCGTCATCAGGTCGCCCAGGCGCTGGAAGTCCGCCTCGCTGGCATTGCGCTTACGCTTGAGCAATTCGAGGGCCGTGCCTATCGCCGACAGCGGATTGCGCAACTCATGCGCCAGCATGGCCAGGAATTCATCCTTGCGCTCATCGGCTTTTTCCAGCTCGGTCTGGCGCAGCCGCAACTCTTCCAGCGTGAGCAGCATTTCACGATTTTGCTGTTCCAGTTCTTCGACTGGTGTCTGCGACTTGCGCCGCGCCATCTGCTCCATCAACGGCGCAAGATCCGCGCGGCCGATAATGGGCTGCGCGTGGCCGCGCTGCATTTCCAGCGCGACCCGGGTGCCCTTGCCCGGGGAGGATTCAATGTCGAAATGATCCACCAGACGCCGGCTGCCGGCGATGCCCAGCATGGTCTTGCCGTCGGCGCGCTGCCCGTTGGCCGGCAGGGCGGCCACGTCCATACCGGGGCCCTGGTCGCTGATACGGACGATGAGGGCTTGCGGGGTATTTTCGCTTTCCTCGCGGAAGAAGAATTCGATCTGGCCGCCGCCCGCATGCTGCACCGCGTTGCGGGCGATTTCGGATACCGCGGTGATCAGGCGCGTGCGCTGTAGATTGTCCAAGCCAAACACGTCGCCGACCTGACGTGTACGGTCGCGCACCCGGACCAGGGCCTGGTCATTCTCGATACGCGCCGCCAGCAATCTATGGATCATGCCTGTTCGTCCTTCACGACCACAATGGTGGCGTCGTCGTTGCCGCGGGAAAAGTCGCGATGCAGTACACCGGCGATGAGCGCCGGATGACGCCGCTGCAAACCCGGATGCCCGGCCAGATTCCAACGAGTGGACAGGCCGTCCGTGCTCAACGCAAGGATTGATCCCGGCTCCCAGGGATAGGACTGTTCGCGGATCGTGCGCACGCTGTAGCCCACGGTGCCGTCGGTGGAGGGCAAGCGGCGCAGCTCGCCCTGCTTGATCAAGGCCGTGGAAATATTACCGACACCGGCGAATTCGAAGCTGCCGAGCACAGGCCGTATCACCGCCACCGCCATCACGGCGCCCCGCGTGGCCTTCAGCGCGGTATGCGCCGCGCGGATGACGTCGTAGGGCGTGGCATCGGCGTCCGCTTCCTGGAAGATACGCAAGGCTTCGTGCGCGGCGCGCGCCGCCTGCGGGCCGTGGCCCAGGCCATCCACCGTGGTCACCCACAGCGCGCCGCCGACCCAACGCGTGGCGTAAGCGTCGCCGCAGGCTTCCTGGCCGATTTTGGGGGTGGACATGCCGCCGACGGTCAGCCACTGCCGCGGCCGCCCGGCGGGCGCCACGGCATGGTCGCTACGCAAGCGGGCCAGGATGGCGGTGCCCAGCATTTCGCCCGTGTAGATCTCATGGGAGGAAGAAACGCGCGCAATGCCGCCCAATCCCAGGCCCAGGCTGCCGCTGGTGGAATGGCCGTCCTGCGTGCTGATGTCGAGATGGCCCATGCCCGGGCCGCGGTCCAGCGCCAGAATCTCGATACCGGTATGGTCGATCTCGGTATAGGGACGCGTCAGGATGGTGCCGCCGCCGCCGTACTTGATGAGATTGGTGGCGGCTTCGGTCACGATGAGCGCCGCCTTGGCGCCCAGCTCTTCCGAAAATCCATGCGTTTGAGCGACGAGCGCGGCATGCCGCCGCGCTTCCGCCACCTGGCTGGGGTCGTTGACGGCTAGCGGCGTTTCCATTGAACCAAAATGACGGTAGTGCCTTGTCCGGGTGCGGACCGGACATTGAATTCATTGACCAGGCGCTTGGCGCCGCCGAAGCCCAAACCCATGCTCTTGGCCGTGGTGTAGCCATCGGTCAAGGCGCGGTCGATATCCGGGATGCCGGGACCTTGATCTTCGAAGGTCAAGCGCAAGCCCTGCTGAAAATTGTCGTTGGTGACTTCCTCGATGGTCATGCGGCCACCGCCGCCGTGCACCAGCGTATTGCGGCCTATCTCACTGGCGGCGGTGACGAGCTTGGTGCGGTCCAGCGTGCCGAACCCCAAGGTCGTGGCCCACTCCTGCACCGTGCGTCGAGCGATCGCCAACTGGTCCTGGCTGCTCAGCTCCAGGGTGGCTTGCCTGGGGGCGGTCATCAAGCATCTTCCGTCTGGGAGCCTTCGCCGTCCAAATTAAGGGTACGGAGCAGGTCCATACCTTTGTCGACATTCAATGCGGTATTGATGCCGCTGAGCGTCATGCCGAGTTCGACCAAGGTGATGGCCACGGCCGGACGCATGCCTACCACGACCGTGTTGGCGTCCATGACGCGCGCCATCGATGCGATGTGCGCCAACGTACGGCCGATGAAAGAGTCGACGATTTCCAGGGCGGAAATGTCGATCAGCACGCCGCGCGCATGGGTACGCGAGAGCGTCTGCGTCAGGTCATCCTGCAGGGTGACGGCCAATTCGTCATGCAGCTCGACCTGGATGGTCACCAGCAGGTAGTCCTGCAGACGGAGGATGGGGATACGGTCCATGAGCTCAGGCCTTGGCTCCCGCCGCGGAAGTGATTACCAGGTTGCGCTTGCGCAAGGCCACGCGCAGCGCTTCGGACAGCGTGGACTTGGTGACGACGTCGCCCAGTTCCACGCCCAGGTGCACGATGGTCTGGGCGATTTGCGGACGGATGCCGCTGATGATGCACTCCGCGCCCATCAGGCGGGCGGCGGCCACGGTCTTCAGCAAGTGTTGGGCGACCAGGGTGTCTACCGTCGGCACGCCGGTGATGTCGATGATGGCAATGGTGGCTTCCTGCTCGACGATCCCTTCCAGCAGGCTTTCCATGACGGTCTGGGTGCGCTCGCTGTCCAGCGTGCCGATCAGCGGCAGCGCCAGGATGCCTTGCCACAGTTGCACCACCGGCGTGGACAGGTCCAGCAGCTCCTGCTGCTGGCGCTGGATCACCTGCTCACGGCCCTTCTGGTACTGCTCGATGGTGTACAGGCCCAGTGCATCCAGGGCCACTGTCAGGTTCCAGAATTCGTCAGCCAGCTTGGCCGAGTCCTTGCCATAGGCTTTGCGCAAAGTATTGAGAATGGGCTGCTTGAGCGACAACACGAACGTCGCCGTTTCCGCGGGCGAGAAACCCTGCAGCGCACGGTTGCGCGATAGCGTGGCCAGGAAGGCGCGGACCTCATCCCAGTTCGAGCCGGCCAGCTTGCCATCCATGCCGTCGTGCGTGGCGGCGGCGAAGGCGCTGAGGAAATTATTGGACTGCGCGCGCAGCTCCGATTCCTTGATCAGACCCTTGCTGTTCGATTCGGAAGTCTGCAGATCCAGCCATTCCTTGAGAATGTCTTTCTGGTTTTCGTGGATGATGGCGGAAATAGTGCCGGATTCGCTCACAAGAGGCTCCAAAACGGTCTGATAGATAAACGGGTGGCTGCTCGCAAATGCTCGCGGGCCGGCAATGATAAAAAGCGGATGAGCCGGGGGCGGACCACTGGGTGGAGCGTCCGATCACGGCTCACGAAGTGAGCAAGAGGATACCTGGATTGTTGTTGCACGTCTTGGATATCCATCTCAATCCGTGACCCGGATCATACCGAGGGCAAAAGGAGGATGATGCGCTGTCGCGCTGTCGGGATCGGCGTCCCGGCGTGGACGTGTCAGACGGCCAGCCGACCACCACGCAGCCGTACGCGGCCACCCTTGGTCTTCTTGCTCATCATTAAGAGTCGATCCGCCAGCGGACCGACGTGGGCGTGGGAAATGGCGCACGCCAGGGCATCGGCGGAGTCCGGTGCCGGCAGGCCATCGAGCGCGAGCAAACGCTGCACCATCGCCTGCACCTGCTCCTTGGCGGCGCGGCCGGTGCCGACCACCGACTTCTTGATCTGCAGGGCCGTGTATTCGTGCACATCCAGGCCGCAATCGGCCAGCGCGCACAGCGCGGCGCCGCGCGCCTGGCCCAGCAGCAGGGTGGAGGTGGGGTTGGTATTGAGAAAGACGATTTCCAGCGCGGCCACGTCGGGCCGCGTGTCCCGCACCACTTCGCGCAGGTTGTCCAGAATGACCTTCAGGCGCTGCGCCAGCGCGTCGGCCGGCGGCACGACGATGGTGCCGCTGGCGACATAACGCAGGCGCGCGCCATCGGAGTCGATAACGCCAAAGCCGGTACGGCGCAGGCCGGGATCGACGCCGAGGATGCGCATCAGTGGCGGAAGTGGCGCATGCCGGTCAGCACCATGGCGATGCCATGTTCGTCCGCGGCGGCGATGACTTCGTCGTCACGCACGCTGCCACCGGGCTGGATGACGCAGCCGGCGCCCGCTGCCACGACGACGTCCAGGCCATCGCGGAAGGGGAAGAAGGCATCCGATGCCACGGCCGAACCCTGCAGCGACAGGCCGGCGTTTTCGGCCTTGATCGAGGCGATGCGCGCGGAGTCGATGCGGCTCATCTGGCCGGCGCCGACGCCCAGCGTCATGCCATCGGCGCAGAAGACGATGGCGTTGGACTTGACGTACTTGGCCACCTTCCATGCGAACAGCAGATCCTTCAATTGCTGTTCGGTGGGCTGCTTCTTGGTGACGACCTTCAGGTCCGCCACGGTCAGGCTGCCGGTGTCGGGCGACTGCACCAGCCAGCCGCCGCCCACGCGCTTGACGTCGAAGGCGTTCTGGCTGACGCCGGTGGGGATTTCCAGCACGCGCACGTTCTTCTTCTTGGCCAGATGCGCCAACGCCGCGCCATCATAGGCGGGGGCCAGCAGCACTTCCATGAATTGTTCGCTGACGGCTTCCGCGGTGGCCAGGTCGACCGGGCGATTGAAGGCGATGATGCCGCCGAAGGCCGAGGTCGGGTCGGTCTTGAATGCCTGGCGATAGGCATCCAGCGCATGCGCTGCCACGGCCACGCCGCAGGGGTTGGCGTGCTTGACGATGACGCATGCGGCGCTGTCGAAGCTGCGCACGCATTCCCACGCGGCATCGGCATCGGCGATGTTGTTGTAGGACAGTTCCTTGCCCTGCAACTGGCGGTAGTTGCCCAACAGACCGGGCTGACGCTGCGCATCGACGTAGAAGGCCGCGGTCTGGTGCGGGTTTTCGCCGTAGCGCAGGGCTTGTTCCTGATTGATCTGGATGGTCAGGGTGTCAGGCCATTCCTTGCGCGCCGGCGTGGCGTCCTGTTCCGGCGCGGTTTCGGTCAGGCTGCTCAGGTAGGCGGCGATGGCGCCGTCATAGGATGCGGTGTGGGCGTAGACCTTGGTGGCCAGGTTCAGGCGCAGCGCGTAGGACGTCGTGCCATTGGCATCCAGCTCGGCCAGCACGCGCGGATAGTCGGCGGGGTCGATCACTACCGTCACGCCGCCGGCTTCGGTACCGTGGTTCTTGGCGGCCGCGCGCAGCATCGCCGGTCCGCCGATGTCGATGTTTTCCACCGCGTCGGCGAAAGTACAGTCGGGCTTGGCCACGGTTTCGCGGAAGGGGTAGAGATTGACCACCAGCATGTCGATGCGGTCGATGCCGTGCTTGGCGATGGTGTCCAGGTGCTCGGCGCTGTCGCGGCGGGCCAGCAGGCCGCCGTGGATCTTCGGATGCAGCGTCTTGACGCGGCCGTCGAGGATTTCCGGCGAGCCGGTGTGCGCCGCCACTTCAGTCACGGTCAGGCCGGCTTCGGCCAGCAGCTTCGCGGTGCCGCCGGTGGACAGCAGGCGCACGCCACGCGTGGCCAGAGCTCGGGCGAATTCAACAATACCGGTCTTGTCGGAGACCGAAAGCAGGGCGGTTTCGATTTTCATGGGCGGGCAGGGCGCGCGGCAGGCCGCGGCGGTTCCGTTTCAGAGATGGTGGGAAAGCGTTTCAGACCTGGATGTTATGCGCAAGCAGCTTCTTGCGCAGCGTATTGCGTGTGATGCCCAGCATTTCGGAAGCGCGCGACTGATTGCCGCCAGCGCGTTCCAGCGCGACTTCGAGGACAGGGCGTTCGACGCAGCGCATCACCATTTCCCACATGTCATGGGGCTCGGAATCGCCCAGGTCTTCGAAGTAGCGCTCCAGACTGGCGCGCACGCATTCTTCCAGGACATCTTTTTTACTCATCATGCACAACTTTTTTTGTTTATGTGAAACGGCGGGATAAAGGTCGATCAGGCCGCCAGCAAGGCTTGCTCGACGGCGGCTTCGCCGGGCCGGCCGTCGCGGGCGAAATGATCGAACCAATTGGCCACGGCGCTTGCCTGCGCGCCGGTGCCGTCGATTTGGTTCATGTGAGCGCGGAAGTCATCGGCGCCAGGCAGGCCGTCGATATACCATCCAATGTGCTTGCGCGCCGTGCGTACGCCAGTGTGTTCCCCGTAGAACCGGTAATGGTCGTCGAGGTGTTCCAGCAGCAGGTCGCGCATTTCGCCGTAGGTCGGGGGCGGCAGTTTATCCCCCGTACGAAGGTAGTAGTCAATCTCGCGGAAAATCCACGGACGGCCTTGAGCCGCGCGGCCGACCATGACGGCATCGGCGCCAGTGTAGTCCAGAACGCGCCGGGCTTTCTCGGGACTGTCGATATCGCCATTGGCAATGACCGGAATGGTGATGGCGGCCTTGACTTCGCGGATAGTGTCGTATTCGGCCTCGCCGGTGTACATGTCGGCGCGGGTGCGGCCGTGCAGCGTCAGGGCAGCGATGCCGCTGTCCTGCGCCAGGCGGGCGATGCGCAAGGCATTGCGGTGTTCGCGGTCCCAGCCGGTGCGGGTCTTCAGCGTCACCGGCACGTCCAGCGGGCGACAGGCCTGCACCACGGCGTCGAGGATGCGGGCGATCAGGTCTTCATGGCGCAGCAGCGCGGAGCCGGACGCGACATTGCAGACCTTCTTGACCGGACAGCCCATATTGATGTCGATGATGCGCGCGCCCTTGGCGGCGTTGAAAACGGCGGCCTCGGCCATCATGGCGGGGTCGGCGCCGGCGATCTGCACCGACACGGGGGCGATCTCGCCTTCGTGGTTCAAGCGGCGCGAGGTTTTGACGCTGTCCCACAGGCGGGGATTGCTGGCGGCCATTTCCGACACGGCATAGCCCGCCCCCAGCTTCTTGCAGAGCTGACGGAATGGCCGATCCGTCACGCCCGCCATGGGCGCGACCAGCACATTGTTGGGGAGAGTCCAGGGGCCGATACGCATGGGCGGGGATTTTACCCGCCCCGATCCGGCCCCATATTGAATGGCGTCAAAGCAACCCAAAGCGCGCTGGCGCGACCCCGGAACAGTTGTGCGGGCGCGACGTCCCGACCGCTGTGTGCTTGGGCCGGCCTGACCTGTCAGGCCCGCAGGCCTTGCAACAGGTGCCGCGCCAGAGGCGCACGCAGCGGCTGTAACAAGTCCAGGCTCAAGAGGGCCAGGCCGCCGGCATGCTCCAGTGCCGCTACCCCGGTGGAAAACGCGCGCGGCATGAGGTCGGTCAGGCCGGCGGTCAGCCAGCGGTCGTCGCGCCGCGCGCGGGCAAAGCCGGCCAGGGCTTCGGTGGGCGCGGTGACGGGACGGGCCAGCCATGGCGCCAGTGACTGAGACAGCCGAGCCGCATCGCGCAGGCCAAGATTCAAGCCCTGGCCCGCGACCGGATGCAAGGTCTGCGCGGCATTGCCCACGGCGACGGCGCGGCCATCCACCAGGGACCGGCGCGCGCTGAGGAACAGCGGAAATACATGGCGGGGTGCGAAGCAGGCCAGCGTCCCCAGCCGGTCGCCGAAGGCTTCGGTCAGCGCCACGGAAAACGCGGCCTGGTCCAACGCGGCCAGGGCGCGGGCGCGTTCCGGCGCGCAGCACCAGACCACGGCGTAGGTATCGGGCGCGGCGGGATGCGGCAACAGGGCCAGGGGACCTTCCCGGGTGAAGCGCTCGAAGGCCCAGCCGTCGCGGGGCAAGGAAGCGCGTACCGTGGCCAGTACCGCGTGCTGGCCATACTCGCGGCGGATGTCGTTGGCGCCGGCGCCGTCCGACCGTACCACCACCCCGCAACGCAGGACGGTGCCGTCGGCGGCGGTCAGGGTCGCGCCCTCGGCATCCTGGCTGCTCATGCGCGCATCGGGCAGGGCGCGGATGGTGATACCCATCTGTTCCACGCGGCGCAGCAGGGCGGCATGCAGCACGGGGTAAGCGGCGAC
The DNA here is from genome assembly GCF_021325795.1 of Bordetella sp. LUAb4. Classification (GTDB taxonomy): domain Bacteria; phylum Pseudomonadota; class Gammaproteobacteria; order Burkholderiales; family Burkholderiaceae_B; genus Bordetella_C. Next base: position 501,702 of record NZ_JAHPZX010000001.1, on the reverse strand, counting down.
GGCGCCCAATTGCGGTACGTTGAAGTCGCTATGTTGAATCAGCGTGCGGCCCAGGCGGCCGCGCTGCGAGACGTGGATGGTGCGGATATCGGCGGCGATGCGCGGCCAGGCGCCCAGTGATTCCAGCAGCACGCGGCTGCCGTGATTCATCGCCAGGACGCGGGCATCGGCTTCGGGCGGCACCGCCGCCGACACGCCGGCGGCCGGCGTGGCAGGGATCGCGGGCGCGGCCAGTGGCGCATTGGCGGTCGACGGAATAGGCGCGATCACCGACGCCGGAGAGGGCGTGAGGCCGGTGGCGGTCGGATTCCCTGGCGTAGAGCCTGGCGTGGACTGTGCGTTGCGCACCAGCAGGATGGATGACGGATCGGCGGCATGGCGCGCCAGCATCAAGGCCAGCGCGCAGCCCACGGGGCCCGCACCCAGAACGGCGACGGAGAAATCGGGTTTGCTCATGTGGTGATTCTAGCGCCGCGGCTCTACACTCCGTGCGACGCAGTAGACACGCAGCCGACGGCGACAGTCGTTGTGCAGCCAGCAAGGACAGTAGACGCGCAGCCATTCAGGACGTCATCAAGGCCGTGTCCTCTGGCGTGTTGGTGTGCTTTCATTCTCTCGGAGCCCTGGCATCCAGGGTTCCACTATCGGACTGACCATGACCGACGAGATTGCCCTTCCCGCGCCCACTCCCCGTCCACGTACCAAGGTGCTGGCCGCCTCCCTGGCCTTGGTGCTGGGATTCCTGGGCGCCCACTGGTGGTATCTGGGCCGGCGCGGCGCGGCCTGGGTGACGGGCTATGCGGTGATCTGCCTGGCCGCTACCCGCCTGTTCCCCGTTTGGTACGACAATCCGGCGTTCTTCCTGTTGTTCATTCCCATGATCGACGGCTTCATCGAAAGCGTCGTGTTCTGCCTGCGCAGCGACGAAAAATTCGACCAGGCCTACAACCCGGGACTGGGCCGCTTGTCCCGCACCGGCTGGCCCGAAGTGCTGCTCGCCATCGTCGCCACCCTGGTCGGCGCGATCTGCTCCATGTTCGGCATCGCCATGGTGGTGGTGTATGTGTGGTCCGCCATGGGCTGGCTGGAAGGCTACGTGCTGTAGCCGTCATGTCCAATATGCCCATGTCTCCCCCAAGGGGAGACATGTTTGTGTGCATCATTCCCGCATCAATGCTTCGATCTCCACGGCATGCACTGGCACGCCACGGGTGATCAGCTCGCAGCCCTCGTGCGTCACCAGCGCATCGTCTTCGGTGCGGATGCCGATATCCCAGAATTCTTCCGGCACGTCGCTGGCCCCGCGCACATAGATGCCCGGTTCGACGGTAAGAATCATGCCGCGTTCCAGCGTGCGCCACGGACGCTCCGCGCCGCTGTCCGCGTCCCCGGCCTGCCGGTAGTCGCCGACGTCGTGCACATCCAGGCCCAGCCAGTGCCCCGTGCGATGCATGTAGAAGCGGTTATAGGCCTTGCTCTCGAGCACCCCGTCCAGTGAGCCCTGCAGCAAGCCTTCGTCGATCATGCCCTGCGCCAGCACGCGCACCGCGGCCTCGTGGCTGTCGTTGAAGCTGGCGCCCGGCCGGATGGCCGCGCAGGCCGCGTCCTGCGCCGCTACCGTCAAGTCGTACAGCGCGCGCTGGGGCCCGCTGTAGCGCCCATTGACGGGAAAGGTGCGGGTGATGTCCGCCGCGTAGCCGTCGTATTCGCAGCCGGCGTCGATCAGCAGCAGTTGGCCATCGCGCAGGACGGCGTCGCCGGCGGGGTAGTGCAGCGTGCAGGCGTTGGCGCCGGCGGCCACGATGCTGTTGTAGGCGACCGACTGCGCGCCGTGGCGGCGGAATTCATGCAGCAGTTCCGCCTCGATCTCATATTCATGCATGCCTGGGCGCACATGCCGCATGGCGCGCGCATGGGCGCCGGCGGAGATGCGGGCGGCGCGGCGCATCAAGGCGATTTCCGTGGGGTCCTTGATCAGGCGCATATCGGCCAGGCGCGGCCGCGGGTCGATCTGCCGCACAGGCGGTTGATGCTTCCCGCGCGCCTGTTGGCGCGCTGCGTCCATCGCCCGCGCCAGCCGTTCGCCCAACGGGCCGGTCGCCTGCAAGGGCGCGAATAGCGCCGCTTGATTCACCAGCAGGGCCGGCAGCAGGTCATCCAGGCGCTCCACGGCATAGGCTTCGTCAAAGCCGAAGCGCGCCGCGGCGGCATCGGGGCCGAAGCGGTGCCCGGTCCAGGTCTCTTGTTCCTCGTGGCGTTCGCGGCAGAACAGGATGCTGGCATCGCGCTCGCCCGCCAGCAGCACCAGCCAGGCGTCCGGCTCGGTGAATCCGGTCAGGTAGAAGAAGTCGCTGTCGAAGCGGTAGGGAAATTCCGAGTCGCGGCTGCGCACGGCTTCCGCCGCGGTCGACAGCACAGCGATGCCGCCGCCGAGCGACCGCATATAGGCCTGCAGGCGCTGGCGCCGCTCGATGTGGGGCGTGAGATCGACGGGAGGTAGGCTCATTGTCGTGGGCGCGCGAGGACGCTGAAAAGGAGTGGAGCTAACTTTATCTGCTTTTTCCCACGGATGTGTCATATCGCGCTGATACAATCCGCGCCGTGTTCATTGGGGAGTAGCCATCCTTGCCCCCAAGGAGTTTGCGTCAACATACTTGGTGGTCCAGAACCCCATGGCGCAAACGGCAGCCATCCGTCACGGGATTTTCTCCCCCGGCGGCCGGCCCAGCCAGGCGAGACCTTTGGCCACGACGCGCTACCCAGCCGGGCGAGCCGCGTCGTCGCGCCTCAGGTAATCCGCTCGTCCGGCTGTTGTCTTTTCATGTTGTCTACGTTTCTGCTGTTTTTTGCCTCCGCGGCCGTCATCTATCTAGCCTGCGAATATTTCGTCAATGGTGTCGAGTGGGTCGGGCAGCGCCTGAACCTTGGCACCACTGCCGTCGGCACGGTGCTGGCGGCTTTCGGCACGGCCCTGCCTGAAAGCGCCGTGACCTTCATGGCAGTGGCCTTCGGCGGCACGCCCGAACACAAGGATATCGGCGTCGGCGCCGCCATGGGGGGGCCGCTGGTGCTGGCCACGGTGGCCTACGCGGTGGTCGGCCTTGGCCTGATGCGGCAGCGCCGGCGCCAGCCCGCGGCCGAATGCGTGACCTGTATGAACGCGGACCAGCGCAAGCTGGCTCGCGATCAGGGCTGGTTCATGGGCATCTTCGTCTTCAAGCTGGCGATCGGCCTGGTCGCATTCGCCTGGAAGCCCTGGTTGGGCCTGGCCTTCCTGGCGGCCTATGGCCTGTATGTGCGGCGCGAGTTGCTGGCCGATGACGAATCCGCCGCCGCCGAGGATCTGGCGCCACTGAAGCTGCGGCCACGCGACGCTCGTCCCGGCCTGGGCTGGGCCTGTCTGCAGACCTTGCTGGCCCTGGCGGTGATTGCCGGCGCCTCGCGCGTTTTCGTGATGCAGATCGAGGACATCGGCTCGATGCTGGGCATGACGCCGCACGTGGCGGCATTGCTGCTGGCGCCGGTGGCCACCGAGTTGCCGGAAATCATGAATGCCTTGATCTGGGTACGGCAGGGCAAGGAAAGGCTGGCCTTGGCCAATATTTCCGGCGCCATGATGATCCAGGCAACGATACCCAGCGCCATGGGGATCATGATGACGCCGTGGCTGCTGGATGACACGCTGATCGTCGCCGGCCTGTGCACCATGCTGTCCATCGGACTGCTGTGGCTGCGCTTCCGCCGCGAGACCATGAACCTGCGGGCCTTGTCGGCGGTGGGCGGCCTGTATGCGCTGTTCGCCGGCTACGTGGGCTGGCATCTGCATGTTTGACCCCTCCTCGCCGCCGCCAATCCGTGCATCATGTCACCCGTTGTAGGACCTTGTTTTTTCAGGCATTTACGCCCTCTTTTGTCTTGTTCATCAGGGCAAACCCGAGTACACTCGTGGCTTCTTCATATCCAGGGGTTGCTACGTGAATACCGATTCCGGCGACAGTAGTAGTCGACCTAGTGTCGGCGTCGCTGCCTGACAAGGTTTACGCAGATCACCTCTGCCGCGCCCTGTCTTGCAGGGTGCGGTGTCTGAAAAGTCCGAGCGTCTTAAAGCTGAGTTTTAAAGCTTCAATTCGGGCCTCTCATTTCGAGATTTCCACGCGATTAGAAAAGCGATTTGCACGCAGTCGTATGCGTGTCGCTGATCTTTATTTCGCGACGATTTCCTCCCCGCGCCATTCCGCCTGAATTACCGCTTTGCCCGCCTGTGGTCCCACTCGCATGTATCTTCTTGCGCGCGTGGCATTCCCCAGGCTGGTCAGGCCGGTTATTGACGTATGCCATCCCGCTCGTGCGAGGAGGTCATCATGCGTATATTCGACTTGTTTCTTCGGCGTGCCGGTGTCGATCGGCCGGCGGCGTTGGCTGGCAGGCGCGCGAGCTCAAGGTTGACCGTGGTCTGTGCGCGCGAGGCACTCGGTGCCGTGCGCAAGCAGATTTGCCTGGACTTCAAGGCGGCCGGCCTGAGCGTGGCTCAGATGCAGGTGGACCAGGGTCGGGACAAGACCATGGCGTCGGCCTGCATTACGGTGAATTGCCCCCCAAATATGCGGAATGTTCTCATGTCACAGGCCAGGCAGCTAAGCGACAATCCAGCGATATGTTCCGTCCGTTTCGGAGATCAACGTAGCGCCGTCGCCTGATACGCATGCGAGTCGGCGCCGCTTACGGAGCCGCCCTTTGTTCAACGCCCGACTGTCGAAATTTTTCAGCGTGACGTCCTGGCTATCCATCGCTCCGTTTTTTTACGGAGCGGTTTTTTTTGTCCTCGCGGTTGTTCTCCCTCAGGCAGCCCTTGCCGACGACGGAGCCGCGGTGACCCTGTATGGCCTCATCGATCTGGGTGTGGGCAGCACGCACGTGTCGGGAACCGGTACGCGCAACGGCTTGATCAACGGCGGGCTGGCGGATTCCGTCTGGGGCTTGCGCGGCCAGGATGATCTGGGTTCGGGCTGGCGCGCGCTGTTCCAGCTGGAAACCGGCTTCAATCCCAGCAACGGCCAGGTCGACGACCAGAATGGCCGGCTGTTCAACTACCAGTCCTGGGTGGGATTCGCCCATGACGACTACGGGCGCCTGACCTTCGGCCGGCAGTACACCATCGGGCAGACCTTCGGCAATGAACTGGAACAGGCGGGCTGGAAAGAGATGGGCCTGGGCGCCACCTTCAAGGCCTCGGACAATTTCCAGTTCGACAATCTGGTGAACTACGTGTCGCCGTCCGTCGCCGGTTGGACTTTGGGCGTGGGCTATTCCTTTGACGCGGCCAAGCCGGACGGCTACGCCACCAGCGCCAACAGCCGGGCTTTCAGTGCCGGTCTCAAATACGAGCAGGGGCCGTGGCTGGCCGTGGCCACCTGGGACCAGATGCGGCTGGGGAATACCGTCGACACGCAGGCGCAGCCGCGCGCGCTACAACTGGGCCTGGCCTACGACTTTGAGATCGCCAAGGTGGCGGTGGGTTGGACGCGGCAAAGCCATGGCTATGTCGGCCTGAATGGCAGCGATCCGGATGACCTGGGTGTGGCGGTGGGACCGCGGGCCTTCGCCGACGGCGGCCACGCAGATGCCTGGTACCTGGGCGTGACCGTGCCGGTGGGCAAGGACAGCATCGTGCTGCAGTGGTCGCCGATGCGGCCGTCGTGGACGTGGGAAGACGGGCACCGGGCGCGTAGCGCGCAGCTCGGCACGGTCGGTTATATCCACGAGCTTTCGCCTCGGACCCGCCTGTATGGCTTCGTCGGTTATGCCTCGCACTACACGCTGGACAATCAATTCGATCCGGACGGGTCGCACACCACGCGTGTGATGGCGGGCCTGCAACACAGCTTCTAAGCCCGGTCTACAATCACCCCTCCGCGGGGTGCGTGTCGCGCCCCGGCGACGGTGCGTCGAATTCGGACGGCCGTTCGTTTCCCGATCGGCAAGGATCGCCATGGAATCGCTGGACTGGCTCGATTGGCTGGTGCCCTGGGAGTTCTCCCCCACGTTGGTGGCCCTGTTCCTGGCCTCCGCGTTCCTGTTCGTGCGCGGCGGACGCAGCCATCACGTCACCGGTGCCCGCAAGGCCTTGTTCTGGACTGGCTGGATCCTGCTTTACCTGTCCATGCACACCCGCCTGGACTACTACGCAGAGCGGATGTTCTTCATCCATCGGGCGCAGCACCTGGTGCTGCATCACCTGGGCCCCTTGCTGCTGATGGGTGCCTTTCCCGGGTCGGCCATGCGTGCCGGCCTGCCGCTGGCCTGGCGCAGCGCCTTGCGCCGCTTCAACGAGGGCGCGACGGGGCGCCTGCTTATCGGCATCCTCACCAACAAGTACCTGATTCCCGTCCTGTTCGTATTCCTGGTCCTGGTATGGCTGCTGCCGACGGTGCAGTTCTATTCCATGCTCGATTGGCGGCTCTATCGCCTGATGAATTGGTCCGTGGTGGCGAGCGGCTTCCTCTACTGGAACCTGGTGCTGGATCGCCGGCCCAGTCCGCCGGCCGCCATGTCGCCGGGTGGGCGCGTGCTGTCGCCCATCTTCACGATGGCGCCGCAGATGGTGGCGGGCGCCTACATCGCCTTGACCGAACGCGACCTCTATCCCTTGTTCGAACTGTGCGGCCGCGCCATCGCCATGCCGGCCCTGATGGACCAGAGCATCGGCGGCCTGACCATGTGGATCCCCGCCGCGCTGGTCGAGGTGGTGGGTTTGCTGGTCGCGCTGGGCACCCTGATGCGCTTGTCCGGCAAGCATCGCCTGCCGCAGCGTAAACGCCGCCCCCCGCCGACGGGGAAAAAGACAACGCGCCCAGCGGGCGCGTGATCTTCAAAGCCCCTGAGGCAGGTGCTTACTCTTTGTCGGGCGTCAGGCCGTGGTACTTGCGGCCAAGCGCGACGGTAGCCTGGAACATGCCGGACTTGTTGCCGCAGTCATAGCGGGTGCCTTCGTAGCGATGCGCGAACACCGCGCGGTCGCGCATCAGCGAAGCAATGCCGTCGGTCAGCTGGATCTCGTTGCCGGCGCCCATCTTGGTCGAGCGCAGATGATCGAAGATTTCCGCTTCCAGCACATAGCGGCCCACCACGGCCAGGGTTGAAGGCGCGTCGGCCGGTTCGGGCTTTTCGACGATGTGCGTGACGCGCTCGGTGCGGTCGTCCACTCGCGTCGCCGCCACGATCCCGTACTTCTTGGTCTCTTCGCGCGGCACGTCCTGCACGCCCAATACGCTGCCGTCGTACTTGATGGCGGTATTGACCAACTGCTTGAGCACGGGCGTGTCGGCATCGATCAAGTCATCGGCCAGCACCACGACGAAGGGCTCGTTGCCCACCGCGGGGGCGGCGGTCAGCACGGCGTGGCCCAGGCCCAGGGGAGCCGATTGGCGAATGTAGATGCAATTGACGCCGGCTGGCAGAATGCCCCGCACCATGTTCAACAGCTCGACCTTGCCCTTTTTCTCCAGATCGGATTCAAGTTCAGGGGCGGAATCGAAGTGATCTTCGATGGCGCGCTTGTTTCGCCCGGTCACAAAAATCAAGTCCGTGATGCCTGCCGCGACAGCTTCCTCGACAGCGTATTGGATCAGGGGTTTGTCGACAACCGGCAGCATTTCCTTGGGCATGGCCTTGGTTGCCGGCAGGAAACGGGTGCCCATCCCTGCAACGGGAAACACGGCTTTTCTGATAGGGCGCATTGGAACCTCGAAGTGATAATCCGATCTGTTAAAGGAAAGCGGTATATTGATTGGCTCGACTATGATAATCGCATGAAACGCTGGGATAAGACATTGCCACTTCGTTGGGTATGCAAGCCGTTAATCCTGTTGCTTAGTGCATCAGTGGCGGTAAGCGCGGCCACGGCCGTCCGTGCCCAACCTGTCGGCCTGCCATCGATGGGCGCGGCGTCATCCGCCGACCTTTCTCCTTACGTCGAAAAAAAACTGGGCCAGGCCATCATGGCGGAAGGCCGGCGCGATCCTACGTATATCAATGACGCCGAGCTGAACCAGTATCTGACAGGATTAGGGCGCAAACTTGCGCAATATTCTCCGGGCACCGTGCCGGAGATCGAATTGTTCGGTGTGCGTGATCCGGAGATCAATGCATTCGCCATGCCTGGCGGCTACATCGGCGTGAACACCGGCCTGATCGTTGCCACCGATAGTGAATCCGAGCTGGCCTCGGTGCTGGCCCACGAAATCGGCCACGTCGTGCAGCGTCACATCGCCCGCGGCATGACTCAGCAGAACCAGAACGGCGCCATCGCGTTGGCGTCGGTCGCGGCTGCGCTGCTGGCCGCCTTGGCTGGTGGCGGGGGCAACCTGGCGATGGGCGTGGCCGCGTTCGGCCAGGCCGCCGCCATCGACCGCCAATTGGGTTTCTCGCGAGATGCGGAACGCGAGGCGGACCGTGCGGGCTTCCAGATGCTCACCGGCGCAGGCTTCGATCCCGCCGGCATGTCGCGCATGTTTGCCCGCTTGATGAATGCGTCCCGCTTGAACGAAGGCACGGGCGGGGGCGCGTGGGCATCGACCCACCCTTTGTCCATCGAGCGGATGTCGGATATCCAGAACCGCGTGCGCAACATACCGGCCGTGCGCCATGTGGATAGCGACGATTACTGGTACTTGCGCGCCAAGATGCGGGTCATGCAGGGGCGCGACGCGCTCAGCTTGCGCAGCGCGTCGCAGCAGTTGCAGGACGAATCGCGTACGGCGACGGGCGTGCGCCAGTCGGCGGCTTACTATGGCCTGGCCTATGGCGAGCTGCAGCGTGGCAATCTGGCTGCCGCCGGCAAGAACCTGGAGCTGGCCAGCGCCGACGGCCGCACCTCGCCGGAACTGGCCAAGCTGGGCATCGACCTGGCTTTCGCGCAGAAGGATGTGCCGCGCGCGCTGGCGCTGGCCGAAGCGGCCTGGAAGAAATATCCGAATCGGTATGCCATCAGCATGGCCTATGTGCAGGCCTTGCAGAACGCCGGCCGTCACGACGCGGCGCAGGCTTTCCTGCGCGACCGCATCAAGCAGTGGGGGGAGGACGAGCCGGCCTTCTATCAAATGCTGGCGCAGAGCGAAGAAAGCACCGGCGACCGGGTTGGCGCACGGCGCGAAATGGCGCGCTACTACATTGCCGTCGGCGCCTTGCCCGCGGCCGAAGCGCAACTGCGCCAGGCGCGCGACCTCTCGCGCGATTTCTACGAACAGTCGCAGATCGACGTGCAGATCAAGGAAGTCCGCGACAGCCTGGAAGAGCAACGCCGGCTGCTGCAACGCTTCAAGAGCTGAGAGATCGGGGACACCGCGGAGCCGGGTCGCCCGGTCCGCGGGTGTGGCCCTCCGAGGGGCCGCGCTCCACGCGGTAAGGGGGGCCTACCCCTACAGCCCCGTTTCGAAGAAGCGTCCCAGCCGTTGCGGCAGCCATCCCAGGTGGCCCGGAAAGGCGCCTGTCGGGAAGCCCGCATGGCCGCCGGTGGCCGGCTGGTGCAGCAGCACCGCGGCCGAGCAATCCGCCGGGCCCGGCAAGGCCGGTTCGGGAAAGAAAGGATCATTGCGGGCATTCAGCACCAGTGTCGGCACGGTGACACTGGCCAGCCAGGGCTTGCTCGACGCACGCGTCCAATAATCCAGGGCATTGCGAAAGCCATGCATGGGCGCGGTATAGGCATCGTCGAAGTCGCGCAAATCGCGCGCATGGGCGATCCGCATCACGTCGATGGAGCCCGGAAAGCGCCGCGCCTTCTCCAGCACTTTGTGCTTCATGGTGCGCAGGAAATACGCGCTGTAGATGCGGCGGTTGATGAAACCCTTCGACAGGCTGTTGCCGCCGGCCACCAGGTCCAGCGGCACTGAAATGCCGGCGCAGGCGCCCAGCCAGGCCACTTGCTCCTGCTGCTCGCCGACGTATTTGAGCAAGGCATTGCCGCCCAGCGAAACCCCCACGGCATGCCAACGCGCATGCGGCACGCGGGCGCGTACGCTGTTCAACATGAAGCCGACCTCGTCCGAGTCGCCCGAGTAATACGCGCGCGCCAGGCGATTGGGCACCCCCGAGCAGCCACGGAAATGCGCGATGGCGACGATCCATCCGCGCGCGCGGAAGTGGTGCGAGACCGATTGGGCGTAGCGGCTCATGCTGCCGCCTTCCAGGCCGTGGAACAGCACCAGGGCCGGTGTGCCTTCAGTCTGCGGCAGCGACGCCCAGTCGGCCTCGTTGATCCAGCGGGCCGCGGCCGTCGGTGTGCTGGCCACCGCGGGCGTGGCGATATTGCCCTGGTTGTCAGGGGACTTGTGGGGAAACAGCCCCGGACCTGTCCAGTCGATATCGACAAAGTCGCCGTCGGGCGTCTCCACCCGCTCACGCACGAAGGCGATGCGGTGGTACTGCGCCAGCGTGGCGGCGTAGATAGTCTGGCTGTGGCCGTCGGGCAGCCAGGCAGGGACAGGGCAGGGCGTGGTATCCAGGCGAGCGTGTGCCAATGCGCGTCCGTTCGTCTAGTGCAGCATGTCGGGGACGTCGTGCAGGTCGAGCACGCCAGCCTCCGCGGGTGCCGGCGAAGCGTGGTGCATGACCATGCGCCAGCCGGTGGGACCCTTGTGATAAATGTTCGTCACGTAGCAGTTGGCGAACGGCGCATTGGGATTTGCCGATGTCGCGACCTGCTCGATCAGGACGTGGACGGCGCTCATCATGCTCAGCAGGACAAGCGGCCGCATGGGCCGCACCCGCACGGGCCCGGTGGACAGGATCTGATGCCAGGTCTCCTGCACGGCGCTATGGCCGACCACGCGCAAGCCGCCGGGGTGGATGACGACGATATCTTCATCGTCCGACCACACCTGCATCATGCGCACGGGGTCGCCCTGCTCCAGGGCTTCGTAGAAGGCGTGTTCAGCTTCGTCGGGCGTGGCGAACATGAGGCTATCCAAAACAGTGGGCCGCGGGGCGCGCGGCGCGCGTCGTCCGGCGCTGCGCGATCAGTGGCCGTGGCCAGTGAGCACCGTACCGGGCTTGACCCGGTATTCAGCACCGCAATAAGGACAGCGGGCGCTACCGGTGTGGGCCACGTCAAGGAAAACGCGCGGGTGCATGCTCCACAGCGGTGCCTTGGGACCGGGACAGAAGACGGGCAGGTCTTCCGCACCGACCTCGATGGTTTCGTGCTGGCGGGCGGTTGCGGCGGCGGCGGTCATGATGATTCCTGAATAGATAAAAGCAAGCGGTTGATGGGCGCGGCTGCGCGCCCGATGAAAAATGGTCGGCCGGCCGGCGGGCGGCCGCATCGGTCAGATCTTGGTGAGCCAGTCCTTGTGCTTGGGATCGCGGCCCTGGACGACGTCGAAGAAAGCCTTCTGCAGCCGTTCGGTGATCGGGCCGCGGCGGCCATTGCCTATCGTGCGGTTGTCGACCTCGCGGATGGGCGTGACCTCGGCGGCGGTACCGGTGAAGAAAGCCTCGTCGGCAATATAGATGTCATCGCGCGTCAGGCGGCTGGTGCGGATGGGAATGCCCAGGTCGGCGGCCAGCGCGTGGATGGTCGAGCGGGTGATGCCGGTCAGCGCCGAAGCGATTTCCGGTTCGCACAGCACGCCATCGCGCACGATGAAGACGTTCTCGCCGGCGCCTTCCGCCACGAAACCTTCGGTGTCCAGCAGCAGGGCTTCGTCGTAGCCGTCCTGCAAGGCTTCGGCGTTGGCGATGATCGAGTTGGCGTACGTGGTGGCGACCTTGGCACGCGGCATGGTCACGTTCACATGCTGGCGCGCGAAGGACGAAATCTTGACGCGGATGCCCTGGGCCAGGGCTTCTTCGCCCAGGTAGGCTCCCCAGGGCCAGGCCGCGATGGCCACGTGCACCTTGGCGCCCTTGGGTGAAACGCCCATTTTTTCCGCGCCGTAGAAGACCAGCGGGCGCAGATAGCAGGATTCCAGCCCGTTGGCGCGCACGACTTCGCACTGCGCGGCCTCCACCGTGGCCTGGTCGTAGGGCATGGGGATCTGATAGATATGCGCCGAGTTGAACAGGCGGCGCGTGTGTTCCTTGAGCCGGAAGATGGCGGTGCCTTCGTCCGTCTTGTAGGCACGTACGCCTTCGAAGACCGACAGGCCGTAGTGCAGGGAGTGGGTCAGTACGTGGGTGGTGGCATCGCGCCAGGGCACCAGCTTGCCGTCATACCAGATGAAACCGTCGCGGTCCGCCATCGACATGGTAGCTCTCCACAAAGAATGGGTCGTATTGTATCAAGCGACGCGGCTACAATACGCCCTGTTCCGGTGCACGCATCCCGCGTCCCTGCACCACCTTGATCCAATCCGGCACAGGCCGGATTCCTGCTGTCACAGGTAACCCGTTGTCCTCAGAACCGGCGTTTTCCGATCCTGACATCGCGCTGATCCGACAGGAGCGTATGGCTGCCATGCAGGAAGGCCTGCGCGCGGTGTTGCCGTCGCTGATCGCCACCGCGACCTGGGGCCTGGTGACCGGCGTGGCCATGGTCAAGGCGGGACTGACCGAGTCCATGGCGCTGGCCATGACCCTGTTGCTGTATGCCGGCTCGGCCCAGCTGACTTCGCTGCCGCTGATCGCCACCGGTGCGCCGCTATGGCTGATTTTTGCCGCCGGCTGCGTGGTCAATCTGCGGTTCATCATCTTTGGCGCCGCCCTGCACCCCTATATCCGCCATCTGACCTGGCCGCGCCGCCTGGCGCTGGGTTATTTCACGACCGATATGGGTTTCGTCCTGTTCATGCCCCGCTACGGCGAAGCGTCTGAACGGGGGACGCGCGAGCAACTGTGGTTTTTCATCGGCTGTATCGCCCCGGGCTGGTTTTCCTGGCAGATCGCGTCGATCGTGGGGATCTACCTGGGCACCATGGTGCCGGCCAACTGGTCGCTGGATTTCGCCGCCGTGCTGGCCCTGTTGGCGGTGACCATTCCCCTGGCCGGCGCCCGGCCGATGCTGGTGGCCATGCTGGCCGCCGGCGTGGTGGCCTGGTGCGGCCAGGTGCTGCCGCTGCGCCTGGGGCTGGCCCTGGCGGTGTTGGTCGGCGTGGCGGCCGGCATGTTGGCCGAGCGCCATCCGCGCAGGAGGGCTTGATGCCGGATTTGTCGCTGGGGCTGTCCGCCGAGGAACTGTACGTTTACGCCGCGATCGGGCTGCTGACCGTATGCAGCCTGTTGACGCGGGCGGGTTTCGCCGTGTTCGGGGATTACCTGCCGCTGCCCGACAGCCTGCGCCGGGCGCTGCGGTTCGCGCCGGTGGCGGCGCTGACGGCCATCATCGTGCCGGAAATCCTGCCCTGGACGCCGGGCGAGGGTCCCCGCTTCGACATCCGCCTGCTGGCCGCGGTGGTGGCGCTGCTGGTCTTCCTGCGTACGCGCAGCGCGGTGCTGGTGATCGTCAGCGGCATGCTGGCCCTCTGGGGCCTGCGCTGGATCGTGGGGTAGGCGGAACCGGCATGGTTCGGGCAGCGGCGCCGGAGGCTGGCCGCGGATTGGCCGCCCGGTTACGGACTGGACCAAGCACCCGACCCAGGACCTGGCCAAGCACCCAGCCAGCCGGCCGCAGCGCCGCTCAGGGCGCGGCCCAAAGCCCCGATAGCGGCGAAAATGGCTACCTGCGCTAAAATTACGCATTCCACAGCAATCCGGGCCTGACTTTTCGCCAGTTTCGTGCCTTGCACGTGGCCCGGTATCGCCTATCCCCCTAATGACAGAAACCTCCTCCACCGCCGCGCCTACGCCGGCAGACATTGCCACGCCCGCGCTCACGTTCGCGGACTTTGGGCTGCATCCTTCCTTGCTGCAGTCCATCGCCGACACCGGCTACACCACGCCCACGCCCATCCAGGTCGAGGCGCTTCCGGTGATCGTGTCCGGCCGCGACGTCATGGGCGCCGCGCAGACCGGCACCGGCAAGACGGCCGCTTTCACGCTGCCCATCCTGCATCGCCTGATGCCGATGTCCAATTCCAGTGCCTCGCCCGCGCGCCATCCGGTGCGCGCCTTGATGCTCACGCCCACGCGGGAATTGGCTGACCAGGTCTTCGAGAACGTCAAACGCTATTGCGCGCGCACTCCGTTGCGCGCGGCCGTGGTGTTCGGTGGCGTCGACATCGGTCCGCAGAAAGAGGCGTTGCGCAACGGCTGCGAAGTGCTGGTGGCCACGCCTGGCCGCCTGCTCGATCACGTCGAACAGAAAAACGTCAACCTGGGCCAGGTCAACGTGCTGGTGCTCGACGAGGCGGACCGCATGCTGGACATGGGTTTCCTGCCGGATCTCGAGCGCATCATCCGTTTGCTGCCGCAACAGCGCCAGAACCTGCTGTTCTCGGCCACGTTCAGCAATGAAATCCGCAAGCTGGCGCGTTCCTTCCAGAACAACCCGGTGGAAATCGAAGTGGCCGGGCGTAATGCCACTGCCGATACGGTGACGCAGATCGCCTATCCGATGACCTCGGAAGGCAAGCGCGCGGCCGTGGTGCATCTTGTGAAGTCGCGCAACCTGAGCCAGGTCATCGTGTTCTCCAACACCAAGATCGGCACCGCGCGTTTGGCGCGCCAACTGGAAAAGGACGGCGTACGCGCCGAATCGATCCACGGCGACAAGAGCCAGGCCGATCGCATGAAGGCGCTGGAAGCCTTCAAGGCCGGCGAGCTGGAAGTGCTGGTGGCCACCGACGTGGCCGCGCGCGGGCTGGACGTGGCGGGCGTGCCTTGCGTCATCAATTACGACCTGCCGTACAACGCCGAAGACTATGTGCACCGTATCGGCCGCACGGGCCGCGCGGGCGCGTCGGGCGAAGCCATCGCCCTGTTCACGCCCAGCGAAGAACGGCTGCTGCTGGACATCGAGAAACTGATCAAGCGGCAGGTGCCGCGCGGTCAGCTGGATTTGCCCGCCGACTTGCTGGCGCGCAGCCATGGCCGGGGCGGTGAACCGGAAATCGGCAGCCGTGAACGCCGTAGCGGCCGTGACGGCCGTGACCGTGGCGAAGACCGTGACAATCGTGCTTCATCCGGCCGCCGCCGCTACAACGATGCGCCGTCACGCCCGCCGGTGGACGATTTCTTCCTGCGTCCATACGAACCCAGTCCCGCGGCCTTGCAGGCCGACGCCGCCAGGTCCGAAGCCAGCGACGAAGGACGCGCCGGCGCGCCCAAGCGCAAAGTGGCCGTGTTGTTGGGCGGCAGCCGCAAGCCGTCCTGAACGGCCCCTGATCCCAGGGATCAACGACCCAGCATCGCTCTTACGTCGGGCAACTGGGTAGCCACCGTCGGGCTGCTGGCGTCCAACGTGCCCAGCAGCCGTTCCAGATGGCCGATATGCGGCAGCATGGGGCCGTAGAAAACGCTACGGCCGCCAATCTGGACCAGAATTGTGGGGAAGTTCTCCACGTCCTCGTCGCCGAGCAAATCGGCGTGATCCTCGATATCGATCCACGCAAAGGCGAATTGCGGCCATTGCGCCGCCAGGTCATCCAGCTTGGGCCGGTATTCCCGGCAGGTGTCGCACCAGGCGGCACAGAAGCACGCGACCAGGCCGACATCGGTTTCCCGCAGCCGTTCATTCAGAGAGGGATCGTCCGGTTCGAAGGCCAGGCTGGCCGGGACGGGCAGGGGGGCGATGGAGGTCGAGGGAACGGACATGTCGGCAAGGGTTCAAAGCTTGGCCTATCATACCCGCGATCTTCCGCGGCACTTTCCGCGCTATGCCTTCCATGCCCAAGACCCTATGAACAGAACCTTACCTCCCGTGCCCGTCCGCCCCGGCGTACCCGTGCCCAGCGCCGGCATGGCCGGGGTCGGACGCGCATTCAAGCGCGCCGCTGTGTCGCAGTGCCATCCCACGATGCTGTTCGCGATCCTGCTGCCTTTCCTCATCGCCCTGGCCGGCGGGATCCTGCTGCTGTGGTTCGGCTGGGCGCCCCTGACCGAATGGCTGCGCGACGAGGCATCGCAATGGAATGTGATCAACAGCGTCGACAACTGGATGATCAGCGTCGGCCTGTTCTCGCTCAAGCTCTACCTGGTGCCCGTGCTGGCCGCGGCCATTCTGCTGCCGGTATCTGGCATCCTGGGGCTGGCTATCGCCGCGATTTTCGTCATGCCGCTGGTGCTGCGCCATGTCGGCGCGCGGGAATACAAGGCGGTCGACCGCCAGGGCCGCCATGCCACCGCCGTGAGCGTATGGAATGCTTTGTGGGTCAGCGTGGCCTTCGCGGTGGGCTGGGTGCTGACCTTGCCCTTGTGGCTGGTGCCGCCGATGGCGCTGCTGCTGCACATCTTCTGGTGGGCCTTCGCGTTTTCGCGGATGATGCGTATCGACGCCATCGTCGAACACGCCACGCCGACGGAACGCCGCCTGCTGCTGCGCCGTCACAATCTGGGTTTCTGGTCAGTGGGTTTCATTTGCGCGCTGATCAACCTGCTGCCGCCGGCCTGGGTATTCCTGCCGGTGTTCTCCGCATTGGTGTTCGCCCACTACGGGCTGGACGCGCTGCAGCGGCTGCGGCAGGAAACGGTGATCGACATGGCGCCGTGAAGGGCTCAAACGGCTTTCATTTCAGGGAATAAATATGGCGACAGCAAACGCGCGGCGTATCGGGCTGATCATCGTCGGCGATGAAATCCTGTCCGGGCGCCGGCAGGACAAGCATTTTTCCAAGGTGGTCGAGCTGCTGTCGGCGCGCGGCCTGAAACTGGCGTGGGCGCAGATCCTGTCCGACGAGCGCGACGATCTGGTGGCCGCGTACCGGCACAGCTTCGCCACGGGCGACATCGTCCTTTCCTGCGGCGGTATCGGCGGCACACCCGACGACCACACCCGCCAGGCCGCCGCGGCGGCGTTGGACCTGCCCCTGGCGCTGCATCCCGACGCCGCCGAGCAGATTGCCCTGCGCTGCGCCGACATGGCCGCGGAAGGCCGTGGCAGCGCCGACATGAGCACACCGGAAAACCAGCAGCGCCTGCAGATGGGTGTCTTTCCCGTCGGCAGCGAAATCGTGCCCAATCCCTACAACCGCATCCCCGGTTTCTTCATCCGCGACCACACCTTCGTGCCCGGTTTTCCGGTCATGGCCTGGCCCATGCTCGAATGGACCTTGGACCAGCGCTACCGCGATCTGCATCATCAAGTCAGCCACGCCGAGCATTCTTTCCTGGTCTATGGCCTGCCCGAATCGCGCATCACTCCCGCGATGGAAGCCGTGCAGGCGCGCTGGCCGCAGGTGCGCGCCTTCAGCCTGCCCAGCGTGGGCGAGGGCGGCAAGCGCCCCCATATCGAACTGGGCGTGAAAGGCGAACCCGCCGCGGCGGCGGAGGCGCTGGCCTTCCTGCGCGACGAGGCCTTGCGCCTTGGGGGACACATGACGGCCCCGGATTGAGCGGTTGTCAAAACCCCGTTCGTATTTCACAATACGGGAACCATAAAAATGCTGCGACGCCGCAAAATCCCTTTGCGGTGATCCTTGCGTGAGAAGAGTGTGGATTCCATGAGGCGTTCTTTGACTGATAGCACCGGGACGGCGCCCGTGGCGGGCGTCCATACCACCATTGCCATCCAGGTACTGGAGCGGGCCATGTGCCTGCTCGATGCCTTGGCTGCCCAGCCGGAGCCGGTTAGCCTGAAAGAACTGGCGGCGACGACCGGACTGCATGCGTCGACCGCGCACCGCATCCTCAACGACCTGGTCGTCGGGCGTTATGTGGAGCGCGTCGACAACGGCGTCTACCAGCTGGGCATGCGCTTGCTGGAGCTGGGTTCCCTGGTCAAGGGGCGGCTGAATGTGCGCGAGGCCGCGCTGTCGCCCATGCGCGTCCTGCATCGCCTGACGGGGCAGACCGTCAATCTGTCCGTACAGCAGGGCGATGAAATCGTCTATATCGATCGCGCCTGGAGCGAGCGCTCCGGCATGCAGGTGGTGCGCGCCATCGGTGGCCGCGCGCCCTTGCACCTGACTTCTACCGGCAAGCTGTTCCTGTCCACCATCGATACGCGCCAGGTGCGTGCCTACGCCCTGCGCACGGGACTGGCGGGTCATACCCGCAACAGCCTGACCGAACTGGATCAGCTGGAACGCGAGCTGGCACTGGTGCGCCGTCATGGTTATGCGCGTGACAACGAGGAACTGGAACTGGGCGTGCGCTGCATTGCGGCGGGGATTTACGACGACACGGGCAAGCTGGTCGCCGGCCTGTCGATCTCCGCGCCGGCCGAACGCCTGCAAGACGAATGGATCCAGCGCCTGCGGGATACCGCGGTGCAGATCTCTGAATCGCTGGGTTTCGAGGCCCCCACCGCTGATGCCGACATGGCACTGGCGCCCAACGGCGCGCAGGCCGCGTAGCGCCGGCCTGGTCCACCGGGCCTGACTGCGCGCGCGCCCGGCCAGGACGAAAAAAAAGCCCGGCAGGCCGGGCTTTTCACTTCGGCCCGGTAAAGGGCCGATCAATCGGGCTTATTGTTTTTCTACACCCGCTTTCTTGAACAGTTCCGCCCATTGCGGCACCTGTTGCTTGACCTTGTCTTCCAGCGACTTCGGATTCGCTTCCTTGGTCAGGACCACGGCGCCCAGGCCACCCATGCGTTCCTGGAACTTGGGATCGTTGACCGCGGCTTGCAAGCTCTGCACCAGCTTGTCGACCACCGGCTTGGGCGTGCCTTTCGGCACCCACATACCGTGCCAGATACCCACTTCGAAGCCCTTGTAGCCGGACTCGTTCATGGTGGGAATGTTGGCCAGGGTCGGCACGCGCTGCAGGCTGGTCACGGCATAGGCCTTGACCTTCTTGCCGGCGATCTGTTGCGTGGTGTTGGTGGTCTGGTCGCACATCAGGTCGACCTGTTTGCCCAGCAAGTCGTTCATGGCCGGTGCGGTGCCCTTGTAGGGCACGGTCAACAACTGCACGCCGAAGGCTTCGCTGAGCATGGTGCCGCACAGATGGCTGGCGGCGCCGATACCGGCATTGGCCAGCGTCACGCTGTCCTTGTTGTCCTTGACGTATTTGGCCAGTTCTTGAATGGTGTTGGGCGGGAAGTTGTCGCGCGCGATCACCGTCATCGGCACGTCGACCACCAGTCCGATGGGCTCGAAGCTCTTCAGGGCGTCATAGCCGGGGTTCTTGTACAGCGACGGCGCGGTGGAAAAACCGACGTGCATCAGCAGCACGGTGTAGCCGTCCGCTTCGGCGCGCGCCACATAGGTCGTGCCGATGGTGCCGCCCGCACCCCCCTTGTTTTCCACGATCACCGTCTGACCGAGCGTGGGGCGCATGGCTTCGGCCAGGGAGCGCGCCACGTTATCCGTGGGGCCGCCGGCGGCGAATGGAACAACCATGTTGACGACGTGATCCGGATAGGCGGCCTGCGCCGCAACAGCCATGCAACAGAAAGTAGCTGCCGCGAGCAGCGCGGAAACCGGACGGGCACGAAAAACCATTGACGTCTCCTCAGGGTGTATTTCGTTATTCGCTGCAAGCGGGTCGGGCATTTCGGAACACATGGTCCGGTTGTGCACGCCTGCCTTGATGCTATTTATTGTTAGGTACTCGGTCGCAGTCTAAGTAAGAAAGGCAACGGCGTCATCCCAGGTGTTTCCCCATGTTGCATCAGAACCGTAACAAACCCGGCGTAGTCTGAGGGCGCTTGCCGAGATTAGTCTACACAGCCATAATGTTTCTTTTGTTGCGACGCACAAAATGTGCTTGACATCAAATTGAACGCGCATAAAATGGCAATTGTGCAGTGCAGCAGACGATTCCGCCGGCAGCAGGGCGAGCGTAACGGGATGCCACCCCTCGATGGCTACAGAGTATCCAAGTAGTTGTTTTGTTTGAGAATTGTGCGCCATGCGCACCGCATCAGACGGACAGCTACACCATTAGGGACCCGGGTGTCCCACACAGGAGATTCGTAAATGACCGCCATTCCCCAACAAGTCCTGGCCCGCCAGAAAGCGCAAATCAACACCTTCATCGCGGCTCAAACCGCGATGTTTTCCGGTTTTGAAAAGCTGATCGACCTGAATCTGAAGGTCGTCAAGGCCAGCTTGGACGAGGTGGCCCTGCGTTCGCAGCAAGCCAGCGACGTCAAGGATGCGCAGGAAGCTGTTGCTTTCTCGACCAATCTGGTGCAACCGGGCGCTGAAAAGGCCCTGGCCTATGGCAAGCATGTGTACGACATCGTCACCGGCGTGCAGACCGAACTGGTCAAGCTGGGTGAAGAGCAGATCGCTGAAGGCCAGGTGCAGATCTCGGAAGCCATCGATCAGTGGTCCAAGAATGCCCCGACCGGTTCGGAAGGTGCTGTCGCCCTGATCAAGTCCTCGCTGGCCACCGCGACCAGCGCCTATGATTCGATGACCAAGGCTGCCAAGCAGGCTGCTGAAGTCGCCGAGTCGAACCTGAATGCCGCCGCCAACGCGACTTTCAAGGCTGCTTCGGATGCCGCCGACGCTGCCAATAAAGTTGCCTCGCCCCGTAGCCGTCGCGCTACCGCCGCGGCTTGAGTGGATGCCGGGACCGGGTGCGCCAGCGGCGCGCTTGGCCGGACGCTTAAGCAGGGGTATGCTTTGTAGAGTTTGAGCAGAGCTGGAAATTGGGCCGCCTTAGGGCGGCCCCTTTTTTTGTTCCAAGCTGGCCGCTTTGTGACCTCCGGTGGCGCTTTTTTGCCCTGCGGTAGGGGGCGCGTCCGCCATGCGGCGTATCTTCTACTTCCCAAGGAAACAGGCCTCGATCCACCGGAGGGTGGATCGAGGCCTGTCTTTTCCGTGAACCGGGCGTAGAGCGGGGGAGGGCGAGGGCCGCCACTCGTCATCGGATCTCAATGGTAGTGCGACGTCCCGCGCGCAGGTACGGCTGTCGTTACCTTACGCCGGTGGCTATAGCCTGGACGCATTCGCGCACCAGGGCCGGGCCCTTGTAGATCAGGCCGGTATAGACCTGGATGGCGTTGGCCCCCGCGGCCATCTTTTCCCGCGCCTGGCGGCCGGAGACGATGCCGCCCACGCCGATGATGGCGAAGTCCTTGCCCATGCGTTCGCGCAGGCGGGAAATGACCGCCAGGGACAATTCATGTACCGGCGGGCCTGACAGGCCGCCAGCCTCTTGCGCGTGCGGTAGCGTGGCTACCGCTGCACGCGACAACGTGGTGTTGGTTGCGATGACGCCATCCACGCCGTAGCGCGGCAGCGTGTCCGCAATGGCGTCGATCTGTTCGGTGGTCAAGTCCGGCGCGATCTTGACCGCAAGCGGTACCTGGCGGCCGTGCGTGTCGGCCAGCTGCTTGCGCCGCTCCTGCAATTGCGCCAGCAGATCGCCCAATTCATCGCTGCTCTGCAGGGCGCGCAGGTTCTTGGTATTGGGCGACGAGATATTCACCGTCACGTAATCGGCATGGGGATATACCCCCGACAGGCCGATCAGGTAATCCTCGGCGGCGCGCTCGATGGGCGTGTCGGCGTTCTTGCCGATGTTCAGGCCCAGGATGCCGCCCTGCGCGCGCCATTTGCCGCGCGTGACGTTGGCGATGAAGGCTTCCAGGCCCTGGTTGTTGAACCCCAGCCGGTTGATCAGCGCTTCGGCGCGCGGCAGGCGGAACATGCGCGGCTTGGGATTGCCGGGCTGGGCCCGCGGCGTCACCGTGCCAACTTCGATGAAACCGAATCCCAGATTACCCAGCGCGTCCACGTAGGCGCCGTTCTTGTCCAGGCCCGCGGCCAGGCCGACGGGATTGCGCAGGCGCAGCCCCATCAGATCCGTCGGTGCCATCGGCGCGGCATGCAATAGCGAGCGCGTGGCGCCGCAATCGTAAGCGCGTTGCAGCGACTTCAAGGTCACTTCATGCGCGGTTTCCGCATCCATGGCGAATAGCGCCGCGCGGGCCAGGGGGTAGGCTTGAAAGAGGATAGACATGGGGGCGAATTGTAGAGGCAGAGCGGGGATCCGGGGGAGCTACAGGGCCGCTCCGTCTTCCCGCGCCGGCTGCCACAGGCCGTTGACCAGCAGCTCGGCCGGCTGGAAGTTGGCCTTGTAGGCCATCTTGCGGCTGGCCTCGATCCAGTAGCCCAGGTAAAGCCAGGGCAGGTCCAGGGTGCGGCACTGCTCGATCTGCCACAGGATGCTGTAAGTGCCCAGGCTGCCCGGGATGGCGGGATCGTAGAAGGTGTAGACGGACGACAGGCCCTCGTCCAGCACATCGATGATCGATACCATCGCCAATTCGCCGTCGGGCGTGCGGAATTCCACCAGCCGGGTGTTGACGCGGCTGGTCAACAGGAATTGCGCGTATTGGGTGCGACTGTCCTCGTCCATGCCGCCGCCCGGATGGCGGCCCTGCTGATAGCGGGTGTACAGGGAGTAGTGTTCCGGCGACCAGGCCAGCTCGGCCACGAAAGATTGCAGATTGCCATGGTCGCGCCAGGCGCGCCGTTGGCTGCGGTTGGGCGCGAACTGCTTGGTGTCGACCCGGACCGGGATGCAGGCGTGGCAGCCGTCACAATGCGGCCGGTAGGTGAACAGGCCGCTACGGCGGAAGCCCTGTTCGACCAATTGCGAATAGGTGCCAGCGTTGATCAGATGCCCAGGCGCAGCCACTTGCGAGCGGGCCTGGCGTCCGGGCAGATAACTGCACGGGTAAGGCGCTGTCGCATAGAACTGCAGAGTGGAAAACGGAAGTTCCTTGAGCTGGCTCATGTGCGCTGCGGCTGTCGCCGGCCTGTCGTGGTATGCGTGGCCGGCTGCGTGCGGACATGATAACGCCTAAACCGGATCGGCCGCAGGCACCGGCAGAGGATGCAGTCGGCCCGACGTATCGAGGCGCCCCGGGTGCCAGGGGGGCGGTGCCTGCCTGACCAACTGTTGCACTTCATCGACGAAGCGGGCGCGCTGGACAGGTTGTGCGCCCAGGCTGGCCAGATGGCGCGTCTGCTGCTGGCAGTCGATCCAGGGCACACCGTGGCGGACCAGGAAGCGCACCAGATGGCAAAGCGCGATTTTCGAGCCGTCGGTGACGTGCGTGAACATCGATTCACCGAAGAACATGCCGCCCAGGCTGATACCGTACAGGCCGGCGCACAGGCGCCCATCGATCCAGGTTTCAATGCTGTGGGCGCCGCCCGCCCGATGCCAGGCCAGGTAGGCATCCTGCATCTCCGGCGTGATCCAGGTGGCGTTCTGCTGCCCGCGCGGCGCGGCGCAGGCCCGCAGCACCTGCTCGAAGGCGGTGTCGACACGGACCTCGATGGTCGCCGCGGACGTGCCTTCCTCGCGCGCCATGCGCCGCAGGCGCTTGGCCAGGGAGTGCGACTCGACGAAGTCGGCGCAGGCCAGCACCATGCGCGGATCGGGACTCCACCAGAGCACCGGTTCACCTTCGGAATACCAGGGGAAGATGCCCTTGCCATATGCCTCTTGCAGGCGTTGCACCGACAGATCGGCACCTGCCGCCAGCAGGCCGTCCGGGTCGCGCAGCGCGAATTCGGCGGGTGGCAGCGGCGTATCGGGTTCCAGCCAGGGCAGCTTCAATGCGGGGTATCGAGAGAGTAATAGTGCGGCGCGAACACGCCGCGCCGGCGATCTTCCAGGTAATGCCGCAGCGTCGTCACCACGGTGCGGAAGGACAGGTCATCCCAGGGGATTTCGGCCTCGTCGAAGTAACGTGCCTCCAGGCTTTCGGGGCCGGGATCGAGTTCAGGGCCCAGGGCCTGGGCCAGATGGTAGATGTGCACCTGGTCCACCTGCGGCACATCGACGATGGTGAAGATGCCGCCCAGTTGCACGCGCGCCCCGGATTCCTCCAGGGTTTCGCGCAGCGCGCCTTGCGCGGTGGTTTCGCCCAATTCCATGAAGCCCGCCGGCAGCGTCCACGTGTCATAGCGCGGCTCGATGGCGCGCCGGCACAGCAGGATGCGGCCTTCCCATACGGGGACGGTACCCACCACCACCCGCGGATTCTGGTAGTGGATGGCGCCGCAGTTGTCGCAGACATCGCGTTCACGGTTGTCGCCTTCGGGGACGCGCCGGACGATGGGCGTGCCGCACTGGCTACAGTAGTGCGCGAGGCGCGGGGCGGGGAAATAGGTGATGGGCTTTGCACTCATGGTGGCGATTCTAACGGTTGGCGTGCATCGCGGCGCGTCATTCGCCGACAGGGGTTACCGCGCCGCCGCTGAAGCGCGCTTCCAGGAAGGCGACGAAGGTGCGCACTTTGGCGGTCAGGTAGCGCCGGTGCGGGTAGACGGCATACATGGTGATGGGCGAATTGCTGTAGTCGCTCAGCAGCGGTACCAGGCGCCCGGCGGCGATGTCGGTGTCGACCAGGAAGCCCGGCTGCAGGACGATGCCGTGGCCGGCCACGGCGGCCGTGCGCAGGATGTCGCCATTGTTGGCGCGCAGGGACGTGGGCACCCGCACGGCGAAGGACTGGCCGTCCTTTTCGAAGCGCCATTCGTTGCCGGTGCGCGAATACGCATATTGCAGGCAGCGGTGGCGTTTCAGGTCGTCCGGATGGCGTGGTTCACCATGGGCTGCCAGGTAGGCCGGCGATGCGCACACCTTCAAGGCCTGCGTTGCCAGCGGCCGCGCCACCAGCGTGGAGTCCGGCAGGCTGCCGATGCGCACGGCGACGTCGTAGCCTTCTTCCACCAAGTCCACGACCCGGTCATTCAAGTCCAGGTCGATGAAGACATCCGGGTAGGCGGCGATGTAGTCGGCGATGGCCGGACCCAGGTGGCGCACGCCGAACGAGACGGGCGCGGCTACGCGCAGGCGGCCGCTGGGGCGGCGGTCTTCGGCTTGCAGCGCCTGCTCCAGGTCGTCCAGATCGGTCAGGATGGGACGGATGCGGTCGTAGAAGGCCTGGCCGGCATCGGTGAGGCCCAGCTTGCGCGTGGTGCGATTGAGCAAGCGCACGCCGTAGCGCTGTTCGAGGAACGCGACCTGGCGCGTGACCGCCGAGCGGGCTTGGTCCAGCTTGGCGGCCGCCGCGGCGAACGAGCCCAGCTCGACCACCTTGGCGAAAGTGCGCATCGCGCTATGCGTGTCCATGATGTCCTTGTGGCGAGGGCGCGGGCGGGCGCCGGTCAGCGGCCCGGGGTGTAGCCCAGCGCTTGGGCGATATGGGCGCGGGTGGCGTGAGTGACGATAGCCATATCGGAGGTCTCGTTGCCATCGGCGGTCTCAGCCATACCGGCCACACCAGCCACACCAGCCACACCAGCCACACCAGCCACACCAGCCACGCCAGGCGCACCAGCGTCAGCGGCCCCATCGGCGGCATCGGTTGAGGGCGCCGGTGCCAGGTCCGGCCGGTAAGACACTTCCAGCTTGCCTTGGAGCGGCAGGGCCGCCAGGCTTTCCAGGGCCGGTTCGCCGTCGGCCAGGAACAGGGCGTCCAGCACGCGCGGCATGTCGCGGCCGTCCAGCATGCCCGGGCCGGCGTCGGTGTCGGCATACAGGCGGCCATCCTCGTCCAGCCACCAGGTGGAGATTCGTTTTATCGCCAGTCCCGTGTGAGTCTGCAGGCCGCTGCCATCCTGGTTCACCCGCAGGATGTAGGGCGCGGCGTCCAGGCGCACATAGACCCGTTGCGGACCGTTCTGGAAAAACCAGCTGCCATCGTTATCGCGCGCATAGTTGCGGTCGATGAAGGCGAGGATGGCGGGGCTGGTGATGCTCTCGCCCGGCGCGCCCTGGTCGGCGTCGCCGTTGGGATGCAGGCGCCAGCGGCCCCGCTGGTCCAGCGACAGCCAGCCGGAAACCGCCGGCACATCGGGCCAGCGCTGGATCGCGGCGAGGACAGCGTCGTCCATGCGTGGGTTCTCCGCGGCCGGCGTGGTCAGCGCAGCCGGCGCGGCCGCAGGGTCAGCGTGGCGCTCGCCTGGGCGCCGGGGGCCAGGATCAGCGTACCGGTGGCACGGTCCTGACGCACGCCGGGCGCAAGCTCGGTCAGCGCCGGTGCCTCGTCTTGAGCGTAGCGATTGAAGGCGTCGGTCATATTGCTGACCGGCTCTACCGCGATGTGCGGCTTGCCCGGCGGGGTGAAGATCACCAGATGGGTCAGGGGGGCATGGGCTTGCAGATCCACCGCCATGCCGCGTTCCGGCCAGGCGACACTGGCCGAGCCGGCGAAGCCGTTGAAGACATTGTCCAGGTCGACCTGCGTCACCGGCAGGCCATCGTCCACGGCACCGCCGGTATCGATCAGGTCCTGCGGCAGGCTCTGGTCATCGTTGATCCACATATGGCTGACCTGGGCGCGCACGCGGGTTTGCGGCGTGCGGGGGAAGTAGGGATGCCAGCCCAGGCCGGCCGGTTGATCGGTGGTGCCGGTATTGCGCAAGGTCAGCGTGATGCGCAGGGCATCGTCGCTGAGCTCGAAGGATTGCGTCGCATGGAAAGGAAAGGGCCAAGGGGCGATGGCGTCCGCTGCCGCCGCATTCCGCGCCCTTGTCCCCGCCGCATCGCTGGGCGCTGCGTTGCCTGCCGCGTCGGCCCCCGGAACGGTGTAATGCTGTTCCATGGTCACGTGGGTGGCGTCCTGGTGGGTCACGGTCCAGGGTCTTTGCCAGGTGATGCCGTGGATCGGCAGCGGATGGTTGTCCGCGGTGCGGGGGATGGGCCAGGACTTGCCGTCGAAGGTCAGGTGCGCGTCGGCGATGCGGTTGGAATAGGGCGCCAGGGGATAGCAGGCTGTCACCCGCGACTGAGTGGGGATCCCTTCAGTGGGACGCAGGACCGGCACGCCGTGCCAGTCATAACGAAGAATCGTGCCGCCCAGCGCGGGCAGCAGTTCGAGCGTGGCGGGGCCTGTCGTCAGGCGCAGGGGAGCGGCGGTATCGGTCATCGCTGGATTATAGGGATAGGTGCGGGTGGAGGCGCAGGCATGGCGTGGGCGGGGCGGCATGGCGCTTGCTCGGCCGGAGCCTTCGACGTTGCCGACCGGATCCCTGCCATCATGATGAGCCTGCTACTGCCTGCCTCTCCTCGACCTGTCTTTCACTACGCTCAGATCACGCCCGAGCCACCCGCCACCGATCCCGGTGTGCCGCCGCCGGGTGGCCCGCAAAGCCCGCCGCCAGATCCGGATGAAACGCCTCCACCCGAGGGCGACCCGCCCCCCGGCGAGCCGCCGGCGGGTGACCCGCCCACGAATCCACGACCGGTACGGATGTGACGCCTGGGCGCTCAGGGTAGGGGCTGGCCGCTACGGCTCGTGACCTATTCCGCCTTGATGCCCAGGCGGGTGATGATCTCCGCGAAGCGCTTGATCTCCGATTGATAGAAACCGCGCAACTGATCCGGCGTCATGTATTCCGGATCAGCGCCCTGCGTGGCCAGGCTTTTCTTCACGTCCGCCTGGGCCAGCACCACCTTGGTCGCCTCGTTCAGCTTGGCGATGACCGGCGCGGGGGTGCCGGCGCGCGTGACCAGGGCGTACCACTGGGCGAACTGGATGTCCTTGTAGCCCGCTTCAGCCATGGTCGGCACATTGGGCAGCGAACCCGAACGATGGGCGCTGGCCACGGCCAGGATCTTGATCTTGCCCGACGCCAGCAGCGGCGCCGCCGATGCCACGCCGACGAAGGCCATCTGTACCTGTCCCCCCATGGCATCGGCCACGGCCGGCGCGTCGCCCTTGTAGGGTACATGCACCATGTCCAGCCCTGTCTCTGCCTTGAAGGCCTCGCCGCACAAATGGCCGGTGCCGCCCACGCCGCTGCTGCCGAAGGCCAGCTTGCCGGGATGGGACTTGGCGTAGGCCAGCAGCTCGGGAATATTGTTGACGCCCAACTTTGCGTTGATCGCCAGCACGATGGGCACGGACGCCACCATGCCCACCGGCGCGAAGTCGCGGTCGGGGTCGTAGGGCATCTGCTTGTACAGCGTGGGATTGGTGCCGTGGGTAGCGCTATTGCCCATCAGCAGGGTGTAGCCGTCCGGTGCCGCCTTGGCGACGAAGCCGGCGCCGACGATGCCGTTGGCACCGGCCTTGTTCTCGACCACGATGGTGGTCTTGAGTGCCGTACCCATGTGCTGCGCCATCAGCCGGGTGAGGAAGTCGTTGGCGCCGCCGGCGGCATAAGGCGAGATCGCCTGGATGGGGTGATCGGGATAGTCGGCTTGCGCGGCGGTTGCGCAGAAGGTCAAGGCCAGGCCCGTGGCCACAGCGGCCCAGCGTCGGGAAATCAGGGATGTCATTGTCGTCCTCCACCGCGTTTGGGGCGGCATCTTCTTGTGGGTATGGGGTCCGGTGCCGTGGCGGCCATTGCCGTGGCGGCTGCGGGACTCGAAAAAAGTCTAAGGACTTAAGCCCGCCCGCGAACGGTGCCAGCGCAGGCAAGTACCAAATTCAGGTCCATAAATTGGACTTCACGCCGGCGCTGCACGGTCTTGCGCCGCCCTCAGGCGGTAGGCACCGGGACCGCGCAGGCAGGCGCCGTGGCGTTACTCGCCAGGTGCCGGCGCAGGTCCGCTTCGATCGATTCCACCGCATCGCCCAGGCAGCGCACGACCATCTCCAGGCGATCCTTGCCCAGGCGCGAAGCCAGGGTCGAGACGCTGATGCCGGCGGCCGGCGTGCCGTCCGGATAGCGGACCACCAGGCCGACGGAATGCACCGGCGGATTGTCCATGACCTTGTTGGTGGCGTACCCGCGCCGGCGCGTGGCGGCAATGCTGGCGCGCAGCTGGGCATCGGTGAAGCGTGGATTCTTGCGCTGGGTGCGCACCACATTGACGCGGCAGATGCGCTGGATCTCGTCATCCGGCAAGGCGCTGAGAACCGCCAGGCCGCCCGCGCCCACGTTCAACGGGCGATGCCGGCCCACGTCCAGCACGAACATCTTGATGGGGAATGCGCCGTCCGCGCGCGCCACGCAGACGCCGTCGAAACCGGAACGCACGGTCATGAATACGGTGTCTCCGGTCTGCTCCGCCAAGGTCTCCAGATAGGGATGGCAGATGTCGCGCAAGGCCAGTTTGGGCGCGGCCGCCAGGCCCATTTCGTACAGCAGCGAACCCAGGTAGTAGCGCTTGCTGTGGCTGTCCTGGCGGATCAACTGCTCGGCGATCATGCCTTGCAGAATGCGATGCGCCGTGGGACGTTCCAGGCCGCTGCGGCGGTACAGGTCGACCAGACGGCTGCCGCTGCGATTGTTGGCGGTGATCAGGCGCAGCAGGGATACCGCGCGATGCAAGGTCTGGGTGCCGGCGGCCGCGCTGGCCGAGGGAGTGGGAATGCTGGGACTCATGATTTTGTCTCCGCGCCGCATGCGTGGCGATGCGCTCGTTCTGCTTCTTCTATATGTTGGACGTCGCCAAAGGCCAGTCCCTGGACGATTTGTAGCCGGAATCCCGAGAGATGGCAGGTTCTGAAAGGGCAGTATCTCGATATGTGGACGTATAAATGCGCCGCCGCCGCGCACGCAATCATCGTCTTCCCCTAGGATAAAAAAAGGCCGGAAAGTGCCTTCGTGCCATCACCTAAGCCGAGGAGACGATGTGAACCAAACCGACACGCGCGGTGCCGCGACGGCGCTTTCGACCGAGGGCGATAGGATGGAGGTCAGCCGGGATCTACTGCAAGAGCGCGAGGGGCGACTGCTGGTCCTGACCTTGAACCGCCCGCAGCGCCGCAACGCGCTCAGTCCCGCTTTGTATGCCGCGCTGCTGACGGCGCTGCGCACGGCCGCCGATGATGATGGCGTCGGCGCGGTAGTCCTGACCGGTGCGGGCAGTGCATTCTGCGCCGGCGGCGATGTCGCGCGCATGGCCGCTGTTGCGGCTGTCGGCGGCAGTGCGAATGGCCGCGACGATTCCGGTGCCGTCGTGAGCGCAAACGGTGCTGCAATCAGCGACGCCAGCGCTGGCGGGGACACCAGTGTGGGGGCGGCTGTGACGCCGGCCTTGTCCTTCGAGCAGAAGATCGCCGGCTTGCGGCGTCGCACGGAAATCTGCGAGCTGCTGCACACGATGCCGAAACCGACGATCGCGATGATGCGCGGGCCGGCGGTGGGAGCCGGCCTGAGCCTGGCCCTGGCCTGCGATCTGCGCTATGCCGATGACACCGCGCGCTTGCGCACGGGCTTCGTCAATGTGGGATTGTCAGGGGACTTCGGCGGCCATTATTTCCTTCCGCGCCTGGTCGGCATGGCCAAGGCGCGCGAGCTTTACCTGCTCTCGCCCATGCTGGACGCCCAGGCGGCGCTGGGCTTGGGATTGCTGAACGCCGTGTTCCAGCCGGAAGCATTGGAAGCGGAGGTCATGGGGATCGCCCAGCGTCTGGCCGCAGGACCGCGGACCGCCATCGCGCACATCAAGGCCAATCTGAACGACGCCGCCCATTTGTCGCTGCCCGACATGTTGGACCGCGAATGCTGGCGCCATGCCCGCTGCGCGGAAACGCCGGATCACCGTGAAGCCGCCGCCGCCTTCGTGGAGAAGCGCCCGCCGCGTTTTTCATAGGGTAGCGGCAACAGGCGCAGCGGACATGCGCGAAGCGCAATAGGCAAGCGCAACGAACAAGCGCAACAAAATAGCACAACGAAATAGCGCGACGAACAAGTGTGCAAGCACCATGCACCACCGAATGAACAACCTGTCTGGAGGATGGAATGAGCAAGTTATGTGAGGGCCGGGTCGTCATCGTGACGGGCGCCGGCCGCGGTATCGGCCGCGAATACGCGCTGCAACTGGCGGCGCACGGCGCCAAGGTAGTGGTCAACGACCTGGGCGTATCGCGTGACGGCATCGGCCAGGACCTGTCGGCCGCGCAATCCGTGGTCGACGAGATCCGCGCCGCCGGCGGCGACGCCATCGCCAACGGCGACGACGTAGCGGACTGGAATGGCGCCCGCCAGATGATCGAGAGCACCGTCGCCCATTACGGCGCCCTGCATGCCCTGGTCAACAACGCCGGCATCCTGCGCGACCGGATGCTGGTCAATATGGAAGAAAGCGAATGGGATGCCGTCATCAATGTGCACCTCAAGGGCACCTTCGCGACCGCGCATCACGCCGCCGTTCACTGGCGCAGCCTACAGAAGCTCACCGGCGAGCCGGTTGACGCGCGCATCATCAATACCTCGTCTTCGTCCGGTCTGTACGGCAACATCGGCCAGACCAATTACGGCGCGGCCAAGGCCGGCATCGCTGCCTTGACCGTCATCGCCGCACGTGAGCTGAAACGCTATGGCGTGACCGTCAACGCCATCTCCCCGCATGCCCAAACCCGCATGACGGAAAACCTGCGCGAACGCACGCCGGAAGAAATCGCCGCGCGGCATCCGCGCTGGATCGCCCCCGTGGTGGTTTGGCTGGCCAGCGCCGCCAGCGCGGAAGTGACCGGACGCGTGTTCGAAGTGGGCGGCGGCCATCTGTCCGCCATGGAAGGCTGGCATCGCGGGCCGGAGGCCGAGCCCGTGGATGACCCCGAACGCATCGGTCCCGTGCTGTTGGACCTGGCGCGGCGCGCCCGCCGCAATGCCGACATGAAGGGCCACGACCTGGACTGAACGATGATAGACAAACGCATGAAATCCATCGCCGAGGCGGTGGCCGGCATCAAGGACGGCGACGTGCTGCTGGTGGGGGGATTCGGTACATCGGGCCGGCCGGCCGAGTTGATGGAAGGCGTGCTGGCGCTGGGCGCGCGCGATCTCACCATCGTGGCCAACAACGCCACCATCGGCCAGGACATCGTCGGCGACCTGATGCGGGCCGGCCGCATCCGCAAGATGGTGTGTTCCTTTCCGCGCGGCCTGCAGGGCAAGACCATCTTCGACGAACTCTACGCCGCCGGCAAGATAGAACTCGAACTGGTGCCGCAGGGCACGCTGGCCGAACGCATCCGCGCCGGCGCGGCCGGTATAGGGGGCTTCTTCACCCGTACCGGCGCCGGCACCCGGCTGGCGCAGGGCAAGGAAACCCGCATCATCGACGGCCAGGAATACGTTTTCGAAAAACCCTTGCGCGGTGACGCGGCATTGATCAAGGCGCTGCGGGGCGATCGCTGGGGCAACCTGGTTTATCACCGCGGGGCCCGCATCAACAATCCCGTCATGGCCGGCGCGGCCAGGCTGGCCATCGCGCAGGTCAGCGAGGTCGTCGAACTGGGCGCGCTCGATCCCGAGCACATCGTGACGCCCGCCAATTTCATCGACCGCCTGGTGGAGGTACGGCCATGAAGACAGACCCCGTGAAAGATGCCGGCAACCCCGCCACCGCCGCGGGCACCCGCCGAGGCCTCAGCCGCCAGGACATGGCGCGCGTGGCCGCGCACGATATTCCGGAAGGCAGTTGCGTCAATCTGGGCATAGGCGTGCCGACGCTGATCGCCGACTACGTGCCGGCGGGACGCGAGCTGCTGCTGCACAGCGAGCAGGGCTTGCTGGGCCTGGGCCCCGCGGCGCAAGCGGGCGACGAAGACCCGGACGTGCTCAATGCGGGCAAGCAGTTCGTCACCTTGCTGCCGGGCGCATCGGTCTTCAGCCATAGCGATTCCTTCCTGATGGTGCGAGGCGGCCACATCGACATCGCCTGCCTGGGCGCTTTCCAGGTGGCGGCCAATGGCGACCTGGCCAACTGGACGACGGACGCCGAAGGCCAGATTCCCGGCGTGGGCGGTGCCATGGATCTGGCCGCGGGCGCGGCCCAGGTGTGGGTGCTGATGGAGCACGTGCAGAAGTCCGGCGAGCCGCGCATTCTGGACCGCTGCACCTATCCGCTGACCGCCGCCGGCTGCGTGGATCGCATCTATACCGATCTGGCGGTGATCGACGTGACGCCAACGGGGCTGGTGGTCAGCCGCCTGCTGGAAGGCATGGACTTCGCCGCATTGCAGGCGGTGACCGGCGCCAAGCTGACGCTGGCGCCTGATTGCGGGCCGTATGTACCAGCCACCGTTCCAGGCGCTCCAGGCATTGCCGCGGGTGCCGCGACCGCGGCGACGCGTAATTCCCCATCGGACTCCGCCGGCGCGGGTTCCGCTCAACATCATGAAGGAGGCGGCCGTTGAAGACCGCGATTACCCGATTGCTCGGGATCGAGCACCCCATCGTACAAGGCGGCATGCAATGGGTCGCGCGCGCGGAGCTCGTGGCCGCGGTGTCCAATGCCGGCGCATTGGGGGTGCTGACCGCACTGACCCAGCCGACGCCGGAAGACCTGGCCAAGGAGATCGAGCGCGTGCGTTCGATGACCGACCGGCCCTTCGCGGTCAATCTGACGATACTGCCCACGCTCAAGCCCGTGCCTTATGACGCCTACCGCGACGTGATCATCGACAGCGGCGTCAAGATCGTCGAGACGGCCGGCAACAACCCGGTTGCGCACATGCCCGCTTTCAAGGCCGCTGGCATCAAGATCATCCACAAGTGCACCACGCCGCGCCACGCGCGCAAGGCCGAGCAGATCGGCGTCGACGCGGTCAGTATCGACGGCTTCGAATGCGCGGGCCACGTCGGCGAGGACGACATTCCGGGCTTGATCCTGATTCCCGCCACGGTGGCCCAGGTCGGCATCCCGGTGATCGCGTCCGGTGGCTTCGGCGATGCCCGTGGCCTGGTCGCCGCGCTGGCGTTGGGCGCGGAGGGCATCAATATGGGCACCCGTTTCATGTGCACGCGCGAGTCGCCGGTGCACGACAACATCAAGCAGACCATCGTCGCAAACACCGAAGCCGACACCATCCTGATCCTGCGCAGCCTGCGCAACAGCAGCCGCGTGGCGCGTACCGCGCTGGCGCGCAGTGTGGTCGAGATGGAGCAGGCCGGCATGGGTATCGCGGAGATCGGGCCCAAGGTGGCCGGCGGCAAGGGCCGTCGCGTGTATGAGGAAGGCGACGTCGAGGAGGGCATCTGGACCGTGGGCATGGTGCAGGGCCTGATCGATGACGTGCCGACTTGCGCGGAGCTGGTGGCGCGCATCATGGCGCAGGCTGACAGCCTGGTGCGCGAGCGGCTGCTGACGTTGATGGACCAATAAGGAGGAGCATCATGCTGGAAGTGGATACACCGTATGACCTGCAACGCTACGTGGGCCAGCTGTTGGGAACCAGCGAATGGCTGGAGATCGACCAGGCGCGCATCGACGCGTTCGCCCAGGTGACGGGCGACGACAACTGGATCCACGTCGACGTGGAGCGAGCCCGGCGCGAGCTGCCGCAAGGCAGGACCATCGCACATGGCCTGTTGACGCTGTCCCTGATCACTTTCCTGGGCGCGAAGATCTGCCGCGTGCGGCAACGCTCGCGCGGCATCAACTACGGGTCCAATAAGGTGCGCTTCACCGCGCCGGTCCAGTGTGGTGCGCGCATCCGCCTGCATCGCACGCTGCAGGCCTACGACCCGATAGAAGGCGGCGCGCGCCTGACCTTCGCCAATCGCATCGAGATCGAAGGCGTGGACAGGCCGGCGATGGTGGCGGAGACGATGTCGGTGATGTACGCGAAAGAGGGGCAATCATGACGGCGCCGGGGCTAGGCCAGGGGCAGGCTCAGGGCCACGGCGATGTCCCGTCCGTTTCGACTCCCGGGCAGTCTCCGTACGCCATCTATGTCGAACATCTGCGCGAGGGGCGCCTCGCTTATCAGTACAGCCGTACGGCGGGCAAAGCCGTGTTCTTCCCCCGTGTCCTGTGCCCCTACACCGGTGAAGACTGCCTGGACTGGCGCGTCAGCAGCGGCTTGGGGACGGTGTACAGCACGTCGGTCGTCTATCCGCGCAAAGGCGATCCGTACAACGTCGCGCTGATCGACTGCGACGAAGGCTTTCGCTTGATGAGCCGCGTCGAAGGCTTGCCGGCGGCCGACGTCGCCATCGGCCTGCGCGTGCGCTTTCAGGTGCACGCGCCGGACGCCGAAGACGACGATCCCTATCCTGTATTCACCCCAGCTGTATTCACCCCGACGGAATGATATGACGGCATCTTTGCAAAAACACAGCCGCGCGGCCATCGTCGGTGTGGCCGAGTCGGACCTGGGCGAAGTGGGCCCCGGATTTTCTCCCATCGATCTGATGGCCCAGGGCGTGCAGCGAGCCCTGGCCGATTGCGGCCTGTCCTTGCGTGACGTCGATGGCCTGTTCTGCGCCACCACGCAAAGCCGCATGGCGGGGCTGGCCCTGGCGGAGTATCTGCATCTTCCCGAAGCCCATATCGATTCGACGTCCACGGGCGGTTCGTCCTTCATGGGGCATCTGACGCGCGCCGTGCAGGCGGTCGAGGCGGGCGTGTGCCAGGTGGCGGTGGTCGCCTACGGCAGCACACAGCGTTCGCTGGGGCGCAAGAACACCAGCCCGGGCGAGCGCAATCCCTACGAGGCGCCCTTCAAGCCCTTCATGCCGCCCACCGCCTACGCGCTGGCTGCTGCCCGCCATATGCACGAATTCGGCACCACGCGCGAGCAACTGGCGCAAGTCGCGGTCGCCGCGCGGCAGTGGGCCCTGCTCAATCCCGTGGCCTGGGAGAAAAAGCCGTTGACGGTGCAGGAGGTGCTGGCGTCGCGGGTGGTCAGCTATCCCCTGACCATCCGCGACTGCTGCCTGGTGAGCGATGGCGGGGGCGCACTGGTGATCACCTCGGCGCAGCGGTCGCGTGGGCTGCGCAAGGCGGCCGTGCATCTCTTGGGCTCGGGACATGTGACCACGCATCAGTCGATCTCCAATATGCCGGACCTGGTGCATACCGGCGCAGGCCGCGCCGGCGAGCTTGCCTATGCGCAGGCTGGCATCGGTCCGCGCGATGTGGATGTGGTCGGCGTTTACGATGCATTTACGATCAACACGATTCTGTTTCTGGAGGATTTGGGCTTCTGCGCCAAGGGCGAGGGCGGCGCCTTCGTCAGCGATGGCCACATC
Source organism: Bordetella sp. LUAb4 (assembly GCF_021325795.1). Classification (GTDB taxonomy): domain Bacteria; phylum Pseudomonadota; class Gammaproteobacteria; order Burkholderiales; family Burkholderiaceae_B; genus Bordetella_C. The sequence goes on along the minus strand of NZ_JAHPZX010000001.1, from coordinate 465,811 downwards.
GCACCGGGCGGCGGACTGCCCGTCAACACCAACGGCGGCGGATTGTCCTACTGCCACCCCGGCATGTACGGATTGTTCTTGCTGATAGAGGCCGTGCGCCAGTTGCGCGGCGAATGCGGCGCGCGCCAGGTGGCGGATGCGCGGATCGCCCTGGCGCATGGCAACGGTGGCGTACTGTCGTCGCAGTACACCGTGATTCTGGGCGGGGCGGACACCCTCTAGCGTGGGGTTCAATCTGGAACGGGGTCTGCAACGAGGCCAAAACGAAGCCCGAATGAAGCACCTGGACGGCGCATTGGATGCGCCGTTTTTACGTTCATTCCACTTGTGTGGATATTCTGGTCACACCTGTTAAGGAACATCCTTGTTCCTTATTGCCACTCATTGCGCTTGCTGTCCGCGTTAAGGGGTTGGGAATGAAGCGGGTGTGTTGGGTATTTGTAGGATCGGTGATCGTGACCGCGCAGGCCTATGCCATCTGGCCTGGGCAGCCGTTGCCGCTGGACGGCACGCCCTGGGCCGCGTCCGGCGGCGGCTCCACGGCGCGCCCGCCCCCCATGCCGAGACAGATGCGGGTGATCCGCGTCGATCTGCCGGATGGGACGGCGGTGTACACCTCGACGTTGTCCGTCGTCGCGCCTACGCATCCGCGTTATCAGGTGCAGCATTCGCTGGAAGCCGTCTACGTCGTGACCAGTACGGCGCGCGAGGAGACCGTCCGCTACTCGCTGGGCAGCGACTATCTGCTGTCCCTGCTGCATGCGGGGACGCCGCCGGCAGGCGGGCAGAAAGCCGCGGGAGCGCAAGGCGTGGCGGCGCGCGCGCCGGTCACGGCTCAGGATGTGGCGTCGCCGTCCTCGTGCCGTGCCGAGCATTTGACGCTGTTCCTGCCGGCATCGATCCAACCCGCGTTCATTACCAGCGAGGGCAACGTGCGGCGTCTTGGTGATGGCGCCTATGAGCAACGCGTCGTGGCGACCCAGGTGCAGGCGCTGATCGGCAAACCGGTGATGTCGGGGCATTTGAGCCTGCAGGCCCAATATCGGGAGCTGCTGACCGCCGGTACGGATTTCGCGCTCAGGCACGGCCTGATGCTCGGCGCCGCGTTGACTCGGGACCATATGCTGAAGATAAAGAAGGATATGGTCTGGCTGGTCGAGTATCCCGTCAGCATGCCGGATGGCAGCGTGCGGGTGGTGCTGGTGCCACAGGTCTATGTGCTACGGCGCGAGGATTGGCGCTGACGGGCAGGCAGATTGCGAATTTATATCACGTTGTGATATATTCCTCGTTTGCCCGAAATCGGCTGATCCATGCCCGCCACCCCCGACTCCACCGTCAGCCCTGGTACGACTGCTGCGTCAAAACTTCGTAAAGCCGATTTCGAACAATTGTCCGAATTCCGCTATCAAATGCGCCGCTTTGAACGTTTTTCCGAGCGCGCGGCGCAGGACGCGGGGATTACCCCGCTGCAATATCTCCTCCTGCTGCACATCAAGGGATTCCCGGGGCGCGAATGGGCGACGGTGGGTGAGCTGGCCGAACGCCTGCAGGCCCAGCACCACGGCGTGGTAGCGCTGGTCACGCGTTGCGAAGGGCACAAACTGGTGGAACGCCGGCCGGCCGAGCATGACCGGCGCCAGGTCGAAGTGCATTTGCTTGAAGCGGGCGAACGCCTGCTCGTTCAATTGGCGGCGCTGCATCGCGCCGAACTCAAATCCCTCACCGGCACGTTCGCGGTGCCACAACTCGATCTTTGATGCGCGATCGCTGACCAATCATGAAACACCATACTCATAAACGTGATTTCGCCGTCAACGCCAGGCTTCCTCTGATGATGGGCCTGGCGGTGCTGATCGGCCTGCTGGCCACCGGCGCGGCTTTCGTTCTGCTGGGCCTGATTCATCTTTGCACCAATCTATTCTTCTACGGCACCTTTTCCTTCGCCGAGCGTTCGCCCGCCTTGAACAATCTGGGCGGCTGGGTGGTGGTCATACCGGTCGTAGGCGGTCTCATCGTCGGCCTGATGGCGCGCTTCGGGTCCGAGAAGATCCGTGGCCACGGCATTCCCGAGGCCATCGAAGCCATTCTGTTCGGCAAGAGCCGCATGTCGCTGAAGGTGGCGGTGCTCAAGCCTTTGTCGTCGGGCGTGGCCATCGGTAGCGGCGGGCCGTTCGGCGCGGAAGGTCCCATCATCATGACGGGCGGCGCGCTGGGGTCTTTGATCGGCCAGTGCGTATCGTTGACGTCCGCCGAGCGCAAGACCTTGCTGGTCGCCGGCGCCACGGCCGGGATGACCGCGGTGTTCGGTACGCCGGTGGCAGCGGTGCTGCTGGCGGTCGAACTGCTGTTGTTCGAATGGCGTCCCCGCAGTCTGCTGCCGGTAGCGCTGGCCTGCGCCGTGGCGGGCTTCGCCCGTATCCTGATCTTCGGTTCGGAGCCCTTGTTCGCCATGCAGACCGCCATGCCCGGCGCCACGGCGCTGCTGTCTTGCCTGGTGGCGGGTTTGCTGTCCGGTGCGCTGGCGGCCGGGTTGTCGCTGGCGCTGTACAAGACCGAGGACACTTTTGCTCGTCTGCGCATCCATTGGATGTGGTGGCCCGCGCTGGCTGGTGTGGTGATCGGCATTGGCGGCCTGTTGGAGCCGCGCGCGCTGGGCGTGGGTTACGACGTCATCGACGACCTGCTGCATCAGCACATCGCGATGCAGGTGGCGCTGGCGCTCTTGGCGGTGAAGGCCGTGATGTGGGTGGTGGCCTTGGGTTCGGGCACGTCGGGCGGGGTGCTGGCCCCCTTGCTGATGCTGGGTGCGGGACTGGGCGTGGTGCTCAGCCCCATCCTGCCGGGCGGTGATCCCACGCTGTGGCCCCTGGTCTGCATGGCCGCCACGCTGGGCGCCACCCTGGGGGCGCCGTTGACGGCCATCGTGTTTGCCTTCGGCGTGACGCACGATGCCAACGCCTTTCTGCCGCTGCTGGCGGCGACACTGGCCGCGCATGGTTTTGTCGCGGTGACGATGCGCCGTTCCATCATGACCGAGAAGATCGCGCGCCGCGGCCATCATATTTTCCGTGAGTACGGCGTGGATCCGCTGGAACGCCATCACGTTGATGAAGTGATGACCGTTGATCCGGTGGCGATCGACGCCACGATGAGCGTGCGCGACGTCATGGCGGGGCCTTTTGGCGCGGCTCAACAATGGCGTGCGTACCCGGTGGTAGCGGATGGGGCGGTGTTGGGTGTGGTCGACCGCGCGGCAATGCTGGCCATCCAGGAGCGGGTTGGGGGCGATGGGTTGGATCGACCTGTCGGCGCTGCCCTGGAGCCACGCGACCTGGCCGTCGCGCTGCCGCAGGAAACCTGCCGCCAGGTTGCCACGCGGTTGGCATCGCGCGGGCTGGAGCGGGTTGTCGTGGTCGAGGACCTGACCAGTTTGCGTCTGCTGGGGCTGATTACGCGCAGCGATCTGCTGAAACCCTCTGCCAGCCATTTCGACGAAGAGCATAAGCGCGAGCGGTTCTGGATGAAGCGGAGCTACGCCATGGCGCAGAAGAGCGAGTAAGGGGGCGAATAAAGGAGGCGAATATGGGGCGAATAAGGGGAATGGCGGGCGGCCGACGGGGCAGTGACGTCGCGGCCCGTCCGTAAGGCCGGCGCCAAGGTGTCAGGCACCTCCTTTGCGTAGCCAGATTCCAACCGCCGCTCATGGCGGCGTCATGGAGAACTTTATGGCTACGCAAAATCGCAATCCCGACAATCCGGATGTATTAGGTACTGATCCGATCGTCCCCGGCATGATGCCCGATCCGCTGCCGGAGGATCCTGATGTAATACCCGCCGATCAAGCGGAGCCGAAGGATGAAGAGGATCCGGAGGCGGAAGCCAAGAAGATCAATATCGGCCCGATCGATCTGGCTTGATGGATGATGGGCGGCGATGCTCCACTGGAGCGGGTCGATTGCCGAGAACGGCGCTGGTTGCAAGGGAACCGGTGCCGTTTTTCTTTTTGGGGGCTGCGGCGCCACCTCCCCCTTCATTTGCATCCTCGGTCACGCCGTGTCATCCGCTCCGATTCATCGGCTCCGATTCATTCGCGGCGGTTATGAACGTATTACTGCAAGGAAATTGTTCTCTCTCTCCTCGCCGCCAATACTGCCAGAGCGCCATCATCTCCCGCCGAGCCCCCGCTCGGTTTGGTGATGAGACGTGCGCGGAACTGTCCGCGGATACGATAAAAAAGCCAGACGGCGGAGTGAGACGAGATGAAGATCCTGCGTGGGTTGACGGTGGGCGTCGCTGCCTGCCTGTGTGCGTCCTATGGACTTGCCGTCCAGGCGGCCTGGCCTGGCGATAGGCCGATCACCCTGGTCGTGCCCTTTCCGCCGGGTGGATCGACGGACATGATAGGGCGGCTCCTCGCGTCGACGTTGGGCAATCAACTCAATCAAACGGTGGTTGTGGATAACCGCGCAGGGGCCGGCGGAACCTTGGGCGCGGCCTATGTCGCGCGGGCCAAGCCGGACGGCTACACCCTGTTCCTGGCGACGACGGCGCATACCATCGCGCCGTCCATCTACGACTCGTTGACCTACGATTTCGTCAAGGATTTCGTACCGATTACGACGGTGGCTTCGCTGCCGCACGTGCTTATCGCCAACTCGAATTTCCCCGTCAATTCCGTTCCTGAATTGATCCAGTACGCCAAGGCGCATCCTGGCCAGATCAACTTCGGGTCCGCGGGGATAGGCAGCACGGATCACTTGTCGATGGAGCTGTTCGCGCGCGACGCAGGCATCAAGATGGAACATGTGCCCTACAAGGGCGATGAACCCATGTTGACGGATTTGCTGGGCGGACGGCTGCAAGTGGCGATGCCGCCCAGCGGAATCGTGATCGGGCCGGTGCGTGCGCATAGCGTGAAGGCGCTGGCGGTAAGCAGCAGCAAGCCCAGCGAGTTCTTCCCTGGTTTACCGTCCATAGGAGAGGCGGCGCATCTGCCGCAGTACAGCTTCAAGACCTGGTATGCGCTGATGGCGCCGACCGGCACGCCGGCCGATGTGCAGGCGCGGCTGTATCAAGGCGTCGTTGCAGCGTTGAAATCGCCGGATATGCAGAAGGGGCTGCAGACCATCAGTGCGGAGCCGGGAGGGGAGCCGTCCAAGGATGTCGCGCGTGGCATCGTGGATCAGACTCGCCAGTGGCGGGAAATATTGAAGCCGGAGAAGTAGGGGGCGTTTGCTTGCACGGCATGCCTGCGTGGGGCATGAAAACCGCTGGTGTCAATGGTGGCAGTCTGGCGGCCTCGACGGTTGATGCCTACGTTCGAAGCTCCGCGTTCGAGCCTCAACGTCTGGGCCCCAGCATCTGGGTCTCAACGTCGACGCTGTCCAAGAAACCCGCGCGGATCAATGCGGGGGGAAGCGCACGCCGGCAGTGCCTGGTATCCAGGGAGGTGCTTTTTCCATGACCAGATTGAAACGCGTGCTGTCGGTGAAATTGTCCAGCCAGCGGATCAGCGCCGGCCATGGCTGGGCGCGGAACCACTCTGCGTCTGTGTGGGCGAATTGGCGCACGAAGGGGGCGATGGCCATGTCGGCCAAGGTGGCGCGGCGTCCGAATAGATAAGGGAAGGAGAGGAGTGGGGAAGGAGGGGAAAGAGGGATAGGGGCAGGTGTGGCCGACAGGCGTATTTCCAACTGCGCGAGATAAGCTGCGCCCGCGTGCCGGTGCGCCAAAGGATCCGTGCCCGGGTAGCGATCTGGATATTTATAGCGATCCAGATTGGCTTTGAACTCGCGGTCGCACTGCGCGATCAGCGCTTCCATGGCGGGCAGCGTTTCGCGCTCGGGTTGCAGCCATTGCTCCGGGTCATTCTGTTGCAGCGCCCAGTGCATGATATCCAGGCTTTGATCTATGACGTCGCCATTTGGCAGGACGAGGACCGGGACCGTTCCCTTGGGGGAGGCCTTCAACAATTCCACGGGCTTGTCGCGCAGCACCACTTCGCGAAGTTCGCACGTTATTGCGCTCACTGCCAGTGCCAGCCGGGCACGCATGGCATAGGGGCAGCGCCTGAAGGAATAGAGGATGGGGGCGGAAGAGGGCGGGGAAGCGTCGGGCATGCGGTGAGGTGAGCGGCAAGGGATTTGCCTCTTTTACCATTCGCCAGCGATCCAGCCCCAAGCCCGAGTCCGAGTCCACAGTCCCAGTCCACAGTCCACAGTCCACAGTCGTCAACCCTCCTGCTCCCAGGCCGCCCGGCCAACAGCCGCCAGCCAGCTAACCAGCTAGCAGCAGCGCCCAGCCAAGCAGCAGCTGTGACTGTCATGGCGCGCGTAAACTACGCCTTCATTCTCGCGCGGCCCATGTCGCCGTGCGGCCTTCGATCCTGGCCCTTTTTTCCGCCCCCATGCAAACCATAGAATTCGATCTCGCGCCCGGCGCTCCTTATATTGAAGTGAACCATCTGTTGAAGGTCACCGGCATCAGCGACAGCGGCGGCTCCGCCAAGGCCATGGTGGCGGATGGCATGGTCAGCGTGGATGGCGCAGTGGAAACGCGCAAGACGGCGAAGATCCGGGCAGGTCAGGTAGTGACCTGTGGCAATGTGCGCATTATCGTGCGCGAGGCCGCCGCGACATGAAGTTCCCCCGCTTCAAGTTCACCCGCTTCAATGATTCCGCCTTCGGTGTGCTGCTGCGTTCGCCGTGGTGGATGAGTGCAGGCATTGCGCTGCTATTCATCGTCGGCGCGATCGCGGCCTTGCCCAAGACGTACTGGGCTGTTGGCATATTCGGCTCCGTGCCCTTCGTGATCATTGCGATCGTGGCCGGCTGGCGGCAGATGCGCGCGCCATCGGCCAGCCAGGTGGAGACCGTTGCGGCGGCGGCCGCCATCATGCCGTGGTCTGCGTTCGCGGCTGCGATCCAGGCGGGTTTCGAGCGCGACGGCTGCCAGGTCGAGCGTCTGAATGGCAATGGCGCGGACCTTGCGTTGAGCAAGGATGGCCATGTCGCCATGGTCAGTGCCAAGCGCTGGAAGGCGGCCCGTACTGGTGTCGAACCCATGCGCGAGCTGCAAGCGGCCCGCGAAAAGCGCGGCGCGCGCGAGGCCATCTACATTGCGCTGGGCGAAATCTCCCCCTCCGCGCGCGACTATGCCGCGAAGAACAATATCTCTTTCATGACCGCGACGGAGTTGGCGAAGTTGTTGCGAGGAAGCCGGCTCTGAGGGTCGGTGACAGGCGGTGCCGATCGGCGGCCTGGTTCGGCGGCCGCGTGCTGCCCGCCAGGCTGAGAACGATGTCGACACATCGCGGTCACTGTGTTGCTCTGCCGCGGCGAGGGGGTGTTTTGGGGGTGCGTGCTACAGTCTTCGCTGACGTAAACGAATGGAGAAGATATGGGCACACGCGAAATTGATGGTTGGACGGTGTGTAGCGGAGCGTTTCAGTCGGGTGATGTGCCGGCGATTGCTGATGTTGAAATCCAGCGGGAAGGTGATCCCGAATCGAGCCGTTTTTTCCGAGTAGTGACGGATTGCACGTTCGCGGAACTGGGTGATGCGAAGTCCGCCTCTGATGTTGTAGTGGATCGAATCGAATCGATCGATGAAAACGGGGTTCCGTACCCCTTGACCTACTGAAGTCTGCGCAGCCACGAAGGCGCCCGCAACGGGTAAGCAGACCAGGACGACGCAGCCTGACTCTGCGTCGTCTCGAAATTCCCCGGCCTCCGCAGCAGCACCTTGGTCAGGCCCACAAAGCGCAACGGCCCTCCGATGGAGGGCCGTTTGAATTTGGAGGCGCAAGCCGGAATCGAACCGACGTTCACGGATTTGCAATCCGCTGCATAACCACTCTGCCATTGCGCCAGCAGGTCGGGAGATCATCCCGAACGCTCCAACAATCTCATCCGGGACGCGCTTTCGCCTGAGGCGGGCCGCGGAGATCGGGTCAGAAACCCTATCAGTCAGGATGGAATTGGAGCAAGCCCGCTATTCTACACTATCTTCGCGACCGGGATCCAGCCGGGCTAGCATGGGCGGTTGACGGCCCAGGGAGACGGTTAAAGCGGCTGTCCGGTGCTATGGCCGGGGGGGGATGCCGCAGGGGCTGTCCGGGGTGCCATCGGTTTGTGAGATATCCCGCAGCGACAGGCGGTCTTCATCGTCGTGAGAGCGTATCCTGCGGTGGCTGCCTGTTGCGGTCTACCCAGCCATGCGTATGCTGTCTGCCAACCGCCTCTTAAATTCCCTGATCCGGATTCCACATGTTCCAGAAATTGATCTTCATCGCCGCTGCGGCGCTTTTTGGCGCGGGTGCCGCTCATGCCGAAGAAGTGGGCGACGTCAGCACGGCGTTCAAGCTCATCGGCCCGAACCACAAGATCGTGGTGGAGGTGTTCGATGACCCGCGCGTGGCGGGCGTCAGTTGCTACCTGTCCCGCGCCAAGACGGGCGGCGTCTCCGGTGCGTTCGGTGTGGCCGAAGACAAGGCCGAAGCATCGGTGGCGTGCCGTCAGGTCGGCGAGGTTCAGTTCAAGTCGCCGCTGCCCGCGCAGGAGGAAGTGTTCACCGAACGCGCATCCTTCCTGTTCAAGCATCTGCGCGTCGTGCGTATGGTCGACGCCAAGCGCAACGCGCTGGTGTACCTGGTCTATTCCGATCGCGTGGTGGACGGCAGCCCGAAGAACAGCATCACCGCCGTCCCTGTTCCCGCATCCGTGAAGATTCCTGTGAAGTAATCACAGAAGGCGGGCAGGGCGGCCGCCGGCCTTGCGAGATGGGCCCTTCGGCAGAGCCTACTGGCAGGACAAAGCCCGCAGCGCCTCTACGTCGCGTAGCGCGACGTGTTTCTGCCGTACGTTGATCCACCCTTGCGCCTGGAACTTGGAGAAGGTGCGGCTGACCGTTTCCAGCTTCATGCCCAGATGGTTGCCGATGTCTTCGCGCGTCATGCGCAAGTGGAATTCGGACGAGGAATACCCGCGCGCCGACAGTTTGTTCGACACCCCGACGAGGAAGGACGCCAGCCGTTCGTCGGCGGACATGCGGCCCAGCAGCATGAAGAAGCGCTGTTCCCGGACGATTTCCGCGCTCATCAAGCGCAGCAGGTGATGCTGCGTGCTGGCGGCCTGACGGCAGCGTTGTTCCAGCATATTGAAGGGAATCACGCATACCTGGGTGTCTTCCAGCGCGACCGCGTCGCAGGCGTGGTGACCCGTGTCGATGCCGTCCATGCCGACCAAGTCGCCCACACCGGGGAACCCGCAGATCTGCTCGCGGCCTTCGCTATGAAACAGCACCGTCTTCAGCGACCCGGACACCACCGCGTACAGATTGCCGAACTCGTCACCGGCGCGATATAGCGGCTGGCCTTTGCGCACCATGCGCCAGCCGGACGTCAGCGACGTTCCTCCGGCTAACATCTGTTCGCAGGACTCGGCCTCCAGGCAGGCCGGCTGCAGCGCGCAGGTCGTGCAGCGCGCGGCGCTCCGGTTGCGCAACATGTCATCCGACCGGCGCGGCAGGACCGGCAACTGGGCGATGGCGATCGGCGCGCGAGGCGCGGGACGGGGTTGCATGAGGAACTCCAGGTAGGGGATGTCGATGCCGAGATTGTCGGCCCCTGGACCGGAGCGCGCTATCGGGGGCAAGCGCGAAAGGATGACAGTGCGGGACTACGCTTGTAGGCAGATTCCTACACTGAGTCTATCTTGTGAAGATCCTCATGAAGTGTAAAAGCAAACGCTGTGCTCACGACTATTCGGATCAGCGGAATAAAATCGCGGGCGATCCAGATCAATATTGTTCTGGTGCGAAGCCACGCTGGTCTGCGAACCCCTCAACGTAATTCCTCCGCTTCGAAGAGTTCTACGAGCCACTCCACGAATACCCGCACGCGGGCACTCAAATGGCGGTTGGGGGAGTAGACGATATAGACCGGATTCGATATAGACCGGATTCGGTTCCAGCGCCCAGTTCTCCAGCAGCCGGACCAACGCGCCGGATTCGAAGTGGGGCTCGACCATGAACGCCAGCGTCTGTAGCACGCCCATTCCGGCCAGTGCGGCGGCAAGTAGCGGTGTCCGCGATCCGTCTCGGATCGGTCGCAAGCTCGGCACGTGCTATGCAACATTGGTCGCGAGTTCGAAGTACTTGGCCGCCCGAGGGGTGCCGGCCCAAGCGCGAGATTTGAGCTCACATCACTGCATCACATCGCCATCGCGTTGGGGGCCACTACCTGGCGTGGGCGGAGCGAAACGAAAATCGATCCCCGTGGAAGTCGACGGGCCGTTTCATGCAATACCTCGTCGGCACGGCTTGCGGGCGCGCTCGCCGGGCTGGGCATCGCTTTGCTTCCTGCTGGCCGAAGCGAGGTTGATGGCGCGGCTCCGGTTCCAAACCAGCATCCGTCTGGGTGTCCCATCGACAATGCATTCAATCCCAGGGCGCTGGCGATAGAAGTTCAGCGCCGCGCGAGGCTCCGGGCAAATACGGTAGCGTCGCCACCAAGGAGGGCGGTCAACTCACTTCCACATTGCAGCAGCGTGGGATAAAGCGCTTCGGCGCCGCGCGCCTCCAGACGGTAGCGGGGTCCGGAAACACTCAACGCGCCCAGCAATGCCTGCTGCGCGCCGAACACGGGCACGGCGACCGCGGCCATTTCAGGATGCGCGCCGCCAAAGGTAGCGGCCCACATGCGCTCACGCACCGCTGCCGTCTCGGCACCTTCCTCGCCGCGAAAGGCCAGCAATATCGTGCCCGTCGCACCGCCTTCCAAAGGTAGCCAATCACCCTCGCGCACGGAATCGACGATTACCTGGTTGCTCGCATTGACGCGATGCAGACACAAGCGCCCGTCGTTCTGGGGAATATAAAACGATGCGCTCTCACCCAATAGCTCGACGATACGCCGCAGGAATGGCGGTACGTACTCCGAGGTACGCAACTGTCGCTGGAAGATGGCACTCAGCCGGATAGGCCTGGCGCCGAGCTGGTAGCTGCCATCGGAAATCCGATACAGATACTCTTCACGAATCAGGGTATCGATCAGGCGCGACGCCGTGCTCTTGTAAAGCCCTGTCCGTATGGATAGCTCTGTCAGCGTCAAACTGTAGTCATCCTCCCGGAAAGCCGCCAACAGGCTCAAGGCGCGGCTTACCGCTGCCACCCCTTTGTCTTCCGCTTCGGACTTCACCTGCGCCATCCCGCCTCCCAGCCATTGTTGGCGAATTGTCGCACGCCAAGTAAGTTCCATCAGATAGAACTCGATCATATTTTATGGTTGCGACAGATAGAACTCAGTCCTATTATATAAATATTGCACCGATGGCAGCCCGAGCGTCCAAGTCGCACAGAGACGCATGAGGGGGTGGAGACAGCGCGTGCAATTCCAAAAAACCCTTTCTGGAATTGACTATGAATTTCTATCCGTTCACCGGCCGAGCCATGCTGGCGGCCGCGGCACTCGTCGTTTCCGCGTCGGCCCAGGCCGCCGACAGCTACCCGAGCAAGCCGGTCAGGCTGATCGTCGGCTTTGCCGTCGGCGGGCCGACCGATATCGTGGCGCGCGTCATCGCGAACGATCTTGGTAAGGATCTGGGCCAGACCTTCATCGTGGAGAACCGCCCAGGTGCCAACGCGACCATCGCCGCAAGCCAGGTCGCAAGAGCGCCTGCTGACGGCTACACGGGCCTGATCGCCGCGACGAATCACACGATCAACGCGGTGCTCTATCCGAATTTGCCGTTTGAAAGCGTCAGCGACTTCGCACCTGTGGCAGCCGTTGCCGTTGCCCCCACGGTACTTATCGTGAACAAGGATTTCCCGGCGAAAAACCTTGCCGAATTCCTGACAGTCTTGCGCGCCAATCCGGATAAATACTCCTACGCGTCGGCAGGCAGCGGAGGCACGCCTCACCTGTCGGCGGAACTGTTCAAGAAGCTGACCAAGACGTCCATCACGCACGTGCCCTATAAGGGTGCTGCTCCGGCCGTCAGCGACGTCATGGCCGGCCACGTCGCCATGTCCTTCGCCACCCTGGGGTCGGTATTGCCGCAGATCAAGGCGGGTCAGGTGCGCGCGTTGGCAGTGGCCGCGCCCGGTCGGTCGCCCTTGCTTCCCGATGTCCCCACCTTCGCCGAATCCAGTAGTGAGCCGGAGCTGAAGACATTCCGCCTCGACTCCTGGTATGGCCTGATGATGCCCAAGGGTACGCCCGTGGCCGTCGTCGACCGCCTTGCAAAAACGCTTCAACGCATTGCGGGCACGCCGGAGTTTGCAGCTCAGATGGCCACCGCCGGACTGCAACCCATCACTGACAGCAATCCCAAGCGCTTCGAAACGCAGATGCGCGACGAAGTCACGCTGTTCACGGATCTCGTCAAGAGCAGCAACTTGAAGATCGATTGAATTCCGATCGCTTATCCATTCTTTAGCAGAGGCAGTAGCATGAGCAGCGCTGGCACGACTCCTACTCAATACCAATTGTTTATCGATGGCGCCTGGACCGACCCCGCGGGCGGCGAATGGTTCGATACGGTCGAGCCTTATTCGGGCGAGATCTGGGCGCGCATTCCCAGGGGAAAGGCCGCCGATGCCGATCGGGCCATCCGCGCAGCACACGCGGCGTTCACCGCGGGCCCCTGGCCGGCATTGACCGCCACGCAGCGCGCTACCCTGCTGCGCAAGCTGGCGGGTTTGATCGAAGACAATGCAGACCACTTGGGGCGTGTCGAACAGCGCGACAACGGCAAGCTGATCACGGAAGTCCGTGGCCAGGTGCTGAACATCGCCCAGTGGTTCTACTATTACGCGGGTCTGGCGGACAAGGTCGGCGGTGACGTCATCCCGGTCAACAAACCGGGAGTCATCAATTACACCCGCTTTGAGCCGCTGGGCGTGGTGGTCGCCATCACGCCTTGGAATTCGCCGTTGTCGCTGACGGCGTGGAAGATGGCGCCGGCGCTGGCCGCCGGCAACACAATCGTGATCAAGCCGTCCGAGCATGCCTCGGCGTCCATCCTGGAACTTGCGCGACTCGCCGAACAAGCCGGCATCCCCAAAGGGGTGGTCAATGTCGTCACGGGCTTTGGCGCTGAGGTTGGCGATCCGTTGGTGCGGCATCCCTTGACCCGGAAAATCGCTTTTACCGGCGGCAATGCGGGAGGCCAGAAGGTCAGTGAAGCCGCGGCCAGTGATTTCAAGCGTGTCACGCTGGAGTTGGGCGGCAAGTCGCCCAATATCGTGTTTGACGATGCCGACCAGGACCAGGCGGTGAAAGGCGTGATCGCAGGCATCTTCGCCGCGGCCGGACAGACCTGCATGGCGGGCTCGCGCCTGCTGCTGCAAGACAGCATCCACGACGCCTTCGTGGAGCGATTGGTGGCGCTGACCCGGGAAGCACACATCGGCGATCCATCCTTGCCCGAAACGCAACTCGGCCCCATTGCCACCCGGCAACAATGGGACCATGTGATGCGCATGATAAATGTGGCAAAAGACGAAGGCGCACGCTGCGTGCTCGGTGGCCATGCCCTGCAAGGCGAAGGCTACGGCCAGGGCCAATTCGTGGCGCCCACTATTTTCACCGACGTCAATAATCAGATGGCCATCGCCAGGCAGGAGGTATTTGGCCCCGTGCTCTCCGTCATCCGATTCAAGGACGAGGACGAGGCCCTGCAATTGGCCAACGACACCGAATTCGGACTGGCCGCCGCAGTGTGGACCCAAGACCTGCGCAGGGCGATGCATTGCGTGGAGAAGATCCAGGCCGGCACGGTATGGGTCAACAATTACCGCAGCACCAGCTTTGCTTCGCCGTTTGGCGGTTACAAGCGCAGCGGCACGGGACGTGAGGGCGGCGTCGACGCAATCAAGGAATATATGCAGGTCAAAAGCGTCTGGATCACGCCCTCGCCGCGCCGCGACAACCCCTTCGTGCTGGGTTGAGGAGACAAGGACATGAGTATGAAGACGAGTACGCATCTTTTGGCTGACGCACCGCCGGCTTTCGTATTGGGCACGATGGCCATGACCGGCTACTACGGTCCCAGCTCGGAAGCGGATGCACGCAACGCACTGGACGATCATCTGGACCATGGCGGACGTTGGGTGGACACCGCTGATCTCTACGCGAACGGCGCCAATGAGATCCTGGTCGGCAAGGCGATCGCGGGACGGCGTCAGGACGTAGTGCTGTGTACCAAGTTCGGTTATCTGTTCGGTGACCGTGCCGATCAACGCGGCCTGGACGCCCGGCCCGAACGCGCGGAAGCTGCTTGCGATGCCAGCCTCAAGCGCTTGGGCACCGACTACATCGACCTGTTCTACCTGCATCGTGTCGATCCGAACGTGCCGATCGAGGACACCTATGGCGCCATGGCCGATCTCGTCAAAAAGGGCAAGGTCCGGGCGCTCGGGTTATGCGAAGTGGGTCCCAACAGCTATCGCCGAGCCGCGGACATTCATCCTGTCGCCGTGGTGCAGAGCGAGTATTCGCTATGGAGCCGCGATCCGGAAACCGAAATCTTCGATTTTCTTAGAGAAAACGGCAGTTGGTTCTTCGGCTACGCCTCATTGGGGCGCGGCATTCTCAGCGGTGCGCTCAAGTCTCCGGAAGATCTTCCGCCTGGCGACCAACGGCGCGACATGCCGCGTTTCCAAGGCGAAAATTTCTACAAGAACCTGGAATTGGTGAAGCTTCTGGAGGATATCGCTGCCGAGCTCAACGTCAAGCCGGCGCAGTTGGCGCTAGCGTGGTGCAGGCGCCACGGCGCCGCCGTGCCCATCGTCGGTGTCACGGAACCGCGCCATGTCGCTGAAGCGCGCGATGCCATGGCGCTCGCCGTACCTTCCGCGATTTGGAAAAGGTTGGACACGGTGTTCGCGCCGGATGCCGTCGCAGGCTTGCGTTATTCCGACTCCGCCATGGCGCGGCTCAAGAGCGGCCGCTGATGGCGAGCCGCGGTGCATGGCGGCAAGCCGTTCACGCTTGATAATCGACATATCCTCCCCGCCCTTGCGTAAACCAGAATTGCGACAGGTCGACAGCAAGGGCGGAATGATTGATCGAGCCGTCCTCTTTCAATCGGTCTCCCGGGATCTCGTTGGAGCAGGGATAGGCATTTCCGCGACGTATATCGCCGCCGCGCACAGATAATCCCATCCGTCAGGGCTGAGCGGGCGATCAGATGCTTTCGAAATCGTAGTCCCGCTCAACGAGGCAAATACGGGTTTTGTAGCTCTCGTACCATTTTTCCCGTCCCATCCGTTGCGCCATCAGATGCTTCGAATCCCGCTTCCAGGCAGCGATGGATTCCAGGCTGTCCCAATAGGAAACCGTGATTCCCAATTCCTCGCGCGCGGACTCCACGCCCAGGAACCCGGGCTGCCTGGACGCCGCCGCGATCATCGCATCGGCCATGTCGCCATACCCGTCGTCTTCCGGCGTACGGATGGATGTGAAGATCACCGCGTAATAGGGAGCGGCCGGCGTCTTTGCAATGGACATCGTTACCTCTGGCTTTGCTGTTGCTCGTAGCGGGATTCTAAATAGCGCCGGCTTCCGCGAGAAGCCAGTCGTGGAAGGCCCGCATGCCGGGGGACATGGCGCGCGACTTCGGCCACGTCAGCCAATAGCTTCCCGTCGCCACTTGCGTCGCGAAAGGCCGTACCAGCGCACCGCGCTGCAATTCACTGCCGAACATGCAGGCCGGCGCAAGCGCTACGCCGACGCCTTGCATGGCGGCCTCGACCATCAATCTCGACGAGTCGAATACCGGACCGTTCAACTTCAGCGCCTGCACGCCCGCTGCCGCGAACCAGGCATGCCATTCATCCTCACGGTAGGAACGCAGCAGGGTTTCGCGCGTCAGGTCCGCGGGGGCGGCCAGCCGCGCCGCGATGGTCGGAGCGCACAACACGGCCAACGGCGCATCCAGCAGTTGCGTGCTCTCCATGCCGGACCAAACGCCCGCCCCGAAGCGGATGGCGAAATCCAGCCCCTCGGCGGTCAGATCGACCAGGTTGTTGTGCGTCGACAGCCGCAGTTCGACGAAGGGATGGGTATCGCTAAAGCGTGTCAGGCGCGGCAGCAGCCAGCCCACCGCGAACGTACCCACCACGCCTACCGCCAATACTTCTCGTAAGCGTCCGCCATCGAATTGCTTCAGCACCGAAGCGATACGGCCGAACGCCTCGCTCAGCACTGGGAGCAACGCGCGTCCTTCATCAGTCAACATAAGGCCACGCGGTATGCGCTTGAATAATTGCGCGCCCAGGCGGTCCTCCAGCGCGCGTACCTGTTGGCTGACGGCGGCCTGGGTCACGTTCAGTTCTTCGGCCGCCAAGGTGAAACTCAAACTGCGGGCGGACGCTTCGAAGGCGCGCAGGCCATTCAAGGGCAGGTGAGGTCGCACGATGGTATAGGTATAAGTTTTTCTATCGGATGATCGCAATTATCCTCGTTTGAGAGAATAGCGTCACAGGTGGATAGTGGCGGTCCGGAAAGCCGCCCCTGGTTTTTCCATTGCAATGGATACTTCAGATGATGCACGACAAGAAAGAAAGTCTCGCTTGGTCAAGACCCGCGCGGCTCAGCCGCCGGCGCATGTTGGCGTTGACGGCCGCGGCGCCATTGATGCTCGTCCGGCCGGCATTCGCCGCCACCCAAACCCGCCCGATCGATGACGAGTACGCCCGCCTGGAACAGGCGCATCAACGCCGCCTGGGCATTTACGCCGTCGACACCGGTAGCGGCAAAGAAGTCGCGTACCGGGCCGACGAGCGCTTCGCCGTATGCAGTACGTTCAAGGCCGTGCTGGCTGCGGCGGTGTTGGCGAAGGACGCCGTGGCGGCGGGGAGCAATGGCAGGGAAGCCGGCGTTCATGTGACGCATGTGCCACAACCGGAGGCATCGCAGGGCCGCCTGCTGGACCGCCGCATCGTGTACGGCAGGGACGCTCTGGTCACTTATTCGCCGATCACGGGCCAGCACGCGGACGCCGCCGGCATGTCCGTTGCCGAGCTTTGTGCCGCGGCCATCCAATATAGCGACAACACCGCAGGCAATCTGCTGCTGCGCCTGCTCGGCGGGCCGGCCGCGCTCACGGCTTTCGCACGCGGCCACGGCAATGAGTCCTTCCGTTTGGATCGCTATGAGACGGCCCTGAATACCGCCATACCCGGCGACGAGCGCGACACGTCCACACCGGCGGACATGGGACGGCTATTGCGCACGCTGATGCTAGGCGATGCGCTGCCGGCGGCTGCCCGTGAGCAGTTGAAGACATGGATGCTGGGCAACAAGACGGGCGACCGGCGTATTCGTGCCGCCACGCCGGCCGGCTGGCTGGTCGCCGATAAGACCGGCACGGGCGACTACGCCAGCGCGAATGACATCGGCGTCATCTGGCCGCCCGGGCGGCCGCCCATCGTCATGGCGATCTACACGACTAGCCGTACACCTGGCGTCAAAGCCGATGACGATCTGATCGCCCAGGGCGCGCGTATCGCATATGAACGGCTGAAGTAGCGCGTTGCCCTGCCCGCTTTCCAGTAGTGCAAGGCGGTGACGGCTGCGACGGCTTGCTGATCCCGGGCCGTGCAGCACCAGGCGCGAGCGGCCGTCGCGGTCACTACCGACGACGATAGCTTCAAGCGTGCGAGTACAAAGGCAGGCCTTCATGCGGCAGGCGCGCCGTCAACAGGGTGCCTGTCTGCGACTCCACCATGATCAGTTCGTTGGTGCCGGGCCGGTACGCCAGATTGGTCAACGTCGCGCCGACGGGGCTGCGCACGTAGTGGGTGATCTCGCCATGCACGTTGAGCAGGAAGGCACCGCGCAGGCTGGCGTGGCCGACCGCGACACCGTTGTTGATGTCGACGGCAAGGCCGTCCGGGCCGCTGGTGCCGAAGAAGGTCTGGAACTGGCCGACTTTATTGGCACCGCCACTGGCGGGCAAGGGCGCGCGCCAGATGGCGTTGGCGCGCGTAACCGCCAGATAAAGCGCGCTGCCGTCGGCATTCAGCGCCAAGCCGTTCGGGCTGGGCGCATTGCGGATCAATGCTTCAAGTCGGCCATCGGTGCCGAGCCGATATACATGCCCGGTTGGGTCCTGCATCCCGGTCTGGCCTTGGTCGGTGAACAGGCAGGCGCCATGTGCATCGAAGGTAAGGTCGTTGATGCCCTTGAAGGATTCGCTGTTCCGATGCGGCAGCAATGCCTCAGGCGTACTGGCGCCCGGCTCCAGCCGCAGAATGCCGCGACGGTAGTCGGCGATCCACAGGGAGCCGTCGCGATGGAACGCGCTGCCGTTGGGCCACCCGTCGTATTGCGCGGCCAGCGTCCAGTTCAAGGCGCTATCGATACGGAAGATACGGCCGTTGGGAATGTCGGTAACCCATAGGTTGCCGTCGCGGTCGAAGGACGGCCCCTCCAGGAAACTGTCCAGCATTTGCCCCGGCTTGTTGGCATCGCTCCATGCCGTGCGCTGGGCTTGGCGGAAGTGGTCCGGCAGGCGCGTCAGGATGGTGGCGTCGATGATTTCAGGCGGGTTGAAACTCAGGTTCCACATCTTGGGGATTCCAGTGTCGATTTTCAGGCGGCCGCCGTGACGACTGCCAGAATACGGAAATGACGGTGCCGCGATCATCGCCGTGCGAGCAATACGCCGGGGTGACCGCGGCGTGATCAGTGCAGCGTGAGCAACGCGCTGCCATCAGTGCGGCGTGATGCCTGCGCTGCGTGCGGTGTCCGACCAGACCGCCGTCTCTTTCTTGATGCGCGCCGCGAACTCCTCCGGCGAGATGCCACCCGGCTCGGCACCTTGCTCCGCCAGGCGCGCCTTCAATGCGGGATCCGCGAGCGCCTTGCGCACATCGGACGCAATGGTCTGGATCACCTGCGGTGGCGTCCCTTTGGGAGCGGAGAGGCCGAACCAGTTCACCACATTGAAGGCGGGCAGGCCTGCTTCAGCGAAGGTGGGGACATCGCCCAAGGCGGGCAGGCGATGGGCGCCGCTTACGGCCAGCGCCCGTGCGCGATGTCCGGCGACCTGCGGCATCGCCGTGGGCGCGGCCGTGATCAACACATCGACCTGGCCTGACACCAGGCCCAGCATGGCTTCGCCCGCGCCCTTGTATGGCACGTGGGTGATATCCACGCCCGCATCCTTGTTGAACAAAGCACCTTGCAGGTGAGCGGAGCTACCCGCGCCGCCTGATCCGAAGTTCAGCTTGCCCGGATGCTGGCGTGCATAGGTCCGCAAGGCATCCAGCGTCTTGAAGGGGGAGTTGGCCGGAACCACCAGCACCACGGGCGTCTGTACCAGCGTGGTCACCGGCACCAGATCGTGGGCGTGGTCCCAAGGCAGATCCGCGAATAGTGCCGGCAGCATCGCGTAGGACGTATCGTTGGTCAGCAGCGTGGCGCCGTCCGGTGCGCTGCGCACCACCTGCAGGGCGCCGATGGTGCCCGAGCCGCCGGCCTTGTTTTCCACGACGAAGGATACGCCCGTCTGTTCCGCGAGCTTTTGTGCGACCAGGCGAGCGGAGAAATCCGTGGTTCCGCCCGCGGCATAGGGCACGATGATGCGTACGGGCCGGTCTGGCCAGGTGCCAGCCGCTTGCGCGATGGTCACCGCCGTTAGCCCGAGCGCCAGTGCGCCCGCGCGCAGCCACGACGTGCATGTTGTCTGCATGGTCTTGTCTCCTCGTGATGGTCCGGACTTATGTCCGTCCTTTTATGGGTCTTATCGTGTGCGTGACCGGTCCTCCCCGCGTACCGCGTCAACGGCCAGCCGGTCCCACATATTGTTATCAACTTCTCGGGTCATTGTGAGGTCCCGCAATTGATTCTGTCCGCTTTAAAATTTTGATCAATCGAGTTCCGTTGGTTATCAGCCAACTCGGGCCGAACGCTCAAGATAACGGCCGATTAGCGATGGACGATAGCAACCGGACCCGCCAGAAGCGCACCCGCGAGAAAATTGCGTGCCTAAATTTAGATGACGGGCCCGCCGCCCGGATACGGATAAAATTTAGCTGAAAAACGACAAATGGTTTATAATTTTAGCTGAAAAACGACAAGGAACCCTGTCATGGTTCTTTTTCAAGCTGGAAAACGACATTCCGAAGAAGTCTTGTTTGCTGCGGGTGATCCTGCGGTGAACCGGCAATTGCAGCGGCGCGTGAAGGCTGGGGACCTGTTACGCATCGCTGCCGGGGTATTCGTCGAGCCGGGCACGGAGCAAGAAGTCGCAAGCCGAGTCCGACGCAACTGGCAGAGATTGGCTGCGAACGCTGTTCCCGGTGGCGTGGTGTCACACCTTAGCGCCTTCATCGGCGGAATCACACCATCGAACGAAGTTGTCATCTCTCATCCCACTCGCTTCGGTCGACGCATCCGCTATCCCGGCTTGACGTTTGTTCTGGTCAAAGGGCCGGCGCGATTAAGCGGCGACTTTCCGCTTGGTGGGTTTAACCTCTACTGGTCTTCGCCCGAACGGACCCTGCTCGAGAATCTGAGCCAGGGGGCGAGCGTTACGCGTGCTTCGCGCGAAGCGATCGAAGACCGGCTCATTTCAATCCTCAATACTAATAAGGAAGCGGGCCTGAACCAACTCCGCGACAGAGCTCGCGAGATCGCCGGTCTTCTGCAAGAGGATAAGAGCTTCCACAAGCTTAATAGCACTATCGGGGCACTGTTGAGTACTCATTCAAAGGGTGTGCTTCGGACTAAAGCGGGGATCTCCATTGCCAATGGGGCGCCTATCGACATCGGGCGCTTGGCGCTGTTCGAAGCGCTTGCGGCAGCGCTCCGGGTCGCCGTGCTGCCTGACGTGAAAGAGCTGTGTCCCCCTGGAAGTGCCCGCATCAATTTCGCATTCCTGGAATCCTATTTTTCCAACTACGTAGAGGGCACGAAGTTTTCGCTGGAAGAAGCGAAGGATATCGTTTTACGCAACAAGATCGTGCCGCAGCGACCCCAGGACTCGCACGACGTGCTCGGTGTATTCAACCTGGCGAATCGACCCGAAACGCGCGCGGCCGTCCCTCCTGTTGGAGAAGACTTTGTTGAGGTACTGAAGGTATGGCATGAGGAAATGCTATCCAGGCGGCCCGAAGCCAATCCTGGGCAACTCAAATTGGAGAACAACTTCGCCGGAACCACCGAGTTCGTCCTGCCGTCTCATGTGCGCGGGACGTTTACCGAGGGCTCGTCGCTCGCGCTAAGCGTCCCAGAAGGTCTGGCCCGGGCGATTTACTATCTATTCCTGGTCGCGGAAGTGCACCCGTTCGAGGACGGCAACGGCCGAGTCTCCCGGCTCGTCATGAACGCAGAGCTATCGAGAGTAGGGCGGTCTCGCGTCATCATTCCTACCTTGTTCCATCCGCAGTTTGTCGACTGCCTACGTGCGCTGACTCGTGGAAACGAAGCAGAACCTCTAATCCGGGCCGTAGGAAAAATGGCAAGGTGGTGCACGCAGTTCGACTATGCGAAGCTGGACATGCTGATTCCCCAGGTGAAGCAGACCAATGCGTTCGAAGAATCGCCGGCGCAATTTCGGCTGTTGAATGTTGACGGATCCCGCGCCACTTAAGTTGAGCAAGCGCGGCTAGGCGCGATACCTTGCTCGTGGGCGAAGATGACGCCGTCGCACAATTCGAGAATCCAAGACATGCAAGATCCCGTTGACGCCACTCGCGTTTATACGAAGCGCTTCGACGCCGTGCTTGCGCACATCGAAACGCATCTCGAAGACGCCTTGTCGGTGGACGCGCTAAGTCGCGTGGCTAACTTCTCGAAGTTTCATTTTCATCGCCAATTCGCCGCCTACGTGGGGATGCCTGTCGCGCGTTACGTGCAGTTGTTGCGGCTACGCAAGGCTGCGCACCGCCTGGCATCGCGCGAGTTTTGCTCGGTCCTGGATGCCGCGTTCGACGCGGGCTTCGACAGTCCAGAAGCTTTCAGCCGGGCTTTCAAGCGCGCGTTCGGCATGGCGCCGAGTGCGTTTCGGCAACATCCGAATTGGCAGATCTGGAGTGCGACCTTCGTCGTCCCCTATCTTTCAAGGAAGTTCACCATGCAGGTAAAAATCGTCGACTTTTCAGAGACGCGCGTAGCGGCGCTCGAACATGTCGGACCCACCGGGCTCGTCAACGAAAGCGTGCGCAAGTTCGTGGAATGGCGCAAGCAAAGCGGGCAATCTCCCGTCGCGTCGAGCAGGACGTTCGGGATTCCGCGCAATAACCCGGATACGACGCCAGCAGAAGAATTCCGCTTCGACATCTGCGGCGAGATTCGCGAGGCGGTCAGATCGAATGCCTATGGGATCCGCGAAATCGTCATCCCGGGTGGTCGCTGCGCGGTCTTGCGGCATAGGGGATCGACGGATCACGTTGGTGAAACCGTCTATCCTTTTTATCGGGATTGGCTTCCCGCAAGTGGGGAAGAACTGCGCGATCATCCGCTGTTCTTCCACTACCTGAGTGTGTTTCCGGAAACGCCGCTCGATCAGTGGGAAACGGATATCTACATTCCCATAGTTTGAGCGGACGGCGCCGCCTCCGAGTGCTGGGTCGGGGAAGTGGCTCCCCGAGGTCATTCACCCGATCAACTGCCCGCGGACGCGCTAAAACCGCATGGCTACCTTAAGCACACCCGACTGCTGCCGGTTGCCGCCGCCAAACTGCGCGTCGTAGGTGATGCCGGCCGTCGTATTGCGTGCAATGGTGAATTCCGCGCCGAGGCCGAACACCGCCGCGTCGCGCGCGATCGGCACACCCGCCACCGAGAACGTGGTGCCACCGTCGAACGCCAATGCCTGCGTGGGCTTCACATCACCCATTGCGTGGCGCCAGCCCAGCGAGGCGGTCAGGCGGCCCGGTGCGCTGTCGGCCCCGAACAGCCACGCGCCGCGCAGTCCCAACGTGGTGCTCGTGACATCGTCGGTTTGTCCGGCGCCATGCAGGGCAGCCGTGCCGCCCGATTCGGTGAAGCCGCGCGTGCGCAACTGATTCCACGCCACGCCAGCGTAGGGTTCGACGGTGTATGCGTCACCTATCGGCAGGCTGTAGCCGAGTTCGGTGAACACTTGCGTCGACGAGGCGCTATAGGACGAATCGAGCTGCTGGTTCAGGCTGCCGACCGCCACGTCGCGTTTCGTCTCGATGTCGTGCCAGGTATAAGCGGTGCCCGCCGTGAAGCGGAAGTGGCCGGGTCCGGCGTAGAAATTCCGTCCGCCGAACAAGGTCGCCGTATAGCTGTCGACATCCGTGCGGGACGAAACATTGGCGATCGAACTGTGGCTGCCGATATAGCCCAGTGCGCCGCCCAGGCGCCAACCGCCGCCCACCGCGCCGTCACCACCGACGAACAGGCCGCCGTCCGATTGGCTCACGCGTGATGCGTTGCCATCGCTGGAGAACGTGCGCCAGTTGCCGACCACTTGTGCCCACACAGGATGCGCGCCGCTTTGTGGCAGGGCGTCGGAGGACGGCGAACCCAGTTGCGCCGTGGGGCGCCCGGGAATCGCTCCCGCGTCGAGGTTGCTACGGAAGTGAGATAGCGGGACGGTGCGCACGGTGTCGCCAAGGCTCTGCAACACACTGGGTGTACTTGCATAAGCTTCGCCCGAGAGCATGCTCAAGGCCGCGCGCGCTTCGCCCGGGGTCATGGCGAGGACCGCGGTTGCTACCTGGCTGGCGCCAGTGCCGCCACCCGTGCTGATGCCATTGGCCGCGGCATAGGCCAAGGCGCTGCCGGCGCCAGTCGTGGGCAGTCCGTTGGTGCCGGATGACGCCGTATTCCCGGCCGGTGCCGATCCGCTTGCATCGGATGATGCGGCATTGCCGGCCTGGGCCGATCCATTCGCACCCGATGGCGCAGCATTTCCGGCCGTTGCCGCTCCGTTGGCAGGCGCGGGTGGCGCTTCGTTGTCCAGCGCACCGCCCACGCTGCCCTGGTTGCCCGTGTTGCCGACGCTGCCTATCGGCACGCCGTTACGCGAAAGCGTCAGGAACACGTTCTTCGGGTCGTAGGTGAGCGTGGGCGTCAGGAACGCATACGCGCTTGAAGCGCCCGTGAACTGCCCCTGTACGCCGCCGTCCGCGGTAAGGATGTTGTAGGTCGTAAGCGGCGCATAGTTGCCGTCCGGGCCTACGTGCGCGACGGTGCCGTCCAGGTGGGCGACGCCGGTGACATGGATGTGATCGCTCGCGCTGCTCAGGGGATCCGCATGCACGCGGTAGACGGCGTCCTGGCCGAAGGTCAGGTCGCCGTTGACGGTAAGCGTGCCGATGGGCGATCCATCGTTGCCCGGCGAAATCACTGCGGTGGGGTAGAGGGTGGTGGTGCCCAGTTGGCCCACCCCAGCGAGCACGACTTCGCGGCCGATGTCGACCGGACCGTTCAACTTGCCGTTGAGTTCCAGCGCGCCGTCGGCGATCAGGATGGGGCCGCTCAGGCCGCTGCTGTCGGCGTTGAGAATCACCGATCCGGGGCCGGTCTTGACGAAGCCGCTGGTGCCTTGCAATGGGTTGTCGATGGTGTCGACGAACTGGCCCGACGCATACGTGCCGTCGCCGACGACGATGGCTGGCGGGTTGGCGCCGTTGGCGACCAACGTGATGGGCGCGCCTTGCAGGCGATAGCGGTCGGTGGCGAACTGAAGGCCCGACACGCGTACCGGGCCGGCGCCGCCATCGACGGTCACGACACCCGTGGTGCCCGTGAAAATGGCGTACGCGCCGTCGGGCAGGGCGCCCGTGGCATTGCTGGGGCTATTCCAGTTGGTGCTGGCGGCGCTCCAGGTGCCGCTGCCGCCGCCCGCGCGGGTGGAGGACGCCAGGCCGTCGCCGTTCCACAGATTGGTCGTGCTCGGACCCAGGATCAGGTTGATCTGCTTGTCGCCGGTCAGCGACTGGATGGTCGCTGCGGGGACGGAGTCGCCGCTTACCGTGCCTAGCGTCAGACCGCTGCCGCTCAAGGTGCCGCCGTATGACAGGATGCGGTAGTAGCCGGCATTGACGCCCAAGGTGTTCACCGTCACGTTCAGCGTCGTGTTGTTGAGCGCGACGTCATTGCGGACGGTGATGTTGTCGCCGGTGCCGGGTTGCGTGATGGGCAGTCCCGCGTAGCCGGTTTCGAAATCGAACACGGCATTGTTCATTGACAGATTGCCGTTTACGACCAGGTTGCCGTTCGATACGCCGGTTGGTGTGCCGACGGGATAACCCGGTGCGACGTGCGAGTTGCCGGTGACGTTGAGATCGCCATTGATCGAGCCGAAGCCGGAGACGGTGGCATTCGAATTCGCATTGACGTTGCCGGTCAGCGCGACACCCGCGCCGCCGCCGTTACCGCCGATCACCAGCGTGCCGCCGTTGACATCGACCCCACCAGGATAGTTGGCGGACCCGTCGAACACCCGCGTATCGCCCGATGAAACGGTAAGGTCCGCGGCCATGGCGCCGCTCCAGTAGCACGCGCTCAGCGCGATCGTCGTATTCAGCCACTTCTTTTTGCCATACAGCAAAATGGATACTCCAAATATCGGCCAACATTTGGATGTCCTAGCGTTGCTCGATGGCTATGCGAGCGTTGCTACCCAACTTCTTGGCCTGCGTTAACGGATGAGCTTCCGCGAAAAAAAACGCAATTTATACGCCTTTTGTTTGAATTCAAAGAAATTAAGAAGGGATATCATCAAGTTGGCTGAAGATGCTGCTTAGGTAGTATTCGAAAGATGTAGAAAAGTTGTCCGGATACCATCCAGAGCGGCCCCGAGATCGCTTTTGGATACAAGCCGCCACCGCTTCTACCACCGCCATCGCCATCGCCGCGCAGTCCGGCTGTGCCGCAATGGCGCAGCACGGCAATACGGCAATACCGCCGCAGCAACGCGAGCCGCAACGCACACCATCCACAGCGTTTTGAAAATAAAAATGCCCGCGACAGCCTTAGCTATCGCGGGCATCTGCAACGTCGCGTGCCGTCAAGCGACCCGTCACCGTCGCCCGCAGCTGCAGTGTTGCTTTGGACTAGTCCCCCAGCACCTTGTCGCCGCGCTTGATCGCGTTCTCTTCCAGGATCTTCTTGCGGGCCGCCTGCTTTTCTTTGTTTTCCTTCATCAGCTTGGCGGTGTCGACGCCATTCTTGGCCAGTGACTTCATCCTGTACTGTTCGTCTTTTTTCAGCGTCTCATCCAGAATTTTTTCGATGTCGAAATCGATGGCCAGTTGATACATTGGCGAGCCGTTGCGCTTTGTGCCTATAGCCGACGCGTTCAACTTGGCCAATATGCCGTCGCCAGACCAATACCAATTCGCGCCCAGGCGCATCAATTCCGTCCAGTCTTCCAGCGACATGGCATAGGCGGGATCCGGGCTGGCGGCGTAGCTATTGATTTCGCCTTGCTCGTCCAGAATTGACGACCTGCCGGTCAGTCGCGCTACGTCGCCGGGGTACGCGCGCTTCCATCGCCCTTGCGTGAACTGCGCGATGGTCTGCTCGACGAAGGCTTTGGCCTCGGCGTGGCTTTTGAAGTCGGCGCGATGCTGCAGGACCGCTGACTCCACGAGCAGGTCCTCGAAACGCTTTTTATCGGTGTACAGCGTAAAGGCGAATAGCTGCCGCCACTGAATTTCGTAGCCAGGCCGTGTATATAAAGCCGTAAGCTGAGGCGGGATGTCATTGACGCTGTAGGATATGTACCCGTTGACATTGCTACTGGTGAATACGGGCACGCCGGATTGCCTGGCGGTTTCGACGATGTTCTTGCCAAGGTCGAAACGGATATCGGACATTTGTGCGCCTTTAGCTTTGAAATAGGCAATGGCGGACATTGCGACCAATCCGGCGCTAATGGTGCCAGCACGTAGAAAGCGGCGTCTATGCATATTTTTCACCGTCCCGTTCCAGAGTTGTCGTCATTTCGCGCGCTATGTACGGACGATTGGTGTGCATCGGATTGTGAAATCGCTCGCGATCCGGCCGACATGTTTCATTCAGTCGACTGGATTGGCGGACTTTGTGATCGGTCCCGATGCCATCCCACACGCCGCTCAGACGGCCATCGGGAATTGATCACTGTTTGCAGTTTTGGGTTATCGGTCGAGGCTGCGGCGCTGTATATACGCAGTATTTGTTCGTCATGACAGTGCCGCCGGCGCGGGCGAAAATCCGCGGCGCCGTGTATCGGCAGCCATCCGTCAGCGGCGCCGGCGGTTTCAATGTCGCCGCGGACTAGCCCCCCAGTACCTTGTCGCCGCGCTTGATCGCGTTCTCTTCCAGGATTTTCTTGCGGGCCGCCTGCTTCTCTTTGTTTTCCTTGATCAGCTTGGCGGTGTCGACACCATTCTCTGCAAGTGACTTCATCTTGTACTGTTGGTCCTTTTCCAGCGCGTCGTACCAAATTTTTTCGATGTAAAAATCGAGCGACAACTGGTAGGAGGGCGAGCCGTCAGGGTTGTTGCCCACCGCCGATGCAGCCAGTTTGGCCAGTATGCCGTCGCCAGACCAACGCCAATTCGCGCCCAGGCGCATCAATTCTGTCCAGTCTTCCAGCGACATGGCATAGGCGGGATCCGGGCTGGCGGCGTAGCTGTTGATTTTGCCGCGCTCGTCTAGCAGCGATGACCTGCCGGTCAGCCGCGCTACGTCATCGGGGTACGCGCGTTTCCAGCGCCCTTGCGTGAACTGCGCGATGGTCTGCATGACGAAGGCTTGGGCATCGGCGTCGTTCTTGAAGTCGGCGCGATGCTGCAGTGTGACGTTCTGGACGAGGAGATCCTCGGAGCGTTTGCGATCAGCCCGCAGTGTGAAGGCGAACAGGTCCCGCCACTGAATTTCGAAGCCGGGCCGGGTGTACAAGGCCTCGATCTGAGGTGGGATGTCGTTAATGCTGTACCAGATCAGGCCATTGACGTCATTACTGGTGAAGGCGGGCACGCCGGACTGCTTGGCAGTCTCGACGATGTTCTTACCCAGGTCGAAACGGATGTCGGACATTTGTGCGCCTTTGGCTTTGAAATAAGTAATGGCGGACACTGCGAGCAAGCCAGCACTAACGGCGCTAGCACGCAGAAAGCGGCGTCTATGCATGTTTTTCACCGCCGCTCGCCCGTATTGTCTTCAATTCGCTTTCCATGTACGTCCGATCGTGGCTCATCAGGTAATGGAAGTCGTTCGCAATTTGGCCGACATATTTCATTCGGTCAACAGGATTGGGCAGACTTTGTTGATCGTTCATGATGCCATCCCGAAATTGACGCCAGCGTCCGGAGGGGGGGTCGAATACGGTTTGCAATTTCGGGTCATCAGTAGTGGGCTTGGCACTGTAAATGACGCGGTATTTGGTCGTCATGACCCCTCCGCTGGCGCGGGCAAAACGATGGTTCATATCCATCGTTTCCTTCAACTTTTGGTCGTCGTAGATCAGCGGCTGCAGGATATTTAGCTGCTCTTGCCTAGCGATAACTTTTAACTCACTGAGTTGAATTTCGGCCTGCGCTTCCGGACCGCCATAAAACTCAGAGATCAGCAATTCGTAGGTTTCTCGAATTTCTTTCGTGGTCGGGAATTTAGCGATTTTGTCCATGCGGTCGAACGCCGCTTTATCCTGCGCCACGCGGGTCAGCTCAATGCGCTCCTCCTCCATGACATAGAACGCTTCACTCATCGGTTGCCACTTCGCCGCGACCGGCAGATGATAGCCGCCGTCATAGCTGGCGATGTGCGCCTTCACGTAGTTACTGGCCTGGTAGGATGCGGCGGTAAGTGCACCGTACCCGCCATCCATGCCAGACCATGTGGGGCGTGTCTCGAAGTACTGCGCGGCGCGCTTGTATACGGGATCATTGGCCTGGCGCGCCTGCTGGCGGGCGAACCAGGCCCGGCCAAACGGCAAGTCTTCGACCGCCTTGCGGGACTGCTGCTGATACTCCGTGGCATTGCGCTGCTCGACATGGCTGCGCAGGCGGGCCTCGTTCAGGCTGCCGTCCTGCTTGATGCCGAAGCGCAGGAAGAAATAAAGCCAGGGATAGATGTCCATGTACAGCCACAGATTGCCCTTGGCCAATGCCACATAGACGCGCATGGCGTGCGCATAGGGCGATGCGTCCGACAAGCCTTGCGATACCAGGGCAGGCAGGGCGGATGTACGCGCGGCGTTGCTCCAACCCCCTTCGAGCACATTCTCTCGGTCGAAGCGATAGGCTTCCACGATGTCCTTCACCACGAAGGCAGCCAAAGCGGGCCAATAGAACTGCACCTTCCCATTCGATTTGGCGGCACTGTCGAAATACAGGCCGGCGTAGCGCGCGGCGATGCGGCGGGCGCGATCCTCGGCATCCGGCAGCAGGCGGTAGCATTTGTCGTGGTCATGCTGATTGCTCACGCTGACCAGCGCTTCTTCCTGCGCATAGGACCAAACCAGTGCCGGCGCGATATTGTGGTCGTGCTGAGCGTCCATCTTGGGTTGGGTCTGGCAAGTGCCCAGTACTTCAATCTCGCGACCGTCTTGCGCGGTTTGATTGCCTTGCGCGTTGTCCTTGGCCATGGGTCAGGTTCCGTCTCTCGGGATGTGCGCCGTGGCTGTGGCGCAATGGGCATGGCGGCGCTGCGGCGGCCTGCGCCGCGAGCCCGCGAAGATGCCCGGGGATCTTATCTGAGCGACGTATAGGGGGACAATCTTCCCCGTCGCCTCGAGCTACGCATTTCGTTACGGAGTTTGTCTTTTTGCGTATGGCTGCGGGGGGAGGGCGGACGGCACTGGAATTCCTGTAACGAATTGCTCTGCCGGGGCGCATCGCCGGGGCATTATCGAACCCAGGCGCGCAAGGCCGCCCGCGAGGGTGAGCCCTATATTCCATATCAAAGCTGCCCGGTTGGCCCGACACCACACTCGTATGGATCATTCGCAAATTCAGGCGTACCATCAGCGGCACGTTCGCGTTATCAGCTCTAGCGTCATCAGCTTTAGGTACGAATACCTCGCATCCTTACCGTAGATCAGACTTGGGGGAACCATGTCGAAGAATCTGGGTCAAGACACGGCTGATTATGTTTCAACTGGCCATTTGCCAGACCCTTATGTCGTCGAGTTATTGGTACACGAGGCGCATACGCGGTTTCGAAGCGATTCCGACGGCACGGTTTCGACGGTCTATCCCGCCCTGGAGCGCGTAGACCCTGGCTTGTTCGGTATTTGCCTGGTCGGCACCAATGGCCATGTATATGCGGCGGGCGACGTCGACCACGCATTCACCATCATGAGTATCTCCAAGCCTTTCGTCTTCGCCCTGGTATGCCAGGCGATCGGCGCCGCGGCCTGCCGCGAAAAACTGGGCGTCAATAGCACTGGTCTGCCATTCAATTCCTTGTCGGCCATCGAGCGCACCCCGGACGGACGCACCAATCCGATGGTGAATTCCGGCGCCATCGCCACCACCAGCCTGATACCCGGCACAAGCGCCGAGGAAAAATGGGCGCTGATCCTCAACGGACTTTCGACCTTCGCCGGAAGAAAGCTCTCGGTCAATGAGGAGGTCTATGCCTCCGCATCAGCCACCAATTTCCGCAATCGCGGCATTGCCAATGTCCTGTTCGGCTACGGCCGTCTCGGTTGCGATGCAAAAACCGCCACGGATCTCTACACCCGGCAATGTTGCCTGGACATCAATGCAAGAGATCTGGCCGTCATGGGCGCCACGCTGGCCGACGGTGGCATCAACCCCGTGACGGGAGAGTGGGTCGTCGACAACGAGGTGTGCCATTACACCCTGGCGGTGATGGTGACCGCCGGCATGTACGAGACCTCCGGCGACTGGCTGTGCGATGTGGGACTACCCGGCAAAAGCGGGATAGGCGGCGGCATCGTCACGGTGTCGCCCGGTAAAAGCGGGCTGGGTACCTTTGCGCCTTTGTTGGACAGCGCGGGTAATAGCGTCAAGGGGCAGCTTGCTTCGCGTTTCCTTTCGCGCCGCCTCGGCATGGACATGTTCGTTTCCGAGCCTTTTCGGGAACATGGTTGACACGTTGAGTTAACCGCGCGCGCCTTCTCGCATATCGAGTTCGAATGTCGGTGTTATCCAGGCACGCCTATTCAGCAGGAATGAACGATGCAAAGTCAGTCGACGACAGTTGGGGGGGGCGCGTATTCCATGGAGGCAAAAGCTTCATGGGTGCCGATGATCACCATCGCCCTTGCCCAGATCCTGATGTCCTTCAACGTCGCGTCACTACCGGTGGCGATGGGCGGCATGGTGAAGAGCTTCAATGTGCCGCCTACCACGATTGCCACCGGTATCGTCATGTATTCGCTGTCGGTGGCTGCCTTCGTCATGCTGGGCGCCAAGTTGAATCAGCGCTTTGGTTCCGTGGTGGTGTTCCGGCTGTCCGTGATCGTATTCGGCGCCGCGCAGGTGTTGATGACGATCAGTCCGAACGCCTTGACGATGATCTCCGCGCAGGCCTTGAGCGGTCTGGCCGGCGCGGCCATGGTGCCGTCCCTGGTGGCGTTGATCGCGGAGAATTATCACGGGACGCAGCAGGCCACTGCCGTCGGCGCCCTGGGCTCCGCCCGCGCGGGCGCCGGCGTATCGGCCTTCCTGATCGGCGGTGTGCTGGGTACGTATATCGGCTGGCGGCCGGTGTTCGGCATTCTGATCGCGCTGTCGGCCATCATCCTGGTATTGAGTTTTCGCCTGAAAGCCGACCGCGGGCGCCCCGAGGTGAATATCGATGTGGTCGGCATCATCCTGGCCGCGGCGGCCATTCTGCTCATCACGTTCGGGTTCAACAACCTGAACCGGTGGGGCTTGGGACAGGCGCGCGTCGCCGCCCCCTTCGACTTGTTCGGCCTGTCACCGGCACCTGTGATGATCGTGCTGGGCATCGTGCTGGGCCAGTCCTTCGTGGCGTGGACCCGGCGGCGCGCGAAAGCCGGCAAGACGCCATTGCTGGCGCTGGAAGTCATCACGTCGTCCAGTGAACGCGCGGCCGTCATCGCCATGTTTTCCGTGGTGGCGCTGGAAGCCATGCTGAACTTCAGTGTTCCGCTGTACATCCAGATCGTGCAGGGGCGCACGCCGATGGCCACGGCCATCGCCATGCTGCCATTCAATCTGTCGGTGTTCTTCTCGGCGATGCTGGTGGTGCGGTTCTACAAGACGTTCACGCCACGGCAGATAGGGCGAGTCGGCTTCATCATCTGCACCATTGCCCTGTGCTGGCTGGCGTTCGTGGTGCGCAACAACTGGACTGAAATCGCCGTGCTGGTCGGGCTGGTGACGTTCGGCATCGGCCAGGGGGCCTTGGTGACGCTGGTCTTCAACGTGCTGGTCAGCGCATCGCCGAAGGAACTGGCCAACGATGTCGGGTCATTGCGCGGGACCACGAACAACCTGGCCAATGCCGTCGGTACCGCGGTGGCGGGCGCATTGCTGGTGGGCCTGCTGGCGGGGAATGTCATGCGAGGAATCGCGGAGACGCCGATCCTGACGCCCGCATTGCAGGCGCAGATCGATCTGGAAAGTATCAACTTCGTCAGCAATGACCGTCTGCAGACGGTCTTGGCGGGGACGTCCGCCACGCCGGATCAGGTGTCGGAAGCCATGCGCGTCAACACCGAGGCGCGGCTGCGGGCGTTGAAGATCGGGCTGTTGATCATGGCGATGGTGGCCATCCTGGCGATCTTTCCCGCCAGCCGCCTGCCGAATTACCTGCCCGCGGAATTGCCGGCCGAGCCGCCCCTGGATCCACCGGGCATGCGGACGGAGGCGCGCGATTGAATCTTGCCGCCGGACCTGGCCAGGAGCAGCCATGCAGGCTGCTCCGGCCAGGCGCACCGCGAAGAGCGTCAAGGGCGTGCGGGTGCGCGTGGTTCAGCTTGTTCTAACGCACGTAGCTATAGACGGTCGCGCGGGAAACGCCCATATGCGCGGCGGCGATTTCCATGCCGCGGCGGATATCCAGATAACCGGCTTTCTTCAACTCCTGGACCAGTTGCTTGCGTTCGGCGGGCTTCAACGCGCGCGCGGTGGTGGCGCGCGCGGCGGCGAACGCATCGACCTGTTCGCGGATACGGTCTGAATGGCTGGCATCCAGCGTTTCCTGCACGCTTTCGGTCTGCACCTGGGAAAACTGCGCGAGCGCGGCCTGAAAGCTGTTGAACAGCGTCAGATCCACGTTCAAACATAAAGCCGCTACATATTCGCCATCGGCATTCTTGATGCCGATGGACGTGCTCTTGACCTGACGGCCATCGGCGAACTGGTTGGCGTAATTGGGAATGATGGCGGGGTAGTCCGGGTCTTGTATTCGAGCCAGGCCCAATTCCGTCACCGACTGCCCGACGCTGCGGCCGCTGAGATTGTTCTCGATGCTGTAGATCGCGTTCTTGGGATGGCTCAGGTCATGCACCACCACTTCGCAGAACGGTGCGAACGTCTTGCCCAGCCCCTCCGCGATGGTACGCAGCTGGCTCAGCATCAGTGAGTCGGACATTTTGTCGGATGTATTTGGCATGGGGCGAACTATACCTGTGTATGCGTCTGATCTGGACAATTTATCCAGAATGTCCCAGGGAATACCCGAATTTGGACGAATTCAAGTCAAAACTGGACATTTGTACATAGACAATAAATCTTAGTCTGGATATATTGTCTACCTCTATCCGGTCAGATCACGAGTCCAAATGCCTTCCCCGACAGCAAATTCAGCCGTCTCCGATACCTTGTTCCTCATCCCCGCGCATGACGTGCTGGCCCTGCTGGACCGGGACGCCACCATGGCCGCCGTGCGTCAGGCCTTCGTACAACATAGCGCCGGCACGGGCCGCGTGTTTCCGATGATTCGCGAGTCGGTGGGAAGCAATGCCGTCTTCGGCATCAAGGCCGGCGATATCGCGCCGGACAATGTCCTGGGCTTCAAGGCGGCCGGCTTCTGGCCCGCCAACACCGCCTACGGCAAAGGCGCGCACCAAGCCACCATCATGCTGTTCGATCCGGCCACCGGACGTCCGGTCTGCCTGCTCGATGGCAATCACGTCACCACCCTGCGTACCGGCGCCGCGGGCGCCATCGGCATCGACCTGTTCGCGCGCAAGGATGTCCAAGGGCTTTGCCTGTTCGGCACCGGCGTGCAGGCGCGGATCCATCTGGAGTACGCGCTACAGGTACGGCCTTCCTTGAAGTCGGTGTCCTACCTGACGGTCAATGGCGAGAAGGATCCGGATTTCGAAAGCGATTTCGCGACCCGCTACGGGGATCGATGCCGACTCAGCCATGCGACGGACGCCGACCAGGCTGTCGCCGCCGCCGATCTGGTGATCACCGCCACGCCCAGCCGCAAGTCCTTGTTCGCCAATGACGCTGTCCGGGCCGGCACGCATGTCAACGCGGTGGGCGCGGACACCATAGGCAAGCGCGAATTGCCGGAAGGCTTGCTGCAACGTGCCCGCCTGTTTGTCGATGACGCGCGCCAGTCCGCCAATGTGGGCGAAGGGCAGTGGGCCAAGGACTGCGAGGCGACCGAAATCGGCACCGTCATCCTGGGCGAACAACCCTATGTACGCGAGGCCGATGCCATCACTGTTTTCGATATGACGGGGCTGGCCTTGCAGGACCTGGTGGTGGCGCAAATGATTTTCGACGGCGCCCGCCAGTCCGGCCGCGGCATGGCGCTGAGTTGGCCGTGGTAGTTGGCGAGTGTTTTGGCCAGTGTTTTGGCCATCGTTTTGGCTTGATGGAGCGTTCGGTGATGGGCCTTGATGAATGGGGTCTGCCGAGTCAGCCACGTTGAATAGCTTGAACCAGGAAAAGTATTGATGACGCAGTTTCAAAATCCGGTCTATATCGATCCGCGCACCGGCAAGACGTATCCCCTGACGGATATCCGTTGGCGCTCGGACGACCATCATCCGCTGATGGTGTCACCGCTTGCGGGTATCGGCCGCGATGACATCGACACGCGGCTACGTTCCATTTGGCGCTACCAGGCGGCTCTGCCGGCGCCCATCACCGATGCCGTCAGCCTGGGCGAAGGGTGTACCCCGTTGATCCAGCGCAACTGGGGCCAGGCACGTCCCTACTTCAAGTTGGAATGGTTCAATCCCACCAGCAGTTTCAAGGATCGCGGCGCGGCGGTCATGGTGTCCTGGCTGCGCCAGCAAGGCGTGCCGAAGATACTCGAAGACAGTTCGGGTAATGGCGGCGCCGCTATCGCAGCCTTGGGCGCGGCGGCCGGCCTGCAGGTGAAGATCCTGGCGCCTGCCTATACGCCCATCGCCAAGGTGGCGCAGATACGGGCTTTTGGCGCCGAGGTCCAATTGGTGGAAGGGCCGCGCGAAGCGTCCGAGAACGAAGCCATCCGGCAGTCCGCGCAGATCTTCTATGCCAGCCATAACTGGCATCCCTTCTTCCTGCAGGGCACCAAATCCCTGGCCTATGAAATATGGGAAGACCTGAATTTCACGGCGCCGGATAACGTCATCATTCCCACCGGCGCGGGCAGCAACGTATTGGGTTGCCATATCGGCTTCAAGGAATTGCTGGCGGCCGGCCAGATCAAGAAGCTGCCGCGCATCTTCGTGGCGCAGCCCTTGAACTGTTCGCCCATCGACGCCTGCTTCACGGCCGGCGTGGATACGCTGACCGATCGTCCCGTCTCGCCGACGATTGCCGAAGGCACCGCCATCAAACGGCCTGTGCGTCTGCTGGAAAACCTGCAGGCCATCCGCGAAACCCAGGGCCAGACCGTGGCCCTGACGGAAGACCAGATACGGGCTGCCGTGCGCACCATGGCGGCCATGGGGCTGTATGTCGAGCCCACCTGCGCGTCGGCGGCCGCGGCCCTCGATGTGTTGCTGGAACGCGGCGCGATTCAGGCCAACGAAACCACGGTATCCATCATGACGGGTACCGGCTTGAAATCGACCCAGTTCATGACCGAACTGTTCGGTCAGCCTTGAAATGCGCCACCGGACTTCGACAATAGACATGAACGATTATCTGCAACGCGCCCGGCTGGACCTCGACGAGCTGACCGCGATTCGTCACGACATACACGCCCACCCGGAGCTGGGTTTCGAGGAAACCCGCACCGCCGAACTGGTGGCGGGGAAGCTGCGTGAGTGGGGGATCGAAACCGTCACCGGGGTCGGCAAGCTGGGCGTGGTCGGGACCATCGTGGGCAAACGCGGCGGTAAGCAAGGCGGCAAAAGCAAGGATGGCAAAAGCAGCGCCATCGGCCTGCGCGCCGACATGGATGCCCTGGCCATGACGGAAACCAATGCCTTGCCGCACGCGTCGCGGCACGCGGGCGTCATGCATGCCTGCGGCCACGACGGCCATACGACCATGCTGCTGGGCGCGGCGCGCGCCCTTGCACGCGACCCCGATTTCGCCGGCACCGTACACCTGATTTTCCAGCCGGCGGAAGAAGGGCGGGGCGGGGCTCTGGCGATGCTGGAGGCCGATCTCTTCTCCCGCTTTCCCTGCGACCGGATTTTCGGTTTGCATTCCTATCCCACCATGCCGGTGGGTACGTTCGGCACGCGGCCCGAAGCGTTCATGTCCGCCTCCGGCCGTTGGCAGGTGACGTTTTCGGGTACGGGCGGGCACGGCGGGATGACGCCGCATCTGGCTTCCGATCTCACGGTCGCGCAGGCGAATTTCGTTCTAGGCCTGCAGACCATCGTGTCGCGCAATGTGCCGCCGGACCAGACCGCCATCATCAGCGTGGGCCATATCCAGGCGGGCGATCCGCAGGCCATGAACGTCATGCCGGCGAAGTTGCATATCTCGGGCACGATGCGCGCCTTCAGCGCGGAAGTGCAGGCGCTGCTGGAGCGGCGCATTACTGAAATGGCGCATGCCCATGCGGCGATCCAGGGCGCCACGGCGACGGTCAAATGCTGGTGGAACGCGGCGACGGTGATCAACGATGCCGCGGTGACGCAGGCCGCGGTCGCGGCGGCTGCACGAGTGGTCGGAGACGATGCCGTCAATGCCGACATGCAGCGCCTGACCGCCGGCGAGGACTTCTCCTGGTTGATGCAGAAGCGCCCCGGCGCCTTCGTGTTCATCGGCAATGGCGTCCGTCAGGGCGATGGCGGCGGCAATCTGCATATGCCTAACTACGATTTCAACGACGAGGCGATTCCTTATGGTGTCGCGTATTGGCTATCCGTGGTCGACGGGGAATTGGGCACGGCAGCCGGTGACTGAATCCGGCTTTATTTAAATAACATTCCAAGGGGTAGTAAAAATGTCCAGACAAAAAAACACCGGATCGCTGCGCGGCAAACTAGGCATCGCCGCCATGCTGTCATCGGTGATGCTCGCACCGTTTAGCGCCCAGGCGGCGGATTCGACCTGGCCTGATCGCCCGGTCACCGTCATCGTCCCCTCCGCCGCGGGCGGCGGCGCGGACG
This sequence comes from Bordetella sp. LUAb4, assembly GCF_021325795.1. GTDB lineage: Bacteria > Pseudomonadota > Gammaproteobacteria > Burkholderiales > Burkholderiaceae_B > Bordetella_C. The sequence continues at coordinate 428,372 of NZ_JAHPZX010000001.1, read as the reverse complement.
TGCTGACACGGGTCGTCATTTCTCATCTGGCGCGTGCCACGCATCAGACCTTCGTCGTGGAAAATCGTCCGGGCGCCGGGGGATCGATCGGCATGGGGCAGATCAAGCGCGCGGCGCCCGACGGCTACACGCTGGGCTACGGCAATTTGAATACGCTCGCGGTGAATCCATCCTTGTTCAATCAGATTCCCTACGACGCCAGCAAGGATTTTGCCTTGATCGGTCCCATGTTCACCCTGCCGAATCTGGTGGTGGTGCGGACCGACTCGCCGTACAAGTCGATAGCGGATCTGGTGGCGGCGGCCAAGGCCAAGCCGGGGAAACTATTCTGGGCCGCGTCCAATCTGGGCAGCAGTGGCCATATGGGCGGCGAGTTGTTCAAACGCATGGCCGATATCAATACGTCTTTCGTGCCGTATAACGGCGATCCCGCATCGCTGACCGACCTGGTGGGTGGCCAGCTGGACTACACCATCACGAATGCCCCCATCGCCTGGCCACTGGTACAAGCCGGCAAGCTGCGCGCGTTGGCGATCACCAGCATCACGCGCGCGCCCGCCTTTCCGGATATCCCCACCATCGACGAATCGGGCTTCAAGGGTTATGACAACGGCGCCTGGGGCGGTTTGATTTTTCCGGCCGGCACGCCCAAACCCATCGTCGATCGCGCCAGCGCGCTGCTGGAAGAAGTCATGAAATCCGACGCGGTAAAAGCCGACCTGGCCAAGGCCTTCGCGACGCCCACACCAGGCACGCAACCGGATTTCGTGAAATTCGTTGCCGTCGAACAGAAGAAATGGGCCGACGTGATCACCGCCGCCCATATCGAGAAGCAGAACTGAATATGTCCACGCCTCCTACCGGACCGCGCATCGCCATCCTGGGCTTTGCGATCGAGTCGAACCGTTTCGCGCCGATTTCCACGCGTGAGGACTTCGTCGCCAGGGCCTACCTGCGCGGCGACGCCCTGATGGCCGACGCCCGCAGCGACGCGCCGGCCATGACGCCAGAGATTCCGGCTTTCGTGCGCGATATGGATGGCGCCGGCGCCTGGACGCCGGTGCCCATCCTGTTCGCCAATGCGGAATCGGGCGGTCCGGTAGAGCATGGCTTTTTCACCGACACCCTGGCGGTGTTCGAGGCCGGCTTGCGCGCGGCCTTGCCCTTGCAGGCCGTCTATATCTGCGAGCACGGCGCCGCCATCACCACCGAGTCCGACGATCCCGACGGCGAGGTCTTCGCCATGGTGCGCCGTATCGTGGGCGATGCGATCCCCGTCGTCGCCACGGTCGACCTGCACGCCAATGTGTCGGACCGCATGGTCGATAGCGTCGACACCCTGATCTCGTATCGCCGCAATCCGCACGTCGACATGGCCGAACGCGGCGCCGATGCGGCGCGCGTCCTGCGCGAGCTGATGGCGGGCGGAGAGCTTGCGGTGGCGCATATCCGCATGCCCGTGTGCGCGCCGCCGACGCAACTGCTGACGGCGCCTGGCACGGGACCTTACGCCGACATGATCGCATCGGCTGAAGCGCTGCTGGATGATCCCCGCATCATCAATATTTCCGGGGTCGCGGGTTTCGTCTATGGCGATACGCCGAAGAACGGCCTCACGGTGATCGTCACCACGCGCAATGATCCTGCGTATGCGAAGCAGGTCGCGCTGGACCTGGCGCTGCCCGCGTGGCAAGGCCGCGCGGCGTTTACGCCGGAACTGACTTCGGTCGAGCACGCCGTGGCCATGGCGCGCGCCGCGGGGGGTGACGAGCGTCTGCCCGCGGTATGCCTGGCCGACGTTGCCGACAATCCTGGCGGCGGCGGACGCGGCAATACGCCTTATCTCATGCAGGCCTTGCTGGCGGCGGGTGCCCAGGGCGTGATCGTCGGCGTCATCACCGATGCGGCCTTGTGCGCGGAGGCACACCGCCTGGGCGAAGGCGCGTCATTCCTGGCGCGTTTCAATCGGGACGAAACCACGCTTTATTCGGACGCCTTCGAGGTCCAGGCCCAGGTGCTGGCTTTGCGCGACGGCCAGGGCGTGGGGCGCCGAGGACAACTGCAGGGTTGCCGCTACGACCTGGGCCGGTCGGTATTGCTACAGATCGGCGGCATCAAGGTGGTTGTGGTATCCAACCGCTATCAGTGCCACGAGCCCATGTTCTTCGAAATGTTCGGCTTGGACATCGCTGCCGCGCGGACCGTGGTGGTGAAGTCGCGCGGCCATTTCCGCGCGGCGTTCGACGAGTTCTTCACGCCGGAGCAGATCTACAACGTGGATGTGGCCGGCCTGACGTCCCCTGTGCTGGCACGCTTCGATTTCCAGCGGCTGCCCCGGCCGGTGGTGCCCATGGATGCCATGGCGCAGTGGACCCCGCATGTGAGAACGCTGGCCAAGCGCAAGGCGGAAAGTTTCGAGGCCTTGCTCACGCGCCCGGATCTTGCGATCGAACGTATCGTTTCCCACGGCAATGTGACGCCCTTGGACCAGCCGTATTGCCAGCCGCATGACGAATGGGTGATGGTCGTCTCAGGCACGGCCCGGCTGCTGCTGGCCGGTGCGGAGCACACGCTGAATGCCGGCGACCACCTGCTGATTCCCGGCGGCGCCGAACATTGGGTCACGTACACGTCGCCCGATGAAGCGACTGTCTGGCTGGCGGTGCATATCAAGACGGCGTGACGCGGGGGCAACAGGCCCCACGGGACAAGTCCACCGAAGCAGCCGCATCCGTGTTCACCCGCGCGCGGCAGCTTACGCTGCCTGTGCCACCGGCCACGGCGCGGTGTCGCGCAACAGCACATCGGCATCCACCCGCGCGATGTCGGTGTGGCCGCAGAAGGCCATGGTCAGGTCCAGTTCCTTGCGGATGATTTCCAGGGCCTGGGTCACGCCGGCCTCGCCCAGGGCGCCAAGCCCGTAGAGCATGGCACGGCCGATGTAGACACCGCGGGCGCCCAGCGCCAGCGCCTTGAGCACGTCCTGGCCACTGCGCACGCCGCTGTCCAGATGGACTTCCGTGCGCGCCCCCACGGCGTCGACGATGGCCGGCAGGGCGCGGATGCTGGACGGCGCGCCGTCCAACTGCCGGCCGCCATGGTTGGACACGACGATGGCATCGGCACCCACGCGCTGGGCCTGGCGCGCATCTTCGGGATCCAGGATGCCTTTCAGTATGAGTTTGCGATCCCAGATCTTGCGGATCCAGGCGATGTCGTCCCATGTCACGGACGGATCGTAATTACGCGAACTCCAGTCGGCCATCGATGCCATGTCGCCCACGCCCTCGGCATGGCCGACGATATTGCCGAAGCCGCGGCGGGTGGTGCCCAGCATGCGCAGGCACCACGCGGGCTTGCCCACCATGTTCAGCATGTTCGCCAGGGTCAGGCGCGGCGGTGCGGTCAGGCCATTCTTCAGGTCTTTGTGGCGCTGGCCGCTGATCGGCAGGTCCAGCGTCAGCACCAGGGCGTCGCAATGGGCTTCATGCGCGCGTCGCACCAGCTTTTCGACGAAGCGCCGGTCCCGCATCATGTAGAGCTGGAACCAGAAGGGATGGCCGCCGGTCGCCTGCGCGATGTCCTCGATGGAACAAATGCTGACCGTCGACAGCGTGAACGGGATGCCGAAGCGCTGCGCGGCGCGCGCCGCCAGGATTTCACCGTCCGCGTGGATCATGCCCGTCAGGCCGGTGGGCGCGATGGCCACCGGCATGCTCACCGCCCGGCCCAGCATGGTTGCATTGGTGTTGCGCGTGGTCACGTCCACCGCCACGCGTTGGCGCAGCAGCATGCGTTGGAAATCCGCTTCATTGGCGCGGTATGTGCCTTCGGTCCACGAACCGACGTCGACGTAGTCGTAGAACATTTTCGGCACACGGCGCCGTGCCAGGACCCGCAGGTCCTCGATGCAGGTGATCCTGGTCTTGCTCATACCGTGACGTGTGCCTCGCGGATGACCTTGGCCCATTTGGCTTTTTCTTCCTGGATGAAGGATGCGAAGCGCTCGACGCTGCCGCCGCCGTCCTCGGCGCCATAGGTCTTCATCTTCTCCACCACGTCTGGCTGCGCCAGGATGGTGTTGAGGTCGGTGTTCAAGCGCTTCACCAAGGCCGGATCCATGCCCGCGGGGCCTACCAGGCCATACCAGGTGCTGGCGTCGAAGCCGGGGTAGCCCAGTTCGGCGACGGTGGGCACGTTGGGCTGTGCGGGCGAGCGGCGCAGGCGCGTCTGCGCGATCGCGATCAGCTTGCCGCTGGCGACCTGCGGCGTGGCCGACGGCATGGTCTCGAAGCTGTAGTCGATTTGTCCGCCCAGCAGGTCCGCCATCATGGCGCCCGATCCGCGATAGGGTACGTGCAAGGCGTCGATACCGGCCCGCAGCTTGAACATCTCCAGCGCCAGATGCTGGACCGAGCCGGGGCCGGCCGACCCGAAGGTGACCGTGCCGGGCGATTTGCGGCAGCGCTCGACCAGGGCCGGCAGCGTGCGCGCCGGCTGATCGGCACGGCACACCAGCAGGCTGGGCGAGATGCCGGCAAGCATGATGGGCGAGAAATCGCGGTCGACGTCGTAGCCCAGTTTGGGATACAGGCTGGGTGCCACGGCGTGGTTGCTGAAGTTGGTCATCAGCAGGCAACCGCCGTCGGGCGCTTGCTTGACCAGGTAGTCCGCGGCGATGACGCCGGCGGCGCCGGCGCGGTTTTCCACGACGACGGAGACGTTCCACATTGCGCCCAGCTTCTGCGCCAGCAGGCGGCTGACCATGTCGGTGCCGCCGCCGGGCGGAAAGCCGACCACCAGGCGCATGGGATTGGGCACGGCACCCTGGGCACGGACCGCGAACGGCAGAACGGCCGCGGCGGCAGCCGCCTTCAGGACGTGGCGTCGGTTCATCTCTGTCTCCTTGTCTTTTTGCACCGCGTCATCGGGTGGACGCGGTGTAAGTGATGCGGGGAAGTGTAGGGAGAGCAGTGGCCGGCTCGCAACGTTGAAATATTTGAACCCACGCTGAGTTTTTCTCACAGGGCCACAAGAGATTTTCTTGAAAGGTGCCGCAATATTTCTCGCTTGGCCCAGGGCAGGCGCATTCCTACACTTTGAACCTCCGCCGCCTGGCCCCTGGCCGGGTCTGACAGGCCCTGTGCCGGCACCCTAACGAGAAGCTCATGTCCGATCCCATCATCGTTGAACGCGATGGCGCCATTGCCACCGTCATTCTCAATAGCCCCGAAAAAATGAATGCCATGAACGAGGCCATGTGGCAAGGCTTGGCGGATGCCATGGAGGGGTTGTCCGCCGATGACGAGGTGCGCTGCATCGTCCTGCGAGGCGCGGGCGAACGGGCGTTTTCAGCGGGTGCGGACATCGAGGAATTCCCCCGCACGCGGCGCGACAAGGACGCGGCGCGTGCCTACGGCCGGGTGACGCACCGCGCCATGCAGGCGGTCGCCGGCAGCCGCCATCCGACCCTGGCCGTGATCCATGGCGCGTGCGTGGGCGGCGGACTGGAGCTGGCCGCTGTCTGCGATATGCGCATCTGCGGCGTGTCCAGCCGCTTCGGCGCGCCGATCAACCGGCTTGGGCTGGTGATGTCCTATGGCGAACTGGGCGGCCTGGTGGCGCTGGCCGGGCGTGCGGTGGCCCTGGAGATCGTGCTCGAAGGCCGCGTCTTCGGCGCGGAAGAAGCCCAGCGCAAGGGCCTGGTCAACCGCGTGGTCGACGATGCCATGGTCAACGAAGAGGGCCAGGCGGCGGCGCGCCGCATTGCCGCGGGAGCGCCCCTGGTCGCGCGCTGGCACAAGCGCTTCGTGCAACGCCTGGATGATCCGCGGCCTCTCACCGACGCGGAACTGGACGAAGCCTATGACTGCTTCGACACCGAAGACTTCGGCATCGGCTATCGCGCCTTTCTGGCCAAGACCCGTCCCGCCTTTGTCGGCCGTTGACCCATCACCCCGATTTCGCGAAAAACATAAGGACTACACAATGACGCTTCCCCTTGCCAATCTGCGCGTATTGGACGTCAGCCAGATCATGGCTGGCCCTTATTGCTGCATGCTGCTGGGCGACATGGGCGCCGACGTCATCAAGGTGGAAACGCCGGGGACCGGCGACCAGACTCGCCGCGCCATGGGATTTCGCCTGAAGGGCGACGATAGCGGCGGCTTTCTGGCGCTCAATCGCAACAAGCGCAGCGTCGAGATCGACCTGAAGAATGCCGAAGGCCGTGAGGCCTTCTACGAATTGGTGCGGCAGGCGGATATTCTGGTCGAGAACAATCGTCCCGGCGTGGCCGCGCGCCTGAAGATCGACTTCGAGACCTTGCACGCGATCAACCCACGCCTGGTCTACGCCAGCATTTCCGGCTTTGGCCAGACGGGACCCTGGTCGCGCCGTCCCGGCCTGGACCTGATTGCCCAAGCCAGCTGCGGCGCCATGAGCGTGATGGGCGAACCGGGGGGCGCGCCCATGAAGTCCAGCGTGCCGTTCGCGGACTTGGGCGCGGCGCTGTTCGCTGCCTATGCGATCCTGAGCGCGGTCATCGGCCGCGCGACCACGGGCTTGGGGCAGTACATCGATGCGTCTTTGTACGAGACGGCGCTGGGCCTGTCGGTATGGGAGAGCGCGGAGTTCTGGGGCACAGGGAAGGTGCCGGCGCCGCTGGGCAGCGCCAACCGCATGAGCGCGCCTTACCAGGCCGTGCGCGCGGCCGATCGCTATATGGTGATCGGCGCGGCGAACAATAAATTGTGGAGCGCGCTGTGCGAGGTCATCGGGCGCCCGGACCTGCCGCAGGATCCGCGCTTCGTCGACAACGTGGCGCGCCTGAAGAACCGCGGCGTGTTGATTCCCTTGATCGAGCAAGCGCTGGCTGCCGCGCCGGCCGATGCCTGGGTCGAACGCCTGCTGGCCGCCGGCGTGCCGGCCGCACCCATCCTGGATTACGAAGAGGCGCTGGATACCGAACAGGCCCGTGCGCGCCATATGGTCATGGAGATCGACCATCCGGTGGAAGGCCGGGTGAAGGCGCTGGGCTTTCCGGTCAAGCTCAGCGGCACTCCGCAACAGTTGCGGCGTCCGGCGCCCTTGCTGGGACAGCACACCGCGGAGGTTTTCCAGGAGCTGGGAATCGCTGGTGATCGGATGGCACGTTGGCGCGAGGCCGGCGCTTTCGGTGCGGTCCCTACGCCGGCGACGGCGGTGCAGGGATAGCGGGCTGCCGGTGTTGCTGCGAACGGAAGCGCCGGGGCTATTCGCTGCCGTCCCTTGCGCCCTCTTCCCGCACCCAGGCGGCGAAGGCCTGGATACGCGGGTCGGCGGCGCGCTCTTCGGGATAGACCAGGTAGTAGGAAAACTCGATGGTCAGCGCCAGGTCCGGGAAGGGCTCGACCAGTCGCCCGGCGGCGATGTCGCGGCGTATCCAGTTGCGTTTGGCCAGCGCCACGCCCAGGCCATCTATCGCCGCGTCGATCACCAGGTGGCTGGGCCAGAACGACGGCCCGCGCGAGGTGTCGACGCCGCTCACCCCGGCCCGCTCCAGCCAGGTGGCCCAGTCGGGATTGCTGACATCGTCATAGGTGCTGTCATCGTGCAGCAGCGTGTGATGGCGCAGGTCGTCGGCGCGCACCAGGGGCGCGGCCCCCGCCAGCAGCGCCGGGCTGCACACGGGCGTCACTTCCACCGGCAGGCACAGCTCGGTGTGCAGGCCCGGATAGTCGCCGCGCCCGTAGCGCACTTCGATGTCCACATCGTCGCGCTCGAAGTCCGACATATTCTTGGAGGTCGATACACGCAGGTCGATGTCGGGATGCAGGGCGATGAAGCGCTTCATGCGCGGGATCAGCCACTTCACCGCGAAGGTCGGTGGCAGGTTGAGCTTGAGCGCTTGTGACTGGCGTTCACGCTGCACTCGGTAGGTGGCCTGCACCAATTGGCGGAAGGCTTCCTGGACGCCTGGCAGATACGTCTTGCCCGCGCTGGTCAGGATCAGGGATTTTGTGTCGCGGACAAATAATGGGATGCCCAGATTGTCCTCCAGCACCTTGATCTGGTGGCTGACGGCCGACGGGGTCACGCACAGCTCCTCGGCCGCGCGCGTGAAGCTCAGATGGCGAGCGGCGACCTCGAAGGCGCGCAACGGGTTCAGCGGCGGTATGGGGCGGGGCATGAAGGGGTTTCCGGATACGCCTGGTTTATAAGTACTGGTCTGGTGATCGTCGGCCGGCGATAACGAAATGATATCAATCCTTGGGATGTCCTTATTGAGCTTTACCGCAATGCTCTGGTTTACTTGAAATCCACATCCCATTCCTTACTCATTCATTCACTTCGTTCTTTCAATCACTTCCTTCACTCATTCACTCAATCACCGAAGCGGGCGACCATGCAGATTCTGACTCCTGAAAATACCTTGCCGACAGACGGCGCCGCGGGCACCCTGGTGGGCAGGGCGTGGGTTCCCGGCACGATCGGCGGCCCGTCGCCCGTGGTGCTGCGCGGTGACGGCGTGTACGACTTGTCCGCCACCTTCGCCACCTTGAGCGATCTGCTGGATGCGGCGGACCCCGTGCAGGCCGTGCGCAATGCCGCGGGGCAGCATATCGGCAGCATCGCCAGCGTGCTGGCGAATACGCGCATGGATGCCGATCCGGCACAAGCGTATTTTCTTGCGCCCACGGATCTGCAGGTCATCAAGGCGGCGGGGGTGACGTTCGCGGCCAGCATGATCGAGCGCGTCATCGAGGAACAGGCCAAGGGTGACCCGGCACGCGCCGAAGGCGTGCGGCGCACCGTGGTCGACGCGATCGGCACGGACCTGCGCGCGGTGAAACCGGGATCGCCCGAAGCGGCCCAATTGAAGGCGGTGCTGCTGTCTCAAGGTTTGTGGTCCCAGTATCTGGAAGTGGGCATCGGTCCCGACGCCGAGGTTTTCACCAAGGCGCCGGTGCTGTCCGCCGTCGGTACGGGCAGTCAGATCGGCATCCATCCCAAATCGGAGTGGAATAATCCCGAACCCGAAATCGTCCTGGCCGTGACCCGGCAAGGCACCATCGTCGGCGCGACACTGGGCAATGACGTCAACCTGCGCGACTTCGAGGGACGCAGTGCCTTGCTGCTCAGCAAGGCCAAGGACAACAACGCTTCCTGCGCGATCGGCCCCTTCATACGTCTGTTCGACGAGACGTTCAGCCTGGACGATGTGCGCCGCTGCGAACTGGCCTTGCGCGTCGAGGGTGCGGACGGCTACGTGCTGAGTGGCGCCAGCTCGATGGCGCAGATCAGCCGCGATCCCCTGGACCTGGTGGCGCAGACGCTCAACCGCAATCATCAATACCCCGATGGTTTCCTGCTGTTCCTGGGGACGTTGTTCGCGCCCACCGAAGACAGGGATCATCCGGGCGGCGGCTTTACCCACAAGGTCGGCGATGCGGTGAGCATCGCGTCGCCCAAGCTGGGCGCCTTGCGCAATGTCGTGACCCATAGCGATAATGCACCTCCCTGGAACTTCGGCCTGGGTCAGCTGATGCGCAATCTGGCATCGCGAGGGCTCCTGTCGGCACGGTAATGAACCTCGGTCGCATCGATCTGGTCACTTTGTCCCTTTTCGTGGCCGTGGCGCGGCACGGCAGTATCTCGGCGGGCGCGCGCCAGCAGCATCTTGCGGTGGGCGCCGCCAGCAAGCGGATTTCGGATCTGGAGGCGGCGCTGGGCACGGCGCTGTTGTTCCGCAACGCCGCCGGGGTGGAACTGACGGATGCCGGGCAGGCCTGCCTGGCCCATGCCTTACGGGTCCTGCGCGAGGTCGAGCAGTTGACCGGGACGCTGTCCGACTACGCCCATGGCGCGCGTGGCCAGGTGCGCATCGCCGCCAATACCTCGTCCATTACGCAGTTCCTGCCGGAAGACCTGGCCGCGTTCATGGCGGCGCATCCCGCGGTCCGCATCGACCTGGAAGAACAGAACAGTTCGGACGTGGTGGCGGCGGTCGCGGAAAGCCGCGCGGATATCGGTATCTTTGCCGACCGGACCCCCGCGGCGGGGCTGGTGACGTCGGCTTACCGCATCGATGAACTGGTGCTGGTGACGGCACGCAATCACGCGCTGGCCAAGCGGCGCCAGATATCGTTCGCCGAAACGCTGGACTTCGACTATGTCGGCCTGCCCACCGCGACTTCGCTGGCCAGCCGCTTGCAGGAAGAAAGCGCGCGCATGCAGCGTGGCATGCGCTTGCGCATCCAGGTGCGCAGCTTCGACGCCATCTGCCGGATGGTGGCGGCAACGGGCAGTATCGGCATACTGCCGCGCGTGGCGGCACAGCCCCATGCGCAGTCGATGAAGCTGGCGCTGATTCCCTTGCGCGATACGTGGTCGCGGCGCTCGCTATTGCTGGGCGTGCGCGAACCCGCGACGTTGACGCTGGCGGCCCGGCTGCTGCTGGCGCATCTGCAAGCGCAGCCCGCGGCGGACTGACGTCGCCGGCATCGCGAGCTTTCGCGTTTCGCGAAAGCCCTCTTCCCATATCGTCCATTCCGTGCCAGGCCGTCCCGGCGCACACTCCCGCCATTATTCGAAAATCGCGGGCAAGCCGCGCAGGAGACTTCATGGCGGCACAGATTCTTTCCGGCATCCGCGTCCTGGAGCTGGGCCAATTGATCGCCGGCCCCTTTGCCGCCAAGACCTTGGCTGACTTCGGTGCCCGCGTCATCAAGATCGAACCGCCCGGACAGGGCGACCCCTTGCGTAAATGGCGCCTGCTGCACGAGGGCACTTCCGTGTGGTGGGAGGCGCAGTCGCGCAACAAGGAATCGGTTTGCGTTGATCTGCGCCAGGCCGAAGGGCAGGAGATCGTCCGCGCGCTGGCCGCGCAGGCCGATGTGCTGATCGAGAACTTCCGCCCTGGCACCCTGGAAAAATGGGGCTTGTCCTGGGAGACGCTGCACGCGCTGAACCCCGGCTTGATCATGCTGCGTATCTCCGGTTATGGCCAGACGGGGCCCAAGAGCCGCGAGCCCGGTTTCGCCGCCATCGGCGAAGCGATGGCCGGCCTGCGTTACCTGAACGGTGAACCGGGGCGCGCGCCGGTACGGGGCGGCTTGTCGCTGGGCGATACCATTTCCGGCCTGCACGGTGCCTTGGGCGTGTTGCTGGCGCTGTACCACCGCGATGCGCGCGGCGGCCAGGGGCAGATGATCGATGCCGCCCTGTATGAAAGCCTGTTCAACCTGACCGAAAGCCTGCTGCCGGAATACAGCACGTTCGGCGCGGTGCGCGAACCCGCCGGCGCCGCCTTGCCCGGCATCGCGCCTTCCAATGCCTACCCCTGCACCGACGGCTACGTGCTCATCGCGGGCAACGGCGACGCCATCTTCACGCGGCTGATGTCCTGCATCGGCCGCGACGACCTGGGCCGGGATCCGGCGCTGGCACGCAACGATGGCCGCGTGGCGCGGGTGCATGAGATCGATGCCGCGATCGGCGCCTGGACGTCGACACGGACCATCGCCGCGGTGCTGGATGTCGTGTGCGGCGCGGGCGTGCCGGCGGGACGTATCTATTCGGTGGCGGATATTGCCCGGGACGATCATTACCGGGCGCGCCAGGCCATTACCCGGGTCGATGCCGCCAGCGGCCTGCAGGTCGATATGCCGGGCGTCTTCCCGCTGTTGTCGGATAACCCGGGCGCGGTACGCCGGCGCGCGCCGACGCTGGGCGAGGACACCGACGCGGTGTTGGAATCTTTAGGAATCACGGCGGCGCAGCGCGCGGCCATGCGCGAGGCGGGGGTGATTGCATGACACAGAAAGAATCGGCATCTGAATCGATATCCAGAGCGGCCTACAAATCGGCTTATATACAGATCAACGAGGTCGGCCCGCGTGACGGGCTGCAGATCGAGAAGGCCATGGTGGACACGGACGCCAAGGTGGCCCTGGTCGACGCCTTGTCGGAATGCGGCTTCGCGCGTATCGAAGTGACCAGCTTCACGTCGCCCAAGGCGATACCGGCGCTGGCCGACGCGCAGGAAGTGATGCGGCGCATCCGCCGCAAGCCGGGCGTGATCTATACCGCGCTGGTGCCCAATGTACGGGGCCTGGAGCGCGCGCTGGAAGTGGGAACCGACGAATTGAATCTCGTCATGTCCAGCAGCGAGACGCACAATCGCGCCAATTTGCGCATGACGCGCGAGCAGTCCCTGGCGGAACTCAAGTCCATTCTGCGCGCGGCGGCGGAGCAGGGGCCCTTGCCTTGCAATGTGTCGTTGTCGACCGCTTTCGGCTGTCCTTTCGATGGCGATGTGGCACCGACGCAGGTGCTGGATCTGGCGCTGCGCCTGGCCGAGGCCGGCGCCACCGGCTTCACCTTGTGCGATACCACCGGGATGGCTTACCCCACGCAGGTCGCCGAGCTGTGCCAACGGATGGAGACGGTGCTGCCGGGCCTGCCGGTGACCATCCATTTGCACAATACCCGTGGCATGGCCCTGGCCAATGCCTTGGCCGCCTGGCAGGTCGGCGTGACGCGATTCGATGCGGCGGCCGGCGGGCTGGGTGGCTGTCCTTATGCGCCCGGTGCCAGCGGCAATGTGAACACGGAGGAACTCGTGCATATGTTCGAGTGCATGGGTGTGGACACCGGTGTCGCGTTGGCGCCGCTGATGGATATCGTGCGCGGCCTGCCCGCGCTGGTGCAGCGCGCCCTGCCCAATCCTCTGCTGGCCGCCGGTACCCGCTTGCATACGCATCCGGCGCCGGCCTGGTTGGCCGAGAAATTCCCGGCCGCTTCCTGATTCGCTTGCCCCCTTTTCGCCGCCCCCTTTCATTGCCTGATTGCGCTGCTTGATCGCGCGGCCTGATTTCGTTGCCCATTTTTATAAAACCAAGGAGACAAATAATGAAATCCCTTCATCTCGCGGGCCTGCGCCTGCTGGCTTCCGCTTGTGCCGTGGCGTCGGTGCTCAGCGTGGCCACGGCGGCCCAGGCCGCTGGCTATCCCGACCGCCCCATTACCCTGATCGTGTCCGCCGCGCCGGGCGGGACCACCGATATCGCCGCAAGGCTGCTGGCCCAGCCTTTGGGCCAGGCATTGCATCAGACCGTGGTGGTGGAGAACCGTCCCGGCGCTTCGGGCGGCATTGCATCCCAGATGGTGGCGCGGGCCAAGCCGGACGGTTATACGTTGCTGTTGCAATATTCGGGATTCCAGGTCATCACGCCCACCCTGACGCCCACCCTGACGGCCGATCCCATCAAGGACTTCGCACCCGTCGCCAACGTCATTTCGGCGCCGCAGTTGGTGGTGGTGCGCTCGACGCTGCCCATCCACTCGATGAAAGAGCTGGTCGACTATGCCAAGGCCAATCCCGGCAAGCTCAATTACGCATCGTCCGGCAATGGTTCGCTGCAACAGGTGTCCACCGAGCTGTTGAATCAGATGGCGGGTACGCAGATCACGCATATTCCCTACAAGGGAACCGGCCCGGCGCTGGCGGACCTGTTGGGCGGTTCGGTCGATATGACCATCACCACGCCGCCGCCCCTCTTGGGCCAAGTGTCCGCGGGCAAGCTCAACGCCCTGGCGGTAACGGGCAAGACGCGTCTGCCCAGCCTGCCGAACGTACCTACGGCGGCAGAGGCCGGGTATCCCGACCTGATCGTTTCATCCTGGTTTGCCGTCTATGCCCCGGCTCACACGCCGGCGGAAGTGGTGACCAAGCTCGCCGGCGAGATCGAGCGCATCACGAAGACCGAGGAGTTCCGCAAGAAAGCCGCGGAGCAGGGCGCCGAGGCCGACTTCATGGGACCCGAGCAACTGGGCAACTACACGAAGAGCGAACTGGAACGCTACAAGACCGTGATCCAGGCCGCTCATATTACGGCCAACTGAGCACGGCGAACCGAGATCGCCGGTAGGACGTCATGTGTAGGGCGGGGCGCGTGGGTCGATACTGATCGGCCCACGCGCCCTTGTATCGCTGATGAACCCCATTCCGATGGGTTGGCGCATTTGCGGTACAAACTGGAGTGGCTTGCCCATCCCAGGGTAATGTTGCCCAATCTCCCCGGCACCTTCGACCTAACTCCGATCATGAACCACGACTCCTTACTCTCCCGCCCGGTTGTCCATGGCCTTACGTTGGGCGTCCTCATGCTCGACACCCGCTTCACGCGCTATCCGGGTGAAATCGGCAATGCCGCGACCTGGTCCGTACCGTTGCAGTTCAAGATCGTGCGCGGGGCCACGCCGGCCCGCGTCATCGAGGACGAGGGCCGCGGTCTGCTCGACCCCTTCGTCGACGCGGCCCAGGAATTGATCGATATGGGTGTGCGCGGGATTACCACCAGCTGCGGCTTTCTAACCCTGTATCAACAGGAGCTCAGCGCACGGCTGTCCGTGCCGGTTGCCACCAGCGCGCTGTTGCAGGTGCCGATGGTGCAACGCATGCTGCCGGCCGGGAAACGGGTGGGCATACTCACCATCAATCAGGCGGCCCTGACGGACCTGCATCTGACCGCGGTCGGCGTGGACACCACGACGCCCATGGTCGGCATGCCCGAGGAAAGCCTCTTTCGGCGCGTGTTCACCGATCGCGCACTGCCTTCGGAGGCCGATTTCTCCGTCCTGGAGCTGGAAATGGTGGTAGCGGCACAAAGCCTGGTGGCGCAGTACCCCGACGTCGGCGCCATCGTTTTCGAATGCACCAATATGCCGCCTTTCGCCGCCGCGGTCCGCCGCGCGACCGGGCTGCCGGTGTTCGACGTGGTGGGCATGCTGCGGTGGTTCATCGAGGCGATCCGGTTGCAATCCGCCTGAATCACCCGGCGCAGACAGGATGGCGGCTTCAGGGTTTGCCCGCATTGATGCGCGGCGTGAAATAGGCGTCCCCCACTTTCGTCCCATTCCTGCGTCGCCTACGCACAAAAATCTGGCGGATTCGTGAATATCCTCCCCTAGGATGAGGAAATGCGCGATTAGAATTCCTCCCGGTGGACAAGCCCCAGCCCCTGCGGGCGCGGGCTGTCCGTAGCGCTTTCAGGCGAATGTTCAGTACTCAGGAGACTGCCGTGATCACACGCAGAAGTTTTGTATCGGCCACTTGCGCGTTCGGCCTAGGTTCGATGATTTCCATGCCGGCGTTTGCCCAGAATGAATCAACCATGGCACGCATCAAGCGCACCAAGGTCTTGCGCACCGGCTTCATCGCCGGCGCGGCGCCGTATTACGTCAAGTCGGTGGCGACCGGCCAGTGGCAAGGTTTCTGCGTCGACTTCGCCAACCAGTTGGCCGAGTCCATGGGCGTCAAGCTGCAGGCCATCGATACCACGTGGGGCAATGCGGTGCTGGATCTGCAATCGAACAAGATCGACTGCATGTTCGGCCTGGCGCCCACCGAGCAACGCAAGAAGACCGTCGGTTTTACCGATCCGCTGTTCCAGAATACGTTCACGCTGGTCGCGAAGAAGAATTTCGATCCCAAGACCTGGGATGACGTCAACAAGCCGGAAGTGCGCCTGTCGGTGGACCAGGGTTCGAACCAGGACACCTTCGCCACGCAATCCCTGACCCAGGCGAAGCTGAACCGCTTCGAGACCTCGGGGGATGCGACGCTGGCGCTGCAGACCGGGCGCGTCGACGCGCAGGTGCTGGTGATCCTGCTGGCCGTTACCGTGCTGTCGAAGTCGCCGCAGTTGGGCCACCTGGTGATCCCGACCCCGGCCGCGACCGCGCCCACCTCCATCGGCGTGCAGAAAGAGCCCGACCAGGCCTTCACCGAGTACGTCAACCAGTGGCTCAATGCCGAGCGCTCCAAGGGCATGATCAAGCAGACCATCATCGACAACATGCAGAAGCTGGCAGGCGTCGATCCCAAATTGTTCCCCAAGGAAGCCACGTTCTAAAACGTAGGAACGCCCGTCTCTTCCGGCATCCCGGGAGACGGGCGCGCATTGCAGGAATTTCAAGGAGCGGTTGTGTATCAGTGGGACTTTGGCTCGATCTGGGTCTACCACAAGCTGTTGTTGAGCGGCCTGGCCTATACCGTGGTGTACACGGTCATCGTGGTGGTAGCAGGCCTGGCGGTGGGCCTGGCCGTCGGCATCGGGCGGGTGCGCGCACCGTGGTATATCCAGGCCATCCTGCGGGCTTATGTGGAAATCTTCCGCTGCACGCCGGTGCTGGTCCAGCTGATCTGGTTCTACTATGCGCTGCCGGTCCTGGCCAATATCGAGATGACGCCCACGACCGCGGCGGCGCTGTCGCTGACGCTGTACGGCGGGGCGTTCTATTCCGAAATCGTGCGCGCGGGCATCCAGGGCGTCGACTGGGGGCAGACCGAAGCCGGCCTGGCCATGGGCATGCGCACCAAGCAGGTCATGCGGCGCATCATCCTGCCGCAGGCCTTCCGGCGCATGGTGCCACCTTTGATGAGCCAGTCGATCATGCAGCTGAAGAACACGTCGCTGCTGTCGGTCATCGCCGTGCCGGACCTGCTGTATCAGGCGCAGTCGGCCGCGCATGATTCGTATCGTCCGCTGGAGCTCTATACGATCACCGCCATCTGCTATTTCATCGTGCTGTTCCCGGCCACGCTATGGTCCAAGCGCATCGAGAATCGCCTGGCCAAACAGGACAGGAATGCGTCATGATCGACCTGATGATTGAAATCAAGAGTCTCAGCAAGTGCTTTGGCGAGCATGTGGTGCTGAAGGATATTTCGCTGCAGGTGGAGCGGGGTTCCGTGGTGGCGATGATAGGTCCGTCCGGGTCGGGCAAGTCGACGCTGCTGCGCTGTATCAATCTGCTGACGATGCCCGATGGCGGCAAGATACGGGTGGGCGAGCGCAGCATGGACTTCGACAGCGGCCATGGCCGGCGCATGCACGAGAAGGATCTGGCCAGCTATCGCGCCACCACCGGCATGGTGTTCCAGCACTTCAACCTGTTCCCGCACATGACGACGCTGCAGAACGTCATGGAGGGGCCGGTCACGGTGAAGAAGATTCCCAAGGCGCAGGCGCGCAAGCTGGCGATGGAATTGCTCACGCGCGTGGGGCTGGCGGAGAAGGCCGATGCCTATCCCGACATGTTGTCCGGCGGCCAGAAGCAGCGCGTGGCCATCGCGCGCGCGCTGGCGCTGCGGCCAGACGTCATGCTGTTCGACGAGGCCACTTCGGCGCTGGATCCGGAACTGGTGGGCGAGGTGTTGGCCGTCATCAAGGCGTTGGCCGAGGACGGCATGACCATGATCCTGGTGACTCATGAGATTGCGTTCGCGCGCGAGGTGGCCGACCAGGTGATCTTCATGCGCGACGGCGTCGTCGTCGAGGCGGGTCCCGCGGAACAGGTGATCGACGCGCCGACGCAGGCCGCGACGCAATCCTTTCTGGCACGGTTCAACAAGACCTGAGCGCGGGCGGCCATCAGGAGTTTTCAGTTATTTCTGTCTTGACAGAAATAACTGAAGCCCATAAAGTGGCTCCCATGAAACTCTCGCCTGTCTCCGAACGATTCATCCTCCACTGGGGGGAAATGGGTTCCCGCTGGGGCGTCAATCGCACCGTCGCGCAGATCCATGCCTTGCTTTATCTGCTGGGACGCCCGGTGCCGGCCGACGAGATTGCCGATACCTTGAACGTCGCCCGTTCCAATGTCAGCACCAGCCTCAAGGAGCTGCAGTCCTGGCGCCTGGCCAAGGTGGTCCACGTCATGGGCGACCGCCGCGATCATTTCGAGACGTCGACGGATGTGTGGGAGCTGTTCAAACTGATCGTCGAAGGACGGCGCCAGCGGGAAATCGATCCGACCCTGACCATGTTGCGCGACAGCCTGACCGGCCCCGAGATGGCGTCGGAAGACGCTGCCACGGAACAACGCATTCGCGACACCCTGGTGTTCCTGGAAACCCTCACCACCTGGGCCGATGAGATGCTGCGCATGAAACCCGAAACGCTGATGAAGACGCTGGGTATGGGCGCCAAGCTCAGCCGCGCGGTGCGGCGCACGGGGAAGTAAGCCAAGCGATGGCGGGCGGCATTTCGTCCGCTTTTTTTGAGTTGATATTTCTGTCTATACAGAAATAACTGTAAAGAGAGGGCGCGATGAATGGAGGGGAGATGAACATCCTGGTGTGCGGTGCACGTGGTTTCATCGGCGCCGCGCTGTGCGACGCTCTGACGCGCGACGGGTATCGTGTGTTCAAAGGCGTGAGGAACGGCAAGGATGTCGCCATCGACTACGCCACCGACACTGACCCCGCGGTCTGGGTTCCCAGGCTGCGGGACATCGATGTCGTCATCAATGCCGTCGGCATCCTGGTCGAAAGGCGGGATCAGACCTTCGACCTGCTGCACCGCCGCGCGCCGATCGCGCTGTTCGAGGCCAGCTGCCAGGCGGGGGTGAAGCACATCGTGCAGATATCGGCCCTGGGCGCCGAGACCGGCACCACGTCTTACTTCCAAAGCAAGCGCGCGGCCGATGACCATCTTCAGACCTTGCCCGTGCGCCACCACATCCTGCGCCCGGCGCTGGTCTATGGCACGGCCGGCGCTTCGGCGCGTTTCTTCCGTGCGCTGGCGTCGGCGCCGATACATCCGCTGCCGGCGGGCGGGCATCAGTTGCTGCGGCCTATCCATGTCGACGATCTGGCCGACATCGTCGTCGACTTGCTGAGATCGGAGCGGGTGCCGGAGGCGGACGGCCAGCCGCTGGACCTGGTGGGCGGCACGCAAGTGGCGTATCGCGACATGCTCGCCGCCTATCGCCAGTCCCTGGGCTTTCCCGCTGCCTGGCGCGTCGCCATCCCGGCGCCCTTGATCGCCCTGGGTGCGACGTTGCTGGACCGGGTGCCCGGCTCGGTGCTGACGCGCGACACCTGGCGCATGTTGAACCAGGGCAACACGGCCGAGGTAGCCACGACCGCCAAGGTGCTGGGCCACTTGCCCGCGGGCGTCGACGACTTCATCCGGCCGCAAGACGCCCCCGCGCTACGCCACGAGGCCTTGAGTACATGGCGGGGGCCTTTGCTGCGTGGCGCGCTTGCCGTGACCTGGATCGGCACGGCGATCTGCAGTGCCTTCATCCATCCCCAAGCCGCCAGCCTGGATCTGCTCGCCCGGGTGCATCTGCATGGCGCGCCGGCGCTCGCGATGCTGTACCTGGCATCGGCCCTGGACCTGGTCCTGGGCATGGCGACGCTGCTACGTCCCGGCCGGCGCCTGTGGGCGGCACAGGCGGCGCTGATCGCCGGCTATTCCATCCTGATCGCCATCGCCCTGCCGGAATTTCTGTGGCATCCCTTCGGCCCGATTCTCAAGAACGTGCCCATCCTGGCGCTGCTCTTCGTTTTGCTCAGTGAAGAGCGCGGAAACAAGGAAACCTCATGAACGCCTATCTCGTCCTCAAGGCACTGCATATCCTGTCCTCCGTCCTCATGGTGGGAACCGGCTTCGGCACGGCGTTCTATCTGTTCTTCACCAACCGGACGGGCAACGTGGCGTCCATCGCCACTGTCTCGCGGCTGGTCGTCAGGGCCGATCTCTGGTTCACCACGCCTGCCGTGATCTTCCAGCCCCTGTCCGGCCTGTGGCTGGCCCATTCGGTGGGCTGGTCCTGGACGACGCCCTGGATCCAACTGTCGATCGCGCTGTACATCCTGGCCGGCGTCTGCTGGCTGCCGGTGGTCTGGTTGCAGGCGCGGATGGCCAGGATGGCGGCCACGGCCCATGCCGATGGGGCCAAGACCTTGCCGTTGCGCTACTGGCGCTTCGCCTTGTGGTGGGAGCGCCTGGGTTATCCCGCCTTCATCGCCATGGTCGTGGTGTATTTCCTGATGGTGCTCAAGCCGGCGCTGTGACGGGAGGCCGTTGTGGTGCACGGAAGTGGCGGAATACGGCCAGGTTTGGTTAAGATGGCCCCCAATATCTAGAACGAAATGAGCAAGTCCCCCCTGGCGCGTGCCGTCGAGGGCCGCTGACGTCCCGTCCTGCTTGAGGAGACAAGCGTGAGAAGAACGGCGAGATGCGCTCTTGGATATACCCCTGAAGCTGTTTCCCGATTGACCGATCGGGAGGCATCGTGACGGCGGTTATCCCTTCTTTGTCCGAACCGGCGATTCGTCCCTTCGCCATCCCGAATTACCGCAGGCAATGGGCCGCCGACCTCGGCACGTCCTGCGCTTTCGAAATAGAAACCCTGGCCCTGGCCTGGTATGTGCTCATCGAGACGGGTTCGGTGGTGTTGATGGCCGCCATCGCCTCGCTGCAATTCCTGGGCACGCTGATATCCCCGCTGCTGGGCGCGCTGAGCGATCGCCACGGCCAGCGCAATACCATGCTGGCCATGCGGCTGTTCTACACCACGGTGGCCGCCGTCCTGCTCCTGTTCGCGCACATGCATTGGCTGACCCCCTGGCTGGCCCTGGGCTTCGCCACCCTCAGCGGCTTGATCCGGCCGTCGGACATGGGCATGCGCAATGTCGTGACCAGCGGCATCGTGCCCAGGTCCTTGATGCTGCCCGCCATCGGCTTGTCGCGGATGACGGTGGATCTGGCGCGGATGGGCGGCGCGCTGACAGGCGCGGCCTTGATGGCCACCATGGGGCTGGCCTGGGCCTATGTCATCGTGGTGGCCCTCTATGCGACGTCCGCGTTCTTCACCTGGAGCCTGCGCATGGACAGGCCGGCGCTGCACGCCGACAGCCATACCGTCTTCGGCCAGTTCCAGGCGGCGCTGCGTTCCGTCCGCGGGGCGCCGGCGCAAACCGCCACCATGATCATGGCCTTCCTGGTGAATTTCTCCGCCTATCCCTTCGTGACGGGGCTGTTGCCCTATGTCGCCAAGGAGCGCTTCGGCATGGACGAGTTCGGCCTGGGCTTGCTGATCGCCATCACGGCCACCGGCAGCATCACGTCATCCATTCTCTTGTCGCGCATCCGGCTGCCGAATCCCGCCAAGACGATGCTGTGCTTCAGCATCGTCTGGCATGTCCTGATCGTAAGCTTCGCGCTGACCGAGACGCTGCCGCTGGCCTTCGGCCTCATCTACCTGGCGGGCGTGGCCCAGAATCTGTGCATGATTCCCATGGCGGCTTTTCTGCTTGGCAACGTCGCGCCGTCCCTGCGGGGCAGTGTGATCGGCCTGCGCTCCATGGCGGTCTATGGCCTGCCCGTGGGGCTGATGGTGTCCGGCTACGTGCTCAATCACGGCGTGGCGTTCTGGATGCTGGCCATGGCCTTCGCCTGCATCGGCATTACCGTGACGGTGTTCATGTGGCTGAAGTACCGCCGGCACTGGCAGCCCGCGGCGAACGATTGAGTGTGGCCGGCGGCTGAGCGTGGCCGGCCCGGATCAATCAAAGCCCTCGCCGGGCTCGTCCAAGAGGCGATGCTTGATGGCGTAGTGGATCAGTTCCGCCTGGTTGTTGATCCGCATCTTTTGCTGGACCCGTGTCTTGTAGGTGCTGATGGTCTTGCCGCTGATGCAAAGCAGGGCGGCGATCTCGCCGATGCTGCGGCCCATGGCCAGATGGCGGAACACCGAGTATTCGCGGTCGGACAACTGCTGATGAGGCAGGGCGGAGGCCATGGGCGAGAAATCACGCGCGATTTTCTCGGCGATGTCCATGTTCAGGTAGACGCCGCCCGTGGCCACCTTGCGCACCGCCGCCACCAGTTCCGCGGCGGCGCTTTCCTTGGTCAGGTAGCCGGACGCGCCGGCCTTCAGCGCGCGCACGGCGTACTGCTGCTCGCCGTGCATGGTCAGCACCAGGATAGGCAGGCGGGGAAATTCATCCTTGATCTGGCGGATCAGTTCGACACCGCTGCGTCCCGGCATGGACAGGTCCAGCAGCAGCACGTCCCAGTGGCCCTGGCGTAGCAGCGTCAGCGCTTCGGCGCCGTTGGACGCTTCACCCTGGACCGACAAGCCCTCGGCCATGCCCAGGATCTGTTTCAGGCCTTCCCGCACCAGGGTATGGTCGTCGGCCAGCAAGATGCGCGTCATGATGTCTCTTGGACTATGTCGGTGGTGATGGGGAGGGTGGCCACCAGGTGGAAGCCTTGTCCGGGTTCGCTATGCAGGACGAGGGCGCCGCCCAGCAACCGCACGCGCTCGCGGATACCTAATAGACCGAAGGACTCCGCCTTGGCCATTTGCGTTGGCGTGGTCCCGACGCCGTTGTCGCGGATGTCGATGCGGCACTGCCGCGCGTCGCACGCCAGGCGCAGCGTGATGCGGGTTGCGCCGGCATGGCGCGCGGTGTTGGTGAAAGCTTCCTGGACGATGCGAAATACGGCGGTCGTGAGTTCATGGCCCAACTCTATCTGTTCATCGCCGATGTGAACATCCGTCTCAATAGCGTAGCGCTCGCTGAAGTCCTGGGCCAGCCATTCGACCGCCGCGAAAAGTCCCAGGTCATCCAACATGACAGGCCGCAAGTTGGAGGCGATCCGCCGAACCGAGCCCACGGTGGCGTTGATCAAGGCGTGCAGCGACGCGGCCTGCGCGCGCGCCGCCGCCGCATCGCCCGGCAGCATGCCTTCCAGGAGCGACAGGCCCATCTTCATGGCCGTGAGGCTTTGGCCGAGGTCGTCATGCAGTTCGCGCGCGATATGGGTTTTTTCTTCCTCGCGGATGTTCTGGATGGCGGTGGACAGGCGCGTCAGCTCATTGCGCGACGCTTCCAGTTCGCGGTTGGCCCTTTCACGTTCGGTGACGTCGCGCAGCTGCACGGTGTAGAGCTTGCCGTGCTCGTCTTCCCATTGCGAGATGGACGCCTCCAGGGGAAATTCTTCGCCATTGGCGCGCAGGCCGGTGACCTTGCGATCTCCGCCCATCTGCCGCTCCGACACACCGGTGCGGCCGAAGCGGGCCAGATCCTGCGGGTGGGTGTGGCGGAAACGGAGAGGGATGAAGCGGTTGAGCGATGTGCCGATGGCATCGGTGGCGGGGCACAGGAAGATGCGCTCGGCGGCCGGGTTGAAGATGATGATGGTTTGGGAGGCATCGACCGTAATGATGGCCTCCATGGCCGATTGGATGATGCCGTAGAGACGCGTTTCGCCAGGGGCGGGCGTGCGGGTCGGGCGTTGCCGCAGCCGCGCGAGGGCGTATCCAACAGCAATACAGGGGAGAGCGAGCAGCAGCGACGGCAGGACCGGGGGCATGGCGCAAGGATGGAGACCGAAAAATCCGTGGTCAAAGTATACGTCGGGGCTGCAGGGGCACCGGCCTCGGGGTCGAGGTAGCCCCCGTGGCGACCCCGCGATCACTCATTGGGCAGGCCATCTCAGTGCGACAGCAGCACCGGCACCGTGGTGGCGCGCAGCACGGCGCTGCAGGCGCCTCCCATGACCCATTCGCGCAGACGGTGGTGGCCATAGGCGCCCATGACGACCAGATCGCTGCCGCGTTCGTCGGCACTTTCCAGGATCAGACGGCCGACGTCGCTCTGGCGGCCATCGCGGATCAGCCGCTGTGGCGGCGGATACCCGTGCGCGGCGAAGTAATCGTGCAGGTCGTCGCGCACGGCCGGCGTGACGGGACGCGAGGTGACCGATAGCACCAGCAGTTCATTGGCGCGGCGTAATACCGGATCGGCATCGGCCAGCACCCGCGCCGCCTCGCGGCCCTGGTCCCAGCAAAACATGACGTTGCGTCCGAGGGGCGGCAATTCACCCTGGGTGGGGATGATCAGCACTGGCCGGCCCAGGGTCATGATGATGGATTCGGTGAAGTACGGGGTGACCACGCTTTCCGGATCGTCTTCGCCCGACTGGCCCAGCACCAGCAGGTCACAGCTGCGGGCGTGGCGGGCCAGCGCTTCCGCCGGCAACCCTTCGGGGGCACGCCACTGGACCGGGACACCGGTAGCGCGCGCTGCCTTTTGCAGCAGTTCGTGCGCGGCCTTGCGGTTGTCCGTCAGGCGGCGCAGCAGTACCGCGTAGACGTCGTCCGGGACGATGCCTTCGTCATAGGCATACTGCGGCGGCAGGTAGCTGGTGTAGATGCCGACCAGGGTGGCCTCATGGTCGCGGGCGACCTGGGCCGCGGCCCGCACGCGGCGCGTGCACGCGGCGTCGTCATCGAGGTGCACGGCGATGCGTTTGAACATGGGCAACCCCAGCCATCATGAAATCCCAGCCTGGATCGTAGGCTCGCTGGACTGGCAGCATATTGACGTGGCTCAAAGGTGGCGTGAGCGGGGAGGCCATCATTTGTTGGCGCTGAAGGCGGCCGACACCAGGATCGCGCGGCGCGCGGGGGCCGCCAAGGCGCCTCTGGGCGTTGACATCGCCACTGGGCAGCAGGTTTTATCAGTTATTTCCCACAAGGTATTTGTGTTTTTCCGAGGGGCAGCAGCAGGGCCGAAAAACATTTCCAGGTCCTCGGGACGATGGGTTTAACGCTGCTTTGATAAAAATGACAAGGCTGCCCCGATAGGCGCGACGCAGTGCGACAGGCGGCTTTTCCCTCTATGGGGAGCGCTGATAGGCATATGCCGTCACGCCGTGCCTGGAAACAGGATGAAAGCAGGAATAAACAAGATGAAATCTTTGTTCTCGCTACGTCCATAACGGCGGGGAACCAGCAGGCGTTGCGTGTGAACCGAGCAGACATCCAGCGATGCCTTGCTTGGCATCGTGCATGCAGATTGAAGAGGCCACGCATGACAAGAATACAAGACAACTCGCCTACGGTACCCCAGCGCCAGCAGCCTTCACGGGCGTCGTCCGGCGAGTGCGGCGGCATGTCCTTTCAGCCGAGCGACGGAAGCGAATCCCGGGCGGAGACACAGTCCAGGCATGGAGTGAAGGGAGGGTTCATCAGGTTCAAGCATTGCAAGTTTGTCCAAAAGATACTGCCCGAGTCGCAACAGAAGAAGTCGATTCGCTCGGCCAGGGCCGTGGAGACCGCGGGTGGCGGACAATCCGAAGAGACGCGTCGTAAGTCATCTACGGGTTCGCACGCAAGCTCCCACCTGCAGCGTTGCACGGGCGAAGGGATGGTGTCCTTTGACGATGCTCATGATGCTGATGTGAACGGCGCAAACTATGTCTTCCACGAGGCACCGGTGGACGTGCCGGACGATAACAGCGGTGCCGGACCCGCCGGGCGCTTCGAGGCTATCAGGCGAAAAATCTCGACCGGGTTCACCCTGCATCGCACGCACCAGGCCCCCATCATCAAAGAGCTTGGGGTGTCTGGCGACGACAACGAAAAGGCACGTGCGAAACAGCAGAGAAAGAAAGAGAAGGCGGTTGGCAAGAAGGCCCGGGCGCTCGTGGATTGCCTGGGCGATGCTTATACCAAGGTGGTCAAGAAGGAAAAGGCCCAGACCAATTCAGTGTTCAGACAGAGCATGCGAAAGGCCAAAGAGACGGTGTCCCATGCCAAGGAGTTCGCGCAGCACAAGTTGGATCCCTGGACCCATGGCGGGGTCACCGCGATGACGGGCGGTAAATCCATCGAGAAAGAGTTCGCCGATCGCATGAGTGCTTTCATCAACACTTGTGAAGATGCGGACTTGCCGACGAATGACCAGATGTATGTGCAGCCCCTGCGCGATGCGCTCAAGCACTCTGATCTTTATAACCTCAGGCGTATCCGTTTCTATGCCAAGGAGCCGGATTTTCGCGAGAAGGCCAAAGCCATGTATTCGGACGGCGGCGGCGACAGCGACGATAGCGCGGATTCCAGCGCCAGCTCGGACCGCAAGCGTCGTGTGGAAGACTTGTTGAACAACCTGGATCAGGCCGCGACGGAGCGGATGAAGTTCCTGCTGCAACAGGCGCCTGTCGGGACCCTGTTCAACGCGGGGCTGTTGATCCAGATGCAGGGTGGGGATTACAAGGCGCTCTTGCCTGCGATCGCCGACAGCTTCGTGGATCTGTACAAGGGGTATAGGTGCGGCCTGCACAATGCCGGGGAGACGGAGCAGGCCTATATCGCGCGCGTCATCCAGGAGCTCGCGCCGGAGTGGATGCAGTTGCCCATCAGGATCGCGCTCGGGGCTGATCCCGGCAGCGTTTCCTGCTCGCAGGCTGAAGTGGCGGATACCATCGCCAGGAGCATGCTCGGCGCCAAGAAACCGCCCATCGCGGCGTTGTTGGCCGTGGGAAAGTTGCTGGAGCAGCAAGCGTTGTCCAGCCAGGATCGCGCCGTCTCGCAGGCACTCGCCGAAACCCTGAGGGCGAGCGATGCGGGTATCCAGAAGGAGAACGTGGCGCGCGAGGTCGGGGAGATCATAGCCGCCGTCCGGCACGTCGTCAGCGTTGCGCGATCCGAAGCCCCCTTCGACGCGGGAGATGCGCGGGATGCGCTCGGCAGGCTGTTCTTCGACAACTTGAGCAGGATAGCCGCCGCGCAAGCCGACGGCGCGGGTAGCGGCACGGTGGGCGGTGCCCTGGGCAGCATGGGTGCGGCCGGTACTGGACATGCGCCGGGTGTGCCGGCGGTCGCCGCTGAGCAGCTCCCTCAGGTCTCTGCCTCCGCGGTCGTGCCGTTCGATGCCCAGGCGGTGCAGTCGAGTCTCGCCAGGATCGCTGAGGTGAGCACGGCTGAGACCAACGGGGCGTTGCAGGTAAGCCAGGTCGCGCAAGGCGCCCCAGCGGGCCGACAAAGCGCCGGCGAGGGCGCCGTGCCCGATGCCGCGACAGAGCAGACATTGAAGATGCTGATGTCGCCCTTCCCGACATGGGGGCAGATCCCGGAGCGGAGCGGGGAAATGCTTGTCTATCACCGCGGCGGCGTGGTCCGCCGGCTCGCCAGCGAGATCTGGTTCCATGTGAAGTCCGCGTTCAAGAGCGGCCGCGCCTTGCAGGAAGCGCGCGCGCGGCGGCGGCACGTGAATGTGACCAGTGGGGTTCATCGCGTCGTGCATAACCTGTTCCTGCCTGAAGACGCAAAAACGACGTTCAGGAAGCTGGACGTCGAAACGCGCGCCCTGATCGCATCGGTCAAGCAGCTGGCCAGGAACGAGGGCGCGGATTACGCGTGGGCTTACGTGAGGGGTGAGATGGAAGTGGCGTTGGCGACAGGTCGGCATGGACAACTGCAAGACGCCGGGAAGCTGTTGTTCGGCGAGCCGGTCCGGCCGCTCGTGCTCTCGGGAAAGCAGCGGCGGCGCTGGACGCGCGCGTGGAATTACGTGATCGGCAAATTCTTCGAAATGCCTTCTGATAGCGCCGTCGTCGATCAAGCCAGCAACGTACGGGCAGCCGCCGCGGAGTCCTTGAACAAAGTCGTCGTGAATATCATGTTGCGGGACGTCTTGGCCAGGGTTGTCAAAGCACGGCGGGACCAGCGTCCCATTGGAACCTTCGACGCGTTCAAGAGCCTGATGGAGGCGTATGCCGCATCGGGAGGAGGCAAGGACTTCGAAACCTGGATGGTGCCGGCTGCGCAGCTCCTGGATGCGAAAGACGTGAAGTGGATGATGCGCGAGCTGGGCAAGCATTCGATCTCGAACGGCGGATACATGATCGAGTTCTTCCAGCCCAAGCTGTCGACGGTCAAGCTGTTGGTCGATAGGCAGGAGTACATCGTGTATGAGGACTTCGCCGAAGCCTTGTACCGCGCCTTCGTGAAGGTGGATGCCGAAAAGGAGAGGCTGGGCTTCGGCGCGGGCGAAAGTAGCGATGCAGGCAGCGGCGCTAGTCAAGGCAGCGGTCAACCCAGGGCGCAATCTGGCGGGGAGTCCGGCAGCGAATCCGGCAGCCGGGCCGGCAGCCCGGTCCTGGCCATTGCCGGCGGCGCCATTGGCCATACCAGCAAGGCGGAGCTCATGCTTGAAGCGGGCAAGATGATCCTTCCCAATGTCGTGCCGTCTCCGCTGAGGGAAACCGTTATGTAGCCAGGCTGGGAATCGCGGGCGTCAGCCGGGGCGACGCCTTCGAGACACGGCGTCGCCGTGTCGTTGGACGAAGCGCTGGCCGTCGCCATGGGTGTCACTGGCGCAAGCGCGGCGGCGGCAGGTAGCCTGAATCGTGGGCACGGGGGTACAGTTCGGGTCGGGGGGTTATTGACCCAGATCATGGCGTCCAGACGGCGTGCGCCGGATCATGGTTACATCAACGTCGACCCTAGGAGAGTGTTTCATGTATCGCAAAATTCTGGTTGCCCTCGATGGCAGCGACGTGGCCCAGGCCGCTTTCGAGCATGCCCTGCATCTGGGCAGCAAGGAAAACGCGGAGGTGCTGCCGGTCTATGTCATCGAGTATTCCAGCGCTTACTACACCACCGCCGTCTATGACGTGACGCCTGTCCGTGATGCCATGCTCGAAGAGGCAAACAAAGTGGTGACTGCCGCCAACGAGCGCCTGGCTGCCGCCGGTGTGCGGGGCAAGGCCCGCTACATCGACAAGGAAGGCATTTCCCCGACCATCGCCCAGCAGTTGCAGGATACGGCGCAGGAAGAGGGCGCCGACCTGGTGGTGCTGGGCACGCATGGACGGCGCGGTTTCCAACGCATGATGCTGGGCAGCGTCGCCGAGGCCTTCCTGCGCCTGGCGACGTGCCCGGTACTGCTGGTGCCGGCCAAAGCGGTCGCGGACCAGGGTTGATTTTCAACTTGCCCGCTTCAGCGTAGAGTCCCCGCGACAGTAAAAAGGCCCTGACGGCGGAGCCGTCAGGGCCTTCTGTTCCAGGATGTTCAAGTTTCCAGGTGGCTATGCCCTGGGATCTTTACGCCGCCGGCTCGCTGTTCGCCTTGAGTACCGTCAATGCCGCCATGTTGACGATCCGCCGCACGGTCGAACTCGACGTCAGGATCTGCACCGGCGCGTTGACACCCAGCAGGAAGGGACCCACGGCGACGTTGCTGCCGGCGGCCGTCTTCAACAGGTTGTAGGCGATATTGCCGGCGTCCACATTGGGGCAGACCAGCAGATTGGCCGAGCCCTTCAGCGGCGAATCCGGCAGCACCTTCAGGCGCAGGGCTTCGTCCAGGGCGCAGTCGCCGTGCATTTCGCCGTCGATTTCCAGGTCCGGCGCCTGCTCGCGGATCAGGCGCAGCGCTTCGCGCATCTTTTCGCCCGAGGCCGAGCTGCCCGAGCCATAGCTCGAACGCGACAGCAATGCCACCTTGGGCAGCAGGTTCATGCGCTTCATTTCCTCGGCCGCCGCGATGGTGTATTCGGCGATCTGCTCGGCGCTGGGGTTTTCGTTGACGTGGGTGTCGAGCAGCGCCACGGTACGCTCATCGAGCAGCAGGATGTTCATGGCCGCGTAGGTCTTGGCACCCGGTTTCTTGCCGATCACTTCATCGATGAAGCGCAGATGGTCGTGGTAGCCGAACACGGTGCCGCAGATCATGCCGTCGGCGTCGCCCAGGCGCACCATCATCGAACCGATCAGGGTCAGGCGGCGGCGCATGTCCACGCGCGCCATTTCCTTGGTGACGCCGCGCCGGTTCATCAGGTCCCAGTATGTCGTCCAGTACTGGTGGAAGCGCTCGTCGAATTCGGGGTTGGTGACTTCCACATCCTGGCCCAGGCGCAGGCGCAGGCCGAATTTCTCGATACGCGACAGCAGCACGGCGGGGCGGCCGACCAGGATGGGGCGCGCCAGCTTCTCGTCGACGATCACCTGCACCGCACGCAGCACGCGCTCGTCTTCGCCTTCGGTGAAGACGATGCGGGCCTTGCCGCCGTCACGCACGTACTGCTTGGCCGCCGCGAACAACGGTTTCATGAAGGCGCCGGAGTGATGCACGAACTGCTGCAACTGGTCCGCGTACGCTTCCAGGTCGTTCAGCGGACGGGTGGCCACGCCTTCTTCCATGGCGGCCTTGGCCACGGCCGGCGCGATGCGCACGATCAGGCGCGGATCGAAAGGCTTGGGAATGAAGTAATCCGCGCCGAAGGAAATGTCATAGGTGCCATAGGCCGCCGCGACGATTTCGTTCTGTTCTTCCTCGGCCAGGCCGGCAATGGCGTATACCGCCGCCTTTTCCATGCCGCGCGTGATGGTGGTGGCGCCCACGTCCAGCGCACCGCGGAAGATGTACGGGAAGCACAGCACATTGTTGACCTGGTTCGGGTAATCCGAACGGCCCGTGGCCATGACGGCGTCGTCGCGCACGCTCTTGACCACTTCCGGCAGCACTTCCGGCGTCGGGTTGGCCAGGGCCAGGATCAGCGGACGGGCCGCCATCTTGGCGACCATCTCGGCCTTGAGCACGCCACCGGCCGACAGGCCCAGGAACACGTCGGCGCCTTCGATGACTTCCGTCAGCTTGCGCAGGTCGGTCTTGCGGGCGAAGCGCTCCTTGTCCGGGTCCATCAGCTCGACACGGCCTTCGTAGACCACGCCTTCGATGTCGGTGACCCAGATGTTTTCCAGCGGCAGACCCAGGTCCACCATCAGGTCCAGGCAGGCCAGTGCGGCGGCACCGGCGCCGGACGTGACCACTTTCACCTGCTTGATGTCCTTGCCGACCACCTTCAAGCCGTTGATGAACGCGGCGCTGACGGTGATGGCGGTGCCGTGCTGGTCGTCATGGAAGACCGGGATCTTCATGCGTTCGCGCAGCTTGCGCTCGACGGTGAAGCACTCGGGCGCCTTGATGTCTTCCAGGTTGATGCCGCCGAAGGTGGCTTCCAGGCCGGCGATGATGGTGACCAGCTTGTCCGGATCGGTTTCGTTGATCTCGATGTCGAAGACGTCGATGCCGGCGAACTTCTTGAACAGCACCGCCTTGCCTTCCATCACCGGCTTGGAGGCCAGCGCGCCGATATTGCCCAGGCCCAGCACGGCCGTGCCGTTGGTGATGACGCCCACCAGATTGCCGCGGGCGGTGTAACGGACAGCATTGACGGGGTCGGCGACGATTTCCTCACAGGCCGCGGCCACGCCGGGCGTATAGGCCAGCGCCAGGTCGCGTTGGGTTACCAGGGGCTTGCTGGCGGTAACGGCGATTTTCCCGGGGACGGGAAACTCGTGATAGTCGAGCGCGGCTTTGCGGTCATTGCTGTCGGTCATTGTTTTCCTCTCCTTTAGCCTGTGGCGGCGTACCAGGCATGAATTCTAGGCTTCAAGGCATAACTATAAAATTCTGAATTGCTATGATTCGATAATATTTTCCTAATGGTTTAACCCCGACTGGTCCTGATCATGGCTGGATTCGACGCCGACGAGGTGCTGCGCCGTCTGGGCGCGCGCCTGAAAATGCGCCACCTGACCCTGCTGCTGAACATCCGCCGCTATGGCTCGTTGACCCGGGTGGCCGAGCGCATGGCCAGCAGCCAACCCGCCATCACCAACGCGCTGGCCGAACTGGAGGGCATGTTCGGGGCGCCCCTGTTCGACCGTTCCGTGCGCGGCATGGCGCCCACCGCCCTGGGCGAGGTGGTATTGAGCCGGGCCAGCGCCATGGTGCATGACCTGGAGCACCTGGTCCGGGATATGGAAACGGTGGTGGCCGGCCATGCGGCGCACCTGCACATCGGCGTCATTCCTTTCATATCCGGGCGCATCCTGTCGGCGGCCATCCAGCGCACCCTGCCGGACGGCAAGCGGCGCCTGACCGTGACCGTGCACGAGGCGGCCAGCGAGCCATTGCTGGCGCGCCTGCGCGAGCATGATGTCGACATCGTGATCGGCCGCGCCTCGGCCACCCTGGACCTGGACGGCGTGGCGTTCGAACGGCTTTATCAGCAGCAGCCTCGCCTGATCGCCAGCCGCCGCCTGGCCGCCCGGCTGGGACGCACCCGTCTGGACTGGCCGGTGCTGGTGGAGTTGGACTGGATCCTGGGCGCGCCGCACACCCCCATGCGGGAGCAGGTGGCTGACATGTTCCTGGGCGCCGGGCTGGCGCCGCCCACGCCCATCGTGGAAAGCGGCTCGGCCCGATTGATCGGCGAGATGATCGCGGCCAGCGAAACAGCGGTCTCCATCGTGCCATCGGACGTGGCCGATGAACTCGTACGCATCGCCGGGGTGGCCATCGTGCCGTACTCCTTCAACTGGACCCTGCCGCCCATCGCGCTGTTCACCCGCGCCCAAGGCGCGCGGCCGGTCGACACCCTGTTCGCCGAGTCGCTGCGGCAAGTCTGCCGGGAGATTTTTGGCGGTGCGCCGGGGGACCCCGTCAATGCCCGCAGCGGGGGCAGTATGGCGTCACGGTAAATCCAGGGATAGTGATTGTTGATTTTTCGTAAAGAGTATTTCGCCCGGTTGGTGGTGTCCAGGCGGGCTTAAATCCGGCACACTGCGGCTTTATTTTGCTATGCAGCATAACGCTGCGGACGGATTCCACCATGTCTGATCTACCTAGTTCGAATGCCAGTCCGCGGACGGAAAGGTCTTCGGCGTTCCCGCTGTTTGCCCTGGCCGTTGGCGCTTTCGGCATCGGCACCACCGAGTTCTCGCCGATGGGCTTGCTGCCTGTCATCGCCGAGGGCGTGCACGTTTCCATCCCCAGCGCGGGGATGCTGGTCAGCGCCTACGCCATCGGCGTGATGCTGGGCGCTCCCCTGATGACGCTGGCGCTGTCGCGCTGGTCGCGCCGCACGGCGTTGATCATCCTGATGAGCATCTTCACCGTGGGGAATCTGCTGTCGGCGATGGCGCCGGGCTATTACACGCTGCTGCTGGCGCGCCTGGTGACCAGCCTGAACCACGGCGCTTTCTTCGGCCTGGGTTCGCTGGTGGCCGCCAGCGTGGTGCCGCGGCACAAGCAGGCCACCGCCGTGGCCACGATGTTCATGGGGCTGACCATCGCCAATATCGGCGGCGTGCCGGCCGCGACCTGGCTGGGCCAGACCATAGGCTGGCGCATGTCTTTCGCCGCCACCGCTGTCCTGGGCGTGCTGGCAATGAGTACCTTGTGGCTGGCCCTGCCGCGCGGCGAAAGCGGCCGCCGTCCGGACGTGCGCGCCGAGCTGTCGGTCCTGACGCAGCCGGCCGTGTTGGTGGCCCTGCTGACGACGGTGCTGGGTTCCGGCGCCATGTTCACCCTCTATACCTATATCGCGCCGACCCTGCAGTCGCTTACCGGTGCCGGCCCGCAATTCATCACGGCGATGCTGGTGCTGATCGGTGTCGGCTTTTCCATCGGCAACGCGGCCGGTGGCAAACTTGCGGACCGCTCGCTGGCGGGCAGCCTGATCGGTTTCCTGAGTCTGGTGATCGTGGTGATGCTGGCCTTCCCGCTGCTGGGCCAGTCGCATGTCGGTGCCGCGGTGTCCTTGCTGCTGTGGGGCGCGGCCACGTTCGCTGTCGTGCCGCCGCTGCAAATGGGCGTGATGCGGGCGGCCGAGCGGGCGCCTGGCCTGGCGTCTTCGGTCAATGTCGGCGCTTTCAATCTGGGCAATGCCTTGGGCGCGGCGGTTGGCGGTGCGACGATTTCGGCGGGACTGGGTTATGCGGCGGTCCCACTGGCGGGCGCGGCCATCGCCATCGCGGGGCTGCTGCTGGTTCTGGTGCAGGCCTCGCGCCGGCGCCGCCTGGCAATGGCTTGAGCACATATTCATTCAATAAGGAATAAACATGACTACCTCCACCATTCCCCAATTCGGTATCGGCACCTTCCGCTTGAAGGACCAGGTTGTGATCGACTCCGTGCGTACCGGCCTGGAGCTGGGTTATCGCGCCGTCGATACCGCGCAGATCTATGGCAATGAAGCCGAGGTCGGGCAGGCCATCGCGGAGTCTGGCGTGGCACGCCAGGAAATCTTCGTGACCACCAAGATCTGGGTCGACAACTACGCACCCGAGAAGCTGGCTGCCAGTCTGGAAGAAAGCCTGCGCAAGCTGCGCACGGACTACGTCGACCTGACCTTGATCCATTGGCCCGCGCCGGGCAACGGTGTGCCGCTGCAAGCCTATATGACCGCACTGGCGCAAACCCGCGAGCGGGGGTTGACGCGCCAGATCGGGATTTCCAATTTCAATATCGCGCTGACGCGCGAAGCCATTGCCGCCGTGGGCGAGGGCAATATTGCCACGAACCAGATCGAACTCAGTCCGTATCTGCAGAATCGCAAGCTGGCGCAATTCCTGCAGGCGCAGGGCATCACGGTGACGTCCTATATGACGCTGGCTTACGGCAAGGTGCTGGGCGATCCGGTTCTGGGCGACATCGCGGCGCGGCATCAAGCCACGCCGGCGCAGGTGGCACTGGCCTGGGCCATGCAATTGGGTTACGCGGTAATCCCGTCGTCGACCAAGCGGGCCAATCTGGCGGGCAATCTGCAAGCGCGGACCTTGCGCTTGTCCGACGCCGACATGGCCGCCATCGCCGGCCTGGAACGCAATGGCCGCGAAGTCAGCCCGGCCGGCCTGGCACCTGATTGGGATTAACGGCCCGTTCGCGGTGGACAATCGGGCACTGCCTGCAGCGGTAAGTCTCAAGGGGGAAATATCAAATGATATTTCCCCCTTTTTCTCGAATGAGAAATTCCTCTTGCCCCCGTAATGGAGATCTGTTTGCCAGTGGGGCGTGGGGAATATCAATTGATATTCCCCACTGTTATTTCGGACTGCTTCATCGCGACCCGGCCGCCCGAGCCGCATGGACGGGCGGCGTAAAATACCGCGGTCCGCGCGCCCAGCCCGGGATGCGCGTCCCAGCAGCGAGGCCTCCGTGCAAGATACCTGGCAGTATCAAATTCGCCTGCGCGTGACCGCGGCCATGGCCGCCCGGTTGCGCGACCAGCCCGACGCGTCCGAGGATGCGCCGCTGCGCGCCGTCCTGGCGCGCCACCACGCCGTCCTCAAATCCCAATTCCAGGCCTTCGCCGATTACGTCGCCGAAGCCGAACGCGAGGGCGTGGCGCAGTATCCCCTTTATCGCTGGACCCGCGACACCATTCAGGATCCGGTCAAGGAAGCCAAGTATCGACGCGTCTATACCGCCTATGTAGACGACCAGGAGGTCTATGACGGTGTCCTGGCCGAGGCGCTGCGCGTCGACCTGGCCG
The DNA here is from genome assembly GCF_021325795.1 of Bordetella sp. LUAb4. Lineage (GTDB taxonomy): Bacteria > Pseudomonadota > Gammaproteobacteria > Burkholderiales > Burkholderiaceae_B > Bordetella_C. The sequence goes on along the minus strand of NZ_JAHPZX010000001.1, from coordinate 393,453 downwards.
CCTTGGGGACGGAGAGCGGCATCGAAGGCGTGAGCAAGGTGGACACCAACCCCGCGAACAATCCGCAGCCGCCCGCCGAGAAAAATAATCCCGGGTAAGCGGCTACTATAGCGATCGAGACCGGACGCGCATGGGTGGAGACAAGCCACCGGCGGCTACCCGCCGCTTCCCATGCCGTCTTGAAGACAACAACATCATCAAGGACTTGGGCGGGGCCGACACAGTCTCGCCACATCACCCATGAGCACTCGTTACCGCAAGCCCCTCGCGGGCACCGCCGTAGACTACATCGACGCCCGCGCGGCGGTCGATGCCCTGAAACCCGGCGCCTGGGACCAGCTTTCCTACACTGCACGCGTACACGCCGAGAATCTGGTGCGGCGCTGCGACCCCGCCATCCTCGAAGCCTGCCTGCGGCAGCTCGTCGAGCGCCGCCGCGACCGCGACTTCCCCTGGTATCCGGTGCGCGTGGTGTGCCACGACATCCTGGGCCAGACCGCCCTGGTGGATCTGGCGGGGTTGCGCGACGCCATCGCGGCCGAAGGCGGTGACCCCGCCCTGGTGAATCCCGTGGTCCCCGTGCAACTGATCGTCGATCATTCGCTGGCGGTGGAGTGCGGCGGCTTCGATCCGGATGCGTTCGCCAAGAACCGGGCCATCGAAGACCGGCGCAACGAGGATCGTTTCCATTTCATCGATTGGACCAAGCTGGCTTTCGCCAACGTCGACGTGATTCCGGCGGGCAACGGCATCATGCACCAGATCAATCTGGAGAAGATGTCGCCAGTGGTGTATGTGCAGGATGGCTTGGCCTTCCCGGACACGTGTGTCGGCACCGACAGCCACACGCCCCACGTCGACGCCCTGGGCGTCATCGCGGTAGGGGTGGGCGGGCTGGAAGCGGAAAACGTCATGCTGGGACGCGCGTCCTGGATGCGCTTGCCGGAAATCGTCGGCGTGCGGCTGACCGGCCGCCCGCAGCCCGGCATTACCGCTACCGACATGGTGCTGGCCCTGACGGAATTCCTGCGCAAGGAAAAAGTGGTTGGCGCCTATCTGGAATTCTTCGGTGACGGCGCGCGTGCCCTGACCATCGGCGATCGGGCCACCATTTCCAATATGTGCCCGGAATACGGCGCCACGGCCGCGCTGTTCTCGATCGACGAGCAGACGCTGGACTACCTGCGGCTGACCGGCCGCGAAGAAACGCAGGTGCGCCTGGTCGAGGCGTATGCGAAGACGGCGGGCTTCTGGGCGGACAGCCTGCGCGACGCCCACTACGAACGCGAACTGCAATTCGATCTGTCCTCGGTCGAGCGCAATATGGCCGGCCCGTCCAATCCGCATCGGCGCTTGCCGACCTCTGCCCTGGCCGAGCGCGGCATCGCCACCAGCGCGGGCCTGGAACAGGCCAAGGCGCAGGAGGCGCAGGGTTTGATGCCGGACGGCGCCGTGATCATCGCGGCCATCACGTCCTGTACCAATACGTCCAATCCGCGCAACGTGATCGCCGCGGCGCTGCTGGCGCGCAATGCCAACCGCCTGGGCCTGACGCGCAAGCCCTGGGTGAAGTCGTCCTTCGCCCCCGGCTCCAAGGCCGTCGAGCTCTACCTGAAGGAAGCGGACCTGTTGGGCGATCTGGAACAGCTGGGCTTCGGCATCGTCGCCTTCGCCTGCACCACGTGCAACGGCATGAGCGGCGCGCTGGATCCGGCCCTGCAGCAGGAAATCATCGACCGCGGCCTGTATGCCACCGCCGTGCTGTCGGGCAACCGCAATTTCGACGGCCGCATCCATCCCTACGCCAAGCAGGCGTTCCTGGCATCGCCGCCGCTGGTGGTGGCCTATGCCATCGCCGGTACGGTGCGCTTCGATATCGAAAAGGATGTGCTGGCGGTGGTCGACGGCAAGGAAATCCGCCTGAAGGACATCTGGCCCAGCGACGAGGAAATCGACAGCATCGTCAAGGCCGCCGTGAAGCCGGACATGTTCCGCCGGGTGTACGAGCCGATGTTCGCGCGTGATATTTCGGTGGAGACCGCGGTGAGCCCGCAGTACGACTGGCGTGCGCAGTCCACCTACATCCGCCGTCCGCCTTATTGGGACACCGAGGGCGTGGGTGCCTTGGCCGCCAATCCGCGCACGCTCAAGGGCATGCGGCCCTTGGCCATCCTGCCGGACAACATCACCACCGATCACCTGTCGCCGTCCAATGCCATCCTGGCGAACTCCGCGGCGGGCGAATACCTGGCTCGCATGGGCGTGCCGGAAGAGGACTTCAACTCCTACGCCACCCATCGCGGCGATCACCTGACCGCCATGCGCGCCACCTTCGCCAATCCCACGCTGAAGAACGAGATGGTGCGGGATGCCGACGGCCAGGTGCGGGCGGGATCCCTCGCCCGTGTGGAACCTGAAGGCAAGGTCGTGCGGATGTGGGAAGCGATGGAGACGTATCTGGACCGCAAGCAACCCTTGATCATCATCGCCGGCGCCGACTACGGCCAGGGCTCTTCGCGTGACTGGGCCGCCAAGGGCGTGCGCCTGGCCGGCGTGGAGACGGTGGTGGCGGAAGGATTCGAACGCATCCACCGCACCAATCTGATCGGCATGGGCGTCCTGCCTCTCGAATTCCAGCCTGGTGTCAATCGCCACACGCTGGCGCTGGAAGGGTCGGAGACCTATGACGTGGTGGGCGAGCGCACGCCGCGCGCCACCCTGACGCTGGTGATCCAGCGCAAGGATGGGACGCGCGCCGAAGTGCCCGTCATCTGCCGCCTGGATACCGCTGAAGAAGTGTCGGTGTACGAAGCAGGTGGCGTGCTGCAACGCTTCGCGCAAGATTTCCTCGCTCAAGAACAGGGAGCCTGATATGGCCGTCGATCATCAAATCAAGATCCCCGCGACCTATGTGCGCGGCGGCACCAGCAAAGGGGTGTTCTTTCATCTGGACGACCTGCCGGAAGCCGCGCGCCAGCCTGGCGCCGTGCGCGACGCCATCCTGTTGCGCGCCCTGGGCAGCCCCGACCCCTACGGCAAGCAGATCGACGGCATGGGCAATGCATCGTCCAGCACCAGCAAGTCGGTGATCCTGGCGCGCAGCACGCGGCCTGGCCACGACGTGGATTATCTGTTCGGCCAGGTGTCGATCGACCAGCCCTTCGTGGACTGGAGCGGCAATTGCGGCAATCTGTCGGCGGCGGTGGGACCGGTCGCCATTCATATGGGATTGATCGACGCTGCGCGCATTCCGCGCAATGGCGAGGTGACGATACGCATCTGGCAGGCCAATATCGGCAAGACCATTGTCGCGCATGTGCCGATCACGGACGGCCAGGTGCAGGAGCTGGGCGACTTCGAACTGGATGGCGTGACGTTTCCCGCGGCCGAGGTGCGTCTGGAATTCCTCGATCCGGCGGACGAGGGTGAGGATGGCGGTGCGATGTTCCCCACCGGCAAGGTGGTCGACCGCCTGGAAGTGCCGGGCATCGGCACCTTCGATGCCACGTTGATCAATGCCGGCATTCCCACCATCTTCCTGAACGCGGCGGATATCGGCTATAGCGGCCGCGAGCTGCAGGATGATCTGAATGGCGACGAAGCAGCCCTGGCGCGCTTCGAAACCATCCGTGCGCATGGGGCCTTGAAAATGGGCCTGATCAAGGACCTGGCCGAGGCGGCGACGCGTCAGCACACGCCCAAGGTCGCCTTCGTCGCGCCGCCCAGTGCTTATACCTCTTCCAGCGGCAAGCAGGTTGGCACGGGTGACGCGGACCTGCTGGTGCGTGCGTTGTCGATGGGTAAGCTGCACCATGCCATGATGGGCACCGCCGCGGTGGCTATCGGTACGGCGGCCGCGGTGCCGGGCACGCTGGTCAATCTGGCGGCCGGCGGCGGCGAACGCCAGTCGGTGCGTTTCGGCCACCCGTCCGGCACGCTGCGTGTGGGCGCCGAGGCCAAGCTGGTCAATGGCGACTGGCAGGTCACCAAGGCCTTGATGAGCCGCAGCGCGCGCATCCTGATGGAAGGCTGGATCCGCGTGCCGAAGTCCTGCCTGGATGCGTGATCAGGCGTCTTTCGGCAATTAGCGGCGTCAAGCGACATCCCGGGAGGGGTCAGGGATGCCAGGTTGCGCGTGGCCGGTTTTCGTGGCGCGCCGTGCCGGCGTCATAGCTCAGCAGCGCCGACAGGGATTGCGCGGCCTGCAACAGTCGCGGCGCATAGGCGTGCAGCTTCGGTGCGACGTCGGCGCTGGCAGGCATGCCTATGCATAGCGCGCCCGCGACGCGCCAGCGGTTGCCGAAGACGGGCACGGCCACGCTGGCCGAGGTCTGCCGCGCTTCACCCACGGTGACGTGATAGCCGCGCGCGCGAATCTCGTCGTAGAGCGGCCCCGTTTCTCCCATATACGCCAACAGCACCAGGCCGGACGCACCTCGATCCAGCGGCATGGCTTCGCCCACGCGGGCGCGATTGTGCTGGGCTTGCGGGCAGCGCACTTTTACCAGCCGGATGCGGCGATCACCGTCGCGCACGAAGAAGGACATGTCCTCGCCGGTTTCATCGGACAGCTTGCGCAGTGCGGGCTCTATGCTTTCCCGCACATCGAAGGCCATGGTGTAGCGCGAGCCCAATGACGCGGTGGCCGGGCCGAGCCGCCATTGCGCCTGGTCCGTGCGGGCGACGTAATGGCTGGCTTCGAGCGTCTTGAGCAGACGCAGTGTGGTGGTCTTGGCCAGTCCCACGCGGCGCGCGATGTCACTAAGCCCCAGATGCGGCTCTTCCATGCTGAACACGTCAAGAATGGCCAACGCACGCGTGGCTGCCGCGACCAGCTCGTCAGGGTTTTCACTCATCGCTGTCTCCCTCGTTCTCATACAGTGCGGCTTTGGATGGGCAATCCTATCCCCTGCGTCCTTCCATCGACCCTCTCCCGACCATCGTCCCCCGAATGATGGAGGACTATGCCGATCGAGCAGGGCGCAGGACGTTTTGCTTCTTTGTGCGCCTATCTTATATCGGTCCGCCTGGCGGACCGATGTTGTCCCGGCTTGCGGCGGCGCCTACGCTGCGAGTGTGCATGGAAACGTGCCGGGAGGACAGGATGTCCCGAGGAGGTCCCGGCGTACGCAACAGGGGGCGATTTCTTGACCGCCACACCTTACCGCGATAACGCGCGGGCAACTTGCGAAAACGGATCCAGCACGCGGAGTCCAAAAAACATAGCCAAGAAACCAGGAGACATCATGCATCTGCGTCCTATTCGCGTGGCATTGGCCGCGCTAGTGCTCTGGAGCGGCGCCGCGGGCAGCGCCTGGGCCGACTATCCCGACAAACCCATCCGCCTGGTCGTTCCCTATGCCGCGGGCGGCGGCGTCGACAACATCTCGCGCGTGGTGGCCACCGAGCTGGGCATACGCCTGAAGCAGAGCGTGGTGATCGAGAACCGTGGCGGCGCCAACGGCAATATCGGCACGGAGTACGCGGCCCGCGCCGCACCCGACGGCTATACCTTGTTGATGGGCGCGACATACCTGGGCTTCAACCGCGCCACCACGGCCAATCTGCCCTACGACGCGGCGAAGGACCTGCAGCCCATCGCACGCACGGGCCGTGCGCCGTTCGTGCTGGTGGTGCCGGCGGCGTCACCGGCCAAGGACGTGGCCGGCCTGGTGGCCTGGATGAAGGCGAATCCGGACAAGTCTTCGTACGGTGCCGTGGGGGCTGGATCGCCCACCAATCTCCTGTTTCCGCAGAACACCGGGACCAAGCCCGTGCAAGTGCTCTACAAGGGCGGCTCGGCGGCCTTGCCGGATCTGCTGGCCGGCCGCCTCACCTTCATGATTCCTACGGCCAGCGAGGTCGTGCCGCTGGTGGAGAACGGCAAGCTGCGCGCGCTGGCGGTCACGGGCTCGGAGCGCTTCCATCGCTTGTCCGAGGTGCCGACCTTCGCGCAAGCGGGGGTGCCGAATCTGGAACGCACCGGCTGGTGGGGATTGTTCGCGCCCGCCGGCACGCCACAGCCGGTGGTGAAGAAACTGTCCGATGCCATCCAGGTGGTGATGGCTCAACCCAATGTCATCGAAGCCTTGGATAAGTTAGGCATCGAAGCGGCGCCGCAGCCGACACCGGCGTTCACCACTTTCTTCAACGAAGAGTTGAAGGCTTATGTGGACGTGGCCAAGCAATTCAATCTGAAGGTCGAGTAGACCGATCGACATTAGCTTCCATCAGCAGGACACAACCATGATCATCGATTGCCACGGTCACTACACCACCGCGCCGGCGGCGCTCAAGGCATGGCGCGCGCGCCAGACCGAAGCCTACGCGGCGGGGAAGGTGCTGACGCCCGATTTCCACATCAGCGACGACGAGATACGCGAATCGCTGGAACCCAATCAACTGCGCATCCAACGCGAGCGCGGCGTCGACCTGACATTGTTCTCGCCCATCGCCGGCGCCATGGCACACCACGTTGGCGATGCCACCACCAGCGCCAACTGGACGCGCGCTTGCAACGACCTCATCCACCGCGCGGCCGAGCTGTATCCGGATCAATTGGTTGGCGTCTGCCAGCTACCGCAATCGCCCGGCGTGAGTCCGGCGAATTGCGTCGGCGAGCTCAAGCGTTGCGTGCAGGAGTTGGGCTTCGTCGGCTGCAACGTCAACCCGGATCCCAGCGATGGTTACTGGACTGACCCGCCGCTGACGCAAAAGCACTGGTATCCGCTGTTTGAAACGCTGGTGGAGCTGGATGTGCCGGCCATGGTGCACGTCAGCTGCTCCTGCAATCCCAATTTTCATCACACCGGTGCGCATTACCTGAACGGCGACACCACCGCCTTCATGCAATTCCTGATGGCGGACATCTTCAAGGACTTTCCGACCTTGCGCTTCGTCATCCCGCATGGCGGCGGCGCGGTGCCCTTCCATTGGGGCCGTTATCGCGGGCTGGCACAGCAGTTCGAACGGCCGACGGTGGAGGAATTGATGAACAATGTGTTCTTCGACACCTGCGTCTATCATCGGCCGGGTATCGAGCTGCTGCTGGAGGTGGTGCCACCGGACAATGTGCTGTTCGCGTCCGAGATCATCGGCGCGGTCAAGGGCATAGACCCGCGCACCGGCTATTACTACGACGACACCAAGCGCTATATCGATGCCGTCGAGTGGTTGCAGCCGGCGCATCGCGCCAAGGTCTTGGGCGAAAACGCCTTGCGCGTCTATCCGCGCCTGGCGCAGCGTTTGCGGGAACGCGGACAGCTAACGCGCTTCAGCGCTTGAGGCAATCCGCGTTGCGCGGATTCTTCAACGCGCGGCGCGCGTAATACTCGAACCCCACCTTGTTGCGCGTGGGCCGCAGGATCCAGTCATGCGCTTCCTTGCCCAGGGCGGGGTCGATGGGTTTGACCTCGCCGGCGGCCATCGCCAGCAACTGCATACGGGCCGCGCGTTCGAAGGCGATGGCCAGTACGCAGGCCTCTTCCACGCTTTGGCCGGCAACCAGCAGGCCGTGGTGCGACAGCATCAGCGCGCGTTTGCTGCCAAGCGCGCCGGAGATGAGCTCCCCTTCTTCGTTGCCGACCGGAACGCCCGGCCATTGCGCGACGAAGGCCACGTCGTCATACAGCACGCAGTTGTCCATGTGCGAGATGACGAGCGGCTGTTCCAGCATGCCCAAGGCGGCGGTGTGCACCGCATGGGTGTGGATGATGCAGTTGACGTCCGGCCGCGCGCGATACACCCAGGAGTGGAAGCGGTTCGCCGGGTTGGCCATGCCGCCCCCTTCCAGCACGTTCAGGTCTTCATCCACCCGCAGCAGATTGTCTTCGGAGATCTCATCGAAGCCCAAACCCAGCCGTTGCGTGTAGAACTCGCCGGGCGTGCCGGTGCGCGCCGTGATCTGCCCGGCCAGGCCGGAATCGTGGCCGTTCTCGAACAGGATGCGGCAGGTCAGGGCCAGTTTCTGCCGCGGCGTGTAGGCGCTGTCGGCGAACTGGCGGTCCATTTGTGCGGTCGATTGGTCGACCAGGGTGGCTTTGTCGAGCTGGAAGGTATCGGTAGCGTTCATGATGATGGACCTTGGCTTGGAGGTTGGCGGTGGACGCGTGAATGCTGTCCTGCCCGCGCGCATAGTCGTCGTGCTAGTCGAGTCGGGTGCCGGCGGCCTGTATGACCTTGTACCACTTGTCCGTCTCGGCTTTCACATGGGTTTGGTAGGCCGCGACGCCGGTGGGCAGGGGCTCGATGCCCATTTCCGCCAGACGGGCGACCAGCTTGGGTTGCGCCATGGCGCGCGCCAGGGCCTGGTTGAGGATGTCGACCTGCGCCTGGGGCGTGGCGGGCGGGGCGATCAGCGCGTTCCAGGAACCGACTTGGAAATCAGGCATGCCTTCTTCGACGCTGGTGCGCAGATCGGGCGCAATGGCGTTGCGCTGCGGCGCGGCCAGGGCCAGCATGGTCAGGCGTCCGGCCTTGTCCTGCGGCTGGATGACGGGCAGCGCGTCGATGACGACCTGCACCTGGCCGCCGACCGCGGCATTGACGGCTTCGACACCGCTCTTGAAGGGGATATGCGTGATCTGCGCGCCGGTGATCAATTTGAACAGCTCCAGGCCCAGATGCGGGGAACTGCCATTGCCGGCCGACCCGGCGTTCAATTGATTGGGATGGGCCTTGGCATAGGCGGCCAAGGCATTGAGGTCACGCACGCCGTCGATGCCGTGGATGGCCAGGACGAAAGGGGAGTTGCTTAATAGCGATACTGGCGTAAGCGCAGCGGGATCGTAGCTGAGCTTGGTGTAAAGCATTTTGTTGACCACCTGCGTGCCCACGGTGCCCAGGAGCAGGGTATAGCCGTCCGGCTTGGACTGCGTCAGCACTTGAGCGGCGATCGAGCCGCCGGCGCCAGGACGGTTTTCGATGACGATCTGCTGCTTGAGCTCTTCGCCCAGGTACTGGGCTATCAGTCGTCCCGCGACGTCGGTGATGCCACCCGCGCCGAAAGGCACGATCAAGCGGATGGGTTTGTCCGGGTAGGTTTCGGCGCCGGCCGGCGCGGAGGATGCCACCAAGGTGGCGAGCCCCAGGCAGGCGGAGGGCAAAAAGGCCCGTAGACGAGAACGGAACGACATAAGATAGACCCCTTTCATGTATGGGCGGCCAGGCACGGCCAGCTCCCGTTATGTGTGCCGCAACGCGATCCTTCCGTGCCCATCGATTTGTCCGGGATCCATATGGCGTTCGGGGCACATGTGTACCTTGTGACACCTGTGTAGTTTAGGACACTTGTGTCTTATTGGAAAGCTTGGGGAAATCCCGAGTTAGCATCCGGGTTGCGGCAGGGAACGTCGAGGCTGCGCGACTTCCCGGTTCTTGCCCACAGCCGCGTCGGGAAAGCCCCGGGAAAGAAAGGGATGTAAGGGAAAGGCATGTCCGTCAAGTTGAAGTTATTACGCGTGCAGGCTGGTATGACGCTGGAAGCGCTGGCCCAGGCGGCCGAGCTGACGCGCAGCTATGTGTCCAAGCTGGAGCGGGGCGTATCCACGCCGTCGATCAGCGCCGGCCTGAAGATCGCCAAGGCACTGGGCGTCACGGTGGAAGAGTTGTTCACCGACTCGCCCGATGACGATCCGGTGGTGATCAGCCGCGCGGTGGTCGAAGACAAGCGGGGCGCGAAGCGCGGGGTGGCGTTTGGCGACGGCGCGAGCGCCGCAGAAGCCGCGCTACGGCCGCCGCGTGTGGTGTCCGGCGCGCAGCCTAATCATCGGATGGTGGCTTTCGTTATCGAGCCCAGCGGCGCGCCGGTGCGCAACCATCCCATGAGCCACCACAAGGGAGAGGAATTGCTCTACGTACTCAAGGGCTCGATCGATCTGCGCCTGGCACGGCGCACCGAGACGCTGCATGCGGGCGACAGCGCGCATTTCAATTCCAGCATCCCGCACAAGATCACCTCGGTAGGCAAAGTGCCCGCGTCCGTGCTGCTGGTGATCGCACAGGAGGATTAGCGGGCTTCAGGGCTGGCCTTCGACGCCGGGCACGGTGTCCAGGTCGTGTAGCCAAGGCAGGCGCCGTTTGGTCCAGATCTGCCGGGCAGGCAGGCCCAGTTCATGGCGCTGGTCCAGCGTGCCGACGCGCAGGGAATAGGTTTTCGGATTTTCCACGGCACAGGCATAGATCGGCGTGCCGCAGTTCTCGCAGAAGGCGTGGACGCGGCGATTGCCGCTGTCCGCCGTCTTGATGTAGCGGCGCGGCGTCCCTTTGAGCAGATGGAATTCAGCGGCGCTGGCGGGAACGTTGGTGCGGAACGCCGACCCGGACTGTTTTTGGCAATCGGCGCAATGGCACACCGCGACCGTGGCGGGATCGACGTCCGCCTCGAACGCAATGGCGCCGCAATGACAACGGCCTTCGACTTTCATACTGCCTCCTGGCGCGGATACGCGGTTGAGGAATCAGGCGAAAGATCAAGCATAGCTCAGCGCGGCGTCGCGCCGCACCCGCTCCGTGCCCCCATGCTATGCCTTTGCGCGCAGCGATGCCGCGAATTCCGAGCGTGCGCGTTGGGCCAGCAGCGTCACGGCCACATCCAGCATGGGTGTGGCGACGCCAGCCATGCGGCCGAGATCCTGAACGGCGCGCATCTGGGCGTCGAGCTCCAGAGGCCTGCCGGCCAGCAGGTCCTGCAGCATGGACGGCGGGTGACGGTTCTTGCCGCCGGAGCTGATCTGCGCGTCCAGGTCGAAGCCCGCGTCGATGCCGTGCGCGGCGGCGACGGCATTGGCTTCGTTGCCCAGTTGGCGCCAGAGTTCGCGCGTGTCTTCCTGCGCGAACAGTTCCGGTGCGGTCGACACGGTCAGCGCGCAAGTCAATGAGCTAGGCACGTTCAAGACCAGCTTGGCCCAGATGTCACGGCGGATCTGCTGGCTGGCCCGGGCGCCGGGCAGGCCATGCCGCAAGGTTGCGACGATCTCGGCCAGGCGGGGCGACGCGCTGTTGTCCGGCTCGCCGATGGTGTAGGTGTTCGTGGTGCTGGTGCTATGGACCACACCCGGCGCGGACAATTCATTGGGCGAGCGGATCACGCAGCCCAGTGCACGTCGCGCGCCGATGTGGCGCCATACCAGGCCTTCGGGATCGAGGCGGGGCAGGCGGGTGGCGGCCGGCTGCCCGCTACCGTCGTCGGGCAGGCCGTGGAAGTACCACCACGGAATGCCGTTGACGGCGAACACCACCGGGGTATCGGGCTTGAGCAGCGTGGCCAGGCCGGCGGCGGCGGCACCCAGCGACTGGGCTTTCAGGGTGGAGATGACCAGGTCCTGCGGACCCAGGTCGGCCGGATTGTCGCTCGCCTGCACGCGGACGGTGAAGTCGGCGTCCGGCGCTGTCAGACGCAAGCCATGTTCACGGATGGCCGCGAGATGCGCGCCGCGAACCACGACCGACACGTCCAGGCCGGCTTGCGCCAGGCGCGCCGCCATATGGCCGCCGACCGAGCCGGCGCCGAAAATACAGATCTTCTTCATATTGCCTTCGAGGATGCGAGTGCGCCTTGGTTCGCCGCCAGGCAGACCCAGGCGGTTCGAGGCAACGATACTGCCACAGGGATCTTGTCTTGAACCTGAGTGGAACTCAGTCCGCGCTCAGTGGGTGTTCAAGATGGCCAGGCATCAATGGCTCCGTCGAGCAAGGGCCTGCTTGAGGCGTTCGAGCAGGGAGTCGATATCCTTCAGGTCCAGCGGACTCAGGCGCGGGCCGGGCGCGCGCATGACCGCGGAAGCGATGGCGCCGCGGCGGCGCAGGATTTCCTTGCGCACGGCGACGCCCCATTGTGCCTGGTTCTCGAAGTTCAGCAGCGGCAGGTAGAGATTGAACAGGTCGAAGGCGGCGTCGGGCTTGCCCTGGGTGTACAGGTCGTAGACGCCGGACAGCATTTCCGGATGCGAGAAGCCGGCCATCGGACCTTCGATTCCGCGGCCCAGTTCCTGTGGCAGGAAGACGGCGTTGTTGCCCGTGAGTATGGGCACGTGACGCGGCATCGCTTCGCGCAAACGCGTGATCTTCGCCGCGCTGGGGATATCTTCTTCCTTGATGGCCTGGATCTGCGGGAAGCGTTCGATCAAACGCGTCATGGTCGGCACTGACATCCAGACGCCGGTGGAGAAAGGGAAGTCCTGCAATACGGTGGGCACGTCGCCGATGCGGTCGAAGACGGCGCCGTAGTAGTTGATCACGTCTTCCTCGGTGCGCAGGCCGGGAGGCGGAGCGATCATGACGCCACTGGCACCGACTTCGGTCACGGCCTGCGTCAGCGTGGCCAGTTGCGCGACGCTGGCGTTGCTGACGCCGGCGATGACGGGCTTGCCCTGGGCGCGCGCCACGAAACGCTTCACCGCGCTGACGGATTCGGCTTCCGACAGCTTGGCCGCTTCACCCGCCACGCCCAGCACCGTCAGGCCGGCGGCGCCGTGCTTGAAGTAGAAGTCGGTGAGCGTGTCGATGCTGTCCAGATCCAGCGCGCCGTCAGCCGCGAACGGCGTCTGTGCCACTACGTATAGCCCTTTCATTTGCGTCATCATGATGCCGGTGTTTCCTCTCGTGTTCGTGTTCGTGTGCCTGGCGCATGCCGAAGTGCATCGCGATCGGCGTTGATCCGGGCGATTGCCTGTGCGGCCCGCTTGGGGGTTGCGTAATATTAGCGCTAACGTTAGCGCTAACACAATCATCCGTGCTATCTTCCGCCCCATGAAACCTGGACGCGCCAAGTCTCCCCGTGCGCCTGCGACCACTGCCACGCCTGCGCCGCTGTTGCCGCGGGCGCGGCCCGGTGGGGCGGGGTCGCCCGCCCCTCTCGTCGCTCCCGCGCCATTGCGGCGGACCCGGCGAGGGTCAGGCCGATCCACGTTGGCCGACGTGGCCCGGGTGGCCGGCGTTTCCGCGCAAACCGTGTCACGCGTGTTGAACAGCCCGGCCACGGTGCCGGAGGCGACCGTCAGCCACGTGCGCGCGGCTATCGAGCAGGTGGGCTATGTGCCTAACCGCCTGGCGGGCGGCCTGGCGTCCGGCCGCAGCCGGCTGGTTGCCGCATTGGTGCCGGCGATCGCGTCGCCCGTATTCCTGGAGACGTTGGAAGCATTGACGCAAACGCTGGCTGCGCATGGCTACCAACTGATGCTGGGCGAGAGCGGCTATGACGACGCCGACGAAATCGAATTGCTGGAGAACCTGATCAGCCGTGGCCCGGACGGCATCGTGTTGACGCGTGTGCTGGCGTCCGAGCCGGCACGCCAACGGCTGGCCCGTTGCGGCATTCCCGTGGTGGAAAGCTGGGACCTGACGGCGACGCCGGTCGACATGTTGATCGGCTTTTCGCACGAGGCCGTCGGTGCGCGTGTTGCGCAAGCGATGCGCGATCGCGGCGTGCGCCGTCCCGCGCTGATCACCGGCAACGACCCGCGCGCCCAGCGCCGCCGGCAGGGCTACGCCGAAGAACTTGTACGGTTGGGGCGGCTACCGTCGACATCGTTGCTGCCTGCCGCGGTCGTGGATGCCCCGGCTCCCATGGGTTCCGGCCGCCGCGCGCTGGCGGACCTGCTGCGGCAGCACCCGGACATCGACGGCGTGTTCTGCAGTACGGACTTGCTGGCGTTGGGGGCGTTGATCGAAGCGCGCGAGCGTGGCATTGCCGTCCCGGAGCAGTTGGCCGTGGTCGGCTTCGGCGACCATCCTATCGCGGCCGATACCAGTCCCAGCCTGACCACGGTACGCATCGACGGCCGCCGCATAGGCACGCAGGCCGCCGAATGGATCGTGCAGCGCGCCGCCGGCCAAAGGGTGGATGACCGCGTGCAGGACATCGGCTTCGAACTGATCACCCGCGCCAGCGCCTAGGACATCACTCCATCTGGATATGCGCAGCCGCCACGACATCCTTCCAGGTCTTGGCGTCCTGCGTGATCATCGCGCCGAATTCCCTGGGGCCCATGGGTGCGAGGTCGGCGCCGCTGTCGGCCAGGCGCTTGCGCAGGTCGGGCGCCCGCAGTGCCGTCATGATGACGTCGTTGAGTTTGTCGACGACGGCGTCCGGCGTGCCCTTGGGCGCCAAGACGCCTATCCATACGCCGCTGTCGGCGCCGTCGATGCCGGCTTCCTTCAGCGTCGGCACATCGGGCAGGGACGGGACTCGCTTGGGGCCGGCCACGGCCAGCGCGCGCACCTTGCCTGAATCCAGCACGGGCTTGGCGCTGGCCAGCAAGGTGAACAACAGCGAGATGCGGCCCGCGGCCAGATCATTCAGCGCCGGGGCGGCGCCCCGATAGGGGACGTGCAGCAGTTTCATGCCGGTGCGCTCTTCGAACAGCGCGGTCGCCAGATGCGAAACGCTGCCGTTGCCGGGCGACCCATAGCTGACTTCGCCCGGATGGTCCTTCACCTGCTGGCGTAATTGGGCGATGGTGGTGGCGGGAAAATCCGTGGACACGAAGAGGATGTTGGACGTGTTGACCAGCAGGCTGACCGGAATCAGATCCTTCAGCGGGTCATACGGCAGCTTCTTGAAGTAGGCGTTGGCGATCGACGTTTGAGCCGCCGTTCCCAACAGCAAGGTGTAGCCGTCCGGCTGCGCGCGTGCCACGTAGTCCGCGGCGATCTGCCCGGCCGCGCCGCCGCGGTTGTCGACGATCAGCGTCTGCCCTGTCTGCGCCTGGAACTTTTCCGCCAGCACGCGGCCGACGACGTCCAGGGAGCCGCCGGCGGCATAGGGAATGACCAGCCGCACGGGCCGGTCAGGGAACGCGGTTTGTGCCTGGCCCGGCGAAGAAACCAGGGCTGCGGCGGTGGCAAGGGTTGCCAGGATAATCCGGGCAGGCGGGGCGAGAGAAAATTTGCGCATGGTCTTCGGAGGCCGTTCGGGTAGGAAAAAATTCGGACCGGGACCAGGCGCTGGCGATCATGCTGCCATCGCCTCCACGCCCAGGCCGGCGTAATAGTGGCCGGTACGCGTCCCGAGGAAGCTGTCCAGCGACACCTGCTCCTGGGACACGAAGCCGCGTTGCGGCAGCAGGCCTTCCTTGAGCAGTTCGAAGGCGCCCACGATGCCGGCTGCCGTCGTCAATTCGATGGCGGTGCGCCGCTTGCCGCGCAGGGTGGCGCCATGGCAACGCAAGGTGCGGCTGTCCTGTTCATAGCGTCCGTCGCGCATGCCGCTGGCCGATGCGTGGATGATCACCAGGTCGTCGCGGCTGTGCGGGACGGCGTACTCGAGGACATCGCGCAGGATGTCGCGCCGTTCGATCAACCGCAGATCGTGCAGCAGGAAATTCATCGCGTCCCGATGGCCGGGATAGCGCAAGGTCTTGTAGTCGAGATTGCGGACTTTGCCTTGCAGGGTTTCGCACAGGGTGCCCAATCCGCCCGAGGTGTTGAAGGCCTCGAAGGGCTCGCCGTCCAGCGTCAGCGTTTCATAGCCTTCCATGGGCTGCACCGACAGCAGTTGGCCGTCGACGATGGCCACGCAAGGATTGCAGTACTCATTGATGACGCCGTCTATGCTCCACGTGAAGTGGTAGCGCAGGCCATTGTTGGCGCTGCGCGTCAACGCGCCCACGCGCAGGCGCAGATCATGCAGCTCGTCGAAGCCGCGCGCCAGGTCGCTGCCCAGCATGCCGATCACACCAGGTGCCAGGCCGCATTGCGGCATCAGCGGCGCGCTGGACGTGGCCGCGATGCGGCGGATGGCGGTGGTGGCGGCGACGTCTTCCGTCAGGTCGAAGTACGGCACGCCCAGGCGCCCGGCCTGGGTGGCGACCCGTTCGGCCAGATAGAAAGGCAGGGCGTTGATGACGACGCCATGGCGTTCGACGGCGGCGGCCAGTGCCGTATCGTCCATGACGTCGCATTGCAGCCGGCGCACCAGGCTGTCAGTGCCGGCTGGCGCCAAGGCGACATCGGCCAGCGTCACGGGCAGTTCATGATAGTGGGCCACCATGTCCGCGATGGTGCCGCCCACTTTGCCCGCGCCCAGCACGAGTACGTTTTCGATGCGTGTTGCCATGGTCGATTCCCCTTTACCTGAAGTGTTGGCAGTGAGGGAATCGTACGGATGAGGATTGTCGGTTGGTAGCGTACAGAGCGTCGAAATGTCGCGCTCTTTCGTCATTTCGACTAGGAATTTCGTCGAAATGACTATGAGCAGGCCGGCTGCTGGATGTGCTTGAGCAGGCGGGCCGGTCCGGCCTACCGACCCAGCGCCGCACGGCGGTCTATCTTGCGGCTGAGGACGATGGAACTCTGGGTATGGTTGACCCCTTCCACCAGTCCGATCTGGTCCAGCAGGGCGTCGAGCTGTTCGACGCGCGAGCAGCGCAGCAAGGCCAGGTAGTCGAACACGCCGCTGACGGCTGAAAGCTCTTCGACCTCGGGCAGGCGCTTGAGGGCGGCGGCGACCTGGGCCCCGGTCTTGGGGCGCACGCTGATGAAGCAATAGCTGCGCACCACGTTTTCTTCCAGCGTCTGGCCAAGGCGTACGCCGTAGCCGGCGATGATGCCGTTTTTCTCCAGCCTGGCTATGCGTGCCACGACCGTGGTTCGGGCCAGGCCCAGCTTGCGCGCCAGCAGGGCCACGGGTTCACGGGCGTTGGCCTGCAACAGGGTCAATAGATGACGGTCGGTGACGTCCAACCGCGGGTCTGGATGTTCGATGCTGGCCTGCTGCATGGCTTACCCCTTTACTTGTACGGACGCTGTCCTCCCGGAGGGCGTTCGCATGATGGTCCGATCATAGGAAAGGGCCTGACGCGTGTCCTATGTCTAAATATCGTAAACGTATAACCCCGCGTTAAGGGGGCTGATTTTTCTGGCTTATGTTGCATTAGCGCGCGGACCTGGGATATTCCCGAGCTTGCCTGGCGGGCAAGTTCGGCTTCCATATACATGGTGGAGTCGAGATCCGTCCTTCATTGCTGCAGGAATTCCTGCTCCTTTTACGAAATTTTGCCGCTCAATCGGCCCAAGGCGCCCCGGCTGCCCAGGGCGCGCAGGCCAAGGAGCCGGTGCAGGCCGTGGAAATATCAAAAGCCGATGAAGCCGCGGCGCCGGCCACCGTTTCGCCCGCAACCGCGGACGTGGAATAATCGGGGCCCTGTGGTCTTGCCCGACTCGCTTCACGTCGCCAGTCGGTACACGTGCCCACCTGTTTTACCTACGCACTTGATTCACGTATCCCTTGTTTCATGTGCCTCCCTGTTTCACGTATCCATGCGAGCGAGATGAAAACTGTTCAATATCGATGGATGGCAGCCGCGGGCGCGGTCTGCCTGGCCGTGACGGCGCAATCGTTCGCCGCCGATACCAAGGCTGCCGACGCCAAGGCGTCCGAGCCCAAGGCGGCCAGCACCGGCGTCATCGCCAAGGCGGGTTCCCTGGAAGTCCAGCGTGGCGATGTCGAAAACATGCTCAACGCACTGCCGCCGCAGGCGCGCGCCGACGTCAAGGCCAACCGTGCCATCGCGGAACGCCTGGTTCGCTCGCAGCTGGCCGACAAGGCTTTGCTGCAACAGGCGCAAACGCAGAACTGGGCCCAGCGTCCCGAGGTCAAGGCGCAGATCGACGCCGCCACCAAGGAAATCGTGTTTCGCAGCTACCTGACCTCGGTCAGCGCCGTGCCGGCCGATTATCCATCGGACAAGGAGCTGCAAGCCGTCTACGACCAGACCAAGGGTCAGATGGTCAAGCCGGCGCAATACCGGGTCGCGCAAATCTTCATCCCCGCGCCGGCCAGTGATGCCAAGGCCGTGGCCGACGGCCGCAAGAGCGCCGCCGACATCGCCAAGCAGGCGCAGGCCCCCAAGGCGGATTTCACTGCCTTGATGAAGAAGTATTCGAAGGATCCGTCCGCGCAGACGGGCGGCGACACCGGCCTGATTCCCTTGACCCAGTTGCTGCCGGAAATGCGGCCGGTGGTGGGCAAGTTGAAGAAGGGTGACGTGTCGGCACCGGTGCAGTCCGGGCAGGGCTTCCACGTCCTGAAGCTGGTGGACATGACCCCGCAGGCAACCCCGACCTTGGCCGAAGTGCGCGACAGCCTGCGCAATGCCATGCGGCAGAAGCGCCAGCAGGATGCGGCGGCGGCGTATCTGCAAGGCTTGTTGAGCAACCAGACCGTCACGGTCGATGGCCCCGCGTTGAACGCGGTGGTCGACTCGGTGATCAAGTAGACGGGCTGCAAAGGCACGCCAGTCGCTTTGGGCTGAGCTGCCGCCGCGAAATGACGCCTCCCGCTGCTTGGGATCAGTCATGCCTTCGCGGACGTCCCGGCCTTCGACTCCGAGTATCACGTCCCTGCATCAACGGTGATGCGGGCGACGGCGCCGAAAGCCAGGCCGGGCGGTGGCGACATCTCGATGATGGCCATCGCCCCGCAGCGTCAAGCGTCGCTGGACGACCGGCCCACGGCCTGCTCGATACAGGAAATCAACTCCGTATCGGCAAAGGGCTTTTGCAAAAAGCATGCAGCCCCTACTTCCAGTGCCCGTTCGGCATAACCTTCCTGCACATGGGCCGTCATGAATACGATGGGCATGGCCAGGCCGCGTTTGCGCAGCGACAGGCATAAATCAAAACCACTCACGCCCGGCATGCGTACATCCGTCACGACGCAGTCCAGTGTGCCCGCATCGTTGTCATTCAACAGCGCCTGGCCGCCGTCATAGAGCCGAACATCCAGATCGATGGAACGCAGCAGCCGGCCCAGGGCCATCCGCACGGATGCATCATCGTCGACGATGGCAATGATGGGCGCACGGGGCTCAGTGACGTGCGGCTTGACGGTGGCACTCACGCGATTGTCCTTTATTGTCATACGCTGAATAGCGTCCGGTTCATGCGCAACCTGCTTCAACACGCTGATGCCGGCATTTGCAACAAGGATAAGCACTCCCGTGCCCCGGCGACAGTCATACCTAGGTATGGGCCTGGATATGGCGCCGGTGCGCGGGGAATTGAAATCATGACTTGTTGGTCGGCGCGGTATCGGGCTTGGGGGCCGCGGCAACGCCCGTGATCTTCGACACGCATTCTTTATGAAACCAGGAGAGCGTGACGGGCTCGCCATTCAGCAAACGTCGTGCCGGTGGCACCACCTGTTCGCCGATCAACATCCCCAGCAGCCCGATCAACGCGATCACGGGAGGCGCGGGCGAGCGCACGTTCAACAGGGCATAGATGATACCCACCAAAATGCCCGTGGCGAGCGAAACGATATAGAGCTTCATGAGATTTCCTTGAGTGTCGTAATGCGTCGATCGGACATGTCGATCGAGTAGAAAGAGAAGAAGAAGGTATCGGCCGCGTTGCCCGTCATGGCGACACCGGCGTCAGCGGCGGCAGCTTCACCCCAAGCAGATGCTGTACTCGCGGCGGCGCATCGCCGAGCTGGAAGCGCAGCAGCTCGCGCTGTAGATCCGCATCCGCGTTATGCACCCGGCGGTGCTGGCGCATGTGTTCGGCCCAGGACTCGACCAGGAACCATTCGATCAAACGTTCCGGATCGTTGGGATCGTCCATCACGCACCAGTTGAAGGCGCCATCCCGCCGCCTTTCTTCCGACAGGCGGCGCACGGCGCGCAGGAAGTCTTGCCGATCGGCGGGCGCCACGCGATATTCGATCTGGATCAGGACGGGGCCGCGATCATCTTCGATCGGCACCGCCATGCGCGGATCGGGCCAGGCCTGCGATGGCGCCAGGTCTTCCTCGCCCTGCGGCAGGCGCACACGATGCGCCAGCAGCGAACTCACCAGCAGGAACACCGCCGCCGCCAGCAGTCCCATGGGCACGCCCACGTTCTGGGCGACCGCGCCCCACAGCAGGCTGCCCGCGGCCAGCGCGCCGTTGAACACCATCTGGTAGACGGCCAGCGCGCGACCG
The DNA here is from genome assembly GCF_021325795.1 of Bordetella sp. LUAb4. Classification (GTDB taxonomy): domain Bacteria; phylum Pseudomonadota; class Gammaproteobacteria; order Burkholderiales; family Burkholderiaceae_B; genus Bordetella_C. The sequence goes on along the minus strand of NZ_JAHPZX010000001.1, from coordinate 373,529 downwards.
CGCACCCAGTCCGGCAGGATGGCCTGGGCGGCACCGCCCAGCGTGGTCAGCGCGGCTATCCATGCCACGCCCAGCAGCAGGAACAGCGGCAGGGCCAGCGCCAGCGGCGGCGCCAGGCTCAGCAGGCCCATGGACAAGGCCGTGGCACCCGCCGCCGCCAGCAGCAGCTTGTCCGCGTTGAGCCAGACCTGCAGACGGGGCAGCAGCAGCGCGCCGACGATGGCACCGCCGCCGACCATGCCTAGCAGCAGGCCATACAGTCCCGCGCCGCCGGCGAACACCTGGCGCGCCACCAGCGGCAGCAGCGCCCAGATGGCACTGCCGGAAATGAAGTACACCGTCGCGCGGAACAGCACGATGTGCAGCTTGCTGTGTGCGCGGGTATAGCGCAGGCCCGCGCGCAGGGCACCGAAGAAATGTTCACGCAGCGGATCGCTGGCGCGCGGTGCCCGTTTCCACCAGATCAGCGCGCCGATCACCAGGATGTAGCTGACGAAATCCACCGCATAGGTCGCCGCCGCGCCGAAGGCGGCCAGCAGCAAGCCGCCGGTGGCAGGGCCGATGGCGCGGGCGATGTTCACGCCCAGGCCATTGAGCGCCACCGCGCTGCGCAGTTCCGGGCGCGGCACCAGTTCCGGCACGATGGATTGCCAGGTCGGCCCCATCATGGCCGCGCCTATGCCGCCTACGAAAGCCATGGCGATCAGGATCTCGATGGTCAGCGCGCCGCGCCAGGCCAGCACCATCAGCGTGCCGCTGACCAGGCCCAGCGCGATCTGGATCACGATGAGAAAACGGCGGCGGTCCAGGATGTCGGATAGCACGCCGGCGGGAATCGCCAGCAGGAAGACGGGCAGGGTGGTCGCGGCCTGTATCGCCGCCACCGCGGTCGGCGAGTTCGACAGGTCCGTGGCCAGCCAGGCGTTGGCGACGTCGCGCATGAAGCTGCCGACGTTGCCCAGTATGGTGGCCACCCACAGCACGGCGAAGGTGGCGTGCGCGAGCGGCGCGAAGGGCTTGGACTGTGCCGCCGGTGAAAGCGAAGGGGCAGGAGAAGGCGGGGTGGGCGATGTCATCAGGCAGCATTCCTCGCGTCACTCGAATCATGCGCATGAAGCGCGCGGTGAAGGCCAGCGCCGCGCCTTGGCCAACTGGCAAGCGCCACCAGCAGCCACGCCCCGGTCAATGCCAGATGTTCATAGAAGCTGTTGGCCTGCGCGAAGCGGGCTTCGGGCGGGGCCGACCAGTAGCGGTTGGCGATGAAGGTGGCCATCAAGGTGAAGGCCCCAAGGGCCAGGGCACCCAGGCTGCGCCCACGGCCTGACAGCACCAGCAACGATGCGCCCAGCTCCAGCGCGATGGTGCCGGCGGCCATGACCGTGGTCCACAAGCCCGAGGACGCCAGGCCGAAATGCTGGATCTCCGCCAAGGCGCTATCGAAATCGGTCAACTTGACCAGGCCGCCCTGCAGGTAAGGCGCGCAGAGCAGCAGGAGGCCCAACCACCATAGTGGCCGGTAGCGGATCGGGAATCCTTGGGCCTGAATCTCCCCCGCAAATGCAGGGGCCGCGGCCGCTCGGGCTTCAGGATGATCGGCGGGAGAACCCGCCGTCGGCAGCTTGGATGTCACGGTCATGGTTCTCTCCAGGGATCGTCAGAAGCAATGGCAAACACGAACGCCGGAACGCGCGTCAGAACGCCCAGCAGGAGCAGCCCAGGGCGCCCCAGAAGGTGCTTTCCTCGGACGTCGGCGTCTGCGTGGCCCAGGCGCTCGAATGCGAGTGCTTGTGCACACCGCAGGCGCTGTCGCAAGCGCACACCGGCATCATCTTGGCGCTGCTCAGATTGGCCCGCGCCTGGTAGCCGCCCACGTGGCGCACCGGCGACCAGTCGGGCATGGCCGGGGCCAGCTCCGGCGACAGGTCGTCGTAGTCGCCTTCGCCAAAGACCACCTTGCCGCCCAGCACGGTCAACACCGAGGTGATGTCCTGGATGTCGTCGCCGGGCACGTGGAAGTAGTCGGCCGACAATACCGCCAGGTCGGCCAGCTGGCCCACTTTGATCTGGCCTTTCTTGCCGACTTCGGACGAGAACCAGGCGTTGGCTTCGGTCCACAGGCGCAGCGCGGTTTCGCGGTCCATGACGTTGGCCTGGGGATAGAGCTGCATGCCGCCGACCGTCTTGCCGGTCGTCAGCCAGTACAGCGATACCCAGGGGTTGTAGGACGCGACACGGGTGGCGTCGGTGCCGGCACCGACCTTGACGCCTCGTTCCAGCATCTTGCGGATCGGCGGCGTGGCCTCGGCGGCACGCGAGCCGTAACGTTCGACGAAGTACTCGCCCTGGTAAGCCATGCGATGCTGCACGGCGATACCGCCACCCAGCGCGGCGATGCGATCGATGTTGCGGTCGGTGATGGTTTCAGCGTGGTCGAAGAACCAGTTCAGGCCTTCGAAGGGAACATCGCGTGCCACCTTCTCGTACACGTCCAGGGCGCGCGAGATGGTCTGGTCGTAGGTTGCGTGCAGACGCCACGGCCAGCGCTTCTCGGCCAGCAGGCGGATCACCGGCTCCAGGTCCGCTTCCATCGAAGGCGCCATGTCGGGACGTTCGACGCGGAAGTCCTCGAAGTCGGCCGCGGTGTAGACCAGCATCTCGCCGGCGCCGTTGTGGCGGTACAGGTCATCGCCCTGGCCGGGTTTGACCTTCTCCGACCAGTTCTTGAAGTCGGCCAGTTCTTCCTTGGGCTTCTGGGTGAACAGGTTGTAGGCCAGGCGCACCGTCAGATTGCCTTCCTTGTGCAGCTCTTCGATGATGTTGTAGTCATCGGGATAGTTCTGGTAACCGCCGCCGGCGTCGATCACGCCGGTCACGCCCAGGCGGTTGACCTCGCGCATGAAATGCCGCGTTGAGTTCTTCTGGTATTCGGGCGGTAGCTTGGGACCCTTGGCCAGGGTGGCGTACAGAATGGTGGCGTTGGGCTTGGCCAGCAGCAGGCCGGTGGGGTTGCCCTGCGCGTCACGCACGATCTCGCCGCCCGGCGGGTTGGGGGTGTCCTTGCCGTAGCCGACCACGCGCAGCGCGGCCGCGTTCAGGATGGCGCGATCATAGAGATGCAGGATGAACACGGGGGTGTCCGGCGCCACGGCATTGATCTCTTCGATCGTGGGCAGGCGCTTTTCGGCGAACTGGTGTTCCGTGAAGCCGCCCACCACGCGCACCCATTGCGGCGCCGGCGTGCGGTCGACCTGGTCCTTGAGCATGCGCATGGCATCGGCCAGCGAACGCACGCCGTCCCAGCGCAATTCCATGTTGTAGTTCAGACCGCCACGGATGATGTGCATATGGCTGTCGATCAGCCCGGGAATGGCGCGACGGCCCTGCAGGTCGACGACGCGCGTGCCGGCGCCGGCCAGGCGCATGATGTCGTCGCGTTCGCCGACCGCGGTGAAGCGGCCGTCATGGATGGCGACGGCGTCGGCTTGCGGGCAGCTGCGATCCAGCGTGGTGAATTTGCCGTTGACAAGGATGAGATCGGGCGTGGTGGTGGCATTCATGGCAGGGTTCTCGATGTAGGCTGGCCGCTGGGGGGGACGCGCGGCGGTTCTTCAACGGGCATGCGCCCCGCGGTTTCGAAACGTTGGGGCGCATGGTGTGAAACGACGGTTTTCCCTCGGCTTATCGCTTCAGGAAGGCAAGCAGTTCAGCGTTGATCTGGTCGGCGTGGGTTACGCACATGCCGTGCGGGGCGCCTTCGATGACCTTCAGCGTGGCCTTCTTGACGATCTTGGCCGACAGGCGGCCCGAGTCGTCGATCGGCACGATCTGGTCGTCCGAACCATGCAGCACCAGCGTCGGCACGTCGATCTTTTCCAAGTCGGGCGTGTAGTCGACTTCGGAGAATTCCCGGACGCACAGGTACTGGCCCAGCGCGCCGCCGGTCAGGCCTTGCGACCAGAAGGCGTCGATGGTGCCCTTTTCCGGCTTGGCATTGGGGCGGTTGAAACCGAAGAAGGGGATGGCCAGTTCCTGGTAGAACTTGGAGCGGTTGTCGGCCACGCCCTTGCGGATGCCGTCGAACACTTCCTTGGGCAGGCCGCCGGGGTTCTTGTCGGTCTTGATCATGATGGGCGGCACCGCGCCGATCAGCACCGCGCTGGCGACACGCTTGGTGCCGTGGCGGCCGATGTAGTGCGCGACTTCGCCGCCACCGGTGGAGTGGCCAACCAGGGTGGCGTCTTTCAGATCCAGGGCTTCGATGACCGCGGCCAGGTCGTCGGCATAGGTATCCATGTCATTGCCCTGGGCCGGCTGGTCCGAGCGGCCGTGGCCGCGGCGGTCATGGGCGATGACGCGGAAGCCGTTTTGCACCAGGAACAGCATCTGGTTGTCCCAGGCATCCGAGTTCAGCGGCCAGCCGTGGGAGAACACGACGGGACGGCCCTTGCCCCAGTCCTTGAAGAAAATGCGGGTGCCGTCCTTGGTGACGACGTAGTTGGTGCCTTGCTTGCCCTCATGCTTGCCGCCGTGAGGGGCAGCGGCCGCGTGCTTGTCGGCGGCTTGGGCGGTGGCGCCGATGGCGGTGGCGGCAACGGCGCCGACCGAGGTCGCGCCGGCGACCAGCATCTTGCGGCGGGAAGCGCTCAGGTCTTGATGTTCGGTGCTCATCGTGGATTTCTTCGTCTTGTTGTCAGAGAGATGGAGGGAGAGGCTTAGGGGGCTGCGCCCCCTAAGACCCCGCGTCGCGTGAGATGAAGGGGCTCCGCCCCTTCGATCCCCGTCACGACGAGATGTAGAAGGCTCCGCCCCTTCGATCACCGCTATGGCGGGATGTCGCGGGCGTTGCCGCACAACCCGCTAACATCACGGTGGCTGTAGAAGGCTGTTCCTACAAAAACCCAAAGTAGCGGGGGGCAGTAGGGGGCGGAGCCCCCTACCAAAAACCTACCCGCGCGTCAGCGCGCGATCACCGGCGCATGCACGGGCGCCAGCGCCTCGTGCTGCGTGGCCGTCCGTTGCTTGGCATCGTGCACCATCGTGTACGCGTAATCGACACCCATGCCGTAGGCACCCGAGTGCTCCTTGGCGATGGCCATCACGGCATCGTAGCTGTCGCGGCGCGCCCAGTCGCGCTGCCATTCCAGCAGCACTTGCTGCCAGGTCACCGGCACCACGCCGGCCTGCACCATGCGCTGCATGGCGTAGTCATGGGCTTCCTTGGTGGTGCCGCCGGAGGCGTCGGCCACCATGTAGATTTCGTAGTCGCCTTCCAGCATGGCGCACAGGGCGAAGGTGGTGTTGCAGACTTCGGTCCACAGACCCGCCACGACAACCTTCTTGCGCTTGTTGGCCGCCAGGGCGTCACGCACCTTCTGGTCGTCCCAGGAGTTCATCGACGTGCGTTCCAGCACTTTCTGTTCGGGGAACACGTCCAGCAGTTCAGGGAAGGTGTAGCCCGAGAACGAAGTGGTTTCGACGGTGGTGATGGTGGTCGGGACGTTGAACACGCGGGCGGCCTTGGCCAGACCGACGACATTGTTCTTCAGCGTCTGGCGGTCCATGGACTGCACGCCGAAGGCCATCTGCGGTTGCTGATCGATGAAGATGAGTTGGCTGTTCTGCGGGGTCAGCACTTCGAGCTTGGGATTGGTCATGACACGATTCCTGTAGGTAGAGAAGAGTGCGGCGCGTGGCATGCGCGCGCAGGGCGTCGCCTTTTGGGGACGCCGGCGCGCAAGGCGACACAACCGCCGCCAGACTAAATCTCCCTGGCCGTGCCGACCATTGTTCGATGGTATTAGCGGTGCGGAGGGACGCAGCCGCCATCCATGTGTGGTCTGCCATACGGCTGTCATCTGTGCATGGCCGGCGCCAGCGTCGCCGTCGGGGGTGACGGTGTACCCCCCGGTTTCAATAACCTGGGGTGATAAGCGCAGGCGGATTCACCGTCCAGCCGCATCATCCAAAGGTATAGGTGCGGCACTGGCACGCGGTCCGTCCCTGGCTTATATAATCGGCGGCTACTGGAGAGAACCCCTGACGTCCGCTATCCTCGAACCCCTGGATCCGGTTGCCATCGACGATGCGGTGGTGCTGATCGTCGATGACGATGCCGCGCTGCGCCATGCGCTGGGCAGTCTGTTCCGCTCGGTCGGCTTCACGGTACGCCTGCATGCTTCGGCGGCTGAATTGCTGGACGATCCGCTGCTGGATGACCGCTTGTCCGACGTCGCCTGCTGCCTGCTGCTGGACGTGCGCCTGCGTGGCGCCAGCGGCCTGGATCTGCAGGCGCGCCTGGCGCAACTGGGCGTGGAAATCCCCATCATCTTCATGACCGGCCACGGCGATATCGCCATGACCGTCACGGCGATGAAGGCGGGCGCCGTCGATTTCATCACCAAGCCTTTTCGCGACCAGGACCTGCTCGACGCCGTCACGGCGGCGTTGGACAAAGACCGCCAGCGCCGTCTTGGGTCACACCAGCTCAATGCGCTGCGTACCTGCTATCAGAACCTGAGCCCGCGCGAAGCCGAAGTCATGGGTCTGGCGGTGCGCGGCCTGCTCAACAAGCAGATCGCCGGGGAGATCGGCATCAGCGAAGTCACGGTCAAGATCCATCGCGGCCAGGCCATGCGCAAGATGAAGGCCCGCACGTTCGCCGACCTGGTGCTGATGGCGCAGCAACTGGGCGTGCACGCCGCAGCGGCTTGACGATCGCCGCGGGGCACCGGCCGGCCCTTTTCACGCAACGCGCCTGGTCGCCTTGCCTTCGGCTTCTCCCCGCATCAACAGGTAGACCGCCGCCGAGGCCAGCAGGCTGATCACCGCCGCCATCAGGAACGCATTCGAGAAACCCGCGCCATAGCTGTCGCGTGCGAGCGCGGTCAGGACGCCGCCCAAGGCGCTTGGGTACATATCCAGCGCGCGGGATAAATCGCCGGCGGCGACGGCATCGGCAAACCCGGGCGCCGTCGCCACGCCCGCGCCTTGCAGGCCGGCCTGGATCGCCCGCTGCACGCCACCGGCCAATACCGCGCCCAGGCTGGCAAATCCCAGCAGAATGCCGGAGAACCGCGCTGTCGTGCTGATGCCGGACGCCATGCCGGCCCGATGGCGCGGCACCGTGCCCATGATGGCTTTCTGCGTCTCGCCATTGAGCAATCCGCCACCGCTGCCCAGCACGGCCATGGCAAGCATGAGCATGAAGGGACTATGCTGCCGCGCCGCCGCCATCATGGCCAGATTGCCGAGGCCCGCCATGGCCAGTCCCGCGGCAAGAATCTGGTAGGACTTGAAGCGCGTCGACAAACGGCGGCCAACCTGCGGCAAGACCAGCATGGCGACGGCGAAGGGCAGCATGCCCAGGCCGGCGCCCATGGCGGTTTTGCCTCTGGCGTTCTGCAGGAACAGCGGCAGCAGCGATGCCATCACTTGCGCCGATGCGGCATAGGCCAGCATGGCGATCACGGCGCCCACGAAGGCGGGCGACGCGAACAAGGACAGGTCGAGCATCGGGTGCCGTCCGCGCCGTTCGACTTGACCGAAGCCGAGGAACAGCGCCAGTCCCGCAACGAGACGCAGCAGGAAGTCCGCACTGCCCCAGCCGTGCACGGGGCCGACGATCAAGGCCCATGTGAAAGCGAACATGCCGCCGGCGAACAGGACGATGCCGGCGAAGTCCAGAGGCCGCGGCGTCGGATCGCGCGACTCGTCGATGACGCCCACCACCGCCAGGGCGAGCGCGGCACAGATCGGTACATTGATGTGGAAGGCCCAGCGCCAGCCCAGCAGGACATTGATGGCGCCGCCGATCAAGGGGGCCAGCACCATTGTCAGGCCCATGATGGCGCCCCACACCGCCCAGGCCCTTGCCCTTGCGCTTTCTTCATGGAAGGCATGGCCGATGATGGCCAGGGCCGGTGCCAGCAGGAAAGCGGCACCGACACCCTGCGCACCGCGTGCCAGGTATAGCGCCGCCGCCGTGGGCGCCATGCCGCAGGCGAAGGACGCCAACGCGAACGACGCGATACCGCATAAGAAGACCCGCTTGCGGCCATACCGGTCGGCGATCGATCCCGCGGGCAAGAGCAGGGCGGAAAAGCACAGCACATAGGTGCTGATCACCCATTCGATGTCGGCGAACGACGCGTTGAGGTCGCGCGCGATGGTCGGCAGGACGATGCCGACGACGTTGGTGTCGAGTACGGTCATCGCGCAACCCAGGGCGCCGACTAGCAGTACGGTCGTTCGGCTGTGGGTCCGTTGGGAGGCAAGATTGACGCTCATGGTCTGGGTATCGCTGGTGGAGTCGGGATGGCGGGCATGACCACAGTCATTGAAGCACTGCCAATAATTTGGTTCAATATAACGAGGCAGATTAATTATTAGGTAAAAGCTACCAATCAGCGCCGCTGCGGGCGCGATGTCATTTCAGGCAGCAATCCATGGAACTCCGTTATCTCCGCTATTTCATCGCCGTCGCCGAACAACTGCACTTCACGCGGGCGGCGGAATCGTTGGACATCTCTACCCCCACCTTGACCGTACAGATCCGCAAGCTGGAGAAGGAATTACAGTTGCGGCTCCTGAACCGCAGCACCAAGCGCGCGGTGTCGCTGACCGCGGCGGGCGAGGCCTTCCTGATCGAAAGCCGAGCCGTCGTCGAGCGCATGGAACGGGCGATCAGCGTGGGCCGTCAGGCGAGCCGGGGCGAGATCGGCCGCGTCGAGATCGGCTACGTCGGCTCGGCCGCGTTCTCCGGCCTGCTGCAGCAGCGCGTCGGGCAGTACCGCGCCGATTGGCCCAATGTCGTGATCAGGGCGTCGGAACTGCCGATGGACGGCTTGCCGGCAATGCTGGAAGAGGGCAAGCTCGATATCGCTTTCGTGCGCATGCCGGTCATCCTGCCTTCGTCCTTGTCCAGCCAGGTGCTGAGCCGCGACAAGTTCTGCGTCGCGCTACCCGCGCTGCACGTGCTGGCGCAAGGCCGCGCGCCCATCCAGCCGGGCGCGCTCGCCAAGGAAACCTTCATCGTTCCGGAGCAGCGGCGCGGCCTGCAGGAAGTGGCGCATCGGGGCGAATTCGTGCCCGTCATAGGCGCGGTTCCCGGCGGCCTGCTGGCGGTCCTCACGCATGTATCGTTGGGGGCGGGCGTGGCGATCGTGCCCGACACGTTGCGCACGGTGATCACGCTGCCGAACATTGTCTACCGTAACCTCGCGGGGCCGGCCATCACATCGGAAGTGGCGGCGGTGTTCCGCAAGTATGAGCGGTCGCCGCCGGTGGTGAACCTGCTCAAGCAGTTGAAGGGCTGACGGGAACGCCCGCCGGCGGTACGTTGGCCGAGCTGTTGGCCGAAACATTGGCCGAAGCATTGGCCGAAGCATTGGCCGGGAAACTGGCCGGCAGTTGGAACCAGAATGCCGTGCCGCCGCCGCTGCGCGCGCGCACCTCCAGCGTGCCGCCATGCGCTTCGATGATGGAGCGGCAGATGGCCAGGCCCATGCCCATGCCATGCGGCTTGGTCGTATAGAACGCATCGAAGATGCGTGGCAAGGTCTCGGCGGCAATGCCGGGGCCGCGATCCTTGACGCTGATCTCGATGCGGTTGTCGCGCAAGGCCGAAGCCACCTCCAGCTCCCGTTCGGCCAGCGGCGTATCGGTCATGGCATCCAGGGCATTGGTGATCAGGTTCAACACGACCTGCTGCAACTGCACCCGGTCGGCATCCGTGCTGGCTGGCCCTGCCTGCAGGTGGCTGCGCAGCCGCACCCCTCGTGCATCGATGTCCATGCGCACCATTTGCAAAACCTCTTGCAGCACCGTGTCCGGCAGCAGCGGCTCCAGCACGGCCGGCGCTTCCTTCGCCAGTGACCGCAGCGCGCGTATGATCCCGGCCGCCCGCATGGCGTTCTGCCGCGCATGTTCCATGCCGTCCAGCGCTTCCTCGATGTTGGGCGTGGCCCGCTTGAGCCAACGCACGCCGGCGTCCATCGAGGACGTGATCGCCGTCAGCGGCTGGTTGACTTCGTGCGCGATGGACGCGGCCAGGCTGCCCATGACCGTCAGGTGCGAAGTTCTGGCAAGATCCGCGCGCGCGTTGCGCAAGTCCAGTTCGGCGCGGGCGCGCCGGTCGTTTTCGCTGATCAGGCGTTCATAAAGCTGGGCGGTCTGCAGGGTGATGGCCAACTGGGGCGCCAGCACTTCCAGCGCTTCGATGTGCGCTTCATCGAAAACGCCGGGCGCGGCATTGTTCTCCAGATAGAAAACCCCGATCAACTCGCCGCCGCGCTGCAAGGGCAGGCAGAGTACCGAACGCAGCAGGCGCGGGGGATCCGCCAGATCCTGCAGGGATGGCGCCTGCTGGGTGGCATCGGCCAACGTCAGCGTCTGGCGCGTGCGCAGCACGCTGCGCAGGACCGTCATGGGCAGCGCGTGTTCCGTGGGGACGCTGCTGCCCAGATGCACGGACACGGTATCGTGCAGTACGCGAGCCGAGGCTTCGACCATGGGGCCCGCGGGTCCCATCAGGACCAGCAGCCCGTATTGCGCGCCGGCATAGGTCACGATATTGGTCATCAGCGATTCGAGCAGGCGCTCCATCACCACTTCGCCGGACAAGGCCTGGGCCGCCTTCAGGCCGCTGGCCCAACCCGCTTCCTGCTCCCTGCCGGGTGCATCCCGGCGCGCACCATGCAATGTCAGGCATTCGCGGTAAGCGCGTCCGACCTGGTCTGCCTTGTGCTCGGCATCCAGGCGGCGGTAGCGGGCCTCGGCGGCACGCAGGTGTGCGCCGGCCGCGGTGCGCAATCCGTGGGTATCGCAGAGCTGCGCCGCCAGTTCGTGGGCCAGCGCCTGCTCTTGTGGAAAACTCGCCAGCTCGGCCGCCTGTATGGCCTGTTCGTAGTGCGCCAGTGCCGCCAGCGGTTCGCCCCGCAGCCGCGCCAGTTCAGCGTCGATGAGCAGCAGCTTGCCGCGGAACGTCAGCGGGTTCAGCGCTGCCCAACGCTCCATGCGGTCGCGCAGTGCGGCCACCGCCGTCATGCGCGCCGCGCAGTCGCCGCCCGTGACCGATGCGCGGGCCAGCGCCAGCGCCAGGAACAGCTTGCACTCCGCCACGTTGATGTGGGCGGGTGCCGCCCAGGCCAGGTCGTGCGCGATCGTCAACACAGCCTTGGCGGGTTCCCAGGCACCCAGATAGGCGTGCATCATGCCTTCGTACAGCGCCACCCGGAAGCGGGCGGGCTGGGACCGGCTTTGTGCCAGGCGCTCCGCCAGCGAGGGGTAGGGCGCGTCTTGCTCGGCCCGTCCCTGCATGGTGCGGACGAAGCGCCGTTGCGCCAGCAGGATGAGTTCGATGTCCCGGTATCTCACCAGGCGCGTCAGCGCCAGGCCGCGCTCGATTTCTTCGTCCACCAGGCGCAGTGCCTCGCCCATCGACAAGAGATCGGAAACCAGATGGTAGGTGGCATAGCAGGCCATGCCCGGCGCGCCTGAAGCCCATCCTTGCTGCACGGCGCCGCGCTCGTGATCGAGCGAGAACCAGAGCGGTCGCGTCCAGGTGCTGACCCGGCCGGTCGCGACCAGCGTGGCCATGCGTTCGGCTTCATAGTGGTGGCGCTCTACCAGGTCCTTGGCGGCCAGCCCGTAGGCCAGGCCGTCTTCGTATTCCTCGTAGAGATCGGCGATGAACACGCCAAACCACGCCATGCCATAAGGCGAATGCGGCGTGACGCCATGCGTCAGCGTCAGCTCCACCATCTTGGCGACGTGCAGAAAGCAGAGACTGTCCTTCACGAACAGGGAAGATATCAGCGTGGACAACAGTCCCATCGCGGCATGGATGCGGCGATCTTCGGCCAGCGGCAGTTGGGACAGGCTGGCGATGCCGCGCGTGCCCCGTGCATGGGCGACCGCCTCATAGGCCTGGCGCAATTCGGCGGCGCCGGCCTGGCGTTTCAAGCGCACGCCCAGCATGTCCAGGCCGGCGAGCGCGGTAGCGATGGCGCCCTGGTAATCGGACTGCACGGTCTGCAGTTCGGCCTTCAGACGATAGACGGCGGCCCGGTCGAGCGCCGGCAGGATGCGTCCCAGCAGGCCGTCGATCTCTTGCTCGGCGAGCGGCAGTTCGGCCTGGGCGATCAAGCATTCGCAACGCAGCAGGCTGGCCTCATAGGCCAGTTGCTTGTGCCTGCGCCACCAGTCCGGCTGCATCAGGGCGTGGGCCGCGTCGACGTGGCGGACCGCCTGTCCCAGCGCGGCGGCGTTCTTGGCGCGCCGGCCGGCGATCACCAGGGCCTGGGCGAAAGCCACCTGCCTGGCTTCCGTCAGCGGATGGCCGGCGGCGCGCTCGATCTGGTTGCTGATGTCGAACGCATGCTCGGCGAGGCGGTCGCCGTAGTGCAGGATCATGGCGTGGGCGATATGGGCGTGGCGTGCCGGGCGGTCCTGCTGGGGCACGGTCGCGTAAGCAGCCTCCAGCACGCGGTCATGCAGGAAGGCGTAGCCCTTGCGGGTATGGACCAGCAGCTTGGCATTCACCAGGGCAGCGAGATCCGCATCGATATCAGCCGCGTGGCAGGTGGCGATATCGGCCAGCAGGGTAGTGCGAGCACGGGCGCCCAGGCAGGCCAGGTGACCCAGCAGGGCGGCGGCGGTGGGCGGCAGCAGTGCGATCCGGCGTGCCATCAGGCCCGTCACGCCGCCGGCATAGCAGTCGGTCAGGCGCTGTATGTCCCAGGTCCAGGCAGGATTCGCGCCGGTATTTTCGTTGTCGCCTTCGCCTTCGCCTGCGTCCTCCCGGCGCAGCACGCCATCGTCCAGCAGTGCGCGCAACAGCTGCTGCACATGGAAGGGATTGCCTTCCGTGATGCGATGCATGGCCGCGCCCAGGCCCGCGATGCGCGCCGGTGTCGTATGCAGCTGCGCGGCGATCATGCCGCTCAATGCGTTCTCGTCGAGGGGCGCGAGCGTGATGCGGGTGATGGGCAGCGTATGCGCGCGGTGGGCGTGGTCCAGCCAGTTCAGGCTCGCGGCCGGGTCGATGCTGCCCGCGTCGCGGCAGGTGGCCACGATCAGGATATGGCGTGGCGGCCGGGCGATGTAGGCTTGCAGAAAGGCCAGGGTCGAGCTGTCCGCCCACTGCAGATCGTCCAGCAGCAGTACCAGCGGCACCGCCCGGCTGGCGAAGACGCTCAGCGTGGCCAGGATGGCGTCCAGCGCGCGGCGTTGGGCCTGGGGTGCCGGCACGGTCGGCAGCGGCGCGGTGGCGCCCAGTACATGGTGGATCTCTGGCAGGATCTCGGCGACCGCACGGGCTTGTCCCGACAGCGCCGCCAGCCAAGCCAGGCGCAATTCCTCGCGTTCGGCGGGGGGCGTGTTCAGGGCCAGGCGCGTGAGCGCGTGCAGGGCCCGGCCCAACGAAGCGTAGGGAATATCGTGATGCTGCGGATCGCTTTTGCCGGCCACGTGGCGAGCCTGGCCGCCCGCATGCGCCAAGGCTTCGGCCAATGCCGACTTGCCCGAGCCGGCCGGTCCATAGAGGAGGACCAGTTCGGCCGCCCCGTGCATGCGCACGCGGGCCAGGGCGTCGACCAGATGCCGCAATTGCGCGTCGCGGCCGTACAAGGCCGGCGCCGGCGGCGTGGTCGTGTCTGTGCTTGGGGGCAGGGCGTCAAAAAACGTCATGCGCGGAGCATACCGCGCTACGGACGGTTCTTGCGTCCAGGGATCATGGCCGCGGCTATCACGCCCAGGGCATGCACCACGCAGAACAGGGCGAAGGTGCTGGAGAATGCGGCTGCTGTGTGGTTCGCGGCCGCGAAATTCGCCGTTGCATAGGCCGCTGCCGCGCCGTTCGCCGCGGCTGTGTCGTTCATGTATGAACCCAGGCTGGCGTGCAGCCAGATCGCCAGGACCGTGGTGGCGATGGGGCCGCCGAGGCGTTGCACGATGTTCAGGGCAGTGGTCGCCACCGGCAGCCGTTCGCGCGGCATGTCCGCGTAGGCCGAGGACATCGACGGGATGTTGATGGACCCCAGCCCCGTGCCGCGCAGCCAGAGCAAGGCGCAGATCATCAGGTCGGGCATTTCGTAGCGGTCCACCAGGACGAACGGCAGCGTGCCGATCAGCCCGATCAGCGCCCCGCCCGTGGCGACGCGGCGCGAACCGTAGCGGTCCGTGAGCTTGCCCATCAGGGGAAAGGCGCAGAGCAGGCCCAGTCCCATCAGCGCCAGCAGGATGCCCGCGCGCGACGGCGAGTAGCCCCGCGCCGTGATCAGGTAGAGGGGAAACAGCAGTTGCCCGCCGTAGGTCATGCAGTTGGTCAGGAACTGCGTCGCGGCCGAGGCGCTGAAAGTGCGCGTGCGGAACAGGCGGATGTCGATCAGGGCCGCGCCCGCCCGCCGCGTGGCATGCCACAGAAAAGCCGCCAGCAGCACGATGGCCGCGCTCAGCTCCAGCCAGACGCCTTGCGGATCCGTGCCGTCGCCGCTGGCCAGCGTTTCCAGGCTGTGCAGCAGCATGGCCAGGGCCGGTGCCAGCATGATGAAGCCCAGCGCGTCGAAACTGCGGCGCACCCGCAGGTCGCGATCGGGCGGCAGCACACGCCACGCCAGCAGGGTAGCCAATATGCCGACTGGCAGGTTGACCAGAAAGATCCACTGCCAGCCCGCATGCTGCAGGATCAACCCTGCCAGGGTCGGGCCCAGGATAGGTCCGATCATCACCGGCATCACCGCGATCCCCATGACCCGCGCCATATTGCGGCCGGCCGTGCGCGCCATCATCATCTGGGACAGCGGTGTCAGCACGCCACCGGCCATGCCTTGCAGGATTCGGAACAGGATCAGGCTGGGCGCCGTGGTGGCGATCCCGCATAGCAGCGAGGTCAGCGTAAAGATCGAGAACGTCGCCAGATACACCCTGCGCGCGCCCACGCGGTCCACCAGCCAGCCGGTCAGCGGCAGCGTCAGGGCCAGGGCGAGCAGATAGCCGCTGGACACCCACTGGATGGTCGTCAGCGTGGTATCGAGTTTTTCCGCCAAGGTCGACAGCGAGACGTTGACCACGGTCGAGTCCAGCTGCGCCATGAGCGGCGCCAGCATCACCACCCCGGCGATTTTCCAGACCTGGGGATCGATACGTTCCCTGCGCTGCGTATCAGCGCCGGAAGCTGGATCAGGCGTAGTGCCGGAGTCGATGGTGGACACGGGACGAGAAGCGCCGTTGCCGGCGACGGGGGCTAGTCGTGGCTCTGCGGCGGCAGGACCAGCTCGTCATTCTAGTGCCGGCGAGCTTAAAGCAAGCTGCGAGGAGCCTGAGCGCCTGTGAAGATCCGCGCGACGGCCATGCCCACCGCTGCCTGCGACGGTTCGATCACTGGCAGGCCGCAGTCCTGTTCAAGGCGCGCGCGCTGGCGGCCGAAGCCGGCGCATCCCAGCACCAGCACTTCCGCGCCGTCTTCGTCCCGCAGGGTACGGGCGACTTGCGCCAGCCGCTTGAAGGTGTTTTCCTCGTCCGCCAGGTCGGTCATGTGCAGGTCGAGCGAGCGTTCGCCCGCTACCCGCTTCTCCAGTCCCATCTGGGCGAAATAGCGGTAATGGCGCGGCAGCGATTGGCGCGCGGCGGCGATCACGCCGATGCGCGTGCGCGTGGCCATGGCGGTCAGCATGCTGGCTTCACCGATGCCCAGGACGGGAAACGGGAAGTGCTCGCGCAGTGCCCACAGGCCCGGGTCGCTGAAGCAGGCGATGACGATCGCGGCGGCGTCGGCGGCCTGTTCCTTGGCGAGCGCGAAAAGCGGGCCGACGGCGATGTCGGAATCGAGCTGGGTTTCGATGCCTGGCGGACCGTCGGGCGTGGTCAGGCAGTCGATGCGGATGGGCAGCGGCGCGAATACCGCCACGGCGTCGGCGATGGCGCCTGTCATGGCGGTCAAGGAGTTGGGGTTGATCACGACGATACGGGGAAGAGCATCGGGCATGCTGGCGCTCATGGCGGATTCCTTGTTTTGAAAGAAGTCATCAGGCACCGGCCTGCGTATCCGGGAAAATCTTGCGCAGGAAGGCGGCGCGCGGGCTGGGCTCCCGCGGTTCGGCCAATGGGCCAGGCTGGCCGCGCGCGATGAAACTGCCGCGTCCACGCTCGGCGTCGAGCTTGCCGCCGTCGACGATCACTTCCCCGCGGCTGATGACGGTCGTGGGCCAACCCCTGACCTCGCGGCCTTCGTAAGGGGTGTAGCCGACCGCGTCGTGCAGGTCTTGCCAGGCAATGCGCACGGTCTTATGCGGGTCCCAGATGGCGATGTCGGCATCCGATCCTTCGGCCAGCGCGCCCTTGCGCGGGTACATGCCATACATGCGCGCATGATTGGCCGAGGTCAGCGCGACGAACTGCTGAAGGTCGATGCGGCCTTTGCCCACCCCTTCGGAGAACAGCAGTGGCATGCGCGTTTCCAAGCCCGGCATGCCGTTGGCCATCTGCTTGAAGGTGGTCTTGTCGCCGTAAGGGATCTTGCCGGTCTCGTCGTAGCGGTAGGGCGCATGGTCGGACGACAGCAGCGTCAGGCCACCGCTTTGCAGGCTTTGCCATAGCGCCTCCTGCGAGGCCGGATCGCGCGGCGGCGGGCTGCAGCAGAACTTGGCACCTTCGGTCGAGGGTAAGTCCAGATCGTCGGCCGTCAGCAGCAGATAGTGCGGGCAGGTTTCGCCGAACACCGGCGCGCCCACCGCTCGCGCCGCATGCACGGCCTGGGCGCCACCCTGGGTGGACACGTGGACGATCATGACCGGCACTTCCAGCACCGAGGCCAGGCGGATGGCGCGCTGGGTGGCTTCGTCCTCGGCGTTGGGGTCGTGGGCCACCGCGTGGTACTTGGGCGCGGTGTAGCCGGCAGCCAGCAGGTGGCGCGCGATCCACGCGATGACGTCATTATTCTCGGCGTGAACCATGGGTAGCGCGCCTTCGCGCGCGGCCACGGCGAACACATCGAGCAGCTGTTTATCGTCGAGCTTCATCTTGTCGTAGGTCATGAAGACCTTGAACGACGTGATGCCGGCGCGGATCAGCGCGGGGAGTTCGTGATCCAGCGTTTGCGGCGTCGGGTCGGTAATGATGAGGTGGTAGCTGTAGTCGATCACCGACTTGGCGGCGGCCGAAGCGGCGTAGCGTTCGGCTATGTCCTTGAGCGAGTCGCCACGGTGCTGGGCGGCGAAGGGCACGATGGTGGTGTTGCCGCCGAAGGCGGCCGAGACACTGGCGCTGTACCAGTCGTCGGCGCACATCACGCCCATGCTGGAGAGCTGTTCGATGTGGCAATGGCTGTCGATGCCGCCCGGCATGACCAGGCGGCCAGTGGCGTCGATATGGCGTGTGCCCTGGGGCAGCGAAGGGGCGATCGCCGCGATCTTGCCGGCGCGGATGCCAATATCGCCGTTGAATTCGTCGACGTCGGTGACGATGCGGCCATTGTGGATGGTGAGATCGAAGTTCTGCATGGGGCTCGGCTTCTTCGGTGGTCGGATCGCCGTCCATGATGCGCGCCACCGCAGGGGGAATCACTATGGGAAACTACCAATCCCAGCCTGGGAGGCGCTGGCGCGGGAACGAGGCAAGCGCCTGTTTTCAAACAAGAATCGGTGCGCCGGGCGGAGCGGGATGGCTTGGCCCATAACGTTGTTGCATGGCCGCGCCACGAATAGGCATGGGCGCGGCTCCAGTGAGCATGGCGGGCGCGTTACGGCGGGCGCAGGGCGCCTCACGGCTGGCGGGCGGCCTGGGTCAGCTGGTTTTCCCACGGTTCGTAGCGCGACTTGAGTATGCCTTCGAATAGGCGCACGAAGGCCTTGCCCAGCGACCCAATGGGCTGCGCGCGGTTGTGGGAGAGGTGCACGTTGAGTTCGACCGTGGGTTCGATCGGCTTGATGCACGTGTCGGCGGCCAGGCTGGTCGTGATGCCGTAGGTGTCGATCAGGGCCACGCCCACGCCCGAGCGCACGAACGCGCAGGCCGTCTGCGGCGAGCGCACCTCGATCTTCGGCGCCATGTTGACGGTATTCCAGAAGGACTGCACCCGTGTGCCCAGCGGCGTGTGGGAGCCGTAGCCGATGATCGTTTCGTCGGCCAGCATGTCGGGCCGGATGACCGGTGCGTCGGCCAGTCGATGCCGGCGCGGCAGCACGCAGACGATCTGCCCCAGCGGCAGCGACTGCGTCTGCAGATTGGGGTGGTCGGGATCGACCGTGGAGATTGCCACGTCCACCTGCCCCAGCAGCAGTTGCGGCAGCAGCGCGTCCATGCTCTGGGGACGGTACTTGATCCGCGCGTCGGGATAGCGCTTGATGAAGAGGCCGACGGCTTCGGGCACCAGCCATTCGGCGAAACTGGGCGTCGACCCGATACGCAGCAGACCGTTGCCCTGCGCGGCCAGCGTGCCGATCATCTCGTTCAGCTGCGACACTTCCGCGTGAATGGATTCGGTCGCCAGGAAGATCTGCGAGGCTTCCTTGGTCGGGTGCAGCCTGCCCTTGATCCGTTCGAACAGCGCGAAGCCCACTCGCTGTTCCATGGTGGCCAGGGCCCGGCTGATGGCGGGTTGGGACACGTGCAGCAGGCGTCCGGCCTCGCTGATCGACCCCGTGACCATGATGGCGTGGAAGACTTCGATCTGGCGCAGGTTCAAGGGCGCGCCGGGCAGGGGCTTGGAGCGATCCGGCATCGGTGTCCTGAAGCTTTCGGCTTGCGGGTCGGTAGAAAAAAGAGGCGCCGGCATGAGACCGGCACATCGATTATCTCCGACTTTCAGGCGGCCGTGCCGTATTTGCGGGGCTGCGCGATCCGTGCACCGTGTTCAGCGCTTAGGCGGCAGCTGCGCGCCGACCTGGTCGACCAGGCGATGGTAATGCTGCGGGCGCCGATGGTTGGCGAAGTTGAACATCTTCTCCTTGCCCTGCTTGCAGGCGTCGAGGTCGCAGTCCGCCACGATCACTTCGTCTTCCAGGGTCTGCGCTTGCGCCACGACCACGCCGTTTGGGTCGACGATGCAACTCGAGCCGATCAAGCCGAAGCCGTCTTCGACGCCGGCCTTGGCGGTGCTGATCGCCCAGGTCGAATTCATGTATGCGTTGCCCTGGGTTGCCAGCATCGAATGGAACGTGCGCAGCGCCTGGTCTTCGCTGGTGCCGCCGTTGGGGTCGTAGGCGGCCGAGTTGTAGCCGATCAGCATCAGCTCGGTCCCCTGCAGGCCATAGCTGCGCCAGCCTTCGGGCCAGCGGCGGTCATTGCATATGAGCATGCCGGTCACTGGCGCGCCCCAGGCGTCGGGGCCGTAGAAAGCCTCGAAGCCCAGGTCGCCGTAGAGGAAGTAGCGCTTCTCCAGTTGATGGACCTTGGCGCCGGGGCGCGGCTCGACCGAACCCGGCAGGTGCACCTTACGGTATTTGGAGAGGATCTTGCCGTCGGGACCGACCGTGATGGCGCTGTTGTAGTGCAGGCCCTCGGGGGTCTTTTCCGCGTAGCCGAGGTAGAAGCCGACGCCCAGTTCACGCGCGCG
Source organism: Bordetella sp. LUAb4 (assembly GCF_021325795.1). Lineage (GTDB taxonomy): Bacteria > Pseudomonadota > Gammaproteobacteria > Burkholderiales > Burkholderiaceae_B > Bordetella_C. The sequence continues at coordinate 353,980 of NZ_JAHPZX010000001.1, read as the reverse complement.
GTCGAATAGCGGCGCGACATTGGGATTGGGCATGGCGGGCTCGTAGTACCCGTCCAGTTCGGACGGTTCGAGCAGCCAGCGGGGAAAGAAGGTAGTCAGGGCCAGTTCGGGAAAGACGACGAGCTGCGCGCCCTTGCTTGCGGCGTGTTCGAGCAGGTCGATCAGGCGTTTGAGCGTGGCGGGGCGGGAGTCGGCCCGCTGGATGGGGCCCAGTTGGGCGGCGGCGGCGCGAAGGATGCGGCTCATGATGATCGGGAGATTTCAAGGATGAGATAGGAGACGCGTTGGCTGGACGCGCTCGGGAAGGCCTGGGCGCCAGTGTGAGCCAACACGCCTGCTCCCGCAGCTAAGGGGATTCCACTAGCCGAGGTGCTCGCGGTCGACCGCTGAATATCCTTCAAAGCCTTGAATGGCAAAGGAAAAATTGCCTGCCCACGGCGGCGAGCGATAACAGCCGGTTATGGGCGGCGAACGATCCGCGATGGGAGCGTCAAGGCCTGGCGCCGTGCAAGACGGCGGGCGCTGCGCAAGATCGCCCATCGCGAATGGGGGGCCTGAAATGGGAACGGACGGCCGCTGAAATGCAAAAAGCCGAAAGACATAGTCTTTCGGCTTTTTAGAATTTGGAGCGGGAGACGAGTCTCGAACTCGCGACCTCAACCTTGGCAAGGTTGCGCTCTACCAACTGAGCTACTCCCGCGTATTTATCGTTGCCGGCTAGTGCTACGCCTACTGCATCGCTTCGATAAATTCGCCGCTTCGAAAAGCGGCGAGAAAAAGATTATACATGCTTTTTTTGTTTTGTCACCAGCCCCGTCATCGAAATGCAAAAACGTCCTGTGCATCGTGGCGCGGCTGTGGTCGTGGCCCTAACCGTAGTCGTAGTCGTAGTCGCAGCTGTGGCTGTGGTCGGCGGTGGCGGTATGAAAACCTCGCCTGCGTCCGCGGCTTACTTCTCGATGGCCGCCCGATTGCGTTGGACCACGTCCTTCCACAACGCGATGTCCTTGTCGATGAACTGCTGGAATTCCTGCGGGGTCTCGCGTTTGAGCACGATGCCGCTGCGGGTGGTCAGCGCTTCGACGATGCTCGGATCGGCCAGGGTTTCGTTGACGGCGGCATTGACCTTGGCGACCACGTCCGCCGGCACGCCCGCCGGCGCCATCAAGCCGTAGTACACGCCCAGGTCATATTTGGGATAACCCAGTTCGCCGAACGTCGGCACGTCTGGCGACAGCGGCGAGCGCTTGTCGCCGGAAATGGCCAGCGGAATGACGCGGTCGTTGGCGGCGTCGCCCAGCAAGGGGTTGAGCAATACGTCGACCTGGCCGCCCAGCAGCGCGCTCAAGGCATCGGCGCCGCCCTTGTAGGGGATGTGGGTCATCGAAATGCCCGCCACTTCGTCGAACAGCACGGTGGCCATATGCGGCGTGCCGCCGATGCCGGAAGAACCATAGTTCAACGCACCGGGATGCGCCTTGGCGTACGTCACCAGGTCGGCCAGCGTCTTGAAGCCACGCTGCTTGTTCACCTTCAGGATGACCGGGCCGATGCCGACGTAGGCCACGGCGCGCAAATCCTTCTGCGTGTCGAACTTCAGGTCGGGGTACAAGGCGGGAGCGATGGCGATGCTGTTGGCGACCACCAGCAGGGTGTAGCCGTCGGCCTTGCTGCGCGACACATAGTCGGCGGCCACATTGCCGCCCGCGCCGTTGCGGTTCTCCACGATGACGGACTGGCCGATCTTCTGCGACAGCTTGCTGGCCACCGTGCGTGCCACCATGTCGATGCTGCTGCCGGCGGAGAAGCCGACCACCAGGGTCAGAGGCTTGTCGGGAAACGCCGCGCTGGCGGCGGCGCTGAAAGCGAGGGTGGCCGCGGCAACAGCCGTGGTCAGGAGTTTGCGGATAGGCGTCATGGTGAAGATCCCCCGGGATAGGGATCCCGGTATTTACAGTTATGCCTTCAGGCCGGGGCCTCGAGGCGGTAGCGAGTGGTGCACTGCCGCATATAGTAAATAATTATTTCATTGCGCTCCGTTATAAGCATATGAAATATGCAATAAGGCGGGGTGCTGGGGAGTGGCGAAGCCACCCCACCATTGAACGGGTTCGGCAAGGGTGCCACTGGCCGCGCCCGGGCGCCTCTCGCTCAGCCTGCGGTATATCCCAGCCGCGCATCGCGCGTCGCCGCGGCATTGTCGCGCTCGGACGGCGCGCCGTATCCGCCACCGCCCGGTGTCCGCAGCGTCACCTCATCGCCAGGCTGCAGAACCTGCGGCGTGCGCGAGTCGATGGCGACGCCGTTGATCAACACGGCGCCCGGTGCGCCATCGCCACCGCCCGCCAAGCCTGGCGCGGCGATGCGGATCCGTTCAGTCAGGAACACCACGGCTAAAGGCGTCGGATGGCGATTGACGTAGCAGACCTCCTCGCCCAGGCCGCCGCGCCAGGCCCCGTCGCCACCCGAACCCGCCACCAGCTTTTTGTAGCGGAACAATAGCGGCGAGTCCCGCTCGGCCACCTCGATGGGCGTGGGCGAGATATTGCTGGGCCAGGACATCACGTTGGCGCCGTCCCTGCCTGCGGTAGCGCCCATGCCGCCGTTGTAGAACAGCACCGTGGCGAAGGGTTTGCCATTGGCGCGCACGCCGCTCATGTTGGTGATCCACACGGGCGAACCGACGCCGGCCATGACGCGTTCGGGCAAGGCCGCATACAACGCACCGAAGACGACGGTAGGCACATAGTGGCCCGTGCAGGACCGCCCGCCCACCGGCGCCGGCGTGATCGGATTCAGGATGGAGCCGGCCGGCGCCAGCGTACGCACGGGGCGGAACAAGCCATGGTTATTGGGTAGCTCCGGCACCAGCAGGCTCTTGATGGCGTACTGCGTCATGGCCTCCGTATAGGCCAGTACGCAGTTGATGGCGCGCGGCTGCTGCGCGGAAGAGCCGGCGAAGTCGCATTCGATCTCGCCGTTCGCCACGCGCACGGCCACCTGGAAGTGGAAGGGCTCGGCAAAGCCGTCGGTCTTCATGCCGTATTCGTAGACGCCTTCAGGCAGGGCGGCAATGGCCTTGCCCATGGCTTGCTCGCTGCGATCGAATAGCGCATCGGCCAGATCGTCGACGCCTTCCAAGCCATACTCGCCCAATAACGTGGCGACGCGGCCGGCGATGAGTTCGGTGGCGCCGACATGGCACCAGATGTCGCCGGTGGTCTGTTCGGGCGTGCGCACATTGGTGCGCAACAACGTCAGCAAGGTCTCGTCAGGCTGGCCGGCGCGCAGGAAGTGCATCAACGGCATGTGGAAGCCTTCCTCGTACAGCTCGCGTGCGTCGACCGAACGGATCTTGCCGCCGATATCGGGCACGTGGCCCGCGGTGGCCGCGAAGCCGATGACGCGGCTGTCGTGGAAGATAGGCTTGACCAGGCACACGTCGTTCAGATGGCCAGTGCCGATCCACGGGTTGTTGGTGACGTAGACATCGCCGTCACGCATGCTGTCCAGCGGGAAGCGCGCGATCGTGGCGCGCACCGTCTTGCCCAGCGTGCCGATGAAGGACGGGATGGCGCCGGCGTTTTCCGCCAGGGTCTGGCCGCGTGAATCCGTCATCACCACGGCGAAGTCATTGGCCTCGGACGACAGGGTGGAGAAGGACGTGCGCACGATCAGTTTCGCCGCCTCGCTGACCACTGAGCGCACGCGGGTCCAGAAGACTTCCAGGAAGATCGGATCGGCGGCGGGGGCGACCTTGGCCATGGCGGTCGAATGGCGGGGCGTTGCCGCAGTGGCAGCAGTTGCCGCAGTTGCTGCTATTGCTGCCGTGGCTGTCGCTGCCACTGCTGCGGCTGCTTCACCCCGGTCAGTCGATTTCGACGCCTCGTGCGCCGGTGCTTCGCCTATCTTGACGACCAGATTGCCGTTGACGCTCATCGTGACTTGCGCGAGCGGTCCAACCACCAACGTCGTGCTGGCCTCTTCGATCAACAAGGGGCCATGCGCCGTGAAGCCCGGCGATAGCTGCTCGCGCCGGTAGATCGGCGTATCGAAGTAGCGGCGCTCTTCGTGGAAATACACGGGACGGTGCGCATGCGGCGCCGGCATCGAGCCCGTCGGCAGCGCGGCGGGTTCGAAGGGCTGGCGCGGCGGCGCTTCGGCGGTGGCGCGCAGGTTGACCAGCTCGATCGGCACGTCCGGCGGCGTGCGGCCGAACTTGCGTTGGTATTCGCTGCGGAAGGACTGATCCAGCGCGGCGCGCCAGGCTTGCTCGCCCGCGGCATCGTCATAGCGATACGGTCCGGCCGGCAGGTCCACCGTCAGATTGAAGCCCTGGCCGATGAAGCGGCCATCGGCGCGGCGCTTCAATGCGATAGGACCGAAGGTATCCGCCAGGGACTGCAGCGACGCGCGGGCATTGTCCTCCAACGCCGCGTAGGCCTGCTCGATCTTCTCGATGGGATCGCTGGCGGGCTTGAAGCTGACCGTGCGCGAGCGGTCGGCGCGCGCCGGCGCCACCAGCAGGCCGAAGGCCGATGCCACGCCGGCTTCCGGCGGGCAGATGATGGTGCGCACGCCGATCTTGCGCGCCACGTAATAGGCATGCAGCGGACCGCCGCCACCCGTCGCCACCAGAATGAAATGGCGCGGATCGCGGCCCCGTTCGGCCACGTGTACGCGCGCGGCGGCCGCCATGTTCTCGGCCACGATGTCATGCACACCCCAGGCCACGGCCGTGCGGTCGCGTTCCAGCTCCCGGGCCAGCTTGTCATAGCCTCGTTCGGCCAACGTCGCATCGATGGACAGCGTGCCGCCCGCGAAATAGCCCGCGTTCAGATACCCCAGCGTCAGGTTGGCGTCCGTCACGGTCGGTGCATCGCCGCCGCGGCCGTAGCACATGGGACCCGGCTCCGACCCCGCGCTGCGGGGGCCCGCCTTGAGCAGGCCCAGTTCGTCGCGATGCGCGATGCTGCCGCCGCCCGCGCCGATCTCGATCAAGTCCACCGTGGTGATGTTGATGGGCATGCCGCTGCCTTCGGCGAAGCGCTTGCGGCGGGCGGCCTCGAAGCCGAAGGCGATGGCGGGGCGGGTGTCTTCCACCAGGCACAGCTTGGCGGTCGTGCCGCCCATGTCGAAAGCCAGCAGATCACGCTGGCCTTCGCGCAAGCAATGGTGGGCAGCTGAAATCGCGCCGGCCGCGGGACCGGATTCCAATAGCGCGATCGGATGCGCACGGGCATCGTCCAGATGCGCCAGGCCGCCGTTGGACAGCATCATCAGCACATCGGCGTCCAGGCCCAGGCCGCCCAGGCCGGCCGCCAGCGTGCGCAAATACTGCTGCGCCATCGGCTTGATATAGGCATTGGCCAGCGTGGTCGACATGCGTTCGTATTCACGGATCACCGGCGCGGTTTCCGAGGACACCGTCAGCGCCAGGCCCGGATGCTTGCGTGCAATGGCGTCGGCCAGGCGGCGTTCATGGTCGTCGTTCAAATACGCGTGCAGCAGGCAGATGGCCAGCGACTCGATGCCGGCGTCCACCAGGCGGTCCAAGGTGCGCAGCGCATCTTCGATGTCCAGCGCCTCCAGTTCAGCGCCGGTCGCGTCCAGGCGGCCGCCGACCTCGCCCCGCAGATCGCGCGGCGCCAGTGGCACGGCGCGGTCGAGCTGCAAGTCGTACAGATCGTACTTGCGCTCATTGCCCATCTCGATGATGTCCATGAAGCCGCGCGTCAGCAGCATGCCGGTGCGCGCGCCGCGCCGTTCGATCAATGCATTGGTGAACAGCGTGGTGGCATGCACCACCCGCTTGACGTCGGCCGGCGCAATGGCCGAATTCTGCATCAGCCTGCCGACCCCGTCGATGACGGCCCGGGTTGGATCGGCATGGGTCGTCAATACCTTCAGGCTGAATTGCCCGCCGCTGTCATGGTCCTGGGCGACCAGGTCCGTGAATGTTCCGCCGATGTCGATGCCGATTGCCCACTGCGCCACGCCTTGCTCCTGAAATGCGTCTGTATTCGTTTCCGTCTTAGCGTGAAAGAGATAACGCCAGCGGAAAGCAAGGAATTGTAATGAATCCTCGCTGATGCGACGTGCATGTGCACACAAAGAACAAATATCCACCTGTCCTGTGGGAATTAGCCGAATCGTCGCAATCAAATTCCTGGCTCGATGTTGGCTGGTCTGTCAGCTGCTGCGGGAGAGCGCCGGCGCCTGGCAGGAAAAAACCGTAACGCATCTCTTAAAGGAAATCCTTGGCGCTGCCCGGCTGATTTCACCGCGTTTTGTGTCATCCACGACACTCGTGGAACCGCCGCAGTACCCCCGCCCACTCATCGCCCAATCCTTGAATGTGTTGACCCAGCGGTGATTCTCCACGGCTGATGAATGGCAGAAATTGAAAATGCATAGATATAAAAAAATCGCATCGTGCTGGATCGCATTTGGTCTTTTGGTCTCGACGTATTTCGCTGCTCCGGCAGCCACGCTGCCCGCATCCTGCTTCGGCGCCCTCTACGATGGGGGCCACAGCCAGGAGGACATCGACGCACTGATCTGCGCACCCTGGAAGTCGGGGATGCAAACCTTGGGACCGGGAATCAGGCTGCAATTACCCGACAGCTATGCCTATCTGACCCCGCAAGATGCGACCTCGATTGCCACCAGGCTGACATCCATGCCGCTCCAGCGAGCAGGCAGGGTGACGAGGTGCGGCGCCCCCTGGTTGATGCAAGTCGACGTCGCTTACTTTGCTGACGTCGATACCTCCGCGCTGGCGGCCAGTATCCATCCCGACGATCTGCTCGAGGCGCTCGAGCAGCATAAGGTGGTCTCCACGAGAAATCCCGTCAACTTCGATTCGTCATCTTTGGCATGGCTTACGCCGCCGAGTTTCGATGAGCGCACCAGGACGCTCCGGTGGGCCTACCATGGTGAAAAGATGGGACATGCGGAACAGATGATGTTCGGCGACAGTTGGATAGTCAGCTTCTCGGTGGATGCCGCCGCGTCAGACATCGATGCCGCGCAAGAGGCGCTGTCCTTGGTGGCGGGTCAGGTACTGGTCGATAAAAAGCAGGTCGACAAGATCGCTGCGGGCGACATTCGTATCCTCGCGGAGCAGGTAATCCTGCCGAGCGGGCATGCACTGCATATCCCGGAGGAAGCAGCAGGCGTCTCCAGAAGCACTGCTGAAATACTGGTACTGGTTTCCCTGGGGCTGGCCCTGATTCTGGTTTTCGTGCGTGTCGTATCTCGACGTAGTGATACACCTGCGCGGACAGAGAACAAGGCTGAGGCGCTGCGGTCGCTGATCGACAAGTATCGTTCGAAAGCGCCGGTGGAAGTTTCGTATGACGACCCGCTCACACGACAGAAGGCGAAAAGCAATGCACCGCTGGAGTTCCTGCTGCCCTTGATCCCGTTCACAGCGTTCAAGAACGCTTTCAAGAATAGCGAGTTCTTTGTGCTGGTTTCCAAATCAAGCGGTAAACCGGAATGCCTGGCTCTGAAGGATGACGGAGAGACGGCCAATTTCGTGACGAGTCTGGAGCCAGCCTCCTTTGTCGAGAAGAGCATGGCCACGCCTGCGTTGCTGCTGGCCGAAACGATGCGGGGAGTGAAGCGTGACGAGGCGCTTCCAAATGACCAGACCTTCATCTGCCTCTTCGGCCATCAACTCGCCCGCCACTTGCCGCCTGAAGGACGGGCCATGCACATCGTCCTCAAAAGTCGCGATGTCATGGTTGGCGGCAAGCCGATGAGCACTAGCGAGATCATCAGTTTGGATGCCGCCTTCGTTAGAAAATTGTTCGACTGCCAAGGCCGCTGACGGCTTATCCTTTATCCGGCGAAGCTGGCATGCTGATGCGGTCTTGGGGGAGTTGGGGCGCATACAAACCCTCCCGTCCCAACACCTCGCCTGGCCGGCCGCTGGCGAGCAACCCGCCGCGTCCCAATACCAGTACCAGATCCGCATCCCGTATCGTCGACAGGCGATGCGCGATGACCAACGTAGTGCGGTGCTGCATCAAAGCATCCAGCGCCGATCGCACGTGGGTTTCGCTCAACGTGTCCAGATGCGAGGTCGCTTCGTCCAGAATCAGTACCGGCGCGTTTTTCAAGAAGGCACGCGCGATGGCGATGCGTTGGCGTTGGCCGCCTGACAACTGCATCCCCCGCTCGCCCACGCGCGTGTTCAACCCTTCCGGCAGGCGGCGCACGAAATCCGTTAAAGCGGCCTGATCCAATGCCGCGGCCAATTCTTCATCGGTGGCGCCGGGACGCGCCAGGCGGATGTTCGCGGCCAAGGTGTCGTTGAACAGATACGTGTCCTGCGACACCAGCGCCACCCGTTCACGCAAGGCATCCAGATTAAGCTCGCGCAGATCCACGCCATCCAATTTCACACTGCCAGACTGCGGATCCCAAAAACGCAGCATCAGGTTCGCCACCGTGCTCTTGCCGGCCCCGGACGCGCCGACCAAAGCCACCGTCGCACCGGCAGGCACGGCGAAGCTCAAGTCGCGCAGCGTCACGGCGGCCGCTCCCGGATAGGTAAATCTCACCTTGTCGAAGGCAATCGACAAACCTTGCGGCGAGGAAGGCGCCGGCAAGGGGCCGTCAGTCACCGGCTCCGTTTCGCTATGCACGACATGCAGACGGCGCGCGGCCGCGACCGTGTCGGCCAACTGACGTGATACCTGCGAAATCTCGGACACCGGCAGGAAAGTAGCCACCGCGATCAGCACCAGCAACGGCAGCATGCCTGCCGCCAGGCCGCCACTCGCCACCTGCAACGCGCCGACGACCGCCACGGCCACACCACCCAGCCCCATGGCCAGCTCGAACCATGCCGTCTGCGCCGACAGGTCAGCCAGAATCTCCAACCGGCGTTTGCCATAAGCCTGCGCGACTTCCAGGAACGAAGCCCGGCGCCGGCCCGTCGCCTGGAAGGCCTGCAGCTCACCCAGACCCTGAATGGTGTCCGTGACGTGCGCGCTCATCTCGCCCAAGGCCTGCCGCGCGCTGGCGCCCAATGCATCGACCCGCCGCCGTCCACGCACCGGCGACAGCATGGCATAGGCCAGGAAGGGCAGCAGGGCCAAGGCCACCGGCCAGCTGTACACGGCCAGGAAGCCGAGCACGCTCAAAGGCACCAGCACGGAAACGATGGCTGGAGCGATGGTGTGAGCGTAGAAGTATTCGATCATCTCGACGTCCTGCGTGGCCAAGGCCACCAGGTCGCCCGAACGGCGCCGCAGCAAATAGGCAGGCGCCAGACGCTCCAGCTTGTCGTATAGCTTCACCCGCATGTCGGCCAAGAGCTGATAAGCCATGGCATGTGCCAGCCAGGACTCCAACCAGTGGAACAAGGCGGCCAGTGGTGCGACCACCAGCAAGGCGACGATCAAGGTACCGGTGGGACGTCCATCTCGCACGGCAGCGACTACCAGCGCACTGATCGCGCCCACACCGATATATGCCGCCACGCGGGCCACGCCCAACAGGATGGTAGCGATCAACGTGCCGCGCCAGGGGCGCACGACGGACATCAGGGTGGCAATGACGCCACGCCAACCGACCTGCGATGCGTCCTCGTTCAATGCGCGCGCAAGCTGGGCGTCGGCGGCGTTCAATGTGCTCACGGAGATCCCTGCCTCGGCGCCTGCCGCCGTCGCAGCAAGGTCCGAAGCGGCAGCGCTTGTTGCGGCAACATTCCCCGCCGCCTGTGCCGCGGCCTGCTCGTGCATCAAGGCGTAATAAAGCCCGCGCTGATCCATCAGCACATCATGCTTACCCTCTTCGACGACACGTCCGCCTTCCAGCACCAGGCAGCGATCCGCGCCGATGACGCTGGCCAGGCGATGCGCCAGGATGATCGTCGTACGGCCCACCATCAATCTGTCCAGCGCTTCCTGAATGATGGCTTCGTTCTCCACGTCGACGGAAGACAGGGCCTCGTCAAGAATCAGGATGGGGGCATCGCGCAGTAACGCACGGGCGATGGCCACTCGCTGGCGCTGTCCGCCCGATAACTGCAGACCCCGTTCGCCCAGGCGCGTGGCATAGCCGTCAGGCAGCGACAGGATGAAATCGTCGATATTCGCGGCGCGCGCCGCCGCACGCAGCTGTTCTTCGCTGGCGTCGGGCCGGCCCAGGCGCAAATTCTCCGCGATCGTCCCATGGAACAAGGTGATGTCCTGGCTGACCAGGGCAATCTGCGAACGCAGCGTCTCGCCATCCAGCGAGGCGATGTCGTACCCGCCGATGCGGATCGCGCCGCCCTGCGGCAGATGCTCACGCAGCAACAGCCGCACGATGGTCGACTTGCCCACGCCGCTGGGCCCGACCACGCCGACCCGCTCGCCCGCCGCGATGCGGAAGCTCAGGCCGTGGTGGGCGCGCCGTTGCGGGGTATAGGAAAACTCCACCGCATCGAATTCGATGGAGGGGGTGATCCTTGCCGGCTTCTGCCCACCCTGGATGGGCGTGGCCGAAGCGGCCGGAGTCGCGTCCATCAACGCATGGATGCCAGCCGCCGCCGACTGCCCCAGCATGCCACGATGCAGGACGCTGCGCAGATCGCGCAGGGGGCGGAAGATTTCCGTGCCCGCCATCAGGACGATCAACAACGCTTCCACGCTCATGTCGCCTTGGCTGACGCGCCAGACGCCCAGGGTCAGCCCGAGCGCTGCACCGAGGGTGACGCCCAGATCGCTGATGCCGCGCGTCAGCAGGCTGACCGACAGCACCCAGAAGGTATGGTTGGAGAGTTCACGTGCCTTCTCCGCCAGCCGCTTGCCCCAGGTCTTGCCCTGGCCGAAAGCCTTCAACGTGGGCAGGCCCTGCACCGCGTCCAGGAAGTCTTCACCGAAGGCGTTCAGCGCACGCGTGCGCGCCAGGCTGGCACGCCGATCCAGCATGTGCACGGCCATCGGCCCGAACAGCGACAGCAGGGCGGCCAGCAGCAGCACGGCCGCCGTCGGCGCGTCCCACCAGGCGATAGCGGCGAAGATGGCGAAGGGCGCGGCGATGGAGATGGCCAGTTGCGGCAGGTATTGTCCGAAGAAGGTTTGCAATTGCTCGACGCCATCGACCACCGTCAGCATCACGCCACCCGTACGCTGGCTGCCCAGCCAGGCCGGACCCAACTCGGCGATGCGGTCGAACAAGCGCGCGCGCAAGACCTGCTGCACCTGCGCGGCGCTGCGATTGGCCAGCGTTGTGCGCAGATGATCGAGCAGGGCGCGCAGTACGATCATGGCCGCCGCGGCGATGGCCGGCACGATCCATTCGGCGGTCGGCGCCCCGGCGAACACGCGCGCCAGGATCTGGCCCAGGAAGATATAACGGGCGATGCCCGCCGCCAGGGCCAGCAGGCCCAGCAGGATGCCGCCGGTCATGCCAGCGCGCAGGCCGGCCGTCAGACGCCACAGTCTTGAATCGAAATACATGGTTGGCTCCCTTCTATGCCCGGCATCTTCCCCGAACCGGGGTCTCGCCGAAAGCGATAGTTTTTCAATTAAGGGTTGAGTTAATCTTTACCCTTGCCCGATTCTTCCGAACCATGCCTCTCGCCGACGACATCTCTTCCCGCACTCCGCCTTTGGCCGCCTTGCGCGCATTCGAGGCCGTCGCCCGCCTGGGGAGCCTGAGCCGCGCGGCCGTTGAGCTGAATGTGACCAAGAGCGCGGTCAGCCATCAGTTGCGTGGCCTGGAGGCCGAATTGGGCACGCCTTTGTTGCGCCGGGGCGGCACGGTCAGGCGCGCCGAGCCGACCGAGGCGGGCGCTGCCCTGTTGGCATCCGTGCAACAGGCCTTGACCCTCCTGCAGTCGGCCTGCCGGGATGTGCGCATGCGTGCACGGGGGCAACGCATACATCGCCTCAACCTGTCCGCCAATCCTTCGCTGGCCGCGCTGTGGCTGGCACCGCGCATTGGCCGCTTCGCGGAGCTGCATCCGGATATCGAGATCCAGGTGCATCTGCACGCCAGCCAGGATCCCGCCTGGCTCGCACAGGATATCGATATGGCGCTGCTACATGTGCAGCCCGGCGGTCCGCGTGACACGCAGGCGGGCGACATCCTGCTGATGACGGAAACGGTGGTGCCGGTCTGCCATCCGGACCTCGTGCCCACCGCGCGCCGCGATGACCCCAACGTTTTCCTGGAGCATCGCTGGCTGGAGGAACGCCACGTCGACAGTCCCGAAACCGACTGGAATACGTGGCGCATACGCCTTGGCTTGGGCGACAAGCAATCCCAGGCGCCGTTGATGTTGAGCGGCATGGCCACCATCGTGTCGGCCGCCGGCGCGGGTGTAGGCATCGCACTGGGCCGTGCGCCCTTGGTGGACGAGGCGCTGGAAAGCGGCCGCCTGGTGGCCCTGATGCCGGCGCTGCGCTTGAACGGATCTTGGGGCTATGTGATGCGTGTACGTCCGAACCGGCCCATCGATACGGCGCTGCCCGCGCTCGTGGAGTTCCTGCTGGATGAGGCCGGCGCGCACGCGGTCGATCGCGACTAAGGCATTACCGCCAAGGCATCACAGCTACGACTTCACCGCTACGGCATCATAGCTACGGCATCACAGCTACGACTTCACCGCTACGGCATCACCGCTACGACTTCACCGCAGCGGCATCACCGCTACGGCATTACGGCGCGAATCTTCTCGGCCAGCGCCACGGCCTGCGCTTCGCTCTCCACATTGGTGAAACTCACCAGCAGGCCCTGTCCATTGGCCGGCGCGTCGCTGTACCACTGCGACAGCGTCTGCGCGTACATCCCATGCTCCAACATGCGGGCGACCAGTGCGTGGTCGCTTTGGCCCGCATGCAGCCGCAACAGCAGATGCATGCCGCCCGGTTGCGGTTCGACATGCATGCGGTCACCCAGAATCCGCGCCAGCCCCGCCGCGCAGGCCGCGCGCCGCTGGGCATACAGGCGGCGCATCCGCTGGATATGCCGCACGAAATGGCCCTCGGCCATGAAAGCTTGCGTCACCGCCTGGGTCAGCCAGGGAACGCCGCCGGCGGTCACCCGTGCCACGTCTTCGAAGCGCGCGCACAAATCCTGCGGGACGACCAGATACGCCAGGCGAATGCTGGGGAACATCACCTTGCTGAAGGTGCCCGCGTACAGCACACGGCCACCGCGATCCAGGCTTTTCAGCGCGGGCAGGGGACGGCTCACATAGCGGTATTCACCGTCGTAATCGTCCTCGAATATCCAGGCCGAGCGCCGCTCCGCCCATTCCAGCAGAGCCTGGCGCCGTGGCAGCGATAAGGAAACGCTCAAGGGGCTTTGATGCGCGGGAGTGACCACTGCCAGTCGCGCGTGGTCGGCCAGAGCGATGCCTCGCTCCACATCCATGCCGTCATCGTCCACAGGGACCGGCACGGCGGGTATGTTCATCTGTGCGAGCAGAGCACGGGTGGGGGGATAACCGGGGTCCTCCACCCAGGCGTGCGCGCCCGGCTGTAGCAAGGCGTGCACGGCCAACTGCATGCTGGCGTTATAGCCCGATGTGACGAATACCTGCTCCGGCCCGCAGACAATGCCGCGCGCCATGTGCAGATAGGCGGCGATGGCCTGGCGCAGGCTGGCCAGGCCACCCGGCGCCGGATAGGCCAGGTCCGGCGGCTGAGCCGCACGCAAATGGCGCGCGCCCAGGCGTGCCCAGATCTTGCGAGGAAAGGCGTCCAGCGCCGGCAGGCCCATCTGGAAGGGCGGAACGGCCGGCATGTCGATGATGCGGCCAGTCGTGATGAGGCCGCTCGTTGGGAGGCCAGTGGCCGCAAGTCCCACCGTGACGTGATTACTCGCGGGGGGAATGATGCGGTCGCTCGACGGCGGGGCCGGGTTCATGGCAGCGTGGGCGAGCGCTGGAACGGGGCCGTCCGTCTGGTGATATCGCGCTGTCGCCCGCCGGGCGGACGGGGAAGTGGTACGCCCGGATGTAGCGTGGTCGGATACGACGGGATTGATGGCGTCATCCGGCGTGCTGCCGGCGCCCTTCCTGATGCTCGCTTCGTGCCGGATCTGCAAGCCAGGCGTTACGATAGTGCCGGCCTGGCCGCGCGCCTGCACATAGCCTTCGGCGGCCAATAATGAATAGGCCAACTCCACCGTTCCGCGCGCCACGCCCAGTTCCTTGGCCAGCGCACGTGCCGAAGGAATACGGTCGCCAGGTTTCAGCGTGCCCGCCGCGATGGCGCCGCGGAAGCGGTCGTAGATTTGCCGGTATAGATGCGTTTCGTCCTGGGCATCCGCGGCCGGCCGGGCGGGGGAGTGGTTCATGGCCTAGTCCATATGCATATTTATGGTTCTTTGGATTATGGCATGAGACTTTTAACATTCATCCCGTCATCCCGTTATTGGCGACGCGTTTCCACGATGCCTCGGCGTGTGGGCAGGCCCCGGCCAAGCCGGGCCGAGCCGGTCCGCCCGACGCAGTCGTTCCCGTGACGGATCCATTTTGATTGGCAAAATCCGTAAGGAATCCAGCGCATGAATATCTTGCGAATCAGCTGCAGCCCCCGTGGCACGGAAGCGGAGAGCTTCCGCCTGTCGCAATACCTGGTCGACACCTTGCGCGCCACCGACGCCACGGCCACCGTCACTGAGTGCGACGTGTCCGCGTTGGCGCATCCCGATGTCGATTATGCCGATGCCCTGGGCGGCCGTGTGCAGGTAAAGGCGGACGGCTTCGAGCACGGTGCGCTCAGCCGCTCGGCGGCTTTGATCTGCCAACTGCAGGCCGCCGACTGCCTGGTCATCGCCACGCCGATGCACAATTTCACCGTACCGTCGGGTCTGAAATCCTGGATAGACCATGTGGTGCGTATAGGCGTCACGTTCGACGCCACCCCGCAAGGCAAGGTCGGTCGCTTGAGTGATCGCCCCGTGTATGTCGCCATCTCATCCGGCGGACAGTTTTCCGGTGATCTGGCCCGGCAACCGGATTTCCTCACGCCTTATCTGCGCGCCATCCTTGCCACCATAGGGCTGAAGAACATCAACTTCTACTCCGTGGAAGGCACGGTCCGTGGCGAGGCCGCGTTGGCCGAAGCCCATGATCGGGCCAACGCCGCGATCGCCGCCGACGTCGCGCGGGCCGCCGCTCCCGTGCTTGCGATGGCGCAAGTCGCATAGGTGCCAGCAGCAGGCAGCAGGTAACTGGCACTGGCAATGGGGGCAGGGAGCAGGGAGCAGGGAGCAGGGAGCAGGGAGCAGGCAAACGGGCAATGGTTGGCGGGCAACGGGCCGGGCAACGGGCAACGGGCAGCATCCATCGAACGTGGGGGCGGGCAACGGCGCTCCCTTGAAACGCCCACGCCTCGGACGGCTTATTTGCTTATGCCCGTTTAATCCACAATAATCCGGCGGCCCCCATACGGGCAGAACTGCGAAGGCAGGCTTCATACCCCCCACCTGCGCGGCAGTTCATAACGCCATGAATCCGCTGCTCCATACCTCTTCCAAGACGTCGCCAGCCGGGCGACTGCGTTTTTTCCGGCCCATGCTCGCTGGCGCGACCGCGCGTGAACGAGTGGTTGCGTGCCTGGGCGCACTTGCCTGCATCGGCCTGACCGGCCTGATCTGCGCGGTAATGCTGGGCAATGACCCGACACTGCCGTTGCTGGTCGCCCCCATGGGCGCATCGGCGGTGCTGCTGTTCGCCGTGCCCTCCAGCCCGCTGGCGCAGCCCTGGTCCATCATCGGCGGCAACACGCTGTCGGCCTTCGCGGGCTATGCCATCGGGCAGATCATCCCCAATCCCGTCATGGCCGCGGGCGCCGCGGTGGCCTTCGCCATCGGCGCCATGTCGATCGCGCGCTGCCTGCATCCGCCGGGCGGCGCCGCCGCGCTGACCGTGGCGCTGGGTGGCCCGGCGGTCGCCAAGTGGGGCGCCCTGTTCCCACTGGTGCCAGTAGGCTTGAATTCCTGCATCCTGGTCTTGCTGGGCATTTTCTTCCACCGGCTGACGCGCCGGTCGTATCCGCACAAACCGGCCCCCGCCGTCAATCCGCATGGCACCACCGACCCGGCGCCGGCCGACCGAGTCGGACCGCGCCAGGAAGACGTCGACGCCGCGCTGGCCAAGCTGGGCACCACCTTCGACATCGACCCGGATGATCTGCAACTGCTGCTGCACGAAATCGAAGTGCAGGCGCTGGTGCGCTCGCATGCCGATCTGCGCTGCGCCGACATCATGTCGCGGGACATCATTTCAGTGTCGCCCGACGCCACGCCGAAGCAAGCCCAGGAACTGCTGTTACGGCATGACATCCGCACCTTGCCGGTGCTGAACGAACACGGCTACCTGCTCGGTACCGTGGGACTGCGGGATCTGCTGCATCCTGCCAACACGGTGGCCGACATCCTGGCCTCGGCGCAGACCACCGCCGCCGACCAGCCCGCGGCCGCGCTGCTGCCGATACTCACCGACGGCCGCACCCACGCCGTCATCGTCACCGACCCATCAGGACGGGTCGCGGGCATCATTTCCCAGACCGATCTGCTCGGCACCTTGGGCCGCGCGCCGTTCGCCGGCGGGACCATCTGATCGCGGCGAAGGACGGTGTTCAACCCCCTGAAGTGGCGATATGCGCGACCGTATGGCCCAGCCGAGCCCGGCTAGGCACGACAAGGCACGGCTAGGCCGCGGCGGCCGCCTGGCGCCACAGGCCGGGCGGCACGCCATGGTGGTCGCGGAAGCTCTTGCTGAAATGGCTCAGGTTGGAAAAGCCCACGCTGATCGCCGCGTCGGTCACGCTGGCGCCGCCGTGCAAGAGATCGGCCGCTGCGTCCAGCCGCAATTTGCGCAGATACGCGTAGACCGACATGCCCGCGCCTGATCGGAACGCCGCCTGCAGGCGCTTTTCCGGCAGGCCTACATGCCGGGCCAGGTTCGCAACCGCCCATGGATGGCTCAAATCCTTGCGCATCGTCTGTTGCGCAAGATCCAATTGCTCCATCGTCCGCACGTCCAGATCAACCGGTGTTGGATCACGCCGCACGAGCAGGTCGGTGACCAGCGCCAGCATGTCGTACACACGGGCACGCCGCCACAATGCCTGCGCTTGCCGCGTATGCACCGGCGGCTTCAACATACCGGTCGCCACCGCCAGCAAAGGCGCCGGCGCTGCGCGCATGGCCAGCATGCCGCCTTGGCTGGGGATGCTGTAGTCGCGCGCGTCGGGCGATTGCAGGCCGGCCGCCCATTCCAGCGTGCCATGCATGTGCAGCGCCGCGGGCGTGAAGCGCACGTCCACCACATGCACGTCGGTGCCCGCCGGGATGCACGTCAGGCTGCCGAGCGGACCCGCATGTTCGAACAAGGCCAGATCGCCCGTCCGCGGCGTGGCCTGGGGACCGTGGTCGAAACCGGTCTGGCAGCCATTCGATAGCCATATCTGCATGCCGAATACCGAGGTGCCAGGCGACGGCAACCACAGCGTGGACTCGGGCCGGCCCTTAAGTACGACCAGGCTGACGCCTTCGTCGATGCGCTCGACCAGCGCGATCGTGCGTTCCCAATCGTCAGACACGGGAACCGTGGGTAGCGTGTCGCGCCACCATTCGTGGGGAAGGCGTGGAGCGCCATACAGGCTTGCGGGAAGAGGCATAGGGATATCGAAAAACTGTGGCGTAGACCGGAATCCGTCAATGGTGGCCGCGAATCCGTCAGCGGTGGCAGAAAAATTCTGTAATGATCTTGGTCCGAATTAGCAATCATTATCGTTTATTTCTTCTTAGTGTTGGGGAACCCGCGTGCGCGAGCAGCATTCTGAATTCATCCGCGAGTCCGCACTCGCTGTCGTCGCCCATGGGCGTGCTGGCTGGACGCCGACCTACGCGCGGCATGCGCTCGTCCTGCTGCTGGCGGGAGTATCTGTTTGCGGCGCCGCCGCGCAGGCTCAAAGCCAGGTCCAGAGCCAAGCCCAAAGCCAGGCCCAAAGCCAAGCCCAGAGCCAGGCGCAAGCTCAGACCGCCGCTTCGGATGCCGGCCATACCGCCACCCTGCCGCTGGTGACGGTGCAAGGCACGAGCGCCGCGTCGGCCACCCTGGGCGACAGCTACGTCGCCACGCGCACCCGCTCGGGCACTAAATCGGATGCCTCCATCCTGGACACGGCACAAACCATCAACGTGGTGACGCGCACCGAAATGGACCGCCAGGGTTCGAACTCGGTGGTCCAGGCCCTGCGCTACACGCCCGGCGTGGTGGGCCAATACGCCGACACCGACGTGCGGTATGACTGGCTGACCGTGCGCGGCTTCACGCCCCAGCGCTATCTGGACGGCCTGGTGCTGCCTTTCGGCATCCGCGGGTATGCGCAGCCGCGCGTCGAAGCCTATGGCCTCGAGCGCATCGAGGTCCTGAAGGGCCCGTCGTCCGGCCTGTATGGCCAAAGCGGCCCCGGCGGCATCGTGGCCATGACCAGCAAGCGGCCGACCGAAGAACGTTTGAATGAAATCGGCATGCAGACCGGCAGCTACGGGCGCGTGCAGCCCAGCTTCGATTTTTCCGGCCCTGTCGATGAAGACGGCAAGTTCCTGTACCGCATCACGGGCCTGGGCTTGAGCACCGATACGCAGTACGACCATATCGACGACAAGCGCGTGTTCATCGCGCCCAGCTTTACGTGGAAACTGTCGCCGGACACGCAGCTGAATATCTCGGCGCAATACCAGCACATCGAAGCCAGTGGCGGCGGCGGGGCGCCGGTGCTGCCCTACGTGGGCACCGTGGAAGCCAGTTCCAAGGGCCGTATCCCGCGCGACCGCTTCGTCGGCGATCCCGACTACGACCGTTTCACGAACCGCCAGACCCTGTTCGGATACACGCTGGATCACCGCTTCAACGATGTCTGGTCGTTCCGGCAGACCGCGCGGGTTAGCAATGTAGACACCAATACGCGGCGCACCCAGATCGGCTTGATGGCCACCGACACGCAGGCAGTGCGATATGCCTGGGCTTTCCCCGAAAAGGCGCGCGCGTTCCAGATCGACAACCAGGCCAACGCCCACTTCAAGCTGGGCGAGTCGGAGCACAATGTGACGCTGGGCTTCGACTATCTCAAGGAGCGTTCGCGCTTTGTTGAAAGCCAGCTGCAGATCCTGACTTCGGGCAGGAGCTACGCGCTGTTCGACCTGTACAACCCGAATTACGGCGATCTGGACCTGCACGCGCCGCCCGACGCCACCATCATCAACCAACGGCGTGACCAGGTCGGCATCTATGCCCAGGACCAGGCTGATTTCGGCAGGCTGCGCCTGACGGTCGCGGGCCGCCAGGACTGGACCACGACGCATACCGATACCTGGCTGGCCAGCGGGACGGACACCGGCGTGGACGCACATGCGAACCGCTTCACCGGCCGTGTCGCCGCGGCGTATCGCTTCGACGAGGGCGTGACGCCTTACCTCAGCTATTCCACGTCGTTCCAGCCGGTTTCCGGCACCACGCGTACCGGGGCAACATTGAAGCCCACGACGGGTGAACAGTACGAGGCGGGCGTCAAGTTCCAGCCGGCGGGTACCGAAAGCCTGTACACCGCATCGTTGTTCCAGATCGTGCAGGACAACGTGAGTGCCCCGGATCCGCTCAATACCAGCTATAGCGTACAGACGGGCCAGGTGCGCATCCAGGGCCTGGAGCTCGAAGCCAAGGCACGTCTTGCGCGGGGCCTGGACCTGACGGCGTCATATGCCTATTCCGACAGCGAAATCACCAAGACCAATGCCACCGATACGACAGGGCAGGTGGGCAACCGCATGATCTTCGTGCCCAAGCACCAGGCCGCGCTGTGGCTGGACTACACGCTGCAGCAAGGGCCTCTGGCGGGTCTGGGCATGGGCGCCGGCGTGCGCTATCGCAGCAGCGTCTATGGTGACCTGAACAACATAGCGGAAATCAAGGGCGTGACGCTGGTGGACGCGGCAATACGCTACGACCTGGGCCGCATGACGCCTACCTTGCGCGGCGCCGATGTGTCGCTCAACGTATCCAACCTGTTCGACCGCAAGTACGTGGTCAACTGCCCTGGCCCCACCGCTTGCTATTGGGGCAATGAACGCACGGTGTTGGCCAACCTGCGCTACCGCTGGTGATGGGTTCCTGGGGCGGCGAAGTGATTTCGTCGCCCCATCGCCCTATCACCCCATCACCCCATCACCCCATCGGTTCGTTACTTCTTCCTTGATTCGTCCGGAGCGGCTCGTGTTTCGGGGGCGCCCTTGCAGGGGCACCCGATCCCATATTTGTCCTGCGCGGAAGCACCCGTTGCTCCATCTCGCCCATGTGCTAGATTGGTGCCACTCTGCGTCCCTCCGCGGACGCCGCACCTGCCGGAGGCTGGATGGACCCCAGCATCGAAGCCGCCGCCCGCGCGCTAGCCGCGGGCGATCCCTTGAGCGCGCTGAATTACGTGGCCTTGCGCGACGATGCGCCCGCGTTGGCGTTGCGCGGTATCGCCATGGCGCAGATCGGCGACATGGAGCGGGCTCGTTCCCTGGTGCGCCGCGCCGCGCGCGCCTTCGGTGCCAAAGCCGCGGCTGCCAAGGCTCCTCTTGCCAAAGCCCCCGCCGCCGAGGCTGCTCTCGCCGAGGCCCCCGTCGCCCAGGCCCCCATCGCCCAGGCTTCTGTCAAACAGGCTTCTGTCGTACAGGCTTCTGTCGCACAGACTCGTTTCGCACAGACCGCCATCGCACAGGCCCGCTGCCGCCTGGTCGAAGCGGAGATCGCGCTGGCCACACGCAAGCTGGCCGGCCTGGATAAAACGCTCGATGACGCGCAGGCCGTGTTCGATACATACGGCGATCACGCCAATGCCCTTTATGCGCGGCTGCTCCAGGCTCGCCGCAACCTCCTGACCGGCGATATCGAACAGGCCGAGGCCAGCGTGTTGGCAATCGATCTGGCTCGCGCGCCCCCCTCGATGCGGGCCGTCCATGCCTTGCTTCTCGCCGGAATCGCGCTGCGCCAAATGCGCGCGAAGGCGGCACGCCTGGCTTTGAGCCGCGCGGCCCAGGCCGCGCAACGATCCGGCATCGCCCCTCTGACAGCCGAAGTCGCTGAACTCAAACGGACTTTGGACGCCCCCGCGGCGTGCCTGCTCGCAAATGGCGGCGCCCGTCCACTTCTGCTGGACGACGTGGAAGCGTTGTTGAAGACCCCGACGCTGCTTATCGACGGCTGCCGCCACGTCGTGCAGTGCGGATCCACCATAGTGGCGCTGGCACGCCGTCCCATGCTCTTCACCCTTGTGCGTGCATTGGGCGAAGCCTGGCCTGGCGAGGTTGCACGCGGGGCTTTGGTAAAGCGAGTCTTCGGGGGAAAGACAGCGGACGAGTCCTACCGCGCCCGCCTGCGCGTGGAAATCGGCCGGCTGCGCATCGCGCTGCGGCCCCTGGCCGATATCCGTGCAACGACCGGAGGGTATGCGCTGACGCTGCTTTGGGATCACGGCGTGAACCGGGAAGCGAGCCATGATGCGAGCCAAGGCACCACCCAAGGCACCACCCAAGGCACCACCCAGGACGCCACCCAGGACGCCACCCAGGACGCCACCCAGGACGCCACCCGGGACACCTCCCAGGGCACCACCCAGGACCTAAGCCACGATGCGAACCCCGGCGAGAAACACGCCGCGGATAGGCGGGTACCGTCATGCCGGCGCCACGGCTCGCCCACGGGCGATTCCCGGCAGGCAGCGCAGTCCGTCGTCGTCCTGACGCAGCCCGTCGAAACCCCCAGTGCCGGCATCCTCGCGCTGCTGGCGGACGGTGAAGCGTGGTCCAGTTCGGCGCTGGCCCTGGCCATGGGCGTCAGCCAACGCACCTTGCAGCGGGCACTCGATGTCCTGGCCGCGCAGGGCAGGGTGCGTCCACTGGGACGCGGCCGCGCCAGGCGCTGGACCGCGCCGCGCTACGCCGATATCACGACAAACTTTTTACTCACGGAAGCTCTGGCCGCCGCGTAGCATGACCTCAACCCAACCCAAGGAGCGAGCACATGAAACGATCCAACGCTGAAGTTGTACGAGAGTACGGCCCCCTGCCGGGCGTATCCACCGTGCATGGCCTGACCTATGACGGGCAGCACGTCTGGTTCGCCTCGGGCGAACATCTGCAGGCCCTCGATCCTGAAAGCGGAGAGACCGTGCGCAAACTGGACATTCCGGCGACCGCCGGCACGGCTTTCGACGGCCGTCACCTGTATCAGATCGACGGCGAACAGATCCGCAAGATCGACCCGCAATCCGGCGCAGTCCTGGGCACGATCCCCGCGCCCGGCAACGGCGGTGCTTCCGGCCTGGCCTGGGCCGATGGCACGTTGTGGGTGGGCCTCTACGAGAAACGCAAGATCCTGCAGATCGATCCCGCTGACGGCAAGGTCTTGCGCACATTGGACTGCGACCGCCACGTGACGGGCGTGAGCTGGGTGGACGGCCAGCTCTGGCACGGCACTTGGGAAGACGACCACAGCGAGCTGCGCCAGATCGATCCGAACAGCGGCGCGGTACAGACCAGCATGGCACTGCCCGATGGTGTCCACGTATCGGGCGTCGAGTCCAATGGGACGGATCTGTTCTACTGCGGCGGCGGCAATAGCGGCAAGATCCGCGCGGTACGGCGGCCCACCTGACCGAAGCGCTGGTTCGTCTGCGGGTTTTTACCGGGGTTGTGACGCCCTGAAAACCGGTGCTAGCATCGCCTTGTGACCACATGGTCACATTTGCAGGGCGATTCTCCATGACCATCGGCGTAGCGGCCTTCGGCGATCATGCTGGCGCGGCTGTATATGAGGCAGTGTTGGGCGCGGAACTGCTGGGGCGAGGCGCCATCGGCGGTTTCGCCGTCATGGCTGTGCTCGGCGCATCGGGCGCGGTGCAATACCGCGTTACGCAGCGTGGCGGGGTTACGTCCCTGGACATGCCCGCGGCATGGCGGGACGCGCGCGTGGCCGCGATCATCTCCAGCGGCCCCGACCGTCCCGAACCTTTGACGCAATTCCTGGCGGGCGCCGACGGTGTGGGCCTGGTCACCGGCCATCGCCTGCCCAATCTGCCGGGCGCTGACGGCGTGGCGTTAAATCGGGCGGTGCTCGATCAATTGATCCGATCGAGCGAGGGCCAGATACCACAAAGCCAGGCATTCTCGGGGCATGCCCCACAAGGACAGTCCCCATTGGGACTAGCCCCTCTTGCACAAACCCCTCAGCAAATAGTCGAAACCGTCCTGCAAGCACACGCCGAATGGGACGCGGGCCTGATCGCCATCGACATCCACGGCCGGCTCGGCATGGCCAACAGCGCCCGCGTACGCCGCCGCGACGACCTGGGCGAATTCAAGCGCGTCACGCCCACGGCCAGCCTGGGACTGCTGCACAACTCCATCTACGCACGCGGCGATCTGGCCGCGCAGCTGGGCGAACTGGCTTGGTCGCGCCTGCAGGGCGACGCCGCCATACCGCGCTTCATTACCTTGCACCATCCCGTGCCCCTGACCCAGGCATCCAAGGACTGCGTCCATGTGGACGCACAAGGCGTCATCGTCGCCATCGAAACCGCCAATCCCCGTTTGGCGACGCTCGATCGCATCAGCACGGCCGTGTATTTGATGACTGAAGTGCGGCGTGGCGGTGCCCTGCTCGGCGTGACCGCGACAGAACTCTACGTGCGGATTCGCGCGGGCGAGGCCTGCCCCGTCGACAACCCGGCACACAACATCTTGCTGCTGGCGCCAATCGAGGCCGGCAGCGAAGCAGGAAGCAGCCCCCTGGACCTGGTAGGGAACAACGATGTCACGGCGTGAGCAGACCGAACGGCAGATCATGCAGGCGCTGGAAGACCAGATCCGCGAGACCGGCATGGGCGGCGTCGGCGTCAACGCCATCGCCAAGCGGGCTGGAGTCAGCAAGGAGTTGATCTACCGCTACTTCAACGGCCTGCCCGGTTTGCTGATGGCGTGGATGCGTGAGCAGGATTACTGGACCGGCCGCTCCGACCTGCTGAAGGCCGGCGAATCCAGCCCGCGCCCGCCCGCGGAATTGATACTGTCCATGCTGCACGCGCAGATCGAGGCCTTGGGCAGCAACGAAACCCTGCGCGAAATCCGTCGCTGGGAGTTGATCGAAAGCAATGAGGTGACGGCCCAGCTGGCGGGCCGCCGCGAGCGCGCGGCGCGTGCCTTCATCGACCGTGTCGACGGCCTTACCGACGAAGCCGACGTGCCGGCGCAGGTCAGCATCATGCTGGCGGGTGTGCTGTATCTCATGCTGCGGTCGAAGACGGAAAGCCATTTCCTGGGCGTGCCGCTGCGCACCAACGAGGGCTGGTCACGCCTCTATGCCGCCCTGGAAAGCATGGTGGGAAACCTGCCAGAGAACCTGCAAGACACGCCCTTGTCCGATCTGGAAGCGGCGCGGCCGCAGCCGCCCGTGTATGCACAACCCCAAACAAAAGCCGGCGCGTCCCGACGCCAGGCAAGCGATTGAACCATCAACCGACGGGACAGCCGGGCATACCAACGACACAAGGGAATTCATCATGAAGCTGAAACTCGGATTGCGCGCCGGTGCTCGTCAAATTCTCATGGCCGCGGCGCTGGCCGGCGCCGTGCTGACGACGCCTGTCACGCAGGCCCAGACGGTCACCGCCGTCATGCAGTCGGGCTTGCGCGTGCTGGATCCCATTCTGACCACCGCGTTTCTGACGCGCGATCATGGCTACATGATCTACGACACCCTGTTGGGCCTGGACGAGCATTTCAAGGTGCAGCCGCAGATGGCCAGCTGGCAGGTCAGCGACGATCAGAAGACCTACACCTTCACGCTGCGCGATGGCCTGAAGTGGCACGACGGCAAGCCGGTCACGGCGGAGGATTGCATCGCCTCCATCAACCGCTGGGCCAGTGTCGATGCAACGGGCCAGGTGGTGCTGACCATGGTGCAAAGCATGGATGTCGTCGACGCCAGCCACTTCAAGATCGTCCTGAAGCAGCCGACGTCCTTGTTGCTGGAAGGCCTGTCCAAGATCAGCTCGCGACCTGCGTTCATGATGCCCAAGCGCATCGCCGACACGCCGGCGTCCCAGTCCATCACGGAATACATCGGCTCCGGCCCCTTCAAGTTCGTGGCGGCCGAATTCAGGCCTGGCCTGAAGGTGGTCTACGAGAAGAACAAAGACTATGTGCCGCGTAGCGAGCCGCCCAGCTGGACGGCCGGCGCCAAGGTGGTCAACGTCGACCGCGTGGAGTGGGTAGGCATGTCCGACCAGATGACGGCGATCAATGCCTTGGTCAATAAGGAGGTGGACTTCGTTCAGCAAGTGCCCTTCGACCTGCTGCCCATGGTGGAGAACCACGATGGCCTGAAGGTGGACGTGATCGACAAGCTGGGCGCGTGGACATACTTCCGCATGAATCACCTGCATCCGCCGTTCGACAACAAGCTGGTGCGCCAGGCCGCGCTGGCGGCCGTCGGCCAGGAAGACGTGCTCAAGGCCCTGGTCGGCAATCCCAAGTACTACAAGACCTGCGCGGCCGTGATGGGTTGCGGCAATCCCAATGGCAATGATTACGGCGCGGACTGGGTCATTCCCCCCAGCGTGGACAAGGCCAAGGCCCTGCTCAAGGAGGCCAAGTACGACGGCACGCCGGTGGTGGTGCTGCAACCGACCGATATCGCCATGGTGTCCGCGCAACCCGTGGTTATCGGCGACGCCCTGCGCAAGGCCGGCTTCAACGTGAAGATGAAGGCCATGGATTGGCAGACAGCGGTGGGCCAGCAGAACAACCAGAAGCCGGCGGGGGAGGGCGGCTGGAGCATCTTCGCGACCTACAGCATCCTGGCCAGCAGTGGCGATCCCTTCGGCAATACCACGCTGGCGGCCAACGGTAAAAAGGCCTGGGCCGGCTGGCCCGACGTGCCGGAGATCGAAGCCCTGCGCCTGAAATACGCTCAAGCGTCCGATGCGGCCGAGCGCAAGCAGATCGCCGCGCGGATACAGAAGCTGGCGATCGATGAGGGTGTCGTGGCGCCCCTGGGTCAGTTCCAGATTCCGGCTGCCTACAGCGCCAGCCTGTCCGGCATCCTGCCCACCCCGGTGACCGTCTTCTGGAATCTCAAGAAAGCGGGCAAGTAGCAAAGGGAACGACGGCGATGAACGACTCACGTGGTGGCAATACCTACGACATTCTGATTCGAGGCGCGGAAGTGGTGGATGGCACCGGGACGCCGCGCTACACGGCGGACCTGGCCATCGCCGGCGGCCTGATCGCGCGCATCGGCGATTTGTCCGGCGCGCGCGGACGCGAAGAGGTCGCCGCGCAGGGCCTGACCTTGACGCCTGGTTTCATCGACGCGCACACGCATGATGACCGGGTCATGCTGTCCGACGGCGGCATGGCGGCGAAAGTCAGCCAGGGCGTCACCACCGTCATCGGTGGCAATTGCGGCATCTCGCTAGCCCCCATGCCGCCGCTGAGGGATGGCGTGCCCGTGCCGCCCCTGGACCTGCTGGACGGTAGCGGCCGCTGGTACCGCTATCCGCGATTTCGCGATTACCTGGACGGTTTGCGCGCGCAGCCCGCGGCCACCAATTGCGCCATGCTGGTGGGCCACACCAATCTGCGTGTCATTGAGATGGATGACATCGGCCGTCCCGCCACCGATAGCGAAGTCCTGCGCATGCGAGCGCATGTAGAAGAGGCCATGGAGGCGGGCGCCATTGGCGTATCGACCGGTCTGGCGTATGCGCCGTCGGCCGCCGCCACGATCGAAGAAGTGATCGAAGTCTGCCGCCCGCTCAGCGCGCGCCAGGGGCTGTACTGCACGCACATGCGCGACGAGGGCGATACCGTCATGGAGTCGCTGGAGGAAAGCTTCCGCGTCGGCCGTGAACTGGGCGTGCCCGTCGTCATCTCGCATCACAAGGTGGTGGGTATGGCCAACCATGGCCGGTCCGTTGAGACGCTTGCTCGTATCAGCGCGCAGATGAAGCGGCAGGCGATATGCCTGGATTGCTATCCCTACAACGCCTCGTCGACGATCCTGACGCATGATCTGGTCGATGGCGCCTCGCGCGTCATCGTCACATGGTCGCGGACGCTGCCGCAGTACACCGGGCGCGATCTGGACGAGGTGGCGCGCGAGTTGGGCTGCGGCCTGCACGAAGCCGTCGACCGCCTGCAGCCCGCGGGCGCGATCTATTTCCGCATGGACGATGCCGATGTCCAACGCATCCTGCAATTCGATGAAACGATGATCGGCTCCGATGGCCTGCCGCACGATGAAAAACCGCATCCGCGGCTGTGGGGAACGTTTCCGCGCGTGCTGGGCCACTATGTCCGCGGCCTGGGTTTGTTCGCCCTGGAAAAGGCGGTGCACAAGATGACCGGCCTGACCGCCGCGCGCTTTGGCCTGGCCGGTCGCGGCGTGCTGCGCGAGGGCGCCCCAGCCGATGTCGTCCTGCTGGACGCCGGCCGCGTCGAAGACCGCGCCACGTTCGCGCAACCCGTCGCCGCATCGGCGGGCATCCACACCGTGTGGACCAACGGCCAGGCGGTCTGGCGCAACGGCCAGCCCACAGGCGCGCGGCCGGGCCAGGTGCTGCACCGGACGCCTTGACGGGGTGCAGCCGAGGGGCATTTCTCCGGACGCATAGGCTTCCAGATTTCTGCGGTTCTGTATCTCTGGGGCATCAAAAAAAGCCACATATGGCCTTTTTGATGCTTCTGGGCTACAGAACGTCATTTGCGTTTTTTGCCATCGATTCAATACATACAGCCGAATTTCTTGGTGAATTGTGCCTTTTGGGCTACATTTCAACGGTGAAAGCCGATTTTTGATGCCCGAGGGATACAGTGACGACACTAGCCGATGTTGCGGACTGGCTGCGCCGGGTGCGCCGGGAGGCTGGCCTGAGCCAGGATGCCTTAGCCCAACGTGCTGGCGTTGCCCGCACGACCGTCGCCCGCATGGAAACACTCGCTAAGGGGGACATGAGCGTTTCCGCATTGCTGCGACTACTGGAAGCCGCCGGTTACGACCTCAAGCCCGTCAAACAGGGGCATGTTCGGACACTGGAGGATATTCTGGCCGAGCAGCGTCGAGGTGATAAGCCATGAAACTCGATGTGCACGTATGCGGAAGGGCGGTCGCCAAGCTTTATCGGGAGCGCGACGAGTATGTTCTGAGCTATCTACCTGATATTGATTCGGCTGACTTCGTCAGTTTGGCCATGCCGGTGCGTACGGAATCCTGGCGCTGGCCCCGCGATTTGCATCCTTTTTTCCGCCAGAACTTGCCCGAAGGTTATTTGCTGAGCGTCATTCGCGAAGAGTTCGGACCGCTGCTCGATGGCACTGACCTTTCACTGCTGGCAGTGGTTGGCGGAATGGGGATTGGACGTGTCACTGTCACCCCAGAAGGCGGTGCGCCTGTTGGCGACATGGAGCCGCTGCGGATCGAGTCTTTACTCAAAGCCGAGAATACTACCGAGCACTTTGCGAGCTTGGTACGTCAGTATGCCCGAGCGTCTATTTCCGGGATGGTGCCCAAATTTATTGCGCCGGAAGATGAGTCGGATGCGCATGTTGTGGGGAAACCGACATTGCGCACCAGCCGCCACATCATCAAAGGATCGGACGACAGCACGCCTTATCTCGGATTCAACGAGTTCTATTCCATGCGGGTGCTGGAACGCCTGAATGTCGTGCCTGTTGCCAAGACACGGATGTCTGAAGATGGGCGTGTGCTGGTCGTGGACCGATTCGATGTGGATGCGCAGGGTGTCGTCACCCATGGAGTCGAGGACGCCTGCGGTTTGCTGGGGCTGCCGCCGCACGAAAAGTATGCAACGACGACTGAACGCGTATTGAATGCGACCCGGATTTATGTGCCTTCCGCGAACACGCGGCAGCAGTTGGAGCAGTTCGGCTGGCATTTGCTGACCAACTACGTGGTGCGCAATGCGGATTGTCATGCCAAGAACGTCGCGCTGTATTACACCAGTGCAAAAGATGTGGCTTACACGCCGGTCTATGACATCGTCACCACCCAGGCCTATCCACGCTACGCAGCCAATCCGCCCGGGTTGCCTGTTGACGGGCGCCAGACTTGGGTGCCGGGGAAAACGCTGGAGCGGTTTTTCAAGGCCAGGTTGGAGATACCACCCAAACAGTATGCCGAGATGGTGGAGCGCCTGTGCGAATCAGCGGTCGAAGTCGGACGGGAGGTGATCGAAGCTGCAAAGAACGATACTCGCTGGCATGACATTGCCAAACACATGGTGCATGCCTGGAACGATGGCATGGCATCGCTGCGAACTCAAAAAGGTGTTGCTGGGGTCAAAGGACTCGATGAGGCGATCGCGCAGGCAGGTTTTTCGGAGCCTGAGAAAGCAGAAAGCGGGCGAGATGTGATTGGGCGATCAGAGTTGTTGGGTAGGCGGGGGAATGTTTAAGCTGGGCATGTGACGCCGCATTGGCGTTTGCTTGGGGCAGAATGCGGACATCCGGCTGTCTTAACCAGAATTACTAGCCATTGAATCTCACGCGCGCGAAGCGCATGCAGAACTATGATCCCAATTTCGAAATCACCGTGATCCGACGGACCTATGTATGAAAACATCGCAACTTTGGCAGAATACTTCAAGCTCGGTGTCGAGACGGAGACGATCGAACCAAACCAGGCAAAGAGGTGGGCCGATCGGGTGATTGAAGAGGCAGCGCAACCCTCTGGCGACATCGTGGATGTTGCATTAAGCCGCGACGTATCGCAGCTCCTGCAGGCGCTATCAGAAGTCGCGGGGGATCGGAATAAACAGATGGCCGCGCGCTGGCTGATTGGAACGTTGGTAATTCAACTTGAGGGGATGCGGGAGTCGGAGGAAGTTATACGGGCGGCCAAGCACGCTATAACTAGCTCTGGAATGGATGAGTCGTTGTATTGGGAGCTCTGTTCCATCCAAGGTATTCTCGAAATGGCGGAACTCGGATACTACGGAAACACTGCGGAAGCTATAGGAAGTCTGAAGCAGTTTCTCTTGAGTGAAGCGCTTACGCCCTTGCTACAAGGGTCAGAGTAACGGGATGCCGTTTTGCTTCACGGCGTTCAAAGCCTTGGGTCGATAGTAGACGGCGACGAAGGTCAACAACCGGCCCAAAAACCGTCCGTTGTTCTGCATTTGCGAATGTCCGCTGACGGCTGACGAACCGCCATTCGGATGTGGCGGCGGAGGAGTCTTGGGCTGAGCGAGATCGATCTTTTGAGTGCTGCTGCCCGCGGTTCAGAGTTGAGAGTCGCTTTCGCCCTGTGAATTACAATGCGAGTCTGAGATAGGGGACGCGGAGTCACGCTGCGCGTTCTAATTTTGGCGAGCGAAATTGACAAGCTGGGCCGCTCGTCGGCTAAGACCCAACACGGTCCCATGCAACCGGGATTTGCTGTACCGCGCGCGGGGATTCAGACATTTCTCGGTCGATCTAGCTACGAGGCCAACGCGTACCCTTGGGCGGCATCGAACCGTAATATCCCGTGCGGACGTTGGACGGCACTGCTATGCGCTGCCGCTGGCTGGGTGTTTCACCATTGAGTTCCACACCATTGGCCTCAGCCTGCATTCTCACATAGCCTCTTAGCATCTTCTCATGGTACATGTACCATCCAGCGCGTCTCGGCACGCCTTCAAGTATCCCCCCGTACCCAGGCGTGCGGAGCCTGCGTATCAGATCAGCGTACCTGCTGCGTTCCATTGGGCTGCGCTCCCTCGCTTCAGCGATCGCAAGATAGGACCGGTACATCGAATCCACATTGCGCGCAGTGTCCTCGCCGTCGGCTGTTGACCAAACTACGTCCTCCATTTCATCGCTGCGATGCAAGACCGCATCCTCGTACGGTCTGCGCAACAACATGGTGACCCTGCCGATCGCCTTTCGGAGACCCAAGAGGTAGTGATCAGGACCCAACTCCCCGCAGATGTCAGAGTCGTCAAATGCTTGCCAGAGCATTTCCTCTGTTATCAAATGCACGTATGCAGGAAAGCCATCGCTGACGATCCCAATTCGGTATTTGACGTTGTTGTCCATTCCTAGATCGAAATGCCTTGCTGCTTCGGTAACGATCTCGAGGCGAGCATCCCAGCCGAGCCGTGGAACTTCAACCCCAACGATCTGCCGCTGGGCCGATAAATGCGCGCCTAGCAGTTGCTCAAGAGAGCGTCCTACTCCCGTGAAAATAAACTTGAGATTTACGCCACGGTCTCCTAGTGCTTTGAGCAGTGCGGCAAAGAGATTACGCTGAGCGACATCTGGAATTTCATCGAACTCATCGAGCAGCACAGTTGGCTTCTCGGCATACACCGACGCAACCTCGGCCAGCAAATCAACAGCGTCACCGACAGTGCTTAGCTCATTAATGATGCTCTTTTGGCTAACCTCGCGACCGGCTGACCACTTTAGCCCACGCCACTCAAAGCCAGCGCTCGATATTTTCTTCACCGACTGTGTGCGCGAAGCCCCCAGCGCTTGATTCGCAATGTTGGCAACGATAGAATTGAAAGTCTCGTTTACTGAGCCACCGACGACTATGACCGGCTTATCCGACGTCTGGTATTGGAACGCAGCTGTGGCACCAAGGGAGCTTTTCCCAACCCCCCGGTCGCCGTAGATAAACACACTACGTCCGTCCATATAAAGCAGACGCGCAATTTCTTCCAACAAATCATCACGACCCTTCAGTTTTTCCGGGGTGTCGATCGGATGAGACGACGACAGTACCTTGTTAATCTTGTGTCCCAACGCGTCTCTGGTGTATCCCAGTATTGCCATTGTGCCTCCCAAAACTGACCTCGTCGCGCTGACGGGGGCTTTGTGGTGATGATAGCGCGCCCCCTAGGCGACACCCGAAACGAAATTCGCAAATCACTGATCCTCACCTGATCTCCACAGGTGAAAACGGCCGGCCGCCGCGTCCGCTTCCGAACACAGCTCGTTCAAAAAAACGGGCATCGAGTGGGGCAGAACATTGGATGGTTGCGGTCAGTCGAACTGCATGGCTGATCGCCTTCCTAGCAACTTTTCTGAGTATCGGAAAATTATGGCGATGTTTGACGGAAAATCTGATCCTAAGCGTGCAAGCTCTGCCCGAGGTAATCCCGAACCTGAAAAAGATTAAGCGAGAACTTCGACGCGTCTTCTGGGCGTACGACGATAATCAATTTGTTGGAGAACGCCCGTTCGCTCGCAGCGTCTGCGAAGGATTGAGCAATGCGCTCAATCATCTTCTTTCTGGGATAGGGAACCCGTCCACGCCCCGTCCCTATCAACGGCATCACGATGTCGCCCACCTCGGCCTTGGCCGCCAAGTTCATCCAGAGCTTCTCGAGAGCTTGGTCGATCATCTTCAAGTCGGATCGGGCGTTCTTGTTTTCTTCCATGTGAGACATCGCCACAAGGTAGAAGTTTTTGCTGTGCGTGCTCACCCGAGCGACGGTGCCGATTGGATATTCCTTCGTCTTGCCCGGCCTCTTCTCATTTATGATGAACTGCTCTCTCTCAAGCGAAATCTCGATTTGCCGATCAATCTCGGTGGTCTGGCCGTTGAAGTAGTTCGTCGCCAACTGACCTTGCAAGCTCGATGCAACGATCAGCCTTGACGACATGTCCGTGTCAAAGGTCGAGCTGCTGCTGATGATGACCTCACCGGGGATTTTGAAGAGGTCGCCGATCACAACTTCTACTGCGAAGTCTTTCTGCGGAATCTTGTAGCTGATACGCGAGAGAGGCCGTCGCGTGGACAGTACATACAGCAGTGCAAGTGCGACCAAGATGATCAGTCCGTAGAAACTGTACTGGTCCTTCTTGTAGATGTTGAAAGCATCTGCCAAGTCGACACACAGGTACAAAATTCCCATAACGGCAAAGAACTTTCCAATGGCCTCGCCGGAAAAGAGCGCGTAACGCCAGTAGGCCCGGGTCCTAATCGAATCGAAGAAGTACCTCATAGGCCGAGCCGCCTGTACACGTCATCATTGTAGTAGTACCCCCCGGTGGTGCCAGCGCTATGCAGCGAATGAAACTCGGCGGGCCAATGATTCATCGCGTGTTCGATGATGTTGTGGTTGAACGATGTGTAGACCACGAGCCGATCTCGAATGGTTGGTGGGCAACGGTCATCCATCTGCCGGCTTCCGTTCAAATTCACGCCGATGATGGGCAGCCCGAGGCGCAACGCTACCTCCATCTCCCACTTAACGAACTTGGTCAGGTACTTAGTTTTGGCCCCGATGAGTACCACGAGTAGCTTGGAAATAGCGAAGCGCTCCCGAAGCTGGCGCTTGATGCTCTCTTCTTGGCTCGAATCGCGCGCCGTGTTTAAGTCGTGGGCATTATGGAAATTGAGCGAAAACCCGTCGTTTGCCTTCCATGCCGTCATAAGACGGTAGTAGTGAATATCGTTGTCGCCGTCAAAGGCGATGTAGGTCCTGTTGCCGTACGTCATTGCCTCCCCCGCTTATGAAGTTACGAAATTTTACGGGGGTTCCTACAGGAAGGCTACGGGGGACGAGGATTAGGGCTGGCTCCTGGTGTGCGTTACTAGAAGTCCGCTTGCGACCCTAGTGCGGACGGCCATGGTCGCTGGCCGGATGACACAAAAGGGTCGGAAAGCGACCCTCCGCAGTTGCACACCCAATCTCCCTTTTCTCGAAAGGAGATTGTCATGGAGTCCGAGAATGTCACCATCGGCTGTCATGGGGCGCAGTGGAACACGTGTTCAGCGACGAAAGCGATGCTGTCGATTGGCAGCTGAGTCCCTTATGCTCAATGACCCGCCTCCGGCCCCACCTGGCCCGATCAAACGCCCATGAATGAGCCTCGCGTCGAAAAATCGAAATGAAGTGCTGCGGTCCGAACGTTTGAGCGGTGGCTGTCAGCGCGGAAAGCGTTTCCATACAGTCTCGGGCAGACGTGGTCGCTCGATCCTCTGCCACGCCGGCCACGCTACCGGTTGTCCATGCCCTGTCCTGGCCACGTATAGCGTGGCCGGCATCGCGCTTTGGCGGCAAGATCCGTGTCATGCGTCGGACCACGCAGGGAGCGGTGCAGGTTTCCTCCGCTCCTGTTTCGCATCCCTGTTCCAAACGTAATCGATACCGCCGTCGAGTCGCCGGGGGACCGTAGTCGCTCCTACACCAGGCCTCGGCAGCACGTGCTCGTAAACCCGAATAGTGAATTAATTGGTCGTATATATAATTCCTGCGACGGATCGGGTCGCCGGTGCTTGTTTGCATGGTCGACCATCCGCTCATCAACAGAGCGATCGGCCAGAACCCGGCGCGAATCAAGGAGGAATGCGATGGCTAGCGCGATGCAAGCAAGGCAGGTGGGGCCGACTCCATCATCCGGGGCGGCCGATGCCGCCTCGCCGTCAGGCCGTCTGGTCGTGGAAGAGTTCGTCGATGGGCGGCCGTTGTCGCCCACTCAGTGGCTGACCGTCATCCTGTGTTTCCTGGTGGTGCTCGCCGATGGCTACGATACGGCCGCCATCGGCTACATCGCGCCTTCGATCAGCACGTTGTGGGAAATCTCACGCAGCGACCTGGCGCCGGTATTGAGCGCATCGCTGGTGGGCGTGGCCATAGGCGCGCTGATTGGCGGTCCCTTGGCCGACCGCTCGGGCCGCAAGTCGCTGTTGATCGCCTCGGCGGTTTTCTTCGGCGTGACCAGCCTGGCGACTGCCTTCGTCAATGACCTGCAGTCTCTGACGATATTGCGCTTCATCACGGGCATCGGATTGGGCGCAGCGATTCCCAACTGCGTCACCCTGGTGGCGGAATACGCACCGAAGCGGCATCGCTCCCTGCTGGTGAATGCGACCTACTGCGGGTTTCCTGTCGGTGCCGCGGTGGGCGGCTTTGCCTCATCGTGGCTGATTCCCGCGTTCGGCTGGCACAGCGTGCTGATCGTGGGGGGTGTGGTGCCCATCTTGCTGGCCTTGCTGGTGGCCTTGTGCGTGCCGGAATCCGTCCGCTATCTGGTGGCGCGCGGCGCGCCCCAGGAACGCATCCGGGCGACGCTCGGCCGCATCGCCAAGGCGGCCGATATCGGCCGGCGCCAGATCGTTCTGGCCGAAAGCAGCCAGTCCGGAAAGCAGTCCGCGGTGCGCACCGTGCTGTCCGCGCCTTATCGCGTGGGGTCACTGATGTTGTGGTTGGTGTACTTCATGGGCTTGGTCATTTTTTATCTGCTGACAAGCTGGATGCCGCTGTTGATGCGCGATGCCGGGTTCACTCCCGCCAGCGCAGCCTTGCTTACCGCGCTGTTTCCCCTGGGCGGCGGCATCGGCACCTTGATTTCCGGCTGGCTGATGGACCGCTTCAATCCGCATAAAGTCGTGGCGTTGGGCTATGTCATCACCGCTGTCTTCGTCTACCTGATGGGCCAGCAGATGGGCAATGTAGGCGCGCTGGCAGTGTTGATCTTCGTTGCCGGTACGGCGATGAATGGCGCGCAGTCGTCCATGCCCTCCCTGGCCGCGGCGTTCTATCCGACCGACGCCCGGGCCACTGGCGTGGCCTCCATGTATGGAGTCGGCCGATTCGGCGGTATCGCAGGCGTGTTCCTCGGGGGCTGGTTCAGCGCTGCCAAGCTGGGCCTGCCGACGGTATTCATGCTGTTGGCGGTGCCCGCCCTGATCGCCGCCGCCGCCTTGATCGTGAAGTGGCGGATTCACCACCGGCGTCCTGCAGCCGCGGCGGTTCCGCTGGGCGGCGAGGTTCGCGAGGCTCGCTGAGCCGGCCTGCCACGGCCGGCACGCCACCGCGCTTTTTTCTCAAGCAGGCCGGGATGGCCTGCGCTTTACCAAGGAGTTGTCGTAATGGCACATGATCCACAGAAACTCGAAGGCACCTTGCATGGTCTGGTGGCCGCCGTTGCCGCCATCGCCGCGGTCCTTCCGGATGCGGCATCCGCGGACGCGGCGGAAGCGCTGCAAGACATGACCAGCAGCGCCAAAAGTTCACTCGATGCACCGGTCGCCCAGGCCATGGCGGCCGTTGTGGCGCGAATCACCGACGCCCTGGGTACGCCGCTGCGCCGGCAGGCCTGATTCGAACGCTGGGGGCACTCGCCGGTGGCCGCTCAAGCGCGCTTGCGTTTGGCCGCTGCCTTGCGTGCAGGTGCCGGGGCGGCTTGCGGCGCCGCGGCGCCTGCCCCTTCGGCTTGCAGCCCACCCACGATGAAGTTGACGAGCTGCGCCTGAAGCTCATCGTCGTCGTTGGGGTTGCACTGGCCCGCACTCAGCACTTCCAAGCGGTGCGCGTCCGAAAAGGCATAGAGGTAGGCGCCGACCATCAAGGTTACCCGCCAATAGACATCGATGGCCGCGACCTTGGGTAAGGCCTGCTGTATGGCGTCGATGTAAGCGCGCATGGATGCATCGTAGGCTTGGCTGCGCAAGGGATAGGAGATCTCCGGCGGTTCCGTGTGAAGGCGCGCATGCAGGCGGATGAAGGCGCGTCCGCCGCGAGTCTTGCGCAAGTCCAGCATGGGCAGCAGGAAGGTGCGGACGATGTCCCGCAGTCCGACCGCCGGCGAACGCTGCCGCAGTTCGTCCAGCAAGCGCATGCGTTCAGACGAAATATGCAGCGCGCGGCGCAGGAACACCTGCTCGAACAACTGTTGCTTCGAGCCGAAGTAATAGGTGATGAGGGCCTGGGTAACGTTGGTGGCCGTGGCGATCTCGCGCAGCGACGTGCCCGCATATCCGCGGTCGCCGAAGTCGATTTCGGCGGCATCAAGGATCTCTTCGCGCACGTTGCTAACGCCCACCGGACGACCCAGATTGCGGCGTGGACGCGCAATGGCGGGTTTCCCGGGCGAAGGTTTTTTGGAGCTCGTCATGTTCATGTGGGTTGACGCCGATGCGGCTGTACGTCGGCAAGCCGGTGGCAGCATCGGTCTCGCCGTGCGTGAATCGAGACGCCATTCTACGACGACCCATGTCGGCCGCATGAGGTCTCGATTGATAATTAATTAAACGAACGTATAATTAATTGAAAGTGGTCAAAAGGAGTATTCATCATGAAAAGGAAACTGCGCGTCGGTGTGATCGGCGGTGGTATAGGCGGCGTCGCACTGGGTGGCGCCTTGCTGCAACAGGGTTTCGATGTCCGCGTGTTCGAGCGCGCGTCGGCGTTCGGCGAGGTAGGGGCCGGCATCCAGGTAACGCCCAATGCGGTCAAGGTCATTCGGGCGCTCGGGTTGATGGACCGGTTGGAGAAGGTTGCGTTTCGTCCGCAAGCCATCGTGGGGCGCAACGGCATCACGGGCCGGGAAAGCTTTCGTACGCCGCTGCTGGAAGAGTGCCCGCGCCTGTACGGCGCCCCGTTCTTCCATGTGCACAGGGCCGATCTGCATCAATTGCTGGCCTCGCTCATCCCCGCTGAAGCGGCCCGCCTGGGCGTGTCTTGCGTGGGCGTGCAGCAGGATGCCCACAGCGCCACGGCATTGTTCGACGATGGGTCGTCGTTCGAGGCCGACGTGATCATCGGCGCCGATGGCGTGCGTTCGAATGTCCGCGCCCAGTTGTTCGGCGACGAGGCGCCGCGATTCACAGGCAATATGTGCTTCCGCACCGTTGTGCCCTTCGACGAGATGCCTGACTTCGTCAGTCCGGATTCGTCATTCTGGCTGGGGCCCAAGGCACACGTGGTGACCTACTACGTGCGCCAGGGCAGGGCGGTCAATGTGGTGGCGGTGGTAGAGACCGACAACTGGGTCGAAGAGTCCTGGAACGCGGCCAGCAGCCGCGAGGAACTGCTGGCCGCGTTCCAGGGCTGGCACCCCAATCTGATCCGCCTGTTCGAACGCGCGGATTCGGTATTCAAGTGGGGCCTGTTCGACCGCGATCCCATGGCGACCTGGAGCCAGGGCCGCATATCGCTGCTGGGCGATGCGGCGCACCCGATGCTGCCTTTCCTGTCGCAGGGCGCGGCCATGGCCATCGAAGACGGATACGTGCTGGCCCAGTCCTTGGCCGCGCACGGCGATGACGTCGCCGCCGCGCTGCGCGATTACGAGGCCGAGCGGCTGGCCCGGACCGCGCGCGTGCAACTGGAATCGCGCGAGCGCGGGCTGACCTATCACCTCCCCAACGCTTTTGCGCAATACAAGCGCGATCTCGTCTACGCCTTCAAATCCTATCTCGACCCGCAGGCCTCGGGCATCCAGGCCAACTGGGTCTACGAGTATTCGGCCACCGCGTTCGCGCCGAATGCGCTTGTGGCGGCCTGAAGGCAGCGCGTGGTTCATTTCAACAGATCGACGGAGTACCCAATGCAGAAGATTTATCGGATCGGCCAGATCGTGCCGAGTTCCAATACCACCATGGAAACCGAGATTCCCGCCATGCTGCTGGCGCGGCAGGCGATCCGGCCGGAACGGTTTACGTTTCACTCCAGCCGCATGCGCATGAAAAAGGTGGTGAAGGAAGAACTTGCCGCCATGGATGCGGAGTCGGACCGCTGCGCCACTGAGCTCTCGGACGCCCGTGTGGATGTGCTGGGCTATGCCTGCCTGGTCGCCATCATGGCCATGGGTCATGGTTACCACCGGGTCTCGCAGGAACGCCTGCACGGCAGGACGGTGGACAACGGCGGCACGGCGCCCGTCATTACCAGCGCGGGTGCACTGGTGGACGCGCTGAAAGTCATCGGGGCGCGGCGCATCGTTGTGGTGGCGCCCTATATGAAGCCGCTGACCGAGCTGGTCGTGGACTACATCCGCAATGAAGGCTACGAGGTTATCGACTACAAGGCGCTGGAGATTCCCGACAACCTGGATGTCGCCCGCCACGACCCCGCCCGCCTGCCGGAGATCGTTCAGGGTT
The DNA here is from genome assembly GCF_021325795.1 of Bordetella sp. LUAb4. Taxonomy (GTDB): domain Bacteria; phylum Pseudomonadota; class Gammaproteobacteria; order Burkholderiales; family Burkholderiaceae_B; genus Bordetella_C. Next base: position 315,069 of record NZ_JAHPZX010000001.1, on the reverse strand, counting down.
TGAAGTACCAGGACGCCGATGCCATCGTGCTGTCGGCCTGCGTACAGATGCCTTCGTTGCCGGCAATCGCCAAGGTCGAAGCCCTGACCGGCAAGCCGGTGGTGACGGCATCGGTGGCCACGACCTACGCCATGCTCAAGGCGCTCGGCCTGGAACCTGTCGTGCCGGGCGCGGGCGCGCTGCTGTCGGGCGCGTATTGAGCGGCCGCGCCGATACAGGGAGAAGCAGACCATGAGCACCTATCAGTACGGCGCGCACGTGCACGCCAATGGCATCCGGCAACATTACCTGCGCTACGGCGGCGCCACGCTCGCAAGGGCCGGCCGCGATCCGGTCGTCATCGTGCCCGGCATCACCAGTCCCGCGGTCACCTGGGGTTTTGTCGGCGAGCGGTTCGGACGGCATTTCGACACGTACATCCTCGATGTACGAGGCCGTGGACTGAGCGCGGCGGAGGACGGGCTGGACTACAGTGTCGACGCCCAGGCCGCGGACGTCATCGCGTTCGCGGATGCCTTGGGCCTTGGCCGCTACAGCCTGGTGGGGCATTCCATGGGCGCCCGCATTGGCGCACGCGCCGCGCGCCAGGCGCCTGCCGGGCTGGCGCGGCTGGTCATGGTGGATCCGCCGGTTGCCGGTCCGGGCCGCCGGCCGTATCCCTCGCAGTTGCCCTGGTACGTCGATTCGATCCGGCTGGCCCGGCAGGGCATCGACGCCGATGGCATGCGTACCTTTTGCCCCACCTGGACGGAAGCGCAACTGCGCCTGCGCGCCCAGTGGCTGCACACCTGCAACGAGAAGGCCGTCGTGCGCAGTTTCGATGATTTCCATGCCGAGGATTTCCACGCCGACCTGCCGTTCGTCCGCGTGCCTACCCTGCTGATGGGGGCCGCGCGCGGCGACGTCGTGCGCGAAGAGGACGCGTGCGAGATTGAATCGCTGGTGCCGGACCTGCGCTTCGTGCGCGTGCCCGATGCCGGCCATATGGTGCCCTGGGACAACGAGCCGGGCTTTTATGCCGCCTTCGGCGATTTCCTGGGGACCAGCCTGGCGCCGGACGCAAATGGCCAGACAGAGGAGATGCGCAATGCCAGTCAGTGATTTCGAGATGGTGCAGGCATGGGACCATGTTCTGACGCTGTCCCAGCTCGAGCGTGGCCAGCAGGTGACGATACTGACCAGCGCGGCGACCCACCCGCAAACGCTGCGCACGGCGCTGATCGCCGCCCAGATGAAAGGCGCCGTCGTGAATCGTCTGGACTTGCCGCCGGTCAATGCCGACAAGGCGCATAGCCGCGACGCGCTGGCCTATCTGGGCACCACGCCGCTGACCGGCAACCGGTCCGCCATTGCCGCCCTCAAGGCAAGCGATCTGGTGCTGGACCTGATGACGCTGCTGTTCTCTCCCGAACAGCACGATATCCTGGCGTCCGGCACCAAGATACTGTTGGCCGTGGAGCCGCCCGAAATTCTCGTACGGGCCTTGCCGTCGCTGCGGGACCGCGACCGCGTCAAGGCGGCCGCCGCGCGCATCGCCGCGGCCGGGATGATGCACGTGACATCCGAGGCGGGCACCGATCTGCATTGCCCGATGGGACAGTTCCCGGCGATCAGTGAATACGGTTTCGTTGATGAGCCGGGCCGCTGGGATCACTGGCCCAGCGGATTCGCGCTCACGTTCCCGGACGAAGGTGGGGCGCGCGGCACGATCGTGTTGGACCGCGGCGATATCCTGCTGCCGCAAAAGACGTACATCACAGAGCCTATCCACATCACGGTCGAGAACGGCTTCGCCACGCGCATCACCGGCGGCATGGACGCCGATCTGCTCAATGACTACATGGCGGGATTCGACGATCCGGAAGCCTTCGCCATTTCGCACATAGGCTGGGGATTGCAATCCAAATCCAGATGGTCGACGCTGGCCTTGTACGACCGCGAGGCCACCATCGGCATGGATGCACGTGCCTTCGAGGGTAATTTCCTGTTTTCCCTCGGGCCCAATAACGAGGCGGGCGGCTCGCGCACGACGACCTGCCACATCGATGTGCCCATGCGTCGCTGCACCGTGAGCCTCGATGGGACGGAAGTGGTGCGCCGCGGCGTGGTCGTGGAAGAGGGCGAGGGCTGATATGGCACATCACACAGATAAGGCCGGCTCGCGCGACCTCGAAGCCTACGCGCGGCAGGGTTTCGGCGCCGTCCTGGCGCCGCGGCCGCCCTTCGGGCTGTTGATCGTCGATTTCGTCAATGGCTTTGCCGACCCCGCGCGTTTCGGCGGCGGCAACATCGGCCCGGCCATAGCGCGGACCGTGGCCTTGCTCGAAAACGCGCGAGCCCGGGGCTGGGCGGTAGCCCACTCACGCATCGTGTTCGCCGATGACGATAGCGACCAGAACATTTTCAGCTTGAAGGTGCCGGGCATGCTCACGTTGAAGGAGCATGATCCCGCCAGCGCCATCGTCGACGTGCTTGCCCCTGCCGCCGGAGAACTGGTCGTACGCAAGACCGTTCCCTCGGCATTCTTCGGCACCTCGCTGGCGCCATGGCTGACGCAGCATGGCGTGCAGTCACTGCTTGTCGCGGGGGCGGTGACCAGCGGTTGCGTGCGGGCGAGCGTCGTGGACGCCATGTCCCACGGTTTTCGTCCCATCGTCCTGGCGGATTGCGTGGGGGACCGGGCCATCGGCCCTCACGACGCCAGCCTGTTCGACATGGCGCAGAAATACGCCATGGTGACCACGCGCGACGAGTTCCTTGCGGGGCAGTGCTGAATATGCGGCAGCGTTCGATGCGGTAGCGTTGGACGTTGCCGCGTTGGATGCTGCAGTGCTAGATGCAGTAGTGCTAGATGCAGTAGCGGCAGCCGGAATGCAAAAAGGGGCAAAATCCTGAGATTTTGCCCCTTTTGCCACCGACTTGCAGTCTTCCCTGGCATTCAGCCGAAACTGGCCAACGAAATACTGCGAATCGAAATTCTGGAGCGGGAGACGAGTCTCGAACTCGCGACCTCAACCTTGGCAAGGTTGCGCTCTACCAACTGAGCTACTCCCGCGTATTCGCGTAAAATCAGCGAAGAACGAAACTATAGCACAAGTGACCCCGTACATGTCAAACACCCCGGCTTCGTCCGGCACCGGCCAGTCTCTCTCCAACAACAACGAGTCGACGTCCACGGCTGGCGGCGACGCATCGACGCTGGCATCCTTGCACGCGTTGAGCGGCAGCGCGTCAGCTTCCACGCCGCCATGCACGTCCGCTGGCGAGCTCTCCGCGTCGGCTGCGCCAGCGGCTTCCGGCGACCACGTTGCGGCGTCTTCCGTGTCCACGCAGCACTCGGCCACGTTGATCCCGCATGCCGCCGACCTGACGCCTTTCAATACGCTCGGGCTGCGGTCGCGCGCGGCGCATTACGTGCGGATCGACGATCCCGCGCAATTGCCCGCGCTGTCCGACTTGGCTGAGCGGCATGGGCGCCTGTTGGTGTTGGGCGGTGGCAGCAATATGGTGCTGCCGGCGGAAGTGGACGGGCTGGTGGCCCACATGGCCTTGCGCGGTGTGCGGCTGATCGAGCCGCGCGCCGACGCCTGGATCGTCGAAGCCGCCGGCGGCGAGGTCTGGCATGATTTCGTCCAGTACTGCCTGGCCCAAGGCTGGGATGGTTTGGAAAACCTGTCCTTGATTCCGGGCACCGTGGGCGCCGCACCTGTGCAGAACATAGGTGCGTATGGCGTCGAGCTGGATAGCCGATTCGAAAGCCTGACCGCGTGGGACGTGACGAAGCGTGAGCTCGTCCACATGAATCGCGCCGATTGCCGCTTTGCTTATCGGGACAGCCGCTTCAAGCACGAACCCGCCGGTCGCTGGCTCATCGTCGCCGTCCGCTTCGCCCTGCCGCGCCCGTGGCGCCCGGTGCTTGACTACCCGGACCTGCAACGTCATCAGGGACTGGTCGGAGTCACGGCCGTGAAGCAGGCGGATGCTGGCCCTGACGCCAAGACCCAGGCTGAATCTGGCACTGGCAACCGCAACGGCGTCACCGCCCGTGCCATCGCCGAAGCCGTCTGCGATATCCGTCGCACCAAGTTGCCGGATCCCGCCCGTATCGGCAACGCCGGCAGCTTCTTCAAGAATCCCATCGTCGAAGCCTCGCAGCGCGACGCGCTGGCCGCGCGTTATCCCGGCCTGGTTTCCTATCCCCAAGCCGATGGCCGGTACAAGCTGGCCGCCGGCTGGCTGATCGATCAGTGTGGCTGGAAAGGAAAAAGCCTGGGCCCGGCCGGCGTGCATGAACGCCAGGCGCTGGTGCTGGTCAATCGCGGCGGCGCGCAAGCCGCCGACATCCTCGCTCTGGCCCACGCCATTCAGGCCGACGTCCAATCACGCTTCGGCGTGGCGTTGGAGGCCGAACCCGTGGTGGTGTGAACGATGGATCTTTGGGAGTTCCGATACAAACGATCAGGGATCCCCTTGGGGATCCCTGAATAAATATCTGATCCAGGCCGAAGGCTCGGTTCAAGCGCGCTTGCGCATGCGTCCGCTTACAGTCCCAACACCGCCGGCATATCGAACAACCCCTTCGCCTTGTCGCCCAGAAAGGCCGCCGCCCGCACGCTGCCTTGAGCGTAACCCTGGCGGCTGGTACTGCGATGAGTGATCTCGACCCGTTCGCCCGCGCCGCAGAAGTACACCGTGTGTTCGCCCACGATATCCCCGCCCCGTACCACGGAAAAACCTATCGTGCCGGTTTCACGCGGGCCGGTCTCGCCTTCGCGTGTCCAGGTCGCCACTTCGGGCAGGTTCACGCCCCAAGCCTTGGCCACCGTCTCGCCCATCTTCAACGCGGTGCCCGACGGTGCGTCCACCTTGTTGCGATGGTGTGCTTCGAAGACTTCGACGTCATAGCCGGAATTCAAAATACGCGCGGCCAGCTCCAACACCTTGAGCGTCGCATTCACGCCTATGCTCATGTTCGGCGCGAAGACAATGGCGATTTCCTGGCTGGCGCGCTCGATGGCGGCGCGGCCGGCCTCGTCTATCCCCGTCGTACCGATCACCATCTTCACTTTATGGCGCAGGCAGGCGTCCAGGTGCGCCAAGGTGCCTTCGGGCCGGGTGAAATCGATCAGGCAGTCGGCCGAGGCAAGGGCGTCCAGGTCGTCCGTGATACGCACGCCGCTGTCGCGGCCCAGGAAAGCGGCGGCATCGGTGCCGATGTCGGCGCTGCCTTTACGGTCCAGCGCCACGGCCAATTCCAAGCCGGGCGTGTTGAGCACGGTTTCGATAAGCATGCGGCCCATGCGGCCGCCTGCGCCGGCGATTGCGATGCGCATAATGATGTCCTTCGGAACGGCGTCTTTACAGGGGAGTCGGCGAACCCGAGCCCGGCACGGGAATGGCTCCCGGCGTGCTGGAATCGGTCGGCGCGGGCGGCGTGATCGTCACGTTGCCACGCGTCCTCTCGTCGTCGCTCTTGGCGCGCTGGGCATCCTCCAGCGTCTGGCGGTTTTCCGCCTCGGATCGCTTGATGTCCTGGTTGGCCAACTGGAAAGGCTGCAGGTCGGGCTGTTCGTCACCCTGCCAGCGCACCAGCTTGTCATCCTTGAACCAGACGGTGAACTTGCGTTCCTGCGACTTGCCGTAGCCGGGCTTGTAGTAATAGGGGAAGTCCCAGCGGTCGGCGTGCAGCACGCTGGTCAGGGTGGGGCTGCCGAGCGCGAAGCGCACTTGTTCGCGCGTCATGCCGGTTTGCAGCAGGGCGACCTGCTCACTGGTCACCCAGTTTCCCTGTTGTATCGGAGCCTTATAGGGAAATCCCCATTTTCCAGAGGCGCAGCCGGCCAACGCAAAGACGATGGTTGCGGCGGCAAAACCCGCCTGCAGGCGGCGCGAAGAGATGCGGACGATGGTGGACACTAACGGGCCCCCGTAATGGATACTGGCAAAACCGGTATCATAAAGGTTTAAATCAAATCCAGTGCTGGCAGCGGATACGCGGCTCGGCTTGCCGGTTCACGGCTGGCCGGCGACCCCCTCCGGCGTCGGCGCAGCGGAAATTAACACACCATGACCGATCAAAGCGAATTGAAGACCATGGGTTTGAAGGCGACGTTCCCGCGCCTGAAGATTCTGGACATTTTCCGCAAGGCGGAACAGCGCCATCTTAGCGCGGAAGATGTCTACCGCGCCCTCATCAACGAGAACGTCGAAATCGGTCTGGCCACGGTTTACCGCGTGCTGACCCAGTTCGAACAGGCCGGCATCCTGGCCCGTAGCCAGTTCGACAGCGGCAAGGCCGTTTTCGAGCTGAACGATGGCGACCATCACGACCACCTGATCTGCACCAACTGCGGAAAAGTCGTGGAATTCTCCGATGTGGACATCGAAAAGCGCCAGCACAAGGTGGCCAAGGACAACGGCTTCTCGCTGGAATCCCACGCCATGGTGCTCTACGGCGTCTGCAGCGACTGCAGCGGCCGGCGCTAGGTCGCCAGCATCTCCCGCGCATGCTTGCGGGTGGTGTCCGTAATGCGGATGCCTCCCAGCATGCGGGCGATTTCCTCCACCCGGTCCGCTGCGTCCAGCTCCGTGATGCGCGACTGCGTCGTACCCTTGCTTTCGGCCTTGCTGACCCGGTAATGGGATCCGCCGCGCGCCGCCACCTGCGGCAGGTGGGTCACGCACAGCACCTGGTGGCGCTGGCCCAGTTCGCCCAGCAAGCGGCCCACCACTTCGGCCACCGCGCCACCCACGCCGCTGTCGACCTCGTCGAAAATCAGGGTGGGCACGCGGGCCGCGCTGCTGGCGATGACCGACAGCGCCAGTGAAATCCGCGACAATTCGCCGCCCGACGCCACCTTGGCCAGGGCGCGCGGCGTCACGCCGGCGTGACCTGCCACCTGGAATTCGACGACATCATCGCCCTGCGCCGAGGCCGTGCCAGCCGCCAGCTCCACCTCGAAGCGGCCACCTTGCATCGCCAGGGTCTGCATGGCCTGGGTCACCAGTTTGCTCAAATCCTTGGCGGTCTTGCGGCGCGCCGCCGTCAGTTTCGTGGCGGCCTTGGCGTAGTCGGCCTGGGCCGCCTCGGTCTGCTTGCGCAGGGTGTCGACGTCACCGGCCGCCTGCAAGGCATCCAGCTGCTGGCGCAGGCTGGCGCTCAATTGCGGCAGGGTTTCCGGTTCGACCTTGAACTTGCGGGCCGTCTCGAATACATCCCCCAGGCGCTGCTCGGCTTGCGCCAGGCGCTTCGGATCCAGCTCGACCTTGCTGACATAATTGTTGAGATCGGATACCGCCTCGGTGATGGCGATACTGGCCGATTCCAGTTCCTCGCACACGCCCCGTAGCGCCGGATCGTGGCGCAACTGCTGCTGCAGCAGATGCAGGGCGGCGTTGACCCGGTTGCTGGCCGAATCTTCTTCGCCATCCAGCGCCTCGATGGCCTGGGCGGCACCGTCCAGCAGGGACTGCGCATGCGACAGGCGGCTGTGTTCGGTCTGCAGGGTTTCCCATTCGCCCGGCTGCGGCGCCAGGCGCTCCAGCTCGCCGGCCTGCCAGGCCAGGCGTTCGCGTTCGGCCTCACGGGACGCACTGTCGCGCTCGGCCGTTTCCAACTGCCTGACCCGCTCACGCCAGGTCTTCCAGGCCTGGGCCACCGTGGCGCGCAATTCGCCATGGCCACCATGGGTGTCCAGCAGGTCGCGCTGGGCGTCGGCGCGCATCAGGCTCTGGTGCGCATGCTGGCCGTGGATGTCGACCAGGCTGTCGCCCAGTTCGCGCAACTGCGCCACCGTGGCGGGTACGCCGTTGATGAAGGCCCGGCTGCGGCCTTGCGGGTCGACCACGCGGCGCAGCACCAATTCTTCTTCGGCTTCGATTTCACGCTCGGCCAGCCAGGGGCACAGGTGGTCCGGGGTGTCGAACACCGCGCTGATATCCGCGCGCGCCGCGCCTTCGCGCAGCACGCCGGCATCGGCGCGGCCGCCCAGCGTCAACGCCAGGGCGTCGATCAGGATCGATTTGCCGGCGCCGGTTTCGCCGGAAAACACAGTGAACCCCGGGCCGAAATGAATATCGGCCAGGTCGACGATGACAAAATCCCGGATATGCAGGGTGCGCAGCATGTTCGAGGGGGGTTATTCGGGAGTCTCGGTCCCTTGCGGCATCAGATTCCAATGCAGCTTGCGACGCAGCGTCGTGAAGAAGCTGTAGCCCTCGGGATGCAGAAAACGGATGGTGTGCGGCGCGCGCCGAACGACGATGCGGTCGCCTGGTTGAAGATCGGACCAGGTCTGCATGTCGAAATGACAGGATGCGCCGCTTTCGACGCGGCCCATGGCGGTGACGGTCATGCTCAATTCGCTGGTGACCGGCAGGGCGATGGGGCGGTTGGAAAGCGTTTGGGGGGCCACGGGCACCAGCAGCATGGCCGCGATACCCGGATGCAGAATGGGGCCGTTGGCCGACAACGCGTACGCCGTCGACCCCGTCGGCGTGGCGACGATCAGGCCGTCGGCGCGCAGCGTGTACATGAAGACGCCATCCAGCTCGACCCGCACTTCGATCATGCCGCCGCGGCCGGCGCGGTTGAGCACCACATCGTTCAGCGCCGAAGCCGAATACATTTCCTTGTCGCCACGCATGACGCTGCCTTGCAGCAGCATGCGGTCTTCGGCGACACAGTTGCCTTCCAGCACACGGGCCAGGGCGTTTTGGGCATCTTCCAGCGGAATGTCGGTAATGAAGCCCAGCCGGCCATGGTTGACGCCCACCAGCGGCACGCCGAACGGCGCCAGATACCGGGCGACTCCCAGCATGGTACCGTCGCCGCCCATGACGATGGCCAGGGCGGCCTGCTTGCCGATGTCTTCCAGGGAGGCGACCGGATATTCGTCCAGGCCGGTATTGCGGGCAGTGTCGGCCTCGATCAATACCGCGCGGCCGGCCTGCGTCAGCATATGGGCGAGCGCGCGCAAAGGCGCATCCAGTCCGGTGTCCTGGTGCCTGCCGATCAAAGCGACGGTGGGAAAATGCATGGTCGAGCGCCGATGTGGATCAAAATTCAAAGCGATTTTGCGTCGATTATATGGGGCCATATTTGCCTTTGCTGGACAAAATTGGCACCGTTGCAAAAAGATTCCTTAGAATAGCGCCATGGACGACCGCGCACGGGCACTACTGAAGGCATTGATTGAACGCTACATCGCTGACGGACAACCCGTCGGCTCGCGTACGCTGTCCAAGGTCTTCGACCTGTCTCCGGCCACCATCCGCAATGTGATGGCGGACCTGGAAGAGAACGGCCTGATCCACAGCCCCCATACTTCTTCGGGCCGCGTGCCGACGCCGCGCGGCTATCGCCTGTTCGTCGATTCCCTGCTGGCGGTGCGCGGTTACGAACTGCAGCCCGCCCTGATGGGCGAAATGCTGGCGGCGGCGGAGCCTTCCCGGGCGGTCAACGCGGCGGCGGCATTGCTGTCCAACCTGACACAATTCGCCGGCGTGGTGTTGACGCCCAAGCGCACCCAGGTGTTCCGCCAGATCGAATTCATCCGCCTGTCGGACAAGCGGGTGCTGCTGATCATCGTCACGCCCGACGGGGACGTGCAAAACCGCATCCTGTTCGTGCAGCGCGATTACGCGGAACACGAACTGATCGAGGCGGCCAATTTCTTCAATATCCATTTCGCCGGCAAGTCCTTCGACGCGGTGCGCCGCACCCTGTCCACGGAACTGGCGCAACTGCGCGAGGACATCTCGCGGCTGATGCAGGCGGCGGCCGAGGCCGGCGCCGAAGCGGTGGACGAGGGTGATTCGTTCGTGCTCTCGGGCGAGCGCAAGTTGCTGGAAGTGACGGACATCGCGTCGGACATGGACCGTCTGCGCAAGATGTTTTCCCTGTTCGAGAAGAAGACAGACCTGCTGTTGCTGCTGGACGTGTCCAGCCGCGCCCAGGGCGTGCAGATATATATAGGCGGCGATTCGCAGTTGATGCCCGTCGAGGAAGTGTCTGTCATCACCGCGCCCTATGGCGTGGATGGCAAGGTCGTGGGCACGTTGGGGGTGATCGGCCCCACGCGCATGGCCTACGAACGCGTCATTCCCATCGTCGACATCACGGCCCGCCTGCTGTCCAACGCCTTGAGCCACAACCAATAACACGAGCACCAGCGCCAGCGCGCGGGGTGCTGGCGCGGCGCTCATAACGAGGTGACCGTGTTTCTGCGCGCGTTCAAATACATTTGGCCGGAACGCTTCCTGCCGGAAGCCGAGCAAAAAGATCCTTTTGCTGAACAGACCCCCATGGGGCCCGGGAAAACGGGCGTCCTGCTGGTCAATCTGGGAACCCCGGACGAGCCCACCCCGCCGGCCATTCGGCGCTATCTGGCTGAATTCCTGTCGGATCCACGGGTGATCGAGATCCCGCGCTATCTATGGAAACCCATCCTGCACGGGATGGTGCTGCGGCGCCGGCCAAAGCGGTTGGCGCCGCGCTATCGCGAGATCTGGATGGATGGCGGGTCGCCCTTGCTGGTGTACAGCCAGCGCCAGGCCCAAGGCCTGGCCGGCCTGCTGGCCCAACGCGGCCTGCAGGTGGAAGTCGAATTGGGCATGCGCTACGGCAATCCTTCGATACCGGCCGCCATCGACCGGCTGCGTGCCGCCGGCTGCGAGCGCATCCTGGTGGTGCCGCTATATCCCCAATATGCCGCCAGCACCACGGCGACGGTGGTGGACGCGGTCTCGCGCCATACCGCGCGGCTGCGCAATCAGCCGGAACTGCGCTTCATCAAGCGGTTTCATGACGACGCCGGGTACCTGGAAGCCTTGGTCGCGCGCATCGAATCCTATTGGCGCGAGCATGGCCGGCCGCAGAAGCTGCTGATGAGCTTCCATGGCCTGCCGCGTTATTCGATCGAGCTGGGCGATCCTTATTACCAGGACTGCCTGCGCACCGGCCGGCTGCTGCGCGAGCGCCTGGGCTTGATGCCGGAGCAGGTCGAGGTGACTTTCCAGAGCCGTTTCGGCGCGGCGCGCTGGCTGGAGCCGTATACGGAGCCGACCCTGCGCGAACTGGCGCGCCAGGGGGTGAAGGAAGTCGACGTGGTTTGCCCGGGTTTCCTGGCGGACTGCCTGGAAACCCTGGAAGAGATCGCCCAGGAATGCCGCGACGCCTTCGTGCAGGAGGGCGGGACGCGCTACCGTTACATTCCAGCCGTCAATGACGATGCCGTCTGGATAGGGGCGTTGGCCGACCTGGTCCAGCGCAATCTGCAGGGCTGGCCCGCCTTGAAGTAGTGTTCGCGGCGCCGCATGGCGCCCCGCTCATGGCCCGGCGGCGGCCGGGTACCAAACGGGGCCGTCAGGTTCCGCGGATGCCCGCCAGCCGGGCCTGCGGTTCCTGCTCCGGATCACGGATTTCTTGCCAAATCCGTCTCGTTCCGTCTAAAAATCCCAAAAAAATCAGCTGTTTATTCCGTCCAGCCGGTCATTCCGCTCAATAGTCGGTTTTTTTCGCACTTTCGACTATTCCCCCGCTTGAAACGCGGGCATTGACCCCCATACTGGTTCGCGAACACCCATTGTTTCCGGAGGAACTTTCCTATGACGGCACAGAACGAGCCTGCCGATAAAGGGCCCGAGATCGACCCCGCCAACGCGACCCCCGCGTCCGGTGACACCGCTGCTTCCGCCGATCCCCTGCTGGACCTGCAGGCCCAGTTGGCGGCGGCGCAGGCCAAGGCCACCGAGCATTACGACCAGATGCTGCGCACCCGCGCCGAAGCGGAAAATGTCCGCCGCCGTGCGCAGGAAGACGTCTCCAAGGCGCACAAGTTCGGCATCGAATCCTTCGCCGAGAGCCTGGTTCCCGTCAAGGACAGCCTGGAAGCCGCGCTGGCCCAGCAGGATCAGACCCTGGAGGTCATGCGCGCTGGCGTCGAAAGCACCCTCAAGCAGTTGAGCAGTGCCTTTGAACGCAACCGTTTGATCGAAATCGCACCGGCCGCGGGTGAAAAATTCGACCCGCACCAGCACCAGGCCATTTCTTCCGTGCCGTCCGACCAACCCGCCAACACGGTGGTGCAGACCCTGCAGAAGGGGTATCTGATCTCCGACCGCGTGTTGCGTCCGGCGCTGGTGATGGTTTCGGCTGGCCAGGGCTGAACGAGTCGGTCCATGTCCAGCTCCCAGGCTTTCGACCCGGCGCAGGTCTTCGAGATCTTCGGCATGCGTGCCGTCGATAGCGCCAGTTTCGACCGCGAGGTCGTGCAGGCGCCCGGAGACGATTTGCGCTGTGTCTTTCTGTGGGGCCAGGATTGCTACAACTGCAATGTGTTCAAGCAGACGGCCATGCTGCACAAGGATGCCTTGCTGGACCTGGGCCTGAGCTGGTTCGAATGCAATGTGTACGACGACGTGGCGCTGGGGCAGCGATTTTCGCTGCACGGCGTACCGGCTTTCATGATGTTCCGCCAGGGCAAGCGCCTGGGGCGGATATCCGGTTGGCCTGGCCTGCCGCAATTCACCGACGCGTTGCGGCGATTGCGGGCCGAAGCGAAGCCTGCGGCTGAATCGAAGCAATAGGTGGCTGAGCAGTCCGGGTCGGAAAAGTCCGACTTGAAAAGTCCGCGGTAGTCACCACTTAGTCTTGGAACGAGTTTTTCCTTTCTCATTTTTCAAAACATAATTCTTCAAGGTAATCCATCATGAGCAAGATCATCGGCATCGACCTTGGCACTACCAACAGCTGCGTGGCTGTGATGGATGGCGCCTCGGTCCGCATCATCGAAAACGCGGAAGGCGCCCGGACCACCCCCTCGATCATCGCCTACATGGACGATGGCGAAACCCTGGTGGGCGCCCCGGCCAAACGCCAGGCCGTCACCAACCCGCGCAACACGCTGTACGCCGTCAAGCGCCTGATCGGCCGCAAGTTCGACGAAAAGGCCGTGCAGAAAGACATCAACCTGATGCCTTACAAGATCAGCAAGGCTGATAACGGCGACGCGTGGGTCGAAGCGCAAGGCAAGAAGATCGCCCCGCCGCAAGTGTCGGCCGAAGTGCTGCGCAAGATGAAGAAGACCGCCGAGGACTTCCTGGGCGAAGAAGTGACCGAAGCCGTGATCACGGTGCCGGCCTATTTCAACGACAGCCAGCGCCAGGCCACCAAGGACGCCGGCCGTATCGCCGGCCTGAACGTCAAGCGCATCATCAACGAGCCCACCGCCGCGGCCCTGGCTTTCGGCCTGGACAAGACGGAGAAGGGCGACCGCAAGATCGCCGTGTATGACTTGGGCGGCGGCACGTTCGACGTCTCGATCATCGAAATCGCCGACGTCGACGGTGAAAAGCAGTTCGAAGTGTTGTCCACCAACGGCGACACCTTCCTGGGTGGTGAAGATTTCGACCAGCGCATCATCGACTACATCATCGGCGAGTTCAAGAAAGAACAAGGCGTTGATCTGTCCAAGGACGTGCTGGCCCTGCAACGCCTGAAGGAAGCGGCGGAAAAGGCCAAGATCGAACTGTCGTCGGCGCAGCAGACCGAAGTCAACCTGCCCTACATCACCGCTGACGCGTCCGGTCCCAAGCACTTGAACCTGAAGCTGACCCGCGCCAAGCTGGAAGCGCTGGTGGAAGAGCTGATCGAACGCACCATCGAGCCGTGCCGTGTGGCCATCAAGGACGCCGGTGTGAAGGTGTCGGAGATCGACGACGTCATCCTGGTCGGCGGCATGACCCGCATGCCCAAGGTGCAGGAGAAGGTCAAGGAATTCTTCGGCCGCGATCCGCGCAAGGACGTCAACCCGGATGAAGCCGTGGCCGCTGGTGCCGCGATTCAGGGTTCGGTGTTGTCGGGCGACCGCAAGGACGTGCTGCTGCTGGACGTGACGCCTTTGTCCCTGGGTATCGAAACCCTGGGTGGCGTGATGACCAAGATGATCACGAAGAACACGACGATTCCGACCAAGTTCTCGCAGACCTTCTCGACCGCGGACGACAATCAGCCGGCCGTGACGATCAAGGTCTTCCAGGGCGAACGCGAAATCGCCGCCGGCAACAAGGCGCTGGGCGAGTTCAATCTGGAAGGTATCCCGCCGTCGCCGCGTGGCACGCCGCAGATCGAAGTCACTTTCGACATCGACGCCAACGGTATCCTGCACGTGTCGGCCAAGGACAAGGGCACGGGCAAGGAAAACAAGATCACCATCAAGGCCAACTCGGGTCTGTCGGAAGAAGAGATCCAGCGCATGGTGAAGGATGCCGAGACCAATGCGGCCGAGGATCATCGGATTGCTGAACTGGCCAAGGTCCGCAACGAAGGCGATTCGCTGGTGCACCAGACCCGCAAGTCGCTGACGGAGTATGGTGACAAGCTCGAAGCCGCCGAAAAGGAAAGCATCGAGGCTGCCATCAAGGATCTGGAAGAAATCCTGAAGGACGGCGACAAGGAAGCCATCGAAGCCAAGGTGCAGGCATTGGCCACCGCTTCGCAGAAGCTCGGCGAAAAGATGTACGCCGACATGCAGGCGCAGCAAGCCGGGCAGGCGCAACAGGCAGCCGACAACGCCAAGCCGGTGGACGACAATGTCGTCGACGCCGACTTCAAGGAAGTGAAGCGCGACCAGTGATGGTTGATCTTTCGCTGGTTCTGTAAATCAGTAAATACGCCCGGCCCCGGAATTTTCCGGTGCCGGGCGCGATCGTATAAACGGCGGGCTTGCGGGCCGCTCGGCAGGTAGCCGGGCCAACCGGGGCGGCGCCCGTCGAATCCCGCCTCTGGAATATCATGGCAAAACGTGACTATTACGAGACTCTGGGCGTTGCCAAGAACGCCACGGACGATGAGATAAAGAAGGCCTACCGCAAACTGGCCATGAAGTACCACCCGGACCGCAACCCGGACAATAAAGAGGCGGAAGAGAAGTTCAAGGAGGTCAAGGAAGCGTATGAAATCCTGACCGATGAACAGAAGCGTGCCGCCTATGACCGCTATGGCCACGCGGGCGTCGACCCCAATGCGGCTGGTGGTATGGGCGGTGGCATGGGTGGCGGTTTCGCCGATGCCTTTGGCGACATCTTCGGCGAGATCTTCGGTGGCGCCGCGGGCGGCCGTCGTGGCGGTCCGCAGGTGTATCGCGGAGCCGACCTCAAGTATTCGCTGGAAATCACGCTGGAACAGGCGGCCAATGGATTCGATACCGAAATCCGCGTGCCCAGCTGGGAAAAGTGCGATACCTGCCACGGCTCGGGCGCCAAGCCGGGTACGTCGCCCAAGACCTGCCACACCTGCGGTGGTTCGGGCGCGGTGCGTATGCAGCAGGGCTTCTTCAGCGTTCAACAGACGTGCCCGACCTGCCATGGCACCGGCAAGGAAATCACGGATCCCTGCGTTGCTTGCGATGGCGTGGGCCGTATCCGCCGCAACAAGACGCTGCAAGTGAAGATTCCGGCCGGTATCGACGAAGGCATGCGCATCCGCTCCAGCGGGAATGGCGAGCCGGGCGTCAATGGCGGGCCGTCGGGCGATTTGTATGTGGAAATCCACATCAAGCCGCACAAGATTTTCCAGCGCGATGGCGATGATCTGCACTGCGAGCTGACCATACCTTTCACCAGTGCGGCTTTGGGAGGGGAACTGCAGGTGCCGACCTTGGGCGGCAAAGCCGAGATTTCCATTCCGGAAGGCACCCAGTCCGGCAAGACCTTCCGTTTGCGCGGCAAGGGCATACGGGGCGTGCGCGGCAGCTATCCGGGCGATCTGTATTGCCACGTCGTGGTGGAAACGCCGGTGCGCCTGAGCGATGAGCAGAAGACGATCCTGCGTCAGTTCGAAGCGTCGCTCAATGACGGTGGCGACCGCCATTCGCCGCAAAGCAAGTCGTGGACGGATCGCGTGAAGGAATTCTTCAGCTGATTTTCTCCGCCGCCATGCCCTGAACGGATCGGGGTGCCGGCGGATGGACATGAACCAGACCCTGACCCGGGAAATATGCCCGGGTCAGGTTTTTTTTTGCCGCGACCTGAGCCCGGGCTCAGGTTTTTTTTCGTCTCGGCCGTCCGCGCGCGGAACCAGTCACCGGGCGGGATCTACCCATGCAACGGGCATCGCGCATTGCCGGCGATCCGCCGAACCTTGGGAGACTGTATATGAGCTTGAGAAAAAAGCAATTGGCCGCGTTGATCGTGGCGGGCAGCGCGGCGTCGCTAGGGGCGCAAGCCGCCGACGATCCCGCCGTTTATCCGCAGCGTCCTATCACCTTGGTGGTCGGTTATCCGCCAGGCGGTGCCGCCGACGTGCTGGCGCGGCAGCTGGCCGTGCATATGTCGGAGGATTTGGGGCAGACCGTCATCGTCGAGAACCGTCCGGGGGCGTCCAGCAATATCGCTGCGGCAGCCGTCGCGAAAGCCACGCCCGATGGCTATACCTTGCATCTTGCTTCGCGGTCCGCGGCCTTGCACAAGTCCATGTACCGTCACATCGATTACGACTTCGCGCGTGACCTGGTGGCTGTTGGCATGGCCGCGAGAATGCCCTATGTCCTGGTCATGGGTAAGCATATCCAGGCCGCGACCTTGCAGGACGCGCTGCAACTGGCGCGGGCGTCGCCCGGCATGCTGACGTGCGCCTCGATCGGCATGGGAACGGCGAATCATTTGCTATGCGAAGCCTTTCAGGAAAGCGCGGGCGTGCAGCTGACGCATATTCCCTATAAAGGGGCGGCGCCGGCCCTCATCGATGTCATCGGCGGCCGCGCCGACTTCATGTTCACCGCGCTGCCCTCGGCGTTGGCCCACTTGCAGGCCGAATCCGTACGCGGCATGGCGGTGATGACGGATGTCCGGCTGGCTGAAATTCCGGACGTACCCGCGATCGAAGAGTATGGCTTCATGGAAGCCAAAGGCAATGCATGGCTCGCCGTCATGGCGCCTGCGGGCACGCCGCAGGATGTGATTGTCCGGCTCAATCGCGCGCTGACGGCCGTATTGGAGAAGAAGGCCGTCAAGAAAGCGCTGGCGAGCCTGGGTTTCATCGTGCCTTTGTCGAACAACTCTCCGGAAGCGATTGGCGTATTCATTGCCGAAGATACCGATAGGTGGACAGGCCTGCTGGCCGACAGGCAGATCAAGGCACTTCAGTAAGCGACGCAAACTCAAGAAGGAAGATGGAAATGAATCACGAAATACGAGATCTGGGCACGCCTGTCGCGGGAGACGCCGTGCTGGCCTTGTGCAAGCCGCAAGCCGGCGCCGCCGAAGGCTGCTATCCGTTGCGGCCGCTTACCTTGGTGCTGGGCGCCGCGCCTGGCGGCGGGGCCGATATTCTGGCTCGCACGCTGGTGGCGGATATCGCGGAGGATCTGGGGCAACCCGTCGCCATCGATTATCAGCCGGGGGCGTCGGGCAATATCGGCGCGGCGCGCGTGGCACGTGCGCGGTCCGATGGCTACACGATGTTGCTGAGCACCCGCTCGGCCACGTTGCACAAGACGATGTACCCGTACATGGATTATGACTTCGCGCGCGATTTGAAGCCGGTCGGTATGGTGGCGACGATGCCCATTGTCGTGATCATGGGCAATCATGTTGCCGCTGGTGATCTGCTGGACGCGATAGAGCTGGCGCGATTCAGTCCGGGGCGTTATGTGTGCGCGTCGGTGGGGGTGGGGACGACCAATCATGTGTTGTCCGAAATCCTGCAGGCGTCGGCGGGGATGCGTTTTCAGCACATTCCTTATCAAAGCTCCGCGGCTGCGTTGAACGATGTGATCGCGGGGCTGGTCGATTTTCTTTTCACGCCTTTGTCGGCGGCCTTGCCGCACATCAAGTCGGGCCGTGTGTGCGCCGTGGCGGTGACCTCGCAACTGCGCATCGCGGAAATTCCCCACGTTCCGACTATTGAAGAAGTTGGATTCTCCGAAGCGGGCGCGGACGATTGGTATGCGGTCATGGTACCCACCGGAACGCCGCCACGCGTCATCGGGCGCTTGAACCGTTCGCTGAATACCGTGCTGGCCAGGGCGGAAGTACGTTCACGACTCGCGCGCCTTGGCTATATGGCGCCCGGTTGAACGCGGCTGTTCTTTCTTGGCTGTGGCGCTTGATTGGACGGGGCTGCCTCGTCTTGGCTATGTGGCGCCTGACCAAACGCTGCTGATTCGCTTCGGTTGTATGGCACCTGATTAAACACAGCTAATCCCGGCTAAGGGCCTAAAGCACGATGCCCATGGGAACCTGTGGCGACTAATAGCCTACATACCCCCAACGTGTCGCGGTGCTCAGCGGTTCTCGTTGAGGACCAGCTTACTGGAGGCGGGAAATGGGACTGTCAGTAGCCAGAAGTTTGATTGCCTCGGTCGTTGCGGGGAGCGTAATGCCGATAAGTGGAGTGGCCGCCGAAAGCAGCGCGTCATACCCAGAACGGCCGATCAAGTTGGTTCTTGGATTTCCGCCCGGTGGTGCCACTGATTCGGTTGCGAGGCAACTCGCCAAGCATATGGGCGAGGACCTGGGTCAGCAGATCATCGTTGATTATCGCCCCGGCGCTGCGGGCAATATCGGCGCAATGGCGGTGGCGCGTGCGCCGGCCGACGGCTACACCCTTTACCTGGCGAGTCGGTCGGAAACCCTGCATAAGAAAATGTACGGGCACATGAATTATGACTTCTCCAGGGATCTGGTGCCGGTAGGGATGGCAGTGAAATTGCCTTTCGTACTTCTTATGGGGAAACACGTCAAAGCAGCTTCGATTCAGGAGGCGATAGGTTTGGCGAGAGAGCGTCCAGGAAGTATCAGTTGTGCATCGACCGGGATGGGATCGACAAACCACCTGTTATGCGAAGCGCTGCAGGAGGCTGCCGACGTAGAGATATTGCATCTTCCCTACAAGGGTATGACGTCCGCGCTAACGGACATTGTGGGCGGGCGGACGGATCTTATGTTCACGTCACTGGCTTTCGCCTTGCCTTACCTGCAATCCGATGCGGTTCGGTGTATGAGCGTCATATCCACGACCAGGTTGCCCGAACTTCCGGATGTCCCTTCAATCGAGGAGTTCGGGTTCATGAGGGCCGATGGAAATGCCTGGTTTGCGATTGTGGCGCCGGCACGAACGCCATCGCACGTGATTTCTCGGCTGAACCGCTCTCTCAACAACGTATTGGCTCAGGACCTTGTGCGGGAAGCTTTTACCGCGCAAGGGTTTGTCGTTCCGCTCTCCAACAATACCCCGGAGGCGCTAGGAACCTTCATGGGCGAAGAGGCGGAGAAATGGACGGAAGTGCTCGAGAAGTTGAATGTCAGCAGTGTTCAATAACCGGAGGCAGAAAATGGGACTAAAAGTAGCCAGAAGTTTGATCGCCTCGCTCGTTGCGGGGAACGTGGTGCCTATGAGTGCGTCGGCGACTGAGAGTGGCGTGGAATATCCGGCACGGCCGATCACGTTGATCCTCGGGTATCCACCTGGCGGTGCCGGTGACACGTTGGCAAGACAGCTTGCAAAGCATATGGGTGAAGATCTGGGGCAATCGATCATCGTTGACTATCGCCCCGGCGCCTCGGGCAATATCGGCGCAGCTACAGTGGCTCGTTCTGCCGCCGACGGCTACACGCTTTACGTGGCAACCCGCGAAGTGACCTTGCACAAGAAATTGTATGGGCATATGAATTACGACTTCGCCAAGGACCTGGCTCCGGTTGGCATGGCCGTCAAGCTACCCTTTGTCCTTCTCATGGGAAATCACGTCAAGGTGGCCTCGATTCAGGAGGCGATGAATCTGGCCAGAGACCGCTCGGGAGGCATGAGTTGCGCGTCCACTGGTGTCGGGTCGGTTAATCATCTGCTGTGCGAGAGGTTGCAGGAATCCGCGGGTATAGATTTGCTGCATCTTCCCTACACGGGTACGGCGCCTGCGCTGGCTGATGTGATTGGAGGGCGGGTGGATTTTATGTTCACCTCGCAGGCTACCGCTTTGCCTTATTTGAAATCCGGTTTGGTTCGATGCCTAGCCGTCATGTCCTCGGCCAGGTTGCCCGAGCTTCCGGATGTTCCTTCCATCGAGGAATTCGGGTTCATGAAGGCTGAAGGGAATGCCTGGTTTGCCATTGTGGCGCCGGCACGAACGCCATCGCACGTGATCTTCCGCCTGAACCGCTCCCTCAACAATGTGCTGGCGCAGGAGCATGTGCGGGAGTCCTTGGCCTCTCAAGGGTTCGTCGTCCCGCTCTCTAACAACACTCCCGAGGCTTTAGGAGCCTTCATGGGCGAAGAGGCGGAAATGTGGACAAAAGCGCTCGAAAGACTGGATGTCGGCAGCGTTCAGTGATTGGAGGTGGGAAGATGGGGCTGAAACCAGCCAGAAGCCCGATTGCCCTGGGCGTCGAGGACCGCGTCGCGCCGCTGAGCGCTCCGGCGGCCACGAGCGACAAGGTGTATCCACGACGGCCGATCACTTTGATTCTTGGATCGCTTCCGGGTGCTGGTGCGGACAGTTTGGCAAGGCAGCTCGCAAAGCATATGTCCGAGGACCTGGGGCAACCGGTCATTGTCGATTACTGCCCCGGCGCTGCGGGAAATATCGGCGCATTGGCGGTCGCCCGTGCCCCAGCCGATGGCTACACGCTTTACATGGCCTCGCGCCCGGTGACCCTTCACAAGAAAGTATATGGGTACTTGAATTATGACTTCGCCAAGGATCTGAAGCCGGTAGGCATGGTGGCGAAGATGCCCTTCATCGCTCTGATGGGGCATCACGTCAACGCGAATTCGATTCTGGATGCGATGGATCTGGCCAGAGACCGTCCGGGCAGCCTGAGTTGTGCGTCGACAGGAATAGGAACCACGGCCCATCTGTTGTGCGAAGCGTTGCAGGAAGCCGTGGGCGTGGAGATGTTGCATCTTCCTTATAAAGGCGCGGCGCCCGCACTGGCGGATATGGTTGGAGGACAGGTTGATTTCATGTTCACGTCGTTGGCTTCGGCGATGCCTTACTTGAGATTTTCCGCGGTTCGATGTGTGGCCGTCATGTCCCCGGCCAGATTGCACGAACTTCCAGATGTCCCAACCATAGAGGAATTTGGCCTCATGATGAACGAGGGGGAAGGCTGGTTTGCCATCGTGGCGCCGGCACGAACGCCCTCGCACGTGATCCTTCGCCTGAACCGCTCTCTTACCACCGTGTTAGCGCAGGAAGATATGCGTGAAGCCATGGCCGCCCAAGGCTTCGTCGTTCCGCTCTCGCAAAACACCCCCGGCGCGCTAGGCATGTTCATGGGTGAAGAGGCGCAGAAATGGGCAAAAGCGCTTGAGAGACTGAATGTCAGCAGCGTCCAGTGACGACAGGCCTGGCCGAGTCTTCTTTGAACTGCGTACTGAAGGCGGGAAATGGGCCGGACAGTAGCTGGACGTTTGATTGCTTTACTCATTGCGGGAAGCTTGCTGCCGATGAGTGTCGCGGCGGCCGAGCGCGGCGTGGAATATCCGTCACGGCCGATCACGCTGATCCTTGGATACCCTCCTGGTGGTGCCAGTGACACGCTCGCAAGACAACTTGCGAAATATATGGCCGAAGACCTCGGTCAACCGATCGTCGTGAACTACCGTCCCGGCGCCTCGGGCAATATCGGCGCACTTACCGTAGCCCGCGCACCCGCTGACGGCTATACGCTTTACTTGGCAAATCATGAAATCACCCTGCACAAGAAAATGTATGGGCACATGAACTATGACTTCTCTAAAGACCTTGCGCCGGTTGGCATGGTCGTGGAATTGCCTTTCATACTTGTCATGGGAAACCACGTCAACGTGGCCTCGATCCAGGCGGCGATGGATCTGGCCAGAGGGCGCCCGCTAAGCCTGAGTTGCGCGTCGACTGGCCTGGGTTCGGTAAATCATCTGTTATGCGAGGCGCTTCAAAAGGCTGCCGGCATAGAGCTGCTGCATCTCCCCTATAAAGGCTCGGGCCCAGCGCTCGTGGATATGATCGGAGGGCGGGTGGATTTATTGTTCACTTCGCTGGCTACCGCCCAGCCCTACTTGAACTCCGATATGGCTCGATGCTTGGCGGTCATGTCCGCGGCCAGGTTGCCGGAGCTTCCGGATGTTCCTTCCATCGAGGAGTTGGGGTTCATGAAAGCAGAGGGGAGTGCCTGGTTTGCCATTGTGGCACCGGCACGAACGCCATCCCCCGTGATCTTGCGCCTGAACCGCGCGCTCAACAACGTGCTGGCGCAGGAGGTTCTACGGGAAGCTTTGGCCTCCCAAGGGTTCGTCGTGCCGCTTTCCAACAACACTCCGGAGGCGCTCGGGACGTTCATGGCCGCGGAGGAGGTGAAGTGGACGGAATTGTTCGAGAAACGAAATATCGGCGGCGTTCAGTAATGTGGACCACGTCGGACAAGTCCCGGCTGATCTTCCACTAGTCCCTGGCGAGTCTCCGAGGCATGGCCGCATTGATTGAGGCGGCATTCCCATGGGAACTGGCAACGAGTAACGGCATACATACCCGCAAACATTATTTTGGCTGTCAGCGAATCTTCGTTGAGAGCCTAATCAAAGGAGGCGGGAAATGGGACTGAAAGTAGCTAAAAATTTGATTGTGTCGGTCGTTGCGGGCAGCATGGTGCCGATGGCTGCATCGGCGGCCGAGAGCAGCGCGAAGTATCCGGCACGACCGATCACGTTGATCCTTGGATTTCCTCCTGGCGGCGCCGGCGACACGCTGGCAAGGCAACTTGCGAAGCATATGGCCCAAGACCTTGGGCAACCGGTCATCGTCGATTACCGACCCGGCGCCGGCGGCAATATCGGCGCAAGAGCAGTGGCCCGCGCTCCGGCCGACGGCTACACGCTCTATTTGGCGAGCCGCGGGGTGACTCTGCACAAGAAGTTGTATGGGCACATGAACTATGACTTCGCCAAGGATCTCGTGCCGGTCGGCATGGCTGTGAAAGTGCCCTTCTTACTTCTCATGGGAAATCACGTCAACGCGGCGTCGATTCAGGATGCGATGGGTTTGGCCAGAGCGCATCCTGGAAGCATGAGTTGCGCGTCCACTGGGATCGGGTCCACGAATCACCTGTTGTGCGAGGCGCTGCAGGAAGCCGCAGGCGTTGAGATGCTACATCTACCCTATAAAGGCTCGGCGCCCGCGCTCAGTGAGGTGGTAGCAGGGCGGATGGATCTCATGTTCACGTCGCTGGCTTTCGCTCTGCCTTATTTGAGATCCGGTTTGGTTCGATGTGTGGCTGTCATGTCCACGGCCAGATTGCCCGAACTTCCGGATGTCCCTTCCATCGAGGAGTTCGGCTTCATGAAGGCCATCGGGAATTCCTGGTTTGGCATCGTGGCGCCTGCCAGAACGCCATCGCACGTGGTTTTTCGCCTGAACCGCTCTCTCAACAACGTACTGGCGCAGGAGACGGTAAGGGAGGCCTTTGCCTCCCAGGGGTTCGTGGTCCCGCTCTCCAACAACACACCCGAGGCTTTGGGAGCCTTCATGGGCGAAGAGGCGGAAACGTGGACGGAGGCGCTCGAGAAACTGGAGATCAGCGGTATTCAGTAATGTGAACGTGCGCCGTGTCCGACAACGGCCGATCGTCCATTAATCCCTTGTAAGTCGCCGAAGCATTATTCCATTCGTCATGCCTTTGGGAAACCGTAGGGAGTAATGGCCGGCTTATGCAAAACGTGCCGCGGCGCTCGGCGTCTTCGTTGAGCGCCCGCCGACTGGAGGCTGATGATGGGACTGAAAGTAGCCGGAAGTTTGATTGTCTCGGTCACTGCGCCAGTCGCCCGCAGCCCGCTGCTTTTTCTCCCCCCGTCCCGGAAATCCACCGACATCATCCGCTGACGGAACCTGATTCGTGCTTCTGTACACCCATGCCTCTATTGTTGAGTCCCACCGCGACCGGCAAAGCCCTATTCGTAGCACTGGAGGCAGCAGATGAGTTTTAGCAAGAGTGAGTTGGCCGCGTTGATCATGGTAGGGGGAGCGCTTCCCGCGCACGTCATGGCTACGGAAAATCTCGCGGATTATCCGCAGCGAGCCATTACGCTCATCGTCGGCACCGCGCCAGGCGGCGGCACCGATATCCTCGCCCGCCGCATCGCCGCCCATATGACCGAAGACCTCGGCCAGAAAGTCATCGTCGACTACCGGCCAGGCGCCTCGGGAAATATCGCCGCGGTGGCGGTCGCCCGCTCTGAACCCGACGGCTACACCATCTTCCTCAGCACGCGCGCCGCCACGCTGCACAAGACGATGTATCCGCACATCAACTACGACTACGCGCACGACCTGACGCCCGTGGCGCTGGCGGCCAAGATGCCCCTGGTCATCGTGATGGGTAATCATGTCTCGGCGTCCACGCTGCCGGACGCGATCAGCCTGTCAAAGTCGAATCCGAACAAGTTCAGCCTGGCGACCATCGGCGTCGGCACCACCAATTACCTGCTTTCCAGGATCCTGCAGGAAACCGCCGGCGTCGAATGGGTGCATGTTCCCTACCAAAGCGCACCCGTGGCCCTGCGTGACGTCATCGCCGGCCGGGTCGAGTTCCTCTGCCTGCCCCTGTCTTCCGCGATCGCCCATATCCAGGCGGGTAGCGTGCGTGCCATGGCGGTGATGTCGACCCAGCGTGTCGCCGAGGTGCCCGATATTCCCAGCATCGAAGAACTGGGCTTCGCCGAAGCGGGCGCGGATGACTGGTTCGCCGTCATGGCGCCCGCCAGAACGCCATCCCAAGTCGTCACCCGCTTGAATCGCTCCGTCAATCGCGCCTTGGCCGCCCAGGGCGAGCGGGAACAACTGTCACGCCTGGGCTTCGTCGCGCCCGCGTCGGCGCAGGCCCCAGCGGCACTGGGCGCACTGATCTCGGAAGATACCAAGCGCTGGACCGCCATCCTCACCGCCTGGCAGATCAAGGGGCTGCAGTGATCTGCCCGCTGGCGGCCTGAGCGATGATATCGAAGTGGAACTTGCCGCCACAATCGTCTACCCATGCGAGGAATCGCACGTGAATCGCACGTGAATCGCGATTCTTGATTCCAGCAATCGCTGGCTCCGACACGCATCGAGATGCTTTTTGGGGGATGAGGATGAAACTGGGGAAAAAGGAGTTGGCCGCGCTGATCTCGGCCGGTGACGGGGCTTCCTTCGGGGCAAGAGCGGCCAGTCTGGCGGCGCCATTCCCCGAGCGGCCCATTACCATCGTCGTGGGTTTTCCGCCCGGCGGCGGCGATATGCTCATACGCGAGATTGCCACGCAGATGGGCGAGGACCTGGGGCAGGAGATCCGTATCGAGTATCGGCCCGGGGCGGCGGGTAACGTCGGCGCCGCATCGGTGGCCCGCGCCGAACGCGACGGCTACACGATCTTCCTTGCCGGGCGGTCGAATATTTTTCATCGCCTCATGTACGACGATGTCGATTACGACTTCTCCTTCGACCTGACGCCGGTCGGCCTGGTGGCGAAGATGCCTTTCGTGGTGGTGGCCGGCAAGAACACCCCCTTGGCCAGCTTGAACGACATCATCGTGCCGACCCGGCCGTCTCCGGGGGGGTATACCTGCGCTTACTCCGAAATAGGAACCACGTCCCACTTGCTGGGCGGCTTTCTGCAGCAGTCCGTGGGCATCCGCTTGATGAACGCGCCTTATCTGGGCGTCGTGGAAGCGCTGGCCGACGTCATCGGTGGCCGTACCGATCTTTTGATTTTCCCTCTGCCCATGGCGCTGCCCCTGATACGGACCGGGAACATCAAGGCCCTGGTCGTCATGGCGCATCAGCGGGTTTCCTCCCTGCCCAATGTCCCCGCCATCGACGAATTCGGGCTGGCCGGCGCGGACGCCGAGGGCTGGTATGCCCTGATGGCGCCTGCGCGGACGCCGCGCGTCATCATCGCCACGCTGAATCGGGCTCTCAATACGGCGCTGTCCCGGCCGGCGCTGAAGGAAAGGCTGGAGTGCCTGTCCTACATCCCCGCCTATCCTTCCGAAAACACACCCGAGACCTTGCGCGCGCTCATCGCGCAGGAAACCGAGAAATGGACGGCGGTGCTGATGGACAGGAACATCAACTCCCTGCACTGACTTGAAAAAAGCCGTAAGTAAAAGGAACCCGCGCCCCCGCTAGTCTTACCCAAGCGCAGGGAGCGGTTTCCGGTTGACCCTTCCCGATTCGATCTCCCTGACTGTGGAAGGTGAAGATGAGTGCAGGAATAAAGAAATTGGCGGCGTTGTTGTTGGCGGGAAGCTCGGTACCCGCTGTTCCCGTGACCGCCGGTGCCGAGTCTGTCTACCCCCAGCGTCCCATCACCGTGGTCGTCGGCTTTCCGCCCGGCGGCGCCTCCGACCTGATCGCGCGGCACATGGCCGCCTATATGACGGAGGAGTTGGGCAAGAAGGTCATCGTCGAAAACAGGACGGGTGCCGCCGGTAACCTCGCCGCGGCCGACGTGGCCCGCGCCGCCCCCGATGGCTATACCTTGTATCTCGCCGCCCGGCCTAACACGACGCACAAGGTCATGTACCCGGCCATCGAGTACGACTTCGCCCGTGATCTCACGCCGGTGGCCATGCTGGCGTCGGTGCCGTTGGTGATGGTCGCGCCCCAGCAATCGCCGGTGCATGATCTGCCTGGCCTGATCGCGGCCGCCAAGACGCGGCCGGGCAAACTCGTCTGCGGCTCCGCCGGCGTCGGCTCGACGGAGCACCTGCTGTGTGAGGTGTTCAAGAAGTCGGCCGGTGTCGATATCGTGCACGTGGCCTATCGGGGCAGCGCCCCGGCGCTGGTCGACCTCATGGCCGGGCGCACGGACATCCAGATTACGCTGGTCCCCGGCGTCATCGCCCAGATCAAGTCCGGCGCCGTCAGGCCCATCGTCGTCATGGCCAGCGGGCGCATCGCGGCTTTGCCGGATGTCCCCGCCATCGAGGAATACCAATTGCCCGGCAAGGAGGGCGGCACCTGGTATGCATTGGTGGCACCGCAGGGTACCCCCGCTGATGTGATCACGCGTTTGAACCGGTCCGTCAACACGGTTCTACGCGATGCGACGCTCAGGCACGTGATGGAGGATCTGGCTTTCACGCTCCCGGAATCCGACAATACGCCCGAGGAGATGCGGGCGTTCATCGACCAGGAAATCGAGCGCTGGACCGCCGTGCTGCATGACAGGGGCATCGAAGCGCCGCGCTGATTCGCCGCCGTGATTCGCCGCTGCCTCGGGCATCGACAAGGTGATTCATAAGGATGCCGGGGAACCTGATATACATTTCAAGCTCCCAGGTAAGGTCAGTGCAAGCTCTCTTACCCCCTATCCTCGTCAAGGAGTTTCCATGCAGGTTGAAACGCTACACCGGGCCGCCCCGCCCGTCGCCCGCTACAGCCGTCCCGCCGTCATTCTGCATTGGCTCGTGTTCCTGCTGGTTGCCCTGGCCCTGACGGCCATCGAGATCCGCGGCCCGCGCGGCAGTGATTCACGTGCGCTCTGGACAGGTATCCATATCTGGGCCGGCTGTACGGTGCTGGTACTGATGGCGGTGCGCCTGGTCTGGCGGCTGGTGCACGGCGTGCCGGCGGCGGAGGCGGGGGGAGGGTTCCTGGCCCTTTGCGCCCGCGCAATGCATTGGCTGTTCTACATCGTGCTGATCGCGCAGCCGCTGCTGGGTATCCTGATGACCAATATGGCGGGACGGCCTGTGATGCTGATGGGGACCGATTGGTCGTTCTCCCTGGTCGGCGCGCATCCGGACCTGCGGCCCGACGTCCGGGCCGCCCACGGGTTCATCGGCAATGCGCTTTATTACCTGATCGGCCTGCACGCGCTAGCCGCCCTGTGGCATCAATTCATCCGGCGTGACGGTACTTTGCGCAAGATGCTCTGAGTCCAACCCAGGCAGAAGCCAAAATGGAACGCCCGTCGCGAAGGACGGGCGTCCCATTTTGTGTCGGCGCTGCCACGCGCTGACCGCACGTAGCCGTCAGCGCAGTAGAAAATCAGCGCACGTAGTAAACACGCATGGCCTGCTGCCGCTGCGCGCCGTCCAGCACCTTGATGGTGACGGTCCGGGCGACGAAGCCGTCCGGCAGCTTCAGGGACCCGCTCATGTGCTGGTAGCGATCCAGGTCCAGCGCGATGGCGTCCGGCGCGATGGTGTCGATGCGCCCATTCGGATAGCGGCCTTCGATGGCGAATTGCACCGTGCCCTTGAAGGGCGCGCCCGCCTTGGCGTTGTCACGCATGATCAGGACCTGGTAGCCCAACTGGCCGGGTTCACGCGTCAGCAGCGCCGACCGCACGCCGATATTGCTGCCGCGCGGATCCGGCGGAATGGCTTCCTCGAACAGTTGCAGGTCCTTGTTCAAGGTGGTGATCTGCGCCTGCGCCTGTGCCAGGTCGGTCGTCAGCTTGCCGTGCGTGCTGCGCGCCGAGTCGCGCTGCTGGCTGGCTTCATCGAGCTGCCCCTGCAGCCGCTGGCGGTCCAGGTTGGCGGCGCTCAGCTCGCTGTGCAGTTGTTCGGACTGCTCGATGGTCAAGCGTTGCGGGCCGTAGTTGGTCTGCAGGAACAGCACGCCACCCGCGCCCAGGCCGATGCCCACCAATAGCAGCACGAGCCAACGCGGCATGCGCCGTGAGCGTTTGCCAGGCTGATATACCGAGGGTTTGAAAACCGAGCGCTGCGACCGTCCGAACATCCCATCCGTCCAAAAAATACTGTGTTTCGTGCAACGAGCGCGTACCGGCTGCCCCGGCCGCGCCCGCTCGAGGCGCTACAGGATACCTGCTAAGACCTGTATATAGGCCTTTCGACAAGCATCGTTGCGCACATTGATATTGTGAAATACTCAGCGTTCCCAAGTATTTCGCCCTGCGATCTGCCCGGGACCCGCCAGTCTATTGCGTCCCGTTGGCCTTGTGCGTCAGCATGGCGTCCAGCTCGGCCAGCCTTTGCGGTGTGCCGACGTCGACCCAGGTGCCGCCATGGCGCGCGCCGTGCACCGTACCGCGCCCAATGGCATCCACCAGCAAGGGCGCAAGGCGGGCCGGCGTGCCGGGCGGCAATCCCGCGAACAGGCTGGGATGGTAGACGCCGATACCGGCATAGGTCAAACGAGGTCCGGCCGTCGCGCCCAATGTGCCGTCCTCCAGCAGGTGGAAATCACCCTCCGGATGATGCGTCGGGTTGTCAACCAGCAGCAGCCAGGCTTGGCCACCGGCAGCCTCGAGCCGGCTGGCCTGCGCGCGCGCGGCGGCCGGGTTCCAATCGCACCAGACGTCGCCATTGACGACCAGGAAGGGCGCGTCGCCCAGTTGCGGCAAGGCGTGCGCGATGCCTCCCGCGGTTTCCAGCGCCTGCGTCTCGGGCGAATAGCGCAAATGGGCGTCAAAGTCCGCGCCGGCACCCAGGGCGGCCTCGATGCGGTCGCCCAGCCAGGCATGGTTGATGACGATGTCACGGATGCCAGCCGCGACTAGGCGGCGAATGTGCCAGACGATCAGGGGCTCGCCGCCCACGCGCAGGAGCGGTTTGGGCAGGGTGTCGGTGAGCGGGCGCATGCGTTCGCCGCGGCCCGCCGCCAGGATCATGGCGCGCACGGTGGCTCTCCGGATTAAAAGGTGTAGCCCACGACGGGCTGGCGGTCGTCCAGCTTGTCCAGCAGGCGCAGCAAGGGCGTGAACACGCCGTAGCGTGCCGCCACCTGGCGAACGTAAGTGTTTACTCTCGGGATGTGGGCCAGGTAGCCGGCTTTGCCGTCGCGATGATGAAGCCGGGCGAAGACGCCCAGGATACGCAGGTTGCGCTGCAGGCTCATCCACTCGTAGGCGCGGTGGAAGTCGGCGAAATCGGCATCGACGGGGAGGTTGGCGGCGCGTGCCATTTCCCAGTAGCGGATGGCCCAGTCCAATTGCTGCGGCTCTTCCCAGGTAGTGCGGGCATCCGTGACCAGCGACGCCAGGTCATAGGTGATGGGGCCGGCCAGCGCATCCTGGAAGTCGATGATGCCGGGGTTCGGGCCATAACGGTCTTCATCGCAGACCATCAGGTTGGGCGAGTGAAAGTCCCGATGCACCAGTACCGGCGGCTGCGCGCCGTTGCTGGAGGAGAGCAGGGCGAAGATCCGGTCGAGCGCCTGGCGCGTCTTGTCGTCCAGTTGCATGCCATGGTGGCGGCCGACGTACCACTCCGGAAACAACTCCAGCTCCGCCGCCAGGCGCGCGGTGTCATAGGCGGGCAGGCCGGTGGTGGCCGCCTGCTGTACGCGGACCAGGGCCGCCAGGGCCTGGCGATACAGCGTTTGCAGTTCGGCGTCCGGCAGGCCGGCCTGGATGCGTTGATAGTAGGTGTCGCGGCCCAGGTCGGTCAGCAGCAGCAGGCCTTGCGCCAGGTCCTGGGCCAGGATGCGGGGAACATTCAGGCCCGCGTCGTTCAGCAGCCCGGCGACGTGGATGAAGGGGCGGCAGTCTTCCTGCTCGGGCGGCGCGTCCATGACGATCAGGCTGCCCGCGGCGGCGTTCAGACGGAAATATCGGCGGAAACTGGCATCGCTGGAGGCGGGCGCCAGGGAGGCGATGTCCAGGCCCAGTTCAACGGGCAGGCTGTGCAGCCAAAGGCGGATCTGGTCCTGGCGGGGATCGGGTGTCAAGTTCAAGAGGAGGCGACCTGGAGGAAGATTGCTGTTTTAATCGCGTATCCCGCCATTTTACGGGGGAGTCGCAACGCCGCGCGGCTTCTCTATAATACCGGGTCGCCGGATGGCCGGCCCCCGCGGTGGGCGAGGGAACGCATGGTCGTTCCGTGCCCGACTGTCATCCCATTTTTTCAGGTTTCTTCATACGTGCGCATGGTCCGGTGGTTGATCCTATTCCTTGCTGGCGCGGCCGCGGCCGCCCAGGCGCAAGTTCCCACGGACTCGTCCGTCAACAACTTGAACAAGGCAACGTCCAAGTCGCTGTCCAAGCAGACTGCCAAGGATAAGGCCAAGGCGGCCCCTCCCACAGCCGGGTCGAACTCGGTGCAGGTCATGGGCATGAAAGACAGTGGTACCGGCCTGCGCAGCTCCACCGGCTTGCGGGTGCATCGGGTCGACGGCGACAACCTGCCCGGTTTCATGCAGGCCGACCAGATCAACGGCGATCCCGATTCCAACATGACGATGACGGGCAACGCCGAAGTGCGTCGCATGGACACCATCATCAAGGGCGACACGATCAAGTACCGTCGCATGGAAGGGGTCGCCACCAGCGAGGGCCACGCCCGTCTGCTGCGTGATGGTTCGCTGGCGATCGGCCCGGCCATGAGCTACAACGTCGACACCAATACGGGCGCCCTCAGCCAACCCGACTTCTGGCTCGGCGCATCCGGCGGCCGCGCGCAGGCGGAACATGCGGATATCTTCAGCCGCTCCACCATGCGCCTGCAGCAGGTCACGTACACGGGCTGCGGTTGCGAAAATCCGGCGTGGTACATCAAGGCCTCCTCGATGGACCTGGATTTCGACGAAAACGAAGGTTTGGCGCGCAACGGCGTGCTGTATTTCAAGGACACGCCCATCCTGGCGTGGCCTTACATGACCTTCCCGGTCAAGAAAGAGCGCAAGTCCGGCTTCCTGACGCCGACCTACGGGTCGACCAGCCGCAGCGGTTTCGATCTGCAGGTGCCGTATTACTTCAACCTGGCGCCCAATTACGATCTGACCTTGACGCCGCGCTATCTGAGCAAGCGTGGTCCGCAGTTGGGCGGTGAGTTCCGTTATCTCGGTCCGACCTATAGCGGTATCCTGATGGGGACCTATCTGGCCAACGACAGCCAGACCGGTGAAAGCCGCTATCTGTACACCACCAAGCACTTCCAGACGCTGGGCAATGGTTTCTATACCAGCTGGAATGTGTCCGGCGTGTCGGACGGCAATTATTTCCGGGACTTCGCCTCCATCGGGCTGAACGACGCCTCGCAGACGTATTTGCCGCGTCAGGGCATGGTGGGCTGGAATAATCAGTATTGGCAGTCGTATGTGCAGGTCTACAAGTACCGCACCCTGCAGGATCCCGACTCGACAGCGATTTTGCCGCCCTATGACAAGGTGCCCGAACTCTCCTTGAACGGGCAGCGTTATGACTTGAACGGGTTCGACCTCGAATACACCAGCACGGCGACCCGCTTTTCGCGGCCCCTGTTCCTGGATACGCACAACGGTCCGGACGGCGACCGCTTGATGATGTATCCCACCATCGCGTATCCGATCGTGCGTCCAGGCTGGTATATCACGCCCAAGGTCGGCTTGAATTTCACGCAGTACCAGAACACCGACTGGCATCCCAACGATAACAATGGCTTCGGCGCGGGCGCCTACAACTATCCCCGCAGCGCGTCGCGCACCTTGCCTATCATGTCGCTCGACGCGGGCATGACGTTCGAGCGTGACACGACCCTGTTCGGCAACGCGGCGACCCAGACCTTGGAACCGCGCCTGTTTTACCTGCGCGTGCCGTATCGGGATCAGTCGAAGATGCCCGTCTACGATACATCGCTGGCGGACTTCAGCTTCTCGCAGGCCTTCGAAGAGAATATTTATTCGGGCGGCTGGGATCGCATTGCCAATGCCAATCAGCTGACCGCGGCCCTGACCACGCGCTGGCTGGATGCGAATTCCGGTTTCGAACGGGCTTCCCTGTCGCTAGGCCAACAGTTCTACTTCGAGGACCAGAACGTTACGCTGCCTGGAGAGAAACCCCGCGACGACATGCGCTCGGCGTATCTCGGCGCCGCCACCGCGGCCCTGACTGACACCTTGTCGGCCACGGTGGAAGGGCAATGGAACCCCTATGACTCGCGCTTTTCGCGGGGCTTGATCGGGGCGCGCTGGTCGCCGCAGCGCGCCACGTCGGTGTCGCTGTCTTACCGCTACCAGCGCGATCCGCAGACGACCACCGGTTACACCAATTATCTGCCCGCGGGACAGAACCAGGTCAGCCTGGCTTTCCAGTGGCCGTTCACCAGCCGCTGGTCCGGCGTGGGACGCATCGACTACTCGATGCGAGCGGGCGACGGGGTTACCGACCCTCTTACGGGCGATCCGGCCCGGCGCCGCGTGACCCAGGCCATCGCCGGCCTGGAGTACAAGGGCGATTGCTGCTGGACCAGCCGTTTCGTGTTCCAGCGTTATGCTGTGTCCGACAACGACGTGAACAACGCTTTCTTCTTCCAGCTTGAACTGACGGGCCTGGGCTCCCTGGGCACCGATCCGCTGAAGTTGATGAAGAAAAATATTCCCGGCTATGAGCCGACGACGCCGCCCGTGCAGCCCGGGACCAGTTTTGAAAGGTACGAATGATGCGTAGTGTGTTTGCCCCCCGTGCCGCCTGGCGCGGCGCTCTGTCCGCAGCCCTGGTGGCGCTCTATGCCGCGGCGCCGTCGCCGGCCTGGTCCGCCGACGCGCCCGCCAAGGGCGCGGCCAAATCCTCGGCAACGGCTCCGGCCTCGCGCGGCAAGCCGGCCGCAGCGGCACAGGACGCTACGCCGGCACCGCCGCCCGAGCAGTTCGCCGACGGCATTGCCGCGGTGGTCAACAAGGACGTGATCACCCTGCGCGAAGTGCGCGACGCCACCCAGGCGGCCGCGGGTGACCTGACCCGCCAGAAGATCCAGTTGCCGCCGCAGGACGTGCTGCAGCGCCAGGTGCTGCAACGCCTGATCATGCAGCGCCTGCAACGCCAGGAAGCCGCGCGCATGAACATCAAGGTCGACCAGGCCACGGTCGACCAGGCCATCAACTCGGTTGCCTCGCGCAACAAGATCACGATGGACCAGTTGCGCAAGGAAGTCGAAAAAAGCGGCATCACCTGGGAAGCATATCGGCGCAATATCGCCGACGAAGTCTTGTCCGATCGCCTGCGTTCGCGCACCGTCGACGCCAATATCGTGATCTCCGACGCTGAAGTCGATGCGTATCTGAAGGAACAGCAGCGCCGCCGCGGTGGTGCGCCGGCCAGCGCGCCCTTGCAGCAGAGCCAGGGCCCGGCGCCCGAACAGCAGCAGGCGGCTGCCGCCGCGTCCTCCG
Source organism: Bordetella sp. LUAb4 (assembly GCF_021325795.1). Taxonomy (GTDB): domain Bacteria; phylum Pseudomonadota; class Gammaproteobacteria; order Burkholderiales; family Burkholderiaceae_B; genus Bordetella_C. The sequence goes on along the minus strand of NZ_JAHPZX010000001.1, from coordinate 281,002 downwards.
ATCGGATCGCCTTGGCGCAGATTCTGGTGCGCGTGCCGGACGGTTCGACCACCGAGCAGGTGTCCGTGCTGCGCAAGAAGGCCGAAGACCTGCTGGCCCGCGTCAAGGGCGGCAGCGATTTCGCCAGCGTGGCGGCGGCGGCGTCCGATGGTCCCGAGGCCTTGCAGGGCGGTGCCATGGGCGTGCGGCCCCTGGACGGCTGGCCCGACCTGTTCGTGCGTGCCGTGGCCAACCTGCCCAAGGGGCAGGTGTCCGGCATCATCCAGAGCGGCAACGGTTTCCATATTCTGAAGGTGCTGGATCGCGCCGGCGGCGCTGCGTCCGGACCTGCCCCCGCGCCCGCGCCGGCGCCGCAGGCCATGCCGCAGCAGCAACCGGGACTCGGCGCGCCGCAAGGTCCGATGCAAGTGACGCAGACGCACGCGCGCCACATCCTGATCAAGACGTCGACGGTGGTCAATGACGCGCAGGCGCGTCAGCGCCTGGAGCTGCTGCGCCAGCGCATCACCACGGGCGGCGAGGACTTCGCCACCTTGGCGCGGCAGAACTCGCAAGACGCCACCGCGCCGCAGGGCGGCGATCTGGGCTGGTTGAGCCCGGGCGAAACCGTGCCGCCTTTCGAGGCGGCGATGAACGCCCTGAAAATCAACGAGATCAGCGAACCCATCCAGTCGCCGTTCGGCTGGCACCTGATCCAGGTGCTGGAACGCCGCGAGAAGGACGTGGCGGATGAAATGCAGCGCATGCAGGCGCGCCGCATTCTGTTCGAACGTCGTTCCGAACCCGCGTTCGAGGACTGGCTGGATCAATTGCACGATCAGGCCTATATCGACAATCGCCTGGAAAAGCAGGTTCAGCGCGAAAAGGCTGACCGTTGAGCCGGCGAGGAAGCACTTCATGACGCGGCATCAGGCTCGCAAGCGGTTCGGCCAGCATTTCCTGGTTGATGAAAGTGTGATCGATGGAATCGTGCGGGCCATTGCGCCCGCGCGCGGGGACAGGTTGGTGGAGATCGGCCCCGGCCTGTCCGCGCTGACCGCGCCCTTGCTGGCGCAGACAGACCGGCTGACGGTGGTGGAAATCGACCGGGACCTGGCGCAGCGCTTGCGCGGCAAGTACCCGGCCGAGCGCCTGGAAGTCGTCGAAGCGGATGCGCTGACGGTCGATTTCGCGGCCTTCGGTGCGGGACTGCGGGTGGTGGGCAATCTGCCCTACAACATCTCCAGTCCCTTGCTGTTTCATCTGATGGCGGCCGCGGACCACGTGCGCGATCAGCATTTCATGCTGCAACGCGAAGTGATCGACCGGATGGTGGCGACGCCGTCGTCGGCCGATTACGGCCGCTTGTCGGTGATGCTGCAGTCGCGCTATCGCATGGACAAGTTGTTCGACGTACCGCCCGAAGCGTTCGACCCGCCGCCGCGCGTGGTGTCGGCGGTGGTGCGCATGGTGCCCCTGCCGGCCGAGCGGCCGCGCCCGCGCAGCGAGGCGGCCTTGGAACAGGTGGTGGCCAAGGCCTTCGCGCAACGCCGCAAGATGCTGCGCCGCGCCTTGGGCGACTGGGCCGCCGTGATTCCTTGGGACGAACTGGGTATCGCCCCGACGGCGCGTGCCGAAGAAGTGCAGGTCGAGCGTTTCATCGCCTTGGCCGATGCACTGCAGGCCGCCGGCCTGGTGGGGCCGTCGCGGCCGCATAGCGCCGAGCTGGATGCTTGAACTTCAAAGTACTTCCGGCTTCCAGTTCGACATCTCCACAAGTCAAAAGGGAATTTCTTTAGAAATTCCCTTTATTCCTACCCTGCCGGTCAAGCACCGGGCCACGTTCTCACGTTGAGCGGTGCCCCGCCAGGAACAGGCGCGTCACATCGCGGGCCCGCTCCGCCAGCAGTTCCGCCGCGCGGGCGCAGGCTTGCTCCAATGTGATCGGCCCCGGCGCCAGGCTGAAAGCGGCGACGATGCCGACTTCGTTCAAGCGTTCATAGCCGGCACCCAGCGATCCCGCCAGGGCCACGACCGGCACGCCGGCTGCCTTGCCGATGCGGGCGACACCGGCCGGCGTTTTCCCGTGCAAGGTCTGCTCGTCCATCCGGCCCTCGCCGGTGAAGGCCAGGTCGGCACCCTGCATGGCCTGCGCCAGGCCCCCCAATTCCGCCACCAGTTCCACGCCAGGCCGGAAGCGCGCGCCCAGAAAGGCATGCGCCGCGAAGCCCAGGCCGCCAGCGGCGCCAGCCCCCGGGGCATCACGTTCGTCGCGGCCTAGGGTGCCGGCGCAGAGATCGGCGAAGACCGTCAAGGCGGCATCCAGTTCAGCCACCTGTTGCGGTGTCGCGCCTTTCTGCGGGCCGAAGACCGCCGACGCGCCCTTGGGGCCGCACAAGGGATTGTCGACGTCGCAAGCTACCTCGATGAGGGTATGCGCCAGACGCGGGTCCAGGCCGCTGGCATCCAGCCTGACGGCCCGCGCCAACGCGCCGCCGCCCGCTTCCAAGGCGCTGCCATCGGCGGCCAGGATGCGCAGGCCCAGGGCCGTCAGCAGGCCGGCGCCGGCGTCATTGGTGGCCGATCCGCCCAGCCCCAGGATGATGCGTTGCGCGCCGGCGTCCAGTGCGGCGCGCAGCAGTTCGCCCACGCCGTGGCTGGTGGCGCGCAGCGGATCGCGTCGCGCCGGCGGCACGTGCTCCAGGCCTGCCGCCGCGGCCATTTCAATGACGGCGGTATGGGGCAACCGAGCGTGGCCCTCGATCCAGCCCCAGGCGGCATCGACCGGCTCGCCCAGCGCGTCGCTGACACGCGTGCTGCGCCATTGCCCCTGGGTCGCCTGCAATACCGCGGCGACCGTGCCTTCGCCGCCGTCGGCCATGGGCACGCAGACGATCTCGGCAGTGGGGCAGGCTGCACGTACACCGCGCGCGATGGCGGCGGCCGTGTCGGGCGCGGACAGGCTTTCTTTGAAGGAGTCGGGAGCGATGACGATTTTCACGTGCGGTCTCGTTGCGCGATGAGGAGAAAATTTTCTGCCGCGTCATCATACCCGCGTGCCGTCATAGAGCGCGCGGGCATGTAGGCGTACCATATGACGCTTGCCCAACCACACGAGGATCCACCATGGCAGTGCTGCGTCGCACCAAAATCGTTGCCACTCTTGGGCCCGCCACGTCCAGTCCCGAACGCATCGAAGCGCTGGTGCGTGCCGGCATGGATGTGGCCCGGCTGAATTTTTCGCACGGCGAAGCGGATGACCACCGCCAGCGCGCGCAACTGGTGCGCGAGGCCGCGGAGAAACAGGGGCGTTTCGTCGCCTTGATGGGGGATCTGCAGGGACCGAAGATACGCATCGCGCGTTTCAAGGACCGCAAGGTGACGTTGCGCGTGGGCGCGACGTTCACGCTATCGAACAGCCATCCGTCGGAAGAAGGGGACGAGAACATCGTCGGTATCGATTATCCAGAGCTGGTGCAGGACTGCCGGCCGGGTGATGAGCTGCTGCTGGACGACGGCCGCGTGGTGCTGCGGGTGGATAGCGTCGACATCGATTCGGTGCACACCACGGTGATGGTGGGCGGACCGCTGTCGAACAACAAAGGGATCAACCGGCGTGGCGGCGGCTTGTCCGCGCCCAGCCTGACCGACAAGGATCGTGCCGACATCAAGGTGGCGGCCGAATTGAAGCTGGACTATATCGCCGTGTCCTTCCCGCGCTATGGCTCGGACATCGACGAAGCTCGCGAGCTGGTGCGTGCCGCGGGGAGCGAGGCCTGGATCATCGCCAAGATCGAGCGAGCCGAAGCGGTGGCCGACGACGAAGCGCTGGATGCGCTGATACGCGCCAGCGACGGCGTCATGGTGGCGCGCGGCGACCTGGGCGTGGAGGTGGGCGATGCGGAACTGGTGGGCATACAGAAGCGCATCATCCAGCACTCGCGCACGTTGAATAAAGTAGTCATCACGGCAACCCAGATGATGGAGTCGATGATCTCCAGCCCGGTGCCCACGCGGGCCGAAGTATCGGACGTGTCGAACGCGGTGCTGGATTACACCGACGCTGTAATGCTGTCGGCCGAAAGCGCGTCCGGCGAGTATCCGGTGGAAGCGGTGGAGGCGATGGCGCGCGTCTGCCTGGGCGCGGAAAAGCATCCCACCTCGACGCATTCGCATCACCGTCTGGGCGAGACCTTCTCGCGCTGCGATGAAACCATCGCGCTGGCGGCGATGTACGCGGCCAATCACTTTCCTGGCATCAAGGCCATCATCGCCTTGACCGAAAGCGGCCACACGCCGCTGATCATGTCGCGCATCCGCTCCGGCGTGCCCATCTATTGCTACAGCCCGCATAATTTCACGCAGAATCGCGTGGCCATGTTCCGTGGCGTGTCGACCATTCCCTTCGATCCGTCGGCCTACGATCCCGCTGACCTGAGCGATGCCGCCATCGGCGAGCTCAAGCGCCGCGGCCGCGTGGAGGCGGGCGATTGGGTCATCCTGACCAAGGGCGATTTCTACCGCGACAGCGGCGGCACCAACGGGATGAAGCTGTTGGCGGTGGAGTGATGCGCTGTCGCACGCGCTAGCGCAGGGGCCTGGGCCATGTCCGTCTCGGATCACGACATCGAGCAGTGCCTGCTCGATCTGCTGCGCCACCGCGCCGAGACATCATCGATCTGCCCTTCCGACGTCGCGCGTACGCTGGCCGGCGACGAAGGCGCATGGCGCGAGGCCATGCCCGCTGTCAGGCAAGTGGCCGCGCGGCTGGCCCGCGCTGGCATCGTCGTCATCACGCAAGGCGATGCTGTCGTGCCTCCCGCCCGGATCGATCATGGTCCGATCCGGCTGCGGCGGGGGCCGAAGTTTTCCTAGCCGGATTTTGCTAACCGAAGAACCAGTAGCACACGGCGATCGACGCCAGCACGCCCGCCAGATCCGCCAGCAGCGCGCATCCCACGGCGTGGCGTGCGCGGCGGATGCCGACGGCACCGAAATACACGGCCAGGACGTAGAAGGTGGTTTCGGTGCTGCCCTGCATGGTGGCGGCCAATAGGGCGGGGAAGCTGTCCACGCCGAAGTGCGACATGGTGTCCAGCATCATGGCGCGCGCCGCGCTGCCGGAGAAGGGCTTGACCAGGGCCGTGGGTAAGGCATCGACGAAGCGCGCGTCCCAGCCGGCGGTATGGGCCAGCCAGCGTATGCCGTCGAGCGCGAAGTCCAGCGCGCCCGACGCGCGCAGCACGCCGACGGCACAAAGCATGGCCACCAGGTAGGGCAGCAGATCGCGGGCGATGTCGAAGCCCTGGCGCGCGCCTTCGATGAAGCTGTCGTACAGCGCGACTTTTTTCCACGCGCCGACCAGCAGGAAGGCCATGATGATGCCGAACAGGGTCAGGTTGCCCAGCAGCGAGGACAGCGCGTTGATGGCGCTGGCGGACAGGCTGGCTAGGATGGCGCAGAAGCCGCCCAGCAACAGCGCCGTGGCGCCCAGCCAGGCCAGCACCACGGGGTCGTGCAGGCGCAGCCGCTGGCAGAACGCCACGGCCAGCAGACCGGCCAGGGTGGACGCGCAGGTCGCCAGCAGGATGGGCAGGAATACCAGGGTGGGATCGCTGGCGCCCTGCTGGGCGCGGAACATGAAGATCGTCACCGGCAACAGCGTCAGTGACGAGGCATTCAAGACCAGGAAGAGGATCTGCGCATTGCTGGCGCGTTCGGGCGTGGAATTGAGCGATTGCAATTCACGCATCGCGCGCAGGCCGATAGGCGTGGCGGCATTGTCCAGGCCCAGGCCGTTGGCGGCGAAGTTCAGGGTGATCAGGCCGATGGCGGGGTGGCCGCGCGGCACCTCCGGCATCAGGCGCGCGAACAAGGGACCCAGCAGACGCGCCAGGCTGGCGACCAGGCCGGCCTGTTCGGCGATGCGCAAAAAACCCAGCCACAGCGTCAAGGTGCCGAACAGCAGCACCATGATTTCCACTGACAGGCGCGCCATGTCGAACAGCGCGGCGATCATGGCGGCGAACACTTGCGGTTCGCCCCCCGCCCAGCGCACCAGGGCGGCGCTCGCGCCGGCGACGAAGAAGGCCAGCCACAGCCGGTTCAGCATGCGTGCGGGCTCCTTGCGGTTGCCATGCGTTCAGTCGTCGCTATTCGGATCGAGATGCGGGAACAGGACTTCGGTATAGCCCAGTTTGGTCAGGTCCGCCATGCGGGTCGGATACAGGCGGCCGATCAGGTGGTCGCACTCGTGCTGCACCACGCGCGCATGGAAGCCTTCGGCCTCGCGCTCGATGGGGGTGCCGGCGGGGTCGAAACCCGTATAACGGATGTGCCGATAACGGGGCACCACGCCGCGCAGTCCGGGCACGGACAGGCAGCCTTCCCAACCTTCTTCCATCTCGTCGCCGATGGGGGTGATGACGGGATTGCACAGGATGCTGCGGGGCACGGCCGGCGCATCCGGGTAGCGCTCGCTGCGATCGAAACCGAAGATGACCAGTTGCAGGTCGATACCGATCTGCGGGGCGGCCAGGCCGACGCCGCCGGCCGCCGCCATGGTCTCGAACATGTCTTCGATCAGGGCGTGCAGCTCGGGGGTGTCGAAAGCCTGTACCGGCTCGGCCACGCGCAGCAGCCGCGGGTCGCCCATCTTGAGGATCTGATGAATCATGTCAGTCGGCGCGGCCGCTGCGCTGGATGAACTCGATCTTGTAGCCGTCGGGATCTTCGACGAAGGCGATGACGGTGCTGCCATGCTTCATGGGGCCGGCCTCGCGCGTCACTTTGCCGCCGCGCTCGCGGACTTTGTCACAGGCCTCATAGGCGTTGGGGACTTCCAGGGCGATGTGGCCGTAGCCGGTGCCGATGTCGTAGCTGGGGGTGTCCCAGTTGTGGGTCAGCTCCAGCACGGCGCCTTCCGCTTCATCTTGATAGCCGACAAAGGCGAGCGTGAACTTGCCGTCCGGGTAGTCTTTCTTGCGCAGCAGGCGCATGCCCAGGACGTGGGTGTAGAACTCGATCGATTTTTCCAGATTGCCGACGCGCAGCATGGTGTGGAGGATACGCATGGGGGGAGGGCTCCGTTCTTCTGTCGTTGAAGTAGATGATGATAAACCGGCTGCCCGTGACTGAAGCAACTTGTGTTTTGGAACGCCAGGTGATCAAAACGTCGGTAGCGACGCCGGGTCGTGGCGGCGCAGGATGTCGCGGGCTTGTTCGTACTCGGGCAGGATGTGGCCGACTTCCGCCCAGAAGTTGCTGCTGTGATTCATCTCGCGCAGATGCGCCAGCTCATGGGCAATGACGTAATCGATGATGGCCGGCGTGAAGTGGATCAGGCGCCAGTTCAACATGATGTGGCCATCACTGGTGCAGGAGCCCCAGCGCGTGGCCGCCGACGACAGGCGCCAGCGCTTGATCTTCAAGCCGCTGATCTGCAGGAAATGCCCCAGGCGGGCGCCGAACCAGACCCCCGCACGCTGCTGCAGCCAGGCCTGCGCGGCATCGCGTATGCGCGGGCCGTCGGCATCGGCCGGCAAGGCCAGGCGCAACAGGTCGCCATCAAGCGGCTCGTCGGCATTGCCCGCCAGCGCGGCGTGCCGATCATGCGAGCCCAGGGCGATGACGATACGCTTGCCCAGATAGGGCAGGGCGCCGCCGGGCTGCCAGCGTGTCTGCGACAGGGCCAATTGCTCCTTGCGGTCATGCCAGGCACGCAGCTTGGTCAGGATCCAACGCGATTTTTCCAGCACCGCCTCGTCGATCTGCTTCAAGGTGACCCAATTGGGCGCGGTCACCCGCAAGCCGTCATCCGTGACGACGAAACCGATGCTGCGGCGGCGCGAACGCTGCAGGACGAAGCCGATAGCCTGCTGCGGTGCCTGCACCACCCGCCAGCGCGCCCCGTCAGGCAGCGTGGGCGGGCAGGGCGTAGGAATTTGCAGCAGCGGACTGGATGGGGCGAGAGAGAATCCCGGGCCCGGGCCGCCGCTCTTGGGGGCGGCGGGAGGCGCTGCCGCCGGGCCGGTGCCGGGCTCGACGGAACTGGGCGCGGCGGCGCCGTGCTTATCGAGGCCAACGCCAACGCCAACGCCAACGCCAACGCCAGCCGAAACCGCGGCATCCGCGTGCGATTCGGCCGGCAACGGCTCGCCAACGTCGCCGGCATCGAGTGCCGGCGCGCTGAACAGCAATTCGAGCTGATTATTCCGCGCCATACCTTTCGGGGTTGAGGCGACGCATCTCGCCTTCTATCCATGCCTGAACCTCGCGGTTCAGTTCTTCAGGGGTCTTGCCTTGCGATTCTATCGCGGGTCCGATGCTGACCGTGATCAGGCCCGGCCGCTTGATGAAGGCATTGCGGCGCCAGCATTCGCCGGCATTGTGCGCGATGGGAATGACGGGCGCGCCCGTGCGCGACGCCAGCAGGGCGCCGCCCATCTTGAAGCGCGAGGTCTTGCCCGGCGCGACTCGCGTGCCTTCGGGAAACAGCAGGGGCCAGCGGCCCTCTTGCAGCCGCAGCTTGCCCTGGCGCACCACCTGCTCGAACGCGTCGCGTCCTTTGCTGCGGTCGATCGCGATCATGCGCAGCAGCGCCAGACCCCAGCCGAAGCAGGGAACCCAGTGCAGGGAGCGCTTGTAGACGAAGCAGACCTCGCGCGGCATGTGCGAGGGAAAAAACAGGGTTTCCCAAGCCGACTGATGCTTGGACAGCAGAATGGCCGGCCCGTCGGGCAGGTTCTCCGCCCCTTGCACGCGCCAGCGGATGCCGCAGATCACGCGCGCGCCCCAGACGGCCAGGCCCGGCCAGCCCACCGTCAAGCGGTAGCGCCAGTGCTGCGGCAGCGGTGCCCACAGGATGCAGGCCAGGGCATAAGGGATAACGGTGACGGTCAGGAACAGCAGATAAAACAGAGAGCGCAGGAAGGCCAAGGGTCAGGCCTCCCCGAGCAGGATGTTGGCCACGGCGGCCAGGTCGTCAGCCACGCGTGTACCTTCCGGCAGCGCACCCTTGGCCATGGTCTTGATGCCGTTGCCGGTCTTCACCAGCCAAGGCGCGCAGCCCATCGCGGCGCCGGCCTGCAGGTCGCGCAGCGAGTCGCCCACCGCCGGTACGCCGGCAAGGTCGACGTCGTAACGGTCGGCGATCTGCCGATACATGCCAGGCAGCGGCTTGCGGCAGTCGCAGCCGTCTTCCGGCACATGCGGACAGATGAAGATGGCGTCGATGGCGCCGCCGGCCACCGTCACCTCGCGCCGCATCTTGGCGTGGATGGCGTTGAGCGTGGCCATGTCGAACAGGCCGCGGCCCAGGCCGGACTGGTTGGACGCCACCACCACGGTCCAGTCCGCCTGGCGCAGGCGCGCGATGGCCTGCAGCGAACCGGGCAGAGCGATCCACTCGTCGGGCGATTTGACGAAGGCGTCACTGTCCTGATTGATGACGCCGTCGCGGTCGAGAATGATCAGTTTCACTGGGCCAGCCTGGAAATGTCCGCCACTTTATTCATCAGGCCGTGCAGTTGGCCCAGCAGGGCCAGCCGGTTGGCGCGCACGGCCGGGTCGTCGGCCATGACCATGACATCGGCGAAGAAGGCATCCACCGGCTCGCGCGCCTGTGCCAGGGTGCTCAGGCTGGCGGCGAAATCGCCCGCATCGAATTGCGCCTGAGCCCGCGGGCTGAGGTTGGCGATGGCCTGGGCCAGCGCCTGCTCGGCCGGCTCCGACAAGCGTGCCGGGTCCAGCGCGGTAACGCCGTCCTCGGCCTTCTTCAGCAGATTGCCGACGCGCTTGTTGGCGGCGGCCAGGGTGGCGGCTTCGGGCAAGGCGCTGAAGGCGGTGACCGCGCGCACGCGTGCCGACACTTGATGCAGCGGCGGCGCCAGGGCGATGACGGCGTCCACCGCGGTACGGTCGAAGTCGCCGGCCAACTGGTTGCGATAGCGTTCGTAGATGAAGGTCCGTACCTCGGCGAGCGCGTTGCGCAGATCGGCCGGCGCGATCTGGCCGGCATCGAACGTGGCGGCGGCCAGGTCCAGCAGGCCGTCCAGCGTCAAGGGGCCGTTTTCGCTGATCTTCAGCAAGCCACCCGCGGCCAGTTGCTCGAAGGCGCTGATCACGCCCAGGGCGGCACGGCGCAAGCCATAGGGATCACGCTCGCCGGTGGGGGCCAGGCCGATGCCCCAGATACCCACCAGCGTTTCGGCGCGCTCGGCGATGAACAGGATGGCTGCGGTCAGGCCGGTGGCATCGACGGGTGTGTCCATGCGGTTGCGGTACTGCCCGCGCAGCGCTGCCACGACGTCTTCCGGTTCGCCGTCGGCTTGGGCGTAGTAAGCGCCCATGATGCCTTGCAACTCAGGGAATTCACCGACCATATTGGTGCCCAGGTCGGCCTTGGCCAAGAGGGCCGCGCGGTCGGCATTGCGCGGCGTCACGCCCAATGCGCCGGCGATACCGCGCGCGATGGCACGCACGCGCTCGACACGCTGCAGCTGGGTACCCAGCTTGTTGTGATAAACGATGCTGCCCAACTGCTCGACCCGCGCGGCCAGGGGCGTCTTGCGGTCGGTGACAAAGAAGAACTGCGCATCGGCCAGGCGCGGACGCACCACGCGCTGGTTTCCTTCGACGATGTTGACCGGATCGGCCACCTGCATATTGCTGACGATCAGGAAGCGATGCGTCAGCTTGCCGGTGGCGGGCGAGAACAGCGGGAAGTACTTCTGGTTCAGCCGCATGGTCAGGATCAGGCATTCCTGCGGCACGTCGAGGAATTGCGCTTCGAATTCGCCCACATAGACCGTGGGATGTTCGACCAGCGCGGTCACCTCGTCCAGCAGGGCGGCCACTTCGGGATCGTCGCCCAGCGTGGCGCCCAGTTGGCCGGCGTGCGCGTCGAGCTGGCGCTGGATCTCGGCCTGGCGGGTGTCGAAGGCGGCGATGACCTTGCCTTGCTCGAGCAGTTGCGCGACATAGCTGTCGGCATCGCTGATGGCGATCTCGCCCTTGCTCATGAAGCGGTGGCCCAGGGTCTTGCGGCCGGCGATCAGGCCCAGCGCGGCCACCGGCACGATGTCGGCGCCGAACAGCGCCACCAGGCCATGAGCGGGGCGCACGAACTTCACCGTGGTCTGGCCGTCGGCCAGTTGGTAGCTCATCACCTTGGGAATGGGCAGGCCGGCGATGCCGGCGTCGATGGCTTCCTGCAGGCCGTCGGCCAGGGCCGCGCCGGGCGCTTTGCCGCGCGCCACCAGCACGTCCTGCTTGCCGTCGGACTCACGCGCCAGCGTGGCGGGGTCGATGTGTTCCAGGCCCTTGGCGGCCAGCTTCTTCAGCAGCGCGGCCGTGGGCTTGCCTTCGGCATCCAGGCCGATCTTCACCGGCATCAGTTTTTCGGCGTAGTCCTGGTCGGGGGCCTGGGCCAGCACGGCCGACAGGCGCACGGCCAGGCGGCGCGGGGTGGCGTAGGGCTGCACCGTGCAGTCTTGCGCCAGCAGGCCGCGCGCGGCCAGCGTGGCGCGCACGCTCTCGGCGAAGGACTCGCCCAGCTTGCGCAAGGCCTTGGGCGGCAGTTCCTCGGTCAGCAGTTCGACCAGCAGGGGGCGGGTGGATGCGTTCATGGTTGGCGTCGATTGCATCGTCATCTTTATTCCACGGCCTCCGTCTTCGGCGCCGTTCCCAGCATGGGGAAGCCCAGCCGTTCACGCGATTCGTAATAGGCCTGCGCGATGGCACGCGACAGGTTGCGGATGCGGCCGATGTAGGCGGCGCGTTCGGTCACGCTGATGGCGCCGCGCGCGTCCAGCATGTTGAACGTGTGGGCCGCCTTGAGCACCGCCTCGTAGGCCGGCAGGGCCAGCGGGACGTCCATCAGGCGCTTGGCCTCGGACTCGTAGTCGTTGAAGTGCGCGAACAGCATGTCGGCCGACGCGTACTCGAAGTTATAGGTGGACTGTTCCACTTCGTTCTGATGGAACACGTCGCGGTAGTACACCGGGCGGCCATTGTGCCCTTCGGTCCAGACCAGGTCGTACACGCTCTGCACGTCCTGTAGGTACATGGCCAGGCGTTCCAGGCCGTAGGTGATCTCGCCGGTGGTGGGCGAGCAGTTCAGGCCGCCGACCTGCTGGAAGTAGGTGAACTGGGTCACTTCCATGCCGTTGAGCCAGACTTCCCAGCCCAGGCCCCATGCGCCCAGCGTGGGGTTCTCCCAATCGTCCTCGACGAAGCGGATGTCGTGCTGGCGCGGATCGATGCCCAGCGCTTCCAGCGAACCGATGTACAGGTCGAGGATTTCCGGCGGTGCCGGCTTCAGGACGACCTGGTACTGGTAGTAATGCTGCAGCCGGTTGGGGTTTTCGCCATAGCGGCCATCCTTTGGACGGCGCGAGGGCTGCACATAGGCCGCGCGCCAGGGCTCCGGGCCGATGGCGCGCAGGAAGGTGGCGGTGTGCGACGTACCCGCCCCCACTTCCATATCGTAGGGCTGCAGCAGCGCGCAGCCCTGCTTGTCCCAGTATTCCTGGAGTTTGAGGATGATTTGCTGAAAAGTGAGCATAGGGCGTGGCGGGTTGAGTGCCGGCTGTCGATGACAAACCCGGCATTTTAACTGGAGCGGCCGGGGGACGTATTATGCGGAATCCAGGGCGGCAGGCCTGCCCGTAAAAATTATCTACAACGAGGAGCTGACTCATGTCCGACCTGATCAAGGTGGAAGTCGCCGACGGCATCCAGATCATCACCATCAACCGTACCGACGCCCGTAATGCCATCAATCTGGCGGCCGCCAAGGAAATGGCCGCTGCCCTGGATGAGCTGGACCAGCGGCCGGACGTGCGCATCGGCATCCTGACCGGGGCCGGCAATACCTTTTCCTCGGGCATGGATCTAAAGGCCTTCGCCCAGAGCGGCGAGCGTCCGCTGATTCCGGGCCGCGGCTTCGCCGGGCTGAATGAAGCGCCCCCCAAGAAACCCCTGATCGCGGCCGTGGAAGGTTATGCCTTGGCCGGCGGTTGCGAAATGGCCCTGGCCTGCGACCTGATCGTGGCCGCGCGCAATGCCAATTTCGGCCTGCCGGAAGTCAAGCGCGGGCTGGTGGCGGGGTCGGGCGGCATGGTGCGCCTGCCGCGCCGCCTGCCGTATCACATCGCCATGGAAATCGTGCTGACCGGCGACATGCTGACCGCGGAACGTGCCCATGCTTACGGCTTGGTCAACCGCCTGGCCGAGCCGGGCCAGGCCCTGGAAGGCGCGCTGGCGTTGGCGCGCGCCATCGTCGAAAACGGCCCGCTGGCCGTGCAGACCGCCAAGAGCATCGTGGCGCAGTCGGGCGACTGGGAGCAGGAAAGCATGTTCGACCGCCAGCGGCCGCTGATCGCGCATATTTTCACGTCGGCCGACGCCAAGGAAGGCGCCACCGCCTTCGCCGAGAAGCGCAAGCCGGTCTGGACGGGCAAGTAATCCGCGGGACACGTAGCGGCGGTAGGTAGCGGCGGTAGGTAGCGGCGGTACGTAGCGGCGGTAGGTAACGGCGGTAGGTAACGGCGGTAGGTAACGGCGCGGTGCGCTTACCGCGACAGGAAGCCGCTGCCGCGCCTGGCGTGACGGCCGTGCTTCGGGCAGGGGGATTACAATCCTGCCGGTTTTCTTTTCTAACAACTTTGCCCTCAGTTGCCATGACCGTCACCATCAAGGAAGAGGATTTCATCCAGTCGATTGCCGATGGGATCCAGTTCATCAGCTACTACCATCCCGTCGACTACATCCGCCACCTGGCGCGCGCCTACGAGCGCGAGGAAAGCCCGGCCGCGCGCGACGCCATCGCCCAGATCCTCACCAACTCGCGCATGTGCGCCGAGGGCAAGCGCCCGCTGTGCCAGGACACCGGCATCGTCAATGTCTTCCTCAAGGTCGGCATGAACGTGCGTTTCGACACCCAGCGCAGCCTGCAGGAACTCTGTGACGAGGGCGTGCGCCGCGGTTATCTGAATCCCGACAATCCCCTGCGGGCGTCGGTGCTGGAAGATCCGCTGTTCTCCCGCCGCAATACCAAGGACAACACGCCCTGTATCGTCAACGTCGAACTCGTCCCGGGAGACAAGGTCGACGTGCAGCTGGCTTCCAAGGGCGGCGGTTCGGAAAACAAGTCCAAGTTCGTCATGCTCAATCCCAGCGATTCGCTGGTCGACTGGGTGCTGAAGACGGTCCCCACCATGGGCGCCGGCTGGTGTCCGCCGGGCATGCTGGGCATCGGCGTCGGCGGCACGGCCGAGAAGGCGGCGCTGCTGGCCAAGCAGTCGCTGATGGAAGACATCGACATGTACGAACTGCTCGACCGCGGTCCCAGCAACAAGCTGGAGGAACTGCGTATCGAGCTGTACGAGAAGGTCAATGCGCTGGGCATAGGCGCCCAGGGCCTGGGCGGCCTGACCACGGTGCTGGACGTCAAGATCGCCACGTTCCCCACGCACGCGGCGTCGCTGCCCGTGGCCATGATCCCCAACTGTGCGGCCACGCGCCACGCGCATTTCGAACTGGACGGTTCCGGCCCGGCCCACCTGGCCGCGCCGTCGCTGTCCGAATGGCCGGAAGTGCATTGGGCGCCGGACTACAACAAGTCCAAGCAGGTCAACCTGGATACGCTGACGCGCGAAGAAGTCGCCAGCTGGAAGCCGGGCCAGACCCTGCTGCTGTCGGGCAAGATGCTGACCGGCCGCGATGCCGCGCACAAGCGTATCCAGGACATGCTGGCCAAGGGCGAGTCCCTGCCGGTGGACTTTGCCAACCGCGTCATCTACTACGTCGGTCCGGTCGATCCGGTGCGCGACGAAGTGGTCGGCCCGGCCGGCCCCACCACGTCCACCCGCATGGACAAGTTCACCGACATGATGCTGGACAAGACGGGCCTGATCGCCATGATCGGCAAGTCGGAACGCGGTCCGGTGGCGATCGAGGCCATCCGCAAGCATGGATCGGCCTACCTGATGGCGGTGGGCGGCGCGGCTTACCTGGTGTCCAAGGCGATCCGTTCGGCCAAGGTCCTGGCCTTCGCCGACCTGGGCATGGAAGCCATCTACGAGTTCGACGTCAAGGATATGCCCGTGACGGTGGCCGTGGATGCGCAGGGCACGTCGGTGCACAACACCGGGCCGAAGGAATGGCAGGCACGCATCGGCAAGATTCCCGTCGCGACGGCCTGATCGTTCATGTTATCGAAGGACGCGTTCGCGTCCTTCGATAAGCTGCAACCTTTGATTTTGCCGTGGGAATAATCTCTTCAACAAGGGCCGTATTCCTACGCGAAGATAAGGGTGGTGCGCCCATTTTTTGGGCGCTGCCCCTCTAAGCTTACAAGCCTCTTAAACCCACCGAGCTTGTAGCTATGCATTCTTCCCGCAACCGCGGCGCCGCGCGTCCGCGTTACCTTTCCCTGACCCTGACCGCCGGCGCCCTTGGCCTGTTGTTCGCGACGACTTCGGCGCATTCCCAGGCGCAGCAGCAGCCCTCCATCGACGATGTGGTGACGTCTATCAACGGGGTCATCACGAACCTCGGCATGGGACCCGCGTTCCACCAGTGGAACACCGAACGCGGCGTTCTTGAATCGCGCCTGGGTGAGCTGGGCCAGCGTACCGCGGAAACGGGCGTGTGGGTGCGTGGCCTGGGCGCGAAGCAGTCCATCGGTCATGGCGTGCCCGCCGTCCGCCAGGATCTGGGCGGCATTCGCCTGGGCTGGGACCAGACCATCGCGGCGCAGGATGGCCGTTGGATCTGGGGCGTGCTGGCTGGTTATTCGCGCGCTAACCGCAATCTGGGCCTGGGCAACAAGGCCACCGCCGACAGTTACTCGGCCGGTCTGTACGGCGGCTACCTGGCGGACAACGGCGCGTTTGGCACGGCCGCGTTGACCTACAACCGCCTGGGCAACAAGGTGAAGTTGAACAGCGATTTCCTCGGTGCCAACACCTCCTACGACAATAACGCCGCAGGTCTGGCGCTGGACGCGGGCCGCCGCTTCGGGTTCGAGCAAGGCTGGTTCCTGGAGCCGCGCGCGGGCCTGGATTTCTTCTATCTGGGCAAGACGCAGCGTGAACGCGGCAACAATATGTGGGTCACGGCCACGGATGGCTCCGTTACCCAGGCACGCGCGGCGCTGAAGCTGGGCCGCGAAGTCGAATTGAGCAATGGCACCATCACGCCCTATGTCCGTGTGGGCGTAGCCAAGGCCTGGGCGCACAGCAGCAAAGACGACTTCCAAACCGTATCGAAGTATGGCGTGGGCGGCGCCCGTATGGAAGTCGGTGGCGGCGTGGCGGCCAATCTGGGCAAGAGCCACAGCCTGTTCGCCGACTACACCTATTCGAGCGGCAAGGGGTTCAAGCAGCCCGTGGCCGTTCTCGCCGGCTATCGCTACCAGTGGTAAGCGGCTAAGGCCGCCGCGCTACGGGCAGTCGTTCCACGGCTTGCCCCGTGAGGGCGGCCAGCAGATCCGCTGCGCGGCCTTGCGCCAGGCTCAGGTCCGGCGCCAGGTCCAGCAGCGGACGTAGCACGAAGGCCCGTTCATGCATGCGCGGATGCGGCACCGTCAGGCGCGCGCCCTGCAGGACTTGATCGCCATACAACAGCAGGTCCAGGTCCAGCGTGCGCGGCGCGTTGTGATAGAGCCGTTCGCGGCCGTGGCGCTGCTCCAGCGCTTGCAGAAGGTCCAGCAGGGCCTCCGGCGCCAGCGTGGTGCGCAACCGTGCCACCGCGTTGACGTAGTCGGGCCCGCCGGCATCGACCGGGGCGGTCCGGTAAAACGGGGAGGCGGCGCATTCCTCTATGCCGGCGCTGGCGGCCAGCTCGCCCAGGGCCAGGCGCAGCGTGGCACCGGCATCGCCCAGGTTGGCGCCCAAGCCGATGTAGGCCGTGGCGCCGCGGGTCATTCGCCGCTGTCCTGCTGCGGGGCGCCGTTGGGTTTGCGGCGGGGACGGCGGCGGCGGCGTGCCGCCGGTTCTTCTTCGCGGCCACGCGGTGCGCGTGAAGCCTCGTCTATCATTTGCGCACGGGTGATGTCGTCGCCATTGGCCAGGTCCATCCACCATTGCGCCAGCACGCTGTCGAATTCACCGGCGGCGGCGCGCAGTTGCAGGAAGTCGACGGCGGCGCGCAGGCGCGGCTGCTCCAGCATGCGGTAAGCGGTCTTGCCGACCCGGCGTTCGAAACGCGGCTGCATGAACCAGATCTCACGCATGTCCGACGAGAAGCGGCGCTGGATGGCCAATTTTTCCGTCTGTTCTTCCAGCACCGAGTCGGCTGCCTGGATCAGCGCCGGGATGGTGTGCTCGCCGCCCTTGGAAAACTGGCGCCAGCGCACTTCCACCTGTTGCCACAGCAGCGCGGCGAACAGGAAGCTTGGGCTGATGCTCTTGCCGGCGCGCACGCGCGCATCGGTGCGTTCCAGCGCCAACTCGACGAAGTTTTCGCCGCCGGGCTGTTCCAGCACCACGTCCAGCAGGGGCAGCACGCCATGATGCAGGCCCTGCGCCCGCAATTGGCGCAGGCAATCCATGGCGTGGCCGCAGGTCAGCAGCTTGAGCATTTCGTCGAACAGGCGCGAGGCTGGCACGTTCTCGATCAGCTCGGCCATGGTGCGGATGGGTTCGCGCGTGGCCGGGTCGATGGTGCCATTGAGCTTGGCGGCGAAACGTACCGCGCGCAGCATGCGCACGGGGTCTTCACGATAGCGCTTGTTGGGATCGCCGATCATGCGCACGATGCGCTTCTTCAGGTCGGCGACGCCATTGTGGTAGTCGATGACTTCTTCCGACAACGGATCGTAGTACAGCGCATTCAGGGTGAAGTCGCGGCGTGCCGCGTCCTCCGCCTGCGAGCCGAACACGTTGTCGCGCAGGATACGGCCATGCTCATCCGTTTCCTGGTCTACCGAAGCCGGGGCCCGGAAGGTGGAGGTTTCGATGATCTCCTGGCCGAACACGACGTGCACCAGCTGGAAACGCCGGCCGATGATGCGGGCGCGGCGGAACAAAGGCCGGATTTCTTCAGGCGTGGCGTTGGTGGCGACGTCGAAGTCCTTGGGTTCGATGCCGACGATCAGGTCGCGCACCGCGCCCCCGACGATATAGGCTTCGAAGCCATGCTGGCGCAGCACCTCGCAGACTTTGATCGCGTGCCGCGAAACGTTGCGGCGATCGATCCCGTGCTTGTCTTGCGATATCCGCAGGGGACCGCGGGCCGGAAAGAGCCGGCCGACGAATTTTCTTATGGTTTCAGTGATCATCGATTTTCAGGACTTGGCATCTTCCATGTGCGCGAACAGGTCCAGCACCTGCCAGCCGCGCGCTTGTGCGATCTCGCGCAGCGCCGGGCTGGGGTTGGCTGCGATCGGGCGGTTGACGACTTCGAGCAGGGGCACGTCGTTGACCGAGTCGCTATAAAAAAACGTTTCGGAAAAATCCGCAAGCGCCAGCCCCATGCCGGCCAGCCAGTCGTTGACCCGCAACACCTTGCCTTCCTTGAAACTGGGTACGCCTTCGATGCGGCCGGTGTAGCGGCCCGCGACGTATTCAGCTTCGGTGGCGATCAGATGAGGCACGCCGAAAGCACGCGTGATCGGCGCGGTGACGAAGCGGTTGGTGGCGGTGACGACCGCGCACAGGTCGCCGGCTTCCAGGTGCGCTTGCACCAGGCGTACCGCCGGCAGGGAAATGGCGGGCCGGATGACCAGCGCCATGAACTCTTCATGCCAGGCCGCCAGGTCGAACGGCGTATGCGCCGCCAGCAGGCCCAACATGAACTCGGCCGACTGCTCGGCGGTCAGTTCGCCGCGGTTGTAGCGGTCCATCAGGTCTTCGTTGCGGGCGCGCGCCTCGTCGGGATCGCCGGCACGGCCGGTGCGCGCCAGGAAATCGGCCCATTGGTAATCGCTGTCCAGGGGCAACAGGGTGTGGTCCAGATCAAACAGGGCCAGGCGACGGGCAGAACTCATTTCGTATGTGTGTCCGGATCTGCCAGCATGGTACGCAGCAGGGATATGTTGATGGGCCGGCGGGTAGCCAGCGAGTAGCGATCGAGCGCGTCCAGCAGGGTGGCCAGGCGGCGCATGTCGCGATCGTAGTGGGTCAGCATCCAGTTGAGTACTTCCGGACTCAATTGCAGCCCCCGTTCGGCGGCCTGCCTGCCCAGTGCTTCCAGCTTGTCCGCGTCGGACAACTGGGCCAGCCCGTAAACCAGGTCCCAACCCAGACGCGTGCGCAGGTCCTCGCGCAGCGGCATGGCCAACGGCGCACGGTCACCCGCGACGGCCAGCGCGAAGGCGCGCCCGGTCGCGGCGGATTCGCGCCAGCGATTGTACAAGGCAAACAGCGCGGCCTGCCCGGCGTCGTCCATGAGATGGATGTCGTCCACCGCGATGACCGGCGGCATGGCGGCCTGGGCGTCGCTTTGGGCCAGGGCGGGCAGGGCGGCACGCGCTTCCATGCCCGCGGTGATATAACGTGCGCCCGGCACCGATGCCAGCGCGCGCAGCAGGTGGCTGCGTCCGCAACCCGCCGCGCCCCAGAGATACAGCGCCCGTCCCGGTGCCAGCGCGCGCACGGCCGCCAACGCCGGGTGGTTGGGCCCGGGGACGAAGTTGGCCAGCGTAGGCGCTGACTCAGGCAGAACGGATAGCAGCAACTGGCGGTTCATGACGACTGACTGGCGAAGCTGGCGGCTTCACGTAAAATCCTGGTGGTTTACCCAAAAAATCCTGCAATTGTCACACACCCGACGGTTTTTCTCATGACAAATCAACCCCAAGCTCCGTTGACCTATCGCGACGCCGGCGTCGACATCGACGCGGGCGACGCCCTGGTCGACCGCATCAAGCCGTTGGCTGCCCGTACTATGCGCGCGGGCGTGCTAGCCGGCATCGGCGGCTTCGGCGCCCTGTTTGAAGTGCCGAAGAAATATCGTGAGCCCGTTTTGGTGTCTGGCACCGACGGCGTCGGCACCAAGCTCAAGCTGGCCTTTGAATGGAACCGGCACGACACCGTCGGTATCGATCTGGTGGCGATGAGCGTAAACGACATTCTCGTGCAAGGCGCGGAATCGTTGTTCTTCCTCGATTATTTCGCCTGCGGCAAGCTGTCGGTGGATACCGCGGCCGCGGTGGTCGGCGGTATCGCGCGCGGCTGCGAATTGGCCGGCTGCGCCTTGATCGGCGGCGAAACCGCCGAAATGCCCGGCATGTATCCCGACGGCGAATACGATCTGGCCGGCTTTGCTGTCGGCGCGGTGGAGAAGTCCGCCATCATCGACGGCAAATCGATCCAGCCGGGCGACGTGGTGCTGGGCCTGGCTTCCAGCGGTGCGCATTCCAACGGCTTTTCGCTGCTGCGCAAAATCATCGACCGCGCCGGCGCCAAGCCCACCGACGATTTCCACGGTCAGCCTCTGGTTGACGTCGTCATGGCGCCTACCCGCATCTACGTCAAGCAGGTGCTGGCCGCTTTGGCCGCGCATGGCACGGCCATCAAGGGCATGGCGCACATCACGGGCGGCGGCTTGCTGGACAACGTGCCGCGCATTCTGCAGCCGGAGCTGGCCGTGACGCTGCACCGCGACGCGTGGGCCATGCCTCCGCTGTTCAGCTGGCTGCAGCAGCATGGCGGCGTGGCTGATACGGAAATGCATCGCGTGTTCAACTGCGGCATCGGCATGGTGATCGTGGTCGATGCGGCCCAGGCCGACGCCATCGCCGCCACCTTGCGCGCGCAAGGTGAAACGGTCAGCCGCATCGGCGAAGTGGTCGCCCGTCAGGGGGACGCGCCGCAGACGGTGGTGGTTTAATCCAGCAGCGCCGCGCAGGCATCGATGACCTGCGCGACCGCGTCGCCGGCCAGGCAATCTACGATGGTCCTGTCCGGCTGCGCCCGCAGCCAGGTGATCTGCCGCTTGGCCAATTGGCGGGTGGCGGCGATACCCCGTTCTCGCGCCTCGGCCAGGTCCGTCGTGCCGTCCAGATAATCCCAGAATTGCCGGTAGCCGACGCAGCGCACCGAGGGCAGCCCTGGGTGCAAATCGCCACGGGCCTTCAATGCACGCACCTCGTCCACCAGCCCGGCCGCCAGCATCGCGTCGAAGCGCTGGGCGATACGTTCGTGCAGGCGCAGGCGGTCGGATGGCTCCAGGCTGATCGTCACGTAGCGATAAGACGGTTGGTCGTCGGTGTCGGCATCGGCATCGGCATCGGCGGATAACCCGGCCGCTGCCGCGGTGGCCCCGATCTTGGAATCGCCCCTCGACGCCTTGCTTAACAACGCTGACATCGGCCGGCCGCTGAGCAGGCAGATTTCCAGCGCGCGCTGGATACGCTGGCTGTCGTTGGGCGCCAGCCGCGCTGCGGTGATGGGGTCCAGCCGCGCCAGTTCGGCATGCAGCGCCGGCCAGCCCGACTGCGCGGCGCGCACATCCAGTTCGGCGCGCAACACGGGATCGGCCGGTGGCAGATCGTCCAGGCCGTCGCGCAGCGCCTTGTAGTAGAGCATCGTACCGCCCGCCAGCAGGGGAATCCGGCCGCGTGCGTGGATAGCGGCGATCAGCGCCAGGGCATCGGCGCGGAATTCCGCCGCGGAATAAGACTGCGCCGGATCGCGGATATCGAGCAAATGCTGGGGCACTTGCCGCTGCTCTTCAGGCGAGGGCTTGGCCGTGCCGATATCCATGCCGCGATAAATGGTCGCGGAGTCCACATTGATGATTTCCAGCGGCCAGCGCTGCGCCAGCGCCAGCGTTGCGGCGCTTTTTCCGGCCGCGGTGGGGCCGGCGAGACAAATGATGGGCAAGTGAGCCATGCAATAGAACTAAAAACGAGAGGGTCGGCCGACGCTTGGTGCTGCCTCGGCGCAGGGCTACTGCCCCCGCAAAAACAGCTTGTCCAGGTCGGACACCGACCACTGGACCCAGGTCGGCCGGCCGTGATTGCACTGGTCGGCGCGCTCCGTGGCTTCCATCTGGCGCAGCAGCGCGTTCATTTCATCGAGCGTCAGGCGGCGGTTGGCGCGCACCGACCCGTGGCAGGCCATGGTGGAGAGCAACTCATTGCGCTGTTCGGTCAGCAGGCGCGATACGCCCACCGCGCCGAGATCGCGCAGTATTGCCCGTGCGAGGGTTTCGACGTCGCCGCGGGCCAGCAGCGCCGGCACGGAACGCACCGCGATGGCGGTGGGGCCGGCGGGGCGCAGCTCGAAGCCCAGTTCGACCAGCTCGTCGCGATATTCCTCCACCAGGGCGACGTCCTTTTCCTGGGCGTTGAACACCACCGGCACCAGCAGATCCTGGCGCGGCAGTTCGCGCTGATCGAGCGCGCGCTTGAGCTGTTCATAGACCACTCGCTCGTGTGCCGCGTGCATGTCCACCAGCACCAGGCCGCGCCGGTTCTGCGCCAGGATGTAGATGCCATGCAACTGCCCAAGGGCCATGCCCAACGGGTGCTCATCGTCCTCGGCCCAGGCCGTACCCGTACGCGCACCAGCACCAGCACCAGCACCAGCACCAATGCCGGTACCCGCGCCCATCCGGCCGGCGGGTGGCTCCGAGATTTGCGGGGGCTGGTCTGCTCCCACAACCGTGTCCAGCGCCGGATAGCGGAAACCAGCGGCGCCATCGCGGGCGGCGTGGGTGCCTGCGGCGCCGTCCTGCACTGCCTGCTGCCGGGCATCCGTATTCCCACCTCCAACGGCGTCGAAACCATCATTGGCCGACGGGTTTGAAAAGCCACGTTCATTCAAGGGGTGGCCGGCCCCTGGGGCGCCGTATCCCGCCCCAGCAGGCCCGTGGCCATGCGCGGGGGACGCGCCATCCGCGCCGTCCTCGGCCGGGGGCGTGGCGCCGCGTCCGGCATTCGCCGCGGCGTTGTTCTCGTCGCCCAACGGACGATAGAGAGTCTGCCAGTCGCCGCCGCCGGCCGGCGTGTGCAGGCGGAACGGAACTTGGGAATGGGGGCGGGGGGCATTGCCACCACCGGCCGTACCAGGGGCAGGGCGCAGGAAGCCGGCACCGGCTGCGCCCGGGGAAGCCGTGCCGCCCGTCGAACTCGCATGGGACGCTGCACCCGCGCCCAGTCCGCTGCTGCTGCCCAGCGCGCCGTCACCGCCCCCGCCGGCGTGCCCCGCGCTCGCCCCGGCCGGCCCAGCGCCCGCCTGGGACGCCGTCCCCGGCACACCGTTATGCCCACCGGTCTGCGCCAGCACTTGTCCTACCGCTTGCGTGACAAACCGGTGGACGGCGCCGCTTTCGCGGAAGCGCACCTCGCTCTTGGCCGGATGCACGTTGACATCCACCGCGGCCGGATCGATCTCCAGGAACAGCACATAAGCCGGCTGGCGGTCGCCATGCAGCACGTCCGCGTAGGCGGCGCGCAGCGCATGGCTGACCGTGCGGTCGCGCACGAAACGCCCGTTGACGTAGAGATATTGCCGATCCGCGCGCGCTCTTGCGGCGGTGGGCCGGGTGATCATGCCCGTCAGCGATACCGGGCCGGCCTCATGCGACAGCGGCAACCCGTGTTCGGAAAACTCCGCGCCCAGCACGTCGCGGATACGGCGGAAGGGATCGGTCGGCAGCCATTGGCGATGGGCGCGGTCCTGGTTGAACAGCCGGAAAGCGATGCCCGGATAGGCCAGGGCGATACGCTCCATCGCATCCAGGCAATGGCCGAATTCCGTGGCCTCGGCGCGCAGGAATTTACGGCGCGCGGGTACCGCGTCGAACAATTGCCGCACGTCCATGGTGGTGCCGGCCGGCCCCGCCGCCGGCGCCACATCGCCCCCGCTGCCGTCGATCTGCCAGGCATTCTGGCTGTCCCGGGTGCGCGACGTAATCGTCAAACGCGCCACCGAAGCGATCGAAGCCAGGGCTTCCCCGCGAAAGCCCATCGATGCCACCGACTCCAGCTCGTGCAGATTGGCGATCTTGCTGGTGGCGTGGCGCCGCAGCGCCAGCGGCAGCTCCTCGGGCGGAATGCCGCTGCCGTCGTCGGTGACCGCGATCCGGCGGATACCGCCGCCTTCCAGCCGGACCTCGATGGCGCGGGCGCCTGCATCGATGGCGTTCTCCAGCAGTTCCTTCAATACCGAGGCGGGACGCTCGATCACCTCGCCAGCGGCAATCTGGCTGATCAGGAGGTCGGGCAACGCGGCAATGGGACGGCGATCGGACATGGGCGGGGTTGGACGGCGGGGTGGCCGAGAGAGGTAAGACAAAAGGGCTGCGGCGTATTACCGCAACACAGGGTTTGCGATCGATTTTAGCTGGATGCCGCAGTCGGCTATATTCCCGGGTCACCCTTAATGTTTTTGCTGAAGCTGATCACATGCTCGATTTACTGAATATGGTGTTGCATATCGATCAGACCCTCGGGGTCTGGGTCGCGGAGTATGGGGCATGGGTGTATCTCGTTTTGTTCCTGATCGTTTTCGCCGAAACCGGGTTCGTGGTCATGCCCTTCCTGCCGGGCGATTCACTGCTGTTCATCGCCGGCGCGTTCGGTGCGTCCGGCCATATCGATCCCGTCTTGCTGGCGGTGCTGCTGGTGATCGCGGCGGTGACCGGCAATACCTTGAATTACGTCATCGGCCGGGCGATTGGGCCTAAGGTGTTTTCGACCAATCTGCGTTTCCTGGATCGCGACGCGCTGATGCGCACGCATGCGTTTTACGAGAAGCATGGCGGCAAGACCATCGTCATGTCGCGCTTCATCCCGCTGGTGCGTACCTTCGCGCCCTTCGTCGCCGGTGTCGCCGAAATGAGCGTGGCAAGGTTCCAGCTTTTCAACATCACGGGCGGTTTGCTGTGGGTCGTCAGCCTGGTGACCGCGGGCTATTTCTTCGGCAATATCCCGATGGTCAAGGAACACCTCAACCTGATCGTGTTGATTGGGCTGGGCGCCGCCATCGCGCCCTTGATCCTGGCGGGTGTCTGGAAGGTCGTGCGCCGTAAGAAGAAGGCCGCGGGCAAGGCACCGCCGTACCAGGCGTAGGATTCTGGCAAGGCAAAAAAGGGGCGCTCTGGTTTATCCAGGGGCCCCTTTGTCATGACTGCCGGCACACGCTTGAGCCTACGAAGCGTCACCCACGCGTGCCAGCGGCGGATTCGTCGTCAGATACCGCTGGATGCCCGTGAACATGGCCAATGCCAATTTGTCCTGATGCTGGGACGACTTCAGCAGCGACTCTTCGCTGGGATTGCTGATGAAGGCCGTTTCCACCAGGATGGACGGAATATCCGGTGCCTTGAGCACCGCGAAACCGGCCTGTTCCACGCTGTCCTTGTGCAGATGGTTGATCTTCTTGATCTCCTGCAGGAACACCGAACCCAGCTTGAGCGAATCGTTGATCTGCGCGGTGGTGGACAAGTCCAGCAGCACCTTGGCGACCTGCTCGTCATGCGAACCCAGGTTGACCCCGCCGATCAGGTCCGCGGCGTTTTCCTTGTTCGCCATCCAGCGCGCGGCCGAACTGCTGGCGCCGCGCTGCGATAACGCGAAGACCGACGAACCGCTGGCGCTGGGCTTGATCCAGGCATCCGCATGGATGGACACGAACAGGTCGGCGCGCACCCGCCGCGCCTTCTGCACGCGCACATGCAGCGGCACGAAGTAATCGTCGTCGCGGGTCAGGAACGCGCGCATATTGGGCTGCGCGTCGATCAGCGCCTTCAGGCGATGCGCGATGCGCAGCACCACATCTTTTTCGCGCAGACCCGTGGCACCGCTGGCCCCCGGATCTTCGCCGCCATGGCCGGGATCCAGCGCAATGGTCAGCATGCGCTTGCGGCCGGCCAGCTTGGCCGAGGGTTTTTCCACTGCCGGCGGCGGCAACGGTTGTGCGGGATTGGGCAACTGCGTCGGCTTGGGAATGGACGCGGTCTGCGTGTTCGGGCCGGGAGGGTTGCGCGAAATATCTTCCAGAATGCGCGCCAGCGGATCATCGACGTCCGGGCCCGCGGGCTGGTTCTTCAGGATCGCCATCAGCGGATCCTGGGCCACCTTGGGATACAGGTCCAGCACCAGGCGGAATTGATAATCGGCCACCGGCTTGAGCGTGAACACCTGCGGCGCCACCGCCTGCTTCAGGTCAAACACCAGGCGCAGCACATTGGGACGGTTCTGCGCGATGCGCAGCGAACGGATATAGGGATCGTCCTTGCGGATGCGGCCGGCCAGATCGTTCAAGGCCTGGCTCATGGACAGGCCTTCGATATCGACGACCAGGCGGTCCGGATTTTCCAGGGTGAACTGTTCTGCCTTGAGCTCGCTGTCCAGTTCCAGCGTGACGCGGGTGTACTCGTCCGCTGGCCAGGTACGCACCGCCAGCAGCGTGGCGGCTTCGGCAAGACGGGGGATGACCGGCAAGACGATCAAGGTGGCGGCCGCCCCAATCAGGCGGCGCCGGGTCATGGCGCTGCGGGAGACAGGGGCGCCGGGTTCAGGACGATCGCGTTCAGCCATAGTTGCCCTTTAGCGGAGTAAGCGGTCAACGTGGCATCGCGTCCCTGGCCGGCGTAATCCAGGGAAATTTGCAGGTCAGGAGGGGACAGCAGACCCTCCGCTTTCTCCGGCCATTCGATCAGAACGACCGCATCGTCCCGCAACAAATCGCGAAAACCTGCGTCCAGCCACTCGCGCGGATCGCTAAATCTATAAAAATCAAAGTGATAGAAGTATAAGTTAAAAACTTTATAGCTTTCAAGCAGGGCATAGCTAGGACTTTTGATCCGGCCCTTTATGCCGCATTCACGCAACAGCGCGCGGGTAAATGCGGTTTTACCCGCGCCCAGCTCGCCGGACAGGTGTATGCGTCCCCCAGCCGGGGCGATTCCGGCCCGGCCGTCGAGCAGCGGCGCCAGCTGGCGCGCCAGGGTTTCGGTGGCGAGCTCGTCGGGCAGGTGGACGGTCAGGCTTGCGGGGGCGGACATGGTGAGGGGCTGAGTGGTAAAAACATGGGGATATTACCAACCCCGTACCAACCCCCGCCCCCGCATGCCCGCGGCATGCCAGTGGCATCAGAACGGAGCTGTACCGCCATGAAAACGCGCACCGAAAAAGATACTTTCGGACCGATCGAGGTTCCCGACGATCATCTGTGGGGGGCTCAGACTCAGCGCTCGCTGCAATTCTTCGCCATTTCGACCGAGAAAATGCCCGTCCCGCTGGTCAACGCGATGGCGCGGCTCAAGCGTGCCGCCGCTCAGGTCAACGCCGAGCTGGGCGAGCTGGATGCCGGCGTCGCCAAGGGCATCGTGGCCGCCGCGGACGAAGTCATTGCCGGCAAATGGCCCGATGAGTTTCCGCTGTCGGTCTGGCAGACCGGCTCGGGCACGCAAAGCAATATGAATATGAACGAGGTGCTGGCCAACCGCGCATCGGAAATCCTCGGTGGCGAGCGTGGTGAAGGCCGCAAGGTGCACCCCAACGACCACGTCAACCGCGGCCAGTCCTCCAACGATACTTTCCCCACCGCCATGCACGTTGCCGCCGCCGTGCAGGTCGAACAGCATCTGCTGCCCGCCCTGAAGGCGCTGCGTGCGACGCTGGCGGAGAAGAGCGCCAAGTTCTACGACATCGTCAAGATCGGCCGCACGCACTTGCAGGACGCCACGCCGCTGACCCTGGGCCAGGAGCTGTCCGGCCACGTAGCCCAGCTGGACCTGTCCGAACAGCAGATTCGCGCGACGCTGCCGGGCCTGCATCAACTGGCCATCGGCGGCACCGCCGTGGGGACCGGCTTGAACGCGCATCCCGAGTTCAGCGTCAAGGTGTCGGCGCAGTTGGCGCACGACACCGGCGCGGCTTTCGTGTCCGCACCCAACAAGTTCCAGGCGCTGGCGTCGCACGAAGCCTTGCTGTTCGCGCATGGCGCGCTGAAGACCCTGGCCGCGGGCCTGATCAAGCTGGCCAACGACGTGCGTTGGCTGTCCAGCGGCCCCCGTTCGGGCCTGGGCGAAATCAGCATCCCGGAAAACGAGCCGGGCAGCTCCATCATGCCGGGCAAGGTCAATCCGACTCAGTGCGAAGCCATCACCATGCTTGGCGCGCAGGTGCTGGGCAATGACGTCGCCATCAATATCGGCGGCGCCAGCGGCAATTTCGAATTGAATGTGTTCAAGCCACTGGTGATCCACAACTTCCTGCAATCGGTGCGCTTGCTGACCGACGGCATCCACAGTTTCGACGAGCATTGCGCCAAGGGCATCGAGCCCAATCACGCACGCATCGCCGAGCTGGTGGACCGTTCGCTGATGCTGGTGACGGCGCTGAATCCGCACATCGGCTACGACAAGGCTGCCCAGATCGCCAAGAAGGCGCACAAGGAAAACCTGTCGCTCAAGGAGTCGGCGCTGCAACTGGGGCATCTGACCGAAGAGCAGTTCAATCAGTGGGTGGTGCCCGCTGATATGACCAACGCCAAACGCTGATTCGGCCGCCACGGTTTGGCTCGCGCTGCCGCGTGGCGGGGCCTGGCTTGCCGCATGTTTTGAAAAATGCCGCTGCCCGTAAAAGGGCGCGGCTTTTTTGGGCCTGTAT
The DNA here is from genome assembly GCF_021325795.1 of Bordetella sp. LUAb4. Taxonomy (GTDB): domain Bacteria; phylum Pseudomonadota; class Gammaproteobacteria; order Burkholderiales; family Burkholderiaceae_B; genus Bordetella_C. The sequence continues at coordinate 252,450 of NZ_JAHPZX010000001.1, read as the reverse complement.
GCCCATCCGCCAGGCGCTCATTCCTGTTATGCGCGGACCGGGGTTTCCTTCATATCTGATGTAAACGAATGCTGCTATTCTTCGATCTGTGAAGGAATGCGCCTGCCAAAAGCAATATTTATTTTCCGCATCCGGAAACAGATCGGCCCGCAAACGGGCGGGTTGGAGACTTAGGAGGATCTACCACAATGACTAACAAACGTACGTTGGCCGCGGCCATCGCCCTGGGACTGTCGTTCGCCGCTACCGGCGCACATGCCGCGGGCTACCCCGACCACGCGATCCGCGTGATCGTTCCCTTCGCGCCTGGCGGTTCGACGGACATCATTGCCCGTCTCGTCACGCAGCGTATGAGCCAGGAACTTGGCCAACCTCTGGTCGTCGAGAACAAGGGTGGCGCGGGCGGCGCCATCGGTGCCGCTGAAGGCGCCAAGGCCGCGCCGGACGGCTATGTGCTGTCGATCGCCACGGTATCGACAATGGCCGTCAATCCGGCATGCCGTCCCAATGACTTGCCGTACGATCCGATCAAGGATTTCCAGCCGGTCACGAACTTCGCCAACACCGCCAACGTGGTGTCGATCAATCCCAAGTTCCCGGCCAAGGATTTCAAGGAATTCGTCGAGGTCCTGAAGAAGAACCCGGACAAATATTCGTACGGCAGCTCGGGCACGTGCGGCGTGCTGCACTTGATGGGCGAGTCCTTCAAGATGGCCACCGGCACGAAGATCGTGCATGTGCCTTACAAGGGTTCGGGTCCGGCACTGGCCGACGCGGTGGGCGGCCAGGTCGAAATCCTGTTCGACAACCTGCCTTCGTCCATGCCGCAGATCCAGGCCGGCAAGCTCAAGGCCATGGCCGTGGCGTGGCCGCAGCGCATCCCGAACATGAAGGATGTGCCGACGTTCGCCGAAGTGGGCTTCCCGGTGCTGAACCAGCCGGTGTGGTACGGCTTGCTGGCGCCCAAGGGCACGCCCATGGAGATCGTCAACAAGCTGCGTAACGCCGCCGTGATCGCCCTGAAGGATCCCAAGGTCATCAAGGCCCTGGACGAGCAGGGTTCGTCGCCGTCAGGTAACACGCCGGAAGAATTCGCCAAGGAAATCCAGCAGCAGTTCGACTGGGCGAAGGACGTCGTGAAGCAGCAGAACATCAAGCTGGAATAAGAGCTCCCCCCCGTACCGCGCTACGCGCGGCCCCCAGGGGGGCGGCACTGGCGGAACCGGCAGAGCCGGCTCCGCTGTGCCTGCGGTGAGGAAGGCCTGTGCAATGCACAGGCTTTTTTATTTTTGGGGTGGGGCGCGGTCCCTCAGGAGGCGGCAAGGCCGGCTCTCCGCCGCGTGGGATGGGAGGGGGGCATTACTCTGGCTTTTTTCCTGGGGCGACCACAGCATAAAATTCGGTCCATGAGCAAAGCCCGTCATGTTTCCGAAACGCCTGCCACGCAATTCCTGCGGCAGCACAAGGTCGCCTTCACCGAACATCCCTACGACTACGTCGACCACGGCGGCGCGAAGGAGTCGGCGCGGCAGTTGGGTGTCGATCCCCACATCGTGGTCAAGACGCTGATCATGGAAGACGAGGCCGCGCGTCCGTTGATCATCGTGATGCATGGCGACCGCGAGGTGTCCACCAAGAACCTGGCGCGCCAGACCGGCGCCAAGAAAATCGCACCCTGCCATCCGGACACGGCGCAACGCCATTCGGGCTATCAGGTCGGCGGCACGTCGCCCTTCGGCACGCGCAAGCGCATGCCGGTGTGGGTCGAGGCGACCGTGCTGGACATTCCCAAGGTCTACATCAACGGCGGCCGGCGCGGCTACCTGGTCGGTATCGCGCCGCAAGTGCTGGTGGATCTGCTCGGCGCGAAGCGGGTCAACGCGGCACTGGAAGACTGAGTTACAGCATCGCCACTTCGTTCTGCACGAACTTGCGGATCCGTACCGCGTCGGCGACGCGTGAATACTTGCCTTGCGAGTCCAGCAGCACGATGGCCAGGTCGCGGCCGTTGATGCGCGCCAACATCACCAGGCATTCGCCGGCTTCGTTGATGTAGCCGGTCTTGGACACCTTGATGTCCCAGTCGGCGTTGCGCACCAGCGCATTGGTGTTGCGGAAGGTCTGCGTGCGGCCCTTGCGCATTTCTATGTCGTATTCGGTGTCGGTCGTGTAGCGGTGGATCAGTGGCCGCTGCGACGCGGCGCGCAGCATGCGCACCAGATCACGCGGCGACGAGACGTTCTCGCTCGACAGGCCGGTGGGTTCGACGAAGTGCGTGTCCAGCATGCCCAGCGCGCGCGCCTTCTCGTTCATGGCCCGCACAAAGGCCGGCATGCCGCCCGGGTAATAGCGGCCCAGCGCATGGGCGGCGCGGTTCTCCGAAGACATCAACGCGATGTGCAGCATGTCGGCGCGGCTCAGGCGGCTACCCACCGGCAGGCGCGACGAGGCGTGGCGCAGACGGTCGATGTCGTCGTCGGTAACCTCCAGCATTTCGTCCATCGGCAGGTTGGCGTCGACCACCACCAGGGCCGTCATCAGCTTGGAAATCGAAGCGATGGGACGCACCGTGTCCTCGTTCTTGGAGAACAGTACCGTCGAGGTCGCCAGATCCTGCACGTACGCGACGCTGGACCGCAGCGCGGCCGCTTGCGAGGACGGCGTGGTCAGCCGCGCTACCGCGTCACCGGCATCGGCCGTGGCGGTGGTGCGCACCGGCGTCAAGGTACGGGTGGTTAGCGTTGCCGGCCTGCCGGCGGCCGCGGTCTTGATGGTGGTTTCCTTGCGGCCCGCCACGGTCCTGCTGGTGGTGACGGTCTTCTTGGCCGGTTCGGCCTTGGCGGTGCTCTTCGCACTGCTCTTGGTGGTGTTCTTGCTGTTCTTGGCCGAGGCCGGCGTGGCGGCCGCGGCTTTGGACTTGGCGGCTGCGGCGGGGGCTGATTTGCTGGCCGACTTGGCGGCCGGCTTTTCCGGGGCACTCTTCGCCGCGGTCTTGGCGGCGGGGGCTTTCGCGGTGGGTTTCGCAGCCGGCGTTTTTTTCGCGGCCTTGGCTTGCTCGGCTTTGCAGGCAGCCGATTTCGCGTTCACTTTGCAGGGATCGGCGGCGGCGTGGGCAGCCGAAGCGTACAGGGTCGATAGCGCGAGCAGCAGCGGTGCCGCTGCTGCAAAGACCGATCGTTTCCAGGGATGCGCCATAGTAAAACTTGACTTGTCAGGGTGTGAATAGATGTTTCGGCACTATCTGCGGCGAAAAATTGATTTGAATTATAGGGTTAGGCCAACAATTTAAACAATCTTTTAAAAGCCGACTGTGTGGAAACGTAATCCTGTCACGCCGAGCCGCACTTGTCGGTCGGTGTAATCCCGAGGAAGTCAATAAGGGGACGGAAGGAAAAAGCCTTCTTCCCGAGCTGAACTACCGTCGGGCCGCCGCGCGTAAAGCGTGGCGGTGAGGCGGTATTCGTCCTTGAAACGGCGGATTTAGTTCAGTCGGGGTTGTAACGTGGCCTCAACCCATGCGCACGCCGGTGGCGCTGGCCACTGCCTGCCAGCGCTTGATGTCGGCCTGAATGAAGGCCGTGAAATCCGCGCGGTTGCTGCCCACGGGGTCCAGCCCTTGCTGTTTCAGGCGGTCCGCGATCCGCGCATTCTTGATGCTGGCGGTGGCGGCGCGCTCCAGCGCACTGGCCTGGTCAGCGGGGATGCCGCCGGGCGCGAACAGTCCGAACCAGACCCGGTAGTTGAAATCAGGCAACAACTGGGCAATAGGTTGGACGGCGGGATAGTCGCTCAGGGCTTCCGGCGTGCTGACGCCCAAGGCCTTGAGCTTGCCACTGCGCAACAGCGGCTGCACCGTCGCCACCTCCGACATCAGCAAATGGACCTGGCCGCCCAGGATGTCCTGCACTGCCGGCGCGGCGCCCTTGTAAGGCACGCTGACGATGTCCAGCTTGGCCTGCGCCTTGAACATCTCGCCGGCCATCTGGCTGGCGCTGCCCAGGCCGGCACCGGCCATGCTCAGTTCCTTCGGATGCTTGCGCGCATAGTCCAGCAGTTCCGCTGTGTTCTTCACCGGCAGGTCCGCGCGGCAGACCAGGATCAGCGGCGAGGTGGCGATCAAGCTGATGGGGGTGAAACTGTGCACCGGATCGTAGGGCAGGGTGTCCTGGATGCTGGGATTGATGGCGAAGCTGGTGTAGGCCACCAGCAGCGTGTTGGCGTCACCGGCTGCCTGCGCGACGGTATTGGCGGCGATATTGCCGCCGGCGCCGGGCTTGTTTTCCACCACCAGCGTGCGCTTGAGTTCAGCGGTCATGCCCATGGCCAGGGAGCGGGCCACGAAGTCGGTGCCGCCGCCGGGAGGCGCGCCGACTTCCAGGCGCAGCGTCGATGCCAGGTCCGCCGCGCGTGCCAGGCCTGGCAGTGAGCTACAGGCCCACGCGGCGGGCAGGGTGGTGGCTAGAAATCCTCGGCGGTTCATCGTTGTCTCCTGGAATGCGGTTTTTTCTTGTGTCCTCCTGGGCAGCCTAGGTTTTGTGGACTAGCATAAAAAGTGACTTAATTTGCTGATGAAGATCAAATTTTCTGATGAAACTCGAAGCCTTTCAGACCCTGGCCGCGGTCATCGCCGAAGGATCTTTCGCGGCGGCGGCGCATGTGCGGCACATGACGCCCAGCGCCGTCAGCATGCAGATGAAGCAGCTCGAACAGTATGTCGGCAAACCGCTGTTCGATCGCTCGGGACAGCATGTGCGGCCGCGCGCCGCCGCCCTCGAACTGGTTGGCACCATGGAACCTGCCTTGAGCATGCTGGAGGCCATGCGGCGGCGGCCCGGCATCGTGGTCGAAGGCCATCTGCGGGTGGGCATCATTGAAGCTTTGCAGCCCATTCTGCTACCGGCCGCGATGCTATATCTGCGTGAGCATCATCCGCGCCTGACCGTCGCGCCGCAGCGTGGCACCAGCGCGTCCCTGACTGACGAGGTCAAGGCAGGCGGCCTGGATGCCGCCATCGTGGCGCGCCCCCAGCGCGGCTTGCGCGCCGGTTTGCATTGGGCGCCGCTGGCTTCGCAATCGCTGGTCTTCATCGCGCCGCCTGGGGGCAACGGAGGAAAGCGCGTCGCCACGCGCGAGACGGCGCATCGGTCCCTGAGCACGGCTGAACTCACCAGCCGCATGCGCGCGATGGACTGGATCCGCTACGACAGGGCGACTACCACCGGCGGCATGGCCACGCGCTATGTGCAGCAGTGGGTGCCCGGCAAGCGCAGCCTGGTGGAACTGGGCAGCGGGGCGGCCATCGTCGCCATGGTCAGTGCCGGGCTGGGTTTTTCCGTGCTGCAGCTGATCGACCGGCGCCTGACGGACATCTATCCAGTCGATGTCTGGCCGCTACCCAAAGGCGGCCCCGTCTTCGAATTGGGTGTCGTCACGCGTCAGGTCGAGGCCGAGGACCGTCCGCAGCAGGCGTGGCGCGAAGCCGTCCAGCATGCCTTGGCGAGCGCCGCCGTCACGCCCCTCAAACGCTGAGATGCTGGGGTGTTGATGTGTTGCGGTGCTGAGGCATTGTGCTGCTGAGGCAGCAGCAGCGCGCCCGACCGGGACAGGTTCCAGGCTTTGGCCCTGTCAGGTGGCCACCGTGATCGCCAGTACCGCGGCGATGTCCGGTTCGTCGACCAGGTCCGGGTTCATGTATTGGCGCGCATAGTCGCGCCATACCTCCGACGTCAGGAACAGATCGAGCAGATCGGGATCGAGGTGCCGGTCGCGTTTCATGGCGCCCATGATGCGTATCGCCTCGCTCAATTTCTTGCCGGGTTTGTAGGGACGGTCGGCGGCGGTCAGCGCTTCGAAAACGTCGGCGATGGCCATGATGCGCGCCACCACGCTCATGTCGTCACGCCGCAGTCCGCGCGGGTAGCCGGTGCCGTCCATCTTCTCGTGGTGGCCGCCCGCGTATTCGGGCACGTGCCGCATCTTGCCGGTCAAGGGCAGGTCTTCCAGCATGACGATGGTGTGATTGATGTGCTGGTTGATCAGATAGCGTTCTTCGTTCGTCAGCGTGCCGCGGCCGATGGACAGGTTGTAGCGCTCGCCCAGGTTCAAGCGGTACTCCGGACGCTGCAGGGTGAAGCCCGCCTTGGCGCCCAGTTCGGTGAGCAGGCTGTCGTGATGCGCGATCAGATGATCCGGACGATCGTCGAGCAGTTTTTCTCTGGCCGGCAACGTTGCTGCGGGCGTCAGCGCCTTGCGCGCCATCTCGTCGCGCGAAATTCCGATGCGGTCGTCGAGCGTGCGCATCCACACGCGGTCGCCGATGGCACGCAGCCGCTCGACGTCTTCTGGCGCCATGGCCTCGCCCCCTTCGTTGCACGCGGCGACGAAAGCATAATCGGCGTCGAGTTCAGCCAGTGCGGCGTCGCGCTGCTGCGCCAGCGCCGTCACTGCGCCGCCCTCGGCCACGCCGCGCCAGTAGGTCGTCCACGCATCGGCCTTGAGCAGTTCGAAGCGCATGCGGATTTCGTGGATACGGTCGTTGATGGTTTCCAGCTTGGTGGCCTTGTCGACGATGTATTCGGCGGTCACCAGCTTGCCGCAGTCGTGCAGCCAACTGGCGACGCGGATGGCTTCCCATTCGTCTTCGGTCGGATTGAAGTTCGCGAAGGGGGCGCTGCGTGACTGGCTGGCGGCCTCGACCAGGGCCGTGGTCAGCACGGGCACGCGATGGCAGTGGCCGCTGGTGTAGGGGGACTTGGCATCGATGGAATTGGCGATCATGCGAATCACCGCATCCAGCAGCGACTTGCGGTCGCGCAGCAGGCGGGTCATCTCCATCGTCATCGCCGCCGTGCCCGCCAGCGCGCTCACCAGGTCCAGGCTGGCGTCGGGGGCCGCGCCGGTCTGGATTCTGGCCGCCAGGATCAAGGCGCCCATCACTTCGTCCGAATGGTTGCGCAGCGGCACGATCCAGAAGCGGAACACTTGGGTGGACGCCAGCGGCCGCGCATCGACCAGGCTGGCGAGAAAAGGCGTCAGCGCGTGATCCGTATGGTCGAAGTACGTGACCGTCTTGCCGGTCAGTGCCCGCAGGACATTGGCGTCGATATCGTGCCGGGCGATGGGGCGCGATTCGGTGATGTCGGGCGGCGCATCGCGGTCGATGACGGACAAGGTGCCGTCACCGTCGCCTATCATCAACAGGACGCCGCCATCCGCATCCGCCACGCTGATGGTTTCCAGCAATAAGCGGCGCTTCAGGCGCACGGGATCGCGTTCGGATGCCAGCGCATGGCCGATCTCGATGAAACGCTGGATGGTCGTGCTGGCCATGCGCATGGACTGCGACAGGCTCTTGACCTCCAGCACGGAACTGCGGACTTCCTGCGGCGGGGGCGAGAACTGGAAGCGCTGGATGCGTTCGGCGTCGTGGGCCAATTGCGCCAGTGGCTGGCTGATGCTGCGCGAGGCGACCCGCACCACGATCATCGCGATGATGGCCACGGCGACGCCCAGCCACATCAGCACCGATACCAGGTCGCGCGCGCCGGCCAGCATTTCATTGGAAGGCGTGGCTTTGACGATGCGGAACATCCAGGGGCCGGATTGCAGAGGAGCCGAGCGTATGACCCAGTTGGCGTCATCGTGGGTAATGGTGCCGACCTTGGCCGGTGCGATTTGTCCGGTTTGGCCGTCGTGCGCGGCTTGTCCCGTTGGCGTCTGCCCGTCCTGCGCATTCCTGGCGAAGGCCAACATGGCCGGTGCGATGGAGGATGCGGGCCACGACGGTTGGGCATCGGCCTTGGCGGAGGCGTCCAGTTCCAGCGGGACGCTGCTGGCCAGGACTTGGTTGTGATCGTTGAGCAGCAGCAGGGCCGTGGACTGCGTATCCTTCATCTGCCGCAGCACTTGCGACAGGTCGGCCAGCCCCAGGTCCGCGCCCACAACACCCTTGCCGGAGTCCAGGCCGCGCGCGACCGTGACGCCTCTTTCGTTGGTGACGAAGAACCAGTAGGGGTCGGTGAGGATGGACGCTCCAGCTGCCGTTGTCGTCGTCGTAGTCGTCGTAGTCGCTGTGGCCGGCGCCGCTGTCGCAATCGCTCCGGTCGTCGCAGGCGCCGCCGTCGTTGCGATCGCCCCGGTCTTCGCCGCCGTCGCGCCCGTGGCATCCGCCACGCCCTGCGGATCCTTGGCGTTCTTCGCGGCCAGGTACCAGTCGCGTGTGCGCGGGTCGAAGGGGGCATGCGGGGCGGGAGCCTCTCCCACAGGCTTCAACGCATGATCGAGGAAGGACAGTGTCATCCGCGTCCCCTCGACGGTTTCGAGGAAATAGCTTGCCGTAGCAGGCGCGGCCAGGGCCTGCCGGGCGGCGGGCGAGGTCAGGCGCCGCAGCAGCACGAAGCCGCCGTCGTCGTAGCCGACATAGAACGCCGACAGGAAAGGCGACGAACGCAACAGGATGCTCAGTCTTTCGATGAAGGCGGGTTGGTTGGCGCTGGCGAAGTCGTCCGCCTGCGGATCGGCGGCAAAGGCTTGCAGCACACTATCGGCCGCGCTGATGCTCCGGTTGATCTGGCTGCGGCTTTCGTTCGCCATATGGTCGAACAAGGTCTGGGATGCGTCCTCGACCATACCGCTCACCTGGCGGTGCACATAAAAGACCAATCCCAGGATCGCCACCAGTACCGTGGCGCCGAACACCAATGCGAGATGCGTTCCCAGCCGCCGCCCGCGCCGCGATGTGGGCATCTGATCTGAACTGGCCATGGAAGACACCATCGAAAATTTCCCCGAGCCAGCACGCGATCCGTCTGCTCCCTGGGCGGGCCGAGGGGGACGGGCGACGTGACAGGCGTTGTTTGGAACGAAAAGAAATCAAGTGAACTGACGCCTATGGGGTGTGATCCCGCTTCGACTGACAGTCCGCCTCCTCCGGCCATTGGCCGGCGGGCTGTCAATAATGGCGACATTGCGTTGCAATTGATATTACTAACAGCGCGTCGATGTCGCGAAACGATTTCGAGGGATCCGGCGAATATTTCAGAAAAAATCAAAATGAGCACTCGGCAGCAAGATGGCTGTCGCATGACTACGGCACTACGGCACTACGGCACTACGGCACTACGGCACTACGCGGCTTTGCCTACGGCTGCCTGCATGGGCCTGATGCACGGGCGTAATGGATGGCAAACGGGCCTGGTCGTCGAAACGTCCAGGCCCGTCGGCAGGCGTTGGGCCGGAGTGACACCCGGGCAGGGTGATTCCGGCGAGGTTGATTCCGGTTAGGGTCAGAACACCGGAACGATGCTGCCCTTGAAACGGTCCTGCATGAACTTCGCGGCTTGCGGTGAACGCAGGGCCGCGACCAGCTTGCGCATGGCGGGGCTGTCCTGATTGTCGGCACGCGCGGCCAGCAGATTGGCGAAGGACGACTTGTCGCCTTCCAGGAACAAGGCGTCCGTGGTCGGGTTCAGCTTGGCTTCCAGGGCGAACGTGGTGTTGATGACGGCCAGGTCGACCTCGGGCAGCACGCGGGGCAGCATGGGGGCTTCCAGCTGCTTGATCTTGACGTTCTTGGGATTGGCGGCGATGTCCTTCACCGTGGATTTGGTGTTGTTCGGGTCGGACAACTGGATGACACCGGCCTGATGCAGCAATTGCAGCGCGCGGCCGCCGTTGACCGCGTCATTCGGAATCGCCACGGTCGCCCCGTCCTTCAGGTCCTTGATGTTCTTGACCTTGCTCGAATAGGCGCCGAAGGGGGCGACGAAAATATCGCTGACGGCAACGATGTGGGTGCCGCGGCTGCGGTTGAATTCATCCATGTACGGCTTGTGCTGAAAGAAATTCGCGTCGATGCGCTTTTCCGCCAGTTGCACATTGGGCTGTACGTAGTCGGTGTAGATGCGAACGTCCAGTTCGACCCCTTCCTTGGCCAGCATGGGTTTCAGGTTTTCCAGGATCTCGGCGTGCGGCGTGGGGCTGGCACCAACGACCAGGCGGTCGGCTGCCTGTGCCGAAAAGGCGCAGGTCAGGGCCAGCAGTGCGATGATTTTCTTCACTTCGTTCTCTCCGGCTATCGGTTGTATGTTCCAACGGGTTGGTAAGACTGTCGGGTGAAATGCTTATCGGCTGAAATGCAGGACCAGGCGGCTGCCCACGCTTTGCAGGATCTGCACCAGCGCCAGCAGGAAGATGATGGTGATGAACATCACGTCCAGCTGGAAGCGCTGGTAGCCGTAGCGGATCGCCAGATCGCCCAGGCCGCCGCCGCCCACCACGCCCGCCAGCGCGGTGTACGACACCAGCGCGATGGCGGTGACCGTGGCCGCCGCCAGAATGCCGGGCAAGGCTTCCGGCAGCAGGGCGCCGAGCACGATCTGGCGCGTGTTGGAGCCCATGGCCAGCGACGCTTCGATGATGCCGCGGTCCACTTCGCGCAGTGCGGATTCGACCAGGCGTCCGAAGAAGGGAATGCCCGCCACCACCAGCGCCGGAATCGAGCCCATTACGCCCAGCGACGTGCCGGTCAGGAACACCGTCACCGGGATCATCGCGATCAGCAGGATCACGAAGGGCAGCGAGCGCAGCACGTTCACCACCAGCGACACGGCGCCGTAGGTGCGCGGCGAAGCACGCAGCTGGCTGGGACTGGTAAGAAACAGCAGTACGCCCAGGGGCAGGCCCAGCAGCAGCGTCAACAGCAGCGAGCCGCCCAGCATCAACAGCGTATCGACCGTTGCCCAGCCGATGTCCAGCCAGTCCACATTGATGAATAGTCCGCTCAGGTACGCGCTCATGCCGCTGCCTCCTCGACGGTGACACCCAGTGCGCACAGGCTGGCCAGCGCTTCCTGGATCCGGACGCCGTCGCCTTCCAGCGCAATGGTCATCTGGCCGCAGGTGGTGGATTTGATCTGCTCGATACGGCCGCTGAGTATGGAGAAATCGATGCCGAACTCGCGTGCGGTGCGCGAGAGAATGGGCTGATGCACCGTATCCTCCATGAACGTCAATCGCCGTATGGTCTTGTGGCGGCTGCCGGCCGGTGTCGGCGCCACGCCGGTCGTGTTGCCGGGGCAGTGTTCGGCTTCCTGCACGAAGCGCCGCGTGGTCTGGTGCTGCGGGTGCAGGAAGATCTTGCTGACGGGCCCGCGCTCGACGATCAGGCCTGAGTCGATCACGGCCACCTTGTCGCAGACCGTCCGTATCACATCCATCTCGTGCGTGATCAGCACGATGGTCAAGCCCAGCTTCTCGTTGATTTCGCGCAGCAGCTGCAGGATGGACCGGGTGGTTTGCGGATCGAGCGCGCTGGTCGCCTCGTCGCACAGCAGCAGGCGTGGATGGTTCGCCAGCGCGCGGGCGATGCCCACGCGTTGTTTTTCGCCGCCTGATAGCTGGCGCGGATACTTGTGCTTGTGGCGTTGCAGGCCGACCAGTTCAAGCAGCTCGTCCACGCGGGCGTCGATCCGCGGCTTGTCGGCCTTGCCGGCGATCTTCAAGGGGAAGGCCACGTTGTCGCCCACGGTTTTGGATCCCAGCAGGTTGAAGTGCTGGAAAATCATACCCACGCCCTGGCGGAACTGGCGCAGGTCTTCATCATTCAAGGCCAGCAGGTCGACACCGCCCACCGACACACTGCCGCCGGTGGGACGTTCCAACAGATTCAACATGCGCAGCAAGGTCGACTTGCCCGCACCGGAATGGCCGATGATGCCGAATATCTCGCCCGACTCGATGGTCAGGTCGATTTCCTTCAGTGCCACGACAGCCGCTCCAGCCACCTGGTAGCTCTTTTGTATGGCTCGAAGCTCGATCATTATTCTTTCCCCATGTGCATTGTTTGCGCCGTGCCCATCTTGCGCAGGCCGATCTTCTTTGCATTCGTACGTGGGTACGTTCGTATATCCGTACCTTCACACACCCATACCTTCAAACACCCATACCTTCAAACATTCGTCCGCGTATACGCGCGTTGGTCGTGTTCGCCTGCCGGATTCCTAGGCGGTCAGGTGGGATATGCTTTTCGCATGCGTGTAGCACTCCAGGCCTTCCGTGCCTCCCTCTCGGCCATAGCCGCTGTCCTTGACGCCGCCGAACGGCGTTTCCGACACGGCGGAGACGAAGTGATTGATGGCCAGGTTGCCGACTTCCAGTTCATCGCCGAGGCGCCGCGCGTTGCGGGCCGATTCGGTGAAGGCGTAACCCGCCAGGCCGAACGGCAGGCTGTTGGCCTGGGCGATGGCCTCGTCCAGCGAATGCACGCGGGTGACCAGGCACAAGGGACCGAAAGGTTCCTCGTGCATGGCCAGCGCATGCGCCGGCACATCCGCCAGGATGGTGAAGGGGAAGTAGAAGCCGTGGCCGTCGCGAGGCGCGCCGCCGCACAGCAGGCGCGCGCCCTTGGACACCGCGTCGTCGGTCAACTGCTTCAGGCTGTGCAGACGGCGCGCGTTGGCGACCGGACCGATGTCGCTATCGGCCGCCATGCCGTCGCCCAGCTTCACGTTTGCCCCCAGTTCGCCGAAAGCCGCCACGAATTCATCGTGGATGGCGGCATGCACGAAGAAGCGCGTGGGCGCCACGCAGACCTGGCCAGCATTATTGAGCTTGGCCTTGACGCTGGCCAAGGCGGCGGCGCGCGGGTCGGCGTCTTCGCAAATGATGACGGGCGCATGGCCGCCCAGCTCCATGATGACCGGTTTCATATGGGCGCCTGCCAAGGCGGCCAGGTGCTTGCCCACGGCTGTCGATCCGGTGAACGTGACCAGGCGGATCACGGGATGGGTGATCAGGTGCTGGGAAATGAAGGCGGGATCGCCGAACACCAGATTGAACGCGCCTGGCGGCAAGCCGGCGTCCAGGAAAGCCTGGGCCAGATGCATCGCGCCGGCGGGCGTTTCCTCCGACGCCTTGAGAATAATGGCGCAACCCGCCGCCAGGGCTCCCCCCACTTTGCGGGCTGGCGAGCTGAGCGGAAAATTCCACGGCGTGAACGCCGCCACCACGCCCACGGGCTCGCGTATCACCGTATGGCGCATGCCGGGTTCGGCGGGCACGATCCGTCCGTACAGGCGGCGCGCTTCCGTGGCGTCCCATTCGATCAGATCGCAGCCGCGCAAGATTTCCGCGCGCGACTGCGCCAGCGGCTTGCCCTGTTCCAGCGTGATGTCGTGGGCGATTTCTTCCACGCGTTCGCGCACCAGCGCCACGGCGCGCAGCATGACGCGGGCGCGCTCGGCCGGGGCGGTACGGCGCCACGTAGCGAAGCCCTTGGCCGCGGCGGCTAGTGCGGCATCCAGATGATGCGCTTGTGCATGGGGCACCGTGCCGATAGCCAGGCCGGAGGCCGGATTGATGACAGGCTGGCCGGGCGCTTCTATCCACGCGCCGTCGATCAGCATCCGGATGGGGGGATAGCTGTTCATGATTTCCTGGATTGCGTTGCAAATGGCCTGTGCGGCCGGGATCATCGACGTCCGTTGGCCATGCGCAGCGATGCCGGATCGCCACGCAGGCGCAGCATCATCACGCAACCGATGGCCGGTCCGATGGCCAGCATCCCGAACGCGCCGGGCCATCCAAGCGCCGCCTGCACGGGCGGCACCAGATGGATACTGACCAAGGTAAGCAGAAAGCCCGCGCAGGTCTGCGCGGTGAGCAAGGTGCCGATGCTGTCCGGCGCGCCCAGTTCGGCGATGCTTGCCGAGAACTGCGCCGAATCGGCGATGGCGGAAATCCCCCACACCACGGCGATCGTCGCCACCACGGCCATCGGCGCGCCGGCGGTCCAGCCTATGGTCGCGGCGCACGATGCGCTGATCAGCATGGCGATGGTGGTTACCGCCGTGCGGCCGTAGCGGTCGGCCAACCAGCCGCCCGCCCAGGCACCGATGGCGCCCGCGCCGATCGCGATGAAGGTGATGCGTTCGGCGGCCAGGCGCGGCTCGGCCGCGCCGCTGGCTTCGAAACTGAATTGCAGGAATACCGCCAGCCACGCCCACATGGCGTAGAGCTCCCACATATGTCCCAGGTAGCCCAGGTTGGCCAGGCGCAGCGGCCGTTGGCGCCAGGCCTGCGCCACCGCTGCCGGGTTCAAGCGCACGGCGCGCGTCATGGCCGGCCCCACGCCGCAGGCATTGATGGCCAGGCCGGCCACGGCGGCCAGCGCGCCGGCGGCCAGGTAGACCGATGTCCATTGCATGCCGCCGAACGCCGCCAGCAGATGCGGGCTGGCCGAGCCCAGCGTCAGCGCGCCCACCAACAGGCCGATCAGCAGGCCCAGGTCGCGGTTGGCCCAGGTCGCCGCCAGGCGCATCCCCACGGGATAGACACCGGCCATGCACATGCCCGTCAGGAATCGCAATACGTATACCGGGGCGCCGGCGGGCGGGCACACGACCAGCAGCAAAGTGGCCCCCGCTGCCACCCAGGCCGAAATCATGAACAGGCGCCGCGGATCGAAGCGGTCCGCCAGTCCCAGCAGCGCGCTGATGATGGTGCCCGCGACGAAGCCTGCCTGCACCGAACTGGTCAGCAGGGCTTCTTGCCAGGACGTCAGCGTGACCGTCTGCTTGATCGTCGCCACGGCGGCGGCGGACGCGAACCAGACCGACATGGCGCAGACCTGGCAGAACAGCAGGATCACGAGCGACGCGGCCTTGCCGGCGCCCGGCGGGCGGGCCGCTTGCGCGGGATGGCTGGCGCTGGGCATGGGTTCAGGCGCCGACAGCGTGCGTGACACGGCCGACCCGGTGGAAGCCGCGGTCGAAATAGATCAGCGCTTCGCTGTTTTCCAGGCTGGTGGCGCCGCGCACGGCGCAATAGAACACCGTGTGCGTGCCGACTTCGGCGGTGAAGGTGATGTCGCAGTCCAGCGATACCGCCGCGCCGCGCAGCACCGGCGAGCCGGTTTCCAGCACGCCCCAATCGCCCGCGGAAAAGCGCTCGTCGACTTCCATGTCCTTGGACGCGAAGCGCAGGGCCAGGGCCTGTTGGCTGGCGTCCAGCACGTTGACGCACAGGCGGGCGTTTTCCTTGAAGGCGGTGTTGTTGCGGCTGCTGCGGTTGATGCATACCAGCAGCATGGGCGGCTGGTCGGTCACACCGCACACCGCGGAGGCGGTGCAGCCGCAGCGCCCGGCGGGACCGTCGCTGGTAATTACGTTGACGGCCGCGCCCAACCTGGCCATGGCATCGCGATAAGCAGTCTTGTCGATCATTTCAGTGTCGTCCGTACAGTCAGCGGCGGGGCCCGCGTGGCGGCTTACGCGTGAGCGCGATAGCGCGCGGCCTGGTGCGTATCCGGTAAGTGGGCGTGGCCGAAAAGCTTTTCGCGATAGACACCTTCGCGATAGGCGGTTTTGTAGGCGCCGCGTTCCTGCAGGATGGGCACCACCAGGTCGATGAAATCCTCGAAGCATTCGGGCGTGACGGTGCGGGAGAGATTGAAGCCGTCCACATCGGCCTGCTCCGTCCATGCGATCAAGGTGTCGGCCACTTGTTCGGCGGAGCCTACCAACGGGGCCTGGCGGCTGCCCAGCACCAATTGGTCGATGAGCTTGCGCTTGGTCCAGGTGGGGCCGGCGGTGCGCGTCATGGCTTCGACGTTGGACACGATGGCCTGGCTTTGGCCGGTCTGGATGGGTTCGTCCATCTCGTACTTGGCGAAGTCTATGCCCATGGATGCTGAAGCGTGCGCCAGCGCGGCTTCGATATCCACGTATTGCTTATAGTCCTCGAACTTTTCGCGGGCCTCGGCTTCGGTCTTGCCGGTGATGACGGTGGCGCCCAGGAACACGCTGAGGTCGCTGGCCTGGCGGCCCTGTTTTACCGCCAGCCCGCGGATGTCGTCGACGATGGCGCGCACGCCGCTCATGCTCTGGCCGTTCACGAACACGCATTCGGCGTGCATGGCCGCGAATTGGCGGCCACGGGTGGATGCGCCGGCCTGGTACAGGATGGGGGTACGTTGGGGCGAGGGTTCGGACAAGTGCAGGGCATCCACCTTGTATTGGCGGCCGTCGTGGTGCACGCGGTGGACTTTGGCGGGATCCGCGTAGATGCGATGCGCGCGGTCATTGACCACGGCGCCGTCTTCCCAGCAGCCTTCCCACAGCTTGTAGACCAGGGACATGTATTCGTCGGCCAGGTCGTAGCGGTCGTCGTGGGCCATCTGTCCCGTCAGGCCGGTGGCGCGCGCGGCGCTGTCCAGGTAGCCGGTGACGATGTTCCAGCCGATGCGCCCGCCGCTCAGGTGATCCAGCGTGGACATGCGGCGGGCGAACGAGAAGGGCGGTTCGTAGGTGAGGTTGCAGGTCACGCCGAAGCCCAGGTGGCGGGTGGCGGCGGCCATGGCGGGGATCAGCAGGGAGGGGTCGTTCACCGGCAACTGCACGGCGCCCTTGAGCGTGGCGTCGGTGTTGCCGCCGTAGACGTCGTAGGCGCCCAGCACGTCGGCGAAGAAAATGCCGTCGAACAGGCCGGCTTCCAGTTTCTGCGCCAGTCGGGTCCAGTAATGGATGTCGGTATATCGGGTCGACTGATCGCGCGGGTGCGTCCACAGGCCTTGCTGGATATGCCCGATGCAATTCATGTCGAACGCATTGATCCGAATTTCGCGCGCCATCTCGATTCCGTTTTTGATAGGTCGTTGGACTTGTTTTCGAACCAGATTTGATCTGGATCAAATGGTGTGTCCAATATAGTGGACGATATGAATCGGATACAAGACGTTTTCGCTATGCTTCGGGTTTGTCCTGATGGGGCCTCAGTCTCCATTTCGGCATCGACCTAACGATCCACGTTCCACTCCTGGGAGATGCTCTGGCGCAGGAAGACTGGCAGATCCGCGTAGCGGCGCGCCAGCGCCGGGCGGGCGGGGCTGACGTTATCAGGGCGTGCGCGTTGGGCGACTGGACGGGAGGTCGGGGATGGAAAGTGGGAGATGGGAGATGGGGCAGCGGTTCATAACGCGAACTGTCCCGAACGTATAATCGTGGCCCCTGTCCAGAGCCAGGCGATCCAGGTCCAGCCATCTCGGCCCCGCTCCATCGCCAAGGCGCGTCCATCATGAGTCCCACCTTCCACGATCCCTCCGCGGCCATTGCCCAGCACGTCAAACAAGAGCGTGATGCGCGCAAGTGGTCGTTGGCGGAGC
Organism: Bordetella sp. LUAb4; assembly: GCF_021325795.1. Lineage (GTDB taxonomy): Bacteria > Pseudomonadota > Gammaproteobacteria > Burkholderiales > Burkholderiaceae_B > Bordetella_C. The sequence goes on along the minus strand of NZ_JAHPZX010000001.1, from coordinate 235,293 downwards.
TGGCGGAGCGTTCTGGCGTGTCCAAGGCCATGATCAGCAAGATCGAGCGGGGGGAGACCAGCCCCACGGCCACCATTCTGGGGCGCCTGTCGGGCGCCTTCGGCCTGCAGTTATCGGCGCTGCTGGCGATGGCGGAGGAGGCCAATGGCCGGCTGTCGCGGCACGAGGACCAGCGGGTATGGGTGGATCCCGAAACCGGCTACGTGCGGCGCACCGTGTCGCCCTCCAATGGCGGCGTAACCGAACTATTGCGTATCGACCTGCCCCCGAATGCGCGGGTGTCCTATCCCCCGGATGCGTTCACCTTCCAGCACCAATTGATGTGGGTCCTTGAAGGCGTCCTGGTTTTCCAGGAAGGCCCGGACACGCACACTTTGCAGGTAGGCGATTGCCTGGAACTAGGCCGCCCGGCCGCATGTACGTTCGCGAATCCCAGCGATAAACCGTGTTCGTACCTGATCGCGTTGACCAAGCGGTAGGGACTGCGGGGGAAGGGAGCTTGGCCTCGCCGGGTGGAATCGAACCACCAATTGACCCTTAGGAGGGGCCGGTTATATCCGTTTAACTACGGCGAGTCGCTGAGCAGCGGGCGCAGCGAGGGCTACGCCGGAAAGGATCAAGATTCTAACATCGAGGGCACACTGGCGGCTGCTCACAGCGTCGTTTCAGAATTTTCGTCGGAATCCTGTTCGCTCTGCAGGTTTAGATTTTTGCGGATGCTCAAAAGCACATAGGCGGGTCTGCCGCGAACGGTAACGAGCGCCGGGTCGTCAGTCGCGGCCCGCTTTGCCTGTTCCTGGCCGCCTCGCCCGCCGCTCATGAAATCAGGTGAGAACCGTGCCAATACGTTCGGTACTTCGGCAAGTGAACGCTGGGCCGGCCGAATGCGGATTTCGGCCCCAATTCGCTCTATTTCGAGTTCAACATCCGTTTTGTCGTATGCAAGTTCCGCGGGGATGCGGACGGTCTGGGAGTCCCCGCACTGAACTATCTTGGTAAATGGCAAGGCGCGGCTCCATTTGGGATTATGTGAGTACTTTGCGCATGTCAGCCTGTTCATACACCGATGTAGGAATATGGGTCGTTCCGGGTGGAGGGCGTCACAGCTCCGATTGGAAAGGTCTGGCTGCGGAACCTCTTTGTCGCCTCCGGTACTGATGCCGTTCCATCTAGAGTGGAATTTTTGAAATAGGCGAAGTGTTCGGAGATCCTCCTTGGATGGTTCTCTTTCGTGCTTTCGGCGCAGCCAGCCTTTGGTGTCTGCATTGCCTGCGGAGCGCAAGATTGACGTAAACAGCGCGCTGCCTGGGGCAATCGCGTTACCAGAAAGGCAATGACTTCCAGCTTTACCGTAGCGGCCGCCGACACGGCGGCTTCTTATCATTCGACGCATGGCGCCGTGGCGCCGGCGACCGATCCTGACCTCCCGCGTCTGGCGGGAATCGACAGCGCCAGGCAGTCGCTTGCCGCCGCCAACGCGGCGGCCCTGCTGGAAACGTATGCGGCGACACCGCCAGTATTTGTCACTTCCGACTTTTTCGAATCGGTACCGCTCAGCGTGGACGCATTCGATGAGGGCCTGCGCGCCGGTCTCGACGATCTGGTAGCGCACATGGACAAGCTGGTGCTCAAGCGTATCGACGTGGTCTATTGCGTCGGGCGGATATTTTTTCGAGATGCTTCGGCGCGGGCGCAGGCCGTGAAACAGTACCTGTTGAGCAAGGGCGTCGAAGACCCGATCCAAGTGGGCGCCGAGTATTCGTTCGGCATCTCCCCCCCTTCGCAAAGGCTGGCAAGGCCCGGCGCGGTAGAGGTGCGGGTCGGCGGGATGCTGCCCCAGCCACCCCGCCGCGATCCCACCCTATGGGCGCTGCCGCCCGTGCTGCTGAAATCGATGCCCGAAGCGCCCGAGGCATTCGACGAGGATTTGAACCAGCGCCTGGATCACGCTGTCCGCGATTTCCGCGACACCGGGGTCTCCCGGATAGAAGTGAGCATCGTCTCCCCGATGATCGAGGAAAACAGCGCTTCGCTGGTCTACCTGGGCAAGGCTTATCTGGTGACGGCCCATCTGGTGAAAGACGCCGTCATCGCCCGGGGCCAGGATGCCGCAACCGTGTTCGTGAAACCGCTAGCCAACCTGCGCCTGGCGCGGCCGGCGCTCGGGGCGATCTCGTACGGCGTGCTCATCGAAGCGTGGTCGCCTCGGCCGGATCCCATGCCCAGGCTGGCTTGGACCGAGGGCTACGTGCCGGAGCTGCGGGCGTGAGGGCGTGAGCCTGAGCAGGCATCATGTCGCTGGCCAAGGCCAAGGCCCAGGCCCAGGCCCAGGCCCAAGCCGGGGCGCATCACCTTTGTCCAGCCGGGCTGGTCCGGAGAGCGTGGACAGGGATGCCTGGTCCAAGCCATAGCCATAGCCGAAGGGAAGGGCGCGTGGGACTGCCCGCGCTGAGCATCCGGAAGGGGCATCCCGCCGATCTGTTAGAATTCGCGTTGACGGGCCCCTTCGCATGGTTCGGCGGTGAACCTGGTCAGGTCGGGAACGAAGCAGCCATAGTCGTTTAGGATCAGTGCCGGAGTAAGGCTCGTCAACTAATTCCCCAAGGGACGGGCCATGACGGAACCGCGTGTCAAAGCGCCGGTGGTCGTCGTGGCCCGTCCCTTTTGTCTTTCAGGCCCGTCTTCAAGACCGGTAGGCTCTACAATCCGCCCATGACCTATCTCGTACTGGCTCGCAAGTGGCGGCCCCGATCCTTCGACACCCTGGTGGGGCAGGACCACGTGGTGCGCGCGTTGACGCATGCACTGGATACGCAACGCCTGCATCACGCCTGGCTTTTCACGGGTACGCGGGGCGTGGGCAAGACTACGCTGTCGCGCATCCTGGCGAAATCGCTCAACTGCGAAATCGGCATCACGTCCAAGCCCTGTGGCGTCTGCCGGGCCTGCACGGAAATCGATGCCGGCCGCTTTGTCGACTATCTGGAGCTGGACGCGGCGTCCAACCGCGGGGTCGATGAAATGACCCAGTTGCTGGAGCAGGCGGTGTACGCGCCGGGCGCGGGGCGCTTCAAGGTCTACATGATCGACGAAGTGCACATGCTGACCGGGCACGCCTTCAACGCCATGTTGAAGACGCTGGAAGAGCCGCCCCCTCACGTCAAGTTCATCATCGCGACCACCGATCCGCAAAAGATTCCGGTGACGGTGCTGTCGCGCTGCCTGCAATTCAATTTGAAGCAGATGCCGCCCGATGCCATCGTCGGGCATCTGACCCATGTGCTGGGCGCCGAGCAGGTCGCTGCCGAGGTGCCGGCCTTGCGCCTGATTGCCCAGGCCGCGTCCGGTTCGATGCGCGATGCGCTGTCGCTGACGGACCAGGCCATTGCCTATAGTGCCGGCAACCTGACCGAGGAGGCCGTGCGCGGCATGCTCGGGACTATCGATCAGCGACATCTGGTGCGACTGCTCGATGCCCTGGCGACAGGGGATGCGCTGGCGGTGCTGGCGGTGGCCGACGAATTGGCCACGCGTGGCTTGTCGTATGGCGGGGCGCTGGCTGATCTGGCCGTGCTGCTGTCAAGGGTGGCCATCGAGCAGAGGGTACGCGGAGCCACGCCGGCCGATGATCCGCTGGCGGCCGATGTGGCGCGCCTGGCCGGGATACTGCACGGCGACGCGGTGCAATTGTTCTATTCGGTGGCGGTGCACAGCCGGCAGGAATTGGCGCTGGCGCCGGACGAGTACGCCGGCTTCGTCATGGCTTGCCTGCGCATGTTGTCCTTGAGCGGCGAGGCCGGCCCCCCGCAGACGATGCCGCCGCCGACGCGCGGCAGCCAGGAGTCGACGGGCCACACGAATACCCCTGCGGCTATGACGCCCGCTGCCGCCGTCCCGGTGGCCTCGGCGCCGGCCGCCGCGCCGGTTTCGGCCGCGCCGGTTTCGGCTGCGCCGGTTTCGGCCGCGCCGGTTTCGGCTACGCCGGTTTCGGCTACGCCGGTTTCGGCTACGCCGGTTTCGGCTGCGCCGGTTTCGGCTACGCCGGTTTCGGCTGCGCCGGTTTCGGCTGCGCCGGTTTCGGCTGCGCCGGTTTCGGCTGCGCCGGTTTCGGCTGCGCCGGTTTCGGCTGCGCCGGTTTCGGCTGCGCCGGTTTCGGCTGCGCCGGTTTCGGCTGCGCCGGTTTCGACCGCCGCCGCCGGCTCGCCGCCTCCTTGGGATCAGAATGATGTGGGGGCTTCATCAGCCGCCACATCCACCGCGGCCGCTGTCTCCGCGCCGCCTTCGCAACAAGCGCCGGTGCCGCAGCCGGCATCTGCCTCCCAGCAAGCTGCCGCCCCCCAACAAGCTCCCGCCGCACCCAAGCCCCCCGCCGCTGACGAGCCGCCATCCTGGGTCGACGAAGTCATCCCGGACGACGCTCAGGGCGGCTACGCCGGTGACGGCGCCTATTTCGGCAACGACGACGGTTTCACCGCCAGCGCCGATGCTGACGATGACGACGGCTTCGAGACGCTGAGCGTCGGCATGCCGGCGGACGATGCGCCGCGCCGCACGCCAGTAGTCAACCGCCCCCCGGCCGGCCGTCCCGGCGCCCGCGCATCCCGCGCGCCCCGCCTGGCCGACATGGACCCCGCCTCCTGGCCCGCCCTGGCCGCCAAGCTGCCGGTCACCGGCCTGGCCGCCGAAGTGGCGCGCCAAAGCGAATGGGCCGGCCTGCAGGGCGACCTGGTGCGCCTGCGCCTGGCCGTGCGCACCCTGGTCGATAGCGCCAGCAAACAGAGACTGCAAACCGTCCTGTGTGAACACTTCGGTCAGGCCATCCGCCTGGAGGTCGAGTTCGGCGCCACCGGCGACGGCACCGCCCACGCCGTCGCCCAGCACGAACGCGCGGCACGGCAACAGGCCGCCGAGGAAGCGGCCGTCGTCGACCCCTTCGTGCAAGACCTGATCAACAATTTCGGCGGCAAGATCGTGCCCGGTTCCATCCGCGCCATCGAACCCCCACTGGCAGCCGCGGCATGACGCGCGCTGACTGGCAACTCCCCTTTATTCCATTTCCCAGAAGGACGTTCCCATCATGATGAAAGGACAATTGGCCGGTTTGATGCGCCAGGCGCAGCAAATGCAGGAAAACATGAAGAAGGCCCAGGAAGCGCTGGCCGACATCCTGGTCGAAGGCGCCTCCGGCGGCGGCCTGGTCAAGGTGACGATGTCCTGCCGCCACGACGTCAAGCGCGTGGCCATCGATCCCAGCCTGCTGGGCGATGACAAGGACATGCTGGAAGACCTGGTCGCGGCCGCTTTCAACGACGCGCTGCGCAAGGCCGAAGCCACCAGCCAGGAAAAGATGGCCGGTGTGACCGCCGGCATGCCCATGCCCCCCGGCATGAAATTCCCCTTCTGATCCACGGAGCCGCATGGAGCCCTTGCTGCCTGAACCCGAGCCGCTGCTGGCGCTGATCGAGGCGCTGCGCCGCCTGCCCGGCGTTGGCGTGCGGTCGGCGCGCCGCATGGCCTACCACCTTCTGCAGCACGATCTGCAGGGCGCCGAACTGCTCGGCCGCGCGCTGGCCGGCGCCACCACGAACTTGCGCCATTGCGCACGTTGCAACAGCTTCGCCGAAGACGAAATCTGCGCAACGTGTGCCAATCCGCGCCGCGACCCTTCGCAGCTGTGCATCGTCGAAACCCCGGCGGACCAGAACATGATCGAGTCCAGCCACGGTTATCGCGGCCTGTACTACGTGTTGATGGGCCGGGTGGCGCCGCTCGAAGGCGTGGGCCCGCGCGAGCTGGATTTCGAGCGCGTATTGCGGCGTGCCGCCGACGGCGTGGTCACGGAAGTCATCCTGGCCACCAACTTCACTGCCGAAGGCGAGACCACCGCCCATTTCCTGGGCGAGGCGCTGCGCGAACGCGGCCTGTCGGTGACACGCCTGGCGCGTGGCGTGCCCGCCGGCAGCGAGCTCGAGTACGTCGACGCCGGCACCATCGCCTGGGCGCTGATGGAACGCAAGTCGGCGTAGAAGTGTCGGCATGGAAGAGCCGGCATAAGAAAGCGGACAGCAAAATCGGCATCAAGAACGGCATGAAAAAGACCGGCCTGAAGATAAAGGAGACGCCAGGATGTCAGCCTTGGCTGGATTGAAAGTACTCGAACTGGGCACGCTCATCGCGGGCCCTTTTGCTGCCCGCCTGTTCGGCGAATTCGGTGCCGACGTCATCAAAGTGGAAACCCCCGCCGGCCCGGACGGCAAGGGCGGCGGCGATCCGATCCGCACCTGGCGCCATCTGCATGAAGGCAATTCGCTGTGGTGGACGGTGCAGGCGCGCAACAAGCGCTCGATCGCCCTGAACCTGAAGGACGAAAGAGCCCGCGACATCGCCTTGCAGCTGGCGCTCGAAGCCGACGTTGTCATCGAAAACTACCGCCCTGGCGTGCTGGAAAAGTGGGGCCTGGGCTACGAGCAACTGCGCGCGCGCAATCCCTCCACCATCATGGTGCGGCTATCGGGCTACGGCCAGACCGGCCCGATGCGCGACATGCCGGGCTTCGGCGCGATTGGCGAATCGATGGGCGGGCTGCGCTACGTGTCCGGCCATCCGGACCGGCCGCCGGTGCGGGTGGGCATATCCATCGGCGATTCCATTGCTGCCTTGCATGGTGTCATCGGCGCCATGATGGCCTTGCGCCATCGTGACGCCACGGGCGGGCGCTGGGATGGCCAGAAGGGCGGCCAGGGCCAGATGGTCGACGTGGCGCTCTACGAGTCGGTCTTCAACATGATGGAAAGCCTGGTGCCCGAGTACGACGTGGCCGGTGTGGTGCGAGAGCGCACCGGCGGCGCACTGCCGGGTATCGTGCCGTCCAACACCTACACCACGGCCGACGGCCAGAACATCGTCATCGCCGGCAATGGCGACGCCATCTTCCTGCGCCTGATGCAAGCCATCGGCCGCGCCGACCTGGCCGCCGATCCCGACTTGGCGCGCAATGACGGCCGCGCGCGCCGCGTGGAGGAAATCGACGGCGCCATCCAGCAGTGGTGCGATGGCCAGCAGATCGAAGGCGCACTGGAAACCTTGCGGCAGGCCGACGTGCCGGTGGGCAAGATCTTCAGTGTGGCGGACATGTTCACCGACCCGCAATTCCTCGCGCGGTCCATGATCGAACAGCATCATTTCCCCGACGGCACGCCAGTAAAACTGCCGGCGGTCAGCCCCAAGCTGTCGGCCACGCCGGGCGCCACGCGCTGGTTGGGCCCCGGCTTAGGGGAACATACGGAGGAAGTCCTGCAGGCGCTGGGGTATGATTCCGCGACAATCGCAGAGCTGGCCCAATCCGGCGCGATCGGAATCCGCCGCCCGCAGGCCACGGATCACACATCGGAGACACAAAAATGACAGTCACTCGCCGTGAACTGCTCAAACTCGCCGGCTCGGCCGGCGTCATGAGCCTGGCCCCCGCCTTCGCGCGGGCCGCGAAACTCGAAAAGACCAAGGTGGCGATCGCCGTCGGCGGCAAGGCCTTGGTTTACTACCTGCCCCTGACCATCGCCGAAGTGCGCGGCTACTTCAAGGACGAAGGCCTGGATGTCACCATCGCCGACTTCGCCGGCGGCGCCAAGGCCCTGCAGGCAGTGGTGGGTGGCAGCGCCGACGTGGTGTCGGGCGCTTTCGAGCACTCGCTGAACCTGCAGTCCAAAGGCCAGTTCTACCGCAACTTCGTGCTGCAGGGCCGTGCCCCCCTGATCGGTTTCGGCGTCTCCACCAAGACCATGGCGAACTACAAGTCGCCGGCCGACCTCAAGGGCAAGAAGATCGGCGTCACGGCGCCGGGTTCGTCCACCAATATGGTGGTCAACTTCTTCCTGGCCAAGCACGGCCTGAAGCCGTCGGACGTGTCCATCATCGGCGTGGGCGCCGGTGCCGGCGCCATCACCGCGCTGCGCTCGGGCCAGGTCGATGCCATGTCCAACACGGACCCGGTGGTCACCGCGCTGGTCAGCGCCGGCGACATGAAGGTCATCGCCGACACGCGTACCCTGAAGGACACGCGTGACATCTTCGGCGGCAACATGCCGGCTGGCACCCTGTACACGGCGCAGAGCTATATCGACGCCAATCCCAACACGGTGCAGGCCCTGGCCAATGCCATCGTGCGCGCGGACAAGTGGATCCACAACGCCAGCATCGACGAAATCGCCAAGGCGGTGCCGGCCAATTACCTGCTGGGCGAGCCGGAAGTCTACAAGGCCGCCCTGAAAGCCAGCATGGAAGGCCTGTCGCCCGACGGCATCATCCCCGAGGATGGCGCCGCCACCGCGGTCAAGGCACTGGCCGCCTTCGTGCCGGATTTCGATGCGGCCAAGGTCGACCCGTCCAAGATCTGGACCAATGAATTCGCCAAGCGCGCCAACGAGAAATACCCGAATGGCTGAAGCAGCACTTTCGCTGGACAACATCACCTGCACGTTCATTTCCCGCGAAGGCGGTGGAAAACGCTACACCGCCGTGCGGGAATCCACGCTGACGGTCGCCCCTGGCGAATTCGTCTCCGTGGTGGGTCCCACCGGTTGCGGCAAGTCCACCCTGCTGAATGTTGGGGCGGGCTTGCTGTCGCCGACCAGCGGGCAGATCAAGGTGTTCGGCGAACCCCTCAAGGGCATCAACCGCCGTGCCGGCTACATGTTCCAGGGTGAAGCCTTGCTGCCCTGGCGCAATGCGCTGGACAACGTCAAGGCCGGGCTGGAGTTCGCGCACGTGCCGGCCGCCGAGGCCGATGAGCGTGGCCGCGAGTGGATGCGCCGCGTCGGTCTGGGTGGTTCGGAGGATCGCTATCCGCACCAGATGTCGGGCGGCATGCGCAAGCGCGTAATGTTGGCCCAGACGCTGATCCGCGATCCCGACATCATCCTCATGGACGAGCCGTTCTCCGCTCTCGACATCCAGACGCGCCAACTGATGGAAAACGAGGTGCTGGACCTGTGGATGGCCAAACGTAAAGCCGTGCTGTTCATCACGCACGATCTCGACGAAGCCATCGCCATGAGCGATCGGGTGATCGTGCTGTCGGCCGGCCCGGGCACGCATCCTATCGGTGAATTCCATATCGACCTGCCGCGCCCGCGCGACGTCGCCGAAGTGCGTAGCCATCCGCGCTTCGTCGAACTGCACGCCGCCATCTGGGATGTGCTGCGTGAAGAGGTCCTGAAGGGCTACGCTCAGCAGAAGCGGGTGTAGGTCCTAGCCATGTCCAATATGATCAAACCCGGTTCCAAGTCACTGCGCGTCTGGCAGTTGTCGTTGTTGATTATCCTGCTGCTGGCGTGGCACGTTGCTTCGCGCAGCCAGAACGTCGCCTTTTTCTTCGGCGAACCCCTCAAGGTCGCCCAGCGGGTCTGGGCCTGGTTCGTCACGGATGCCGATGTCTATCAGCATCTGTGGGTGACCCTGTCCGAAACCGTCCTGGCCTTCATCATCGGTACCGTCGCCGGCCTGGGTTGCGGCCTGTGGCTGGGGCTGTCGCGCGGCTCCAGCCTGGTGCTGGATCCCTACATCAAGGCGGCCAACTCGATGCCGCGCGTCATCCTGGCGCCCATCTTCGGCATGTGGTTCGGCCTGGGCATCTGGTCCAAGGTGGCGCTGGCCGTGACGCTGGTGTTCTTCATCGTGTTCTTCAACGTCTACCAGGGCGTGCGCGAAGTCAGCACCACCTTGCTCGACAATGCCCGCATGCTGGGCGCGGATCGCCGCCAGTTGCTGCGCCACGTCTACCTGCCGTCGGCGACCAGCTGGGTGTTCTCCAGCCTGCATACGTCGGTGGGCCTGGCCTTCGTCGGGGCGGTCGTGGGCGAATACCTGGGCTCGGCCAGTGGCGTCGGCTACCTGATCCTGCAGGCCGAAGGCACGCTGGACGTGAACACCGTCTTCGCCGGCATCGTGGTGCTCACCGTGTTCGCCCTGGTGCTGGATGGCCTGGTCACCCTGGCGGAAAAGCGGCTGATGAAATGGCAGCCGCGCGCCGGCGAAACTGAAAAGCTCTGATCTCTTCATAGGACGCCTGCATGGCCCGCCTGCCGTACGCCGATCTGACCACCGAAGAAGCCAAGCCCCTGGTTGAACGCATCGTCGCCGAGCGCGGCAGCGTGCTGCTGCTGTATCAGATGCTGTTGCACAGCCCGCCGGTGGCCAGTGGCTGGTTGAACTATCTGACCGCGATACGCCAGCTGAGCACCCTGCCGGGTGATCTGCGCGAGCTGGTCATCATGCGGGTCGCCGGATTGAATGGCGCGCCCTATGAAGCGGATCAGCATGCGCCCATCGCGCTGAAAGAGGGCATCAGCCAGGCCCAACTGGATGCGCTGGACGGCTGGCAGGATTCACCGCTGTTCGATGCCCGCACGCGTGCCGTGCTGGCTTATGCGGATGCAATGACCCGCCAGGTCCAGGTGCCGCAAGCCGTCTTCGATGCCGTCCTGGCAGAATTGGGCCAACGCCAGACGGTGGAGTTGACCGCCACGGTGGCGGCCTACAACATGGTCTCGCGCTTCCTGGAAGCGCTGCAGGTCCACACGCACGACGAGTAGAGGGGAGGCTCCCCCCTACCGCGCGGCGCGCCGCCCGTTTCAGCGCAGGTCTTCGATCAGCTTGTCCAGCTTGACCGCGTCCGCCGCGAAGGCGCGGATGCCTTCGGACAGTTTTTCGGTGGCCATGGCGTCGTCGTTGAGCTGAGTGCGGAAGGGAATTTCGCTGGCATCCACGCGCTCCGGCGCGGCGCCGCCCGCGGCGGGCTTCAACTGTACCGGCACGTCGCCCTGGGTTTCCGCCAGCGTCGTCAGCAGGTCTGGGCTGATGGTCAGCAGGTCGCAACCGGCCAGGGCCAGGATCTGGCCGACGTTGCGGAAGCTGGCGCCCATGATTTCCGTCTCGATGCCGTGGGCCTTGTAGTACTGGTAGATACGGGCGACCGACTGCACCCCTGGGTCATTGACGCCGGCGCGCTCCGCGTCATTCCACTTCGCGCCCTCGGCTTTCTTGTACCAGTCGTAGATGCGCCCGACGAAGGGCGAGATCAGCTTGGCGCCCGCGTCGGCGCAGGCCACTGCCTGCGGCAGCGAAAACAGCAGGGTCATATTGCAGTTGACCCCTTCTTCCTGCATGACGCGCGCCGCCTGGATGCCTTCCCAGGTCGAGGCGATCTTCACCAGGATGCGTTCGCGCGGGATGCCGGCGGCTTCGTACAGCGCGATCAGGCCGCGCGCCCGTTCCACGGTGCCGCGCGTGTCGAAGGACAGGCGGGCGTCCACCTCGGTGGACACCCGCCCCGGGACGATTTTCAGGATTTCGGTGCCGAAGGCCACCAGCAGACGGTCGAGGACCTGTTCCGTGGGCAGCTCACGGTGTTCGCGCACGGTGCGCTCCAGCAGCGGCTTGTAGGCGTCCTTTTGCACGGCCTTCAGGATCAACGAGGGATTGGTCGTCGCATCGGTCGGGCGATAGGCGCGCATGGCCTCGAAGTCACCGGTATCCGCCACCACGGTGGTGTGCTGGCGCAAGGAATCGAGTTGGCTGGTCATGAGAGTCTCGGCGAACGGTTGGAAGAAGTAGCTGTCTAGCGTAGCACTGCCCAGGCCACGGCGGGAGACGCCCGGCAGACCGTCGAGCAGACGCCGCCCAAAGGCGTTGCGGCCCAGAGGAGACTCGGTCCGGAAAAACGTTGCGGCGCATGCCCTTTTGCGAGCCACGCACACACGTCCGCCAAAGCTGCCGCGCGAGGCGTGCAAACAGCCCGCTCAGCCTTGATTGGCGCGGGTTTCAGGGAAAAAGGGGCTTTGAGGGTATAATTCCAAGGTTTGATTACTGATTCTGAAACCGGGGTTTACTGTGCTGCCGCAACTTTTTCCCGAGGGAACTCATCGTTCTTCTCCCGCAATCTTGGCTCTGGCGGACGGTACCGTTTTTCGTGGAATTTCAATTGGCGCGCCGGGCCATACCGTGGCCGAGGTCGTGTTCAACACGTCCATGACCGGGTACCAGGAAATCCTTACCGATCCCAGCTATAACGGCCAGATGGTCACGCTCACCTATCCTCACATCGGCAATACCGGCGTGAATGGCGAGGACGTCGAGGCTCGCAAAGTGTTCGCATCCGGCCTGATCGTGCGCGATTGCCCGGCTCGCGTATCCAATTTCCGCTCCACCAGCTCGCTGCCTGACTACCTCAAGGCCCAGGGCATCGTCGCCATTGCCGGCATCGATACCCGCAAGCTCACCCGCATCCTGCGCGAGAAGGGCGCTCAGGGCGGCTGCATCCTGGCCGGTGACGACACCGACCGCGCCATCGAACTGGCACGCAGCTTCCCCGGCATGTCGGGACAGGACCTGGCCAAGGTGGTCAGCATCGAGAAGTCCGCCGAATGGACCGAAGGTACCTGGGAATTGGGCAACGGCTTTGCCCAGCCCGACACCAGCAAGTTCCACGTCGTGGCGTATGACTTCGGCGTCAAGACCAACATCCTGCGCCTGCTGGCGGACCGCGGCTGCCGCGTCACGCTGGTGCCGGCGCAAACGCCCGCCGAGGACGTGCTCAAGCTCAATCCGGACGGCCTGTTCCTGGCCAACGGTCCCGGCGACCCGGAACCCTGCGACTACGCCATCCAGGCCACCCGTGTGTTCCTGGAGCGCAAGCTGCCGGTGTTCGGCATCTGCCTGGGCCACCAGATCCTGGGCCTGGCGGTGGGCGGCAAGACGCTCAAGATGAAGACCGGCCACCACGGCGCCAACCACCCCGTGCAGGACGTGCAGAACAAGCGTGTCTACATCACCAGCCAGAACCATGGCTTCGAAGTGGATGCGGCCAGCCTGCCCGGGAACACCCGCGTCACCCATGTGTCGCTGTTCGACGGCACCTTGCAAGGTTTCGAGCTGACCGATCGTCCCGCGTTCTGCTTCCAGGGCCACCCCGAAGCCAGCCCGGGACCGCACGACATCATCGTGCTGTTCGACAAGTTCATCAGCCAGATGGCCGGCCAAGTTAAGACCGCGTAAAGATTGCACCATGCCCAAGCGTACAGACATTAAAAGCATCCTCATCATCGGGGCCGGCCCCATCATCATCGGCCAGGCTTGCGAATTCGACTATTCCGGCGCGCAGGCTTGCAAAGCCTTGAAGGCCGAGGGTTACCGCACCATCCTGGTGAACAGCAACCCCGCCACCATCATGACCGACCCGGAAACGGCCGATGTGACCTACATCGAGCCCATCACCTGGCAGGCGGTCGAGAAGATCATCGAACGCGAGCGTCCCGATGCGTTGCTGCCCACCATGGGCGGCCAGACCGCGCTGAACTGCGCCCTGGACCTGGCCCATCATGGTGTGCTGGAGCGCTTCAAGGTCGAGCTGATCGGCGCCAATGAGCAGGCCATCGAGAAAGCCGAGGACCGCCAGAAGTTCAAGCTGGCCATGACCGACATCGGCCTGGAGTCGGCCAAGTCCGGCGTCGCCCACTCGATGGACGAAGCCTGGGAAGTGCAGCGCCGCATCGCGGCCGAGGTCGGCACGTCGGGCTTCCCGGCGGTGATTCGCCCCAGCTTCACCATGGGCGGTTCGGGCGGCGGTATCGCCTACAACGCCGAAGAATTCGAAACCATCTGCCGGCGCGGCCTGGAAGCCTCGCCGACCAGCGAGCTGCTGATCGAAGAGTCGCTGCTGGGCTGGAAAGAGTTCGAGATGGAAGTCGTGCGCGACAGCGCCGACAACTGCATCATCGTCTGCTCGATCGAAAACCTCGATCCCATGGGCGTGCACACGGGCGACTCCATCACGGTGGCGCCGGCGCAGACGCTGACGGACAAGGAATACCAGATCATGCGCGACGCCTCGATCGCGGTGTTGCGCGAGATCGGTGTCGATACGGGCGGTTCGAACGTGCAGTTCGCCGTCAATCCGGCCAATGGCCGCATGATCGTCATCGAGATGAACCCGCGCGTGTCGCGCTCGTCGGCGCTGGCTTCCAAGGCCACCGGCTTCCCCATCGCCAAGGTCGCGGCGCGCCTGGCGGTCGGCTACACGCTGGACGAACTGAAGAACGAAATCACGGGCGGCGCCACGCCGGCCTCCTTCGAGCCGACCATCGATTACGTGGTCACCAAGGTGCCCCGTTTCGCTTTTGAGAAATTCCCCACCGCCGATGCGCGCCTGACCACCCAGATGAAGTCGGTGGGCGAAGTGATGGCCATCGGCCGTACCTTCCAGGAATCCTTCCAGAAAGCCCTGCGCGGCCTGGAAGTGGGCGTGGATGGCCTGAACCAGAAGACCACCGACCGCGAAAAGCTGCAAGCCGAACTGGGCGAGCCCGGTCCGGAACGTATCTGGTACGTGGGCGATGCCTTTGCCCAGGGCTTTTCCCTGGATGAAGTGCACGCGCTGACCCATATCGACCCGTGGTTCCTGTCGCAGATCAAGGAGATCGTCGACATCGAGCTGGCCCTGGAACAGAAGACCCTGGCCGACCTCGACTACGACACGGTGTGGCAGCTCAAGCGCCGCGGTTTCTCCGATCGCCGCCTGGCTTTCCTGCTGGACACGTCGGAAACGGAAGTGCGCCGCCTGCGCCACCAGCTCAATGTGCGTCCGGTCTACAAGCGCGTGGATACCTGCGCCGCTGAATTCGCCACCAACACGGCCTATATGTACTCGACCTACGAGGAAGAGTGCGAAGCCGCGCCGACCGACCGCAAGAAGATCATCGTGCTGGGTGGTGGGCCCAACCGCATCGGTCAGGGTATCGAGTTCGACTATTGCTGCGTGCACGCCGCGCTGGCGCTGCGTGAAGATGGTTTCGAGACCATCATGGTCAACTGCAACCCGGAAACCGTGTCGACCGACTACGACACCTCCGACCGCCTGTACTTCGAGCCGTTGACGCTGGAAGACGTGCTGGAGATCGTGCACAAGGAAAACCCGGTCGGCATGATCGTGCAGTACGGCGGCCAGACCCCCCTGAAGCTGGCGCGCGCGCTGGAAGCCAACGGCGTGCCCATCATCGGCACCAGCCCGGAATCCATCGACGTCGCCGAAGACCGCGAACGCTTCCAGAAGCTGCTGAACAAGCTGGGCCTGCGCCAGCCGCCCAACCGCACCGCGCGCACGGAAGCCGAAGCCCTGGCGCATGCCACCGAAATCGGCTACCCGCTGGTGGTGCGTCCCAGCTACGTGCTGGGCGGCCGCGCCATGGAAATCGTCCATGAGCAGCAGGACCTCGAACGCTATATGCGCGAAGCCGTGAAGGTGAGCAATGACTCGCCGGTGCTGCTGGACCGCTTCCTGAACAACGCCACGGAAGTCGACGTGGACTGCCTGGCCGATGGCCAGACCGTCTTCATCGGCGGCGTGATGGAGCACATCGAGCAGGCGGGCGTGCACTCGGGCGATTCGGCCTGCAGCTTGCCGCCTTACTCCCTGTCGGCCGATGTCATCGCGGAAATCAAGCGCCAGACAGGCATGATGGCCAAGGCCTTGAACGTCAGCGGCCTGATGAACGTGCAGTTCGCCATCCAGGGCGGTGACGTCTATGTGCTGGAAGTCAACCCGCGCGCCTCGCGGACCGTGCCTTATGTCTCCAAGGCCACCGGCCTGCAACTGGCCAAGATCGCCGCGCGCGCCATGGCCGGCCGCACCCTGGCCGACCAGGGCGTGACGAAGGAAGTGGTGCCGCCGTACTTCTCCGTGAAGGAAGCGGTGTTCCCCTTCGTCAAGTTCCCCGGCGTCGACACCATCCTGGGCCCGGAAATGAAGTCCACCGGCGAAGTCATGGGCGTGGGCACCAGCTTTGGCGAAGCCTTCGTCAAGTCGCAGCTGGCCGCTGGCGTACGCCTGCCGGATTCCGGCACCGCCTTCATCAGCGTGAAGAACCAGGACAAGCCCCGCGCGGTCGAAGTGGCCCGTGGCTTGCATGCCCTGGGCTTCAAGCTGGTGGCCACGCGTGGCACGGCGACCGAAATCGAGGCCGCCGGCATCCCGGTGCAGGTCGTGGCCAAGGTGACGGAAGGCCGTCCCCACGTGGTCGACATGTTGAAGAACGGCGAGATCTCGCTGGTGATCAACACGGTGGAAGAACGCCGCAACGCCATCGCCGATTCGCGTACGATCCGTACGCAGTCGCTGGCGGCGCGGGTGACGTTCTACACGACCATCGCCGGCGCGCGCGCCGCCGTGGAAGGCTTGCAGTATCTGCGCCAAGGGCACGGCCTGCAGGTGTATCCGCTGCAAGAGCTGCACGCTTCGTTGGCCAAGTCGGCGTAAGCTGTGACGGTAATGGTGGTGATGACGTGATGCGGTGACGTGATGCAATGACGTAAAGCATCGACGTAAAGCTGTGACGTGAAGCAGGCGTCGCCGTCGTGGAGGCCAGGCCCAGTTGCCTGGCCTTTTCTTTTGTTTTTGCCAACGCAGGTTTGGGAGGCCATATGCCGCAACACGTATTCATCACCGGCGCCACCAGTGGCCTGGGCAAGGCGCTGGCCGAGCATTACGGCAGGCAGGGGGCCACGCTGGGTTTGGTGGGCCGGCGCGGTGAACGTCTGCGCGCCTTGGTCGAGAGCCTGCCCAATGCGGACGTCCATGCGTGCTATGGCGTGGACGTCCGCGATCGGGCCGCCTTGCACGCGGCCGCGCATGATTTCATCGGCCGCAGCGGCGGGCGGGTGGATGTCGTCATTGCCTGCGCGGGCATCAGCGTGGGCACGCTGACCGATCATCCGGAAGACCACGATGTCTTCGACGCGGTCATGCAGACCAATGTGATGGCCATGGTGGCGACATTCGAGCCTTTCGTCGGTGCCATGCGCGACGCGGGCGGCGGGCGTCTGGTGGGGATTTCCAGCGTGGCCGGTGTGCGCGGGCTGCCGGGAGGCGGCGCCTATAGCGCGTCGAAAGCCGCCGTGACGACCTATTGCGAGAGCCTGCGCAATGAGTTGTCGCGTGACGGGATAAGCGTGGTCACGATCGCGCCGGGCTATGTTCGCACCGAGATGACCGCCCACAATCCGTACAAGATGCCTTTCCTGATGGAAGCGGACGAATTCGCGCGGCGCGCGGCGAACGCCATCGCGCGCGGCGTTTCCTATACCGTGATTCCCTGGCAGATGGGGATCGTCGCGCGGTTGATGCGCGTATTGCCGAATGCCATCTACGACCGCCTGGCCCGCAACGCGCCGCGCAAGCCGCGCAAGGGGGAGTAGGGCGGCTGGTCGAATAGGTCGAATAGGGCGGGCAGGACGGGCAGGACGGGCAGGACGGGCAGGACGGGCAGGACGGGCAGGACGGGTAGGCGGGCCGGGCGCCGTGGCGCGTCACCGCCGCTCGTCCCGGCCCGGAACGACGGCCACGGAGCCGGGATCGGCAGCATCAGGATCCAGATAAGGCCCAGCAGCCAGATCGTGTACCCCGCGGTTCAGACGATGTCGTCGCCCGCGCCCTTGATGTGGCTGATGTCGCCCCAGCCCATGACGCTCCAGTGGCCGTCCTTGAAGCTCAGCCGATTGACGGCGGTATTGAGCAGCACGGCGTCGCGCGGGTGGGTCAAGGGAATGTTCTGCGCGTGCCGCCAGGCGATATCGAGCACGCCGCCGTGGGCGAAGAGCAGGACGCGGGCATCGGGGTGGCGGCCGACCACATCTTCCATGGTCGTCACCACGCGGTCGCGGAATTGGCGCAGGCTTTCTCCGCCTTCGAGCTGGCGATCGGGTTCACGGCTATGCCACGCCGCCGCCGCTTCCGGCTGATGTTGCGCCAGTTCACTCATGGCCAGGCCTTCCAGCACGCCGTAGCAGCGTTCGCGCAGCCCGGGTTCCGGACGCACGCGTATCTGCAGCAGGTCCGCGGCCGCCTGGGCGGTGTCGTGGGCGCGCTGCAGATCGCTGCTGTAGATAGCCTCGAAAGGGCCACTCTGTGCATCGTGCCTCAGGCGCCGCGCCAGCTTCGCGGCCTGGTCCGTGCCTTCGTCATTGAGCGGAATGTCCTTCCAGCCTTGCAGGCGGCGCTCGCGGTTCCAGGCGGTTTCGCCATGGCGGATCAGCCAGATTTCTGTAGTCATGGATCGGTAGGGCGGAGCACACGGCAGGGCGCGTACCCCTGCAACGGTCAGGGTTGGCAATAACCCGGAATGGTACCCAGAAATGAACGACGGCGCCTCGGCGCGCGCCACGGTCACCTACCTCACGCCGTGATCGACCCGCTCGCTTGTTGCGCGATCTGCTGCTGCAGTTGCGTGATCTGGCTTTGCAGCTCCATGGCTTCGGAATTCAGCGATTGCAATTGCGCGGTCTTCACATCCTCCGACACATTGCTGGCCTGCAGGCGCTGGATCTGTTGCTGGATCTGGCGCAGTTGCTCCTGCAGCTTTTCCAGTTGCTGTTGTTCGGAGCTGGAGTCACTGGACGACGAAGAGGAGGACGCAGCGGCGCCGCCCATCGCACCGGCAGCGCCAGTCTTTTGAGCGCTGGTACCCGCCGCGCCTGCCGCGCCGCTGGCGGCAGCATCGGTGCCGTCGTTGCTGGTTGTCTGGCTGGACGCCTGCGTGGTTCGGGAGTTGACCTGGGTATAGGCCGCCAGCGAACTGGTCAGCGGCGAGATCGACGTCATGATGGATAAAGCTCCTGGATCAGGTTGGCGGCCGCCGTCGTCCTCCGGTGCCCGACGGATGGTTGCACGGTTGCACGGCCCGCGTGGCGCTGGCGTGGCGTCTTTCCTTGGGCGCCGACCAACTGGTTTCACATACCGGATAACGACGGGCTTTCACAAAACCTTAAGCGCCTCTAAACTTGCGGCCGCCTGAATGTATTGGTGATTAGTCGTAAAGAAGGAGGATTCGCGGCGTTAATGTATCCGCACTCTTCGTCCTCCAAGCCTCTCACCGATGCGATCTTCACCAAGCTTTCGTAATCGATCGCGCGATGGCGCGTGATCTTCATAAAAACCTGCCTGATTCGAATCGGGGGAGTACATGCCGGGTTCCTACTTTCCGCGCTGGCGTTTGATCCGCGAGCTGGTGCCTGGCACCGTCATGGCGCCCGACGAACGCCTGCCCTGGCCCAAGACCGCGGCGATGGGCTTGCAGCACGTCGTCGCGATGTTCGGCTCGACCGTACTGGCACCGCTGTTGATGGGATTCGATCCCAACGTCGCGATCCTGATGTCGGGCGTGGGTTCCCTGATCTTCTTCCTGTTCGTCGGCGGCCGCGTGCCCAGCTATCTGGGATCGAGCTTCGCCTTCATTGGCGGGGTCATCGCGGTGACCGGCTATAGCGGCGCCGGCCCCAACCCCAACATCGGCGTGGCCCTGGGCGGCATCATTGCCTGCGGTGCCGTCTACGCGCTGATCGGCGTGCTGGTGTGGGCCGCGAATGCCCGCGCCGGCGGCGGCGGCGCCCGCTGGATCGAAGCCTTGATGCCGCCGGTGGTCACCGGTGCCGTCGTGATCGTCATCGGCCTGAACCTGGCACCCATCGCCGCCAAGGGCGCCATGGGCGCGTCCGGCTTCGACGCCAGCATGGCCATCGTCACCATACTGTGCGTGGGCGCCATCGCGGTGCGCGCCAAGGGCATGCTGCAACGGTTGCTGATCCTCGCGGGCCTGATCGCGGCTTGCGTGATCTATGCCGTCTGCGCCAACGTCCTGGGCCTGGGCAAGCCCATGGACTTCGCGGCCGTCGCGGCGGCGCCGTGGCTGGGCCTGCCGCATTTCGCCGCGCCGGTGTTCTCCGCGCCCGCCTTGGGCCTGATCGTACCGGTGGCCATCATCCTGGTGGCGGAAAACCTTGGCCACATCAAGGCGGTCAGCGCCATGACCGGCCAGGACCTGGACCGCTACCTGGGCCGTGCTTTCGTCGGCGACGGCGTGGCGACCATGTTGTCGGGGGCGGTCGGCGGCACGGGCGTCACCACCTATGCCGAAAACATCGGCGTCATGGCCGTGACCCGCATCTACTCGACGCTGGTGTTCGTGGTCGCCGCGCTGATCGCCGTCCTGCTGGGTTTCTCGCCGAAGTTCGGCGCGCTGATCCAGACCATCCCGGCTCCCGTGCTGGGCGGCATGTCGGTAGTGGTCTTCGGGCTGATCGCCATTGCCGGCGCGCGCATCTGGATCGTCAACCGGGTCGACTTCACCGACAACCGCAACCTGATCACCGCTGCCGTGACCCTGGTGCTGGGTGCCGGCGACTTCACGGTCAACCTGGGCGGTTTCGCGCTGGGCGGCATCGGCACCGCCACCTTCGGCGCCATCATTCTGTATGCGCTGCTGCGCCCCGCACGCTGAGCGGCGGCGCGGAAAAACCCAGTAATGGGGACGGCTTGCAATTCACCTGAAAGTTGCCGACAATGTCATCTGCTTGCCCCGGTTCAGATCCGAGCCGGGGTTTTTTGTCGCCGGGCCGCCCCATGACAAAAAGCGCCCTGATGCCGGTCTGAGTTCGCATCGCCTGGGTCGTTGGCGCAGCGCACAAGCGCTGGATTGGGGGCGGTTTTATTTTTTGGTCGAAGCTTGCCGCTGCCGGTTGCATGACGGCTCAGTAAGAGCGGGCGCGAAGCGAGGAGCGGATTCGAAATTCCCCCGCAATGGCGGCCCGTGTGGTGCGCTGTATGGCGCTTCACCCGTCCGGTACGACCTTGGTCCGAACGCTCCCTGGTGGGGCGTTTCTACTTTGTTGAGAAAAGTTATGTCTGCGATTCCGTTGACGGTGCGCGGGGCCAAACGCCTGCACGAAGAGTTGCACCGGCTCAAAACCATCGAACGTCCCGCGGTGATCACTGCCATCGCCGAGGCTCGGGCGCAGGGCGACCTGTCCGAGAATGCCGAATATGACGCCGCGCGTGAGCGCCAGGGCTTCATCGAGGGCCGCATCGCCGAGCTCGAAGGCACTTTGTCGAACGCGCAGATCATCAATCCGCAAGAGCTGGATACCGACGGCCGTGCCGTTTTCGGCGCGACGGTGGAAATCGAAGACCTGGATTCGGGCGACCGCGTGGTCTACCAGATCGTCGGCGATGTCGAAGCCGACATCCGCGCCAATATGATTTCCGTGTCCAGCCCGGTTGCCCGTGCGCTGATCGGCAAATCCGAAGGCGACGTGGTGGAAGTGCAGGCCCCGTCCGGCCCGCGCGAATTCGAAGTGATCAGCGTCCAGTACTTGTAAGCCGGGTAGCCGGGGCAGGGCAGGCTTGCTCCGCGCCGCTGTACCGGCGGGCAAAAAAACAGGCCCTTACGCAAGGGCCTGAGAATTTGAAGTAATGACTGCCCGTGGCCGGCAGTCGCCGGCGGTAGCCGTTTCAGCGCTTCGTGGTCTTGCGCGCGGCAGTGCCGCGTTGGATGCCGCCGGAACGGGCGCCAGCGCGCAAGCTCATCGCGCTGCCGGCGCGGCGCGGAATGCCGTGCGCGGGCGCGGCGGCCTTGCGGGTGCTGGGTCGCATGGGCTTGCCGGCGGCGTTCAGGTCGGCTGCATCGTGCCAAACGCGATTGCGGGGCGCTTCCTCTTCGTCGCGGCGGGGCGCGCGTGCGGGTTTCGCCAAGGTCTTGCCGGCAGCGGCCAGTTTCTTCGGCACGTGCGGCTCGGACGCCTTGCGCTTCGGGCGGGCATCGGCGGAGACCGCTTGTGGCAATACCGACACGCCGTTGGCGAGCGGACGGTAGAGAATGAGCATTTTGCCCAGGTGATGCACCGGCGCGCACGATAATACGTCGCAGATCCGATCCAGCATCTCCACGCGGGCTTCGCGGTCGTCACCCGCGACGCGGACCTTGATCAGGCCGTGCGAAGTCAGGTTCAGATCGATTTCCTTGAGCACTGCGTCGGAAAGGCCCTTGTCGCCGACCAGGACGACAGGACGCAGCGGATGGGCAGCCGAGCGCAGGGCGCTACGTTCGCGGGATGTAATTTCTAATATAGGCATGGCGGAATTGTACGGGAATGGCCAAGAATAAATTCTCCAAAGACTGGTTGCACCAGCACATCAACGACCCTTATGTGAAGATGGCGCAACAAAAGGGTTATCGCGCCCGTGCAGCCTTCAAGCTACTTGAGATCGTCGAGACCGAAAAACTCCTGCGCCGCGGCGATATCGTGGTCGATCTGGGTTCGGCGCCGGGGAGTTGGTCGCAGGTGGCGCGCGAACGCCTGGTGGGCGCCGGCGGCGTCATCGATGGCCGTATCATCGCGCTGGATATTCTTCCGATGGAGGCTATCGCCGGCGTCGAATTCATTCAAGGGGATTTCCGCGAAGACAGCGTTTTGAAACAATTGGAAAATCTTTTGGATGGGCGTGCGGTAGATCTTGTAATTTCCGATATGGCCCCCAACCTGTCGGGAGTCGAGTCCGCTGACGCCGCGCGCATCGAGCACGTTTGCGATCTCGCCCTTGAGTTTTCTTGCGCCCATCTGAAGCCGGAAGGTGCGCTTATCGTCAAGGCCTTCCATGGCAGCGGGTTTTCGCAGATTGTCGAATCGTTCAAGAAACGGTTCAAACGTGTAGTCGAGCGCAAGCCCAAAGCGTCGCGGTCAAACTCTTCGGAGACTTTTCTGGTTGGACGGTCCCTTAAAGCTTAGCGAGGTCATTCCTCATTTCAGCCATATGCCCCTTTTTATGATTCGCACGAATTAATCGACGATCCTCAGGCGGATGCCGCCCGATCATCCCACACATGCCCTCTACGGGGTAGAATGGCTATTGACATACCGGTGGATGTGCCCTATGGCATTCCTTGCCGCAACCACCGGTCAGAATCGAAAGCAGGAGATTCGCCTTGAACAATTCATTTTCGAAAGTCGCGGTCTGGATGGTGATCGCGCTTGTGCTGTTCACGGTATTTAAGCAGTTCGACGGACGCACCCAATCGCAGGACGGCGTCAGCTATACGCAATTCATGGATGATTCCAAGGCTGGACGCATCCGTAAGGTTGACGTGCAAGGCGACGTGCTCTACGTGACGCCTGACGCGGGCCGCCCGTATACGCTGACTTCGCCCGGCGACATCTGGATGGTCTCCGATCTGCTCAAGTACGGTGTGCAGGTTTCCGGCAAGGCGCGCGAAGAGCAGTCGCTGCTGATGAACATCTTCGTGTCGTGGTTCCCGATGCTGTTGTTGATCGGCGTCTGGATTTTCTTCATGCGTCAGATGCAGGGCGGTGGCCGAGGCGGTGCATTCAGCTTTGGCAAGTCGCGCGCGCGCATGCTGGATGAGAACACCAACCAGGTCACCTTCGCGGACGTCGCCGGTTGCGACGAAGCGAAGGAAGACGTGCAGGAGCTGGTCGACTTCCTGCGTGATCCGAGCAAGTTCCAGAAGCTGGGTGGCCGTATTCCGCGCGGCGTGCTGATGGTCGGTTCGCCGGGTACGGGTAAGACGCTGCTGGCCAAGGCCATCGCCGGCGAAGCCAAAGTGCCGTTCTTCAGCATTTCCGGTTCGGATTTCGTCGAAATGTTCGTCGGCGTGGGCGCGGCCCGCGTGCGCGACATGTTCGAGAACGCCAAGAAGCACGCCCCCTGCATCATCTTCATCGATGAAATCGATGCGGTGGGCCGTCAGCGTGGCGCCGGTCTGGGCGGTGGTAACGACGAACGCGAACAGACCTTGAACCAGATGCTGGTGGAAATGGACGGCTTCGAGTCGGGCCAGGGCGTCATCGTGATCGCCGCCACCAACCGTCCCGATGTGCTGGATCCCGCGCTGCTGCGTCCGGGCCGCTTCGACCGTCAGGTCGTCGTGCCGCTGCCCGATATCCGTGGCCGTGACCAGATCCTCAAGGTCCATATGCGCAAGGTGCCGTTGTCGACCAACGTCGACGCCGCCGTGCTGGCGCGGGGTACCCCCGGGTTCTCCGGTGCCGACCTGGCCAACCTGGTCAACGAAGCCGCCCTGTTCGCCGCCCGCCGCAATGGCCGTACGGTCGATATGTCGGACTTCGAAAAGGCCAAGGACAAGATCATCATGGGCGCGGAACGCCGCTCCATCGTGATGCCCGAGGAAGAGCGCAAGAACACCGCGTACCACGAGTCCGGCCACGCCATCGTCGCGCGCATGCTGCCCAAGACGGATCCGGTGCACAAGGTCACCATCATCCCGCGCGGCCGTGCGCTGGGTGTGACCATGCAGTTGCCGGAAACCGACCGCTACAGCATGGACAAGGGGCGTCTGCTTAGCACCATCGCCGTGTTGTTCGGTGGCCGTATCGCCGAAGAACTCTTCATGGACCAGATGACGACCGGGGCTTCGAACGACTTCGAGCGCGCCACCGCCATCGCCCGCGATATCGTCACCCGCTACGGGATGACCGACGAACTGGGCCCGATGGTGTATGCGGAAAACGAAGGCGAAGTGTTCCTGGGCCGCAGCGTCACCAAGACCACGCATGTGTCGGAAGCGACCATGCAGAAGGTCGATTCCTCGATCCGCCGCATCATCGACGAGCAGTACGGCGTCGCACGCAAGATCCTGGAAGACAACCGTGACAAGGTCGAGGCCATGACGGCCGCGCTGCTCGAATGGGAAACCATCGACGCGGACCAGATCGACGACATCGTCAATGGCCGTCCTCCCCGTCCCCCCAAGGTCCCGCAGGGTCCGTCGGATTCCTCCGATACGCCGCCCAGCGGCTTGGCAACCGGCGGCAGCACCGCCGCGGCGGTTTGAGGTCGGTTTTTCAGTAGATGGCCAATAACTTTTTGTGCGGGCGCTTCGAGTTCGACCTCGAGCGCCCGTTGGTCATGGGTATCGTCAATACCACGCCGGACTCGTTTTCCGACGGCGGTGCGCACGACGATCCCGCTGGCGCCATCGCGCATGCGCACAAGCTGATCGCCGATGGCGCGAGCATTCTCGATATCGGTGGTGAATCGACCCGTCCGGGCGCGCCCGAGGTGTCCGAACAGGACGAACTCGCTCGCTTGCTGCCGGTGGTGGAAGGCCTGCGCGATTGCGGCGTGCCGCTGTCCATCGACACGTACAAGCCTGGAGTCATGCGCGCGGTGCTGGATGCCGGCGCGGACATGATCAACGACATCTACGGTTTTCGCATGCCGGGCGCCATCGAGGCCGTGGCCAACACGCGTTGCGGCCTGTGTGTCATGCACATGAAAGGCGAGCCGCGCACCATGCAGGACGATACGACGTATACGGACCTGCTGGGCGAAGTCGGGCTGTTCCTGGGCGCGCGCGCGCAAAAGCTGCGCGCCGCCTGGGTGGACCCGCGCCGCATCGTGCTGGATCCGGGCTTCGGTTTCGGTAAATCCGTCGAACAGAACTATCTTTTATTGCGCAGGCTGGCCAGCCTGCGCGTGTCCAGCTATCCCCTTTTGGTGGGTCTTTCCCGCAAGTCCATGATAGGCAGCGTCACGGGGCGTCAGGTCGGCGATCGGCTCGCGGGCAGCATCGCCGGCGCCCTTGCCTGTGTGGCGCGGGGTGCCGCGATCGTACGCGTGCATGACGTGCAGGAAACCGTCGATGCCTTAAAGGTTTGGCAGGCTGTTGAACAGGGAGCTACTGCGTGAGTCAACGTAAATATTTTGGTACCGACGGCGTCCGGGGCGAAGTGGGCGGCCCGGTGATCAATGCGGAATTCGCATTGCGCCTGGGTTATGCCGCCGGCCGTGTGCTGGCGGGCAAGTCCTCGGCGGCAGGGCGCCCCAAGGTGCTTATCGGCAAGGACACCCGCATTTCCGGCTATATGCTGGAATCGGCGCTGGAGGCCGGCCTGTCGGCGGCGGGCATCGACGTGCTGTTGGCTGGCCCGGTACCGACGCCGGCCGTGGCGTATCTGACCCGGGCCTTGCGTTTGTCCGCGGGCATCGTGATCAGCGCCTCGCATAATCCTTATCAGGACAATGGCATCAAGTTCTTTTCGTCCGGTGGCATGAAGTTGCCCGATGAAGTCGAGAACGCCATCGAAGCCGCCATCGACGAGCCCTTGGGCTGCGTCGGCTCCGAGGCCCTGGGCCGCGCGCGGCGTATCGAAGATGCCGCTGGCCGCTATATCGAATTCTGCAAAAGCACCTTCCCCAATGATCTGGATCTCAAGGGTCTGACGCTGGTGGTGGATGCCGCGCATGGCGCGGCGTATCACATCGCGCCCCATGTCTTCCGCGAACTGGGCGCCGAGGTGCATGCCATCGGTGTGCAGCCGGATGGTTTCAACATCAACAAGGGCGTGGGCGCCATGCATCCGGATTCGCTGGCAGCCGAAGTGCGCGCCCGCGGCGCGCATCTGGGTATCGCGCTGGACGGCGACGCGGACCGCTTGCAGATGGTCGACGGCGATGGCCGCATCTACAACGGCGATGAGTTGCTCTACGCGATCCTGCGCGCCCGTATGCAGCAGGCGCCGGTCGCCGGCGTGGTCGGCACGCTGATGACCAACTATGGTTTCGAGCGCCAATTGGAAAAACTGGGCGTCGGTTTCGAGCGCGCCGCGGTGGGCGACCGCTATGTTTTGGAGCAGATGCAGGCGCGTGGCTGGCTGTATGGCGGGGAAGGCTCCGGCCATCTGATCTGCCTGGATTGCCATACCACGGGTGATGGCATCATCGCCGCGCTGCAAGTGCTGACGGCCCTGCGGCGCAATGACACGACCCTGGCCGAGTGGCTGGGCGACCTGCGTATGTACCCACAAGAAATGATCAATGTGCCGTTGACGCCGGGCGTCGACTGGCAGACGCATGCCGGCTTGCTGCAGGCCAGGACGGACGTCGAAACCCGCCTGGCAGGCCGTGGCCGCGTGTTGATCCGCGCCTCGGGCACGGAGCCGAAACTGCGCCTGATGGTCGAGGCGGAAGATGCAGCGCTGGCCCGTGCCAGCGCGGAGCAACTGGCAGCCTCGCTGGCTGCTTGAACAGGCGGGCCGCGGCGGTCATATGCGGCCCGCTTTTTCACGCACTGTATGACACGTTTTTTTTCTCTGTCGTCATAACGACCTAAATCACCAGGCAATACTGAAGACTTACTTTATTCAGGTAAGAAGCCGTAAAAGCGGGATCCGTCTGAGAGCCACTGGGTTCACAGTCACGTAACATATCGGTCAATTACCTGACATGTAAGGCGTCCACACTATGCGGACACCCTAGGAGTTGGCTCAAATGCTCGAACTAGTTCGTATCGAATCCGATCGCACCACGGCGGAAGCCTGGTCCGGTCCGGTCACCACGGGACTGGTTGTCGGCCTCGCTCGGACGACCGAGGAGATCGAGGAAATACAGCGCCTGCGTTACCGCGTCTTCACGGAAGACATGGGAGCGGTGTTCCCGGATGCCCAGGATGGTATCGACCAGGATCGCTTCGATCCCTGGTGCGAACATCTCATGGTGCAAGAGCTGGACACGGGCCGCGTCGTCGGCACCTATCGGCTGCTCACCCCGGAAAAAGCGCGCGAAGCGGGCGGCTACTACTCCGCCTCCGAATTCGATCTGACCGGCCTGGGACCCCTGCGCGACCAGCTGGTCGAGGCGGGACGTTCCTGCACCCACCCCGATCACCGCAACGGCACGGTCATCATGCTGCTGTGGTCCGGCGTGGCGGAATATATGCGCCGCGGCGGATACCGCTACCTGCTGGGTTGTGCCAGCGTCAGCCTGCGCGACGACGGCGTCACCGCCGCCGAGGTGTGGCGCGCGGTTGCCCCCCATCTGAAAGACCAGACGCTGCCGCGCGTCGAGCCCCTGCATCGCTATCCGGTGGAAAAGCTCAACAGCACCACGCTGCCGGCGCGCGTACCGCCGCTGATCAAGGGCTATCTGAAGCTGGGCGCCAAGATTTGCGGCGAACCGGCCTGGGACCCCGATTTCAATGCGGCGGATTTTCCGGTGTTGCTGGATATGGATGCCATGGACGAGCGCTATCGCCGTCACTTCGGCTTGCCGGCAGTGCCGACAGTCTCGACAGAGGCAGTCGCCCAGGCCGATGGCCGGGCGCGCAAGGTGGCCTAGCCCGGGCCACGCAGCGCCGGGGTTCGGCAACCGTCATTCTTACCTGGATAACACCATGCGCCGAACCCTCAGAAGAATGAAGATCCGGCTGGTACGGCGGGCCACGCGCCGCTTTCGCCTAAAGCTCAAGCAGCTCGAACGAGAAACCTACTTTGCGCCATTCTGACTCTTCGGCGTGAAGGGTGAAGTCGCTGAGCGGATGCGTATCCAGCCACTCGTTGTCCACGCGTATCACGATGGACTTCTCGCGCACCGATAGCGTCAGGGGCAGGGTAGGCAGGTCTTCCCGCCGGCGCAGCAGCAGCACCGCCAGGCGCAGGCTCAACACCGCCAGCCACTGATCGCGCGTACGCACCAAGGGTTCCAGCTTGGCCAGCTTGCCTTGATGGCCCAGCGCCAGCATGGCCAGCACCTGCTGGTCGGCCCGCGAAAAGCCCGGCATGTCGGCGTTGCCCAACACGTAGGCCGAATGCTTGTGGTAATCGTTGTGGGCGATGGACAGCCCGACCTCGTGCAGGTCCGCGGCCCAGCCCAGCAGATGCGTCAATTCCCCACGTTCGCTGTCCGGTGCCGTCAGGCCCGCGAACAACGCCAGGGCTACGCGCCGGACGCGCGCGGCCTGGTTCATGTCGATGTGATAACGCCGCATGAACTGGCGCACCGATTCATGGCGCTTGTCGTGTTCGTCGTCGCGGCCCAGCAGGTCATACAGCACCCCCAGGCGCAGCGCGCCGTCGCCGGTGTACATGACGTCGATGTTCAACTCGTCGAACAGCGCGCTCATGATGGCCAGGCCACCGGGCAGCACGTCGGCGCGTTCCGTCTTGATGCCAGGCAGCTCGGACGGAATGACGCGGCCCGAGCGGATGATGCGGTCCTTGAGCTTGTTCAGTCCGGCGCGGGTAATGCCCGTCGTCGAAAAACCACATTCGGTCAGGATGGCATACAGGGCCTTGGCGGTACCGGACGAACCGTAGACCTCCTTCCACCCCATCTTGCGGTATTGCTTGGAGATCACCTCGATTTCGCGCCGGGCGGCCAGTTCGGCCTGCTTCATCTGGTGCGCGTCGACCACGCCGTCCTGGAAGAACTGGCGGCTGTAGCTGACGCAGCCCATGTACAGCGAAGACATCAGGCCCGGCTCGAAGCCCTTGCCGATGATCACCTCGGTGGAGCCGCCGCCAATGTCGATGACCAGGCGTTTGTTGGTCGAGGGGGGCAGGGTGTGGACCACGCCGGAGAAAATCAGGCGCGCCTCTTCCCGGCCGGCGATGACTTCTATGGGAAAACCCAAGGCCGCTTCCGCCCGGGGCAGGAAGTCGGCGGTGTTGCGGGCCACGCGGAAGGTATTGGTGGCGACGGCGCGCACGCGATTGGGATGGAAGCTGCGCAGCCGCTCGCCGAAGCGTTCGAGCACGGCGACGGCGCGGTCGATGGCCTCCGGGGACAGGCGTTTGTCGGCATCGAGGCCGGCGGCCAGGCGTACGGTCTCTTTCAGACGATCGATTTGATAGATCTGTTCAGAGCCCTCCTGCTGCGTGACCCGGCCTATGGACAGGCGGAAACTGTTGGAACCGAGGTCGACGGCGGCGAGAAGATGATCCATGCGGCGCTGCAATAAAGACATTAATGCGCTCCATTATAGAGATCCAATGTGACGGACCCCTGGCCAGGGGCGTAAGCGTGAAATTCCGGTTACGCTTATCTCGATCGTCATGGAACTGTCACGAAATTGAAGTAAAACGCCCGACTGACATAAACATAACGGACTCTGCATGACTCAGAAAGCGGTTGAGCCCTGGTTCCTGAATCGCGAACTGTCGCTGCTCAAATTCAATGAACGTGTTCTGGCGATGGCTGAGAACCCTGCCACGCCTCTGCTGGAGCGCCTGCGCTACGTCTGTATCGTCAGCTCCAACCTGGACGAATTCTTCGAAATCCGGATTTCCAGCCTGAAGGCGCAGCAACTGCAGACGCCCAACCTGGTGGGCAGCGACGGCCTGACGCCGGGCGAGGCCTACGCCCAGGTGCAGCAGGCCACGCATGCCCTGGTGGCGCGCCAATACGACCTGCTGAATGACGAAATCCTGCCCCGCATGGAACGCGAGGGCATTACGCTGCATCATGCCTCGGAATGGAATGAAGCGCAGCAAGAATGGGCCCATGCCACGTTCAACCGCGATGTGATGCCGCTGCTCACGCCCATCGGCCTGGACCCGGCGCATCCATTTCCGCGTGTCTACAACAAGAGCCTGAACTTCATTGTGCCGTTATCGGGCACCGACGCGTTCGGACGCAAGGCGTCGATCGCCATCGTGCAGGCGCCGCGCGCCTTGCCGCGCTTGATCCGCATGCCCAGCGAGCTGTCGGGCCATCCGGACAGCTATGTGCTGCTGACCTCGCTGATGCGCGCGTTTGTCGGCGAACTGTTCCCCGGTATGACGATGGCGGGCTGCTATCAGTGGCGGGTGACCCGCAATAGCGACCTGTACGTCGATGAAGAAGAAGTGACCAATCTGCGGCTGGCCTTGCAGGGCGAGCTGTCGCAACGCAATTTCGGCCTGGCCGTGCGGCTTGAGATCGACAAGCTGACGCCGCCGGACCTGGAAGCTTTCCTGCAGCGTGAGTTTTCGCTCAGGGAGTCGGATACGTATCGCGTCAATGGGCCGGTGAACCTGTCGCGCCTGATGCAGTTGTGCAATGTCGCCGACCGGCCGTCGCTGCTGTTCCCGACTTATCGCGCGCCGGTGCCGGCGCCGTTCGACCGCGCCCTGGATCCGGGCGAGCTGTTCGACGCCATCGCGGCGCGTGATCATCTGCTGCACCATCCCTATCAGTCTTTCCAGCCCGTCATCGACTTCCTGACCGCCGCCGCGCTGGATCCGGAAGTGATGGCCATCAAGCAGACCATCTACCGCACCGGCGAGGATTCCGAGCTGATGCAGATCCTGCTGGCGGCGGCCCGGGCCGGCAAGGAAGTGACCGTGGTGGTGGAGTTGATGGCGCGCTTCGACGAGCAGACCAATATCAACTGGGCCGCCAAGCTGGAGGAGGTGGGGGCGCACGTCGTGTATGGCGTGGTGGGGCACAAGACGCACGCCAAGATGGCGCTGGTGCTGCGGCGCGAGAAGGGCCGTCTGCGTCGCTATGCTCACTTGGGCACCGGTAATTACCATCCGCGCACGGCCCGGCTGTACACCGATTTCGGCCTGCTGACCGCCGAAGCGGCTCTGTGCGAAGACATGGACAAGGTGTTTTCCCAGCTGACGGGCCTGGGGGCGCGGCGCAGCCTGAAGGCGTTGCTGCAGTCGCCCTTCACCATGCACGACGGCATGGTGGCCTTGATCCGCGCCGAGGCGCAGGCCGCGCGCGAAGGCAAGAAGGCGCGCATCATGGCCAAGATGAATTCGCTGCTGGAAGCGGGCGTGATCCAGGAGCTTTACGAGGCCAGCCAGGCCGGCGTGAAGATCGACCTGATCATCCGTGGGGTGTGCGCCTTGCGCGCGGGCGTGCCCGGACTGTCCGAGAATATCCGCGTGCGTTCACTGATCGGGCGTTTTCTGGAGCATTCGCGGGTTTTCTATTTCTATGCCGAAGGCAAGGAAACCGTCTACCTGTCGTCCGCCGACTGGATGGACCGGAATTTCTTCCGGCGCGTGGAGATTGCGTTCCCGATCAACGACAAGGTGCTGAAGAAGCGGGTGATCGATGAAGCATTCACCTACGCCTTGCGCGATAACCAGCTGTCCTGGCAGCAGCAGCCGGACGGTAATTTCACGCGCGTGCGCAGCCGTGGGGCGCCGTTTTCGCTACATCAGCATTTGATCGATCGGCTGGGCGTGTAGGGCTGGAGTACGGGGACAGTAAATTCAGCTTAGAGTCAGATAAGGCGTAAGAATCATTGCGTTTTATTGCCATCTCCCGCCTACGTCGGGTAAAGAGCCCGTCCCCGTCACTTTTTGACCAGTATGTGACTGTCACTAGCGTGTCACATAGCATCCGTAAGATCCGTTCCCGTGACACAGGACGGGCGTGCTGACGTCCGCCGCACTTCACCAACAAGCACGAGAAGGAATCCACGATGCGTGTCTTCAAACAAATTTCCGTAGGCTTCGCCCTGAGCGCCGCCGTTTTCGCCGTTCAGGCTGCTGACGTGACCGGCGCTGGTGCGTCGTTCCCCTATCCGGTCTACGCCAAGTGGGCGTCGGAATACAAGGCTGCCTCGAACAGCGCCGTGAACTACCAGTCGATCGGTTCGGGCGGTGGCCAGCAACAGATCATCGCCAAGACCGTCGATTTCGGTGCCTCGGATGACCCGATGAAGGGCGAGGACCTGGAAAAGAACGGCCTGCTGCAATTCCCCGCCGTCATCGGCGGCACGGTGCCGGTCGTCAATATCAGCGGCGTGGCCCCCGGCCAACTGAAGCTGTCGGGCCAGGTCCTGGCCGATATCTTCCAAGGCAAGATCAAGAAGTGGGACGATGCCGCGATCAAGTCGCTGAACAGCGACGTCAAGCTGCCCTCGGCCGACATCATCGTCGTCTACCGTTCGGACGGCTCGGGCACGACCTTCGGCTGGACCAACTACCTGTCGAAGGTATCGGCTTCCTGGAAGGCCGACATCGGCGAAGGCAAGTCGGTCAAGTGGCCCACCGGTCAAGGCGGCAAGGGTAACGAAGGCGTCGCCGCCTACGTCGGCCAGCTGAAGAACTCGATCGGCTACGTCGAATACGCCTACGCCAAGCAGAACAAGCTGGCCTGGACCCAACTGCAGAACAAGGACGGCAAGTTCGTCCAGCCCGAGCAGAAGGCTTTCGCCGCCGCTGCCGCCAACGCCGACTGGAAGAGCGCGCCTGGCATGGGCGTGGTGCTGACCGACGAACCGGGCGCCACCTCGTGGCCCGTGACGTCGGCCACCTTCATCCTGATCCACAAGGTTCAGGACAAGCCGGCACAAGGCAAGGCCGTTCTGGCTTTCTTCGACTGGGCTTTCAAGAGCGGCCAGAAGTCGGCCGAGGCACTGGACTACGTGCCGCTGCCTGACGCCGTGACCAGCGAAATCCGCGCTTCCTGGAAGGACATCAAGGGCGCCGACGGCAAGGCTGTGTGGCAGTAAATCCGTGGGCTGAGCGGATTCCGGGGTAACACTTTCCGGAATCCGGCCACAGATCCAGCAGCTTGAGAGGGCTTCGTCCTCTCGGACCACGGGCTCGGGCAATTCGTCCGAGCCCGCTCTTTAAGCAAGGAAAGCCCGTCCATGAGCGCGGTTATGGATAATAATGTGCCGGTTTCGTCCGCAGAGCCGGGTCTGACGGCCCAAGGCACACCTTCTCCCATGAAGCAAAATTCAAACGCGCTGATGGATGCGCTGTTCCGGAACCTGACCCGCCTGTTTGCCTTTCTGGTTTTCAGTCTGTTGGCGGCGGTGCTCATCTCCCTCATTTACGGTAGCCGGGAATCGATAGCCAAATGGGGCTTGTCGTTCCTGTGGACCAATGATTGGGACCCCAACAAGCAGATCTTCGGCGCCGTCGTTCCCATTCTGGGCACCCTGGCCACGTCGGCGATCGCGCTGATCATCGCGGTGCCCGTGTCCTTCGGCATCGCCATCTTCCTGACCGAATTGTCGCCGCGCTGGCTGCGTCGCCCGCTGGGCACCGCGGTGGAAATGCTGGCGGCGATTCCGTCCATCATCTACGGCATGTGGGGCCTGTTCGTCTTCGTTCCGGTGTTCCAGGAATACGTGCAGCCGGGCATGATCGAAGTGCTGGGCAGCCTGCCGCTGATCGGCGGCTGGTTCGCCGGGCCGCCCTTCGGTATCGGCATCTTCACCGCCGGCCTCATCCTGTCGATCATGATCACGCCCTTCATCACCGCGGTGATGCGCGACGTGTTCGAGCTGGTACCCCCGATGCTCAAGGAATCGGCCTACGGCCTGGGTAGCACCACCTGGGAAGTGATGTGGAAAGTGGTGTTGCCCTTCACCAAGAACGGTGTCATCGGCGGCGTCATGCTGGGCCTGGGGCGCGCCCTGGGCGAGACCATGGCGGTGACCTTCGTCATCGGTAATGCCTTCCGCTGGACCGGATCGCTGTTCTCGCCGGGTAACTCCATCGCTTCGTCGCTGGCCAACGAGTTCAACGAGGCGGCCGGTTTGCAGAAGTCCGCCTTGCTGGAACTGGGCCTGGTGCTGTTCATCATCACCACCATCGTGCTGGCGCTGTCCAAGATGCTGCTGCTGCGCCTGTCGCAGAGTGAAGGCAAGAAGAGCTGAGGAATAGGAAAGCCATGGCCACCTCCGTACTCAATATGCAGAATTCGGTCTACCGCCGCCGCAACGTGGTGAACAAGGTCATGCTGACCTTGTCCATGGCAGCGCTGGCATTCGGCCTGTTCTGGTTGTTCTGGATCATCATCACGCTGCTCACCAAGGGCGGCAGTGCGTTGTCCTACACCTTGTTCACTGAAATCACGCCGCCGCCGGGACAGGCGGGCGGTCTGGCGAACGCCATCTTTGGCAGCTTGATGATGGTGGGCGCGGGCACGTTGATCGGCACGCCGATCGGGATCCTGGCGGGCACGTATCTGGCCGAATACGGCCAGCGCGGCTGGCTGGCGCCGGCGACCCGCTTCCTCAACGACGTGCTGCTGTCGGCGCCGTCCATCATCATCGGCCTGTTCATCTATGCCGTGTATGTGGCGCAGGTGGGCCATTACTCAGGTTGGGCCGGGGCCATCGCGCTGGCCATCCTGGTGGTGCCGGTGGTCGTGCGCACGACCGACAACATGCTGCTGCTGGTGCCCAACGGCCTGCGCGAGGCAACCGCCGCGCTGGGCTGCCCCAAGTGGCGCATGGTCACCATGATCTGCTACCGCGCGGCGCGCTCGGGCATCATGACGGGCGTCCTGCTAGCCATCGCCCGCATCTCTGGTGAAACCGCGCCGCTGCTATTTACCGCGCTTTCCAACCAGTTCATGTCCTGGAACATGAACGCGCCGATGTCGAATCTGCCGGTGGTGATCTACCAATACGCCGCCAGCCCGTTCAAGGAATGGAACAACCTGGCCTGGGCCGGGGCGACGCTGATCACGCTGGTGGTGCTGGCCATCAACATCATCGCCCGCAATATGTTCCGCAAGTCCTGAACCGCGTGTACTGAACTCACATAGCCGCGCCCGGTGCGCGGCGATCGGGAAACGAAATGGAAAAAAACGCTACCCTGGCCTCGAAGATCGAGGTGAAGAACCTGAACTTCTACTACGGCAAGTTCCACGCGATTCGCAACGTGAACATGTCGATCCGCGAGAAGAAGGTCACTGCCTTCATCGGCCCGTCGGGCTGCGGCAAGTCGACGCTGCTGCGTACGTTCAACCGCATGTTCGAGCTGTATCCCGGCCAACGGGCCGAGGGTGAAATCATGATCGACGGCGAGAACCTGCTGACCACCAAGACGGACATCTCGTTGATCCGCGCCAAGGTGGGCATGGTGTTCCAGAAGCCGACGCCGTTCCCCATGAGCATCTATGACAACATCGCCTTCGGCGTGCGTCTGTTCGAGAAGCTCAGCAAGGGCGAGATGGACGAGCGTGTGGAATGGGCGCTGTCCAAGGCGGCGCTGTGGAACGAGGTGAAGGACAAGATCCACCAGAGCGGCAGCAGCCTGTCGGGCGGGCAGCAACAGCGCCTGTGCATCGCGCGTGGCGTGGCGATCAAGCCGGAAGTCCTGCTGCTGGACGAGCCTTGCTCGGCGCTGGATCCCATCTCTACCGCCAAGGTGGAAGAGCTGATCGCCGAACTGAAGAACGACTACACCGTGGTCATCGTGACGCACAATATGCAGCAAGCGGCGCGTTGCTCGGACTACACGGCGTATATGTACCTAGGCGAGTTGATGGAATTCGGTGAAACCGACCAGATTTTCGTCAAGCCCAAGCGCAAGGAAACGGAAGACTACATCACTGGTCGATTCGGTTGACCGTTGCGGCGGGCCGGTTATTTCCCGTTGCGGCCGCTGAACCGAGATATGTTCGATAAATCGCCCCCGCAGAAATATTTTCTGCGGGGGCGATCATTTTTAAAGCGGTTCCCTCTGAGGCGTTTATGTCACTAAATATTCAGAAGAGGCTATAGTTCTCATTTACAGGCCAACGGAAATAAATATTAATAGTATCGGCAGCGTCTTTGCCCTTTACGTCTCTTAACAAGCAATTGTTGCCCACATTTTTGTTGCTGTAGCACACGGCCATTCCAACGGCAGGGCTGCCCCTAGGTATGCCGTCCAAGTTGCGGGGTATGATCATGGTGGTCCAATCACCATACACCTTCTGGTGCACGAACTGGAGTGAGCCCTGTCCCACCTGTCGCTCGTAA
The DNA here is from genome assembly GCF_021325795.1 of Bordetella sp. LUAb4. Taxonomy (GTDB): domain Bacteria; phylum Pseudomonadota; class Gammaproteobacteria; order Burkholderiales; family Burkholderiaceae_B; genus Bordetella_C. The sequence goes on along the minus strand of NZ_JAHPZX010000001.1, from coordinate 198,949 downwards.
GGATACGAGGTAAATGGATACCTCCAGATTTCGTACTTCCACGTGTTGTATTTCGCATTGCCGCTACATGTGGAGCTATCTTTATCTGTGATGGTGACGGTTTGCATAGGGGTTGCGGTATTCAGCCTGACTTCTTTGGAAGGGACTTGCCATGTTTGCATGCAGCTACTGTTTGGAGCATATCCCTCTGGCGGCAAAATTTTCACATAGAACTGAGATAAATCGAAGCCGCTGGTTGTGATATTGATCTTGTAATCATGTGAGGCCCATGCGGAGGCTTGGAAAGCCGAGAGCAATAATAATCCACCCAGTAACTGGACAGCGTTTCTGATAAGCATTTTGGATTCACCTTTTTAATTGTTTGGTGCGTATCTAAATGGTCGATGCGGGCTTGTGTATATTAATATCTGAAACTAATCCAGATCTGCTCGGCTGCGTAGTCACCGCTCACGAAATTATTTAGACAATCCATCCAAACGAATACGCCGTGATCACATATGGCGGAACTGACATAAAGCTTATTATTTTTGTCATCGGTGTTCCTGGCCTTGATGGCGGTCATCCACATGCCACCGCCATCGAGGTAATGGTAGAACTGCACCTCCCCAGAGAGCCTTTTGCTGTAGCCGTCCGGGCCTGAGGGAATAATATCGAACGTCCAAGTGTTGTACTTGGGCTGCCGCTGGCACCCACCAACGTCCTTGTCTCTGATTTGTACCGTGAAAAAGCGCGTACGGTCCGGCTGTTTCGCGGCGTAGCCGTTATCGTGATTGACGCCGATGAATTGGACCTTGTCAGGAACCGCCCATGTCGTCATGCATTCGCTGTTGGGCGCGTAGCCCTTTGGGGTACCTATCATGACTTTCCAGTCATTCGGAGGCGTATCGACAGCGAAATTGACGGTATAAGTATGATCAGCCCATGCCGCTGCGTTCAGCAAGAGGGTGAACGCAGACCCAAGCACTAATTGGCGGAGACGCGGAATTTTCATTGTTTGCCCCAGATTTTTGATATCGGCGAAATTACCCCTGTTACGTAGTTATTCTAGGGACGGTGGGGTCGGGAGACGATTGAATTGGTGCTGTTTTGAAATCTTGTGGCAGATGTCGATTTAAGCCTCGGCCCAAGGCGGCCGAAGACTACATTGCCGGTCGATTTGGTTGAACGTTGCGGCGGGCCGGGCGGGTTGTTCCCTGGGCGCCAGCCGATGAAATCGAGATCTGTAATGAACCAGTAAAAACCTGCTCACGTCATAATCGAGGAAATTGACGATGAGTACGAAGATGGAAGACGACATCAAACGGTGGACAGCCAAGCGCAAAAGCGCGCTAGTGCTGGACATCATCCAGGGCAAGACCACGGTGGCCGAGGCGAGCCGGCAGTACGACCTGTCTCCCTCGGAAGTTGAGCAATGGGTCGACGACGGCAAACGAGGCATGGAGAACGCCTTGAGAGCCAATCCGCAGGACGTGCGCGAGCAATACGAGCGCCAGGTAAAGGACCTACAAGAAGCGTATGGCGAAGCGATGCTGGAGCTTCGTGCCAGAAAAAAATTGCAGTCCCTGCTGGGCGAGGACGAGAAGTGATCGAGACGATCCGCCAGGGACTGCAAGCCGAGGGCATCACCGTCTCGATGGCCAAGCTGTGCGGCTGGTTCGGTGTGCCACGCCGCACGGTGTACTACAAGTCGGTGAAGTCGACGCCGAAGGTCGACGCGAAATTCACCGAGCCGATCAAGTCGATGATCGAGGAGTCGCCGTCGTTTGGCTATCGGACGGTCGCGCATCTGCTGGGGTTCAACAAGAACACCGTGCAACGCGTAATCCAGTTAATGGACTGGCAGGTCCGAAAGCGACCCATTGGCTTTAGACCTCGGATCCAAGCGTTGCCGTCGGTTGCCGCAAGGCCCAACGAGCGTTGGTCGACGGATCTGTGCCGCGTCTGGACGGGTCGGGACGGTTGGGCGACGCTGGCGCTGGTGATCGACTGCCATACGCGTGAGTTGCTGGGCTGGCATCTGTCTAGAAGCGGCAAGGCCTGTACCGCAGGCAGCGCACTCGAACATGCCTTGATCGCCCGCTTCGGCACGCTGGGCCGTGTGCCCGCACCGTTCCTGCTGCGTTCCGATAACGGGTTAGTCTTTACTTCTCGCAGCTACACCGCGTTGGTGCGAGGGTATGGGTTACGCCAGGAGTTCGATCACGCCGCACTGCCCACAGCAAAACGGCATGATCGAACGCGTGATCCGTACATTGAAAGAGCAGTGCGCGCATCGGCATCGCTTCGAGACCATCCAGCATGCCAGCCGCGTTGTCAGGGACTGGATACGCTTTTATGACCACCGGCGCCCGCACCGGGCGCTTGGCATGAAGACCCCGGCTGAGGCATTTGCATTAGCCACTTAACCTGAGCAGGTTCTGCTGGGTCATTACAGTTATCCCAACGGGAGGGCTATACGTCGGCACACCTAGCCGCAGGGAAGTCTTCCACAATTAGGGAGTGTCGTAATGTTCGTATACCGGATAACGCAGGTAGATCATGATTAATTCTGCACTATCCTTGCCTTTGACCGGTTTATTAAGGCAACTCACGATGTGAGCGCCCGTTTTATCGTAGCACTCGGCGCGGTCGGCGATTGGGGCATATGGAGGAGTCCCATCGAAGTTTCTGGCGAAGATCGTTGTTTCCCATTCGCCGAGATGGGGGGCATGGTAGAACTGGACCGACCCCATTGCGACGTCTTTCTTAGGCAAACCGGAAGGCTGGTATTGGGAGATCGTGAATCTCCAAGTATTGTATTTCGGGTCGTCGCGGCAGCCGCCGATATTATCTTTGTCCTCGATATTTACCGTCATTTGTGCATTCGAGGTGGTCAATACGACCAGGTTGGCGGGGACTTGCCACACGTGCATGCAGCCACTATTCGGCCATCCGCCTTGTGGCGGATAAATCGTCGCGTAATAATTGGCCTTGTCAAAGGCATAGTCTAGTATGAAGGCAATCGTGTACTTGTGTTCGGCCCATGCGGAAGGTAAGAAAATAAAGACCATCAGCAATCCGCCCAGCGTTCGGAAAATATTTTTTTTTAGCATCTCAAAGGACTCTCTTGGAAAGTGGGGCGCGTTCCTGGACGGTTAAGCCGTGATTCACCACGGATTGTAGTAAAAATAAATCCAGATGTTGTTGGCGGCATTTTCACCCTTCACTTCGCGGTTCAGGCAGTTTTCCAATTTACCCAAGCCGGAATCGCATGTCACACGGCTGACATAGCTATTGCGAGTTACCCCATCCGTATTGCTGGCAATGATTTTGGTGGCCCATTCCGCCGTTTCACCAACGCGTTTATGGGAAAACACAACCTTGCCTTTGCGTGTAAAGGCAGAGCTTGCTGGTCCTGGTCCGTAGATGGTGAATTCCCAGGTGTTGTACTTGGGGCTTCCCGAGCAGAAGACACTGTTCTTATCCGTTATTTGCACCGATAGGTAGCGGCTTTTCCCGTTGACGGGGACGGCGACGTTCTTGGTCCGGTCGTGGTCGATGGCGAGCATTTCGGAAGTGGGGGGGACTTGCCACGTCGTCATGCAGTCGCTATTGGGCGCATAACCCTGTGGTGTCTTTATTACCAAGGTGGAGCCGTTAGGCAAATATTCGATGGAAAAATTGACGTTGTAGGTGTGATCGGCCCATGCGGGTGTGCTTAGGAGTAAGGGGAAGGCACATCCAAGCGTTGCTTGGCGGACACGTTTCATTTTCATGATTCGCTCTCGATTTCTTGGCGCTGGTGGAACGGCTCCGCTTTCCAGTTTCCGGTTTGTGATCAGTCTGGAATTAACAGGACCACGGAACTATTCAATTGTGTCGGATGAGGTCCCTCACGCGTACGTAGTGAATCGCCCGATTTGCCGGGGCTATTCACTACTGGGGCGACTCCTCTCCGGGACGCTATTGGTCACGGGGTGATCAGAGATTGAAATCCTCGTTTACTGGCCATCGGAAATAAATATAAATATTGTCGGCCGCATCCTTGCCTTGGGTGGGTTTATTCCGGCAATTGGTTTTCACCAATTTGTTGCTGTGGCACGTGACTATTCCGACGGAAGGCCTATGCATCGGCATGCCGTCCAAATTGCGGGGGATGATCGAGGTGTACCATTCTCCGTCAATCCTGTAATGGTAGAACTGGAATGATCCGAGCCCGACTCTTTGTTCTGCGCCGTTGATTGTTTGGTACTTCCAGATTTGATAGTCCCACGTGTTGTATTTCGGTTCGCCCCCACATGTTGTGCTGTCTTTATCTTCGATATAGAGAGTCAGTTCAGTGAACGTGGCGTTCAGCCTGACTTCGTTGGGGGGGACGTGCCATGTGTGCATGCAGTCACTATTGGGCGGATACCCGGCCGGCGGAAAGATTTTCACGTAGTACTTCGAAGTGTCGAAGTAGCGGCTGTCGGTCAGGATATGGAGTCCGTATTGATGGGAAGCCCATGCGGGGGATGGGGAAATTGAGAAAAGTATCAGTGCGCCGAGTAAAGAGATAGCATTCCTGATAAGCATGGGATTCACCTTCTGAGTGGTTCGACACTTGCCCGATCGGCTAATTTCGGCCTATATCGGCTGATATTGAAAATAAATATATATGGTATTGGCCGCATTTGATCCGTAGACCCGCCGATTCAGGCAATCCTGCCAATATCCGATACCGGAATCGCATATTGCGGAGCCGACATAGTTGAAGTTATGTTTGTCATCCGTGTTCTTGGCGTAGATGGCGGTCATCCACATGTCCAGGTCATGGTTGTGGGAGTGGTGGAACTGCACTTGTCCAGTAACTTTTTTTTTGTCCCGGTCTCTATCATCAAAAGGGGGCTTTATCTCAAAGGTCCAAGTGTTGTACTTCGGTTTTAGCCAACAACCGAGATCGTCCTTGTCTTTTATTTTCACGACGAAATACCGCAACCGTTGTGTAGGCTGGGCAACTCCCTTGTCGTGATTAATGCCGATGATCTCGAGCTGGGCCGGAACCTGCCAAACCGACATGCACTCGCTATTGGGCGCATATCCCAAAGGGGTATTTACAGTCACGGTCCAGTCGTTGGGGATCTTGTCGACGGCGAAATAGATGACGTACTCGCGGTCAGCCCATGCCGCTGCGCTCAGCAACAAGGAGAGGGCCGAGCCAAGCGTTAGTTGGCGAAGACGCTGCATTTTCATGATTTGATCTCGATTTTCGACGGCGGCGGAATGCTTCTATTGCAGGCTTAGTCTAGGGGCAGGACGTACGGGGGAGGATTCAATTAGTGCTGCTTTCTTTTGAAATCGTGTAGAAGGCGTTGATTGGTTTTCGGTTTCGAAAGGCGTACCGCAAGTCGGACGGGGAGTGTGTCAATGGCGAGGGATAGGAGCCGGTGGAACTCGCTCACTAAAGGAAATCGGGCCTACATTGTCGGTCGATTTGGTTGAAGGTTACTGCGGGCCAGGTGGATTACTCCCAGGGCGCCAGCCGCTGAGAGAGATCCGCATAATGAATCGCCCCCACAGGGATAATTCCCTGCGGGGGCGTGATCGTTTTTGGAGGGGGCGGGGCGCCGATGAGCTGGGAGAGTCAGTGAGGATCTAGTTCTCGTTCACTGGCCAACGGAAATAGATAAAAACTTCGTTGGCAGCATCCTTTCCCTTCGTAGCTCTGTTTAGACAGTTGGTCTGGGCACTTTTATCGTAGCAGGTGGCAAATCCAACGGAAGGTTTGTTTCTCGGAATACCGTCGTTGTTGCGGGCCATGATCGCGGTGTACCAATCCCCACCAACTTCGACGTGGTAGAACTGGATCGAGCCTAATGCTTTAATTGGGTCATTTAGCGGGTTCAAGGGGGTGGGCAAGATCTGATAGTTCCAAGTGTTGTATTTCGGGGAGCCGAGACATGAGCCGCTATTTTTGTCCTCGATTGTTACAGTGAGTTCAGTTTTCAGGGCATCTAGTGTGACTTCAGTAGAGGGGGTTTGCCATATTTGCATGCAGCTGCTGTTGGGCGCGTACCCCTGCGGCGGGAAGATTTTCACGTAGTACTTGGAAAGGTCGATGTAACGATTGTCTACCAGGAAATGGAAAGTATAGTTATGTGAGGCCGATGCGGGCGCTTGGAAAATCGAGAACAGTACTAGTCCACAAAGTAGGCAGAAAGTATTCCTGATAAGCATTTTGGTTCACCCTTCAATGAGCTGCCTGCGTCTGGTTGGCTGATTCCGGCCTGCTACGGTTTATATTTAAAATAAATCCAGATCGTATCGGCTGCGTCCTCGCCAATTACCTGCGCAGATAGGCAGTCCTGCCAAAAGCCTATGCCGTCATCGCATATGGCGGAGCCGATATAGGGGGGATTGCCTTTGCCGTCGGTGTTCTCGGTTTCGATATAGGTCCTCCAGTCGTCTCCGCGTTGATGCCAAAAATGGTTGAAACTCACCTTCCCCTTGAGGATTACCTGTGGCGGGTCGTCACCCCCCTTCGGCCTTGGTGAGTTCAAACTGAACTCCCAGGTGTTGTACTTGGGCTTAAGCCAGCAAAAACCATCGTTTTTATCCGTTATTTGTACTGTGAAGTAGCGCGGGTAGTATCCGCTGTAGGCGATTCCATCGTGGTGATTCACTTCGATAATTTGTCCTCGGAGGGGATCTGGAACTTGCCATACCTCCATGCATTCACTGTTGGGCGCGCCTCCCTTGGGGCCATCCACCCAAACGTACCAATCGTTGGGGATCCAATCGACAGCGAAATTAATGGTGTAAGTGTGGCTAGCCCATGCCGCTGCATTCAGCAGCAATGAAAGGGCTGATCCAAGCATCAATTGGCAAAGACGCTGCATTTTCATGATTTGATCTCGATTTTCGACGTCGACGGAACTACTTCCATTGCGCGATTAGTCTAGGAGCAGGGCGCGCGGGAGACGATTCAATTAGTGCTGCTTTCTTTTGAAATCGTGTAGAAGGTGTTTATTCGCACTTGGTTTCAAAATGTGAGATGCGGGTGCGGCTATTTTTTATGCTCGCTCTGAGTGTCGATGCCGGACTGCAAGCCGGCGGCAACCGCTCAGTAAACCGGCGCGAATCGCCCGACCGTCGCCTGACTTACAGGTGAAGCGCAGGTGTCCGGGGCTTTCTGGTCTTTTTTGCGCCCTTTGGCCGGCGGGTTGGCTGACTGGAATGGCCGGGTCGCGTGTTCCTCACGCGACCCGGCAGGCCCGGAGGCCTGGTCCGGCCGCCTCTTTACCGGCCCGTATTCATGAATTCCTCGACCCTGATCGGTATCGGCGTTGCCCTGGCGATGCTGGCTGCCGCGATCTTCGGCTCCGCGCCCAGCGCGCTGGCCTTCGTCAATCTGCCCGGCCTGGGCATCGTCCTGGGCGGCACCATCGCCGCGCTGTTCATCGGCTATCCGATCAGCGAGATCCGCCGGATTCCCCAACTGCTGCGATGCGCCCAATAGCGGCTGCATGACGATGTGGCAAGTACCCCCACTTCCGAAATGCTCGACATCGACCAATTCGCGCCAATTGTTTTTTGAAAACGTGCGTCGAATGAGATTCTTCATGCCTGTGGAGCGAAGCGCCCCCGCGGGATATTTTCCGGCGGGAGCGCGATCATTATGGGAGGGCTAGTGCTTGGGAGCCTGAATAGTCAGTAGAGGCTCTATTTCTCGATTACCGGCCAACGGAAATACATATAGATTTCGTTGGCAGCATCCTTGCCCGTCGCGTACCTATTTAGGCAGCTGGTTTGCACTTTATTGTTATAGCAGGTAGCAAAACCAATGGCAGATCTATTGGGAGGTATGCCGTCTAAGTTACGGGTTATGATCGCGGTGGACCAATCATCATAATACGCGTGGTAGAACTGGATCGAGCCCTTTGCGACCTGTTGGTCGTAATCCGAACTATGATCGTTGCGCGACTTGATCGTGTAGTTCCACGTATTGTATTTCGGGTCGCCGCCACATGGCGTGCTATTTTTATCCTCGATATAGAGAGTCAGGCTAGTGGTCGTGGCATCTAGCGTGACCTCAGTGGTGGGGGTATACCATGTTTGCATGCATTTACTGTTGGGCGGACTCCCCGCTGGCGGGGAGATTTTCACGTAGTATTTGGAAGTGTCGATGTAGCGGCTGTCTGCCAGGATATGAAGCGTGTAACCATGTGAGGCCCATGCGGGCGATGGAGAAGTCGAACATAGTATTAAGCCGAGAAGCAGGCGGAAAGCATCTTTGGTAAGCATTTTGAGTTCGCCCTTTTAAATTATTTGATGCGTGTCTCGCTGGCCATTCCAACCTACTTTGGCTTATATCTAAAATAAATCCAGATATTATTGCCAGCATCGTCGCCGGTCGCAGGGGTCTTTGAGCAAACCACCAAAAATCCTGCCCCGGAATCGCACGTGGCAGAACTCATGTAGAGAGGGTTGTTTCTGCCGTCGATGTTCTTGGCCGAGACAGAGGTTTCCCACATTTTGGTCTTGTCGTTGAAGTGGCGGAGAAATTCCACTTGCCCTTTGAGGAAGTTCGATGACGATTGGCCACCGTCCGAGAGCGATGGAATTATATAGAATGGCCAAGTGTTGTATTTGTCCTTGTTTCCACAAGGAAAAATGGTCTTGTCTGTTATTTGTACGGTGTAAAAACGGGCGCCGCGCGACGCCGGCCAGGCGACACCATCGCCGTCGTGATCGATCGCGATCTGTTTAACCCAGTCAGGAACCTGCCATACCGTCATGCAACTGCTGAAGGGCTCCCCCCCCGGAGGAGTGCCTATCTGCACGGCCCAGCCATTCGGAAGCCAATCGACAGCAAAATTGACGGTATAGGAGCGCTCCGCCCATGCCGCTGCGTTCAGCAGCAAGGAAAGGGCCGAGCCAAGCATCAATTGGCGAAGATGCTGCATTTTCATGATTTGATCTCGATTTTCGACGTCGACGGAACTACTTCCATTGCGTGATTAGTCTAGAAGCAGGACGCAGGGGAGACGATTCAATTAGTGCTGTTTTCTTTTGAAATCGTGTAGAAGGCGTTGATTGGCGTTCGGTTTCGAAAGGCGGGCCGCAGGTGGGACGGCTCCGACCTGGGCGGGGAGTGTGTCAATGGCGGGGGATTGGAGCCGGTGAAACTCGCCCACTAAAAGGATCGGTATAAATGGCCCACCAGAGCCTGACTTGCCGGTGAAGCCGCAAGTGTCCGGGGTTTTCTGGCCTTTTTTGCGCCCTTTGGCCGACGGGTTGGCTGACTAGAATGGCCGGGTCCCGTGTTCCTCACGCGACCCGGCAGGCCCGGAGGCCTGGTCCGGCCGCCTCTTTACCGGCCCGTATTCATGAATTCCTCGACCCTGATCGGTATCGGCGTTGCCCTGGCGATGCTGGCTGCCGCGATCTTCGGCTCGGCGCCCAGCGCGCTGGCCTTCGTCAATCTGCCCGGCCTGGGCATCGTCCTGGGCGGCACCATCGCCGCGCTGTTCATTGGCTATCCGATCAGCGAGATCCGCCGGATTCCCCAACTGCTGCGCACGGTCTTCCGCAACGAGAAAGTGGACTCGCAGCGCGACATCGACGAGCTGGTGACCCTGGCGCACAGCTGGGCCGGCGCCGACGTGCACAACGTCGAACGCGAACTGCAGAAAGTCACCAATCCCTTTCTGCGCACGGGCGTGCAGTTGATCATCGACAACACGCCGGAAGAGCAGATCGTCGAGCTGCTGCAGTGGCGCATCGCCCGCATGCGGGCGCGCGAGCAGGCCGAGGCCCAGATGTTCCGCACGGTGGCCAGCTTCGCGCCAGCCTTCGGCATGCTGGCCACGCTGATCGGCCTGGTCAACCTGATGACGGTGCTGGGCTCCCAAGGCATGGACGTCATCGGCAAGCAGATGGCGATCGCGCTGATCGCCACTTTCTACGGCATCCTGATCGCCAACCTGATCTGCAAGCCGATCGCCATCAAGCTGGAACGCCGCACCGAACAGCGCCTGGTCTTGATGAATATGGTGCTGCAAGGCATCTCCATGATGTGCGAGCGGCGCGGCCCGGCCATGGTGCGCGAGACCTTGAATTCCTTCATGGAGCATGTGGAAGACGAGATCCGTGAGCAGCCTGCCGGCCGTGCCGGCAAAGCCGCACGCGGCGCGGCTGGCCCGCGTGCCACGCCCGCCGTCGCGCCGACGCCCTCCCGTGGCACCGGAGCCACGTCCACCCGCGGGAGCGCGTCTTCGGCAGGCGCCGCCGCGCCCCGAGGCAATGCCGCCGCGCCTGCGGGCGCTGCCGCCGCTTTCGAAGCCGCGCTGCGCAACCGCATTTCGTCGCGGTCCTGAGCGCAACGGACTCGGCAATTCTTATGGCTACTACGCAATCCCGCGCATCGTGGATCGATATCGCCGCCCGCAACAAGGCGGCGGTCGAACGCCAGCAGCGTGAACGTACCAAGTCCGTACGGCGCAATCGCTATGAGCGCTGGCACGTGCAGGAAACGCTGGACCGCGAGCCGGACAACTGGCTGATGACGTATCTGGACCTCATCACGCTGCTGTTGGCCCTGTTCGTGGTCATGCTGGCGTTGACGCGCCTGGGTCCGGGTCTGGCGGCCCATCCGCCTGAAGTGGCCAACGGTGTCAGCCTGGCCAAGCTGCCGGCGCGGGCAGTCGAGGATTGGGAAAAGAATCTGCCGGTGATTCCGGCCGAATGGGCGACGCAGCCGGATCCCACACCCGCCGCGTCTGCCGTGCCGCCGACGACCGCGCCGACCGATCCGCTGGCGCCGGCCAAGGCCGCGCCGGTGAAGATGCCAACGCCGGAAGAACTGGGCCTGAAGGACTTGGGCAAGGCGGTCAACGTGACCATCAATCGCCAGTCGGTCAGCTTCCGTATCAGCAACGAATTGCTGTTCACGTCGGGGCAGGCCACGTTGAGCCCCGAAGGTATTCCCTTGATCAAGAAGCTGGCCGATGTCATCAACCACAGCAAGTATCCGCTGTCGGTGGAAGGGCATAGCGACAACGTGCCCATCCTGACCCGTCAGTTCGCGTCGAATTGGGATCTGTCGACCAGTCGCGCCACGTCGGTACTGCGCGAGCTGGTACGTGACGGCGTCGATCCGATGCGCTTGCGCGCCATCGGGTATGCGGACACCATGCCCCTGGAATCGAACGATAGCTCGGCCGGCCGGGCGGCGAATCGGCGAGTGGAGTTGATCATGCGTATCGATCCGAAGGCGCCGACGGAACAGTAGGCGCGGCGCGGTGCCCAACTGCGTGAGCGGGGCTGGGTGGCGCGGCCTGGGGGTGATCAGCCCGAGGTTGATCATGCGGGGATGCACGGATGCAGGGCCTTCCATGAGGAAGGCCCTTTGCTTTTGCGCCCAAGACGGCGGCGGCGAACACCGGCGCGGCGAGATGTAGCAGGAAGACCGGGGCAAACGCTACTCCCACAAAGCGCGTGCGGCAGGAGGACCCGGGCAAAAAAAGCATCTCGCACAAAACGCATCTGACGAAAAAACCGACGGAGACAATTGAAAACACCGGGGCTTTCGTCATTAGCGTGTCCTTGACGATCTTTAAAGTCGCTGCACATTCCCCACCTCGGACTGGCAGACGGCCGCATGAAACCCCTCATCCAAGAACTGCAAGAAAAACAAACGGCCCGTCGCGGCCGATTGGGACGGGCATTCGCCTGTTCCCTGGCCTTGGCGATCGCCCTGGGCGGTTGCTTCGACGGCTCGGGCTCGTCGGATTCCAGCGATGCCTCGACGCCGCCGGATACGCCTCCCGCGGATAGCGCCCCCCCGACGGATACGCCGCCGGCTGCTGGCGCCAGCCGCGCACTCATCATCGGCATGGACGGCGTTACGTATGGCGCGATACAGGCGGGACTGGCCAGCAACACGCTGCCCAACCTCGCCAAGTTGAAAGTTTCGGTGGCGTATAGCGGCGGCACGCCCGGCGGGCAGACGCAGCAAGCCAATCTGCATACCCCCGGCTGGGCCACGCTGCTTTCCGGCAAGTGGGCCAATCTGCACCGGGTAACGTCCGACGCCGCCGGTCTGGCCATCCAGGGCGGCAGTGTGTTCGAAGTGCTCAAGGCCAAGGGTGCGGGGTTGAATGGGGCGGCCGTCGCTTCACCGAACATTGCCAGCCTGCTGGCCAGCCAACACGACAGCAGCGCGCTGGATACGCTGCATGATTGCTCCAACACCGCCGCCGCCGACGACTGCGTGACCGAGCAGACCTTGGGGCTGATCGATGGCGCCTACACCACCGTAGTGGCGCAGTATCACGCCGCCACGGACGTGGCGTTGAACTATGGCACGGCCTCGCCGTCGTATGCGAACGCGGTCAAGAAGCTGGACGATGCGCTGGGCAAGCTGCTGGCGGAAACCGCCAAGAAGCCCGGCGATAAATGGCTGGTGGTGTTGACGTCTGCCTATGGACTCAGCGTCACGGGCAGCGCCGACGGGCTGCCTCTGCTGCCGGAGTCCACCACTTTCGTCGCGCTGAACCAGGGCCTGAACAATGCCGCCGGCGTCAACGCCGTGCCACCGGCCACGCTCAGCGCCTTGTATGCCTATCCCAGCATCGCCGACGTCACCCCCACCGTGCTGGCGTACTTCAACGCCATTCCCGCGGCCACCGCCTACACCCTGTACGGCAGCCAGTTGATCGGCGATGCGGCCGTGTCGCAGTTGAACGTGGCCCTGAGCACCAGCAACTTCAATCAGCCTGCCGCCAATGCCACCTTGACCTGGACCGCGCCCGAGACTGGCGCGATCAGCGTGCTGCGGGACGGCGATGTCGTCGCCACGCTGCCCGCGGGCACGGCTCGCTATGTCGACAACGGGCTGCGTGATCACATCATCAGCCTGTATCCCCAGGGCGGAACTCACACGGCGGACTATGTGGTGCAAGCCGGCACCGGCGGAGGCATACGCGCGATCAAGTCGGCACCGCTGTCGTACGCGCCGATCCTGCCGTCCGTGGCCAATGGCTTGTTCGTCTACTACCCCTTCAGCAATACGCTGCCGCCGGTGGATGCAAAGGGCAGCTCCATCCTGGGTCCCTTTGCCAGCGATCTCGATCCAGCGACTGGCGTTATCGTCGATGGGCCTTTCGGTGCCGACAGCCACGGCGTACAGGTCAACCTGAAGTACACCAACGCCAGCAACCAGGAAGGATACGGACTCACGTTCAACGGGCAGGCGCTGGACCCCACCAATGCCACGGCGCCGGTGTTTTCCGTGGGCTTCTGGACCAAGATCCCCCGCGATTCCTGCATCGTCGGCGGCGACTATCCGCTGATAGGCAACAAGAACTTCAAGTCGGGCGCCAACCCGGGGTTTGCCATGGCCATCTATGGCGTCGCGGCCGGCACGGGCTGCACGCTGCGCGTGAACTTCGCGGACAACACCAACCGCGTCGACTCTTCCGCCGCCGTTTCCAATAACCAGTGGGTCTACGCGGCCGTGACCTTCGATGGCGTGGGCAAAGTGGCCAACTGGTATGTCTACGATCCGATCCTGGGTTTGCGCACCGGCACCTTGAACGGTGCGTCCGTGGACATGACCAAGGTGTACACGGGCACCAACGCCGTTCCCATCAGCGGCAAGAACGGCTATGCGTCCTGGGGCCTGGGGACCGACGGCAGCGGCCAGTATTACTTCAACCAGACGGACGCCAACCGGCCGAAGTGGAATGTCACCACGGGCGGCACCACCACGGCCACACCGTCGCGCGACTACGACGCGGCATTCACCGAGCTGGCGTTCTGGAACCGGTTGTTGTCCCCCGCTGAAGTGGCGTCGATCTATCAGTCGCAGATGCCGCTGTCGACCGCGTTGGCCCACTGAGGAGGCGATGATGATTCCGTACGCCTTCCTGCCGCGCCGCGTCTGCCTGGCCGTGAGCGCGGCTGCCCTGGCACTGTTGCTGGGCGGCTGCTTCGACTCCGGTGGCTCGGATGACTCGGATGACGCTCCGACCGAGGTACCTGCGGAGGTACCGATCGTGACGCCGCCTTCCGCGCCCGTGACGTCGCCGGGAGACGCCTGCGACTGCGCCGTCCCTGCCTCCGACAAGCAGCGCTCCTGCGCTCCCTGATCCCCATCCGGTATCCATCATGACCAATATCAATCGCCGCGCTTTCTTGCGCGGCACCGCTGGCGCTGCCGCGTTGGCGTCGTTTCCGCTGTCCATCCAGCGCGCGCTGGCCATACCCGCCAACAACGCGACGGGCACGATACGCGACATCGAACACGTGATCATCCTGATGCAGGAGAACCGTTCCTTCGACCAATATCACGGCACCCTGGCGGGCGTGCGTGGCTACAGCGACCGCTTCACCATTCCCATGGCGTCGGGCGATCCGGTGTGGCTGCAACGTGCCGCCAACGGCACCGTCATCCAGCCCTATCACCTGGATTACACGCAAGGGCAGGCGCTTAACGGCAGCCTGGCGCACAGCTGGACCGATCAGCAGAATGCCTGGAATCACGGCCGTATGACGGGCTGGCCCGTGGCCAAGGGCAACAAGACGATGGGGTATCTGGAAGACGTCGAGCACGAGATGCAGTTTCATCGTGCCTTGGCGAATGCTTTCACGGTGTGCGACAACTACTACACCTCCTGCTTTACCGGGACCTTCCCCAATCGCCTGTTCCTGTGGAGCGGCACCAATGGCGCGAACGTGTCGGATCACGTAGTCAATTCCAACGCGTCCTGGGGTTATACGGTGACCGGGGGCACGATACAGTCCTCCGCCAACGGGCTGACCTGGACCACCTATCCCGAAAGGCTGGAAGCCGCCGGCATCAGCTGGAAGGTCTACCAGGGCTACAACAACAACAGCAACAACAACCAGCTGGGCGCCTTTGCCAGCTACCGCGCGGCGGTGGAGCGGCTGAATGCGCAGGGCTACCCCGTCAGCACCGCCTTCACGCCGGCATTGGCGGCGCTTGAACCCCTCATCAAAGGCGTGGGCAACACCATGCCCGACCCGGTCAACCTGACCGATTTCGGCGCGGATGTGGCGGCCGGGCGATTGCCGCAGGTCAGCTGGATCGTCGCGCCGGGGACCTATAGCGAACATCCCGGCATGGGCACGCCGGAGCAGGGCGGGTGGTACATCCAGCAGATCTTGAATTACCTGACCGCCAACCCGGAGGTCTGGAGCAAGACGGTACTGATCATCAACTACGACGAGAACGATGGTTACTTCGACCATGTACCGCCGCCGGTGCCACCATCGCCCAATGGCGACGGTACTTACGCGGGCAAGTCGACGGTGGATGTATCGCGTGAATATTTCACCATGTCCCACTTTCCCTACGATTCGGACCAATCATTGGGACCGGATGGCCGTCCCTTCGGCGGCTGCGTGCGCCTGCCGACGCTGGTGATATCGCCGTGGAGCGTGGGCGGTTGGGTCAACTCGCAAGTCTTCGACCATACGTCGACCCTGCGTTTCCTGGAGCAGCGTTTCGGCATCCCCGAGCCGAACATCAGTGCCTGGCGGCGCACGGTGTTTGGCGACATGACCAGCTGCTTCAATTTCAAGACGCCCAACGAGGCCTTTCCCCCCATCGTCAGCCTGCCTGCCGACAAGACGGCGATCGACGCGCTGAACACCAGCCAGAAAGCCGCCGGCGCCGTGCCGATCCCGGCGGTGGGCACCGCGCCGCTGCCTGTCCAGGCCCGCATGGCGCGCCCTTCGCGGGCCTTGCCTTACGAGCTGCATACCAGCGCCAACCTGGATGCCGCCACCGGTCAGATATGGCTGACCTTCAGCAACACCGGCCGCCAGGGCGGGGTATTCCATGTCTACGACCAATACAATCTTGACGCCATTCCGCGCCGTTACACGGTGGAGTCCGGCAAGATGATCTCCGACGTGTGGGCGCCGGGCGTTTATGCCGCGCCCGATACCGGCAAGTACAAGCTGTGGGTGCTGGGTCCCAATGGTTATCATCGTCTGTTCGAGGGGGATGTTGCGCAGGCGCTTGCCGGCGACAACGTCGAAGTGCGGGTGTGCTACGAAGCCGCGCGCAACACGGTGGTGCTTACCATCATGAACGTGGGTACGCGTACCGCCACGGTCACCATCAATGCCAATGCCTATCGGCAGGACGGGCCGTGGATATATACCGTGAGTCCAGGCAAGCAGATCGATGCCTCCTGGAGCCTTGACGGATCGAACAGCTGGTACGACTTCACGCTGACCATGGATGGCGGCTATGCGCGCCGCTTCGCGGGTCGCCTGGAGACGGGCAGGGATGGCAGCAGCGATCCCGCGATGGGCGTGGGGGTCTAGGGCTGATGTATGGAACGCGGGAAAGGAACGCGGGAAAAGCCAGGGAATATCGTCCATGAGCATCACGCTCAATCAGATCCGGGCGTTCGTCGCTGTCGTCCAGCATGGCGGGCTTACCGCGGCCGCCCGCGCGCTGCACATGCAGCACAGCACGATCAGCTCGCAGATCCAGGCACTGGAACAGGAATACGGCGCCGAGTTGTTCCAGCGGCGCGGCCGCCGTATCGAACTGTCCGCCCTGGGGCTGGAATTGCTGCCGCTGGCCCGAGGCATGGTGGCCATTGAAAGCGATATCGGGCGTCTGTTGGATGACGGCGGATCGCTGCGCCGGGGAACGCTGAAAATCGGTGCGGTGAGTCCCTACCACGTCACGGAGATGATAGAGGCGTACCACGACATGTATCCGGCCATCGGCCTGTCCGTCATGCAGGGCAATTCCGAATATGTACTGGCGAATCTCGACAATTATGTCTGTGACGTTGGCGTGCTGGCCAGCCGGCATGCCGGCAGCCGGTATTACATGCGTTCGTACGCGCGCTATCCGGTGATCGCCTTCGTGCATGTGGATCATCCGTTCGCGCGGCGCGCATCGGTCAGCCTGCAGGAACTCGCGCGGGAGCCGATGCTCGTGCGCGAGCGCGGGTCGACGACACGCAAGGCCTTGGAGGACGCCATGCAGGCACATGGGCTGACGCCTCGCGTCATGATGGAAATCGGCAGCCGCGAGGCGCTGCGCGAAACGGTGGCCCGGGGCATAGGCATAGGCACGGTGTCCCAGTCTGAATACGTACCCGATCCGCGGCTGCGGCCGGTGGAGATCGAAGGTAATGAGGTGTTTACCCATATTCACGTCTGCTGCCTGCGGGAGCGGCGTGAAAGCCGCTTGATCGCGTCTTTCTTCGAGGCGGTGGACCGGTGTGTGAGCCGGCTGGAGACTGGCCCCGGAACATCCGCTTTGGGAGCAGAGGGGGGCCAGCCCTGAGCCCTTGGCTTGGCGTCGGCTCGATTCAGCGCGAAAGTGTTGCGCCTTGCCGCCGCTGGCCGGCGGGATCAAGCGCCTGTGCCTTGAGCCAGTTGGCTTCGCCGCCGGCTTCGAGAATTTCCAAGGCGGCACCAGCCAGTGGAGCAACGGTCAGGCGTTTGCCGCTGGTCAGGTTCACGACGGCACCCGTGCGGAAGTCGACCTCCAGCTCGTCGCCTTGCCTGGCCAGATCCCGTATGCCGGTGGCAAAGGGCAGCACCTTCAACCCTACCGACACCGATAAGCGGAAGAAGCTGCGCGCCATCGATTCGCTCAAGACCGCCAGGCCAAGCGCCGCCAGCGCGAGAGGGCCCTGGATGTGCATCGGCCCTCGTCCAAAGCGTTCGCCCGCGACGACGAAGTCGCCGGGCTGGACCTTGCCGGCGAAGTCCGGGTCCAGGCCGCACATCGCCAGCGGCGCGAGCCGCTCGGGCTCGTACACGACCTGCCTGGTCATCTCGATGTCCATGATGTGGCCGTCGTTCATGACGTCGTCGCCAAACACCCAGGCGCGTCCTCGCTGTTTCATATCACTCCCTCCGCCGTCGCCGGCTTGTGCTCAGGCAATGCCGCCGGATTCGCGATCCTGCCGGCAACGGCCGACGCCGCCACGACGGCCGCATTGGCGATGTAGACGGTGGACTGCATGCTGCCGAGCCGGCCCGTGTCGTTGCGGGTGGCGGTACAAATGGAGGTGTCGCCATCGCCCAGCGGCGCATAGGTGCCGTAGCAAGGGCCGCATATGCCGACGGCGACTTCGGCGCCCGCCAGTGAAATGTCGGCGATCAAGCCCTCGCGCAGCGCTTGTCGATAGATGGCCTGTGTAGCGGGTATCACCGTCAGGCGGACTCCCGGCGCGACGCAACGGCCGCGCAGGACTTCGGCGGCGGCGCGCAGATCCTCCATCTTGCCGCCGATGCATGAACCAATGAAGGCGGACGTGATCGGCGTTCCCAGCGCTTGGGCGAGCGGCACGCAATTCTGCGGGTCGGGAGGCAGGCAGATCTGCGGCTCGATGACGCCGACGTCCCACGCCAGGCGTTGGTCGAAGACGGCATTGTCATCGCTGCACCAGCGCGTGGACGCATCCGGACAGATGGCGGTCTTGGCACCGATGTCCACGACGGCATTGCACAGGGTGTGCCGCTCGTCCTGGGTGGCATTGTGCAAGTAGGGGCCGCAGAACTCGATGCACTTGTAGTCGCCGGCGTCCGCGCCGATCCGCGCCGCGATCCACTGCGCGATGTCGCGGCTCATCACGCCCCTGCGCGGCGTACCGTGCAGGTCGATCCTGATGGTGCGGGGCACACGCAGCCAGACCCTGCCCGTGGCCAGGGCAAGCGTGACACTCATGCCCAACGCGATGCCTATGGCACCGTCACATCCCAGCGCCGGTGCTCTGGTGTCGGCCGCGACGACGAGCATGCCAGGGGCGAGCGCGCCGGTTTCCAGGGGCAGGTTGTGGCTGATGCCATGCCTGCCGGTATCGAAGAACCAGCGCACGTTCTGCGCCTTCGTGTCCGCGCGCATGAAGGCCTGCGCTTGCAGATGCCCGGGTGCCGCGGAGTGCGTGGTGTGGTCGATGGTGACCAGCACTTTGTCGGGCGTCGCCAGGTTCGCATAGCCCAGCGAGGCGATCAGCTTGCGATGCCGATGGTAGTTGAGATCGTGCGCGGCGATCATATCCGGCTCGGCCCAGATGACAGCGTCAGCGCGGACGTGTTCCAGATGCGCTGCGCGCGCGAGGATTTTTTCGACGGCGGTATAGCCGGCTGGAGGGCCAGCCGTATGACCGGCTGTATGACCGTCTGTATGGCCCGAGGGAGTCGACATGGATGGCATGTTCAGCTCACGAGGATAGCGCGATGTTCGCCGGTACCGTCCGCCAGGGCTTGTTCTACGTGGCGCGAAAATGCATCGTCGGTGGCATTGGCCTGCGCAAGGCCGAGTAGCGCCGCCAGCCGCGGCAGCGACCACATGGACGCCGCCGCGGCCGGTGTGCCGCCCGTTTCGCGCAACTGGCGCAGGTATTGCTCGTGCGTATGCGCCTGGGCCTGCAGCAGCGAAACGGGGTAGATGACCAGTGGGTAGCCGATCTGCTTCAGGCGGCGGGCAGGCACCGTGGGGCGCAGCCCCTCCACCATCAGCACGATGGTCGGCATTTTCATGCTGGCGGTCACGCGTTGCATGTCCTCCTCGGCCGAGACCGACATCAACATGGTGGCATCCGCGCCCGCCGCTTCATAGGCTTGCAGGCGCGCGATCGACGCATCGAGCCCCTCCACCGCCAGCGCGTCCGTGCGCGCGATGATCATGAAGTCGTGATGGCGTCGCGCGGCAAGGGCTGTCTTGATGCGCGCGACCATCTCCGGTATCGGCACCAGCTTCTTGCCTGACATCGCCGCGCATTTCTTCGGGAAGGGCTGATCTTCCAGATGGAGGGCCGCCGCGCCGGCCTCCTCGAAGGCCCGGGTCGCGTGCGCCACGTTGACCGCGCCGCCATAGCCCGAGTCGGCATCGGCGATGAGGGGCAGGCTGCTGGCGCGGGTGATGATGCGCACGCGATCGACCATGGCATCCACGCTGATGACGCCCACATCGGGCTCCCCCAGCGTGGCGGCGACGCACAAGCCTGACATATAGGCAATGCTGAAGCCGGCCTGCTCCAATAGCCGGGCGGAAATCCCGTCGTAGCAGCCTGGGGCAATGAGGGCGTCGGGGGTGTCCTGGCGGAGCAGTTCCTTCAATCGGGTGCCGGGATGGACGGTCGTCATGGTGCTTCCTTGTTGGTTCTTGCGTGGATACTGGTGATCGATTCGCAGGAATCGAGTCGCAGGGATCGAGTCTCGGGAATCAAGATGCCCTGGCCGGCCTAGTTGGCCGTGGCACCGCTGGTCTTGACTAATTCTCCCCAGCGCTGCGTCTCGGCGTGCACGAACTTTCCGTAGGCGTCTCGATCACCATAGGTGGCGGGGGTGTAGCCGGCCGATACGACGATCTGTTGATAGTCCTTGGACGCCAGTACCATTTTCAGGCTGGCGCTGAGCGCGTCCAGGACGGGGGCTGGGGTTCCCTTGGGCGCGAAAAGCCCATACCAGCCCTGGATCACCATGTCCGGTTCGCCCAGTTCCTTTACCGTGGGAATATCGGGGTAACCCGGCGCGCGCTCATCCGCCGTCAACGCCAGCGCGCGGATCTTGCCGGACTTGATGAACGGCCCCGCGGTGCTCAGGGTGTCGAAGATCACCTGTATCTGGCCACCCACCAGATCCTGGATCATCGGTGCGCTGCCCTTGTACGGCACATGGGTCAGCTTGGTGTGATGCCGTGTGTTGAACAACTCGCCCACCAGGTGTCCGCCGCTGCCCACGCCCGCGCTGCCGAAACTCATTTTGTCGGGATGCGCGCGGGCATAGTCGACCAATTCCGTCAGGCTGTGCACGGGCACGCTGCTGTTCACGGCGATGACGAACGGGTAGGTCGCCAGGTTCCCGATTGCTATCAGGTCCTGCTCGGGGTTGTACGGCATCGCCTTGTAGAGGCTGGGGTTGATGGCCTGCGTGCCGACGTAGGAGGCCAGCAGCGTATAACCATCCGCCGTGGCCCGCGCCACCTGTGACGCGCCGATGTTGCCGTTCGCACCGGATACGTTCTCCACGACCACGGTCTGGCCGGTGTGCTGGGACCAACGCATCGCGTATTGGCGCGCCAGGAAGTCCGTGCCGCCGCCAGCGGGTGCCGGCGCGATCAGCCGCACCGGCTTGGATGGATAGGCCTCGGCATGGGCAAGGGGTACGATCAGCAGCGTAGCCGCCAGCGCGAGGCAGCGCCTTTTGAATTGCATGGTTGTCTCCAGGATTTTTTGTTCTTGCCTCACACCTGATCAGGGGTGGAGGCGGCTCTCATTCTTGTCGGGCAGGGCGCCGGCCGGAAGATCTGCTGTCCATTTACCGGACAGCGGCATTCGGCTTCGTTGCGTCCGGCCCGGCCGCGTCGCGGATCGCGGCTAAGCCGTTCGAGAGGATGCGCCGGTCGCTGCCCGCCACGAGGATGCGACAGCCGCCGCGGACATAGTGCTCGCGGGACGCTCGCATCGATTCCAGGTCGGCATCGAACAACAGGCCGACCACGTCGACGCCTGCGTTGCGCACGCGCTCTATCATTCCGTCCAGGACCCGTTCGACCTCGGGATCGCGCCGATCGCCTTCCTTGCCCATGGACACGGCCAGGTCGAATGCGCCCAGGACGATGGCGTCGATACCCGGCACGGCAAGGATCTCATCGAGATTGCGCAGGCCTTCCAGCGTTTCCACCAGCAGCCATACTGTCGTGTTTGCGTTCGCCCACTGTGCATATGCCGGCCAGTCCAGCGTCTGGTGTCCGGTAGCGCGGATCAGCGGACATGCGCCGCGCCGTCCCGGTTCATAGCTGGCGGTCCGATACTTCGCCGCCGCCACTGCCTGGCGGGCCGCTTCGGCCGTCGACACCTGGGGCACGATGATGCCCATGGCGCCCGCGTCCAGCACCCGTGCGATCTCGGCCGGCTGTCCGCAGGGAATGCGGACGATAGGCGTGAGACCGGTGGCTTCCGCCGCCCGGATCATGTCGACCACGGTATCCAGTTCGAACGAGCCGTGTTCCCAGTCGATCCAGACATAGTCATAGCCGGCGTTGCCCGCCGCTTCCACGATCTCGGGGCAGCGCATCTGCACGAATGCGCCCACGGGTACACGGTCCTGGCCCAAGGCCTCCAGCACGTTGTTCTTTCGATAGATCATGCCGCCGCCTCCTGGTGCTGGACATATTCGCCATGATGGTCACCCAGGATGGTCGTGCGAAACAGGCGGCGCAACTGTGCGTGGTCGTAATCCATGAGCGCGAGGTGCATCGTGCAGCGGTTGTCCCACATCAGCAGGTCATGCTTGCGCCACTGGTGCCGATAGACGAACTCGGGCTGCGTCGAGTGCTTGAACAGATACTCGAGCAAGGGCGCGCTTTCCTGCTCTGTCAGATGCTCGAAGCGGCTCGTCAGCATCTCGCTGACGTAGAGCGCCTTGCGGCCTGTCTCTGGATGGACACGCACCACCGGATGTAATACGGGGGGATTGCGCAATTCCTTCTGTCGGCGCGATTCATCGCTGATACCTCTCAGGTGCCCCGCGTTGACGACCGTATGCACGGCCCGCATGCCCTGCAGCAAGTGCTGCATGCCGGGCGATAGGGTATCGAAGGCCATATACATATTGGTGAACATGGTCTCGCCGCCGACCTCGGGCAGTTCGTGCGCATGCAGCAGCGAGGCCATGCTGGGGCAGATGGTTTGCGAGTGGTCGGAATGCCATTGTTGTCCGAATACCGTTTTGCGTTCTTTCCCCTCGTTCGTCACCTTGATCAACTGGGGATGGCTGTCGGATCGGTATTCCGGAACGTGCTTATGGTCATCCAGCGTGCCGAAGAGGGCGCTGAAGTTGATGTGCGTTTCGAAACTGATGGGCTGGTCGCGGAACAGCAGGATCTGGTATCGATGGAACAGATCCTTCAATTCGCTGAGCGTTTCCGCGGAGGGCTTGTCAACCACCCGGAAGTCCAGGACTTCCGCTCCGAGCGCGTATGAGAGTTTGCGTACCTTCATGTGATTCATGTCTCCATGACTCGCCCGCGTGATCGGGGCGAGGTGTTTATATGCAGTGCGTTCTGGCAAGCGACGCAACGATGCGACGGCCGGCAGATTGTTCGACGAGCGGCGCGCCTGGAGAAGTGTTGGTGTCCGAATACCGGACACCCTGGGGACGCCTGGCATTGCCCCGAGGGCAAAATTACAATGTCCGGCATATGGACAAGGGGGGCAGGGCAGTGGCTAAAGAAAGCGAAGAGGCTGGCGGTCCTGGCGCGCTGCGGCGCGGCTTGCGCGTCCTGCTGCACCTGCAGCGCAGTCCGCGGCCATTGGGACCCGCCGAAATTGCCAAGGCGATAGACATGACGCGGCCTACCGTATACCGCTTGCTGGATATATTGGAGACCGAAGGCTTTGTCAGGCGCGACAGTTCCGGCAAGGCCTTCCTGGCCACCGCGCCCGAGGTGGACGCGGGCAGCGAATGGGCCATGTACATCAAGCGCATGAAGCCCATCATGGAGAGGATTGCCGCCCAGACCGGCAACGCGGTCTTCTTCTCTCGCCGCGATCAGCGCGACCTGATCTGCCTGCACCGCGAAATCGGCTCACACCCCGTGCAAATACTGTCCTTGCCTATCGGTGGCCGTTCACCACTCGGTGTAGGCGCGGGCGGGATCGCGATGCTGGGCTCGCTGAGCCAACGTGAAATCGATGACGTGATCGAAGCCAATGCCGCCGAATATCTGGAGTGGGGGAACCTGCATGTTTCCACCATCAGGAAATTGATCGAGAACTGCCGTGCCCGCGGTTATTCGGTCGTGGGCAACTATGCCTTGCAGGGCGTCCTGGCGGTCGGCATCGCGATCGCAGGCAACGCGCGCTTGCCCGTCACATCATTGAGCGTGACCGCGCCGCATGACCGGTTGCCGCTGCAACGGCAGCGAGAGATCGCGGCGCTCATGCGCAGCGAGCTGGTGGCCGGCGGCGTTGAACGGAACGGCAAGCTGATCGATTGAGGGTGAGACAAATTCGGCACGCTGGGGCCGAGCAGGCGCGCTGCGTCAGCATAATGGCCAGCAGCTTCGCCGGAGCTGTCGCCTGGCGGGGCAGTCTCAATCGACCGGGAGATGGGCGCTATGGATACGAGGATAAAGATGTGGAGGCGGGCCGCGCTGGGCGCGTTGATGGTGGTGGCGATGCAGGCGGGCCATGCTGCACAGGGGGCGAACGATATCAAGGGGGCGAGGGACCATCCCCTGTTAACGCGCTTTGTTGGCGCCCGCATTAATGCCTACAGTCAGCAGGACTACGACGAGGCGCAGATGCCCAACCAGGCCATCGAGGATGAGGACAAAGCGCAGGTCCTGGCGCTTGAAGGGAAGGTCACGCGCATCGGCTATTTCATCGATGGCATCAAATCGGCGTTGGAGGTTTATCGCAACTACGAGGCCGCCTTGAAAGAGGGCGGGTTCGAAACGCTATTCACCTGCAAGAACGACAAGCAGTGCGGGGAAGGCTTCCAGCCCTATGTGCTCAATAGCGGCAAAGTGCGTATCGTCGGGGAAGGCGATGCCGTGATCGGCGGCAATTACTACGCGCTGCTGGCGAAAAAGGCCGTGCCGGGTGGGGAGGTCTATGTGTTCATGGACATCATGCATGATGATATGAATCAGATCACGCCGGTGTTCCAGCAGGTGGTTGAAACCAGGTCCATGGCGCAGGGGCAGGTGAAGGCACCCTGATCTTCGGAAATTTCCTTCAGCCTGTGGATAACGTAGACGGCCGGGTTCTGGTATATTTGCCAACCTTCGGGGCGTAGCGCAGCCTGGTAGCGCATCTGCTTTGGGAGCAGAGGGTCGCGAGTTCGAATCCCGCCGCCCCGACCAATTAAATCAAGGCCTTACAGAGATTTTTCTGTAGGGCCTTTGGTTTTGGCGTTTCGGTTTCTTCGCCCTGAGCGAACGGGCGAGGCATATCTGCGCCAAGTGGCATTGGCGTTCGGCCGTTTCGCGTGCAGGAGTAAGATGATCCGCGGCAGCAGCCCGGTTCTCTATAGCGATGGCTTTTTGTGCATCGCTGAATTTCCCAGCGGGGAGACGCATGTTACATAGAATCCTTACAGCAGGTCGCTACGTAATGGTCATCCCTGTGATCGCTACATACTTGGGATCCATTGCGCTCATCATCTTCAAGACGATCGATTTGTTTTTTAGCGTCGGGAACATCGTGCTTTCCGGGGATGGAATCACACAAACATCGGCAAAAATAATCGCGGTGGGAATCATCGATGCGGTCGACGTTTATCTTATCGCCATCGCGGTTTACATCATCAGCATCGGACTGTATTCCTTGTTCGTGGATGACAGATTGATTCTTCCCAAATGGCTGGAGATCAAGAATCTTGAAGATCTGAAGGGAAACCTGATTAGTGTGGTGATTGCGGTCCTGTCAGTGCTTTTTCTCCAGAAGGCAGTCTCCTGGGAAGGTGGCCATGACATCTTGAGCTTCGGCGTGGCGGTCGCAATAGTGATCCTCGCACTTGCGTTTTTTCTGTACAAGACCAACGAGAATCGAAAAAGATAAAAAGCGGCTTTGCCGTGGTTGCCGTGGCGGCTCGGCCGCAAAGGTTGGGAGCATGCCGCTAGCCCCTTAGCGGGTCATCGCCAGGCGCTCATTGACGCGCAAAGGCAGTGCGGAATCTTCTCATCGCCGAGTGCTCATGGATGAGCGCCACCGGTTCATATTCGATGCGCGAGAAAGCTGGCGCGGCATGCCGCTTGCAACATGCCAGCTTTACGCCACTGAGATAAGGAGTCCACTATGCGCTATCCCGTCGCCGGCCTGGCATTGGCCGTTTCTTGTGCTTTGTCAGTCCCGTTCGCTGCGTCTGCCCAGACCATGTCGGGCTCGCCCACCGCGAACCATCTGGCCAGCGCCGATAAAAGCTTTCTGGAAGACGCTGCCCAAGGGGGAAATACCGAAATAGCAGGCAGCAAGCTGGCCCTGGAAAAGTCGAAGAATGCGGACGTCAAGGCGTTCGCCACCCAGATGATCAAGGATCACACCGCCGTGGGTGAAGAACTCGCTGCCTTGGCGAGGTCCAAGGGCTACACGCCGCCCACCGAGCCTTCCCTGATGCAAAAAGGAGAGCTGAAGGCGCTGGATGTCACCGATGACAGCTTCGATAGTATGTACGCCCGCCGTATCGGTGTGGCCGCGCATGAAAGCACCGTCGAACTGTTTGAAAAGGCCGCCAAGGACGCCAAGGATCCGGAAATCAAGGCATTCGCACAGAAGACGCTGCCCAGCTTGCAGTCGCATCTGGAAATGGCGAAGGCTTTGCAGGCGAAAGTGACCAAGAAGTAACCCTGTGCGCTTTCTATTGCCTGTTCGGATATTCGCACGGGCAGTGGCAGGGGGTTGAGTAGCGGCAGGGGCCAGGCGGCCCCTGCCATTTTTTATGTCTCCGCCTTCGGCGTTCCCTTCGTCACGTTGCGGCGCGACCCATGTTCGTTGGCGTACACCCAGGTGAATTCGGCGCCCAGAAGAAACACCTGCGCGGCGTAGTACACCCAGATGAGCACGACGACCAGGGAGCCCGCCGCGGCGTACGATGAAGCGACGGAAGCTTTGCCGACGTACAGCCCGATAAGGAATTTGCCGATTTCGAACAGGACGGCGGTGACGATCGCGCCGGTCCATACGTCGCGCCATGCAACAGACGCCCTGGGCATGAAACGGTAGATCATGGCGAACAGCACGGTAGTGAAGCCCAGGCCGACCACGATATTGATGGCCTGCAGCAGGAATTCCCAAGCAGGCAGCAGGCTGGCGGCCCAACTTCCCATCGCGCTGAGCATGGCGCTGATGATCAATGACACGATCAGCAGAAACGCCAGCGCCAGTACAAGGCCAAACGACAAGAGGCGTGCACGAACGGTGTTCCAGATGCCAGACGCTTTCTCGGCAGCGGGGACTTCCCAAATGCGGTCGAGCGCACTCTGCAGCTCCGCGAACACGGTCGTCGACCCGACCAGCAGTACCACGATGCTTATCGCGGTGGCGATGATTCCCTGCGTAGGCGCTTGAGCCCCCTGGACCACGCTCTCGACGGCCTTCGCACCATCCGCCCCGACCATGGCGGTGATCTGCTCGAATAGTTGGCCCTGAACGGCCTCCCGCCCCCAGAAGAAACCCGCCACGGCGATCACGATGATGACCAAGGGGGCCAGGGAAAAAACCGTATAGAACGCGATGGCCGCTCCCATGCTGGGGGCGTAATCATCCAGCCACGCATTGACCGCCTTTTTCGCCATATCGTAAAAGCGTCTGAGGTGCATGGCCGGCTCCGTCGGAAGTTTGCGCGGCGATTCGCAAGTGCTGTGCCTTGGCCAGCCGTGAGAAGCGAGCCGGGTATGAGGCGTGCGAGTGGGGCGTAATCGAACCAGGAGAACGATATGTCCAAGAATATAGCGAACGACATGGCCAAGGCCGGCATGGCACACGTCGACGACAAGAACGCGGACCGTAGCGCCCAGCCCGTGGAGACCGAACCGCCCCGCGATTCCAATCCGGATAAGTACACGAACTCCGGGTATCCCGGTGGTGGCGACAAGACGCAGCCTGACAAGGATGAGTACGGACGTGATCCCGCTCAACAGAAACAGGCTGAGTTGACGCCACAGGAGGCCGTGCAACGAAAGTCGACAGATCGTCTTGGTGAGAGCGAGTGACTGCGCGCCGAGCCGCGACGACGGGAGCCGTGGCCTGGTGAGCCGCACGCGTGGCATCCAGGCAAGTCACCTTCAACAATGACCGAGGGGCCTCTATCGAGGTCCCTCGGTTCTGTGAGACGCTGATCAGTTACGGCGTCAGTACCACTTTGATGCAGCCGTCGTCCTTGTCGCGGAATGTCTTATACAGATCCGGCCCATCTTCCAGCTTGGCGCGGTGGGTGATCACGAAGGAAGGATCGATCTGTCCGTCGGAAATACGCTTGAGCAGATCGTCTGTCCAGCGGCGGACGTGGGTCTGGCCCATGCGCCACGTCAGCCCTTTGTTCATGGCGGCGCCGAAAGGAATCTTGTCGATGAATCCGCCATAAACGCCGGGCACGGACAGGGTGCCAGCCGGACGGCAGACATAGATCATTTCACGCAGCACATGGGGGCGATCGCTTTCCAGCATGACGGCCTGCTTGGCGCGGTCTATCATCGAATCCACCGAGCGGCTGGCGTGCGACTCCATGCCGACGGCGTCGATGCACTTCTCAGGACCTTTGCCCTGCGTCAGGTCACCCAGGCGGTCCACCACGCTTTCCTCGTCGAAGTTGATGGTAATGGCGCCAGCAGCCCGCGCCATGGCAAGCCGTTCTGGCACGCGGTCAATGACCACGACTTGGCGTGCGCCCAGTATCAGCGCGCTGCGTATGGTCATCTGCCCGACCGGGCCCGCGCCCCAGATCGCCACCGTATCGGTGGGCTGGATATCGCACTGCACTGCTGCCTGCCATCCCGTCGGGAAAATGTCGCCAAGGAATAGAACCTGCTCATCGCTGAGCTCGTCCGGCACTTTGACGTGCGTCGTATCGGCGTAGGGTATGCGGACATATTCGGCTTGGCCCCCGGCATAGCCGCCGGTCAGATGGCTGTAGCCAAAAAGTCCGGCGGTAGTGTGGCCGAAGACCTTGGCTGCTTCCTTGGCATTGCGATTGGTACGTTCGCACACGGAGAAATTGCCGGCGCGGCACTGCTCGCATTCGCCGCAGGTGATGGTGAACGGGACGACGACGCGATCTCCTTTTCGCAGCGTCTTCACCGCCGTGCCGGTTTCGACCACTTCCCCCATGAACTCATGGCCCATGATGTCGCCGTGCTTCATCCCTGGCATGAAGCCGTCAAACAGGTGGAGGTCCGAGCCGCAGATAGCGCAGGCCGACACCCGCAGGATTGCGTCGCGGGGTTCTTCGATACCAGGGTCTTCGACGTTATCGCAACGGATATCTTTCTTGCCGTGCCATCGTAATGCTTTCATGGGGTCGTCCTTTTCATCCGCGCCTGAGTAGGTGGCGCACGCGGGGCGAATCGAGGCAATCGCCGTGCCCCGCATCAGCTGAATTCGATTGCAGTGAGCATGCGTTTCGATTGCAGTGAGCAATGACTGGATCGCTGCTCTGCGCTATTACTCTTCCGTTGAATACCGCTGCCCAGCTGCAGCTCGCGGGCATATGTATTGCGCTTGAACGTCAGCGCAGTCGAGCGCTTCAACTACGGGAGATTCAAAATGCCTGCAAAGACTTTGGAAGACTTGTTCATTCATGCACTGTCCGACGTGTATAGCGCGGAGAAGCAGTTGACGAAGGCGTTGCCGAAAATGGCGAGGGGCGCCACCAATCCGGAATTGGCCGCCGCTTTCCAGACCCACCTGGAAGAAACGAATGGTCAGATCGAACGTATCGATCAAGTCGTGGAAGCGGAGGGATTGAAACTGAAGCGCATAAAGTGCGCGGCCATGGAGGGCTTGGTCGAAGAGGGCGGCGAAGTTATCGAGGAGTTCGAAAAGGGTCCGGTCCGAGACGCGGGCCTGATCGCCGCCGCGCAGAAGGTGGAGCATTACGAGATCGCCACCTACGGCACGCTATGCGCGCTCGCAAAGCACCTGGGCCTGAAGACCGCGGCGAAGCTTCTCCACGACACCCTGCTGGAAGAGAAGGCGACGGATGAGAAACTGACGAAGTTCGCGCAGGCTGACATCAATGTGGCGGCAAAAGCAGCCAGCAAGTGATCAGAGTAAACAATGAGACCAAGAGGGGCTTCGGCCCCTTCTTCAAACGTATGGCACACGCGCGTTACTGCACAGTGCCCACCTGCGAGTCATGGTTCAGATTGCAGCGCCGGCGAGGCGAGCAAAGTAGCGGCACATACCTGCGAAGGGTTGCTCGCTTTCGCACAAGTAGTAAATATGTTCGAGGCTTTGCGGGTCGCCCGCTTTCCAGGTACGTACGCTGTTTTTCAATGACGCGTATACGGTGTAACGCTGCCGCGCCAACGTCTCGCGGTTGAGACCCAGGTACTTGATCGCCGCGTCTACCGCGCGCCGTGAGCGAGGGGAGGCTCGCTCCGGCACGACCAGCTCTACTTCACGGTTGCTCTCAATAGCCTTCCACGCGAACAATGGTTCCGGGTCCTCCAGATAGGGATGGAGGAGGTCAGGCTCCTCTATCAACCAAGCGGTCAATAATTCGACCTCGTTCGCAGTAGCGGGGTCAGGGCTGATTGCGCCCACGAGCTTACGTAGCGCCCGGTCGGTCTTTGGGAGCACTTTGGGTAGCCTGGGCGCTGGCAAGCGCTTGCCGGAAATCGGAAACTCGTCTTTCTTATGCATCTGGTTGCAGATCTGGCAGGCGAAGACGTAGTTGTCGACGCATAGCGCCAACCACCAATACACCGATTTTGGTCGGAAGTGTTCCACGTCGCCGTACGCCACTGCCGAAGTGGGGGCTTCACAGTATCCGCATTTGCCAAAGCTGTCTGCCAACAAGACGGGTTTTATCTTCTTCCAGTCCCCCAGAATGCCCGTCCAATCGATTTTGTCTGGATTGCTCAATCGGGCTTGTGCCAAGCCGGTCAGTTTCACGAACAGTCCGTCGCCGGTGAAGCCGGCGTGCAGCCTGTCGGTGGTTCTGGATCGTTGGATCTTGATCACTGGAGTTATTTATGTCGACGGTTTTTATGGAAGGGAAGATTACTTGCTCGTCTTCTTGCCTGCTTTACCTGAGTGGTCTGCCTTCTTCGTGGAGGTCTCGAGTTTCGATTTATCTGTTTTTGTCGACTTCTTTGCCTGTTTCTTGGCCGTCCCCGTCTTGATCTTCTTCACTGAAGGCGCCGCCTTCGTTGGTGCGACGGCTGGCGGTCGATCTGTTCCGAATAGCGCTTCCGCATCCCGAATACGTGTAGCTACGTCCGCGGAGTCGATCTCGCTCACTGGAAGCAACCGTGCGGCGAAGGCGGGCGCTTCCGCCGGTGATAGGGGCATGGAGCCTTCGAGTTCGCGTTCTATGGCGCGGAGCTGTTCCAGATCCTGCGCGGAGGTCTGTCCACGCTTCAGTTCAATGCCGCGCGCTTGCGCACGTAGAGCCGCGACCTTGGGGGAGTCCAGCGTGTCCAGCCCGATCAGGGGAGATAAAAATAATTCGGAGAGACGCATCCGGCTTGGATCGCCCTTGAATGGAATCAAGGTGGGTTGACCAGCTTCGCGGCGAATGACGAATAGCTCATCCTCATTGCACTGCTGCACCGATAAGGGTGAATGCGTCGTTGCGACGACCTGCAGATTGGGGAATGCATCGTTCAGGAATTCGACGAGTGTCCGTTTCCAAACCGGGTGTAGATGCAAATCCATCTCATCGATCAGCAGCAAGCCACGCGCGGCCAGTGGATCGCGATAGTCGCCGAAAGTCTCGGTCATGCGAAAAAGCAGATCGCCGGCCCAGGCGGCCATGGCCTGATATCCCTCTGAGAGCTGGCGCAGCGGCACGTCGCCGTCGATAGTGGACATGATCACCGCTCGACGCTCTTTGTCGATGCTCTTGAAACTCATGCCCGGCAGCAGTCTATTCAACGCCGAGGAGATGATTGCGCGGCCATTGTCCTCACGTCGATAATCCAGGTCCATGGCCCAGTCTTCAAGGCTTACAAGATCTGCGTCGTGCGAGAACAATGTAGCGACATGGCCAGCCCGTCCCAGCGAGGAAAAGCGGCGTGATTGCGAAGGCCCGGGAGGGCGCCGAAATGCGCCGTAGCCAGCCAGGAAATAGTTGCGCTCCGCTTTGCCGATCGCTGCATCCAGTGGGCGCAACTGTTTCGCGTTGCTCTTGATGACGCTGTCGCGCCCTTTGCCACGCCGCAAAACGAGTGATACTTCGCGCTCCTTGCCATCCGCGGTAGCGATAGTGGCACGTAGCCTGGCGGTGTCGGCCTCGGTATGAATCCACTGGTCTGTTGTGCCAAGCAAATCAGGCAAGGCTTCCGATCCTGCCAACAAAAGGCCTATGGCCTTGAGCACGCTGCTCTTGCCGCAGCCATTTTCGCCCAGCAGAACGGTCCAGCGACGCGACGCCGCCGCGCTGTTCTTGCCGCCAAATTGCAGCGTCATATGGCGTATCGCGCGGAAGTTTTCCAGTTCCAGGTCGACGAGATACATGCAGGCCTCAAGCTCGGGAGTCTTCGCGGCACAGGCCGCACGCCGGATGATAGCAAGCCTGTCCCTGCATAAGCGGGATCCGTCGCTGAAGACATGGCGCCTGAATTCACGATGAGCAGTGAAAGCGTTGCCGGAAGAATGCCGCGGCCTACTAGCTCGCACACGCCGCGAGCTGGTCGATTATCGGAATCGGCGGGCTCCGGGCGGTTGGTAAGGTACCATCAGCTGCTTGAACCCATCGGAGAGCGCCATGCAGAAAATCATTACCGAGTACCAAATTCCAACCGGTGATTTCCGCCAGGTGAAGTACGTGGGGGCGATCAAGGATCGTGTGGACGATGGCAATAGCGTGCCGGTCTGGACCGTCGACGAGAAATCACCGTTCTACGAGCAGATCGGCGCAAAGCCGATCGAAAACTGGGCCGAGGTTCTTATCGATGTCGCGGATCCTGATTCGGCCGAGACTTTGGCTCGGTTGAAGCAGGCCGTGGAGGCGCGGCTGGTGCAGCAGTTGGGTTGACTGGCCTAGAACCCCAAGGCAATGGCCAATCCCGCGGCCGCCAGCGCCAGCAGAAGTATGCCGGCGACCAGGGTGGCCAGTTCGCGGGGGCGGAAAGAACGCGCGACCATGGCCAGGGACGGCAGGCTGACAGGAGGCAAGGTCAGCAGCAGGGCGGCGGCGGGGCCGGCCGCCATGCCCAGGGACAGCATGGCCTGCACGATGGGCACCTCGCCCGCGGTGGGGATGACGAACAGCAGGCCGGCCACGGCCAGGCCGACGATCCACAGCAATTCATTGCCGATGCTGGCGTCGATGTGCGGGAACAGCCACGCGCGCGCGGCACCCAGCAACAGCACCAACACGATGTATTCCGGAATGAGGCGCAGCGCCATCCGGACGAACAGGCGCAGCCAGCGCGCGAAAGGGTGCATGCCGTCGGCGGCTTGAACGTCGGCATCGGCGGCCTGCATGGCCTTGGCCTGGGCTTCATCGAAGCCGCGCGTTTCGCCGCGGCTCATGCGATTGATTAACCAGCCCAGGCCGAACACCATGACGATGCCCAAGGCCAGGCGCAATCCCGTCCACTTCCAGCCCAGCACGAAGCCCATGAAGACCAGGGTGGCGGGATTGAGCATGGTATTGCCCAACCAGAACGCCACGGTACTGCCGGGCGCGGCCTGGCAACGGCGCAGGCCGGCCACCACCGGCGCGGCACAACAGGTGCACATCATGCCGGGGACCGACAGCAGGCCGCCCGCGAAGACGCTACCCAGTCCGGTGCCGCCTAGGGCGCGTACGATCCAGCGGCGCGGCAGCAAGGCCTGCACCGCGGAGCCTAGCAGCAGGCCCAAGATCATGGCCTGCCAGATCGCCTTGCCGTAGGCCAGGGCGTAGTTCAGCGCGGCCGTTAGCGAAGCAGGCGGTGGCGCGGCGTCCGCGCCCATCAGGATGGAAGCGCCGATCGAATGATTCTCGGCGGCCACGAAGGCGCGGTTGTAATACGGCGACCATTTCACGTAGAACAGGCCAACGACGGCCAGCACAACGAAAACGGCGACGCCTGACGCGAAGGAGACGGCGCGAGGCTGATCAGGGGAGTGGGACATAGGGATCGGGGGGAATGGAGGCGTGCCAGGCAAGTACCGCACGCCGAGAGCGAAATTGTAGGCGAGTTCGCGCGCTGGCAACGAGCTCCGCCACCGCTAGGCTGTACCCGGGTAAGCCGAATCCCCGAGGGAACAATCAGGCCTCCACGAGGGGACAGGGACTTCAATCAACCTTTCATCGCGTACTACGGAAACGATCAGCAACGCTTATACGCCCTCAAATGCCTGCGGTGTACAAGAATCGTAACGATGTGCGTATGGACGAAATATGGGCTGCCCACAACGCTACCATTCGCCGTACCGTTCAACGTATGAAGGAGCCCCTCATGGGAATTTTTTCCACGATACTTGCCAAGATCTTTCCTTCGGATCATCCCGCTGCTACCGCGGCAGCAGCCGGGTCAGCACCTGCAGCCGCAGCGGGGGCAGCTCCCGCGGCAGCCGCCGGTGCCGCGCCCGCCGCTGCCAACCTGCCGCCCGTCGATGTCGAGGCCATCCTCGCCGCCAAGCAAGCCAGCAGCGGGCAGACACTCAATTGGAAAACTTCCATTGTCGATCTGATGAAACTGCTGGGCCTGGACAGCAGCCTGGCCGCGCGCAAGACGCTGGCCGGCGAGCTGGGCTACACGGGCGACACGGATGATTCGGCCACGATGAACATCTGGCTGCATAAAGCCGTGATGACCAAGCTCGCCGCCAACGGCGGCACGGTGCCGGACGATCTGAAGAACTGATCTTCACTGCGTAGGTCTTTCAAGGAGGCTCATCATGGCTTTCGATCTTGGTAGTCTGCTGTCCCAGTTCGCCAATGCGGCCACCGCCGCCAATAATGGCAATAACGCCAATGCCGCTCCTCCGGCCGGCGACGTGTCCGACCACTTCGATCAAGCCGCGCAGAATGCGCCGTCCGATCTGCTGAGCCAAGGCCTGGCCGCCATGCTGCGTTCCAGCCAGACGCCGCCGTTCGCGCAAGCCGCGGCGCAGATGTTCGGCCAGGCCAACCCGAATCAGCAGGCCGGCATGCTCAATCATCTTCTGAGCGGCATCGGTCCTTCGGTGCTGGCATCGCTCATGAGCGGCGCCGCGGGCGGTGGCCTGGCATCCCTGCTGGGGCAGGCCACGGCGCAGGACGGCGGCAAGCCGACGGTCACGCCCGAACAGGCTGCCACCGTCACGCCGGATCAAGTGGCGCAGATCGCCGGCCACGCCGAGCAGCAGAACCCCGACATCATCGAGCACATGAGCGCGTTCTATGCTGAACACGCCAGTCTCATCAAGACGTTGGGCGGCACCGCGCTGACGGTGGCCTTGGCGAAGATGGCCGAAACGCATCGCGGTTGAATCATGCGCCGAAGACGGCGTTGCTGAATCCGCCGGCGAACCGACTAGCCTTGCGCCAAGTGTCGCCGTGGAAGTCAGAGAAGGGCTTGTGGACTCATCATCCACAAGCCCTTTTTCATAGTGCGCCGAACGCGACTGTCCGGCTAGGGTAAGTCATAGCTGCACCCTTGCATGATTGGCGTTACGTTGTGGCAAATATGTTTATCGTACAAAGTCCGCGCGCGGCGCGCGTGTCGGGTCATCACTTCGGAGCAGCAACGTGTAGCAGTCAAACTATCGCAAGGGGAAAGCAATGGAGCGTCGAAGCGCTTTGAAAATGATGGCAGTGATGGCCGGCCTCGGCCACGCAGCCAAGAGTTGGGCGGAAGGCGTCAGCTATCCGACCCGGCCCATAAGAATCATCGTGTCGTCCACGCCAGGCAGTGCCACCGACCTGGCGGGACGGTTGGTCGCGGATCTGTTGAACGTCAAGTACGGCCAGAGCGTGGTGGTGGAAAACCGCGCCGGCGCCGGTGGGGTGATCGGCATGCAGGCCGCGGCGTCGTCCAAGCCGGATGGCTATACCCTGGCGACCGGTGGCCTGGGCAATAACGTGCTGCCGCCGGTGACGCTGCGCGGCCTGCCGCTGGATATTCCGGCAGCATTGACGCCGGTGGCGCAGGTGGCCGAGTTCGTCAATGCATTGGTGGTGCGGATGGATCATCCCGCCAATTCGGTGCCGGAACTGGTGGCGTATCTGCGCGCCAGCAAGCGCAAGCCCTTATATGGCAGCAACGGCGTGGGCAGCTCGTCGCAGATGACAGCTGAACTCTTCGCCATGCGCGTGGGGCTGAAATTCGATCACGTTCCCTATAAGGGCGCCACCGAGGCATTGGTCGGCACGGCCAACGGCGACCTTGACCTCTGTTTCATGAATCTGCCGCCCACGCTGCCCATGGTGGAGGGCAAGCATCTGAAGGCGCTGGCGATCACGAGTTCCTACCGTGCGCGGCAACTGCCCAATGTGCCCACGGTGCAGGAGCAGGGGATCAAGGACTTCGACGTGACCAGCTGGATGGGCATCTATGCCCCGTCGAAGGTGGAGCCGGCCATCATCACGCAGTTGTCTGAAGCCATCGTCGCGGGTCTGGCGACGCCTGAGTATCAGAAGCGCATCATCGGCGCGGGCTTCGAGCCGAAGCTGCGCAATGCCGCGCAGTTCCAGGCTTTTTCAGCGGCGGAACTGACGCGGTGGGGCGATGTGGCCAAGCAGGCGGGGATCGTGGTGGAGTACGGCGGCGCGAAGGGATAGTGGGAAGAAGACGTCCCCTTGGGGCGGGGGACGTCCTCCTTCTCTAATACCGGCGCTGTCGCGGCGTGCTCCGGTACGGGGCCTTCGACGTCGTACTTGGCATTGCCTACCAGCCGGCTGAGCGCCGGCCAGCCCCACGCACCTGATTCAAGCGCGCGCCCGCCAGACCTCCGGATTGACCATGGCGACGGGTTGCTTGCCGCCCAGCGCGTCCAGCAGATTATTGACGGCCAGGTCTATCATCGCGCGCCGCGTTTCGTGCGTGGCGCTGCCGACGTGCGCTTGCAGCACCACATTCGGCAGTTCGCACAGCGGGCTGGAGGCCGGCAGCGGCTCCTGTTCCATCACATCCAGGCCGGCGCCGGCGATGGAGCCCGCGCGCAGGGCCTCGATCAGCGCGGCCTCGTCCACGACGGGACCACGCGCGGTGTTGATCAGATAGGCGGTAGGCTTCATCAGCGACAGTTCGCGCTTGCCGACGGAATGGCGCGTTTCCGCCGACAGGGGAATATGAACGCTAAGGACTTCCGATGTCTTGAACAATTCGTCCCGCCCAACATAGGTGGCCAGGCCCTTGGCCTCCGGATCCTCGCGGCGATTGTGATAGATCACCGGCATATCGAAGGCCTGGGCGGTACGCGCCACCACACGGCCGATGCGGCCCATGCCCAGCAAACCCAGCGTCTTGCCACGGATGTCACGGGTCAACGGGAAGGCACCCTTGGTCCAGGCGCCGCTGCGCACGAAGGCGTCGCCCGCCACCAGATTGCGGGCCAGGCACAGCATCAGGCCGATGGTCACGTCGGCGACGGCGCCATCCAGCACCCGCGGGGTATTGCAGATCAGCACTTTGCGCGAGGTGGCGGCGGCTACGTCGACGTTGTCGAAGCCGACGGCAAAGTTGGAACTTACCGTCAGCGCGGGCAGGGCTTCGAGCAGCCCGGTGTCTATTTTGGTCTTCATGGTGCAGACCATGCCGCTGACCTGCGCCCGCGTTTCCGCGGAAAGGACTTCTTCGGGCCGTTGCCCGACCGGTACGTCGATGATGTCGCAGCTGGCGGCGAGGCGGTCGCGCAGATCCGGCGGCAAGGTGACGGAAACGATGATTTTGGGTTTTTGACTCATGGCGATTCCAACGGTTCAGGGTTCAGGGTTCAGGGTTCAGGGTGCGGGGTTCAGGGTGCGGGGTGCGAGGTTCAGGAGCAGGGAGCGACGCCGGCGGCATGGGCCGCATGCGGGCCGGCATCGATTGGAGCGAGTCGGGACCAGGGCAAGACAGCGCCTGCGCGGCTACAACTCCAATTGAGTCGCGGGCACCCGCACGCGAATGCCGTCCAGCGCGGGCGTCATGATGACCTGACAAGACAGGCGGCTGGTGGCGCAGCGTTCCGGCACGACTTCCAGCAAGGCTTCCTCGGCCATGCCCGGCGCATCCAGCCGCGCGTACCAGTCGGCGCCGATCTGCACGTGGCAGGTGCCGCAGATGGCGCCGCCGCCGCATTCGGCGATGATGCCTTCCAGGCCATCGCGGCGGGCCGCCTCCATCAGCGACCAGTCATCAGGGACATCCAGCACCTGTTCGGCGCCATCGGGCAATTCGAATACAGCTACAGGCATGAGCGGACCTTTTTTCCTCAAACGTGGGCTTGCGGCGTACCGATGCGCGGCACGCCCTTGATGAATTCCACCGGACTGTCGACCGCCTCCACGGCGACCAGGTGGTCTTGCTGATAGCGTTCCACCCACCACCCCTTGGCGGTGACGTGCAAGATGTCCTGGCTGGGCAGAGACGGGTTGACCAGGCCCGCCATCTGCAGACGCCGGCCGTGCTGTTCGGACCAGAAGGTAGGAGGTTTGGGCGCGGGTGGGCTTTTGCCGGCGATGGTGGCGGCTACGGTGCGTGCCTGCATCAAGGCGTTCTGCACGCTTTCGATGCGGGCATGACGCTGCAATTCCGCGCGAAAGGCGCTGGCGCAATCGCCGATGGCATAGACGCCTGGTGCCGAGGCGCGGCATTGCTCGTCGACGACGATGCCGTCACGGCATGCCAGTCCGGCGGCCTCGGCCAGCGCGGTTTCCGCGATCGCGCCGATCGAGACCAGCACCAGCTCGGCGTCCATCACCGTGCCGTCCGCCAGCGACGCGCGCCATCCGTCCGGCGTGCGTTGCCAGCCGGTGATGGTGACGCCGTGGCGGATGTCGATCCCCGCATCGCGGTGTAAGACACCCATGCGTTCGACGGTCGCTGCGCAAACCCTGCCTCCCATCAGGCTCTGTTGTTGCTCCAGCACGCATACCTCGGCGCCCAACTTGCGGGCGGAGCAAGCGGCCTCCAGACCAAGATAGCCCGCGCCCACCACCAATAGCCGCATTCCCGGTCGGATGGCGTCGCGCAGGCGGTGCGCATCGTGCAGGCCGCGCACCGTATGGACCCGTTCGCCCGTTACGCCCGTGATGCCGCGCGCGTTGGCGCCGGTGGCCAGCACGCAATGCTGGTAAGCGATGCGGCGGCCGCCGCGGGTATGAATCAGGCGCGCGGTGGTGTCGATGCGGATCACGGGGTCGTCGCCCGCGTAGTCGACGCGCTGCTTCTCGTAGGCAGCGTCGGCCCGCAGGGCGATGCGGTCGGCGGTGGTGGCGCCGGTCAGCAATCCTTTGGACAGGGGCGGGCGTTCGTAAGGCGGATGCGGCTCGGCGCCCAGCAGCATGATGTCTTCTTCCACGCCAGCCGTCCGCAGCGCCCAGGCGCATTCCACACCCGCGTGGCCGGCACCGATGATGGCGACGTGGACGCTGCGATCCGGTAAAGCGGTGTCCAGGGATAGCGGCGCTGCCTCGGCCGAGGCGCGGGCCAGGGGGGCGGCAGCTGTGGCCGAAGGCGAAGCAGCGTTGGCCGAGGCCGGCCCCAAGGGCTGATCGATGGCCATGGCTCAGGTCCCGAACTTGAGTGAAATATTGGCGCGTTCGGCGACCTGCTTCCAGCGCACCAGCTCGGCGCGATTCAGCTCGGCGAAGGCGGCGGCCGTGGATCCCTTGGGTTCGAAGCCCGCGGCGCTCAGGGTTTCGCGCGCCTTGGGCGTGGCCATGCCGTCCTGCAGCGCGCTGCTCAAGGTCTGTACCAGGGCTGGGGCCATGCCCGCGGGACCGTACAAGCCCAGCCAGCTGGTGACGTCGAAGTCGGCCAGGCCCTGTTCCGCCATGGTCGGCACGTCCGGCAACTGCTGGCTGCGATAACTGCTGGTTACCGCGATGGCGCGCAGCGATCCCTTGCGCAGCAGACCCTGCACCGGCGGCAGATTGCTGAAGCTGAAATCCAGATTGCCGTTGATCACATCGACCAGCATTTCACTGCTGCCCTTGTAGGGAACGTGTAGCAGATGGACGCCGGTGCGCTGCGCGAAGAACGCCGTGGTCAGGTGGACCGACGTGCCGATGCCGTTGGAGCCATAGCTCAGGCCTTCCTTGCTGCGCTGGCGGGCCAGCGCCAGCAGGTCGTTGACACTGCGGATGGGCGAGTCGGCCCGCACGATCAGTACGTTGATGAACTCCGCCATTTCCCCGATGGGCGTGAACGCGCGCGCCGTGTCCAGCGGCAGTCCGGTAACGGTGGCCGTCGGCAGGACCATGCCGCCCAGGCCATTGAGCAGCAGGGTGTAGCCGTCCGGCGCGGCGGCGGCCACGTGCTGATTGCCTATCATGCCGTTGGCGCCCGGACGGTTTTCCACCACCACGGGCTGGCCGAATCGGCTGCCGAGGATCTCGCTGGCCAGGCGTCCGGCGACGTCCGTCACCCCACCGGGCGGATAGGGCACGATGAGGCGGATCGGTTTGCTGGCGTAACCCCCGGCCGATGCCGATGTTGATGCCGATGTTGATGTTGATGTAGATGGCGAGGCCGACGCCGTAGCAGCCCCAGCCCTGCCGGCGGCAGTGGCTGCCTGCGACCAGGCGTTAGTGGCGTGGGTGCCCAGCGCCGCCCCCGCGGCGAACAGTTTCAGTACGGAACGTCTTTGCATGCTATCGACTCCAGGTACGGACGAGCCTGACCCGCCGCCGATGGCGGGCCCTCGTGGAAAGAAAAGGCAGCGTGTGCCGGCAGGCGGGCCGGCGCCGTACGGCAGGACGTTAGAAGAAGACGGTCAGCGCCTTGGAAAGCAGGACGTTCTGGTCCAGATGGATCTCGCGCGCAAGAATCTTCCAGTGGCCGTCGCGCCGCCGCAGGACATCCTCGCGCTTGCCGACGAACAGGTTGACCTCGGCTTGCAGACGGTTCTGGTAGATCAGGAAGCGCGAGCGCACGCGTACGCGCTCGCCGCCACCTTCATCCGGGGTGACATCGAGTACGCGGATATTGGTGACCAGGCGCGAGACGCGCGACGCGGGCTCCTCGGCCCAATGGATGCCGGTCTTGAGCTGCGCGACCCGTTGGCGCAGGGTATCGATGCCCTCGTCGAACCAGGCGGCGTCGTGCAGGCCGGAGAATTCCTGGTCCATGGCGTCACGCCGGACGTTGCGCGTCAGCGGCATCCGGTAGGCGATGTCCTCGTCCAACAGATTCACCCAGGTCTCGAATTCACGGTGATCGAGCAAGTCGGCCTCGTAGTGCAGGAAGCGCTGCGCCTGCCACCAGATATGGATGTCGTCGACGCTGGCGTCACCGGCGGGCTGTACGGTGGCGGGAGCAGCAGCGGTGGCGGCCGCTGATGCTGCGTCGGACGCTCCGGTCGCCCCGGGCTGCGCGAGGCTTGCGATAGGCGTATTCATGCTGCCTTCTCCTCGATCCGCACGGCACGGGCCATCAGTTGGTCCCAGCCCAGGCCGTTCATGAACTGCCCCCAGCGGCGATAGAAGGCGCGGGCGTTTTCCTCGGAGTATTCGCCATTGACGGCGCAGCCCGGGATCTCGGGCACGGCCTGCGCGTGGCCTACGCCCATCTGGTAGTTGAAATACAGCTCGCGCGACAGCGTGCCCATGCTGGCTTCGGTGGCGCCGGTCCAGTTTTCCATGTCGTCGGACTCGGTCATACCACCCGGACCGGAGTAGCGCAGAAAATAATGGCGGGCCGCTTCCTTGACCGCTTCGGGCGCGTCCTTGTCCACCAGGTACATGCGCCACATTTCCATTTCGGTCGGGCTGATGGGATGGAACACGGCCAGCGTGCGCGGCTGGCGGCCGTGGAAGGACATATTGGGGAAGATGGTGCCGACGCTGGTCTGCACGCGCATCTCCGATCCCAGCGTGTTCACGCGCTTCTCGTGGATCTCGCGGTAGTAGGCTTCCACTTCCGGATAGCGGCCGTACTGAGGCGAGTAGGGCGGCTCTTCATGGAAAGGCAGGCGGCCCAGCAGGCCGTGTCCCAGATCGGGAAAGCAGATGGCCGAACGGGTGGCCGAGGGATCGCGCCGGCCCTTGCCGCCGCCGGGCCCGATGCCGACGATATCGACGGATCGATGGCTGATGTCGTGGTAAAGATCGCCGATGAAATTCTCGGGCGCGAATTTCCAATTGCACTTGATGCGCCACTTCTGCACGCCGCCGATGACTTCGGACCCGCCGGGGCTGCCGTCGCGGTGGTCCAGCGCCGCGTCCAGGTAGAGCCGCATATTGCCCAGGTAGTCGAGGAAGGAGGGCGCGTCGGGATCCCAGGTGGCCCAGATGGCGCCTTTGTAATTCACCACCTTGGCGACGGTCTTCAAGCCCCATTGGCTCTTGTCCAGCTCGCCTTTGTAGTGCGTGGCATGGCCTGGTACGCCCACCAGTTCGCCCGGGCGTCCCGCCAGCTTGCCGTCGGTGGAGAAGCTCCAGCCGTGATACGGACAGGTGAAGGTGCGGTTATTGCCGTGGTCATAGCGGCACAGCTTCATGCCGCGATGCGAACAGCTGTTCAACATGACCTGGATGTGGCCTTGGCGGTCCCGCGTCAGGATGACGGATTCCGTGCCCATGCGCGACACGAAATAATCGTCCGGCTTGGGCACCAGGCTTTCATGCCCGACGAACAGCCAGGCTCGCGTGAAGATGCGCTCGAGCTCCTGCTTGAAAATTTCGTCGTCGACGAAGATTGAACGGCTGATCAAGCCCTCGTCCGCCCTCACCAACTCGTCTATCGATTTCCGACTCATCATCCATTCCCCTTGGATCCGCCGGTAGCCGCGTCATGATTTTTCGGCTGTGGCTACCGCTGTACGTAATCTTGATTCGGTGTTGTCGACGTGCATCCGGGCCTGCTGTCGCGCCAGCTCCGCGTCGCGTTTCTCGATGGCGGCGAACAGTGCTTCGTGCTCCTTCTGCGCCTGGGCGCCCCGGCCGGCGATCTTGGCCGATCGTGAACGCGAGACGCGCAGGTTCTTCTTCAGCAATACCGCCAGGAAGTCAAAGAAATTCAGATAGTGTTCGTTGCGGGTGGAGCGCGCCACGCAGCGGTGGAACTCCATGTCGGCATCCACGCCCTCGGCGACATCGCCCGTGGCGATGGCCTCGCTCATATTGCGCAGGGCCTGGCGCATGGCGGCCAGGTCGTCGTCGTCGCGCCGTTGCGCGGCCAGGGCGGCGGCCTCGATTTCAAAGCCGCGGCGCAACTCGACGATGCGTAGCACTTGGTCGGCGTCGCCGAAGTCGGCGGCCTGCATGCGCAGTACCGACGGCCGGTTGGTCTGCATGACCGTCAGGCCGCGCCCTTGTTTGCTTTGGACGACACCATGGACTTTCAGGCGGGATACCGCTTCGCGCAGCACGGTACGGGAGACACCGAGGCGGGTGGCAATGGCTTGTTCAGGGGGCAGGACTTCGCCGACTTGATAGTCGCCGCTGGTGATTTCATCCAACAGCATTTCCGCGATGCGATCCGTCAGATTGGGCTCCGACTGGACGGGGGCGATCGCGTCTTTCTTCAGCAAGGGGCGGGAAGTCGATGTCGGCATGAGGGAAATCGTTCCGAAGCGTCCATAACTGCCAGGGGCGGCGGTCGATCTGAAGCGGGTCGTCCGTCGCTGTCGAAAATACGATAATCGTATAGGCCGTCCACCGCCTACTAGGGAAAGTTCGGAACGGGTCTTCCCTTAGTGCTTCGAGAATCAGCCCAGCCCAGCCAGCCGTGAACCGCGCGGGCGTGCACTTTGTACAGAGTTTTGTATCGCACTGTATGTGTTCCCGGGGCCGACACATACGCAAACCAAGCGGGCGGCGCGCTTCGTTAAAAAGACTCCAACGCCAGATTCATCCGTCAACGCGCAGGCTTGCAGACGGGTTTCGGCGCCCCCCACCTACATCTGCTTTGGAGCATGCATCATGTCGAATCTCGTAAATCCCCAGCGCCGCCGTCTGCTCGGCTCGACCTCGGCCCTGGCCGCCCTTGGCGTGCTGAATCTGGGCCTGGGCGGCACGGCTCGCGCGCAGGGAGCCCAACAAGGCAGTAGCGCTCAGGGATCCTCGCGCGCTGCCGGTACGGCGTCCTTCGGCACGATCCGCCAGATCAATGCGGGCACCCTGAACATCGGCTATGCGGAAGTGGGTCCCGCCAACGGCCCGGTGGCCATTCTGCTGCACGGCTGGCCCTATGACATCCACAGCTTCGTCGACGTCGCCCCGATGCTGGCGGCCGCGGGTTATCGCGTGATCGTGCCGTATCTGCGCGGCTATGGTTCGACGCGTTTCCTGTCGGCGGATACCCCGCGCAATGGCCAGCAGGCGGTGGTGGCGGTGGACATCATCGCGCTGATGGACGCCTTGAAGATCGAGAAGGCCGTGATCGCGGGCTTCGACTGGGGCGCGCGCACGGCCGACATCCTGGCTGCCTTGTGGCCGCAGCGTTTCCAAGGGCTGGTGTCGGTGAGCGGTTATCTGATCGGCAGCCAGCAGGCCAACGCCAAGCCGCTGCCGCCGGCCGCCGAGCTGCAATGGTGGTATCAGTTCTACTTCGCCACGGAGCGTGGCGCGCAAGGCTATGCCGCCAACGTGCACGCCTTCAACAAATTGATCTGGCAACAGGCTTCGCCGAAATGGCAGTTCGATGATGCGACCTACGAGCGCTCGGCGCGCTCCTTCGACAATCCCGACCATGTGGCGGTGGTGATCCACAACTACCGCTGGCGCCTGGGCCTGGCGCAAGGCGAGTCCCAGTACGACGACTACGAGCGCCGCCTGGCCGCCGCGCCCAAGATCGTCATCCCCGCCATCACCATGGAAGGCGATGCCAATGGCGCCGCCCACCCGGCGCCGGCCGCCTATGCCAAGCAATTCACCAACAAATACCAGCATCGCGATCTCACCGGCGGAATCGGGCACAACCTGCCGCAGGAAGCACCCAAGGCTTTCGCTGACGCAGTGCTGCAGGTAGTGAAGCTGTAAATGGGACAGGGGCGGCCGGGGGCTTCCGGCCGCGGGCGGGAAATGAATGCGCCGGTCAA
The DNA here is from genome assembly GCF_021325795.1 of Bordetella sp. LUAb4. Lineage (GTDB taxonomy): Bacteria > Pseudomonadota > Gammaproteobacteria > Burkholderiales > Burkholderiaceae_B > Bordetella_C. The sequence continues at coordinate 154,148 of NZ_JAHPZX010000001.1, read as the reverse complement.
TCCGCCGCCTATCGATGACACCGCCCTTCAGCAGTAGAGAAGGAAAGCGAAATAATCGGAGATTATTGGCGTTTTAGACGGTACGCCCTAGTGGTGGACAAACAACGCGCGGAAAGCTGATATCTCCGATAAACGGCCAAATGTCGGTCTTGATTATCGATTTGAAGCAAGGCCTCCTGGGAAAGTCTTAGTGATGAGCAGCAATCAACTGTGATCTTCACAAATCGAATGTTTACGAAATAGGCATGAATGTGTCAAATGACGGAGAGTTATTCAAAATGTAAAGTCGCAGCCGTCATCCATGTCGCATCGCAACAGTTGGTCTTCGCTTTCTCTCCTTTCCCTCTCTCGTCCGGGTTCCCGCTGGCGGTCACGATCAGGCATCGTCCTGGCGTTGGCCTTGGCCGCTGGCTCCGCGGCGGCGCAGAACGTACAACTGCCGTCCGGGGCTGAAGCGGGCCGCCCGCTGCCGCAGCCGGCCATGCCGATGAGTTCGCCCGGCGTGCCGGCGGTCACCGTGCAGCAGGGCAGCGCGTCGCAAGCCCCCGCGGGGGCCGACAAGCTGAACTTCACGCTGACCGACATGCGCATCGAAGGCGTGACGCGTTATCGCGCCGACGAGCTGCTGCCGCTGTATCAAGGCTTGATCGGCAAGACGATCACCGTGGCTGACGCCTTCAATGTGGCCAATGAGATCGAGCTGCGCTATCGCAATGCCGGCTATGTGACCACGCGCGTCATCGTGCCGGAACAGACCATCGACGATGGCCACTTCCGCATCGTGGTGGTGGAAGGCTTCATCTCCGATGTCGTCTATGACGGCGACGTCGGCCCGGCGAAAGCCGCGGTGGAAAAGCTGGTGCGCCGCCTGCGCGGCACGCGTCCGATCAATGTCGCCGATGTCGAGCGCCAGCTGCTGCTGGCCAATGACCTGGCCGGCATGACCGTGCGGGCTTCGCTGGAGCCCTCGCCCAAGGAAGTGGGCGGCTCGGTGCTGGTGGTCCACAGCGAGCGCAAGGCGGTCGACGCACGGGTGGGCATGGACAACCGCAGCTCGCCTTATCTGGGCTGGAGCGAAGCCACTACCCAGATCAGCCTGAACTCGTTCGGCGAACGCGCCGACCACGCCACCTTGTACGGCAGCGTGGGCTTTCCCGCCTACCGCAGCAAGTCCGTGGGCGGTGCCTACGACATGCTGGTGACCGACACGGGCATGACCGTCGGCCTGACGGCCAACTACGCCAAGAGCGAACCGGGCCGTGAACTGGCCCAGCTCAATGTGGCCAGCGACGTGCAGTCCTATGCGGCCACGGCAACCTATCCCATCATCCGTTCGCGCTTGGAAAACCTGCGTGCCGTCGGCCTGTTCGAAGCACGCAACGTCACCACCGACATCACCGGCGCGCCGTTCACCAGCGACCGCCTGCGCGTGTTGCGTATGGGCCTGAGCTACGACCGTACCGATACCTGGAATGGCATCACCGCCGTGCGCGGCACCCTGCACCAGGGCTTGAATGCCATGGGCGCCAGCAAGGAAGGCTCGGCCCTGGCTTCCCGCGAGAACGGCAAGCCGGACTTCTTCAAGGCCACGGCGGAAGTGACCCGCCTGCAGCAGTTGAACGATCGCTTCAGCCTGGTGGCGACCTTCGCCGGCCAGTACAGCGCCAGTCCTTTGCTGGCCAGCGAGGAATTCGCCTTGGGCGGTCCCAACTTCGCGCGTGGTTACGACGACGGCGAAATCTCGGCCGACAGCGGCATGGCCGCTTCGCTGGAATTGCGCTACGCCATTTCCTCGGCCACCTTCCTGCCGAATGGCGCCCACGTCTACTCCTTCGTCGACGGCGGCCGCATCTATTCCCGTTCGGCCAGCGCCGACGTGACGCGCAGCAAGCTCGCTTCTTTCGGCGGCGGTGTGCGTGCCAATCTCACCAAGACCGTGTATGCCACGTTCGAAGTCGCCAAGCCGCTCAGCACCGACGTGCTGACCCAAGGCAACAAGAACCCCCGCATTTTCTTCAGCATTTCGGCCCAGTACTAAGCAGCAGAGACGATACCGATCATGAAGCGCCTTCCCCGTTCCTTCGCTCAACGCAACATCGTCCTGCCCGTGCGCCGCGCGCCCCTCGTTCGGCCAGGCGCAATGCCGGCCCTGACCACCTTGGCCATGGTGATCGGCTCCGTGGTGTCCGGCGGCGCCCAGGCCAACCCGACCGGCGGCAACGTGGTCGCCGGTTCGGCCACGATCAACAACCAGGGCAACGGCACGCTGAACATCAACCAGAGCAGCGGCAAAGCCATCATCAACTGGAAGGGCTTCAGCATTGGCGCCAACGAGACGGTCAACTTCGTCCAGCCGGGCAGCAAGAGCGTGACGCTGAACCGCGTGGTGGGCAATGATCCGTCCGCCATCTTCGGCAAGCTCAACGCCAACGGCACGGTGATGCTGGTCAACCCGAACGGGGTGGTGTTCGGCAAGAGCGCGCGCGTGGACGTGGGTGGCCTGGTGGCCACCACGGCCAACATCCGCGACGACGATTTCATGGCGGGGCGCCTGAAGTTCAACCAGGCGTCGACCAATCTGAACGCCATGGTGGTCAACGAAGGCCAGATCAGCATCAAGGACAGCGGCCTGGCCGCGCTGGTGGCGCCGGCGGTGAAGAACTCGGGCGTGATCGAGGCCAAGCTGGGTAAGGTCGCCCTGGCCGGCGCGCGCACCTTCACGGTGGACTTCCAAGGTGACGGGCTGTTGAGTTTCGACGCCAGCTCGGTGGTCAAGGATGCGCCCAAGGACGCCAACGGCAAGGCGGTTGGCGCGCTGGTCACCAATACGGGCGTGATCCGTGCCGACGGCGGCACGGTGCTGATGACCGCGCGCGCGGTCAAGGACGTGGTCGACAACGTCATCAACACGGACGGCATCGTCAGCGCCAAGTCGGTGGGCACCAGGAACGGCAAGATCGTGCTGTCCGGCGGCGATGCGGGCACCGTGAACGTGGCCGGGACGGTGGATGCCAGCGGCACCCATGCAGGTGAGCAGGGCGGCAAGGTCGTGGTGACCGGCCAGAACGTCAAGGTAGCCAGCGGCGCCGTCATCGACGCCTCCGGCGCGGCGGGCGGCGGCGAAATCGCCCTGGGCAGCCAGGGTGTGGCACCGGCCGACGGCTCGGCGGCCTACAGCAACAAGTCGGCCACCTTGAGCGTGGCCGCCGGCGCGACGGTGAAGGCGGATGCGCTGGATCAGGGCAAGGGCGGCAACGTCACCCTGTGGTCGACCGACAGCACCACGTTCGCCGGCACGATTTCGGCTCGCGGCGGCGCCAATGGCGGCGATGGCGGTTTCGCCGAAGTGTCGGCTGAAAAGAATATCAGCCTGACCGGCTCGGCCGATCTGCGCGCGCCCAAGGGCAACGCGGGCACGCTGCTGATCGATCCGGCGACGCTGGAGATCACCGGCGACACGGCGCCGAGCAACACCGGCAACGTCGTTACCCGCGGCTGGCTGGAAGCACAGGCCGGTAACGGCAACCTCACCCTGAGCGCGACGGGACAGATCACGATCGACGCGATGAGCGCGATCAATCTGCAGACCCAGGCCGGTTCGACCTTCACCTTGCAATCGACGACGTCGGGCGGTATCCGTTTCGCCGACTCGAATACCGAGATCACCACGCAGGGCGGCAACATCTACCTGCAAGCCCTGGGTGTGGGCAGCTCGCTGGACAGCATCGGCAAGCTGACCTCCAACGGCGGCAACATCACCCTGCAGGCTTCCGGCAATATCAATCTGGCCAATGCGATCAACGCGGGCAGCGGGGCGGTCAACGTCGCCAGCACCGCGGGTTCGATCTATAACACCGGCGGCGCCAACCAGTCCCTGGCTGGCGCGTCCGTGAAGCTGGACGCGGAAGCGGCCAACGTGGGCGCTACGGGCGCCGCGCTGAATACGGCCACCAGCGTCCTGGCGGTCTCCTCCGGTGGCGACATCGTTCTCGCCAACAACGGCACGCTGTCCTCGCTGGCCATCAATAGCCGCCATGCGCAGACCGGCAAGGTCAATACCTACGACATCACGTCATCGGGCCTGACCTTCGATGTCACCGATGGCAGCAGCTATGCCCTGACCTCCATCCAGCAACCCGGCTTGAATCTGTCGTTCACCGGCGACCGTTCGATCACCGTCGGCGCCGTCAACGTCGGCGCGCCGGGCAACGGCAATGGCAACCTGGCGCTGACCTCGACTACCGGTGGGATCACCGGAACGTCGGGCACGATGATCTCCGCCGGCAATCTGACCTTGCAGGCCGCGACCTCCATCGGCTCGGCTTCGCAGGCCTTGATCTCCCAAGCCGGCAACCTGACGGCGACGGCGACCGCCGGTGGCATCAATCTGTTCAATCTTGGCCGGACCAACCTGGGCGATCTCAATGCCACGGGCAACGTCACGGTCTATTCGACTTCCGATTTGTACCTTGGCGGGGCCTTCAACGCGGGCGCGCAGACCGTCCTGACGTCGGTCGCGGGCAATATCGACGCCAGCGCGAATACGCTGATCCGCACGGACAAGCTGACCCTGAACGGACCGAATGCCGGTTTCACCCGCGCCTTGCAGACGACGGCATCGGCCGTGAGCGGCGCGGTGGCGGGCAAGCTGAATGTCGAGTCCAGCGCCGCCACGCTGACCGCCGATAACATCACCAGCCAGGCTGGCGACATCACCATCAACGGCGCCGGCGTGCTGCTGGCGAACAACGTCAGCTCCGGCGGAGGCGCGGTCAGCCTGAAAGGGCAGGCCATCCTGGTGGGCGGCAACATCAACGCCGGCACGGGCAGTGTCACCCTGTCCAGCAACAGCGTGATCGAGAACGCCGATACCAGCAACACCGCCTTGATCACCGGCGCCCGGGTCTACCTGCTGGCGCCCGTCGCCGCGAACCCGACCAATGGTTCGGCACCGACCTACACCATCGGTACGGCCGCCAATCAACTGCGCACCGCCGCGGGCGAGTTGACCGCCACGGCCGGTTCCATCTACATCAACCAGGTCAGTGGCGCACTGAAGCTGGACAGCCTGAAGGCCTACCAGGACATCACCGTCCAGGCGGCTTCCGGCGTCACCGTCAATCAAGTGGATGCGGGTAGCGGCCGCTTGTACATCAATGCCGGCGGCGACATCCTGGCCGCGGCCGTGTCGGGCACCCTGCTGGCGGGCGACAGTATCGAACTGGCCGCCGCGCAAGGCACCCTCGGCACCAGCGCCGGTCACCTGAACACCAACACCGATACGCTGACGCTGACCAGCGGCAAGGATGTCTACGTCGACAACAGCGGCAAGACGCTGGATACGCTCAGCATCTACAACACCCACCAGTCCATCGGCACGCCCAACGTCCTGTGGGTCACCTCGCCCTACCTGTCCTTCAATGTGACGGACGACGGCAGCGTCTACCATTTCAACGACGTCTATAGTTCGGCCCTGTCGTCCTTCCTGTTCCGTGGCGACCAAGGCATGGTGCTGGGCAATGTCCGTGTGGGCAGCCAGGCGTCCTTCACCGCCACGCAGGGCAACATCACCGACGACGGCGACGTCAATACGCGTGTCACGGCTTCCTACCTGACGCTGGCCGCGAACCAGGGCTACATCGGCACTGCCGGCGACGCGGTCGACACGAACTCGAGCTCGCTGAGCCTGACCACGCGCGGCAACCTGTACGTGAGCAGCATCTCCGACCTGAACCAGCTGTCCGTGACGGCGCTGCATCTGGACAGCGACGACGTCTATGACTTGCAGGTCAAGGCGCCCAGCCTGTTGTTCAAGGTGCTGGACAGCACCTCGGGCCACACCCTGAGCGATGTCAGCGACACCAGCGCGCTGAATTTCTCCTTCACCAGCGATCGCGACATCACGATCGGCGCCGTCAACGTCGGTGCCAGCGGCAGCGCCAACCTGACTTCGACGTACGGGTCGATCAAGGACGACGGTGACAAGAGCACGGTGCTGGTGGCCAACTCGGTCAACCTGAATGCCTACGGCGCGGTCGGCGCGCAAGGCGCCGATCACCTCGATATCGTCACCGGCAACCTGAGCGCGCAGGCCAACCAGGGCGGCATCTACGTCCAGTTGCCCAGCCCCACCGGCTCCAGCAATTACACCGGCACCATCACCCTGGGCGGCATCTACGCCTACAACGGCAATGTGGTCATCGACGCCGTGCAGGGCGATTTGGCGCTTGGCGGCACCGTCTACAGCCCGAATGGCAACGTCACGTTGACGGCGCAGCACGGCTCCATCCTGAACAGCAACGGCTACGGCATGATCACGGCCTACGGCAACGACGTCACGTTGCTGGCCGCGGGGTCGATCGGCGGCGCGGACGTCGCGGTCGAGTCCTGGCAAGCCCCCGAGCAGGGCCGTCGCAGCATCTTGTTCGACGGCAGCCGCCCGGTCACCATCACGGCGCATGCCACGGCCGGTGACGTCTACCTGTCGGCCATCGGCACGTCGGACGACATCACGCTGGCCTCCGTCACGGCGGGCAAGCTGGTGCAGTACCAGCAGGTGGCGGGCGACACCATCGTCGGCACCATCACGGGTGGCACGCAGGTCAGCCTGACCAATACCGCCGGTTCGATCTTCGATGATGGCGATACGAGTACGGCGATCATGGCGCCCGTGGTGGCGTTGACCGCCAATGGCGCCATCGGCGCCATTGGCGAGGTCCTGACGTTGGCCGCGGCCGATGTGTCCTTGACCAACGGTGGCGAGATCGCCATCCACAACACCACGGATTTCGACCGCCTGGACATCACGCGCACCAGCGGCGCGGTGAGCTCGTACGACATCTCGGGCCCCAACCTGTCGTCCTTCGTTCTGACGGAAGACGGTGGCGCGTATTACCTGAGCAACATCGCTACCACCGACACCATCGATTTCGGGTTCACCGGTTACAACAAGTCGGTGCGCGTAGGCACCATCGATGCCGGCGCCACCGGCACGGTGCGCCTGACCACCAACGGCAATATCGTCAACGACGACGAAACGAATCCTGGCTCCATCACCGCGTCGACGGTGGCGTTGTCGGCAGGTTCGGGCTCGATCGGTTCGACCACCCTGGACGAAGACGATCAGGTCGTCCAGCAGCCGTTGCTGCTGAAGAATACGAGCGCGCTCACCCTGAGCGGCGCCGGCGACATGTTCGTGAAGAGCGATACGGCGTTGACCAGCCTGGCTATCGCGAACACCAGCACGAACTTCATGCAGCATGATCTGGTCGTCGCGGCGGGAACGCAGAGCTACAAGATCCACGACTTCGGTACGTACCTGTCGCTGATGACCATCAGCGGCGCAGGCGCGTTGAACGATTTCAGCCTGTCCGCCAAGAAGGGGCTGATGGTCGGCGCCATGCAGGCCAACAACTCGATCTCGTTGGGCGTGGACGCTGCCGCGGGCATGTCCTCGACCATCACGAAGACAACGGGATCCATCGTCGCACCCAAGATCACGCTGGCGGTCAACGGGCAGTATGGTGGCGCCTACATCGGCGACGGCAGCAATGCGCTGTCCCTGCAGACGAGCAACCTGAGCATCGCCACCAACGGTGGCATCAATATCGACAACAACGGCACCGCGCTGCAAAACCTGACGCTGGACTTTTCCGAGCGTACGGTCGGCGGCGCCGTGGTGGCCCCCACGTATAGCTTCGGCAACCTGGGCTCGGGCAACAGCCTGTCGATGAGCTACAGCGGCACGGTACTCAACGTGACGGGGGTGCTGTCCGGCGCGAACTTCGCCGTGACCACGCTGGGTGGGATATCCACCGGCACGATCAATACCGGCGCTGGTGCGGGATCCATCTCGCTGACGGCGCTGGGCGACTCGGCGCTGGGCATCAACGGTGCGATCAACCGGGCTGCGGGAAGCTTGACCAGCGGCACCGTCAGCCTGGCCGCGACCGGCAAGGGCGGTGGCGTTGGCAGCAGCGCCACCATGAGCACCAACACCGCCAACCTGAACATTGCGTCGTCCGGCTCGGTCAGCGTAAGCAACGCGCAGACGCTGAATTCGCTGTCCTTGACGGCCTTGCACGACAGCTCGGTCACCAACCAGACCAATTCGTACGCGATCTCGTCCACCGGCCTGACTTTCTCCTTCACGGATAACGGCCCGAATTCGATTGCGGGCATGACGGCCGGCAACATCGTGCAGAACAATGACCTGCACCTGGCGTTGTCCACCGACCGCACGCTGACGCTGGGCCATATCGAGACGGGCGGCAATGGTTCGGTCGCGTTGACGACCACGCAGACCATCTACGGTACCCACCTGGGCGGTACTCCGGACGTCATCACGGGCGACCTGACGCTGAATGCGCAGTCCGTGCAGGGCAAGTACAACCAGATCCCTGCCGAGCCGCTGTATATCAGCGCGAACACACTGTCCTCGGATGTCGGCCAGACGCTGTGGGTGTCCAATAACAAGACCCTGACCCTGCTTGACAACAGCGCGGGCACGTCGGCCAATGTGGTGGTCACCAGCGGCGACATCCTGCAATCCGGTTCCGGCCGCTTCGTCACGCCGGTCCTGGCGCTGAGCGCGACGCAAGGCTCGATTGGTGCCAACGGCAACGCAGTCTTGACGGACACGCGCCAACTGACCGCCAGCAGCGGCGGCAACCTGGTGCTGGACAATACATCCGACCTCTACAGGCTGGACCTGACGGACACGCACGCGGCCGGCCTGGGCAGCAACCTGGTGCAGGTCACCGCGAAGGGCCTGGACTTCCAGGTGACGGACACCGGCGGCAACTACGTGATGACCAAAGTCACGGATGCTTCCGGCCTGGACTTCAGCTTCAATGGTGACCAGACCCTGAAGATCGGCAACCTGGACACCGGACCCGCGCAGTCGGTGTCCTTGTCGTCCTCGCGTTCCATCCAGAATATCGACAGCGATTCGCACATCACCGCCGGGCAGATAGCGCTGGTGGCCGGCATCACCATTGGTGCCCCGTCCAGCTCGATCGACACCAACACGCGCGCGCTCAGCCTGACCGCTGGCGTCGACATCTATGTCAAGAACGATGTCGACCTGTCGTCGCTGTCCGTGACCAGCACCGCGGTCAATCCCGTCCCCCCCACGGTCTACAGCATCATCGCCCCGGAACTGACGTTCAACGTCTGGGACGACCAGGACAGGTACGTCCTGGAACAGGTGGCGGACAGCACCGGCCTGAATTTCTCGTTCAAGTCGCAACGCAGCCAGGAAGTCGGCAGCATCGATGTGTTGCCCACGGGCACCGTCAGCCTGAGCACCGCCGGCGACATCACGGCCGGCAACGGTAATGGCGGCGCGAACATCGTCGCGGGCGATGTGACGCTCTATACCTTCGGCGCCAACGGCAATATCGGCACCTCCGCCAATCCGTTGATCATCTCCGCACCGCAACTGAATGTGGATAACTCGGGCGACGTTTTCATCAGCGACCAGTTGCATCTGGATGCGCTGACCATCGATGCCCGTGGTTCGTCCGCACGCGCCTATGGCATCGACTGGGCGGCACGCACCGGCGCCAGCCCGGTGACGTTCGACGTCACGGACGACGGCTCGAAGATGGTGGTGAACAACATCACCGACACCGCCGGCGTGGACCTGGGCTTGTCCAGCGACCGGGGTATCCAGGTCGGCACGATCAACGTGGGCCTGGACGATGTTCGTCTGACGGCGGTCAACAGCGCGCTGACCGGCGACGGTGACGCGAGCACGAAGATCGATGCGGCGGGCCTGACCTTGTCGGGCGACTCGTCCATCGGTGCCACCGGCGCCGGCAACGCCATCGATACCAACGTCAACACGCTGAACGCGTATTCCCGTGACGGCGGTGTCTCGGTGGCGTTGAACAGCAACACCACGATCACGAACTTCGGCGCCCATGGCAACAGCTCGCTGACCAATAACTCGGGCGACATCTCCCTGGGTTCCATCGATGTGGACAACCACACGTTCACGATGGACAACCAAGGTGGTTCGATCCTGAGCGGCACCATCAACAACGCCAGCGCCATCGACCTGACCGCCGCCGGTTCCATCGGCAACGTCAGCGCCATCCTGGTCACGTCCAACTCGCAGGCGACGACCACCGTCACCCTGCATGCCGCGGCCAATGGCAATGGCGCGGACGGCAGCATTGCCTTGACCGGCAATTACGGCCTGATCGCCACCACGGTAAGCGCGGACGGCGATATCACGCTGACCTCGGGCAACGGCGGTTCGGGAAGCGCCGACCTGGCCGTGGGCACCATCTCGTCGGCCAACGGCGATGTGACGCTGACGGCGCAGCGCGGAAGCGTCCTGGGCACCAGTGCGTCGAACAGCGTCAGCGGCGACAGCGTCACGCTGACCGCCGCCGGCACCGGCGCATCCATCGGTGCGGGCGGTACGGCGCTGAATGTCGCTACCGATAAGCTGGCGATCAACAACTCCGGCAGCTTCAACGTTGCCGACAGCATGGACCTGGCCAAGCTGTCGATAGACCGCACGGTGGGCGCCACGACCGGCAGCGCCGGGACGCTGTCGCTCACGGCCAGCGGCCTGACATTCGTGGCGTCGGACAACGGCACGAGCACGCTGACCACCGTCTCGGACACTTCGGGCCTGGACTTCAGCTACACGACCCGTGGCGGCATCAGCGTTGGCACGATCGCTGCGGGCAACAACGCAGTCGCGCTGACCGCTGGCCAGGGCAACAGCGGCGCCGCCAGCATCGTGGCTTCCAGCGGTTCCTCGCTCATTACCGCGCATGACCTGACGCTCACCACGAACGCCAGCGCCGGCAGCACGATCGGTACGAATGCCCAGGCGTTGAACACGCAGGTCACCGATCTGACGTCGACGTCCGGTGGCGGTACCTGGATCGCCCAGACCGGCACGATCAATCTGGACAACATCAACGCGGGCGGTGCGCTGTCGGTGGTGGCTACGGGCGGCGACATCCTGGTCGGCCAGGTCAAGAACGGCGGTAACGCGAATCTGACGCTGTCGGCCAACGATGGCAGCATTCTGTCCAACGGGGGGGCGATCACCACGTCCGGCACGGGCGCGATCAACCTGACGGCGGCCAATGGCATCGGGTCGGACACGGCGGCGCTGCAACTTTCCGCCGCTTCGAAGACGGTGTCGGCCAGCGTCACCGGTACGGGATCGCTCTATCTCGACGTCCTGGATTCGCTGACGGGCGGCTTGACGTCCAGCGTCAGCAATGGCTCGACCAACATTACCTCGGCGGGCGCGATCAAGCTGACCAGCGTGAATTCGCTTACCGATGCCGTGGGTAACGACATCAAGGTCAATGCCGCTTCAGGCAATGTCACCGTCGGCACCGTACACGCGGGATCGAAGAACACCGAAGTCGCGCTGACCGCCCAGAACGGCGCGATTGCCAGCACCGGGGTTTCTTCCATAGAAGGTTACCGAGTCACGCTGAACGCTTCCGGCGATATCGGTTCTCCTTTGCTGGGGCGCATGGTCGTGGGCAGTCCGCGTGTCGAAGCCAACAGCAGCAACGGTTCGGTCTATCTGGAAGCGCAGGCCGGGACCATCCTGTCCTTCGTCACGGGCAATACGATCGATGTCGTGGCGGAGGGCAATCTGCAGATCGCGAATGCGGTGGCGAGCAACAGCATCGTCGTCGCGAGCACTGGCGTGAACAGTGTCCTGGTCGGCGGCAATATCGATGCGGGTGCCGGCGTTGTCTCCTTGAGTTTCGATACCCTGGGCAGCAGCATCGTCGATGACGGCAATGCTGAAACCCGCATCATCGGCAGCATCGTCTCGATGCATGCTTCGGCGGGCATCGGCGGCACCGCACCTGGCGACGCCAAGACGGTGCAAACGACGACGTCCAGCCTGGCCGCGACCAGCGCTTCGGGCAATATCTACATCGACGACAACAATGCGGCGGGCGTTGTGCTGCAAACGATAGTCGCGGGCAACGGTGCCATCGACATCGACACGGCGGGCGATACCTTCGCCTATAACGTCCAGGCCCAGACCGCGAACGCCAGCAATACGATCTCCATTGCCAGCGCCAATGGCGACATGAGGGTGGGTACGGTCAACGCGGGCAGCGGCGCCGGCGATGTGACGCTGGCCGCGGCAGGTGACATCTACGGCACCAGCGGCAGCCTGGTGACCGGCAATGAGCTCAATGCCCATGCCGGCGGCGATGTCGGTACGCTCTTCACGGCGCTGAACACCAAGGTGTCGGCGCTGGGCGACCTGACGACCCAGACCGGCGGTGTCATCGCCATCGACAATAGCGGCACCAGCGCGCTGTCGGTGGGCACCAACACCAATCCCGGCGCGGGCGGTACGCTCAGCATCAAGACGCTGGGCGACATGGATGCCAGCTCCGGCATCGTCAGCGGCTTGCAGACGCTGCTGTTGTCTTCGGGCGGCACGTTGACGCTGCCCGACGGGGGCTTGAACGTGGTCGGCAGTGCCACGCTGAAGGGCACGACCGATGTCGTGGCTGACGGCGCCGCGCCGCGCACGCTCGACGTCACCGCGGACAGCCTGACCTTCTCCAGTGGCTCGGCCGGCGGCAACACCACGCTGGCGACGCAAGTCGCCACGCTGGACGCCAGGCTGACCAATGCCAGCGGTTCCGCCAACCTGATGGTGGAGAACACCGGTGATCTGGATGCGACCCTGCGCACGAGCAACGGCGACATCAGCGTCACCAACACAGGCGATCTGACCGCCACCAGCGTGCAGGCCGCGGGCAATATCGATCTTTCGGCTTCCGGCAAGGTCGATGCGGTGTCCGTGACGGCCACGGGCGCCACCCGCACGGTCGTCGTCACGTCGGATACCGGCGACATCGGTATCGGCACCATCGACGCCGGCAGCACCGACGGCCAGATCGAACTGACCGCCACGGCGGGCAAGATCGCCAACCTGGGCAGCGGCAACAGCCTGACGGCTTATGGCTTGTCGCTGACCGCGCAGGACGGCATCGGCAGCGTCAACTCGCCGCTGAACATCCTTGTGCGCGAAGTCACCGGCAACGTCACCGGCACGGGCGGCCTGTATTTGTCCGGCGGCAGCACCCTGACGCTGAATGACCTGACCACGCACGATGGCGATATCGGCATCACCACGACGGGCGACCTTACGGTCAACGCCAACAAGGACCTGATCGCCGGCAACGGTGGCCACGTCGACCTGACGTCGACGGGCGGTGACGTGTGGATCAACAAGGACATCGTGGCGGCCGATATGGGCAGCCTGTCGGTGACCGGCAACCAGATCACGGCGGGTAACGTCACGACGGATGGCGCGCAGGTCTACAACGGCGATGTGCAGCTGGTGGGCAACCTGAAGGGCGGTTCGATAGACGTTCAGGGCAATATCGGCCTGAATGGTGCAGCCGCGCCCGCGGGCCTGCGCACGTTGACTGCCACCGACGGCAATATCCGCGTGGATGGCATGATCGATGGCGGTGGCTTGGTGGCCACGTTCGACGCCGGCACGGGTTCGGTCACCCTGGGCGGTAACGCGTCCAACCTGTTCGCGTTGACCGTGACGGGCGAGGGCAATTCCATCGCCGGCGTCACGACCCTGCGTGAACAGACCTATAACGGCGCCACCACGCTGCGGGGCAACTACGAGACTACCGACGCGGCCTTCACCGTCAACGGCGATGCGATGCTGGGCTCCAACGTATCGGTGGACACTGTGGCCAACGGCGGTACTGTCGGCGGCGCAGTCTCGTTTGGCGGCCGACTGACGAGCGCCGACGGCTACAGCTACGGACTGCAGGTCGACGCGGGCACGGCGGACGTGACGTTCGACGGCGTCGTCGGCCAGCAAGCCGTGATGCTTTTCAGCTTGCCCGTGCAAGGCGACACGGGGGCGCGCCTGGGTGCCCTGCAGGTGAACACCGCCGGCGCCACGGTCTTCAACGACAAGGTGTACGCCAGCTCGGTGTATACGGATGATCCGGGCACGCTGGCCTTGAACGGCAGCCTGGTCGACACGACTGGCGATCAGTACTTCGGTGAGCTGGCGGTGCTGGGTACCAACGTCACGCTGAAGGGCGGCGTTGTGACCCTGAACCAGGGCGCGGATGCCAGCACGGCGGGCGCACAGTCCCTGACCATAGACGGCGCGGCGCAGCTGTTCGACGCCGTGGGCGGCAACAAGGCCTTGGCGGCGCTGAGCGTCACCGGAGCGACCGGCATCCACACGTCGACGATCAACACCACCGGTGCGCAGTCCTACCAGGGTGACGTCACGTTCGACCAGGATCTGAACCTGGCGACCACCGGCGGCGGCGTGAGCTTCGGCGGCAAGGTCGACGGTGCGCATGACCTGACCATTGCGGCACAGGGCGGCAACGTCGCCTTCGGCGGCGCGGTCGGCGGCAACACCGCGCTGGCTTCGCTTTCCGTCGACACCACCGGTGCTGTCGCGCTGAACGGCGGTTCGGTGCGCACCACCGACGAGCAGAACTACAACGGCCATGTGACGCTGGGCGCGAATACGGTGCTGACCGGCGATGAAGTACACCTGAACAACGGCGCGGATGGCGCACACGCGTTGGCCATCGTCGGCCGCGGCATCATCACCGGCGCCGTGGGCGCGCAGCAGGCGCTGGCCAGTTTGGCCGTGACCGGCGGTACGATCCTGTACCAGGGCAGCATCGCCACCACCGGCGACCAGACGTATCAGGGCAAGTTCCTGGTCCGTGGCGACCAGCAGCTGTCCACGCAAGGCGGCGACGTATCGTTCACCAGCTCGGTCAGCGGCAATCACAACCTGAGCATCGCGGCACATGGCGGCGACGTCGACTTCGCGGCTGGCGTGGGAGTCGGCGGCGACGTCGATCCGATCGCGGCGCTGACGGTCGATACGTCCGGCACCACGCATATCGGCGGCAAGGTGCGTGCCGCGTCGGTGACGACGCTGGGCAAGGGCACCTTGGCGCTGGATAACGGCGATGTGGTCACGACCGGCGCGCAAAGCTACGACAGCCGTGTCGTGCTGGGCCAGGACACCGTGCTCAAGGGCACGCAAGTCGCGCTGCTCAACGGTGGCGACGGCGCGCATGCCCTTACCATCGATGGCAACGCGACCCTGGGCGGCAGCCTGGGCACCAACCAGGCCTTGAGCGCGTTGACGGTCAAGGGAACGACTGCCTTCAACGACGGCAGCATCACCACCACGGGCAACCAGCATTACATCGGCGCGGCGACCACGGTGGGCCAGCAGACGCTGACCAGCCGCACGGGCGATGTGCTGTTCGATGGCGCTGTCGACGGCGCGACCGCCGGCAGCGGCGGCCTGGCGGTACAGGCGGCCGGCGACGTGACGTTCGCCGGTGCGATCGGCGCCACGACGCGTGCCGGCAACCTGTCGGTGACCGCGGGCGACGCCACGCATTTCGTCGGGGCCATACGCGCCGCCGCGCTGACGACCGGCGCGTCCGGTACGCTGGCGCTCGACGCGGGTTCGGTCGATACCACGGGCAACCAACGCTACGGGCAGCACCTGGTCCTGAGCACCGACACCACGCTGGCTGGCGCCAATGTGGCGCTGCTGGCAGGGGTCGATGCGGCCCGGGCCGGTACGCAAGCCTTGCACATCGCCGGCAATGCCGCCATCACGGGCAATGTGGGTGCCGCGGCCGCGCTGCGCAACCTGAGCATCGACGGCACCACCGCGATGAATGCGGGTTCGGTGCAGACCGTGGGCGACCAGACCTACGGCGGCGCGGTGGCGCTCAACGGCGATCGCACGCTGACCAGCAGCACGGGTTCGGTGGTTTTCGGCAGCACGCTCGACGGCGCGGGCAGCAGCAACCTGGCGATCAACGCCGCGCACAACATCAGCGCCGCGGGCGATGTCACCGGCGTGGCCGGCCTGACGCTGCGCGCGGTCGATACGGTTGTGTTCAACGGTGCGGTGAGCGCTTATCGTGTGCAGCAGTTGGAGGCCCAGTCGGCCACCTACCGCGGCAAGCTGACGGCCACGGGTCCGGACGGCATCGATCTGACGGGCGGCAGCTTCACCTTCGGTGGCGATGTCAGCGCAGAGACGGGCGCCATCAGGATTGCCGGCACCAGTCCCGCAAACGCGGCAGGCTCGGTGAACTTCGCGGCCGGTTCCACGGTGCGGGCGGCCACCAGCTTCACGCAAAGCGGCGCGGCCACCATGTTGCTGCCGGCCAATCTGATTGCGCGGGATTCGGTCACGCTGGGCACGGTGGGCCAGATCCAGGGCAACAGCCTGGCCATCACGACACAGGGCGATATCACCGCGCTGGGTCTGTATGGTCCGCAAGCCAGGGCCACGCTGACGTTGGCCTCGCCCAGCCTGGCCAACCCGGCCGGCGGCAAGCTGACGATAGGCCTGAACGATGCCGATGCGACCCACAAGTTGAACGTGGGCGTGCTGGCCGTGCCCACGGCGGGTTCGGCCCAGGTCTACGGTTCGATCGGTAGCCGTGCCGGTGCCGTGGCCGCGGCCTTCGTGACCAGCCCGCTGGCAGGGTCGCCGTGGTTCATGAACGATACCCCCTGGGGCCCGAACGACATCGTGCAGCGTGTGACCGCCAGCACGGCGCCGATCTGGGTCGAGCCTAGCAAGCCGGGCGTGGATTCGCTGTTCCGTGGTACGGTGTCGAATAACGCCTATGGACCGGATCCTCTTGGTGCCTATGCCGATCCGCAGGTCCTGAGGGTATCGTTCGCTGAAATCACCCCTGGGCAGATGCCCGGTGGTTTGAATAATGGGTTGAATGCACCCGCCGGGGATCCCGCGGTGCTGCAGACGCCCGGCTCCACGTCCACCCAGGACCAGGATGAAGAAAAGTCTTCTTCCTGAACTGGCCCGAATGGCGCTTAACCAGATTTTGGATTTTTGAGTAATGACTACAAATTCGACTACGAATTCGCTTCCGTTGTTTTATGTTGAACCGCGTCCGCTGAACGCCAATCTGCACGGTAATCTGTCGCTGTCCGGTGGCAAGGGCTTTGCCTACGCGGCCAAGACCAATGCCGTGCCCCTGGTGGCCACGGAATTGCCGACGGCCTGCCGCCATTTCCCTATCGTCTTTACCGACGGCCCGCAGCCGGCGCCGGTGGCGGTGCTGGGTGTGCGTGCCGGTGAGAACCTGTTCGTCGGTGCCGACGGCAAGTGGCGCGAAGGCACGTATATTCCCGCTTACATTCGCCGTTACCCCTTCATCTTCACGGAGAACGCGGATCGCAGCCAGTTCACGCTGTGCGTGGATGAAGCCGCCGATGCCGTGGTCGAAGGTCGTGACAATCCTTTCTTCGACGAAGCGGGCGAGCCTACCGCCCTGGCCCGCAGCGCCCTGGATTTCTGCCGCGATTACCAGAACCAGCACGCTTTCACCACGGAGTTCGCCACCGCCCTGGCCGAGGCCGACCTGCTGGTGGAGAACCGTGCCGACATCACCTTGGCCGACGGCCAGCGCCTGGCGCTGTCCGGCTTCAAGGTCGTGGACGAAGCCAAGTTCAACAAGCTGCCCGACGAGACCTTCCTGCGCTGGCGCGCGAACGGTTGGCTGCCGCTGGTCTATTGCCACCTGCTGTCGATCAACACCTGGCCGGCCTTGATCAACCAGCTGCAGCCGGCGGGCGAAGGCGAGGCGAAGTAAACGGGTATTTGACTCCCGAAGCTGATCCCCGCAGTTGATTCTCCGCGGTTGATTTCCTGCGGTGCCGCGCGGCGCCGCCCGCGCGACATGCAAGAGGCCTACGTCCCAAAGGACGTAGGCCTCTTGCTTTGGGGCCGGTCCATGGCGGCCGGGCGCTATGCGGTCATTGCGCCAGCAGGCGCTGGATTTCCGCTTCGGTTTCCTTGTAACGCCCTTCGCCGAAATGGGTGTAGGTGATGCGGCCGTCCTTGCCGATGAGGTAGAAGGCGGGCCAATAGAGGTTGTTGTAGGCCTTCCAGGTGGCGTAGCGATTGTCCTGGGCGACGGGGTAGGTGATGCCGAAGCGCTTGATAGCCTGTTCGACGTTGGAGGTCAGGCGTTCGAAGGGGAACTCGGGTGTGTGGACGCCGACGACGACCAGCCCTTTGTCCTTGTATTTCTCGTTCCATTCCTTGACGTAGGGGATGGTGTGGATGCAGTTGATGCAGGTATAGGTCCAGAAGTCCACCAGCACGACCTTGCCGCGCAGCTGTTCCATCGTCAACGGTTCACTGTTGAGCCATTTCTCGATGCCGGTGAAGTCGGGGGCCGGGTCGTTGGGCATGGCGGCGGCGTGGCCGACGGAGGTAAGAAAGACGGTGGCGAGGGCCAGTTTTTTCAGTGTCTTGAGCATGGTGGATTCCTTGGTGGTCGTAGGAAATTTCGCTGATCCTGTGGCGTCCCGGTAGTGGCGGGGCGCGCTTTCGGATTGACGCTATTTCAACCGCGCGAGGTATCTGGCCTGTGCCGGAAACAGGCTTTTTTTCAAGCTCGTGTATCGGGGCTCGGGGGTAGATACAGTGCGGTACACAAGCCTTGCGGGCGGTGGATATAAAGCAGGCATACGTGCTTTTCCCCCGAATTCCAGACCTGCAAGGAGCTTTGCCATGGCCATCCAGACGCTCACCGGAACCCGCCTCCGCGGCACCCGCAATCCCGTTCGATCCGAAGCCAGGACGTCGGGCGCTGTCATTCCCGCGCGCTCCGATGCCAGGATCTCCGGCGCCGTCATCCCCGTCCGCAAGGGAATCACCCCGAAAACTACCCCGGAAACCACCCCGCGGCCCGTCAGCCAGGATTGGCTCAGCGATGTCGATGCGTGGGCCTTGCCTTTCGACCTGGCTTGCGGTGGCAGCGCCGTCCCCGCGCCGCGCGGTCCCCGTGGCGATACCTATGTGGTGTGGTCATGAGACGCCTGCTGGCTGTCCTCGCGCTGTTGTTCGGTGGCCTGACGACGGAAGCCGTCAAGCCGGTCCAATGTGAATTGATCACCAATACGCAAATGCGGCGCCGGGATGGGGCGCGTCCAGGGGATATCAACGGGTGAAAGGAAAATGGGCACCACGTTTGGACGAAAGAAAAAGCCGCTCGCGCGGCTTATGTTGTCCTGCATGGTTGAAGCGACCTAAACCTTCACCCCATTGCGCAGATCCAGCACCACGCGGGAGGCCACCTGGCCGTGCTCCAGCCGGTCCAACACCGTGTTGATTTCAGGCAGGTTAGCCAGTTCGATATCGGCCTTGACTGAACCTTCGGCGGCGAAGGACAAAGCTTCCACCATATCCTGCCGCGTGCCGACCAGCGAACCGCGTATCGTGATGCGATTGAGCACGACGTCGAACAGCGGCGTGGGGAAATCCCCGGGCGGCAGGCCGACCAGGACGCAGGTGCCCAGCTTGCGGGTCATCGCGACGCCTTGGTGGAAGGCGGGAATGGACGGCGCCGTGATCAGCACACCATGTGCGCCGCCGCCGATTTCTTTCTTCAACGCCGCGGCGGGGTCGCCATGCTTCGCATTGAATACCAGATCCGCGCCCAGCTGCTTCGCATGGTCGAGCTTGCCATCGTCGACATCGATCGCCGCCACATGCAGGCCCATGGCCTTGGCATATTGCACGGCCAGGTGACCCAGCCCGCCGATGCCTGAAATGGCGATCCATTCGCCCGGCCGCGCCTCGGTTTCCTTCACGCCCTTGTACGTGGTGATGCCGGCGCACACGATGGGCGCCGCCTGCAGCGGATCGATACGATCCGGGATACGCGCGACGTAGTCGGCCGCGGCAAGAATGTATTCGGCGAAACCGCCGTTGCGCGTGTAGCCGCCATATTCCGCGCTATCACACTGCGTCTCCCAACCCTTGCGGCAGAACTCGCAGTGGCCGCAGGCGGAGTACAACCAAGGCACGCCAACCCGATCACCTTCCTTGACCGTCGTCACGCCTTCACCCACCGCGGCAACGCGACCGATGCCTTCATGGCCAGGGACGAATGGGGCGTGGGGTTTGACGGGCCAATCTCCCTTGGCGGCGTGCAGATCCGTATGGCAGACGCCGCAGGCTTCGGTCTTCACCAGAATCTCGCCACGGCGCGGGGCGGGAATCGGCAGCTCTCGCAAGACCAGCGGTTGTCCCAACTTCTCGACGACCGCTGCAATCATGGTACTAGGCATGGCATTACCTCCAGGGAAAGTAAGCAACTGACCGCAAAGCACTGTACGCAATCTTAAGACTATTGCACTGACTTGCATCAACTCCCGGCCACCTTCCACGATGCGGAATGACTACACGCCGCGCTCGCGCATATTGCGCATGCTGCCCGGCTCAGGTTATAAACGATAACCATTCTTATTTCTAAGTCAGGACCGCAAGACCGCGGTTGCCCGATGCCGACCGCCGACCTCTCCGCACAGCACGATCTCCATACGCTGTACAGCGATCACCATGGCTGGCTATTCAGTTGGCTGCGCAGGAAGTTGGGCAACAGCTTCGATGCCGCCGACCTCGCGCAGGACACCTTCGTCAGTGTCATGAGCGCGGGCGTGGCACCGGTCATCCGCGAGCCGCGTCCCTTTCTCGTGACCATCGCGCGCCGTCTGGTGGCGCATCGCCACCGCCGCCATCTGCTGGAAAGCAGCTATCTGGAAATGCTGGCGACGCTGCCGGAAGAGCTGGTGCCCTCGCCGGAGGCCAGGCTGCTGGCGCTGGAGGCCTTGCAGCAGATCGACCGCGTCCTCGACGGCCTGCCGCCCAAGGTCAAGGAGGCCTTTCTGCTGGCGCATCTCGAAGAACTGAGCTACGCCCAGATCGCCGAGCGCTTGAGCGTGTCCGCCAGTTCCGTCAAGCAGTACCTGACACGCGCCAACCGGCAGTGCCTGTTTGCCCTGGCCTTCTGATAACGCCGCCCATCATGCCAACCGCCCGTCGGGCCGCGCCGTCTTCCGTTGCTGAGTCCATAACCGAGTCCGCCATCACCGGGGCCACCATGACCGACTTCGCGGCCGCATCGTCGCCGCCACCCATGGCCTGCGGCCAGCCTATCAGCGAGGCCACCGCCGATGCCGCCGCCGAATGGCTGACGATCATGATGTCCGGCGCGGCCACCGACAGCGAACGCCAGTGCTGGCAGCAATGGCGTGCGGCCGATGCCGAACATGAGCTGGCCTGGCGCCATATCGAGACAGTCACCCGCCGGCTCTCTTCCTTGCCGCCGCGCGCCGCGTACCAGGCACTTTCGCCTTACGGGACACGCACGGCGGCCGCGTCGGGAAAAGCCCCGGCCGCCGCCGCTGGCCGCCGCAAAGCCATGCGCCTGCTGCTGTGGAGCGGCGCCATCGGCACGTCCGCGCTGCTCGCCTCGCGCACACAAACCTGGCAGCACGCGGTGGCCGACTACCGCACGGGCGTAGGCCAGCAACGCGCGGTGGCCTTGAGCGACGGCACCCGCATCCTGCTCAATACCAATAGCGCCATCGACGTGAAATTCGACGGCCAGCGCCGCCTGGTGCGTCTGGTGGCAGGCGAAGCCATGATCATCACCGGCCACGCGCTGGTCGACGGCCAACCCGATTCGCGGCCGTTCATTCTGCAGACTGGTGAAGGCCTCGTCCGCGCACTCGGCACCCGTTTCATGGTGCGCCAGGACGACGGCTACAGCACCGTCGCCGTGGTGGAAAGCGCGGTGGAGATCACGCCGGTGGATGCCTCCGCGCAATCCCGCATCCTGCGCGCGGGGGAACGCGCCACGTTCACCCGGCGCGCCATCGACGGGGCCGTGGCTGTCGCCGACCGCGACCTGGCATGGACACGCGGCCAGATCGTCGCCGAGAACCTGCGGCTGACTGACTTCCTGGCGGAACTGGGCCGTTACCGGCCCGGTCTCCTGCGCTGCGACCCGGCCGCCGCCAACCTGCGCGTGTCGGGCGTGTTCCCGTTGGAGAACACCGATCGCATCCTCGACATGCTGGCCAAGGTCCTGCCGGTACGCATCCACCAGCGCACGCGCTATTGGGTGACGGTCGAGGCCTTGGCCTGAAGCCCTGCCTGGCTGCCCCATCGTTACAAATTAATCCGACGAAATCGCTGCCACCGACTGCCCGATTGCGTTTCTCGCGGCACCTATCCCATGAGCACTTCATTTTCACGCCATCTTGTGGGGAATTCATGCCGATCGTCGGTCGCCGCCGCGCGCCTATCCGTAGCCAAAATCAGCCAGCCATGCCGGTGACCCAGCAGGCATTTCAGCCGCGCGCCATTGCCCAGGCCATCGCCGCCGCCACCTGCGGCGTGGCGCTCTATGCGGGCCTGCCGGCCGCCGCGCAGGCGCAGATG
Organism: Bordetella sp. LUAb4; assembly: GCF_021325795.1. GTDB lineage: Bacteria > Pseudomonadota > Gammaproteobacteria > Burkholderiales > Burkholderiaceae_B > Bordetella_C. The sequence goes on along the minus strand of NZ_JAHPZX010000001.1, from coordinate 131,821 downwards.
GCCGCGCCACAGGCGCAGGCAGGCGCGGGCGCCGCCGCCCAAGCCACCCCCCAGACCCCCCTCCAGGCCTACACCATTCCCGCCGGCCCGCTGGCGCCGGCCTTGCGCAACCTGGCCAGCGCTGCCAACGTGCTGCTGACGTTCACGGAAGACCAGACCAGCGGCAAGACCACGCGCGGCATCAATGGCCGCTATACGCCGGCCGCGGCACTGGCCGCGTTGCTGGCCGGCACCGGTCTGGAAGCCGCAAGGCAAGACAACGGCGGCTATCTGCTGCGCCCGGCGCCGGCATCCGCCAATACGCTGCCCGATGTAAGAGTGACTGGCACTGCCCTGGACGGGACCACGGAAGGTAGCGGCTCCTACGCTGCCACGACCGCCACGGTCGGCAAGATTCCCGTGCCTATCAAGGAAATCCCCGGCTCCGTGTCAGTACTGACGCGCGAACGGATGGACGACCAGAATATCGCCACCATCCAGCAAGGCCTGCGCTACGTCACCGGCGTGGGCTCGGTCGACTATGGCGACGGCACCGGCTACTACCGCGCGCGTGGCAACCAGATGGGCATCCAGTTCGACGGCGTGGCTATCATGAATGGCCTGCAATACCAGCAGCAATTCGACATGTCGATGTACGATCGCGTCGAAGTGCTGCGCGGCCCGGCCGGCGTGACCGATGACGCGTTGGGCCAACCCGGCGGCACGGTCAATCTGGTGCGCAAGCGTCCGCAGGATGCTTTTCATTTTTCCAGCGAAACGCAGGTCAGCACCTTCGGTGGCGTGCGCCAGGTATTCGACGTGGGCGGCCCGCTGAATCAGGACGGTACGCTGCGCGGCCGTGCGGTGATCGCCGGCAACAACTCCCAGCAATCCGTCGACGTCACGCGCAACAAGAACGGCATGGGCTATGTCGCGCTGGACTATGACTTCTCGCCACGCACCACCCTGTCATTCTCGGCGGGCTACCAGGTGACGAAGATCACCGGTCTGGACTATGGCGCGGGCGGCGTCATCAATGACGCTCGTACCGCGCTGGTCGGCCGCGTGCCTGGTTCGTATCGCGACAACTACAGCCCCGACTGGAACAATTCTTACCTGTCGATGCGCGAGGCCAACGCCAACCTGACGCACCGCTTCGACAATGGCTGGACCTGGGATACGACGGCCTTCTATCGTGAGTCCCGCTCCAGCGCCAAGTATGCTTATTCCGGTCCCGCGGCCACCGCCGACGGCCTGGCTTATTTTGGCGATCAGCGGCAGCTGACTACCACCAACTGGGCGGGCTTCGATTCGCACGTGTCCGGCCCCGTCGATGCCTTCGGCCTGACTCACACCTTGACCGCCGGCTTCAATTACGCGCAGGTGAACCAGCGTAGCAAGTCCGGGTTCGTGTCCGTGGACGGCCCTTATCCGGGCGGTCTGTTCAGCCTCTACGATCCGAACGAAGTTCCGGAAGTGAGCGTGCCGTTCACCTACGATGCCAAGAACCGGATGGAGCAGTACAGCTTCTACACGCAAGGCCGCATCAAACTGGCCGAGCCGCTCACGCTGGTGTTGGGCGCACGTGAAGCCTTTTTGCGCGAACGCTCCAAGAGCCTGCTGTCCGATGATCCGAGCTGGAACACGATCGCCAACGTCAATCACAAGTTCCTGCCGTCCGCCGGGTTGGTGTGGGACATCACGCCATCGACGACGGCTTACGCGAATTTCTCGCGCTTCATGACCGCGCAGACCGCCACCGACTATACCGGCGCCGTGCTGCCGCCTCGCACGGGCGAGCAATATGAAGTCGGTGTGAAGAACGCGTTCTTCGATGACCGTCTCAGTACCACCGTGGCGCTGTTCCGCATCAAGGACAAGAACCGTGCGATCGGTGATCCGGATCACGCCATCGGCAGTATCGCTGGCGGCAAGGCCCGCAACCAGGGTATCGAGTTTGAAGTGAATGGCCAACCGATGCCGAACTGGAACGTCTACGCCGGTTATACCTATCTGAACACCAAGTTCGACAACGACGAACCCGACCTGACCGACGGCACGGATCCCAAGCACCTGTTCAAGCTGTGGACCAAGTACAAGTTCACCGACGGTCCCTTGCAGAACGTCAGCGTGGGCGGCGGCATGCTGGCGCAAAGCGCCATCAGCCGGGGCGTGACGCAAGGCGGCTATGCCATCTTCAACGCGACGGTGGGCTACCAGGTCAACAGGAACGTGGATGTATCGGTCGCCTTGAACAACATCTTCGACCGCGACTACTACATCCGCCCCCCCGGCAACTTCTACAGCGTCTACGGCGATGGCCGCAACGCGATGCTGACGCTGCGGTATCACATGTGAGCACAGCTCCTGATGGACAGCGTCAGAACAATAGTTTGATCAACGTCGATTATTACTTCTGAAGCGCGCGGGCCAGCCTGAGTTCGACTTGCAATCCGCCGCCCTGGCGATTCTCCAGGATCAATTGGCCTCCCAACGCGGAGGCCAATTGCTTGGCGATGGCCAGGCCCAGGCCCGTACCACCGGTTTCCCGGTTGCGCGAGGCCTCGACGCGGTAAAAGGGTTCGCACACGGCATCCAGTTCGTCCACGGGGATGCCGGGGCCACGGTCCATGACGAGCAAGGAAACGCTGTCGTCCGCGTTGCGGCGCATTTCCACTTCGGCCGCGCCGGAGAACTTGATGGCATTGTCGATGAGGTTGCTCAGCACGCGTCGCAAAGCCTGCGGGCGAGTCGACCAGGGCAGGTTCTGCTGCCCGGCCAAGGCCACCTGGCGGCCCGTGTCTTCATAGTCGTAGACCAGGCTTTCCACGAAAGCGCCCAGATCCACGCGTACTTCCTGCTCCTGGCTGCCATGTGCGCTACGGGCGTAGTCGATGCCTTCGCGGATCAGGCGGCCCACTTCGTCGAGATCGCGCTCAAGCTTGTCGCGGTCGCTGCTCTCGTCCATGCTCTCCACGCGCAGCTTCATGCGGGTGATGGGCGTCTGCAGGTCATGCGAGATGGCGCCCAGCATCTGCATGCGCTCGGCCATGTGCGATGCGATGCGGCGCTGCATGGCATTGAAGGCCGTGGCGGCACGCGCCACTTCGCGCGGCCCGTTTTCCGGTACGGGGGGAGGCTTGCGGTTCGGGTCGATGGCATCGGCAGCCTGGGCCAGGCGCGTCAGCGGCCGTACCGCCAGCCGCACGGCCAACCAGGCGCAGGCGACCAGCAGCAGCAATTGCAGGCACAGCACCACGGGCAGCCACAGGGCCAGTGCGGGCATCTGCAGGTGGATATCCAGAACGGCGGTACTGCCATCGCCTAGCGTGACCTGCGCCTGGATGTGGCGTGGGTCCTCCGGGTCGGCGGTGATGGAGAGGGGACGCCGGTCGCCCAGCGCGACTTCGATTGCTCGCGCGGCGGTTTGCTGCGCCGCCGACGCCAGGGGCTGGTGCACCGTCGCCGGGCCAGGCAGGTATTGCTTGTTGCCGTTGGTCAGGCGTGGGTACCAGGCGGCGCGTTCTTGCGCGGGAAGGCGGTCCAGGATGTCCATGGCGATGCCGACGTCCCTTTCCAGGTCGCCCAGCATCATCATCTTGGTCGTGGTGTAGCGCTCGTAGAACAGCAGCGAGAACGACAGGGCATGGGCGGCCACCAGGCCCACGACAAAAAGCAAAAACAGGCGGACGACCAGCGTGCGCGGCCAAACCCGCGGCGATAGCAGGGAACGGGACATGACGCGCTAGGCTTCCAGGACTTCCACCGCCGACGCGAAGACATAGCCTTCGCTGCGCACGGTCTTGATGAAGGCGGGTTCACGCGCATCTTCGCGCAGGCGCTGGCGCACGCGGCTGACCAGCAGGTCGATGGAGCGGCCGAACATATCCGCTTCGCGGCCGTGGGTGAGATTGAGCAATTGGTCGCGGGTCAGCACGCGCTGGGGATGGTCCAGGAATACGCGTAGCAGGCGGTACTCCGCGCCGCTGAGCGAAACGATGGTGCCTTCCTTGTCCAGCAGATGGCGGGCCGTCGTGTCCAGGCACCACTCGCCGAAACGCAGTTGGTGGCCCGATTCCGTGACCTGGAAATTGGGCGGCAGCATGCGTGTGCGGCGCAACACCGCCTTGATACGGGCCAGCAGTTCACGCGCGACGAAGGGCTTGGTCAGATAGTCGTCGGCGCCCATCTCCAGGCCCAGCACACGATCCATGTCGTCGCTGCGGGCAGTCAGCAGCAGGATGGGGATGCGGCGGTGCTTGCCGCTGCGCAGCTCGCGGCACAGGACCAGGCCGTCATCACCGGGCATCATGATGTCCAGCACGATGAGGTCGAAGGTGCCGCGTTCCAGCTGAGTCCACATCTGCCTGCCGTCGGCGGCGAAGGTCACGTCCAGTCCGTTCTTGCGCAGGAAGTTGCCCGCGAGCTCGCGGATTTCGCGGTCGTCGTCGACGATGAGGATGTGGTCGGTATGCTCCATGCCTTGAGGTCCTTGTAGTACTTGCCTTCGTATGCTGGCCTGCGCGGGGCTGCCGTGTAGCGCCACTTTGCTGTCCGACGCAAATGTACGGCAAGCGGATGGCAGGCGGGAAGAGGCTTTTGTACGCCTATGTATCAAAACCGCCTGCCGATACACAAGGCGGCAAATCCGGGGGGGTGAGGACACAGACCGGACAAATGACGGGGGTCTAGTACGGATTGTTCGTCCTCAAACCCAACAGGAGTCATCATGCAAGCGTCTCGTCATCCGTTCCACCTCGCCGCCATCGCCCTTGCCACCGCGTTGGCAGGTAGCGCCGCCCATGCCGGGACGGCCTCCGCCGCCGCAACACAGGCGCAGGGTCGGCCAGCGCCCGTGGCCAGCGCCGCCACGCCCACCGCCGTGCTGGTGCATGGCGCCTTCGCCGACGGCTCCAGCTGGAATAAGGTCATTGCCCGCCTGCAGCGCGATGGCATCGCCGTGGTTGCCGTGCAGAATCCGCTGACTTCGCTGGCCGACGACGTGGAGGTGACGCGGCGCGCCATCGACCAGGTCAAGGGCGACGTGATCCTGGTGGGGCACTCCTGGGCCGGCACGGTCATTACCGAGGCCGGGGTCGATCCCAAGGTGAAGGGGCTGGTCTACGTCGCCGCCTTCGCGCCGGAGCCAGGTCAGAGTACGGGAGAGCAAGGTAAGAACTACGCCACGCCGCCGGGGCTTGGCAAGCTGGCGGCGACCAGCGACGGCTATTTGTATTTACCGGCCGCGGCGGTCAAGGCCGACTTCGCGCCGGATGTTCCTGCTGCGGAGGCCGCCCAGGTGGCAGCCACCCAGGGCTTGATCCGCGCCGCGGCCTTCGACGACAAGGTCAGCCAGGCGGCGTGGCAGAGCCGGCCAAGCTGGTTCGTGGTCAGCGGCCAGGATCACATGATCAATCCGCAGCTCCAGCGCGATACGGCGAAACGCATCCACGCACGGACCACGGAGATTGCGTCCAGCCATACGTCGATGCTGTCGCACCCTGATGCGGTGGCGAAGGTTATAGAACAGGCCGTACGGGACGCTGGACAGCCGTAGGCGCTTGGGCGGACGGCCCGCGCTGAAGCTGCTGAACGTCATCGCGGACAAAGGCCTGCAAGCGATTCTAAGGAATAGTCGCGGGTAGCGTGACGGCGATCGGCGTGAGTCGAATCAACGGGCGGCGAGGTAGCGGGGTGCCGGGGTGTTGCTGGAAAGATGCGGCAGCATCTTCTGCCGGGCCGCCTCATAGGCTTCCCAGTCTTCTCCCGCATGAAGCGAGGGAATGGTGATCAGTTCGCCGCGGTCGAAGCCAACCAGGGCCGCGTCCACCAACTGCTCGGCCGACATGACGATGGCCTGGTCCAGCTGCTCCACGGGCAAGCCGCCCGTCGCCCAGAAGTCCGTGGCGGTGGCGCCGGGCAAGACGGCCTGCACACGCACGCCCTTGGCGCCCAGTTCATGGTGCAGCGATTGGCTGAACGCATGCATATACGCCTTGCTGCCGCCGTACACCCCATTGAGCAGCTCCGGCGCGATGCTGACGATGGATGCGATGTTGATGATCGCGCCCCGGCCACGCGCCACGAAGGCCGGCGCGACGGCGTACGTCAGGCGGGTGGGGGCGGTGACGTTGAGGTCTATCATCGCCGTCATCGAACCGATGTCGCTTTCGAGCAAAGGGGTATGGGTGCCGACACCAGCGTTGTTCACCAACAGGGTGATGCTGGCGTCTTCACGCAGCTTGGCTTCCACCCGCGCCAGGGACGCAGCGGCGCCCAGATCGGCTTCCAGCACTTCGACCGCCTGGCGTGTCTGGGTGGTGATGCGCTCGGCCAAGGCATTCAGGCGAGCGCGGTTGCGCGCCACCAGGATCAGGTTGTAGCCACGGCGGGCAAGGCGGTCGGCATAAACGGCGCCGATGCCGGAAGAAGCGCCAGTGATAAGGGCAGTGCCGGGATGGGAGTGGGTCATGGTAGCGGGTCCTGTCGAGTCTTTGATCGGGCGATCGCGTGTTCGGCGATGCGTTTATCGGCTTGTTTCGCCTTGCTGCTGGCGATGGATGAATCTTAGGGACGCTTGCCGCTTTCCGAAATGACGTATATGGTCGTGTTTTAGGACATAGCTAGGACGAATACGGACATGCACAAGATCGCTTATCTGCTGAAGGACGGTTTCCAGTTGATGTCCCTGGCCACCCAATCCGTCTTCGAGTTCGCCAACCTCGTCGCCGAGGATCCCTTCTACGAAATCGCGCACTACTCGCTGCCGGGCGGCAATGTGCGCGCTTCCTCCGGCGTCCCCGTGGGCAGCACCAAGGTGACGCCGTCGACCTATGCGGATACGTGGATCCTGGGCGGCGTCCTCGACCCGATCGCCCAGCCGTCATTACCCAGGGAGCGGGCGTTCGTGCAGAAAGCCGTGCAGTGTTCGCGCCGGGTGGCCGCCATTTGTACAGGCGCCTATACGCTGGCGGAGGCCGGCTTGTTGTCAGGGCGCCGGGCCACCACGCACTGGATATTCGCCGACGCCTTGCAGGCCCGTTTTCCGGACATCCAGGTGGAGAGCGACCGCATCTACATCATCGACGGCCCGCTGTGGACGTCGGCGGGCATGACGGCCGGGCTGGACCTGGCGCTGGCGATGGTGGAAAAGGACCTGGGGCCGGACGTCGCGCGCGGCGTGGCGCATAAGCTGGTGATGCATCAGCATCGATCCGGCGGGCAGTCGCAGCATTCGGAAATGCTGGATCTTGCCCCCAAGTCCGACCGCATCCAGAACGCCCTGAATTACGCGCGCAAGAATCTGGGCGGACTGCTGACGGTGGAAGTGCTGGCGGAGCAGGCCAACCTGAGTCCGCGCCAGTTCAGCCGCATCTTCACCACGGAAACCGGACAGTCGCCGGCCAAGGCGATAGAAGGCCTGCGACTGGAGGCGGCGCGCCTGATGGTGGAACGCAGCCTGCACCCCATGGAGGTGATCGCCCGCGAGACCGGCTTCCGCGACCGGCGCCATATGCGCGAAGTATTCATGCGCGGCTTCGGCGTGCCGCCGCAGTCCTTGCGGCGTGACGCGCCGCCCTCGCTCGCCGATTGAGTCAGCGCCTGAACCACTTGATCGACAATATGCACGCGAGCAGCAGCAGTACGCCCGCTACGCCCGCCAGCAGGGCACTGATCTCCGTGTCGCGCCGCTCCAGGGAAAAGCGGGTGGTGAGATTGCTGTAAACCTTGGTCAGATCGCCCGCCGAGCCGGCCTGGTAGTACTCGCCGCCCGTCAGCTTGGCGATGGCGCGCAGCGTGGTTTCGTCCAGCTGCATGAAGTACGACCAGCCGTCGGGACCCGCGCTGCTCGTGGTGCCGCCGCCGCTGCCTCCCTGGGGCGTGCCGAAGCCCACGGTATAGACGCGCACGCCGCGCTTGGCCGCCATGCGCGCGATGGTCATGGGATCAGGGCCCGTGGTGCGGCGGCCGTCGCTGAGCAGGATGATCGCACCATTGCGATAAGAACCGGGTTCGGCAGGCGGCCTCTCTTCCTCGCGCTTGCGTGCCGCCTCGACCGGACCAGCCTTGCCCAAGGGTGCCGCGGCCGCGCCCAGTCCGAAACTGGAAAATGGATCGTTCAGCAACAGCGCGTCGAGGTCCGCGCGGTCCGCTGGCAGCAGGGTCGACAGCGCCAGGATCAGCCCGCTTCCCGTGGCGGTACCGGTTTGCAATTCAAAGCGATCGATGGCGTCGAGCATGTCCCGATGATCTTCCGTGGGCGGTTGCACCACGGTGGCCGACGCGGCAAAGGAAACGATGCCCAGCCGCACGCTGGAAGGCAGGCCGTCGACGAACTGCCGCGCGGCTTCTTGCGCCGCGGTCAGACGGGTCGGCTTCACGTCGCTGGCCTCCATGCTGCGCGAGACATCCATGGCCAGCACCAGCGTCAAGGTATCGGCGGGCAAGGTGACGGTGGCGCTGGGCCGCGCGCAGGCAAACAGGGCGGCGCCCAAGGCCAGCCAGCACAGCAGTGGCGGGATATGGCGGCGTATTTTTTGCGTGGGCCCCACGGCGGAACGCGCGAGCGCCAGATTGGGGTAAACCACGACGGCGCGCTTGCGCCGCTTCAAGGCATAAAGATATGCCGCCGCCAGCAGGGGAAGTGCGAGCAGCAGCCAGAGTAATTCCGGCCAGAGAAACCGCATGTCGTTCTCCTTGGCGGGTCGGTAGGACGATGGTACTTTAGATCCACGACGGGACGGAACTCCGGTGGCAACCATGAAACGAGTTGCGCGTTACGGATGGGTGGCGGCGGCAGTCGCCCTGGTTTTCGTTGCAGGCCTGGGCACTGCCTGGCTGATGCAACCGCGTCTGCGCACCCTCACGCAAGACGACATCGATTCCGCCGTCCTCCATACCTTGCAAACCAAACGCCTGCCTTCGCGTCCGGCGCGCGCGGCTGAAGCCGTGCGCGCTTCCGTCGTCGAGATCATCGCTTACCCTAAGGCCGCGGAAAAGCCCGGCGCGGCGTCGCCGGATGGCGACAAGAAGCCCGCGCCGGATGGACAAGCGCCGGCCGGACCTGGCGATAAGCCAGGTACCGATAAACAGGACACCGCCAAGCCGAACGCCGAGAATCAAAACCCGGCTGCTCCAAAAGGGGGTGACCAAAAGGATGACCAAGCAACGGCGGACGATCCTCCGCCGGACAGCAAGCGCGCGGATAACGACAAGGCCAGGGAGCTGGCTAAAAAAGGCGATCAGGCCGATCAGGGCGCCGGCAACGACAAGGGCGCCGGCAGCGATAAGGATGCCAAGGGCGACAAGGACACCAAGAGCGATAAAGGCAGCAGGGAAAAGGCCGACAAGGGAGGCAAGGGCGACAAGGGAGGCAAGGGCGACGACAAGGACGACGAGCGCGTCAACATCGGCTCGGGCGTCGTCATCACCGACCAAGGTGTCATTCTTACCAATTATCACGTCATCGCCGGCGCGAGCCGACTGAGAATCAGGTTCTACGACGGCCATCAATCGGACGCCATCGTGATCGGTGCGCAACCGGAAAAGGACCTCGCCGTGATCAAGGCCTCATCGCTGCCCGACGACCTGCCGGCCGCCACCCTGGGCTCCAGCCGCAACCTGGTCCCGGGCGACGAGGTGGTGGCAGTCGGTTTTCCCTTCGGTATCGGGCCATCCGTGTCGTCCGGCGTGGTGTCCGGCCTGGACCGCGAGTTCGCATCCGAACAAAACCAGCAGGACCTCGATCATCTGATCCAGTTCGACGCGGCGGCCAACCCCGGCAATTCGGGCGGCCCGCTGGTCAATATGAATGGCGAAGTGGTGGGCATCGTGACGGCGATTCTCAATCCCACGGATGCCAAGACGTTTGTCGGTATCGGCTTTGCCACGACGATCGAAAGCGCGGGCAATGCCGTGGGTATTTCACCTTTCTGAAGGCGGAGGACTATGAACCAACCTATCATGGGCGCCGTGGACAGCGCCAATCTGATGGAGCGCCTGCTGTACGAGGTGAAGCGCATCGTCGTCGGCCAGGATCACTTCCTGGAGCGGGTGCTGGTTGCCATCCTGGCGCGCGGCCATCTGCTGGTGGAAGGCGTGCCGGGCCTGGCCAAGACCCTGACCGTGAGCACGCTGGCCAAGACCATGCGCGGCTCGTTCAAGCGCATCCAGTTCACGCCGGACCTGCTGCCCGCGGACCTGGTGGGCACGCGCATGTACAACCAGCGTACCGGCGAGTTTTCCACCGTGCTGGGACCGGTGTTCGCCAACCTGCTGCTGGCTGACGAAATCAACCGTGCGCCGGCCAAGGTGCAAAGCGCCTTGCTGGAAGTGATGCAGGAGCGCCAGGTGACCATCGCCGGCGAGACGCATCCCGTCCCGACACCTTTTCTGGTGATGGCCACGCAGAACCCCATCGAAACCGAAGGCACCTATCCCTTGCCCGAGGCGCAGATCGACCGCTTCATGATGAAAGTGCTGGTCGGCTACCCCAGCGACGAGGAAGAGGTGGTCATCGTCAATCGCGTAACGGGGCCGCGCATCGATGTGAATCCCGTGGCGCTGCCCGAGCAGTTGGCGCTGCTGCAGGAGGAGTGCCGGCGGGTCTATGTCGATCCGCAGCTTATCCAGTATGCCGTGCGCGTGGTCGGGGCGACGCGCGCGCCCGCCAGCTGCGGACTGGCGGACATGCAGCGCTACGTGACTTACGGTGCCAGTCCACGGGCCAGCATCGCGTTGATCGAGGGCGCACGGGCCCTGGCGTATCTGCGTGGACGCGACTATGCCTTGCCGGAGGACGTGGTGGACCTGGTGCCGGACGTATTGCGGCATCGCCTGGTGCTGTCGTACGAAGCCTTGAGCGACGGCGCCACGGCGGATCAACTCATCGGCCGTATCCTGCAGGCCTTGCCGGCGCCCGAGCGCCCATTGGAAAGCCATGTTCGGGTGGCGGCGGGCTGAGCGGCGCGCGGCGCCTCCCGATCAGGGAGCCCTCGCCGCGCAGGCGCGGGCGGCCGCGGCATGGTCCATGGCTGGACTGGCGCCGAGCGGCGCGGGTGGCCGGTCGGACGCGGGAGCCAGGTCGGCGAAGGGCATGAAGGAGATCGATAACGCGCCGACGCAAGACGGGGCAAGGGGCGGCGGGCTGGGGCAAGCGGATGCTTTGCTGCGGCGTCTGGAATGGACCGTCATACGGCGCCTGGACGGCCTGTTGCAGGGCGACTATCGCACCTTGTTTCGCGGCTTCGGCCTGGACTTCGCCGACCTGCGCGAATACTTGCCCGGCGATGATGTGCGCTATATGGATTGGAACGTCACTGCAAGGCTCCAGGTACCGCACGTGCGCGAGTTCCAGGAAGACAGGGAGGTGGCGGCCTGGTTCCTGCTGGACCTGAGCGGGTCGGTGGATTTTGGCTCCGGCGACATCCGCAAGCGCGCCTTGCTGAGCGACTTCACTGGCGTCATGGGACGCCTGCTGACGGGCCATGGAAACCGCGTCGGCGGCATGTTGTATAGCGGGGGCAGCGATGTTCGCCCGGCTGTGCTGCCGGCACGGACAGGGCGGCGGCATCTGCTGCATCTACTCGATCGCATGCATGGCACGGCCGCCGCGTTGCGGGGCGAGACCCGCCTGCGCGACCTGCTGGAGCACGCGCGCGGCGTGCTGAAGCGGCGGTCCGTGGTGTTCGTCGTATCGGATTTCATCAGCGAGCCGGGATGGGAGATGCCCCTGGGCATGTTGAGCCGGCAGCACGAGGTGATCGCGGTGCGATTGTCGGATCCTTTGGAAATGGCTTGGCCGGACTTTGGGATGGTGGTGCTGGAGGATGCGGAGACAGGGGATCAGCTGCTGGTCGATACGAATGATTCCGGTTTTCGGGAACGCTTCAGCGCGGCCGCGGCGGAACGTGAAGCGGCGCTGCGGCGGACCTTCGCGCGTAGTGGCGTCGATTGCCTGACGCTGACGACGGCGGATCGGATGGATCTTGCCCTGCTGGATTTCGCGCGGCGCCGCAAGCGCAGGTAAGGCGTCGCGCAGGGATGGCGCACGGGCATGCATGAAGATGCTTCGAACATCGAAGGGGTAGTACCAGAGGGCGGTATCAAAAGGGGCAGTACCGAAGAGATCGTACTGAGAACACGCTGAGAACAACGGTGTCGCTATGCAGGCCTTGCTGAACCATCTGCCTTCGATCAGTTTTCTGTGGCCAAGAATGCTGTGGCTGCAGTTGCTCGTACCCATCGTGGCCGTGTTGTTCGTGTTGCATGAGCGGCGCCGCCGCCGTCGCGCGGCCGCACGCCAGGCGTCGCTCAAGGTGGCTGGGCTGACCGTGCAGGGCGTGTCCGGCTGGCGTCGCCATACGCCGCCGGTGTTGATGCTGTTGGCGCTGGCGGCGTTCCTGTTCGCCGTCGCGCGGCCACAGGCAATGATGAAGCTGCCTTCGCGCATCCAGACCGTGGTGCTGGCCATGGACACGTCGGGTAGCATGCGCGCACAGGACATCAAGCCCGACCGCATGCACGCCGCGCGCGAGGCGGCCAAGCAGTTCCTGGCGGACCAGCCCGTGGGTGTCAGCGTGGGCCTGGTGTCGGTGGCGGGCACGGCGTCCGTCGCGCAGCGGCCCACGCGCAGGAAAGACGACCTGATCGCCGCGCTGGACCGTCTGCAGCCGCAGCGTGGGACAGCGCTGGGCAACGGCTTGATCATCTCCCTGGCGACCCTGCTTCCCAAAGGGGAAATCGACGTCAATGCTTTCCTGAATGCTTCGGCTGACAAGGATGCCAAGAGCAAGGACGCCAAGGGCAAGAGCGCCAGGCCGCCGGGCAGTGCGCGTACCGATGGCGGCACCGCGGGTGGCGGCAATGGCGCAGGAAGGCCGGCCGGAAGTGGCAGTGGCGCAGGCAACGGTGGCAACAGTGGCAGCGCGGGCAGCGGCGGCGGCAACGGCGGGGCGAATCGGGAAAGCGGCAATTTCCCGTCCCGGGGCGCCGCTGCGGGAGGGGGAGGCGGCGAGGCCAAGGCCCCCGCGTCCGACCGGTCCGTGGCCATCGTGCTGCTCTCGGACGGCGACAGCAATACCGGCCCTGATGTCATTGAGGCCGCCAAGGTAGCGGCGGACCATGGTGTGCGCGTCTACACCGTGGGAATAGGGACGCCGGAAGGCGTGGTGATCTCCGTCGAAGGCTGGTCGGCGCGGGTGCGCCTGGAAGAGCAGTCCTTGAAGCAGGTGGCCGACATGACTGGCGCCGAATATTTCCGCGCCCAGAATGCCGAGGGGCTGAAGCGCGTGTACCAGACGCTTAGCGCCCGGCTGGCTTTCGACAAGACCGAGCTGGTCGAGATCTCGGCCCTGTTCGCCGCGCTGGGTGCGCTGCTGGCGGCCTGCGCGGCGCTGCTGTCGCTCTGGTGGTATGGCAGGGTGCTTTAGCCCGCGCATGAACGCATGGAACAGCGGCGAGCCTTGGTCGACAAGACTCGGTCCACACGTCGAATGCTTCAGTGCAGGATCTGGCTCAGGAACAGCTTGGTGCGTTCGTTCTGGGGATTGTCGAAGAACGCATCGGGCGAGTTCTGTTCGATGATCTCGCCACGGTCCATGAAGATCACGCGATTGGCCACCTTGCGGGCAAAGCCCATTTCGTGGGTCACGCACAGCATGGTCATGCCGCTTTCCTGCGCCAATGTCACCATCACGTCCAGCACTTCCTTGACCATTTCCGGATCCAGCGCCGAGGTCGGCTCGTCGAACAGCATGACCTTGGGGTTCATGCACAGCGAACGGGCGATCGCCACGCGCTGTTGCTGGCCGCCCGACAACTGGCCGGGAAACTTCTTCGCCTGGTCCGGGATGCGTACGCGTTCCAGGTACTTCATGGCGGTGGCTTCGGCTTCGGCCTTGGACTGCTTCAATACCCAGGTCGGGCCCAGCGTCAGGTTCTCCAGCACCGTCAGGTGGGGGAACAGGTTGAAGTGCTGGAACACCATGCCGACGTCGCGGCGAATGATTTCGATGTTCTTCAGGTCGTTGGTCAATTCAGTGCCGTCGACCACGATCTGGCCTTGCTGGTGTTCTTCCAGCCGGTTGATGCAGCGGATCATGGTCGACTTGCCCGAACCGGACGGGCCGCAGATGACGATGCGCTCGCCCTGCGCGACATCCAGGTTGACGTTGCGCAGTACGTGGAACTGGCCGTACCACTTGTTGACGCCCTGCAGGCGGATGATGGCATCGGACATGCCGGTACTCCTGTATTTTGAGCCGGCGCGTGTGACACGCCCGGCGGGATTCTGATTAACGGGCGTGGCCGGTGGCGAGACGCTTTTCCAACGCCTGGCTGTACTTGGACATCGCGTAGCAGAAGATGAAGTAGATCAGCGAGATGAACAGGTAGGCTTCGACGCCGAAGCCACGCCAGGCGGCATCCGACAGCGCGGCCTTGGCCGCCAGCGTCAGGTCGAAGATACCGATGATCACCACCAGCGACGTGTCCTTGAACAGCGATATGAAGATGCTGACCAGCGGCGGGATGACGATCTTCAGCGCCTGCGGCAAGATGATCTTGCGCATCTGCTGCCAGTACGTCAGCCCCAGCGAGTCGGCGCCTTCATACTGGCCCTTGGGAATGGCCTGCAGGCCGCCGCGCACCGTTTCCGCGATATACGCCGCGGCGAACAGGATGATGGCGATCTGCGCGCGCAGCAGCTTGTCGATCGTGAAGCCTTCCGGCAGGAACAGCGGCAGCATCACCGAAGACATGAACAGCAGGCTGATCAGCGGCACGCCGCGGATCAACTCGATGTACACGACGCACAGCGCCTTGATCGCCGGCATCTTCGAACGCCGCCCCAGCGCCAGCAGCACGCCGATGGGGAAGGCGAAGGCGATGCCGAAGGTGGCCAGGATCAGCGTCAGCGGCAGGCCGCCCCAACGGCCGTCCTCGACGGGCGTCAGGCCCAGCACGCCGCCCCACATCAGCACGGCCACGGCCGTCAATCCGACCACCCAGATGACCAGCAGGCTGCGGTTCCAGAAGCGGCGCATGCCGCTGGCGATGATGACCGCGATCAGGATGACCGTGGCCAGCAGCGGACGCCATTGTTCGTCGAAGGGATAGGTGCCGAACAGGATCAGCCTGTGCTTCTCCACGATGAAGGCCCAGCACGCTCCACCGGCGGCCCGGCATTCCTGCGCGTTGGCCGCGTGCAGGCTGGACTTCACGAAGGCCCATTCCACCAGCGCGGGCAGCGCCATCAGTACCAGCCAGGCCAGCAGGACGGTCAGCAGGATGTTGCCGGGCGATGAGAACAGGCGCGTGCGCAGCCAGATCCAGGCGCCGGACTGCGGCGAAGGCGGCGGCAGGTCGGCGGCGCGGGATGATATCGAGGAATTCATATCAACGCTCCACCAGCGCGATGCGCTTGTTGTACCAGTTCATGAAAATCGAGATCGACAGGCTGACCGTCAGGTAGGCGCCCATGATGATGAGGATGCCTTCGATGGCCTGGCCGGTCTGGTTCAACGTGGTGTTGACCACCGAGACGATGTCCGGATAGCCGATCGCCACCGCCAGCGAGCTGTTCTTGGTCAAGTTCAGGTACTGGCTGGTCATCGGGGGAATGATCACACGCAAGGCCTGCGGCAGCACCACCAGGCGCAACACCAGGCCGCGGCGCAAGCCCAGCGAGCTGGCGGCTTCGGTCTGGCCGTGATTGACCGCCTGGATGCCGGAACGCACGACTTCGGCGATGAAGGCCGAGGTGTAGATCGTCAGGCCCGCCAACAGGGCGGCGAATTCCGGCGTCAGCGTCAGGCCGCCCTGGAAGTTGAAGCCCTTGAGCACGGGCATGTCCAACGTCAGTGACGCGCCGCTGGCCAGCCAGCCGATGATGGGCAGGCCGATGACCAATGCCAAGGCAGCGCGCAACAGCGGAAAGACCTTGCCGGTGGCTTCCTGGCGCTTGCTGCCCCAACGGTGCAAGCCGATGATGGCGACGATGGCCAGTCCCAGTCCCCACAGGATCCAGTCCAGGGCGTTGCCTTGCAGCGCCGGCAGTTTCAAGCCGCGATTGGAGATGAAGAAGCCGGGCAGCGGATTCAAGGCCTGGCGCGGGCCCGGCATGTTTTCCGTGATCACCGCGTACCAGAAGAAAAGCTGGATCAGCAGCGGTACGTTGCGCATGACTTCGACGTAGATCGAAGCCAGGCGGTTGATGAGCCAGTTCTTCGACAAGCGTGCGATGCCGATGAGGATGCCTAGCGCGGTGGACAGTACCAGGGCGATCAGGGCGACGCGCAGGGTGTTGACCAGACCGACGACGATGGCGCGGCCATAGCTGTTGGCTGGGCCATAGTCGATGAGGCTTTCACCGATGGCGAAGCCCGCTTCGCGCCACAGAAAGCCGAAGCCGGTGGCGATGTTGCGGGCCGCCAGGTTGTGCAACGTGTTGCTGACCAGGAACCAGATGACCAGGCCGACCGCGGCAACGGCCAGGACCTGGTAGACCACGGCGCGCACGCCGGGGTCATTCCAGGATAGGCGGCGCGGGGGCCGCTGCGGCGTGGCCGCAAGCGTTTGCGTGGATGGCTGGCTCACGGTTCAGCCCGCCATCAGTTTGCCGACCGCCACGGCCAACCGGTCCATGCCTTGCTCGATGGTTTCAGTCGAGGTGGCGAACGAGAAGCGGACATAGGGCGACAGGCCATACGAACCGCCGTCGATGACGGCCACGCCGGCTTCGCGCAGGAAGAACAGGCTGACGTCGAGGTCGTTCTTCAGTTCACCGGCCGGGCCCTGGCGGCCGATCAGGCCGCCCACGTTGGCGTAGACGTAGAAGGCGCCGTCGGGCGTGGCGCAAGAGATGCCGGGGATGTCGTTCAAGCGGCGCACGATCAGGTCGCGGCGTTGCTTGAAAATCGCCACCATCTCGCCCACGCTGGCCTGGTCGCCTTCCAGCGCGGCCTGCGCGGCCGCTTGCGAGATGGCGCTGGCGCAACTGGTGCTTTGCGAAATCACCGTGCTCATGGCCTTGATCAAATCGGCCGGGCCGGCACCGTAGCCGACGCGCCAGCCGGTCATGGCATAGGCCTTGGACATGCCATTGATCACCAAGGTGCGCGACTTCAGCTCGGGTTCGACCTGCACGGGCGACGCAAACGGCTCGCCGCTGTAGCAGAAGGGCGCGTAGATTTCGTCGCTGAGTATCCAGACCTGCGGATGGCGCAGCAGTACGTCGGTCAGGCCGCGCATTTCGGCCTGGCTGTAGACGGCGCCGCTGGGATTGCTGGGCGAATTCAGGATCAGCCAGCGTGTACGCGGCGTGATGGCGGCTTCGAGAGTAGCGGGCGTCAGCTTGAACTGCTGCGCTTCAGGGCATTGGACGACGACCGGCTTGCCTTCGGCCAGCAGCACCATGTCGGGGTACGAAACCCAGAACGGTGCGGGCACGATCACCTCGTCACCGGCTTCCAGGCTGGCGGTCAAGGCCGCGCCGATGATCTGCTTGGCGCCCGCGCCGACGGTGATTTCATCCAGGCCGTACTGCACGCCCAGGCTGTCGGACAGGTACTTGGCGATGGCCTTGCGCAGGCCCAGCGTGCCGTTCGGGCTGGTGTAGCGGATGTCGCCGCGCGCGATGGCTTCCTGGCCCGCCCGCGCGATGTGTTCGGGCGTATTCATGTCCGGCTCCCCCAGGGTGAAGTCGGCGATCTCGCGGCCTTCGCGGCGGAGTTCGTCGACGACGATCTTGGCGGCCATGCTGGGGGAGGGTTTGATCTGTTTGAGGCGGGCGTTGACGATGCTGTTCATGGTGAGGCGAGGCAGTGAGGCTGTGAGGCGAGGCGAAGCGGCGGAAAAACGATGGGGCAAACGCGGCGGCAAAACGCGGCAGAAATACGCGGCGGCAAAACGGCAATGGCCGCCCGGCTTTGAGGCGGGCGGCCATGAAGCGGAAACTTAACGCACGGGCCAGCCGTACATCAGGCCGCCCTGGGTCCACAGGCGGTTCAAGCCGCGCTCCAGCTTCAGCGGGCTGTCCTTGCCCATGGCGCGGTCATAGCTTTCGCCATAGTTACCGACCTGCTTGATGATGTTGTAGGCCCACTTGTCGTCCACGCCCAGGTTCTTGCCCATGCCCGGCGTCACGCCCAGGATGCGCTGGATGTTGGGATTGCTGCTCTTGAGCATTTCGTCGACGTTCTTCGAGGTGATGCCGTATTCCTCGGCTTCCAGCATGACGTTGAGCGTCCAGCGCAGCAGGTTGAACCACTGTTCGTCGCCTTGGCGGACCATCGGGCCCAGCGGCTCCTTGGACAGGTTCTCCGGCAGGATTTCCCATTCTTCCGGCTTGGCCAGACGGGTGCGCATATTGGCCGCGGTGTTGGACTTGTCGTTGGTGTAGGCGTCGCAGCGGCCCGTTTCCAGCAGACGGAAGTTCTCGTCGTAGTTTTCGACCAGGACCGGCTTGAAGCTGATCTTGTTGCCGCGGAAGTAGTCGGCCAGGTTCAGTTCGGTGGTGGTACCGGGCTGCACGCAGATGGTGGCGCCGTCCAGGTCCTTGACGCTCTTGGCGCCCAGGGACTTGCGCACCAGCACGCCTTGCGCGTCATAGAAGTTCACGCCCACGCCGATCAGGCCCAGGGTGGTGTCGCGCGCCAGGGTCAGGGTGGTGTTGCGCGACAGCATGTCGATTTCACCGGATTGCAGCGCGGTGAACTTGGCTTGGGCGGTCAGCACATTGCCCTTGACCTTGGAAGCGTCGCCGAACATGGCAGCGGCCACGGCGCGGCACATGTCCACGTCGATACCCGTCCATTCGCCCTTGCTGTCGAGCACCGAGAAACCGGGGATGCCGGCGAACCCGCACTGCACGAAGCCTTTTTTCTTGACGTTGTCGAAGGTCGTGCCGGCATGGGCGGCGCCCGCGACGCACAGCAAACCTGCCGCCAGGGCGGTGCTCAGAAACTTACGCATGGAACTGATCTCCCGAGGAGGAATAGATACGGCTGAGTTGTATGACAGGTGGTCGCAGCGGCTTGGAAAAGGTGTCCGGGACCACGTGTCCCGCCCGCCTGCCATGCCCCGTACGACGGGACGAAGAGGCACAAAAAAGGGGATGCCGGCGTTGCGGGCACTCCCCTGGTCTTGCTCGCTCATCATTTATATGATGGCAGCCATCATACAAGTTTGTAATCAGGAATTACCCGAATTCGGGCTGAACGGCTCAGTTGCGCTGATCCGCCGGCTGCGACAACAGCTTGCGATAGCGGGCGATACTGTCGCCCAAGTGGCGCGACATGGCGGCGCGGGCGGCACCCGGGTCGCGCCGCATGATGGCGGTCAGGATGGCTTCATGCTCCACCGCGTTGCGGGCCTCGTAGGCTTCCAGTTCCTCTGGTGTCTTGCCGCCGTGCTTGATGTTCAGGTCCAGCATGACGTCGCGCACCGCCGCCTGCAGCAGGGCGGCGAAGTGGGGGTTGTTGGAGGCGCGCGCGATGGCGATATGGAATTCGTAATCGGCCTTGACGGCGGCGACCCTATCGCGTGAGGCGCGGTTGAAGGCGTCGAAGGCCTCGACGATGGCGCTCAGTTCGGCGGCGGAACGGCGCTCCGCCGCCAGGCCACAGGCCTCGATTTCCAGGCCGGCGCGCAGTTCCATGATGTGCAGGGCCCAGCGGGCGTCGGTGGTGGTGGGCTCGACCACGAAATCGATCGGCTTCTCGCGGTCTTCCGTGACGAATACGCCGATGCCCGGTTTGCTCACCAGTTGGCCGCTTAGGCGCATCGACGCCACGGCTTCGCGCACCACGGTGCGGCTGACCTGGAATTCCTGGCACAGGGCGTGTTCGGAAGGCAGTTTGTCTCCCGACCGGTAGGTGCGGTCATCCAGGCGCTTGGACAGCGCTTCGATGACGACATCCGTCAGGCGCGAGCGCGGGCGGGAGGGATTTTCCATGGGCGGTGTTTCTAGGCGCTGCGGGCGGCGGCGCGGGGGAAGCGTGGGTGTTGCGGACGGAACAGGGCCGGCCGGGCGGCGTACAGCCGGAATGATAACGCCAGGTACTGTATGACAACATACAGGTCTACCCGCAGCCCGGACGTCATTTGCATATTCCCGCGCGGCCACGAACGACAAAGGCCGTCCCTGAGGACGGCCTTGGTGCCAACAGTCCGGCGCTCACCGGAAACCCCGAAGAACCTGGGTCTATCGGGGACGCCGCAGAGCCGGTTAAGAACGCGGGCCCCATTCGGGAACACCGCGGAGCCGGGTCTCCCGGTCCGCCGGTGTTGCCCCCTGGGGGGCCGCGCTCCGCGCGGTACGGGGGGGCCTACTGTCCGCCGAGTTTCTTGATCAGGGCGCCCAGCATTTCCTCTTCTTCACCGGTCAGGTCGGTCAGCGGCGCGCGCACCGGGCCCGCGTCGTGGCCGACCAGCTTGGCGCCGGCCTTGACGATGCTGACGGCGTAGCCGGCCTTGCGGTTGCGGATGTCCAGGTAGGGCAGGAAGAAATCGTCGATCAGCTTGTTGCAGGTCGCGTCATCGCCGCTGGACAGCGCGCGGTAGAAGTCCATCGCGGTCTTCGGGATGAAGTTGAAGACAGCCGACGAGTAGACCGGCACGCCCAGCGCGCGGTAAGCGGCGGCGTAGACTTCAGCGGTGGGCAGGCCGCCCAGGTAGGAGAAGCGGTCGCCCATCTTGCGGCGGATGCTCACCATGGCTTCGATGTCGCCGACGCCATCCTTGAAACCGATCAGGTTGGGGCAGTTGTCAGCCAGGCGCTGCAGCTGCGTGGCGCCCAGGCGCGAGTTGGCGCGGTTGTAGACGATGACGCCGATCTTCACCGACTTGCAGACCTGCTCGACGTGGGCGGCGATACCGTCCTGCGACGCTTCGGTCAGGTAGTGCGGCAGTAGCAGGATGCCCTTGGCGCCTTGGCGCTCGGCTTCTTGCGCGTACTGGATGGCCGTGCGGGTGGGACCACCGGCGCCGGCCAGGATGGGTACCTTACCTTGGCAGGTTTGCACGGCGGTACGGACGACGTCCGAGTATTCCTGCGGTGCCAGCGAGAAGAACTCGCCCGTGCCGCCGGCGGCGAACAGGGCGGTCGCGCCGTAAGGGGCCAGCCACTCCAGGCGGGCAGCGTAAGACTTGGCGTTGAAGTCACCGTTCTTGTCGAAGTCGGTAACGGGGAAGGACAGCAGGCCGTCCGAGACGATGGTTTTGAGTTCCTGCGGCGTGGTCATGATGGAGTCCGTCTGGAGTAAAAGTGGGAGCCGATCAATGTCGTGGTCGATCACTGATGTATGTCATCGTACAACATGCTCGGGCGGAAAGAAACCGCTAAATCATTTTGTTCTGCGCGGACGTCCGCTTCCGTTGCGGGAATAGGACGTCCGGTTGGCGCTGCGGAGATTACGCGGCCGGCGTCAGCTTGCCGTCGACCAGGCGGGTCAGGCCCAGCGGATTGGCTTGCTTGATCCAGTCAGGCAACAGCGCGTCCGGCAGGTTCTGATAGCTGACGGGACGCAGGAAGCGGCGGATGGCGGTGGCGCCGACCGACGTGGTGGCCGCGTTGGACGTGGCGGGGAAGGGGCCGCCGTGCACCATGGCATGGCTGACTTCCACGCCGGTGGGGTAGCCGTTGGCCAGAATGCGGCCGGCCTTGCGTTCCAGCACCGGCAGCAGGGCGCGGGCATCTGCCTCGTCGGCGGCATCCACGAACAGGGTGGCCGTCAGTTGGCCTTCCAGGTGTTCGGCGACCTTCTGGACTTCCGCCAGATCCTTGCACGCCACGACCAGGGAGGCGGGACCGAAGACTTCCGCTTCCAGTTCGCGATGGCCCAGGAAGCGTTCGGCATCGGTGCCGAACACCACGGGACCGGCGGCGCTGGCGGCCGGGTTCGAGGCGGCACCGCGGCCCAGCGTCTTCACGCAAGCGTTGCCGGCAAGCGCGGCCTCGCCCTCGGCGTAGGCCGAGAAGATGCCGGGCGTGAGCATGGTGGCCGCACCCTTGGCTTCGACTGCCTTGGCGGCGGCCTGGCGGAAGCGTTCCAGGTCGGGGCCTTCGATGCCGATCACCAGGCCGGGATTGGTGCAGAACTGGCCGACACCCATCACCAGGGAATCGACGAAGCCCTGGGCGATGGTTTCGGCACGGGCCGACAGCGCGGCGGGCAGCAGGAAGACCGGATTGATGCTGGACATCTCGGCGTACACCGGGATGGGTTCGGGCCGTGCATTGGCCGCGGCCAGCAGGGCCAGGCCGCCTCGGCGCGAGCCGGTGAAGCCGATGGCCTTGACGGCGGGATGCTCGGCCAGGGCCGTGCCGATTTCATTGCCGGCGCCGAATAGCAGCGAGAACGTGCCTTCCGGCAGGCCGTGCTTGGCGACGGCTTGCTGGATGGCGCGACCGACCATTTCGGCGGTACCGGGGTGGGCGTTGTGCGCCTTGACGATGACCGGGCAGCCGGCCGCCAGGGCGGACGCGGTATCGCCGCCGGCCACCGAGAAGGCCAGCGGGAAGTTGCTGGCGCCGAAGACCACGACCGGGCCGAGCGGCACGTTGGCCAGGCGCAGGTCCACGCGCGGCAGGGGCTGGCGTTCCGGCTGGGCGGGGTCGATGGTGGCGTCGAGGAAGTAGCCGTCGCGCACGACGCGGGCGAACAGGCGCAGTTGGCCGACGGTGCGGCCGCGTTCGCCCTGCAGGCGGGCCAGGGGCAGGCCCGTTTCCAGATGGGTGCGCTCGATCAGCGCGTCGCCCAGCGCCAGGATGTTTTCGGCGATGGTTTCGAGGAATTGGGCGCGGGTTTCCAGCGGTACGTTGCGGTAGACGTCGAAGGCGGCTTGGGCCAGGGCGGCGGCGCGCTCGACATCGTCACGGGTGCCCGCAGGGAAAGCGGGTTCCAGCTTGACGCCGCGGGCCGGGTCGATGGCGTGCAGATCGCGGCCAGTGCCGCGCACGGCCGATGCGCCGATCAACATGGATCCGGTGAGGTTCATGCATATCTCCGAGATAAGCGCGCGCCGGCGTCGGGCCGGCGCGAGTAGGGGAATGGGGAAGGACGATGTCCGGCGGCAGCCGGGCGTGAGCCTGCGAGGCGGGGGACTGTGCCAGTCGCCTCGTATGTCATCGTACAACAATGAGTGGCAGCGCTCAATCGGCGCTATCGGACTTCTTGGGTGGGTGGGGGGCTTGCAGGGATCCGCGCCGCGTGGACGCGTGTCGAGTGCGGGCCTGCCGCGGCGGCTTTATGAAGCAGCTGACAAGGCAGTCTGATGGGGCAGCCTGATGAGGCTGTCTAGTAAGGTAGCCTGATGAGGCAGCCTGATGAGGCCGCCTGATGAGGCAGCCTTACAACCCGCCCCGCGGCGGCTCAGAGCAGGAAAAACGCGGCCATGGCGATGCAGGTCGGCACCAGGGCGCCCAGGAACAGGCCTCCCATGCTGACCGACTCATCGCGGAAATTGCCGCGCAGCAGGGAAACGCCGGCGGGATTGGGCGCGTTGGCAATGACGGTAAGGCCACCGCCGGCCACGGCGCCGGCGACCAGCATGTACTTGGCCTGGTCGGAGATGCCCTCGATCAGGGAACCGAGGTAAGTCAGCGCCGCGTTGTCGGTAATGGCCGTCAAGGCCGTGGCGCTGAAGAACAGCACCTTGGGCTCCAGGGCGCTGACGATAGGCTGCAGCCACCATTGCTGCATGCCGCCCAGCACCACCAGGCCCGCCAGGAAGAAGCCGACCAGCAGGGCTTCGCGGATGATGAGGCGGTCCTGGCTTTTCTGATACGCCTGGGTGTAACCGATGAAGAACAGGAACAGGCCCATGAAGATGATGGGGTGGTGCGCCATGACCACGACCGCGGCCAGGAAGATCAGGTGCACGATGATGGCGGTGACTGACACCTGGCCGACCTTGGCGGCGCCGTCCAGCGTGTCCGTCGAACGTAGATGCGCGCGCAACAACAGCGTCGCCAGGGTGCCGTTGACGACCACGGCCAGCGCGGCTTTCCAGCCGAAATGCTGCAGCATGAACGCCGTGTCCCACCCCCAGGTATGCGCCACGATCAGCACCGGCGGCGCGGCGTAGGACGTCAGCGTGCCGCCGATGGAGATGTTCACGAACAGCACGCCCAGCGCGATGTACTTGAGACGTTCCGGCATCTGCTTGTGGAAAACCTGGGGCGCCAGCATGAGGGCGGCGATGGTCATGGCCGCCGGTTCCGTGACCAGGGAGCCGAGTAGCGGCACCATGCTCAGGCACAGCCAGGCCTTGGCCGTGGCGGTGGGGACGGGCAGCCAGCGTGCGATGGTCTCCACGCCGCGCATCACCGCCGTCAGCACCGGCAGCGAGGCGGCGATGACCATCACCACGAATACAAAAGCCGGTTCGGTGTAGTTGCGTGTTTCCGCGTACTGCAAGGCGTCCGCGCCGCCGCCCACGATGGCCATGAATATCAGCAGGACAGCGGCCCAGAAGCCGAAGACCACTTCCACTTCGCCCAGCAGGTGCAACAGCCCGCTGTGGCGGCCGTTCTTGTGTGCCGCCTTGAGAAACAAGGGGGCGCAGAAAGTGTGAAGCAGCGCGACCGCGAACAGTGCGGCCGCGATGTAGTTCATCGTCGGCACTCGGAGATTTCCTTTTCTACTATGGGTGATGCGCCGCGCGGCGCCAAGCCGTGCTGCCGGGTGGGAAGCATGCCAACAGGCAGTCAGGAAGTGTATCAGCGGACCGTTTTACGCCCCGCCCACATTGTCCCGAACCGCCGGCCTGTAGTAGTAAAAAAAGAGAAAATCAGGTTCCCTCGGCACCGTGAAGACTAAAGATAGGCTTCCCGCTGCTCACGCAAGAATGGACGATCGATCTGTGCGCTCAGCGACTCGATGTTTTTTGGATTGACCTCCGATTTAGCGAAATGTGCTTTCCATTCCACTACCATCTCCCGCAAAAAAGAGGAAATCTAGAATTGAAAGTCTGGGCGGTT
The DNA here is from genome assembly GCF_021325795.1 of Bordetella sp. LUAb4. GTDB lineage: Bacteria > Pseudomonadota > Gammaproteobacteria > Burkholderiales > Burkholderiaceae_B > Bordetella_C. Next base: position 106,860 of record NZ_JAHPZX010000001.1, on the reverse strand, counting down.
TGTCCAGAAGGCGGATAACACGTTCGCCCCAACGGTCTGGCCGGGCATCGTCGACCGCGCCTGCCGCCGTTTCTCGCGTGCGCGGAGGGTGCTCACCAGCGATCAGAGGCAGATCTTCACTTAATGCAAATCCTGATTGAAGCCATTCATTCCCATAGGTAAGCGACACCCCTTTCACGATACGAGTGATCCGCAACTCGCCGATCATGCGGGGAGTCGAGGGCGTTCCAAGCCACCACAAGTACATTGAGTCGTTGGGCTGGTACTGCTTTAGGTCGAAGGCAATCACGATTCGTCTTCTCCATCAGAACGCAAGGTAACGTCGTCCCGGGCTGTAGCCTTGCCATACAGCGAGGGGCGCTTCCGAACCGAGCGTGCCTTGGCTATACGTACATCCTCTTCGAGCGCACCCTTGTCATGTTCGGGGGCCGCAAGCTCGGCCAAGGCATCCGCCCGTCCCATCAACCATAAGGCGGTGGCATAAACGCCCATGGACACGGTCGGGTCGCCTCGTTCCATTCTCGCCAATGTAGGCTCGGATATGCCTATGCGCATCGCCCATGATTTCATTGGCTCGCGTCGCCTCTTGCGCGCGATGCCCAAGCCCTCGCCCAGTGCTCGCAGATTGGTGCGCACGGCGGCAGGCAAAGTGTCGGCGACGGAGGAATTTTTTGACATGAGATATATATTATCAAAAAACCAAAAAAACAAACATATATGTTTGTTAGGCCTGATAGGCAGAGCGACTGACTGGGGCGGCGTGCACGGGGAGCAGAAGGAATAACCCATGCGACTCATCTGTTTTGCTGCTCGGCAGCGTCAGTCAGAGAGTTCGTGTGGACTTCGATGCTTTCCAAAGGTTTGCCCGGACATATAGGCGAGACTTCGCCTGGTCCGGTATGCGGAGCGGACGGTTCGGTTCGCAGTGAAGCTGGATAAACCGATAGACGGCGTGGATATTTCGCCGGATGACCATCCGGCGATGCGGCGCCGGATAGGCACGTGCGATGTGGAGCGGGAGCCTTTGAGCCTGTTACTGGCGAAGGAGGAGGATGCCGCGGCTCCCGTTCTCCCTTCGGCTCACGAATCAAGGGCAGCGGCTTACTTGCACTTATTAGACCGATGCGGAAACTCCAGATCCAAGGGCCTATTTCCCAGGTCGGATCACGGCGCCGGTGCGCGAGCCGGTGCTGGTGCCGTCACGCCATGCCATCACGCCGTTGACCAGCACGCAGTCTATGCCTTCGGCCTGCCGGGTGGGCGATGACCAGGTGGCGGTGTCGGCGATGGTGTCAGGGTCGAAGACTACGATGTCGGCATAGTTGCCGGCCTTGAGCAGGCCGCGCCCAGGCAGGCGGAAGTAGCCGGCCGTCATGCCCGTCATCTTGTGTACGGCCTCTTCCAGGGTGAACAACTGCATGTCACGGCAGTAGTAGCCCAGCACGCGGGGGAAGGTGCCCCACAGGCGCGGATGCGGTGCGGGGTCGTGCGGCATGCCGTCGGAACCGATCATCGTGCCGGGATAGGCCAGGATGCGTTCGACATCCCGCTCGTCCATGATGAAGTAAATGGCGCCGGCCGGCTGCAAGGCGTCGACCGCTTCCTCGGTCGTCACGCCCATGTCCTCGGCGATCTTGTCCAGATCCCAGCCCGCATATTGCGGCAGGGGCCGCGACTTGGTGACGATGACACGGCTGGACACGGCCAGGCGGTCCTTGCGCAGGATGGTCGATCCGGCGACATACGGGTAGGCGTCCAGCCGCACGGGCTGGCGTTCGGCGGCCGCGGCGATGTGCGCCAGGGTCTGCACCGAGCGGCCGTGGTTCTTCGGCCCTATCAGCTTGTGATGCGACACCAGCACCGGCGCGTCGCCGGCGGCGCCCACGGCGAACGCTTCGTCCAGCGCCGCGAAAATCTGGTCGGCCTCGTCGCGGATGTGGCTGGCATAGATGCCGCCATGCTCGCGCAGCACTTGCGCCACGCCCATCAATTCTTCCGTCGTGGCCGGCATGGCGGTGGGGTAGGCCGTTCCCGTGGACAGGCCGATGGCGCCGGCCTGCATGGCTTCGCGCAACAGATCCTGCATGTGGACGATTTCCGCCTCGTTGGCCGGGCGGTCCAGATCGCCCATGGCGGCCGCGCGCAGCGAAGTGTGCCCCACCAGGCAGGCGGCATTGACCGCGGCGGGTTGGCGTTCCAGGTTCTCCAGATAGGCAGCGAAGGTGGCGAATGGAAAATCCGCGGGGTCCGTACTCAGCAGATTGATAGGCGCGGGCACCTCCTGGCGCTTGCCGGGCAGCCAGGGCGCCTGGCTCAAGCCGCAGTTGCCGGTCACCACGGTAGTGACGCCCTGGCTCAGCTTGGCCGGCATCGCGGGGTCGATGATCAGGTAGCGGTCGTCATGCGTGTGGGAGTCGATGAAACCCGGCGCCACGACTTTACCGGTGGCGTCGATCACCAGGTCCGCGCTGCCCGCCGCCAGGTCGCCGATGGCGACGATGCGCTGGCCACTGATGGCGACGTCCGCGACGTAACGCGCTGCGCCGGAACCGTCGACCAGCGTGCCGCCGCGGATGAGGACGTCGTAGTGAGGCTGGGGCTGAATGGGACTAGGCATGGGTTATCCAGAAAAAGCGCCGTCGGGACGAGGACGGTGAACAGTCCTTGATGTCGTCGACGGCGCGGGCGGCATGAAAGCGATAAACGAGTTCGTTGAAACCGTTGACTCAGTCGATGTGAACGTTGGCGTCCTTGATCACCTTGGCCCAGACGGGACGCTCTTCATGAGCGATGTCGAACAAGGCCTGGCGTGGTTTGATGTTGGGCACGTAAGCCAGCGTCTTCAGCTTTGCCTGTACTTCCGGCTCGGCCAGCGCCTTGTTGATGGCGGCATTCAGCCAGTCCAGGATCTTGGGGTCGGTGCCGGCGGGCGCCACGTAGCCGGTCCACGCGACGGCCTTGTAGCCCTTCAGACCCAGCTCGTCCAGGGTCGGCAGATTGGGCAGCAGGGGATCACGCGTCGCGCCGGTGACGGCCAGCGGGATGACCTTGCCCTGATCCATGAAGGTCGATATCGAGGAAATGTTGTCGAACACCATGTCGGCTTCGCCACGCAGCACGGCGAGATCGGCTTCGACGCCGCCCTTGTAGGGCACGTGCATCATCTGTACGCCGGCCATGGTGCCGAACATCGCGGCGCTCAGATGGCCGGTGGTGCCGTTGCCGCCGGAGGAGAAGACCAGCTTGCCCGGCTCTTTCTTGCCCAGCGCGATGAGGTCCGCGACGGTCTTCACGCCCAGGCTGGGACGCACCGCCAGTACGTTTTGCACCGAACCGGTCAGTGCCACCGGCGCCAATTGCTTGTCGGCGTCATAGGGCAGCTTGGAATACAGCGACTGGTTGATCGCCAGCGTGGCCACGTTGGCGAAGGCCAGCGTATAGCCGTCGGCGGGTTGGTTGGCGACGTATTGGGTGCCGATGATGCCGGAGGCGCCCACTTTGTTCTGCACGACGAAGTTGCCGCCGGTGTCCTTGCTGATGACCGACGCCAGCAGGCGGGTGACGATGTCGGGCGTGGTGCCCGTGTTGAACGGGACGACGATGGTGACCGGACGATCGGGGTATTCGGCGTGGGCCGCGACAGGCAGGGCGGCAGCGGCGATGACGCTACCGGCAGAGAGCAGGCGCGCGGCGCGGCGCATGAACGATGACGACATGATGGATTTCCTTGGACTGTTATAGAAATTTTGAGTGGCGCGCCCCCTACGAGTGGCGCGCTTGAAGCAAAGCAATGTCTTAGTGGCCCTCCCCGGCGATACGCGTGAGCAGGGGCAGATCGATGTTGCCGCCCGACAGGACGATGACGCTGTCCCTGCCTTGCGTGGAGATATGGCCAGCCAGCAAGGCCGCCAGGGCGACCGCGCCGCCCGGCTCGACTACCAGGCGCAACTCATCCAGGGCAAAACGGATTGCCGTTTCGACCTCTTCATCGGTCACGGCCACCGCGGCGTCCAGGCGGCGGCCGTTGATCGCGTAGGGAAGTTCGGCCGGAATGGCGGCCATCAGCGCGTCGCACAGCGTCCGCGCCCCGGGCGTGTTTGGTACGCGCTTGCCTGCGACCAGGGACCGCACGGTGTCGTCGTAGCCGGCCGGCTCGGCCGCCACCAGGCGTGCGTGCGGTGCCAGGGCTTGCAGCGCCAGGGCGCAGCCGGCCGCCATGCCGCCTCCGCCGCAGGGCGTGGCGAAGAGGCCGAGATTTTCCAGAGCGGCGGGCGGCAGGTCGCGCAGGGCTTCCAGCGCCAGCGTACCTTGCGCGGCCAGCACGTCGGGATGATCGCCCGGGGGCACCAGCGTGGCACCGGTTTGTTCCAGCAGGCGCATGCCTATGGTCTCGCGGCTTTCGCGAGTCCGGTCGTACTGCACGACCTCGGCGCCGTGGCGGCGTGCCTTCTCCACTTTATTGGCGGGGGCGTCCACCGGCATCACGATGGTGGCGGGAATTCCCAGCGTACGCGCGGCCCAGGCGACGGCCTGGCCATGGTTGCCGGTCGAATAGGCCACCACGCCGCGGGAGCGTTGGGCGGGGTCGAGCTTGAGCAGCGCATTGAAGGCGCCGCGCGCCTTGAACGAGCCGGTTATCTGCAGGTTCTCCAGCTTCAGCCAGACCGGCGCGCCCGCCAGGTCGTCCAGTTTCGGCGAACGCAGCAGCGCGGTGCGCCGCACGTAGGGCGCGATGCGGTCGGCGGCGGCCAGCACGTCTTCATAGCCAGGCACGCGCAGGGTGCCCAGCATTTCATGCTCGATGGAGGAGGGAAGAGGCGTCAAATTCATGAGGTGTGCAAACCGCTGTTTGTTGATTGCCGCCCCCGCCCGCCGGAGTGCAGGGTGCGGCGGGTGGAGGGCCGGGCGCGTGGGTAGGCCGGCATGGCCAGGATGTGGCTTCAATCTTTCATGGGCGTCCACAACGGCGGCGCCACGCTGCCGACTTGCTCCGTGATCCGGCCATAGGCTTCGGGCCGGCGATGTTTCTCGAAATTGAACACCGTGGTACGGCCCAACTCGCACATGTCCAGATTGCAGTCCGCCACGATCAGCTCGTCGTCCCACGTCGTCGCCATGGCGATGATCTCGCCCTGTGGATTGACGATGATGGAATGGCCGAACAATTCGAAGCCGTCTTCCTTGCCGGCCTTGGCCACGGCCACGCCGAAGCAGGCGTTCTGGTAGCAGCCGGACTGGATGGCGAGCTGCGAATGCGCGACGCGCAGGTGATGCGCCTCGAAGCCGCGGTTGTCCTGGTTCACCGCCGGGGTGTTGTAGCCCAGCAGGACCAGTTCCACCTGCTGCAGGCCCAGCACGCGCCACGCTTCGGGCCAACGGCGGTCGTTGCAGATCAGCATGCCCAGATTGACTTCCAGGCCGGCCTTGCCGACGGGGGCGCGCACGACGGGGAAGCCGAGGTTGCCCACCTCGAAATAGCGTTTTTCCAGGTGCTGTACTTTGCGATGCTCGGCGAATTCAGCGTGGCCGGGCAGGTGGACCTTGCGATACTTCAGGATCACCTCGCCATTGGGCGCGATGATGACGGCCGTGTTGAAGCGGCGCTTGCGCGTCACGCCCTGCTCGTCGGCTTCGTGGGCGATTTCCGCGTAGCCCAGGTAGATGGTGATGCCATAGCGGCGGATGGCGTCGAATAGCGGCTGGGTTTCGGCCGAGGGCAGGGTCTGCTCATACCAGTGGTCGGCTTCGTCCAGGTTTTCCGTGTACCAGCGGGGGAAGAATGTGGTCAGTGCCAGTTCCGGAAACACGACCACTTCGGCGCCCCGCTGATGAGCGCGGTCCAGCAGGCGCAGCATGCGGCCCACCGCCACCGCGCGGCCCTCCGCCTTCTGGATGGGGCCGAGTTGGGCGGCGGCGACGGTAATGGTGCGGGACATGGGAGACGGTTCCTGGTGGCTTTAGGGGCGTTGTTGCAGTGAAGAATGGACTGTCGCCAGGGCGCTGTAAATCTAAGGGTAGACCCTGGTGCGGTGCAGCATATCCTGCGTGGATGGAGACTAAATAATTGATATGTATGGTTATTTTTTAAGCGCTGCGCTGACCACGGGAAAACCCGGGTGCGCTTTTTGTTATAGGCCGTGAGCAATTCATCATGCGGGGTGTGGCCTCGGCCGCACGGCGTCCGACGCCCGACCACCTGCCACCTGCCACCCGCCACCTGCCACCTGCCACCTGCCACCTGCCACCCGCCACCCGCCACCCGCCACCCGCCCGCTCGCCCACCCGTCCGCGGCGCTTGTCCACGGCGTGGGACTTCGCCGCCTACAATCCCAAGCTTGTTTCCGCATCCACCTGGACCCGACCATGGCCGGCCTGAATTCCCAAGGCGCCGCGCTCAGCCTGCGGCAGATCGAAGTCTTTCATGCAGTGATGCTGACGGGTTCGCTGAGCGAAGCGGGCCGCATGCTGTTCGTCACCCAGCCCGCCGTCAGCCGCATCCTGGCGTCGGCGGAGAATCGCCTGCGCTATCCGCTGTTCGAGCGGATCAAGGGACGACTGCAACCCACGCCGGAGGCGCGCCGCCTGTTCGCGGAGTCAGAACAGATCTTCGATCACGTCAGCCGGTTCAATACCTTGGCGACCGGCCTGGGGTCGGGCGCGACGGGGACCTTGAGCCTGGTGTCGAGTCCTAGTTTCAGCGAGTGGCTGATTCCCCGCACCATCCAGCGCTTTCGCGAGAAGCATCCCGGCACGGCGATACGCTACCGTCCGCTGGCGTTCGACATGCTGTTGCCGCACATCCTGATGGGCCATGCGGATTTCGGCATCGCGTCCATGTCGCCGCCCGCCAATGCCAACGTCGCGGCCGAAGAGATAGGCGCGGGCTGGCTGGGCTGTGCGATCCCGCGCGGCCATCCGCTGGCCGCGCGCTCGCGCATCCAGGCGGAGGATCTGCGCGGGCATCTATTGATCGGGTATGAAGCGGAAACGCCCTTCGGCCGCCTGGCCGCCCGTTTCCTGAACTCGGGCGAGAGCCCTCTGCAACCGGACATCGAAATCCGCGCCACGCCCGAGGCGCTGGCCTTGGTGCGGCAGGGCGTGGGTGTGGCGCTGATCGAATCCTTCGGCTACCACCCCGACTTCCAGCGCGATTTCGTCCTGCGGCCCACGGATCCCGTGCTGCCGCACAAGATCCAGTTGCTGCACGCGGCGAACAGCCCGCTGTCGACCACCGCGCGGCGCTTCGCCGCGGCCTTGCGGCAGGTGATCAAGGAAGCGCCGGCGATCGCGCTTTAGCAATAGTTCTCATTTTTAACCATACGCCGGGGATGATCCGCAGTTCCAGCATGTCGTGAACTGCGGCTCCAGCCATTCATCGCACGATCCGCAGCGCCAGCGCATCAGCGGCGCGCCGGGCGTCGACGCAAGGCCGTCGATGAGACGCTGTGCGGCCGGTAAATCGGTTTCGTGTTCCAACCACACCTCCGGTCCGCATTGGTCGACAGGGATGTCGCCCATGGCGCCTTGCATGTACTGGTTATGCAGCTCGCAGGAAATGCGAGCCTGCTCCAGCAGGTTGACCCAGTGTTGCGCGATCAGCAGATTGGGCGCGCGCCGCAGTCTGATCATGACGTCTCCTTTGGCAGTGCTACGAATCGACATAGAAGGATAGCAAGCTGAAATAGCCGGCCCGCGCTCGCAACAAGAATAGCAAGTTGAAATAGAAGCGCCGCAATCGAAACCTTTATCACGCACTCGTTACTGACCTGCTCACGATTGTGAATTGAGATTGCAGATCGGTGAATGGCTGCGATCAGGTGAGGGTGGAAACATGTCAAAAGATAAAAAAATCTCGGCTTCCCGTCGTGCAAGCCTGTCTTTCAATGTGAAGAAAGATAAACGCCAAGCACGCGGTCAGTCGCGGCTGGGCGCGCGGCTGGCGCTGGCCTGCGGCATCTCGATGGGACCGGCTTCGGCACCCTGGGCTGACGAAGTGCCGATAAGGGACCCGCGCCGCTTGTCCTCGGAGCAGGCGTCCTACGTTGGCGGTATCGGCGGCAGGGGCCAAGCGAAAGACAAGGATGGTGGCAACGGCGGACGGCTCCACGAACAAGCGTCCCATGGGGGCAGAGGCGCCCTGAAGGTGTTGGGAGGACGCCCCGGCATTTATCCGGAATGGAACGGCTGGCCCAGGACCGCCAAGCCTGCGGACCCTGCGGGCAAGCCAAGACCCGTGACCGTGATCCTGATGCCGGAATGGCGGCATGTCGAGCGTCAACACATGGCCAGGGATTTCAAGGGCGTCGCCGGGCATAGCGCTACCCTGGGGGGCGGTGGCGGTTCGACGGGCCTACGGCTGAACGGCTTCCGTGATGTGCTGCCCGGGTATGACGGCGATCCGGCAATGCTGCACGTGGTCGTGAATGAAGAGGCGTTGGGGGGAAGCGGCGGCAATGGAAAGCCGGATCTCCTGAGCCTGGCTTTCCTTTTCGGCGGCGGCGGTGGCGGTGGTGGCGGCGGGACCGGCCTGGCCGTCTACCAGGACTTCGGCGGCTTGACGTTGGAGGCCAAGGTCCACGGTGGCCAGGGGGGGAGTTCAAAGACCGCGCAAGGCGGCGGCGGTGGCCCCGGCCTGGTGGTCGACGGCCTATCACCCAACGCAGCGGTCAACGTGCCAAGCAGCCATCACGACTCCGGCGCAACGGTCAGCGCGCCAGGCAGCCTTCGCTTCACCGACGTGGTGGTCGCTCCTTCAGGTTGGATTCGAGGCGGTGACGGCGGCGAAGGCGAGGGCAGGCGCGGCCGTGGGGGGCCCGGTGGGCCGGGCGCAATCCTGCAGGATCATCGTTCCATGCTCAATCGCGGGACCATCGAGGGGGGGCTGGGTGGCAGTGCGCCGAGGGGCCTGCCGGGGCGCAACGGCGCCGCCTTGGTCTTGCACTCGCATACCTGGTTCGAGAATCAAGGGGAACTGCGCGGATCGCGGCAATCGCCTGGCCCGGCAAACCCGCTTCAACGTGGCCAGGGTGCCGCGCTCGTGGCGCTTGGCGATGCCAACACCGTGGTGTTGAGACAAGCGTCCAAGACTCTCGGCGACATCGATTTCCGGGGGCGTCGCAATGCGCTGCATGTGGGTACGCGCGCCAGCCCTCTGGACACGGTGAACATGGCGGGGAACTTGCGGCTGGGCCAGGATGGCGCGATGGTCGTGTACGTCAAGGGCGAGCGAGCAGGCCGTTTGGTTGTCGATGGCCATGCTTCCGTGCGAGACAGCGAAGTCCGGGCAATCGTTTTGCCCGGCGGCGTCGCCGCCAGCAGCCACGAAATTCTGCGCATGCGACGCGCCGTGGCGTCCACGCAGGCCGACGATGCGGGACGCTTCCGCGGCGTCACGGCGGTGGACGAGGCCGGACGTGCCTATGTCGTCATGCGGGCGGAACTGGTCTACGACCAGGACAACGAGGCCGCACGCGTGCTGCTGAAGCTGTCGCACCCGGATGATCCCGCCGTCGATGCGTTGTCTGCCATGCCTGAAGCAACGGCCCGTGAAGCGGCAGCCCTTGAATCGATATCCCCCGAATCGGCACTCCTCGAGTCAACCTCCAGCGAGCCAACGGCGTCACCATCCTCCAAGCGTGTTGCGGTGCATGGCGCGCTGGAGCGGCGCCTGCTCGAGCTGGCCGAGACCTCCAGCCAACGAGCGGTCGCCAGTTCGATTGCCAGCCTGCCGCGCTCGCACGCCATCAGCGCCGCGGCCTTGTCTCTTACCGAAGGTCAACCCGGTGCATTCTTCGATTCGCTATCAGGTGAAGTGCACGCCACCGTGGCGACGGGCCTGCATTCGGTCGGCACGACGGTGCGTGAGCTGCCCTTGGCGCAACTGCGCGGCAACCTGGGCGCGTCACAACTCGCCGGCGCACCCACGGCGGCAGCAGGCATGACCGATACGCCGCCCTTGTCCGGGACGCTGCCGCGATCTGGCGCGGCGCCGGCGTGGGCACAAGTTCTTGGGAACTGGCAGCACTATCGCGGCCGGGATGGCAGTGCATCGAGCCGTCAGCATAGCGAAGGGATCTTCATCGGCGCGGACCATGACGTTGGCAGCGGCTGGCGCGCGGGGGGCGCCTTGGGCTATATCGATAGCCGCTTGCGCCAATCGAGCTTGAACTCGTCCGCGGGCGTATCCAGTTACAGCGCGGTGGTGTATGGCGCGAAGTCCTTGGCGCTGGGCCCGGGGGCGCTGCGTTGGATCGTGGGTGGCGCATACACGTGGCATGACGTGCGCAGCAAGCGCCAGGTCAGTGCCGCGACGCTGGATCAGAAGCTGCGCGCGGATTATGGCGCAAGTACCGCGCAATGGTTCTCGGAACTGGGATACGCGGTGCCGGTGGCGTCCGGCTTGACGATGCAGCCCTATGTCGGCCTTGCCTATGCGGACCAGCGGCGTCGTGCATTCGACGAGCGCGGCGGCAGCGCGGCGCTGTCGGGCAAGCGCGCGCGCAACGCGATCACCACCACAACGTTGGGCGTGCGCGCCAGCCATGAAGCGACCGTGGCGCATGCCCCCGTGAAGCTGACCATGGGTTTGGGCTGGCGTCACAACGACGGTGATTTGCGCACGCGAGCGCAACTCTTCTTCGATGCGGGAGACGGTTTCTCCGTGAATGGGGCACCGGTGGCGCGCGATAACTTGCTCGTGGAAACCGGTGTCCGCGTGACCGTGGGACGCTGGACCACGCTGGGTCTTGCATACACCGGGCAGTACGGCGGCGGCAGCAGTGATCATGGCGCGCAGGTGAATCTGAACACGCGCTTCTGAGCAGGGACTGATGCCTGGCGTGTGCGGCGCGACCAGATAGCCAGACAGTGGAAATGAAAAGCCCTCCATCTATCGATGGAGGGCTTTTTGCGTTTCGTGCACGGGCCGGTGTCGATAGCCGGGACGCGCCGGCATGCCTTGATCTGTAGCAACGCTACTCACGCGATAGGGGATTTCATGACGACTTCTGCTTAAGGCTGCTAAGTGATTCATGTGCTCCCTCTGTGCGTGGTTGATATCTATTGAAAGAAGTCGAAGTCACTGCGGACCATGATGAAACTATCTTCGAAAGTGAGTTACTGATCGCCTCGAATGTGTAGGTTCGTTTGTTATTAGATTCAATTCAATCAATGTTGGAGCAGGCGGTCACAATGTCAAACTACTCGCGATATCTCGTTCAGGGCGTAGCGCATAGAACAAAAAAAATGGAGCGGGCAACGCCACAATTTCGGCAGCGTCGCGTGCGGCTGGCTTTGGCTTGGGGTGTTGCTCTTGGACTGTCCGGTGTCGACGGGGTGAACGAGGCGCAGGCAGACGAATATGCGTTCACGCGGTCCAAGCCGCGCCACGCTTCATCATTCGCCACGCCGTCCGCGCAAATCAGTGTGGACGATGCGGCGCGAAGGACCCGCAGGAGCATTCACGAAATCATGCCGGGCGACACCCGGTTCAATTGTCGTGAGCTAGGGGGCTACAAATGTATGAGTCAGCCGGACGCCGCGGCCAAGGATGTTCCAACAGAGCAGATGGATATCCAGAACGCCGGGTGGCTCTTCTTCGGCGGTCCGGGCGACAACAACTACGCGAGTCGTTTCAACCACTACCGCAAAGTGGGCAAGTTGACGTCCCAGGGGGATGACAATTCGGTGGTTTTCACCAGCTATCCCAACAATTATGAATTGGAAGGTCCGGTACGACTGATCGGCACCGACGTGACGTTCCAGGTGTACGAGCCCCCGTATCGGGTCAATGTCAACAAGGATGCGACGCTCAAGAAGCTCAAGTTCAAGTTTCTTCTTTCCGGCGAAGCGCGTGATAAGGCGGTTGATGGACAAGAGCTTGCAACTATTTTCGTTCAGGGCAAGGCCGACGACAGCGGCTGGCTCGATTACAGCGAAGTCAATGACTACAGCGCCGAGTTGAGCGAGCTATTCGCGGTTCGAACGGAAAAAGTCCCGGGGCCTGATGGGACCAGATATGTCTTCACGCTGCGCAAGAAGGAGGGCGTTGATCCTGGTGGCGAGCGGATAGGGGTGGGCGGCGACGGCAAGGGCGGAGGCGTCACCAAAATTGACGGCACGTCTGGAGACGAGAACGGTGGTGTCGTTAAGGGTAATGCCGATAAGGGTGGTGTCGATAGGGGTGCTGTCGATAAGGGTGTTGCCGATAAGGGTGCTGCGGATAAGGGGGGTGTCGATAAGGGTGACCCCCCGCGTCGAAGCCCGGGCGATGGGGTAGCGAAGGGGGGCAGTGAGCCCTCAGGGCACGGGACCCGATACGACGTGAGGCACGTCGAGCCTGAGCGCGTCGGGCCACCCACCGATCTGACGCTCGATGCCTCCCGGATTCTGGCACCTATCGCCGCGTCGCCTTTCGTCTCGCCGTTTTCGACGACGCAATCGGAAGGGACGGCGGAGCCACCCTCTGTCGAGGTGTTGCCCACGGCGCCTTCTGCTGCGCCCTCGCCGGAGCCGTCGCCCTCGCCCACGCCGCCGCCGGTTGTGCCACCGGCGACGCCGTCGCCCACGCCGTCGCCGGTTGTGCCGCCGCCGGTGCTGTCGCCTACGCTGCCGTCTGTGGAACCGTCGCCTACGCAGCCGTCTGTGACACCGTTGCCGGTGGCGCCTTCGGTCGCGCCGTCGCCCATTCGGCATGTCACCGTGGCAGTCACGCCTGGCGTGGAGTCACCGGCAACGCCGGTTGTGGATCCCGGGGGGAACGCAGAAGCGCGCACGCATGTTTCCATTATCGAAAAAGAGCCACCGACGCTCGTGTGGCAGGAAGTCGATAAGGACGGGGGCGGTACTCAGAAATTGCCTGCGCTCGAATCGACCGTGGTTGTTGAATCGCCCACTGAAGGTGACGACACGAACACCGTCACTGGAGATAAAGGGAAGGTCGGGAAAACAGACACCACCATGGCGAATGAAGGAGCAACCGGGAAAGCAGACATCGCCGTCGGAGATGGCGGGAACGCCGGGCAAACAGACATCGCCGTTCGGGATGAAGGGAAAGCCGGGCAAACAGAGATCGCCGTTGAAGATGAAGGGAAAGCCGGGCAAACAGACATTGCCGCCGTGGATGCAGTGGAAGACGGGCAAGCTGATTCGAAAGATGCCCAACAAGCCGAGGTCGCCAAGGAAGACGAGTCAACGGTGATCCTGGAGGTCACGCTCGCACCCATCGAGGAAGAGGCGCCCGCCGAAGAAATCGCGCCAGTGGTGCAGCTGGCGGACTTCGTCACGACACCGAATCAAAAATCCGTGGCGCTGGCTGTCGAGTCCTTGCCTTTCTCCCATCCGGTCAGTCAGGCCGCCTATACGCTCCTGGTCACGAATCCGAACGAGTTGGCGGCGTTCAGTAGCGCGATTTCCGGCGAGGTGCATCCCACGGTGGATGGCTCCATGCGCACCGCCGTCGAGCCGGTGCGCGACGTATCCCTGTCGCAGCTGCGCGCCGGCCTGTTCGGCGGGCGGCAGCCGGGCGCGCTGACCGCGGACGCCGGGGTCAGCGATGCGCCGACGCCGCCGGGTGTCCTGCCGTCTTCCACGATTTATCCGGCTTGGGCGCAGGTCACCGGCAACTGGCAGAATTTTGGTGGCCGGGACCACAGTGCCAAGGGGCGCCAACGCAGCGGCGGCATCTTCATCGGCATGGACGAGGAAATCGGCGGTGGTTGGCGCGCCGGAGGCGCGCTTGGGTATACGGACAGCCGCCTGAACGTGGCCAGCCTGGGCTCCTCGGCCAACATATCCAGCTACAGCGCGATCCTCTATGGCGGCAAGGTCTTGCCCGCGGGGCCAGGCGCCATCCACATGATGCTGGGCGGCGCCTATACCTGGCACGACGTACGGACCAAGCGCCGTGTGACGGGCGGAGGACTGGACCAACACCTGCGCGCGGACTACGGCGCCAACACGACCCAGTTGTTCGCGGAACTCGGCTATGCGCTGCCCGTGACGCCCGAGCTGACGGTGCAGCCTTATGTCGGATTATCGCAAGCGAACAATCGGCGCCGCTCGTTCAACGAACGGGGGGGTAGCGCCGCGCTGTCCAGCAAGCGTCAGCGCAGCGATACGACGACCGTGACGGTGGGGGTGCGTGGAACGCAGGATATCAATCTGGGCAGGCATAAGGGGCAGGTCAGTGGCGCGCTCGGTTGGCGCCGTAATTCGGGGGATCTGCGGACCAAGGCCAGCATGTCTTTCGATGCAGGCGACAGCTTTACCGTCACCGGCGCGCCTGTCACGCGCGACAGTTTGCTGGTCGAGACCGGCTTCAAAGTCAACGTCGGCAAGTCCACTGCGGTCGGTGTCAACTATGCGGGCCAATTCGGCGGCGGCACGCGTGATCATTCGGCAAGTCTTAACGTTAGCTGGCGTTTTTGACGGGTATTTCGCGTATCTATTGTTGTGGTCTGTTGTTGCTTGTCGTGATGGTTAATCAATAGAAATTCGCTGTCCCAAGCTGATTTTTCGTTGGGTGGCTTAAGTGTTGATGGCGTGCCCGGGGGCCGGATCTTGGATCCGGCCTTCGGCTTACTGTCGCCTGAAACTATTCGGTGGGGGTAGTTACTGACCGGCTCGATTACGTGGTGCGTCCTGCGCCTCGGATGGTCCTCTATGGAGTCGATACAACCATGCCGTCGAATCGAGTCAAACGTTGTTCCATATCGTCCCCCGCCATCGCGGCGGTCTCGCAAAAACCTTTGATCGGCGAGCCGCGTCGATCTCGATTGAATATCCGCTTGGCGCTGACGTGGGGGCTGTCGAGCGGATTGTGCATGATGGCGGCGATGGGCGACGCGTGCGCCGCGCCGATGCACGCGGCAACATCCACATGGGGGGGGGCGAAAGAGTTCGGTGAGAGTAGCCATGACCCCAGAGGGGTGAATGGACTATTGGACTACTTCGTCGGCGGCAAGAAATCCAGCCGACCAACAGCGCCGCAAGGCGCTGGCGAGCGACGCGCGGATTTGCCCCCGGGGTTACACACCGCCGGCGGTGGCCAGCCGATTCCGCCGCCGCCATTGCAGGACGATGACAAGCAAACGGTGAAAAGAGGCACTGCCACAGGCGATAAGGCAGAGAGCGCTTCGTCCAGCTTGGGAAGCGAGGCCACCGATGCGCCGAAAATCACCTCGGTGGGCAGCGGGCCTGCCGATGCGCCGAAGATCACTTCGGTGAGCAGCGCGCCTGTCTCTGCACCGAAAACCAGCTCGGATGTAGCGACGGATACGAGCAGGGTCTCGAAGAACGATCAGATGATCAAGTACGCTGCCGGCGCCCTTGAGAATGCCCAGGCCGTCGCTGATAGCACAAAGCGTGTGCACGAAAACGTTGCGGGTTTGATCTACGGGCTGGTGTACGGCGCTGGCGAGGCGACCCCCGCTACGGCTACGACGCCCGCTAAGCTGGCTGCGATTACGCCGCAAGAAGCTGGCGAGACCGCCGCCGAGGGTAGCAACGCCGCCGCCGATGCCATCAACAAACGCGGCGTCGATGCCGCGTCCGCGCAGACAGGCACCGGTGCCGAAGCTACGGGCCGGCCCGCGCAGGCGGTAGCGTCCACGGACACGGACACGGCCGCGGAACTCGTGGTGGAAGCCCTGTCCGCCGAGGCGGAAAGGAAGGCGAAGACCGAAGCCGAAAATGCCGTGCCGGCGCAGACTGAGGCTGGTGCCGAAGCTACGGGCCGGCCCGCGCAGGCGGTGGCGTCCAAGGACAAGGCCGCGGAACTCATAGTGGAAGCCCTATCCGCCGATGTGGAACGCAAGGCTGCGGCCCAAGCCCAAGCCAAAGCCAAGGCGGAAGATAGTGCCAAGTCGAAGGCCGACGCCGAAGCTGAAGTCGACGCGGAAGCCAAGGCGGAAGCCGAAGCCGAAGAGGAGGCCAAGGCGAAGGCTGAAGAGGACGCCAAGGCGAAGGCCGAAGCGGAAGCGAAAGCCAAGGCGGAAGAAGAAGCGAAAGCCAAGGCCGAAGAGGAAGCTGCCGCCAAGGCCGCAGCCGAACTCGCGCTGGCCGCGGCCTTGCTCGCGCAGGTGCCCGCGCCGGTCGTGGAGGAGCAGCCACGCCTGCGTTTCGCGGACCTCGTCAAGGCGCCCAATCAGAAAGCCGTCGCCCGCGCCGTGGATAGCTTGCCCGAGACGCATCCGCTCTACGACGGCGCACTGGACGCGCTCGATGACGACAATCTTGAACGATACTTCGACAGCCTTTCCGGCGAAGTGCACGCCACGGTGGCGACCACCATCCTGTCTGTCTCCTCGCTCGCGCGCGAAGTCCCCATGGCGCAACTGCGCGAGAACCTGACCGCGAAGATGATCCCCGGCGCACCCACGGCGGCCTGGGGCGATTCCCCTGCCGGCGCGGCGCCGTATTCGACCGCCAAGCCGGTCTGGGCGCAGGTGGGCGGCAGTTGGCAACGCGTCGGCGGCCGCGACCATTCCGCGCGTGGCGACCAGAACAGCGCCGGTCTTTTCCTGGGTACGGATCATGACATGGGGAATGGTTGGCGCCTGGGCGGCGCACTTGGCTTTACCGACAGCCATCTGAAGGTGGGCAGCCTGAGTTCCAAGGCCAACACCAGCAGCTACAGCGCGGTGCTGTACGGCGGCAAGGTCCTGCCCATGGGCCCCGGCGCCTTGCACGCCATCGTCGGGTCCGGCTACACCTGGAATGACGTGAAGACCAAGCGCCAGGCCAATGTGGGCAGCCTGGACCAGACCTTGCGCGCCAAGTACGGTGTCAGCACGGTCCAATGGTTCGCGGAGCTGGGCTATTCGCTGCCCGTGGCGCAAGGACTGATCCTGCAGCCCTACGCGGGGCTTGCTTATGCGGACAACCGCCGGCGCGGCTTCAAGGAACACGGCGGCAGCGCGGCATTGTCCGGGCGTCATCAACGTAGCGATACCACCACGTCGACCCTGGGCCTGCGCGCCCGCCAGGACATCAAGCTGGGCTCCGTCGAGGGGCAGTTGACGGCGGGATTAGGCTGGCGGCGTAATACCGGCGACGTGCACAGCCGCACGCATATGTCCTTCGCCATGGGTGACGGCTTCACGGTCACCGGGGCGCCTGTCGCGCGTAACGTTGCCCTGGTCGAGACGGGTGCCAGGTTCAACCTGAACAAGAACACCGCCCTGGGGGTGAACTACGCTGGCCAGTTCGGTGCCGGCCAGCGCAACAACACCGTCAGCCTGAACCTGGGGTATCGCTTCTAGCAGCGGTCCGGCCTTGCCAAGCTGCATGGACGCAAGGGCCGGCCCTGTCCGCCGTTTCGAGCCGCCTTCAAGCTACCAGGTTGTACAGGCAATCCCCGCGCTCGGTCAGTGTGGGAAAACGGCGGCAGGACACGATGCCGCCGGCGGGGAAATGCAGCGCGACCGGCTCGCGTAGCGGGGTGTGGTGAGGATGCAGATAGCCGGCCAGTTGGCCGGCGCTGACCTCGCTACCCACCGCGACGAAAGGCTCGAACAAGCCATCTTCCGCTGCGTAAAGGAAATGGCTGCGGCCCTGTGACTGCTTCACCTGTAGTGGCGGGGCCGGCTCGACCGCCAGCCCGGGCACATAGCCATAGTGCTTGAGTACGCGCCGCACGCCTTGCTCCGCGACCTGCAAGCCCAGCGGGATCAAGGTACCGCCGCCACCCAGCTCGGTGGTCAGCGCCGGTATCCCCAGCTGAGTGGCCGCCGCGTACAGCGTGGTCGACGCGCCGCCGCCTTCGCCGGTGGTCTGGATGCTGAGCGGCGCACCGAAGACTTCCAATAGCCGCAGTATTTCCGCTTGCGCCGCGGCGTCGCGGCCATGGCGCGCCAACGCACAAGGCGTGTATTCCAATGACTTGCCACCCGAGTGCAGGTCGATCACCAGGTCGCTCAAGGGGAATAGCACCGTCTGCACATAGTGGGCGATCATGGCCGTGGGCGAACCGTTGGCATCGCCTGGAAACAGCCGGTTCAGATTGCCTTCATCGATGGGCGACGTGCGCCGTCCCGCCGCCACCGCGGGGAAATTCAAGGCCGGTGCAATGATGATGCGGCCGCGCACGGTGGCGGGATCCAGTTCGCGCGCCAGGCGCAGCAGGGCTACCTGGCCCTCGTATTCATCGCCATGATTACCGGCGGTCAGCAGCACCGTCGGTCCGTCGCCGTTGCGCACGCACACCAAGGGCACGGGTATCCAGCCATAGGCGGACTTGTCCGAGGAATAGGGCACGCGGAGGTAATCGGATTGCTTGCCGTCGGCGTTGAAGTCGATGGCGGTCCAGACCCTGCTGGCTTGAGACATGAAAAAGCGCTCCTTCACGGACCGCGGTCAAAGCGGCCGAATAGTCGTGTAGATGATCAGCTCGTGCATGGTCGGCATGCCGATGATCGGAATCTGAATGATCAGCGCCGGCTTGGCGCCAGCAGCCGGGTTTCCAGCACCCGCACCGCTTGCGCGATGGCCACCGCTAGGATCAGGAAAATCACCCCCACCGAGACCATGGGTTCCGGATAGCGGAACGTGTCCGAACCCACTTCCAAGGCCAGGCCCAGCATCTCCGGCACGGAAATCACGGCCAGATACGGCGTGGCCTTCAAGGCCGATACAAAGTAATTGGCCATGGGTGCCGCGATGTTGCGCAGCATCTGCGGGGCGATGACGTACAGCATGGCGTTCAGCCGGCTCAAGCCCAAGGCCTTCGCGGCGGCGAACTGGCCGGCCGGGATGGACTCGATGCCGCCCTTGAACACTTCCGCCAGATAGCCGCTGTAGTAAATGCTCAGGCCCAGCACGCCGACCACCAACGCAGGCAGGGTGATCCCATACTGCGGCAGCACGAAGTAAAGGAAATACAGCTGTACCAGCACCGGTGTCGATCGGATGAAATCGATGACGAAGCGCATCACATAGCCGAGCCAGCGATTGGACCGGCGCAGCATTTCCAAGGTGAAGCCCAGCAGGGCCGACCCCAGGCTGGCGGCCGCGGCCACCCAGATCGTCGTCCACAGTCCGCGCAGGATGGTGGGCATGACCGACAGTGCGAAGGACAGGTCAAAATTCACGATTGCCCCTTTGTCCGGCACTGACGCGGCGTTCCAGCCACCGGCCGAAGATGGTGGCCGGATAGCACACGATGAAGTACGCCAACAGCAGCGCCGTGTAGATGCGAGCCGGTGCGTATTCCAGCTGCGAGATCTGCTTGGCGCGGAAAGTCATGTCGGTCAGCGCGATCAGCGAGACCAGGGCGGTGCCCTTGACCAGCTGAATGAACTGGTTGACGAACGTCGGCATCATGGCCGCGAACGCCTGCGGCAGCTCGATGGCCACGAGAATCTGCAGGCGCTTCATCCCCAGGGCGCGGCCCGCTTCGACCTGACCGCGGTTCAGCGATTGCAGCGCGGCGCGCACCGCCTGGCTGCCGTAGCCGCCGATGTTCAAACCCAGGGCCATCGCGCCGACCGCCACGCTGGACAGCACGATGCCGAAATTGGGCAGCGTGTAATACAGCATGAACAGCAGGATGATGACCGGCGAACTGCGCCAGAACTCGATGATCGCGGTCACCACCGTATGGGCCACGCCTCGGGTGAAGTACTGCAGCACCCCGAACACCAAGGCGAAGGGGACTGCGTATAGCATGCCGTAGGCAGTGACGAGGGCGGTGATGCGCAAGCCCTCGAAAATCGTGCCCAACGTCGCCAGGAACTCCATCTCAGTACTTGCCGTCGCAGACAGCCTCGGTGGTCACGGCCGCCGGTGCGACGTCGTCATCCGTGAAGCCATACTTCGCCATGATCTTGCGCACCGTGCCGTCGGCCTTGAGCTGGGCCAGGCGCTGGTTGTACAGATCGCGCAGGGCGGTGTCTTCGGGACGGAAGGCGATGGCCGTGTACATGGCGGCCGGCACGCCGTTGCGGATCAGGCCAGTGAAGGGCAGCGCGCGTTCCGTGCCCTTGACCTTGGGGTCTTGCAGCACCGACACCACGCTGGGCGCGGACAGCGTCGCCGCGTCGATGCGGCCGGCGATGACGGCCGAGACCAGCGCCTCGGTATCCTGGAACTGGGTGATCTGTTCCTGTGGCACGCCGGCGTCGATGGCGTTCTTGGTGTTCAAGGTGCCACGGCCGCCGCCCAGGCGAATCTTGGGATTGGCCTTGATGTCGGCGTAGCTGTGGATCTTGTAGGGATTGCCGGTGGCGACGATCAGGCTGTCGCCCACGGCCAGATCGGGTTCGCTGAAGATCACCGCCTTGCAGCGCTGCGGGGTGATGGCGATGCCGGAAGCGATCATGTCGGTACGCTTGGCCATCATGCCGGGGATCAGCGCGCCGAATTCGCTGACCACGAATTCGATTTTCTTCACGCCCAGCGGCGCCAGGGCGGCGCGCACCAGGTCGGGATGGAAGCCTACGGCTTCGCCCTGGTCGTCGCGATAGCCCCAGGGGGCACGGTTGTGGATGCCTATGGTCACGCTGCCTTTCTGCGCCAGGACTTCCTGGGCCTTGCCGGCGTCGGTCGCGGCCTGTGCCGGCATGCCGGACCAGGCCGCGCAGGCCAGGGCCAGCACGGCGGCGCCGCGGTACAGGCGATGAACGGAAGATGCTTGCTTGGACTTCTGCATGTGTATTTCCCCTTGATGTCCACGCTGATCGCGCGATGTGGCATTACATGTTGCAGCGCTGTTCCAGATAATCGAGGAACAGGTCGATATCGGTGGCCAGGTCGTCTTCGTCTTCCAGGCCTACGCTAAGGCGCAGGACGGTGTCCGGCTCGGTCCACTCACGCACGCTGCGCGCGGCGCGCACCGGCATGGGGGCGGCCAGGCTGCGCGTGCCGCCCCAGGACGCGCCGATGGCGAACGTCTTCAAGACGTCCAGGGCGGGGCCGACGTGCGGCGCCGCGGCTTCGGTGAAGACCACGCTGAAGACGCCGCTGGCGCCGTTGAAGTCGCGTTTCCACAGTTCATGGCCGGGCGAACCGGGCAGGGCGGGATAAAGAATGTTGCGTACCAGGCGGTGTCCCTGCAGGCGTTCGATCAAACGGCGGGCGACCCGTGCGCCGTGGTCCATGCGCAGCGCCATGGTTTCCATGCCGCGCAGCACCAGCGCGCAGTCGTCCGGTGAAATGCCCACGCCCATTCGGCCCAGGCCGGCGCGGATCTGCGTGGCCAGGGCGGGATCCTTGACGGTCACGGACCCCATCAGCACGTCCGAGTGGCCACCAAAGAATTTGGTCAGCGCTTCGACGACGATGTCCGCGCCATGGCGCAGAGGCTTGAAATACAGCGGCGATGCCCAGGTGTTGTCGCAGCCGACCAATGCGCCCCGTTGATGCGCCAGGTCGGCGATGGCCGACATGTCCTGCACTTCCATGGTGGTGGAGCCGGGCGACTCCAGCCAGACCAGGCGCGTGCGGTCGTCGATCAGGGCGGTCAAGGCGGCAAGGTCGGTGGGATCGTAGAACCGTGCTTCGATGCCCAGGCGGGTCAGGTCCTTGTCCGCGAAATCGCGCACCGGCGGGTAGACCGTGTCCGGAATCAGCACGCGGTCGCCCTGGTTCAGCAACTGCAGCATGATCAGCGCAATGGCGGCCTGGCCGGAGGGGGCCAGCAACGTGCGTACGCCGCCGTGCAGTTGGGTGATCTTCTGTTCCAGGGTGCGCGATGTGGGCGTGCCGTAGAGACCGTAGCTATAGCCTTCCTCGCCCCGCTCGCGCCGCGTGGCATAGGCCTGGGCGTCGGCGAATGGAATGGTCGATGCCCGGTACACCGGTACGGCCAGGCTGGCAAATCCCTCATCGTTGACTGCCGGCGTGATCACGCACTGCGTCCATTCGTTCATAAGACTGCTCCCAGGTCATTTCGAGAAGGAATGGAAGGCATTACAGCATCGGTGTTTTATTCCGTCTAATATTAAAAATCGGTCGATCTATTCATGTAGGTTATAGGCTAGCAAGGCAGATGAACCAGCGCCAGATAGAAGTCTTCCATGCCGTCATGCTCAATCAGACCGCCTCGCGTGCCGCGGAGGTGCTGCGCATCTCGCAGCCGGCGGTCAGCAAGGCCATCCAGGAGCTGGAACGCTCGGTGGGATTCGCATTGTTCGACCGCATCAAGGGGCGCATGGTGCCGACGCCGGAAGGACAACTGCTGTTCCGCGAGGTGGCCCAGTCTTTTATCGGCATGGTGCAGATGCGCAATGCCGCCGCGCGTATCCGCGATTTCGGCACGGGCGAGCTGCGCATCGCCTCGCTGTCGGCCTTGAGCACCACCTTGTTGCCGATGGCCTTGCGCGGTTTTCAATTGCAGCATCCGGATGTGGCCATCACCTATCAGGCGCGGATGTCGTCGGAAGTGCGTGAGTTGATGGCGACGGGGCAGTTCGATCTGGGGTTGGCGGCGGACGAGGTCGATACGACGGCGGTGGATGCCAAACCCTTCGGCAAGGTGCGCGCCATGCTGGCGGTGCCGCCGGGCCACCCCCTGGCGGACAAGCGCGAAGTGCGGCCCAAGGATCTGCATGAAGTTCCCTTCATCGCGCTGGCGCCGGAGGACACCACGCGGCGCGAAACCGACGACATCCTGAGAGCACAGGGTGTGCAGCCGCGGCTGGTGCTGGAAACGCCGTTTTCCATCACGGTCTGCGCCATGGCGCTGGCGGGCCTGGGATGCGGTCTGGTCAACCCCCTGACCGCGCGCGGTTTCGTGCAGCAGGGGCTGATATTGCGGCCTTTCGTGCCGGCGGTGCACTTTCGTACGCTGATCCTGTTTCCCACCAGCAGGCGGCCTTCGCGCATCGTGCGCGATTGCGTGACGCACCTGCAACGCGCGGGGCGCGAGCTGGACATGGTCATGGCTTGAAGGGCTGGCGCTTCCAGTCCGCGTCGCGGAACCACGCGCGCAGGTGGTCGACGAACAGCCGCACCTTGTTGGGCAGGTTGCGCCGGGTTTGGACGATGGCGTAGATGTCCAGTCCCTCGGCCTCGTAGCCTGGCAGCAGGACCTGCAGGGTACCGTCGGCGATGTCGTTCTCGACCATGTAGCGCGGATGCATGGAGATGCCGTGGTCGAGCTTGACGAGGTTCTGGATCGATTCCCCCAGGTTCGAGCTGAAGCTGCCGTTGACGCGCACCACGTGGGCGGCGCGCTGGCTGTCGGTGAAGGTCCAATGGCTGGTGGGTGCCTTCAGGTTGTGGACCAGGCAGTTGTGCTGCTCCAGGTCGCTTGGTCTGCGCGGCGTGCCATGGACCCGCAGGTAGGCCGGCGTGGCGACCAGCACTTGCGGCACCACGGTGATGCGATAAGCGATCTGGTTGGTGTCCTTCAGGCGTGGCGCGATGCGTACCGATAGATCCAGGTTCTCGGCGATCAGGTCGCTACGGCCGTCGTCGAGCAGCAGCGATACCTTGATGGACGGGTAATGGCGCAGGAAGTCCTCGATCGCCGGGACCAGATGCACCGCGCCGAAGAAGGGGGGCGTTCCCAGCCGGATGCGGCCACTGGCCGTGCGCACGGGGCCTTGCACCAGTTCCTTCAGGCCGCGCACGCTTTGCGCCAGCATGTCGGCGTTTTCCAGCAGCAGGCGGCCGCTTTCGGTCAGGCTGACGTGCTTGGTGTTGCGGTTGAGCAGCTGGACTTCGAAATGCGCCTCCAGCCAGGCGATCTTCTTGGTCACGGACGAATTGCTCACGCCCAGGCTTTCGGCCGCCTTGGAGAAGTTCAGGCTCTTGCCGACTTCGACGAAGACGTCCAGGCAGTCGATCAGGTTCACGCGGTCTCCACCTTTTCCAAATTGGAAAAAATCATTTTGTTTTCCGCTAGTGTCGCCGATTCGGCCTGCTGCATACACTGTTTCTTCTTCAGTGCCTGGCCGCTGGTCCGGAACCCCTTTTTCTTCTTGTGCAGCGCGGAGACCGCGGCGGGAAGTCGGGTAGAGACCCGGACGGAGACCCGGACATAAGGATTTTTTCTTGTTCAACAAGACCGCGAGAGACGATGAGCGGCCCGCTACGCAACGACGATACGTTTGACTACCACCTCTACGGCACCCACGTACGCTTCGGCGACGGTGTCGCGAGCGGCTTGCGCGCCGAACTCGATGCGCTGGATTGCCGGCGCCCGCTGATTCTGACCCAGGACCGCATCGCGGCGACGCCGCGTTACCACGCGTTGGCGGCGCAATGGCGTGACCTGGCGCATCTGGAGCTGGCCGGTGTGCCGCCCCATTCCAACGCCGGCCTGGTGGCGGATCTGGCCAACCGCGCGCGCGACTTCGGTCCGGACTGTGTGGTGGCGATAGGCGGCGGCAGCGTGGCCGATAGCGCCAAAGCCCTGGTACTGCTGTTGGCCGAGGGCGGCGAACTGGCTGATCACGTCACGCGCTATGAGCCGCCGCGCGGCATGTACATCCCGCGTCGGGTAAGCCCGCAACTGCCTGTCATCGCCTTGCCGACGACGGCCTCCGGAGCGGAAGCCACCTGTTCCTTCGGCGTGGCCGATGGCCATGGGCACAAGCTGATGTTCTGGAACCGGCGTGTGTCGGCCTCCACGCTGCTCATCGATCCAGCGCTGGCGGAAGATGTGCCGCTGGCCCTGTTGCATCAGAGTGCCATGAATGGCATCGCGCATTGCCTGGAAGGACTGTATTCGACGGGCCGCTCGCCGGTGTCGGATGCGCTGGCGTTGCAGGCCCTGGGGATGTTCCAGCAGGGCTTGGGCGGCCCCGCCGCTGCCGTTTCCGCTACGTCTGCCGCTACCGCGGCGGGGACCGCGCTGGCGGCCGACGAGGGCGCCCGTCAGCGTCGGACCATTCTCGCCGCCGCGCATCTGGGCGGCATGGTGCTGGCCATGGCGCGCAGCTGTCTGCACCACGCGATCTGCCACGTGGTGGCGACGCGGTACCGCTTGGGGCATGGGGCGGTCAACAGCGTGGTGTTGCCGCATGCCATCGCTTACAACGAGGCGGATCCCGCCGTAGCTGCCCGCCTTGCGCCGGCGTTGGATACCGTCAATCGCGCGACGCCGCCCTATGCGTCCTTATCCGCATGGCTGCTAACCCTGCAGCGCCGCCATGCGCTGCCTGCGCATTTACGCGATCTGGGCATCCCGGCCGATGACCTGCCGGCCCTGGCCGAGCGTGTCATGACGGAACGCGGGCTGGCCCTGAATCCCCGGCCGGTCGGCCATCCGGCCGATGTACTGGCCATCCTGCACGCCGCATTCTGAATCTATCTGGAAGGAAACATCATGGACATCATTCCCCTGGGCACGTCATTGGGCGCGCGCATCGAGGGCATAGACCTGGGCCAGCCTCTGGCGAGCGCCGACTACCGCGCCATCGAAGCAGCGCTGGGCCAATATGGCGTAGTCAGCTTTCCGCGGCAGCAGTTGAGCGCCGCGCAGCTCAAGGGCTTTTCGGAGAACTTCGGCAAGCTGGAGGTCAACGTCGCCAACATGTATCACGAAGCCGATCTGCCGGAAGTGATGATCCTGTCCAACCTCGTCGAGAACGGCAAGCCGATCGGCCTGAGCGATGCGGGCCAGGACTGGCACACGGACATGTCCTACAGCCGCACCATTGCCTTCGCCAATGTGCTGTTCGGCATCCGCATTCCCATGCGTGATGGCAAGCCCTTGGGCAATACCGAGTTCTGCAATATGCACGCGGCCTACGAAGGGTTGCCGGAAGATCTCAAGCGCGAACTCGACGGCATGACCATCACCCATGACTTCAACAAGTTCTGGGAAATGATGCGGCGCGAGAAGGGCAGCACCCGGCCGCCGTTGACCGAGGAGCAGCGCCGCCGCAAACCGCCCGTTTCGCATCCGGTGTTCCTGACGCATCCGATCACTGGCCGCAAGGTCTTGTACGCCAACCCCGGCTATTCGATGCGCATCAACGAGCTGCCGGAAGCGCGCAGTGCCGAAGTGCTGGATTTCCTGTTCCGCCATCAATTGCAGGAGCAATACCGGCATCGCCACAGCTGGACCGAAGGCGATGTGCTGATGTGGGACAACATGGGCACCATCCACAACGCGGTGGCCGACTACCGGCCCGATGAGCCGCGCTTGATCAAGCGCTGCCAGGTGATGGCGGACAAATACTTTCCAGAACTGTATTGATGTCGCTAAAGCGAGGAGACAACACATGAATATCCATAAACCCCGGGCCGCCCTGGCCGTGGCCGCGCTGGCGGCGTGTACGCTGGCCGGCACCGTCCGCGCCGCCGACGATTATCCTTCCCGTCCCATCCGCATGGAAATCGGCTACGCCGCCGGCGGCCCGACCGACGTGCTGGCCCGCATCCTGGCCAAGGAAATGGGCGAGATCCTGAAGACATCCATCGTCGTGGAGAACAAGCCAGGCGCCAGCGCGTCCATCGCCGCCGCCGACGTGATGCGATCGGAACCGGACGGGTACAAGGTGCTGGTGACCTCGTTGACGTGGAGCGTCAATCCGCTGCTGTACCCGGGCCGCTACAACTACGATCCGGTCAAGGACCTGACCCCGGTCAGCAATATCTGCAAGCTGCCCATGGTGCTGGTGACCAGCTACAACTCGCAGTACAAGGACGCCAAGAGCCTGGTGGCCGATGCCAAGGCGCATCCCGGCAAGCTGACCTATGGCTCATCGGGCGTGGGCGGCTCGGCCCATCTGGCCGCCGAGATGATGGCGACCTCGGACAATCTGAGCATGACGCACGTCCCGTTCAAGGGCAACGGTCCTGCATTGCAGGAGATGCTGGCCGGCCGTATTTCCTTCATGTTCTATCCCAGTATCGGCATCGCCAATTACGTGCAACAGAAGCAGCTGCGCGTCCTGGGCGTGGGCACCAAGGAGCCGCTGGCGGACTTCCCCGGCGTACCCACCATGGAATCGCTGGGCTATCACAACTTCGACGAAGGTTCGCCTTGGGTAGGCCTGCTGGTGCCGCCCGCCACGCCGCGTCCCATCGTGGACAGGCTGAACAAGGCCGTGAACGAAGCGCTGGCGCGGCCGCAGGTACAGCAGCAGTTCGCCGCATTGGGCGCGCAGGCGGTGGGCGGTTCACCGGAACAGTTCCGCGATTTCCTGGTGCAGGACAAGGCGCGCTGGGCTGAAGTGATCAAGCGCGGCAATGTGAAAGGCGAGGATTGATCCCGCCCAACGGCGCTGAGCGCAGCCCCCTCGGGGGCTGCGCTGGCGGACCGGTAGGACGGGATACTCCAGCGCGCGATGCGCGCTCCCCTCAAGGCGCGTCGCTGGCGGACCGGCAAAGCTGGCTCCACCGTGTCCGTGGTGGCGGCGCTCTTGTGGAAGTAGTGCATTCTTGTGGGCTTCATGACTAGTATTCTTGACGACTGTTATTCCATCGAACGTTTGCGCCAGCAGGCGCGGGCGCGTTTGCCGCGTCCCATCTTCGACTTCTTCGATGGCGGCGCGGAAGACGAGCTGACGTTGCGGGCCAACGCCGCGGCATTCGCCGACGTGCGCTTGTCGCCGCATGTGCTGCGCGATGTGTCGCAGGTCGATCTGACCGGCACCCTGCTGGGGCGCCCGGTCGGCATGCCCTTGGCCATCGGTCCCACCGGGGCGGTGGGCTTCGGCTGGCGCGGCGGCGACGTCATGCTTGCGCGCGCCGCCGTCGCGGCCGGCATTCCCTACGCCCTGTCGACATCGGCCACCGCCTCCATCGAGGAAATCGCCGACCAGGCGCCCGGACGGCTCTGGTTCCAGGCCTACATCCTGCAGGACAAGGACCGGCTGCATGACTTGATCGCACGGGCCGGCGCGGCCGCGTATGAAGCGCTGGTCATCACGGTGGACCTGCCCGTGGGCGGCAAGCGCGAACGCGACCTTGCCCATGGGCTGGCGTTTCCGATGAAGATCGGGCCGCGCAACTTCTTTCACTTCGCCCGCAAGCCCGCCTGGTCGCTAGACATGCTGTGGCGGCGGCCCCCGCTGATGCCCAGCCTGGTGGGCCTGAACCAGGTGGCCGCGGACCGCAAGGCCATGCGGTCGGTGGCGGGACGCAACTACGATCCGGCCTTCGATCTGACTGCCTTGGCCCGCCTGCGTGACCGCTGGCCGGGCAAGCTGATCGTCAAGGGCGTGGTGAACGGTGCTGACGTCGACGCCATCGTACGCCTGGGCGCCGATGCGCTGGTGGTGTCCAACCACGGCGGGCGTCAACTGGACGGCGGCATCGCCACCTTGTGGGCGTTGCCCGAAGTGGTGGCGGCTGCGGCCGGCCGCGTGCCGGTGCTGCTCGATGGCGGCGTGCGGCGTGGCGGCGATGTCTACAAGGCCCTGGCGCTGGGCGCGGCCGGCGTGCTGACGGGACGAGCGACGTTGTATGGCGTGCTGGCCGCTGGCGAAGCAGGCGCGGCCAAGGCTTTGGCCATCCTGCGCGATGAACTGGCGCGCACCATGCAATTGTGCGGTACGCCGGCGTTGGCGGACATCGGTCCCGATGTGCTGCGGCTGCCGCATCCTTTTCCACCCTTTGCGCCCTATGCCACTCCAGCCCCTATTGTCCCTTTAGCCCCTATTGCCCCTTTAGCCCCACCAGCCCCGAACGTGCATCCCGTTGCGCGCGCTTGGGCCGATTCCGTGCAGGCTGAACTGCGGCAGGAGAATTGACGATGACCGATACACCAAGATCCGCCGAGTCCACTGGCGATGTCATGAAGGCCGCCACGCTGGCCGTGTGCCACAACCAGGTGATGGCTTTCTATCGCGACCTGGATGAGTATCGCTATGAAGCCCTGGCCGACCGGCTGGCGCCCGACGGCGCCTGGCACCGGCAGGGCAAGGTGCTGACCAGCCGCCAGGCTGTATTGGACGCGCTGGCGCCACGCTCGAAGACGCAGCGGATCCACCACCTGATCGTCAATCTGGTCGCCGACAGTCAGGAAGAAGACCGTTGCCGCATGCGCGCCTATATGCTGGTGGTGCGTCATGACAGTGGCGGCACGCCGCAAGGTCCCGCGCCCTTGAACGGTATCGAAAATATTCGCACCATCCATATCGAGCTGGTCCGTGTCGCTGGCGCGTGGCTGATCAAGGAGATGCGCGGGGACGAACCGACCTTCGCCATGCCGGCGCCGCATGCTTGATTCCAAGGCTGCCAAGCTGCCTCTATGCTTTGCTACGATTTCAGGAGACGACGATGAAGTGGATACGTGCCCATCTTGGGGGCGAGGATGACCGGCAGGACGGCCAGCGCCCGACGGCGTTCTACGCGCTGTTGGAAGACGACAGGGTGCTGCCGGTGCGCGGCGACCCCTTCAATGGCCATGAAAAAACGGGAGACATCCTGCGCCTGGACGACGTGCGCCTGGACGTGCCGGTTGTGCCGCCCACCTTCTACTGCGTGGGTTTGAACTACACCAAGCATATCGCCACGGAAGGCCTGAAGATCCCCGACAAACCCGATGTGGGGTATCGAGCCAACAACGCGCTGATTGCCCATGGCCAGGATGTCGTCATCCCCGCGGATGCGACGAAGGTGCATTATGAAGGCGAGTTGGTCGTGGTGATCGGCAAACGGGCGCGCAATCTCAGTCCCGCCGATGCGCGGTCCTGCGTGCTGGGCTACACCATGGGCAATGACGTCAGCGAGCGCAACTGGCAAAAATCGGACCGCACTTTCTGGCGCGCCAAGAATGCCGACACATTCAAGCCCATGGGGCCTTGGATAGAGACGGAAGCGGACGTCGAGAACATGGAAACCGTGGTCAAGCTCAACGGCAAGGAGAGCACGCGTTTCCATACCAACGACATGTTGTTCGGCATCGATACCTTCATCAGCACGATGAGCCGATATCTGACGCTCTATCCGGGCGACATCCTGTGGATGGGCACCGACGGGCATTCGCCTGACCTGGTCGACGGCGATGTGGTGGAGGTGTCCTTGACGGGCTTGGGGACGCTGCGCAATCGCTTCTTGCGGGAGCGGTAAGGGGGCGGCCGAGGAAGGCCGCCGCGGGCTGATGGCTGCTCCGCGTTTGTCGGGGCAAGCGCTTGCCGGGTGCGGCTTACTTGCCGCGCACCATGTCTATCAGGCGGCGGTCGCGCTTGGTGGGCCGGCCTTCGCTGATGCTTTGTGCCGGCTCGGGCGCCAGGCGGCGCATTTCGGCGGCGTGCGCGCGGGCGGCGGCGCTTTCCGGGGTTTCCTCGTACAGCGTGCGTGCCACGGGGGCAGGCCCGCGCACCGCGCTGACCGCTACCACGCGGACGTGCATGGCGGGGGTTTCCTTGCGCAGCGTGATGGTATCGCCGGGCCCGACTTCACGCGCCGGCTTGGCGGGCTGGTCGTTGACCAGCACCCGGCCTTTGCCGATTTCATCGACAGCCAGGCTGCGCGTCTTGTAGAAACGCGCGGCCCACAGCCATTTGTCCAGCCGCAGTTTGTCGGTCATGCGCGGCGCCTTCCTTGTTCGAGGGTCAACCGCCATGATAGCGCGGGGTCAGGAGGGGGCGACGCCATCCTGGGGATGCAAGGTCGGCTCGTTCGTCATGTGTCGAGCTGAACCGGCTCTTCGGACGCTTTGATGAGATTGCCGCGCAGGTTGACGATGGCCTTCTGCAGGACGCGGAATTCTTCCGGTGACAGGCCGGCCGCCTTGCCGGTCACGGCCCGATAGGGCAGGCCTTTTTCACGCAGGGCGCGGCCGGCGTCCGTGAGGGAAACGCGGACGCTGCGTTCGTCGTTGCTGTCGCGTTCGCGCCGCAACAGACCCATGGCCTCCAGCCGCTTGAGCATGGGGGTCATCGTGCTGGGTTCGAGAAACAGCTTCTCGCTCAAACCTTTGACGGTCTGGTCATCTTCTTCCCACAGGCAGATGATCGTGACGTACTGCGGATACGTCAGCCCGAGCTTTTCCAGCACGGGCCTGTAGACGCGCGAATACGCCAGATTGGTGGAGTAGATGGCGAAGCACATGAAATCGCCCAGCTTGGCCGTGTCGCGGTCGGTCGCGGATTTCTTGGTCATGGTGCCCTGGCAGATAGTTATCGAGATAATCATTATTGTAGTTGCGGACCGCCCATGGTTCGGATATAGTTCGCTTCATAATGATTATCGAGATAAGAAATGTGGTCAGCACGCCACGTCCGGGATTTATCCGATGGTCGTTTCTCAGCACGCACTCCCTTATCTGAACAGGAAAAAGCCATGAACCAAGTCGAGAAGATCATCTACACGGGCAAGACCCATACCACCGGCGGTCGCGAAGGCTATGCCAAAAGCGACGATGGTCGCCTGGATACCAAGCTTTCGCCCCCGGGCAGCCAGGGCGCGGGCACCAACCCGGAGCAGCTGTTCGCGGCGGGCTGGTCGGCTTGCTTCATCGGTGCCATGGGCCGGGCAGCCAAGGAGCTGAACGTCACCGTGCCGGCTGATGTCGCCGTGGATGCCGAGGTCGATCTTTGCTCGGGTGAGGGGGGATTCTTCCTGCAGGCGCGCCTGAACGTGAGCCTGCCGGGCCTGGAACGCGAGAAGGCGCAAGCCGTTATAGACGCGGCGCACCAGCTTTGCCCATACTCGAAGCTGTCGCGCGGCAATATCAACGTGACGCTGACGCTCGTTTAAGCCACGTTCAAGCCAGCGACGCGCCGGGCGCGATGCCGACGTAGCGGGCGCGCGGGCGGATGAGCCGTTGTGCCTGTGCCTGTTCCAAGGCGTGCGCCAACCAACCGACGCAGCGGCCTAGCGCGAACAGAACGAAGGGCGCATCGGCCGGTAGCCCGTGACGCGCGCAACCGGCCGCCAGCGCGAAGTCGACGCTGGCGATTTCGCCGACGTTGGCTTCGACGTATTCAGCCAACCGGCGGTAATGCGGGGGCGGCTTGCTGGTCGCCAGCAGCATGGCGGCCCGGGGATCGCCATCGGGATAAAGCGGATGGCCGAAACCGGGCAGGGGGCGGCCTTGCGCCAGGCAGGCGCGCACCGCGCTTTCCGGACCGTGTTGACGGGCCTCTTCGGCCAGCGCGGCAACGGCTTGCGTGGCGCCGGCGTGCAAAGGACCGGACAGGGTGGCCAAGCCGGCCAGAATCCCGGCGGCCAGCGACGCGCCGGTGGATATCGTGACCCGCACCGAGAACGCCGAGGCATTCAGTTCGTGATCCGCCATCAGTACCAGGGCGCGGCGGACAAAGTTCGCGGCGGCCGGCTGCCGCCATCGGGCGCAGATGTGCTCATGCAGAGTGACCTGCTTGGGCACCGCCGCGCCTAGCATGGCGGCGCAAAGGCTCGCCATGATTTCGCGGGCCTCCGCGCGCAAGGTAGCAGGCGTGCGGCCGATGGTCGGGAAATCCTGCCCGGCCCGCTGCGCCAGGGCCGCGAATCCCGCTGCCAGAGCGGGGCCGGGCGAAGGCGGGCGCATGCTTTTCTGCAAGGAGCCTCTTCGCGCCGCTTGGGGCAGCGCGCGGGACGTTCCGGCAAGGTTCGCGGGCGTGAATGTCAGGGGTTCCGTCTGCCACAGCAGGGCGGCTATGTCTTCCAACTGGGCGTGCGTGGCCAGGGTGATGGCGTCCTGGCCGCGATACCAGTGACGGCCATCGACTACCGTAGATATCGCTGAAGGCAGCACGGGATCTCCCCATTCGATCGCCTCGGCCGCAATGGTTTCGACCTTGCGCCGGCCGCGCGCCTGCCGCGCCGCGCGCAGGACATCTTCTTCGCGATACTCGCTGCGGCGGCTGTCCTGCGGATCCGGCCGCGCGCGGATGCGACCGCGGCTGACGTTGGCGTACAGCGTCTGCGGGCGCACGCCCAGGATGCGCAGGGCGTCTTGAGCGCCTATCCATGCCATGTGCTTGATCTCCCGTGGTGCATGCTTCGCGCGAAGCCGTGCCGCTGCATATTGATATTGATGTTTAGCATCAAGATTGACGTCAATATCGTGGCGCTTATGCTGGCGGTGAGACGCATCGGCTGTCAAGCGCGGCCGGTGGTGTCGATCATCGAACAGGGCCGTGACGAGCGGCCGGTATTGGAGGCCAGCCATGATGGACAGAGCAGCAACGGATCATTCCGAAACCGGAGATTCACCTGTAAGCCGAGCATTCTTGCGCGTCGCGGCGGACGCCTTGGGATTGGCGCGGGAGGACCTGGACCATATCGACTTCCAGGGCGAGGGCGTGCTGCCCTATGTCCTGCCTGTCGACGACTTCGCCGCCGGCAGCGTGGCCGCGGCCGGCGCCGCATTGCGAGCCTTGTTGCGCCCGTTGTCGCACCCCTTGTCGCGCGCGCCTTTGCCCGCCGCCGCTGCCCCGGCGGTCGCCGCGAATCCATCCACGGCAACCGGCATCCTGCCCCGATTGACGATCGACCATCGGCTTACCGGCCTATGGTTCGGCACCTCACTGCGGCCGGTGGGGTGGGCTCTGCCGCCCATGTGGGACAGTATCGCCGGTGACTATCGCAGCGCGGATGGATGGATACGCCTGCACACCAACGCCCCCCACCATCGGGCTGCTGCCTTGGCTGTCCTGCGCTGTGCCGAAGACCGCGCCGCCGTGGCCGCGACGGTGGCCCGGTGGCAGGGCCTGGATCTGCAGCAGGCCGTCGTCGCCGCGGGCGGTTGCGCTGCCGTCATGCACACGCGGGAGCAATGGCGCGCGCATCCGCAAGGCAAGGCGCTCGCGGCCGAGCCACTCATCGCGTGGACTAAGCATCCTCTTGCCGCCACGGCGCCATGGCGCCCGACGCCCGGCCGTCCGCTGGCGGGCCTCAAGGTCCTCGACCTGACTCGCATCCTGGCCGGCCCGGTGGCCACGCGCTTCCTGGCGGGCTACGGCGCGGAAGTCCTGCGCATCGATCCACCGGCTTGGGACGAACCTGTGCTGGCGCCGGAGGTCACGCTGGGTAAACGCTGCGCGCGCCTGGATCTGCGCGACCCGGCTGATCGTGGGCGTTTCGAAACGCTGCTGGCCCAGGCGGACGTGCTGGTGCATGGCTACCGCCCGGACGCCCTCGACAACCTGGGCTATGACGCCAAGGCCCGGCGCGGCATCAACCCCGCGTTGGTCGACGTCACGCTGGACGCATATGCTTGGAGCGGACCGTGGCAAGGCCGGCGTGGTTTTGACAGCCTGGTGCAAATGAGCAGTGGTATCGCGCATGCCGGCATGGTCTGGCGCGGCGCCGACAAGCCTGTGCCGATGCCCGCACAGGCTTTGGACCAAGGCACTGGCTATCTGATCGCCGCTGCCGTGCTGCGTGGCCTGAAACTGCGGCTGGAGGAGGGTGTTGCCGTCAACGCGCGTTTGTCCTTGGCGCGCTCCGCCGAGGCTCTGTTCGAACTTGCCGAATCGGCCGGTGAAGGTGCGCGGGAACAGCCGGGCCTGGAAACGCGCGAAGACGATTACGCGGCCGATCACGAAGCCACTGCGTGGGGGCCCGCGCAACGCGCCCGGCCGCCGCTCGCGATGGAAGGCGCGCCCATGCGCTGGGACTATCCCGCCGGTCCGCTTGGCAGTGACACGGCTGAATGGGCTCAACCGCCCAGCGTATAGAACTGCTGACTGGCGATGAGGGTGGCGCCGCAGGATGTCTTCATGCCTTCGACCGCGGTTTTGCGGTCTGAGCCGACGTCCGGCGTACCCTCGACGATCGTGTGCGTGCCGCTGCACTTGGGGCAGGTCACGCGGTCGCCGACACGGGCCATGGGCTGGCCGAAGACGACGACAGTCTCGTCGCCCTCGACCACCACGCCGCCATGTGAAGTGCGGTCGCCTTTGCGTATGACTGGACGCGCCATGATGATGAGTTCGTGAGCCGTGATTGCGTAAGAGGGGGCGCCGCGCTTGCTAGCCCAGCGTGCCGTCCGGCGCCAGGCGCACATCGCCCGAGACGAAGGAGCGGTCCGGTGCCTGGCGCACCGGGTCCGCGCCGCCGATGTAGTGGCCGTCAGGCGTGCGCTGCGGCTTACCGGTGACATAAGTGCCGTCCGGCGCGCGCGTGATCGCGCCCTCGCCGCTGACGTAGGTGCCATCGGGGGCACGGCGAGGCGTACCGCGGTAATAGCGGCCATCGAAGGCCAGGCGGAATTCATTGCTCATGACGGGCAGACCTTAGGTTCAGGGCAGAGGGAATGCAGTCGGATGGTATGGATGCGCTGCGGCGGCCGCAATCGTCAACCAGGACGACAGGTACCGGCCAGGGTCCAACGCAGCGGAAATGATATTGGCGAACCCTTACGGCTTCATCATTATTCGTTACTCATTTTGTAAGAGAGCGTTTCGTCAGCCTTCTACTTGCCGCAACGCTATGGGATCATCCCGTATCCCTTTTTCTGCTTACGAGACGGCCGTTGCCCGGGCGCGCGCCGCCGAGCCTTCAGCCAACAACAATGACAGACCTCGATACGTTATTGCAGCCGATACCGGGTGATGACCCGTGCGGCGAAGACATGGTGTTCTCGGCCGAATTCGACCAGATTCGCGAAGCGCGCCGCTTTGATGAGCCGGGTCTGGAGCAGGGCGATTGGGTCATCGACCTGAAGGAAGCCGACTGGCCGCAGGTGGTGCGTCTGTGCGGCATCGTCCTGCGCGAACGCAGCAAGGACATCCGCGTGGCGGCCTGGTTGACCGAGGCATGGGCGCGTCGCGAAGGCTTTGGCGGCTTGCGTGATGGCTATCGCCTGGTTGAAGCCTTGTGCCGGGATTATTGGGAAGGCTTGCATCCGCGCGCCGAGGATGGCGATGCGGCGCAGCGTATCGGCAACCTGGGTTGGTTGATCAGCCAGTCGCGCCAACTGGTCGTTGAAGTTCCGCTCACCCGCAGCGAAGCAGGCCGTTATGGCCTGGCCGTATGGGACAGCGCTGTCCAGTTGGCCAATGCCATCAAGCGCGCGCCGCAGGATGCCTCCGAACTGACCCGCGGCAAAGTCACGCAGGACCAGTTCGATGCCGCGCGCCGCGACACGCCGCCGGCCTTCTATTCCGAACTGCTGGTCGATCTGGACGGTTGCATGCAGGCCCTGGACAGCCTGGACCGGCTGCTGCAAGACCGCCTGGGCGACGAGGGGCCTTCGTTCTCCGCCTTGCGCGAAGCCTTGCGCAACGCGTCCGCCCTGGCCACACGATTCGCCCGTGAAGCGGGACTGCTGGTACGCAGCGACAGCGCGGCAGCCGGCTCCGCATCGCCATCCGGCTTCGCTGCCGGCACCGTACCTACCGATGGCGCCGGCACCAGCGCGCGCGATCAGGCAGAACGTCTGGAACCCACCATGAGTCTTGCGCAGGAATCCGCGTCCGGTTCGGGCCACCCTACCGGTCACGCCGCACACCATCCCGCCGGCCACGCCGCGCCGGCCGCCCGTGGTCCCATCCAGACCCGCGACCAGGCCCTGCACCAGCTACGCGAAGTGGCCGACTTCTTTCGCCGCACCGAACCGCACAGCCCGGTCGCTTACCTGGCCGACAAAGCCGCCAGTTGGGGTGAGATGTCCTTGCACCTGTGGCTGCGCACCGTTCTCAAGAACGACCAGGGTCTTGCGGACCTGGAAGAACTCCTCGGTGTGCCGAAGACAGGAAGTGAAGGATAGATCAACTGCCGGCGCGGAACTCGATGCGCCGGTTCTTGGCCCGTCCTTCAGCCGTGGCATTGGTCATCAAGGGTTGATCCGGTCCCACGCCTACCGCGTCGAAGCGCCCCGTGGGCAGTCCCTTTTCCACCATATAAGCCTTCACCGCATCCGCCCGCGCCTGGCTTAGCGCCAGATTCGTCGCCCGGCTGCCGGAACTGTCCGTGTGGCCGATGATCTGCACCTTGTCCGCACGGATGCGCGGCAGCACATTGGCCACTTCGTCCAGCAGCTCGCGCCCCCGCGTCGTCAACGTAGCGCTGCCCGTTTCGAACTCCACCGTGCGATTGGCGAGCAGATTGTCGAGCATCCCCTGTTCGTCCTTCGCCGCCGCCACCCGCAAGCCGTTGACGATCTTGTAGGTCGGATTCAGCGCCGTCGCCAGACTGCTGGCGATCTGCTGGCGCGAGGCCTCGTTCTGCACCTCGCCGCGCAGGCTGATCTGCGTGCCGTCGATATCGAGCTGCCCCCGATTGATCTGCTTCAAGGGCGGTGAAATCATCTTGCCGACGTGCGAGCTCCAATTCGGCGGCGCCACCACGCCACCCACGTCGATGCGGTCGATCACATTGCCCACGCCATACAGCTGCTGCAGCTTGGCCAGCACATCGGCCTTGGTCGCCTGGTCGGGAACGGCGCCACTGGCCACGACCTGACCCGGTTGCGGCACCACATTGGCGGGCACCACGGTGGCCGCGTCCTGGGCGGCGCAGGCGCCGGACAGCGCGAAGGCGGCGGCAAAGAAAGCCAGGCGCATAGTCATGCTCCGATAAAAACTTCGCGGAAAGTGTCGAGCGCGGTGCGCAGCGACAATTTCGGTTGATCAAGATAGCTGGCCAGCTTGGCCAGCCCATGGCTGGCGTTGACGTGCTCGTTCACCCATGGCGCCTGATCCAGCACGATGTTCTGCGCCGCCAGTACCTGCGGCGTCGACAGCAGGCTGGCCAGGGTATGCGGCGAGGCGCCGCGAAAGCCGATCACCAGGCGGGGCTTGCCGCCGATCCGGCCGATGAACGTCGCGACTTCGAAATCCGCCAGCGCCAGGAACGGCGTCACCAGCGTCATCCAATAGGCCGCCACCAGGTTCGCGTACATGGGATCGCTGGGCAAGGGCAGCGACAGCCCCTGATCCAGATGCGAGGCGCCGCTGTTCATCACCGGTTCCAGCAGGATGCCCAAGGCCAGGATGACGTCGTGCAGCCGTAACTCATGGCCATCGCCCCGCAGCATCTGTTCCACGCGCTCCAGCGTCTGTACATCGACGAAGGTATCGAAGCCGTCGTCCGGTGCGATGTGGATGGCGCCTTCCAGGCTGTTCAAGGACTGCAGCCCGGAACTGGAGTCCGCATCGGTGATCAGTGTCGTCGTCACCGCGTCGAGCCGGTTCCACAGACGACTGAACGATACCGGACTGCGGGCCATGAATTCCTGCGGCCGCGAGACCTCCAGCGACGTCGCGCTGAGGAAAGGAAAACGCCGTCCGGACTGGTCCTGGCTGGGGCGCAGGTGTCCCGCCACCGCGATCTTGCTGCGTGGCCCCAGGAATGCGAAATTGAAACCCGCCGCGTCGTCGTACAGCGTCTTCCAATGCGGGTCCTGCGCCAGCAGCTCCATCGTATTGGCGGCCCAGGCGTCCAGGCTGGCCATCAACTGCGGATGCGTGGTGCTGCGCACGAAGTCGCCACGCGAAGGAATCTTGCCGAAGTAGGCGGCGCGATACGCGGGGGATTGCAAGGGCGCGTTCATTATTTGCCCCCTGCACGAGTCTGGGTTGGGGCCGGTGTCGCGGCCGTGCGGCTGTCCGCCAGATTGGCCGGCGTGGGCGACACCACCGCCTGGGGCAGGCGCAGATTGCGCAGGCCCTGGCCGCTGGAAGGTTCGCTGGCGCCGGAGCCGGCCGCCTGGGCGTTGCTGATGATGCGTAGCGTGACGGGGACCGAAACGCCGGCTTTGGACCAGGTCATATTGAAACTACCGTCAGGATTGGAAGTGCGTTGCGCTGAACCGATGAGTTTTTCCAGGCCGTAGCGGCCAGGCTCGTTCACCACCTCGACCACGCTGCCGTCGAAGGCCGTGGCGGTGATGCGGGCGCCGGGGGCGCCCTGGGCGTTGGGCCATACGAAGTTGACCCACTGCGGCGGTGTGTTGCGATAGCGCAATTGCTGGCCGTCGATCTCGATGGTGTACTCGGTCACGCCCTGGGCGGGCTTGGGCTGGATCTGGAACAGCGTCTGCGGTTGCGCCGCCGCGCCGCCACCGGCCGCCGCGCCCGACAGCGGCGCCACCCACTGCGAGAAATTCGCGGTGAAGGTCGGCAGCAGATTGACGCCCAGGTCACCCCAGGTGCGCGCCGTCAACACGTCGCCGCGGCGTACGGTCAGCGGGCTCAGCGTGTCCGACACGAACTTGGCGATGGCGCCTTGCGGGCCGAAGATCTGGCCGATCTCTTGCGCGCTGGCTTCCACGGTGGCGTTGGGCGAGAAGGGATATTTTTCGGCCAGGTCCTGGTTGAAGGGCTGGTAGATCTGCGCCGTCCACACCTTGTTCAGCTCGCGTTCGGCGGGTTGCAGCGTCACGGCGTAGGCCTGCACCAGTGGGCGCACCAGCAGCGGGCGCAGTGTTTCGCGCTGGGTGTCGGTCAAGCCTGCCAGCATCTGTTCGTCCACCAGCTTCAAGGCGTCGGCCAGTTCCGATTCCTTGCCTTCCAGCGTCTGCCGCATCAGCACCAGCGCACCGGGCCCGGGATCGCCCTGGTTGTTGAGCGTGTTGAAGCGCGTGCGGATCTTCGACAAAGCCGTCATGTAGTTGCCCAGCAGCGACTGGTTCTCATGCGCCACCACCAGGCGCGCCACGTCCGAGAACTCGCGGCCCACCGGGCCCATGGGCAGCGTGTTGTTGGGATTCTCCTTGACCTGTGGGGCCGTGCTCTGGCGCAGCACTTCGCGCTTGAACCAGGCCACCACGCCGGTCTGCGTTTGTTGCAGGCCGGTGCTGATCAGCGAGGGGTTGTCCCAGGACGTCTGGTCATAGGCCGTGTTGATCAACTTGGCAATGGGCGAGGTTTGCGGGTCGCCCAGGCGGTTCATCGCGTCCACGGCCTGGCTGAAGCTGGTGAAGGGCTGGATGCTGACGCCACCCAGGAATTTCTTCCATTCCTCCGCGTATTCCGTCTTGTACATCGTGTCCAGGCTCTTCTGGATCTGCTCCGGGCTGCCTTCCAGCGTCAGGTCGTCGCGGGCGTTCACGCCCAGCACCCAGTCGGTGGTCTGCAGTTCCTTGCTGGACGCTTCGCGGATAGCCGGCTGCACGTATTGCTCCCAGGCCTCGCGCGTGAACGTGCCCGGGATAGCGTAGCTGCCGGCCATCACCACGTTGTCCTGGTTGCCGACGATGCGGGCCACCGTCATCGTCTGGAAGCGCGTGGCGGCGCGCGCCTTGATGGTGGCGTAGGCGCGCTCGCGGGCCGGCATGCCTTGCATCACGGTGCGCAGATTGCCGCGCGTACGCTCGACCAGCGCCAGGTTCAGATTGATGCGTGGCCATTCGGCGTCGGACGAGCGCGCCGAGTAGAAGGAGATCATGCGTTCCGCATTGCGGATCAGCGCGTCGCGCGGCATGGTGCCGCGGTTGGTCTCCAGCCAGCCGCGCCAGAAACGCGTGATCTGGTCCGACAGATGGGTCGGGTCCACGTGTTCCCGGCTGGACATCATCAGGTAGGTCTTCAACGCGTTGTACGCGTCCTGCGGATTGGTCGGCGAGGAGTCCTGGAACAGCGTGTCGGGCGCCGCTGCCGTCACCGGCACGGGACGGACCGGAGGCTGGCCAGTCGTGTTGGCAGTGCCATTGCCATTGCCACTGGCCGGGGTAGCGAAATTGCCGACCCGCGCCAGATAGTCTTCCAGGCTGCCCTTGACCGGCATCAGCATGATCTGGTTCAAGCCGGCGTAGTACTCCTGCAGCAAGCGATGGCGCAGTTCGTCACCCTGGTACAGCCCCAGGCCCAGCGAGATCGGGCGGCTGGTGGCGTAGCGATCCAGTTGCTCGATGCGGTCTTGCAGTATCTGCATCGCTTCCAGGCGGCTCTGCAGGTCGGAGCCTTCCTGCTGCATGCGCACGACCTTGTCCAGGTCGGCTTGCACATTCGAGGCCAGCTGGCGGTTGCCCATATAGGACCAGGTCCAGCCGCCCAGCACCAGGCCCAGCACCAGCACCAAGCCGAAGAAACCCAGATAGCGCATGCGCACCTTGCCTGGGCTGGCATGCTGGCGCACCAGTTTCTTGTCGGAGAAGATGACGTTGGAAAACAGGTCGCGCAGGAAATAGCCGTTGTGCGATGACACGTGCTGCGTGGTCGCGCGCCGTGATGGCGCCAGGGCGAAGCGTTCGGCCAGCTTGTCGGTGGACGTGCTGCGCGCCACGCCTTCCTGCAGGGCGCTGGTGAAGTAGAAGCCGCGGAAGATGGGCTTGTACTGGAAAGGGTTGGTCTCGAACAGCGTCGACAGGAACGTGCGCAGCGCGGGCTTGATCGATGCGAATTCCAGCGGGAAGGTCAGCAGGCCGGGAGGCAGGTCACCGGAACGTCGCAAGGAGATCTGCGCCGTGCCCATTTCCTTCAGGCCTTCGTACAGTTCGTCGAAGCGCGCATCGAACAGCGCCAGCACGTCGCGGCTTTCCTCGGCGCCGTAGGGCAGGGTGGCACCCCAGACGCGGTTGCGTTCGCCTTCGTCGCTGTCGGCGAAGAACTCGTCGAAGCCGGCGATCAGGTCGGCCTTGGTGAAGATGATGTACACCGGCGCGAAGACTTCCAGCCGGTCGATCAGTTCCTGTACGCGTTGGCGCAGGTTCTTGGCCAGCTCGATGGCGAACTCCGGGCCGGACGCCGACAGCTCGTCGATGCTGGCGGCCACGATGATGCCGTTGATGGGCGCGCGCGAGCGGTGCTTCTTCAACAGGTCCAGGAAGCCCAGCCATTCGTCGCGGTCTTCCTCGTGTACGGAGTAGCGGCCGGCGGTGTCGAGCAGGATGCCTTCCGTGGTGAAGAACCAGTCGCAGTTACGCGTGCCGCCCACGCCGCGCACCGCCGCGCCGTTCTTGTCGGCGAAGGGGAATTGCAGGCCGGAGTTGATCACCGCGCTGCTCTTGCCGGCGGCGGGGTTGCCGATGACGATGTACCAGGGCAGTTCGTACAAGGCCTGATTGCCGGACAACTGGCCGATCTTCGACGTCTTGATGGTGCGTACCGCCTGCGACATGCGTTCGCGCAGGGCTTGCACGTCGCCGCGCGAGCTGCTCTTGCCGGTTTGCGCCTGCTTCTCCAGAACGTCGCCAAGCTGGTCATTGGCCTTGCGTGAGCGAGCGCGGCGGATCACGAAGACCAACAGCCACAGCACCAGGAAGACGCCTAGCGCGGTGCCGGCCCACACCAGCCCGGTCTCTGGCGTATCGGCCAGGAGAAACAGGAAGACCAGCAAGGCGATGAGTCCGAAGAAGATGAACGTCTTCGGGCTGGACGCGATGCGGGATATCCAGGAGCGTGTGTCGCTCAGGAAACTGGTGAAGCTGGAAAACAGTCCGGATGGGCTGGTCATGTTGGGGACGGAGGGGAAGGATTCGTCGGAGGATACGATTCAAAGCTGGCCACGACGGCGATGCCGCGCAACAAGGGATCCTGGGTCAGCACGGCAAGCACCGGCGCGTCGTGTTCCTTGCTGGCGTCGACGGCAAGCGCCAGCGCCAGCAAGGGCGCGGCGGCGCCGATATGGCCGCAGAGATTGCCTGCCGCCAGGCAGTCCTGATTCGGATCCAGGTGCGGCGTCACCGCGGCGGCCAGTTGCAGGGTCTCTAGCGGCCGGCTGCCGCGATGGTCGGCGTCGCTGACCAGCGTCGCCAGGCTGTCGGCGGCGAGGCCATGTTCCTGCAGCAGCGCCTGCGCCACGCCGGGCAGGGCGGCATCGGCGGCGGCGCCGCGCGCATCGGCGGAAACCGTGCGGCGCGCGTAAGGCGCCAGCACCGCGAGGTACTGTTCCTGGCCGGGCGCCGGCGAGGCCGCGAGCAGCAAGGCGGCGGCCGCCTCGCCCGGTACCAGGCCTTGCGGTTGTTCGGTCGTCATCAGGCGGCGCTGGCCTTGCCAGGTGCTGACGCGGCTCTGGCTGATGTAGGAGTCAGCGGCGGCGATGATGCGTAAGGGCGCCGGTTGTGCGGCGGGCGTGGTCTTGGGCCGGCCGTTGCCGCTGAAGTAGGACGGTTGCGTGGCGCCGGCGCGGTTGGCACCGCTGGCGGCGGCTTGCGCGGCCTGCATGCGCTTGGCTTCGGCTTGCGTTTTGGCTTGCGCTTCGGCCAGTGCCTTGGCTGCTTCAGCCTGCATTTCCGCCGTGCGCATGGCCACTGTGTACAGATGCGCTGCCACGGTGCTGTCGTCGGTGACTTCGTGCGTGACCAGGGCGATGCGGCTGGCGGGCCAGGCCGCGCCGGCCGCCGTCGCGTCGCGCAAGGCCGCCGCCGCGACCTGGGCCGCATGATCGCGCGCGCCGGCTTCCCACGCGCCGGGCAGCATCAGGTCGACGTGCAGCATGGGCCAGTCCGTGTCGTGTTCACTAGGACCCTCGGCCATGTGCTTGAGCAGAACCTGATCCATGGCCTGGTTGCGGGTCTCTTCCACCACCGCGCGCAGCAGGGCCGTCGCGCGCAAGGGCTCGTCTTGCTGGGCCTCGGATGGCGCGTCGGCGGCCTGCGCGCGCAAGCGCAGCTCATTGGTGTCCAGCGTGGCGACGCGCGCGCCGAACACGGGGAAGCCGCGCGCGTCTTTCAATTGCGGATCCAGTTGGGGCCGGCCCTGTTCGGCCAGCGCCTCGCGCGTGCTGGTGACGTTGGCGCCGGCCGCCGTGCGAGCGGCCACGCCGAGCAGCGCAAGTGTTGCGGTGGCGGGGCGTGCCGCGGTGGCCGTCGGGGCAGGAGCGGCGGCTGCATCCGCTTGCGGCTGGGGCGCTCCCGCGGCGCGGGCCG
The DNA here is from genome assembly GCF_021325795.1 of Bordetella sp. LUAb4. Lineage (GTDB taxonomy): Bacteria > Pseudomonadota > Gammaproteobacteria > Burkholderiales > Burkholderiaceae_B > Bordetella_C. Next base: position 63,260 of record NZ_JAHPZX010000001.1, on the reverse strand, counting down.
CGCGTAGGCCCAGCCAGCCCATGCCCAGCAAGGCTAGCGGCAGGGCGAACAGGAATATGCCGATATCCACCGCCGTCGGCAGTGCGCGCGTTTCCTGCCACCAGATGATGACGGCCAGCCACACCACGCCGAACACCAGCGCAATGATCAAACCGGACTTGAGGAGACGGGACATGTTTGGATTACGACGACAACGTTATGTTTTTGATTCGAGGGCAGGGCGATGCGGATATTCAGGGTTCGTGCGTTCGGTTCGGGCCATCACGTTCGGATTCGGCCCTCATCGAGGGGGCGGCGGCGTACCCAGCTTGACCCCGGGTTTGCGGTACTCGACATGGCCGTAGTCGGCGAACTTCCAGTGGCCGCCCCAGGTAAGGCCGACGCGCTGCGCCACTTCGCCATAGAGCTGATAGCCGCGCAGCGCCCAAGGATCCTTCTCCGATATGACGATCTTGCCATCGCGCAGGAATGCGTTGTCCGCCGCCAGGCCGTATTGGTGATAGCTCTGCCAGGCGCCGGCATTGGTCACGACCGGGCCATCCTTGTCGAGCAGCTCCTGCTGGCGTTCGGGGCTGCGATAGCCCTCGATCAAGGCCATCTCGTAGCCATATTGATCGCGCATGATCTGGTAAACCAGCAGCAGGCGCTGAGTGAAATCGGGGTCCAGCAATTCCCACTTGCGGCTGGCGGTGACGATGTTCGGACGCACCATGACCACCTCGGCCGTGGTGAAGGCTTCGGGAGGCAGCGGAGGAGGCGGAACCAGCCTTTCACCCGCCAAAAGCGCTTCAATTTGTACGTTAGGATTTCGTAAATCCGTCTCGTAAACAAATGTGTGATTGTGTCTCATGAGGAAAGCAAAAAGGGTGGGAAGAGACACCATCAGCACCACGGCGGCCGTCTGCCAGCGGTGGCGTTTTACATACCCGCTTACGCTATTCGCGACGCCGCCGATGCCCCCCGCGACGCCGTGCGCCAGCCCGCCGACATGGCCGCCCGCCCGCTGTTTCGAGCGGGCGACGCCTCGGCGCAAGCCATGCAGGCAGGCGCGTATTCCCCGCAGCGTCGTGGTGCGCAACGCGGGGAAGAAGAGCCAGGCCGAGATGCAGACGGCGGCAAGAAAGTAGACGGGCAGAAGGATGAGCAAAAGAGGTCACCAGAGCGAAGGCGTAATCTTTTGTCTTAACTGCGGTTGAAGCAAGAGCGTCAACGCATCAAACTCGCGTCTGAGTTCCTGAAATCGTAACAAGGTGCAATGCCCGATGGGCATGACCGCATCGCGATCGACGACCTGGATAAACGGAGGGCATGGGCCCTCGCAACACGGGTAGACGCATGGCACTAGACGACGCGACATCGGCCGCACGCGGCCGGACGCCCAGCCTGTTGGCGGGACGTTCGAATGCGGGCGCGCGCGATTCCCAATCGTCACGAATCCTGGCATCGCTGGAAGGGCGCGCGCCGCAAGCGGAACGGCAACACATGCCCGCCGCGCGCAAGCGTTCTTCGCGCGCGTGGTGGTTGTTACTGCTGCTTCTGCTGTTGATGGGTACCGGCGGCGGTGCCGCGTGGTGGCGTATCCAGCACAAGGGCAACGCCACGGCGCTGCCGGCGGGTTCCATCATGGCGAATGGCAATGGCGCCGGCCAGGTCGGCACGGCAAATGGCGCAACGGGGGCCACCGGCGCGAGCAGCGCGGACAATGGCGCAACTGGGCCGGCCGGCGTGAGTAACGCAGGCAATGGCGCGGGCGCGGCAGGCAGCACGACGGCGTCCGCCGAATCCGCGGCTGCACCGGCCGCTTCGTCTTCTGGCGCTCCGGCCCCCGCGACAGCATCTATCGTCGACGCACCCAGTTCGGACCGCAATGCCAGCGCGCTTGCCACCGCGGATGCACGCCGCGCGGAGGAAGACAAGCCGCCTTCCAATCCCCTGTCCGCATTGACCGCCCCCACCGCTGCCATTCCCCCGCAGCAGGTCGCGCTCGCGGACAAAGGCAAGGTAAGCGATGGCAAGTCCGCGGATGGCAAGGGCTCCACGGCCAAGGGTGACGGCAAGTCCGCCGCTCGCAACAGCCATACCAGCAAAGCCAAGAAGAAGGCCGACGGCGACACCGCGCTATTGTCCGCGCTGATGTCCTACGGCCTGCCGCCGCCCACGTCCGCGACGGCGACCGCCGCGGCGCTGCCCGGCACGCCTTTGGCCGAACGTTTGCAACAGTGCCGGCGTAAACCTTTCCTGGAAAGCGAGCAATGCCGCTTGCAGGTGTGCGCCGGGCAATGGGGCCTGGCACCCGAGTGTCCCAACCCCCAGGCGCAGTCGCAAATGCCGAAGCGCCCTTGACGTGCCGTATTCACAAGCGCTGTGCCTTCAAATGCCCCATACCTCGCTGCCGTGCCGGCCATGACGACGAACGCATTGCCTGACCTGCTCAGTTCCAACGCCCGCCTCTACAGCCTGGAGGGGGACGGCGCACTGGCGCGGCTGCACGTCGAAGCCTGGATCGCCCGTGAGGCGCTATCAGGCCTGGGCGAGATGCGCATCCTGGCGCTGGCCGACGATGCCGCGCTGGATCTCGACGATATGGTGTCGCGTCCTTTGACACTGTGGACCACCCGCGCCGATGGCAGCCGTCATGGCCGCAGTGGTGTGCTGCGGCAAGCCGAGCTGCTGGCCGGCGATGCGGGGATGGCGCGCTATCGCCTGACGGTCGTACCGTGGTTGTGGCTGGCGACGCAGCAGCGCCGTAGCCGCGTGTTCGAGCAACGTGCATTGCTGGACATTGTGCAACACGTATTGGACGGCTACGAGGGCTGTACCAGCCAAATCGCGGATGACGTGCAGTCGTACCTGGCCGATTTGCCAGTGCGGGCTTACACCACGCAGTACCGCGAATCCGATTACGACTTTCTGTCGCGGTTGTTGGCCGAGGCGGGGCTGGGCTGGACCGCGGTCGAAGACGAGGATGCGCCCCTGAGGCATGCGGTGCGCATCTTCGCCGACAGCCGCGGCTTGCCGGAAGATCCTGAATCCGCGCAACAGGGCGTGCGCTTTCATCGCGCCGACGCCACGGAGTCGCGCGATACGGTGCAGGCGTTGGTGCGACGTTTTCGCCAGGGCGTGGGGCGTGTCACCGTGCTTGGCTGGCACGCGTCGGGCAAGTACGCCGTGGCAGGCGAAGCCAGCGGTGGTGGCGTGGGCAGCAAGGGTGCCAGTGCTGGCGGCATCGCTTCCAACGGCTCGGGCGCGACAAGTGCCGCGTACAGCGACGACGCGCTCGTGCCGGAGTGGTACGAGGCGGCGGGCCACGGTGCCTTCGAGAACGAAGCGCACGCGCAACGCCAGGCGAGCATCGTGCTGGAAGGCGTGCAGGCGCGCAATGAAACCTTCGCGGGCCGAGGCGGTGTGCGCACGTTCCGATCGGGTACACGCTTTCGCCTGGACGATATGTCGCCGCTGGGCCCATCCAGCGAGGAGGGCTTTGATCCTGTATTCGCGCTGGACCGTGTTGAACACGTAGGCGTGAACAACCTGCCGGTTGCCGCACAGGCGGCGCTGGAGGCGCAACTGGGCGGCATGGCGCAGTGGCTGCAGTACGATGCCGCGGCCGATGCGCCCGACACGCCCGATCCTGCCGTCCTGGAAAAAGCCCGCGCCGTCGGCTACGCCAACGCCTTCGACGCGGTGCGCTGCGATCGCCCCTGGCGTGCCCCGTTGGCGGGCGGCCGTGGCGCGCGCTTCAATGGCGCGCCTTCCGCGCACGGCGTGCATACGGCGCTGGTGGTGGGCGCGGACGGCGCGGCGCAAACCGGGGCGACAGGGGCACGGACGCAGGCTGGCGCCACCCAAACCAACAGCACAGAGGAAATTCACCGCAACCGGCGCGGCGACGTACGGGTACGTTTCCATTGGCAGGAAGCCCAGAGCGAAGGCGAAGCACACAGCCGCTGGGCCCGCGTGGCGCAGCGTCAGTCCGGCGCGGGCATGGGCATGACCTTTGTGCCGCGCATCGGCCAGGAAGTGCTGGTGCGTTTCCTCGACGATGACATCGATCAACCGGTGATCGTCGGCGCCGTGTACAACGGCCGCGGCGAGGGCGGTACGCCGGCGACACCCGGTGGCCGCACGGTGCAGGAAGCAGACACTTCGGCCTTCGCGGCCGCGCGCGACGTGATTCCCAGTGGCCAGGCCAACCTGGCGGGCGGCAACTCCCCGGCTTGGCATGGCGCGGCTGCCGCCGATGATGCGCACCGTAACGCTGCCGCCCTTAGCGGCTTCAAGAGCAAGGAATTCGGCGGCGCGGGCTACAACCAGATGGTGTTCGACGACAGCGACGGACAGCAGCGCTTGCAGCTCAAGAGCACGCAGTCCGCCACCGAACTGAACCTCGGCCACATCATCCACCAGGCTGGCAACTATCGGGGCGGCGTGCGCGGCACCGGCGCCGAGTTGCGTTCCGATGCCTATGGCGCGGTGCGTGGCGGCGCCGGCGTCCTGATCACGTCTTACCATGGCGACGCCACCGAACCGGCCGGCGAAGCGACCGGTGTGCAGGCGCTGGCCAGGCAGGCCGACAAGCTGTCCCGTACCTTGGACAAAGGCGCGGTCGATCACGAAGGCGTGCGCCTGGCCGCCGCCGCCGGCACTGAGAAGCCCGACACCAGCCTGCTGGATGCGGACAAGGCACCTTTGGCTGCCATGCAGGCAGCGGTCGCCGCCGGCGTATCGGGCGAGGATCTACCCACCGCGCAGCAGGACGCGGCCGAGCGGAACGCCAAGGCCGGCGACGGCAAGGTGCCCCACCTTGGCGACGCGGCGATCTTCGTCGCGGCGCGCGCGGGCCTGGTGCAGACGGCCGGTGAACACCTGCAGGTCACCGCCGGGGAAACCGTGCATTGGTCGGCCGGACGCCACCAGAACCTGGTGTCCATGGGCAGCCTGCGGGTGCATACCGGCCAGGCGCTGGGTGTGGTGGCGGGCGTGCAGCGCGGCGGCGAACCGGCGTTAAGCGTGATTGCCGGCCAAGGGCCACTGCTCGTGCAGGCGCAGAAGGACGTGATGACCGTCACAGCGCGGGAAGCCGTTCATGTCTCCAGTGCGTCGGCGCAGGTGGAATTCGCCGCGCCCAAGCGCATCCGCATTGCCACCTCTCAAGGCGCCAGCATCGTGCTGGAAGGCGGCAACATCACCGTCAACGCACCGGGCCGCATCGACGTCCACAGTGCCGACAAGAAATTCACCGGTCCTACCCGGATACCGTATGCCTTGCCGGAATTTCGCGTGTGCAAGAGCTGCGTGCTGGATGCGCAGGAATCGGTGCAGTCCATCACGGACAAGGCGTGAGGGCGGCGATCATGAGTATGAGTACCTCCTGGCAAGTGTCCTTGGTCGACGTGATCGATGAACTGCCGCGCCACTGCGGCCCAGATGGAGAACCGGCGCGTGCCTACGTGGTGGTGGATTTTCGTGGCCATCCCGATTTGCTGGAGCCGTTGCGGATTGCGGCGCGCGATACTCACGTCATGGCCGGGATGGACAAGGTGCGGATGGGTTCCGTCTGGGCGAAGACAGGCCTGGACGTATATGAAGACGTAGCGCCGATGATCATCGAGGTCGACAGCGTATCGCAGGACGTATTGCGTGGTGCGCGCCAGGGCGATTCCAGCACTGTGCTGTCACGTGTCCTGTACGCGCTGCACCAACGCGATGGCGGCCGCTACGCCATGATCAGCTTTGCATCGACCGCGCCGTTGGATGTGTTGATCGCCCACTTCGGCTATTTCTGCGATTACGCGCTGCCGGACGGGCGCGAGTTTTTTGTTCATTGGTATGACAGCCGCATCCTGGTCCGTGCGCTGCAAGTCTGGAACGCGCAGCAACGCGCAGAATTCCTGGCGCCGGTCAACACGTTGACGTATGCGCGGCGAGACGGCGATTTTGCGCGTCTGCAGGGCGGTGCACGCGCGACGACCGAGCCGCACTCGGACATCCTGCGGTTGACGCCCGCACAGCATCAGCTTTTCTTCGACCTGGATTATCCTGACAAGCTCGCCGTGCAATTGCGGCGTTTGTACGTGGGACTGCTGCCCGGCGATCCTGACCAGGACACCTTGGTGCCACGGGTGCAGGAACAACTCGAACGTGCCCGTGCGCATGGCGTGGCGGGCGATAAGGATACGTTTGACTATGTGGCGTGGGGCATCTCTATTTCTCCGCGCTTCGATGAGCATCCCCTGATCAAGGCCGGCTTGGCGGCTTATCGCCCAGATGCCGATGCAGGATTGTCCGGCGTGTTGGCGGATATTCCCGACGCCGTGTGGGACGATTTGCAGCGGGCGGAGCATGCGGACAGGGTTTCTCTGCCCGCTTTGGGCAGGACCGCGGATGCGAAACACCACGGACTTTGGAGCGAGGAGTGAGGAAAGTATTCAAGGCGGCGCTGTTGTCGCTGGGCTTGTCGCTAGGGCTGCTGGCGGGCTGTAACGGTGAGCCCTCCTACAAAGGCGTGGGCTTTATGGCCTACAACTATACGCAGTTCGACATGGATACCGTGGCGCTCACGGACAAATGGCGAGCCACCGATGCCGTGGTCCTGCGCGATCATCTCTACGATAAGAATACCGACCAGTACTTCTTCACACGGGAAAAAACGGTGCACTTTCCGCCCACCGAGATTCCGCCGGGCGATGGGCCACTTACGGTGGCCTCGAATTTTGACCAGGATCCCGCCATTAAAGCTGTGTTGGAAAAGAAAGAGCGCCAGCCGGGCGAGTTTGCACGCGTGGTCGACTCTCTTTCCGCGGAACGTATCGCTTCCTTGAAGCAAGCCGGCAGCCTGCCGAGAGGCAAGAATGGCTGACAAGCACCTGGACGTCTACTAAGACGTGACTTTTTGGAGTAAGGAATGCGGAAGATCTTGATGGCGGTCCTGATGTCCCTGGGACTGCTGGCCGGCTGCGAAGGTGAACCCTCCTATAAGGGTTTCGGATTCATGGTCTACAACTACACGCAATTCGACATAGACAGAATTTCGCTGGCCGACAAATCGGGCAATAGCGCGGTCACGATGCAGGTGAGCGTAGGCGCGGGTGACGGATCGGTGGCTTGCTGCTTTACGCTCAAGGGCACAGAGTTCACCGCGAAATGGCGGGCTACGGACTCTGAGATCCTGCGCAAGCATATCTACGACGACAACGTCGATCAATATTTCTTCACCCGAGAAAAGGCGGTGCATTTCCCCGCCGCCGACATTCCGTCGGGAAGCGGCCCGCTGTATCTCCAACTGCATATCTATCCTGATGAGCACGTCGAGTTGGCGCTTAGTCGAAAACTGATCGGCAACAACCGACTGCCAATTGTGAAGACGGCCGAATGGTTGTGGGATCAGAACAAGGATTCGTTGGGCAATTTCCGCGATGGGATCGAGCTTATGCGCGTGATTGCTCGCGTCACCAAGACCTCCTGGGGAAAGTACCGAATCGAGGATGCCGCGGATATGCGTGCGTACATGAAGATGTACTTCACTGTGGCCTCGAATTTCGATCAGGATCCGGCGATCGCGGCAGTGCTGGAGAAAAAGGACCGTCAGCCTGGAGAGTTCGCTCGTGTGATCGACGCGCTATCGCCTGAGCGTATGGCTGCTATTAGAGAATCGGGCAGTGCGCCGGGAGACAAAAATGGCTGAGCAGCCCAGTGAAAACGCCGCAGTGGATCGGACCCCCGCTTCGGTTCTGAAAGCGATGGCCCAGAACGAAGCCGCCTATCCGAAGAATGATTGCCGCGAGTGCGGGGCGGTTATCCGGATGGGATTCTTTTTTGATGGGTTCGGCAGGAACCGGGACATTGATGCTTTACATCCCACTTTCTACTCGAACATCAGCCGGCTCTGGGAAGCGCATTTTGCGGAAAATGATTTCGGTCGTCCGACGCATCAGCACTGGTTCCGTTTCTACTATTCGGGGCTTGGCACAGAACTCAACGAGGACGCCAAGAGCGACGACATCATCTATGCCGCCACGACGGCCGGCGGAAAACTTGCCGCCGAAGGCGCGAAGCGACTCAAAGAGGCCGCGAAGAACACCACGAGGCTTGATGAGGTGCCTGACCCCGATCTTTACAAGCGCGCGCAGAAAGCCGTGCAAAAGGCGGTGAAAGAAGGCTCTTATCAGCCGCTAGTGAAGGCCTACAAAGAAGTGGTGAAAGACGTCAAGACCTTGCCTGACAAGGCGGTACGAGTTTGGAATGTCTGGGATCCCGAGCGCCTTACCAATCGCGTCCGCGGTACCCTGCGCGGCGCGTGGTCTGGATTCAAGAAGAATCCGCTCAAGGTAGCCTGGACTGCAGGTAAAGAGGCGGCCAAGGCTGTCGTGCTGGAGGGCGTACCTGTCATCCGTGATAATGAGACCGTGGCTTATCTGATGGGGACAGGGGTCGATGTTCGCGTAGACTCGGCTTTGCGTCAGTTCAAGGTGGCCTATGAGACGGTGAATGCTGAAATCCATGTGAATCGCATTGAGATCACGGTGTTCGGTGGCGATCGGGGTGGTGTCATCGCCAAGCAATTCATCAATGATTTGGTCAAGAAGTACAAGCGGCGTAGCGAAGTCGATCTGGCGATGCCGGGCGACATTGTGACCAATCGCCCGGCCACTCCGATCGTCATCCGATTCGTTGGCTTGCTCGATTCGGTGGCCTCCATCATGGACGAAGAAACATTCCTTGGCTTTTTGCCATTCACGGATTTGTTGAAGCAAAATTTCAAGGACCGTACTCTGACGATTCCGGCGGCGGTCGAACGCTGCGTGCATTTTGCAGCGGCGCACGAGTTGCGGCGCAATCAGCGGCTGGACAGCTTGGAGAAGACACGCGGTGAACAGTATCTCTATCCGGGATCGAGCGGGGACGTGACCGGGGTGAGCCCAGAGGGTGCCCTGGGTATACGTGGCGAGCTCTGCCGCGTCCCGCTGCGGGATATGCTCAATCTTGCATTGAGCCACGGCGCCGCGATGTACAGCATTGAGGGATTGCAGCAACGTCGTGATGCGGCTTTTCGAAAGTTCATGATGGCGAAGCCCATCCAGGCTGGCGATGAGAGCTTTTGCATCCGCGAACTTGTTGACGCCTACCGGACCGTTGTGCCGTACAAACCAGATGTTGACTTCCTACCTCACATGGAGGTCTTCTTGCGCTGGCTCGCCGTGCGCTACCAGGATCCAGTCTTCAAAAACGACTTGGGTGATCCGGCGGAAGAGTGGATCAAGGATAGGGATTTTTTTACCCCTGAACAGCAATACAACGAAGAGTTCAGGCGCGTCACCATGATGTCGCCGGAAGAGCGTGCGAAGCCGGAAAACACTGCCAGACTGCATGAACTGGAAGCGTTGAAGAACGAACGTTGGGAACGTGCGAACGCCAGCCGGGGCGAGCGTCCGCCACAACGCTTCAAGCCCTTGTGGCAACGACTTGAGGATGAAATCAAGACTTTGGGAGAGGCAGAGCAAGCCGACGCCAAAACCGAGGCGCGCAAAGAGTGGATGAGGGTTCATCAACCAGAGGTAGTGAGAAGGATAGAGCAGCAAAATCAGGACACGCTCGATCGTGAGCGCATGCGCAACAAGGTACTCGGTAAGGGCGATGATGAGCCAAGACTGGACGACCCATTCGCCGAGATGAAGGCCCAGCGGGGTATCCAGAAGCGTTTGTTGAACGCCTGGAGCGAGGCTGCCGCCGGCAAGAATCCGTTGCCCCCCAAGGTCATGACCTTGTTCGACTGGCTGGTGCATGACGCGATGCTTAGCAGTTGGCCAGACCACCTGCTGGCCAGTACCACGCTTTACTTCCGTGTTCGCGACAAGGACGTCTTTGGCAAGACGGATTTCAAGGCAGAGATGAAGCGGCGGGGCACCGATATGCAAGCAGCGGACCGGGTCGATGAGGCAGCCGCCCGGCAGGCGGCGCTCACGAAGCCACCCCCATCGGTCGCGTCCGTCGGTTTACCGACGCATTGATCTTTACCGCCCATCAGTCGCCCGCAACAAATGATGCAGAAGCCGGCGCCGTGAGTTGCCCAATCCATCCTCGACGTGTGCGGTGGGCATACGGGCGACGTGGTTCGTCTATCCCATCCTGATCGTCATCGGTATCGCCGCCGAGTTTTCGCGGGGGAAGAACGCCCTGGGTTCAACGGGTTTCCGCAGCTTCTTTACCGCGCTATCCATCGTCATGATCCTGTTCGTCGTGGCCTGGGAAGTGTTGTGCTTCTACGAATCGCAAGCTTATGACCGGCAGTACTTCTACGGCATCATCGAGATAGGCCTGTACATGGTCCCCACCGTGGTGCTGGCGCTTGTGCAGATCGTGCTGCACTACTGGCGCGCCGGCAAGCGGGGCGCCGCGGGGTAATCGCTCAAGCAGCGTTGTCCGATTCAGCCAAAGCCTGCAACATCCGCATTCGAACACGACGGTAGTCGCCTTGCAAAAGGCTGGATCCGACAGTGAGGTGTGTTTTGCTCAGCGTCGTTTCGAGATTGAATTGCCATCCAAGATTTTCTCGCAAATCAAGAACGATCTCGGCATAGTCGGAAGTAACACCCCTCTTACGCAATTCGACTTCCAGATGTCTGGCTTCGTCTCTCACGATCTGCTCAAGTTCAGCTTTGCACGCCGCATCGTAGGGATCCTTCCACGCCTGGCCAAGCGGCTCTCCGCGCCACGGGCGGCCGCCTTCGGTGAATTGAGGAAATTGGCTGGCCAGCAGCAGCTCCTTTCCCTGACGCTTCAGGATGGCCACCGCACGGGGTCGCCAGAATTCGTATTTGACGTGCTGCTCCAGTCGCGGACGTAGTTGGTGTTCCAGAGCATCGCGTTCTTCAGCGGAGGCGTTCGTTGCCTCGGTACACCATCTGACCAGCAGGTTCAGATCGTTCTCGAATACTCGTCCAAAATGGGACTCCCATTCGGCTTTGGCGGCGTCACGCTCTTGCGAGGTTGATGATTCCTGGATTTTTTCGAGAAATTGCGCGTCGGTAAGGATCGTGAGAGGGATGCTGGTCCTAAATGCCCCGTCTACATTTTTCATGGTGCTCTGGCAGAAGGCAGTTCGGCCGAGGTGGCAGTTGGGAGAGACGCGTAGCAAGCCCTTCGCCGTTTCAAGGTCGTAATGGTGTCCCAGGTGTGCGTGCAAGGCAACGACGATGTCCGCGAAGTCAGCGGGATAACCCTCGTCCCGCGATTTGATTTCGAGGTGTTTGGCTTCGTCCCTGATGATTTGCTCGACCGCCGCTCGCATCCTCGTATCGTAGTCATGCATCGCCGTCGCCGGGTCGGCGGGACGAAAAGGATTGACGGACGCGCGCAGCGGCGGAAATGCCTCGGCCGCGAGTTCGTATCCTTGGCGTTTCAAGACGTTGACCGCATAGGGTTGCCAGCAGCTGTACTTGATCTGGCGCTCCAGCAATGGGCGTAGCTTGGCGTCCAGGGCGTCCTGCTCCGCGGCGGAAGGGTCGTTTGTCTCGGTACACCATCTGCGTAGCAGTTTCAGATCGCTTTCGAATACATGTTCAATACGGGACGTCCACGCTGTCGTGGCTTCGTCCTGTTCTTGCTTGGTCAGCGACCGCCGGATCAAGTCGAGAAAACTATCGTCGGCAAGTATTTTGACGGCGATGTTGCTGCCTGACGCGTACAAGATTTTGTCCCTGGCTGAAGTACTGCTAACGAAATCGCCGTTCGGGATGTCGGACACGCTCATGATCGATTCGAATCCGAACTCCTGTCCCAGTTTTGCGCGCAACGCCAGATGTATCAGGTCGGAGTTCGACGTATAGCCAAGCTTCTGAAACCGGGCGTGCATGATTTTCGCTTCATCCCTGATGATCGCCTCGATTTCGGCTGTCCTGCTCATCTCGTAGTAACGCCTGGCCGTAATTTGGCCCGGAAGAAGCGTATCGCGGCCGTACACGGTGATCGGAGGAGGAAATGCCCTGGCCGCATCTTTGTATCCCTGGTCCGCCAAGGCGGCAACGGCGCGGGGTTGCCAGAACTCGTACTTCATCTGTCGCGCCAGTTGTATGCGTAGCGTATCTTCCGGGGCGCCGCGTGTCTCGGCGCAGGTGTTCGCTGTCCCGCTACGCCCTCTGAGCAAGGTTGCCACATCGGTTTCGAATACCTGTTCAAAATGGGTCGCCCACTCTGTCCGGACGGCGTCTCGCTCAAGCTGGGTGAACGACTCTTGGATCAGGTCGAGAAAGTTGTCGTCGGCAAGTATCTTGTCTGGGATGCTGCTACGCAAAGCCTTCGCTATGTTTTCCTCGGCGCGGGCGCAGGTATTGTTATCGAGGTAGCCATAGGCGATATTTTCCTTATGTACGAATGATTCGAGCCCGAACTGCGATCCCAATTTCGCACGCAGGGGGAGAATTATCTCCGTATAGTCGACCGTGCAACCCTGCGCGCGCATTTCGTATTCCAGACGTTCGGCTTCATTCCCCATGATCTGCTCGATTTCGGCCGCCTTTCTCATCTCGTAGTCATGCCTGGCCGTCAGCCGACCGCCGGGAAGCGCATCTCTTTTCTTCAATTGCTGCAGCTTGATCCAGATTTCCAGGACGCCGTCGGAGCAGGTCTGCCAGGCGCCGCCTTCCGATCGGCTCTGGAAGGCGGGGCGCACAGTGTCGATATCCCATGCCGCGGCCTCCATGCACACCTCGTTAGCAAGGCCGCGAAACGCTTGCTGGCCGTCTTCGCCGGCATAGGCCAACCAGGCGTGGATATGCGATTGCTGGACGGGGTCGTCGGCGACTCGTTTGTTGTCGAGCAGGCGCTCGAAAAACGTGGCCACGTTCGCCAGGTCTTCGCCCTTCATGTGCCTATTCCATGTGTGAAGCAGGGTGGAGTCGTTCTTCAGTAGCTGCTGTAATGGCGCGACGGGCGTGTGAAGGGTGGCATCGAGGTCGGCGTCAGGGGTGACGTTCCCGGCCTGCGCGAAGGAATTGTTTTGTATGGGCATCGTTGGGCGCTCGCGAATGTGGCGCGAACCCGGGTCGGCACTTGCGTGACTTCAGCAATAAGTGCGGGAGGGGGATCGCAGGGATGGCCGCAGTCTAGACCGCGCGTCTTCATCGCGGCGCACTTGCCTCTCCGCCAGGGCATCAAACGATTTGACGCTGTTTATATGCCCTGGTCGTGCGACTCGCCATGGCCGCGTCCTCGAAAGACGAGGCCGCCAGGCTTGAACAATCAATCGCGTCACTGATGTGATTCGGGCTTGCCAGTGGCGATTCCGCGGATCGTGCTGCACTACTGGCGCGCCGGCAGACCCGGCGCGAACGGCGTGGTTTTACGGTTGACAGTTTTCGGCAGGGAAGGCCCTGTATCCCCGCACCGTATTTCCGTGGACTTCGATGTTGAAGCGTAGTTTCGCTCAATGAAACATCGCTTTCTCTGAGTGTTGCGGTAGCGACGCCAGATCAAATAGACTTTGCACACCAAGACAAATAAAGGTTTCGTCAAACGGAACCGGTGAGACTACGTCAATCAAGGCGGCCCCGCCCAGGTGGCTCCTTCGTGCAAGGTTTTTCATGACCATACTTGAATCGCGTTTCGCGGTATCGGCGGAGCCTTTCCGTCGAAATCGTGAAAGCATGCTCGCGCTCCTGCAGCGCGTCCGCCGCGCCGAAGCGGATACCCGTGACAAGTCCATGGCCGCCAAGCCGCGCTTCGAGGCGCGCGGACAGTTGCTGCCGGTGGATCGCGTAGGCCTGTTGCTGGACCGTGACGGCGCCTTCCTTGAACTCGCCACGCTGGCGGGGTACGGCATGAAGCCTGCCGATGCCCAGGGCCGTCTGATCGCGGGCGGCGGGCTGATCGCCGGTATTGGTGAAATCCACGGCGTGTCCTGCATGATCTGCGCGTCCGACTCCGGCATCGAGGCGGGCGCCTTCCAGCCCAAGGGTCTGGAAAAGATGTTGCGGATCCAGGAAATCGCCCTGAAGAACCGCTTGCCTTATGTGCAGTTGCTCGAAAGCGCGGGCGGCAACCTGATGAACTACAACGTCGAGAACTTTGTCTGGGGCGGCGAGAAATACCGCAACCTGGCCAGGCTCTCGGCCGCGGGCATCCCCGTCATCACCATCACCCACGGCCCGTCCACGGCAGGTGGCGCCTACCAGACCGGCCTGTCGGACTACATCATCCTGGTGGAAGGCCGTTCGCGTGCCTATTTGGCGGGGCCGGCCTTGCTGAAGGCGGCAACCGGCGAAACCGCTACCGACGAAGAACTGGGCGGCGCGGCCATGCATTGCTCGGTGTCGGGGCTGGGCGACTATCTGGCGCGCGATGACCACGACGCGATACGGATCGCCCGCGAGATCGTTGCGTCGTTGGACTGGAACCGCGACGTGTCGGCGCCGGCTGTCGCCGCGCCACGTCCCCCGCGCTATGACGCCGAGGACTTGCTGGGCATCATGCCCATGGACGACAAGACGCCGGTGGACATGCGTGAAGTCATTGCCCGCCTGGTCGACGACTCGGAATTCCAGGCCTTCGGCGAACGTTACGGCGAAGCCACCGTGTGCGGGCTGGCCCGCATCGACGGCATGCCGGTAGGCATCATCACCAATAACGGCCCGATCGATCCGGACGGCGCCGCCAAGGCAACCCACTTCATCCAGGTGTGCTGCCAATCCCGTACGCCATTGCTGTACCTGAACAACACCACCGGTTTCATGGTGGGACGGTCTTACGAAGAAGCGGGCAGCATCAAGCATGGGTCGAAGATGATCCAGGCCATCACCAATGCCACCGTGCCGCAGATCACGCTGTTCTGCGGCGCGTCGTTCGGCGCGGGGCATTACGCCATGTGCGGACGCGCCTTCGATCCGCGCTTTTGCTTCTCCTGGCCCAACGCACGCTGCGCCATCATGGGCGCCGAACAGGCGGCTTTGACCATGACCAGCGTCGCGCGCGCCAAGCTTGAACGCGAAGGCAAGCCGGTGGACGAAAAACGCATGGACAGCCTGCGCGACAGCATCGTCAGCAATTTCGAGAGCCAGATGGACGTGTTCGCCACCAGCGCGCGCCTGCTCGACGACGGCGTCATCGATCCGCGCGATACCCGCGCGGTCCTCGCATTGAGCTTGCGCCTGTGCCGCGATGCGCAGCGGCGCGAGGTCCAGCCCATGCAGTTTTCCGTGGCCCGTCCCTGAACCGTCTTCGCTGCCATCATGACCGAACACTCCCCCATCCAGAAAGTGCTCATCGCCAACCGCGGCGAAATCGCGCTGCGCATCATGCGCACGGCGCGCCGTCTGGGCATCGCCACGGTTGCCGTGTATTCCCATGCCGATAAGGGCGCCGCGCATGTCCAGGCCGCGGATCAGTCTGTCTGCATAGGCGAACCCGCGCCCGCGGCGTCGTATCTGAACATTCCCGCGATCATCGATGCCGCCCGCCGCAGCGGTGCCGATGCCATCCACCCCGGCTATGGCTTCCTGGCGGAGAACGCAGCCTTCGCCACCGCGTGCGCCGAGGCCGGCCTGATCTTCATCGGCCCGTCGCCCAAGGCCATACTGGACATGGGCGACAAGGCCAACGCCAAGCGCTTGATGCGTGCCGCTGACGTGCCTTGCGTGCCTGGCTATGAAGGCGAGGACCAGGCCTTGCCGGCGCTGCAGGCTCAGGCGGACCGTATCGGCTATCCGGTCATGATCAAGGCCACGGCGGGTGGTGGGGGCCGGGGCATGCGCATCGTGTTCGAGCGCCAGGCGTTTGCCGAGGCCCTGCATGCCGCCCAGTCGGAAGCGCAAAGCGCCTTCGGCAGCGCCGACGTGATCATCGAAAGAGCCGTGCAGCAACCGCGCCATATCGAGATCCAGGTGCTGGCCGACCGCTACGGCAATGCCATCCATCTGGGCGAGCGGGATTGCTCGATCCAGCGCCGCCACCAGAAGGTCATCGAAGAAGCGCCGGGTTTCGGCATCAGCGCGCAGACGCGGCAGGCCATGGGACAGGCGGCCGTGGCTGCCGCCAAGGCCATAGGCTATGAAGGTGTCGGCACCCTGGAGTTCCTGCTGGACGACAGCGGCGCGTTCTACTTCATGGAGATGAACACGCGGCTGCAGGTGGAGCATCCCGTCACTGAAGCGATTACGGGCCTGGATCTGGTGGAACTGCAATTCAACATCGCCATGGGCCAGCCTTTGGCGCTGCGCCAGGAAGACGTACGTTTGCAGGGCCACGCGATCGAGGTCCGGTTGTGCGCGGAAGATGGCGAACAGGACTTCATGCCCCAGAGCGGCGGCGTGGCGCTGTGGCGCGCTCCTGCGGATATCCGCGTCGAGTCCGGCATCCGGTCGGGCGACGAGATCTCGCCTTACTACGACTCTATGTTCGCCAAGCTGGTGGTGCACGCCACGGACCGCGACGCCGCGATCAGGCGCATGCGGGCGGCCTTGCGCGAGACGGTAGTGCTGGGCGTGCGGACCAATCTTGAATTCCTCGGCCGTTGCCTGGCGCATCCCGTTTTCGCGGCGGGTGGCGCGGACACCGGTTTCATCGCGCGGCACTATGCCACATTGACCGCGGTGGATCCCGCCCGGCTGCGCCAGGACATGGCGGTGGCCGCGGCCCTGCTGAGCCAGGGCCAGGGACAGGGCGATTGCGCGTCTGACGCCGGATCCGCGCGTCGTGCATCCGCGCGTCCAACCGTGGCCCGTCGTCTGCCGTCGCTGCTGTCTCTGCGTGAGCGCGACGACGCTGCTGCCATCGACATCAGGGTACTGCGCGAAGGCGATACGTATCGGGTGACGCTGGGTGCCGCGGCGGCCTCCAAGGGCTCGGCGATGCTTCCTGAAGCTGAAGCGCCGGGACGAAAGCGTGAAGCAATCGAGTCCGCCGATGACGTCCATGAAGTCACCATCGTCGAAGCCTCCACCAAGCAGGTCATCTACACGCTGAACGGCGTGTCGGCGCGCGCGGCGTTCGAGCGCGACGGCGATGTGCTGCATCTGCACCGCGACGGCGTGTCGCGCCGCTTCCAGGACGTCAGCCTGCACGCCCGCAGCGGTGACGCGGACGACGCCGCCAGCGGCGAGCTGCGCGCCGCCACCAGCAGCCGCGTCATCGAGGTGCGCGCGGCCCAGGGCGAACGCGTCGCGCGGGGCGACGTCGTCGCCATCACCGAAGCCATGAAGATGCAGACACAGCACGTCGCCCCCTTCGACGGGATCGTCCAACGCGTGCTGGTACGTGCGGGCGACCAGGCCAATGCACGTTCGCTGCTCGTCGTACTCGATCCCCTGATCCAATCTGAACAGGCGCCAGCCTGAACTATCGCGGAACGTTATCCATGCCGGTTTCTTCTCCCTTTGGCGCACTGCGTGGCGTTCGCATCATCGACGCCTCCCGCGTGCTCGCCGGACCCTATTGCGGCCAACTGCTGGCCGATCACGGCGCCGACGTCATCAAGATCGAACCGCCGGGCGGTGACGATACCCGCCGCTGGGGGCCTCCTTTCACGGAAGACGCCGCGTCGTATTACACGGGCGTCAACCGCAACAAGCGCGGCATCACGCTGGATCTGACCCAGGATGAAGCGCGCGAGCGCCTGCTGGACCTGCTGGAAGACGCCGATGTCTTTATCGAGAACTTCAAGGCGGGCACGCTGGAGAAGTGGGGCTTGGGCTATGAAGAAGTGCTGGCCAAGCGCTTCCCCCGGCTCGTGCACTGCCGCATCACGGGCTTCGGCACGGATGGCCCGCTGGGCGCCTTGCCTGGCTATGATGCCGTCATCCAGGGCATGGCCGGTCTGATGAGCATCAACGGCACGCCGGCCTCGGGTCCCACGCGTATCGGTATTCCGCTGGTGGATATCTCCACCGGCACCCAGGCCGCCCTGGGCATCACCATGGCCTTGCACGAGCGGCACACGTCGCAGCGCGGCCAGCTGGTCGAGGTGGCGCTCTACGATGTGGCGCTCAGCCTGCTGCATCCGCCCGCCGCGAACTGGTTGCTGTCGGGTGTGCCGCAGCCTTTGCTGGGCAATGGCCATCCCAATATCGTCCCCTACGACAAGTTCCAGACCGCGACGGCCGATGTGTTCATCGGCGTGGGCAATGACGGCCAGTTCCGCAAGTTCGCCGCTGCATTGGGACGCGCCGATCTGGCGGAGAACGAGCGCTACAGCACCAATCCTCAGCGCGTGCGCAATCGCCAGGAGTTGACGCTGATCCTGCAGCAGGAGCTGTTGCTGCTGGACGGCGTGGCCTTGTGCGACCGGCTGGCGCGCGCGGGCGTGCCGGCGGGGCCGATCAATGACGTCGGGCAGGCGCTGTCCCATGCGCATACCCAGCACCGCGAGATGGTGGTCGAACTCGACGGCTATCGTGGCACGGGCCTGCCCGTGAAGTTGTCCCGTACGCCCGGGCGGCCATCGCGGCGGCCGCCGCGGCTGGGCGAACACAACGAGGAGATTCTTGGTTCCGGCGCTGCCCATGAGGTCGCCGCCGTGGGAGACGAACGATGACCGCGGCGCCTAGCGACGGTATCGTCGAACCCGGGCCGCTGGCCGGCATCAAGATACTCGACCTCAGCCAAGGCATCGCCGGGCCTTACGCCGCGGCCATCCTGGCCATGCAGGGCGCGCAAGTGATCAAGGTCGAACCGCCGGAGGGCGACTGGTCGCGCCTGATGGGCGGCGGCAAGCAGGGGCTGACGGCGTTGAGCATCGCCTGCAATCCCAGCAAGCAATCCGTCTGCGTGGATGCGCGCAAGCCGGAGGGAGCCGAGCTGCTGGCCAGCTTGGTCGAGGGCGCCGACGTGATGATCGAAAGCTTCCGGCCCGGTGTGATCGGACGCCTGGGGCTGGATTACGCGACACTGGCCAAGCGCCATCCCCGTTTGCTGTATGTGTCCCTGACGGGCTTCGGCGACAGCGGACCGTATCGCGACCTGCCCTGCGCGGACTCCGTGGTGCAGGCGCTGACGGGCATGATGGTGATGAACCGGGACGCCGCGGATCAGCCCCGCCGGATCGGCATGATGGCGGTGGACATGACGGCCGGCTTGTACGCCGCGCAAGGCATGACGGCAGGATTGCTGCGGCAGGCGCGCACGGGCAAGGGCGGCTTCCTGCCGGTCACCCTGATGCAGAGCGCCGCCGCGTTGCAGGGCATCCCTATCCTGGATGCGGCCATGCACGCCGGCGCCGCGCGCAAGCCGCCGGTAACGGTGCCTTCCGGCACCTTCCGCACCCGCGATGGCCTGGTGAACCTGACGGCCTTGCGCGACAAGATGTTCCATGGGCTGGCACGCGCACTGGGACAGCCGGCGTGGATCGATGATCCCCGTTATCGCAGCAACGCGGATCGCCTGGCGCACGCCGATGAAATCAACGCGCGCATCCAGGCCCTGCTGCTGGACGACGGCTCCGGCAATTGGGTGGCGCGATTCCGCGCGGAAGATGTCCTGTGTGCCCCGGTCCTGGACTACGCCGGTTTCATGGCGGACCCACAGGCCCGCGCGCAGGGCGTCTTCGCGGACATCGAGCAGGGGCCTTACGGCAAGCTGCCCTATGCGCGCCTGCCCGGCCCGCCGTGTGCAACCGTGCCGTCCGCGCCCGTGTTGGGCGAGCACACCGAGCAGATACTCGTGGATGCCGGGATCTTGCCCGCGCGCGTGGCGGAGTTGCGCGCGGCAGGGGTGGTTTACACCCACGACGATATTGCCGCGCGGCAGGCACGCGGCTAGGGGCGGTCGACCTGAAGAACCACGGAAAAGGCGAAACATGGATCAAGAAAACAAAGCCGGGATAGCCATGGATGTCCTGAGGATCGAGACGCAGGACGCGGTACGCATCCTGACCCTGCAACGGCCGGAGCGGCATAACGCTTTGAACACCGCGTTGACGAGCGGCCTGCTGCAAGCCGTGCGCGACGCCGACAGCGACCAGGATTGCCGGGCGATCGTCCTGTCCGGATCGGGCAAATCCTTTTGCGCGGGCGCCGATACGACGGAATTCGCGGGCTTCGGCCAGGACGCCGAGCAAGCGCGGGCGCGCGGGGCATTGACCGCCGAACTGCATGCCGTTTTTGCGACCTTGAGCAAGCCCGTGGTGGCCGCTGTGTGGGGCAATGCCCTGGGCGGCGGTGCCGGCCTGGCCCTGTCCTGCGACATGGTGGTGGCGGCGCAGGCGACGCGCCTGGGTTATCCCGAAATCACGCATGGGATCTGCCCGGCCATCGTCATGGCCAATCTGACCCGCAATCTTGGTCCCAAGCGAGCCTTCGAGTTGGTATCCACTGGCCGCGTGCTCAATGGCGCTGAGTTGTACCAGTGGGGGCTGGCCAATGCGTCGGCGGACACGCCCGAGGCGACGCTGTCAGCCGCTTTCGACATCGGCCGGCGCTGGGCGACGTATGCGCCTTATGCCTTGTCGTCGACCAAGCAATTGTTCTACCGCACGCTCGATCTGACATTTCCAGAGGGGCTGGCGGCCGGTCGCGAACTGAATATCGCGATGCGCCGCCATGCCCACGCGAAGGCGTGAGCGCTGTATTTGAATCCGCAAGCCCCGGCGATCGAAGCGCAATCGAATCCATATCAAACCCGCAATCCAACAGAGATGCCGCCATGCAAGACCCCGCCGCCAATACCGATGTCGTGATCTGCGAATGTTTCTGTCGTGACGGCTTGCAGCACGAGACCATCATGCTGCCCGCCGAGGTCAAGATAGATCTGGTCGATCGCTTCTCCGCGCTTGGGTTCCAGCGCATCGAGGCCACCTCCTATTCGAATCCCGCGGTGATTCCGCAGTTTGGCGATGCCAGCGAAGTGCTGGCCGGCATCGAGCGGCTTCAGGATGTGCACTACAAAGCGACCTGTCCCAATCCGCGCGCGGTCCAGCGCGCATTGGCCGATCTGCAAGCCGGGCGCGGCGCCACCGAGATCAGCATGCTGGTATCGGCCAGCGAGTCGCATTCACAGCGTAATTTGAAGCGCTCGCGCGCGGACCAGTGGGAAAACGTGCGCGAGATGGCGGAGCTGGCCGCCGGCCGTTTCCGCCTGGTTGGCACGATTTCAGTGGCGTTCGGCTGCCCCTTCGAGCAAGCGGTCGATGCCGGGCGCGTGATCGAGGACGCCATCCGCTTCCGGGAGTACGGCGTCCAGTACATCACCTTGGGCGATACGACGGGCATGGCCACGCCGCACACCGTGCGCGGCCTGTTCCGGGCTCTGCGGGCGGAACTGCCCGACGCCAACCTGATCGCACATTTCCATGACTCGCGCGGCACGGCATTGGCCAATTGCGTCGCGGCGCTGGAGGCGGATGTCCGCTATTTCGACGCGGCTATCGGCGGCGTCGGTGGCCATCCGGCCAAAGTGCAGTACGGCGGCGGCTACACCGGCAATGCCTGCACCGAAGACCTGGTGGATCTGTTCGAAGCCATGGGCGTACGCACCGGCATCGATCTGCCCGCGCTGCTGGAAACCGGCCGCCATTGCGAAACCGTCCTGGAACGCAAGCTGGGCGGGCATGTCACGCATACGGGGGCGAACCCGCTGCGTCCGCTGTGAATCTTGCATTGATCCTGCATTGAAACTTGCAGTGAATTTCCCGTGCGTCTTGCCGTAAATATTGCCGTAAACCTTGCTGTACATCCACTTCCATCATTTCAGGAAATAGGAAATAAAAAATGAAAAACGCTTGGAGACACGTCCTGTTCACCGCCTTCACGGCGTTGGCCTTATCGGTCGCGGTTGCCCCCGCGCACAGCGCCTATCCGGATAAGCCGGTACGTTTGATCGTGCCGTATCCCCCCGGCGGCCCGACCGATATCCTGGGCCGCATGGCCGCGCAATACATGACGGAGAAGACGGGCCAGACCTTCATCGTGGAGAACCGCGCCGGCGCCAGCGGCATGATAGGCGCCGAGACGGTGGCGCGCGCATCGGCCGATGGCTATACCCTGCTGGTAAACGCTTCCATCCACGTGATCTATCCCAGCCTGTACAAACAGGTGCCCATCGATCCGATCAAGGACTTCACGCCCATCAGCCAGATCGCGCTGGTGCCGCTGGTGCTGGTGATGAGCCCGAAGCAGCCGGTGCAGTCGGTGGCGATGCTGGTGGATGCCGCCAAGGCCAGCCCGGGCCGTTTCCGCTTTGCCTCCTCCGGCAACGGCGCCGCGCCTCATCTGGCGGGCGAAGCGTTCGACCTGCTGGCCGACGTGAAGATGCAGCACATTCCGTACAAGGGCAGCGCGCCTGCCTTGACCGACCTGATCGGCGGACACGTCGATCTGATGTTCGATTCCCTGCCGTCCAGCATGCCGCACATCAAGAACGGTTCGCTCAAGGCGCTGGCGGTCACCACCAGCAAACGCATCCCGTCCCTGCCTGACGTACCCACGGTGGCGGAAGGGGGCGTCAAAGGATATGAGATCACCACGTGGTACGGCATCTGGGGGCCCAAGGGCCTACCGGCTGATCTGGCGAACCAGGTCTCGAAGATGATGGCCGAGATGGTGAAAGATCCCAAGTATCGTGAGCGCCTGGACACCTTGGGCGCCGAGCCGGTGGGCAGTACGCCCGAAGCCTTCGCCAAGTTCGAAGTGGACGAGGAACGCAAGTTCGGCGACATCGTGCGCCAGTCGGGCGCCAAGCTGGACTGATCCGCGCCGCGGCGTGTAGACGCTGCTGCTGCTGCTGCTGCTGCTGCTCGGTCGCCGCTGCCGTCGCGCAGCGGCAGCGCCGCTTTCCCCCGCTATACTGCTTCGCCAGCCTTCATCTGCGCCGCTTTGCGGTTTATTCCATGACGTCATCCGACCTCAGTGCGACCACGCAAGACGATAACGTCGCCGTCAGCCCCGTGGAGCGTGCCATCTGGATCCTCAAGGCCGTGGCGGGCCTGGAGGACAAGCGGCTGACGGACATCGCCCGTCACTGCGGCTTGCACAAGACGACCGCGCTGCGCCTGATAGGCATCCTGGAAAAAGAGGGTCTGCTGCGCCGTGATCCCGATACCCGCCAGTACGCCCTGGGTCCCGAGATCGCCCGCCTGGGCCTCGCGGCGCGCGAACTGGTGGATTGGCGCGCCATCGTACGTCCGGCCTTGATGCATCTGTCCAGCCGCTGGGGCGACACGTCGATTTTTTCGGTATTGTCCAATGTCGAGCTGGTGTGCGTGGATCTGCAGACCGGCGCTTACCCCATCCAGGCCAATTACCAGCAGGTGGGCAGCCGCCGCAGCCTGGGGGCGGGTTCGAGCGGCATCGCCGTCTTGTCCGCCTTGCCGGAGGAAGCCCGCCGCGCGGCTTTCCAGCGTATCACCGGACCTCTGGAACAGTTTCCCGAGATCACGCCGGACGTGCTGGATGAGCGCGTCACCTTCGCGCAAACCCATGGCTACGCCACGTTGCTGCACGCCGTAGTTCCTGAGATGGGCGGCATCGCCGTCCCCGTGCGCGACGCCACCGGTTGGCCGGTGGGTGCGCTAAGCATGCCCAGCCTGGTGTCCCGCATCGTCACGCGCGAACAGGACATGGCGGCATCCTTGAAAGAGGAAGCCGCCAGAATTGAACAGGCAATCGCGACGCTGGCTATCCGGGCGCGCTAGTTCACGCCGCCTCATCATCGAACTTGAACTTCGCATAACGCAGCGAATATTCCAGCGGCTGTGATTCCTCGGTGTGGACCCGCTCGGTCGAACCGGCCAGCGGAGTGTTACCCACCCACGTGTCCGCTTCCGGCTTGTGCTGGACGGTGAAAGGCATGTCCTCGAATTTCTCACCCAGGGCGTCGTGGTAGACCACTTGCTGGGTAAAGGTGCCGGTGCGCGCCGAGGGAAGCTGCGGCAGTTGCGCATTGTCGGACGCCGGACCCTCGAAGCTATGGCTCGCGCCCTTCACGGAAAACAGCCCGGGCATCTTGAAGACGATGTCGCCGCCCTGCAGGGTCACACTGGCGCCGGCGGCGGTCAGCGTCACGCTGTCCTTCGCCAGGATGTCGATGCCCGCTTCGGTCGAGGTGACCGTCACGCCTTGGTCGGCCAGCAGGTCCAGGGCATCGGTGTGGGCCCGCAGGGACACGGGAGATTGCGCCGCGATGGCGCGCACGCCTTCCTGGTCGGCATAGAGGCCCACTGCCTGCCCCGCCACCATGGCGAAGGTCTTGTCCGCCGATACATGCACGTCTTCTTGCGCCGAAGCATGCACGTCGCCGGTCGCATGCAGCACCGCGGAAGCGGGCGTAGCCAGGTTCAGCGACATTGGCGCATCCACGACCACACGCGCATCGGCAATGCCATCCACCGGATCGGTGCCGTCGCGGCTTTCCAGGCTGGCCTTGTTGGCGTCCTGGCCATTCACCGTCGAGGGCAGCTTGCCTTCCTGTTCAGGATCCACCGCCTTGATGGCTTCGTCGTATCCTTCGTTGGCGCGCAAAGCCTGGGCCTTGCGTTGGACCGCCGTGGCATCCAGCCGCTGCGCGATGTTCTGCGCCTGGCGCAGGCGCTGCAAGGTGTTGGGCGTGGCCAGCGTCGCGGTGGCCTGCGCGTCCGCCGCGGAGGACAGCAGCATGCCCTGGCCGGAGCGCAACACGGTCCAGGCATCGCTGCGCAGCTCGAAACCGCTACCGCGCCACGCGCCACGCGTGCCGTCGGCGGGCGCTTGCGCCACCAGGTGACCGAGGTTCAGCTGGCTGGCCGCGGTCGATGTCGCCATCTGCATGCGCAACTGGCCACTGGTGTCGTCGAACAACCACTGGTTGTGGCCGGATCCATCCAGGGCCTGGCTGTGCCAGCCGCTGAGAACGCCGCCATGGTTGGCGTTACCGTCTATGCCGGCCGAGTAAGGCGGCAGATCGCTGTCGTTATACAGCTGCGCCGCGATGACCGGCTGGTCGATGTCGCCATCGAGAAATTCGACGATGACTTCGGTGCCCGACCGGGGAATATGATGGCCGCCCCAGTTGGGACCGGCCTGGCCCGTGGCCACACGCAGCCAGGTGCCGCTGGCATCGCTGCCCGGCGCATTGCCGCGGGTGTCGCCATGGCTGCGTTGCGGCAGTCCCCCGGCCAACGGCTTTTCGCCGCGCTGCCAGGGGAATTGCACTTTCACCCGCAGGTCGCGGCCTGACGAAATCGGCGCCGCATCGCTGGCCACGACCTGCGCGATGGCGGCCTCCGGCGCGGTTGGACGCGCGCGCCAGGCGGGCAGCACGGCGGCCGCGCGCGGCTGCGCCTCGAAGCGGTTCAGATAGCGGCCCCGTTCCAGATCGGTCGAACCCGCCAGGCTGGCGGCCTGGCTGCCCAGGTTGTTCGCCACTTCATGGACGACGCGCAATACGGTGTATTCATGGCCCAGTTCGTCGATGGCCTGGCCGCCGTTCGAGCCGTCGTAACGGTCGTGGCCGGTCATCTCGAAGGTATCGCCCGGGTTCAACTGCCGCACCGTGCCGCCGCCTTCATAGCGCACCTGACGCGCTTCCAGCGCGCGCAGGCGCAGCGCGGCCACGCGGTTGGCGTCGTCGCCATGGGCATAGCGGCCGTGGCCGTCGTAGTCGTAGTCCTCCAGGCTGGGCAGCTTGCCGGCGTCCTCGCTGGATGCCAACTGCGCCGCGTGCGCCTGCAGGGTCTTGTCGTCCCACGCACTGCGCGTCACGGTATTGGACTGCACGGTGAGGGCGGAATGGAAGCGGGTGATGGTGTCGCTGGTTTCCGTGGCGTCGCTGCGATGGAAACGGATGGGCGAAGCCGCGCTGGCGGGCAGCGTGGCCGCGGCATCGAAGACCACCAGTCGATGGCGCGCGGCGGCGTTGTCCGCGGCCTCGCCCCCGCCATCGCTATCGCCTTGTTGATGCACGAAGCGAAAGGACAGGCCGTCCTCGGCCAGGATGCGCTGGACGAACGCCAGGTCCGACTCTCGATACTGGGTGCGCACCGCGCGCTTGGGCGGGGCCGTATTCACCTCGAATGCATAGGACGACAACGGATAGTCCGCGAAGATTTCCGTCAGGATGTCGATCGAGGTCTTGTCCTGGAATATGAAGCTGTCGCGCCGCAAGGCCAGGGCTTGCAGCCACGGACCCGCATGGATGCGGTAACGCGCCAGGCCCCCGTCCGCGCCCAGGTTGTCGATGCCGGTGACCATCATGTGCCAGCGGCGGGTCGAGCGGTCGGCCAGCAACAGGTCGATGCTGATCTCGCGCCCCAGCATGGGCATCACGTCCAGCTGCGTCGACGTCGACAGGCAATCCAGCGTAACGGCGAACAGGCGGGATACCCCTTCATCCACGACGCAGCGTTCGGCGACGAGCGCATTGCCCAACGGCGTGCTGGCGCGCAGCAGGCGGGTGTCCTGCGTCAACAGGGCCGTGTTCAATGTGGCGTAGGCGAGGGTGGTGTCCATGGTTCAGGGCAATGAAATCGTCAGGTGCGCCACACGCGGTCCCAGCTTGACCACGTCGTGGTAAGACGCCATGGCGGACTGCATGTCGTTGGCCAATTGGTGGTTCAAGCCAAAATACGCCAGCAGCGCCAGCAGGGAGAACGTGGCGCCCACGGTCCACAAGGGCACGTCGCGCTTGATCGCATGCGCGATCTTGTCGGGAATGGCCCAATGCGGCGCGAAGCCGGACCGCTTGCCGCGCAGCAAGGCGATCTCATCGCCCAGGCGGGCGGTGAGATACCCCAGCTTCTCCTGCCCTTCGATCAGGTACTTGCCCTGGAAGCCCAGCAGCAGGCACATGTAATAGACCTCCAGCGATTGCAGGCGGCGGCCGCCCTGCGCGCGCAGGTCTTCCAGGCGGGCAAAGAAGTTTTCTCCGGCCAGTTGCTCACCGAACAAGGTGAGTTGCAGCGGCTGCAACATCCAACTGTCCCGAATGGTGAACTTCGAGTTCAACACGGTTTCATCCACCGCCGCGCAAAATGCGTACTTGGTCGCGTAGATATCCTCGGCGGGCAGGTCCTGTTTCTTGGCGCTGCGTTCGAACTCCGCCAGGAACTGCTGCACTCGCGCGGAAAACGAGGCGGCATCCTTGGGTTCCTGTCCGCTCTTGAGCAGGAACAGCATCAGGAAACCGTCGTACAACATGTCCATCAAGGACTTGTTGGTCGAGGTGGCCATGAATTCGGCGGCGCGCGGCGGCAGCTGTTGCTGCTGGGTGCCGGACATCAGGGAGGGCGTGGTTTGGGTCATGACGGATCAGGGGCGCTCGGGTCAGTGGGCGACGGCAATCAGGTCCAGCTTCAGTTCGGGGATGCCGGCTGGCGCGTAGATGGCAATGCTTTGGGCTTGCAGCATGCGCTCATACAGCGCGCCGCGCGTCTGCAGGGCGAAATAGCACGCGCCGGGCTTGACGGGGATGGCGGCCGGCACTTGCGGCGTATACACCAGCTGCACGCCCGGCATGGCGGACAGCACCAGCTTCTCGGCATCGTCGGGGGCACCCACCTTGAAGCGCAGCGGCACCATATCGGCCAATTCGGCGGCCGGCGTGGCGGCCGACACGGCCAGGTAGAAGCTGGTCTTGTCGTCGACCTTGCCGGAATCCAGGCGGCCGGTATGGAAGGACGGGCGTACTTCCTCCAGCACGATGGAAAAGTAGCGCGTCGAAATGACGGTATCGAGCAGGTCGCGCAGGATGTCGTCCAGGCGGGCGAAGGCCGGCCCCGGCATGTCATGGCGATACTGCGGCAGGTCGGCCAGCGCGAACTCCTTGGAGAAGGTCATCAGCGCGCCGGCCAGGCGCAGCAGTTCCTGGAACAGCCGTTCCGGATGCAGGCCGGGATGGTGGTACAGGTGCGCCAGTGCCGCATGGGCTTCGTTGGCGGTGTGCAGCAGCCAGAACGACGCGACATCGCCGGAGCGGAACTCGATGACGTTCTTGGACGGCTCGCGGTGCAGGCCATACAAGGTGCTGACCTTCGCTTCGAGGGCATCGAGCAGGCGGCGCAGACGGTCATGCAGCGCGGCGCAGGCGTCGATCGCCACGCAGGGCGCGATGAACTCGTGGTCCAGCTCATAGCCCGAGCTGGCGTTGCGGCGCACGCGCGCCACCGGTATCGCCAGCAACTGGTCGCGCGGGTCGAACTCCGAAACCAGGCGCACGTTCTTACGCAGATAGGTCAGGTCGGCCGTGGCGGCATTGGTATAAAGATCGGGCGCCGCGCGTTCGCCGCGCTGGTAGCGCGCATCGAAATCGTTGCTGTCCTGCGGCGCGGCACAGTTCCCGCCCACGGCCTTCAGGGGATGCATGGCCAGATAGAAGATGGCCTCGGACGCGCCGTCCAGGCTGTTCATCGACACCGGCGGCGGCAGGGCATCGTCGTCGGGGGCCGAATAGATCTCGCCATCGGGAAAGATGGCCGACAGTTCGGTGGCGTGCAACATGCCGTTGGCCAGGGCCGCCGCATCGAACTGGACGTTGCGCAGTCCCCACGAATAAGGATGCAGGGCACGCGCGGTCTGCGCGAGGCGGGCCTCATGGTACGCATCCTGGCGCTGGAAGTGCTGCGGTCGAAGGAACAGGCCTTCGCCCCAGAGTATCTTGGCTGACTGACTCACGACTGGGCTCTTCTCTTATAGATAGGTAAGGCTGAAGGGAGACGGATGGCTTGCCATCACGCGGGGCATTGCAGCGACCCCAGCCGTGCGGCGTCGAACGGCGGCGCGCCCAGCGGCGCCGACACCTTGCCGGTGGCGACGGTCAGGGCGCAGGCGTGCGCGCCCAGCACGATGCCGGTGTCCTTGGCATCCTTGATGTCAAACACATATTTCCAGCGATACGGCGCGGGCGCGAAGAATAAGGCCGCCACGCCGATGGCCACGGCGTCCTTGGGTACTTTCTCGGTGTTTTGATACACCTGCCCCGGCATCAGCGTGACCTCGCGCTTTGCAATCACGCTGTCACCTAAACGGTCTTTTTCCTGTTTCTCATCGATAAGAGATGACATGGGCGCTTGCTTGAAAGAGTCGGAATTCTTCAGGTAGTAAATCTTCGTAACGACTGCCATGGCCTGTCCGTTACTTATATTTAAATTTTGTCCAGCCTGGATGGAAAATTTCACATCCGTGGGCGCGTCGTCCGGCTTTTTCAGGCCGGTCGCTTCTAGCACCGACCCTGTGGCGCCAGCCATCGCGCTGAGGACGCCAGCAGCCGCGCAACCCCCGAGAACCGGGGTTCCCAGCGCGATACACAGCCATGCGAAAGCACGCGAGAAATGGATACGTTTATGCATGGTTCTTTATACCGGAAGCATAAAAAACAATACAGAAGCCTTCTATTTCGAAGATTCTGCGTCTGCGTAACATCGAGAAATCTTATGTAGGATCGTTTTTACACGGGGTTGATGAAATACGCCCCTTCATAAGCGGCTGCCCCTTCAACCCGTTTTTTTTACCTCTTCTTCACCTTTCCTATGCAAATCCGCCGCCTGGCCTTGATCGCGGGACTCGTTGCAGTTCTCGCAGGTTGCACGACAACGCAGAAGATGCAGGAACCTCAGTCCGACGCGGACTTCAGGCAATCGATCACAGAAGCCGAGAAGACGTTTGAAACGCAGGGTCCGGATGCCGCCGTGGCGCAATTCGAATCCATTGCGCAGCGCAATCCGACGCGCGGTCAGCCGTGGTCCTACATCGCCAAGATTCGTTTTGATGAGCATAAGTATGGTGAAGCCATCGTGGCCGCCGACGAAGCCCTGAACCGCGATCCCAGCGATTTCGTGGCCAAGTCCGTGCGTGCCGTGGGCGGCCTGCGCGTGGCCTTGCAGTCGCTGTCCGATCTGCGTGCCGACGCCTTGCTGGCAGGCAATGCCCGTACCGACGCCGTCGCACTGGCGCAGTCGTTGCGCGACACGTTGGGCCAGGATGTGCTGTTTCCTGATGGCCAGAAGCCCAAGCGCGGGCCCGTGCGCCGGCCGGCGCCCAAGCCGGCCGACGCGACGACCGGTGCCGCGACGGGTGCCACGGCTCCCGCCGCGGCCGCCCCCAGCGCAGGACAGGCGACCGACGCAGGCACGAATGCCGCGAATGCGGCAACGAATGCGTCGAACGCCGCGAATGCGGCCAGGGGCGCCGCGCCGGCCCGGCCCGCCACGCCCAGCGTACCTTCCACGCCGTCGAGCAATGGCGCCTCGCCCGCGCCCAACCCCTTCGGCAATCTGCTGAAGTAACTCTTCCCCGGAGCCGCGATCATGGCCAAGAAAGAAAGCATGCAGAAGCGGTTGCAGAAAGTGCGTCCGCCCCGCGTCCAACTGACTTATGACGTCGAAAAAGGCGATGCCATCGAGAAGAAGGAATTGCCCTTCGTGGTCGGTGTCGTCGGCGACTTCAGCGCCCAGTCCGAAGCCGAGCTGCCGCGTCTGAAGGACCGCAAGTTCGTCAATGTCGACGTCGACAATTTCGACGACGTCATGCGTGGCCTGGAGCCGCGCGCCGCTTATCGCGTCAAGAACGAGTTGACGGAAGAGGGCGGTACCTTTGGTGTCGATCTCAAGTTCCGTTCCATCGAGGACTTCCGTCCGGAAGCGGTGGTGCAACAGGTCGAGCCGCTGCAGAAGTTGCTGGAGATCCGCACCAAGCTGGCCGACCTGCGCAACAAGCTGGCTGGCAACGACAAGCTGGAAGACCTGCTGGGCGAGGTGCTGACCAACACGGAAAAGCTCACCCAGCTGACGAATGAAGCCGCCGAGAAGGGCAGCGACGCTGGCAAGGGTACTGGCAGTCACCACAGGGGCGAAAGCCAAAGGGCCGAAAACCAAGGGGACAAGCATGAGTAATGCCGCCGCCGTCCAAGCCAACGCCGCCGCGCAGCACGCCGGCGAAGACGTGGGCCTGCTCGACCAGATCGTCGAGCAGAGCCGCGTCGCCAAATCCTCGGCCGAGCACGACCGCGCCAAGGACCTGATCGGCGAACTGGCCCGGGAAGTGATGAAAGGCACCGTGGTGGTGTCCGACAACCTCTCGGCCATGCTCGATGCCCGCGTGGCCGAGCTCGATCGCCTGATCTCGGCCCAGCTCAGCGAAGTGATGCACGCCCCCGAATTCCAGAAGCTGGAAAGCACCTGGCGCGGCCTGCACTACCTGTGCACGGAAAGCCAGACCGGCACCATGCTCAAGATCAAGGTGCTCAACGTCACCAAGCGCGATCTGGTGCGCGACTTCCAGACCGCCATCGATTTCGACCAGAGCCTGATGTTCAAGAAGGTGTACGAAGAAGAATTCGGCACCTTCGGCGGTTCGCCTTTCGGCGCGCTGCTGGGCAATTTCGAGATGACGCGCCAGCCCGAGGACATGTACTTCATCGAGCAGATGTCGCACGTGGCCGCCGCTGCGCACGCACCCTTCATCGCGTCGGCCTCGCCCGAACTGCTGGGCCTGGACAGCTTCGCCGACCTGGGCAAGCCGCGTGACCTCGCCAAGGTGTTCGACACGGTTGAATACACCAAGTGGCGCAGCTTCCGCGATTCGGAAGATTCGCGTTATGTCGGCCTGACCATGCCGCGCTTCCTGGGCCGCCTGCCTTACGATCCGAAGGAAGGCACGTCCGTGGAAGGTTTCAATTTCGTCGAGGAAGTCGACGGCACCGACCACTCCAAGTATCTGTGGTGCAACGCGGTGTGGGCCTTCGGTGCGCGCTTGACCTCGGCCTTCTCCGACTTCGGCTGGTGCGCCGCCATCCGCGGCGTGGAAGGTGGCGGCCTGGTGGAAAACCTGCCGACCCACACCTTCAAGACCGACGACGGCGAGGTGGCGCTGAAGTGCCCGACCGAGATCGCCATCACCGATCGTCGCGAAAAGGAATTGAGCGACCTGGGCCTGATCCCGCTGGTGCACTGCAAGAACTCCGACTACGCCGCCTTCTTCGGCGCGCAGTCGGTGCAGAAGCCCAAGAAATACAACACTGACAGCGCCAATGCCAACGCGGTGCTGTCGGCGCAGTTGCAATACATCTTCTCGGTATCGCGCGTCGCGCATTACCTGAAGGCCATGATGCGCGACAAGATCGGCAGTTTTGCGTCGCCGCAATCGGTCGAAAGTTTTCTGAACCGCTGGGTGTCGCAGTACGTCTTGCTCGACGACAACGCCACCCAGGAACAGAAAGCGCAGTTCCCGCTGCGCGAGGCATCCATCCAGGTCGCCGAAGTTCCAGGCCGCCCGGGTGTGTTCCGTGCCGTGGCGTTCTTGCGCCCGCACTTCCAATTGGACGAACTGTCCATTTCTCTGCGGCTGGTGGCCGAGCTGCCGTCGCAAGCCCAGAAATCCTGAGCTTGGACACCGTCACCGTCCGACCATGCCCGTTCACACTTAGAGGAAAGCGATGAAGGACATCTACATCAAGTTCGGCAATCCCGCCCTGAAAGGCGAGTCGCAGGACAAGGACCACGCGGACTGGATCGAAGCCAGCTCCTGGCACCACGAAATCATCCAGCCCCGTTCGGCCACCGCGTCGACCTCGGGCGGCCATACCGCCGAGCGTTGCGATCACGGCGAAATGGTGTTCGGCAAGGACCTGGACGTGGTCAGCCCGCTGTTGTATCAGCACGCATCGGGCGGCACCACGTTCGATGAAGTCACGGTCGACTTCATGCGCGCCGATGGCGAAGGCAACCGGGTCAAGTACCTGGAAGTCAAGATGAAGTACGTCATCATCGCCCGCGTCGCGCCGCAGATCGTCGGCGAAGGCGTGCCCACCGAGACCCTCTCGCTGAAGTACGCCGCGGTGCAGTGGAAGTACACCCAGCAGAAGATCGGCGGCAACCAGGGCGGCAACTCGCAGGGCGCCTGGAGCCTGACCAAGAACGACAAGACTTACTCGGCCTGAAGCAGTAGCGCGGGTACCGAGGGAGACTGTGGCCCCGCGGGGCTGCAGTCTCTTTTGATTTCACGGGAACGGTATGAAGGGATTCGAGCCCAGCCTGTTCGACAAGCTGTTCGGTGTCGAAGGCGAAACACCGCATGCCCTGCGCCGCTTGTCGGTGGAGGAGATGAAGGACACGGTGGCGCGCGACATGGAGGCCTTGCTGAACACCCGCATGGTGTTTTCGGAAGAGACCCTCAAGCGCCTGCCGGAATGCCAGCGTTCCGTGTTGACTTACGGGCTGGCGGATTTTTCCGGCTTGAGCCTGGCCAGCCATTATGACCGTGAGCTGATCTGCCGCTCGCTGGAGCAGGCCATTGCGCGTCACGAGCCGCGCCTGTCGCAGGTGCGCGTCATGTTGCTGGTGGACAGCCGCGCCACGTCGGTGCTCTATTTCGCCATCAACGCCATGCTGGAAGTGGGACCGGCGCACGAGCCGGTGACGTTCGACGCCACGTT
Organism: Bordetella sp. LUAb4; assembly: GCF_021325795.1. Taxonomy (GTDB): domain Bacteria; phylum Pseudomonadota; class Gammaproteobacteria; order Burkholderiales; family Burkholderiaceae_B; genus Bordetella_C. Next base: position 29,942 of record NZ_JAHPZX010000001.1, on the reverse strand, counting down.
GCAGCCGTCCACGCTGCAGTATTCGGTCAGCAAGGGCTGGGCCAAGACCGCGGTCGCCGCCTGACGCGCGCCAGCGGCTGTCACGGCCCCGGGGGGAGAGGAGTATGGAAGACCTGTTGCCGTATTACGAACGCGAGCTGAATTTTCTGCGCAGCTCGTCGCGCGATTTCGCCCAACGCTATCCGAAGATCGCGTCGCGTCTGGGCCTGTCGGCCGAGAACAGCGAAGACCCGCATGTCGAACGCATGATCGAGTCTTTCGCCCTGCTGGGGGCGCGCATCAACAAGAAGCTGGACGACGACTACCCCGAATTCACCGAAGCGCTGTTCGAAGTCCTGTATCCCCATTACCTGCGGCCGTTTCCGTCCTGCTCGGTGGCGTATTTCGACGTGGGCCAGGTGGCGGCGCAACTCAGCGCGCCGGCACGCATCGCGCGTGGCACTGAACTGAAGTCCCACCCGGTGCGCGGCGTGGCGTGCCGCTTTCGCACGGTCTATGACGTCACCCTGCTGCCTTTGTCGATCAGCGAAGTCAGTTATGTCAGCAGCGCCAATGCGCCGGTCGGTAATCTGCCCGCCGGTGTGACCGGGCGCTTGTCGATACGCCTGGAGTGCCTGGGCGAGGCAATGAACTTCGCCACCCTGCCGGCGGGCAAGCTGCGGGTGTATCTGCATGGTGAGCCTTCTTTTGTCGCCGCTTTGCGCGACTGCCTGTTTCTGCGCGCCGCCGCCGCCTATGTGGAATCGCGTCCTGGCCGCTGGGATGCGGTGGCGGGGATTCCCCTCGGCGAGGTGGGCCTGGCCGACGATGAAGCGCTGATCGATTATCCGGCGCGCTCGCACCCGGCATACCGCCTGCTGGCCGAACACTTTGTATTCGCGGAGAAGTTCAACTTCTTCGATATCGATCTGCAGTCCCTGCGTGGCGCCGTGGGCAGTGCGCGCGCCTTTACCCTGCATCTGCCGGTGCGCGGCGTGCGCGCCGACTCCAATACCGCGCGGCTGCTGGAGAGTGTGGGCACGGACAATCTGCGGCTGGGTTGCACGCCGGTGGTCAACCTGTTCAACCAACGCGCCGATCCGATCCGCGTGACGCACATGGCGGCTTCCTACCCGGTGGTGGCCGACGCGCGGCGCGCTTATGGCTACGACATCTACGCCATTGAACGCGTGCGCCAGGTGCGCCAGAGCGCGCAGGGCGAGTCGGTGGTCGAGTTCCGGCCCTTTTACTCGCTGCAGCATGGCGATACGCCCGAAGGGGCCGGCCATTACTGGACGGCGCGCCGCGACGAGCTGGTGGCGCAGCGCAGTCCCGGCTACGAAACCGAGATATCGCTGGTCGACATCGACTTCGATCCATCGGTGCCGCAAGTCGAGACGCTGAGCATCGACCTGACCTGCACCAACCGCGATCTGCCGGCGCAACTGGCCGCCGGCCAACCGGGCGGCGACCTGTTCCTGGAAGGGGGGACGGTGGCGCGTGCCATCCGCATGTTGCGCCGGCCTACCCACAGCCACCGCTTCGCCCAGGGGCACGCGGCGCATTGGCGGCTGATCTCGCATCTGGCCTTGAATCACCTGTCCCTGGTGCAAAGCGGCTTGCCGGCCTTGAAGGAAACCTTGCGCTTGTACGATCTGGCGCATTCCGCGGTGTCGGCCCGCCAGATCGAAGGCCTGGTCGGCCTGGACTACCGCCCGGCCACCCACTGGATGGCGGGCGAACCCTTCGCCACTTTCGTGCGCGGTATCGAGATCCGCCTGACGCTGAACGAAGACAACTTCGTCGGTACCAGCCTGCATGCGTTCGTGGCGGTGATGAACCGCTTCTTCGGCCTGTACGTGCACGCCAACAGCTTCGTGCAGTTGGTGGTGCTGTCGCGCCGCAATTCCGATGAACTCCTACGGTGCCCCCCATGCAACGGCGACGCGATACTGGCGTAATCGAATCGCTGCTGGCCGAGCCGCAGCGCTACAAGTTCTTCCAGGCGGTGCGCCTGCTGGAACGCTGGTTCCTGCGCCGCCAGGAGGGGCAGAGTGCGGGGCAGGGCCTGGGCCGGTCACGCGATGCGGTGGCGGCCAATCTGCAGTTCCTCAATTCCCCGTCCCTGGGCTTCCCCGCCAGCGAGATCGCCGATGTCCAGGCCTATGACCGCGACGGCAATCCGCTGGCGGATGCGCAGTCCATCAAGACCGCGGTGGCCAATGGCGATGTGGCGCGGGTGGCGCTGACGCCGGCGTTCTTCGGCCTGCTGGGCGGCCAGGGTGCATTGCCGCTGCACTATTCGGAAACGCTGGCGCTGCGCGAAAGCGTGAGCCGCGACCGCGGTGCGCGCGCCTTCTTCGACATCTTCGCCAACCGCGCCGCCGCGCTGTTCTACGGCGCATGGAAGAAATACCGGCTGCCGCTGCGGCATGAGTCCGATCGCGACCATCACTACCTGCCTTTGCTGCTGGCCCTGGGCGGCCTGGGCCATGCTTCCCTGCGCGACCGCCTGCGCACGGGCGGCGGCGCGGTGTACGACGAGACCATGGCGCACTACGCCACGGCGATGCGCCAGCGCCCGGTGTCCGGCACCTATCTACAGCAAGTGCTGTGCGATTATTTCCGCCAGTCGCTGCGGGTCGAGCAATTCGTCGGCAAGTGGTACACGGTACCGCCCGAACGGCGCACGTCGCTGGGGAGTCCAGGCGCCGTCCTCGGCGTATCGGCGTTTGCCGGCGACCGCATCTGGCAGCGCGATCTGCGCATGCGTATCTGGATAGGACCTTTGTCGGGCGCGGTGTTCGCGGATTTCCTGCCGGGCGGCGAGCGCGCCCGGGCGCTGGAAAAGATGCTGACCATGCTGGCCGGCGTCAGCTTCGAATACGAAGTACGGCTGATTCTGGCCAAGGAATCGGTAAGCGGCAGCGAGCTGGGCGGCGGTCAAGCCGAAGGCGGTGGCGCGCGCCTGGGCTGGAACACCTTCCTGTGCAGCGAGCCGGCCACCGAAGACCGCGACGATGCCTGTTATGAATTGCACACCATCCACTGAAACGACCTTCTAACTTTTCGGGAAACGCCGGTTCGCCGGCACCTCGCATATGGCCATACCCCTGAAGACGCTGATCGCCAAACTGAACAACACCTGCCGCCAGGCGGCGGAACGTGCCGCCAATCTGTGCATGTCGCGTGGCCATTACGAGGTGGACCTGGAGCATCTGTTCCTGGCGCTGCTGGAACAGGCCAGTTGCGACGTGAGCGTGGTGCTGCGCCACAGCGACATCGACCCGATGGCGCTGGAGGCGGACCTGAACGCCGAGCTGGCCGGTTTCAAGAACGGCAATAGCCGTACGCCGGTGTTTTCTCCTCATCTGAGCAGCCTGTTCGAACACGCCTGGCTGATCGCGTCCCTGGACACCCAGACCACCCGCATACGGTCCGGCCATCTGCTGCTGGCGCTGTTGACCGAGCCGGACCTGGCGCAACTGGCACGGCGGGGGTCGACCCGTTTCGAACAGGTCAAGCTGGACGCCTTGAAGCACGATTTCGACGGCATCACCGCCGGTTCCAGCGAGGCGGCGCAGTCGGTCGGCTTTGGCGACAGCGCGACGCCGGCCGCCGCGGGCAAGGGCGCGGCGGCGCTGTCGCAGACGCCGGCGCTGGATCAGTACACCACCAATCTGACCGAGCGCGCGCGCGAGGGCCATGTCGACCCGGTGATCGGCCGCGACGGCGAGATCCGCCAGATGATAGACATCCTGACGCGGCGACGGCAGAACAATCCCATCCTGACCGGCGAGGCCGGCGTGGGCAAGACCGCGGTGGTTGAAGGGCTGGCCCTGCGCATCGTCGCCGGCGACGTGCCGCCGTCCTTGGCGAATGTGACGCTGCGCGTGCTGGACATGGGCCTGTTGCAGGCCGGCGCCAGCGTCAAGGGTGAGTTCGAAAACCGCTTGAAGAATGTCATCGACGAGGTCAAGCGCAGCCCGTCGCCCATCATCCTGTTCATCGACGAAGCGCACACCATGATAGGCGCGGGTGGACAGGCCGGGCAGAACGACGCGGCCAATCTGCTCAAGCCCGCCCTGGCACGTGGCGAGCTGCGTACCATTGCCGCCACCACGTGGAGCGAATACAAGAAGTATTTCGAGAAGGATGCCGCCCTGGCCCGCCGCTTCCAGGTGGTCAAGGTGGAAGAGCCCGACGAAGCGCTGGCGGCCAGCATGCTGCGCGGCATCGCCGCCTTGATGGAAAAGCATTTTTCCGTGCGCGTGCTGGACGAGGCGATCACCGCGGCCGTGCGGCTGTCGCATCGCTATATCAGCGGCCGCCAACTGCCGGACAAGGCGGTCAGTGTGCTGGACACCGCGTGCGCGCGCGTGGCCTTGGGCCATAGCACCACGCCGGCGCTGATCGACGATACGCGCCAGCGGCTGATCCGCCTGGAAACCGAGCAGGGCGCGCTGAAGCGCGACGCCGCCGCCGTGGGGGGACACGAGAGCCGGCTGGAGGAACTGGACGCGGAGATCGCCGCGGACCGTACGCTGCTGCAACAGGCAGAGCACAGGCTGGAGCAGGAACGCGAGCTGACGCGCGAGATCCAGTTGCTGCGCCAGGGGCTGGAGGAGCAAAGCGCGCAAGGCGGGTCGCAAGAGGCCGATAAGGGTGACGCCGCCATGGCGCAAGGCCAGGCGGCAGCTTTGCCCAGTGCGAAGCGTCATGCCGGCAACGCCGGCAAGGCCGCGCCCTTGAGCCCGCGCCAGCAGGAACTGGTCGAACTGCAGGCCAGGCTGCGCGACTTGCAGGGCGAAGCGCCACTGGTGCCGGTGTGTGTCGACGCCCAGGTGGTGGCTGAGATCGTCGCCGCCTGGACCGGCATTCCGCTGGGCCGCATGGTCAGCGACGAAGTGCGCACCGTGCTGGATTTGAAAGAGACGCTGGCGGAACGCGTGATCGGCCAGGACCATGCCCTGGACGCCATCGCCCAGCGTGTACGCACGTCGCGCGCGGGGTTGGAGGACCCGGACAAGCCCAAGGGCGTGTTCCTGTTCGTAGGCCCGTCCGGCGTGGGCAAGACCGAGACGGCGCTGGCGGTGGCCGACATTCTCTACGGCGGCGAGCGCAAGCTCATCACCATCAATATGAGCGAGTATCAGGAGGCTCACAGCGTATCGGGCCTGAAGGGGTCGCCGCCGGGCTATGTGGGTTACGGCGAGGGCGGCGTGCTCACCGAGGCGGTACGCCGCCAGCCCTACAGCGTGGTGCTGCTGGATGAAATCGAGAAAGCCCATCCCGATGTGCTGGAGCTGTTCTTCCAGGTGTTCGACAAAGGCTTCATGGACGACGCCGAAGGGCGCGAGATCGACTTCCGCAACACCTTGATCATCCTGACGTCCAATGTGGGTTCGTCGACCATCATGCAGGCTTGCGTGAACAAGGCCGCGGAGGAAAAGCCGGACCCCGACACGCTGCATGAAGCGTTGCTGCCGGCTTTGTACAAAGCCTTCAAGCCGGCCTTCCTGGGCCGCATGAAAACGGTGGCCTACTACCCGGTGGACGATGACGCGCTGGCGCGCATCATCACCCTGAAGCTGCAGCGCATCGCGGCCCGCGTGCTGGGCAACCACCGCGCCGTGTTCGAGTGGGACGATGCGCTGGTGGAGGCGGTGTTGGCCCGCTGCACCGAAGTCGACACCGGCGCGCGCAACGTCGACCATATCCTCAACGGCACCCTGTTGCCGGAGATCGCCGAACAGGTGTTGGCGCGCATGGCCGAAGGCGAAGCCATCAGCCGCATCCGTGCCAGCGCGGGTGAGAACGGCGACTTCAGTTTCCAGGTGAAGTGAGAGGCGCGCCCAGCTCGCGTCCAGGAGATCAACCATCATGCCCAGCGTAACCGCCGACCTCACGCGCCTGTTGACCGCGGCTTTCGAGCAAGGCAACCGCTTGCTGGACCTGTCCACGCCGCTGGGCGCCAATCGGCTGCTGGCGCAGGCCATGCGCGGCAGCGACCATATCAGCGATGGCGGCTATCGGCTGCGGATCACGGCGCTGTCGGATGACGCTCACATTCCCCTGAAGGAATTGCTGGGCCAGCCCGCGCAGTTGTCCTTGCAGAGCGCGCTGGGACGGGATGCCCCGCGCGTCTGGCATGGGCATGTCACCGAGGCCCGGTTCGAGGGTGCCAATGGCGGGCTGGCGCGCTACCAACTGCGCCTGGAGCCGTGGCTGGCATTCCTGCGCCAACGCCGCGACAGCTATGTTTTCCAGGACATGAATGTCTGCGACATCGTCGAGAGCATCTTTGGCGACTACCGCAACCAGGGCACCCTGACGCCCGCATGGCGCTGGGCCTTGAAGGACCGGTCGGTGTACGCCAAGCGCAGCCTGACCATTCAGTATCGCGAGTCCGATTTCGATTTCGTCGAACGCCTGCTGGCGGAAGAGGGGCTCTATTACTGGATCGAGCATCAGGCCGGGCAGGGCGACAGCCCGGGCAGCCATACGGTGGTGATCGCGGACGATAACGATGCGTTCAAGGCCGGTCCGCAGGAAAGCGTGCGCTTCCATCGCGCGGACGTGACCGAGACCGAGGACACCATGCAACGCTGGGCGCGCGCGCGCCGCTGGCTGACCAATGGGGTGCGCCTGGCCAGTTGGGACTATCGCGGCGCCAGCAGCCGGGTGGTGTCGGTGCAGGCGCCCGTCGACGGCTTGAACAACAAGATGGCCTTGCTGGACGCCGACTATCCAGGCCAGTATGCCTTCGAGGACGACGCCCAGGGCGACCGGCTGGCGCACAACGCGCTGGCGGCGCTACGGGTGCCGGCATCCACCTACGACGGCGCCGGCACGGTACGTACACTGGCGGCCGGACAGCGCTTCACGTTGACGGATCATTACGCCGGCGCCGACGTTGATACGGACAGGGCCGAAAGCAATGCGTTTCTGGTACTGCGGGTTGAGCACACCGCACGCAACAATCTTCAGGCCAGCCTGGGGCAGGCGTTCGAGGATCTCGGGGAAGGGATGGCTGGCGCATCGGGCGAGATCTTCTATCAGAACCGCGTGACCGCGATTCCGGCCGCGGTGGAGTATCGCAACGCCACGCTGGATGGCCATGGCCAGCGCATCCATCCGCGTCCCACCATCCTGGGTACGCAGACCGCGCTGGTGGTGGGCGCCGACGATCCCGTGCACACCGACCGCGATCACCGTATCCGCGTGCAATTCCATTGGCAGCGTGGTGCCACGTCCAGCAGTCGCCTGCCGCATCCGGCTGGGACCGACAACGCGCCAGCCAAGAGCGACCTGGGCACCTGGGTGCGGGTGGCTGAACCGGTGGCGGGCGGCGATTGGGGCGGCCATTTCGTGCCCCGCGTCGGCCAGGAAGTGCTGGTGCAATTCCTGCATGGCGACGTCGATCGCCCGGTGGTGGTGGGCGCGGTGTACAACGGCGCGGGCGGAGAAAACGCCGCCTACAACCAGGTGCAATCTGGCGCCGCCCGTAGTACGGGGAATGCCCCGGCATGGTTCGCCGGCACGGATGGCGCGCATGCGCACAACGTGGTGATGTCCGGTTTCAAATCGCAGGAGCTGTCCGCCAGCGCCGGCGGTTCGGGCGGCTACAACCAGTTGGTGATGGACGATACGCCGGGCCAGTCGCGCTTGACGGCATCCACCACGCAGCAGGATAGCCGCCTGAATCTGGGCCGCCTCAAACAGCAGAGCGACAACGAGCGGCTGGACGATCTGGGCCATGGCGCCGAACTGGCGAGCAAGGCATCGCTGGCGGTACGTGGCGGCCAAGGCCTGCTGGTCAGCGCCGATGCGCGGCCCAATGCCGCCGGGGCGGCGCTGGACAGCAGCGAAGCGGCGGTCCGCCTGGATATGGCCGCGGAATCGGCCCAGAGCCTGGCCAAATCGGCCGTGGCGCAACAGGCCAGGCTCGACGCGGAAAGCGATCCCGCCGAACTGCCGGCGGTCAAAGGCCTGACCCATATCGGCGAAGTGCTGCGCCAGACCCAAACTCGCCCGCGGGCCAGCAGTGGCAGCAGTAGTGCCGCGGCCGGCGGTGACACCTCCGCCAGTGGCGATACCGCCACCGCCTATGGCGAAGCGCATTTCCAATTCAGCGCCCCGGCCGGCATTGGCCAGTACACGCCCGCCAACGCCTTCATGGCGGCCGGCGCCACGCTGGCCCACGTGGCGCCCGACGTCAATTGGAGCGCCATCGGCGACGTGGTGTCGGATGTCGCCGGCGGCGTCGTGCTGTACACCGAGGGCAAGGGCGACGACGGCGGCACGCGCCCGGCGAATCAGAAGGGTCTGCTGCTGCATGCGGCCGCGGGCAAGTTCAGCCTGCACGCGCAGCAAGATGCCGCCACCCTCAATGCCCGCGACACGGTCACGCTGAGCTCCACCCACGCCACTGTGCAGGTCGACGCCAGCACCCACATTCTGGCGACTGCCGGTGGCGCATACCTGCGCGTGGAAAACGGCCAGGTGCAGCTGCACGCGCCCGGCAAGGTCACGTTCCATGCCGGCGCGCATGCCTGGCAAGGGCCGCAATCCGCGCAGGCCAGCGCCGGCTTTGGCGGCGGCCCCTTGTGCGACGCACGTGTGCGTGCCGCGGCCCAGCAGGGCGGCGCCGTCGTGCCGATCTAGGCGGACGCGCGATGTCGCTGGTCTACGCCGATTTGCGCGAATATGCCTACGCCATCGCCGATGGCGTGTTGACGCACGACGGCCCGGCGCGCATGGCCAGCCAGACCCTGGTGCCGGCGCCACTGACGCGCAGCGCGGGCGTCATGCCCCGGCTGTACGACATTGCCAGCGCCACCCCGCTGACGCGCGAGGCCGCGCTGGTGCTGGCCTTGGCGCAGGAAGCCGAAGGCGACGCCTTGTGGTGCTGCGGTCTGCTCGATGTCGACGAGAACGTCACCCAGGCTGCGCTGGCGCAGGCACTGACGACCCGCCTGGTCTTGGCCCTGCCGGGCACCGGACAGTGTTTCTTCCGCTATTTCGACCCACGCGTGCTGGTGCAGCTGCAGTGGCTGTTCACACCGGCGCAAATGGCCTGGCTGATGGGGCCGGTGCGCCGTTGGAAGTACAACATCGCCGGTGCGTGGGAGGAAATGCGGCGGCCCCAAGTGTTCGCCGCCGAATCCCCCGGCATCACCGCGCAACAGGCCTTTGCCTTGCAGCGCATGAACGTGATCAATACCCTCCTGGATCGTTTGCAACCCCCTTCGGTGGCGGCTTACCGCGGTGCCGGCCAGGGCATCCTGCGCCAGCTCGAGAAAGCCCGCGACCATGGCCTGCGGCGCTTGCAGGACCAGGAGGAATACGCCTGGCATGGCATGACCGTGCATGCCGATTTCGATCGTCATCCGCTGCTGCAGGAGAGGTTGGCCAACCTGCCCACGGACGTTGACTTCCCCTATCGCGTCGCGACGGCCAATCTGCGGCCTGAAGATTTCGACCGCATCCGCGACGACTTGAACGACTCCAGCCGGACATCCCCATGAACGCTCCCCCGAGTGATCCCTCCAAAGACAAAGGCCCGTACGTCAAGTGCGGTGAGGACTGCCCCTATCATCGCGTCGGCCTGCCAATCTTCCCGGTACGCTACGCGGTGTTGCGCAACAACGCGAATTCGCCGGCGGCATTGAGCGGCGACCTGGCGTATCCCGGCCTGGCGGAGAAGGAGCGCCAATTGGGCAGCGCCGCCCGCTACGGCGTACGTCTGCTGCGGCCGGGTTATCTATACGTCTATGACGAAGCCGGCAAGAAACTGGATGGCTATTTCGTCAACGGCGACAACACGCTGTACCGCTTCAATCCGGACAAGCCATTGAAGGATGGGGAAAACAACTTCCCCTGCCACTCGATGGAGCACCAGGCCATGGCGTCGATGATCACCATCCCGAACGCCAGGAAAGCCACCAAGGTCTGGCTGACGCTGTCCGATGTGCAATGGACCAAGGACGTCTGCGATGCGCATCGCGGCGATGGCGGCGCGGCCGAGCGCAAGAAGCATATGGTCGAATTCGACGTGCAGGCGTGGCTGGGATCGAAGAAGCATCCGCAGGCCCATGCGATGGTCGATACCAAGAGTGTGGTGGCGGAGTATTTCTGCCAGGCACGCAACAACCTGGATTTCCCGGGCCTGAAGCAGCAATTCGACTGGACCACGGTGAACTGGATGAGCCGCCAGTCCTGGATGTACGAGATGGTGGAGAAGGCGTCGAATTGGTTCTCGCCGGGCAATGGCGTGATGCTGGCCCTGCCGGATCCCACCGGCATCGCGCAGGACGTCGCCCGCTTGATGCGCCAAAGCTTCGATGCCTTCACCAATAATCCGGACGACATCCGCCAGTTGACGGTGTCCAAGTCCATCGAGTCCCTGCGCGAGATCGTCCAGGACAAGGCGGAGACGGATTTTCTCAACGAGGCCGACCGCAAGGCGACCAATATCTCCGTCTATGGAGATGACACGCCGATCTTCGCTGGTCCGGGCGGCATGGGCAATACGTCCTTGGGCATGATCCTGGCGGACAAGCTCTATCCCGAACAGAAGAAGGCGCGCGAAGCGCGTGCCGAGGCCGCGCGGCATCCCAGTGCGCAGGCGCGCCAGACCGCGCGTAACGATAGTTGGAAGAAGTACCTGGAGGACTATAGCGAGCCAAAGCGTGTGGCTTGGCAGCAGGCGTTCGACAAGCGGCTCAAGGACTTCGACCTGGCCACCATCGTGCCCTTGGCCACCGCGCACGTGGCGTGGATGAAGAGCCCGGAGATGGTCTGCAATTTCGAGTGCAACTACGATGTGGAAGATGTCGAGAGCGGTGACGTCTACCTGGCTGTCTTCACGCTGTGCATAGACGGCGTACAGGACAAGCGCATCTGCTTCGAGCTGCTGCTCGATTGGCTTATCGGCAGGGCGACGGATACGTCCAACCTGCTGCTGCGCGCCATGTTCCACAACAACAAGTTGATCACCGAGAAGGTGCAGAGCGCGTCCGAGAACACCATCGATTGGAAGGGCATGCCCTGGTACACCTTGACGGGCATCTACGGTAATGCGCTGAAGCGGCTGGGGGCGGGCGCGAACGACCGGACGGCGCGCCTGGTCACCCAGGTCCTGGGGCCCATGACGCGCGTGCTCAAGGATGGGGTCGACAGCCAGGTGGCACGCACGTTGGCGGTGCGCCTGGGCGTCATTTCCAAGTCACCGGTGGAGATCGTCGAAGTGGTGGGCAGCAAGAAGAAATTCCGCGCCGCCTTGATACGCGAGACGCTGCGCCAGCACGGCGGCCAGGTCGACCAGCGCAAGATGGAAAAGGCGGTGTCCGAGGAATTGCGGCGCCTGGAGGTGGCGGGCGAGAAGACGGATGTTCCGGACAAGAAACGCTGGTTTCGCATGGTCGACAGTGAAGCCGCGGCCAATGTGCCCAAGACCGGCAATGCCATGGACCGCGCGACCGCCCTGGCCGAAGCCTCCATGTCGATCGAACAGTATGAGGCGCGCGAGTTGACGCGCTGGCGCACGGTGATCAATGCCGATGTGCGCGTGGGCGCGGTCAGCTGCGTGTTCCAGGGGGTGTTTCTGTGGAAACTGTGGAGCGATATGCAGGCCAGCATGGACCACGAGAAAGGCACCGCCGAATGGAAATTCGTGGTCGGCATCGCCGGCGCGGGCGGCTCCATGGCTGAAGTGCTGGGTAATGCCATGGCCGGCCGGTCCATGCTGGGGATGCGGCTGGGGTCGGGGCTGGCGGTGGAAACCACGGGCGAGGTGGTGGCAAGGTTTGGCGGCCGGGCCGGCATCGTCATCGGCGTGATCCTGGCGTTCTTCGACCTGAAGGCCGCCAAGGATCAGTTGACGACCGAGCGCAACGGTCTGATGGGGGGCCTGTACATCGCGTCGGCGGCGCTCAGTATCGCGGTGCTGTGGGCCTTCGCGGCGGCGGCGACCGTCGTGGGGATCATCCTTACGGTGGCGCTGGTGCTGGTGACGATCCTGATCGCCGTCTTCCAGGACAACAAAATCCAGGAATGGCTCAAGCGCTGCTATTGGGGCAAGTTCCAGGGGCAGTCGGGTACCGACTATTACTACGGCCTGGAGCAGGAAATGAAGAACCTCAACCTGGCCCTGGGGCAGTAATCTTATCGACCATGGACAATACCGGACTGCTGCCTCGATTCACCAATAACCGCCCCGTGACGCCGTGGGAGCGCGAAAAGCAGCTCAAGCAGAAGCAAAGGCGGGACGTGCCGCTGCAGTCGCAGCTGGCGGTGGTGAAGATGAATTCCACGTTCCTGCTGTCGGTGGATCGCTGGTACGGGACGCGGGGCTTCCTGGCGCTGGTGGGCCTGGCCATCGCGGCGCTATGCCTGTATTTCGCCGGGAATTTCGTGTGGCTGGTGGCCAGCGGTGCCATCCCCAATGAAAACGGCTTGTGGCCGGTGGCCTTCGGGGGCAGCGGCGTGCTGGCGCTATTGGGGCTGCTTGGTTCGTGGATGGCGTGCAAGGAGCTTTTCCGCTGGACGTATTACCCCATCGCCCTGGACCGGCAGCGGCGCATGGTGCACGTGTTTCGCCTGGACGGCACGGTGCTCAGCGTGCCTTGGGACAAGGTGTTCTTCACGCTGGGGCGCGGCAAGGGCTTGAATGCCGCCAGTTGGGATGTGCGCGGGCTGGTGCTGGACGCCGATGGCAAGACGGTGCGCGAGACCTTCGCCTTCAGCATCGTTACCGGCCGCGAAGTCAATGCCGTCGGGCATTGGGAATTCCTGCGCCGGTATATGGAAGAAGGACCGGCGGCGGTGATCGACACCGTGAAGTTCTGCATGCCGGTGGACGGCCGGCGCGAACCGCCTGGCGTTTCCAGCGAGCGGATCTTCGCCAACGACGCGCAGGCGCCGGGGATCATGCGGCTGATCATGTATCCGTTCAACCTGCTGCACGCCTGGGCCCGCATGCTGGTGATGCGCACCAGCCGTATCCCCCAGTGGCCCGCCGACGTGGCGGCCACATTGACCGTGACGGGTGACGATTCCTACGTGCGCGACGCCAGCATCAATCCGCCGGATTTGCGCTGAGGAAGGGGCAACTGGCCAGCCGGCAATTGGCCTGCCGGCAGCGGGCCAGCCGGCAACGTGGCGATCCGTCGATCCAGCGATCCGCCGTCGGGCCCTGGTTGATGCCAGGAGCTGTTATCGCTCAACCGTTGTTGATCACGTAGCGCAGGAAGCCGCTATGGGGCGTGTATTTGTCGTACAGCCCGCGCGCGCGGTAATTGTTCTCGGCGGTGTTCCAGTACAGACGGGCCCAGTTCTCCGACTTCATCTTCGCCACCAGCCAGTCGATCAACTGCTCCCCCACGCCTTGCGCGCGTATCGTCGGGTCGACGAAAAGATCCTGCAGGTAGCACACCTGCGTCGCGGTCCAGGTGTTGTCGTGCAGGATGTAGTTGGCGATGCCGATGACCTGCTTGACGCCGTTCTCGCTGGACTCGGCGACGATCGCATGGACCGACGAGGCCGGGTCCATGATGCGGTTCCACGCGCGTTCATTGACTTCGTCGCTGGGTTCGCGCTTGTAGAAAACCATATAGGCGTCGAACAATTCCTGCCAGCGCGCACGGTCGGCGGCGGCGATGGGACGGATGATGACAGTCATGCTTGACCTCGACTCGATGTCCGGAAGTGGGGGCGAGCGGGCATCTTAACCAAACAAGCACGTGCCGAGGAGGCTTGTTGCAGCGCACTCTGCATTGGCTCCTGGAACGCGCGCGAAGTGGCTCCCAGAATTGCGGGCCGAAACGTCACCCCTGCGTTCAGCGCGGGTAGAGCTGGTCGTAGATCACCCTCGCCAGTGCCTGTACCTCGGACGAGGAAAGGGCGGCGCTGAGCGCGTAGCCATAACCGTTCTCGATCCAGTAGAACGACTCCGCGGCACCATTGCGCATCGACCGAAAGGCGGTTTCGCGCGGTTGCGATTGCGGCGGGAAGACCGCCACGTACAAGGTCACGCGCCGGCCCTGGGCGTCTTCATACATGAATTGCGCGCGTGGCGCGGTGGCGTCGTCGCCATCGCCGGTCAGCAGCCGGCCGCCGAGCAGGCGATAACCTTGCGCTTGCAGGACAGGTGCGGTCAGCGGACGGCCCAGGCGGCGGCTGAGCCATTGCACCAGGTGGGCTTCTTCCTGCGCGGGAACTTCCACCGCGTGGCGCACCTCGGGAGCAAAGACGGCATAGGCGGTGGCGGCGTCGCGCACGAATTGAGGCGCGGCGGTGGCGGTGCCGTCCATCGGGGCAGGGCCTGCCGCCGGCCACAAGCGGGCACCCGCCGCGCCCGCGGCGACCAGCAGCACGGCGGCCACGGCCTGGCCCCAAGGGCGCCAGCGCTCGCGGCGGACACGGCGCTGCACGACGGCCGCCAGCGCCGCCGGAACCGGCCCGGGTTCAGTCTCTCGATACAGGCGGCGCATCTGCAACCTTTGCGCCTGCCATGACGCCGCCAGCACCGCGGCGTCGGGATGCGCTTGCAGGTGGCGCAATACCGCCGGCACGCGTTCGGCGTCCAGTTGTCCATCGACAAAGGCGAGCAGGTCGTCGTCAGTGACCGCGGCGTCCTTTTCCATCATCGCTTCACCAGGTGCAGAGGGTGGGTTCTTTGCGCATCGGTCGGCCCTTCCATCAATACGCGCACTGTTTCGCGCGCGCGGTGCAGCCGCGACATGATGGTGCCGATCGGTACTTGCAGAATTTCAGCGGCCTCGGCGTAGGTGTATTCCTCCACCGTGACCAGTAACAGCGCGGACCGCAGCGCAGGCGTCAGGCGATCGAGCGCCCTATGCAGATCCAGCATTTCCGGCGCATGCGCCATGGGTTCGTGGGCCGGTTCGGGAGCATCCTCCAGCGCCGCATGGCCATCGTCGTGACGCCAGTCGCGCACGCGGTTGAGGAAAATGTTGTGCATCAAGGTCATCAACCACGCACGCAGATCGGTACCCGGCCGCCACATGGACCATTTGGCGCAGGCACGCTCCAGCGTGTCCTGCACCAGGTCGTCGGCGGCGGCCGCGTCGCCCGCCAGCAGGCGGGCATAACGGCGCAGAGCCGGAATGTGGCCCAGGATCTGGGCCACATCCTTGGCCGCGCCATCGATCACGGCTTGGCGGCGTGCCAGACGTTGTTGAAGCCGTCGCCGGTCTTGTCGCCGGCAGCCTTGTCCTTGGTCCAGTAGTACAGCGGCTTGCCCTTGACGGCCCATTGCTTGGAGCCGTCATCGCGCGTGATCACGGTCCAGTCGCCTTCGGCCTTGGCGCTGGCGGGCGCCATGAAAGGAGGCCAGTTGGTGGCGCAGCCGCCATTGCAGGCGCTCTTGCCGTTGCTGTCCTTGTCGAAGGTGTAAAGCGTCATGCCTTTGTCACCTACCAGCACGCCGTTGGCGGTTTTGGCGGGCGGAGCGGCAAAGGCGGTGCCAGCGGCGAGCAGCGCGGCCAGGCCGAGTGCGGAAAACGAGAGAGTGCGAACCATGTGACCTCCTGAGGGTGGGTTGCATAGCAGTGAACACGGGGGCGGGCGGATTTATTCCATGGCCGGTGAAAATTTATTCGCCGATGCCGACCCCGCCGCCCCATATCCGGAGCCAGTCTAACTTTTACCAGGTGCGCGATGGTGCAGCGCGGATCCCTTGTGCGCCGCCAGATGTCCCGTCTTGGCGCTCTTCACCTCGTACTGGGGGTCATCCGCGCTGGCGCGCCGCTGGTGGCCCAGGAATTCGAAGTCACGATGATGAACGGCCGTGACGGCGCCGCTGATCCACCCCGCCTCCGAATTCCAGTGGACATGGTCGCCAACCTTGAAATGCTCAGCCATGCTTGCCTCCGTGCGTCAATGACGCCAGCGGTCAACCCGGCGTGGATGCCGGATCGTTCTGCGTCAGGTCGGCGACGACGTGCAAGACTTGTTCCAGGGCCACACGGATGTGCTCGCGCAGGGCCCGTATGGCGTCTTCAACCCGGCCCTGCTCCGCGTATTCGATCAGGGCCAGATGCTCGGCATGCGCCTGTTGGCGCAAGGGGACGTTGACCACCTGGAAGCGCAGGTAACGGTCGCCGCGGTCGTGCAACTGCTTGAGCATATTCATGGCCAGCTCGCGCTCGGCCGGCCGGTACAGGATCTCGTGCAACTGCCAGTTCACCTCGCCCCAACTGGCGGCGTCGGCGTGCAGCATGCCGGCCAGGGCGGCGCGTGCTTCCTCGAAGCGGCCTGTGCCGCGGGCCTCGATGGCCGTGGCGAACAACCAGGGCTCCACCTGCATGCGCAACTCGAAAGTCTGCACCACTTCACTGGTGGACAGGGGAATGACGTACGCCCCGCGATGGGCGTGGATGGAAACCAGTCCTTCCGCTTCCAGGCGGCGGATGGCTTCGCGCACAGGAATGCGGCTTACCCCCAATTCGTCGGCCAGGGCTTCCTGGCGCAGGGGCTCGCCCGGACGCAGACGGCCGGACAGGACCTGCTGCCGCAGTTCGTCGAGCACCAGGTCGACGGTGGTGCGGCGCACCAGCTTGCGGTCGCCACCAGGCACGGAGCGGGCGGGGGAGTTCATGCTTGTTTCTCGAAAACCCTAGGTATCTTGAGCTTGACCATCATCAGGACGGAAGCTTAGCATCTTCGCATATCCAGGATATTGGATCCAATTATTTGCGCATTTGATTTCCCCTGCCGGCGCGCCGTCAGTCGCGCGGTCCCATCGAGTCTTCAGCGAGAACTTCCTATGAACCGCCGTCCTTTCATCGCCGCGACCTTGGTCGCCGCCGTCGCCGCCTGCCTGCAGACGCCGGTCCTGGCGCAGTCTTCCGATTATGTGGTGGGCATACTCAGCCCGGTCACCGGCGCGGGCGCGCCTTACGGTCCGGGCATGGTCAAGGGCGTGCAACTGGCCATCGAGGAAATCAACGCCGCGGGCGGCGCCCAGGGCGCCAAGTTCCGCGGCGCCGTCGAGGACAGCCAGACGTCGCCGCAAGCCGCCGTGCTGGGCGCCAAGAAGATGATAGAAGTCGACAAGGTGCACGCCATCCTCGGCTGCTGGAGTTCGGGCGAGTCGCTGGCGGTCATCCCGCTGACCAACGATGCCAATATTCCGTTGATGCATGCGTCCGGCGCGCCCGCGCTCAGCGGCGCCCCCGTCAACGCCAAGAAGCTGGGCTTCCGTTTCCAGGCCACCAATGGCCGCTTCGGCCAGGCTTTCGCCCAGATTGCCAAACGCGAAGGCTACAAGAACGCGGCCACCATGGCCTTCAACAACGCCTCCGGCGTCGGCAACACCGAGGGCTTCGCGCAGGCCTGGAAAAGCATGGGCCACAGCGTCGCGGCCAGCGTGGTGTATGAACCGAACCGCCCGTCCTACCGATCCGAACTGCAATCGGTGCTGCGCGTGAAACCGGACGTGATCGTGACCGGCTCATATCTGGCCGACACCACCATCATCCTGCGCGAGTGGTACCAGACCGGCGTGGATACGCACTGGATCATTCCCGGCTGGGCGGCCAATAGCGACCTGCTCAAGGCCCTGGGGCCCAAGGTCACCGACGGCATCATCTCGGTCGAGTCCGTCAGCAACGAAGATGCCCCCAATTACAAGCACGTCGCCGCGGCGCTCGGCAAGCAGGGCGTGGACGTGGCGGGTAATGTGTATGCGCCCATGGCCTATGACCAGGCCATCGTCCTGGCGCTGGCGGTGCAGGCCCTGGGACCCAAGGCCACCGGCCCGGAGCTGGCCGCCAAGATGCACGAGCTGGGCAATAAAGGAGGCGAGGTGGTCTACACCTACGCCGACGGCAAGAAGCTGCTGGAAGCGGGCAAGCGCGTGACCTATGTCGGCGCGTCCAGCGCGCTGAACTTCGACGAGTTCAACGATGTCACGCCGGATTTCGCGGCGTCCTTCGCGGAGAACGGCAAACTGGTCCGCAAGTACGTGGTCAAGCTCTGACCGGCCGGATGCACGCGTGAACTACGCCGACTACATCAATCTGGTCATCAATGGACTGGTCGAAGGGCTGATCATCGCGCTGCCGGCGCTGGCCCTGACGCTGGTATTCGGCCTGGCGCGCTTCCCCAATGCCGCCACCGGCGACTTTGTCGCGGTCGGCGGCTATGCGGGCCTGGCCGCGCATCACCTGAGCGGGTCGGTGCTGGCCGCCGGCCTGGCCGGTGCGCTGGGTGGCGCGGCAGCGTCGGTGCTGGCTTATCTGCTGGCTTTCCGTCCGGTCATTCGCCGCTCGGTGATTACCTTGCTGCTGACTTCGATAGGCGTGGGGTTCGTCATCCGTGCCCTTCTGGGTGTGGTGTTCGGGCACGACCCGAAGCCCTTCGAGCTGCCGCTGGAACGGGCCTGGCGCTTCGGCGATATCTCGCTTGCGCCGGCGGATTTGAACCTGGCCGGGCTGACCCTGCTGACCCTGGCGCTGGTTTTCGGCATGCTCTACGCCACGCCGCTGGGCCGATCGCTGCGCGCCATCGCGGATGATCCCGACCTGGCTCGCGTCAGCGGCATTCGGCGCGAACGAGCCATGCTGGCCATGTGGACCATCGCCGGCCTGGTTTGCGGCATCGCCGGCACGGTGGTGGGCATGCGTACCGTCGTGTATCCGGACGCGGGATGGAACATGCTGCTGCCGGCATTCGCGGCGGCGGTGGTGGGCGGGCTGGGCAATCCTGTCGGCGCGGTGGCGGGCGCTTTGCTACTGGGCGTTCTGCAGGAACTGTCCACGCCGTATGTGGGCTTCGTCTACAAGATCGCGCTGGGCTATGTGTTCATGATGCTGGTGTTGCTGTGGCGTCCGCAGGGCCTGTTCAATCGTCCACAAGGGGTGCGCTGATGACGGCTTATCTGTTGACCATCCTCGTGGTCATGGGCATCTACATGCTGTTGGCGCTGGCACTGGACCTGCAATACGGATTCACCGGCCTGATCAATTTCGGCCTGGCCGGCTTTTTCGGCGTGGGTGCTTATGCGTCGGCGTTGCTGACGCTGAAGGCGGGATGGTCGCCGCTGGCGTCTTTCCCCGCGGCGGTGGCTTTGGCGGCCTTGCTGGCCTGGCCGTTGGGGCGCGTGGCGCTGCGGCTGCGTGACGACTACCTGGCCATCGTCACCCTGGGGTTTTCCGAAGTGGTGCGCTTGGTATTGGTACAGGAGCAATGGCTGACCAATGGCGTGCAAGGCATTCCTGGCGTGCCGCGGCTGGGCGCCAGTTGGGGCGATACCGGGTTCAGCACCGGACTGCTGCTGGCCCTGCTGGTGCTGGCCTTGATCGTCACCGTGGCGGTGCTGCGCCGGATCACGCACAGTCCCTATGGCCGTACCATCCAAGCCATACGCGACGACGAGATCGCGGTGCGGGTGCTGGGCAAGGAGCCGGCGCGCTTCAAGACCCAGGTGTTGATGCTGGGCGCGGGCATTGCCGGCTTGTCGGGCGCGTTCTACGCGCACTACATGACCTATATCGTGCCGGATCAGTTCGTGCCGCTGCTCACCTTCTATATCTGGATGGCGGTGATCATGGGCGGCGTGGCGCGCTTGTCGGGCAGTGTGGTCGGCGCGGTGCTGCTGGTGGTGTTCCTGGAAGGCGTGCGTTTCCTGCGCGGGGTCATACCCGGCATCTCCGATGCCGACATGGGCAGCGTGCAGCTGGGTGTGGTGGGGCTGATCCTGATTCTGTTCATGCGCTGGCGGCCGCAAGGCCTGTTCGGCGCGCGGGGGGCCCGATGAGCCAGCTGGCTACGACGGACGTCTCGCTGTCTTACGGCGACTTTCTGGTCCTGGACAAGGTGACGTTGTCCATGAGCTTGAGCGGCCTGCACGGGATGATAGGTCCCAATGGCGCGGGCAAGAGCACGTTCTTCGCGGTGCTCAGCGGCCTGCTGCCGCCGTCGCGGGGCAGCGTCAGCTTCGACGGTAGCGTGCTACGCGCGGCGGGTCCGGCGGCGCGTGCGCGCCAAGGCTTGGGACGCACGTTCCAGATTCCCCGTGAGTTCCGCCATTTGACCGTGCGCGAGAATCTCATGGTGGGGCCACGCGAGCAGCCAGGCGAGTCCTTGCTGGGGCTGTTCCTGTCACCCGCGCGCGTGCGGCGCGCCGAGGCGGAGATTGCCGACAAGGCTGCGCAGCTGCTGGACTTTCTACGGCTGAGCGCGGTAGCTGATAAACCGGCGGGTGGCCTGTCGGGTGGGCAGAAGAAATTGCTGGAGCTTGGCCGCGCCTTGATGTCCGATCCCCGTTTCATCCTGCTGGACGAGCCTTATGCGGGCGTGAATCCGGTGCTGATCGAGGAGATCTCGCAGCGCATCCGCGAGATCAATGCCGAGCGCGGTATTGGATTTCTTATCATCGAGCACAATCTGATGGCTTTGAATCGCCTGGTCGAGGATCTGTATGTGCTGGACAGCGGCCGCCTGCTGGCGCATGGCCGGCCCGACGAGGTACTGGCCGATCCGCGCGTGCGAGCGGCGTATATGGGGGCGATGACGGAAGAGGTGCAAGCATGAGCGTTGCTTCGATGGGATGGCGGCTGGTGCGAGGGGAAGTACGGACATGAATGCAACGGTGCTGCAGTTGGACGATGTGCGCGGCGGCTATGGTGATGCCGACATTCTCAAGGGCATCTCGCTGGAGGTGCGCGCGGGCGAGATCGTCACCATCGCCGGCACCAACGGCGCGGGAAAATCGACCATCATCAAGGCGGTGATGGGCTTGCTGCCGCGTACGTCGGGACGGTTGCTGCTGCGGGGTGAAGACGTAGCTCGCGCCAGTGTCGAATCACGGCTGGATCGCGGCATCGGCTATGTGCCGCAGGTGGCGAACGTCTTCGCGTCGCTGTCGGTGCATGAGAATCTGCTGGTGGTGCAGGGCGTGAAGCGGCAGCGCCAGCGGGCCGATGCCATGTACCAGATGTTCCCGGCGCTGGCGCGCCATCGGCGCCGCGCGGCGGGGACCTTGTCTGGCGGCGAACGCCAGCAGTTGGCGTTCGCGCGGGCCTTGATGCGCGAGCCGGACATCCTGTTGCTTGACGAACCCACCGCGGCGTTGTCACCGGCGCGGGTGGACGAGATTTTCGATTACGTACGCGGGCTGCCTGCCGGCGGTACCACGGTGCTGATGGTGGAACAACGCGCGCGCCAGTCCCTGGCGGTAAGCCAGCGCGGCTACATCATCGATCAAGGTGTGGTGGCGATGGCGGGAGAGGCGGCAGCGCTGCTGCGCGATCCGCGCGCGGGGGATCTGTTCCTGGGTAAGCACGAGTGAAAACAGGTAGAGGTAGCGCCCGACGGCACCAGGCGGGGAGATTGGGCGTTTGACCGGCGGCTGCCGACCAGCTCAGCGGCAGTGTTCCCCGCTCCAGCAGGCAGTTTGACGAGACCACAAACGTGGTTTACTGGCTGCTCTCGTGGAGGAGACATAAAAATGAAGAAACGCCAGTTCCTGTCATCTGGCCTGGGGATGGTCGCAATGGCCATGACCCCAGTCCTTGCCCGGGCGCAAGCCTCGGCTCAAAACCAGCGTCAATCCCAAGCCCGGAACCCGACCCAAGCCCCGGCTTTTCCGCCGTTCAAGACCGCCACCATCGTGGTCGGCTTCGCCGCCGGAGGCGCGTCGGATGCCGCGGCGCGCATCATCGCCAAGAAGCTTTCCGACGACCTCGGTATTTCCGTGGTGGTCGAGAACAAGCCCGGCGCGGGCGGCAATATCGCCCACCAGTACGCCGCCCATCAAAGCCCCACCGATGGCAGCAGCATTCTGTTCGGCTCGGTCGGTCCTTTGGCGATCGCGCCGCACTTCATGCCGCTGCAGTACGATCCGGTGAAGGATCTGGCGCCCATCACCATGGGTGTGAACTTTCCCAATGTGCTGGTCGTGAACAGCGGCGTGCCCGTGAAGACGTTCGCCGAGTTCATGGCCTATGCCAAGGCCAATCCGGGCAAGGTTGATTTTGCTTCCACCGGCCACGGGTCGGCGTCGCATATGGCGGGTGAGCTGCTGATCGATATGGCGAAGGTGGATATCGTGCATATCCCCTACAAGGGCGGGGCGCCTGCCTTCCAGGATCTGATGGGCGGACGCGTGGCCGCGTATTTCTCCACGTTGGCTACGGCCCAGCCGGGCATCGATGCCGGCAAGCTGGTGCCGCTGGCGACCACCGGCCTGAAGCGCATGGCGGCCTTGCCCAATCTGCCAACGATTGCCGAGACCTATCCTGGCTACAACGCGACGAATTGGTACGCCTTCGTGGCGTCTTCCAAAGTGCCCGTGGCGGTGCTCGACGCCTGGAACGCGGCGCTGGTCAAGGTGCTGAAGTCACCGGACGTGGTGGCCTCGCTGGACAAGCACGGCCTGCCACCGGCCCCGGGTAGCCGGCAGGAGCTCGCCGACGAGATCGCCCGCGAGTCGGCGATGTGGGGGCGCGTTATCCGCGATCGCAATATCAAGCCCGCGTAGCGTGGAATGTCATTGCCGGGGGCGCGTCCTCTGGCATGAGTCCCGGCGTTAGCGGCACGTCCGCGACATGAGCCAGGCCCGGGGCTAGCCTCGGCGCAGGCTGCGCTCTCGTTGTCGGACATATCAGCGTCGGCGGTCCGCGGGAACGATACATGCCCTCCGCGCATACCTGTCTCATGTCTCGTATGCCTGATGAGCCGTCCTGATCCGAATGATCCAAACCGTTTCCCGGCAGCATCGCCGTCCGCGCTGGTGGGCTGCGCGGGCTGGTCGCTGTCATCGCAGGACAGCAGTTCCTTTGCGTCCGAAGGCAGCCATCTGGAGCGATACGCGCGGGTGTTTCCCTGCGTCGAGATCAACTCTTCTTTCTATCGTTCGCATCAGGTGAAGACCTACGCCCGTTGGGCGGCGAGCGTGCCGGATACGTTCCGCTTCAGCGTCAAGCTGCCTCGAACAATTACCCACGACTCGCGCTTGCAACAACCGGAGGAGGCGCTGCGCCCCTTCCTGGACGAGGTGGCGGCCCTGGAGGACAAGCTGGGCTGCATTCTGATCCAGCTGCCGCCCAGTCTTGCGCTGGAAGCGCGGCAGGCCAGGCGCTTTTTTTCCGTGCTGCGGAGATGTACATCCGTGCCGGCCGCGTGCGAGCCGCGCCATTCCAGCTGGTTCACGCCGCAGGGCGCGGCCGTATTGCGTGACGCCGGCGTGGCCTGCGTGCGCGCGCATCCGTCGCCCGTGGCCGGGGCGGAACCCTTGGGCGATCCGGCCATGCTTTATATACGCCTGCACGGCGCGCCCGATATGTATTACTCGGCCTACGATGAAGCATTCATCGCAGCGGTGGCGGCGCGCATACGCGAGGCCTTGGACGAGAGCAGGGCGGTGTGGTGCATCTTCGATAACACCGCGCGCGGGGCCGCCATCCCCAATGCATTGGCGCTTATGCGGTCAGTCTCAACGTATCACGGGCCGATATGATCTGGCCGATAGCGGCGTCCATGTCGTGCTGCGGCGCGTCATACCACGCCACTGTAGACAAGCCCAGAAACGGGTGGCCCGCCCTACACGATTCGAACCCTTATATTAGGACTTCAGCAATCACTGCAATGCCAGACCAGATCTAATGCATTGAAACATAAGCACTGTCTCCCGTCCCACAAACATACAACCAGGTGCACGTTTTGGGGTGCCACCCCTCGCGCTGCACTCGCGTTCGACGCTCAGGCCCCTTCTATTGGACGGGGAGGCATTCTCGGTGCTGTACATCAATGTCGCCCGCTCCCCTGCGTGTGAACGGGTCGAAGCTAAGACTCGCTCTGAGCTTGGCTCGCCACGCAGCCGAGACATGGAGGCTTCATACTCGAATGGCACGGAACCGCCAGTGTGGGCGGATCTTAGACAGATGTGATCTGGCTGATGAGCAGTGATTCAATCAGCTTTCAAGGCAAAGCGCTTTGCTATGTACTTTGCCGAATTGTCGATATTTGGGTACACCGTTCGCTCATTGATGTTCAGGCGGTCGAGCTGAGACAAGATCTCGGCCTTATTGCTAATGCCAATACGCAACACCTTCAGATCATCACTTCCTTCTTCCGGTAGTGTGGCGTCATGTCCAAACATAAGAAACGCGCCGGACTGGAAGGAGATGCGGCTGTTGGTGTGCTTGCCCTTAACGCATATGACGGATCGCATGTCTGCGGGTCTGATTCGACCTTCAAAGTAAGGTTTTTCCTCCTTGATAAAGTGAAGCAATCGCTTTACTGCGGGCTGCTGGTTGAACTTTCGGATGTCCATGCTCGAGTAATCGATGCTTTTCTTATCCTCTTGAGACAGGCGAGCTATATTTGCTATACAACTGGCCGTATCGGAGTCGAAATATTTGATTCGGCTCGACGCCATGGAAAACATGATGACTTCGCCGTCCTCCTCAAGATTTGAGATGCACGCGAAGTAGAGTCCAATTAACGGGTTGGAGGTGATATCGAGCAATCGTGTCGGCAGAGAATAGTGCTGTGCTCGCACCAGTCGATCTAAAGTGTAAACGTCATCCCGAAAATCCCCAGAGTTGGATATCAGCAATTCGCGGTACATGACATCTTCGTTCGTGAGGTAAATGACGTTGCCCTTTTTGTCCTTTCTGAGTAAGGAGGGTTCGAGCAAATAGCCTTTCCGTTTGGAATGCCCACGATAGAAGACTTCACTCTTCGCATCACTCAGTCGCAATATCGTCTCCACGAAGGTGCCGACGCTCTCTGCCTGCTCCTCGGGCGCTGTGGGCGCCGGCAAATCGGAACGATCGATTTTCGGCGCATCTGCCCTGGCCCGAATCATCCCAGCCTTAGTTAGAACTTCGAAAAGATCTTCGTCCTTGATGGCCCAGTGGGTACGGTTCATCTCCCAGTTACGGATGTCAAGGGCGCCGTGGAGTGGATATATCGAGGCATAGGAGAGCAAGCCGATTTCATCATCGAACTCGTACTCAATGTAGAGGTCTTGATTGTTATTCCGATGCTTGATTCTCGTTAATCGACCAATACGCACTGGTTCGTCAGTTCCTTCGTATGCAAAGAGGCAGGGCATCTGCAACAAAGCTTGTATCTGTGGAGAATCGAGCTCTCGAAAGCTGTCCGCAACATCGCCTTCTGTATATTCAAGGAATCTGCTACGGGGATATGTATACCCGGGGGCTGCCCAAGCGTCAGACGCTCCAGTTACGAGGAAATTGAACATCTTTGTAGCTCACTTATGAATGAACCGGCCGAATCACCACGCGTTGCAGCTCGAGATTTGAACTGCTTGTCGGCCGTCGCCGTCGGGAGCAAAAGATATTAATCCACTAACGAGTGGTCGGGATTTTCTTCCTATCAACACTAACACTCTGACAATGCGGTTGAGAGAAGAGGGCACATGTACTATTCGGGAGGGGCATGCCGAGCCGTGATAGGGCGATGCCCCAAAATTTGCCCTGTGCGCAGGTGCGATCCACGCTTTCAGGGCCACGTCCGAAAATTCAATTTTTCTGCATGAGAAGTAGACGAAACTGCTGCCACGAAGTCATCCTTCGAAATTAGCTGAACGCACGGTAAGCCTGACTCGTCATAGATGGCTAGCTTGGCAAGACCTGCCTCTCCTATGTCGATATAGACTGGCGTCTTAGCGTCTAGCCAGGTCCGATGAGGACGAACCCAATCGTATTGATGGTGACCGCGGTAAGCCTGCTCAAGCTCGCGCTCGACTTCTCTAATGCTATGTATCCATCCGCCCAGCTTCGCCCGCTCATGCTTGGACACCGATGGGTCCGTCTGGTACGGATCGACCATTTGAAAGAAGAAGCCGGTCGCAGCGCCCTTTTTCCCCCTAGTCGCTTTGGCCCAGACGATGTCCTGCGCTATGTCCGAGGCCGGATGGGGTAACCGGTGATAGATGTCAAAGTTCTTCTGGAACTTGCTGCCGTCGATTACCCAGACCATGTTCTGATAAAACAGCTCGCGGGAAACTCGCTCGGCGTCCGTGATGCTGGAATGCTGGAATTCGACCACGACTCCGTTGGCGGTCCTCAGGTCTGCTCGGTGAATCTCTCCATCTGAGGCTTGAAGAGAAATTTCACGCCACTCGGGAGGGAACAGGCTTTTCCAATCCCGGTGCCATTGCGTCTCATTTTCCCACCATGGATCACAGTTATGGCGAGCTGTGTGAGCCCAGTGATGCAACACTCGTGGGCCACACTTCGCGAGCACTGATCGCTGGCAAACCGGGCAAGACCCTCGCCCACCGAAATATGCTTCTCTTCGCTCATTCCCTACCATTGCGTATTGCATAACGCCTTCCTCTTTATGGGAAATCGGCCCTTTAGCATTTGACATCAAAGCGAGCACCTCAGGCTACTATACTGGGGCTCAATTTGCGCCTTCCCGATTAGCGAACTATCGAACGAAGTAACGTGTATGCAAATTCGCCAGATTCAGGTTTCCAATTTTCGAGGGATCTCAACGCTGGACTGGAAGCCAGGACACACGTTCTGCTGCCTAATTGGTGCGGGTGACGCCGGTAAATCCACGTTATTAGATGCTGCTGAAGCGGCCCTTTCATCCCGATGGTTCTCGTTCAGCGAGTCCGATTTTTTTGCTTGCGATACGACACAGAGCATCCAGGTCGAGGTCACCGTCGGTGAGCTGTCAAGAACCCTGAAATCAGACGACAGGCTTGGTCTTTACATCAGGGGCTGGACCGCAGAGAGTTGCGTCCGAGACGAGCCAGAAGATGACGATGAACCTGTGTTAACCGTACGTCTTACCGTGGACGCAACGATGGAACCGGTCTGGCAACTGATCTGTGAGCGGTTCGAAGATCCACGCACACTTTCTAATCGAGACCGCGCGCTCTTCGGACTTTTAAGACTCGCCGGTGACGATGCTAGGCATCTCGCCTGGGGCCAAGGATCTGTACTCGCAAGGCTTGCCGGGGATACGAGCGAAGCGGCAACTAGATTGGCGGAGGCGTACAGAATTGCTCGCGCTAGCGCGAACCTCGGTGGAATAGAATCGTTCGCTGACGCAGCTCGGCTAGCCGAGGGATTTGCGAAAGGCATGGGCGCCTACGTGGCTGGAGCTTATGGACCGGGATTGGAGCTTGGTCGGGCGGGTTTAACCTCTGGCTCCGTAGCCCTGCATGATGGGAGCGTGCCGCTCAGGCTTGCTGGTTTGGGAACGAGGCGGCTTGCTACGCTAGCCATTCAGAAATCGGCCATTAGCGAGGGAGCGATCGTGTTAGTGGACGAGATCGAGCACGGCCTCGAACCGCATCGCATCATCGGAGCAATATCACAGCTCAAAGCAGATGCGGCGGCGGCAATCGAGACTGGCCAACCGGTCGGTCAGGTTTTGATGACGACGCACTCCGATGTCGCTTTAGGCGAAGTCGATGCAGCAAGTATCCATGTGGTCCAAATCGAGTACCCTGCACGCAATATAACCATCGCCCAGCCTGAGGTTCCGATCACGGTCAAGAAACTCCTGAAGTTCTTTCCGCGGGCCCTTTTCGCTCGTCGAATTCTGCTGACTGAGGGATACACGGAACTGGGGCTTCTGCTCGGCCTGAGGGAAAAGTGGCCACCTCTCCACGCCGGCAAGCCCATTGAGCAACAAGGGGCAGCGATTGCGGATGGAAACGGCGACGAAGCTCCGACCCTGGCTCTCATCTTGGCGAAATTGGGGTACGCCGTAGCCTTGTATCGAGACTCGGATCAGGCCATTGCCCCGGCGACGATCGGGCAACTAAACGACGCGCGAGTTCCTATCTTTCAGTACGACGGAGAGATCAACACCGAACAAGCAATCATGGGCGCAGCAACCCCCGCTCAAATGCAGGAACTCCTGGTCTATGCGCGGGCGGAAAAAGGTGAAGACTCCATCAATGACCAACTCCTTCCCAAGTTGACTGACCTTACCATCGCAACTTTGCGAGAACCCTTCCCCATTTGGGCGCTCGACTCGGCCCTGGATGACAATGAACTCGCAGGCGTCGTAGCTATGGTGGCCTCCGATAGAAAATGGTTCAAAGATCTACGTGTCGGTCGCGGGTTAGCTCCTCTTGTGTGGAGTATTACGCGCAGCAACCCTCGATCCACACTCGCTGCTACGTTGGCCCAGGTGGAGGCGTGGCTGTATGCCTAACCCTGCTCAGTTGCTTGAGCTGGGCAATGCGGCGGTCGTTGCTCCTGCTGGACACGGAAAAACGGAGATCATCGCCGCAGCGTCAGGACTGGCTAAGCGGTCGTTGATTCTTACTCATACCCATGCTGGGGTGCATGCAATCCGAGCGCGACTAAAACGCTTAGGGGTGCCCTCACATAAGGCGCCGGTAGACACCATCGCCGGATGGTGCACGAGATATGCAAGCTCCTTTCCCGGTGCCGCCAACCCACCGAAAGGGTTGCCACAAACGCCAGCGCAGTGGGAACAACTGTATCAAGGTGTCCGTTTAGCTTTGCAAGTGCGCGCGGTCCGAGATGTCATAGCTGCTTCCTACGATCGGATCTTCATCGACGAGTATCAGGACTGTCCCGCCTCGCAGCATCTTTTGTCAGTGCAGCTCTCTGGAATCGTCCCCACCGTCATCTTTGGTGACCCGATGCAGGGGATCTTCGAGTTTGCTGGAGCAACCCTCAGTTGGCCCGAGGAAATTCTCACTAGGTTTCCCTTGGCCGGTACGCTAGATACGCCGCACCGCTGGGCTGGCAAGAATCCGGCCCTCGGCGAATGGGTGGCTGAGACCCGGGAGAAACTGAAGCGGGGGGAAGCCATCGATCTGCGGGACCAGCGAATCTCCTATCGCCAGACTGACGACGCTTTTGACATGAGAGCCCTGTTTGAGGGTTATGAAGAAATCGAAGGGTCGCTTGCCGCCATTCATTGCAGCAAGGCGATTTGCTACAACTTGGCTAGAGCCAGTAACGGCGGCTATCAGGCAATCGAAGAGATCGCAGCTAACCGTCTGCGCGGCTTCGCCAATGGCTGGGATCATGCCGAGCCGCCAGACGGCCGGCGTGAGGCGATATTGTCATTAATCAAAGAGTGTTTTAATCGCAAGCAATCAGCAGTTGGTGACGCCATTGACCCGGCGATCGAAACGGCCCGACAAGAGCTTCGGGAGGTATCGCTGGGGTTGAACGATGGCAACGGTGCGGCAGCCGCGGCGAAAGTACTTGCAATGTGCAAGAGGGTTCCAGGATGGAGGCTATTTCGATACGAACTATGGCGAGACGCCGAGCGAGCAATGGGTGAGCTTGCCGCGGGCCGAGCTCCAACCCTCCTTGACGCGGTAGTCCGAGTACGTGAGAGGGCGAGCCGTACAGGCAGAACGCTATCGCGAAGAATCGTGTCGACCCCACTTCTACTCAAGGGGCTGGAGTTCGATCACGTCGTTATTCCCGATGCACGCCATTTCCTTGCTGAAGACTTCGCGAACGCCAAGCTCTTCTACGTCGCAATTTCCCGAGCGACTCGATCTCTCCGCATCTGCTCACCGGATCCGGTCATCCAGTTTGAGCGGCCACGACTTTAGCTTTGAAGTAGCTCGACTGCGCACGGTTTCACGCCCTACCCGTGGGCTCGTAACTCTCCGGCATAGGGGCCATGCCGACCCTAGTAGCCAACTTATCCTGGTCTCTACTTCGAGAGTAAGCGCCTGCCGAACACACCCTTGACGCGTGCTGTTTAAGCGGCCGGCGATCAGCGATGCGGCGTAAGCAACCGGTGAACCCATCTACCCTGGTCGCGACGGATCCAATCGTCCCAGTGACACTGGGATAGCTATTCGTAGCGAAGGTGTCAACGCCGGTTGAAATCTGACCCACTTTCGTCGGAATCGTCGGAGTGAATCTGACCCACCCCAGCATTCTAAAAATCAGTTCTTGGCCTTGACGTTTCCGGCCTTCCTTTTGTCTTTAAGGCGA
>NZ_JAHPZX010000018.1 GCF_021325795.1 Bordetella sp. LUAb4 | reverse complement strand
TGGCGCAGCTGTCGGACAAGGCGATGACATTGCCTACGCCGTCGTAGGCATAAGCCAATGCCTGAAGCGGTGTGGCGCTGACGCGAACAGGTTCGCTGCGCAGTGATTTGCTGTCTTTGCCTGCAACCCGTGCCTTGTTCAAGCGCTGCGCCGCATTGCTTGCAACGGCACTGCGCGAGGCGGTGATGGAGATCAGGCGCTGCGTCGTCTGCGCTTCATAGGCATAGGCGACCTGGATGTTGTTGGCATCGCTGCGCGTGTCGATCGCGCCGGCGGCGTTATAGGTAATGCCCGCGCACACCGGCGTGAGAGCGCCCCCGTTTGGCGTGACCGAGGTGGCGTACTTGCGCCCGGCGCAGTCATAGGCGGTGTGCTGCTGGTGGCCTTTGGCGTCCACTTGGGTCAATGCCTGGGTCAAGGCGTTGTAGGTCCATCGGGTGGAATACAGATTGGCCGGATCCGTGTCTGGTTCCAACCACTGCTTGTTCAAGCCATATAGCGCTTGCGGAGTGCTGGCATTCCAGTGAGTGGTGGCATCACACGGGACGGCCAGAAAGCGTCGATCCTGCCGCAAAGGAGCGGATTGCACGGCATAGCCCAGGACGCTCATGTCGACCAAGCCCGCAGTGTCGAAATGCTGGAACACTTGCCCGCGTAGATTGGCGTTGCGCGGGTCGGTGGTATCCGTCGCAGCGTACGTGGTACCGGCCGGTCCGCTGTAATCGCCGTAGGACCAGACATCCGTCGGGCCGCCAAGCGATCCATCGCTCGAGACGTCCGTCGTGAAGCAGGCCCGTTGCATCGGCCGGCCCAGCGCGTCGTAAGACAGGCGTACGGTAATCTTCTTATCCGACGGCAGCTTGGCATCGCGCCCTTCGCTGTACTGCCAGACGGGCTGGCCGGCGATATCGAAGCAGGCCTTGGACGTGCCGGCGTC
>NZ_JAHPZX010000017.1 GCF_021325795.1 Bordetella sp. LUAb4 | reverse complement strand
TGTCAACGCCGGTTGAAATCTGACCCACTTTCGTCGGAATCGTCGGAGTGAATCTGACCCACCCCAGCATTCTAAAAATCAGTTCTTGGCCTTGACGTTTCCGGCCTTCCTTTTGTCTTTAAGGCGATAGCTTTCCCCGGCAATCTGCACGATATGAGCGTGATGCAGCAACCGGTCTAGCAACGCGGCAGTGAGCGTCTGGTCGTCAGCGAACGCGGTCGACCACTGCCCGAAGGGGAGATTGCTGGTCACGATAATGCTGGTGCGTTCATAGCGTTGGGCCACGACATTGAAGAACAGATTTGCTTCGTCCCGTCCAAACGGCAGATATCCGATCTCATCGATGATCAACAGCCGAGGGCCCATGATGGCGCGGTTGAAATACTGCTTGAGCCGCTCCTGCTTATGGGCAGTGGCCAGTTGCAGCATCAAATCTGCTGCCGTGAGAAAACGCGTCTTGATGCCGGCCATCACCGCCCGATAGGCCAGTGCCTGCGCCAGGTGGCTCTTGCCGACGCCGCTGGGTCCAAGGAAAACCACGTTCTCGGCTCGTTCGATGAAGCTCAGAGCCGCCAGTTCCTGGATCTGGGCACGAGGGGCACCGCTGGCGAATGCGAAGTCGTACGCTTCGATCGTCTTGATCGAAGGTAGCGTGGCAATCTTCATCAATGCGGTCCGTTGGCGTTCGACCCGGGCATCGTTCTCCACTCCCAGCATTCGTTCGAGAAAGTCGCCATGGCTGGCGTCTTCGCGCGCGCAGTGCTGGGCAATTGCAGGCCATTCGCTGCTGATCCTGTCCAGCTTGAGAACGTCACACAATTGCTCGATCCGACTGTGCTGGAGGTTCATGCTCTGACCTCCAACAGATCGTTATAGACCGACAGTGGGTGCTGGAAACTCTCGAGGGGTACTGGTCGCTGGGAGGCGGCAGGTAGAACAATGCCTTGGTGCTGGCGGGGCAGAGGCAGAAATGCCAGCCTTTCCTCAGATAGCCGCTGGGCTGGACGCTCGTGCGTCGTGCCGTGGATCCGGGCATCTGCCACCTCGGTCAGCCACCGTCCGACATGGGCGTTTGCAGCATCGACATCAAAGCGCAAACCAGCCTGTTTAAGGCTAGCGGCCAACGGTACGCAGAAACTGCCCTTGAGATAACCATTGAAGCGCTCGACCTTACCCTTCGTCTGGGCTCTGTAGGGCTGGCAAACTCGTGGGGTAAAGCCAAATTCTTCGGCCACTGCCAACAGCCCGCCGTGCCAGCGGTGGTGCCCGTCGGCATAAGCATCGCGCTCTATGATGATGGCACCGGCGTTATCGAACAACACGTGCTGAGGCACGCCTCCGAAATAGACGAACGCCTGTCGCAGGCAACCAAACCACGTGTCGGCGCGCTCGTCGGTCGTGAACCGGACCCAACTGGAACGGCTGTATCCAAGCGTCGCTACGAATGCCAGCAAGGGATCGCGGCCCCGGCGGATATGGGTGAAATCTGCCTGCATCTGCTTACCGGGCGGTGTCTCAAAACGCACGACCGGTTCTGGCTCTCGATGTTTGTGGCCGTTCAGAAACTCTTTAAGCTGCGTCACTCCGCCCGGATAGCCGAGCTCCTGGATCTCCCGCAGAAGCACCGCTGCCGGTATCCAATGTGGCCGTGCCGCCTCGATGCGCCCCTGCAAGTAGTCCTTGAAGGGATCCAGCTTCAATGCCCGCGCTTCGCGGGGCTTGTACCGCTCGGCGTCGGCCTCACGCAAATACCGTCTGACGGTATTGCGTGAACACCCGAGTTGCTTGGCCATCTCTCGAATGCTGACGCCTCGTCGCGCCATTACTTTGATCTCCACTGCTTGCTCCTGAGTCAACATTGTTGATGGCCAAAAGGCCACCATCATTGCTCAGGTGGGTCAGATTTACTCCGACGACGTGGGTCAGTATCACACCGGCGCCAACA
>NZ_JAHPZX010000016.1 GCF_021325795.1 Bordetella sp. LUAb4 | reverse complement strand
TGCTCGGCGAACCAGATTGGAATGGTCGCAGCACCATCCTGATGGCCAATCTGAGCGCCTATGCGCCATTTCAGATATTGGGACAGCAGTTCGCCTATCAGGGAACTTGGCGCTGGCAGCACGCGAAAACCAAGATCATGCCCGCCGACTATTTCACGGTGGAAGTATTCAATCGATGGCGGAAGAATATTTTCTGTAGATTTTCAAAATTCTCCGGGAGGGAAGAAATAATGCAAGATCAAGAAATAATCGAAAAAATTGGAGGGATATTGCTCGGTTGCAGTCCAGAGAATGCCATGAAAATCATTGTTAGGGCTGAAATTCCTCCGGAAAATAATGCAGGATTATATGAATTTGATTATATCGATGAAAATGGTTGTCCGGACTGGTTTGATCCCGATGTCAGGGCTGTGTCGGACCTAACGGTAGCTTTGGTGGAATACAAGGTTTTTCTGTTAGAGAATAATTTAACCAGTGGAAAGCCGATTTGGAATAAGTGCGAAATAACGATGGATGTGCCGCGACAAGAGATAAGGTTTGATTTTCAATACGAAAAATAAGTATTTCGTGTAGAGAACATCTGATTGCTGAGCGTAAGGTGTCCAGGCGCCGGCAATATCGTCTGGTGTTTTTCCACATAAGCCTCACCTAACCGACGCCCTGCGCAGATTGACGTCCTGTTGGATGTTGCGGGGGGCATGGCCTTCCCCGAGGCGCGGTCATTTTGGACCTCTACGCCTGAATAGGGCGTTAACGACCCTCTGAATCGTCTGTCACTGAAGTCGGGAGGTGACACTTCTTTCGGCCGGGCTTCGGGGAAGGGGGACGTGTAGCCGAAGGCCCTCGAGGGAGGCAGGCGGCAGGATCTCCAGCCAGGTACTGCGGGGGCATTTTCGGATCTGGCGTTGCGGAAGCAAGGCGTGCCAGCGCTGCGTTATAACAACTCCAACGCGAAGGGCGTTAATTTCGTCAAATTTGACGGGATCGAATTGGATACTGACGGCAAGACGGTGTTGTTGCTTGATGCCAAGACTAAGTTGGCCATCTGGAGCAAGTCTACCCAAAGATCCCTTATGAAGTCCCTGGAGCGCGTGGGTACGGCCCTTAAGCAGAACCCGGGATATAAGGTTGTTTATGAATTTCCGAATGTTAAGGCCGAGGCGCAGGCTCGCCTTTTCATTCTGGATAACCAGCTTGACCACATCGTTAGTACAAGGGTAAGAAAACCATGAGTTCAGCAGATGTTGTGATAATAGTTCAGGCGCGTCCAGATAGGTCTTTATCTATAGAGCAGCGGCACGCGGAGGTGATGGAAAGAATGTCCCGCTTTGGGGGTCCTTTGGGTTTTGCAGGCCTTGAACTACCTCCGGCTCCAGACTGCGGGGGCGACTTGTCTGCAGAGTACTCGATTAAATTTAATATAAAAGGCCTGCGTTTTATTGGAAGTTACAAATATCGCGGAGAGAAATATATATGTGAAGATGAAGCGTTCTATGATGAGCGTTTACGGTTCGGATTCAAGATTTCGAATAAAAATATCGATTACAAGAAAGTCTTGAATGAACAGTTGCCTAAGGTTGTCGAAGCGCTTGGTGGCTATAAGGCCGCAGTGTCCTATGGGTTTTACTCATTGCATTATTCGGATCGTCCGAGCCGTGAGACGTCTATCTACAGGAAGTTGCTTGAGACCCCGGGAGTGGACGTTAATGGAAGAAATAATATATATATATTAACTCCTGCTCAATTCTGGGATGGCGAACTTTGTCATCGTGCGCTCGGCTACGGTCCGGACGAGGTCATTACCAGGGTGAAGGGAGAATGTGTATCCGCGGAACGATTGATGGATGGAGTCTATCTGGTTCTTAATGACGATCCACACCTGTCCTACGAGGATTTTGTGGAGATGAACGAACGAATCAAGCCTATTTTGGGACTGATTTAGTGCACTAAATACAGGTCCCTACGCAGGCGTCGGACCGGTCCAACTAATCCAATAGATCGGCAGGCTGGCGGCACGACGAAGATTGCCGGCACACTGGTTGAATGGCCGCGAAACTGCGATCGCAAGCACCCCCAACAAGTAGATATTGACTGATAGACGATCGGAGCAAGGGTCTGACCTGCCCGACACTCTCCGGGTCAATTCAATTGAGTGTGAACGGATCGTTTCTATGACTTTTAAAAATTCTCCCGAAGGTAAGTGATATGAAAGATCGGGAAATTATTGAAAAAATCGGAAGAATATTGTTAAGTTGTGGACCGGAGGTCGCGACAAAAATCGTTGTTAGGGCCGAGGTGTTTCGAGAGAACGACGGTGGACGATATGAATTCGACTATGTCGATAAGTACGGGAATCTTGATTGGTTTAGTCCCGACGGCGACGCTGTAGATGATCTGACCGATGCTCTGATCGAATATAAAACGTTTTTTTTAGAAAATAATCTGACTAATGGGAGGGAGGTTTGGTCGAAGTGCGAAATAACGGTGGATGTGTCGCAAAAAAAAATCAGCTTTGACCTCCAGCATGACGACTAGATAAAGTTTCGGTATGGTTGTTGTGCGCCTGGTTGGGCCGCGGTTTGGGATCTGGGCGGGGATTGGCAATCGGATTCTAACTATTAACTGTATGTGGTTAAAGCCAATATGCGAGCGGCGGCGCTATTTGCAGGAGCGTGCAGTGGACTGACCTGCCCGGTTTCTTAAGACCACTCCGTTCTAGCAATAACGGCGGTGGTGGAATTGCTTTCTAACCGCTGGCGATACGCCAGTGGCGTGCCGTAATTCAGGCTCGAATGTGGCCGGACTTCG
>NZ_JAHPZX010000015.1:1781-4889 GCF_021325795.1 Bordetella sp. LUAb4 | reverse complement strand
AGGGGGCTCGAGGCCCCGGGATACCTAATCTTCAGACGAGTTTCCCGCTTAGATGCCTTCAGCGGTTATCTCTTCCGTACATAGCTACCCGGCAATGCCATTGGCATGACAACCGGTACACCAGAGGTACGTCCACTCCGGTCCTCTCGTACTAGGAGCAGGCTCCGTCAAGTATCCAACGCCCACGGCAGATAGGGACCAAACTGTCTCACGACGTTTTAAACCCAGCTCACGTACCTCTTTAAATGGCGAACAGCCATACCCTTGGGACCGGCTACAGCCCCAGGATGAGATGAGCCGACATCGAGGTGCCAAACACCGCCGTCGATATGAACTCTTGGGCGGTATCAGCCTGTTATCCCCAGAGTACCTTTTATCCGTTGAGCGATGGCCCTTCCATTCAGAACCACCGGATCACTATGTCCTGCTTTCGCACCTGTTCGACTTGTCAGTCTCACAGTCAAGCACGCTTATGCCATTGCACTATCAGCACGATTTCCGACCGTACCTAGCGTACCTTCGAACTCCTCCGTTACGCTTTGGGAGGAGACCGCCCCAGTCAAACTGCCCACCATGCACTGTCCCCAATCCGGATAACGGACCAAGGTTAGAACCTCAAACAGACCAGGGTGGTATTTCAAGGTTGGCTCCACCGAATCTAGCGACTCGGTTTCAGCGCCTCCCACCTATCCTACACAGGCCGGTTCAAAGTCCAATGCAAAGCTACAGTAAAGGTTCATGGGGTCTTTCCGTCTAGCCGCGGGTAGATTGCATCATCACAAACACTTCAACTTCGCTGAGTCTCGGGAGGAGACAGTGTGGCCATCGTTACGCCATTCGTGCAGGTCGGAACTTACCCGACAAGGAATTTCGCTACCTTAGGACCGTTATAGTTACGGCCGCCGTTTACCGGGGCTTCGATCAAGAGCTTGCACCCCATCACTTAACCTTCCGGCACCGGGCAGGCGTCACACCCTATACGTCGACTTTCGTCTTTGCAGAGTGCTGTGTTTTTAATAAACAGTCGCAGCCACCGATTCTCTGCGACCCCATCATGCTCAGCGCGCAGGCGCTTCACACTACCGGGGCATACCTTCTCCCGAAGTTACGGTATCAATTTGCCGAGTTCCTTCTCCCGAGTTCTCTCAAGCGCCTTGGAATATTCATCCCGTCCACCTGTGTCGGTTTGCGGTACGGTCTCGTACAGCTGAAGCTTAGAGGCTTTTCTTGGAACCACTTCCAATCACTTCGCGAAACATGTTCGCTCGTGCCACACCCTTGAGTCATGCGCCCGGATTTGCCTAAGCGCCCTCTCTAATGCAGCAACAGGGACTTCCAACACCCTGATGATCTTCCGCGATCCGTCCCCCCATCGCACTGTACGACGGTACTGGAATATTAACCAGTTTCCCATCAGCTACGCATCTCTGCCTCGCCTTAGGGGCCGACTCACCCTGCGCCGATGAACGTTGCGCAGGAAACCTTGGACTTACGGCGAGGGGGCTTTTCACCCCCTTTATCGCTACTCATGTCAGCATTCGCACTTCTGATACCTCCAGCAGCCTTTACAAGCCACCTTCACAGGCTTACAGAACGCTCTCCTACCGCGTGCACCTAAATGCACACCCGCAGCTTCGGTTTATCGCTTAGCCCCGTTACATCTTCCGCGCAGGACGACTCGATCAGTGAGCTATTACGCTTTCTTTAAAGGATGGCTGCTTCTAAGCCAACCTCCTGACTGTCTATGCCTTCCCACTTCGTTTCCCACTTAGCGATAATTGGGGACCTTAGCTGGCGGTCTGGGTTGTTTCCCTCTTGAGTCCGGACGTTAGCACCCGGTGCTCTGTCTCCCAAGCTGGACTTGCGGGTATTCGGAGTTTGCCATAGTTTGGTAAGTCGCCATGACCCCCTAGCTATAACAGTGCTCTACCCCCCGCAGTCATACTTGAGGCACTACCTAAATAGTTTTCGGAGAGAACCAGCTATTTCCAGATTTGTTTAGCCTTTCACCCCTATCCACAGCTCATCCCCTAATTTTTCAACATTAGTGGGTTCGGTCCTCCAGCACGTGTTACCGTGCCTTCAACCTGGCCATGGATAGATCATCTGGTTTCGGGTCTACACCCAGCGACTAAATCGCCCTATTCGGACTCGCTTTCGCTACGCCTTCCCTAATCGGTTAAGCTCGCCACTGAATGTAAGTCGCTGACCCATTATACAAAAGGTACGCAGTCACCCCTCAAGGAGGCTCCTACTGTTTGTATGCATACGGTTTCAGGATCTATTTCACTCCCCTTCCGGGGTTCTTTTCGCCTTTCCCTCACGGTACTGGTTCACTATCGGTCGATCACGAGTATTTAGCCTTGGAGGATGGTCCCCCCATCTTCAAACAGGATTTCACGTGTCCCGCCCTACTTTTCTTACGCTTAGTTCCACACACAGAATTTCGTCTACAGGGCTATCACCTGCTACGGCTGGCCTTTCCATACCATTCGACTATCCTGCACGCTAAAACGTAAAGGCTCTTCCGATTTCGCTCGCCACTACTTTCGGAATCTCGGTTGATTTCTTTTCCTCGAGCTACTGAGATGTTTCAGTTCACCCGGTTCGCCTCCATGAGCTATGTATTCACTCATGGATACCGCCTCGCGGCGGTGGGTTTCCCCATTCGGATATCTGCGGATCAAAGCTTGTTTGCCAGCTCCCCGCAGCTTTTCGCAGGCTACTACGTCCTTCATCGCCTGTGATCGCCAAGGCATCCACCATATGCACTTAGTCACTTGATCCTATAACGCTAATGGCTATAGCACCAACAACTAACCTTCACAATTCACTGTATGTCTGACATGACATCGCATTTGTGCCGTTCCAAATTGCTTTAGAACTTTATGATTGCAATCACAACCCGTATTCACCTTTCGTTCGTATTAACGAACTACTCAACAAACACATTGTCGTTTTGCTTCTTCCAGATTGTTAAAGAACGATATACAGCTATTGGATTAAAAACCCAACGTTTAAGACTTCATCGCATAAAACGATGCAGCACTAAACGTTAGACTCTTCTCTTCACGGATCCGACATTCTGTCTCACACCCAAGCCCCAGT
>NZ_JAHPZX010000014.1 GCF_021325795.1 Bordetella sp. LUAb4 | reverse complement strand
CCAGCGCGTCGTAAGACAGGCGTACGGTAATCTTCTTATCCGACGGCAGCTTGGCATCGCGCCCTTCGCTGTACTGCCAGACGGGCTGGCCGGCGATATCGAAGCAGGCCTTGGACGTGCCGGCGTCTACGCTCACCCTCTGCAATGCCTCTCCGGACAAAGCCGGCGTGTACTGGAAATTCAGCGTAGTGCTATTGAAAAACCGCGGATCCTGCGATGACTCCAACTGCCCCAGGACATTATGCGTCCGCGCATCGACATACTGCGCCGCCACAGCCCCTTCGGCACTACGGTTGTAGCGCAGCGTGCGCACGTCCAGCCCGCGATTGTCCCGGACAGTGATCTTCGGGGTACCGACACAAACGTGAGCCATTGGGCGCGACTTTGATGTGAGCGAGGTAAGGCTTGGTTTTTACCAGGAAGCGCACGGCCGATATTTTGTCTTGCGGCATTTCTCTTTTGAAATCGCGTCGTTCCCAATCAAAGATCAATCGGCTTAGATGCTGGAGCGGCGCGCCTTGCTCAAATCAGGCGTGCTCCAGCCTGCGGTCGCATCCATGCCCATTTTCCATCCCCGCATCAGAATGTCATTCCTGGTTTGCGGGGCCTCGAGTTCCGGCCGCGTAGGCAGCGGGATTCCGGTGTATTCGCGGCGTCCTAGCGCGTGCAGGCTGAACAGGTCTTCTCGTTCGTCATTGCGCATCAGCCCGGCCACCGAGATTGCCCGCGGACCCGTAGTCAGTACGGTGCCATGGAGGCGGTCAACAGTACGCTTATTCGTCCAACTGTACTGCGTGCGGTTATTTGCCCGATAAATGATTCGCGAGTCTGTGCCGGGCGGTAGTCCCAGGTCGTACCTATCGGTCAGGGTGGACATGGTCCGGAGTAAGCGCTTCGCACCATCGGAATCGGGATACGACGCAAGGACGGCGTTGGATACCCATACGAACTGCGGACGGATATTGCCTGCTTCATCGACAGATCTACCTTGCATCGCAGGCTCCGCCAGCATGAATCGTCCGGGCGGGTGGAGATCATCGAACCCGTATCGCTGCGCCAAATCGACATCGAGATAAAGGCCCCCACGCATTTTCATCAGGACGCCTCGTCCAATGTCGCTGGCAGATGCGTAATTGCGATAGGCGCCATTCATTTCGCGATAGAACCTTGAGGTTATCGTCCTGGTTTCCTGGGGAGTAAAAGACAGTTCGTTGCGTTCGCCTTCTGTCGATTCTGCCTGGAACGAATTGAACAGATCGGAGATGTCATGCACGTACAGGCGCCCACCGTGCTTATTGGCAAGATATCGCTGCAGGGCGTCAGGGCTCCGATCACGGTTTGCGGAGGGCGCCGGCTGGAGTGCAACGTCGCCTGCTTCCGATGCTGGCTGGAACGTTGCGGGAGCCGGCCCTGAAGCAGGTATCGGATTTTCTTCATACAGGTGGGCCAGCTTGTCCAGCGTAGAGAAGATGGACATTTTGCGATCCGTAAAAATATGGATAGCGTGTCTGGGATTCTGCTCGGCGGTAATCAGGATATTGCTCAGGTCTGCGCGCGAAATATTGTTGCCGAACCACATGTAGTGGATGTCGCGTGGAATGGGGCTGGAAGGTGCAGGTGTACTGGGCGGTTGAACACTGGTTGCATCTGGCGCGGAAGTGGAAGCCGTACCGGATGGGGAGATGGCAGGTTGGCGTTTCTCTCTCGCTGGTTCCGATGGGGCTGCCTTTCGCTTCCTGGCCAATCCTGTTTCATCTCGCAGGGTGACGGGATTGTTGCCCACCATGCAGTAGAGATTCTGACCATCTACGGTTCCTGCCGGGTCGGGGTTGATCCATCGTCCTATCCAGGGTTGGTAATAACGCAGGCCGTAGTAGTAGAGACCGGTGGCATCGCGCTCCTTGCCGCAGTAGCGGATGTATTTGTACTTGACCTCGCTGTCGGAGCGCGATGCCAATACGGCGGTGCCGCCATAGGGGTAGTACTCCTCCTGGGTGATGACGTTGCCGTCTTTGTCGGTTTCTATCTGGCAGGCGTTCTGGCGATCGCTGTATTGGAAGCGCAGTTGCAGGTTGGGAATGTCGCTGGGTTTTCCCGTGCCGCCGGCCCAGTTCAATACCCGTACCCCGTCATCCAGGACGATGACTTCGAGGTTTTCTCCCGAGGCGGAGTTGCCGCGCAGTTCCAGGCCCGGCAGATAACGGGTGTCGAGAGAGTTCCAGATGCCGCTGGCTGGGCTGCTGGCCAAGCTGCTGGCGTATTTGCGCATGCGTTGGCCGCTGCCGTCGTAGGCGTACTGTTCGCGATCGGAGTTGGACCAATCGCCGGTGCCGGTGCCGGTGCCGGTGCCGGTGTTGGTGTTGGCGTTGGTGCTAGGCGTAGGCGCCCGGTAGGTTGTGACCACACAGTAAAGCTGATGGAACGCGGTCCAATACATGGGCTGGTTGCGGTTGGCGTCCAGGAAGATGCTCTTGCCGGCGGGGTCGAAGTACGTATCGATATTGGCCTGCGTTGCCCCTGGATTGTTGGCGGTGGAGACGGCGCGATTGCTGGCGGTACTCACGACGAGCTGGCGCATGGGCGGCGCGGCGCCGCTCCAGTTGGAACTGCCGATCGACGTGAGATTGCCCCCGAGGTCGTAGGTATAGGTGCGGGTATAAGCTTGGTAGTCGCTCGTGGTCGCAGGGTAGAACTGCGCGCCGGGCCAATCGGTGCCTTTAGGTGTGTTGTTGACGTAGTTCTTGCGGCCACTGGCGCTCGTAAGTTGGTAGAGCGCATCGTAGGTATAGCCGCGATCGGGTGTAACCGCGCGATTGCGGAAGAAACGGACTTGCGCGGAGGCGCTGCTGTCGGACAGGGAGATGACATTGCCGACGCCGTCGTAGGCATAAGTCAGCGCCTGGAGCGGCGTGGTGTTCGCACGCAAAAACGAGGTGTCGGCACGCGCGGGTTTGCCGCTGAGTGATTTGGTATCTTTGCCCGTAACCTGCGGCTTACTCAAGCGCTGCGCCGCATTGCCGGCAGCCGCGGCGCGCGAGGTAGTCAGGGCGATTAGGCGTTGCGTCGTCTGCGGCTCGTAGGCATACGACAACTGGATGTTGTTGGCATCGGTCCGGGTGTCGATCGCGCCGGCGGCGTTATAGGTGATGCCCACGCACACCGGAGTGAGGGTGCCGCCATTGGGAGTGACCGAGGCAGTTGACTTGCGCCCGGCGCAATCGTAAGCAGTTTGCTGTTGATGGCCTTTGGCATCGACTTGAGTCAGTACCTGGCCCAAGGCGTTATAGGCCCACTGGGTGGAATACAAATTGGCCAGGTCTGTATCCGGTTCCAGCCACTGTTTGTTCAGACCATACAGCGCTTGCGGAGTGCCAGCATCCCAGTGAGTGGTGGCATCACACGGGGTGGCCAAAAAACGCCGGTCTTGGCGCAGGGTTGTGCCCTGCACTGCGTAGCCCTGTGTACTCATGTCGACCAAGCCCGCGGTATCGAAGTGCTGCAGTACCTGCCCGCGTTGGTTGGCGTTGCGCGGGTCGGT
The DNA here is from genome assembly GCF_021325795.1 of Bordetella sp. LUAb4. Lineage (GTDB taxonomy): Bacteria > Pseudomonadota > Gammaproteobacteria > Burkholderiales > Burkholderiaceae_B > Bordetella_C. The sequence goes on along the minus strand of NZ_JAHPZX010000014.1, from coordinate 2,529 downwards.
GGTATCCGCTGGATCGTAAGTGGCGCCGGGCAATCCGCTGTAATCGCCGTAGGACCAGATATCCGTCGGACCGCCAAGCGACCCACCGCCCGAGACCTCCGCCGTGAAGCAGGATCGTTGCTCCGGCCGTCCCAGCGCGTCGTAAGACAGAAGTACGGTGATTTTCTTATCCGACGGCAGATTGGCGTCGCGCCCTTCGCTGTACTGCCGGATGGGCTGGCCGGCGATATCGGCGCAGGCCTTGGACGTGCCGGCGTCCACACTCACCGTCTGCAATGCCTCGCCGGACAAGGCCCGCGTGTACTGGAAATTCAGCGTGGCGCTATCGAAAAACCGCGGATCTTGCGATGCCTCCAACTGGCCCTGGACATTATGCGTCCGCGCATCGACATACTGCGCCGCCACATCTCCTTCGACACCACGGTTGTAGCGCAGCGTGCGCACATCCAGCCCGCGATTGTCGCGGACAGTGATCTTCGGCGTGCCGGCGCAGACGCGAGTCATAGGGGCGGGACTTCCGGGTAGGTCTTAAGGGTTGGTTTTCACCAGGTGCAGGGCTGGCATCTCGCGCTGCCGTTTTTCCATTTCGAATACAGGGCGGTCCTGATAACGGCGGGTCGGTTCATATGCTGGATCGTCGTAGTCCCTTGATAGCTCTCCATCGACCTGCGGAATCGGGAGGGGACTTCCAATCTCTAAGAAGCAATTTTTCCCGATCAGGAAGAGGTGTGAGATTGAGTTTCACCAATTTTTCCACGGCATCCGCTTTGCTAAGAGGATCGATGGACGGTGGTAGTCCTTGTCCTTGTCGAAGCACGTTTCTCGCGTGCAAGTCTTCCACGTAAAAGCGCGATCCAAAGGAACTTACGTTCAAGTAATCTGCTGGATCCTTTGGAGGAAATTCGAGTGCAAGCCAAGTGATAACGCCAGGTCCACTCAACTCCTTGGTGCTATCGACCCGTCCATGAGGAAAGTTCCTGTCAGTCTGTGCTCTTTTAATTGTCCATGAAGGCGCTCCGTCGGCCTTTTTCCACAAATCGGGCATCATCGGATCCTCAGCCTCAATGGCTAATCCGATATCCTCTGTGGCATCTTTTTCATATTCAGCATAATTTTCAACTATTTTTATCATCGCGGCTTCAGCGAGCGCAGATCCTTTGATAGAAGCCAAGATATTATTATTGACACATCTCCAAATCTTGCCATCGTTGTCCCGTTCTTCCCAATGTGAGTATGTGAAGCCACTCGATGTCAGCAGTGTGCCCAAGGGTTTTTCGGAGATAATATCCACATCGAAATAGATGCCACCCTTTTCAAACATTATCGCCATGCGCGCAATGTCGCTTGCTGCTGCAAGGTTTTTGTATGCTCCATTTTTTTCGCGGTGGAATAGGGATTCCGCTTGCGCGCCCACGCCGGGTCGCGGTTGGCCTTCAGCGTTTTTGCTGTTGCTCGGCATTGAAGCTCGCAATCCTTCAAATACGGAGGAAATATCCTCCACGCTGATCCTCGAATTGGGTTCTCCAAACGATCCCTGTTCTCGACCTGCGATATATCTGTTCAAAGGGTTTTCCGCGTTTTCCAGCATTGCGGTCAGAGGCGCGGAAATCGCCATGGGACGATCTGTCCATATCTTGACGTCGTAATCTGGATTTCTGTGCGCCGCGAGCAATATATTGCTTAGGTTGTCCTCTGAAATCTCTTCCCCTACCCAGACATAATGGATTGTCTTGGGAATATGCAAGGGACTGGCTTGATCCCGATCGGCGATTTTTTGAGCAGAACTCTCCGTCGCTGTACTTGGGGCGCCGGCAACGGCGCTCTGCGCCGCTGCGCTTGGGTTGCCGGCTACCCTTTCCGTGGTCCCCATATCCGATGGGTGAGGGTTGTCCAGGCAGCATGAGAACACGCTGCTGATCTTGCTCCATAAAGATGGTGGATCTTCCCCATAGGCGCCCATGGCATCGACCATGGTGATAGGGTTATTGGCCACCATGCGGTAAAGATTCTGTCCATCAACGGTTCCTGCCGGGTCGGGGTTGATCCATCGCCCTACCCAGGGTTGGTAATAACGCAGGCCGTAGTAATAGAGGCCGGTGGCATCTCGCTCCTTGCCTGAATAGCGGATGTACTTGTATTTGACTTCACTGTCGGAGCGCGATGCCAGTACGGCGGTGCCCCCGTAGGGGTAGTACTCTTCCTGGGTGATGACGTTGCCGTCTTTGTCGGTTTCTATCTGGCAAGAGTTCTGGCGATCGCTGTATTGGAAGCGCAGTTGCAGGTTGGGAATGTCGCTGGGTTTTCCCGTGCCGCCGACCCAGTTCAATACCCGTGCGCCGTCATCCAGGACGATGACTTCAAGGTTTTCTCCACAAGCAGTGTTGCTGCGCAGTTCCAGGCCCGGCAGATAACGGGTGTCGAGAGAGTTCCAGTTGCCGCCGGCCATGCTGCTGGCGTATTTGCGCACGCGTTGGCCGTCGCCGTCGTAGGCGTACTGCTCGCGATCGGAGTTGGACCAATCGCCGGTGC
>NZ_JAHPZX010000013.1 GCF_021325795.1 Bordetella sp. LUAb4 | reverse complement strand
GCCATTACTTTGATCTCCACTGCTTGCTCCTGAGTCAACATTGTTGATGGCCAAAAGGCCACCATCATTGCTCAGGTGGGTCAGATTTACTCCGACGACGTGGGTCAGTATCACACCGGCGCCAACATCGAGGAGACCGCGCACGGCCAACTGCTCACCATGCGCGATCCGTATCCGGCCAAAGTCGTGGTCATCGAGCTTCACGAAGACTTTTGGGCAAGCAGTGTGGGTCCCAACGAAAAATGGAGCGCGATCTTTCTGCCAAAAAAGCAGTCTTGACACCTATCGGCACGGTGCGGCTGGCCCTCCAGGGGGCCGGCACGCGCTTCCTCAATTTCTCGGGACAGAGCAGTCCTACTGATTCGGATTTCCGGCTTCCGGCGTCTTCAGGGGGCGCAGTGGAAGGCTCACCGGCAGACTTTTAAGTCCGTAAAGAGACCAGTCTTGATACTTGTCCATGATGAACGCGCCGCCCCCACGGGTTAGGCGGAGAAACGGCGCCCCTGTTTCGCAAACTCCCGATGGTAGCGAGCGATAGGTGAAGGTGCCCTCGCTCACGTTCACCGCGTGTACCAGCATTTGTTCGTCTCCTCTGATGAATAGAAAATAGTCGTATTCATTCTTCAAACCTTGTTCGATCTCAGGCAACAGATTACGTTCTAACGCTCTGTTCCCCTTCCGGATTTCCAGATCGTCGTAATCATTGATGGAAACCTGATGCAAACACTTGGCTGTGCAATACGGGGTGCCTTTTTCCAACCAGTTCCGGGCACTGGCACGAATGGGCATGAGACGCGTTTGCTTGGAGAGTTCGAAAATTTCCTTTTTATCCGGGATGTTATCGCTCACCATCATCCGGAGCAGGCATTCCAGGTCAGATAAGTCGTCCGACTTGAGAAATATCCTGTTGGAGTTATCGATCCAATAGGTTCCCGCCGGTGCGTCACTGAAATCCCCATGCACCTCGACCGGCTCCTCTGCCCGAAAATTCTCGGCCAAATTGGCGGGCCCCTTATAGGCGTTGCCAGGAGACTTAAGGAACGCGATGGGGTCCAATTCGGAGCCGCTAATGTCCAGGCGTGGGGCTTCAGCAGTGTTTATCTTGGGGCTTGCCACACGTTGCGTGGGAAGCAGGACAGAGCTGAACGTGTTGGTGGCAGGCGGGGCGGTGGGCGCTTGACGCGCCGCCGTGAGTTCCGCGACTTGCCGCTGGAGCCTGGCGACCTCAGCCTGTAGTTCGAGTACTTGCTGGGTCGGGGCATCTCCAGGCATCACCGTGTGTATTTCCGCAGCTTGCATGCGAGGCGAGACCGCGTTATTCGTGCGGGTAGCGCGGGGACTGCCTTCCTTCACAGCGCTGGTCGCCGCGCCTGTAACCGTCGATCTCTCCTCGTGTGCCAACGTGCCAGGAGCTGCTGCGTTAGTTGGCGTGGCAGTTGTGTTGGGCGTACCCAAGTTTCCGGGAAACATAGATCATCCTTACCTGTTCAAAGTAAGGGCTTTGTTGCTCCGGACGAGGATTCAGTTCCGTCAGGCCACAGCGGTGCCGCGCCGCTGGGACTGGGAGGTTGATGGTCCTCTGAATCAGGATGCCCTTGGCGTTGGAGCGATTTCTGGATGAGTTTTAATTCCGAAAAGCATCCAATCTTCATGCAGATCTTCACCCATTTTGCGGATGAAATCCCAGCTTTTTAAAAACGGCGATCCTGTCTCGCAAACGGCCGATGGAAACGAGCGGGAAGTCATCGTGCCCGCTCGCTCGTTCACTGCGTTCACCAACATCATGTCCCTGCCGTTTTTCCCTCTGAGAAAAAGGAAATAGTCGTACCTTCCTTTTGCCAGATATCGCTGCATCTCAGGCAACAACTTTTTTTCTGCTGCTCTATTTTTGTTCAGGATTCTTGGATTTTCTTGTTCGAGGTTGCGGATGTCATGCAAACACTCGACTGTGCCATACGGATTTCCGTTCACCAGCATTGGTATGTGTTGGACAATGTTTTTTGTGGTGGGTAGATAGGGGGGGAGATCGAGTAGCTGCCGGATCTCCTTTTTGTCTTCCATGCTGTCGCACTTCATCATGCGGAGCAGCCATTCCAACTTACAAACCGATCGGGAGTCCGAGTTGATGACAAACAACTTCTTGGAGTCAATGATCAGATGGGTTCCATCCCGTTCTTCGCTGAAGTTCGCGTGAACCCTGACAGGTTTCGCTGCGCGAGAATTCTCGCTCGAACCGCTGATCGTCGATTTGCCATCGGCAGGATAAATCGTTCGGTTTTCGGTGGCGTCCAAGTCGGTCGAGCGGTCGATATCCGCGCGGGGGGCATGAGCCGTTGCGCCCATGGAGAGCTGCTCAATCCTCCGCTCCAGGTCATTGATCCTCGCCTGCAATTGCTCGTTCTCGGCTTGCAATTGCTTATTTTCCGTATGCAATGCGAATTCTCGTGCCGAACCACCCGCTTCGACCCGAGTCCTGCCTTCACCCGCGTTCGCCCTGCTTAGTGTCACATCCTGCCTGGAAGGCGAGACATCGATATTCCTGCTGGTGACACGAGGGCTGCCTTCCCTCACTGTATGAGTCCCTGGGCCTTTCGATCTACCCAGGCGTGATGCTTTGTCGGTCCGATCGGTGGCCGCGTTGGACCTATGAGAGGTCGAAGAAAAGATACTGGAGAGCTTGGCAAACATACATCACCGTCACTTGGTTCAAAGGTAGATGCTTCGTTGGCCGAGCTACGGATCAAGTTCCGCGGCTTATGCCGAAGGTGCGCCCCGTAAGGAGCCTATCGGCGCGCTGCGGCTGGCCCTCCAGGGGGCCAGCACGCGCTTCGTCAATTTCTCCGGCCAGCAGTCCTACTGATCTCGGTTACTGGCGGCCGGCGGCGCAAACCTGGACTTAATCGATGCTGTCCTGGCGTTCATTTGGGCAATGCGCTCACTCATCGCGTTCATCAGGTTGTTGAATTCCGCCTTGCCGGGGAGCTGCTGAGAACTGTTCGGCAAACTTTTGAGTCCATAGAGTGTCCAGTCCTCATGCCAGTCTTGTAGGGCGCCAGTGCCCCGGCCTGGCGTCCATTGCTTGAACGGCGCCCTTGTCTCGCACGTGGCCGATGGAAGTAAGCGACCCGTAAAGGTGCCCCCGCGCCAGTCCGCACCGTGTATCAGCGTAGCTTCCCGGAAGGCGACGCCTGTGAAGAAGAGGAAATAGTCGTATTTTCCGCTCCGGATACCGTCTTCGATCACTGGCAAGAGATTGGCTTCGATCGCTCTGTTCCTGTCCAGGATCTCGGAATTGCTCACGCCCACGTTGTCGACCTTGTACAAGAGGTCCGCTGTGCCATATGGGGTTCCTTCTTGCAGCCATTTCATGGTGGCGGTAGCAGATGGCCTGACGCTTAAACTGGGTGCTTGCTCGAATAGTTCGGCGATTTCGTTTTTGTCCGCCATATTGTCGCTGACCATCATCCGCAGCAGGCATTCCACTGGGGATAACGTATCCGACTTGAAAAACATCCGGGTGGAGTCGGCTATCGAATAGATCCCTGACGGTGCGTCGCGGAAATCCGCGTGCACCGCGAGAGGGTGCACTGCCCGGAAGTTGTCGCCTCGATTCAGCACGGAAGTTGGCAGCAAGAAAGCCGGCAGCTCTGGAGTCGGCAGCAACGGAGTCGGGAGCGTGGAAGTCGAAAGTGCCGAAGTCGAAAGTGCTGGAGTCGGAAGTGCCGAAGTCGGGAGCGATGCCAACGGCCCTGCGGAGGTGCCGGGTCCGGAATCGTCATTGCCATGGGTAGCCGTGCGCTGCGCGACGGGGACTGGGCTGGCGTCCGGCTTCACGGGTAGGCGCAGCGGAAGGGTCACAGGAAGACTGTTGAGTCCGTAAAGAGACCAGTCTTGATAAATGTCGGTTATGAATTGGTTGTCTACAAGTGCCTTTCGCAAAAACGGCGCCTTGGTTTCGCAAACGGCCGATGGAAAAGCGCTATACGTGATGGTGCCCGCGGTCTCGTTCGCCGCGTATACCAGCATGTGTTCTTGTCCTCTGATGAAAAGAAAACAGTCGTATTTGCCCTTCAGGCCTTGTTCGATCTCAGCAAGCAGATTGCGTTCCGCGGCTCTGTTCTGTTTCCGGATTTCCAGATTATTTTGATCATGGTTGGAGATCTGATGCAAGAGGTCGGCTGTGCAATAGGGGGTCCCGCTTTCCACCCAGTTGTCGGCGCTCGGATAACGTGGCAGAAGCGGCGGTTGCTTGCAGAGTTCGACGATTTCACTTTCGTCCGCCATATTGTCGCCAGCCATCATCCGGAGCAGACATTCCAGCCGGGATAATTCGTCCGACTTGATAAACACCCTGTCGGAGTCGGCGATCCAATAAGTTCCCGCCGGTGCTTTGCTGTAATCCGCATACACCTTGACGGGAAGCTCTGCGCGAAAGTTTTCGGCCAGATTGGCGGGTGCGCCATTGCCATCGCCAGCGGACGCACGGTACGCGATATCGTCCATGCTGGCCGTGCGGACGAAATTCACGGGTGAGGGGTAATCCGGCTCTACCGCCGTCAGCTTCACTGGCGTCTGCTTCACCGGGGGCGCCAGTAGTGCAAGCAAGCGTGGTGAGGTATTGGCCCGGGGATTGTCATTGCCACGAGAACCCGTCTGGTCCGCGGTGCGTGCCATATCTGCCTCCGGCATAGCGGAGGGGCGCTGCCGCAGGTTCCCCGGCAGACTTTTGAGTCCATGAAGGGACCAGTCCTGATACCTGTCAATTGTTAAGGTTCCGCAGGCTAGCTCTTTTCGCAAGAACGGCGCTTTTGTCTCCCATACGGCCGATGGCAGCGAGCGATAAGTGATGGTGCCCGCACTCACGTCCACCGCGTGTACCAGCATATGTTCATCTCCTCTGATGAAGAGAAAATAGTCATACTTATTTTTCAGACCTTGTTCGATCTCAGACAACAGATTGCGTTCTACGGCCCTGTTCTCTTTCCGGATTTCCAAATTGCGCTGATCGTGGTTGGTAATCTGATGCAAAAGCTCGGCAGTGCAATACGGATTGCCTTTTTCCAGGCACTTCACGGCCCTCAGATAAAACCCTTGTATGACGGGCGTTTGTTTGCAGAATTCGACGATTTCTGTTTCGTCCACCATGCTGTCGCTGACCATCATCCGCAGCAGGCATTCAAGATTAGACAATTCGTTCGACTTGAGGAACACCTTGTTGGAGTCGCCAAGCCGATAGACGCCCGCCGGTGCGTCGTCTAGATCCGCCTGTACCTCGACGGGGTCCTCTGCTCGAAAATTTTCGTCAAAATTGGCGGGTCCGCCGTTGCCATTGCCAAAGGGATCACGGAACACGACGACGTCCTGGTTGGCCTTGTGGATGACAGCCGTGCGTGCGTGTTCACCGGGGCTGACCGTAGGGACTCCCACCGGTTGATTGGGGAGCTGGACTCCTCTTTTTGCTTGCTTGGCACGGGGGCTGCCTTCGTTAACCGTGCTGGCCGCCGGGTTGGAGGCGGCCGTGTCATCTGCAGCGGTAGTGGTATGGGACCTCCGGAAGGCCCCGGAGAACATATTGGATAGCGGAAAACATAAATCACCTTACCTGTTCAAAGTTGGAGATTTCGTTGGCCGGGCTACGGATTTAGTTCCGCCAAGGCACGCTGCGCCGGACCCTCCTGGGGGCCGGCGCGCGCTTCCTCAATTTCTCGGGACAGCAGTCTTATTGATCGCGGTTACTGGCGGCCGGCGGCGCAAACCTGGACTTAATCGATGATGTCCTGGCGTTCATTTGGGCAATGCGCTCACTCATCGCGTTCATCAGGTTGTTGAATTCCGCCTTGCCGGGGAGCTGCTGAGAACTATTCGGCAAACTTTTGAGTCCGTAGAGTACCCAGTCGTTGTGCCAGTCTTCCTCGGTGCGGGTGTCCCACGCATGCTTTTGCTTGAACGGCGCTCTTGTCTCGCAAGTGGCCGAGGGAAGTAAGCGACCCGTAAAGGTGCCCCCGCGCCAGTCCGCCCCGTGTATCAGCGTAGCTTCCTGGAAGGCGACGCCTGTGAAGAAGAGGAAATAGTCGTATTTTCCGCTTCGGATACCGTCTTCGATCACTGGCAAGAGATTGGCTTCGATCGCTCTGTTGTTGTTCAGGATTTCGGCATTCCGCACGCCAACGTTGTCGACCTTGTACAAGAGGTCCGCTGTGCCATATGGGGTTCCTTCTTGCAGCCATTTCATGGTGGCGGTAGCAGATGGCCTGACACTTAAACTGGGTGCCTGCTCGAATAGTTTGGCGATTTCGTTTTTGTCCGCCATGCTGTCGCTGACCATCATCCGCAGCAGGCATTCCACCGGGGATAACGTATCCGACTTGAAAAACATCCGCGTGGAGTCGGCTATCGAATAGATCCCTGACGGTGCGTCGCGGAAATCCGCGTGCACCGCGAGGGGGTGCACTGCCCGGAAGTTGTCGCCTCGATTCAGCACGGAAGCTGGCAGCAAGAAAGCCGGCAGCGGTGGAGTGGGCAGCAATGGAGTCGGGAGCGCGGAAGTCGGGGATATTGGAGTTGCCGTTACCGGAGTCGGGAGCGATGCCAACGGGCCAGCGGAGGTGCCGGGCTTGGAATCATCATTGCCATGGGTAGCCGTGCGCTGCGTGACGGGGGCTGGGCTGGCCTCCGGCTTCACGGGTAGGCGCAGCGGAAGGGTCACAGGAAGACTGTTGAGTCCGTAAAGAGACCAGTCTTGATAAATGTCGGTTATGAATTGGTCGCCTACAACTGCCTGTCGCAAAAACGGCGCCTTTGTTTCGCAAACGACAGATGGAAACGCGCTATACGTGATGGTGCCCGCGGTCTCGTTCGCCGCGTATACCAGCATGTGTTTATCTCCTCTGATGAAAAGAAAACAGTCGTATTTGCCCTTCAGACCTTGTTCGATCTCAGCAAGCAGATTGCGTTCCGCAGCTCTGTTTTGCTTCCGGATTTCCAGACTCTTTTGATCATGGTTGGAAATCTGATGCAAAAGATCGGCTGTGCAATAGGGGGTCCCGCTTTCCACCCAGTTGTCGGCGCTGGGATAACGTGGCAGAAGTGGCGGTTGCTTGCAGAGTTCGACGATCTCACTTTCGTCCGCCATGTTGTCGCCAGCCATCATCCGGAGCAGACATTCCAGCCCCGATAATTTGTCCGACTTGAGGAATACCCTGTCGGAGTCGGCGATCCAATAGATTCCCGCTGGTGCTTTGCTGTAATCCGCATACACCTTGACGGGATACTCTGCACGAAAGTTCTCGGCCAGATTGGCGGGGGCGGCATTGCCATTGCCAGCGGACGCACGGAACGCGATGTCGTTCATGCCGGCCGTGCTGACCGCGCTCGCTGAGGTCGTCAGCGCTGCGGACGAGCGCGCAGAAGGGTTTGGTCTGCCAGTGTCATTGGCGCGGACACCCACACTGTTCGCGTTGCTGCTAGTGCCGGCCGCCAGTGGCGCACGGAAACGCAGCGGCGTGCCCTGCGGCAGGCTCTTGAGTCCTACAAGCATCCAATTGTCATAGCTGTCGAGTGTTACGTTGGCGCCTGTGATCGCCTTTCGCCGAAATGGGGCCTTTGTCTCGCAAACGGCCGATGGGAATGAGCTATAAGTAATGGTGCCCGCCCGCGCGTCCGCCGCGGTTACCAGCATATAGTTGATGGAGTGGCTTTCCACGCGGAGGAAAAGAAATTGGTCGAATTTTCCCTCTTGAAAGAGCCGCTCCATCTGAGGCAACAAGTTCTTCTCTATTGCTCTGTACTTCAGCCAGGTTGCGGGATCGCGTTCATCATGGTTGGGTATGTCATGCAAAACCTCGGCTGTGCAATAAGGGTTCCCTCCTTCTAACCATTTTTTAGTAGTGCTGAAACTCATGGGCCAGACAATGCCTGGGTCACCCGGTAAACCGAATATTTTGGTGATCTCTGCATCGTCGACCATACTGTCGCAATACATCATGCGGAGCAAACATTCCACCGGATGCAGCTCGTCTGACTTGAAAAACACCTTGTTGGAGTCGGCGATCCGATAGATTCCTGGCGATGCGCTGCTGAAGTCCCCATGCACAGCGACTGGTTTTTCTGCACGGAAATGCTCGGCCAGATTGGCGAGGCCACCATTGCCATTGCCGATACGATCGGCGAGGTTGTCCATGTCCATGTCCATCGAGTCGCCGGCATTCGCGCGGGGAGCATCGTTGGGGCGGACCGTAGGCGTGCTTAGCGGTTGGTCGGGGAGCTGGGCCGCGCTTCTTGCGCGCTTCGCACCGGGACTGCCTTCCTTTAGCGTGCTGGCCGACGGGTCGACGCCGCGTGCCGCATCGGCCGCTGACGTGTTGGAGGCGGCCGTGTGATCAGCAGCGGTAGTTGTCGCTGGCTCACCGACGGCCCTGGAAGACATATTGGATAGCGCGGAAAACATAAATCGCCTTACCTGTTCAAAGTTGGAGATTTCGTTGTCCGGGCTATGGATTTGGTTCCGCCAAGGCATGACGAAAGCGCCATGAGGATGGGGGGCTGGAGGTCGTTTGGGTAACGGCGCCATCCTCAAATGCGTTCGAAATTTCCGACGAGCCTCCTATTACTTTGCGCGCGACACCGTGGATGCCAAGGCGAGGTTCGGATCAGCTTTCAGTCCGAAAAGAGACCAATCCTCGAGAATGTCCTGCATTTCGCCAGTGCATGACGGCTGCCGTAAAAATGGCGCTCTTGTCTCGCAGACTTCCGTTGGAAGCGAGCGGTAGGTAATGGTGCCCGCAAGTGCGTCCGCTGCGTGTACCAGCATGAATTGCTTCCTGTGGTTTCCCCTGATGAACAGGAAATAATCGAATTTTCCCTCCTTCAGAAGTTGCTCCATCTCGGACACCACATTTTTTTCCACGGCTCTGTTGCTGTCCAGGATGCCTTCAATGTGATCGTTGTGGTTGTCGATCGAATGAAGAAGTTCGGCTTTGCCGTATCGCGTCCCTTTGTCCAGCCATTGCCGGACGTGAAAGGGATTGGCTTTAGCGTGAAGATCGAGTGGGGAGTCGTGTATCTTGCCAATCTGCTCTTCGTCGACCATGTCGCAGATCATCATCCGTAACAGGCATTCCGCCGCGGATGGAGGGTTATTGTCCCACCTGAGAAACACCCTGTTCGAGTCGCCGATCCTATTGATTTCTTCGAATGAGCACTCCGTTTCTGGGCGGAAATCCGCGTGCACCTTGACAGGATGCATTGCGCGAACATTCTCGGATAAATCAATAGTCGGCCGATCGTTCCCGGGAGGGGCCCAGCGAGGGGAATCCTTATACGAGATGGCACCACGAGCTGCTGCGTTCGTTTGCGCTGTGAGTTCCTCGACTGTCCGCTTGAGCTGGTTGATCTCTGCCTGCAACGCGAGTTCCCGCGCCGTAGGAGGGGCGGGTTCAGCCGCGGAAGTTCTGCTTTCAACATGGGATTGGTCTTCACCTGTGCCCACCGAGCGTATCTCAACAGCTTGCTTGGCAAACGAGACAGCGCCGTTTCCGCGGGTAGCACGGGGGCTACCTTCTCTTGCCGTGCTGGTCGCCGCGCCTGCTGATGTCCCGGCGTGTGCCGACGTGCCTGGAGATGCCGCGTCGGTTGGCGCGGTCGCCGTGCTGGTTTCATGGACGGCCCCAGAGAACATATTGGAGAGCCTGGTAAACATACTTCACCTCTACTTTATTGAAAGTAGAGGCTTCGTTGACCGGGCTTCGGATCCGGTTCCTTCAGGCCATGATCACGGCGCCGCTGAGGTCGGGATGTCAGTGCTCACTTGACCCAGGATGGCTTGGGGACCAGTATGCCCTTTGGTCAGCCTTGATGCCGTAAAGGTGCCAATCCTCAAGCCTGTCGTGCTGCACGCCGTTCTCTGGCCACTCTCGTATGAACGGTGCTCTTGTCTCGCAAACGGCCGATGGATACGAGCGATACGTCATGGTGCCCTCGGCCGCATTCGCTGAGCTCACCAACATGTATTCCTTGGAATGAATTCCTCTGATGAAAAGGAAATAGTCGAACTTTCCGTTTGCCAGAGATCCTTCTATCTCGGACAACATATTTTTCTCTAAGGCTCTGTTCTCGTCCTGGAACTCCGGATTTTTTTGATCGTGATTTTTGACTCGATGCAAAAGCTCGGCTGTGCCATACGGTGTCCCTCTGTTCAGCCATTTTTCGACTCCATAGATGCTTAGTCCACCGGGGGCTACGTCGGGTGCTCGATCGAGCAGCTGCCTGATCTCTTTTGAGTCGGCCATGTTGTCGCACTTCATCATCCGGAGCAGCCATTCGGGTCCAGACACGGTTTTGGTGTCCGAGTTGACGAGAAACAGCTTCCTGGAGTCGACGGTCAGATGGACTCCTTTCCATTCATTGCTGAAATTCGCGTGCACTTTGACAGGCTCCATTGCCCGAAAATTCTCGCTCAAATCGCTGTTTGCCGAATTGCCACTGCGACAGTAAATCCTTCGGTTCGGGTCGGCCAGGCGATCCAGATCCGCCTGGGGGGGCGTCGGAGTGGGAACCATACTGCTTGGCGAAGGAATCCTCCGTAATGGCACACGCCGCTTCGGAAGAAAGGCGGCGCTGGCCGCAGCCGTATCGGGGGTACTATCTTGGTCCACCGCATGGGTCTGGGCGGCAATCCATTTTTGGACGTTCGCTAACGTAAACGGAGCTGGGGACCCCATGGTGAGTTGCTCCAATCGCTGCTCGAGATCATTGATCTTCGCCTGCAATTGCTTGTTTTCCGCCTGCAATGCGAGTTCTCGCGCCGAAGGAGCTGCTTCAACATGCGTCCAGCCTTCCCCAGGGCTTGCCGTGCGTATCGCCACATCCTGCCTGGGAGGCGAGACATCGACCCTCCTGTGGGTAGCACGAGGGCTACCTTTCTCCGCCTTATGAGCGTTCATGCCCCTCGATCTCTTGAGGCGCGGAGCTGCGTCAGTCTGATCGGTCGTTGTGTTGGATCTATGGGAGGTCGAGGAGAAAATACTGGATAACTTGGCAAACATGCATCACCTTTCGTTGGTTCAAAGTTAGATGCTTCGTTAACCAAGCTGCGGATCCAGTTCCGCCAGTACATGACTAAGCCGTCCCGAGGTGCGGAACGTTGAAGGTATGGTGGGGAATTTTCCGGAAACGGAGGAGGGGGGCGAGGCGTGCTGCGACGCCTCGCGAGTGTGGCGGTGCATATCGACATGCACCGCGCGACATTAATGGTGGTCGTCAGTCTCGTGCGGATCGACCGGACGGTTGGCCCAGCGGCTGGCCAGCACGGCGCACACCATCAGCTGGATCTGATGGAACAGCATCAGGGGCAGCACGACAGCGCCGACGGCATGGCCGGCGAACAGCACCTGGGCCATGGGCACGCCGCTGGCCAGGCTCTTCTTCGAGCCGCAGAACAGCAGGGTGATGCGGTCGGGCAGATTGAAGCCGAACAGGCGGCCGAGCAGCGTGGTGAGCAGCAGGGCCACCGCCAGGATGACGGCGCAGGCGACGACCAGGCCCAGCAGCGCATCCAGCGGCGTGTTGTGCCACAGGCCTTCGTTGACCGCTTCGGAGAAAGCCGTGTAGACCACCAGCAGAATCGAGCCCTGATCGACGAACTTCAGCATGGCCTTGCGCTTGTGCACCCAGGCGCCGATCCAGCGGCGCATGATCTGGCCGACGATGAAGGGCAGCAACAGCTGCAGCATGATCTTGAGGACCGCGTCGAAGGACACCGGTGCGCTGCCCGCATTGGCGATCACCAGGCCAACCAGCAGCGGCGTGACGAAGATGCCGATCAGGCTGGACGCCGAGGCGCTACACACCGCCGCCGGCACGTTGCCGCGCGCCATCGACGTGAACGCGATGGCGGACTGCACCGTGGCCGGCAGGCAGCACAGGAACAGGATGCCCAGGTACAGCTCAGGCGTGACCAGCGGCATCAGCACCGGTTTCAGCAGCAGGCCGATGATGGGGAACAGGATGAACGTCGTGGAAAAGATCACCGCGTGCAGGCTCCAGTGCGTGAAGCCCTTGATGATGGCCTCGCGCGACAGCCGCGCACCGTGCAGGAAGAACAGCAGGCCCACCGCGATGTTCGTCAGCGTGCTGAAGAACGCAATGCCTTGGCCATGCGCCGGCAGAAAGCTGGCGATGAGGACGGTGATGACAAGGAAGAGGGTGAAGCGGTCAGGCAGGAGACTTACGAGGCGTTTCATTGGAGGCGGTTTGCTGGGGCGCTTCCGAGTGTGTAGCAAGCCCGGAAGTAGGCCTGTTCGCGAATCAAGGGATGGAGGGAATCAGATGTTTCGCATTGTACTTCGATGCAGGCAAGGGGGCTGGGATCGTCCTGCGGGGGCCTGTGTCATGAACTTCGATAGCCGCATGTGCCGAGTCCTCGCGGAGAGAAAATTCGCCCCTGAAACACCCGTTTTTACTTGGTAATTCCGTCGCCGAGACATAGTGGAATTGGACGCGTGACTCGATCATTGAATCTCTCGATTTGAGTCAGTAGGAATAATGTATGTTTACCAAGTTGCCCAGTGCGTCGTCCAGGGCTTCCCCTGAAGTCAACACAGCTACCGCTACGGATGACGTTGCAGCGCTAGACCAGACCGCGGTCAATAAGACATGGGTAGGAGGCAATGCGCGGACCAGCAAGGAAGCCAGCCCGCGCGCTACCATCACGAACAGCGATGCGCCCCCCAACCTGGCTGTGACATTGGGTACGGCCAATCCGGGTCACGCCCCACGCGCGCAAATCCTCGGTGCCGCCCTCGTCGAAGCCGTGCTGCATCTAACAGAAGCGGTCCGCGCGTCCAATGGTTCATTGCCCCAACTCGAAATGAGTCCCGAGGACAAGGCCGAGCTTCGGGAGCATATCGGAAACATCAGGCAAGCGCTGGCTGCAAAAACTGCTGGGGAGTTTCGGGCTTTGACCTCTGATTTTGGCATTTTGGATTATCGCTTCATGCCTCGTTTGATCGAATCGGCAAATCTATCGAAACCTGGCCTCAATCTGGAATATGCGGATACTGCAGTATCGGGTTCCGAACTGCTGAAAACTGCTGTCGAAAATGGAGTTTCCTCGAAACGATATATCGTGAACCTGAACTCAAGGATGGGGATCCATTTCTGCGCAGTCGACTATCGACTGATCGATGGAATTCCATCCGTCATTGTCTTCGAACCAGTCTTTCCGCAAAGGTTGTCAAAAATCTTGGAAGGCGAATTACGGGAAGTGCCCAAAATGCGTTTCCTGACCGTGGGGATGGAGATTCAGCGTAGCCGCTATGATTGTGGAATGTTCAGCTTGGCATTCGCGAAAAAACTGCATAAAGAGCAAGACTGGCTAAAGTCGTTGCACGTGAGGAATGCAGCTGGAGAGCTGCTGCTGGAGAGAGATGGGGAGACTACCGCGCAGGAAACGGACAGCATTATTTCTCCGCCCTCTCTGTACAAACACAGTCAAACGCGCGAACGCCCTGCGGCATACTTGATTCGCAATCCCGACAAAAGGGATGTTGTCGTCAACAAGAAAAATGAAACCTTATTGGAATTCCAGCAGCGGAATACACGCAACTTGCGGGCCTTGTCTTACGGTCTTCGGCCGCTACCTGATGCCGTGATCAATTTCTCTATTCACGAAAAAAGGCTGCGTGAATACGAGCGACTGGCCAGACTGGCGGAAGCTGGGTCAGAAGGCTACTCTGCGCGTATACCAGCCGATGGCAGCTCATGATCTGCAACCCCGATTCGCTGGACGGGAACGCTAGACAGTGTGTTGGTAATGCCTCCTGAAAACCCGGGGTGTGGATTCAGACGGTCAGTATGCGTTTGCTCAATCTTTCGGGACAGCAGCCCTATCGATTCCGGTTGTAGGCCGGCGGCAGACATTTAAGTCCGTAAAGGACCCAGTTGTCATGTTGGTTTACCAAGACCCCGTTGGGCAGCTCTACTTGCTTGAAGGGCGCTCTCGTTTCGCAGACGGCCGATGGGAGCGCGCGGTATGTGATGGTGCCCGCATTCTCATCTGCCTCGTGTATCAACATGAATTCGTTGTCATGAGTTTCTCTGACGAAAAGAAAGTAGTCGTACTTTTTATTCTTCAGATCATGTGTGATCTCAGACACCAGGCGGGCTTCCTTTGCGCGGTTCCTTGAGATGACTTTCCGATTGCGTATACCTATGTTGTGGATATCGTACACAAGCTCGACTTCGGCATATGGGTTTTTCTCTTGCAGCCATTTCATGGTGTCGGCACGAGTGGGCATAGTGCCAAGCGTGGGCGCTTGGTGGAATAGTTCGCGGAGTTCTCTTTCATCCCTCTTGCTATCGCTAACCATCATCCGGAACAGGCATTCCACTGCGGATAAGTTTTCTGACTTGATAAATAGCTTATCGATGTCAGGAATCCAATGGAATCCCACTCCTGCGTCACTGAAATTCGTATGCACCTTGATTGGGTATGCTGCCCGGAAATTCACGGTCCGCGGGTGGCCTCGTTCCAACGCGGAGCTTGGGTTCAGCAGGAGATGCTCCGGTGGGCGCTTCGGCAGACGTTTAAGTCCAACAAGAACCCAGTCTTCACATACGTCGGACATGCCGACGTGGCCCGGTGCCGACAATCGCGAGAACGGCGCTCTTGTCTCGTAAACGGCCGCTGGCAGCGAACGGTAAGTCATGGTGCCTGCGCGCGCGTCCGCCGCATCCACCAGCCTATATTCCACGGAACTGCCTTCTTTCATGAAAAGAAAGTAGTCGTACTTTCCATCCTTCAGGGCTTGTTCGATCTCATTCAACAGGTTCTCTTCTATGGCTCTGTTCCTGGCAATGATTGCAGGATCGTGCTGATCGTAGTTGGAGATGGAATGCAAAATCTCGGCTGTGCCATATGGGGTCCCTTTTTTCAGCCACTCCGTGGTGAGGACAAGATTTGCTTCACTTAGCGTGGGCGATTTGAACAACAGCCCGGTTATTGCCTCGTCGTCTTGCTCGTCGTCGTAGGCCATCATCCGCAGCAGGCATTCCGGCGCAGTCAATCTTTTCCACTTCAGGAACAACCTGTTGGAGTCAGTGTCCCGATACGCCCCTTCCGACGCGCGACTGAGATCCGCATGCACTTCGACAGCATCCGCTGCCCGAAACTTTTCGGCCAAATTGGCCGGTCCGGAATTGGCATGGACGCGACCCCGGCCGCTGTTAGCCGCCCGCAAGGCGCCATTAGGGCTGGCCGCGCGTATTTCTATGGGCTGCCTGGGGAGCTGGATATCGCTGTTCGTGTTCGTGGCACGGGAGCTACCTTCCCTCACCGTGTTGGTCGCTGTGCCTGCGGCTCCCCGGCCGCAGGTTGGCGGGTCAAGAGCTGCCGCGTCGGTTGACGTGGCAGCTCTGCTAGGCGTACCGATGTTCCCAGGAAGCATACGTTTTCCTTACTTGTGCGAAGTAAGGTGTTCGTTGGTCGAGCAGGGATTCAGTTCCGCCAAGCTATATCATGAATTCGAGAAACCGCTACGCCGGTGCCGCGGCCGTGTCCTGCGGCGTCATCGCCAGCGCCACGTCGAAGGCGGTGATGAGCGAGTGATGGTCCGCGATGCCGCGCCAGGCGATGTCGAAGGCGGTGCCGTGGTCCACGCTGGTGCGCACGAAGGGTAGGCCGACGGTGACGTTGACGCCTTCGTCCACGCCCAGGTACTTGACCGGGATCAGGCCCTGGTCGTGGTACTGCGCCACGACGATGTCGAAATCGCCGCGCCGGGCCCGCATGAAGATGGTGTCGCCCGGCCAGGGGCCGCTGGCGTCTATGCCTTCGGCGCGCGCGGCGGCAATGGCGGGGGTGATGATGTCCAGGTCTTCGCGGCCGAATTTGCCGTTTTCACCGGCATGGGGGTTCAGGCCGGCCACGGCGACACGAGGATGAGCGATGCCCATCTGGCGGCAAGCATGGTGGGCCAGCCGCATGGCGCGCAGCTCGGCCTCTTGCGTGATGCCGGCGAACACGTCGGCCAGGGCGACGTGGATGGTCACCAGCAGGACGCGTAGCTCGCGGTTGGCAAGCATCATCGCGAAGTCTTGCGTGCCGGATCTTTCCGCCAGGATTTCCGTGTGGCCGGGATAGTCGGCACCGCCGGCGTTCATCGATTCCTTGTTGAGCGGCGCCGTCACGATGGCGCGTATGCGGCCAGCCTTGGCGTCGTCGATGGCGGCGCAGACGTAGTCGTAAGCGGCACGGCCCGCCGCCGCGCTGACCTGGCCGGCCGGGAGGTCGGCGGGCAGGGCGGGGGAGCAGGTGATGACGGGGATGATGCCGGTTGCGCTGCCGGCCAGGGGCGTCGGCGGCGGAGACGCCTGAGATGCCGCAGATACCGCGGCTGCGGACGCCGCAAAGTCCGGTTCGAATTGCGCCACCTGCGCGGGCTCGGCAATTTCCTCGACCCGCAGGTTCGCGCCCAGTAATGCCACGGCACGCCGCAGCGTGCCCGCGTCCCCGTAGACCACGGCCGGCGCGCCCAGCCCCTGTGCATAGGCTTTGACGATGATTTCAGGGCCGATGCCGGCGGCATCTCCCATTGTGATGCCCAGCGGCAAGGAAGCGGTGGAAGCGGTGGTCACGATGATGCGCGGTAAAAAAAGGGGGAGGAGCGATAAGGATAGCGCCAAAACCATTGCACCCGTGGATTCGGACGCGCCGTCGATGCTCTCGCGAAGCAGTGTTCCGCCAACCCGCTACATCGCTTTGATCAAGGCCTGGACGAATGCTTCCGCGGCCGGCGGTAGCGGGCGTTTGGCGGCGGTCTGGAGCCGCAAGCTGCGGCTGGCGAATTGCGGCTCGGACAAAGGCACGCTGACCAGTTCGCGCCTGCCCAGCTCGCCGCGCAGGATGATCTCCCCGCCCAGGGTGATGGCATGCCCGCCTTTGACGATGGCGTAGATGATGGAGGACGAGTTGCTGGAAAACGCGATGTCGAACGGCGAGCCATCGCCGGTTCCCGCGCAGGCGTCGAACAGCAAGCGGACGGTGGCGCCCGAATCGGTCAGGGCGATGGGGTAGGGCTTGAGGTCGTCCAGCGCAATCCGCGCCCGTCCAGCCAAGGGATGGCTGGGCGCCATGATGGCGCTGAGCGGCGAATCCACTTCGTGGCGGACGTCGATGTTGCCGGCCGGCGGGGCGCTGGTCTTGATGTGGAAGGCCAGGCCGATGTCCACGCTGCCATCCACCAAGGCCTGGGTGACGCCGGCCGATGACGCCGTCTTCAGGCGGAATACCACCTCCGGGTGGGCCTGGCGGTAAGCGCCCAGGATGGAGGCCAACACGTTGCGGCCTACCGTTTCATTGACGCCCATGCGGATGGTGCTGGATTCGCCGCCGCGCAGGCTGCGCAACTCGTGCCGCGCGCGTTGCGCGTCCATGGCGGCGCGCTGCACGTAATCGAACAGCAGATTGCCCGCGCGAGTGGCCGCCATGCCATTGGGCCGGCGTTCGAACAGCGGCGTGCCGGTGTCTTCTTCCAGCTTGGTGATCTGCCGGCTGACCGCCGAGGACACGACATGCAGATTCGCGGCCGCATCCTTGATGCTGCCGGTACGGAAGACTTCCAGGAAATAGCGGTGCGCGGTATCGAGCATGATGGGGGTATTGCTAAAAAGGCAACCTGGCTTCGAATATTAGAAATTGATTGCGAAAAACGCAATTCTTAAAATCATCGCTGGAGACCGCACATCCAGGGCGCACAAGAAACCGAAGACGGCGTCCACCTATTCGATCATCAAGGGGTATCCATATGAACCATCCGCATACTGCCGCCGCGCCTCACGCCCGTGGCCATGAAACGTCCGCCACGCGCCGTCGCCTGCTGGCCGCCGGCTGCGCCCTCGCGGCGACGTTCGCCGTCGCTGTCCCCATCGCCCCGGCCGTCGCGGCCGACTACCCGGCACAAGCCTCCATCCAGCTCGTCATTTCCTTCCCGCCTGGCGGCGCCACCGACGTCCTAGCGCGCGAACTGGCGGTGAAGATGGGCGAGGCGCTGAACCAGTCCATCGTCGTGGTCAACCGGCCCGGCGCCGCAGGCCTGATCGGCATGCAGACCGCCGCGCGCGCGGCTCCGGATGGCTACACCTTGTACATCTCGTCGGTGGGATCGAGCACCATCAACGAAGCCATCAACGGCAAGCAGCGTGTCTCGCTGGATGACCTCGATGCCGTGGGCGGCATCGCCAGCGCGCCGCACATCCTGGTCGTGCCCAGCGAAAGCGGCATCAAGGACGTCAAGACACTGGTGGAGCGCCTCAAGGCCAAGCCCGACGGCTACAACTACGCGTCCATGGGCGCCGGCACGCTGTCCAACCTCGAAGGCGAAATATTCAAGGAGCAGACCGGCGTCAAGGCCTTGCAGATTCCGTACAAAGGCAGCAGCCAGGCCTTGCCGGAAGTCATCACCGGGTCGTCGATCTTCTTCTTCGACAGCCCTTCCAGTTCCTTACCGCAGCAGAAGGCAGGACGCATCAACGTGCTGGCGGTCGCCGCCGCCAAGCGCCTGAATTCCCTGCCGGAGGTGCCCACGTTCAAGGAGCTGGGCATCAAGGGGCTGGAGTCGGAGAACCTGTTTGCCCTGATGGTGCCCAAGGGCACGCCGCCGGATCGCATCGCCATCCTGGACAAGGCCTTGAAGAAGGTCCAGGCCGACCTCGCATTCCGCAAGGCGATTGAAGTACCGGGCTTTGAGGTCAGCGACATCTCCGGCCCCGACACGCCGCGTTTCGTGCACGACCAGCGCGTGTTCTGGAAAGAGAAAGTCGAAAGCCTGCACATCGCGCCCTCCGCGGCGCAATAGTGCGATAAGCACAGCAGACGCACTAAGCGCCGAAGCGCCGAAGCGCCGAAGCGCCAAAGCGCCAAAGCACCAAAGCACCAAAGCACCAAAGCACCAAAGCACCAAAGCACCAAAGCACCAAAGCACCAAAGCACCAAAGCACCAAAGCACCAAAGCGCCCAAGCCCAGTAAGCCCAGAGCGCCACAAACGAGCCAGCCGTTTTCCCCCTTCAGCGATCACCCGCCATGCCCATAGCCGATCCCTTCTGGAAACTCCCATATCCCTCCCAACGCATGCCCGTGCTGGCCGACAACGTCGTCAGCACGTCGCAGCCCCTGGCCAGCTCGGCCGGCCTGCAGATGTATGCGCGCGGCGGCAATGCCATCGATGCCGCCTTGGCCACGGCCATCGCGCTGACCGTGGTGGAGCCTTGCATGAACGGGATCGGCGGCGACATGTTCGCCATCGTCTGGCACAAGGGTGAAATGCACGGACTGAACGCGTCCGGCCGGGCGCCGGCCGCGTGGGACACCGCGCGCTTCGCTCACCTGGACAGCATGGACAAGATAGGCTGGAACAGCGTCACCGTGCCCGGCACCGTATCGGGCTGGCGCGCGATCTGGGAAAAATTCGGTTCCTTGCCCTTCGAGGATCTGTTCGAGCCGGCCATCCGTTACGCCCGCGACGGCTACCTGGTGTCGCCCACCGTGCATCGGCAGTGGCAGAAGCAGGTGCCCGAACTCAGCGGCCAGCCCGGCTATGCCGAGTCCTTCGCGCCCAATGGCCGCGCGCCGCTGCCTGGCGAGCGCTGGCGCTGCGCCGGCCAGGCCGACACGCTGGAAAGCATCGCCCGCAGCAAAGGCGAAAGCTTCTATCGCGGCGAACTGGCGGCGGCGATCGCGCGGCATGCCCGCGAAACCGGCGGCCTGATCACCGAAGCGGATCTGGCCGCGCATACGGCCGACTGGGTCGACCCCATCAGCATGCGCTATCGCGATCACGAGTTGTACGAAATCGGGCCCAACGGCCAGGGTATCGGCGCCTTGATGGCGCTGGGCATGCTGGATCATTTCGATCTGCGCGAAACCGGCCTGGACACGGCGCAGACCCTGCACCTGCAAATCGAAGCGATGCGGCTGGCCTTCGCCGATATGTACGAATACGTGGGCGACCCCGCGCACATGCCGGTCACCGCGACGCACTTGCTGGATCGCGGCTATCTGGCCGAACGCGCCAAGCTGATCGATCCGCGTCGCGCCGGCGCACCGCGGCCGGGCACGCCACACAGTGGCGGCACGGTGTACCTGACGGCGGCGGACCGCCATGGCACCATGGTGTCCTTCATCCAGTCCAACTTCAAGGGCTTCGGCTCCGGCGTGGTGGTGCCCAACACGGGCATCGCCCTGCACAACCGCGGCTGGGGTTTCAGCACCCGCGCCGGGCATGCCAACGTGGTGGCGCCGGGCAAACGTCCTTTCCATACCATCATCCCGGGTTTCATCATGAAGGGTGGCCAGCCGCTGATGAGTTTCGGCCTGATGGGCGGCTCCATGCAGGCGCAGGGCCATTTACAGATGGTCAGCCGCCTGGCCGACTTCGGCCAGAACCCGCAGGCCGCCAGCGACGCGCCGCGCTGGCGCATCACCGACGACAATCTGCGGGTGGCGGTGGAATGGAATACGCCGCCGGAAGTCATCACGCAACTGCGCGACTTGGGCCACACCATTGAAGTCGCACCGCGCTTCAACCTGGAATTCGGCAGCGCGCAGATGGCCATGCGTTGGAACGAAGGTTATCTGGCAGCGTCCGATCATCGCAAGGATGGCTACGCGGTCGGGTATTGATCGCCAAGTGCCGCGGGTTCGCTCGTCCGCGGCGCTTTAATGCGCCGCCACAGCGCTCCCCGCGCCTCCCGGCTTGGGTTTGGTCAGCCAGATCAGCGGCACGATCACGACAAACACCACGCCCGAGATCCAGAAGATGTCATTCAATCCCAGCATGACCGCCTGGCTGTTGACCATGCGTTCAAAGTAGTTCACCGCCTGCTCCCGGGTGAAACCCAGCGTGGCCTGGATATTGTCCAGCGCCGCGCCGTATGACGGGTTGGTGGGGCTCGCGTGCTCGGTCAAGCGCACATGATGGAAGATCGTGCGATCGTTCCATCCCGTGCTTGCCAGAGCGGTGCCCACCGCGCCGCAAAACACGCGGGCGAAGTTTGACAGGCCCGCGGCGGCGGCGATTTTGTCTTCGGGCAAACCGGACAGGATGATCGCGGTGAGCGGCACGAATAACAGGCCGGTAGGAATGCCCTGCAGCAAGGTGGGCAGTACCAAGGTCCAGGTATCGACCCCGGTGGTATAGCCGGAGCGCATGAAAAAGACGCCGGCAAAGCCCAGGAAGGAGATCGTCGCCAATACGCGCGCATCGACTTTCGGCATGATCTTGCCCAAGAACGGCGTCAGCATCACAGCGAAGAAACCCAGTGGGGCGGTCACCATGCCGGCGTTCACTGCGGGGTAATTGAGGTATTGCTGCATCCATTGCGGCAGCAGCACCAGGTTGGCGAAGAACACCGCGTACGCCACCGAAATAGCAGTCGTGCCGCCCAGGAAGTTGCGGCCCGCGAAGAGACGCAGGTCGACGATGGGATTTTTTTCGGTCAATTCCCAAATGACGAAGAAAATGAAACCCAGCAGAGCCACTACACCCAAGGTAATGATCACAGGCGAGCTGAACCAGTCCAGATCCTTGCCTTTGTCCAGCATGATCTGCAGGGAGGCGACCCACACGATCAGCAATGCCAGTCCCACCAGGTCGATGGGCAATAGGCGTGTCTTGGTCTCGCGGTCGCGATATATCGCCCAGGTAACGGCGGCGGCGAATAGTCCAACAGGGATATTGATATAGAAGATCCAGGACCAGGAATAGCTGTCTGTCATCCAGCCACCCAGCGCCGGTCCGGCAATCGGGCCGACCGTGGCGGTCATGGCCCACAGGGCCAGGGCGGTGGAACTCTTCTGTTTTGGATAAGAGCTGAGCAGAAGCGCTTGCGACAGCGGAATCAGCGGGCCCGCCACGGCGCCTTGCAGGATACGGGCGGCCAGCAGGCTGATCAGGTTGGGCGCGATGCCGCAGAGCCACGACGCCAGGACGAACAGCAGGATGGCCCACACGAACAGCCTGACTTGCCCTACGCGCTGGGTCAGCCATCCCGTCAGCGGAATCGATACCGCATTGGCGGCGGCGAACAGGGTGATGACCCAGGTGCCCTCATCGATCGAGACGCCCAGGTTGCCGGAGATCGTTGGAATGGCGACGTTGGCGATGGATGAGTCCAGCACGTTCATGAACGTCGCCAAGGCAACCGCGATGGTGCCCAGGATCAGCTTGCCGCCGGTCAAGGGCGCGGGAGGGCTGGGCGGAGAAGACTGATCTTGTGCTTGCATGATGCGTCCACCGGATCTCATAATTAATCTGCATTTTCATTTTCTGATCTAGTCAGATAAATGACGAAAAAAAGGGCGTTCAAGCGCCCTCGGAAAACTTTGCCAGCAAGCGGTTGAATTCCTTGAATTCTTCCTTCGTGAAGTGCGCGAGCCGGGCGTTCAATACCTCAGGTGCGATCCGCAGGGCCTGTTGCATTACCTGTTCACCGTGCTCGGTGATCAGCAGATTGACGACACGGCGGTCTTCCACGCTGCGCTGCCGCGCAATCAGGCCCTTGGTTTCCAACTTGTCGAGCATGCGAGTCATCGAACCGGAGTCAAAGCGCAGCTGCTTGGACAGTTCGAAGGGGGTCGATGCTTCACCGCGCCGCAGTGCCATCATCAGGCCGAATTGTTGGCCGCTGATGTCGAACTCCTTGAGCGCGGCGTCCATCTGCATCACCATGACGTTGCGTGCCCGGTTGAGCGAGAAAGCGACGCTCTGGCTTTTGGCGAAACTCTCTGGCGAATAGTGCTTCATGACGAAATTCCGATTTGTCTGATATTGATAATATCTGCAAATGCAGATAAAAACAAGGCGCATGACTCCCGTTGTTGCCCATCAATGCGACGCCGCCCGCAGGACGGGCAGACCTGTACGCCAGCATGGTCGGCGCCAGGACAGGGGAGACTCAAATGATTGAAGCCCGTCTTCCCTTTCGGAAAAACGGGCTTCAACAACGGCTTTGGACGTGTGCCGGGCCGACTCGGCCAAGCACGCCAGACCTTACCCAACCTTAGGCCCAGCCTTGGCGCGGCGGTAGGCCGGGGTAGATAAACGGCTTACAACACATCCCCCGCGTAATCCGCCAGACGCGAACGTTCGCCGCGCTGCAAGGTCACGTGGCCCGAATGCGGCCAGCCCTTGAAGCGGTCGACCACGAACGTCAGGCCCGAGCTGCCTTCGGTCAGGTAGGGCGTATCGATCTGGGCGATGTTCCCCAGACAGATCACCTTGGTGCCCGGACCCGCGCGGGTGACCAGCGTCTTCATCTGCTTGGGCGTCAGGTTCTGCGCCTCGTCGATGATCAGGTACTTGTTCAGGAAAGTGCGGCCGCGCATGAAGTTCAGCGACTTCACCTTGATGCGCGAACGGATCAAGTCCATGGTGGCGGCGCGGCCCCAGTCGTTATTCCCTTCGCCGTCGCCCATATTGAGCACGTCCAGGTTATCTTCCAGCGCGCCCATCCACGGCAGCATCTTTTCTTCTTCCGTACCCGGCAGGAAGCCGATGTCCTCGCCCACCGGCACGGTGACGCGGGTCATGATGATTTCCGTATAGCGCTTGGTTTCCAGCACCTGCGTCAAGCCGGCAGCCAGCGCCAGCAGGGTCTTGCCGGTACCGGCCTGGCCCAGCAGGGAGATGAAGTCGATTTCCGGATTCATCAGCAGGTTCATCGCGAAGTTCTGTTCGCGATTGCGCGAGGTGATGCCCCACACGTTGTTCTTGCCGTGGGTATAGTCGCGCAGCGTCGCCAGCACCGCCGTCTTGCCGTTGACTTCGCGCACCTGCGCATACAGCGGCATCTGGCCTTCGAAGTAGACGAACTGATTCACCACGAATTGCGCGCACAGCGGGCCATGCACGCGGTAGAACGTGGTGCCGCCCTGTTGCCAGGATTCGACGTCCTTGCCGTGCTTGTTCCAGAAGTCTTCCGGCAGCGCCATGACCCCGGTGTACAGCAGATCGGAATCTTCCAGGACGTGGTCGTTGAAGTAGTCTTCCGCGGCCATGCCCAGGGCACGCGCCTTCAGGCGCATATTGATGTCCTTGGACACCAGCACCACTTCACGCTCGGTATATTTTTCCTGCAGGGCGCGCACCACGCCCAGGATCTGGTTGTCGGCCTTGCCCATGGGCAGGTCCGACGGCAGGGTGCTGTGGATGGCGGTGGTCTGGAACAGCAGGAGCCCGCTGGCATCCTTGTTGCCCAGCGCGCTCAGCGCCAATCCCTGGTCCAACTGATCGGTGGCGGTCGCCACCAACTGGTCCAGCGAGCGGCTGACCTGGCGCGCGTTGCGCGCCACTTCCGACATGCCCTTCTTCTGATGATCCAGCTCTTCCAGCGTCATCATCGGCAGGAAGATGTCGTGCTCTTCGAAGCGGAAGATCGAGGTCGGATCGTGCAGCAGGACATTGGTGTCCAGCACGAACAGTTTGCGCGGTGCGTTGGCGGCGCGCGTGCGCGACTTGCGCTCGGCCTTGGTCGACGCCCTGGAAAGGGTCGTGGGGACGGCCGTGCTCGCGGCGGGCTGCAAGGCCACCGGGGTGGTACCGGTGGCTGGCTTGAGCGCCGCCGGTCTTGCGGTCGCGGGCTTCAGCGCGGCCGGGGTACGGGCCGTCGTGGTTTCAAGCGCCGGCGTCGCGGCCGCCGGGGTGTCGACCGCAGGGCTTCCTACCGCCGGGCTTCCGACAGATTTACGCGAGCCGGACTTACGGGCCGCGGGTTGCTGGGCAGGCGCGGCCGTGCCACGCGCGTCGGCGCGCGCGGGGGTGATGCCGGCCAGCTCGGGTTGCAGGGCTGCCGGTTCAGCGGCGGCCAATTTTCCTGCGGGTGATGCTGAACGGGCGGCTTCGCCCGTGGGGAACGTCAGGATAGCGGCGGGGCGGGTGGGCAACTTCGGAAGCGGCATAAGCGTCACTCTCCTGTGGGTAGTCAGCGCGTGATCAGACGCGCCGGCAACAAATCAACCTATGCTTTTGGCGGCTTGCAGAACTTCCTTGGCATGGCCCGGCACCTTTACGCCGCGCCACTCCTGGACCAGCAAACCGTAGGCATCGATAAGAAAGGTGCTGCGTTCGATACCGCGCACCTGTTTGCCATACATATTTTTCTGTTTGATGACGTCGAACAGGCCGCAGACGGTTTCGTCGGCATCGGTGATGAGGGGGAAGGGCAGCTCGTACTTGGCGCAGAAATTCTCGTGCGACTTCAGGGAGTCGCGCGAAATGCCCAGCACGATACAGCTGGCGGCCAGGAAGTCGGCGTGCATGTCGCGGAAGTCCTGGCTTTCGGTGGTGCAGCCCGGCGTGTTGTCCTTGGGATAGAAATAAAGCACCACGGCGCGTCCGCGGCACTCTTCCAGGCTGATGGGCCCGATGGTGCTGACGGCATTGAAAAGCGGCGCGGGTTTGCCGATGATAGGCTTCATCAGGTCGGTACTCCTTGGGGAATCAGGGCCACGACCACGCGTCGGCCTTCTGACATCAGGATGTTGTAAGTTCGGGCGGCCGCCTGGGTATCCATCACCTCGATGCCGATGCCGGCCTTCAATAACGGCCGCAATACCTCGGGCGACAGAAATTTCTGTCGCGCGCCGGTGCCGATGAGCAGGACCTCGGGGGCATTGGGCGGCAGGGGCGCCGGGGCGCCCTCGGCTTCGTCCAGAAAGGCCAAGGGGTCGCGCACCGCTTCCGGCAATCCGGCGGCCTGGCGCAAGAGTTCAGGGGTGATCTGGTCTGGCGATGCGACCGGCCAGTGGGCGACCGGACCTTCGGGGCCGAAGGCGACCGCGTGGGAAAAGCGTACCTGGTTGACTTCGATATAGTCATCGCCATAGGCGGTGACTGTATTCAAGGCAGCCGACGCAGGATCAGTATGCAGCTTCAATAAATGGCTCCGGCTTGTTGGATGGATGATAGCGCATCGCGATGGCGGCATGTTGCGCGGGATATACAGGGGAAAGCACGGGGGAACGGTTCATTTTCGCTCAATTTGCCCAGGGGGCCGCGTTAGGCTAGATTATCGGGTTCCGCCTTAATTCCCCCCTAATTCCCCTGCCTGCCCCAAGGATTCGCGTCATGAGGAAGTTCTCGCGCATCGAGCGCCTGCCGCCGTACGTATTCAATATTACGGGCGAGCTGAAAATGGCGGCGCGGCGCCGGGGCGAGGACATCATCGACATGTCCATGGGCAACCCGGACGGCGCCACGCCGGGCCATATCGTCGACAAGCTGGTCGAGGCCGCCACCCGGCCCGATACCCATGGCTATTCGGTATCGAAGGGTATTCCCCGTCTGCGCAAGGCCATTTCGACCTGGTATCAGCGCCGCTACGCGGTGGATATCGATCCGGATGCGGAAGCCATCGTCACCATCGGGTCCAAGGAAGGCCTGGCTCACTTGATGCTGGCCACGTTGGACCAGGGCGATACCGTGCTGGTGCCCAATCCCAGCTATCCCATCCATATTTATGGCGCGGTGATCGCCGGCGCCAATATCCGTTCGGTGCGCATGACGCCGGGCGTGGATTTTTTCGAGGAATTGGAACGCGCGGTGCGCGAATCCATACCCAAGCCCAAGATGATGGTGCTGGGTTTCCCCAGCAACCCCACCGCGCAGTGCGTCGATCTGGCTTTTTTCGAGCGCGTGGTGGCGCTGGCCAAAGAACATGACATCCTGGTGGTGCACGACCTGGCGTACGCGGATATCTGCTTCGACGGCTATGTGGCGCCGTCCATCATGCAGGTGCCCGGCGCGCGCGACGTGGCGGTGGAGTTCTTCACCATGAGCAAGAGCTACAACATGGCCGGCTGGCGTATCGGCTTCATGGTGGGCAATCGCGAACTGGTGCATGCGCTGGCGCGCATCAAGAGTTATCACGACTACGGCACGTTCACGCCCATCCAGGTGGCGTCCATTGCCGCGCTGGAAGGGCCGCAGGACTGTGTCGACGAAGTGGTCGAACAATATCGCAGCCGCCGCGATGTGCTGGCTAAAGGCCTGCACGAAGCCGGCTGGGACGTGGAGATTCCAAAAGCCTCCATGTATATATGGGCGCGGATTCCCGAGCCCTACCGGGCCATGGGCTCGCTGGAATTTTCCAAGCGGGTGCTGGCCGACGCCAAGGTGGCGGTGTCACCTGGCATAGGTTTCGGCGAATACGGCGACGAGTACGTCCGCTTCGCCCTGATCGAAAACGAGCAACGCACGCGTCAGGCCGTGCGCGGCATTAAAGAAATGTTCCGCAAGGACGGATTGCTGAAATGAATCCCATGAAGGTAGGCCTGCTGGGCCTTGGAGTGGTAGGTGGCGGTACCTGGACGGTGCTGTCGCGCAACGCGGAAGAAATCGCGCGCCGCGCGGGCCGCCGCATCGAAGTCACCCATATCGCCGTGCGCGATACGATCAAGGCGGCCAGCCGCGTGGGCGGTGGCGCGACGATCACCACCAACCCCCTGGACGTCGTGCGCGACCCCAGCATCGATATCGTGGTCGAGCTGATCGGCGGCGATACGCTGGCGCGCGAACTGGTCCTGGAGGCCATCGCGCAAGGCAAGCACGTAGTCACCGCCAACAAGGCTTTGCTGGCCAAGCACGGCAATGAAATCTTCGCCGCCGCTTCCGAGCGGGGTGTGATGGTGGCTTTCGAGGCCGCCGTGGCCGGCGGCATTCCCATCATCAAGGCGATCCGCGAAGGGCTGACCGCCAATCGCATCCAGTGGGTGGCCGGCATCATCAACGGCACCACCAATTTCATCCTGTCGGAAATGCGCAGCCGCGGGTTGCCGTTCGCCGAGGTGCTGGCCGAGGCGCAGCGCCTGGGCTATGCCGAAGCCGATCCCACCTTCGACGTGGAAGGCGTGGATGCCGCGCACAAGCTGACCCTGCTGGCCTCGCTGGCTTTCGGCGTGCCGGTGCAGTTCGACAAGGCTTATATCGAAGGCATCTCGCAACTGGCGCAGGAAGACATTGCCCATGCCGAACGCCTGGGCTATCGCATCAAGCTGCTGGGCATCACGCGGCGCCGTCCTGAAGGCATCGAGCTGCGCGTGCATCCGGCGCTGGTGCCCAGCACGCGCCTGCTGGCCAATGTGGAAGGCCCCATGAATGCGGTGCTGGTGCGCGGCGACGCCGTCGGCCCCACGCTGTATTACGGCCAGGGCGCGGGCGAAGAACCCACCGCTTCGGCCGTGGTGGCCGATCTGGTCGACGTGACGCGCCTGCATACCGCCGATCCGGGCAACCGCGTGCCGCACCTGGCCTTCCAGCCGGATGCCATGTCGGACACGCCCATCCTGCCGATCGAGCAGGTGTCGACCTCCTACTACCTGCGCCTGCGGGTGGACGATCAGCCCGGCGTGCTGGCGGACATCGCCCGCATCCTGGCCGAGGGTTCGATTTCCATCGGCTCCATGATCCAGCAGCCTTCGATCATCGGCGGCGCCGACATCATCTTCCTCACGCATGAAGCGGTGGAAGGCGACGTCAATCAAGCCATCGCCCGGATCGAGGCCATGGCTTTCGTGCGTTCCAAGGTAACGCGCATCCGCATGGAGAGTCTGGCATGAACTACGTATCCACCCGTGGCGGCATGGCGCCGCTGCCATTCTCCGACATCCTGCTCGAAGGCCTGGCGCCGGACGGCGGCCTGGCGGTACCGCAGACGCTGCCCAAGCTGACGGCCGCGCAACTGGAAGCCTGGCGCGCGCTGCCTTATGCCGAGCTGGCGTTCGAGGTGCTGTCGCTGTTCATCACCGACATTCCCGCCGCTGACCTGCGCCGCCTGACGCACGCCGCCTACACGCCGGCCATCTTCGGCAGCGAGGACATCGTGCCGCTGCGTCCGCTGGACGACAAGCTGAGCCTGCTGGGGCTGTCGGAAGGTCCGACGCTGGCGTTCAAGGACATGGCCATGCAGTTCCTGGGCCAGGCCTTCGAATACGTGCTGACCAAGCGGGGCACCACGCTCAACATCCTGGGCGCGACCTCGGGCGACACCGGTTCGGCGGCGGAATATGCGCTGCGCGGCAAAAAGGGCGTGTCGGTGTTCATGCTGTCGCCGCATGGCCGCATGAGTTCCTTTCAGCGCGCGCAGATGTATTCGCTGCAGGACGCCAACATCCACAACATCGCCGTGCGCGGTGTGTTCGATGATTGCCAGGACATCGTCAAGGCGCTGGCCGGCGATCTGCAATTCAAGGCTGATTGCCATCTGGGCGCGGTCAACTCGATCAACTGGGGGCGTATCGCCGCACAGATCGTGTACTACGTGCATGGCTGGCTGCGTGCCACGACCAAGGCGGACCAGCAGGTGTCGTTCGCGGTGCCGTCGGGCAATTTCGGCAATATCCTGGCGGGCCATATCGCGCGCCGCATGGGCCTGCCGATCCGTCGCCTGGTGTTGGCCACCAACGAGAACAACGTGCTGGAAGAATTCTTCCGCACGGGGATGTACCGGCCGCGTTCGGCGCAGCAGACCCACGCTACGTCCAGCCCGTCGATGGATATTTCGCGCGCATCGAATTTCGAGCGCTTCATCTTTGATCTGGTCGGTGCCGATGGCGCGCGGGTGAAAGCCCTGTGGACGCAATTGGCCAAGGACGGTTATTTCGACCTGTCGGGCCAGTTGGGCGAGTTCGGCGAGAACTACGGCTTCGTGGCCGGCGCCAGTTCGCATGCCGACCGCCTGGCGACCATCCGTGCGACGTACGACGCGTGCGGCGTGCTGATCGATCCGCACACTGCCGATGGGGTGAAGGTGGCGCGGGAGTTCGTGGAGCCTGGCATTCCCATGCTGGTATTGGAAACCGCCTTGCCGGCGAAGTTCTCCGACACCATCCAGGAAGCCCTGGGCCGCCCGGCGCCGCCGCCGGCAGCGCTGGCGGGCCTGGAGTCGCTGCCGCAGCGGTTTGAAGTCATGGACAACGATGCCGAGGCCGTGCGGCGTTATGTGCGGGAGCACGCGGCGCTGTAATTCGCCACTAGCGGGCCGCGAAATTCGCGGCCCGCTTTGTTTTTTAGCGTACGCAAGCTCAGGCGGTATCCGCTTCATTCAGCCCCAGCTGCGCTTTCATGGCATCGCGGATCTTGAACTTCTGGATTTTTCCAGTCACCGTCATGGGAAACTCGGCGACGAACTGGATGTACCTGGGCACCTTGTAGTGGGCGATCTGGCCTTTGCAGAAGTCGCGGATCTCGGTGTCGGTGGCGATCTGGCCCGGCTTGGCGATGATCCAGGCGCACAGTTCCTCACCATATTTCTGGTCGGGCACACCTACGACCTGCACGTCCCGAACCTTCGGATGGCGATACAGGAATTCCTCGATCTCGCGCGGAGAGATGTTTTCACCGCCACGGATCACCAGATCCTTGATACGGCCGACGATCTTGACATAGCCCTCGGCATCCATGGTGGCGAGGTCGCCCGTGTGCATCCACTGTTCGGCGTCGATGACCTCGCGTGTCTTGGGCGCGTCTTCCCAGTAGCCGTGCATCACCGAGTAGCCGCGCGTGCAGAGCTCGCCCGACTGGCCGGCCGGGACGATCGTGCCGGTGCCGGGGTCGATGATCTTCACTTCCAGGTGCGGCTGTACCGTGCCCACGGTGGACACTCGCTTGTCCAGCGGCGTGACGACGCTGCTCTGGCAGCTTACCGGACTGGTTTCGGTCATGCCGTAGGCGATGGTGATATCGCTCAGATGCATTTGTTCGACGACGCGCTTCATCACTTCGGTAGGGCAGGGCGAGCCGGCCATGATGCCGGTGCGCAGCGTCGAGAGATCGAACTCCTGGAAGCGCGGATGATCGAGTTCGGCAATGAACATCGTCGGCACGCCATGCAGGCCGGTGCATTTTTCGGCCTGTACCGTTTCGAGCACGGTGAGGGGATCGAAACCATCATTTGGATAGACAATGGCCGAGCCGTGCGTGAGGCAGGCCATGTTGCCCAGCACCATGCCGAAGCAGTGATAGAGCGGCACGGGAATGCACAGCCTGTCGGCCGGCGAGAGCTTCATGCACTCGCCGACGAAGAAGCCGTTGTTGAGGATGTTGCGGTGCGTGAGCGTGGCGCCTTTAGGAAAGCCGGTGGTTCCGCTGGTGAACTGGATATTGATCGGGTCGGTCACCTTCAGGCGCTTCTGCACTTGCGCTACGCGCGGGTCCGCGGCGTCGCCGCTGGCGAGCAAGCGGCTGAAGCGCGGCACGCCCGCGTCCCCCACGTCCGCGGCAGCCAGGTCGTCGATCCAGAAGGTGTGTTGCAGTTGCGGCAGGCGCTTGGCGCCCAACTCGCGCAGCATGCCAAGGTAGTCGCTGGTCTTGAACTTCGGCATCGTCAGCAGCGCCTTGCAGCCCGCCTTGTTCAGGGCATATTCCAGTTCGGACGTGCGGTAGGCCGGATTTATGTTGACGAGTATCAGTCCCGCCTTGGCGGTGGCGATCTGTGTCAGCACCCAGGCCACGTTGTTGTGAGACCAGATACCGACCCGGTCGCCGGGGGCCAGGCCAAGGTTCAGTAATGCGCTGGCCAGCCTGTTCGATTCGGCCTGCAGCTGGCGATAGGTGAAGCGTCGGCCTTCGTGGCGGCTGACGAGGGCTTCGCGGTCGGGTTGCCGCTCGACCATGTCGTCGAAAAAATCGCCGATGGTTTGCTCGATGAGGGGGACGTCTGTAGCGCCTTTGGCATAGCTCATGGATGAAGTTTCTCGATGCAGGCTGGATTCTCGGGACAAGTCGTCATACGACCAGCGTGATGTCAACGCTCGCCAGTGCGACCGTCGCCGTCGATGATCAGGACGAACGGGCTTATTTATACAAGCGTTGTGGCGCATACGTACACCGCCCGAGAATCGCTTACATGAGTTTCATCGATCGAAGTAGTTACGGAAAATTAACGCAGCGGCGTTTGGCTCTCCACTACATCGGCCGCGGACGAGGGGTTCAGCGCCAGCCTATTCAGCTCGCCCGTCGCCGCGGCCAGGGCCGGCGGGTCGAGGCGGTCCAGCACTGCTTGCAGTGGCGAGTGTTCGCGGTGCAGGAAGCTCGGGAACGCTGAAGGCATCAGCTTATGGACGGCGGTGGCCAGCCGTTCCATTTCCTGCTCGTTGGTCGATATATCGGGAGTTCTGATCGTCAGCAGCTCAGATTCTTTACGCGCGTGATGTAACCGCGAGGGACGGTACCCGTTTTTGAAGTACTTGGAAGACGCGTCGCGAGCGCCAGACCAGATAGCCTCACGTCTATGGTTTTCCATTTCCTCCCACTTTTGCAGCTCGAAGGTGGCGCGCTCGACCTTGAGCAGGTTGTCCAATTTTCCATCGTAGTTCCCCGCCGTGGCTTGGTGCAGTGTGAGTGCTTCGATGAGCTGAACCAGGACGCGGACAGGCCGGTCGTAAACGTCGTCTCCAGCCTGGCCCGTGATTTCCATCGCTTGTTTCCGCAGGTTTTCGTCGGTCCCTAGCGCTGCCAGTGTGTCTGGCACGATGTGGTTCAAGTCGGATCTGAACACCAGTTCCTGCCTGAGATTGCGCAGCAGATCCGCAAAGGCGGCGGCGCCGCTCTCATTTGTCGAGGCGCGCCATGCACGTGGCCTTACATCGACGTGCCCGTCATTCCATTGCATCAACCTGGCTTCGAGTTTGGCTATGCCGGTCAGCAATCCGGGGGTGTGCGGGTATGAAATACCAAGAAAATCGCTTATGGCTGCGCGCAGGTTACGCGACTCCGCCTGCGTACGGGTGAACGCCCGTAGAACATCGATGTTCTGACTTGCGGGGCGTGGGGCGTCTTTACGCGCCGCCAAGGCCACGTAATGGCATTCGAGCGCGTCAATCAGCGTTACCGGGAGGTCAGGCAATGACCCACCGAAATTCACGAGTTCCCGCAATTCGACCCCCCAATCCACATCCGCGGGATCGGCAGCTTGGCGGCGCTCCAGTTCACGGACGTATTCCGATGCCGCAATGTGCAGATTGCGCTGTCCGTCCCTGGCGAGCGTTTCCCAAATAGAGAGGGCATACTTCGACGCGACTTCAATCAGGTTGTCATCTTCTTCGATGTCGGATTCAACGCGATTTATCGTTGTCGTGAGCAAGGCCTCGGTGAGTCCGCTGTCTTTCCTTGCTTCCTTGAGGATGGCGCTGACGAATTTCGGAATGAATGTGCCTTGACCGTGCTGTTGATCATGTAGCGTCCTGCTCGCTAGCGTTGTGATCAGTGCCTCCCGACCAGACTTTTGATCCCGCGCTGCCTGGCTCGCGAACGGCGTCATCAGCGGATTCTCTATTCGGGTGTTGCCGGGACCCCGTGTGAGCAAGCCCTGCAGCTGTTCTTGAAACTCGCTTTCACCGTTGCGGCGCCCGGACGTGTCGAGCCGCTGGATCGCGGCGGCGGCGCTGAGCACCCGCACGCACCGTTGGAGCTGCCACTCCGTGTGAGGCTGTCCGGCATATTGCTGGAACTGCGCGCGGATGGCCTCCTCGGTCCATGCGGGTTGCGCGGCCGGCTGGGTGGCGGCTATCGTGCCGGCGGCGCGCGTTGGAAATGCCGCTGGTGGCAGGAACGCCTCTGGCGGCAGAAATGCCTGCAATCGCGCGGAAGACGAGGGGGAAATCGAGGAACTCGAAGCTTTCTGAGTTATCGCGGCCGGTTGGCTTGAGGCATCGTTGCCTGGCGATGCCACCTGCCTGGCGACGTCATCGGCGGCATCGAACAACCAGGATAGCTGCACCTTCGGCAGGGTATTTTCCAGCCAGCTCCGGACGGCCTTGAGGCGGGACAGCACGGGTGTCGCGAGAGAAACGAGTTCCTGTTTTTGCCTGTGCCGAGCTTCCTCCGCAGCGGTAGCCGTGGCGGAGAGATCGGGCATCTCTTGCGCCTCTTCGGAAGAAGCCGGACGAGGGGCCGCGAGTTCAGCTTCCAATCCGTCATAGGATGCGTGCGCCAGGTGACGTAGCGTCTTCTGCATGGGCGGATAGTTGAAGACGAAGTCCATTGAACGGACGCGGTCCCCCAGGCTCTTCATTTCAAAGACGCTCATTACGGCGTCGGGTTTGTGTCGTTTCGCGGGCAGAGGCATCGCCGCGGGTGGTGCCATCCGTTTGTGCAAAGCCTGCGCGCCTTGCGTGTTGGTGAGGCTCGTGCCGGTCTCCCGTGGCCACCATCTCTTCTTGTCTATCTCCAGGGGGGACAACTTGTATTCCCGAATATAAAAATCTTGCAGTGCGCGTTTGGCCAGGCCGGGCACGTCCTGGTCATACTTGCCCTTGGACGCATCCCTGGTCGTCCTGACTTCCATCAGCGTGCTGTATAGCGCTGCGAATGACGAATTGATGTGCCTGTTTTTCTTGGTGGCCAGGCGCTGGTATTCCCTCAAGGTTTTTGTCCGCAGTTCCTCGTCGTCGGAAAGTTCCAATAGCCACGCGGCCATTTCGTTCAGCCGTTCTGGATCGCAGTTGAGTTGAACCGTCTTTATCTGCTCGCGGTCCTTGCGATTCTCGCGGTATGGCGCGAGTTCGTGCTGAGCACGCGCGAGGAATGCGCAGAAGTCCGCCATGCCATACTGGCCGCGCAGGCGTCTGAACCTGTGGGCAAGCGTGGGGTCGTTCGTCAGTTCGAGTATCAGATTTTCCAGATGTCTCAGTCTTGATTCGCGTGGCGAATCCATACCGTACTCTGCGGTGAAAGCGGCGACGTCGAATGGTAGTCCCAGTGCTTCGTGGAGGACACGGCTTGCCTGCGCGAATTTCGGGTTTAGCACGGCGAGTTCTGGACGTTGCGAAGGTTCGACGGCATCGTCCTTGTATCTGTACCCTAGTCCGCTGATCTTGGATTTGAATCCATCCCTGTACCTGTCCAATTCCTTGCTGACGCGCGGGGTGGGATCGGGCCATTTGATGCCCTCATGTTCAGCCAAGGAATATATGAAGTCCAGCGCGTCGGTTGAGCTGTCTTCGGCCAATGCCGCGTCCAAACTGGCCATGCCTTGATCAAGATTCATCCGAAAGAATTGTTCGCTTGGTGGCGAGAACGCGAGCCACGCTTTGCGCGCGTAGATCGACGGATCGGTCACGAGTCGCTCATCAGCGGAACGCGACGGTTCGCAACTATTCCGGAATCCTTGCAGGATGGCGTCACTCTCCTGCATGTCCACACTTTGCGCGTACGACTTGGCAATGCCCTGCATGAGCGGGACCACGTCGCTGGCGGATAGCGCGTCGCCCGAAGCGGCCTGGTTGAACAGTGGCATCAATGCTTGCGCCAGACGGTCAGTCCCGTTTCTTGCGTCCTTGGGCGTTCGTGTCTTACCTGTCAGTACCCGGACCGGGGGCAGATCGAGTGTATCGAGCAGCATGTCCTGCCGGTCTGCCAGCCACTCCGCATCCCTCGGGTAGCGGTCGGTTTGATTCTGCTGCTCGATCCACTGGAGTATGGCGATGCTGCGACAGAAAAGGCGCTCGTAGTGCGGGTTGCCGGGATCGCCGATATAGGTCTGCAGCATGGCGCCTGCTTCGTGCAGGGCGCCAGCGGAAATTTCCTTGGATTCCGCGGCGACGGCTGGGTTGACGAATGAATTTCCTGATAGCGGAGCGATGTGCATGATTGGGGGGTACGAGCATGGGAGGAGAGACTCTCTGGGTGGGATGCTGGCAAAGGATTGTTCCCCTTGCACCCGCTAATCGGTCGCGCGGTTTCGCGGCATGCTTTGACGGCTAGCCAACGCTGGCGATAATGGGCGTTTCGCGCCGGACCAAGGAACGACATGCTGCCCATGCTTTCCCCGCTCAACTTTCTCGCTATCGGCCTGGGGGCCGCCTGTGGCGCATGGTTGCGTTGGCTGCTCGCACTCGGATTGAATCGATCCGAGGGCATGCCATGGGGCACGCTGGCGGCCAACCTGGGCGGCGGTTACGTCATCGGCATCATGGTGGCCCTGGTCGCGTCCCATCCCGATTGGCCCGCCTGGGTGCGGCTGGCTTGCATCACGGGTTTCCTGGGTGGCCTGACTACCTTCTCGACGTTCTCGGCGGAAACCGTGGGCATGCTGGAGCGGGGCGAGTATGGCGGCGCGCTGCTCTACGCCGGTGTCAGCTTGGCGGGTTCGCTGCTATTGACGGCGGCGGGATTGTTCACCGTCCGGTCGATGGCGGGATAAGCGTCGCGGGCGGCGCAAGCGGCCATGTGCTGGTTCGGCAGTGGAGATTCGCGGTTGTTCAAGGTCCGGCGACCAAGCTGTGGCGGCATGTCGGCCGCTACGGATGGCGGCTTCCGGGCGCCGTGGCGGTGCTTCAACGTCCCGCGATCAGGGTGGCGGCGCGTTGGCCGCTGCGCACGGCGCCTTCCAGGGCGGCGGGGTAGCCGGTGTCCGTCCAGTCCCCGGCCAGGCATAGCGCGGGCCATGGGGTGGCGTTGCCAGGCCGCGCCAGGCCGGGCGTGGCGAGAAACGTCGCGCGTTTGTCGACCAGCAGTTCAGCATGCGCCATGGCAGGCAAGGGCGGCAGGCCGCCACGTGCAGCCTGTTCGCGCACTTGCTCGATGAGCGGCGCCATCACTGACTCGCGGTCCGTTTGGGCCAGCCGATCGGCCAGCGGGGCCGCGGCGCTGACGACGATGGACAGCTCGCCTCGTGATGTATCGCCCGCCAACGCGGCGCGGTCGAACAGCCATTGCCCATCGTGGCCGCGCGCGGCATCTTCGCGCAGCATCATCATGGGCATGGGTAAACGCCACGGCGCCGCAAGGCGCAGATTGAGGGTCGCGATTGGGGAGTACTCAAAGCTGGACAGGCGCGCCGCCAGGTCGGCACCCGACATCGGCGGCGCCCGCCGTACTATCGAGCCAGCACCGAGTGCTGGACCATTAGCGAGCGTGGAGACATCGGCGGCCGCCGAACCGTCACGGAGCGTCGAGCCATCAGCGAGCTTCGAATCGTAGTCGAACGCCGCGCCATTGCCGGACATCGAGCCGTCAGTGAAAACTTGATCATCACCAAGCGCCGCGCCAAGCAGGCGAGCGGCATTGGCGGGTGGGACCGCCAGGATGGCGGCATCGTAGAAGTCGCCATCGATGCGGACGCCATCCGCCGATGGTTCGACCAAACGAACCGTCACGCCGTAGCGTACGTCGCACAGCGCCGCGGCGGCATCCGGCCACAGCGCGGACAGGTCGACGCGCGGCAGCAGCAGGTCGGAGGCCGCACGTTTGCCGGCCAGGCTGTCGCGCAAGACATGGGCGAAGAGTTGGGCGTCGGCCTGCGCGATGGGGGTATTCAAGGCCGCCAGGCACAGCGGCTCCCACAGCCAGCGCACGGCGCTGTCCGGCTGCCCATGCCGCGCCAGCAGATCCGCCACGCTGTCGGCCGCCGGCAACTGCCATTGCGCATGCTGCAAGGCCCGCATCAGCCGCAGGGCCGCCATGCGCGCCCGGCCATCC
The DNA here is from genome assembly GCF_021325795.1 of Bordetella sp. LUAb4. GTDB lineage: Bacteria > Pseudomonadota > Gammaproteobacteria > Burkholderiales > Burkholderiaceae_B > Bordetella_C. The sequence continues at coordinate 56,385 of NZ_JAHPZX010000013.1, read as the reverse complement.
AGCCCCCGCGCCGTCAGCAGCGCGTACGCCGCATGCAAAGGCGCCGGCAGCCGCGGCGCGCGCAGCCGGAAGGCGCCGTCCAGGCTGGCCAAGGCCAGCGGCATTCGTGCCAGTAAGCGGTCCGGGTCGCAGCCCAGGCGCCGCATCAGGGCCAGCGTGTCGCTATAAGCACCCAATAATATGTGCTGCCCATTATCCAAGGGCAGATCGAAGTCCGCGTGGGTGACGCGCCGCGCGCGCCCGCCGGGCGTACGCCCCGCTTCAAGCACCGTGACCGCATAGCCGCGATCATGCAAAGCCACGGCCGCCGCCAGGCCAGCCCAGCCAGCGCCCACCACGGCAACTCGGCGCGTGGTCGCGTGGCCCGGAGCAGTTGCCTGCGTCGCGCCCCGCGCCGCATGCCCCGCGGCGGGCGCCTTCATCGCGCCAGGCGCCGCACCAGCCCGCGGCCGCCGCCTACCCACGTCTTCCACGCCAGCCACAGCTTGCGCAGCGGTGTCAGGGAAATACGTTGGTGCAGGACCTGCCAGTTGTCACGTTCGATTTCGTCGAGCAGGGCATGGTAGATGGCGGCCATCATCAACCCAGGCCGCTGGGCGCGCCGGTCGGACTCCGGCAGCGCCCGCATCGCTTCGCGGTAGAGGTCGCGGGCGCGTTGCGCCTGGAACGCCATCAATGCCGTGAAGCCGTCGGAATACTTGCCATTGAGAATGTCCGCGGCCTTCACATTGAAACGCTGCAATTCGTCCATAGGCAGATAGATCCGCCCACGCCGCGCGTCATCACCGACGTCGCGGATGATGTTGGTCATCTGGAACGCCAGCCCAAGTTTCTCCGCGTAAACCAGCGTGGCCGGATCGCCATAACCGAAGATCGACGCCGACAGCTCACCCACCACGCCGGCCGCGTGCCAACAGTATTTGCGCAGGCCGGGCCAATCCAGATAACGCGTCTGGTCCAGGTCCATTTCCATGCCGTCGACCACGGCCAGCAGGCGTTCGCGCGTAATGTCGTAGGCTTGCAGATGCGGCTCCAGCGCGCGCGTCACGGGATGATCGGGCGCGCCGCCATACATGCGGTCGATTTCGGTGCGCCACCAGGCCAGCTTGATGCGCGCCACCGAACTGTCGCTGACCTCGTCCACCACGTCGTCCACCTCGCGGCAGAATGCGTACATCGCCACGATGGCGCGGCGCCGTTCCGGCGGCAGGAACAGAAAGGCGTAGTAGAAACTGGACCCGCTTTTGGCGGCCTTGTCCTGGCAGTATTCGTCGGGAGTCATGTCGAAGAAGCAGATATGGGGTGAAGCAGGCCAGATGGTTACGCCGCGCCCCGTTTGAACAAGGCACGTGCCAGCATGATGCACCAGTCGTGCCCGCCCAGTTGCGGGCGGTTCATGAACACATCGTAGCGGGCCTGCTCGATACGTTCCAGGATGCGCAACCCACCTTGCACCACCAGACGCAGCTCCAGGCCGATGCGGCCGGGCAAACGCCGCGTCAGCGGCGCTCCGGAGTGTAACAGTGCCCGTGTGTGCGCTATCTGCTCCCCCAGCAGTGCCTGCCATTGCGGCGTCAGGCGGCAGGCGGCAATGTCTTCCTCGCTGACGCCGTGGCGTTGCAGGGCATCCTGGGGCAGGTAGACCCTGTCCTTGTGCCAGTCCACCCGCACGTCCTGCCAGAAGTTGACCAGTTGCAGGCCGGTGCAGATGGCATCGGACTGGCGCATGGCTGCGTCATCGACGACCCCGTACAGATGCAGCATCAGCCGGCCGACCGGATTGGCCGAACGGGCGCAGTAGTCGTGCAGGGTGGCAACGTCCGCGTAACGCTTGACGGTGATGTCCTGTTCGAACGCCGACAGCAGGTCCAGGAAAGGGGTGATGGGTAATTGCTGGCGCGCGATGGTCGCCGCCAGCGGCACGAAGATAGGGGCCAGGCGTTCAGCGACCGGGCGATAGCTTTGGCCGTAGACCCGGCCCGAGCCCGAGCCCGAACCCGAAGCCGAAGCCGAGCCTGAGCCTGAGCCTGAGCCTGAGCCTGAGCCTGAGCCCGCAGCCGTCGTGTGGCTGGCGGCCTGGGCACCGCGTGCGCCCGCCGTGCTGGCGATGCGATACAACTCCGTCCGATACGCGGCCAGCTCGCCCAGGCGCTGTGCATCCGGCGCATCGCCCTCATCGGCAATATCATCCGCGCTGCGCGCGAAGCGATAGATATCGGTGACCGGCCCGCGCAAGCGGCGCGGCAGCAAGACGGAGGCAACAGGAAAGTTTTCGTAATGATCAACGGACATGGGTCAGCGCAAAATCGCCTCGGTGGAATCGACGCTATTTTAGTGAGGCCGTCACAGGGCATCGGGTAGACTAACGCCGACCGCCAGAATACCGGTTCATGCCGGTCCATTGTCCCGCCGGCCCGTCATCTCGCCGGCCTGTTCTCCGGCCGGCTTATGCTCCGCCGGCCCGTCATCCGCCTTGCCATGCCACGCCCAATTACCGCCACGATTTCCGTCGACGCCCTTACGCACAATCTCGAAGTCGTGCGCAAGCACGTCCAACAAGCCGCCATCACCGCCTCGGCCGCGCAGGGCCGGCCCCTGGCCGCGCCCTCCATCTGGGCGGTCATCAAGGCCAATGCCTACGGGCATGGCATCGAGCAGGCGGTGCGCGGTTTCTGGCAGGCCCAGGGTCTGGCCATGCTGGATCTGAACGAAGCCGTGCGTTGCCGTGAAGCAGGGTGGGGCGGCCCCATCATGCTGCTGGAAGGCTTTTTCGAGCCGGCCGACGTGGAGGTGCTGGAGCGCTACCACTTGACCACGTCCGTGCATCATGCGGACCAGTTGGCCATCCTGGCCGAGAATCGCGGATCGCGCCGCCTGGATGTCTTCATGAAGCTCAACTCCGGGATGAACCGGCTGGGTTTCGCACCGGATGCGTACCGCGCTGCCTACCAGCAGGCGCTGCGTTTGCGTGACGACGGCATCCTCAACAACGTCGGCAAGATGACGCACTTCGCCAATGCCGACGGCCCGCAGGGCATCGCGGCCCAGATGGAAGTGTTCAATCGCATCACCGAGGGCTTGCCCGGTCCGGTCAGCGTGTCCAATTCCGCCGCCACTTTGCGCTATCCCGACATTTCCCTGGCGCGCGATGATCATGGCGCCTGGGTACGCCCCGGCGTCTGCCTGTACGGCGGTTCGCCCTTCGCCGATGCGGACGCCGCCAGCTTCGGCCTGCGTCCGGCCATGACCCTGGCGTCGCGCCTGATCGCCGTGCAACAGGTGAAGGCGGGCGACGCCATAGGCTATGGCAGCCTGTTCAACGCCGACCGCCCCTTGCGCGTCGGCGTGGTGGCTTGCGGTTATGCCGATGGCTATCCTCGCCATGCGGGTACGGGGACCCCGGTCACGGTGGCGGGCGTGCGCACGCGTTTGCTGGGCCGAGTCTCCATGGACATGCTGGCGGTCGACCTGACGCCGGTGCCGATGGCCGGCGTCGGCGCGCCGGTGGTGCTGTGGGGAGAGGGCGGTCCGACGGTCGACGAAGTGGCCCAGGCGGCCGAGACGATAGGCTACGAATTGATGTGTGCCTTGGCGCCACGCGTGCCGGTGCATGGCCGGGATGTCTGACGAAGAGCTGAAGTAACCTGCTGAAGCCTGTCGCGTATCGTCGCGGGGCAAAAGCGAGACAGCCACGCGCGGATGGTGTCTACTTGGGGCATTCTCTCCATTGCAGATTCGAGGTTGTTCCATGAAAGACAAATGCGTGCTGGTGACCGGCGCCACCAAAGGGATAGGCTGGGCGCTGACGCGCCGTCTGGCCGATATGGGCTGTCACGTGGTGGGAATCGCCCGGCATACCAGTGATGTGGATTTCCCGGGATATCTGTACGCCTGTGATCTGGCCGACGCCGGCAAGACCGAAGACGTCCTGCGCGAGATTCGCGAGAAGTTCCCGGTCGATGCCATTGTCAACAACGTGGGCCTGGTGCTGCCGCAACCCTTGGGGGCGGTGGAGCTGGCGTCGCTCTATAACGTATTGGATCTGAATGTACGCGTGGCGGTGCAGGTGGTGCAGGCCTTCGTGGAATCGATGAAGGCGCGCCGTTCGGGCCGTATCGTCAACGTGGTCAGCCGTGCCATTCACGGTAGCCAGGACCGCACCAGCTACTCGGCGGCCAAGGCGGCCTTGGTAGGCTGCACGCATACCTGGGCGCTGGAGTTGGCCGAGTATGGCGTCACGGTCAATGCCGTTTCACCGGGCCCTATCGAGACTGAATTGTTCCGCGCCAGCCGTCCTGTTGGCAGCGATGGTGAAAAGCGCGTGCTGTCCGGCATTCCCATGAAGCGCATCGGCAGCCCCGCCGAAGTCGCCGCCGCCATTGCCTTCCTGCTGTCCGACGACGCCGGCTTCATCACCGGCCAGGTCCTGGGCGTGGACGGCGGCGGCAGCCTCGCCGGCCGCAGCTGAAGCCGCAACGCCCGCGTGATCCGCACAGCCAGCCTTCGGGCTGGCTTTTTTGATAGCGGGGAGGACGAGGGGGATGCCCCTTCGCCCCCGCGCAATGTCCGTCCATTCGCTAAACTCCCCGAATGGCCAAATCTCGAACCGTCTACGTCTGTGCCGAATGCGGCGGCACCAGCCTCAAATGGCAGGGCAAGTGCCCGCACTGCAACGCCTGGAACACGCTGGAAGAAACCGTCGAAAGCGCGGCCCCCGCGGCGGCGGCACAGCATCGCTATGCGCCGCTGGCGGCGTCCAGCCCCGTGCGCAGCCTGGCCGAGATCGAAGCGCGCGAAGTGCCGCGCCAACCCACCGGGCTGGACGAATTCGACCGGGTGCTGGGCGGCGGCCTGGTCGCCGGCGCCGTGGTGCTGATCGGTGGCGATCCCGGCATCGGCAAGTCCACGCTGCTGTTGCAAGCCCTGGCCTCGATGTCGGCCACCGCCAAAGTGCTGTACGTGACCGGCGAAGAATCCGCGGAGCAAGTGGCCTTGCGCGCCCGCCGCCTGGGCCTGCCCACCGGCGACGTCAACCTGCTGGCCGAAATCCGCCTGGAAGCCATCCAGTCCGCGGTTGCCGATCAGCGGCCCGTGGTGGCGGTCATCGACTCCATCCAGACGCTATATAGCAGCGAGCTGACGGCGGCACCCGGTTCGGTGTCGCAGGTACGTGAATGCGCCGCCCAACTGACCCGCCTGGCCAAGCAGACCGGTATCGCCATCGTCATGATCGGCCACGTCACGAAGGACGGCGCCCTGGCCGGCCCGCGCGTGCTCGAGCACATCGTCGACACGGTGCTGTATTTCGAAGGCGATACCCATTCTTCCTACCGCCTGGTGCGCGCCTTCAAGAACCGCTTCGGCGCGGTCAATGAACTGGGTGTGTTCGCCATGACGGACCGTGGCCTGCGCGGTGTGGCCAACCCGTCCGCCTTGTTCCTGTCGCAGCACGACCGCCAGGTGGCGGGTTCCTGCGTCATGGCCACGCAGGAAGGGACGCGGCCATTGCTGGTGGAAATCCAGGCGCTGGTCGATGCGGCGCACACGCCCAATCCCAAGCGTTTGACGGTCGGGCTGGAAAGCAATCGATTGGCGATGTTGCTGGCGGTGCTGCATCGTCATGCCGGGGTGGTGACGTCGGACCAGGATGTGTTCGTCAACGCCGTGGGCGGCGTGCGCATCACCGAGCCGGCGGCTGACTTGCCGGTGTTGCTGTCCATCATGTCGTCGCTGCGCGATCGACCCTTGCCACGTGGGCTGGTGACTTTTGGCGAAGTTGGCCTGGCGGGGGAGATACGGCCCGCGCCGCGCGGCCAGGAACGCCTGCGCGAAGCCGCGAAACTGGGCTTCAATATTGCGCTGATTCCCAAAGCCAACGCCCCGCGCCAGCCTATCGAAGGCCTGGAAGTGTGGGCCTGCGACAGATTGGAAGACGCTTTGGAAAAGCTCAAGGAAGCATAAGGCCCGCGCCCGCCGCCGCCACGAAAGTGTTTATCCACAGTGATCGGCCGGGGTAGCCCATGCCGCTGAGAATCCATGAGCAGGGAGTATCGAGGGGTCCTCCCCCTCGATCAACTTAACCCAGCGACTTAAAAACTCAGATTTACCGGCCCGCATGCTTCAACGCGCCTTTGTATTAATAAAGAACCCAATTCGTGTTTTAAGAAAAACGTCAGTTTAAAAGTAAAAAACGCCAGGAAACATCCGAATTTCCCCCAGAAAATTCGCGTATTCGCATTACGTTGCATCGAGTATGAAAATTTTTTAAGAACGCATGCAACCTTCCTCGAACTCCCTGCTCAAACGCAGTACGGGGAACACGGCAACGTCGCCGCGCCCGTGGAATCAAGGCCCGGTGGCCTTATTAATTCTGGAGTTATTCATGACCACTCGCTCCCGCATTGCTGCTTTTCTGTCCGTCTCGGCGCTGACCCTGGGTCTGGCCGCGGCGCCGGCGGCTTTCGCTGCCGACGCTTCGACGACCGCCAAGCCCAAGTCCACGCAAACCCACAAGCACAAGGCCAAGAAGTCCGGCGCCAAGTCGTCCGCCAAGACGACCACCGCCACCCCGGCCAAGTAATTTCGCGGGTGCAGGGCCAGGCGAAGCTTCCGCGAGGAGGCTTCGCCTTTTTATTTCCCCGCGTTGTCACGACGCTTTATTACTCCACGTTGATCGCGCCGCCTTTATCGCGCGCCTCGGCGGCATTCTCCCGCGCCCCGCAGCCGTGATTTTTTATTCCTGCAGAGCGCCAGACTATCGTCAGGTTTAGGTACGATACGCCCATGCCAGAATCCTCCGCCGCCGCCCGTCTCCCCGCCGCGCCCGCAGTCGCCACGCGCGGTTTGCTGCACCCGCTGCGCCTTGGTGTGCGCGCCTTGCTGCGCGACACCCGCGCCGGCGAACTGCGGCTGCTGGTCATCGCGCTGATCGTCGCGGTGGCCGCGGTCACCAGCGTGGGCTTCCTGGCGGACCGGGTCGGCCGTGCCCTGGAGCGCGATGCCGCGCAGATGCTGGGTGCCGATGTCGTGCTGGATTCCGACGCACCATTGCCGCCCGCCTTCGAACAGCGTGCGCGGCAAGAAGGCTTGCGGCTGGCGCACACCTGGCAATTCCCTTCCATGGCCGGCGCTGGCGACAACGCCCAACTGGTGTCCTTGAAGGCGGTCGAGCCGGGCTACCCCTTACGCGGCAGCCTGCGCACGGCCACCGCCCCGTTCGGCGCCGATGCCCCCACCCGCGACGTGCCCGATGCCGGCACGGTCTGGGTCGATCCGCAGCTATTGGGCATACTCAATGTGGCAGTGGGCGGTACCTTGACGCTGGGCGATTCCCAATTTCGTATCGCGCGCCTGGTGACCTACGAACCGGACCGCAGCCTGCAGTTCGTCAACGTGTCGCCGCGCGTCATGATGCGCGCCGATGACCTGGCGGCCACGCATCTGATCGCCCCCGGCAGCCGCGTCGGCTATGCCTTGTTGGCCGCGGGCGATGCGCCCGCCGTGGCAGCCTATTCGGCCTGGTTGGGCGAAAACCTGCAGCGGGGCCAGAAAATCGCCACCGTCGAATCCGGCCGTCCCGACGTGCGCCGCGTGCTGGACCGCGCCCAGCGCTTCCTGTCCCTGGTGGCGCTGCTGGCGGTATTGATTTCCGCCGTGGCGGTGGCGCTGGCGGCCAATCGCTTCATGCAACGCCATCGCGACGGCGTCGCGGTGATGCGTTGCCTGGGCGCGCCGCAGTCGGCCATTACACGCATGTTGACGGTGGAATTCATCCTGGTCGGCGTGCTGGCGTCGCTAGCGGGCGGCGTGACGGGTTACGCCGTGCACGAAGGGCTGGTGCAAGTGCTGGCCCGCCTGATCGACACGCCGCTGCCGGCGCCGTCGCTGCTGCCCGCGGTGCAGGGCCTGGCCACCGGCCTGTGGCTGTTGCTGGGTTTCGCGCTGCCTTCGCTAGCGCAATTGCGCCATGTGCCGCCGGCGCGCGTGTTACGGCGTGACGATACGGGTCTGCAGGCCGGCAGCGTGGTCGGCTACGTCGTCGGCGCGGCCGGCTTCGCCCTGTTGATCTGGTGGTTCGCCGGCAATGCCCGCCTGGGCGGCATCATCGCCGGTGGCTTCCTTGGCGCCTTCGCGGTCTTCGCGGTGCTGGCCGGGCTCTGCGTGGCCCTGCTCGCTCGCGTGCGCCATGCGGCCGCCGGTATGCCGGCGCTGCGTTTCGCCCTGGCGGGCGTGACCCGCCGGCGCGCGGCCACCATAACCCAGGTCTGCGCACTGGCCATCGGCCTGATGGCCTTGCTGCTGCTGGCCATGACGCGCACCGACCTGATCGCCGGCTGGCAGCGCACCTTGCCGGCGGATGCGCCCAACCGTTTCCTGATCAACATCCAGCCTGACCAGCGCGCGGCGGTCGCCACGCGCCTGACGCAGGGCGGCGTCGGTCAGGCCGATCTCTATCCCATGATCCGCGGCCGCCTGGTATCCATCAATGGCCGTGCCGTGTCGGCCGCCGATTATGAGGACGGCCGCGCCAAACGCCTGGTGGACCGCGAGTTCAACCTGTCTTACGGCAACCAGATGCCGACCTACAACCGCCTGGTCGAAGGCCGCTGGATGGCACCGGTTTCGCGGGAAGTCTCGATGGAGTCCGGCATCGCCACCACCCTGGGCGTGAAGATGGGCGACAAGCTGGGCTTCGATATCGCCGGCCAGACCGTGGACGTGGACGTCACCAGCCTGCGTGCGGTCGATTGGGACACGATGCGGGTGAACTTCTTCGCCATGCTGTCGCCATCGGCATTGGCCGACGCGCCGCAAAGCTGGATTACCTCGTTTCACCTGCCCGAGGACAAGCCGCAACTGCTGCCGCAATTGGTGCGCGACTTCCCCAATCTGACGGTGTTCGACGTCGGTGCCATCCTGAAGCAATTGCAAACCGTGCTCGACCAGGTGGTGCAGGCGGTGCAACTGCTGTTCGTGTTCACCCTGGCGGCTGGCGTGCTGGTGCTGGCGGCTGCCCTGACCGCAACGCGCGACGAACGCGTGCGCGAGGCCGCGGTCTTGCGGGCGCTAGGCGCCACGCGGCGTCAACTGGCACGCGCGCAGCGCCTGGAGCTGCTGGCGGTGGGCGGCCTGGCCGGCCTGCTGGGCGCGGCCGGCGCCGCCGCGGTGGCCTGGGCCCTGTCCCGCTATGTGTTCGATTTCAATATCACCCTCAGCCTGTGGCCCTGGCTGGCCGGCATCGCCGCCGGCATGCTGGGCGCCTGGGGTGGGGGTGCCCTGGCCTTGCGCGGTGTATTGAGAACACCGCCCCTGGTTACTTTGCGAGAAGCATTATGACTACGACGACGCGCGTCGAACCAATATTCGAGCCGATCGATCACACCCGCAGCATCTTTGAACAGGTGGGCGGCGAGCCAGGCGTACGCGCGCTGGTCGACCGCTTTTATGACCTGATGGATGTCGACGCCGACCTGGCCGACCTGCGCGCCGCCCATGGCCCCAGCCTGGACAACGCGCGCGACCGGCTGTTCTGGTTCCTGTGCGGCTATTTCGGTGGCCCCGACCATTACGTCGAACGTTTCGGCCATCCGCGGCTGCGCGCCCGCCACCTGCCGTTTGCCATCGGCACGCGCGAGCGCGATCAATGGGTCGTCTGCATGGGCCGCGCCATGGCCGACCAGGGTCTGGAACAGGCTTTGATGGACCGCTTGCTGCATTCCTTCTACGGCACCGCCGACTGGATGCGTAATCGTGAGGGTTGAAACCGCCCACCTGGCATGGAACGAGGCGCCCGCCGGCGCCATGCTCTATGACGCGGCGCGCATAAGCCGGCCCGTTGCGGCCCTTTTCGACGCCGGCCACTATGGCGACCGCGCCCAACCCGTGGCGGCAGGCGGGCGCCAGGCCGCGTGGTTCGTCGAGGGTGAATTCGGGGAAGGCGTGTTGCGCCATTACCGGCGCGGCGGCATGGTCGCCCGCATCAGCGACCGGGATTATTTCTGGCTGGGCGCGGACAGCACCCGCGGTTTCAGGGAATTTCGCCTGCTGGAGTCGCTGGCGGCCCAGGGGCTGCCGGTGCCCGCCCCCTTGGCCGCCGCCTACTGGCGCCAGGGACTGACCTACAAAGCCGCCATCATCGTCGAGCGATTGCCCGCCGTGCAGCCGCTGGCCTTGTTGCTGGATCAACCGGTTTGGGAAGCCGCTGCCGACGCCGTGGCGCGCATGCACCATGCCGGCGTATGGCACGCGGATCTCAACGCTTACAACATTCTTATCGATGCCGCGGGCAAGGCCTGGATCATCGATTTCGACCGTGGCCACCAAGGCGGGGTGACGGCGCGCGCCCGCGCGGGCAACCTGCGCCGCTTGCGCCGTTCGCTGGAAAAAGTCGGCGGCGCGGCCGGCCTGGCCTTGCACGAAAAATTGGAAGCGGCCTACCGTCGTTGCATGGCCAGCCGGCCCGACTGACGCCGGCCGTAAAAACCCATTATCATTTTGCCTTTGGCGCGCCGGGGGAATCGGGTCGCGATGGGTGCAAAACTTTCTAGGCAAGGGGCCCTGGATGAGAATCAACGCGGGTATCCGCTATGCGGTAGGAGCGGTGCTGGCGACCGCGGTCATGGTCACTGCCCATGCCCAGAACAAGGTCGTCAACGTTTATAACTGGGCCGAATACACCGCGCCCGACACCATACCCGGCTTCGAGAAAGCGACCGGCATCAAGGTCCGCTACGACGTCTACGACAACAACGACACGCTGCAAGCCAAGCTGCTGACCGGCAAGTCCGGCTATGACGTCGTCGTGCCGTCGACCCACTACGCCGCGCGCCAGCTGCAGGGCGGCCTGTTCCAGAAGCTGGACAAGAGCAAGATCCCCAACTGGCAGTACCTGGACCCCGACCTGATGGCGCTGGTCGCCACGGTCGACCCGGGCAACCAGTACCTGGTCCCCTGGGGCTATGGCACCAACGGCCTGGGCTACAACGTCACCAAAGTGCAGCAGCTCCTGGGCAAGGACGCGCCCCTGGGCAGTTGGGACATGCTGTTCAAGCCGGAGAATGCCGCCAAGCTGAAAGAGTGCGGCATCTCCATGCTGGACGAGGCCGCGCAGGTTTTTCCGGCGGTCCTGCACTATCTGGGCAAGGATCCCAACAGCAGCAATCCGGACGATTACAAGGAAGCGTTGGAACTTCTCAAGAAAATTCGTCCCTATATCCGTCAGTTCAGCTCGTCAGGCTACATCGACGAGCTGGCCGTGGGCGATCTGTGCATGGTCTACGGTTTTTCCGGTGACGTCATGATCGCGCGCAAGCGTGCCAAGGATGCCAAGCAGCCTTACGACGTCAATTACTACATTCCGCAGGGTGGTGCGCCGGCCTGGTTCGACGTGATGGCGATTCCCAAGGACGCCCAGCACGTGGACGAGGCGCTGGCCTTCATCAACTACATCGAAACGCCGCAAGTCCATGCGGCCATCACCAACACCATGTTCTATCCGAATGCCAACAAAGAGGCGCGCAAGTACGTGGTCAAGGACGTCGCCGACAATCCCATGATCTACCCGCCCGCGGACGTCGCCAAGACGCTGTATGTGATCAAGCCGCAGCCAGTGAACATCCTGCGCCTGCAGACCCGCATGTGGGCCGAACTGAAGTCCGGAAGATAAGCAATCATGAGTGACAGCCGTTATCCGGCGCAGCACTCGGCGGATCCGGACGAGTTCGTCCGCGTCGCCGACCTGGTGAAGATCTTTGGCGATACGGTCGCCGTGCGTTCGGTCAATCTGAACGTGAAACGCAACGAGATATTCGCGCTTCTGGGCAGTTCAGGCTGCGGCAAGTCGACGCTGCTGCGCATGCTGGCCGGTTTCGAGGAAGCGACTTCCGGCCAGATCCTGCTCGACGGCGAGGACATCACGGCGGTGCCGCCTTACCGGCGCCCCGTCAACATGATGTTCCAGTCCTATGCCTTGTTCCCGCACATGTCGGTCGAGGCCAATGTCGCCTTCGGCCTGAAGCAGGAAGGCGTGGACCGCGCCGAGATCCACGATCGCGTATTCGAGGCCTTGAACCTGGTGCAGATGGCCGGCTATGCGCGGCGCAAGCCGCATCAGCTGTCCGGCGGCCAGCAGCAGCGCGTGGCCCTGGCGCGCAGCCTGGTCAAGCGTCCCAAGCTGCTATTGCTGGACGAGCCGATGTCGGCCCTGGACAAGCAGATACGCCAGAAAACCCAGATCGAGCTGGTGCGCATCCTGGAGCAGGTCGGCGTGACCTGCATCATGGTGACGCACGACCAGGAAGAGGCCATGACCATGGCGCATCGCCTGGCCGTGATGACCGAAGGCCAGATCGTCCAATGCGGCACGCCGCAGGATGTCTACGAGTTTCCCAACTCACGCTTCGTCGCCGGCTTCATCGGCACCACCAATCTGTTTACCGGCACCATCGTGGTGGATGAAGCGGATCACGTGGCCATCGAATGCGAAGAGCTGTCGCGCCCGCTGTATGTCAACCATGGCGTCAGCGAGCCGCTGGGCATGCAGGTCCATGTCTCGATCCGGCCCGAACGCATCATCGTCTCGCGCGAACGTCCGCAGACCGAGCACAATTGGGCCCATGGCATGGTGTCGCACATGGCCTGGATGGGCAGCTACGCGCTGTACCAGATCCGCCTGGACTCGGGCGTGCAGATCGAAGCCACCGTCCCACGCCGCGTGCTGGCCCAAAGCGATGCGCCGGCGGTGGGCGAGGAAGTGCACGCCAGTTGGGCGGCCGACAGCGCCACGGTGCTGCCCTCATGATGCGCCGCCTGATGCGCCACCTGACGCCGTCAGGGCGCACGCTGGCGGTGGTGCCGCCTTTCCTGTGGCTGGTGCTGTTCCTGCTGGTGCCTTTCCTGCTGGTGTTCAAGATCAGCCTGGCCGATCTGCAGTTCGGTATTCCCCCTTATACGTCCCTGCTGGAGTACAAGGACCAGGCACTGCAGTTCAGCCTGCACCTGCGCGGCTACGTACTGCTGTTCACGGACAGCCTGTACTTCGCCACGTATCTGAGTTCGGTGAAGATCGCCGGCATCAGCACGCTGGTCTGCGTGTTGATCGGTTATCCCATGGCGTACTACATCGCTCGATCGGCGCCCGCCACCCGCAACCTGCTGCTGCTGGGCGTGATCCTGCCGTTCTGGACCTCGCTGCTGCTGCGGGTCTACGCCTGGGTCGGTATTCTGCGCAACGATGGCCTGCTCAATAAATTCCTGATGAGCCTTGGCATCATTTCGCAGCCCCTGGAAATCTATCGGACGGACCTGGCGGTCTACATCGGCATGGTCTATTCCTATCTGCCGTTCTTCATCCTGCCTTTGTATGCCAACCTGGTGAAGATGGACCTGCGCCTGCTGGAGGCCGCCTACGATCTGGGCGCCAAGCCCTGGCAGGCGTTCTGGCAGATCACCGTGCCGCTGTCGCGCCCGGGTGTGATCGCCGGCGCCATGCTGGTCTTCATTCCGGCCGTGGGCGAATACGTCATCCCGGAAATGCTGGGTGGCGCCAACACGCTGATGATGGGCCGCGTGATGTGGAGCGAGTTCTTCAATAACGCCGACTGGCCCATGGCCGCTTCCGTCACCTGCGTCATGGTGCTGTTGCTGCTGGTGCCGCTGGCGCTGTTCCAATACAACCAGGTCAAGCAGGCCGACGTCACCGGGGGAGGCAAGCGATGATGCTGCGCCCTAATCCCGTCCTGCGCGGCCTGGTCCTGGGGCTGGGATTCCTGTTCCTGTATGTGCCCATCCTCAGCCTGGTGGTGTTCTCCTTCAACGACTCGCCGCTGGTGACCGCCTGGTCGGGCTTTTCGTTCAAGTGGTATGCCTCGCTGTTTCGTGACGATGCCCTGCTGAGCGCCGCCTGGCTGTCTTTCCGCATCGCGGCGCTGTCGGCCACGGCTGCCACCATCGTCGGTACCTGGGCCGGCTATGTGCTGGCGCGCATGGGCCGGTTCCGCGGCTTTTCGCTGTACCTGGGCATGCTCAGCGCGCCTCTGGTGATTCCCGAAGTGGTGGTGGGCATATCGCTGCTGCTGATGTTCGTCGAAGTGCGCAGCCTGATCGGCTGGCCGGACAATGGCGTGTTCACCATCTGGATCGGCCATACGACCTTCGCCATGGCCTTCGTCGCGGTGATCATCCAGTCGCGCGTGCGTGACCTGGACCGGTCCCTGGAAGAGGCGGCCCTGGATCTGGGCGCGACGCCGCTGAAAGTCTTTTTCATGATCACATTGCCGCTGATCGCGCCGGCCCTGGCGTCGGCCTGGCTGCTGTCCTTCACGCTGTCGCTGGACGACGTGATCCTGTCTTCCTTCCTGTCCGGCCCGGGTTATACGACCCTGCCGCTGGAAGTGTTTTCGCGGGTGCGACTGGGGCTCAAGCCCGAGGTCAACGCGCTGGCGGCCTTGTTCATCCTGGCCGTCGGCATTTGCGTGGTCGTCGCCAACCGCCTGCAACGTCGCAAGGAGCATTCTTCATGACTCAAGTCGTTCTCTATGGCCTCAAGGCGTGCAGCACGTGCGTCAAGGCGCGCACCTGGCTGGACGAGCATGGTGTGAGCCACGAGTTCATCGACTACCGCGATCATCCGGTGAAGCCGGCCCTGCTCAAGGCGTGGGCCGAGCAACTGGGGGGGTGGGAAAAGCTGGTCAACCGCACTTCCATGACCTGGCGCGCCTTGCCGGAAGAGCGCCGTGGCGCCACCACCGACGCGCAATGGCTGGCCCTGATCAAGGAATTTCCGGCCCTGGTGCGCCGGCCCGTTAGCGTCACGCCCGACGGTACGGCGGCGGTGGGCTTTTCGGAAAAGCGCTATGGCGAGCGTTTCGCTTGAGGCTCGTGAAGCGGCTTATGCCTGTTGAAGTGCGCGTAGCCGCCTATGCCTGTTGAGGCTCGCGATCCGGCCTACGCCTATCGCGCCGACGCGGTCATTGGCCGCCCGCTGCCCGACGCTTTCTTCAACCGCGACGCGCGCCAGCTCGCCCGCGAATTGATAGGCATGGTGCTGCGGCGCCGCGACGGCGATCTGTGGCTGGCCGCGCGCATCATCGAGACGGAAGTCTATTACCTGGAAGAGAAGGGCAGCCACGCGTCCCTGGGCTATACGCACAAGCGCCGCGCGCTGTTCATGGATGGCGGCACCATCTATATGTATTACGCGCGCGGTGGCGATTCCTTGAATTTCAGCGCCGCCGGTCCGGGCAATGCGGTGCTCATCAAGTCCGCTCATCCCTGGCTGGACGATGTGTCCGGCGCGGACGCCTTGGCGCGCATGCAGGCCCTGAATCCCGACGCGGCGGGCGCGGCGCGCTCACCGCAACGGCTCTGCGCCGGCCAGACCTTGCTGTGTCGTGCCCTGGGTTTGAAAGTGCCGCAATGGGACGGGCAGGGCTTCGACCCGGCCCACTTCTTCGTCGACGATGTCGGCGCAAGGCCGGCGCGCCTGCTGCGCACGACGCGCCTGGGTATTCCGCCGGGCCGCGACGAGCACCTGCCTTACCGTTATGTGGATCCCGCCTATGCGGCGTTCTGCACGCGCAATCCCCTGCGCAGAGGGCAGGTGGCGGATCAGGACTACAGCTGGGTGACGCGCGATGGCAAGCCTTGCAGGGGTCAGGCCACTGCGACCTGACCCCGTCCGGCCTGTGTCTCGGCGCTTCGCGCTCTTTCCCTACTCGGAGATTTCGGTAAGCATGGCCCGTTGTGCGCGCGCGGCGCGGGCCTTCAGGCGGATGATCATCGCTTCCACCTTGCGCTGGATGCGGCGACGGTTCAAGGACTTGCTCAGGGCGTATATGGGCACCGCCTGCTTGGAGCCGAAACCATCGATCAGATACAGTCCGCTCTTGCCTTGGGCATTCTCGCCCATGACGATGTTGCGTGCGGAGATGTCGTTGAGGATGATGTGATGGTCGGCCAACGAATCGAAGAAGAACGCCAACTCGCGCGCCAGTTCGGGCGCCAGATGGCCTTCGCGCTTGACCATTTCTTCGACCGTGGGCGCCAGGCCGCCTTCGCCGTCGGAAATTTTTTCCACCAGCAAGCCGAGACCTTGCGAGGTTTCGGCCAGGCCGACGACGCGGGCCATCGGAATCTGCCAGCGGCCAGCCGCGGCGTTGTAAGCCGCCGCGTACTCGGACAGTTCGTGAATGTAAGCGCTATAGGCGCCTTCCCGCTGGAACAGGGTCTTGATCAGGCGGCGCCACGGATGCTTGTCCATCGTCTCCGCGAAATTGTCGCGATTCACCACCTTGACGAGCAGATTGGGCTCGTAAGGGTGTTGATAGACGCTACGCTCCGTGCCCGACGCGATGGGGACGAGTTCGTCCAGTTCCAGGGCGCCAAAAGGCAGGCCATGGCCGGGGACGAGGGCGGGGATCGGAGCGGGCTGGGCGGAGGATCTACGCCGCTGCAGTGGAACTATGCTCATAAAAGACGCAGTGCGGACGGCACGGTAAAGTGCTGCCACCTGTTCATGACGAAAATTCTACGGTGCCCGTAGTTTGACCTCGATGGCTGCCGAGGTGAAGAAAAATCTCTACAAAATGTGGCGTTATTCCCACAGCAAGCGTTGTATATGCGCGGATTTACCGCCCAAATTCATGTAATTGTCTTGATTGTTCCGTTTTTGGAGGCGTTTTGCCTACGATTCCTTTAGATGTAACGCTGTGGCTGTGTCTGGCCGCTTCCTTGTTGGCTGCATTGATGGCCGGCCTGGCGTGGCGGCGCCGGCCCGCGGCCGATGGACGGCTGGACCAGGTGCTGGAAGGGCTGGAGAAGATCGAGCGCTCGCTGCGCGCCGACCTGGCCGAGAACCAACGGGGCCTGCGTGACGAGTTCAGCGCAGCCGACCGCGCCCTGCGCCAGGAACTGACCCACAGTCATGAGGCATTGCGTGGCGCCCTGGGCCGTGACGCGCAGGCGGCGCGGGTGGAGACGGCGGAATCGCTGGATCGATTCGCTGGCCAGTTGCGGCAGGAATTGCGCAATCTGGTCGAACTCAACGACCGCCGCCTGCTGGAAGTGCGGCAGACAGTCGAGCAGCGGCTTGCCGCTTTGCAAGCCGACAACGCCGCCAAGCTGGAGGAAATGCGCCGCACCGTGGACGAGAAGCTGCACGCCACGCTGGAACAGCGGCTGGGCGAATCCTTCAAGCTGGTGTCGGACCGTCTGGAGGCGGTGCACAAGGGGCTGGGCGAGATGCAGTCCCTGGCGGCAGGGGTGGGGGACCTCAAGCGAGTGCTGACCAACGTCAAGTCGCGCGGTACCTGGGGCGAGGTGCAGCTGGCACGGCTGTTGGAAGACACCATGACGGCCGAGCAATACGCCCGCAACGTCAAGCCGGTGCCCGGCAGCGACGCCATCGTCGAATTCGCCATCCGGCTACCGGGGCGGGGCGAGGGCGGCGAGCCGGTCTGGCTGCCCATCGACGCCAAATTTCCCAAGGAAGAGTACGAACGCCTGACCGCGGCGGAGGAGGCGGCCGACGCCGAGGCCGCGCGTGCGGCCGGCGCAGCGTTGGCGCGCGCGGTGGAGATCCAGGCGCGCTTGATTGCCGACAAGTACATCGCGCCACCGCACACCACCGATTTCGCCATTATGTTCCTGCCTACCGAGGGGCTATATGCCGAAGTGCTGCGCCGTCCCGGCGTGCTGGACCGCTTGCATGACCTGCGGGTCAATGTGGCCGGGCCCAGTAATCTGGCGGCCTTGCTCAATAGCTTGCAGATGGGCTTTCGCACCCTGGCCATCGAACGCCGCTCCTCCGAGGTGTGGCAGGTCTTACGGGCGGTGAAGACGGAATTCGGCCGCTTCGGCGATACGCTGGCGGCGGTCAAGCGCACCCTGGAGACCGCCGGCAACAAGATAGGGCAGACGGAGGTGCGCACGCGCGCCATGTTGCGCAGCCTCAAAGACGTGGAGTCCCTGCCGGAAGACCAGGCGGCGCGCTTGCTGGACGGGCGCGACGAGACGGATGAGGCACCGTGCTAAATTTCGGGATTCGCGGTCCGCGAAGCGTGGATCCGTATTTTTCTTCATTCAGTCTCTTTGAGTCCCCGCCATGCTTTCCCAGCAAGAATTGAAACAGCAAGCCGCTGATGCGGCCCTGGAAATCGTCGAACAAGTGGCCGGCCCCGATGTCATCATCGGCGTCGGGACCGGCTCGACGGCCGATCTCTTCATCGACGGCCTGGCGCGTTTCAAAGGCCGCATACGCGGCGCGGTAGCCAGTTCCGAACGCAGCGCCAAGCGCTTGCAGGCGCACGGCCTGGCCGTATTCGATCTGAATGACGTCGACCACATGCCGGTCTACATCGACGGCGCCGATGAAATCGATGGCCGCCTGCACATGATCAAGGGCGGTGGCGGCGCGCAGACCCGCGAGAAAATCGTCGCTTCGGTGGCCGACCGATTCGTCTGCATCGCCGACGAATCCAAGCTGGTGGAGCACCTGGGTGCCTTCCCGCTGCCGGTCGAAGTCATCCCCATGGCGGCGGCCGCGGTGGCGCGTACGCTGGCCAAACTGGGTGGCCGTCCGGTCGTGCGCCAAGGGTTCACCACCGACAACGGCAACGTCATCCTGGACGTCGCCGGCCTGGACATCGTCGATGCGCCGGCGCTGGAGCTGGAGGTCAACAATATTCCCGGCGTGGTGACCTGCGGCCTGTTCTCGCGCCCGGGCGCGGACCTGGCGTTGCTGGCGACGCAGAACGGCATTCGACGCCTGGGCGGGTCCTGATCGCGTGCGCAAGAGCGCTCCGGGATGACCAGTTCATAATCCTGTCATAAACAAGTCATAACCTTCCGGGCGACGCTGATACACGACAGCCAAGCCCGGCTGCGCGCTAGGCGCACGACAT
Organism: Bordetella sp. LUAb4; assembly: GCF_021325795.1. Taxonomy (GTDB): domain Bacteria; phylum Pseudomonadota; class Gammaproteobacteria; order Burkholderiales; family Burkholderiaceae_B; genus Bordetella_C. The sequence continues at coordinate 37,486 of NZ_JAHPZX010000013.1, read as the reverse complement.
CAAGCCGATTAAACCGCTGGGAGCCCGGATGACCGAGCATACAAACAAACAATTCGACGCCGATCTGGAAGCCGTCCGTTCGCAATTCCTGGCGATGGGCGGCGTGGTCGAGGTCATGATCCAGGAGTCCATCGAAGCGCTGACCGGCGGCGACACGCTGTTGGTCGAGAAGGTTCGCGAGCGCGAGAAAGAAGTCAACCGCTATGAAGTAGACATCGACCAGCGCATCAGCCAGATCCTGGCGCGCCACCAGCCCACCGCGATCGACCTGCGGACGCTGATGGCCGTGTCCAAGATGCTGACCGACATGGAACGTTGCGGCGACGAAGCGGAAAAGATCGCGACCGTGGCCCGTCGCATCCATGATGACGAAGTGCGCTATACGCCCAATGTCGACCTGCGCCACATGGCGGATGCCGTGCGCGAAATGCTGCGTCAGGCCCTGGACGCTTTCGCTCGCCTGGATGCCTTGCAGGCCGCCGCGGTGGTGCGTAGCGACAAGGGCGTGGACAAGGAATGGAAGGCCGCGCTGCGCCAGTTGATCTCGTTCATGATCGAGGATCCTCGCACCATTTCGCCGTCCATCGACGTGATCTTCGTGGCCCGCGCGCTGGAGCGCATCGGCGACCATGCCAAGAACATGTCCGAACGCGTCATCTATATGGTGCACGGCGCGGACGTGCGCCACACCGGTGCCAAGAACGCCGAGCGCCAGGCGCGCGGCGAGGAAGAGGATACGGGCGCGCAGGATACGCAAGCCTGATCGCTGGATTGCCGTGCGAAGCGGCAGTCAGGTAAAAAACCCCGGCGCCGGACATTTTGTCGAGCGCCGGGGTTTTTTCTTTACGAGCGTGGCGGCGGCGTTATGGCCAGATGGGGAACGCCGTGATCTCGATGAAGCCCCGCGGGTCCGCTGCGTCGCGCTGGAGGATGACCTTCGCTGATCCAACCGGTCTGGGATTCGGATCGGATCCAAATACCGCGGTTCCAACGGGGGCGTCGGCTTTCGGGCTGACGACCTCCAACCGCCGCGACCCGTTTGGATCGCTTAGCCAGTTGCGGATCTTCGTGAGGTTCGCGGCAATCGCGGCCTTTATCGCGGCGAGCGCTATTTCTCTATCGTAGAACGTCGAGCAGATGGGAAGCCTGGTGATTTGCTGACGTTCCTTGAGTTCCTCTTCCGTCTGGCCTACGTGCAGAACCTCTATGTGCTTGTTCAGCGTGATTTCGGGAAGATTCTGTTCAGCGCCTCGCTGCCGTGTGCCGCACGCGGCGTCCGACGAATGCTTTTGGCGCTGCGGCACCCTCGATCCGAACGGAGCATCAAGTGCGTCCTTTGCTTTACGCGACGCTTGGGGAAGGGTGGAATGCCCGTTCAGGGAGGGGAAGGCGTCTGCGCAATCAGGCACGAATCCGGGGGACTCGCTGCGGTCGCGCCCGGCCTGCGCCCGCGCCCGAAGGTTGGGTACATTCCTGGCCGGCGGTGTGGACGGACTCGGCGAGCGTCGTTTACAGCCCCTGGAGCCACGGCCGGCCTGCGATGGATAAGCTTTCGAAGCGGCGGGCTTATTCGGGTTGGCGTGGGGCGGCAACGGATGTTGCGGATATGGGATGACGTGCTGGTCGAATGGATTCGGATAGTCCATCGGGGTGTGAGGGGCGATGCCGTCCGATTGATTGGAATAGCCCGTTGAGACGAATGGGGCGAACCCGCCTGCCTGATTCGGATAACCCATCTGGGCAAAAGGGACGAATGCTTGCGATTGATGGGGATGGTCCATGGGAGCACGAGGGGCGAACATGTCCGGCGGCAGCGGAGCATCCGCGAAAGCGCGTGGCGTGCCAGGGCCCCAACCTTGAAGCTGGTGCTGCTGGGCAAAAGCGAATTGCGCTTGGTGTTGCGGATGGAGGGCAGCATAGGGTGTCCCCGGAACAGGATGGACTGGGGCCGGATAGTGCCCAGATGGCGGCATCCACTGTTGTCCCGTGGGACCCTGCATCATCGGGATACCCGCGTACGCCGGGTCTTGAGAAACCAATCTTGCTGCAGGCCACATACTAAATCTCGTCGCTCGGGAAATGCGGCGATATTAGGAATGGGGGGCTTCGAGCAATATGGGACGCGGAGACGTACAGGGCGCGGAAATTTCCATTTGCGACTGGGAAAATTCCCGCGAGCTCGGCGACGGCAAAGCCCGCGCGCAATTCAGAAAATTCCAGCGATTTTTCGGTTGAATCTCGTGGCGGATTCTTGCGCGCCTGGGTGATATTTCAGGTTTCTCTTCTCGGATCCAAGGATGTCGAAATGCACCACATAGTCAACCGGGCGCCGGGTTCGCTGCCGCTGCCGGCCGAGCTCGGGCTGGAGAGCGCGACGCGGCACCCATCTTCCGTCATCGGTGGCTTGTCCATGACTATTCGTGCCGGCTCTCCGCGGGTGCTGGTGGGGGCGCATCGCAGCGCATCGGAGGGGAGTGCCATGCCTTTCATCCAAGGCGCTTGCGCTCGAACCAGCGGACGCGCGGGTGTGCTTTTGTCTGGATCGAGTGCGGCGATCGCGAACACGCCGCCGGCGAATGCATACGGTGATCAGGCGGACGAACCGTGCGGCGGCTGCCCCGATCTGAAGTCCTTCCTCGGGGGCTACTTCCATCAGGGGTGGTTCGAGGAGTTCCGCGGGAAAGACGCCGAGGCCGTGCTCGATCAGGTGATAGGGGACGAGAGCAGGGCCGTGCTTGAAAGTATCCTGCTGGACATCAATCGGCTGCTCGAAAAGAAAGAGATATCAGCCAGCGTCCTGCAGGATTTGCGCATTCATGACTGTTATCCGGGAGGCGAAGACTACCGCGGCTGGTTCAGCATGATGCGCGACAAAGTCGTGGATCGCTTTGTCGAGAAATCCCTGGAGACCTGCGCGGTCAAGATTCCCGAAGAATCCCTGCAGGCCGGCGGGTTTGAAACTACTGAAAAGCCCGCGCGGCCGACGCTTGTCGCGCGCCGTAGAAACCCGGCGTCTACCGCGCGGCGTGGCACTGATAAGTAAGCGCGCGTCCGCTGGATGAGAGAACGCGCTGTCGCGCTGGCATTACGCCGACGGCGGGACGAAGCCTTGCGCTTCCACGGAGCCGTCTTCGAACAGGAAACGTTCCATCTGTTGCTGCAGGTATTTGCGCGCGCGGGCGTCGGCCAGGTTCAGGCGGTTTTCATTGACCAGGCGGGTCTGCACGCCTTTCCACTCTTCCCAAGCTTCCTTGGAAACGCTTTGCCAGATGCGGGTGCCCAGTTCGCCGGGGTAGGGCGGAAAGTCCAGCCCTTCGGCTTCACGTTTGAGTCTGACGCAGTTAACGGTACGGGCCATGTTGGAATTGCCTAAAAAAGTGAATGGGCGGATTTTAACCGAGGCGGCCGCGCGACCCTGAAAGCCCCTGCGGGCGGCACGGTGGCGCTGCGCTCATACGACCGCTGTTGCGGGAGTCGCGCCACGGCCGCTGTTTTACGGCTGATGATTCAGCTGCCTCTCCGCGGCGTCTGTTTCAGCGCTGCTTTACAGCCGCTTGATGAAAATCAGGCTGTTGCGCGAACGGTTGTAGTTCTGCTGTTTTTCACGTGGCATGTCGGTGATGCCGCCGGTGACGAAGCCGCGCTTGAGAAACCAGTGCGAGGTGCGTGTGGTCAGTACGAACAGCCGCTTGGCGCCCAGGCTGCGGGCGCGCGATTCAATATGCCGCAGCAGGATTTCCCCCTCGCCCGAACCTTGCCATTCCGGATGCACGATCAGACAGGCCATTTCGGCCATCTGCTCTTCCGGGAAGTGATGCAAGGCGGCGCAGCCGTAAATGACACCGTCATGCTCCAGCACCGTGAAATTCTCGACGTCACGTTCGACTACGCCACGGCCCCGCGGCACCAGCGTGCCATCGGCTTCCAACGGTTCGATCAGGCTGAGAATGGCGCCGACATCGTCCAGCGTCGCCGGGCGCAAGTCGTCCAGCGTGTCTTCGACGACCATGGTGCCCACGCCATCGTGGGTGAAGATTTCCAGCAGCACGCCGCCGTCCAGCGTGAACGGCACGATGTGCGCGCGGGCCACGCCGCGCTTCACCGCCAGCGAGCTGTACTGCAGGAACGCCGAGGTGTCTTCGTCCAGGTCGCCGTTGGCCAGCAGCGCGTCGGCATCGACGCGCGCCAGTTCCGTATCCACGCTGCCGTCTTCGTTGAGCACGCCGTCGGTGACCGACAGGAAAATCAGTTTTTCGGCGCGCAGGGCCACGGCCACGCTGGTCGCCATGTCTTCCATCGCCAGGTTGAAGGCGTCGCCGGTGGGCGAGAAGCCGAGCGGCGACAGCAGCACCACCGAACCCAGCTCCATGGCCTGGCGCAGGGCGTCGACGTCGATCTTGCGGACCTGGCCGGTGTGTTTGTAGTCCACGCCGTCGATGACGCCGGAAGGCCGGGCGGTGACGAAGTTGCCGGAGATCACGCGGATGTGGGCGTGCGACATCGGCGTGTTGGGCAGGCCCTGGCTGAACGCCGCTTCGATATCCAGGCGGATTTCGCCGGCTGCTTCCTTGGCGCATTCGAGCGAGGCGGCATCCGTGGGCGACATGCCGCGATCGAATTGATGGGTATAGCCTTTCAGGCGCAACTGCTCGTTGACCTGCGGACGCGAGCCATGCACCAGCACCAGGCGGATGCCCAGCGAGGAGAGCAGGGACAAGTCCTGCACCAGCACGTTCAAGGCACCGGCTTGCACCAGTTCGCCGCCAAAGGCGACGACGAAGGTTTTGCCGCGGAAGGCGTGGACGTAGGGGGCGACTTCACGAAACCAACGGACGAACTGGGCGGGGGCGAAGCCGGGGGCTTCCAGCGCGGAGACGGTGTCTTGTTCCTGGTCGGACATGATGCGGCGAGACTTCCTGCAAAGGAAAAATGAACTCGAAATTATAGGACCACGCGGGGATGGCCCGCACGCGCCCGTGTCCATTTTGTCGCGCCACCCGTCGCGCTGCGCTTTAGCGCCTGTCGTCGTCGCCTGCCGCGACTGGCTCCGGCGCAGGGCCGTACCCGTCGCGGCCTTGGCTGGGTCTTACATCGTGCCGGGATAGGCGCCGCCGTCCATCACCAGGTTCTGGCCGGTAATGAAACCGGCCCGCGCGCCGCAGAGAAACGCGCAGGCGTCGCCGAATTCGGCCGGGTCGCCGAAGCGCTTGGCCGGATTGCGCTGGCGGCGTGCCTCGAGCAATTGCTCCGTGGTCTGGCTGGCCGAGGCCGCGGCCTTGATGGTGTTGAGCAAGCGGTCGGTCTCGAACGGGCCAGGCAGCAGATTGTTGATGGTGACGTTATGCGCCACGACCTGGCGCGCCAGGCCGGCGACGAAGCCGGTCAAGCCGCTGCGCGCGCCGTTGGACAGGCCCAGGGTCTCGATGGGCATCTTCACCGCGGCCGAGGTGATGTTGACGATGCGGCCGAAGCGGCGCTCGATCATGCCGTCCACGGTGGCACGGATCAATTCGATGGGGGCCAGCATATTGGCGTCCAGCGCGGCGATCCAGTCGTCGCGGCTCCAGTCGCGGAAGTCGCCCGGCTTGGGACCGCCGGCGTTGTTGACCAGGATGTCCGGGCGCGGGCAGGCGGCCAACAGGCGGGCACGGCCCTCGGCGGTGGCGACGTCGGCCGCCACCGTGGTCACCTGTACGCCTGTTTCGGCGCGGATGGCGGCAGCCGCCTCTTCCAGCGCCTCGACGCCCCGCGCGGACATGACCAGATTCACGCCCTCACGCGCCAGCGATACCGCGCACGCGCGTCCCAGTCCCTTGCTGGACGCACAAACCAACGCTGTCTTTCCTGCCAGACCCAGATCCATCGAAATGCTCCTTCACCGTTAGAAATTCTGTATTCGGCGCAACTGCGCACCCTCGCGCGCCGAGGCGACCGCGACGCTCCCCCGACCAGGGGGTTCCGCATCAAAGCACCAGCCGCTGCGCGCGAGTGGCGGCGCGTCGGCCCGAGGGGGAGGGTACTGCACTGTGGGCCGCTGCGGGAGCCCCCCGTGGCGCTGCCTGCCTCCGCGCGCCGCGCGCGATGTCGGCAATGCACCCGGGCAGCGTCCTGCAGGCAGCGCATCCGGGGCATCGCGTCCGGGGCATCGCGTCCGGGGCATCGCATCCGGGGCATCGCATCCGGGGCATCGCATCCGGGGCATCGCATCCGGGGCATCGCATCCGGGGCATCGCATCCGGGGCACAGCATCCGGGCTGCCGCATCAGGGGCAGCACACCGGGGCAGCACACCGGGGCAGCACACCGGGGCAGCACACCGGGGCAGCACACCGGGGCAGCACACCGGGGCAGCACACCCGGGCAGCACACCCGGGCAGCACACCCGGGCAGCACACCCGGGCACCGCTCTCCGCGCCTGCGCGACGCACCCTCCAAATGAATCCTGACGCTGCGCTAGCAGCGTCAGGGCTTCTATCCATCAGGGATGACGGCTTCCAAGAAGAGCATCCGGAGAGCGCGCGGACACCCCATTCCCTCTCACCTTTAGAAAAATCTTGTATCGACTAATGGAAAAGGTGGAAAATGATATTAATATTTTGAAATAATTGCCGATCATGGCGAAACGGCATTCTATGCTGCGGCCCCTGGTGATCCCAGGTTCTCTCGGCAGGCCTGCTTACATATTGGGGACGTTTACACTGTGGAGCAACGCTACTGGTTGACCCTGGACCCGCACACCCACGAGCTGCGTGCGGGTTTCCGCGCCGGCGTGGATGCCGAGCCGCCCAGCGTCGACATGCTGGAAACCGTGGTCGCGACCCGGGGTTGGACCGCCGATGCGCTGGACGGCGAGGCCGTGGCGCGCTTCATCGACCGATGTTGCGAAGCCGCCGCGCGCTATGCCGGCGGCATGGCAGCGGCCACCCAGGGCGCCGATGAAGGCGCGGCGCTGGTGACCGAATTGGCCGCCATCGAATCCGCCGCGGCCCATCTGGGCGCGGTGGTGGAGCTGGCGAGTTCCCCGGTGCTGGCCGACGCCGTGACGCTGGATGAGGTGCAAGGGCTGCCCGACGGCGACCCCGACGTGGTCGAGCAAGTCGTCGGCGCGGTCCACGATGGCAGCTTCGAACTGTCGATCGAACCCGACCACATGCAGGTGTTCTTGAACATGCGCCCGCCGCGCGGCGGGCGTCATGTCGTCCTGGCCGACGTGCGCGCCACCCTGGCCGACCATAAAGTGGTGTTCGGCGTGAAGGAAGACCTGCTGCTGCAGGCCGTGGAAGCGGGCTTTTGCGAAGACCTGGTGGTGGCCGAAGGGATCCCCCCGGGCGAGGGCGAGCCCACGCGCTTCAAATCCCTGCTGGAGTCGCACTCGCCCCATGCCAAGGTGGATGACCGCGCCACGGTGGACTACCGCACCTTGGGCAATCTGGTGCTGATCAAGCCGGGCATGCATCTGATGCGCCGCATCCCGGCCAAGCGCGGCAAGGACGGCATCAATGTATTAGGGCAGGCCGCCCCGGCGCCGGAACCGGAAGACATTCCCTACGATCCCGAGCTGACCGGTGTCCTGCGCGATGCGCAAGATCCCGATCTGCTCATCGCGGCCATCGCCGGCGCGCCATCGCTATTGGCCAACGGCCATGGCATGTCGGTCAATCCCGTGGTGGAGGTCGAGGCCGTCGACCTGTCCTCGGGCAATATCGATTTCGACGGCACCCTGCAGGTCAATGGCGACATCACCACCGGCATGCAGGTGAAAGTGACCGGCGATGTGGTGGTCAGCGGCACCGTGGAAGCGGCGCACATCGATGCGGGCGGCAACGTGGTGGTCAAGGGGGGCATCCTGGGCGCGGCCGAGGGTGGCGCCACCGGCAGCGGAGAGCCTGTCATGCGCAGTGCCCATGTGATTGCCAAGGGGTCGGTGCAGGCGCGCTTCATCGGCAACGCCACGATCAGCGCCGGCAAGGACGTCGTCGTCGAAAGCGAGATCCGCCAGAGCGACGTGGCGGCGGGCGACAGCGTGACCGTGGGGGGCAAGGGCGCCAGCCAGGGCAGCATCAACGGCGGCCAGGTGCGCGCGCTGCGGGCCGTGCGGGCGGTGACGCTGGGTACCATGTCCGGCGTCAAGACCTTGGTGCAGGTGGGCGTGAACCCGCATGCGCAGATGCAGAAGGAGGCGCTGGAACGGACGCGCGGGCGCCTGACCGAAGAAAAGGACAAGCTGGAGCAATTGCTGGTTTTTTTGCGCAAGTACCCGGAGAAGGGTGCCAATGGCATCGGCGCGCGAGCCTTGCAGACGCATGCCAAGCTGACTCGTGATCTGGCCGCGTTGGCGCTCAAGGAAGAGGAGTTGTCCTCGGCCAAGGATGCCACCGAAGGCGCGACCATCGAGGTCGGCAAGCGGATCTATGGGGGTGTGGACCTGCAGATCGGCAATCGCCGCGAGGAAATCATCGAGGACATCGGCGGCGGCAAGGCTACCCTCAGCGACGGCAAGCTCACTATCCGCTGAGCAGTTGGCCGAGCGCGATTGGCTGCGGGCAGCCTGTTGCTAGCGCCGTATTTTTGCCTGCATTGCCATTGCGGCCTGCGGCAGGAGCCACGCGAGCGCCGTTGTGACTTCATGGGGCGCCTCTATCTACATAGAGACGCCCCTCTATAATTCGGGCAATGACCGTCAAGCCTTCGCCTTCCGCCCCGCGCTCCGCCGCCGCTGCATCCACCTCCCGACCTGCTGAACCCGCCGCCGCGCCAGGCGAGCAGGCGCCGCCGTCGCGGCCGGATCGCGGTCGCACGCGGCGGCCGGCCCAGGGCCAAGGACAGGGCCAGGCCCAAGGTCAGGGGCAACGCCAAGGTCAGGAGCAACGCCAAGGGCAGGGCCAGAACCCAAGTCCTGGCGGTGCCGGATCGGACCAGCGTCCCCCCAGACGTCCGGGCCGCAACGCTGGCGCCCCTCTGCCGCCGCCGCGCGAAATTCCGCCCATCACGTATCCGGAAGACCTGCCCGTCAGCGCGCGGCGCGACGAGATCGCGCGCGCCATCACCAGCCATCAGGTCGTCATCGTCAGCGGCGAAACCGGTTCGGGCAAGACCACGCAATTACCCAAGATCTGCCTGGACGCCGGCCGTGGCCGCCAGCGCATGATCGGCCACACGCAGCCGCGCCGCCTGGCCGCGACCTCCGTGGCCAAGCGCATCGCCGAGGAACTGAATACGCCGATGGGCGAGCTGGTCGGCTACCAGGTGCGCTTCAACGACCGCACCGGTCCGAACGCCGCCATCAAGCTGATGACCGACGGCATCCTGTTGGCGGAATCGCAGCGCGATCCGCTGCTGCGCCGCTACGACACCATCATCATCGACGAAGCCCATGAGCGCAGCCTGAACATCGACTTCCTGCTCGGCTACCTGAAGCAGCTGCTGCCGCGCCGGCCTGACCTGAAGGTCATCATCACCTCGGCCACCATCGATGCCGACCGCTTCTCGCAGCATTTCGCCGGGGCCGATGGCAAGCCGGCGCCGGTCATCGAAGTCTCCGGCCGCCTTTACCCGGTGGAGATCCGCTACCGCCCGGTGCGCCAGGACGAGACCGAAGACGACATCGAGGAAACCACTAGCCGGCGCCCGCGGCCCGGCCACCGCGACCGTTCCGGCGACGAAGAGCGCGACCTGATCGATGCCATCGTCGACGGCGTCGACGAGTGCGCGCGCCACGGTGCGGGCGACGTCCTGGTCTTCCTGCCCGGCGAACGCGAAATCCGCGAAGCGGCCGAGGCTCTGCGCAAGCACCATCCTCCCGGCACGGAAATCCTGCCTTTGTTCGCTCGCCTGTCGCAGGCCGAGCAGGAGCAGATATTCCGGCCGCGCGGCAATGCCCGCCGCATCGTGCTGGCCACCAACGTGGCGGAAACCTCCCTGACCGTACCCGGCATCCGCTTCGTCATCGACAGTGGCCTGGCGCGGGTCAAGCGCTATTCCTGGCGCAACAAGGTGGAGCAGTTGCGCATCGAGCCCGTCAGCCGGGCTTCGGCCAATCAACGCGCGGGCCGTTGCGGCCGCGTCGGTCCGGGCGTCTGCATCCGCTTGTACGCGGAAGACGACTTCAACGCCCGGCCGCCGTTCACCGATCCCGAAGTGCTGCGGTCTTCGCTGGCCTCGGTGATCCTGCGCATGAAGTCGCTGCGCCTGAACGACATCGAGAACTTCCCCTTCGTCGAAGCGCCGCCTGGGCGCGCCATCGCGGACGGCTACCACCTGCTGCAGGAGCTCGGCGCCATCGAGGCCGTGCGTGACGAGGACGAGGAGGGCGATCAAAACGGACCTGGCGGCGATGTAGCGAATGCCGACGGAGCGGGCGGCACTGCGACCGCCACCGCCACCGCCGACGCCGACGCCAAGCGCGCCGTAGCAACCACGGCCGAGCCCGAACGCGGCCCGCGCTTCGTCCTCACGCGTACCGGCGAAGAACTGGCCCGTCTCCCCGTGGACCCTCGCGTCGGCCGCATGATCCTGGCGGCGCGCGAACAGCAATGCCTGGCCGAGATGCTGATCATCGCGTCGGCTTTGTCCGTGCAGGATCCGCGCGACCGGCCCATGCACGAGAAAGAGGCCGCCGAACAGGCTCACGCCAAGTTCGCCGACGACAAATCCGAGTTCGTGTCCTATCTGAAGCTCTGGCGCTGGTACCACGAGCAGGTCGAACACAAGGCCTCGCAGCGCAAGCTGGCCGGCCAGATGCGGCAGAACTTCCTGTCGCCGTTGCGCCTGCGCGAATGGCATGACGTCCACAGCCAGTTGTCCAGCGTGGTGGGCGAGCAAGGCTGGCGGGTGAACACCGCCGAGGCCACGTTCGAGCAACTGCACCTGGCGCTGCTGTCGGGCCTGCTGGGCAACATCGGTTTCAAGAGCGATGAAGCCAGTGCGGCCGGCGCGGGTCATTACCTGGGCGCGCGCGACATCCGCTTCCATATCCATCCCGGCTCACGCCTGGTGAAGAAGGCCGGCCGCTGGATCGTGGCCGGCGAACTGGTGGAAACCACGCGCCTGTACGCGCGCTGCGTGGCCCGCATCGAGCCCGTGTGGGTAGAGCGCGTCGGCGCCCATCTGCTGCGGCGCAATTGGGGCGACCCGCGCTGGGAGAAGAAAGCCGGCCAGGTGGTGGCCAATGAACGCGCCACCCTGTACGGCCTGACCATCTATTCCGGCCGCCGCGTGCATTACGGCCGCATCAATCCGCAACATGCGCGTGAACTGTTCATCCGCCAGGCCCTGGTGCCAGGCGAGATCGACACGCGCCTGCCTTTCGTGGCGCACAACCGCCGCCTGATCGCCGAGATCGAAAAGCTGGAACACCGCGCGCGCCGTCCGGACATCCTGGTCGACGACGAACTGATCTACGCGTTCTACGACCGCGTGATTCCGGCCGGCATGAGCCAGACCGCGACCCTGGAAAAATGGGTCAACGGCCTGGACAAGGCCGGCGCCGCTGCGCTGCTGCTCACGCGCGATGAATTGATGCGGCACGAGGCGGCCGGCGTCACCACCGAAGTGTTTCCCAAGAAGATGGACTGGCAGGGCGTGTCCATGCCGTTGGACTACCATTTCGAGCCCGGTTCCCCGCGTGATGGTGTGACGCTGTCGGTGCCGCTGTTCGCCTTGAACAAGGTCGATGCACCGCGTTGCGAATGGCTGGTGCCGGGCATGCTCAAGGAAAAGGTGCAGTTGCTGCTGAAGTCCTTGCCGCAGAAAATCCGCCGTCATTGCGTGCCTTTGCCCGACTATGCGGCCGGTTTCTATGACCGCTGGTTCGACCGCCTGGCCGAGCCTCAGCAAGGCTTGCTGGACGCGCTGACGGCGGATATGTGGGATCAGGTCAAAGTGCGTCCCCTGGCCTCGGACTTCAAGCTGGAGACCTTGCCCGCGCACTTGTTCATGAATTTCCGCGTGGTCGACGAACATGGCCGCATGCTGGCCGCCAGCCGCAACCTGGCCCAGTTGAAGGCCGAGCACGGCCGCCAGGCGCAAGCCGATTTCCAGCAGATGGCCTCGCGTGACACCCAGGTGGCGCAAGCGCTGGCTCAGGACGGCCTGACCGCCTGGACCTTCGGCGCATTGCCCGAGATCATGGAGATCCGCCGCAAGGGCCTGTCCGTGATCGGCTATCCGGCCCTGGTCGATCGCGGCACGCATTGCGACCTGGACGTCTACGACGATCCCGACGAAGCGCGCCGCCATCATCGCGCGGGCTTGCTGCGCCTGTTTCGCCTGGGCCTGCGCGAACAGGTCAAGTTCCTGGAAAAGAATCTGACCGACCTGACCCGCATCAGCATGTTGTTCATGCCGCTGGGCACGCTGGAGGAATTGCGCGACCAGATCATCGACGCCGCGCTGGCGCAGGCTTGCCTGGGCGATCCCTGGCCCACCAATGCCGAGGAGTTCGACAGCCGGCGCAACGACGGCAAGGGCAGGGTGGGGCTGCTGGCGCAGGAAGTGGCGCGCCTGGCGGGGGCGATTCTGACCGAATGGGCGGCGGTGCAGCGCAAGCTGCCGCAAGCCAAGGCGCATGCCGCGGCCTATGCCGACCTGCAACAGCAGGTCGGGGCATTGGTGCATCGCTGGTTCCTGCGCGATACGCCCTATGCCCAACTGGCGCACTTCCCGCGCTATCTGAAGGCAGCGGTAGCCCGCATCGACAAATTGCGTGCCGACCCTGGACGTGATCAGCGCCTGATGACGGAGATGGCACCCTTGCTGACCCAATACCAACGCGCCCGCAGTGCGTTGAAAGGCGCGCGCGACGCGCGCCTGGACGAATTCCGCTGGCTGTTGGAAGAACTACGCGTCGCCCTGTTCGCGCAGGAACTGCGCACCCCCATGCCGGTGTCGGTCAAACGCTTGATGAAGAGTTGGGAAAGCATGCAGCGGTGATGGCATAAGGCGCGGTTCAGCCCCGGCTGCGCGACGGTGGTGGTTCAACATCAAGAAGGGAACCTTATTCCTTCTTCCGTCACCGAACTCCAATAAATTTCATTTTATGAAATTTATACGAAGTGCATCCAGGGCTGATGCCGTGTGTTGGCACGGCCCCCAACCTACGGGAGCGTCGAATGGAACTGACATCATGCTGCTGGCCGTCGATTCAATATAAGGAAAGCGGCACCAATGCCAACGAGGCTTACGGTGCATCCAAAATGGGGGTGGCTGCAGCTGTGCCCGGTATGCAAGCACGGGCCCTCCTGTCTCAGCGACGGACGGAGGATGCTGAATCCTGGAAGGCGAAGAATATTGAGTATTCGATCGCGTGCGCGCGGTACGCAAACGCCCGGGCGAACGGTTCGCCTGAGCTAAGCGAGTGGCACAAGAATCAGCAAACGTCTGCGTTAAGCAGGATTTACCCGGATTACCGTGGGCTGTATTCCTACGATCCTGCTTACGTTGACGCGCTGGTCGAATGGCAGGAAGGGCTTGCGCCGTCACTGAAGTCGGAAGCGTGGCTAATGGCGACCGCCATTCTGTCCATCCAGCCTGGCTACGGGAGCGACGATGGGATCATGGTGCGATTGCCGCATGACGAAACGATATTTATCGCGCGTGGCGACGGGGCTGATGGGGGCCCAGCAATGTATACCTTGCGGGACATGAAGAAAATCGGGTGCTGGCCGCGTACGACGCCCAGGTTTACAGCGCGCGACGTATTGGTCGATGCGTGGCGCGAATACGAGTTGAAGAATGATGAAAAGCCGCGGGAATCGGCGGGCGCGCACACGACGCAGGCCGGTTTGTCGGGTGCATGGTTCCGCTCGCCAGTGGTGCGAGCCGCGGCGGTGCGATCCGACGTAGCCTTGCTTCCGCCTTTGCCATCCACGCTCGCGTGGGTGAGTGTCGCAGACCTTCAGGACCGGCACCTGCGTGAACACCCGCTGTTGCAGCAGGCCAAGGAGAAGGGGCTGTTGAAGAATGAATGGCGGATAGCGGTGAACTCCTACGAGTTGCCAGCTGCCGCGCTGTCGCCGCCGACTGCGTGATTGCCTCGAGCGCTTGGTTCCATGGAACCTGATTCCATCCGCGTGTTCCTGAGCTGCAACATCTTTCTATTTCTTGGAAGATTTGTGGAGGAACACCCGGATGGACAGGATTATTTCTTTATTTCGTTGCCTGCCTTGCGTCGAGGGCGAGGACCCGGAGGGGCAGGGTAACGACAGCCCTACTGTCCGCGGCGCAAGCCGGCCCCCATTGACGATATCTTCGCCCATCCTGATGACACGGCCGTCATCGCTCGGGCGCGTGGAGTCGAGCGCGGATACGGCTTCGCCGCCCAAGACGGCAACGGTCCATATCAGCCACGCCCGCTCGTCGTCTTCCTCGCGCGCCGTGACGCCCGTGTGTGTGGCCGTGCCCACTCCTCTGCAGCGATCCGAATCCGAACGGGCCTCCGAGCCCATATTCGCACCCCTTTGGGCGGGTGGCGAGGGCGATGTTGGTGCCGATGTTCCTTGCACCTCCGCCTTCATCCCGGGTTCCACCTCTTTTTCCGTACCCGACCCTGAAGCCCAGTCTTCGCCTGATGCGGACCACCCGTCGACGCCCAGAGGTGCATCAACGCCCGGCGCGGACTCTCGGTCGACTTCCCGTTCTTTCTCGCCCACCGCGGACAAATCCCCTGCCAAGGCCATCCTGGCTCTGCTATTGAAGAACCGGCCGCAACTCTCCGAGGAATATCTGGGCGAGCTGGGCGCGTGGGCCGAGGCGGGCGGCACGAATGCATGGGAAGGCCGAGCGGAATGCGCACGCATGCAACTGTGCATGAAAGACACTGACGTGCTGTTCCAGCGCAGTAACGGCACGCTGCTGATACTCGCCGAGTATCCCTGGAAAGTGTATGACCTGTTCGGCATTCCGCGTAGCGAGACGGAACTCGGGTGGCCCACCGTGCGCGATTATGAGCGGGCTGATTTGGTGCTGAACGCCGTCTGTCCCCAATGGGGCGAGGGATTGAGCCGGAATGGCCCGGGCCCGATCCCTCGCGTGGCATATCGAACCCCGGAAACCGCGGATCGGAAGGGGCAGGGAATGCCTCGCGTCTGGGAAGCGGATGACCGCGTATTGGAGCCCCCGGCGGACACGCGTCCCCCCTTGCCTCGCGGATTCGAATGGGTAAGTACCGCTACGCTGGCTTCCCCCATGAAGGGGGCCGGCAGCGCGTCGCCGGCCGGCGAGCCGGGCGATGTCTGCGCGGAGGCGAGCATCCTCAAGACCCAGATGCCCAAGCTGGCCCGCGGCAATTCCTCCCTGGATGACATCTGCTACTTCGCCGCTCGACGGCAGTAGGGCGTCCACCGCCGTCACCACTTCAATTAGGGCAGTAGGGCGTCCGCCGCCGCCGCAACTTCAATGAGGGTAGTAGGACGCTCGCCGCCGTTACCACTTCAACGAAATCCGGTTTTTCCATAGGGAGGGATACGTAATGGGCTTGGTATTTTCTTGTGGCATGAGAAGCTTCGGCCGTCCTCGCGCTGAAAGCCACTATAGCGATCGCTATATGCCGTATCTGCCATCCGTGCCCGGTGGGCCATACGACACGGCATCTTCGCATGCTCTCCTGGGCGTTACGCCATCTGTCTCCATCGCTCCTGGCGTCGATCGTGCTAGCGGCGGTAAGCCTGGTCCGGTGCCGGCTCCGAGCGCCACCAAACTGGTCGGCTCAGGCACCGGCACTCCCGCGCGCCGGCCAAACATCACCTTGCCGGTCCCGCCCGCTCAGGGGCCATGCGGCACGGAAGTCCTGTACGGCACGGTGCCCTGGAACAAGTTTCATGCTGCGCCCCCGCCTTGCCCCATGCCTTCCGTGACACTCCCGCTCACCCCGCCCGTCATACCCGCTCCCGTGGCGGATGCGGGCGACGACACCGACGACACCGACACCGACACCGACGACGCCCTATCCCTTGCCGGGTCGCGTGGCTTGGGAGTGCTTCCGGATGGGAACCCTATGCCCCCTGACTGTTCCCCACGTGCACCGCTGCAGCAATAAGTAGAAATTTTTTGTCGGTTGTTTGTGAGGGGGATACGATGGGTCAGCTGCAATCTATCTTTTCATGCGTGTCGTGCTCGCGCTCGAACGTCGCGAATTCGGATTTCGCGGATCCGCCCTATGGCACCATCGCCGCGACGACGCCCATGTTTCCGGGACGGGCGCGCGCCCGGTCGGGCAGCGCGGGGTCGATTGATACCCAGACCCCAAGCATCAGCAACACCGAAGCCTCGTCCGATCCCCGGGCATCTCGGCGGCGCTCGTTGTCGGCCACCGCGGAGATGGGGGCCGCAGCCGCCATGGCCTTCGATGCGGGCGCGGCAGCCGCGAAGTCGGCCCTTGTCGATACTGCCATCGCGGCGAGCATGGGGTACTGCCGGGTCGGCAAGAACACCTTTTCCATTCCCTATCTGCGCACATTGGCGGCGTGGGCGCAGGCGGGCGAAAGCGGTTCCTGGCACGCGCGTATGGAGTGCGCCCCGTTGGTGCTGTGCATGGAGCCGGACGACGTTCTGATACAGCGCGACGACGGCAAGCTGGAGTTTCTTGTGAAATCCCGCAAGATCGGGTCCGCCGACTATTTTGTGATTCCCGTACCTTGGCCGAAAGAAGAACTACGCCTCTGGCCGCCGGTGCCCTTGGACCATGATGCAAAGACGGCGCTCGCGATTGCTTACCCAGGCTGGCTGTCAACGGCAGCGGATGGCACCTCGCTAAGCTGCTCGGGGCCAAGCGTGGGCAGCTCGGCCGCTTCCACCCCGAACATTGGGCGGCGCGCGGAGAGGGTTGCCGACGCCGACAAGTTCGCCTCCGCCCGACCGCCTTTGCCGCGTGAGCAGGCATGGGCAGACTACGGCATGCTCGATGCCGCGCTGCATTCTTCCCCTGGCGACAACTCAGCGCAGCACATCTCCAATATCGCCCGCAAGCAGATTCGCAACATAGCCTACCTTGTACGGTCCAAGCACCCGATGGGATTGAAATTCGTCTCGCATCTTTCCGTCCGGCTACCGGCGTTGATAGAGGATCACAAAGCGCCGAGTCCGCTGACCGTCGGGGAAATGCCGAGTCCGCGGACCGTCGGCGAGACGCCGTGGACGGCTGCGAATATCAGTAACGCGCTGGAGTTCAACCGGGTGGAAACCGCTTGGGCCAATGGCGAGATCACTCGGCGCGATTCCCTGCGCCCGACCGAGAGCCCGCAGCGTGATACGCAACGCCCGAGCGAGATCCCGCGGCGCGACGCTCAACGCCTGAGCAAAGCGCCGTTCTCCGGAGCCAGAACCAATCCCGCATTCCTCATGGGGGAAGATCCCTTGGACGAGGTGAACGTGCCCCGGCCTCCCAGCGCGCAGTCAGATGCCAGCGGCGTCGACATCTAGGGAAATCCAGCCCCGCCTTGGGGCCGGTGCAATCGCTTCCGGCCACCTCCGGAAGTGCGTCAAACAGCATCATTTTCTCGAAAAGGATCTGCAATGGGCTCAATATTCTTTGCTTGCGCCGTCGATAACCGCGCCCGCGCGAGTACTGACGACAGCTACGAATACGGCGGCGCGCCGCTAGTCCTCCAACGAGCCGAGTCGCCATCGGCGGCCGAGGGCAGTTCTCGTGTTCTCGGCCGCATCTTCCGCTGGCTGTCGGCGTACAGTTTGGCCATCCCATTGATCGGTGCAGCCTACGGCACCCCTGCGCGCCGTCCCGGCATCGCGTCTCCTGAACAGGTGGCCGAAGCCGCTGTGCGACGGGAGGCGCTGGATCCAGACCGGTTCGCGGGCGGCGTATGGAAGCACGTAAATGAGTGGATGCGCCCCAGGATGTACCTCTGCTCGGAGAATCACGAAATCCGCCAAACACTGCTAATGCTCGGCAAAGATGACGTACTTCTAGCGCTTCAATATGGCATTACAGGTCACCCGGAATTCGCCCTTCCCAAGGAGTGCAGCGAATACCTGAAGCTTGCGCTGCGTGACAGCAATTTCCGCTATGTATCGCGCTGGCCTGACGAGTACGCGCAATCAGTAGCTGACCGAAGCGTGCCGCCCAGTCGCAAAACGCTGGACGAGGCGTTGGCGGACGGCGATCTCCCGCCCTTGCCTAACACCCATGAATGGAGATCCTTGGCTGACGCTTTGACTGGGGACCTGGCATGGTACTGGAACACGCCGCAGCCCTTGCGGGATCGCTTGCGCGACGATAAAACCATCCATTTCGTGGCGGTGCCCCGGGCCCCAGCGCCAGCCCCAAATCCAGTCACGCTGAACTGAAGCGCGCCGCTATAGCCAGACGAAGGCGCCGATCACCAAGACGACCAGCCCCCACTTCACGCTCTTGTACACCGTCCGGTTCCAGGCCTTGAATTGCTTGCGCTTCTGGTCGATCTTGTGGTGGAAGTGGGTCAGCTGGTTGATCGCGCCCGTCTTGTCGCCGCTGTCGTTGGGCGAGCTGGCGGCCGACATCACCACCCGGCCGAACCAGTGGTTGAAGGCTTCGGCCCACTTCCACTTCAGGGGCCGTTCCACGTCGCAGAACAGGATCACGCGATTGGCGCCCGACCGGTTGTGCGCTTCATGGATATAGGTTTCGTCGAACACCACGCCTTCGCCATCGCGCCAGCTGTAAGGCTGGCCGTCGACTTCGATATAGCAGCGGTCGTCGTTGGGCGTGGCCAGGCCCAGGTGATAACGCAGCGAACCCGAGAACGGATCGCGGTGCTTGTTCAGCTTGCCGCCGTCGGGCAGCTCGGCGAACATCGCCGCCTTGATCGAGGGTATGGACTTCAGGATGGCGACCGTGCGCGGGCACAGTTCTTCGGCCGACGGATGGCGGGCGTCGTACCACTTCAGGTAGAAGCGCTTCCAGCCGTACTTGAAGAAGGAATTGAAGCCGATGTCGTCATTGTTTTCGGCGGCCTTGATGCGACGCAGATTCTGCATCTCCAAAGCCTCGTCACGAATGATTTCCCAGTTGTCCTGCAGCTTCTGCAGTTCGGGAAACTCGCGGGTGGAGACGTAGGGCGACGTTGGCACCCGCGACGTCAGCACCATGAAGGCGTTGACCGGCGCCAGCAGGACCGAATGGTCCAGGAACACGCGCGACCACGACAAGCGCACCTGGCCTCTAAAGTGACCATAGAGGATGGCGGCCAGCCACAGGCCGGGAATCAGCCATTTCATAGCGTAAAACACCGTTCAATCTGAGATAAGCGCATATTCTTGCACACGCCGGTGCAAACCGCGCGCGAAAAAGGCGCCCTGGGTACAATCGCGGACATGTCTGAAGCCGTCACAGCCCCGTCCCCCTTTGTCCATTTGCGTGTCCACTCCGAGTTTTCGGTGGTGGACGGTCTTGTCCGCATTCCCGACCTGATCAAGCGCGTCGCCAAGCTGGGCCAGCCCGCCGTGGCGTTGACCGATCTGTCCAATCTGTTCGGCCTGATCAAGTTCTACAAAGGCGCCCGCGGCGCCGGCGTCAAGCCGATTGCCGGCTGCGATCTGTGGCTGACCAATGACGAAGACCGGGACAAGCCGTTTCGCGTCCTGGTCCTGGTGCGCAACCGCCAAGGCTATCTGAATCTTTGCGAACTGCTGTCACGCGCCTTTCTGACCAATCAGCATAAAGGCCGCGCCGAAGTGCGGCGCGACTGGCTGTTGGGTAGCGAAGGCCTCATCGTGTTGTCCGGCGGCCGCGCGGGCGACGTCGGCCAGGCCCTGGAGGCCGGCAATGCGGTCACCGCCCTGGCCTTGGCGCGGGTGTGGGCGCAAGCCTTCCCGGGCGCGTATTACGTCGAGTTGCATCGGGCCGGTTTCGATGGCGACGAAGCTTATACCCAGGCCGCCATGCGCCTGGCCGCCGAGGCCAAGCTGCCGGTGGTGGCCACCCATCCGGTGCAATTCCTCGACCGCGAGGAATACCAGGCGCATGAAGCGCGGGTCTGCATTGCCGAAGGTGAAATCCTGGCCAACCCGCGCCGGGTGCGCCGGTTCACCGAGGAACAGTATCTGACCGACAGCGCGGAAATGGCGCGCCGCTTCGCCGACGTGCCTTCCGCCCTGGCCAATACGGTGGAAATCGCCAAGCGCTGCAACCTGACCCTGGTGCTGGGCAAGCCGCGCCTGCCCAACTTCCCCACGCCCGAAGGCGTGGGCCTGGACGACTATCTGGTCCAGCTGTCGGAGCAGGGCCTGGAAAAGCGGATGGAGTTCCTGTATCCGGACGCCGCCGAGCGCGAAGCCAAGCGCGAGCAGTACTACGAACGCCTGCGCTGGGAATGCAAGACCATCATCCAGATGGGTTTCCCGGGCTACTTCCTGATCGTGCAGGACTTCATCAACTGGGGCAAAGGCAACGGCGTTCCGGTCGGTCCCGGCCGGGGGTCGGGCGCCGGGTCCCTGGTGGCGTATGCACTGGGCATCACCGACCTGGACCCCATCCGCTATGACTTGCTGTTCGAACGCTTCCTGAATCCGGAGCGGGTGTCCATGCCCGACTTCGATATCGACTTCTGCCAGGACAATCGCGAACGCGTCATCGACTATGTGAAGGAAAAGTACGGCCGCGCCGCCGTCAGCCAGATCGCCACCTTCGGTACCTTGGGCGCCAAGGCCGTGGTGCGCGACGCCGGCCGCGTGCTGGACATGCCTTATCTGTTCTGCGATGGCCTGTCCAAGCTGATTCCCTTCAACCCGGCCGACCCCTGGTCGCTGGAGCGCACGCTCAAGGACGAGCCGGCGTTCAAGGAACGCTACGAGCAGGAAGAGGAAGTGCGCGGCCTGGTCGACCTAGCGCAGCCGCTCGAAGGCCTGACCCGCAACATCGGCATGCACGCCGGCGGCGTGTTGATCGCACCCGGCAAGCTCACCGATTTCTGCCCGCTGTATTGCCAGCCCGGGCAGGAAAACAGCGCCGTGTCGCAGTTCGACAAGGACGACGTCGAAGCCGCCGGCCTGGTGAAGTTCGACTTCCTGGGCTTGCGCAACCTGACCATCCTGGATTGGGCCGTGCGCTACGTGCGCCAGTTCAACGAGACCAAGCGCGACTTCGACGTCATGGCCTTGCCGCTGGACGACCAGGCGGCGTACAAGGTGTTGACCGACGCCAATACGACGGCCGTGTTCCAGCTGGAATCGCGCGGCATGAAGGAGTTGCTGAAAAAACTGCGTCCCAGCAACTTCGAAGACATCATCGCCATGCTGGCGCTCTACCGTCCGGGTCCGCTGGAATCCGGCATGGTGGACGACTTCGTCAACCGCAAGCACGGCCGCGCGCCGGTGGACTACTTCCACGACGATCTGGAAGCGACCCTGAAGAGTACCTATGGGGTCATCGTCTACCAAGAGCAGGTGATGCTGATCTCGCAGATCATCGGCGGCTACTCGCTGGGCGGCGCCGATCTGCTGCGGCGCGCGATGGGTAAGAAAAAGGCCGAGGAAATGGCCAAGCACCGCGAGCTGTTCCAGAAAGGCGCGGTGGAGAAGGGGCATGATCCCGACCTGGCGGTCAAGCTGTTCGACCTGATGGAAAAGTTCGCGGGCTACGGCTTCAACAAGTCGCACTCGGCTGCGTATGCGCTGATTTCCTACCAGACCGCCTGGCTCAAGGCCTATCACCCGACCGAGTTCCTGGCTGCCACCATGTCGTCCGATATGGACGATACGGACAAGGTGCAGATTTTCTGCCGCGACGCCATCGACAACGGCGTGGTGGTTTTGCCGCCGGACGTCAACGCGTCGGGCTACCGCTTCCTGCCGGTCGAGGACGACTACACCGCCAAGGGTCAGCCACCGCGCACCATGCGCTACGGCCTGGGTGCCGTCAAGGGGACCGGCCAGGGCGCGGTGGAGGAAATCGTCGGCGCGCGCGACAAGGACGGCCCGTTCAAGGATCTGTTCGATTTCTGCCGCCGCGTCAACAAGCACTCGGTCAACCGGCGCACGGTCGAAGCCCTGATCCGTGCCGGCGCCTTCGATTCGATCGAGCCGAATCGCGCCGCCATGCTGGCTTCGGTGCCGACCGCGATGGAAGCCGCCGAGCAGGCCGCGCGCAGCGCCAACCAGGTTTCGCTGTTCGGCGACGACAGCAGCGACGTGGTGGCCAGCGAGCTGTCCAAAGTGGCACCCTGGAATCTGCACACCCGCCTGTCGGAGGAAAAGCAGGCGCTGGGGTATTTCTTCAGCGGCCATCTGTTCGATGCCTGGCGCGACGAAGTGCGCCGCATCGTGCCGATGACGCTGGCCCGGCTGGAACCGCAACGCGATCTGCAGTGGATGTGCGGCGTGTTGACCGGCGTGCGCGTGATGATGACCCGGCGCGGCAAGATGGTGTTCGCGGTGATCGACGACGGTACCGCGCAGGTGGAAATCTCGGTATTCAACGAACTGTACGAGAAACACCGCAATCGCCTGCGCGAGGACCAGTTGATCATCGTGCAGGGCAAGGTCAGCAACGACGAATACTCGGGCGGCATGCGCATCGTCGCGGATTCGCTGTTCGACCTGCAACTGGCGCGCGAGGCGCGTGCCCGCGTACTGCGCGTGCGCCTGAACGGCAATGCCAATGCCGAACAGTTGCGCAAATTGCTCAATCCCTATCGCGCGGAGCCGGAAAACGGCATTGCCGGCATTCCGGTCGAAGTCGAGTACAACAAGGACAACTTCCGCTGCACGGTGCGCCTGAGCGAAGAATGGCGGGTGCGCATGGCGGACACCCTGCTGGAGCAGCTGAGCCAGTGGGCGCGTCCGGACGGCGTGGAGATTTCTTACTGATGCAACCCTTGCGCATTCTCCATTCCGAGGCCGCCACCGCCTTCGGCGGGCAGGAACACCGTATCTTCAAGGAAATGATCGCCATGCGTGAGCGTGGCCATCATATGGAAGCGGTGGTGCAGTCACGCGCGCAACTGGTGGAGCGCCTGGGCGACGCCGGTTTCACCGTGCACAAGGTGGACATGGCCGGCGTGCCGAATTACTTCAAGGGCATCGCCGCCATCAAGCGCATCCTGCGCGCGGGCCACTACGACGTGCTCAATACCCACAGCCGGCGCGATACGGTGATCGCCGCGCCCGCCGCCAGGCTGGCGGGCACGCCGCCGCTGATCGTGCGCACCCGGCACCTGGCCAGCAAGGTGGGTTCGATGTGGTCCTACACCTGGCTGCCGCATCGCGTCACCACCGTCAGCGATCACGTGCGTGAATACCTGATCACCCGTGGCGTGCCGCGTGACCGCATCGCCACGCTGTATTCACCCATCGTGCCGCCGCCGCCCATCGACAAGTCGACGCTGCGCGAAGAACTGAATCTGTCTGAAAGCGATATCGTGGTGGGCTGCGTGGCCGTCATGCGCCCCGCCAAAGGGCATCGCGCGCTGATCGACGCCATGCTGCCCTTGATGCGCACGCGGCCCAATCTGCACCTGGTTTTTGTCGGCAGCGGTTCGCCCACCTTCGAGCGGGTGCAGGCCTATATCGCCGAGCTGGGGCTGCAATCCCACATCCATCTGATGGGAACGCGCCGCGACGTGCCCAATCTGCTGGCCGGTTTCGATCTGTTCGCCCTGGCCACGGAGCAGGAGGCGTCCGGCACCGTCTACGTCGAAGCCCAGGCCAGCGGCCTGCCGGTGGTCGGCACGGACGTCGGCGGGGTATCGGAGATGTTCAAGGATGGCGTGTCGGGTTTCCTGGTGCCGTTGCACGACCAGCCCGCGCTGACCAACGCGCTGCAACGCCTGATCGACGATCCTGAGCTGCGCAAGACCATGGGCGAGGCGGGCCGGCACATGATCCGCGACGAAGGCATTTTTTCGCCGCAGCGCCTGGCCGAACGTACCGAGGCCATCTACCGCAAATGGCTGGCGGAGCGCGCCGCATGAAGGACGCCATCAAGGATCCGCTGAGCGTGGCACCGCTGAAGCCCGCCCACAACGTGCCGGTGTTGATGTATCACCACATCACGCCGGCCGGCGGCATGATCAACACCACGCCCGCCAATTTCGAAAGCCAGATCGCCTGGCTGGCGCGCAACGGCTATACCTCCTTGACCGCGGCGCGTTTCGCCGGCCATCTGGCGGGACGTCCGGTACCGGAAAAGTCGGTGCTGATCACCTTCGACGACGGCTATCTGGATAACTGGGTCTACGCCCATCCCGTGCTGCAGCGGTATGGCATGAACGCCGTGCTGTTCGTGATTACCGGCTGGATAGGCGAGGGGCCGGTGCGCCCCCATGAAGGCCTGGACGGTGTACCGGCGGCCAGCCTGCCGGCCGCGCCGGATCACGATGCCAGCAAGAAGCTGATCGAGGCCGGCCGCCATGACGACGTCATGCTGCGCTGGAGTGAAATCGATGCCATGCGCGCGGCGGGGACCTTCGAGTTCCACAGCCACACGCATACCCATACACGGTGGGACCAGGTCTGTGGCCCGGACGTGGCGTCCAAGCGCGCGCACGTCGCCAAGGAGCTGGCGGATTCGCGCGCTACCTTGCAGGCGCGGCTGGGCGAGGTCAGCGACCATCTCTGCTGGCCGCAGGGCTATTTCGACGACGACTATATGCAGGAAGGCCGCAACGCGGGCTTCGGGCATTTCTACACCACCGATCCCTTCGGCCAGAACGTCGCCAACGGGTCGCCCGGTGCCGCGGGGCCTGAGCATATCTACCGTTTCGCCGTTCGTAATCAGCCGGGCGCGTGGTTGGCCAAGCGCCTGTGGTGGGCCGCCCATCCTTTCTGGGGACCGAAGTACAACGCCTGGAAATCCTGGAAAAAGCGCTTGCGCGCGCGGCTGCGGGGCCGCCGCTCATGAAGCTGTCGGTCATCGTCATCACCAAGAACGAAGCGGCGCATATCGTCGATTGCCTGGACTCGGTGAGTTTCGCCGACGAGTTCATCGTGGTGGATTCGGGCAGTACCGACAATACGGTGGAATTGGCGCGCGACATGGGCGCGACGGTGCTGCAGACCGCGGACTGGCCTGGCTTCGGCCCGCAGAAGAATCGCGCGCTGGACCTGGCGCAAGGCGAATGGGTGCTGTCCATCGACGCCGACGAGCGGGTGACGCCGGAACTGGCGGCGGAGATTTGCCGCAAGATCGGGATAGACGCCCAGACGGGTCTGGGAATCGACCCCGGCACCGCCCCTGCGACGGGCGCCCGAACCGACCCCGGCACGGTTCCCGAGACGGCGCCGAAAACGGACGCCGGAATCGGTCGCGGCACGGTTCCCGAGACGGACGCCAAGGACGCCTACGAAATCCCACGCCTGTCCGAGTTCTGCGGGCGTTTCATCCGGCATAGCGGCTGGTGGCCGGATCCCGTCCTGCGGTTGTTCCGCCGCGGCATGGGGCGCTTTACCGATGCGGCCGTCCACGAGAAAGTGGTGCCCGTGGGAACGTGGCGGGCAGGGCGCCTGAACGCCCATTTCATCCACTATTCCTACCCCAACCTGGACGCGCTGATCGCCAAGAGCAATCGCTATTCTTCCGACGCCGCCATGATGATGTACGCGCGCGGCAAAAGAGCGTCGATCTTCAGCGCGCTGGGCCACGGGTTCTGGACCTTCATTCGTATCTACCTGATCCGGCGCGGTTTTCTCGACGGGCGCCAGGGCGTGGTGCTGGCGGTCACGGCGGCGGCGGGCAGCTTCGCGCGTTACGCCAAGCTGATGTTCCTGAATGATGAAGAAAAACGTCTGGCGGCGCGACCGCCTGGCCGCCTGGACCAGGCGGGGGCCGGCGATCCCTCGGAACACGCCGCGGGCTCCGGGCCACAAAGACGCCCATGAAGATCCTTTATACGAATTTCCATCCCCGCAATGGCGGCGGGCACGTCACCTACATTCTCAATCTGGTGCGAGGACTGGCGCCGGCGCACGACATCACCGTGGCGACCCCCGGCACCAGCCGGCTGTACCGCTATGCGGGCGCCATCCCCGGCGTCAAGGTGGTGGATGCGCGCTTCAGCACGCGCGCCTCGGGCTTCTTCGCGGAGCGCGCGGCCCTGCGCAAGCTCATGGCGGCCGAGCGCTACGACGTCGTGCATGTGAACGGCTCGTCCGATCACCGGCATATCATGCTGGCGACGCTGGGCATGCGGCGTCCGCGCATCGTTTTCACCAAGCACAACGATCTGCCGCTGGACACCTTGGGACATCGCCTGCGCGCGCGCTTCGCCACCGACCGCGTGATCGCCGTGAGCGACTACGTGGCCGGGCTGCTGCGTAAGTCGCCGTATCGTGCCTTGCCCATTACGACGATACGGCACGGCATCGATACCGATTACTTCGCGCCGCCGTCGGCGTCGCTGCACGAGTCCTTGCGCGAGCGTTATTTCGGTCCGGCCTGGCGTGGCAAGATCCTGCTGGGCAGTGCCGGCGGCACCGATTACGACAAGGGTTGGCTTGATCTGATGGCGGCCTTGGCCGCCCTGGAGCCGGCGCAGCGCGAACGCTTCCGCGTGCTGGTGGCGGGCGATCCACCCAATGACGTCAAGATGGCGCGTGTGCGCGAACTGGGCGTCCAGGATCTGGTGGTTTTTCCCGGCTTGCTGGACGATGTCAGGCCAGCCCTGGCCGCGTGCGATGTCGGCTTCGTGCTGTCCTACCGCGAGGCCTTGTCCTTCGCCTGCCGTGAAGTGATGGCGCTGGGCCTGCCGGCCTTGGTGACCTCGGCGGGCGGTTTGCCCGAAAACGTCATCGACGGCGTCGACGGCTGGATCGTGCCGGTCCGTGCGCCCCAGGCCATTGCCAAGGTGCTGCGGGGTATCCTGGATGCACCCGGCTGCGTGGCCTCCATGGGCGCCGCGGCGCGCGAACGCAGCGCGCGCGAGTTCGCCCTGGCGCCTTTCGTCGCCAGCACGCTGGAGGTTTATCGAGCGGCGCTCGGCGGGAGTTCCTGATTCCATGGCTATCCCCATCCTCATGTACCACCAGATCGGCGCAATGCCGCCCGCGGGATCGCCGTATCGCGGGCTGACCGTGCATCCGGCGCGCTTTCGCCGCCAGATGACCTGGTTGCGCCGCTTCGGCTATCGCGGTGTATCGATGCGCGACCTGATGCCTTATGTGCGCGGTGAACGCCAGGGCAAGGTCATCGGGATCACCTTCGACGACGGCTATCGCAACGTGCATCGCTACGCGCTACCGATATTGCGCGAACTGGAATTCACGGCGACCAATTACTTCGTCGCGCATCAGTTCGACGGCGCCAATGTGTGGGACGCCGACAAGGGTGTGCCGTCATCGCCCTTGATGTCGGTGGCGGAAATGCGGGAATGGGCGGCGGCTGGCATGGAAGTGGGCTCGCACACGCTGGATCACGTCCACCTGCCGCAATTGACGCCGGACGAGGCCATGCGCCAGATCGCCGATTCGCGCCGTGAACTCGAAGCGGCCTTGGGGCAGGCGGTCACCGCCTTCTGCTATCCCTACGGCGAATACACGCAAGACCATTGCCGCATGACGTGCGCGGCCGGCTACGACAACGCCACCGTGACGCGGCGCGGGCTGGTGCATCCCGGCGATGATCCGTACGAATTGAAGCGAGTATTGGTAGCCGGCGGCACCAGCCTGTTCAGCTTCCTGCGCAAGACGTTGACGTCCTACGAAGACAAGCGCCGGCGCCGTTGAAGGACGCCGGCGCTGCCTGGCGATAAGGCTTGGCGGTCGTTGTCAGCGCAACTGCTATCGCCGACTTGCCGCCCCCATCAGAAGCGCCAGGCGAAGTTGGCTTTCACGCTGTTGTCCTTGGCGCGATCACCGAAGGTTCCGGCGTAGCTCAGGTTCACCGACCCGTTGCGGCTGAAATTCCAGGTCGTGCCCACACCCACGATGATCGCGTCGCGATTGCGCGGCAGGCCCTGTGTGGTGAACACCACCGACCTCTCCAGATTCATCCTGGTCGACGGCGTGATATTGCCGTAGGCATGTTGCCAGGCCACTTGCCCATGAATCGCTATCTTGCCGCTCGAACCCAGGTCCCAGGTGTTCCGCGCGCGTACACCCAGGCTGCTGCTGAAATTGCCCTGCGTGGATTCCTTGCCGCTCAGGTTGGCCGCGCCGGCGCCGGACTCCTTGAAGCGCTGGGTGCGCGCCCGGTCGTAGGCCAGGCCGACATAGGGCTCGAGCGTGGCATCGCCGAAGGAGAAGGGCAGGCCGGCTTCACCGAAGATCTGCGCCGTACCGGCCTTGTATTTGGCCTTGGCATTGCCGAAATCGGTGCTGCGGCGGGTCTTGATTTCGCTGCTGCCCAGCGAGGCGCCATAGCGCAGGTTGATCGCGCCGGTCTGGGTCGAGCCATAGCCCGACAGCGAGAAGCTGCTGATGTCGGCCTTCTGTCCCGCGCCCAAGCCCCGCGTGCTGAGGGTGCTGCTGCCGAAGGACAGTGCGCCGCCCAGGCGGGTGTTTGCCGAGACAGCGGTGTCGGCACCGAAGATCAGGCCGTCGCCGCGGCGGCGCAAGCCTGAGGCGTTGCCGTCACTGGACAGGTTGCCGCGGCTGTTCAGGTATTCGCCCCAGACGCGGATGTCGTCGTTCTTGCCGCCGCGCGCCTGGCTCAGCAGCGTTTCACGGGTCTGCACCTGCTGTTCGGCCAGCATGCCGGTGACGCTGGGGTGGATGTCGCCGGCCAGCCGGGCCAGGCTGCCACGCGCCGCGTTGGCGTCATTGGTGTTGAACAGGCGTTCGAATACGGCATTGCCTACTTGCAAGGAGTCAACTGCCTTGCCGACGCTACGTTGATTGGCGTTTCTGCCCACGGCACCGAAGCCACCCTTGTTGCGTTCGACGCTGACGACCAGGTTCTGGCCCCGGACGGCGGTGTCGATCGATGAGAACAATATCGCGGCGTCGCCTTGCGCCTGGTCGAAGTTGCCGGTCACGCCCTGCTTGGCATCGATCAACACGAATTGCTTGCCCAACAGCGACGAGTTGACGCCGCCCACTTGCAAGGTGCCGCCTTGCAAGTGGGCCTTGCCGGCGACCAGCAGTTGATCGAGCGTGCCATCGCTGGCCAGCATGGAGCGGATAACGCCTTGCGGTAGCTGGGTGAAGTCGCCCGCCACATGCAAGGCCTTGCGGGCCGATCCGCTCGGCGCGACTACACCGCCCGGCGCCACTACATCGCCCGGCGCCACCATACCGTTGGAGACGAGATTACCGACCGTGCCCGACCCGGCCAGCGTGCCGCCGGCTTGCACCAAAGTATTCGAGCGCAGCGTCGACCCGGTGACGTTGAGGGTGCCGCCAGCCACCGTCGTATCTCCGCTGAACGTATTGATGCCGCTCAGTTCAAGCGTGCCGGCGCCGCGCTTGATCAGGCCGCCATCACCCCGGATACCGTTGGAAAACGTGCCGTCCAAGCCCTTGGTGTCGACATCGAAGAACTTGTCGAAACCTTCCGCGCCGAACTCGCCGGGGCCGCGGGATGCACGTTCGACGTCCAGCAGCCCACGGCCGTAGATGCCGCGGTCGCTCAAATGCCCGGTGTTATTGGCGGTAGTGAGGATCACCTCCTGGGTCTGCGCGGCGCTCAGGAAAGGGAATTCGCTGCGCACGATGGCGGCCGCGCCGGCCACATGCGGAGCCGCGCCTGACGTTCCCGCATTGCCTTTGACACGGCGCTTGCCGGCAACCACTATCTTGCGATAGCCACGTGGGTCGGTTGATGTTTTCTGGCCATCAGCAAGTGTTGTCCCGGTGCCTCGCGCAGCGAGCCTGGCCTCGGCTGCGCTCCCTTTTTCGTCATGCTTCTCGGCGTCATCATGATCGCCGTCGTGCTCCCCCCCGTCATCAAGGCTGGTGTCGTCCTTGTCGCGGCTATCCAGGCTGGCTTCTTCCTTGCCACCGCCGGGTATAGCGCGATCGACGGTCTCTTCCTTGTCCGGCTCGTTCTCGCCGCCGGGCGCGGCGATGCACCATTGCCACGCGTCGCCACAACGGTTGCTGTAGCTGGTGATCTGGTTATCGCGATTGGTGGCGACCACGGTGATGATGTTGCGCTTGAGATGCGAGTAGTCGATGCGGGCCAGGCGCGGGTCGGACGGATGCAGGAAGGGCACATCGGCCTCTCTCTTGATGTCCTCGAGCGTTACAGACGAGGCAATATCGATAAACTGATAGGCGCCGCTGGCGTGGTTGGCCGGTGAAATAAGGGGCAATAGCCCATTGCCGGACGGATTGCGCGAGGCACCAGGCTGGTCCTCGTATTCGTTGCCTGCGGCGAAGACCATCAGAACGTCCTTCGATGCCGCGTATTCGATGGCGGCGGCATCGCTGAAGTCGATCTGGCCGGTCGCAGGATTGAATTCGATATAGTGGGTGGACTGCCTGATGTAGTCCTTGTTGGGAATTAATTTCCCGGTCGCAGCGTCGTACTGGGTTTTTTCGAAAAGCGCGGGTGGACCGTAGCTGCCGTTGATGATCTTGGCGCCGGCCTCGGCCAGGTAGCCGATCGCACGGGCACTTGGCATTTCCTCGCCGTACGTGCTGTGATCGTCCTGACTGTCACCGCCTTCGCTGTCATCGTCCTCACTGTCATCCTCCACGCCGATAGCACGCGCGACCAGGATGCTCGAGCCGGGCGCGACACCGCGCACATCGCCGTCGCGGCCATTGCCGACGGCGATGCCGGCCACCATGCTGCCGTGAAAATCGTTGCGCTCGGTCGCTTGAAAGGCGCCCATATCGCCAACGCCGAAGTTGGCCGAGCGCGGATCGATTCGTCCGGCGAAAGCCGGATCGTCGGCAAACAGGCCACCATCGACGATGCCGATCAGAGAGCCGGCGCCGGTCTTGCCCTGGCGATACGCTTCATTGGCACGCACACGGTCCAGATTCCAGTCGTCATCGGCGAAGGCCAGGGGGCTGAAGGCCTGCGCCAGTAACAGTACGGACAGCTTGGGGAGCAGCTTGGAAGACGTGTGCCGAGAGAGGGCGGCAGCGGGGAGGGGATAGGCTGTGTTCTGCGTCATGTCGGTTTTCTCTTAATCAATCGGGTCGCGGCGGCAACATGCGGCACCGCGTTAGGATTGAATTAAGCTATTAGTAAGAAATTCCCCATAGAAGAATTTTCTCGGCAAGAGGAATCTGCGGGTTGCACGAGAGCGCACAAAACGCAGGATTTTTCCGATAGGGAATGAGAGATCGCCTTGCCCGATGGGAGGGCGATTCCCCTCGCGCGCGCGCATCTGCTGACACGGCTGGGGAATGGAAATCGACTGTGAGTAAGATTTGCCTCGAAACAGTTCGATTGCCTCGAGGTGTTCGACGCCCGAAGCCCGAAGCCCGAAGCCCGAAGCCCGCTAGGAAGTCAGCTGCATCAGAAAGACGCAGGCGCGGTGGCCATTTCCAGCTATCCCACGTGCGGTCGCCGCGACACTGCCGGCGGCATCGGTATCAGGAGGGCGTAGGCGCGGTAGCCATTTCCAGCTGCGTCAGCCACGCGATGGCATGGACCCGATCCGGCCCGCACATGTCCGCCGCGGCCTGCAGCCCGCCGCAGAAGGCGGGCCGTTCCGGTTTGCCGAAGACCGCGCAGCGCATGTCTTCGAGTAATTGCGCGCAGCGCTGCCCCGCCGGCTTGCCTTGTGGCATGCCAGGCAAAGGACTGGTGATGGACGGCGCGATGCAGCAGGCGCCGCAGCCGGGGCGACAGGACAAGGCCATCAGACCCAGCCCCGCAACCAGTAAACGAACAGGCCCGAGTACTCCTTGATGATCGAGCGGCTGGCTTCGAACGTGCGCATGTCCGGCAGCCAGGTTTGCAAGGGCGGCTGCATGGTGGGCACGACGATCTGCGGCAGGGAAGGCGCCGCGATGGCGGTGACGCCTTGCTTGCGGAACGCCGCCATGGCGCGCGGCATGTGCAGCGCCGAAGTCACCAGCAGGACCGTGCCCAGATGGTGGTCGCGTAATTCGTCTTCAGTCAGCGTGGCGTTTTCGTAAGTCGTGCGGCTGAAGTTTTCCAGGATCAGGGCCTGTTCCGGAATGCCTGACTGGCGCAGCGCGTGAGCCATGCCCTGGGCCTCGCTGACATCGCCGGACAGCGCGCCGCCGGACAGCACGATCTTGGGCGCGCGGCCGGCCAGATACAGCTGGGTGGCGGTCTGCAGGCGGGTGACCGCCGTATCGCGGTCGAAAGGCAGGAACCAGTTGGGGCGGCTGTTGGCGGTATTGCCGCCCAGCACCACGATGGCGTCCGCCGTTGGCAATTCAGCGGGCAGCTTGTAGGGATATTGCCGTTCCAGCGCGCCGCCCAGCCACAATGAAGTCGCCGGTAGCGACCAGGCCAGCGCCCATGCCAGCCCGATGACGGCGAGGACCGCGCCGGTAATGCGCAGGCGCAACAATGCCAAGACCAGACCCAGGGCGACCAGGGTCAGGCACAGGTTCAGGGGAATGACCAGATTTGCCAGCAGACTTGCGATTTCCATACTGGAGCGATTGTTCCGACGCGGGGCTACTCTGTCAATCAGTGAAGCGCGCCGACTGGCCGCTGGATTCCAGGCAGGTTTTGACGACCGGTTCGACATCGCTCACCGCCGGCCAGTGCTGGTCCGAGCCCAGGCAGATGGCGGTGCGCGACCACGGCCCGGTACGTTCACGGTTGGTGACGCCGAACAGCGTGATCTGGCGCGCGCCAGCGGCAGCCGCCACATGGGAAACGCCGGAGTCATTGCACACGACCAGGGCGGCCCGGGTGGTCAGCGCGGCGAAGGCACCCAGGCCCAGCGCCGGCAGCAGGCGCGCGGTGGGGGCATTGCGGCGTGCTTCGTCGACCTCCGCCGGCGGCGGGCACATGACCACCTCGATCCCTTGCGCTTGCAGCTTGCGGGTCAGGGCGTCGAAGTGCGGCCAGACCTTGATGCGGCCACGGTGCAGGCCGGTCGCGGTGGGCGCGATCAGCACGAAGGGGCGGATGTTGGCGCCGCGTATCACGCTGTCAGAGGCCGCGCCGCCAGGTGCGACGCTGTCGGGTGCCCCGCCATCGTCGGTTAGCCCCACGGCGGCCAGGGCGGCGTCGGCCGCCGTGACCTGCTCGGCGGTCGGTGTCAGCCCCAACTCTGGAGCGGGCTGCTCGGCGCCGGCCGGCAGTTCCCAACTGGTCAGCGCCGTGCGCGTCAGGTGGTACCAGGACTGTACGGCGTGCAGGGGCGGCTTGGGCTTGTCGATGGGCCAGCGCAACAACAGGCTGCGCCCATCGTCCCGATACCCGGCGGTGGGAATGCCCGCCAAACGCAGAACGGCCGCACTGGACAGCGAATCGGGCAGGCTCAGCCCACGGCAATCGCGGCCGCGCGCGCCGCTGTCGCGCAGTTGCTGGCGCAAGGCGGCGCGATCGGCACGGAAAGCCCCCCGCATGGGTACGAAATCGTGCGCGTGTGCCACGCCGGCGCCGGCGACGCCTGCCGGGGCGACGCCCGCCGGTGCCCCGGCAG
This sequence comes from Bordetella sp. LUAb4, assembly GCF_021325795.1. GTDB lineage: Bacteria > Pseudomonadota > Gammaproteobacteria > Burkholderiales > Burkholderiaceae_B > Bordetella_C. The sequence goes on along the minus strand of NZ_JAHPZX010000013.1, from coordinate 4,035 downwards.
GGACCACGCCAGCCAACAAATCGCGCGCCCACGGCCGGGCGCAGATCGTCAGGGGCAAACCAGTGGCCTGCAGTGCATACAGGGAGGGCAGGCTCATGCAAACGTCCCCCACCCAATTGGGAAGTCTGACGTACAGGCGGAGATTCGATGGCATAGAGGAAGAGAACGGAATAATGAAGCTTTTGTCAAGGATGGGGCGACAGACCGTGCGCGCGCCGCGGCAATTCGCGAGCCGACGGTACAATCCCCGCTCAGGATTGTATAAAAGCGAGAGATTTCTTGAATTCTGCCGCACGTAACGCGCAGGCGGGTAACCAGGCGGTCAAGTCCGTGATCTGGTCCCGCATCTATTCCCGTGTCGGGTCCCATTGGAAAGCACTGATACTCGCGGTCTTGCTGATGGCGGGCGCCGCGGGCACGCAGCCCACGCTGGCCGTCATCATGAAGCCCTTGCTGGATGACGGCTTTTCGGGGGCCAAACCCTATTATGTCTGGGCGATCCCGCTGGCCGTGGTCGGCCTGATTCTGCTGCGCGGGGCCTGCAACTTCTTCAGCGACTACCTGCTGGCCTGGGTCGCCAACAATGTCCTGCGCGGCATGCGCCAGGAAATGTTCGACCGTCTGCTGGGCCTGCCCGATGCCGAATTCAAGCGTGGCGATACCGGACGGCTGCTCAACCGCTTCACCATCGACGCCGGCAATGTGACCGGCTACGCCACCGACGTCATTACCGTGCTGGTGCGCGAGTCGCTGGTGGTGATCGCGCTGATTTGCGTGCTGCTGTACATGTCGTGGGTGCTGACCCTGATCATCCTGGTCATGCTGCCGGTGTCCGTGCTGATCGCCCGGGTCTTCATCCGGCGCCTGCGCAAGATCAACCGCGACACCGTCAATATGAACGCGGAACTGACCCGCGTGGTGGGCGAAGGCATCGACGGCCAGCGCGTCATCAAGCTGTTCGACGGCTACGAATACGAACGGGGCCGCTTCGCCTACGTCAATTCGCGCCTGCGTCGTTTCGCCATGCGCAGCGCCGTCGCTGACGCCGCGATGACGCCCCTGACGCAGGTCTGCATTTCCATCTCGGTGGGTGCCATCATCGCCGTTGCGCTGGGGCAGGCCAACGCCGGCACGCTCACGGCCGGCAGCTTTGCCGCATTCATGGCGTCCCTGGCGCAGTTGTTCGATCCGGTGAAGCGCCTGACCAACCTGGCCGGCAAGATGCAGCGCATGCTCGTGTCCGCCGAAAGCGTCTTCACGCTGATCGACCAGGTGCCGGAACTGGACAGCGGCACGCGCACCTTGCCGGCGCCCGTGCGCGGCAAGATCGAGTTTCGCGGCGTCAGCCACCGCTTCCCGGATGCCAGCCAGGATACGGTCAGCGACATTTCGTTCAGCGTACAGCCTGGCGAGACCGTGGCCCTGGTGGGCCGCTCCGGCAGCGGCAAGACCACGCTGGTGAATATGTTGCCCCGCTTCGTCCTGCCCACGGGCGGCAGCATCCTGGTCGACGATGTGGAGATCAACGAGCTGACGCTGGCCAGCTTGCGCTCGCATTTATCGCTGGTCAGCCAGGATGTCGTGCTGTTCGACGACACCATCGCTGTCAACGTCGGCTATGGTTCGCTGGAGCAGGCCAACGACGAACAGGTCATGGCCGCGCTGGAAGCCGCCAATCTGCGCGATTTCGTCACCCAGTTGCCCAAGGGCTTGCAGACGCCGGTCGGTGAGAACGCCGCCCGTTTGTCGGGCGGCCAACGCCAGCGCCTGGCCATTGCGCGGGCGCTGATCAAGAATGCGCCCATCCTGATCCTGGACGAGGCCACCTCGGCCCTGGACAACGAATCGGAGCGTCAGGTGCAGTCCTCGCTGGAGCGCCTGATGAAGGGCCGCACCACCCTGGTCATCGCGCACCGGCTGTCCACCGTCCAGAATGCCGACCGCATCGTCGTCCTGGATGCCGGCAAAGTGGTGGAGCACGGGCGCCACGAAGATCTGCTGGCGGCCAACGGCCTGTACGCGGCGCTATACCGCATGCAGTTCCGCGATCCGGACTGAGGCCGAAAGCGGCCGTCGCTCGTCGACGGTCCTTCGCATCGACGCCCAGGCCAGCCTGGGCGTTGTCATTTCCCTGGCGCTCAGATCAGGATCAGATCGTACTGTTCCTGGTTGTAGGTAGCCTCGACTTCCAGCGAAACCTTCTTGCCGACGAAGTCGCCCAGCATCGCCAGGTGCGGGCTTTCTTCTTCCAGGAACAGATCGACCACTTCCTGCGACGCCAGGATGCGGAATTCCTTCGGATTGAACTGGCGCGCCTCGCGCAGGATCTCGCGCAGGATTTCATAGCAGACCGTGCGCGCCGTGCGTACGTGGCCGCGCGACTGGCAGGTGGGGCAGGACTCGCACAACTGGTGAGCCAGCGAATCGCGTGTGCGCTTGCGCGTCATCTCCACCAAGCCCAGTTGGGTGAAACCGTTGACCGTCATGCGCGTGCGGTCGCGCGACAGCGCCTTGCGCAGTTCGGACAGCACGGTCTCACGATGTTCCGGATCTTCCATATCGATGAAGTCCAGGATCACGATGCCGCCCAGGTTGCGCAGCCGCAACTGCCGGGCGATGGCCTGGGCCGCTTCCAGATTGGTCTTGAAGATGGTGTCGTCGAAATTGCGCCCGCCGACGAAGCCGCCGGTGTTGACGTCGACCGTGGTCAGCGCCTCGGTCTGGTCGATGATCAGGTAGCCGCCGGACTTCAGGTCGACCCGGCGCGACAGCGCCCGCGCGATCTCTTCGTCGACATTGGCCATGTCGAACAGCGGCCGCTCGCCACTGTAATGGCTGATGCGCTCGACCACGGACGGCGTATACAGCTTGGCCCATTCGATCAGGTCGCCAGTGGTGGTGCGCGAATCGACCCGGATGGTGCCAGTGCGCGGGCCCACCATGTCGCGCAACACCCGCTGCGCCAGCGTCAGGTCCTGATGCAGCACGGTCGGCGCGGGTTGGCTGCGCGCCTGGGCCTGCACGCTGGACCACAGTTTGCGCAGGTATTCGAGATCGGCCTGCAATTCGTCGTCGGTGGCGCCCTCGGCCTGGGTGCGCACGATGAAGCCGCCTTTTTCCTCCGCGGGCACCAGGGCATGCAGGCGTTCGCGCAATTGCACGCGTTCCGTTTCTGACTCGATCTTCTGCGAAATGCCGATATGGGGATCGTGCGGCAGGTGCACCAGCATGCGGCCGGCGATACTGATCTGGGTCGACAGCCGCGCGCCCTTGGTGCCGAGCGGATCCTTGATCACCTGCACCATCAGCGTCTGTCCTTCGAACAGCAGCTTTTCGATCGGCGTGGGCGTCAGTCCCTGGCTACGTTCGCTACGGTTTTCGCGCAGGTCGGCAATGTGGATGAAGGCGGCGCGCTCCAGGCCGATATCGACAAAGGCGCTTTGCATGCCAGGCAGTACGCGAACCACGCGGCCCAGATAGACGTTGCCCACTTGGCCCCGCTGGATGCTGCGCTCGACGTGCAACTCTTGAACCGCGCCTTGCTCGATGATGGCGACGCGGGTCTCGAAGGGTGTGACGTTGATCAGTATGTCTTCATTAGGCAGCACGGTGCTAGAGGGCATGGTCGATGTTTCTTCTATATATATGTATGTGGTGTTCTGTAGCGGTAGCGGCCCCACACCGGATGAGGGCGTATGGCCGGCCGCTAATGAGTGAAGTCTATCCACAAAGTGAGCCGCCGTGGCGTTCAAGGGTGGCCGCGCCTTGATGGGATAGCCGCTTATTACGTCAGCGCGAGCGTATCGTTACGCATCGAGCGTGGGCAGATTGGCAATGGGCCGCGTACGTAGCGGCCGGCGTATGTAGGGGGGCGAGCATGGGCCGTGAAGCGTGTACAGCGGAGGGGTAGGGAAAAATTTCCGATATTTTTGAGTTTTTCATACGGCTGACTTGCGCGCTCCGAAAAAACCGTGCTAATATCTCTTTCTTCGCTGCTCAAACGCAAACGCGACAACGAACCAGAAGCCTCCGGGT
>NZ_JAHPZX010000012.1 GCF_021325795.1 Bordetella sp. LUAb4 | reverse complement strand
GCCATTACTTTGATCTCCACTGCTTGCTCCTGAGTCAACATTGTTGATGGCCAAAAGGCCACCATCATTGCTCAGGTGGGTCAGATTTACTCCGACGACGTGGGTCAGTATCACACCGGCGCCAACAATTAGGAATTCAGCGTTGTCTTGCAGGCTGCCGAAGAATGTCAAGTCATGTCGGGTGTCATAGGCGGTTCAATTGGATTGAGTGAAGAATCACTGCAGTCCCGACGTTCAACACCGACGCATGAGAGGTCATGCGTCGGTGGATGGTCTCGTGCTAGGCGGTAAGCTTCCTGCAGCAGCACGATAGATGGATTGACTAATTTGCAGTAGTTCCGACTCATCCGACATTGATTCCCATTTGCCGTCAAAGTGCTATTGGCTACCAACGGCCAGAAGCGGACATTGATCAATGAGGCTCGCGAAACCCAATGTGGTAGCCCGAGTTTTCTTTTGGTTGAGCTTCAAACCAATGCAGCCCTTCCTTGCCGGCTGGGTGCGCCGCTGTCGCATCACCAGAGTCCATAAACGTACTTTCTACGCCGTGAACCTTCGCGCTCTACAGATGAAAGAACGAGGTCACAGGATCCTTCGGTGGGAGGGGCTGCCCACAACTAGTTTGCTGGTGTCATTAGAAAATTTCGATTTCGTTCGGCGTTAGCCAGCCCGCATCGAGAACCCGCCGCCTGGCTATCTCTGGCTGGCCCGTATAGACCACGATCGCGAGGCTCTCCTCGGCGCGACTACATGTGACGTAGAGCAGCCGCCGAGTACGAGCCACCGCGTCGTCCTTGCCTTCCCGCTGATTCTTGCGGTCGCCGTCTGAAAGTGGTTTGACCCCGAGGAGCTTATCGTAGCTGAAGAGAAACCCGCCAGCCTCCTCGTCGTTGAGAATCACCATGACCCGCGGGAATTCCAGACCTTTGACACCCTGATGGGTGTCAAATGGGGAAAGTCCCTGTGCATAACCTGCGAACGCGGCCATTTCCGAAAAACGCCGTCCTAGTAAAACTTGATAGGCGTGTATCTCCAGAGCATCGCGATCAGAGTACTCGGGTGGGTCATCGTTCGTTACGCCAAGTTCCTGGGCCACTAGAAGGCGCTCGGGGATATCAAGCAGTGCGGTGTCGATTAGGATCTGCACGACTTCCGTAATCAACGGGTCGTTACCATCAAAAAGGCCGCACAGCGCGTGGGTTGCCGCGCCGACGCTCTCCAGCAAGGCGAGCTGGTCCGGTGAGTCCTTCATGTGTCGTGAGTCAAGCAGAGGAGATCGCAGGCGGACTGCTTCCATCAATCCAAAATCGTTGATTTTGGCAGCAGCCAGAATGGGCATGACGTTATCAAAGAAAAGATTCAGCACCGGCAGCGTACCGTCCAGCAGCCCCGTACGCAGGTGCTCGACAGCATAGAGCGGGGTGAAGATACCGTCGAAGCCCATACGCCGACCGGCCATTTTATGCTCGAGGATCAGCGTTTTGCGGCCTGAGGTGCCGGTCGCCCATTGTTCGTCTCCGGTGATTTCTGACATCCGGTGCGCAATATGGGCTTCCAACCTAAAATCCTGGCCAGCGACTTGCTGGGTGCAAAACATCCGCACCGCGCCTTGGATGGCATCAGGGTTAGGGATCTGCTGATGGTCATCGGCGCCCCGACGAATGACGTTGATCAGGTCGACAACCCGCCTCGGGCAGCGTCGATTCATAGGCTTCTCGGGGATAGCCCAGTCTTCGGGAATAGCCTCTTCGAGATGTTCTTTACCGTCGTTGTAGATACGCTGCATGGTGTCACCCAGAAGTCCAAGGCAAAATCGATCTGGGATCAGCGCCTGAGCCCGCAAAAAAGCGTCCATGAGGGGGCCATTGGTGTCCTGGCTCTCGTCGATCAGGATCACTGGGTGCAGATCTGCCATGACGTCCAGTAGTGGACGCTGCTGAATGAACGCAGCTGCCATCTGGATGACCTCGCTATGGTTCAGCGCCTGACGACCTCGCTTATCTCCTGTCGGGCTGTAAGTGAAGCTGGTGATTTCGTCCAATACGGCCACGCGGCGTACCTTACTATCGCGTGACGCGCGGTTGGTGCGAGCCGTTTTGTTTTCGGACCGCGCCCTTTCGAGCTTTTCGTTCAGATCGGCAATGTCCTCTGCCAGCTTGATGCGTAACCATTCGCGTATATCGTCGTTGAAGCCTTGGATCATCCGCCACGAGAAGGCGTGAATAGTGGAGACCATGACCAAAGGATCGTGTTCGAGCCGGCGTGCAATCTCTTCACACGCGGCGTTGGTGTAGGTGATGACCGCAATCTGGCGCCCCTCGAAGGTAAGTCTTTTACGCTCCCGAGTTTTGAGAACGCTCACGGCCTTGACCAGTGAATGCGTTTTCCCCGAACCCGCGCCGGCGTACAGAAAAAAGCTTTTGGGGCGGTTCAGATTCAGGCATTCCTGGATGACCTGGTCGGCGTCAGGCACGTCTTCAGCGGCTGCTCCAAGCACAGCGTTCATGGTGTGACCTCGACAATCGCCGACGGGATCAACAAGAACTCCTTACTCTTCATCTTAAGTTTGGACTGCAGCCAGTCCAGCCCCTCAAGGATGTACGCAGGTACATTCAGCTGCGCGAACTGAGAGTCGGCCAAAACCTGCAAGGCAAACTCAGCCTTGTCGCCATCGCGCAATTTATTGAACAGTGCTGTCCCGAGATCAGTCGATGTTTCAGCAGCTTCTATGGCTTTGCCAAACGCTCGCATCAGGCCACGGCCGGACTTTCCTGCGAAATGCTTGACGTTGCTCAATACCAGACTGTCTTCAAAGGTGTTGGGGAGCGCCTCGACCACCGCGCCTGTCTTGGGAAGCCGGATGGAGATGGGGGTTTGGTACGCGATTCTTATCGCAAACAGAAAATCGATTTGTTGTGTTTTCTGCTCGGCTGGAAGATCCAGCAATGTATCAATATCGTGCCCCAGCTTAGTGGCTTTCATCCAGTGGCGTAGAGTGGGGTTGTTCGTCATCTGGCGCGCGGCCCTCTCGACAGGTTTGGCAACCTGGAGGATCCCAGCGTCTAGATCGGTGATGACCAAGGTTACAATCCCGAGTGAGTCAATCAACGGTCGAAGTCGATGAGCGTGGCTCCCGCCGATGTCGAGGACTGTGATGTAGCACTGGTCTAAAAAGCGAAAATGCTGGCGTAAGAAATGGGGCAGCATCATACGCTCAGCGGCGCCTTCGACCAGGATCACCGCGTCCGCGAAGAAGAGATCGGCGTGCTGCGCTCGCAGGTAGCGCGTGACGAACTCCTTGGTCTGGGTAGCGTGGCCAAACACGGTGCTGAGGTTTGATACCGTCGATACCGGTATCGGAACCCCATCCATGCCAGATGGAAGCCGACGGAAATAGCGCAAGTTCTCATAATCGACTTCATGTGCCACATGGCTTGAATGCGTACTCACCACCAGCTGGGTTTTGAGATTAGGGAAGTCCTTTAGCACCGCATCGTTGCACAGTACGTGATAGGCGTGTTTCACGAACGCCTGCTGCACCTGCACGTGGAGGTGAGCCTCAGGCTCCTCGATCAGCACTAAATGGATGGGCTCGATGCCAGCAGCGCTTTGCTCGTCAGCGGATCGGCCTTTCTTCAGCCAGCTATCCCTGAATGCCATCAATTGGAAGATCATCGAGATCAGGTTTTGATAGCCGAGCCCATTCGACGTTTCTGGAAGGCGAAGGGGCGGCGCACCAGGTGCTCCTGCGACTGAATCGAGTTCAAACAGAACGGCGGCTTCGTGATTCATGCCGTCCGTGGGCGCGAGGCGGGTGGCTACTCGGATGGCAGGATCGGAATTGTTGGGATAGCCCAGTCCTTCCACTTCCTTGAGCGCGGGTGCAAAGCTGGATCTCAAGCGAGTGTCGAAAGCGGTTTGAGCAGCTTCAATGGCCCGGAGCGCCTCAAGGTCTGAAACCTCAGGGCTGTCACCCGGGTCTAGGTGGCGGCTGTAATAGGCGCGTAGCTGTTCGGAGAGCTTTTTGCCCGAGCCAGATTGTCCCGCATCCTGGCCTTCGTCCGTGCTGTCGCCGAATCCTCGCTGAGCATTGATCTCATGAATACGGATAAGGTTCAGAAGTGGATTGCGCTCCAGCGGATCGGCCGTCGCTGTGAGTGACTGCCGGTTGGCTGTGCGAGTGATCGGATTCGGGGCCTGGAGCTGGCTCGGGTCCAGCCGGTACCAGCGAACTTTAAAGGTCTTGCCAAGGCGGCGATTTAAGTAGTCATGAAGGCTTTGGGGCCACAGCGGCAGCGTTTGAGGCGCTTCGTCTTTGGGCGCTATCTTTTGGATTTCCTCTTGCAGCAGCACGACCCGTGCCCGCTCCTTACGGTAGTCGGCGAAGAGCTTCGGCATCTCGTCTGGCTCAAGGCGGAAACGCATACCGACATGGCCACCTCGCCACGCGAAGTTTGGGATCAGATCACGAATGTGATGCAGCTCCCCTTTGGAGGCTTTTATCCAAATATCCAGCGTAGGTAGCCAGTTTGCCCAGTCGTTCGATACTGGCATTATAAAATCAGCATCAGCCGCTTCCCACGCCTGCCCAATGCCATCAATGGTCGCGAGGTGGGACAGGGTCAGGTCTTGGAGTCGGAAAGCAGAAGCTTTTGAAACCAAGAACTTCCGAAGCGCCAACATCGCTGAAGATTTACCGCTGTTGTTTGCGCCGACAAGGATAGTGGTCTCGGGTGCTAGCTCGATTCGGACAGACAGAAGCTTACGAAAATTCGCAATCTCCAAGTGTTGGATGTGCATGTGCCTTCCTTGATGACGGGCCAGCTGCCGTGTGCCGGGGCGGTGAGACTTGGAACTCTAGCCGAGCATGTGCTGGATATCAATTCGCAAGATTGGATTTTGCCACTATGGCCGCTTTGCAACATCGGACTGACGATGGCTTGATGAAGGCGACCTTGGTCAGGTCTGCGTCGCCTCAATGGCACCCCAATATGGAAAATTTGAAAGGCCCTAAGCGCGCCGCTAGCGCAGATGCTGGAGCCCTTGATCTCATGATCCGCGGAAGGGGTTATTTAAACGACATCAATACGGGAATACCGATACGCTGGATCAAATCTCCGCCTCATGAGTTCCGGAGGCAACAGCTTTTGTCTACCAATGGAGCGGATGATTGACCGCCTGGGGGCATCTACCGCCTAGTATTGGTCTGCTGTGAAGATCCGCTTTAGGTCTGTTCTGTGGAAAAACTCGTCGGCGGCGCGTGTCGCACGTCAATTCTGATCGGCTTCTCAGAATCGAGCACAAGCCACGATCACATCACAGGCAAGGGGTCGGGAACCCCTATCGACTCTCGCGAGTTTTTCAACACAATAGGTTGAAAGCGGTAATTAAGCGCGATTTTTGAATAGCGATAAATATATGTTTTCATGCGCCAGTTGTCGTTCATATAAGGTGCTTTGCCCGGTTGATCCGTAGATATTCTAAAGTTCGCTAGGTTCGAGGTTTGTACGGCCACTTTTTCTCTAATGCAAGTGAAGCGAGAGCATCGGGGGAATGCGCTGCAGCGTCATGGATCTCCCGGTGCGGAGGCTTGTTAATTAGCAAGAGGTTGGCAGGCTCAAGGCTTTTGTGCGGCTGGTCTGCTTGTCGCTCTATGTGGTGTACTTCGGCGTCTGGTTGAAGGGGCTCGCCACTCACTTGGCAATTAGTAATATTCTCCGCCTTGAGCATCTTTTGTTTCAGCTTGGGAAGCTCACGTCGAATTTTTGACTCAGCCAATAGTCGACGCTTTTCCAACTCAGGGTGATCGCGGAACGCATTCAGGCATGCTTCCGCGTCCTTTAATCGTTCGAGTTTGTAGACGTCGCGCGGCTCCTGGATGCGGCGTGATACTTCTTTATTCAACGCAGAGTGCGTGACATATCGTACGTTGCCGTTCTGAACCTTGTCTTCATTGGGTAAGTCGTTATAAAACTTTTTTGCGCCCGCGCTGTCCGTACCCAAGTATTGGGCCACTCCCTTGGTAGCCTGTAAGGCTTGGCCAGCAGGAGTATATGCACCTCCCTCTCGGATCAGTTCGCGCGTCCTAGATGCATCTTCGGGCGTGATAAGGTCCTTCGCATCAGGCAGTTGCAGATTTAGGTCGGCCGCGGCATAGAGAGTGGGTAGGTGATTTTCAGGCATCATCATCCCCATCTTCTGAGTCCGTCATGACCTTGTACAGATCGAGCAATACTCGATATGCCGCGTCATTTCCCCCTTTGTCGCTATGCACTTGTTGGGCTAAGGAGCGACACCACTTCTTTGCCACTTCTTTATCTTGGTAGTGTGCGTCCGTGATGCCTAAGAGCCTATTACGCACGCTCCCCTCAAGCTCGGTCAGATAAAAAATGAGTTCGGCTTGGCGTGATACGAAGGGTCCCTGGTGAAAGTCCAACCACTTTGTCTGCAGCGTCTGCAGGACGGCAAGCAATTCAGGATACGTCGTCGCGTCGATCCGCAGTGGGTGGACTGCCAACTCCAGCCTTTGACGGATCTCGTCAACGGTGCCGATTTGCTCTAGTTCGTGCACACTCTGTATTGTCGGAAGGTCCATGGGCATTTGTCGTTCCAGGGGTATGTCACGCCTGTCGGAACGCGTCATATTAGCGTACAACGCGGGCTCGGTGGACGGCGGCGAATGTCCTGACGAGGTCATCGGTGTGCTGAGGTAGATGGGCAATGCCGATCCGAACGGTCGGCGCGTGCTTCTAAGTGCAATGCGAGGGATGTCTGCGTGCTTAGGGCCTCGAACTCAGAACTCCTCCCCCGGGGCAGATGCGGTCCGTAGGCGAACGAATGGAGCCTTATCGCTGGTACGATTGCAGCCTTTGGTGACGGAGGGCTCCACCATCGTCACCTTGCCAACATATGGTGGGCTCTAGAGCAGCCAACACATTCATCACGCGTACATCGCCAAAGATGGCTAGTGCCTCACCTGTGCACTCTAACTATTACCGCAACTCTTTTATGACAAACGAACGAAAGACGGAAGCTCTCGTCCGCGACGGGCTTCGAGCACTCGGTTACTACGAAGCTGATAACGGCGTAACTGTCGAAGAGCAGAAGTCCGAAATAGCGAAAATTAAGTCTTTGCTCTCGAAATCAAGCAAAAGTTTGAAAGAAAATGCAGGTTACCCTGAGTTCATTATTACGAGTCTCAAGGACACTGCGTTCATCATCGTCATCGAATGCAAAGCAGAGGTGAAAAAGCATAAAAGTCGCGATGGAAACAGACCTCAAGACTTCGCGGTCGATGGGGTTCTTCACTACGCGAAGGCTTTGGCAAAACATTACACGGTCGTGGCCGTTGCTGTTAGCGGTTCTACCTTGAGTTCAATGAAGGTTTCAAATTTTCTGCTTGCTGCCGGGACGGAGGTCGTCAAAGAACTGACGAACGAAACCGCGGTTCTAGTCGATCAGGTTATTCCGTTTGACGACTACTACAGATTGGCATCATTTGACCCCGATGTCGCGAAGAAGCGACATGCTGACCTTCTGGCCTTCTCGCGCGAGCTTCACGAATTAATCTGGACCAAAGCGAAGGTCTCTGAGGAGGATAAGCCACTTCTTGTTAGTGGCACGCTAATCGCGCTGATGAACAATTCGTTTATGAAAACGTTCGAGGCACTGGCGGCGGCCGATGTGCAAGAAGCTTGGTTGACAGCGATTAAGAAAGAACTGGACAAGGCGGACATACCACAGGCAAAAAAAGACACGATGTTGCAGCCGTACTCAACAATTGCGGTTCATCCAAACCTAGGGAAACCGGACAGTAAAACGGCAAAAGAGTACCCGGACGGCGTATTTAAAGAGATCATTGGGAGAATCTGCGATAACGTCTGGCCTTACATCAACGTCTATCACGATTTCGATGTGGTTGGGCAATTCTACGGTGAATTTTTGAAGTACACCGCGGGCGACAAAAAGGCGTTGGGAATTGTGTTGACACCACGCCATGTGGCAGAGCTCTTCTCTCTACTTGCTGATGTGGGCCCGGAGTCGAAGGTTCTAGACATTTGTGCGGGGACTGGAGGTTTTCTAATCTCTGCAATGCAGCATATGTTGAGAAGGGCCGTCACAGAGGAACAGCGGAGTGATATCAAGCGCAATCGCCTAATTGGAATTGAAAATAGTCCCAAGATGTTTGCGCTCGGGGCGTCTAATATGATCCTTCGAGGCGATGGAAAAGCTAATCTTCACCAAGCAAGCTGTTTCGACGATGCGATCATAAAAGCTGTTAAGAAAATGAAACCGAATGTGGGGTTGCTAAATCCCCCGTATTCTCAGTCGAAGAGCGATGCCGAGTTGCATGAGCTATATTTTGTCAAACGACTGCTTGAATGTCTGGAGCCAGGCTCTATTGGTATTGCGATCGTTCCGATGTCATGCGCGATAAAGCCTAATCCTGTGCGCGACGAGCTTCTTAGGCATCATACGTTGGACGCCGTAATGTCCATGCCGGCGGAGCTATTTTATCCGGTGGGCACGGTTACATGCATTATGATTTGGATCTCTGGCAAGCCCCACGCGAAATCCGCGCGCAAGACTTGGTTCGGCTATTGGCGCGACGATGGGTTTGTTAAAACGAAACACCGGGGACGCATAGATTTGAACGGTCTTTGGCCGACAATTCGGGATCGCTGGGTAGAGACTTACAGAAACCGCGAAATTCATGCCGGCGAGTCAGTGATGCAAACCGTTACGGCACAAGATGAATGGTGCGCCGAAGCTTATATGGAGACGGACTATTCGACCATCAAGCAGTCTGATTTCGAGCTTGTAGTTAAGAACTACGCAATGTTCCGCGTTTTTGGGTTGGAGGAAGCTGCCCGCAAGGAGGAAGACCATGCCGACGATCAGTGATTTGTTCGATCTCGCGTATGGGCACAGCCTTGAGCTGAACCGTCTAAAGCGGTCCAATGCTGTCAATGCGATCAATTTTGTGTCTAGAGCCGCACGCAACAATGGCGTCACAGCGCGCGTAGTGCAGGTGCCGGGCTTGGCTCCGGCTCCGGCCGGAACTATAACGGTCGCTCTCAACGGCCAAGGGGGAGCCGGCGTAGCGTTTCTCCAGCCCATTCACTACTACTGCGGCTTTCATGTAATGGTGCTGACGCCAAAGGTTCAGATGACGGAAGCCGAAAAGCTGTGGTGGGCAACCTGCATCACGGCTAACCGCTTCCGATTTGGCTTTGGTCGACAAGCTAATCGTACCTTGAAGGATCTCGTTTTGCCCGATCCTAGCGAAATGCCAGACTGGGTGCAACGCGCAGATTTTTCAAGGTTTGACGGTTGCGCCAAGTCTCTTGATGCGAGGCCAATTGCTGTTCTGGGGGCGGATCAATGGCAGTCGTTTCGGTATGACGAAATCTTCGAAATCCGGAACGGCTACTATAATAAAAAACCTCCAACGACTGACAACGCAATTGGCGTGCCATTTATTGGCGCTACTGAGTATCAAAACGGCATTACGTCATACGTTGCTCTGGAAGATGTTAAGCGATACTCAAGAGATGGCACCGTGAAATCCGGCGAGGCACTAAGTCGAAAGTTGTTCCCCGGTGCGTGTATAACGGTGACGAACAATGGGTCTGTGGGCGAGGCATTCTACCAAGCCGATAGGTTTACATGCAGCCATGACGTGAATCCGCTTTATTTGAAAGATAGGACAGTCCAGTTAACTCCCGCGTTGGGCCTTTTTCTGGCGACCGTTATACGGGCGGAGAAGTATCGATGGGGATATGGGCGAAAGTGGCGACCGATTCGAATGCCATCGTCGCGGATAAGTGTGCCCGTCACCCAGAAGGGAAACCCAGACTGGCAACTGATGGAACAATATATAGAGTCGTTGCCGTTCAGCTCTAAAATTAGCTAAAGTTTCAGATCCTTCTCGACCTCGCGGCGATATCTTACAATTAAGAAGGCAGCGTATCCCCGAGCATGGTCCGGGCCTCGGCTACACAATTCCGTGACGCGTTCCCGATTCGCGTCGCCGGAACGGTGATGTGTACTAGCTCAGACTTGACCTGACACACGACGTCCGGCAACCGGCAGCTCCCGCCCCTAAGCGGCCTGTCGCTTTGCTCTGAAGCGGACATTCAACGTCGCTCTTCGGCGGCAAAAACATGCTGGCGTGACTATGCGCAAGCAAAAGGCATGGTCCGTCTGGCAGGCTTTGTTAGAGCCCAAGACCGCCTCTCACTGACCATGCTTGCCGCCAGCATTGATGTATCAGAGCCGCAGCGAACGCAGGTTGCCAAGTAATCCGCAAACGTCAGGGCGCCGAAGCAGCCCATCTGAATGGCGAACCTGTGTTGGCAATAAAGCTAGGGGGCAACCAGCTCGGCGAGCTTGGCCGCGATATTTGCCATCGTATCTTCTGCAGTGCTCAGGCCGCTCCTTGAGCCGAGCAGGGGGCTGACTTCGCGGAGAGCGTCAAACGTCGTGTCGTGAACGATGGGAACGAGCAGGTCACGCGCCAGGAGTGCGGAAAGCTCTTTGTCGGCGATGCCCTCTCCTCGGACGCGGCTCAGTAGCGCGGGGGTCACCAGCACGATCCCGACTCTCGACTTCGCCAGCCCCTTGTCGATTTCACGGAGCAACGACGTGCCGAGGGCGACATCCTTCTCGCTAAACCAAACCGAGACATCGAGCGACTCGAGCAGATCATGCAGCTCCTGGGCGGCCCCTTTCCGGTCATCCCACGCATGGCAAAGAAAGACGTCCCGAAGATCGGGCACGGACACTCGCTTCTCAACGTTGTCGCGGACCGGCGTAAGCGTCCGCACCTCGGCTGGCGTGTACACCACGGGCGAACCTGGTCGCGACCAGCGCGGCTTTGCGCTGCTACCAGACCCGCCGGCGCTGCTCCGACCGCCCCCGCTGCTCCCAGAGGAGGGGTAGGAAGGGGGCGAATATGACGCGTATGACCGGTAGCTGCTGCGGCTACCACATGCGGGGCAGTCCGCCGCCGCGCTCGCTGTGCGATGGCCTCTTGCCGGTGCTGTGCATCTAGACATGTCGTAATCCTTCCATTTGTAATCATTATTTTAAGTAGAAAGTTAAGCTGCCGTTGGTATCGAGTACCATCGACTCGTTCTAGCCTTACCACAAAGCGCCGCGCGGTAGTGCTGGATGAGGACTCTAATTCATCTGACAGCTTGTGTCAGGTCAAATCCGAGCTAATACAGGTGATGTGTTGTGCCCAACGTCTGACCCCCACCTTTGTTGGCCGGAAGTGGCGTCCGCCCCTAAACCGAAGTTCCGAAAGGTCATTAACTTTTCAGAGCAAACTGGGAATGGCCATCTTCTCTATGGGCCTTATATATTTTGCCAGCATTGCATCGGAACGATGTCCTGTCTGTTCCCTAATCTGGTACGACTGTAGGCCGGCCATCGCTGCCGTGGTCACGTATCCCGCGCGCAAGCTATGGCCGGACACGTCATTGTGATTAAGTCCAGCTCGCTTCGACGCAGCTTTGACTATCAAGGCGACAGACTGTGCTGTCAACGGAGAGTTACTGATTCGGTCGTGGCGGTTGACCGGGCGGAACAGATATCCGCTTTGTATGCCGCTGAGCTCCTGCCAGTGCTCTAGCGCGCGTACCGGGCAACGCGATCCCCTTGCTTTAGGGATAAATACGACGCGGCCGGCGCCGTCTTGGTCGGTTTTGGAGCGGCGGATAAGTATCTCCATACCGGGATCATGCGACGTAATGTCCTCACACTGGAGTGATACGAGTTCAGAACGCCGGAAGGCGCCCGCGAATCCCACCAATAAGAGTGCGCGGTCGCGAGCCGCCTTTATCGGCTTTTGCTGATCTACCAGAGCGAGCAGCTCTAAGAGGTCGTCTTTTACAAGGGCCTGGACCCTTCGTTGTCGTGTTCCTAGCGTGCGCCGTATGCCCTGCATCAGTTGGCGTACGCTGATATGCGTTGCCGGCGACGCTAGATTTCGTTCTTGGTGGGCGCGGTGGATACCGACACGCCTGCGCTCTATCGTCGCTACGGCTAAAGTTGCCGCGAGTTTCGCTAGATACGCGCACAATTGTTGTGGCGTTGCCGGCAGCTTTCCGCCGTTCGCCAGAAAGTGAGCAAGGTCGGCCGCATATGCCTTCTTCGTCGCGGCTGAGCGGGCCGCATCGATATAGTGTTCCGCAGTCAATGGTTGTTTTCGGATTGTCTGGGCAGACGCCTTCGGCGCCTTCAATTCAAGATTTGGAGCCGCCGGGCGACTCTTTAGATTCTTTTTCATAGATGGTGGCTCATGGATAGTGGGACGAACCCCGGGCGAATACTGGCCTTGCAATGGCCGGTATAAGCCTCTACGGGGCGTAATCGGCGATGTGCAGACGACACGTCACCGACAACTGATAAAGATGCAAAAGGACCTCCCCCAGATCGGCCAATAGCCAGCCGACAGCAGATATGGACCCTCGGGGCTCTACGGCGGAGCTCAACGCGCTTGAGTCCACCTGCGCCAATAACAGCCCAATGGCGGAGATCCCTTGATGCGTTGTCCGCATCGCAGAGTCGGCATAAGCAGCCAGCTTTTGCAGTATCTCGGCGTCGATGGCGGCGAAGTCTATGGAGCCGTCAGAGAGCGTGGTGAGGGTCGGCAGGATGGTGAGCAAGTCACGGAGCGGGGCACTGCCGGCTCTCTGCCGGTCAATAGCACTATTGCTAACGTCTTTCATCGCGGTCAGTACTCCTCTGGGAGTAGCAACGTCGTCACTGATCGATCTGCCTCGGTAATGATCCAGATACGTTCGCCGACGATGTCGTAGCACGAGAGAATGCGACCGCCATAGACAATCGCCGTATCGTTTGCCGCCCCATCTTCGGGGTGGACTTTCCCCCAGTCGCCGCACTGATGTCGCAGGAGCAGCGAAAGTGCCCCGGTGTCTCGTTCCTGCAATAGCCTGATTGCCATTGGAGTAGCCACGACCCTGCCCAGGCTGAAAATGGCTGAAGAACCTTTGATAGGAGACGGTGCTGTGGCACATCGTTGTTCAGTTTCCATGTCGGACTCCTAGATAGTTAGTTGTCTGAAACCCAATTCTGAAAATGCAAAAAGCCAAGGGCTGATCCTTGGCTTTTTGACTCTCGGTGGTGTTTTTTGGGGGCGCGGGAATGAATTTTTCTGCCTTTTGAGCGCTTCCCATGGATGTGGCTTAGCGAGGGCCGGCCTGCTCTTGCAACCACGTGAAATAGGCTTCCTCCATAGCTGCCGCCATGAAAGCAACCGAAAAGCGTTTGTCGCTGCGGATCTGATCTTGTGCAGCCTGCCCCATTGCCCGACGCAACGCGGGATCTGCAACCAGTCGCCTAAGAACGCTGCGTAGCTGATCTTGGCCATGCAGTTCGACCAAAAAGCCATTGACACCGTCTTTCACGATTTCCGGCACCCCTCCGACTTTCGTCCCGACCAAGGGAACACCGCAGGCAGCCGCCTCAATGAAAGACGTTCCTAAAGCTTCTATTTGGGTCGCCAAAGCAAATATGTTGAATCCGCATAAGAGATTGACCACGTCGTCGCGTTGCCCGAGAAGATGGATTCTGGTGTTAAGCCTTGCGGCCGCGACTTGGCTCCTTAATTCACTTAATAGCGGTTCCCCACGCCCCGCGATAACCAGGTGAAGGTTGGGATAGGTGTCGAGCAAAGGCACAGTCGCCGCGATAAGCTCCGCATGTCCCTTTTGAGTCCGCATGTGGCCCACGGAACCGATGATGATCGCATCACGATTCAGACCCAATTCGGCGTGAAGAGTCGACGCCTCAACGGGCTTTGGGACGTTGATCGCCGTCATTACCGTCGCGACCTTGTTCGGAGCAACCCCTCGATCAAGCAACAACTCGCGGACATGCTCGCTGATGGCGATAACTCGGTGCGGAAGTACCGTATATGACAGAAGAGAGCCAGGCGGTATGGCAAGATGACGCGTACGGACTATCAACGGTGTTCTCGCGATGCGTCCCGCAACAGCGGCCAGAATGGTATCCATGCGGCTATGCGTATTGAGTACGTCGAAGCTGCCTTCTCGAAGTATCCGCGTTACTCGAACCGCACCACGGACAAAGCCTCCAAGCCCTGGCATTTTGACTTCGTGCACACAGAATCCCTGCTGTCGAAGTCGTCCCACGAGATGCGCGCCGGGTTGACATACGGCTTCGAGATAGTGACCGCGCTCCCGCATGGCCAGCATCTCTTTGTATATCCGGTGTTCCTGGCCGCCAAAGGTCGTCGCAGCCTCCGTATGCAATATTCTCAACGTTCGTGGAAAAGTCGAATAGTTCATCTTTCGCTATTCCTGTCGGGGGCGCAAACCTGGTCTACGTCGTTCCACCGACGTCCCATGCTGATTAGGTACGCGCCCAGGTATTCGACCTCTTCAGGGGTAAGCAACCTCGCTCCGTGAAGGCGGCAATCGTCCTCGGCTTCGGCTCCGTGAATCGTGTCGCCTACCCATGCACGCACGTGACCTTGCCTAGATAGATCAAATACAGCCCCGACAACAGCTAGCTGCTTTAGAGAAAGTGGGGGGAGGAGGTCTCGGGTTTGGTAGTCGTTTCCCCCAGGTTGTGCCGGCGCAGCTCCGGCTGCTGTCGAGTTTCTGTGCGGCGTGGCTTCAATTAACCGGGGAGCGCCGCCCCGCTGTGGATAGAAGAACAATGCCTTGATGACGGGAAGTTCCATGGCGACTCTATTTGCGGAGGTACTTACCTGCCATGGAACCCACGGCGCCGACGCCGCAGTAGCTCTCGCAGCCCTTGGTTGTCACCTGCACGGCGCCATTCGAAAAGTTCAGCAGCGCGACACATTGATCTGCGGGATCGGGCGAGGTCCAGGCGGCGCGGTTTCCGTCAATGGGGCGGGCGATCAACCTCTCGTCCTCGCCCAAGCTGCAGGTGTGTGTCCCAGCGCTGGTATTGATACTGAACTGGACGCCCTGCGCGGCGGTTTTGACGTCAAGTTCGCCGCCTTTTTTGAGATACGTTCCGCTGACGTCGGCGAATGCGGCGGAACTGGCAAGGGCAAGAAAAGTACCGAGAAGCAAGGTTTTCATGTCTACGCTTGGTTTAGTGGGTGTATCGGAGTGGCGCGTGGTAACTGGTGCAGAAGCGCGAAAGTCAGTTCGTCGGTTTGACGAATTTCTCATCGGGATCCCGCAACAACCGCCAACCTTGTTCGGAACGCGCAAGGGGGACTGCGCCACGCAAAATGGTGCGATGCGTATTGAGATCGACGGTCCCCGCCATGTTGCTAACCACCATCCCCAGTTCGCCGCGGCACACCTTGTTAGCGGGGTCGACCACAAAAGCCTCGACTCCAGCCAAGGTTGTGCGGGCAAAGTCCGGCCGAAAGGTCAACGAAGCTTCGTACATCAGGACGTACGTCTCACCACGTTGGATCACGTCAACCTTCCTGGGATTGGACAAAGTCCACAGGGGGCAATTGCCGAAGCGGTTTTGGAGATAGTTCTTTGCCTCTGTATCGCCGGGCGCTGCCGCGCTGCACCCGGTTACGGTCGCGGCCCCCGCCAGTAAAACGGCAGCAATTGCCGCCAGGCGGGAATACGCGTTACTGCTATTTCTGGTCAATCTCATGGTTACTCCGGTCTGTAAATTTGCAATTCGCAATCAAATAACACTTTGAGTTTGGTTTTGGAGCATAACTGTACCAAAACCAAACTCAAAGTGGGTGGAATGGGGCGAGCGGATGGGAAAAACTCCCGCATGGTCAGCCCAACGCAAAAGTTGGATGCGCAACAGTTGTTCGCGAAGAACATGCGCCGCATCCGAAAAAAGGAAAAGCAGCTCACGCAAGAACAGGTGGCTGAGCGCGCGGGCTTGCACCCGAACTACATTTCGTCCGTCGAGCGAGGGGAGCGCAACATCTCCATCGCGAACATCGAACGGATCGCGCGGGCGCTGGACGTTACGATGGCCGAACTGGTGACGCCGAAAAAAGAGTAGGCAGCTACTTGGACGTAGGCGCTTTGCTTGCCATCGGATGCACGCCGATGAACCAAGCCGGGGCCAAGCTGTTGAGGTCCGTTCGAACCTGCGCTGATACTTCTACCCAATGAGCGGGATCGATCGCGTAGGCGATGTTGGTCTTTGGCGCGTGACTGGCTGTTGCCCGATGGAAAACGACGTGGCGGCCGATCTCGTTGTTGGGGTCATAGTCGACCATTACGATGGCGAGATCGGAAATATCGCTCACCTTTGCCACTTCTTTGTAGACCGTCCCGACCCAGCCGTAGTGGGCCAACAGGCCGGTGATGAGTGTCTCGGTAATCCAGTAAGGGCCGCGTGCCGGATGCTTGAACTGGTTGATGGCGACCTGCCGAACGTCTGTCAGGGTCTTGCCTGCAATAGTTGCGATGCAGGCGAAGGCGCAGTCGAAGTCCGTATTTTGGGCAACTCTGGTGAAAGCCGGTTGGAACCCGCTGGGCGTGGAGGTAACCGTGGTTGGTATAGATGGCATTGCGTTTTCCTTTGATCGATTTGTGCGCAACGACGCCACCCGCAGGCTATGCCGGAGTTTCAGAGAGTCTGGAAGAGGGTGGGGATGAGTGGATCGCCGCTAGGGCAACCGGTCTCTGGCAGCGTTGCGACGCTGATTGAACTGGCGAACCGAGGTAGGGGGGGCCTCGACCGCTAAAACTAGCTTAACGGTGTTGGTCGCCGGGGAGCAACACAAAAAAAACTTTGGCGGTTGGCCACATGGAGGCAGCGGCTCCTGGGGACGCGTCATTGGCTTGGCGCTACATTACCGGCAAGATTTGAGTATGTTTTTGAGTATGTTTACCGATTTAGTGCCTAAATTTACCTATAGAGTTCGGGTTTCGCCGTCGCACCAATTCGAAAGACCTGTTTTTTTACAGGCAAACAAGCAACCCGCGATTCTCTTGGAGAGCGCGGGTTTTTTGTTTTTGGGATAAATACCCCACTCGCGGATATCTTCGAACGAATTGCCCGAGAATTGGGCGGTCATGCTACGGCCATTCCGCGGAAGATAGCGTCTCATAAAGAGATGCTGTGAGATATGCGGATAAGCGAACGGGCGTGGAATGTGGGTGCCGACGCTGTGCGACAATTCTGAACAAAAACGCGCGACCCAGTCGGATGCTCCGCAAACCCTAACTCCAGCTCATGACCCAACCCGACAAGGCAACAGACCTCCTTACCCGTCTCGGCCAGCTAGGCGCCCCTGAACTGCGCCGTTTGCTCGTTGAACATCTCACCAAACGGAAGCTGGGACTGACCTGGGAGCATGATGCCATCGAACACGACGAGGCATTGAATGCCGACATCGTGCTGCCATCCTTGGTGCCGGAGTTGAGCCATACGCCAGTGGGGACAACCGGGAAGTTCGTCCATCGGAACCTGGTCATCGAGGGCGACAACTTCGACGCGCTGCGGATGCTCAAAGCTACCCACGCGGGGCGCATCCGTGTCATCTACATCGATCCGCCCTACAACACGGGAAACAAGGACTGGGTCTACAACGACCATTATGTGGGGAAGACCGACAGGTGGCGACACTCTCAGTGGTTGGAGTTCCTATATCGGCGTCTGATGTTGGCCAGGGATTTGCTCGCGCCCGACGGCGCCATCCTGGTGTCGATCAATGACGAAAACCGTTCCCGGTTGGAATTGTTGATGGATGAAGTGTTCCCGGGACGGCGTCTCGGCAGCCTGGTGTGGCGGACGAAGGATACCGGCAACGATTTGTCGCAGCGGTTCAGCCATGTCCATGAGCATGTGTTGGTGTATGCCAACGCAGGATTCAAGTTCAATGGGCGACCCACTGACCGCAGGAAGTTCCGAAACGCGGATGAACGGGGCATGTGGTCCGCCCAACCGCTCACCAAGTCGCATACCTACAAGGAGCGTGGGAATACCTATTATCCGATTCAGAATCCGGAGACGGGTTATTGGTATCCCTGCGATCCGGATAGCGTCTGGCGTTTCGCGTCAGAGCGGGAAATTCGGAAGCGGCTTGATAACGACGAGAATGCCATCGCTGCCGCCCTCGATGGCCTGCGCAGTGACACCATTGAACAGTTGATCGCGAAGCGCCTGATCCACTTCCCGCAATGTTCGCCAGAAGATGTCATGCAGTTCAATACCCACGATGAGCTGCTCGCCGCTATCCGGGAAGGGCGCGGACCTATCCTGCCGAAGAAAAAGACCCCGCTATTGCGAGAGGATCTTCCCGATCTGGACTTCTGGATCGGAAAACCCATTGCCCCGGGACGGCCCTCACGCAAGGAACACTGGGCTGCGCGTCCAGAAGAAGAGCGCCTGGCTCCATTGAGTAGCTGGATCGCGGGCATCAATGAAGATGTGGAAGACGATGATGATTTCGTCGAGGCTGTCATCACCTTGCGTAGTACGCGCGGCGGCGTGGCCACCGAAGAGGTGAAGTCAGCGTTGGGCGGGAAGGCCTTCCCATACCCGAAGCCGTTGAGTCTGTTGAAAAGCCTTCTGGAACAAGCTACGCAGAAAGAGGATACGGTGTTGGACTTTTTCGCGGGATCCGGGACGACTGGACATGCGTTGCTTCAGTTGAACGCAGAGGATGGCGGCCAGCGGCGCTTCATCCTGTGTTCCAGCACCGAGGCTAATGACAAAGAGCCAGCCAGGAATATCTGCCGCGATGTGTGCTCAGCCCGCATGCGGAAAGTCATTTCGGGATACAACGGCAATCCCGGATTCACCGTTGAGCAGGGCGGGGAATTCGCCTATCTCCGGCTCAACAAGATGGCTGGGATGGATCTTCCATTTGAGGCCACCGTGGATAACGCCACGGCACTTTTGAGCCTGCGCCTGGCCCATGCGGTCTGGGATATCCAGGAAGGACTGGTTCAACATATTGCTCGTGCGGAAAGTTACGACATCCTGCTGTGTTCCGAGGTCAACGCGCAGGCTGTCGAAGAACTGGCCGCCTGGCCCGCGGCCCATGGAGTGCAGCGCCTGGCCGTGTACTGCGACCGTCCGGTGGCGCTCCAGGAGGCTTTGGAGGCGCGCGGCGTAGATGCCAACTGCCATGGTTTGACCGAGGCACTCCTTAGCGGCCAGGCTGGAGCGCGAGCATGAGTATGGACTTCGTTGCCGCCCAATCGGGCAGCCATGAGCCTATCGGCTTTCAAAAAGACATCATCGACAATCTAGCCTCGGCGCTGTTGAGTCAACCTTCGCCACCCGTGCTTCTGCGCTCCCCCACGGGGTCTGGCAAGACGTTCATGCTCGTGCGCGCCCTCTCCAAGGTGGCGGCGATGCAAGATACTGTATGGCTGTGGTTCGTCCCTTATGTGAACCTCGTCCAACAGACCGAGGACGCCATCCTGGGCAATGCCGATGGCCAGCTATTTCCGGTGATGCTCTCGCGGGGCCGCAATCAGGAGCCCATCAATGGCATGGTGCTGCTGTCGACCGCCGCGGGGGTTGCCAGTGCGAAAGATCGCAAGACCGGCTACTCCAGCGGTGCCGACGACGATCAACGGGCACTGAACGAGTTTGTGGAACTGGCGCGGGCCAGGAAGCTGAAAATCGGCCTGGTGGTGGACGAAGCCCATATCGGCCTGCGGACGGGTACTGAGTTTGGCGCGTTCGCGCTCTGGGTGAAACCGGACTACATGGTCATGGCTTCGGCCACACCGAAGGACACCGTGCTGGACCAGTTCCTGTCCGAGGCAGGCAAAGAGGCACGCACTTCGTTTGTCGTAAGTCGAGCGCAGGTAGTGGCGGCGCGCCTCAACAAGAAGTACATCGAGGCGGTGAAGTACGACCTGCAGCGAACGATTTCCACCGTCGCCGACCTGAAACGCACCGTGCTGCGCCAGGCGTGGAAGAAGCATCTGTGGCTGAAAAGGGCACTCAAAGCCGCAGGGATCGATCTGACACCGCTGCTGCTGGTCCAAGTCGCCAACGGCGAAAACGCCGTTGAGGAGGCTCGTGATGATTTGATCCGGCTGTGTCGTGTGCCAGTGGGCACGATTGGAGTGCATTCTGCAAACGAGCCCGACCCGGTGCTAATGGCGGCCATTGCCAACGACCACAGTAAGGAAGTCTTGATCTTCAAGCAATCGGCGGGTACGGGCTTCGACGCCCCGCGGGCGTTCGTATTGGCGTCCACCAAACTGGTCAACGATGCCGATTTCGCCATGCAGTTCATCGGACGCGTGATGCGGGTGGCGCCCCAAGTACGCGAGGCGTTTCCCAAGCCGATTGAAATTCCGGACGAACTGGACACGGCCTATATCTACCTGGCCGATAGTGAAGCACAAGCTGGTTTCCAGTCGGCGGTAAATACCGTGGGGGCTGTAAAAAGTCAGCTGGAAGGCCAAACCGAACAGATGACAGTCAAGCACACGAAGAGTGGCGCTACGGTCATCACCAACAAGATATCGCCGCAGTTGCCCGCGTTCTACGACAAGATGCCTGCCCGCATTTTTCCCATTGACGAGCTGGGCGAGGACGACGAAGAGGATGCGACGCTATCAGGCAGTCGCACTACCCAGCTTGGCTTGTTCGGCGAGCCGGTAGCGGTGGATCCGGGCACGACGCTCATGGAAACGGATTGGGTGCTGGAACGCCCATCCAGGCCGTCAGGCTTGCCGGCCAACGAACAGGAAATTTTGGAGCGATTGAAAGAGCAGGGCCTCAAGGCGTATCGGCTCAACACGAAACTGCGTGCAGGGCCGGCCGTGTTCAAGCAGGAGAGCCGTCCAGCAATGGCGGATATGGCTAAAGTATCGGCACGCGTGGCTACCGATCTACCCTTGAACGAAGACAAGATCGCCTTCGCCGTTCGGGCGGCGTACAACCTGCTGCGCGACAAGGAAATCCATACCGAGCTGACCAAGGATGGGGATAACGTCCGCACGGAAGAGGTTACGGTCATTACGGATCGGGCATCCCTGGCCAGGGAAGCTGGAATTTGCTTGAAGAAAATTCCACAGGTGGAAGACGCCGATGTGCGAATTATCATCGGGACTCTTGCGGCACGCTTACGGGAGAATGTGGCGGCTCCGCCCAGTGATGCGGGCGCGTCGGCACTGAACGACCAGCAGCTTGATCGCCTGGCGCGTGATGCCGCGTGCTGGGTCGTACGGCGGGATGCCCAGCGAATAGGCGAAATGGTCCAGGAAACCATCGCGGAGTTCGCAACCATCGGGGATGCATCCCCATTGCCGAATTTCTTGCTATATCCCCTGAGCATTGCGCTAGAGCAGTCCCAAAAGAATCTGTACGGCGTCATTCCTCCCCTGGATAACACCATCGCGAGTGCCCGCGACAGCTTGGACATCGAAGGGCAAACGACGATGTTCAAGGACACCCTGGCCCATGCCGGTGGTGTGATGACGGTGTTCGGGCTTGATGGGTCAGCGGGTGTTAATCAAGAAGAACGCGAATTCATCCTGTCGATGGAGCGCGACGACCACGTAGTATGGTGGCACCGAAATCCTTCGCGAAAGCCTTGGTCGGTGCGGATAGTACGTAGCGAGCACCGGAACTATTTTTATCCCGACTTCATTGTGTGCTTGGAATATCCGCTGGGACATGCACCGGAAACGCGCATGGTGGAGACCAAGGAGAGTACGAAGGATGCCAGCCGCAAGGCGCAGCGTACACCCAAGATCTACGGCAAGGTTTTATTTATTACGCGGGAGGATACTCGCCTGCGTATTGTCAACGACGATGGCAGTCTGGGTGACGAGTTCGATTCGGTCGATCTTACGCCAGCATGGCGGTGGATGGATGCGAATCGGGCACGCTAAGGCGGGCGACGAGGGCGCCTAGGTCATCATCAGTGGCCAGGCGTACGTGGCAGTTCAACGTCAATTCTGTCTGGACATAGTGCCCACCTAAATCGAAGGCCTGTTTTTTCAGGCAAACAGGCAACCCGCGATTCTCTTGGAGAGCGCGGGTTTTTTTGTTTTCTGTTTTTGGTGCTCGCGGGTCCTGGGGCATAGGGCCGCTGCACGGGGACTACATCCTCCGCGCTATCCCTTTTACCTAATGCAATTCTCATGCTGACAAGGCACTTAACTGAGGACTATTCTTCCTTCGCCTTACGCTGTAGAAAAAAACACAAATACCAATGTTTGTCGGAGCAGCGTTGCTCCCGGCGCGCAGTAGCGTCGATGTAGAGACAATGCGGGCGCTAATTCAAGTCGAATGAACTGTCGTGGCTTTTAAGCCGCGCCGGAGTTGCTCGCGCTGTCGAATCCGTAAATGCCACGATCCGTATCCTGTGCGGCGATGGGCGAAGCTCGCGCTTCAAAAGTCCAAAGGGCTCGTCTGGGGCCTGGTCCCGTGCGTGAGTCCCAGATAAGTCGAAGCTCCTGAGCAGTCTTGCAGCATGTTTGAGATACCGGTGCGCCAATCGGAAAGTCCCTGACAGGAGATCTGCATGCCAACCCGCGACGACGTTCAATGGTTCAAATCACAATTCCAGAAGCCTATCGTTGCTGCTATCGCAGGCACGCCGCTCACAGTCGACTTCATGACCGCTCTGGCCTGCCAGGAGACGGGGCATATCTGGTCTGAATTACGCCGGGCAAAGTTGCCCGTGAATGAAATCCTGCGGCTCTGCGTCGGTGATACGCTCGACGCCGACAAAGGCCGTTCTGCTTTTCCCAAGACCAAGGCGGATCTGCTCACGGTCTCGCGTGGCAAGGAAATGTTCGATCTGGCACATCAGGCGCTGGTGGATATGGCGCAACACGTCGACTCATACGCTACTGTCGCCAGCAGGGCCAACAAGTTTTGCCATGGCTTCGGCATATTCCAGTTGGACCTGCAATTCTTTAAGACCGAACCGGACTTTTTTCTTGATGGTTCCTATGCCGATTTTGATAAGGCATTGGCTCGATGTCTGCAAGAACTGAAGTCGGCCATACAGAGATTAGGCCTGA
Organism: Bordetella sp. LUAb4; assembly: GCF_021325795.1. Taxonomy (GTDB): domain Bacteria; phylum Pseudomonadota; class Gammaproteobacteria; order Burkholderiales; family Burkholderiaceae_B; genus Bordetella_C. Next base: position 73,326 of record NZ_JAHPZX010000012.1, on the reverse strand, counting down.
AGGGCCGGGCCGACCTGGGCGACCTGGAGCTCGCCGCTATCGCCATCGCCTACAACACGGGCGGCTATAAGCCGGCAAAGGGCTTGAAGCAGGGTTACTTCAACGGCAGCCAATACTACGGAGAGAGTTTCTTCGATTACCTGCGCCTGTGCCACTCGGTCGATACCACGGGCGCCGCCGCCACGTTGGCGTCACCTGCGGCCAATGAGGCGGCAGTGGTTGTCTCCGCGAAGCTCGCCGGCGCCGATATCCCGCTCAAGGTGCAGACCAAGGAGGGCATGTTGCGCCTCCGGAGCGAGCCGCGTATTAGCGATCCGCCGCAGGCAAACGTGCTGGCGAACTTGCCGGATGGCCATCTCGTACGTGCCTTTTCGAACACGGCAAAAGGGGGATTCCTGGAAATAGAAACCAGCTTGAGTGGTGCCTATTTTCGCGGCTTTTCCTCGAAGAAGTATCTGGTCCGCGATGACGAGGCGCAAGAGATCGACGTTGCCGTACCGGCGTCCAGTCCGCCCTCGAAGGGCATAGTCGCGGTGTACATGCCGCGCAAGCCCGGCACCGTGACTCGACGGACCGACGCCGCCAATGCACATACCTTGAACGAATCCCGGCAACCGGGTCGCACAGGGAGTACTGCCGAGGAACTACGTCGGTCCTTGTGGGCGATTGTCGAATGGTTGGCTGTCGATAATCCCGCGCATACACGGTACCAGCCCGTACGCAGCAAGGGCCTGACGTTCTGCAATATATACGCCCACGATTTCTGCCATCTCGCCGGCGTCTATGTCCCGCGTGTCTGGTGGTCACCTGCTGCCCTGTTGAAGCTGGCGGCGGGCGAACAGGTCGAACCCTTGTATGGGGCCACGATCCACGAATTACGCGCGAACGATCTCTTTCGGTGGCTCAGGGACTTCGGCCTTCAGTTCGGATGGAGGCAAACCGGAACGCTTGACGAACTGCAGACCGAGGTTAACCAAGGCGCGCTGGGCATTATCGTCGCCCGACGCAAGGAAGACGGTCGTTCAGGTCACATCGTCATGGTGGTGCCGGAGAGCGCCGAACACTCAGCCAAGCGGGGTGCGGATGGAAAGATCATCGCACCGCTGCAAAGCCAGGCTGGCGCGACAAATTTCCAGTTTGGAACGGGCAAGGTGAATTGGTGGAACGGGGAGGAGTTCGCTGAAAGCGCGTTCTGGATCCATGCTTGATGCGCCGAGGCTCGGGCGCGGGCATGGCGCATGGATCTGGGGCAACAAATCAAGGAGAAATCCGTGAACGTTCCTACCGGCAATGAAAGGGATTCCGGTGCATCCGACGAAGTTCAAATTGACCGTGACTCCGGTATGAACGGGCATCGACGGGCCGGCCCCGTATTCAAGTACGGACTTGTCGTTGGCTTTGTGTTGTTGTATATGCGTCCGAATTTTTATACGACCTGGGGGATCCAAGGGTCATTCCGGTCGCGTTCGACAGGTTCAAATCCGCATCGGAAGACGGCCGCCACAACCTTCTGCTAGTGACCAAAGGGGCGCTCCCGTTTACCCCTGGCGAACAAAAGTCCAGTGCCATCAAGCGGGTGGGGGACTTGAAAGCCAAGGATACGCCCAAGACCAATGAGCTTATCGATTCAATCATGGCGATGAAGAACTGAACTGATGCGTCGGGTAACGCGTAGATCGCAGGTCTGGCCTGACACCCTACTTGAGTCGCCAATGGAGTAGAGCACCATGCCCGAAGCCATCAAAGCGCCTTTTTTTCCGATCATCTACGTGCGTGGCTATGCCATGACGCAGGGGGAGATTGATCAGACCACGGCGGATCCGTTTTCCGGATTCAACATTGGCTCCACGGTGCAGCGCGCGGTGCCGGATCGCCAGAGCAAGCCACGCAAGTTTCTTTTCGAATCGCCCATGGTGCGCCTGGCTTCCGATTTTGGATATAGCGATGCTTACGAGGACGGCTATGACATCGTTGATCCGGAATGGGAGACGACGGCCGATGGTAAGCCCACGAACAATGTGCTCACCGGGCGATCCATCATCATCTACCGGTACTACGACACGGCCTCTGAGCTGCTGGGCGATGGCAACACCCCCAGCATGGAGATCTTTGCCAAAGGCCTCAGCCAGTTGGTAGCGCGCGTGTCCGAACTGGTCTGCAAGAACCCGGCTAACGGTATGGCGGCCAAGGATTTTCGCTGCTATCTGGTATCTCACTCCATGGGCGGGTTGGTGTGCCGGGCATTTCTTCAGAACCCAGTCCTCGATCCGCATGGGATGGCCGAGCATGTGGACAAGCTGTTTACCTATGCCACACCTCACAACGGCATCGAGTTTGCCGGGATCAACGTGCCGGGATGGCTTACTGCACTCGATATCAATAATTTCAATCGCGATGCGCGGATGTCGGAGTATCTGAATCTGAGCGCTGCTTATGCGGCACACAAGCGCGTGGATCTGGTGCCCGAGGATCGGCTTTCATCGCGCAAGGTGTTTTGCATGGTCGGAACCAACCGCCTGGACTACGACGCTGGAGCGGGCTTGTCGCGCACCTTCGCAGGCAACGGCAGCGACGGACTGGTACGCATCGAAAACGCGACGTTGAATGGGTTGAATCCCGATGGATCGGTGGGCGAGCCTTGCGCCAAAGCGTTTGCGTATCGCTCCCATTCCGGGTTTTTTGGCATTGTGAACAGCGAAGAAGCATTCCAGAATCTGACGCGCTTTCTGTTCGGCGATGTGCGCGTTGACCTGTGGGTGGACATTACCGATGTCCGTTTGCCCTTGGCAGTACAGAAAGAGGTGGACGCCAAGCGCAGCGTGGACGCCCTCTACCAGATGGAAGTACGCGCAGCGCCACGCGGCAAGCTGTGGTACTTGACCCGGCGCGTGGCCGAAGAGGATTCCGTGGCCTGCCTGCGGCATCAGGATTGGCAGGCCAAGCCCAGTCACTATCTATCCAGCGTGTTCTTGGCCAACAGTGCGCGGGTGGACCCTAAAAGACGCTCACTAGCCTATGGATTGGATTTTGCCGTGCGCGCGCCGGACTATGAGATAGAACGACGTCTGTGGATCAATGAGCACTATGAAGGGGGCTATTTGTTTCGTAACGCACTCATCCTGGAGATGGTGCCACCGGCCAGACCCACTTCGGCCTGGAAAGTGAAGTATTCCTGGCAGGGCACTGGCATGGTGTCGGCCCAAACCGTGCTCGACGTGAAGCCATTGGACGAAAGCCGCGTAGAAGTCAGCATTCCGTTCGACAGCGTCACGGTCGACGCCCAGGGGAATAGCGAGCTCGCTTTTCCTGGGATCGGAGGTGCCTTGCGGTTTCAGATATCGAAGTGGAATGCGGAATAGGGTTCGGTTCACCGCCCACTTTTGATGACGTTTCCCATTGACAAAAAATCTCCCAAATAGAAACATCCACTTCGACTGAATAACAGTTGAAAAGAAATCGCTTCGCGGGGAGTGGAGATGAACAACGGGAAAGGTCTTTTGGGGACTTGGAGCGGACGGCGCCTCGCCCTCGCGGCGGTTTTGCTTGGTCCAGTGCTGCTCGGTGGACTGGCAGGGTGTTCCATTTTGCGGAACCCCTATAGTTTCCCGGAGGTCGCCAATTACTGTGCGCCGGGTGCTTCCTCCGAGGATTCGATCAACACCGCATGTCGAAAACTGCCGCAAGTCTCAAAGGCGGTGGGAACTATTGCAGGCGAAACGTCGAAGATGGCGTCGACGGTGACTGAGCGGGTGGTGACTTCGCAGATCATCGATGCCGCTACGTTTGCCTTGGCTACGGGTTTTGCCGTGAAGGTGATCCATGGTGGTGGGGTTTCCAATAGCGCCAGGAATATCGCCTTGGCCGCGGGCGCGACCTATACGGCGGGCAGCCTGTTCTATCCGCGCAGCACCGAAGAGTTGTACATGCAAGCTGGGGATGTATTGGCTTGCGTAGCTCAGAGTGGCAACGATCTTCTGATCGCTTATGGCAAGGCTCAGGCGACTGCGGACAACAGGTGGCCGGAGTTGAACGATCTAGGCATTTCCAATATCTGCAAGGCAGAGCCAAAGTACAAAGACATGCGGCTTTCTCAATCCAAGCTGCGAGAGGCGCTGGCCAGCGTTGAATTGTCGGACTCCGCTTTGGCCGATATGCTGGCAAAAGCCAAGGAAGCCACGCTCAAATCCCTGCGGCAGCAGTTGCTGGGGCAACGGCCCAGCCCACAGGCCTATCTCAATGCGGGGAATAGCGCGCTAGCCGCTGCGGGCACGTTGTTGTCCAACTATTCCGGTCGCGATAGCAACGGCGCTGAAGGGAAGATCACCAGGAGCACGCTGACAAATCTGAAGCAGCGAATAAATTCGTGCTCGCCGGAGGAAGAGCTGGAGTTTGACAAGGCGAAAGCCGATTTCGAGCAGGCGACGTTGGCATTCAACGCGAGCGTCAACGTCGTCGGTGATGTGGCGAAGTCGTGCTCGACTTCCATTGCGTCTCCGATCACGGCATTGGCGGTGAGCCAGGCTGCGGTGACCTTGCATCCGGGCGAGGATGGCATCGTCATCGTCGTCAGCGGCGGCCGGCCTCCATTACGCGCAAGCTGGGTGGGAGCATCACCGAACGACGCCGATGCCACGTTTACATGGCTGGTAGCTGACCAGCAAATCAAGCTGCGCGAACCTGCCGGCGGGAAGGCGGGCACCAGCCCCTATACCTTGCGCGTATCCGACAGCAGCCTGGTGCCGTTGACTGCTGATATCGCGGTGACGACCAGCGCGAAGTGAGGGAATTAAGTTACGGCGAGCGCGGCCTGCATGCCAGCCGCGGTGCCACTGCAGGTGTGATCGCCTACGTTAGTGCCGCTAGGTTCCCACACGCCCAAAGCTGGTATTTATCATGGACGTTGAAATTAAAAAACTATTTCATCTTCTAATTTGAAGTTGATCGTGGTTTTCTCGATGAGAGCCTGGGTCCGATAGATATTATGTGTGTCTCCTTTCTCGTTGCTGATCGCATTTGCCATATACAATACGCACTCGGTCTGCGAGGGTGTGTAGTTAGCGATGGAATTCATTAAAAACCATTGGATCAGGCTCACTTATCTTATTGTCTCGGTGGGCGTAATCTTTGTCTCTTTTGTCAGCATTTCAGGCGTACTTATCTGCGAATCTCTGGCCCCGAAAAGCTTGTGAATCAGGTGGATGCAATTGTCGGTCAAATTGAACTTAGTCTTCAGCAGGCAACTCATGCGACCGCGCAAGCCCCGTTAACAAAAGCTCGAAAATCGAAAATACAGAAAGATATTTTGAGCGTGAAGAAGTGCCTTGAAGAAATGAACCCCGCACGACGAGGTGAGTATGTTTCCCCCTAAGATCAAAGACTTTGTTAGTGAGCTGATTAAAAGAACTGAACTTGGGGAGTTCTCGTGGACTTACGATGACGAGAATGCCACTGTTCAGTTGAGCGCCGACAAATTCACGGTTTCTCTTAGGTATTCCTTCAATGGGGTCGAAGAGGTCGGGGAATTTGTCATGTTTTATTATGATGCGGCTGCTCAAAAGGAATACCGGTTTTACACAAATCAAACGTGGAATGACTATGACGTCGCCCGTCGTCTTTATGACGCGGCTCAGTCTTCCGGGTTGAAATTGCCGTTCTGAGCGTGAGGCGCAGCGGACGCGTGCAGATAAAGAGCGGTGTCATTTGCCTGTAGGCGTTCTTCGGCACAACTGCCCATTAGTCCCTTTCTTTATCCGCAAGCTTGGCTCGAAGCGCAAAATTTTTTTCCTGCCCTTGCTCGCCATAATGCACTTCGCGATGGCAGGCTGGACAGAGCGCGGCCACATGGCGCGGGTGATCGGGTCCGCCATCGGACATTCGCGTAGTGTGGTGAGGTTCTAGGTAAGGGCTTGTGTCCATACGACGAAACGGCGCTGGGCACTCGCAGAGTTCACAAATTCCATTAGCCCGCATCAACACATATGCCCGGACGCTCTCATTGCGCTCGTAGACATTTCTGCTTTGCTGTTTGACGTCTATCGCACCGTCCATGCGTGCAGAGGCAACAGCCCTAGCTCGCGCTTCTTCGAGTGGTATCACCGCTACACCTACCGAGACCGATGCGAGTTCTTGTTGAGCCAGTAACTCAACGGGCACCAGCCTGAAGATAATTGCCTCCCGATCATGTTTATTGCGATCTGGGAGAGTTTTCATCTCGTAGCCCTGACAGACAAACTCTCCGAGGTATCTCTGTCCTTTTCCTTTCCCTTGTGACTTGAACAGATGCAGTGCGCGACCGGCGTTCGAATGTTCACGAATGGCAAGGTTGCCTTTCGTGAACCGCATAGGTCCTTCCTGGCCTTCGCCTGTGTAGAGATACGTGCCATCGTCCTCTCGATGGTCGCGATACCCAAAGCCCTTTCCGCTGTCCCCTGTAAAAAGAAAAATCGCCGGGGACTTCGCCGATGGTGAGATGCCGCTTTGGGCGCTCCCGCCAAACGGGCCGTGGATGTCTCGTCGTCGATCATAGATCTCGCCGACCCTGAATGTGGGAAGAGCATTGCTGCCTTGCTGGTTAAGATGGAGGCTCGAGGTACCGGCATCAATAGAAACGTCGTTTTTTTTCGGCGGCATTATGCAAGCATCGTCTATTTGTTTGCATAAAGCTACACCAAAACGGCTGGAAGTGTCCGCTGGTGCATGGTCAGGACGAGAAATTCCCTTGTGCCACGCAATTTTCAAAGAACAGATGATGGGAATTTGCAACGGAAGTGCATAACTTGGATGTGAATGATTAATATGTGTGTTTTTGATCGACTTATTTCGCGGAGAGCTAAGTGGATGCCTATGCCGTTGAAACGCAGATCTACTGGATACGCAAGCTCGGCGAAGATAACGTCGCCGTGAGCAGGGCTGGCGATCACATCTTCCTAAATTCATCGCAGGTTTCTGCGCTTCAGCAGGGGCAAATAAGTGAATTCTCTTTTCCGCTCCAGGCTGCTCTGAAGGCTGGGAATTTCGTCGCAAATCGCATTCGTTCAGGTAGCCGGCGCCTATTGGCTTCTCGTGTAGAGGCGAGACGCGAAACGATCACGGCGGGCCCCAGTCTGCATATCATTGTGCCGACCCTGCAGTGCGTGCATTCTTGCCAGTATTGCCAAGTGAGCCGCTCCTTGTCGGACAACGGTCACACCATGACCAGGGAAGATTTGCATGCCGCCTGCGATAGCATATTCGAGAGTGGCTCGCCATCGCTCACAGTAGAATTCCAGGGAGGAGATCCGCTTCTGCGCTTCGATTTGGTGCGAGAAGCGATCGAGCGCATCCAAGATCGCAATCGCCGTGAAGGCCGCCAATTGCGCTTCGTTATCGCATCGACGCTTCACCAGCTAGACGAAGTCATGTGCGAGTTTCTTGCCGAACACAAGGTTCTTCTTTCGACAAGCGTGGATGGCCCCGCGGCGCTGCACAACCGTAACCGACCAATCCCGGGGCATAAAAGCTACGAACGCACTCTTTCTGGTATAGATCTGGCCAGACGAGTATTAGGCAAAAATGCGGTGTCGGCGTTGATGACTACAACCAAGGCATCGCTTGAATTCCCAGAAGCTATTGTGGATGAATACGTCAAGCTTGGACTGAACGACATCTTCATCCGCCCTCTGAGCAGTTATGGATTCGCAAAGCGAAACCAGCACATTTTGGGATATAGTCCAGAACAGTTTTATTCATTTTATGCACGTGCGCTTGATCGTGTTTTATATTGGAACTTGCAGGGAGTTGAGTTGCGTGAGGTTTATGCTTCCATCATCCTCAACAAAATTCTGTCCCCCTTCGACGCGGGGTATGTAGATCTACAAAGTCCGACAGGCGCAGGTCAGAGCGTGTTGGTATATAACTACGATGGCTATGTTTACCCAAGTGACGAGGCTCGTATGCTGGCCGAGACTGGAGACGTTTCCCTTCGTTTGGCTCGCATCGGGGCGCCTCTTAAGGAAATTGCGGCTTCAGAGGTGCAACGATGGCTGATCGCTTCCAGTCTGACGGAAGAGAGGGGAGGCTGCCGCGATTGTGCTTATCAGGTTTTCTGTGCGCCGAATCCGGTGGATGCGCAGGCCCAATACGGCAACATGGACGCACCTGTCCTCGAAACTGAGCATTGCCAACGACATCAGTGGTTATTCGACTATTTCTTCGACGCTATTAGGCATGGGAGCGACGCCCAAATGGATCTGTTTCATGCATGGGCACGACCGGCAACCCCGATAAGGACGATTGAATGCGGCGCGTGAAGGCCACCATCGGAGATGCTATTGAAGGGGGAGTCTGGCGTGTTATCGACTTTGACTCAGTGGCAACGAACTGGTATCCGGACATTTCGCTGCTCGTCTTGGTCTCAACGGAGCCAGAGCAGTCGTTGATCGAAAAGCTCCGCGATGGTGGGCTATCAAACGTGGGCTGGGTAATGGCTCCGGCACTCGAAACAGGGGATATCGTCGTGCCTTCGGCGCATAGATCCGAAGTTACGGTGCTTTATCGAGTGTCAGATGTTCACCATAGCTTGCAGCTCACTAATCGCTGTAATAGCTACTGTGTGATGTGCTCGCAACCCCCGACAGAGCGTGATGACCATTGGATGTTTGAAGAGGCGTTAAGCGTCGTGCGGCATATGTCGGATGCACCACCCGTGTTGGGTCTAAGTGGGGGGGAGCCGCTGCTCTTAGGCGATCACTTACGGACGCTATTCGATGAGGTAGGAAGTCGTCTGCCGAAGACTCGCGTTGAGTTGCTGACAAATGGGCGCCTGCTTGAAAATGCGCAGCTTGCCCGAACACTTTTAGATGGGCTCAATACATCAGTAACATGGTTAGTGCCGTTGTACGGTCATGCAGATTTCCTGCATGATTTCGTTGTCCAATCCAACGGAGCTTTTGAGCAGACGCTCGCTGGTCTACTGCACTTGCAGGAATATCGGCAGTCAATACAGCTGCGCATCGTCCTGATTCGTCCGGTCCTCGAATTATTGCCTGACCTGTGTGTTTTCGTTGGGCGCAACCTACCATTCGTCCGCGAAGTGGCGCTGATGGCGTGTGAGCCGATTGGTTTCGCTTTAGCAAATCGAGAAATGTGCGAAGTCGATTTAATTGAGTGGCACAGCACCCTGGAACTCGCCGCGCGTCAGCTAGCGCGTCACTCAGTACCATTTCTGTTCATGAATGCTCCTTTATGTGCACTCCCTGCGAGTCTGCACCCTTACGCTCATCGCAGTATTTCGGATTGGAAAAACGTTTATGAACCTATATGTGATTCCTGCGACGTAAAGCCGCAGTGCTCGGGGTTCTTTGCTTGGCACGAACGGGGTTGGAAGCCTTCAAAAACAATAGCGATCAGAAATGAGATGCTAGTATGAGTCGTTTCATAAAAAGCATAAGTCTGTTTCTCGCCGGGCTTGGTGCCATGGGTGGCAGGTCCTCTGCAGCCACAGAACCGTCCGAAAAGCTTGTCCTGGACGCATTGAATGTGCCCAAAGCAGTTCCTCTGCGGCCGCTGAACTTTGGTTTTGAGAATCTGTTTGCCGGCCATCGATCGCACTCGAGCCATCGTTCGCATTCAAGTCATAGTTCTCATTACTCGGGATCTAGTGGTGGCGGATCCTACTATCGCCCCCCTGCTTCAACGTCCGGTCCTAGCTCGTCCTCGACACCTTTAGGAAGTTCTTCGACTTCATCAAGTATCAAGGGAAACAGCCCGGGAAGCTCGACGAAGTCAGGCGGATCTTCGCCATCAGGGGCGACATCGGATGCAAAGATGAACGAAGCGGGGACCGTTGAGCTGAGCCGCGCGGAGAAGTTAAGACTGCAGATTATCCGAGTTCAGATAAAGCTGACTTCCCTTGGGCTGTACCACGGTCCGATTAGTGGTGTGATGGGCTCCGAAACTAGCAACTCGTTAAAGCATTTTCAAACCGTGAAATCTATGCCAGCGAGCGGCTTGATGACCACTGAAACTTTAAATGCACTGGGTATCACGGCAGTGAAGTGATTTTTTGCTGCCTCGGTCGTGGGCGGCCGCGAAAGTTCAGCTACGAAAGGGTGGAGCGTTATCGCGGTGGCTTCCCAGCGAAAAAATGGACACATCCAACGCTGACGGGCACGCTCTAGAAAGAGCGTGCCCGTCAGCGTTAGCGATACTTTCGTATCCGTAATGCCTCATGCCGACTGTGCTAATTGGCGCTGATGCACCGAGCATCGCTCTCAATGATACGGAATAATATTCCGCGTCTTCAACACCGCCGTCCACCGTTCAGTCTCTTGCGCCGCGAGGGTTTGAAGTGCCTCGGGCGGGTTGGGCTGGCGGGGGGCTACGTAGCCTAGCTGCGTTATGTCTGACAGGACGTCTTCGTCCGCGAGAAGTTCGTTGATGGTCGCATTCAGCTTCTGGATTGCGTAGGGAGGTGTCCCGGTTGGGGCCATCAATCCCGCCCATGAATCCAAGTCCAGTGTGGGTAAACCACGCTCCGCCATGGTTGGTAGCTCCACGGGATGGCCATTTGTCGTTTCGGACATTATTGCGAGGCCTTGCAAGGTGCCTTGTCTGATGTGGGGTATCGCGGAAGAAAGCGTGCTGAATAACACATCGACCTTTCCGCTCAACAGATCCATGTAAGCCTGCGCGCTTCCTTTGTATGGGACATGGTCGATGCTCACCCCCGTTTCCTGTTGGAAGATTTCGCATAGCAAATAGCCGGTTGAGCCAATGCCGGGCGATGCGCATCGCAATTGGCCCGGATTCGTCTCCGCGACCTCGAGCATCTGCTCAAGATTCCTGATCGGAGAATGTCGACTCGCCACGATTACGTTGGGGGTAGTGGCAATCAAACTGACCGGGACCAGATCCTCATTGAAATCAAACGCAAGACTTGCGTACATGACTTTGTGTATGGTGTTCGGCCTCGCACCCAGAAATAGCGTGTAGCCGTCAGCCGTCGCGCGGGCGACCGCCTCCGCGCCTATATTTCCTGCGGCGCCCGGACGATTGACGACAATAACTCTGCTGCCCAGTTTCTTGGTCATGGTCTTGGCGAGCAGGCGGGCCAAACTATCCGCGCCGCCGCCAGGCGGATATCCCACGACTATGCTTATGGGCCGAGTGGGATACGCCCTTTCATCTTTCTCTGCTGACATCGTGAGCGGACCTTCCTGTTTTTCTGCCGTTGCCGCAAATGGAATTCCGCTTACCGCGAGTGTCAACGCCGCAATTTCCTTTTTCCCGCATTGCATCGTGTGCTCCTTTGGAGTTGGCCCGCTTTTCGCGAGCGTGCTGGTGCGTGGCGGGCGCACTGGAAACTGTTCCGCAGTAGTTTTTTGTGGCGCGGAGTTATTGCTCGGTGATTTGCGTGACGTTGTGGCGGTTCGTTGCTGCCCATCCGCGACCGCTCCGGCATACTCGACCGCGCTTGCAGGTTTGCAGACCACCGTAGTTCCACGGTATGACCATCGAAGCCCGACCGAAGCCCGACCGAAGCCCGACCGCAGCCCGACCGCAGCCCGACCGCAGCCCGACCGCAGCCCCACCGCAGCCCCACCGCAGCCCCACCGCAGCCGCACTGCAGTGCCACCGAAGCGCTGCCGCAGGCAATTGCCGCAACGCAACATCTTCCTCTCCGAAATTGCAGAGCATCGCTCGTCCTCGTGCAGACGTAACCACTCCCATCTGTATCCCTCCAACTGTGGTTTTCTAATCACTTCGTCTGCCCATTTCGTCGGATAAATCCTCAAATTCATCGAAAAATTCTCATTGCAGGCGCAAGTGACGGAACAATCCGCTTACCTACACTTGCGTCCCGTCGCACGACTGCTGAGCCTGAGTCAACCTAGGCCGCGCTCTGAACGGCGGGATCACTACGCCCGCCAGAGGACCTGTGATGAGAGACCGCGTTGTTACCCCGCCTGAGCCCAAGGCCAATCCCAAGCTTTCGACTCAGCGTCGCGATTCTTGTGTGGATCCCGCCGGCGGGGACAGAGCCCGGACAGCCGCAGCGACAGCAGCGGCCCCAACAGCAGCCAGCGCAACATCCAACGCAAGAGCAAGCGCAACTCCACGCGCAACCCCACGCGCAAACCCCCGCGTCCGCGGAACCCCTGTCCAGGTGCTGGCCCTGACTCCCTTGCTCTCGGCCCTGATGCTGGCTGGCTTGATGACCCCCCGTGCCGAAGCCGCCCTGAGCTGCCCCTCGGCCAGCTCGTCTACCAGCAGCACCATCACCTGCACGATAGATGCCAGCCAAGGCGGATCCGGCGCACAGATTTCGATCGACTACACTGCGGCGGCCGGGACTGGCACCAACATCGGCAGCTACGGCGGCAACTACATCGTCAATAACGCCGCGAACTTGAGTCCGTCATCACCGCAAGGCGGCCTGTTCATCCGCTTGAAGGGCGGTGCGGGGTCCAGCGACACGAGCAATAACGGCACGAACGGTGGCAACGGCGGCACCATCACCATTACCAACAGCGGGACGATCAACGTCAATAACTCGCCTACGTCCAGCAACCAGAGCTCCGCTCCCGGCATTTGGGACGACACCGGCGCGCAATTCGGCATCTATGCCGCATCAGTCGGCGGCCGGGGTGCCGACGCGGGGGATACCGTCATCGGCGGTGGCAATGGCGGCGCGGGCGGCCAGGCTTCGGCCATCACCATTACCAACACCGGTGCGATCACGCTGAACCAACTCCCGTATGGCGGGGTGGGCATCTACGCCGCCGGTATCGGTGGCGGGGGCGGCAATCAGGACAATGCTGCCACGGGCGACCAGGTTGGCGGCAACGGTGGCGACACCAATATCATCAACATCAACAACAGCGCTTCGATCAACATCAATTCCGGCAGCGCCGGGCGCTATGCCTGGGGCATAGGCGTCGAATCCATTGGCGGCAATGGCGGCAACTACAACGGTAACGGCGGCGAGCCCGGCGAGGCGAATACGTCGACGGCCAGTTCCATCACCAATAGCGGTGCCGTGACGGTGAGTGTCAATGGCTCCGGCATGAGCAACGGCGTGCGTGGCCTGTATATCCTGAACCAGGGCGGTAACGGCCAGACTTCCGAAGACGGCAGCGACAACGGCGGCGCCGGGGCCAACGTCACCGGCCTGACCGTGACGAACGCCGGCGCCATCAACGTCACGACGACCAATGCGCTTGGCAAGCCGGCCAGCCTGGCCGCCTTGTCCGGCGGCATCGTCATGATAGGCCAGGGCGGCAACGGCGGCATGGGCCCGCAGACCGTCACCAATACCTCCGGCGAATTGGGCGGCAAGGGCGGAGACAATCCCTATACCTTCACCGCGACGATGAACAGCGGCTCGGTCATCTCCACCGCGGGCGACTACCTGCCAGGGGTGGCCGTGATCAGCCTGGGCGGTAACGGCGGGGCAGGCCGGGAAGACAGCGACGGCGCGAACGGTGGCTACGGCGGCACCATCAAGGTCGCGATGACCGGTAATGCCAGCATTACCACCAGCGGCACGGAGTCCATTGGCATCATCGCGCGCAGCGCGGGCGGCGCCGGCGGTGGCGTGGAGACCAGCAGCGGCATCATCGACTTCACCCCGGAAAACGCGGGTACGGGCGGTAATGGCGGCCAGGTGTCGATCAGCACCAGCGGCGGCACCATCACGACCTACGGCACGAACTCCATCGGCATGCTGGCGCAGAGCATGGGGGGCTTCGGCGGCGGCACGACCAGCAATTTCGAACTCTTCGGCGATGCGGGCGCGAACGCGGGCAACGGTGGCACGCCCAGCACGGTCACGATCAGCAGCGCGACCACTATCGCAACGAGCGGGGATAATTCGCACGGCATCGTGGCTCAGTCCATCGGCGGGGGCGGCGGCGTGGCGGGGGTCAGCAGCGGCATCGTCGCGCTGGGCGGCAGCGGCGGCAACGCCATCGGCGGCGGTACGGTCAACGTGACCCAATCCGCGGGCTTGACCACGACAGGGACATCGGCCATCGGGATCCTGGCGCAGTCCGTCGGCGGTGGTGGCGGCGATGGTGGCGGTTCCACCGGCATGATCACCATAGGTGGCCAAGCCGGCAGTGGCGGCGGCTCGGGTGGCGCGACGACGGCCACGCTCAGCGGCGGTAGCATCCACACGTCCGGCGATACGTCCTACGGCATGGTGGCGCAGTCCATCGGCGGCGGCGGCGGCACGGGCGGCGCGGCATCTTCCTTGAGCGTCAGCGCGCTGTTTTCCATGTCGGTGGCCGTGGGGGGCAGCGGCGGCGGCGGTGGCGCGGGCAGTACGGCCAATGCCGTCTTGAGCAATTCGTCCATCACCACTGGCTCGTCAGGCACCACCACGACGGATGCGCACGGCCTGGTCGTCCAGTCCATTGGCGGCGGCGGTGGTGCGGGTGGCGCTTCGGTGGCACGCGCTTACGCCATCGCCGTGCCGGACGACAGCGTTTCGGTCGGCGCCGCGGTGTCCTTCGCGGTGGGCGGCTCGGGCGGCAACGGCGGCGCCGGCGCGCGGGCCGAGGCCGATCTGTCCGGATCGTCGATCACGACGTATGGGGCCGGTTCTTTTGGCATGCTGGTGCAATCCATCGGCGGCGGCGGCGGGGTCGGCGGCAATGCCACCGCGACCTCCACCGTCATCGGCACCGATAGCAGCGTAGGCGCCACGGTCAGCGCGGCTTTCGGCGGCAACGGCGGATCGGCCGCTTGCGGTTCCACATCGACTTCGACGTGCGCCAGCACGACAACCGTGAACTTGAACGGCGGCAACCGCATCCAGACCTGGGGCGACTCCGCCAACGGCATCGTCGCGCAAAGCATAGGCGGGGGCGGCGGCGCGGGCGGCATCGGGTCGGCGAGCGGCAGCAACCGCAATACCGACGCCAGCGTCAGCGCCACCCTGAGCCTGGGCGGCACCGGCAGCGGGGGGGGCACGGCCGGCAGCGTGGTTTTCAACAGCACGTACACCGACTCGGTGATCACCGCGGGGGATGGCGCACGCGGCGTGCTGCTGCAGTCCATCGGCGGCGGCGGCGGCGCTTCGCAGGGCGGCCAGATCGGCCTGTCGTTGAGTTCGGAGAGCGAAGACGGCAGCACCGACGTATCAGGCACGGTCAACGTGGGACGCGGTGGGACTTCAGGTGGGGCCGGCAGCAATATAACCCTGGTGTCCAACGGCCAGATCACGACCTATGGGGCCGACGCCGACGGGCTGCTGGTGCAGACGATCGGCGGCTCCGGCGGCCTGGGCGGTGTGGCCGGCGGCAATTCGGCGGACCCTTCGACGGGTGTCTTGCGCAAGGCCATCGGCACGCTCCAGGACGACAGCACCAGCTATGAATTGAACGTGGGCGTGGGCGGAACCGGCGGCGGCGGCGGCAACGGCGGCGCCATCGGCAGCACCAGTGCCGCGGCCAGCATCGGGTCGCGCATCAACACCTACGGCGACCATGCCGAGGCGGTGGTGTTGCAGTCCATCGGCGGCGGCGGCGGCCAGGGTGGCGCATCGACGACATCGTCCAGCAGCAACTCCTCGCACCTGACGATGTCCGTGGGCGGCAAGGGAGGGACGGGCGGTTCGGGCGGTGACATCATCGTCTATTTCAACGACGCTTTCGAAAACGGCTTGTCGGGCAATCTGTTCAATACCAACGGGTTCGGTTCGCATGGCGTGGTGCTGCAGTCCATCGGCGGCGGTGGCGGTATCGGAGCGTCGGGGTCCCCGATGGCCAACGGCACGATCACCGTGGGCCGCGACGGGGGCGGTGCCGGCAATGGCGGCAACATCACCGTGAACCAGGCCAGCTGGGCCAATATTTCGACGCATGGGGACAGCGCCTATGGTCTCGTCCTGCAATCCATCGGCGGTGGCGGCGGTATCGGCATCGCCGGCGATTCGGATTCGGCGGCAAGTCCCGGCAAGCAGCAATTATCCTTGACGCTGGGCGGCCGCAACGGCGCGTCGGGCTCGGGCGGAAACATCAACGTCAGCACGGGCCTGGGGATGAATACCTATGGCGACCGCGCGATCGGTGTATTGGCACAGTCGATAGGCGGTGGTGGCGGCGTGGTCACGACGGGCTCCGCCTCGGGACTCGGCGCGCTTTCATTGGGCGGGACGAATGGCAGCGGCGGTACCGTCAACGTCGACATCACGGGCGGCAGTATCACCACGCGTGGCAATGGCGCGCATGCGATCATTGCGCAATCCATCGGCGGTGGCGGCGGCATAATCGGCGATACCGGCTCGGGGATACAGCTGAACCCGGCCAACGGCGGGCTTCCGAGTGGGACTGGCGGCAACGGCAACGGCAGCGCCGTCACGGTGACCACCAATGCCACGCTTGCGACCTCGGGCAGGAATGCGTTCGGCATCATCGCGCAGTCTCTTGGTGGGGGCGGTGGCATCGCTGGTAGCGCCTCCAACGGTTTCGCCGGCAATCTATTCAATAGCAGCAGCGGTGGCGTCGCGAGTGCGGTGACGGTCAACCAGAGCGGCTCGATCTCGGTGACCGGCGCGGGTTCCACCGGCATTTTCGCGCAGAGCGAAGCGCCCTATAACAATGGCGTCGTCACCGTGAATGTGAACGGCAGCGTGGCCGGCGGGTCCAGCGCCAATGGCTTCGGTTACGGTGTGTGGATCGCGCAGGGTATCAACAACGTCTTGAATGTCGCCAGTAGCGGCAGTATCAGCGCCGCGTCGGGTGTCGCCGTGCATTACGACGGCGACACGGATCAAGGCTCCGGCAACAAGCTGACGATCACCAATAACGGCGTCATCAACGGCAGCGTGCAGTGCACCGATGCCGATACCGGCGCGAACTGCGGCTACAGCGCGCCTGGCCCGGCGGCGATGAGCTTCGTCGCCATCCCGGCGTCCGCGGTACTGGGCGATGCCGCGGCCATCCAGCTGCACAACGCGCAGGGCGGCACGCTGGCGGGCGCGTCGCTTTATCAGGCCGACGTGACCAACGAAGGCCAGTTGATCATCGGCAACCCTGGCCCGTTCAATGAGCTGCGCATCAGCAACAGCTTCGTCCAGTCGTCCACTGGCGTGATCCGCGCGGATGCCGACTTCGACAAACTGAACACGGATCACCTGACCGTCGCGGGTAACGCCACGCTGGCGGGTGGCGTCAATATCGTCCCGACCGCCTTGCTGCCCAATCGCGAAGTCACGGTGATGACGGTGCAGGGCCAGTCACAGGGAGCGCTGGAGGCGCAGGACAGCCCTGTCATCGACTACGGGCTGCGCCAGGACGGACAGGATTTCAAGGTTCGTGCGGTGTCGGCCAACTTCAATGCGCCTGGGCTGGGCCTGAAATCGAACCAGGGCAAGGTGGCGGACTTCCTGCAGCGCGTCTGGGATGGGGGCGGCAATTCGGCGTTGGCGCCGCTGTTCGCCCAGCTCGACCTTTCCTCGCGTGCCAGCGGTGGGGCGTATCGCGCCAATCTGGACAGCCTGTCGCCCGGCGCCATCGCCGCACCGGCCGCGCAATCGATGGCGGCCCTCGGCCAGTTCACCGGCAATATGATGTCGTGCCCGGCGTTCACGGACACCAAGGGCAACGGCGCCATGACGCGGGAGCAGAACTGCTTCTGGGGCCTGGTGTCGGGGCGCCGCAGCAGCCAGGATGGCGAGCGCGGCAGTTCCGACTTCGATTTCGACAGCGTCACGTACCAATTCGGTGGCCAGCGCCAGGTCAGCCCGGGCTGGTTCCTGGGCGCTTCGATGGCCTATCAGAACAACGATGTGAAAGGCGATAACGGCAGGCTCAAGGGCAATGGCGACAGCGGCTATGCCGGCCTGGTGCTGAAGCGGGAAAGCGGACCCTGGGTGTTTTCCGGGGCGCTGGGGGGCGGCTATGGCTCCTATCGCATGAACCGCGACGTCATCGTGCCCGGCTACCAGGACACGCTCAAGAGCAAGCCAGATATGTACAACTTCGGCTTGCGCCTGCGCGCGGCGCGGACATTCGACTTCGACAACATGTACGTGAAGCCGTATATGGACTTCGACGCGACCTACACCCGCATGTCTTCCTACAAGGAAAATGGCAACAACGCGCTGGGCCTGTCGGTGGACAGCAGCCATCAGTACGTGTTGGGCGTTTCGCCGATGATCGAGGTGGGCGGGCGCAAGGACCTGCCCAATGGGGCTTTCCTGCGGCCGTTCGCGTACGTGGGGGTGGCCTTCCTCAACAAGGACAGCTGGAATTCCAACGCGCGCTTGCAAGGCGCACCGGCAGACGCGGGATCGTTCAGCTCATCCACGCCGATGGACGACGTCATTGGCCGGATAGGCGCGGGCTTCCAGGTGTCGACCGCCAAGGGGGTGGATTTCCGCCTGCAGTACGACGGCGAGCTGGCCAAGCACGCCAAGAGCCACAGCGGTTCGTTGAAGGTGATGGTGCCGTTTTGATTGAAGCGGGGGGCGAGTCAGCTCGCTCCCCGAGTCAGTCCAGGTCGGTAAATCCAGGGGTGTCCAGCCGCGGCCGCCGGGCGTATCATTTCAGGCAGAAAACCAGTCCCGGCCTGGCGCGGGTGCTTCGCCCCCAAGCCAGTTTTGCATGTCACTGCTGCGCATCGTTCGCCCCGCTCCGTGCCTGGATGGGCGTGGAGGCGTCGTGCCATGGACCGTCCTCTGCTTGCGGCTCGCCCGGCAAGCCCCGGCTATCGCGGGGCTTGGATCGCAGCGCGCTCACCGCCGGATGATGACGATTTCCAGGTATTCACTGGGCACCACTACCCCGGCATCGCCAGAACGGTTGAACCGGCCCATCAGCGCGATGAGGTCGTGCTCCAACGCGCTTTGGGCGTCGCGCTCCAGCGCGCAGAACGCTTTGAGTACCGGCCCGTAATAGGTCCTGAAAACGTGCAGCATATGTTCCGCCGAGCGGTAGCGGAACGTGAAGTGCCGCGCGGTCACCTGGATCGCCGACGCGTCCTTGCCGAACATCTCGTCGAGCCGCTCGCGGGTGCCCCACAAGGCGGGCGATTTGACGCCGGCCGGCGGCGGCAGGTGTTTGCCTATGGTCTTGAATATCTGGCCGACGAAACCTTCCGGCGTCCAATTGGCCATCCCGATCTTGCCACCGGGGCGGCACACGCGGATCAGCTCGGCTGCCGCCTTGTCCTGGTTGGCCGTGAACATGACCCCAAAAGTCGATACGACGGCATCGAAGCTGGCCGCCTCGAAGGGCAGGGCTTCCGCATCGGCTTCGCGGAATTCGATCTCCAGCCGTTCGGCGGCGGCGCGTTCGCGGGCCCGTCCCAGCAGCGCCGGCACGTAGTCGGTGGAAACCACTTTGCACCAACGGCGGGCCGCCGCCAGCGAGGCATTGCCATTGCCGGCCGCGACATCCAGGACCCTCTGTCCAGACCGGACATCAAGGGATTCGCACAATTGCTCGCCGACGATCTGCAGCGTGGTGCCGACGACGGCATAGTCACCGGAGGCCCAGGTGGCTTGCTGGCGAGTCTTCAGGGCCTCGAGGTCGGGCTGCGCGCGATCTTGCGCGGGGCTTTGCGCCGGGTTCTGGGATTGAGCAACGGCGGTTGCGGTTGTGGACATTCTTTGTCTCCAATAAAACGGGGTGTGAGCGCCAGCGGAAATCGCCGGCATTGCCTGGAATCACGGACCGAAGCGCGTAGGCAGACTCGTGTCCTGCGATCCGGAACCAAAGGTAAGACTCGGGCGTGGAGGCGAGCGTGGTAGCCGGCGTGGAATCCGCGGAGCCAGGGCACCGGGGTTTTCCCGAAGATGGCGCCAAGGGGGGCGCCGAGGGGGGCGCCGGGGGTGAAGCTTGGGAAGCAGCCACGGTGGGTATCCACATGCTTGGGCCGATGACGATCAGCCGCGGGGGATCCGTCTTGGCGTTGCCCCCTTCGCGCAAGCTGCGCGCGTTGATTGCCTATCTGGTGCTTGCTCCGCACGCGGTGACGCGCACACGTCTGTGCGAGCTGCTGTGGGATAGGCCCAATGATCCTCGTGGCGAATTGCGCTGGTGCCTGAGCAAGGCAAGAGCCTTGTTGGACGAGCCGGGCTGCCGCCGGGTGCAGGCCGCTCAAGACACGGTACAGCTCGAACTGCATGACTGCCATGTCGATGTCCTCGCTATCGAGCAGGCGATGCGGCAAGGCATCGGCACGGTCGATGTTCAGCGGCTGGGCGCGCTGGCGTCCCTGTTCGACGGTGATTTCCTCGACGGACTGCAACTCAAGTCGTGCCCTGTCTTCGACAGCTGGATGGTGGCGCAACGCCGGCGGGTGCGAGCCTGCCAGGCGGCGGTACTCGAGCACTTGGCCGCGGGTTTGCCTGCCGGGTCCGAAGCGCGCCACGGCTGCCTGGACACGTGGCTGCGGATTGCTCCTTTTGACCGACGCGCGCATGCGCTGATGCTGCAGTCGCTCAACGATCTGGGCCGGCTGCGCGAGGGTGAAGAACACCTGGCCGCCGCGACCCGTGCCTTCGAGGACGAGGGGCTGGACTGGCGGCCTCTGCGCGATGCGTGGCGGCAACTGCGACTGGCGCCCATCGTCCCCGTCCTCCCCGTCGTGCAAACGGACGCGGCGGTGACGGACGCCACGACGGGCCAGAAGGATGCCCAACATGACGGTACCGGGGCGGCGCCGATTGATTTCCCCGCTGCGGGATGCAGGGAAAAATTCGGCCGTGCCTCGATTGCCGTCATGCCATTCACGGACGCATCGGCGGACAGTGGCGTACGAGGTGGGCTGGGGGACGGCCTGGCTTACGACATCATTACCCGGTTGGCGAAGCTGCGCAGCCTGTTCGTCATAGCGCAGGGGACGGTATTCGCGCTGGATCAGCGCAGGGTGGGGCCGGAGGAGGCGGGGCGGACCCTGAACGTGGATTACGTCGTGAGTGGTTCCCTGCGCCGGCAAGCCGCGCGCATCATCGTCGACGTTGCGCTGGTCGAGTCACGCACGGCGCGCATCGTGTGGGCGGAAGCCTTCGACCATACGCTGGAAGACGCCTTCGCGACGCTGGACGAGATCGGCAATCGGATCGTCGCCTCGATCGACATCGAGATCGAATCCTCCGAACGCAATCGCGCCATTCTCACGCCGCCCAATTCACTGGATGCCTGGTCGGCCCATCATCGCGGCCTGTGGCATATGTACCGCTTCAACCAGGCAGACAATGTCCTGGCGCGGCAATTTTTCGAGATGGCATTGCGGCTGGACCCGACCTACTCAAGGGCCTATGCCGGGCTGTCCTTCACGTATTGGCAGGACGCGTTCCAGCACTGGGGCGAGCGCAAGGCCGCGATGGACCAGGCGCTCAAAGCCGCGGGTGACAGCGTGATCGCCGATGACCGCGACCCGGCGGCCCATTGGGCCATGGGCCGGGCGCTATGGCTGCGTGGCAACCAGGACTCGTCGCTGGCGGAATTGCAGCGCGCCGTGGATCTCAGCCCGAATTTCGCGTTGGGACATTACACGCTGGGCTTCGTCCATTGCCAGTCGGGCGATGCGCAGGCGGCCATCGGGTCGGCCGACCATTCACGCCATCTGAGTCCCTTCGATCCCTTGATGTTCGGCATGCTCGCCGTACGCGCGTTGGCCTTGGTCAGGTTGGGACGGGTCGAGGAGGCCGCCGACTGGGCGGTCAAGGCTGCCATGCGTCCCAACGCTCATGTGCATATCCTGGCAATCGCCGCTCATTGCCTGGCGATCGCCGACAGGGTGGATGAAGCGCGCGGTTTCCTGGCCTTGATCCGCAAGGCACAACCCGCGTATCGCGTCGGTGATTTCCTGGCCGCGTTCCGCCTGACACCCGATGCGCAGGCTCTGTTCAAGGAAGCGGCCAGACGGATTGGATCGGTGTGAACAAAGGGAACGTTCGATGCGGCCATGGACGCGCATCAGCCCGAGTCCCTGACCGTCGCCTAGAACCGGTAAGCCACCTTCAGCGATCCCGAATGGCTGTTGCCTTGCGATGCGAACTCGCCGTCGTACTGCAGCCTGAAGTCCAGCCCATTGGCGTGCGTGACCTGGAAGCCCGCGCCGATGCGTCCGACCACGTTATCGGTGGGCATCGTGGTCGAGAAGCTGCCCGCGCTGTCAGAGGCGCCGGCAAGCCTGGACTTGGTTTTCCAGCCATCCTCCGACAGCAACGACACGCCGGCGTAAGCGAAGGGCCGCAATATGGCGCCGTGGGGAAGCTCGCTGCGCCCACCGACTTCCAAAGTGGGGGCCAGGCCGAAGACCATCTGATCGCTGCTGGCGACCTTCAAATGCAGGGCGTCGCCCGACTCTTCGTAGCTCGACATCCGTGAGTAAGTCGCGTCCAGATCCACATAGGGTTTCACGTAGACATTGCCGTCGGTAAAGGTTCTGGCGACGCGTATGCGTGCGCCGAAGCTATACACATCGGGCTTGCTGGTGGCCTGCGACTCGAAATTCGGCACCGCGAGGTTGCGATTCAGGTCATAGGACCCATATCCTCCACCCAGCGCGCCGGAAATCGTCCAGGGTCCGGCTTCGCGTTTGAGCACCAAGCCCGCGTAGCCTGTGTCGCCCGATCCCGTGACGCGATGATCATCGCCACGCAAATGCGAGTTCTGGTAGGCGAACGAACCTCCCAGATACCAATCCGGCGCGATCCGCCGCTGGCCGCCCAACTGGTACGTGACGCTGTCCAGCGAGAATCCGGAGGCGCCGTTGCCGCCATCCTGATTCGTATTGCGCCCGGTGATCTGCCCCCAGACGCAGTCTTGCTCCTTGGTCAGCGGACCGTCCGCCACGAAGGTCGGGCAGGACATCATGGCGCCAGTGAAGCGTGCCATGCCCAGCTGCATTTGCGCGGCGGGCGCCAGCGCGACGCCGGGCGACAGGTCGGACAAGCGGCTCTGATACGAGCCGGCACCCTGGCGCGAGGCCGTGTCCAGCACCGCATACAGCTTGGCGAGTTCGGCGGATCCGCCTTGGTCCCAGTCGCGTTGCAAGTGACTCGCCAGGCTTGTCGCGTTGCGCTTCAATTGCATCGATTCCGCATTGAAGTTGGCGCCGACCGCGCGCACATGAGTGGTGTTGCCGTCCTGACGCGTCTCGTAGTCGACCACCGGTGAATCCGAGGCGCCCAAGGAGCCGGTCTGGGTCCCGTTGACGTTCAGGACGGCCAATTCCCGATTCGGCAATAGTGCGAGTGGCGCCACGAGCAATGCGCCATCCAGGTTGGCAGGCCCATTGATGGTAAGGAAGTCGGACGCCATCTTGTCGAAGTCCGCGCCCACCTTCAGGGTGCCCTGTGCGGATTGCGTATACGTGGTGTTGAAGGCCGTCGCGGCAAAACGGGTGCGGTCATAGCCCCAGTACGTGCCTTCGCGTCCGCCCAGCGCAACCATGGCATTGTTCCGCAGCGCCGCGCCGACGTATTCGGGACCCGCCGCGAAGGTGCCCGTGTTCGTCATCGTTCCGCCGTTTTGATAGACGGAGCCCGTCAAGGTACCGGCGTTGGTGATTTCGAGTAAGCCGGTGGTCGTCCACACCGCCGTGTCAGCCGTGACCGAGCCGGTGCTGCCTATGGTCATCGTGCTGGCGACCGCGCTGTCCACCCACACGCCGGTTCCCGCGGCCGTGGCGGAACCGCCGGTGACATTGCCGTCGATGGTAAGCGTTACGCCGTTGCCATTGGCGTTCTGCGCGAAGATGCCGATGCCGTTGACCGCCGTCGAAGACACCACTGCGTTGGCGGCCACGGTGACGTTGACCGTGGCCGCGCTCAGGTAGCCTGACGAAGCGGAACCCGCGAACACCGTATTGCCGTCTGCCGCGAGCTTGAGCCCGCCGGCGCCGCTGACACTTTGCGCGAGGATGCCGATGGCGCCGACGCCCGTCACGGCGATGATGCCGTTGTTGGTCACCGAAACGCTGCCCCCTTGCCCGTAGCCTTCGGTCAGGGTGCCTGCCTGGCTCGCATCGACGGTCAACGTGGGCGAGGTGCCTGGCAGGCCGACCAGGCCACCACCGCCGCCTACCGATTGCGCCACCAGGCCATGCGCACCGGTTCCGGTCGTCGTGATCCGGCTTTGCGCGCCGAGACTGACGTTCACCGCGCCACCGTCGGCCTGCGCGCCGTTCTCGGGGTTGCTGCCGAAAATGCTGGTGTCGATGCCAGCGGATGCTTGTTGATTCTGCGAATTGACCACGATTCCGCCGCCGCCGCCCACGCTCTGCGCGAGTACCCCGAAGGCGTTATTGCCCTGCGTGGTGATGCGCAGGGTGCCGTTGTCCTGCAGCGTTACGGCGCCGCCGTTGCCTTCGCTCGTATTCTGGGCCTGGCCGCTCGACAGCTTGATAGCCGGTATGGGATCGTCGGCCACGGTTACCCGCACGCTGGTTCCCGCGCCGGCGAAGCCACCGCCGCCGCCCACCGATTGCAGCACCGTGCCGAACGCGGCTTCGCCTTGCGTGCCGATGGTCGTGATATTGGCCGGGGCGCCGGCGGCGGTGGTCAGCGTGACCGCGCCACCCGAGCCGGCGCCGCCGCCCGAACCGCCGGAACCGAGACCGACGGCCAGGGTGCCATAAAAGCCGTCCGAGCCATCGGCGCCATGGCCACCGCCACCGCCCACGCTTTGCGCGTAGATGCCCGCCGCGCCATATCCGCGGGTGGTGATCGAGCCGCCGTTGAGCGCTGTTGTCACGCTGCCGCCCGTCGAGCCTTGGCCGCCATCGCCGCCCACGCTGTAGTTGGCGGCGAACGTGAACTTCGTCAGATCGGCCCAGCCCGGGCCGGTTGCCAATGCCGCGCCTCCTTTGCCGCCGCCGCCGCCGATGCTCTGGGCGAATATCCCGGCGGACCAATCGCCGGCGGTGGTGATCACCCCCGTGGGATCCAGCGCCACCGTTACCGCGCCGCCCGTCGCGCCGGGGCCGCCGGCGCCGCCGATCGATACGTCACGATTGAGGCTCAATGTGAAATTGGACGGCGTCTCGCCCTGAAGCAGCTTTTGGTAAGCGTCCTGCAGTATGTTCTTGGCGTCGACCCGGCCATCCAGAATGGACGTGACCGGGTTGTCCGCCGAACCATCCGACCCGGCCGATCCGCCTTGCCCGCCGCCACCGCCGATCGACTGCGCTTGAACGCCAGCCGCGTCGCCGCCGTAAGTGGCGATGCTGCCGGCCACGGTCACGCCTACCGTGCCCCCCGCGCCGCCGGCGCCGCCCGTCCTGCCGACTTTGACGTCGACCGACGATGACAGGTGCATGGCTGCGCCAATCGCGTTGTAAGAACCGCCCTGGGACGTGCCGCCGCCCCCGCCGATACTTTGCGCCAGCACGCCGATGGCGCCCGACCCCGCGGTCTGGATCTGTCCCGTAGGCAGCACTTCCACCTGCACCAGGCCCCCATTGCCGCCGATGGCGCCTTTACCACCCAATCCGACGCTTACGTCTATAACGGATCCCGTGCCGAAATCTTGCGTATTGCCGCTGCCAAAGCCGGCGTTGCCGCCGCCGCCGCCGATCGATTGCGCGGTGATGCCGTTGGCATAATCGCCGTAGGTCGCGATGGTGCTGTTCGCGGTGCCGGCTGCATCCGCGGTGAATGTCGCTTGTCCGTCGGATACGTTGATCAAACCCCCAACCGCGGTCCAGACGGAATTGCCGCTACCACCCCCGCCGCCGTTGGCACCCACGGCCACGGATACGTTGAGGGACAGGGACTGTGCACCTTCCGGCACCGTGCCGCCGTAATCCAGCGCGGCGGCCAGCGACGATGAGTCGCCGCCCGCTCCGCCGCCACCGCCTATGCTCTGGATCAACACGCCGTGCGCGCCCTGGCCCCGGGTTTCGATCTGCGCGCCTTGCGAGGTGGCAAAGGTCACGTAGTTGCCGTCACCGGCGATCCCGCCGGCACCGCCTACCGCGACCGCGACAGGAATCGAGACCTGCGTGCCCGAGGGCGTCACCGGAATCCCGATCGCTGCCGCCTTTGCCGTGGCATTGCCGCCCACGCCACCGCCGCCACCGATGCTTTGGATGACGGCGCCAAACGAATCGATGGGCTGTGCGTTCGCCGCCAGGCAAGGGGCTGTGCAGGTCCCGTCGACCAACCATTGGGTCTGCCCCGTCTTGATGCTGCCGCCTGTCATCTGGGAACTGACGATGCCGCCATCGCCGCCGGTGCCGCCTGTTCCGCCCACCGCGACGGATATCGTCGCCAGGGGGCCGACACTATAGGCGAATGCCTGGCCACCCGTGCCGCCGCCCCCGCCGATGGACTGGGCCACCAAGCCTGCCGCCTTGGTTCCCTGGGTGGCGATGTTGGTATTGCTCAGGTTCACCGCGACGGATCCGCCCGTACCGCCGTCACCGCCTGATGCGCCGACGGCAACCGAATGGAAGATGCCCAGGCTGTTGGCATTGCCCCCATTGCCGCCGCCACCGCCGATGGATTGGGCGACGAAGCCGTGCGCGTTGTCGCCGCTGGTGGTAAGTGTCAGATCGCTGGGAATGCCGGTGATCGCGCCGCCCGAGCCGCCCTCACCGCCGGAGCCGCCAACGCTGATCAGCCCCTGGGTGGCGCCCCCCGCGCCGCCGCCGCCGCCAATCGATTGCGCCAGGACGCCTATCGCGGACAGGCCCGTGGTGGTGATGACCCCTGAAGCATTGACGGTTACGTCGCTGGCATCGGACTTGAATGGATTGGTGTCCGCGGCCCCACCCAAGGAAACACCCAGGCCGCTCGCGCTGCCCGCCGCGCCTCCGCTACCCCCGATGGACTGCGCCAGAATGCCCATCGCCATGGTGCCGCTGGTGCTTATCGTGCCGTTGTTGGTCACGGTGATGATGCCGGGTGAGCCCGCGGCGCCGCCCGTGCCACCGTTGCTGTAGAAAATCCCGTAATTGGCAGCCGCCGAGCCGCCGCCACCCGCTAGGGACTGCGCCAGGATGCCCACGGCGTCCGTGCCGGCGGTGGTGATGGTGCCGCCGTTGGTGACGGTGACTGCGCCAGCGGCGCCGCCACTGCCGCCGCTGCCCTGGGTTCCGCTCAATTGGCCGTCGGCATCGCCGCCGTCACCGCCGGCGCCGCTGGCGGTTTGCGCCAGGATGCCGACTGAACTCTGCCCCTGCGTCGATATCGAGGTGTTGGCATCCGTCGTTATCGTTACGGCGCCCGTTCCGCCGCCATTGCCGCCGTTGCCCCCCTGGACGATAGTCGCCGTCGCGGATCCGCCTGTGCCGCCGTTATTGCCCAGGCTCTGCGCCAGGATGCCGAAAGAACTGGCGCCTTGCGTGGAAATCGACGTGCCCGTGAGCGTTACGTTCATCGCTCCGGTGCTGCCGCCAGCGCCGCCATAGCCGGCGGCGCCGCCGCTTATCGTTCCGCTGTATTGACCGCCGTCCGCGCCCAGCCCGCCCTGGAGCACCGCATAGATGCCATGCGCATCGTTGGCGATGGTGGTGATGGCAATGGGCAGGGACTTGCTACCCGTCAACTTGATCGTCAGGCTGCCGGCATTGCCGCCGCTGCCGCCGTTGCCCGAATCGTGATCGCCCAGGCCCAGCGCGTCGCCGCCGTAGTAGCCTCCAGCACCGCCAGCGCCCCCCACTTGGGACGTCTGGATGCCGGAGGCATGGTCACCCGTGGTGGACAAGGCGATGGCGGCGTTGGCCGTGGTGACTCCCACGCTCACGTCGCCGGCCTGGCCGCCCTGGCCACCATTACGATCGTGATAGCTGCCGCTGTTGAAGGTACCGCCACCGGCGCCGCCGCGCGTCGATGCCAGCAAGGCCGGCAACTGGCTGCCCGTGGTCCGCACGTTGGCATCCGTCACATTGATCTGTACGGGCACCACGGAGCCGCCGATGGCGCCGGCGTTGCCGCCGTTGCCGCCCGAGGTATCGTCCTCGTCTGCCAGGCCGTTGCCGCCGCTGCCGCCGTAGACGATGGCAGCGACCCCGGCGCCGCCCGCGGGGGGAGCCCCGGTCTGGTTCACCGTCACATTCCCGCCGGGCTGCAGGGTCACCATCGCGCTCATGTCGGCCGCATAGCCTATGCCGGCGTCGCCGCCATTGCCCAGGCCCTTCTCGGTCGAGTCGCCGCCATTACCCGAATGGGCTTCGGCGAGGATGCCGTAGAGGGCGGCTCCTGCCGCGGCGTTGTTGGCCCATGTCCAGTTCAGGGTGATGTTGCCCGAGTTCGTCACGGATGCCGCGCCACCCCCGCCGCCGTTGTTGCTGCCGCCGTCGTATTGATCGGCGCCGCCACCGCCGCCGCTGGTCGCGATGATGCCCGCGTAGCGGCCCGTCCCCGCCAGGGTGACGCCGATGTTTCCTGTGTTGACGACGGTTGCGCCCGCCGATTGTCCGCCGGCGCCGCTCGGATTGTGATCATCCGTGGTGGTGCCGCCTTCACCGCCCTGGCTGAAGGCCGCCAATGCTGCGCCGCCCTTGGCGGTGACGCCGGGCAGGGTCATGCTGATGTCACCGTGGTTGGTCAGCGACAGGATCTGATTCACCGACCGCCCGGCCACCCCGCCATTGCCCCCGTAATCGCCATCGCTGCTGGAGGCGGCGGTGCCGGCCAGCATTTGCGCGAACAATCCATAAAGGGTGCTGTCGGTGGCAATCGAAGTTCCTGCCGACGTTAAAGTCAGGTTACCCGTGTTCGTCACCGT
Source organism: Bordetella sp. LUAb4 (assembly GCF_021325795.1). Classification (GTDB taxonomy): domain Bacteria; phylum Pseudomonadota; class Gammaproteobacteria; order Burkholderiales; family Burkholderiaceae_B; genus Bordetella_C. The sequence goes on along the minus strand of NZ_JAHPZX010000012.1, from coordinate 44,653 downwards.
CAAGCCTTGCGTATCGGTGCCGGTCAGCGTGCCGCTGGGGTCGCCGCCACTGCCGATCGCCAAAACCTGCAGCGCGGCCTTCGTGGACGCACCGACCGTCGCCGTGATGTCGGCGCTGGAACTGGCGTTCATGGGCGGTACGGGATCGTAGGAACCGGCTTGCATGATGACCGGTTGCGAGAGCGTGCCCGACGTGTTGCAGGAGAGCCCGCTGCTGTTGCCGCCGCAGTTGATCGTCTGGCCCGCCGCCGCGCCCCCGAGCAAAGCGCCGGCGATCGCGGCTGAGAGAGTGGTCACGCGAAGGGAAACCCGGCGGCTGGCCATTTGTTTTTATCCGGTTATCAAACGAGGGTTGGGGTAGGATGACGCAGCATAAGAAAACTGAGGGACACTGTATGTCCCTAGAACTGAGGACATGACGGAACAGGATGATGGCGGCAGACTATCCCGTTATGCCCGCAGCGGGCTGATTCTAGAGATCCTGTAAACCATGGGCCACTCCTATATCCGTGTCGCGATGGTCGAAGACGATGCGGCTTGTTTGCAAGCGTTGGCGCATGCCGTGGAAACCGCCGATGGACTGCGCATGGCGTGGTTGGCGGCCAACCGGCGTCAGGCTTTGTCCTTGTTGCCGAGTCAGCCGATCGACGTGCTGCTGGTGGACCTGGGCTTGCCCGATGGCTCCGGCCTGGATGTGATCGCGGCGGCGCGGCTGGCCTGGCCTGATTGCGCGGTGATGGTAAGCACGATCTTTGGTGATGAGACGCACGTGTTGCGGGCCATCGAAGCGGGCGCCATGGGCTATGTGCTGAAGGACTTGAGCGCGCAGGAACTGGTCGCGGAAATCCGCAGTCTGCATGCGGGAGGCAGCCCCATCAATCCGATGGTCGCCCGCAAGCTGCTGTTGCGGCACAGCGCGCAAACGGCGCACGTTGAGTCCGCCGAATTCGCGCAAACCGCGCAAACCGCGCAAACCGCGCAAACCGCGCAAACCGCGCAAACCGTACGAACCGCACAGACCGCCGCGCAGACCGCGCAGCCTGCACAGCCCGCCGGGCTGTCCGCGCCCGCCGAGTCCGTTGCCGCGCCGGCCGGCTTGCCGCAGGTGCCGCCCTCGGCCCGCGAGGCCGAAACGCTGCGCCTGGTGTCGCGCGGCTACACGGTGGACGAAGTCGCCAGCGCCTTGGGCGTCTCTCCGCATACCGTGCAGACCTTCGTGCGGCGTATCTACACCAAGCTGCAGGTGAATTCGCGTGCTGAAGCCGTGCGCGAGGGCGCGCGGCAAGGGTGGCTGAGTGAGGATTGAACTGCAAAGGTCGGCATGGCCGGGCTTGCTTGCGATCGAGTTCACCGAACCCAAGGCGGCTGCGCGCGAGTTGGCGTTTGTCAGGCCGACTATTCGTGCGTTGGCTGTTCTCAAATCGTTGTTCGCCATTCTGTTGATCGTTGCAAGTGGAACGGCGGCCGCTCAGTCCCCGCTGCATATTACCGAAGCGCGGATATGGTCGTCAGCGAGCACGGCGTGGATGCAGCCTGCATCGATGGCCGAACTCGATGCCGGGGACAGCGCGATGACCGCTGCCGGCGCGGACTGGCAAACGGTCAGCCTGCCCCATGCCCGGCCTCGCGCGCCGTGGCCGCATCGGGTCCCGGGAGCGGCGGACCGTGCCGAAGTGCAGTGGTATCGGATCCACATTCCCGCCACGGCATTCACTACGCAAAGGCTGCGCTTGTACGCGCCGCGCTGGCAGGCGACCGGCACGCTGGCGGTTTACGTGAACGGGCAGCGCGCATGGCAGTCGCGCGGTGACCGCGCCTGGAACAACTTCAATCATCCCTTATGGGTGGATCTCGGCGGCCTGTTGGCGCCGGGGAAGGATGCGTGGATATACCTGCGCATGGCGAATCAGGCAAATACGGGAGGCGCGCTGTCGTCGATGTGGATCGGGTCGGCCGCCGAGTTGCTGCCGTCGTGGCGCTGGCGCACTTTCCTGCAGACCGCGTTGCCGACCTATTGGCGCGGATCATTCCTGCTACTGGGATTCTTCGCTTTGGGCGTTGCCGTCTGGCTGCGCTTGACTCGTGGCCAGCACACTGGCCTGGAGCCGGCCGGTGGGGCGCGGCCGTTCGTGCTGTTCTTCTGCATGGGCGTCGCGCAGGCAGTGGCAGCCCTGTTATTCCTGGTGGATGACGCGGGCCTGGACATGAGTTTTGCCTGGTTCGCATGGATGACGCTGGTGGGCATGGTCACCGTACCCGTCTGCGCGTTCCACTTTCTTGGCCTGGTGCAGAATCGTCCGCGCCCGCGTCTGGGCCGCGCGCTGGTGGTGTATTGGGTCGTCGTCGTGGTGGCGACGCTGCCCTATTGGTGGGTGGATCATCCCGGCGTATTGGGACTGCAACGCCTGGCGGTGCTGCCGCCGGCCTTGGCGCAGATCTACGCGGCGGTGGCCAACGCCTGGCGTGAACGCAGCCGGGCCAATGTGATGCTTGCCGCGTGGGGGCCGGTGTCGCTGGCGATGGCGTGGCATGACCTGCGCATGCAAAGCTACAAGGTGGACATGGAAGGCATCTACCTGACGCCCTATGTGAACCTGGGTCTGCTTACCTTGTTCGTGTATGTGGCCTTCACGCACTACACCCGTGCGCTGGCGGTGGCGGCACGTTCCCGTGCCGTGCTGGCGGACCAGCTGGCCGCACAAGAGCGTGAACTGCTGCAGGCGCATGAACGCCTGCGCGTCGCCGAGCGTGAGCAGACGCTATTGAATGAGCGCCAACGCTTGATGAGCGAGATGCATGATGGCGTGGGGTCTTCGCTGATGAGCGCGCTGCGCCAGGTGGAATTGGGGCGTACGCCGATCGACATTGCCCAGGTGTTGCGGGAATGCATAGACGATCTGAAGATCGCCATCGACTCATTGGAAAGTACGGACGCCGACCTGCTGGCCTTGTTGGGTGCGTTGCGCTTTCGGCTGGGGCCGAGGCTGACGGGGGCAGGCATCGCGCTGCGCTGGCGGATGACCGACCTGCCGCCGCTGCCTTGGCTGGATGCACAAAGCGCCCTGCACGTGCTGCGTATCCTGCAGGAGGTGCTGACCAATATCGTCAAGCACAGCGACGCCACGGAGATTACCGTGACGACCGCTGCGGCGCAGGCCGCGCAGGGCGGACCGTCCGCCCTGTCCGCGCAGGCTGGGTTTATCGGGCAGTCCGGGCAGGCGGCGGGGGAGGGCTTGGGGGAGATCGGCGTACGGGTATGCGTGCACGACAATGGGCGCCCGTTCATGCCGCCGCCGCCGGAAGTGCCATTGCCGGGACGGCGGGGCGTGGCCAATATACGCAATCGCGTGGCGGTGCTGGGTGCGCAGTGCGCCTGGCAGCCGCTGTCCGGCGGGACCTCGTTCGTGTTGTGGCTGCCCTTGTCCCGGCGCGGCGCCGACTAAGCTCGATCCGATCCGGCCGATCCGAGTCAGGCCGAAGCGGCCAAGCTGGATCCGCGCCGATCCTGCCAGAGCGTGACGTGACTTACGCGGTGGCCAGGTTGAGCAACCCCGGGCGCGCGCCAATCGCGTTCATGGACTGCGCTTCACCAACCTTGAACGCAGCGACAGCGCGGACCAGCTCAGCCGCCTGGTCCTGCATCGCGCCGGCCGCCGCCGCCGATTGTTCCACCAGCGCGGCATTTTGCTGGGTCACTTCGTCCATCTGCGAAATGGCGGTGTTCACTTGATCCACGCCGCGCGCCTGCTCGTCCGACGCCATGGTGATCTCTCCCATGATGTCGGTGACGCGTGTGACCGAATCGACGATTTCCTGCATGGTCGCGCCGGCACGCTCGACCTGTCCGGCACCCAGCTGGACCTTGCCGGTGGAGTCCTCGATCAGACTCTTGATCTCCTTGGCGGCGCTGGCGCTGCGTTGCGCCAGGGTGCGGACTTCACCCGCCACCACCGCGAACCCCTTGCCCTGGTCACCCGCGCGCGCCGCTTCGACGGCGGCATTCAAGGCCAGGATATTGGTCTGGAAGGCGATACCGTCGATGACCGAGACGATGTCGGCAATCTTGCGCGAGCTGGCCGAAATGGCGTTCATGGTTTGCACCACTTCCGCCACGGCCGCGCCGCCACGCTGCGCCACTTCCGACGCCTTGGCCGCCATCTGGTTCGCCTGGCGCGCGTTATCCGCATTCTGCTTCACGGTGGAGGCCATTTCTTCCATCGAGGCCGCGGTTTCTTCCAGCGATGCCGCCTGTTCTTCCGTGCGCGAGGACAGGTCGGCGTTGCCGGCGGCAATCTGGCTGGAGGCCGATGAAATGGTCTCCGAACCGGAACGGATGCCGGCCACGGTCTGCGCCAGCTTGATGTTCATGGTGCGCAGCGCTGACAGCAGGCGGCCCGTTTCGTCCCTGGATTGAACGGCGATGTCTTGCGTCAGGTCGCCATTGGCCACTCTGTCCGCGACACGCACTGCATAGGAAATGGGACGAACGATGCCGCGGCTGATCACCACCGCGCAGGCGGCGCCCAAGGCCACGCCCATGATCGCCATCGCCATCAGCAATTGCGTGCTGCGATGATAAGTCTGGTCGATGGCGTCCTTGGCCGCGTCGATGCTGCGGCGTTGCACGGCCACGAACGTCTGCAGGCTTTCTTCGTATTGCTGCGCGCTGGGACTGTATTCCTGGTTGAAAACCCGCTCGGCTTCGGCCAGGTTGCCTTTGGCTTTGTGCTGCATGACCGCATTGCGGGAGTCCGTATAGCGCTTGCGCACTTGGCCGATTGCGGTGAACAGCGTCTTTTCCTCGTCGTTATCGAGCAGGGCTTCGATCTGCTTGATGAGTTCAGTGCTGGACTTGGTGGTTTGTTCGACATCCTTGGCGAAGTACGCCGCCAGCGAGTCGTCGCTGCTTTTCGCCAGCGCGGTGGTCCGGCGTATGGAGCCAAAGGTATTGCGGCTCCAATCGGCGGCCAGTCGCTCCTTGGCCAACGGTTTTTCCAAGGTGGCGCGGTTGGCGTGGGCGATGGCTCGCAATTGGTACATGCCGAACAGAGACGCGGCGATCAACAGGGCGAGCACGATGGCGAAGCCCAGAGCGAGCCGGGTACTGATTTTGAGATTGGAAAGCTGCACCTGATCACCCGGCGTGTTGTGCGTAGAGAAATGGGAACGGGTCAGGGCTGCGAGTAGACGCCGGCTGATTTGTCCTTACTTCAAATCATAGGGGCGCCCAATCCGCTGCAATCGTGGGATTTGTTCAGCGAAATGACGACAAATCGATGAATCCGGGAAAAGAATTTCGCCGGATTGCGCAGTATTACGCGGCCTCAGGCGCAGCCTTTTCTTCTTCCTGCTGATGATGCGCTTGCACCGCGCGGTCGAAGCCGCTGTGGACGTGCTGGCGCATGGCGCGGGCGGCGGTGTCGGCGTCGCGGGTGGCCAGCGCGTCGAGGATGGCGCGGTGTTCCTTGTGCGAGGCGGCGGAGCTGCCGGCCAGGGAAAAACCGCGGCGGCGCAGCAGATGCATGCGGTTGATCACCTGGCGGTATACGCCGACCAAGGCGCTGTTGCCCGTCATCTGCACCAGGCGGTCGTGGAAGGCGACGTTCAATTCGAAATAGCGGTTCACGCCATCGCGCGCGGCCGTGCCTTCCAGTTCGGTCAGTAGCTCGCCCAGCTCTTGCAACTGCTCGTCGGTGATGCGCGGGGCCACGCGGCGGCCGACCATTTCGTCAAGACCCGCGCGCAGGTCGTAGAGCTCAGCGGCCTCTTCGTCGGAAAGGTCGCGGATGAATACGCCCCGGTTCTTCTCCAGGCGCACCAGGCCCGCTTCTTCCAGCGCGCGAAAGGCTTCGCGCAAAGGACTGCGGCTGACGCCCAGGCGCTGGGACAGCTCGCTCTCGTTCAAGCGCGAGCCGCCCGTCAGCTCTCCCGATTTGATGCCGCGCAGGATCTCCTCCTGCACCAGGGCAGAAAGCGTCATGGAGCGGAACAGGTCGATAGGGATATTCGGTGTGGGCGACATAAGGCTGCGTGAGAAAAATGCTTCGCCGGGGATGGTACGACGCCGGCGTCGCATTGACCATCTTCAGTGTGCGGTCAGGATAGCAAATGATCACGGATTACGTATTGTCTAATCGTCGACAATGTGTAGAATCGCCAGCAACAGAGTCAATATGTGCGAGAACATCGCCTAAGTGGCCGAATAGAATCAATTGGTCCGCAGCGGGAAGACCACGCCGACAAGACGGGCGCAAAAGCGTCCGCGTCATAACGTGGAGTCGAGACATGTCTAATGCCATCAGGACCGGGATGTTCCGGGGCGCGCCGGGCAGGGTGTTCCTGCTGCTGTGCGCCATGTATTTCATCGAGTACGTCGACCGGGTCAACCTTTCCGTCGCGGGACCGCTGATCAAGCAGGAGTTCGGCTTGAGCAATACGCGTCTGGGAGTGGCCTTGTCCGCCTTCGGCTATTGCTACGCGGTCTTCCAGATCCTGTGTGGCTACATGGGTGATCGCATCGGACCGCGGCGCATGCTTGCCATCTCCGGCGTGCTATGGGCCTTGGGTACCTTGATGACCGGTTTCGCCGGAGGCTTGGCGGGTCTGGTGTTCGCCCGGTTGCTGGTCGGAACGGGCGAGGGCGGCACCATTCCCGTGGCCACGCTGGCCATGAGCAATTGGGTGCCGCGTGAACGGCGGGGCTTCGCTCAAGGATTCACGCATTCGGCATCGCGGGCGGCGGCGGCGCTGACGCCGCCGCTGGTGGTCTTCATGATTCCCTTCATCGGCTGGCGGGGATCGTTCATGGTGATGGGCGTGGTGAGCCTGTTATGGGTAGTGGTCTGGTACGCCTATTTCCGTGACGATCCCCGTGAGCACGGCGCGGTGACGGCCGGCGAGCTTGCCGCTTTGCCGGCGTTCAGCCAGGTCGGTCGTGGGCGTGGTGGTGAACGGCCCCCTGTGCCGTGGCTGGCGCTGTTTCGCCGTATCCTGCCCGTGACGCTGGTGTTCTTCGCCCATGCCTGGGCCTTGTGGATGTATCTGAGCTGGTTGCCCAGCTTCTTCGTCGCGCATTTCCATATCGACCTGAAGCATTCGGCCTTCCACTCCGGTGCGGTCTTTGCCGCGGCTGTCATCGGCAATACCGCGGGTGGCATGCTGACGGACTGGCTGTATACGCGCACCGGCAAGCTCAATGCCGCGCGGCGCAATGTGGTGATCCTGGGATTTGGCGGATCCATCCCGTTTCTGGCCAGCGTGCTGTTCCTGCATAACGAGATTGCCGTGGCCTTGTGCCTGGCGATCGCGCTGTTCTTCCTGGAGCTGAGCGCGGGGCCGGTGTTCGCCACGCCGATGGATATCGCGCCGGCCTACGCGGGCGTCGCCACGGGTTTCGTCAGCACCGCGGCGGGCCTGGCGGCGGTGGCATCACCTATCACCTTCGGCTACATCGTCGACGTGACGGGCAGCTATACCTCGCCTTTCATCGTGTCCATCGCCATCCTGGCATTCGGGATCGTCATGTCTTTCTGGATGCGGCCGGACAGGCCGCTGGAACTGCCGGCGACGCGCGATTACTCGCACTACCAACAGGAGCACGCAGCATGAGTACAGACAAGAATCGACCTTTGGCCGGCGAAGTGGCGGTGGTCACCGGCGCCGCGCGCAATATTGGCCGTGCCATCGCCGTGGCGCTGGGGCGGCAGGGGGCTAGCGTGGTGGTCAATGTGCACACGTCCGCCGACATGGCCGAGGAAACCGCCGCGCTGGTGCGCGATGCGGGTGGGCAGGCGCTGGTGCATCTGGCCGATGTGTCGCAGCCGCAAGGTGCGCACGGGCTGATCGATGCGGCCGTCGCGCGCTACGGCCGTATCGATATCCTGGTGAACAATGCAGCGGTACGGCGCGAGTCGCGCATCGATGACCTGCAATGGCAGCAGTGGCGCGAAGTGACCGGGGTGATCCTGGATGGCGCCTTCCTGTGCGCGCAGGCCGCCACGCCCTGGCTGCGCAAGTCGCCGGCGGGCGCCATCGTCAATATCGGCGGCATGTCGGCGCACGCCGGGTCGTCCGGACGCGCGCATGTGATGGCCGCGAAGATGGGGCTGGTGGGATTGACCCGCGCGCTGGCGCACGATCTGGCCGAAAGCAGTGTGACCGCCAACTGCGTGGTGCCGGGGCTGATCGACACCGTGCGCGGCCATTCGGCCACCGGTGCGCCGGCCCATCATGGTTCCCACAGCACTTTGCTGGGACGCCGCGGCAGCGCGGAGGAAGTGGCCGACCTCGTCGCCTTCCTGTGCGGTCCGCAAGCGCGCTACCTGACCGGGCAGACGTTGCACGCCAACGGCGGGGCGTATCTGGGCTAGGTGCCGTGCTACTTGGCCTGCATGCTCTGTTTCAGCCCCGTCTGCTCGGCGGCAACGCGTGATGTCTCCAACTTCTTGGCAATGACGTCCTTGAACTCGCTGGGCGAATTCCCCGTGGGAATGAAACCCATGGATTCGAATTTGGCGCCCAGCTTCGGATCTTGCAGCACCTCTCGCAGGGTCGTGTTGATTTCCTTCTTCAGCTTGTCCGGCATTCCCTTCGGGGCGACCAGGCCATAGAAGAAGGTGCTTTCCAAGCCGGGGATGGCTTCGGAGAGTGTCTGGACATTGGGAAGTCCCGGCCAACGCGTATTCGATCCCACCGCCAGCACCCGGACAGCATTGCTGTTGATGTAGGGAAGCGCCACGCCCAGGGGCAATACCAGTGCATCGACGTGTCCCGCGATAAGGTCCGTCAGGGCAGGACCTGTTCCGGGATAGCCGATGATCGTGGTTTTTACGCCGGCAGCGCGTTCTATCCTGAGGCTGTCCAGGTGCATGCCGCCGCCGGAGACCACCGAGAAGTTGAGTTTTCCCGGATGTTCCTTCGCATAGCTGACAAAGTCGCTGAATGTCTTGATCGGGAGTGAGGGGTTGACCACCAGCACCGTTCCTCCGGACGCAATCTGGCCAATGTGGTCGAAGTCCTTGACCAAGTCGTACCCGAGATCGTCTCGTACCGCGGCATTGCCGATATCCGAGTCGGTCCAGACGCCGAGTGTGTATCCGTCAGGCGCCGCGCTCTTCAAGTCCCTGATGCCGATCACGCCCGTCCCGCCGGGCCGGTTCTTCACGATGACTTGCTGGCCCCATTTGCGGGAGAGCACTTCGGCCACGTTGCGGGCGACGATGTCGGTGCCGCCTCCCGGCGCATAGCCGACGATCAAGGTCACCATATGGCTGGGAAACTCGGCGGCATGCGCGGGCATCGCAATCGCCAAGAGAGCCGCCCAGATACTCACAGTAAAACGGAAAAATAGTTTCATTTCACCAGCCTCCTTTTGGCGGTCTCCGGGCGGTGGCGTTCGCTTTTTTTACGCGAATCATGGGGCCCTGCGAATCAGGCTAATCAAAAAACATAAAAAACTCAACGAGAATATATGTCTTCTATAGAAAACAAAAATTGGTGCCACGGTGTGCGTCTTCTCTCCCGCCTCGAGAGATAGGCCATATTCCGTAGGGAATCCGCTCCAATCGGCTTCTACAAAGGATACGGGCTGTCATCCAAGATCTAAAAATTATCCAGACGTCTTGCATAGAAGACGTTAGTTTCTTATTGCGTACAACTGGATTCTTATCTAAGATAAGTTTCACCTGCGCATTCCGGCCTCGGCCCGGCTTCGACGTCCGGCCTACGCCCCGCTCCCGCCGGCTGGAAACGCCAACTGTCTTATGAGGAAGTGAGATGCCTGAGAGCTCCCAATCGAAGTCGGGTGGACAAGCCGCGCCGGAACGCGTCGATGTCTTGATCGTAGGGGCCGGTTTTGGTGGCCTGTATGCCATCTACCGGATGCGCAAGCTCGGCCTGCGGGTGCGTTGCATCGAGGCGGCCGACGGGGTCGGCGGGACATGGTTCTGGAATCGCTATCCCGGGGCGCGCTGCGACGTCGAAAGCCTGGACTATTCGTACTCCTTTTCGAATGACCTGCAGCAGGAATGGAGTTGGTCGCACCGCTATGCCGAACAGCCGGAGATACTCGCCTACTTGAACCATGTCGCCGACCGCTTCGATTTGCGGAGCGATATCCGCTTCGAAACTCGCGTCACGGCAATGCAGTTCGACGAGCGCCGCGCGTCGTGGCAGGCTTGCACCGACCGTGGCCCCGCCGTGGAGGCCCGCTTTTGCATCATGGCCAGTGGCAACCTGTCGGCGCCGCGAGTGCCCGATTTCCCCGGCATCGAGCGCTTCAAGGGCGAATGGCATCACTCGGCCCGTTGGCCGAAGGAAGGTGTCGACTTCACCGGCAAGCGGGTGGCGTTGATAGGAACCGGCGCTACCGGGGTGCAGATGCTGCCCAAGCTGGCTGCCCAGGCCAGCCACGTCACGGTCTTCCAGCGAACGCCGAATTTCAGCGTCCCGGCGAACAATCATCCTATGCGCGAAGATGAAGAGCGCGAGCAGAAGCAGCACTACCCCGAACTTCGCAAGGCGGCTCGCAAACAGGCGGCCGGCATGTCACGCGTTGCGATTCCAACCATGTCGGCCCTCGACGTGCCGCAAGAAGAGCGGCTGCGTCTCTACGAACGGCTGTGGGCGAAAGGGGGCAGCGCCCGCATGATGGGCGCCTTCACCGACCTGTTGCGCAATGAAGAAGCGAACGAAAGCCTGGCCTCGTTCGTGGCGGCGAAAATACGTTCGAAGGTGAAGGATCCGGTGGTGGCCGACCTCTTGACACCACACGATCATCCCATCGGGTCGCGCAGGGTGTGCGTGGATACCGACTACTACGAAACCTTCAATCGGCGGAACGTCGCATTGGTGGACGCCCGCCGGACGCCCATCCGGGAGATCACGGAAACGGGCATCCGAACCACGGAAGCCGAGTACGAGGTGGACGCGATCGCCTTCGCGACCGGGTTCGACGCCATGACAGGCGCCTTGAAAGAGATATCGATCACCGGTCGCGGAGGCGAGCGCCTGAATGACAAGTGGGCCGCCGGACCCACGACCTATCTGGGCCTCATGGTGCATGGTTTTCCAAACATGTTCATCCTGACCGGCCCCGGAAGTCCTTCGGTGAAGGCGAATATGGTCACGGCGATCGAGCAGCACATCGAATGGATCGCGGATTGCCTGGCGCATCTGCGGGAGAAGCACGTCGCGACGATAGAACCGACGGCGGATGCCGAGGCGTATTGGGTGCGGCACGTCAATGAGGTCGCCAACAAGACGCTCTTCCCGAAGGCGACCAACTCCTGGTATGTGGGCGCGAACATTCCAGGCAAGCCCCGGGTATTCATGCCTTATGTGGCGGGCGTGCCGGCCTATATAAAAATCTGCGACGAGGTGGCCGCGGACGGCTATCGCGGCTTCGATCTGCGCGAGCTTCCGGCACCCGCGTCCACGCTTGCGGCCCACGGCCAGAAGGAATGGACATGATAGGCAAGAGCGTATTCGTGGTCGGCGGCGCATCGGGAATCGGCTTGGCGGCGGCGCGCCATTTCATCGCATGCGGCGCCGCCACGACGATCGTCGACGTCAGCGCAGAGAAAGTCGAGGTGGCGAAACGCACGCTGGCGGTGCCCGGCGCGCGAGTGCAGGGCTACGCCGCGGATATCAGGGAGCCCGCGAGCCTTCAGCTTGCCTTCGCCCAGGGGGCGGCCGGGCACGGAGGCGTCGATGCGCTGGTATTTACCGCCGGTGTACTGCTGCCGGCCACCCTGTCCGAGATGACGGACGCCGATTACGACATGACGTTCGATGTCAATACCAAGGGCTTCTGGCGATGCTTCCAGGCGGCGGAGCCTTATTTTCCGGACATTGGCGGAGCGATCGTGGCTGTTTCCTCGGCGGCGGGGCAGCGCCCGAAGGCGGGCAATGGTGCCTATGCCGCATCCAAAGCCGCCCTGCAATTCCTGGTGCGAACGCTGGCGCTGGAAGTCGCCCACAGGCAACTGCGGGTGAACTGCGTGGCGCCCAGCATGCTCGATACACCGATGACGAAAAAGATCCTGGCGAGTCCTTCCGAAGGAAAGTTCACCTTGACCTCGGCCACGCCTCTGGGCCGCATGTGCATCCCGGCCGACGTCGTGCAGGCGATTGCGTTTTTATGCTCGGACCAGGCGTCTTTCATTACCGGCACGACGCTCGCCGTCGATGGTGGGTCGACAGCAGGAGTGCCGTTGGCGTCCTGATACCCGGGCGGTATGTCCAGGCGCGCCCCTTCCAGATGCCCTGCTGAAGGGATTACTATTTCGCCCGGGAGCACTGCGGTTTCCAAGGGTGGCTTGGCGCCGGCGCCCAGGGTCAAGCGCGTGGTGGGCGGCATACAAGGGTGTGACAGGAAGCATACATTTTGACTACAGAGCACGAAACCGAGGGCGATGCCGAGCGCGTCGTCGGCAAACCGGTAGGGGCGATCATTTCAGGGCTGGCTGTCGTGCGGGCCTTGCACCAGGCGCAGCGTCCTCAACGGGCAAGCGAAGTCGCCCGCGAGACGGGATTGCATCGTGGAACGGCTTTCAATATTCTTCGCACGCTGCAGCGCGAGGGTCTCGTTGCCTACAACGAACGTGACCAGACCTACAGCATAGGAATCATGGTGCTGGAGTTGGCGCATGGGGTCTTGCGCACGAGCGGACTGCTCGATGTGATCAGGCCCGAGATGTTTTCGCTGGCTGAACGCGTGGGCGTGACGGTCGCACTGGCGAAAGTGGAAAAGAGCTATGACCTGGTGCTGCTCGACTTCGTGGGCGGTGGATTTCGCGTCGACAGCTACTTCAGCGTGGGCCGCCGATCGCCCCGGTTCTCAGGGGCTTCAGGGCTGGTGATGGCCGCATTTTCCGGCGCATCGCCGGAACTGATCGAGTCCGCATACGGCCAAACGGAATGGTTTCGACAGCCATCCTTCGAAGAATATGTCGAGCGCATCAAAACAACGAAAAGCCGCGGATTTGCCTTGGACCCGGGCGACAGGCGCAGTGGACTGACGCAAATCGCGGTGCCGATTTTTTCCCAGGCCGGACCCCTGGCGCTGGTGCTGACCGCCGCGAATTTCAGCTACACGATGAATGAGCAGAAGATCGCCGAAGTGGCGGAAGCGATGCTCGCATTTTCGGACCGTATTTCTCCAGAGCTGGGGCGGCTGCGGCTCGACTGATTTACCAGCGCGCTGCCGGTTGCGGCAGCGCCAGCGCCTGGCGCAAGGCCGCGCACATCTGGTGGAACTCGGCGTCCGCCGCCGCGCTCGACCGTCGCGCCCGCAAAAAGCCGTGGATCATGCCTTTGCCGATGCTGACCTGCGCCGTCCCACCCGCGGCGCGTAGTTTCTCGGCATAGCGCGTGCCGTCGTCCAGTAATGGATCGTGGTCGGCCAGCATGAGATACGCGGGCGGCAAGCCGGTATGGTCGGCCGCGCGCATGGGTAGCGCATAGCCGTCCTGCCTGGCCGGGTCCGACGGCAGGAAGGATTTCAGGGCGGCGGCCATGGCCTGGCGCGTCAGGAAAGCGTCTTCGGTATTGTGCAGATAGCTATGCGTATCGAAGTCGGCATCCAGGGTCGGATAGATCAAAGCCTGCATGCATAGTGCGGGGCCGCCGCGATCACGCGCCAGCAGCGCGCACGCGGCGGCCAAATTGCCACCGGCGCTGTCGCCCGCCACGGCGAGACGGTTCGGATCGATGCGAAGCAGGTCCGCCTCGCGTGCAGCCCAGCACAAGGCTTCATAGGCGTCGTCGGTAGGTGCGGGATAAGGGTTCTCGGGTGCCCGCCGGTAATGCACGCTTAATACCTGCGCGCCCGTATTGCAGGCCAGGCTGGCCGTAATGAAGTCATGGCTGCCGGGACTGCCGGCCATGAAGCTTCCGCCATGGAGGTAGACGATGGCGGGCAGTGGCCCATCCGCGCGCGGCCGGTATACCCGTACGGGAATTTCGCGGCCGGGCAGCACCATATACGTATCGCTCACTTCGAGCGACGCCGGATAAGGCTCCTTGACCAGTGCGCCGGAGCGATCGGCTCTTGCGCGCATTTGCGCCAAGGTCAGGTTTCCGAGTGCTCCCATCTCTCCAAGCGCCTCGCGCAAGCGATCTACGTAAGTCTGGATACCCGGATCGTAAGCCATGGAGGGTCACTCGAAACGTGTCATTTGAGGGAAAGACCCACTGTACAAAATCTTCACGTGGATGCCAATGCATGTTGCGGGTCCTGGCAGCGGGCTTGGGAAGTCAGCCATGCCCGGAAACAGGCAATCTTCGGTTCGTCGCCACGGGAAGACGGACACACCAGGTGATAGCCCCGGGGACGGCGCAGCACCAAGGGATGCGGTGCCACCAGGCTTCCTTGCGCGAGATCCTTTTCCAGGTAGCGCACCTGGCCCAAGGCCACGCCCAGGCCTTCGGTGGCGCATTGGTAGATGATGCTCAGGTCTTCGTAGTACATGTCGCCGGGCGCGACGCCGCGCTGTGCGCCTGCCAGCCGGATCCAGTCCGGCCAGTGTTGCGGACGGCGATTGGAGTGCAGCAGAGGCAGTTCGAGCAAGGCTTCGGTCGTGCACGGGGTGGGCAGCCGACGCGCCAACTCGGGCGCCAGTACGGGCGTGAGCTCGTCGCTGAACAGCAAGTCGTCGCGTAATCCCTCCCAGGGCCCGTCGCCGTAGACGATGCCCATGTCCGCATTCTCGCGGGCGAAGTCCACGCCTTCCACCGCGCTGCTCAGGCGCACATTGATGTCCGGATGCGCCGCCTGGAAAGCCGGTAGCAGGGGAATCAGCCAGCGCACGAACAAGGTCGTGTGTCCGCGCACGGTCAGCACTTGCTTGGCACCCGTCGTGACCAGTTCGCGCGTGGCGCCGGTGATCTGGGCGAAGGCCTGGATCAGGGCGGCCGCATAGTTTTCGCCCCCACGCGTCAGGCGCAACCGGCGGCCGCCCCGTTCCAGCAACGCGAAACCCAGCCAGGATTCGAGCGCCTTGATCTGATGGCTGACCGCGCCCTGCGTGATGTGCAGTTCCTGCGCGGCCTCGGTGAAGCTCAGATGACGCGCCACGCTTTCGAAGACTCGGAGCGGATTGAGAGGAGGCAGTAGCGGATTCATCTATTAGCTTTGCTCATGCGGCTTTGAAAAATTCTCGATGGTGCGCGGCGTGGCGGATGCCTAACATCGGCACAAGTTCCCGCTGCTGCTGAACCCGCGGACGGGAGTGCTTCCGGAACTCATTACTTTTACTACGCTATTGGGGCAGGAGACATAGATGAACACCCGATATGGCACCGACTTTCCATCGCTGCGCGACGAGGTCTCGCCCGAGGAGTGGCGCGCGCGTTGCGATCTGGCGGCCTGTTACCGGCTGATGGATCGTTATGGCATGACCGACATGATCTACAACCACATCACCGCGCAGATTCCCGGCAAGCCCGGCAGCCTGCTGATCAACCTCTACGGCTTGCTGTACAAGGAGATCACCGCCTCGAATCTGGTCGAGATCGACCTGGACGGCAACGTGCTGCGCAAGCCGGACACGGACTACGGCATCAATCGCTCCGGCTATGTCATCCATGGTTGTATTCATCGAGCGCGGCCGGATGTGCACTGTGTGATCCACACGCACACGCGCGCCGGCATGGCCATATCGGCCATGCGCAGCGGCCTCTTGCCGATCACGCAAACCGCTTCGCGTTTCCATGGGCACATCGGCTATCACGGCTTCGAGGGTCCAGCCATCGATTTGTCGGAACAGCAACGTCTGGTCCAGGACCTTGGCGAGCACAACGCCATGATCCTGCGCAATCACGGGCTGCTGGTCTGCGGCGCGTCCATCGCCCAGGCCTTCAACCTGATGTATCAGCTGGAGATGTCCTGTCGCGCCCAGGTCGACGCCATGGCGGGTGGCATGGAGAACGTCGCGGTGCCCGGCAACGAGGTGTTGGAACGTGCCGCGCATCTGTACCAACCCGGCACGCGGCGTCCCTACGGTGAGCTCGAGTGGCATGCGATGCTGCGCCTGCTCGACGCCGAGCCTGGCGGCTATCCCTCCTACGCTGCCTGAGAGGAGCCGCCATGAATGCAACGACGGCCACGCCGCGCGGGGATGGCCCCACCGCGCTGGTGCGCTTTGCGGGCGCCTGCGATTGCCACGTCCACGTTTTCGATGACGGAACGCGTTACCCCTGGGATTCCGCGCGCACCTATACGCCGGCGGCGGCGACGCTGGATGAATTGTTGGCGCTGCACGCGCGCATCGGCGTCGACCGCATGGTGATCGTACAGCCGAGCGCCTATGGCGCGGACAACCGCTGCACCCTGGACGCGGTGGCGCGGCTGGGCAAGGCGGGGCGGGCGGTGGCGGTGATCGATGAATCGACTTCCGATGAAGCCCTGCGCGCCATGCACGCCGCGGGGGTGCGCGGCGTTCGAGTGAACCTGGAGACGACCGGGCAGCACGACCCGGAACATGCGCGCGAGCGCCTGTTCTGGGCCGCAAAGCGCGTTGCCGGCCTGGGTTGGCACGTGCAGACCTTTACGAATCTGAAGACGTTGGCGGCGCTGGCCGATGCGTTGACGGCTTTGCCCGTGACCTTGGTCGTCGACCATTTTGGGCGGGCGCAGGCGGAGCAGGGGATAGCCCAGCCGGGTTTCGCGATGTTGTGCGAAGCCGTGGCGAGCGGGCGTGTGTATGTGAAGCTGTCCGCGCCGTACCGGATTTCGCGGCTGGCGGATTACACCGACGCGGTTGAGTTGGCGCGGGCGCTCATCGCCGCCAATCCGGATCGGGTGCTGTGGGGATCCGATTGGCCGCACCCCGGAACGGCTGCAGGCATGCCCAAGCCCTTGGATGAAATCACGCCGTTTCGTGCGGAAGACGATGAACGGGCCATGGCGCGCTGCCTGGAATGGGCGGCGACGTCCGCACAGGCGCGCAAGCTGCTCGTTGACAACCCCGCGCGTCTGTACGAGTTCTAAGCGTGGCCCGGGCGAGGAGGCCTGGGGCGCGTGTGATTCGGAAGTCCGGCCAGGCGCTTACGTCGCTCACGCCGCCTGCGGTCTGCAAGGGGCTTGGTGGCGTCATGACGCAAATAATAAGTATCAGGAGACAATCATGAAGATATTTGTGTGCGGTTCCGCAGCGCGCTCCGGCACGCGCGAGACTAAGCGCGAAGTCATGCGCGCGCGCTTGCCCGGAGGCAAGTTGCCCGCCATGCTTGCGGGCTGTTTCGCCCTGGCGGCGAGCTGTGCAGGGGCGCCGGTCGCCGCCGCCGACGCCTATCCCAACAAACCCATACGCATCATCGTCCCGGTCGCCGCCGGCGGCACGGTGGACCTGGTGGCGCGCCTTGTGGCGAAAGGGCTGTCGGAGGAGTTACACCAGTCCGTGATCGTGGAAAACAAGCCGGGCGCCAGCGGTTTGCTGGGCACTCGCGAGGTGGCGCGCGCGGCGCCCGATGGTTATACGCTGCTGGCGGTGGCCAACACCTTCGTCTCCGCGCCGCAATTCGTGCCGGACGCCGGCTATGACCCTATCGCGGATTTCGCGCCGGTGACGCAGACCTGCCAGATTCCCATGGTGCTGGTGGCCCATCCCTCCGTGCCGCAGCATACGGTCAAGGCGCTGATAGACCGCGCCCGCGCCCATCCCGGCGAAGTGTCCTATGCGTCGTCTGGGGTAGGGTCGACGGGATACATCGCGGCGGAGCTCTTCAGCAAGCAGGCCGGCGTGAAGATGCTGGGCGTTTCGTACAAGGGCAATTCGCAGGCGCTGACCGATCTGGTGGGTGGACAGGTCATGATCATGTTCGACCAGGTGAGCACATCAGGTACCTACGTGAAGGCCGGAAAACTCAACGCGTTGGGCGTGACCACCACGACCCGGTCGAAGCTGCTACCTGATGTGCCGACCATCGCCGAGGCCGGTTTGCCGGGCTTCGAGGACGATACGTTCAACGCCATCCTGGCGCCGGCCAAGACACCCGCGCCGGTGGTGACGAAGCTGCACGATGCCATCGCCAAGGTGCTGCGGCGTCCGGAGACCGAGGCGGTGCTGGGCAAGCAGGGCATAGAGGTGAAGCCCAGCGCTAGCCCGGAAGCGTTCGGTGCTATCCTCAAGCACGCGGTGGAAAAGTACCGCGCCATAGACCACGAGACGGCGCCCGCGAAATCCTGAGCGCGCGGCCGGCCGGCGGAACTTCAAGGCAGGCGGGCATGGCCGCATCCATATACCTGAGCTTCGACGACGGGCCTGGGCCTTCGACACCGGCGCTGCTGGATGTGTTGCGGGTGGGATCGTGCCAGGCGATGTTCTTCTTGCTGGGCGCGAATCTGGAACGTGATCCGCTGACTGCCGTCAGGATGGCGCGGGAAGGGCATGTCCTGGGCAATCACACTTATACGCACGCGCGCGCGGGGGCCTTGTCGGAGGCCGCACTGATCGATGAGATCAAGAGGACCGATGCGCTGATCCGCCACGCGTACCAGGAAGCCGGCGTAGCGGCGCCCGCGGTGATTCCGTTAAGGCTGCCATATGGATTGATCGAGGATGATCCACGCTTGCACGTGCTTGAGCGTCTGGGCCGGCTGCATACGGATTGGACCTTGATCATGGACGACTGGCAAAGGCCCGCGCCGTCCGCGCTGGCCTTGCTGGACACCCTGCGCGCGCATGTGGCGGAGCGGCGCATGGTGGATGAGCGGGTGCTGGTCTGCATGCACGACAGCTCGCGTCATGGCGAAGCGCGGCCGGCGACGGTGGAAGCGCTGCGGATGCTGCTCGATGGCACGTCGTTCAACGGTGCCGCGGCGTTTGGCGAGGGCGCGCCGTTTACCGGTGCGACGTCTTGAGCGGCGGCGCGTCATTCAACAATTGATGCCAGCATCCCAGGAAGCCGATGCCGGGGCCCGGCTGCCATAGGCCGCGCTGCGCGGCTTCCAGGTGGATCAGGATCTGGTCGATGCAGAAGAGCGTCCTGAGCGTATCGCGGTTCACGCGCAGGTAATCGGCCATGCTCGCGGTTGCGGCACGGGTGCCGGTACCAGTTCCAGTTCCAGTTCCAGTGCCAGCGCTGGCGTCTGCGTCTGCGTCTGCGTCTGTGCCTTTGCCTTTGCCTGTGTCTATGTCTATGTCTATGTCTATGTCTGTGTCTGTGTCTGTGTCTGTGTCTGTGTCTGTGTCTGTGTCTGTGTCGACGTCACTGCTGGACGTCTGCCGTTGCGTCGCGTAGGCCTTCAAACCCAGATCCCAGATGCTCGCGTCATAGGCGAACGCATGTTCGACCGTCGTGTCGCGTGTCAACGCGAAAAGCGCGAATGCCGCTTCCAGCCATGGCGAACCAATGCCGACGTCATCGAAATCGAGTATGCCGGTGATGAGGCTGGCGCTGGCAGTGACGTTGGCGTCTGTGCGATTTGCGTCGGCAAACCGGTCTGCATCGGCAAATAGCAGATTCCCCGCGTGGTAGTCACCATGCAGCCAGCCGGTGGGGCCGGGGATGCTCACCGCCGCCGTGGCCAGGTGTGCACCGGCACGGGACATGACCTCGGCATAGTGCTGTGCCAATCCATCAGGCAAGCCAGGCTTTGGCCTCGACGAAACGCGCGCGTGACGCTGCGCCAGCCAGGCGACCGGGGGCGGCGCTGAGTTGAGGGGCCCGACGCGGGACCTTACATCCCTATCGACAGTATCGGTGGTAGCGGCGGCATCGGTGGTATCGAAGGTATCGGTGGTATCGGTGGTATCGGTGGTATCGGCAACATCGGCAGCATCAACAACATCGGCAACATCGGAATCGCAAGCGCGTATGTCCAGGCGGATGGGGATATCGGCCATGGCGTCATGCAGATGGCCGAGTGTCCGCATGGCGGCGACTGCGATCTGGCGGATCGAAGCACCCTGCGGCGCGTGCACAGGAAATCCGGTGCGTCCCGGGATACAGGCGAATAAATGCAGCCAGCACCCTCCGGCTTGAATGTACGATCGGCCATCCAAGGTGAATCGCGGCCGCGGCACGGCGGGCAAAGCGGCGTACGCCCCCAGGGCGGCCAGCAACGTTTCCTCGCGATGAACCTGACACACGGTCTTCCCCGGCCAGGATACGCGCAATATCAGCGGGGGATGAGCCGCACCCGCGCCGCCGTTAGCGGCCCTGCCGTGGCGTAGCGCCTGCAGCCTGGCGCCGCGAGGCGCGGGATTGGCACTGTGGGCATAGCCGCCGTCGGCATCCAGCCCAGCGCTCTCCTCATGCACCTCGACCAGATAGCTTTTGTTAGTATGCCCGGACGGCAGCGACTGCAAATGCAGCGCTCTTATCCCCCAGTTCGCGTGCAAGAGCGCCTGTAGCGTATCCAGCGCCATCACGCTTCCCGTATCAGCTGCATGGATCATGTCTGAAAGCATCTCGGCCCGCATGCGGGACATCAATATCCAGTGGCTGACGCGCGCGGCCGAGTTCAATCATCTGTTCAACACGCGTTGGCTGGGCGAACGGTTCTTTCATCTGCCGGGCGACATGCTCGCCATCCAGGAACTGGTGTGGCGCATACGCCCAGCGTGCATCGTGCAGACCGGCATCGCGGCGGGTGGCGGCGTCATCTTCTCGGCATCGATGCTGGCGTTGGCGACCGACCAGGGCCAGGTCATCGCCGTCGAGCCGCGCCTGCGCGCGGAGGTCCGCGAACGCCTGCAATCCCATCGCCTGGCGCATCGCATGCAATTGTTGGAAGGTGAGTCCTGCGCGGACGCTTCCCTGGCCGCGATTCGTGCCCGCATCACGGGGGACGGACCGGTGCTGGTGATCCTCGATCTGACGCACACTCACGCTCACGTCCTGCGCGAACTGGCCTGCTATGCCGAATTCGTGACGCGCGACAGCTATATCGTGGTCATGGACACCATCATGGAATATCTGCCCGAGGCGATGTTTCATGGCAAGCCCTATGGCAGGGGCAACAATCCGGCCACCGCCGTGCGAGCCTTCCTGGCGGATGACGATCGCTTCCAGGTCGACGGCGAAATCGAGGATCGCGTGATCATGACGCTGTCTCCGGGCGGCTTCCTGAAGCGAGTTCGCTGATCAGCCGCGCTGCCTGCGCCGACCCATCCTGCTGTCGATAGCTGGCGGCCACGCGGGCGACGTTCGCGCGTATCGATCCCTGGGCGGCATTCGCGTCCAACGACGCTGGGGCGGTCATCCCGCTTGTCGGTCCCGCCGCCGTATTCGCACCCGCCGTCTCCGGCCGCAGCAGCTTATCGAGCGCATCGGCGATTTGTCCCGCCGTCGCGCTGCGTAGATCGAGCTGTATGCCGGCCCGCGCCCGTTCAACGAACCATGCAGAATGGAATTGGTCGTTGCAGAAGGGCGACAGCAGCATGGGAACGCCGCAGGCCAGCGCTTCCATCACCGAATTCGCGCCACCGTGGTTGATGAATACGGCTGTGCGCCGCAGCAAGGCCAGTTGCGGCGTGTAGCGCACGGCGATGACTTGCGCGTTGTGCGCGTGGTCGACCGGTAGCAGATCGGTGTCGACCAGTTCTCCCACGGACAGGACCAATTGCACCGGCTTGCCGCGCACGGCTTCGATGACCTTGCCGAAGACTTCTGGCTGATAGTAGAGCTGGCTGCCCAGCGACATGTAGATCAGCGGGCGCTCCGGATCCAGACGTTCCCAGGGAAAGGACGCTTCGTCGCCGCGCGCGCCCGCCGGCAGGGCAGGGCCGACCAGTTGGACGCCCGCCGGCGGGGTACCAACCAGGGCTTCGGTGGTCAGCGCCAAGGTCAGGTAGGGAGACAGGACGTCGCAGCCATTGAACCTTGCCTGCAAGCCATAGCGTGCGAACAACTGCTCGCGGTCCGGCCCGAGCCAGCGCACCGTACGCAGGAGTTCGGAATCCAGATCCGCCGGCAACACCGGGTTGAGAGAATTGGACAGCGCCACCCAGGGCAGCCCCTCCAATTGCGCGGCGATGGACGATGCGTAGAGCAGGGGATCGATGACGACTACGTCCGGCCGCCACTCCCGCAGGATGGCGCGGATGCTGTTCACCAGCGCCGGGGCCTGTTCAACAAGCAGGACGCGTATCCAGTGGCGTAGCCAGTCCGCGTCCTGGATGTTGGCGGCGAAGCTCGCTCCGCGCGAGATATCGTGCCGCTCCAGCTTGGTACGGGGGCCCAGAAGTTCAAAGCCGCCGGCCGCGTCGAGCTGATCGCTGATGTCGGCTGGCGCGTAGAACGCGACCGCACAACCCGCTGCGCGCAAGTGCTGCGCGGGGCCGATACAAGGATTGAGATGGCCCTTTTCAGGGACCACACAGAAAAGGATGCGCTTCATGTTGGCGTGTTTCGTTGTGTCCGGCTGGCCGCCGGCGCCGTGGCGAGGTCGGCCTGCAGCGTATCCAGAAGCAGCACCAAGGTTGTCCACAGCGTGCGTTCCGTATCGGCCTGCAAAGCCGGCTGGGAGAGGCCCAGCAGTGTGCACACGTCCCGTATCCGCGTATCGTCGACCAGAAAACGCAAATCCATCGCGGGAGCCAGCCTCCCTTGTTTGGGCCCACGCACCAGGCGGTCGGGCAGGGCCAGTTGTCCGCCCAGGTCGCGCAGGCATTGCTTGTCCGGATCGCGCGGCAGGCTGGTGAGATGTCGCGAGACCGCGCCGTCCAGGAAGGGGGCGTGCAGCGACACCGCCGCATCGGCGAACATGGCATTGCATAAAGGCAGGTAATTGGCCGATTGATCGCGGCGCATGACCTGATCCGCGCCGTCGCCGGTGATGGCAAGGCCGATGCCGTCGACCGCCATGGCCCGGGCCAGCAACAACTTGGCGACGGGATGCACGTTGAACATGGGCTCTTCGACGCAGCGCGTGGCATCGGGTAGCGCCGCTACGAAGTCCTGGGCTGTGACTCGCACGAGCTTCACGCGGGCGTCCAGGCGGTCGGCGATGTCGAGCGCGGTGTCCCGTTCGCAGTAATCGGGCAGGTCGGTCACCAGGATGTAGGACGGAATGCTGCGTTGAACGCCCATCTCACGCAGCAAAGCGAGCAACAGCGCGGAGTCCAGGCCGCCGCTCAAGGCCAGGGCGACGCGCTTGCCGCTGTCCAGCGCCCTTTGCAGGGACGCCCGCAGGGCATTCTTGAGATCGCCGCGCTCGGCGGTATTGGGCGCCGCCCGCAGTGTCCAGCCTTGCTGTGAACGGATCAAGGCGTGAGCGGGCGGTACCGCAAGGACATCGCGCAGCACCGTACGGCCTGCCAGCCGTTCGCCGCTGAGATATCCGTGGATCGCGGCAATATCCGGTACCCCGGGGGACAGGCGCGATTCGCGCAGCAGTCCCTGGATGCTGTTCGACGTGACGTCTGCCTGCTCGGCGTAAAGGATGCGCCGAAAGCCGAATTCATCTCGCGTGGCGGCTATCATGCGCTGCTGACCTCGGCTGCCACTGCGGGTTTCAAGGCGGCTCGCCGCGCGCCTTGCTCCTGGTAATACGCTTTCAGGGTTGCCACCTCCACGCGCTTCATGATGCGATGCGGTGCCTGCGGGGCGCTGCCGCCATGGCACTCCAGGCAGGCTTTCAGCGGCTCCTGGCGATTGAGGTAGGCAAGCATGTCGTCCAGCATGGCTGTGTCGTCGCGCAGGCGCAGCCCGTCGGATTGGAAATCCTGCTTGCCTTGGTACAGGGTGTTGAAGTGCGCCGGGCGGGTACAGGTGTAGAACATGCCGTCGCGGATCATGTGGCAGCGTTCGCGTATCCAGCAGTCGTGATAGATGCGCTGAGTCTGTGCCAGGTCGGTGGCGGCGCTCTGGCGCGTCATGCTGGTGAATTCGTTCTGCATTTTCCAGTTCAGGCGCACCGCATGTCCTGCCGCCTGCGCTTCGATATGGGCCATCAGGTCGGGCGACAGGCGCGGGCGCGGATAACGGGAGATGGTGATGGCATCGATGCTTTGCCAGAACGCGTCGCTCATCTCGCCCAGCTTCAGCCCATTGGTGGTGATGGAGATGACGGGTGCGATCCTTGTTTCCCGCACGGCATGGATGAGGTCGACCAGTTGCGGGTGCAGCAGCGGTTCGCCGCCAACCAGCTTGAAGACGCCGGGGCTCAAGACCTTGGCTGCCATGCGCAGATCCGCGGCGATCGAGTCCGGGCTGGCGAACCAGGGCGGCAGCAGCGGCGACAGTGAACAGCATTCGGCGCAGGTCAGATTGCAGTGGTCGACGATGTGCGCTTCCAGCGACCGCGTTCGTATGCGGCCCGCCTGGATGGGATAGTCGCGGTCCATCGGCGGCGGAAAGACATGCCCGCGAGGGGCGGACGCCACGGCCGCGGGCGCGTGGTCTTGGGCATTCGGGTTCACGCTAGTTGCCTTCCTCTATGCAGCGCAGAAAGAAATCGATCAGTGAGGCGCGCGCGCCGGCCATCATCGAGACCATGCGCATGGCGCCTTGCAGATGGGTGGCGTAACGCTGCGGATCGCTCAACCAGCCTTGCAGCATCCACCGCTTGAGCGCATGTTGCAGGCTGGCGGCATCGACGGCCCAGGCCATTCGTTCGATGCGCAGTGGCCGCCACCGCAGGTATGCCTGCACGAAGGCGGCGGCTGAAGCAGGGGCTTCCAACGGAAGATGGTTCAAACAGCGCACGACTTCGTATTCGCGCGGCGCGCCTATGGACGCTTCCCAATCCAGGACGAGCGGCGGCAGTGTCTCGCCGAATAAATAATTGAATTGGTTGTAGTCATTGTGGATAGGGCGCTGCGGGTCATCCGTGGGGAAGCCGGCCAGGCTGCCGGCGTAATGCTGGTCTATCAGACGCAGGCAGGCGTCGACGTAGGTTTGCAGGCCATGTTTTTCCGCCTGTCCCAGTTCGCGCCTGATCTCATCGATATCGAACGCGGCGAGGCGCGCCAGCAGCGTGTCCGGCATGGCGGCAGGGTACTGATCCAGACTCAGATGCAAGGACGCCAGACTGGCGCCGAGCGCCGCCCATTCGGCCAGCGTGTAGGTATCGTAGGTTCGGGTCGCGCCAGGGGCCCAGGCGGTGACCATGGCGCGGGCATGCGGCCCCAGCCACAGGGGCGCGCCGGCGGTCGTGCGCAGCAAGGTCTGGACGCGAAAGCGGTGATCGGCCTGGGTGTTCAGATACGCAACCAGCGCGGTTTCCTTCCTTGCCCTGACGAGTTGGTCTTGCCCGTAGAATTTGACGGCCACGCCACCTTTCGCGGTGGAAAAGCGCCATACGCGCTCGCTGACACGGCTGGCGCGTGTCGTGGCCATCCCCGGACTCAATCCGTATGCCACGTATATTTCGTCGAGCACGTCGGCGGAAAGGTGCATTCAGATGGCCTCGTAGGGGCCGTGGCGGTAGGGATGGCCGGTCACGAAGGTGTTCTGCCCGACATAGCGCAGCTTGTACATGGCGGGCCGGAACAGCACCGACGGATTGTTGTCCGTGATGCCAAGCCGCGGATACAGATCCTGCCTGACGAAAAACGCGTTATTGCCCATGTCGTCGCAACACACCAGCTCATAGCCCTTGGTCTGGCCCAGATGGTACAGCGATGTCAGGCTGGCGCCGTAGTAGGTCGAGCCGTCCCAGGCGTGGTCGGGATTGAAGCGCATGACCCAGCGTTCGGGCGGTGCGTAATAGGGGTTGTACTCGATGACGACGATGCGGGGCTGGAACGCCGTGAGCCCGCGCCAGAGCCAATAGTCGTTGCCGTCGACGTCGATGGAAAGCAGGTCGAAGTCCGGGGGGACGGCGGCGTCGGCCAGCAGCGCATCCAGGGTGTCGGGCTGGACGCGCTCCTGGCGCAGCCGCACATTGCCGGCGGCACCGTAATGCGTCCGCAGTTTTTCATAGCGATAGGTGCTGCCTTCGACGAGCAGCCCTTGCCAGCCGCGCTCACGCAGCAACAGGGCGGTGTTGCTGTTGCGCAGGCCGTCGCTAGCGCCGATGTCGACGCAGTGGCGGTTGGTCGGGGCGATGCGATCCAGCAGCCGCGCGAGGATGCTTTCCTCGGTCCCCTGCGCGTAGAGACTCTGTGCGAGGCCGGACAGGTCTAGGGGTGGCGGGACGTCCTGCATGGGAAATGTGTCAGCGGTTTTGCGACGGCAGGAATACGTCGGGGCGATTGGCGAGATACCAGGCCAATGACTTGGTCACGGGAAGCTGCCGGATTT
This sequence comes from Bordetella sp. LUAb4, assembly GCF_021325795.1. Lineage (GTDB taxonomy): Bacteria > Pseudomonadota > Gammaproteobacteria > Burkholderiales > Burkholderiaceae_B > Bordetella_C. The sequence goes on along the minus strand of NZ_JAHPZX010000012.1, from coordinate 18,460 downwards.
CGTGGAGGTGGAAAAAGCCGGCGCCCGCGCCTTCCAGCACGCGGAAGTCACCCCATTCGACGGGACGGGGCAGCAGCATCAAGGCAGCCTCCTTGCCGTCGCTGCCGGTGCGCCGGCCTATCTCGATGAAGTCAGCGGGGCTGGCGACGATCGCCAGTTCTTCTTCCAGCTCACGCGCGGCGGTGTGAGCGTGGTCCACGTCTTCGGGTTCCGTCGCGCCGCCCCAGAAGCTCCAGGCCAGTGGGCCGGTGGTGGCTGCGCTGTCGCGCATCTGCAGAAGGGGGCGGCTCAAGCGGTCGCGGACGAGAATGCTGATGCTGGTGATCAAGGCAACGGATCCTGGAAGCGCGACCCGAGGTACGAGTCGCGGGAACGCCGGTCTGCGATGTTGTCGTCATGGACCGGCAATGCCGCCCTAGTGTCGCCGGAATCGCCCGCGCATTCAAATATGGGTCTCATAGAGATTGGATAGTGGGGATTACGGGGGAAACCCTCGCGTAGATCTACGAATGGTGCGCTAGCGCGGCAGGGCGCAGAATTCCCTCGTCGCAACCTCACCTATGGCCCTTGACACCATAGGCTGGTTTTGATCGTATTCGTCTTCTGGATCGCGTCTCGTACGCTGCAAGAGGCCAGTAATGGATGAAAAAACGTTGTATGTACGAGTTGGCGAAGATGTCCGCCATACTTTGGGGCGGGCGGCCGCTGCCATGACGGGAATGGACGCTGGGGTCGCGGTGACCCCGCATTACGAGATCGGCTTCGAGAACATCGCCCAGCTAAGCGCTGTCTTTACGCCGCGCCGCTGGGAATTACTGGCCGGCCTGCGTGAAGCCGGGCCGGTGTCGATCTCCGCGCTGGCGCGTTTACTCAAGCGTGATTACAAGAACGTCCACAGTGACGTGGCTGCGCTGATGGAATGGATGGCGGTTGAAAAAAATGAGCAGGGACTGGTACACGCACCGTTCGCCGATATCTTGGTCGATGTTCACTTGCCGGACCGCCGGGCGGCGTGACGCGGAGGTTGTAGATCAAACCTGACAGCCCCCCGACCTGATGCCGGAGTGGCCTATGTGATGTTGATGCAGAAAGAAGGGAACCGAGTGGTCGTTTGCGTGAACTCAGAGAGGCTTATGCAGTAGCCCGCGCTGGCTGCCGTCATTCGCATGGGCATCGCCGCATGCTAAGGCAGTAGCGCTTCCACGACTGTTATTTCCTTGGAGATTCTTCCCGATGACTATCATCAACAACTCACTGCGCGATACCGGCGCAACCAGCCATTTTATCGATGCTCAAGCGGCAAATTCCTCTGTGCGTGGTTTTGGAGAGCTGGATAGCATCTCCCACGCGGTAATCGACCAAGCCAATATCGCCGGCGACGACAGGACGCTATATGGCGTGGATATCCCTCGAATTACGGATTTGATCGACATCGTTACCAACGCGCGGGGCATCGTCACCACCCCGCCGGACGCCCAAGCTGGCGATACGGGAAGCAGGAACTCGCTTGAGGAGATCCACATTCCCACCGGCGGTCAACCGCTGGCCTGATCTGCGCGTCTCAGCTGCGCAGCTCAGCTGCACGTCTCAGCTGCACGTCTCAGCTGCGCATCTCAGAGCAAACGCACCGCCATGCCGAAATCCACCGTCCGCCGCGCCAGGCCATACATGGCATCGATCAAGGGGCGCGTATCGTCGTCCCGGTGGCTGAACGCATAAGGCAAGGCCGCCAAGGCGGGGCGTGCGCGCAAGATGCGCAGCGTGCCCCGCTGCGCCAGGGCGGTGGCCCAACTGACGGGCAGGAAGCCGATGCCTATGCCTTCCAGCAACAGGCCCGCCACCGCGCCCCAGCTATTGCAGGTCAAGGGCTGAGCCGTGGCTATGCCGCTGGCGGTCAGCCAATCATCCAGAATACGCGTGGTGCCTGCCTCGCGCGGTAGCGTGACCAGCGGGTGGCGTCCCAGCAGATCGGCGCTGATGCGTACCGCGTCTCCCACCAGCGCCGGTGCCGCGCACCAGGTATAACGCGCCGCGCCCAATGCACGGATCGACGGCGACGTGGGGTTGCCCGCGATCACGGCAAAGTCCAGGGCGCCGTTCTGCACGCGCCGCCGCAGTTCTCCACCGACGTCGACATACGGTTCCAGGCGTAGCTGGGGATAGCGCTTGCGCGCGGCCGCCACCAGCTTGGGCAGCCAGGTAAGGGCTGTCAGCTCACCCACGCCAAAGCGGCAGACCCCTTCGATCTCGGCCGGTTGCGCTATCGCCGCGCGCAACGTTTGGGCATGCTGCAGCAAAGCCTGGGCACGCGGCAGCAATTTTTCTCCTGCCGGCGTCAGGCGCGCCCGCTGGGACCGTCGATCGAATAGCGGCAGGCCCAGGCCACCTTCCAGTTCGCTGATGCGCTTGGATAGGGAGGACACGGACAGGTGCAGCCGTTCGGCGGCAATCGCGAAGCTGGCGCAGGTAGCGGCCCAGTAGAAGGCTTCCAGTTGTTTGAGTGTCATCAGCGGGGGGAGACCGGGCGAAATGAGGACATGTTCGATTAAAGCGAATTAAAGCATTTTAAATTATTCACTTTTTTCGTTTAATGGATAGGCGCTACGCTCTGGTTCGCGGTGCTTAGCCGGCATCGCCGCCACGTCATCCCTGTCCGAGCCCATCGTCCATCATGTCCTCTTCGCCCGCTCCCGCGCCTGCCCGCGCCGCCTATGCACCGCTCAGTTCCCTGCCGCGCCGCTTGCGCCCGCTGCTGTGCCTGGACGATTTCGAAGGCGCGGCACGGCGTTACCTGCCGCGGCCGCTGTTCGGCTATATCGTCGGAGCGGCGGAGACCAACCGGTCGTATCGTGACAACCGCCTGCAGTACGACGATTACCGTTTTCGACCGCAGGTGATGGTCGACGTCAGCGCCCGCAGCACCGAGGTCACGCTGTTCGGCCAGACGTACCGTGCGCCTTTCGGCATAGCCCCCGTGGGGATCAGCGCGATTTCCGCCTATCGCGGCGATATCGTCCTGGCCCAGGCCGGACAGGCCGCCGGCGTGCCTGCCATCATGAGCGGGACGTCCCTGATCCGCATGGAGGAAGTGCACGAGGCGGCGCCGGCAACGTGGTTCCAGGCTTACCTGCCTGGCGATACCTCGCGCATCGAAGGCCTGATCGCGCGCGTCGCGGCGGCCGGATTTCAGACACTGGTGCTGACGGTGGATCTGCCGGTGTGGGCGAACCGCGAGAACAACGTCCGCACCGGGTTCTCCATGCCGCTGCGCCCCAGCGCGCGCCTGGCCTGGGATGGCATGATCCGCCCGCACTGGCTTTTGGGTACCTTCGCGCGGACGTTGCTGCGCCATGGCATGCCGCATTTCGAAAACTCTTTCGCTACCCGCGGGGCGCCCATGCTGTCGTTGAGCGCCCTGCGCGATACCACCGGCCGGGAGCATTTGAATTGGGAACATATCCGCGCCATCCGCAAGCAGTGGCGCGGCAATCTGGTGATCAAGGGTTTGCTGCACGAGGGTGACGCGTTGAAGGCCCTGGATTGCGGGGCGGACGGCATCATCGTATCGAATCACGGGGGACGGCAGCTGGACGGCGCGGTGGCGCCGCTGCGCGCCTTGCCGCGCATCGTCGACGCGGTGGGCAGCCGTATGACGGTGATGATGGACGGCGGCGTGCGGCGCGGCGGCGATGTGCTCAAGGCCCTGGCCCTGGGCGCGGCCTGCGTATTCGTGGGCCGGCCCTTCATGTACGCCGCGGCGGTGGGCGGCCGCGCGGGCGTGGATCACGCCCTGGGCCTGCTGCGCGATGAAGTGTCGCGCAACCTGGCGATGCTGGGTTTGAACAGCATCGGCGAACTGGGACCCGACAGCTTGTTCCGGCAATGGCCGGTGACGGAAGCGGATTTCTTTGCAACGGGGGCGGGCGGCTGATGTCAGCCCTGGGGGGATGGCGTTGCCCTTGTAAGGCCCGACCTTCTCTGCTGCCCGCGACCTTGCCATAGGAAGCGATGACATTGCTCGGAAAGCCGTCAGCAGCTATCCTCCAAGCACCCGCAAGCCGCGGGACTCAACGAGGAGAGGAAGTTGACCATGCCGAATCGCTCGTCCCACAGCACCCGTCGACGTATAGGGTTGCGACCTGTCGTTTCCATCCTGGCCCTGCTTGCCTGCACCGCGTGGCTGCCGGCCCATGCCGCGGACCCACTGCCCCAGGAACGCCTGCGCGGCTGCGCGGGCAAGAAGCAGGACATCGAACGTGAGCTGCGCTTTGCCCAGGAAAGCGGCAACAAGAACCGAGTGAAGGGGCTGCAGGAAGCGCTGGCAGGCGCCAGCCAGTGCACCGACGCGGGCCTGCAGCGGGAGCGCGAAGGCAAGGTGCGCGACGCTCAGGCCAAAGTGAAGGAGCGCGAGGATGAGCTCGCGGAAAAGCAGGCCAAGGGCAAGCAGAAAGACATCACCAAGGCCCAGCGCAAACTCGACGACGCCCGCGCCGACTTGAGCGCGGCGCAGGCGGAAGTTTATCGCTGACTCAGGCGCGCACCGGGGACACGGCGCGCCGCGCGCCGCGCCGTGCCAGACGCCAGCGTGCGATATCCACCAGCAGGAATACCAGCAGGCTGACGCCCAAGGCTGGCAAGGCCCAGCCGACGGCGACGGCCAGCGCGGCGATGCCGCCGCGGGCGCCGTGGCCCAGGCGGGTCCACGCCTGCGTCACGGTGAGCACCGGGGCGCCCGGCGCGGGCCGGCGCCGCCACCACATCGCGTAGCCCAGTACGACCATGGCCGACAAGGCGATGCCGAATAGCGCCATGAGCACCTGATTGACCCAGCCGAACAAGATGCCCATGTGGGTATCGATGCCCCAGCGGATGAGTTTGGCGATCAACGGAAACGTCGCGAAGTCGGAACGGCCGACCACCGACAGGTCGCGCCCGTCGATGGCGATGGCGTCGACCTGCGTGGGCCACGCGCGATCCGTTTCCCGTACGGTCCAGGCCTGGTCCGGCTTGCGTGGCGGGCGGATCTCGATGTCGGTGGCGTCGATGCCGGCTTGCCGGGCGCTGCGCTCGATGGCGTCGAAGCGCGTGGCGTAGTCGGTGCTCACGGGGGTATTCGGCATGGTATGGCCCCCGTGCCCCGCGTGGCCCCCGTGATCGTCATGGGCTTCATTCGCAGCGCCAGCCATGGCGGGCATACCGCCCATCGCCTGCGGCGTCAGGCGCGTCGACAAAGGCGGCGTGACCCAACCCAGCTTCTCGCGCGCGACGTCGATATTGCCGCCGGCCCAACGCGACCAGGTCAGCCCCGTGGCGGACAGGAAGAACAGGCCGATGGCGATCCACAGGCCGATGACGCTATGCCAGCGCCGCAGGCGTGCCCGCGTTCCCGTGGCGGGGCGCCTCGCGAGACGTTCGCGGCGTGAGGCCTGCCACCACAGGATGATGCCGCCCAGCGCCGCGAACCACAACCAGGACGCGGCCAGTTCGCTGTAGTTGCGGCCCAGGTCGCCCAGCATCAGGTTGCGATGCAGGAAATCCAGCGTCGTGCGGAAAGGCAGCGTACTGCTGGTCCCGTAGACGTTCATGTCGCCCTTGATGGCCAATGTGACGGGGTCGACAAAGATGGCGCGCTGTTCGGCCGTGGCTTGCAGGCGTGGTTCGCTGAACAGGATGCGGCTGGTCATGCCTGGCCGTGGCGCGGGGCGGACCGAGAACAGCGTGTCGTCCGGGCCTATCACTGTGCTGGCCGCGGCGATCTGCTCGGTGAGCGAGTGTGCGGGGCCGGTAGCATCCGTGTAGAGCGCATCGGCATAAATGCGGCTCTCGATCTGCGGTGTCAGCACGAACAAGGTGCCGGTAACCGCCGCGACGAGGATGAAGGGGCCGACGAACAGCCCGACATAGAAATGCAGCCGAGTGAGCAGGGCGACGAAGGCGCTCTGTGTAGGGGGGCGAGCAATGGCGGCCTCCCCGCCGGGTGCCGAGGCGGCGCCGGATGGAATCTTGGACATGGTTTGCACCTGATCCGAAAACGCAATGAGGATCGCTTGCGGCCATGGCCGGAAGCGAAGCGACGTCGGGAGATCTCAGGCGAAAGGCGGTGCTCGCGGGCCCAGTGGCGGCCCGGCGGGTGGGAGGGGCGGCAGGCTGGCCGGCACCTCGAAACGGATGACTGCGTCACGTGGGGTGGCCAGTACCGGTTCTATGATGACCGGGGGCAGGTCAAGCGCGACATGAGCGGCCGCCCAGAACGGGCACTCGGTGCCGGCGGAATGTTCGCCCGAGTCGGGCGCATGCGAGGCCATGTCGCCGACGGTGTGCATCATGTGGCCAGCGTGGCCGGACGGGTCCGAATCGGACATCCCGGGCATATCCATATGCGACATGGCACCGCCGGCGCTGCACAGGCTCATGCGGAACATGCCTTGGCGCAACGCAGCAGGATCCGGCATATAGCCTACCGGAATGAGCGCGCGCAGGAGCACGGCGAGCAGCAGCAGGCACGGCAAAGCGTGCGTGCGGCGTGCTGCGCGACGGAGCAGGGTCCTGATTGGCATGGCAGGATTCTAAATCAGCATGGATCCCTAGGGTTTGCCCCTGTTTAATTAATGGAGAGGCGCCCTACGTTTATAGGACCTGCGCTCGGCAACACCTGCAGCGATCCAGCAGGTACAAGCAGAGTCACCACAGTCACGAGAGTCACCACAGTCCCGTGGCGCCCGCACAGTGCCTTGCCGATTGGTATAGAGGATGTCACTCCCTTACCTCGGCGTGGCGAACGTTTGCGCGAATAGCGCGAACTATCCCGGCGTTAAGCGCTCTATCTTGAACGACGCTTTTTTTCTCAGAAATTTCGTATTGCCATGGCGCTCGGGAACGGTAATTGCTACCGTCGCGCCTCGGTCGAATCCGCTGCGCGATTGCTGCGGACACACGAGATTCAGCATAGGGGTCGCGCGCGGCGCGGCAAAGTAGAAATGGCAAAGATTATGGTGGTCGATGACGAGGCCGCCCTGGCAAGAATCGTACGGGATGCCCTCACCAACGAAGGGCATAACGTTTATATGGAAACCGACGGCCTGGCGGCGCTGTCTCGCATGGTCGAGTTGAAACCCGACCTGGTGGTGTCCGACGTCATGATGCCGGGCATGGGCGGCGCTTCCCTTTTGACCGCCATGCGCGATAACGCCTATCTGCATGAAGTGCCCTGCGTCGTCATGAGCGGGCTTCCGGAAGATTCCGTGGCGGTCGCCTGCGGCAACGAGTATTCGGCTTTTCTGGCCAAGCCTTTCGATCTGCAGGACTTGGTGAACGTCGTCGGTGAGATCCTGACCGCCAGGCCGTGACGTCCCGCAGACTCGGAATGAAATCGCCCAGACCTTGCGTCTGGGCGATTTCATTTGCGCGGCCCTGATCCGTGCCGGACTGCGCCGCCCGCTACGCGGGCCGCGCGCGCGATCCGTGCTCCCGCTTCGGACGGCATCCCTCCGGGAAAACCCCATCGTCTTCACCCTTTGCTCAAGCGAAATGCACCGCTAGAATATTTCCATAAAGTATATAAGTATTGACTGGCGATACCAATAGCGTCGCGGAGCGATGCAGCCACCCCGCTCGAATCCGCGCGTCGAAGCGACCACCCACGTTGGGGAGACCAATGCGCGATTCACCATCCACGCCCGCCACGGCCGGCGCCAGCCCGCAACTCCTGCACACTCCCGGGCCGACCTACGTTCCCGACGCCGTACGTGAAGCCATGTCCAGGCCCAGCATGGACTTGTCCGATATCCGCCTGGAAACCCTGGTCCACGATTGCGAAACCGGCTTGGCCGATCTGCTCGGCACCACGCACGCCGATGTGCTGATGTACGCAGCCAATGGCCACGGCGCGTGGGAAGCCGCCATCGTCAATCTGCTTGCGCCAGGCCGCGAGGTGCTGGTGGCGGGCAGTGGTTTCTTTGCCGAAGCCTGGGCACTGCATGTCGAGGCACTGGGCTGCGTGGCCCGTCGCACACCGGTACGTCCTGGCCGGGCCTTGGACCCGCAGGCCGTCGAGGACGCACTGCGCGCGGATGATCAACGCCGTATCGGCGCGGTCTTCGCCGTGCACACGGATACGGCCAGCGGCGCCACCAGCGACATCGCCGCCGTACGGCAGGCCATCGATGCCTGCGGGCATCCCGCCTTGCTGGTCGCCGATGTCATCGCGTCTTTGGGGGCGACTCCTTTCCGCATGGACGACTGGGGCGTCAACGTGGCCATCGGCGGCTCGCAGAAAGCCCTGATGCTGCCGCCCGGACTGTCGTTCACCGCGGTCGACGAGCGCGCCATGGCGGTGGCGCGCGCCAATCCGGTGCCACGTTCCTATTGGGACTGGGACAAACGCAAGAGCCCGCTGCTGTATCGCAAATTCTGCGGCACGCCGCCGCAAGGCCTGCTGCATGGCCTGGGCGCTGCGTTGACGCTGATCCGTGACGAAGGTCCGGCACAGGTCTTCGCCCGCCATCGCCAAGTCGCGTTGATGGTGCATGCCGCGGTCGAATGCTGGGCGCAAGCCGGGCAGATGTCGCTGCACGTCACCGTGCCCGAAGAGCGGTCGTCTTCAGTGACCACCATTGCCGTGGCGCAAGACGTGCCGGTCGAAACCATGCGCACACTCGCCCGTGAACGCCATCACACCGCGGTGGCGGGCGGACTGGGGCCGTATGCCGGCCGCATGTTCCGCATTGGCCATCTGGGGGCCGTGCATCCGGGCATGATCCTTGGCGCGCTGGGCTCGGTGGAGGCCGCGTTGCGTGGGACCGGCATCGACATCGGTGACGGCGCGTTGGCGGCGGCGGTCGGCGTAATGGCCTGAGCGCTTGAACACTTTCTTCGACATAAGAACAAGGACCCGCATGATGAGACTGCACGCTTTGATCGCCGCCACGTTGACGGCCCATTTATTGGCCTGGAGCGCTGTGTCCCCCGCGACGGCGGCGCAACCCGGTACCGCGAAAGTGGTCATGCATGCCCCCCTGCGCGTGCTCGATCCGGTGTTGACCAACGCCTACATCACGCGCAATCATGGTTACCTGATCTACGACACGCTGTTCGCGCTGGACTCGCAGGCACATCCGCAGCCGCAGATGGTGGACAGCTGGACGGTGTCGGACGATAAGCTGACCTGGACCTTCAAGCTGCGCGCCGGCCTCAAGTTCCATGACGGCGCGCCGGTCACGGGCGCCGACGTCGTGGCGTCACTCAAGCGCTGGGCCACGCGCGACGCCATGGGCACGCGCCTGATGGGCGCCACGCAAACCCTGGACAGTCCTGCCGCCGATACCTTCCGCTTCGTGCTCAAGCAGCCTTACGGCCTGGTGCTGGAAACGCTGGGCAAGCCCGGCGTGCCGGTGCCTTTCATCACGCCGGCCCGCATCGCGGCAACGCCTGCGACCACCGCCATCACGGAATACGTAGGCTCCGGGCCCTACCGCTTCGATGCCGCGGCCTTCCAGCCCGGGGTGAAAGCGGTCTATTTGAAGAATGCCGACTATGTTCCCCGCGCCGAGGTCGCGAATAACTTTGCCGGCGGCAAGCAGGCCATGTTCGATCGCCTGGAAGTGGTCAACATGACAGACGCCCAGACGGCCGTCAACGCCTTGCGCCAAGGCGAGATCGATTTCATCGAGAACGTTGCGCCGGATCTGATGCCGCAGCTCGATGGCGTCAAGGGCGTGACGGTGCAGGGCTATGGCGACAACACCAATATGTACATGCTGCGCATGAACTGGAAGCAGCCGCCTTTCGACAACGTCAAGGTTCGTCGGGCGGTGCTGGCGGCGCTGTATCAAGTCGATTATCTGGAAGCCTCGCTGGGCGATCCGCGCTTCTATCAACTGTGCGGCGCGATGCTGAGCTGCATCTCCGCCTATCGCACCGAGGTGGGTGCGACGCAGACCAGGCCCGCCGATGTGGCGCGAGCGCGGGCGCTGCTGAAAGAGGCCGGCTACAAGGGGGAGAAGGTGGTGGTGCTGCATCCCACGGACGTGCGCAGCCTGGTCAACCTGGCGCCGGTGACGGCGCAGGCCTTGCGTGACATCGGCATGAACGTCGAAGTGCAGAATCTGGATTGGGCCACGCTGCTCGCGCGTCGCAGCAAGGATGCGCCGCTGGACCAGGGCGGCTGGAGCATTTTCCATTCGAGCCTGGCCGCGATGGATCTGATCAATCCCATCGTCAATCCGATTCTGGATGACGGCTATCCCGGCTGGGCCAGGGATGACGAGATGAACAAGCTGCGCGATCAATTCGCGCTGGCTTCGGGCCTGGACGAGCAGAAGCGGGTGGCCGAAGCGCTGCAGAAGCGCGGCTACGACCAGGTGACCTTCGTGCCGCTGGGCGGGTATTCGGAGTTCAAGGCCTACGATGCGAAATTCACCGGCATGGTGAAAGCGCCGGTGGTGTTGTTCTGGAAGGGGCAGTGAGGATTGGTGGGGGGCCTGGCCGCTGCGTAAGGCTGCGCGTGTAGCGCGCCGGTCCGCAACGGCCGGTCGGGACCTTGGCCCGATCAGTTGGCTCGATCAGTTGGCCCGATCAAGTGGCTCGATCAGCTGGCTCGATCAGGGCTTGGGCAGCGGATCGCCCGCGCCCGTGCGCTCCACGATCAGCTTGTAGTGCTGCGGGCTGCGGTGCTTGGCGAAATTGAAGACGTGTTCGCGGAAGCTGCGGCCCAGTTCCAGGTCGATATTCGCGGTGATCACTTCGTCTTCTTCATAACTGGCACGCGCGACGATTTCACCAGAGGGCGCGACAATCATCGAGCTGCCGATCATGTGGTAGCCGTCCTCGTAACCGCACTTGCCGGCTGCCGCCACCCACACGGCGTTCTGGTAGGCACTGGCCTGCAAGACGATTTCGTGCGTGGTGGTGCGCCAGTGCACCGGTTCGTTCCAGTGGATATTGTGCGAGGGCGTGTTGTAGCCCAGCACGATCAACTCGGCGCTTTGCAGCGACATCACCCGGTACGTTTCGGGCCAGCGGCGGTCGTTGCACAAACACATGCCGATATTGGTTTCGTCCATTTCCCATACGCCGAAGCCCAGGTCACCGACTTCGAAGAACTTCTTTTCCAGATGCTGGAAGGGCGCGTCGGGCTTGTGGTCCGAATGACCCGGCAAGTGGATCTTGCGATACTTGCCGATGACGCGGGCCTGGCGGTCCACCAGCACGGCAGTATTGAAACGGCGGCCTTCCGGCGTGATCTCGGCATAGCCCAGATAGAAGCCTACCGACAGTTCACGCGCGGCGTCGAACAGCGGCTGCACGTCGTCGTTGGGCATGCTTTTTTCGAAGAAGCGTTCGACGGCTTCGGCTTCTTCCATCCAATAGCGCGGGAAAAAAGTGGTCAGCGCCAACTCGGGAAACACGACGAACTCGGCGCCCCGTGCTGCGGCTTCGCGCAGCATGTCGACGAGGCGCTTGACGACCACGGCACGGGTGTCGGCCAGGTTGACCGGGCCCATCTGGGCCACGGCCAAGCCCATCTTGCGTTTGTTTGAAGTCTTGCTCATGGATATCGCTCCTCGTCGATGCTTGTCGTTCAATCGTTCTGTCGTTTGTCACTGGATACGCGCGGCCGTTGAGAGGCCGTCGGCCCGGCTTCCCGGCTGCAGGCGGCCACTGGTACCCAGGCCAGCGCCGCCCGCACGATCCCACCAACAGCAAACATCAAGGTCTCCCACGGTAGTGAGAGACCTTGTTCTGTCGCGAATTTGAATTGGGCTCAGCGCTGCTGCATGGGGGACCGGGCGTCAGGCGGGAGCATGCAACGGGTCGGACCTTGAGGGAAGGGGCCGACCCTGGCGTTGCGTGAGCGCTTCTTCAACCGTCAGAAGAAGGCAACGCCATGATTTGGCGCGTGTTTTTCCGTATTTCCCTGGAATCTGCATAACCATGGGACATGGCTGTGACGCAAAGATTGATAGTTTGCGATCTCGTGTTTGTCCTGCGTTCCGGCGTTCCGGCGTTCCGGCGCTCCTGTCACTCCTGGCATCCTGGATCTTCCGGGCTGGACTCATCTCACAAGACGATGATTCGACGCCTTTACAAGACCGGTAAGAGCCCCTGTTCCGAACGGGATCTTCAAACGGCGCCTGCCTCCGCGCGGCGGGCGGCGCGTGACAGCAGGGCGCAGACGGTGAAGTAGAACAGCGCGACGGCGGCGTAGAGCTCCACGTAATACGGCCGCCAGACGGTGTCGGCAATGACGGCCTTGGCGGCGCCTAGAAGATCGAAGACGCCGATGATGCCCACCAGGGAGGTGTCCTTGACGGCGCCGACGAACACGCCCAGTGCGGCTGGCGTGGCGATGCGGCGTGCCTGCGGCCAGATGACGTGCCAGTAGGCCGTTGGGGTGCGCATGCCCAGGGCGCGTGCGGCATGCAACTGACCTGCCGGAACGGCCTGCAAGGCGCCGCGCCACACCTCGGCCAGCAGGCAGGCGGTGTGCAGGGTCAACGCCGCGAGCGCCATCCAGAACTTGGCGATGCCGCCATCGAACAGCAGCGGCAGCACGAAGGATGCGAAGAGCAATTGGGCCGGCATGGGGACGCCGCGTGCGGCTTCGATGACGAACGTCGCGGGCCAGGACAGAATCGCACGTCGCGCGCGTCGGGCCAGTGCCAGGAGCATGGACAGTGGCAGGGCCAACAGCAATGCCGCGATGGCAAGCAGTGTCGTCGCCAACAGGCCGTTCCAGCGGAGCACCGGCAGGGCGTGGCCCCAAGGCCAGCCGGCCAACGCTGATAGCGCGACAATGGCGGCCAGAACGACGCTGTAGCGCCGCAACCGTAGGGGCGCGGGCCGGGATCTGGGCCGGGGTCTGGGCCGGCCACCAGCCAGCGCGCCGCTCCACACGCCGGCGGCCAGTGCCAGGATGGCGACGGTGGCGGCGGGGCGATCCTCCGGCGGCATGGTGCCGTAAATCAGCAAGGGCAGATTCACGCGTACCGCGGCCCAGCAGGCACCAGCGGCATCGGCGGCACACACTACGGGGTCGCGCCAGACGGCGTCGACGATCGCCCAGGCGGACAGGCGCCACGTCAGCCACGCCAGCGGCGCAAGCGTCAGCGTCGTCACGAGCAGACGCATGGGCGTCCCCCACAGTGCGCCGGCAGTCAGGCGGGGCGGCGGCTGGCGGGCGCCCCAGCGCGGGCCGTGCAGGCTGCCGGCATCCTGCCGGCTGAGGCGACGGTTCCAGGCGGCCAGGCCGGTGCCCAGCGCCAAGGCCAAGGCCAGGTACACGCCGGTGGCCAATGTCATGCCTTCCAGCGCCAGGCCCGTTTGCGTAATGGCCGTGTTGATCACCGCCATCAAGTCCTGGTAGCCGATCGCGATCGCCAGCGTGCTGTTCTTGATGACGGCCAGGCATTGGTTGGCATAGGGCGGCAGGCCCGCCCGCGCGGCGTTGGGAAGGATGACCTGGCGCCACAGTCGGACCGGCGTCAACGCCAACGCTTGTCCCGCTTCGACGAGCCCCAGCGGCACGGCACGCACCGCACCCCGTACGATGTCGGCCACGTAGGCCGCGTGGAAGACCGCCAGGCCCAGGGTCAACGCGGCGAATTCGATGCTGATCTGCGCGCCGCCGCGCAGGCCGAAGCCTTGCCGGCGTGGCAAGTCGAGTGTCAGTGCGGGCGCGTCAGCCCAAAGCCAGGCTGCTGCGGCCACGACGAAGGCGGCGAGTACCAGCCAGCGCCATATCGGCCTGCGCCACACCGGCCGGCACCCGTCCGAGCCAGGCTTAACCGGCCCACGCCAAATCGACCCCCGCCAAACCGGCCAGTGCGATATCGGCCCGCGCCACAGCGCCCACGTGGCACCGCCCACTCCCAGCAGGGCCACCACATAAGGCCAGGCCCCATGCAGCGCCGGCAGCGCCAGCCCGCGATTCGACAGAAGCACATAGGGCAAGGGTGCCCACGCCGCGCGTACATCGGGCAGATTCAGCAGCAAGCCATACCAGACGAACAACTGCAGCAAGACCGGCGTATTCCGTAAAGGCTCGATCAGCAACGCGCTGGCACGCGCCAATAGCGGATGACGCGACAAACGCATCAGTCCCAGCAGGCCGCCCAGCAAGGTTGCGCCGGGCAAGGCGATAGCGGCGACGGTCAGCGTGTTGACCAGCCCCGCGACGATGGCCAGGGCATACGACTGCTCGGGCGCCACCGCGAACAGTCCTTCCGCCATGCGAAAGCCCGCGGCCTGTTCGAGGAAGCCGAAGCCTCCTCGCACACCGCGGGCGGTCTGCGCATGCTGCAGATAGTTCAGGAACAACGCCGCGAGCGCGGTCAGAAGCAGACCGCCACTCGCGGCACCAAGGACACGCCGCATGGCTTATTGGAAAGGCGGGGAGTACAAGAGCCCCCCCTGCGTCCACAGCGCATTCTGGCCGCGCTCGAGCTTGAGCGGCGTGGCCGGCCCCAGGTTGCGGTCCCAGATTTCGCTGTAGTTGCCGACAGCGCGGATGACATCGCGCAGCCAGGATTCACGCAGGCCGAAGCTCTTGCCCACGCCAGGATCCAGGCCCAGCAGGCGGCGCACCTGCGCGTCCTGGCTCTTGTCCTGCGCGTCGACGTTGCGCGAGGTCACGCCGAGCTCTTCGGCCGACACCAGGCCGTTGATGGTCCAGCGTACGATCGCTATCCACTGCGGGTCGTCCTGGCGCACGAAGGGTCCCAGCGGCGATTTGTTGATGCGCTCCGGCAAGATGACGAAGTCATCGGGCTTGCCGGCGCGCGCGGCGCGGCTGGCCGCCAGGGTGGACGCGTCGGACAGGTACACGTCGCAACGGCCGGCGTAGAACGCCTGTTCCAACTCGACCAGGTTCTCGATCACCACGGGGCGGTAGTTCAGCTTGTTCTTCTTGAAATAGTCGACCAGGTTTTGTTCGTTCACCGTGCCGGGCTGAACGCATACCTGGGCGCCGTCGAGTTCCGTGGCGTGCTTGACGTTCAGCTTGCGCGGTACCAGGAAGCCCTGGCCGTCGTAGAAGACGATGCCGGCTGAAACGATGCCCAGCCCCGCATCGCGGCCCGAGGTAATGGTGGTGTTGCGGTTGAGAACGTCGATCTCGCCCGATTGCAGCGCGGGGAAACGTTGCTGCGAACTGAGCGGCACATAGCGCACTTTCTTGGCGTCGCCGAGTACCGCCGCCGCCAGCGCGCGGCATAGGTCCGCGTCCAGGCCGGTCCAGCGGCCCTGGCTGTCGGCGATGGACAGGCCCGCCGAACCCTGGCTGACGCCGCAAACCAGCTCGCCGCGCTTGGTGATGCGTTCCACCGTCGTCTGAGCCGACGCAGCCTGCGTGGCAGCCAGTTGCGCGACCAGCGCCACGACGCCTGTCATCAGGAGTCGGATCATCGGCTTGCGCCGTCGTTTTGCCACTGCCATTTTTCGATTCCTTCTTATGTCAAACCGCGAGAACCGAATTTTTGGCTATGAAAGAGAAGGTAACAACGACTGTGTTTGTCTTTATAAATAAACAAACGGCATTTATTGCCGAGGTGTAGCGCCACCTAGAATCAGCTCTCGTTCGCCGCTGGCGGGCGATGGCGTAGAAAGGGCGCCCCGGCGCGGTTCTCGCCAACGTGGCGCGCGGGCGCCATCCCTTGAATACGGCGTCAGTGCCGAACCACGATAAGAGAGGCGGCGCATGAGCTGGCAGCCGGAATTTCGCGAACACTTCCCCGTCCTGCGGGAAAAGACTTACGCCAACATCGCATATACCAGTCCGGTCGCGCCCGTGGTAACGCGCGCGGTGTCGGGATTTCTCGATGACATCACCTATGCCCGCAGTGACAAACCGCAATGGTTGGCGGATGCGGACGTGCTGCGCGCTCGCCTGGCCCGTTTGATCGGCGGCGATGGGCGCCGCCTGGCGTTCACCAAGAATACGACCGAGGGTATCAACCTCGTCGCCCAGGGCTTGCGGTGGGAGGCCGGCGATAACGTTGTCGTGGATGATCAGGAACATCCCACCAATGCCTTGCCTTGGCTGAATCTGCGGCGTCAGGGCGTCGAGGTGCGCGTGGCGCCGGCCCGCGATCACTATTTCGACGTGGAGGATCTGTGGCGGCGCGTGGATGCGCGCACCCGCTTGATCGCCGTGTCCTGGGTGCAGTACAGCACCGGTCTGCGCCTGGACATCGCCGAGCTGGGCCGCCGTTGCAGGGAGCGGGGCATCTGGCTGGTGGTCGACGGGATCCAGGCGGCCGGGCTGTTGCGCGCCCAGGTCGATGCCTGGCATGTCGACGCTTTCGCGGCGGGGGCGCACAAGGGGTTGTTGGGACCCTTGGGTATCGGGCTACTGCATGTCTCGCCGCGCCTGTTGCAAGCATTGACGCCCGCGCACGTCGGTCCCAACGGCGTTACGACGTTGAATAAGACCGGCCCGCAGTGGGAGATTGCGGTCAGCGACGTCGGCGACGCCCGGCGTTTGGAGACTGGGAATTTGAATTTTCCCGGCATCGCGGGGTGGCGCGCGGCGGTCGATTTGATCGAGTCCGCCGATCCCGCGCGCATCGAGCCTTATGTCCTGGATCTGGCGACGCACCTGGGCCATGGCCTGCGTGACCTGGGGCTGGACGTGGTGTCGCCGCTGGCCGGTCCCGCGGCCAGTACGACGCGGGTGCTGCGGGTGACGGATCCGCAAGCCGCGCTGGCGCGCCTGGCCGCCGCCGGCATCGTGGCAACGGTGGTGGAGTACGGCTTTCTGCGGCTGTCGGTCGGCGCGTACAACCACAGTGGTGATATCGAAAACATCCTGCGCGTGGCGGCGACGTTGCGCTGAAGAATCATGTGGCGCATTCCAGCGCCCCACTTTCCTGCTATTTTTTGGAGACGAAACCGATGGCTGAAACCAAGACATCCACCCCGGACACGGCTGCTGAGGCCGCCCCCAACTGGAAATTCGAGACCCTGGCCGTGCATGGCGGCTATCGCCCCGACCCCACCACGCGTGCCGTGGCGGTACCCATCTACCAGACGGTGGCATTCGCCTTTGACGACACCCAGCATGGCGCCGATCTGTTCGACCTGAAGGTGCCGGGCAACATCTACTCGCGCATCATGAATCCCACGCAGGACGTGCTGGAACAGCGCGTAGCTGCCTTGGAGGGCGGCATTGCCGCGCTGGCGCTGGCGTCCGGCCAGGCGGCTGTCACGTATGCCATCCTGACCCTGGCCGAAGCGGGCGACAACATCGTTTCGGCCAGCACCTTGTACGGCGGCACTTACAACCTGTTCGCGCACACCTTGCCGCAATATGGGATCCAGACCCGCTTTGCCGACCCGCGCGACATCCCATCCTTTGAATCGCTGATCGACGAACGCACCAAGGCCGTGTTCATCGAGTCGGTGGGTAATCCGCTGGGCAATGTCACCGATATCGCCGCGCTGGCGGAACTGGCCCACCGTCACGGAGTGCCGTTGATCGTCGACAACACCGTGCCGTCGCCTTATCTGCTGCGCCCCATCGAGCACGGCGCCGACATCGTCGTGCAGTCCTTGACGAAATACCTGGGCGGCCATGGCACCAGTCTGGGCGGGGCCATCATCGACAGCGGCAAATTCCCGTGGGACCAGCATAAGGCGCGCTTCAAGCGTCTGAACGAGCCGGACGTCAGTTATCACGGCGTGGTGTACACGGAAGCCTTTGGCCCCGCGGCCTTCATCGGCCGGGCGCGTGTGGTGCCGTTGCGCAATACCGGCGCGGCGATCTCGCCCTTCAATGCCTTCCAGATCCTGCAAGGCATCGAGACCGTGGCGTTGCGGGTGGACCGTATCGTCGATAACGCGTTCAAGGCCGCGACATTCCTGCGCGGTCATGCCAAGGTCGACTGGGTCAACTACGCCGGTTTCGAGGACCATCCGCAGCACGCCTTGGTGAAGAAATATCTAAAGGGGCGCGCGCCGGGCCTGTTTACCTTCGGCGTCAAGGGTGGTCTGAAGGCCGGCGCGGCCTTCCAGGACGCCTTGCAGCTGTTCACGCGCCTGGTGAATATCGGCGACGCCAAGTCATTGGCCACGCATCCGGCCTCGACCACCCATCGCCAACTGAACCCGGCGGAATTGGAAAAAGCCGGCGTGCGCGAAGAAACCGTACGCCTGTCGATAGGTATCGAACATATCGACGATTTGCTGGCCGACCTGGATCAGGCGTTGGCCAAGGTCTGAGGTCGGCACTTGGTCCGAAAAGTGATTTGCGGAGGGGGCGATAGCCCGCTTCGCACGGCAACTTGACGCGAGGAATCAATAACAAGGCGTTGAGTGGCACATCGGCGAATCAAGGGCGCGTCAAGGATTCGTAATTTCGCGTTTAACGACGCGGCGTTATGCATGGCTCGTTACTCGCATCGCGGCTACTAACCGAACAATTCGGTGAAAGAGTAGCGTGATGACTTGTTTGGGAAGCAGGTGC
>NZ_JAHPZX010000011.1 GCF_021325795.1 Bordetella sp. LUAb4 | reverse complement strand
ACGGCGGTGGTGGAATTGCTTTCTAACCGCTGGCGATACGCCAGTGGCGTGCCGTAATTCAGGCTCGAATGTGGCCGGACTTCGTTGTAATGCCGGCGCCAGTCGTCGATCACGATCTTGGCTTCGACACGGTTGCGGAACCATTCCATAGCAAGGCATTCATCGCGGAACTTACCATTGAAATTTTCGTTTGTACCGTTTTGCCATGGCTTGCCTGGATCGATCAGTGCAGACTCGATTTTCTCTGACACCACCCGCAAGAGTGGGTATACCTTCATGCAGTCGCAGTGCAACTCGAAGCTGATAGAACACAGGCTATCTATAATGCGTTAGTGGCAGGTGATTCGCCAGCAGCGAAACAGCTTGCAGTCGACTCAATGGCGCAAGCTGTCGGAATTGGCGCCGCTGGGGTGGCCGCATGTGTAAGCCGGGCCAAGAGTGCGAAATATGAGCCAAATAGAAACGCAGTACGAAATATGGCGGAGTTATTAAGGCGCCCTGGGTTTGGTAACGATTTAAAAAACGAGTCGGAAAAGACCGGTCAGCAATATCAGGGGCAAAGCATTTACAAGGCTACTGATGATATTGGCGGCCACATTCGACGTGGGGATTTGTTTTATTTAGACGGTATGCATAAGGATCATATCGAGGTGTTTGACAAGAAGGGGGGGGGTTAGCATTGTTCTTAACTTGGATGGTACTTTAAATCAACCAAAATCAGAAGCAGCTGTTGGAGGGAAATTAAAATGACCAATATCAATAAGCTTAAGAGTCTTGTCCCTGCTCTGGCTGCGGCGTCAGATATGCCTTTTTCTGAAAATGACTGGAGTATTAACTATAAAAGTGATTTGGATCGACAGTTAGACGAAGACCTTGTTGCTTTTCAGAAAGAAATCGAGCTTCTTGCCGCAGCGATGGCGGCAAGCGATCTGGTCACAGCAGCATGCGCATTAGTCGTGGTGCGGATGCACGCCCTTCATTTGTCCAATTTTTTCATGAATATTTTCGAAGACATAGAAAAGGTGGGCTGGTCCGAAGGGGCGAAAATTCCAGAGATTCCTGACGACTACGAAGTACCCGATTTTTATGATTATAAAAATTCGTGAGATCCTGATGGCGCTGAGTGCTTGGCTCAATAATACGTTTGCCAGGAAGGTGGGTGAAATCTGCGCAGATGAGTTGCTCTTGGACTGGCGTTGATGATAGGCCTGAATAACGTAAGAGAAGTTATTCGTATTTTGGCTGAAATTGCTGATTCACCGTTCTCGGAGGATGAATGGAGTATTGATTATGCAAGTGATTTAAATAATTTATTGCATGGTGATCTTGCTGGGTTGCAGAATGCTGCCGATTTGTTGAGCGCTTCGTTGAAGGAGCGTGATTTGGTCACGGCAGTATGTGCGTTGATAAGGTTGCGATTGTATGTTATGCAAATTTCAAATTCTTTCGCGAATATCGGCGATGACATAGAGAAAAATATTATTATCTAAGAAGATAAAAATTCCCGACATACCGGAGCGATACCAGATTCCTAATTCTTATAATTACAGAGAGCGCTAAGGAATGTGCGAAAAAGGCGATTTGATTAAATAGTCGCTTTATTCCATGCAGCAGCCCGCGCGCCCCCGCCACCATCACCGAAGCACAAAAGGCTTGCTATCCACCCGTCGTGACCCGTCATCTACGTTGCGGTCATTCACCAAGGGCCGCAGCTTCACGCCGTCCAAGCGATTCTGCGCAGCGACGATGTCGTTGTACCGTCCATCCACATACGGCGCGATGTCGATCTTGCGGCTCAACGCGCCGGTCTCCACCAAGCCATCGGCGATCTCCTGGAATACCTCGGTCAGCCGGCCGTCGATGGGGTAGTAGGCACCCACACCTTCCTCGTCCAGCAATATTTTCCCCTGCGCAGGCGTCAGCCCCTGCAGCTTGACGTAGCTGGCTTGTATCCACGCGTCCGCATGCGCGGTCTGCCAGTTGTAGATCGCCACGGCGCGGCGTACGAAATCGGCGATGGCTGCTGCCTTCGCGGGGTCGGCCAAGGCGGACCGGCGGGCCACGATGGGGTTCAAGCCCCAGTTGTGGCCGGATCCATTGGCCAGTATCGGCGGAGAGCCCAACCGGAAGTATTGGTGGCCCAGCACGATGGCGGCATCCACGGCGCGTGACGAGAACGTTGGTGCGACCTCCGATCCCGGCACTTGCACGCCCTGGACATCCTTGCGCAAGTCCATCCCGTGCCCATGCAGGATGCCCGCCAGGATCATGTGGCGGCCCGTGCCTGCGGGATAGGCGACCTTCTTGCCCCGCAGGTCTTCCACCTTCTTCACCGCGCTGTTGGGCTGGACGACCAGATAGGTGTTCGCGGGGCTGCCGGGATTCGCGGTGATGGCGATGGCTACCAGGTCCTTGACGCCGGCCCCAACCGCGATCGGGATGGGCGCTTCGCCGATATAGCCGACATCGACCGCGCCGGAGACCAAGGCCTCGAGCACCGCCGGGCCACCATTGAATGTGGCGAAAGTGACCTGATACGGAGCGTCCTTGCCCAGTCCGGACAGTTTCCACGCCGCCGACGCTTCGCCGGATTGCTCCGCAACGATTAAGCGCGTTCCCTTAGGCACGGCTGCCGCAAGTTTTTGTGCGAGTCCAGCGTCATCCCCCTGCGCTGTGCCGCCAGCCGCGATGTTCGCTTGTATGGCGCCCTCAGCCCCCGCCTTGGCTGGCAAGGTGCTGGCGGCTGCTACGCCAGGCGCCTCTACGCCAGCCGCCGCTACGCTAGCCGGCGCGCCGCTTTCCGCCGCCACACTCGCCTGTGCCAACATCAAACCGCAGGCCGCCGCCGCGCAGGCCAACAAGCGCCGTGCGAATGTGCCTCGATTTTTGATCGCGCTTAAGCCGCGTGCCACGCGCGGCAAGAGTGGGCTTGGGACAGACATTGCAATACTCCTGGAGACAAAATATCCACTGTCCGGCTAATCGAGATAGCCGGCAGGCAGAATGAAATAAGGCGAGGTCAGTCCTGCGCCACGCCCAGCTCGCTCAGCAGGCGAGCACGCAAGACCGCGAAGCGGGGATTGGTATGGCGTTGATGAGAAGGAAGATCGACTGGAGTGTCCAGGGCGATACGCCCTTCGTGCAGGACGAGGATGCGGTCGGCCAGTTGCAGGGCTTCGTCTACGTCATGCGTGACCAGAAGCACCGCAGGGCGGTGACGCGCGTACAAGTCACGCAACAAGCCATGCATGCGTAACCTGGTCAGCGCGTCCAGGGCACCGAAAGGTTCGTCCAGCAGCAGCAATTGGGGAGTACGCACCAGTGCGCGGGCCAGTGCTACGCGTTGGGCTTCGCCGCCGGACAATGTGCGAGGCCAGGCCCGCAGGCGATGCGACAAGCCCACTTCCTGCAGTGCGGACAGCGCCCGCTCGCGGAAGTCCACGCTGCGGGGAAGGCCCATCAGTACATTGCGCAGCACCCTATGCCAAGGGAATAAACGCGCTTCCTGGAATACTATGGCTCGCTGGCTGGGCACCAGGATGTCACCGGTGACATCGCCATCCAAGGCCCCCAGCACGCGCAGCAGCGTGCTCTTGCCGGAACCACTGCGCCCAAGCAGGGCAACGAACTCGGCAGGGCCGATATCCAGCGTCAGGTCGCGCAGCACAGCATGGTCGCCGAACGTTTTGGTCAAACGGCGTAGTTTGACGACCGGTGCGTCCGACGCGGCCTCTCCGACAGTATCCAACAAAGCCTCACTCGCCATCATAGGACCGCCGCCACGCCAGCAGACGGGATTCCAGGAAGCGCACGGCAGCCAGCGAAAGCAGACCCAACAGGGCATAAATCGCTAGCAGCACGAAAATCACGTCAACACGAAAATACTCGCGCGCATCGCTCATCATGCGGCCCAGCCCCACCGGCGCATTGATGGTCTCGGCGAAGATGAGGGAAAGCCACGCTCCGGTAAGCGCCAGACGCAAGCCCACCAGGAAGCCGGGTAAGGCACCAGGCAGGATTACCGCGGCGATCAACTCGCCGCGTTTGACACCCAGGCAGCGGGCAGCTTCGATCAGGGTGCTATCCACGCTGCGGATGGCACTGTACGTGTTGATGTAGATGCACACCGCGACATGCAGCGTGATCAGGAGTACCTTGGAAAGATCGTCGATACCGAACCACGCAATCAGTATCGGCAGCAGCGCGAAGTTCGGCACCGCGCGCAGGATCTCCATATTCGCGTCGACGATGTTCTCGCCCGCGCGGGAGAGTCCGGACGACAGGGCCGCGCCCAAGCCGATCGTAATACCCAGCGCCAGGCCCTTGATCACCAGCAGCAGGGATGCCGAGAGATTGTCGGCAAGCGCGCCGCTGCTGGTCAGCTCCATGGCCGTGCGCAGTACCGTCAGCGGCGCCGGCGTCGTACGCGGGTCGAAGATCTCGAAGGTCGTCAGTGCTTGCCATACAGCGATCAACGCCAACGGGCCGAACAGGCGTTGCAGGACGCGCGGCACCGGGGACGCATCGGCTGCCCGAGGGGCCTGCGTGCGCGGATCCACCAAGGGCACGGCGGCGGCGTGAGCCCTACCGCGCTCCACCGCCGCCTCCGGGTTTGGCGGCGTCGCACCGCCGGATGTCAACCGGCCGGTATCGGTATTGGCATCGACGTCAGCGGTGATGACGGCCGCCATGCTTATGCCGCCAGGAAAGGATCGCCAGAGATCGACTCCGAGGGCTTGCCGTCCACGCCCACGGGCACTTCGCCGACCAGCGTGATGCGGTGCAGGACCCGCTCGAAATCCAGATGCTCGAAGTCGCGCGGTGCCAGGTGCAGGACGGCGCGGTTGTCCCAGAAGGCCACGCTACCCGGCTTCCAGCGGAAGCGGTCGGTGTATTCGGGCTGCTGGATCTGGTCGAACAGAAGATCCAGCAGATAGCGCGACTCGCGGGGTGACACGCCCACGATGTGCTTGGTGAAGCTGGGGTTGACGTAGATGACACGTTCGCCGGTCAGGGGATGTACCCGCACGACCGGATGTATGGAGGCCAGCGGCTTGTTGCGCACCCACTCGCCGATACGTTCGTCGCTGCGTTCCGCGTTGTAGTTGGAGCCGAAGCGGTGTTCGGCCCGCAGGCCGTCGATCAGGCGGCGGATAGGTTCGGAGAGTCCCTGGTACGCCGCTGCGACATTGGTGAACTGGGTGTCGCCGCTATAGGGCGGGACAACCTCGGCACGCAGGATAGAGTACGACGGCGGATTGATCAGCGGCGTGACGTCGGCATGCCATGCCGGACCGTTGGCACCAAGCTTGCGCGTGTAGCTTTTGCCATAGCGCTGATTGTAGGCTTGCGGCGATACGGTATGGATTTCGGGATGCCCTTTAGGCGCGACGTCGCCTTCATACGGGTGGCCCGGCGTCACGTCGCCGAACTGCTTGCCGAATGCGATTTGCTGCGCGTGCGTGAGGAACTGGTCGCGGAAGTACACGACCTTCCACTTGTTCAGCGCATCGCGGATAGCTTCAACATGTTCTTCGGGCAGCGGATGGCGCAGGTCGACGCCTTGGATCTCGGCGCCGGTCCAACCGGATTGGGGGAGTACTTCGATACGGTTCAATACAGCACTCATGCCTAGCCTCGCAGTGACGGGGGGGAAGCGCCATCATGCGGGCACCGCGGTCCTGCCAACAACGACTTCGTGCCCATTTGCTAATCCGGCATATGCGCATGATTCCACGCAATACCGGGGCAGACAGGGGGCGTGCCGATAATCAATCGTGCCGCTCCGGCCGCTGCAACCCCAGATGATCCCGCAGCGTGGTGCCGCGATATTCCGTCCTGAATACGCCGCGCTTCTGCAAGATCGGCACGACGCTATCCACGAAGGTCTGCAAGCCATCCGGCAATACGTCGGGCATCAGATTGAAGCCATCCGCGGCGCCTTCCCGGAACCAATGTTCGATGTCATCCGCAACCTGCTCGGGCGTACCGACGATGACGCGATGGCCGCCGCCGCCCGCTAGTTCCTTCACCAACTGGCGGGCGGTGTAGCCCGTGCGCCGGCCGGCCGCCAGCGTTGCATGGAAGAACGTGTGATTGCCACGCCCGCCATTCGGCAGGGGCAGATCCTGCGGCAAAGGCTTGTCCGGATCGATCTGCTCAGGGGGAATGCCCAGCGTTCCCGCCAGGCGATTCAGGCTGTACTCCCAGGGAATCAAGTCGACCAGCTCGTCTTGCCGCCGCCGTGCCGCGGCTTCGGTATCGCCGATGATGGTGGTCAGGCCCGGCAGGACCTTGATCGCGTGCGCCCCCCGGCCATGCCGTTGCGCCCGCTCGTGCAAGTCCCGCCGATACGCACGGGCTTCGTCCAGGGAAATGGACGCGGAAAACACGGCCTCCGCATGCCGGGCCGCCAGTTCCCGGCCGTCACCTGATGCACCCGCCTGCACCAGCACAGGATGGCCCTGCGGTGCGCGCGGCAGATTCAACGGCCCCTGCACCTTGAAATGCCGGCCCGCATGGGCAATGGGCCGGATTCGGCTGGTATCGGCGAAGTGCCCGCTGGCCTTGTCGCCCAGAAACGCGTCGTCGGCCCAACTGTCCCACAAGTCCTTCACGACCTGGGTGAACTCCTCGCCGCGGCCGTAGCGCTCGGCGTGTTCGGGCACTTCGTCGCGATTGAAGTTGCGCGCGGAGGGCAGATCCGCGGTCGTGACGATATTCCATCCGGCGCGGCCACGGCTGACGTGGTCCAGCGTGGCGAAACGCCGCGCAATGTTGTAGGGCTCGTTATAGGTCGTGGACGCCGTGCCGATCAGGCCGATGCGCGTCGTGCTGGCGGCCAGCACGGCCAGCAGCACGGTGGGTTCCAGAGCCGTGATCGAGCGGTACTTGATCTGGTCGGCGATGGCGGCGTTATCCGCCAGGAACACCGCGTCCAGCTTGGCGGCCTCGGCTACCCTGGCGATATGCACATAGTGATCGATATCGGCGAAGGCATAAGGATCCGCCTGCGGTACCCGCCACGCGGAAGGCAGGAAGCCCGCATGCAGGATGTTGACGTTGAGGATCAGTTCGCGCGGCGCGCTATTGCCTGCCGTCATTGGAAACTCCCCGGCGCCGGATGGCCCAGCCCCAACAGCCAGCTACCGACATTGCGCGTCTTGTACTCCGCGGGATTGTGCAAGGTATGGATGCGCACATTACGCCAATAGCGGTCAAAGCCCAGTTTACGCGTGGCCGACCGCGCGCCCATGACTTCGAACATCTCGCGGGTCACACGCAGCGCGACACTGCCAGCCAGCACGTTGGCGCTGGCCACGGCCACGGCAGCTTCGCCGCGTTCATCCGCGGTCAGCGCTTCGCCACGCGACCATGCGCGGTCCAGCGCCAGCGCGGCGCGATCGGCCAGCAAGGTGGCGGCGCGCGTCTGCGTGAAGAGGTCGCCGTACTGGCGCTGTATCCACGGGTCGTCATCGTGCCTCTGCAGACCGGAATGGATCCACGGCCGGGAATGCGCCAACGTGTAGTCGCGTGCCGTCAACAGAGCACCCTGCGCGCTGCCGACGAAGACGTTCAACAGCACGCTTTGCTGTATCAACGGTCCGAGCGTACGGAAGGGCGCGGCGCGGCTGACGGCAGGTTGGAATGGTGCCGCGCCACCGAGGATTTCATCCGCGTGCACACGCACGCCGTGATAGCTGACGCGCCCGCTACCGGTCTGCGTTTGCCCCAGACCGTCCCAATCATGCTCGATGACCACGCCGGCGCGGTCGGCGGGAATGGCGGCAAAGCGGCGCTCCGTGCCATCCTGGTTCTCCCACGCAATGGCCAGGCGATCGGCGATATGTGAGCCGGACGTGAACGGCCGGAAGCCGTCCAGGATGAAGCCGTCGCCATCGGCGCGGCCGAACAGGCTTTTGGAAAAACTGTTCGCCGTGTTGCCCCAGAACCAGTTGTTGCGCGCCGATTCGCGCCAGTAATGCCGTGCTCGTTCGGCATCGCCGCGCAGGCCCAGGCCCAACACCGCGCTGAAGTGATAACCATACAGATGCCCCATGGCGCCATCCGCCTTGGCGAATTCCCTGCCTATGCGCAGGGCGGTCGACCAGGGCTGGCCGTCGCCGCCTACGTCGGCGGGCAAGAGCAGTTTCAGCAGGCCGCTTTCCTTGAGCAGGGCAAGCTGGGCGAGCGGCTGGCCGCCCGCCTTGTCGTTGGCGGCCGCGTCCACGGCGAACTGTTCGCGCAGGCGTACGGCCTTGGCGTACCAGGGGTTGGAAGTGTCCAGATCGAAAGTCATAAGTCCGTCCGTCGTCCCGATCAGCGGTAGGCGCCCAGCGGCGCATAAGGATGGCGCAGCAACCAGGCGCCGATGGTCCGCTTCTTGTATTCGGCGGGATTGTGCAGGGTGTGCGTGCGCACGTTGCGCCAGAAGCGGTCATAGCCGCGCGCCCGGGTGGCGGAGCGCGCGCCCATCAGTTCGAAGATTTTCTCGGTCACGTCCAATGCGGTCTCGCCGGCATAGACATTCGCCGCTGCCAGGTCAATGGACACACGGCCGCGTGTCTCCGCATCCAATGCCCGGCCCAATGCGTACGCGCGGTCTAGATGTGCGGCGGCATCCTCCGCCAGTTCGGCGGCAGCCAGCGTCCTGATGTACAGGTCGCCATACGAGCGCTGGATCCAGGGATCATCGATGTGCCGCGCCACGCCTGCGTGGATCCACGGGCGTGACTGCGTGACGGTGTATTCGCGCGCTTCGTCCAACGCGCCCTGGGCGCTGCCGATGAACACGTTGGCGAGCACCGATTGCTGCAGCAGGGAGACCACCGATTCGAAGGGCGACAGGGGTGACGTTCCATCGCTCAGGACCTCGTCATCGCGTACGCGCACGCCGTGGAAGCTGACGGTGCCGCTGCCGGTCTGTGTCTGGCCGATGCCATCCCAATCGTCTTCGATGACGATTCCGGCGCGGTCCGCCGGAATCAGGCCGGACAAACGCGCGCCGGCCGCGTCCTCCCAGGCAATGTGGATCACGTCAGCGACATGGCTGCCGGAAGAGAATGGCCGGAAACCCTCCACGATCCAGCCACCCGCCACGCGCTTGGCCTTGCTGGTCTTGGACATCGAATTGCCGGAGTTGCTCCACAGCCATTGATCGCGCGCGGCCTGGCTGAACCACCGTTCCTGCTGTTCTTCCGTGCCCTTGGCCAAAACGGTGTGCAGCGGCAGATGCTGATAACCGTAGAGATGGGCCAGCGAGCCATCGCTGCGCGCCAGCTCACGCACCACGCGCAGGATGGACACCCAGGAGGCGCCGTCGCCGCCATACCGGGGCGCGATGGCGGCCGCGTTCAGTTGCTGCTGCTTGAGCAAGGCGATCTGCGCGACGGGACGTCCGCCGGCCTTGTCGCGCTGCACGGCATCGGCTTGCAGCAAGGGACGCAAGGCGACCGCGCGCGCGAGCAAGGCATCGTCGCCGGCGGGAGGAAACGGGTCGACATACGTCGTGGGTGTTGAGGAGTCCGTTGGCATGTAGGCTGGGTTCGCGAATGCTTGAAGGGAATCGATCTGGACTGGCCGGTGTGCCGGCGGGTCGTCAGGCGGCTACGGCCAGCGCGGGTTGCAGGGAAAGGGCCAGGGCTTGCGCGGTGGCGGTAGCGCCCGCAAGCTGTTCGCCGATGGCATTGGACTCCCAGTTCACGCCGCGCAAAGGATGACCGACGGCATACAGACCGTGTGTATCCAGGGTTTTGGAGATCACGGCGCCCGTGTGGGAGACCGCGTCGATGCCGAAGCCGGTGCTGTGCGGAACGACATAGGCGCGGGCTACCAGTTGGCGCAGCAGCGGGTCGTCGATACGCGTCCAGTCGAACTCGAAGCCGCGGGAATTGAACACGCGGTCGACTTCGACGATGCGCGCGCGCGCTTCCCGGCGTGGCTGCCAGGTGACGGCGATGCGGCCGCTGGCGGCGCGCGCGATACGGCGGACGCGGCCCGTGAGCTTGCTGTAGCGTTCAGCCTGGCGCAGCGCTTCCAGCCAGGTGGCGGACTCCGGCGCGGCCTTGTGCAAACTGATTTCCCAATAAGCGCGGAGATGGCGGATGAAGCGCTTGCGCTCCGCGTCGCTGGCCTGGTTCCACAGGGCCGGTACATGGGGCCGTACCGCCCCGGTCAGCCGTTGCCAGTCTTCCCCGGCGTCAAGGATGGATGCATGTGCGCTGCGTACCTGGCGCAACAGCGAGCGTAGGGTGGTAGGCAAGGCCTGAGCATCCAGGAAGGGCGGCCAGGGCGTGGCGTCATGACGGCGCGCGACCAGCAGGCCGCGCCGCGAGATGCCGTGGAAATGGCCGCGAAAGCCTTGGGCATGCGCGCTGAGCATGGCATCGAGCGCGGACAGGCCGTTGCCGATGATGACGGCGTCCTGGTCTTTCGACAAATCATTGGGCGCGGACGCCCAGATGTCGTCGACCACGCGACCTTCGGCGATGAGTTCAGGATCGATATCGAGGTCACCGCGGCCCAGCGTCGCGGTGAACAAGCCTGTTGCCAACACCACGCGATCCGCCTGCAGACCGAGACCCGTCGCCAGGCGCACCGTCCAGCGCCCATCGGAGGCGCGCTCCAGATCGATGGCGCGATCCACGACGTGGCGGAACTCGATCGCGTGCGGCGCTTGCGCCAGCGTGTTCTCCAGTTCGTCCTGCAGGTAGTCGCCATAGAGATGGCGCGGCGCAAAGGCGTCGGCCCAGGCCACGCCCGCCGGCGGCTGCCAGCCGTCACGCGCCGATGCCTGTTCACGCAGCCAGTTGGCGAGGTGCTCGGGCTGGTCGGCGTACAAGGTGAAGTTCTTGGCGGGGTCGTTGACCAGATGCGTGGTCAGCCGCGTGCTGTAGGCGATGCCGCGGCCGATTTCCTCGCGGCTTTCGATGATGCTGATACGCAGCGGGACCGGCGTGGCGCGCGCCAGCTTGATCGCGGTGACGGTTCCCGCGAAGCCGCCTCCGATGATGACGACGTGCTGTGCCTGGGACGTGGACATGAGGCCTCTCGTTCAATGTGCTTGCGAGACGCCTCGCCGGCGTCGAGGAAATCGATGGTAAGACAGCAAGGCGAGAACCTTCTATACGCATTTCTTTTTATCTAATGCATGTTGCGCAGGTAGCAGGCAGCCTGCCTCGACGTTGCGGGGCAATGTGCATCGTTTCCAAATAAACAAAGTGGGAATCGATATTGGACGGAGGCTGTGTCGCGTCCTTACCGTGGCGAGTTCCATGGGGTCGGCCGGCACCGTCGGTCGGCGTCTTGATCGCTTGCGCCGTTCCCGCGCTGATGGGACGATATCGTGGCATGCGTTACTACTTGCTTTTGCAGGGATTTTTCCCAAATCCAGAGAGCAACGACCATGACCGATCCGCAAGCACAGATACACCTAGGCTACTTCCACCTGCCGCTGGGCCGGCATCCCGCCACGTGGCGCCGTGACGAGGCTCGTGGGCATCCGGAGGATCTGGCGTGGGCGGTGGAGGTCGCACGCAAGGCGGAAGCCGGACTGTTCGATATGATCTTCCTGGCCGATAACCTGGTCGGCCCCACGCCCGAGGGCAATGGCCGGGGCGGTGGCTTCGAGCCGTTGACCTTGCTGGGTGCGCTGGCGGCGACGACTTCGCGCATCGGCCTGGCGGCCACGGTTTCGACCTCGTTCAGCGAACCGTTCAATCTGGCGCGCATGCTGGCCTCGCTGGATCATATGAGCGGCGGCCGTATCGCGTGGAATGTGGTGACCTCGCAGCTCGATCGCGCGGCGGAGAACTTCGGCCAGGACGCGCTGCCCGAGCATGACGAACGCTATGTCCGCGCGGCGGAGTTCGTCGATGTGGTGAAGGGTTTGTGGGATACGTGGGACGACGGTGCGCTGCGGCTGGACAAGGAAAGCGGCGTCTATGTCGATCTTGCCGGCATCCGTGAATTGAACCATCGCGGCACGTACTATTCCGTGCGTGGGCCGCTCAATGTGTCACGTCCCCCGCAGGGGCATCCGGTGATCATCCAGGCCGGCGCGTCGGAAGCGGGTATCGCCCTGGCGGGACGCATCGCCGAGGTGGCCTTCGCCGCGCAGGATACCTTGCAAGACGGACTCGCCTATCGGGAGCAACTGGAGAGGGCCGCTCTAGGCCGGGCCGCGTCAGGCAGGGCCGCTCCAGGCCAAGCCGCTCCAGGCCAAGCCGCTCCAGGCCAATCCACCCCAGGCCAAGCCGCCCCAGGCCAATCCACCCCACGCCTGGGCCCGCTGATCCTGCCCGGCATCATGCCCATCATCGGCCGTACGCCCCAAGAAGCACGTGACAAGTTCGCGGCCTTGCAGGCGCGGACCGATGTCGCGGCGGGCATCCGGCAACTGTCGGCTCGCTGGGGCTGTGACCTGTCCAGCTACGACCTGGATGGCCCGGTGCCGGAACCCGGGCCGCGCGTGAACGGAATCAGCCGCGTGCGCATGCTCCTGAACAAGGCCAGGGCGGAGAACTACACCCTGCGCGATCTGGCCACGCTGGCCGTCGCATCGTACGGCCATCGCATCATCGTCGGGTCGCCGCAAGAGATCGTCGACGATCTGGAGCATTGGTTCCGTAGCGGCGCTGTCGATGGCTTCAACGTGATTCCCGCAGGCATGCCCGACAGCCTGTTCGACTTCGTCGACCTGGTGGTGCCGGAACTGCAGCGCCGCGGCCTCTATCGTACGCAGTACGACAGCACGACCCTGCGCGGACACCTTGGCCTGTCCAGGCCGCAACGCCAGGCCGGGTGAGCGCGCTGACTCAGGCGCACGGGATCGTGTAGACCCCTCAGGTCTCGTGCGTCCTGCTTTATGTCCGCGAGCTATATCGTCCCCCGCGCATAATGACCTAACGAATTATTCGTTCGGCCGGGGCCCGGCTGACCCTACGCTGTGAGGTTTCCACCTTGAAGGAAACCTTGCCATGTCCATCCACTCGCGCCTGGCGCGCCTGCTGCTCCCTTTCCTCGCCGCGGCCTGCGCATTCGCCGCTCCGCTGGCCCAGGCCGCCGATACCAGCAAGCCTCTGAAGGTCGGCGTGCGCGGCGGTGTCGATGAGGAAATCTGGGAGGTGGTCACCAAGGTCGCCAAGCAGAATGGCCTGGACGTGAAGGTGATCGTGGTCAGCGGCAACGCCAGCCCCAACGAGGCCTTGAACAACGGTGACCTGGACGCCAACTCCTTCCAGCACATTCCTTTCCTGCGCGACCAGATCAAGCAACGCGGCTACAAGCTGGCCATCGCCGGCAATACGCTGATCTCACCCATCGCCTTCTACTCCAAGAAGTACAAGTCGCTGGAAAGCCTGCCGGAAGGCGCGCGCGTGGGCATTCCCAACGATCCCAGCAACCAGACCCGCGCGCTGGTGATCCTGCGCGACCATGGCCTGATCACGCTGCGCGACGGCTTCGATCCCTACACGGGAACCGCGTCGCTGGAAGACGTGACCTCCAATCCGCACAAGATCAAGCTGGTGGAAAGCACGTCGCTGATCCTGGCGAAGTCGCTGGAAGACGTCGACACCGCGGCCATCGTCAACACCTTCGCCTACCAGGCCGGCCTGATCGCCACGCGCGATGGCATCGCCGTGGAGAAGAAGGAAAACAACCCCTACGTCAACGTCATCGCCGTGCGCGAGCAGGACCGCAATGCGCCATGGGTGCCCAAGCTGGTGGCGGCCTATCAGTCCGAAGAGGTGCGCCAGTTCATCCTCAACAAGTATCAGGGTTCGGTGCTCCCGGTGTTCTGACCATGGCCAGGCATCGTTTCGACATCGTCCAGGAAGGCAGCGCGGCGCTCGCCCAAGTGGCCCCGCATATCGTCTTCGAGCATCTGGCCAAGACCTACTTGGCGCGCGATCGGCGCGTCGCGGCCCTGGACGACGTTTCCTTCAGCGTCGAACGCGGGGAGATCTTCGGCATCATCGGCCGCAGCGGCGCGGGCAAGTCCACGCTGCTGCGTGCCATCAATATGCTGGAGCGGCCTACCGGCGGGACGGTGCGCGTGGGCGACGTGGATGTCGGCGCGCTGGACGAGGACGGCCTGGTGGCCTTGCGCCGCCGCATCGGCATGATCTTCCAGCACTTCAATCTGCTGTCCGCCAAGACGGTGGCGGACAACGTCGGCCTGCCTTTGCGCGTGGCCGGGCTGGGGCGTGCGACCATCGCGCGGCGCGTCGAGCATCTGCTCGACCTGGTCGGCCTGCGCGCACAGGCCCAGGCCTATCCGGCGCAGTTGTCGGGTGGGCAGAAGCAGCGTGTCGGTATCGCCCGCGCGCTGGTGCACGAGCCGGACATCCTGCTGTGCGACGAGCCTACATCGGCGCTCGATCCGGAAACCACGCATTCGATATTGGGCCTGCTGCGCGACATCAATCGCCAGTTGGGTCTGACCGTGGTCCTGATCACGCACGATATGGCGGTGATCCGCGAAATCTGCCATCGGGTCCTGGTGTTGGACCAGGGCCGCGTGGTGGAACACGGCGACGTGTGGCGGGTGTTCGGCGCGCCGCACGCGGACGCCACGCGTGCGCTACTGCGGCCGCTACGCCAGGGGCTGCCGGCTGACATCGCGGCGCGGCTGATGCCGGAACGGGGGGCAGGGCATGCCGAGGTCATCCTGGCTTTGCGCTATACCGGCAATGGCGCGACGGGGCGGGCGGGTGCTGCTGCCATCGGCCACGGCGCAACGGGGCGGGCGGGTGCCGCTGCCCCAGGTTACGGTGCGGCGGGCACGCCGGGCGTGTCGCTGCGCACATTGGCGGTGCTGGGGCCACGCGCGCGATTACTGCAGGGTGGCGTCGAACGCATCACCGGCCATGCGCAAGGCGAACTGCTGGTGGCCTTGCCGGCTGAAGATTATGACGAGGCCGCGTTGGCCGCCGCTGACCATGTCGAGGTGATCGGGTATGTCCCTGTCCATGCTTGATCGTTATCTCCAGGCGTTTCTGGAGACTTTGCTCATGGTGGGCGCCTGCGCCGTGATCTCGGTGAGCCTGGGCCTGCTGCTGGCGCTGGTGTTGACGGTGACCGCGCCGGGCGGGCTCTATGCACGGCCGGTACTGCACAAGTCGCTGTCCGTGGTGGTAAATGTTTTCCGGGCTGTGCCCTTCATCATCCTGCTGGTGGCGTTGTTGCCGGTGACGCGCTATATCGTCGGCACGACGCTAGGCACATGGGCCGCGGTGGTGCCCTTGTCCTTCAGCCTGACACCTTATTTCGCGCGAATCGCGCAGGTCAGCCTGAACGAAGTGGATGCGGGCCTGATCGAAGCGGCCCGCGCCATGGGCTGCCGGCGCCGCCATATCGTGCGCCACGTGCTCTTGCCGGAAGCGCTGCCGGGGATCATCGGCGGCATCACCGTCAGCCTGATAGGCATGATCAACGCGTCCGCCATGGCGGGTGCGGTGGGCGCCGGTGGCCTGGGCGACATGGCAATCCGCTACGGCTACGAGCGCTACGAGACGCGGGTGATGTTTGAAGTGATCATCATCCTGATCGTGCTGGTGACCTTCGTGCAACTGACCGGGGAATGGCTGGCGCGGCGGGCGAATCACAGGAAGTGACGCGTTCACGGTTGTGATCCCGCCTGAAGGCGGGATCCCGTTCCCAAATGAACAAACCCTCCGTTTCAGGGGAGGGTTTGTTCGTGGGCGCTGACTCCCTGCATGTGATGCTAGGCGCGCGCGGGGCGGCCATTGCTCCCCCGCCCACAAGCAACCGCGCTCAGGTCCTGCCCTACATGACTTGCCACAGCGCGTAGGTCAGGATCAGCCCCATCACCGACAGGATCGTTTCCATGAACGACCACGTCTTGATGGTCTGGCCTATGGTCAGCCCGAAGTATTCCTTCACCAGCCAGAACCCGGCATCGTTGACGTGCGAGAAGAACACGGAGCCGGCGCCGATGGCCAGCACCACCAGCGACAGGTGGCTCTGCGGCATGCCGACAGCGAGTTTCTCGATGATGCCGGCCGCCGTCACCGTGGCCACGGTGGCCGAACCCGTCGCCAGGCGGATCAGCACCGCCACGATCCACGCCAGGACCAGGATCGACATGCCGGTCGCCAAGGCGATCTTGGCAATCGCCGCGCCGGCGCCGCCGTCCACCAGGGACTGCTTGAAGCCGCCGCCGGCACCGACGATGAGCATCACGCCGACCACCGGCATCAGGCTGTTGCCGATCTTCTTCGCCAGCACCGGAACCGAGAAGCCAACGGCAGTGCCGAAGGTGATCATGGCCAGCAGCACGGCGAACAGCAGCGCGAAGACGGGGTCGCCGACGAAGTCGAAGAAGTGGCGCGTCGCCGATGCCTTGTCCAGCCAGATGTCCGACGCCGCCTTGGCCAGCATCAGGATGATGGGCGAAAGCAGGGTGATCAGGGTGGCGCCGAAGGACGGCTGGCGCGTGGCCTTGGGGTCATCCGCCTCGGCAGCCTCGATGGCCTTGTCCGACGCGGTGACCGCATAGGCGGCACCGGCCGCGCCGACCGGAACCATGCGCGCGGCCAGCTTGCCGAACAGCGGGCCGCCCACGATCACGGTGGGAATGGCAATGAGCAGGCCCAGCCCCAGCGTCAGGCCGACGTCGGCCTTCAAGATGGCGATGGCCGCCAGGGGGCCGGGGTGCGGCGGAATGAAGCCGTGCAGGACCGACAGGCCGGCCAGGGCAGGGATGCCCAGGCGCATGGCCGGCCCCTTGGAGCGATGCACCGCCAGCATGACCACGGGAATCAGTAGCACCAGGCCGATCTCGAAGAACATGGGAATGCCGATGATGCTGGCCACCAACGCCATTTTCCAGGGCAGGGTGGAGGGTTTGCCGCGCAACATTCGCTCGACCAGGATGTCGGCGCCGCCCGAGTCGGCCAATAGTTTGCCCAGCATGGCTCCCAGCGCGATCAGCACGCCGACGTAGCCGAGCACGCCGCCGACGCCGTTCTCATAGGAGGTGGTGACCTTCTCCAGCGGGATGCCGGAGCCGACGCCTACGAACAGGGCGCCTATGGTCAAGGCCAGGAAGGCGTGTAGTTTCAACCAGACGATGAGCAGGACGAGCAGGGCAATACCGGCCGCCGCGACAACCAGTACCTGGATGTCGTGCGGGTTCAGCTCCGTGGACGGATTCATGGGGTCTCCTTGTTTCCCGTGTTGGCTTGCAATCCGAGCGCCTTGATGATGTCGTTGGCGATGGCCGAGGGCGACCCGCCGATCTCGATGCGGACGGCGGGTTCGTCCGGCGCGGGTTCTTCGAGCGTGGCGAACTGGCTGTCCAGCAGGCTGGGCGGCATGAAATGGCCGTGGCGCGTGGCCAGGCGTTCGGCGATCAGTTCATGCGAGCCGTGCAGATAGACGAACTTCACGCCATGGCCGCGGCGGTCGATGATTTCGCGGTAGGAGCGTTTCAACGCCGAGCAGGTGATGAGGCCGTTGGAGCCGGCATCGAGGCATTCCTCGACCCATGTGGCGACGGTCTCCAGCCAGGGCTGGCGGTCTGCGTCGGTGAGTGGATGGCCGGACCGCATTTTTTCCACGTTGGATTGCGGATGCAGCGCGTCGCCTTCTTCGAAAGGCCAATCGAGCCGGCCTGACAGAACGGCTGCGACCGTCGTCTTGCCGCAGCCCGCGACGCCCATGAGCACCAGCACCTCCGGCTGTGTGCGGGGATGATTCATGCTTACCCTCCCATATTCCGTATCTTGTATGCCCGGACAGGGCTGTGCGGACCGGCAGACTGTGCAAACCCGGTCGTTATGCGCCCGTCATTTCAGCTTGCCGTCAGTCGCTTGAAGCGACCTGATGAGAGTGTATCCCTATCCCCTGCGCGGGGCGGCGGCGTCGAGGAATTTGCCGACGTAGATGTCGCGGGCGCGTTCCATATGGCGTTGGGCGAGGTGGTCCAGGCGAGGGCGGTCGCCGCTGCGCAGGGCCTCGACCATGTCGGCATGTTCGCGGCAGGCCTGCTCCAGGGCACCAGCGTCGGCGACACCGTAGGCGCGGGCAGGGAAGCTGAGCCAGTCATGCAGGCGGATGGATTCCGCCAGATAGGGGTTGTCGCACAGGCCATACAGTTCGCGATGGAAGGCCATATTGCTGCGATGGATGGCGATGAGGTCGCCCGACGCCGCCGCATCGGCATGGACTTGCATGGCCCGGGTCAGCGCTGCCAGGCGCTCGCCTTCCAGCGGCATGGGCATCATGGCGACGGCGGCGCGATGCAGCACGCTGCGCATGCGATAGAGGTCGGCCAGCTCCCGCAGGTCGAAACGGCGCAGTTGCGCGCCCAGATGGGGCGGCTTCACCACCACGCCCACGCGCTGCAGTTCCACCAGCGCGGCACGCACGACATGGCGCTTGGCTTCGTAGTCCTCCATCAGGTGGTCTTCGATGAGCCGAGTGCGAGGCAGGATGCGGCCGCGGATGATATCGGTCTCGATGGCCTCGATCACCGTCCGCACCTGGTCAGGAAGATCTGTCTCGAAGGGAGCGCGATGCGTGGCCGCGGCGGATTTTTGGGACATGACGGGCTTGCTGTGAGGGCTGGCGTCGCAGGGGCGTGGCCTGCCGACCAGCATCGGTGGGGCGCAGTGTAGCACCGGCATTTCGCTGTCAATGAGCGCGTTATCAATAATCTCATTGGAAAAAATGGCGACAACGCGCTCGTTGCCAAGCCCTGGAGCGGCGCTCAGACTGGCGGCACTCAAAGACTAGGGTGGAGCAATGCCGCAATCTTCCGAATACATCATCAGCACCAATCCGGCCAATGGCGAAGAAGTCGGCCGCGTCCGCGTGACCACCGTCGCCGAACTGGACGCCTGCGTCGAGCGCGCCTGGCATGCCTTCCATCATTCCGGCTGGAAGTCGCTGCTGCCGCACCGCCGGGCGCTGGTGCTCAATGCCATCGCCGACGGCCTGGCCGCCGAAAAGGAAAAGCTGGCGCAGCTGCAGATGCGCGACAACGGCAAGCCGCTGGGTGAGTGCCGCGGCATGGTCGAGTCGGCCATCGGTACGTTCCGCTACTACGCGGCGGTGTGCGAAACCATTGAAACCGACGTGACGCCCAGCCGCGGCGACTACTTGTCCTTCACGGTGCTGGAACCCTTCGGCGTGGTGGCGGCCATTACGCCGTGGAATTCGCCCATCATGAATGACGCCACCAAGGTGGCACCGGCATTGGCCGCGGGCAATGCGGTGCTGCTCAAGCCGTCCGAGGACTCGCCGCTGCTGGGACCGGAACTGGTTCGCATCGCGCTGGCCGCCGGCCTGCCGGAGAATCTCCTGCAAGTGGTGCAAGGCCGCGGCGCGGAGATCGGTGCCGCCCTGGTCGCGCATCCCGGTGTGCGCATGATTTCCTTCACCGGCGGCACGGTGTCGGGCAGCGCCATCGGCCGCGTGGCGGGCGAACGCCTGGTGCCGGCGGCCCTGGAGCTGGGCGGCAAGTCGCCGCACGTCGTCTTCGCCGATGCCGACATGGATCATGCGGTGGCCGCCGTGGTGGCGGGCATCTTCGGTTCCGCCGGGCAGTCTTGCGTAGCGGGATCGCGCCTGTTCGTGCAGGCGGAGCGTTACGACGAAGTGGTCGAACGCGTGGTGGCGCGCGCCAAAAGCCTGCGTGTTGCCTTGCCCGATGCCGACGGCGTCGAAATGGGGCCGCTGGCATCCTTCCATCATCGCGAGCGCGTGATTCGCTTCGTCGAGCGCGCACGCCAGGAAGGCGGCCGCATCCTATGCGGCGGCGGTATTCCGCAAGGGCCGGGTTTCGACAAGGGCGCGTTCTTCGAGCCGACCGTGATCGATGGCTTGGGACCGCAGGCGGCATCGTGCCAGGAAGAAGCCTTCGGCCCGGTGCTGGTGGCGCTGCCGTTCAAGGACGAGGCGGACCTGATCGCGCAGGCCAACGGCACGGCCTTCGGCCTGGCTTGCGGCATCTGGACGGAAAGCTTCAAGCGGGCCTGGCGCATCGGCCGCGCGCTGGAGGCGGGTTCGGTGTGGATCAACACCTACAAGCAGTCGGTCACCAGCACGCCGTTCGGCGGCTTCAAGAATAGCGGCATCGGCCGCGAGAAGGGCATAGACGGCCTGCGCCTGTACGCCCAGGTCAAGAGCATGTATTTCGGCCTGCACGAACAGCCGCTGGCCGTGGCGAAGTAAGCGGGCAGGATCGATCCGCAAAGGAGGAGTTGATAAGTCATGAGTGCAACGACAAACACCATTCCCGTCACCGGCATCGCCGAGGACAGCGCCGCGCTGAAGTCCGCGGTACGCAAATTCTATGTGCGCATGATGCCGCTGGTGGTCATCATGCTGCTGGTCAACCAGGTGGATCGCACCAACCTGGGCTTCATCCAGGACGCCTTGAAAGCCGACCTGGGCCTGGGCGCGGCCGCTTTCGGCCTGGGCGCCGGCCTGTTCTTCGTCGGCTACGCCTTGTTCGAAGTGCCCAGCAATATGCTGCTGCAACGCTATGGCGCGCGCATCTGGCTGACCCGCATCATGGTCACCTGGGGCCTGGTGACGCTGCTGATGGCATTCACGCAAGGCGAATACACCTTCTATTTTCTTCGCTTCATGCTGGGCCTGATGGAAGCCGGCTTCTTTCCCGGCGTCATTTTCTACCTGACCAGCTGGCTGCCCGACGCCCATCGTGGCCGCGCCGTGGCCATCTTCCTCAGCGCTTCGGCCCTGGCCTACATCGTCACCGGCCCCATCAGCGGCGCGCTGCTGACCATGCACGGCATGGCCGGCATCGCCGGTTGGCGCTGGATGTTCCTGATCGAAGGCGGCGGCTCGATGTTGATGGGCCTGGTCAGCATCCGCTACCTGGTCTCCAACATCGCCGATGCCAAATGGCTGACCGCCGACGAAAAGCACGAGCTGCAAAGCGCGGTGACGCGCGACATCACGGGCCGCAAGACGGCGCAAGGCGAAAAGCCGCAATGGCGCCTGCTGCTGCAACGGCCGGTGCTGACCCTGTGCGGGATCTATTTCGTGTCGGTGATGACGGGCTATACGGTGACGTTCTGGCTGCCGGGCATTCTGCGGCAGATCAAGGACATCAATGACTTCCAGGTGGGGCTGCTGTCGTCGATTCCGTGGATAGGCGCGGTGATCGCCATGTACGTGCTGGCCAAGTTCACCGATGACAAGGGGCATCGCAAGGTGCTGGTGGGCGCCGCCTTGCTGCTGCAGGCAGTGGGCATGGCACTGGCCACCACCGGCAGTCCGTGGTTCGCCCTGTTCGCGTTGACGCTGGCGGCCATCGGTTACAAGTCCTGCAACTCGGTCTTCTGGTCCATGACGGCGATGTCGCTGGAACCCAAGATCCTGGCGTCGGGTATTGCGTTGATCAATTCCCTGGGCAACCTGGGCGGGTTCGTGGCGCCAACCGCCGTGGGCGCCATCAAGCAGCATACGGGTTCATTGCAGGCTGGCCTGCTGGGGCTGACCGCGTGCTCCCTGATCGGTATGGTCCTGGTAGCGTCGCTGCGTTTGCGCAAGGGTGTTTGATTTTCTCGAAGAGGTAAAGCATGAAGGACAAGCAAAGCGTCGCCGTCTACGGCTTGGGCAATATGGGTTATCTGGTGGCCCAGCGCATCGCCACGCGCTTTCCGGTGAAGGTCGCCGACCTGAATTCCGCCCAGGTGGAACGGGCGCAGGCCGAATTCGGCGCAATTGCGCTGCGCCAGCCTCAGGACGCGGCCGACGTCGATATCGTGGTCCTGTCGCTGCCCAGCCCGGCCATCTCTCAGGCCATCCTGCGCGACTTGGGCCCGGTGCTGCGCAAGGGCAGCATCGTGGTGGAAACCAGTACCGTCAATCCGGATGATATGCACGCCAGCGCCAAGTTGCTGGCGCCCTACGGCATCGGCATCATCGACGCGTCGGTGATGGCGGGCGTGGCGCAGATGGCGGCCGGCAAGGCCATGCTGCTGATGGGCGGCGACCCCGCGCACATCGCCACCTGCCAGGAAGTGCTGGACGCCATCGCGCCCAAGCAGATCTATTTCGGCGGCACGGGAACCGGTGCGGCCGCCAAGGTGATCAACAATGCCGTGGCGCACGCCGTGATGGTGGTGGTGGCGGAGGCCGGCGCCATGGCCACCGCCACCGGCGTCAGCTGCGACAAGCTGATCGGCCTGCTGTCGGATCCGCAGATGGGGCTGCATCGTCCGCTCACGCACCGCTATGCCGAACGTATCGTCAACGGTGACTATAGCGGCGGCATGCCGCTGGACGCAGCGCGCAAGGACTCGGTGCTGGCGCTGCAACTGGCGCAGGCCGCGGGTGTGCCCTTGTTCGCCATCCAGGGTTCGCACAGTGTCTACGAAATGGCCGCCGTGGCCGGCTATGGACGCGATGACTACGCGGCTATCGCCAAGCTGTGGGCGGATTGGGGCAAACCGACCGTGCCGGCCGTTAAAGGCTAGCTGGCGCAACGGCGGCGCTCCGTTGCACTCCAGGGGGGACATCGGCTTCGTGGCGTTTTGCGCTACATTCACCGCCATGAAGCCACACTCTCCCATCGCGGTGCAGATCGTCCAGTTGATCCAGGCCGAGGGCTGGGCGCCCGGCGCCCACCTGCCCGCCCAACTGTTGGCCGATCGCTTGCGGGTATCGCGCTCGCCGGTCAACGATGCGTTGAAGCAGCTGCATGAAAAGGGCATGGTGGCGCGGGAGCGCAATCGTGGCTACTTTCTGGCGCGGCCCCTGCAGTTGGCGCCGGAGCAGGTGGCCAGTGCCCTGGGCATCGAGGGCCACGATGTGGCGACGGAAATCTATTTCCGTATTGCCGATGATCTATTGCGTGGCGAATTACCGGAGGCCTGCTCGGAGGCCCAGCTACGCGCGCGCTACGCCCTGACGCCGACGCAGCTCAATACCGTGCTCGGCCGCATCGCCGGCGAAGGCTGGGCCGAGCGCCGGCCTGGTTATGGCTGGCAGTTTTCCAGCATGATGCGTACGCCGGAAGCCCTGCTGCAGTCCTATCGGCTGCGCCTGGCGCTGGAGCCGGCGGCTTTGCTGGAGCCGGGCTATCGTCTGGACCCCGCTGTTCTGGCCCGTTGCCGCGAGGCTGAACTGCATCTGCTGGATGGCGGCATCGAAACCGATACGGCCGATCAGTTGCACGAGCGCGGCGTACGTTTCCACGAGTCGCTGGTGGAGGCCTCGGGCAATCCCTTCTTCATCGAGACCATCCGCCGCGTCAACCGCGTGCGGCGCCTGCTGTCCTATCGCTCCATGGGTGACCGCAAGCGCTACCGCCAGCACTGCGAACAGCATCTGGAAGTGTTGGCGCTGCTGGAGCAAGGGCGCAACGCCGACGCCGCGGAAGTCTTGCGGGCGCATCTGCAAAGCACCCTCGACAATATCGGCAAGATCACCAACATGCTGGCGACGCGCAAGCCGGCCACTGAATGAGTATGAAAAAGTCTTCTCTCGCCCAGGCCTGGGCCATGTTGTTCGCCTTGGCGTCGGGCTTCGCGCTGAGCAATGCGTATCGCACGGTGGCGGCCATCACGGCGCCGCCACTGGCGTTGGACATGGGATTGTCGCCGCAGCAACTGGGGACGTTCGCAGGCAGTTTCCATTTCATGTTCGGCGCCATGCAGCTGTTCATGGGGATAGGCATAGATCTGTGGGGCGTGCGGCGCACGATACTCGTGGCGGCGCCGCTGACCATCATCGGCGCGGTGCTGTCGGCGCTGGCGCCGGACTATGGGACGTTGGTGGCGGGGCAGGCGTTGATAGGCATCGGCTGCGCGCCGGCCTTCCTGGCGGCGACGGTCTTCATCTCGCGCTACTTCCCGGTGCAGAAGTTTGCCGCCGTGTCGGGCATGGCCATGGCCATCGGTGTCACGGGCATGCTGTTCACTGGCACGCCTCTGGCGTGGCTGATCGAGAAGAGCAGCTGGCGCATGGGGTTCTGGGTTTTGGCCGCGTTGTCCGTGCTGGCCTGGCTATGGGTGTTCCGCAGCGTGCATGAAGACCGGCTGGTGAGCAACCAGGCCGTTGCGGGCGGCGCGCCGCGTGAATCGGTGCGTGAGGCGCTGATGCGTTTCGGCGCCTTGTTGAAGATGCCGCATACCTGGGGCATCGTGACGTTGAGCTTCGTGTGCTATGCCGCGTTCATAACGCTACGCGGCTTGTGGCTGGGGCCGATGCTGATCAGCCGCCACGGCTTTTCCCTGGTGCAGAGCGGCAACGTAGCCTTGGCCTTGTCATTGAGCGCCATGGTCGGGCCCATGGTCTTCGGGCGCCTCGACCCGGGTCCGGCGCGCCGGCGCCGCTGGCTGGTAGCGTGTGCCTTGATCTTCGCCGTGCTGTTCACCGTCATCGCTTTTGAATTCGGCCCTTGGTGCGATGTGCTGACCGCGCTGGCGGTGGGCTTTTTTTCCGGCTTCGCCATCCTGCAATACGCCGATGTGCGGTCTTCCTATCCGGCAGGCATTACCGGCCGGGCCATGGCACTCTTCACGATGGCCATGTTCCTGGGGGTGGCGGCCATGCAGTGGTTCACGGGCTGGGTCGCGACCCACGCGCAGGGCTGGGGCCTGGAGCCTTTCGGTCCGGTCATGGGCAGCATCGCACTATTGCTGGTCATCGCGGCGCTTGCTTTCCGATTCCTGCCGGGACCGCAAGTGGAGGGTAGTCCTCCTTGATGAACCGGTCACACACTTCCCCCTTGAACTTGTCCGAAGTCCGCTGGTAGCAACTTGTGGGACAAGCGATCCGAAGCGTGTGCTTAATTCATCCAGTACGGCGGTAAGTTATTCGATGTCAATTAACGCCCAGTCAGCGGCTTAACTCGACGGCTGGAAAGCGATCACTGCCATGCCTGCCAGTGCGATGGCCGCGCCGGTGATGTCCCAGCGGGTGAGGGGTACGCCGTCGACGATGCGCAGCCAGATCAGGGCGATGGCGATATACATGCCGCCGTAAGCGGCGTAGGTCCGCCCGGCAGCGCTGGGATGCAAGGTCAGCAGCCACGCGAACACGGCCAGCGAGACGGCGGCGGGGATCAGCAGCAGGGGGCTGCGGTCTTGCTTGAGGACCAGCCAGGGCAGATAGCAGCCGACGATTTCGGCGAGCGCTGTCACGGCGTACAGGGCGGTGGTAAGCAGGATGTTCAAAGTAATCCGGAGCCTTCCAAGGCGGGGTGGGATAGCCGCGATGATAACCATCGGCGCACCCCTCCCGGGAATCCAGGACCCGCCGTAAACTGCTCGCATCACCTCAACGGAGTCCCCCCATGCCAGCCCCCCGCCGCGCGCTTGTCGTCATCGACGTTCAGAACGAGTACTTCACCGGCAATCTTCCCATCGAGTATCCGGATCCTGCTGTTTCCCTGGCCAATATCAATCGTGCCATCGACGCCGCCCAGGCGCATGACATTCCCGTGGTATTGGTCCAGCATCTGGCGCCGGCCCAGTCGCCCATCTTCGCGCGCGGATCCAAGGGCGCTGAACTGCATCCGTCCATCGCCATCCGGCCGCACGCCCTGTTCGTGGAGAAGGCCATGGCCAGTGCCTTCGCCGGCACCGGATTGGGCGAGTGGATCGAAAAGGAAAGCATCGACACGCTGACCATCGTCGGCTACATGACGCACAACTGCGACGACTCGACCATCAAGCATGCCAAGCATGCCGGCCTGTCGCTGGAATTCCTCAACGACGCCAGTGGTTCATTGCCCTATGAAAATCGCGCCGGCGCCGCTACCGCGGAAGAAATCCATCGCGTCTTCACCGTGGTGCTGCAATCGTCCTTCGCTGCCGTGCTGACCACCGACGAGTGGGTGGCGCTGCTGGAAAGCGGCGAACCGCCGCTGCGCGAGAACATCTATGTGTCCAATCAGAAGGCTCGCCAGCGTCGCGGTTGAGACTGGCGGGGCAGCCAGGCAGTCAGGCAGCCGGCTGCCAGGGCCGAGTGGCTAGCCAGGCAGGGCGTCTGGCCAGGCAGGAGGGCTAGCCAGGCAGGACGTCTTGCAGGACAAGGCGTTTGATCAGGCGGCGTTGAGGCAAGCCGGAACGGCTTTCAGCCTTTGTCTTCCGGCCCGCTCAGGTCCACGCGGAAGCGGCTGCCTTGATCCGG
Organism: Bordetella sp. LUAb4; assembly: GCF_021325795.1. Lineage (GTDB taxonomy): Bacteria > Pseudomonadota > Gammaproteobacteria > Burkholderiales > Burkholderiaceae_B > Bordetella_C. The sequence goes on along the minus strand of NZ_JAHPZX010000011.1, from coordinate 123,457 downwards.
CGCCGACTCCAGCGTCACCTGCCAGCGCTGGTGATTGCAGATACGCTGGATCAGGGACAGTCCCAGGCCCAGATTCTCCGGCCCGCCCTTGCGGCCTTGAACGAAAGGCGCGAAGGCGGTTTCCTGGCGGTCCGCCGGGATGCCGGCCCCGTCATCGCGCACTTCCATGCTGTCCGGGCCGACGAGTACGGAGACGTGGCGCGCGCCGGTGGCGTGCTGCAAGGCGTTGCGGATCAGGTTGGATAGGACGATGCGTAGCAAAGGCGCGGGATAGGTTTGCGTGGCGGCGCCAAGCGATGCCGCGCTTATCCTGGCAGGCAGGGCGCCCGCCGTGTCACTAGTCGCTTGTCCCGGACCGCCGGCCGGACCCCTATGCGAAGTGATCTTCAGGTCGATATCGCTTCGATCCGCAACAGCAATGTCTTTCCAATCGAGAGTAACCCCCAGCCGCTGCGCGCGCGGCTGCCAATGGGCGACCTGCTCCTGGGCGGCCGCGAACACGGTGGTTTGCGGAAAGCCGCTGGCATCGGCGCGGCCGCGCGCCAGCATCAGGTAGGCGTCCAGGTGTTGATGCATGTCGCGCGCCGCGGCCTGGATGCGGTGCAATTGCGCGGTCTGGTTCGCGTCGAGATTGGCGTCGTCCAGCAAGACCTCGCTGGAGCTGGATACCACCATCAGCGGCGTGCGCAGCTCGTGGCTGACGTCGGCGGTGAATAACTGTTCCCGCTCCAGCGCCTGTTCCAGCTGGTTGTAGGTATCGTCGAAGGCGGCCGCGAGCTGGCCGATCTCGTCGCGTGGATAGTCTTGCGCCAGCCGTGTGCGGGGCGGCAGTCCGCCCCTTAGGCTCATTTGCATGGCCAGCCGGGCCAACGGCCGCAGCACTCGCCGCGCTGCTACCGCGCCGAGCAGAAAGGCCAGCAGCAGGCTGGCCGCGACAGCGGCTACCGTGAGCCAATGCGAACGGCGCAGGCCACGTTCATAGTCGGTGTAGTCGCGCAGCAGCATATACCGCACGCCGTCCTGGTCGCTGCCCATGACGTGCCAGACGCGGCCATCCCTTTCGATCTTGTGAAAATCCGGCGAGAGATGGCGCAGCCAGTCGGGGAAGGCCGCGCTGCCCGGCGCGCCATGGAAGAAGCGGTCGACCCGGCCGACATCCTCGCCCGCCAGGTATTCGGAGCGCACGCGCTCCACGGCCATGCCCATGTCGATGCGCTGCAAATGGGTTTCCAGCGTGCCGACCGTCCACAGGGACAGCAGGGCGATGGCACCCGTCGCGACCAGGGTCAGCAATAGATACGTGAGAAAGAGATGCCGCGCCAGCGCGCGTACCCGCGGGCGGGGAGACGCCGCGGCCGCGCGCTCAGCCGCCATCTCCGCCCCGCATTTGATAGCCGATGCCATGGACGGTGTGCAGCAAGGCTTCGGGGTAGGGCTTGTCGATGGTCTGGCGAATCTGGTGGATATGCGTGCGCAGGCTGTCGCTGTCCGGCGGCGAGTCGCGCCACAGCGCTTCCTCCAGACGTGACCGGTGTACGACTGCCGGGCTGGCGCGCATCAGCATGGTCAGCAATTGCAAAGGCGCCGGCGGTAGGCGCAGAAGCTGGCCGGCACGGCTCAGGCGGCGCGTGTCCAGGTCCAGCTCCAGGTCGCCTACGCGCAGTATGCGGTGCTGCGTGCCGCCGCGCGCGCGGTGCAGCAAGGCCTTGATGCGCGCCGACAGTTCCGCCAGCGCGAAGGGTTTGACCAGATAGTCGTCGGCGCCCACGTCGAAACCGTGCAGACGGTCATCCAGCGTGTCGCGCGCCGTCACGATGATGATGGGCGTGTCCAGGCCGGCTTCCTTGCGCAGCTTGCGGCACAGCTCGTAGCCGTCCAGGCGCGGCAGCATCAGGTCCAGCACGATCAGGTCGAAGTTGTCCTGCTCAGCCAACCCGTAGCCTCGCAGCCCGTCGCTCGCGCAGTCGACGATATAACCGCGCGCCTCCAGGTGATGGGCGATATTGCCCAGGATGTCGGGGTCGTCTTCGATGATCAGGATGCGCATGGTCACGAGAATGAATAAGAATCACTTGCACGAATTCCTGCCATTTTACGTGTTGGATAAATGTTGTTTGCGCGCGGTCCCCAATCATGCAGAAAAAAGTCCCTCGCCATCACGGACAAGAGATGTTGCGCGGGGGCGGCAGGGGGCGGAGTCTTAACATTTTCTTGATGGGTGCACCCCGGTCACGGCGCAGAAGGCGTGCGCTCACGCATTGCGGAATTTTCCTATATCGACTCACAGTGTTGCCGTGGAAACTTCTTTCCGAAGATTGAAGTCGCATGTGCGACGTATTTTCACCTTAATGAGACTCTTGATGAATCCTGTTCTACGACGTCGAGCCTTGAGCTGCTTCTTAGCGGCGACGCTATTGACGTTGACTGGATGCTGGGATCCTCCTGAACCGAAAAGCTATCCGGCCGATGTCGGTGGGTACAACTACACCGACGCTTACATCGACGGTTTTTGGATCACCAATGAAGGAGAGGATTTCGGGGCCGGCGGGCCGAATGTTTTTCCCAAGGAACCCGGTTTCGAACGCTCGGGTGGCGCTAAGTCTATGTGCTGTATCGGGATTCCCGTCCGATGGCGTCCGGGCCAAAAGCAAATCATCACGTGGCGGCGGGACACTCATCCCTATGATGACGACAGGAGTGGTGATCAAACGCTTACCGCATTAGCTGAAGTGCCGCCATATGGTCAAAAGGCCTATGGATTTTGGGTGCATTTTCTACCAGGCGATCGCATTCGTATTGAGATTCAGGACCAACCCACCATGCCCGTCAGGCCTGCAGACGACGACCCCTACATCGTCCAGGGCGTCTTAGATACCCAAGTAATCAAAAAGTAGGCGGAGCTGCCATGAGAGTAATTCGCTGGCCGGAACCCTTCAACGAGGAGCACCGTCTGTCTGAAGCCAAACATGCCAAATGCCTGGGACAGTGCTCGGTATCTGATGTGGGTGCCGGTTGTCCCCAGACATTGCATGTCAACCTGTTTTTCGATGGCACGAATAACAATCTGGATTGGGACACGAGAAACAAAGAAACGCCCACCCATTCAAATGTCGCACGACTGTACCGAGCGTGCCCCGACACCCCGGACTTGGGTATATTCTCATCGTACATACCCGGCGTTGGCACCCCATTCCACGAGATAGGCGAGGACGAATTCACGACATCGGGCAAGGCCCTGGCAAATGGCTTCGGCATGCGCGTCGCCTGGGGCTACACCCGCCTGGCGAATGCGCTGCATATTGCAATGACCGGCCGCATTCTGCTGGATCCTTCTGACGCTCGTGGCTTCTGCTCGCTCATGGACGCCGACGTTGATGTGTCGACGGAAGGCGTTGACGAAGTCACAACGACGGTTAGTTTGGCCAACCCGAACCTCGGCCGCAGCGTCTATCTAGCCACGAGAGGCATCCAGTCCGCCAGCCATCACGCATTGCAGAAAGCTTTGGACAACGTCCATCGGGAGCTGGGTCATCAGCAAAGGATCAACAGCAGTCCCGGAGGCCGGCTCAATCTCGCGATCAAAAAAATCTGGGTAAACGTTTTCGGTTTCTCGCGCGGCGCAGCCAGTGCGCGGGTCTTCGTCAATCGCCTTATAAATAAATGGGCGCCTGGCGGGCTGATCGCCGGTGAAATTCCCTACGAGGTCAATTTCCTGGGATTGTTCGACACCGTCGCGTCAGTCGGGGTCCCTGACAGCGCCACGGCAGCTGTTGATCTGGAAGGGTTCGACGGTCACTGGGCATGGACGGCGGGGGGCGCGCTCAACGTGCCCCAGCAGGTGAGGAAGTGCGTGCAGTTTTTTTCCATTCACGAACAGAGGATGAGCTTTCCGCTGGATTCCATTCGAGAGGGTAACGGCTATCCGCTCGATGAAAGGTACCGGATCGAGGTTGCCTACCCCGGTGTGCATTCGGATGTCGGCGGTGGCTACAGGATGGGCGAGCAAGGAAAATCGAGAGAAGGCGAGGGCAGCAAGCTCAGCCAGATTACCTTGAACGACATGTATATCCAGGCTTTGAAGGCGGGTGTGCCTCTTCCCTTGATAGGTGGAAATACGCCGGTTTCGAAAATCGTCGAACAGGATTTCGTCATATCGCCCACGGTTATCCGTGCCTTCAACGAATGGCTCGCCACCGTCAATCAAAAGCCGCTCGATAGCCTCGAAACCGCTCTCCGTATCGGCATGGGACAGTTGCTCGCATGGCGCACGCTGCGCGCCGACATCGCGAATTTCCAAACCCACGTGACATCGCAGGACTTTTTCCGCTACGCAACCGAGGATGCGCTCACGCCGTTCGGACTGGAAGCGCTGATCGCGAGCGAGCCCGTTTCGTCGTCCCCGCTCGACCAACTGAAGCGCGAAAAGATCGAGCTGGAAAGGAAAAAGGCTGAACTCGATATAGATTTCCTGAGCAACCTGCAGTGTCTCCAGCAGGCTAACGAAATCGACAAGCAGATCGAGGTGAAAGACAAGGAAATCCTCGACCTTGCCGCGGGCCGGAAAAGCCGTCCAGGGGAAGGAACGACGGACGTCACAATCAACGATCAGACTGATATCGTGGAGGCGGCCGAGGAATTCCGTCTCCTGTTGGCATATTTGCGTCCAAAGCAGCGATCACGCTGGCAGGTGTATTGGTCGAGCCGGCACTGGATTTCGTGCTGGAGCCTCGGGACCAGATGCTCGCGTTCCTGCTCGCACATACATCCGACGAAGCGGTTCAAGCGCTTCCTCCTGCCGCTGTTCGTCTGATGGATGATTACGTGCATGACAGCCGTGCCTGGTTTCGGGTCCCTTACTTTCATGAATACGCACCTGGCGGTTTTGCATGGGGACGAACGTTTTTCGTGGGTGGCGACATCCGCGTCCGCGATCTCGGCTTTGATAGGGTCGATGTAGATGCTGTTACGTTGCGTAGACAGGAAGCATCTACGGATCGCCAGAAGTTCGAAGTGGTCCACAAGACTCCGAAGCCGCTGGCGCCCGTTGCCGGTGATGTCTGGTTTCCGCTCTTTTGAAACGGAGCCGACGGATTCGTGGGCGGCCTTGCGCGGAATCCGCTGTCTCATCAGGCTGATCTGGAGCGGCTATCGCGACCCCTTGCTGGCGCGTCTTCCCGGGAATCCCAGTAGTGACAGCCTTGCATCTTCATGGTGAACTCACCCGGCCGGACGGTACCGGCATGTCGGACCGGCCGGACGGAGGGCCGGCGCAGGGGGGCGCACGGGAACAGGGCGCCGTGGGATCACGATGAATTTGCGTCAGATCGAAGTGTTTCGCGCAGTGATGCTGGCCGGCTCGGTCAGCGGCGCCGCGCAACTGCTGCATGTTTCGCAACCGGCCGTCAGCCGGCTGATTTCCTACACCGAATCGCGGCTGGGCTTTGTCCTGTTCCAACGGCTGCGCGGCCGTCTTCATCCCACCCCGGAAGCCCACAAGCTGTTCAACGAGGTCGAGGTGCTATACCAAGGCGTGCAGCGCATCAACGGCCTGGCCAGCGACATGGCCAACCAGACCGGCGGCGTGCTGCGCGTGGCCTGCAGCCCCAGCCTGGCTTATGCCCTGATGCCCATGGCCATCGCGAAATTCTCGCAGCGTTTCCCCGACGTGCAGGTGACGCTGGAAGGCATGCTGGCGGATACCCTGATCGATTCGGTGCTGACCCAGCGTGCCGATGTGCTGGTCGCCATGGTGCCGGTGCAGCATCCCCGCATCCAGGTGCACAAGCTGTTCCGTAACCGGGTGGTGGCGGTACTGCCGCCGGAGCACAAGCTGGCCGACCGCAAGCGCCTGCGCGTCACCGACCTGAAAAACGAACGCATCATCGGCTACGGCGCCGAGACGCCTTTGGCGCATGCCATCGGCCGTCTGTACGACGGCGCCCGCATCGCGCCGCGGTGGGTGGCCGAGGTGATGCAGACTCACGTGGCTTGCGCCATGGTGCATCAGGGCCTGGGGATCGCGCTGGTCGACGAGCTGGCGCAGATGGGCGGCGCGTGGCCGGACCTGCATGTGCGTGAGCTGACGCCTACCATCGACCTGCAAGTGCGCATCGGCTATCCGCGCCACGAGCCGCTGTCCGCCATGGTGCAAGCCTTCGTCGACGAAGTGCAGGCGTTGCGGCACCCGTTGCTGGTCCCGGTCTGAATCGACGTGGAGCAGGGGTGCTGACCCCGAAAGCGCCGCGTTAGTACGTGATCAGGAGGATGGCAGGGCACGAAGCTCAACCGAAGGGCTCGATGCTTCGTGCCAAGGGGCCAAACGCAAGGGAATTGCCCGCGCCTGAGCGTAAACCCGTAGTCGCCTCCTACCTTCCCGTAGAGCCCGTGTTTTCGCGCTTCATAACGTCATGTTATGGACTTTTTCCATAACGGAATACGACTTTCCCGCAGCCTCTCCCTAGAATTTTTACAGCCGTCAGACAAGGACGGACGGGATGCCCGCAGAGGCGCCCGCAATCAGACAAGGGGTCAGGTAATGAAGCTCGCATACACGCACATCCGCCGGCGGCTGGCTGCCGCCTCCACGGTCGCGGCCATCGCCACGGCGCTGGTGGCGGCGCCCGCGCCGTCCCTGGCCGCGGGGACCTTCCCCGACCGGCCGATCACGCTGATCACGCCTTATCCCGCCGGCGGTTCGCTGGACGCCGTGGGCCGGCCTCTCGCACAGATGTTCGAGAAAGCCTCCGGCCAGACCATGATCATCGAGAACGTCGGCGGCGCCGGCGGCCTGATCGGTGCCAACAAAGTGGCCAAGGCCCCGGCTGATGGCAATACCCTGCTGCTGGCCAGCAACGGCCAGGTCACCATCGCGCCGCTGGTCTACAAGGATATGTCCTACAACCCCCAGACCGACCTGGTGCCCATCGTGCATCTGGTGGACCAGACGGCCGTGCTCTACGCCAGCGCCAAGTCGCCGTACAAGACGTTCGCCGATGTGGCGAAGGCCGTGAAGGAAGGCCAAGGTCAAGGCCAAGGTAGTGGGTCGCTGCAGTTCGCCTCCACCGGCACGGGCAGCATTTCCCACCTGGCTCTGGAACTGCTGGCGCAGAAGATGGATACGCATTTCACCCACGTGCCGTATCGCGGTGCCGCGCCGGCCTTGCAGGACCTGGCCGGTGGCCAGGTGCCGCTGATGTTCACCTTCGTGGGGTCGGCCAAGCCGCTGACGCAATCCGGCATGGTGCGCCCGCTGGCGGTGGCCGCCAAGCAGCGGCTGTCCAGCTTGCCCGACGTGCCGACCTTCGCGGAACTGGGTTACCCCGACGTCCAGGCGTCGGTATGGATAGGCCTGATGGCACCCAAGGGCACGCCGGCCGACCGGGTGCAGAAGCTGGCCAGCCTGGTCGATGGCGTGATGGCGAACGGGGATTTCAAGAAGCTCATGGCCGATAACAACATGGAGATCAAGGGCGGTTCCGTGGCGTCGTTCCAGGCCATGATGGCCGCTGACGCGCACCGCTGGGCCGACCTGGCCAAGACGGTCAACCTGGCCTCGAGTTCCAAGTAGCACGTTCAGGCAGGCGCCACGGCACCCGTCGCGGCCGCTGCCAAGGACGGACACCGGCGCCAGCAAAGTATTCCAGCAAGCACATCCAGCAAGCATTTTCAGCAAGACGAACTCACCTCAGGCAGGACGGAAGATGAAACAAGTAACCGGCGTGGCGCCATCGGGCTCGATGGGCAGCGGCTATAACCTGGCGTCCTTCAAGCGCGCCATGCAAGCCAACCCCGACTTCATCGGGCAGGACGCGGGATCCACCGACATGGGTCCGTATTATCACGGCGCGGACAAGGCCTTCCTGCCGCTGTCGGCCTATCGGCGCGACCTGGCAGTGATGCTGGCGGCCGCGCGCGCCGCCAAGATTCCGCTGCTGATTGGTTCAGCCATCACCAACGGCTCGAATGCCACCTTGGAGCTGATGATCCGCATGGTGCGCGAGGTGGCGGCGGAACAGAAGCTGTCGTTCAAGCTGGCCATCATCAGCGCCGAGATCGACAAGAAGTACCTGAAGGAAAAAATCGCCACCCACGGCCCGCTGGAAGGGCTGGGGCCGGACAGCGGCCTGACCGCGCGGATGGTCGACGCCGCCGGCCCCATCGTGGCGCAGATGGGCATGGAGCCCTTCATGCGCGCGCTGGAGGCGGGGGCCGAAGTGATCATCGCCGGCCGTGCCTGCGACGATGCGGTCTTCGCGGCCATGCCGGTGCTGCGGGGTTTCGATCCGGGCCTGTCGCTGCATTGCGGCAAGATCCTGGAATGCGCGGGCCTGTCGGCAGTGCCTTACGACCTGGGCGAACCCATGATAGGGCGCGTGCGCGAAGATCACTTCGAAGTGGAGCCCGGCAATCCGGACAGCCGCTGCACTACGGTTTCCGTGGCCGGACACTCGCTGTACGAGCGCAGCGATCCTTTCCTGCAGGCGGGTCCGGGCGGCATCAATGACCTGACCCATGCCACCTTCGAGCAGGTCAACCCGCGCATCGTGCAGGTACGCGGCAGCCGCTACATCCATGACGCCAATTATCGGGTCAAGCTGGAAGGGGCCGAGCAATTGGGCTACCGCAGCATCGTCGTGGTCGGCATTCGCGATGCGGTCATGATCAATCAACTGGACCACGTGCTGGAGCACGCCCGCGAGCGCGCCGAGGAACGCTTCGGCCTGAAGGAAAACAACATCAGCCTGCTGTTCCGCCAATACGGCAAGAACGGCGTGATGGGCGACCTGGAGCCGGATCTCGATCATGTGCCCAAGGAAATCGGCCTGGTCATCGACGCCGTGGGACCGGACCAGGACACCGCCACCGCGGTGGCCATGTTCACGCGCGGCGTCCTGCAGCACGCCGACTATCCCGGCATCCTGACGACGGCGGGCAATATGGCGTATCCCTTTTCGCCTTTCGGCGTACCCGTCGGCCCGGCCTACCGCTTTTCCGTCTACCACCTGATGCCCGTGGCGGATGCCACGGAGTGCTTCCCCATCCATTACGAGAACATCCGGAATTGATCATGGCTGAATCGACCTCCAGCAAGACCCAGCCGATGACGGCCTACGCCAAGGTCATCCGCAGCAAGAATTCGGGTCCCTTCGACCTGACCTTCGACATTATGTTCGACGCGGACGCGCCTTATCTGCACGTGAAGAACAGCGGTGTGATCAACGTCGAGAACGTGGCACGGGCCTTTGCCATACCGCCGGTCGAGGTGCTGGTCTGCACACCGTTCGACGCGGCGCGTGCTTTCAAGATCACCATCAAGCGGCCGGTCAGCTCCGGCGATCTGCAGGACCGCGACGTGTACGGCTGCCAGCAGCATGTGCCGCTGACCCGGATTCAAGTTCCGGTCTGACGGGGCACGCGGACCCGGCGGGCCGGCTTGCTGCCTTTGGCGGCCGCCGTTGCCGCCGCGGCCTCACGCAATTCATCACGGACATCCACCAGCGACAAAGCTTGGGAGAACGCCCGGTTCAGCGCGGCGGGTTTGTCGACCAGGTCCTGCAGGGTGACCCCATCCAGTACCTCGAACCAGGCCCGCAGGGCGCGTTGCAATACGTTCTTCAGTACACAGGCGCGGGTGATGACGCAGCGGTTGTCGTCATGGAAGCACTCGACCATGGCGAAGTCGCTTTCGGTGGTCCTGACCACTTCGCCGATATTGATGTCCCTGGGTTCCCGGCCCAGCCGCAGGCCGCCGGTCCGGCCGCGCGTGGTGTGCAGAAAGCCCGCCTGGCCCAGCTTCTGCACGATCTTGATCAGATGGTTGCGCGGGATGCCGTAGGCATCGGCAATATGCTGGATGGTGACGGGTTCGTCGGGGTGCGCCGCCACGTAGATCAGCGCGCGCAGACTGTAGTCCGTGTAATCGGTAAGCCGCATGGAGAGGGCGCGTGGTGGTTGATGGCTCGAGTAGGACTGAAACGCCTGGCCTGAGCGGCGCCGGCGGGGTACCAGACAAGTTTGACGTTGGTCAAAAGTCTAGCATGTGGGACGACGAGTACCTATTTTAAGTTGCATTCGTGATGCAACTTAAAATAGAATGGCTACGACAGCGGAAAACGCCGGGGCCTGTCGATACTGGATACAAGGCCCTGCAGCGTCCTGCTGTCCGACGGCGTCAGTGGCCATCATGCCAAGGTGCCGGTAGCGGACCGCCTTCTTGCGGTTCATCCTTAAAGTTGCATAACGAATATATCTTTAGGAGTTCACCATGTTGTCGCAGAAGTCCCGGCCGTATATCGATGCCAGCGTTCCCGTATTGCGTGAGCATGGCCTGGCGATCACCAAGACGTTCTACAGCAATATGTTCGCTGACCGTCCGGACCTGACGAACCTGTTCAACATGGGTAATCAGGCCAGCGGGGCGCAGCAGCAATCGCTGGCTTCCGCGGTGTTCGCCTATGCCGCCAATTACGACCGTGCCGACGTGCTGGCACCCGTGTTGGACCGTATCGTGCACAAGCACGCGGCGGTGGGCCTGAAGCCTTCGCACTACACCATCGTGGGGCGCCACCTGCTGGGCGCCATCAAGCAGGTGTTGGGCGATGCGGCCACGCCGGACCTGATGGCGGCCTGGGATGAAGCCTATTGGCTGCTGGCCGGTGAATTGATCGCGGCCGAAGGCCGTCTGTACGAGCGCAGCAACGCCGGACCGGATCATCGCCTGCCGCTGCGCATCACGGAGCGCTGTGCGCAAGGCAGTGAGATCGTCGCATTGACCCTGGCCAGCACGGACGGCACGGTACTGCCGGATTTCCAGCCTGGCCAGTATGTGTCAGTGGTGGTCGAGCTGAGCCCTGGCGTGTTCCAGCAGCGGCAGTACAGCCTGTCCGATGCGCCCAACGGCAGCAATTGGCGGATTTCCGTCAAGCGTGAGGTAGCGGGTGCGGACACCCCCGCGGGCGTCGTGTCGAATTGGCTGCACGACAACGCCAAGGTCGGTGACGTGTTGATGGTCAGCCGTCCCTATGGCGACTTCGCGCCTGCCCTGGATGGCAAGTCGCCCATCGTGTTGCTGTCGGCCGGTGTCGGCATCACACCCATGATTTCCGTGCTGAACACCATGGCGCAGCGCAATCCGGCGCGGCCGGTGGTGTTCGCGCATGCGGCACGCGATGCCGCGCGCCTGGCACATGTGGACGACGTGGCCGACGCCGGCAAGCGGATGTCGGCATTCAGCGCCCACTATTTCCTGGAGTCCTTCCCGGAAACAGCGGCGCAACGCGACGCGCCCTTGGCCGGTGCCACGACGCATGCCGGCCGTATGAACCTTGCCGCCATGCTGGACGCCGGCGAGTTCGCCGAGACGGACTTCTATCTGTGCGGTCCGTTGCCTTTCATGCAGGCGCAACGCGCGGCGCTGCTGGAGGCGGGCGTGCCGTCCACCCGCGTGCACCGCGAAGTCTTCGGCCCGGATCTGCTGGACGATCTGCTGTAGTCCGCCTGTTCAAGGTGCCGCCGATGCCAGCGGCACTGGCGGCCCGATCACCGGCGTGTTCAGCGGTCCGGCCGCCCCGACGACGATCGTCATGGAGTTGGCACCCGGGTTGAGGTCAGGATTCGGGTTCTGCTTCCAGTTGTTCATCAACCACAGGTTGCCCGAGCGATCGATCTGGCCACCGGTGATGCGCTCCAGCGCATTGCTGGTGTAGCCGGTGGCGGGCGAAATGGGATCGCCCGTCTTCATGCCCGCGGGACATTTGCTGGTGTCCGTCCCGCAGAAACGGCTGACGCCGGTCAGTTGCGTGGTCGGCGTCACGCCGACAGCGTCCGGCCCGAAGTTGAACACCCACACCGTATCGTTGCCGTCCACCGAAATGCCCCAAGGCACGGTCAAGCCGCCGCCCGTGAAGGGCGAGCCCGGATAAGGCTGGCGGTTGTCACGCTGGTACATCGTGATCGAGGGATTCTTGGCCGGGCCTACCATGCTGCGGTCGGGGCAGGGGGCGTCCAGCCAGTCCGAATTGGCGATCCAGACATTGCCCTTGCTGTCGGCGGCATTGCCGATCGGGTGGCTGATCAGCGGGTGGGCCGGATCGGCACCCGCATTGGTCAGCGTGTCGATGATGGCGCCGTCGGGTGACAGTACCACCATGGTGTTGCCCCGGTTGGTGGTGATCCACACATTGCCGTCCAGGTCGACCACCGCGCCGAAAGGCTTGAGATTGGGCAATGCACCGGGCGCCAGCGCCGCCAGCGGGATGTTGATGGCCTGTGTCGGATCGCCATGGGGAATCTTGGTCACCGAGTCGTTGCCGCAATTGGCCAGCCAGATGTTGCCCGCGCGATCCGACGTCGTGCCTTGTGGCCATGAAATCTTGCCTTGGGTGTAGCCGGTGCTGGGCGAGATGGGGGTGCCGTCGGGTTGGAAGGCCGACACGCTATTGTGCGGCGCTTGCTTGGACGTGCCGATGCAAGGCGGGTCCTCGAAACCGAAATTGCCGGTCCAGATGTTGCCGGTGGGATCCAGCGTGATGCCGAAGCCGGCACCGCTGAGACCGCCGCCATAGTAGGGCGAACCGGCCACCACCTGCCCCGAGGGCGAGAACTTCAGCAGTCGTAGGCCGGCGCAGGTGTATTGGCCGGCGTATTGCGGCTCATAGTTGTCGTTGGCCCAGGCGTAGCCTTGGGCGTCGAAAGCGATGTTGCCGACGCCATTGACGTAATTGGTCGGGCTTTGCGTGCTGAAGGCGCCGCCGGTGGTTTTCAGGAATAGGAGCCAGTTGGTGGGGCGCGCGCTCAGTCCCAGATAATGAGCCGGTGAGCCCTGCGCCAGGCGGAATATCGGGTCGGCGTTATCGTCCGGATAGCCCGGATACGAAGGGTTCTTCACCAGGTTCGACAGGGCCTGCAGCACATTGGCCGGCGGCTTGCCGCCCCTGGGGGTGGCCGCGGCGAAGAGCTTGGCGCAGTCGCCCTGGCTGGCGACGCAGGCGGCGACCACGTTGGCCAGGGAATTGAAGGTGGCCTGGGTCGAGTTTTCGTCGCCATTGGGAGATTGGGCCAGCGCCGTGCCTATGGTGCCGGACCGTGGATCCGCCAGGTTGGCGGCCATCAGCGCGGCGTTGCGCATACCGACAGCGTCGCCCGCGATGCCCGCGGCGCTGATGAATTGCGCATAGGCATTGCCCGTGGCCACGGTGGTGCGATCGTTCACCACGATGGCGCCGTCTGGCACGCCATTGTCGGTGCTGATGGCGCTGGCCAGCATGGCCGATCCCGACGTCGCCTGGACGAACAGCACCGGCTTTTCCGCCTTGCGGCTTTCGGACAGGGAATAGGCAATGGTGAAAACGCCGTCGCTGCCCGTGGTGCCGCTACCCAATTGGCTCCACGCGCCTTCTTCGCCGGGGAAACTGCCATAGAGGGCCACCCGGTAATTCGCCAGCGGGCTGGCGCTGCTTTCCACGCGACCCGTCAGGGCCAGGTTGTTACCACTGGATGACGAGTCGTCGTCCGAACAGGCCCCCAGCGCCAGCGCCAGGCTGGCCGCCAATGCGACGGCACGCCACCCCCTGGCTGCCATCGCGCGTTGAATTCTTGTCCCCTGCATCATGTTCGTATCCTCGGTTTGATTGCCGTGGCTCCGACCCTGTTCGAGCCTGCGGAAAAGCGGGAAAAGCTTAGGCGAAGTTGGCCTGCTCATCCAATATTTTTCGATGAAAGGCGGAAAACAGTCGACGAAATGCTGGTGGTGGTTTTGCCAGTCTTGGCACGCCCCGCTCTGGCCGCGGACACCACCATTCGGACGATGGGACGGGTAGCGGGGCCGTAAACGAGGTACGGCGGTTGCTGAGTGCCCACGCTTCGACATGTCCCGCCTTGGCAAGTCCCGTCCACCGTTCAGGAGACAACCATAATGGCCAGCACCAAGAAACCCGCAAGCAGTGGCGGCAAGCAAGCCGCCAGCAAGCCCGCAGCGCCTGCGCAAAGCGCACAAGGAAGCGGCAAGAAAGCCGCCGCCAAGGCGGCCGCCCGCGGTACGTCGACCGCGCCGTCCCAAGTGTTGAGTACGGATGACGCCCTGGCCGTGCACGCGGCGGGTGTGCAGTCCTTGTCCGCGGCCATGCCCTATAACGAGAACAAGGCGCTGGAGCATGGGCGCGACAACGCCGTGGCGCCGCCCGCCGGCCAGACGGTGGAACCGCCTGACCATGGCGTGACCGGCAGCACACTGAGCGAAAACAACACCAGCCCTAAAGCCGGCGGTGCCGCGCCGGCCGGCGTCTGTCCGGTCACCGGTACTCTGGACCGGGTGCGGGTGGACAATTCCGGACAGGTCCTGACCACCAACCAGGGTGTACCGGTGGGGGATAACCAAAACTCGCTGAAGGCCGGCTTGCGTGGGCCTACCTTGCTGGAAGACTTTATCCTGCGCGAGAAGATCACCCATTTCGATCACGAGCGGATTCCGGAGCGCATCGTGCACGCGCGCGGATCGGCTGCACACGGCTACTTCGAGAACTACAAGCCGTTGAAGCAATACACCCGCGCCGCGCCGTTCCAGGAGGCGGGCAAGATCACGCCGGTCTTCGTGCGCTTCTCCACCGTGGCGGGCGAGCGCGGCTCCACCGATACGGCGCGCGATGTGCGCGGCTTCGCGGTCAAGTTCTACACGGACGAAGGTAACTGGGACCTGGTCGGCAACAACATGCCGGTGTTCTTCATCCAGGACGCGATGAAATTTCCTGACCTGGTCCATGCTGTGAAGCCCGAACCGCACCATGGCATGCCGCAGGCGGCGTCGGCCCATGACACATTCTGGGACTTCGCCTCCTTGATGCCGGAGATCACGCACATGTTGATGTGGGTGATGTCCGACCGTGCCATCCCCCGCAGCTATCGCATGATGCAGGGTTTCGGCGTGCACACCTTCCGCCTGGTCAATGAGGCGGGCGAGTCGGTGTTCTGCAAATTCCACTGGAATCCCAAGCAGGGCACGCATTCCCTGGTGTGGGACGAGGCGGTCAAGATTTCAGGCGCCGATTCGGACTTCCATCGGCGCGATTTGTGGGAGGCGATCGAAAGCGGCGCCTATCCGGAATGGGAGTTGGGCCTGCAGATCTTTACGGAGGAGCAGGCCGAGGCGTTCAGTTTCGACATCCTCGACGCCACCAAGATCATCCCGGAAGAGTTGATTCCCGTGACCCCCGTCGGCCGCATGGTGCTCAACCGCAATCCCGACAACTTCTTCGCCGAAACGGAGCAGGTGGCTTTCTGCACGGCGCATGTGGTGCCAGGAATCGATTTCTCCAACGATCCTCTGCTGGCCGGCCGCATCCATTCCTATGTGGATACGCAGATCAGCCGCCTGGGTGGTCCCAATTTCCACGAGATTCCCATCAACTCGCCATTGGCGCCGGTGCATAACAATCAGCGCGACGGCATGCACCGCCAGGCGTTGGCGCGTGGGCGGGTCGCCTATGAGCCCAATTCCCTGGGCGGGGGCTGCCCCTTCCAGGCGGGTGCCAAGGGCTTTGTGTCCTTCCCCGAGCCCATGAAGGAAGATAAGCTGCGCGGCAAGCCGGAGAAGTTCGCCGACCACTACACGCAGGCCCGGCTCTTCTACGAAAGCCAGGCCCCCTTTGAAAAGCGCCATATCGCCGCGGCCTTCCGCTTCGAGCTGAGCAAGGTAACGGTGCCCGCCATTCGTGAACGCATGGTGTCGGGATTGCGCAATGCATCGGAGGAGTTGGCGAATGCCGTGGCGGAGGGCCTGGGCATGGCGCTGCCGCAGCCGATGCCGCGCGCCCTGGAAAATCCCGCTCAGCCAGAGGTCACGAAATCGCCGGCGCTGTCATTGTTGGCGCGGCCGGGGGCGGGAGATATCCGCACGCGCCGGATCGCCATCATGATCGCGCCCGGCGTGGATAACGACGCGATCGCGGCCCTGCAGGGGGGCCTGGTGGAGCAGGGTGCCGTGCCGGTGCTGATTGCCGCGCGCATCGGCCCCGTCGTGTGCACCGACGGCAGCATGCTGGATGCGGCCGCGTCGTTGGAAAACTCGCCCGCCGTGGTATTCGATGCGCTGGTCCTGCCACCCGGCGATGCGGTTACCGACGAGTTGGCCGACGAAGGACAGGCGCTGGAGTTCATCCGCAATATCTATCGGCACGGTAAGGCGATATTTGCATTGGGCACGGCGCAGGCCTTGCTGGATGAGGCCGGCATACCCCTGATGCTGCCCGATGGCGACCCGGACCCGGGGCTGGTATTCGGTAACGATGGCGATGCCACGCGGGCCTTGGACGACTTCATCAAGGCGGTTGCCGCGCACCGCCACCCGCAGCGGGAGACCGATCCTCCCCGTGTCTGAGCATCAATCCTGCGCCGGCCGGGCGCAGTCCAGCACTGCCTGGACCAGCCGGTTGTCCTGGTCGGTGGCCCGGCAGGCGTAGGCGATCTGCCGGTAAGGGGGATTGCGGCCCAGCGGGATCACTCGCACGGGATGCGCGGCGTATAGGTGCTCGCCTGGTTCCGGCAGGATGGATACTCCCAGGCCTTCGGATACCAGCGCCGTCAATGCCGCGAGCGAGGGCATGTCGATGCGGCTGCGCGCATGGGGGGCATGCTCCGCAACATAACGGGCAGCGGTACGGCCGCCGATGGTGGATTTGTCGAAACGCAGCCACTCGTGCTGGCGGAACAGTTCGGCGATATCGGCTTCAGTCGACTGTGGCGGTGCGATCAGCACCAGCTTCTCACGGAATAGCGGGGTCCAGCTAAGGCGGCTGGAGCCGCCGCTTTCCGGCCGCACGATGATGGCGGCATCCAGCTCGCCGCTTTTCAACTGGTCCACCAGATCCACGCCGCGGCCGCGTACCGGCCTGACGTCCAGTTGAGGATAGCGCTGGCGCGCCTGGCGCAGCAGGCGCGGCAGCAGGCTCACCTGCAGAGGTTCTATGGTGCCCAGCCTGACGCGCCCCTCGACCACCGGTGAACTGCGTCGACGCAGGGCTTCCAGGCGGGTGAAGGCTTCCTGCAATACCGTATCGATCTCCGCAGCGAAGGCGTTGGGGCGCACCTGCAAGGCTGAGCGGTCGAACAGGGGCTGGCCGAAATATTCCTCCATCTGCTTCATCTGCAGGCTGATGGCGCTGGGAGACAGGTTCATGTCGGCAGCCGCCGCCGCGAAGCTGCCCCCGCGCAAGACGGCGTTGAGCGTGCGGAAGGCGGACAGCTTCATTTGAATTTCTCACGTGGCGTGTTAGGAAACATCGCTTTATATCATCAAAGGCAGGCCGGTAAGATAGCCGGCAAAGCAGGATCAGACCCAGGAATAAAGCCGGGCATGTTCAGGATCGTGATCCCGGATAGGCCTGGGACCCCGATCCTGGAACGATCCAGTAAGCCGTCCAGGAGGAGATCCCATATGTTGATGCGCAGCAAGCTGTTCGTACCCGGTTCGCGCCCCGAGCTGTTTCCCAAGGCCTTGGCCAGCGAGGCCGACGGCTTGTCCTTCGACCTGGAGGACTCCGTGTCCGAGAGACGCAAGGACGAGGCGCGCCAGGAATTGGGCCGCCTGTTTTCCTCGGATGCGGCGGTCGCCGGCGGCAAGGTGCTGATCGTGCGGGTGAACGCCCAGGACACGCCGCATTTCCATGCAGATGTGCAGGCGGTGGTGCGTCCGGGTCTGCAATTGGTGAACGTGCCCAAGGTCGATAGCGTTGAACAGGTGGTGGCCGCCGCCGATGCGGTGATCAAGGCCGAACGCGCCAACGGTGTTGCCGAACCCGTCCGCCTGCTGCTGAATATCGAGTCGCCGCGCGGTTTGCGCCTGGCGGCCGACCTGGCCAGTGCGCATGAACGCGTCGCCGGGCTGCAACTGGGGCTGGGCGATCTGTTCGAACCCTTGAATATCGTGCGCCGTGACGCCGAGGCCGTGCGCCTGGCCATGTTCCAGCTACGTATGGCCGCCGGCGAGGCCGGGGTGTTTGCCTATGACACGGCGTTCGCCGACATCAAGGACCAGGACGGTTACCTGGCCGAAGCGGGGATGGCGCGGCGCCTGGGTTTCCTGGGCAAAAGCTGCATCCATCCGTCCCAGGTGGCGCTGGCCAACCAGGCCTTCCGCCCCAGCGACGAAGAGATCGCCCACGCCCAGCGCGTGGTCGAGGCAGCCGCCGATGCGCAGGCCCGTGGCGTGGGTGCTTATGTCGTCGATGGGAAGATGATCGACGGGCCTTTCGTGCGCCGCGCCCAGGCTGTCGTCGCGCTGGCCCGCCGCTTGGGCTTGTTGGCGGAGTGAGAAAGAAGGGCCTCGCGGACTTTCCATCGCCACCTCCGTATTCATTCATTCAGGAATTTCATCATGACGTCCAACCCTTCCGATTCCCTGCCGACGGTGGCCGGCGGCCCGCTGGCCGGCGTGCGCGTGCTGGATCTCAGCGCTTACATCGCCGGCCCCTATGGCTGCACGCTGCTGGCCGACCAGGGCGCTGAAGTCATCAAGATCGAACCGCCGGCGGGCGACAATCTGCGCAAGTATCCGTCGACGCTGACCACGGAAAGCCGCGCCTTCCTCGGCGTCAATCGCAGCAAGCAAGGGCTGGCGCTGGATCTCAAGCAGGAAGCCGCGCGCGAGGTGCTGCGCGACCTGGTGCGCCAAGCGGATGTGCTGGTGCACAACTTCCGTCCCAGCGTGCCGGACCGCCTGGGCATAGGCTACGAGCAATTGCGCGCCATCAATCCGCGCCTGATCTACTGCGCCGTGACGGGGTATGGCGAAACCGGTCCCTTGAAGGAAAAAGCGGGCTACGACCAGGTGCTGCAGACCTTGACCGGCATGTGCACGCTGCAAGGCAAGAGCGAAGGACCGCCGGAGATTCTCTACGGTTCCATCGTCGATTATTACGCCGCGGCCATGGTGTCCAGCAGCGTGGCCTCGGCACTGTATGAGCGCGAGCGTAGCGGGCAGGGGCAGTATGTCGGCGTGTCCCTGCTGCGCAGCGCCATGGCCTTGCAGTCGGCGCGCTTGATCTGGGCCGAAGGCGAGCCGCGCGAGGTGGGGCGCGACATGCGGTCGGGTGGGATCACCGGGCTGCATCCGACGCGCGCAGGGTATCTGTACATCTCCGCCAATACGCCGCACTTCTGGCAGGCCTTGTGCGAGAAGACAGGCCTGCAGGCTTTGGCTGCCGACGAACGCTATGACAGCGTGCGCAAGCGGGCGGTGCATCGCGACGAAATCGTGCCGCGCCTGCACGAGGCCCTGGCGACCCGCAGCGCCCTGGAGTGGGAAGCCCTGTTTGGCGAAGAAGTCCCGTGCGCGGCGGCGCGCAGCGTCGAGGACATGTTCGATTTCGAGCAAGTCCAGTCCGAAGACTTGATCGCCGAATTCACGCATCCCGTGGTGGGCAGCTATCGCGGCCTGCAGAAGCCGATCAAATACGGCCGCACGCCTTGCGCCACGCCCTACGCCGCGCCGACCTTCGGCCAGCATACCGACCAGGTGTTGGCGCGCGCCGGCCTGTCGGCCGCCACGATCACCGCTTTGCGCAAGCAGGGCGCGGTGCTGTAGCCTGGGCCTTTTCCGGATTCAGCAGCCAGGAGCTTTGCCTATCATGTTGGAAGTGAACAAGCCGGCCGTCGTGGCCGAGGTCACCAAGCAGTTCGCGCGCTACGAAAAAGCCTTGGTCGGCAATGATGTCGCCGTGCTGGACGAATTATTTTGGAATTCACCGCTGACCTTGCGCTATGGCGCCGGTGAGAATCTCTACGGCTACGACGCCATCCGCGCTTTCCGCGCCGGGCGTTCGCCGTCCGGCCTGGACCGCAGCGTGCTGCGCACCCACATCGTCACCTACGGCGATGACATGGCTACCACCCACATCGAATTCCAGCGCGCCGGTTCCGACCGCAGGGGTCGCCAGACGCAGACTTGGCTGCGTACCGACGCCGGCTGGCGCGTCGTCTCCGCTCATGTCAGCGTGATGACTTGAGATCCGTGCCTCCCAATCAGGTGGCAGCTCGGCCTGGCCCGCGCGGGACATCTCTGCCCCGTGGTGGGGCCAGGAATTTTCTTGTTAGAAATTTCCTCTGGTGTCGCCACGCGGCCCGGGTTAGGGTTCCAGTGCTGTCAACTTCGATCGAGGAAAGGAGAGTCAGGATGAGAATCCCATTATTTGTCGCCCTCATGGCGATGGCCGGCGTCGCTTCGGCGCAAACCACCACCATACAAATGAACGTGGTCGACGCCAACGGCGTGCAAGCCTCGGCTGGCACCGTCAAGGCGGAACAGAACAAGTACGGCCTGTTGCTGACGCCGGAACTGCATGGTCTGCCGCCTGGCGTGCATGGTTTCCACGTGCATGCCAACCCGTCCTGCGGCGTGACCCAGGTGGATGGCAAGCCGACGCCAGCCGGCGCGGCGGGCGGCCATTGGGATCCGGACAAGACCGGCGTCCACAAGGGCCCCTATGACGACAGCGGCCACAAGGGCGACCTGCCCGCGCTCTACGTCGGCGCCGATGGCAAGGCAACGTATCCCGTCCTGGCGCCGCGCCTGAAGCTGGCGGACCTGAATGGCCATGCCCTGATGATCCACGCCGGCGGCGACAACCACAGCGACCACCCGGCGCCCCTGGGCGGCGGCGGCGCCCGCATCATCTGCGGTGTCGTGAAGTAAGGTTCACGGCCACGCGATGTCGTCTGGCCGGCGTGGTGCGCCGGCCATGTACCTTTCGTCAGCGCGGCGTGGGTGTCTTGGCGGATTCGCTGCGCGCCGGCGGACCAGCGGGGTCCGGCAATTCCGCCGGCGCCTCGTCCGCCGTCAGTAGCAGACTTGCCCGCGGATTCGCGATGGCGATGCCCAGTTCGCGGAAGCGATCCAGGATGCGCCGGTTCATCTCGCGCTGCACACCCCAACGGCCGGAGTCCTTGCAACGGATTTGGCCGGCCACGGTGACCATGGAGCCATCCACGGCGTCCACGCCCCACACCTCGATGTCGTTGAGGATGACGCTGCGGTAGGTGGGATCCTCGCGCATCGCGGCGCCCAGCTTCTTCAGCTCGCCGATCACCAATTCGACATCGGTGTCATACGCCACGCTGACTCGCACGGCCGCGTTGCCCAGCCCACGGTTGGTATTGTTGACGGTGGATACCGAACTGAACGGCACGATGTAGAGCGACCCGTCGCCGCCACGCAGGCGCACCGTACGGATGGACAGGTATTCCACGCTGCCCGACACACCCGCCACCGTCACCCAATCCCCCACCTGCATGGCGTTTTCCATCAACAGGAAAATGCCGGTGATGAAGTCTTGCACCAGTTTCTGTGAGCCGAAGCCCACCGCCACGCCGATGATGCTGGCGCCCGCCAGTAGGGGGGTGGTGTTGATGCCTATCTCGTTCAACGCCGTCAGGCCCACCACCAGGATCACGGCGATCATCAGCAAGGTGCGCAACATGGGCAGCAAGGTACGCAGCCTTGCCGCGCGTAGCAGATCGCCCTGGTCTTTCCACTGCTGCAGCCGTCTTTCGATGGCGTAGTGCACGGACTCCCACACCAGGATGGCGATGACGATGGACACCGCGATGGTCGACAGGGCCGACGCGATGCTGCGTCCCAGCGTGCCGCGCGCGAACCAGTCCAGCACGTCGGCGCCCCACACTTGCAGCAGGGTAAGCGCGGTGAGCAGGAAGATCAGGACGGTCACCAGCCCGCGCACCATGGGGAAGTAGCGGCCGGCCAGGCGGTCGTGCACCGTCGTGCGGACCGTTGCGTCCTGGGTCGCGCTGTCCGGCTCGCGCGGCTGGAACATGCGGCCTAGCGCGCCCAGCAGGAGCATGGCGCTGATGCGCGCAACGATGATGACACCGCCGGTGACCACGACAAAGTGCATCAGCTTGGGAAAGCCGTCCTCCACGCCGAGCGCCCACACGATCCAGATGCCGGCCACCACCACGACGGCGATGACGGCCCAGGTATGCGCCAGCCAATGCCGCAGCATGGCCAACGGTCCCGTTTGTCCGGGCTTGCCGCCCAATGCCCGAGCGACCGGCCGGCGCAGCCTCAGTATGAGGGCGATGGCAAAGCTGTGCACCAGCAGAGAGAACCCTTTGACCAGGATCATGCGCGCCTGGGCGCCCACGCCCAGGATCTGCGCGGCGTCGGCGATCGCCAGGCCGAACAGCGCCAGCACGATGATGCGGCGCATCCCGGTCTGCAAGCGTTGCGACACCACGTCGGACACGTGCAGGACGCGCAGGCCATGGCCCACGGGCGACACCAGCAGGCGCAAGACAGCCATGCTGATGCGCGTGGTCACGTAGGCATGGACAAAGCCGGTGACGGCTTCATGCACGCGGACGTCGTCGCCGTCGAGCCAGCGCAGCATCAGGGCCGCGGCGATGAAGAACAGCGCCAGGGGCAGCAAGTCCAGCACGAGCGAGGCCAGGGCATATGGCAGATGGCGGATGGTGTGCCAATGCCGGCCGGCAGTGCGGGTGGCTTTGTCGGCGGCCTCGTCGCGGGCCAGGGTGGCGTCGCGGGCGACGACCCCGGCGGCGCCGCCCGTGGCGATGGTGTCGCTGCCGGTGGTGGGCAGGCCAGCGAGGGGAGGCGCCTTGCCGGCGGATGCGGTGGCGCCTGATACCGGAAGCGTGATCTTGCTTGCGTCCGGATTGGTCGCGGTCGCGGTCGCGGCCTCGGGCGGCGCGGCGCCGTCGTCCAGGGGGACGGGCACGGCCTCGACGCGTGCGATGCCGTCGCGGGTGGTCTGCACCAGCGCCACACCGGGCGGGGCCGAGCGCAGACTTGCGTCTTCGGCGTCCTGTTGTTCGTTGGCCTGATCGCGGCCGGCTTCCTGGCGTTGGCGTTCCGCTTGCACGCGCTGGCGTTCTTCCTCGTGCCGCTGGCGCCGCTCGGCGGCTTCTTCTTCGTCCGCGTGTTGCGCCAAGGCCTTGCGCGGTTGCCGCAGCGAACGGTGCAGGGCCCATTCCAGCAGCAAAGCGACGACGAAGACGGCCGCCAGCGTGGTCAGCACTTGCCGCAGCAGCCGTTGCCCGGCTTCCGTGGCCAGGTTGCGATTGGCGCGGGCCACCATGTCAGGCACGGCCTTCATGCCTTCGCGGACTTGAGCGACTTGCGCGCTGACGCCGTCCACCCACTGGGAGATGCTGCGCAACATGCGGGCCATCAGGCCGTTCGCTTCCAGCGGCACGATGGCCGTGGTGGCCACATCGTCCGGCGCCGCCGCGGGGGCCGCCGCCGCGGGCGTCGCGGTTGCGGCCGTGGTGGGCGCCGCCGCCGTTGCCGTCGTCGGTGCCGAAGATGCCGCGGGCGCGGCCGGCGCGCCGGGCGCGGTATCCGCGATCGCCTTCAGCGCCCGTATCGTTTCCGCCCGCTTGGCGTCGTCCTGCAGCAGTTGAACGGCGCGCTGCGCGTCGGCGGGACTGATGGCGCCGGGGCTTGACCCGTCCAACGGACCGGCAGCCTGGGCCACGAGGGGCGCAGCGGTCAGCATGGCAATCGAGAGCATCACCCGCCCGGCTACGCTCGCCATGCGCTCGCGCGGATTGGATCGTAGGGTAGGGGAGATGGAACCAGGTCGAGTCATGAATACATCCTCAGGCCGCGCGCGGAAACGGAATAATTAACACGTCAACGCAGGCAGCGTCTTATGCACTCGTCCCTTCACGGATCAAAAAGCAAAAATTCGCCTGGTTGAGCAAGCCTCATTCCCAACAGGTCGCGCATTCCTGCATCGCCGCCGCGCGTCGCGGCGGGCAGCGCTTGCGGATTGTCCTGGGGGCAAAGGGCCAGCTTGGCCGCGCGGGTCAAGCTAAGGCCCCGGCGTCAGCCGCAGCAAGCGTCCTTCGCTGCTGTCTTCCAGCAGCCAGAGTGCGCCATCTGGTCCTTCGGCGACATCGCGAATGCGGGCGCCCATGTTCCAGCGGTTTTCCTCGCGGGCGCCGCCTTGTCCGTCGAAGGACACGCGGACCAGGGCCTGTGAGCGCAACGCGCCGATGAAGGCGGACCCCTCCCATTGCGGGAACATCTTGCCTTGGTAGAACGTCAGGCCCGCCGGCGCGATCACCGGCGTCCAGTACAACACCGGCTCTTGGAACTCCGGATGCGTGGGCGGCCGCGGGATGGGCGTGCCGTTGTAGTTGTCGCCATACGAAACCACCGGCCAGCCATAGTTCTTGCCTGCTTGCACCAGGTTCAACTCGTCGCCCCCCATGGGACCCATCTCGTGCAGCCACAGCTTGCCATCCGGCGCGTAGGCCAGGCCGTACGGATTGCGGTGTCCCGTGCTCCACATCAGCGCTCGTGCCCCGCCTTCCCTGGCCCAGGGATTGTCCGGCGGCACGCGGCCGTCGGGGAATATGCGCAGCACCTTGCCCAAGGGCAGCTTGGGATCCTGCGCGGTGCGCGGACGCATGCGGTCGCCGGAAGTCAGGAATAGATAGCGGCCGTCGGGGGAAAAGGCGATGATGCCGCCGGGTTGGCCGCCGAGGCCGCCACCGCTTTTGTCCCCGTCCGGCGTAGCGCGCCAGATCACGCGCAAGTCGCGCAGCGTCGATCCTTCCTGGTCCAGCCGCGCGCGTGCCAGGGCCAGGTTGGCGCCATCACCCGCTTCGACATAGGTCAGGTAGATCATGCCGTCGTCCTTCCATGTGGGACTCAGGGCCACGTCCAGCAGACCGTTCTGCCCACTGTAGGTGACCGCGGGCACACCTTTGATTTCCTGTTTCCTGCCTTGCGCGGTCACGATATACAGATGCCCGGTTTTCTCCGTCACCAGCATGCGGCCGTCGGGCAGGAAGGCCAGGGCCCATGGCATGTCGAATGTCGCGACGGGCTGCACCGCGAAGGGCAGAGTCTTGTCGAAGGGCCGGTTGCCTTCATTACGCGGCGCGGCCGCATGGCTCGCCTGGCCCAGCGCGCCGGCCAACAAGACCGCGGCGGCCACGCATTGACGCCAGCAGGCCGGACGCAAGGGAAAGGACAAGATGCTCATGACCGCTCCATGAATGTGACTCGCGATCTCAAACCAAGGGCTTGAGATCCCCCAATACGGTAGGAATCAATTCCGAAACCGTAGGATGGATATGAACCGTATCCCGCAGCGTGGTGTAAGGCGCCCCCGCGGACATGGTATCGATCAAGCCATGCACGGCTTCGTCGCCACCGGTGCCCAAGATCGCGGCACCGAGCAATTGCCGGCTCTCGGCGTCCACGATCACTTTCATGAATCCCTGCGTTTCGCCTTTCTCCACCGCCCGGCCGACCCGGGTCATAGGCCTGATCCCCACCAGGGCAGGCTTACCGCCACGACGTACCGCGGCTTCCGTCATGCCGACCCGGCCCAAGGGCGGATCGATGTACAAGGCATAGACGGGAATGCGATCGCTGACCCGGCGCGTCTGGCCATCGAGCAGATTGGCCGCGACGATTTCGAAATCGTTGTAGGCCGTGTGCGTGAACGCGCCACGGCCGTTGCAGTCCCCCAGCGCCCACACGCCCGGCACATTGGTGGCCAGGCTGTCGTCCACCTGGATGTAGCCATGTGCATCGGTGGCGATGCCGGCCGCGTCCAGGCCCAGATCGTCCGTATTGGGCCGCCGGCCCGTCGCCACCAGCACGTGCGTAGCCAGCACCGGCGGCTGGCCGGCATGCGTATGCACGGCAATCTTCCCTTGCGCCTGGCTAGTGCTTGATGTGCTCTGCGCGAAGCGGATATCGTCCGCATCCAACCGCAGCTGGATTCCTTCGTTCTCGAGGATCACGCGAATAGCCTCGGAGATATCCTCGTCCTCGCGCGCAATCAGGCGCGGCCCTTTCTCCACCAGGGTCACCGAGCTGCCGAAGCGGCGATACATCTGCGCGAACTCCAGCCCGATATAGCTGCCGCCGATGATGACCAGATGATCCGGCAGCACGTCCAGATCGCGCATGCCGACATTGGTCAGGACAGGCACGCGATCTATGCCGGGTAGGTCGGGAATGACGGCACGGCCGCCGCTGTTGATGAAGATCCGATCCGCCGTCAACCGTAGACCGTCCACCGCCACCTCATGCGGACCAGTGAAACGCGCGTGCCCTTCATAGACAGTGCAATTGGCCATCCCCCGCAGCCAGCTTTCGACGCCATGCCGGGCATTGCTGGCCACCGTATCCGCGCGGGCCTTCACACGCGCGATGTCCACGCCCACCGTGCCTTGCAGCGCCACCCCATAATCAGCCGCGCGGCGGGCCAGGTGCGCGGCATAGGCACTGGCCACCAGCGTCTTGGTGGGCATGCAGCCGGTGTTCACGCAAGTACCGCCGAACTGCTTGCGCTCGATCAGCGCCACCTTCATGCCGGCGTCGCTCAAGCGTCCGGCCAGGGCAGGGCCGGCTTGGCCGGCACCGATGATGATGGCGTCGTAGTGTCGTGCCTGCGCGCTGTCGCGCGATCCGCCGCTTGCCTGGCTGTCCATGGTGCGCCTCCGGTTAGGGTCTGGCAGCGTCGCAAACGCAAACCCTCGCGCCGACGCCGTGCGTCAGACTTTATACACGGATCGCGTTCGATGTAACCCTTCCAGGGGATGATGGCCGCCGCGCCAGCAGGCCTGCCGTCAGCCAGCCCGCCGGCGCCGCCCGGCCGTATGCGCGTGCGCACTGCCATGGCCTGGCATATCAGCCCTCGTTCGCCGGGTTCTTGCGCAGCGAATGCGTGGTCAGCACTTCCAGCACGCGCCGGTCGCGCTGGCCCGGCAGCGCGCCGGTGATCTCCGTGCGCACCACCGCCGTGGTGCGACCCCGGTGCATGACGCGGGCACGGGCGCGCAATTGTTCCCCTTCGCCTGGGCTGACGAAGCCCGCGGTCACGCTGCTGACGGGCCAGTCGCCCGGCAAGGCGGCACACGCGGTGGCCTGGGCGAAGGCCAGCATGACACCGCCCTGCACATGGCCGACCCGATTGCCCAGATGCGCGCCATTGCGCAAGACGCCGCTGGCCCCTTGGGCGGCGGGCCGCGTGCGGAACCCCCAGAACGCTTCGGAGAAATTTTCGATCCCGCCCGCCTGCAGGGCTTCCAGTGCCGTGGCGTAGATGTCGGCATCGCCGTCTTGCAGGCCGCCAGGCGCGGGCAGGTCTACGCCGGCCCAGTCGGCATCGGCGGGCAGGTCGATCGCCTGCAGCACCGGCGCGCGGGTGCCCGGCGGCAGGTCCAGCACCATGAACGTGCCACTGCCCAGGGCGATTTCGCGGTCACCGCTGCGGATGCTGACGCTGGCGATGGCTTGCTGCCCAGCCGTATCGCGCAGGAAACCGTGGAAATGGCTGACCGCCCGCAGGGGGCCTGCGCACGCCGCGCCCGTCAGTTGCAGCTGCATGTTGACCGTCGCCAGCCGAGTCTCGCGCTGCAGCGCCGCACGGACACTGGAGGCCAGCGCCAAGTCGGCCAGCACATTGAGTCCCACGGGGTCGACGCTGCCGTCGGCACGCAGCGGCGCGCCTTTGAGCGTGGTCACGCCGCCGGCCGGCGCCACATGGTCGAAAGACACGGCCAGAAAGTTGCCGGGAAAATGAAAGCCCTGTTCGCGCCCCAGATGGATGGCGTGCAGCACCCGGCGCAAGATGGGGTGATCGGCGGGACGGGCAGCGGCGAGGGCGGTCGAGGTCATGGACAACGTGGCAAGAAAGCGGGGGAGAGGCTTGATTATCCAATACAATCCTCGCGCAATCGCCGGCAGGCCGCACAGGGCCGACAAGGGAAGACGCGCGAAGGCTGTTCGCGCGTCGCCGGTACCGCTTTCGAGGAGAAGCATCATGCGTAAACTTTGTCTGGCCATGGCGTTTGCCGGCCTGTTCGCCAGCGGCGCCGCCGCGGCCCAATCGACGTTGAAGATCGGGCTGCAAGACGATCCGGACGTGCTGGATCCCGTGCGCGCCCGCACTTTCGTCGGTCGCATCGTCTTCGCTTCCCTGTGCGACAAACTGGTCGAAATCACCCCCGACCTGAAAATCGTGCCGCAATTGGCCGAGTCCTGGGACACCAGCGCGGACGGCAAGACGCTGACCATGAAGCTGCGCAAGGGCGCCGTCTACCATGACGGCACGCCCATCGATGCCGCGTCGGTCAAGGCCAACCTGGACCGCGGCCGCACGTTGCCCGACAGCAACCGCAAGAGCGAACTGGCCACGGTGGGCAGCGTCGACGCTCCCGATGCGCAGACCGTGGTGATCCACCTGACCGAGCCGGACGCCTCGCTGCTGTCGCAGCTGTCGGACCGCGCGGGCATGATGATGTCGCCGGCGTCCTTCGACAAGGATCCCGGCGCCAAGCCGGTCTGCTCGGGTCCCTACCGTTTCAAGGAACGGGTGCAGAACGACCGCATCGTGCTGGAGAAATTCCCGCAGTATTGGGACGCCGCCGACTTCCATTTCGACCGCGTCATCTTCACGCCCATCCCCGACACCACGGTGCGTGTGAACAATCTGCGCGCGGGCGACCTCGACATCATCGA
The DNA here is from genome assembly GCF_021325795.1 of Bordetella sp. LUAb4. Classification (GTDB taxonomy): domain Bacteria; phylum Pseudomonadota; class Gammaproteobacteria; order Burkholderiales; family Burkholderiaceae_B; genus Bordetella_C. The sequence continues at coordinate 94,941 of NZ_JAHPZX010000011.1, read as the reverse complement.
ACGCATGGCGCCTTCGGACGTCAAGGCCGTCAAGGATGACAAGAACCTGGTGCTGGCGCCGGTCGTCGGCCTGGGCTATCAGTCTTTCTCGATCAACCTGGCCAACGGCGCGCGCGCCAACCAGCCTGCCGGCAAGGACAAGCGCGTACGCCAGGCGCTGGACCTGGCCATCGATCGCGACGCCATCAACGAAGTGGTCGGCGAAGGCATGTTCCAACCCGCCTTCCAGGGTTTCCCCCCCGCCAGCTTTGCCTACGACAAGAAGTTCGAACGCAAGGGCCGCGATGCCAAGAAGGCCAAGGAACTGCTGAAGGCGGCCGGCTTCGATCGCGTCAAGCTGGAAATCACCTACGGCAACAACACCACCAACCAGCAGATCTATGAGCTGATCCAGGCCATGGGCGCGGAAGCGGGCTTCGACATCTCGCTCAAGCCGGTGGAATTCGCTTCGCTGCAATCGGCGCTGGCGCGTGGCGATTTCGAAGCCGGCCAAAGCGGCTGGTCCGGCCGTGTCGATCCCAGCGGCAACATCTTCCAGTACGTGTCGACCAAGGGAAGCCTGAACGACGGCCGCTACAGCAATCCGCAGGTTGACAAGCTGCTGACCGATGCCCGCGCCGAATTCGACCCGGCCAAGCGCAAGGCCCTGTACGACCAGGCCCAGACCATCCTGCGCGACGAAGATCCCATCATTTATCTGTACTACCTGCCCTGGACCTTCGCCCACAAGAAGAAAATCCAAGGTTTCGTCGCCTACCCGGACGGTTTGATACGCCTCAAGGGTGTGACGATGGCCGCCAAGTAAGTCGAGTACGTCTGGGCCGGGGCGTGTGTCCCGCGGCCCGGAATGCCTGCGCGGCCCCGGGTGCCAGGGTTAACAAACCCTGGTCTCCCCGGGGCCGATTTTCTTTCCAGGGCGGCCACGCCCGAGCCGGCGCGCACGGCGCGCCCAAGGTGGACGATCATGATGTTTACCACCCGCCCCGAGATTCTCGGCACTTTCGGCGTCGTCACCTCGACGCACTACCTGGCCACGGCCGCCGGCATGGCAATGCTGGAACGTGGCGGCAATGCCTTCGACGCCTGTGTCGCCACGGCCTTCGTGCTGCAGGTGGTCGAGCCCCACCTGGTCGGCCCGGCGGGCGAAGTGCCCGGCGTGTTCTATTCCGCCAAGACCGGCAAGATCCAGGTCCTGTGCGGCCAGGGCGTGGCGCCGGCCGCCGCCACCATCGAGCACTTCCGCGGCCTGGGCCTGGATCTCATCCCCGGCAACGGCCTGCTGCCGGCCGTGGTGCCCGGGTCTTTCGATGCCTGGATGCTGATGCTGCGCGATCACGGTTCGATGCGCTTGCGCGACGTGCTGGAGCCAGCCATTTTCCATGCGGAAAGCGGCCATGCGCTGATGCCGCGCATCTCCAATACCATCGCCGACCTCAAGCCCTTCTTTGAAACGCATTGGCCTTCCACCGCGGAAATCTACCTGCCTGGCGGCCAAGTGCCCGCCGCGCGCAAGCTGTTCCGCAATCCGCGCCTGGCGCAGACCTGGCGACGCGTCCTGGCCGAAGCCGAGGCCGTCGGCGGCGACCGCGACCGCCAGATCCAGGCCGCGCGCGACGCGTTCTACCGAGGTTTCGTCGCTGACGCCATCGACCGCTATGCGCGCCAGACCGAGGTCATGGATGCCAGCGGCAGGCCGCATCGCGGCGTTCTCACGGGCGATGACCTGGCGCGCTGGTCAGCTAGTTACGAAGACCCGGTCACCTACGACTACGGCGACTACACCGTCGCCAAGGCGGGTGCCTGGAGCCAGGGCCCGGTGTTCCTGCAAACGCTGGCCTTGCTCAAGAACGCCGATCTGGCGGCCGAAGGTCCCAATAGCGCGGCCTTCGTGCACCGCCTGACCGAGGCCATGAAACTGGCCTTCGCCGACCGCGAAGCCTATTACGGCGACCCGGATTTCGTCGACGTGCCCTTGGCGCATCTGTTATCCGAGGCGTATACGGCACCGCGCCGCGCGCTGATCGGCGAGCAGGCCTCGCTGGACCTGCGGCCCGGCACCGTGCCCGGCTACGAGGCGCAGTTGGCGCGGGTGATGGACACCTTGACCCGCCTGTCGCGCGTCACCGAGATCGGTGCAGTCGGCAATGAGCCGACGTTGGCGGAGATGCGCGCGGCCGGCACGGTCAAGCGCGGCGACACCACCCACGTGGATGTCATCGACCGCTGGGGCAATATGGTGTCGTGCACGCCCTCGGGCGGCTGGTTCCAGTCTGCCCCGGTGATTCCCGAACTGGGGTTCGGCCTGACCACGCGGGCCCAGATGTTCTGGCTGGAAGAAGGGCTGCCCGGCACGCTGGCGCCCGGCAAGCGGCCGCGCACCACGCTGACGCCCACGCTGGCCTTGCGCGGCGGCCGGCCGTACATGGTCTTCGGCACGCCGGGCGGCGACCAGCAGGAACAATGGCAGTTGCTGCTGTTCCTGCGCCACGTCCATCACGGCCTGAATCTGCAGGAAGCCATCGACATGCCGATGTCGCATACCCTGCATTTCCCCAGCTCTTTTTATCCGCGCGACCGCAAGCCGGGCCATCTGGCGGTGGAACAGAGCTTCGGCCCCGAAGTCATCGACGCCCTGCGTGCCCGCGGCCATGCCATCGAGGAGGTGCCGGCCTGGTCGGTCGGCCGCCTGACAGCAGCCACGCTGGACGAGGACGGCATCATGCACGCCGCCGCCACGCCCCGCCTGATGCAGGCCTACGCCGCGGGACGCTGACCCGCCGGCACGGCCCAGGTGCTGACCACCTGGGCCACCGGCTCGCCGCCGCGGGGCGCCAGCAGGACTTCGCCGGCGCACAGGCGGCCGGTTTTCAACAGGCGCGCCTGCGCCACCACTTCGCCCGCCGGACATTTGCGCAGGAAGTTGATGGTCAGGCTGGCGGTCACCGCCTCGCTATTGCCCGTGGCGCCCACCACCGCCGCATATAGCGCGACGTCGGCCAACGCCATCAGCATCGGCCCGGCCACGATGCCACCCAGGCGCTGGTGCGCGGGATTCTCCGGCAGGATGGCGCGCGCCGTCCCATGGCCGATGGCTTCCATACGAATGCCCAGCACCGCGGAAAAGGGGTGGTGCGATTCCATCAGAAGCAGGAACTGGGGCAGGGCGATGGCGGCGGGACGATCACCAGCGGGGGGATCACCAGCGGAGTGGTCCGCAACGAGCGAGTGGTTCATGGCAAGGTCTCCAGGTTGCGGCAATGCGCGTCCAGCAGGGTTTCCGCGTTCTGCGCCAGGGATTTCAGGCGGCCGGTGTGCAGCAGTAACAACAGGCCGCTCAAGTACGTGAACATCTGCATGCGCTCCAGCACGACGTCGCACCCGGGCCGCGTGCGTGCCAGGCCGTGGCCCAGCAAGGTCACGCAAAGGGTCAGGCGCGTATTCAGCCCGCGGTCCAGCTCCGCCCCCAGTCCGCGCGGCGCCAGGCCCTGGAACAGATAGAAGCCCAGCGACAGCTCGGCGGGCCGCTGCGCATAGTAGTCATAAAAGGCGCCCGCCACCGTGCGCGCCGCCGTGGCGTCCTGGGCCTGCGCCAGCGTCTGCGCCAAATGTTCACGCAGCCGGTCCAGGGAGGTTTCCAACAGCGCGGCATATAGCGCCTCCTTGCTGCCGAACCAGGGATAGATGGCACCGGTGGTGCAGCCGGCCTCGCGCGCGATGGCGCGCAGGCTGGCCTGCGCCAGGCCGTCGCGGGCGAACACGCGCTGCGCCGCCTCCAGGATCAGGACGCGCCGGGCGGCACCCATGCGTTCCGCATGGCTGGGCCGCGTGGCTTCGGGGGAGAGCAGCGGGACGGGTTCGTCGACTGGGATGGATTGCATGAAAGGGCAGCGCCAAGGCGGGGCGCGAGCAAAGTGAGAGTCAGCAAAAGACGGAATAACGGCGAAACCAGAAAATAACAGTGTTATTCGACTTTTGAAATCCCTGCCCAATCGCTCCCCTCATAGAGGACAACGTCAAAAAACCGGCCTAAACTGGGCAGCAATTGATCAGTTTCTGACTGGCTGTGACGAAGGTTTGCCCTAGGCGCTTGGGAGTGACAGGACGTTGTTGTTGTATGCACCCAACAGCGTTTCGTACAAACCCGGCGTTTTTCGGGTGTGAGCGTAGCCAGTCCCTCGGATTTTTGATGCAATAGCGTCAACTTCCCTTCGCGGAGTTAGGGGGGCGGCAGGCTGGTTTGCTGGATTGCTGCTCTTGTCACTCAAATCAACGGAGATTTCTTCAAATGAAAAAGACTCTGCTCGCTGCCGCCCTGCTCGCCGGCTTCGCTGGTGCCGCTCAGGCAGAAACGTCGGTTACCCTGTACGGGATCGTCGACATCGGTGTTGGCTACCAACAAATCAAGGGTCTGAGCGGTTCGGGCTCGGACAAGGCTTCGAAGTTCGGTCTGGCCAACGGCGTCCAAAACGGTTCGCGTTGGGGTCTGCGTGGTAGCGAAGATCTGGGTGACGGCCTGCGCGCTGTGTTCACTCTGGAATCGGGTTTCAGCTCGGCTGACGGTCAGTCGGCTCAAGGCAGCCGTCTGTTCGGTCGTCAAGCCACTCTGGGTCTGGCCAGCAACTCCTGGGGCCAACTGGACTTCGGTCGCCAAACCAACATCGCGTCGAAGTTCTTCGGCTCGATCGATCCGTTCGCTGAAGGCTTCAACATGGCCAACATCGGTACGGCCTTCAGCTCGGCTAACACGACCCGCTACGACAACCTGGTTCTGTACCAAACCCCCGTGTTTGGTGGCTTCCAGGCTGGCGCCGGCTACTCGTTCAACGTTGACGATTCCAACGCTTCGCAAACCGGCTTCCAGACCGACGCTAACCAACGCGGCATCACCGCTGGTCTGCGTTACGTCAACGGCCCGATCAACGTCGCTGCTGCCTACGACCAGCTGAACCGCTCCTCGCGTCTGGACGATTCCGCTGCCAACGGCACCGGCAATCGTGTCCGTTCGTGGTTGGTTGGTGGTACGTACGACTTCGAAGTGGTCAAGCTGGCTTTGGTCTACGGCCAAACCCGCGACGGCTGGATCCAAGCTTCGTCGATCACCGGCCCGTTCTCGGGTTCGACCCTGGGCGCTGGTCAATCGTTGCCTGGCAACCTGTCGACCAACATCTATCGTGACGGTCTGAAGGTTTCGTCGTACTTGGTCGGTCTGTCGGCCCCCATCGGCGGCGCCACCAGCGTCTTCGGTTCGTGGCAGCGTCTGGACCCCAACAACGACAAGTACTACGTCGCTGCTGACAACGGCAACGACAAGACCACCAACGTGTACTCGATCGGCGCGACTTACGACCTGTCGAAGCGCACCAACCTGTACGCCGTGGCTTCGTACGCTCAGGACTACGCCTTCGTGGACGGCCTGAAGTCGACCATGGGTATCGTCGGTATTCGTCACCGCTTCTAATCGAGCGTAGGGCGGGCAACCGTCCTTGTTCGAGGTGCGCCGGTTCGCCCGGCGCACCAAAAAGTAATACCGGGCGGGGCGCGAGCCTTGCTTTTAAAAGCCATCCTCGCGGATGGCTTTTTTATTTTGTCCGGATGCTTTTCGGCACCCCGGATCGGCACCCCTGATCAGCGCTGCAAGGTACAATTCGCCCGCTACAAAACGCAGCGGGGGCGGCGATTTTGCGGTGTCGTGGCTGGCTTGCACTCTTATATAAGAGGCCCAACCCAGTTCAGCCGGAAGTAACGGTCAAAATGCTACAATCCAAAGGTTTGTGCATATGACGGACGCGCCAGAATGAATCTGCAAGAATATTTCCCCGTTCTGCTCTTTATCGTCGTGGCAACGGGCATTGGCTTTGCGCTGCTGACAGCAGGCTCGCTGCTCGGCCCCCGACGCCCCTACGCGGAAAAACTCGCTCCCTATGAGTGCGGCTTCGAAGCATTTGAAGACGCCCGCATGAAGTTCGACGTGCGTTATTACCTCGTCGCCATCCTATTCATCCTGTTCGACCTCGAAATCGCTTTCCTGTTTCCCTGGGCTATCGCGCACGGCGCGGTCGGCTTGGTGGGTTTCTGGACAGTCATGATTTTCCTGGCCGTGCTGACGGTGGGTTTCATTTACGAATGGAAGAAGGGCGCGCTCGACTGGGAATAATCTTCCCGGGTCCTGATCACGCTAGCAGAGACGAATATGGCTATTGAAGAAGGCTTACACAAGCAGGGCTTTATCACCACCAGCGCCGACAAGTTCATCAATTGGGCTAAGACGGGTTCGATGTGGCCGATGACCTTTGGTCTGGCCTGTTGCGCGGTGGAGATGATGCACGCGGGCGCCGCCCGTTATGACCTGGACCAGTTCGGGATCATCTTCCGCCCCAGTCCGCGTCAGTCCGATCTGATGATCGTGGCCGGCACCCTGTGCAACAAGATGGCGCCGGCGTTGCGCAAGGTCTATGACCAGATGCCGGAACCGCGCTGGGTCGTGTCGATGGGCTCCTGTGCGAACGGGGGCGGCTACTACCACTACTCGTATTCGGTGGTGCGTGGCTGTGATCGTATTGTGCCGGTCGATGTTTATGTGCCGGGTTGCCCGCCCACGGCGGAGGCGCTGGTCTACGGTCTGCTGCAGATGCAGGACAAGATCCGTCGGACCAACACCATCGCGCGCTAAGCGCGGCCTTGGCCGCGCATCTGTATTGCGTGGCTCACCTACTCGTTGAAGATGATGACCAGGCTCGAAACCCTGAAAAACAACCTGCTGGCCGCGTTTGGCGACGCAATCGTGCTGAACGAGGCCCTGGGTGAACTGACTCTCGAAGTCCCGCCGGCGCAATGGGTGTCGGCCTGCAACAAGCTGCGCACCGACGCGACGTTGCGCTTCGAATCCTGTGTGGACCTGTGCGGCGTCGATTACCTGACGTGGGGCAACGGCTCGCGCCAGGAAGCCGAGGAAAAAGCCGGCCGCGCGCAAGGCAACCGCTACGCCGTCGTCGTGCACCTGCTGTCGGTCGAACACAACTGGCGCCTGCGCGTGCGTACCTGGGCCGCCCAGGACGACTTCCCCATGGTGTCCTCGTTGATCGAGTGCTGGCCGGGCGTCAGCTGGTACGAGCGCGAAGCGTTCGACCTGTATGGCATCGTGTTCGAAGGCCACCCCGACTTGCGCCGCATCTTGACGGACTATGGCTTCATCGGCCATCCCTTCCGCAAGGACTTCCCGCTGTCCGGCAACGTCGAGATGCGCTACGACCCCGAACAGCGCCGCGTCATTTACCAGCCGGTCACCATCGATCCGCGTGAAATCACGCCGCGCGTCGTGCGCGAAGATACTTACGGAGCCGGTCGCTGATCATGGCTGAAATCAAGAACTACACGCTCAACTTCGGGCCGCAGCATCCGGCCGCGCACGGTGTGCTGCGCCTGGTGCTGGAACTGGACGGCGAAGTGATCCAGCGCGCCGACCCGCATATCGGCTTGCTGCACCGCGCGACCGAGAAGCTGGCCGAGCACAAGACTTTCATCCAGGCGCTGCCCTATATGGACCGCCTGGACTACGTGTCCATGATGTGTAACGAGCACGCCTATGTCATGGCCATCGAGAAGCTGCTGGGTGTCGAAGCGCCGTTGCGCGCGCAGTACATCCGGGTGATGTTCGATGAAATCACCCGCGTCCTGAACCACCTGATGTCGCTGGGTTCGCACGCGCTGGACGTGGGCGCCATGGCGGTCTTCCTGTATGCCTTCCGCGAACGCGAAGACCTGATGGACTGCTACGAAGCCGTCTCGGGCGCGCGCATGCACGCGGCCTACTACCGTCCCGGCGGCGTGTATCGCGACCTGCCGGACACCATGCCGCAGCAGGCCGGCAGCAAGTACCGCAGCGAAAAGGAAATGCGCCAGTGGAACGACGCCCGTTCGGGTTCGCTGCTGGACTTCATCGAAGATTTCACCAACCGCTTCCCCGCCTGCGTCGACGAGTACGAAACCCTGCTCACCGACAACCGCATCTGGAAGCAGCGCCTGGTCGGTATCGGCGTGGTCGATCCCGATCGCGCCAAGGCGCTGGGCTTCACCGGTCCGATGTTGCGTGGTTCGGGCGTGGCCTGGGACCTGCGCAAGACGCAGCCGTATGAAGTCTACGACCTGATGGATTTCGATATTCCCGTCGGCGTCAACGGCGACTGCTACGACCGCTACCTGGTGCGGGTGAACGAGTTGCGTCAGAGCAACCGCATCATCCGCCAGTGCGTCGAGTGGCTGCGCAACAACCCCGGCCCGGTGATGATCGACAACCACAAGGTGGCGCCGCCCAAGCGCACCGCCATGAAAACCAATATGGAAGAGCTGATTCACCACTTCAAGCTCTTCACCGAAGGTTTCCATGTGCCGCCGGGCGAAGCCTATTCGGCGGTCGAACATCCCAAAGGCGAATTCGGTATCTACCTGGTGTCCGACGGCGCCAACAAGCCTTACCGCCTGAAGATACGCGCGCCCGGTTTCGCCCACTTGCATGCGCTGGACGAGATGTCGCGCGGCCACATGATCGCCGACGCCGTCACGATCATCGGCACGCAGGACATCGTGTTTGGCGAGATCGATCGCTAAGGCGTCGCCAGAACTTAGAAGAAAGACCCGAACCGAGAGCCCCGCTCAGACCGTACTTGTACAGGGCTCTCGCTCAATCCGGATTCAAACTTATGCTGCTTTCCGAACAGGCTTACCAGAAAATCGACCGGGAACTGACCAAGTTCCCAGCCGATCAGAAGCAGTCGGCCATCATGGCTTCCCTGGCGATCGCCCAGGACGAGCAGGGTTGGTTGTCGACCGAGATCATCGAGGACGTGGCCAATTATCTTGGCGTGCCCCCCATCGCCGTGCAGGAGGTCGCGACCTTCTACAACATGTTCGACGTGAACAAGGTGGGCAAGCACAAGATCAGCGTCTGTACCAACCTGCCTTGCGCGCTGCGTGACGGCGAAAAGGCCGGCGACTACCTCAAGCGCAAGCTGGGCATCGACTACCGCGGCACCACCGCCGACGGCCTGTTCACCCTGGTCGAGGGCGAGTGCATGGGCGCCTGTGGCGACTCGCCGGTGCTGATCGTGAACAACAAGCACATGTGCGTGCGCATGTCCGAAGAAAAGCTGGATGCGCTGGTGGACAGCTTGAAGGCTCAAGGAGAGTCGGCATGAACGCGCCGGACCTGTATCGTCAATTTTCGCAGGGGCTGGATCCCAATCCCCTGCATGACCTGTCGCAGTCCATGTGCCTGCACGGCCGCCATATCGGCCCGCAGATCCTGGATGGCCTGGATGGCCAGAACTGGCGCCTGGAAGACTACGTCAAGCGCGGTGGCTACGAAGCTCTGCGCAAGATCCTGACCACCGGCATGAAGCCGGAAGACGTCATCGCCGAAGTCAAGGCGTCGGGCCTGCGCGGCCGCGGCGGCGCGGGCTTCCCGACCGGCCTGAAGTGGAGCTTCATGCCGCGTACGTTCCCGGGCCAGAAGTATCTCGTCTGCAATTCAGATGAGGGCGAGCCGGGCACGTTCAAGGACCGCGACATCCTGCGTTTCAATCCGCACATCGTCATCGAAGGCATGGCCATCGCCGCCTTCGCGATGGGCATCTCGGTGGGTTACAACTACATCCACGGCGAAATCTTCGAGGTCTATGACCGGTTCGAGGAAGCGCTGGAAGAGGCGCGCGCCGCCGGCTTCCTGGGTGACAAGCTGTTGGGCTCGGAGTTCAGCTTCCAGCTGCACGCCTTCCACGGCTACGGTGCCTATATCTGTGGCGAGGAAACCGCGCTGCTCGAATCGCTGGAAGGCAAGAAAGGCCAGCCGCGCTTCAAGCCGCCGTTCCCGGCCAGCTTCGGCCTGTACGGCAAGCCCACCACGATCAACAACACCGAAACGTTCGCGGCGGTGCCCTGGATCATCCGCAACGGCGGTCCGCAGTATCTGGAAGTGGGCAAGCCCAACAACGGCGGCACCAAGATTTTCTCGATCACCGGCGACGTCGAGCGTCCCGGCAACTACGAGATCCCCATGGGCACGCCGTTCTCCAAGCTGCTGGAGTTGGCGGGCGGCATGCGCGCCGGCCGTCAGTTGAAGGCCGTCATTCCTGGTGGTTCCAGTGCGCCGGTGCTGCCGGCGAACATCATGATGGAAACCACCATGGACTACGACTCCATCGCCAAGGCGGGCTCCATGCTGGGTTCGGGCGCGGTCATTGTCATGGACGACACGCGCTGCATGGTCAAGTCGCTGCTGCGACTGTCCTATTTCTACTTCGAAGAAAGCTGCGGCCAGTGCACGCCGTGCCGTGAAGGCACGGGCTGGCTGTACCGCATGGTCCAACGTATCGAGCACGGCCATGGCCGTCCGGAAGATCTGGACATGCTGGACAACGTCGCCGGCAACATCATGGGCCGCACCATTTGCGCCCTGGGCGACGCTGCCGCCATGCCGGTACGAGGCTTTCTGAAGCATTTTCGTGACGAATTCGCGCACCACATCGAGCACAAGTCGTGTGTGGTCCCGCAATATCTGTAGGTCCCAGGAACAGCAATGGTTGAACTAACCGTCGACGGCAACAAGGTAGAAGTGCCCGAAGGCAGCATGGTGATGCATGCGGCCCAGAAAGTCGGGCAGTACGTGCCGCATTTCTGCTACCACAAGAAGCTCTCCATCGCGGCGAACTGCCGCATGTGCCTGGTCGAAGTGGAAAAGGCGCCCAAGGCCCTGCCGGCCTGCGCCACGCCCGTGACCAACGGCATGGTGGTCTTCACCAACTCGGAAAAAGCCAAGGCCGCGCAAAAGTCGGTCATGGAGTTCCTGCTGATCAACCACCCGCTGGATTGCCCGATCTGCGACCAGGGCGGTGAGTGCCAGCTGCAGGATCTGGCCGTCGGTTATGGCGGCTCGGCCTCGCGCTATCACGAAGAGAAGCGCGTGGTGTTCCACAAGGACCTGGGCCCGCTGGTGTCGGCCGAGGAAATGACCCGCTGCATCCACTGCACCCGTTGCGTACGCTTCGGCCAGGAAATCGCCGGCGTCATGGAACTGGGCATGCTGGGCCGTGGCGAGCATTCCGAAATCACCACCTTCGTGGGCCGTACCATCGAGTCGGAACTGTCCGGCAACATGATCGACCTCTGTCCCGTCGGCGCGCTGACCTCCAAGCCGTTCCGCTACAGCGCCCGTACCTGGGAACTGGCGCGCCGCCGCTCGGTCAGCCCGCATGACAGCGTGGGCGCCAATCTGGTGGTGCAGGTCAAGGGTGAAGAAGTCCTGCGCGTGGTGCCGTTCGAAAACGACGCCGTCAACGAATGCTGGATCAGCGACCGCGACCGCTTCTCGTACGAAGGCCTGAACAGCGAAGACCGCCTGAGCGTGCCGATGATCCGCAATGCCGACGGCACGTGGCGCGAAGCCTCGTGGGCCGACGCGCTGCAGACCGTGGGGCAGGGCCTGGCGCGCGTGCGTGACAGCTTCGGCGCCGGCCAGATCGGTGCCCTGGCTACCGAATACGCCACCACCGAAGAATTCGCCTTGCTGGGTCGCCTGGTGCGCGCCCTGGGTTCGGAAAACATCGACTTCCGCTTGCGCCAGACCGATCCGGCCTTCGACGCCGCCTTGAATGGCGCGCCGTGGCTGGGCATGCCGATCGCCGATCTGGACACGCTGGACCGCGTACTGGTCGTGGGCTCCTTCCTGCGCAAGGATCACCCGCTGTTCGCGCAACGCCTGCGCCAGGCCGCCAAGCGCGGCACCCAGGTGCTGCTGCTCGACAGCGTGTCCGATGATCCGCTGCTGCCGGTGGCCGCGCGCCTGACCGTGGCGCCGTCCGAGCTGCCGCGCGCCCTGGCCGAAGTGGCCGTGGCGCTGGCCCAGTTGAAGGGCCAGGCCGTGCCGGCTGAATTCGCGTCCGTGACGCCTGGCGAAAACGCCAAGCTGATCGCCGCCAGCCTGACCTCCGGCGCCAATGCCGGCGTGTTCATGGGCAATATGGCCGTGGCGTCGGCCCAGGCCTCGACCCTGGCCGCCAACGGCCAGGCCGTCGCCGAATTGGCGGGCGCCCGTTTCGGCTTCCTGACCTCGGGTGGCAACACCGTCGGCGGCTACCTGGCCGGCGCCGTGCCGGGCAAGGGCGGCAAGAACGCCGCCGCCATGCTGGCCGATCCGCTCAAGGCCTACGTCGTGCTGCACGCCGAGCCGCTGCTGGATGCCGACAACGGCCCGCAAGCCGTGGCCGCCTTGCGCGATGCGCAATTCACCGTGGCCCTGACCTCGTACCGCTCGGCCGCCGCCGACTGGGCCGACGTCATGCTGCCAGTGGCGCCGTTCACGGAAACCTCGGGCACGTACGTCAATGCCCAGGGCCTGGCCCAAAGCTTCAAGGGCACCGTGGCACCGCATGGCGAAAGCCGTCCGGGCTGGAAGGTGCTGCGCGTGTTGGGCAATGTGCTGCACCTGCCCGGCTTCGACGACGAGACCTCGGAATCGGTGCGCGACGCGGCGCTGTCCGGCGGCATCGAAGGCCGCCTGTCGAACCGCATCAACGCCGCGGTGGGCGTGGGCCAGGCGCTGTCGGGCCTGGAACGTGTCGCCGACGTGCCGATCTACCGCACTGACGCCATCGTGCGTCGCTCCGGTCCCCTGCAAGCCGCGCCCGCTTCGCGCGCGCCGTCGGCCCGCATGAACGGCCGCACCCTGGCGGGCCTGGGGCTGACCGCTGGCGTCAAGGTGAAGGTTGCCGGCGCCGCCGGCAGCATCGAACTGGAAACCGTGCAGGACGACGCGGTTGCCGATCGCGCCGTGCGTGTCGCCGCCGCCTTCGAGAAAACCGCCGCCCTGGGTGGCGCCTTTGGTCAAATTAGCGTGGAGCGTGCCTGATGGAATGGCTCAACACCCTGGAAGCGCAGGGCACGGCCTTGTTGGGCGCGACGCCCTGGCTGATCATCTGGACGCTCATCAAGATCGTCGTCATCGCGGTGCCCATCATTCTTTGCGTGGCTTATCTCACGCTGTGGGAACGCAAGATGATCGGCTTCATGCACGTGCGTCTCGGCCCCAACCGCGTCGGTATCAAGGGTTTGGCGCAGCCGTTCGCGGACGTGTTCAAGCTGCTGACCAAGGAAGTGATTCTTCCGACCGAGTCCAACCGCATCCTGTTCATCCTGGCCCCCGTGGTCACGCTGATGCCGGCGCTGGCGGCCTGGGCCGTGGTGCCTTTCGGTCCGCAGGTGGTGCTGGCCAACGTCAACGCCGGCCTGCTGTACATCATGGCCATCACCTCGGTGGGCGTGTACGGCGTGATCGTGGCCGGCTGGGCGTCGAACTCCAAGTACGCGTTCCTGGGCGCGCTGCGCGCCGCCGCGCAGATGGTGTCGTATGAACTGGCCATCGGTTTCGTGCTGGTGACGGTGCTGCTGGTGTCGGGCAGCCTGAACATGAGCGAGATCGTGATGGGGCAGGGCAGGGGCTGGTTCGCCTCCCACGGCCTGACGTTCCTGTCGTGGAACTGGCTGCCGCTGCTGCCGCTGTTCGTGATCTACGTGGTGTCGGCCGTGGCCGAAACCAACCGCCACCCCTTCGACGTGGTGGAGGGCGAATCGGAAATCGTGGCCGGCCACATGGTCGAGTACTCGGGTATGGCTTTCGCCCTGTTCTTCCTGGGTGAATACGCCAACATGATCCTGCTGTCGGCGCTGGCGTCCATCATGTTCCTGGGTGGCTGGATGTCGCCCATCGACATCGCGCCGCTGACCTGGATTCCCGGCTGGATCTGGCTGGGCTTGAAGACGTTTGTCGTGGTTTCGATGTTCGTGTGGTTCCGCGCGTCGTTCCCGCGTTACCGCTATGACCAGATCATGCGTCTGGGCTGGAAAATTTTCATCCCGCTGACCGGTGTGTGGCTGCTGGTGGTGGCGATCTGGATGCAGACGCCCTGGAACATTTGGCGCTGAGCGACAGGAAAAGGCTGGATTATGGAAGCGATCAAGGATTTCTTCGGCAGTCTGTTGCTGACCGAACTGCTCAAGGGCATGCGCCTGACGGGCAAATATTTCTTCAAGCGTAAGGTGACCCTGCGTTATCCCTACGAAAAAACGCCGGCTTCGCCGCGTTTCCGTGGCTTGCACGCGCTGCGCCGCTATCCCAATGGGGAAGAGCGCTGCATCGCCTGCAAACTGTGCGAAGCGGTGTGCCCGGCGCTTGCCATCACCATCGAGTCGGAAGTGCGTGACGACGGTTCGCGCCGTACCTCGCGCTACGACATCGATCTGACCAAGTGCATCTTCTGCGGTTTCTGCGAAGAAAGCTGTCCGGTGGATTCCATCGTGGAAACGCACATCCACGAATACCACGGCGAAAAGCGCGGCGACCTGTACTTCACCAAAGACATGCTGTTGGCGGTGGGTGATCAGTTCGAAACCGAAATCGCCCGTCGTCGCACCGAAGACGCGCCATACCGTTGATGCCTGGTACGACTCCATGACTTTCACGACTGTTCTCTTCTATCTGCTGGCCATCGTCCTGGTGGTCGCAGCCTTCCGTGTGATCACGGCACGCAGCCCGGTTACCGCCGTCCTGCACCTGATCCTCGTCTTCTTCAACGCCGCCATGTTGTGGATGCTGCTGGGCGCCGAATTCCTGGCGCTACTGCTGGTCCTGGTCTACGTGGGCGCGGTGATGGTGCTGTTCCTGTTCGTGGTGATGATGCTGGACATCCGCATGGGTGACCTGCGCGCGGGCCTGAAAAAGTACCTGCCCATCGGCCTGGTCGTCGGCCTGGTGTTGGTGCTGGAAATGGCCTTCGTGCTGGGTTCCACCTGGAACCAGCCGGGTGGCCCGGCCGCCGTGGCCGCGGACTACAACAACGCGCGCGCCCTGGGTACCGCCATGTACACGCAGTATGTGTACGCCGTCGAAGTCGGCGCGGCGATCCTGCTGGTGGGCATGGTGTCGGCCATCGCGCTGACCCTGCGTCGCCGCCGCGACGTCAAGTACTTCAGCCCCAGCGACGCCGTCAAGGTACGCGCCCAGGACCGCTTCCGCATGGTCAAGATGCCGGCGCAGAGCGAACGCGCGCAAGCCGCCGCCCAGGCCGCTTCCGCCCCCGCCCAAGGAGAACAACAATGACGCTGACGTTGGCCCATTACCTGATACTGGGGGCGATTCTCTTCGCCATCGGCATCTTCGGCATCTTCCTGAACCGCCGCAACCTGATCATTCTGCTGATGTCCGTGGAGCTGATGCTCCTGGCCGTCAATATGAACTTCGTGGCGTTCTCGACCTGGAGCGGCGACACCGCCGGTCAGGTCTTCGTGTTCTTCATTCTCACGGTCGCCGCCGCGGAAGCGGCCATCGGCCTGGCGATTCTGGTACTGCTGTTCCGTAACCTGAACACGATCAACGTTGACGAACTCGATCGCCTGAAGGGCTGACGGAGTCCGGGAAAAAAATGTCTAGCTCACCCAATCTGTACCTGCTCATCGCGCTGGCGCCGCTGGCAGGCGCCATCCTGGCCGGCCTTTTCGGCACCGGCTTCCTGGGTCGTCCCATCGGGCGGCGCGGCGCGCACATGATCACCATTCTCGGTGTGTTGATCTCCACCATCGGCTCCTTCATGGTGCTGGGCGATGTGCTCAACGGCCATCGCTTCGACGGCCTGGTCTACACCTGGAGCCTGATCGGCAACACGCCGCTGAACATCGGCTTCCTGATCGACCCGCTGTCGGCCATGATGATGGTGGTGGTGACCTCGGTGTCGCTGATGGTGCACATCTACACCATCGGCTACATGGCCGACGATCCCGGCTACCAGCGCTTCTTCGCCTACATCTCGCTGTTCACCTTCTCCATGCTGATGCTGGTGATGTCGAACAACATGGTGCAGCTGTTCTTCGGCTGGGAAGCCGTGGGCCTGGTGTCCTACCTGCTGATCGGTTTCTGGTACACCCGCAAGACCGCCATCTTCGCCAACATGAAGGCCTTCCTGATCAACCGGGTAGGCGACTTCGGTTTCGTGCTGGGTATCGGCCTGCTGTTCCACTACGCCGGTTCCATGCAGTACGGCGACGTGTTCTCGCAAGCCGACAAGCTGGCCGGCATGACCTTCCCCGGTACCGACTGGATGATGATCACGGTGGCGTGTATCTGCCTGTTCATCGGCGCCATGGGCAAGTCGGCGCAGGTGCCCCTGCACGCCTGGCTGCCGGATTCGATGGAAGGCCCGACCCCGATCTCGGCGCTGATCCACGCGGCGACCATGGTGACGGCCGGCATCTTCATGGTGGCGCGTTTCTCGCCCCTGTTCGAGCACTCCGATACCGCCCTGTCCTTCATCATCGTGATCGGTGCCATCGGTGCGCTGTTCCTGGGCATCCTGGGCATCATCCAGACCGACATCAAGCGCGTGGTCGCGTACTCCACGCTGTCGCAGCTGGGCTATATGACCGTGGCGCTGGGCGCGTCGGCCTACTCGGTGGCGATCTTCCACCTGATGACGCACGCCTTCTTCAAGGCGCTGCTGTTCCTGGGCGCGGGCTCGGTGATCATCGGCATGCACCACGACCAGGACATCCGCAACATGGGCGGCCTGCGCAAGTACATGCCCATCACCTGGATCACCTTCCTGATCGGTACGCTGGCGCTGGTCGGCACGCCGTTCTTCTCGGGCTTCTATTCGAAGGAACACATCATCGAGGCCGCCGGCGCCGCCGACGTCTGGGGCGCGGGCTTTGCCCACTACGCCACGCTGATCGGCGTGTTCGTCACCTCGCTGTATTCCTTCCGCGTGTACTTCCTGGTGTTCCACGGCAAGCCGCGTTTCGATACGCATGCACACGATGCCCATGGCGGCCACGGTCATGATGATCACGCCCATGGCGACGCGCACGCGGCTGCCCATGGCCACGACGATCATGCCCATGACGACCATGGCCACGGCCACAGCGGTCCCCCGCACGAGTCGCCCTGGGTGGTCACGCTGCCGCTGGTGCTGCTGGCCATTCCGTCGGTCATCATCGGTGCGCTGGTGGTCGATCCGATGCTGTTCGGCAAGTACTTCAACGGCGTCATCTCCGTGCTGCCGCAACACCCGGCCATGCACGAGCTGGCCGAGGAATGGCACGGCTGGGTCGCGTTCGGCACGCACGCCTTCACCACGCTGCCGTTCTGGCTGGTGGTGGCCGGCGCGGTGGTCGCCTGGTACTGCTACCTGGTCAACCCCAAGGTTCCGGCCAAGATCTACAGCAGCCTGTCCGGCGTCAACCGCATCCTCGAGAACAAGTATTTCGTCGACTGGTTCAACGAGCAGGTGATCGCTCGCGGCGCACGCTGCCTGGGCCGTGGCTTGTGGCAGGCGGGTGACCGCGGCCTCATCGATGGCGTGATCATCAACGGTAGCGCCAAGCTGGTGGGCTGGGTGGCGGGTGTCAGCCGCCGCCTGCAGTCCGGCTACATCTATCACTACGCCTTCGCCATGATCATCGGCATCCTGGCCCTGGTGACCTTCTTCGTACTGATTCCCCAATAATGGCTAGCGAGATGGCATCCCAAACTTTCCCCTGGCTTACGCTCGCGGTCTTTGTGCCCATCGTCTTCGGCCTGCTGGTGCTGGCCCTGGGCGGTGACAACAAGCGCGGCTTGACGCTCGGACTGTCGCTGATAGGCGCGATCGCCGGTTTCCTGGTGACGATTCCGCTGTACACCGGCTTCGAAACGTCGTCCGCGGCCATGCAGTTCGTCGAGAAGGCCTCCTGGATTTCCTCCTTCAACGTCAACTACCACCTTGGTATCGACGGTATTTCGCTGTGGTTCGTGTTGCTGACCGCCTTCATCACCATCATCGTGGTGCTGGCCGGCTGGGAAGTGATCACCAGCCGCGTGGCGCAGTACATGGGGGCGTTCCTGATCCTCTCCGGCCTGATGATCGGCGTGTTCGTGGCGATGGACGGCCTGCTGTTCTACGTCTTCTTCGAAGCCACGCTGATCCCGATGTACATCATCGTCGGCGTGTGGGGCGGCCCCAACCGCGTCTACGCGGCCTTCAAGTTCTTCCTGTACACGCTGCTCGGTTCGCTGCTGACCCTGATCGCCTTCATCTACCTGTGGAATGCGTCGGGCGGTTCGTTCGACATCGCCACCTGGCAGAACCTGAAGCTGGGCATGACCCCGCAGATCCTGATCTTCGTGGCGCTGCTGGCGGCCTTCGCCGTCAAGGTGCCGATGTGGCCGGTGCACACCTGGCTGCCGGATGCGCACGTGGAAGCGCCCACCGGCGGTTCCATCGTGCTGGCGGCCATCATGCTGAAGCTGGGCGCGTACGGTTTCCTGCGTTTTTCGCTGCCCATCGCCCCCGACGCTTCGCATAGCCTGGCCGGCATGATGATCACGCTGTCGCTGATCGCCGTGATCTACATCGGCCTGGTGGCGATCGTCCAGGAAGACATGAAAAAGCTGGTGGCGTACTCGTCCGTGGCGCACATGGGCTTCGTCACCCTGGGCTTTTTCGTGTTCAACACCGCCGGTATCGAAGGCGCGATCGTGCAGATGATCTCGCACGGCTTCGTGTCGGGCGCCATGTTCATGTGTATCGGCGTCCTGTACGACCGCGTGCACAGCCGCCGCATCGCCGACTACGGCGGCGTGGTCAACACGATGCCCCGTTTCGTCACCTTCTTCGTCCTTTTCTCCATGGCCAATAGCGGCCTGCCGGCCACCAGCGGTTTCGTCGGCGAATTCATGGTGATCATGGGCGCGGTGGAACACAACTTCTGGATCGGCCTGCTGGCCGCCACCGCTTTGATCCTTGGCGCGTCGTACTCGCTGTGGATGGTCAAGCGCGTGGCTTTCGGCGAGATCGCCAACGATCATGTGCGTGCGCTGACGGACATCAACCGCCGCGAATTCCTGATCCTGGGCGTGATGGCCATCGCCGTGTTGTTCATGGGTATCTACCCCAAGCCCTTTACCGACGTCATGCACGCTTCGGTCCAGGCCCTGATGCAACACGTTGCCGTGTCGAAACTGTAAGACTTAGACCCCTATGCAAACCTCATTCGACTTTGCCTTGGCGGCACCCGAGATCATCCTGTTGGTGATGGGTGCGGTGGTTCTGCTGATCGATGCGGTCAGCAAGCACCCGACGCGCTTCCTTACCTACCTGGTGTCGCTGGCGACCCTGGTGGTCCTGACCATCGTGTCGGCAGTGCAGTGGAGCAACGGCGTGACCGGCCGTACGTTCGACGGCCTGTTCGTCACGGACAGCCTGAGCCACCTGCTGAAGATCGCGTCCTATATCGCTGTCGGCGTCACGCTGGTCTATGGCCGCATCTACTCGCAAAGCCGCGACATGCTGCGCGGCGGCGAGCTATACGTGCTGGCGCTGTTTGCCCTGCTGGGCCAGATGGTGATGATCTCGGCGGGTAACCTGCTGTCGATCTACCTGGGCCTGGAACTGATGTCGCTGGCGCTGTATGCCTTGATCGCCGTGCGTCGTGATGATGCCACGGCCACCGAGGCCGCCATGAAGTACTTCGTGCTGGGCGCGCTGGCGTCGGGTTTCCTGCTGTACGGCATGTCCATGATCTACGGCGCGACCGGCCACCTGGACCTGCAACAGGTGGGTGAAGTCATTGCCGCGGGCAAGGCGCAGAAGCTGGCGCTGGTGTTCGGCGTGGTGTTCATCGTCGCCGGCCTGGCGTTCAAGCTGGGCGCTGCGCCGTTCCATATGTGGGTGCCCGACGTCTATGACGGTTCGCCCACGGCCGTGACCCTGCTGCTGGGTGCCGCGCCCAAGCTGGCTGCCTTCGCCATGACGCTGCGCGTGCTGGTCGAAGCGCTGCATGGCCTGGCCACGGACTGGCAGCCGATGTTGCTGATCCTGGCAGTGCTGTCACTGGCCATCGGCAACATCACCGCCATCGCCCAGAGCAACTTCAAGCGCATGCTGGCCTACTCGACCATCTCGCACATGGGCTTCGTGCTGCTGGGCCTGAGCGCCGGTGTGGTGGCGGGCCGCGAAGGTTCGGCCAATGCCTACGGCGCCGCGCTGTTCTACATGATCACGTACGTGCTGACCACGCTGGGCAGCTTCGGCATGGTCTTGCTGCTGTCGCGCGATGGCTTCGAGTGCGACAAGATCGACGACCTGAAGGGCCTGAACCGCCGCAGCCCGTGGCACGCTTTCATCGTGCTGCTGCTGATGGTGTCGTTGACCGGCCTGCCGCCCACGGTCGGCTTCTACGCGAAGCTGGCCGTGCTGCAGCCCTTGATCCAGGCAGGCCACGTGACGATTGCCGTCATCGCGGTGATGTTCTCGCTGATTGGCGCGTTCTACTACCTGCGCGTGGTCAAGGTCGTGTACTTCGACGAACCGGTGGGCGAAGCCCAGCCGCTGCGCGCCACCTGCGCCCAGCGCGGCCTGATGTCGATCAACGGCGCCCTGCTGCTGGTCCTGGGCCTGCTGCCGGGTGGCCTGATGGCGGCGTGCATCCACGCCATCCAGACGTCGCTGGGTCTTTGATCGGCGGCCTGGCCGTCTTCGGCTACCCTCGATGAATCAGACCCTTGCTGTATGGCTGCTGATCGCGCTTGCCGCGATCAGCGCCAATCTTCCCTTTTTGAATGAACGCGTGTTCGCCCTGTTCACCTGGCGCCAGGGTGGGGCGGCGGCCGCCAAGCCGTTCTGGCTGCGCATGCTGGAGCTGCTGGTGTTCTACGTCGTGGTGGGCCTGATCGGCTTCGCCTTCGAGTCGGCGCTGGGTAATCCCTTTCCGCAGGGATGGCAGTTTTATGCCATCGGGCTGTGCCTGTTCCTGGTGTTGGGTTTCCCGGGCTTCGTGCTGCGCTATCTGTACAAGCGGCATCCGTCGGGCAAGCGGAACGAGGTGTCCTGAGTCCTGAAAGCCGCGTGCGGCATGCGGGACCAGACCTAAAGATCAAGGCGGGATTTCTTCGGAGATCCCGCTTTTTTCATGGTGTTCAAGCGTCCGGGTGCCGTGCCTCTTCGCGTGCTACGGGCTTTGGCGGCTCAGCGGCTGGCAAGTGACGCGCGAAGAATTCCATCGTGTGTTCATAGAACTCGATGGCGTTCTCCTGGTTGCGGAAAGTATGGCCTTCGTTCTCCTTCACCAGATAGTCGACTTCGACGCTATTCGCTCGTAGCGCCGCGACGATTTGGCCGCTTTGGCCTATCGGCACGCGCGGATCGTTGGCGCCCTGGGCAATGAACACCGGTCTCTTGATTCGGTGGGCATGCAGGAAGGGAGATATCGCCTCCAGGAAGGCCTTATCCTTTACAGGATGGCCGATCCTTTCGTACATCTTTTCCAACTCCTGCTTCCAATGGTCTGGAATGCTGTGCAGCAGTGTGGACACGTCGGAGACGCCGCAGTAGCTGACATGTGCCGCATACAGCTCTGGCGTGAAGGCGGCCGCGGCCAACGCGACATAGCCGCCGTAACTGGCGCCGTAGACGCCGATGCGTTTGGGATCGGCAATGCCTTCTTCGATCAGCCACCTGGTGCCATCGATAACGTCATTCTGCATGGCCCGGCCCCATTCGCGATAACCGGCCTCCTCGAATTTCCGCCCGTATCCGATGGAACCTCGAAAATTGATCTGCAATACGGCGTAGCCACGGTTGGCGAAAAACTGTACTTCATCGTTGAAGCCCCAGCTGTCGCGCCTCCTGGGGCCGCCGTGAACCATGACGATAGCGGGCAAGTTCCGCGTCGCCCGGCCCAGCGGGAGCGTCAGGTAGCCGTGCAGGACCAAGCCGTCGCGTGCTTGAAAACGGATCGGCTGCATGGGCGCCATATGCGACTCGGGCAGTGCAGGATTGATGACCGCCAACGGGTGCAGCTCACCGGTGTTGACGTCGTATAGATAGCGCGCGCCTTGTGTGCGATCGTTGTAAGTGGCGACGATGAACTTGCCTTCATCGCGTGTGTGGCTTTGCAGCAGGATTTCATGCCCCGGCAGAAGGCCGCGCAACTTGCCATGCAGCGCCTCGCTCTGGGAATCGAAAAACTTGCGCCTCCGCGTGTCGGTTTCGTAGCCTGCCGACGTCAGTACCTGACGATGGGGCGAATAGTCGATGACGGCCACGTCCGCCGTTCGCGGATTGAAGATCACTTCTTCCGCGTCGGGCTTGGTGGGATCGATGCGAACCAGCGCCTTGACGTCGCGGCCGCGATTGCTGATCGCATAAATACGCTTGTTGTCGAAATCGAACAAGCAGGGATTGACGGAGGTTTTGTAGTCAGTGGTGATGATCGGACGAAAATCCCCGTTTTCGTCGTCGCGATACAGCACGGTGGTGTTCAACCCGTCGCTCGCAAGGGCCACGCGGAGCTTGCCGGCGTGGTCCGTCCGCCAGGTGCTGATGTTCCCCGGATTCTTCGCCACCACGGCGGCCGCGCCGGTATGGACATTGATGCGGTAGATGTCGAAGACGCTTGAGTCGCGGCCGTTGTGCCTGACCAGGATATGGTCGGGATCGCCTGCCAGGTAGTTGACGACAGTCGCTTTAACTTTTCCGTGCTCCTGTTCTTTTCCTTCTTCTGTCTCGCCGGGGGTAAGGTCCAGGACCTTTCCCGTGCTTACGTTCACCGCCAGCACGTGGAAGTTCTCCCTGCCGCCGCAATCCTTCGAGTAGAGGATGGTGTTCGAACCCTTCCATTCGTGGGCGTTGATGTCGCGCTCGGTTTCGTCCGTAATCTGGCGCGCTTCGCCGACCGGTGTGGCACCTTCGAGACGCTGCACGAAAATGTTCAGGCGTGGCGGTTGACCGGCCACGCTGACCGGGCGCATGCAGGAAAACAGACGCCCGTCATCGGACAGGCGGAAAAAGGCCTGTGCGGGATGGCTGAAGAAATTTTTCGCTGGATATTGGGGCGGCGGCGCGGTAGTAACCACGACGGCGGGGGCGTTCAACAGGGCCGGCTGCGCGCTGACGGCAGTATCCCCTTGAAGCTGGGCGCGGTGCGCGGCATTCGCTACACCCTGGAACAACAGGCCGTCAACGGATCCCGCAGGGTGCGGCTGACCGCATGCAGCGCCAAGCTGCTGAAGCGGGATTGATGAGTGAGTGATCTGGGGCATGGATGAGGACTCTGTCGAGGGGGATCCGCCTTGGTACCCAAAGAGAACCAATGGTTCGGCCCGCCGCGGTGCCACCGTGCTCCTGTGGCGGAACGCCCTAAGGTCCCGGAAATTCCGCCACTTTTGATCCCCATCACAGAAAACTTAAAAAGTCCTGACGGATCAATCTCTTGGCTAGATGTGGCAATTTCGACACGAAGGTTCCCTTTCTTTGAAAAATTTGTCTTTGTGAAGATTGTGTGAGGGGCGACGCCTATGTATGATTCACGGCACAAACAAATAAGAATCATTGTCGTTATCATTTTAAGAAAGCCTCATGACCTACATCAAGAATCGCAAGGGAGCGCCGGCAAGGGCGCTGGGCCAAAGCAGCGCCATGGGTACGGCCGCCGCATCCGTCATCGCCACTGTCATGTTGGGCCAGGCCGCGCCGGCCCTGGCGCAAAACGCCACGCCGCCGAGCACCGCGACAACCTTGGCGCCGGTCAAGACCACCGCCGACACCAGCAACGAATACAAGGCGAACAAACTGGAGTCGCCCAAGTTCACCCAGCCCTTGATCGACACCACGCAGACCGTGCAGGTGATCACGCAGCAGACCATGCGCGACCAGCAGGCCACCACGCTGACCGAGGCGATGCGCAACGTGGCGGGCGCCGGCACTTTCTTCGCCGGCGAAAACGGTTCGACCAGTACGGGCGATACCATCTACCTGCGCGGCTTCGACACCTCCAACAGCATCTATATCGACGGCATCCGCGATACGGCTTCGGTCCGGCGCGACATGTTCAACACCGAATCGGTGGAAGTCATCAAGGGCCCGTCCGGTTCGGACTACGGCCGCAGCGCGCCGAGTGGCTCGATCAACCTGAACACCAAGCAGGCCAAGCTGGAAGACAGCTTTGATCTGAGCACCGGCATCGGCAGCGCCCGCTACAAGCGCGGCACGCTGGATTGGAACCGCCAGCTGGGCGATACGTCGGCTTTCCGCCTGAACGTCATGGGACTGGATTCGAACCAGGCCGGGCGCAACGAAGTCGAAAACAATCGCTGGGGTATCGCCCCGTCGCTGGCATGGGGGCTGGGTACCGAGAACCGCGTGTACCTCAACTTCATGCACGTCAAGCAGACCAATACGCCGGACGGCGGTATCCCCACGATCGGCCTGCCGGGCTATAGCGCGCCCAGCGCCGCGCTGGGTTTCATGAATAACGCCCCGCGCGTCGATACCAACAATTTCTATGGCACGACGTCCGATCACGACTATGTGACGACGGACATGGCGACGATACGGGTAGAGCACGACTTCAACGCCAACACGACCTTGCGTAACACGACCCGCTGGGCGCGCACCAAGGAAAACTACCTGCTGACGTCGTTCCTGGTGTCGGCGCCTGCCGCGCCTTATACCTCGGGGATACAGCCGGGTTACCGGCCCGGCGATCTGTCCAGCCTGTACGTGGCCCGGACTCCGACCTTGAAGAACGTCAGCAACCGGATCCTCACCAACCAGACCAACCTGACGACCAAGTTCAACACGGGATCGTTGAAGCATGACGTCAGCGCCGGCTTCGAACTGACCCGCGAAACCCAGTACAACTACGGCCTGTCCGCCGCGACGGAACCGGCGGTCAACCTGTACAACCCGGACAGCAGTGTCAGCGCCATGGGCATCCATCCCAACGGTGCGGATGCGCATGCCCAGACCGATACGGTCGCGGCTTACATCTTCGACACCGTCGAGATGAACGACTGGTGGCAGGTCAATGGCGGTATCCGCCTGGATCACTACCGTACGACTTACGACAGCGCCAGCGCCTGCGGCGGCACGGGCCGCAACGTCGTGCCTTGCGGCGGCGCGCCCACCGGCTCGCCTGTCGGCACGATCGACACCAAGGCCTCCGGCAACCTGGTCGACTGGAAGCTGGGTACGCTGTTCCGTGTGGCGCCCAACGGCAACGTCTACGTCAACTACGGTGTGTCGCAGCAGCCTCCGGGCGGCTCGGCCTTCACCCTGGCGGCCGACGGCACCAACGCCAACAGCCCCGACTTCAAGCCGCAGAAGGCCAAGACCGCCGAACTGGGCACCAAGTGGGAACTGTTCGACCGCAATCTGCTGGCCTCGGCTGCCTTGTTCCGCACGGAAGTGGAAAACGACGTGCAGACCGAATCGGACGGCACGATCTCGCAGACCGCGAAGAAGAAGGTGCAGGGCCTGGAACTGGGCCTGGCTGGCCAGTTCACGGAAAACTGGTCGGCGACCGCCGGCTACACGATCCAGAACGCTACCGTGGACAACGGCCCGTCGGTGACGCAGAACGGCGGCAACAATCTGAGCTACACGCCCAAGCATGCGTTCACGGCATGGACCACCTATAAGTTGCCGTATGGCTTCCGCCTGGGTGGCGGCGCGCGCTACGTAGGCAGCATGGACCGCGGTACGGATGGCGCGGTCGGTACGCCGGACCACGTGCAGTCGTATTGGGTGTTCGACGCCATGGCCGGCTACCAGGCCACCAAGAACCTGGACTTCCAGTTCAACGTCTACAACCTGTTCAACAAGGACTATGTGGCGTCGATCAACAAGAGCGGATATCGTTACTTCCCGGGCGCCCCGCGCACCGTGCTGCTGACGGCGAACATCCACTTCTGATCGTTCGAACGTAAAGCTGGGCAGACCGCCGGAAGGGGCGCCGTGGGGACATCCCCATGGGCCGCTTCCGGCGGTGCCGTTTTGGTCGATACCAGGCGCGTGCCTGGTCCGCGCCTGGCCGAAGCTTGGGCGGTACTCCGGCTTTGTTTCAGCTGTACTCAGGCCGCAACTGGGCCGTACAGTGCCGCATGCGTTTTCAGAATCTGCTTTCTTCCATACGAGGCCATTGCCATGATGCTGCATATACCCCAGATCCTGCAGCCCGACGAAGTGCGGGAGATGCGTGGCCGCATGGATGCCGCGCCCTGGATCGACGGCAGGGCGACCGTGGGCGCGCAAGGCGCGGGGGTGAAACGCAACCGGCAGTTGGACGAGAACGCGCAATTGACGCAGTCGCTGGCGGACGCCGTGCTGCGTGCCCTGGCTCGCAATCCCACTTATTTTTCCGCGGCCTTGCCGCTGCGCACGGTTCCCCCGCTGTTCAACAAGTACGCGTCGGCCGAGACCTACGGTTTCCATGTCGATGGCGCCGTGCGCACGTTTGCGGGTTCGCCTGGCTGGCTGCGTACCGACCTGTCGGCCACGCTGTTCCTGAGCGATCCCGACGATTACGAAGGCGGCGAGCTGACCGTGCGCGACACCTATGGCGAGCATGCGGTGAAGCTGCCTGCCGGCGACCTGGTGCTGTATCCCGCCAGCAGCCTGCATTGCGTGACACCGGTCACACGGGGCGAGCGCACCGGCTGTTTTTTCTGGATCCAGAGCATGGTGCGTGACCATGGCCGCCGCCAGATGCTGTTCGAACTGGACCAGACCATCCAGGCCTTGCACGCGCAGCACGGCGAGACAGAGCACACGCTCGCGCTGACGAACCATTATCACAATCTGCTGCGGGAGTGGACGGAGATCTGATAGTCAGAAAAGCGTGAATTCGCCGCTGGCCCGCGCTCCTGCCCATGGGTGACTCGCCGTCGGTGGCCGCCACCTATTGCAGTCAAGTTCGCTTAGGCGTTGTGAACAGCGCCGTCGATTTCAATATTCCCGCGGACTGGCACTACATGGGAGCGCATATGTGCAAAGGAATCACGTCGAGCTCGTCTGTTGTTCTGGACGGTTGGTTTCATGATGATCAGGCTGTCGGCGGTTCGGCGCGGCCGGAGACGCCGGCCATAGGGCGCCGGACCCAGACCTTGCAAGCGCGTTACGCGCCACCTGAGGCCCAGGGCATGGCGGCGCGGCTTGCAGGCAGCGCTCCGGGTTACGCCCGCGCGCAGCGTGACGGCATCGAAGCCGCGGCTGGTGGGGGCCAGGCTTGCCCCAGGGACATCACCCAATTGCCGGAAAAAATGCGACGCAACTTCCTCGCCAAGCACGCACCGGAAAAAGTGTTGAACTTGCGAGATGAGGACCGCCTCTATCGGTGGGTGCCGCGTATCGCGCTGAAGGGAGACGATGTCGAGGTGCTCGGCTCGGACAGTCACACGAAAATATTGAATCACTGGCAATGTGTGCCACGCGAGAGTCGCCTCAGCAAGTTGGTGACTTTCGACACGATCGATCAGCTTTTCACCGGCTTGCCCACTGTTGATAGCCCCAAGGTGTTGGAAGCGCGCAAGGACAGCAGGAATTTCAAGCCTCCCAGGATGATTGCCAAGGATGTCTCGTCCAACTGCATCATGGTTTCGCAATGGGCGAGCGCCGGACCGGCTTTCGGCGAGAACGCTGGCATGGTAAGGGTGGAAGT
This sequence comes from Bordetella sp. LUAb4, assembly GCF_021325795.1. GTDB lineage: Bacteria > Pseudomonadota > Gammaproteobacteria > Burkholderiales > Burkholderiaceae_B > Bordetella_C. The sequence goes on along the minus strand of NZ_JAHPZX010000011.1, from coordinate 67,428 downwards.
CACGCTGCGCGAACTGCGTGAGCAGGGCGCCGAAATCTTCCTTGTCAGCCGATCCGATGGGCAAGGACGGCGCGAGAAAATGCGGGACTTTTTCGGCGACGTGATGGCGAACGTCATCCCGCGTCATGACTCGGGGCGGTTGATTGTCATCCCCTCTGAAGACAGGGGCACGGTGACAATGCGGAAATCCGGGGCCTGATCGTCCTGTTAATTCCGTTAAAGGAGCTGGGCCAGGGGCTGGATTGCCTTGACGACGCGGCAGTCCAAGCGCCGACTGTCCGCGGCGTCGCCGCGAGTGCGAGGGGGAAGGGAACTGACAGTAGGAAATTTCTCACTACCAGGCCTTAGCCTTGAGAGAAAGAGATATGACCCCTGCCCACAACAACCCGCATTCTCCCGGTGCGAATCGGCCCGTCTTCCCGGCCGATCGGCCGGTTGGCGTTGCCACTCCCCTCCAGGCCCCAGCGCAGAATAGTCCGGGCGTGTCCCAGTCGGGCCGCCCCTCGGTCCTACAGGACGGACGCGCCGGCAATCCCCGCGCGGGCCGCTATCGTCCTTACGGGGGTAGTCCCCTCCAACGCCTGCTGGAACAGCCACCGGCGCCGAGAGGCGCGAACGCCATGGTGCTGCCTTCGCCGAACTCGTCGCCCCATGAGCAAGGATGGCTGGCAGGCCTTAACCTGCTGCTGGCCACGACAACGCTGGGTGCTGAAAGGCAAAGCCCGAGAGAAATTGCGCGGAGCCAGCTTCTGGGCGTACAGCATGAGTTGATCGAAGCGCTATCCAGCAATGAGCAATGGCTCATGAGCCAGCTCAGAGCATGCGACTGGCAACTGCGGCAGACCCAGGCCGCGCTTGCCGAATCAACAGCAGTGGTGGCGGAGCAAGAGAGCAGTCTGCGTGGCTACAGGAATTGGAATCAAAGCCTGTGTCTGGCAAAGCAGCGCATGGAGAATGAGCTGACTGAACTGCGTGCACGGTCGAGTTCGGCAGCGGCCACCTCGCCGCCGCCCCAGCGTGCTCGATCTTCTTCACCTGCTGACGACCCGCTTCCAATGGTTTTCTCGCCTCTCGAAGAACGGCGTCCGATCCTATCCTCGCCCGTCGATGAGGAGAGCCGCTGACATGGAGCAAGCCAGCGCCAGCCCCGTGCGTAGTCCTACTCCCGAGTTGGATGTATTCAGGTTCATCGAGACCCTGATTGCCAACACCGCGCCCGTGTATTCTTCAGCGTCGTCGCTGACGCCAGTCCACGCTGGCGCCGCCGATGGCAGTCGTGCCAGGCAGGCGCGGCCAGGGCCGAGGCAGGCTCGGCTGACGGACATAGGTCTATTCAAACCGCGCATTGTGAAACCGAGGGCACGGCGGGTGGGCGCCGACCCACGCCAGGCAGCTGCGCCCGTGCCCGGAAGACAGGTGCCAAATTGGACGGAAGCGCCTCAGCGTGGCGTGCCGGCCGCGCCTCTTCTTTCGGCGGAAATGCCCTTGGGCATGCGGCCGGGCGGCGTGATACAGCCAGATCCGCTGCTGAACCTGGTCCCCATACCCGGGTTTTGTGCGCTACCCATGGTGCCCATGCCAGCCCCCATGCCTACGGCCATGCCGGTACCGGCGTCCGATGGCGCGCTCGAGGCGGAGACCACGGAAGGCAGCGTTCGCGCGCTCGATGGCTCTGCTCATGCAATTCTGCACGCCGCCGGCAAGTTGACCGAGCTGGCGGAGCGAATGCGTGCGCGCGCGCAGGACATTGCGCTGAGCGCAGCCGTGGGCCAGCAATCGGGGGCTTCCACGGAAGCAAACCAGATGCTGGCGGCAGCGGCAACCGTGATGAATATGGCTGGCCCGCTGGTGGCTACCGCCGCGGATCTGTTCGAAGCAAGAGCCGCGCGCCTGCAGCTCCCCGTGCGTGAGTTCCGCGACACGGCGGCCGGACCGGACGACCCGATGACGCGTCCGAGTAGTCCAATGCCCGGTCGAGATCGCTGTGCGACCGAATCGACATTCGATTGGCCGTCTGATCCAGTGCCCAAACTCAATCCCGCATGCCTGGTTCAGGCGGATACGCCGCCTCCGCGACTGGAGGCTTACGGTGTCGCTGCCGGTAATTCCGCGGCGCTGCCGCGTGCCACCGCCAACGACTTCGGCCATTTCGCCATGCGCTGAAGGGGCCCGAGGTCCTGGAAATCCGCAAAGCGTAAATCCGCTGTCGTCCAACGTTTGGCGCAGGCGTGCAACTCAATGCCGCCTGCCGCCACCCATTGCCGACAGTCGTCGCATCAGGAGCGCACATGCTTACCAGCGTCATCACGGGTTCAGCCGAGGTCCAGAGCGGGCCGCTTCATGCCAACCATCGCGCCGGCGGTGCAATGCAGCCCGGCTTGCTGGCACCGCCGAGCCGCGTCGACGGACGCTGGTCGCCACCGCCCGGGCCGTCCCGCGTCGAGACTCAGCTTATTGGCGTCGGCCCAGGTCATGCGCGCGCGCAACGTGACAGCGCGTCGGCGGCGGACGATGGTGTCGGCGCCGTGACGCCGCTGAACTGGTACGCGCCTGATAAGTTCAGGGAGGGCTGGACCCAGCCGCAGGACATTGCCCTCATGAAGGACCGGTGCCGAATCGAATTCCTGTCCACGCACTCGCCAGAAAGCATTTTGCGGGTGCACCCTGGCACTCGTCTCTTTCGGATGGCACCCGCAGCCGAACTAGTGGACGGAAAGGTCGTCGTGGTAGCGCAGGATGATGGCCAGACCGAGATATTGAATCACCTGAAATGGGTCGCGCGCGATCGCGTCCTCGAGAGCGTGATAGGCACGCATATGATGAATCAGTATGTCTCCGGCGCGGGCAGTAGTGATGACGACGTCAAGGCGCTTGCATCGCTGGAACACAGCGAGTGCTTCAAGCCGCCCAGGATGAAGGCCCAGGATGTCTCACCAAACTGCGTGAAAGTCTGGATCTCGAACGCCATCTGGGCGCAAGCCGTCGAGCATCCTGATCTTGTGCAAGTCGAGATCAAGCTGGGCGAACTGCCACCCGGGGCGCAGGTGTACCTGCTCAGCGCGCCTGAACGTAACTTGGCGGGCAAGGCGAGAAATTGGGTCAACAGCCTGCGAGGGAAAGCGCCGCGTCGGTATGACAAAAAGCAGTTGATGATCATCCTGCCCGAGGGAAGTGCCGGCATCACGATGGTGGCCTCGCCAGCGCAAGCAACGGCATAGCCGGCAAACCAGCCGTGCTGGCGCACCGCTCCAATCACGCAGGCGGTCGTGTTTTTCGCGAGCCGAGGGCGGTCGCAGGGAACTGCTCGAGGGGAATTTCTCACTACCAGGCCTTGTCAGTGAGAGAAGAGAAAAATGAATCCTCAACAGAGTGAAGGGGGCCAGTAAGATGGATAGCCAGAGTCCCAGCTCCTTGGATATCTCCAGCGCGGCGGATGCATTGCAACGCATCGCGCAGATGCTGTCGAATCAGGACGCCAAGGCGGCGGGCCCGTCGCTGGCTTCGTCATTGCTGACGAGCGTCCATGCCAATGTGGACGGCCGCGCCAAGGCGAAGCGGGGAAGGCCACGTCTGCAGGAACAGGCGGATAGCGGGCCTCCCATTGCGCGCGTGGCCAAGGCGCGGGCGCAGCGCGTGGACGCTGGCCAGCAATATGAGGCGCCGTCCGTGCGCGGCTTGCCCCCATTCAGCATGGCGGGTGCGTCGAGTGCTGGCCTGCCGCCTATGGTTCTTGGGACGCAGGGGATGCCCGGAATGCCTGCGATACCTGCGATACCCGGAATGCCTGCAATGCCTACGATACCCGGAATGCCCGCGGTGCCTGCAATGTCCGGAATACCTGCACTGCCCGCAATGTTCGGGATGCTCGCCATGCCCGCCGGATTGCCTGCCATGCTCGGGATGCCCCCGATATCCGGGCTGCCATCAATCTCCGGATTGCTCGATGCGGCCGGAGCATCGCAAACGCCGGCCTGTTCATCGCCCCAGAATCTCCTGATCGATCCTTGCCTCTGGGCGTCGGTGGCTCCCGTGCCGATGTCCGAGGTTGCGCAGGCGGCGGCGATCATGTTGGCCACAGCCGACCAGATCGTGCAATCCGCCAAAGCATGGACCGACGAAGCAGACCGCTTGCGCAGGCAATTTGTTTTGGCCGTGATGCTGGATATGCCGCTCAATGCGCGATCGACTTCTCCCGCGGGCTTGAATCCCATGGTGTTGCTGGCATACAAACTGGCGCAAGAGGCAGACAAGCAGGTGTCCGCCGCGAAGAAGCTCCGCCTTGCCGCGGGTGCGTTGTTGCAGTCCCGCGCGGGCGAAAGCAGAGACGCGGCGACGAGTCCGGATCGGCCGACGTCCGTGCAGGCCGCCACGTCCTCGCCGGCACCCGCTGATTCCGATCAGCCCTCGAACCAGTTCAACACGCCGTCCAAGCCGGACACGTTCAACGCATAGCGCGTCTGTTCGCGCACGATGGGCTTGGCGTGATAAGCCACGGACCAGCCGGCGGCGCCCAGCATCTTCAAATCGTTGGCGCCGTCGCCCATGGCAATGATCTGTTCCGGCGCCGCGCCATGCTGGCGCGCGAACTCACGCAGGCGCACGGCCTTGCCCTGGGCGTCGATGATGTCGCCCCGCACCTTGCCTGTCAGCACACCGTTGTCGATTTCCAGGTCGTTGGCCTGCGCGCTGTCCAGCTTCAGGCGTTCCCGCAGGCGGTCGGTGAAAAAGGTAAAGCCGCCCGACACCAACATGACCTTGATGCCGGCCGCTTGCGCGGTCTCGATCAGGCGTTCCGCGCCCGGATTCAGGCGCAGGCGTTCCACATACACCTGCTCCAGCGCGCGCGCCGGCAGGCCGGCCAACAAGGCGACCCGGCGGCGCAGGCTTTCGGAGAAATCGGTGATTTCGCCCCGCATCGCCGCCTCGGTGATCTCCGCCACCTTGGGCTTGACGCCCGCGATGTCGGCAATCTCGTCGATGCATTCGATGTTGATCAGCGTCGAATCCATGTCCATGACCAGCACCTTGCAGTCCGCCAGGCGGCTGCCCTTGGGCACGAAGGCCTGGTCCAGGCCATTCTGCTCGCACCAATTACGCACCTCGGCGCGGGTGGCGGCGTCGGTCTGCACGTCGAGCAGACGCGCGGCGGTGGCGCTGATGCGTTGCAGGCCCTGGGCCTGCGCCAGGGCGGCGACTTGTTCGGTCTGTTCGGCCGAGAGGGAAAGCGATTGCAGGACCAGGTGATGGATCGTCATGGATAAGTTTGAAAGTTCTGTTCAGGGGTTGCTCAAGCCAGGGCCCGCAGCACGGTGCGCACGGCCTCGACGCGCGCCGGAATCAATTGGCCCTTGATCTCGATGCGTAGTTTGTCCTGGCCGGCCAGTTTGATGTGGCGCTGTTTCTGCACCAGTTCGATGATGCGCAACGGATCCACCGTGGGCTTGGGACCGAACTGGATCAAAGCCTGGCTTTCGCTGGCGTCGATCTTGACGATGCCCAATGCCACGGCGCCCAGGCGCAGGCGGTGCGTGGCCAGCAGCGTGGTGGCCGCCTCCGGCAGCTTGCCGAAACGGTCGATCAGTTCTTCCTGGATGCGGATGAGCTCGTCGTCGTCTTCGGCATGCGACAGGCGCTTGTAGACCGCCAGGCGCGCATGCACGTCGGCGCAATAGTCCGAGGGCAACAGGGCCGGCGCATGCAGATTGACCTCGCAGGCGGAATTGAAGGGCGCGTCCAGGTCGGGCTCTTCCCCCGCCTTCAGCGCGCGCACGGCCTCGTTGAGCATTTCCGTGTACATGGAGAAGCCCACTTCCTGGATATTGCCCGACTGCGAATCGCCCAGCACTTCGCCGGTGCCGCGAATCTCCAGGTCGTGCATGGCCAGGTAGAAGCCCGAACCCAGTTCCTCCATCGCCTGGATGGCCTCCAGCCGCTTTTTGGCATTGCTGGTAATGGCGTCTTCGCCCGGCGTCAGCAGATAGGCATAGGCCTGGTGGTGCGAACGGCCGACCCGGCCGCGCAACTGGTGCAACTGCGCCAGGCCGAAGCGGTCGGCACGATGGATGACGATGGTGTTGGCGCTGGGCACGTCGATGCCGGTCTCGATGATGGTGGTACACAGCAGCACGTTGTAGCGCTGCTGGTAGAAGCCCTTCATCACCTGTTCCAGTTCGCGTTCGGCCATCTGGCCATGCGCCACCGCGATGCGCGCTTCGGGCACCAGTTCTTCCAGGCGCGCGCGCCGGTTGTGGATGGTTTCCACTTCGTTGTGCAGGAAGTAGGCCTGGCCGCCGCGCTTGAGTTCGCGCAACAGCGCTTCGCGGATGGTGCTGCCGTCCTCGCGCCGCACGAAGGTCTTGATCGCCAGGCGCTTTTGCGGCGCGGTGGCGATGACGGAGAAATCGCGTATGCCTTCTAGCGACATGCCCAGCGTGCGGGGAATGGGCGTGGCCGTCAGGGTCAGCACGTCCACTTCGGCGCGCAGGGATTTGAGCGCTTCCTTCTGGCGTACGCCGAAGCGGTGTTCCTCGTCGATGATGACCAGGCCCAGCTGCTTGAACTGCACATCCTTGGACAGGATCTTGTGGGTGCCGATGACGATGTCCACCCCACCGCTATTGATGCCCTGGATGGCGGCGGAGATTTCCTTGGCCGAGCGGAAGCGCGACAGCTCCACCACGCGTACGGGCCAATCGGCGAAGCGGTCGCTGAAGGTCTGCGCGTGTTGTTCCGCCAGCAGGGTGGTGGGGCACAGCAGGGCGACCTGCTTGCCGTTGGCCACGGCCAGGAAGGCCGCGCGCAGTGCGACTTCGGTCTTGCCGAAGCCGACGTCGCCGCACACCAGGCGGTCCATGGGCTTGCCCGAGGTCATGTCCAGGATCACGGCCTGGATGGCCGCCGCCTGGTCGGCGGTTTCCTCGAAGCCGAAGCCTTCGGCAAAGGCCTCGTAATCGTTCAGGGGCAGCTTGAAGGAATAGCCTTCGCGCGCGGCGCGCTTGGCGTACAGGTCCAGCAGCTCGGCGGCGGTGTCGCGCACCTGCTTGGCGGCCTTGCGGCGGGCCTTGTCCCATTGTCCGGAACCCAGTTGGTGCAGGGGCGCGGCTTCAGGATCGGCGCCGCTATAGCGCGCGATGACATGCAATTGCGACACCGGCACATAAAGCGTGCTGCCGCTGGCGTATTCGAGATGCAGGAACTCCATCACGCCTTCGCCCATGTCCATGTTGATCAGGCCGTGATAACGGCCGATTCCATGCTGGGCATGTACCACCGGATCGCCCGCGCGCAGCTCCGACAGGTCGCGCACCATGGCTTCGACGTTGCTGGCGCGTTCCTGGGCGCGGTGGCCGCGCCGGGAGGTTGCGCCCTGGCCGGGGTAGAGGTCGTTTTCGGTGATGAAGGCGATACCTTCGCCAGGCAGGCTGAAGCCGGTGGTGAGCGGCGCGGCCAGCAGCGCCAGTTCGCTGTGGGACGAGCGGAAGTCCTCGATGGAGGCGGGCTCGGCATCGGGCCGCAGGTCGAATTCGGCCAGCATCTGGCTTAGCGTTTCACGCCGGCCAGCCGAGTCCGCGCACACGAGCACCCGCCACTTGCCGTTGTCGACCACGGCGCGCAGGCGGCTGACGGGGTCGTCGGCGCGGCGCAGGACGGCCACGTCGGGGGCTGCGCCGATGTCCGGATGCGGGGTGTCGGCGGTCAGGGCCAGGCGCTCGAACTGCTTGAGATGGCCGAACAGGCCTTCGCCGTCGAGGAACAGGCTGGCGGGCGGCAGCACGGGGCGTTCGCGATCGCTCTTGAGGAATTGGTAGCGGCTGCCCGTGTCCTGGCTGAAGCGGCGCATGGCTTCATCGATATCGCCCAGGGTGACCGTGATGGTGCCCGCGGACAAGTAGTCGAACAGCGTGGCCACTTCCTCGAAAAACAGCGGCAGGTAGTACTCCACGCCGGCGAAAGCGATGCCGGTGCCGATATCGCGGTAAGGGACGGCGCGTGAGGGATCGCCTTCGAACACTTCGCGAAAACGGGCCCGGAAGCGGTTGCGCGCGTCCTCGTCCATGGGGAACTCGCGGCCGGGCAGCAACTGGACGGAATTGACCGGATACAGGCTGCGCTGGGTGTCGACGTCGAAGGCACGGATCGATTCGATCTCGTCATCGAACAGGTCGATGCGATACGGCACCACCGATCCCATGGGGAACAGGTCGATCAGGCCGCCACGCAGACAGAATTCACCGGGCGCGGTGACCTGGGTGACGTGGGTGTAGTTGGCCAGGGTCAGTTGGGCGCGCAGGGCGGCTTCGTCCAGCTTGTCGCGCTGCTTGAAGGAAAACGTGTACGCCGCCATGAACGTGGGCGGCGGTAGCCGGTACAAGGCCGTGGTGATGGGTACCGTCAGCACGTCCACCGCGCGATGCATGAGGGCATCGAGGGTTTGCAGGCGCTGCGAAATCAGGTCGTGGTGCGGCGAGAAAGCGTCATACGGCAGGGTTTCCCAATCGGGCAACTGGCGTACGCGCAAGCTCGGCGCGAACAGGCGGATTTCCTCGGCCAGGCGTTGCGCTTCCAGGGGATCCGCGGTCAGGATGACCAGTGGGCGGCCCGCCTGCTGGGCGAGATCGGCCAATAGCCAGGCATCGCCCGAACCGGGGGGGCGGGGGTGGGCATAGCGCGCGCCGGGCTTGAGCGCGGCGAGCAAATGGGCGGTCGCCGGAACCAGGGGAGCCGTCGCGGCCGTGGGCATGGAGGTGGATTCAGCTGACATGAGTGGAAGGATTATAAAATCACCGGCCTATGTCCGTATCTCTTCTTGCTCTCGTTCCCGCCGCCGGTATCGGCAGTCGCGCTCAACGGCCTGCCGTTGAGGGTGGGGCGGCCGGTTTGGCCCGTAATTCGGCTGGTGATTTGGCTGGTAGTTTGGTCGCTGGTTCGGCTGATGGTTTGTCCTCTGCGCCGGCTGGTGCAATGGGCGTGCCCATCGCTACCGTCACCGCCACGGCGCCCCTGCCCAAGCAATACCGGCTGTTGCGCGGTCAGCCGATGCTGCGCCTGGCTGTCACCGCGCTGCTGGCGGACCCGCGTATCCGTGAAGTGCGGGTGGCCGTGGCGCCCGACGATCCCTGGGCCGCGCCGGCGCTGGCGGGGCTGCCCCGTACGGTGCTGCGCTACTGCGGAGCGTCGACGCGCGCCGGTACGGTGGCCAATGCGCTGGCGGACAGCGGGGCGGCCCTGGATGACTGGGTGTTGGTGCATGATGCGGCGCGTCCTGGTTTGCCGGCCGATGCGCTGGCGCGTTTGATCGATGCCTGCCTGGGCGATGCGGTGGGTGGATTGCTGGCCTTGCCGGTGGCCGATACGGTCAAAGGTGCGCAGCCGCCGCGTTCAGGCTCGGGTCCTGAGCCGGCCTGCCGCGTGGCCCGTACCGTGGACCGTGATGGGCTTTGGTTGGCGCAGACGCCGCAGATGTTCCGTGCGGGCATGCTCGCCGACGCGCTGCACGCGGCGGCGCGCGACGGTGTGCCGGTCACCGACGAGGCCTCGGCCCTGGAAGCGGCCGGCTACGCTCCTTTGCTGGTTCCAGGCGCCTTACGCAACTTCAAGGTGACCTGGCCCGATGATTTCGACTTGATGGAAAAATGGCTATGACTATCCCGTTCCGTGTGGGACAAGGTTTCGACGTGCACGCGCTTGTGGAAGGGCGGCCGCTGATCATAGGCGGGGTGACGATCCCACACAGCCACGGTCTGCTGGGACACTCGGACGCGGACGTGCTGCTGCATGCGGTCACCGATGCGGTGCTGGGAGGCGCCGGCTTGGGTGATATCGGCCGGCATTTTCCCGATACGGATGCGGCCTACAAGGGCGCGGACAGCCGGGTGCTGCTGCGGGCCGCCATGGGCAAGGTAGCGGCTGCCGGCTGGCAGGTGGTGAACGTCGACGCGACGGTGCACGCGCAAGCCCCCAAGATCGGGCCGCATGCGGCGGCGATGGTCGCCAATATCGCCGCGGACCTCGGGGTGGACGTCGATGCGGTGAACGTCAAGGCCAAGACCAACGAGGGCTTGGGCTATCTGGGCCGCAAGGAAGGAATCTCCGCCACGGTGGCGGTGCTGCTGGCGCGCGCGTAGTCTTCGGCTCGCCGAGGCGTCAGCAAGAAATCAGCAAAAAAAAGACAAGCCGACGGGTTTGATTCCGTCGGCTTTCTTCTTGCTCCGCGGCCAGGCTTATTTGCCCTGCGCGGCCAGTACTTGCGCGGTGGCGTTGACCACGGCGGCGATGCGGCCGACGTCGCGCAGTTGCTCGGTGCTATAGCCTTCCTGCTTCAGCAGGGCATAGTGCGACTGCACGCAGAAATGGCACTTGCCGATGATGGACGCGGTCAGCGCGAACAGTTCGAAGCGCTTCTTTTCCACGCCGCCACTGGTCGAATAGGCATTCATCCGCAATTGCGCGGGCAGGCCCTTCAACTGGGCGTCGCCGGACATTTCCACGTAGGGATACCAGACATTGTTCATGCCCATCAGCGACGCAGCGGTCAGCGCGGCGTTGGCGTCGGTTTCCGACAAGCCTTTCTTGAAGGCCTCGACCAGGACGGGACTGCGCGCGGCGAAGGCGGCGGCCAGCGCGGCGCCGACGGCGTCTTCAGCCGACAGGGTGGAACGGCCTATCACCGAATCCAGATTCAGGCGGATGTCCTTGGCCCAATCAGGCACTTGTTCCTTGATGGCTTGGAGGAATTCCATAGTTTTTACCTATAATCTGAGGCTGTTAAAGCCCGGCGGACCGGGCTCGGAACAAGCCTGAACACTCCACGGGAGTTCCAGGCCTGTGCATACTGCTTACAGCGTGTCGCCGCCGACGGTGCGATTGCAGGCGCACAGTTCGTCGGTTTGCAGACCGTCCAGCAGGCGCAGCACTTCTTCAGGGTTGCGGCCCACGTTCAGGTTGTTCACCGAGACGTGCTGGATGACATTGTCGGGATCGACGATGAAGGTGGCGCGCAGCGCAACGCCGGCCGACTTCTCGCGGATGCCCAACTGGTCCACCAGGGCGCCAGTGGTATCGCCGAATTGGTAATGACCCAGCTTGCTCAGGTCCGGATGCTCACGGCGCCAGGCCAGCTTGACGAATTCGTTGTCGGTCGAACCACCCAGCAGGACGGCGTCGCGGTCTTCGAAATCCTTGGCCAGCTTGTTGAAGCCGACGATTTCGGTCGGGCACACGAACGTGAAATCCTTCGGGTAGAAGTAGATCACCTTCCACTTGCCGGGGAAGGAGCTTTCGGTGATGTCTTCAAAAGCCGACACACCGTTTTCTTCGTGGTGATTGAAGCCGGGCTTTACACCAGCAACCTTGAAAGGCTCGAGCTTATCGCCAACAGTTTTCATGCGAACTCCTGATTTGTCTGGGGTGAAAATCTTACAAGCTTGTAATTCTACGCTATTGATTTTCACTGTCTAATTGATAATTCCTAACCTTCGTTTTGGGTAATTCTATCCGCGCGGTCAGGCCCCCACCTTGTCGGGGCAGCATCTTCAGCGATCCGCCGACGTGCTTGAGTAACCGTTCGACGATAGCCAATCCCAATCCCGCGCCACTGACGCCCGTGCGCGCCGCCTCGCCCCGGGAGAAGGGGCGCAACAGGCGTTCGACGTCGTCGCTGGCAATGCCCGGGCCGCGGTCGGAAACCTCGATGGCGATCATATTGCCTTCGGGTTGCACCGCCATGACCAGGTGCGCCTGGCCATCGCCGGAGCGGCCGTAGCGGCGCGCGTTCTCGATCAGATTGCTGACGATGCGCTTGAGATCCAGCGCGGTGATGCGGGCGCGCAGGCCGGGGGTGATGAAGGCCTCCAGCTCGCCGCCCGTGGAGGCGGTGTGGCTGCGTTCGCGGTCCAGCAACTCGGTCAGCACGGCGGAAATGTCCGTGGCCATCTGCGGCAAGGTCCCGGCGGGGCGGGCATATTCCATCAACTGGCCGATGCTGTGGTCGATCTGGGCCAGGTCTTCGTCGATGGCCTGGCGCGCGTCCTCCGACACCCCGCTCATCTCGATTTCCAGGCGCATGCGTGCCAGGGGCGTGCGCAGGTCGTGCGAGATGCCGGCCAGCATCAACTCCCGGTCTGCCTCGGTCTGCCGTATGTCCTTCGCCATGCGGTTGAATGAGGCATTCAGGTCGCGGATTTCGGCCGGACCGTTCTCCGGCAAGGGCGAGGGCGTTTCTCCCCGCGACAGAATCTGCGCCGCCCTGGCCAGGCGCGACAGCGGCCGGTTGACGAAGCCCACGCTGACCGCCGCGCCCACCAGGGACAGCAGCAGTGCGGTCGCGCCCCAGCCCAGCCATTCGATGCCGCCGGTCAAGCCGATCTGCTCTCGCTCGAACACCAGCCAGTAAAGGTCGTGATCGATCTGGAAGCTGACCCAGAAACCGGGCACCTGATTCACGCCCCAGGAAATTTGCGTTTCCGGGCCGAAGCGCGAGCGGATGTGGTCGGCTACTCGCTGCCAGTAATCATCATGGGGGAGAGGTTCCGCGAAATCGGTGACCTCGCGCGGATAGACCTGGATGCCTTCATTGGTGGCCAGGTCGAGCAGCAGCTTGCTGCGTTCATCGGCCTGGGAATACACCAAGGCCGTACGAGTGATATTGACGGCCGTAATCACCCGCTGCGCCATTTGATTGGCGCGCGGTCCCAGCTCCATACTGAAAAACACCTGTAGCCATGCGCCGAGACTGACCAGCATCAAGGCGGCAAGCAGGAGAAAAGTACGGCCGAACAGCCCTAGACGTATACGCGACGCCATGCTTTATGAAGATCCTGCACGGGCGGGGCAGGGACGTCGCCCCTCATGCCCCGGTCCGAGAGAATGGATCAGCTGCCGCCGTCCGGGACGAAGACGTAACCCAGTCCCCAGACGGTCTGGATGAATACCGGCTTCGACGGATTGGGTTCGATCAGCTTGCGCAGGCGCGAGATCTGAACGTCCAAACTGCGATCGAAGGCTTCGTACTCGCGGCCGCGCGCCAATTCCATCAGCTTGTCGCGCGACAGCGGGATCTTCGGGTGGCGTGCGAACACCTTCAGCACGGAGAATTCGCCCGTCGTGATCGGCACCTGCTCGTTGTTGCGGGTGAGGGTGCGGGTCGAGAGGTTCAGGACATACGGTCCGAAATTGATGGACTCGTTTTCCTGGCTGGGGGCGCCGGGGTGTTCCTCGGTGCCGCGGCGGCGCAAGATCGCATTGATCCGGGCCAGCAGTTCGCGGGGATTGAAGGGCTTGGACAGATAGTCGTCAGCGCCCATTTCCAGGCCGACGATGCGGTCGATCTCTTCCGCCTTGGCCGTCAGCATGATGATCGGCGTATTGTCGTGGCCCCCACGCAGCCGGCGACAGATGGATAATCCATCCTCGCCGGGCAGCATCAGGTCCAGCACCAGCAGGTCGAAGTGTTCTCGCTGCCAGAGCTTGCCCATCTCCTTGGCGTCCTCCGCAACGAATACGTTGAATCCCTGTTCAGACAGGTATCGCCGCAGCAAGTCGCGCAAGCGGGGATCGTCGTCGACGACCAGGACCTTTCGGGTGGGGGTAGTGTTTTGCGTGTTCATGGCGGCAAATGTAACAGCGGGGATTTTTGGCCGCTAGTGGGCGTTCACAAGATATTACACATTGGGAATATCGGTAGAAATCCCCCTTACAAACTAGGCAGATGACGGTTTTACGTACAATCTTTCTCCATGAATCTGACTCTTCTCGCTCTGGAAACGTCTTCTTCTCGCTGTGGCGTGGCTCTTCTCCATGGCGATCCGAAGAATCCTCAGGTCCTCATCCAAGAGCATGAGGGCGCGCAGGAACATGCCGAGCGTTTATTACCCATGGCCCGTGAATTGTTAGCGCAGGCTGGCCTGGACGTGGCCGATCTGGACGCTGTCGCCTTCGGCCAGGGGCCGGGGGGCTTCACTGGATTGCGGGTGGCCTGCGGGGTCGCCCAGGGTATTGCCCTGGCGCGGGACATTCCGGTCCTGCCCGTGGTGTCGCACCAGGCAGTGGCCGCGCTGGTGCCGGCGCGGCCCGACCAGGCGCTGGTGGTGGCGCTGGATGCGCGGATGGAAGAGGTCTACCTGGCGGTCTATCGCCGCGTCGATGGCGCCGCCGACGATACCCGCTGGGAAGTCCTGCAGGCGCCCATGCTGATCGCGGCGGCCGAGGCCGTGCCCTGGGTGGAAGCTCAGGTGGGGAGCTGGAGCGACCAGGCTGGCGTGGCTTTGTCGGTGGTTCTTGCCGGCGACGCCTGGGACACCTTGGGCGCGCATATGGCGCCCCCGGCGGATTGGCCCCGCTTCGACGCCACGCGGCCCGAGGCGCGCCAGGTGGCCCGGCTGGCCGCGCAGGCTTGGCGCCGTGGCGAAGCCGTGGCGGCCGAGCTGGCGGCGCCGCTCTATGTGCGCGACAAGGTGGCGTTCACGACGGCGGAGCGTATGCAGGGGCAGGGGGGGAATCCGAAGGCCCGGACGGCCGCGGCCTCGTCGCAGCGCCTGCCGCCCGCGCCCGCGGCGCAGGTCGTCGAGATAGGCGGCAGCGCGGTGGGTACGGACGCGATAGCGGGGACGGGCGGCCAGAGTTGTGGCGACGGTGAGACCGGCTCAAGCGATACGAAGATGTCGTCTGTGGCGCTGGCCGAGCTGGGGCCTTTGCATAGCGATGACTTGGATGAGATGGCTCGCATCGAAGCCGCGGTGCAGGCGTTTCCCTGGACGCGCGGCAACTTCGCCGACGCGCTGGCGTCCGGCTACGACACCTGCGGTGTGCGGCGCGACGGCCGTTTGCTGGGTTTCTGCATCCTGATGCACGCCCCGGATGTGTCGCATCTGCTGGTGATCGCGGTGGAAAAATCCCTGCATGGTCAAGGGCTTGGTGGACATTTGATGCAGTGGTGCGAAGCCCGTACGGCGGCGCGCGGTATCAGCGGCGTGCTGCTGGAGGTGCGTCCGTCCAATACCCGCGCCCTGGCGTTTTATGAAAGACACGGTTTTCTCAGGATAGGCATGCGGCGCGGTTATTATCCCGCCGGCAAAGGACAACGCGAGGACGCCGTGGTGATGCAGAAGCGCTTGTCGCAAGACGAGGGAGCAGGGAATGACTGAGGCGGGAGCCCCGGCGCCGTTGCGCGTCAGTGTCCTGCAACGGGCATGGCTGCGGGAACTCGGCATCGAGAAAGTGTGGGCGCGGCAGGAAGCTGCCGAGCCGGACGCCGGCGCGGACAGGGCGCGCGCAGGCGCCGATGGCGCGATCCAGATGCCCGCCGCGGGTGCCAATGCCAATGCCGCTGCCAATGCCAATGCCGCTGCCGCTGCCGCTGCCAATGCCAATGCCAATGCCGGTGCCGGTGCCGGTGCCGGTGCCGATCTAGCGGGTGATTCCGCTGCGCGGGCCAGCAGTCCGTCCGACGCGGCGGCCGCGCCGGGGGCGGCTGCCGTGGCCGCCGCGCGCGGCCAGGCCCCACGGCCGCCAGGGGCCCCGCAGGCCAATTTGGCCAGGTCGGCCAATTCGGCCAAGGGCGAGCAGGCGCCGTCGGCGCCCATGCCCGACGTCAATTCCCTGGATTTTGAACAACTGCGCGAGCAGGTCACCGCCTGCACCGCCTGTGGCCTGTGCAACGGCCGCCGTCAGGCCGTGTTCGGCGACGGCGCGCGGCCGGCGCGCTGGATGGTGGTGGGCGAGGCCCCGGGCGAGCAGGAAGACCGCCAGGGCTTGCCCTTCGTGGGCCGCTCCGGGCAACTGCTGGATGCCATGCTGGCGTCGGTCGGCATGACGCGGCAGGACGATGTGTTCATCGCCAACGTCATCAAGTGCCGGCCGCCGGGCAACCGCAATCCCAAGCCGGAAGAAATCGCCGCATGCAGTCCTTATCTCATGCGCCAGATCGCCTTGCTCAAGCCGGAGCGCATTCTGGTGCTGGGACGTTTCGCTGCCCAGACCCTGCTGGGGACCGATGCCGCCGTGGGCAGCCTGCGCGGCCGCGTGCATACCCTGCGCACCGACGCACGGGAGATTCCCGTCGTGGTCAGCTACCACCCGGCGTATCTGCTGCGCAGCCCGAACGAGAAGGCGCGCAGCTGGAAGGACCTGCAACTCGCCGTCACCGGCGAGTAGGCGTCAGGCGGGACAGGCGCCCGCCGGTGCCCCGGTCTGGCGTGATCGCCGTCCCGCCGGCGGTCAGTGCCGCCCTTGCTCCAGCGCCTGGCCATGGCCTTCCTGGCCGATCTGATCCAGCAACTCCGGCGTCTTGCGCAGGTTGTTGTGGCTCCAGCGGATGAAAATCACCATCAGCAAGGCCACCGCCGAGCCGAAGATGAAGATCACGATGCTGATGGGAAGGTTCAGGTACAGCAGCACGGTGTAGATCGCCACCATCAGCAGGATATTCAACTGTTCGTTGAAGTTCTGCACTGCGATGGAATGGCCCGCCGACAGCAGCACGTGCCCCCGGTGCTGCAGCAGCGCGTTCATCGGCACCACGAAGAAACCGGCCAGGCCGCCGATCAACAGCAGCAGGGCATACACGCTCCAGGTGGCGTGCACGAAGGGCATCAGCAGCACCACCACGCCCATCAACGCCCCCACCGGCAGCACGTCCAGCGCGCGGCGCAGGGGCACGCGTCCGGCCAGCACCGACCCGATTACCGTGCCCACCGCCGCCACCAGCATCAGGATGGAAGCCTGGCTCAGCTTGTAGCCCAGCTGGGTGCGGCCCCATTCGATCACGATCAGCTGCAGGGTCGCGCCCGCTCCCCAGAACAGCGTGGTGACCGCCAGCGAAATCTGGCCCAGGCGGTCTTTCCACAGGATGCGGACATAGCCGCCGAAGGTGGAGATCAGCTTGATGGGATTCTTCTGCTGCGGCGGGTAGCGGACGTGGGTGTTGGGAATTACCAGGTTGCACACCGCTGCCACCAGATACACCACGGCGATCACCAGGATGGCGGCTTCCGCGGGGGTATGCGCCAGGCGGCGCACGAAGGGATACTGCAGCAAGGTGTCGGAAACGATGGGCGAAATCAGCGCGCTGCCCAGGGCCGTGCCCAGGATGATGGAAAACACCGTCAGGCCTTCGATCCAGCTATTGCCCTTGATCAGCATGTGCGGGGGCAGCATTTCCGTGACGATGCCGTACTTGGCGGGCGAATACGCGGCGGCGCCCACGCCCACCAGGGCATAGGCCGCGCTGACCAGGTAGATCTGGTGTCCATGGCTGATGCCCAGGCTGGCATAGGAGAACATCAGCAGGCAGCCGGCCACCTTCAGGGCATTGGTCACGAACATGACACGGCCCTTGGGGTAGGAGTCCGCGAAGGCGCCGACGAAGGCCGCCAGCAGCACGTAGGCCAGGGCGAAGGACCACTTCATGACCGGCGTCATCCAGTCCGGACCGCGCAATTCCTCGATCAGGGCGATGGCCGCGATGAACAGCGCATTGTCCGCCAATGACGAGAGGGCCTGTGCGGCCATGACCAGGAAAAAGCCTCGTTTCAAAAGTGTCCCCGCGCGACGTTGCCGTCCAGTTACCGGCGTTCGCCGTCTTCAAAATAGGCTGCGCCGGAATTCCCACGCTTACGGAACAGGCCGCTTCGTGGCCCACCAGGGGCCCTTGTGGGCATGGGATGGCCCGGCAAGAAAAAAAAGTGTCAGCGAGTATAGCGTCCGCCGCCCCTCGGGCGGTGCCGCGCGTAAATTCAAAATATCAGAAGATGCGGCGTCGCCAACGTAATCAAGTGCATCGTTGGCGTACCTCTCGTGCGTCTGGCCCGTCCGCCACGTAGCAGCTTGGGGTTTCACCTGGGGTATCATAGGGCCCGAATTGATTCCATGCGGCTCCTGGGTCGTGTGCTCGCGTCGGCCCCCCGGGGCCGATTTGCTATCTGTCCGGCAGGTCCGTTCAACGCCTCGTTCAACCCTCCCGTCCGACCCTGATCTTATTGTGCGTCTCACCCAGCTAAAACTCGCCGGCTTCAAATCGTTTGTCGATCCGACCGTCATTCCCGTGCCCAGCCAGTTGGTCGGCGTGGTCGGTCCCAACGGTTGCGGCAAGTCGAACATCATCGATGCGGTGCGCTGGGTACTGGGCGAGGCCAAGGCGTCCGAGCTGCGTGGCGAGTCCATGCAGGACGTGATCTTCAACGGCTCCGGCAACCGCAAGCCGGCCGCCCGCGCGTCGGTCGAAATGGTGTTCGACAACAGCGAGGGCCGGGCCGCGGGCCAATGGAGTACCTACGGCGAAATCGCCGTGCGCCGCGTGCTGACCCGGGACGGCACCAGCAGCTACTACGTCAACAACCAGCAGGTGCGGCGCCGCGACATCCACGACATCTTCCTGGGCACCGGCCTGGGCGCGCGTGGCTACGCCATCATCGGGCAGGGGATGATCAACCGCCTGATCGAGGCGCGCCCGGAGGAATTGCGCGTCTACCTGGAAGAGGCCGCGGGCGTGTCGCGCTACAAAGAGCGCCGCCGCGAGACCGAAAACCGCCTGTCCGACACGCGCGAGAACCTGACCCGCGTGGAAGACATCCTGCGTGAACTGAGCAGCCAGCTGGACAAGCTGGAAGCCCAGGCCGAGGTGGCGCGCCAGTACCGCGAGCTGCAAAGCGATGGCGAACAGAAGCAGCATGCCTTGTGGCTGTTGAAGGAAACCGGCGCCCGCGACGAAAGGCAGAAGAAGTCCGCCGAGATCGAAAAGGCCCAGGCCGAGCTCGAAGGCGCCATGGCCGGCCTGCGTGCCGGCGAGGCCGCGCTGGAAGCGCGCCGCCAGGCGCATTACGAAGCCAGCGACCGGGTTCACAGCGCCCAGGGCGGCTTGTACGAGGCCAATGGCCAGGTCAGCCGCCTGGAGGCGGAAATCCGCCACGTCGTCGATTCGCGCAACCGGGTTCAGGCCCGGCGCGATCAGCTACAGGCGCAGATCGCCGAATGGGACGCCCAGCAAGCCCACTGCACCGAGCAGATCGCCCAGTCCGAGGAAGACCAGGCCATGGCCGGCGAACGCGCCGCCGAGGCCCGCGCCCGTGCCGAGGATGCCCAGGCCGCGCTGCCGTCGGTGGAAGCCCGCGTGCGCGACGCCGCCGCCTCGCGCGACGACATGCGGGGCGCCCTGGCGCGCGTGGAGCAGAACCTGGCGCTGGTGGCGCAAACCCAGCGCGATGCCGACCGCCAGTTGCAGACCCTGGAGCAGCGCCGCGAGCGCGTGCAGCAGGAAATGCGTGAACTGCACACGCCGGATCCGGCCCATCTGGAGCAGCTGGCGGGTGACCGTGCCGCCGGCGAAGAGCAACTGGAAGAGGCGCAAGGCCAACTGGCGGAATTGGAAGAACGCGTGCCGGTGGCCGACGCCGAGCGCAGCCAGGCCCAGGACACCGCCCAGCGCGAAGCCCAGACCCTGGGGCGCCTGGAAGCGCGTCTTTCGGCCCTGGTCAAATTGCAGGAAGACGTACAGAAGCAGGGCGCCCTGGAACCTTGGCTGGCCAAGCACGAGCTGACCAGCCTGGGCCGCCTGTGGCAGAAGCTGAACGTCGAGGCCGGTTGGGAAACCGCGCTGGAAGCCGTTTTGCGCGAACGCATGGCGGCGCTGGAACTGCGCAACCTGGACTTCGCCAAGGCTTTCGTCGATGATGCCCCGCCCGCGCGGCTGGCCTTTTTCCAGGCGCCGGCGCCGGGACCCGCGGCGGCCGCCAGCGCCGGCCTGACGCCGTTGACCACCATGCTGCACCTGACCGATCCCGGTCTGCGCAGCCTCATGGGCGACTGGCTGCGCGACGTCTATGTGGCCGACGACATGACCCAGGCCTTGGCCGGCCGGACGGCGTTGCCGGCAGGCGCCGTGTACGTGGTCAAGAGCGGCCATCTGGTCGATGCCCACAGCGTGCGTTTCTACGCGCCGGACTCGGAACAGGCCGGCCTGTTGGCACGTCAGACCGAAATCGCCAATCTGCAGCGCGAGGTCAAGGCGCAGCAATTGATCGCCGACCAGGCGCGTGCGGCAGTGGCGCGCGCCGAGACGGCCTGGCAGCAGGTTTCGCAATCGCTCGGCCCGGCGCGCCAGCGCGTGGCCGAGGTCACCCGCCGAGTGCACGATATTCAGCTGGAGCATTCGCGTCTGCAGCAGCAGGCCGAACAATCCGGCGAGCGCGGCAAGCGCCTGCGTGAAGACCTGGCCGAGATCACCTCGCACGAAGAAGACCTGCGCGCCACGCGCGAGGACGCCGAGGTGCGCTTCGAGACCCTGGACCAGGAACTCGCCGAGCACCAGTCGCGCTTTGCCGATGCCGAGATCGACGGCGAGGCGCTGGCGGAAAAGGCCGACGCCGCGCGCACCGCGCTGCGTGACCTCGAACGCGCGGTGCACGAAGCCGAATTCGCGCAGCGTGGCATCGAGGCCCGTATCCTGGACTTGCAACGCAACCAGCAATTGGCGGCCGACCAAAGCCGGCGCGCCAGCGGCGAACTGGAACAACTGCAGGGCGAACTCTTCGAATTGGACGCCAGCGCGGCCCAGGCCGGATTGCAGGAAGCCCTGGAACTGCGCGCCGAGCGCGAGGAAGCGTTGCAGCGCGCGCGCATCGAAATGGACGACCTGGCGGCGCAACTGCGCGGTGCCGACGAAGACCGCGTGCGCCAGGAACAGACCCTGGAGCCGCGCCGCGCCCGCATCACGGAATTGCAGTTGCAGGAGCAGGCGGCGCGCCTGGCCGAAGAGCAGTTCACCGAACAGCTCAACGCGCACGAAGTGGACCGGGCCGCCCTGGCCGCGTCCTTGTCGGACCGGCCTGACGAATGGCGCCGCGCCAACTGGCTGCAATCCGAGGTGACGCGGATCTCGCGCCAGATCGACAGCCTGGGTTCGGTCAACCTGGCCGCCCTGGACGAATTGAACAGCTCGCGCGAGCGCAGGGACTATCTCGATTCCCAGCAGAAGGACTTGATGACGGCCATCGAGACCTTGGAAGACGCCATCCGCAAGATCGACCGCGAAACCCGCGAGCTGCTGCAGGACACCTTCAACACCGTCAACGGCCATTTCGGCGAGCTGTTCCCACGCCTGTTCGGTGGCGGCGAAGCCAAGTTGTCGATTACCGGCGACGAGATCCTGGACGCCGGCGTGCAGGTGATGGCGCAGCCGCCGGGCAAGCGCAACAGCACCATTCACCTGTTGTCGGGCGGCGAGAAGGCCTTGACCGCCACCGCGCTGGTGTTCGCGCTGTTCAAATTGAATCCGGCGCCGTTCTGCCTGCTCGACGAGGTCGACGCGCCGCTGGACGACGCCAACACCGAACGCTACGCCAATCTGGTCAGCAACATGAGCGAGCAGACCCAGTTCCTCTTCATCTCGCACAACAAGATTGCGATGCAAATGGCAAAGCAACTGGTTGGCGTTACCATGCAGGAACAAGGCGTATCCCGTATCGTGGCCGTGGATATCGATGCCGCCGTGCAAATGGCCACCGAGACCGTTTGATCAAGAAACCTACCGAGACGCTGCCCTCGGGGCGCGGTATAGACACATGAGTGATTTGCAGATCAGCCTGATCGTCGTGGGTGCCCTGCTGATATTGATGGTGCTGGGATTCAACTGGTGGCAGGACCGCCGGGTGCGCCGCAAGATGCAGGCGCATTTTCCGACCAATGAACACGATCCGCTGCTGGGCGCCGGCGAGCAGCCGGCCGCCCGCGGCGGCGCTGCCAAACAGGATGACGCCGCTTGGGACAAGCCCGCGGCGGCGCGGCGTGAGCCCGGCCTGGGCAAGCGCGAGCCGTCGGTGGGTGACAACGGCGGGCGTGCGGCACCGATCAGCGCTACGGTCGCCGCAGCGGGCGCGGCGGCTGGCGCGGCCGCATCGAGCGACGGTGACGACGCCGAGGAAGCCGATCCCGCCACCGAAGTCGTCATCGAAGTGGCGTTTGCCGAACCCGTGCGTGGCACCGATCTGCAGCATGGCCTGCAAGGCTTGCGCAGCGCGGGCCGCAAGCCCATCCGCATTTTCGGGGTGACGGACCGTGCGCGTCACCGGGCGCGCCTGCATGCGGACGAGTCCTATAGCGCGCTGCAGATTGCCGTGTTGCTGGCCAACCGTACCGGTCCCTTGACCGCCATTGAATGGTCGCAGGCCTGGGCCCGCGTGCAGGATCTGGGCGAACGCTTCGAGGCCACCATCGAAGGTCCCGACCAGCAGGCTGTGTTGGAACGCGCCGCCCGGCTGGACGATACCTGCGCTGCCCTGGATACCCAGGTTGGCCTGACCCTGTTGCTGGGCAGCGCCCAACCCGCCGCCGAAGTGCTGGCGGTGGCGCGCGACCTGGGCTTCGTGCACGATGGTCCGCGTCTGGCCTGGGTGTCCGACGAAGGCCAGCCCCGCTTTACGTTGACGCGTGGCGATGGCGCGGCCTTCGACGCCGGCATGGGTGGCGTCGAGCGCCTGAACCTGCTGCTGGATGTGCCTTGCAGCCCGGCCGATGAACATGCCTTCGGCCGTATGGTGGATGTGGGTCATCAATTGGCCCAACGCCTGCGCGCCGAATTGGTGGATGACCAGGGCAAGCCTTTGGCCGAGGGATCGGCGCAAGTCATCGACGAGCGTCTGCAAGTGTTGTTTTCGCAGCTGGAGCAGGCTGGCCTGCGCGCCGGCAGCGAGCGTGCGTTACGGGTATTTGCGTGAGCCAGTCGAAGGTGAATGGATCGACGGGCGCGGCGGTGCCGCCCGCGCAGGAAGCCGTAGCGCGCCTGCGCACCGAGATCGAGCAGCATAATTTCCGTTATTACGTCCAGGACGAGCCCTCGGTTTCCGATGCCGAGTACGACGCCCTGATGCGCGAACTGATCGCGCTGGAGACGGCGCATCCCGAACTGGTCACCGCCGAATCGCCCACTCAGCGTGTGGGCGCGGCACCGCTGGCCGGCTTTGGCAGCGTGACGCACGCGGTGCCCATGCTGTCGCTGGGCAATGCCTTCGAAGCCGAGGATGTGCAGGACTTCGACAAACGCGTCACCGACACCTTGCGCAGCGCCGGTCTGCTGGGCGCGGATGCCGAGACCGATTACTTCTGTGAGCTCAAGCTCGACGGCCTGGCCATCAGCCTGCGCTATGAAAAAGGCGTGCTGGTGCAGGCGGCCACGCGTGGCGACGGGCAGACGGGTGAAGACGTCACGTCCAATATCCGCACCATCAAGTCGATTCCGCTGAAGCTCAAGGGCGCGGCGCCTGACGTACTGGAAGTGCGTGGCGAAGTGCTGATGTTCCGTGCGGACTTCGACCGCCTGAATCAGGCGCAAGGCGAACGGGGCGAGAAGATCTTCGTCAATCCGCGCAATGCCGCGGCTGGCAGCTTGCGCCAGCTCGATCCGCGGATAACGGCGCAACGGTCGTTGAGGTTCTTCGCCTATAGCTGGGGCGAGGTGCACGGTTTGCCGCGTTCGCAGCACGGGGAATACGAGGAACCGGCGCCCGGGACGCGGCAGACTTCCACTTTGCCGCGCGATACGCATGGCGGCATGCTGGCATGGCTGGGCGAACTGGGCCTGCCGATCAACGTCAAGCACAACAAGCAGGTACGGGGGGCGGCTGGCCTGCTGGGCTTCTACGAGGAAGTCGGCAAGCTGCGTCCCGGATTGCCCTACGATATCGACGGCGTGGTCTACAAGGTCGATGCCTTGCCCGCGCAGAAGGTGCTGGGTTTCGTGGCGCGCGCGCCGCGTTTTGCCCTGGCGCACAAATTCCCGGCCGAGGAGGCCACCACCGAGTTGCTGGACATCGAAGTCCAGGTCGGCCGCACGGGCGCGATCACGCCGGTGGCGCGGCTCAAGCCGGTGTTCGTGGGTGGCGTCACGGTGACCAATGCCACGCTGCACAACGAAGGCGAGATCCGCCGCAAGGACGTGCGCAAGGGCGATACGGTCATCGTGCGCCGTGCCGGCGACGTGATTCCGGAAGTCGTGGGGCCGGTGCTGGCCAAGCGGCCGCCCGAGGTGGCGGCGAGCGATATCGCCTGGACTTACCCGACGGCCTGCCCGGTGTGCGGGTCTGCCATTGAGCGTCCTGAAGGCGAGGCCATCGCGCGTTGTACGGGTGGCTTGTTTTGCGCCGCGCAGCGCAAGCAGACTTTGTCCCATGCGGCAGGGCGCAAGGCTTTGGATATCGAAGGCCTGGGTGAAAAGCTGGTCGAGCAGTTGGTGGACAAGGCGCGCGTGAAGTCGCTGGCGGACATCTACGGCCTGACGGTCGAGGAGCTGTCCGAGTACGACCGCATGGGGGCCAAGTCCGCCGAGAATCTGGTGGCGGCGATCGACAAGGCGCGCCAGCCGTCCCTGGGCCGGCTGCTGTTCGCGCTGGGTATCCGCCATGTGGGTGAGAGCACGGCGCGTGACGTGGCGCGGCATTTCGGCGACATGGATGCCATCATGGATGCCAGCGAGGATCAATTGCTGGCGGTGACGGACGTCGGCCCGGCGGTGGCCGCGTCCATCCATCGGTTCTTCGCCGAGCACCACAACCGTGAAATCGTCGATGCCTTGCGCAAGCATGGCGTGCATCCGGTAGCGGAAGCCGCGGCGCGGGGGGGCGTGTTGACGGGCAAGACCGTGGTGCTGACCGGGACCATGCCGAACTGGACGCGCGACGATGCGACCCGCTACATCCTGGCGGCTGGCGGCAAGGTCAGTGGTTCGGTGTCCAAGAAGACGGCTTATCTGGTGGCTGGCGAAGAAGCCGGCAGCAAGCTCGCCAAGGCCCGCGAGTTGGGTGTCCCCATTCTGGATGAGGACGGCCTGAAGGCGCTGCTGGGCGTGAACGAGTAGAAAGCCGCCCGCAAGCTGACGTTAATGCGGCAGGCACCAAACAAAGCCCGGCCTCGGAGATCTTCCAGCCGGGCTTTTTTACGCCCATTGGCCCGAGCACGGGGAGTACCGAGGGGCTCTGCCCTCGGCCCGAGCACGGGGAGCACCGAGGGGCTCTGCCCTCGGCCCGAGCACGGGGAGTACCGAGGAGCTCTGCCCTCGGCCCGAGCACGGGGAGCACCGAGGGGCTCTGCCCTCGGCCCGAGCACGGGGAGCACCGAGGGGCTCTGCCCTCGGCCCGAGCACGGGGAGCACCGAGGGGCTCTGCCCTCGGCCCGAGCACGGGGAGTACCGAGGAGCTCTGCCCTCGGCCCGAGCACGGGGAGCACCGAGGGGCTCTGCCCTCGGCCCGAGCACGGGGAGCACCGAGGAGCTCGGCCCTCGGCCCTAACACGGGGAGCGTTGAGGGGGCGGAGCCCCCTCTTTATTTTTATTCACGCTCAGCGTCGATTAATTCTAAATTCCAAAATTCAATCAACCGTCAGAATTAATTCAAATAACCGACAGTTGAAATTCAGCAATTTGACATATCAGCTTCAGCTAACAGTTGGCTTTCGTTCAGCCAATTGTTGCTTTCCCACCCTAGGTGAATACGCTAAGCCGTAAAAACCGACAGCCAGCTGAAAGCGCCCCTGCCTAGTATCGCCTCCAGCGCCTCACGCATTGCATACACCCAAGGCAATCCGTGATGTGTCGATAACAAACAAGCAAATCCGTTTCTCGGAGGCAGAGCGAACCCATGCATATATCCCCCCGCCAGGCGGCCCGTCAGCGGAGCCCCCTACTATGAACTTCAGTAATCGCAACTTCGTCAGGGGCCTGTTCCTGATCGTCTTCGCCCTGGTCTTCGGCGGCGCGGCGGCACGCTATCCCCTGGGCACGTTCGCCCGTTTCGGCCCCGGCCTGTTCCCCCTGTTGATCAGCGGCTGCCTGCTGTTGATCGGCCTCATCACCGTCCTGCGCTCGCGCCTCGTCGCACCCGTCCCCCTGGACTACAACTTCAAGAACATCCTGATCATCCTGGTCAGCCTGTGCGGCTTCGTCATCGTTTCGCACTTCCTGAACATGCTGCTCGGCATCGTGTTCCTGGTGTTCTGCTCGACCCTGGCCGGCACCTCCTACTCGTGGGTCCGCAACGTCAAGATCTCACTGGGCCTGATCGCCGTGGCCTTCGCATTCAAACATCTGCTAGGCCTGAGCCTCCCGATCCTATGATGGAAATCCTCAACAACCTCGCGCTGGGCTTCGACCACGCCCTGACGCTCGAGAACCTGATGTACTGCGCCCTGGGGTGCACGGTGGGGACCCTGATCGGTCTGCTGCCCGGCCTGGGTCCTCTGTCCACCATCAGCCTGCTGCTGCCCATCACGTACAGCATCCCGGCCAGCGGTGCGCTGATCATGCTGGCGGGCATCTATTACGGCGCCCAATACGGCGATAGTGTCAGCGCCATCACCATGAAGATCCCGCACGCCAGCAGTATCGTGGCCTGCATCGACGGGTATGCCATGAACCTCAAGGGCAAGACCGGGCTGGCCTTGTTCACGGCCGGCATGTCGAGCTTCATCGGCGGCACCGTGGCCATCGTGGTGCTGTCGACCATGGCGCCCGCGCTGGGCGAGGTGGGCCTGCTGTTCGGCCCGGCCGACTACTGCGCGCTGATGATGCTGGGCTTCTTCTGCGTCAGCTTTGTCAGCGCCGGCAGCCTGCTCAATGGCCTGGCCATGGCCTTGATCGGCATCTTGCTGGGCGTCATCGGTACCGACGTCAACAGCGGCATGATGCGCTACACCATGGACCTGGTCTTCCTGCAGGATGGCGTGGGCCTGATCAGTATCGCCCTGGGCTGCTTCGGCATCGCTGAAATCGTCAAGAACCTGGACGCCAAGAACACGCTGACACCCTTCAACGGCAAGATCAAGCTGATTCCAACGTGGGGCGAGTTCAAGCGCATCATCCCCAGCGCCTTGCGCGGCAGCGTCATCGGTTCGATCCTGGGCATCCTGCCCGGGGGCGGCCCGACCATCGCGCAGTTTGCCGCCTATGCCGCCGACAAGCGCTTCAGCAAGTATCGCGATGAAATCGGTACCGGCGCCATCGAAGGCGTGGCCGGCCAGGCCGCGGCTGACGAAGCGGCCGCCCGCACCAGCTTCATTCCGCTGATGGCCATCGGCATTCCGGAAAACGCCGTGATGGCGCTGATGCTGGCTGCGTTCATCGTCAAGGGCATACAGCCCGGACCCAATATGATCGGCACCCATCCAGACCTGTTCTGGGGGCTGGTGGCGAGCATGTGGGTGGGTAACTGCTTCCTGCTGATTCTGAACGTGCCGCTGGTGCGCTACTGGTTGTCGGTATTCAAGATTCCGTACACCGTGTTGTTCCCATGCATTCTGTTCTTCTGCTGCATCGGCACCTTCAGCATCAATAACAGCCTGGACGATATTTTCGTCACCGCGGCGTTCGGCTTCGTTGGCTATCTGTTCCTGCGCCTGGGCATGGAAGCGGCGCCGCTGATGCTGGGCTTCATCCTGGGGCCGATGCTGGAAGAAAACTTCCGGCGCGCCATGCTGTTGTCGCGAGGGGACTTCAGCGCATTCGTGACGCGGCCCATCAGCGGTACCTTGTTCGCGGTGATTGGTGCGATCGTGGCATGGCAGTTGTATGCGTTCCTGCGCAAGGGCAAGAAAGACGCGGCGCTGCAGGTGCAAGCACAGCACGATTGATGCATCCGGCCGTCGCGGTAATCAAGCCGCGCTGGCAACAACGGCGTGCAACAACGGCGTGCAACAAGAGCCTGCGATAAAGCGTCTTCGAGAGCCGTGCAATACGGACGGCAATAAAAAAACGCGCCGCATATGCGGCGCGTTTTTCATTGTCGCTCAAACCAGGATTACTGCACCTTGGCTTGGTCGCGCAGCGTCTTCTGGTAGTCGGCCAGGGTTTGCTGGCGCAGCATTTCTTCCAGTTGCGGACGCACTTGATCCAGCGGCGGGAACTCGACCGGGCGGGTATCTTCGACCTGGATGATGTGCCAGCCGTATTGCGTTTGCACCGGCTTGTCGGCCACGTCACCCTTCTTCAGCGAAGTCACGGCCTGAGCGAACGGCGGGACGTAGTTGGTGGCCGGAGCCCAGCCCAGTTCGCCACCCTTGTCGGCGCTGCCGGGGTCTTTCGAGTTCTTCTTGGCCAGGTCTTCGAACTTGGCCTTGTTGCCCTTGATCTGCGCGAGCAGGTCGTTGGCGGTCTTTTCGTCGGCGACCAGGATATGGCGGACCTTGTATTCCAGCTTGCCGGCCTGTTCCTGCTTGACCTTGTTGTATTCGGTCTGGATCTGCTGATCGGTCACCTTGTGCTTTTGCAGGTAATCGGCCATCAGCGCGCGCACCAGGATGCCTTGGCGGGCCAATTCGAGTTCGGTCTGAACGTCATCCTGCTTGGCGATGCCGGCCTTTTCAGCGGCTTGGACGAAAACCTGGCGATTGATCATTTCCTGCTTGACCTGTTCGCGCAGTTGCGGCGAGTCGGTCGCGCCCTGGCTTACCAGAAGCTTGACGAATTGGTCCAGGTTCTTCTGCGGAATGGCCTTGCCATTGACGGTCGCCACATTCTGGGCAAAAGCCGGAACGGCGATCACGCAGGCCGCTGCCAACAGGATGATGCGTTTCATGTAGGTCCTTTAGCTTTCTGATTGAGTTCAGGGAGTCTTGGTATCCAGCGCCAGCGCATGGATGGGATAGGGGATTAAATCTTGCAGCCGATCATACACCAGGCGATGCCGCGCAACTGGGGAAAGTCCATGGAAACGGAGGGTGACAATACGTACCGTGAGATGTGATGCGCCACCGTGCGCGCCCGCGTGACCCGCATGCAAATGCGAGTCGTCGATTATGTCCAGCGAGACAGGATCGAGCTCATTTAAACGGTTGCGAATAATGGCGGAAAGCTCGTCGAAGCTGCTGGTGATTATGTTTTCAGACATTAATTCTTCTCCGACGGCACGTCTTTATCGGTTTCCGGATGCTGAATATAACGGCCCAGCCACAGTGATTGCGCCACGACGAATGCCAGCATCAGTACGGTTAGCCCGAAAGCCTTGAACGACACCCATTGGGCTTCCGTGAAATGACCGGAAAATGCCACATAAAGGTTGAGTCCGCCGGCCAGCAGGAAGAATATGCCCCAGGCCAGGTTGAGACGGTCCCAAATGGGGGCGGGCAACTGGATCTGCTTGCCCAGCATGCGCTGCACCAGATTGCGGCCGAAAATGAAGCGGCCGGCCAGCAAGGTGATGCCGAACAACCAGTAGAGCACCGTGGGCTTCCATTTGATGAAGGCATCGTTGTGCAGGATCAGTGTGGCGCCGCCGAACACGACAATGACCACCAGATTGACCCAGTGCATGCCTTCGATGCGATGGCCGCGCACGCGCAGCCAGATGATCTGGCCGACCGAAGCGATGATCGAGGCGCCCGTCGCCACGTAAATGCCCGCGAAATAGTAGGCAATGAAGAACAGCAGCAGCGGGAATAGATCAAACAGGAATTTTTTCATGCGGCCGGGCTCGGTGTTCGCAAGAGAGGTGGGTTATGGGCATGCCATCACGGAGCCTCTTTGTCCCCGTTTCGGGCCGATGCGCGGGCCGATGTACGGATGGGTACGCGGCTGCGGCATTCCGGCGGCGAGTGTAGCGCGCTGCCAGTGCCTGGAGGGTGCTGGCGTTGCGGCCGAGATCCGGGTTCGAGAGGCGGAGCTTAGAGGCGGGACTGAGAGGCGGATTGGCGTTGAATCAACCTTCGACACCAATGGAGCGTAAAAGGTTCGTGTAAAGGTCGGGCATAATCGCGCCCCATGTTAATCGAGTTTGAACACACCGTCGTCACGAACGCCAGAACCACGGTCCTGCATGGCCTGGATCTGACCTTGTCGGAAGCGCGTATCGCGGTGGTCGGCCCCAATGGGGCAGGCAAGAGCACCTTCGCGCGCCTGCTCAACGGTCTGGTCCTGCCCAGCGAGGGGCGGGTGCGCGTGGGCGGAATCGACACGCGGGAAGATGTGCGGGCGGTGCGCCGCCGGGTCGGTTTCGTGTTTCAGAACCCGGAAAACCAGATCGTCTTTCCCATCGTCAGCGAGGACATGGCCTTTGGCCTGAAGCATCGCGTGCCGGACAAGCAGGAAAGGCGCGCCCGTATCAGCGCCCAGCTCGATGCGTTGGGCATTGGCCACCTGGCGGATCGCGCCAGCCATCTGCTGTCTGGCGGCGAGCGGCAACTGGCGGCGCTGGCCGCGGTACTGGTGACCCATCCCGACCTGGTGGTGTTCGATGAACCCACCACGCAGCTGGACCTGCGTAATCGCAACCGCGTGCGCGACGCCATTGCCGCGCTGGATCGGCAGGCGGTGGTGGTCAGCCATGACCTGGATCTGTTGGTGGATTTCGATCGCGTATTGGTGGTGGTCGACGGGCGCATCGCGGTCGACGATACGCCGGCGCCGGCGCTGCGCTGGTATCGGGAGCATTGCGGATGATGGAGCCGCTGTACCAGGACGGCCATGGCCGCCTGCATCGCCTGCCGGCCTGGCTCAAGCTGGGCGGGTTGGTGGCGGCCGGGTCCCTGCTGTTCCTGGTGCATCGCCTGGACGTGTTGGGCGCGGTTGGCGGGGTGGCGGTGCTGCTGCTGGCGTCGACCGGCGTGGGGCTGGCCACCGTGTGGCGGCATGTGCGCGGGATGGTGTTGATCCTGGCGGTGCTGGCGGTCTTTTCCGCGTATTTCAACGGTTATGCGGCCGCGCTGGAAATGGTGCTGCGGGTGGTTGCGCTGGTCACCCTGGCCCTGGCGGTGACCATGAGTACGCGCACGGCGGATCTCATCGAGGTCTGCGAGCAGCTCTTGCGGCCCTTGGAAAAACTGGGCTGGATCGATGCCGGCCGGGTTGCCCTGGCGCTGGGCTTGACCTTGCGTTTCGTGCCGGAGATCTGGCGCAATTACCAGGAAATCCGCGAAGCCCAGGCGGCGCGGGGCTTGGGCAGCCACCCGCTGGCGGTGGTCGTGCCGCTGCTGGTGCGCACGCTCAAGCGCGCCGACGAAGTGGCCGATGCGATCGACGCCCGCGATGGATGAGGGCAGAAGGATGAGCGACGCAGTGAACCGGATTCATCAATTTCTTTTCAAGGTCGTGGGAGTTTCTTATGCGCACCCGTAATACCGTGTCCGTCGCCCTGTTCGCGGCCCTGCTGGTCGTGCTCAGCCTGGTGCCACCCATCCCGATGCCGGGCGTGCCCGTGCCCGTGACGCTGCAGTTGCTGGGCGTGATCCTGGCCGGCTGCATGCTGGGCCCGGTGCGCGGCCCGCTGGCCGTGCTGCTGTACCTGGTCCTCGCTGCCATCGGCTTGCCGGTACTGCCGGGCGGGCGTGGCGGCCTGGGCGTGTTCTATGGCCCCACCGGCGGTTTCCTGATCGGCATGCTGCTTGGCTCGGCGGTCTGCGGCGGCCTGGCGCGCCTGACCGCGCCGCGCACCGACAATCCTTTCGTCAGCGTGTCCGGCAACTTCCTGGCGGCTCTGGCCTGCGTGGTGGTGGTCTACGCGATCGGCACGCCCTGGCTGGCGGCGGTGGCCGGCATCGGTAACGGCAAGGCGATGATGGGCATGCTGCCTTTCATCCCGGTCGATGTCGCCAAGGCGGGCGTGGGCGCGCTGGTGGCCTACCGTGTGCAGCGAGTCTGGCCCATGCAAGGCCGGTGAGCGGTCGAACCGCAATCGATACTCAGACAGTTGACCAAGGCACCGGGCCGGAAACGTTCTGCCCAGGCGCCCCTGGCCTGGCCTTATCCCTATAATGCGTTTTTTCCTCAGGCATCACATTGCATGAAGGGTGACCGGCGTATGCCGCCGAGTTTCGCCCCTACTAGCGGAGACAATAAAAGATGATCCGGATCAAGCACGTGCGCCAAGCCACGCTGGCGGCGCTTTTCGTGGCCTTGCCGTGGGCCGCCCAGGCCCAGGTGAAAGTGGGCGTGACGGTGTCCAGCACCGGCCCGGCGGCTTCGCTGGGTATCCCCGAGCGCAATACCGTGGATCTGCTGCCCAAGGAAGTGGCGGGGCAGAAGATCGAATGGATCGTCCTGGATGATGCCACCGACCTGACGCAGGCGGTGAAGAATATGCGCAAGCTGGTCAGCGAGGACAAGGTCGACGTCGTCATCGGCAGCTCCGCCACCCCCGGTTCCATCGCCATGGTCGACGTCGCCGCCGAAACCGGCACGCCCATGATCAGCGTGGCCGCCAGCGTGAAGATCGTCGATCCGGTCGATGACAAGCGCAAGTGGGCCTACAAGACGCCGCAGAACGACGCCTTGATGGCTGGCGCGCTGGTCGACGCCATGGTCAAGGCCAAGGTCAAGACACTGGGCTTCATCGGTTTCGCCGACGCCTACGGCGAAAGCTGGCTGGACGAGACCAGGAAAGCCGCCGAGGCCAAGGGCATCAAGGTGGTCGGCGCTGAAAAATATGGCCGCACGGACACCAGCGTCACCGGCCAGATCTTGAAGCTGATGGGCACCCGCCCGGACGCCATCCTGATCGCGGGCTCCGGCACGCCGGCCGCCTTGCCGCAAAAGGAACTGCGCGCCCGCAACTACGGCGGCATCATCTATCAGACGCATGGTGTCGCCAACGGTGACTTCCTGCGGGTGTGCGGCAAGGACTGCGAAGGCATGATCCTGCCGGCCGGCCCGCTGCTGGTCGCCGCGCAACTGCCCGACGACAATCAGGTGAAGAAATCGGCCCTGGCCTATATCGACGCTTACGAGAAAGTGCACGGCGCCGGTTCGGTCAGCACCTTCGGCGGCCATATGTGGGATGCCGGCCAGTTGGTGGTGGCCGCGGTTCCGGTGGCGCTCAAGACCGGCGCGCAGCCGGGCACCCCGGCTTTCCGCAAGGCACTGCGCGATGCGCTGGAAAACGTCAAGGAATTGGCGGTCTCGCAAGGCGTCTTCAATATGAGCCCGACGGACCACGCCGGCTTCGACCAGCGCGCCCGCGTCATGGTGAAAGTGCAGGGCGGCAAGTGGGTCTATCAACCCGGTCTTTGATGGCGCGGTCCACCGCCTGGTTTTCTTCAAGTTGTTCCCTCAACGGGCCCTCAAAAAGGATCCGTTGATTCACCGGCCCATGGGCCGGTGAGCTTTTGTTGGGGGCCTGATGGGGCACTCCGGCAGTAGCGGGTTTATCGGTCCGCCGTTGCGGCGAAGGTTTTACGTCGATGGATTCCTCCATAGCGCTGATCCTGTTGCAGGATGGCCTGGTCAATGGCGCCATCTATGCCCTGCTGGGCATGGCGCTGGTGCTGGTGTTCGCGGTCACGCGCGTCGTCTTCATTCCACAGGGCGAGTTCGTGACGTTCGGCGCGCTGACCTTGGCCATGCTGGTGGACGGCAAAGTTCCCGGCACGGTCTATCTGCTGCTTCTGCTGGGCGGCCTGGTGCTGCTGCAGGAAGTGCTGCGCGCCTTGCGCAGCGGCCAGTGGCGGGCCTTGCCGCGTACCGTGCTGGCCTGCGCCGTGCTGCCCGCCGCGCTGTTCTGGCTGACCCGGCGGCTGGCCAGCCCGGACACTTCGCTGTGGGTGGACATGCTGTTGACCCTGCTGCTCATCGTGCCCATGGGCGGCATGATCCATCGGGTGGTCTATCGCCCGCTGGCCGAGGCCAGTGTGCTGGTGCTGCTGATCACGTCGGTGGCGGTGCATTTCGTGCTGGTCGGACTGGGCCTGGTGTTCTTCGGGGCCGAGGGCTGGCGTACGCCGGCCTTCATCGATGGCCAGATCGACCTGGGGCTGACGTCCTGGTCCTTGCAGAGCCTGTTCGTCATCGGCACCGCCGTGGTGCTGATCGCGGCGCTGTGGCTGTTCTTCGGCAAGACCCTGTATGGCCGGGCCCTGCGTGCCACGGCCGTGAACCGGCGCGGCGCGCGCCTGGTGGGCATCAGCAGCGATATGTCGGGCGGCTTGACGTTCACGCTCGCGGCCTTGCTGGGCGCGGTGTCGGGCATTTTGATCGCGCCGCTCACCACCATCTATTACGACACGGGTTTTCTCATCGGCCTGAAGGGCTTCGTCGGCGCCATCATCGGCGCGCTGGCCAGCTACCCGGCGGCGGCCGCCGGCGCCATCCTGGTGGGCTTGCTGGAAAGCTTCTCGTCGTTCTGGGCCAGCGCCTACAAGGAGGTCATCGTGTTCACGCTGATCATTCCAGTGCTGCTGTGGCTGTCCTTGCGCGCAGGTCCTGCGCATGACGAAGAGTGAGCCGGGCCACGCCATGAAAAATCGTTATCCCCTGATTGTCTTCGTGTTGATCCTGGCCGCGCTGCCCGTGCTGCCGCCGACCCCGGAATTCTGGATCACGCAGCTCAACTACATTGGCCTGGCCAGCCTGGTCGTGCTGGGCCTGGTACTGCTGACCGGCGTGGCCGGCCTGACGTCCTTCGGCCAGGCTGCCTTCGTCGGCATCGGGGCTTACGCCACCGCGTGGCTGAGCACCGCGATGGGATGGTCGCCCTGGCTGACCCTGCCGGTCGCCCTGGTGGCCACCGCGCTCATCGCCTATATCCTGGGCGCCATTACCTTGCGCCTGTCGGGGCATTACCTGCCCCTGGGCACCATCGCCTGGTGCCTGGCCTTGTTCTATCTGTATGGCAACGTCGACATGCTGGGACGCTATGACGGCATCGCCGGGGTGCCGGCGCTGGATTTCCTGGGACTGTCGTTGTCCAGCGGCCGCCATATGTATTACCTGATCTGGCTGCTGGTGCTGCTGGCCGTCTGGGGCACCCGCAATCTGCTGGACTCGCGGCCGGGGCGCGCGATCCGGGCGCTGCGTAGCGGCGCCGGCATGGCCGAGTCGATGGGCGTGAACACCAACGCATACAAGGTGGCCGTGTTCGTCTACGCGGCGCTGCTGGCCTGCGTGTCGGGCTGGTTGTATGCGCACATGCAGCGCGCGGTCAGTCCCAGTCCTTTCGGTTTGAACTACGGCATCGAATACCTGTTCATGGCGGTGGTGGGCGGCGCGGCGCATGTGTGGGGCGCGGTGCTGGGCTCGGGCATCATCCTGGTGCTCAAGGACCAGATCCAGAACTGGCTGCCGCGCCTGCTGAACACCACGGGCAATTTCGAACTGATCGTCTTCGGCGTGTTGCTGATCCTGATGCTGCAGTACGCGCGCGACGGCGTCTGGCCCATTCTGGCCAATGCCTGGGCGCGCCTGGGCCGTGACACGGCGGTGCGTCGGCGCGCGCCGCCCGCCGCGGCGGCGCTGCTGGGCAATCGTGAAAAAGCGGGTGTCGGCGAGCTGGTGCTGGAAGTGGACGCCATCCGTAAGGAGTTCGGCGGCCTGGTGGCGGTGAACGATATTTCCTTCAAGGTCCGCGCTGGCGAAATCGTCGGCCTGATCGGCCCGAACGGCGCTGGCAAGAGCACGACCTTCAACCTGATCACGGGTGTGCTGCGGCCCACCCGTGGCAAGGTCGGTTTCATGGGCGAGCGGGTGGACACCTTGTCCGCGCGCGACATCGCCCGCCGCGGTGTCGGGCGTACCTTCCAGCACGTGCAACTGCTGGCCGGCATGACGGTCCTGGAGAACGTGGCGCTGGGCGCTCATCTGCGGGTGGCTGGCGGCATTTGGTCCGGCGTATTGCGTACCGATCGCGCCAGCGAGGCGCAACTGCTGCATGAGGCGGCGCTGCAACTGCAACGCGTGGGCCTGGGCGATTATCTGTACGAGCAGGCCGGCAATCTGGCGCTGGGCCAGCAACGCATCGTGGAAATCGCCCGCGCCCTGGCCAGCGATCCCACGTTGCTACTGCTGGACGAACCCGCTGCCGGGCTGCGCTACAAGGAAAAGCAGGCGCTGGCCGAGGTGCTGGAACAACTGCGTGCCGAAGGCATGAGCATTCTGCTGGTGGAACACGATATGGATTTCGTCATGCGGCTGACCAACCACCTGGTGGTGATGGACTTCGGCACCAAGCTGGCCGAAGGGCCGCCGGCCGAAGTGCGCGCCAATCCGGCGGTGCTGGAAGCCTATTTGGGTGGGGTGGATGACGCGCTGGATCTGGCGCCGGCTGCGACGGCCGCGGCTGCCACGCCTCCAGCATCCGCCGCGGCCGCCAGCCGGGGAGAACCGTCATGAGCGCGGAAGAATTGCTGCGCGTCGAAGGCCTGTCCGCGCGCTACGGCAAAGTGGCTGCCCTGGGCGCGACGTCCTTGTCGGTGACGGCCGGCAGCATCGTCACGGTGATCGGCGCCAACGGAGCCGGCAAATCGACCCTGCTCAATGCCATCATGGGTGCTCTGCCCAGCAGCGGTCAGGCCCTTGGATCGGTGCGCTATGCCGGCCAGGACGTGTCGACCTGGCCCGTCGAACGGCGCGTCGGTGCCGGCATGTCCCTGGTGCCGGAGAAGCGCGAACTCTTTGCCACGATGTCCGTGGAAGACAATCTGCTGCTGGGCGGTTTTCGCCGCTACCGCGCGCGCGAGGCCGGCTGGCGCGGCACGCTGACGGAAGTCTACGAGCTGTTTCCGCGCCTGCGCGAACGGCGCGCACAGCAGGCCGGCACCTTGTCCGGTGGGGAGCGCCAGATGCTGGCGGTGGGGCGGGCCTTGATGGCGCGGCCGCGCCTGCTGATGCTGGACGAACCCAGCCTGGGCCTGGCGCCGCGCATCGTGCGGGAAATCTTCCACATCATCGCGCAGTTGCGCCAGAGCGGCGTGGCCATTCTTCTGGTGGAGCAGAACGCCCGCGCCGCCTTGCAGGTGGCCGATCAGGGCTATGTGCTGGAAACCGGTGAAGTGGTGCTGGCTGGACCCGCGCATGAACTGGCCGACAATCCGCGCGTGGTGGAAAGCTATCTGGGCCTGGGTGGGGCCAAGGAGAATTAGTCTTCCGAGCCGCTCTCCGAGCGGATATTCACGGTTAGTATGGGTTGGCACCTTCGCCGGGTCCCGGCGGCAAGTCGGAGAATCGTGATGGAAACCCTCGCATCGGCTCGGGCTGGCGTCAAACGACCGCCCAATCTACGGGAAAGCGTCTATCAGATGCTGCGTGAGCGCATCCAGAAGGGCGAGATCGACCTCGACGAAAAACTGGTCGATCAGGACATTGCC
Organism: Bordetella sp. LUAb4; assembly: GCF_021325795.1. Lineage (GTDB taxonomy): Bacteria > Pseudomonadota > Gammaproteobacteria > Burkholderiales > Burkholderiaceae_B > Bordetella_C. Next base: position 30,390 of record NZ_JAHPZX010000011.1, on the reverse strand, counting down.
AGCCGCTTGAGCATTTCGCGCATGCCGGTGCGTGAGGCATTGATGCAGCTCAAGAGCGAAGGCGCGCTGGAAAGCACGGCGCGCGGATTCGTATTGCGGCGCTTTACCGCGCGCCAGATGAACGAAGCCTTCGAGGTGCGCCGGCTCGTCGAACCGCCGGCGGCGGTGATGGCCTGCATGCGTGCCAAAGATGCCGAGGTGCAGGGTCTGAAGCAATTGCTCGACCAAGCGGACCAGGCCCACGCCGCCGATGACAACGCGGCGTTCCTGCGGCACAAGGCGGGCTTTCGCAGCGCCTGGATGGCCATGGTGCCGAACCAGACGCTGGTGGACACCATCGAGCGCTTTTATGACCATGTGCACCTGGCGCGTTTGCTGGCGGTGGCCGACGGCGCCATGCGCGGTCAGACCCTGGATTACATGCGCCGCATGTACGAAGCCTTCGCTGACGGCGACGCCGATGCGGCGCGCGCAAGCGTGCTGGCCCAATTGGATGGCATGGCGGTACGCTACAACGCCACGCTTTGAGGCAGGACGCCTCGGCACGCCGGCGTTACGTTCCGGCGCCGCGCGACGGCGCCGCGCTTTGACGTTACGCTTCCATTTGCCCGCGCCCGGCGGTCGTTCGCGCGGCGGTCAGTTTTTTGTCGGCCGCCTGGACGTATGCTGGACGCTTCCGAGAGGAGACATGCATGCAAGAACAAGATTCAGCCCAAGGCCTGGCGGACGCTGCCCCCATCAAGGCGCTGGTTTTCGATACTTTCGGCACGGTGGTGAATTGGCGCGACAGCGTGATCCACGAACTACGCAGCCTGGGCCGCGCCAAGGGCCTGGACGCCGACTGGGTGGCCATGGCCGATGCCTGGCGCGCGGGTTACGCACCCGGCATGGACACGGTGCGGCGGGGCGAGCGCCCGTGGACCAGCGTCGATGTGCTGCACCGCGAACGGCTCGACGTACTGCTGAAGGAATTCCAGGTCGACGGCCTGACGGAAGCGGAGAAAGTCCATCTGAACCGCGTCTGGCATCGTCTCGATCCCTGGCCTGACAGCGTGGCGGGCCTGCGCCGGCTCAAAAGCAAATACATCATCTCGACGTTTTCCAACGGCAGCGTGCCGTGCCTGGTGAACATGGCCAAGCATGGCGGTTTGCCGTGGGATTGCGTGTTCTCGTCCGACATCGTGCGCCACTACAAGCCGGACGCGGAGATGTACCTGGGCGTGGCCGCCTTCCTGGGTTTGCCGACCTCACAGGTCATGGTGGTGGCGGCGCACAATAACGACCTGCGCCATGCGCGCGCCAACGGCTTGCGCACCGGCTATATCCATCGTCCGACCGAATATGGAGCCAAGCAGTCCAAGGACTTGCGGGCCGAGGAAGCGTGGGACGAGATGGGCGAGGATATTGGCGACTTCGCCACCAAGATGGGGGTGTGAGCAGCGTGGGGGTGTGGCCGGCGCTGCACCCGGTTTTCCGCTACGTGTAAACAGAAGGAATTCATGCCTTATCTGAAATCCTTCAAAGCTTGCCCGAGTGGATATGTCCTCATGCAACGCGAACATTGCGTTGCACCATCGAAGCGGGGGAAACGCCGCTTTCTCTAAAATTCAAAGCCAGGCCGGGACCGCCGTTTAATCTGTGAGCGTTAGTCGTCCACGCGCGGCGCCGTATTTATCGCTATCCGAGAGGTTCGCCATGATGAAGCATGAATTGAAGATTTCCTCGATGCAGGACAAGGTGTCCGAAGCCGAATGGGAAGCCCGGGTCGACCTGGCCGCCTGTTATCGGCTGGTGGCGCACTATGGCATGTCCGACATGGTGGCCAACCACATCTCGCTGCGCGTGCCGGGCGAAGACGGTTCCTTCCTGATCAACGCCTATGGGCTGTTGTACGAGGAAATCACTGCCTCCAGCCTGTTGAAGATCGATCACGACGGCAACATCCTGAGCCAGCCCGATTTCGGTCCGCACCTGTCCTATGGCGTGAACCGCGCCGGCTTCGTCATCCACAGCGCCATTCATGAAGCGCGTCCGGAAGTCGATTGCGTGATCCATACGCATAGCTGGCCCGGCATGGCGCTGTCTTCGCTGGACTGTGGCCTGCTGCCGTTGAACCAGACTTCGATGCGCTTCCTGAAGATCGGTTATCACGATTACGAAGGTGTGGTGCTGGACCTCAGCGAGAAGGAATCGCTGTGCAAGGATCTGGGCAATAACGAGGCCTTGATCCTGCGCAATCACGGCCTGCTGACCGTGGGTCGTACCATCGGCGAAGCCTTCAACTGGATGCACCGCCTGGAACTGTCCTGCCGCGCCCAGCTGGCGGCCATGGCCTGCAACGCGCCGCTGCGCTACGTCTCCAAGGAAGTCCAGGAGGCGACGTACAAGCAGTATCAGCCGGGCACCCGCCGGCCATATGGCCAGATGGAATGGCCAGCGCTGCTGCGTTTGATGGATCGCGTGGATCCGTCCTACCGCACGTAATTCCTCATGGGACGTGGGCGGGTTTCGCCCACGTCCCTCGCAGGTCCCCGGCAGATTCCTCGCAAATCCTCTGTAGGGCTGCGCCGGCAGCGCGCCGGGCGGTCCCACTGGGGCAGACCTCATCAGCCTCGATCGCCGCACGATGCGACGGGCTGGTCGCCGCTGTCCGGCCTGCGCAGGCCGGGCCGGTTCGCACGACGCCCATCAGACGCGTCGGCTTTTTTCAGAACAACAGGGAGTAGACACAATGAAGCAGCACGCTCGCGTCCGGCGGACGCTGGCCGGCCTTGCGCTGGCGATCGGCCCCATCCTGGGGCTTACGGCCTACACCACCGTGGCCCACGCGGCCGACACCTATCCCGACAAGCCCATCCGCCTGGTGGTCCCTTATCCGCCCGGCGGCAATCTGGACATCACCACGCGTGCCATCAGCACGGCTATGGCGCGCATTCTCAAGCAATCGATCGTGGTCGAGAACCTGGGCGGTGCGGGCGGCACGATCGGCGCCAGCAATGTGGCGCGTTCGGCTCCGGACGGCTATACCTTGCTGTCCACCACCATCGTGCCGCTGGTGGTGAATCCGACGCTGGTGCCGGGCACCAAGGTGCGCCTGGGCGATTTCGAGCCGGCGGGCATGCTGGCCGTGGTGCCGTCGGTGCTGGAAGTGCCGGCCCGCGGCAAGAAGAACATCAAGGATTTTGCCGGTTTCATCACCTATGCCAAGGCGCATCCGGGTGAGCTGTCGGTCAGCCATTCGGGCAATGGCACGACCAATCACATCGCCGCCTTGCTGATGCAGCGCGATTTCGGCATCCAGGTCACACTGGTGCCTTACAAGGGTTCGGGTCCTGCCTTGACCGATCTGCTGGGTGGGCAGGTGGATGCCATGGTCGATCAGTTGACCAGCTCGCTGCCGCAGATCCAAAGCGGCAGCCTGAACGCGCTGGCGGTGACGTCGGCGCAGCGGGTGCCGGACCTGAAGCAGGTGCCCACGGTGGCCGAAATGGGCAAGCAGGGCTTTGAGATGGTGACCTATTCGGCCATCGTCGCGCCCAAGGGCACGCCGCTGGCCATCCGGCAGAAGCTCAACGACGCCTTGGCCCAGGCCGTGGCGGATCCGAGCGTGCAGCAGCAGTTGGCGCTGGCCGGCTCGCAAGTCGTCAAGTCCACGATAGACCAGAGCGTGAAGATCATCGCGGCCGAAGAGGCGAAGCTGCAGCCCTTGATCACGTCCGGTGCCTTGAAACCCGAGTAATGATGGAGACTGAAATATGACCCGTGCCTGCTTGCCTCCTTATGCCGAGATCACCGCGCCGCGCTTCGTCGCCCCGGCGGGTGCCTGCGATTGCCATGCGCATGTCTTCGGCCCCTATGCGTCCTTCCCGCTGGCCGAGGACCGCAGCTACACCCCGCCGGAAAACGACGCCGGACGTTTCATCGCACACCTGGACCGGCTGGGCCTGACGCGCGGCGTGCTGGTGACCGCCAGTGCGCAGGGCGATGACAACGGCAATGTGCTGGCGGCTTTGCGTGCCTATCCGGATCGCTTGCGCGCGGTTGCCGTGGTGCGCGCGCAGGTCAGCGATGCCGAGCTGGACGCCTTGACCGCGGCCGGCGTGCGCGGCGCGCGCTTCAATCTATACAAACATGAAGGCAAGGCGGTGTATCGCAACGGCGTGGGCCTGGCCGATTTCGAAGCGCTGGCGCCGCGCTTGAAGGAACGCGGCTGGCATGCGCAGATCTGGGTGCACGCGCCGGATTTGCCCGAGCTGTCGTCGGTCTTGTTGAAGCCGGGAATAGACCTGGTGGTCGACCACATGGGCCGCATGAATGCCGCGCGCGGCGTGGAGGATGCCGGTTTCCGCTATCTGTGCGAGCTGCTGCGCGCCGGCCGGGCCTGGACCAAGATTTCCGGCGCGGACCGCAACACCGCGGGCGGGCCGCCTTATGGGGACATCACGCCGTTTGCCCAGGCGCTGCTGCGGGCCAATCCGCAGCGGGTGGTGTGGGGGACCGACTGGCCCCACATTAATTACTACGAAACCGCCAAGGTGCCGGACGACGGGGTATTGCTGAACCTGCTGGGCGACTGGCTGCCGGACGAAGCATTGCGGCGCCAGGTGCTGGTGGACAATCCGGCGCGGCTGTATGACTTTGGTGGGTGAGTCTTTGGGTTGATTTGGTACGTTGAAGCGCTGGAAAGGGGCTGATTCAATCAGTCCCTTTCCATTGATACGGGACCTTGGTACGCGGGGCTTACAGATCCGGTTTCAGGTTTGCATCGCCGTCGTGGCTGTGCGTGGTTGCCAGGAACTCGAACAGTTCTCCCGCCGCGGGCCGCATCTGCGAGCGGTCGCGCGCGCACAGATAGAACTGGCGGGCGGCCCACTCGTCCTTCAACGCCACTTTGACCAGGCCGAGCAGGCTCAGATACGTATCGGCGATAGGCTCGGGCATGATGGCGATGCCCAGCCCCTCGCGCACCATGCGGCAGCGGGCTTCGTAGTTGGCCACCTGGATCTTGACGTTCAGCGGACCGCTGAGCGTAGGGCCGGCCAGCTCCATGAATGCTTCGAAGGAATGGCGCGGGAAATAGCCCAGGAAGTCGTAGGCGCGTGCTTCGTCCAGATGCAGGGCAGCCGGGCGGGCGCTCCCCGACCCGGTCAGGGGATGGCCCTGCGGCAGCACGAGCACCACGCGATCCGTGCGATAGGGCAGGGAAAAGACGCCTGGTGCTGGTCCGCTGGCGTGATAGATGCCCAGGTCGACTTCCTGGTCCGACACCATGCGCGGGATGTCGCCGCTATAGGCTTCGACGAGATCGACCCGCGAGCGCGGCACGCGGCACTGGAAGTGGGCGATGTCGGTGGGCAGGAATTCGATGATGGCGGAGCGGTTGGCGGCCAGGCGGATCTTGGGAATCCCGTCCGGCGAAAATTCCTCGCACATGTCTTCCAGCGTGCGGACACTCTGCAGGATGGCGCGGGCCTTGTGATACAGCGCGGCGCCGGCCGGGGTGGGTTCGACGCCGCGGTTATGGCGCAGCAGCAGCGCGGTGCCTACCTGGCGTTCCAGTTCCGCGATGCGTTTGCTGGCGGCCGACGTCACCAGATTTTCCCGCTCGCCGGCTTTGGAGAGGCTGCGTTCTTCAATGGCGGCGACCAGCATCTGCAGGGCGGATAGATCGATTTTCATGCTTGCCTGAGCCCGCGACCAGCGCGAGCCCGCTCCTTGGCAAGCAGTGTAGTCGGGGTTTGGTGCATTGGATGCATCACCGTGCGTCCTTGCGCATGCCTTCCGCCGCCCCGTGCCCGCTGGCTACGATACAACTGAACGAGGCGACGGCTGTCGCCTGGCTGATCCCGCCCGGCAATCGGGCAGTCTTCCTGGATATTCCATCATGCTTGCCATCGACAACGCCCTGCGTGGCGCCAGCGCCGTCATCGTCGCGCTTGCGCTCTCGTTCGGAGCCATCTTGCCCGCGCATGGTCAGGACGCCAGGCTGGACCCCGGCACGGGCCTGCCGGCGGCGCGGCCCTTTGATTTTCCCGACCGGGGCGACGTTACGCCATTCTGGGCCAAGCGGCTGACAGGCTACCTGACGACTTCCGATGGCACCAGGTTGCACTACAGCGTGTTGCTGCCCAAGACGTCGGGGCGGTTCCCCACGATCCTGAGCGTCAACGGCTATGACGCCGGTGCAATCGGGGGATCGCCCTATCTGAAGTACAAGACCTCCATGTCGGTGGAGCTGGACAGGTATCTTGTCGAGGCCGGTTACGCTGTCATGGGTGTCAACGTGGCGGGCACGGGCTGCTCTGAAGGCAGCCTCGAATACACACGGCCGCAACTCGGCCAACACGGGGCGCAAGCCGTCGAGTTCGCTGCCCTGCAAGAATGGTCCGATGGCAACGTCGGCATGGTCAATTGGTCCTACGGCGGCGCGGCCCAGCTCGCCACTGCCCAGAACCGGCCGGCGCATCTGCGGGCCGTCGTCCCGGGAATGGTGCTGACGGACTTCCGCGACGCCCTGGTACCGGGTGGCGTGCCGGCACCTGGTTTCATCACGCCTTTCCGCGGCGTCATGCGTGCCTACTGGCAAAAGGTGGTCGGGCAGGTGGCGGTGGAAGAGGGCGACACGCAGTGCGTGCAGCGCATTCAGAAGAATCTGGACGCTGAGGACAGGAGCTCGATCATGCACATGTTCCTGTCCCATCCCTTGCGGGACGATTACATGAAGAGCTTCGACCTGGCGCCGCTCGCCGATCGTGTCCAGGTGCCCGTGCTGTCTCTGGAAGCCTTCCAGGATCAGGCCGTCACGCCCCGCAGCGGCCATTACCAGTCCCAATTGGATCCGGCAAGACTGTGGCGGGTGCAGACCAACGGCCGCCATGATATGTACTTCGCCGCGCGTTTCCAGGCGCTGGCCGTGCGTTTTCTCGATCGCTACGTCAAAGGTGAAAACAACGGGTTCGAACGCGATACCGCCCACACGACCGTGTGGATGGAGACTTTCGAGGAAGGCCAGGATCCGCTGCAGCGGCGTGTGTCACCCACACCGCGCTGGGTGGTGGAAAGAGGATCGATCGGTGACGGCGACCTGCACGCCAGGACCTTCCATCTGGCCGCCGGCCGGCTTCTTGCCGACGCCGTGGGGGCGGGTGCCGCCGACGGCTACGACTATCCCGGTGCCGGCGTGGTCGTGAACGACGTCACCGGCAAGTCTTTCTGGGGCGCCTTGCCGGGCGATTGGAAGACGACCAGCATTGCCTATACGTCGCCGCCCTTGGACAAGGACATGATGGTCTACGGACCCGGCAGCGCCGATCTGTGGGTGACCGCCGGCGCCGGCGATGCGGACCTGCAAGTCACTCTCACCGAACTGCGGCCAGACGGCCAGGAAACCTATGTGCAGCGTGGCTGGCTGCGGCTGTCGAACCGTGCCCTCGACGACAAACGCTCGACGCCGCTATTACCGGTGCACCTGGAGCAGCCTGAGCAGTTCCTGCCGGTGCTGCCGGGCCAACCGGTCCTGGCCCGTGTCGAGATCCAGAAGATGGGACATTATTTTCGTGCAGGGTCCCGCTTGCGCGTCTGGATAGATACACCGGCGCAGACGGGAGGCCTGGTGTTCGACACGTTCACGCAGAAACAGCGCGTTTATGTGTTGCACAACGCGCGCTACGACTCCGTGCTGCGGCTTGGGATTTTGCAGGGCGTGGAGGGTCCTGCCGCTTATCCAGAATGCGGGACAGTGATCCTGCAGCCATGCCGACCGGATCCGCTGGCAACTCCTTAAGAGGGAAACCATGCCTGCAAGGGGACAACCCATGCCTGTCAACGGACACGCCATGCGCTACAACCCCGCGCTCGACGGTCTGCGCGCGCTTTCCATCCTGGCCGTCTTGATGTTCCACTGCGGCGTTCCACTGGCCCGGGGCGGCTTCGTCGGCGTCGACGTTTTCTTCGTGCTATCCGGATACCTCATTACATCGCTGCTGGTGCAGGAGCATCGCAACGGCGGGATCGAGGTAGGCCGCTTCTACAGCCGGCGCGCCCTGCGGCTGTGTCCGACGCTGTTGCTCATGGTGGCAACTTACCTTGCACTGGCGCCTTTGCTGTGGCCGGCCGACAACCGATGGCTGTCTGCCACGCTCGCGTCACTCTATGTCTATGACTACGCGCTGGCCTTCTGGAAGCTGACTTACACCATAGGGCACACCTGGTCCTTGGGTGTGGAGGAGAAGTTCTACCTGCTGTGGCCCCTAGTGCTGCCGTTCTTGTTGCGAGCGCGCGATCCGGTGCGCTGGCTGGTCGTTGCGTTTGTCCTGGCCACCGCGTGGCGGTACTTAACGGCCATGCACTGGACTTGGTCGCAGGCCTATTTCCGTTTCGACACGCGCATCAGCGGCATATTGCTCGGGGCCATTGCAGCACTGACCCAGCTCAGGATTTCAAGACCTGCGCTGCTACTGGCCTGGCTGGGACTCGCCGTTCTTGTCGTGCTGCCCTCGCTGCCTGGCGGGCATCAGGTCCAAGCCGTCACACTGCGGATCACCCTGGCGGAGCTGTGCGCGTTTGTCCTGGTTTGCCATGCCGCGTGGTACGGCAAAGCACCGAACGGCAAAGCGACATTCCTGGCCGCACGCCCGCTGGTCTTCATTGGCCGCTTGTCCTACGGCATCTACATCTGGCATTTCCCATTCGTCCTGGTGCTGCGCGGTACGCAGCCGGTGTGGGTACAGTTGTTTGCCACCTTGGGTTTCGCCATGGCGATGGCTGTAATCTGCCTGTACTGCGTGGACGAGCCGATCAAGCGCTGGCGCCAGAGGACCTGGCCCCAGATGCGCAGCGCCGCGTGAGCGGCGTGGCGCTGCGCATCAGCCCCGGCGTTTAGAGTCCCAACGCCTTGGCGACGCCGGCACCATAGGCAGGATCGGCTTTGGCGCAGTTGTCGACGTGGCGCTGCTTGATGAACGCCGGTGTGTCTCCCATGGCGCGTGCCGTATTTTCGAACAGGGCCTGTTGCTGCGCCGGTGTCATCAGGCGGAACAGGTCGCCAGGTTGCTGGTAATAATCCGCGTCGTCCGCACGGAAATCCCAGAAGTCGGCGTCGCCCTGCAGCTTCAGCGGCGGTTCGCGGTAAGCCGGTTGCTCCTGCCATTGGCCATAACTGTTGGGCTCGTAGTGCGGCAGCCCGCCGTAATTGCCGTCGATACGCATGCTGCCGTCGCGATGGTTGCTGTGCACCGGGCACCGTGCCGCGTTGACGGGAATCTGGTGGTGGTTCACACCCAGGCGGTAGCGCTGCGCATCTGAATACGCGAACATGCGCGCCTGCAGCACCTTGTCCGGTGAAATGCCTATGCCGGGAACCAGGTTGCTGGGCGCGAAGGCGCTTTGTTCGACGTCGGCGAAGAAGTTTTCCGGATTGCGGTCCAGTTCCATCACGCCCACCTCGATCAGCGGATAGTCTTTCTTGGGCCACACTTTGGTCAGGTCGAAGGGGTGGTAAGGCAGCGTGCGCGCGTCGGCTTCCGGCATCACCTGTACGTACAAGGTCCACCTGGGGAAATCGCCGCGTTCAATGGCGTCGTACAGGTCGCGCTGATGGCTTTCGCGATCGTCGCCGATGATTTTCGCTGCTTCGGCGTCCGTCAGGTTCTTGATGCCCTGCTGCGTCCTGAAATGGAACTTGACCCAGAAGCGCTCGTCACGCGCGCTGATGAAGCTGTACGTATGGGAGCCGAATCCGTGCATATGGCGATAGCTCGCCGGAATGCCGCGGTCGCTCATCACGATGGTGACCTGATGCAGGGCTTCGGGCAGCAAGGTCCAGAAGTCCCAGTTGTTCGTGGCGCTGCGCAGATTGTTACCGGGCGCGCGTTTGACCGCTTTGTTGAGATCCGGAAATTTGCGTGGATCACGCAGGAAGAACACAGGCGTGTTGTTGCCCACCAGGTCCCAGTTGCCTTCTTCCGTGTAGAACTTCAGAGCGAAACCGCGGATGTCGCGCTCGGCATCCGCCGCGCCTCGTTCACCGGCTACAGTGGTGAAGCGGGCGAACATCGGGGTCTTCTTGCCCACCTCGCTGAAGATCTTGGCACGCGTGAAGCGCGTGATGTCGCACGTGACGGTGAAGGTGCCGAACGCGCCCGAGCCCTTGGCATGCATGCGGCGTTCCGGAATGACTTCGCGGTTCAGGTTGGCAAGCTTCTCCAGTAGCCACACGTCCTGCATCAGCACGGGACCGTGCGGGCCTGCGGTGAGACTGTTCTGGTTATCGGGTACCGGAGCGCCGAAGGCGGTGGTTAGCGGACTTTCATTTTTGGTGTCGGATGAATGGCTCATGGGAGTATGTCTTGAATGGGTCCGAATGCGGTGTGACGGCATGGCCGCCCGACTCGGCTCAGGCGTTGAGCCAGTATGCGATGTTGCGCACGTATTGCTGCGTGGAACGCAGCGCATCGGGAAAACGGATCATGCCGTCGCCGGCAGGCTCGGTCACGAAGGACGGACAGCCGGCCGCGGGGTCCCAGTTGTAGTCGGCGAAATGATGAAAGGTGGACTGGGCGATGGCCCGGCCGCCCTGCTCGCAGCGTTCAAAAGCGACGGCGATGTTGAAGCGCCTGCCCGACACCACGCTTTGTCCTTCCATGATCACCCGGCCATGGGCGTTGTCGGGCGGTGCGCTCACCGTGCCTTCATGTGGGTGTGCCGGGAGGTACTGGATCACGCCAGTCGCTGACCAGCGGTCTCTCATTACGGGGTGGATGCTGCCGACCGAGCGTATGCGCTGGAAGTCGCCATTCCTGCCAGAGTTGTAGTTGGGCCAGGAGATGTTGTGGACGCACGCGGGATCGTCGCCACAGTGGCGGCCCGTATCGGTTTCCCGATTGTGGCTGTGGAAGTGGTGGGCAGTACCTACGCCGTGCAGGCCGCATATCGAACTGCCCAGGTCCATGTGATCGCGCATGACAATGAGGCCGCCGCCGCGGTGCCAGAACCGATTGATGCTGGCGCAGTCCTCCGGTGCCAGCCCGTCGCCCGTATCGACGGCGAACAGCCAGACCTGGTCGAAGTTCGATTCATGCAAGGTAGACAGTACGGGGTCGGGTTTGCCGCGCGGCGCGCGGTCGCGAGCCGTCACCCGAAAGGCGGGACGGCCCTGGTCGTCCCGCAGTGCCGACAGAAATGCCTCCAGGCGGCTGAAACGTGCAATGTTCCAGTCGTCCGGGTCTGTCTCGATCGTGGTCTGCAGCAAAAGATTCAGCATGATGCTACGTGGAACTCCGGGCGGGAGGAATGGGCCTTGATCTGCTGGCTACCGATCGTGGCCCGGCCGCTTGCGCGGTTCGTGCAATCAGCTGCGCAGGAACGCCAGCAGATCCTTGTTGACCTGGTCCTGCAGCGTCGTGGTCAGTCCGTGTGGCGCGCCGGGATAGTAGATGGCCCGGGCGCCCCGGATAAGATGCACGGATTTCTTGGCGGAGTCGTTGATCGGCACGATCTGGTCGTCATCGCCATGCATGATCAGGGTGGGCACGTTGATCTTTTTCAGGTCCTCCGTGAAATCGGTCTCGGAGAATGCCTTGACGCATTCGTAGGCATTCTTCTGCCCGCTTTGCATGCTCCACAGCCAGAACTGGTCCAGCATGCCTTGAGACACCTTGGAGCCCGGGCGGTTGGCGCCGTAGAAAGGCACGGCCAGATCTTTGTAGAACTGCGATCGGTCACCGGCCACGCCGGCGCGGATCTTGTCGAACACTTCGAGCGGCAGGCCTTCGGGGTTCGTCACCGACTTCACCATGACGGGGGGCACGGCGCCGATCAGCACGGCCTTGGCGACTCGCGCGCTGCCATGGCGGCCGATGTAGCGGGCCACTTCGCCGCCGCCGGTGGAGTGGCCCACCATGGTGACCTTCTTCAGGTCGAGGGCCTCGAATAGCGCAGCCAGGTCATCGGCGTAGCCGTTCATATCGTTGTTCGACGACGACTGGGTCGAACGCCCGTGTCCGCGCCGGTCATGGGCGATGACGCGGAAGCCGTTGCTGGCCAGGAAGTGCATCTGGCCGTCCCAGGCGTCGGCGTTCAGCGGCCAACCGTGGGAGAACGTGACCACGGGGCCTTCACCCCAGTCCTTGTAATAGATCTGCGTGCCGTCTTGCGTGGTGATGGTGCTGTTCGTCATGGAAAGGCTCCGGGAAGATGAGGGAGGATCGTTGCGGGTTGCCGCGTCCGCGTTGCGCTTCATGCCGAGCATGAAGGCGCCGGCGGCGACGGCGCTGCCGGTCGCGATCAGGGTGCGGCGGGTAGGGTTGCTTGCGGTTTTCATGGAAGTTCCTGTTGAAGAAGGGGCAGCGTGATGTCTCGGTATACGCGCGGGGGACTAGCGGTTGTGCCGTGGTCCCGCAGTGGTCTTGCGTTGTTTTCGCAGTGTGCTAATCCTAGGCTCGACGCGAGGGCCGGAGTAGATGTGCCGAGGGACTCAGACTGGTGCCGTCATTGCACCAATCGCGGCGGTGGCCGTCGGCGGACTTGTGTCGTCCAGCCGGTTCAATTCGGCCGCTCTGATCTTCATGGTCATGAAGTCGATGAATACACGCATGCGCGGAGGCAGGTGGCGCCGGCTGAGGTAGCACATGTAGTGGCCGCTTTGCTCGGGCGCGTATTCGACCAGGCAGGGCAGCAGGGCGCCGGTTCTGAGCGATTCGCACGCCAGGTAACCTGGCAACTGGGCAATGCCATGGCCGTCCAGCACGGCCTGCAGGACCAGATCGACGTCGTTGTACGCCAGTTTGGCCGGTGGCAGGAACTTGCGTGGCTGGCCGTCGAGATTGAACTCCCATTCGAAGATGCGGCCGTAGGTGTAGCGGAAGTTGATGCAATCGTGTTCGGCCAGTGCATCCACGGTGGCGGGTAGGCCGCGGGCCGCGCGATAGGCGGGCGATGCGCACACCAGCAGCGGCATGGGGATGATCTGCCTGGCGATGATCTGGGCGTCTTCCATGCGGCCGTCGCGAAAGGCGATGTCGACGCGGTCTGACGTGAAATCGGTGGGCTTGTCGTCCAGCAGCAGATCGATAGTGACGTCCGGATAGGAGGCGCGGAATTCCCCCAGCAAGGGCGCGACAACGCGGCGGCCGAAGCCGACCGGTGCGCTGATACGCAGGTGCCCACGTGGCGGCCCATGGCGCAGGTCGCGCATGTCCTCGACGGCGCGGACGATGCGGTCCACTCCCGAATGGCAGTTGGTGTAGAAGACTTCGCCCTCGCGCGTGAGCGTGGTGCTGCGGGTCGTGCGACGAAAGAGCTGGACGTCCAGTTGATCTTCCAGGCGCCGCACGTTGCGGCTGACGGCGGAACGGCCGATGCCCAGGCGATCGGCGGCGCGTGCGAAGCTGCCTTCGGTGACGACAGCAATGAAGGCGAGCACTCCCGTATAGCTGGTGGCGAAGCTGGAGGCCAGCGAGTCCATCCTGGGCGCCAGGGGAGGGGAGGAAGACGGGAGAAGAATAGGGATGCTCATGGGACGGCTCCTCCGGAGAGCGATGCGGTGAGGATGGGGGACAACGAAGGGATGGAAATGAAGCGAGGTAACGAAGAAATGTGATGTCGGGATGCCGAGCCTTCGTTGAATCGACGCCCTTACTTTGCGTGCAAATCAAGCCACCGGCCAGTTAAGCCATGTCAAGGTTTGTTATGGCGCTTCGAGCGCAACGCGACCGCGTGGCCTGGATGGGCCGGGGATTGATGCCATGCGGGCAACACAGCAGGGACGTCGCAGGGCCTACTTCAAGCCCATGGCGGAATCTAGTATTCGAGCCGTACCGCGAAGCTCGCGAAGCGGAGCCCCAGCCGTACTGAGGCCACCCATCCAAGGAATCGAAATGAAGATACTTTTCAAGCTGGTTTGCGCGGTTGCCCTATTGGGCACCCTGGCGCTGACCCTTGCCGCGCCGGCCGACGCCGCCGGCGCCACACCGTCAGCGTCAGCGTCAGCGTCGGCGCAAGCCAAGCCCACCATCGTGCTGGTCCATGGCGCGTTCGCCGAGTCAGCCAGTTGGAACGATGTGGCGCGGGCCTTGCGCGCGCAGCACTATCCCGTCATTGCCGCGGCCAACCCGCTGCGTGGGCTGAAGTACGACGCCGACCATGTGGGAGCGTTGTTGGCCTCGATTCAGGGGCCGGTCGTTCTGGTTGGGCACTCGTACGGCGGTTCGGTCATTTCCGCCGCCGCTGCCGGCAAGGCCAATGTTCGCGCTTTGGTTTACGTCGCGGCGTTCGCGCCGGAAGCGGGCGAGGCCGCGGTGGATATCTCGGCCAGGTTTCCGGGTAGCACGCTGGACGCGACGCTGTTGCCACCGGTAGTGCAGGCGGACGGCGCCAAGGACTTGTACATCCAGCAGGATAAATTTCCCGCGCAATATGCCGCGGATGTGGCGCCGGCACTCGCCAACCTGATGGCGCTGACGCAACGTCCCATTGCCGCGGGCGCGTTCAGCGAATCGGTGCCGGCTGTTGCGTGGAAGAACGTGCCGTCATGGTTTATTTATGGCGACGCCGACAAATGCATTCCGCCTTCCGCATTGGGTTACATGGCGACGCGGGCCAAATCGGTGAAGACGGTCGTGGTCAAGGGCGGCTCGCATGCAGTCATGGCATCGAACCCGAAACAGGTCGCCAGCCTGATCGTTGAAGCGGCAAACGCGATCGGGGCGGCGGCTCGGCCCTGAGAAACGTCAGGCGACGAGTTGCGTGCGTAGCCCTTGCGCCCGCTCCAGCGCGGCATTCTTGCCATCGGGCGGTGCAGTGGCGCAGCTTTGGTCCAACAGCTGTAGGGCCTGCGCCTGGCGGCCAAGGCTGGCCCACAACTTAGCCAGGCTCAGCGCGGCGCGTAGTTCCCAAGCCACCGCGCCTTGTTCCCTGGCTGTTTCGACCGCACGCATATAGAAGGTTTCCGCTGCGGCGCTGTCCGAAGCCTGCTCGGCGCGCCAGCCCGCCGCGCGCCAGACTTCCGCCGCCACCCAGGGACTTGCACCGCGGGCAACTCGTGCGATCAGTTCTTCGTCGACCCAATCCGCGCAGAAGGTCACCAGCATCTCATTGCGCGGCGCGTCAAGGGGCGCGAAGGGGCAGGCCATTTCCCTTATGCGGGTGGTCTGCTTGTGCGCCTGTTGCACGTGCAAGCCTTGAGCGAACCATTCGGCATAGCGCAGCCACCCCACCAGACCCCTGCGCTGTGCCTCGTCCATCATGAGCGCCACCCACTTGCTGGCAAGGTCTTGCTCGCCCGCCCACAGTGCGACCGGGCAGGCGCCGTATAGGGCGGAGCACAGCGAAACTGCCCAGCCGGCCGCTTGCGCGCGTGCCACCGCGTCAGCGGCTTCGGCCAGGGCTTTGGTCGTTTCTCCCTGCACCCAGAGCGTGCGGCACAACATGGCCTTCGCCGCGACGATGGCGTTGACACCAACCATATTGGCGCGGGCATGGCCCAGGCCGCCGCCGATGCGTACGGAAGCCTCGCTGTGCTGCCTTGACACGTCGAAGTTGCCGCAGAAATGGTTCGCCATCGCCATCACGCGATGCGCCAGATTCAGCGCGGCGGGGTCGGACCACGATTGCGCGGCGGCCATCAGCGTATGGCCCTGATCCAGCGCCGGGGCATATTCGCCACGGAACATGTCATAGGTGCAGCGTCCCCAGCGGGCTTGCAGCTCCAGCACGGGAACCTGCACCGCCAATGCACCTGCCAGGGCCTGGTCCGCGGCGGCGGCGAGCTCCGGCGTCAACCTGCCGGTGTGCAGCATGGCACTGACCAGCGCGGTGTTGAGCCAGGTCGCCGTTTCGATGTCCGGCACGGGCTGCCCTTGTACCAGTTCGAGCGCGGCGGCGACCCGGTCGCGGTATTCGACGACCTGGGCCAGGTGGAACCATAAGGGCGCCGACGCCGTCAGCAGCGATGCGGCCATCTTCGCATCCGGCTGCTGTGTCAGGCAGACTTCGAGCGCGAAGCGCAGGTCGTCCAGGCGGTGGGCATACCGGTCGGTCCAGGCCTGCTCGGCCAGGTCCGACAGCTCCGCCGCCACGGCCTTCATCAGGTCGCGCATCAGCACGGCATGGCGCCGCAGCAGCGCCGGGCGTTCGTCGCTCTGTGCCAGCAGCGTCGCGGCGTAGCTGCGCGTCGTGTCGAGCAGGCGATAGGGAGCGACGGCATCGTTGCTGTCGAAGAAGACCAGCGATTTATTGACCAATGAGATCAGGGCGTCGAAGGCGACCTCGGCGTTCATGCCGGCCGCGGTGACGCCCAGCGCGGATTCGACATCGAACCGGCCGCGGAACACGGATAGCCAGCGGAACAGCTGCAGTTCGTCTTCGCTCAGCAGGGCGATGCTCCAGTCGAGCGCCGCGGCAAGCGTGCGGTGGCGTGCCGTGGCAGCCCGGCTGAAGGCGTACAGACGCATATGGTCGTCCAGCCTTTGCGCAAGGTCAGCGACGGGCTGTACGCCCAGGCGTGCGGCCACCAGCTCGATGGCCAATGGGATGCCGTCGACCTGCCGCGAGATGTTGGCCAGTAGCGCGCCGTGGGAGTCATCGAACGCGCCTGCGCCCGCAGCCTTGGCCCGCTCTACCAACAATGCGACGGAAGGCCATTGGAGGGCCTGTTCGAGCGATATGGGTGCGGTGTCCGGTACCGCCAGGGCTGGCAGCCGCAGGACATGCTCACCGTTTATGCGCAGTGGTTCGCGGCTGGTCGCCAGAATGCGCAGACCGGGCAGCACGGACAGCAAGTTGGCGACAGGCAGCGCCAACGTATCCACCACATGCTCGCAGTTGTCGATCAACAGAAGCACCTCGCGGTCCGTCAGGCGCTGGGTGATGGCTTGGGCGATGTCAGGCACGTCGGCCGGGATGCCCACGGCACGAGCCAAGGTGCCAAGCACGTGATCCTGCGAGATCAGCGGGGAAAGATCGATGAAGGCGACCTCGGCGCCGTGTCGGCGTTGGTGCGACTCGGCGGCGTGGATCGCCAGGCGTGTCTTGCCGATGCCACCAGTGCCGACGACCGTGACCAGGCGGCAGTTCTCCAGCGATTTCAGGACGCGCTTCACATCGAGGCCGCGGCCGACCAGTTCGGTCATGCGCACTGGCAAGGGTGTGAAACGGGCTGGAGCCGAGGCGGGGGACGGGTTGGTAGCGGTGATCGCGACGTCGGCCGCTTGCCGATGGACACGGCCGTTGAAGCGGTAGCCGCGCAGGGGCAGGGTGGATATCCACTGCGTGCAGCCGTCGTTGCCGCCAGGCTCTCCCAGGGTCTTACGCAGCGTGGACATGTGGACGCGGACGCTGGCTTCTTCGACCACCACGTCGGCCCAGACTGCCGCCAGCAGTTCGTCTTTGCTGATGAACTCGCCGGCACGCTTGAGGAGTTGCAGCAGCAGGTCGAAAGCGCGCGGACCCACCCGGACCGCCTCGCCGGAACGTTCCAGCCGGCGCTGTGCTTCCCACAGGACGAAGGCGCCGAAATACCAGCGGACGTCCGTCGCTGTCGTATCCGCACTTGCGATAGGTTCAGGCTGCATGGTTTCAATCGACCGCCGTGGTCACTCCGATTTCCATGTGATCGATTGGGCGGGTCTTCATCAACCGTGCAGCGGTAGGCTGGCGGAGCACGCATCTGCGATTCTGATGGCGGATTTTACACAGACGGGATTATTGCGGAAGCCTGGGAAATCACGGCATGGACGAGGCCTGTCGCTCTGAAATGCGAAAGGGACCTGTGCCAAGCACAGGTCCCTCTTTTCTTCATTCCCGCTGCGCAGCGGCCGCGGTCTTGTCGTTGCTTGGTTGTCCTCGCTTAGAAGTCGAACGACACCGACAGCTTGGTGGTGCGCGGGTCACCCTGCGTCAGGTAACCGCCCCAGGCCGAAGACCAGTAAGCCTTGTTGAAGACGTTGTCCACACCCAGACGCCACACGACGTTATGGCTGTCCACCTTCATGGCGTAACGCACGCCCAGATCCAGCGTGGTGTAGGGCTTGAGCTTCTGGTTGTTGGCGGCATCCAGGTATTGCGTGCCGGCGTGGTTGACGCGGCCTTGCAGGGTCAAGCCGGTCAGCCACGGCATATCCCATTCGCCGCCCAGGATGGCGGTGTACTTGGGCACGCCAGGCGCCTTGTTGCCTTCGGTGTCGTCACCCGTCTTGGTGAGCTTGGGATCGATGAACGTGATGCCGCTCAACAGACGCACGCCACGCATCGGTTCGCCGAAGACGTTCAGTTCGACGCCACGGTTACGCTGGCGGCCCGCCGGCGAGAAGTCACCATTGTCGTGCAGCAGGCCGATATCCTTCTCGATCTGGAAGACGGCCAAGGACGCACCGTAGTTGCCCATGTCCAGCTTGACGCCGGCTTCGTTCTGCTTCGATTCGCCGGGCGGCAGGATCCGCCCCGGGGTGTTGGACTCTGACGGCGCGGTGTCGCCCTGTTGCAGGCCTTCGATGTGGTTCGCATAGAGCGACACGTGCTCGACGGGCTTGAACACCAGGCCGAACACCGGTGAATTGGCGGAGCGGTCGTAACTGCTTTGGGTCGAACCGTCGTAGTTGTAGTTGGTGGTGGTCAGGTCCTGATGGCGGATGCCCGCCGTGAACAGGACGCGATCGTCCAGGAACGACATGGTGTCGGACACCGACGTGCCGCTCATGCGGCTACGCGCGGTGACGCCGGGGTCGCTCATATTGCCGCCCTTGAACGGGAAGCTGGTCGGCGCGGCGACTTCAGGCGTGTCGTAAAGATTGGTCGCGAAGCCTGAACTCAGGATGTAAGCGGACCGTTTCTTCAAATAGTTGCTGGAAAATGCCACGGTGACCGAGTGGTTGATCGGACCCGTCTCGAACTTGCCGCGCACGCCCGTCATCAGGCCAAAGGTGTCGGAACGGTAGGGAACGTCCATGCGGGTCGACGTGCTGTCGCCGTTGCCATTGACGTTCAGGGACGAGTAGGAGCCGAACTCATTGGCATGGTTCATGCCAAAGCCGGTGAACGCCGTCCAGTTGTCGGTGAGGTCGTACTCCGCCTTCGCCATGCCGAAGGTGTTTTCGGTTTCCGAGTACGTCCACGGCTGCGCGTAGTTATGGCGCGCCGACGGAACATCCGGCACGTCGAAGCCGCTCTTCACCCGGACCATTGGACGGCCTTCGCTGGTGCGCTGCTTCTGGTAACCAAAGTCCAGCGATGCGCGCAGGCGTTCACCGCGATAGTCCAGCCCCACGGAGCCGAAGGTCATGCGATTGCCCTGGTCGCCGATACCGACGTCGCCTTCACGCTGCAGGGCGTTGACGCGGATGCCGAACTGGTTGCTGGCGCCGAAGCGGCGCGCGACGTCGGCGGACACACCTACTTGCGACGTGCTGCTGTAGTCCAGGCCGACGCGGGTCAGCGGCTCGTCGCCGGCACGCTTCGGTTCGATGTTGACCATGCCGCCGATGCCCGAACCGCCGGGCGGTACGCCGTTCAGGAAGGCGCTAGGCCCCTTGAACAGTTCGACGCGTTCGATGCCTTGGGTGGAAATGATCTGGCGCGGCATGACGCCGTACAAGCCGCCATAGGAGATGTCATCGCCGTTCAGGGCGAAGCCGCGCACGACAAAGAGCTGGGCGTCGTTGCCGTAGCCCTTCGTGACCTGCACGGATGAATCGTTGCGCAGCACGTCGCCCAGCGATTTGGCCTGCTGGTCTTCGATCAGCTTGGACGTGAAGCTGGTGATCGAGAAGGGCACGTTGGCCGCGTCCTGTTCACCCAGTATGCCCAAACGTCCGCCCTTGGCCACCTGGCCACCGGCGTAGGTGGGCGGCAGGACGTCGCCTTGGGTCACCGTGGCGGTGACGTTCACCGGCGCCAGCGTGGTGGTCGTGGCGAGGCTGGCCGCCTGGCTTCCTTGGGCCGACTGGGCTGATTGTGCCGACTGTGCCGACTGCGCCCAGACATTGCCGAGGAACGGTGCGGCACCCAGTGCGGCATAGGCCAGCGCGGCGCGCACGGCCAGGGTGGTGGGGCGCATCGCCGGGCGGCCTGGGACACAAGCGCGCATGGCGGCGCCTGCCGGGGTGGCGGCGGGAGAAGTCATTGAATTCCTTATTGGGGGAGAGGTACGCGGCCCGGGGCATCCCCGCGAACAGGCGCGTTGGCTATCGGAGTAAGGCGAAATTTGATTTCAAACAAGAATTGTTCGCATTATCAGTAATGCGACGGACTTTTGCAATTCTCCTGTTGTGCCGATCAGACGTCCGGGCGACTTGAACGGCCTTGGAATTGCGAAGAAAAGGTGGAAGCTGGGCGCTGCGGCATCAAGGTAGAGCACGCAGCGCTGCAGGTCCGAGGCACCTCTCGTTCACCAGTGCCTGGCGATCGCCCGGCCATCATCAATCGCGTGCTGTGGGGCGATAGCCCTGGGGGGACGATGGGGATTTTCCCCGTCATCAAAGAATCTCTAGCGACCGCGTGGGCACGGGGGCGATAGCCCAGAAGGGGGGCGATGGGGGCTCCCCCCAGCAGAAAATCCCTTTTTCTCTTCTTTGCGACGAAGCAAAGAAAAAACCCGGCCGAAGCCGGGTTTCTCATGCCTGACCGGCTAGCCTCGCGGCCGCCAGCCAAACCCGGGCGGCAGCGCCGCCGGGCAGGCTAATGCCGTACTCAGACTTCGACCACGTCGGCCACGTCCTTGTAGTCAGCGATCTGATCAAAATTCAAGTATTGATAGATCTTGTCGCCGTTCTCGTTGATCACGCCGATGTCGGCCATGTACTCCGCGCGGGTCGGGATGCGGCCCAGCTTGGAGCAAATGGCGGCCAGTTCCGCCGAGCCCAGGTACACGTTGGTGTTCTTGCCCAACCGGTTGGGGAAGTTGCGGGTGCTGGTCGACATGACCGTCGCGCCTTCACGCACCTGAGCCTGGTTACCCATGCACAGCGAGCAGCCCGGCATTTCCGTCCGCGCACCCGCGCCGCCGAAGACACCGTAGTGGCCTTCCTCGGTCAACTGCTGGGCATCCATCTTGGTCGGCGGGGCTACCCACAGCTTGACCGGAATATCGCGCTTGCCTTCGAGCAGCTTGGACGCCGCGCGGAAGTGGCCGATATTGGTCATGCAGCTGCCGATGAACACTTCGTCGATCTTGGCGCCGGCGACATCGGACAGCGTCTTCACGTCATCCGGGTCATTGGGGCAGGCGACGATGGGCTCATGGATATCAGCCAGGTCGATTTCGATGATGGCCGCGTACTCGGCGTCGGCATCCGGCTCCAGCAGTTGCGGGTTGGCCAGCCAGGCTTCCATGGCGTGGATGCGGCGGCGGATCGAACGCTCGTCCTGGTAGCCGTTGGCGATGAGCCACTTCAACATCACGATATTGCTGTTGATGTATTCGATGATGGGCTCTTTGTTCAGGCGCACCGTGCAACCGGCGGCCGAACGTTCAGCCGAAGCGTCGGACAGTTCGAAAGCCTGTTCGCATTTCAGATCCGGCAAGCCTTCGATTTCCAGGATGCGGCCGGAGAAGATGTTCTTCTTGTTCTGCTTTTCAACGGTCAGCAGGCCGGCCTTGATGGCGTACAGCGGAATGGCGCTGACCAGATCGCGCAGCGTGACGCCGGGCTGCATCTTGCCCTTGAAGCGCACCAGCACCGATTCCGGCATGTCCAGCGGCATCACGCCGGTGGCGGCGGCGAAGGCGACCAGGCCCGAACCGGCCGGGAACGAAATGCCGATGGGGAAACGGGTGTGCGAATCGCCGCCGGTGCCAACGGTGTCGGGCAACAGCATGCGGTTCAGCCACGAGTGGATCACGCCGTCACCGGGCTTGAGCGAAATGCCGCCACGGGTGCTCATGAAGGCGGGCAGCGTGTGGTGCGTCTTGACGTCCACGGGCTTGGGATAAGCGGCGGTGTGGCAGAAGGACTGCATCACCAGGTCGGCCGAGAAGCCCAGGCAAGCCAGGTCCTTCAGCTCGTCGCGGGTCATGGTGCCGGTGGTGTCCTGGCTGCCGACCGACGTCATCTTCGGTTCGCAGTAGGCGCCCGGGCGCACGCCCTGGCCTTCCGGCAGGCCGCAGGCGCGGCCGACCATCTTCTGCGCCAGGGTGTAGCCCTTGGTGCTGGCGGCCGGATCGTGGTTCAGGCGGAACAGCGTCGAAGGCGGCAGGCCCAGGGCTTCGCGCGCCTTGGCGGTCAGGCCGCGGCCGATGATCAGCGGAATACGGCCGCCGGCACGCACTTCGTCGAACAGCACGTCGGACTTGACCTGGAATTCGGCGATGACCTTGCCATCCTTCAGGGCCTTGCCTTCATAGGGACGCAGTTCCACTTCGTCGCCCATGTTCATGTTCGACACGTCCAGCTCGATCGGCAGGGCGCCGGCGTCTTCCATGGTGTTGTAGAAGATCGGGGCAATCTTGTTGCCCAGGCAGACGCCGCCGAAACGCTTGTTCGGCACGAAGGGGATGTCTTCGCCGGTAAACCACAGCACCGAGTTGGTGGCCGACTTGCGCGAGGAGCCGGTGCCGACCACGTCGCCGACGTAGGCGATCAGGTTGCCGCGTTGCTTCAGTTCGTTCAGGAACTTGAGCGGGCCGACCTTGCCCGGCTCATCGGGTTCGATGCCGGGGCGGGCGTTCTTGAGCATGGCCAGCGCGTGCAGCGGGATGTCCGGACGGCTCCAGGCATCGGGCGCGGGCGACAGGTCGTCGGTATTGGTTTCGCCGGTGACCTTGAAAACGGTCAGCGTCAGGCTTTGCGGCACTTCGGGCCGGCTGGTGAACCATTCGGCGTCGGCCCAGCTTTGCAGCACGGCCTTGGCGTTGGCGTTACCCTTGTCGGCCTTTTCCTTCACGTCGTGGAATTGGTCGAACATCAACAGGGTGGTCTTCAGGCCGTTGGCGGCGGTGGCGCCCACTTCGGCGTCGTCCAGCAGTTCGATCAGCGCGCCGATGTTGTAGCCGCCCAGCATCGTGCCGAGCAGTTCCGTGGCCTTGGCGCGGCTGATCAAAGGACATGATTCCTTGCCCAGCGCGACGGCGGCCAGGTAGGAAGCCTTGACCTTGGCGGCGTCGTCGACGCCGGCGGGCACGCGGTGGGTGATGAGGTCCAGCAGGAAGGCTTCCTCGCCGGCCGGCGGCGCCTTCAGCAATTCGATCAGGTCAGCGGTCTGCTGCGCCGACAGAGGCAGCGGGGGAATTCCCAAGGCCGCGCGTTCGGCGACGTGTTGGCGATAAGTTTCTAGCATGAAAGTGCCTGCTTGACGGTTGGTGAGGGAAGAGTCTCGGCGGCGATTGTAGTAGTCCGCCCGCGCCGGATCAAGTGGTCTTATATCTTATATAAGACCTGTGTTGTTACGAAGGACGGCTTCGCCTTCCTGCTTATTTGCTTCCACACCTTTCTTTTCGAGGGAGGAGGGAGGGGAAGGGGGAAAGAAGAAAGAGAAATGGGTGGGGCGACACCGCGCATGGAAGCGTAAAAACGTCATCGGACGTACACCGTTACAATCGCGGCTCCGTATTTGGCGTGACAGAGGCGGCTGTGCGTGCGCTTAGTTTTTCCTTGCTGCTGGCGGTGTTGGTCGCCTTGACCGGTTGCGCGACATCGCCGCCGCGTGATCCTGACAATATCTGCGCCATCTTTCGGGAAAAAGACGATTGGTACGACGCGGCCATCGCCACCCAAAAGAAATGGGGCGTGCCGGTGCAGGTGCCGTTCGCCATCCTGTACCAGGAGTCGGGCTTTCGGCAGGACGCCAAGCCGCCGCGCGATTATCTGCTGTGGATCATTCCCTGGGGGCGCGTGAGCTCCGCCTACGGCTATGCCCAAGCCAAGGACGAGACTTGGGATGATTATGTGCGCGAGAACAGCCGCTGGTTCGCCCACCGCGACGATTTCAACGACGCCATCGATTTCATGGGCTGGTACATCACCAAGGCGCAGCGATTGAACGGCGTGGCCAAATCCGACGCCTATGGGCAGTACTTGAACTATCACGAAGGCTGGGGCGGTTATCGCGCCGGAACCTATCGCAAGAAAGCCTGGCTGATCAACGTGTCACGCAAGGTGCAGGCGCGGGCCGAACGCTACCGCGTGCAATACGCGGGCTGCAAAAACGATCTGGACCGCGGGTTCTGGAGCATCTTTTAGAGAATCAGCCCTTACCCCGAAAACGCAAAGGGCGGACGGGTTTACCGGTCCGCCATCGTTTTTTCAGGGAAAGGCCACCTTGGTGGCGAGACTCGCCCAAGCGCCAGTGCCACGTGCTCAGCGCTTGTCGCTCTCCGGCGCGGGCGCCACGGCAACGGTCGGCGGGGTTTGCGTTGCCGACGAGGCCACCGGGCCGACGGGGATCACCGGTGCCAAGGGCGTCAGCTCCGGCATCGACGCCGCGACCGGGGCGCTGACCAGCAGCGTGGGCGGCTTGCCCAAGGTGATGCCGTTGTCCGCCAATCGCTGCAGAATGTCGAACAGCAAGGTACTGCGCGTGCTGTAAGCCTGACGCGGCGACGAGACATACGCGGTGGCGTTGAACTGCAGATTGCTGGCGTCTATCCCGTCCAGGAACACATTCGGCGCGGGCGCGTCCAGCACGTCCGCATGCGCGGCGAAAGCGGCCATGATGGTTTCCTTGACGGTAGCGGCATTGGCGCCCAAGGGCATGGGCAGCTTGATCTGCACCAGGCCCAGCGGATTGGCGTGGGTGACGTTGCGTACGGTCTTGGTGATGAATTCCGAGTTCGGCACGATTACCGTGGAACGGTCGCTCATCTGGATCTCGGTGGCTCGCACATTGATGCGGCGGATATCGCCTTCCACCCCGCCCAGCGAAACCCAGTCCCCCACCTTCACCGGCCGCTCGGCCAGCAGGATCAAGCCCGAGACGAAGTTCTGCACCACCGCTTGCAGGCCGAAACCTATCCCCACCGACAGGGCGCTGGCGACCCATGCCACCCGCTCCAGCCCAATGCCCAACGCCGACATCGACAAAGCGACGGCGGTCACGATGCCCACGTAGCCGAACAGCGTCGTGGTGGACGTCTGCATGCCGGTGTCCAGCGTGGTGGTCGGCAGGAAGCGCGCGGTCAGCCAGCGCTTGAGCATGCGCACGGCCAACAGGCCTACGCCCAGCACCAACAGGCCTTGCATCAGCGCGGCAGGGCGCAGTTGTACTTCACCAATGGCCAGGCCGTTGCGCCACTGGTCCACACGTTGCAGCAGTTCCATCGGCCCTTCGCCGAACTGGCTCAGTACCAGGGTGATGGCGACGATGGCGATGAACACGCGCGCGACGCCCGACAGCAGCACCGCCGCCTGGTCGCGCAAGCGTGGCTCGTGCTTGTCCTTATCCTTGTCGTTGGTATCGCGCTTGGACCCGAGCACCGCCATGAAGAAGTCGTCCACCAGCAAGCAAAGCAGGTAGGTGGCGGCGACCACGATCAGGCTCCACGTCAGTTGCTTGACGACGAAGTTGCCGAAGGCCACATAACCGACCAGCAGTGCCAGCAGCGAGCAGCTCAGCCCCAGCCAGATCGCGCTGACGACAATCACATACAGCAGGCCACGTGGCGGCACGCGGCCCGTCTCGGCGTCGCGCAGGGCGCTGCGGCGGACGCGCTCCAGCCGCGCCAGGCCCAGCGCGACGACACTGCCCAGAGCCAGCGCGGCAATGCAGTTGCCCAATATGGTCGTGCTCAGGCTGGCGCTGATCACCCCGGGCAGGCGTTCGAAGACCCAGATCACCGAGACCAGGGGGCCCAGCGTCAAGGGGAACCAGCGCATGCGCGTGGCGATCTCGTCGGGGATGGGCAGCAGGCGCCAGGACGGCCGTGAAGGCTCCAGCAGCGCCAGGCCCAGGCCCGCCACGAAGCCGCCGAAGCAGGCAATGCCGGGAATGCCTGCCAGCAGTGCGCGCGTATCGTCGGCCAGGTCGCCGCTCCAATCCAGCGCGATGAAGGCCAGCTCCGCGATCAAGCCCGGCGTGATGGTCGCCAACAGGACGATGGTCAAGGCGTGGACGGAGCGGCGCAGGCGGCCGGCCGGCACACGCGCCGCCGTCAGGCGTATCAGCGCGCGGCTGATCAAGGTCCAGAGACCGATCACGATGGCCAGCGCCACGGCCAGCGCTATCCAGGCCCATGCCGGCAGGGCCGCCAGGGAAGTTTTCAGCTCCTCGGTCAGATCGCCCAGGCGGGACATGTCGCGCGGACCGTCGCCGCGGAACTCGGACCAGAAAAAGGTGCCCAGGATGGAAGCGCGCCGTTCACCCAGGCGCGCCTGGAACTGCGCGCGGCGCACGTTGGCGACCTGTTCAGCGGTTTGCACGCCTTCGACGGACAGCAGCCGCGCCAGCTTGACCTGCGCGTCCAGCGTGCTGCGGGACTTCTCCAATTCGGCGCGCTGCGTGGCGACGTCGTGCGTTTCCTTGGTGCCGTCCGGCACTGTGCCGAGTTCCGTCAGGCGCGCCTGCATCGCGGCCAGCGCCGGCGCCAGGCGGTCGGCCAAAGCATCGGCCTTGGCCTGGATCTCCAGCGCGGCGGCACGGCGGCGCAGCAGCTCGGCATCGTCGGTTTCTTCGGCCAGACCCTTGCGCAGCACGTCCATCTGCTTGCGGGCGGCGTCCAAGGCCTTTTCCGGCGATTTGTCGGCATCGGTCGCCGCCGGGGTACCTTGGGCCTGCGCGGGCGCCACGGTGCCGGCCAGGACGAAGCCCAGGCACAGGGCGAAACAGAGCCACAGGGCGGGCATGAAGCGTAGGCCTTGGCGGGGCTTGCGGCTGGACGATACGATCGAGGCGTTCATTCTTGCGACGGAGTGCGGAGACGGTCGGAGCATAGCAAGCCGATTTCGTCCGCGTGCAACAAACTTATGCAGCCGCGGCGGCGTATCCGCCTCCCGTGACGCTGGTATGCGTCCGCGGCGGTGGGTACACCGGTTGCGCCCCGTTGAGCTTTCCTCATTCCTCTTACAGGAGGCGGTAATGGTCTATGACCTTTGGTATTGGACAGGCATCCCGGGGCGCGGCGAATTCGTCCGCCTGGCATTGGAGGCCGCCGGCCTGCCCTATCGCGACCGCGCACGCGAGAAAAACGGCGAAGACGCCATGCTGCGCGACATGCGCGCCCACCCCCAATTCCCGCCCTTCGCCCCGCCTTATCTGGTGGCCGGCGACCTGGTCATCGCGCAGACCGCCAATATCCTGCTGTACCTGGGCGAGCAGCACGGCCTGGCACCGGACGACGTGGCCGGGCGCTTGTGGGTCAATCAATTGCAGCTGACCATCGCCGACATGGTGACCGAGGCCCATGACACGCATCACCCGGTGGCGTCTGGCCTCTATTACGAGGACCAGCAGGAAGAAGCCCAGCGCCGGGCTGATGATTTCCGCAATGCGCGCATGCCGAAATTCCTGGGTTATTTCGATGCCATCCTGGCCGCGCGCGGCGAGTGGTTGGCAGGCGGCAAGCGTTGGACGTATGCCGACCTGTCGCTATTTGGGCTGGTCGATGGCTTGCTCTACGCCTTTCCCAAACGCATGGCCACCCTGGCGCGACAGTATCCGCACGTGTTCGCGCTGCATGAGCGGATCGCCGCCCTGGCCGAATTGCAGGATTATCAGCGGAGCGACCGCCGCGTTGCGTATGGCGACGGCATCTTTCGCCATTACCGCGAACTGGACGCCGCGTGAGCCCGCCCTTTACGCGTCGCGCGGCGCGTGCCTGGCGAGCCATATTGCAGCGCGCGCCGCGACGCTTCGAGCTCTGCGCGGATCCAGTCGCGTAGCGTGAGCAAGGGCGGCCAATCTTGCAGCGCGGCGGGATACACCAGTTGATAGGCATAGCCGGAGTCGTACAGGATTTCGACCGGTGACAGGCGCACCAGCCGGCCATCGCCCAAGGCATCCGCGGCCAACAGCTCCCGCACGATCGCCAGCCCCAGGTTCTGCTCGACCGCCGACAACAGCAGTCCCGCATCATTGAACACCGCGACCGTGCTTACTTTGCGCGGTATCCCCGCCGCGGTGAACCACTGCTCCCACAGACTGACTTCGCCCAACAAAGGCTCGCGCGCAAAGTCGGCGGGCGACGCACCGGCCAGCCGCCGCGCCGCCGCGGGCGAGCCAACCAGGATCATGGGCATCGGATGATCGAACAGCTTTTCCGAACTCAAGCCCGGCCAGGGACCACGCCCTTGCCGCAAGGCGGCGTGAAATCCTTCACGCCGCACGTCAACTAATTGTTGCGAGCTTTCAATTTCCAGCGCGATGTCGGGATGCCGTTCACGCCAGCGCCCCATGCGTGGCAGCAGCCAGCGTTGCGCGAACGAGGGCAGCACGCTCAAGCGCAGGCGCTGTCCTGTCGAATTGGCCGCCGCCGCGGCGGCCTGCATCCCTTCTTCCAACTGTGCCAGCGCCTCTTTCACGTAAGGCAATAGCGCGGCGCCCGCCGCGTTCAGGCTCAAGCGCCGGCCATGCCGATCGAACACGGGATGGCCCAGTTGCGTCTCCAGCACGCGCAACTGCTGGCTGACGGCGCTATGCGTCAGGTGCAGTGTCTCCGCCGCCGCACGCAGGTTCTGCAACTCGGCGATGACGCGGAAGGTGGGTAGCGTGTTCAAGGGCAGTCGCGGCATCTGGTAAGAATAACTGTCCAGCGTGGGCGGAACAAGTCGATTCCTACGGGCTTTCTGGTTGCTTATCCTGAACAGACAGTGGGCTGGCTCGTATTGAGTCCCGTCCGTACGGTGACCGCGTTGCGTCTGCGCCGCCAATGGAGCGGCACTACCACTGCGGCGGCAGCCGGGCACGATGGCGCGGCTGGCATACAGGGGAAGCTGATGAAGAGGGCAGTATCAAAGAGGGATGCACCGATCAGGCCGGCGCCTAGCCGGATTGGGCGCATGCTGGCCCGCCTGGCTTGGTGGCGCGGGGGGGCGAAGGGCAATGCCGTCACTCACCTGGACGCCCGTATGTTGCGGGACATCGGCATGCCGGAGGCGGAAGTCGACGTGCTGCAGGCCGATGAGGATCTGGCCCGCAACCGGGATCGCGGACTGGGGATGTGGTGATCGCCCGCGCCGGGGGCGGCAGCGGTTGGCGGAAAAGGAACGCTTCGTTTACTCGACCGCGCCCAGCTCGCAAGGCTTGCCTTCCGGCGGGCGGATATCGAACACATTCAGCGTCATTGAAATCATCGTGTAGTAGCCGGCGATACCGACCAGGTCGATGACACCTGCTTCGCCCAGCACATGGACGATGCGGTCATACAGTTCCTGGGAAATGGCGCGCTCCGCATGCAGCACGGTCAGGAACTCGTGGATCAAGGCTTCGTCCGGATCGCCATAAGGAATGGGCTGGCCATCGCGCAGGGCTTCTATCATTTCCACACTGATCCCGGCCTTGAGCGCCGGCGGCTTGTGCGCCCACCATTCGAAGTCCGAACGCCAGTGGTGCGCCAATATCAGGATGGCCCATTCCGAAAGCCGCGCCGGCAGGCTGGTTTCGAAGCGGCAATAGCGGCCCAGCGCTTGAGCGGGCTCGGCCAGGGCGGGGCGGTGTAGCCACACGGCCAAGGGGCCGCGCACTTGTCCGCGTGGTCCGGACGTGATCACGTCGTGTATGCGCTTTTGTTCGGGCGTCATTTGAGCGGGCTCCAGTATGGGCACACGGGGCAAACGGGGCGAACTCATATGACTCTCCAAAGCTTCCTGGGCCAGCCCACCCGGTAATCCCGGCGCACTCGGACTGGCGCGAACTACACAAACGTCTTTGCGCCATTGTGGCCGGTGCGCGCCTACATGCATCTGAAACCGTTGCGTTGCGGTATGAAATCAAGCGGCCTGGGCCGCTCAAACGCGGCATCTCGTTTGACGATTTGCGCCGCGTCTATATATATAGGGATGGTGCGAACCGGTTATCAGTGACGGGATTACGTGCCGCTCGTGGGGCTTGCGGCCATGCATCGCTTCTATTATTCAGAAAATTTTTCGCGGATGTCCTGCACACGCCAAAAAGCTGTGCTATAGTCTCGCTCCTTCGCTGCTCCAACACAAACAAAGCGACGACGAAACGGCAGGAATATCCTGTAATTTCCGAGGCTTAGATGGAGTTGAGGTAGTGAAGGTGAAGTGAGATGAAGCGGTTTTCTGGTTGAGCGCGTAGCGCCACTAAAAAGCAGCTTCAGCGAGATCCGGCAACGGATTGAGCAAAGCAGGTTTCAAATGCAAGGCGGTGACTTCTCGGAAGCACGCAGCGTTTGAAAAGAAGAAAAAAGTTCAGAAATGAATTTGACAACTTCGAAAAACTGCTTCATAATCTCGTTTCTCTGCTGCTGAAACAGCAACGCGGCGAAAGCAGCGAAGCGAGTGAGTAAGC
>NZ_JAHPZX010000010.1 GCF_021325795.1 Bordetella sp. LUAb4 | reverse complement strand
CGCCCGCCCGCCCGCCTGCCTGCCTGCCTGCCTGCCTGCCTGCCAGGCAGGATCCTAATAGAATCGCTGTTCCCTCCACTCTTGCGAGCGTGTGTCGATGAAAAACCTGGCCTGGATTGCGGCGGCGTCATTAGCGGTGTTGCCTTGGGGTGCCCATGCGGTCACTTTCGACTGCTCCAAAGCGCGCTCGGCGCCTGAAAAGCTGATCTGCAGCACCCCTGATCTTTCGCAGGCCGATGATCATCTGAAGCTGAGCTTCGAAGCGGCCCGCGCCCGGGCCACGGATAAGAAGGCCTTCAACGAACGCGCCAAACAGGAATGGCAGCGCCGCGAAAAGACCTGCACCGACGCCGCTTGCGTGCGCCAGTGGTACGCCGACCAGGAGCGCCTGTACGCAGCCCCGGCGGCCGTCACACCCGCAGTGCCCGCGCAGCCGGCGGCGCACCCGGCTAGTCCTGCGGCGCGCCCCGCAGCGCAGCCCGCGACATCGCCATTAACACCAGACACGCGCCCGACGGCGGCTCCGCCGCCCGCGGCGGCCGCGCCGAACGCCACGCCGGGGGCGGCCACCGCCACGGCCGGGATGGCCGCCGCCACGGCCGCATCGACATCAGGATCGACATCAGGATCGACATCCGCATCGACATCCGCGCACGCGGCGCCGGCGCAGGCGACGCCCGCCCCTGCCGCCGCAAACGCGCCCGAAGTCGCGGCGACAGTGCTGTATTCCGATTACCAGCAAAGCGAATCGGCGGCCGACCGCAAGTACAAAGGCAGGACCATCAAGATCAGCGGCACGGTGGCCAGCGTCACGGCGCCGGCCAATGGCGATCCTTATATCGAGTTGACCGCCGCCGACAGTGCCATGCCCAAGGTCCATCTCGATTTCCCCAAGACGGCATCGCCCCGCATCGCCGAAGTCAAGAAGGGCCAGAAAATTGCCCTGCCCTGCGTGGTCCAGGGCTTGGTCATCGGCGACCCCGTCCTACGCTGCGCCGACGCGCCCTGAAGGGGCATCGGCATGTATTGCCATGGCATCGACGCCCCCCCGATGCCGCAACGACATCCCCCTGACGCCGCGTTAGGGCATCCCGTGATGCCGCATCGACATCCCGTGATGCTGCACCGACATCCCCCGATGCCGCGCCAGGGCGTCCCCTGATGCTGCATTCGCACATCCCCCAGGCGCACGCCCCGGGGGCATCCGGCACGTTCAATTAAATCGAAAAACACTTTCGACCCGGCAGGGTTCCCCTGCATTTCCCCACCTTGCAAAATCACCCCAGGCCTCTTCGACACGTACGCCGAAGAAATAAAAAGCCCCCAAGGGAGACTTGCAATGAACACCTTCGATGTCGCGGTCATAGGCGGCGGCAATGCCGCGCTGTGCGCGGCCCTGTCAGCCCACGAAGCAGGCGCGCGGGTCGTCGTGATCGAACGCGCGCCCAAGGAAAACCGCGGCGGCAGCTCCGCCTTCACGGGCGGTGCATTCCGTATCGCTTATGGCGGCAATGACGACCTGAAGACGCTCATGCCCGACCTGAGCCAGGACGAGCTCGATGGCAGCGACTTCGGCAGCTATACGGAAGAACAGTTCTTCGACGAAGCGGTCGCCATGAGCGGCTATCGCGCCGACGCCGACGTGCTGGACACGGTGGTGGGCAAGAGCTTCGACACCATGATGTGGATGCGCGGCCATGGCGTGCGCTTCATGCCCATTTACGGCCGTCAGTCATTCAAGGTGGATGGCAAGAACAAATTCTGGGGCGGCCTGACGGTGGAGGTTTCGGGTGGCGGCCTGGGCCTGATGCAGTCGCTGTATGACCGTGCCGAAAAAGTGGACCTGGACCTGCGCTACGGCGCGCGCGCTCACGGGCTCGAGCGCGCGGGCGATGCCTGGGCCATCACCCTGGAGCAGGACG
Organism: Bordetella sp. LUAb4; assembly: GCF_021325795.1. Classification (GTDB taxonomy): domain Bacteria; phylum Pseudomonadota; class Gammaproteobacteria; order Burkholderiales; family Burkholderiaceae_B; genus Bordetella_C. The sequence continues at coordinate 206,335 of NZ_JAHPZX010000010.1, read as the reverse complement.
GCGCCAGCAGTACGTTGCAGGCGCGCGCCGTGGTGCTCGCTACCGGCGGCTTCCATGCGAACGTGCGATGGCGCGCTCAGTACCTGGGACCCAACTGGGATCTGGCCAAGGTCCGGGGCTCACGCTACAACACCGGCGACGGCATCGATATGGCCGTAGGCGCCGGCGCTATCGCGCATGGCAACTGGACGGGCTGCCACGCCGTGTTCTATGACTTGAATGCCCCCGCCTTCGGCGACATCAATCTGCTGAACCAGCAGAAGAACTACTTCAACCTGGGTATCGTCGTGAACGCCGATGGCCGGCGCTTCGTAGACGAAGGGCTGGACTTTCGCAACTACACCTACTCCGGCATGGGAGCCCGCGTGCTGGCCCAGCCGGGCGCCGTCGCCTGGCAGGTGTTCGACGCCAAGACCGTGGGCCTGCTGCCTGACGAATACCGTATCAAGCACGCCACCCGCCTGCAGGCCGACACCCTGGAAGAACTCGCCGCGCAAATGGAAGGCATCAACCAGCGCGGTTTCCTGCAAACGGTGCGCGAATTCAACGCGTCCATCGAACTGGGCGTGCCCTTCAATCCGGCGGTCAAGGATGGCCGCGGCACCCGCGGCCTGGCCGTGCCGAAATCAAATTGGGCCCATCCGCTGGACACCGGTCCCTTCGTCGCGTACGCCGTTACCTGCGGCATTACGTGCACGTATGCCGGCGTCAAGGTCAACCCCAGCGGCCAGGTGCTCGATGCGGACGACCGCCCGCTACCCGGCCTGTACGCGGCCGGCGAAATGGTCGGCGGCCTCTATTACGTCAAATATGCCGGCGGCATCGGCCTGACCGCCGGCTCGGTCCTGGGGCGCATTTCCGGGGCGCATGCCGCATCCCTGGCCCAGGGGGCGCAATGAGCAATCCCGATCTGCACACAACCCTGGTGGTCGTCGGCGCCGGCATGGCGGGTTACGCCACCGCGCTGCAGGCCGCCCAGGCTGGCCATGACGTGATCCTGCTGGAAAAGCAGGACGAAACCGGTGGCTCGTCGGCCATGTCGGGCGGGTGCCTGGCCTTTGCCGGGACCGACCTGCAAACGGCCAACGGCGTGGAGGATTCCAGCGAGCTGCTGTTCAAGGACCTGCGCGAAGTCGGTAAATTCGAAAACGACGAGAATCTGGTACGAGCCTACGTCGACAACCAGCTCGACACCTACGAATGGATGAAACAGGCCGGCGTGCAATTCGGCCCGCATGTGGAAACGTCATCCGGGCAGTCGGTACCGCGCGTGCACAATGTCGACCCGGCCGATGCCGTGCGCGCCCTGGCGGCGGCCGCCAAGCGCACCGGCCATGTCCAGCTCATGACCTCCACCCAGGCCCTGCGCCTGGTGCGCGATCCGCGCGAGGGACATGTGATCGGCGTCACCGTGCAGCGCGACGGCGCGTGCTTCAAGGTGCTGGCCAGCCATGGCGTGGTACTGACCAGCGGCGGCTTCGTGCAGAATGCCGAGCTCATCCACCGCTACGCGCCTCAGTACAACGAGGACACAGCCGTCTTCATAGGCGGCGCCGGCAATACGGGGGATGGTTTGAAGATGGCCCAACAGCTGGGGGCCGACTGCCGAGACATGCTCTACATCAAGGGCACCTATGGCAAGCACCCTACCGACGACACCAATCACCACAGCCTGCTGGCCGTGTACAAAGGCGCCATCGCCGTCAATCAGGACGGCAAGCGCTACGTCGACGAATCGATTTCGTACAAATTGCTGGGCGACGCCTGCATCCAGCAGCCTTACAGCGCTACCTTCCAGATTTTTGATCAAGCCATCTTCGACAGTGGCGACAACCAAACCCGTATCCTGGACATCGAGCGTCGCCACGAAGAGGGGCTGGTCATCCAGGCCGATACGCTGAAAGCCCTGGCCGATTCGATCGAAGTGCCCGCCGCCGTCCTGGTCGATACCGTCGCCACCTACAACCGGCATGTCGATGCCGGCCACGATGCGGAATTCGGCCGCGCCCATCTGGTGCACCAGCATGGCAAGCTGGTAAAAATCGAGACGGGCCCCTTCTACGCCTATCCCTCCACTGCCGCCGTGTACGGCACCTATTGCGGCCTGTGCGTGGACGCCGCCATGCGCGTGCTGGACGTCTACGGCGCGCCCATCGCGGGCCTGTACGCGGCGGGCGAAGTCGTCGGCGGCTTGCATGGCGCGGCCTACATGACCGGCTCCGCCCTGGGCAAGGCGGCCATCTTCGGCCGCATCGCCGCGCGTACGGCGCTGGCCGGCTGAGGTGGAGGACCAGGCATGCACATAGCCGTACTGCTCGCCGGCGTTGCCGATCCCAGGAAGCCTTTGCCTCGCCCCGCGTCGGGCGACTGGCGCGAATTGCCCGGGTCGGAGGCAGTCTCGTACAAACTCAGCCCTTTCGACGAAGCTGCCCTGGAGATTGCGTTGAAGCTGCGCGACCAGGGGGCGGAGGCGCGCGTCACGGTCGTCGTGACCGACGGCGCGCAGGACAACGCGCTGCTGCGCGCCATCGCGGCGCTCAAGCCCGATCGGTTGGTGGGCCTGAGTCCGCCCGTGGGGCAACGCGGCCATCCTGCCTGGCTGGCCCGGCATGCGGGCGACCTGTTGCGTGCGGACGGTGCGTGGCCCGATCTGGTCCTGATCGGGCGGGAGCACGGCGACCTGGACGATGGCATGACGCCGGCGTACCTGGCGGAATCCTGGCGCCTGCCGTTCGTGAACCTGGCCTTGCGGGTGCAAGCGGGGACGAGCGGGGGGTGGACCTTGCTGCGCAGTGGTGCGCGCCAGGACGAATCGCTGCAAGTCCCCACGCCGGCGATGGCCAGCATCAGCAACGACAAGAGCAACCGGCTGCGGCATCCGTTGATGAAAAATGTCGCGATGGCGAAGCAATTCAAATTCGAACAGGTGCCGCCGGATGGTGGCTTGCCCGCAACACCTTCGGCGCTTGCGACGTCCGAGACTCCTGCTACGTCTGCGACTCCTGCTACGTCTGCGACTCCTGCTACATCCGCGACTCCCGTTACATCCGCGACTCCCGCTACGTCTGCGACTCCCGCTACTTCCGCGACGCTCTCTACATCTGCGACTTCCGCTATGTCGGCTCCGCCTGCTATGCCCATGACGCTGGTGCAGGCAGCGCCCTGCGCAAGCAGCGCGCGCGGTGCACAGGCCTGCCATATGTTCACGGGTTCGGTGGAGGAACAGGCGGCCGCGCTCGCCGCCTATCTGCGCGCGCCCATGATCGCTCACTGAGTGACGCCATCCATGTCATCCATGTCATCCATGCCATTGCTGCCCAACACGCCCGGCGTTCTTTCTTTCCTGGCGCTGATCCCTGACTACGACGCCGACCCGGCGGCCGCACGCGCCCTCATGGACCACGTCCGCCAGCAGGCGAACGCACGTGACAGGAACGCCCGTGAGGCGGACGCACGTGAGGCAAACGCCAGTGAGGCGAACGCCAGTGGCGCGGACGCACGTGGTGCGAGCGCCCATGGCACCGATGCCCGTGGGGTCAATCCCCGTAGGATCGATCCCCAAGAGATCGATTTCCGAAGGTTCAAAGGCTCCAGTATCAGCGCTCATGTACTGCTCGCCGGCCCGCCTACAGCGCGCGCCGCCGCATTGGCAGACGCCCAGGCCGCAGGCGTGGATCAAGCCTGGTTCATTCCGACGCCATCGGCTATTGCGCAAACGCCGACGCCGACGCCCACACCGATGCAGACGCAGACGCAGACGCAGCAATACGTCGACCTGTTCACCAGCGCGCTGCAGTCCGATGCGCTGGCCGGCCTGCTGCCGTCCGCGTTGATGCTGGTAGATGCCCAAGCCGATAACGAGGCGTTCGCCGGCGCCCTGGCTGCCCGCCTGGGCGCCACCCCGTTGGGCCGCTGTACCGAACTGGAGTTCGACGCGCAGGGCGCCCTCCGTGCCACACGCGGCGCGTATGGCAACCGGCTTAACATCACCCTGTCCGGCGATGGCACCATGATCGCCGCCATACGCCCCAAGTCACTACCAGCAGCCACATCCGCAGCCCCAGCCGCCGCTGGCGCTGCTCGTCCAGACTGCACAACCGTCCACACACTCGACAACTTGCCTCCGCCCCGCGCGGCGCTCTCTTGCGCGCCGTTGCCGCGCAACGAACTCCATGCCGGCCTGGATGGCGCCCGCATCGTGATATCCGGTGGACGCGGCATGGGCAACGACCAGGCTTTTCCCATGCTGTATGACATCGCGGCCAAGCTGGGCGGCGCGGTTGGCGCCAGCTTGCCCGCGGTCGATGCCGGCTGGGCACCCGTGACGCGTCAGGTCGGTATTTCCGGGAAATACATCAGCCCTGACACGTATCTGGCCATCGGCATCTCGGGCACGCCACAACATCTGGCCGGCATCGATCCGCATACGCGCATCATTGCTGTCAACAAGGACCCCGAGGCCAATATCTTCAATGTTGCTCAAGCGGGCGTGGTCGCCGAATGGCAAGCCTTGCTGCCCGCCTTGCTCAACGCCCTGGAATCGTACCCGCCGCAGCATAAAGATCATCAATAACGATACGGAGACACAAATGCATGCCCCGCAACCCTCTCGGCGCCGCACGCTGCGCAAACTGGCCGCGTCCCTGGCCCTGCTCCCCTTGTCCACAGCCATCCCCGCCATGGCGGCCGACAACTTCCCCAGCAAGCCGATACGCCTGGTGGTCGGCTACCCGCCCGGCGGCTCCAACGACATCGCCGCGCGCATCATCGCCCCGGAATTGGGCCAGGCCCTGGGCGTCTCGGTCGTCGTGGAAAACCGCGCGGGCGCCAGCGGCGTCATCGGCGCCGACCATGTCGCCAAGTCCGATGCCGACGGCTATACCTTGCTGCTCTCCAGCATCAGCCCTATCGTGCTGGCGCCGCAAACCATGACGACCCCGCCCTTCTACGCCCCCAAGGCGTTCAAGGCCATCAACATGATGGCGCTGACGCCGGAGGCCATCGCCGTAGGCCCCAGGTTGAGCGGCGTGAAGACCTTGAAGGAATTGCTGGACCGCGCCAAGACGCAGCAGATCACCCTGTCGTCCTCCGGCACGGGCGGCCTGCCCCACCTGACCATCGAGTTACTCAGGAAAGTGCAGGGCAATATCGTCCATGTGCCCTACAAGGGCGCCGGCCCCGCCGTCACGGACACCTTGGGCGGCCATGTCGACGGCATCGTGATGGACCTGCCGCCCCTTTACAGCCTCATCAAGGAAAAGCGCCTGACGCCGCTGGCGGTGACCAGCGAAAAACGCGTGGACTTCCTCGCCGACGTGCCCACGGCACAGGAATTCCTGCCTGGCTTCAATGTGGAAAACTGGGTCGGCATCTTCGCCCCCGCCGGTACGCCCGATGCCGTCGTCGCCAGGCTGGATGCGGCCTTGCGCAAGGCCGTGTCGCAACCCAAAGTAAAGGGGTTGCTGGCCGATGCCGCCATGGCGCCCGCTGTGATGGACACCCCGAATGACTTCCAGAAACGTCTTGCCGACGACTATGCCCGCTGGGGCAAGGTCATCAAGGATGCCGGCGTGGAGATGACCAACTGAGCTCCTGCAACCCGCTGAGACCCAGACCGAAAGAGAACGCCAGAAAACGACCGGGAACGGCCGGGACCAACCGAGACCCGCCGAGGCCAACGGCCGCCAACCGACCTCAGCGGCCTTGCCCCGAAAATTCATCTTCCTTATAGTCGCGCGCACCCAGGACCTGGCGGGCATGATCGCGCATGACATCCGTGGGTTGCGCGTAGTACTGAACGCGACTGACGTCCAGGCAACCCGCGGCGCGAGCCCGCGCGAAAAACGCCGCATGGTGGAACAGCACGCCCAAGGCGTCCAGCACCACCGCCCCTTCCACCGACAACAGTCGATGGCGAAAGAGAAACTCGTTGAGCACGCCGTCACCTGGGATGATGACCTCCGCCCCCTGCGCCAGGGCGACGCGGCAGGCATCGACGAAGCGTGCGCGCACGGAATCAGCCGCCGCTTCATCGCCCTCCAGGTCGAACAGATTGACCGCGGGGCTCATGGCCACCACCCCCGACAAGCGTCCGGCCAAGCCATATTGCAGCGCCAGGTCTTCGGTCTGCATCTTCTGGAAAGGCGTCAGCGCGATCATGCCGACCTTGCGTCCCAGCGAACACGCGGTCAGCAGGCAGCTTTCGGTCAAGCTGACTACGGGGATATCGACCAGGGATCGCGCCTCCGCCAGGCCGGGGTCGAAGAAGCATCCCAGCGCAAAGGCGTCGTAGCCCGCGGCCTGCGCGGTCAGGGCCGCCTCGCACACCTGGCGTGTGTTCAACATGCGCATGCCCGCGTGGCTGTTGACACGCATGGGCGCCACGCCCGGCGGATACGTCCCAGGGCGCAGGCCATGCACGACGACCTGCGCATGCGCGCCCATGACCGTATCTGCATGGGTTTGCAGCGTTTCCCGGTAGCGCGGGAAAGCGTCCAGGTCAGTGAAGCTCTGGTGCCAGATTTTCATGACATGCCTTCCTGCCGTCAGGGATGGGCGAATACCACGGTTGCGCTGTTCTCGTTCTTGCAGAAGCGGCCGATGCTGCCAACCGAATTGGCATGTTCCTGGGCGCTGTGCGCGGCGCACAGGTCTTCCAGCAGGACCATCTCATAGTCACGGTCGTGGCCGTCGCGCGCCGTGGCCTGCACCACGGCCTGGGTGGAGACGCCCGAGAAGTAGATGCGCTGGATGTTCTGTGCGCGCAATTGCGCTTCCAGGGTGGTTGAATAGAAGGGGCTGACGCGATGCTTGACGACCTGGATGTCACCCACCTTCTGTTCGAGTTCCGGATGGATCTCGGTGCCCCAGGCCCCCAGCTTGAACAGACCGTGCTGCGGCGCGGCCGAGAATACTTGCGAGCCTTGCGGGCATTCCGGATAGCCTTCGGAGAAGCCGACCCGCACGAACCCCACGGCGATGCCGGCGGCGCGCGCACGCGCGATGGCTTGAGCGGTCTTGCCGATCACTTGCCGCTCGCGCACCTGCTCGCCCAAGGGGCTCTTGCCGTTCGGGCCATCCGCGTGCACCAGATCGTTCTGCATGTCGAGAACGAGAAAGAGGGATCGGGCTTGTTGCATGATTGAATCTGCCTTATTGGTTGAAAAGGTGCTGTTTGAAAACGTGCTAGTTGAGAATTGCTGGTTGACAACCCGATGGTTGAAAACGTTCGTGCTTGAAGGACGCCGGGAACGGTCAACCCAGAGGCCGCGCCGGCCTAGTCGCACCAGATGCCGCCATTGACATCGATTATCTCGCCGGTGACGAAGCCGGATCGTGGCGAGGCAAGGAACAGCACCGCCGCGGCGACTTCATCGGCCGCGCCCATGCGTCCCACGGGAATCAGGTCGCGCAGGGTTTGCGGAAAACGGGTGGTCATGGCCGATGCGACGGGACCGGGCGCCACGGCGTTCACGGTGATATTGGCCGCTGCCAGTTCCTTGGCCAGGAAGGCCGTCATGGCGTGCACACCGGCTTTGGATACGCCATAGGCGACGTTGCTGGCCAGATCCTGTTCGCGCGGGTCCAGCCAGGGACGCGGATTGCCGCCGTTCTTGCCGATTACCGACCCAAGGTTGACGATGCGCCCGCCCCCCCCGCGTTTCATGTGTCCGATGGCTGTCTGGCAGCAGAGAAAAGTCCCTTTGAGATTGATGTCGATGACACGATCCCACTCGGCCTCGGCCAGGTTTTCCGCATTGCCCAGCGAGACGATCCCGGCCACGTTCACCAGGATGTCCAGGCGCCCCAGGCGCGCCACGGCATCGTCCATGCAGCGCACCACATCATCGCGCCGCGTGACGTCCAGGAGCACGCTCTGGACCCCGGCGCAGGATGGCTCGAACGCCACCCGATCGGCGGCGACCACTTGCGCGCCGTGCGCGGCCAGCGCCACGCTGACGGCCCGCCCGATACCGCCGGCGCCGCCGGTGACCAAGGCAACCTGACCGGAAAAAAGGTCAACGCTGTACATATGACGCATCCTCGTAAGCCATGTCGAAGCCCGCTTGCACGCGGCCTTCCATGAAAGTGTTCCAAAGGGCGCCGGCCTGGCCGGAGCGCTCGGCGTAGCGCAAGCAGTCCACGAATTTATCGCGGGCACGGACCTCGTCGACACGCAGGTCTTGCTCCGTGAAATGCGCTTGCCGCAGGACGCTCGTGCCATCCAGCAGTGTCAGTACGGCGGGCGGATGACCAGGGTTGTCGGGCAGGCCATCTTCCAATTCGATGCGAGCGGCCATGCGCAAGACGTCTTCATCGGCCAGGACTTGGCTCGAGAACGCTTGCAGCGTCGGCGCGCCATGGACCAGGGTGTACGCCGTCATGAAGGGAATGCTGTACTTGGCGTCTTGCAGCGTGGCGGGGCGGCGCCGCTGGGCCAGCGGCCGGCAAAGACGGCCGGACGACGGGTTCACCGCGACGCGTATCCGCGCGGCGGGATGTGCCAGGCACGTCGCGCGGGCCGCCATCGCCACCGCGATGTAAGGGTGCGACAAGCGGCAACTGGGCCAAGGCTTGAGGTCCAACTGGCGCGCGTGCCACCGCGAAAAATCGAGCAGCATGGCGCGCTGGCGCGACGCCAGGGCACCGGCAAGATAAAGTCGAAACAGACCCGCGGCGCCGTCCAGCGCCCCCGCGGGTCCGGTCACGCCGCTACGCGCCAGCAACGCAGCCTGCAAGCCCCCTTGCGCCGCGAAGGCCGGATAAAGGCCGCGCGCCGTGGCACCCGTACCGAAACCGGCCTCCTTGCCGCCCGCCAATTGCATGTAGGCGAGGCCCAGCGTGGAAACCAGCTGGCGCTGGTCCAGCCCCAGCAGCAGGCCCGCCGCCATGCCAGCGCCCAGGTAGCCGAACAACTGAGTGAGAAACCACTCCGCGCCCGGTCCTTCACCCTGCGGCGCGCAGATCACACCCAGGCGGCAGACGAGTTCATTGCCCAGCACCACCGCGTCGACCAATTCGTCATCCGTGGCCCCTGCCAAGGCGGCAGCGGCCATGGCGGCCGGCAGCACGCACGTACTGGGATGCAGGCGCCCAACGTCGTGGATGTCGTCGTAATCGAGGATGTGGATCAGGGCCGAATTGATGAATGCCGCCGCCAGCGGCGCGGCGTGGCCACCGCCGATGAGGCCACACTCGCCGGCGCCATGGCCGCTTTGCATACCCGCGATGACCTGTCGGCTCAAGTCGGTGCCGCGCGCGGCCAGGGCGATGCCCAGGGAGTCGGCGATGTGCAGCAGGGTCTTGCCGCGCATATCCGCGGGCACCCCGGCATGGCGGGCCTGCAACAACGCCTGCGCCAGTTCCGTGCTTAGCGTTACGGTGTCCGCTGCCATGGCGCGCCTCTACTGGCGAGTGTCCGCGATGTGTTGAGCCGACCGGCGGCCGAACACCAATCCCTTGAGTACCGAGGTGGCGCCGGTGTAGTTGGTGTAGTAGGTGCCCACGATTTCGCCGGCCGCGTAAAGGTTTTTCATCGGGTTGCCGTCGGTGTCCAGCACCTGTCCGGATGGATTGATCTTCAGGCCACCAAAGGTGAACACGTTCGACGAAATGATGGGATAGGCGATGAACGGACCTTGCTCGATGCGGCGCGACCAGTTGGACTTGACGGGTGCCAGTCCCTGCGTGGCCAGGCCGTCCAGTTCCAGGGGCTTGAAGCCGGCCTCGGCCGGGCACGCGGCGTTGTAGCGTTCCACGGTGGCCTCCAGCGTGCCGGCGGGCAGGCCGATGCTGGCAGCCAGCGCGGTCAGGGTGTCGGCCTCGATGGCGGGCTGATCGGTACGGATGGCAAGCCGGTAGTTGGGCACATCCTTTACGCGCTGGTCCAGGATCACATACGCGATGCCTTGTTCCTGCTCGTAGATGCGGCGGGTGACACGCTCGTAATAGGCGTCCACCGTGCCGGGCGCTTCATCGGTGAAGCGCTGGCCTGCCTTGTTGACCAACACGCCATACGGGAAGATGAAGATCGACGGTTCCGACACGCCCGAGCGCGGGTCCACCGGCTCGGCGTGATAGCTGCCGAATTCGCCACTGGGCGCCGCGCCGGCCTCGAACGCCATCTCGATACCTTCGCCACGATTGAAGTAGCCGCCTTTGCACACCGGCCGCAGGTACACCGAGCGTGGACCCATATACTTGGCCATCAGCGCCGAGTTGCCCTCGAAGCCGCCGCAAGCGAGCACCACCGCGCCCTTCAGGCGCACGCCGCCGTCCTGGGCGTGGTGCGCGAGCAGGCCCTGCACCGCGCCGTCTTCGTCGACCAGCAAGCGGCGCGCGGTAGTGTGGTACAGGAAGGTCACGCCCAGGCTTTCAGCCTTGGCCGCCAGCGCTTCAACCAAGGCTTCGCCACCGCCGACAGGCAGCAGGCGAGGCTGCGTCTTGGTCAGGAACTGCGTGGGCAGGAAGTCGAACTTCACGCCCATGCCTTGCAGCCACGCGATGGTTGGCGGTACATGATCAGCGAAGCAACTGATCAATTCCGGATCCAGCACCGACAACGTGCGCGCGGCATGCGACCAGGACTCGCGCGCCTGCTCCATCTCGGCCGCGAAGTCGGGGTCCATATAGACACCGGCGTTCTCCGCCAGATGCTCTTCGAAATCGTCGGACACCTGATCGATCGCCTTCATGCGCAGATAAGCTTCCGTGTAGCGGCTCTGGCCACCGCGCTCGGCGCGGCTCGCGCGCTCCAGCACGGCGACCGCCAGGCCACGCTCGGCCGCCGCCACCGCCGCCGACAAACCCGCCACGCCGCAACCGGCAACCACGACATCGAATGTACGTTCCATGCTCTCCATCCTTGGTGAAATAGGCATCTGCGCCGTATGCATCGGCGCTACACTCGACAGATTAGGGCGCTGCAATGCCTGCGTGTTAGCCCCCGCCGGCTAATGCATGATTAAAAAAAAACGAAAGGAGACACATGGACAAGCTCTGGGCCATGCAGGTATTCGTGCGGGTGATGGAATGCGGCAGCCTCTCGCGCGCGGCCGAGTCACTGGACCTTGCCAACGCCACCGTGACCACCAGCCTGCGCAACCTCGAGGCGCATCTGGGCACGACCTTGATACAGCGCAATTCGCGCCACCTGCATCTGACGGAGGAAGGGCGAATCTTCCTGCCGCATTGCCAGGAGATCCTGCGCAACGTCGCGCGCGCGGAGAACGACGTCAAGCGGCAAGGCAGCGACGTGGCCGGCACGCTGCGCGTGGAAGCCCCGTTTGCCATCGGCCACAATTTGCTGTGTCCCGCGCTGGTCGAGCTGACCCGACGCCATCCGGGCCTGGCCGTTTCCGTCGCGCTGACCAACGACACCCACAACCTGATCGAGCGGGCCACCGATGTGGCCATTCGCATGGACCGCGTGGAGGACGCCGACCTGGTGGGCCGGCCCATCTATGAAGCGCAATACATCGTATGCGGCACACCGGAAACGGTAGGTGCCATGCGGGCGGCCACGCCGGCCGATCTGGAACCCACCCGCTGCCTGGGCCTGTTCGCCGAAGGCCACCACACGCCCAATCCCTGGCGCTTCTCCAAGGACGGCAACGATGTGGTGGTGAACCCGTGCGGCCCGCTCAGCTTCAACAATACGGCCGCCTTGATCCAGGCCGCCTTGCAGAACGTCGGCCTGATCTACGTGCTTGACGTCTTCGTCAGCGACCTCATCAAGCGGGGCGAGTTGGTCGAACTATTCCCGGACTGGCAGACCAGCAAGCGCACCTTCCACGCCGTCACCGTCAAATCACGTTTCGCGGCACCAAAGGTGCGCGCCTTCATCGACTTTCTGCTGGAAATCTTCGACGCGCGGCGCCGTCCCAGCGTCACGACGATGGTTGCCATTGGTCCAGACCGTAGAAAGAAAAAACCTCACTGACGCGGTCGGCTTCCGGCGGCTTGTGGTAATAGCCTTTGCGGCTGGTCTTGATGCCGCACAGCGTACGCAGGTCATGCATGGTTTCAGCCTGCTTGACCCAGGCAGCCAGCGAATCCAGGACAGGCACGCCGTCCACTTCCACCACGCCGTTTTGCGCCAGCAATATGTTCAGCGGCGCTTCGCCTGGAATGATGACATCGGCGCCTTGCGCGATCAGCTTGCGTGCCGCGGCCTGGAAGCGCCCGATCAGCTCGGTGGGATCGCTGAACCCCTTGAGTACATCGTTGAAGGTGAAGCCCACCGGCATGGCACCGGCGAAACGTGACGCCAGGCCATGGTTGCGGGCGTTCTCGGCGATCAGTTCGTTCATGTCGTCGATGAACATCAGCACCCCGAATTTGCGGCCCAACATGCAAGCGGTCAGCATGGCCGACTCGCCATACCCCACCACGGGAATGTCCACCATGCTGCGGATCTCGCGCAGCGCCGGTTCCGGCAAGGTACTCAGCGAATACACGTCATAGCCCTGCTCCTGCGCCTGCACGGCAGCCGCCATGAACTGCAGGCCGTGTACGTACTGGAAGGCCACATGGCGGATGTCATTGCCTGGATAGTTGCTGCGGTACGTGCCGACCTGCATGCCATGCATGTCGATCTGCGTATCGGGTCGCGCCACCTTGGCGAAATGCCGCTTCAGCGCATCGCTGTAGGGCCCGAGGTCGGTGAGTACGGTGAAGCTTTGATGCCAGATTTTCATATCACATCACTGTTGAACGGGTTGGTGATCAATCCACGCGGACGTGGGCCTCGTCGACGACCTTGGCCCACTTCTTAATTTCCGCCTTGAAGAACGTGTCGAATTCCTTGGGGCTGGTGCCCATGGGATCGCAACCGACGGCTTCCAGGGCGGCACGCACCTCCGGTGCCTGCGTGGCCTGGGCGGCGGTCTCGCTAAGTTTCTGGACGACCGCGGCGGGCGTGCCGGCGGGCGCGAACAGGCCGAACCACGCGGTCGCGTCATAGCCGGGCACACCGGCCTCGGCCACGGTGGGAATATCGGGGGCCGCGCGTGAGCGCGTCTTGGTGGTGACCGCCAACGCACGCAGCTTGCCGCTCTTGACCAGAGGCAGCGTGGTGACGATGTTGTCGAAAGCCAGGGGCACCTGGCCGCCCAATACATCCGACATCGCCGGTGCCGCGCCACGGTAGGGCACGTGCTGCATCTTGACGCCGGCCTGGCTGTTGAACAGCTCGGCGAACAGATGAGCGCCGGAGCCATTGCCGGCGCTGGCGAAGTAGATAGGCTTATCGGACGGCTTCTTGGCCGCGGCGATCAGCTCCGCCACCGAGTGGTAGGGGGTGTTCGGGTTGACCACCACCAGGAAAGGCGTGGACGCCACCTGCGCGACCGGCGCCAGGTCTTTCAAGGGGTCGTAGCTGAGCTTGGGATACAGGCTGGGGTTGACCGCCAGCGAGATCGTGCCGAACAACACGGTATAGCCGTCGGGCGCCGCCTTGGCCACATAATCGGAGCCAATGTTGCTGGCGGCGCCGCCCTTGTTCTCGACCACGATAGCCTGGCCCAGCAATGCGCCCATCTTGGCGGCGATGGCACGCGCCGCCACGTCCGAAGCGCCTCCTGGAGGAAACCCCACGATCAGGCGTATCGGCCTGTCCGGGTAAGCGCCCTGGGCCGCGCCGGCGACTCCCAGGGCGGCCAGCAGGCTGCCGGCGAGCAAAAGCTTCAAATGCATCACGTGTCGTCTCCCGTTGTATGGCTGGTTTTGTATTGTGTTTGCGAGCCATTCTGCCTGCCCATCGCCCATCGGAGAACGGGAAGAAGACGAAGGGGCGATTCACTTATCTTGAATGCTCCGGCCAGTCGCCATTTTCAAGATAGTTGAACCGCGCATTCGCCACATATGGCTTTTCCCGCATGATCCGCACGCGCAAGAATCGCCCCATAACAACAGGGCGATCAGGAGACAGAAATGAATCAGCGCTTGCGCCACGCCGCTCATGCCTACGCCATGGTCGTGGCGTTGGCCTCGGCCATAGGGGGGATTGCCGGGCCACGGACCAGCCTGGCGGCTACCGACTATCCCTCCAGGCCTATCAGGCTGGTGGTGCCCTGGGCGCCGGGCGGCAGTACGGACATCCTGGCCCGCACGACGGCTGAACGCCTGACCAGGGCGCTCAAGCAGCCCGTGATCGTCGACAACCGGGCGGGCGCCAGTGGCAATATCGGCGCGGAACTGGTCGCCCGCGCCGCGCCTGACGGCTATACGCTGCTGTTCACCAGCACCAACCTGACGCTGAATCCTGCCGTCATCCCCCAGACACCCTACGATCCCATCAAGAACTTCACCGGTATCACCATGGTGGCGTTCGCGCCCATGATGCTGGTGACCAAGGCCGGCTTCGCCGGCGACAGCCTGGCGGGGCTGATCGCCTACGGCAAGAAACATCCCGGTGAACTCAATTTTTCCAGCAGCGGTGCCGGTGGCGCGCCGCACCTTGCAGGCGAGATGTTCAAGCAGGTGACCAAGCTGGATATCACGCACATTCCCTACACGGGCGCGGCGCCAGCGCTGACGGATGTGCTGTCGGGGCAGGTGCAGATGACCTTTACCACCTACATATCGGCACAGGGCATGTTGTCGGCGGGCCAGATGAAGGCCCTGGGCGTGGCCAGCAAGGACAGGCTGCCCGTCCTGCCTGACGTGCCGACCTTCGCCGAGCAGGGTTTGGACATCGAGATCGGCACCATGTTCGGCCTGCTGGCGCCGGCAGGCACACCGCGTCCCATCGTCGACAAGCTGTACGCCGTCATCAAGCAGGCCGCCGCCGACAAGGCATTCGAGGAAAAGATCCTGCAGCAGGGCGGGACGGTCGTGGCGGATGATCCCGACCACTACAACGCTTATCTACGGGAGGACGTAGCCAAATGGGCGGCCCTGATCAAGAAGATAGGCGGCGTGTCGGCGCATTGACTCACGTGCCGAGCGCCGGCGTTTGCACTTCGTATTCACTGTCCTGATCACTCCCCGTCGCTGGCGTATCGCCGGGCGTATCGCAGACAGCCAGGACAGAAGCAAAAGCACGCGTGAACGCCGACGGCGACCGCCCCGCGCGGTACTCGGGCAAGGAAAACACGGTCGTGCAGTTCCAGGTCATCGCCTCGCCCCGCGTGTCGATGCGCAGCACCGATGTTTCCAGCTTCTTGCCCATTTCCGGGAACACATAACCCTTGGGACCCTTGTCGCCATGCCCCAAGGCCAGTTCGACCAGGGCATCGGATTCGACGGCGATTTCGGCCACCACGCGGCCATCACGCCGCAGTTGAACCTTGCGTTCGTTCAGGCTGGGCACGATGCCGGGCGCCAACTGCCACAATAGAGACATCGTCAGCGCGTCGTTGGCAGTCACGCTGTCCTCCACCTCGACCTGGTTGCGTTCACGCCGCAACGTCAGCGTGCGTCGATGCACGACACCCGGATAGCGCAGGTTGGCGGCGCTTACCACGCTGGTCGATGGCAGCTCGCTCACCAGATCGATACTGACCAGACCGGGCTCATTGCTGGGCTTGGTATTCGGCAGGTAAAGCGAACTATGGCTGGCGGACGAATAACCGTGGACGGACATGGGATGCTTGTAGTCGTATCCGTATGGCCCGCTTTCATAGATGATCCAGCCGTCCGCATAGAGCAGCAGGGACAGGTCATCCTGATGCTTGTGATAAGCGCCGTGATGGCTGGCGCACAAGACGGCGAATGTCTGCGCCGCCCCCCTGCCCGGATCGTCACGCAGAATGGCATAACCGCCATCGAAAAACACCGCGCTGCGGTCGGGCTCGTTATCGCCGTAGCCGAACAGCTTGTTGTGCTTGGCCGGTTCAATAGCCACGGGCGAGGTATCGCCCAGCGGCGGATACGTGCCATCCGGTGCAATGATGTTCAAGCCGTAGCGCCGCATCCCGCGCAGCAGCTTGCGGAGCCGCTCCCCGCAAAGGGCGTCCATGCTCTCTATCAACGCCAGATGCCGCTCGATATTGTCAGCGATCAGGTAATGGTAAGCAGGCGAGTGTTCCTTGTGCACGCCGTCGGTGCTCACGGCACTCTCGAAATAATCCTGCAGGCGCGCCAGGCTCCTGTCCTTTACATCGTCGACGCCGGTGGCGAGCCTGCAGTAATAAAGCAAGGCCAGGTTCTGGAACATCCCATGATTGTTGTTCCCGCCATACATCTCATCCTGGCCAAGCAGGTCCACCAGCGACTCCACCCTTGCCCATTGCGCCGCCGCGTCGACGGCACGCCCTTCCTGGCGCAAGCTGACATAGAGCCGTAGCCAGTAACTCAGCCGGCGGGCGGAAGTTTCATCGTGGAACGCCATGCCGCGCGCATCGCGGGGATATTGAAAGCGCCGGCACCAGTCCTCGACCAGCGTCAGCGCGGTATCCAGCCAGTTGGGTTCCGTTGGCCTTACCGCTTGCGCCGCGACCAGGTCGCCAATGAAAGCATGCATGTGCAGCGAACGTTGCTGCGTGCGGCCCAGTTTATTGGCCCCGTGCCAGTCCGGCCGTACCTTGAATTGCTTGCCGCCATGCAAGGTGACCAGACGCTGCCCCACGGTGGCGCGCGCGGCTTTCAGATACGCGTTGGTGGTCCGCCCCGGCAGCAGATGATCTATCGCCGCGCACTCGCGGGCGAACTCTTGATCCGGCAAAGGGCCGCGCAGGGGACCAGGCATCCGGCACTCCAATTTGATGGGTTTTACCAAGGAGATGCTGCTTTCAAATCGCGCTTTCATACTGCTTTCTGAAGGCTGATGATAGCTGCGCAAAAGCTGTCAATGTTCGACAGCACAGCGACAGAAAATGCTTGTCACAATAAGTTGACGTTGGCACCCACCGGGCCCTCGGTCGCACCACCGCGGGTACTGCGCCGATGCCTCAACGCTGCGACAACGCAACGACGCTAAAACGCATCAGCGGTTACTCATCCAACGGGCATGTCGCTTCGTCATTCGCCGCTTGTTCGGCCCGGCGCGATGTTTTTAATCTGGCATATCGATTTTTTCGCACCTCAGCAAGATGCCCAAGCCATCCCTCCTTGCGGACCGCAACGGCTCGCATCGCGCCCTTCCCTGCCTTTCCTCCTTTCCCTCACCGCCTTCCCGGCTCGCGCTGCTGCTGCACGCGAGTGCCTGCTCTCTGTATCTGTTCGGCCTGCCGGCGCAAGCGCAATCCGATCCGCCCTTGAGCTATGCCTTGCGCGGCGCCCAGGGCACCTGCTGTTCCAGCGGCGCAGACCCCGACAACGGCCATGACGGCAGCCCGGGCCAGCGCGACTTCATCCAGCAGGATCAAGACCAACACATCAACGCCAGCGTGGCCGGTCAAGCCGGAATCCTGATCGACGTCAGCGGCGGCGCCGGCGGCAACGGCAACGGCGCACCGTCGAATGACAATCATTGGGGCGGCAATGGCGGCTATGGCCGCAACATCGACTACGGTTTGTCGAACAGCACCATCGTTTCGAACGCGCGCGGCATCGACCTGTATTCGGGCGGCGGCGACGGCGGATTATGGGGCAACGCGAGTGGCCACTATGGCGGCTACGGCATCGGCGGTGACGGCCACCTGGCGCGCGTCACCCTGACCGATGTGACAGTCAGCGGCGTGGGCTTTGGCGTGGCCGCGCAGTCCTTGGGCGGCACCGGCGCGGCCAGTGCCGTCAAGAGCGGGTTCGGCGGCCGCAACGACGCCGGCCATGGCGGCAATGCCGGCGACGCCACCGTCATTCTGCAAGGGTCCACTTCGATCACCGCGCGCGGCCCCGGCCCGGATGACGTCTCCGCCGCGGTGGGGCTCATCTCGGCGGCCGGCAGCGGCGGCACGGGCATACACACCGGTGATTTTGGCGGCCACAGCAATGCCGGCAACGGCGGCAGTGCGGGTGCCGTCACCTTCACGTCGTCGGCGCAGTCCAGCGTCACCAGTGTGGGAGATGGGGTGTATGGCGTGCTGGCCCGCTCGCTGGGTGGCAATGCCGCGCAGAACAACGATGTTGAAATCGTTGCCGGCGTGGGCGGCAATTCCGGCCAGGTGACCGTGACCAATGCCGGTGCCATCACCACGTCCGGCAATCGCGCCATCGCCGTCTATGCCCTGAGCCAGGGCGGCAACGGCGGCAATGGCGGCGGCGGCACCTATTCATATGCCCACAACGGCGGCGCCGGCGGCACGGCCGGCGCCATCGCCATCAGCAACAGCGGCACCATCCGCAGCGGCGGCGCCGGCACCGTGGGCGCCAAAGGCATCGTGGCCAG
Organism: Bordetella sp. LUAb4; assembly: GCF_021325795.1. Classification (GTDB taxonomy): domain Bacteria; phylum Pseudomonadota; class Gammaproteobacteria; order Burkholderiales; family Burkholderiaceae_B; genus Bordetella_C. The sequence continues at coordinate 188,064 of NZ_JAHPZX010000010.1, read as the reverse complement.
TGTGCTGGGCGGCGAAGGCGGTGCCGGCGGCGAATCGGGCGGCTTCGGGCGCGGCGGCGATGGCGGATCGGGCGGCCAGGCCGGCCGGGCCATCACCCTTGGCAACTCGGGCACCATCAGCACCCAGGGCGACGATGCCGCCGCGGTACTGGCGACCAGCGCCGGTGGCGGTGGCGGCTTGGCCGGCTCGGCCAACGGCATCATCGCCGTCGGCGGCGGCCACGGCGGCGCGGCGGGTAATGGCGGCAATATCGTCATGCTCAACCTGGGCGACATCGCCACCACGGGCGACCACAGTCCCGCCGTGTCGCTGCAAAGCATAGGAGGCGGCGGCGGCTTCGGCGGCGACGCCAACGCCACCGGCGTGATCGCCGCCATCGCCATCGGCGGCAGCGGCGGCGCCGCCGGTGACGGTGCCGAAGTGCAATTGGGCAGTGCCGGCAAGATCAGCACGCAGGGGGATGGTTCGTCCGGCGTGCTGCTGCAAAGCATAGGCGGCGGCGGTGGCAATGCCGGTTCGGCCACCGCAGTGGGCGTGGGCGTCGGCCTGGATGTCACGGTGGCTACCGGGGGCCAGGGCGGCAGTGGCGGTTCGGGCGGCATGGTGGTCCTCTCGCAGGGCCGGCGTGGGTCGATCAGCACCCTGGGCGCTCAGAGCAATGGCGTACTGGCGCAAAGCATAGGCGGGGGCGGCGGCAATGGCGGCATGGCCGACTCCCGCAGCATCACCATCGCGCCGCCCACCGGCGACAACCCAACGGGAACCGTAGCCGTGGTGGTCACCCATGGCGGCAAGGGCCAGACCGCGGGCAATGGCGGATTGATCCAGATCATCAATGACGGCAGCATCACGACCGCCGCCGCGCAAAGCAGCGGCATCGTGGCGCAAAGCGTGGGTGGGGGCGGCGGCAACGGCGGCGCGGTCATCGCGCCCTTGAAATCGCCCACCATCGGTTCGTCCATGTTCGACGTGCAATTCAGCCTGCGCCAAGGTGCGCAGGGCGGCGCCGGCGGCACGGGCGGTGAGGTGCAAATCACCAATTCGGCGACGGGCATCGTCACGACCCAGGCCACCGGGTCGGCCGGCATCGTCGCCCAGAGCATAGGTGGGGGCGGGGGCAACGGCGGCATCGTGCAATCCCATGATGCCGCCTCGTTCAACGACATACTGGGATCGCCGGCCAGCGTATCCGGCTTGCTCGCGAAAGCCGCCACCTGGCTGGAAAGCGGACCCGAAGTCACCGCCAACAAGACCATCAACTTGACGATGGGCGTCACGGTAGGCGGCAGCGGCGGCTCGGGCAGCCAGGCCAGTGCCTTCACTGTGCGCAACGACGGCCGCATCACCACGGCGGGCGACCACGCGCCGGGCATCCTGGCGCAAAGCATAGGCGGAGGCGGCGGCAATGCCGGCACGATAGACGCCAGCGGCGTGTCTTCCCTGCTGGGCAGCCTCGATGCATTGATCCAGGCCGCAACCTCCGCGGGACAGAACATCTTCTCCGTGGGCTTGCCGCAATTCGGCGCCACCCAGCAAGTGGGTGGCGATGGCGGTTCGGGCGGCGACGGCGGCGGCTCGGCGGCCACGCCCAGCACCGTCATCAACACGGGCGTCATCGCCACGTAAGGCACGGGTTCGGCGGGCATCGTGGCGCAAAGCGTCGGCGGTGGCGGCGGGCGCGCTGCGTCCAGCAGCCAAAGCCTGCAAGAGGTCGTCACCGCGGCCGCCGGCGGCGATGCGCCCGCCATCCTGGACAAGATCACACGCATCATCAACCTGCTGGGCTCCAAGGGCGTGTCCGCGCTGAACTCGGCGGTCAATCTGCATACGGGCGGCACAGGTGGGGCCAGCGGCGCGGGCGGCGCGGTCACTGTCGATGCCGGCGCTGGCAGCAGCGTGATCAGCACCCAGGGTAGTCAAGCCCCGGGCATCCTCGCCCAGAGCGTGGGTGGCGGCGGCGGCCTGACCGCCGTCGATCAGACGCTGTTCCCGTGGAGCGGCATCACGGCTACCGTGGCGCTGGGCGGCACGGGTGATCTGCCATTGTTCCAGAGCACCAGCAACGGCGGCCAGACGACCGTCATGCACGGCGGCACGCTCACCACCAACGGCCCTGGCTCGGCCGGCATCCTGGCGCAGAGCGTGGGCGGTGGCGGCGGCATCACCACGCTCGATCTCAGCCAGATCGTCCAGACAGCCGCGGCCGCGGGCGCCACCACTACGCAGGCGGCATCGTTGGCGCTGACTTTGGGGGGCGAATACGGCTGGACCATGCAGGGCTTCGGCAACACCGCCGCGGAATCGGGCGGTGCCGTGAGTGTCAGCAACACCACTGGCCGCATCACCACGCAAGGTGCGCTGTCGCCCGGCATCCTGGCGCAAAGCGTCGGCGGTGGCGGCGGCGTGGCCATCGTGTCGTCCAGCGTCCCCTTGGGCGGCGTCGATATCCAGCTGGGGAGCCTTGCACCCGCCATCGGTTCCATCACCGGCTCCGCGAACGGCAGCCTCGACGTCAGCGGCGGCGCCGTCACCGTCGCCAATGCCAATGGCGTGATCAATACCGGCGGCGCGCTGTCCTTCGGCATTCTCGCCCAGAGCGTGGGCGGCGGCGGCGGTTACGTCACCCTGGACAACGGCGGCGCGCCCGCATCAACGGCCAGCAAGATTACCTTCGCGTCCCTCGCCCGGCAGACCGGCGCCGGGGGCACCGTGACGGTCAGCCAGGGCGCGGGCGGCGCCATCCACACCGCCGGCATCGATTCGCACGGCATCGTGGCGCAAAGCATAGGCGCGGGCGGCGGCATCGCCGGCCTGGCCACACAGCCCGCCTCGAGCACACTGGCGGGCAGCCCGCAAGGCCAGAATGACGGCGACGGCAATAGCGGTAATGGCGGCGCGATCACCCTTTCGATCGCGGGAACCGTGACGACCACGGGCAATGGCGCGATCGGCCTGTTCGCGCAAAGCGTGGGGGGCGGTGGCGGCATCACCGGCGATCAAGCCGCCGCCAGCTACTCCAGCAGCCTGATCCAGGATGCCAACCTGAGCGGCCGCTTGGGCGATGGGGGCAACGTGGCCATCACCGTGAGCAGCGGCGGGACGATCCAGACCACGGGCGGCAACGCGCCGGCCATCCTGGCCATGAGCGCGGGCGGTGGCGCGGTATTCAAGGACGGCACGTTCTATCAATATGACCTTCCCGCCGGCCAGGCCGCGCGCGGCGGCGCCATCAGCGTCCATCTCGAACAGAACGCGCGCGTCATGGCCACCGCCGCGAACACCCCTGCCCTGGCGGCCGTCAGCAACGGCGCCAACGGCGGCGGCCAGGCGATCGCCATCACGCTGGACCAGAACGCCCTGCTCAGCGCCAATGGCGATTCCGGCACGGCCATCCTTGCCATCGCGCCGCTGGCGGCCACCACCATCAACAACGCCGGCACCATCCAGGGCAGGACAGCCATCGAAGCCACCAACCTGGCCACCGTGAACAATACCGGCATCGTGGCGGGCGACGTGCTCCTGCCCGCCGGCAGCAGCTTCAACAACGACTCGGGCGGCCGCCTGTATAGCGGCAGCCGGCTGCAGGGCAATCTGGCCAATGCGGGCGTGCTCAATCCGGGCGGTCCGGGCAACTTCATGGCCACGCGCATCCAGGGATCATTCAACAACACCGGAACCTACAGCCCGGACCTGGACTATGGCCATCACAATAGCGACTTCATCTCGGTCGCGGGACCGGCCAGCTTCGGCGGCACGTTGACGCCCGTGCTGCACAATCCGGTGAAGGACATCTGGCTGGGCATCGGCCATTTCGACGAAGCGCAGGGCACGATTCCCGCGGTAGCCAGCAGCAGCCCGCTGTTCGACTATCAACTGAAGAACAACGGCGCAGGCGGCTGGCGCGACCCGCTGGTGTCCGTCACCGCCAATTTCGTGGCGCCATCGCTGGGGCTGTCGGCCGACCGCATGAACATCGCCAATTCGCTGCAAGGCCTGTGGGAGCAGGGCCAGGTCGGCGACGGCGCGGTGTTCGACAAGTTCACCGGCGTGCAGAACGCGCAGCAGTATCGCGACGCCTTGAACAAGGTCGCCCATGACGGCCAGTTCGCACGAGCCGCCAACCAGATCCATTCATCCTACACGTCGATGAACCGCATGATGAGCTGCCCGACCTTCGTCGGCGAGAACACCATCCTGCGCGAGGGCAATTGCACGTGGACGCGTGTGGACACCAACTGGACTTCGCGCGACGGCACGGCTTCCGATGAAGCCTATCGCATCCGCCAGACCACGCTCACGGTGGGCGGCCAGCACGAGATCGCCCGCAACTGGTTCCTGGGCGGCACCTTGAACTATTCCTACGGCAAGACCACCGCATCGGGCGTGCGGGCCTATAGCGACACGTATGCGGGCGGCCTGGCCTTGAAGTACAACAACGCGCCCTGGCAGATCTCGATGGCCGTGCATGCCGGCGTGGACAACAGCCGCATGTCGCGCGACACGCTGGACGGCACGGCCAAGAGCACCCCGGACGCCGCCTTCGTCGCTGGCCGCTTGCGCGCCGCGTACGAGTTCAGCCAGCCGTCCTGGTATCTGCGGCCCTATGTGGATCTGGATGTGAACCATGTGCGCCAGAAGCGGTACCAGGAATCCGGCAGCGACCTGTTCGACCTGAAGGTGGCGGGTAATCGCACCACGTCCTATATGGTGTCGCCGATGCTGGAGCTGGGTGGCCGCCATGACCTGAAAGGCGGCGCCACCTTGCGCAGCTACGTCGCCGCCGGTGCCAGCTTCCTGAGCGGCGGTGACGTCGTGACCAGCATGCAGCTGAGCAACGTCAACGCCGCGCCGTTCTCCCTGCGCTCCGGCATGCCCCGGACCTACGGCAACCTGGCGGCGGGCCTGGAATACGTGACGGCCAAGAAGTGGGAATTGAAGACGGAATATGCCTTGCGGGCCAGCGGCAATTATCGGGACCAGGCCCTGACCCTGAGGGCGGCTTACCGGTTCTGAACGCCAGTCCGTCGCCGCATGATCGCGGTAGGCATCACGCCTCCCGGCACCGCCGTCGCGCTATTTCCTGGTCCAGCGCCCTACCCCGTTCTCGTCGTAAAGTTTGATGACGAAGCCGCGCGCCTGGTCCGGCGTTCCGGTGAAAGTCATCGACGCAAGCGAGTCGACCAATTCCGCCTCGCCGGCCGGCGTGAAGGCGAACGTGGCGCCGTCCCAGTGTTTCAGCGGGAATACCATCGCCTTGGGTCCCAGCGTCAAGGTCAGGCCACCGTTCACCTCGCGGATCTCCGCCGGTCCGTAATAGGGATTGTCGAAATGGCCCGTGTACTGCTGCAAGGGCTGCGCGGGCGCCGGCTTGGCCGGGGGCTTCTGCGACGACAGATCCGCCTGCGGCGCGAAAAAGCCCTGCATGACGCCGTTGTAGGCAGCGAACCAGTCGCGGCTGGCCTTGCCGTACAAGGCCGTATCGAGGAATTCCGCGACCACGGCCTCGGCCGCGCCCACCGGCGCGCCATTGGTCAGGACCACGATGCCGATGCCCGCCGACGGCACGATTCTGAATGCCGTTCCCGCCCCCAGCAGAAAGGCGCCCGAATGCCCCATGGCAGGACGCCCACCCGTTTCGGTATTGACGTTGAAACCATAGCCATAGAACCCAGGCCGCGCGTCGATCGCGTGCGGTAGCGCGCTGAACGATTGCGGCGACAGCGCCGGCAGCAGGGCCGCCGGCGCGATGAGTGGCTTGCCTTGATAGCTTCCATCACCAAGCAGCAACTTGAGCCATTCCGCCAGATCGACCACGCTGGACGAAACGCCGCCGGCGGGGGCCTGCTCGTCGGCATCGCGCTGGCCCAGCGGCTCGAACACGCCGTGATGGTAGACGTGCAGGGACGCGCGGTTCTGACGCGCGACGTAGTCACGGTATCGATAGCTGGTCGTCGCCATGCCCAAGGGCTTGAACAGTTGCTCCTCGGCCAGGCTTTCCCACGGTTGCTTCACGGCGGCCGCCACGGCCTCGGCACCTATGGTCGTGCTGAAGTTGGCGTAGTGGTAGGAGGTGCGGAAATCATCCAGCAGCAACAGCCGCAGGCGCTCGATGACTTCGGCGCGCTTGAATCCCAGATCTTCCAGGTCATCGCCAGCGGTACCGGGCAAGCCGCTGCGATGCGCGAAGAAATCGCCTATCGTGCCATGCATCGACACGTAAGGGTCGCTCAGCTTGAAGTTGGGCAGATAACGGGACACGGGATCGTTCCACGACACGGCTCCCTTGCCCACCTCGATGGCCGCCACGGTGGCCGAGATCGACTTGGAGATCGAGGCGATCTGGAACACCGTCTGCGCGTTCACGACACCCTCTTCACCTACCCGGCGCTTGCCGTAGCCTTGGGCGAATACGGTCTTGCCATCGACCACGACGGCCACGGCCATGCCGGGCACGTGGCTGCGCTTGAGCACGCTGTCGATGATGCGAGGCAGGGCCTGGACCGCCTGCTCGCGGCTGCCCTTGGGCATTGCCACGGCATCCGCGGGCGGGCTGGCGCCCAAGGCAATCGGCACCACCGGCGATTCCACTGGGGACGCCGCCAGGGGGGCCGACTTTGGCTGCGCCCCTGACCCCGGCTGAGCCCCCGCCGCCGTCACGCCGCCCACGGCCAGCAGGACAGCCGCCGCGATAAGAGAAGGTTTGCTGATCATGATCACCTCAGAATTCCATTTGATAGGCAATACGGAACACGCCCTGGTTGATAACGAGCGACTGGTCGCGCTGGCGCGTCAACCCCGCCTGGAAAATGAAACCTATGGGTGTCACATAGGTGACCGCGCCGGAGACCGCCCAGTCCCACTCGCCGCGCAGGCCATAGCGGGCCAGCGTGGCATCGCTGGCCGACAGCTTGCGCGCGGCCGCGGTCGCCACCAACTGCCAACGGTCGCGCGAGAACGACATCGACGTCACGACATTGTTGTTGTCGACCGGCGCGCCATGAAACGCGCTGGCATGGGTGGCCTCGTTGAACCAGCTCAGGTTCCACCCGCTTTGCAGCGCCCGGTCGTAGCGCAAGCGCGCCGATACCGTGTTGGCGCTGGAGCCATAACCCGGCTGCGCCTGCAGCCGGCCCGCGTCCACACCGCCCGAGATCCCATCCAGCCCCGGCAGGTCGCGGAAGTCATAAGACAGGACGAAAGACTTCAACTGGTCGCTGTACGCGGGTGGCTCGTCCGGCTTGATGAAGCCATCGTTGAAACTCATGCGCTTGCCCAGCCCGCTGTCGTCGCGCTTGAACAGCACCGCGGCGAAAGAGTGCGTCCCCATGCCTGGCGGCGCATCGAAGGTGTAGCGGCTGCCCAGGCCCACCGCGCCGCGAAACTCGGAGCCATCGGTAAAGCCGCTGTACAGCCCGTCGATGACGTGCCAGGCGTCGCCGTAGCCGACATCCACCTTGCCGGCGTACAGCGCGTAGTTGTCGGCCGTATAGGCGGCGAACAGATTGTTCAGGTCGGTGCCCAGGTCGGAGAAAGCGTTGTCCTTGGTCTCGTTCGTCGACGAGTTCAGGGTGGCCTTGGTCCGTATCGAAAAACGCTGCGTCAACTGCAGGACGAAAGCGCCTTCCACCTGCGGCTGCGTACTGCTCCAGTGGGATCGGGGGATCTGGCCGTTGTCATCGCGTATGCCGAAGTAATTGGTGTAGCCGGTCAGCCCGAGGATCTTGCCGTTGAAACGGGGAAAGCCGGCGCCATCTCCCAGCTCGCTATAGGGGGTAAGGAAGATCTCGGTCTTGAAGATATCGGCGGGCGGTGGCCCCTTCCCCTGCGCCTGCTCTTGCGCTTGCACCGGCTGCGCAGCGAAAGCCAGCAGCACCAGTCCTACCAGCGCTGCCCGTCTCGGCTTCATCGCAACGCTACCCACGAACCCCTCACCGGCCAAGTTCAGCCGCCAGCTCACGCACCTGGGAATGAATGCCGTTGAACATGCCGAAATTCACCCGGCTTGCCATCACGAAGATTCCCAAGTCGCGATTCGGCGACAGCACCACATACGTCATGAAGCCGCCCAGGCCGCCGCTTTTCCCCAGCAACAAAGGCGTGCCGTTGCGCGGCAGGCTGACCACCCAGCCCAGGCCCATGCCGTCGGCATCGGTGACCTCGGTGCCGACCACGGATTTCAAGCCGTCATAGGGCAGCCACATCTGATGCGCCAACAGGGCTTCCGGCTTCTGCTGCTTGGCGCCCTCCAGATGCCACTTCATCCAGCGCACCATGTCGGTGGCCGTCGTGTAGACACCCGCGCTGGCGTACATGATGTCCGGGGCCGGCGCATTGGGATCGGGCTTGTTCATCGGATCCAGGCCCACCATCAGGCGCTTCTTCTGCTCGTCGTTGAGCACATTGGTCGTATCCGTCAAGCCGGCCGGCTTCAACACCTCATTGGCCAGCACCGTCGAATAATCCGCCCCGCCCGCCTTGCCCAGCGCGTCGCCCAACAAGCCGTAGCCCAGATTGGAATACAGCGTGGTGGTGCCGGGCACCGCCGCCGGCTTGTTGCTGCCGATCCACTTCCAGTAGTACGCCCGATTGAAGGCGCCGAACGGATTGTCCGAAGGCTTGGCATCCGGGTCCGGCAGCTCACGCGGCAGGCCGGCCCCGTGCGTGGCCAGATCCAGCAGGGTGAGGGGACGGCCATTGGCCTCGACGCGCCCCCCGTCCGGTGCGTAGTTGGAAAGCGGATCGGTCAGGCCGACCTTGCCCTTGGCCACCAGCGACGCCAGCACATCACCGGCGAACACCTTGGACACCGAGGCGATACGGAAGATCGAACGGGCATCCGGTTCGACGCCGCTACCCGGGGCGGTTTCGCCATACTCCTGAATGACAGTCTCGTTGCCACGCACCACGCCGATGATGACGGCGGGGGCGCCCGAATCCAGGAACAGTTGCATGCCCGCCATGGACACGGCGTCATTCAGCGCCAGATCGGTCGCGCGCGCCTGGTTCACGCCCAGCGCGCACGCGGCGGCCAAGGCAAGCGTGGGAACGTTCGATAGGATGCGGGAAGTGAACATGCCGATTCTCTCTAAAGTGCGCATGGCGGGAATTTCAAGCCAGATGAAATCATCCCAAAAACCATGCGTATGGCTACTACACAAGGACGAAACGACATGCCGGTTTGATGAATCGCATGCGTCGGTGAGATTGCGGGTTGGCTCAGATTCCCATGCGCTGCCGCAGATGCTGCCGATACGAACGCGACACCGACCAGCTGCGCTCGGCCGAGCGCATGCGTATCTGCCAGCGGTCGACACTGCGGCGATCCACGTCCAGTACGTGCAGGGAATTGATGATGGCGTTGCGGTGGATGCGAAAGAAGAACTTTCCGGGCAGCAGACTCGACCACATGCCCAGGGCACGCGAATCCAGCACCATGGCCCCGCTATCCAACCAGATTTCGCTGTAGTTGCCCGCCGAGCGCACGCCCACGATGGATTCGGGCTCGACGCCGCGAACCATGCCACGCATGCTCAAGTAAATGAGAGAAGGCGGCCGCCCGTCCGCGCCAAGCCGCGGGCCATTACCGAACCTGGCCTGCGCGATCAGGCCGGCGCAGCGAAACAAGGCGTCGATCTCGTCGTCGGTCCAGGCACGCTGATCGACCACGGTATCGAAACCGACGATGCCGTACAGCTTCCCTTCATGAAGAACCGGCACGCTGAGGACACTTCTGTTTCCCTGGCGCAGGAACTCGACCTGAAGGGTGCGTGCCGTGCGTGGCAAATGCGCCGTATCCGATACAGCAACCGCCTGTCCCCGCATCATGTATTTGTGTAGCCAGGCGATCAGCGTGGTCGGCGCTTCCTGCAATTCGGCGACAAACGAGGGGGTCCGCTCGCGGCACCACTCGTGGGTATTACGAAAGCGCAGCATGTCGCCGCTGTATTCGAGCAACCAGGCTCGGTCGACCCTGGCGTCCTCGCCCATGAATGCCAACTGCCGGAAGATCGCTTCGTCGACAGGAAACTTAAGCAGATTGAGGGCGCAGTGATAGGTCCAATCGGACGCACGGCCGCGCGCTGAGCGCGGCCCGCCGTCCGACCCGCTATGGTTCGATTCGCTATGGTCCGGCCCGCCGTCCGCCAGTCCGGACATCGGATGACGGGCGGCATGAACCTTGAAGCCTGCTGGCACTTTGGCGGAATGTTTCACCGTGCTTCCCCTCGACGGCATCGCGCTTCTGGCTCACAGCCAGTGCGTCAACCCAGGAAAACAGGCTAGCAACAGATTGTTGCGCCAATCTTTGAAATTGGCCCGGACAGAAATTCAGGCGTCCCCCCGCCCGGGCAGATGCCGCCGCAAAGGCGCATCTGCGTGAGAAGCGGTGTCAGTGACCCGCGTGCGGCACCGTCAGGGGCACACCCCGGTGCGCGGCGTGAATACCGGCGTGGTCTCGGAGGTATTGCCGGCGAACTTGCGGATTTTTTCCGCCAGCTCCGGGGTCGCCTTTTCGTATCCATAGCAGTATGGCGGCGCGGGTACCTCGTCGGCCTGATGGTCTTCCAATGCCGGCTTGGCATCCCCCAAGTACAGATTGTCCCTCAGACGCAGCGACGCCAGGTAGTCGTGCTTGTAGCCATACTGCCCCTTAGACCGCTCGTAGTTCTCCCGATCGGATTCGCCATTGCCCAAGGCGCTACGCTTGGGCGCGCCCGGGATGTAGTTGCAATAGTTGGCCTTCACGCCCTCCGTCGTGGGAAAAAAAGTAGGCTCCGTGCACCTGCGCTGGGCGTAATTGCTGAACATATTGCCTTCGACCAGGGCCCGCGCCTGCAGGCTGAAACTCATGCCGTAGAAATCCCAGTTCTCCAGCAAGTTGTTGAACAGATGGAAGGTGCCGAACTGCGCGCGCGGATTGCGCTGCATCGTGTCGACGAAATAATTGTGGTGCACCGTCACGCGGGCAATCCTGTCGCGTTCGTAGTTCTTGAAAAGATCCTTGGAAGTAATGTTGTTGAGCAACATCACCTTGTTTGAGTTATGGAATTTATTCCAAGATACCGTGACATCGGTCGAGCCGTTCTTCACATTCAGCAGCCGATCGGACATGCGTGACAGATCCATATGGTCCACCCACACATCGCGGCAGTCGTTGGCCACGTTCACCGCCTGGGTGAATCGCTTCAGGCGGCCGTCTATCGTGACATGCGTCAGGATGACGTTGGTGCTGCCGTACACGCCCAGACCGTCGTCCAGCAGGGTGACCTTCCTGCCGCGTCCATCGACCGTGGTGTTCGAGGGCACGCGCAACTGCTTGTCCAGCGTGATGGTCAGGTCAGAAGCAAAGCGTATCCATGTCGGCCCTTTCTTCGCATGCTCCAAGGCGGCCCGCAAGGTGCCGGGTCCCGAGTCCTGGTCGGATGTGACTTCGACAACCTGGCCTCCCAGGCCGCCCGTCGCCTTGGCACCGTAACCTTCACGTTGCTGCAGCAGCGATGACACGAAGGGACATTGCTGGTCCGCGACTTTGCATGATTCGCTGGCACCGGCAGCACTGGTTTCTCTCGTAGCGCTGGACCCACGGGCAGCACTGGCGGCGTTCGCCGCTGCGCCGACCGCCAGGCCGGATACCACGGCGCAGGCAAGCAGCCAGCGCATCCTGTTCATCTTCGCATTCATGAAACATCACTCCGTCTTCACTTGCTAGTCCTCTGAAAACATTGAGATCGTCGCTTTCAACGTTTCAGCGAACCGGGGCCTGCCCACAGGCCCTAGGGCAACGCGGATCGATCCGCCGGCTGCACGTGCCGCCAGATGCCGCCGCTCATGCGCAGATTCTCCGGCGGCCCGGCCAGGTGTTCCCTGAGCCGTTCGAAATAAGCCTGCTGCCAGCGCTGCGCATAAGCCTCCGCATCTTCGCCCGGCTTGGCCGCGGGAAGCATTTCGAGGGTGTACGTAACGTGACCGTCTTCCCAGCGCGGGGCATAGAACACCGATGGCACGCCGAGGCGATGCGCCATATGCGCCGCGAAACTCGAGTAGGTGACATCCTGTCCTTCGAAGGTCGTACGGGGCGCGGCCGGGTTCGCGGCACCGTCGATCGCCAGACACAACACGTAACCCGATCCGAGCGCGCGCAGGCAAGCCTTGGCTACCTGGGCCTCGGTCTGGTCGGCGGTGGAGATCAAAGCGGGCGCATAGCTGCTCTGGGCGATGGTCGGCGCGGTGGCGAGCCAACGTGACGGAATGCCCAGCAACTCCAGCGCCATCAGCCCCGCGTACATGGGGCCGACGTGGGCCGTGGCCACCACGACGCCCCGGCCGGCGGCCAGCAACGGCGCGAAGAAACGTTCGCCACGGTCCAGGTCGCCAAGCACGGTCATCGCCTCTTCGACCTGGTCCTCACGGCATTCGAGCCAATCGAACAGCAGGTGATCGATCAAATGGCCCCAGCGTGCCTTGCGCTCCCACTCGGCACGGTCGATCGTGGTATCGCCACGCAGCGACCACGCCCAGTCGAAGCGAGCCCGCGGTATGGGCGCCGTATCGAGCCGTTCTTCAAGTTGCGCGAGCGCTTCCTGAAAGGTCTCTGGAAGCTGGGCACCTCGCTTCGCCACGTACAGCTTGAACAGGGCGTGCGCTTCGTCCTTGCGGCCGGCCTGGGACAGCGCACCGATGGTGGCGCGCTGCCACAGCACCTTGTCGGGGGATTTTTCCAGCAGCGCCTTCATCTGGTCCGCGGCTTCGCCGTACTGCATGGAATAACGCAGCGCGCGCGCATAGAGCCCCCGCGTCTGCTCCAGGTCCGGTGCCAGTTCGACGGCCTGCTTCAAAGGCGCCAAGGCCGCCTTGTAGCGTCCGGCGCGCAACAGCGTTTCGCCGTGCAAGGACAGCAGGCGCACGTCCGTCGGCGCCAGCGCCAGGCCAGCCTCGAACTGCGCCAGCGCATGCACCTTGCGGTCTTCCTCGCTACCGCGCTTGAGATAAGCCTGGCCCAGACTGGTGCGCAAGGCCGCGCAATCGTGACCCGCGCTCAAGGCGGCGGCGCCGAGCCACACGGCAGTCCCTACCCTGCCATCCTCGAGCAAGGCACGCACGGCCATCGTCGCCACGCGTTCGTTGGGCAGCTTTTGAGGATCCAGCGCCGCGGCGATTTCCGCTGCCTCGGCGGTATCGCCGTTGCGCATGAATGCCAGCATCCAGACGGATACGTCGGCGCCGGACGAATTGCGCCGAGCCCCTTCGACCAGGCCGAGCGTGGCCCGCGCAACGGCCGCCGCATCGGCCACCCGCCCCGCCTGCAAGCGCAGCTGAATCCGCGCGCCCTGCAGCACCGCCGCATCGGGTTCTATCGCGCCGGCGGTGTCGGCCTGGGCGATGGCGCGATCCCACTGTTCCGTCCGTCCCAACAGGCTCGCCAGCATACGGTGATCGTCGGCGTGCGACGGGTAGGCGTCCACGAGTATGTCGAGCGCGGCGATGGCGGGCGCGAACGCCCCTTCCTTCACGAAAGGAGACACAAGCAGGCGCTTGATCTCGCGCCGCCCATTGGCCGGCCGCGCCTGCGCCAGCGCGGCGGCAAGCCGGGGCATTTCCCTGCCAGGATCCGCCGCGCCGCGTATAGCCTTGATGACATCGAGCAAAGCGGCCATGGCCGTGGCGTCGGCTGACGCGGCGGCGCCCGCCGAGCCGGAATCCGCGGCGGAACCCGCGCCAGGACTTGCGTCAAGACTTGCGTCAGGACTTACCCCCGGACTTACCCCCGGACTTACAAGCCCATTCCCAGGACGATCTTCGATAGCCATATCAACCATGACGTAGCCCCCTCAACAAAGCCAGCGCGATGCGGAAGATGAACATCAGCACGAAACCAAGGGCCAGCGCTTCCAGCAACAGGATACCCAGGCGCGGGCTGCTGGGCCGGTCGGTGGGCACGGGCTGCGCGATGATGGACAGATAGCGCTGCAATCTCAGCGTATCCACCATGGCCTGCTGATAAGACTGCTGCGCCAGCGTCAGGTTGGACTCGGCGAACATCTGCGTATTGCGCAGCCCCTCATAGGACTTGAGCATCGTCGCCTCCGTGGTGCCCTGTCCGCTCAGGCGATGCCGCAAAGACACCAGCCGTTTCTGCAGCGCCGCGACTTGCAGTTCGGCAGGCCGCAGCATGGGATGATCCTTATTGCCCAGCGCGCGGATCTTGTCCAGATTGATCTGCGCGCTACTCAGCTCTCCTTCGAGCTGGCCCGACAGATTCAACAGCATCGACACCGTCGCCGTCGGATCGATATTGCCGTGGGCCGTGCGCCAGGCCGTCAGCGCATCGCGTGCATCGCGTGCCTTCTGCTCCGCCCGGGTGAGCGACTCCTGGCTCACTTTCAACTTGTCGGCCACGCCCTTCTCGTTCATCTGGCTGACGAAGTCTTCGGCCAGGCTGATCAAGGCCTTCGACAGGGTCTCCGAATCCTGCGGCGAGAACCCGCTCACACGCAGAACGTCGATCTGCTCCAGCACGTTGAAGGAAACCGTGACCGACGCCTGATACGCGCGATAGAGCTCATCTTCGCTGGCGTCTTCCGCCAGACGGTTGGCCGGGTCCAGCCCCTTGTTGACCAGGTAACGGCGCAAGCCGATCTTCTGATCCAGCTGCCGCATGCAGTCGCGCGACTTGAGGAAGTCGGTCACGGCCCATCCATCCACGAAACCGCCCAGCATGCCGCCCATATTGCCGGTGGTAAGCAGATTGGCCGCGCCTCCGCCCTGCTGGCCGGAACTCGACTGCACGAAAAAGCGCGACTCCGCTTCGTAGCGCGGCGTGGCGACGTGGAATACATAGACCAGGGCCAGCACGACCGGCGCGACGACAATGACCGCGTTGATCCAGCGATAACGGCGGCGGCCGCGCAGCGACGACTGGCGCTCCCGGCGACGGCGCTCGATTTCCGATGATCCCTCAGAAGCCGAGCTGGCCGTCCCCGAAGCTGCCTCCGAGGACGTCCTCGCCTGCGCTGCCGGATTCACTCCTCGATCGTCTTGGGGGGAATTTGCGGATGCACTGGTCGAGGTCGTCTTCGATTCTGAGGGTGCTTCGTTCATAAATCAGGCCTTTGAGGCAGTAATCTGCCATCTGGTTCTGGCGATAACTGGAAAAAATAAGCGTCCGGCCTATCAGCCGTTCTTCGAACAGCGACAGCCATAGACGGGTGAAACGGCAGGGCTCGAAAGGGATGGCCCCTTCGATGACATAGACGTCGAAAGCGGGTGCCAACGCCAGCGCGAACGAGAATTCCTGCCGCAGGTAGAGCGGCCAATGTTCCATGGGCCGCGCCAGGACTCTGGGATCGCTGATGAGATCCGCAACCAGTTCGAACGTCGCATCCGCGTCGATCTCGTACAGATCGGCGACGAACTCGATGATGTTCAGGCCGGTAGCCTTGCCGCGTATGAAACCCTGCCGTCCGATCGCCCACGACACGCTGCCGTCGTGCGTCACGAAACCCTGCCGTGGCGGCCGCAAGCGGCACATCACGTCTATCAGCTGGCGATGCAGCTCGGGCGCCGGCGATAGCAGTGCATAGCGCCCCACCGGAATGTCGATGTCGACATTGGACAGCAGCGCCTGCTTGTCGCCGAAGGCATAGGGTTCATCGGTTACGCCGTGGAGATGGATCATGGTCGTCGCTCACATCGGCTGGACCTGGCTGCGGACAAGACGCTCCGCGGCCAGGGCGAAGACTGCCAGGAATACCAGGGCAGTCAGGAAATAACTCAGGCTCGCGTTCTGCGAGGGATAGCTGGTGAAGTACACCGAACGCAAGAGCTGCATGCCGTGGGCGAACGGCGACCACAGGAAATAAGAGCGCAGCTGTTCCGGCAATTGCTCCGAAACGAAGAACACGCTGGAAAAAATCTGCAGAAACCGCTCGATCACGGGCGCCATCCTGAGGAAAAAATGCCACCCCGTCGCCAGCGAGCCGAACAATACCCCCATGGCCGCGCCGCCCACGCCCATCAGCACGACGAACAGTACGAATGCGGCCACGTTCTCCGGCAGCGTGATCAGATCGAGCGCGTGGCCGGCGGTGATCAGCACGCCGAACACCACCAGGTACACCGTCACGTAGATCATGGCCTGTACCAGCGCGCACATCAGCGGCGTGACGCCCTGGAAGTTCAACATCGCCCGCGCGGACACATACCCCGTACTGCTGCGGAAGATGATCTGCCGGAACATGATCCACGTGGTCGCGCCCAACAGGGAAAACGTCGGCACGTCCATCCCCAGGATGTAGTGCGTACCCATCAGGAAATACAGGGAAGAGATCAGCGTCAGCAGGACGACCGGGCCCACCAGGGCCCATAGCAAGGCGATCCGGCTTTCGCCATGCATCACGTGCAACTGATAGATGAACAGCGGCAACAACGTGCGCAGACGGGGCCGACCCTCGTCCACGTCGCCCGCCCGATAACCGTCATGCAAGCCACGCATCCGGTCGCGCAGGATCGCCAGATCGCCGACTTCCTCCGGCAACAGCTCGATCTCCATCGCGATGTCATTGCGCGATGCGTGCCGGCGGGCGCTCTGCGCCTCTTCGGTCTTGCGCCGCTCGACCCGTCGCGCGATGGCCGCACACAAGCGCTCATCTTCGGCCAGCAGCTTGGCCGGCATATATCCCGGCTCGAACACCGCCACGCCCGCGCGGATATCGTTTTCGAGCAGCCGCACGACGATGCGCAGACGGCGCCGGGCGAAGTCGGCGGCCAGATCATCGTGACCACTACGATTGATCTCTTCGTCCAACTCGGTCTGCAGGGCGTCGTACACCGCGCGGCGGGCGGCCACGCTACCGTGCGGCTCCCCCTGCAGCCGGGCGGCCAGCTGCTTGAGCACCACCGCCACCGAGGCGTCGGCGTCGAACAAGGCCGTCAGGTCCAGGCGCCAGGCGGCGACGCCCGAACCTACCGCGTAGTTGCTCTCTTTCCGGCGCGAACGCCACCCTTTGATCCTATCCTCGTTACTCATCTACGCGCTATTGAGTAACGTTGTTGTTGGTGCTGGAGCCGCCGCCGGAATCCTGATCGATCGCTCGCGTCGCGCTGAAGCCCGCGCTCATCGTCACGCGGAATGCCGACAACACCTTCTGTACCTGGGTAAACGGTGCATCCGAAATATAGATAGCCTGCCCCTCGCGTACGCTGAATTGACCCGCCAACGCCACCTGCTCCGGACGCGTCAGGTCGAATTGATAAACGACAGGCAACTGATCCGGCTTGCCTTGGGTGCCGGGCTTGGCGGGCGTGAACAGGAAGACCGAGCGGGGGTCCGCCGTCTTGTCGTCCAGGCCCTTGGAATCCGCCAAGGCATCCAGCACGCTGTAGTTGCGCTTGCTGATCGCCACGCGGCCTTGCGTGCCCGCCGCGCCCAGCACGGTCAGGAATTCACGCGAATCGTGGGCGGTGATGACATCGCCCGCGTGCAGCAGGATGTCGTTGTCCTGGTTGCGGTAGATATCGGACAGCCGCAAGGAGGTGACCTCCGTCCCGCGCCGCAGCGTGATGACGAGCGCTTCGGGATTGGTTTGCACCGGCGCGGCCTGCGCCAACGCGCTGCTCAAGCGCTGGGTGGTCTGCGTGATGGGGTACAGGCCGGGCTTGGTCAGGTTGCCCTGCACGGTGACCATCTGCCCGCGCGCATCGGCGACACGGGTGACGCTGACATCGGAACCGACGATCAGCTTGCTCAAGCGGGCGACCACGGCGTCATGCAACTGCGCCAGCGTCATGCCGGCGGCACGGAATTTACCCAGCATCGGCAGATAGAGATTGCCGGCCCGGTCTATTTCCTGATTGCCCAAGTCGCTGACGCCGGACGGATTGGCGGCGAACACCCCCAAGCCATCGCGCTCCCACACCGTGACATTGATGCCGTCGCCAGGCACCAGCCGATCGAAGCCGGCATTCGTCGAGTCGCGGTAGCGAGCGGGGAAGTCCAGGACTTCTGGCACATTGCTTTGCATCGCGTTCTGCCGCGAGACAGGGACCACCACGACATCCTTGTCGTCGTGCGCGCCCACCATTTCACTGAGCATCGGACCCGAACGGGGCAACTGGCATCCCGTCAGCGCCAGGCCGGCGCAAGCGAGCATCAACAGGGCCGCCAGGCGTTTCAGGAAATCCGGCCGCGCGCCGGCGGCCGGGCAATTCATCATCACGTTCATTATTTTTGGGGTCGCGCAAATATTGCCGGGCAATCAGGCCTCCATCAGACGCATCGGCCCGAGATCGATACGTTCGTCGTTTTCGGGCGTGCGGATAAAAGGTACGCACAGACCGAGAAACCGCTCCAGCATCGCGCTCAGCGAAAACAAGTCGCGCGCACGTTGCCGGCAATGCTCCCGCAACACATCATTGCCTCGGACCTTGTCCACCATGGACGCGATCTTGCCGCAGGCTTCGTTCAAATTCGGATGGTCGAGGTCATCGATAAGATGACCTGTCACGTTCTGCACAAAGCATTCACCCGCGCCGCCCGCCGGTGTGGACACCACCGGCACTCCCAGCAGCTGGGCTTCGATCAATACATTGGGCAAACCTTCGAACCTCGATAACAGCACGCTGGTATCCATGCGCGAATACCAATAACCGACGTGATTGGACAGGCCCACCAGCAAGAGCCGTTCCGTCACCTTCAGTTCATCCGCCAAGCCGACGATGATGTCGTGCAGGCGGCCATCGCCGACGATGACGAAGCGCGCCTGCGGGCGATCCTTGAGGTATTGCGCGGCCAGCTTGATCCACAGTTGCGGACGCTTGTCGGGCTCCAGGCGGAACACGCCCCCTATCGTTTCGGTGGCATCAGCGGTATTGGCTTCGAATTCCGTCCACTTGCGCTCATCTTCTTCCGAAGAACCGGTGGTCAGTTCGGGGACGCCGTTGTACAGAATGTGGAAGCGCTCCAGTGGAATGCCCAGCCACTGCGAATAGGCTTCCGCGGCCGCCAGGCTGTTGCTGGCGAATGAGACGCCGGGCACGCGTGCCAGGGCCTGATACAGCACCGGATATTCCTCGCGGAAGCGGTCCTTGCGTATATTGGGCGGCAGCCCGCGGAACACCAGGTGTATCGTGGGCACGCCGGCCAGCAGGGCCGCCAGCGCCCCGAACAGGCACGTGCCGTCCTGCCACAGGCTGACGACGTCGAACTCGTTCGCGCGCAAGTGCGGCGTGAGCCGCGTGACGCCGTAGTGAACCGGGGGCGGCAGTTGTTCCAGCAAACGGGTCAAGCCCGGATCGGGCACGACCTGATGGGAAACCGAGACCGGCGGCAGCCGGTTGATTTCCGTCACGGGAATCTGGGCGTTGAGCAGCACGGGCAGGAAAAAATTCAAACCCTGCTTCTTGCCCGTTCCGGAAGGTTCGGTGTGCTGCTTCACCAGCACCGCGACATCGCCCGGCCGCAAGCTCGTTGGCGTCGGCAAAGGCTCGTCGGTGCCCGCCAAGCGATTCAGCTCCCCGGCAAGCCGCGTCAACTGGCGCTCGGCGCCGCCGGGCCCAAGGCTGCCGGTCACCAGCGCAATCGACACGGGCCGTTCCGGCGGCTGCTCGGCGATCCGGCGATTGCGAAAATGCAGGATCGCGTGCTTCATCGACACGATCCGGATGTCCTGGCCAGACAGTTCGTCCTTGGGCTCGAAGTCCTGGTAGAACGCATAGTCATTGGCCAGCCCGCTCGCCAGCTCGGCCGCCTTGCTGCCGGGCGCGAGCACGCCCATGACGGGTTCGATGACCTCGAACGCATCGGCGAGCAGGCCCCGCTTGCGCAGGCGCTTGGCGAACTCGATACGCACGTTGCGATCTTCGCGCTGCGCGATGAGCCGGCGGAACAGATCATCCGACTGCTCGTAAGCGCGGATGTCGTTGAGCAGCTTGGCCCGGGCGAACAGCATGTCCCAGTTGCCGCTCATCTCCGGCACATGGCGTTCGATCAGGGCCAGGGCTTCGTCGACATGCCTTTCCTTGACGAGGCGCGTCGCGCTATACCGGACGACCTGAAGGTCATCCGGGCACTCGCGCAACAGCTCCTGCCACTGCTCGGACATCCCTTCGTTGACGCCCGCCAGCTCCTTCAACCGCAGCAGCAGGAAGCGGACTTTGGTGTCCGCCATATGCTCGCGGGCCAGGACGATAGCGCGCGGCAGGTTGCCCTGCGCCAGCTGCACACGCGGGGACGCCGCGACAATCTCCTCCAACTGAGCATGAACCGATCTGAGGTCGGATAAATCGTTCTCTTGTTCGGCAGCCAGTGCGGAGTTCATGCGGCCTTCCTCCGGTTGATCTTCTCGATCCAGATCTGGCAACGCTTGACCTGATGCTCGAATTGCTTGCCATCCTCCGATTGCTCGTTGAGCCGCTGCCAGTAGGGCAAGGCTTGCTCGAAGCGGTGCAGACGCATCGCCCCGACGGCAGCCAGACGCAGGCCGATGGCATCATCCGGAACCAGCGCCAGGATGCGTTCGCCCAGGTCCAGGCGCTCGGTGGTGCTGGACGGCTCCAACGCACGGGCCTCGGCATACAGGGCGCCGAGAATACGGCGCTTCTCGTGGGGAACTTCCGTCATATCCGGCCACGACTGTCCGATACGGTCCAACAACTGCCAGGCGGCCTTGTGATCACCCGCGGCAAGAATTTCCCGCGAAGCGCGGATCGCACGCGGTCCCAGCCTGGCCAGCTGACGCTGCGCTTCGTCCTTCGCCGCCTGGTCGGCGGACGCATGGGCGAGCACGGCGTTGTAGGCATCGATGGCTTCGCCAAACCAGCCGCCGTTGAACGCCACCCGGGCGAAGTACAGCTGCGTGCTGAGTTGGGCGGAATCGTCCGCCGCTGCCTGCTCCAGGTGGTGCATGGCGGTTTTCTTGTCGCCAAGGGCATCGGCGGCGCGGCCGCGCATGGCATCGAGTTCCGGGAAGTCGATCTGGGTATCCAGCGCCAGATCCGTCAGTTCGATCACTTCCTTGTGGTTGCCGGCCAGCAAAGCGGCGCGCACGCCCAAGCGCAGCGCGCGCTCGAATGCGCGTTGCGCACGCACGCTGGTCAAGGTGCCGGGCGCAAGCAGGCGATGTCCGCAGATCATGTCCGCGGCGTCGCGCAGGCGCCCTTCTTCCAGCGCGCGGGCGCCTTCGTCGGCCCATGCCGCGGCCTGCCCCTGCAACCAGGAAGAGATCTCTTCGTTGTCGCTCTTGTTCAGTCCGCAAGAAACCGCCAAGGCGCAAGCTGCCATGACGCTACCGCGCCACGACGCTTCCTTGACCAATTCCAGCGCTTCCTTTTCCGATAGCACAGGCGATTCGGCGGCCAGGGCGCGCAGCCCCGCGCGATCGCCAGACACCAGACGGTCGCGCCACAGCATGGTGAAGCTGCGGCCGTGCGACGGCAGCGTCTGGCGGACTTCATTGACCCAGCGCATGACACTTTCCATGTCGCCACTAGCCTGCAGCATGGACAGCACGGTGTCGGCGGCTTCGACCGCCCACGCATCGGTGGGCGCGGCGATACGGAACAACTGCTTCCACTTGCCCAGTGCTTCATCACCATTGCCCAGCTGGGCACCGGACACCGCGGCGATGCGTATGATTTCCGGGGTTTCGTTCTCGTCGCCCAGCAAGCCGGCCGCCAGCGAGTACGCCAGGTCGTGATGCCCAAGCTTGAAGTGATTGCGCATGAGGATCTGTTCGGCCTTGCTGCCCGACGCCAGCGCACCGTCGGCGGGCCCCAGCAGCGCCAGCGATCCTTCGTAGTCGCCCAGCTCTTCCTGGATACGCGCCATCAGCAGCACATGATCAGGCAGCGCGGGATGCCGGCGCAGCACATCGCGCACACGCCGCGAGGCCTCGCGCAGATTGCCCGCGTCCCAGATCTTCTCGATGCGTTCGGCACTTTCGTCGGCGGTCAGCTTCGGCGCCGACGACTGCGGCGTGGAGGCACTCATCTTCGGCCGCATGAAATTCTTGTACCACTCGGCGCACAGGCGTTCAGAGAACGCTTCCGAGTAATGCGTCAGGTCCAGCCCGCCGTCTTCCAAGGCATCGGCCTGGCCAATCTTGTTCATCAAGGGCGTGGGATCGTAGCAAGGCACGCCGATGCGCTGCGCCGCCGTCGTCACGGCAGCGATCAACTGCTCGCGCTGCTCGATGGTGACGTTGTCGGGCGTCAAGGCATTGACGTGGGTCACGAAGACCACTTTGTTCTTGCCCAGCAGGTCGACGATCTCGCGCATCTCGCTCTCGATCTCATCGTCCGTGAGATCGCGCTTGACGATGCGGGCCAGCAACGCCTTGTCGTCCGCCGGCAGGCTCTTGAATACCGGATCCTGATCCAGCCAGGCGCGCCGTTCCGCCAGCTTGTCGGCGACGGCCATGGACCAGAACGTGCGAGTGCGCGTGCGATCAGCGAAGAACTCGCTGAAATAGCGACCCACATAATTGGATTGGATGGGGTGGCCGTCGATCGTCAGCAGCTTGCGCGAAGACAGCTCGACGATGTACAGGTCGGCCGGCTTATGCGTCCCGCGACGGGCCTGCTCGCCATTCGATGGCCGGAAAACCAGCCTTTGAACGGCGACGGGAATATCGCCCTTGCCGAACATGAAGCGCGCCTGTTGCAGCGCCTCCGTGCTGGTATGCACGAAACCGTAGTTGCGCCCCAGTTGCAGCTTGATCGGGTAGCGCCCTACCGCACCCCGCAAGGGGGTATGAATTCGGCAAGTTCCAATGGGAGCGGTCGTGAAAGCAACCATTCATGGTCTCCTGAAGTGTTAGATCGACGGCCGGAACGCTTACAGCGTCCAGTACAAAACGTCAGACTGAAGGCGGCTGCTGTCCAGCACGGACTTCAAGTCGCACACCATGCCGCCGCGCTTGACCAGATCCGGCATGTCTTCCCAGATCGAGTCCATGGTTTCGCGGTGAGGAACGGCCAGGATCAGCACGTCCATGTCGTTGAAATGCGCACGGTCGACCAGCTTGATGCCGTACTCGTGCTCCATCTGGGCCTTGTCGACCATGGGGTCGCAAGCCACCGGAGAAATCCCGTACTGGCCGAGGGCGTTGTACAGATCGACCACCTTGGAATTGCGGATGTCGGGCACGTTCTCCTTGAACGTCATGCCCAGGATGCCGACCTTGGTCTGGGCATTGAGGCGGCCGTTGCGGGCCAGCGTCTGCACCACGCGCGAGGCGACGTGATTGGCCATGCCGTCGTTGATACGGCGGCCCGAGAGAATCACTTCGGGGTGATAGCCCAGCTCCTGCGCCTTGGACGTCAGGTAATAGGGATCGACGCCGATGCAGTGGCCACCGACCAGACCCGGCGTGAAGCGCAGGAAATTCCACTTGGTGCCGGCGGCTTCCAGCACTTCCGAGGTGCGGATGCCGACCAGATCGCAGATCTTCGACATCTCGTTCATCAACGCGATGTTGATGTCGCGTTGCGTGTTCTCGAGCACCTTGGCGGCTTCCGCCACCTTGATCGACGATGCGCGGTGAACACCCGCGTCGATGATCTTCTCGTAGACACCGGCGACGATTTCCAGCGCCTCTTCATCCTGGCCGGACACGATCTTGACGATCTTTTCCAGCGGATGTTCCTTGTCCCCCGGGTTGATCCGTTCGGGGCTGTAGCCCAGCTTGAAGTCGATGCCGCAACGCAGGCCGGAGGCTTTCTCCAGCTCCGGTCCGCAGATTTCCTCGGTGGCGCCGGGGTGGACGGTGGATTCAAAGACGACGATGCAGCCGGGGCGCAGGACCGGGCCGATCAACTGGCAAGCCTTCACCAGCAGGGAGAAGTCCGGGTTGTTCTTCTCGTCCACGGGGGTGGGCACGGCGACCACGAAGAAATCGCAGCCTTCCACGTCCTTGATGCTATCGGTGAAGCGGATTGGAGAATCAATCAACAGGTGACGTTCGATCTCGCCGGTCCAGTCGTCCCCCTCTTTGAGGCGTTCGATTCGTCGTTTATCGACATCAAAGCCGATCACATCAAAGCGCTTGGAAAGCGCCACGGCTACCGGAAGGCCCACATATCCAAGGCCACACACTGCGATTTTCTTGACCACTGCTACCTCTCAATTTCTCATCGTGTCGATGACACTAGGAGTCGACGCGCCTAGACAATTCGACATATATCGGAAACGTCTTGTCTTATTTAGCGCGGGTGCACTACTAAGAACGTTTACAGATCGACGATGCGGCTACATCCGTTCGGATGAAGTAGATCGACGGCGAATCCTAGACGGAGGCCAGAGCAACTTTCTTTCTAAAAATTTTGATTGCTCTGAAAATGAATCAAGGTAGACCCGGGGAAACCCGTAATTCACCGCAATAAATTACATTCATTACAGAAACGGCAACACGCGGACGACGCCCAGTTATTTATAGATATTTAAAAGCGTGTCTTTTGTCTTATTTAATATAAACGCAAAGAAATAATGGCCTATCCCGGTGCCTGTTGTCTAGGCCGAATAGATACGCAAAGATCATTACTTAACGGGAAATGCGTCGTAAAGCTGTAGTAAAGATGGAGTAACGCGGACGTAAATATTGAGGAAAAATGGAGGGTCCGCTACGGGCTGGCTGCCGAGGGTTGCGATCAGAGGGCTGCCTGGACAGGCAGGCAGTCAAGCCCACTCAGCGCGACTTTTCGCTCGCACAGGCGAGCATCGCCTCCCCTATTTCTTCACCGCCCTGCGCGATGGCGCCGTGAGCCGCGCCTTCGATATCGCGCCGATCCTTGTTCTGGCTCAGCTTGTACTTCCCGACCAGGCGCGTGACTTCCACCTGGATGCCGACGATCGCCTTGAGCAAGGTATCGATGTACTCGGGCGTGCTGTCTGTCATCTTCCACGGCTTGGGCTGTGTGGCCTCGTGCGTGCGGGTCAGGCGGGCGACCACGCCGCGCACATAGCGTTCGTCGTCCCTGACCGTGATCCGGCCATGGGCATGCGCGACCATGTAGTTCCAGGTCGGCACCTGCTTGTGCAACTCATGCTTGCTCGGATACCAGTTAGGCGAGATATACGCATCCGCCGCGCGAAACACCACCAGGACTTCATCGCCTTCCTCGACGTCCTGCCAGAGCGTATTGCTGCGGGCGACATGCGCATGCAGCGTGGTGGTGGCACCGGTTTCCAGTTCGAAGGGCAGATGATTGGCATCCAACCCGGCACGGCCGTGGGTGATCAAGGTGCCGAAGGGGTGGGCACGAATCAGATCATGCAGCGAATCAAGCTGCGGGACGGCGAAGTGTTCGGGAACGTACATGGCATGACCTGCGAGGAGGAAGCGTTGACCGGACAGCCGCCCGGCAAGGCGTCATCTTCTCCTGAAACTGGCTGCAGTTTAAGCGCCAGTTTCTTCCCATTTACCTGGACCACTTCGGCTTGCTCCGAACCCGCCTGGACCCCATCGGCTGTTGGACAGACGGCAGAAAAATGCCCCAATCGAGGGAAAACCCGGACAAACAGCGCGGCACAAACGCGGCCGCCTTCGATAATATTGGATCCAGGATCCCGTTGTCAGCGTGGCGTCTGTTCTCGAACACCGTCGGCTGACTATTTTTTCGGCGACATGAATTGGATCCAATATAAAGTAGCCTGGAATCCAATCACGACTCCTCCCTCGTTTTCCAAGGAAGCCCGACATGACTATCCAGTGGCAAGGCGTTTTCCCCGCAGTCACCACCAAACTCAAACCCGATTTTTCTTTGGACGTGGACGCGATCCGCGCCGGCCTGGAACGACTCATCGCCAATGGCGTCGGTGGCGTCGTGATGATGGGCATGGTGGGCGAGAATGCCCAGTTGTCCCCCGAAGAAAAGCTGACCGTACTGCGCACGGCCAAGGAAACCGTCAAGGGCCGTGTGCCCATCGTGTCCGGCGTGGCGGAAACCAGCACTGAAAAAGCGGTCGCCTATGCCAAGGAAGCGGAGAAGCTGGGCGTCGATGGATTGATGGTTTTCCCCGCCCTGACCTATAAGTCGGACAACCGCGAGACGGTCGCCTTCTACAAGGCCGTCGCCAACGCGTCCAAGCTCGAAATCCTGCTTTACAACAATCCCCGTGGCTATGGCATCGACCTGACGCCCGACGTCGTCGCGGAACTCATGGCGGCGCCGACCATTACCGCCATCAAGGAAGAATCCTATGACACCACGCGCGTCACCGATCTCATCTCGCGGTTCGGCGACCGGTTGAACGTTGTCTGCGGCGTTGACGATTTGATCCTGGAAAGCGCGGCCCTGGGCGCGAAAGCATGGGTATCCGGCATGGCCAACGCCCTGCCCAGGGAGTCGGTCGAATTGCTCAAGCTTGCCGTCGCCGGCGACTTCGCCAAGGCCCGCGAACTCTACGCGGTACTGACGCCCTTGTTCCACCTCGACACCGTCGTCAAGCTGGTCCAGCACATCAAGTTGGCGGAAAACATCGTCAGCGGATCCGCCGAGACGGTCAAACCGCCTCGCCTGGACCTGGAAGGACCGGAGCGCGAAAAAACCATCGCCATCATCAAGAAGACGCTCGCCGATCTCAAGGCGCTCGGCTACTAAGCTGCTGGCCGAAGCGTTGCGCGCTTCGGCCAACGCATTCCCGCCTTGCATGCAGCGCTCGAGGGGACTCGTCGGCCCAAGGAAGTTGATATGGCGACGCCAGTGCCGCAAGCGCGTTCTCCACTACAACAAGGGAAGTACCACTATGTCCATGGTCTCAGCGCGCCTGGAGCGCATTCCGTTCTGCCGGGCCCACCTGATGCTCCTGCTGATGGGCGGGCTCGGCTTTGCCTTCGAAGCGTTGGACGCAGGCATCATTGCCTTCGTCCTGCCCGTGCTGCGCACACAGTGGGAGTTGAGCAGCATCCAGGTGGGCGTGCTGGCCAGCAGCACCTACGTCGGTTTCCTGATTGGGGCGTTGGCCGCGGGTCTGCTGGGAGACCGCTTCGGCCGCCGCGGCGTCATGATGTGGGCGCTATCCATTTTCTGCGTCATGTCCGTTGCCAATGCACTGACCCACGACTGGCACTGGTTCCTGACCTTCCGCGTGCTGGGCGGGATAGGCATGGGCGCGGAAGGCGCCATCATCGCGCCGTTCCTGGCGGAATTCGTCGCCAGCCGCTATCGAGGACGCTTCACGGGCGCTTTGGCGGGATTTTTCTCCTTTGGTTTCGTGGCGGCGGCGCTGCTCGGTTACTTCATCGTGCCACTGGCGGACGATGGCTGGCGTTGGGCGCTATTCATCACCGCCGCGCCGGTACTGGTGCTTCTGTGGTGGCGCAAGGCCCTGGACGAATCGCCGCGCTGGCTCGAAAGCCAAGGGCGTGATGCCGAAGCCGACGCCGTCGTCAGCAAGCTGGAAGCGAAGGCCGAACGCATCCTGGGCACGCCGCTGCCGGCCCTGAAGCCCGACGCCGCGCCGCCGGTCACCCACACCGCCAAGACGACGCCGTTTCACCTTCAGCTGCTGGCCTTGTGGCAGCCGCCCTGGCGTGGCATCACCGCCATGACGTGGACCTTCTGGCTTTCGATCACCTTCTGCTCCTACGCGTTTTTCACGTGGATCCCGGGGCTGCTGGTTCAGCAAGGGCTGACAATTACCAAGAGCTTTTCGTATTCCATCGCCATCTATCTGGCCCAGATCCCCGGCTACTACTCCGCCGCGTATTTCAACGACAAGATAGGCCGTAAAGCGACCATCGTGATGTACATGGCTTTTGCCTGCGCCGCGGCGATCGCGCTGGTATTCATCAAGGATCCGACCGGCATCCTCGTCGCGTCGATCTTCCTGTCCTTTGGCATGAATGGCGTGAATGCCGGCCAATATGCGTATACCCCCGAGCTCTATCCCACGCATATGCGCGCCACCGGCATGGGCACCGCGTCATCCTTCGCGCGTCTGGGTGCCATCGCATCGCCCACCATCGTCGGCGCGATATACCCTACCCTGGGTTTCGCCGGCGTGTTCGGCATGACCACGCTGGTCCTTCTGACCGGCGCGCTCGCGGTCCTCTTCTTTGGCATCAACACGACCGGCAGGACACTGGAAGACATCGCGGCATCCAATACCCGCGCAGGCGGCGCCGCTACGGGAGACGCTCTTGCAACGACCCGCTAAGCTGGACATCCTCGCCCACCTGGCGACGGCGCTCGGCGCGGCCACGACACCCGCACAACGGTGGCAGGCCAGCGATGTGGCGCTACAGGCGCTCTATGGTCACCGCCTGTACACGATACTCGCCTTCGACACCAAGGCCAGGCTGCTGCAGCGACTCTATAGCAGCCGCCCCGACATCAATCCCGTTGGCGGCATCAAACGGGTCACGCAGAGCCCTTGGGTAGACCGGGTATTGCTCGCTGGCACCGGCTACGTCGGCTCTTCCCCCGCTGACCTGGCCGCCGTCTTTTCCGATCATGCCTTATTGACCAGCCATGGCCTGGGTAGCGTATTGAACATCTCCGTGCTCAATCGGGGCACGGTCGTGGGATCTCTCAACCTGCTCGATCACGCCGCCAATTATGATGGCGTGGACCTGGCTCCCGCCACCATCGTCGCGCAACTGCTGGCCGCCGCCCTGTCCGAAACGGCGGCGACCCTGGACGGTGAACTACCGCCCGGCGTCGCGCTGGAAACCGTCTAACCCTGGAAACCCAGATGATCATCCTGAAAAACTGCAAGGTTCTCGATATCCATCATCCCGACGACGCGACGCTCTATTCCATTCTCGTGGTCGATGGCAAGATTCAACGGATCGCCGCCGGCGAGCTGCCCGCGAAAGACGCAGCCGTTGTCGACGTGGCAGGCAAGACCGTCATGCCGGGCATGATCGACTGCCATGTCCACGTGATTGCTTCCGTGGCGAACCTGGGCTTGAACGGGCGCCTGCCGAATACCTTGGCCATACTCAGGGCCGTGCCCATTCTGCAAGGCATGCTCGAACGGGGGTTCACGTCGGTACGCGACGCCGGCGGCGCCGACTACGCACTGACCCGTGCCATCGAGGACGGCACCATAGATGGCCCGCGTCTCTTCATCAGCGGCAAAGCCCTGTCGCAAACCGGCGGACATGCCGATTTCCGCGATCGCTACGATCATTCCGACCCGGATCCGTGTGGGTGCAACCGCAATGCCGGTGCGATCGGGCGCATCGTCGACGGCGTCGACGCCATCAGAAAGGCGGTCCGTGAGGAGATGCGATCGGGGGCCAACCAGATCAAGATCATGGCCTCTGGTGGGGTTGCCTCGCCGACCGACCCTATCGGCAATCTGCAGTTCTCGGTCGACGAGATCAAGGCCGTGGTCGAGGAAGCGCAGTCTCACCAGACTTACGTGATGGCCCACGCTTACACCGCGGCCGCCATCAGCCGCGTCGCCAGGCTGGGCGTGAAGACGATCGAGCACGGCAACCTGATCGACGACGAGGCAGCCGCCGTCATGGCGCGGCACGGCACCTATGCAGTACCTACGCTCGTCACGTACGATGCCATGAGCAAGGTCGGTAAGCAGCAAGGTTTGTCGGACGACACGCTGGCAAAGAACGAGAACGTGCGCCTGCAGGGCATCGAAGCGCTGAAGATTTTGCAACGCCATGGTGTGAAGATGGGTATCGGCAGCGATCTGCTGGGCGACATGCAGCAGTACCAGACGGAAGAACTGGAAATACGGGCCAAGGTGCTGGGTAATTTCGAGGTGATCTGCCAGGCCACTGCCATAGGCGCGGAGATTCTCGACCGCCAGGGCAAACTGGGGGTGATCGCGGAAGGCGCTTACGCCGATCTGCTGGTGGTCGACGGCAATCCCGTCGAAGATATTTCGGTACTCGTCAAGAATCAAGGAGAGAAGATCGTGGGGGTGATGAAAGGCGGGACGTGGGTGCGCCAACCCTTTCTCTGATTTTTCATGCCGCACGCTTTCCTTGCTTTCCCTTCGAACCAGGATTCATGCAATGAACCACACCTTCTTTTGTATCGACGGCCACACCTGCGGCAATCCTGTCCGCCTCGTCACCGGTGGCGCCCCTGCCTTGCAAGGGAACTCGATGATCGAGCGGCGCGCCCATTTCGAGCGCGAGTACGACTGGATACGCACGGCCTTGATGTTCGAACCGCGTGGCCATGACATCATGTCGGGCACGATCATCTACCCACCGACGCGGCCGGACTGCGATGTGGCGATACTCTTCATCGAAGTCAGCGGCTGCCTGGCCATGTGTGGGCACGGCACCATAGGCACCGTGACCTTTTTGATCGAGAACGGACTGGTCAAGCCGCGCGAACCCGGCGTTCTGCGCCTGGACACCCCGGCTGGCCTGGTGCTCGCCCACTACACGATGACCGGCGAGCACGTCGAATCCGTGCGGCTGACCATTGTTCCCTCCTTCCTTCACTCGCGCGACTTGTCCGTCGACGTCGATGGCCTGGGGGAGATCCGCTTCGACGTCGCCTATGGCGGCAACTTCTACGCCATCGTCGAAAGCCAGCCCAACTTTGCCGACCTGGACAGTCTCTCGCCTTCCGACATCCAACGCTTGAGTCCCCTCTTGCGGCGCAAGGCCAACGAGAAATACACCTTCGTGCATCCTGAAACGCCGGAGATCAACGGCCTGTCCCACGTCATGTGGACCGGCAAGCCCCATATGCAAGGCGCCAGCGCCCGCAATGCGGTGTTCTATGGGGACAAGGCGATCGACCGTTCGCCCTGCGGCACGGGCACGTCGGCGCGGATGGCGCAATTGGTCGCGCGGGGAAAGCTGGCGCTCGGCGAAAAATTCGTCCATGAGAGCATCATCGGCACGTCGTTCAATGGCATCGCGGTAGAGGCTGTCAAGGTCGGCGACTATGACGGCATTCGTCCCAGTGTTGAAGGCTGGGCACGCATCACCGGCCACAACACCATCTTCGTCAATGATCGTGATCCCCTGTGGAAGGGATTTCTGGTCAAGTGATCGGCCGGGGCGGACGTCACAGGGACATTGGGGCCTCCCCACGAAAACAAACGCTCTGGTAAGTGACTTCGATTTTTTGGAGAGCAGGAATGCGGCATCTGGTCGTGGTGGGAGCCGGCATCGTCGGCCTCAGTTGCGCGTGGGCGGCCCAAGGGCGTGGCTTCCGCGTCACCGTGGTGGATAGGGATTTCGAAGGAGACCGGGCCTCCCATGGCAACGCCGGCGGCATCGCCGTGTCCGAATGCGTACCGCTCAGTCTGTCGGGCTTGGGACTGAAGCCGCTGCGCTGGCTGTTGGATCCGCTGGGGCCACTGGCCATCCGGCCCGGTCATGCGCCGCGTCTGCTGCCGTGGTATCTCGCGCTGCGCAAAGTCGGGGATCCGGCCAACTATGCACGCATAGGTGACGCCCTGGCGTCCCTGAACAGCCTGTGCCTGGCGGACTTCGAAGCCATGCTTGGGGATCTCGGCCTATGGGCGGATCTGCACAAACGCGGGGCCTTGACCGTTTATGAAACCGACGCGGCTTACGCGGACGAGCGGGCGTCCTGGCAATTCAAGCGTGAGCGCGGCGTGCGCTGGCGCCCCGTCGATTTGAGCGAGCTGCGGGAACTGGAGCCAGGGCTGGCGCCGGTCTTCAAGCATGCGGTCATGCTGGAAGACTGGGCGCACATCGATGATCCCAAGCGCATCGTCGATGTGTTGCGCCAGAAAGTTCAGGAACGCGGTGCGACTTTCATCCGAGGTGATGCCACGGGCGTTGAAGCGGGCAGCGTAGGGGGCGCCGGTGGCCCTGGCGGTCCCCGTGGCTCGGCTGGCTTGGGTAGTGCCGGTGACTCGGCGAGCGCGGGTGCCGTGGCGGTGCGTACCGGCGACGGCCGGCTGGTGACGGGCGACAAGGTCCTTATCGCCGCGGGAGCATGGTCCGCGCGGCTCGCGCGCACCGTGGGCGACCATGCATTGGTCGAAAGCGAGCGCGGCTATAACACCACGCTTCCCGGCAGCGCTGGCCGCCTGAATCGCGAAGTCATCTTCGCGGAGCGCATGTTCGTCGCCACGCCATTGGCGATAGGCCTGCGCATCGGCGGCGCGGCCGAATTCGCGGGACTGGACGCCGCGCCGAACTTCAAACGCAGCGAGGCCTTGTTGAAGCTGGCGCGCCGCTATCTTCCGGATCTGGAGGATGCGGGCGCCAAACAATGGATGGGCAATCGCCCGACCACCCCGGACTCCCTGCCGGTGATCGGCGTTTCCCCAATGAATCCAGACGTCTTATACGCATTCGGCCATGGCCATCTGGGTTTGACGCAGTCGGCGACGACTGCCTCCTTGATTGGGCAGTTATTGACGAATGCGCGTCCCAGCATCGACCTGAAGGCGTTTTCAGTGTCGCGGTTTTGAACGAGCGTCGATTTCTTGCAAGTCCATTTCCGCTCGAGGCCGTCATCGCCACGTCTCGCCATGTTTATGCCGGCGGCTAGGGATAGGCCTCATTCCAGTATTAGTGGCCAAAGTCCATCATAGAGAGTCCCCCCCTCTCGAATCGATCGGACCATGCCCTCCCATCACCTGCCCGCATCCCCTGAAACCATCCACTGGGGATACTTGAGCGCCGCGCTCAAGCCTTCCGTCATCGTCGACTCCGGCGATACGGTCGTCATTGATACCGTCAGCGGAGGGCCGGGTTATCTGAACGAACTCGGGCTCGACCTGCTCCCCGAGCATCGCCTGATCCATGAACAATGCAAACCCATGTTCGCCGGCCACATCCTTACCGGTCCTATCGGCATTCGCGGCGCTGAACCCGGAGATGTGCTGGAGGTGCGGGTCCTGGACATCAAGCTGCGCTACCCATGGGGATGGAACTCACAGCTGCCTCTGCGCGGCACGCTGCCCGAAGATTTTCCCAACCGGCGCATCATGGCAATTCCCATCGATGAAGAACGCATGCTCGCCAATATGCCTTTTGGTCCGTCGATCCCCCTGGCACCCTTCTTCGGCGTCATGGCCGTGGCGCCCCGTCCCGAATACGGTCCCGTCAGCTCCATCGAACCCCGCGAATACGGCGGCAATATGGACAATAAGGAACTCGGCGTGGGTTCGACCACGTTCTTTCCGGTGCAAACACCCTTGGCGTTGTTTTCCACGGGAGATGGGCATGCCGTGCAGGGAGACGGCGAGGTCTGCCTGACAGCGCTCGAAACCTCGCTGACCGGGACTTTCCAATTCGTCTTGCATAAGCAGGTCGCACTGAATCTTCCCATCGCCAAAACCGCGACGCATATCATCACCATGGCATTCCACGAAGACCTGGACGATGCCGCCAAGATCGCGCTACGCAAGATGATCGCCCTGCTATCCAGAACCCAGGGATGGTCCGAACAGGACGCTTATACCTTCTGCAGCCTCGCTTGCGATTTGCACGTCACCCAGCTGGTCGATGGCAATAAAGGCATACACGCCATGGTCCGACGCGAGCTGCTCGCGAAGGATATAAGCATGGCGCAACTGAGTGCCTAGCCTCCTTCAAACCGCGGAATCGGCCCCAGCGCTCTTGCCCGGCGGCGTCGCCTTGGCAACCGCTGCCGTTGGCATCACCATGACCCGGAGCCCGATTCAACGGCCGCGCCCTATTCCTTGGGCAAGGACATCCGCCCGCCTTTGCGTCTCGGCTTGGGTTCTACACCTATCCGTTCATCGTGAGCAAGCACCAGCGCCGCTGCCTGCCGCGCGGTGTCCTCGAACCCCGGATCGGTTTCGGGAATATATAACCACTTCCCCAGCACAGGATGCGGACGCAGCGCCGGCAGGTCTTCGATGAGCGCCGCGTGGCGGTCTTGCGAGGTGCATACGAGCAGGCCATTCCAGGGCTCATCCCGATCCGCGGCCACCAGGCACAGCTGCCCATCCAGATACGCGGCCAGGCAGCCGAACATCGGCTTGGGTAAATAGGTTTCCTCGCGTTCGAGGACGTCAAAAATCCAGGCGAGTGAATTCAAGGCCGCCGGCATGGGCAAATTCCTTCGAGACGCATCAATCCATTTTATGGAACAGCGCTTGTCCGTGTTCACGCAGCAGATCCACCAACTTCTCTGCCGCGGGTGAAAGACTGACATCCTTCGGATAGGTCAGACCGAAATTGCGCACCAGCGTCGTTGTCTCGAGCGGGATCTCACGCAGACGCCCCCGGCTTGCCTGGATGGTACGGCGAGAAACAAAACTGAGCAGATGCGTGTCCGCGATGACGCGTGGGATGAGCGGTATGGAATTGGTCTCGATCTGCGTCTGCGGCGGCGTCAGCCCGCGCGATTCGAAAACCTGGTCCAGCCATACCCGGCTGGCGACGCTCACATTGGGCAAAGCCCAGCGATAACACGCCAGTTGCTCCAAGGTGACCGGCTTGCGGGCGCGCAGGATGGGATGCCCGGCACCCGCGGCCACCACCACGATATCTTCCAGCAAGGTGTCGTAGACGAAGTCAGCATCGTCATGTTCAGGCACGAAGCCCAACACCAGATCCAGATTACCGTCGCGCAATTCGATACGCGACTCGTAATTCATGCGGATCAACAGCTTGAGCTGCACGTCGGGTGCCTCCTGCAGCAAGCGCTGCGAGATGGTCGGCAGCAGGTACTCGGCGCCCAGCGGTCCACAGCCCAAGCGCACGATGCCGGCCGTGCCCTGCCCCAACGCGGCGACTTCATCCCGCACGGCATCCGCCGCGTTGAGCAGCGGCGTGGCGCGCGCAAGCAGGGCCGCGCCCGCCGCGCTCAGGCGTTGCCCACGGCCTACACGTTCGAACAGCCGCGCCCCCACCGACGCCTCCAGGCGCGTGATGGCCTTGATCAACGCCGGCTGGGAACGATGCACGGCATCCGCCGCGCGCCGCGTATTGCCGGCCTGGGCCAAAGCGACGAAATACTTGAGATCACGCAGGTCCATGAAATTTGATATCCAAAAGGACTCAATTGATCAAAATTTTACAGTAGACCGGATCAATCATCAGCGCCGACAATTTTGCCAGTGCACGGACCAAGCGCCTTGAAGGCCTGGTCACGCGCGACAAGGCCGCCCTGGCCACACAACGAACAACAAGATGGAGACGAATCTTGACCTCATCGCCTAGCACTCCGGGCGGGCGCGTTACGCGTCCTGCCCGGACAGGACGCCTCCTGGCGTGCGCCGCCGCGCTGTGCCTGTCCGCCGCGGCACACGCCGACGATCGTTACCCCGCGCGTCCCATCACCCTGGTCGTGCCTTTCGCACCCGGGGGCAACATCGATACGACGGCCCGCATCATTTCCGCCGAGCTGGGTCGCCAGCTGGGCCAGTCCGTGGTGGTGGAAAACCGCGCCGGCGCGGGCGGCGTGATCGGCGCGACCTACGTGGCGCGCGCAAAACCGGACGGCTATACCCTGCTACTGGGCAACTCCGGTCCGAATGCGGTGGCCAATGCCGTCAGCAAGCGGGTGCCCTATGACGGCGTTACCAGTTTCACGCCGATTTCCGCGATCACCACCAATCCGTCCGTGCTGACGATCTCGACCAAGGTGCCCGCGCGGGACTTCAAGGAATTCCAGCAATACGCGCTGTCCCAACAGAAGGGTGTCACGATGGGGATCGCGGGATACGGTTCCTATACGCATCTGGTGGCCGCGCTGATCAATGACAAAGGTGGACTGAAAGCGACCATCGTGCCGTACAAAGGCACCGGGCCGGCCGCGACGGACCTGATGGGACAGCAGCTCGACGCCATGGTCGACCAGATCACCACGGCCGCGCCATTGGTGCGCGATGGACGCGTCAAGGCAGTCGCCCAGACAGGCGAGCAGCGTTCGCCCTTGCTGCCCGATGTGCCCACGATGGCCGAACAAGGCCACCCCGAGCTGACCTCCATCATCTATACCGGCCTGTTCGGACCGGCTGGCATGCCGGCCGCCGTTACCACCAAGCTGGCACAGGCGATGGACCAGGTGCGCCGCAACGATGCCGTCCGCCAGCGCTTCCAGGAGATCGGCGCGGACGTCTCCACCTTGTCGGCGGAACAGTTCCCTGACTACGTACGCGCCGACGCGCAGCGCTGGGCGCGTGCCGCCCAGCAGGCGCACGTCTCGGTGGATGAGTGACGGCAGGAGGTAAGAATGGCGTCTTCGCTGTTGCCCGCATCGTCACTCGCGCTACCGGTAGCGGGGCCAGCCTCGCCCCTGGCCGCTGCCACGCCCAAGCCCGCGCTGACCGTCTGCGACTGCCATATCCATATCAATGATCCTGCCTATGCCTACGCGCCGGGCGCGGACCTGCATCCGCCTCCGGCCACCGTGGCTACGTATCGGCCGCTGCGGCAGGCCTTGGGGATCGCCCGCGTGGTCGTGGTCCAGCCTTCGAGCTACGGCCTGGACAACCGCTGCACGTTGGATGCGGTACAGCGCTTCGACCAGGAAGGCGTGGCAGCGCGCGCGGTGGTGGTCATCGATCCGGACATCGACGAAGCCGGCCTGGCGGCGCTGCATCAGGCCGGTGCGCGCGGCGTCCGCTTCAACCTGCTGCGTCCCACGCCGGTGGCGGCCGACGCGCTGGCCAGGGTTGCGTGTCGCATCGCGGCGTGGGGGTGGCATGTGCAACTGCATGCCGCCGCGGACACCATCGCGGCCATGGCACCGTCCCTGCCGGACCTGCCGGTGCCGCTGGTGATCGATCACATGGGACGTCTGCCCGCCAAAGGATGGGATGAACATCCCGCCATGACGGCCATTGCCAGGCTGCTGGCACAGGGCCGCACCTGGATCAAGTTGTCCGGCCTGGAACTGGACGGTGCTGAAAACGCGCCGGCTTACCGGCCGCAGGCAGCGCTGGCGCGCCGGCTGGTGGACATCGCGGCGGATCGCATGGTGTGGGGGACGAATTGGCCGCATCCCGCTACGGCTTGCCGCGGCGAACCCATGCCCGACGATGCCGCGCTGCTCGATTGGATGTCCGCCGCGGTACCGGATGCCGCGCTGCGTCGCGCCATCTTGTGGGACAACCCCGGCCGGCTCTACGGCTTCGGGCCATCCCTCTCTGAGCACAAGAGCACCGCCACCATGCACGTTTCTTCCTGAGAATGTCTCATGACTCATACCGTTTTCGTTACCGCACCCAAATTGGCGCAAGCCGGCGTCGACCTGCTGCAGACCGCCGGCGCGCGCGTGATCTACCTGCCCGATGCCGATGACGTCGAGCGCGTGCGCGCCATCATGGCTCGCGAGCCCATCGATGCCGTCATCTCCCGTACCGTGGCATTGGATGCCCAGGCCATCGCAGCCTGCCCGACGCTGAAGGTCGTCTCCAAGCATGGCGTTGGCGTCAGCAATATCGACGTGGCTGCCTGCACCGAACGTGGCATTCCTGTCTACATGACGCCCGGCGCCAATGCCCAGTCCGTCGCCGAAATGACCTTGGGTTTGCTGTTCGCCGCCGCGCGCCGCATCAACTGGATGGATGGCGAGCTGCGTGCCGGCCGCTGGTCGCGCGCGCAGGACGGCCTTGAACTGCAAGGCCGCACGCTGGGCCTGGTGGGTTTCGGCCAGATCGGGCAGCGCGTGGCGCGCGTCTGCCTGGCCCTGGGGATGCGCGTGCATGCTTATGATCCGGCATTGCGCGGAACAGCCAGCCCGGTTGCCGATGTCACGCTGTGGGATACGCTTGACGACATGCTGCCGCATTGTGACGTGCTCAGCCTGCACGTGCCTTTGAATGCCCATACACGCGATTTGCTGAACGGCGAACGTCTGGCACGCCTGCCCAAGGGCGCCATCCTCTTGAACACCGCGCGTGGCGAAGTGGTGGATGAAGCCGCGCTGGTGTCCGCGCTGCAAGCGGGCCATCTCTATGCCGCGGGCCTGGACACCATGGCGGTCGAGCCCCTGCCGCCGGGCAGCCCGCTGCTGCAGCTGCGCAACGTGGTGCTTACGCCGCACGTCGGCGGGTCCACGCCGGCGGCGCTGGCAGGCATGGCGGCCGGCGCAGCGCGCAATGTGCTCGGCTGGTTGCGTGGAGAACCTGCCGATGCCGCCGCCTGCGTGAACGCAGAGGTTCTGGCGCGAACCGCCGTGGCGCCGGTTTGAAGCAAAGCAGATTTTCCTTGTGCAAGATTTTCTGGAGCGAATGACTATGCAAAACCCGACGCAAGATCCAACGCAAGCCCCGACGAATGCCGCCGCTCAACCGTCTTGGCCTGCCGGCTACCGCATCAATCCGCGCGCGGCTGGCCCCGCCTCCGACATCGTGCAGGGCTTCCAGGGCCTGCCCGCGGCGGCCATCGGCGACGCCATGAGCCGCAACGTCGGCACCTTGGGATTGAGGCAGTATCACGCCAGACTGGATACGACGATCTGCGGGCCGGCCTTCACGGTGCGCGTGCGCCCTGGCGACAATCTGATGATCCACAAGGCCTTGATGATGGTGCAGCCGGGTGACGTGCTGGTCATCGATGGCGGCGCGGACCTGACTCAGGCGTTGGTTGGCGGACTGATGCGCACCACTTGCGTGGCACGCAAGCTGGCTGGGCTGGTCATCGACGGCGCGGTGCGCGACCTGGTCGAATGGGCCGAAGATGGCATGCCCATTTGGGCCCGTGGCCACACGCATCGCGGCCCGACCAAGGACGGCCCGGGAGAGATCAACGTGCCGATCACCTGCGCGGGCATGGCGGTGCTGCCGGGCGACCTCATCGTGGCCGATGCCGACGGCGTGATCGCCGTGCGTGCCGATGAAGCCGCCGACATCCTGGCGCGCACGCGCGCCCATCTGGAGAAGGAGGCCAAGATACGCGAGACCAATCGCAGCGGGACCGCCGATCCGGAGCGATTCGATGCGGTATTGCGGGCCAAGGGCCTGCCCGTTTGAAGAAGAATTGTTTCATTACCGAGGCCGCGCGGGCCTCGGCGCAGCCGTTACGATAAGCTCGGCGCTGAAATCAGCGACCACAGCAGCGATAAAAACAGGAGACCTCCCATCATGGATCGACGTCATTTCCTCCAGGCCGCGGCAGCCGCCTCGCTGCTGCCCTCCGCGCTCATGCCCGCCTGGGCCAGCGCGCAATCGGCCGATTGGCCCAAGTCACCCATCAAGCTGGTGGTGCCTTTTCCGCCCGGCGGTGGCACCGATACGGTTTCCCGGCTGGTGGCGGAGAAGCTGACCGTGCTGGACAAATGGCAAGTGATCGTCGACAACCGTCCTGGAGCGGCCGGCAATATCGGCCTGGACCAGGTGTCGAAGGCCCGCCCCGACGGCTATACGCTGGCGATGGCGCAGACCTCCAATATGGCGATCAACCCGGCGTTGTATGCCAGCATGCCTTTCGATCCCTTGAAGGACCTGACGCCCATCGTCGAAGTCTGCGCACAGCCTGTCGTGCTGGTGGTCCGCAATGAGTCGCCCTTCAAGACGCTTGCTGACCTGGTCCAGGCCGCCAAGCGCGAACCGGGCAAGTACACCGTCGCCCAGGCCGGCTTGGGCACGGTGGGTCATCTGGCTGGCGAAATGCTGATCCGCGCGGCCGGCATCCAGATGATGCAGGTGCCGTACAAGGGAGCGGGTCCAGCCATGACCGATCTTCTAGGTGGCCAGGTGGACACGTACTTCGGCAGCGCGGCCTCGGTGATGCCGCAGTTGCAGGCCAAGAAGATCCGCGGCCTGGCGGTCACTTCCGCCCAGCGTCTGCCGGGGCTGCCCGATCTACCGACCGTTGCGGAACAGGGCTATCCGGATTTCGAAGCGACGACGTGGCTGGGCTTGGTGGGACCGGCCGGATTGCCGCCGAATGTAGTGGCTGCGGTGAACAAGGCGGTCAACGCCGTGGTGGCGAGCAAAGAGGTTCAGGACCGCCTGCTCGCCGAAGGCAACGCACCGCTGGGCGGAACCGCGCAGGCTTTCGCACAGGTGATACAGAGCGAACATGCGAAGTGGGGCAAGCTGATCCGCGACGCCGGGATCAAGGTCGAGTAGCACGGCGCAAGGAGACCAGCACGGCGCTGATCCAGGCGCCGCCAGTGGACGGACAGGCTCAGGTGGTTTCCCGTTGTACGAGTCGGAACCCCAAGTCCAGGTGACGTTGTGGATTCGGCCGTCCCTCCAGTTCGTTCAAGAGCAGCGTAGCGGCCGAGCGGCCGATCTCGTAGCGCGGCGTGGCGATCGTGGACAAAGGCGGCGTTGTCCACGCGGCACCGCTCAGGTCATGGAATCCCACCAGGCCCATGCGGGCGGGTACCTCGATGCCCATGCGTCCGCATTGGAACACCGCGCCTTGGGCAAGGTCATCGTTGCAAAAGAACAGCCCATCGCATTCAGGGTGATCGCGCAGCATGGCTTCAAGCAGTTCGGCGCCCAGACCAAGCGACGATTTGGTCGGCGTCATGATCTCGAGTTCGGGATCGTACCTATCGGCGTCGCGCAAGGCTTGCCGGCATCCCTCGCACCGGCGCAGTGAACGCGGGTCCAATTGCGCGCCGATGATGCCGATATGCTGGTAGCCGCGCTCCACCAGATGGCGGCCCGCCGCATACCCGGAGTCGAACTGCGAAAAACCCACGCTCATTCCCGAGTCGCCGGACAAGGTCTCGATGGTATGAACCGTGGGGATCTTCAGCGACTCCAGCAGCTTCCAGGTGGCCGGCCGGTGATCGATGCCGGTCAGGATCAAACCATCAGGAGAGTGTTGCAGATAGGTGCGCAGCAGGGCTTCTTCCCCTTGCGCCGAATAACCGGTCAGCCCGATATGCATGTGGTAGGCGTGGGCGTCCAATATCTCTTTCATACCCACCACGATGTCCACGAAGACCACATTGGTCAGCGATGGAATCAGCACCACAATGGTGCGTGAACGCGCCGACGCCAGCGCACTGGCGGCATGGTTGGGCACATAACCCAGGCGATCGCACGCATCCTTGATACGGGCGCGCATCTCCGGCTGCACCTTGTCGGGCGTACTCAGTGCGCGCGACACGGTAATGGCGCCGACGCCCGCGGCACGAGCGACGTCGGCCATCGTGACGCCGTTGCGGTGTGAACTCCTGGACCTTCGTACCGTCATGGGTGAGCAGAGGCAAAAGCGGCAAGTTTGACCCAAAGCCGATGTTGGGACAAACCCGAGCAGGGGTTGGCAAGAGCCACATGGTAGCGCTACCATCCTCCTCGCGTCGAGAAAAGCCAAAAAAACGCAGGGAGACAACGATGCAAACATTTCCTCCGCCGGGCCCGGCCCCGCGCGCGTTCGACCGCGCGCTCGCTCTGGTTTTCCGCATCCAGAGCTGGCTGATGGTGGCCTGTCTGGTCACCATGGTCGTACTGCTGTTCGGCAACGTCGCGCTGCGTTACCTGTTCAATTCGGGCATCAACATTTCCGACGAAGTGTCGCGGCTGGCCTTCGTGTGGCTGATCTTCATCGGCTCCGTGCTGGCGACACGAACGCACACCCACATGGGCGTGACCATGCTGGTCGAGCGTTTCGGCCGCGCCTCCCGCCGTATCTCACATCTGTTCTGCCAGGCGCTGATCCTGGCGGTGCTCTGCATGTGGATAAAGGGCAGTTGGGCGCAGACCCAGATCGGCATGGGTACGCAGCTTCCCGTAACCGGACTGCCGGCGGGTCTCTTCGACCTGGCCTGCCTGTATGCCGCCATTGCCATGGCCCTGCTGACGCTGGCCGACATCGTATTGACGCTGGGGGGCGCCGAGCCGCCACTGGATGCCAGCGCCACCGACCCGCTCAGTTGAACCCGGGCCCAGGAGCGCCTTCCTCTTTCGTGCGCGGCATTGCCGCAACCCTGCGTACGGGCAGCCGTAAGCAGCCTTTCGCCAGTCATCATCCCCGGACGCCATGATTCTTTCCGTCTTTCTGATTGTCTTGCTAGGCCTGCTCGCCTTGGGCATGCCTATCGCATTCGCCCTGATCATCAGCGCAGTGCCGATGATGTTCCAGCTCGATTTCGTCGATCCCCAGATCATTGCGCAGAACATGCTTTCCGGTGCCAACAGTTTCACGCTGATGGCTGTTCCGCTGTTCATGCTCGCCGGCGAATTGATGAATGAAGGTGGGATATCGCGCCGCATCGTGAACCTTGCGTCGATGTTCGTCGGCCATATCCGGGGCGGCCTGGGCTACGTGGCGATCTTCGCCAGCGTCCTGCTGGCCGCGCTGTCCGGTTCGGCCGTAGCCGACGCCGCCGCGCTGGGTTCGCTTTTGATACCCATGCTGCGCGAAAAGGGCTATGAGGCAGGCGACTCGGCCGGCCTGATTGCCGCCGGCGGCATCATCGCTCCCATCATCCCGCCGTCCATCTCCTTCATCATCTACGGCGTGGCGACCAACGTATCGATCACCAAGCTTTTCTTTGCCGGCATCGCGCCCGGCTTGCTGATGGCGCTGACACTGATCGCCGTGTGGACGTGGACCTCGCGGCGCAGCGGCGGCGCGCGTGTCGCGCCGACACCCAGGCAGCCGTGGTCGGCCCGCTTGCGGGCGCTACGCGAATCCATCTGGGCGCTGTTCCTGCCGGTCATCATCATCGGCGGCTTGCGCGGCGGTATCTTTACGCCGACCGAAGCGGCCGTGGTGGCGGCCGTGTATGCGCTGTTGATCAGCCTGTTCGTCTATCGGGAAATCCGCTTCAAGGACCTGGGGCCGCTCTTCTTGCGTGCCGCGAATACCACCGCCATCGTCATGTTCCTGGTCGCGGCCGCGATGGTGTCCTCGTACATGATCACGTTGGCGGACATGCCGCAGGACCTGGTCGCATTGCTGGCGCCCTTTCTCGACCATCCGAAGTGGCTGATGTTCGCGCTGCTGATCCTCCTTACCCTGGTGGGGACCGCCATGGACCTGACGCCAACGATCCTGATCCTGGCCCCGGTACTGATGCCAGTGATCACGAAAGCGGGTATCGATCCGGTCTACTTCGGGGTCATGTTCGTCATGGTCGGGTGCGTGGGATTGCTCACGCCCCCGGTCGGCACGGTATTGAACGTCGTTGCCAGCGTGGCGCGGATCCGCATGGAAACCATCATCCGTGGCGCCTGGCGCTATGTCGTCGCGTACACCCTGCTGCTGGTGCTGATGGTGATTTTTCCCGAGCTGATCACCGTCCCCGCGAAGTGGATCCACTAGTTTGTGTTGCAGCAACCCGTAGCGCGATAACCATCAAGGTAACCCTGAGGAGACTCAACATGTTCACTCGCACGAAAAAACTGATCGTCGCGCTGGCGGCGATATC
This sequence comes from Bordetella sp. LUAb4, assembly GCF_021325795.1. GTDB lineage: Bacteria > Pseudomonadota > Gammaproteobacteria > Burkholderiales > Burkholderiaceae_B > Bordetella_C. The sequence continues at coordinate 144,839 of NZ_JAHPZX010000010.1, read as the reverse complement.
GGCCTGCAGTGTGGCCAGCCTGGCCCATGCCCAGGAAATAAAGACCCGCATCATTCGCTTCGGCTACGGCCTGAACGACGAAAGCGTACAGGGTCGCGCGGCCCGTTACCTGGCCGAGGAGCTGGGCAAGATCAGTGGCGGCAAGCTGAAAATGCGCACCTACGGCTCGGCCAACCTGGGATCCGACGAGCAGATGCAGGCGGCACTGGTGGGCGGTGCGCAGGAGATGATGGTCGGGTCCACGGCGCCGCTGGCCACCATGGTGAAGGAATTCGGCATCTACGACCTGCCGTTCCTGTTCAATGACGACAAAGAAGCGGACGCGGTGCTCGACGGACCTTTCGGCGAGAAGCTGCTGAAGATGCTGGATGACAAGGGCCTGGTCGGCCTGGTGTATTGGGAAAACGGTTTTCGCAACGTGACGAACTCCAAGCGCCCCATCGTGAAGGCGGAGGACCTGGACGGCATCAAGCTGCGGGTGATGCAAAACAAGATAGCACTGGGGGTGTTCGGCGCACTGGGCGCCAACGCGGTGCCCATGCCGTTCTCGGAGTTGTTCACGGCGCTGGAGACGCGCACGGTGGATGGCCAGGAGAACCCTGTCACTACCATCCAGAGCAGCAAATTCTATGAAGTGCAGCCTTACCTGAGCATGACGCGGCACGTCTATACGCCGTGGGTCCTGCTGGCATCGAAGAAATGGTGGAACACCTTGTCCGCCGACGAGCAGAAGCTGATCCGCCAGGCCGCTGCATCGTCGCGCGACTTCGAGCGCAAGGACAGCCGTGCCGATTCGGCCAAGTCGATGAATGTGCTGAAAGAGGCTGGTATGAAGATCAATACGGTCTCGCCGGAAGAGCTGCAGCGCTTGCGCGAAAAGTCGCAGCCGGTGGTGGATAAATACACTCAGGAACTCGGCCCGGAGCTGGTCAAGCAGTTGCAGGACGAAATCAACAAAGCGCGCAAAGGCTGAAGCGTTGAAGCATTGAATAATGTTGAAACGCGGGAACCCGGGGCAAGCGCCCCGGGAGCCCGAGCAAAAACGCGCCGAAGCAAAGCAGGAGATCCACAGTGTCCGATACCGCAAGACGTTTGCGTAGCCAGAAATGGTTCGATGATCCTTCACACGCCGATATGACGGCCATCTATGTCGAACGTTATCTGAACTATGGCCTGACGCGCAGCGAGCTGCAGTCTGGCCGCCCCATCATCGGCATTGCCCAGACCGGCAGCGACCTGGCACCATGCAACCGGCATCACTTGGAACTGTCGCAGCGTACGAAGGCGGCGATACGGGACGCGGGCGGCATTCCCATGGAATTTCCAGTGCATCCCCTGGCCGAGCAAGGCCGGCGCCCCACCGCCGCGCTTGATCGAAACCTGGCTTACCTGGGTCTGGTGGAGATTCTTCATGGTTATCCCATTGACGGCGTGGTATTGACCACCGGCTGTGACAAGACGACGCCGGCCTGTCTGATGGCGGCAGCCACGGTGGACATCCCGGCCATCGTGCTGTCCGGCGGCCCCATGCTCGACGGTTGGCACGAAGGCAAGCGCGTCGGGTCTGGTACGGTGATCTGGCATGCCCGCAACTTGATGGCCGCCGGCAAGATCGACTACGAAGGTTTCATGACGCTGGCAACCGCGTCGTCGCCATCGGTGGGGCATTGCAATACGATGGGCACGGCGCTTTCGATGAATTCGCTGGCCGAGGCCCTGGGCATGTCGCTGCCCACCTGCGCCAGCATTCCCGCGCCATACCGCGAACGCGGCCAGATGGCGTACGCCACGGGGCTGCGCATCGTGGAAATGGTGCGCCAGGACGTGCGTCCGTCGCACATCATGACCCGCAAGGCGTTCGAGAACGCCATCGTCGTAGCGTCCGCCCTGGGCGCATCCACCAATTGCCCGCCGCACCTTATCGCCATCGCGCGGCACATGGGCGTCGATCTATCGCTGGACGATTGGCAACGCTGCGGCGAAGACGTGCCCTTGCTGGTCAACTGCGTGCCGGCGGGAGAATACCTGGGCGAGAACTTCCACCGCGCCGGCGGCGTGCCGGCCGTCCAGCATGAGCTGCTGGCGGCTGGACGACTGCATGGAGACTGCCTGACCGTATCGGGCAAGACCGTGGCCGACATCGCCGGCCCGGCCGTTACCACGGACCGCGACGTGATCCGCACATGCGCCGCGCCCCTGAAAGAACGCGCCGGCTTCATCGTGCTGTCGGGCAACTTCTTCGACAGCGCGATCATGAAAATGTCGGTCGTGGGCGAGGATTTCCGCAAGGCTTATCTATCCGAACCCGGCCATGAAAATTCGTTCGAGGCGCGCGCCGTTGTCTTCGATGGACCGGAGGACTATCACGCTCGCATCGATGATCCGGCGCTCGCCATCGACGCGCGCTGCATCCTGGTGATCCGCGGCGCGGGTCCGGTCGGCTACCCTGGCGGCGCCGAGGTGGTGAACATGGCGCCGCCCGCCAGCCTGATCCGCCAGGGCGTGGACTCCTTGCCCTGCATGGGCGACGGGCGCCAAAGCGGCACCTCGGCAAGCCCGTCCATCTTGAACATGTCGCCCGAGGCGGCGGTGGGCGGCGGCTTGGCCCTGTTGCGCACTGGCGACCGCATACGTGTGGACCTCGTCGCACGCACCGTTACGTTGGCCGTAGAGCCTGCTGAACTGGAAGCACGCCGAGGCGAACCGACGATCGAGATCCCACCCCCACAGACGCCATGGCAGGAATTGTTCCGCGGCCTGACCGGGCAACTCTCGACCGGCATGTGCCTGGAACCGGCAACGCTGTATCTGAAGGTGGTCGAACAGCGGGGCGATCCGCGGCATTCGCATTAACAGCGCCAGGATGTCAACGACGCGGTAGGATTCGCTCATAACGTCGCACTCTCTGCCTCATAGCCGGACTATGCGGGCCTCGGGCAGGGAAGCGCACAGGAACGTCCATCAGCACCCGATCCCATATCTCGACATAGCATCAGGAGACTTACGAGCCAGGCGAAGCGGCCACCATGGCCAGCAGGTTCGCCACGGCGGGCGGCAAAGGCCCCGAGCGGAAGGCCACACCCAAGCTGGCGCTGAGATCGTCGTCTTTCAAGGGAACGTAGCGCACCTGGTCCACGCGTGCCTGCTGCATGCAGGCCGGTACGATGGTGATGCCCAATGAACTGGCGACCAGATTGATGGTCGAGGATATCTGCGGGGCTTGCTGCACGATCCGGGGACTGAAGCCGCGCTTTTCACAGGCGGTCACGATGGTGTCAGACAGGCCGAAGCGGGTGGCACGCGGATATAGCAGAAAAGGCTCGTCGCGCAGTTCGTGTAGCCGCAGGCTTTTGCGCCGGGCGAGGCGATGCATGCGGGGCAGCGCAACCACCATGGGTTCGGTGGAGATCAGCCTGAAATGCACGTCGTCATCCATGCCTATGGGCAGGCGCACGAAGGCGAGATCGATGCGGCCTTGGCGCAGCGACTGCACCAACGGCACGGACCGGTTTTCTTCGAGCGTCATCTCTATCCGCGGATAACGGTCGCGGTAGCGGTGCAGCGCCGTGGTCACCTCCACGCAGAACGATGCCGATTCCGTGAACCCGACACCTATGCGCCCGATCAGCCCCTGCGCGCTGCGCTGGCAGCGGACCGCCGCTTGCCCGACGCGGTCCAGGATGTCGCGCGCATCTTCCAGCAGCACGGCGCCCGCTTCGGTCAACCGGATATGCCCGGGCTGCCGGTCGAACAGGCTGACACCCAGCTCGCGTTCCAGCATTTTTATCTGGTAAGTCAGCGGTGGCTGCGCAATGCCGATACGCTGCGCGGCACGCGTGAAGTGGAGCTCTTCAGCCACGATGAGGAAATAGCGCAAGCGACGCAGGTCCATACAAGTTTTGTATTGCGAATGGGTGTTCAATATATTAGACACACAGCAGGAGCGTGTCTAGACTGCCTCTCGGTCATAAGAGGAGACAGCAATGAGCAAGTACACGACCGGTGGTACGGCGCAATGCACGCCGCCTGGCTCGCCAGGGGATAGCTGCGCAACCCTCGCCAGCGTTGCCGCCCGTCCGGCGGACCACCGCAGGCGCGCTTTCCTGCAGGCAGCCGCGGGGTCCGCGCTGCTGGGGGCCGCGCCTTGGTTGGCGCCCCAGGCCCGAGCCGCGGAAAACTTCCCTGCGCGCCCGATCCGGATGGTAGTGGGATTCCCGCCGGGCCAGACCAGCGATGCAATTGCGCGGGCCTATGCCGTGGCGCTGAACGACATCCTGAAGACGCCCGTCATCGTGGACAACAAGGCGGGCGCCAACGGCATCGTCGCCGCGCAGGTCGTGAAGGGGGCGGATCCCGACGGCTACACGCTGTTGTTCGGCACGTCGGGCCAGATGGTGATCAACCCAGGCTTGTACGCACACTTGAGCTACGACACGGCCAGGGACTTCACGCCCGTGGCGCCGATTGCGCGCGGACGCCTTTTTCTTGTGGTCAACAAGGACCTGCCTGTGCACAGCCTGCCTGAGTTGCTTTCATACGCCAAGGCGCACCCCGGCACCCTGCGCTTCGGCTCGGGCGGCATCGGCATAACCTCCCACTTGGCCATGGAGATGCTGAAGTCCGCGACCGGCCTTGACGCGTACCACGTGCCATATAAAGGCTCGCCCGCCGCGCTCAATGGCCTGATCGGCGGCGACGTGCAGATCGTGTTCGATTCCGGCGGCGCGCTGCTGCCGCTGGTCAATGCCGGCAAGGTGCGGGCCATCGCCGTGTCCACGCTGGACCGCTATCCCGCGATGCCGGACCTCAAGACCGTTGCCGAGCAGGGCGTGCCGGACTTCCAGGTCTATGCCTGGAATGCGGTGCTGGCGCCGCGCGGCACGCCGGCGGCCGTGGTGTCGACGCTATCCGCCGCATTCGCCCAGGCCGCGCAATCCCAGGTCGTGCAGCAGTCGCTGACGGCCGCCGCGCACGATCTGCTGCCCGTCGAGGCGGCAGGGCTGGGCAAGTTCATCGAAACCGAAACCCGACGCTGGCAGCAGGCAGTGGCCGCGGCGGACATCAAACCCGAGTAAGAGATATGGACAAGGTAGCAAATACTTCGAAGTCCCAAGGACCGCAGGCGCGTCCGCCACAAACGGCACACGCGCAGCCCCTGGATCAAGCGCAGGCGGACGGGCCCACGCGACGCCTGGCGGAATTCGCGGCAGGATTGCAATACGAGGACCTGCCGACTGACCTGATCGCGCAGATCCGCCTGCACGTGTTGGACGGCATCGGTGTCTGCCTGCAAGGCGCGCAGCTGCCTTGGACGCGGTACGTGGCGGACATGGTGCTGGCGGAAGGCGGCAACAGCGCCGCCACGTTGTGGGGGCACGGCGGCGGCGCGGCCGCGCGCACCTCGGTGTCGCAGGCCGTGCTGGTGAATGGCACCGCCGGCCATGCCTTTGAAATGGACGACATCCACAAGGAATCCATCCTCCACCCCAACTCGCTGGCGGTGCCCGTTGCCTTTGCTCTGGCGCAGGCGTTTCCTGGCTGCAACGGCCGCGACGTGCTGACCGCCATCGTGGCCGGGTACGAAGTGGGCACTCGCGCCGGCAACGCCGCGACGACCGCGCTGTTCCTCAACGGCTTTCATCCGCAGGGCGTCACGGGGCCCTTCGTGGCCGCCGCGACAGCGGGACGCCTGCTGGGCCTGGATGGGACGGCGATGCAGCACGCGCTGGGCATCGCGGGCTCACTGGGTGCCGGCCTCATGGCCGCGCAGGAGGGCGCGATGGTCAAGCGCCTGCATGGCGGCCGCGCGGCACAGGCCGGTCTGCAGGCGGCCTTGCTGGCCCAGCGCGGCTTCACCGGCATCGAGAACATCCTCGAGGCCGAGTATGGCGGCTATCTCAGCGCTTTCGCGCGCGACTACCGCATCAACCGGCTGACGGAAGGCCTGGGCGAGGATTGGGAGGCCGGCAAGGTCGGCTTCAAGATGTACCCCAACGTGACCAGCATGCACGCGGCCCTGGACGCCTATCGCTACCTGCAGGTCAAGCACGAGCTGAAGGCGGACGATATCGAGCGGATCGAAGTCGGTTGCGGGCGCATGACCTATGTGCACGTCGCCTGGCCCTACAAGCCGGCCGGCGTCACGGCGGCGCAGATGAACCTGTTCTACGGGCTGAGCGTGCTTGCCTTGCGCGGCAGACTCGGCGCCGACGATTACATCGAGGCGCGCATCGCCGATCCCGCTGTGCTGGACTTCAGCAGCCGCATTCATGCCTTCGAGGACGAACGCATCGAGTCGCGCGGTCCGGCGTTCCGGCATGCCGCCACGGTGAAGGTGTTCACGCGGTCAGGCGCGGTGCTGGAACATGATGCCTGGGCGCGCCGGGGCAGCCCCGAAAGCCCCGTGACGCCCGCGGAGGTCGAGGAGAAATTCTTCCTCAATGTCGCGCAGCGAATCCCTGGCGACGCCGCCCATCGCATCGTCGAACTCGTCGGTGGACTGGAGTCGCTGCCCGATATCGAAGCACTGGTCGCGCTACTCTAGGGCGTGGAGTGGAGGCGAAAATGGTTGAAACGATGCGGGCGATGACAATAGAGCGCTACGGTGGGCCGGAGGTCGTGCGGATGCGCGACGATGCGCCGGTGCCGGTACCGCGCGAGGGCGAGGTACTTGTGCAGGTGGTGTGCGCGGGGGTGAACTTCATGGACATTCATACGCGGCAGGGCAAGTACGCTGATTCGCGCACCTACCCCGTCCGCATTCCCTGCACGCTGGGAATGGAAGGCGCGGGTGTCGTGGTGGCGACGGGGCCGGGAGTGACGCGTCCAGCCATTGGCCAGCGCGTCGCCTGGTGCATCGCGTGGGGAAGCTTCGCGCAGTATGCGGCGATTCCGGCACGGCTGGCGGCGGTGCTGCCTGACGAAATCGACTTCGATACCGCCGCATCGGCCATGTTCCAGGGCTGTACCGCGCACTATCTGCTGAACGACGTGGCGGCGCTGGATGCCGGCGCCAGCTGCCTGGTGCATGCGGCGTCCGGTAGCATCGGGCAGCTGTTGATCCAGATGGCCAAGCGCAAAGGCGTCACCGTGTATGCAACGGCAAGCTCGGAGGAAAAGCGGGCCGTGGCGCTGGCACGCGGCGCCGACGTGGTGCTGCCTTACGACGACGGCGGCTTCGCGGACCGGGTGCGGGCGTCGACCTCGGGGCGCGGGGTCGACGTCGTGTTCGACTCGCTGGGCAAGGCGACGCTGCGCGACAGCATGCGGGCGACACGCAAACGCGGGCTGGTCATCAACTACGGCAATGTATCCGGCTCAGTGAAGGACCTGGACCCTTACGAGTTGGGCGAAGCGGGCTCACTGTTCCTTACGCGGCCGCGGCTGGCGGATCACATGGCCGACGCCACCACCGTCCAGGAACGCGCCGACGATATCTTCGGCGCGATCCTGGACGGCAACCTGAAAATCGAGATCACAGACCGGTATGCGTTCGAAGAGATCCCCAAAGGACACGAACGCATCGAAGCGCGCGAACAGGTGGGCAAGGCGGTGGCCTTTATTTGAAGGCAAGCCAGGTCGGTAACCCGGTCGGCCCCCTGCGCTCGTTTTCGAGCGATGAGGGCCGCGCGTACCGGATCAGCCCAGGTGGGGCAGCATGGCGATCAGCCAACCCAGCACCAGTGGCGGAAAGGCGAACTGCTGCGTCACGTGCACAATTGCATCCCCGACTTTCGCGCTGGTAAGAATCTGCTGGAATGCGCCGCCCCCCGCAATGATCATCACGATGCCCGTGATCGGCTTGAGGCTTCCCGCCAGCGCGTCACGCAATTTTTCGGCATCGCCACCGCGGACCAACACCAGCGCAACGGAGGCAAACAGCACGCCCAGCAGCATCGCGATAACCGGGTTGCCCAGGAACCCCGCCATATGCAGCACGGCCGACCCCTTGGGCAGCAAGACCTCGGCCAGCGCGTGCACGAGCATCAGCAATGCGGGCAGAAGTGCCGCCAGTATGCCTAGCGCAGCGCTGGGCATATTGCGGTCGTCAGCCGTCTTGCCGGCGGTGAAGTGATCGACCAGCGACGGCTCGGGACAGCGTAGCATGCGAGATCGACGGCCCTGAAGTGCGCCACGAGCGCGAGGGCAGAATTCGCTTTCAAGTAATGGCGGCCTACGCCAACACGGTCAAGTCTTGGTCAATTTCGTCCGCCAACGAAAAACGCCACCCCGAAGGAGTGGCGTTATGCGCTTGATCTAACAAGAAGAATTCTGGTGGGCTGTGAGTGGCTCGAACACTCGACCTACGGATTAAGAGTCCGCTGCTCTACCAACTGAGCTAACAGCCCGGCACGCTACATCGCTAGGCACTTCGTACCGCGCTGCAACTGCTGAGAGGCCGAATTATACATACTTTTTTGCGCTTGTCCAACGTGGCCCGATTCGATGATTACGGTAACAGGGCTCTGATAGCCGCGCACGGAGGTCGATAGTCTCGCCTGCGCTTGCGCGCGGATAGGTCGACGGAAACGCAAGGCAGGCAAGGCAGCCGAGGAGGAAGCAAGGCAAAGCTTGCTCTGCGCCACTTACGATGCCACTCCCCCAAAGCACTTCGCCCGCACATACGTAACGCGGCAACCGCGATATTCAAAAACCTCGAGACATCCACGTGCACCAGGCACGTCACATGGCCCACCCGGAGATTACGTTTTTTCCGCGCCGGAGTATCAATTGAAACGTCAATTCAACTTCTCCAAACCTCCAAGTAAAGTGGCACACCTATAACCCAGCCCGATCGAAAGCGCCCTTGCCAAACACGCTTGCGGCATGAACCAGACGTAACGCTGTAAGGACAGTTTTATGGGGAAGCGTGTAGCTATCGTTGGCCTCGCATTCAGATTCCCGGGCACCACTGCCACAACCTATTGGGCCGATCTGCTCGAAGGCAAAGACCTGATCACCCAGGTCCACCCCGGCCGTTGGTCGTCCGATGCCTATCTGCATCCGGACAAGGAACAACCCGGCACCGCGTACACCCACGCGGCCGGCACCCTGGGCGACATCACCGGCTTCGATGCCGACTTCTTCGGCATCTCGCCGCGCGAAGCGGCACAAATGGATCCCCAACAGCGCCTGCTGCTGGAAATGACCTGGGAAGCAGTGGAAGACGCCGGCATCAAGCCAACTTCCTTGCGCGGCAGCGATTGCGGCGTCTACATCGGCATCTCCACCGCCGATTACGCCTATCGCATGGCCGAAGACCTGGACGCCGTCGAGGCGTCCACCGCCACCGGGAATACCTCCAGCACCGCCGCCAACCGGCTGTCGTATTTCTTCGATCTGCGCGGCCCCAGCATGGCCATGGACACGGCCTGCTCGTCCTCGCTGGTGGCGTTCCATCAAGCCTGTCGCGCCATCCTCAGCGGCGAATGCAGCCACGCGATCACCGGTGGCATCAGCCTGCACCTGCACCCTTACGGCTTCATCTCTTTCTCCAAGGCGTCCATGCTGTCACGGCGCGGCCGCTGCAACGTGTTCGACGCCGCCGGCGACGGCTACGTGCGCTCCGAAGGCGGCGGCGTGTTCGTCCTCAAGGACTACGATCAGGCGCTGGCCGACAACGACCGCATCCTCGCCGTGGTCGCGGGCACCGTGGTCAACACCGACGGCCGCAAGACCGGCCTTACCGTACCCAGCGCCGACGCCCAGGCCGACTTGATGCGGCGCGCCTACGCGCAGGCCGGCATCAAGCCCACCGAACTGGACTACCTGGAAGCCCACGGCACGGGCACCGCGGTGGGCGACCCTATTGAGACGCGGGCCATCGGCGCCGCTCTGGGCAAGGCGCGGCCCGCCAACCGCCCGCTGCCCATCGGCTCCATCAAGAGCAATATGGGCCACCTCGAACCCGCCTCCGGCGTCGCGGGCCTGGTAAAAGCCATCTACACCCTGATTCACCGCACGGTGCCCGCCACCATCGGCGTGCGCACCCTGAACCCCGACATCGACTTCCAAGGCTGGAACATCGAGGTCGTTACCCAGAACCGGCACCTCAAGCCGCACGGCAAACTGATCGTCGGTGTGAACTCCTTCGGCTTCGGCGGCGCCAATGCGCACGTCATTCTGCAAAGCGCGCCGCGCGCGGCCAATCCGCCCGCCACCAAGCTGATCAAGAATGCCCCCGTGCCGCTGATCGTCACGGGCCGGACGCCACAGGCTCTGCGCGCCGCCGCCGCGGCGCTGGCCACCGCCCTGCGCGCGGAGCCGGGACGGCCGATTTACGATTTCGCCTATCACGCCACCCACCGCCGCGACTGGCATGCGCAGCGGGCACTGGTGTTCGCCAGCGATCGCACGCGCGCTGCCGCCAACTTGTCGGCCCTGGCGGAAGACCATGCGCCCAGGTTCGCCGTGTCCACCGCCACGGCGTTGCCGAACGCGCGCGGCCCGGTCTTCGTCTACTCGGGCAATGGCTCGCAGTGGGCCGGCATGGGCAAGCGGCTCAAGGCCGATCCGGTATTCGCGACGGCGATCGACGAAGTGGACGCGCTGTTCGCCGAGTACGCCGATTTCTCCTTGGCGGCGGAACTGGCCGACCATGCCACGGAGAGCGACGCGCAGGATCGCTACGACCGCACCGAAATCGCCCAACCGGCGCTGTTCGCATTACAGGTCGGCATCACTCGCATGCTGGCGCAACGCGGTGTCGTACCAGCCGCCACGATGGGCCACAGCGTGGGCGAAGTGGCCGCGGCCTGGGCCTGCGGCGCGCTGACGCTGCCCGAAGCCGTCAAGGTGATCTATCACCGCAGCCGCTTGCAGGGCCAGACCCGCAGCCAGGGCCGCATGAGCGCCGTCGGCCTGGGCGGTACGCAAACACAAGCCTTGCTGGAAGAACTCAAGCTCGACACGCAGCTGGTATTGGCCGGCAGCAACAGCCACCGTGGCGCCACGGTGGCCGGTGATCCGGCCGCGCTGGACCAGATGGAAGACTGCCTGCGCGAACGCGGCGTCTTCTATCGGCGGCTGGAGCTGGACTACGCCTTCCACAGTCCTGCCATGGATGCCATCGAAGACGAGGTCAGGCATTCGCTGCAAGACCTGCAATGCAAGGACACCGACGTCGCCTTCTATTCAGCGGTAAGCGGTACGCAGGAATCAGGCAGCATGCTGGATGCCGCGTATTGGTGGCACAACGTGCGCCTGCCGGTACGTTTCGCCGACGCCTGCCAGCGCGTCATCGCCGACGGCCTCAACGTTTTCGTGGAGATCGGACCGCATCCGGTCCTGCGCGGCTACATCAAGGACGCCCTGGACAGCGCGGACCGGCCAGGCAGGATATTGATCACCGCCGCACGCGGCGAAGATGCCCCGGAACGCATCCACGATGCAGCCGGCCAGGCCATACTCAGCGGCGCCGACGTGGACTGGCAGGCCCTGTTCCCATGGAAGGGCGAGCACACGCCCATGCCGCCCTATCCCTGGGAGCGCGAACGCCACTGGTTCGGCGAAACGCCGCAATCGCCAGGCATGCTGATGCGCGAGCGCGCCCACCCCTTGCTGGGCTATCCCCTCCGCCAGCACGAAGGTGTTTGGGAAAACACCCTGGACACAGGGCGCCATCCGACGCTCGCCGACCATGTCGTGGGCGGCGCCGTCCTGTTCCCCGGCACGGGCTTCGTGGAACTGGCCCTGGCCGCCGCCATGCAATGGCAGCCGGGCGCCTATGCGGACATCGAGGACCTGGACATCCGCGCGCCCCTCGTCCTGAACGCCGCGCCAGGCAAGCGGGTACGCCTGGCGCTGGAACACGAGGACGGCCGTTTCCGCATTCTCAGCCGCGACGTCAACCGCGATGCGGCGTGGACCTTCCATGCCGGCGGCCGCATCCGACGCCAGACCACGGCGACCTGGCTGCGTGGCCAGACCGCCGTGACGCCGCCAATGCGCGAGCCCGATTTCGACGAGGACGAGCACCATGCGCTGACATGCGCCGTCGGCCTGGCCTATGGCCCAAGCTACCGCGCGATTACCCATGGCTGGCGCCTGACCGCGGACACCGTATTCGCCAAGCTCAAGCCACCGGCCAGCCTGAACCAGGAACTCAGCACCACGCATCTGCATCCGGCCCTGCTGGATTGCGGCTTCCAGCTGATCATCCACCTGCTGCGCGACGATCCCGCCATGGATCAAGGCATTGCCTTCGTCCCGGCTCGCATCGGCCGCATCAGCCTGCATGCGGGCCAGGGGCTGCCGCGCTATGTCAAAGCCCGCCTGTGCCGGCGCGCCCCCCATTCCGTGGTGGCGGATTTCTCGCTGTACGACGGCCAGGGGCGTCTGGTCGCCCATATCCACGACGCCAATTTCCGTGCGGTCAGGCTCGCCAAGCCAGCCGCCGAGCAGCTCGACTATGTCGATTGCGTGTTGACGCCGCGGCCCCACCAGTACGCGCCGACAGCGCCGCGGGCCCTGCCCGCCGCCACGCTGGAAGCACGTCTGCGCGACCTGTGGCCCGCCACGCCGGGCCAGGGCCACGGCAATCGCCAGGGCATGGGCAACGACCAGGAAAGGGACCGCTACAGCGAGGAAGTCGATCCTTTGCTGGAAAGCCTGTGCGACCGCTATGCGATCGAGGCCTTGCGCGCGCTCGCCAAGGGCGGCACACGGCTGAGCAACACACTGGTGGAGCGCCACACGCGCCAGCATCCGAGCTCGGCATCGCTCTACGAGCACGTGCTTGCCCGGGCCGTATCGGCCGGCTACGCGCACGCCGACCCCTCGGGCTGGACGCTGGACGATGACGCGGCCAACGACGACGACCAGGAATACGAGCAGGAGGAAGACGACGAGGCCGGCGCCGAGGAAGGCAGCGGCAGGGATGAAACGGCGGTGCCGACCGCCGCCGATATCTGGAACAGCCTGCTGCGCGACTACCCCGACTACTTCCCCGCCATCCTGGCCGCGGGCCGGGTCGGCATGCACCTGCCCGCGCTGCTGACCGGCGCCGCGGACATCGAGCAGATCGTGCCGCGTTCGGCAACGCCGACGGCGCTCAGCCGCATGATGCTGGGCGCCGCGCGGGGCCAGATGCTGGCCGAGACCCTGTCCGAGGCGGTGCAGCACGCCGTGCGCATGCGCGCGCCGGGCCGGCGCGTGGCCATACTGGAAGTCGCCCAAGGCTTGCCGCTGATAGGCAATGCCTGCTGCGCCGCGTTGGACTTCGACGTGGCGGACTACCGCTATGCGTCGCCCGACGCCGAGGCCGTCGAAGCCGCCCGTCATGGGCCGCTGGCCCACTATCCCCTGGCAAGCGCGGTCGCCATCGGCCCCGACGCGCCGCCGGATGGCCAGCGCTACGATCTGGTCGTGCTTCATGGCGAATTCGACACGCTGGAAAGCTTCCGCCAGGCGCTGGCCTATGCGCGCGGCAGCCTCGGATCCGGTGGCAATCTGCTGCTGCGCGGCACGCCGCCCACGCCCTGGATGGATTTCATATTCGGCGGGCGCACGTCCTGGTGGCAAGCGGGCAAGGACGGCAACCATGCTCCCTTGCCCACGGCCGAAGACAGCATCGCCGGCCTGCGTGAAATGGGCCTGCAGTGCGCCCCCGCCATCACGCTGAGCGCGAATACCGCGTCCGCTCCCTACCTGATCCTGGCTAGCGCCCCGGCTCTGGACCCACAGGCGCCGGCCCCGGCACCACGGACCCGTCTGCTGATCAGCGACGGGCACAGCGCGGCGCTCGCCCAGTCGCTCCGGCAGGAGCTGGATGCTGCCGGCCAACATACCGTGCTCGCCACCGAAGTAACCCCCGCCGCGGTGGGTGACGCCTTGCGCCAGGCGCGCGCCAAGCACGGCCTGGTCCACGAAATCGTTCTGATGGCGGGATGGCAAGCCGGCGCAACGTCTTCCTTCGACGATCAGGTACGCCGCTGCGCCATGGCGGCCGCCATCGTCCAGGCCTGCGAAAGCAGTGAACTCACGGCAAGCGGGCCGGCCACCGTCTGGCTGATCACCCGCAACGCCGGCCTGGCCATGGGTGGCGGCGATCCGTGCGAAGAAGGCAGCGGCGATGCCGCGCTGTGGGGTTACGGCCGCACGCTGGCCAACGAAGCCAGCAACTACCGCCTGCGGCTGGTCGACGTGATGGCCGTGGCAGCCGCGCCGGCCCTGGCGCGCGAGATGTTGCATCCCGACCTGGAGGACGAAGTCCTGCTGGACGCGCAAGGCGCACGTCAGGTCGCGCGCGTGCGCGTCGTAGCCAGGCCCGGGATCAACAGCCCCGCCGTGACCGGGCCCACGCGCAACACGCCGCCCACAGCCGGCCCCAGCCCCGCCCCCACCGGTCCGCTCCATGCGCGCCTGGACTTCGACCTGCCGGGCCAATTGCGTCATCTGCATTGGCAAGCGGTGCAAGCCGTCGCACCGACCGACGACCAGATCGAGGTTCGCGTCGTCGCCACCGGCCTGAATTTCCGCGACGTCATGTACACGCTGGGCCTGCTGCCGGACGACGCCATCGACAAGGGCTATGCCGGCCCCACATTGGGACTGGAGTTCGCCGGCGAGATCACCCGGCTTGGTGCCGCGGTCACCGGCTATGAACCGGGTGACCGGGTGGTCGGCTTCGGCCCGTCCAGCTTTGGCGAACGCGTCCTGACACAAGCCAATGCCATCGTCCCCATCCCGGCCGGCTTTTCCTTCGAAGCCGCGGCCACCATCCCCAGCACCTTCTTCACCGCCTACTACGCCTTGCATCATCTGGCGCATCTGGAGCAAGACGAAAAAATCCTCATCCACGGCGCTGCCGGCGGCGTGGGGATCGCCGCGATCCAGTTGGCGCAAAGCCTGGGGGCCGACATCTACGCCACGGCCGGGTCCGACGAAAAACGCGACTTCCTGCGCTTGATGGGAGTGACGCACGTCTATGACTCCCGTTCGCTGTCCTACGCGGACGAGATCCTGGCCGATACCGGCGGTGCCGGCGTGGACGTGGTGCTGAATTCGCTGGCCGGGGAAGCCATCAACCGCAACCTGCACGTCCTGCGCCCCTTCGGCCGTTTCCTTGAACTAGGCAAGCGCGACTTCCACGAGAACACGCGCATCGGCCTGCGTCCCATGCGCAACAACGTCAGCTACTTCGGCATCGATGCCGACCAGTTGATGTCCGCTCGCCCCGACCTGACACGCCGGCTGTTCAGCGCCATGATGCGCGGCTTCGCGGAGGGCTTGCTGCACCCCCTGCCCTATACCGCCTTCGACGCCAACGACGTGGTCGATGCCTTCCGCTACATGCAGCAGGCGCAACAGATCGGCAAGATCGTCGTCACCTATCGCCACGGTATCCGCCACATCCGGGCGCCTCGTCCCGCCGCGACCAGGACTACGACCACAACTCAGGCCGCGACCCTGCCCGCAACCCCACCCGACCGCTTGCGCCTGCCTTCGGATGCCACTTACCTGGTCACGGGCGGCCTGGGCGGCTTTGGCCTGCGCACCGCGCAATGGCTGGCCGAAAAGGGCGCGCGCCATCTGGTCCTGATCAGCCGCCGCGGTGTGGCCGACGCCGCCACGCAGGCCGCCATCGCCGCGCTGCAAGGCCAAGGCGTGCACGTGCACGCACAGGCCTGCGATGTCACCGACGAGCACGCGCTGCAAAGCCTGCTGCAGGATGTCGCCCGCGCCATGCCGCCACTGCGCGGCATCGTACACGCGGCGGTGGTCATCGAGGATGGCCTGGCCCGCAACGCCAGCGCCGCCACGATAGCGCGCACCATGGCCGCCAAGGTCCTGGGCGCGCGGCACCTGCACGACCTGACCCAAGCGCTGCCGCTGGACTTCTGCGTCTACTACTCCTCCGCCACCAGCCTGTTCGGCAATCCAGGCCAAAGCAGCTATGTCGCGGCCAACCACGCCCTCGAAGCATTGGCGGCACAGCGCCGCGCACGAGGCCTGCCCGCCACCTGCGTACGCTGGGGGGCCATCGACGACGTCGGCTTCCTTGCGCGCAACGAGAAGATCAAGGACGCCCTGCTGGCCCGCATCGGCGGTCGCCCCCTGTCGTCGACAGCTGCCCTGGATGCGCTGGAAGGGCTGCTGCTGGCCGATGCCAGCGGCCTGGCCGTACTCGATTTCCAATGGCCCACGTTGGCCCGCCTGCTGCCCACGGCGGCCGCGCCCCGGTTCACGGAACTGGCACGCGGCGACCATGACAGCGAACAGGACCCGGCGCAAGACATCGCCCACCTGCTCGCCACCCTGGACGACAAGGCGCTGCAAGCCGTATTCGGCGAGATGCTGAAAGCGGAGATCGGCGAGGTGCTGCGCGTGGCGCCGGACAAGATCGACCCGGAACGCTCCCTCTACGACATGGGTCTGGACTCGCTGATGGGCGTGGAACTGATCGCCGCCCTGGAAAGCCGCTTCGGCGTCAGGCTGCCGGTCATGACCTTGTCGGAGAGCCCATCCGCCATCAAGCTCACCACCAGGCTGATCGCCGTGCTGCGCGGCGAAGGCGCCGCGGCGCCGGTGGACCACACCCTGTCCATGGTGGAAAAACTCGTCGCCGACCACGCAGCCGACGTCCCGGATGAGGCCGTCACGCAGTTCGTCGCCGACATGAAGAATGGCGATGCCGCGCCGCCGCAACGCATGACGCCTTAGGTTACCCAGTGATAAAGCAGAAACTGCCCGGCCTGGCAGCAGGCCTCAAAGACAGGCTGATCCAGCAATCCCTCGAACGCAAGCTGCGCCAGGCGGAACAGGAGCACGGCCGCGCCGCCATGCCGCTGACCAGCATCCGGCCTGGCGTCCCCGAAGAGCACTACCGCTTCGACCTGCATCCCGGTTACAAGCAATTGCGCATCATGTATGACGGTGCCGCAAGGCTGGGATTGCAGCATCCCTTCTTCAAGGTGCATGAAGGCACCGCCAGCGAACAGACCAGCATCGGCGGCCAGACTTACATCAACTACGCCAGCTACAACTATCTGGGCATGTCCGGCGACCCTGTCGTGACACAGGCCGCGAAGGACGCGATCGACCGTTACGGCACCTCGGTTTCCGCCAGCCGCCTGGTCTCCGGCGAACGTGCCGTCCATCGCGAACTGGAGATCGCACTGGCCCGGCTGTACGAGGTCGACGATGCGGTTACCTTCGTCAGCGGCCACGCCACCAATGTATCGACCATCGGCCACCTGTTCGGTCCGCGCGACCTGGTCCTGCACGACGAATTCATCCACAACAGCGTGCTGCAAGGCATCCAGCTGTCAGGCGCCAGACGCCTGCCCTTCCCTCACAACGACTGGCGCACCCTGGACCGCCTGCTGGACGAACAACGGCGGGACTTCGAACGGGTGCTGATCGTGGTGGAAGGCATCTACAGCATGGACGGCGACTTTCCCGACCTGCCCCGTTTCATCGAGATCAAACGCCGCCACCGCGCTTTCCTGATGGTGGACGAAGCGCATTCGCTCGGCGTCATGGGCGCGCACGGCCGCGGCATCCGCGAACACTTCGGCCTGGCCGGCACCGACGTGGACATCTGGATGGGCACCTTGAGCAAGACCCTGGCCGGCTGCGGCGGCTACATCGCGGGCGAAAGCGCCCTGGTCGAGCACCTTAAATTCCTCGCGCCGGGTTTTCTTTACAGCGTCGGCATGCCGCCCTCGGTGGCCGCCGCGTCGCTGGCGGCACTGCAGCGCATGCTGGCCCTGCCGCAACGGGTGGCGACCTTGCAGGCCCGTGGACGCTTCTTCCTGGAACAGGCGCGCGCCGCCGGGATCGACACGGGCCACAGCCAGGGCTTGGCCGTGGTGCCCGCCATCCTTGGCAGTTCGGTAAGGGCCACACGCCTGTCCGCGGCCCTGTTCGAGCGCGGCATCAATGTGCAGCCGATTCTCTACCCCGCCGTGCCGGAAAAATCAGCGCGCCTGCGCTTCTTCGTCTCCTGCCTGCACACGGAATCGCAGATCGAGCAAACCGTGGAAGCGCTAGCGGCGCTGACGTAAGCGCGCTTCCTGCCAGGACCAGTACAGCACCATGCCGAAACCCACGCAGGCCGTCAGGTCCAGCGGCAGCAGGAAGTAGTTGCCGTCGCGCACAGCCTGCACCAGCGCCACCGACGCATAGCCGAACGTAAATGCCTCGCCCACCATCAACGTCCTGTTGATCGGCGGCAGTGCCGTGCCGCGCTCGACGTCCCCTTTCGGCGTGCGATGGAAGTCTCCATGCACACCCAGCAAGGCGCGTACGCCGCCGACGAAGTAATACCAGGCCATCGGCACGAACATGGCGATATACAGGTAGTTGTACCAGAGCGTCGCCGCCACGCTTGGTCTGTCGCTGGGACGAGCACGCCTGCGGGCGCCCAGCGTAGTGGCCAGCGACCATAGCGTGACCAGGGCGAACAGCATCACCGCGCCTGCCTGGACCTCGATGCGATCGAAGTTCACCAGATAATTGAGCGGCAGCCCCAATAGCACCAGCACATACATCGACGCCAGCAATACCGACGAAAACATCATCGCCACCGCATGCAGGCGCTTGAGCATGGGCATGCGTTGGCGCGCCATCTTGCGCACATGCAGAAAAGCGCTGTGTATCAGGCCCCGTCCCCAGCGCTCCCGCTGGATCCGGAACGTGCTGATCGCCTCCGGCAGGATGGACATGGACACGACATCGCGCAGATAGGCATATTTCCAGTCGCCGAACTGAGCCCGGTACCCCAGGTCCACGTCCTCCGTCACGGTATCGCTGGTCCAGCCTCCCAGTTCCTGTACGCAGGTCCGGCGCCAGATGCAGGAACTGCCGCTCAAGGACGCCATGCTGCCGTCCGCGCTGAGGCCCGCGGTGAGGTACTGCTGATGGCCCATCTCCATGGCCTGGAAGCGGGTCAGGAAAGAAGCGTTGCTGTTCTCGTAGCCGATGGCGGTCTGTAGATAGCCCAGCGCCGGATCATCGAAACAAGGCATGCAGCGCAAGAGAAAATCCCGGGGCGGCACGAAATCCGCATCGAAAATGACGAAGAACGCGCCCGTGGCGGACTTCAGTCCATGCATCAGATTACCGGCCTTGAAACCGCTGCGATCCTGCCGCCGCAACAGGCGTATGTTCACGCCCCGGCGCTCATGGCGCTCGACGCAGTCGCGCGCCAATGCGGACGTATGATCGGTGGAGTCGTCCAGCACCAGGACCTCCAACCGCTGCGGCGGATAGCGCAAGGCACACACCGCATCGATCAAGCGCTCCACCACTGCCGCTTCATTATGGATCGGCAACAGGACGCTGACATGCGGGTCCAAGCCGCCCAGCGCGCCCTGCTCCGGGCGGGTGCCTTCCGTCAGCGGCGTCAGCCGGCGCCGTTCGGTCTTGCGCGAGATGCGCAGGATACGCATCTCCAGCGCGACGTATACGCCGAGCGACAGGACAATCAGGATGAACGCCGCGGTCGCGAGATAAGATAGCCAGATCATCGTCGCGGCTCAGCCTTTCACGACCGAGCAGACATCCCTCAGGCGATGGGCCCACGTGTGATGCTGCTTCACATAGGCGGCCCCCGCCTCGGCGCGTGCCAGATCGTCCGCGGCGGGGCCGTGACGCAGCCTGGCGAACAGCTCGCGGGCTTGCTCCGTGGAGTCCACCACATGGCAGAAGTCGCGAAAATCGCGCGCCACGGCCAGGCTGGGATTGGTCACGGCGATGCCGCCACAAGCCAGGATTTCCAACAGGCGGCGCGAATACATCGTGGCCGACGCGGTCACCGAATTCACGTTCAGCGAAATCACGTGCTGCTTGTAGATATCGGCCGTGCGCCTGTGCGGCACCATTTCATGGATGCGCAACTGGGCATGCCGCGGATACTCGAATTCGAATGATCGCGACAAGCGGTCATGATTGCGGTCGTACACATTGAGCGGCAACGTCGCCGCCGCGCAAGCGCCGAAAATCATGTCCAGGAAGCGCCGGCGCTCGCTCAGGATACGGCGGTAGTAGCTGCCGGTGAAGCAGGCTTCCCGCAGCTCGAAGTGAAAACCGGTGAAATGATGATAGGCCGGCTGATACGGCATGCTCAGTGTGTGGACCGGCACATGGGCCGGCACGCGCCGCCGATAATCGGCCACCCGGTCCTGATCGGTGGTGAACACGTAATCAAAGACTTGTGCCGTTTCGATGAAGTCATCGAAGAAGGCGCCGTCATCCTTGTTCCAAAACACCGTGGGCACGCCGCGCGCCCGCGCCAGTTCGACCAGCCGCAGGATCACCTTGGGTGGTCCGATGCGCAACCACGCCGGTTGCCTGGCCAGGCGATAGCGCCAACTGCCGTCCGCGCCATGGAAGGCCGATTCGACGAAAACCAGGTCCGGCTTCCATTCTTCTATCACTTCCCGATAATTGCCCGGTGTCAGGATGCGCACCCGGCACTCGATCGACAGGCAGTCCGCTGTGAACGCATCAGTGACCAACG
Source organism: Bordetella sp. LUAb4 (assembly GCF_021325795.1). Classification (GTDB taxonomy): domain Bacteria; phylum Pseudomonadota; class Gammaproteobacteria; order Burkholderiales; family Burkholderiaceae_B; genus Bordetella_C. The sequence continues at coordinate 124,375 of NZ_JAHPZX010000010.1, read as the reverse complement.
CGACTTTCAACTGGCCGAATTCCCCCGCCCCAGGGACATCCTGTGCCACCGCGGGATAGTCGTACACCAACGATCCGACCGTTCTTATCAATCCGCCGATCATGCTGTTTCCTGCTTCAGGTTGATGCTGTCTTCAAACACCAGGTAAGACGTCTTTGATGTAGGCGCTCCAGCTGCGGTGCGCGACGGCGTATTGCCGGGCCCGCGCGCCAGCCGCCGCCAGCGCCGCGCGGTCGCTCAAAGCCCGGCCCAAGGTTTTCGCCAGATCGGCGGCATCACCGGCCTTGAAGAACCAGCCCGCCGGCTGCTCGCCGAACTCATCGCGCAGCACGGGCAGATCGGCCGCGACCACCGGCCGGCCCAGCGCCTGGGCCTCCACCAGCTTGATCGGCGGCACGATGCGGCAGACATCGAAAGGCTTGCGCGGGATGCACACCAGCGCGCAGCGCGCCAGACAGGCGCGGGCCTCGGCCGGAGTCAAACGCCCCATGAACAGAATGAGGTCGGTCAAGCCCGCGCGCGCCACCTGCGCACGCAGATCGGCCTCCGCTTCACCGTGGCCGATCAGGGTCACCGTCACACGCCGTCCGGCTCGCCACAAGCGCCCCACGGCGTCGATCAGCGTGTCCAGGCCTTCGTAGGAAATCAGCGAACCCGCATAGCCTATGGTGTCCGGCTCCACGTCCAGCGGATCAGCGGGAAAGAAGCGGGCGGGGTCGACGCAATTGGGTAGCAAGGCCACCCGGTCGGCATGGATGGGCCAGTGTGCCTGCGCATAGGAGCGCAACTGCTCGGAGATGACGAACAGGCGGTCGGCATGGCTGGCCACCAGCCCTTCCAGCTGCAGCCCCTGCCGGAACCCTTGCGTCTCTTCGTAGCGAGGCCGGCGCGCGCTGCGGGTCAACTCCCACAAACCCCGCATCTCGTACTGGAATGGCACGCCCAGCTGGCGTGCCGCCAACAGGGCAGGCAAGGCATTGACATGATTGGACGCGGCATGGATGACCGCCACCCGGTGACGCTCGGCCACCTGCGCCACGGCCTGTGCGGCCTGCAGCGCGTATTGCAATACCGGACGCAGATTGGACGGCGCCCGCATGTGGGTGTACGTGATGTCTTCCACCCGCGTCGTCTCGATCGTGGTCGCGTTGGCGTTGGCATTCGGGTGCCGTTCGATGTCACCCAGGCGATCGCGCCGGTCCCAGGGGTAGCCAGGGCGAGTCATGACGTGCACATTGGGCCGCGCCGCGCGCAGCGCGCGCATCACCTCGTGCGTGCGCGTCACGTAACCGCTCATGTGATACGGCAAGGCGCTGGCCGCCACATACAGCAAGCTGCCCGGGTCGGGCACGTACGGCGTGACCGCGGCGGGCCGGTCCAATTGGCGCTGGATGGCGCCCGCGGTCAGCATACGGCTCAAGCCCAGCCAGGACTGCGTCAACCATCTCATGCCGCGCGCCTCGCGGCGGGTGGCCGGCTGACCGGCGCCACGGGTTCCGCCCGCTCGACCGCCACCGTCCGCGAGGTGGCGATCTTGCCGCGTTGGCGCAGGTCCAACAGTTCCGCGGTGGTAATCACGTCGTAGTTCCTGGTCAGGCGCTGCACCAGTTTGCGATACCCTTCGATACGCTGATCGTCCCGATAGACCCCGTAGCCCTGTTGATCCCAATACAGCAGCGACCAGGAATGCAGCAGGAAAACCGAGAAGTCCGGGCTACCGCTGAACGTATCCAGCAGCAGCTTCCCCCACCACGGGCGGAAGCGGAAATAGCTGGATTCCGGATAGGTCAGCCGTGCCCACCAGGCATCCTTGCCGATGCTGGGCAGAATGCGTTTCTCCGTCATGGGGATTTCCAACACCCCATTGGACCAGGCATACGGCGCATTGGTGTCCTCGGCATAGGGGCACTGCCCGGCCCGCAAGGCGCACATGGAGTTATTGAAAGACAAGGGAATACCCACGTCTTCCAATGCGCGGATGGTACTGGCATTCCAGCGAAAGGAGCCCGCGCGAAAGGCCCGCATGGCCGCGCCGGTCACGCCGGACAGCAAGCCGCCGAAGTGCCGCAGGATGAATGCCGCCCGCGCGTCATCGGTGTACTGGTTCATATACTGCGGGCGCGACGCCAGCCCCTGCTCTTCCCAGAAGCGCAGCGGCAGATATTCCGGATGCGCATGCAGCTGCACGTCCTGTCCTTCGGTATGCAGCCAACGGGCGACACGCAGGGCCTCGCCCAGCTCGTCGTACGCGCCGCACAGGTCCAGGAAGAACACGTGCTTGACACCGAACTCGTCGCCGATCCGGCACATTTCCCGCACGCCGGCCGTGCCGCCGACGTGCTCGCCCCACATCAGGCGCTTGACGTGGTCGCCGGGCGCCCGCTTGGGCAACGCTTCGGTATCCACGGTAATCAAGGCGTAGCGCTCAGGCACGATTCGAATCCCCCCACATTTCGGCCACCCTCAGGTCCATATGCGCGCTCCTCTTGATCCGCCCGCGCCGGTACAGGTCGAGAAAATCCGCGCTGGTGATCACGTCATAGTCCGCCGACACGCGCGCCACCAGCGCGCGATAGGCCTCCAGCCGGCGGTCGTCCTGGTAGACGGCGCGCCGCTTGTCATTCCAGTAGAGAAAAGACCAGGAATGCATCAGCAGCACGGCAAACGAGGGGCCGCGTGCAAATAAACGCGGCAGGCCCGCAAAGCGCCTGGTCTTGAAGGGGAAATAGCTGGATTCCGGATAGGTCAGGCTGACCCAGCGTTCGCGGCGCCCGGTGCCGGGCGGAATATGCCGCTCGGTCACCGGCACCTCGATGACGCCATTGGACCAGGTGTAGGGCTGATTGGTCGGCTCCGCATACGTCGCGCGTCCGGTCATGTAGGCCCGCATCGAATTATTGAACGACAGGGGAATCTCCGCCGCCCGCAGCGCCCTGATGAAGTCCGCGTTCCAGCGCAGCGACCCTGCCCGGCAAGCCAGCACGCGCTTGCCGGTGATCCCCGTCAGTTCCGCACCGAAATGCTTGAGCAGGAACAGGGCCTTGTCCGGCGCGGGATACTCGTTGATATACGTCGGTGTCGCCGCCAACCCGTGGGCTGACCAGAACTCGCGCGGCAGGGTTTCCGGATGCAGATGCAGTTGTACATCCTGGCCGTTCATATCCAGCCAGCGCACCACGGCGCGCATTTCCTCCGGATAGCGCGTAGTGGCGCACATGTCGACGAAGAACACGTGCGGCACGCCAAACTCGGCTCCTATCGCGCGGATTTCCCGGATCCCCGCCGTGCCTTCCTCATGATGTCCCCAGATGAGACGCTGGACGTGATCGCACTCCGCCCGCTTGGGCAAAGCCTCGGTGTCCACCGTCAGCAAGGCGTATCGGCTCATTGGATGATCGCGCGCGGACCGGCCGGGCAGCTTGCCGGGGGGGTGAAATAGCCGATGAACAAGGGCGGCAGGGGCGCGGTGCCGGCGGTCTCCATGGTGTTGCTCGTCAACTTATTGCCGATCGAAGGGCATTCGCCCGAAGTCTTGGTGCAGTCGGTGCGCGTGGTCTTGTCGCAGAACCAGTCCGAGGTGGGACTCTGCGACCATGAGTCCTTGAACGTGTTGAGCTTCACCGTATTCGGTCCGGACTCGTCGCGAAAGCGCACGGCATCTCCGCAGATATTGGAGAAATACGTGTTTTCGATCAGGTTATCGACTGAGTAGTGCGCCAGGTAGACCGCGTGCAGGATGGGGCAGTCCGTGCGGTTGCGGATATTCTCGAAGCGGCTGCGTATGATCTGATTGCCCTGGGAGTTGACCAGGCGAATGACAGCGGTCGACGCCTCCGTGGCGTTGGCATTGGCGATGTCGCCGATATAGGAGAACGTCATATTGTGGATGGTCATCCCACCGATCCAGGCTTTCTTGTCATTACGATCCGCCGTCGCATCGATCGCGGTCTCGTAGTTCGTCACTTCGAAGTTCGCCATGGTGATATTTGAAGGAATGCCGCCTTTACCCTGCTTCGTCAGGGTCATCCATGTTCCGCCTTTGCCATTACCGTCGAAAATCACGGAAGAGGTACCAGAGGGAACGATGACGATAGGCGCCTGGTTGACATTACCCGTCGTCTGGAAGCGCTGTTCCAGGTATCTCCCCCCGAGCACGATAATGTTGATCGTACCGACCGACTTGAGCATCGGCTCCGCCAGTTTCAAGGCCGCTTGCAGCGTGGCGACCGCTTTGGGCCCGCTGCTGCCGTCATTCTTGTCGTCCCCGAGGGGGCTGACATAAAGGGCGACGTCGGCCCAGGCAATCGCGCAGGGCGACAAAGCCAGGAGAAACAGCAGGCAGTAACGTGCCAGGACCCGGCTTGCCCGCCGTCCGTAGGACAGGAAAAGTTCAACCAACATGCGTATTCTCTGCAGAGTATCGTTGTTCATGGTGGCTCCAAAGTGCTTGATCGTGGATCTGAAGTTGTTCATGGTTAATCCCCCGTCTGGCCTGGAAAATTTCCTGGAATGTGGCCTCGAAAATTGCCTGGCGTATTGACGAAAACATCGTCTGAAACATCATTTTGAACAGCGCCCGATCCTTGCCTGCGACACCGCCTACCTGCGCGTGCCCATGAGGCGCCCGAACTGCGCCACCGTCATCCGCGGTGAAACATTCAAGCGCCGCAGTACGTGCACGTCATGATCAGGATCCGGGTAAACCAGTCCTCTTTCGGTGGAGTAGAAATAGCGATAGCCCACCTCGACCAGCGTATCGATGACCCGTCGATCGTATTGGCCGAAAGGAAAACAAAAATGCTCGGTGCCGTTCAGCGCGGCACGGCACATCGCCGCGTCCGCCATCAGCGCCGCCTGCGAAGAGGAGACCAGACGCGACACGCTATGTTCGTCGCGCGCATGCATGCGATAGGTATGCGCGGCCCACTCAAAGACATCCGCCTGGTCCAGCATCTCCTGCCTGGACACGTACTGCAGCAGATCGGGTTCGAGCACCTCCACCGGCTGTTCGGGCTGCTTGCCGGTGATCATGAACACCACGGCCGTATAGCCGTATTGCTTGAGAATGTCGTAGCAGTACCTGGCAACGCTCAGGTGTCCGTCATCGAACGTGATCATGAGCTTGCGTGAGATATCCATCTCCTCGCCTCTCAAGTAGTCCTCCAGCTCGGCCAGCTTCATCGTGGCGTAGTCGTTCTCCCGCAGCCATGCCATCTGTTCGGCGAAGCTCTCCACCGTATTGGTGACGCTGCCCTCGCGAAAGCAGCTCGCTTCCTTGAGCTCGAGCGGCAAATGATGGTGATAGGTAAGAATGGGCAAACCCTTCTTCTCCGCCACCACCGTTCTGGGCTTGGGTGTGAACCGCGCGCGCAAGCGGGTCCACGCGGCGCCGCCCCAAGCGGTCAATGCCGTAACGACCGCCTGCTCCGCGAGGCCCCAACTGATATGGCTTGCAACGAGAATCACCTGAATCCACCTTTCTTGGTCATTGGGTGAGCGCTGACGGGGAATAGCGCCAGCCCCTCACTTCGAGAAAAGCTGCTGCTCATCGAGCTGCTGCCGTACCGCATCGAAGGTGTAGCGCTGCGCCACGTCGCGCAAACGCCCGCCGGCATCCGCGCGCAGGTCACGCGAGGTCGCCAGTGCGCGCAGCAGTTCCCCGGCCTGCGCGCGCGTCGCGGCGAACAAGGGGTAGTCCTTGCCGAGTACGCCTTCGAACACCGCGCTGCGCGCCAATATCATGGGAACCCCCAGGCTGGCGTATTCGAGCACCTTGGTCGACAGCTCCAGGGTCTCGTGCTCGAACGCCGGATCGCGGAAGGCCCAGCTGGCATGCATCCCCTGCAGGCGCCGCATCAGCGCATCGCGATCCAATGCGCCGTGCCACGCCAAGCCATCGCCGGACTCCAGGCGCGTCTGCACCAGGGGCCGGAATTCCGGATCGTCGGCCGGGTTATGGATCTTGTCGCCGAAGACATGCAATTCGGCGTCGGCGACCGCGCCCCGTAAGGCCTGGTGCGCTTCGAACAACTCCCGGATACCCCAGCGTGGCGCGAATTTCCCCGCGTAGCAATAGCGGAACGGCGTGTCCAGATCGAGCGCGCTTCGTTCCAGCGCGCCGTCCGTCGTGACGGCGGTGGGCACCATGGGTGGCAGCAGACGGGTGCGGTCCGCCGCCTGGGGAAACAAGCGGGAGAAATAAGCCTTCATTTCCGGCGTCTGGCACAGGATGTACTCGCTCGCGTCGATGATGGCCTCGATCTTCGAACGGCTTTCGTCGTCCAGAAGTTCGGCCTGCTGCGGAATGTCGGTCAGGTAGGCCCACAGCCGTCCCGCCAGGCGTGGCGACCGCGCGGCTTGCAGGCACACCTCCAGCCCTCGCATGATGAAGGCGCGGAACGGCCGCTCCTCATCCAGGCGTTCCAGCCAGGCCACGGCGTCGGCCTGCGACAGGCCACTGCGCGCATCGGCGAGCTCGGGTTCGATCAACCGTACGGCGGGCGTCAGATCCAGCAGGCGGGATATCACCTGCGTGCGGTGGACGCGCGCCTTGAGCACGACGGAAACGCGCAAGTTCCCCAAGCCACTCAAGACCTCGGCCAGCGACGCCGCCCAGATCGCCGAGCCATCCATGATATTCAGATTCACATCACCATACAGCGCAACGTCGGTCAGGCTGTTGTCCTGCGCCAGCAGACGCTGGTCGGCCGCCGCATTCACCGTATCCCCACCCCGTCCGCTCAACAGCGCCAGTTCCTGCGACACCGTCTGACGGTAGCTGGACTGGGCGCGCACCCGCTCGCCGGCGGCGCGTGACATGGACAGGAAGACGTCGGGATTCTCGATCAGGCGACGTACGCCAGCCGCCAGGCCCAGGGCGTCCTCCGGCTCCGCCATGATGCCGCAACGCTCATCGACGAATTGGGGGATGGCCGCCACACGCGTGGTCACGGGCACCAGGCCGGATGCCATGGCCTCGTCGCGCGAGACCCCCTGCGAGTCCGCCCGCGACGGCACCAGGAACACGCCATATTCCCGATGCAGGGCCGCGATTTCGCGCTGCAGGAGAAAGCCTTTGTGCAAGGTCACGTTGGGGTACTGGCGCAAGGGCTCGACCGTGTCGTCGAACAAAGGCCCGTCGCCCACCAGGCGGATACGCAGCTGCGGGAAGAACGGCTCCTGCGCCAGCGCCTGGATGGCGCGCACGGTCAAGTCATTGGCATAGACGGTGGACGCATAGGGCCGTATCGACAGTAAATCGAAGCGCTGCTCGGGACTCTTGGGCAGGTACTCGAACAAATCGCCATCGATGAAATTGTGGACCACCGCGATATTGCCAACGCTATCGACCGGCAGACGCAAGTCGGACAAGGCCTCCATCGCCTGATTGTCGGAGATGAACGCCACCGTCAGGTTCGGATGCCGCAGCGTCAGTATTTCCCGCCACATGAGCATGCGCGCGTCCGAGGTCCGCCGCGACGCATTACGCGTGTCATCGGTGGTGTGGTTGGTCGCCCGGCGCCACCAGGGCTGGATCTCCGAACCATGCGCCCAGATGACGACGCGCACATGGTCCAACTGCTCGCGCACGGCATTCCAGATCGGGCGGTCGCAGATATGCACCGCCACGCTGTCATGCGTGCCGGACGCCAAAGCGTGCTTGAGCTGGCCGACCTGGGCATCGACCACATCGACATTCTCGAACTCGCGGAAGCGCCCGCCTCCCGCGGTGGTGATACGCATCACCTCGGTCGGCCAGCCGGACCGGTTGTAGGCCTTGACCCGCGAATGGACGAAGCCGAAGCGGTACAGATCGTCGTAGCTGGGGTATTGCCGGCTCACCACCAACTGCCGCCCGCAAGGCAACAGATCGAATTCCGGCGGGCACGCTTCCAACAGGACGATGCGTCCGATCTTGGCCTGGCCGCCGCCCTGCACGCGCATACCCAGACGGATCGATGCCGTGCCGGGGGGCAGTGCAATACCGTCGCGCATGCCCAGGGTGTGCATGTAATGGGAGATCTTCAGCCCGGCGCCGTCGAGGAATACGAAGACCAGGCGCACATCCAATTGCGCATCGCCTTGCACGATGAAGCCGAAATCCTGCCGCGCCGTGACTTCCTGCGGCGAAAACTCGCGGCTCAGGTAAACGTACTTATATTCCTCGGGTCCCAGCTGACTGTCCAGATAGACCAGGCCGTCGTCACCCAGGCTCAGCTTCATGCTCTTGTGAATGGACTTGGGCGGCACCAGCGCCAGCCAGTCTTCCGCTTCCAGCGCCACCCGCTCGTCGACCTTGAGCGCACGCACCTTTTGCGCGCGCGGCTGCATATCCAGAGGCAGGCTGGCCCCGATGCGCTGTACATCCTCGGCGTCGACGATGCCGGGCACCGCCTCGCTGGCGGCGCCGTCGGCGCAATAGCTGAATGCATCGATGGAAACCAGGGATGCGGCCTCGACCTGGACATCCTCCAGGCGCAGGCTGTCATCTTCCACCCAGGCCTGCAAGCCGGTGTGCAGAAGCGCCGGGGGCAGCAGGCTGCGCCGCAGGGCCGCGCGGCGCACCACTACGTATTCCTGGCCGGCATCCTGTTCGATCACCTCGCCGCCGGCGGCAAGGGCGTGGAACGATGCCTTGGTCACCCCGGCGTCCGGCGCGAAGGCTGTCGCCAGGATCAGGTCATTCAGATAATGCTTGCCGTGATAATCGGCGCTGGAGATCGGCGCCACGAAATCGAAGCGTTGCGCCCGGTGCCAGGCGGCCTGCCTGCTGTCCAGGACCACGACCCGCGAGTGGCTGCAAAGCCCGCGCGGCGCCACCAGCAGCAGGACCACCCGTGGCCGCGCCTGGCGTTCCAGCGCCGCTACCAGCACGGCCACCTCTTCTTGCGTGGATGCTTCGGCCAAAAGCGCGACCCGCGGCGCGGGCGGCGCCGTCGAACGATCGAACACCTTGCCGGCGATATAGGCCAGGCGGTGTGTATAGGTATGCTCGGACAGCACCTTGCGCAAGGCCTGCAGACGCAGCTTGCGATAAGCCGCACCATCGTCCACCAGCGGCGCCAGCCGCCCTTCCAGCTCGCCTGCGTCATCGGACGCGATGACCAGATCGCCGAACAGTTGCCGCAAGCCCTTGGAGAAATTGCTGACCACCACCGTGTTGCAGGCCATCAGTTCAAGCGCCCGGCGCGCGAACATGGTCTGCGACTGCTTCACGGTGTTGACGGTAATGCCGTAGCGATACCCCTTATAGCCCTTGTCCATCTCGGTATAGGGAAGGGTGCCGCGAATCTCGCTGTGAAACTCCTCCGGGAACACGAAATCATGCGGCAGCGGCCGGTTGCCGTTGCGGTCGTAGATTTCCACCCACTTGAGTTTGCGCGCGACGCCGACCAGGGTACGGAAATCGGCCTGCCGCTCCAGATAGTGGGGATACCAGGAGCCAGCGAACGAAAAGCCTTCGCGCCGTTCCACTGTCGCCAGCGGATTGTGCATGGAGATCTGCGCGGCGAAGGGCAGGAAATACACCCGGTCATGGCCCACCGCGCGTTTGTATTTCGCGATGCAATCCATGTCCGTGGTGAAGACGTGGTCGACGATGCGCGCTACGAGCAGGAAGCGCGAAAAATGGACCGGGTCTTCCTTGCACCACAACAGCGTGGGCACATTGTGATCCCGCGCCCATTTCACCAGCGCGCGCAATTCCTCGGATACCTGGCTGATCTTCTTTTCCCAGGAATCATCCAGCCCCCGCCAGGCCGACTCGATGAAAACGATGTCCGGCTGGAACTCGGTGATGTCCTTCTGCCAGGTCGCGGCCGCCAAGGGCAGCAGGCGGCACTCCGCGGCATAGGCGTGATGCGTGAAGTCGTCCATCACGGCGGCGACCCGCAGCTGGTGCAGCGGCGGCGCGCCGCTGTCCTGCGTCAGGCGCCGTTCGCACAGCCTGATATTGGCCTCGAAGTACTGGTTGCCCAGCAAGGCGCCAAGCTGCTCGTACAACTCCACCGCAGCCTGATAATTTCCGCGCAGATACTCGCCTTCCGCCTCGCGGACCAAGGATGCCTGCATGACTTTGCTCCGGTTTTCCGTCGTGTTGTCCGTCATCTTTTCCGTCGTGCCTTCGGTTCTGGCGTGCTTTCGTCAAGCAGCCAGCAGCCCGACGACGTCGATGGCCCTGGCGTGCTTGCGAATGTCATCGATCGCCAGGACGAAAGGCTGGTGCTTGACCAGCACGCACAGCACGTCAGCCTGGGCCAAGGCATCCTCCAGCGTGACCAGGGTCAGGTTCTCCGCGTGCATGGTGGCCGGCAAGAAATCGATATTGGGTTCGACCACCTGAACCTGGCAGCCCAGCTCGACGACGTGGTGCACGATCTCCACCGCGGGGCTTTCGCGCAAATCGTCGATGTCCGGCTTGAACGCCACGCCCAGGCAAGCCACCTTCAGATCGCCCTGTTTGGCGGTCGGTTTCAACACGCGCAGCTCGTCCAAGGCCGTCTTGATCTTCTCCAGCACCCACACAGGCTTGTGGTCGTTGACCTCGCGTGCCGTGCGTATCATGCGGGCAGTCTTCGGCGCGGAGTCGACGATGAACCACGGGTCGACGGCAATGCAATGGCCACCGACGCCGGCGGCCGGCTGCAGGATGTTGACGCGGGGATGCCGGTTCGCCAGACGAATCAGCTCCCACACATCGATGCCCAGCTCGTCGCAGACCAGGGACAGTTCGTTGGCAAACGCGATATTCACATCGCGGAAGCTGTTCTCCGTCAGCTTGCACATCTCGGCGGTGCGGGCGTCGGTCACGATCAAGGCACCTTCCACGAAGATGCTGTACAGCTCCACGGCCATATTCGACGCGGTCTGGGTCATGCCACCGATGACACGGTCGTTGGACACCAGTTCGTGCACCACCTTGCCCGGCAAGACCCGTTCCGGGCAGTAGGCGATCTGCACGCCGGCGGCGTCGCCGGCCTGTGACGGGAACGTCAGGTCCGGCCGTGCCTGCGCCAACCACTGCTCCAGTTTCGCCGTGGCATTCACCGGCGAGGTGCTTTCCAGCACCACCAGGTTGCCCGTGGCCAGCACCGGCGCGATCGACTTGGCGGCCGCTTCGATGTAGCTCAGGTCGGGCTTGTGGCCGTCCGTGAACGGCGTCGGCACGGCGATCAGGAAAGCATCAGCCGGCTGCGGCGTGGTGGTGGCCACCAGGAAACCTTCGGTCACCGCGGCATGCACCAGGATATCGAGCGCCGGCTCGACGATGTGGATCTTGCCTTGATTGATGATATCGACGGCGCGCGGATTGACATCCACGCCGATCACCTTCTTCTTGCGGGAAGCGAACAACGTCGCGGTGGGCAGGCCGATATAGCCCAACCCGATCATGGAAATGGTATCGAACACGGCGAGCCTCTTTATCAATGTTGGAGTGTCAGAACTTCGACGATGCGGGAGGCGGCACGGCCGTCTCCATAAGGGTTGTGAGCGCGCGCCATGGCCTGGTATGCCACGGCGTCATCGAGCAGCCGGTGCGCCTCGCGCACGATGACGCCGGTGTCGGTGCCGACCAATTTGACGGTGCCGGCCTCCACGGCCTCGGGCCGTTCGGTGGTATCGCGCATCACCAGCACGGGTTTGCCCAGCGACGGCGCCTCTTCCTGGACGCCGCCGGAGTCCGTGATCAGCAGGTCGCTGCGATCCATCAGGTAGATGAAGGGCAGATAGTCCTGTGGCTCGATCAGATGCACGTTCGGCACGTCTGAAAGAATGCGGCGCACGGGTTCCTGAACGTTGGGATTCAAGTGCACCGGATAGACCACCTGCACGTCCCCCCGCTGGGCGATTTCGCGCAAGGCGCGGCAGATGTTTTCGAAACCGGCGCCGAAGTTCTCGCGTCGATGGCCGGTCACCAGCACCATGCGCTTGGCCGAATCGAGAAAATCGAAGCGAGCCGCCAGCGCGGCGCGCAGATCCTTATCCTCGCGCACTCGCGCGGCAACGTCGAGCAGGGCGTCGATCACCGTATTGCCGGTGACATGTATGGTGTCTTGCGCCACGCCCTCGCGCAGCAGATTGGCGCGCGCCTGCGCCGTGGGGGCGAAGTGCACGTCGGCCGTCGCGCCAACCTGGCGCCGGTTCATTTCCTCCGGCCACGGCGAGTATTTGTTATTGGTACGCAGGCCCGCTTCCACATGCCCCACTTTCACCTTGGCGTAATAGGCCGACATGCTGGCCGCCAGCGTCGTCGTGGTGTCGCCATGCACCAGGATCAAGTCCGGCTGCCATTCGCGGAAGACATCGCGCATTCCCAACAACACTTTGCTGGTGATGTCGGAAAGATCTTGCCCAGGCGCCATCAAATTCAGGTCGAAGTCGGGCTTTATTGAGAAAATGTCCAACACCTGATCCAACATCTGGCGATGCTGCGCCGTCACGCAGACTTTGCTCTCCAGATTGGCCACGCCCGCCAGCGCTTTGACCACGGGCGCCATCTTGATGGCTTCAGGACGGGTACCGAATACAGTCAGGACTTTCATGTTTTTTCACTCCGGGGACTCGCGGATATCAGGCAAGCGCCTTTTTCCAACTGACGCTCGGTAACCTGGCAGGTGTAGCCACTGGCCAGCAGTTCTGCTTGCCATCGCGTGGCAATTTCTTGTTCGTCTTCCCGGATGTAGTCATCCAGGACAAAATCGATGCATGCCCTGGGAAAGAGCTGCCGGATGATGGGACCGGCGGGATAGCGCGCGCACTTGCCTACCGCCGCGGGCGGCCCATCGACCACCACCAGGATCGACAGGGAGCGGCCGCGCATACTGGCCGCCAGACCTTTGAGCACCGCGCCGTAGTCGTAATAGGGATAGGACTCTTTCTTGGCATTGGCCCAAGGCGACAAAGGCGCCAGCATCAACTCGACCATATTGGCGACACCCGCTGCCTGCAGCTGGGCCAGCGTTTGGGCGTGGTAGACCTCTTGATGTTCGAAAGACACGAACTTGGTCTTGCCGGCGGCCTTGCTGCGCCGTGGTGATGACTGCCGCGCCAGGGCCTTGGCGATGACCACCGTCGACAAGCCGGAGCCGAACTCGATGACGACGTCGTAGTGCTTGAGCTCGAGCAGTTGCACCAGGTAGACGGCGAAGTCAGGGCTGACCGGCCACGTGTTGCGCTCCGGGTTCACCAGGGGCATCTCGCCGTTGTTGTAATAGCCCAGCAAACCGACCAGGGCCTGCAATTGCCGGCTGGCATTGCCCACCTCGTTCTTGACGGTGGTCTGCAGCTGGCGTTCCAGCTGGCCGTCGGTGACGTCGAGTTTGCGCAGGTAGCTTTCCGTCAATTCATGCTGGCGCTCCAGCATGGAACCCAGCAATTCCACCTGGCGGGTAAAGCGTTCGGTGCCTTCCTCGTGCGACCTGGACAGGGATTCCACCGTCTCCTTGGACGCGGCTTCGCGGTCGAGCAACGCCATCCGCTCTCGTTCCCATTGCAGGCGCAGCCATTGCAGCTGCTCGACTTCCCGCCGTTGATCGGCCAACTCGTGGCCCCGCTCCGACACCGTGCGGGTCAGTTCGTCATTGGCGCGCACCACGCCCTCGTACTTGCGCGCCAAGGCCTCGTTCGCCTGCACCAGCCCCTCGTGGCGCCGGGCCAGCTCCGCGCGGGCGCGTTCCGCGATTTCGTGCTGCCTGACCAAGGTTTCATGCCCGCGGGTCAACGCCGCGAGTTCATCGCCCACCTCGTCGCTTCGGCGCACCGCGGTTTCATGCCGCTTGACCAGATCGTGATGATTGCGAACCACACCGTCATGGGTCCGCACCACATCCGCGTGCTTCCTGAGCAAGGCCTCATGCGCCGCCAGCGCGTCCTCATGCTCGTTGATCAAGACCTGATGCGCCTTGACCGAAAACGCATTCGTGGTAACCAGCGCCTCGTGCGTGGCGGCCAAGGCTTCGTGGTCGCGGGCCAACGCCGCATGGGCCGCCTGCACGTCATCCAGTTTTTTCGCCAGAGCCTGCCGTGCCTCGATCGCCTGCGCGTGCTCGCCGGCCATGGCCTCGTGCTTGCCAGCCAGCGCCTTGACCGCCTGGGCATGCTCACTCGCCATGGCCTCGTGCCTGGAGACCAAGTCCTCGTATTTCCTGACCAGCTCGTCGTGCTTGCGATGCAACGCGTCGCGCTCTTCCGACACGCCCCGCATCTGGGTGCCTTGTTGCGCGAACTCCATTGCCAACGCCGCGCGCGCGCGTTCGGCCACAACCTGTTCCGCCTTGACGACGTCCAGCTGCCTCATGTACCGCGCCGCCAGGGCCTGCTGCTCGGCGCGCTCATGTTCGAGCTGGCGCAATTTCTTCTCGACGACGCGGGATTGCGAGACGGGATCGTATTTCTGCGTGATTTCCCGTCCGCGCGCCTGCTCGGCCTCCGCCCGCAATTGCTCCACCTGGCGTTGCTCCGACTCGCTGAACTGGATCTCGGGCGGCAGCGCCTCCAGCATGGCTTCGGCCAATTCCGGACGGCCCGCTTCGTGTTCGCGAAAGGCCAGCCACTTCAGGCGAAATGGGCGGGGGTCCAGCTCATAGGCCTGGCGGGCGTAACTCGCGGCGCTGGCGACATCGTTGTTCGCCAGGCTGCGCGCCAGCACGGTCAAGGCATCGGCCTTTACGCTGGCGGGCGAGCGCTGCAGCAAGGCCTGCACGGCCTCGTCGCCGCCACTGCCGTACGCGGCGATCAGTGCCTGGCAACTCTTGCCCCCCAGCTTCTTCGGCGGCGAGTAGGTCTTTACATCGCGCCAGATCGACCAAAGCTTGCCCGGCAACCGTAACGCCGCGCCGGGACCACTGACCCCCTGCACCATCGCCGTGCCGAAGCGCGAGGCAAAGGAATGCCGTCCTTGCAAGCGGTGGACGTCTTCGCGTGCCTCCAGCGCCTTGCGGTAACGCAAACTTTCGGCCGCCACTTCCGGGAAACGGCTATCCAGCATGACGAAGCGAGTCTTGGCGCCCGCTGGTTGTTCCGCCGCCAGATAATGCCCCCGCTCGAGCGCTTCCTGCACGTCATGCAATTGCGCGAACAACATGGTGTTTTCTTCGCGCAACGACGCCAACTCCGCATCCCCGACCTCTGCGTCGACGCTTCTTTCCTTTATACGAGCCATGCTCATCAGACAGTCCCCCAGGACAATCAATCCACGTGATCCAACACGATGCTTTCCAGCAGCTTCAAGGTTCCAGCGACCACCAACGCGATCAACAACGTCAGGATGATGTTGTAGATACGTCGTGGCTCCATCGGGTATTCGGGCATGGTTGGCGACTGCAGCACCGACACTTTTTCCAGCAGGCGCAACGAATCGTTCCTGCCCTTCTCCAGTCCCAGCAAGGCCGATTTGTAGAGGTCCTGCGTAAAGCCCACCTGCATCTGCAGACGTTGGAAAGCCTCCACGGAAGCGTTCAACGTCGAGCCGCTGGGCGTGGCCAGCTTTGCCTTTTCGTCGTCGATCTGGCGATCGACCGCGGCAAGCGCCTGCTTGAGCGACAAAATATTGGGATGGTTACGGTCCAAGGTCCTGGGCAGCGCGGCCAATTGCGTTTGCAACTGCGCGCGCTGGCCTTCCAACGACGCCACGATGGCATTGATGCTTTGGGCCGTGGCGGTGGGCGACAGCAAGCCCTTCTCGTTCTGATACGCCAGCAGTGCCTGGCTGGCCTCCTGAAAGCGGTCCTGCGCCTTTTCCACTTGGGAGGTAAGGAAGCCGATCTGCGCTTGCGCCATCTGGTGGCCCAGCGTATTCATATAGGCTTCGCCTTCGTCGACCAGCATCCGCGCCATGTCGTGCGCGATCGTACGGTCGTAGGCCTGCACCCTGATCCGCAGGACGCCGGCGTAGTCGTCGTATTCCACTTCCACCATCCTCAAATAGAAGCGGTAGAAGAATTCGATGTCCTTGAACCACAGCCGCGACGCCAGGTCGTGACCCGAGTCACTGAAGTGATTCCGCAAGTCGAGCTTGGCGTCGAGCTTCTTCAACATGTCGAGCGACAGCAGGTAGTCACGCAGCAGCAGCTGGTCCGCGCGATTGGTGCCCAAGGCCGCGCCCGCCGACACCAGCGCGGTCAGGTCCGGGCTGGGCATATTGGCGTTATCGGTCTTGCGAATGATGACGTTGGCTTCGGACACATAGCGATCCGAGGCGAAAAAGCCCCAATACAGGGAAATCACCACGCCCATCACCAGGCTCAGCTGGATCAGGCGGTTGAACACGCGCGTCGGCCAACTCGGTGGGGAGGCCAGCGGTGACTTGTTTTCAGTAGTTTTCAGTTCAGCCATTTTCACTGTGTCGCCTGGTAAGCCTTGAGCGCGTCATCGAGTTTTTCAAACCACTGCGCCTTGCCCTCGTGGATGAAGATCCCCGATTGGCAGAAGTCCTTGAGCGTGCCTTCGTCGTGCGAAACCATGATCAGGCCGGCACGGTTGACCATGGATCGAAAGGCGTCGGCGGTTTTGCGCCGGAACGCCGCATCGCCCGCCGCGGTCACTTCGTCCGAGATATAGACATCGAATTCGAAGGCCAGTGACAAGGCGAACTGCAAGCGCGAGCGCATGCCGGACGAATAAGTGGTGACCGGCTCATCGAAGGCGCCCTGTAATTCGGAGAACTCCTGGATGAAGCGCAGGCGGTCGGCAAGGTCATCCGCATGTCCATGGATGCGGCAAACGAACTTGGCGTTCTGCCGGCCTGTCAGCGTGCCTTCCAGGCCGCCTTGCCCCATGGGCCACGACACCCGGCACTGGCGCTCGACATAACCGCGGGTGGGCTGGTCGACCCCGCCGATCAGGCGCAGCAGCGTGGACTTGCCCGCGCCGTTCTTGCCGATCAAGCCGACGTTGCAATGCCGCGGAATAGTCACGTCGACACCGCTCAGCACCCATTTGCCGACGCCGTGCTCGGTGCGATAACGCTTGTAGACATCGCCGATGACGATCATTGCGTCACCAACTGGCGAGCAAAGACCCGATACAGGGCGAGTCCCAGAAACACGCTCAGCCCGGACCAGGCGTAGAGGTAGGCCAGGCTCACACCCGGCACCATGTGGTACTCCGTGCCGAAACCGAAGCGCACCAACTCCAGCCCATGCGCGATGGGATTGATCAACAGCATGTCCAGATAGGGTTGCGGGATGGCCGACAACGGCGAGATCGTTCCAGAGATCAAGTAAAGCGGCAGCATCAATATCTTCAGGATGTGTTCGCTTTCCGGCACCAGCACCATCAGCACCGATGCCACCAGGCCGTAACCGACGCCGAACAGCCACAAGCCGAATACCGTGACGGCGATCAGCAGGGGATCGCTGGGCATCGCGGGACGCCCCGTCAGCTCGGCCACCGCCAGAATCACGACGGACACGATGACCATCAGAAAAGCTTCCAGTACGGCGCGCGCGATGGCGACGTCGAAAGCCTTGACCTGCCGATACGCGAACAGAGGCTGGTTCGATTCGACGGCGTAGGTAACCTGCACCGCGGTGCGCCGGAACATGAAGAACGCCAGCATGCCGGCGATCACCCACATCGCGGCATCGATGCCTCCGACGAAGCGCACGCGGATCACCGTATAGATGTAGGTGAAGAAACCGATGTGGATGACCGGCTCCATCAGCATCCACAACCAGGCGGCGCGCATGTCGAACAGGCGGTCCAGCGCTTCGCGCAGGAACAATGCGCGCCATACGGAGAGCGTCACCGCATAAGGGCCGCGCGCCTTGAACCTGGCGAGTGGCGCCCCTTCGGAGGGCGGATCGACGGGACGATAGCTGACTCTCATCATTGGAAGGTCCTGTCCAGCGTCACGGTCGGCACCGCCACCGATACCACCAGGCGGAGGAACTTGTTGAACTCGGCCTCGGGCGAATTCGCGACGTAGATGACGTCGCCGTTCTGGATCGGGAAGTTCTGCACCACGAAGAAGGACGAGGGATCGCGCAGGTCGACCTGATACACCACGGGAACGGTGCCGTTCACGCCGCTGGGCACGACGGCGCCGGCGTCCTTGCCGGCCACCAGCTTGGGATCTTCGAAGCGGAAGATGAACACGCCGCGCGCGTCGGCGCGGTTGTCGGCCAGGCCGCCAGCACGGGCCAACGCCTGTGCCAGCGAGATTCCTTGCGCTTCGAGCGGCAACTCATCGTTCTTGCCGGTGGCGCCCAACACCGAGAAGCTGAGCGGCTGGAACAGGGCTGTGACGACATCGCCGGGCTGCAATACGACGTTCTGGCGCGGATCGCGAATGATGGTATCCAGTGCCATCGTCGACGTTACCGGGCCGCGCGTCAGTTGGATGGCGACGCGGCTCACCGGCTGCTTCACGCCGCCGCTCGCGGCGATGGCATCCAGCAAATGCTCGCCCTTGGGCGTCAATGGCATCTGCTGGCTGCTGGCGACTTCGCCCACCACGGTGACGCTGGCGCTGTTGTTCTTGACGACGCGCACCAGCACCTGCGGACTATTGGCCTTGCCACCCAGCCTTGCGGCCACGGTGTCTTCGATCTGCTGACTGGTACGGCCTTGAACGGACACACGTCCGGCAAAGGGAACCGTGATGGTGCCCATGGCGGACACCATCTGCGAAGGGAACGTTACAGCGTTGGTGGTGGCGGGTACCGGCCTGGACGGATCCATCGGTGCAGCGCTGTTGAACAGCATCGCCGGCGGCGATTCCCACACCGAAACCTCGATGACGTCGCCGGCGCCAATCACATAGTTATTAGGCACACCGCGCGGAAACACATCCGAGAATTTCCCCGGTGCTTTGCCGCGCGCCAGATTCCTGGTCACGGCATCGTTGACATCGATCAAGGCGATGCCATCGATGCGCGCGCGCTCGCCGTTACGCTCCGGCGCATTCATGACCTGTTCGCGGCTGGCCCCACTGGATGAGATCCAACCCGGCATCGTGCCGCAACCGGCCAATGTCAGGAGTAGCGCAGGCACTACACACCGCAAGACCAATTCAAACGACTGCTTGTCTGCTCTCATGGGGTCTCTGTTTCCACTGCGCAGTTCGGCGTTACAGCCTTGCTGCTTGGAATACGCTTCTGCAGCCAACCTTCTCAACGCTGCGAAGGCTTGTTGCTACTTGAAGCTGAACGCACACACCTACTGTGCTAGTGCGCGCATTCTGATCAGAAACCCAAGATGCGACCTTTCATCCACGACGTTTTGTTTTGGCTTTACACCCCGTTTACAGATGATTAACGAAGACCTGCTTAATCGCAATTTATTGCGACGACGAGAGGCCTACGCTGGCTAGAAAAGTGGCCGCGAGCGAGCTCACGGCCAGCCTGCGCTCGCCGATCTTTTCCACTTCTGTTTCGAGACCTGTTACCCAGATCAGCGCGTCGGTCGTGCCGCTCGGCTCGCCCAGCGCGCGATAGACCTTGGTCATGATGGGAACGTGATCGCCGAACACGCATAATCCCGCCGCGCGCCCGTTGCGGGCCAGTGTTTGCGCCACGGAGGCGAACATTTCATCCGCGTTACAGAGGTGTTTGGCATAGGCCACCAGGTCTTCGCAACCTGCCGCCATTGGCCCGTTCAGCACGCGCTTCGCGTCGTCGTCGCTGACGGATTCGAGGTGCAGCGGTCCGTGGTTTTCCATCGTGATTACGTGGATGTACAGTGGCCGCGGATCGGCGCGTTGCAGCAGCTCGCAGACGTAACCACCCAGGGCACGATCACCGATGTTTGCACCGTCTTTCTGGTTTTCACCGAAAGCGCGGATATCGATGAATTCGTCAAAACCCAAGGCGGGCAGCACGGTGTCACGGTGATAGAAGCTGCCGTAATAAGGATGTACGCAGATGCAGCGGTAACCCCGCTTTTTCAAAAAAGACGCTAGCGTGGGTACCCCGCGCCGCGCCAGCTTGCGATAAGGATTGAAGCGATGCACGCCCAGTTCGGCCGGCGCCAGGCCGGACAGGAAAGCGAATTCGGTACGGACAGTGTTCGCGCCACGCGCGGCGACATCCAGTTCGCCATACACCACTGCTTGCGCGCGCAGGCGGTCGAAGTTTTGCAGAATCTCTTGCTTGATGATGGGATAGGTGCGCCGCGCATCGAAAAAGGATTCGCTTTGAATGCTGACGAGGTCAGGCAAGCGCGCTACCGGTAGCGTGCAAGGCGCAGGCCCCGCCGGCACTGTCACGTCGCCCGGTGCGATTTTTTCCGCGCGTGCGTAGGCCCACAGCGCCGCCAGCAGCCCCATGTGGCGCAAGTCCTCATCCGCGTCGAAGGTGGCGGCCAGCCGACGACCCGCCAGCGTGGCCACGCCCCATCCAGCCAATGCCAGCGACAGGATGACCGCGAGCCCACGCCACTCGGTAGCGTGGATGACGACAGGTTCCAAGGTCAGTCCCAGCCACAATACGACTCCATAGCCCACCGCCGCCGCCACGGCATATATCCAGGGAAAGAAAGGCAGATACAGGCGCGGATGCCGGATCGCGTCGGTGAAGTATTCGAAGTCCTGGAACACGAAGGGCTCGCGCAGCGCGGCGTACTTCGCCAGGCTGACCAGGACGATGATGCCTTCGATCGCCAGCACGTTGAATATGGCGAACCAGGGCCGGCCAAACAGCAGCAGTTCGGCCGCGCAGGCCATCAGCCAGATCCCGGCGTGCGTCGCGTTCGCTGTCCAGGGCCGCCGCCATGGCGCGACGGGCCGCGGCTGCAACAGCGACTCCATGAGCCAGCTGGCCCCGGCGCCCAGCGTCAGTGCCAGCACAAGCGGCAACATCAGGATGCTCCAGATATCACCGGCTGCCATAACCCATCTTGCGCAGAATCCAGCCGGACACCGCGGGATGGATGATGGAAAGCAGGAAGGTCCCCAGGTTCAGTGGAAAGGGAAAACTGATGCGCGCCCGATTGGCGCGCAAACCCAGCCGTATCGCCCGTGCCGCCCTGGGCGCGTCCCACAGAAAGGGCTTGGGGCCGGGCATGTCGAAGCACATGCGCGACTCGACATACCCCGGCATGATCACGTTGACACGCACGCCGTCGCGCGCCAGTCCGTCGCGCATGGCTTCTCCGTAAACCTTGACGGCCGCTTTGCTGGCGCTGTAGCTGGGCGTTTCGGGCAGTCCGCGCCAGGCCGCCAGCGAACTCATCACGGCAATCTGGCCGTGGCCGCGCGCGCGCATGACGGGCAACACCGCGTTCACCGTGGCGAATACCGCCCGGATGTTGACGTCCAGCAAGCGCTGCACATCGTCCCAGGTCTCCCCCTGCCCCTGCGGCCCGGTATCTATATTGACGCCGGCATTGGCCACCACCAGATCGGGCTTCTCGTCCCGGCTGATGGTCCTGAGCCAGCCGACCAGGGCGTCCAGATTGCGGACGTCCAGGCGCTCGGTCAGCACGTTGGCACCCGCCGCGGTGCAGGCGTCCGCGACCTCGCGCAGGCGTTTGGCGTCGCGGCCCTGCAAAATCAAGGTGGCGGAGCCGGCGCTAGCGTACTCGAGGGCCAAGGCCGCCCCTATCCCGCCGGTGGCGCCAGTAATAAGTACACATTCGGGGATACCGGGGGTCGCGTCGCGCTGTATCATCATCTCGATTCTGGGGGAACGTTGTCACATGCATCAGGCGCGAACGCCGCGACGGGTAAGCATAGGGGCGGCTTCCCTGCAACACTGCACAGAACACGTGCACGTAAAGCAACTGATTCCTACACCGCCCCGGTTAGAATCGCGCCACGTGCCGTAACATCCCTATTTCCCCACTCCGCAGCCATGTTCCGCATCGACCTGCGCCGCCTGATTCTCTGGCTCTGCCTGCTCTCCGTTCTGGTGGCGCTGGGTAATAGCTTCTATGCCAGTTACCAGGTACAGCGCGATATTCTCCTGACCAACACGCTGGAAGGCAACCGCGCGTACGCCGCCAAGCTGGCCGGCGCCACCGACAACTACATTGCCTCGATACGCCGCGAGTTGGCCTTCAGCGCCGGCGTGCTGGCGGACATGGCTCTGCAACCCACGCTGATGGAGCAGGAAGCCGACCGCCTGCGCCGTCAAAGCGACCACTACAACTCCGTGGTGATCGTGCAGGCCGACGGCAAGGTCGCGGCCGTGTCGCCGCCCCAGTCCGGCATGGTCGTGGGATCGCAGTTGACCAGCAGCGCGGCGCGCGAGACCCTGACCCAACGCAAGCCCATGATCAGCGAACCTTATGTCGCCGCCACCGGTCGCTGGGTGATCGTCTACTCCCAACCCATCTTCGACAAGACCGGGAATTACCTCGGCTTCATCGGCGGCACCTTGTACCTGCACGCCACCAACGGCCTGCATGCCCTGCTGGGCGACCATTACTACCTGGACGGCTCCTACCTGTTCGTGGTCGACCGCCACGGCACCCTGATCTACCACCCGGACGCCGCGCGCATCGGCGAAACCGTCACCACCAACAAAGTGGTGACATCGCTCATGCAGGGCGCCAGCGGCCAGCAGAGCGTCATCAACACCCAGGGTGTGGCCATGCTGGCCGGTTATGCGGTGGTGCCTTCCACAGGATGGGGCCTGGTGGCCCAACGCCCGTTGGCCGGCACGCTGCAGCGCATGGACGAATTGCTGTGGATGACGATACGCAATTCCCTGCCCCTGCTGCTGGTCCTGCTGTTTTGCATAGGCTGGCTGTCCAAGCTGATCGCCCGCCCGCTGTGGGAACTGGCCAGCGTGGCCAAGCAGATCGACGAGATCGAGGCGTCGGACCGCATCCGCAAAGTGCGTTCGTGGTATTTCGAATCGAACCAGCTCAAGCGGGCCTTGCTGACCGGCCTGGGCAGCATCAATCACAAGATGCGCAATCTGCGCCGTGAATCGACCACCGATGCCTTGACGGCGCTATTGAATCGGCGCGGCCTGATCAAGGCCATGGACGAGTTCGCGTCCACGGGCATGCCGGTGGCCGTCCTCGCGGTCGACATCGACAATTTCAAGTCCGTCAACGACCGCTTCGGCCACGATGTCGGCGACGAAGTGATCCGCACGCTGGCCACCCTGATGCGCAATGGCTCGCGCAGCAATGACATCCTGGCCCGCCCCGGCGGCGAGGAATTCACCGTGCTGCTGCCCGGCACCTCGCTGGACGACGCCGTCACCGCGGCGGAACGCCTGCGCGGCGCCATGCATAAGACACCCAATGCCACGGGCGGCGCCGTGACGGTGTCCATCGGCGTGGCCCGTTTCCCCGAACACGGCAAGGATTTGGAAGGCGCCCTGAAGGAAGCGGACAAGGCGCTGTATCACGCCAAGAACGCAGGCCGTAACCTGACCTGCGTGGCGCAGCCCGATGGCCCCGACGGCTACCTGGCCGTCACCCGGCGACATGCCGCGTGAGAAGAAGCGTGTGGGGTTTGGACGTGTGGCCGTGGGGCTCGAAGCCTGGGGCGTACATCCGGTGAACCAGGGCCTCGGGCGCAAGACCCGAGGCACCTTCTTGTGTAATCAGCGCGCCGCCGGCTTCACTGACTTCGGCGCGGCTTTCGTTGCGGCTTTCGGCGGCGGCGCCTTGGGCGGCTGGCGGATTTCCCGCAGCATCGTGCCGCACTGGTTTTCCTTGTCGCTCCCGGCGCTGGGCACGATCAGGGCCAGCAAGCCGGCAGCTGGCGTCAGCAAGGCACCCAGCGCCACCGCCCCAGCTCCCCGCGCGGCCAAAGGCAAGGTCTTCACTCCCGGCTTGGGATTCTTCAAGGTGCCGGCCACATACAGCGGCGACCGCAGGGATATGATGCGCAGCCCCTTGCTGTGCGGCGTGATGTCCAGATCGATGGCCTCGGTCTTGAAGTTCACCGAGCCCTGGATTTCAACCAGCGTGTTCTCGGTATCGAATACAAAAATCCGCGGGGTGGCGATGCCGTCCTTGAAACCAAGGTCGGCCGCGCCGCAATTGATATTGACCTCATCGTCGCCAAACAGCTTGCTGACCACATAGTTGCCGACATTCAGCCCCGCCAGCTCCATCAGGCTGCGGCTGATGACGCCGTCGTTGATCAGAAGCTTGGTTTCGCCATCCGATGTCGCCATCAACTGAGCCACCGAATTACCGGTGCCGCTGAGGGCGGCGTCGCCATTGAGCTCGCCCAGGCTCTTCTCCATGGACTTGACGCCCGGGAACAGCTGCTTGAGCTGCAGCTTGCGCGCACTGATCTTGGCGGTCGCCGGCATGGGGCGCTTGCTGCCGTCCAATTGGATGTCCGCCGTCAGTGAGCCGCCGGCCATGCCGAAACGCAAGGGCCGCAAGGTCAGCACGCCGTTATCCAGCACCACGTGGGTCTGCAGATTGGTGATGGGCAGGTCCTCGGTCTGGACGATGCGCTTGGCTTCCAGGCTCACGTCCGCGTCCATGTCGCGCCAGCGCTCGGTACGGAACTCCTGCACCGGCAAGGCTTTATCGGCCGGCTGCTGCGCCGGGCTGGAGCCTTGGGCACGCGTGGCGGCGGTGGCGTGCGATGCAGCCTCGTCTTTCTTGGCCTGCGCCTGCGATTGGTCGCCGGAGGCAGCCGCATCCTTGGCCGCCTTGGCCGCGGCCGCCGCGCTGGCGCGTTCCGCCGCGGCTACCTTGCTGGCATCGGTAGCGCCCTTCTTGCCGGTATCGGCGCCCACCAAGGGACCCAGGTCGGCAAAACGCAATAACTGCGAAGTAAGCTTGCCCGTCAACTTGGGCCGGGGCTTGATGGCGGCATAGCTTACGTCGCCATGGATATCGCTGTTGCCCACCTTGCCATTGAAGCCCTTGTAGTCGAAGACGGAGCCCTGCGCGTCGTTCAGGCGCGCGGTCAGGTGGCCGTCGGTGCTGTAGGGCGGGGTGTCCGGCAGCGTCACGCCGGTCAGGGGGTAGAGATCGGACATGCTGTTGCCCGCCAGCTTCAGCCGCAAGTCCAAGGCGCCCACGTGCATGGGATTGGTCACCGTGCCGACCACCGAAGCCTTGGTATGGCCCAGGGCGACGTCAGCCTGCACCGGGAAAGGGTTGTTGCCGTCCTGCAGGGCCAGCATGCCGCCCACCTTGCCTTCCCCGGACACATCCAGGCCCTTGTAGCGGCCCTTGGCGGCCCAGCCGAACACGTAATCGCGCGGCGCGGCCGGCGCTTTACCGGACTGTGCATCCGCCTGGAGATTGGCTTGAGCGTTCGATTGGGCGGCTGATTTGTCACCGGCCTGCGCATCCGGTTTGGCATCGGTCTGTCCGCCCGCCAAGGCCGCGCCGGCCAACTGGGCGAAGGGAACCGGCTTGCCCAGCGGATCCACGGTCACCTCCATATCCGCCTGCAGCGTCACATCGTGATAGCCGACCCGCCCCTTGTCGAAGCCGATTTCATTGACGTCCAGGGTCCAGGGCGTGGCGGGCTCGGCCTGTGCCTCATCCTGTTTCTTGGGCGTGAACACCCAATTGGCACGCCCGTCCGCCAAGCGTTCGAGATCGGCCGACGGCTCTGTCAGCTGGATGCGGCGGATGATCACGTGGTGCGATAGCAGCCCCAATGGCGAAATGCTGAACTGCGCCTGCTTGAGTTGGGCGAACTGGGGCGCCTTGCCCCATTCCGTATTGCCGATGGTGATGTCATTGGCCGTGACGTGCGGCCATGGCACCCAGGCGCGCCAGCCGCCCTCGTCGGGCTCGCGCTGCCAGGCCACGCTCAGGTCGCCATTGATGGCGAAGGGTCGGCCCAGGGCATCGGACGCTTTGCTATCTATATAGGGTTTGGCCCGGTTCCAGTCGAACGTGGCGATCGCGATGACCACCACTACCAGGAATAGAATGAACACCGTGACGATGCCGGTCAGGATTTTGTACTTGCGTGCCATGCGTCGGCCCCATGTTCTTGTCGCGTCGCCCGGCCGCGCATATTTCGTGCCCGCCGGGCCGCGTTCGAGTTCCGGTTAAGACCACATCGAGGCCGACCGTGTAAGCTTTACCCCCGCGCCTTGCCCCGGCAGGCGCGGCACCGAATAGAATCGCCGGCCCGGCGCCCAGCGTCCGGCCCATTTTCAGATAGATAAGTAAGGGGACGTCCCGGCCAAGCGCCGGCCGTCCGGGAGAGCCCATGCGGCACCTGACTCTGGTTTTCATCATCGCGGCCTTCGCCATGCTCAGCCTCAGCCGGCTGGCGCTGGCCGGCTGGCAACATCAACGCGTGCGCAACGCCGGCGGCCTGCGGCCCATCATGCTGGGCGGCCTGCGCATCGACGCCCACGAAATCGCCGTGCTGGCGGTGGCGCCGGCCGTGCTCTCGCCCTGGTTCGGCCACTATCCCCTGGCAACCGCCATTACCTCGGTCTGGCTGCAGTTCGCGTGGCTGCTGCTGGTTTTCATGGAAGTGGCCACCCCGCCCTTCATCCTGGAATACGATTCACGCCCCAATCGGCTGTTCGTCGAATACCTCAAGCACCCGCGCGAGGTCACCGGCATGCTGTGGCGCGGCTTCAAGGTTCCCGTCCTGGGCGGTACCGTCATCGTCATCCTGGCGGCCTGGCTAGGCCATGCCATGTTTTCCCAGCCCCAGCCGGATGCCCCCCTGCCCTGGTGGCTGATTCCCATCGCCAGCCTGGTGGCGCTGGCCATCGGCATCCTCGCCATCCGCGGCACGCTGCAGCATCGCCCCATCAATCCGTCCACCGTGGCCTATTGCTCGGACGGCATGCTCAATATGCTGCCGCTCAATTCGCTGTATAGCGTGCTGTACGCCATCTACAGCATGAAGAACGAGAAATCCGCGTCGGCCGTCTACGGCAATATGCCGGAAGCGGCCATGCACGCCCAGGTGCTGGCCAACGCCGGGCTGCCCTATCCGCCCGCCGACGCCGACTTTCCCAGCATGCACACCCAAGCGCCCGTGCGTCCGCGCCAACGTCCGCTCAATCTGGTGATCATCCTGGAAGAAAGCCTGGGCGCGCAGTATGTCGCCAATCTGGGCGGGGCCCCGCTCACGCCCAATCTCGACAAACTGGCCGAGCTGGGCTGGAATTTCACCCGCGCGTATGCGACCGGCACCCGCTCGGTCCGTGGCCTGGAGGCCGTGGTCACCGGCTTCATGCCCACCCCGGCCCAGGCCGTGGTCAAGCTGCCCGATGCGCAACGCGGCTTCTTCACGCTGGCCGACCTGCTGGGGCGCCACGGCTATCACTCCCGCTTCATCTACGGCGGCGAAGCCCACTTCGACAATATGAAGGGCTTTTTCCTCGGCAACGGCTTCGACCATATCGTCGACCGCGGCGAATTCGTCGATCCGCAGTTCGTCGGCACCTGGGGCGCATCGGATGAAGACATGTTCAACCAGCTGCATCGTCTGCTCAGCGCCGACGGCGACCAGCCGACGTTCACCCTCGCCTTCACCGTTTCCAACCACACGCCCTGGGAATATCCCAGCGGCCGTATCGAACCGGACGGCAACCCGGCCACCGTGGAAAACACCGTGCGCTACGCCGATTGGGCGCTGGGGCGGTTCTTCGACCAGGCGCGCCAGTCGCCCTACTGGGAAAACACCGTCTTCCTCATCGCCGCGGACCATGACTCGCGCGTGTCCGGCGCCAGCCTGGTGCCGGTGCGCCACTTCCAGATTCCTGCCCTGATGCTGGGTGCCGACATCGCACCGCGCCGCGACGACCGTCTCATCAGCCAGATCGATTTCGGCCCCACCTTGCTGTCCTTGATGGGCCTGGAAACCCAGCACCCCATGCTGGGCCGCGATCTCACCCGTGCGCCAGACGACGACGGCGCGGAAGAGGGCAACAGCGAGGCGAGCCGAGAGGACAACCAGAAGGGCAACCAGAATGGCAACCGAAAGGCTGACCAAGAGGGCCGCGCCATCATGCAGTACGGCGACAACTACGGTTATCTGAAAGGCGACCAGTTGCTGGTGCTGGGACCGCAACGGGCGCCCGCCCAGTTCCACTACACCGCGCCGGACAGATACGATCCCGTGGCTGTCGATGAACAGTTGGCCACCGAGGCCCTGGCGCACGCGCTATGGCCTAGTTGGGCCTATCGCGAAGGCCGCTATGCCCTGCCCGCGCGGCACGCCGCCGGGCAACGCGCGGCGGCAAGGCCGGCGCCGGGATCGGTGCCGGGGTCCGAGCCGACAAGCGCCCAAGAAAGGGCGGCCGAAAGCAAAACGGTATGAAATTAAACCTTCGTTTGCGCTGATAGAAATTAATTATTTGTTTTGTAACAGAAATTCGTGGCCGTCTCTGCTCCATTCGGTAATCGTGTCACACTACGGCGCAGCAAGGCGGTATTCAGCATCTGCCAGGACCAGCGGCACCGCCCTATCGCATACCGCATTTTTCGACACACAGCGTCCGGCTTGGCGGCGCGAGGAGCAGATTCAAGTATGAGCGCCGCAGGCCTCCAGGTTTTAATCGTCGACGACAATGACATGGCATCGGAACTGCTTTCCGAGTTCGTCGGCCTGCTCGGCCACGATGCGAAAACGTCGGCAACAGGCACTGAAGCGCTGACGGCGTGCGCGAACCATCGTCCCGACGTCATCATTACCGACATCATGCTGCCGGACTACGACGGCTACGAATTGGCGGCTCGCTTGCGCCAACAATTGGGCGACGACATTCCCATCATTGCATTGAGCGGCCTTCCCAAGAACAACCAGCGGCCGGAGGCAGTGGCCTTCAACCACTGGCTGGAAAAGCCCGTCGACCTGTCCACGCTTGAAGACCTGCTGGCGCAGGTCGATAGGAAGCCGGCATGACTCGGACCGAGCAGCAACGCGCCCAGGCTTTGGCGGGCATCCAGTTCAAAGTGCTCGCCCAGGTTTTTCCGGTGCTGCGCCATGATGCGCTCAAGCCGCTATCCAATGCCAAGCTGACCATCGTCCTGCTCGAAAAATCCATCGCCAAAGGCACCATCCTGGATCCCGCCGCGCCGCCCTTCGTCAATGACCTGGACGGCATGCTGGACGAGAGCGTGGAAACGATACGCCTGCTCAATACCTGGTTCCAGGACGAAGGCCGGCGCGCCGACGCGCACGAGATCTTGCTGGAATGCCGCAAGCTGGCGTTTTCGCATCTGCTGCTGTCGGGCAAGAAGGTGCAGTTGCAGACCCTGCCCCATGCGGCATCCGTGTCGCAGAGCGCGGCGCGCTATGTATTGATGGCGTGGCTGATCCACGCCATTCAGTCCTTGCCCGAACGGGGTATCCTGGACATCAGGCAAACGACGGCTGCCCAGATCGAGGCCGTCATCCTGCCGGCCCCCGCGGAACACAACGGTCGCGAGCCGCGTCCGGATACCTCCCAACCCCTGCCGATGGAGGAAGTCGAGCTAGTGGCGCAATGCTACGGATGGCAGGTACGGCGCAACGATCAAGGCTGGACGATCAGCTTGCCGACGGAAGACCTGGCCAACCCCACGCCATCAGGAAATCATTCGTAAGCACGGTACGTGTTGACCACAAGTCGATGCGGCTGATGGTTAAACTGGCGGACGCGGCGCCCCCGGCCGCGGCGATCCCCTTGATAGCGGCCCAGCATGAGCGTCTTGCGCTTTCCACCCTCGAAAAGCGAATCGCGAACCGTACGCACACGCGTGGCGGAAGCGCCGGCCGAGACGGCACCGGCCAGCCTCGCTGCCTCGCACGCCGAACCCGATACGCCGCCGCCCGGCCTCAATGCACTTTGCACCTTGGCCGCCGTGTTCTTTGGCGTCCCCATCGTGGTGCTTACCGCCTATGACGATCCCGCCGCGCCGCTGGCCGTACATGGTCTCACCTCCGAACCTGCCGCCCTTTTCCACACCCTGAGCCAGCCGACACAGCAAGGCCTTGACGTCGTCCAGCTGGACGAGGATGCCCTGGCCGCGGCCCAAGCCCCCGCCAGCCTGCGCTTCTTCGTCGCCGTACCGCTGCTGCTGGACGGTGGCGTCCGAGCTTCCAATGAACGCGTTGGCGCGCTATGCATCGCCGACAGCCAGCCGCGGGCCTTCTCGCCCGCTGACCTGCGCCATCTGCACGCCTACGCGGAGGTAGCGGCGGGCGCCGTGCGCAGCCGCCGCTCGCTCGATGAAGCGCGCATGCGCGAACAACTGCTGGCGCGCGCGTCACGCCTGGCCCGGGTAGGCGGTTGGGAATTCAATGTCGAAACCAGCGCGCTGACGCTCAGCGAACAAGCCATGGACATCTACGGCCTGGAACCATCCACCAGGCCGACGCTGGACATGATGTTGCGCCGCTTCTATCCCGGCGATGCCCTGATCGATGCCCGCGAAGACTTCGCCCGCATCCTGCGCGACAGCAAGGGCTACGATTCGCGCCGGCGCATCCAGAGGCTGGACGGCACTTCGCGCTGGATCCACGTGTTGGCCGAGCCGGAGCTGCGTGAAGGCCAGGTCGTACGGGTCCACGGACTGATCGAAGACATCACCGAAGAGGTGGAAGCCCAACGCCGCTTCCACGAACTGGCTTATATCGACAAATTAACGGGCTTGCCCAATCGTGGCGCCTTCCTGCTGGAACTGGGACGCCGCTTCGTACGCACCGAAGCCATCAACCTGGTAGCCGTCGATATCGACGGCTTCAAGGACGTCAACGACACCCTGGGCCATCATGCCGGCGATCAACTGCTGACCGATATCAGTCAGCGCATTACCGCGTTCTTCGCGGTCGGCACGTTCGTCGCGCGCATAGGCAGCAATGAGTTCGCCGTGATCGCCGAAGCGCCGGACGACAGCCCCGCCGACTTCCTGGCCGCGGTAGACCAATTGCGCCTGGCGCTGAAAGCGCCCATGACGTATCCGGAGTACACGTTGATGGTGTCCGTCAGCGCCGGCATCTCGGCGGCACCGCGCCAGGCCGAAGACGCCGACCAGTTGATACGCAACACGGACATCGCGCTGTACCAGGCAAAGAAGGCGGGCGGCGATTGCTCAGTCATGTTCGAGCCGCAAATGCGCGACCGCCTGGAAGAACGGGTGCAATTGCTGCGCGACGTGCGCCTGGGCATCGCCCGCGGCGAATTCATCGTCTATTACCAACCGATCTACGACATGCGCAACCAGACCCTGTCGGGTTTCGAAGCCTTGATGCGCTGGTCGCGCCCGGAACGCGGGATTCTGTCGCCGGCGGTGTTCAGCGCCGCGTTCGACGACCAGACGCTCGCGCCCGCCCTCGGCACCGTGGCGTTACGCGCTGCTTTCTCGCAGATGCGGCGCTGGAACGAGCATGGCTTCGATTTCGGCCGCGTATCGGTGAATGTGGCGGCGGCGCAATTCTATACGGGCGACCTGGCGGGACAGATCATGTCCCTGCTGGATGAATATGGACTGACTGCGCGGCAGCTGACGCTGGAAATCACCGAAAGCGTCTATCTGGGCCAGGGCAGCAACGCGGTGGAAAGCACCCTGCGCAAACTGCATGATGCCGGCGTCCACATTGCGCTGGACGACTTCGGCACGGGCTACGCCTCACTGTCGCAACTGCAGCGCTTTCCGATCGACTCGCTGAAGATCGACAAGTCCTTCGTGCAGGAGCCGGACGCCCGTTCCATCGTCGATGCCATCATCGCGCTGGGAACCAGCATGAACCTGGATATCGTCGCTGAAGGCGTGGAAACCCGCGCCCACCAGGATCAGCTGCTGCACAGTAATTGCCGGTACGGCCAAGGGCATTATTACGGCAAGCCCATGCCGGCGGAGTTCTACGGCTGACGCGTGTGCTTCAGCCCGCCGGAGCGGAGTAGTAAGCGTCCATATTGCCGGCGTGCAGGGTGGCGCTGACCTGGGTCAGCGCACCATCCTGCTCGGCCAGCCCGTCATCGGCGCAGGCATCGTCGGCCGCCGCGATGCTGTCTTCCAGCAAGGTCTGCTCCATGACGCGCGCGGCCGTTTCCGTGGCCCGGCGCAGAATCGACTGCTCCACGCTGCGCTTGGCGACGTCCAGGCTGTAGGACATGCCGTTGTCGTACGCCGTCTGCCACCAGTAGCCGATGTCGGCGATGTTGTCGAACCAGTCGATGCGGCCATGCTGTTTATAGGCGGCATCGATGTACGTCCACGTACCACCAATACCCGAAACCCAATAGAACGTTCTCATATGTATTCCATTCCATGCCCGATTAGGTGGGCTTCAGAGATCTGGGACCCCGACGTGCGGCCCATCCGGGCCGCGGGGACTTGCCTCGCTCGAGCGAGTAAACGCTGAAATTCTACGTAGCAGGTCTGTATCAAAAAATAAGAAGAATCTGAAATAGACCTACTCCTGCGCCACCAGGCGATAACGGAAGCCCGCCGAGCCGATCAGGTATGCAAAATTGGCGAATCCCGGTTCCGCTTGCACCGCATACGTCACGCAGACCCGGCTGACGTGGGGGTCCAGCGCCACGCGCTGACGGCCCCCCTGCGGCTCCTCCACGTCGACGCAGCGCAACTGCTCGAAACACACCGCGACATCCAGCCGATAGGCTCCGTCGGGCAAACGCACCACATCGACATGGATCTGGCTATTGCAGTCCTGCGGCAGGAAGGCGCGCGCGTCGCCCATGCTGATGGGCGCATCGCGTCCCACCATGGCCAGCACCCGCCACACCGGTTGCACCAGGATGCGATTGAGCAGCATGGTCAGCCGCCGCGCGTCGCGGGGTCCGGCCAACAGCAGCAGCGCCTGCAAGGCCTGCGTCACCGCGACATCGCGCCCGCCCTCCACCCCTGCCCAAGGCGAAAGTTCGGCGCGCAAGGCCAGACCCTGGGCGCTGACGCCGCTCACACCAAACGACAGGCACACCCGCTCCAGCACATCCGCCAGGAAATCGCGGCACACCTGCATGGCGGTCTCGCTGCCATCCGCCCCCACGACCGTATGGCGCACGCAGCGCGAGGCGCGCTTGCCAGTTTCGAAGAGGCGCGCGGGCAACACCGAACACGCATGCAGGAACGCCCGCTCCACGCCCAGGCCCAGCACCGCGGGCGGCAGCCCCGGCCGCTCCGCCAGCAGGACGCCGAACTCTCCCGCCAGGGCCGTTCGCAAGATCGCCGGCCAGCGCTCCGGCGTGCCACCGCTCCATCCCGGCGGCGCGGCCAATTGCGGGGCCGCCCATTCCGACACGCCCGCCAAGCGCATCCATCGATGCCACAGCGCGGCATGCACCGCCTCCAGCCACACGATGGCCGTGCGCAGCCGCCACACACGCCCGCGCCCGGCGGAAGGCCACTCGAATGCGGTCTCGCGGCCCCGCGCGACGCCGCCATGGGCGGCCAGCAGGGCCCGCATGGCCAGTGACGCGGCCGGGCCGGTCAACGCCGCGACCGCGTGGTCCCAGCCAGTCTGCGCCGTGGCCTGCGCCAGCAGCGCATCGGCATGCGCGCGGGTGGCCTCGTCGCGCCACACGTCGGTCGCCAACAAGCCCAACGCTTCGCTGCGCGTATTGCGCGCATGCACGATCTCCGCCAGATCGCGCAAGGTGCGCAACAAGGCGTCCACGCCGACCCGTGGCAGGCGCAACAGCTGCAGCAAGCGCTGCGCTCCCGCGCGCACCGCCTCGTCCGCGACGGCGATACGGCGGGCATAGCCTTCACGCCAGGCCCGCGCACGCGTGCGCCAGCCAAACAATTCCAGCCCCATGGCCGCCGCGTAGAAACAACCGAACTCGTGGTCGCTCATCGTCATCACGTCATCCAGACTGTCGTGCGGTACGACGCTACGCGCACGCCGCAGGGCGACGCGCATGCGCGCAGGCGCATTGCCGGCCACGGAATCGTTGGACATATCACGCAGGAAGGACAACTCGCGTAATTGCGCCCATCCCTGCGCGCGGTTGCCATTGTCCGGATTGGGCAAGGGCGCCTTGCGCGCCACTTCCTGGGCCCGCTGCAAGGCCAGGGACAACAGACGCCGCGGCACCGCGTCATCGCGGGCGGCCAAGGCCTGCGGCAATCCCTCATAGATCCGATACAGCAGCCCCGGTTCCAGGCTGTTGCCCCCCAAGCGCAACAGATCCGCCATCAACATGCCGATATCCGGCAGGGACACCCCCGCCGCGCCTATCGCGTGCGTCTGCATCAGCTCCATCGCATGACGGCAGCGCCCCCAGGCCAGGCGCAGTGCCGCCGCCGCGTCGCCGCCGGCGTCGATCTCCGCCCGCATGGCACCGGCCACGGTGATGACGCGGGCTTTCAATCTGTCTCGCACCGCGTCGGCGGCCGCCAGGAACAAAAGCTTGGGCAGATGACGCGCCAGCCCGCCGTCGTCGGACGGCGCGTGAAGAAAAGGCTGGGCGGTGACGATTTCGCGCATGTCGCAGGCCTGCGCCGCCGCCCCGGCCAGCGTGCCCAGCGCCATGTCCGGCAGGCACTGCACCGCGCGGCCGATGAACTGCGCGATGGACTCGCGCGAGCCCTTGAGCACTTGCACATGCTCGGCCTGTATCCGCAGCGCGGCATGCAGCCGTGCCCGCGAGGTCGGCAACGGTTCCACGCCGGGAGAACTCGCCTCGACCGCGAACAGTTCCGCCACTTCGCACAAAGCACGCGACATGGCACGCGCCGCGCACTGTTCCAGGCTCGCGTCCAAGGCGCTCAGGAACAGAGGCAGCAAGAGCTGGCTGCGTTCACCGCCTTCCCAACGCCAGCGCTCGACCAACTGGCGGCCGGCGTCTTCGAGCCGCTTGCGGCTTCTGGCATAGCCTTGCCGCAGACGCGCCAGCGCATCGACCTCCTGCGCGGCAAGGCAGGCTTGCACGCAGCGCTGGATCCGTGCCGCGATCGTGCCCGCCTCGCGCGGATTGAGCATCACTCGCAGCAGCGTGGCCATCAGCGGCCGTACATCGGCGCTGCCGAACACCCCATCGCCTTGCGCGAGCATGGGCAGCAGATCCGCCACGGCTTCGAGCAGCCGCGCCTCATAAACATAGGACCGCAATGGCACGCGCGTCGGTGGGCCGGTGTGCGCCACCATCCCTATCGACTCTATCGTCCCCTCGTCCACGCCCATCGTCGCAGGCGCGCAGGATGCCCTGCGCGACAGACGTCTGCCCCCACGCGTGCCTGCTCGAAACGCCGCCCCTCCCAGGACGCCAAATCCGCCCGCACCGAATTCGTATGGTAGGGACCGCGGAATCGTATCCTGGCCAGAATCCACCGTTCTCTCCTAGTCATCGATCTAGCAGGAGCACGTTGCATTCGTATTCACCGACATGCGTGGCGACCACGCTGGTCGTTCCGTGTTCCAGCCACCTTTGTAACGTTGATGAATTTTCGTTCCTAACTTTCGGAAAAATGAACGTGAAAATCGACGCTAATGTAGGAAGACAGCTGAGGATTAATAAACGGTCAAGTGGCATCAAAAAATGCCATGAGAAAAGTCTCAAGAATTCTCTTAATTACGGGGATTTTTATGATTTTTATGATGCCAACGCCGCTTCGTAAAAGCAGCGTCAAATGAGAATCTTGTGGGACTGGTGACGAACACGCCATGCTCGATTCGATGAGGCGATACTCAATCGCATCAAAACCTCACTCGAGCGATCATGACACATCTAGCCCCCCTTATTGAGCGGCCAACGAAGAGTCCTCTACCCACCAGATCGGTCACGGCGTTGAAGAATTGTCATGACGATATTTTCATCGAGCTCGTCAAGAACCACGCCACCCGCCTTCATCGCTTCATCATCCGGCAGATCGGCAATTGCCCTGACGCGGAAGATCTCGCCCAACAGGCTTTTCTCGAAGCCGCGCGCTCCTACGACACTTTCCGTGGCGAGTCGCAACTGTCGACCTGGTTGTATGGCATCGCCTTGAACCTGGTTCGCAACTATCTGTCGCGCGCACCGGAATGCCGTTACTACTTCGTCAACGAAGACGTACTGGTCGACCGCGCTTCGCATGACCCCGCGCCCGACTTCGTCGCGGAGCAGAACCAGACCATGGCCATCTTGCAGAAGACGCTGGATGAACTGCCATCGCACATGCGCGAAATACTGTTGATGATGGGGCTCAATGGCTACACCTATGAAGAAGCCGCGGATCGGGTCGGCGTTCCCGTCGGCACCATACGCAGCCGCCTTTCCCGTGCACGCGCGGAGCTGCGCCGCCGTCTCCACGACAAGGGATTTCATTTCGATGATTGATATCATGAGCGCGGCGCGGGCGTAAGCCCGCGCCTTTTTTTTGGCTTCCGCATTTGCGCGGCCTGCCTGGCCGTATTGTCTGGCCGACCTGCCGCCCTGCTTTCCCTTACTGGCGCAGCCTGGTCGTTACACCACGATCGATCAGTATCAGCCCAAGGGCATCTCCCAGTTCCGTTTTTCCGGTGGTCCACGTCGCACTCAGCGCACTGGTCCGAGGTACCAGATCCTCGTCATCCGATATCGGACGGCCGTTGATAGCCACGATACGAGGCCGGATCATGAACAGACGCTCGGTCCGCTTGCGACTCTTTTTCTCGCTTCTGAACAGTCCGCCCAAGACGGGAATATCACCCAACAGCGGCACTTTGTTGACACCACTATTCAATTCATTGGTGTTGTAGCCGCCGATCACCAGCGTTTGCCCGTCGCCCACCATCGCCAGCGTGCTGATGGTATTTACCTTGGTCGTCGTGCGCCTGTCGGTCACCTTGGGCTCCAACACAGTTCCATCCTCGATATCGATCGTCAGTTCCACCTGCCGTCCATGCGGCGACTCGATATAGCGCGGCACCACCCGCAGGGACGTTCCCACCGACACCGGCGTGACATTCGTCACCCGCTCGCCGGTCTGCTCGATATATACGGTCTGCTTCAGATCGAGGATCGCACTGGTGTTGTCCGTGGTGAGCACTGACGGACGTGCCATGATCTCCGCCTGCTCATTGGATTCCAGCGCACTCAACTGCGCATTCAAGAAGGACGAGGAATATCCCAGCCCGAAAGCGCCCCCCTTGAGCATGCCCGTCAGAGGGTCCTTGAAGTTCCCGCCGCTGGCGGCCATGCCGTTGTCGAACTTGTAGCCGACTCGCCCGGCCTTGCCCTGCCAATCGACGCCCAACTCGTCGGCCGCGTTGGCATCCACGTCAACGATGGTCGCTTCGATTTCGATCAAGGTGCTAGGCACATCCAACTGGGCAATCAAAGCCCGGTAAATGGGCATGCGCTCCGGCGTGTCCTGAATGATCACCGCATTCAAGCGCGGATCAGCCTGGATGGACCGCGGTACGCGTACGTTGCCGCCGCCAGCCCCGTGGCTGGTCGCAGCGCCATTGTCCGCGCCCCCCGCGCCGGGCGCCTGATTCGGGGGGGCGCCGGTATACGCCGACTCCACACCGCCGCGCCCCACGACGCCCGTCGTCGCGTCGTTGAACAAGGTCGGCGCGGAACGCAAACCCTGCGCGAGCACGCTCAAGGACGGATCCACCTTGGAGTCGGCCGGCCCTTCGATCAGATTGCGCAATACGGTCGCCACGCCCGGCGTGACGGTGGTCTGATCCCGGTACGTAATCGTGCGATCGTTGACGGAGGCGTACTTCAAGCGGAACACCTCGATTTCCTGCCGAGCGGTGTTGGTCGGCAAAGCCTGCGACATGCTCGCCACCAGGTCCACATACGCCCTGGGACCGGTGACCAACGCCATATTCTGACCAGGCAACTCGCCCCAGCCGAAACGCGGATCGAGCACGCCCAATTGCATCAGGGCCTGCCGCATGCCACCCACGCCACCGGCACCCGCGCTGACGGTACGCGTCTGCACCTCCGACGCGTCGCTGACATATAGCGTCCCCGCGTAGACGAACCAGTTGAATCCATACACGCCGCCCAGCCGGTCGAGAAAGTCCGTGGGCGTATTTGTGTTGAACTTGCCGCTCACCACGCCGCCCACCCCTTTACCCAGGCGCAGGGAAAGGCTGAAGCCCGAGGCGAACTGCTGCAGCACCTCCTGCAGGCTTTGCTGGTCCGCGAAATAGGTGTAAGGCACCTGGGGCCAACGCGGTCCGGCCAGCGCTTGCCCCGCTGTTCCCATCAATGCGGCGGCCAACAACAGCCGGACGCTGCACATGGCCGCGCGGCGCCATGTCGATCGCGCGCCGGCATGGGGATTTCTTGCGAGCGTACGCTTCGCCGCAACGGTAGGGACAGCGTCCACTTGTAATTTGCTCATGGTGTTTTCTTTGATCTATCGGTCGTCTTTGTTTTGGTCGCGGGCGCTGGCAATGCCATCTGTCCACGCCGGCGTATTCGCATCGTTCCCATCGACCGTTCCAGGTCCGTGCGCTGCGTTTTCCTGCTTCGGGTTTTGCCGAGCCTCTTGCTTCTCTTGCGGTTGCCCAGCCTGCTCTCGCGCGGACGAGTCACCCTGGCCGTCGTTCGACGGCTCATCGCCCACACCATCGCCCACACCATCGCCATCGCCATCGCCATCGCCATCCAGGCTGCGGGCCCAACGCAATACCGCCGCGACAGGCTCGATGAACTCCGTGGGGATGTAAGCCTCCACGGGCGCATCCGCATACAAGCGCCGGGCCAGCGGGATGTCGCGCATGATGGGCACCCCCTCTTCCTTGGCGGCGGCGATCATGTCCAAGGCCTCGTCATCGACCCCCTTGGCCAGCAGCACAGGTAAGGGGGTGCGCTCCGCCTCGTAGAACAAGGCGATGGCGATGTGAGTGGGGTTCGCCACCACCGCGGTGGCCTTCCTGGCCAACTGGGTCGAGTCGTTGGCATTCTCGTTGCGTATCTGCCGGCGCTTCTGCTTGATCTCCGGCGATCCTTCCTGTTCCTTGTATTCGCGCTTGACCTCCTGCTTGGTCATGCGCAGACGCTTGGTGCGCTGCATGCGCTGCCAGGAGAAATCGAAGGCCGCCAGCACCGTGCACAGCAGCGCGACATACAGCAGCAGCTTCTTCATCAGCACCAGGACCAGCGCGAAGAAGGGCTCTATGCCCGCGTAACCCGCGTAGGCCAGCGGCCGCACCGCACCCTTGATCAAGATATAGATGAAGTAGGAAAACGCCAGGATCTTGATGATGGCCTTGAGCGTCTCCACCAGATTGCGTACCGAAACGAGATTCTTGGCGTTCTCGACCACATTCAATTTCTTTCCGGATGGCTTCACCTTTTCGAAGGCCATCAGGAATCCCACTTGCAGCAAGTCCGCCGCGAAGCCCACGGCCAACAGGATGCCGATAAACGGCAGCGTGATATGCACCATCAGCGTCAGGCAGCGCACCGCCGCCACGCTCAACGCCTGGTCGAACGGCAGCCCATAAACCTTGGTGGGCACTTCGATCAGCGCTTTGAACTGGGGTAGCAAGGTGCTGCCGCCAAACAAGGCATAGCTGAACAGGGACACCAGCAATATGGATTGGCTGAAGTCCTTGCTGTAGGGTACGTCGCCCTTCTTGCGTGAATCGCGTAACTTCTTATGTGACGGTGGTTCGGTCTTTTCTTCGCTCACAGCGGCTCCCAATACGGCCGCAGGATGGTCAGGATATCGCCCATGCCGCCGGCCAGGCCGCCCGCATACTGCGCGAGGACGTGCAGATACAAGGCCAGCATCAGGATGCCCAATGCGCTCTTGATAGGCATCGCCAGGAAGAACACCTGCAGCTGCGGCGTGAATCGA
Source organism: Bordetella sp. LUAb4 (assembly GCF_021325795.1). Taxonomy (GTDB): domain Bacteria; phylum Pseudomonadota; class Gammaproteobacteria; order Burkholderiales; family Burkholderiaceae_B; genus Bordetella_C. Next base: position 84,781 of record NZ_JAHPZX010000010.1, on the reverse strand, counting down.
CTGGCCAGGCCCAGGCCCACCTCCGCCAACAGCATGACGATGATGGCCGGGCCCGAGTACAGCACCGTCAGGCGCAACAGGGAATCCACCTGCCCCAGCCACAGCGGCAGCGCATCCAGACGTAGCTCCGGAAACCAGCTCCAGGGATCCCACAAGCGATAGCTGTCATACAGCACCGTGAGAAACAGCGTGAAGCCACCGGTCGTGAAGAACAGCACTGCGTAGGCGCGCCCCAACATCGTCCCCAACGGCGTGGTTTCACTGCCCAGCTCGGGATTGAAGATCGATGCGATACCCGCGCCCCGCTGGTTGTCGATGAAAGTGCCGATGGATTCGAAGATCCAGAATGGCACGGCCATCAGATAGCCTATGCACAGACCGACGAAGACCTCCTTGAGCAGGATCACCGTCAGCAGCGCGAGATTGAATTTCTCGGGTGCCTGGGCCATCATCAGCGGCAAGGTGAAGGCCCCCAACGTCCCCGTCAACGTCACACGCAAGCGACCGGGCAAGGCGTTGCGGCCGAACGGCGGGATGAACGAACACATCGCGACGATACGGGCCTGGGTCAGCACCAGGCAGACCAAGGCGCGCAGGATGTACTCGTACTCGACGGAAGACCACATGCGACGCGCCTTCTCAGCGTATCGCCGCGAAGCGCGCCATCAGCGTGACGGCGAACTGGTAGATCTCACTGCCCATCCAGACGCCGGTCAGCAGCAAGGTAGCCAGCACGGCGATCAGCTTGACGCCAAAGGACAGCGTCTGCTCCTGGATCTGGGTCAGGGCCTGGAATAGCGAAAACAAGGTACCCACCACCGACGCGACAGCGATGGGCGGCAAGGACAGCCAGAAGATCAGGTACAGGGCCTGCTTCATGTAGTAGATAAACTCGGCGTTGGACATGGGTCGATGGGCGTTTCGTCTTCAGGTGTAGGTGAGTACCAAGCCTTGCAACAAACGCGTCCAGCCGTCGATCATGACGAACAGGAACAGCTTGAGCGGCAGGGAAATCGTCATCGGCGACACCATCATCATCCCCATGGCCAACAGCACATTGGAGACGATCAAGTCGATGATGACGAAGGGGAGAAACAGCAGGAAGCCGATCTGAAATGCGGAGGTCAACTCCGAAATCAGGAAGGCCGGCACCAGGATGATCAGGTCATCCTGCTTGGTGTCCTTGGCCGCCTCCTCGCCCCACAGGCGGTGGGCGGTGGTCAGGAAGAACTCGCGATTCGCGGGCTTGCTGATCCGCAGCATGAACTGGCGCAGGGGCTGCACGCCCTCGCTCAAGGCCTTGCCGATCTCGGGCAGGCGGTCCGTCATGGGGCCCGGTTGTTCCAGCGCCGCCACCACCGGCTCCAGCTTCTGGAAGGACTGCGTGAATACCGGCGCCATGATGTATACCGACAGGATCATCGCCAGCCCATACATGGCGGTATTGGGCGGTGCCTGCTGCAGGCCCAGCGCATTGCGCAACAGCACCATCACCACCGACAGCTTGACGAAGGACGTCGTCAGCACCACGGTCATGGGAATGAGCGACAGCCCGACCGCGACCGCGAGCAGCGCGATAGGATCTATGCCGGTCATGCCCGCTTCTGCCGCAGGCTGACGATGCGCACGCCCAGCCGCCCGTCTATCTCCACCAGTTCGCCGTGGCCGATGCATAGCCCATTGGCGCGGATGGACACCGGCGCCGTGGCAACCTCGCAGTCCAGCACCACGGTCTGGCCCTGCCGCAGGCGACGAACATCGCCCAAAGGCATGGCACGCGCGCCCAAATCGAAACCGACTCGCATGGGAATGGCGTCCAGCGCTTCGCTGCCGGCCGTGTCGGCCGAGCCCACGGAATCGGCCTGCGGGGTCAGATCGCCAAAGCCAGTCCCGGCGCCCGGCGCCAGGTTGGCCAGCGGCGCCAGGGCCGCCAGGGCCTCGTTGGCCTGCCTCTGCATGGCGTCGAGGTCTGGCGCATCGCCGTCGTCCAGGCTCAGGCCGGGACCGCGGCCCGCATCATTTTCATCCTGACCGGCGCGGGCGACATCGTCGCCGTAGCCGTCACCGCTACCGTCGCTATCGTCCTCGTAATCCTGATCATCGAAATCCTGATCGTCGTAGTCATCGTCGCCGTCGACATCCGATGTATCGAAATCCAGAGAACCATCGTCCTCGGGATAGTGTTCTTTCTCTTCTGGAGACATGATGGAAATCCAATCCGCAACTATCAAATACGGCGCGGGCATGCCAGCCCGGTCACCCGCTACATCCGGGGTGACCGCCGCCAGCTTCAGGGCCCGGCCATCGGGGGCACGCAGGCAGATCTCGCCGCGGCTCCCTCCTAATTCCTGATCCAGCAACACCACGTCACCGACATGCAGCCGATGCACGTCGCCGCAGGTCAGGTCCGTGTATCCCACCATGGCGCGCAAGGGGATGGGGACATCGTCCAGACAGATGTCCGCGCCCGTCACGGCCTGCCGCGGCAGGCAACGGGCCAGCAAGGCCAGGCCGCCGGCGTCGGCCTGCAGGGCCAATGTCCAGCTATCCTCGGCATCGGGCGTGGCGAGCAGCACGGTGCCGCGCCAGGCGACATCCGCGGACGACGGCGCTTGCGCGTCGTCCCGGCTCAGTTGCCAGCCCGCCGGCAGGCCCAAGGGCCGTAGACGCGGACGCAGGAACCCGATCAGGCATTCCACCGCGGCATCGGTCACCCAGCCGCACTGATCCAGGTCGACTCGGCCCACGCCGGGATAAGCGGCCGCCAACCATGCCGCCAGCGCAGCATGAGGAATGGCCAGGCGCAGCCAGGCGCCATCGGTGCGCAGCCACAGCACCGGTCCACCTTGCGGGTCGACGATCTGCGTCAGAACCGGCACGGACGGCTCGGTTTGCGCGCTTGCCGCCTTTTCCGCGCCTGCGATAAGCGCCGGCGCAATGTCAGCGTCGGATGCCGGCGGCAGACCTATGCTCAGACGCCAGCGGCCGTCCCGTCCGTCCAAGGCAGGCCAGTCCAGCTGCTTGCCGTAACGCGCCAGTGCGTTGTACGCCGCGACGCTGCCCGCGGCCAGGCGTGGCAGGGGATACGGACGAACCGTGGGCACAACCTGGTTCATACCGTCGTCGGCTCCGCCGCGAACCCGGGCTCAGGTGCTACGGCATCAGACCGGTAACGCGTCTCGGACTGCGGCGGCGCCGTGTTTACCAGCACGCTACAGTCGCGCTTGCGGCGCGACGCCAGGTTCTCGGCCAGGCGCGGGGTTTCCTTGCCCAGCAGGTCCAGCGCTCCCGATTCGCCGCATTCGAAGGTGACCTGCAGGCGCTCGGGCAAATTCTCCAGCATCACCGATGTCTTCGGCAGCTTGGCATGGCGCAGATCCATGCGAACGGCGCTCCTGCCGTCCTTGTCGATCACGGTCAGCATATTGACGATGTCGGTGGTCAGCATGGAGGCCAGGGGCACATGGGGACGCGCGACATGCGTGGCCTGCGCATCGAAGCGCGCATCGTGATGCACGGCTGGCGTGGCGCCCTTGTCGTTGCCGTCGAAGTTGCCGAACAAGCCGTCGTCGCCGGAGGAGTTCTGATCCTTACCCAGGAATTGAGACGCGAACAGGCCGGCCGCATAATCGAGGTCATCGCGCCCACCTCCACGCAAGTCAGCCTTCGTCAGCACCTCGTTCATCGCGGCGTCCGCCACGGGCCGCCCGCGTGCGCCGTTTTCCGCGCCCCGTGCGTCGCGCCGCTCGGCGTCCGGCTTGTCCGTCGACTTCGCGCTCGCACCATTGCCGCGATCGTTCGTGGATGTCTTGAGCAGCGGGCTGGCCTGCAGGGCTTGTGCCACATAGGCGGCCGATGCCGTGCCCGCCCCTGGACCCATCCCCGGGCCCACGCCATTCGTTGTTCTCGTCGCCGTCATATCACGGCCCTTCGCAGTGAACCAATTTCTTCCATTTCCAGGTCCTCCTTGTATTCTCGTAATGCCGCCATTTCACGTTCGTGCACGGTGTGCATTTCCTTGGTCTTACCGACCTGCTTCTGACTACGCCGATGTACCACCTGCGTGGCCTCCAGTTGCTCCTGTTTCGCCTCGCGCTGCTCCTCGGCGTCGACGACACCGCCGCGCAGGACTTCGGTGTCTTGCCGCAAGGATTCGAGCTTGCCGTGCATGCCCTGCACCGCCGACAAGGACCAGAGCTGGCCCGCCATGCCGTCGAACAACTCGTCCCCTTCGCGCCGGGCATCAAGCAGCCCTTGCTCCAGCACCCGCTGGGCCGTGGCTACATCGTCATCGGCCTGCGCGCGGGCGTGGCGCGCGTGCCTCACCGACTGCGCATCGCGCTTTTCGCGCGCTTCGCGCAAAGTCAGCAGACGTTTCAACAAAGTCATCGATTACCCCTTTTCTTCAATGCATGGAAGCGTGGCCGAAGGCCAGGCGCTCCAGCTGCGCGACGGTGTCGACGAAGTCCTGCGACTCGGAGGCGCGCTGCCGCAAAAACGCATTGATCGCCGGCATCTTCTCGATCGCTTCATCCGTATCGCGGTCAGCGCCCGGCGTGTATTCGCCCATGCGCAACAACAGCTCGACATCCTGGTACCGCGCCATCAGTTCGCGTACGCGCCCGGCCGCGTCCTTGTGTCCTGCCTGCACCACCCGCCCCATCACCCGGCTGGCCGATGCCAGCACGTCGACGGCCGGATAGTGGTTGGCGGCGCCCAGCTTGCGCGACAGCACGATGTGCCCGTCCAGGATGGACCGCACCTCATCGGCGATCGGCTCGCTCATGTCGTCGCCCTCGACCAGGACGGTGTAGAACGCCGTGATGGAACCACGGTCGTTATTGCCGGCCCGCTCCAACAGGCGTGGCAGCATGGTGAAGACCGATGGCGGAAAGCCGCGCCGCGTCGGCGGTTCGCCCGCGGCCAGACCGATTTCGCGCTGTGCCCGCGCGAAACGCGTGACCGAATCCATCAGAAACAGGACCCGCTTGCCTTGATCGCGGAAATATTCGGCGATGGCGGTCGCGACGAAGGCGGCCTTGCTGCGTTCCATGGGCGACTTGTCGCCGGTGGCGCAAACGACGACGCTGCGCTTGAGCATCTCCGGCCCCAGCTCGTCTTGCAGGAACTCACCGACTTCGCGCCCTCGCTCGCCGATCAAGGCAATGACGTTGATGTCGACCTCGGCGCCTTTGACCAGCATGCCCATCAAGGTGGACTTGCCGCCGCCAGCGGCGGCGAAGACCCCCATTCTTTGCCCCTCGCCACAGGTCAGGGTGCCATCGAGCACGCGCACGCCCAAGGGCAGAGGCCGTTCGATCACGCTGCGCGACAAGGGATGGGGCGCGTCCGCCAACACCGGATACACGTCGGTGGTGACCAAGGGACCTCGTTCCGCCACATCCAGGGGCCGCCCCAGGCCGTCCAGCACGCGGCCCATCAACGCCAGGCCCACCGGCACCGTCATGGTCTTGCCGGAAGGAATGACTTCGGTGGTGGGCGCGATGCCGCACATATCGCCCAGGGGCGTAAGCAGCGCCGCGCCCGCGGAGAACCCGACCACTTCCGCCAGAATCGCCGTGCCGTCTTCCGGGTTGCGCAATTCACATATTTCGCCGACGCGGGCTTGCGGTACGGCAGCCCGAATGATGGTGCCGATGGACTGCGTCACGCGCCCGGTGATGCGAACAGTACGGATGTCAGTCAAGGCCGCGCGCAGGCGGGGCAGAATGGTGTCAAGCCTCGTCATCGCGGCCTCCCACGCCATCGGTCGGCGTGCGCGTGGCGGCAAGCGCCAGCGCGGCCCCGTCCATGCCTTCCTTGCCGGACTCGGCAACGACGACCTCCGGCTCGACGCCGCGGCGCAGGGCCTGCTCCAGCGCCGCCAACTGCGCGTCGACGCCGGCTTCGATCACACCGATATCCGTCTCGACCCGGCAAGCGCCACGCGCCATCTGCGCGGTAGCCACGATATCCAGGTCTTCAATGCCGGGGAACTCCGTCAGCAAGTCATCACGCCAGGCCAACACCGCGCTGACATCTTCGGTATGCAGGCGCAAGACGGCCTGCTTCTGGCGCCGGGCCCGCGCAATCGCCCCGCGGACGATGCGCACGATGCGTTCGCGTGGATCCAGCTCGCCGATGACCTCGCGCACGCAATCCATCACCAGGTCGACCATCTCGTTCTCGATGCCGTCCAGGTAGGCGCGCGCCTTCCTCAGGGTTTCGGCGATTTCCGCCACCTGGGTGGCGCGCGCCTCCCGCAGACCTTCCTGATAGCCACGCTCGCGCTCCGCCGCGTGGTCCTGCCGCGCATGATCGCGTATCGCCTTGGCCTGGACCCGAGCCTCGCCCAGCACGTGTTTCGCCTGCACCCAGCGCGAGTAGTCCGACGCGCGCACCACCTTGCCGCCGGCAGCCACCCGTGCCGCGCCCATCGCCCTGGGCGCCGATTCACCTACGACGCGGAATCTCATACCCGACTCTCCCGCGCATCCAATGCTTCGGCCAACGCCAGGGCCTGCGGGGCCGCCAGCCCCTCCGGTGCCATCACGGCAGCCGGCAGACGCAGGGCCATGCGCACGCGCACGGCGTCGGAATCGTTTTCCAGGGCCCGCAGCAGGGCGCCCCACCCCAGCACTTCAATCTGTTCCAGCGCGGTGGCGGGATCGTCGAAAGCCGGACCGGGCAAACCGGGATGCGGCGCGCCCTCGCCCAACAAGGTCAGGCCATACAGATCCTGCCCCATGGCCGCGGCCAGTGCCCGCACCAGTGCACCCGATACGCAGCGACGCAGGCGCGGCGCGCATAACACGGCGCCCATGCGGCGGGCCAGCAGCCGCAGATCAGACGCCCCATAGGGAATCAGCCAGCCCGCGGCGGTCTGCTCGCACGGCGCCGGCCGCTCCCACATCCCCAGGCTTTGCAGGATGTGGCGTGACCAGTGGCGATGCCAGACCTCGGCCTGTTCTGGCCGGGCTTGCATGGCCGCCAGCGCAGGGCCGGGCGGATAGGCTTGCCAGTGACTGGGGTGCAGGGTTTTGCTGGGCAGCATATTGAACTGCCACCAAATCGGATCGAAGGTCGAGGCATGCGCCGACGAAGTGCTCATACGCGTCATGTCCCTGCCCTAGTTGTCCACGGTCGGCGCTGCCGTCTTGCCGGCCCCACCATCCTCGTCCCCGCCCTTGGCCTTGTCCTTGGCTTTGGCCTTGCCCAGGTCCGATTTGGTTTTCCCGCGACCGCGGCGCCACCAGAACACGCCGCCGACGCCGAGCGTCGCCAAGGTCACGAGCACCACTCCCGCGGTCACGAATTCGATTTTCGTGGTGACCCCGGGTGCCGTCGCCCCGCCCATAATGTCCTTCCCCGTCGCCGGTTTCGAGATTTCCCTGATGGTCGCCGCCGGAATCAGCGCGATGGACACGTTATCCGGGGTCAAGCCGGGAATCGCGTGAGTGATCATGGTGCGCAGCTGCGGCAGCACCGCGTCCAACGGTTGTTCGGGGTGATACTTGATGAACACCCCCGCCTTGGCCGGCGTCGCGACCCGATCCACGCCCGCGGGCTCGGGTAATACCAAATGCACGCGCGCCACGACGACGCCGTCGATTTTCGACAGGGTATTGGCCAGTTCCTGCGACAAGGCGTGGATGTAAAGCGCACGCTCCTCCACCGGAGACGAGATCATCCCCTCCTTTTGAAACGTCTTGCCCAGACCCTCGAAGGCTTCACGCGGCAGGCCGGCCTGCCGCAGCACGCTCAGCGCGCTCGCGATGTCCGCGCTGGGGACGGCGATGACGATGCCGGTCTTGGTGGGGGTCCGTGTCGGCGTAATACCGTTGTCCATCAACGAGGACATCACCTCATTGGCGTCCGCCTCGTTGTTCACAGTCAGGATATTGACGTCCGAACCGCAGGCCGACAAGGACGCCAGGCAAACGAACACGAGCGGCAGACACCACCGCCGGCTCGCACGTCCCCCCCAGACCCGCCGGCAAGCGCGCAAAAGAATCATCAGACGCCTGGACATCAAGCACTGCTCTTCATGAAGGTATCCGCGTCGCGCACGACTTTGAACACGGCTTTGGATAGCGTCTCGAAGTAGATCGAATACATCCCGGTCATGCGCTGCAAGCCGATCATGCTGGCGGCACTGCTGTAGGAGGCCGGATCGACGACTCGCCTGTCCAGCTCCGCGTGCATTTCTGAGATTTTTCCGAATAGCGAAGAAATGCCGCCTTTTACGCCAGCAGGCTTGGCCTCACCGTCGGTTTCGGCCGCATCGGCCGTCGTCACCGCGTCGGTTCCACCGGCCGCTGCGCCACGCGCAGGATGGGATACCGCCTTGGCATCACCGCGCTCCAGCTTTTGCGCTGAGTTCATCGTATCGATGAAACGTTGCCGCACCATATCGGCATTCTTGAGCGGCGACTCCGCCAGGGCGACATGCTGGGCGGCGGCGCTACGGTACACGGACGACACGCCAGTGACGTGCGAGGCGGGTAGTTGAGCGCCTGCCGCTTGGGAACCTGCCGTTTGGGAGCCTGCCGCCTGGGAACCTGCCGCTTGAGATACCGCCGCTTGCCGGCTTACCGCCTGCGAGCTGGCTGCTTGCGTCGTCGCCACCGCCGGCATGGCCACTCCCGCGGCCGCCTGGCTCGCGGGATGGTCAGCATTCATGATCGCGGCGAAGCGTTGCGTCGCGAAACCATCGGCGCTCCCGGCCTTCGGCAACAGCGAAGCCGACGTCACCGGAGGCGTCACACCGCCTTGCGTGGGTTCCAACTGCGCGATCCGCGAGATGGAAGCCCTGAAATTTTCTTGGGCGCTCATAGTCAACTTTTAATTTGAATTGGGGGGATGAAAAATGCGTTCCCTGTGTTTGCATCAATCGGGACGTCACTTTTCGGTCGGCGTTCACTCGTTATTGACGCGAACGCAACCTTCTTCAGGAAAGAACACCCCCCTTCTGGTTCCACCTGGAGATGTAAAGAAAATAAAAAAATGTCTGAACCGTGGAGAGGCACAGATTTTTCTCATGCCTTGCCAACGTAAAAAGACCCATCAAACGCGGTCATGCGCCTGATGGGTCTTAAGGGGTCAAGCAAGAAAGCGGAGCGGGATAAGGGGTGTATTACCCACGCTCTCGGTAGGGATCAAGCTTTGACTCGACCATCCCCCATGAAGGATCCGGTCAACCGTTGCATCACGTCGCCCTGGGCACCGAGCATCGTCATGAAGGAATCCCGCCAGTCATTCAAACTGTTCACCATGCGCTTCAAAGATTCATTTTGAATGGTGGAGTAGCGATCATTCTCCTTCATCTGATTCTGTAGAAGGTGGGTTTGGATGGCGCTTTTATCCGCGCTGTAACCGTCCAGCGTGGCCGAGCCATTCATTCCAGCCACCACGGTGCCCGCCCCGGCGTTAATCAATTGCCCACCCACATCGCTAGCCACGGCGATGTTCTTGATCGTCATACCGCTGTTCAGGTTGGACGCCAACTTGGAAAAGCCACCCATCGCGGAGGCGGAAGCCTTCGCGGCGCTAAACGAGAAGCACATCACCGCGACGGTGGCGCCGATGGTCATCACCGTATTGACGATGTCCGCGATCTTATCGGGCACACCGAGGAGCTTCAGCTCATTGGAAACCAGGCGGCCGACGGCCGAAGGATCATTGAGCACCCCCACGACCGTCCCGATCATGATGGCCGACCCGATGACATTGCCCAATTTTTCTGCAACGTCATCAGGCAAGCCCAACCATTTGAGGCCCTTGGTCATCGCGGAGCAGACCATGCCCGTAATCGAAAAGTCCTCCTTGCCCGCGAGCTGCACGCTTTTCTCGACGATCCCCAAGGTGGATGCAACCAGCATGGCGGTCAACATGGGCGTGGCCATCACGCCTACGCCCGACGCCACGGAGGCGGCGACCGCAACCGCAAGAAAGACCGTCGTCACGACATTCGTGACGAGCCCGGCTATGCGTGCCCAAATGCTTTTGTGCTTGGCCTTGTCGCGCTTCTTGTGCTCGTCCGCCCGCTTCTGGTTGGCGGCTTCGCGCATGGATTCATTGGCCTCGATTCTACTCTTGAGGGTCTTGCTGCTATCGCTCATCCGCTCACTATAGCCAGTCCCGATCATCGCATCGATCGCCGGGATCATGGCCATGATATCCATCGTGGCCCACTGGGCGTCCGCCGCGCTTGTATAGCGATTGGTAAGCGGAGGGGCGCCGTTGGAGTTGGATACCGGCGTTTGATCTTGGAGTGAGGGGAAGTCTTGCGAGTCCTCCCCCGTCAGGCCGTCCAGCGACGGATTTACGGCCGCCGCATTGAGCGGCATGATGCCGGGCAGGCCCGGAACGCCACGCAGAGCCACTGTCTGTGTAGTTTGCACGGATAACATATTGCGTCCCCGGATGTCAGATGTGCTGCATCGCGATCATGCGGGCTTGATTCTCCGCCTGGTTCAGCGCTTTCTGATTAGCAATAGTGTCGTTCGCGTAGCTATACATGCTTTGCTTGGTCGACCCATTCAGGTTGCCTATCGAGTCCGCCTGGTTCCTTTCCGTATCCGCCTGGGCCTTGGCCGCATCGGCGAATCCTGCAATCGAGCCCCCCGCCGAAGATAGTGCGCTACCGGCGTTGGCCCCAGTCGACCAGGTGCGGGAGAGTTCCAGATAGTAGTTGCGCAGGGCGGATCCGTTCGCGCCCTCCAGCGATTCCGCTGCTCGCGCATCCGCGAAGCCTTTTTCGATGTCTCTCGCGATACCAGCTTGCGTATCAAACGTCTTGGCGTCGTCCTCGTACTGTTCGATCAGCTTGGAATTGGTGCCCAGTTCCTCCGTCATGTCCTTGCCTTCCGCGACCATTTTCTTCAGGCCGGCCTGGGACTCTTGCAACTCACTGACTTGGGCGCGTGACTGCGCGGCCATCTGCTCGAAATCTTTCGCCATGCCGCCGAATTCTTTCTCGCCCGCCATCGCCTCTTTCACCGCGGTGTTGGCGGAGATTTCGGTCTTCGCTCCTGGAGCGGCCTTGAAGGCGCAGTAGGCGGCGGCGCCGGCGCCAATGCCCGCTGCCAAAGCACCAGCGAGACCGGCGCCAAGACGGAGCCACGCCGCCTTTTTCATTTCCTCGGCACCCTGACGCCCGGCCGCGGCCGCATTCTCGATTTGGGTGCGTTGGTCCTTGTCGCTGTTTGCCGCCGACATGGTGCCGAGGATGCCGACCTCGCGCATGATGGCGTCGCAGCTTTCGCGTCTGGAATTCGTGTAGACCTTGGATTCGTTGTTATCCAGAGGCGGAGGATCGCTGGGTTGGTCGTCCTGCAGGAGCGCGTAGTAATCGTCGTCGTCGAATTTAGCGTCGCCGGCGATAGTAAAGCGGGGAAGGACGGAGGGGGGGATGGTACCGATAGTGTTTTCAGCCATGGATTTCTCCAGTAATTCAGATTTTTATGGTTAATACTCAGCACAGGGATGCTTGGCGTTGAAGCGTGGCGCAGTGCTCTCGTACCGCGCCATGTTCTTCGCCGACACATAGCAATTGCGCTAGGTCCAGCGCTTCCCTGGCCTGTTCGGCCTTGCCCAATTTGAGCAGGCATTCTGCGAAATGCATGAGGTTGACGGGATCCTCGGTCGTCATCAGCACGGGCGCATAAAAGCTGAGGGCTTCTTCATACTTGCCCTGCGCCTGCGCCGCCGCCGCGGCGGCCTTGAATCCCAGTGGGTTGAAGGGGTCTTCCGCGATCAACTGCACGAATACCTTGTAGGCCTCGTCGTAGCGAGCGGCCTCGTACAGCGCGTGCCCCTGCTCGTAGAGACGCTTGCGCATGGCGGGCGTCATCTGCTTGCTCTTTTCCAGCGAGAGGTTGCCGATGGCTTTCTGCACACTGGCGACGGCGGCGTCCAGTTCCGCTTCGGTCAATAGCGTGCTCATCGTGACAGACTCGTGGCAATGCCGTTGAGCGCCTGGTTCTCTTTGGTAAGGATGCCGTTCATACCGGTGAGATAGGCTTGCGCGGCCTGCGCTTCACGCGTCAGGTCGTTGGTCTCAAGGCTGTTCATGTTGTTGTAGGAGGTCAGGCGCGAATCCATGTTGGAGATCAGGTCATCCAACTCCTGTTTCGCCGTATCCTTGGTGATTCCCTTACCGCCGCAATACGACTTTGGATCCCAGCCGACGTCATCGAGCGCCTTCTTGACGGCCTCGCATTGTTTATCGAGGTCCAGGTCCGAGATCTTGTTGTCCTTTTCGCTGAGCGGGGTCTTGCCGTCAGCGCCGGGCTTGAAGCCCTGGTTCAGATTGCGCACCTGCTGCTGGACACTGCGAAGCTTTTCCTGGTCCGCATTGATCTGCCTGACCTTGAGCGCCCGTTGGCGCGTGTTTTCCGTCGCGCTGCCGAACATCGTATTCATGATCGCGTAGACGATCTCGAACACGTCGCCGGTGGCAATCGCGGCCGCCAGTTTGGAATCGGCGGAAGTCACATACTGATGATCGAACTTGTCATTCGGCTTGTCCGGATTGACGCTGCGTTGCGACTTCACACGCAAATACTGTTTGAGGTACTTGAGCTGCGACTTCAGGTCATCGTATCTGGGATCATCCTCGGCACCGGGCGGCAGGGACTTCTCGAGCTCCTCCGTGATTGCCATCATATTTTTATAGCTGCCTACCGTACCGGACTTCTCGTCGAAGGCGCTATTCCATGCTCGGCCCGCCAACTGGGTAAAGACTCTCCTCAGATCGCGAAGATCGATGCCGTCGAAGTAGTCGGCGGGGAGATCGTCCTTATCCTCTGGACGCGACGTTCCCTTGGCCGCGGCGCTCGACGTTACCGCCTTACGCTTTTTCCGCAAGCGAATGTCGCTCGCGGCGCTGGCCGCGGAATCGTCGCCGGACGCGTGGCCGTCATCCGAGCCGCTACCGTTGCCGGAGTCCGAATCCGACGTTTGCTCGCCCGTAACCGGGGGCTGCGCCATCCGACGCTTCCTGATGCGCGGGCCCGCCATGTCATCCGAGCTGTCCTCGGCGCCATCTTCCGCGTCCTCTCCCACGGCATCCTTGCCAGTCCCTTTGCTTGCGTGCAGCTTCAGACTGTTGCCCAGACTTTGGGATGCGATGAGACCCTGTGATGTCGCACCAGGTTGGTTCGCCGTCGCGGCGGCGGCCCGCAGGGACGCCGAGGCGGGCGTGGCCCCTGCCGCTTGAGGCAAACCGGCACCCGGCATGTGCGAGGCGCGAGGCATCGCGGCGCCCTCCGCCGACTGGCCGATCAGTTGAGAAGCAAGCTGCGCCGCGCTGAAGGGGGTGGCGCCCAAGCCCGCGCCACCTTGAGCCAGGGATAGCGGGTGATGGGACGCATTGCTGGTGGGTGTGTTGCCGGAATTTCTGGATGGGGTTTGATTCGCCTGGCTGCCGCCCTTCTGCGCCTGAGCATTACCCTGGCTGGCCGTGGACATCGGCAAGCCGCCCTTGTCCTTGCCGGATCCGCCGAAGTTGGCGCCTTCCCTGCCGGAACCTTCCCTGCCGGAACCCGCCTTGCCGGAGCCATCCCTGCCAGCGCCGCTACGGCCCGAAGCCGTCTCCGCGCCTTGCCGATCAGCTTCCGCGCCTTGGCCGTCATGCTTGCCGCTGGCGCCAGCGGCGCCTTCATCCTGGTGTTCACCGGCCTTCTTCCCGCCCTCGGCAGCGCCTTGCGCGCCATCTCCAATGCCCCGATTCATGGCGCGCGTCGAACGCATTGCGAAGCCTGGCGCCGGCGCGTCGCCGGACGCTCCATGCTCCGCGGGCAGCAGATCGCTCAGCTCGCGGTCGAGGTCTTGCGATTCATGCGTCAACCCGGCGAAGTTGGCCGGCTTGCCGCCGCCCGGGATAAACGCCGACCGCAGCGCGGCAACGTCAATGAAACTGGAATTGCGGATGTCTGCCATCTCGCCACCTATAAATATGGATAAACGTCGATTTCTTCGCCCCGGCCACTGGCCCTATGGGGACGGACTTGGACGGTATGTTGCCAGTGACCTTTGACGGTTCCCTATGAGAAAAAACTGAGCCTCAGCAGACGCCAAAAAAAAAAACATGGAACGAATCCGGAGCAGTGCGTTACTACGGACGACGCCCGCTTCCAGATGCATGGTTTCTATCGCTGTGGACCATGCCCGTGAGGATGCTGCTGGCGATGCCCAATCGGGCGTCGCAGGCTCCCAACCGGATCGCGGGAATTTTCTGAAATTCGTTTTCGGCGCGGCTAGCGTCGGACATGGCACCCCTCGGTTCCGCACGCAACACGTCATTTGCCTCTATTTCAGCGATACGGCCGGAGAAATCTCCTGGCGCGAGCAATAGGCGAGGCACAGGTTGGACCGCGGTACGTCGATATAAGGCTTGAATATGGCTAGCAGAATTCCTACATCATCATCCGAGCGTTCCTACATAGGCTCAACCACCGCCCCCACCGCGCCCGACACCAGCACTGTCGCGCAGGGCCAAAAGATCGTCGCGGTGCGACAGGACGCCACGCTGACCCGCGCGGCGGATAAAACCGAACGCGATGCCGCCGCCCTTGGAACCAGTCTTGACCTCGACATGTACCAGCAGTTGATTCTGGGCACGACCTACGGCAGTGCGATGCGCGGTAGCGGCTCGTTCAACGAGGCGCTGCGGCACACGCAAATCGTTGTCGCGGACAGCCAGGCGGCGTGGCTCCAGCAAGCCGAGGGTGCGGATCCTGACAGAGCGGCACAGGCGGCCAAGGCGGCGGAAGAACTCGGCGCGGCCGAAGCGGTGATCGACGAAAAGCGCAAGCACGGCGACAACGTCATCATCTTCAGGCACTTCGCGCCGAAACTGGGCTGACCGCCTGTGCCCCACGATCCCAAACACCAGTCCGCCTGCGACGTATTGCGCGTGCTCGCCTACGCCCTGCTGCAGAACAACCAGCCCGACAACGCACTCAAGCTGTTGAAGGCACTTGGCCATCTCGATCATCTGGACATACGTTCCCGTGCCATGAAGGCCGTGGCCCAGTTGCGCAGCGGTGCCCCTGCCGATGCGCTCGCCACGTTGCAGAAAGGTACCGACCAGGGCGAGGACATGCCGCTCTTCAATCTGATTCGCGCCCAGGCCTATATGAAACTAGGCCAGGCAACACTCGCGCGCGCCGCCATGCAGAGGTACGTCGCGACCCGCGGCCACGCACCCAATCTCCCCCCCAAGAGCTGATCGCGGCTCAGGAACCACACCATGCAAAGGATCTCCCGCCTGGTCATGGCGGCCACCAGCCGCAATGACATAGTTCTGGCGTTCTTCGTCATTGCGATCATCTTCATGATGATCCTGCCGCTTCCGACCACTTTGGTCGATGTCCTCATCGGCGCCAACATCACGCTGACCTGCGTCCTGTTGATGGTCGCCATCTATCTGCCATCCCCACTGGCCTTCTCGTCGTTCCCTTCGGTGCTGCTGGTCGGAACGCTGTTCCGCCTCGGCATCTCCATCGCCACCACCCGCTTGATCCTGCTCAATGGCGACGCGGGCCACATCATCGAAACCTTCGGCAATTTCGTGGTCGGCGGCAACCTGGTGGTCGGCCTGGTCGTCTTCCTGATCCTGACCATCGTGCAATTCATCGTGGTCACGAAGGGATCCGAGCGCGTGGCCGAAGTGGCTGCCCGCTTTTCCCTGGACGCCATGCCGGGCAAGCAGATGTCCATCGATGCCGACGTGCGCGCC
The DNA here is from genome assembly GCF_021325795.1 of Bordetella sp. LUAb4. Taxonomy (GTDB): domain Bacteria; phylum Pseudomonadota; class Gammaproteobacteria; order Burkholderiales; family Burkholderiaceae_B; genus Bordetella_C. The sequence continues at coordinate 69,036 of NZ_JAHPZX010000010.1, read as the reverse complement.
GGTACCCTCGACAAGGACGAAGCCCGGCGCCGCCGCGGCCTGGTGGAAAAAGAAAGCCAACTCTACGGCGCGATGGACGGCGCCATGAAATTCGTCAAGGGCGACGCCATCGCCGGTCTCATCATCGTCGGCGTGAACCTGCTGGGCGGGCTGGCGATCGGCGTCCTGCAGCACGGCTTGACCGCGTCGGAGGCGGCCACCACCTACTCCATCCTGAGTATCGGCGACGGCCTGATCTCGCAAATTCCCGCCCTGCTGACGGCCATCGCCGCCGGCATCATCGTGACCCGCGTGCCGGACGAACAGCGGTCCAACGTGGGTAAGGACATCGGCAAGCAAGTGATGGCGCATCCGCGCGCGCTGCTGATCAGCGCCACGGTCGCGCTGTTCATGGGCCTGATTCCCGGCATGCCGACCGTGGTCTTCATGATCCTGGCGGCCATCCTGGGCGTGGTCGGTTTCACGCTGGGACGCGCGGCCAAGGACGGGCCGGCCGGGGCAGAGGACGGTAGCGGCTCGGCAGGCGCGGGCGACAAGGACCAGGACGACGACGCGGCCAAACTAACGTCCGCCCGCCCGTTGACCATAGAGATCACGACCGAACTGGACGCGGAACTGGATCCGGAAGACCTCAAGCGCGACTACCTGGCGGCGCGGGGCGACCTGTATCGCGAGTTGGGCATCCCCCTGCCGGAAATGCACGTCCACGTCGGCGAGACGGCGCCCGCCATCGGCGAGGAAGAAGGCGACCTGGTGCGCGCCGGGCGGCAGTATCGCATCCACCTCTACGACGTCCCCGCCGATCAGGGCTATTGCCCGCCGGGTGCCATCCTGGCACGCGAGAGTGCGGAAAACATGGAGGCGCTGGGCATCGCACGCCTTGGCGGCGAGGACTGGCACGACCAGCGCGAGTATTGGGTCGCCGACAAGCATGCGCCCGCGTTACGCGCCGCCGGCGTGCCGTTCCAATGGCCGGCGCAAGTCATCACGGCCCGTGCCACCGACACGCTCAGGCGCCACGCGGCCGACTTCCTTGGCATCCAGGAAGCGCGCCTGCTGCTGACCGCGCAGGAACCCCGCTATCCGGAGCTGGTCAAGGAAACTCAACGCATCATGCCGGTACAAAAGGTGGCGGAGATCCTGCAGCGCCTGGTGTCCGAGCATATCTGCATACGGGACATGCGCGCCATTTTGGAAGCCCTTATCGAATGGGCTTCCAAGGAAAAGGACACCGTATTGCTGACCGAATACGCACGCATGGGGCTGAAACGTTACATCAGCTACAAGTATGCAAACGAACATGGCTTCCTGCCCGTGTACCTGCTCGCTCCCGCGACTGAACAAGCCGTGCGCGATGCCATCCGTCAAACGTCGGGGGGCAGTTATCTTGCCATGGACCCGGAACAATCCGCCCTGCTTCTGGAACGCATAAAGCAGACCGTCGGCCCGCAGGCGACCACCGCGCATCGCCCCGTCCTGCTGACCACCATGGACATCAGGCGGTATGTACGCAAACTGATCGAAAACGACCTTTATCACCTTCCGGTCTTGTCGTATCAGGAGTTGTCCACGGAACTGAACATACAACCGCTCTCTCGCATAGAACTTTGAACCCTAGTCATTACCACTCCCCCGCATCATGAGCGCCCATCAACTTGAACTGAGGATCCTTACCGGTTTGCACCAGGGGGCCAGTGTGCCTGCCGCAAACGCGATGAGTGTCGGCAGTGATGCCGATTGCGACATTGTCTTGTCCGATCCCGGCATGCCCGCGCTAGCCGGATATATCCGCGTCGTGAACCAAACCTGGCAGTTTGACGCCGAGCCGACCGACACCGCGGACGCCGAGGAAACCGCCCCTCGGACAGAACGCCCCCTCGAGCCCGGCTTGCCGCTGCGCGTGGGGCCGGTGTGGATCAGTGTCGCACCGGTTGCCGACCCATGGCCCGACCCCAATACGGTCGAAGCCAGCGCCGCGGCGGCGCAACTCGCGGCCGCGGCCAAGGCCGCCGCCCTGGCCCGGACCAACACGACCCGGCGCGCCAAGCCCTACAAGCGGGCGGCGGCGGGCGCCATGGCCGCGGGTATCGTTTTGGCTCTGGTGATCGGTACCCGGATGTTCTGGACCAACGCCACCGCCAACGCCACGCCCGCATCGCCTTACAAGATGGAACTGGAGCGCGCGTCCCGCCAGGCCGCGGCGGTGCTCGACGCGCTGATGCTGGCGTCCGATGCCCAGGTGCACCAGCAGGGCGATGACCCCGTTACCGTCACCGGCTGGGTGCGCAATGACGTCGAGTATGAACAATTGGCCGCGGCGCTTTCACGCATTCAGCCACGGCCGGCCCTCAAGGTCGAGATCGCCACGGTACAGATCCGCGCCGCGCAGAATGTGCTGAAGGATTTCCTGGTCCGTTCCAATGTGCAATATCTTGGCTCCGGCCGGCTCACGATCCAGGGCATTGCCGCCACTGCCGAACGCCGCACCGCCGCCGTCCAGACGCTTGAAGCAAAACTGGCGGGGGTCACCGTAGAAACGCATGGCATCGTCCTGCTTGCGGATGTCACGACCCGCTTGAACCGTGCCATGAACGCGGTGCTGCTGCCCATCGTACCGGTCAAATGGACCGATGACGCCTTGACCATCGACACCGGACGCCTCGACAACCAGCAATTGCAGGTACTGCATCCCCTGGTGGCGCAGTTCAACAAGAACAATTTCAACAGCGTGCGTCCCATCCCGCAGCCGCCGCCCGCGCTGCCTCCCGAAGCATCGATTCCCTTTCGCATCACCAGTGTGGTGGGCGGCGCGCACCCCTGGCTGTTATTGGCGTGTGGAACCAAATTGATGGTGGGCGGTACGTACGACAACTACCGGCTAGAGTCCATCGCCAAGGACAAGATCGTTTTTAGAGGTCCCGACACTCTCGTCACCATCCAGCGATAGTGCGGGAACAGCACTTCCCCCCAACCTTCTCCCCCCCACATTCTCATGTCCTATTCCATAGAAGATTCCACTGACGATATTGCCGCGCTCGCCAATGGCACCGGCCCGTCGGATCCCCTCAGCCAGGTTTTGAACGCGGCTCAGAACAAGATCATCCCCGCGGGAGGTCTGAACAAGAAGTTGAATACCTCCGACATGATCGACATTCAGCGCAGCGTTAATAAGTACCAGTTGTTCGTGAGTACCTTGACCAATCTGATGAAGGCCTTCTTTGACACGCTCAAAGGGGTCGCCCGTAACCTAAGTGCCTGATATACGTTACATATCTGTCGTCTGTACGCCGCACAGGCATACAAACGACAGATACGTTACGCAAAGATACCTGGGTGAAATCACGGCTATACTCCGGTGACATTTGCTAGCTGCGTCATGCGCTTACATATCGCAATGTTACTGGAGGTGCTAATGCGCCCAGTCGATGACCGCGATCACTGCCCCCATATTTTGCTGGTGGATGATAGCCCCGCGGATCTAAAGCTCCTGGTACAGGAACTCGATAAAGAGGCTTATCGGCTGACGGTCGCAATGAACGGCCGCCAGGGTTACGCCCGCGCTCAGGCGCTCCCTCGCCCCGACCTGATCCTGCTCGACGTCTGCATGCCCCAGATGGATGGATATGCGACGTGCACGCTGCTGAAAGACAATCCTGAAACCGCGCACATCCCGATTATTTTCGTCACGGCCTCCGGGCGCCTGGACGAACGCCTGAAAGGCTTCCGATCGGGGGCCGCGGATTACGTCCTCAAACCCTACAACCCCGCCGAGGTGTTGGCCCGTATCCGGGTCCATCTGCACAAACCGGCTGGCGCGGCGGGGGAAGACGAGCCTTTGACGGAACAGGCGGAAACCCAGGCGGAAACACCTGTGTCCCTTCGTCCGGCGACCGGTTTGACGCCGGATATGGATATCCGCTTGCCGCCGCTGACAGCAGATCCCACGGACGAAACCATCGTCGCCATGACGCGCCGATATCTGAATGAGCGTCTGGCCAACCCGCCATCCCTCAAGTTGCTGGCGCGGTTGATGGGCGTGCACGAGCGCAAATTGACCCAGGCCTTCCGGGTTTCGCTGGGCAAGTCGGTCAAGGATTATCTGCGTGATGAGCGGATGAACTCCGCGCAAAGACTGCTGCACCTCAGACAGTTGAGCATTTCCGAGATCGCCGAATCGCTGGGTTTTTCCAGTCCCGCCAATTTCGCCGCGGCCTTTCGCCGCTACGTGGGATGCAGCCCCGTGATCTTTCGCAAGCAGTCACGCGAGGATGCGCAGCCCTCGCCGGAGCAAAAAACGTCCAACGGCTGACCTAAAACGTTAAAAATTTGTATAAACGTACAAAAATCAAAACGTTTATCTCCTATTTCAAAAGTGTCTTTCGCGTTCCTTACTTAGGATAGCGGCGCAATCTCATTCTTTAGCGCCGCGCGGTCGATCTCTAAACAGCGATTGCGCGGTATGTCGGGATGAGTCCGGCCCGGGTTGGTGGAGCAAAACGCCGCTGACCGACCGTTGCGCCGCAACGGTATGGGTTTTTTAGAGGCGCCCGTTTCAGGAGAAGAATATGGCTGCTCAACCCCAACCGCTGCAGGAATATTCACCGGGCCACTCCGGGGCCATGTTCGGCAATGCCAATCCCGTCAAGAAAATACAGTCGCGCCACCGCAAACCGGCCCATGTATTGATCATCACCGATCAGGAGGCGCCTCTGGCGGGCGCCGTGGCGCTGTTGCGCAATCAGCTGTTCCGGGTTTCTTTCGCCTCCGGCTGGCACGGTTTCTACCAGGCGCAAGCCTGGCGTCCCGACATCGTCCTGCTCGATGGGGATATGCAGCAGATGGACGCCTTCATGATGGCGCGCCTGCTGTCCCAGTCCCAGGACACCAACGCGATTCCCGTCATTTTCCTGGTGAAGCCTGGTGTCAATGGCGCCACCACCGAAGCTTTCGCCGTGGGCGCGGTGGATTGCGTGCCCAAGCCGATTTATGCGGAAGAACTGCTGGCACGCATTTCGGTGCATCTGCGTCCGGTCATCAACGGGGCGGAACCCGCCGCTCCCGGCGCCGCTCAGGATGCCGGTTCGCAGGAAGACATCCTGCTGCGCTATGCCCTTGACGCGATCCAGGCCGACGTTGGCAGCATTCATACCGTACGCCAGTTGGCCCATAGTGTCGGGACGCACGAAAGAAAACTATCTTCCATTTTCAAGACGCGAACGGGAAAATCAGCGCACAAATTTATCTTCGATAAGAAAATGGCTGCCGCGCGCCGCCTGCTTGCCCGCACCGGCATGCCGGTACACGCCATCGCCCGGCACGTCGGTTTCCCCAGCGTCTGCAATTTCACGGTAGCATTCCGGCGCCACGCCGGAATTACGCCCACGACATACCGCAATCAAGCAAAAGAGGAAATGCGCGCGGGAACGTATACGGAAATTTGATTCCCTTCTCGCGTCAAAAAGCGCAGTATGGCGCCGGGAACGATTCAGGCAGTCAGAAGGTCAAACCGCCCACGTGTCGATAGTCAATCAGATATCGCGCGTTGATGAACGTCCGCTGTCTATACCGGGTCGATCCCTATCCGGGTCAGCGGGCCTGCTTGAGCTTTGGATGGAGTTTTCAACATGATCCGCGTCGTACTGGCCGATGATCACCCCATTGTGTTGCTGGGGATTAAGAATGCGCTCGCGACCGCGTCGGATATCAACGTCGTCGGCTCTGCCGATAGCCCGGACGGCCTGTTCGCCTGTCTGGCCCAAACACCCTGCGATGTCGTGGTGACCGACTTTTCCATGCCGGGCGGAACGCAACCGGACGGTCTGGCCATGCTGCAGCAGTTGCGGGCACAGTATCCGCATATCCATGTCGTGGTGCTGACGAAAATCGCCACGCCCACCATGATCAGCCCGGCGCTGCAGGCCGGCGCCCTGGCGCTGGTGGAAAAAAGTGCCGCCATCAAGGAAATCAGCACCGCGATTCAGCGCGCGGCGTCCGGCTTGTCCTATTTCACGGAAAGCATACGCAATGAATTCGCGGCATTGGGCGTAGCCCAATCGCAATTGACGGCTCGCGCTGCCTTGTCGCCGCGTGAAATGGAAGTCGTGCGTCTTTTTGCCAGCGGGCGCACCAATAACGAAATTGCCCAGGTCCTGGGATTGAGCGCCAAGACCACCAGTCGGCAAAAGCAGGATGCCATGCGCAAACTGGCGGCGCGCAATGACGCTGAATTGATCGCCTACGCAAAAGATCTCGGCTTGCTTTGACGCCAGGTTGCCCGCTGGAAGGCCTTCCGCAAGGGGGCCGTCCATAGGCGCGCCGCCCCGGTGGGCGCGACCGCGCGTCGCTGGCAAGGTGCTATGCATTCGCCGGCAAGATCGAGGACGAGCGCGACATCGGTGCCGGCACCAGGCAGTATCGATACTCCGGAAGTTGCAGCGGCTGCACGACAGGGGGGTCGTTCGCGCTCACCCGCCAGGCGTAGCGGACAGCCTTGCGGCTGAGCTCCGGGTCCAGTTCCAAGGGTCCAGAGGGCAGATAGGTTTCCAGATCCACCAGGCTCCCGGCACGCACGTTCAGCCATTCGACGTGATAGCTCATGTCGAAGGTGCCATCGAGATTCTGTTCGATCAAGGTATGCGTATGCGCCGGGCCGCCGACTCCCAAGGGAGTCCCCGACGCCAAGCGCAAGGGCGTACTGACAGCCGATCGCATCTCGGCCACCGAAATCGCCGCGGGGGCCATTTGGGACAACAGCCGGGTGAGCTGCTGGAACTGGCCCGCATCCACCATGCGGCTCAAGCATCGCAAGGCGTCCTCGACAGCGTTCGAGCGAGCACGCCTGTCCACCTGCGGGGCCAGGCCTTGGCGCTCGACCATGGGGCGCGCCATGGCAGCATCGAACGATACCGGCGTCCCATCGGGGGTCCGGCCATGAACCGATAAGGAACAGGAGCCACGCAGGTAATCCTTGGCATACTCCTCGTCCACCACCGCCGCGGTCACGGGATAGGTGCCTGGTGCGCCTGTGGCGGCAAGCCCCGGCAGTTTTTCAATGGGAGGATCCTTGAACGAAAGTTCCTCTCTGTAGATTTCACGCACCGCCAGGGGTTTGGTCCAATCCGGCCATCGCACATAACGTCCTAGCGCGTCCTGCGCCACGGTTTCTTGTTCCATGGCGTCCTGCGCCTGCGCATTGGGGTCGACCGCGCCCAACGCGGGCGCCTGGACGACAACCTCGATGCCGAAGTCGCTTTGCAGCGCCAGGCGAATGTCGGCATCCGCCAGCACATCGTCATCTTCGTCGAAGTCGGCCACGTCCGGCTCCGCCTCATCGGCACCAAGCCGAGCCGGCGCGGACGACACGAATGCGCCCAGCCTGGCCGCGAACGACGTGCGCCGGATCAGCGTGAAGAAAGCCCCCTCGATGACGTCTGGCACATCTTCCTGACGGGCCAGGCGATCCGCGATACCCTGCATCAGGGCTTCCTGCGACAGAAGGTCATCGGCGTCGACATAAAGAAGACCCGGATCCTGCCTGGCGAGATCCACCCGCGCATGGTTCAGCGCAACACTCAGACGGCGCAGCACGTGCGCGCGCGCCGGTGCGATGTGCAGATCCGGCAGCGCAAGATTCACGGTCTTTTCAATGAACGCGGCGGTTTCCTCCGCGCCATCCAGCGCGCCACCACAGGCCGAATACAACATCACCACCGCCTGCAAGGCATCCGTGGCGTCACGCAAATATGCGCCGACGCGGGACATCTGTTGCGGATCTTCGGCCGCGCCAGCAAACGCCGCCGGTTCGATGACCAGCGGTGGCGGCGCAACAGGCGCGGCAAGCGGTGCCACGGTAGCGGCGAGGCGCTCCAGGCACGGCGTCAGCCGCGCCTGGCCAAGCAAAACTACCCGGCGCTCCCGCTCGGCGGCGATGGCGCGCGCGTCGACATGCAAGCCAAAAGCGGGCATCACGTCCAGCGTGGACACCAGGGCGGTAAATTCCTTGTCGGACATCGCGCTGAGCGCCCTCTCCGGCCCCGTCTGCTGGCGTTGCGCCGGCACTGCGTGTGATTGGATTTGGGATGGATCCTGCGCCGCGCCCGCGCCGTCGTGCAGACCCAGCACGTTTGCCGCGGCCTTTACCACTTCGACCACGCCAGCGTATCTAGCGCCGATGTCGCCATGCCGCGCGGGGTCCAGCGGCGCCGCGGCTGGCGAGCAGCCCGGCACCTCGCCGGCCAGCCCGACCCGGATCAAGCCGGCCAACTGGCTCAAGCCAAGCACGGTCCGCCGGCTGCGGATGCCAGCTTGTGCGTCCGACAAGGCGCAGGCCTCTCGTAGATCTCCGATGACGCTGTCCAGCGCGACGACGCGCCTGGCGTATTCATGCTTCCAACTCTGGCAGTAGCCTCGCCATTGCGCCTCGTCGATCGCGAGAGGCGTGGGAATTCGCAGACGCTGAAGCTCCTGCCTGGCCTCGTTCAAGATGCCGAACGGCAGACAGCGTTGATAAATGGACTGCACGGCCACAGGCAATTTGGCCAGGGCGAGCAGTATGCCGACACCGGCGTCCAGGGTGTCGGGCTGCCCGTTTGAGACGTTCAGGAATATGCCGTGCAAAGAGGATTGCAGCTTTCTCCTGTCCTGTTCCGCGGTCAGACAGGCGGCGCGCCGCGCCAGCGCGCCGGTGCTACGGTTTCTCAGCTGATGTTGAGCCTTGAACAGCCACATCGCATGCACCTGGTCGAGATGGCGTCCTTGCAACGCCTGCTCCAGGCTGACCAACACCGATTCCGCCGGGAGGTGCATGCGACGATGCATGCGCATGAGCAGCGCGTCGCGGTAACTGGCATCGCCTTGCTCCGCCAGCGGCGACAAGGGCCCCTGGCACAAACGGCTGAAGACGGTGGAAGACACCGTGTCCACCCATCGATACGCTTCCCGCTCGAAGACGGTCATCACCGTGTCGTCGTCTTGCGGCTCGGCGTCCGGCATCAACGCCACAAGGCGTTTGACCTCTTGGAACAAATGCTCGATGGTGTCTACCGTCTTGCCGATGGCGGCGTCGCGGCGCTTCCCCGCAGGGATGGACAGCGCCTGCGACAGACCACTAAAGGATTCCGCGATTTTTTCCTGCCGGCGCTCACGCCTGGCCTCGGCGCTGACGGCACGTGGCACGCGGCCGGGATACCAACACCGGATACAAGAGGGGTTGCTGGCCACCGATTTTATCGAGTGGGCCATGGATGCCCGTCTTGGGGAAGCGATCCGGTGCGTCGCGTCCAGGCCCACTGCGGCAGCGTCCACGGCGGCCACGGATTCTTTTAAGCCGATGACGTCTACGGGCTTGTTCTCGCACCAGCCGGTCGATCCCAGTCTGGGTCTCCCCACGACAGTCATTGTCTCTCCCGGCTGGCTTTCGAAGCCGCCCGCATGGGACTGTGCCGAATCAGGCGCGCATCGATCCGCCGCGCGGAAGATCGTCGTAGCTCGGCGGGGTTGCCCTGGCGGCCTGCGGTTCTTTGTTGTTCGACAGTTTGGGCGCCTTGACGTCGCCCCGGTCGACGGTGCCCAGATACTCACGCCACACAACGGCGACGTTGACCATCTTCTGCACGATGTTGCGCAACAGGCTGACGTTGGCATCCAGCAGCTCCAGACGCCACGACAGCAGGACTTCACCGGTGTGCTTGTCAACGCCCAGGGTGGCGCCGTCAGTCTCGTGGCCAAAGAGATTCGCTTCCAGCAAATCTCCGTAGACCGTCAGGCGCTTGCCGTCCTCGGTGGGAATGCGGCCCAACACGACGTAGCAGTGCAACAGATCCTGGGGATCGTCGTGTTCAAGCGTCAGGGTCACGCCATTTTCAAATACCAGATCAACGGTGCCCGACTCTCCCAGGCTGAGGTTGATGCAGCTTTCTTTGCCAAACAATTCGATCAGACTATATGCGTCCATGATTTCAATCCGCGATGCGTTAGATGGGAGGACCCAGCAATACGCCGTGGTCCATACAGATGGCGGATAGGTAACCTTGGCAGCAATTTGAGTTCCGCCGAAATTTCCTGAAATTCGCTGCGATAAATCGACCGATCAATCCAAATTCATGCTGGGCACGGCGCGTGATCGAACACCCGCGCCACCTTCGGCGGGATCGCAGATCCCCGATAGCGTCAAATCGGCTTCGCTGCCATCCAAGGGGAAATCGCGCACCATCTGTTCCGCGCGCATGGGAATGCCGCAGGCACCTTCGACGATATGCCGGCGGATCTTGGGCGCCAGGCGCTTGCCGCGTGCCCGTGCATTGACCAGTTCCACCATCGCCGCCGAACTCAGCGGCTCCACGTGTACCGCCGCCGCTGAAGGCAGTTCCGACGAGGGCGCGCGCGCAGCCATGACCAGCATCACAGGGGTCGTTTCCACCAGCCGTGCCAGGCGCGCAATCAGTTCCTGGGTGGCGCGATCCGCCCACTGCAGGTTGTCGACGACCAACAGCATGGGCTGGCCTGATCGCTCCCGTTGCAACAAGAGCGCGGTGACCGCATGCAGCACGCCTTCCGTGGGGCCGATGTCGCCGCCCTGCCCGCGTTGGCGCGACGTTGCCGGGCGCAGGACCTGCTCATGGACGCTGGCGCTGGTATGGCGGTCCAGGCCCGCGCGATACCCCAGGGACTCGACCAGGCGCGCGACTTCCTTGTCGGCCTCGGACAAGGCCAGATTGGCCGTGCCGGCGCTGTCCACCACGTGCCGTACGAGATAGTCGTACACCGGATGCAGGCTGCGCTGGCGATTCTCCTGCCGGCACTCCAGCACGCGCACCGCGCCGCCGGCGCGCCGCGCGTACTCGCTGAAGACCGACATGAGCAAGGTCTTGCCGACGCCTCGTTCGCCATGCAGCAGCATGGTACGGCCTCGGCCCGACGCGGTGATTTCCGACCAGCGCCGCACCAGAATGTCGAATTCCGCGGCCCGCCCGAACATGCGGTGCACGGGTGGGGCCTCGGCGGCGCAATCCAGCACGCCTACCCGCAAGCCATAGCGTTCGTCGGGGGTGATGACGTAGCGGTCATGCAATTGCGCGCTGGCGGTATCACTGACCAGCGTTTCCCCCTTACCCGCCAGATAGGCCAGGCGGATGGCACGCTGGCCGATCAACATGATGGCGCCATCCGCGCTGTCGCCATCCATGGCGGCGAGGTCGGCATGGATGCCCATGCCGAGTATCGCGTCCCGTGGCGGCGCGAAGCGGCGCAGATCACAAGCGAGCCGCGCCGCGGCATCGGCGGGAGACTCGCAGGAATCGGGATAACCGAAGGTGATCGAAATGCTGCCATCGGCGCCCGCCGATACCAGGCCGCCGCGTCCGCTGACCAATTGCAGCAGGTGTTCGCGGGTACTCTGCAAGCGATCGACCGCGCAGCGGCTGCGCCCATCGTCGTCTTGCGATACCGCCAGGGCCAGGATCGCCACCGGCCCCGAAGCCCATTGACCTTGCGTATTGGCGGGCGCCGCCGGTACATCACGCAGCGGCGCGCCCGCCTGCAACAGTGCACGGGTTTCCGCCGAGGGTTCGGTTTCGTAGTATTCGCCCATGACGGCGGCGCAATGCTCATAGGCACGCAGCGCCGCTTCGCGGCTGCCGGCATCGCGCAGCAGGCGGATCAGGTTGCGATGCGCCAGCTCGTCGCCCGGATGCAGCGATACCCATTTGCGCGCGCCGGCAAGGGCCTCGTCCACGGCGCCGCGGCGAGTCAGCGACACGATATATTGCTGGCGGCAGCGCGAGACTTCTTGCGCCAGCCTCGATTGCCAACTGACGCGCCACGCGTTCAAACCCGTGCCGGCCACCGGCGGCAGGTGCTCGAGCAGTTCGCCGCGGTCGAAGACGAGCCGGTCCTTGAGGGAAAGCTCGCTGTATTCGCCCATGCCCAGCAAGACCATCGCGTCGACTTCGACCAGGCTGAAGTCCAGCGCTACCGTGCCTGAGGTCGTCAACAAGGCCGGGCCGGCGGGAGCAAGCAGGCGGCGCAAGACGCACAAGGCCTGACGCAGATTGGCGCGGCCGTCGCCATTGCCCTGAGGCCAGAGCAGTTCTGACAGCGCGGCGCGTGACCACACGCGCTCGTGCGCCAATGCCAGGACGGCCAACAGATGTTTAGGTTTGGAATAACCGATTTCGTCGCTGCGGTCGGCACCATCCACCCGGATGCTGAAGCCGCCGAGCAATTGAATGACGATCGGTTTGATTTGGATTTGTGACATGGCTTCGGCTGCGTAGCGGCGTCGCGGAGATGCCGTTGCAGCCGAGCCTGCGTTTACGCGCAAGACAGCAGAGGAACGAACAGCATCGAACTGCAAAAAACAGCACAAAACAGCATCTCTGCTCAAGCACCCGCGACGAAACGGTTGCGCAAAACGTAAAAAGGAGATGCCCGCAGTCTATTTGCTGAACGAAGCGTCAAAAATAAGAAAAGTCTTATTCTGACAAAGTCAGGCCGTGCCCGCGTCCCTGCTCCCGCAGCACGGACGGCGAGTCCTGCAGCGTCAGCCTTTGCCGCAGTGCCGCCATGGTCTGCTGCCAGCGCGCCAGATCCAGCTCGCTGGGATCCGCTTTGCTGGAAGGATCCTGCTTGAGCGTGCCCAACAGGTTTTCCACTTGCGTGGCGGTGTCGGGCACGGTCGTATCTTCCACCACCTTGGCGCCGATGAACTTCTGCGTATGCGTGATCTGGTTGGCCGAACGCTGTGCCACCGCATGCACCAGCTTGCCGTCACTGTAGCCCAGGTCGACCTGCGCGCTGGCGCTGTCGTCGATCTGCGTGTAGTAGTAATTTTGCGTGTTCGGGTCCAGCTGCAGATCCATCGGAATATCCGGGTCGATCTGCTGGTGATAGCTGGCTGTCAGATGTGATGTCTGCTGCTGGCTGATGCCGCGATCACGCATGCTGGTGCCGCGGATTTCCGTGCGCTGGTTGGCCTGATAGGAGAACGTATCCTGCTCCTCGGGCCGCAGCGGGTTCGGCGAAGTCGCCGTCTGCTTCACCGATGCCGTGAAATCGGCCAGTCCCGACGTCAGGCTGTGGTCCCGCTCGCTCAACGCGATGCGACGGCTGTCCACGGCGCTGGGCAAGGTGGCCTCGCCGTAGCTGCTGTTCATCTGCGCGAAGGCATCCTTGAACAGGCCCACCAGATCGGTATCACCCCGGCCGCGGCGGCCGGCGTCGTCGATCTGGGAAAGATAGTTGGCGACGGCGGCGGCGCGTTGGCCATCGCTGCCGAAGACGCGTGCATCGGACAGGTCGACATCCACCTTCACCGTGCCCACGGGTCCGTCGAATTCAACACTGCGGCCTTTGGCATCGGCGTGGAAACTCAAGGTCTGGACCCCGCCATTGACCTGGACGCTGGCCTGCAGATCGACCGACGACAACACCGAACGGTCGAACTGCGTCAGGCCGCCCAGCGCCAGCTTCGGCGGCATCGTGGCAAGGCCATCGACGGCTTCCTGGAAACTGTCCGCCAGCGCGCCCAGCGCCTTGCGCTCCGCGTCGCTCAGGGTGGCGCCATCCGCCACTTCGATGCTGGCGGCCAGGCCGTTCTGCTGGCTGCCCAACGTAATCGTCACCTCGACGCCGCGCGCCGTCTTGACCGACAAAGTCATCTGGTTGTCGGCTTTGGTGTGCAGGGACTGCTGGCGTATCGCCGTGGCGGCGGCCGCCACATCGTCGGACAGTCCGACGGTGCTCGCCTGCAGCACCGACTGCGAATACGCACCGCCACCACTGGCCAGGCCGTTCAGCAGGGCCGCACCCAGGCCGTTGAAGCGGCTGGACAGCGAAGCACCGCGGCTGTTGGCCGCCATCAGGGCACTGACGGCGTCGGTGGCATTGCTTTCCCACACGGGGCTGACGGCGGCGCTGACACTCTGCACCGAGTAGGTCTGCACCGAGCCGTTCGACTGTCCCAGCGTGACCGACGTGGACGCGGGCAGCGCGCTCTGTTGCGCCACGGCGTTCGACACCAGAGGGGTACTGGTATTGAAGCGAGTGAGGGCATCCAACGAGGACAGCGACGACAACGGAGTCATGGGCAGGCAACGACAGAAAACGCGGAAGCGGCATGCTCCCGTCCTTCCTGCATTACGGCAGCTCAGCAATGAAACTTAAAAATTCGCTTCCGCCGGGGATCCCCGCCCTTCGGGCCACCTCGCCCTGCCTGCAATCCGGCCAGTGGCCGGCGCCTGCTTGCCCGGCGAGCGGACACAAAAAAGCCTCCACGCGAGGGGAGGCTCTAATGTGACAACCGGGGTAACGACCAAGGTGACGATCCGAGGATCATGGTGGGGTGGGTGGGACTCGAACCCACGACTCTCTGATTAAAAGTCAGATACTCTAACCGGCTGAGTTACCACCCCCGCCCTCAGAACATTGCCCGAAAGCCAGGAAAAGCCTGCTGCCCAAACCAAAAGGCTGCCGACTCGACCGAAGCCCATGATTATGGGCCAAGGCCAGCCTGCTTGTCAACAGCACTTTGGCTGGAATCGCGCCTTACCAGGCCGCCACCACCGAATCCTTGTACTTCTTGGCGATGAAGTCCTTCACGGCCTGGGAGTGGTAAGCGGCGACCAGCTTGGCGAACTCGGGGCGAGCCTTGTCCTTTTCGCGCACCACCAGCACGTTGGCATAGGGCGAGTCGCCCGCTTCCTGCACAAGCGAATCGCTCTTGGGGTTCAGGCCGGCCTGCATGGCGAAGTTGGTGTTGATCACCGACGCGTCGGTGTCATCCAGCGAACGGGGCAATTGGGCGGCATCCAGTTCGATGAAGCGGATCTTCTTGGGATTTTCCACCACGTCCAGCGGGGTGGCCTTCAGGCCGGCAGTGGGATTGACCTTGATCAGGCCCTGGCCTTGCAGCAGCAACAGGGCGCGGCCACCGTTGGTGGGATCGTTCGGCAGACCGATGCGGGCGCCTTCCTTCAAGTCGGTCAGGCTCTTGACCTTCTTGCTGTACACGCCCATGGGGAAGATCACGGTCTTGGCGATGCTCACCAGCTTGTAGCCACGGTCGGCATTGGCGTTGTCCAGATAGGGCTGATGCTGGTAGCTGTTGGCGTCCAGGTCACCCGCGGCCAGCGCGACGTTGGGCTGCACGTAGTCCGAGAACTCGATGATCTGGATGTTCAGACCCTGCTTGGCGGCCTCCTGCTTGACCACTTCGAAGATCTCCGCGTGCGGGCCGCCGGTGACGCCCACCTTCAGCGGCTTGTCCTGGGCCTGCGCGGCCGGCAACGCGAAGCTGGCGCCCAGGGCGATCGTGGCCAGCACTTTGAGAAAGGTCGATTTCATTTGCACTATTCCTGTGGCCGGATCGGCTCGATTGGATGAAAAAAGGGCAACCGTCACTCCCGGATCACGGGCGGTTACTGTCGTTATGCCTCACGCGTCAGCGATGCGACATCCGTCGCACCAGCCAATCGCCAAAGCTTTGAATCACCTGGACCAGCAGCACCAGCACCACGACCACGGCCAGCATGACCTCGGGCAGGAAGCGCTGATAGCCATAGCGGATGCCCATGTCACCCAGCCCGCCCCCGCCAATGGCGCCGGCCATGGCGGAATAGCCGATCAGGCTGACCACCGTGACGATGGTGGCCGCGACCAGGCCCGGCAGGGCTTCAGGCAGCAGCACCTTGACGATGATCTGCATGGGCGAGGCGCCCATGGCGCGCGCCGCCGTGATCAGGCCGGGATCCACTTCGCGCATGGCGTTCTCGGCGATCCGCGCCATGAAGGGAATGGCGGCCACCGTCAGGGGCACGATGGCCGCGGTGGTGCCGATGGACGTCTGGGCGATCCAGCGCGTGAACGGAATGATGGCCACCATCAGGATGACGAAGGGCACCGACCGCGTGGCATTGATGATGACCGCCAGCACGCGATTGACCGGCGCGTTTTGCAGCATGGCATCGCGACCGGTGACGATCAGCGCCACGCCCAAGGGCACGCCCAGCAGCACGGCGAAGCCACTGGACACACCTACCATCAACAGGGTCTCAAGCAGCGAGGAAAGCAGAAGGTCGATCAGTTGCGGACTCATGGGCGATTTCTTGTACGGTGATGTCACGGGCCGCCAGGGCGGCCGCGGCTTGCTTCAAGGCGGCCGGCAGGCCTTGCGTGAGGACGAACAGCGTGCCGACGGCAACGCCCTGCACGTCATCGACACGGGCCTGCACGATGTGCAGGTCGAGGTCGAACTGGCGCGCCAGCTGCAGCAGCAGCGCGGCGCCATCGTTGCCGCCGCCCACGGACAGGCGCAGCAGTTGCATCGGCGCCTCGGGCCGGCGCGCGACCGCATCCTTCATGCGTTGCCGCACGGCCTGCAGGCTGGCGTCGCTGAGGTCGGCCGACGTCGCCGCCGACACCATGGCGCGCGTCACTTCGTGGCGCGGCGAGGCGAACACGTCCAGCGTGCGTCCCATCTCCACGATCTGGCCCTGCGCCAGCACCGCCACGCGGTCGCAGACCTCGCGCACCACTTCCATCTGGTGGGTGATCATGACCACGGTGACGCCGGTCTTGCGATTGATGTCGCGCAGCAGGGCCAGGATGTTGTGCGTGGTTTCCGGATCCAGCGCCGAGGTGGCCTCGTCGCTGAGCAACACGTCCGGCGAATTGGCCAAGGCACGGGCAATGCCCACGCGCTGCTTCTGGCCGCCGCTGATCTGGCTGGGATAGCGGTCACGCAAATGCTCCAGCCCGACCAATGCCAGCAGGCGCTCGACCCGCGCCGGAATCTCGGCCTTGGCAATGCCGGCGATTTCCAGCGGCAGCGCCACGTTGCCGTATACCGTGCGGCGCGCCAGCAGATTGAAGCCCTGGAAGACCATCCCGATCCGGCGCCGCTGCTGGCGCAGCTGCACTTCGGCCAAGCCGGTCAGCGTCTGGTCGCCAATGGCGATGGTGCCTTCGTCGGGACGTTCCAACAGATTGATGCACTGAACCAGTGTGCTCTTGCCGGCCCCGCTGGGACCGATGATTCCAAACACCTCGCCCTGGGCAATGTCCAGGCTGATGCCGCGCAAGGCCTCGAAACGGCCGTGCGGCGTGGCATAGGTTTTATGGAGATTTTGGATATGAATCATGGCGCGACATTCTGACCGATGGCCATTCTAATTAGAACGACTGTTTCTTCTATTTTTTATAACTTTTGATTATATAGCTTCGAAGCAAAAGAAAACGCCATGGTCCTCCCGGGGAAGGAACCATGGCGCGGCGTAGGAAAAGACGTCAGCGCGCGCGCGAGATGCGCACTTCGGCGCCCCGGCGTTTGACCTCCAATCCTTCCGAGGGCAGGATGCGCAAACCTTCCAGGCCCTTGATGTAGCTGGACCCCTGCATCTGCATGACACGGATCTTGTTGCGCATGACGACAGGGTTATGCACGGGCATGCCGAACATCCAGACTTCGTCCAGGATGCGGGCCGAGTTGAACTCGCCCGTATGCTGGGCGGCTGGCCCCAGGCAAAGCATGTGGCCTTCGCGGCCGAACACCGGATACTGGCCCAAGCCGCATTCGATGTTCCAGACGCTGCCGCCTTCGTAACGATGGCCGGTATTCAGATCCCACCAGGCCTCGCCCTTGGGCAGATAAACCTGCACGCTCTGGCCCGCTTGCACGATAGGCGCGACCAGCAAGGCCGGGCCCAACAGGTATTGCAGGTCCCAATCGTGGGCTTGCGTGTCGTTGGGGAAGGACATCGCCATCGACCGCTGCACCGGCAAGCCGGTGCGGGCGGCGTCTTCGATGGCGCCCAGCACGTAAGGCACCAGGCGATAGCGCCACTGCAGCCAGGTGCGGGCATGCGCCAGCGTTTCCTCGCCGAAAGCCCACGGCAGCAGGCGATCCACCCCCTCGAAACAGAAGTTGGCGGAAAACACACCGAACGTCAGCCAACGCAGGTATAGCTCGGCCGTCATGCTGTCTTGGGTTGCGGTGGCGCAACCCAGGTTGTGCATCTGCACCGGAACACCGCTGGCGCCCACCGACAGGGCCGTGCGCAGGCTGTGCTGCAAACCGTCCCAATCGTTGCTGACCACGGGGCCCGTCTGCCACGGCAGGCGCTGGGCTCCCGGGAACAGGTCGGCGCCGGGCGCGACGCCTTCCGGCGGCACCTTGAGGCCGGCCACGGCGTCATACAGCGCGCGCCGAGCCAACAACGGATAGATGGTGCGCAGGGCCGGGCCCGCTTCGCCGCCGCGCGCGGTGACGGTGTCGGGGATATCCGGCTGGGCATCACCCGCGGGCGCGTCCAGGCCGTCATCAATCAGTTGGCGATGGCGTTCGACCCACAGCGAATAAACATCGCGATGCGTCAGGTCGAGCAGGCCGAAAGGCTTGCCGCCCGATGCGGGCGTGCCGTCGAAGACCTGGGCACCGCCCTCGTCCTTGAGCAGCAACCAGCCGCGATCTTCCAGTTCCTCGAACAGCGGGGTGTGCAACACGACGCCGGGGAACCCGGATGCGCACACATGTACATTGTGCTTGTGGAACAGGGCAAGCATCTGCTTGGCATCGGGGAAGCGCGTGGCGTCCCATTCCAGCAGAGGCTTGTCGGCCTGAAATGACCAGGCGGCCGGCTGCGCCAGCGCCACGGCGTCCAGCGGCAATTGCTGCTCGCGCAAGCGCTCGATCAGGGCCGCGGTCTGCGTCGGCATCTCGCCGGCAGCCTGGCGCAGCCACACGCCCATCGCCCACAGCACCGGCTGCCCGGCACGGCCGGTAAGCGCGGTGTATTGATTGAGTACTTCGGCCGGCTCACCGGCGAACAGGAACAGATCGAGAACCGTGTCATCGACCGTGACGATGTAGGCGTCATCGGCCGGCGCCACGCCCGGCGCATGCTGCACGCGCCGGATGGTGTTGACGTAGACCCCCCAACCCGCCGGGCTCCACGCCAAAGGCAGGGCGCGATGTTGAGGATCGTCGGAGACGACGTCCTCGCCACGCCGATCCAGGTCGCCCGGGGTCTCGCCCAGGCCGTAGACACGGTCCTGCGCGCCGAGCGTGAAACCGGCGGTCCAGACGGCCTCGTTGGCGTCGTCCAGGGCGTTGAAGCCAAAACCCGGCGTGTGTTCATTCAACGCCGATTCCAGGACACGCTGTTCGCCCTTGAACAGCGCGACGCTGAGCGGATCGTTACGCACTTCCAGGGCGGTATCGCCCTGGGTGATACGCCAGCCGGATGCGTCGTCCAGCGGGGCCATGGTGGCCTCGCCAACGGCATCCTGGCGCGCCAGTAACATCTCGGCGACGGCGCGCGCACGCGGCGTCAGCTTGTCATCGGCAAACTGATGAGCGGTGCCGAATCGTAAACGAAACACATTAGGCGCATGCGCCTCAACCACCAGGCGCAAACCATCGCCAGCGTCGAAATCGATACGGCTGGGGCGGGCAGTCAGCAACTCGACCGTCTCGAGTTGGTTAGTGTGGGCAAAGTCGTACTTGGACGGCACAGAGCATCCCCCGCAGAAGCCAAAAAAGCACCAAAAGGCGCTATTTTGACGGATTTATCCGCTGAAATAAACTCGACTCACTTTTTGGGGCCGCATGAGGGGCCCGAGAGGCGCGCGTAAGTATGCGCCCAGGCGGCGAAGCGAGCACTCATTTTGCGTGGATGACGCCGCCGGGCGCGGCTGCGGCGGAACGAGAAGAGCAGCCAACTGGCAGCGAAATTCCGCCAATTGCGCCCAATTCCTGACAATAAGCCAAAGGCGCAATATCACCGCGGCGAGATCTCCGACAGAAGATCGTCCTCCAAAGGGAGTGGTTCTCCACACAAAATCGCCGCGATGATATCTCCCGCCAGGGCACTCCAACTCAGCCCGCGGGAAGCGTATCCGGTGGCCAGAAGCAGTCCGGGTGCGTCCGGAACGGGGCCGATGGCCGGCAAGCGGCCGGGCAGGACCGCGCGCCAGCCTGCCCAGCCCGACAGGGGGGTTGCGGCGGCCGCCAACTCCGCCAGCACGGTAGCGGGGTCCCCGCTGAGCAGGGCGGCTGCCTTGTTCAGGCATACGCCCTGGCCCGCCGGACTGACATCCGCCGAAGTTGCGCCATGGACGTAGGTGCTGCCCGCCACGCATGCGTCATCGACGGCAGGCAGCAGGTACCCTTCACCGCCGATGATGCAGCGCGGGCCACCCCCCAGCAGGCCGGCGTCGATCTGCGTGACCTCGCCCGCCAAGGCGTGCATCTGCGCCACACGAGGCAGGCGCGCCAACAGGCCGCTGGCCGCCAGCACACCGGGCGTGCCGGCCGCATTGGCCAGCACCACCGCCGCTGCCGGCGGCAATTGGCCGACTTTTCCACCGCTTTCCGCGCTGTGTTCGTCCGCGGCGTGACGCTCGATCTCGGCGACCCAGCCTTCAGCCCCTGCCTGTAGCCGCAGGACGCGCGCCGTTCGGCGGACAATGCCGGGCGTATCCAGCAAGGCGTCGATCAAGGGCTGTGGCTGTACCAGCAATCCGTCCGCGAAGTACAGACCGCCCCGCGACACCGGCACGCCGGCAAGACGCGCGGCTTCCTCTGCGTCCACGGCACGCAACCATTGCGCCGGGAACCCCAACGCTGCCAGCATGCTCTCATTCGCCGCATCCAAATCCGTCTCGGCTGGTGGTACTGCTGCAGGTGTGGTTGCTGCCGTGGCGGCCTTGCCACCACGGCCACGATCGCGCGTCAGCTGCAAGGTGCCGCAGCGCAAGGGCGCCGCCGGCGCGGCCAGGCCCAGCCAGCGGGCCAACGCGCGCTGGCTGCCGGCGCGCGACAACCGTGCGCGGACGTTATCGTCACGGGAAACAAGAGGCGTCAGCGCCGCGGCCAGATGACCGCCGTGCGGCGCCGTGCCCGTCTGACCGGGCCCATCGACCGGAGGGGCATCGACCACCATCACGGAGAGGCCGCGCAAGGCCAAGGCATGCGCCACGCCAGCGCCCGCCAGCCCCGCTCCGACCACCAGGACATAGCCCGTCCGCACGCGTTCGGTCAGCGCCCCGCTCAAATAGGCTCCCGCCCCGGCCCCACCGATCCACCGCCCCGTCACCATGTGCGTCTTGGTGCCGAAGCCGGCCTCCCGGCTGATGTCGAAACCCACGTCACGCAAGGTCCGGCGTACCGCGCCCGCGCTGCACCACGTGGCCAGGGTGGCGCCCGGCAGGGCGTGCGCCGCCAGGGCCTGTATCAACTCGGGCGTCCACATGGCCGGATTGCGCCTGGGCGCAAAGCCGTCCAGGACAAAGGCATCCGCGCCGAAGCGCATGCGCGGCACGTACGTGGCGGCGTCGCCGAACACCAGCGTCAGCGTCACGTCCCCCTGCTCGAACTCCAGCCGATGCACGCCTGGCAATAGCGGTGGCCATTGCCGTAACAACGCTTCAGCCAGGGGCCACACGTCATCCGCCCCCGCCAGCTCACGCAAATGCCGCCCCAGATCGTCGCGCCGCCAAGGGTGGGCTTCAAAGGACACGATATGCAGACGCCGCGACCGCGCCGGGTCCGCGCGCCATGCCCGCCACAAGCCGAGGAAATTCAGCCCCAGGCCAAAGCCGGTCTCGCAGACCGTGAAGGCCTGCCTGCCCTGCCAGCGCCCAGGCAGGCCGTTGCCGCGCAGGAAGACATAGTCGATCTGCCCCCAGGGCCCGTGCGGAGAGTGATAGACGTCGCCATAGCGGTCGCTATAGGGAATGCCGCGCGCATCCGTGGCCGGCTCGGCGGGTATCAGGGGCTGATAGGAAAACAACGAAGACATCGGTGAGTGACCCGGCAATCCGCCGCGTACCTATTGCGTTGAACTTGAAAGCGTAGAATCGCGAGTAGCGCGGCCGGCAGATTACACCCTTGGCATGATCTGGCGCACGTAAACCCCATTCCATCAGGCGCGGGAAGCAAGCCGGCACATTGCCAGGTTCGTTGCCCGCCCCTTACGTATAAAGGTCACACCGCATGCAAAACACCAGCCAGACTCCGTCGACGGAAGGACCTCTCGACCTGGGCGCGGCCTTGGATGCCGCGGTGACGGCGGCACACGCCGGCGCCGCCATCCTGCAATCGTATTCGCACCATCGCGCCGATCTGGTGATCGACCGCAAGGCCCGTAACGATCTGGTGTCCCAAGCGGACCGCGAGGCCGAAGAAGCGGTCATCCAGGAATTGCGCGCGCGCACGCCGCAATTCGGCATCGTTGCCGAAGAAACCGGCGGCCAGGTTGCCGGCCGCGCCACCTGGTATATCGACCCGCTGGACGGCACCACCAATTTCCTGCATGGCATCCCGCATTATGCCGTGTCGATCGCATTGATCGCCCACGCCGGCACCCAGGTCGCCGCGGGCACCACGGTGGATGTGGACACCCCGGTGGTGGCGGCCATCTACGACCCCTGCCGGGAAGAACTGTTCAATGCCGTCTACGGCATCGGCGCCTGGCTCAACGGCCACCGCATCCACTGCTCGCGCACCGCCACGCTGGACGACGCCGTGCTGGCCACGGGTTTTCCGTTCCGCGACTTTTCGTTCGCCGGGCAATACATGCCGACCTTGCACTACGCCATCGAGAACACCCGCGGCGTACGCCGGCTGGGCGCGGCGGCGCTGGATCTGGCCTGGACAGCGGCTGGACGTTTCGACGGCTATTGGGAAATGGGCCTGGCGCCCTGGGACGTAGCCGCCGGCACCTTGATCCTGCGTGAAGCAGGCGGCGTGGCCGAAGACATGTACGGCGTCGACCCCTGGCCCATCGGCGGCTATGTGGTGTCGGGCAACCCGAAGATCGCCGAGGCCTTGAAGGGCATGCTGGCCCCGCACTTGACCGCGCCTCCCGCCAGGAAAGGCTGAAGCACGCCGCTCACTGCCCGCGCAGCTCGCGCCGCAAGATCTTGCCCACATTGCTCTTGGGCAACTCGGCGCGGAATTCCACCATGCGCGGGCATTTGTAGCCGGTCAGGCGCGTGCGGCACCAGTCCTTCACCTGAGCCTCGGTCAGGGCTTCATCGTCGCGTACCACGTAGGCTTTCACCACTTCGCCGGAGTGGGTGTCGTCGACACCCACGGCCGCCACTTCACGCACGCCCGGCAAGGCGGCAATCGCATCCTCGACTTCATTCGGATAGACCTTGAAGCCCGAGACCGTGATCATGTCCTTCTTGCGATCGACGATGCGGACGTAGCCCTGTTCGTCCATCACGCCGATGTCACCGGTGCGGAAAAAACCGTCCTCGGTCATCACCATGCGCGTCTCGTCCGGCCGGCGCCAATACCCCCGCATGACTTGCGGACCGCGGATGCAGACCTCGCCCCGTTCGCCATAGTCCACCTGCCCGCCGGCATCGTCCAGAATGGCGATGTCGGTCGAGGGCACCGGCAAGCCGATGCTGCCGGAGTAGATCAGCGAATTGGTCGGATTGACGGCGGCCACCGGCGCGGTTTCCGACAAGCCATAGCCCTCGATCACCGGCCGCCCCGTCATCTTCATCCAGCGCTCCGCCACCGCGCCCTGCACCGCCATCCCGCCGCCGAAGGTCAGCCGCAAGGCTGAAAAATCCAGCGCGGCGAAAGCGGCGTTGTGCGACAAGGCGTTGAACAGCGTGTTGACCCCTGGGAAAATATTCACCGGCGTACGCTGCCACGCTTTCACCAGCGTCGCGTGATCACGCGGATCGAGTATCAGCAGGTTGCGCATCCCCGCATGGATGCCGTACAGGCCGCAAACCGTCATGGCGAACACGTGATACAGCGGCAACGCGCTGAGGATGGTCATCTGCCCGGGAATGTCATGCAAAGCGGGCCATGCCACCGCTTCGGTCTGCAGGACATTGTTGACCAGATTGCGGTGGGTCAGCATCGCCCCCTTCGGAATACCCGTGGTGCCGCCCGTATATTGCAGCACGGCCAGGTTGTCCATGGACAGCACCGGCGGCTTGAAGCCGGCGCGCCGGCCTGCGTGCAATACCGCCGTCAGCTTGCGGGCGCCGGCGATGCGCCAGGGCGGCACCAACTTCTTGACGTGGCGCGCCACGACGTTGACGAGGACTTCCTTGAACCCGCCCAGCAGATCGCCGATGGCCA
Source organism: Bordetella sp. LUAb4 (assembly GCF_021325795.1). GTDB lineage: Bacteria > Pseudomonadota > Gammaproteobacteria > Burkholderiales > Burkholderiaceae_B > Bordetella_C. The sequence continues at coordinate 44,930 of NZ_JAHPZX010000010.1, read as the reverse complement.
CGACGACCACGTGGCGCAGCGCCACCTGGGCGGATGGGTTCTGCGCCTGAGATCCCTTCCCCGCGCCGCGTACTTCCTGCGTCCCCTGCCCCTCCCGCAGGGCCTGCACCACGTGCGCGAAACGTTCCAGCACGACGATGACTTCGGCGCCGCTGTCTTCCAGTTGCCGCCGCAGCTCGGCCGGCTTGTACAGCGGATTGACGTTGACCACCACATGGCCGGCCCGCAACACGCCCAGCAAGCACGCCAGGTAGGCCGGGACATTGGGCATCATCAGGGCGACCCGCGTGCCCGGCGCAAGTTGCAGCGATTGCAGCCAGCCGGCGAAATAGCGGGCATGGCGATCCAGCCGTCCGTAGCTGATGTCGGTGCCCAGCGCCGTGCAGGCCACCCGGCTGGCATAGCGCTCGCAGGCCCGATCCAGCAGATCGACCAGGGACACATATCCATCGGCGGAAATATCCGCGGGAACACCCTGCGGATAGTGGCTGAGCCATGGACGGGGCATGGTTAGTCTCCATTTAGTATGTTTTGGGTTTGATGATACGCTCAGATGTCCCCTCCCCGGCGTGCGCCTACCGGCGCCGCCCGCAGCCGCGCCTATCCGTAACGCGCCCCTATGGTGCCCCATGAACCTGCTCGAACCCATCATCGCCTGGCAAGCGGAAATCGCCGCCATCCGCCGCGACCTGCACGCGCATCCGGAACTATCCTATGAGGAGCACCGTACCGCTGACGTGGTCGCCGCTCAACTGGAAGGCTGGGGCATACCCACCCATCGGGGCCTGGCCGGAACCGGCGTGGTCGGCATCATCAAGGGCCGCGCCGACAATGGCCGCGCGGTGGGCCTGCGCGCCGACATGGACGCCTTGCCCATGCAGGAAATCAACACGTTCGAACACGCCAGCCGCAACCCCGGGAAGATGCATGCCTGCGGTCATGACGGCCATACCGCCATGCTTCTGGCGGCCGCCCGCTACCTGGCCGACCAGCGCGATTTCGACGGCACCGTGTACGTGATTTTCCAGCCCGCCGAGGAAAACGGCGGCGGCGCCAAGCGGATGGTGGACGATGGCTTGTTCGAAAAATTCCCGATGGAAGCGGTGTTCGGCATGCATAACTGGCCCGGCATGAAGGTCGGCACCTTCGGCCTGACGTCCGGCCCCATCATGGCATCCAGCAACGAGTTCATCATCAATATCACCGGCAAGGGCACGCATGCGGGCATGCCCAATCTGGGGGTCGATCCGGTGATGGCGGCGGTGCAGGTGGCGCAGTCGCTGCAGACCATCATCACGCGCAACCGCAATCCGCTGGACGCCGCGGTACTCAGCATCACGCAGATCCACACCGGCAGCGCCGACAATGTGGTGCCCACCGAGGCCGTCATGCGGGGCACCGTGCGCACCTTTACGCTGGAGGCGCTGGACCTGATCGAGCGCCGCATGCGCGAGATCATCGAGCACACCTGCGCCGCCATGGATTGCCAGGTCGAGTTCATCTTTTCGCGCAACTATCCGCCCACCATCAACCATCCCGCGCATGCGGCCTTCTGCGCCGAGGTGATGCGGGGCATGGTGGGGGCGGAAAACGTCAATGCCGACGTCCAGCCAACCATGGGTGCGGAGGACTTTGCCTTCATGCTGCAGGTCAAGGAAGGCGCCTACGTCTGGATAGGCAATGGTGAAGGCGGCCATCGCGACGCCGGCCACGGGCTGGGGCCTTGCATGCTGCACAACGGCAGCTATGACTTCAACGACGATCTGCTGCCCTTGGGCGGGACGTATTGGGTGGAAGTGGCGCGCCAGTGGCTGGGGCGGGAACGTTGAGCAGGACGGGTGTCCTGCGCCGGGCGGCGTGTAGCGGGTGACGGCGACCAGACGTTATTGATGACGCGTTGATGCCCCGCAGGGCAGCGTCTGGCGTCAAGCGACCGGGGCAGCGGCCTCGCGGCGGCAGAGGTCTAGAAATAGCGCGGCGGCGCGGGCCGGGGCGCTGGCGTGCGGCAGCAGGATGCTTAGCGTGCGGGTCAGTCCTTGGGGGCCCTCTGTTGCCGCGATGGCTTTTGTTCCTGCGATGGCTTCGGTGCCTGGAATGTCTGGGATGCCTTCAGTGCCAGCAGTGCCGCGCCGCTTGCCAGGCGCCACGATCCGCAGCGCCTTCAACGCCCCGTCCTCGTGCCGCATCGACATGGCCGAGACGAAGCCCACGCCCAGTCCGGCTCGCACGGCTTGCTTGACGCCCTCCACACCCGCCAGCTCCAACGCCACTTCAGGCGCCAGGCCGGATTGCGCGAACGCCTGCTCCACCAAGCCCCGCACGCCCGACCCCGGCTCGCGCATCACCAGGGAATAGCTGGCCAATTGCGCCAGCGTGGCTGAGCTTCCCTGGCCTAGCGGGTGATCGGCCCGCACGACCGCCACGACCTCGTCGCGACGCCAGGCATGGGCCTCGGTATCGGCTGGCAGGCCGGCGGGCACTTCGCCTTCGATGAAAGCCATGTCCAGCAAGGGCAGGCGCTGCACGATCTGCGCGGTGTTGCCGTCCGACAGATGCAGGACGACGGCCGGATAGCGTTGGCGGAACTCGGCCACCAGGGCCGGTAGCAGATAGCTGGCGGGCGTCGTGCTGGCGCCCAGGCGCAGGGTGCCCGACGCGACGTTGCGCCAGTCGTCGCGGACCGCGCGAGCCTGGCCGTAAGCCTGGCGCAGCAGCCGCGCCTGCTCCGCCAGCCGTTCACCGGCGCTGGTCAGCACCACGCCGTGACCGCGGCGGCGGTATAGCGGTTCGCCGAACCAATCCTGCAGGGCGCGCAATTGCCCGGACACCGCTGGCTGCGATAGATGCAGCATCTCGCCGGCGCGACTGATATTCCCCGCATCCGCTACGTAAGCAAAGGTCAGAAGTTGCTCGGGAGTCATGGTGAATCTACCTGGGAAGTGAGGGCAGCGCGGTCCGCCGCCGGGCGCCGGAATAACGCGCCGGCGAAGAAATTTTTTAGGTGATGGGGGATCCCCCATCGCCCCCTCTTTGGGCTATCGCCCCTATGGCCCCGCCCTGCTTGTGGGCACGACGTAGATAGCGGACCGGGCACCGCCTCGGCCTGACCAACGCGCCGGGGCAGTCCCGGCGCAAACCCTCGTCGGACGTCGGGTGACGCGCCGGCGAAGAAATTTTTTAGGTGATGGGGATCCCCCATCGCCCCCTCTTTGGGCTATCGCCCCTATGGCCCCGCCCTGCTTGTGGGCGCGACGTAGATAGCGGACCGGGCACCGCCTCGGCCTGACCAACGCGCCGGGCCGTCCCAGCGCAAACCACCGTCGGACGTCGGGTAACGCGCCGGCGGAGAAATTTTCTAGGTGATGGGGGATCCCCCATCGCCCCCTTCTTTGGGCTATCGCCCCTATGGTTCCGCCCTGACTGTGGGCACGGTGTGGATCACGGACAGGGCCACCGCGGGCGCGAGTGCACCAGCGACCGTCGCGACGCGCGCTCCCGGGGCTGCGCAGGCATGGTTGCCTTCATCGCGACCTCATCGCGACCTCACTGCAGCCTCACAGCGCCTCAGGGCACCTGCACCCCACAACGTTCCCTTAACGTTTCCACAACGTTTCCACAACGTTCCCACACGTTCCCACAACGTTCCCACAACGTTTTCAGACGATATCAGAAATTCTGATATTACATATTTAATAATGCCATTTTTCAAATAACACTCCAGGATCTAATATTTCTTCCAGTTATTTATTAATAAAGAAACCATCATGTCGACGACCGCGCTTCCCCTTCCCTCGCCCTGGCGCGACAAGCTCAATGGGGTGTTGTTCGTCGGCCTGATGGCCGCGGCGGTGGTGCAGTTGGCGGACCTGCCTTTCATCCGCGGCCTGGGCTTCTCGCCCCTCGTCGTGGGCATCGTCTGCGGCATGATTTACGGTAATTTCCTGCGCGGGACCATGCCGGCGGACTGGGGCGCGGGCGTCAACTTCACCGCCCGCAAGCTGCTGCGCATCGCCGTCGCGTTCTATGGCCTGAACATCAGCATCCAGCAAATCGCCGCCGTCGGCCTGCCCGGCCTGGCGGTGTCGGTCACGGTGGTGGTCGGCACCCTGGTCCTGGGCACCTTCGTCGGCCAGCGCCTGCTGGGCCTGGACCGCGACACCGCCATGCTGACCTCCGCCGGCAGCGCCATCTGCGGTGCGGCGGCCGTGCTGGCCTTCGAGCCCACCCTGCGCGCCCAACCGCACAAGAGCGCCGTGGCAGTGGCCACCGTGGTGCTGTTCGGCACCCTGTCCATGTTCCTCTACCCGGTCTTCTACCACGCCGGCTGGCTGCATTTCGACACCCAGGCGCTGGGCATCTACATCGGCGGTACCGTGCACGAAGTGGCCCAGGTGGTGGGCGCGGCCAGCAACATCGACCCCGCGACCACGGAAGTCGCCACCATCGTCAAGATGACCCGCGTTGCCCTGCTGGTGCCCGTGCTGCTGGTGCTCGGCTTGTGGTTGCGCGGCAGCCGCGCCAAGGCTTCCGACAATGCCACGGACAGTGCCGACGGCAGCGGCAACGGCGCCCCCGCCGCCAAACTCCCCGTGCCCTGGTTCGCGGTGGGCTTCCTGGCCCTGGCCATCATCAACTCGCTGGGCGTCATACCCGAACAGGCGATCACCGTGGCCAAACGCCTGGACGTGTTCGCCCTGACCATGGCCATGACCGCCCTCGGCATCGAAACGCGCTTCAGCCAGATCCGCAAGGCGGGCCCGCGCGTCCTGGTCCTGGGCCTGATCATCTATGCCTGGCTGATTTTCGGCGGCTACGCCATCGTCAAGCTGGCGACCTGACGCGTAGCTTGCGCAAGTCCTCGCGCAGCGAGCTCGCGCAAGGCGGCTTCCAAGGTTTACAGGGCCTGGCCACGCCCCGGCACCAAGCCCTCGTCCGCCAGCCTGGATCCGCACAAACGCGGCAGCATTTTTCCTGCATAATCGGCCGGTTGTCCCTAGTTCGTTTGGAACCGGCCTTATGACCTCCAGCAGCAAGCCCCAGCACTCCAATACCCTGCCCAAGGATCGCGAGCCGGCCCTGCGCGTCATGCCCTTGCCGGCCGACGCCAACGTGCATGGAGACGTCTTCGGTGGATGGATCATGGCCCAGGTGGATATCGCCGGCTCCATTCCAGCCGCCCAGCGCGCCGCCGGACGCGTGGCCACGGTCGCGGTCAACTCCTTCCTGTTCAAGCAACCCGTCTTCGTGGGCGATGTCTGCAGCTTCTACGCGGAAATCGTCAAGACCGGGACGACGTCGGTGACCGTGTCGGTCGAGGTCTACGCCCAGCGCCGGCGCCTGGACGCCGAAGTCGTGAAGGTTACCGAGGCCACCCTGGTTTACGTCGCCACGGACGACGCCCGCCGCAGCCGCCCCCTGCCCGCCCTCTGACGGATTCCACGCATGACGGAAGCCGCCACCGCGCCCAAGCCTTCGGCCCCCGCTCGCCCCGCGCCACGGCGCCTCGATCCGGAGGACGCCCAGCACGCGCTGGCCGAGGTGCATGAACTGCTGCGCCGCCAGGAAGTGGTGGCCAATCTGGTCCACCGCCAAGAGGAAGGCGACACCAAGGCCGACCTGGTCGAACAACTGGTGCAGCGCCAGCACGAAGCCGAACTCAAGGCCCTGGTCGACGGCCTGCATCCGGCCGACATCGCCTTCATCCTGGAGTCCCTGCCCAAGGACGAACGCCAGAATGTCTGGCGCCTGGTCAGCGCCGAACATGACGCCGACGTGTTGTTGGAAGTCGAGGACTGGGTCCGTGAATCGCTGATCGAGGCGATGGACCGCCAGGACCTGGTGGCCGCCACGGGCAACCTGGACGCCGACGAACTGGCCGACCTGGCGCCCGACCTGCCGCCCGACGTGGTGGCCGAGGTGCAAAAAGGCCTGACCGAGGAAGAACGCGCGCAACTGCTGGAAGCCCTGGGCTACCCGGAAGACAGCGTCGGCGCCATCATGGACTTCGAGATGGTGCGCGTGCGCGAGGACGTGACGCTGGAAGTCGTGCTGCGCTACCTGCGCCGGCTGCATGAACTGCCCGACCACACCGACCAGATCTTCGTGGTCGACCGCCAGGACAAGCTGCAAGGCATCCTGCCGTTGTCCACACTATTGGTCAGCGAGCCGGAAACCGACGTCCGCGAGGTCATGACCACCGACTACCTGTCGCTGGCCCCGCTGGATTCCGACGCCGACGCGGCCGGCGCATTCGAACGCTACGACCTGGTTTCCGCGCCGGTGGTGGATGACCAGGGCCGCCTGATCGGCCGCGTCACCATCGCCGAAGTGGTGGACGTGATCCGCGAGGATTCGCAGGAGCAGGACCTGTCACGCGCCGGCCTGCAGGAAGAAGACATCTTCGCCCCCGTCAAGATGGCCTTGCGCAACCGCGCGCCCTGGCTGCTGTTCAACCTCTGTACGGCGGCCACGGCCTCCTTCGTCGCCTCGCGCTTCGAGGAAACGGTCAGCCACATCGTCATCCTGGCCTTCCTGATGTCCATCGTCGCCGGCATCGGCGGCAATTCCGGCAACCAGACCATGACCATGATCATCCGCGCCCTGGCGATGGGCCGGATCACGGGTCGTAATCTTTGGCAGCTGGTGAAGCGCGAAATGCTGGTGACCTTGCTGGTGGGATTATGCGGCAGCCTGGTGGCGGCCGGTTTCGCCTGGGGCATCTCGCGCTCGATCTCCATCGCCCTGGTCATGATGGCCGCGATGATCTGCAATATGCTGGTCGGCGCATCCGTGGGCGTGCTGGTACCCATGGTGCGCGCCCGCTTCGGCAAGGATCCCGCTATCGGGTCCTCTGTGCTGCTGACCTTCGCCACCGATTCGCTCGGCTTCTTCATCTTCCTGGGGCTGGCGACCGTCTTCCTGCTGTAAGCGCGCCGCGGGCTTTTTCCCTTGCCCTTGCTGGCAAGTCGTCTTACCCTGCCAGACACGGCAGGTCAGACGAAACGGAAGAGAGGGGCGCAGCCTTGGTCATCCAATCGAAAGTCCAAACGCAAGCCCGGGGTATCGCACTGGGCACCGCTCGACCTATCGTTCGACCTATCGCCCCACCTACAGCCCGACCCTCAACGAACGCCGCGCGCCGCCATGCCGCCGCGCTGGCGCTGGCCTCGATGGCCACGGCGCTGCCCCTGGCCGCAACGGCCTGCGACACCATGCCCAACTTCATCCAGTTCGCCTGCAATCGCGCGGACCAGATCTGGACCGAAGGCAGCAGCGACCTCTATCTGAGCGGCTGGGCCTGGCATAACCGGAACAAGTACGCCGCGTCCACCATCAGCAGGTTCCGCGAATTCGCGGTGGGCGGCGGCTATGGCCGCAGCCTCTACGATGCCGATGGCGACTGGCATGGTGTGTACGCCATGGCCTTTCTCGATTCGCACAGCAACGTCCAGCCCGTGGCGGGTTACGGTTACCAATACGTCGGCCGCTTCGGCGGCGACTTTCGACTGGGCGCGGGCTACACGCTGTTCGTGACCGCGCGCAAGGACATGATGCACTACATCCCTTTTCCGGCCGCCCTGCCCTTGGTCTCGGCGGGGTACAAGAAAGCGAATATCTACGCCACCTATATTCCAGGCGGCCACGTGTTGTACATGTTCGCGAGATGGTCGTTCTGAGTGCGCCGCGGCGCACTCAGCAAAGCGGCAGCAGCCGCCGCACCAGGGCGCCCAGGCGGCAATCCTCGATGCCGTTGGCGCGCAGCGCCTTGTCGGTTTCCACCACGTATTCCAGGCAGGCGCCGGAACGGCCGACCGCATTGCGGATGGCGGCCATGCGGTTTTCTTCGGTGAGTTCGCCGGCGTAATTGGCGCAGCCGCGATTGAGCACGAACACCAGGCCGCTGACGCAACCGTCATCGCTATGGCAGTTGAGCCAGCGTGGCGTGTAGGCGCTATCGATCATCTCGCGTTCCCACAGCGCCGCGAACGCCTGCGGGACATCGGCTGCGGCCACGCGGAACGCGACGCCACGGCAGCAGCCGCCGCGATTCAGCCCAAAGACCAGGCCAGGAATTTCACGCGAACCGCGATGATGATGGGACCACAGGCACAGCGAGCGGTGGTAGCCCTTGACGGTGGTGATGCGGCGTTCCTGCCAGGCAAAGCCCGGGCGCCATATCAGCGAGCCGTAAGCGAAAACCCATAGGTCGTCGGCGCCGTTCCAGTGCCCCAAGACACTGTCCAAAGAATCATGCTCCGGCATTTGCGCCTGGAGGCACGGCAACTCAGAGACCACCGCCGACATATAGAACCTATCCGTTTGCCCGTTCGCTCCGTTCGGGCCAGTGCTAATGCTAAACCTCGGCATGGAAAAAAGGATCGCACGATGACGGCCCCGTGACCGGCTGAAATAAAAATCCTGTTCGCGTTGTGCCCTCACAACGAAAAATTTTGCTTCCAGCCCGTACAGACCCGGGATTCGATGGCATACGAAGCAGATGGTGCGCCAGGATCTGGGCGACAATGCCCGCATGTCCGCTGTCACTCGTCACCCTACGCTGTCGCATTGGGGCGCCTATACCGCGCTGGTCCAGGACGGCCGTCTGATCGCTTGCGAGCCCTTCCCGCGCGATCCGGCTCCATCCAGCCTGATCCACGCCATGCCCGCCATGGTCCATTCGCCCTTGCGCGTGCGGCAACCCGCCGTGCGCGAGGGCTGGCTGCGCAATCGCGACACCAGCGGCCGGGGCAGCGACCGCTACGTGGAGATCGGCTGGGACCAGGCCCTGCGCCTGGTCCACGAAGAACTCCAGCGGGTGCGCGCGGAACAGGGTCCCCACGGCGTATTCGGAGGCTCCTATGGATGGGCCTCGGCCGGCCGGGTCCACAGCGCCATCACGCAAACCCACCGGTTTCTCTACGCCGGCGGCGGCTGCATCGAACAGGCCGGCAATTACAGCTGGGGCGCCGCGCAATTCCTGCTGCCGCACGTGATCGGCACATACAAGCCGCTGACCGGCCGGGTCACCGACTGGAACAGCGTCGCGCGCCACACCGAACTGCTGCTGGCATTCGGCGGCATGCCCTTGCGCAACGCGCAGATGATCGCCGGCGGCGCCGGCGCCCACACCACGGAACAGTGGCTGCGCCGCACGGCCGCGCGGGGCGTGCGCTTCGTCATTGTCTCGCCCACGCGCGGCGACGTGCCCGCCTGGCTGGACGCGGAATGGGTGCCCATCCGCCCCAATACCGACACCGCCATGATGATCGCCATGGCGCACACCCTGCTGGTGGAGTCCTGGCACGACGAAGCCTTCCTGCATACGCACTGCGAGGGCTATGCCGCCTACGCCGCCTATCTGCGCGGCGACAGCGACGGCCAGCCCAAGGATGCGGAGTGGGCGCACGCCATCTGCGGCGTGCCCGCCGCCACCATACGCGCGCTGGCGCGGGCAGCGGCCGGTTGCCGCACCCTGATCAACTGCACGTGGTCGCTGCAGCGTGCCCACCGTGGTGAGCAGCCGTACTGGGCCAGCATCGCGCTGGCGGCCATGCTGGGCCAGATCGGCCAGCCCGGCGGCGGGTTTTCCTTCGGCACCGGGTCTATCAACAGCGCCTCCAATCCACGGCCGGACGTTGCCGGCCCGGAAATGCCCGACCTGCGTAACCCGGCGCCGCGCGCCATCCCGGTGGCCCGTATCGCCGACATGCTGCTGGCGCCCGGCACCGAGTATCAATTCAATGGCCGCGCGGGCATCTATCCGGACGTGCGCCTGGTCTATTGGGCCGGGGGCAACCCCTTTCACCACCACCAGGACCTGAACCGCCTGGCGCGGGCCTGGCAGAAGCCGGAAACCATCGTGGTGCACGAAAGCTGGTGGACGCCCACCGCCAAGCGCGCCGATATCGTCCTGCCCGCCACCACCACGCTCGAACGCAACGACATCGGCGGATCCACGCGCGATCGCTATGTCTTTGCCATGCACCAGGCCCTGGCGCCACAGGGCCAGAGCCGCAATGACTTCGACATCTATCGCGAACTGGCGGCACTGGGCGGCTTCGAAGCGGAATTCACCGAAGGCCGTGATGAAATGGCCTGGATCCGGCACGTCTACGCCCGCATGGGCGAGCGTTGGCGCAACGGCCCGATCGCCATGCCGGAACCGCCGCCATTCGATGCATTCTGGCAGCAAGGCTACATCGAGCTGCCGGAGACCGAGCGTGATTTCATCCTGTTCGAAGACTTTCGGCGCGATCCGGACGCGTATCCCTTGCAGACGCCCTCCGGCCGCATCGAACTGTATTCCAGCAAGGTGGCAGGTTTCGCTTATGCGGATTGTCCGCCCCACCCTTGCTGGCTGCCGCCCGCGGAATGGCTGGGCGCGCCCGCCGCGCAACGCTGGCCAATGCACCTGATCACCAGCCAACCCGCCGATCGCCTGCACTCACAACTGGATCCGGCGCCGCAATCGCGCCGCCACAAGATCCAGGAACGCGAGCCGGTCCGCATTCATCCCGACGATGCCGCGCCGCGCGGTATCGAGGACGGCAAGGTAGTGCGCGTGTTCAATGAGCGGGGTGCGTGCCTGGCGGGCGCCATCCTGGATGACGGCGTCAGCCCGGGCGTGCTGGTCATGTCGACGGGGGCCTGGTTCGATCCGGGCAAGGATGTCGAACGTCACGGCAATCCTAATGTGCTGACCCTGGATATCGGCACGTCGCAATTGTCCCAGGGCACCAGCGCGCTGTCGGCGCTGGTGGATATCGAGGCGTGGGCAGGCCCGGTGCCCGAACTGCGGGCTTATGAATCGCCATTGGCGGGAGATGCGGGCGGCAAGGCTTGATGCCCCTGGCCGCTCCCGCGCCCTGCGCGTCCGGCCTGCTGCCGTCACTGCCCCGCTAAAATAAAAACGCGCGCCCAAAGGCGCGCGCTTGCTGAGTACCCCGATAGGTCACGGCCCGATGGGTCAAAGACCAATATCCAGCGTGTAATGACTGCCCGCCCGGTTTTCCAGCGTCAGCGCCGCCAGACCCGGCTGGCTGGCCGCTGCATCGGGCGCGACGTGCAGCCGCACATTCCCCAGCAGCACGTCCCAGCCAGCGCCGGCCGCTTCGACCGGCACATCGGCCACACGCGCCAGGACCTCGGCCGTGGCGCGTGCATCGGGCGCGCGCGCATCGATGCGCGTCACCGACAGAGCGCCGTTGGGATGATCCATCAGGGCCGGCGTCCACACGTACTCCGGTGTGATGTGACGGCAGAAGTACAGCCGGATCCCCGGCACGGGCTGCTCGGCGAAACGCACGGTATGGAATTGCGCCTCGACTTCCTGCCCTTCGAACTGCGCGCTGCGCTTGAGCACTTGTACCGGATTGACGGCATAACCCGCGTCGCGCAGACGCTCGTAAGTCGCCTGTGCATCGTTGGTACGCAGCACCAGCGCTTCCAGCCCCAAGGGTGAATCGGCGATTTCCTTGCGTGCCGGCGGCTTGCCGGGCGGCCAGCCCAACAGCTCGATATAGGCGCTTTCCAAAACGATCAGGCGGTTCCACGACCCCAGGTTGTGGATCGCCGTTTCGCTCAGGGTATAGCCCTGGCGTTCGAAGTGCGGCGCCAGTTCCTGCAGGCGATCGCGCACCATGATCACGGCATGATCGAATTCAGTACGTCCCACCGCATGCAACATGGCGCGCTCCTCCATTACGTTCAGGCTGCGCTGGTCAGACCAGCTTGCCGTGGCACAGCTTGTACTTCTTGCCACTGCCGCAAGGGCAGGGATCGTTGCGGCCCACCTTGGGCAGGACATTGCGTTGGGGCGTCTGGCCCTTGGCCTGATCGTCCTGGCCGGCCAGTGCCTCGTCGTAGTCCGAGTGGTGGTACTGCACGTTCTGCACATGCGATTGCGCGGCTTCCGCCTCGGCTTCGGCGACCTGCTCCTGTGACTGGATGCGCACGGTCATCAACACGCGCACCACGTCGTCACGGATACGGTCCAGCATGCCCGAGAACAATTCGAACGCTTCGCGCTTGTATTCCTGCTTGGGATTCTTCTGCGCATAGCCGCGCAGGTGGATGCCCTGGCGCAGGAAGTCCAGCGAAGACAAGTGCTCACGCCAGTGCTGATCGATCGCCTGCAACATGATGGAGCGTTCGAACTGCGCCCATGCTTCCGTACCCACTTGCGTCGCCTTGGCACGATAGATCTCGCGCGCCGCTTGCAACACACGTTCATGCAGGTCTTCGTCGGTCAGGTTGGGTTCTTTCTCCAACACATCGGTCAGGGGCAGCTCGATCTGCCAATCGCTTTCCAGCGCACGCTGCAGGCCGGGGATGTCCCACTGTTCCTCGACCGACTCGGCCGGAACATAGTTGCGGAACAGCTCGGTCACGGCGGCGTCGCGCAGGTTTTCCACGGTCTCGCTGACCGAAGCGGCTTCCAGCACGTCGTTACGCTGCGCATACAAGACCTTGCGCTGGTCGTTGGCGACGTCGTCGTATTCCAGCAATTGCTTGCGAATGTCGAAGTTGCGGCCTTCCACCTTGCGTTGCGCGGTCTCGATGGAGCGCGACACCATGCCCGCCTCGATGGGCTCGCCTTCGGGCAGCTTCAGGCGTTCCATGATGGCGCGCACCCGATCGCCGGCGAAGATGCGCATCAGCGGATCTTCCAGCGACAGATAGAAACGCGAGGAACCCGGGTCGCCCTGGCGGCCGGCACGGCCACGCAACTGGTTGTCGATACGGCGCGACTCGTGGCGCTCGGTGCCGATGATGCGCAGGCCGCCAGCGGCCTTCACCTGTTCGTTCATCGGCTTCCATTCGGCGCGGATCTTGGCGATGCGCGCTTCCTTGTCCGCCTCGCTCACGCTGTCATCGGCGCGGATCAGGTCGACCTGCTTGTCGACGCTGCCGCCCAGCACGATGTCGGTACCGCGGCCCGCCATATTGGTGGCGATGGTGATGTGACCGGGTTTACCGGCCTCGGCCACGATTTCCGCTTCGCGTGCGTGCTGCTTGGCGTTGAGCACCTCGTGCTTGAGCTTGGCGCCCTGGAGCAGGCCGGACAGCAGCTCGGAGTTCTCGATGCTGGTGGTGCCGACCAGCACCGGCTGGCCGCGCTGATGGCAGTCGCGGATATCTTCCAGGATGGCGTTGTACTTTTCCGGGTTGGTCTTGAAGACCTGGTCGTTCTGGTCCTTGCGGACCATGGGCTTGTTGGTCGGGATGATGACCGTTTCCAGCCCGTAGATTTCCTGGAACTCGTAGGCTTCCGTATCGGCCGTACCCGTCATGCCCGACAGCTTGTCGTACATGCGGAAGTAGTTCTGGAAGGTGATCGATGCCAGCGTCTGGTTTTCGTGCTGGATCTTGACGCCTTCCTTGGCCTCGACGGCCTGGTGCAGGCCATCGGACCAGCGGCGGCCCGCCATCAGGCGGCCCGTGAATTCATCGACGATGACCACTTCATCGTCCTGGACCACGTATTGCTGGTCGCGGAAGAACAGGGTGTTGGCGCGCAGGGCCACCATCAGGTGATGCATCAGCGCGATATGGCGCGGGTCGTACAGCGACTCGCCTTCGGGCAACAGGCCCAGGCGGCCCAGGATCTGCTCGGCGTGCTCATGGCCCGCCTCGGACAGATGCACCTGCTGGGCCTTTTCGTCGACCCAGTAGTCGCCTTCCGGTTCCGGTTCCTGCGGCTTGGGCTCGGTCTGCATACGGGTCAGCAGCGGCGGCACCGCATTCATGCGGATATACAGCTCGGTGTGATCTTCAGCCTGGCCGGAGATGATCAGCGGCGTACGCGCTTCATCGATCAGGATGGAGTCCACTTCATCGACGATGGCGTATGCCAGCTCGCGCTGGCGCCTATCCTCGACGCGGTACTCCATGTTGTCGCGCAGGTAGTCGAAACCGAATTCGTTATTGGTGCCGTAGGTGATGTCGGCCGCATAAGCGGCTTTCTTTTCCTCGTTGGGCTGCTGCGGCACGACCACGCCGGTGGACAGGCCCAGGAAACGGTACAGACGCCCCATCCACTCGGCATCGCGCCGGGCCAGGTAATCGTTGACCGTGACCACGTGCACACCGCGGCCGGACAAGGCATTCAGGTACACCGGCAGCGTCGCCATCAGCGTCTTGCCTTCACCCGTGCGCATTTCCGCGATCTTGCCGTTGTGCAGCGTGATGCCGCCCAGCATCTGCACGTCGAAATGGCGCATGCCGAAGACCCGCTTGCCGGCCTCGCGCACGACGGCGAAGGCTTCCGGCAACAGATCGTCAAGCGAGGTGCCCTGCTTGTAGCGATTGCGGAACTCGTCGGTCTTGGCGGCCAGCGCTTCGTCCGACAACGCGGCGATGCTGGACTCGAAACCGTTGATCTTGCCGACTGTCTGGCGATATTGCTTCAGCAACCTGTCGTTGCGACTGCCGATGAGTTTCTTGAGCAGAAAAAGCATGCGTATTGGGGCCGCCCGCCTGGCTTCCCTGGCGTGGGGAAACCCGTCGTGCGGCGATCTTTTAGTTGGTGGAGCGGACGCGTCCGCTGGCAAACGATCGAGTGTAACGCACCTGGGGACAAAGCCCCGGTGGGTGACAGGAATGTCACGCCTGTAATGCCAAAAGCGGCGGCGTGCCTGTCACGCTCAGCCGCCCTTGGCGGACGGCGCGGCGGCCAGGGTCGGCGGCGCGGTCGCGGGCGGACCGATGAAGAGTTTGGGGTCGAGCGGCTGGCCCGCCAGACGAACTTCGAAATGCAGATGGGAGCCGGTGGAGCGGCCAGTGGATCCGACACGCGCGACGATCTGGCCGCGCTCGACGACGTCACCCTTCTTGACCAGCAGCTCGGAGGCGTGCGCGTAGCGCGTGCTCATACCGTCGCCGTGGTCGATTTCGAGCATATTGCCATAGCCGTTCTCGGGTCCCGCTTCGGTCACCACGCCGCCAGCGGCGGCCTCGATGGGCGTACCACGCGGGGCGGGAAAGTCCACGCCTTCATGCATGGCGTAGCGGCCCGTCACCGGGTTGCGGCGCCACCCATAGGAAGAACTCAGGTAGGCATAGCCTTCCAGCGGCATGGACGTCGGCAGGCGCGCCAGGTCGCCGGAACGGCGCGACAGCGCGGCATCCAGCATGTCCATCGTGCTGGATTGCGCGGAGGCGTTGGCCAGCAAGGCATCCAGTTGGCGGCCGAGCGCCTGGGCCGATCCCGGGTCCAGCGAGGGGGGTGCGCGATCGGTGAAGTTATCGTCCATGACGTCGTCGGCTTGCGGCTCGGCCGGATTCATCACAGCCTGTTTGGTGTCGGCGCCATGTTGCGCAGGCATCGCTTGCGCCATCGCGCCCGCCTCAGGCGCTGCCGCCTGCGGATCCGTCAGCGTCACACCCGCCGCCGTGGCCAGGCGTCGGCTCAGTGCATCGATACCGATCAGCTTCGCCTGCAAAGCCCCCACGCGCCCGGCCAGCATATTCAGGTTGTCGCGCACGAAGGCGGCATTGCGCACTGCCTGCTCCGAAGCCAGCGGACTGACATCGCTGCCGGCCTGCGGTGCCGACAGATTGCGGTACATGGATGCGCTGTACGCGCCGATCAACGCAGCCAGCGCCAGCAGAGCACCCAGCAGCAAGGCCAGACGGCCGCCGCCCAGGGTCAAATGCCCGTCCGAGCCGCCGCGGGCATGCATAATGACTATCTTCAAAGCTCGCTATCCTTTCTAGTCCGGCATGAAAAAGACTCCATACCGTCGTCCGCGCTCCGCGCCGGGTCGCCAGCAGGCTACCGCCTTGCGATGGCTGGGGCATGACAATCATGCCGCCGGCATGCTGGCCACCGCCCGCCTGCATATGCAGGTACAAGCCACCGTGGCCAAGATCCTACCGCCAGCGCTGGGCGAAGTGTGCCGTGTGGCACGGCTTGAAACCGATAAGTTGCAACTGGCCGTGCCAAGTGCCGCGCACGCCGCGAAATTGCGCCAGATGGCACCCCGCGTGGCGCAAGCCCTGGCGGCGGCCGGTTGGCATCTCAACGAGATTTCCGTCAAGGTCCAGGCCGGCCTGATGCCTCCGCCGGCGCCGCCCCCGCCACGCGAGGCCACACCATTGGACGGCCAGGCGCTGGAAGCGTTCGCCACCCTGCAAAAAAATCTACGGCCAGGCAAGCTGGCCGATGCAGTGGCACGTCTGCTCAAGCACCACAAGCCCGAATCAGAATCCGAATCCGAATCCGAATCCGAGCCGGAATCCAAACCTTGATTCGAGCCGGAATACGAGTCGGAGTCCCAGCCGGAATACGAGCCTTAGTCCAAGCCCGGATCCGAACCCCAGGGACCTTCGCCTTGCGACGCTGGCGTCAGGCCAGCTTCCACTCGTAGCGGAACGCCTGGGGCGCGGCCGCCTGCGATTCATACGTCACCAGTTCCCAGCTTTCCTGCTGGGCCAGCAGCGCGCGCGCCAGCTGGTTGTTCATGTAGTGACCGGACTTGCACGCCACATAGCGCGCCACCAAGGGCTTGCCGATCAGATACAGGTCGCCGATGGCGTCGAGGATCTTGTGCTTGACGAACTCGTCGTCGTAGCGCAGGCCGTCACTATTCAACACGCGGTACTCGTCCATGACGATCGCGTTGTCCAGGCTGCCGCCCCGGGCCAGGCCCATGGAGCGCAGCGTTTCGACTTCGTTGACGAAGCCGAAAGTACGGGCACGCGCGATTTCGCGCGTGTACGAATGGGTGGCGAAGTCGATCTCGGCGAAATTCGCCGTGGAATCGATGGCCGGATGACGGAAGTCAATCGAAAAAGCCAGCGCGAAACCGTCGTGCGGTTCCAGGCGCGCCCACTTTTCATTGCGTCCTTCGCCCTCGCGCACTTCGATCGGCTTGAGCACGCGGATGAAATGCTTGGGCGCGTTCTGTTCCACGATGCCGGCCGAGCGCAGCAGATAGACGAAAGTCGCCGCGCTGCCATCCATGATGGGCACTTCTTCGGCGGTCAGGTCCACGTGCAGGTTGTCGATACCCAGGCCGGCCAACGCCGACATCAGGTGCTCGACCGTGGAGACCCGCACATTACCTTGCTGCAACACCGATGCCATGCGCGTATCGCCGACCCCGGTCGCTTGCGCCGGCAGATCGACGACCTCGGGCAGGTCGATGCGATGAAAAACGATTCCCGTGTTCGGCGCGGCAGGGCGCAGGGTAAGTTCCACCCGACGGCCGGAGTGGACGCCCACCCCGGTCGTTTTGACCAGATTTTGAATGCTGCGCTGACGGAACATGGGATTGAATCTTATTTTTGAGGATAGGCCAGCACGATGACCGCGGATGCTGACTTAATCCCAGGAGTGTAACCCTATTGCAATGCAGCGACAAACCAAGACGACCGAGTCGTCCCTAATTACATCGCACAAGGGAGAAATCCCCTCCGGCCGCGCGCGGGGACAGCGCGCGGCCGGAGACCAGGGAGTTGGAGCCGCCGGATGAACCTAAGTTCAATCCGCCTGCTTGCGCAGGAATGCCGGGATATCGAAGTGATCCATACCCGAGCTTTCCAGGGCACGCACCTGGGCCGACGCCTGGCTGCGCGGATTGCGCATCACCGACGGCATGTCCAGATTGCGATAGTCGCCCTGGGGAGCGGCACCGCCGTTGTGTTGCATACCGCCCATCGGCAGGTTATCCGTGCCGGTGCGCAGCACTTCCGCCGTGCTTTGGACCAGTTGCGGACGGCTCGCCGCGCGGCCCAGGCCGGTGGCGACCACGGTCACGCGCAGGTTTTCACCCATAGCCTCGTCATAAGCGGTGCCGAAGATCACGGTAGCGTCGTCCGAAGCGTAGCCGCGGATCGTTTCCATGATTTCGCGCGTTTCGCGCATCTTCAGCGAACGGCTGGCGGTGATGTTCACCAGCACGCCACGGGCGCCATGCAGGTCGATGCCTTCCAGCAGCGGGCAAGCGATGGCGTGTTCGGCGGCGACGCGGGCGCGGTCGGCGCCGGCGGCGCTGGCGGTGCCCATCATGGCCTGGCCTTGCTCGCCCATGATCGTCTTCACGTCTTCGAAGTCGACGTTGACGTTGCCTTCGACATTGATGATTTCAGCGATGCCGGCGCAAGCGTTGTGCAGGATGTCGTCGGCCGACTTGAAGCAGTCTTCCTGCGTCGCGTCCTCGTCCATCAGGTCGTACAGGTTTTCGTTCAGCACCACGATCAGCGAGTGAACGTGCTTGGCCAGTTCGCTGATGCCGTCCTCGGCCATCTTCAGCCGCTTGTTGCCTTCGAACGTGAACGGCTTGGTGACCACGCCGACGGTCAGGATGCCCAGCTCCTTGGCGACTTCCGCCACCACCGGACCCGCGCCCGTACCCGTGCCGCCGCCCATGCCCGCGGTGATGAACACCATGTGGGCGCCGTTGAGCGCGGCGCGAATTTCCTCGCGCGCGGTTTCGGCCGAAGCACGGCCCTGTTCCGGCTTGGCGCCGGCACCCAGGCCGGTACGGCCCAAGCGGATCTGCACGGGCGCGTTGGTCGCCGCCAGTGCCTGTGCGTCAGTGTTCGCGCAAATGAAATCCACGCCATTGACGCCGTTACGGATCATATGCGCCACGGCATTGCCGCCGGCGCCACCAACACCAACCACCTTGATGACGGTGCCCTTGGTGCTGTTATCTAACATTTCAAAGTTCATCATGATTGACGACTCCCTCAAGTCTTAAACGCAAATCACAAGAAATTCCCCGTTGCCGCTTTCTCTGTGAATCGCCTCAAAGCCGATGCCGGTCTTGTGACCCGCAACGGGTTTGAAGCGCCTCCGTCAGCACGCCATTAACGATCTCGGCGTGCCCCGGGTATCGGCGACAGCCCGCTACCCTTTGGTACCGCAAACTCGTAATGCGCAAACGCGAAATTCAATCCCATCGCAGTCTGCTACCAACTATCAATTGCCGCCACTACTAAATGATGCGAACTACTAAATACTTACCAACTAATTGCTGTTCTTATTAAACGCTGAACACCAGACACCACCTCTTACTCGCTCTTGCGTATCAAGAGCAAGAACCATCAATTCATGAACCACTCTTTCATTCGAGTCAGCAAGCTCTTGAAATTCCCCGTCTGCGCGGCAACCTTGCGGCCTCGCACGCGCTGCATGCGTGCTTCCTGCAGCAAGCCCATCACCGTCGCGAAGCGCGGATTGCGCATGACGTCGGCCAGGCTGCCTTCGTATTCAGGCACCGCCACGCGGACCGGTTTCAGGAACACGTCCTCGGCCAATTCCACCATGCCGGGCAACTGCGCGGAGCCGCCGGTAAGGACCACACCCGACGCCAGCAGATCTTCGTAGCCGGAGTCGCGCACCACCTGCTGCACCAGCGTGAACAACTCTTCGATACGCGGCTCGATGACGGCACCCAATGCTTGCCGCTTGACCAGGCGCGGACCACGATCGCCCAGGCCCGGCACCTCGACGGTTTCTTCGGGGCTGGCCAGCACCTGCTTGGCCACGCCGTAACGCAGCTTGATTTCCTCGGCATCCGGCGTGGGCGTGCGCAGCATGGCGGCGATATCGTTGGTGATCTGATCGCCCGCGATCGGGATCACGGCGGTGTGACGGATCGCACCACCCGTGAATATCGCCACATCGGTCGTCCCCCCACCGATGTCCACCAGCACCACGCCCAGCTCTTTTTCATCCGCGGTCAGGCAGGCAAGACTGGATGCCAACGGTTGCAAAATCAGATCCTGCACTTCCAGGCCGCAACGGCGCACGCACTTGACGATGTTCTGCGCGGCGCTCACCGCACCCGTAACGATATGGACCCGCACCTCCAGGCGCAAGCCGCTCATTCCGATAGGTTCGCGGATGTCTTCCTGGCCGTCGACGATAAATTCCTGCGTCAGCACATGCAGCACTTGCTGGTCCGTAGGAATGTTCACCGCCTTGGCCGTTTCGATCACGCGGGCCACGTCGGTGGACGTCACTTCCTTGTCCTTGACCGCCACCATGCCGCTGGAGTTGAAGCTGCGTATGTGGCTGCCGGCGATGCCGGTGTAGACGTCGCGGATCTTGCAGTCCGCCATCAGCTCCGCTTCCTCCAGCGCGCGCTGGATGGAGTTGACGGTGGTTTCGATGTTCACCACCACGCCTTTGCGCATTCCACGCGATTCGTGCTGGCCCAGGCCCAGCACCTCGAAGCGGTTCTCCGGCAGGATCTCGGCGACCACGGCCACCACCTTGCTGGTGCCGATATCGAGGGCGACGATTAGGTCCTTGATGTCACGGGTCATGTTGTCAACGCTTCTTCGGGGTGGGTTTCGACTTCGATTTTTCGGGTTCGGGCAGCGGCGCCAGCGCCAAGGCAAAGCCATTGGGATAACGCAGATCGGCTTGCAATACCGCACGGCCCTCCAGTTTCGACATCAAGGCTGGCCAGGCCTGCACAAAACGCTGGATGCGCGCCGCGAAGGGCAATGCACCCGGCGGCCCGTTGGGATCCGGCGCATCCGCGCCCGGATCCCGGCCCAGATCCAGCAACAGACCGTTGGACAGCTTGGCGCGCCAGGCATAGCGCGCGCTCAAATCCAGTTCCTGCACATGCATGTCCAGCGGCGCGAACCAGCGTGCCAATTCGGCATAGCGCTGCACCACCAGGCTTTCGCTGCCGTCGGGCCCGGAGAAATGCGGCAAGGCATCCTCGTCGTCCAGCTCGCCAGTGTTGGCCGTGAACGACTCGCCCCAGGTGTTGATCATCTGGTTCTCGTTCCACAGCGCCAGCGGCTGCTGCTCTTCGATACGCACACGCAGCGTGTTGGGCCAGATCCGGCGCACGGTCGCATGCCGCACCCAGGGCACCGACTCGAACAGCTCGCGTGCACTGTCCAGGTTGACCGTGAAAAAGTTGCCCACCATCTCGCCGGCTATCGTGGCCCGCACGCTGGCGGGTGACACATAGTGCAACTGAGCCTCTGGCATGGACTCCAGTTCGATGACGGCCAGATTGAAATACGGCCGCTTGGCCAGCCACACAACCCCACCGGCCAGCATGGCCAGCACCGCGAACACGGCCAGCGTGTTCGCGATGAGGTTGGTGGTGCGAGCGTCGTTCCACACGGATCTTCCAGGTCAAACGTTACGAGCCGGAGCGCGCACTTTGAGCGCGGCCTCGGAAAGAATGGAAACACACAGTTCGGGATAGCTCATGCCGGCGGCCTGGGCCGCTTTCGGCACCAGGGAGTGGCTGGTCATGCCCGGCGAGGTATTCATCTCGATCAGCCAGGGACGGTTTTCCTTGTCCAGCATCAGATCGGCACGGCCCCAGCCCTCGCAGCCCAGGGCCCGATACGCGGCCACGCTGACGCGCCGCACTTCGCTGGCCAGCTCCTGCGGCAGGTCGGCCGGGCAGAAGTACTGCGTATCGTCGGAGAAATACTTGTGTTCGTAATCGTAGTTGCCGTCGGGCGCGACGATCTCGATCACCGGCAGCGCACGCGCGCCGCGGCCGGTGCCCAACAGGGCTACCGTCAGCTCACGGCCAGTGACGAACTGCTCGGCCAGCACCTCGGCATCGAAACGCGCCGCCAGTTCATAGCTTTCCTTCATGTCGGAGTAGCCACGCACCTTGGTGATGCCGACCGTCGAACCTTCATGCGGCGGCTTGATCATCAGGGGCAGACCCAGGCGGTCGGGTACCAGGCGCAGCTCGGTGTCTTCACCCAGCACTTCGAAGGCTGGCGTGGGCAGGCCATGCTGCAGCCACACGCGCTTGGTCATCACCTTGTCCATGGCCAGCGCCGAGGCGGCCGCGCCACTCCCGGTGTAGGGGATGCCCAGCAGCTCCAGCGCACCCTGGATGGTGCCGTCTTCACCATAGCGGCCGTGCAGCGTGATGAAGACGCGGTCGAAACCGGCCCGTTCCAGGTCGGCGAAAGTCTGCCGGCCGGTATCGAACAGATGGGCGTCGACGCCGGCGCTCACCAGCGCCTCGTGCACACCGGTGCCGGACATGATGGACACTTCACGTTCGGCCGAACGGCCGCCGTACAACACGCCGACCTTGCCGAATTGTTGGGGGGCAATGGTCATGCCAATTCTCCAATTTGCGTGGGCACGCGGCTGATGGAGCCGGCGCCCATGACAATGACGACGTCGCCATCGCGCACGAAATCGATGGCCGCGGCGGGCAACTCGGCCACGTCCTCGATGAACACGGGCTCCACCTTGCCGGCCACGCGCAGCGCGCGCGCCAGGGCGCGGCCATCGGCGGCCACCAGGGGTGCCTCGCCGGCGGCATAGACTTCGGTCAACAACACGGCGTCGGCGGTGCCCAGCACGCGCACGAAATCCTCGAAGCAGTCGCGGGTCCGGGTATAGCGGTGCGGCTGGAAGGCCAGCACGATACGGCGCCGGGGCCAGGCGCCACGCGCCGCGGCCAGCGTGGCCGCCATCTCGACCGGATGATGGCCGTAGTCGTCGATGACGGTGAAGGACCCGCCGCCATGCGCGGCCGGCACCGGGAAGTCGCCGACCTGCGTGAAGCGACGGCCGACGCCGTGGAAGGATTCCAGCGCGCCGCGGATGGCCTCGTCGGCCACGCCCAATTCGGTGGCGACGGCAATCGCGGCCAGCGCGTTGCGCACATTGTGCAGGCCCGGCAGATTCAGGGCCACCGACAGCGGCGGCAATTCCTGCTTGCGGCCCCGCCGCGTCACGTCGAACAACATGCGGGTGCCGTCGGCGCGCACATTGTGGCCGGCCACCTGGGCATCGCCATCCAGACCATAGGTAGTGACGGGGCGCGACACGAAGGGAATGATCTCCCGCACGTTGGCATCGTCGGCACACAGCACGGCGGTGCCGTAGAACGGCAGCTTCTGAGTGAATTCGATGAAGGCGCTCTTCAGACGCGCGACATCATGGCCATAGGTGTCCATGTGATCGGCGTCGATATTGGTGACGACCGCCATCACGGGCAGCAAATTGAGAAACGACGCGTCCGATTCATCCGCCTCGACCACGATGTAGTCGCCCTGCCCCAGCCGCGCATTGGCGCCGGCCGAGTTCAAGCGCCCGCCGATGACGAAGGTGGGATCCAGGCCGCCGGCCGCCAGCACGCTGGTCACCAGACTGGTGGTGGTGGTCTTGCCGTGGGTACCGGCAATGGCGATGCCGCGCTTCAGGCGCATCAGCTCGGCCAGCATGACGGCACGCGGCACCACGGGAATACGCGCGGCGCGCGCGGCGATGACTTCGGGGTTGTCCCCCGCCACCGCGGTGGACGTGACGATGGCGTCGGCGCCTTCGATATGGGCGGCGGCATGGCCCAGGGCGATGGTCACGCCCAGACCCGCCAGACGCCGTGTGACGGTCGACTCACTGAGGTCGGATCCGCTGATGCGATAGCCGAGGTTGAGCAGGATCTCGGCGATGCCGCTCATCCCGGCGCCGCCGACTCCGACGAAATGAATATGCTGGATACGGTGTTTCATGTTGCGCGCCTCGCTGCCTGTTCGCAGGCGTCGGCGATATGTTGGGCGGCCGCCGGCAGCGCGCGTGCGCGTGCCAGCACTGCCACCATCCGCAGTTCCGCGCGGCTGCGCTCGCCCAGCCACTGCGCCAGCCATTGCGGCGTCAGTTCGGCTTGGGGACGCGTCCAGCCGGCGCCGGCGTCGCTCAGATAGCGGGCGTTGGCCGTTTGGTGATCGTCGATGGCATTGGGCAAGGGGATGAACAAGGCGGCCACGCCGGCGGCGGCCACTTCGGCCACCGTCATCGCGCCGGCCCGGCACACCACTACGTCGGCAGAAGCCAGCGCACCGGCCATGTCGTCGATGAAGGCACGGCAATCGGCCTGCACGCCGGCCTGCGCATAGGCCTGCTTCAAGGCGTCGATGTGCAGTTCGCCGGCCTGATGCGTCACCGCCGGCCGCTGTGCGGCGGGCAGCAGGGCCAGCGCCTGCGGCAACACGGTGTTCAAGGCTTGCGCGCCCAGGCTGCCGCCCACCACCAGCAGCCGCAGCGGTCCGCTGCGATCGGCGTAGCGCTCTGCCGGCTCGGGCAGCGCGCACACTTCGCGGCGCACGGGATTCCCCATGACTTCGCCACGCGGCAGCACGCCGGGGAAACCCGTCAGAACGCGTCGCGCCATGCGCGCCAGGGTGCGGTTGGCCGTGCCGGCCACCGCGTTCTGTTCATGCACGACCAGCGGCACGCGCCGCAGGGCGGCGGCAACGCCACCCGGGAAAGCCACATAGCCGCCCATGCCCAACACGACATCGGGACGCAGGCTGGACAGATAGCGCAAGGCCAGGCGCAAAGCCGAGGTCAGGCGGAACGGCAACTGCAGCACGGCCTTGATGCCGCGGCCGCGCAAGCCCTGGAAACGCATGGGCATCATCTCGATGCCGCGCGGCGGCACCAGCTTGCCTTCCATGCGGTCCGGATTGCCCAGCCACAGCACGCGCCACCCGCGTTCGCGCAGCACATCGGCCACGGCCAGGCCAGGCATGATGTGGCCGCCGGTACCACCCGCCATGATCAGCGCGGTGCGGGGCGCGGCGGCTTTGGGGCGACTGTCGCGAGTGCTCATACGCGCCCTCCCCGCATCATCGTCCGATTCTCGAAATCCACGCGCAGCAGCATGGCCAAGGCCATCAGGTTCATCACCACGCCGGAGCCGCCGTAGCTCACCAACGGCAGGGTCAGCCCCTTGGTGGGCAGCAAGCCCAGGCACACGCCCATATTGATGAAGGCCTGCACGCCGAACCAGATGCCCACGCCTTGCGACAGCATGCCGGCGAACGTGCGTTCCATGGCAACGGCCTGGCGGCCGATTTCAAACGCGCGCTGCACGATGACGGCGAACAGCACGATGACCAGGAGCACGCCGGCAAAGCCCAGCTCTTCACCGATCACGGCCATGATGAAGTCGGTGTGCGCTTCCGGCAGATAGTGCAGTTTCTCGACACTGGCGCCCAACCCCACGCCCAGCCACTCGCCGCGGCCCAGCGCGATCAGCGAATGCGACAACTGATAGGCGCTGCCGTAGGCATTGTCCTGGTTCCAGGGATCCATATAGGCGAACAGGCGCGCGCGGCGCCAGGGCGACAGCCAGATCAGCATCAGGAAGGTGCCCATCAGCACGCCCAGCAGGCTGCTGAAGAACTTGCCGTTGATGCCGCCCAGGAACAGGATGCCGATGGCGATGGCCACGATCACCATGAAGGCGCCCAGGTCAGGCTCGAGCAACAGCAGCATGCCGACGCCACCCAGCGCGCAGGCCATGGGCACGAAGCCGCGCACGAAATTCTGCATGTGCTCCTGCTTGCGCACGGTGTAGTCGGCGGCGTACAGCAGCGCCGCGACCTTCATCAGTTCGGACGGCTGGAAGTTCAAGGGACCCAGCGGAATCCAGCGGTGCGCGCCGTTGACCTCGCGGCCGATGCCCGGCACCAGCACCGCCAGCAGCAGAAGCAGCGCCAACATGAACAAAGGCACCGCCAGGCGTTGCCACATGCGGATCGGCAGCGTCAGGGTGATGGCCGCCACCACCAGGCCGACCGTGACGAAGGCGGCGTGGCGCACCACGAAATAATATTGGCCGTAAGCCGCGTAGCGGGGGCCATCGGCCAGCGCGATGGACGCCGAATACACCATCAACAGCCCCAGCGCCAGCAAGGTCGACGACGCGATCACCAGGGACATGTCGAAGGACCGCATGCGCGTGCGGCCGGGTCGCACGGCGTTGACGCTGCCGGTGAGGTCGGCGAACAGGCTCATGCGACCTCTCCTTGATCCAGGGCCAGTTCCTGCACTTCGTCGGTGTAGACCTGGCCACGCTGTACATAGCTGCGGAACATGTCCATGCTGGCGCAGGCGGGCGACAACAGCACGGCATCGCCGGCCTGGGCCAGGCCATGCGCCTGGCGCACGGCGTCACGCATATCGCTGGCGAACACGCGGGTAACGCCGGTGGCCTCCAAGGCGTCGTTGATTTCAGGGCCGTCCTTGCCGATCAGCACCACGGCACGCGCGTGGCGCGCCACCGGCGCCACCAGCGGCGAGAAGTCCTGGCCCTTGCCCAAACCGCCGGCAATCAACACCACCGGCTGGCCCAATCCGTCCAGCGCGGCGACGGTGGCACCGACATTGGTGCCCTTGCTGTCGTTGATGAAGTCGACACCGCCGATGCTGCGGACGTACTCGACGCGCAGCGGCTCGCCTTCGTACTCGCGGGCGGCGCGCAGCAAAGGCGCCCAGCCCAGATCGATGGCCCGCGCCAGCGCGCAAGCCGCCAAGGTATTGGTCGCATTGTGCAGACCGCGGATCAACAGCGCGTCCACCGGCATCAGGCGCGACAGGCGGCCCTGCTCGCGGCTGGGGGGCGGCGCGTCCTTCTTGCGCCGCTTGGGCGCTTCGACCGGAATATCGAAATCGCTGGGTTCGCAGGCAGTCAGCCATGCCACGCCGCTGGCCTGATCCATGCCCAGGTCGCCCACCAGAGTGGGCGCATCGCGGCCGATGGTGCGCACGTTCAAGGCTGCCACGCGTTCGACCATGGCCACCGTGAGCGGGTCGTCGCGATTGATCACGGCGATACGGGCCATGCCCAGCAGGCGCGCCTTGGCGGCCGCGTAGGCCTGCATGTCGCCGTGCCAGTCCAGGTGATCCTGGGTGACGTTCAACACCACGGCGGCATCGGCCGACAGGGTGTGCGTGGTGCGCAACTGGAAGCTGGACAGCTCCAGCACCCACACTTGCGGCAGATCATCTTCATCCAGTGCGTCCATCAGCGCGGCCAGCGCGGCCGGGCTGATATTGCCGGCGGCGCGCGCGGTCAGGCCCGCGGCTTCGACCAGATGACGCGTCAGGGCGGTGACCGTGGTCTTGCCGTTGGTGCCGGTGACGGCCAGCACACGCGGATGGTAATCGCGACTGTCGGCCAAGGCCACCAGCGCGCGGGCGAACAATTCGATTTCACCGATGACTTCGATGCCGCGCGCGGCGGCGGCTTCGATCAGTTCGAGCGCCGGCGATTGATTGGGGGCCAGTCCCGGGCTGATCACGACTTGCGTCACGCCGTCCAGCAGACCGGCATCGAAGGTGGTCAAGCCCAGATGGAAATCGATGTCAGCGCGGGCCGCAAGCGCGGCACGCAAGACGTCCAGCCCACCCGGCTCGGCCCGCGTATCGGCCACGCGCAGCCGCGCACCGCTACGCGCGCACCAGCGCGCGGCGGCGATGCCGGTCTCGCCCAATCCGAGGATCAGGACCAGAGCCGGCGCGGGGGCGGTGAAGTCCGAATCGCTCATCGCAACTTGAGGGTGGAAAGGCCGATCAACACCAGCATCATGCTGATGATCCAGAAGCGCACGACGACCTGGGTTTCTTTCCAGCCGCCGACTTCGAAATGGTGATGAAGGGGTGCCATGCGGAAGATCCGCCGCCCCTCGCCGTATTTACGTTTGGTGTATTTGAACCAGGTAACCTGGATCATCACCGACAGGGTTTCCACCACGAACACGCCGCCCATGATGAACAGCACGATCTCCTGCCGGGCAATGACCGCCACCGTGCCCAGCGCGCCGCCCAGCGCCAAGGCGCCGACGTCGCCCATGAACACCTGGGCGGGATAAGCGTTGAACCAGAGAAAGGCCAGTCCCGCCCCCCCTAGCGCCGCGCATAGCACAATCAATTCGGATGCCCCCGGCACGTAGGGGAACAGCAAGTACTTGGAGTAGTCGGCGCGGCCGATCACGTAGGAGAAGATGCCCAGCGCGCTGCCCACCATCACGGTCGGCATGATGGCCAGGCCATCCAGGCCATCGGTCAGGTTGACCGCGTTGCTGGTACCGACGATGACGAACCACGTCAGCGCGACGAAGCCCAGCACGCCCAGGGGATAGCTCACCGTCTTGAAGAAAGGCACGATCAAGTCGGCGCGGGTCGGCAGCGGCATGGTGAAACCGCTCACCACCCAACCACGGAACAAAGGCCAGAGTTCGGTGTTGGCCGGCGCCGACACGGCGAACGCCAGATACACCGCCGCCACCAGGCCGATGATGGCTTGCCAGAAAAATTTGGTCCGCGACCGCATGCCTTCCGGATCGCGGTAGACGACCTTGCGGTAGTCGTCGACCCAGCCGATGGCGCCGAAGCCGAACGTCACCAGCAGCACCACCCAGATGAAACGATTGCTCCAGTCGCACCACAGCAGCACGCTGATGCCGATGGAGATGAGGATCAGCGCGCCGCCCATGGTGGGCGTGCCGGTCTTTACCAGATGGGTCTGCGGACCGTAGGCGCGCACGGCCTGGCCGATCTTCATCGCGGTCAATTTGCGGATGACGCGCGGACCGGCCATCAAGCCGATCAACAGGGCGGTCGCGCACGCCAGCACCGCACGCAGCGTGATGTACTCGAACACGCCAAACGTACGGATATCGTCGGACAGCCAGCGGGCAATCTCAAGCAGCATGCTTGCCCTCCTGTGCCATGGGCACCTGGCTGCCTTCACTCGAATACAACTTCACAACCCGCTCCATGCGCATAAAGCGCGAACCCTTTACCAATACGGCAGCGGGCCGCAGGGCCCGCATTGCCATCACGATGTCTTCGACTGAATCGCACGCCGTGCCGGCCGACCCGAAGGCAGCCGCGGACGCTTGCGCGGCCGTGCCCAGCGTGAACAGGGCGTCGATCCCCCGTTCGCGGGCGTAGGCGCCGACCTCTTGATGCATCGCCGGTCCGTTGGCACCTACCTCGCCCATATCACCCAGTACCAACACGCGCGGCGCCGGCAGTTGAGCCAGCACATCGATCGCGGCGCGGACCGAGTCAGGATTGGCATTGTAGGTGTCGTCGACCAGCACGGTTCCGTCACCCATTTGCTGGCGCTGCATCCGGCCCTTCACCGCGCTGAAATCGGCCAGTGCGCGGCAGGCGGCGTCCAGCGGCGCACCCGCCGCCAGCCCGCAGGCCACGGCGGCCAGGGCATTGCGCAGATTGTGCAAACCGGGGACAGGCAGCGTCAGCTCGGCAGTACCGGCCGGCGTCACCAAACGGCAACGGGTCGACAGCACATCGCTTTCGATCGCTTCGGCATAGACGTCCAAACCGGCCTGCAGGCCGAAGCGCAGCACGCGCGGCGTCGCCGCCATTTCGTCCCACACGCGCGTATGCGCGTCGTCACCGGGATAAACGGCATAGCCCGCTTCCGGCAGCGTCGCCAGCACCGCGCCGTTTTCACGTGCGACGGCCTCGACGCTATGCATGAATTCCTGATGCTCGCGCTGGGCGTTGTTGACCAGGCCCACGGTGGGCGTGGCCATGGCGGTCAGCGCGGCGATTTCACCGGGATGGTTCATCCCCAGCTCGATCACCGCGGCGCGATGCTGCGGCCGCAGGCGCAGCAGCGTCAGCGGCACGCCGATGTCGTTGTTGTAATTGCCCGCCGTCGCCAGACGCTGGTCCGCGCCCAGCCACTGCGCGAGGATGGCGGCAATCATTTCCTTGGTGGTGGTCTTGCCGTTGCTGCCGGTCACGCCGATCACCGGCAGATCGAAGCGCGCGCGCCAGGCCGCGCCGATGCGGCACAAGGCGGCGCGCGTATCGCCCACGACCCACTGCGTGAGCGGCGCGCCGTCCACCGCATGGGCGACCACCGCGGCGCGGGCGCCGGCCTGATGGGCCTGCGCCAGATAATCGTGGCCGTCGAAGTTCTCGCCGCTCAAGGCGACGAAGACCTGGCCTTCGCTCAGCGTGCGCGTATCGGTCGACACCCCCACCGCCTGCGGCAAGGACAGCGCCAGCGCGCCCCACGCGCGATCGTCGAACGACAGACGCTGTCCGGCGATCTCTTGATAAGTCTCATGGCCCTTGCCGGCCAGCAGCAGAACGTCCTCGGCGGCCGCCGACCACACCGCCTGCATGATGGCGCGGGCGCGATCGGCCTGCACCGTCACCGCGCGCGCGGCGGGCATGCCGGCCAGGATCTGATCGATGATGGCGTCGGCGTCTTCACTGCGCGGATTGTCGCTGGTCACGTAGACGCCATCGGCGTCGGCGGCGGCGATGCCGCCCATCAACGGACGCTTGCCCGGGTCGCGGTCACCACCGCAACCGAACAGGCACAGCAGCCGGCCGCCGCGCGCCTGCGCCACCGGCCGCAATGCGGCCAGCGCGCGCGCCAGGGCATCCGGCGTATGCGAATAATCGACCACGACCAAGGGACCGGGCGCCGCCAGCGCGGGCGGCGCCTGCACGACTTCCATGCGGCCAGGCACCGGCGTCGCCGCGGCCAGCTCGCGCGCCACATCGGCCAGCGTGCCACCCAGCGCCGTCAGCACGCCGGCCACCAGCAGCAGGTTCTCGACGTTGTGGCGGCCCAGCAGGCCCGTCATGATTTGCGCTTCGCCCTGCGCGGTAACCAGTGTGAAGATCTGCCCGTGCGCCGTGGCGCTCAAACCCGTGGCGCGAATGTCGACGCCTTGCCGTGCCTGGTCGCCCAGGCCGTAGGACAGCGCGAGCCCTGCCGGCAGGCGCGCCAGCAGACGCTGGCCCGCCGCATCGTCCGCATTGATCACCGCGCGCACCAGGCCGGGCCAGTCGAACAAGCGCGACTTGGCGGTCTCGTAGGCGGCCATCGAGCCGTGGTAATCCAGATGGTCGCGCGTCAGATTGGTAAAGGCGGCCACGCCGATGCGCACGCCGTCCAGCCGCCCCTGCTCGATACCGATGGAGGACGCCTCCATGGCCACGCAGCTGGCGCCATGATCGCGCATCGCCGCCAGTTGCCGATGTACCGCCAGTACGTCCGGCGTGGTCAGTTGCCCCGGCAGCGCCTGCCCGTCGGGCAGTGTCGCGCCCAAGGTGCCCAGGGCGCCGCAGGGCCGGCCGCTGTGCGACAGGGCGCGCGCCAGCCATTGCACCGAGGAAGTCTTGCCATTGGTGCCGGTGACGGCAATCACGGTCAGGGCCGCGGAAGGCTCGCCGTACCAGAGGTCGGCCGTGCGGCCCAATTGCCCGCGCAGCTCGGCGACGGGCAAAACCGGTACCGTGCCTGCAAGCGCGTTGAGCGCGGCTGTCCTTGCGGCGTCGTATCCCTGCGCCTCGTACACCACTGCCGCGGCGCCTTGCTGGATCGCCTGCTCTATATAGATACGGCCGTCGCTGGTCCCGCCCGGGCAGGCGACGAACACGTCACCCGAGCGCACCTCGCGCGAATCCAGGCGCAGGTGCACCCCGGCCGGCGCACGCGCGCGCAGCCATTGCACGATAGCGGCGGCGGCCAGGCGATTGGCGTGCGGATCGGCCACGGCGTTCATCGCATCGGCTCCTGCAGTCCGGCCACCACCGTCGACTGGAAGGGGGCATCGGGTTGCACACCCAGCATGCGCAGGCTGGGGCCCATCAGCGTGGAGAACACCGGCGCGGCGATGGCGCCGCCGTAATAGCCGCCCGTCTGCGGCTCGTCGATCGTCACGGCGATCACCAGACGCGGGTTCGACACCGGCGCGAAGCCAACGAAAGAGCTGCGATAGCGCGAACGGCTGTATTTGCCGTCGACGATCTTGCGCGCGGTACCGCTCTTGCCGGCCACGCGATAGCCCTGCACCTGGGCCAGCTTGGCGCCGTCCGGGCCGGCGGCCGCTTCCAGGTAGCCGCGAATCATGTTCGCGATCTTGGGCGTGTAAACCTTGACGCTGGTCGGCTCGCTATCGCGCTTCACCAGGGTCAGCGACACCATGTCGCCGTTGCGGGCGAACACGGTATAAGCGCGCGCCATCTGCAGCAGCGACACCGACAAGCCATAGCCGTAAGCCATGGTGGCCTTCTCGATCAGGCGCCACCGGTCCCACGGCCGCACCCGACCCGGCGCGGCGCCAGGAAAGCCCAGCTGCGGCGCCTGTCCCAGGCCCAGCTCGGTGAATTTGTCCCACATCTCGCGCGCCTGCAGCGTCTCCGAGATCATCGTCATGCCGATGTTGCTGGACTTCAGCAACACGCCCGCCACGGTCAACGTCCCATTGCGGCTGACGTCGCTGATGGTCGAACCTTGATAGCGGAACTGGCCGTTGCCGGTCTCGAATTGCGTGCTGGGCGTGATGCGGCCCAACTCCAGCGCCAGCGCGGCGGTGAACGGCTTCATGATCGAGCCGGGCTCGAACGTGTCGGTGATGGCCTGGTTGCGCATGGACGCCACCTGGAAGGTGCTGCGATCGTTGGGATCGTAGGTAGGCAGGCTGGCCAGCGCCAGGATCTCGCCGGTGTGCGCGTCGATGATCACCGCCGCGGCACCGCGCGCATGGTGCAGGTCGATGGCGTCCTTCAATGTCTTGCCGACCAGGTATTGCAGGCGCGTATCGATGGCCAGGTTGATGTCCTTGCCATCCATCGGCATGGTCACCGCCTGCACATCCTCGATGACGCGGCCCAGGCGATCCTTGATCACGCGGCGCGAACCGGCCCGGCCTTGCAGCGCCTGGTTGAACGCCAGTTCGACGCCTTCCTGGCCTTGGTCTTCCACATTGGTGAAGCCCACCACGTGTGCCATGACGGCGCCGTCCGGATAGTAGCGGCGCGTTTCGGGCTGCTGGTGGATGCCGGGCATGGCCAACTGCTTGATCTTGTCCGCCACCTCCATCGGCACCTGGCGCTTCAGGTAGACGAAGTTCTTGTCCTCGTTCTTCAGCCGTTCGGTCAAGTCCGCCACCGACATATCCAGCAGCTTGGCCAGGGTCGACATCTGCGGCGCCGTCGCCGTGTTGGCGTCTTCCGGAATGGCCCAGATCGCGCGGGCAGGCACGCTGGAGGCCAGCACGACGTTGTTGCGGTCCATGATCTTGCCGCGCGTCGCGGACAGGGTCAGGGTGCGTTCATAGCGGCGTTCACCCTGCTGCTGCAGGAAGTCGGTGCTGACGCCTTGTAGATAGAGTGCACGGCCACCCAGGGTGATGAAGCCGCAAAACAGCAAAATCAGCACCAGCCGGGCGCGCCAGGCCGGCAATTGCCCCCGCAGCACGGGGTTGTTGAAGAACGGCAAGCGCTTCATTGCGCCCCTCCGTTGACCGGAACCGGCGGCTGATTGAGATAGAGCGTACGGTCCGGCGCGATGGAGATCATTTTAAGATCTTCGCGCGCCGCGCGATCGACACGGGCGTTGCGCGCCAGTTCGGCGCGGTCCAGCTGCAGGCGGCGCCAATCGTTTTCCAGATCGCGGGACTGGGCTTGCGCGCGGTCGACGTCGATGAACAACTGGCGCGACTGATAGCGCGCGGTCACCAGGGAAATCGCGCAGAGCATCAGCACCACGGCCAGGACCAGGCTCAATCTGCCCATCAGCGCCTCCCCTTGCCGGCACCGCGCGCAGGCGCCTGGGTTTGCTTTTGAGACTGCTTTTGAGTTTGTTTTTGGGTCTGTTTTTGCGCTTGTTTTGGCGTCTGCCTCTGCTTTTGCGCTTCCGGTTGCGTCAGGCCCGGCACCAAAGCGGCGCTACCCCCGGCAGGCAGGGGGGCGTCCGTGCGCTCGGCCACGCGCAGAACGGCCGAACGGGAACGTGGATTGCCCGCGACTTCCTCGTCGTCGGCCAATACACGTCCCAGGGAATGCATGAGGGCGGGGGGCAGCTCATCTTCGCGCAGCGGCATGCGGCGCATCGTCTCGCTGGCCGGACTGGCCGCGGCGGCGATGCACTGCTTGACCATCCGATCTTCCAGCGAATGAAAGCTGATCACCGCCAACCTCCCCTTCGGCGCGAGCAGCTCTAGAGCTGCCGCGAGGGCGCGAGCAAGTTCCTCGAGTTCCCGATTGATGTAAATCCGTAGAGCTTGAAAGGTGCGTGTGGCCGGATGTTGACCCTTTTCGCGCGTGCGGACGGCGCCTGCGACGAGCTCGGCGAGTTCGAGCGTGGTGCGTAGTGGCGCTGTTGCGCGGCGAACTGCAATCGTTTTTGCAATCTGAAAAGCAAACCGTTCTTCGCCATAATCCGCTATGACCTCCCGCATCTCATCCACACTGGCTTGCGCCAGCCATTCCGCGACCGTGGGGCCGCGCGTCGTATCCATGCGCATGTCCAGCGGGCCTTCGCGCATGAAAGAAAAACCTCGCCCTGCATCGTCAAGCTGGGGGGACGACACACCCAGATCCAGCATGACGCCATCGATCTGCCCGATACCCAGGTCAGCCAGCGCCTGAGGCATCGTCGCGAATCCGTCGTGCACCACCGTCACCCGCGCATCGCGGCTTGCCAGCTCGCGCGCCACGCCGATGGCGGTGGGATCCTTGTCGAACACCACGACGCGCGCTTGCGGGCCCAGGCGGGACAGCAGCTCCCGCGTATGGCCGCCGCGGCCGAATGTGCCGTCGACATACACCCCTGCCAGCCGGGGATCTTCGTCGTCCCCTGCCGTCTCGTTCTTGTTCGCTGATCCCGCGCGGGCGCCACCGCGACGGCCGAAATTCGGCAGCAACAGCGCATCCACCGTCGGCGCCAGCAGCACGGGCCGATGTTCGAATTCCATAGCCCGCGTCAGAAAGAAAACTGGTTGAGAACGTCCGGCATGCCCTGCGCCAGATCTTCCGCCTCTCGGCGGGCCAATGCTGTGGCATCCCATAACTCGAAGTGCGCGCCCATACCGAGCATCATCACTTCGCGGGTCATGCCAGCGGCATTGCGCAACTCCGGCGCGATCAAAATGCGGCCCGAGCCGTCCAGCTCCACATCCTGCGCATTTCCCAGCAGCAGCCGTTGCAGTGCGCGCGCGGACATGGGCAGGGCAGCGATGGCTTCACGCTTCTTTTCCCATTCCTGGCGCGGATACATCAACAGGCAACCGTCTGGATGACGAGTCAGGGTGAGGCGGCCTTCCGCCTGGGACATCAGGGC
The DNA here is from genome assembly GCF_021325795.1 of Bordetella sp. LUAb4. Classification (GTDB taxonomy): domain Bacteria; phylum Pseudomonadota; class Gammaproteobacteria; order Burkholderiales; family Burkholderiaceae_B; genus Bordetella_C. Next base: position 10,056 of record NZ_JAHPZX010000010.1, on the reverse strand, counting down.
GTCGCGGTGCCGAGTCGGGATAGACACCCGCCCCTTTGCATCCAGCGTTAACGCGCTGCTTCCCTGAAACACCCTGCTCCTCCCACTTAATTGCACAAAAACCTACTTTTTCCCACTCTACGGGATGGTTTATGCGCGGTCAAGCAGGGCGACACAATTTTTTCAATCACAACAAGGACTTAGGCGAACCGGGCAATCCGCAAAAAAGAAAACCCCCTGATAAATCAGGGGGTTGTCGTTTGAAATCAAAGTCCTACATGAGACTTCGGCGCTAAAAGGTAACTTCTTCGCCGTATATGTGTCGATTTCAGCCGAAAGCAAGGCAAGACGAATCTATGGGCCGGATTCTGTACACCGGGGGTGAACCCGGTGGGCAATCATTCCTCTGGCCCGGCCATTGCTGGCCGGATCTAGCCACCTACCCGCATGCTCGAACGAGCCGCCCTTCCCGGTCCGAAGACCGTGCGCATGCCTATTTGATGTTGCTCCGGGTAGAGGTTGCCGCGTTTCACCCTGCGATGCCGCCAGCCGTTGCCGGCTGACGCGACACGGAGTGGCCGTGCCTGTGCGGGACTTGCGTCCCGCCCGCTACGCAGACTCGTCTCTGTGGCCCTATTCCTCGCCTTGCCGATGTTGCCACCGGCCCGACGGACGGCCGTTAGCCGCTACCCTGCCCTATGGAGTCCGGACCTTCCTCGAAGCGCGTGAGCGCCCCGCGATTGCCCGATTCGTCTTGCGGAGCGCATTGTACCCGGCTTGGGCAGGCCACGAATTACGACGCGGTCGCGGTCGTATCCAGCGTGTTGCTCAGGTCGCCCTGATCCACACCATTGGCCTTCAGGCCATCTTCACGCATCTGCAAACCCGGCAGCGTGGGCAGATCCCAGCGGCGGGTGATGAAGCGCAGGATCGAGGTGGTGTCGTACATCGTGTGATCGACATAGCCCTTGCGCACCGTCGGACCGGCAACGATGGCAGGGATACGCGAACCAGGACCGAAGCGGTCACCCTTGGGCGGCGCGACGTGATCCCAGATACCGCCGTTTTCGTCATACGTCACGACGACCAGCATGTGGCCCCACTGCGGGCTCTTTTCCAGTTCGGAGATGATGTCGGCGATGTGCTGGTCACCACGCACCACGTCGGCATAGCCGTTGTGCTCGTTCAGGTTGCCGACCGGCTTGTAAAACGACACCGGGGGCAGCTTGCCGGCACGGATGTCGGCGATGAACTGTTCACCGTTCACGCCGCCATCCTTCAAGTGATCCGCGCGCTGGGCGATACCGGACGCCGTGGTCGGATCGAAACGCTTGAAGTAGTTGAAGGGCTGGTGGTGGAACTGGAAGTTAACGAAAGCCGTCTTGCCGTCAGCCTGCAGGCCAGTGCCGGTGTAATCCGAACCGACGTAGCCGGCCGGATTCGTGGCACGCGCGGTCTGGAAAGCCCAGCCACCCGAGTACCAGGCCCATTCGACGTTCTTGTCGCTCAGGTAGTCGCCGATGGTGGGACCGGACTGCGGCGGCAGCACGCCCGTATTGGACTGGTCGGCCATCAGGGGCTGGGGCGTCGCGCCCGAAACCGTCACCGGTGCGACGCCGCTGGGCTGGTAAGGCGGCTGCATCGTGTTGACGGCGTAGCCGTCGGGCGTCAGCGCGCCGCTCAGCGTGAAGATCGCCGAGGCCGACGTGGTCAGCGCCGAAGTCGTGGTCTTCTGGGTCAGCTTGTAGCCCTGCGGACCATCGTCCAGCACGGCGACCTTGCCGACGTTCTGCGGCGTGATCGGATCGACCGGCGCGGCGGACGCGATCAGGTATTGGTGGTTGAGGAAGGAACCCCCGAAGGCGCCCATGAAGAAGTGGTCGGCCATCGTGTACTTCTGCGCCACTTTCCACAGCGGCAGCTTGGTGGCATTGCCCGAGAAGTGGCCCATCACCAGACCGCCGCCGTTGTCGGCCCAGGCAGCGAACATATTGTTCTTGCCGCCGTTGATCTGCATCTGGTTCTGATAGAAGTTGTGCCACATGTCCGCGTTGACCGCGTTGATGTCGACACCCGGATACGTTTCGTTGATCGAGAACGGCGCGTTGACCATCCCCGTCGTCTGCGTGGCCGTCACCGTCGGCACGGTCGTGTCGAACTGCGCGGCGGGCACCGTCAGGCCGGCCCACACTTGCGGCAACGAGGACAGCACGGTGGTGCCGTCGCGATCCACCTGCTTCTCGAAGGTCGCGGTCGCCAGCGGGCTGTCGAGGCCGGGGAAGTCGCTATACAGGTTGTCGAAGCTGCGGTTTTCCGCGTAGATCACCACGACGTTCTGGATGTTGTCCACGGCCTTGGCAGCCAACTCTTCCTGCGTCGGGGCGGGGGTGGAGGTAACGGGCGGCGTAACGGGCGTCGACGGGGTGTCGTCGTCATCGCCACTGCTGCCGCCACAGGCGGCCAGGCCGGTGGCCAATGCCACGGCCACCAACGGCGCGATGATCTTGTGCGTGCTCTTCATTTAAGGCTTTCCTCTTTCTTGTCGTGGGAAGTAATCGATGTCCGGACATCGAGCGCCGCTATGTTGAAGTTCAACGATGTGAACTTCGTGAACAAGCGCTTAAAGAAATCTGAATCGATGAAGAAAACTCGAGGGTGCGTCACAGAGACATTCAGACTGCCGTCAACCGCCTTCAGCAAACCTGAAATATTCGCTGTTTACGCTGCGGACCGCGGACGGGTTCTTCGGACTGGTTCTTCGGACCGGTTCTTCGGCCTGCTTCTTCTGCTTGTTTATTCCGCCTTACCCCTTGCCCTGTGTTTTCCACGACATGCCTTTACCCCCACGCTCCACGGTCCTCCATGCAGTCTCCCTTCCTTCCCGCAGCCTGCACTCGCGCGGTGTGCTGTGCACCGTGGTCGCTACACTGCTGGCGATAGGTATCAGCGGAGCGTTGGCCTTGTGGGGTGAACGCAGCCAGGGGGCGACCACCCCGCCTCCCGACACGTCTTCCGCCACGTCCTCGGCCACGTCCTCGGCCACGTCCTCCGCCGCGGATCCCGATCCGGCTCCGGCCGCCGGCCCGCAAAGCGTCTACGAGAAATTCCCGGAGCCGCCCGCCACGTATGACCGGGCCTACGCCAGGCAACGCGCGGCGGATATCGCCAACCTGGGCGCACTGTTGTTCAAGGACAAAACGCTATCGGCGTCCGGGCAGCAATCCTGCGCCACCTGTCATAGCCCGGAGCATCACTACGGCCCTCCCAACGACCTGTCGGTACAACTGGGCGGCCCGGACATGAAGCATTCCGGTGTGCGCGCCGTGCCGTCGCTTATGTATTTGCAAACCGTGCCCAACTTCGACGAACACTTCGTCGACTCCGAAGAAGAAGGCGACAACACGACCGACGCCGGCCCCACCGGCGGCCTGACATGGGACGGCCGCGTCGACCATGCGGGCGCACAGGCGCGCATTCCGCTGCTCGATCCGCAAGAGATGGCTAACTCGGATATCGCCAGCATCGTCGAGAACGTGCGCAAGAGTGCCAATGCCGACAAGATCCGCGCTTTGTTCGGCGGCCATGTGTTCGACACGGACGAGAAGGCATTTCACGCCATCACCCAGGCGCTTGAGTACTACCAGAACGACGCCAAGCTGTTCTTCCCGTTCTCCAGTAAATACGACGCCGCCGTGCGCGGCCTGACCAAGCTCAATGACCAGGAGCTGCGCGGCGCGAAACTGTTCGAGGCGGCCGACAAGGGTAATTGCGCCAGCTGCCACCGCTTCGCGGTGCCGGGCCAACTACCCATCTTCAACGACTTCGGCCTGATCGGCCTGGGGCTGCCGCGCAATCCGGCGATTGCGGCGAACAAGAATCCCGCTTATTTCGATGAAGGCCTGTGCGGTCCGCTGCGCAAGGACCTGACCGATCATCCCGAATACTGCGGCCTGTTCCGCTCGCCCACGCTGCGCAACGTCGGCACGCGCAAGGTCTTCTTCCATAACGGCGTGTTCCACGACCTGCGCCAGGTGGTCGAGTGGTATGTCACGCGCGACACCAATCCGGAAAAGTGGTACCCGCGCAATGCCGACGGCAGCATCGCCAAGTTCAACGACCTGTCCGCGGCCAGCATGCACGAGAACGTCAATATGGACCCGCCCTTCGGCGGCAAGCCTGGCGACAAGCCGACGCTGACGCCCGCGGAGATCGACGACGTGGTCGCGTTTCTCAATACGCTGACCGACGGCTACTACGATTCCGGCAAGCCGCCGGCGCCTTGACCACCGTGGCCGGCCCAGCCCGGCGCCGGGTGCCGGGCGCCCGCCCCGGCTTCCTGCGACAATAGCGCTTTGCACGCACCTGCCTCGGCGCTCATGGCCCCCACCACCCTGATTACCTTCAATAAAGTCCAGCTGGCCTATGGCCACCATCCGCTGCTGGACCATGCCGACTTCTCCATCCTTGCCGGCGAACGCATCGGCCTGATCGGCCGCAATGGCGCGGGCAAGTCGTCCATGCTGCGCCTGCTGGACGGCCGCACCCAGCCGGACGACGGCGACATCGCGCGCGCCGCCGGCCTGCGCGTCGCCACGGTGGAACAGGAACCAGAACTAGACGAGACCATGACGGTGTTCGACGTCGTCAACAGTACCGACGAAGACCACGAAGACTGGCAACGCGCGTCGCGCGTGCGCTCGCTGCTGGAACGCCTGGGCTTGCCCAACGACGCGCTTATCGCCGGCCTGTCCGGGGGCACGCGCAAGCGGGTCGCCCTGGCACGGGCGCTGGCCGGCAATCCCGACCTGCTGCTGCTGGACGAGCCCACCAACCATCTGGACTTCACCGGCATCGCCTGGCTGGAAGACCTGCTGCGCGGCTGGAAAGGCAGCGCCGTCATCATTACCCATGACCGCCGCTTCCTCGATGCCATCGCCACGCGCATCGTCGAACTCGACCGTGGCCGTTTGCTCAGCTTCCCGGGCAATTTTTCGCAATGGCAAGAGCGCAAAGCCCAATGGCTGGAGTCGGAACGGCTGGAACAGGCACGCTTCGACAAGCTGCTGGCGCAGGAAGAGGTCTGGATACGCAAGGGCGTCGAGGCACGCCGCACGCGTAACGAGGGCCGCGTACGCCGCCTCGAACAGCTGCGCTACGAACGCGCCGAGCGCCGTGAGCGCCAGGGCAACGTCAATCTGGCGCTGGCCGAAGGCCAACGCTCCGGCAAGCTGGTGGCGGAACTCGAACACGTCAGCAAGGCCTTCGAAGGCCGCGAGGTGATCAAGGACTACTCCACCATGCTGCTGCGCGGCGACCGCATCGGCATCATCGGGCCGAATGGCGCAGGCAAGACAACCCTGCTCAAGTTGATGCTGGGCCGCCTGCAACCCGATAGCGGCAGCGTGCGCATGGGCACCAATGTGGAAGTGGCGTACTTCGACCAGATGCGTTCCCAGCTCAACGAAACCGACACGCTGGCCGATGTCATCAGTCCGGGCAGCGAATGGGTGGAAATCGGCGGCACGCGCAAGCACGTCATGAGCTACCTGGGCGATTTCCTGTTTTCTCCCGCGCGCGCCGGTTCGCCCGTCAGCAGTCTGTCGGGGGGCGAGCGCGCCCGCCTGCTGCTGGCGCGCCTGTTCGCCCGGCCGGCCAACATCCTGGTGCTGGACGAGCCGACCAACGATCTGGACATCGAGACGCTGGAACTGCTGGAAGCGCTGCTACAGGAATATACCGGTACGGTACTGCTGGTCAGCCATGACCGCGAGTTCCTCAACAACGTCGTGACGCAGACCATCGCCAATGACGGCCCCGGCATCTGGAACGACTATGTCGGCGGCTATGACGACTGGTTGGCGCAACGGCGCGTAGTCGCGCCGGCAACGACGGCCGCGCCGGAGTCCGGGTCTGGATCGAAAACGCCCGCGGACGCTGGATCCACGGCACAGGAAAACAAGAACACCCCAACGGCGGCCCGGCCGAAGCCAGCCAAGGCCGCCCGCCTGAGCAATTGGGAAAGCCGCGAACTGGACGGCCTGCCCGACGCCGTCGCCAAGCTCGAGGCCGAGCAGGCGGAATTGTCCGGCAAGCTCGCCGATGGCTCGCTATATCGCGACGCGCCTGATGAAGTGACCCGCATCAATGCCCGCATCGCGGCCATCGAGCAAGAACTGGAAACCAAGCTCGAACGGTGGGAAGCGCTTGAAGCGCGCCGCGACGGAAACTGAGGTCATGCGGCCCTGTCTCAGGCGTGCACCTGCCACTCCAGCGTATCGCCCGCGGCCAAGGGCACCAGCGTGGCCGCGCCGTACGGCAGTTCTTCCGGAATGACGTAGGGCTTGCGTATCAACGTCAGCGTATCGCGATTGCGCGGCAAACCGTAGAAGTCCGGGCCGTGGTGGCTGGCGAAGCCTTCCAGTTTGTCCAACGCACCTGCCAGGTCGAAAGCCTGTGCATAGAGCGACATGGCGTGCAGGGCGCTGTAGCAACCCGCACAACCGCAGCCGTGTTCTTTCAAGCCGCGCGCGTGCGGGGCGCTGTCGGTGCCCAGGAAGAAACGGGGGCTGCCGCTGACCGCGGCCTCGACCAACGCCGCCCGATGCACTTCGCGCTTGAGAATGGGCAGGCAGTAGTAATGCGGCCGCACCCCACCGGTGAAGATGGCGTTGCGGTTATAGAGCAGATGCTGCGGCGTGATGGTCGCGGCGACCGGTCCTTCGGCATCCCGCACATAGTGCGCGCCTTCCTTCGTCGTGATGTGTTCGAACACCACCTTCAATTCGGGGAAAGCCTTACGCAGCGGCAGCATGACCTGATCGATGAACAAGGCTTCGCGGTCGAACACATCGGTCGTCGGATCGGTCACCTCGCCGTGCACCAACAGCGGCATGCCTTGCTTTTGCAGGGCTTCCAGCGCCGGACGGCATTTGCCCAACAAGTCCGTGACGCCTGCCGCCGAGTTGGTGGTCGCGCCTGCCGGATACAGTTTCACGGCGTGCACCAGTCCTGATTCGCTGGCACGCACGATCTCTTGCGCCGAGGTATTGTCGGTGAGATACAGCGTCATCAAGGGCTTGAAGCTATGCGCCGCCACACCTGCACTGGCCATGGCCGACAGGATGCGCTCGCGATACGCCAAGGCCTGTTCCGTGGTGGTCACCGGCGGCTTCAGATTGGGCATGATGATGGCGCGCGCGAACTGGCGCGCGGTATCGCCGACCACGGCTTGCAATGCCTCGCCATCGCGCAGATGCAAGTGCCAGTCATCGGGGCGCGTAATGGTCAGGAGCGCGGGCGTGGAGGTAGTCATAAGCGTCGGTTCTTCAATACAGCCGCGCATGGCGGTTCGTGGTTTCGGCCCCGCCACAAAGGCGGGGCGCAAGGATGGCGGACGAAGGGGGTTGTCCGACTTTACTGCGACAAGGGCATGCCACGCTCGGCCAGTGCACAAAACATCGCGCTGCCCAGCGGTATCACCGCATCGTTGAAGTCGAAGTGGGAATTATGCAGCGTGCAGCCGGACTCGGCGCCGCCCTGCCCCAGGCGGAAATACGCCCCCGGCCGAGCCTGCAGCATGAAGGAAAAATCCTCCGAGCCCATGGACGGTACCAGATCGCGCACCACGTTTTCCTTGCCTATCATTTCGGTGGCGATATCGGCGACCAGGTTGGCATGCTGCGGCGTGTTGAGCGTGGCGGGATAGATGCGCTCGTACTGCACCTCGGCCGTCGCGCCAAAGGCGCCGGCGATCGAGGTGGCCAGTTCGCGCATGCGCTTTTCCAGCATTTCCTGCACGGTCTTGCGGAAGGTGCGCGCGGTGCCGACCAGCTTGGCCTCGCGCGGAATCACGCTCATCGCGCCCGGGTTGCCGGCCTGCATCGAACCGATGGACAGCACCGCGGAGTCCAGCGGATTGACGTTGCGCGACACGATGGTCTGCAGCGCCGTGATCAGATGACCCGCCACCACCACCGGGTCGATGGTCTGGTAAGGATGCGCACCATGCCCACCGCGGCCATTGATGGTGATCTCGAAGCGATCCGCCGCGGCCATCATGGGCCCCGGGTTGATGCCGACCGAATTGGGGGGCAGGCCAGGCCAGTTGTGCAGCGCGTAGATCGCGTCGCATGGAAAGGTGTCGAACAGGCCGTCTTCCAGCATGGCCTTGGCACCGCCGCGTCCTTCTTCGGCCGGCTGGAAAATCAATACCGCTGTGCCGTCGAAGTTGCGCGTCTGTGCCAGGTAGCGTGCCGCGCCCAGGAGCATGGTGGTATGGCCATCGTGGCCGCAACCGTGCATCAGGCCTTGCTTGGTGGAACGGTGGCCGAAGCTGTTGTCTTCGGTCATGGGCAGGGCGTCCATATCGGCACGCAGGCCTATCATGCGGCCGCTGTCGCAATTCTTGCCGCGGATCACCCCTACCACACCGGTTTTGCCGATGCCGCGATGGACCTCGATGCCCAAGGCCTCCAAGCCGCCGGCAACAATGCCTGACGTGCGTACTTCTTCAAAGCCCAATTCGGGATGTGCATGCAAGTCCCTGCGTATCGCGGTCAATTCGTCGTGAAAAAGCCGGATCGATTCCAGTGGTGTGCGTGGGTACATGGATGAAGGTTACACAAATCCAAGTTGAAGAGATTCGAAGGTGATTTTAGTTGCTACAGACCATAAATGCCTTTGTCTTTGCTGCGTAGACACGTTATGCTCCGGCCGCAGGATTCATTTTTCCAACACTCAGAGAAGGAGAGCCGGATTATGGCCACCCCCTCCAAAACCGCTACTGCCCGCAAGCCGAATGCCGCGTTCATGAAGCCGCTGACCCCCAGCGCGGACCTGGCTGCTGTCATCGGCCCAGAGGCTGTGCCGCGTACCGAGGTCACCAAGAAGATTTGGGAATACATCAAGAAGCACAACCTGCAAGACGCCAGCAACAAGCGCAATATCAATGCTGACGACAAGCTGCGCCCCTTGTTTGGTAAGGACCAGGTGTCGATGTTCGAATTGACCAAACTGGTCAATGCGCACTTGAAGTAAATCGCGGTACGCGAAAAAGCAGGAGTCGTGCACTGCATGCTGCTCGTTGCGCAGCTGCGGCACCCCTGCCGAACCGAATAAAAAAAATGGCTGGCATCGCGCCAGCCATTTTTCTTTTCGGCAATTAGCCGCTACGTCTCACGCGTGTTGAATTTCACACGTAGGCCGCGGGGCCACGGCCTTCCAGCAGGGCCAGCCAGCCCTTGATAAGGCGGTAAAGCACCCATATGACGGTCGCCGCCACGCCTATCCAACCCAGGAAGATCAGCGTTGCGATAGCGCTGATGGCCAGCCACAGCAGGGCCCACCAGAACGTCCGCAGCAGCCAGTCGAAATGGCTGGCATAGAAGGTACCGGCGGTATCGGCGCGCTTGACGTACATCAGCACGACGCCCGCGATGGTCGCCATGCAAAGCAGGCCACCGGTCAGAAAACCAAGCGCGAACAACCCGTATGCGACATGCGTCAGCGTGCGCAGATCGAGGCCGTTGGAGGTGACAGGGATCTGGGGGTCACTCACGATGCTGCTCCTTCGAAATAGTGCCGGACAATGTTACCCCACATCGAAAAGCACGCGAGCGTGGGCACGGCGATGCCGATGCGACAGTTGTTATTTGCTGACGATCGTAAAGGAAAGGCTTGCATCGTCAGCGTTTGTCTGCGATCCGTAAAGGGTGAGATCGCTGCATGCCCGCGCTGTTGAAATGAAGAAGGTCCCTGGTAAACCAGGGACCTTCTTTCTTCAGGCAATTGAATAGCAAAGGTCCACCTGGTTTAGCAGGTGGACCTTTTATCTTTCACTGAAGAACTCGAGTCCATCGCAGACACCGCGAAGCGGGTGTCTGCCCCCTGGGGGGGCGCGTCACGCGCGGTAGGGGGGATTCCATGTTTGTGCGCGTTGCGCGCGCACAAAAACAAACCCCCGCTGGGGATACCAGCGGGGGTTTGAGCAATAAGAGCCTGACGATGACCTACTTTCACAGACGTCCGTCCACTATCATCGGCGCAAAGTCGTTTCACTGTCCTGTTCGGGATGGGAAG